>NZ_JADPKK010000009.1 GCF_023073915.1 Bradyrhizobium sp. 149 | reverse complement strand
GTCCGCAAGAGCTTGACCGTAGCAACGACGGCCAGGACCACACGGTTTTGCCGTACGCACGGCCCGCCATTTCACCACCGGTTTCGACGACTTTGTGCACGTTGCCGTCGACCTGATGATGAGACGAACCTGACAGCGCCGTCCGTCCGCGCGAAGCGTTGGGGCTCACGGAGAGCAATCCGCCCTGCCCTTAGCCTCGCGCCCGACGCTGCCGCGTCCACCGCAAGCCCGGCTCGCATATCGTGACGACGTACGATCGCCCCTCTTGGGTGAGCCGGGATGGGTGACACATACGCCAATTCCGAACTTCGGTAAAGACGAATATTTTAAGCCGCACAGATTGACCCACGATTGGGCGTTTCGCCGTCGGACAACGCGACATCTTGTAGCTCGAGTGAGCGTAGCAATACCCGGGACAGCATCCGCACCGTCCCGGATATCGCTTTGCTCTCCGGCCTACGGAGTTCCGGACCGCCTGGACCTTGACAGCAGCCTTGGTTCGACGGCTGTTTCACGGGCCGGACATCGAACTCCACACGAGGACTATAATGCGGACGACATCGGTCGGCGTCATCAGGATCGCCACCAAGGGGCCCGGCGACGTCTCCGGCCTTCTGAGCATGATCGGCTCCGGCGCGATCGATCCGGCGTCCATCCTGGCCATCCTCGGCAAGACCGAAGGCAATGGCGGCGTCAACGATTTTACCCGGGAATATGCCGTCGCCGCGCTGTGCACGGCGCTTGCGCCGCAGCTCGGCCTGTCGCCGCAGGAGGTCGAGCAACGCATCGCTTTCGTGATGTCTGGCGGCACCGAGGGCGTGCTCAGCCCGCACATCACGGTGTTCACGCGCCGCGACGTTCTGCAGCGCCCGGCAGGCATGTCCGGCAAGCGCCTGAGCATCGGCATGGCGCACACCCGGGATTTCCTCCCTGAGGAGCTCGGCCGCTCCGCTCAGATCACGGAAACAGCCAACGCCGTGAGGGCCGCGATGGAGGATGCCGGCATCGCCGATCCCGCCGACATCCATTTCGTGCAGATCAAGTGCCCGCTGCTCACCAGTGATCGCGTCGAGGCGGCGAACGCGCGCGGCAACACGACGGTGACGACGAGCGCTTACAGCTCGATGGCCTATTCGCGGGGCGCTTCCGCGCTCGGGGTTGCGGTCGCGCTCGGCGAGATTGCGCCTGACCTACGCAACGAGGACGTGCTGCGACGCTACGATCTGTTCTCGAAGGTCGCCTCGACCTCGTCCGGGATCGAGCTGATGCACAACGTCATCATCGTGCTCGGCAATGCGATCTCCTCGACGAGCGAATTCGAGATCGGGCATGCCGTGATGAGCGATGCGATCGACGCCGCCGCGGTGCTTGCGGCGCTGGAGAGTGTTGGGCTCGGCGCCGCGCCGCAGGCCACCACGGGCCGCGAGCTCGTCAACATCTTCGCCAAGGCCGAGGCCTCGCCCGATGGCAGCGTGCGCGGCTTTCGCCACACCATGCTGGAGGACACCGACATCAGCTCAACGCGCCACGCCCGGGCTGCCGTCGGCGGCTTGATCGCTGGCCTTGCCGGCTCCGGAGCGGTCTATGTCTCCGGCGGGGCCGAGCATCAGGGCCCCGCCGGCGGCGGGCCGATCGCGGTGATCGCGAAGGTCTCGAATTGATGCGTGCGCATGCAATGCGGAATTACCTCTCCATCCGGCGCAACCCTGCCCTTCGCGCCGCCTCGGTTGATTAAAGTGTTCCTGTGCGAAACTAAGTGGCGCCGCACAAAGAGGTTGGGATCGCATGACTTTGCCGATGAGCTGGAACGAATGGGCGCAGCACGACGGCGTCGGACTGGCGGCGCGTGTCCGCAAGGGCGAGCTGACGGCGAAGGAATTGGCGCGCCAGGCCGCTGCGGGCGTGGCCAAGGTCAATCCGGCACTGTCCGGCGTGGTCGAGCTGTTCGACGACGCGATCGCCGATCCCGCCAAGGACGGCGCCAATCTCGCCGGCCCGTTCGCCGGCCTGCCCTTCCTGATGAAGGACCTCGGCCCGACCATGAAGGGCCGGCTCCAGGAGATGGGCTCGCTGTTGATGCGCGGCAATCGCGCCAGCGCCGACACGTTCCTGACCGGCAAATTCCGCCAAGCCGGACTGAACCTGATCGGGCGCACCACGACGCCGGAATTCGGCGTGTGCAGCTCGGCCGACAATCCGGCCGTCTATGTCACGCGCAATCCCTGGGATACCGACTACACCACCTGCGGCTCGTCCGCGGGAAGCGCCGCGATGGTCGCGGCCGGCGTGGTGCCGATCGCGCATGCGACCGACGGCGGCGGCTCGATCCGCATTCCCGCCGGGGTCAACGGCAATATCGGGCTGAAGGTCTCGCGCGGCGTGTTCTCGCTCGCCCCGCACATGTCCGATCTCACCGGCCTCGTCTCGATCCAGGGCTGCCAGTCGCGTTCGGTGCGCGACACCGCCGCCTTTGTCGATCATGCAAGGGGAGCGGCGCCCGGCGAGTTCATGCCGTTCTGGACCACGGCGCAGCCTTATTCCGAGATGATCAAGCGCGATCCGTCAAGACTTCGCATCGCGCTGTCGCACAGCTGGGGCGACTACACCGCGACGCCTGAGATCGCGGCCGAGCTGGAAAAGGCCGGCCGTTTCCTAGAAGGCCTCGGCCATCACGTCGAGTACGCCCTGCCCGAACTCGACTTCCGCGCCGCGTTCGCGGCGCAGACCACCTGCTACATCTCGAATTTTGCCGTGGTGATCTCCAACATGCTGGCCGCGCGCGGACTGGAGCGGCCGCCGGAAGATCTCATCGAGCCCATGAACATCCGGATCTGGGAAGCCGGCCGGCACACGAGCTTCGCCGAGCGGGCGAAGATGCAAGGCGTGTTCAACACGACCTCACGCGCCTTCGGCGCCTTCTTCGAGCAGTGGGACGTGATCCTGACGCCGATCACCGCGCTCCCGACGCCGAAGGTCGGCACCAGGGAATATCTCACCATCTCCGACAACCCTGACGTGCTCGACTGGTTCGGCAATCTCTGGCGCTTCTTCGCCTTCACGCCGCTCGCCAATCTCTGCGGCATGCCGGCGATCTCGATGCCGATGGCCACGCAGAACCACGGCCTGCCGCTCGGCATCCAGGCGATTGCGAAGCAGGCCAATGACGGCCTGTTGCTGCAGCTCGCCGCCCAGATCGAGCGCGCGTTCGACGGCAAGTGGAACGGCGGCAGGAAGCCGAAGGTGCATGTGGGTTGAGCGAGTTGATCGCATTAACTTGCGATCCGCTAACTGTCTCAGTTCTTCACCGTGGGAATTTCCTCCGACCGGGGCTGCTGCTGGCCCTGCTGATACATTGCCAGCGCCTTTTCGAGCGCTTCGCGCAGAGCCAGTGCCGCGGCCACGCTGCAACGCAGATGTGCGGTCTGGACGACGTCGACCCTGACGGCGGCGCCGACCGGCATCAGCAAGTTCGCGGCGAGTTCGATCTGGATCGCGCCGTTGTGGTGGCCGAAGCAGGATGCACCGTCGAAATAAATGATCGGCGCCCGCTCCGAGCTCGAGCTCGAAATGATGACGGGACCCTGGCTGGTGGCGGGCGTTTCGGGGTCGGCCATGGGCACTCCTTGCGGCTAGTCGATAGACGAAGCGCCCACCATCGTTGCTTCGGCCCGCTCTGTCGAGGCCAAACCCGGCACACCTGCCGTGGGACGCGTATTCAGGGTTTTGCGCCGCGCCCGACACTGGTCTAGAACGTCGTCATGTCCAGCTCACCGACCACGCTTCCGTTCGAGGAACTCGCCGAGGCGATCAAGGGCCGCCGCTCCGATTACGGCCATATCAGCGGGCTCCAGCTCGACCGCTTCGCACCTGGCGAGGCCTGGTCCAGCCTGACCTACCGGCCCGTCTTCGTCGGCGACACCGAGACCGGCGTGCTGCATGGCGGCGTTGTCACCGCGATGCTGGACGAGAGCTGTGGCATGGCCGTGCAACTCGCGCTTGATGGCACAAGCGCGATCGCCACGCTCGATCTGCGTATCGACTATCAGAAGCCGGCAACGCCGGGCCTCGACATCAAGGCGCATTCGGTCTGCTACCGCACCACGCGTTCGATCGCCTTCGTGCGCTCCACCGCCTATCAGGAATCCGAGGACGATCCGGTCGCGACCGCGACCGCCTGCTTCATGATCGGCGCCAACCGCACCAACATGCTCGCGGACCGCAGGATGGATTCACCCGGCATCTCGTCGCTGGAGGCGCCGGACGATCCGGATGGCCCGTTCGCCAACAGCCCGTTCGCGCGCTGGCTCGGCATTCGCGTCAACGACGACGACACACTGATGATGCCGTTCTCGCCAAAGATCATCGGCAATCCGATTCTGCCCGCGATTCATGGCGGCATGACGGGCGCCTTCCTCGAGACCACCGCGATCTTCGGAGTGGCGCGCGAACTCGGCGCCGCCGCACTGCCCAAGCCGATCGGACTAACCGTCAACTATCTGCGCTCGGGCCGCGCGCTCGACACCTTCGCCAACGTCTCGATCGTGAAGCAGGGCCGGCGCATCGTCGCCTTCGAGGCGCGGGCCTGGCAGGACGATGCGAACAAGCCGATCGCCACCGCCTTCGGCCATTTCATGCTGCGGCCGACGCCCGGAAACGACGAGGAATAGGCGCATTTTCCCTTGACGGCCAAGGTCTGGGCCACAACGATAGCATGTTCCCGCGAGAGGTATTGGGTTGCGGCATCCGCTCGACATCGTCGCCATGTTCGCCGCGCTCTGGCTGCTGGCGTCGCTGGTGCTCGACGCGCTGACGCCGAAGGAGCTGACGGCGGTGATGATCGGCATCGCCATTGGACCCGCCATCGTCATCACCGCCGTGTTCTACTATCTGCGCTGCCCGCGCATCGATTTCGCGGTGATGTTCGCTGCGTTGTGGCTGATCTCCGACATCGCCATCGCCTTCATCTCGCCGAAGCAGCTGCCCCATTTCCTGATCATACTCGGCTTCGTGCCGGCGCTGCTGATCGGCGGCGTACTGCACTGGCAGCGCTTCCAGCGCCGCCACGAGCGGCTGCCCGTGCCGTCTGCCAAGCGGGGTTAGCGCGGCAACAGATTTGTCTTGGCGAGATCGAGCACCTCGTCGCCGCGGCCGTTCATCACCGCGCGCAAGACCCAGAGGCTGAAGCCCTTGATCTGCTCGGGCGTGATGGTCGGCGGCATCGACAGCTCCTGCTTCGCAGTGACGACGTCGAGCAGCGCCGGTCCGTCGTGGGCCAGCATTTCCTTCATGGCGCCCGGAAGCTCGCCGGGATCCTCGACGCGTCTCGCGAAGATGCCCATCGCGCGCGCCATCGCGGCGAAATCAGGGTTCTCAAGATCGACATTGGTGTCGACGTAACCCGCCGCCTTCATCTCCAGCGCGACGAAGCCGAGCACGCCGTTGTTGAAGACGACCACCTTCACGGGCAGCTTCATCTGCGTCAGCGTGATCAGATCGCCCATCAGCATGGTGAAGCCGCCGTCGCCCGAGAGCGAGATCACCTGACGGCCGGGCTGCGCGGCCTGCGCGCCGATCGCCTGCGGCATGGCATTGGCCATCGAGCCGTGCACGAAGGAGCCGATCAGCCGGCGGCGGCCGTTCATGTCGAGATAGCGCGCGGCCCACACCGTCGGCGTGCCGACATCGGCGGTGAAGACGGCATCGTCAGACGCATGGTCGCTGATGACTTTCGCCAGATATTGCGGATGGATCGGCTTGGCTCCCGGCGTGCCCCTGGCGAGCGAGTCCAGACCTTCGCGCGCCTTGTTGTAGTGCGCGATGGCATCGTCGAGATGCTTGCGCTGCGACTTGGCCTTGAGCAGCGGCAGCAGCGCCTCGATGGTGAGCTTGACGTCGCCGACGAGGCCGAGATCGATCTTGCAGCGCCGGCCGAGATTTTCGGGGCGAATGTCGATCTGCGCGACCTGGCAATCAGTCGGGAAGAACTGCTTGTAGGGAAAATCGGTGCCGAGCATCACCAGCGCGTCGCAGGCGTGCATGGCGGCATAGCCCGAGGAGAAGCCGATGAAGCCGGTCATGCCGACGTCGTAGGGATTTTCGTATTCGACATGCTCCTTGCCGCCCAGCGCATGCACGATCGGGCTCTTCAAGGCCTCCGCCAGCTGCATCAACGGCGCATGCGCGCCGGCGCAGCCGCGACCGCAGAACAAGGTGATGCGCTCGGCGCCGTTCAGCAGGTCCGCGAGCGCCTTCAGTTCATCGGCCTGCGGCACGATTGTCGGCGCCGACAGCGTAAGGCCCCGCGCCGTCGACAGCGCGCGCTTGGGTGGGCTGCGGAAAGCGACGTCGCCGGGCATGGCGACGACGGCAACGCCGCGCATGCCGACCGCCGCGCGAATGGCGTTTTCCAGCACGTAAGGAAGCTGACTCGGATCGGAGACCAGCTCGCAATAATGACTGCACTCGCGGAACAGGTTCTGCGGATGCGTCTCCTGGAAATAGCCGCTGCCGATCTCGGCGGTCGGGATTTGCGCGGCGATCGCCAGCACGGGAACGCGGCTGCGATGTGCGTCGAACAGGCCGTTGATCAGATGCAGATTGCCGGGACCGCACGACCCCGCGCATACCGCAAGGCTGCCCGTCATCTCCGCTTCCCCGGCAGCGGCAAAGGCCGCGACCTCCTCGTGCCGGACGTGGATCCATTCGATCGTGCCGCGCCGCCGCAGCGCTTCGGTCAGCGCATTCAGGCTGTCGCCGACGATGCCGTAGATGCGCTTGACGCCGGCCTGTTCGAGCGTCGCCACGAACAGATCGGCTACATTGTTGATCGCCATGTCGGTCTCCTGATCTCGCTTGTGCAGCAAGATAGGATAACGCGCGACCGTGACGACATCACGGCTTGTTTATTGCGGGCTCAGTCTTTCGCAATCGCCCGATCGTAGGCCGCGATCGTCAACTTTGCGCGAGCGGCAACGTCCGCCGCCGTCATGCCGGGCTTGTAGAGGCTGGAGCCGAGCCCGAACGCCGTCACGCCGCCCTTGATGTACTCCGCGAAATTCTGGTCGGAGACGCCGCCGACGGCGGCGATCATCACGCCGGCCGGCAGCACGGCGCGGATCGCGGCAATGCCGGACGCGCCGAGCACGCTGGCCGGAAAGAACTTCAGGCTCGATGCCCCCGACCGCGCTGCGAGCAGCGCTTCGGTCGGCGAGAACACGCCGGGCATCGTGACCATGCCGTACTGATGCGCGCGTGCCAGCACCTGGGTGTCAACATTCGGCGAGACCATCAGCTTGCCCCCGACATCGTTGAGCCGATCGGCGTCTGCCGCCGTCAGCACCGTGCCGGCACCGATCAGCACGCCGGCGGGCGCCTGCTTCACCGCCGTCGCGATCGAACGGAACGGGTCCGGCGAGTTCAGCGGAATCTCGATTGCGGTCATGCCCGCTTCGATCAGCACGCCGACGATGGCCTCGGTCTCCTCGGGCTTCACGCCGCGCAGGATCGCGACCAGTGGTCGCTTCATCGCCGGAAAGGGAACGCTCATCTCAACAGTCCTTCTATTTCGTCCAGATCGCGGCAGCCGCCATCGACAGACCGCGGCGGACGGCTTGATCGGCATCGACCGGGCTCACGGTGACCGACAGCGCGTCGAAAGCCAGCCTGTACAGCATCGCGAGCCGCCCCGAGGCAATCAGCGTGATGCCGGCTTTCGGCATCGCGCCGGAGAGCCCTGCCGCCAGCTCGACGCCGATCAACGTGCCTGACAGCGTTTCGCGCGCGGCGGCCGGTGTACCCCCGAACAGCAGCTGACGCGACCGCGCGCCGAACAGAAGATTGGCCGCGAAGGCCGGAGCTTGGTACGCCGCCTTCACCGCAGCCTGGAAGCTCGCGACATCTTCGGCCGCATCGGCGCCTGCGACAGCAAGCGACAAAATCGTCTCACGCGTCACCGCGCTGAACAGCTCGCCGGTCATGAAGGTGGAGAAATGCGCGATCGTGCCGTCCTTCAGCCGCACCCATTTCGAATGCGTGCCGGGCATGCAGACCAGCGCTTCCCCAGCGGCATCGAGACCGAGCGCGCCGAGCAGTTGCGTCTCCTCACCGCGCATCACGTCTGGCGCTTTTGTGTTGCGCTGCGCGATACCTGGCAGGATGCGAATGTCGCGCGCTTCGCCGGACACGCGCGCGGCTTGCTTCAGGATCGCCGACAACGGCGCCGGCGTGTCGACATAGCCGGCCTCGACCCAGCCTTGGCGCGCGCCGGCCATGCCGCAGACGAGGACCGGCAGATGATCGGGAGCCTCGACTGCCGCAATATGCGATTGCAGCACGGCGGGAAAGCCGGCCTTCGCCGCCGCCAGCATGCCCTCGTCGCTGCGACGTTCCGCCAACACCTTGCCGGCGCGGTCGATCAGCCAGAGCCTGAAGCTGCTGGTGCCCCAGTCCACCGCGACATAGGCGGGTTCGGTCATCTCGACGTATATCCTCGTCTCACCGGGAAGACGCCGTCTCGCGACAATGAGACGAGGCCCCGCAAATCCGCCCCGGGATATCGGCAATTTCCGCTGCAAACCAGCCTTTTTTCGCAGGTCTGTGGTGCCGCTCGCGCTGGCACACCGCTTGCGAAGCGGTGGCACACCGCTTGCTAAAGCGTCTCCGCTCACGTCCGTGAACCGCGCAGCAAGACGCGTCAACATCAGATGAGGAAACCCATGGAGATCGGCTATTTCACGATGCCTTCGCACCCGCCGGAGTGCGGCCTGAAGGAAGGGAACGACTGGGACCTGCAGGTCATGCGCTGGCTCGACGAGCTCGGCTATCAGGAAGCCTGGGTCGGCGAGCACCACACCGCGCCCTGGGAACCCAACCCCACGCCGGATCTGCTGATCGCACAGGCGCTGATGCAGACCAAGAATATTCGCATCGGACCGGGCGGCTTCCTGCTGCCCTATCACCACCCGGCGGAGCTCGCCAACCGCGTCGCGATGCTCGATCATCTCTCCGACGGCCGGCTCAATTTCGGCGTCGCGGCTAGCGGCCTGCCGAGCGACTGGGCGATGTTCAACGTCGACGGCATGAGCGGACAGAACCGCGACATGACCCGCGAGGCGCTGGAGATCATTCTGAAGATGTGGAGCGATCCCGCGCCCTGGACCTACAAGGGGAAGTTCTGGACCGTGACTAAGCCGGACACGATGTTCGACTTCCTCAAGCCCCACATCAAGCCGTTGCAAACGCCGCATCCGCCGATCGGCGTCGCCGGCTTGTCGAAGAACTCGGACACGCTGAAGCTCGCTGGCGAGCGCGGCTTTATCCCGATGAGCCTCAATTTGAACCCGGCCTATGTCGGCAGCCATTGGGATTCGGTTGAGATCGGCGCCGCCAAGACCGGACGCAAGCCCAACCGCGCGGATTGGCGGCTGGTGCGCGAGGTGTTCGTCGCCGACACCGACGAGGAGGCGTGGAAGCTCTCGACCGGCGACATGATGGGCCGGATGATGGGCGAGTACTTCCTGCCGCTGCTCGGCCATTTCGGCTTCAAGGACTATTTGAAGCACGCGCCCGATGTGCCCGATAGCGACGTCACCGTCGAATATTGCGCCAAGCGGAACTGGATCGTCGGCTCGCCCGCGACCGTTGCCGAAAAAATCGAGAAGATCTACGAGGAGGTCGGCGGCTTCGGCGTGCTGCTGGTGTTCGGCTTCGACTACAAGCACAAGGCTGAAGCCTGGCATCACTCGCTGTCGCTGCTCAGGAACGAGGTGATGCCGCGCCTGAAGCATCTCGGCTCCGCGAAGAAGGCGGCTTGACCCGATGCGGGTGCGGCGCGATCGTGCCGCACCCGCATCCATTTCGGAGATTTCGCGTGAGCGTGGACGCAAAGGATTTCAAGCAGGCGATGCGGCAGTGCGCCGGCGCCGTCGCGCTGGTGACGGTCGGCGCCGAGCACGGCAAGCGCACGGGGCTGACGGTGACCCCGGCCTGCTCACTATCGGACTCACCTCCGTCGCTAATCGTCTGCGTCAACCGCAACGCCAGTGCCCATGCGCGTATCCGCGAGGAAGGCGCGTTCGCGGTCAACTTCCTGCACGAGGATCATGCTCTGCTCGCGCTCACCTTCAGCGGCCAGAAGGGCGTCAATGGCGACGACCGTTTTGCGTTCGGTCAATGGACGGGTGGGGTGACCGGCGCGCCCGTTCTGACGGACGCGGTCGCCGCGTTCGACTGCGTGCTGGCGCAGGAATTCGAGACGACGACGCATTCGATCTTCATCGGCGAGGTACGCGGCGCATCGCATTCCGACGGAGCCGCGCCGCTCGTGTATCTGCGCAGCAGTTTCCACGTCCCCCACGAAATCCGCGGCACCGTCACAGTCGGCGACCTCGACTCGCGCCATCTGAGCTGGAGCGATTTTTCGTAGGAAGCGGCCGCGACTTCGCTGCCCTCTTCCCTTCTCCCCTTGTGGGAGAAGGTGGCGCGAAGCGCCGGATGAGGGGTTCTCTCCGCGAATTCAGAAGACGAGAGTCACGTGCGGAAGCAGACCCCTCACCCGTCTCGCCGCTACGCGGCGAGCCACCCTCTCCCACAAGGGGAGAGGGAAACATCCTACTGCGCCGTCTCGATCTTCAACTGCTTGATCTTCCGATACAGCGTGGCGCGGCTGAGTTTTAATGCGCGCGCCGCTTCAGTCACACGACCACCATGCTTGCGTAGCGCCTCCACGATCGTGGCGCGTTCGGCCGCTCCCAGATCCGGCTCCGTTGCCCTTCCACCGAACGGCGGCAGATCGAGGTCGGCGTCGGTAATGACGCCGTCCTCCGCCGTGCAGCCGGCGAGCCGCAGCACATGCCGGAGCTGGCGCATGTTCCCGGGGAACGGATAAGCCGACAGCAGCGACCAGGCGTCCTCCGAAAGGCGGCAGTTCGGCGCTTCCTCGCTCGCGATCTGGCGGATGACGTCGTCGCGGTCGGCGCGCTCGCGCAGGGCCGGCAATCGTACCTCCATGCCGCGCAGGCGAAAATAGAGATCGGTGCGGAAGGCGCCCTCCTCCGCCATGCGGCCGAGGTCGCGATGTGTGGCGCTGATCAGGCGAATGTCGACCGGCGCGGGCTTCAGCGCGCCGAGCGGCCAGACTTCGCGGTTCTCCAGCACGCGCAACAACCGCGTCTGCAGCGCGATCGGCATGTCGCCGATCTCGTCGAGGAACAGCGTGCCGCCGTCGGCCTGCACGATCAGGCCCTTGGAGCCGTCGCGGCGCGCGCCGGTGAAGGCGCCGGCCTCGTAGCCGAACAGCTCGGCATCGATCAGGCTTTCCGGCATCGCCGCGCAGTTCAGCGCGACGTAGTTGTGGCGCGCGCGATTACCGGCTGCGTGAATGGCACGGGCGAACACATCCTTGCCGACGCCCGTCTCGCCATGCAGCAGCACCGGCAGATTGTGATCGCCGATGCTCCTAAGTCGCTTCACGCTCTTGATCAGGCCGGGGTCGCGGCCGGCGAGCCGCTGCAGCGCATCGAAGCGATCGACAGGTGCATCGAGGCGCAGCCCGAGCGGACGGGTCGACAACCTCGCCCGCAGCGGCGGCGCGACAAGGCCATGCCCCAGCGGACTGCCATCGGCCCGGCGCAGCTCGACAAAGCCGTCTGCGTCGCGCGCGGCGGGATGATCGAAGTTGATGTAGCGCGACAGATCGATGCCGGATGCGATCAAGCCGTCGGTCAGACCCAGCAGAGCGCGCGCCGAACGGCAGGCGCCGACGATGCGGCGATCGTCGTCATAGGCGAGCAGGCCGCTGCCGCCGTCGCCTGGCACGGCCGCGATCCAGGCGTCGCGGAAATGACCGCGGAAGATCGCACCCTCCATGCGCCGCGTCGCCTCCATCGTCACCGCGAGCGCAAGCTGATGCGCGGTGCGTTCAAGGTCCTCGCGGCAGGAGGTGATGTTCACGGCGCCTGCGAGCCGGCCGGCCTGGTCGAACAGCGGCGTCACGGCGCAGGAAAACATGTGCCACTGCGCGCGAAAATGCTCGTCGCGATGCACCAGGATCGGCTTCTGCTCGGCAAGCGCCGTGCCGAGCCCGTTGGTGCCTTCGAAGGCCTCGGAGAAATTCGACCCGGTGTAGATCTTCCAGTCCATGAACAGTCTTGCGTCCGCTTCGCCGGGCAGACGGCTGAACAGCATGGTCGCGTTGACGTCTGCCAGGTTGACGCAATAGCCGGCATCGCGCAGCACGCGGGCGAGATCGTCGAGCTCCGGTGTTGCGAGCCGGATCGTCTCCTCCATGGGTTCGGCAACGTGACGGATCTCGGCTTCGGTCAGCGTCTGCGGCGGGCCTTGGCGGGCGGGATCGAGCTTGTGGCTGACCAGGCAGCGCCGCCAGGAATTGGCAATACGCGAAGAGGCATCGACGTCGGCCACGCGGTTGGCGACGGACAAGACACGGGCGACATGGTTCGAGGCCGAAAGGCTGGCCATCGCGGACGTCTCCACCCTGTATTATTATGCAAAGTCTGGCACCGCAGGCGGGGATGTCAATCGGGAACCGGGTTCACCGTCATTGCTGCACCGCGCTCACCACGTATCGATGCACGGCCGCTTCTTCGCAGTCCGCGCGGGCGGCTTCGGTACCGAGCGCAGGCCTGCCATGATCCAGCGCCGCGTCTCAGAGGGGTCGATGACGTTGTCGATCTCGAACACCGAGGCGATCGAAACCGCCTTGCCGTTGGCGTAGAGTTCGGCGACCTTGTTGCGATAATAGGTCTCGCGCTCGACGGGGTCGGCGATCGCCTCCATTTCCTTGCGGAAGCCGAGGCGGACATAGCCCTCCAGGCCCATGCCGCCGAACTCGCCGGTCGGCCAGGCCGCCGTGAAGAACGAGGCGTGGAAGCCGCCGCCGATCATCGACTGCGCCCCGAGACCGTAGCCCTTGCGCAGCACGATGCCGAACAGCGGCACCGTGAGGCTCGCACCTGTCACGAACATGCGCGAAACGTGGCGCACGATCGCGGTCTTCTCGGCCTCAGGGCCGACCATGAAGCCGGGCGTGTCGCACAGCGAGACGATCGGCAGATCGAAGGCGTCGCAGAGCTGGAGGAAGCGCGCCGCCTTGTCGCCGGCATCGGCGTCGATCGCACCTCCGAGATGGCGCGGATTGTTGGCGATCAGGCCGAACGGCTTGCCTTCGATGCGGATCAACGCGGTAATCATGCCGACACCGTAGTCGCGGCGCAGCTCCAGCACGGAATCGTTGTCTGCCAAGAGATCGATCACGCTGCGGATGTCGTAGACCCGCAGGCGGTTCTCGGGGATCGCGCGGCGCAGCAGGCGCTGGTCGGCGGCCTGCCACTCCGTCACCGCACCCTGGAAATAGGACAGATATTTTTGCGCAACGCGCGTCGCCTCCTCTTCGTCCTCGACGAGAATGTCGATGACACCGTTCGGCGACTGGAACGTAACAGGACCGACCTCGGCCGGGTGATAGACGCCGAGCCCGCCGCCTTCGATCATGGCGGGACCGCCCATGCCGATCGAGGCGTTCCTGGTGGCGATGATGACATCGCAGCATCCGAGCATCGCGGCATTGCCGGCGAAGCAATAGCCGGAGACGATACCGATGACCGGCACGAGACCCGAAAGTCTTGCGAATTGCACGAACGACGGACCATCGAGCCCGGTCATGCCGAGCCGGTCGGTATCGCCGGGTCGGCCGCCGCCGCCTTCGGCATAAAACACCAGCGGCACGCGCCAGTCTTCCGCGAGCGTCAGCATGCGGTCGATCTTCTTGTGGTTCATGTGGCCCTGCGTTCCCGCGAGCACGGTATAGTCGTAGGCCACGACGATGCAGCGCCCGCCCTCAGGACCGAACTTCTCCGCATTGACCGTCGCGACCCCCATGACGAGGCCGTCGGCCGGCGTGTTCTTGACGAGATCGTCGAGCTTGCGCCGGCGCCGCTGCGCCGCGATCGCAAGGCTGCCGTACTCCATGAACGAGCCGTCGTCGACGAGCTGCGCTACATTCTCGCGCGCGGTGCGCTGATTGGTGTTGCGGCGGCGCTGGACCGAAGCCGGGCGATTTTCGTCGAGCGTGTTGGCCTGGCGCGCGATCAGTTCGGCCAGATCGGCACGGATGTGGTCGAGATCGATATCGGCTTCCGTTGCCGACGCATCGGCCGCAACCTCGAGCGGCTCCAGATACATGATCGGCTCGCCATGCATCAGCGTGACACCGTCGCCGGCGGCGAGTTTCATGACACGACCGCCCTGCTCCGCCATGACGAGATGCTCCATCTTCATGGACTCGATCACGGCGAGCTGCTGACCGGGGCGCACGATCTCGCCTTCTCTGACCTGAATGGTGACGATGGTTCCTTGCAGGGGCGCTGCGACCATCACCGCGCCTTCCGGCACGATCTGTGCGGTATGCGCTTCGGTGCCGGAGCTTCGCTCCGTCGCCGCAAAATAGAGTGGTTTGGCCGCGCCATCCGCGGCCTCGACGAGCTTGCCGATGTTGCGATTGATGAAGTCTGTCGCGATGCGGTTGGCCCTGAAATCGGGATGCGCCAGTACGGCCTGGAGGAAGGCGACGTTGGTGATGACGCCGTCGATCCGAAACTCGCGCAAGGCGCGCGAGGCCTTGGCGACGACGTCGTGCCAGGCTTCACCGGGCGTATGCACGATGACCTTTGCCAGGAGCGAGTCGAAGGCGGCGCTCGTCTTGTAGCCGGCGTAACCGAAGCTATCGACCCGGACGCCGGGGCCTGACGGCGGCTCGAACACGGCAAGCACGCCGCCGGTCGGGTGCGTCGCCCCCAGCTCGTCCAGCGTCTCCATGTTGACGCGGAGCTGCAGGGCATAGCCGCGCGGCTTCGGGATCGAGCCTTGCGCCAGGCCGAGCGAGGCAAGCGAGGCGCCCGCGGCGACCGCGAGCTGGGCGCGGACAAGGTCGAGCCCGAGCACCTCTTCCGTCACGGTGTGCTCGACCTGAAGCCGCGGGTTGGCCTCGATGAAGGCAAAACTGTCTTCGGCGGCGCCGTCGACCAGGAATTCGAACGTGCCGAGATTGTCGTAAGACGCGGCCACGGCGAGTTGCTTCGCCGCCTCGATGATCCGGCCGCGCAAGCCGTCGCTGAGCGACGGGCTCGGCGCCACCTCGATCAGCTTCTGGTGCCGGCGCTGAATGGTGCATTCGCGCTCCCAGAGATGGGAGATCGCGCCGTGGCGGTCGCCGATGATCTGCACCTCGATATGGCGCGCCTGCCGGATCAACCGCTCGGCATAGACGCCGTCGAAGCCGAACGCAGCCTTGGCCTCGGATTGGCAGCGCGCGTACGCCTCCGCGAGATCGGATGCGCTCTCCACCACGCGCATGCCGCGCCCACCGCCGCCGGCCATCGCCTTGATCACGATCGCCGCGTTGCTGCCGAGCGAGGCGAAGAACGCCGCGATGTCCTCCAGCGTGGACGGCCCGCTGGTGCCGGCGATGATCGGCACGCCACAGCGCTTTGCCAATTGCCGCGCCGCAACCTTGTCGCCGAACAGTTCGAGCGCCGCGGCCTTCGGCCCGACGAAGGCGATGCCTGCATCGGCGCAGGCCTTCGCAAACTCAGCGCTCTCGCTGAGGAAGCCGTAGCCGGGATGCACGGCGTCGCAGCCGGACGTCATTGCCGCCTTCACCACGGCCTCGATGTCGAGATAGGCCCGCGCGCCGCGGCCGGGGATTTCCGCCGCCTCGTCGGCGACCCGCACATGCAGCGACAGCGCATCGTCGGCGGGGTGGATCGCGACCGTCGCAATGCCGGCGTCGGCTGCGGCGCGCGCGATGCGGATGGCGATCTCGCCGCGGTTGGCGATCAGGAGTTTTTTGAACGGCATGCAGCGTCTCCATGCCCGCGTGCCCAAACGCGGGTCGGCAGGTCCGATGGTTCTGCTTCGTCACTTTGGCCGAGGCCGTCAAGGGCAAGGACACCGGTCGCGACGACCGTTCCCGCGGGCCGGAATATCAGTCGGTCGCGCGCGCTGTGACGAGGCGAATAATCCGCGCCACGGCAGACGGGATCGGGGCGATGACCGGCACGGTGAACATCGGCTGCAGCTCGCGCGCGGCTTCGCCCAGCGGCCCGCCACCGATGACGACCGCCTCCGCGCCATCCTGCGCGATGCAGGCCTCGACCGCGCCGGCGAGCGCTGCGCGCAGCCGCGCCGGATCGCGCATCAGGTCTTGCGGATCGCCCTCCGCGAAGCGGACGCCGGTGTAATAGGATCGCAGCCCCAGCCCGTCCGGCAAGGCATCGATCTTCGCTTCCAGCAGTGGTGTCGAGGTCGCCACGCCGAAGCGGCGGCCGTTCTCGGCGGCTGCCAGCATCGAGGATTCGCCGATGCCGACCGCCGGCAGTTTGATCGCGGCCTTGATCCCGGCCAATCCGGGATCGCCGAACGCCGCGACGATGATGCCGTCGCATGCATGCCGATGTGACTGCGCGATCTCCAGAACTTCGACGGAAGCTGCATCCAGCGCGTCCGGCGTCACAATCATTTGCGGCGCACGGGTTGCGGTCGCGCCGTCGATGTCGAAGCCGTCCAATGCGGCCGACCTTGCGATGGCGACCATCATCGCTGTGGTCGCCATAGAACTGTTCGGATTGATCAGGAGGATGCGCGCGTGCCGATCGGAATTGTGATCCATCCTCCTGCTATACTAGGCCGCCCGCACCCCCGCAACGAAAGCGCTGACTTCGTTTTCGAGCGATTGCAGCTTCTGCGACAGGCGGCCGCTCGATTGCAGCACGAGGCCGGCGGCCTGGCCGGTCTCCGCCGTCGCATCGGTGACACCCGAGATGTTCTGCGAAACCTGGTCGGTGCCGGAGGCGGCCTCCCGTACGCTGTGGGCGATCGCCGCGGTCGCGGCGCCCTGCTCCTCCACCGCGGCTGCGATCGACGAGGAGATCTCGTTGACCTCCATGATGGTGCTGCGGATGCTCTCGATGTTGCCGACGACCTGATTGGTCTCGGCCTGGATCGCCGAGATCTGCGCGCCGATCTCGTCGGTCGCCTTGGCGGTCTGGCTCGCCAGCGACTTCACTTCGCTTGCCACCACCGCAAAGCCCTTGCCGGCCTCGCCGGCCCGCGCCGCCTCGATGGTGGCGTTGAGCGCGAGCAGATTGGTCTGCGAGGCGATCTGGTTGATGAGGTCGATGACCTCGCCGATCTTGTGGGCGGCCGCAGCCAGCCCCTGCACGGTGTCGTTGGTGCGCTGACCGTCGGCGGCGGCCTTGTCGGCCACGGTTGCAGCCTGCGCGACGCGCTGGCTGATCTCGGTGATCGAGGACGACAGCTGGCCGGCGGCGGAGGCCACCGTCTGCACGTTGCTCGAGGCCTGCTGGCAGGCGGTGGCGACGAAGCTCGCACGTTCGGTCGCCTTGTTCGCGGTCTCGGACATGCCTTGCGCGGCCTGCTGCATCGCGCGCGCCTCGTTGAAGACGTCGCGGACGACCGCCTGAACGCTCGCCTCGAACTTGCCGGCGAGGTCGGTCATCGTCTTGCGCTTCTCCTCGTCCGCCTTCTGCTTCGCCTCCTGCTGTTCGGCGTGCATCCGGCCCACCTCCGACGCGTTGTCCTTGAACACGGCAAGAGCCTTGGCGAGCGCGCCGACCTCGTTGCTGCGGTCTGTATAGGGCACCTCGAACGCACTGTCGCCGGCGGCGAGGCGCTCGGTCAGCGCGGTGATCTTCGCCAGCGGCCGGGTCACACTGCGGCCGATCACGAAGGAGGCGCCGAGCACGAGCACGAACACGACGAGGCACACCAGGCCGAAGGTCATCGCAGCCTGGCGGAAGACGGCATCGACGTCGTCGAGATAGATGCCGGTGCCGATGATCCAACCCCAGGGCGCAAAGCCCTTCACATAGGAGATTTTCCCGACCGGCTGGTCGAAGCCGGGCTTCGGCCAGAGATAGCTGTAGAAGCCCGCGCCCTGCTTTTTGACGACGTCAACGAAGCCGACGAACAGCGCGTTGCCCGACGGATCCTTCATCCCGGAGAGATCCTTGCCATCAAGCTCGGGCTTGATCGGATGCATGATCATCTTGGGGGTCATATCGTTGAGCCAGAAATACTCGACCTTGTCGTAACGCAGGCTCTTGATCTCTGCCATCGCGCCGGCCTGTGCCTGCTCGCGGGGCAGCTTTCCTTCGCTCTCGAGCTTCTGGTAGTGCGCCAGAATGCCATGGCCGACGTCGACCATGTGCTGCGTCTT
This sequence comes from Bradyrhizobium sp. 149, assembly GCF_023073915.1. Lineage (GTDB taxonomy): Bacteria > Pseudomonadota > Alphaproteobacteria > Rhizobiales > Xanthobacteraceae > Bradyrhizobium. The sequence continues at coordinate 228,150 of NZ_JADPKK010000009.1, read as the reverse complement.
GGCCTGACGATCCGCGATCATCTGCGCGCGCAGGGTCGAGAGCGCGATCGGCGCCAGCGCGATCATGCCGAGGAGGCTGATGCCGACAATCAGGACCAGCTTGAAACTGATACGGGAGAAAAACATCGGTGCTCGCAAGATTTGGAAGGGCTGATATGCCAGTTTATCCCACGCCCCTTAGCAAAGCTTTAAGCATTCGGGTTCCCCAAAACCGCGCTCGCCTTCTGCTGACGCCTAGCGGCCCTTCTTGTCGAGCACGAGATCGATGGTGTGGGCGGCGATCTTGCGCAGCTGGGCCTCGTCGCCGAAGGCGCGTTCGAGCACCGCGAGGCCGCGCGTCACTGTGATGATGTGCAGCGCCGCGGCCGCGGAATTTCCGCTGAATTCGCCGCGCGCGGCGCCTGCCGACAATGCGTCCTGAACCAGAGCGGTGATGCGCGACACGAGGTTCGCGAAGGCCTGACGCGCTTCCTCGTCCAACCCCTCGCCTTCGGCCGCGCCGAGCTCCATCAGTCCGCGCGTGGTCGGGCATCCCCGCGGCGGCGTGCCGGAACGGAAATTCGTGATGGTGAGGTCGAAGAACGCGGTGAGGCGTTTTCGCAATGAACCCGCGCCGAGCGCCTTTTGCAGGGCGACGAGATAGTCGCCCGCGTAGCGCTCATAGGCCTGGAGGAACAGCGCCTCCTTGCTGCCGAAGGCGTTGTAGAGGCTGCCGCGCTGGACGCCGGCGTCGCGCGCGATGTCCGACAGCGAGGTGCCGCGCACGCCCTTGCGCCAGAATTGGTCGAACGCGATGCGCAGGACGTCGTCGTGGTCGAACTCGCGCGGCCTCAACCTTTGCTCCCGTCCAGAGTATTTGACACGGCGTCAAGAACGTGGTGTTCTTGACGCCACGTCAAAAACAAATTGGGGCCGATGCGCCCTTTCGTCAATGAGGATTTCGCGATGCCTCTCCTCCACATTTCGATGCGCGACGGAAAGCCGGAAGCCTACCGGAAGGCGATCCTCGATGGCCTCTACCGCGCCATGCGCGAGGCGCTGAACGTGCCCGAGGGCGACGAGTTCATGACCATCAGCGAGCATGCCGCCGCAAACTTCCGCTGCGGCAATGCCTACGGCGTCACGCGCAGCGACGACGCCGTGCTGATTCAGATCACCGTGTTCGCCTCGCGCACCCCTGAGCAGAAGAAGGCCCTGTACCGGCGGATCGCGGACCTGCTCGGCGAGAACCCGGGCATTCGCCTCGAGGACGTGTTCGTCAACGTGCTCGATGCCCCCGCGGAAAACTGGTCCGTCGGCCACGGCGCCGCGCAATTCGCCTGAGGCGGCAGCTTCACCGATCCGCAACGCACGTCTCCATGATCTCGTCGAGCTCCGCCTTCGACAGCACCCCGAGCTCGGCGATAAAGACGATCCGCGCGCGCGGCACGCCCGGCGCCGGCGCGGCATCGCCAGGGGCGAGGGTGGCGCGGCCGGCGGCGAATTGAAACACCATCTGGCGCCCGGGCTGCTCGATGGTCTCGAACAGGCCTTTTGCCCGCGCCAGCTTTGGCGCCAGCCGACCGATGGCCTGTTGCAAGCGGGGCAGCGAGATCGGCTGGTCCGAGGTCCAGCTCAGTGTTTCGAAGCGTTGTTCTGCCGGCCGTCGCGGTCCGGGCTCGCGTGGCGCGGGTGCGCGATCGACGGTCGCGGGAAACAGCAGCGTGGACGGAATCTCGCCGCGCTGCGCATCGACCACCACGGCAGGGACGCGCTGCGCCCGAATGGCCTCGCGCATTCGCCCGCCCGCGCCCTCGTCCGCCAGATCCAGCTTGCTCAGCGCCACGATGTCGGCGACGCGCAGCTGCGAACGGTGGAGCGCGTCGTCGAGAGCGGCCGCCGGTGTCGCCGCGTCCATCACGCAGAGCACCGTTTCCAGCGGCGCCTCGCGCAGGATCACGGGGTCCATCAGATTGCGGACGATATCGGCAGGATCGGCGACGCCGCTGGTCTCGATGACGATGTAGTCCGGCTTCGGATCACGCCGCAGCAGCGTCGAGAGCGTGCGCAACAGGTCGCCTTCGAGCGAGCAGCAGATGCAGCCATTGGCGAGGCTGACCACGCCGTCGCTCGCGCCCGCGATCAGCTCCGCATCGATGTTGATCGCGCCAAAATCGTTGACGATCGCGGCGATCCGCCGCCCTTCCGCATGCGCCAGCAGATGGTTCACGACAGTGGTCTTGCCGGCCCCCAGAAAGCCCGTCACCAGGAGAATGGGGACCGGCATGTCTCAGCCCTCGACGACAGGGCGGCGCACGGGACGGCCGGGCCGCGCCGCCACGTCCAGCACGCCGTCACTGATCAACGGCTGGCCGCTGACCACGAGATGCCGCACGCCCTCGGAGGGGCGGTTCATCGCCGTGAACGTGGCGCGGTCGCTGAGCTTCTCGTAGTCGAACACGACGATGTCGGCATCGGCGTCCTTCGCGAGCCGGCCCTTGGCACGCATCGCGGGCGTGCTCTGCGCCAGGATTTCCGCCGGGATCAGCGCGCATTTGCGCACGCCCTCGAGCAGCGACACGGTCTTGCGCTCGCGCACCCATTCGCGGATGAATTTCGTGAAGCAGCCGGCCGAGCGCGGATGCGAGGTGGCGTCATCCGGCAGCGGCCAGGCATCGCCGGTGTAGGTCTTGCCGTCCGAGGTCGTCCACGGCATCGCGTCGGAGGCGATCGCGCCGCCGGGATAGAGCACCGACATGTCGAGGAGGTCGCGGTGATGCGCGTTGTTCTCGGTGTCGAGAATGTGCCACAGCACCAGGGAAGACGGCTCTTCGGCCTGCGCCTTGAGCAGCTCCTCGCGATCGCTGAAGCGATGGCCGTCGGTGACCCGCTGCACGGAATCGTAGCCGGTGCCGTTGCGCTCGACGAATTCGGGGTCGCTGAAGAAGGCAGCCGCCAGCACGGTCGAGCCGGTGCCGTAGGGATAGGCCTCGACCGTGATGGGCAGGCCCTGCGCCTGCGCCTTCGCGATCAGCACGCGGCAGCGTTCGACGTCGGTCTTGCTCGAGGAGTTGAAATGGCAGATGTGCATGTGCGCGCCGGTGGCGCCGGCATAGCCGATCAGGCGGATATAGGCTTCCGCCGCGCTCTCGGGGTCGACGCGCGACATGTAGGCGACATGGGTGAAGGTCGGCACGTCCTGCGAGGCCGCGAGCTGGCAGACCGCTGTCAACTCCTGCACGCCGGCGCCCGGCGCATAGGCGTTCAAGATGCCGATGCCGATGCCGCCTTCGTTCAGGCCGCGCGAAAGGCGCTCGATGATGCCGGCGACCTCCGCATCGCTGGCGACGTTGTCCATCCAGCGGCGATCGCGCATGGCGTTGCCGAACGCCTCCAGCGAACTCTCCGCATTGGAGCCCGTCATCGCGCCAATACGCGCGAAAGCCCAGTTGGTGGCGGCGCCGTAGTTCAGCCCGCGCCCCTTCCGCGCCTGGCGCTCATACCAGGACCCGACCGGCAGCACGCCCGCTTCGAGATCGAGCGTCGTCGTGACGCCGTCGAACGCCTGCATGCGATCCGCAGGCAGCGACTGGCCATGCGCATGAAGGTCGATGAAGCCGGGCGCGACCACCAGTCCGGTCGCGTCGATCACCCGCTCGGCCCCGCCGAGCGAGGAGCCGACCGCGGCGATCTTGCCGTCCACCACCGCCACATCCCCAATGGCGTCCATTCCGCTGGCAGGATCCACCACCCGGCCGCCAGAGATCACCAAGCCGCTCATATCGTCACTCCCTCACGCTGAATTCGCATCAAGGCAGATTCCGGGAGGTCCGACCACCTCCACCGATGCCGACGCATCATGCTCGCAAGGAAGGCTCGACAGGGAGGTCAATTCACATGGGAGACGCAGACACGCGCTCGCAGTCTCGCGGCATGTTTTGCCCGAGCTATGCTTCTCGCTTCACCCCTTCGCAAAGAAAGGGCGCAGGGACTCCCAACCCGCGTTCGTGACGACGTCCGACCGCCCCTTTGGTGGGCTGGGATGGCCGACACATACGACGAATCCGAATTTCGGTAAAGTGGAATATTTTTGCAAGAAGGGGTTGACTGGCATTTGCGGCTGTTCCGCCGGGCCGGCGGAGACGACGGACGCCATGATCATGCAATGGTCCGCGAGCTGCTCCGCCGTCTTCTCGCCCCCATTGTCATTCAGGGAGCTAGGTGGGGCGCTACGGTGGGCAAAGTTCCCAGAGGTTTCGTGTGATCGTTCGACGTCATTTGCAACGCGACCCTCGTCATTCTGTTTCGCGCCGCGCTCTCCTCGGCGGATTTGTGTCGGCAGGCAGTGCGCTCGCGCTGGGCGGATGCGCCGGCCTGGGTGCGACCGGCGCGCGCTTCGACGCGTCATCGCTCTCCGTTGACCCCACCTTGCTCGTCGCCACCACGCGCAAGCCCGTGAACGGCGGTCGCACGAAGCCCTGGTTCGGACCGGAGCGCGCGACCAGCATGACGGTCGCGCGGGCGAAGCTGGTGGCACCGGACGAGAGCCGACTTTCTCTCGCCTCGGTTGGATTTGGCGATTGGCGCCTGGATCGGCTCGAACCGGTGTCGGCAGACGCTGGCGATCTCGTTGCGCAGGCCGGCGGAGGAGACGTGCTTGTCTATGTGCACGGCTTCAAGCAGACATTCGAGACGGCGATGCTGGATGCCGCCCATCTCTCGGACGGAATCAAGTTCCGCGGCCGGACCATGGTGTTCTCCTGGCCCTCCAAGGCAGGACTGTTCGACTATGCCTATGACCGCGACAGTGCGATGTGGTCCCGCGACGATTTCGAACGCGTACTCTCTGCGCTCGTGTCCGCTCCAAGCGGCGGCCGCGTGCACATCGTTGCGCACAGCATGGGAACCATGCTGACGCTCGAAAGCCTTCGTCAGCTCTATGCGCGATACGGCGACACAGTTACGAGCAAGGTCGGCGCGGTCGTGTTTGCTGCGCCAGATATCGACATGGACGTGTTCACGTCGGCGATCCACCGCATCGGCCCGCTTGCCGGCAAGATCGTCGTGATCGCCGCGACGAACGATCGGGCACTTGCGCTGTCGGGACAAATCGCAGGTGGAATGACCAGGGTCGGGGCCGCCGAGAAGGCCGTCATAGCGCAACTCGGTGTGCGCGTGGTCGATGCTTCGCAGGAGGGCTGGGGCATCATCAACCACGATCTGTTTCTGTCGAATGCAGAAGTACAGCGGGTGATCCGCCGCTCGATCGACGGCACGGTCGCGTAAGAGAGCGCCTTGCGCCGAGCCACGCGAAAAGCTCGCTCCTGCGCACGCTCGCTGCGGCCTCAGGCGGAAAATGGCCGGGTTTTGGACTGCCCAGTCTCGTAGGCGAATGGCGCTCCCTAGGGGAATCGAACCCCTGTTTCAGCCTTGAGAGGGCCGCGTCCTAACCGCTAGACGAAGGGAGCGTGAGCGCTAGCCAATAACCTCGAAATTTGTCCGCCGCAAGGACCCGAATGGGCCTTTTACGGCTCATTGGCGAATTTCAGCTTTCCGGCCGGCTTCAAGGTGTGGGCATCGAAGGTGCGGATCTCGAGGACCCCGCCGACATCGAGCGTGACCACGAGTCGGTCGCCGGCGACCCCGGTCGAGATGATTTTGGCGCCCTTCGGCAGGGTGGCAATGACGTCGCCTGCCGGCTCGGGCGCCCTTCCCTCCGACTTGAAAAGGCGGTAGCCCACCGCGATCAGCACGGCGCAGATTGCCAGCGCCGTGGTCAACCCCGCGATCAGCATCATCCGCCGCACCCGCGCGAACAGCGCAGCCTGCTCGGGGCTCGGTTCGGGAACAACGGTATCAGACGTCGTCATGGAAAATATCGGCTCTGCGCAAAGGTTGGAGGTTGTCGTCACCGGCGACGAGGACTCGACCCGGCTCGACCGCGTGCTGGCGGTGCACCTTGCCGACCTCTCGCGATCGAGGCTGAAAGCCCTGATCCTGGCGGGCGCGGTGAGCCTCAGGGACGCCGCGCTCCGGGACCCCGCTTATCACGTCGCATCCGGCGATACGATCACAATCGACGTCCCGGAAGCGGTCGCGCCGGAGCCGAAAGGCGAGGATATCGCCCTCGATATCGTGTTCGAGGACGACGACATCGTCGTCCTCAACAAGCCGAAGGGGCTCGTGGTGCACCCCGCGGCCGGCCACGAGACCGGCACGCTGGTCAACGCGCTGATCGCCCATTGCGGCGGCTCGCTGTCGGGCATCGGCGGGGTGCGCCGGCCCGGCATCGTGCACCGGTTGGACAAGGACACCACGGGGCTGATGGTGGTCGCCAAGAACGACCTCGCCCATGCCTCGCTCACCGCGCAATTCGCCGATCACGGCCGCACCGGGCCGATGCGCCGCGGCTACATGGCCTTTGCCTGGGGGGTGCCGGGCCGTCATCGCGGCACCGTGGACGCGCCGATCGACCGCCACCCGCATGCGCGCGAGAAGATGGCGGTACGCCAGGGCGGCCGCGAGGCCGTGACGCATTGGGAGCTTCTGGAGAGTTTTAACGGTCGCGACGGCAAGCCGATCGCAACGCTGCTTGCCTGCGAGCTCGAGACCGGGCGCACCCACCAGATCCGCGTCCACCTCGCCCATATCGGCCATCCCCTGCTGGGCGATGCCGTCTACGGCCCGCATTTCAAGACCAAGGCGAACCAGCTGGGTCCCGAGTCGCAGGCCGTCCTGGCCGCGCTGGGGCGGCAGGCCCTGCACGCCTATTTGCTGGTACTGGAGCACCCGAGGACTGGAGAATTACTCCACTGGGAGGCGCCTCTGCCGGAGGATTTGCTTCTCCTTCAGCGCGCCCTCAAAGCGGCGCTATGACGCAGGCCGATTCAGAAAAGCTTTACATTACAAAAAGTTATAGCAGCCACACGGGGACGTGACGTCAGCAATCCTTCCCTTTTTGCCTCCCGATGGAGTATATTGCGCCTGCGTTGAAATGACCAACGCGGAACATCGCAGCACCGATCGGCTTTAACCAAGCGGTCGTCTGCCTGGCCCGCCGCTATCGGGGGCCTGAACCTGTTTGGAGGGCGCACTATGGCCCGTACAGCTACCCTGCCGGTCCTTAATGGCGAATCCGGCCTTTCCCGTTACCTCGGCGAAATCCGCAAGTTTCCGATGCTGGAACCCCAGCAGGAATACATGCTCGCCAAGCGTTGGCGCGAACACGATGATCGCGACGCCGCGCACCAACTCGTCACCAGCCATCTCCGTCTCGTGGCCAAGATCGCCATGGGCTATCGCGGCTACGGCCTGCCGATCTCCGAGGTCGTCTCGGAAGGCAATGTCGGCCTGATGCAGGCGGTGAAGCGATTCGAGCCCGAGAAGGGCTTCCGCCTCGCTACCTACGCGATGTGGTGGATCAAGGCGTCGATTCAAGAGTACATCCTGCGTTCGTGGTCGCTCGTGAAGATGGGCACCACCGCGAACCAGAAGAAGCTGTTCTTCAACCTGCGCAAGGCGAAGAGCAAGATTTCCGCGCTGGACGAAGGCGATCTCCGCCCCGACCAGGTGGCCATCATTGCCAAGCGTCTCGGCGTCACGGCTCAGGACGTGGTCGACATGAACCGCCGCCTCGGTGGCGACGCGTCGCTCAACGCACCGATCCGCGACGACGGCGAAGCCGGCGAATGGCAGGACTGGCTGGTCGACAATTCGCCCAACCAGGAAGCCATGCTGGCCGAGCACGAGGAGTATGATCACCGCCGTGACGCCCTGAACGGCGCCATGGGCGTGCTCAACCCGCGCGAACGCCGCATCTTCGAGGCCCGCCGCCTCGCCGATGAGCCGATGACCCTGGAAGACCTTGCCGCCGAGTTCGGCGTGTCGCGCGAGCGCGTCCGCCAGATCGAGGTCCGCGCCTTCGAGAAGGTGCAGTCCGCGGTCAAGGGCACGATCGCAAGGGCCGAACAGGCCGCGCTGGAAGCCGCGCTTTAAGCACGACTTTCTTGGCGCCAAGGGATTGGCGGATCGACAAGAGACAGAAAGCCGGCGGCAACGCCGGCTTTTTCGTGTGTGAGGCGCAGCACGTTGTTGGAGCCGCGGGCCGGGCATCTTGAACCCGCACTGCCGGTCAGCCGACCAAAAACATCGGCCCGACTGCCTCAAGAGAATGGACACGCACCGTGTCGATCATTTTGCAATCTACCGTCGGCGGTTTCTCCGCCCAGTTCATGCGCAAGCTGCCGCTGGTCGAGCAGGCGATGCGCGAGCACGGGCTCGAGCCGTCGGAGTTCGTGATCTCGAAGGACTATGCCTCGACCGCGACGATCCCGCTGATGGGCCCGTTCTTCTTCAATTACAGCGTCTTCTTCGGCGAGGAAAAATTCACCGTCACCGAGCCGGACGACATGGTGTTCCTGGATTACTTCTTCAAGCGCGTGCTCGCCGCGGATGGCCCACCGGAGATGCCGCGGCGGCCGGGGTTGATCCCCAGGCTTTTCGGCTGGATGGCGCAGCCAGTGTAATCGCCCTCGTCACTCCCCCCAAGTCCGTGCCAGCGTCGCGAGCCAGCAGCCTTCGCAATAGCGGGCGTCCTTGTAGTCGATCCAGTTGTGCGCATAGACGTGGTCGAGCGGAATGCCGTAGCGCGCGCGCAGGACCTGTACGAGGATCTTCCACGCCGCGAGCTGCGCCGCGGTCGGACCCGTGGTGATGTCGGGATAGTTGCCGGCGAACTCGACGCCGATCGAATTGTCGCGCACCACCTGGCGATAGGTCGGCCTGTTGTCGATGTACTTGTTGTCGTTTCGGTTGGCGCCGTCGCCATGGGTTGGCACCAGGTTTTCCGCGACCGCCCAATAGACGGTGCCGTCGGTCTCGACCCACAATGTGACGCCGCGACGCGTGGGATTCTTCGATTGCGCCTCGGCGCCGCCGCGCGCCGAGCCTGCCGGTCCCTCGGTCTGGTGCACGATGATGTTGCGCCAGGGCTTTGCGTTGCCGACCTCGCCCCATGGCGCCAGCCACACCATCTTCAGGCCGGGAATGTCGGGCGTGCCGGAGGCGCGCGCGAGCTTTGCGAGCTCGGCGTCGGTCGCCGCGGCCGGTGCGATCAGAATGAGGGCGGCGAGAATGGCCGCGAGCGGGCGAGAGATCATCATGCGGGTCCAATGCGGACCTGACGTTAGCACGCCCTTACGCGAATTTGCGCAAGGCCTCGCTTGGACCGATCGGATCAGGCATGAGCGGCGGTGCCGGATCGTAGACGGCAAAGTCGTTCTTGCCGTTCTTCTTGGCCGCGTAGAGGGCGTGATCGGCATGCGCGATCAGGCGGTCCGGACATTGGCCGATGCCGGGGTCCCACTGCGCCACCCCGATCGAGATCGCGATCGGGATGTCGACGCCGGTGCAGGTGACGGCATCCTGCCGGCAGACCTCGACCACGCGGCGCGCGATCGCGGCCGCCTCGCTCAGGCAGGACGACGGCAGCACGACGCAAAATTCGTCGCCGCCGGTGCGGGCGAGCATGTCACCGGGCCTTAAGCGCGTCTGCGTCATCAGGGTGAAGTGCCGGAGGCAGGCATCGCCCGCGGCATGGCCATGGGTATCGTTGATGGCCTTGAACTCGTCGAGATCGATCACCAGCAGCGAGAATGGCTCGCCGCTGCGCTCCGAGCGGGCGCATTCTTCGCCCAGCCGCTGCAACAGATGGCGCCGGTTGGCGACACCGGTGAGATCGTCGAGCAGCGCGAGGTCGGCAACCTCGTTGCGCAGGCGGTCCATCGCCATCAGCAGGAATCCGAAATTGAGCGTCATCGACAGGAACATGAGCCCGAGCACCATGACGCCATGAGCCCGGCCGCCTCCGCTCGCGGAGAAATCGCCGCCGAGCAGATTGCCGACCGTGCGGACCACGAGGATCGCGATAATCGCGAGGATGACGATGCCGGACAATCGGGCGCCCGGACTGACGCGGCCTTCCGGCGGCGACAGCAGCAGACGCAGTGCCAGCACCAGCGGCAGGCCCTGACCGAGCGTGTAGCTCAGCATGCGCAGCTGCATGCTGTCGAAGCAGACCAAGAAGAACACGATGCCGGCGAGGCTTAAGCCTCCCGTTGCCGTCATAATGCGCCATGAGACCGGCCAGTGATAGAAGCGTTGGATGCCCATGGCGGCAAGGCAGCAGGCCGCGATGACGCCGGCCGCGCCAAGCACGAGCGGCAGCGGAGACGCGACGAACAGGCGGATCAGGGCCGTCATCGCGCCGGTCGCGCCGATGAAGGCCGATGCCATCCAGAACCGCGCGGCCGCAAATTTCGGATAGGAGCGCGTCACGTAGGCCCAGATCAGGCCAAGCGCCAGGAAGTTGACGACGAACACGGTCCAGAGTGTCGGCACGTTCAGCATGGCGCGCGCCGCACGCGCAGCGTCGCGCCCTCCGTCCCTGGCAGCCGTCCGTCCATGACCCCGTCCCCGTTTTCTTGCGGGGACAATGCGGCCGCGGCGCTTAACGGAGTCTCACTGCGAGCTTTGAAAGCGCGCCTTTGGTTTTGGATTCATGAACAGCTGGCGCCGTTGTCGGATCGTTAGGCATGCCGGCGATGCGCATTCGCGGACAGAAATCACCCGAAAATGCATCTGAGCTGTGGATAACGCGATGACACGGATGTGACAGCGCGGGGCAGGAGCGCGCGAATCTGCTGAGCTTATAATCGAGGATGTTGCGAGGCTGGCCCTCCGCCGAGCATCCCTCGTGTCGCGTTTCACCATTAACCCTGAAGAGGATCCTATGGCTAAGAAAGCGAAGAAGGCGAAGAAGGCGACGAAGAAGAAGGCCAAGAAGGCAGCGAAGAAGAAGTAACGAGGCTTCTATTCTTTGCCCGGGTGGAGCTCGCTCCGCCCGGGCGTCGGGCAGGAGTTGTGAATTTGAAGACGGCGGGCGCAAGGCCCGCTTTTTTATTGGCGGGAGACGCTACCGCTCCGCGAACGCCAGCTTGGCGCCGAGCGCGGCGAAGCCGGCGGCAAAGCTGCGGCGCAGCCAGGCCATGACGCGCGGGCGGGAGATGACGCGCTCACGCACCGAGGCGGCACAGAGGCCGTAGACCACGAACACCGCAAACGTCATCGCCATGAAGGCGCCGCTCAATTCCAGCATCCGCGCCAGCACATGGGCCTCGTCCGCGGCGATGAACTGCGGCAGGAAGGCCAGGAAGAAGATCGACAGCTTTGGATTGAGGATGTTGATCAGGAAGCCGGTCACGATCACGCGGCCAGCCGAACGCTCGCGGATCTCGCCGTCCACCGCCAGCGCCCCGGTCTCGCGCAGCGCCTGCCAGGACATGTAGAGCAGATAGGCGACGCCGCACCATTTCAGCGCGGCGAAGGCGAGCGCGCTGGTGTGGAGAACGGCGGCAAGCCCCAGCATCGCGGCCGTCATGTGCGGCACGATCCCGAGCGTGCAGCCGAAGGCGGCCGCGACGCTCGCGCGCGAGCCGCGTGTCAGCGCGGCGGCCAGCGTGTAGAGCACGCCGGTGCCGGGCGAGGCGACGACGATCAGCGAGGTGAGCAGGAAGGACAAGGTCATGGGGTGACCTTATCACCGCGCCCCGGACCACGAAAGCCGGCCTGCCGGATCGACCGTCAGGACAGCTGCGCGATCTCGGCCTCGCGGAGCACGTCGAGCGGCGCCCATGGCTTGGCCCAGAACTTTGCGCCGTTCGGCAAGGGCTGCATCAAGGGGCGGCCGGAGGTGACGACGATGTCGAGCTTCGGGTTGCGGTCCTTGGCGACATGCGCGAGCTCAACCCCGTTCATGCGGCCGGCGAGCTGGACGTCGGTCATCATCAGGCAGAGCACGCCGGCGCTCTTGTCGAGCACAAGCTCGGCCGCCTCGGCGCTCTCGCACTGAATGACGTCGTAGCCGCTTTCTTCGAGAAGAAGACTGAGCATCTCCCTCTGCATGAGGTCGTCTTCCACAATCAGTGCGGTTGCCCGAAATGGCTTTGCTTGTCCCATCGGCGGCTCCCAATGCTGTCTGTCTTCATCAAGTAACGTACGTTAAGGTGGGAACAGCCATGCGGTTCAGTTCCATTATGAAAAAATGTAAATCATAGTTCCGCATGGGGAGCTTGATTGGGGAAGTCATGACAGCGATTCGCGGCGCCGCCGCCATCACGGGAGCGGCCAGCAGCATCGGCGGCGCGCTGGCGATCGAACTTGCGCGGCGCGGCTGCGATCTCGCGCTCGCCGATCGCGACGAGGCGGGGCTCAAGACACTCGCGGCCGAGATCGGAGCCGCACGCAAGGTCAGCCTGCATCGCGTCGACGTCGGCGAGCCCGGCGACATCGCGCAGTTCGCCCGTGAGGCGACCCATGCGCATCCCGCGCTCGGCATCGTCGTCAACAATGCCGGCGTGGCGCTGATGGGGACGTTCGAGGAGATCGATCAGGCGCAGATGGACTGGCTGTTCGACATCAATTTCTGGGGCGTGGTGCATGGTACGCGCGCCTTCCTGCCGCATCTGAAGACAATGGGCGAGGCGCACATCGTCAATGTGTCCTCGATCTTCGGCATCATCGCGCCGCCGGGACAGTCGGCTTATGCCGCGGCGAAATTCGCGGTGCGCGGCTTTTCCGAGAGCGTGCGGCACGAGCTTGCGGCGGCGGGAAGTCCTGTCAAGCTGTCGGTCGTGCACCCCGGCGGCGTCGCCACCGCCATCGCGCGCAATTCGCGCACCGGGGTCGGCGTCACCGACAACGCCCGCCGGTCGCAATCGATCGAGCGGTTCGAGAACGCGGCAAGGACCGCGCCGAGAGACGCCGCCTTGCGCATCATCAAGGGCATCGAGAGAAACGAGCCGCGCATCCTGATCGGCAAGGACGCCCGCTTCATGGACCTGTTGCAGCGCTTCCGCCCGGGCACGTACTGGGCGCCGTTGCAGCGCAAGCTGGAGAGAATGGCGAAGGGGAGGTGAGCGGCGGTACGACAACTCCGCCTCACTCCCGTCCCGGCGAAGGCCGGGGGCGATCGCGCGCCACTCTCACCTCGTCATTGCGAGGAGCTCTTGCGACGAAGCAAATCCAGACCGTTTCCGCGGAGAGATTCTGGATTGCTTCGCTGCGCTCGCAATGACGATTGGGGCTACCAGCCACCCCTCACTGCCCCGCCAGCCGATCGGCAAAATAGCCGATCGTCTTGCGATAGATCACCGCCCTGTTCCACTCGCGCATCGCCTCGAAATTGGCGGTGCCTTCGCCGTAGGGCTGGCCCATCTTGAAGCCGCTGGTGTGGAGCAGGTTCGCGGTCGAGGCGAGCACGTCGGGGACGCTGTGGCGGAGGTCGACGTGGCCGTCGCCGTCGAAATCGACGCCGTACTTGATGTAGGACGACGGCAGGAACTGGGTCTGGCCGATCTCGCCGGCATAGGCGCCGATCAGGTCGCGCAGCGGCAGGTCACCGCGCTGCACGATCTTCAACGCTGCGAGTAGTTCGCCCTGGAAAAGCTCCGTCCGGCGGCAGTCATGCGCGAGCGTCGCCAGTGTGCGGATCACCGGCAGCTTGCCTATGTCGCCCTTGCCGAAATCGCTTTCCAAGCCCCAGATCGCGACCAGGATATAGCGGGGCACGCCGAACTGCTGCTCGATGCGCGAGAGCAGCGCAGCATGGCGCTGCAACAGCGCCTTGCCGCCATTGATGCGGCCGGGTCCAACGCGGGTCGAAACATACTGCTCGAAGCTCTTGTTGAAGGTGTGGCGCTGGCGCCGGTCGAAGGCGAGCACCGCGCCGTCCTGGGCCACCCCGCTGAATGCCGCGCTGGTCACGCCCGCCGAGACGCCGGCTGCTTGCGCTTCCGCGGTCATGTTGGCGACAAAGCTGTTGAAGTCACCGCCGCAGCGCGCGGCCTGCGCCGATCCGCTGGCCAGACAGGCGATGAAGGCGATGGCCAAAGCGGGTCTCGACATACGGGAAAATCCTTTGAAGAATGAGCGCGAAAGCGGCACGCGATCATGCCCGGGAACCGGATTCGCGTCAAAGCGGCAAAGCTCGGCGCGATCAGCAACAGTGGAGGACGCCGCCGCCGCGATGCGAAGGTGCTCGGGAGATCGGCCCCGTCGCGCTGAGGTGCGTTCGCTCGATGCGCGCCATCGTGAAGCGCACATGGTGGGAAACAGAAGAGCGCGCACACGCCTCTGCCGCCGTTCGCTTTAGGTCCCGCACGCAAAGTGATGGGAACTTCGCGAGGCGCGGAACTCGTCAGCATTAGAACTTCTGCACGCAGACGGGAAGACGTGCAGGCAACGCGCTTTCTGATAAGGGCGCACGACCACTGCACATCTGATGCGCTCGCTGCGACATCACAGCGCCGATGATTTGCCTTGCCATGGCATGGCGCAGGTTATAACATTCTATTCTAGGTTGTCGCCCTGCCAGCCCCGGGCGACGCTGAAGACTAAAAATAAACGGCGGGCTTCGCGGCCCGCCGTTTGTTGAGGCAAGGGTCTCCTCGAAGGATCGCATCGGGTTTTACGAAGCGCTGGACGCTTCCACCCTGCATCCAAGCGCGTTGCAAACGGGTTTCGTCGATCTATTCGTGCGGCCGGTTCTGCCGCCGCACGGTCCGTGGCTAGCCCCGGAAACCTGCCAAAGTCATTTGACTATGGCCCCCTGATCGACGAAAAGCCGGCCATGGCCAAAAAACCCGGAACCAATCCCAAGGGCGAATTCGCCTTTTTCAACGTCTTCTATGAAGACGGCTCCCAACGCTCCAACCGGCGCGTCCCCGCCGAATTGCTCGGTGGCCTCGACGGCGACGAGCCTGCCCGCGCCTTCATCATGGAGCAGGACCGCGAGATCGCCGAAAAATCCGGCCGTCCGGCGCTCGAGATCAAGAACCTCGAGCGGGTCGGCGCGAAGAAGAAATAGGGCGACCTGCGCGAGACGCCAAGCGTCAGTAGAAACAAAAACGGCGGGCTTTCGGCCCGCCGTTTTCGTTTGGATGGATGCCCGGATCGAGTCCGGGCACGCCTGAATCAATTATCCAGGAAGCTCCGCAACTTCCTCGACCTTGACGGATGCTTCAGCTTGCGCAGCGCCTTCGCCTCGATCTGACGAATACGTTCGCGTGTCACCGAGAACTGCTGGCCGACTTCTTCCAGCGTGTGGTCGGTGTTCATGCCGATGCCGAAGCGCATGCGCAGCACGCGTTCTTCGCGCGGGGTGAGCGAGGCCAGCACGCGCGTCGTGGTCTCGCGCAGGTTCGACTGGATCGCGGCGTCGATCGGCAGGATCGCGTTCTTGTCCTCGATGAAATCGCCGAGGTGTGAATCCTCTTCGTCACCGACGGGGGTCTCCAGCGACAACGGCTCCTTGGCGATCTTGAGGACTTTTCGCACTTTCTCCAGCGGCATGCCGAGCTTTTCGGCCAATTCCTCAGGAGTCGGCTCCCGGCCGATCTCGTTGAGCATCTGGCGCGATGTGCGCACGATCTTGTTGATCGTCTCGATCATGTGCACGGGGATGCGGATGGTGCGCGCCTGGTCGGCGATCGAGCGGGTGATCGCCTGCCGGATCCACCATGTCGCGTAGGTCGAGAACTTGTAGCCGCGGCGGTACTCGAACTTGTCGACGGCCTTCATCAGGCCGATGTTGCCTTCCTGGATCAGGTCGAGGAACTGCAGGCCGCGGTTGGTGTATTTCTTGGCGATCGAAATCACGAGACGGAGGTTGGCTTCCACCATCTCCTTCTTGGCCTGGCGGGCTTCGCGCTCGCCCTTCTGCACCGAGTGCACGATCTTGCGGAACTCGATGATCTCGAGGCCGGTGAGCGCCGCGAGCTGATGCACTTCGTGGCGGAGGTCCTTGATGCGGTCCTTCTCGTGATGGACGAAGTTCTTCCAGCCCTTGGCCGACAGCTTCGAGACACGGTTGAGCCAGCGCGGATCGAGCTCCGAGCCGGTGTAGTTGCGCAAGAAGTCCTCGCGCGCGACGCCGTGGCTGTCGGCAAGGCGCATCAGGCGGCCCTCATGCGAGACGAGGCGCTTGTTGATGTCGTAGAGCTGCTCGACGAGGCTGTCGATACGCGCCTGGTTCAGGCGCAGCGATTTCACCTCGACGATGATCTCGTCCTTGAGCTTGCGGTATTTGCGCTCCTGATGCGGCGAGAGCGAGGGCCCATGCGAGGTGCTCTCGAGCTGGTTCTGGATGTCCTGTTCCTGAAGCTTGCGCAGCTTCTTGTAGCTATCGGCGATCTTGTCGAAGATCTCGACGACCTTCGGCTTGAGCTCGGCCTCGATCGCCGCAAGCGACATCTGGTTCTCGAACTCGTCGTCCTCGTCCATGTCGGCTTCGGCGGCGGACTCCGCGGGATCCTTCACGGCTTCGCCGACAGTGCCGGGCGCAGGCGCGGCGCGGAACGGGGTCGGCGACGGCGGTGCGGCGGGCGGCGCGACATGCGCGGGTGCGACGCCGGCGACCGGGCCGCCTTCGGCCGGTGCTTCACCGTTCTCGCCGGTCGGGCCGGCGATCATCGCATTGTTCATGCCGGCCTTGGCGTCGGGGCCGGCATAGGTGGCTTCGAGATCGATGATGTCACGAAGGAAAATCTTGCCCTCGTTGAGCTCGTCGCGCCAGATGATGATGGCCTGGAAGGTCAGCGGGCTTTCGCAGAGGCCTGCGATCATCGCCTCGCGGCCGGCCTCGATGCGCTTCGCAATCGCGATTTCGCCTTCGCGCGACAGCAGCTCGACGGTGCCCATCTCGCGCAGATACATGCGCACGGGGTCGTCGGTGCGCTCGCCCGGCTCGCTCTTCTTGACCTCGGTGACGGCCTTCTGCGTGACCTCGACGAGCTCGTTGTCGGTCTCGTCCTCGCCGCCCTCGTCCTTTTCTTCCTCGCCTTCGCTATCGTCGGCTTCGGTGACGTTGATGCCCATGTCCGAGAGCATGGACATGATGTCCTCGATCTGCTCGGGAGAGGTCTGGTCGGACGGCAAAACTTCGTTGAGCTGATCGAAGGTCACGAAGCCGCGCTTCTTGGCCTGCTTGATCATCTTCTTCACGGCCGCGTCGGACAGATCGAGCAACGGCGAGGGCGCGTCCTGGGAGTCCTTCTCCGGCGCGTCCGCTGCCTTGTCGTCTTTTTCCTTGTCCTTCGCCTGCAGCGTCTTTGCCTTGGTGGCCATCCATTGCTCCTAAACGCGTTTCACACAGACGTTCGCCGCGCCCGCGTGAAATCACTTGAACCTGTTGCTCGATGCTCTCGCTTCGTCAGATCTCGACACAGAAAGGGCGGCGCGAACCCCTTGTCGCCACCCCGACCTTTCTCTCGCCGGATTTGCCTAACGCTTCGTAGAGCCTCTTTGTCGCAGCGGAAGCAGGTGTAGTGCCAACAGCAATTGCGCGGATTCATTCCTGACGCGTCTGTTCTGCCTGCGGCCGCCTGGTGGCCAAAGTGCTACAAGACCGTTAAGCCTCGATTAACCCTGTTTTTGCCGCCAAACCTCGGATTTGGCGAGTCTTTTAGCGGTTCCGGCCCCGGCCGTCCGCATGATTCTTTCATCACACGCTCTTCTGGAACCGGCCCGACAGTTCGCCAAAACCCTCGATCAGGGCCTCGGTGCCGTCGACTTCGCCTATCCGAGCCTTGACGTCACGGAGCCACGCCATGTTGGCCTCGCTGGGATCCTCCCCCAAGGCCAGCTCGGCGTCCTTCAGCTCTCTAAGTAGTGAATGGTACTGCCGATGCAAGGCAACCAGCTGATGCCAGGTGGAGAGAACGTCGTCCCGTGCGGCGCCTTCGCGGGCCCCCCACACCGCCGCGGTCGTGATACCGCCCTCAACCCTTTGAAGAGCCTGAGAAAATCCGCCCTTCTCAAGGTCGCTGCGCATCTTCTCGGCCAGCTCGCCGGGGTCCGGCGAATGGTGATGGTCGTTGGCGAAAGCGGCGATGATGCCGGCCCGGAGCTTGTGGACCTCGGGATGGGCGAGCTCCAGGGCCGCGACCTCCTCGAGGTGATCGTGCAGCAGCCAGGGGTGGTTGATCAGGATTTGCAGGATCAGCGCCTCCCGCCGCGAGATGGCGCTGCGCTGGCCGCGCATGATCGGGCTTGCCGCCAGCTGGGCGCTCGCCGCCTGATAGGGCCCGGAGGGCAGCTGGACGGGACCGGGCTGGCCGCGGCGGCCTCCACCAAATCCCTGGCTACCCTGGCCGCCGAATCGATTCGCGCCTCCCCCGCCGCGGGGCTGGAACTGGCGACCGGCGGAGCCCGGGCGGAAATTGCCACGGCCGCCAAAGCCGCCGCGTCCGCCTTCGGGGGCAAAGGCGCGCTGGAGCCGCTCGGCAAGATCCTGCCGATAATAGCGCCGCACCACCTCGTCGCGAATGCCGTTGCAGAGCTCCTTGATGCGCGCCTCCAGCGCCGCGCGGCGCTCGGGCGTGGCGAAATTGCCGCCTTCGAGCTCGCGCGACCAGATCATCTCGGCGAGCGGACGCGCCGCCGCGATCACCTCCTCGATCGCGCCGCGACCGCCGGAGCGCACGAGATCGTCGGGGTCCTGCCCTTCCGGCAGCAGCGCGAAGCGCAGGCTCTTGCCAGGCGCGAGGAATGGCAAGGCAAGATCCGCGGCCCGATACGCCGCCTTCTGGCCGGCGCGATCGCCGTCGAAGCAGAGGATCGGCTCATCCGCCATCTTCCAGAGCAGCGCGAGCTGATTTTCGGTGAGCGCGGTGCCGAGCGGCGCGACGCTGCCGGCAAAGCCTGCGGTGACCATCGCGATGACGTCGACATAGCCTTCGACCACGATCAGGGCGCTGCCGTCATGGGTGGCTTTGCGCGCCGTCTGGTGGTTGTAGAGATTGTCGCCCTTGTGGAAGAGCGGCGTCTCCGGCGAGTTCAGGTACTTGGCCGGAACGTCCTTCTCCAGCGCGCGCCCGCCGAAGGCGATGATGCGGCCGCGCAAATCCGTGATCGGAAACATCACGCGATCGCGGAAACGGTCGTACGGCACCGGGATGTCGTTGCCGGCCACCAGCATGCCGGTCTCGACCATGTCGTCGACGGAGACGCCGAGCTTGCCGAGATGCTCCTTCAGCGCGAAGCGGTCGGGTGGCGCATAGCCCAGCCGAAACTGCAATTGCGTCGCCGGCGAGATCGCGCGGTCGGCGAGATAGCCGCGCGCCTTGGCGCCGACGCGCGAGGCCAGCGTCTCGGCGTAAAATTTCGCGGCGAGATCCATGACGTCATGCAGCGAGCGGCGGCGCTGCTCCTGGCGCGCCGCATCCGGCGTCACCGCCGGCAGCGGCAGGCCCGCCATACTGGCGAGCCGCTCAACAGCCTCCGCGAACGGCAGGCCGTCGGTCTCCATCATGAAGCTGATGATGTCGCCGTGCTTGCCGGAGGAGAAGTCGTGGTAAAAGCCCTTCTGGTCGTTGACGTAGAAGGACGGGGTCTTTTCCTGCTGGAACGGCGACAGCCCCTTCCACTCCCGCCCCGCCTTCTTCAGCTTGACGCGCTTGCCCACGACCTCGGAGACCGAAAGCCGGGCACGCAGCTCGTCGAGGAATTGGGGCGTGAAGCGCATGGGCTCTGGGTAACGCGAAAGCGTGTGAGTCGGGCGAAGTAATCAGGGATATAGGGACGACCGCCCCAGAAGTCAGGTTTGTCAGGCTTATACGCGCTGTTCACAGCCTTTCCGCCATTCCAGGAGGCGCCGAGCGCGCGCTCCGAGTAATAAGAGCGCTTGAACCGCGCCCGGTTCCACGCTTCCATGGGCGATGTTCAGGACCTTCCGAGGTGGCCAGAGCGGGGGTTGGCGCATCACCTCGATTTCGCCCGTGACGGGCGAGCCCCTGCCCTTCATGCCCGCGCTGTCGCTCACCGACAGCGCGGCCATCTCATTGCCGCTGGTGCCCTCGCGCAATGCCTGGCGCCTGGTCGGCGTCGCCAGCACGCTGCGCTACACCGAGCGGGCCGAGAAGCAGCAGCTCACCGCCGTGCAGGCCGGCCTCGGCCGGCTGGAAGCAACCAGCGCGGCGCTGATTCCGATCCGCAAGTCGCAAGCGTGGTGGGAGCTGACCCAGGAAGAGCGCCGCAGGATCTTCGAGGACAAGTCGCACCATATCGCGAGCAGCCTGCGCTTCCTGCCCGCCATCGCGCGCCAGCTCTATCATTGCCGCGACCTCGGCGGGCCATTCGATTTCCTGACCTGGTTCGAATTCGCGCCCGCGCACGCCTCGCTGTTCGAGGAGCTGGTCGCGATGCTCAGGCGAACCGAGGAGTGGAGCTATGTCGAGCGCGAGGTCGATTTGCGCGCGGTGAAGGAAGTGCTGTCGGCCTAGTTGTCAAGGAAGCGACCGGACTCGATCCGCGGCAGATCGGTGACGGGCCAATTGTAGATGTAAGTCCAGGCCGGTGCGGTCACGCCGTCCGCGCCTGTTACGTCGACCAGCTTGCGCAGATATTCGGTCGGCTCCGGAAAGCCCTCGCCGCAGGCCTCGTACATGTCGAGTTCGCCCAGCAATTCTTCCGGCACGTGAAGGCGGAACAGCTCGCCATGGACGACTTCGGAAGTTACATCCGACTCCAGCAATCCCGGATAATGCTTCACCAATACCAGCCGGCCGCGGCAGGTGGCTTCACCCACGAAATCCGCATGGCTCGCAAGCAGCCGCGCCATCGGATGGTCGAAGCCGCGCATCAGCGTGCCGTAGACGAAAAGACGATCGGAGGTCATAGCCTTCTATAACCGCCAATCGACAGCGTGCAAATCGCGGCCGATCTACGAAACCTCCGCCTCCAGCTCCTCGCCACTGCGCTGCTCGTCCGACACCACCCTGATGGTCACGTCCATGGCATCGAACGCGCCCGCAGCGCCGATATAGACGCCGTGCAGCGGGATCGCCTGGCGCGGATCGCGAGCGACCGCAACGCGGATGAGATCGCGGGTACCGACAATGCCGTTGGTCGGATCGAACTCGATCCACCCCGCGCTCGGCAGATAGACCTGCACCCAGGCATGCGTCGAACCACCGCCGACATGGCGCTGCTCGATATCCTCCGGTACGAAGATGTAGCCGGACACGAATCGCGCGGCGATGCCGAGATGGCGCAGCGCCTCGATCATGAACAGCGCGTAATCGCGGCAGGTTCCGCTACCGGACTGCAAGGTGTCGAGCGGATGCTGCGTGCCCAACTCGTGGCGCTTGCGATATTTGAACTGCTTGCGGATGCTGTGGGTCATGCCGCTGAGGATCTTGAAGGTCGGTGTCGGCGCGGCCTCGTCGAGAAAGCCGCGCGCCCATTCCGCGATCTCGCCGTCGCGATCGGTATATTGCGGCGTGATATACTGGACGAGGTCGGGAAACTCCTCGTCGTCGTAGACGAACGGATAGAAATAGGCCGGGTCGTCCGGCGTCAGCGCGAACTCCTCGACCGGATTGTGCTCGACCGTGACGTGCCAGTCGAAGATCAGCGCCTCCGCGCGCTCGTCGAAATTCGCGACCGCGACGGAATTGCCGAACACGTCGTGGATCCAGTGCAGCGACATCGGCTCGGGCGAGATCTCCAGCCTGGAATCGAGCACGCGCAAATCATGCCCGTCGCGCGGACGCAGCATGATCCTGTGCTCGCCGAACGCCACGGGGCGGTTATAGCGATATTCGGTCTTGTGATGAATCGTCAGCAGCGGCATCGTCACTCGATCATGGTGATGTCGGACGGATCAATCTATAGCGATTCCCGCCCGATTCGTTGGGGTGACTGCTGTTTGATTAGGCAATCAGGATGGCTTTAGACACAATCGAGGCGGCCGATCAACTCCTCGGCGAGGGTGACATTCCCCCAGTGCATGAGGTGAATGCGCAAGCGAGATCGCCTTTTTTGCTCACTTCGGACCACTACGGACGTATCCTGCCGCGCGCGCTCGGCGATCTCGGCGTCACTGAGGCCGAGCTGACGCGGCATATCGCCTGGGACATCGGCATCGCGGGGGTCGCCGACCGGCTCGCAGAGATGCTGGACGCCCATCTGATCGCGCAGCGCTATTCGCGGCTGGTGATCGACTGCAACCGCCCGCCCGCCGCCGTGAGCTCGATTCCCGTGATTTCCGAGGCCACGGCAATCCCGGGCAACGAGGGCATCTCCGAGCGCGAGCGCGCGGCAAGGTGCCGCGAGATCTTCGAGCCTTATCACCGCCGTATCGATGCCGCGATCAACCGCCGCCTGCACGACAAGCGGCCGA
The DNA here is from genome assembly GCF_023073915.1 of Bradyrhizobium sp. 149. Taxonomy (GTDB): domain Bacteria; phylum Pseudomonadota; class Alphaproteobacteria; order Rhizobiales; family Xanthobacteraceae; genus Bradyrhizobium. The sequence goes on along the minus strand of NZ_JADPKK010000009.1, from coordinate 205,934 downwards.
CCGTGCTGGTGTCGCTGCACAGCTTCACGCCGGTCTATGCCGGCATCGCGCGCCCCTGGCACATCGGCACACTGTACAACCGCGACACCGTGCTGCCGCGGCTGCTGCTCAAGCACCTGCGCAGAGAGAGCGATCTCGTCGTCGGCGACAACGAGCCCTATGCTGTGAGCGACCTCACCGACTACACCATCCCCGTCCACGGCGAAGCCCGCGGCCTCGTCAACACCGGCATCGAGATCCGCCAGGATCTGATCGCGGACCAGTCCGGCCAGCAACAATGGGCCGAGCGGCTGGCGGGGATTCTTGCGGAGATCGAGCTGGAGCTGAGCGCGGAGCGGCTGCTCGACTAGCCCCGCGTCGCGACGAACATGGCGAGCGCGGCGAAGATCGCGGCGATGCCCCACATCCCCCATGCGATCCGGGCGGCGCCGTTTGCATCGAGCGTTGCCTCGGTCGGATTATCGGGATTGACACGCACCTCGACGGTCGCGCCGTCCCGGTAGCGCGACATCAGCTTCTTCAACATCTTTTCGAAGCCCGACGGCGTTCCGGCCGCGACGCGCGCGCATTCATTGGTGTAGCTGACGTTCTGATAGCGATAGGTGTAGGTCACGCGCTTGCCGAACATCTCCGTGCCGCGGCGCTCGCCCGGCTCGCTGGCCTCGTGATATTGCTCGATTCCCGACAGCTTGATGGTGCCCCGCACGACCGGCCAGCGCGCCGCGATCGACGCCTGCCGTCGCACCCCATACCCCATCAGCGCGATGACGGCGCCGAACGCTGCCAAGCCGACGACGAGGCCCGCGAGATCGGGCCGGGCGATGCGATGCGCGAGATAGGCGTAACTCTGGTTAAGCCCGAACGCCGAGCCGAACACGATGCCAAGCGCGATCGCCGTGCAGATGCCGAGGCAGCCCCACAGCCCCTTGGGCAGGTCGCGCTCCAGCACGGCCTGATCGGGATGGCGCGGATGGTAGTAGACTGCGACGATGCTGCCGGCGGGATATTTTGCAAGCTGCTTGGCGACCTCGGAATTGCCGAGATCCTCGCCGATCGAGATGCGGTTACAGCGCAGCTTGCGGCTGCCCACCGCATATTCGTAAGTCACGTTGGCGAAATTGCGTTTCTCGAGGCGATAGCCTTCCTCGCGGTCCTGGTCGGAGACCCTGACCTCGCGCACCTCGGCAACCGAGGTGACGACCTTGCCCGGTGCTTGCGGCCAGTTGCGCGCCTCGCGCACCTGCCAGGTCTTGACGATTGCTGCGACCAGCAGCAGTCCGAGCGGTGCGAGCAGCATCGCATAGACGAACCAGGGCAGATCGGGCATGGCCAATTCCTTCGTCAGCTGCAATGCCCAATTGGACGCATCGCCGCCGCGAAGGGTTCAGCCGGATTGAGGTTATTTCGCCCTTGTCAGCGCCAGCCAGATGCCGCCGCCGATCATGAAGCCGCCGGAGATGCGCGACATCATGCGCGTGCGGCGAGCCGAGAAGAACTTGCGCGCGCGCCCGGCGGCGATGGCGTAGAGCGCGTCCGTCATCACCGCAGTCACCATGAAGGTGGCCCCCAGCAGCGCCACCTGCGGGAAGTGGTCGCGGTTCATGTCCATGAACTGCGGGATGAAGGCGCCGAAGAACACCAGCACCTTCGGGTTCGACAGCAGCACCAGGAAACCTTGCAGGAAGAATCCGCCGCGCGGCGGCGCCGGCGGCTGGTCGACATTGACGCCCTCGACCGGCGCCCAGATCAGCTTGATGCCAAGCCAGACCAGATAGGCGGCGCCGGCAAAACGAACCCAATCGAACCAGTAGCCCATCGTCGCCATCAGCGATGTCAGGCCGACCGCGACGATGCCGATGACGATGGCGAGGCCGGCCTGCGCGCCGGCCACGTTGGTCAGCGCCGCACGCGTGCCGTGGCGCAACCCGTTGGCGATAACGAGCGTGACGATCGGCCCCGGCAGCAGCGCGAGCGCGATGCAGGCGGCAAGGAAGGCGAGATAGGCTTGCAGGGACATCATGGGGAGGACTCGCTGAAAGCGGTTTGGGACATTAATGCATGACACTCACTTTCCGTCCAGCCGCTCAGGCACCAACGTCTTCATCGCGCGCCTCCAGGAACACGAGCCTAATGGACCGGTGTCATCCTCTCGTTCGCCGAGTGCGAGCCGGAGCGCCCGCCGCGCGGGCGGAACTGTCCGTTCGACTCCGGCACGGTGAAGCTCAAGACCATCATCGGCCGCGCAAACCGCGCGCGCCAAAGATACCATCTTGACATGCAACTATTTGGTTGCCTATTATCACCGCCATGGATGAGGTCTTCAAAGCGCTCGCCGATGCGTCACGACGGTCGCTGCTCGATGGGCTTCACGCCAGAAACGGCCAGACGCTGAGCGAGCTCTGCGAAGGCCTCGCGATGACGCGCCAGGCCGTGACCAAGCACCTTGTCATCCTCGAAGAGGCCAATCTGGTCACGACCGTCAGGCATGGCCGCGAGAAGCTGCACTACCTCAATCCGGTTCCGATCCATCAGATCGGCGAACGTTGGATCAAAAAGTTCGAGCGCGGCAAGCTCGCCGCACTCGGCGAGTTGAAACGCCAGTTGGAGAAGCGCGATGAGTAAACCGCAATTCGTCTATGTCACCTATATCGAGACCACTTCGGAGAAGCTGTGGGAGGCTCTGACGTCGAGCGAATTCACGCGACAATACTGGTTCGGCGCCGAGGTCCGGTCGGACTGGAAGATCGGTTCCCCGTTCGCGCTCCTGCTGGAGGGTGAGGTCACCGATTCCGGCGAGATTCTTGAAGCCGATCCGCCGCGGCGACTGTCCTACAGTTTCAAGCACCTGAAATACGAGGAGCTGCGCGGTGAGCCGATATCGCGCGTCGTGTTCACACTGGAGCCGTTCGGCTCGCTCGTGCGGTTGACGGTGCTGCATGACGGATTCATCGAAGGCGGCAAATATCTCGGCGCCGTTTCCAATGGCTGGCCGGCGATCCTGTCCGGGCTCAAGAGCCTGCTGGAAAGCGGCAAAGTGCTGGCCATTCCGCGCGCGGCCCTCAACAAGGGATTCGATGCAAAATGAACCTCGATCAGTTCAAGCCGCTCACCGTCTACACGATCTACATCGCCTCGACGCCCGACCGCGTGTGGGAGGCGCTGACCTCCGCCGAGTTCAGCCGCAAATACTTTTCCGGCTTTGCGGTTGAGATGGAGCCAAGACTCGGCGGCAAATTCATCGTGCGTGCGCCTGACGGGTCGGAACACATCTCGGGCGATGTGTTCGAATACGATCCGCCGAACAAGCTGACGGTGACGTGGAACGTCAACTGGCCCGACCTCGTCGAAAAGCTCGGCACCACGCTTGTCACTTATGAGATTGAACAAGCCGGCGAAGCGGTCCGCCTCACCATGAGCGAACGTCACGACCGTCCGCTCAGCGACGACATCCTTTCCGGCGGCCGCACCGGCTGGCCCGCAATCCTGTCGGGGCTGAAGAGCCTGCTGGAAACGGGCCAGGCGCCGCAGATCAAGATGGCACCGCCAGCGCAGATGCTGGCGGCACTGAAGGCGATGGGGATCAAGACGCCGTAGCGGGCAGAATCCGTGCCCTCAACGCTTCTTCTTCACAGCCGGCGGATTGATCTCGTCGATCTTGCGACTGCAATCCGCTTCCGAATCGTGCGGTCCCGAGACAAAGGTCCCGCTGACCTTGATCGCGTACCAGCCCGACTCGATGCCGAGCCGCAGCGCTTCCTCTGTCTTGACGTGCCGTGGGGAGAGAGCTTGCATGGGTTGAGTTTGCATCAAGAGTGCTTTCAGTTGGCGTTCGATCTCATGATCGAATCGCGGTGGAACCTTCAGGCGTCCGCGGATTGAGCCTGCCGCGTCCAACTCACCCGCTGGAACGGGCACTATGCGCAACGACCGCTGTTAGGACGTCGCGACGAGTCGGCTCCGCCGGTGCGAGGGGGATGAGGCGCTTCACGTCGCGCGCGGACAGTCGTGGCGCTGCGTAGGCGCAGAGACGACAGGTCTTTTCGACATTGCGGCACCGTGCGCGCAATCGCGGCAATTAGCTATCGTTTTCTCGCCCGCGCTGCGCTTTTCTGAGCGCCAAATGCCGCTCGCGATCGAATAAGCCATCGAAGCCTTGTGATCGACCGCTTCGTAGCCATGTTGGGAGCTTAGCCAAAGGGAAAATCGTATGAAGCTCCGCGTCGGGTTTGAGATGCTGTACGAATTCCCGCAGCCCACGCCCATGATCATGGTGTTGGGCACGCACTTCACGCGCGCCTCCGATGTCCTCGTGCCCGACCTGCTGACCACCAGACCTTCGGTGCCGATCACTCCCTATCGCGACCTCTTCGGCAATTGGTGCAGCCGCATCGTGGCGCCGGCCGGCGCCTTTCGCCTTGCCGGCGATGGCGTTGTGAGCGACAGCGGCCTGCCGGACCCGGTGTTCCCGAACGCGCCTCAGCACGCCGTCGAAGCGCTGCCAACCGACACGCTCGTCTATCTGCTCGGCAGTCGCTACTGCGAGACCGATCGCCTGTCGGATATCGCATGGAAATTGTTCGAGCACACGCCGCCGGGCTGGGCGCGGGTGCAGGCGATCTGCGATTTCGTTCATCGTCATATCGCTTTCGGCTATGAGCACGCGCGCGCAACCAAGACGGCGCGGGAAGCCTACGACGAAGGCAAGGGTGTGTGCCGCGACTATGCTCATCTTGCCATCGCGTTCTGCCGCTGCATGAACATCCCGGCGCGTTACTGCACCGGTTATCTCAGCGACATCGGCACGCCGAAGCCCTGGGCCGCGGGAGATTTCGCCGGCTGGTTCGAGGCCTATCTCGGTGGAAGCTGGCACATGTTCGATCCGCGCAACAACACGCCGCGGATCGGCCGCGTGCTGATCGCACAAGGACGCGATGCCGCGGACGTCCCGATCACCCAGACCTTCGGTCCGAATACCCTGCTCAATTTCAAGGTATGGACCGACGAGGTCGCCTGATGACAGACAGCAGCGCGGCCCTCAGCACCAATGAATTTGTCTCGTTGGCCGAGATTGGCAAGGGCAAGGCGCAAGGCGAAATTCCGCAGGCGCACGGCGAGCGCCTGACCAATCTGGGCTATGCGATCAGGCGCCTCGGCGAACTCGAACTGACCTCATCCGGCGCGCGCCGGCTGGCAACGGGCGAATAGCTCGCTGCGATCGCGTCCGGCTCCCTGTCACGCCACCGGCACCACGATCCGCCGATAAAGATGCCAGGTCGTGTGTCCGAGCACCGGCAGCGTCACCACCAGCCCCAGAAAATACGGCAGCGCCGAGACGATCAGGACCATCACGATCTCCGCTGCCCAGCCACCATCGGCAGCGGGCTGGCCACGACCGCGCGCACGCTCGTCACCATTGCCGTGACGAAATCGACCTCGCGGTCCGGCGCAGACCCGGGAAAACCACGGCGCCGGCGGCGGCGCTCCCGTCGGGGAGCTCATCCGCGGGCCACGCAGCTAGAAATCTTTCCCCGTCGATGACTTTTTCGGCCCGGTGCCTATGGACTGAGCCGAGGCTGGTGCCGCAAATTGGGTGTTTGAACGAGCACGCGCGATGACCAGCATGGACCGTCCGACCGATGAGCTTGCGTACCCGACTACTGATACTCGTCATCGCGGCCATGCTGGTGCCGGCGAGCCTCGTCGGTCTGCGTTTCATGCAGAACCGGACCAGCGAAATCAACGCCGCGCTGGCCAATCTGGCGGCCTCGGCCGACGACATTGGAAGCGATCTGGGCGAGAAGATTCAGGGCACCGCGCAGCTCCATTATGGTCTCGCCCGTGCGCGCGACCTCGACACGCGCGACAAGGCGGCCTGCTCGGCGTTTCTGTCCGATGTGCGCGAGGAATATCCCCAGTTCACGGGAATCCTGACCATCGATCCGGACGGCAGTCTGTTCTGCGACTCGCTCCGGACCAACCGCACCCTCGATCTGAGGGATCGCGCCTATTTCAAGCAGGCCCTGGTCTCGCGCAGGGTGGTGGTTGAGCCGGTATTCGGCCGGCTGACCGGACTATCGGTGCTCCAGATCGCGTATCCGGTGCGTACGGAGACCGGCGCGCTGAAACTGGTGCTGCTCGCTTCGTTCAACCTGCCTCAATTCGCCGAGTACCACCATAAGCGGCTGCTCGCCGAGAAGGAGATCCTGCTCATCGACGCCAAGGGCACCGTTCTCGTCGCCCCCTCGGGAGGCGGCTGGACCGAGCCCGTGGGCGCGTCGATTGCGGGATCCGACCTGTTCCGCTTCGCGACAGCTCCCGATCAAAAGGCGTTTCAGGAAGTGACCGATCGCGAACGCCGCACACAGGTCTGGGCCGTCGCGCGCTCGCCTGCGACCCGTGATGCCGGCCTCTACATCCTGGTCGGACGGTCCAAGGACGGACTGGTCGCGGCGGCGAACCGCCGGCTTTACGAGGACATGGCGATCCTGGCCGTGGCCTCGCTGCTGCTGCTGGCCGGCGTATGGATCCTCGCGACCGTGAGCGTCGGGCGCCAGGTCGGGCGGCTCGCCAGCATGGCGAAGAGGCTCGGGCTCGGCGATCTCAGCGCCCGAATTCCCCCTCCTCATCCGGGCGGCGAGCTGGGCGGATTGATGACCCTGCTCAACGGCACCGCCGAGTCGCTTGAGCAGCAACGCGCCGCGATCGCGGACCTCAACCAGAAGCTCAGCCAATCGCAAAAGATGGAAGCCATGGGCCAGCTCACCGGCGGCGTGGCGCACGATTTCAACAATCTGTTGACCGTCATTCTCGGCAACTCGGAGCATCTTGCCGACAGGCTGGCGGGGAACAAGGAGTTGCATCGGATCGCCGGCGACATCGCGACAGCCGCCGAGCGCGGCTCCGATCTGACGCGGAGCCTGCTCGCCTTCGCGCGCAAGCAGCCCCTGAGGCCGCGAGACATCGATGTCGGCGAGAAGATTAAGGAGATGGAGCACCTGTTGCGCCGCCCCCTGGGCGAGCACATCGAATGCACCTTCGCGCTCGCACCGGACTTGGGGTTGACCAGCGTCGATCCCGGCGAGCTGACAACTGCGCTGCTCAATCTCGTGCTCAATGCGCGCGACGTCATGCCATCGGGCGGGCGGCTGACCATCGAGGCGCGCAACGTATCGCTCGGTGAGTCCGACTTTGACGTCAACGGCGAACCGCGACCAGGCGACTATGTCATGGTGGCCGTGACCGACACCGGCAGCGGCATGACGGCCGAGGTGGCGGGCCGGGCCTTCGAGCCATTCTTCACCACCAAAGAGGTCGGCAAGGGGACCGGGCTCGGCCTGAGCATGGTCTACGGGTTTGTGCGACAGTCCGGCGGACTGGTGCAGATGCAGTCCGAGCCGGGACAAGGCAGCGTCGTCAGACTGTTCTTTCCCCGCCTGGCAACGCCGCCGACTGAGCATCCGTCACCCGCCGAAGCGAACGTCACGCGCGAAGGACGCGAGACCATTCTCGTCGTCGAGGACGACGGCATGGTTCGGACCTATGTCGAAAACGAGCTGAAGACGCTCGGCTACCGCGTCATCACAGCGGCGAGCGGCCCGGCAGCGCTCGACCTGTTGCGCCAGTCCGGTGACATCGACCTGCTGTTCACCGACGTTGTGATGCCCGGCGGCATGTTCGGGCCGGAGCTTGCCAGGCAAGCAACCCAGCTGCGGCCGGGGCTCAAGGTACTCTTCACCTCCGGCTACAGCCAAAATCCGGTCAAGACGCCCGACGGCGTCGGTGACGCCCACATCCTGACCAAGCCTTTCCGGCGGCGAGACCTCGCCGCGATGCTGCGGTCCGCCCTGTCGTCGCGATAGTCAGGAGCGCGACGCGAGGAGAAGCGCCGCACCAAGATTGGCCGCGAATAGGGCCGCATCGATGACGAAGATCCTCAGCATCGGGCCCTTCAACACGGGCCAGTAAGCTACTCCGAGGCGTCCTCCGCGCAGCAGGATCGGAAGGTTGTAGGCGAACTGGCTGAAGTGGCAGCCGGCAAAGAACAGGAACAGCACCAGCTGTGCTTCGACCGGCTGGAAGAAAACCGGGCGGGCGGCCAGAAGATAGAGCGACAGCAGGCCGATCGGCAGATTGATGCCGCCGAGGAATGCCACGCTGGCCGACAGTGTCGGCGCGATCGGATTGGCGCGCTCTTCGCGCGGCACGAGAATCTTCAGCGTGTTGCGCTGGGCAACGCTGAACTGGATGAAGGCGCCGCCGAACCAGAGCGCGTTGAGGAGCAGGACGATATCCGAAAGACGCATGGCGATTCCGTAAATGGCGATTTTCCGTAAATGGCTATTTTCCGTAAAAGGCTTCGCTGCGCACCACGCGCCCGACATCGTCGAAATCCATGAACTCGCTGGCGCGCGTGTCGCCCAGGAGCCACCACACGGTCAGTCGCGCGATGGTGTCGTCCCAGCTCCAGCTCAGGATCTTCAGGTCGGCGCTTTCGACGTGACCATAGGCTTTCCGCCAGTAGGCGCGGATGTTCGCGGCACCGGTGACGACGGGAGAACCCGTCAGCGTGAGAGCAAGAGGGCTGCGCATCTCTGCGTCCTCGGCAAAATGCGCGACCACCGCGTCGATATCGACCCTGCACCAGCTCGCGCACCATGAAGCGACAAAGCGTTCGGCGGCTGCGCGATTCATTTTCTGTCCGCGCATGGCGGAGCCCTCCCCGAACTCGTTGTCAGGAAAGTGGCAAAGCCCGCTCCTCATGTCAACTATGTTGACTTCAGGATTCGTCAGTTGCTGTCGGCGATCGCCTCCATGACGCCCATCCACCCGGCCGCACCAGGCGCTCCGACGCGATCGAACGCCTCGCGCAGCACCTTGCGCTCGCGGTGCGATGCACGTTGCTCGATGCGCTGCCCCGCGGCCGTCAGACGCAGCAGCTTGGAGCGGTGCTGCTCGGGCGAGCGTTTCGACGTCAGGAGCTTGCGCTCCAGCAACAAATTGAGCGGCCGGTTCAGGGCCTGCTTGGAAATGCCGAGGATATCGATCAGCGAGCCTATCGCGATATCCGGCCGGCGCGCCACCACGTAGAGGATACGATGGTGCGGGCGCGATAGACCCTGCTTCGCCAAATACGCGTCGGCCTCCAGTGTCATCCCGCGCCAGCCGTAATACATGAGCTCCAGCGCCGCATCGAGATCGTCCAGCTTCGCAAGTGAGGCGCGGTGAAGCCCCGCGGCTTGAGACGTCTTTGCCATTGTTAGAAGCTAACCCCTCGCCCGCAACTCGCGCCGCAGCACCTTTCCGGTGGCGGTCATGGGCAGTGTCTCCGCGAACTCCACGAACCGTGGGTATTCATGGGCGGCAAGCTGCACCTTGACGAACTCCTGGATCTCGCGCGCGAGTGCGTCGCTTGCGGCAAAGCCCGCGCGCAGCACGATCCAGGCCTTGATCGATTCGGTGCGGATCGGATCGGGGATGCCGACCACCGCCGCCATCGCCACCGCCGGATGCTTCATCAGCGTGTGCTCGATTTCGGACGGGCCGACGCGATAGCCGGCGGTGGTGATGACGTCGTCCTCGCGGCTGACATACCAGAAGTAACCGTCCTCATCCTGCACGCCGAGATCGCCGGTGAGCAGAAACTCGCCGGCATATTTCTTCGCCGTGGCATCCGGATTGCGCCAGTATTCGAGCATCGTGCACGGGCAGGGCTGGCGCACGCCGATGATGCCGCGTTGTCCCCGCGGTTGCTCCTCGCCTCTATCATTGACGATGCGAACGTCGAAACCCGGCGTTGCCTTGCCCATCGCGCCCGGGCGGATCGGAAACAGATTGGCGTTGCTGCCGATCACGAGATTGCACTCGGTCTGGCCGAACACCTCATGCGCGTCGATGCCGAAAGTCTCACGCACCCAGCCGAGCAGCTCGCCGCCAAGGGACTCACCGCCGGTAAAGATGCTGCGCAGCTTGACGCCGGAATGCGTCACGCCGGCCTGCCGCATCAGCTTCAGCGCGGTCGGCGGCAGGAAGACGTTGCGGATGCCGAGATCGGCCATCATCTGCATCGCCGCCTGCGGCTCGAATTTTCGCGCGCGGTGGCCGACCAGGGGAATGCCGTGATACCAGAACGCGAACAGGCCGTTGACGAGGCCGCCGATCCAGGCCCAGTCCGCCGGCGTCCACATGAGATCGCCGGGGCGCGGCAGAAAGTTGTGGCACATCTCGACATTGGGGAGATGACCGAGCACGACGCGATGCGCATGCAGCGCGCCCTTCGGATTGCCTGTCGTGCCCGAGGTGTAGATGATCAGCGCGGGATCGTCCGCAGACGTGTCCACCAGCGCGAAGTCGGGCGATGCAGCGTTGACCGAATCCCAGAACGATGTCGTGCCCGCCGGCGTTCGTTCGCCAACGATATAGACATTCTTCAGCTCCGGCAGGCGGTCGCGAATCTTCGAAAGCTTCTCCCAGCCGCCCTCGTCGGTGACGATCGCCCTGGCCTCCGAGTTCGACAGGCGGAATTCCAGCGCGTCCTCGCCGAACAGCGCGAACAGCGGAATGGAGATCATCGCCGAACGGAACGCCGCCATGTGCGCGATCGGCAGCTCCAGCGACTGCGACAGGAACACCGCAACGCGGTCGCCGCGAGCAAGTCCATCCGCCTTCAGCACATTGGCGAAGCGGCACGACATCTCCGCAACCTCGTCGAAGGATGTGCGCGTGATGGCGCCGTTCTCGTCGACATAGACCAGCGCGGGCCGGCCGGTGCCGTCGGCGTGGCGATCGCAGCAGGCTTCCGCCATGTTGAAGCGCGCCGGGATGTCCCAGCGGAAATTGCGGTAGAGTTCGTCGTAGGTCTTGGCTTCGGTGAGCATGGTCGTTTCCCGGCAGCGTCGTCGTGGCCGGGCTTGTCCCGGCCATCCACGTTCTTGTTGCCTGGCGGTCACTTTAAGGACGTGGATGCCCGGGACAAGCCCGGGCATGACGATGCGGAGGCGTCCCGCCCCTTAACGGCGCACCGTCCGGAAGAACTTCCTGACGTCACCGACATACAGCTCCGGCTGCTCGAATGCGGCGAAATGGCCGCCCTTCTCCATCTCGCTCCAATGCGTGATGTTGTGGAGGTTCGGCTCCATCCAGCGCCGCACCGGCGTGATGATCTCCTTGGGGAAGACAGCGACGCCCGTCGGCACCTTCACGACCGGTGTCGTCCGACGCTTGCCGAAACTTTCCCAATAGAGCCGCGCCGAAGAGGTCGCCGTCTCAGTCGTCCAGTAGAGCATGACGTTGTCGAGCAGCTCGTCCTTGGTGAAGATGTTTTCGGGATGGCCGTTGCAATCGGTCCAGGCCCAGAATTTTTCCAGGATCCAGGCCGCCTGCCCGCTCGGCGAATCCGTCAGGCCGTAGCCGAGTGTCTGCGGCCGCGTCGACTGCTGCTTCGAATAGCCGGAGTCGAGGTCGACGTAATGCTTGAGGCCGGCGAGCGCGCGCTTCTCTTCCGGCGTCGGTTCGCCCTCGACTTTAGGCGCTGCGTTGAAGGCGAGGGTGATGTGGATACCGGCGCAATGCTCGCCGTCCTGCATGCCGAGCGAAGTCGTCACCGCCGAGCCCCAGTCGCCGCCCTGCGCGCCATACCTGATGTAACCGAGCCGGTCCATCAGCTTCGCCCAGGTCGCGGCGATGCGATCGACGCCCCAGCCGGTGGTCTTCGGCTTGCCGGAGAACCCAAAGCCCGGCAGCGACGGACACACAACGTGGAAGGCATCGGCAGGATTGCCGCCATGCGCGGCGGGATCGACCAGCGGCGCGATCACCTTCTGGAATTCGACGATCGAGCCGGGCCAGCCATGGGTGATGATCAACGGCAGCGCCGACGGCTCCTTCGAGCGCACATGCTGGAAGTGGATGTCGAGTCCGTCGATCTCGGTGGTGAACTGCTCGAAGCGATTGAGCTTGGCCTCGCGCGCGCGCCAGTCGTAGCCATCAGCCCAATAGCTGCAGATCTCCTGAATCCATGTCAGCGGTGCACCCTGGCTCCAGTCGTCGACCAGCTCCGCCTCCGGCCAGCGCGTGCGGGCAAGGCGCGATTTGAGATCGGCGAGGATGTCCTCGCTGATGGCGATGCGAAACGGCTTGACGGCGCCGGTCATCAGTTGCCTCCCGAGTTTCTCCCGTCAGTCCGGGATTGTGCTTACGCGCGGCCCGGAATGACGGCTCAGCCCGTCAGCGCGGCCTTCACCAGACCGCTGGCCTTGCCGAAATCCATCTGGCCGGCGTACTTCGTCTTCAACACGGCGATCACCTTGCCCATGTCCTTCATGCCGGCGGCGCCGGTCTCGTCGATCGCGTCCGAGATCGCCTGCTTGACGTCGTCGTCCGACATCTGCTTCGGCAGATAGGCCGAGATCACCGCGATCTCCTCGCGCTCCTGCGCGGCGAGCTCGGCACGGCCGCCCTTCTCGTAAAGCTCGACCGATTCCTGGCGCTGCTTGATCATCTTCTGAAACACGCCGAGCAGGTCCGCGTCCGAGAGCGGCGGCTTGCCGCTGCCGCGTGCCTCGATGTCGGCGTTCTTGATCGTCGAGTTGACCATGCGCAGCGTGGACAGCTTGCGCTCGTTCTTGGCCTTCATGGCCTCCTTGACCGCATTGTTGATGTCGTCGCGCAGCATGATCGTGCTCCCCTCAAATATCCGACGCCTGATCTAGGCCGTTCGCGGCCCTGAAACAACCGGGGTTTCCAGCCATTCGACCAGCGCCCGCACCGTTGCCTCGGGCTGCTCCGGCTGCGGCAGATGTCCGCAATTCGCCAGGACCACGAGCTTCGCGCCGGCAATGCCCTCCGCCATCTCCTTCGAGAATGCGTTGGGGATGGTGTTGTCCTGGTCGCCCGTCAGCACCAGCGTCGGGCATTTGATGGTCGCAAGCGTCGGCCGTGAATCTGCCCGCGCGATGATCGCGGCCTGCTGGCGCAGATAGCCTTCGACGCCGACATCCTCGCCCTGCTCATGGACGAGCTGGCGAATGCCGGAATCGTCGCGACGCGAGGGATGCACCAGTTCGGGAAACATTTCGTCGCGCGCGGCACGCAGCTCGCCGCGCCTGGCCCGCTCCATCAGACCGCGGCGGCGCGCGGTCGCCTCCTCCGTGTCGGGCCGCGCCTGGGTGTTGACCAGCGCGAGCTTGGCCACCCGCTCGGGCGCCTGGCGCATGATCTCGAGCGCGATGTAACCGCCCATGGAATGGCCGGCGAGCGCGAAGCGCGGCGGCGCCTCGCTCAGCACCCGCCGGGCGATCGCTGCCATGCTGTCGTCGCGAATATGGTTGGCGACCATCACGGGGCCGAACCGCCACAGCGCCGGGATGACCGGCGCATAGATCCGGGCGGAGGACGCAAGTCCCGGAACCAGCACAAGCGGGGTCGTCTGGTCCATTATTGCCTCCCAAGCCCCGGAACTTGCCGGAAATTATGCCGCGGAGCTTAGGGGCCCAAGCAGACCTGTCAAATATGCAAAAACGCATGTGAATCGGCGCATCTCCGCTTTGACGGCGGCGTCTGCGAAGACTATGAACCGGGCTCATGACACAACATGACAACGATCCTGCCTGGCCGGACCACAAACCGACCGCGCTGTTGGTGCTTGCCGACGGCACGGTGCTCGAAGGCTTTGGCCTCGGCGCCGAAGGCCAAGCCGTCGGCGAGGTCTGCTTCAACACCGCGATGACCGGCTATGAGGAGATCCTCACCGATCCCTCCTATGCCGGCCAGCTCATCACCTTCACGTTCCCGCATATCGGCAATGTCGGCACCAACGACGACGACATCGAGACGGTGAACATGGCCGCGACGCCCGGCGCGCGCGGCGTGATCCTGCGCACCGCGATCACCGATCCCTCGAACTACCGCGCCGCCAAGCATCTCGACCAATGGCTGAAGGCACGCGGCATCATCGGCCTCTCCGGCATCGACACCCGCGCGCTGACCGCGCTGATCCGCAGCAAGGGCATGCCCAACGCCGTGATCGCGCACGCCAGGGATGGCGAGTTCGACCTGCACGGCCTGAAGGAAGAAGCGCGCGAATGGCCCGGACTCGAAGGCATGGACCTGGTGCCGATGGTCACCTCGGGCCAGCGCTTCACCTGGGACGAGACGCCCTGGCTCTGGGACAAGGGCTTTGGCCGCCAGGATCAGCCTGAGTTCAACGTGGTGGCCATCGACTACGGCATCAAGCGCAACATCTTGCGCCTGCTCGCCGGCGTCGGCTGCAAGGTGACCGTGGTGCCGGCAACGACGTCATCCGAGGACATCCTGGCGATGAAGCCGGACGGCGTGTTCCTGTCGAACGGTCCCGGCGATCCGGCCGCGACCGGCAAATATGCCGTGCCTGTGATTCAGGACGTGATCAAATCGGGCACCCCGACGTTCGGCATTTGTCTCGGCCATCAGATGCTTGGCCTCGCCGTTGGCGCCAAGACGAAGAAGATGCACCAGGGCCATCACGGCGCCAACCACCCCGTGAAAGACGAGACCACTGGCAAGGTCGAGATCACCTCGATGAACCACGGCTTTGCCGTGGACGAGAGCACCCTGCCGGCGGGCGCGACGCAGACCCACGTCTCGCTGTTCGACGGCTCCAATTGCGGCATCCAGCTCGAGGGCAAGCCGGTGTTCTCCGTGCAATACCACCCCGAGGCCTCACCGGGTCCGCGCGACTCGCACTATCTCTTCCAGCGTTTTGCGGACCTGATGCGGCAGAAGAAGAGCGCGTAAAGCGAGCTCTCCTGCAACTGCTGTCACGACATCGAGCCCGGGCCTTCTCCCGGGCTTTGTCGTTCCGGGGCGCGCGCAGCGCGAACCCGGAATGACAGCGGAACGAGGAACGCCGCCTCACGCCCCTTGTTAACTCCTGCTACGTTCACGCAGGAGCCCGTGCCATGTCCGTCGTCCGCGACAATCCCGAGCCGCTCGCCATCGTCTTCGAGGATGATGGGCTCGTGCCGAACAACATCCTCCCCTTCCTGGTCTACCAGGGTGCGATCAGGCTCGACCGCGATCACCCGGAAGAGACCATTGAAAACCGGTTCGAAGCGAACGGCTGGGGCGGGACGTGGCGCAATGGCGTCTTCGACTATCTGCACTATCACGCGACAGTGCATGAGGTGCTCGGCGTTGCGCGCGGGAGTGCGCGGGTCCGCTTCGGCGGCGACCACGGCCAGGAGCTGGAGATCAAGGCCGGCGACGTCGCGATTCTCCCTGCCGGCACCGGGCATCAATGCATCAAGGCGAGCGAGGATTTCTGCGTCATCGGCGCCTATCCGCCGGGTGCGAAGATGGAGATCACCCGGGCAACGGCGGAGAACCACGCGAAGGCACTGAAGACGATTCCAAGCGTCGCGCTGCCACCGGCCGATCCCGTGACGGGCAAGGATGGGGCGTTGATGCGATTGTGGCGGTAGTCATAACGACGTGCCGTAGGGCGGGCAAAGCGAAGCGTGCCCACCAATGATCCGCTGACGACAGGCAAATGGTGGGCACGGCGCGCGAAGAGCGCGCCTTGGCCCACTCTACGTCAGCGTGCCCCTACGCTTCGTTGCCGCCTTCCTGTCTTGTGGCTTCGAACAGGAACCAGGTGCGGCGCTCGGTCTCGTCGATGAAGTTCTCGAGGATGCTGGCACTGGCGATATCGTTGGCGTCGTCACAGACCTCGTGCGCCTTGCGCATGGCCGCGGCGACATGCTTGTTGTCCTGCATCAGCTCGCGCAACATCTCGCGCGGCGGGACGTAGTCGTCGTTGTTGTCCTTGATGGTCTGCAGCTTGGCGACCTGGCCGATCGACTTCAGCGTGGTACCGCCGATCTTGCGGACACGTTCGGCGAGCTGGTCGGTGGTGGCGAAGATCTGGTCGGACTGCTCATCGAGCAGCAGATGATAGTCGCGGAAATGCCGGCCGCTGATGTGCCAATGGAAATTCTTGGTCTTCAGGTACAGCGCGAACGCATCAGCCAGAAGCACGTTGAGTGCCTCCGAAACCTTGTTGACCGCCTGGGACGACAGATCAGTGGGGGTGTCGAGGTCGGGCGAGACCTTGGTAGGGGCTTTGCTCACGGGAAACCTTCCTGTTAGGACGCAGACATTGACGGCGCGCCGCCGCAGCCCTAACGCAGGCGAGACGTGCCGGTTCCTGTCGCGGAACCGTCCGGGCCCTCGGATTACCCATGGACGATTGGATCGATTATTACGACTCGACGCACACGATCTATGTCAGCAAGCTGCATCGCGACTTGCACTTTCAGATCATCGCGCGGGACATCATCGGCTACATCTCCTCGCCCGAGGCGACCGTGCTCGACTATGCCTGCGGCGAGGCGCTGTCGGCGAGCCAGGTCGCGGCTGCCTGCGGCAAGCTGATCCTCGCCGAGCCTGCGCCCGGCGTTCGCGGCCGGTTGATCGCGCGGTTTGCTCCGAACACGAAAATCCGCGTCCGCTCGCTCGATGACGTCCGCAAGATGCAGGAGCAGTCGATCGATCTCGTCGTGATGAACTCGGTCGCGCAATACATGACGCCGGACGAGCTCGATGCCGCGCTCCTCAACTTCCGCCGTATCCTGAAACCCTCCGGCAAGCTGGCGCTCGGCGACATCCTCCAGCCCAATGTCGGCATGTTCAGGGACGTCACGGCGCTGCTCAGCTTTGCCCTGCGTCACGGCTTTTTGAAAGACGCACTGATCGGGCTGATCAGTACTGCGCTGTCGGATTACCGTCATCTGCGCACGCGCATCGGGCTGCAGCGCTACCGTGAGGAGGAGATCACCGCCAAGCTCAAGGCAGCCGGCTTCGCCGTCCAACGTGCTCACCGCAACATCGGCCACAATCGCTGGCGCATGACCTTCATCGCGCGGCCGCCGTTGGTTCGCTAAGCTTGTCGAGTTCGTTAAGCATAACGTCTGCCTAATGTGGCTTGTCGCACTCCGATCGGCAATGATCGCCGCGGCCCGGTGGCGGAAGTGTCTACGCGAGAGCGGTGCATCGCTCTTTATCCTGGTTCAAATCCAGGCCGGGTCTCCACGCTTCGCCCCTCGCGGGGCTACGCGTGGCGCAGCCACACAAGATCCGCAGGGACGAAGCGTGTCCGGCGGAGCTGGAGCGGAGCGAAAGCGGACGGGATCTCTCCCTAGCTCGTCAGTCTCAATTCGCGTCGACCACTTCACATTCGGGCAAGAGCTGAAGCCGATCGGCGTCCTTCGCTGCGGAGGTAATGACTGCATCGAGCAGGCCAGGAAAGCGCGCGTCCAGATCTTCGCGGCGCAGCCGCATGAAGCGGTTGGTGCCCGCCACGCGGGTCTGCATCAGGCCGCATTCGCGTAGCTTGGCGAAGTGATAGGCGAGATTCGACTTGCCGCTGAGCGCGTTGAAGTCGCCGCAGCATAGTTCGCTACTGACACGTTCCTGCTGGGCGAGTTGGTACACGATCGCCAATCTGATCGGATCGCTCAGGCAATCCAGAACCGTCGGCAGCTCGATCTGCTCGCGGCTGGGGTGGGGAGGCGTGCGGCTCATGGTCGACCATCATAGTGAAATAGCATCGATGTTCAATAGTTCTTGAACCAATTGACTCCTGAACCGGCCCGATTGATAGTTCAATAAACGTTGAACATAGGGACTTCTCCAATGAGCGTGTTCTGGTTGGCCCTGGCGGCCTTTGCGATCGGCACGGAGGGCTTTGTCATTGCAGGGCTTTTGCCGGCGATCGCAACCGACCTGTCGATCTCCGTCTCCGCCGCCGGCCAGTTGGTCACGGCCTACGCCCTCACCTACGCGGTCGGCTCCCCGATCCTGGCAGTGACGCTGAACAACATCGACCGCCGCACCGTGCTGGCCCTGGCCCTGTCGACCTTCATCGCCGGAAACCTCGCGGCAATGGTGGCGTCCAATTACGCCCTGCTGCTGGCTTCGCGCATGCTGATGGCGCTGGGCTCCGGGCTGTGCATGCCGACCGCGCTCGCGGTGTCCGTGGCCGTCGCCGCGCCGGAGCGGCGCGGCCGTGCGGTGGCGCTGGTCACGTCGGGACTCACGGTTGCGACCGTCGTCGGCGTTCCCCTCGGCAATCTCGTCGGCAGCCTGCTCGGCTGGCGGGCGACTTTTGCCATGGTCGCCCTGATCGGCGCCGTCGCGCTCGCCGGCCTCCTGCTCGGCCTGCCCCGCGGCCTGCCCCGCGGCCTGCCGCGCAACGCGGCCTCGCTCAGCGAGCGGTTGGCAGTGGCGCGTCACCGCAATGTCCTGATCGCACTTCTGATCACGACCCTATGGGCGCTCGGCGGCTTCACCGTGTTCACCTATTTCGCCGTCCCGCTGCGCGGCCTTGGATTCGACGCCTCGCAAATCAGCCTTGCGCTGCTGGTGTTTGGCGGCGCGGCCGCGATCGGCAACATGCTCGGCGGCGTCCTCGCCGACCGGCTCGGCACGCTCGCCACCGCAGGCCTCGGGCTCGCGGGCATGGCGAGCGCGCTGATACTGCATTCGCTCGTCCTGAAGCTGATGCCGGGGCAGGCGCATTATGCGGTGCTGGGCGCGATCTTCCTTTGGGGCATCTCGGGCTGGGCGTTCTATCCGGCCCAGGTCGCCAGCATCATTCGGATCGACCCGCAGGCCTCGATGGTCGCGCTCTCACTCAACGCCTCGGCCATGTATCTCGGCTTTGCGATCGGCGGAGCCCTGGGCGGCGCCGTGCTTGTGGCGTGGAGCCCGGCCGATCTCGGCTGGGTCGGCGGATTGAGCGTTTCGGCAGCTCTTCTGGTGCATCTCGCCCGGGGCTGGCAGGCCCGGCCAAAACCGGTCAAAATTGCCGGTTGATGGGCGTTTTTCGGGGTTTCGCCGCCCCGAAAACTGGTCTAAGACCCACCCGCGCGCGAGGGGGACCACCGCGCTCTCGGCCAAAGGGACGCGCAGCAGGCGCGCCCTTTTTTTGTGCCCAAATTCCACTTCGGCGAGAGTTGATGCCCAAACGTACAGACATCACCACCATCCTGATCATCGGCGCCGGTCCCATCGTGATCGGCCAGGCCTGCGAGTTCGACTATTCCGGCACCCAAGCGGTGAAGACGCTGAAGGAAGAGGGCTATCGCATCGTCCTCGTCAATTCCAACCCAGCCACCATCATGACCGACCCGGAATTGGCCGATGCGACCTATATCGAGCCGATCACGCCCGAGATCGTTGCAAAGATCATCGAGAAGGAACGTCACGTCATCCCCGGCGGCTTCGCGCTCCTGCCGACCATGGGCGGACAGACCGCGCTGAACTGCGCCCTTTCGCTGCGCCAGCAAGGCACGCTCGAAAAGTTTGACGTCGAGATGATCGGCGCCACCGCGGACGCGATCGACAAGGCCGAGGACCGCCAGCTGTTCCGCGAGGCGATGACCAAGATCGGGCTTGAGACGCCGAAGTCGCGGCTCGCCAACGCCTCCGCACTGAAGAAGTCCTTCCGCGACAAGTATCAGGCCGAACGCGCGAAGGCATCGGGCGCGGCGCTCGCAGAGCTCGAGCGGCAGTGGACGCTCGGCGAAAGCGACCGCCGCAAGCGCTATCAGGAATATGCGCTCGGCCAGGCGCTGATGGCGCTGTCCGAGATCGGCCTGCCCGCGATCATCCGCCCGTCCTTCACCATGGGCGGCACCGGCGGCGGCATTGCCTACAACAAGGAAGAATTCCTCGATATCATCGAGCGCGGCCTGGATGCGTCTCCCACCAACGAAGTGCTGATCGAAGAATCCGTGCTCGGCTGGAAAGAGTACGAGATGGAGGTGGTGCGCGACAAGAAGGATAATTGCATCATCGTCTGCTCCATCGAGAACCTCGATCCGATGGGCGTGCACACCGGCGATTCCATCACGGTGGCGCCGGCGCTGACGCTGACCGACAAGGAATACCAGATCATGCGCGACGCCTCGCTGGCGGTGCTGCGCGAGATCGGCGTCGAGACGGGCGGCTCCAACGTGCAGTTCGGCGTCAATCCCGAAGACGGCCGCATGGTCGTCATCGAGATGAATCCGCGCGTGTCGCGCTCGTCCGCCCTGGCTTCGAAAGCCACCGGTTTTCCGATCGCCAAGGTCGCCGCCAAGCTCGCGGTCGGCTACACGCTTGACGAGATCGCCAACGATATCACCGGCGGCGCCACGCCGGCCTCGTTCGAGCCAACCATCGACTATGTCGTCACCAAGGTGCCGCGTTTCGCCTTCGAGAAATTCCCCGGCGCCTCCACCACGCTGACCACGTCGATGAAGTCGGTCGGCGAAGTCATGGCGATCGGCCGCACCTTCCAGGAAAGCCTTCAGAAGGCCTTGCGCGGGCTCGAGACCGGCCTCACTGGCCTCGACGAGATCGAGATCGAAGGTCTGGGCCAGCACGACGACAAGAATGCGATCCGCGCCGCGCTCGGCACGCCGACACCGAACCGGCTGCTCCAGGTCGCCCAGGCGATGCGGCTCGGCTGGTCGGACGAGGAGATCTTCAATTCCTGCAAGATCGATCCGTGGTTCCTCAGCGAGATGCGCGGCATCGTCGACATGGAAGCGAAGGTCCGCAAGAACGGCCTGCCGGGCAACGCGTTCGGCATGCGCACGCTCAAGGCCATGGGCTTCTCCGATGCCCGGCTTGCGGTGATCGCGGAGACTACGGAGGCGGAGGTCACGGCGAAGCGCCACGCGCTCGGCGTTCGCCCGGTCTACAAGCGCATCGACACCTGCGCGGCCGAGTTCGCTTCGCCCACCGCTTACATGTACTCGACCTATGAGGCGCCGTTCGCTGGCACGCCTGCGGACGAGAGCTCGCCGTCCGACAAGAAGAAGGTCATCATCCTCGGCGGCGGACCCAACCGTATCGGCCAGGGCATCGAGTTCGACTATTGCTGCTGCCACGCCTGCTTCGCGCTGCACGACGCCGGCTACGAATCCATCATGGTCAACTGCAACCCGGAGACGGTGTCGACTGATTACGACACTGCCGATCGGCTCTATTTCGAGCCGCTCACCGCCGAGGACGTGCTGGAGATCATCGCGAAGGAACGCACGAACGGCACGCTGCACGGCGTGATCGTGCAGTTCGGCGGCCAGACCCCGCTCAAGCTCGCGCGCGCGCTGGAAGCCGCCGAAGTGCCGATCCTCGGCACCTCGCCCGACGCCATCGACCTTGCGGAAGACCGCGACCGCTTCAAGCGGGTGCTCGACAAGCTGCGGCTGAAGCAGCCCAAGAACGGCATCGCCTATTCCGTCGAGCAAGCGCGCCTGGTCGCGACCGATCTCGGCCTGCCGCTGGTGGTGCGCCCCTCCTACGTGCTCGGCGGCCGCGCGATGCAGATCATCCGCGAGGACAACCAGCTCAGCGATTACCTGCTCGGCACGCTGCCGGAGCTGGTGCCAGGGGACGTCAAGGCGCGCTACCCGAACGACAAGACCGGCCAGATCAACACCGTACTCGGCAAGAACCCGCTGCTGTTCGACCGCTATCTGTCCGATGCGACCGAGATCGACGTCGACTGTCTCTGCGACGGCAAGGACACCTTCATCGTCGGCATCATGGAGCACATCGAGGAGGCCGGCATCCATTCCGGCGACAGCGCCTGCTCGCTGCCGCCGCACTCGCTGGATGACAAGATGATCGCGGAGCTGGAGCGGCAGACCCGTGAGCTCGCGCTCGGCCTCGACGTCGTCGGCCTGATGAATGTGCAATACGCCATCAAGGACGGCGAGATCTACGTGCTCGAAGTCAATCCGCGCGCCTCGCGCACAGTGCCCTTCGTCGCCAAGGTGGTCGGCACGCCGGTCGCGAAGATTGCCGCGCGCGTCATGGCCGGCGAGAAGCTTGCCGATTTCAAGCTGAAGAAGGCTGACTTCAAGCATGTCGGCGTGAAGGAATCGGTGTTTCCGTTCGCCCGTTTCCCCGGCGTCGATACCGTGCTCGGCCCCGAGATGCGCTCGACCGGCGAGGTCATGGGCATCGACCGCTCCTTCGCGGTGGCGTTCGCCAAGAGCCAGCTCGGCGGCGGCACGCGGGTGCCGCGCAAGGGCACGGTGTTCGTCTCGGTTCGCGAGAGCGACAAGACGCGCATCACCGAGGCCGTTCGCGAGCTGCATTCGCTCGGCTTTAAGGTGCTGGCGACATCGGGCACGGCCCGCTTCCTGACCGACCAGGGCATCCCGACCGAGAGGGTGAACAAGGTGCTGGAGGGGCGGCCGCACATCGTCGACGCCATTACCAATGGCGACGTCCAGCTCGTCTTCAACACCACCGAAGGCCCGCAGGCGCTCGCCGACAGCCGTTCGTTGCGGCGCGCGGCGCTCTTGCATAAAGTGCCGTATTACACCACTCTTTCCGGGGCCGTGGCGGCCGCGCAGGGCATCCGCGCCTATCTGGGCGGGGACCTTGAGGTTCGGACCCTGCAGAGCTACTTTTCGGAAACCTGATCGCGAGCGGAAGGCCCAACCTTCCGCTAAGTGATTGGCGATCAAGCCACAATGGCCGGAGGAACTGTCCGGCCATATGGTTGTTCTGTTCCGGCGCCAAGCCCATATGAACGTCCGGCGGCGAGCGCGTTGAGCCTCCGGATAGACTGGCGAATCAAGTTGCGTGCGCGCTGACGTTTCGGGGCGCGCGCGACCGAAGGACGAGAGAAGAGATGGAAAAGGTACCGATGACAGCGGGCGGCTTTGCCGCGCTCGGGGAAGAACTGAAGAAGCGCCAGTCGGAGGACCGTCCGCGGATCATCGAGCATATCGCCGAGGCGCGCTCGCACGGCGACCTGTCGGAGAACGCGGAATACCACGCCGCGAAGGAAGAGCAGTCCCACAACGAAGGCCGCATCGCCGAGCTCGAGGACAAGCTGGCGCGCGCCGACATCATCGACATCTCGAAGCTGTCCGGCGACACCATCAAGTTCGGCGCCACCGTGACACTGGTCGACGAGGACACCGAAAAGAAGACGGTGTGGCAGATCGTCGGCGAGGTCGAGGCCGACGCCAAGAAGGGCCGCATCTCCATCACCTCGCCGCTCGCGCGCGCGCTGATCGGCAAGAAGAAGGGTTCAACCGTCGAGGTCAACGCACCCGGCGGCGCGAAGGCTTATGAGATCACCAAGGTGGAGTGGCGCTAGCGATTTTCTGCAGCGTGTGATTTGAAAAAGGCCGCGCACTGCGCGGCCTTTTTTGTATCTGCGTGTTGCTGGGAATGCGAATGGGCTCTTACCCTCCCCTCGCAATGATGGAGGAGACGCTACCTTCTTCCCCGCACGTCCAGCGGCACGGCCGCCTCATATTTCGAGTTATGCAGCACCAGCGAGGTCCGCACGTTGCGGACGTGCGGGGCGGCGGTCAAATGGGTGACGAAATCCTGGAAGGTGGCCATGTCGGGTGCGACGCATTTCAGGATGAAATCGACTTCGCCCGAGAGCATCCAGCACTCGCGCACCAGCGGCTCGGCGCGGACGAATTCCTCGAAAGCGCGCAAATCCGCCTCGGCCTGGCTGGAGAGGTGCACTGCGGCAAACACGGTGACGTCGAAGCCGAGCTTTCGCGCGTCCAGAAGCCCGCGATAGCCGTGGATATACCCCTCCTCCTCCAGCGCCCGGACGCGGCGCAGGCAGGGCGGAGGCGAAATGCCGACGCGCTTGGCGAGCTCGACATTCGTGATTCGACCGTCGGCCTGAATCTCGGTGAGAATTTTCAGGTCGATCTCGTCTAGGTTCCGCGACACGTGATTGGAACTCCTGGCCCTAACGGCGGTATTGATGAGTGTTTCGCAATCCTCATAACCCAGACCGCACGACCAGCGCAATTTTATTGCGCGTGCAGCGCAATCGACTTTTGTTCCCTGTTGGAAAAATCCGCCGACAGGGAATGCAATTCTTGCATAGCTCACCAGAAGGCTTAGATTACCTCTGATATTTCAGCGTCTCCGCGAGGCCTCCCGGCACGTTCCGCGCCCGCGCTGCAATCCCCCGTGAAAGGCATCTGTCGAAATGTCCGCCGCTGTCCATGCAAAGGTCGTCATCATCGGCTCCGGCCCCGCCGGTTACACGGCGGCGATCTACGCCGCGCGCGCGATGCTCGAGCCGATCCTGATTCAGGGCATCCAGCCCGGCGGCCAGCTCACCATCACGACCGACGTCGAAAACTATCCGGGCTTCGCCGACGTGATCCAGGGCCCCTGGCTGATGGAGCAGATGGAGAAGCAGGCGCTGCATGTGGGCACTCAGATCAAGACCGATCTGGTGACGAAGCTCGATACCACGCAGCGGCCCTTTCGCCTGACCTGCGATAGCGGTGACGTCTATCTCGCCGACACCGTCATTCTCGCCACAGGCGCCCAGGCGCGCTGGCTCGGGCTGCCCTCCGAGGCGAAGTTCCAGGGCGGCGGCGTGTCGGCCTGCGCCACCTGTGACGGCTTCTTCTACCGCAACAAGGAAGTCGTGGTGGTCGGCGGCGGCAATACCGCGGTCGAGGAAGCCCTGTACCTCACCAACCATGCCTCGCAGGTCACCATCGTGCATCGTCGCGATCACTTTCGCGCCGAGCGCATCCTGCAGGAGCGTCTGTTCAAGCACCCGAAGATCAAGGTGATCTGGGACTCAGCCGTGGACGAGATCTGCGGCACCGAGAACCCGAACAAGGTCACCCACGTCCGGCTCAAGAACGTCAAGACTGGCGCGCTCACGGACGTGAAGACCGACGGTGTCTTCATCGCCATCGGCCACGCCCCGGCAACCGAGCTCGTGGCCGGGCAGATCAAGCTGAAGCCGTCAGGCTATGTCGAAGTCGCCCCGAACTCGACCGCCACCTCGGTGCCCGGCCTGTTCGCCGCCGGCGACGTCGCCGACGAGACCTATCGTCAAGCAGTCACGGCGGCCGGCCTTGGCTGCATGGCAGCGCTCGAGGCCGAACGTTTCTTGGCCCTGCGCGCCAGCGAGCGCGCGGCAGCGGAATAAACATCATGGCACGAACACGCGACGGATTTACCGACATGGACTGGGACAAGCTGAAGGTGTTTCACGCGGCGGCGGAAGCGGGCAGCTTCACGCATGCGGGCGAGCAGCTCGGCCTCTCGCAATCGGCAGTGTCACGCCAGGTCTCGGCGCTGGAGCAGGAGCTCTCGGTCTCGCTGTTCCACCGCCACGCCCGCGGCCTCATCCTCACCGAACAGGGCGACCTCCTGTTCCGCACCGCGCATGACGTGTTCATGCAGCTGCAGGCAGCGCGCGCGAAACTGACCGACAGCCGCGAGCGGCCAAGCGGCGATCTCAAGATCACCACCACGCCCGGCGTCGGCATCAACTGGCTGATCCCGCGGCTCGGCGAATTCACCGCGCTCTATCCGGAAATCCGGATCTCGCTGATCGTCACTGACGAGGAGCTTGACCTGTCGATGCGCGAGGCCGACGTCGCGATCCGCACCCGCAAGCCGACGCAGCCGGATCTGATCCAGCGCAAGCTGTTCGCGATGGGCTTCCACGCCTATTGCTCGCCTGATTACATCAAGCGCTTCGGCACGCCGCGTACGCTGGAGGAGCTCGACTCCCACCGCATCATCACGCTCTCCGACGGCAACTTCGCGCCGCATCTTCAGAACCGCAACTGGCTGGTCGAAGCGGGGCGCAACGGCTCGGGTCCGCGCGAGGCCTATTTCAGGGTCAACAACATTCTCGGCCTCGTCCGCGCCTGTCAGCAGGGCCTCGGCATCGCGGCGCTGCCGGACTATCTGATCGAAGAACAGAGCCGCCTCGTGCAGCTGTTCGGCGAATCGGATTCGATCCAGCTCGATACGTATTTTGTCTATCCGGAAGAGCTGAAGACGGTCGCGCGCGTGCAAGTGTTCCGCGACTTCGTGGTGAGCAAGGCGCAGCGCTGGCCGTCCTGATTTCCGCATGTCTGACATGCGGCTTGGACGGTTGATGCATGGCGCGAGGCTAGCCCATAATGTTCGCACGCTGAGCCTTCGCGTTGCGCATTTGTCCCCCTCCTCCAGTGGCGCGGGAGTTCAGTAATCCCTCTTGGAAGGTGATTGTGTCGGCCTCACGTGGCCAATACCTTAAGCCGGGCTCGTTCGAGCCCGGCTTTTTTTTGGCGAATCCGGCCCTCGCCCTGCACGTGTATTGACAGTTCCATGCTTACCCCGCATCATTTGCAAATGATCACGAAGTCGTGCGCAATCTCCTCGCAGGCAATCGCCTCGAAAAAAGGCCCCCATCTGGGGACCTCGGATTTTTGCGCGCGCTAACACCTTCGTCATCGCGAGCCAATCTTCGAAAACCCCGCCGCCTGGACGGGGTTTTTTCATGTGCCCTCGTCTCAGGTTTTTTCCCGAGAAGGAGATGGAACATGACCGGACTACAGGAACAATTGCACGGGCTCTGGTTGCCGCTGGTGACCCCGTTTCGCGACGGGACCCTCGACGAGAGGTCGCTGCGCCGGCTGACCCGGCATTACAGCGGACAAGCCGTCGACGGCTTCGTCCTGGGGGCGACCTCCGGTGAAGGCATGACGCTGCGCGATGCCGAGCTCGAACGTCTCGTCACCATCGTGCGCGACGAGATCGCCACCAACCACAGCAAGCTTCCGATCTGCCTCGGACTTTCAGGCGCGGACACCTCGCGGCTGAAGGCGCGTCTCGACGAGACCGCGGACTGGCCGATCGACGGCTATCTGATCGCGAGCCCGTATTATGTGCGGCCGTCGCAGCGCGGGCTGCTGGCGCATTTCGAGGCGCTCGCCGATCACGCCGCCTGGCCGCTCGCGCTCTACAACATCCCCTATCGCACCTCGGTCAACATCAACAACCAGACGCTGCTGCGGCTTGCCGAGCATCAAAACATCATCGGCCTGAAGGATTGCGGCGCCAGCCGCGAGCAATCCATCGCGCTGCTGCGCGACCGTCCGAAGGATTTCCGCGTGCTGACCGGCGAGGACGCGAATTATTTCGAGGCGCTCAGCGACGGCGCCGACGGCGGCATCCTGCTGTCGGCCCATCTCGAGACCGCGACGTTTGCGGCCGTCCATGCCGAACTGAAGCGCGGCAACCACGATGCGGCGCTGGCGCGCTGGCATGAGGTCGCGGAGCTGACGCGCCTGTTGTTCACCGAGCCCAGTCCCGCGCCGGCAAAATACTG
Source organism: Bradyrhizobium sp. 149 (assembly GCF_023073915.1). Classification (GTDB taxonomy): domain Bacteria; phylum Pseudomonadota; class Alphaproteobacteria; order Rhizobiales; family Xanthobacteraceae; genus Bradyrhizobium. The sequence goes on along the minus strand of NZ_JADPKK010000009.1, from coordinate 178,783 downwards.
GCTGTGGCGCATAGGCCTGATCGACAGCCCCGAAGTGCGCCTGCCGATGGTCGAAGTCGGCAGCGAACTCGCCGCCGAGCTCGACCGCGAGATCGAGCGACGGATCAAAGTCGCAGCGTAGGCGCTTCACTTCTCTCCACGCACGCCGCTCGCCCTTCTCCCTTGCGGGAGAAGGGAAGCCTGCCGTGGTTAACCGCGCCCCAACGGCCTTCGCTGCTGCCGCATGGCGCATCCACGGCTCGTTTACGCAATCGCGCCTATCGTTTTCATTCACAGTCTTGAAGAGGGGGAATGATCATGGGGCAACGTATCCGCCCGACGGCGGCAGACATGTTCGCGTCTGCCGATTTTTTGCGGGGAATTCTGGTGGTGTCGTCGTTCGGCTTCTGGGCGGTGGTACTCGGCCTGATGCCGGTCCTGGTGTTTCGGGTCTGGCTGGCCTGACCCAGCGCGCGTCCGGATGGTTAATCCGTGGATTAGACTTGTGTTCGAATCCGCGCGAGATTGCGACCCGGAATTTTAAAACATCCCGCGTATCCTTCGTGCCCATAAGCGAAGAAATCGCGGGGGCGTTTGTGAATAGTCAGAACGAAGTGGCGTCGCATTACGACGCCGGACAACAGGGCTTTACCACCGAGGACATTCTCTGGGCCGCCGGCATCTGGTCGGTGATCCTCACTCTGTCGCCGGTGATCGTGTTCTACATGCTGATGGTGGCCTAACCGCCACCGTGCTGGCCCGGAAACGCAAAACGCGCGGAGGTCCGCGCGTTTTTCGTCGGAGAATGATTTATGAAAATTACGCCGCCTGCTTGTGCATTGCGCCGGAAGCCGACACCGTGCCGCGAATAGCCTTCACCGAACGCTCGATCGCCGCCCACAGCCTGGCGATTTCCTGAGCCGCACGGCTCTCGGCCTGATATTCCCGCGCGCCCTCGCCGTGGCTCAGCGCCATCAGCAGATCCGAACGGTTGGTGATCTGGCCGCCCCACACCGGAGCACGGAATTTCGCCAGCGCCTCGCGGGCGATGGTGACGATCGGGCTTTCGGATTCGTCGCGGCGCGCCGGCGCACCGTTGAGCACGACCGCGTAGGGCTTGCGCGCCGCACGGCACATCTGGATGGTTTCCTGCACCGCGTTGACGTCGAAGACGCCGGGACGGGCGGGGATCACCACCATGGTGGCATTGCGGATGGCGTCGTCGACGACGGCCGACAGGTTCGGCGGCGTGTCGATCAACACCCATTCATAACCGTCGCGCTTGGCCGCGGAGACGATGCCGCTGACCGAGTTCACCGCGGACTTGATCGGCGGCTCGTTGGTGCCACGCAGCTTGTGCCACAGCGTGAGCGAGCCTTGCGGATCCGCGTCGACGAGCAGGATCGGCTTGGTTGCCTTGATCTGCGCGGCGAGATGCGCAGCCAGCGTACTCTTGCCCGAGCCACCTTTACGCGATGCAAAAACAATAACGTTCATACCTCTGCCTCCAGATTGACCCCAGGCAGCGAAAATGAATCAGCGCGGTGATTCGGGAAAGAAAAATTTATCGTAAGTTAAGCTGGAGCCATGAAATAACAAAGCGCGTTGGCTTTTGAGTCACACTTGCTGCGTGCGACGTGAGCTACGAACTGCAGCGCAACGCGCTTCACGCCAGCAATCGTGCGTTTTTTGAGCAGCGCTGCGGGAAAAATTGGAATGCAACCTGGCCGCGCAAACTGTTTGGCCAGTCGTTTCCAGCCCGCTTGGTCGCAATTGTCGCAAGCGTCCGCACGAGGGAGGCGAACAAAACGAGTCCGGTGGCTGGTGTGGGGCTGATGCCGAAAACGCAAATGCCCGGGCTTCAGACGCAACGCGCGCTTTGCCCGGGCATAATCAAGTTTCAGAATGGGAACGCGGGCCCGGCTCAGCCTTCGCTGGCTTTCTTCTTCTTGGCCGGCCTGGTGCTCTTCTTCGCGGTTCTCGCCGTTTTGGGCGCGATGCTGGTCGGCTTGCCGGCGCGCGGCGCGGCCGCCATGCCCGGCTCCGGTCCCGGCCGGAAGAACACCCGGCACTGCGGCGAGAGCTGCGACTTCTTCTGGATCATGCAGGCGGTGATGGCATCGACGTTCGGAACGAACTCGCCGCACAGCCGCATCGCATCGGGCGTGCAGGCCTGCTGCTCCTCCTGGGAGTAGGCAAAGCCTGCACCCGGGTGGATTAAGACGGCCAGGGCGATCCCCGAGATCGCAGCGGCCAAGGTTTTGTTAAAGCGGAACGCCGGCATCGATCCCCCCACAAGTCGAGTCGGAGCGAATAGTGGGTGAACGGGCGTTGGTTGGCAACCGAGGGGAGATGCGAATACGGCCACCTGTGCGCTCCGGGCAACAGGCCCGTCGGCCCCCTGCCCGCCAGGGCTAACCCTTGGCGCAGCGGGCGAGATCGGGGCTGGCCTTGCGGCCTCAAAACCCCGTCCGGCACAAAACCGCGAAAACAACCCCATGCACAGTAGCCAAGTCCATGTGCGGACTGGACTTTGCGGAGTGCGGATTGGGGCTTGCGGATTTTACGAAATCGATTTGACCCGTCGGGCAAAACAGTGGCATGATGCCATGATCGAGAATGCGTGGGGTGGGAGGCCATCTCCCCGTGAGGTGAGGGGCGCATGGCCACTGTGTTGATCGTCGCGCCGGTGTTTGCGCTGATCGCGGCCGGCTATGCCGCGGTGCTGTTTCGCTTCGTCTCCGAGAGCGCGCACAAGGGCATCTCCGAATTCGCCTTCAGCATCGCGATTCCCGCGCTGCTGTTCCGCACCATCGTCGTGTCGGAATTCCCGGACGTCAGTCCCTGGCGGATGTGGGGCGCCTATTACGGCGCGCTGGCGATGACCTGGATCGCGGCGCTGGCGCTCTCGGCCGCGCTGCGCGAGCGGCGCGAGGACCACGCGGACGGCGTGGTATTCGCGATCGGTTCGGTCTACGGCAACATCGTGATGCTCGGCATTCCCCTGACGCTCTCGGCGCTGGGCAACGAGGGGGCCGGGCCCATGGCGCTGATCCTGTCGGTGAACACGCCGCTGCTGTGGCTCTGCGGAATCCTTCAGATGGAGCTGGTCAGTCGCAAACGGAAGGGCTCACCCCTCGCGGTGATCCTGCCGGTGCTCGCGGATCTCGCGCGCAATCCGCTGATGCTGGGGATCGGTTTTGGCGTCGTCTGGCGCTTCTCCGGCCTCGGCCTCAATCCCGTCGTCGACAGGACCATCGAGTTGCTGGCGCAAGCGGGATCACCGGCCGCGCTGATTGCGCTCGGCATCACTCTGTTCCGGTTCGAGGTGAAGGGCGAGATGGTGAGCGTCGTGGTGATGAGCGCGCTCAAGCTGCTGGCGATGCCGGCGGCCGCGTTCGTGCTGGCAAAGCTGCTCGGCCTGCCGCCGGTCGCTGCCGGCGTGATCGTGCTGTTCGCGGCGATGCCGACCGGCGCCAACGCGTACATCTTCGCGGTTCAGTACCAGCGGCTGGTGAACCCGGTGTCGGGCGCGGTGGCGCTGGGGACGCTGCTGGCAGCGGTGACGCTGCCGGTGGTGGTGATGATCGTAACGGGGGCGAAGTAGACGAGATCTGCTTTCAGGCGAAGCCAATCGTCATTGTAAAACTTCCAGGTGATGAACCTGACGAACGCCGAAAGGGCTATTGAACCCGCTGGCCCGCGCGCCAGGCCATCTCCCAGAAGTCCGTCTCGAGTCGGGTGGCTTCCTTGAAGATCGCAATCAGCTCTGCCTCGCGGGCCGGCGTGGCGTAGAGATCGGCGAGATGCTCCATATGCGCCCGCGCTTTGCCAGCGACCTCCTGGTACGGCGCGCCGGCGTACTCGGCGATCCAGACGCGGTAGGCGTTCGTCGCAGCGTCCGCGAGGGGGAGCGAGGCGAGCCGCGTTGCGATCTCCGCGTACCCGATCACGCAGGGGGCAAGCGCCACCTTGAGAGCCAGCAGGTCGCCGCGCATTCCCGCGTCGAGCACGTAGCGTGTATAGGCCAGCATCTCGGCCGCCGGAGGGGCCTGTTCAAGGTCGGTCGGGGACAGTCCCCAATCGGCACAGAGCTTCACATGCAAGTTCATCTCGACATCGAGGATGGCCGAAAGGCCGGCCGCTGCTTCACGCATGTCGGCAAGTCTGGGCGACTTGTAGACCGCGAGCGCGTAGGCGCGAGCAAACTCGATGAGGAACAAGTAGTCTTGCACGAGGTAGTGACGAAACGCTGCTTCAGGGAGCGAGCCGTCTGCCAATCCGTTCGTGAAGGGGTGCTCGGTATAAGCCCGCCACTCAACGGATGCTTCTGTCTTGAGACGCTCGAAGAAACTCACGATCTTTTTCGCCCGGCTTGCTTGTTCATGAACGTCCTTGGCTCGCTACCGATAGCGCATTGCGAACCGAGGGGCTACGGTGACAGGGCGAAAGATTGGCTTTGAGCAGCGTTGCCGCGTTGAGAGTTTCATGCACTATCACCGCAATTGCTGGTACCATCATGAGGCAACTATTTCCACTGAAGCCAAAGCTTCTGACTTTCCGCCATGAGGTCGATGTAACCTTGGATAGGCCAAGACATATGTGTGTTGTCACGGATAAGGGGATGAATGCCGTTGGCGCACATCAAGTGGCCTGCATTTTCCTTACCTAGCCAGTCAAAACAATTATCGACCGTGTTTTGGTACGACACGCCGAACTGGTTCGTCGGCACATTAGACAGCATCCCCTCGATGAAATACGACGGCGCAATTCCATTCTTAATCTTCCCGTCGCGGATAAGTCGATTTCGGATGTTCTTGAAGATGCGCACTGTCGGCTTCAGCCACGAGTTCGTGTCTTGGTGCTTTCGGGTCATATTTTCCGAGTGTTGTTTCGGATAGTTGACGATATTTGCCCCATCCGTCGTGATGAACATGACGCCCTCGACGCATTCATTGTCCTGTTCACTATAGTAGCGGGTGTATTTTTTGTGCGGCGCCACGAGCAAGATATCGGCGTTACGACGCGTTCCATTGGCCTTCAGCCGCAACGCTTTCTTGCCAGATGTATCAAGATCGCTCTCATACTGCTTAGAAAGCCACGCGATCACATCCGTCCGGAACGACTTCAAGTCATATTCAGCGACCTTCGGATAGACACTCTTGAATGCTGCTTTCTCTGGCCCCGACAAGTTATCGACGTTGTAGTAGAACATACCCTTCGTCCGCAGCACGATATCGACATCGCTATCCGCACCATAGACATTCGTGTCGTTGCCGTATGAGCCCTGTAGAAACGAGTCAATGTTCCTCGTCGAATACGATGCGTCCTTGTGTTCGATGACACTTTTGATCGATTGGTAGGTTGTCGCGGACTGCTGAGCCGCTCCGATATGCGTCCACGTCTCAAGCTGGTTTTCTGGAATAGTCATAAGCCTTCCCTATCCCTAACTGAACAATTTTTTCAAATCCGCTTCTTGCTTGCCGAACGACTCCGCTCCGCGTTGCCGTAGGATGTTTAGTTTCTGCATATTGTGCTCGAAAAGATCGGTCGCCATCTCGGGTTGCTCGAATGTGTCATTGATGCGCACGGTCGGCGCGTTCCGGTACAAGATATGCCGGAGCTGATCCATCGACTGCGTATTGATTTCTAGCGTCTTCTGGAGCAGCTGAACGCTCAAGAGCTTCTGCGTCCATTTAGACGTACTGTACCAAGGCTGCTTCCGTGCTGGGTAGACACCGACGCCCACGCTAACGACGCGCAACTGTTCAGGCGTTAGCTTTAAGGCCATGATCGCATCTGCAATGGCATAGAGCGTCGGATTATTGGCGCAGTAGCCGCCGTCGATTAGCTCGACGAGATCCCCCTTATCGGTCTTAACCGTCTTCCTATCAAAGAACGGAAATGCCGAGCACGAGGCCTGGACGGCGTCCGAGACGCGCACGCCAAAGCCGGGTGAGAACGTCCCCATGCGTCCATGGGCCTGCTCAATACTGGTCTTGAAGATCATCGGGCGTTCGATCACCCATCGCGTAGTTACAATCCCGACACCAGTCTTCATGTCGGCGAACGACGCGTCATTGAAAACCCTGTCGCCCAACGAGGCGAGAGCCGCGGACTTCTCCGCACGCTTCTTCCTCTGCATCACTCCAGGGACATTGCCTTCGTATAGATCACTGATCTCCTTGACGCTCTTCCCAAGCGCTAGGAGGGCGGCAATGATGCCGCCCGTGCTGGTCCCAAAGATAAGGTCGAAATGCTCGTGGAGCTTGCCACCGAGCATGCCCTCCAGCTCTCGGAGAACACCCAAGGTATAGAAACCCTTCGCGCCTCCGCCATCGAGGCTAAGTATCCGCCCAACCTTCGCCTTTTGGTCCATTCGTCTGCTCCGACAGGACTCAGTCGCAGGCGGAAAGTATAGACCGTTCGTCAAATGTTCTGACACGCATAGCACGCGCAATACCTGCTCTACACAAGTTTGAAGCGGTTGCCGGGAATGGGATTTTGTTCTATTTTTGTTCTTATGAAAATCGAGGGGCTCGGTCAGTTTGAAGTGCCGAGTTATCTATGTGAGATTTGGGGGCAACTGGAAAAAAATTCTAGATGCGAGGTTACGGCTAGCCCCTTACGAGGGCTACCGAATTTTCTCTTCAAGACAAGGAACTTCAGTCTTTTCAAAGATTTACTATAGGGCCACGTATGGACTTATTAACAACGAATCACTACTTTCCCCCTGCCGGGGGAGCGGAGACATGTTAGCTACGTTGGAAAAGCCGAATTATCGTCGGGCTAAGTCGGAGGCCTCGCGACTTCTTGGTGACTTTGGGATCGATTTCCCGCCCGTAGACCCCGTTACGATTGCGCGCAACTTAGGGATGAAGGTCGTTTTCGTTGAATTTGACCGCGAGCACGACAATATTTCAGGCTTCTACGATCCCGCAGAAAATTCCATCTATGTGAATAGCGAAGAATTTGCTTTGCGCCAGACATTCACGATTGCGCATGAGTTGGGCCACAAAATTCTGCATGAAGAATGGGCCAAGTCTGCCGACTATAAAATTTTGTACCGCGATCAGCTTTTAGCGGATGACGATCCCCACGAGAAAGAAGCGAATGCGTTCGCTGCAAACCTCTTGGTGCCGAGATCGATGTTGGACTTGTATTGGGATAAGCTGTCTCTATCGGAACTATCGAAGCTCTTTGCAGTCTCTGTTCCGGTAATCAAGAACAGGCTTTCCTTTGAGTACGGCATCTAAACGCGAAGAAGCGAAGGGCTCTGTTGTCCAGAAAACGGATAGCGATCCAGAGCTTACGGATGCGCTAACCGGGGCGCATGGCTTTCAGCTTGCACTGACTAAAGAGACCAATAGACATGCCGAGACGATGCATAAGCAGAATCTCGGATTCTTTGGTCGCGCCTTAGGTGGCGAAGCCACGGCGCCTGTCGTGATTGCATGCCTCGCTACGATATTCGGTTTGCTTTGTGCAGCCGGTTGCTGGACCGTCGCTGCAAAATTTCCAGATGTTGCCGATTTTTGGGGTAAGCAGGCCGAGCGCTGCATGGGATTTTCTGCTGCTGCTCTAGCTTTCATCTTCGGGCGCGGCTCGAAATAGTTAGCGCTACTGCTAGTCTGGCTCGGTCGAGACGGGTGGCATGTTCAATCTCTGATCAAGATGACCTAACCGCAACAGAGTTGCTTGAACTCGGGTATGTTCAACAGGCTGCTACCTGATCGGGATCGTTGGTACAGTTGGGTGGGCTCGAACCACCGACCTCCTGTTCCACAGACAGGCGCTCTAACCAACTGAGCTACAACTGCATCCTTGCGAGCCGCGCCTCTGGGCGCCCTGAAAGGGCCGGTACCTGAGGGGGGCTGGACGGGGCGGAAACTAGGTGCAACGGGCGTTTTTGGCAAGGCCGCGCGACCCGCAAAATGTCTCCCGAGCAAGGTTATTTCCAAAGCAAAACCCGGGCTCTAGGCCCGGGTTTTTTAACTCAAACGAGCCAATCCGCTTAGGCGGCGGGCGTGTAGAGCTTGGCGGCGCTGGCCTTGATCGGCTCGGCGGTCGCGGCGGCGACGCGCTGGGTCAGCTCGACCAGCTCCTTGGCCTGGGACTGCAGGGTCTCGAGCTGGGTGCGGGTGTGGCCGGTCCACAGCTCCAGCGCTTCGGCCGGCGACTTGAGGCTGAACAGCTGCTGGGCGAAGTCGAGCTGGGCCGTGGTGTTGGCCTTCATGAACTCCACCAGCTTGGCGGTGTACTCGCTCGCGCCCTTGCTGGCGGTGGTGAACACGGCCTCGACGGTGCCGTTATGGGTTTCGGCGGCGTCCTTGAACTTGGCGTAGCTCTCGCGGGCCTGCGACACGCCCTTTTCGGCGAACGCACGCATCTGCTCGGGGACCTCGAACGGAATGATCGAGGCAGAAAACGGATCAGTCGTACCTGTCATGGTTATCCCTCACACTAAATGAAAAAACGGAGTGAGCCTTCAGGCCGCGCCCGCCAACCGGTGGCGGGAGCGAAGACTGGAAACACAAAACGAATGATGGCTCGCCCAGCGGCCAGACCATGCCTGCTTAAAATGTCAACATTGTGCAACGCAACGGTTCCGGAGGGTGCATTGCGAAAATAATCTCGGAGAGGATGAGGTTCCACGAGTGGGGAACCGGTGGTTGAGGTGTTTGGGTGCGCCAAGCACCACTCTTTCCGTTCCCTCCCCCTTGCGGGAGGGTCAGGGAGGGGGTGCCACGCGGGGATTCTGTCCGGCGCGCCCGCCCTCGGTGCATCGTCAACCGACACCTTTTGCTGGGCTACCCCTCTCCCTAGCCCTCCCCCACAAGGGGGAGGGAACGCACTGCGGTCGGGGCGCGAGTCGGTTGCCCGAGAGGCACGATCCGCCTCCGCGCGAATCCTGCGGATGCGGCCGGGCTGCGGCTTGCGGGGGCGGCCACATTAAGGTTATCGCGGCTTTAGGGCTTGCTCCGTAGGCTGGGGCCGTGGACCTGCCTGCGGCTGCGGGCGATACTAACTCTTTCTTAAGGCTGCCATTCCGGCAGTCCTGGTGCTGACAAACGGGACGCGAAGCCGGTCGGATGACGAGTTCGGATTTCCAGTTGCGAGGCGTGGGCGATCCCCGGCTGGCCGTGCACGCGACCTCGCCGCTGCCCGCCTGGCTCTGGTCGGTCGACGGCACGCGCGTGCTCTGGGCCAATCCGGTCGGCGCAAGACTGTTTGGCGCGGCCAACGCCACCGCGCTCGCGGACAGGACCTTCGGCCCCGCCGACAGCCACCGCCGCCAGATCGTCCGGCTCGCCGGCCGGCTGCCCGCGAAGGGCGCCATCCGGCTCGAACGGCTGCGCGGCTTCGGCGCCCGGCTCGGCACGCTGATGACCTGCGCCTGTGCCCGCCTTGACTTCGCCGATGGCAGCCAATTCTTCCAAGGATCTGCGGTGCTCGTCACCGCGATGGACCCGGGCTTACGCACCATGCCGCTGGTCGAACGACTGCTTCGTCTCGTCGACGGCGCCAAGGTGCCGATGGCGGCGTTCGCACCCGACGGCCTGTTCGTCGGCGCCAGCGAAACGGCCCGCACCCTGCTCGGCTTCCGCGATCTCACCGAGGGCGGCCTCGACCAGGCCCGCAGCGATGCACTTCGCCAGGGCCGCGCCGAGACGCCGATCGGCATCGGCCAGATGGTGCTGCAGCGGGTCGGTGCGGGGGCCGATGTCGGCCTGGTCGCGTTGATCGAGCCTGCCGTGCAGCAGGCGGCGCCTGCGACCGCGGACGTCGAACCCAAGGCCACTGAAGACATCGCGCGCCAAGACATCGCTCAGCCCGAACCTGCGCCGCCCCCTCCCGCAGCCGCCGTGACGGAGGATGCGCAAGCTGCGCGCTCGAACGAGGCGCCATCCGACATCGCGCTGTTCGACGCCTTTGCCGAGCCGGACGACGCGCCGGAAGCAACCGAGACGATCGCGCACGAACCGCCTTTGAGCGAGCCGGCGACAGAGATCGTCACGATCCAGCAAGCCGTCGAGGACGCGGTCGACGCCGCGCCCGACGACATCGCGCCCAACACTGCGGTTGAAGAGAAGGCTGCGGTTCAAAACAAGACTTCGGTTGAAGACAAAACTCCGGTTGAAAACTCGCCGGAAGCCATGGTGTCGCCGCAGGCCGCGCCGACCACACCCGGCATGGTCGAGCCGCCGTCGGGCCACGAACAGCCGCCCGCACCGCGTCAGCATCCGCTGCGCTTCCTCTGGCAGATGGATGCAGCGGGCCGTTTTGTGCTCGGCTCGGACGAGTTCATTCGCCTGATAGGTCCGCGCACGGCCGCCGGTTTCGACCGCCCATGGCGCGAAATCGCCGAGGAGTTCGCGCTCGACCCTGAAAGCCGCGTGGCGCAGGCGCTTGCCAGCAAGGACACCTGGGCCGGGATCACCGTGAACTGGCCGGCCGATGGCGGCGAGCATCTGCCCGTCGAGCTTGCGGGGCTTCCCGTTTATGACGGCGAACGCAATTTCGCGGGCTTCAAAGGCTTTGGCGTCTGCCGCGATCTCGACGGTCTCAACCGGCTCGAGGCGCTCAGGCGTTTTGAGCTTCTGGCCGAACCGGCGGCGCCGCAAAGCCTGTCCGCCGATGTGGTCGAGCCGGAGCCCGAGCCCGCAGCCAAGTCTGAAATCAAGTCTGAAATCGAGCCTGAACCGGAGGCGCCGCCTCCGCAGATCGAGCCGCCCGAACCTGAGCCCGAGCCTGAAGCTGAACTGCCCGAACCAATCACCGAAGCGAATTCACATCCAACAGATCCGGAAACACCCGTGGAAACGCCTCCCAATGTCCTGCCGTTCCGGGCGCCCGGCGACACCAGATCGCCGACGCTGACGCCGGTCGAGAACAGCGCGTTCAACGAGCTGGCCCGGCAATTGTCCGAGCGCCTCGAACGCGACCGCGAGACGATCGCGGCATCGTCCGAGCCGGACACCGAGATCACGCCCGAACCACCGGAGCCGCAGACGCCGCACGCGCCGGCCGAATGGCTGAGCGAACCGGCACCGCCCGCGCGCGGACACAGCACGCGCGACCGCGCGCTGCTCGACCTGCTGCCGACGGGCATCCTGATCTATCGGCTCGACCGCCTGCTCTACGCCAACCCCGCCTTTCTCGCGCGCATGGGCTATGCGAGCATCAGTGCATTGGAGCACGCGGGCGGGCTCGACGCGCTCTATGTCGAGCCGGGCGTGCCCGCGACCAGCAGCACGTCGCAAGCCGGCACGCCGGTAACGATCAGCGCGACGCTCGCCACTGGCCAGGAGCCGCTGCCGACGACTGAAGCACATCTGCATACGATCGATTGGGATGGCGAGAGCGCGCATGCGCTGATCTGCGCGCTGCCGCAGGCAGCACCCGCTGCGGCTGCGCCCGTCATCGCGGAGACCGTCCCCGCCGAGCACATTGTCCCGGAGGCCATTGTTCCGGAGATCTTGCCCACCGCGCCCGAGCCCGAGGTCGGCGAGGCGGACGCCGAAGATCTCGCCGCGATCCTCGACACCACGGCCGAGGGCATCGTCATGTTCGATGCCGAAGGCAACATCCACGCCTGCAACCGCAGCGCCGAAGCGCTGTTCGGCTATGACGGCGAGACGCTGATGCAGCAAAACCTGGTGACGCTGTTTGCGCCGGAGAGCCAGCATGTCGTCATCGACTATCTGGAAAACCTCAAGAGCCAGGATATCGCCAGCCTGCTCGACCACGGCCGCGAGGTGCTGGGGCGCGAGAAGAAGGGCGGCGTCATTCCGCTCGCGATGATCATGGGCCGCACCAGGCCCGACGGCCCGAATTTTTTCGCCGTGTTCCGCGATCTCTCGCAGAGCAAGCAGGGCGAGAGCGAGCTGACGCAGGCCCGCCGCCTCGTCGACGGCGCGGCCAATGCCAAGGCCGACATGCTGGCGCGGATCAGCCACGAGATCCGCACCCCGCTCAACGCCATCATCGGCTTCTCCGAGGTGATGATTTCGGAGCGCTTCGGCACGCTCGGCAACGAGCGCTACGGCGAGTACATGAAGGACATCCGCGCCTCGGGCGAGCGCGTCATCGCCATCATCGACGATCTGCTCGAGCTGTCGCGGATCGAGACCGGCAAGCTCGATCTCAACTTCGCCAACCTCAACCTCAACGACCTCGTCGAGGCCTGCGTGGTCGTGATGCAGCCGCAGGCCAATCGCGAGCGCATCATCATCCGCACCTCGCTCGGCCATGCGCTGCCGCAGGTGAACGTGGATGCGCGCGCGATGCGGCAGATCACCATGAACCTGATCTCCAACTCGATCCGGCTTGCCAGCGCCGGCGGCCAGGTCATCGTCTCGACCGCGCTCACCGACCGCGGCGAAGTCGCGCTGCGCATCCGCGACACCGGCCATGGCCTCACCGAGCGCGAAGTCGCCGCCGCGATGGAGCCGTTCCGCACCCCGCCGCCCGGCGATGCCGAGGACAGTTCGGCGCTGAGCCTGTCGCTGACCAAGGCCCTGGTCGAAGCCAACCGCGCCCGGTTCAACATCAAGAGCGCAGGCCATTCCGGCACGCTGATCGAAGTGGTGTTCGCACCGGCGCTGGCGAAGGCGTAGGCGGCGGGCTCGCCGAGCCGGCGCGAGGCGGCCTGAGCTGCTTCGTCGTCTGTGGTTGCGTCGTTACTGGTCCAGGCGACGAAGCCATCGGGGCGCACCAGCAAGGCGCTCAGGCCCAGCCGATCCTTGGCGACATAATTGATCCGATCTCTCCAGCGGCTGGCAAGCAGTTCAGGCGGTGCGCGGGCATCGGAGTCCAGCGATATGCCTCTCGCTGTTCTGAGGCGTTCTCCGACCGTCGTTCCGTCCAGCAATTCGAAATCGGGAACACTGCGGCCGACAAGCGGACGGCCGCCGAAATCATACCGCAGCGAAACGCCGCGCACGCGCTCGCGAAATAGGTCGCTCCTACGATGCCGCTCGCGCGGGCGATAGTCGGCGTGCAGAGGACCGTTGCGGACTCCGCTACCGCTTGGCTGGCGGGCCGCTCTTATTGCCGGGCAGACCCTTGATGTTCGAGGGATCCTGCTCCTGCACCGACATGTTCTGCGAACTCGAGCCGACAGTTCCGGTGTGCGCGGGCGGACCGTTCTTGTTGCCCGGCGCTCCCGCGATACCGGCCCCTGAATTCTGCGCGCTGGGCGACGTGGCAGCGCCACTGGCGTTGTTGGTGCGATCTCCGGGCATGTTCGCGGCCGAGCCGGGCTTGTCCTGCTCGCCGACAAAGCCCGAAGCGCCCGAATTCTGTGTCTTGATGCCCTTGTCGGCCTCACTCTGCACGTTCTGGTTCGGCGCCGCCTGCTGCGCTATCGCCGGTCCCGCGACGAGCGGGACTGCTGTAAGGATGGCTGCCATTGTTATCCGCATGAGCGTTCTCCTCCGTCCGCCCCGTCGCGCTCAACGCTTTGCGAGGCAAAGATTTCCGCAGCAGCGCGAATAAGCTGGAGGCGCTGAACAAAGCAAAAAGGCACGGCTCGCGCCGTGCCTCTCCGCGTCCGTGCAGCTTCGCCTCAGCTGTAGATTTCGAACAAACCGGCGCCGCCCTGACCGCCGCCGATGCACATCGTCACGACGCCCCACTTGGCCTTGCGGCGCGCGCCTTCCTGGAGGAGGTGGCCGGTAAGACGCGCGCCGGTCATGCCGAAGGGATGGCCGATCGCGATCGAGCCGCCATTGACGTTGTACTTGGCGGGATCGATGCCGAGCTTGTCGCGCGAATAGAGGCATTGGCTGGCGAAGGCCTCGTTGAGTTCCCAGAGATCGATGTCGTCGATCTTCAGTCCGGTGCGCTTGAGCAGCTTCGGGATCGCGAACACAGGACCGATGCCCATCTCGTCGGGTTCGCAGCCGGCGGTCGCCCAGGCGACGAAGCGGCCGAGCGGCTTCAGGCCGCGCTTCTCGGCGTCCTGGGCTTCCATCAGCACGACGGCGGCGGCGCCGTCGGAGAGCTGGCTGGCATTGCCGGCGGTGACGAACTTGCCGGGACCCTTCACCGGCTCGAGCTTGGCAAGGCCCTCCAGCGTGGTCTCGGGGCGATTGCATTCGTCGCGATCGACGACGTAGTCGACGATCGATTCCGCTTTGGTCTGCTTGTCGACGACCTTCATCCTGGTCTTCATCGGGACAATCTCGTCCTTGTACTTGCCCGCCTGCTGCGACGCCGCCATCCGACGCTGCGATTCCAGCGAGAACTCGTCCTGGTATTCGCGGCTGAGCTTGTAGCGCTCGGCGACGATGTCGGCGGTGTCGATCATCGCCATGAAGATATCGGGGGCAACCTTGAGCAATTCCGGATCGATCGTCTCCTTCGGCGTCCCGCCGCCCGGCATGGAAATGCTTTCGACGCCGCCGGCGACGATGCACTCGGCACCGTCGGAGCGGATCGAGTTGGCGGCCATCGCGATGGTCTGCAGGCCCGAGGAGCAGAAGCGGTTGACCGACACGCCGGCGGTGGTCGTCGGCAGGCCCGCGAGCAGCGCGGCCTGGCGGCCGATGTTCGGCGCGCCATGGGCGCAATTGCCGAGATAGCAGTCCTCGACATAATCCTTCTCGACGCCGGCACGATCGACCGCGTGCTTGATCGCGTGCGCGGCCAGCGACATCGGCGGCGTGATGTTGAACCCGCCGCGGCCGGATTTTGCGAGGCCCGTGCGCGCATAGGAAACGATGACGGCTTCACGCATTGTTTTCTCCCTTTTCGAACGATGTTGAACGGAGCGTCCTGGCCGCCATTGGTACACAATGTCCAGCGCTCGCGGGAGAAATAAAAACGCCGCCTCCAGTGACGGAGGCGGCGTTGTTCCGCGGGTCGGAATATGTCGGCGTATCAGAACGTCAGCGCCTTGACCTGCTTGACCTGCGGCAGGGCCTGCACCTTGGCGAGCAGGTCGGCCGGCACCGCGCCGTCGACCTCGATCAGCGCGATGGCATCGCTGCCGGGCGCGACGCGGCCGAGATGGAAGGTCGCGATGTTGATCTTGGCATCGCCGAGCAGGCTCGCGAACTTGCCGATGAAACCCGGCTTATCCTCGTTGGTCACGTAGATCATCGACTTGCCGAACTCGGCGTCGACGCGAATGCCCTTGATGTCGACGAGGCGCGGCTTGCCGTCGGCATAGACGGTTCCCGAGACCGACCGCTCCTGCCGCTCGGTGGTGACGGTGACGGTGATCAGGCTTTCATAATCGCTCTGGGCGGCGCGGACGATTTCGTCCACCACCATGCCGCGCTCCTTGGCGACGACGGGCGCCGACACGACGTTGACCTCGCCCAGCATCGGCCGCAACAGGCCGGACAGCACGGCGGAGGTGATCGCCTTGATCTTCATCTCGGCGACGTGCCCCTCATAGGTGATCTCGACCTTGAGGATGCCGCTTTCGGTGAGCTGGCCGGCGAACGAGCCGAGCTTCTCGGCGAGCGTGATGAACGGCTTCAGCTTCGGCGCCTCTTCCGCCGTGATCGAGGGGAAGTTGACGGCGTTCGAGATCGCCCCGGTGAGCAGGTAGTCCGACATCTGCTCGGCGACCTGAAGCGCGACGTTCTCCTGGGCTTCAGTGGTGGACGCGCCGAGATGCGGCGTGCAGATCACGTTGGGATGACCGAACAGTACGTTGGCAGTGGCGGGCTCCTCGACAAAGACGTCGAAGGCGGCGCCCGCGATGTGCTTGGAATTCAAGGCGTCGACCACGGCCTGCTCGTCGACGAGGCCGCCGCGCGCGCAGTTGATCAGGCGCACGCCCTTCTTCATCTTGGCGATCGCGGCCGCGTCGATGATGTTTTTGGTCTTCTCGGTCAGCGGGGTGTGCAGGGTGATGAAGTCGGCGCGCTTCAAGAGGTCATCGAGTTCGACCTTCTCGACGCCGATGTCCCTGGCGCGCTCCGGCGACAGGAACGGATCGAACGCGATCACCTTCATGCGCAGGCCGAGCGCGCGGTCGGCGACGATCGAGCCGATGTTGCCGCAGCCGACCACGCCGAGCACCTTGCCGGTGATCTCGACGCCCATGAAGCGGTTCTTCTCCCATTTGCCGGCCTGGGTCGAAGCGTCCGCCTGCGGAATCTCGCGCGCCAGCGCCAGCATCAGGGTGATGGCGTGCTCGGCGGTCGTGATCGAATTGCCGAACGGCGTGTTCATCACGATGATGCCCTTGGCCGTGGCGGCGGGAATCTCGACGTTGTCGACGCCGATGCCGGCGCGGCCGATCACCTTGAGGTTGGTCGCCTTCTCGAGGATCTTCGCGGTCGCCTTGGTCGCCGAACGGATCGCAAGGCCGTCGTAATTGCCGATGATCTCGGCGAGCTTGTCCTTGTCCTTGCCGAGGTTGGGCTGGAAGTCGACCTCGACGCCGCGATCCCTGAAGATCTGGACGGCGGCCGGAGAGAGCGCGTCGGAAATGAGAACTTTGGGCTTGGTCATGGGGATGATCCTCTACCTTCCCTGAAACAAGGGCGGCCTTCGACCTGAATAGATTGGTTTCTGGGAGCGGTTTCTTCTCCCCTCCCCGTACGGACGGGGAAGGGAAAGAAAGAAAACTTACGCCGCCTTGGCGAGCGTAGCCTTGGTTTCGGCGAAGGCCCAGTCGATCCACTGGGTCAGGAGTTCGACGTCCTTCGCCTCGACGGTGGCGCCGCACCAGATGCGCAGGCCGGCGGGCGCATCGCGGTAATAGGCGAAGTCGTAGCCCGCACCTTCCTTCTCGACCAGCGCGACCAGCTTCTTGCTGAACTCGGCCTGCGCGTCCTCGGAGAGCGAGGTGATCGCGGGATCGGTGAACTTCAGGCACACCGAAGTGTTGGAGCGGATCGCGGCGTCCTTGGCGAGGAAGTCGATCCAGGGCGTCTTCGCCTTCCAGTCGGCGAGCACCTTGGTATTGGCGTCGGCGCGCCCGATCAGCGCCTTCAGGCCGCCGATCGACTTGGCCCAGTTCAGCGCGTCGAGATAATCTTCGACGCAGAGCATCGACGGCGTGTTGATGGTCTCGCCGACGAAGATGCCTTCGTTGATCTTGCCGCCCTTGGTCATGCGGAAAATCTTCGGCAGCGGCCAGGCCGGCTTGTAGGTTTCGAGCCGCTCCACCGCGCGGGGCGACAGGATCAGCATGCCGTGCGCGGCTTCGCCGCCGAGCGCCTTCTGCCAGGAGAAGGTGACGACGTCGAGCTTGGTCCAGTCGAGGGCTTGCGCGAACGCGGCCGAGGTGGCGTCGCAGATGGTCAGACCTTCGCGGGTCGCGCTGATCCAGTCGGCGTTCGGCACGCGCACGCCCGAGGTGGTGCCGTTCCAGGTGAAGACGACGTCGGACTTCGGATCGACCTTGGAGAGGTCGGGGAGTTCACCGTAGGCAGCGTTGAGCTTGGTGACGTCCTTGAGCTTCAATTCCTTGACGATGTCGCCGACCCAGCCCTCGCCGAAGGATTCCCAGGCGAGCGTGGTGACGGGCCGCGCACCCAGCATCGACCACAGCGCCATCTCGACCGCGCCGGTATCGGAGGCCGGCACGATGCCGATGCGATAATCGGCGGGCACTTCAAGCACTTCACGCGTCAAATCGATCGCGAGCTTGAGCTTGGTCTTGCCGACCTTCGCACGATGCGAACGGCCGAGGGCTGCGTCCTTGAGATTTTGGGCATTCCATCCGGGGCGCTTGGCGCAGGGGCCGGAGGAAAAATGCGGCACGTTCGGCCGCGAAGCGGGCTTCGCTACAGTCATAGTCTACCCTTCCAGATAGTAAGCCTCCCGTTGGGGGGAGGTGTCCCGCCGCGGCTGATACGGGAATCGGGAAGACCAGTCAAGGAAGTTCCGGGGCCTCGCGCGCGAGTGATGGGGCCTCCGGCGCGATTTTGGGGGATTCGACCATGGCAAGCGCGTTCAGCAAGCCCGTGGCATCGCTGATCAATTGCGCGGCACGGCGGCGGCTGCCGACTTTCAAAATGCATTTGTCGTTGGCCTGCACAACGTAGTCGTTGCCGACCTTGATCATCGAATAGCTTGTCATCGAAATCCCCGAACCGACCGAGCTCGGTGTCTGACGCTGCGTAGCACCATTAGTTCCAGCATCAAGGTGAACGACGGCTGGGTAGTTTACCAGCCATTAATATGAACGAACGCGCGATCCGATTTCGCTGATCGCGCAACACTCGCGGCGTGCTGCCTCAAAAGCGGACAGTCATGCCGACATGACTCGATGCAAATCCGAGTCGCTTGTAGAAGCGCTGCGCATCGACTCGCGACTGATGCGTCAGCAGTTCGACCAGATTGCAGCCGCGCGCTTTCGCTTCCGTCACCGCCCATTGCACCAATTGCTCGCCGATGCCGCGGCTGCGGCAATCGGAAGCAACGCGCACGTCTTCGAGCAGACCGCGCAGGCCGCCCTGCGAGCTGAGACCAGGCAGGATCGCCAATTGCAGGCAGCCGACCACCCTGCCCTCGCTCTCGGCAACCACGAGCCGGAGATTTTGATCGCGCTCGACCCGCGAGAATGCCTCGTAATAGGACGCAGGCAACGGATCTTCCACGCGCTCGCGGGCGCTCCCGAGGCGATCGTCGGCGAGCATCGCCACGATCGCAACAACATCCTCGCGGCGCGCGGGACGAATGGAGACGGATTCGTCGTTCATTGCGATACTCCTGCCTCAGCGCGACTCAACGCGGCTTAACCCACCTTGGGAAGCCCGAGAAAGGTCTCGGCTTCGGCGATCCAGCGGCGGACGGCGGCAAAACGGTCGAGATCGAAGCCGCCTTCATGCGCAACGCGGGTATAGGCGAGCAGCGAGACGTCGGCGAGCGAAACCGCGTCGCCGGCGAGGAAACGGCTGCCGGCGAGATGCAGCTCCATGCGGTCGAGCGCCGCATAGCCGCGCTTGACCTTTTCAGGATCGAGTTCGGAGGCGTCCTTGCCGAGATAGACCAGCTGGAAGCGGCACACCGCGATATAGGGCTCGTGGCTGTATTGTTCCCAGAACAGCCACTCGTCCATCTTGGCGGCAGTGAAGGCATCGCGCGGAATGAGCGCACTGTCGCGAGCGAGATAGCGGATGATGGCATTGGACTGCGCCAGCGCGCGACCGTCGTCGAAGGCGACGGTGGGCACCTGGCCGGCACCGTTCATCTCGAGGAATTGCGGCGTGCGAGTCTCGCCCTTGCGGGTGTCGATCTCGATCCACTGGTAGGGCACCGCGAGCTTGTCGCAGACCCACTTCACCTTCAGACAATTGCCGGAATTGGTGTCGCCGTAGATCCGCATCGCCGCCGTCCTCCTTCGAGCGACAGAGCATCAGCAGGAAACAAGGCTGTCAACAGGAAGCGGACGGCTCAGAACTGATAGCCCGCGCCGACGCGGAAGTTGTTCAGGCCGACCGTAATGTCCTTCACGTCCGAGAAGCCGACATGCTCCCATTCGCCGCGGAGCAGGATGTTGCCGCAGATCGCGTACTCGACACCGATACCGGCCGTCCAGCCGTACATGAAGCTGTTGGTGCGCAGCTCGGTCTTGCTAAACGTGCCCGTGTCGATCGTGTCCTGGTGATGGATCGTCGTCGTAACACCGCCGAAGACGACCGACTGATCGTAGTCGTCGTGCTTGATGTAGGACACGGTCGCGAATCGCGAGACTTCAGCGCGTCCGATTGCCAGACCGGCAAAGGCATAGGGCATGAAGTCGCCGCCGTCCCAGCCGACCCGGCCGCGGAAGGTGGCGTAATCCTTCAGTTTCAGCGCAGCACCACCGCCGAGCGTCGTGACGTAGGAATAGGTATGGCCAGTGGGCGCGGTCTCGCCGTCGAGAATGCGCGTCATGGAGTCGCTCGCCGAGCTCGACAGATTGTTCATGTAGCTGTAATTGGCCTCGAGGCCGAACACCGCGTCGTAGAGCTGCCAATTGCGGCCGACATAGGCGCCAAAGCCGGTCGACTGCACGTGGTTGCTCGGCAGCAGCGCCCAGCCGCCGACCGGCGCCTCGAGGATGCTGTTGCGAAGCATGAAGTCGGTCATCGTCTTCGGGGCGTGACTGAAATCGACATCGGTCGTGGCAAAGCCGAACTGGCCGCCAACATAGAAACCGTCCCAATTGTGGGACGTCTTCGACAGCCCGTCCGTGAAGCTGCCGCGCAGGATGGGCAGATCGGAGAGATCGGCCGCGTGCGCGGCAGACACCGTCCCCAACATCACCGCCGCCAACAAAAGCCTACGCATCGAACGCTCCATCGAACTCGAACTTTCGCTCGTGATCATGGCTCGTTAACCTTAACCAATGGTTGCGTCGGGGACTTTCGTCGCCGCTCGCCATGAAAAATACGCAAAGCAAAACGGCGCGGGATGATCCCGCGCCGTTAAGAAGTCCTAACCGGTCAGGCTGACGATCAGCCCTTGGTGACGAGCGGCGGCATGTAGGCCGGCGGGCTGTTGAGATCCCAGCGCACGCCGAGCTTGACGTCATGCGAGGTGAGCTCCTTGATCTTGATCGTGGACGGACCGGAAGCGCTGTTGTCGAACAAGCGGTAGTTGCCGGGCGCCGCGTCGCCGAGGTTCATGTAGCTGTAGGCCAGTTCGACGGTGAACCCGGGATTGACCTTGTAGGCGAGACCGGCGTGGGCGGCCCAGGCGAGGTTCCACTTTCCGTTGTCGGCGAAGTAGGCGACGCTGTTGGCCAGGGGCGGAGTACCCCCTACGGTGTATGACACGCCGTCGTCACGGAAGCCGCTGATCTTGTTGTAGGAGCCGCCGACACCGGCACCGATGAACGGCGTGATGCACCACCAGGTGCCAAGATCGACATAGGCATTCGCCATGACGACCCACTCGGACTTGCTGCCGCTGTAATTGTTGGAGCCGACGAAGCCGGGCCCGATGACGTTGTCCGCGCCGTGCAGGTTAGCCTTGCCGCGGTACTGGCCGATCACGTCCGTGCGGAACCAGTTGTTGAAGCGGTAGCCGACACCGAGATCGAACAGCGGCGAAGAATCGAAGCCGAGTCCCTCTGTCGACTTTTGATACCCAACCGGCAAAGCGCTGTCGATGCGCTTGGCGCTCTGGTTGGTCATGCCAACGTCGCCGCGCAGATACCAGCCACCGAAGTCGGAAGGCGGCGGGGGCGGCGCGTACATCGGAGGGGGCGCCGCGATCGGCATATCGGCGGCGAACGCCATCGACGAGATCAGGGTTGCCGCACCCGCGGCAAGGAGAGACTTAACGCTACGCATTGGCTTCGTCCTTTTGGCCGGTGAGGCAATACGGCGCCTCACGTTCTGGAAACTCACGGCCCGGACGATGGCAGCAAATGTTTAAGCGCCACTTAACCCTAATTTTTAAGGTTGATTTTTTCTCAACCCACACGCGCGCGCGGCGCGAGCGTTGCAGAAATGCAGCGCAAATGCGACGGCTTCGCCGCATTTCCTAACGATGTATGAAGCCGCGTTGCAGCAAGAAGGGATATGTTAACGCGCGTGCCGCGGCAGCTTGGGCAGGAACACTGCAAGCAGGCCGATTGCCGGCAGATAGGCGCAGACCTGGTAGACGAACTCGATCGAGGTGTGGTCGGCGAGCTTGCCGAGCACGGCGGCGCCAAGGCCGCCGATGCCGAAGGCGACACCGAAGAACACGCCGGAGATCATGCCGAAGCGATGCGGTACCAGCTCCTGTGCGAACACGATGATCGACGACGTCGTCGAGGAGATGATCAGACCGATGATCACCGACAGCACCGCGCTGGCATAGAGCCCGGCATAGGGCAGCGCCAGCGTGAACGGCAGCGCGCCCAGGATCGAAATCCAGATCACGATCTTGCGGCCGAAGCGATCGCCCAGGGGACCGCCGAGAAAAGCGCCCACCGCGTTCGCCGCGAGGAAAATGAAGAGATACATTTGCGCGGCCTGCGTCGACACGCCAAAGCGGTCGATCAGATAGAAGATGTAGTAGCTCGACAGGCTTGAGACGTAGAGCTGTTTCGAGAACAGCAGCGCAACCAGCACGAGGAGTGCAACGACGACGCGGCGCGTACCCGGCGCGTCGGGATGGGCGTGAGCCACCGCGGTCGTCTTGGCCTTGATCTGCGGTTCATACCAGCGGCCGATGCGCCAGAGGATGAGGATCGCGAGGAAGGCGATCGAGGAGAACCAGGCGATGCTGCCCTGCCCGAACGGCACGACGATGAGCGCGGCGAGCACCGGTCCCATCGAGGTGCCGAAACTGCCGCCGAGCTGGAACACCGATTGCGCAAAACCGTAGCGGCCGCCCGACGCCAGCCGCGCGATACGCGCAGATTCGGGATGAAACACCGCCGAGCCGAGGCCGACCAGCGCGGCGGCGACCAGGATGACGAGGTATTGCTGGGCGGCGCTGAGCAGCAACAGACCAAAGAAGGTCGAGGCCATGCCGATCGACAGCGAATAGGGCTGCGCCTTCTTGTCGGTGTAATGGCCGACCACAGGTTGGAGCAGTGAGGCCGTGAACTGGAAGGCCAGCGTGATCATGCCGATCTGCGCGAAGTCGAGCGCGTAGGTGTCCTTCAGGATCGGATACACCGAGGCGATCAGCGACTGCATGGTGTCGTTGAGGAAGTGCGAGAAGCTGATGCCGGCAAGCACGACATAGGCCGGCCCTGCGGCCGCGGTTGACTTGGCGGCGGGCGTCACGTCGCTGACGACGACGGGCTCAGTCAGCTCTTCCTCGGACACGACGACAGGCTTGTTCAATGGTACATCCCGGCAGGCGCGGCAGATTGCCGCGACCCGCTAGTTACGATGCGCGCGGCGGCCGATCCACCGCCAATCGCCCATGGCTGGGATGCGGCTAGGCCGCCGCTGCCTGCCCGAGCGCCGAGACGATGGTGTCGACGACGTCCTCGACGAGGCTGCGGTCCTCGCCTTCGCCCATGACGCGGATCACCGGCTCGGTGCCGGAGGAGCGGATCAGCAGCCGGCCGTGGCCGTTGAGCCGCTGCTCGCCGTCGGAGATCGCCGATTTGACGTCGGAATTGTCGAGCGGCTTGCCGCCCTTGTGGCGGACGTTCTTCAGGATCTGCGGCAGCGGATCGAAGCGGTGGCAGACTTCCGACACCGGGCGGCGCAGCTTCTGCACCACGGCAAGCACCTGCAATGCGGCAACGAAACCGTCGCCGGTGGTGGCGTAGTCGGACAGGATGATGTGGCCGGACTGCTCCCCACCGAGATTGTAGCCGCCGTTCAGCATCTGCTCGAGTACGTAGCGATCGCCGACCGGCGTGCGCACGAGCTCGATCCCCTGCCCATTGAGGAATCGCTCGAGGCCGAGATTCGACATCACGGTGGCGACGATGCCCGGTCGCGACAGCCGGCCGTCTTCCTTCCAGCTCTGCGCGATCACCGCGAGCAGCTGGTCGCCGTCGACGATGTGGCCGCGCTCGTCCACCAGAATGACGCGATCGGCGTCACCGTCGAGCGCGATGCCGATGTCGGCGCGCATCTCGCGCACCTTCTTCGACAGCGCTTCCGGCGAGGTGGAGCCGCATTCCTTGTTGATGTTGAAGCCGTCGGGGTCGACGCCGATCGGAATCACGTCGGCACCCAGCTCCCAGAGCGCTTCCGGCACCACCTTGTAGGCGGCGCCATTGGCGCAATCGACCACGACGCGCAGGCCGTCGAGCGACAGATCGCGCGGAAGCGTGCGCTTGGCGAATTCGATGTAACGGTCATGCACGCCGTCGATGCGGCGGGCGCGGCCGAGACTGGCGCTCTGGGCGAGACGCTTGTCGATGGGCTCGTCGAGCAGCTGCTCGATCTGCTTCTCGACGTCGTCGGAGAGCTTGAAGCCCTGCGGGCCGAACAGCTTGATGCCGTTGTCCTCGAACAGATTGTGCGAGGCGGAGATCATCACGCCGAGGTCGGCGCGCATCGACTTGGTCAGCATCGCAACCGCCGGCGTCGGCATCGGACCGACCAGCAGCACATCCATGCCGACCGAGGTGAAGCCCGCGACCATTGCGTATTCGATCATGTAGCCGGACAGCCGGGTGTCCTTGCCGATTACGACCCTATGGCGGTGGTCACCGCGCTGAAACGCAAGGCCTGCGGCCTGGCCGACCTTGAGCGCGAGCTCCGGCGTGATCAGTCCGTTGGCGCGGCCCCGGATCCCGTCCGTCCCGAAATATTTGCGGCTCATATCGTCCCCCACGCAACAACCAGGAATGCCAAATACAACCTCCGGGTGCCCGAGCGGGCCCCGCATCCCTGATTTGCTGAGGTCTTATAAAGCCATCGCGGCTAACTTGGCTTCAAAAAATATGATGAATCATTACGGAACCAGGCGCGCCCGCGCGCTGATAACGTCTTGTTAACATTATATTTCCGGCAAAAACGCCGGGAACGGGACGGAACCAGCCCTAGTCCGAGCGCTTCACATGGCCGTCCGCGCGGCTCGGCGCCGGCTGGGTGACATTGACGGGATCGGAGCCGGGAAAGGTCTCTTCCAGACCTTCTTCCAGCGCTTCTTCGAGAGCATGCTTCTCCTTGATCTCTTCCGGCGTCGGTCCGGTGTGCGGTCTCGTCATGGCGCCTTCCTCTCCACAAAGGATGCAAACGATTTGGCTGTGCATCCAACCATGCTAGATGACCCCTCGATCTTCCGATGCAAGACTCTTCCGATGCAAGACTCCTCCGATACAAGACACTTCCGATACTAGACGGGCCGGGAAACGTTCATGAAGCACATCACCTGTATCGACGATCTTCGCACACTGCATCAGCGCCGGGTGCCGAAAGCTTTCTTCGACTATTGCGACCGCGGCTCCTATGCCGAGGAAACGCTGCGCGCCAACCGCGATGACATGCAGGCGATCAAGTTCCGCCAGCGCATCCTGGTCGACGTCTCCAGGCGCGACACCGCGACCACGATCCTCGGCGAGCCCTCGACCATGCCGCTGATACTCGCGCCTGTGGGCCTGCTCGGCATGCAGCATGGCGATGGCGAGATCCATGCCTGCCGCGCCGCGCAAGCCGCCGGGATCCCGTTCACGCTGTCGACGATGTCGATCTGCTCGATCGAGGACATCGCGGCCAGTGTCGAGAAGCCGTTCTGGTTCCAGCTCTATGTGATGAAGGACCGCGGCTTCATCAAGGAACTGATCCAGCGCGCGATCGCGGCAAAATGCTCCGCGCTGGTGCTGACCGTCGACTTGCAAGTGATCGGCCAGCGCCACGCCGACATCAAGAATGGCATGACGGTCCCGCCCGAATGGTCGCTGTCGAAGCTGTTGGATTTCGCCAGCAAGCCCGCCTGGGTCTCCGGCGTGCTGCAAGGCAAGCGCCGCACCTTCGGTAACATCGCGGGCCATGTGAAGAACACCGGCGACCTTAATCGCCTCGCCGAGTGGACGGCCTCGCAGTTCGATACGTCCCTGAACTGGAAGGACGTTGAGTGGGTTCGCAGCATCTGGCCAGGCAAGCTGATCATCAAGGGCATCCTCGACGTCGAGGACGCCGAGGAGGCCACCAAGACCGGCGCGCAGGCCCTCGTCGTATCGAACCATGGCGGCCGTCAGCTCGACGGCGCGCCGTCATCGATCGAGGTGCTGCCCGAGATCGCCGAGGCGGTCGGTGACAAAATGGAGATCATGTTCGACGGCGGCATCCGCTCCGGCCAGGACGTGATGCGCGCGCTCGCGCTCGGCGCAAAGTCCTGCATGATCGGTCGCGCCTACGCCTATGGCCTGGGCGCCGGCGGCCAGGCCGGCGTCGCCAAGGCGATCGACATCATCCAGAAGGAGCTGCTCACCACCATGGGCCTGTGCGGCGTCAACAGGATCGACGAGATCGACGATCATATCATTGCGGCGTGATCCGATTCCTAACCTCTCCCCGCTCCAATCCGGGTGAGGGGCAAGGCACGCCGTTTGGCAAAACGAAAATCTATCCGGCTCCGGTGGTCGAGCTTGATACTCAGCTCACAATCGAAGCCGAACTCGTCGAGAGAACCCCTCACCCCACCCTCTCCCCGTAAGAACGGGGCGAGGGAGCGAGAGAGCGATGGCCCCTCACATGGGCGGCGTAACCCCGTCGCGGCCGACGCTGACGCGGTTGGTCTCGAACGAGCCGTCCGGCAGCTGCTTCATGAAGGCGATCACCTTGGCGCCGGCCTTCAGGTCGGTCTTGTCGCCGGGGACAAAGGTCACGACCGGGGTATCGTCCGGGACGAACACCTTCTTCTCACCATCCTTGTACTTCACCAGCAGCGTATGGCCGTCATTGCCGACCACGGTTTCCGATACGGTGGCGTTGGTCATGCTGGAATTGGGCTTGAGGTCATAAGGCCGCGAGCCTTCGCCGGTGCCGCGCATGCTTTCCGGAAACACGTGCACCTCGACGGCCCTGTCGCCGCCATCGGGTTCCGGCACCGTCGTGGCGCCGACGAAGGAGCCGGCCTTGATTTCAGCAAGCGATATCTTCGTGATTCCGGAGACGCGCACGTCCGAGGCGATGTGCAGCTTGATATCTTCACCGCTGCGCGACTTGACCTGCATCGTGTCACCATTGACGCTTTCGATCGTGCCGCGCACGCGCGTCGGCACCGGCGCCTTTTGCGCAACAGCACAGAGGGTCGAGACGGCCACCATCGCGACGGCGATGAGTGGACGTGTGAAAGTCGCACGTTGAACAGACATGATGGTCTCCGCTTGTCCTATTGTCCCTACGGACATAGAACTCCGGAGATTACGCGCTATTCTCTCAAGTCTTTGTGAGATCGGCCTCGACCAGCGCACGCAGCTCGGCCGTGACCTGCGGCCGCTGGCCGAACCACAATTCGAAGCCGCGGACCGCCTGATGCAGCAGCATGCCGAGCCCGTCGGCGGTCTTCAGCCCGCGCGCCTTTGCGGCCGCGAGCAGCGGCGTCACCAGCGGGACATAGACGAGATCGGCGACCACGGCACCATCGGGCAGGCGCGCGACATCGACGTCGAGTGAAGGCTGACCGTGCATGCCGAGCGAGGTCGTGTTCACGAGAAGTTTTGCACGCGGCAGGGTGCCGTTGACACCGTCCCACGTAACGGGATGCACGTTCGGTCCGAACTGCCTTGCAAGCGTTTCGGCCCGCGCGATGGTGCGGTTGGCGAGGTGAATGCGCTTGATGCCGCGTTCGAGCAGCCCGAACACGATGGCGCGCGAGGAGCCGCCGGCGCCCAGCACCAGCGCCTCTTCGGCGCCGTCCCAGCCGGGCGCGCCGGCATCGAGATTGCCGATAAAGCCCTCGACGTCGGTGTTGGTCGAGCGTAGCTCGCCGTCCGCGAACCACAGCGTGTTGGCCGCACCGACCGCCTGCGCGCGGGCATCGGGCGTCGACAGCGCCAGGACGCCCTCCTTGTGCGGGATGGTGACGTTGGCGCCGACGAAGCCGCGCAGCGACAGCCGCAGCACGAAGTCGCGCAAATTATCGGGTGGAACCGCCTCGATGACATAGCCGCCGTCGATCCCGAGCGTGCGCAGCCAATAATGATGGATCAGCGGCGAGCGCGAATGCGCGGCCGGCCATCCGATCAGACAGGCCGCGGGAGCCTTGGTCACGGTCATCCTTCCCTTGGGGTCGTGTGCGAGCCGATCCATTTCGCGTCCCGCGGGCTCTGTCAAGCACACAGGCCGCCTCGGGAAGGGCGCGGCGCTAGGTCGTGCCCGCGTCGTCGCCCGCGGGCTGTGCCGCGCGACCCTTGATGTCGGCGACGGCGCGCGCGATGGTCTCGCGATAGCGCGCGCGCGGCGGCGTGACGCCGTGGGTGAGCAGCGCGCGGCGCACCGCAGGCGATGCCCCCGTGATGAACAGCCGGATGCCCTGGCGGTGGGCTTTCGCGGCGACGCGCGCCAGCACGTTGGCCGCCGTCGAATCCAGGAACGGCACCGCGGCGAAATCGACCACGAATCCCTTGCGCTTGTCGGCGATGCCGTCGAGCACGCTGCCGATCGCCGAGGCCGCGCCGAAGAAGAATGCGCCGGTGATGCGATAGACCAGCACGTCGCGGTCGACCGCGAGCGCGGGATCGTAAGGCACGCGCTCGCCATTGCCGTCATCGGGACGATCGGCGGCCACCAGGGGCGAACGTTCCTCGATACCAGTCATTTCCGCCATGCGATGGATGAACAGCACCGCGCCGAGCGCGAAGCCGACCAAAATGCCTTCGGTCAGATCGCGGAAGATGGTGAGCAGGAAGGTTGCGAGCAGCACGACGGCGTCGCCCCATGACGAGCGCAAGAGCGTCGCGAATTCGTGCTTCTCCGCCATGGTCCAGGCCACCACGACGAGCACGGCGGCGAGCGCGGCCAGCGGGATGTAGCTGGCGAGCGGCGCTGCGATCAGCATGAACAGCAGCAGGAAGACCGAATGCAGCATGCCCGCTAGCGGCCCCCGCGCGCCGGCGCGGATGTTGGTGGCGGTGCGCGCGATCAGCCCGGTGACGCAAATGCCGCCGAACAGTGCCGAGCCGACATTGGCGGCGCCTTGCGCCACCAGCTCGCAATTGGAGCGGTGACGGCGTCCGGTCATGCCGTCGGCCACCACCGCCGACAGCAACGATTCGATCGCGGCGAGCAGCGCAAAGGCGATCGCATCCGGCAGCACGGCGGTCGCCTTCGCAAGCGAGAACGCAGGCAAGGCCGGCGAAGGCAGTTCGCGCGGAATGCCGCCGAAGCGCGATCCGACCGTCTCGACCGGCAGCGACAGCATGGCAGTGGCGACCGCAGCAAACACGACCGCGATCAGGATGCCGGGCCAGGACGGCCGCCAGCGCCGCAGACCGGCGATGATGGCGATGCTGATGATCGCGACCGCGATCGCGGACGGATTGAAGGTGTGCAGGCCCCCGGCGAGCGCGACGAGCTTCGGGACGAATTCGCTCGGCTCTTTTGCAATCGGCGTGATCCCGCCGAGATCGCGCAGCTGGCTCGCGAAGATGATGACGGCGATGCCGGCCGTGAAGCCGACCGTCACCGGATACGGAATGAACTTGATGTAGGTGCCGATCCGCAGGAAGCCCGCGGCGACCAAAAACAGGCCCGCCATCAGGGTCGCGAGGATCACGCCGTCGACCCCGTGACGGTCGGCGGTCGCCGCAACCAGCACAATGAACGCGCCAGCCGGTCCGCCGATCTGGAACCGGCTGCCGCCGAGCAGTGATGCAATGAAGCCGCCGACAACGGCGGTGTAGAGTCCGCGGTCCGGCGTCACGCCCGAGGCGATCGCGATCGCCATGGACAGCGGCAGCGCGACGATTGCGACCGTGAGGCCCGCGAACACATCGGCGCGGAAATCCGACAAGCCATAGCCCTCGCGCCATACGGTGACGAGCTTCGGCAGATAGAGTTCGGTAAAGGTAGGCCGACGAAGCTGGTGCAGCTTGCCTGCGTGTTCGCCTGTGATGCTCATTTCAGCAAATTGCTCCGCTGCCCACAACGCTCCGATGCATCGTGCGGCCGCGTATTGGGCGCGACGGTGCGTTAATTGAGTCTGCTCCCGAGCATGATCATCGCGGGATCACGCTCCCACCCGACGCGGCGGGCCCGGCTCCTTCAGCCGGACGCCACGTCCGCCGCCTTCGCTGCGCGCCTGTTCGCCGATCAGTTCGACGCCGGCCCGATCAAAGGCCTCGACCACCTTCATCAAGGTCTCGACCACGCCGCGAACGTTGCCGGTGCTCGCCTCCATCCGCTGAATGGTGGGCAGCGAAACGCCTGCGAGCTCCGCCAAGGCCCTCTGGTCAATGCCGAGCAACGCGCGCGCTGCCCGCATCTGAAATGACGTGATCACCCTGGCCTCACGTATAAAAGGTTATAAGTGATGTTTTGAACATACAGAATGATGTAAAATACATCATTCAGAACCGAACGCAAGCCGCTTCGCGCCCCCACGGCTGCACATCCGTCGCCTTCGTTATTGAGGAGCGATGGCGCTGCCTTGCGTCGCCCTCTCCCCACAAACGGAGAGAGGGCGAGCGGTGCATCTCTTACTGCGAGAGTCAGCTCACGCCGCGTGTTGATGCGCTGCGATGATCTGGTCGGCGGCGCGCCCCGTGACTTCGGCCATGTGGTCGAACTGGCGGGTGAAGCTGCCGGCGCCTGCCGTGGCCGAGCGCAACTCGACGATCAACTCGCCGATCTCGGCTTCCGGCATCATGGCGCGGACGCAGTCCCATCCGCTCCAACCGTCGCGGGTGTCGAAGCCGAGGATCTGGCCGCGCCGCGCCGACAGGATCGCGTTGATCTTGGCGGTGGCGTCAGTCGGGCAGACGATCTCGACCACGTGGATCGGCTCCAGCAGCACCGACTGGCACTGCGGCAGGCCTTCGTTGAGCCCGACCCGCGCCGCCGTGCGGAAGGCGAGGTCGGAGGAATCGACGCTGTGATAGGAGCCGTCGGTCAGCGTCACCTGCAAATCGGTGACCGGGAAACCGAGCGGGCCGCGTGCGAGCCCGTCGACGACGCCCTCTTCCACCGCGCCGATGTAGTTGCGGGGCACCGCACCGCCGACCACCTTCTCGGCGAACTTGAAGCCCTCGCCGCGCGGCAGCGGCTTGATCTCGAGCACGACATCGCCGAACTGACCGTGGCCGCCGGACTGCTTCTTGTGACGGCCGCGCTGGACGATCGGTTTGCGGATGGTCTCCTGATAGCCGATCGCGGGCGGATGCGAGCTGACCTTGACGCCGAAACGGTCGCGCAGCCGCTCGCTCGCGACGCGCAAGTGCATCTCGCCCTGCCCCCACAGCACGGTGTCGTGGGTCTGGGCGTTCATCACGAAGACGAGTGAGGGATCCTCCTCGTGCAGCCGCGTCAGTGCCTGGCCGAGCTTGACGTCGTCCTTGCGGTCGGTGGCGGCAACCGAGATCGCCAGCACCGGCGGAGTGGGTTCTACGGCGGCGAGCGCTGCCGGCTGGGTCTTGCCGTTCGAGACCGTGTCGCCGGTCTTGATCGGGTCGAGCTTGGCGAGCGCCACCGTGTCGCCGGCTTCCGCCGCAGCACGCTTGGTGTCGTAGGCCCCGGTGACGGCGAGGATGCCGGAGATGCGGCTGACCCCGCCGGAAGAGGATTGCAGCGTGGCACCGTCATCGAGATGCCCGGCGAGCAGCCGCGTCAGCGACAACTTGCCGCCGTGCTGCGAATGCAGCGTCTTGAAGACGAAGCCGAGCGCATCCCTGGTCTCGGGCACGCCGAGACGTTTTGCGGTCTCCGCGATGCCGGGCGCCTCGTGGCGCAACGCTTTCATCAGGCGCAGCACGCCGTTTTCGCGTGCGGCGGCGCCCAGCAGCACGGGACAGATCAGCCCATCGCGCAATTCGCGGGCGAGATCGTCGAACACGGCATCGCGCGGCGGCTGGATGTCCTCGAGCAGCTGCTCCATCAGCGCATCGTCGTGATCGGCGAGCTTCTCCAGCATCGAAAAGCGGGCCTCCTTCTCGCGATCGAGATCGCCGCCTTCGAGCGCGACCACTTCGGAGGCCTTGTGCTCGCGGTAGACGAACGCGCGCTCCAGCGCGAGATCGACGAAGCCCTCGATCAGCTCGTCCTTCCAGATCGGGATCTGGCGCAGCACCAGCGGCACGCGCGAGGCGGGCTGAAGCGTTGCGAGCGTCTCTCGGATGCGCTTGTTGGCGCGGTCGATCTTGTTGAGGAACAGGAATCGCGGGATCTTCATCTCCTCCAGCTCGCGCAGAATGATCTGAAGTTGCGGCAGCTTCTTCTCGTCGGCTTCGCAGACCACGATTGCGGCATCGACAGCAGGCAGTGCGGCGCGCATGTCGTGGGCAAACTCGACGGAACCGGGGCAATCCAGGAAGGTGTAGCTGTCGCCCATGAAACTCGTGGTGGCGGCAGTCAGCCCGACGGTCATCTTGTGATGACGGGCCTCTGGGGTGGCGTCGCCGACGGAGGTTCCGGCGTCGACGCTGCCGGCGCGCGGGATTGTGCCCGTTCGCGCCAAGATTGCTTCGAGAAGTGTGGTTTTACCGCTTTGGAAAGGGCCCACCAGCGCAATGCACCGTGGACCTCGGGGACTTCTGACGTCTTGTCCCATTCGCCGCCTCCTTGGTGTGGAGCTCGGCCCATGATTGGGTCGGCAAACGCCGATGCTCTGCCCGTCCCCGAGATTTGGCAAGCATCAAAAATCGCTGCGGTGCGTCGTTGCCGGAATCGCGTCGTAGCAACGCGCTTCGCACACGGGAAGTTGTTAACGGCCCGGCCGGAGTTCCAGGCTCTCGAGGCCGGCGGCGACGCTGAGGCCGACCTGGCCCTGCACGCTGAGCGGCTGGAGCGCGATCGAATTGTTGGAGCCGCCGACCAGCACGTTGCCGCCAAGGCCGACACCAACGGAGGCGCTGCCCTGCGCACCGGCGTAGTTGCCGGCAAGGTCGCCCGGCCCGAGCCGGTTCACCGGCGCGAACACACCCCAGGCGAGTGCCGTTTCCTGGGTGATGCCGAGGTCGAGGCCGACCTTGCGGATCGTCGCGACATAACGGTCGTCCGGCAAACCATCGACTCGCAGCACGCAGCCGAGATTGGTCACCGATCCCACGATGAAGCCGACGCTGGCGCCGCCGCGGCATTCGAGCACGCCCACCTGCACCATTCGCGACTGCGCGCTGGCGCCGGCAACGAAGGCAACGAGGCTCGCAACGGTGAGCCCGGCGAGGAGGAGTGAACGGCGCATGAATGTCTCCGGCGATGAATGTGATGCGAGCATGGAGTCGCGGCACAGGCCGCGCGATGGTCTATGCCACAACGTTTCCGGTGGCGCCAGATCGCGCGGACCTGAAAGAAAAGGGCCCGCATTGCGCGGGCCCTTTGAAGTCACGTCATTTCCGCCAGTTCATCGCAGATTGCCGCAGAAGCGCTGGATGCGCTTGCAGGCGTCTTCGAGGTCCGAGGTCTTGGTCGCGTAGGAGATGCGGAACGCAGGGCCGAGGCCGAAGGCCGAACCCTGCACCACGGCGACGCCCTCGGTCTCCAGCAGCTCGGTGACGAAGGTCTCGTCATTGTCGATCACCTTGCCCGACGGCGCGGTCTTGCCGATGGTGCCGGCGCAGGACGGATAGACGTAGAAGGCGCCCTCGGGCCGCGGGCATTCGATGCCCTTGGCCTGGTTGAGCATGGAGACGACGAGATCGCGGCGCTCCTTGAAGACCTTGTTGTTGGCGGGGATGAAGTCCTGCGGACCGTTCAGCGCCTCAACCGCGGCCCATTGCGCAATCGACGACGGGTTCGAGGTCGACTGCGACTGGATCGTCGACATCGCCTTGATCAGCTGCGCCGGCCCGCCGGCATAGCCGATACGCCAGCCGGTCATGCAATAGGCCTTCGACACGCCGTTCACGGTGAGCGTGCGGTCATAGAGTTTCGGCTCGACCTGCGCGACCGTGGTGAACTGGAAGTCGTCATAGACGAGATGCTCGTACATGTCGTCGGTCATGACCCAGACGTGGGGATGCTTCACCAGCACGTCGGTGAGCGCCTTCAGCTCGCTCCTGGTGTAGGCAGCTCCCGTCGGGTTCGACGGCGAGCACAGGATCACCCATTTGGTCTTCGGCGTGATCGCGCGCTCGAGCGCCTCGGCCTGGAGCTTGAAGCCGGCCGCCGCGGTGCAGACCACCGGCACCGGCTCGCCGCCGGCGAGCGCCACCATCTCGGGATAGCTGACCCAGTACGGTGCGGGGATAATCACCTCGTCGCCCGGATTGATGGTCGCCATCAGCGCGTTGTAGAGCACCTGCTTGCCGCCGGTGCCGACGATGATCTGGTTCGCCTTGTAGACGACGCCGTTCTCGCGCTGAAACTTGCCGATGATGGCTTCCTTCAACTCGGGAATGCCGTCGACCGCGGTGTACTTGGTCTTGCCGGCTTCGATGGCGTGGATCGCGGCCAGCTTGATGTTGGCGGGCGTGTCGAAGTCGGGCTCGCCGGCGCCAAGGCCGATGACGTTGCGGCCCGCCGCTTTCAGCGCACGTGCTTTATCCGTGACCGCGATGGTCGCGGACGGCTTCACACGGTCGAGCGCAGCGGCAAGGAAGGACATCGTCATCTCCTGACAAGCGTCGTGAACCCTTTGGTGTCACGACTCCGATTGTGGGAATGAGCCACCCTAAAACGAGTGCCGTTGCACCGCAAGAAACTTCGGTCCGATCTCGCAAAAGTTTAGGGGTCCGCCGCGCATCAACCCGTGATTCCCGCAACTTTCCGCAACTTCGCCGGGCAGATCCCACATATCCGACAAGCCTTGTCCTCCGAGCAATTTTGGCTCCGTTCGGCACCCACAGCAGGTCGTGCCCGGCTTTGTCATGGCCGTGACGATGTGGAAGCGTCAACGCACCAGACGTTCCCCGCCATATGCGATTTCCAGCCTCGGTCACGATCGCGCGGAGCGATGTGCCCGCGCGTTGACGCAAGCGTGAACTGAGTTGCTTGGTCGCACGGGAATGATCTTCCGCCGCATTGCAATGCGGTAGGGTTTTCGAGTTTTTCTATTGGCTGGCCCTTGCAGCGGATTCGCATCGGCATCATTGTTTAGCCGCGTTGCGGGGCAACAAACGCCGCGCCTTCCCGTCTTCCGGAATCACCCTCAGAATGTACAAGCTCTATTCGATGCAACGCTCGGGCAACAGCTACAAGGTCCGCCTTGCGCTGGCGCTACTGAACTTGCCTTACGAAGCAGTCGAGGTGGACATTCTGCGCGGCGAGAGCCGCACCCCGGACTTCCTAGCCAAGAATCCGTCCGGTCAGGTGCCGCTGCTCGAGGTCGGCGACGACCGCTATCTCGCCGAGTCCAACGCCATCCTCTGGTATGTCGCCGTCGGCACGCCGCTCGCGCCGGAGAACCGGATCGACCGCGCCGAGGCGCTGCAATGGATGTTCTTCGAGCAGCACGCGCTGGAGCCGAACATCGGCGCGGCTTATTTCTGGCTGTCGCTGGTGAGGGGCGGCCGCGATCTTCAGGTCCATGCACTGGAGGACTGGATGGAGCGTGGCTATGGCGCGCTGCAGGTGATGGAGAATCACCTCAAGACCAACGCCTATTTCGCCGCCCGCCAGCTCACGGTCGCCGACATCGCGCTGTACGGCTACACCCACCTCGCCGACCGCTGCGACTTCGACCTCTCCACCTTCCCGGCGATCCGGGACTGGCTGAGGCGCGTGGAAGCGGCCCCCGGCTTCGTCGCAATGGACTGGCAGCCGGCCGAGATCGAGGACCCCGCCAGCATCGCCGCGGGCGTCTGACGGCGCGATCGCGCTCCGGCGAATAGCGGGCACAAGGGCCGCCGTTGCCGCAATCTCGCCATTTTCGGCGTATTGGCCGCCGCAATATTGCCGGTTGCAACGGTGAAATTGTTCGATGTCGTGAGTGATTCGCTCGCGCGTTGAAGGATTTAGACCATGATTCGGGCGTCCGGCACGGCGGGCTTTCAAGGCCACCCTGCTACCGTTTCGTCTTCCCGGCTGACCAACGCGGTCGCGGCCTCACTCGCCGTCGCCGCGCTCTCGCTATGCCTGATCGTCACTCTGACGGTGCTGTCGACCAAGGCGACCATGGCGATGGGCCTGCCGGTCTGATTCCCGTTTCATCCTGGACCCGCCTTCAAGGCGCCGCGTGGCCCGCGCCAACCGGCATCGCGACAGGACGTCGATGAAATCACCTGTGGTAGTCGTTGCAATCACCCTGACCGCGGCGATCCTCGTCGCGGCATCGCTGTTGATATTCGTCGGCACGCGCAAGGGCCAAGGGACGTCGACGCTGAATGCGCCCGCGCTGCAACAACGCGTCAAGCACGCGCACTTGGTCTAAAATCATCCGAAAGCTTTGCGCATGGACGCAAGTCCTCCTTAAGCGCACCGCGCGAAACGGCATCGCATTGGCGCGATAATCAGTCAGTGTTGCGTCTTACCTCGTTCAGGGAGGAGCGAGACAGGCCCATGCGGTTCGGATGGCGCGCGATCTCCGGTCCGGCGCTGACGGCAGCGACTTTGCTGCTGACGATGGTTCTCGATCGCTTCGTCCCCACTCCCTCGCCCGCCCCGTTGCTCGTCTGCATCGTGGCGCTCGCCGGCGCGCTCTCGGGTCTCGCCTCCGCCGTCGCCAGCGCAGCCATCGCCGTCATCGGCGCCGCACTGCTGTTCCTCAGCCAGCGCGGCGTTTCCGGCCTTACCACGGCGGATATGATCCGGCTCGGCCTCCTGGCCGCGACTGCCGCGGGCAGCGCAGGCATCGCCGGCCTGATGCGCCAGCGGCTGCTCGGCACCTTTGCCGCCGAGCGCCGAAATAACGCCACCGCCGCGCGGCTGTCGGCCGCGCTCGACCAGGTCGATATCGGCATCGTGCTGCTCGATGCCGAGACGCGCGCCGAATTCATCAACCGCGCGTTCCGCGATTATTTTGCGGTGCCGGACGGCATCGCCGACGACAAGCCACCGTTCATCGCGCTGATGTATCACGGCCGCGACACCGGCGCGTTCGAATTGCCGGAGGACGAGCTCGGCACTTTCATCGCACAGCGCATGGAGATGGTGCGGATCGGCGACGCCACGCCGATCAACATCGCCTTGCGCAACGGCGAGGTGCTGCGCTTCGTCTGCGCCGCGCTGCCCGACGGCGGGCGCATGCTGAGCTACACGCCCGTGACCGACCTCGTGCGCCACACCGATTCTGCGTCCCGCGCCGACTACTACCGTTCGCTGCGCGATCCCGCGGGCCGCAAGCTGATCCGGTATCTACGCGTCGCGGAGTGATGCGACTGGGCGATTGATCCGCAGTGCGATCATCACGTATGAAGGGACGCCTCTTCGGCGTACGCCCCCCCGAGTTCGCGGAATTCTCACATGCCCCTCACCATTCGCTCCGTCACCAGGCAGGACTACGATCAATGGCTGCCGCTGTGGGACGGCTACAACGCCTTCTACGGCCGCTCCGGCCCGACCGCGCTCTCAGGCGAGATCACGCGCGTGACGTGGCAGCGCTTCTTCGATGCTTATGAGCCGGTGCATGCGCTGGTCGCCGAGAGCGACGGCCACCTGCTCGGGCTGACGCATTACCTGTTTCACCGCAGCACCACCGCGATCGAGCCGTCCTGCTATTTGCAGGACCTGTTCACGACCGAGGCCGCACGCGGCAAGGGGGTCGGCTCGGCCCTGATCCAGGGGGTCTACGAGCGCGCGAAGCTCGCAGGCTCCCCGCGCGTCTACTGGCAGACGCAGGAGACCAATCTCACGGCGCAGCGCCTGTACGACAAGGTCGCGGAGCGCTCCGGCTTCATCGTCTATCGCAAGATCTTCTGATCCCCGCGATCATGAGGCCTGTGGATAACTCTGCCTGTCACCGGCACGTAACATAGCGTGACTAGGCTGCAGCTGCGTCTGGTCAGCCCCCCGTCACCGATCAAGCGCCCCAAGCGGTCCCCGTCAGTCGCCGCGTCTGACAGGGGCCGCATTTTTTTGCCGGCAATTCCTTGCGAGCAATTCCTTGCCAGTATGGCAGCAACGCGGCGCGCAGCTTGCTGCAGCCACGCATCGCAGTCACAATGCGCTCCTGCCCATCTCTGACGGGGATCTCCCATGGAAATTCGTAATCTCGGCGCCTCCGGCCTGCGCGTGTCCGCCGTCGGGCTCGGCTGCAACAATTTCGGCCAGCGCACCGACCTGGAGACCTCGCGCAAGGTGATCCATCGCGCGCTCGATCTCGGCATTACGCTGTTCGACACCGCCG
Organism: Bradyrhizobium sp. 149; assembly: GCF_023073915.1. GTDB lineage: Bacteria > Pseudomonadota > Alphaproteobacteria > Rhizobiales > Xanthobacteraceae > Bradyrhizobium. The sequence continues at coordinate 141,055 of NZ_JADPKK010000009.1, read as the reverse complement.
ACATCTACGCCGGCATGGGCGGTTCGGAGACGGTGCTCGGCACGGTGCTCGGCGACCGCCGCAAGGACATCGTGCTCGCCACTAAGTTTTCCAAGCCGATGGCGACCGACGGAACCAGGCAGGGCGCTTCGCGCCGCTACATCATGAACGCCGTCGAGGCGAGCCTGACGCGGCTCAAGACCGACTACATCGATCTTTATCAGCAGCACGATTACGACCCGCTGACGCCGATGGAAGAGACGCTGCGCGCGCTCGACGATCTCATCCGTCAGGGCAAGGTGCGCTACATCGGCAATTCCAATTTTCCGGCCTGGCGCATGGCGGAGGCCGAGTTCACCGCGCGTGCTATGAATGTCAGCCGCTTCGTCTCTTGCCAGGATGAATACAGCCTGGTGGTGCGCGACATCGAGAAGGACCTGCTGCCGGCTGCACAAGAGTACAAGCTCGGCCTCTTGCCGTTCTTCCCGCTCGCAAGCGGGCTGCTCACCGGCAAGTACCAGCGCGGCGCGGCCGCCCCGACCGATACACGCTTCGGCAAGGTCCCGGCATTGCGCGACCGCTACGTCACGCCGCGCAACGAGGACATCGTCGAGAAGCTCACGGCATTCGCGAAAGCGCGCGGACACAGCATGCTCGAGCTCGCCTTCTCCTGGCTCGCCGCGCGTCCGCAAGTGTCGAGCGTGATCGCCGGCGCCACCCGCGTCGAGCAGGTCGAGGAGAATGTGAAGGCGATCGCCTGGAAGCTCAGTGCGGAGGAGATGGCGGAGATCGACAAGATCACGCTCGGCTGATCTTTGCGGCGCGGCGCGCTACTTGGCGCTGCGCCCCACCGTCTGCATCACCTCAAAGCCCTCGAACTGGGGATGGCCGAGATAGGTCGGCTTGGTGTCGCCGGCCCGCGCATGCGCGGCACGAAAAGCCTCCGACTTGGTCCAGGCCTCGAACGCGGCATGGTTGGCCCACACCGTATGCGAGGCGTACAGCGTGTGGTCCTCGAGCTCGGGGCCGCGCAGCAGATGAAACTCGACGAAGCCCGGCACCTTGTCCAAATGGGTATCGCGCGAAAGCCAGACCTGCTCGAAGGCGGATTCAGAGCCTTTGGTGACGCGGAAGCGGTTCATGGCGATGTACATGAGTAATGGTCTCCTGATGTTCGGCTGATCATGTCGTCATTCCCCGACGCGCCGCAAGGCGCGGGCCCGGAATCACAGTTTAGACAACCAGCCCCTTCATCGGACGTGCGCTTGCGCTGTCGGGGAACACGGTCTCGGCCAGCACGCGATCCGACAGGCCGAACTGGCCTTGCAGCACGCCCTTGATCACGGAGCGCAGATCGGTGGTCGGCTTGAGATCGCGGGCCTCAAAGAGGTTGCCGGGCTTGAGGCCCGGCCAGTCGGCAATGACGCGGCCGCCTTTCACTGCACCGCCGGCGAGCAGCGCGATCGTTGCCGTGCCGTGGTCGGTGCCGTCGGTGCCGTTGATGCGCGCGGTGCGGCCGAATTCGGTGGCGACGACGACGACGGTGTCGCGCCAGCGGTCGCCGAGGCCGCCTTCGAATTCAGCGAGCGCGCCGTCGAGCCCGCCGAGCAGGAACGCGAGGCGACCGACCGGCCCGCCTTCATTGGCATGCGTGTCCCAGCCGTCGAACGCGAGCGCTGCGATGCGCGGACCGTCGTCGGACGCCATCAGTTTTGCGGCACCGCGCGCGACCTGCCGCATCTGCGCGACCGCATTGCCACCCTTCGGCTTCATGTCGTCACCGCTCGCGGCCTTCTCCAGCTGAAGGCCTTGCGACAGCACCAATGCCAGCGCGGGATCGCGATGGCGATAGAGCTCGACCAGCCGCATCGCGGTGTCGTCGTCGGCTTGCGGCAGCGCCACCGGCGCCCAGCCGACGGTCGGCGCATTGCCGCGCAGCACCAGCGGCGTGGTCGGGCCGACGGCAAGAGCACTCGACACACGCTCGCCGCGCGGCAGCGCCTCCAGCGCGCGGTTGAGCCAGCCGGATTGCACGCGCCCCGGGCCGGCGTAGCCGCTTTCGAGCACGTCCTGGCCGTCGAAATGCGAGCGGTCGCGATAGGGCGTCGCGACCGCATGGATCAGCGCGGCATGCCTGTCGCGATACATGCGTGCGAACTCAGGCATCGCCGGATGCAACGCAAAGAAAGCATCGAGCATGATGGCGGGATGCGCGCCGTCGGCTGAGAGCGCGATCGACCCATGCAGGCCGGCATAATCGGGATCGCCGATCGGCGCGACGGTCGAAAGCCCATCAAGCGCGCCGCGCAGGATCACCACGATCAGCCGGGGGTCGCGACCGTCCGCCGCGCGGGCGAATTTCGGCAAATAGGCCCACGCCGCGAAAGATGCGCCGCCGAGCAGGAGGCTACGGCGCGAGGTGATGAGCCGGTTCTCGGCGCAGTCGATCATCATCATCTCCTCTGCATTTCCGGCGACATCAACAGCAGCGCCAGCGCCTGCTGCCGCGACTCCGCCCGCTGGATGGTCCGCCGCGTTTCGATCGAGGCTGCATCTGCGGCGGCAAATTCCAGGAGGTCGAGCGGGTCGATGTTGTTGCCGAGCCGCGCGCCCATTTGCGCGGCGATGTCGAGCCGAAGCTTGATGCCTTCGGGCGCAGCCCAGGCGGCGCTGGTATCGGCGAAACCATTCGGGCCGGAGGGCGACCACAGCGGCTGTCCCAGCAGATTGAGATTGTTGAGATAGGCGCCGGGATCCTCCGGCACGCGCGCGAGCAGGCGGCCGCTCGCGACCAGGAAGTCATAAGGGCTGCGCATCTTGGTCAGCGGCGCCTTCCACGCCTCGTCGGCCTCGACGAGTGCCGTTGCGAGCGCCTTGAGATCCCCATCGGCCTTGATGAAGACATCGCGCAAACGCGCCACCAACCCCGGCGGCGGATCGTCGGCGACGAAGTGGCGGACGAATTTGGTGGCGATGAAATTCGCGGTCGAGCGATGGCGCGCGATGTCAGCGAGTGCGGCTTCGCCTTGCGCAAGGCCGGTCGGCTCGTAGATCTTGCCGAGCAGCATTTGCGGCCCGGGCTGGTGCGCGTTGCCGTTGAACACGAAGGAGCCGGGTGCCCCGAGCTGTCCCTGCCGGCCAGCGAAGGTCCAGCCGGTAATGATGCGCGCCAGCGAGGTGACGTCGTCCTGCGTGTAGCCGCCGCCGACGCCGAGCGTATGCAGCTCCATGATTTCGCGCGCGAGATTTTCATTCAGTCCGCGCCTGCGGTTCTGGCCCGCGCGCGAGTCCGGCCCGAGCGATTGCTGATTGTCGAGGAAGAACAGCATCGCCGGATGCTGCTCCACCGCTTTCAGCATGTCGGCGAAACCCCCGAGCACGTGCGGCCTGATCGCCTCGCGCTCGAACGCACCGGCCCATATCCGCGCCAGCTCGCCCTTGCTGGCGGAGATGCAGAAATGGTTGGACCAGAACACGACCAGACGTTCGGTGAAGCCGCACTCGACCAGCGTCGCGCGCTGCAGCCGCGCCAACGCCTCGGCGCGAAAGGTCTTTTGGATGACGTTGAGCGGCTGCGGAGCGGGTTTTGCGGGAGGTGGCGCGGCGACGTTGGGCTGCATAATGTCCGGCTTCGCCATATTGTCGGCCGGCTTGTTGTCAGTCGGCTTATTGTCACTCGCCTTGGCCTCGGCCATCTGGCCGGCGATCTCGGTTGCCACGGCGTTCAGCGAGAGGTTGCGGCGCAGTCCGGGCTTCTGATCGGCCGGCGCCTGTGGCGGCGCATCAGCCGGCGCGCCGGCTTTGGCGGCGGCCTCGCGCGCCTGCTTGACCTGGTCCTGATAGGCGAACACGGCCTGCCCGAGCTGCGGTGTCGATTGTAGGCCAGGCGCCTCCAGCAGCACACCATTGGGGCGGGCGAGTTCCGCCTTCACAAAGCCGCGGGGATCGGAGGCCGCGTTGATGAGATCGCCGGATGCGCCGCCGCGGGCGCCGAAGCCGAAACGGTTGAGCGCGACGAGGGCGGCTTGCGAATCGCGGGCCATCGAGGTGTCCTTCGCGCGCTGCCAACCGCTTTCCGTGTCCGTGCGCGAAGCGTAATATACCGCAGCGGCAGATGAACCCGGCATGAAAATGACAGCACAGCTTTTGCGCAAATCATGACGAATTCGCAAGAAATTCCGGTGCAGGAACCGCGCCGCCTCGCCTGCTCCCGCTGTGGCACCGAGTTCGGCTGCGACCTGTCGGGCACTTGCTGGTGCGCGGAAGAAACGGCGCGGCTGCCGATGCCGGTCAAGGGTGAGGATTGCTTGTGCCGGGCATGCTTACGGAAGGCGGCGGACGTGGGAACTGGCAACTGACCACAGGTATTTCGTTTCGCTAGCCGGCCTGGCGGGCGATCACCTCATTCGAAGGCGAACGTTGGATCCAGGTCCGCAGCGGCAGAGATAGTCCCGACGGTGCCAGGCTCTTTCATTTGAGTGATTGGGCGGGACCCGCAGAATCGCCTGATCTCTTTAGACCTGCGTTTACCTTCTCGGGCTGGGACTTGCGGATTAATGCAAGCATTAACCAGACACGGTTAGGTTGCGCGGCGTCAATTCGAGTGCCCACATGAGCCGGTTCATTCTCTTCACCTGCATGGCCTTCGTCACGACTTTCGTCGGTTTCTCCTGGGCGTTGCGCGGATTTCCCACCTCTTCCTTTTCGCCGATCGGGGAGCTGAAGCCGACGCTTAGCGCAACATTCGACGACGACAGCGCCAAGGCCTATGAACGCAAGATGTGGGAGGCGGAGCACACCGCACAGAGCGACAAGGATCCAAAGCTCGACGCGCTGAGAATGGATGCTTTGCAGGCCGGCACCGCCTACGCCATGTCGCCTTGCGATAACACGATGAAAGCCAACCTCATTGCGGCCACGTCGGCCTATGCGCGTGGCTACATGAAGATCTACGACTGTCCGACCCCGGCCATGGGAATGTTCTGCAGCGAAAAGAAACGCGACCTGGCCAACGCGGCGTATTCGACGCCGCTGGACGTACGCGTCAAGGCCGCGCTAGCGGAAGCCTTCGAACAGAAGGGTGTCGTCCAAGAGGATTTCCCAGCGGAAATCCGTCTTACAGTGCTGGCTTTCTCCGGCCCGGGCCTATGGTCCGATCCATCGCCCGTGTGCCTGCCACGGCAACGTGCATCGGCGAGCCGCAGATGAGCCGCATCTGGTTCGTCGTCTGGGCAATCATCATCTGGCAAGTCGCAGCGTGGGCGTTCGCGCCCGAGCCGAAGGCTCGGCAAGCCGCCCCGATGGACGGGCCGGGATATGGCACAAATGAAAAATACTCAGTGGACGGCAGGGCGAGACTGCGTGAGAGCGCCATCGCCACGCTGGAACGGCCCTATGGCGCCCGTTGCACGGGCGACGGCCGAAAACAGTTCATCAGCGGCCTCGACGAATACTACTATCAGCGCCAAAACCAGATGGAGCGCTATCCCGAAACATTCGGCAGACCCGGCGCCGATTACATCGCGAAGCAATGGACGACGGGGCAGGACCAGCGCATCGAACGCCTGACTCAGGAAGCGTATGCGCAAGGCTATCTGGCGCTCGCCGATTTGAATAACGTCGCGCGCAAGCTGGTCGAAGCCGTGGTCAGGAATGAGCGCGTGACGGGGAAAGCCTGCGCGGGATAGAATCTCGCGCCCGTTCAGACGGGATGGCCAGGCGATTTCCGCGCCATACCATCAAACCCGTCCAGCAGCTTTTCCCGCCATGCGTAGACCGGATCATCGGCCTTGAGCAGCCTGAACGGGCTGACCACGCGCGCCCACTGAAAGCCGCCGAACACGATGTAATCGGCATAGTTCGGCGCGGCGCCGCCGATGAAGGGCTGCTTCTTCAGGGTCTGCCGCATCACCTCGAGCGATTTGCGGAAGGCGACCACCCCGGCATCGCGGCTGGCCATGATTTCTTCCAGCGTCTTGCCAAAACGTGCCTCGCGCGTTTGGCGGAAATAGGCAGCGTCGACGTCCGCCAGATTTTTCGGAATGTCGGCGATGATCAGCGGAAAGATGCCGCCGACGATGGCGATGTCGCCCCAGGCATTGAGCATGCACGCCATGGCGCGGCCGCCCTCGCCGCCGAACAGCGACGGACGGTCCGGAAACTTGTCTTCGAGATAGGTCGCGATCGCCCAGGAATCGACCACCGGCTCATCGTGATGCAGCAGCACCGGAACCTTCTCCGACCCGTGCGGCGCAATCGCGCTCTTCTCGGTGAAGCGCCAGGGCAGCGATTCCGCCGCCAGCCCCTTGTGTGCCAGCGCCATCCGCGTGCGCCAGCAGAAAGGGCTGAACGGTCGCGAGGCGTCGGTGCCGACGAGTTCGAAAAGTTTGAGTGACAAAGGTGCCTCCACAGGCTCCGTCATTGCGAGGAGCTCTTGCGACGAAGCAATCCAGGCTGCCGCCGCGGAGACATTCTGGATTGCTTCGCGAGCGCTCGCAATGACGGATGTGGCGAGAGCTAGCGCCCGTTCATCCGCAGCAACCTCTCGCCACCTTCCGTTACCGCGATGATCAATCCTATTCCGGGCAGGGTTTCGCGCGCAACATAGCCGCGGTCGGCGGCGTCTTCCCAGATGGTGAGACGCGGGCATGAGGACTTCCAGGTCGCGATCACCTCGGCATAGGCGCGCGGCTCGCGCGCGACCCATTCGACGAAATCCAGCACCAGCGGATCGGCGTCACAGCTCATTGCAACCCTCCCTTGTCGAAGGCTGCCAGCACGGGCGTACGAAGCAGGAGCCAGCCGCCGTAGGCGATGTAGTAGCAGGCGATGGCGGTGATCAGCTTCATCGACCAGGCCACGAATTGCTGGTCGGTCATGGCCTCGAGGATGCGCCGCGCCAGCGTGGTGCCGAGCATTGACGCTGCGATCGCAACCCCTGCAAGCACGGGATCGAGTGTTGCCGCCTGGTCGATGATGCCGCCGAAATAGATCAGCTTGGTGAAATGGCTGATGAGCTGGCACATCGCCTTGGTCGCGACCTTCTCACGCCGGCCGAAATCACCGCCAAGGAAGAAGGTGTCAAGCAGCGGCCCCGATACGCCGGTCATCAGCATCAGGCCCATGCAGATCGTGCCATAGACGGTGCCCTGCCAGAGACGGTCGGGATCCGGCTTGATGTTCGACGGCAGCAGCCGCGCCATGAACGGTGTGATGCCGAGCAGCAGCAGCGCCATTGGCTTGTCCTGCACGTAGCGGGTGAGCGACCAGGCCGCGAGTGCGACGGCAGCGCCGACCATATAGTTCGCGACCGGCCGCCAGCGGATATGCGCCCGCCACAGGAACGCCCGCCAGCCGTTCGAGGCCATCTGCGTGATCGCATGCAACACCATCGCGGTCGGCAGCGGCATCAAGGCCAGCAGCACGCCGATCAGGATCAGCCCGCCCGCCATGCCGAACAGCCCCGACAGGAATGCGGTGCCGACCATCAGCAATCCAAGGGCAGCGATTATGATGGGCGTCACGAAAGGGGTTCTCCTGGCATTTCAGGGACGCAGGCTCTCCGCTTCTCTCGCCACGGGAGAGACGAAGAACGTGCCCCGCTTGCCTGCGGCGCGCAAACTGAGTTATCTTGGCCTGGCATCAGCTTTCCTGAGGGTCGGTTATTTGCGGCGCTTGCTGTTTCTCAACGGCATCAAGGCATTCGAAGCCGCGGCGCGAGCCGGCAGCTTTGCCGCGGCCGGGCTCGAGCTGAGCGTATCGGCGGCGGCGGTCAGCCGCATGGTGCACATCCTGGAAGAACGGCTGGGCGTCGCGCTGTTCGAGCGCAAGGCCAACAAGCTGCTGCTCACCCAGGCAGGCCGCGCCTATCAGAGCGGGCTGACGCCGATCTTCGATGCGCTCGCAAGCCTCACCGCCCAGGTGACGGCGCCTTCGAGCGTCCGCGTGCTCACCATCGGCATCGGCCACACTTTTGCGATGCGCTGGCTGATCCCGCGCCTGTCGGAGTTTCGAGGCGAAGAGCCCGACATCGAGGTGCGCTTCACCACCGGCGGCGCATCGGTGCCGTTCGGCGAGGACTGGAGCTGCGGCATCAAGCTCGGCACCGGCGACTGGCCGGGGCTGGTCGCCGAGCCGCTGTTCGCCGGCGACCTCACGCCGGTCTGCGTGCCCCGGCTCGCTTCCAACCTAAAGCGGCCGGCGGACCTCAAAGGCCCCAGCCTGATCCGCGTCGCGCATTCGCCCGAGGACTGGCCGATCTGGCTCAGGGCCGCGAACCTCGCGCGCATCAACGCGCGCGGCCCGGAATTCCAGTTCTACGGCCAGGCGCTTCAGGCTGCCGCCGACGGGCTCGGCATCGCCATGGGCATCCGGCCCTATATCGACGACGATCTCGCCGCCGGCCGGTTGGTCGCGCCATTCGACCTCTTCGTGCCCAAGGGCATGCGCTGGTATCTGCTCTACCGCAGCTTCCAGACCGAGCAGCGGGACTTTGCCGCGTTCCGCCGCTGGATCATGCGCGCGGCGTCCGAGCCTGCCGCCCGTCCGCTCCGGCGGACCGGCCGCAGCACCGCTCGGAACTGACGCTGCAACCAATTCTTGGGCAAAAAAGTCCGCCGCTTGTGAACGGCTTCACATCCTGAAATCCGCAAACGTGGTCCCCTGACTCTCCAACAAGGCGCTCAAACGGGACATTTGGGGACTGCAATGACGACCCTCTACGACGGTTTTGACATCGAATCCTTCGAAGCTGGCAAGGGGCTGTGGCACGCCCGGATCAGGCGTGCCGACTTCAGCCCGGTTGCCATCGACGGCGTGCTTTTTCCGGCCATGGAAGTCGGCTTCGCCTGGCCCGATCCCGACGCCGCGATTGCCGATGCCAAGCATCACATCGATCGCTTCCGCCGCCGTGCCGACGACAGCGACGACGAATAATCGAGCGGGACTGCAGGCCAACCAAGGGACGGCGCAGCACAACAGGGGGGAACCGGTCATGTCAGTCATCGAATCCGAAGACACGCTACGGCCGAGGATTTACGCCCGCAATGTGCTGTCCAGCTGCCCCGAATGCGACGGCGATCTCACGGTGCTCCGCGTGATCGGCGGCCGCGCCGGATGCGAGTACTGGACCATGCGCTGCACCGATTGCGGCGGCATCCACCTCGACATCCTCGAACCGCGCGTGGCAGCCGGGGACGATGAGGGCCCGCTGCCGGTGGCGTGAGCCGAAGATCGTGATCCCAACACCTTCCGTGATCCCGAGACCTTCGGTGATCCTATGGCCTGCTGCCAACCTGCTGTCAGCAGTCTGATCCGGGACGGGCATTCGCCCTTTCCTGAGGGCCGGACTCGCCCCATATTCGGAGCATGGCGAAGAACCCTGCATCCTCCGAAAAATCCGGCAAATCCCCCAGGACCAAGGCGTCGAACTCGAAGGCGCCAAATTCCAAGGCGCCAAATTCAAAGGCGTCACGCCCCGACGTGCAGCCGATCGGGCCGGCGCTGGCCGAGCTGCTCAATCCCGCGATCAATCGCGGCGACGCCGGGCTCGGATCGGGCACCGGCCTGCAGCCACCGCCGGACAATTCGCGTGATCGCCGCTCCGGGGGCGAGGCCGCCGCGCATCGCGCGCGGGCTTCAACGCCGAAGGAATTTCCGCAGGACAATGCGCGGCCGATGCCGCTGCGACCCAATCCGCAGCCGCCCGGGGCCCGCAACGCGGGCTTCGATGAGGCACCGCAGGCCAATTACGGAACCGCGGCCACGATACCGACGCTCGATCCGGAACTGGCGCGCCAGCTCGGCCTTCCCACGGAGGAGGACGATGCCGAAGCGCTGGCGCGTCCGCCGCGCAGCAAGATGGAGGCGCTCGGCGTCAAGGCGACCGCCGAGGCACTGGAGTCGCTGATCCGCGAGGGCCGACCGGAGTTCCGCAAGGACGACGGCTCCACCAAGGTGTGGACCCCGCATCGGCCACCGCGCCCGGAAAAGTCCGAAGGCGGCGTGCGCTTCGAGATCAAATCGTCCTATGAGCCCCGCGGCGATCAGCCGACCGCCATCGCCGAGCTGGTCGAAGGCATCCAGCGCAACGACCGCTCGCAGGTGCTGCTCGGCGTCACCGGCTCGGGCAAGACCTACACCATGGCCAAGGTGATCGAGGCGACGCAGCGCCCCGCCATCATCCTGGCGCCGAACAAGACGCTCGCCGCCCAGCTCTATGGCGAGTTCAAGAGCTTCTTCCCCGACAACGCGGTCGAGTATTTCGTCAGCTATTACGACTACTACCAGCCGGAAGCGTATGTGCCTCGCACGGACACGTACATCGAAAAGGACTCCTCGATCAACGAGCAGATCGACCGCATGCGCCACTCGGCGACCCGCGCGCTGCTCGAACGCGACGACGTCATCATCGTCGCGTCGGTATCCTGCATCTACGGTATCGGCTCGGTCGAAACCTACACCGCGATGACCTTTGCCTTGAAGAAGGGCGAGCGCATCGACCAGCGCCAGCTCATCGCCGACCTCGTCGCCCTGCAATACAAGCGCACCCAGGCCGATTTTACCCGCGGCACTTTCCGGGTCAGAGGCGACGTCATCGACATCTTCCCGGCGCACTATGAGGACCGCGCCTGGCGCGTGAACCTGTTCGGCGACACCATCGAGAGCATCGAGGAGTTCGATCCCCTCACCGGCCACAAGCAGGACGAGCTCGAATTCATCAAGATGTACGCCAATTCGCACTATGTGACGCCGCGCCCGACGCTGGTGCAGGCGATCAAGTCGATCAAATCCGAATTGAAGATGCGGCTCGACCAGCTCCACGGCCAGGGCCGCCTGCTGGAAGCGCAGCGGCTGGAGCAGCGGACCACCTTCGACATCGAGATGATGGAGGCGACAGGAAGCTGCGCCGGCATCGAGAACTATTCGCGCTATCTCACCGGGCGGCTGCCCGGCGAGCCGCCGCCGACGCTGTTCGAATACGTGCCCGACAACGCGCTGGTGTTCGCCGACGAGAGCCACGTCACCGTGCCGCAGATCGGCGCAATGTTCAAAGGCGACTTCCGCCGCAAGGCGACGCTGGCCGAATATGGCTTCCGCCTGCCGTCGTGCATGGACAACCGTCCGCTGCGCTTCGAGGAATGGGACATGATGCGGCCGCAGACGGTCGCGGTCTCCGCCACGCCGAGCGCCTGGGAGATCAACGAGAGCGGCGGCGTGTTCGTCGAGCAGGTGATCCGCCCGACGGGGCTAATTGATCCTCCCGTCCATATTCGCCCCGCCCGCACCCAGGTCGACGATCTCGTCGGCGAGGTTCGCGCCACCGCGCAGGCCGGCTATCGCTCGCTAATCACGGTGCTGACGAAGCGCATGGCGGAGGACCTCACCGAATATCTGCATGAGCAGGGCATTCGCGTCCGCTACATGCATAGCGACATCGACACCATCGAACGCATCGAGATCATCCGCGATTTGCGCCTTGGCGCCTTTGACGCGCTGGTCGGCATCAATTTGCTTCGCGAAGGCCTCGACATTCCCGAATGCGCGCTGGTCGCGATCCTCGATGCCGACAAGGAAGGCTTTTTGCGCAGCGAGACCTCGCTGATCCAGACCATCGGCCGCGCCGCGCGCAATGTCGACGGCAAGGTGATCCTCTATGCCGACCAGATGACGGGCTCGATGGAGCGGGCCATCGCCGAAACCGACCGTCGCCGCGAGAAGCAGGTCGAGTACAACACGGCGCATGGCATCACGCCGGAGAGCATCAAGAAGTCGATCGGCGACATCATGAACAGCGTCTACGAGCGCGATCATGTGCTGGTCGAGATCGGCGGCCACGACATGACCGACGATGTCATCTCGATCGGCCACAATTTTGAAGCCGTGCTCGGCGATTTGGAAACACGGATGCGCGAGGCTGCCGCCGATTTGAACTTCGAGGAAGCCGCCCGCCTGCGCGACGAGGTCAAGCGCCTGCGCGCCACCGAGCTCGCCGTGGTCGACGACCCCACCGTCAAGCAGCGCGCCGTGCAGGGCAAGGCGGGCGCCTATGCGGGAGCGAAGAAATACGGCGACGCGGCAAACCTGCCCGTCAGCGCCATGAAGAAAAAGACCGTGAGCTCCGCGCTGAAGGCGAGCGGCGGTAGCGGCTCGAAGGTGCACAAGCCGCATCTGGACGAGATGCACGGCCCGGAATCGCTGCCCTATCGCGCCGACCGCGCGCTGCCGTCAAAGCCGTTCGGCGGCGAAAGCCGGATCATCCAGCCAACGGACTCAAAGCAGTCGGGGCCGGAGTTCGGGCCATCGCCGCGGTCGAGCGGAGGGGCGCCGGGGCATAGGGGTGGGTGGAAGAAGAGGTAGGCGGCGCAGAGCGCCGGCGCCGTCCATGTTTATGGATGGGGCGCTCGAGAATGATGGGAACGCCCCTCACCCCACGCTCGCCGTCACCACCGCCATCACCGACAGCAGCAGCACGATGGTCACGAGCTGGAGCGAGGCGACCGGCTGGGTGCGCCATGCGGTGATCTTGTCGGCGAGCGACAGATGGGCCTCGAAGAATTTGGGTTCGTAGACGGTCTTGAAGAAGGCCGGGAAGCTCGGCCCGAAGGTCACCGCGAGCAGCGCATGGGCGAGCGAGGCGATGGCGACGAAGATGGCGACGCCGGGATCACCGACCAAATCGTGATTGCCGACCAGCTTGAGCAGGAAGGCGGCCGCGGCGAAGGTCGGGAAGCTCTGCAGCGTCGCGGTCAGCGCCAGGCGTTCGAGCGCGTTGTGCAGGCTGGACTTTCTGACTCTGGCGATGGCGGCCATGGCACGTCTCCCTGATGACATGCGGATGATTTTAGCCGCGATCAGGGAGGGCTGATGTGAGACGCGTCACGCCCATTTCCTCTGCCGGAACGAGGGGCGCGCCCTGGAATGACGAGGGATTACAGCTTGCCCTGCCCGTTCACCTGGCTCTGCTGTTGCTGCCGCCTCTCCTGCTCTTGCCGCTCCTTGGCATGATGCCGGCCATACAGGCAGCCGGCGGCGGCGCCGAGCACGCCGTGATGGCCGGCATAGTGGCCGGCGACGCCGCCGACGACGGCGCCCTTGATGCAGCCTTTGGCGTTGGCGGCGGAGGTCACGCCGCAGATGAGAAGTACGGCGGCGATGGCGGCGAGGGATTTCATGGATCGATATCTCCGGATGCGGTGTCGCGATCTCAACGGGCGCAGGCCGGTCACGGTTCCCGGCCGCCTCGCATCGTTGCGCCCGCTGTGCTTCGCGCGCCCTGCAGCCGGCCCAACGCTTGCGTGAACTCGTGCAGGCGCGCGATCTATCAACCCCCGATTGCAGCCATGAACCTGGCATTGCGCTAGCGCGTCATATCGTCTGCAACATCCCTGTGGTTTGCGGATTGCCGGTGTCCGAGGCCGCGCGTTAGCTTTGCGCAAACTCCACACGGCCAACGAAGGACGGGCGGAATGACGGTCGAGCAGCTCAATCGCCAGCGCGTGCTGCATCTGCTCGATGCCATCGCGCGCAGCGATCTCCAGGCTGCGCTCGCCTGCTGCACCGACGACGTCGACTTCCTCACCCACGCGCCGATCGACGTGCTGCCGCACATGGGCCCCTGCCACGGCAAGAACGAGCTTGGCGAGTTCTGGCGCACGGTGCAGGAGCGATACGCCGAGATCCGCTACGAGGTGCCGCAGATCGTCGCCGAGGGCGACACGGTGGCAGCCTATTTGCGCGTGTTCTTCAGGAAGCGCAGCAACGACCGCATCATTCAGGTCGACATGGCCGCAACGGCCAGGTCGCGCAGATCCGCGAGATCATCGATTCCTACGATCTGGTGCAGCAAGTGCTGGAACGTGAGATCGGACCATTGATCGTGGGCCAGCGGGTGGACGGGGCGTAGATCGCTCTCCGACCGGGCGAGACCGGTAAAATACGGGGTCCTGTTGTAAATCTCACAAGCCGCGATCAATTGTGCATTGCGAAAACGTGAATTGCGTTTTGGCCGAAACAGCGTATTTTGTTCGTATACAAATGAGTTGAGCGACCCTGCGGCACCTTTCCTGTGCGCATGGGGTTGTTTTTCGTTTTTTTCGCAAGCCAGCTTCAGGACTGCCCAAATGACAGAGCACAGCCTCTGGCGTTTCTCGCGCGCGTTGCACCGCGCGATCAACGACCGGCATTTCGAGGACATCGAAGCCCTGATCGACGAGGACGTCGAGTGGGCGCTGTACGGCCCGATCGACATGTTTCCGTTCCTCGGCGCGCGCCAGGGCAAGGATGCCGTGCTCGACGTCATTCATCAACTCGCCGACAATTTCCAGGTCCGCCGCTTTGACCGCGAGAGCATCATGCTCGGGGTCGATTCCGCCGCCTCGATGCTGCGCTATTCGCTCACCGCGCTGGATTCCAGCAAGCCGATCAGCCTGCGGGTGGCGCAGTTCGCCCAGTTCAGGGCCGGCAAGCTCACCAGCCTGCGCGTGCTGATCGACACGTTTGATTTGGTCGAGCAGGCGCTCGGCCGCGCCATTCATCTGCCGAAGATGACCAGCGTCGGCTGAAAGGGGACACCAACGGGCCCCGCTGTTCGGGACCGATGGCTGATGCTCCCCGCGACGCGTCCTGGCCTCCAGCCCCGCCGGATGCAATCGTGGAGAAGCTCGCCATCGGGCGCGCGCCTTTCGCGCGGCCCGTTGGTTCGCGTTTGATGGAACCGCCACAATTCCGCAACGATGGTTCCGCATCCTGTGCGCGAATTGGGCTGACGGGCAGGACGATGGAATTCTCGACAGGGTTTGGCTGGGCCAGGCTGCCGGTGCTGGCGGCCGTTTTCATCTTGGGATCGGTGCTGACGGTTTCGGCGCAGATCATTCCGCCCACGGCCGCGGTGCCCGAGGAGGACGCCGAAGCGGCGGAGGCCCCCGACGGCAACGACCCCGACGTGCTCAGCGGCATCGACATCGACAAGCTCGACTGGGGCCAGCTGGCGATCGACGCCGGCACGCTCAACGACACCATCGCCGCCAAGAAGCGCGCGCAGGCCGCCGCCAAGGACGGGCTGAACTGGGCGACCAACGCCAACGCCAACGGCTCCTCGGCGGTGACGGTGAAGCAGTCGGTATCCTCATTCTGGGACGCCCGCATCGGCGCCGACATGACGGTGACGAGCGAACCGCGGACGATGTCCGAGCTCCTGGCACAAAAGGCCACCAATGGCGGCAGCGTGCCTCAGTCGTCCGGCAGCGCGTGGGCGGCCGCGACCGCCCCGGGCGCAGGCGCGATCTGGGACAAGACCGCGGTGGAAGCCCGCGTCGATCCCGGCGCCGAACAGAGCAAGCTCGGGGCGTCGCTGATCAAGTCGGTGCCGCTGTCGGGCGATACCTCGCTGACACTCCAGAACGGCTACAGCGTCAACCAGCAGGGCACCACGGCGCTCCCCGGCGTCGGTGGTCACATCACGCGCAATTACGGGACCGACCAGTCCGCCAAGGTCACCCTCACCGACACCGGTACCAGCATCACCGCGGGCCAGTCGCTGTCGACCACCGATGACAAATGGCTGCGCAAGGTCGGTGCCGAGCAAAAGCTGTTCGACAACGTCACCGTCTCGGGTTCGGTCGGCGAGACCTCGCAAGGGACGATCAACAAGAGCCTGACGGCGGGTTTCAAGAAGAGCTGGTAGCCAGGCCCCACTCTTTCCCCTCATCCTGATGAGGAGATGGGTTCTTCTCCGCGGGCCGCGTTCAGACTCTCGTAACCATACGCCACGGCAAAGCCCCCGAATGGACCGCCCTTGCCGCACCTCGGCCAAGTTGCGGCCAAAATCCGACGCCCTAGTCCTGACCGACGTCGTCGTGCGGGGGACACTCGCGCTGCGCTCAACGCGAACAGGGGAACAACGATGAACGCCATGCGCCCGGAAAAGACCGAGACCACCGAGACCGAGACGGTCGACACCGACCTCGCCGCAGTTACGGAAGTTGAAGCCGGCATCCGTGACTTCGTCCGCAACGACATCGCCTATCTGCGCCGTCCGGCATCGACGACCACGGACGCGCCGCCGCTCGATCCGAGCGCGGAGGCCACCGTCACCAATGTCAACTCGCTGATCCAGCGCGTCGCCGGCACCTCGCTCGCCGAGATCGAGAATCTGATCTCCGAGCTCGAAAGCCTGCGCGACTTGCTTCATGCCGAAGGCCAGCGCGTCCAGCGCGAGATCTCCGGCTACGCCCAGCTCAGCCAGGCCGCGATGAAGTCGACCCGCATGATCGCCGACAACGTCTCGCAGTGGAAGCGCGCCGCCGATGGCCTGCGCAACAGCTGATCGCTGAATCCCGCATTATCAGCCGCCGCGTTCCGAAAGGGGCGCGGCGGTTTTGATTCGTGGGATATGTGCTCTCCCTCGCCACCACTTTGAACTTCCCGCATCCTCCCGGCGACTAACGCCAGGCGCCCACAGCCATCGCGGCCGGGCCTGGGGACATTTCAGATGGAAAGCATTCGGCCCGACAACACGGACCCGATACCGCTGCGGCCCGCGCCGAACCAGTTCGGCACGATCATGCTGCGCTTTGTCGGATTGCTGGCGGTTGCGATCGCGATATTGGCGTTCGTCTATAGCCGCTGAGGCGGAGGCCGCGTTGCGGCCCCGCGGAGTTAACGAAGTCTTACCGGGCGGCTTCCACGGTCGAAGCTTCGAGAGTGTAGGCGCCGTCGGCGTAGCCCTTCACCACCATGCCAGCGACCAGCATCACAACCAGCGTCGCGGTAGCAAAGATAAATCCGACCAGCTTGAGTGCGCCGCGGTCTGCCATGGTCCTCGTCCCCTGTACTCTGCCCAGATCGTTCAAATAGACAGCGACAGGTTCATAATTGGTTAGCAACTCGATGGTTCCGCCAACTGCTTCGCGGGAAAACCATGTTGCGCAGGCTTATGGCAGCCACCCGGAATCGCGTCCATAGCGCGGAGGCAACACTCGCACGCTGTTTTCGCCGTTCATCTTGGAACGGATCTAACCGCCGTTCGCACGCATCGGCACGAAGGCACTGGCGGTGATGGCGTAGACGTCCTCGCCGCGCTGGTTGGTGCCGGTGGTGCGCGCGGTCAGGATGCCCCAGCCGGGTCGCGAGGCGGAGCTGCGCTTGTCGATGACGACGTTGACGTAGGTGACGATGTCGCCGGCGAGCACCGGCTTGATCCAGCGCAGGTCGCGAAAGCCCGGCGACGGGCCCCACACCGCGACCTCCTCGCCGCGCGAAGCGGCTTCCCGCGCCAGACGCTGGCCGTCGGCGACAAGCAGGCTCATGCAGGCCGAGCCGACATGCCAGCCCGAGGCCGCGAGCCCGCCGAACAGCGAGTTCTTGCCCTCCTCCTCGTCGAGGTGGAAACGTTGCGGATCGAACTTCGCGGCGAACGCCTTGATGGAGTCCGCCGTGAAAATATAGGCGCCGATCTCGCGGCGATGCCCAATCTCGATCTCCTCGAAAAACGGCATTAGACCGCCCCCTCGCGCCGCTTGATCAGGATCGGCGAGGTCATCTCGCACAGCGCATCACCCCCAGCGTTACGCACGGCGCATTTGAACTTGACGATGCCGAGCTCCGGACGACTCTTCGAGGTGCGAGCCTCCACGACGTCGACGTCGAGCATGAGGTCGTCGCCGGGTCTCAGCGGCGACAGCCAGCGCACCTCCTCGACGCCGGGAGATCCCAGCGAGGCGGCGCGGGTAATGAAGCCGTCGGCCATCATCCGCATCATCAGCGAACAGAGATGCCAGCCCGAGCCGGACAGGCCGCGCAACATGCTTTTGCTGGCGGCCTCCTCGTCGAGGTGCATCGGCTGGGGATCGAACTCGGCAGCGAAGGCCAGGATCTCGTCGCGGGTGACATGGCGCGGGCCGAATGTTCCGAACCGGCCGGGCGGGAAATCTTCGAAGGTCAGGGTCATCTTGGGAAAGGTTTGAGGGAATGACAGATTGTGGCCGCACTTTGCGGCAATCTCAACCCGCCGGCCTGCATGGCTCGTGCTACATTCGACGCGCCGGCGTTGGTCTTGAGTCGGATCAACCGGGGGCCGGAATCCACTTGCAAGGCCCGTTTTGACACCACCTGAATTGCCCTGGGGAGAGCAATGTTTTCATTCAGCGACCTGTTTCAATGGGACCGCTTCATCACGCCGACGATCATCAAGACCTTCTACTGGCTGGTGATCGCGCTGATCTGCCTGTTCGGCCTCTCCGGCATCTTCTCCGGCCTCGCGATGATGGCGATCAGCCCGTTCGGCGGCTTCCTGACGCTGCTATCGTCGATCGCGAGCGTCGTCGTCGGGATCGTGTTCTCGCGCATCCTCGCGGAGCTGATCCTGATCATCTTCCGTATCAACGAGCACCTCGGCGCGATCAGGGATCAGGGCGGCGGGTTGCGGTAGCCGTCATCCGGGCTCGCGCTTCGCGCGCCCGGCAACGACAAGCTGATCTTACGTATTAAACCTGAAATGCATCACGTCGCCGTCGGCGACGACGTATTCCTTGCCTTCGAGGCGGAGCTTGCCGGCATCGCGGGCGCCGGCTTCGCCGCCCAGCGCGACGTAGTCCTCATACGCGATGGTCTCGGCGCGGATGAAACCCTTCTCGAAGTCGGTGTGGATCACGCCGGCCGCGCCCGGCGCCTTGGTGCCACGATGGATGGTCCAGGCGCGCGCTTCCTTCGGGCCCACCGTGAAATAGGTGATGAGGTCGAGCAGCGTGTAGCCGGCGCGGATCAGGCGATCGAGGCCGGCCTCTTCGAGACCCAGCGTCTCCAGGAAATCGGCGCGTTCGTCACGTGAAATGGTGGCGATCTCGGATTCGATCTTTGCCGAGATGACGACGGCAATGGCGCCTTCCTTGGCGGCCTGGTCCTGCACCGCCTTCGAGAACGAATTGCCCGATGCGGCCGAGCCTTCCTCGACGTTGCAGACGTAGAGTACCGGCTTGGATGACAGCAGGCCGAGCATCCCGAAGGCGCGCTCCTCCTCCGCCTTGCGCTCGACGAGGCGCGCGGGCTGGCCCTCGCGCAGCAGCACCAGCGTACGATTGACGAGGTCGAGCTGCTCCTTGGCGTCCTTGTCGTTGCCCTTGGCCTTCTTGGACAGGTTGTCGACGCGCTTTTCGAGGCTGTCGAGATCGGCGAGCATCAGCTCGGTCTCGATGGTCTCGATGTCGGCGAGCGGGGCGATCTTGCCCTCGACATGGGTGATGTCGGAGTCCTCGAAGCAGCGCACGACATGCGCGATGGCATCGACCTCGCGGATGTTGGCGAGGAACTGGTTGCCGAGGCCTTCACCCTTTGACGCGCCGCGCACGAGGCCGGCGATGTCCACGAAGGTCAGTCGGGTCGGAATGATCTGGCCCGACTTGGCGATGGCTGCGAGCTTCTCCAGCCGCGGATCCGGCACTGCGACCTCGCCGACATTCGGCTCGATCGTGCAGAACGGATAGTTCGCCGCCTGCGCCGCGGCCGTCTCGGTCAGCGCGTTGAACAAGGTCGATTTGCCGACATTGGGCAATCCGACGATCCCGCATTTAAATCCCACGAGCGTTATTCCTTGCCGTTGTCGTCCTTGGTCAAAAATCCCTTCGCCTGCATGGCGAGGTGCACCCTGTTGGCGAAGGTCGCGTCCGTGCCTTTGGCAACCAATCCCGCGTGCTCGGCCACCGCGTCGCAGAGTGTCGCTACCCAGTCGTTGTCGGCTTTGGCGAAGTCCGACAGCACGTGGCCGTGCACCAGTTCCTTGACGCCGGGATGACCGATGCCGAGCCGCACCCGGCGGTAGTCGTTGCCGATATGGGCGGAGATCGAGCGCAAGCCATTGTGGCCGGCGATGCCGCCGCCGATCTTCACCCGCACCTTGCCCGGCGGCAGTTCGAGTTCGTCATGGAATACGGTGACGTCGCCCGGCGCGATCTTGAAGAAGCCTGCCGCTTCCTGAACGCTGCGGCCGGAATCGTTCATGTAGGTCGTCGGCTTGAGCAGGATCACGCGCTCAGTGCCGAGCGAACCTTCCGAGGTCTCGCCCTGAAACCTGCGGCGCCAGGGCGCGAAACCATGACGCCGTGCGATCACGTCGACGGCCATGAAGCCGATATTGTGCCGGTTGCGTGCGTATTTCGCGCCGGGATTGCCG
The DNA here is from genome assembly GCF_023073915.1 of Bradyrhizobium sp. 149. Classification (GTDB taxonomy): domain Bacteria; phylum Pseudomonadota; class Alphaproteobacteria; order Rhizobiales; family Xanthobacteraceae; genus Bradyrhizobium. The sequence goes on along the minus strand of NZ_JADPKK010000009.1, from coordinate 120,912 downwards.
AGCCCAACAAAGAGTCGCATGACGCGGCGCGCCCCTCGCTCGGCGCGCGGTCAGGGACCGCGCGCCGGCTTTGAGAGTTACTTCTTCTTGTCGCCGCCGGCGGGAGCCTTGGCAGCGGGAGCTTTGGCAGCCGGAGCCTTGGCAGCCGCGGCCGGAGCAGCAGCACCTGCAGCAGGAGCGGCAGCACCAGCGGCCGGAGCAGCAGCACCCGCAGCCGGAGCAGCAGCCGCAGCCTTCTGCTCTTCGGCGTAGCCGGACGGCGGCACGATGGTGACGAGGGTCGCGTCCTCGGAGGTCAGCGCCTTCACGCCGGCCGGCAGCTTGATGTCGGATAGATGCAGCGAGTGGCCGATTTCAAGCGAACCGACATCCGCCTCGATGAACTGCGGGATGTTCTCCACGCCGCACTCGAGCTCGATCGCATGCGCAACGATGTTCACGGCGCCGCCGCGCTTCACGCCGGGCGAACCCTCAGCCTTCACCACGTGCAAGGGAACGCTGATGCGGATGGTGGCGCCTTCGCCGAGCCGCATGAAGTCGACATGGATCGGGAAATCCTTGACCGGATCGAGGTGGTAGTCGCGCGGAATCACGCGGTGCTTGTTGCCCTCAAGGTCGATGTCGACCAGCGTGGTCAGGAAGCGGCCGGCGAGGATGCGCGTGCGCAGTTCACGATCTTCGATCGAGATCGTCAGCGGGGGCTGGTTGTTGCCATAGATCACTCCGGGCACTCTCCCGGCGCGACGCTCAGCCCGGGCGGCCCCCTTGCCGCTCTTCGGACGTGCGGTCGCCTTCAATTCCTTGACGGTCGCCATAACGTTAAGTCCTTGTTTTTGCAAAAGTTAATGGGCCGCAAGGCGGCCCATGGCATACGCCGCAGCAAGCCTCCAGGGGTGCGGGGGCCGCGGACGTGGCGGGCTTTTACCCGGAAGACGCGGAAATGACAAGGAGAATGGGCCGCCGGGCGGAACCCGATAGACCCGATGGAGCCGCCGGAGTTACCCGCCGAGCTTGGCCTCCAGCGCCGTGATGCGTGCCTTCAGCGCCTCGTTCTCCTCGCGCGCCAGCCGCGCCATGTCCTTGACCGCCTCGAACTCCTCGCGCTTGACCAGATCCATGTCGCGCAGGAATTTTTCGGCCTGGGTGCGCATCACCGTGTCGAACTCGCGCTTGACGCCCTGCGCGGCACCGGCGGCGTCGTTCATCAGGCGGCCGATCTCGTCGAAAAACCGGTTGTTGGTCTGGGTCATTTCGGTCTCCTGGCGGCTTTCGATGAACTCTGCGCGAGCGCGCGGAAAGACAATGGCAATCCGATCGGGCCGGTTCAAGAGCCGATCGGCGGCATCCTTGTCATGCCCCGGTTTCCTTGCAATCGTACTCAACGTCCCTGCATAAGAAGAAGTACAAAGGCGCTCAAGATGATCGATCAGCAGATCGCGATCCCCACCAAGGACGGTCACACCGCCACCTTCATCAGCCATCCCGAACGCGGCGGGCCGTTTCCGGTCATCCTGTTCTACATGGACGCGCCGGCGATCCGCGAAGAGCTGCGTGACATGGCGCGCCGGCTCGCGACCTCCGGCTATTACGTGATGCTGCCGAACCTCTATTACCGCTCGGGCGTGATGGAGCTCGGCGCGCTGCCGGCCGATCCGAACGCGCCGGAGCGCAAGCGCATGTTCGCGCTGATGGGCTCGCTCACGATCCCCATGGTCATGGACGACACCAAAGCACTGCTCGCCTATGCCGAGGGCAGGACCGCGGCGAACACAGATGTCGTCGGCACCGTCGGCTACTGCATGAGCGGCCGCTACGCTATCAACGCCGCCACGCATTTTCCCGATTGCGTCAAGGCCGCCGCCTCGGTCTACGGCACGCAGCTAGCAACCGACCAGGACGACAGCCCGCATCTCGCCGCCGGCAGGACCGAGGCCGAGCTCTATTTCGCCTGCGCCGAGACCGACATCTACGCGCCCGCCGAGATCATCGAGAAGGTGAAGCAGGGCATGAACGGCGCCAAAGCCGAGGTCGAGATCTATCCCGGCACCCATCACGGCTTCGCCTTTCCCAAGCGTCCGGTCTATCACCGCGACGCCGCCGAGCGGCATTGGGAGCGTCTGCTGGCGCTCTATCGCCGCAATCTGGTCTAGACATAGAAGGCGCGATGCCCTTTCTGCTCATCGACTTTCCCGCCTTCAAGCCGATCGCGATCGAGATCGGTCCGTTCGCGATCCGCTGGTATGCGCTGGCCTATATCTGCGGCATCGTATTCGGCTGGCTCTATGCGCGCTCGCTCCTGAAGAAAGAGCGCCTGTGGGGCGGTCCGGCGCCGATGTCGCTGCTGCAGATCGACGACTTCATTCTGTGGGTCACGCTCGGCATCATCCTCGGCGGCCGCACCGGCTACGTGCTGTTCTACAATCTGCCCTTCTTCATCGAGCATCCCGCCGCGATCTTCAGGCTTTGGGAAGGCGGCATGTCCTTCCACGGCGGCTTCCTCGGCTGCGTCGTCGCGGTGATGTGGTTCGCCTATCGCAACGGCATCTCGATCCTGTCGCTCGGCGACATCACCACCGCCGTCGCCCCGGTCGGACTGCTGCTGGGCCGCATCGCCAATTTCATCAATGGCGAATTGTGGGGCCGCGCCACCGACCCGGAGCTGCCCTGGGCGATGATTTTTCCCAATGACCCCGCCCAGCTACCGCGCCATCCCAGCCAGCTCTATGAGGCCGGCATGGAGGGCATTTTGCTGTTCACGGTGCTCGCGATCATGATCCGCTTCGGTGCCCTGAAGCGGCCGGGCATGATCCTCGGCGCCTTCATCCTGATCTATGGTCTGAGCCGGATCGCCGGCGAGCATTTCCGCGAACCGGACGTCCAGCTCGGCTTTCTCTGGGGCGGATTAACCATGGGCATGCTGTTGTCGATCCCGATGCTTATTGTAGGCCTCATACTTATTGTATTGGCAGTGAGGCGCGGTGCGCCGCAGCCCGCAAAGGCTATCAGTTAATTCCTTTCGAGAAGATAGACCGTGACCGAACAGCCGCTACTCAACGAGATCAAGGCGCTGATCAAATCCTCGGGCCCCATGCCGGTCTGGCGGTACATGGAACTGTGTCTGATGCACCCGCGCTATGGCTATTACGTCTCGCGCGATCCATTGGGACGAGAAGGTGACTTCACCACCGCGCCCGAGGTCAGCCAGATGTTCGGCGAGCTCTTGGGCCTGTGGACCGCCTCGGTGTGGAAGCAGATGGGCTCGCCGCAATTCCTGCGGCTGATCGAACTCGGCCCCGGCCGCGGCACCATGATGGCGGATGCGCTACGCGCGCTCCGCGTGCTGCCGCCGCTGTACCAGGCGCTTCACATCCACATGGTCGAGGTCAATCCCGTCCTGCGCGAACGACAGAATGCGACGCTGTCGGGCGTGCGCAACATCGCCTGGCACGACAGCATCGACGACGTGCCCGAGGGACCGAGCATCATCCTCGCCAACGAATATTTCGACGTGCTGCCGATCCACCAGATGGTCCGTCACGAGAACGGCTGGCACGAGCGCGTGATCGAGATCGATGCCAACGGAAAACTTCAGTTCGGCGCGGCTTCCGAGCCGACGCCGCGCTTCGAGGTGCTGCTGCCGTCTCTGGTACGCGCAGCGCCCGTCGGGGCCGTGTTCGAATGGCGGCCCGATGCGGAGATCATGAAGCTCGCGACGCGCGTGCGCGACCAGGACGGCGCGGCGCTGATCGTCGACTACGGCCATCTGCGCAGCGATGCCGGCGACACCTTCCAGGCGATCGCGCGCCACTCCTTCACCGATCCCCTGAAGGCGCCGGGCCAGGCCGACGTCACCGCCCATGTCGATTTCCAGGCGCTCGCGCGCGCGGCCGAGGATGTCGGCGCCCGCGTGCACGGCCCGGTGACGCAGGGCGATTTCCTCAAGCGCGTCGGCATCGAAACCCGTGCAGCCGCGCTGATGCAGAAGGCGACGCCTGACGTCGCCACCGATATTTCGATCGCACTCAAGCGCCTGACCGATACCGGACGCAGCGGCATGGGCTCGATGTTCAAGGTGCTCGGCATCTCCGAGCGGCGGCTGACGAGTATCGCCGGCCTCAGCGATCTCGAACGCGCCGGAGGCGCCTCATGAGCCTTGCTTCCTCGCTGCTGTCGGCGGTGCCCGGTCTGCGCCACGCCTTCTTCACCCGCGAAGGCGGCGTCTCGGACGGCATCTATTCCGCGCTGAACGGCGGGCTCGGCTCCAATGACGATCAGGCCCTTGTCGCGGAGAACCGCCGCCGCATGGCCGAGCATGTCGGCGTCGCGCCGGAACGCTTTCTCAGCCTGCACCAGATCCATTCCCCCGACGTGCTCGTCGCCGACACCCCGTGGCCGGGCGGGCCGCGGCCGAAGGGCGATGCGCTGGTGACGAAGGTGCCCGGCATCGCGCTCGGCGTCTCCACCGCCGATTGCGGGCCCGTGCTGTTCGTCGATCCCAACGCGGGCGTGATCGGGGGCGCGCATGCCGGCTGGAAGGGCGCGCTCACCGGCGTGCTGGAGTCGACCATTTCAGCGATGGAAAAACTCGGCGCTACGCGCAGCGGCATCATCGCCGCGATCGGCCCGTTGATCCGCCAGGACAGCTATGAAGTCGGCAATGAATTCGTGGCGCGCTTCATCGACGCGGATGCGGACAACGCCATGTTCTTCATCCCGTCGGTGCGCGAGGGCCACGCGATGTTCGACCTCGCCGGCTTCATCCGGAAGCGTCTGGAAGCCGCAGGCATCCTGATGATCGACGATCTTGGTCTGGACACCTACGCCGACGAACGCTTCTTCAGCTACCGCCGCTCGGTGCATCGCAAGGAGCCGGATTACGGCCGTCACGTTCACGCGATCGCGCTCGAAGCGTGAACACAAGGGCAACGCCGCGTCATTCCGGGGCGATGAGCCCGGCGCGATGACTGTGGCCTGCGGTGCTCCCGCCCTAGACGTTAATGCGTTTTAACGATATCGCTGCCCTCCTCATGAGGGACGCGTCATTCATCTTGCGCCGCGCGGGTTCGCGGGTGCTGGCGATCATGCTGCTGGCGGCTGCGACCGCGCTTGGCGGCTGTGCCGGTGGCGGTGGTGCTGCGAACTCCTATGCGATGGCGCCGAGCGCCGGATCCGGGGCGACGGTCGCATTCGAATCAATCGACGGGCCGCCGCCGCAAGTGTTCGACCGCATGGTCGGCGTGCTCGACAGCGAATCCAAGCTGCGCAGCCTGTCCGTGGTCTCCCGCGAGGGGACGGCCGCCTACCGCGTGCGCAGCTACCTCTCTGCCCAGATCGTGCGCGGCAAGACCGTGATCGCCTGGGTCTGGGACGTCTACGACGCCAACCAGCAGCGCGCGCTGCGCCTTTCCGGCGAGGAACCGACCGCGGCCAGGGGTGGACGTGACCCCTGGGGCGCCGCCGACGACCTCGTGCTGCGGAAGATCGCCCAGGCCGGATTCAGCGGACTTTCCAACATGATCAACGGCGCGCCGGATGCGCCGGGCTCCGCTCCCGGCTTGCGCGGGCCGGCCGTGGCGAGCGTGATCCTAGAGGCTCCGGCGGCCGAGATGCCGGCCTCGGCGCTCGGCTATGCGGAGCGATAACCCCCGCGAAACCACGGGCCCAACTTCCGGGCAAACCGTTGGCCGGACTCGGGATTTCGCAGGGAAAACGTAGCGTCCCGGGTTGCCATTGCAGCCCCCGGCCTGATATTTCCTCGCCCGTCGTAACCGTGCTTCCAGTGGGTATTCTCTGATGTTGAACATCGTGTCCAGCAAAGCGCGGGAGGAAGCGTCCATGTCGGCCAAGAACGGCTCCATCAAGCTCGTCGCCGGCAACTCCAATCCGGCTCTCGCACAGGCCATCGCGCAAGGTCTCGACCTGCCGCTGACCAAGGCGGTGGTACGGCGCTTCGCCGACATGGAGATCTTCGTCGAGATCCAGGAGAACGTCCGCGGCTCGGATGCCTTCGTCATCCAGTCGACCTCGTTCCCGGCGAACGACCATCTGATGGAATTGCTGATCATTACCGACGCGCTGCGCCGCTCCTCGGCACGCCGCATCACCGCGGTGCTGCCCTATTTCGGCTACGCCCGGCAGGACCGCAAATCGGGTTCGCGCACGCCGATCTCGGCAAAGCTCGTCGCCAATCTGATCACCCAGGCCGGCGTCGACCGCGTCATGACGCTCGACCTGCATGCCGGCCAGATCCAGGGCTTCTTCGACATCCCGACCGACAATCTCTACGCGGCGCCGCTGATGGTGCGCGACATCAAGGACAAGTTCGACCTCTCCAAGACGATGGTGATCTCGCCCGACGTCGGCGGCGTCGCGCGCGCACGCGGCCTCGCCAAGCGCATCAACACGCCGCTCGCGATCGTCGACAAGCGCCGCGAACGTGCCGGCGAATCCGAGGTCATGAACGTGATCGGCGACGTCGCCGGCTACACCTGCATCCTGATCGACGACATCGTGGATTCCGGCGGCACGCTGGTGAACGCGGCCGACGCACTGATCGCCAAGGGCGCCAAGGACGTCTACGCCTACATCACCCACGGCGTGCTTTCCGGCGGCGCGGCCGCGCGCATCACGAACTCCAGGCTGAAGGAGCTCGTGATCACCGACTCGATCCTGCCGACGGACGCGGTGAGCAAGGCGCCGAACATCCGCACGCTGCCGATCGCCAGCCTGATCTCCGACGCGATCGCGCGCACCGCCGCGGAAGAGTCGGTGTCGAGCCTGTTCGACTGAATTTCTTGCTTGTGATTTCTTGCCTGGCCCGCTTCCGGGACATCGCAGGGTGGGCAAAGGGCGCAACCCGCCGTGTCCACCTTTTATTGCGGCCATGAAGACGGTGGGCACGCTTCGCCTTGCCCACGGCCTCACCCGCCGCCGCTGCCCATTGTTGCCGACGACCGCCCATGACATCATCCGAATCCCGAGTCATCTCTGCCCTCTGGATGCCCGATGCCACGCCGGAAATTTGCCTGGGAGAAGCTGTCGGATGACGAGTTGCTCAAGCAACGCCTCTCCAGCCTGAGGGTTACGGTCGAGGGCACCTGGCTCGAGGACTGCGTCAGCACGCTCTATGAGGAGCTGGAAGAACGGGATATCCGGCTGCGGCCGCACACGTGGATGTCGAGCGAATGGTTCAGTCCGGGCGGCGTTCCCGGCATCGCCATTCCGTTCTATCTCGCTCATCCGCGCCTGATGAAGCTCGAGAAGAAGATGATGTTCGACGTCGAGGGCGGAACATGGCGGGAGTGCATGGCCATCCTCCGTCACGAAGCGGGCCATGCGATCCAGCACGGCTACCAATTGCAGCGCCGCCGGCGCTGGCAGCAACTGTTCGGCCCCTCGTCGAAACACTATCCACGCTATTACCGGCCCAATCCGGCCAGCCGGCGTTACGTCCAGCATCTGCGGCTGTGGTATGCGCAGAGCCATCCCGACGAGGATTTCGCCGAGACCTTTGCGGTGTGGCTGCGGCCGCGCTCGAACTGGCGGACGCGCTATGCCGGCTGGCCGGCACTGAAGAAGCTCGAATATGTCGACGAGCTGATGGGCGAGATCGCGGGAAAGCGGCCGCTGATCACGACGCGGGAGCGTGTCGATACGCTGGGTCGGCTCAGCCAGACGCTCGAAGCCCACTACAAGAAGAAGCAGGCGTTCTACACCTTCACACCTCCGAAGACCTACGACCGCGATCTCTCCCGGCTATTTTCGGCCGATCCGCGGCATCACCGGTCGAAGCCGGCTTCGGCCTTGATCCGGCGGCACCGCGCCCATATCAGGCAGCTGGTGGCGCGATGGACGGGCGAGAATCAGCTTACACTCGATGCCGTGCTCGACGAGATGATCTCTCGCTGCCGCGAGCTGGACCTGCGCGCCGTCGGTCCCGAACCGAAGCTTGTTCTCGATTTTACCGTTCTCGTGACCGCCAAGACGATGCACACGATGTTTGGCCCGTCTCGGCGAAAATGGATCGCGCTATGAGACGTCTGCGCATTCTGGTCCTCATGCATCCGGACTTCGTGCCGCCGGACTCCAGCGACGGACACACCGCGCAGGAAATCAACGCGTGGAAAACCGAATACGACGTAGTGAGCACCTTGCGCGCGGCGGGCCATGAGGTTCGCCCATTGGGCGCGCAGGAGGAAATCAAGCCGGTGCGCGAGGCGATCGAGGAGTTCAAGCCGCACGTGGTTTTCACGCTGCTGGAGGAATTCCACAACAACGTCGCCTTTGACCAGCACATTGCGAGCTATCTCGAGCTGATGAAGGTCGCTTATACCGGCTGCAATCCGCGCGGCCTGACCCTGGCGCGCGGCAAGGATTTGTCCAAGACGCTGGTGCATCACCGCCGGATTGCCGCACCGGCTTTTGCGGTCTTCCCGATGCGCCGCAAGGTAAAGCGCCCGACGCGTCTTGCGCTGCCGCTGATCGTCAAGAGCCTGAACATGGATGGATCCTTCGGCATCTCGCAAGCGTCGATCGTCGATACCGACGAGAAGCTGGCGGAGCGGGTTGCCTTCATCCACGAGCGGGTCGAATCCGCCGCCATCGCCGAGCAGTTCATCGAGGGACGAGAGCTTTACGTCGGCGTGCTCGGCAACAATCGCTTACGCGTTCTGCCGGTCTGGGAGTTGAAATTCGGCAGCATGGGCGGCCGCTCGTCACGGCACATCGCCACGGAGAAGGCCAAGCACGACACCGACTATCAGGAGAAGGTCGGCATCGTCGACGGGCCTGCGAAGGATCTGGCGCCGGAAGTGACCGCCAAGATCCAGAGGGCCGCGAAACGCATCTACCGGACGCTTGGTCTCGACGGCTACGCGCGCATCGACTTTCGTCTCACCGCCGACGGCACGCCGTATTTCATCGAAGCCAATCCCAACCCTGAAATCGCCAAGAGCCAGGAATTCGCCACGGCGGCTCAACATGCCGGGCTCAAATATCCGGACCTCCTTCAACGCATTCTGACCCTCGGGATCAGCCGCGCCAAGGCGGGGGTGTCGCTGGGGTGATGACGAACACGGCAGCGATCGCCCCTCATCCCTCGAGACGCGCTTCGCGCTCCTCGGGATGAGGGACGGTCGTTGCGCCGCGTTACACGATTCCCGCGGCGACCTGGCCGCGCAGACGTTCGAGCCCGAGCAATGTCTCCGCGCAGGCGGCCGCCACCTCGACGCCCTTGATGGCAAAATGCCTGCGGAAGAAATCGTAGTGCACCTCGGTCTCGTGGAATTGCTGCGGCGTCAGCACCGCGGAGAACACGGGCACCTCGGTACGCAGCTGTACGTCCATCAGTGCCTTGATCACGGTGTCGGCGACGAACTCATGACGGTAGATACCGCCGTCGACGACGAGGCCGGCCGCGACGATCGCGGTATAGCGCCGTGTCTTGGCGAGGATCTGCGCATGCAGCGGGATCTCGAACGAGCCCGGCACCTCGAACACGTCGACATGATTGAGGTGGCGCGCCTCCGCCTCCTTCACGAAGGCGATGCGGGCCTCCTCGACGACGTCGCGGTGCCAGCACGCCTGCACGAAGGCCACCCGCTGCGGTTTGGCGAAGCGCGGATGGTCCGTCGCGGGATCCTGTGGAACCGGCGGCGGCGTTTGGGTTGGTTGGGACGTTTCGACCTGGAAAGTTTGGACTTGGGGGTCTTGCAACATCTGATTCATGGCTTTCCTCAGTTAAGGACCAGAATCAGGGCACACGGAACGACAAACAGCCGCATCCTGCGATGCGTCTGCCACCGACCGTCCTCTTTCATCCGGACTTTAACCGTCGGCCTCGGAGTTGCACCGAATCTGCTGACCCCTCCCCTCAGAAACAGACTTTGGGGAAGGCGCTCGCGGGCTTAGGCCTTTCGGCCCTTACCGCCGGTGGGGACTTTCACCCCGCCCTGAGAACATCGGCCGTCCGGGATGAACGGCCTGAACGGAAATATGACGCCCGTTCGGGGCTGCGGCAAGCGTGTTCCGCATGGGAAAACCGCATGGTCCCATGCCGCGATGGTGGTCCAGTCGGCCCGCGGCGGAATCGACGACTGGCGGGCCACCGGCGAATCCGATTCCGGTTTGTTCTCCTTCGTCCGGTTCGTCCTCCCCGCGTTAATAATTGTGGCGGAGATGAGCTGTGGACGAACGAGTCCTGACTTGTGGACGGACTCGGCAGCCAGTTGCGCAGATTCCGCAAATCACATCAGTTGATCCGCGACAAGCCCGCGCTGATCCCGAGATCGCGAGAGCGACTCCGAGGAGATCGCAACAGCGACTACGAGGGATCGCCTTAACGACTTTAAGGGAGCGCGCGCCGGACCAACCGCGTGCGTATCAAAGACAACAAAAAGGCAAGAGGTCGAGACGGCATGTCCCTGCTCGAAGGCACTATCGATTCCAAAAGCCATCCGCTCGCGGTGGTCGAGGATATCGCTGCCAGCAACAACTGGCCGTTCGAACGCTCCGGCGAAGACGAACTCACGATTGTCTCCAAGGGACAATGGACCGACTACCAGATCTCCTTCACCTGGATGGGCGAGATCGAGGCGCTGCATCTGGCCTGCGCGTTCGACATGAAGATTCCGGTTGCGCGACGACCGGAGGTCCAGCGGCTCGTCGCCGCGGTCAACGAGCAGTTGTGGGTCGGGCACTTCGACCTGTGGACCAACACCGGCATGATCATGCACCGACAGGCCCTGGTGCTGCCGGGCGGGCTCATCGCCTCCACCGGCCAGTGCGAAGCCATGCTCGCCGGCGCCATCCACGCCTGCGAGCGCTATTTTCCGGCGTTCCAGTTCGTGGTGTGGGCGGGCAAGACCACGACGGAAGCCATGGACGCGGCAATGTTCGACACGGTGGGCGAGGCGTAACCACGCCGCCTCCCCGACGCGGTGAGAGGGCCACGACTTTCCATCATCGTCGTCCCGGCCTAGTGCGCAATTGCGCACGGGGGCCGGGACCCATACCGCGTGATTTCGCCGGATCGCGCGATGCTTGTTGCCAACAACCCCATCCACTAAAACCATTCGTGGTTATGGGTCCCGGCCTCCGCCGGGACGACACTGATTTTGTGGCAACAGCGATGACGAACAGCACTCTCAAGAACATCACCGGCACCATCCTGCTCGCCGGCGCCGGCAAGATGGGCGGTGCGATGCTGACCGGATGGCTGGCGGGGGGGCTCGACCCGCGCCGCGTCGCGGTGATCGATCCGCACATCTCGCCCGAGATCACCGCACTTGCCGCCAAGGGGGTTGCGCTCAATCCGGACATGACGACGGCCGGCACGGTCGAGACCCTCGTCGTCGCGGTGAAGCCGCAAATGTTCCGCGAGGCCGGCGCCAGGTTGAAGCCATTCGTCTCGGACAAGACCTCGGTGGTGTCGATCATGGCGGGAACCACGATCGCCTCGCTTGAAGAGGTCTGCGGCGGCGCGGTGGTACGCGCGATGCCGAACACGCCGGCCGCGATCGGTCGGGGCATCACGGTGGCCGTCGCCGCGCACAATGTCAGTGCACAGCAACGCGCCGTGGCCGATGCGCTGCTGCGCGCCACCGGCTCGGTCGAATGGGTCGACGAGGAGAGCCTGATGGACGCGGTGACCGCCGTGTCCGGCTCGGGGCCGGCGTACGTGTTCCTGCTCGCCGAAGAGCTCGCGCGCGCCGGCGTCGAAGCGGGATTGCCCGAGGCGCTGGCGACAAACCTTGCGCGCGAAACCGTCGCCGGCTCGGGTGAACTTCTGCATCAGTCGGAGCTGCCCTCCGCTACGCTGCGCCAGAACGTCACCTCCCCCGGCGGCACCACGGCCGCGGCCCTCGGCGTGCTGATGGGTGAACCAGGCCTGCGCGATCTCATGATCCGCGCGATCGCGGCGGCGACGCAGCGCTCGAAGGAGCTGGCGAAGTAGTTGATCCTCATGGTGAGGAGGCGCGAAGCGCCGTCTCGAACCATGCAGGCCCGGCTCTCGCCTGTGGCCATCCTTCGAGACGACCGCTGCGCGGTCTCCTCAGGATGAGGCAGAGCAAGCGGCTCCTACGTCGTCCCTAACCGCTTGTTGAACATCGCGACATTGACGAGCCCGCGCGCGTGACGGCCTTCGCCGAGCTTGCGCGTGCCCTCGAACGCCTCGACCTCGAAGCGGATGACGCGGCGCTCGACCGCGACGACCTTCGCGGTCGTCCGCACCGTCGCGCCGACAAGGGCTGCTGCAAGATGCCGGATGTCGACCTCGGTGCCGACCGTGACCCAGCCCGGCTGAAGGACGCTGCGAATCGCGTCGCCCGATGTCATCTCCATCTCCAGGATCATCATCGGCGTCGCATACACCATGGGCATGCCGGGCACGAAATGCCCGACCGTGCGCTCCACCGGTACCACCAGCGTGCGCTCGGCGCTCATGCCGACCTTGATGAAGTCGCGTGCGTCCATGGTTCTTGCTCAGTGTCGTCCCGGCCCCCCGTGCGCAATTGCGCACTAGGCCGGGACGACAGTTGTGATTGGCGCTCCAGGAGTGGCTACTTCTTCGCCGCTGCCGCGCGCTCCACAAACGTCTTGCCGCCCTTCATCTTGTGGGCGAGCGGGGCTTCGTTGATCTGGATGACGACGGCATCGGCATCGACGCCGAGATTCTTCACCAGCGCCTGGGTGATGTCGCGCATCATGCCGGCCTTCTGCTCGTCGCTGCGGCCCACGGCCATGCTGACAGTGATCTCAGGCATTTTTCTCTCCCTTGGGGCCGAACACCGGCCGTTAACGGGCGCCATCAAACAGGAGGCGGATGCCCGGGACAAGCCCGGGCATGGCGGCGTCAGCGAATAGCTAGCCCCAGCTCACGTCATGGCGCGCCAACACCTCGCGCACTTTTGCGACGAGATCGGCCTCGCTGCACGAGAACTGCGCCGGGCGGCTCTCGCGCCATTCCTGGTTGGAAGCGATCGCGGCGGCCGCCTTCGCGCCCTCGATCAGATCCTTGATCTGCACCTCGCCGCGCGCTTTTTCGTCAGAACCCTGGATGATGACGCAGGGCGCGTTGCGACGATCGGCATATTTAAGCTGGTTGCCCATGTTCTTGGGATTGCCGAGATAGAGCTCGGCTCGAATGCCCGCGCTGCGCAGGCTTGCAACCATCTTCTGGTAGTCGGCGACGCGGTCGCGGTCGAACACGGTGACAACGACCGGGCCGAAGTCGGGCCGGGTGTCGAGCTTGCCGAGCAGCGTCAGCGCGGCCTGAAGCCGCGATACGCCGATGGAAAATCCAGTTGCCGGCACCGGCTCACCGCGGAAGCGCGAGACGAGGCCGTCATAGCGGCCGCCGCCGCCGACCGAGCCGAAGCGCACCGGACGGCCCTTCTCGTCCTTGGTGTCGAGCAGCAGTTCGACCTCATAGACAGGGCCGGTGTAATATTCGAGGCCACGCACGACGGAGGGGTCGATTGTAATTTTACCTTCGTAACCCGACGCTTGAACCAACTCCGCGATCGACCGAAGTTCTGCTATCGCTGCCCTTACCGTGTCATTCGCGCCGAACTTCGCTTCGAGCGCATCCAATATGGCAGCGTTTGAAGGCAACAGACCCGAATCGTACTGACGGTCCGACGGCTGGAATGTGTCACGAATCGTTGTCGTAACTGCGGTCGGAGTTATCTCGTGATGATAGACAGTGACTTTCCAGTTGACGTAATCCATCAACGACTCAATCTGGGCAAAGTCCAGATTGGCACCCGCAGTCACGTCTCCGCTCTCGTCCTTGCGACCTACCCCGAGGAGTTCCCGCACACCTTGCGGTCCGAGGCGATCTAGTTTGTCTATCGCGCGCAAGACGGTGAGACGTTTACCTGCATTCTCATCACCGCCCAGCCGCACCGCTTCAAGCACTCCATCGAGTACCTTACGGCTGTTTATCTTTACGACGTACTGCCCCCCGAGACCGAGCGCTTCCATCGTATCCGCCGCCATCATGCAGATCTCGGCATCCGCCGCCGGCGTCGCCGAGCCGACCGTATCCGCATCGAACTGCATGAACTGGCGGAAGCGGCCGGGGCCGGGCTTTTCGTTGCGGAACACGTAGCCGACGCGGTAGCTGCGATAGGGCAGGACAAGACCGTCGGTCCCGTAACGCTCACCGACATAGCGGGCGAGCGGCGCGGTCAGATCGTAACGCAGCGAGATCCACTGCTCGTCGTCGTCCTGGAACGAGAACACCCCCTCGTTCGGACGATCCTGGTCGGGCAGGAATTTGCCGAGCGCGTCGGTGTATTCCATCGCCGGCGTCTCGACCGGCTCGAACCCGTAGAGCTCGTAGACAGCGCGGATCTTCTCGACCATCTCGCGCGTCGCCCGGATCGCGGCGGGATCGCGATCCTCGAGCCCGCGCGGCAGCCGCGCCTTCAGTTTCTGCGGTTTTTTGGGTTTTTCGGCCATGCGCGGCATTTACCAGCCGACGCGGGGTGCGGCAACTGCCGGCTTTGCCCCCTACGGCTGCTCCATCCGCGCCCTCAACGCGTCCGCATCCGCTTTCGGCAGCGACTTCAGCGTCGGCTTGATAGTTTCGCCGCCGACGATCTTGCCGTTGCGCATGAACATCCAGTCCGAGATGTCGGCTTCCGTGAATTCGACCTTGTCGCCTGCCCGCTTGCCGGGCAGATCGCGTGGCTCGTTGGCGAAGAGGCCGGAATAAGCCCCGTTCGGTAGCTTCTTCACCTCGGCCATCCAGATGTGCTCACCGCCTTTGCGGGTCGTAAAGTGCACCTTCAGGGCGTGCCCTGTCTCCGACGGCTTCGGCGCCTCATAGGAGGCCCAGAATGTCGGCAGAGTGCCGCGGGCGCGCGCGATCGCGGCGTTCATCTCCGGATCGGTGGTGCGCACGTCGACGACGGGCGAACGGCCCTCAGCGGAGACATCCGGCTTGGGGCCGATGGTCAGGATGCCGAAGACGGTGATGCCGGTGATCGCGGCGAGAATGACCCATTTTAGGGGTTGGGGAAGAGTGGATGCCATGATGCGATGTCCAGATGACTCGATGTCTCGAGCTTTGTCGCACGATCATCGTGTCGCGTTCATGGTCTATCGGCCGGCGTTCCCCGGATGCTGCGCAACGCGCCGCCTCTTGGAGGCGTGGTGCGCTGCTGATCCGGGGTCCATCCACTCGCAGACTGGGTCCCGGCTCGCGCTTCGCGCGTCCGGGAAACGAGACCTCAAGACACCTTGCGGATCCAGTTGTGCGGATCGTTGGTGCGGCCGTACTGGATATCGACGAGCTGCTTGCGGAGGCCCATGGCGACGGGGCCAGCGGCGCCGCCACTGATCTCGAAATCGCCGCTCACCGAGCGCACCTTGCCGATCGGCGAGATCACGGCGGCGGTGCCGCAGGCAAACGCCTCTTTCAGCTTGCCGCTTGCTGCGTCCTTGCGCCACTGGTCGAGCGAGTACGGCTCCTCGCGCACGGTCTTGCCGGCATCGCGGGCCAGCGCGATGATGGAGTCGCGGGTGATGCCGGGCAGAATGGTGCCGAGCTGCGGCGTCGAGAGCGAGCCGTCGTCGAACACGAAGAACACGTTCATGCCGCCGAGCTCCTCGACGTAGCGGCGCTCGATCGCATCGAGAAACACGACCTGATCGCAGCCGTGCTGCATAGCCTCGGCCTGCGCCCGCAGGCTCGCGGCGTAGTTGCCGCCGCATTTGACCGCGCCGGTACCGCCGACCGCGGCGCGCGTGTAATTCTCCGAGACCCAGATCGACACCGGCGCAGGGCCGCCCTTGAAGTAGGAACCGACCGGCGAGGCGATCACCGCAAAAATGTATTCGGACGACGGCTTGACGCCGAGGAAGGTCTCGCTCGCGATCATGAAGGGGCGCAGGTAGAGGCTGCCCTCGCCGCCCGGCATCCAGGCGCGGTCGATGCGGACGACCTGCTCGACTGCCTCGATGAAGACGTCTTCGGGGATCTGCGCCATCGCCATGCGATCGGCCGAGTCCTTGAAGCGCCGCGCATTGGCGTCGGGGCGGAACAGGTTCACGCCGCCGTCGTCGCGCTTATAGGCCTTGAGACCCTCAAAAATTTCCTGGGCGTAGTGCAGGACGGCGCCGGCCGGATCGATCTGGAAATTGGCGCGGGCCTCGACGCGCGCCTCGTACCAGCCGCCCTTGGCCTGGTTGTAGCGGACGATTGCCATGTGGTCGGTGAAGACCCGCCCGAAGCCGGGGTCCACCAGCTTGGCGACGCGGTCCTTCTCGGGGGTCGGATCGGATGCGGGCTGGATGTCAAATTTCATGCTCATGTCCTTGCCTCCCGCTGCCGTTGGGGGCGCCGTTCTGGCGCCCACCTGCCCTGATCTGGGCCCGGCTGGCTCGATTGGTTTCTGGCCGGACCGCCGCCAGCCTTGTTACGGCCGGTTTCCGTGGCCAGCATGTCACCTAGGACATGCTTTTGCGGAAGACGGAAGTCCAGTATGTTTTGCCGAAATGCCGTTCGACAATCGCACGGTAGATCTGCTCCGGCCGTCGCCGCCTGCCCGGCCCTCTCTGGCCGCCCTGCTTTGATGCCATCCGACACGGAACGATCTAAAATTTCGTGCGGATTGATCGTTTTGTAACATTGAAACCAAGATACGTCAATATGCCTGACATAAATTTCGCGACTCCCTCTCAAGACGCTGCCGGGCCGCGGCCGGCCGCAGACGACGGAGGCAATTTGCGCTGGGATATCATCGAACTGCTGTTCTTCGCCTATCGCGATTTCGTCGGCGATCCCGACCAGGAGCTGGAGGCGTTCGGCTTCGGCCGGGCCCATCACCGCGTCATGCACTTCGTCTATCGTTATCCCGGCCTCAAGGTCGCCGACCTCCTCGACGTCCTGCGCATCACCAAGCAATCGCTCGGCCGGGTGCTCAAGCAACTCCTGGACGAGGGCTACATCGTGCAGAAGACCGGCGACAATGATCGCCGCCAGCGCCTGCTGTTTGCGACACCAAAGGGCGAGGCGCTGGTGCAGAAGCTCGCCGGCCTGCAGACTACGCGCATCACCAAGGCGCTCGCCGAGATGGCGCCGCAGGAAGCCGAGACCGTCAAGCGCTTCCTGCGCGCGATGATCGACCGCGACGATCCGGACAAGGTGCTCGAGACGATCTTCGCTTCCGTCAATCAAGACAAGGAGTGACCGTGCCGTTCGCTGCCACGCTCGCCCGCCCGCCGGCACGCCCGGCCGACGATGCCCCGCATCTCCTGCTGGTCGACGACGACCGCCGCATTCGCGATCTGCTCTCGCGCTTCCTTGCCGGCGAAGGCTATCGCGTCTCGACCGCGGCGAGCGCCAGCGATGCGCGTTCCAAGCTTTTGGGCCTGCACTTCGATCTCTTGATCCTCGACGTCATGATGCCCGGCGAGACCGGCTTCGATCTCGCCCGTTTCATCCGGACCTCATCCTCGGTGCCGATCGTGATGCTGACGGCGCGGCACGAAGCCGAAGCCCGCATCGAGGGCCTGCAGATCGGCGCCGACGACTACGTCGCAAAGCCGTTCGAGCCGCGCGAGCTTGCGCTGCGTATCAACAACATCCTCAAGCGCGCCGCGCCGCCGCCGCAGGCCGCAGCGGTGGAGAAGATCGCGTTCGGCCCGTACATCTACCACCTCGAGCGCGGCGAGTTGCGCCAGGGCGAGGAGGTGATTCACCTCACCGACCGCGAGCGCGAGATGCTGCGGATCCTGTCGGAGACGCCGGGCGACACCGTGCCGCGCAGCGCGCTGACCGGCAATGGCAGCGTCAACGAGCGCGCCGTCGACGTGCAGATCAACCGCCTGCGGCGCAAGATCGAGACCGATCCCGCCAATCCGCTGTTTCTCCAGGCGGTGCGCGGCATCGGCTACCGGCTGGTAGCCTCGCCATAAAGCAGTGAAGCGCCACCGATGAGCACGATCGATACCGGCCTGACGCTGTTGAAGAGCGCCGCCGGCCGCGTCTCCGCCGCCAATGGCTGGATGGGCAACGCGTTCAAGGGCTGGATGCCGACCGGCCTCTATGCGCGCGCGCTGCTGATCATGATCGTGCCGATGGTGATCCTGCAATCGGTCGTCGCCTTCGTGTTCATGGAGCGGCACTGGAACACCGTGACACGCCGCCTGTCGGCCGCGGTGGTGCAGGACATCGCCACGCTGATCGACGTCTACAAGGGCTATCCGCAGGACAAGGATCGCGACCAGATCCGCCGCATCGCGCAGCAGCGCCTCGGCCTCGTCGTCGATTTCCTGCCCGCCGGCGACATGCCGCCACCCGGACCAAAGCCGTTCTTCTCGCTGCTGGACCAGACGCTCTCGGTGCAGCTCGGCCGCCAGATCGGCCGCTCGTTCTGGATCGACACGGTCGGCCGCTCCAACCTTGTCGAGATCCGGATCCAGCTCGACGACGCCGTGATGCGCGTGTTCGCGCAGCGCAGCGCCGCCTATGCCTCGAACTCGGAGATCTTCCTGTTCTGGATGGTCGGCACATCGTCAATCCTGCTGATCGTCGCGGTGCTGTTCCTGCGCAACCAGATCAAGCCGATCCTGCGGCTTGCCGACGCCGCCGAAAGCTTCGGCAAGGGCCGCGAGGCACCGAATTTCCGCCCGCGCGGCGCGCGCGAAGTGCGGCGCGCGGCGGTCGCCTTCCTCGAAATGAAGTCGCGTATCGAGCGGACGATGGAGCAGCGCACCGCGATGCTCGCCGGCGTCAGCCACGATCTGCGCACGATCCTGACGCGGTTCAAGCTCGAGCTGGCGCTGATCGGCGACAGCCCCGAAATGGAGGGCATGCGCAAGGACGTCGACGAGATGTCGATGATGCTCGAGGACTACCTCGCGTTTGCGCGCGGCGATTCCGGCGAGCAGTCGCAGCCGACCGATATGGCGCAGGCGCTCGAGGAATTGCGCAGCGACGCCGAACGCCACGGCCACACTGCGACCGTCGCGTTCAACGGGCTGCCCGTGGTCACGGTGAAGCCGGCCTCGTTCAAGCGCTGCCTCGCCAACCTCGTCACCAACGCAGCGCGCTACGGCAAGAGCATCGCCATCACGGGCCAGCGCGATCACCGTTATCTGACCGTGACGGTCGACGACGACGGGCCCGGCATTCCCGCCCATCTGCGCGAGGAGGTGTTCAAGCCGTTCCTGCGGCTGGACAACGCGCGCAACCAGGATGAGGGCGGCACGGGCCTTGGCCTTGCGATCGCCCGCGACATCGCCCGTTCGCACGGCGGCGACATCACGCTCGGCGACAGCCCGATGGGCGGATTAAGGGCGAGCGTGCGAATTCCGGTGTAGCGGATGTAGCCGCCGCGGCCCGGATCGAGCGAAGCAATCCGGGCTACGATTACGCGTTATTTCGGCAGCAGCGCTTTCAGCTTGTCCATGTCGCGCACGTTCATCTTGAAGCCGCCGGGCATCACGATGTCGCCAGGTTTCTGCTCCGGCTTGCAGGCCCCGAGCCACTTGGCTTCGAGTGTCACCGTGGTGTCGTGTCCCGTGGCGCCGGCGGCGCCGCCTTGCGCGTGCGATGACGTCTTCACCGTATAAGCCGAATTGAAATCGCCGGTGATCTCGGCATGCGAGGTCGTGCTGATGCCGGCGACATTGCACTCGGAATCGCTGACATAGCCGGTCGCGGTCTTCTTGATGTCCTGCCTGGCGCAGATCTGCTTGGCCATCGGGGAGACGTTGTTGTTCATCTCCTTGTCGACGGTCTCGTCGGTGCAGTGCTGCATGGTCATCTCGGGCACGGGCGTGCCAGTCCTGACCATCTTCAATTCCCACAGGCCCGCCTTGCGCACCGGCAGATCGTCGGCGCAGGCGCTGCCTGCCGACAAGACGAGGCAAAGGGCCGAGCCGAGCAAAGCGAGCTTGCGCGTCATGTGAAAAGCTCCCGGCTGAGAGAGTGCTGCGTTAGGAAACCGCCTCAGTAGAGCGTGCGGATCGGCTGGTCGGCAGCGCCATAGGGCACCCAGCGGCAGGAGAACGAGATGTAGCCGCCCTCATAGCCCTGTACCGCCAGGAATTTCGCGACCTTGCCGTAGCGCGCGCAGTGATCGACCGCAACCTGCCGCGCATCGACCCGGGTTGCCATCGAATAGGCGATGATGCCGCCGGTGTCGTTGCCCTTGAACGGAGGCACCGGAAGGATATCGGCGCGCGCCGACTGGCTCGCCATCATACCCAAGGCAAGTAGGCCCGCGGCCGCAATGATTCGCATTCCCGTCACTCCGATTGGTTGGCGCCAGTTTACGGTGCCGGCGCGGCGGTGGAAAGAACGGAAGGCGGGCTGCTGCGACGTTGCCGTCAACTCGTCGGCAAGTGTTGCCGCGCTGCACTTGACCTCCCCCGACCTTCACGGCACCGTCCATCCTTCGCAGATCATGCTGTCTGGATTGCCCATGCGCGCCTCGACCTACCTGAAATCGCTCCGCTTTGCCGCCGTGCTCGGCCTCCTGTTCGGGGCGCTGACGTTCGGTGAGGCCAGGGCTGCCAATCCGCTGGAGATGAATTTCTGGCTGAGCGGGCCGCGCTATGACGGCAACGTCTCCGAATGCGACAGGGCACTGCCGACGATCGCCACCCAGTTCTGGGAGAAAGAAAGCGCGTTCTGGAATTCCTCGTTGAAGATCACCGGCTTCACCGCCGTTCACGAGACCGCATTCCGGCCCTGGGCGTCCGACAACATCCCGCGCCGCTTTTGCAGCGGCGAGGCCATGCTCACCGACGGCAAGCTGCGCAAGGTGCATTTCTCGATCGTCGAGGATGGCGGCTTCGCCAGCTTCGGCCAGGGCGTCGAATGGTGCGTGGTCGGGCTCGACCGAAACTGGGCCTACAACCCGTCCTGCCGCGCCGCCAAGCCTTAACTCGCAAGCCTTGACTCGAAGGGTCCTGATTCGGATCCGTCAGGCGGCCGAACGCCGGACGCCCGAAATTTGTTCTTGAAATGTTCCTGTCGCCTGCTAGGCTTGCTTGCACAGTCTAGTTGAGGGGCGTCGCCATGTTTCATTCCAGATTGCATTCGTTCTCCCGCCTGATGATCTCGCTGACGCTCGCGGCCGGGCTGGTCGCCCTGGCCGGCGGCGCGAAGGCCCAGGACAAACGGCAGAACGCGCCCGGCGAATTCGATTTTTATGTGCTGTCGCTGTCGTGGTCGCCCTCCTTCTGCGAGGAGGCGGCGGAGCGCGGCGGTCGCTCGCAGGTCCAGTGCAGCGGACGGCCCTACGCTTTCGTGGTGCATGGTCTGTGGCCGCAATATGAGAACGGTTTTCCGGAATACTGCCAGCGGCCGTCGCCGCGGCTGAACCGCAGCATCGTCTCCTCCATGCTCGACCTGATGCCGGCGCCGGGGCTGATCTTCAACGAATGGGACAAGCACGGCACCTGCTCGGGGCTCGCCGACCGCAGCTATTTCGAGACGATCAGGAAGGCGCGCGCCGCGATCAAGATTCCGGCCGAATATCTCGCTTTATCGCAGGCCAAGACCGTGGCGCCGGCGGAGGTGGAGGAAGCCTTCATCAAGGCCAATCCGGGCCTCAGCAATGCCGCCGTCTCGATCACCTGCAACCGGACGCGGCTGTCCGAGGTCCGCATCTGCCTCAGCAAGGACCTGCAATTCCGCGCCTGCGAGGAGATCGACCGCCGCGCCTGCCGCCGCGACCAGGTGACGATGCCGCCGATCAGGGGTGGGTAGCCCAGGCTTCGTGCCTCTTTGCTCAGGCCGTCACGTGGCGTAGTGCTCTTGCATGAATTACCGCCACGCCTTTCACGCCGGAAGCTTCGCTGACGTCATCAAGCACATCGTGCTGGCGCGCATCATCACCTATCTCCAAGACAAGCCGGGAGCCTTCCGGGTCATCGACACCCATGCGGGCGCCGGCCTCTACGATCTCGAAAGCGACGAAGCCCGGCGCGGCGGCGAGTGGCTGACGGGCATCGCCCGGCTGATGCAGGCGCGTTTCTCGAACGACACCATCGCGCTGACCAAGCCCTATCTCGATATCGTCCGCGCCTACAATCCGAAGGGCGAGCTCAAGGCTTATCCGGGCTCGCCGCTGATCGCGCGCGCCCTGATGCGGCCGCAGGACCGCCTCGTCGCGTGCGAAATCGAACCGAAGACGCGCAAAGCGCTGATCGGCGTGCTGCGCCACGACGAGCAGGCCCGCGTGGTCGATCTCGACGGCTGGATGGCGCTGCCCGCCTTCGTGCCGCCGAAGGAGCGGCGCGGGCTCGTGCTGATCGACCCCCCGTTCGAAGCAAAGGACGAGTTCGACAAGCTGGGAGAGGCCTTCGCGACGGCTTTCGCGAAATGGCCGACCGGTATCTATGTAATCTGGTATCCCGCCAAGAGCCGGCGCGCCACCGACGCGCTGGTGCAATCAGTGGCGCGGCTCGCAGCCGCAGCAAAGCCGCCGGGAACTTGCCTGCGCCTCGAATTCAGTGTGGCGCCGCAAGCCGCCGACGCAACTCTCACCTCCACCGGGCTCTTGATCGTCAATCCTCCTTACACGTTGCAGGGCGAGCTCAAGACGATCCTGCCCGAGCTGGAAATGCCGCTCGGCCAAGGCGGCGCTGCCAGATTCCGATTAGAGGTGCCGAGGCCGTAACACTCCGGCATTCTTGGGAAAAAGATGCAGTAGCGATGGTCAATCCGCCGAGAACCGTATTATGCTGCTTCCGTGACTGGCTTTACGTTCCGCTTCCGCGAATGGTTGCGGCGGAGTGAAGGCCTAAGAAAGATCCAGTCGGACCGAATGGTCTGCCCAAGGATGGCCAGCTCCCGGGCTTCGTAAGGCCCGGTCATGTCGTGACGTGCGTCTGCGTCACGACGGAGGAGCAATGAGGGGGAGTTTCCCGATGGCCATGACGGGAACGGTCAAGTTTTTCAACGGTGAGCGCGGCTACGGATTCATCAAGCCGGACGACGGCGGCCGCGACGTCTTCGTGCATATTACTGCCGTGGAGCGGGCCGGATTGAAGGACCTCGCCGAAGGACAGCGTATTACTTTCGAAGTCGAACCGGACAAGAAGGGCAAGGGGCCGAAGGCGGTCGATTTGGTCATCCTTTCCTAGCGAGTCCGACGCGAAACACCGGCGAAAAAAATCCCGGCCGCAAGCGGCCGGGAGGTTTGTCCGGTATTTTCTTCTTTGGGTATCAGAAGTGATAGTTCACGCCAGCGCGCACAACGCTGGCGCTATAGCCGTTTGACACGCCTGTAATCGCGAACTGACTCGTCGACAGATCGATGTAGAGATATTCGAGCTTGGCGCTCCAGTTCGGCGCGAACCCGACTTCCGCGCCGGCACCGATGGTCCAGCCGGCGCTGGTGTGCGACTCCGTCCAGCCGAACGTCTGTGCGCGCAGCTCGCCGAAGGCGAGGCCCGCAGTGCCGTAGAACAGCACGTTGCTGAAGGCGTAGCCGGCGCGGCCGCGCAGGGTGCCGAACCACGGATTGGAGAACTTCCACGGCGCGAAGGTGTCGTCGGCACCGGCTGCCTGGATGTCGCCCTCGACGCCGAACACCCACGGGCCGTTCTGGAAATTGTAGCCGGCCTGAACGCCGCCGACGAAGCCCGACGGTTTTGCGGGATTGTTGTTCACCGAGCCCCATTCGTAGCCGACATTGGCACCGAGATACGGACCAGCCCAGCTATAGGCGTTGAGCGGCTGATTGACCGTGTAGGGCGCACGCTGCCCGTAATTGAGATCGGCGGCCCCTGCCGAAGCCGTCCAGCCGACTGCAGCCAACGCGGCTGCGCCCACAACGAGCCTCTTCATCACACACTCCAACGCAACTGCCGCAACCCGGTGCGATGCCTGCGCCGCCGCGCGAGGCAAACCCGCATGGTTACGGAACCACCACTTTTTCGCATAAGATTTATCGACAGTTTTAAGTTAAAGCGCTGTTAAGTCGGGTTACCGCGCTGTTAACAGGCTTAAGCAAGCGTTACCGGGAACTGCGTCGCCATCCTGTGCGTGCCGCACGGCCGGAACTTCAAATTGGCACCCCCAGCGCCTAAATTCGCACCATGGTTCACGATTCCACCGACAATCCGGACGATTCACGCGCGAGCAAACCCGTGCGCCGCAACGCGCCGGACGCCCCTCCCCAGGAAACGGAAGCGGCGCCGCCCGACCTCGATCCCGCGACCGCAAGCGGCGACGACGAGGACGATGCACGGCTGCCGGACATCCTGGAAGAGAGCGGCACGGTCGGCGAAGAGCCGCTGGCGACCGGCCACGAGGCGATCGAACGCGCGGTCCGCCTCGCCCCCACCTCGCCCGGCGTCTACCGCATGCTCAATGCGAATGCCGACGTCCTCTATGTCGGCAAGGCCAAGAACGTCAAAAAGCGCCTATCGAACTATGCGCGCCAGAGTGCGCCGCAGCCGGCGCGCATCCTGCGCATGATCGCCGCCACCGTTACCGTGGAAATCATCTCGACCCACACCGAGACCGAGGCGCTGCTGCTGGAAGCCAACCTCATCAAGCAGCTTCGGCCGCGCTTCAACGTGCAGCTGCGCGACGACAAATCGTTTCCCTATATCCTGATCACGGGCGACCATTGGGCGCCGCAGATCCTGAAGCATCGCGGCGCGCAGACGCGGCCCGGTCGCTATTTCGGCCCGTTCGCCTCCGCCGGCGCCGTCAACCGCACCATCACCGCACTTCAGCGCGCGTTCCTGATCCGCTCCTGCACCGATTCCTTCTTCGAGAGCCGCAGCAGGCCTTGCCTGCTCTACCAGATCCGCCGTTGCGCCGGCCCCTGCACCCGCGAGGTCGACTTCTCCGGCTATACGACCCTGGTGCGCGAGGCGAGCGACTTCCTGTCCGGCAAGAGCCATGCGGTGAAACAGGAGCTTGCCGCCGAGATGGAGAAGGCCTCCGGCGAGCTCGAGTTCGAGAGCGCCGCGCTCTACCGCGACCGCCTCGCCGCGCTCTCCGCGATCCAGTCGCAGCAGGGCATCAATCCGCGCACGGTGGAAGAAGCCGACGTGTTCGCCATCCATCAGGAGGGCGGGTTCTCCTGCGTCGAGGTGTTCTTCTTCCGCACCGGGCAGAACTGGGGCAACCGCGCCTATTTTCCGCGCGCGGAGAAGACGTATACGCCGGAGGAAGTGCTCGGCTCCTTCCTCGCCCAGTTCTACGACGACAAGCCGCCGCCGAGGAATATCCTGCTCTCGCACGAGATCGAGGAGAGCGAGCTGCTCGCCGACGCGCTGTCGATCAAGGCCGGCCGCAAGGTCGAGGTTTCCACGCCAAAGCGCGGCGAGAAGAAGGAGCTCGTCACCCACGCGCTCACCAACGCGCGCGAGGCGCTGGGCCGCAAGCTCGCGGACACCGCGACGCAGAGCCGTCTGCTGGATGCCATGGCCATCACGCTGAGCCTGCCGCATCCGCCGAAACGGATCGAGGTCTACGACAACAGCCACATTCAGGGAACCAACGCGGTCGGCGCCATGATCGTCGCCGGCCCGGACGGCTTTGTGAAAAACCAGTACCGCAAGTTCAACATCAAGTCGGAGGGCCTGACGCCCGGCGACGATTACGGGATGATGCGCGAGGTGCTCGAGCGCCGCTTCAAGCGTCTGATCAACCCACCCGAGGACAACGGGGCCAAGGGAAACGACAAGTCCAAGGACGAAGACTTCCCGCAATGGCCCGATCTCGTGATCATCGACGGCGGCCGCGGCCAGCTCAACGCGGTCCGGGAAATCTTTGCAAATCTCGGCCTGACCCAGGTGGCCCTGATGTCGGTGGCCAAGGGGCCTGACCGGGATGCCGGCCGCGAGACCCTGTTCATGCCGGAGCGCGAGGCGATCAAGCTGGAGCCACGCGACCCCGTGCTCTATTTCATCCAACGGCTGCGGGACGAGGCGCACCGCTTCGTCATCGGTTCGCACCGCAAGCTGCGCAAGAAGGACATCCGCGAGGCCGGCTTGCAGGAGATTCCGGGCATCGGTCCGTCACGCAAACGTGCCTTGCTGCATCATTTCGGAACCCTGAAGGAGATCGAACGTGCCTCGATCGTCGATCTCGGCAAGGTTCCGGGGGTGAGCGCCGAGAGCGCTCGCAGGATTTTCGAGTATTTCCATCCCCAGCCGGGGTGAAGTAAAGGGGAGCCGCGGTCATATGGTCCTCGCATCCCGCACCCCATTTGGGGAGCGGAATGGTTGACCTTCAGGCTGCAGCGGTATTGGTAGGACGGATGAACATCGCCACGACACGAGGGACAACCAGCCGCGCGATGTCCCTCCCGAACATCCTGACCTATGGCCGGATCGCCGCGATCCCGGTCGTGGTGGGGTGCATCTACGCACAGTCGATCATGGACGGCCCGCTGTGGCTGCGCTGGGTCGCGGTCGCCATTTTCATCGCGGCTGCGGTCACCGACTACCTCGACGGCTATTACGCGCGGATCTGGAATCAGCAATCGGCGTTCGGCCGGATGCTCGATCCGATCGCCGACAAGCTACTGGTCGCCTCGTGCCTGCTGATGCTGGCCGCCGACGGCATCATTCACGGCTGGTCGCTGTGGGCCGCCATCGTGATCCTGTGCCGCGAGATCCTGGTCTCGGGCCTGCGCGAATATCTTGCCGCGCTGCGTGTCAGCGTGCCCGTGACAAAGCTGGCGAAATGGAAGACGACCGTTCAGCTTATCGCCATCGGCTTCCTGCTGGCTGGCCCAGCCGGCGATGAGGTGGTGCCAATGGTCTCGATGATCGGACTGGCGCTGCTCTGGGCCTCGGCGATCCTCACGATGTACACCGGCTACGACTATTTCGGCGCCGGCATCCATCACCTCATCAAGGAGGATGAGGGATGAAGGTGAAGTACTTCGCCTGGGTGCGCGAGCGCGTCGGCAAGGCCGAGGAGACGATCGAACCGCCCGCGACCGTGCGCACCGTGGAAGAGCTGATCGCCTGGCTGTCCGGCCAAAGCGAAGCCTACGCCTACGCATTCGAGAAGCCGAAGGTGATCCGCGTCGCGATCGATCATGCCCACGTCAAGTCGGACGCCGCGATCGCGGGCGCCAACGAGATCGCGTTCTTCCCGCCCATGACCGGCGGCTAGGCCATGACCTTTCCCGTCACCACCTGCCCCGTCACCATCCGTATCCAGCAAGACGATTTCGACATCGCACGCGAGATCGCGGTCCTGACCGGGAGCCGCACCGACATCGGTGCGGCCGTGAGCTTTACCGGCATCTGCCGCAGCGACGAAGACAGCGCGAAGATCGCCGCGCTCTCGCTCGAGCATTATCCTGGTATGGCGGAGGAAGAGATCAGGCGTCATGCCGACGAGGCCACCTCGCGCTGGCCTCTCAACGGCGTCACGGTGATCCATCGCGTCGGCCGGTTCATGCCCGGCCAGAACATCGTGCTGGTGCTGACCGCCTCGCAGCACCGCCATGCAGCGTTTCAGGCCGCCGAGTTCCTGATGGATTATCTCAAGACCAACGCGCCGTTCTGGAAGAAGGAAGAGAGCGCCACCGGCACCGGCTGGGTCGAGGCCCAGGCCCGCGACGACGAAGCCGCCGCACGCTGGACCCGATCCTGATGGCAACAACGTCCAAAAAGACCGTGCGCGGCCGCGCCACGCCAAAGCTCGCGAAAGTGGGCCGCGGCGAGCTTCTCACGCTGATCGATTTCGTCCGCTATGCGGTGAGCCGTTTCAATGAGGCCAAGCTCGCCTTTGCCCATGGCACGACCGATCCGGTCGCGGAAGCAGCCTTTCTGGTCTGTGAAGCCCTGCATCTGCATCCCGAACAGTTCGAGATTTTTGCCAACGCGCGCGTCACGGCCGCCGAGGGCAAGACCATCATCGATCTCATCCACCAGCGCGTCACCACGCGCAGACCGGCCGCCTACCTCGTCAACAAGATCTACATGCGCGGCCTGCCGTTCTATGTCGACGAGCGCGTCATCGTTCCCCGCTCCTTCATCGGCGAACTGCTCGAGTCGCATTTCGGCGGCCACGGCGAAGCCGGCTCGCTGATCGACGATCCCACCGCCGTCGCGCGCGTGCTCGATCTCTGCACGGGATCGGGATGCCTCGCGATCCTCGCTGCGCGTCATTTTCCGAGCGCGACGATAGATGCCGTCGATATCTCCAAGGGCGCGGTCGACGTCGCCAGACGAAATGTCGGCGAATACGGGCTCCATGACCGGATCAGCCTGCATCGCGGCGACCTGTTCGCCCCGCTCGGTGACAGCAGATACGACCTGATCATCACCAACCCGCCTTATGTCGACGCCGACGGCATGGCGGCGCTGCCGCCGGAATGCCGGGCCGAGCCGAAGCTCGCCTTCGACGGCGGCGCCGACGGCCTCGACGTGGTGCGCCGCATCCTGCGCGAGGCGCCCGACCACCTGACGCCGGATGGTGGGCTGATCTGCGAGATCGGCCGCGGCCGCGAACTGGTCGACGAGGCCTTTCCGGAACTGCCGCTGCTCTGGCTCGACACCGAAGACTCCGAGGGCGAAGTGTTCTGGATCGCGGCCGCCGATCTCGGCTGATCCGTCACGAGGGCCGCGCACGGTCGGAACAAGTCAAATTCCGCCACGTTCATCCCCCGACGAATTTTCTCGCACTCGGAGGATATCCGCATGCTTGCGCCATCGGGCGAATTGCTGCGCGCCGGCGTCGCGCTCAAGCTCAACCATCTCAAGCGTGCCACCCAGTCCTATGCCCGTGACCGGAGCAATCAGGCCACGGGGCGCATGACGTCGTACGCGGTCGCGGCCGGACTGCTCGCGGTTGCGGGCTTGTTCGTCGTCACGGCCTTCTTTGTCGGCCTGATCGCGCTGTACCGCTGGGTTGCAATCAATTACGGGCAATTCTGGGGGTTCGGCGCCGTCGGCGGCGTGCTCCTGGTAATGGCCGCCGCCTGCGCCGGCGTGGCCATGGCTCAGATGAAGCGCAAGACCAAGCCAATTGTGCCGCTCGCCAGCCGCCTGCGCGTGGCTATCGCCACTCCACGCATCCCGCGCGGAACGATGAAGCAGGCGGTGAAAGAGGTCGCGACGACAATTCCCCTGGCGCCGCTCGCGCCGGGCGAACGAGGGCATGACGGCAAGACGTGGCCGGTCAAGACGTGGCCGGTTCGGTCCAACCGGCCCGTGCAACTCGGGCTCATGCTCGCAGCCGTCGGGCTGGTAGGGCTCACGGCAGCGCGTCGGCGGCGTCAACGCCACGGAGCGGACACCTGAATGCGTGTGCGGCGCGCCGAGCAACTCGACAGCTGGCTGTTAGTGGCAGCCACGACCGTGTTCGTGCTGACCGCGGAAAGGTATCTCGAGGATTCTGGCCTGATCCGGCCGGGGCCTCCGCAAGACCATCGCAACAGCGAGGCGAATTCGCCGGAAACAGGCCCGGCGGGCGCCGCCAAGCAGCCCGGCCGCGGCCGCCGCGCGAAAAGCCCGTTCGCGATCCCCTGGGCGGGCTGGAAGGACATCTTCTGGCGCACCTATCAGCGAATCGACGACGATCGCCTGCTCGCGACCGCCGGCGGCGTCGTTTTCTTCGGGCTGCTCGCGATCTTTCCCGCCGTGACCGCGCTGGTCTCGTCCTACGGACTGTTCGCCGATCCCTCCACGATCAGCTCCAACCTGCAGACGTTGGCGACGATGCTGCCCGAGGGCTCGTTCCAGATCGTCGAGGACCAGGTCGGGCGGGTTGTTTCGAATGGCAATACGGCCCTCGGCGCCACGTTCCTGTTCGGCCTTGTGCTCGCGATCTGGAGCGCCAATGCCGGCGTCAAAGCCATCTTCGACGCTCTTAACGTCGCCTATGAGGAGCGCGAAAGGCGCAGTTTCATCAAGCTGAACCTGACGTCGCTGGCCTTCACGGTGGGCGGCATCGTTGCCCTGCTGCTGATGGTGGGCGCCGTCGTCGCCTTCCCGCTCGCGCTCAATCACCTCGGCTTGGCGCCTGAAAGCAAGCTGATCGTGGCGCTGGCGCGATGGCCGCTCCTGTTCGTCATCCTGCTGGCGGCGCTTGCCATCCTCTACCGCTTCGCGCCCAGCCGCGATGCGCCGCGGTGGCAATGGCTGAGCCTCGGTGCGGTGACGGCCGCGCTCCTCTGGATCGCCGGCTCGGCGCTGCTGTCCTGGTATCTGTCCGAGTTCGCCAACTACAACGCGACCTACGGCTCGCTCGGCGCAGCGATCGGCCTGATGATGTGGATGTGGATGTCGGCCATCGTCATCATGTTCGGGGCCGAGCTGAACTCTGAAGTCGAACGGCAAACCTTGCGCGACACGACCACCGGGCGGCCCAAGCCGCTTGGCAGCCGCGACGCCGTCTCGGCCGATACGGTCGGCGCCACCGCCCCATTCTGACTCTGCACGAGAGCCGCTATCCCCTCGAATCAACAATGATGTTAAGGTCATGCCGCTTGGGGGAGCATGCGGCGTGACGGGTTCGAAACGCCACCCGTGTTTTCCCGGTCAGGCAGTCAGCTCTTGAGGCATAACGCGCGGCATGATTCGTATTTCCACGATCTTCATCGCCATCTGCATGGTTCTGGTCGCGGCCTCGCTCGGGCTCGTGCTCTACGCGGTCGCCGGCATCAGCGGAACCGAATCCGCGATCGTGGCGCTGACGGCGCTGACCTTCCTGATCCTCTACAATGCAGTGTCGATGCGACTGCGCGACCGCAGCGACGTCGGCGGCCAGATCGCCGACCTTTCGCGCGGCACCGCCGACCTTGCCCGCCAGGTGGCCGAGTTCGGCCGTCGGCTTGCCACGATCGAAGGACGCATCGCCTCCTCCAATTCGACCAACTCCGACCGCATCCAGTCGGTGGTCGGCGAGATCAACGAGCTCGGCGGATTGGTCCGGCAGCTCGCCGCCACCGTGTCGGCTCATGAGGATCTGATGGCCGGCAACGCGCCGCCGGCTCCCGCTCCGGTCGCGAGACTGGAGCCGGAAGCGCCCCTCGACCTGATGGCCTCGTTTGAGGAGGAGCGGCCCGCTGCCCCTCCCCCGGTTCCCGCGCAGCCGCGGCCGGCACCACCGGCAATCCAGACGCAGACCGGCAATCCGGTTCAGACGGCCAACGGCCGCAACCAGACCCAATTGCTGGCGACGCTCCGCAACGCGATCGACGAGAACCGCATCGACATCTTCCTCCAGCCGATGGTGACGCTGCCGCAGCGCAAGGTCCGCTTCTACGAGGCCGTGACACGCCTGCGCGACGAGCGTGACCAGCTGGTCGCGGCCGAGGAGTTCATCAGCATCGCGGAGGCCTCCGGCCTGATCGGGCGCATCGACAACATGGTGATGCTGCGCTGTGTGCAGGTGCTGCGACGCCTGATGGTGCGCAACAAGGAGGTCGGCGTGTTCTGCAACGTCGCGGCTTCCACACTCGGCAATTCCACCACGTTCGCGCAATACCTCGACTTTCTCGAAGCCAACCGGGCGCTGGCGCCCTCGCTGGTGCTGGAATTCAAGCAATCGACTTTCCGCAATCTCGGCCCGGTCGAGACGGAGAACCTCGCCGCGCTCGCCCAGCGCGGCTTCCGTTTCTCGATCGACCATGTCACGGATTTGCGCATCGAGCCGCGCGAGCTCGCCGACCGCGGCGTGCGCTTCATCAAGGTGCCAGCCTCGCTCCTGCTCGATCCCAGGCAGGCTTCGGCTTCGGACATCC
Source organism: Bradyrhizobium sp. 149 (assembly GCF_023073915.1). Taxonomy (GTDB): domain Bacteria; phylum Pseudomonadota; class Alphaproteobacteria; order Rhizobiales; family Xanthobacteraceae; genus Bradyrhizobium. Next base: position 89,215 of record NZ_JADPKK010000009.1, on the reverse strand, counting down.
ACCCTTCCGACCTCTCCGACCTGCTCGGCCGCTTCGGCATCGATCTGATCGCCGAGCGGATCGAGGGCGAGCGCGCCGTGATCGACCTGCTCGACTATGACGTGCGGTTCGGCCAGGGGTTTCTGTTCGCGCCGCCCCGGCCATTGCGACCGGAGGGGTCATCTGCTACCGCCGGGGCCCCGCCGAACCAGGCGCAGGAATCTCAGGGATCCAATGGCTCCGGCACACCCAGCTCAAGCCCGAAATCGGCTGCGTCTCCGCCACAGCGCATCACCGGCAACGCCGCGCTCGCGCGCCGCATCTGATCGGCCGCACGCATCATGACCACGCTGCATTTCGCCGAAAGCCTGCGCGAGCTCGTGGGCGGCGTGGACGTCGTGCTCAGCGACATCTGGGGCGTGGTCCATAACGGCCTCGAATCCTTCCCCGAAGCCTGCGAGGCGCTGCACACCTATCGCAGCCGCGGCGGTACGGTGATCCTGATCACCAACGCGCCGCGCCCGGCCGATTCCGTGCAGCGGCAATTGCGCAAGCTCGGCGTCGCCGATGAGACCTATGACGCGATTGTCTCCTCGGGCGACCTGACGCGGCTGTATATCGCCGACCATCCCGGCCGCAAAATGTTCTGGCTCGGGCCTGAGCGCGACAACTCGATCTATCGCGGCCTCGACGCGGTGCTCGCACCGCTGGAAGAGGCCGACTACATCGTCTGCACCGGCCTCTATGACGACGAGACCGAGACGGCCGAAGATTATCGCGGCATGATGCTGAAGGCGCGCGAGCGCAAGCTGGCGCTGGTCTGCGCCAACCCCGACATCGTGGTGGAAAAGGGCGACCGGCTGATCTATTGCGCCGGCGCGATCGCGGAACTCTATCGCGAGCTCGGCGGCGAGGTGATCTTCTACGGCAAGCCGCACCGGCCGATCTACGAGCGCGCGATGGCACTCGCCGGCGAACGCCAAGGCCACCAGATCGACCGCAAAAAGGTGCTCGCGATCGGCGATTCCGTCCGTACCGACCTCACCGGCGCACGCGAATTCGGGATCGATTGCCTGTTCGTGACCCGTGGCATCCATGCCGAGGAGTTCGAGGGTCTCGACCAGCTCGACCCGGCTTCCGTGCTGGAATTGTTCGGCCATCCGCCCAAGGCGCTGATGCGCGAACTGAAGTGGTGATGGTGGCGCTTGAAGCGACGCGTGCTTGGACGAATTGCTCAGCGATAGACGTCGTCATGGCCGGGCTTGACCCGGCCATCCACGTCTCTCTTTCGTAGGCCAAGAGCTTCCCAAGCCAAGAACGTGGATGCCCGGGACAAGCCCGGGCATGACGATCCCATTGATGGATTTATTAGCGGCCAATCGCGCCTTACGCGCTCGCCATGTCCGGGAAGACCGCCTCGATCTTGGTCTTCAGCGTCGCAGCGTTGAACGGCTTGACGATGTAGTTGTTCACACCGGCCTTCTTGGCCGCGATCACGTTCTCGGTCTTCGATTCGGCCGTGATCATGATGAAGGGCGTGGTGGCGAGGTTCGGATCCGCCCGCACTTCGCGCAGCAGGTCGTAACCCGTCATCGGCTCCATGTTCCAGTCGGAAATCACGAGACCGTACTTCTTGCCGCGCATCTTGTTCAGCGCTGCCGAACCGTCGCTGGCATCATCGATATTCTCGAAGCCAAGCTGCTTCAGGAGGTTCCTGATGATACGGATCATGGTGCTGTAGTCATCCACCACTAGAACCGACATCGACAAATCAACCGCCATCTCGACTCCCCCAACGCAAACCCAGGAAATATTACGATCGGACCTGCCAGGCCGAAGCCCGGCGGTTCCACGATGAAGGACTAGCACCAAGGCGTTAAACAGCCCGTTAACTGGGGACGCCCCCGGTGGACCGAAATCGCATTCGATGCGGCCGCCCCTCCCGCTTGACTTCATCCGGCCCGTCGCGCCACGGTCCCGGCCGGTCCCGCCGGCTCGAGAATTCCCCTGATGGCCCCGCATTTTACCATTATCCGCGACACCACGCCGGACTCCGTCATTGCAAGGGGTGCCGTGGTCGCCATGGGCAATTTCGACGGCGTTCATCTCGGCCATCGCGCCGTGATCGCAGCCGCCCTGGAAATGGGCCGGACGCATGGCCGCCCCGCGCTGGCGTTGACTTTCGAGCCGCATCCGCGCCGTTTTTTCAGCCCCAACACCCCCCAATTCCGCCTGACGGACGAGCGGGCCAAGCTGCGGCTTCTGGCCGGCACCGGTCTTGCCGGCGCCGTGGTCATGACCTTCGACAAGTCCCGGGCCGGGACCAGCGCGCAAGACTTCATTCACCATGAGCTGATCGGACGCCTCGGCGTCAGCGGCATCGCGGTCGGCTACGACTTCCACTTCGGCAAGGGTCGCGTCGGCTCGCCGAGCCTGCTCGTCAACGAAGCGCCCCGGCTCGGCATCGAGGTCGACGTGCAGCCGCATGTCGATATCGACGAGCGGCCCGTCTCTTCCAGCGCGATCCGGATCGCGCTCGCCGAAGGCCTCATCGACGATGCCACCACCATGCTGGGCGCGCCCTGGTTCATCACCGGCGAGGTCATTCACGGCGAGAAGCGCGGCCGCGACCTCGGCTATCCCACCGCCAACATCCGCTTAGATGCCAATTGCGGCCTCAAGCACGGCATCTATGCGGTGCGGGTCGGCCGCGGCGCGGAGCGGCTGGACGGCGTGGCAAGCTTCGGCCGCCGCCCGACCTTCGACAATGGCACCCCGCTGCTGGAAATCTTCCTGTTCGACTTCAAGGGCGACCTTTACGGACAGACGCTCGACTGCGCCTTTGTCGGCTTCATCCGCGAGGAGCTGAAATTCGACGGCCTGGATGCCCTGATCCGCCAGATGGACGACGATTCCGCCCGCGCGCGCGCCATGCTCGCCGCCGCCCCGGACGCGTTTCCGAGGCTTGGGATGATCGACTGAGGTCCAAAACCGGCCCGCCGAACCTTTGCGCTTCCCCCGCCCCCCTGCTATGGAGAGCCCATGTTTGCGCGGCGCATCATAGGGATTAGCGGCCCGGCTTCCGCCTGAGCCTTCGGCTCGGCGCAAGACCGGGATGTCGTCGTTTCACCCCGCGATTCCGCATCGCCAGCCGTTCCCGCGCCCTTCCGAGCCAGTCAGCCTCATGTCCGAAAAGCCACAGAAGTCAGACGCCAAAGACTATTCCAAGACGCTTTATCTGCCGCAGACCGAATTCCCGATGCGCGCCGGCCTGCCGCAGCGCGAGCCGGAGTTGCTGAAATACTGGAACGACATCGGCCTGTACGACAGGCTGCGCCAGGAAGCCCAGGGCCGCGCCAAATTCGTGCTGCATGACGGCCCGCCCTACGCCAATGGCAACATCCATATCGGGCACGCGCTGAACAAGATCCTCAAGGACGTCGTGACCAAGAGCCAGCAGATGCTCGGCTTCGATTCCAACTACGTGCCGGGCTGGGACTGCCACGGCCTGCCGATCGAATGGAAGATCGAGGAGGAGAACTACCGCTCCAAGGGCAAGCAGAAGCCCGATTTCCGCGACTCCACTGCGATGGTGGCGTTCCGCAAGGAATGCCGCGCCTATGCCACACACTGGATCAACGTCCAGCGCGAGGAGTTCAAGCGGCTCGGCATCATCGGCGATTGGGATCATCCTTATCAGACGATGAGCTATCCCGCCGAAGCGCAGATCGCCCGCGAACTGATGAAATTCGCGGCCAACGGCACGCTGTATCGCGGCTCCAAGCCGGTGATGTGGAGCGTGGTCGAGAAGACCGCGCTTGCCGAAGCCGAGGTCGAATACGAGGACTACACGTCGGATACGGTGTGGGTGAAATTCCCGGTCCTCGGAACAAAGAGCAAATTCCCCGTTCCCGGAATTGGTGCGACGCCAGAAGAGGCTGCAATACTCTCCCACGCGTGGCGTGATGCCGCGGTTGTAATCTGGACGACTACCCCATGGACCCTCCCTGGCAACCGAGCGATCGCTTATTCAGACAAGCTCAGTTATTCGCTTCTGGTTCCCGGCCGGCAGTTGGATCAGCCATCGGATATCGAGGCTGCGGCAAAAGACATCGGCGTTAGCCCCGAGCAGTATGAAACTGCGAGGGGGGAGATTAACGCGGCCAGAAAAGCATATGTCGAAAAGTTCGGCCCAACCGCGCTCTTGGTAGCGTCCAATCTCTCTCTGCCGTTTCAGGTAGCCTTGCGAGCTGGATCGAACCTTTTTGACTCGTACAAAATTGATAGTGCCACACTGGGCGAGTTGGTTTGCGCGCACCCATTGCGTGGCAGAGGGTACGATTTCGATGTACCTCTCTTGCCCGGCGATCACGTCACCGACGACACCGGCACCGGCTTCGTGCACACCGCGCCCGGTCACGGTCGCGAAGACTTCGACGTCTGGATGACCAATGCGCGCGAACTGGAAGCGCGCGGCATCAACACCACCATCCCCTACACCGTAGACGAAAATGGCGCCTTCACCGACCACGCCCCCGGCTTCACCGGCAAGCGCGTGCTCACCGACAAGGGCGAGAAGGGCGATGCCAATGAGGCCGTGATCAAGGCGCTGATCGAGGCCGGCAAACTCCTGGCGCGCGGTCGCCTCAAGCACCAATATCCGCATTCCTGGCGTTCCAAGAAGCCGGTGATCTTCCGCAACACGCCGCAATGGTTCATCGCGATGGACAAGGACATCCGCGAGGATGGCCACGCGACGAAGGGCGACACGCTGCGCGCCCGCGCGCTGCATGCGATCTCGGTGACGCAATGGGTGCCGCCGTCGGGCGAGAACCGCATCAACGGCATGATCGCCAATCGTCCGGACTGGGTGATCTCGCGCCAGCGCGCCTGGGGCGTGCCGATCGCCGTGTTCGTGCGCGAGAAGAGCGACGGCTCGGCCGAGATCCTGCAGGATGAGGTCGTCAACCAGCGCATTGCCGAGGCCTTCATGGAGGAAGGCGCCGACGCCTGGTACATGCAAGGCGCCCGCGAGCGCTTCCTCGGATCCCGCGCCGGCGAGGACTGGAAGAAGATCGACGACATCTGCGACGTCTGGTTCGATTCCGGCTCCACGCACGCCTTCGTGCTCGAGGATCGCCAGAACTTCCCGCAGCTCGGCAATATCGTTCGCAAGGTCGACGGCGGCAGCGACACCGTGATGTATCTGGAAGGCAGCGACCAGCATCGCGGCTGGTTTCATTCCTCGCTGCTGGAGAGCGCCGGCACGCGCGGCCGCGCGCCCTACGACGTCGTGCTCACCCACGGCTTCACGCTCGACGAGAACGGCCGCAAGATGTCGAAGTCGATCGGCAACACCGTCGAGCCGCAGAAGGTGATCAAGGATTCCGGCGCGGATATCCTGCGCCTGTGGGTCTGCGCCACCGACTACGCCGACGACCAGCGCATCGGCCCGGAAATCCTGAAGAACACCATCGAGACCTATCGCAAGCTGCGCAACACCGTGCGCTGGATGCTCGGCACGCTGCATCATTACCAACCGGCCGACGCGGTCGCGGCCGCCGAGATGCCGGAGCTCGAACGGCTGATGCTGCACGAGCTCGCGGTCCGTGCTGCCGTCGTCCGCAAGGCCTATCAGGAGTTCGACTACAAGACCGTGGTCGCGACCCTGTCCGCCTTCCTGAACAGCGAGCTCTCGGCGTTCTATTTCGACATCCGCAAGGACACGCTCTATTGCGATCCGCCGTCCTCGCTGACGCGCAAGGCGGCGCTGACCACGATCGACCTGCTGTGCAACGCGATCCTGAAATGGCTGGCACCAATCCTCAGCTTCACCGCGGAAGAAGCCTGGCGGATGTACAGGCCCCACGCAGAGCCCTCGGTGCATCTGACGCTGTTCCCGGAGAACCTCGAAAGCTTGCGCGACGACAAGCTCGCCGCGAAGTGGGAAGCGATCCGCAACGTCCGCCGCGTCGTCACCGGCGCGCTGGAGCTCGAACGCGCCGCCAAGAACATCGGCTCGTCGCTGGAGGCATCACCGGTCATCTATGTCGCGGACCGCGACATGCTTGCGACGCTGTTCGACACCGACCTTGCCGAAATCTGCATCACCTCGAACTACGAGGTGCGCGAGGGCGAGGCGCCGGCTTCCGCATTCCGTCTCGATGCCGTTCCAGGCGTCGCGGTCGTGGTGGAGAAAGCGGTCGGCACCAAATGCGCCCGTTCCTGGAAGATTTCGCCGACGGTGGGTGAAGACCCCGAATACCCCGACGTCACCCCGCGCGACGCCAGGGCGTTGCGCGAATGGAAGGCGCTGGGGGTGGGGGTCTGATCCCCGCGCCATGACCCCGCTCCGCGCCGGCATCCTCGCGACCCTGGTCACGCTCGTGGCCGACCAGGCTTCAAAGCTCTGGCTGCTGAACGTGTTCGACCTCGCCCGTCGCGGCGCGGTGAGCGTGACGCCGTTCTTCGACCTGGTGCTGGCTTGGAATATCGGCATCAGCTTCGGCTGGCTCCAGAACGATGGTCAGGCGGCGCAGCTGGCGCTGATGGCGGTCAAGGTCCTCGCGGTGATCGCGCTGGCGATCTGGATGGCCCGCTCGCATACCCTGCTGGCGACCATCGCGCTCGGCCTGATCATCGGCGGCGCCATCGGCAATGGCATCGACCGCCTGGCCTATGGCGCGGTGGTCGATTTCGCCCTGTTCCACATCGAGATCGGCGGAAATACCTATAATTGGTACGTGTTCAACCTCGCCGACGTGGCCATCGTTGCTGGGGTGGCGGCGCTGTTGTATGATTCCTTCCTGGGGGTACCCGCCGCAAAAGCGCCCTGATCCCGGCCGATACGGACCGGCAGGTGGAACCTTGCTTTCGCGCGGGTTAAGCCGCGCGAAAGCGGCAAACTGCCACAATTTGGAACAGGTACAGTGATGCGCAGCTCGAAGACCAGCGGTTCGATGGTTGCAGACCCCCGGCAAGGGTTCTGGCGGGCGTTGAAATTGTCCGCTGTCGCGCTCGGCATCGGTCTCGTCATGTCGGCTGGCGCCGTCCGCGCCGGTGACGACGGCGAGGACGACGACGACATGACCTTCGAAGAGAAGCTCATCGACAATCTGATGTCCGGCATTGGCGCCAAGAGCATGGAGAAGAAGGGTATCGAGTACCGCGAGCGGTCGCCGCTGGTGGTGCCGCCCAAGCTCGACCTGCCGCCACCCGCGGGCATCGAAGCCAAGAACGCACCGAACTGGCCGAAGGACCCTGACGAGAGGCGTCGCAAGGAGGCCATCGCTCAGCGCAAGAAGGCCAACAAGGCTCAGGAAAGCTGGCAGGCAGGCCGGGCGTTGTCGCCCGCCGAGATGGAGGTCGGCAGGACAGCCGCACCCGAGCGCACGAGCAATGATCCTATTCAGCCGGGCACCAACGGCAACCCGTCGCTCAGCCCCGCCCAGCTTGGTTTCACTGGCGGCCTGTGGGGCATGATGAAGGGCAGCGGCAGCTCTGAAAACAAGCAATTCACGACAGAGCCGCCGCGCCAGTCACTGGTCGAGCCGCCGCCGGGCTACCAGACGCCGTCGCCGAGCTACGCCTATGGCGCCGGCGAGGACAAGACCCGGCGGACCTATTTCGACATCATGTCCGGCAAGGACAAGGAACAATAGCGCTCCTGTCCGCTTGCGATATCCTGACAGACGTGGACCCGGTGCGGGCGGCTCGTGCGCGCCGGACGCGGTCTTTAAATTGCTTATCAGTAACTTGCGCCCGAGTTGAGTTCTCTGCTTCGTGACGCGAAGCGTTTGCCGCACGGTGTACCATGCTGTGCCTCCGAGCCGGACATCCGGGCTCGGCCTTTCCCTAAGGATCATGATGCCCTCTTACCGATCGGTTGCCTGCCTCCTTGCCGCGCTGCTTTCGACCAGCGTCCTGACGGCCGGCGCATCCCTCGCCCAGACCACGGTGACCTCGGCTCCGCCCGCCAGTTTCACGCTCGCTAACGGCATGCAGGTCGTGGTGATTCCGGACCACCGCACGCCCGTGGTCACGGAAATGATCTGGTACAAGGTCGGCTCGGCGGACGAGACGCCGGGCAAGTCCGGGCTTGCGCACTTCCTCGAGCACCTGATGTTCAAGGGCACCTCGAAACATCCGGTCGGCGAATTCTCGCAGACCGTGCTCCGGGTCGGCGGTAACGAGAACGCCTCGACCTCGGTCGACTACACCAACTACTATCAGCGCGTGCCGCGCGAGCAGTTGCCGTCCATGATGGAGTTCGAGGCCGACCGCATGACCGGCCTGATCCTCAAGGACGAAAACGTGCTGCCCGAGCGCGACGTCGTGCTCGAAGAGTACAACATGCGCGTCGCCAACAATCCGGACGCACGGCTGAACGAGCAGATCATGGCCGCGCTCTATCTCAATCATCCCTACGGCCGGCCGGTGATCGGCTGGCACCAGGAGATCGAGAAGCTCGATCGCGAGGACGCGCTCGCCTTCTATCGCCGCTTCTACGCGCCGAACAACGCGATCCTGGTGATTGCCGGCGACGTCGAGGCCGCCGACATCCGCCCGCTCGTCGAGCGCAATTTCGGCTCGATCCCGGCCCAACCCGCGATCCCGGTGCGCCGCATCCGCCCGCAGGAGCCGGAGCCCGCGGCGCCGCGCACCGTGACCCTGGCCGATCCGCGCGTCGAGCAACCCGGCTTGCGGCGCTATTACCTGGTGCCCTCGGCGACCACGGCTGCGGCCGGCGAAAGCGCGGCGCTCGACGTGCTGGCACAGCTGATGGGCAGCGGCAGCAATTCCTATCTCTACCGCGCGCTCGTGGTCGACAAGCCGCTCGCAGTCTCCGCCAGCGCCAGCTATTCGAGCATCTCGCTCGACCCGACCCAGTTCGCGATCTCGGCTTCGCCCAAATCCGGCGTCAGCTTCGCCGAGATCGAGCAGGTGGTCGACGGCGTCATTGCCGACATCGCGCAAAATCCGATCCGCGCCGAAGATCTCGAGCGGGTCAAGACCCAGCTCATCGCCGAGGCGATCTACGCCCAGGACAACCAGGCAGTTCTGGCGCGCTGGTATGGCGGCGCGCTGACCACGGGCCTGTCGGTCGAGGACATCCGGAGCTGGCCAGATCGCATCCGCGCGGTCACCGCCGAGCAGGTCCGCACCGTCGCGCAGAAATGGCTCGAGAAGAAGCGTTCGGTAACGGGCTATCTGATCAAGGACACCGCGACCACCAAGCGCGAGGAGAAGCGTTCGTGACTTATCCCTTCCTTCGTGCAAGGCACTTCCTGCACACAAGACAGTTCGCGCTCTCCGTCGTCGCCAGCGCGGCACTCGCGCTCGCTACCGTTTCGCCGTCGCAGGCGGCTGCAAAGATCCAGCATTTGACCTCGCCGGGCGGCATCGAGGCCTGGTTCGTGCAGGATGCGACCGTGCCGCTGATCGCCATGGAATATTCCTTTGCCGGCGGCTCGGCACAGGATCCCAAGGACAAGTCGGGCGTCGCCAATCTGGTCGGCGATCTCCTCGACGAAGGCTCCGGCGATCTCGATTCCAAGACCTTCCACGAGCGGCTTGACCGCCGCGCCATCGAGCTCTCCTTCAGCGCCACCCGTGACACGTTCCGCGGCAGCCTGCGCATGCTGCGTGACAACAAGGATGAGGCCTTCGACCTGCTGCGGAGCGCGCTGACCTCGCCGCATTTCGAAACCGCCGATGTCGAGCGCATTCGTTCGCAGGTGATCTCGGGCCTACGCCGCGAGACCACCAACCCGACCTCGCTAGCGAGCCGCAAATTCCTCGAGGTCGCCTTCGGCGAACATCCTTACGGCCGGCAGTCCAACGGCAACCTCGACAGCGTTCCGACCATCACGGTCGCCGACATGAGGGATTATGTCGGCCGCGTGCTCGCCAAGGACACGTTGAAGATCGCGGTGGTTGGTGATGTCGATCCGGCAACCCTCGGCAAGCTGCTCGACCACACGTTTGGTAGCCTGCCCGCAAAGGCCAATCTCGTGCCGGTCCCCGACATCGAGGCCGCCAGGCCGCCGCAACGCGCCTTCGTGACGCTCGACGTGCCCCAGACCGTGATCACCTTCGGCGGCCCCGGGGTGAAGCGCAGCGATCCGAACTTCATGGCGGCCTATGTCGTCAACCACATCCTCGGCGGCGGCGGGCTGTCCTCGCGGCTCTATCGCGAGGTGCGCGAGAAGCGCGGCCTGGCCTATTCGGTGTTCGAATCGCTGCTCTGGATGGAGCATTCGGCGGTTTTCATCGGCAATACCGGCACCCGCGCCGACCGCGCCGGCGACACCACCGAGGCCATCGACAAGGAAGTGCGACGGATCGCCGAGGAAGGCCCGACGCAGAAGGAGCTCGACGAGGCCAAGTCCTACCTCAAGGGCTCGCAGATGCTGGCGCTCGACACCTCCTCGAAGCTCGCGCAGGCGCTGCTGCAATATCAGCAGGACAAGCTGCCGATCGACTATATCGAGAAGCGCAACGCCGTCGTCGATGCGGTCACCATGGACGACGCCAAGGCGGCCGCAAAGCGCCTCTGGGGCCAGGGCCTCCTGACCGTCGTCGTCGGCCGCGCCCCGCAGGCCGCGGCGCAACCGGCAGCCGCACCGGCGACGAAGTCGAACTGACGTCTTCCGTACGCTTCTGAAATGGCCGGGCTCGCCCGGCCATTTGCATTTCGGGCGCCATTGCCGAAATTAGGCGTCCGGGATATGTCCGGGCATCACAAATGGTGCCACCATGCTGCGGATATCCCGCGATCTTGTCATCGACGAGGACGACATCGAGATCGGCTTTGTCCGCGCCTCCGGCCCGGGCGGGCAGAACGTCAACAAGGTCGCGACCTCAGCGCAATTGCGCTTCGATACCCGGAAGCTGACGCTGCCGGAGGATGCGGCGGTGCGCCTCGCCCGGCTCGCAGGGCAACGCATGACCAAGGACGGCGTCATCGTGATCCAGGCGCAACGCTTCCGCACTCAGGAACGCAACCGCCAGGACGCCATCGACCGCCTTACGGAGATGCTCGCCGAAGCCATGGTCCGGCCGAAGCCGCGGCGCGCGACAAAGCCGACCTTTGGCTCCAAACAGCGCCGGCTCGAAGGCAAGAAGCGCCGCAGCGACATCAAGTCGAAGCGCGGCGGCGGACATTTCGACGATTGACTGATTGGTGAAAAACCTCCGGCCGCGGAGCGACCGGAGGTTTGCCGTTTCGCTGGCTGCGTCAGTAGCGTTTGCCGGTCGCAGCACCGCCCGACACGGAATCGTCTGCCGTGCCCTTGTGCGTCGCGCTACCGGTCGTTCCGACGGCGCCCTTCGTACCCTTGGTCGACTTCATGCCAACCTTCTCACCCGCGGCTCCCTGCTGTGCGCCGAGATCCTCATCCTCGCTACCAGCCGCGCCGCCCTGCATGGGTTTGCTTTGCACGGTGCCGCCCGGCCTGGCGCCAGAGGATGTACCTTGCGCGAGAACGGGCGTCGCAATCAGGGCCGCGAGAGCGCATGCGATTGCAGAGGTCTTCACCAACTTCATCCATTTCTCCTGGATCTTTCGCGATCGACGGTTCGGCAGCTTCCTGCGCCGCCCGCTTTGGGCCGGACCGGTTCATCGCGTCGAGGGTTCGAACGGCGCGGTCGTGATGCAATCCACTTCGTGTGGTCATCGTTTAGGGATTTTTGGGCGGTTTCGCGGAATTGTCGTTCTCATATGCGGCGCCAGGGAACATGCGTAACCCGCGATGACCGCAGCTTGCTGCGAAACAGCCCGCTACTACCACCGCCGAACTGACGCCGCCTAGAATTTGCGCGCGCTGAACTGACGTGGATGGGCGGGCTTTTGACGATGCGCGCGATCGTGCTGGGATTGTGCACCGCGATGGTGCTGGTGCAGGTGGCCGAGGCGCAGATGCCCTTGCCGGCTGCAAAGCCGCCGGATGGCGCAACACTGTTCAAGCAGCAATGCGCAGTGTGCCACACCATGAACCTATCAGAACCGGTGCGGCAGGGTCCGCCGCTGGTCAGGATCGTCGGGCGGCTCGCCGGCAAGGTCGAAGGCTTTCACTATTCAGAGCCCCTCGCAAAAGCAGCCTTCGCCTGGGACGAGACGACGCTCGACGCCTGGCTGACCAATCCGCAAGCCGTGATTCCAGGCGTGGTCATGGTCTATCGGCAAGCGAAGCCGGAGACGCGCGCCGCCATCATCGCTTATCTGAAGGAGCAGAATTGAATGGCGAAGCCGGTCCATTCCATGATCCGCGCACTCGACGAGGCGCGCTCTCTCGACTTCTACCAGCGGGCCTTTGGCCTGGAAGTCACCGACCGTCTGAAGTTCGCAGACTTTGCCTTGATCTATCTGCGGCACCCGTCCTCACCCTTCGAGCTGGAGCTGACGGTCAATTTCGATCGCAAGGAACCCTATGCGCTCGGCGACGGCTACGGACATCTCGCCTTGGTGGTCGAGGATCTCGATGCCGAACATGCCCGCTTCGAGCGCGAGAAGCTCGCACCGGGCCCACTGCGCGACTTCAAGCACGATTGCAAAACGCTGGCGCGCTTCTTCTTCGTCAGTGATCCCGACGGCTACAAGATCGAGGTGATCCAGCGCGGCGGACGTTTCAACTGATCAAATCACAAAATCCAAATCACAAAAATCGAAGGAGGAATGCCATGAGAGAAGTCGATCGTCGAAGCAAGCACAGCCGCCGCGTCTTTCTCAAGGGCGCCGCGACCGCCGTGCCCGTCGCGGCAGTCGCGACCAGTGTCGCCGTCAGCATCGAGGGCGCATGGGCCGACGAGACCAGCGCGCTTTCGCCCGCAACGATGAAGACGCTGCTGAAGGTCGCGCGCGATATTTATCCGCACGACGTCCTCGGCGACAGTTACTACATCACCGCGATCAAGCCGTGGGACGGCAAGGCGGTGAAGGACGCGTCCGTCAAGTCGCTGATCAGCGACGGCATCACACGACTCGATCAGAATGCGCGTGATCGCCACAAGGTGGCTTACGCCGAAGTGCCCTGGGAATCCGACCGCGTGGTGCTCTTGAAGGAGATCGAGCAGAGCGACTTCTTCCAGAAGGTGCGCGGCGACCTCATCGTCTCTCTCTACAACCAGAAAGAGGTCTGGCCGCGGTTCGGCTACGAGGGCTCCTCCGCCGAGCACGGCGGCTACATCAACCGCGGCTTCGCCGACATCGACTGGCTGCCGAAAGCCTAAGTCGCACCCAACGGTTCAGGAGAACGCAAATGGCAAAATTCGATCTGAACGACTCCAGCGTTGTGGTGATCGTCGGCTCCGGTGCCGGCGGCGGCACGCTGGGCAACGAACTCGCACAGAAGGGCGTCAAGGTGGTCATCCTCGAAGCAGGCCCCCGCATCGAGAATCAGGACTTCGTCAACGACGAATGGGAGAGCTTTTCCCAGCTGGCCTGGACCGATGCCCGCACCACATCGGGAACATGGCGCGTCGCCAAGGATTTTTCGGGCCTTCCTGCCTGGATCGTCAAGGCAGTTGGCGGCTCCACAACCCATTGGGCGGGCGCGTCGCTGCGGTTCGACGAGCACGAGTTCAAGGTGAAGAGCACCTACGGCAACCTTCCCGGCGCCAACCTGCTGGACTGGCCAATCACGCTCGCGGAGATGGAGCCGTGGTACGCCAAGGCCGAGAACAAGATGGGCGTGACCCGCACCAACGGCATTCCCGGACTTCCCGGCAACAATAACTTCAGGGTGATGGAGGCCGGCGCAAAGAAGCTCGGCTACAAGACTGTGCATACCGGCAACATGGCGATCAACAGCCAGCCACGAGATGGGCGCGGCGCCTGCCAGCAGATCGGCTTCTGCTTCCAGGGCTGCAAATCAGGCGCGAAATGGTCGACGCTCTACACCGAGATACCCAAGGGCGAGGCGACCGGCAATCTCGAGGTCCGCCCCGCGAGCATGGCGGTCAAGATCGAGCATGATGCGGGCGGCAAGGTCACCGGCGTGGTGTACGCCGACGAGGCTGGCGCGATGCAGCGCCAGAAGGCCCGCATCGTTGCGGTGGCCGGCAATTCGATCGAAAGCCCGCGGCTGCTGTTGAACAGCGCATCCACGATGTTTCCGGACGGCCTCGGCAATTCATCGGGCCAGATCGGCCGCAACTACATGCGCCACATGACCGGCAGCGTCTACGCCGTGTTCGAGAAATCGGTGCACATGTATCGCGGCACCACCATGGCCGGCATCATCCGCGACGAGGCCGCAAACAATCCGAAGCGCGGCTTCGTCGGCGGCTACGAGATGGAGACACTGTCGATCGGACTGCCCTTCATGGCAGCGTTCCTCAACCCCGGCGCCTGGGGACGTCCGTTCACCGCAGCGCTCGACGGCTATCCGCGCATGGCCGGCATGTGGCTGGTCGGCGAGGACATGCCGCAGGAGACCAACCGCATCACGCTCGATCCGACCGTGAAGGACAAGTTCGGTCAGCCGGTCGCGAGCGTCCACTTCGACGACCATCCCAACGATATCGCGATGCGCGCGCACGCCTACAAGCAGGGCGCTGCGGTTTACGATGCCGTCGGCGCCACCGTGAGCTACCCGACACCGCCCTATCCCAGCACGCACAATCTCGGCACCAACCGGATGAGCGAGAAGCCGCGCGACGGCGTGGTCAATAAGTTCGGACAGAGCCACGACGTCAAGAACCTGTTCGTCTCCGATGGCAGCCAGTTCACCAGCGGCGCAGCCTGCAATCCGACACTGACCATCGTTTCGTTGGCGATCCGGCAGGCGGATTACATTGCCGGCGCGATGCAGAAGAAGGAGATCTGACGTCCGACGTCATCGGTTCGGAACGGAGCACACCGCTCCCTCCCCGTCGTTGCGAGCGAAGCGAAGCAATCCAGAATCCCACCGCGGTCACGGTCTGGAATGCTTCGTCGCAAGAGCCCCTCGCAATGAGAGGTGAGGCTATTCAGCCGCATCGAGAATGGGCGCGACGGCGACCTTGAAATCCCGTACCGGCGCCAGATTCCGGGAGCGATAGATCAGGCAGGAGCAGCGCAGCAGCGACGCGAAATTGTTGACCTCGCCGTGGTGGTCGAGCACCTCGTTGTAGAGCGTCGTCAGGAACTTGCCGACGCTCATGTTCTCCTTAGCCGCGATCTCCTCCAGCGTGTCCCAGAATGCCATTTCCAGACGGATCGAGGTGCAATGCCCACCGATCCGCAATGAGCGGGTCTGGGATTCGTAGTCGCGTTGGGGCTGATGCGCGAAGAGATGGCACATGGCGTCCTCCCGGTCTGTTGCCGTTTTTTCACGATGCTACACCGCAGCCCGGCACCCCACAATCGGAACGAGAGCCGGAGATGGGTCTATCGGTTGCACGATTTCCTCGAACGTCCAATCTCTTCAATGTGATAGACACCCCTCTTCCCCAGCCCGCCACGTCCCTGTTGCCCAACACCTGCTTTTGACGCAACACGGCCTAGAATAGCGCTGTCCGCGATTCCAGATTCGAGCCCAAGATCGAGTTTCATGCCCGTCCGCCAGCTTCCAGAGCAAGTCGTCAACCGCATCGCCGCCGGCGAGGTGGTCGAACGTCCCGCGAGCGTGGTCAAGGAACTCGTCGAGAACGCCATCGACGCCGGCGCCAGCCGGATCGACGTCTTCACCGATGGCGGCGGGCGCCGGCGGATCGGCATCACCGACGACGGCGGCGGCATGACCGCCAGGGACCTGTCGCTGGCGATCGAGCGTCACGCCACCTCGAAGCTCGATGACGAGGACCTGCTGCAGATCCGCACGCTCGGATTCCGCGGCGAGGCACTGCCCTCGATCGGCTCGGTGGCGCGGCTTTCCATCACCACGCGGCATGCCAGCGAGCCGCACGCCTGGGCGCTCAATGTCGAGGGCGGCGAGAAGTCCGAGATCATGCCGGCGGCGCTCGCGCATGGTACGCGGGTCGAGGTCAATGACCTCTTCTACGCGACGCCGGCGCGGCTGAAGTTTTTGAAGACCGACCGCACCGAGGCGGAAGCGATCCGTGAGGTGGTGCGGCGCCTTGCGATGGCACGACCCGAAATCGCCTTCACGCTCGCGGGCGAAGAGCGCGCGCCGGTGACCTGGGCTGCGGCGCTGCCCGGCGTCGCCGGTCGCCTGACCCGTCTCGGTGACATCCTGGGCACGGAGTTCCGCAGCCATGCCATCGAGGTCCATGCCGAGCGCGAGGGCGTCGTGGTCGCCGGCTATGCCGCGGCGCCCGCACTGACCAAAGCCAACGCGCTCGGGCAATATCTCTTCGTCAACGGCCGGCCGGTCCGTGACAAGCTGATCCTCGGCGCCGTGCGCGGGGCCTATGCTGACTATCTGCCGCGCGACCGTCATCCGGTGCTGGCGCTGTTCGTCACGCTCGATCCGCGCGAGGTCGACGCCAACGTGCATCCGGCCAAGACCGAGGTGCGGTTTCGCAACGCCGGCCTCGTACGCGCGCTGATCGTGCACGGATTGAAGGAAGGGCTGGCACGGGAGGGCCGGCGCACGGCTGCCAACGGCGGCGAGAGCGCGCTGTCGTCGTTCCGCCCCGCATTCACGCCGCGCCCGGCAAGCTGGGCCTGGCGCCAGTCGCCATCCGCCCCGGTCGCGCCGATGCCACCGTTCGAAGGCTCCGCCGCACCCGCTTTCGCCGAGCGCGCGCAGGCTGCGTTCGATGTCGGTGCGCCGAGTGCAGACGTGCGGATCGAAACGCAGCCTGTCGGCGATCTCGTCGATCGTCCGCTCGGCGCGGCACGCACCCAGATCCACGAGACCTATATCGTCTCGCAGACCCGCGACGGCTTGATCATCGTCGACCAGCATGCCGCGCATGAACGCATCGTCTACGAGCGGCTCAAGGCCTCGCTGGCGGCCAACGGCGTGCAGCGGCAGATCCTGCTGATCCCCGAGATCGTCGAGATGGATGAGGCCACGGTAGAACGCCTGCTTGAGCGCAGCGAGGAGCTGGCGTCGTTTGGCCTGGCGATCGAATCCTTCGGTCCCGGCGCGGTCGCGGTGCGCGAGACGCCGTCGCTGCTCGGCAAGGCCAACGCTGGCGGGCTGTTGCGCGATCTTTCCGAGCACATGGCCGAGTGGGACGAGGCGCTGCCGCTGGAGCGCCGCCTGATGCACGTCGCCGCCACCATGGCCTGCCACGGCTCCGTGCGCGCCGGCAGAAGGCTGCGGCCGGAGGAGATGAACGCCCTGCTCCGCGAGATGGAGGAGACGCCGAACTCCGGCCAGTGCAATCACGGCCGCCCGACCTATGTCGAGCTGAAGCTGTCGGATGTCGAGAAGCTGTTCGGGCGGCGGTAATCTTCGAAATTACGGCCGCTTCAAAAACACGAACTCCGTGTCGTCATAAGCGCGCCGCTCCAATTCCGCGAAGCCTTCGGGCGTGACGAACTGCGCCGTCTTCGCCTCTTCCACGACGAGCAGCGCGCCCGGCGCCAGCCAGCCGCCGTCGCGCAGGCTCGCGAGCGCCTTCTCCGCAAACCCCTTGCCATAGGGCGGATCGAGGAACACCAGCGAGAACGGCTCGACCGGATGCGCAGGCCCGAGATCGGTCGCATCGCGGCGATAGACTTTTGTCACGCCACCCAGGCCCAGCGACTCGACATTGTTCCGCAGCAGGGCGCGCGCTTCCGCGCCGTTGTCGACGAACAGCGTGAACTTCGCGCCGCGTGACGACGCTTCGATGCCCAGCGCGCCGGTGCCGGCGAAGAGATCGAGCACGCGCGCGTCCGCAATCGGATCGTCATAGGCGTGCACGAGGATATTGAACACGGACTCGCGCAGGCGGTCCGCCGTGGGGCGGATGTCGCGCGAGGACGGTGAGGCCAGATTGCGCCCCTTCAATCGACCGCCGACCACGCGCATGATCTTACTCGCCGTCCTTCGGCGCCAGATCGCGCTTGCCGTGATAGCCGCGCTTGGGACGGCGTGGCGGGCCGTAGCCGCTGGCCTCGGACTCGTTGCGCTCGCGCGCCTCCTCGCTGCCGGTGCGTTGCACCAGCACGCGGCGGCCCTTGCGGTCGTTGATCACGCCGCGCTTGCTCGCCGGCTTCTTTTCGCTTGGTGCGCCGTCTTCGTCGCTCGACGATGATTTCTTCGGCACGTCGAACTGCGCGCCCGACTTCTCGATGATCTTGTCGCCGAGCTGGTCGCGCAGCACGCGCGACTTGATCTCCTCGACCTGGCCTTCGGGGACCTCGCCGAGCTGGAACGGGCCGTACGACACCCGGATCAGCCGGTTCACTTCCAGCCCGAGATGGGCGCAGACGTTGCGCACTTCGCGGTTCTTGCCCTCCCGGATCGCGAAAACCAGCCAGACATTGGCGCCCTGGTCACGCTCCAGCGTGGCGTCGATCGGACCGTATTTGACGCCCTCGATCTCGATGCCGTTCTTCAGCTCGTCGAGCTGCGCCTGCGTGACGTCGCCATGGGCGCGGACGCGGTAGCGGCGCAGCCAGCCGGTGTCCGGCAGCTCGAGCGTGCGCGCGAGCCCGCCATCATTGGTGAGCAGCAGCAGGCCCTCGGTGTTGAAGTCGAGCCGGCCGATCGAGATCAGCCGCGGCAGACCTTCGGGCAGATTGTCGAACACGGTTGGACGCCCCTCGGGATCGTCATGCGTCGTCATCAAACCGCGCGGCTTGTGATAGAGGAACAGCCGCGTGCGCTCGCGCTCCGGCAACGGCTTGCCGTCGATGGTGACGACGTCGTTCGAGGTGATGTCGAGCGCCGGCGAATTGATCACCCGGCCGTTGACGCTGACGCGGCCCTGCGTGACCATCTCCTCGGCATCGCGGCGCGAGGCGAGCCCCGCACGCGACAGCACCTTGGCGATACGCTCGCCGGCCTTCTTCGGCTTGGCCTCTTCCTCCCGGCGCGGCCGCCGCTCGGGATCACGATCGCGCTCGCGATAGGCGCCGCGGCCACCGAAGGCCGGACGCTTCTCGAAGATCCTGCTCTCGTCCTCGTTTTCGCGGCGCGGACGATCGCTGGAGCGAGCTTCGCTGCGCGGATGCTCGTGCCAGTCGGAACGCTCGCGCGGACGATCGAATTTCGGGCGATCACCGCCGCGCCCACCACGTTCGCCCTCGTTGTCACGACGGGGCCTGTCGAACTTGGGACGATCATCGCGTGGGCGGTCGAACTTCGGACGATCGGGCCGATCAAACTTGGGCCGATCGAATTTCGGCCGCTCGCGGAACGGACGATCACCCGATGTGCGATCGTCGCGCTTCTGCCAGGGCTTGTCCTGACCGCGGTCGCTACCGCCAAAATCCTTGCGCGGACCCTTGCTGAAATCCTTGCGCGGCGGCCGGTCGCCGCGCGGAGCCGCATCGCGCTTCTGCCAGGGTTTTGAATCGCTGCGCTCGCTACGATCGTCACGCCCATAGGATGGGCGATCACCGCGCGGCTTGAACGGGCGCTTCTCGCCATCGCGCGGGCCACGATCGGAAAACGGACGGTCGCCGCGCGGCTTGAAGCTGCGCTCGCCGTCGAACTTGCGCTCCGGACGGTCGCCACGCGGCGCGTAGGGCCGCTTGTCGCCGAACTTCTTGTCACCGGTCCGGCCGGCCGGGCGGGAATCGTCGCGATCCCGGCGCGGCGGACGATCGTCACGCCCATAGGACGGGCGATCACCGCGCGGCTTGAACGGGCGCTTCTCGCCGTCGCGCGACGGACGGTCGGAAAACGGACGGTCTTCACGCGGCTTGAAGGGCCGATCGCCACGTGGCTTGAAGCTGTGCTCGCCGCGACCTTCACCGCGCGGCCGGTCTTCGCGATTGAACTTAGGGCGGTCGCCGAAGTCGCGGCGCGGGGCATCGCCCTCTTCGCGGCGGCGGAACGGCTGACCTTCGCGGGACGGGCGGGCGGCGCCCTTGTCCCCAGGTCCGCGCTTGGCGAACTTCTTGTCGGGCCCGCGCGGCTTGCCGGACCGGCCCTTCGCCGGGCCGCCCTTGGCCGGGCCACGGTCGCGCCGGCCACGGGAATCGTTGTCTTTGTCGCTGTCGCGAGGCATTGATAATCTCACTCAGGGGGTGGCCAGAAAGCATTGTGCGCGCTCGTCTCGAGCCGCATGCTCAGGCAAAATCGGTAAGCACTTCTGCTGAAGGCGCAGCTACTAGCAGGTTTCTGGCGATGATACGAGGCTTGAAAGCCCCCTCTTTCATGGATTTGGCGCTCAGAACGGCCGAAAACGCCGGAAAGTCGGGCGAAGTTCCGATCGGATGCGTCGTGGTCCGCAATTTCGAGGTCATCGCCACCGCGGCGAACCGGACGCTGACCGACTACGACCCCACGGCTCATGCCGAGATCATTGCGCTCCGCGAAGCCGCCAAAAAGATCGGCAGCGAGCGCCTGGTCGACTGCGACCTCTACGTGACGCTGGAGCCCTGCACCATGTGTGCGGGCGCGATCTCGTTTGCAAGGGTGAGGCGCCTCTATTACGGCGCGGCCGATCCCAAGGGCGGCGCGGTGGAATCAGGCGTGCGGTTCTTCACCTCGCCGACCTGCCATCACGTTCCGGATGTCTATTCCGGGGTCGGCGAAAGCGAGGCGGCGCGGCTGCTCAAGGACTTCTTCCGGGAACGGCGCTAAGGCGCCGCAAAGAACTCGCGCAGCGCCTTCGCGGTGACGTCGGGGTTCTCCTCGGTGAGGAAGTGGCCGGACTCCACCGGCATGCCCACGACGTTGGTCGCCCATTGCTTCCAGATGTCGAGCGGCGTGGCGGCGGCCTGCGCCACGCCGGCATTGCCCCACAGCGCCAGCATCGGAATGGTGATCTTCTTGCCGGCCTCGAAATCGGCCTTGTCGAGATCGTAGTCGAAATAGGCGCCGGCGCGGTAGTCCTCGCACATCGCATGCACGCGGGCGGGATCGCGGAACGGGGCGATGTAGTGGTCGAGCGCGCGCGCGTCGATGGCCTCCAGCGTCTTCGATTTGGTCTGGCTCGCCATCTTGAAGCGCAAGAAGAACTCGCCGTTGCTCGCGATCAGCGTCTCCGGCAACGGCGCGGGCTGCGCCAGGAAGGTCCAGTGGTAGATCTTCAGCGCGTAGGCGCGGTTCATCCGCTCCCAGTAATTATAGGTCGGCAGGATATCGAGCACCGCAAGCTTCGACAGCCGGCCGGGATGATCGAGCGCAAGGCGATAGGCGACGCGGCCGCCGCGATCGTGGCCGGCGAGCGCGAAGTGCACGTGGCCGAGTCGCTCCATCGCCTCGACCATGGCTTTCGCCATCGCGCGCTTGCTGTAGGGGATGTGCAGCGCATCGCTCTCGGGCATGTCGGACCAGCCATAGCCGGGCAGATCGGCGATGATCAGCGTGAAGCGGTCGCTCAGCTGCGGCGCTACGCGATGCCACATCACATGCGTCTCGGAGAAGCCGTGCAGAAGCAGCAGCGGCGGCCCGTTGCCGCCGACGCGGGCGAAGATGCGGCCGAAGGAGGTGTTGATCCATTCGGAGGCGAAGCCGGGATAGAGGTCGGCGAGATCGGACATCTTCTGCATCCTTATCTGGTCAATTCCGGAGCCGCCCAACAAAAGGGGCGAAAACAACCCCATGCACAGTAGCTAAGTTCAAGCCCTGCCTGCACAATTTCGGAGTGCCGACGGGCGCGGCCAGACATTACGCGCTGGCAGCCAAGAACCCTGTCAGCCTTTGGCCTTTTCGGCGTCAACCGCCTGCCAGCCGATGTCGCGGCGGCAAAAACCTTCCGGCCAGTTGATGCGGTCGACGGCCTGATAGGCGCGGGCTTGCGCTTCCGTCACGGTCTTGCCGAGCGCGCAGACATTGAGCACGCGGCCGCCATTGGCGAGGATCGCGCCGTCCTTCTCGACCGTGCCGGCGTGGAAGATCTCGGCGGTCTCGACCTCTGAGGCGTCATCGAGCCCCTCGATCCGCGTGCCTTTCTGGTAGTCGCCGGGATAGCCCTTCGCCGCCATCACCACCGTGAGCGCGGAGTCCGGATGCCAGCGCAGATCGAAATTCTTCAGCTGGCCGTCGCAGGCGGCGAGGAAGGCCGGCACGATGTCCGACATCATCCGCAGCATCAGCACCTGGCACTCGGGATCGCCGAAGCGCACGTTGAACTCGAACAGCTTTGGGCCCTGCGTCGTCAGCATGATTCCGGCGTAGAGGATGCCGCGAAACGGCGTGCCGCGCTGCTTCATGCCTGATACCGTCGGCAGAATGATCTTGGCCATGATCGCGTCATGGATCGCAGGCGTGACCAGCGGCGTCGGCGAATAGGCGCCCATGCCGCCGGTGTTCGGGCCGACATCGTGGTCGAACACGCGCTTGTGGTCCTGGGCGGACGCCAGCGGAATCGCGGTCTCGCCGTCGCACAGCGCGAAGAAGGAGATCTCGCGGCCCGGGAGAAACTCCTCGACCACGACTTCAGTGCCGGCCTCGCCGAAGGCGCCCTCGAACATCATGGCGATGGCGTCCTCGGCCTCACGCACGGTCTTGGCGACGACGACGCCCTTGCCGGCGGCAAGCCCATCGGCCTTGACCACGATCGGCGCGCCCTGGCTCTGGACATAGGCGCGCGCATCGGCGGCATTGGTGAATCGCTCATAGGCGCCGGTCGGAATGCCGAATTCGGTGCACAGCGCCTTGGTAAAGCCCTTGGAGCTTTCGAGCTGGGCGGGAATCCTGTTCGGCCCGAACGCCTTGATGCCGGCGGCGGTGAGGTCATCGACGATCCCGGCCGCCAGCGGCGTCTCCGGGCCGACCACCACGAGCTCGACCGCATTCTCTTTGCAGAACTCGATCACGGCGGCATGGTCGGCGACATCGAGCGCCACGCATTCCGCCTCGCGCGCGATCCCGGCATTGCCCGGCGCGCACCAGAATTTGGTCACCAGGGGAGAGGCTGCGATCTTCCACGCCAGGGCATGTTCGCGGCCGCCGGAACCGAGCAGGAGAATGTGCATCGAAGGCTCAGAATTGAGGGGTTTTGCTGTGGGCGGAGGTCGCACGAATCGGGTCGGGCCTCAAGGGGAAACGGCCCGCACTCCCCGTCATTCCGGGGGCCCGCCGCTTGGACCAAGCCAGGATTCATAGTGCCGTGCCGTGCGCAGACCGGTTGGCGACGCCAATGTCCTCATTCAGGGAAGCTGCTCGCCATTGAATTGCTGAAAATTCACCGTACCTCTACCGCTAGAATGCCTGGCGCTCCTTAAGGAGGATAGGACATGAGCCTGGTGAGCTATCTTGCTGATATTACCGAGCGCCGCGTGCAAGACAGAGCGCGCATAGTCTTTGATGACTATAACCATGTAGCACAATGCGATCACAAGCTCAGTCCAAAGGGGCAAGAGCTCGTTGAGCTGGCCGAAGAGTGGGGAACGACACGAGAGAAATTGATCGAGATGCGGCAATGGATGAAGCGCATCACGAAAACATGTGAGGAGCGACTCGCCCGTGAGAAGATCGTCCTTTGCACCTTAAACGAAGCGAGGGATCAGGTACTTCGCAAGCAATACATCACGAAGGGTGAGGCTTCCAAAATCGCTCCCATATGCGGAGGTGAAATTCTTGATCTCGAGGCCGTATACAATGGGCTGATGGTCAGAGGCCGTTACCTCCTTGTTTCAGAGTCAGCCGTGGTCGAGGGGCTCAAAAAATTTGCGCCGGACTATCTGTTAAACGGCCTCATTCAAGAGCGCACGAGCGCCTAAAGAGGAGAAACACGCAGCGGCCCGCCGCTTCTAGGCTGCGCCGGCACCGTTGCATCGCAGCCTATTTGCTTGCTGCTTGCGCGCCTTCTCCTTCAAATCTTGCTGTCTCTACCGATCTCACGAAGCGCAGCATTGAAACGACGGTCTCGAAGATAAACCGCGCCTCCTCTTTCTCCACTACCGTGTTGTCATGGGCGAACGAATGCGAGTTGCGCACGTCGTTGTAGCTTTGAAAAATCCCAATGCAGTTCTTCATAATCTGCTTCGTGATTGGCTTAAGCTCGCGCTCGGCCTCTACTAATTTGACATAACGCCCTACCCTACTATGCAGCGGCTCTTCCTGGTTGGTCGGCGCGCCGCGCTGCTTGAGCAGATGGGCGAACTTTTTCATGGAATAGGTGTGCAGGCGATCCAGGGCGGCCTGGGGTTTGTCCGCTTCGGCATCCCTGCGGATGGCCTGTACCAGTTCCTCGAGCGTCTCATCCCGTGTGAACGCCACCACGGCGTCTATCGCCGGCGTGCCGGCGCCGGACTCGATGCGATTGATGATCGCGAAAAGATTGGCTTCCTGCCTCTTGCAGTCCTCGGGAGTGGCCCCGTAAGGGACATAGGCAATTACCTGACGGTGCGCCCACAGACCGCGCAGCATGCGCGCTACTAGAGGTGCAGGCTCGTCCTCGATGAATGCGCGCAGCCTGTTTGCTTTTGAGGTGCCACGGCGCTTATAACGCTGATCGTCGATGTTGATCCGCAACTCGTCTTCAAACCATTCGGACATGGTGCGATCGGAGAAATTCAACACATATCCTGAGCCCATGGCAAAGGCATCGTCGATCTGGCGCATCTCGCTGCGCTTGATTTGAACCACCTTGTCTACTTATCCTCCGTCATTCACGCGGCGGCATTCTTTTTCGCCTTAGACAGCCCGTAGGATGGGTTGAGCCATTGCGAATCCCATCACACGCGCATCTCGCAGCTTACGTGAAGTTGGCCGACCAAGCGCCAACCGCGACTCACGGTCACTTGCAGTCGGATGATAGGCGCGAAAACGGAGAGCAGGAATGCGAAAGCGATGGGTTTCGCAATGGCTCAACCCATCCTCGAGCTATAGTCTTGGCCTCGAACTGTAATAAGTTGCTCCCCCCGTCGAGTTGAACGTTGCCGTGTACTGCGACGAAATGGCGCCGCCTAAGAGCGGATCGCGAAGACCTTGGCGGTTCCGTGGGTGTCAACATCGACGAAACCATCCTGCGTAAAATGCACGAAGTCGGCGAGAAAGGCGTCCAGGATTGCTGCAAATTCCGCCTGTGTGAAGTGAAAGAGGCTGCGCTTGCTTTGAGTATCCGACGCGATCAGAAGCCCATCCGGCAAATAGACGCTTCCCGATAATACAGCGATGACACGGGCGTGCAGCATCTTGTCCGAGATGACTTTGGGCGTCCGGCGCTGCAGATGGCGAGCCCTCATGTCGTAATTGTTGAAGATCTCCGATGCCGTCTTACTGATGAACGGCTCGCGCCACTCCCCATCGGCTTTGACGAAAATCTCGTGCACTTCGAGTTCCGACTCGCGAAATCGATCGGTCACGAGGCGACATTCGATCAGCCGCCGCATGCAAATGGCGGCGACACCGATGGCCCGTTCGAGCATGTGAAGGGGGTTGTGTTCCGTGTTGCTATCGACCAACACCTCGTCGAGGTGTTGCAGTATGCGGCGGCGTTGCTCGGATAATTCGTTTTTCCACGTATAGGAGTGCCAGTCCGACGAGCTTACGCAGCCAAGCTTCCGCGCCTCCACGAAGCTTTCGGGAAGATTATCTTCATTCATTGGTGAGCGCCCCTCCGACGATGCGTTCTCTTACCACTTTTTGCCACGCGGCGCTTGCCGCAACGACGCCTTGCCGGCGGGTTCTGTCGCATGGGCGGGTCGCGGCCGTTCCAACGTTCCGGTTGACGAGTCAGCTGCAAGCGCTTTTAAGCGCTAGATACCCCAATCCGCACCGGCACTGGCAGCAACGCATGTCTGACAAACCCGTCCACAAATTATACACGGGCTTCGATCCTGAGAACCTGGATACGGACGACGTAACGCTTTGTACGGAATGCGCCAAGCACCCAAGCCTGAAGCGTTGCGTCGAGCTGCACGCGATCGAGGGGCCGGTCTGTGGGATCTGCCAGGAGACCGGACATCCGTATAGGGCATGCGCGCCCGCGCGCAAGCGTGAGCTTACTAATCTGATCAAGGCGCTCATCCGGCTTTGCTACAATGAATATGAGTACAACCATCATTGGGGCGGCGACTACGGGCCGGAAAGCCTCTTGGTGAATCACAATCCGATCCTGGAGGATACTTCGTCCGCGACACGGACCCGGATTTCAGAGCGCACCCATGAATTCCTGTACGCGTTACTTTCGGCGGAGCCTTACCCTCCCGTCGAGGAAGGCATCTCCGTCTACGCCGGGCACGACGATGGCGTGAGGGGCATGAATTTTGCGCTGAAAGAAGTGACGAGCCCGATCCTGCGGTCTTATGTCGCCCGGCTAGCTAACCAGAATCATTTCGATATTGAGCCCGATCTTCTAGGTCTCATGGACGAGCTCTCCGACCGCATGACACGTGTCGTGTCTGTTGGCACCAGATTCTTTCGTGCGCGAATTGGCATTGATGCGCGATATGCCGATCACTCCGACTTTGGCTGGCGGCGCACGATCGTCCGGCAACCCTATCGCGGAACAGCGTTGAGCGCTCCGCCACCTCCGCGCGCTTCCGGGGGGAGGCTAAACCGCGCGGGCGTTTCCTTTCTGTATCTTGCTTCCGACGCCGCGACCGCAGCCGCCGAGGTCCGGCCGCATCCCGGACATTATCTTTCCATAGGTGAATTCGAATGCCAGCAAGACGTCAAGATCGCATCACTCGATGCCGATATCATGCAATACGCCGGGAACGAGCACGAGCTTGATCTATTTCACTTCCTTTACTCTGCGGACCAATTGATGGCCACGCCCGTGCTACCAGAGAAGACGGCGCGCTATTCGATCACCCAACTAATTGCGGATTGTCTCCGGCAGAAGGGCTTTGAGGGTGTATCCTTCCGAAGCAGTATCGGCGCCGGAAAAAATCTTTGCGTCTTCAAACCAGGATTGTTTGCGCCTGTGAAAGGCAGCGAGGTCGTTCAACGGGTGAAGTCACTGGCGTACGAACTGGTAGCGACTCCAATGATCCTTCGGCCCGATAAAACTGACCACTTCCGCCTGGACGACTAAGACTGGCAACCCGGCGAAGCCGGTTCACAGCGCTGCGTAAAATCTTGGAATCCTTTCAACTCTCGTGATCGTTGAAGAGGACCATGCGGTGTTGCCTGTAGCCCGTAGGATGGGTTGAGCCGTTGCGAAACCCATCACACTTGTTTCTCGAAGCGTCGGCGCCATCCGCGCTTCCTCGTCACTTGCAGTCGGATGACAGCCGCGATGACGGAGAGCCGGAATAGGAAAGCGATGGGTTTCGCAAGGGCTCAACCCATCCTGCGAACTATGCGCACAACTGTGGGTAACACGACAAGCTCTATTGCAATCCCAATTGCGAGCCTCAGGATGGAAGTTTCATCCCACGCTGCGAGGATTGCATGGCACCGCTGCCCTACGTCACCACGCCGGGAAATATCGACAAGGCTTTGTTGAATATTAAAACTGCAGCCACGCCGCAGAACGTCAATCAAGATTTCGTAAAGACAATCCTTAAGATCCCAGGCGGATCGGGTAATCAGATGGCGGCCTTCCTCCGGAAAGTTGGGTTCATCCGACCAGACGGCTCGCCTAGCGACATCTATACCCGCTTTCGCAACGATGCCACCGCGGGACGAGCCGCCGCGGAAGCTCTCAAGATCGGCTATGCGCCCTTAGCTGTGCGAAACGAGTATTGGTACGCGCTCGCCGACGACAAGCTCAGAGGCCTCATAGTCGAGGAGACCGGGAGCGCCAAAGACGCCTCAACGGTTGGGATGATCCTAGCCTGCATCAAAGCTATCCGGAAGCACGCCAACTTCGACGCGGCAGCCGAGCCAGAAATAGCTGTTGCGCCGGTTCTAGCTGTGCCAGCCCCTAAGCCCTACACAGACCCTCCGCAGCTTCCCCCACCTGGGGCCCAGACAGTTGGACTCCGCCTGGGTTACAACATCAACCTCAATTTGCCCGCGACATCAGACATCGCGGTCTTCAACGCGATCTTCAAGAGCCTGCGCGAAAACCTCCTGAAGGCAACCGATGAAAACTGAAGATTACGTTCGATCGTTCGGCATGTCCGGGATGATACTCACGGACGACCTGCGAACTATAGAGCACCAGTACAACATCGAACTCGGACACGTTCCTCCGGCGATCAAGCAAAGCGCCCTGGAGTACTATCCTCAGTTCGAAAAGGAAGTCCGGCAGCAGGCGTCGGCGATGGCTCAATACTACGAGCTGTTTTACTGCCTGGAGCAATCAGCTCGAAAACTGATTACTGAGACAATGGAGGAAGCCGAGGGCGCGGATTGGTGGGAGCAGAAAGTCCCCCAAGCCATCCGCGACTATGTCAAGAAGCTAATCCAAGATGAAATCGATATGGGCATGACCCAGCGCTCCGAGCGTGCGACCGACTACACAACGTTTGGCCAGCTCTTCGACATCATCGGAGCGAATTGGGCCCACTTCGAGCTGATATTCACAAGCCGACCGGCCGTCCAGCGCATCGTGAAGAACTTGAACATGCTGCGTGGCCCAATCGCCCACTGCTGCCCAATGTCCGAGGATGAAATCGACCGGTTAGTGCTGACTGTGAAGGACTGGTTCAGACTAATCGGCTGAAGCCAAGACGACCTCGAACTAGCTATCAGAAGGTTGCTACGGCACCGCGGCACTTATCGAACTTCTCTTGAATTACGGTGACGGTGCACAAAATTTCCTTCACGTTCGACAGTACCCGTGCGGAGAGACCACCCCACCCCGCTCGCGCTTCGCGCGATCGACTCGCCCCCGCCAGGCCCCTTCAGGGGAGGGTAAGAGTTCGCCCCAACTTCAGACTATCAGACCTGCCTCCCCGCAATAATCTCCTGCAGCGTCGCCACATGCCGCGCAAACGCACCGCGGCCCGCCGCCGTCGCGGTCACCGTGGTCTGCGGCTTCTTGCCGACGAAGGCTTTTTCCACCGACACATAACCCGCTTTGGCCAGCGTCTCGATATGCGCGCCGAGATTGCCGTCGGTCGCGCCGGTGAGCTTTTTCAGCCGGGCGAATTCGAGACCAGCCGACTGTGGCAGCGTGTTAAGCGCCGCCATGATCTTCAGCCGCAGCGGCTGATGGATGATGTCGTCGAGCTCGGCCATCAGGTCCGCCGCATCCAGAGGCCGCCGAGGGTCAGGCCCCCGCCGTTGACGGCGGCCATCCACAACAGAAGCGATATGCCGGGGATGAAGTAGTAGCCGATCAGTGTCAGCGCGACGATGGTGGCGCCGATGACGAGGAAGGCGCGGCCGAACCAGACGCCGGCCATCATGTAGAACAGCATGATGTAGATCGGCCAGAATGCGGTCTGCTGGCGCGGCGTGAACTGACCGAAATAGCAGCAGAAGATGCCGAAGGCGACCATCAGGAGAAATGTCAGGAGATAGCGGCCATCGAAGACGCGGATGCGGCTTCGGGATCGGTGGTAGTTGCCGATGAGGACGAAGCCGACGATCGACACGGCGTAGAGGCCGATCCAGAAATAGAGCCCGTAGCGCGGCCAGAGCCAGCCCGCGATGTTGCCGGCGAATGCGAGGAGGCCCCACATCAGCATAGCCAGGCTGGAGACCTGATAGATCAACGACTGCCGCACACGGCGCACGGTGTCGTCGATCTCGGCCAGCGCGTCCGAGGCCTGCTTGCTGTCGATCACGATGAACCTCCGCTCTGCCCTATCAACCCGGTGGACAGGGTTGGCCCATCCGGCGGAGGCTGATGCTTCCGGATCAGGCTATAGGCGATCGCCATTGTTACAAGGGACACAGCCAACGCCGTCAATGCGACCTGCTCCGAATTTTGCAGCGGCAGCAGTCGTGCCGCGATGTTGGTGCCGGCGGCCGAGACCGGAGACACGTAGGACCAGGCGATGAAGTTGTAGTGAGTCCTTCGCCAGTTCGACGGTTTCGGCGTGCGCAGGAGCGGAACGATCGCCAGCACGATCAAGGTGAAGTTCACGATCGCAGCGAGGTGAAACACGTTGAAATGGCCGGTGAACCGATAGACCAGCAGGGCTGCGGCATCGGAGAGGAGCATGGCATAAACGTAGAGATAGCCGCGCGCGCGATGGCCGGCACCGCGCTTGGGACGCAGAAACTGGACGAGGCCGGCAGCGAGGCACAGCATCGCCAACACCGCGTGGATGACGCCCGCGAGGGTCAGATGCGCAATCATGATCAGCTCCCGGCGGCCCCGCGCGTCGCCACATCGTCGGCGATGACCGAGATCGCCTTCGGGTTCGTGACGATGCCCATGTGGTTGATGCCGTCGATGATCTTGACGTCCACGGACGGCTTGATGGCCTGCACGGTCTCCGCATATTTGTCCGAGATCATCATCTCGTCCTCGGCGCCGCCGAAGATCGTGATCGGACGTGTCGTCGCCGGAAGATCGAGGCGATAGCCGCGCGTGCCGAAATTACGCGTCAGGCGGTCGGAATAGGTGGAGACGAGATACTTCGCCGAATTCTGCGGCACGGCCAAAGCGAGCACCGGGAGCTGCGCGCAGCAGTCGATGCCGAGCTTGCGCAGCGCGGCGAGAGCGAAGAAGCGCGGCAGGTCGAAACTGGCCCAGCCGCCGGCACGCGGCTTGTTGGTCGGCGCGTCATAGCCGAGATAGGGCGCCAGCAGCACCGTGCGCACGAACATGTCCTGCATGATCGGGGTCGCGGCGACGCGCAGCGAGAAGCCGGCACCGGCGGAATGGCCGATCAAAGTGAGCGGCAGATCCGGCGCGGTCTTGCGCACCTCGGCGACGAAATCGACGAGGTCGTCTTCGAGCTGGCCGACATAGCCGATGTCGCCGCGCGTGCCGGAGCCGCCATGGCCGCGGATGTCGAGCGCCCAGGTCTCCACCCCGCGCGAGGCGATCGCATGGGTCAGCGCGTGATTGACGGTGCCGCTGGAGCCGGAGGAGCCGTGGATGAAGATCGCGCCACGGCCCGTCGCGGCGCCATTCGGCGCATAGTGGCGGAAACCGATCCAGGTGCCGTCGCGGGCCTGAAAGCGCTCCAAGGCCGGCAGCGTGGACCAGTCGATGCCCTTGGCGGAGTCGGAGACCGATCGCATCTCCGGCGGCCGCTCCAGCGGCGTTGCGATCATCGCGGCTAGGATCAGCGCCACGCCGCCGGCCGCACACAGGGCCCATTTCAGCCCGTTCAAAACGCCGCGTAGCAGTCGGATTGCCATGATCAATTCCCCTCAAACCGGTCCAATATAGAGAACTCTATACTACAGAGTACTCTTTTGTTCAATCCCCGGATTGGCGCGGCGCTGCAAAAATCCTTAACGTCGGGTCCGATCCCCAAATGCCGAATCGTTTGCCGATGCCGCCCGCAGAGCCGCTGCTCAACACCCCCGAATTCACCGTTTCCGAGCTCTCGCAGTCCCTGAAACGGACGGTCGAGGACACCTACGGCCATGTCCGGGTCCGCGGCGAGATCTCCGGCTTTCGCGGCGCCCATTCCTCCGGCCATTGCTACTTCGCGCTCAAGGACGAGAGCGCCAAGATCGAGGCGGTGATCTGGAAGGGCGTGCACGGCCGCATGCGCTTCAAGCCCCAGGAGGGGCTCGAGGTCATCGCCACCGGCAAGCTCACGACCTATCCGGGCTCCTCGAAATACCAGATCGTGATCGAGGCGCTGGAGCCGGCCGGCATCGGCGCGCTGATGGCGCTGATGGAGGAGCGCAAGAGGAAGCTCGCCGCCGAAGGCCTGTTCGACGAAGCGCGCAAGCAGCTGCTGCCGTGGCTGCCCGAAGTGATCGGCGTCGTGACCTCGCCGACCGGCGCCGTGATCCGCGACATCCTGCACCGGCTGGAGGACCGCTTTCCCCGCCACGTGCTGGTTTGGCCGGTGAAAGTTCAGGGCGAAGGCTCTGCCGAGCAGGTCGCGGCCGCGATCCGCGGCTTCAATGCGCTGCCGGAGGGCGGCAAGATTCCGCGGCCCGACGTGCTGATCGTCGCGCGCGGCGGCGGCTCGCTGGAGGATCTGTGGTCATTCAACGAGGAGATCGTGGTCCGCGCCGCGGCCGAGAGCATGATCCCGCTGATCTCGGCCGTGGGGCACGAGACCGACATCACGCTGATCGATTTCGTCGCCGACAAGCGCGCGCCGACGCCGACGGCGGCGGCCGAAATGGCGGTGCCGGTGCGCAGCGATCTCTTTGTCGAGGTCGGCGATCTCGGGCGACGCACCCGCGCCTATTGGCAGCGCAGCCAGGAGAGCCGTCGCAGCGAGCTGCGTGCGGCCGCGCGCGCGCTGCCGGCGGCCGGGGACCTGCTGGCGATCCCGCGGCAACGGCTGGATTCGGCGGGCGCGTCCCTGCCCCGCTGCCTCAAGGCCAACACCCATGCGCATTTCCGCAGGTTCACCGCGGCGAGCGCCAAGCTGACGCTGCGGGTGCTGCACGGCCAGATTTCCCAAGCCGATCATCGCCTCACCGTCTGCGGCGAGCGGCTCGGCCTGTCCGCGCGCTCGCTGCTGCGGCGGCGACGCGACCGCTTTGCCGGGCTGGAGGTGCGCTTGCGTGCCTCAAAGCTCTCCAACGCGCAGGCGCAACGCAATGCGATTGCGCGCCAGCGCGAGCGCACGCATCGCCTTGCCGAGCGCGCGGGCCGCGCGCTTGTCACGCTGTTGCAGCGGCTGGATGCCCGCGTCGAGAACAGCGGCAAGCTGCTCTCCGCGCTGTCCTATCGCGGCGTGCTCGCGCGCGGCTTCGCCTTGGTGCGCGATGAAGCCGGC
Source organism: Bradyrhizobium sp. 149 (assembly GCF_023073915.1). Lineage (GTDB taxonomy): Bacteria > Pseudomonadota > Alphaproteobacteria > Rhizobiales > Xanthobacteraceae > Bradyrhizobium. The sequence goes on along the minus strand of NZ_JADPKK010000009.1, from coordinate 56,520 downwards.
CATCCGCTGCATTCGGCCGACGCGATCGGTCCCGGCGCAAGGGTCGAGATCGAGTTTGCGGATGGCCGTGTCGGCGCGACCGCGGATGCGGATCGTGCAGCGCCGACGCCAAGGCGTGCGCCGGCGCAGCCGAAGCCGGCTGCGCAAGAGGCCAAGCCTGCGCCGAAGCGCGTGGGCAAGCCGGTGGATCAGGGCAATTTGTTTTAAGCGCGAGGGCGCTCAACATTCTCGCCGTCGTCCTGGCGAAAGCCAGGACCCATACCGCGGAATCTATCGGTTGCGCATGGTATCAGTCCCGAACAACCAGTCGTCGCCAAACAACTCCCTGGGGTAATGGGTCCTGGCTCCCCGTGCGCAATTGCGCACTAGGCCAGGACGACATCGGAGTTGGGTGCGCGCTCTCTCATCCTCGTCATTGCGAGCGCAGCGAAGCAATCCAGAGTCCCTCCGCGGAAAGATTCTGGATTGCTTCGCTCCGCTCGCAATGACGGAGTGCCTACCGGCAGGACAATCCCGCGTCGATCGTGGTCCAGAAGCCGCAATGTTCCGGCGCGCCGGCATGAGCTTCGAAAAGATGGGCTTCGAACAGGAAGACCGCGACGGTGAAGACGATCAGTGCGGAGGAGAACAGGACGAGGCGGTTGCGCATGGAAGATGCGTTTAATCGACATCGTGGTCGAATGATGGCGTCGTCGCGTGCTGAAACCGCCACGGCGTGCGATCCGTAGAGTCACGGTCGGCCATTCTCCGTGCAGGGCGGTGGTCGATGCGGGGCTGTCCGCTGTTGTTCCTTGGGGCGGCCCCGCCTTCGCTCTATCGAGCTACGGCGCGGCGAGCCCGCTCATTCCAGACTACCGCGCCAGCCACTCCGCGACCTGTTTCTGCGACTCCGCGCGCGCGACCGCATCGGTGCCGAGATGGCCGTGCTCGGGCGCGGCGGCATCAGGGCTGCCGGCAGCCGCGTGCAGCGGCGTGTTGGCACGGTCGAAATCGTGATAGGCGCCGGGATAGACCACGATGCGCGCGAGCGCGCTGCGGCCATGCGCGCCCTCGACCATCTGGCGGCAGGCCGGCGGCGACGACACGTCGTCGTTGGCGCCGATCAGCACCAAAGTCGGCACCCGCGTGCTCCACCCCAGGCCAGCGGAAATCCTGCAGTCCGGATAGAACGCGATCGCGGCGCGGAAATCGGGACCGACATCGCGCGCGGTGCTCTGCGGACGCACGGCCCAGAGTAGCGCGCTGGCGCCATTCGCCCAGCCCATCAGGCTGACGCGGTCGCGTGCAACCCAACTCTGCTTCATCAACCAGGCGCGCGAAGCCGCGATGTCGGCGACGCGCTCGCGCCGCGCCTTGACGTGGATGTCCTTGACACGGCATTGCGGCCCGAGCTCGCGCGAGCCGTAGCTGTCAGGGAGCAGCACGGCATTGCCGGATTTGAGCAGCCGCTCGGCCCAATCGCGATAGCGCGGCAGCACGGAATCGGGATGGCCAGCGAGGCCGCCGCAGCCGTGCAGCGCGATCACGGTCGGAAACGGACCCGCGCCCTCGGGCTTGTAGAGCTGCGCATGCAGCACGCCGGACGCCAGCGGAATCTCGACCGGCTGCGGCGCCGGCGAGCCGTGCGCGGCCGACATCAGGAACGTCAGGAACAGGGCGGTTAACGGAAGGCGCATCGGACACTGCCGTAAAATCCTTCGCCCAAGCACTATCACGCGGGAACGGCGCCAAAACATCACAAACCGGTGGGTTTACCGGGCGGACAAGCCACCCTATCTATGCTACATCCCGTCCAACATATCGTGCCCTCCAGGTTCTTCCACGGAGCGGCCTTCCACGGAGACTTTCGACCGTGCTGAACAAGTTCGGCCCCTCGGGCCATGGCGAAGCGCAGGTGCAATATCTCGACGGCGACTTCCGCGTGATCTCGCCGGGGACCTTCGTGCGTTGCGCGATCACCGATACGCGCATCCCGCTCGACGAGTTGAAATACTGGAGCGTGGACCTGCAGGAAGCCTACGCCACGCCCGCCGCCGTGCTCGAGCGGCATTACCCGGGCGCGCCCAAGCCGCAAGCCTGAGGCCGCGGGCGCGTTTTTATCGCTGCTCCGCGCCATCCGCGCCCACGCAGGTTTTGATGAAACTCTTCCTGGTCTCGCCCACGATCTTCTGATCGATCGCCTGCTTCAGGCAATTTAGGCTGGCGGCGGCGGACGGCAACTTCATCGGATTCTCCCGAGCGTCTGAAAACGATAGGAGCTTGCGATGAATGGCGCCTGAATATCCTCGTCGCCCTGACGAGGACGACAGTGGGTTTCAGCGGCTTGAAAAGCGCCGCTCGCGCGCCTTGTAGAGATGGTCGCTGATCAATTGCCGGAGCGCAGCCGGGTCATCGAACTCGAGCTGGACGGCGAAAGGCACGATGCCATCGGGCACGCCGTCGCGGCCGTGCAGGCGTGCGAGATCCTTTTCCGTCGTCACCAGGGTTTGCTGCTCGCGCTGCGCCTCCGCGACGAGGGTTGCGATCTCGTCGCTTGAAAACATGTGATGATCGGCGAAGGCGCGCGTGCGCGCGACCTCAACGCCGCTGGCACGCAGGGTGCGGAAGAATCGTTCGGGATCGCCGATGCCGGCGAACGCGAACACCGGCTTGCCCAACAATCTTGCGACCGACCCGGCGTCCGGCTTCAGCCGCGCGCGCAGCTCCGGCTTGTTGCGCTTGGCAAGCTCGGACGCGACATCGTTGGCGGCGCGGCCGCCGCCGATCAGCACCAGCGCGTCGGTGCGCGCGAGCTGCGCTTTGAGCGGCGCGCGCAGGGGGCCGGCCGGAAACACCTTGCCATTGCCAAGGCCGCGCTCGCTGTCGATCACGATCAGCGAAGCGTCCTTCAAGAGACCCGGGTTCTGGAAACCGTCATCCATCAGGATCACGGTCGCGCCTTGTGACTTCGCCAACGCGACGCCGTCGAGGCGGTCGCGCGCAACCGTGACAGGGACGTCGCGCGCCATCATCAGCGGCTCGTCGCCGATGTCGGACGCGGTGTGACGCATCCGGTCGACCATGACCGGGCCCTTGAGGCTGCCGCCATAGCCGCGGCTGAGCACCACCGGCGTCTCGCCGAGCTCGCGCAAGAGCTTCATCAGCGCCAGCACGGTCGGCGTCTTGCCGGCGCCGCCGACATGGTAATTGCCGACGCAGATCACGGGGATGCCGGCGTCGACGCCTTGGCGCAGCATACGCCGTTCGGTAATCGCGCCATAGAGCATGGCCAGCGGCGATAACGCGAGCGACTTGAGCGAACGTGGCCGGTACCAGAAGGCCGGCTCACGCATTGGCGGCCCCCATCTCGATCCGCAGCTGCAAAAGATAAGGCTCGAGCGCGGCCATGGTGCGATTGAGCGCGCCGCCGAGATCCTCGACCACGTCGGCAGCCGACCGCTGCATCTTGTTGCGCACGGTGGGATCGGCGAGCAGCTGCCCGAGTTGCTTGATCAGCAGCTCCTGCGTCTCGGCCTGGCGCGCGCCGCCGCTGTGATCGAGCGCCTCGTAGACATCGGCGAAATTGAAAACGTGCGGACCATGGACGATGGCCGCGCCGAGCTTGATCGCCTCGATCGGATTCTGGCCGCCATGGCGGATCAGCGATCCCCCCATGAACACGATGTCCGAGAGGCGGTAGAACAGGCCGAGCTCGCCCATGGTGTCGGCGACATAAACGTCTGTGGTCGCCGTCGGCAGTTCGTCGCGCGAGCGCAGGGCCGGCTTCAGGCCGGACGCCGTGATCAGGCCTGCGATCGAGGAGCCGCGATCGGGATGGCGCGGCACGATCACGGTCAGGAGCTGCGGGAAGAAACCAGCGAGGCTGCGATGCGCCGTCACCAGCATCTCCTCCTCGCCCGGATGGGTCGAGGCCGCGACGATGATCGGACGCCCGCGCGTCATCGCCATCAGCCGTTCGAGCTTGGCGGGATCGGCCGGCGGCGCGGGAACGTCGAGCTTGAGATTGCCCGTGGTGACGACGTCGCGGCCGCCGAGCGTCGAGAACCGTTCGGCATCGGTTTTCGACTGCGCCAGACAAATGTCGAACCGCGACAGCAGCGCCGAGATGGTGCCGTGCATGCGGCGCCAGCGCGGGAACGAGCGCGGCGACATCCGCCCGTTGATCAGCACCATCGGCACGCGGCGCGCGGCGCCCGCCAGGATCAGGTTCGGCCAGAGGTCGGATTCGATGAACAGCGCCAGCGACGGCTTCCAATGGTCGAGAAAGCGCGCGACATAACGCGGGGAATCATACGGCACGTATTGATGGATGACATCGGGCGGAAAGCGCTTTGCCACGATGGCAGCCGACGTGACGGTGCCCGAGGTGAGCAGAATGCGCAGGTTCAGATCGCGCAAGCGCTCGATCAGCGCCGCCGCGGCGAGGACCTCGCCGACGCTGGCGCCGTGAATCCAGACCAGCGGACCGTGCGGCCGCACGTCCCGGGACAGGCCCCGCCGTTCGCCCACGCGCGCGGGATCTTCCTTGCCCTGCTTCAGCCGACGCTTGATCAGCGCGGGCGCAAGCGGCACCAGGCCACGAGCCAGGCGCCGATACATCCGCAGCGTCATCGGCAGCGAGCCGGGCGGCGATTTAGGCATCTGCAGGTCCCGGGCGGCGGAGTTGCGCATAGGCGCGGCGGGTGGCCTCGTTCAAGGTCTCTTCCAGCTCGAGCCGCAGCACTTCCATGGCGGCGGCGTCCGCATCCGGCGGAACGTGGATTTCCTTGATGCCGACCAATGCGCCCCGCCCGAACGGCAGGTTGATGGTGGTGCGGTCCCAGTTCTTGAGCCGGACGAAGCGGCTGGTCGCCATCGCAAAAGGCATGATCGGCCGTCCCGATTCCCGTGCGAGCATGATGATGCCGAGCCCGGCCACGCGCGAGCGCTTGGGGACGTCGGCGGTCAGCGCGACATTACAACCGTCCTCGAGCGTTCGCACCATTTCCTTGAAGGCGCCGACCCCACCCTTGCGGTGAAAAGCGCTGCCATGGTCGCCGGACCCGCGGATGGTGCCGATGCCGAGCCGCTCGGCGGCAATCGCGTTGAACTCGCCGTCGCGGTGCCGGGAGATCAGGACCCTGGCCTTGTACCAGTCCTTGTTCTTGATGAAAGGCGTGAGGAAATGCTGGCCGTGCCAGAAGGCGAAGATCGCCGGGATCTGCGGCTCGACGCGGTCATAGACGTCAGGCGGATCGAACGTGAATTTGTTGGTCCGCCAGACCAGACGCAGATACTCGGCCGCCAGGGTTCCGACGGCACGCTGGACGAAGCTGCTTCTCAGCGCATTGCGAAGCAGCTTTTTCAACGCGCCGGTTCTTGATTCGGGTCGAGCAGCCGATGGAGATGGACGATGAAATAGCGCATCTGCGCGTTGTCGACCGTGCTCTGCGCCTTGGCGCGCCAGGCGGCGTGGGCCGTCGCATAGTTCGGATAGAGGCCGACGACCTCGACATCGTCGAGGTTCTTGAAGGTGTTGTGCTCGAGGTCGACGAGCTCGCCGCCGATGACGAGATGGAGCAGTTGTTGCGGGGCACTATCTGGCATGAGTTCTGTTCCTAACGGGCTGCCCGGCAAAGCAGTATTCGACAAGCACGAGAAAGCGCTTCACGGCAAGGGGCGGTTTCGAAAATGCGCGACAATGTTCGCATGACGATCACGACCCGCTGCCACCAGCACCCCGTGCGTGACTTCCCGGCGGTTATAGAGGATGGGATCTCCGGAGAGGTCGCTCATCCTACCATCCGCTTCCTGCACGATCAAATCGGCCGCCGCAAGGTCCCAATCATGACTGTTGCCGCCGGCAAAAGCCGCGTCCAGCGCGCCATGGGCGACCCGGCAGAGCCGCAGCGCAAGCGAACCGATTCGGGGATGCAGCTTGATCTCGCCCAGTGAAGGCTTCAGGCGCTCAACCAGGGGCTTCGGGCCCGCGACACGCGAGAAGTCGAGCTCGGATCCAGCCGTCGCCCGCACCGGCCCATCGTTGAGGGTCGTGCCCCGGCCACGGGCGGCGAAGAAGAACTCGTCGCTGGTCGGCGCGAACACCGCGGCCAGCAAGGGCGAGGCATCCTCGACCAGCGCCACACTGACGCACCAGTCATGATGACCGTTGAGATAGTTGCGGGTGCCGTCGATGGGATCGACGATCCAGGTCAGCCGCCGCGACAGCCGCACCTCGTCGTCGGCGCTCTCCTCCGACAGCCAGCCATAGTCGGGCGTCGCCGCGCGCAGGCGCGCTTCCAGAAGATCGTTGACGGCAATGTCGGCTTCCGAGACCGGCGAGGACGCGCCCTTGGTCCACTTCTTCAGCTCGGTGCGGAACATCGACTGCGCCAGTGCGCCCGCCTCCCGCACTGTGTCTTGCAGCAACGCCGCATCGCGCGTCAGGATGCTTTCGCCAGTTGAGTTCGCGTCAGCGTCCGCCAAGCGTCAAACCCTCGATGCGCACCGTCGGCGCATTGACGCCATAGCGGAACTCGAGATTGTTCGCCGGCTGCATCGACTTGAAGATTTCGAAGAGATGGCCGGCGATCGTCACCTCGCTCACGGGATAAGTGAGTTCGCCGTTCTCGATCCAGAAGCCGGAGGCGCCGCGGCTGTAATCGCCGGTGACGCCGTTGACGCCGGAGCCGATCAAATCGGTGACGTAGAACCCCTGCTTGATGTCGGCGATCAACTCGGCCGGCGTCGGCGTGCCGGGTTCGAGATGCAGATTGTAGGGTCCGGGCGACGGCGAGGAGGAGACGCCGCGATGGGCGTGGCCGGTTGTGGTGAGGCCGAGTTCACGCGCGGTGGCGCAGTCGAGCAGCCAGGTCGTCAGCACGCCTTCGTCGATCAGCGCGATCTTCTTCACGGCAACGCCCTCGGCGTCAAACGTCTGCGAGCGCAGGCCGCGCTTGCGCAGGGGATCGTCGATGATGCGGATGTTCTTGGCGAACAGCTGCTGGCCGAGCTTATCCTTCAGGAAGCTGGTCTTGCGCGCGATCGACGCGCCGTTGATGGCGCCGACGAGGTGACCGACCAGGGAGCCCGCGACGCGCGGATCGAACACCACAGGCACCTTGCAGGTTTCCACCTTGCGCGGATTGGCGCGCGCAACCGTGCGCTCGCCCGCGGAACGGCCGACGATCTCCGGCGACAAGAGGTCCGCACCATGCGGCGCCGAGGTGAAGTCGTAGTCGCGCTCCATGCCGGTGCCGTCGCCGACAATGGCGGTGGCCGAGATGCCCTGACTGGAGCGCAGATAAGAGCCGTGGAAGCCGGTGCTGGTGACGAGCACCATGCCGCCCATGCCGGCGGAGGCCGACGCGCCGCCGGATTTGGTCACGCCCTTGACGCTGAGCGCGGCGGCCTCGGCTTCGAGCGCGCGGCGCTCGAGCTCCGAGGTCGCGGGCACGTCAGGGTCGAGCAGATCGAGATCGGGGAAGTCGCGCGCGAGCAGCGCGGGATCGGCAAGGCCGACATATTTGTCGTCGGGCGCGACGCGTGCCATCGCAACCGCACGCTCGGCAAGCTTGGTCACGGCATCGCCGCTGGCGTCGTTGGTCGAGACCACCGCCTGGCGCTGGCCGACCAGCACACGCAGGCCGACATCGTCACCCTCCGAACGTTCGGATTCCTCGACGCGGCCGTCGCGCACCTCGACGCCTTGCGAGACGCCGCGCACCGCGACCGCATCGGCCGCATCCGCGCCGGCGCGCCTCGCAGCCTCCACCAGCCGCTGCGCGAGATCGGAGAGCGCAGACTGGTCGAGCAGGTCGCGACCGGCTGTGGACGAATCCTTGGGCGAAAGCGTCGAGCTTGGTGAAGGGTTCACAAACGAAATCCTGTTGGGGCGGGGTTCGGGACTGGAACCCACAGATGTGCCCTGATAGCGCGGACTTCAAGCATTTTCAGCCCACCAAAAGCTCAGATTCGCACCTTGTGCGCAACGTCTCGTCAATCATGCGCGCCAAGGTCTTGTCAATCATGCGCGGCGGTGAGGTTGGATTAACCAGCCTTTTTAAGCGGTTTCGGAAAGGCCCGCGCTAAGGTCCTCGCATCGACCGGGAACATAATCCCGGCGGGGAGAACCAAAGCCGTGAGGCGTCAAACAGCAACAAGCGGGGTCACTCCCGCCGGGTCGAGCCGCAGCCTGCGGCTCGACCCCCTTTCCCTTCCGGTCCGCTTCGATGCGCATGATCCGCGCGCCGACGGATATGTCCGGCAGATCGAGCTTCATCGCGAACGCGTCGTGCTGCGGCGTGCCGTGCGCGGCATGCGGATGGCGATCAACGTCCGCGTCAGCGACTTCACCGGCGTCGCGCTGCGCGGCAACGACGAGGCTCAGAGCCTCGTGCTCGTGCACCGCGATCCCTCGCTCTCCGTTCCGCTGCTGGTCAGCGCCGATGGCGACGAACTCGTTGAGGCCTGGGCGGTCTGGAGCGAGCTGTTCGCGCTTCCGCAGCTCGACGAAGGCGCACGCAAGCCCGCACCGCGCCGCCGTCGCGCCAACGCGATCCGCGACCGCCGTCCGAAATTTCTGATGCGCCGCCGCACCGGTGTCGCACGCGAGTTGTCGGTGCATCGCGATGAGCGCGAGATCATCGCGCGCGATTAAGCAGCCCGCATCACCGCGTCGGCCAGCAAACCCGCAAACAACAGAAATCCCGCATCGCGGTTCGAATAGAACAGGCGCCTGCAGAGTTCGCCGTCGCTGATATTCAGCCGCGCGATCTGCGAGGCCAGATGCACGGCGAAGGCCGCGAGTCCGAGCCAGGCCGGCCAGCGCGCGTCGCCTGACGCCAGCGCCACGCCGATCAGCACCACCGCAAGGCCGTAGAACAGGATCAGCGCCTGATGGGTATGGGCGCCGAACAGGCGCGCGGTGGACTTGATGCCGATCAGCGCGTCGTCCTCGGCGTCCTGATGCGCGTAGATCGTGTCGTAGCCGATCACCCATGAAATCGCGCCGGCATAGAGCACGAGCGCGGTGAGGTCGATGCGCCCGAAGGTGACGGCAAATCCCATCAGGGCGCCCCACGAGAACGCGAGCCCGAGCACGATCTGCGGCCACCAGGTGATGCGCTTCATGAACGGGTAGATCGCGACGATCAGCAGCGAGGCGATGCCGGTCAGGATCGCGAAGCGGTTGAACTGCAGCAACACCACGAGCCCGATCAGCGCCTGCGCGACCATAAACGCCAGCGCCTGCTTCGCGCTCACTTGCCCCGAAGGCAGCGGCCGCGAGCGGGTGCGCTCGACCTTGTCGTCGAGATCGCGGTCGGTGATGTCGTTCCAGGTACAGCCTGCCCCCCGCATGACGAAGGCGCCGATGAAGAACAGGACGATGGTGAGCGGCAGGCCGCGAACGTCGTGGACCATGCCGGCTGCGAGCGCTGCCGACCACCAGCACGGCATCAACAGGAGCCAGGAGCCGATCGGACGATCGAAGCGGGACAAGCGCAGATAAGGCCGCGCCCATTGCGGCGCGCGCGTATCGACCCAGTTGCCGGTAGAATCGGCAACGCGGGCGGATGTGTCGTTCATCGGGTCAGGACGTTGCCGTTGAGTGTGTCGAAGGTGCTGCCGCCCTTCTTGCCGGCATTGGCCTCGGGTGCCGAGCCCGAACCCAGCACCTCGCTCAGCGACGGACCGGCCGGACCGCGCGGCTGGTTCTGCATCTGCTGCGCGACGTTGCAGACCTTCGCCGTCATGGCCTCGGTGTTCTTGTGGCCGTCCTTCATCTGCGCGCCGACCTGCGCCGGGATCCCGCACTTCGAGGCGTTGGCCTCGATGTACTTGATCATCTTGGTCTCAGCCTGGCTGAAATTGCGGATCAGCTTGCAGGCCTCGTCCGGCGGGGCGTGACGGTCGCTCGCAGCCTTGATCAGCTTGCCGCGCTTTTCAGCTTCCTCACGCAGAGGCATGAACGCCTTCATGCAGTCCTCGCCGGGACCGCCTTGCGTCGGCGGGGCCGCGCTGAAAGCGCCGGCGCCACCGACGGGCGCGGCGCCGTTCACGGGGAAGGAGGATTGCGGCGCGCCGCCGACGGAGGCGACGGGCGCCGAGCCGTTCACGGGCGGGAATGCAGAACTGGTTGGGGCCTGCCCGGGCAGCGGCGCGGGGAAACCCTGCGCATAGGCATTAGCGGCCCCCATCGTGATCATGGCGGCAGTGATCGGAACCATCAAATGACGGATCATCAGGCAGTCTCTCCGGCAGGAGCTTGCGGGGCTCGGCGTCTTCCCAATTGAAGCGCAACCAGCGTGCTCGCGATTTTACGATTCCCGCCGGCCCTTAACAACCCGTTGAATAGGGCAAGAGCGCGGCGCGCCGACGCACCATTTTGGCAATATTTACCCGGAAACTACTGCTTTCGGTTAAGAACGGCGGCAAATTGGACCCCTGAACGATGCCCTCCCACGATTTTCGCGGCCCCCGCCTGTTCGTCGACGCCCCCCTTGCCCAGGACGGCAGGGTCGAGCTTGACCGCGACCAGAGCAACTATCTCGGCAATGTGCTGCGGCTTGCCGCCGGGGCGGAGGTTTTGGCGTTCAACGGCCGCGACGGCGAATGGCAGACCGCCATTGAAGGCCGCAAGCGGCCGGACGGCCTGGTCATCCTCCAGCAGACCCGGCCGCAGGACCGGCTGCCCGACCTCGCTTACGTCTTCGCCCCGCTCAAGCATGCCCGGCTCGACTACATGGTGCAGAAGGCGATTGAGATGGGCGCCGCCACCCTTCAGCCGGTGCTGACCCGGTTCACCCAGGCCTCCCGCGTCAATACCGAGCGGATGCGCGCCAATGTCGTCGAAGCCGCCGAGCAATGCGGCATTCTCAGCATCGCCACCGTTGCCGAGCCGGCGCCGCTGGAGCGCTTCCTGAACCAGCGCGCCGCCGGCAGGCTGCTGATCTTCTGCGACGAGGCGGCGGAGGTCGAAAGCCCCATTCAGAGCCTGCAAGGCGCACACGCGGCGGAAGGCATCGACGTGCTGATCGGCCCTGAAGGCGGCTTTGCCGAGGAAGAGCGGGCGCTGCTGCTGCGGCAGCCGAAAATCCTGCGGCTGGCGCTGGGACCCCGGATCATGCGGGCCGACACGGCCGCGGTGGCCGCGCTGGCGCTGGTGCAGGCGGTGCTGGGCGATTGGGGTGGCAAGACGGCTTGATCCCGGTGTTGGCCGGCCGTTAAGCGATTGATCCTTTGGAGGTCGAAACCGCTTCCGGGCCATGCTAAGGCCTGCGGCAATTCGCTTCCCTTCCTTGCCCTGCCCGGTTCCACCGGGACGATGGACCCCGAGATGACCGCGACTGCCACCTCAAATGCTGCCGGCTCCGCCTGGGCGGATACGCTGCTGCTGTCGTTCGCGCAGGCCGGCTATGTCAGGGCCGAGCCCGCCATCCTGCAACCGGCCGAGCCGTTCCTGGACCTCTCCGGCGAGGACATCCGCAAGAGCCTGTACCTGACCACGGACCTGTCCGGCGAGGAACTCTGCCTGCGTCCGGACCTGACCATTCCGGTGGCGCGCGATTACCTCGCCTCTGGTCGTGCCGGCCAGCCGGCCGGATTCAGCTATCTCGGTCCGGTGTTCCGCTACCGCAGCGGCCAGACCAGCGAATTCCTGCAAGCCGGCATCGAATCGTTCGGCCGCCAGGACCGCGCCGCCGCAGATGCCGAGATGCTGGCGCTCGCGCTGGAGGCGACCGCCGCCTTCGGCGTCCGCGACGTCGAGATCCGCACCGGCGACGTGGCGCTGTTCAACGCCCTGCTCGACGCGCTCGACCTCTATCCGGTCTGGCGCCGCCGCCTGGTCAAGGATTTCAACCGCAAGATCAGCCTGGACCAGGACCTGGAGCGGCTGGCCGCCGCGACCACCGCGACCCGCAGCGAATATGAGGGCGTGCTCGCGGCGCTCGCCGGCTCCGACCGCAAGGCGGCACTCGCTTTCGTCACCGATCTGATGTCGATCGCCGGCACCACCAATGTCGGCGGCCGCACCACGGCCGAGATTGCCGACCGCTTCCTCGAGCAGTCGACGTTGAAGGGCGGCGCACTGCCGCGCGAGGCCATCGCCGTGCTCAAGCGCTTCCTATCGATATCAGGTAATCCCGACGACGCCGTCGCCGAGCTGCGCGCCCTGACCCATGAGGCAAGGCTCGACCTCAGTGCTGCGATCGACCAGTTCGAAAGCCGGGTCGGCTTCATGGCGGCGCGCGGCATCGACGTGAAGGGGACACGCTTTTCAACTGCGTTCGGGCGCGGGCTCGACTACTACACCGGCTTCGAATTCGAGCTGCACCACAGGGGCAATGGCGCCGAGCCGCTGGTTGCGGGTGGCCGCTATGACGGACTTATGACCCAGCTTGGATCGGCCGAGCCGATCCCCGCGGTCGGTTTCTCGGTCTGGGTGGATGCGCTGACCCGGATCGGCCGCAAGGTGGGAGCTTAAGTCATGAGCGCGCCGTTCGTTCTGGCCGTTCCCTCCAAGGGCCGCCTTCAGGAAAACACCGAAGCCTTTTTCGCCCGCGCCGGGCTCAAGCTGTCGAAGGCGGGCGGCGCGCGCGACTATCGCGGCACGCTCGCAGGCCTCGACAATGTCGAGGTCGCCTATCTCTCGGCGAGCGAAATCGCTTCGCAACTGTCTCGCGGCCTGGCGCATCTCGGCGTCACCGGAGAGGATCTGGTGCGCGAGACCATCGCGGACGCCGACAAGCGCGTCTCCCTGATCGAAGGCCTCGGCTTCGGCTATGCCGATGTGGTCGTCGCAGTGCCGCAGGCGTGGATCGACGTCCGCACCATGGCCGACCTCGACGACGTCACCACCGGCTTCCGCGAGCAGCATCACATGCGGATGCGGGTCGCGACCAAGTTCATCAATCTCACCCGCGCCTTCTTCCAGAGCCACGGCATCACCGATTACCGCATCGTCGAAAGCACAGGCGCGACCGAAGGCGCGCCTGCCGCCGGCAGCGCCGAGTTGATCGTGGACATCACCACGACCGGCGCGACGCTCGCCGCCAACGGATTGCGGGTGCTCGACGACGGCGTGATCCTGCGCAGCCAGGCCAACCTGGTCGCCTCAAGGGACGCCGATTGGTCGCCGCAGGCGCGAGAGACCGCGCGAATCATCCTCGATCACATCGCCGCGCGGGCACGGGCCAACAAATACCGCGAGGTCCGCACCCGCTTCCGCCAGTGCGACGCGGCCATGCTCGCCGAGGCCCACGAGCGCTTCGGCGTCGAAGCCCCTTTCGGCGGGCCGACCTCGTCAGGCATGCTCACGCTGCACTGCCCCTCCGGTCAGCTCTATGCGCTCGCAAGCTTCCTGCGCGCGCATGGCGCCGAGACGGTCTCGGTGGTTTCGCTGGATTACGTGTTCGACCGGGAGAACCCGCTGTTCGCAAAGCTCGAGGCGTTCCTGCGGCAGTGAGCCTCAGGTCCGTTCAGCATAGCGACAGCAAACGGCAGCTACCATATGCTGTTGAGATGACCTCGCACGCCTCTGGAACCTTGATCGATGACGCTGGGCTCTGACGTTTCCGGCATGACGACCACCGCGGCGGGCGTCGCCGCGAAGGGACTGTCGATCGTTGTCCCCCTCTACAACGAAGCGGCGGGCCTCGCCGCCTTGCACCAGCGCATCTGCGATCTCGCAAAGACGTTGCGGCAGCGCTATCGCTTGCCTTGCGAGGTCGTCTATGTGGACGACGGCAGCGCGGACGCGACGCTATCGATCGCTCGCTCGCTGCCGGCCGAGGCGGTCGACGTCCAGGTCGTCTCGCTGTCGCGCAATTTCGGCAAGGAGGCCGCGCTGATGGCCGGCCTCGACCATGCCCGGCTTGGCGCGGTGCTGTTCATGGACGGCGACGGCCAGCATCCGCCGTCACTGGTCGAGCGACTGGTGCGGCACTGGATCGAGGACGGTTACGACGTCGTCTATACCGCCAAGGCGCATCGCGACAACGAGCCCTTCCTGCGGCGGCTCGCCGGACGCGGCTTCTACGCGCTGATCAATTGGGGCGCGCGCCAGAAAATCCCGGCGGACGCCGGCGATTTCCGCCTGCTGTCACCGCGCGCAGTCGCGGCACTCAGGCAGCTGCCGGAGCGCAACCGCTTCTTCAAAGGCCTGGCGAGCTGGATCGGCTTCCGCCAGATCCGTGTCGATTACGAGCCCGCGCCGCGCACCCATGGCGTGACCACCTTCAGTGCCGCGCGTCTGCTTGGTCTTTCAATCGAAGGCGTGACCTCGTTCTCGGTGGCGCCGCTGCGCTTTGCCAGCCTGCTCGGCGTGATCCTCGCCGGCGGAGCGTTCCTGTTCGGCCTGTCGATCCTCTGGGAGGTCTTGACCACGGGCAAGCAGGTGCCCGGCTATCCCTCGCTCGTGATCGGCCTGATGACGATCGGCGGCGTGCAGCTCATCATGATCGGCATCGTCGGCGAATATATCGGCAAGATCCTCTCCGAGCTGAAGGCGCGCCCGATCTACTTCGTCGCCGAGCACAGCGAAAAGCATTTCGAGTCCGACAAGGCTGGCGACGCCTCGAAGCGGACGGCGGCCGAATGAGCGTCGCCGCGCCGCCGCCGCGGATCTGGCTCTGCGCCGACGATTACGGCATCAGCCCGGGCGTCAATCGCGCCATCCGCGACCTGATCGAGCGCGGCCGTCTCAATGCCACCTCGGTGATGATGGTGGGACCTGCGATCGAGCGCAGCGAGATCGAGGCACTTCAGACGGCAGCGCAAGCGAGCCCGCGCTGCGCGATCGGATTGCACGTGACATTGTCGGCGCCGTTCCGGCCGCTCACCATGCATTTCCGTCCGCTCGACGGCGACATGTTTCTCCCGTTTCCAAAGCTGCTGCGCGCCGGCCTTGCGCGAAGGCTCGACCGCGAATTCTTTCGCAACGAGGTCAAGGCGCAGCTGGCGGCTTTCGCGAAAGCGTTCGGCCGCGCGCCCGACTTCGTCGACGGCCATCAGCATGTGCAGCTCTATCCGCAGGTGCGCGACGGATTTGTCGACGCCGTCGCCGAAGCCGCGCCAAAAGCCTGGGTGCGCCAGGGCGGCCGCGACCTGCCGCTGATGCAGCGGCTGGCCTCACCAAAAGCGCTGGTGCTCGATATCCTCAGCGCGCAATTCCGCCGCCGTGCCGCCAGCGCGGGCCTCAGCTTCAATCCCGGCTTCGCCGGCGCCTATGATTTCACGCAAGCGGCCGATTTCGGTGCATTGATGCGGCAATTCATTGGAGGCCTGCCGGATGGCGGCCTCATCATGTGTCATCCCGGCTTCGTCGACGACATCCTCACCGGCCTCGACCCGATGACGGATGTCCGCGAGCGCGAACACGCTTATCTCGCCAGTGAAGCCTTTGCGCGCCTGCTGACGGACAGCGGCGTCACGCTGGGATGAAATCGGCGAAAAGCTGACCCTGCTAGGCAGCTTGTCGCATACCGAAATTTAATCCAGCCGGCACTGTTGGGGCCACAATGGAACCCTACATCTGCCTCGCGCTTGTTTTGCGCGAGGGAGACAGACCATGACGCCGCAGGAACGCCAACTTGTCGACGAGCTTTTCGACCGGCTTTCGAAGCTGGAAAACGCACCGCGCGATCCCGACGCGATCGCCGCGATTTCAGACGGCCTGCGCAAGGCGCCCGGCGCGATTTATGCGCTGGTGCAGACCGTCCTGCTGCAGGACGAAGCGCTGAAGCGCGCCCATGACCGCATCCAGGAGCTGGAGGCGGGGCAGGCACCCGAGCAGGCCCAGTCCGGCGGTTTCCTGGATACCATGCGCGACACGCTGTTCGGCGGGAGTCCTTCGCGCGGCTCGGTTCCTAACGTGCCGCCGCGCGACTCGCGCCCGGTCTGGAACAGCGGCCAGGCGATGCAGCAGGGCCAACCGGGATATGGCCAGCCGCCTTACGGGCAGGCTTACGGCCAAGGCCCAAATCAAGGTCCAGGTCAGGGCTATGGTGCCCCGCCGGTCGGCGGTGGCGGCGGCTCGTTCCTCGGCACGGCGGCGGCAGCCGCAGCCGGCGTCGTCGGCG
The DNA here is from genome assembly GCF_023073915.1 of Bradyrhizobium sp. 149. Taxonomy (GTDB): domain Bacteria; phylum Pseudomonadota; class Alphaproteobacteria; order Rhizobiales; family Xanthobacteraceae; genus Bradyrhizobium. The sequence goes on along the minus strand of NZ_JADPKK010000009.1, from coordinate 40,459 downwards.
GCTCGCTGCTGCTCTCCAGCATTCGCGGCATGATGGGCGGATCGCACCAGCAGGCCTTCGGCGACACCAACGCACTGGGCGACCGCAGCCCCTGGAGCGGTAGCGACCAGTCCGGCGGATCGCTCGCACGCGATGCCGGCCTCGACGATATCGGCTCGAACCGCGATCGTGGCGATGCTTCCCGCCAAGGCTTCGCCGACCACGCCTCGAACGACGACCAGAATTACAACGATCAGAACGACAATGACGATCCAGTAGACCTGGCCGACGACAGCGACTTCGGCGGCGGAGACGATGGCGGCAGCGATTACGCGTGAGGCTTCTTGTCTTGCTCCAAACGACAACGGCCGCCGATGAGGCGGCCGTTTCAGTTTCGAGCGCGATGCCCTACATCACCACGACCTTGGTGCCGACATTGACGCGGCCGTAGAGATCGATGACGTCCTCGTTGCGCATGCGGATGCAGCCGGAGGAGACGTTGGTGCCGATGGTCCAAGGCTCGTTGGAGCCGTGGATGCGGTAGAGCGTCGAGCCGAGATACATCGCGCGCGCGCCAAGCGGGTTTTCCGGGCCGCCCTCCATGTGCCTGGGCAGGTCGGGGCGGCGCGCGATCATTTCGGCCGGCGGCGTCCAGGCCGGCCATTCGCGCTTGGCCGTGATCGACTTCACACCGGACCAGGTGAAGCCGGGACGTCCGACGCCAATGCCGTAGCGCATCGCGCGGCCGTTGCCCTCGACGAGATAGAGGAACTTGTTCGGCGTATCGACCACGATCGTGCCGGCGCTTTCGTTGCCGCTATAGTCAACGAGTTGTTTCTCGAATCTCGGATCGAACTGACGCTGTCGCGGGTCGACCGGCTCCTGCTGGAGACCTGCGCCCTGCATCTGCGGCTCGCCCATCGGCGGCAGGCGGCGCTGGTCGTAATAGCCCGGCTGCTGCTGGTACACCGGCTGCTGCGGCGCGTAGGCCGGACCGCGGCCGGGCCCATCGCCGAACATGAACTCGATGAAGCCGCCGCCCATGTTCGAATTGGAGGCGACGCGCACCGGCGCTGGCGGCACCTGCGGCTGGTAGAGCACCGTGGGCGGATCGTTCGGCACGCTGTTATCGAAGGCGCCGGCGCTGTTGGCGCCGGCAATGAAGGTGCAAGCGCTGCCAAGCAGCGCGACAGACATTTTCTTGAACATCGACGTACTCTGTACTGTTTCGTCTAGATCACATGCGTCGTGGAAGCTGGTGGCTGATCCGCACCCCGCGACGTGGTCAATAAAGAGCAAAAGCCGTTTTGTTTGGTAAACGGAAACGGCGTTTCGATTCACCACGTCGTCGGCAGCGGTGCAATTTGGCGATCAGCGTTTATTTTCGATGAACGCCGCGCACGCATGGTTAATCGCCCGTTTGCACGCCGTCGCGCGCGGCCGCGCGACAGTTCCTGCTGTGAACTTCGTGTTAAATCGCTTCTGCCTACAAAGACGCGTGAGTGAGGTGGGGGGAGTTCTTGATGGCTATTCACCGCAAACGTTTTCGTGTCGAAGAGGCTATTGTCGGCGAAATGCCCAGCCCCGAAATGATTGAGGAGGCTGCGCCGATGCATAGCGAGATCATGGCCGAGTTGCGTGCGATCCGTGCACAGATGGCGAAGGGCACTGTGCCCGTGCCGTTGTCCGGCAGCGCTGCCATGGCGGCGATCGATGCCTCCACCGCCCACGAGCTCTCCGAAGCTCGTACCATGCTCGATACGTACCGGGCGCAGATCGAGCAGTGCGAGAAGCTGAAGGTCGAGCTCGACCTCATCCACGACGCCATCGACCGCACCAAGCGCGAGATCGCGACGCTGCACGGCAAGAGCTTTGACGGCGGCGAAATGGCCAAGGTCAATGGCGAGCTCGGCGCGGTCGTCGGCGGCACCGAACAGGCGACCCAGCAGATCCTCGAAGCCGCCGAGTCGATCGACCAGGCGGCTAGCGCGATGGCCAAGGTGCAATCGGCCGATCAGCAGAAGCGGCTCGCCGACGATATCCAGGAACGCGTCATCTCGATTTTCGAAGCCTGCAACTTCCAGGACCTGACCGGCCAGCGAATCAGCAAGGTCATGAGCACGATGAAATTCATCGAGCAGCACATCAATTCCATGATGGAGATCTGGGGCGGCGTCGACGCGATCAAGTCCCATGTGCCCGCGCCGGCCGACACCCGCAGCGAGGACGAAAAACTCCTCAATGGCCCGAAGCTCGCCGGCGACGTCGGCCACGCCTCGCAGGACGACATCGACGCGCTGTTCGACTGAGCGGACGCGACACTACGAAAACAAAACGCCGGCGCGAGCCGGCGTTTTTTTGTTTTTGGACGTCATTGCGAGCGAAGCGAAGCAATCCAGACTGTCGCCGAGGAAATTGCTTCGCTTCGCTCGCAATGACGAGCGGTTAGAGCGTGGGCCGCCCTACGCCCTCGGCGCGCAGCGGACGTAGACCATGTTGCCGTAGCGGGTGGCGGCGTCCTTGTCGATGAAGCGGGTGATGAGGACGCGGCCGTCGAAGGAGACGATCTCGCGGTCCTGCTCGCCGGGCGTCGGCCCCGCCGGCCCGATATAGTTCTTGCCGCTGGGCGAGCCCTTCAGCCGCAGCTCCTGCGGTGTCGCCTGGTCCGCCAGATGCATGATGACGCCGCCGGAGGCGCCGGCCGTGATCACGTAAGGATTTTTGCACTGGGCCCGGGCGGCAGCCTCGGTCCGGGCGCGGTCGGCCGGGTTCTGGAACGAGGCGAGACCCCAGCGCCCGACGATCTCGTCGGCGCGGATCGACGCGGGCATTTCCGGACCGGCGCCGGGCTCGGCCTCGGGGGGCGGCGAGGACGAAGAAAAGGACGGCAGGCTCATGCCGCCGCCGCAAGCGCCCAGCAGCAGCGCGAGGCAAGAGGCTGCCGCCAGATTGGCGACCGTGCGCGCGTGAGCTGAACTGATCATGGCATTCCCCCGAGCAAGACCATGGCCGCACCCCTTCCGCAGCCAAGCGCAAAACCGCTGCCGGAGCAATGACGTCCTTTAATACGTCGGCGCCCCGAACAAGTTTCCAATGTCACCATCCTATATCCGTCTCACCAATCGCTTAACCACCTTTGCTTGACAGGATCGCGGCCAAGCCATATTCCCGGGCGGACCATTAGCACTCCGAAAGACGGATTGCTAACGCGCGCCGTTCGATCCTCGGGCAGGGTGGACGGAAGCGCCGCCCCGCCCACTTCCACTACTTCCGAAGCGAGCCTCCAAAGGGAAACGTCATGACTAAATCCAAATTTCGTCCGCTGCATGACCGTGTCGTGGTCAAACGTATCGACGCCGAGTCAAAGACCAAGGGCGGCATCATCATTCCGGACACAGCCAAGGAAAAGCCCTCCCAGGGCGAAGTCGTCGCCGTCGGCCCCGGTGGCCGCGACGAGGCCGGCAAGCTGATCCCGATCGACCTCAAGGTCGGCGACCGTGTGCTGTTCGGCAAGTGGTCGGGCACCGAGGTCAAGATCGACAACGATGAGCTCCTGATCATGAAGGAGTCGGACATCATGGGCGTGATGGCCTAAGGCCAGACGCCTGAACGGCCGCTGAATGCATGCCCGGGTCACGCGATCCGGGCATGCATCATTCCGCCGAGTTCGATCGCGGACCCCGGAATGACGCGACCCAATAAGCAAGACACATCACGAAAAAAGAAGAGGAATTGCAGACCATGGCTGCCAAAGACGTCAAGTTTTCCGGAGACGCGCGTGAACGCATGCTGCGCGGCGTCGATATTCTCGCCAACGCCGTCAAGGTGACGCTCGGCCCGAAAGGCCGCAACGTCCTCATCGAGAAGTCGTTCGGCGCGCCCCGCATCACCAAGGACGGCGTCACCGTCGCCAAGGAGATCGAGCTCGAGGACAAGTTCGAGAACATGGGCGCCCAGATGGTCCGTGAGGTCGCCTCCAAGACCAACGACCTCGCCGGCGACGGCACCACCACCGCGACCGTGCTGGCCCAGTCCATCGTGCGCGAAGGCGCCAAGTCGGTTGCCGCCGGCATGAACCCGATGGACCTCAAGCGCGGCATCGACATCGCGGTTGCCGCCGTCGTCAAGGACATCGAGAAGCGCGCCAAGCCGGTCGCCGCCTCCTCCGAGGTCGCCCAGGTCGGCACCATCTCGGCCAACGGCGATGCCGCCATCGGCAAGATGATCGCCCAGGCGATGCAGAAGGTCGGCAACGAGGGCGTCATCACCGTCGAGGAGAACAAGTCGCTCGACACCGAAGTGGACATCGTCGAGGGCATGAAGTTCGACCGCGGCTATCTCAGCCCCTACTTCGTCACCAACCCCGAGAAGATGACCGCCGAACTCGAGGACGCCTACATCCTCCTGCACGAGAAGAAGCTGTCCGGCCTGCAGGCCATGCTGCCGGTGCTGGAAGCCGTGGTGCAGTCGGGCAAGCCGCTCGTCATTATCGCCGAGGACGTCGAGGGCGAGGCGCTGGCCACCCTGGTCGTCAACCGCCTCCGTGGCGGCCTGAAGGTCGCCGCCGTCAAGGCGCCGGGCTTCGGCGACCGCCGCAAGGCCATGCTCGAGGACCTCGCGATCCTCACCGGCGGCCAGCTGATCTCCGAAGACCTCGGCATGAAGCTCGAGAACGTCACGGTGAAGATGCTGGGACGCGCCGGCAAGGTGGTGATCGACAAGGAGAACACCACGATCGTCAAGGGCGCCGGCAAGAAGCCGGAGATCGAGGCCCGCGTCGGCCAGATCAAGGCCCAGATCGAGGAGACCACCTCGGACTACGACCGTGAGAAGCTCCAGGAGCGCCTCGCCAAGCTCGCAGGCGGCGTCGCGGTGATCCGCGTCGGCGGCGCCACCGAGATCGAGGTCAAGGAGAAGAAGGACCGCGTCGAGGATGCGCTCAACGCCACCCGCGCCGCGGTGCAGGAAGGCATCGTCCCCGGCGGCGGCGTCGCGCTGCTCCGCGCCAAGAAGGCGGTCGGCCGTCTCACCAACGCCAATGCCGACGTCCAGGCCGGCATCAACATCGTGTTGAAGGCGCTGGAAGCCCCCATCCGCCAGATCTCCGAGAACGCGGGCGTGGAAGGCTCGATCGTCGTCGGCCGGATCCTGGAGAACAAGTCCGAGACCTTCGGCTTCGACGCCCAGACCGAGGAATATGTCGACATGGTCGAGAAGGGCATCATCGACCCCGCCAAGGTGGTCCGCACGGCACTCCAGGACGCCGCCTCGATTGCCGGCCTGCTGGTGACCACCGAGGCCATGGTCGCCGAGTCGCCGAAGAAGGAAGCGCCCGCGACGTCGGGCGGCGGTGGCGGCATGGGCGGCTTCTAAGGCCGATCCGCGCCTGGCAGTGTTGCGAAGGCCGCCTCCGGGCGGCCTTCTTTTTTGCCGATCATGGCCCCTGCTTTCCAATTCAACCGGCGGCCAAAACCCACTACGGTGACGCCCGATTCGAATTATTGGGCATGATCTTATCGGAAAACCGCTTCACACTTTTCCGGATCATGCCCTATTGCCTGGGGATTTCGCCGATGCGCGCGCTTCTGGTTTGCCCGACGGTTTTGTTGGCGGCTCTGCTTGCAGTTTCGCCTGAGGTCGCATCCGCCCAGATGAAGCTGTCGCCGAAGGCCACGGCGCCCGGCGGCGCTGAGACGCGCTATTTCACCTCGATCGACGGGCTGATGGACGGCAATGCCGACGTGATCCTGAAGGAGACACGTCAGGGCAAGACCGTCACCGCAGCCGTGCTCGACGTCTGTTATCCGGTCGCGAAGAATTCCGATCGCAAGGACCGCTTCGTCGTCAATCTCCAGGTCGCGGGCCAGAACCTGACGGGCACGACGCAGAGCCTCGGCGCCAAGGCACCCGTCACCGTCAAGCTGCTGCGCAAACAGGCCGGAGACACGTTCGAATTCCGCGGCCAGATCAGCATTGGCCAAGCCGTGACCGAGGTCACCTCGCCCGACAATTCCGATCTCAGCGAGAAGGAATTTTTGGACAACCAGACCTCCGACGACGGCATCACGCCGCAGCCGAAGGATTTCACCGACGTCTCGCCGGAAGCGATCGCGGTCAAGGTCAAGCTCGATGCCGCGACCGAGTTCCTGAAGAGCCTGAAGGGCCAGGACGTCGAGGTCACGCTGGCGAGCCTCAATGTCGGCTGCGACGCGCTGCGCGCGGGCGAGCAGACCATCAACATGTCGGTCGATCCGGAGCGCGCCGGCGCCCTGCTGGCGAAGTTCAAGGCGACGCCCGGCGTCACCGCCGGGGGCTGGACCGCGGGCATGACCGAGATGGACCGCACCATCCGCATTCCCGCCGCAGACTGGCGCGACGGCGACAAGATCAACCGCGACAAGCTCGCATCAGCCGTGGCGGGCGTGCTGAGCAGGACGCTGGCGGCAAGGCCGGTCTCGCAAAGCTTCAACCCGGCGACCGGCAAGCTCAAGCTGGTGTTCAAGCGACCGAACCAGGATTTCCCGGCGCTCGAGCTCACCGACACAATCGAGGTGGCGGGTCTCGTCTCGCCCGACAAACCCGGCACCACCGACAAGCTCATGCTTTGGGTCGGCAGTCCCACGACCACGACCTCTGATGAGAGCAGCGGCGCCAAGCTCAATCTCTCGGATGACGCCTCGGCCGACGAGGAAGGCGATCAGCCCGACGACAACGGCTCGATCGAGGCGCTCGCCAAAGAGCTCAAAGGCCAGCGCTGGGACGCCGACAAGTCGCTGTGGAAGTAACGTAGCCACCTGATCTTGGTCATCGCCCGGCCTTGACCGGGCGATCCAGTACTCCGAGACGCCTGTGGTTAAGTCGATAGGCCGCGGCGTACTGGATTCCCCGCCTTCGCGGAGAATGACAGCAAAGCTAATTCCCGTTGACGCGAAAGCGCAGCGGCTTGGGGCCGACGAGCGTCAGCACGTCGCCCTGACGCTTCCAGGTCTCGACGCTGCCGAGCGCCGCGACGAGATCGTCGTCGGCCTGGGCCCTGGCCGGCGGGCAGGAGCGATCCTGGAGCGGGCCGGGGACGAAGATCACAGTGTTGCCGGCGACCGAGAACTGGCCCTTGCCGCCCTTACACCAGAGCTCCAGCACGACCTCGCCATTGTCGCCGATCTCGATGTTCGGAATCCGCTTCGAGCCCGGATGCGGCAGCGCCTCGAGCGTCATCTCGGTGCCGAACGGAAAACCGTCCTCTGCACGCGCAAGCGTGGATATTGCGAGCATTGCAACCGCCGCACACACTATCTGCCTGAATGAAACCATGAGACCTCTCGACCGACCTGATTTGCGGCACCTTCTATAAGACGGCGGCGCCGTTGAGAAGGTTCGCCCATGCGCGACGCAAAAAATCCCCGCGAGGACAAACCTCGCGGGGATTTGTGTTGAGACGGGCGTAACCTGCTACTTCAGGACCATCGCCGTGAACGGATAGACATAGGCCTGCAATGTCACGAGCACACCGACGAGGCAGGCCAGCACGATCGAGTGCCAGAACACGAAACGCAGGATGGTGCCCTCATGGCCGTACCAGTTGGTGGCCGTGGATGCGACCACGATCGATTGCGCGTCGATCATCTTGCCCATCACGCCGCCGGAGGAGTTCGCCGCGCCCATCAGGATCGGCGACAGGCCGAGCTGCTCGGAGGTGATCTTCTGCAGATTGCCGAACAGCACGTTGGAGGCGGTGTCCGATCCCGTCAGGGCCACGCCGAGCCAGCCGAGCAGCGTGCCGAAGAAGGGATAGAGCACGCCGGTCGCCGCGAAGGCGAGGCCGAGGGTCGCGTCGACGCCGGACAGCCGCGTCAGCGTGCCGATCGCGAGCATCGCCGAGATCGTGATCAGCGAGATCGCGCACAGCCGGATGGTGCGGCCGTACTGCATCGCAAGCTTGCCGGGCCCGACGCCCATCAGGAAGCCGGAGATGATCGCCGCAATCAGCATGCCTGTGCCGGTGAACGAGAGATAGGTGAAGCCGAACACCGCGTTCTCTTTCGTCGGCCCTGGTGCGACCGGCGGCATCTTGTTGATCATCTGATGCAGCTCGGGAACGGGGTAATTCCAGGTGAAGATCGAGTTTGCCCAGGTCTTGAATCCGCCATTGCCCCAGATCAGCATCACGATGCAGACGATGATCCACGGCAGCAGCGCGCTGAACAGCTCGCTCTGCGTCAGCGGCGTCTTGTCCAGCGGTTTTGCCGCCGCCATGGTGGCTGCCGATTCATCGCGGCCGCGCAGCGCCGGGGAGAGCCAGAGCTGCCTGGGCTGCCAGACCTTCAGGAACAGGATCAGAGCGCCCATCGAAATCAGCGACGCGCCGATATCGACGATCCAGGGATTGACGTAATTCGAGATCACGAATTGCGGGATCGCGAATGACAAGCCGGTGACCAGGATCGCCGGCCAGACGTCCTTCATGCCCTTCCAGCCCGCGAACGCCCACACCACCCAGAACGGCACGATGAGCGAGAAGAACGGCAATTGCCGTCCGACCATCGCGCCCAAAATGTAGGGGTCGAGACCGGTGACCGAGGCAAGGCCCTGGATCGGCGTGCCCAGCGCGCCATAGGCGACCGGCGCGGTGTTGGCGATCAGCGACAGGCCGGACGCTGCAAGCGGCGAGAAGCCGAGCCCGATCAGGACGGCGCCTGTGATCGCGACCGGCGTGCCGAAGCCCGAGGCGCCCTCGAAGAATGCGCCGAACGAGAACGCGATCAGCAGCAATTGCAGCCGCCGGTCCTCGGTGACGCCGCCGACCGCGCGCTTGAGCAATTCGAAGCGTCCGGTGGTCACTGTCACCTGGTAGAGGAAGATGACGTTGAGAACGATCCAGCCGATCGGGAAGAAGCCGGTGACGATGCCGAGCACCGAGGCGCGGATCGACATGTTCGCCGGCATCGTGAAGACGAAGATCGTGATCAAATTGGCCACGATCACGGCGATGACGGCGGCAATATGAGCCTGGACGCGACCGCTCGCGATCAGGACCAGCAGTGTGACGACAGGTATTGCCGCCGCGATCGTCGACAGCACGGGGCTGTGCAACGGGTCATAAACTTGATTCCACATGATCTTCCTCCCCCACGCATGTGTGCCGCAGGCGGCCCGCGTGGACAGCCGATCCTGCTTGACGCTGAAGCGATAACCCCCGAGTTGGACGCGAATTCCTCGCGAATGCAGCGGTTCCCGTCCGCTCACAAGCTCGCGAAATCCCGAAGGCCCCCACCCTGCGCCGTTAAGCCCCATGCTAGGGTTGCAAGCTGCGACAAGCCAACGCAAATTGCAGAACTTGCGACTTTAGTCTAAGCGCGCCCCTTTCCGCCGTCGCCCCAGGTCTTTGGCGCCGGGCAGTTGTGCACATCCCCGCAGGAGACTCCACTCTGTGAAGAACATCAGCGCCACCCTCGCGATCGTCTGGCGAATCGCCATCCCCTATTTCCGGTCCGAGGACAAATGGGCCGGCCGCGGCCTCTTGGCCGCGGTGATCGCGATGGAGCTGGCGCTGGTCGCCATCGACGTGCTGGTAAACCAGTGGCAGAACCGGTTCTACAGTGCGCTCCAGAATAGCGACTGGGACGCCTTCGTCACGCAGATCTGGATCTTCGTCGGCCTCGCTTTCACTTTTATCGCCCTGGCCGTCTACAAGCTCTACCTGAACCAATGGCTTCAGATCCGCTGGCGGAAGTGGCTGACCAAGCACTATCTCGGCGAATGGCTCGAGGGCTCGACGCATTACCGCATGCAGCTCAAGGGCGATGCGGCCGACAACCCCGACCAGCGCATCACGGAGGACGTCAAAAACTTCGTCGAGCAGACACTGACGATCGGGCTCGGCCTGCTCTCGTCGATCGTGACGCTGTTCTCCTTCGTCATCATCCTCTGGGGGCTCTCCAACGCTGCACCGCTGCACCTGTTCGGCAGCGATCTCATGATTCCCGGCTACCTGTGCTGGGGCGCGTTGATCTACGCGATCTTCGGCACGGCTCTGACGCACTGGATCGGCGCCCCGCTGGTCAACCTCAATTTCGAGCAGCAGCGCTATGAGGCCGACTTCCGCTTCAACCTCGTCCGCGTCCGCGAGAATTCCGAGCAGATCGCGCTTCTCAAGGGCGAAGGCGCCGAGCGCGGCCGCCTGCTGGATCGCTTCGGCTTCGTGATCGGCAACTGGTACGCCATCATGAGCCGAACCAAGCGCCTCACCGCGTTCACGGCGAGCTATCAGCAGGCCGCCGTGATCTTCCCCTATGTGCTGGTGGCGCCGGCCTTCTTCGCCAAGAAGATCCAGCTCGGCGACATGATGCAGACCGCATCCGCCTTTTCCAGCGTGCAGGGCGCGCTCTCGTTCTTCGTCACGGCCTACCGGTCGCTTGCGGAGTGGCGCTCGATCGTCGCGCGCCTCGACGGCTTCGAGATGTCGGTCGATACGGCGGCAAACCTGCCGGCGCATGAGTCGGCTATCACCCTCAAGACTGCTGGCGGCGGCAGTGTCGGCCTCGACCAGCTCTGCGTGAACCTTCCTAACGGCACGCCCCTGGTCGCTGCCGACGCCTTCGCTGTCCACACTCCGGAGCGCGTACTGGTGACCGGGCCGTCCGGCTCCGGGAAGTCGACCCTGTTCCGGGCCATCGCCGGCATTTGGCCGTTCGGCACCGGCAGCATCTTCATTCCCGCGAAGGCGAAGCTGATGATGCTGCCGCAGCGTCCCTATTTCCCGGTCGGCGCGCTGGGTGAGGCCGTGATCTATCCCGCAGCACCCGGCGCGTTCCAGGCAACCCAGATCAGGGACGCGGTGATCGCGGTCGGGCTGCCCGACCTCGCCGAGAGGCTCGGCGAGGACGGCCACTGGAATCGCATGCTGTCGCTCGGCGAGCAGCAGCGCCTGGGGCTCGCCCGCGCGCTCTTGCACGCGCCCGACTACCTGTTCCTGGACGAAGCCACCGCCTCCCTCGACGAACCGTCCGAAGCCCTGCTGTACCGCCTGCTGACGGAGAAGCTACCGCAGGCAGCCATCATCTCGATCGGCCACCGGTCGACGCTCGACGCCTTCCATACCCGCAAGGTGACGATGGCGAAGGACGGTGCGATCCACGTTCTCGGCAAGGACGGCGCGCCGGTCGAGAAGGAGCCGATCGCCGCGCGCTGAGGCGCAACGGCGACGGCCCGCGGGCTATCGCTTTCAAGGGACCGATGGGCGGCTTCCATGCTGCCCATCCTTGGAGACGCCCGCCTCTGGTGGGCTCAGAATGAAGTCTCGCCTCGCGGCGAAAACCTGACACTCGTGGTGAGGAGCGCCGCCTTGCGCCGCCTCTCGAACCATGAAGTCCACGCTCTTTCGCACCCCCCAAAGCAAAAGGGCGGCAGGTCGCCCTGCCGCCCTCATCAAATCGCTTCGGGAAGAAGCTTACTTCAGGTTGCTCATCGCGGTCAGGTCGAACGACAGCTTGGCAATGCCGGCCGCGCCGCACCAGTTAGAGCCAGCGCCGCCCGGGTTGATCGCGGTGACGTTGGTGGTGCCGGTGGCGTTGAAGGCGCTGGTGAAGGCGTTGCAATCACCCTTGTTCAGATCGGTGTCGGAGTAACGCAGGTCCAGCGTAAACACCTTGTAGGTGAAGCCGATGCCGATGTTCCAGGTGTTGTAGTCCTTGTAGGGGATACCGTTGGCGAAAACGGTGCCGACACCGGTACCGTAGAAGGCGTCCGAGGTACCGAACCACTGCCGACCGAATTCACCCGACACGTACATGCCCATGCCGGAGGCACCGAAGGCCGTGCTGGGCGCCGTGTACTTGGCGGTCAACGAAGCGTAGTTGCCCCAAGCACCCGAGTTCAGGAAGTTCGGCGAGTAATACTCGGTCGCGCCGACCGTAAAGCTGTCGTTGATGGTGTAGTTCACCTTGCCGTAGACTTCGACGAAGCTGACGTCCTTCTTCATGACGTTGCCGTCGGCGAGGAAGATCGTGGTCGTGCTGACGCCGCAGACGTTGCCGCCGGGAATGCCGCCGGTGAGCACGTTGTCGGCGCAGCTGCCGCCCGGATACAGGTAGCCCCAGATACCGATGTCGAAGGCGAAGGCGCCGAAGGTCGGGCGGATACCGCCGTAGATATCGACTTCAGCAGCGGCGCGATTGGCGAACGAGATGCTCTCCGCGGACACGCCGACATAGAGCTGCAGGTCCTTGTTGACGTTGTAGCGCGGTTCGAAGTAGGCCGCGACCGACGGCTTGTGGTTCGACTGGGTGACACCGCGGAAGATGTAGTCGCTCATGATCGCGCCGCCGAAAGCGATATCCCAGGGGTCGAAGGCGACTACCGGCGGAGCCTTCAGTGCCTTCACACGCATGTCTGCCGCGAAAGCCGAGCCCGTCACCATTGCCAGCGCCGTTGCCAACAAAGCCACTTTTTTCATTTCGATCCCCATCACCAGTTCTAAGACCCCAGCCGGATCCCGGAAGCCCCCGGAACGCACGACCTGATTGCAAATTTCGTAACTGCGGCAATTTGGATGGGGTGACGCAAACCGTGAAGCAAAAAACGCGGGCATCTGCCGACTTTTTGGGCGTTCTGGCAATTCCACGAAAGGTTGTCAGGCTGTGTGTCTTCTCGAACACATTATCTGCATTCAAAAGTGCACAGAGAGGCCCGGGTTAGTACGGGCGACGGTACTGTGCTGTCCGCGCCACGAATCAGGCTGCCCCTGACATGACGCGCTCCGCGAGTGGCCGCGCCGATGCAAAAAGGCCGCAGCGTCACGACTGCGGCCTTCCTGTTGTCGATCATGGTCGTCGGATTGGATCCAGCCTTCGGGCTAACCTTGTCCTTCGGCCGGCGTCGCTTCCGCAGAAGACGAAGGCATCGCCCAGCTTGTCTCGGCGGCGGGCTCGGGAGCCGGCGTTGACGGCTTCGGCGCGGGAGCTGCCTTCGCCTTCTTCGGCGCCGCTTTCTTCGCAGCCTTCTTGGCTGCCTTCTTTGGAGCAGCCTGCTTGGCGGCCTTCTTGGCCGACTTCTTGGCGGCCTTCTTCGGCGCGGCTTTCTTCGTAGCTTTCTTGACAGACTTCTTCGCGGATTTCTTGGCTGCCTTCTTTGCGGTCTTCTTCGCCGCTACCGCCTTCTTGGCCTTTTTGGCCTTCTTGCTTTTCTTCTTCTTCGCTTTCGCCATCGTGGTCCTCCTGTTGCCGACGAACAATGGTGGATCGGGCCTCTTCAGCCGTCACCTCCGGACGAAAGCTCGGGCCTTTGAAAGCTCAAACTTGCGCGTTCAATGCCGGCCGCGACCCGCCCGTAGCCCAATCGAGAAGCTCAATCGTGTGTACGACCGGAACTGACGTGCCACTGGCAATCTGCACCATGCAGCCGATATTGCCCGCGGCAATCATGTCCGGCTTGACGCTTGCGATGTTGGCGACCTTGCGATCGCGCAACCGACCCGCAAGCTCGGGCTGGAGAATGTTGTAGGTCCCCGCCGAACCGCAACACAAATGGCTCTCCGGCACATCTTTCACCACGAATCCATGATTGGAAAGCAATTCTTTCGGAAGGCCCGTGATTTTCTGCCCGTGCTGCAGCGAACATGCAGAGTGATAGGCGACGACGATGTTGTCCTGTCGCGCGGTGGCCGCGAGTCCAAGGCCGGCGACGTATTCAGTGATGTCCTTGGCGAGCGCGGAGATCTTCGCCGCATCGGCGGCAAACGTAGCGTCCTCTCGCAGAAGATAGCCGTAGTCCTTGATCACGGTGCCGCAGCCGGACGCCGTCACCAGGATGGCGTCGAGCCCCTCGCTAGCCGCTTCCGCGCGCCATGCCGCGACATTGGCGCGGGCCCGCGCCAATGCGTCCTGGTCGTTGCCGAGATGATGGGTCAGCGCGCCGCAGCACTGTTCGTCCCTGACCAGGACGACCTCGATGCCGTGGCGCGTGAGGAGACTGATGGCGGCCTGGTTGATGCGCGGCGCCAGCACCTGCTGGGCGCAGCCCTGGAGCAGCGCGACCCGGCCGCGCTTCTTGCCGAGTGCTGCGAACACGCTGCCAGCGGCGGGGCCCGGTGGCGGCAGCCGGTCCGGCGCCAGCGCAAGCATCGCCTTGAGGCGCTGGATCAGGCCGGGCGTCGCCGACGGCCGGGGCGTCGGCAGCAACACGGCCAGCGGGCGGGCCAGCCGCGCCAGCCACATGCTGGCGCGGAAACGCCGCGGGTCCGGCAGGACGAAGGCCAGTACCCGGCGCAGCAGCCGCTCGGTCAGCGGCCGCTCGTAACGCTGCTCGATCCTGACCCGGGCCTGATCGACCAGATGCATGTAATTCACCCCGGACGGGCAAGTCGTCATGCAGGCAAGGCACGACAGGCAGCGATCGACATGCTTGACCACTTCGGCCGTCGGTGCCTGGTCCTTCTCCAGCATCTCCTTGATCAGATAGATGCGGCCGCGCGGGCTATCGAGCTCGTCGCCGAGCAGCACATAGGTCGGACAGGTTGCGGTGCAGAAGCCGCAATGGACGCAGGCGCGCAGGATCTTGTCCGCTTCCGCGATGTCGGAATCGGCGAGCTGCGCGAGTGAGAATTCGGTCTTCATGCCGCATCTCCCCGCGTCAGCCTGCCCCGGTTGAGGATGGTCTTCGGATCGAAACCGGCGCGGACCCGCTCGCTCAAGGCGGCAATGCCGGGAGCTTGCGGCTGGAATACATCGACTGTCCGCCTGACGTCCTCGGCCGCCCGGATCAGCGTGGCGTGCCCGCCAACGGCATTCGCGCGCTGACGCACGGAAGGCGCATGCGCGTCGGACTTCGGTGGCAACGCCGCCCAGATCAGTCCGCCGCCCCAATCGTAAATCACGTCGCCGCCGGTCTCGCGCGCCAGCAGCGTCCCGAGCGCCGCGCCCGACGCCGGCGGGCAGACGATCCGCCAGACCGGCCAGGCCCCCAGCGCGCCGTCAGCCGCGAACGGCAGGACGTCGCGGATCGTAGCCCACAGCGCCGCGGACGCGCTGTCTTCGACCAGCGTCGCGGTTCCGAACGGAGCCAGCAATTCGCGCAGCGAGCCGGCGCGGTGGGCGGCGGAGGCGGTAATGCCTTCGAGCCGCAGCACGGTCAGCGCCTCGCCCTGGCTCGCGATATCGCCGAGACCTTCGGTCTTGGTTCGGAACGCCGAGTTCGGCAGGTGGGCGGCACCGGAGACGTCGAAGGGCGAGCCGAGCGCCGCGGTCATCGCCTTGTTGGCGGCGGCATCGTCGAGCCCGCGCAGCAGCAGCGTCCGTTCGGCTTCGGGCTTCGGCATCACCTTCAGCGTGACCTCGGTCATGACCGACAGCGTGCCCCAGGAACCGGCGAGAAGCTTGCAGAGGTCGTAGCCGGTGACGTTCTTCACCACCTTGCCGCCGGTCTTGAAGCTGTCGCCGAAACCGGAGACGGCATGCGCGCCAAGCAGATGGTCACGCGCCCCGCCCGCCCTGATCCGGCGCGGACCGGCGAGCCCGGCCGCGATCATGCCGCCGATGGTGCCGAGCGCAGGCGTGCCGAGCAGCAGCGCGGTGTTCATCGGCTCGAAGGCGAATTGCTGGTTCTTGGCATCGATCAGCGACAGCACGTCGGCCAGCGGCGCACCGGCCTGGAGCGTGACAATGAGTTCGTTGGGCTCGTAGGCGGTGATGGCATTCAGAGCGGAAACGTCGAGCACGGCATTGGTGGCCATCGCATGGCCGATGCCGCGCTTGGAGCCATGACCGATGATCTCGAGCGGCTGCTCATTGGCAATCGCCGCGCGCACCACCTCTTCGACGTCTTTGGCGTCTCGTACCTTGAGCGTATCCACGACTGAGCCGGTAGCGAAGTTTGCAGCGGAAATCAAATTTGGCGTGTTGCGGCGAGGCGAGGCTAGAACCGCGGAATGTCAGGAAACGCGAGCTTGCCCGCATGCACGTGCATGCGGCCGAGCTCGGCGCAGCGGTGCAGGGTCGGAAACACTTTTCCGGGGTTGAGCAGGCCCTGCGCGTCGAAGGCGCATTTCAGGCGCTGCTGCTGGTTGAGGTCGATCTCGGAAAACATCTCCGGCATCAGATCGCGTTTCTCGATGCCGACGCCGTGCTCGCCGGTGAGCACGCCGCCGAACTCGACGCAGGCGCGCAGGATGTCGGCGCCGAAGGCTTCGGCGCGCTCGATCTCGCCGGGCTTGTTGGCGTCGTAGAGGATCAGCGGATGCAGATTGCCGTCGCCGGCATGGAACACGTTGGCGCAACCGAGCTGGTACTTTTCCGATAGCTCGCGGATGCGCGCCAGCGCCTTCGGCAGCGCGCCGCGCGGGATGGTGCCGTCCATGCAGAGATAGTCGGGCGAGATGCGGCCGACGGCGGGGAACGCGGCTTTCCGGCCGGCCCAGAACAGATTGCGCTCGGCCTCCGAGGTCGAGATCTGGCAGGTCGTCGAGCCGCAAGCGTTCGCTATCGTTTCGACTCGCGTGATCAGCTCGTCGACCTCGATCTTGGGACCGTCGAGCTCGATGATGAGGAGCGCCTCGACGTCGAGCGGATAGCCGGCATGGACGAAGGCCTCCGCGGCATGGATCGCAGGCTTGTCCATCATCTCCATGCCGCCGGGAATGATGCCGGCGCCGATGATGCGCGCCACGCATTCGCCGGCCGCCTCGACTTGCGCGAATCCGACCATCAGCGCGCGTGCCGTCTCCGGCTTTTGCAGGATGCGCACCGTGATCTCGGTGATGACGCCGAGCAGGCCTTCGGAGCCGGTGATGACGCCCATCAGGTCGTAGCCGGGGTTCTCCGCCGATTTGCCGCCGATGCGCAAAATCTCGCCGCTCATCAGCACGATCTCGCAGCCGAGCACGTTGTTGGTGGTCATGCCGTATTTCAGGCAATGCACGCCGCCGGAGTTCTCCGCGACATTGCCGCCGATCGAGCAGGCGATCTGCGAGGACGGATCGGGCGCGTAGTAGAACCCGGCATGGGCGACGGCCTGGCTGATCGCGAGGTTGGTGACGCCGGGCTCGGTGACGACGGCGCGGTTGTCGAAATCGATCTCGCGGATGCGCTTGAACTTGCCGAGACCCAGGAGCACGCCGTCTTCCAGCGGCAGCGCGCCGCCGGACAGCGAGGTGCCGGACCCACGCGGCACCACCTTGATGCCCCGCCCTGCACAATATTTCAGGACGAGCGAAACCTGCTCGGTCGTGTCGGGCAGCACCACGACCATCGGCGGCTGCCGATAGGCCGTCAATCCGTCGGATTCATAGGCCCTCATCTCGGCGGCGCTGTCGATCACGCCTTCGCCGGGTACGATCGCGCGCAATGCAGCCACGATCTCGGCGCGGCGCGCGAGCACGGCCTGGTCGCTCGCAGGCATCATGATGGCCATAACATTTCCTTCATGGCATATCCTTCCGGCTGACGCCGCACGATCGATTTTGTCGCGGTAAATCAACCACGTCCGCGGTGGTTTGGGTAGGCCATCCGAAAGTCGGAGCGACGATCTTGCGCGAGTTCGCTCTGGGACAAGTAGGAAATCGTGAAACCTGCCATGGTTTGGCGGCTTGTCCAATCCGAGCAGGCCTGCCAAAACGGCAAGGTCCGACGATTGCCGACCAGGCAAGAGACTGACCAGACCTCCCAGGGAAGAGACGAAGAGCATCCGATGACAAAACTGATTTTCGGCGCACTGACCATCCTTACCGCGATTGCCACCGCACCCGCCGCGATGGCGCAGGATGCCGCGGCCGGCAAGACGTCGTTCAACAAATGCCTGGCCTGCCACGCGATCGGCGAAGGCGCCAAGAACAAGGTCGGCCCCGAGCTCAACGGCCTCAATGGCCGCAAGTCCGGCACCGCGCCGGACTACAATTATTCGGACGCGAACAAGAATTCCGGCATTACCTGGGACGAAGCCACCTTCAAGGAATATATCAAGGACCCCAAGGCCAAGATTCCCGGCACCAAGATGGCGTTCGCCGGCATCAAGAACGAGACCGAGATCAACAATCTCTGGACCTACTTGTCGCAGTTCGACAAGGACGGCAAGATCAAGCAGTAAGCGCGTGAGCGGCGGCCGCTGGAGCTTCGGTTCTGATGGAATCAGAACCGAAGCTCCACCTTGTTGTTTCGACGCGTTTTCTTCACGCGAACCGGTATCCGCTTCGCTCGAAACGCTCTAATCGGCGGCCGCCTGCGCCGTGACGATTTTCCCGAGCATCGTCTCGATCTCCGTCTTCACGAGATCCGGCACCGCGTTCTGCACCATGTGGCCGAGATCAGGCAGCACGATCAGCTTCGAATTCTGTACGGTCGCGGCGAACGGGCGCGCGTGGATGTTGGTCTTCACTGTCTTGTCGGGCTCGCCGGCGATGATCGTGACCGGCGCCGATATCTCGCCGTAGCGCGCCACCTGCGCGGTAACCGCCGCCTTCAGCGTCACCAGATCATAGGCATTGGCGATGAACTCGCGCGGGCGCAGCAGCAGCGGCGTCGCGGAGTCCTGCACGAAACCATCCGGCATCGTTTGCGGCAGGAAGACATTGCGCGCGCCGGGCTCGCTCAGGAAATACCCCAGCGGCAGGGTTATGGTGTAGGCGAGCAGCGGGCCGATCACGGGCGTTGCGATGACCTCGTTGTAGCGGCCGACGCCGCCGCGCCACGGATGGGTAACGGGCGCGAGCATCACAAGGCCCGCGACGCGGCCGGGATGATCGAGTGCCAACCGGGCGCCGAGCGCGCCGCTCCAGGAATGCACCACGAAGACCGCGCGATCGATTCCGAGCTTGCCGAGCGCCTCATCGATCATCCGCGCCTGGACCTCGGGCGTCGAATCCTGCCGCCGCGCCCGCGTGCTCCAGCCATGGCCGGGACGATCGATCAGGATGACGCGATGGTTCCTGGCGAGGAGGTCGCCGAGCGGCCGCCGCATCGCTTCGAGGTTGGAGCTCGCGCCGTGCAGCATCACGATCGGCAGGCCCGAATCGCGCGGCCCGATATCGACGAGGTGAAGTACAGCACCATCGACTTCGATCATGCGGCCCTGCGGTGGAAAGGCGCGTTGCACGGCGAGGACGCCGGCCTGCGTGACCAGCGCCAGCAGAACCAGCGCAGTCACGACAGACATCACGATCATGGATGGAATCCGGGCGATCCAGGGCACAGGGCAGTTACGGGGCGTGCGGGCGGCAGTTTCGCCCGGGGCGACGCCGCGCTCCACTGAAATGGAGGGGCTGTGGATATGTGCATAATTCCAGAAGGAAAAAAGCAGCAAAATCAATGCCCTTCCTCGCAGCAAGCAAGCTTCGGAACAGCTTCATGCAGCCGTCATCGCGGCTTCCTTATAATCGCCATGGTCGGTTCCGCCATTTAGACGCGGGTGGGCGCCGATCCTGCTCGCAACTCCAAGGGGATGCGGGAAGCCGGCAGGATTTATCCTGATTTGAACCGGAGAATTTCGATGAGTTTGAGATCCAACGACACTGCGATCGACGAGATCGTGGCAAGCTGCAACGGCGACCTGCGCGGTGCCGTGCGCGCGCTGCTGCTGATCAACGAGCATCTCGAGACGGAGCTTGCAAAGGCCTACGCCGCAGCAGTCGATCACGGCCTCGCCGAGCGCGAAGGCAGCGTTTTGCATTAGGTCGCTTCGACCTAGTTTGTCCCGTCCTCGTCCTTTTCTTCGTCAGGCGTGGGTGCGGGACAGGCGCGGATCGTCGAACGGGCAAGCTTGGCATCGGCCTTCGATTTGTAGGGGCCGTCACCGAACCAGACGTCGCCGATGATCACGGGATTGCTGGTCACGATGTTGCATTTCCCGGTGGCGCGGTTGCCGACCACCCAGAACAGCCCGTCGGCGAGGCTCACCGTGCCCGACGCGAGCAGCAATATACCTGCAAAGATCAAACGCTTCATGGCTGTGCTCCCGCCATGAAAGTAGGCCTGCAGCGGCGCCACCCCTACCCCTTCTAACGCGCCGCGTGTCATCGTGGTTAATCCGCCTGCGCCGCATTCGCTCGATCAATGATCGACTTGTCCGCTAAATATCGCGGCCTTCGACCTTCTCGGTCAGCGCCTTGACCTGGTCGGGGATCTTCTCCAGGTGCGGATTGACGGCGAGCGCCTTGCGGTAGGCCTCGAGCGCGCGCTTTTCGTCGCCGACCTCCTGCATGATCATGCCGAGGCCTGCGAGCGCGCCGAAATGGCGGGGCTCGCGGATCAGCACCTCGCGAATGTCGGCGAGCGAGCGGCCATAATCGTTCTGCATGTAGTAGAGCGTCGCGCGACGATTCCAGGCTTCGATGTAGTCGGGCCTGAGCTTGATGACCGAATCCAGCAGCTTGATCGCAACCTCGATCTTCTTGGCGTCGACCGCGGTCTTGGCCCGCGCCATCAACAGCGCCGCAGTGTCGCTCGGCGTCTGGATCCAGATCGCCCAGATCCGCGCCTCGACATGCTTGGCGCTGACTTCGTCGGGCGCAGCTTTCAGCGCGCCGAACAGGAAATCGAGATTCTTGGTACGATCGACCTTGGGCAGTTTGGCCGGCGCTTCCGGAAGCTTCTTCTGCTTGCCGGGCGGGGCCGGCGGATCAATCTGCTGGGCGAGCGCCGGAGCAAGGCCAGTGGCTCCCAGCACAAGAGCCAGACATAGGGTGCGCGCGAAGAGGAATCTCACTGCCATGGTCGAAGTGTAAACGCGCAAAGCCGCCCTTGCAAAGCAGGGCGGCGTCAAACTCGTGTGAAACCGTGGTCTTGCGGGGGCGCGCGCGGGCGTCCGGCAATATCAGCCGCCAGATCAGCCTTGGCTGAGATTAGCCTTGGCGAGCCTTGAAGCGGCGCTGCACCTTGTTGATCACATAGACCCGGCCCTTGCGGCGGACCAGGCGGTTGGCGCGATGGCGACCGCGCAGCGATTTCAGCGAGTTACGGACCTTCATGGCAGAATCCTGAACGTTCGAAAGGCCGTGTTCGGCACTACCGTTTCGGCACGCGCGAATGAGGCAAAATGAGATTTTTCCCGCTGGCGGACCGACCGCCCGGGACGGGGCGGTTCTTAAGGCATGGGAGGACCGGATGTCAATGTTAACTGCCCCGCTGCCACCCAGCAAATTCTTGAAAACAACCCCATGCACAGTAGAAGCGGCCGGATCGGTCCCAATCTGCACCTCCGACGACGCCTTGTCCCACAACGCCTTGCCAAGTTCGTTATATCATATAATCAATTCGACAACCCGTCGGGAGGAAACCAATGCCGAAGTTGAAGCTGCCCAATATCGACGACGTCGTCGCCATCGACATCCACACCCATGCCGAGGAGCCCTGCGGCACCCATCTCGACGACGGCTATGACGATTTTCAGGCGCAGATGGCCGACTATTTCAAGTCGCCGCACAAGCATCCGCCGACCGTGCCCGAGACCGCGGCCTACTATCGCTCCAAGAACATCGCCGCGGTGATCTTTCCGGTCGACGCCGAGCGCGAGACCGGCTTCCGCCGCTACAAGAATGAGGAGATGCTGGAGATCGCCTCCGACCATCTCGACGTCCTGATTCCCTTCGTCTCGATCGACCCGCACAAGGGCAAGCTCGGGGTGCGCGAGGCGCGCAAGCTGATCGAGGAATACGGGGTGCGCGGCTTCAAATTCCACCCAACCATGCAGGGTTTCTACGCCAACGACCGCATGGCCTATCCGCTCTATGAAGAGATCAACAATGGCGGCGCGATCGCGCTGTTCCACACCGGCCAGACCGGCGTCGGCTCGGGCATGCCCGGCGGCATGGGCATGCGGCTGAAATATTCCAACCCGATGTACATGGACGACGTCGCGGCTGACTTCCCCGACCTCAAGATCATCCTCGCCCACCCCTCCTTCCCCTGGCAGGAAGAGGCGCTGTCGGTCGCGACCCACAAGCCGAACGTCTATATCGACCTGTCCGGCTGGTCGCCGAAATATTTCCCGCCGATCCTCGTCCGCTACATCAACTCCATTCTGCAGGACAAGATGCTGTTCGGCTCGGACTGGCCGGTGATCACGCCGGACCGCTGGCTGTCGGATTTCGCCAAGATCGACATCCGCGACGAGATCCGGCCGAAGGTGCTGAAGGCCAACGCGCGTAAGCTGCTGGGGATATAACCAAGAGGTCAGCGTGACGATCAAAGCCGTCGTCTTCGACGCCTACGGAACGCTCTACGACATCCAGTCGGTCGCGGAGACCACCGAGGATGCGTTTCCGGGTTACGGCGAGATCATCACGCAGATCTGGCGGATCAAGCAGCTCGAATACACCTGGTTGCGCTCGCTGATGCGGCGCTACCAGGACTTTGCAGCCGTCACGCGCGACTCGCTTGCCTATACGCTGCGCGTGCTTGGGCTCGCCTACGAGAACGAGGCATTCGAGCGCGTCATTGAAAAATACCTGCATCTCGATCTCTATCCGGATGCGACGGCCGCGCTCACGGCTCTGAAACCGCGAAAACTCGCCATCCTCTCCAACGGCAGTCCGGACATGCTGAATGCGCTCGTGCGCAACTCCGGCCTCGACGCCCTGCTCGACGCCACGATCAGCGTCGACGCGAAGAAGATCTTCAAGCCGAGCCAGGAGGCCTATGAGCTGATCGGCGAGGTGCTCGGCACGGCGCCGGACGAGGTGCTGTTCGTCTCCTCCAATCCCTGGGATGTCGCGGGCGCAAAGGCGTTCGGACTGAACGTTGCCTGGATCGAACGGGTGATGCCCGAAGCGATGGCGCTGGCTTGCGTCGAGAACGAACTCGTGGCACCGCTGACGATGTTCAAGGCGATCCGCTCCCAGATGGACGAACTCGGCTTCGCGCCGGATCACCGCGTCCGTGCCCTATCCGAGCTCCCCGGCATCGCCGCCCGCCCATAAGCCCGCAATGAGCCGTTTGGAATGAGCCTTCGATCCGTTCGCGATTTCTTCGCTGAAAAAGCCCCTGACATCACCGTTATCGAATCACCGATCAGCTCCGCGACCGTGCCGCTGGCCGCCGAGGCCTATGGCGTCGAGCCCGGACGCATCGCCAAGACGCTGTCGTTGCGGATCGGCGAGCGCGTGATCCTGATCGTCGCCGCCGGCACTTCGCGCATGGACAACAAGAAGGTGAAGGCTGCGTTCGGCGGCAAGCCGAAGATGCTGGGACTGGAAGAGGTCGCGGAGATCACCGGCCACGAGGTCGGCGGCGTCTGCCCTTTCGGACTGAAGTCGCCGCTGCCGGTCTATTGCGATGTGTCTCTGAAGGCGTTCGACGTGGTCGTGCCGGCCGCGGGCTCGACCCACAGCGCAGTGCGCATCACGCCCGACAGGATGGCCGAACTCACCGCGGCTGAATGGGTCGATGTCTGCGAGGTCAGGCCATAAGGCACCTGCGGGATGCCTGATGCATTTGCCGGTCAGGCAGGGTAGCCTAGCGACCATGACCGACGACAAGGTGAAACGACGACTGACCACCGTGCTGTGCGCTGACGTGTACGGCTATTCCCGTCTCATGGAAGCGGACGAGACCGGAACGTTGGAGGCGCTCCGCCGATACCGCACGGCCATTGCGCGATTGGTCGAGCGCCATGACGGCCGCATCGTGAACACCTGGGGCGATGCCGTGATTGCCGAGTTCGCCAGCGTCGTCGAGGCCGTGCAATGCGCGGTCGAGATTCAGCAGGAAATCTCCGGTCAGGACTCGGACGCACCTCAGGCGAACCCCATGCGGTTTCGCATCGGCATCAATCTCGGCGATGTGATGGTGGACGGCTCCGACATCTATGGCGACGGGGTCAATATCGCATCGCGCCTGCAAGAGCTCGCTGAACCCGGCGGCGTCGTGATCTCGAGCTCCGTCTACGATCAGGTGCACAACAAACTGTCTGTTGGGTTCGACTGTCTCGGCCAGCGCCCTATGAAGAACATTGCTCCCCTGACCAGCTATCGCCTGACCTTGGGCGGACAGGCCGCCGGGCCAGGGAGATCCCCGATCGAGGGCAGCACAACTCTCTCAGAGAGAGCACGTGCTCCGCGGCTGGACGACAGGCGCGAGCCATCTTCCGCGATGAATGTCGTGTCGGATTGGCTTGCAAAGCTGCCCCGCCCCGTTGCAGCAGCCCTCACGGTGTCGGCCTTCCTGATCATGATCAATCTTTTCACTGGCCATAAGATCTGGTTCCATTGGCCAGTCGCAGCCATTCTCTTCAGTGTGGTCTTGCGCATGGCGCTTGGACACCGGCCTGAATCAGACAGCAGGACAGAGCGCTGAACTGGACGGGACGACCGCCTCGTCGCGCCTACCACGGTCACTCCGGATCATGCGCTCGTCAGAGCCTAATCGTCGCTATAGTCATAGCGACGCGGTTGCGCCTGAGGAGGAGGCGGCGGCGCGTTGTTGTATCGCGGCACCGGCGCGACGCGATTGTTCGGGACCTGCTGCTGCGGCTGCATCTGGTTGTTGGACTGGAACACCGCGCGGCAACCGCTGGAAAGCTGGGGTGTGTTCTGCCGCAAGCAGGCCGTGATGCGGCTCACGTCGGGGATTTGGTCACTGCATAGCCGCCACACGTCGGGCGTACAGGCCATCTGCTGTTCCATGGTTCCGCGATATTCTTCGGCGGACGCAGCACTCTGTGCGACGATGCCGCCGATCGCGAGCGCTACACCCAGCACAATCCGCTCTGTCCGCATGTCCCGATCCTTCTTCAGTCTCTCGAACTGTCTTCAATCAATGAGACGTGGGGAGGTTCTGGACCAACAAAAAATTGTGAAAGCGGTGTTTGGAACCTACTCCACCTTGCCGATCTTCTTGACCGCCGCGATCAGCCGCGCGCTGTCGGTGGCAATGAACTCGGCGAATGCCGGCGCGTCCTGATAGGCGACCAGACTGCCCGACGTCTCGAATGCCTTGAGCACGTCCGGGCTCGTCATCACCTGCGCCATCGCTTCGCGCAGCCGGGTCGCTATCGGGGCCGGAAGCGTGCTCTGCGCGAACAGGCCGGCCCAGATGTACATCTCGACGTCCTTGTAGCCTAGCTCCTGGAAGGTCGGCACATCGGGGAAGCTCGCGATGCGCCGCGCACCGCAATTGCCGAGCACGCGCAGCTTGCCGTCGTCGACCTGCGGCTTCAGCGTGCCGGGTGCCGCGGCGATCGCCTGCACGGTGCCGCTGAGGATCGCAGTCAGCGCGGGACCGGCGCCGCGGAATGGCACGTGCAGCAGCTTGATGCCGGCGCTGTTTGCGAGCATCTCCATCGCCACGTGCAGCGTGCCATAAGGCCCGGACGAGCCGTAGGTGATCTGGCCCGGGCGCTTCCTGGCGTCCTCGACGAAATCCTGCGCCGTCTTCCAGGGCGCCGAGGCCGGCACCGCCAGCAGGGTGGGATCGGCCAGCACCCGCGCTATCGGCATGAACTGCGAGAGCTCGTAGGCGACCGGACGGTCGAACAGCCGATCGGCCTCGGGCAGCACGGCAAGCGAGGACAGCGTCATCAGCAGCGTGTAGCCGTCGGGCTCGGCGCGCGCCGCCGCGGCATTGCCGACGGATCCACCGCCGCCCCCGGCGCGGTTGTCAACGATGACCGTCTTGCCGAGGATTCGCTCCAGCGCCTGTGCGACAGGGCGCGCTGCGAGATCCGCCTGGCCGCCAGCTGGAAACGGCACGATCATGGTGACGTTGCGAGCGGGATAGGCTTGCGCGAAAGCCGGGCTCGACAACGCAGGCAACAACGGCAATGCGGCAGCGGCGCGCAGGACGTCGCGTCGGTCCATGGCAGCTTTCCCCCTGTTTTTCTTGTTTCGCTGCCAGCCTAGCGTGGCCGTCCGCAAGAACAAGCCGCGCGGCGGGATTTACGAAGCATTATCCATGTTCCGCCCGGTCAGGAACGTCCCCCTGGACCCATCGTTGCGTCCCAGGGAGTGGAGCGATGAATAGACTTCGGACCATCGACGTGGCGTTGGACGAGATGCTGGTGAATCTCGCGGCGATCGTGATGCGGCTTTCAAAGCCCGAAATGACGCGGACGCCGGAAGCGCGACGCGCCTTGGCGCAATCCGTTCACCAATACGCAGTTTGCGCGAGGCGCTCGAGCGACCCGCGTGTTCATGAATTGAAGTCGCAACTGGAAGAGACGTTGAAGCCGAGCTTGCGAATGGTCGCGAAGGATGGCGTGAAGGTGTCGTAGTTCAGACTCCGTCATCTTGCGAGCGCAGCGAAGCAATCCAGAGTGTCGCCGCAGAGGGAGTCTGGATTGCTTCGCGGCGCTCGCAATGACGAGGGTGTTGAAGCCGCTCGCTCTACGACGGCTTAGCCTTTCCGCGCGTCCGCCGCTTGCACGTCCCCGGCAGCTTCGCCGCGAGAAAATCGCCGAGTGCCTCGACGCGGGCAGGGCGCGGGCCGCCGGGCGGCGTCACCAGATGCACGGCGCCTTCTGCCTGCTTCCAGTCCTTCAGGATCACTTCGACCTCGCCGGAGGAAATCGCCTCACCGACGATGAACTCTGGTAGTTCAGCGATGCCGAGGCCGGCGATCAGGGCCGGCATCACCGCTTCGCCGTTGTTGACGCGAAGCTGTCCGCCCGGGCGCACGCTGGCCTGCTCGCCGGCCGAGTTGGTGTAGTGCCAGACAT
This sequence comes from Bradyrhizobium sp. 149, assembly GCF_023073915.1. Taxonomy (GTDB): domain Bacteria; phylum Pseudomonadota; class Alphaproteobacteria; order Rhizobiales; family Xanthobacteraceae; genus Bradyrhizobium. The sequence goes on along the minus strand of NZ_JADPKK010000009.1, from coordinate 13,849 downwards.
TGGGCGTCGAGAGATAGGCGTAGCTGAAGCATTTGTGCTCGGCCAGATGCATCGGATGCGTCGGCCGCCCATGTTGCCTAAGATAGGACGGTGCCGCCACCGTGAAACGCGGCATGGTAAAGAGCCGCCGCGCGATCAGCGAAGAGTCCGGCAACCGCGCGATCCGGACCGCCATGTCAAAGCCCTCACCGATCAAATCGATGGTCGCATCGCTCAAGTGCAGATCGACCGAGACCTCCGGATAGGCCTCGAAGAACTCCGGCAGCAGCGGCGCCACCGCCTTGATCCCGAACGTCATGGGCACCGCGAGCCGCACCAGGCCCCGCGGCGCCACCGACTGCGCCAGCGCCTCGTTCTCCGCCGCCTCGCCATCGGACAGCAGGCGCGTCGCACGCTCGGCCAGCTTATGCCCGGCATCGGTCAGCGCGAGCCGGCGCGAGGTGCGGTTGAACAGCCGGGCGCCGAGCCGCTCTTCGAGGCGCGTGACTGCCTTGGACACCGTCGCCTTGGACATCGCGAGCTCCCCCGCGGCCCCTGCAAACGACCGTAATTCCACGACTTTTGCGAAGATTGCGAGCGCCTCGAAATCCGGGAGTTTGGCCATGACAGCGGATCCAATTGGGCTGTTAACGGAAACAATGTGTTTCAACAGTTTCTATTTCTATACCACAAGCGGAAGCTTATCCAAGGGTCATCAGAAATTCAGGAATGGAGAAATCCAATGACCAAGAAACTCTCAGGCAAGGTTGCCCTCGTCACCGGCGGCTCCCGCGGTATCGGCGCGGCCTCTGCCCGCGCCCTCGCCGATGAAGGTGCGGATGTCGCCATCAGCTACGTCGCTTCTCCCGAAAAGGCAGAAGCGGTCGTCACCGAGCTGAAGGCCAAGGGCGTCAAGGCGCGCGCCTTCAAGGCGGACCAGGCCTCGGCGAAGGACGTGACGCAGCTCGTCAACGATGTCGCCAAGGAGTTTGGCCATCTCGACATCCTCGTCAACAATGCCGGCGTCGCGAGCGGCGGCGCGATCGACGATGCCAATGCCGACACGGAAGCGCTCGCCCGACAGGATGCCACCAACGTGCATGGCGTGATCGCGGCGATCCGCGCCGCCTCGCAGTTGATGGGTGAAGGCGGCCGCATCGTCACTGTTGGTTCGATGCTTGCCGACCGCGCCTCGTTCCCGGGCCTTGCCGACTACGTCGCCACCAAGGCGGCCGTGGTCGGCTACACCAAGGGCGCGGCGCGCGACCTCGGCCCGCGCGGCATCACCGTGAACGTGGTGCAGCCCGGCTCGATTGACACCGACATGAATCCGAAGGACGGCGGCGAGTTCGCCGAGACCCAGCGCAAGCAGCACGCGCTGCAGCGCTTCGGCCGCCCCGAGGAAGTCGCGGCCGGCATCGTCTTCCTCGCAAGCCCGGAGGCCTCCTTCGTCACCGGCACGGTGCTCAACGTCGACGGCGGTTTCGGCGCCTGATCCAGGCGCCACTCGTCCAACATAAGGAATGGCGCAGATGATCGAACTCAGACCCTTTGCAAAGCTCGGCGGCGCCGATCACGGCTGGCTCAACGCCAAGCATCATTTCTCCTTCGCGAGCCATTATGACGCCAACAACATGGGTCACGGCGCCTTGCGGGTGTGGAACGACGACGAGATCGCGCCGAACACCGGCTTTCCCGCACATCCGCACGCCAACATGGAAATCATCACCTATGTGCGCGAGGGCGCGATCACCCATCAGGACAGCCTCGGCAACGAAGGCCGCACCGAGGCGGGCGACGTGCAGGTGATGAGCGCCGGCAGCGGCATCCGCCACTCCGAGTACAATCTCGAGCCGACCAAGACACGCATCTTCCAGATCTGGATCGAGCCGACCGCGCGTGGGGGACAGCCGACCTGGGGCTCCAAGCCGTTTCCGAAAGGGGACCGCTCGGGCAAGCTCGTCACCATCGCGAGCGGCTTCGAGGATGATACCGACGCGCTGCCGATCCGCGCCGATGCGCGGGTGCTCGCCACCACACTGAAGGCGGGCGAGAGCGCGGAGTACCTGCCGCAAAAGTCGCGGCACCTCTACCTCGTGCCCGCGGCGGGCTCGGTCGAGGTCAACGGCGTGCGCGTCAATGCCCGCGATGGCGCCGCGATTCGCGACGAGGAGAGGCTGAAGATCACCGCGCTGGAAGACACCGAGCTCGTGCTCGTCGACGCGGCGTAAGCGCCAATCTCACAGAATAACTCAACTCATCATTCGACGGAGACCATCATGACCAAAGTTCTCGTCCTGTATTATTCCGCCTATGGCCACATCGAAGCGATGGCCAATGCCGTTGCCGAAGGCGCGCGCGAAGCCGGCGCTACCGTCGACATCAAGCGCGTGCCCGATCTGGTGCCGGCCGAGGTCGCCAAGGCCTCCCATTACAAGGTCGATCAGGCCGCACCCGTCGCGACGATCGAGGACCTCGCGAACTACGACGCGATCATCGTCGGCACTGGCACTCGCTTCGGCCGGATGGCATCGCAGCTGGCGAACTTCCTCGACCAGGCCGGCGGGCTCTGGGCCAAGGGCGCGTTGCACGGAAAGGTCGGCGGCGCCTTCACGTCGAGCGCGACCCAGCACGGCGGCCAAGAGACGACGCTGTTCTCGATCATCACCAACCTCCTCCATTTCGGTATGACCGTGGTCGGCCTGAACTACGGCTTCGCCGGCCAGATGAAGCTCGATGAAGTCACAGGCGGTTCGCCGTATGGCGCCACCACGATCACCGGTGGCGACGGCAGCCGCCAGCCCAGCGCCAACGAGCTCGCCGGCGCGCGTTATCAGGGCCGCCAGATCGCGGAGACCGCCAGGAAACTGCACGGCTAGCGGCACGGCTGATGCGAGGAGGCGGCGTCAGCGCGTCCCCTTGCCCATGGCCCGCGCCGCGAGAGCGGCGAGCTTGGGGTGACGGCGCAGGCCCTGCGCGGCGTGGTCACGCCACGCGAAGGGCATGCCGCGCCAGGACAGCGCAACGCTGACATCGGTCAGCGGCACCGGTTCGGCACCGAAGCGGCGCTTGTAGTCCTGGTTGCCGATGCTGAGGTCGAAACGGCGCACGCCCTCTGCATGCAGCGCCGCCATGGTACGCTCGGTCACGAGCAGTCCCGGCGAGCAGCTCGACCATGAATCTCCGGCGTGGCTGATGCGCAAGAGAAAATAGGTCGCACCAAACCTGACGCCGAGCGTGGTGGCGACGACGGCCTCGTCGCACACCAGCGCCGAGATGACGGCGTAACCGTCCGCGACACCCTGACGGGCGACCGCGCGATAGAATTGCGCATGGGCTTGGTCGTTGAGGACGAAGCGCGAACCGAGCTTTCGCATGCGTGCCTGCTGCTGGACATCCATCACGTCCAGCAGCTCGCGCACACGCGCGACATCGGTGGCGATCTCGAATCGCGCGCCGGCGTGACGGCTGAAGACGCGCCAGCAGCGCGGCATCTGCATGCGCTTGATCGAGGCCTGGTAGTCCTCATAGTCGTCGCCCGTCAGCACGAGGTTGCCGTTGAGCGAGCAGGATCCGATCCGGCCGAGCGACACCAGCGGGTTCGGATTGCCGGCGATATGGGTCGGCATCTTCTTCAGGCGCAGCAGATCGAAACGATCCGGCAATGCGCGCAATGCGTCGATCAGCGCCTTGCCGATCGCATCCGTCGCTGCCGCGTCCAATACGGCATCGAGCGCCAGGACCGGCGCGTTGTTGTCGGAGACGCCGCAATCGGCGAATTCGACGACGCGGATGCCGCGCCTGAGATGGCTGATCATCGGCACCACCGCGATGTCCCTGCCGGTCGCGGCATCGGAGATCACTGCAATCAGCGGCGCGAGGTCGTGAAACGCTTCGTACCAGGCGCTGAGCCAGTAACTATGCTGGAATGCAGTGCGATGGCCTGCGCTCAGGCGCGATGCGGCCTGCTGCCAGTCACGCACGAAATCGATCGCGATTCCCGACGTGCTGAACACAAGACCATCTGGTTGCTCGACACTGAGGAACGTCATCCGCGGGACATACGATTACTGAGTGTTTCCTGATAGATTATGTTTTGTCGCAGACCACAAGTTGCGTCACTGCTTATCGTTAAGCCGATGCCACTGAGCCGCCTGCGATACGCCGTCAGGGTTCCGGTTCCATTTGCGCGACGCACTGGAACCTAGCCAGGAAGTGCAGGCCGGCGGCGGCGACAGCGAACATGAACCAGATCGGGTTCTGCCGTTCGAGCAGGAAGGTCTCGGTGGCCCCGTAGTACAGGCCGAACAGCCACACGGTCAGGAACAGCTTTGCCAACGCACCGCTGTGGTTGTGAGTCCGGGCCGACTGGAAATTGCCGAGCGGCGCGAGCACGAAGACGAGGATCACCAGCACCAGCCCCGGCAGGCCGATGGTGACCGCGAGGTCGAGATAGCTGTTGTGGCTGTGCGCCGCGCTCGTCGCCCATTCGGCGCCCTGGGCGGTCTGCCGCGCGGTCACATCGTCCCAGAAGGCGGCATAGCCGTGACCGATGATCGGCTTCTCGGCGACGGCTGCGAGCGCGAACTCCCAGATGGCGGAACGGCCGGTGAAGGTGGGATCGAGCGGAAGCAGCCGCGTCATCGCTCCGAGCGCCGGGCTCAAGACGCTGCCGACCGTCAGCAGGTTCATCATGATCAGCGGCACGAAGCAGATGATTCGCTTCAGCCACAGGCTTGGCGTGACCCAGACCAGGGACGCGAGCGCGTAGATCGCAAGGCACAGCACCGACGACGTCTTGCCGCCGGTGAAGATCAGAAACATTCCGGCCAGCGCGGCGATCGCCGGGCCCATCACGAACGAGCCGACAGCGGACAGGTAAACGCCGACATAGACCAGGATGGTCATCACGGGCGAAGCGATGTTCTTGTGGCCGAAGCTGCCGCGCCAGTCGCCGGCCAGCTGCGGCTCGGTGACGTCGAGTGCGGTGTGGATCGAATATTGCGGCGCGAGGAAGACGCCGAGATAGCAGAGCGTAAGCAGGACGAGCGCGGCGCCGCCGAGGCACAAGTTGAAGCTGCGCTGCGTCGGCGGCAGCAACGGCAACAGCACCGCGAGCGACATCACGCTGGCTGCGAGCACGAAGCGCTGCATCGAGATTCCGCGGTTCTCGGAGAAGACGATGTTCATCAACAGCCAGCCGACCAAACAAAGATGCAGCGGCGTCACCAAGGTCTTCAGCGCAGGCGCATCCGTTGCGGCGACGAACAGGACCGCGACCGCGGCCAGCAGGCCCCATGAGACATAGGTGAGCGCCATGCGCCCGCCGACGATAGTGGTGACATCCTCGCTGCGCAGGTCCGGAAACGGATCGAGCGTCACCAGCACAAGGAGCAGGGCTGCGACCGCGACGAGGCAGCGGGCCGCCCCGACGGCGTTGACCCCCGCAAGCCCATCGCGCAGGACGTAGCCGAACGATCGGGCCTCGACGTCGGTGATGTCAGTGGCGCTGCGATCCATGGCTCGGGGCTGTTGGTGAAGCCGGAGGAAGCTCCAAGTCTTAGCCGGTCCCTGTTAAGCATCCGTCAACCAGTCCGCCGGAGCTCTGCGGCACCGCCTGCTGCCGCACGATGCTCCGCGCGATCTCGTAATATTGAAGTGCGCGCTGTTCCAGCGTGAGATTGTCGAGCACGAAGCCGCGCGGATCGAACGTATCGGCGGCGCACCCGGCCCAGAAATCGTTCCAACCCGCCTCGAAGCCCGCGATGTCGATGAACTTGGCGCCGCAACGATCGTCCCAGTACGGCACCGACGACACCGGCGCGAACTGGACGCGATGCGGATAATAGTCGGGGTCCCGCCAGGGGCCGCCGGGATCCCAAGCGAGCACCGGCACGCCGCAGGACAAGGCCTGCTGATAGGCGATGCCCTGGCTCTCGTTCTGGCACAGGAAGATCATCGCACGTGATTGCGCCAGAGCGGCCTGATAGTCTTCCTCCTTGTAGCTGCCGTAACGCAGCTCCGTGAACGAGCGGCCCTCCCTGGTGAGCCGGGCGCGGACGGGCTCGATCAGCTCCGGTGCGTAGCGCTCGCGGTCCCAGTGGACCTTGTCGTAAATCAGGACGTCGACGGTCTTTTGCGACGGCGGCGACGGCGCCCAGAGATCCGTGTCGATACCGACCGGCCAGGCTTCCGTGTCGGGCCAATGCGGCCGATACATGTCGGCGTACCACGGGCCGGGCACCACGACCTTCTTGACCGGCAGGCGCTTGAACAGGTCGGGATCGTCGAGCGGATGATTGTGGGCGGCGACGCCGAGCAGGATCGGATTTTTCCACGCAAACTTGTCGAGCAGGAAGGTGCGGCCGATGATGCAGGCGAGTTCGCCCGGATGCTGAGCGATGTAGCCATAGTCGTTGACGCGATAGCGGATGCCGAGCCGATCGAGCCCCGTACAGAGATTGAGGAACACGCGGAGCTGCCCGCTCATGCGCGGCTCGCCGAGCAGCATGCGGCGCGCCATGCGCCGCAGATGCCGGTCGCCGGGAAACCAGCGATCGTCCTTGTCCTCGTAGAACAGGTTGAGGACCATGTCGTCGGGATCGTAGTCGAATGTCTTTGCGGGCACTTGGTCCATCCGCGGCAGTCCGGTGCGCATTCTCGCATGGCACCGGCTGTCGCACTCTTCCAAATTTGCCACAGGCTTAATGCCGGCGGCTTAACGCTAATCTACGAAACCGACGCTGCGCCGGTGTTCGCGGCGACGATTTTTTTCCAATACGAGTATCATTCCTACGACCAGGGCTGCGATCGATCGCATCCCAATTCGGCAGACGCGCCCTGGTTAACAGACCCTTAAAGGCGAGCCTTAGCTTGATCACCGCGGAAGAAATTCTCGATTTGCCGGCCACATCGCGCGTCGCTCCGGCGGCGCGCCTGGCGCTGCAGGTCGGCTCAACCACATCGGTGTCCGTCGTCATTCCGGCCAAGAACGCTGCGGCCTATGTCGGCGAAACCCTCGCCAGCGCACTGGCGCAAGCCGAGGTCAGCGAAGTGATCGTCGTGGACGACGGCTCGACAGACGACACCACCGCCATCGTCCGCGCCATTCGTGATCCGCGACTGCGCCTGATGACCAACGGCGCCGCCGGCGTATCGGCAGCCCGCAATCTCGGCGCGCAGCATGCGAGCAGCCAATGGCTGCTCTTCCTCGATGCCGACGATCGCCTGCGGCCCGGCGCGGTCGCGGCGCTGCTGGCGGCTGCGCGGGGTGCGCCGCGAGCGGTCCTCGTCTACGGCGACTACAACACGATCGACAGCGAGGGACAGCAGATCGGCCGTCGGGATCTGCTGAAAGGACGCCGCAAACCCTCGGGCGACGTGCTGGCGCGGCTCGCGGCCGGCAACTTCATCGTCAATGGCGGCATCGCGCTGGCGCGTGCAGAGGCTTTCCGCGCCATCGGCGGCTTCGACGTCTCGCTCCGATATTGCGAGGACTGGCACTGCTGGTGCCGTCTTGCCGCGATCGGCGAATTCGAGTTTGCGCCCAACCTTCTGCTCGACTACCGCCTGCACACGGCCAACACAATGAACGCCGCGGTGCGGACGCCGCAGGATTTCTTTCCGGCGATCGCGCGGGTGTTCGACGACGGGCTGATCGTGGCGCGACTGCCCGCGGGCATGGCGGCCGGGCTGCGCCAAGCCGCCGAGGTTCATCTCGTCACGTATTCGGCGATGCAAGCGGTCCGCTTCGGCAGATATCGCCAGGCTTTCGCCTATCTCGCGATGGTCGGGCGCCGCTCGCTCAAATCGCTGCCCCGTTCCGCGGTCAGGGTCGCCCTCGCCCGCTTTGGTATTTAGTCCGCCACCTCGACGTCAGGACGCGATTTTCGAGGCCTTATAGGGTTTCGGCTCGATGCCGAACGCGGCGAGCACCGAGCCGAGCGCGACCATCACGGGATGCATCGCGACGACGGCCTTCGACGATTTCAGCAGACCGGCCGCGCGCACCAGCGACAGCGGCAACCGCACGAACGTCTGCGCAAACACCCACACTCGCGCCGCGGCGCCCTGCGCGGCCTTGGACTGCACACGATAGTTGATCGCGCCGATGCGCAGGCCCCGCTTCACGATCCAGCCGAAGCTGGTGCGGCTTTGCGGCACCGTTTCGGTAATGACTGCCTCCGCCGTCCAGTGGAACGTCATGTCGGCATCGCGACATCGCACGAAGAAATCGCAGTCGCCGCCCCCGAGGAAGTTGAAGCGCGGGTCGAAGGCGGGACGGGCGAACCTCTCGAACGCCGCACGCGTGATCAGGCAATTGCCGCAGCCATAGATCAGCGGCACCGCCCCGCTGTAATCATAGGCGGGACAGAAAACGGGATGACGCGAAAGCCAGGGCTTGCTGTCGTCGTCAAAGAGCGGCAGCACCGGCCCACCGACGACGTCGGCGCCGGTCGCCTCTGCGGTGCGAACCATCAGTTCGAGCCAATCGGGCGAAGCGATCTCGTCGTCGTCGATCATCAGGAAGCGGGTCGCGGCGGGAAACAGCGCCAGCGCCGTCTCGAAAGCGGCGTTGATCGCCTGGACGTTGCCTTGCCTTGTCTCAACCAGGCAGACCCCCTGAAGCCTGCCATCGACGAGATACTCCGCGGCCACCGGTGCGCTTTCCCGCCGTACCGCGTCGTTCTCGACCATGACGACCGCGAAGGAGCGCGGGGTGCGCTGGCTGGCAAGCGAGTCCAGCGTCAGCCGCAGGTGTTGTGGGCGGCGGAAGCAGGGGATGCAGACGACGATACCAACCGACAGGTCGATAATTCGGGAGCTCGCCGCGATCTCCCGGGCCGGATCGCGCACGGCATCCGAGATAAGCGCGGCGGACAGGTCTGTCGGGATCAAGGTCATGACGCTCTAGATGTCCGAGATAGATTGAAAAAGCCCTGCTTCGACCCTGCGGATCGGCGCCGTCCCGCCACGGCACATCGCCGGGACAGGCACGTCCCAAAATGAACGGCCGGCCCGAGGATCGCGACGGCGGCACGCCGCCGATCTCTGGCCGTCCCGGTGCAACACCATACGCTTAACCGCTTTCGTGTGTTTCTGCTGCGAAACCTTGTGCGCGTGATACTGCAATTCGCACTCCACCGTTCCGATCGCGGTCGCCACGGCGGATACCTTAGTTAACGCACATGTTCATTAACCCGGCCGTAAGCACCGCGACGGGTGAAGCCCCGCGGCACCGGATTAGCTCTACGGGCACACGAGATTTTTCCTGTAATTTGAGTCGAACAAGCGCGGTCAGAAACAATGAACAAGCCAGCCACGATCGATTTCGCGACAGCCATGCCGATCCAGATTCCCGCGGACATTCCCCACACTCAGGCGCTGCACGATCTCGTCCCCGGTGAAGCGCGCGACAGTCTGCTCGCCGTCCACGACGTACTGCGCCGCGAACTGCCGCAGGGGCAACTCGCCACCTACGAAGCCGGCGGCGGCTCGTGCAGCGTTCTGCCACCGGAATTGCTGAGCCGCAGCAGGGTCACCGTCGTCGACATCGACGAGGACCAGGTCCGCAACAACAGCTACGCGGACGAAGCGATCCTCGGCGACGTCCAGACCTACCGCTTCGGGCGCGAAACCTTCGATCTGGTGATCTGCTACAACGTGATCGAACATCTTCCCAACGTCGACGCCGCACTGCTGAACTTCCGCGATGCACTCAAGCGCGGCGGGATGATCCTGATCGGCGCGCCCAATCCGCGCTCGCTGTCCGGGGTCGTCACCAAATACTCGCCGCACTGGTTCCACGTCTGGTTCTACCGGCACGTTCGCGGCATCAAGGATGCCGGCTTGCCGGGCGAGCCGCCGTTCCCGACCTTCTTCCATCCCCTGGTGTCACTGCCGAGGCTCGAAGCGTTCGCCGCCGCCAACGGCCTCGAGATGATCTACCGGCGGGAGGTCGAGAGCCCGCGCTATCCCGAGATGCGCCGGCGCAAGCCGCTGTTCGCAGCCTTGGTCGATGCCGGCGCAGCCGTGCTGAACGCCGTGCTTCCGCGCGGGACCGACGTCCGCCGCGGTGACTATCATGTCATCCTGCGGAAAAATTGACGGCCATGTCGCGCGCGCTGCCGATCGCAACACGAGCGAAGCCTCGCAGCCACGCCGCACGTCGTAACGAACTGTTAATCTCTGAAGGACGCCGCCATCGCACGCGTCAGGGAGACGCATCGAAGAGTGGCATGCGCTTAAACGCTTTGTTTGCCATTTCGGTGAATAGTCCCTCAATGAGTATGGTTAATTTTCCCTGTTGCGTTGAGTGGGCACCTATATCTGAGGTGCGTGGCGTAGAGCGAAGAGTAACCCCTCAGCACGCGACAGTTGGAATGAAAGCTGGGGATCATGCTTGACTATAACCAGCCGATAGATCGAGCCAGACCGGAGGCCCCGCAGCAGCGGCCTCAGGCCGGCTTCAACGTGCTGGAGCTCGTCAATTTACTCTGGCGGCGGAAGATCGCGATTGCCGCTGCCGCGCTGCTCGGTGCGACGCTTGCCGTCGCCGTGGGCAAGAGCCTCACGCCCCGCTACACCGCCACCGCCCAGCTCTATGTCGACCCCCGCGAGCTTCAGCTCGTCGATCGCGAGCTAACGCCCCGCGCGCAGGACGTCTCCGGCATGTCGATGGTGGTCGAGAGCCAGGCGCGCCTGATCACCTCCAACAGCGTGCTGCTCCAGGTGATCCAGCAGGCTGATCTGGTCAAGGATCCCGAATTCGGCGGCGGCGGTGATGGCAAGAGCCTGATGTCGTCGCTACTCGGCCTGATCGGCCTTCAGCCCGGCGCGCCCTCCGCCACGGAGAAGAAGGAAGTGCAGCTCGCGGCCCTCGAGGCGCTGAACCGGCACATCACGATCCGAAAGACCGAGAAGAGCTTCATCGTCGACATCGAGGTCTGGTCGATCGATCCGGCCAAGGCCGCGATGCTCGCCAATACGCTGACCAGCGCCTACCTCGCGGAATCCCGCAACTCACAGGCTTCGGCCGCGCGGCGCGCCACCAACGATCTCTCCGGCCGCCTGAAGGAGCTGCGCGAGCGGCTGCGCAACGCCGAGACGGTGCTTGCGACCTACAAGGCCCAGAACAATTTCGTCGGCACCCAGGACGCGCTGATCAGCGACCAGCAGCTTTCCGCCAGCAACCAGCGGCTTTCTGCCGCCCGAGCGGCGACGATGGATGCGCAGGCGCGCCTCGACCAGATCGAAGCGAGCCGACGCACCGCGGCAGATGCGGGCGCGAACTCCGAGGCGCTGCAATCGCCGACTATCGCGAACTTGCGCGCGCAATATGCCGACGCGCGCAAGAAATATGCGGAGCAGGCCGGCGAGCTCGGCCCGCGCCATCCGGCGCTGCGCCAGACCGAGAAGCAGGTCGAGGATCTCAAGCGCACCATCAACGAAGAGATCGATCGCTTCGCCCAGTCCGCCAAGAACGATTTGACGCGCGCCCGCGACTTTGAAGGCTCGCTCAGTCGGGCGCTGGAGGCGCAGAAGCGGCAGAGCGTCCAGCTCAGCCAGGCCGCCGTGCGCCTGCGCGAACTCGAACGCGAAGCCGATGCCAGCCGTGACGTCTATCAATCCTTCCTCAAGCGCTCGCGCGAGACCGAGGAGCAGGAGACGCTGAACACCTCGGCGGCCCGAATCATCGGCGAAGCGACGGTGCCGCAGCGGCGCTCGTTCCCGCCGGCGATGAGCCTGTTCGCCATGATCGGCTTCATCTTCGGCGCGATCGCTGCTTCGAGTTGGTTCGTCGGGGCCGAACTGCTGTTCGCCGGTGCGTCCGCGCCGGCACCCGCGCCAGCCCGTCCCAATCGCACTCCGTTGCCACAAGCTCCACGAGCTCCAGAGCCTTCGCGGGCTCCGGAGACTGCGCGGCCTCTGCAAGTTTCCCGGACCCCGGAAGTCGCGGAGGCTCTGCCGGAACTTGCCGCCCCACCGCTGCAACCTTCGATGGCCGAAATGCCCTCGATCGAAAAGCCGCTGATCGCCCGCCTCCAGGAGGCCGACGTCATCCACACGCTCGGTGCCATTCTCGCCACCGGCGGTGGCGTCGACCTCACCCGGCTGGGCTGGCCGACGCTGCGCCCCGGCTTTCCGCTGACGACGCTGCTCAACGCCTGGCGCGACATGCGCGCCGCGGTGGCGCGGCGCGCCGGCGGCAAGACGATGCCGGTCATCGCGCTGGTCGGCGCCAGTGAGACCACCGGGCGCAGCGTGACCGCGCTGAATTTCGCGCTCGCGGCCGCGCGCGACGGCGCCCGCGTGCTGATGATCGATGCCGACCATCAGGCGCACTCGCTTTCGAACAAGCTCGACCGTCCTGGCAAGAGCGAACCCAGCAAGCTCGGCTGGCTCTCGATCGGAAGCAAGGCCGCGCGCGAGATCAAGACACTCAACGGCATCTCGGTGTTGCCGGCCGCCGAAGGCGACGCCGGCAAGGCCACTGACGCCATCCGTAAGGCCGTCGAGCAGGCGCGCTCCGCCGGCGGCTATGACCTCGTGATCCTCGACGGCCCCGCGGCTCCAGTCACGGCCGACAGCCGTAAGCTGCTCGACGATGCCGATGCGCTGGTGGCGGTGCTGCCGACCAGCTTCGACATCAACGACGGCCTGGAAGAGATCCTGAACACGCTCGGCCGCGCCGAGCGGAAGCTCGTCGGCGTCGTGCTCGACGAACTCACCCCTACGGCCCAAGCGCGCCAGCGAGGCAGACAATATGCTTGAGCGCCGCATCAATCTGGAGGGCCGGGCCGCAACCGCGGACGTGCCGCGGATCACCGTCGGTGGCCTTCGCATGGCCGCGCTCGACCTGGAAGCAACCGCCGATTTCATGATCGAGGCAACGGATCCGCGCCATCGCATCGGGCGTCCGCTGCACCTGACCTCGGCGAATGGCGAGGTGCTGGCGCGGTGCTCGACCGAACCGGAGACCGAACGCCTGTTCCGCGGCGCCGACCTCATCAACGCCGATGGCCAGCCGCTGGTCGCGGTCTCCAGGCTGCAATCCTGGTTTCCGCTGCCCGAGCGCGTCGCCACGACGGACTTGTTTCACGTCGTTGCACGCAAGGCTGAAGCGGTCGGCCGCACCTTCTACATGTTTGGCGCCAGCGAAGACGAGAACGCCGCAGCGGTCGAGAATGTCCGCAACCTCTATCCGAACCTGAAGATCGTCGGGCACAGCCATGGCTATCTGCGCGGCGAGGCCCTGCGCGCGAAAGTCGAAGAGATCAACGCGCTCGCGCCGGATTATCTGTGGGTCGCGCTCGGCGTGCCCTCCGAGCAGGCATTCGTCGAGGAATTCACGCCGCTGCTGACCAATGTCGGCGTCATCAAGACATCCGGCGGCCTGTTCAACTTTTTGTCGGGTAGCCGCTCCCGCGCGCCGCAATGGATGCAGAAGATCGGGCTGGAGTGGGCCTGGCGCACCTTGCTCGAACCCCGCCGCCTGTTCTGGCGCTATTTGACCACCAACCCGCGCGCAATCTATCTGCTGTTCAGTCGCAACCGGCCCTTCAATCGCTGAGTAGACAACGACATGACCGACCGACCCACTGTCCTCGTTACGGGAGGCGCGGGCTATATCGGCTCGCATGCCTGCCGCGCCCTGGCTGCCGCCGGTTATCGGCCCGTCGTTTATGACAATCTGTCGACCGGTCATCGCGGCTTCGTCGCCGGCCCGCTGATTACCGGCGACCTGCTCGACGGCGCAGCGCTGGCGCATGCTTTCGCCGACCACAACATCGCGGCGGTGATGCATTTCGCGGCGGCTAGCCTCGTCGGCGAGTCCATGAGCGACCCGCAGAAATACTACATCAACAAC
>NZ_JADPKK010000015.1 GCF_023073915.1 Bradyrhizobium sp. 149 | reverse complement strand
CGAGAACCGCAAGCGCGCGATGGCGCGCAAAGTCAGCCAGGCGCTCGGCGGCTCGCTGCGCGGCAAGACCGTCGCCGTGCTCGGCCTTACCTTCAAGCCGGACACCGACGACATGCGCGATGCGCCGTCGATCCCGCTGATCACCGGCCTGATCGACATGGGAGCGAAGGTGAAGGCCTTCGATCCCGTCGGCATGGAGCAGGCCAAGGGCGAACTGCCCAGCATTACCTATTGCGAGGATGCCTATTCCTGCGCGGAAGGCGCCGATGCGATCGTCATCGTCACGGAATGGGTCCAGTTCCGTGCGCTCGATCTCGACCGGCTGAAGGCGATCATGGCGCAGCCCGTCATCGTCGACCTCCGCAACATCTACCGCCCCGAAGAGATGCAGGCTGCCGGTTTTGTTTATGAAAGCGTTGGTCGGTCGAAGGAACAGAGCAGCGCCTAACCCGCCCCTATAACCGCGGGAACATCAATTGTTCCGTCGTTTCCGTCACCATCAAATGGAAGCACAACGACCATCGAAGCTGAGAGTGGCTTCCGTCGTGGCTACGGTCCGCCTTCCGAATGGAGCGAAGAACGATCCCAGGAGGTCTTTGTCGGCCAGACCGGACGTTTGTTCGCACAGTCGCTTTGTTCGGACGACGGCATTTGTTTGAGGCATTTGGAAGCAAGCGGCGGCACGGCTGTTTGCCGGAACCGATGGTCCGGCTCTTGCCGTGATAGGGCTCTTGCCGCGGTAGGCCAGAGGACGACCGCCGCACCAACAGCGCCTCCGCTGGGAATGCAACCATCCGCTTCGGCGCCCGTGCACCTTGCCGCGCGTGATGTCCGTTCAGTGCTACTCCGGAACCAGCCTTGTCCATCCGACGTCAGCATCGATTCAGTCCCAGGTAGAACAGAGATATAGATTCGTGCTAAGCGAGAGTTATCGCGGGCGCGGACGTTTACAATCTCAGATTGCGCCTGCCGCGCGAGGCGCACCGCGCCTCGCCATCGCCAGCGCAAGGACATCTCGGCGCCCCAGGATCATCACTCTGTGCGCAAAGTGACGTGCGATGGATGTCGCGAATGGCGGCGGGCAAGGTTAGTTCCCTACATCGCTGAAATCATCAGGCTGCTTGCGCAGAAGAGCGCGCGACGTGCCGTCGCTTCGGCGCGGCGAGCGTCGTTGATCGCGCGCGCGAGCGAATGTGCAATCGTGATGTTTTTGTTCCGCCGTGGAACTTGATTGAAGGAGCATCACTGATGTGCGCGAACCGCTGAAAATTTGGGCGGAAAGCCTGACAATTTTAGCTTTCTTGAAGTCGGTTTTCTTAGGAGTGACTGCCAGTCTGCGCTCCATGGAAATGGGGGCACTCTAAATGTCGAACGCGACGGTTACCACTGCATCGAGCTTTCTGAATTCTCTCGGTATCAACACCAATGCGGGCGCCTACACGGACGCATACACAAACTCCAGCGTTATCATCAACAGCCTGAACTATCTGGGCATCAGTCACGTCCGCGACTCCTACAACGCAATCGGGCACGCAAACGCCGTCATCGACGCGCTTGCCAATGCGGGTGTCTCTTTCGATTTTCGCGTGGCTTACACGCTGCCAGAGTCGGGCAGCAGCGGGCTGGCCAGCTATGTCGCCGCTCTTGCCGAGTTCAAGGCGGAACATCCGGGCGCCCTGCTGTCGATTGAAGGCATCAACGAAGCCAATCTCAACTCCTTTTCTTATAACGGGCTGACTTCGCTGGAAGGCGCGGCGGCATTTCAGCAGGCGCTCTATACGGCCGTGAAAGCCAACGGCGCTCTCAGCGACGTCACCGTGGTCAATTTCAGCATCGGCTACCAGACGGATGCGACCAACGCCGTCGTTGGCGATATGAGCGCCTATTCGGACGCGGCGAACGCCCACGTCTACGTGCAGACCGGCGCGCTCGCCGACGGCCAGATCGAAGACGACCTTCGTCTGGCGCAGAATATCTCGACGAACGATCCGGTCATCGTGACGGAGACCGGTTATACGACGTTGACGAGCGTCACCGGCGTCGGCGCAAACGAGGACGCGCAGGCGAAGCTGGTGATCTCCAACCTTCTGTTGGCGTATGAAAACGGATCCTCCGCCACCTATATCTACGAGCTGTTCAATTCGCCGTCCTCGGCGACGCGCGGCGACAAGGAAGCGCATTTCGGTCTCTTCAACGTCGACGGAACCCCGAAGGAAGCTGCTGTCGCCGTCCACAATCTGACGACCATCCTGGGCCATGGTGACAACGGCACCGCTCATACCGGCACGGATCTGAGCTACACGCTGTCTAACGCGCCCAGCAACACCCATACGATGCTGATGAACAAGTCAGGCAGCGTCAGCGACCTCGTCGTATGGGCCGATACGCGCGTATGGGACAGTGCGAGCCAGACCGAAATCACCACGCCGGTCACGTCCGTTACCATCCAGTTCGGGCAGGTGGAAAACACCATCTACGTCTATGACCCGCTGCAGGGTACGGACCCGATTGCGGTGTATTACAACACGAGCTCGATCCAGGTCGGCCTCAGCGATCATCCGCTGGTCATCGAAGTTCGCGCGTCGTCGGCCGTGGGCGAAACCCCGACGACGGTCGACAGCGCGCTTACGATGACGTCGGCCGAGTTCGTCGCACAGATGGACACTCTGGTGAATGCCACCGGGCTGGACAAGGTGACTTTGAGCGACTCGCATGTTCTGGCCATCTCGTCGACCCAGACCATGCAATACGCCATTGCCCATTATGGCAATCTGCTGTCGAAGATCGACGGCGGCTATTCCTTCTCCGTCACGTGGAGTGGCGTCGGCTGGACCAAGGAACAGGATTTCGACGCCACCGGTTCCCTGACCGAGACCACCGTTTGGGGGTACGATGGCAGCCGCACCCTCATCTCGAAAAGCATCACGCAGGTCGACGGGCAGCTGGACTATTATCACTACGGCATCACCGGCCAGGCCTACACGTCACAGCACACGGCCTACGATGCGAGTGGCAACGTCACGCTGATCGAGCGCTTCCACGCCGATGGCAGCTATCAGTACAAGGCTGCATATAACAGCGACGGTTCCAAGGTTTACGACTACTACAGCAGCACCGGTGCGCTGACCACGGAAGTCAGCGTGACCTCGTCCAGCACGGTCACGACCACCTATGACGCTGCGACCGGATACAAGCTCCGGGTCCATACCGACAATGCGGACGGTAGCGCCGACGACAGGGTCTATACCAACGGCGTGCTGATGAAGGACAACGTCCTTCACACGGACGGCTCGTCCGAAGTCTACGTCTACAACATCGCCGGCCAGTCCTACACATCGACCCATCAGGTGACCGACGCCGGCGGCAAGGTGGCGCTGATCGAGCGCTTCCACGCCGACGGCAGCTATCAATACAAGGCTGCATATAACAGCGACGGTTCCAAGGTCTACGACTACTACACGAGCACGGGTTTTCGGAGCTCCGAAGTGGTCATCACCTCGACCGGCACCACGACGACGACCTATGACACCGCGACGGGCAACAAGCTCGTCGTCTACACGGCCAACGTCGATGGCAGCGCCGATAACAAGGTCTACGCCAACGGCGTGCTGACGAAGGACAACGTCCTCCACAAGGACGGTTCGGCCGAGGTCTATGTCTACAACGTCACCGGCCAGTCCTACACGTCGACCCATCAGGTGACTGACGCCAGCGGCAAGGTGACGCTGATCGAGCGATTCCATGCCGACGGCAGCTATCAGTACAAGGTGACCTACAACGCGGACGGCTCGAAGGTTTACGACTACTATACGAGCGCGGGCGCTCACAGCAATGAGGTGGTCATCACCTCGACCGGCACCACGACGACGACCTATGACACGGCGACCGGCAACAAGCTCGTTGTCTATACGGCCAATGTGGACGGCAGCGCCGACAACAAGGTCTATACCAACGGCGTGCTGATGAAGGACAACGTCCGCAACAAGGACGGATCGTCCGAGGTCTACATCTACAACATCGCCGGCCAGTCCTACACGACGACCCATCAGGTGAGCGACGCCAGCGGCAAGGTGACGCTGATCGAGCGTTTCCACGCCGACGGCAGCTACCAGTACAAGGTGGCCTACAACGCGGACGGCTCGAAGGTCTACGACTACTACACGAGCACGGGCGTTCGCAGCTCCGAAGTGGTCGTCACCTCGACTGCCACCGCGACAACGACCTATGACACGGCGACGGGCAACAAGCTCGTCGTCTATACGGCCTACGTGGGCGGCGGCGCCGACAACAAGGTCTATACCAACGGCGTGCTGATGAAGGACAATGTCCTCCACAAGGACGGATCGTCCGAGGTCTACATCTACAACATCACCGGCCAGTCCTACACGACCACTCATCAGGTTGGCGACGCGAGCGGCAAGGTGACGCTGATCGAGCGCTTCCACGCTGACGGCAGCTACCAGTACAAGTTGGCCTACAATGCGGATGGCTCCAAGGTCTACGACTACTATACGAGCGCGGGGCTTCACAGTTCCGAGGTGACCGTCACGTCGGCCAGCACCACGACCACGACCTACGACGCCGCGACCGGCTACAAGCTCACGGACTACATTGCGTATGTGGACGGCAGCGCGGAGAACAAGACCTACACGGGCGGTGTGCTGACGAAGGACAATGTCCTTCACAAGGACGGCTCGTCAGATGCCTATGTCTACCAGATCACCGGCCAATCCTACACCTCGACGCATCAGACCAGCGACGCCAGCGGTAGCGTCACTCTTGTCGAACGCTTCCATGCCGACGGTAGCTACGACTACAAGGCGGTGTACAACGCCGATGGTTCCAAGCTCTACGACTACTATACCGGTGCCGGCAAACTGAGTACGGAGGTCTCGGTCATCTCGACCGGCACCACGACGAAGACCTATGACACGGCGACGGGCTACAAGCTGACCGAGTACACGGCCAATGTGGACGGCAGCTCGGAGAACAAGACCTATACGGGCGGCGTTCTGACAAAGGACAATGTCGTCCATACGGACGGCTCGACGGAGGCCTATGCCTATCAAATCACCGGTCAGTCCTACACGTCGACCCACCAGGCCTACGATGCCAGCGGCAGCGTGACGCTCATCGAGCGGCTCCACTCCGACGGCAGCTACGATTACCTGGAGAAACACAATACGGACGGCAGCAAGGACATCTCCAACTATTCCAGCACCGGCGCGATCCTCAACCACACGCTCGTCAAGGCCGACGGCTCCCGTGCGGTCGACTATTACAGCCAGGATGGGACCGGCGATATCCGCACCGACACGATCAATGTGAGCGGTAACCTGACGATGCGCGAATATACGCACACCAGCGGGGCCCAAGAGGTCTATGCCTATGCTGACAATCTGAAGCTTGCGGGCGGTGCGGGCAACGACACGTTCTACTTCCGCTCCACCAACGGTGGCACCGTGACCTATCAGGGCGGCAATGACACGATCTACAGCTTCAACACCGATACTTCCACCGGCACGGACAAGATCGCGGTCAGCTCCTCGCTTGCTGCAAGCTTCAACGATCTTCACATGGCCCAGCAGGGTTCGGATGTGCTGATCACGCTGGACAGCCACGATACGATCCTCATCAAGGGATCCACGGTCGCCAACCTTCACAGCGACTACTTCATGTTTACCTGAGGGCGGCTCCGGTGTGCACGGCCAGTCTCTTCGCCAGATGGACGTGATGCGCCAAGCCTGATTTCGCCGCGCCTCGCAAGCCAATCGAGTGGTCAGTTATGAAAAGAGCTTTGAGCTGTAGAAGATGAACTGTAGCTAATCATACGGAAGCAGGAGGAATCCCAACGAGCGGGATTCCAATTGCATTGCTGGGTGCCAGTGTCGCCCAACACCATCGTCCGAAGGGCGGTGCACGGCATCAGCGACCCAGCCATAGATTTAGCGCCGGTCGGCCAGCGACATAGGCGAATGCGACGGGTGCGCACGCAATGCGTCGGTCCTGATGCTCGCCCAGCGCGCGTAGAACACCCTTCTTTTCCCTGTTAGTACCGAAGAAAATCCCTGGTTCGTTTCACCTGGTGCATCCTGCATCGCTGCTTGCCGATGTTTTCGGGTCTTTCGACTTGGACGCGGCCGGACGGGTGTGCCATGTTTTCACTGTTCATTTCCCTGTTTGCAGGGGCGGGCCTGAGCCAATGCGACGCCTGGTGAAAGCTGAGCTTGATCGACCAAGGTGAGAGCATGAGGGTGAGGCTATGGGATGAGTGAGGATGTTCACAGCTTGCGCAGCCGCGGGCTCACCGCGACCATCAAGGCGCAAGGCGCCGAGATGTGTTCGCTGACGAGCGATGCCGGCGTCGAATTCGTCTGGCAGGCGGAGCCGGCCTGGCCGCGCCATGCGCCGCTGCTGTTTCCGATCGTCGGGCGTCTGGCCAACGACGAATTGCGGCACCGGGGCAGGACGTACCGGATGACCCAGCACGGATTCGCGCGTGACAGCCGCTTTGCGTGGGCGGAACGCGGCGAAAGTCGCTGTGTCCTGGTGCTCGAAGACAGCGAGACGACGCGCGCGCTCTACCCCTTCGCGTTCCGCCTGACGGCAACCTATGCGCTCGATGAATCCGGTCTCGATCTATCACTCGTGATCGCGAACACCGGCAAGGAGACATTGCCGGCCTCGCTCGGCGGCCATCCCGCTTTCAATTGGCCGCTCCAGCCAAAGCTGGCGAAGGAGAGCTATGCGCTGACCTTCGCGAATGCAGAGCCATCTCCCGTCCGCCGTCTTGATGGCGGCTTGCTGCGCGCCGCAACGGAGCCAAGCCCCGTGAACGGCACAGTGCTGCCCTTGTCCGAATCCCTGTTCGTCGACGACGCGATCATCTTCGAACGGATCGCAAGCAATTCGGTCCGCTATGCCGCGGGGCAGGGCGCATCCACCGGGCCGTGGTTGAAAATGTCATGGCGCGGCTTTCGCGAGCTTGGCGTCTGGTCGAAACCATCGGGTGCGCCGTTCCTCTGCATCGAGCCCTGGCGCGGCTATGCCAGTCCCGCCGGCTTCGATGGCGAGTTCAGCGACAAGCCGGGCATGATGCACATCGCCGCCGGCGCAGAAGAGCTTTTGTCGTTCCGGGTCGAGGTTGGATCGTCCTGAGGCCGGTCGGCCTTCGCATCTTTAGTTCTCAGACCTCGATCCGCGTGAGGTCCTCGCCGAGTACGACGGGACCCGCATAGTCTCGCCTGACATCCGCAAGCAGCGCGTTCAGCATGGAATCGTCGGTGCGCGGCCGGTGATGGGTCAGCGCGAGCTTCTTGACGCGAGCGCTGGCCGCGACCTTGCCGACCGTATCGCCGCAGGCGATCGTGAATTTCGCAAGACGTCGCAAGTGCTCGTTGTCGATCTCCGGCGTGGCGAGAAAGCAGCACTGGACCAGCAGGTCGGCTCCCTCAGCCAGCCGCTCGAGACCGGGGCAAGGCACCGTGTCGCCGGAAATGGCAATGACCTTGCCCTGCGCCTCGAAGCGATAGCCGAGACACATCCAGCGTGCGAGGAAGGCCGGCGGCATGTCGAGACCGTCGCCATGCGAGACCAGCTCGGCGCTGATCTTCCAGCGCCCGGTATCGAGAACAGGGCCCGGTATAATGTCGGTCGCGACGACCGGTTTCCAGCCGCCGAAGCTCGGCTCGCCCTGATCGCGCCAGGTGATGTCCTTGTCGTAGACCTGCGTGACCAGCGTATTGACGAGCCGTTCGGTATCCGGCGGTCCATAGATGCGCAAATCGTCCTTGCGCCCGTGCATCCACGAATTGAGCATCACATCGTAGAGGTCGCCGATGTGGTCGAAATGGTGATGGGTGAGAAAGACCGTGTTGATGGAGCCGAGCGGCACGCCAGCCTTGCTGAGCTGCACCATGACGCCGCGGCCTGCGTCGATCAGGATGTTTTCGTCGCCGAGCCTGATCAGCGTGGTCGTCGCCATGCGGCGGGGATCCGGGCGCGGGCCGCCGGTGCCGAGCAGTATGACTTCCATGGCGCCACCTCCTGGTTCAGACTTTTCGGGGCGCACAGTAGATTTGAAGCTCTTGGCGGGGCAAGCGGCCGCGGGCCGCGCGGGCTTCAGCCACGCCCAGCTGCCGCTTGTGCAGGGGCGCTCTCCGAATCTGATGCGCGGGATGGGAATTGTGGGCCAATTCATACTTAATACGGCTGGATCATGACCAATGTTGTTTGGGCGCGATAACGCGCCTAGTATTGCAGCAGGCAATTCGAGGGGGCTCGAACAAGTCGTGAATGTACGTTCACATGGCGACGTGCTCGGCGGCCTGAGCTCTCAGGCCGGCCCGCAGGCACACAGGACAACCAACATCGTGGCTGATGCCGCACTTCAGGACTTGCGTGTCGCTGGCCGCGAGCGGCTGATCGTCGTCGAGGACGATCCGGTGACGCGGACGATGCTGGTGGGTTATTTCAGCGAGAACAATTTCGACGTGGTCGGCGCCGGCTCCTGCGCAGAATGCCGCCAGGCGCTGCGGGCGCGGACCGATCTCGTCTTTCTCGACCTGCAGCTGCCTGACGGCGACGGCTTCGATCTCGCCAAGGAGATCCAGGCGACCAGCAACGCGGGCATCATCTTCGTGACGCGCCGCGACACCGACGTCGATCGCATCCTCGGCCTCGAGATCGCGGGCGACCATTACGTCACCAAGCCGATCAATTTGCGCGAGCTGCTCGCGCGCGCGCGCAGCGTGCTGCGGCGGCGCTCGATCGACCGCAAGGCTGCGCGCAGCCACAATTCGATCGCCTTCGGCGACTGGATCATCGACCTGACGCGGCGCGAGCTGCTTGGCAGCGACGGCAAGCCGGTGGCGCTGACGCGTGCCGAATTCGACCTGCTCGCGGCACTCGTTGGTGCCGACGGCAGGCCACTCAGCCGCGACTATCTGATCGAGGTCGTCAGCAACCGCCAGGCCGAGGTCGACATCCGCACCGTTGATGCCTTGGTGGCGAGGCTGCGCCGCAAGCTCGTCGGCAGCGGCACGCCCGTGATCACCACCGTCACCGGCGTCGGCTACAAGCTCGCGCTTAGCGAGCGGCTTTAGCTTCACCTGCCGAAAGATCCGATCGCCCTTGCGCCTATCGCGCGCGGGCGCTCTGGTCCGTCGACGTCCTTGGCGCAGTCCCGGCCAATTTATCGTCGACCGCATAGAGCGTGCAGGCGGGCGACCATTTCAGGCAGGCCTCCAGCGAGTCGCGCCGGGCCTCGTCGCCCGTCGTGCGCCCCGAACGCCAGCCGTAACCGCCGTTCGGCGACACCGCAAAAGCCTTGTGCGGCATCGTGCTGGCGAGATAGCGCGCAAATTCGGCGCGCGCGGCCTCGTTGAGCTGGGCCGGCGGCGGTAGCGGATCGGGCGGGCTCAGGATATCGTGGCCGAGAGCGCGCTCGCGCAGGAAGGCGTCGAGATATGGCGTCCATTGCGGGCGGCCCAAGACCGAATAGAGATAGTGGCCATCGTCGCCGTAAGGCGGCGCTGCGACGAATGTCGCGTTGCCGCCACTGGCGCGAAATCCGTCATGGAGGCGGCGCGCGAGATCGGGACCGAAGTACGCATCGTTGGTGGCATAGACCCACAGCATCGGCGCGCGCGAGGTTTTGCCGAACGTGGCGAAAGCCTGCACCAGTCCGTCGGGATTGCAGACATCATCGTCGTCGCGCGAGCCGCGCCCGCCGGCAAAGCTGATGGCCGCGACGAGGCCCACGGGGGCCTGCGCGGTCAGCGCGACGGTGGCGAGCCCGCCGGCGGAATGGCCGACTGCGATCATGCCTGATGTGGTGACGTCGCTTCGGCGTGTCATCGCCTCGATCGCGGCGCGCAAATCCGCCACCGCGACCGCTGCCGCCGGCAGGTAAGCGGCATTGGCGCAGCCGCCGACGCTGTCGACGCGCCCGCCCGCCGAGGTGCCGTAGCCGCGCCGCATCACGATCAGCGCGGCAAAGCCGCGCCGGGCATATTCGAGAGCAAGGCCGTAATATATGTGCGCGGACATCTTCGCGCGATCGTCAAAACTGCGCGGCGAGCCGTGGCTGAGCAGCGCGAGCGGGTAACGCTTGGTCCCGGTCGGTCTAACCAGGAACGCCTCCAGCCCCTCCGGGCCGGCCTCGGCCATCGGGATGCGCAGGTCCTCGGTGTAGAACTCGGCGGCCTTCACATGGGGCACGATCCCAGCCGTCGCAAGCCAGGCAATCAGAACAACCAAAAGCCTGTGAAACAGCGTCATGCCCCGAATCGAAAAGCCCCCCGATCAGCAGACCATAGCATGATCTCAGGAACGGCCACCCTATTGCGCGTGTTGTGCCCTTGGCGGGGGCTCGGCCGATGCTATGCTATTCCGCAATTCGCTTGACGACAGGACGAGGATATTCAAGTGGCTGATGTTCATCCCGCGGCAGGCAAGCAGGCCTCGCCGGACGTGCTCACCAACGTTCCGCGGCTGGTGACGGCCTATTTCGCCGGCAAGCCTGATGTCGCGGATCCCGCGCAGCGGGTGGCGTTCGGCACCTCCGGCCATCGCGGCACCTCGTTCAAGAACAGCTTCAACGAGGGCCATATTCTCGCGACGACGCAGGCCATCTGTGATTACCGACGAGAAAAGGGGCTGACCGGCCCGCTCTTTATCGGCATCGACACCCATGCGCTGGCCGAGCCGGCGCTGGTCAGCGCCGTCGAGGTGTTCGCGGCCAACGGCGTCGACATCATGATCGACAAGGACGGCGGCTACACGCCAACGCCGGTGATCTCCCACGCGATCCTGACCTACAACAAGGGCCGCACGTCGGGCCTCGGTGACGGCGTCGTCGTCACGCCCTCGCACAATCCCCCCGAGGACGGCGGCTACAAATACAATCCGCCCCATGGCGGCCCGGCAGACACCGACGCGACCTCCGTGGTTGAGAAGCGCGCCAATGCCTATCTCGCCGATGGCCTCAAGGGCGTGAAGCGCATCGACTACGCCAGGGCGCTCAAGGCTTCGAACGTCCACGCCTATGACTTCATCACGCCCTACGTCGCCGATCTCGGCAAGGTCGTCGACCTCGACCTCGTCAAATCCGCCGGCATCAATATCGGCATCGACCCGCTCGGCGGCGCCGCCGTGCATTACTGGCACCCGATCATCGAGCGCTACGGGCTGAAGGCAACGGTGGTGAACGAGGCCATTGACCCGACCTTTCGCTTCATGACGGTGGACTGGGACGGCAAGATACGCATGGACTGCTCTTCGCCATACGCGATGGCGAGCCTGATCGCGATGCGCGACCGTTTCGACGTCGCCTTTGCCAACGACACCGACGCCGACCGCCACGGCATTGTGACGCGCACCGGCGGCCTGATAAATCCGAACCATTATCTCGCGACCGCGATTTCTTACCTGTTCGCGCACCGCCCGAACTGGGGCAAAGACGCCGCGATCGGCAAGACCGTGGTGTCAAGCTCGATCATCAACCGCGTTGCCAAGAAGCTCGGCCGCAAGCTGGTCGAAACGCCGGTCGGCTTCAAATGGTTCGTCGATGGGCTCCTCACGGGCGGCTTCGGCTTCGGCGGCGAGGAGAGTGCAGGGGCCTCGTTCCTGCGCCGCGACGGCACGGTGTGGACCACCGACAAAGACGGCATCATCCTCGGCCTGCTCGCCGCCGAGATCATGGCGAAGACCGGCCGCGATCCGAGCCAGCTCTTCAACGACCTCACCGCCGAGTTCGGCGTGCCCCATTATGCGCGCATCGACGTCGCCGCGACCACGCCGCAGAAAAACATCCTGAAGTCCGTCACGCCCGAGCAGCTCGGCCTGAAGGATCTCGCCGGCGACCCGGTCCGCACCACGCTCAGTAAGGCACCCGGCAACGGCCAGCCGTTCGGCGGCATCAAGGTCGAGACCGATTTCGGCTGGTTCGCCGCCAGGCCGTCGGGCACCGAGGACGTCTACAAGATCTACGCGGAGAGTTTTCGCAGCACCGAGCACCTGAAGCGGATCCAGCAGGAGGCTCAGGCCGGGTTGGCGAAGGTGTTCGGGCCGTAAAGGCGCAGGACGGGCGCCCTCTTACCTTCTTGGAGGGTGCTCTAGCGCAGACGCTGCCGCACCGTCGTGGCCGGGACAGGCCCGGGCATGATGAGTTTGCTGCGCCACCCCAATTTTCCTTTCGTATGTATACTGAAACATGCATAAACCGTATTAGAATAGGGCCAATTCGACCTTGAACTGTTTTGGGCTCCAGCTATTGTATACATAACGTATTCATAAGCCTTAGGAGTGAGACCGGTGACAAAACCCTTCCCCATGAACGCCTGGTACGCGGCCGCCTGGGATGCCGACGTCAAGCCGGCACTGCTGCCCCGGACGATCTGCGGCAAGCATGTGGTGATGTACCGCAAGGCCGATGGTTCAGTGGCCGCGCTGGAGGATGCCTGCTGGCACCGCCTGGTGCCGCTGTCCAAGGGCCGGCTCGAAGGCGATACCGTCGTCTGCGGCTATCACGGCCTGAAGTACAATGCGCAGGGGCGCTGCACCTTCATGCCCTCGCAGGAGACCATCAACCCGTCGGCCTGCGTGAGCGCCTATCCCGTGGTCGAGCGTCATCGCTACGTCTGGCTCTGGATGGGCGATCCCGCACTGGCCGATCCCGCGCTGGTGCCCGACATGCACTGGAATCACGATCCGGCCTGGGCGGGCGACGGCAAGACCATTCACGTCAATTGCGACTACCGCCTCGTGCTCGACAATCTCATGGACCTCACCCACGAGACGTTCGTTCACGGCTCGTCGATCGGCAACGAGGCGGTTGCAGAGGCGCCGTTCGACGTCACTCATGGCGAGAAGACGGTGACGGTGACGCGCTGGATGCGCGGCATCGAGGCGCCGCCGTTCTGGGCCAAGCAGCTCGGCAAGCAGCCCGGTAAGTCCGGCCTCGTCGACCGCTGGCAGATCATCCGCTTCGAAGCGCCGTGCACGATTGCCATCGACGTCGGCGTGGCACCGACAGGCACCGGCGCGCCGGAGGGCGACCGCTCGCAGGGCGTCAATGGCTTCGTGCTCAACACCATCACGCCGGAGACCGAGAAGACCTGCCACTATTTCTGGGCCTTCGTGCGCAACTATCAGCTCGGCGAGCAGCGCATCACCACCGAGATCCGAGAGGGCGTCTCCGGCATCTTCCACGAGGACGAGCTGATCCTTGAAGCGCAGCAGCGCGCGATGGACGAGAACCCCGATCGCATCTTCTACAATCTCAACATCGACGCCGGTGCGATGTGGACGCGCAAGCTGATCGACAAGATGGTGGCGAAGGAAAACCCGCCGCAGCACCTCCAGGCCGCGGAGTAGGCTGATATGGCCGAGCGTGAGGTCGACCGTTCCGTCTCGCAGACCGTGAAGGCGCAGCTCGCGCTGCGCGACCAGCTCCTGTCGGGCACGTTGCGCCCGGGCGAGCGCATCTCCGAGCTCCAGGCGGTGGAGACGACCGGCGCCTCGCGGACCCCGGTGCGCATGGCGCTGGTGCGGCTGGAGGAGGAGGGCCTGCTGGAGGCGATCCCGTCCGGCGGCTTCATGGTGAAGGCGTTCTCGGAGCGCGACATCTCGGATTCCATCGAGCTGCGCGGCACGCTGGAAGGGCTTGCCGCGCGTTTCGCCGCCGAGCGCGGCGTTTCCGCGCGCGAGCTCGAGCCGCTGAAGGAGTGCCTTGCCGCGATCGACGAGCTGTTGCGCCAGGTCCCGATCTCGGTCGATGCGTTCTCGTCCTATGTGACGCTGAACGCGCGCTTCCACGCGCTGCTCACGGAATTGTCGCGCAGCCCGCCGCTGATCCGGCAGATCGACCGCGCCTCGGCGCTGCCGTTCGCCTCGCCGAGCGGCTTCGTGATGGCGCAATCGGCGCTGCCGGAAGCGCAGCAGATCCTGGTCATCGGGCAGGAACACCACCGCGTCGTGATCGACGCGATCGAGAATCGCGAAGGCGCCCGCGCCGAAGCCGTGATGCGTGAGCATGCGCGGCTCGCGGTGCGCAATTTGCGGCTTGCGCTGCGCAACCGGACCCATCTCGACCTCCTGCCGGCGCTCGCGCTGATCAAGTCCGCAAACGATTGAGGGGAGTGCCATGCGCTTCATCGAAACCTGGATTCCGGCGACGCTCGTCTCGACGCGCGATCTTGCGCCGGGCATCCGCGAATTCCTGATCCGGCCGGATCAGTTCGACGGCGCCGCCTATCCGGTCGGCAGCCACATCAACGTCAGGGTCACCATCGATGGTCTGCCGGAGACGCGGTCCTATTCGCTGGTCGGCGAGGCCACGTCGCATGGATTCAAGATCGCCGTGCGGCGCGCCGAGGATTCCCGCGGCGGCTCGCGCTACATGTGGCAGCTAGCGCCGGGCGCGCGGCTCGACATCACGAAGCCCGCCTCGCTGCTTGCAGTCGATTGGGCGCGCGAACGCTACTGCCTGATTGCGGGCGGCATCGGCATCACGCCGATCCTAGGCGCCGCACAGGCGCTGGCACGGCGCGGAGCCGACGTCACGCTGCATTATGCGGTGCGATCGCGCGGCGAGGCCGCCTATCTCGACGATCTCGCCGCGACGCTCGGCGATCGCCTGGTCGTTCATGCCAGCGAAGAAGGCAAGCGCCTCAATCTCGACGCGCTGTTCGCCTCGCTCCCCAAGGGCGCCCTGGCACTGTTCTGCGGCCCGATGCGGATGCTCGACGCCGCACGCCACGCCTGGATCGGCGCCGGCCATCCGCTCCCCGATCTGCGCTACGAGACCTTTGGTTCCAGCGGCACGCTGCCGACCGAGACGTTTCGCGTGCGCCTGAAGGGCTCCAATGTCGAGCTCGAAATTCCGCGCGAGCGCTCGATGCTGGACGTGCTCAATGCAAACGGCCACGACGTGATGTACGATTGCAAGCGCGGCGAATGTGGGTTGTGCGCCATCGACGTGGTCGAGATCGATGGCGCGATCGATCATCGCGACGTCTTCTTCAGCGACCATCAGAAGCAGAGCAACCAGAAGATCTGCGCCTGCGTCTCCCGCGCCCGCGGCACCATCACCGTGGATACGCTGCTGCGGGCGGATGCAGTCTGACCGGGGGTGAAGGGCGTATCCTCGTGCGATCAGCCGCACTCCGTCGAGATTGGCAAAGTCGAGATGCAAAAATTCCTAGGCCGAAACTGCCGACGGCGTTACTCGGGCTCCCGTACCGAGGCCTCTTTTGTCGCTTCGATTTCCTTTGGTGCCGTTGACCATTCTTCGCGTTCCGAGAACAAATGACGTTTTCTGTATTTGAACGACAACATTGCGCCACGTCGTTTGAATGGATCACGGCGAGCTTGTTCAGCGCGCTATGTCGATCCACATCTCACCGCACCGGCATCCGATGCGCCGGCTCATGATGGAGATCGACTATGAATGGTCTTAGAATTCTCGCTGCGGTCGCCTTGTTGTCGGGCCTGGCCGCAAGCACCGCCTACGCGCAATCTGGCTTTGCGAGCAGCCACCCCGATACGTACGAGGCCGAGAACCCCAATCGTAACCTGAATGGCACACTGACGCCGGCGGGTCGGATGGGACTCGAGCTGCCGGATGGCGCAGCTCCTGCGCAAGGAGCAGACAACGCTCTGGCTCGCGTGGAGGGCGCCATGTCACGCTCTTGCTCGGAGCGATATCGATCCTACGATTCAGCAACGAACTCCTACATCGATCGGGACGGTAGCCGGCATCTTTGCAAGTAGTGCAAAAAAGCAAATCATCGGATCGAGTGGACATTCCGACTCGATGGCCCGCAGACTCGGTTTTAGATTGAGACGCGCCGATGGCGTCTCAAATCTTCTGGGATATGTTGCTGGTTGCGGCTAGGTAGCTCTGCTCAAGCCCTGTTGTTTCCCGTTCTCGCCGCCAGAAGCAGACCTCCCACTTTGCAAGCATACGCCTCATGCCGCAAAGGTCGCGCGAAGCTTCTTCGGATCCAGCAGCGACAGAACCTGATCGGCCGATACCGGCCGGCTGATGAGATAACCCTGAACTTCGTCGCAATTGATCTGGCGCAGATATTCGAGCTGGTCGGCGGTCTCGACGCCCTCTGCGACCACGCCGATGCGCAGGTCGCGTGCGAGACCGACGACCGACTTCACGATTGCGGCGCAGTCCGGCTGCACCAGCATGTCGCGGATGAAAGATTGGTCGATCTTGATGCGGCTGAACGGCAGCTTGCGCAGGTAAGTCAGCGAGGAGAAGCCGGTGCCGAAATCGTCCAGGGCCACGGTGACGCCGAGCTCCAGCAGCGCGTTGAGGATCAATGCGGCCGAGCCGTATTTCGACAGCAGCATCGATTCGGTGATCTCGATCTCGAGCCGGTGCGGGGCGATCTTTGTGTCGGCAAGCGCCTGCACGATGATCTGGAGGATGTTGTTGTTGCGAAACTGCGCGGCCGAAAAATTTACGGCGATCCTGATCTCTTCGGGCCACTCCGCAACCGTCGCGCAGGCGCGGCGGATGACCCATTCGCCGATCTCGTGGATCAGCCCGGTCTCCTCGGCGATCGGGATGAATTCGCTCGGCGGGACCAGTCCGCGCTGGGGATGCTGCCAGCGCAGCAGCGCCTCGAAGCCGGTGATACTGTTGTCGCCGAGGTCGAGGAAGGGCTGGAACACCAGGAATAGCTCCTCCCTGGCAATGGCGCCTCCCAGATCCGATTGCAGCGCCTTGCGGTCGCGGGACGCCCTGTCGTCGCTGGCCTCGAAGAAGCACACCGTGCCGGGGCCAACCTCCTTGGCGCGATAGAGCGCGGCGTCGGCGTTCTTCATGATGTCCAGCGGCGTGTTGCCGTCCCGCGGCGCCAGCACGATGCCGACGCTGGTTGCGCCGACGATCTGGCGGCCCTCGATCAGGAACGGCTCGGCAAAAGCCGCGACGAAGCGCTCGGCGATCTCCAGCGCATCCTCCGGCCGTGACAGATTGGCCATCACCAGCGCGAACTCGTCGCCGCCGATGCGGGCCACATGCTCGGCCGCGCGGGTGCAGCGTTGCAGGCGGCTCGCGATCTGGACCAGAAACTCGTCGCCAGCGGGATGGCCGAACTTGTCGTTGACCTCCTTGAAGCGATCGAGATCGAGCAGAAGTACCGCGAATTCCTCGCCGGACAGAGCCAGCTGCTTCAAGGCAGCATCGAGCGTTTCGTTGAAGGCGACGCGATTTGGCAGACGGGTCAATGGGTCCTGCCGCACCGTGCGTTCCGTCTCGATCTGCCGCATCACCCGCCGTGCGAACGCGAATGAATTGACGAATACGCCGCGCAACAGCACGCTTCCGTAGACCACGACGAGAAAGGCGATCAGCAGGAAAGCGAGATCGCCGTTTCTGCCGAGACAGATGGCGATCCCTAGGAAGATGGGCGCCGTGAATGCGATGGCTGCGATTGGGATCGTGGCGAAGGCGAGCGCGCCGCCCGCCAGCATTCCCGAGCAGAGGCAGGTGATGACGAGCTGGCCGCCGGTCGAAGCGTCGGCGAAGAACGCGGCCGGGACGATGCCCCAGGCGGCGCCGAGCAAAAAGGCATTTCGCACCAGCCGGTGCATGGCGCGGCGCGAGACGAATTGCGGCTTGATGATGCGGCGCGCGGCGTGGGATTGCAGACCGAACGCGATCGCGGCGCCGGCCACGGCGACCGCCCAGATCAGCGCGAACATCCGGTCGGGCGACTGCCACAGCGCGATCGCCAGCACGGTCGCGTTGCAGGCATTGGCGAGCATGATGCCGACCGAGTAGCCGAGCACCAGCGACATCTGTTCGGCTCGGATATGGCCGGTGACGGCTTCGTCGGTTGCGGGACCGCCAAAGGCCGACAGATCGCCGGCGAACAGCCGCGCGAAATAGCTGGTCGTTTGAGTCCGCATTCCAGAGCCCAGCAGCATGGGCCGCTTGTCCGGCCCGACCCGGAGAATTCGCTGCAAACCTTTGACGAACTATGAATTATGCGAGCTTGCGACGATTGCTGTGACCACTTCTGCGTGTTCGTGACGTCGTATCGATAACAAATCGATACAAATGCGCGCTGGCGGGGTTACGGTGCGCACGGACTTTGGGCGCTCAAGCTTCCACAGCGTCATGGCCGGGCTTGTCCCGGCCATCCACGGCTTGCCCCCACATCAAGAACGTGGATGCCCGGGCATGACGACCTCCTGTGGGTTTCGAATTGCTGAAGGATCACCGCCCCAACTGTTTCGGATCGTAATAGAACCGTTCTTCGATCAACTGATCGCCTCGCCACGTCTGCCATGCGATCTCATCCAACGTTCGGATGATGCCTTCGGCGTTGGTGAAGCTGAAGGTCCAGCGCGTTGCGACGTGGTCGCCCTTGATCAGGCTCGGCCCGATGCGGACGGCCTTGACCTCCCTGGAGGCCGCCAGCACGCCGCGCTCCTTGGCAACAAGCTTGTCGCGGCCCACCGTCGGTGCCGCGTTGTTCTCGTAGGTCGCCGCCTCGGGCGTATAGAACTGCTCGATCGCGCCGATGAAATCCCCGGCCTCCAATCGGTTGGTAAAAGCTTCGACGACATCACGGCTCGGCATGGCACACCCTTCGAATAAAACCGACTTACAGTCGGTAAATACCGACCGGTAGTCGAAAAGTCAACTGGCTGCTGGCCTCGGATTCGATTAGACGAGACACATGGCGAAACAGGCGGAGCGGCGGGCAGCGACATCGGAGGCGATCCTGACGGCAGCGCGCCGCCTGTTCGGGGCGCAAGGTTTCGCCGCCGCCACGATGGATGAGATCGCCGAAGCCGCCCACGTCGCCAAGGGTGCGGTCTATCATCACTTTAAAACCAAGGAGGCGGTGTTCGAAGCGGTGTTCGACCTGGTCTCGCGCGACCTCGTCGCCGAGATCGACAGCGCCGCGCGTGCCGAGAAGGACGTGCTCGCCGCGATGGTCGCCGGCACCGAGCATTATTTCGCTGCGACCGCCAACGGCCCGACCGGCCAGATCATTCTGCGCGACGGCCCGGCCGTGCTCGGCTGGGAGCGCTGGCGCGAGATCGACGCCAAGCATTTCGGCGGTAAGCTGCCGCGCGCGATTGCGGCGGCGATGGAGGCCGGGCTGATCGCGCGGCAGCCGGTCGAGCCGCTGGCCCGGCTGCTGCTCGGCGCGGTCACGGAGGCCGCGGTCGCCTGCGCCGGGCGCGCCGATATCGCGAGGGCAGGCGCGGAATACGCCCGTGCGTTCAGGTCGCTGGTCGAGGCGCTGCGCCTGCGCGCATGATCGTGCTAAGTGATGATGGAAACGCCCACACCAACAAAAAGAACAGTAGCGCATGAACGCAACTTCCTCCCTTACGCCTTCTGATCCTGAGTTCGACTACATCATCGTCGGTGCCGGCTCTGCCGGCTGCGTGCTCGCCAACCGGCTGTCGGCGAACGGCAAGCACAGCGTGCTGCTGCTGGAGGCAGGCCCGAAGGATTCCAACATCTGGATCCACGTGCCGCTCGGCTACGGAAAGCTGTTCAAGGAAAAGACCGTCAACTGGATGTACCAGACCGAGCCGGAGCCCGAACTGAAGGGCCGCCAGGTGTTCCAGCCGCGCGGCAAGACGCTGGGCGGATCGAGCTCGATCAACGGCCTGCTCTATGTTCGCGGCCAGCACGAGGATTACGACAGATGGCGTCAGCGCGGCAACGCCGGCTGGGGCTATGACGACGTGCTTCCCTATTTCAAGAAGGCCGAGAACCAGTCGCGCGGCGCCGATCAATATCACGGCAGCGGCGGTCCGCTCCCGGTCTCCAACATGGTCGTGACCGATCCGCTGTCGAAAGCCTTCATCAACGCCGCGGTCGAGACCGGTCTGCCCTACAACGCCGATTTCAACGGCGCCACGCAGGAAGGCGTCGGCCTATTCCAGACCACGACGCGCAACGGCCGCCGCGCCTCGACGGCGGTAGCCTATCTCGGCCCGGCCAAGGCTCGCGGCAATCTCAAGATCGAAACTGGCGCGCTCGGCCAGCGCGTGCTGTTCGAGGGCCGCCGCGCAGTTGGCGTTGAATACCGTCAGGGCGCGACGGTGCGCCGCGCCCGCGCGCGCAAGGAGATCGTGCTGTCGAGCGGCGCCTACAACTCGCCGCAGCTGCTTCAGCTCTCCGGCGTCGGTCCCGCCGAGCTGCTGCGCAAGCACGGCATCGATATCGTGCTGGACGCGCCGGGCGTCGGCAACGATCTCCAGGACCACATGCAGGTCCGCATCGTGATGCGATGCTCGCAGAAGATCACGCTCAACGACACCGTCAATCACCCGCTCCGCCGCACGATGGCCGGCGCGCGCTATGCGCTGTTCCGGAAGGGCTGGCTGACGATCGCGGCCGGTACGGCGGGCGCGTTCTTCAAGACCAGTCCGCGGCTGGCCTCGCCCGACATCCAGGTCCACTTCCTGCCGTTCTCGACCGACAAGATGGGCGAGAAGCTGCATGATTTCTCCGGCTTCACGGCATCGGTGTGCCAGCTCCGTCCGGAAAGCCGCGGAACCTTGCGCATCAAAAGCGCCGACCCGACGGTGCCGCCGGAGATCCGCATCAATTACATGTCGACCGAGACCGATCGCACCACCAACGTCGAGGCTCTGAAGATACTGCGCAACATATTGAACGCGCCGGCGCTGAAGCCGTTTGTGGTCAGCGAATACGATCCCGGGGCGAAGGTATCCACGGATGCCGAGCTGTTGGATTATTGCCGCGAGCGGGGCAGCACCATCTACCATCCGACCTCGACCTGTCGTATGGGCAATGATGCGCTCGCGGTGGTCGATCAGCGGCTGAAGGTGAGGGGCCTCGAAGGCCTCCGCATCGTCGACGGCTCGATCATGCCGGATCTCGTCTCGGGGAACACCAACGCCCCGATCATCATGATCGCCGAAAAGGCCTCCGACATGATATTGGAGGATGCGCGGTAATCCGCGCATCGAGAAGGAGCACACGGCTTGGCTACGCGATTCAAGATCGGCACACGCAAGAGCGCGATGGCGCTGGCACAGACGGAAGAGATCGCGCGCCGCCTGACCGCTGCCATGCCCGATCTCGACGTCGAGATCGTCAAGTTCGACACCACGGGCGATCTCGACCAGACCAGCAAGCTGTTGCCCCATGGCGGCAAGGGCGGTGCCTTCGTGGCGCAGATCCGCGCCGCCGTGCTGTCGGGCGAACTCCAGGCGGCGATGCATTCGCTGAAGGACATGCCCGGCAACGAAGACACGCCGGGCCTCGTAATCGGCGCCACGCTCTCGCGCGATCCTCCCAATGACGCGCTGGTGCTGCGTGACGGCGTGACGCTGGAGGCGTTGCGCCGATCCCGCGGCAAGGATTTCAAGATCGGCACCAACGCCGTCCGCCGCGCCGCCTATGCGCGGCGATTATTTCCCGACGTCGAGATCATCCACTTCCGCGGCGCCGCGGACACGCGCGTGCGAAAGCTCGACGATGGCGAGAAGCAGCGCCTGCCGGATGGCGGCGCCGTCGGGCCTGCGGATGCGCTCATCATGGCGCGGTCCGGCCTCG
The DNA here is from genome assembly GCF_023073915.1 of Bradyrhizobium sp. 149. GTDB lineage: Bacteria > Pseudomonadota > Alphaproteobacteria > Rhizobiales > Xanthobacteraceae > Bradyrhizobium. The sequence continues at coordinate 225,280 of NZ_JADPKK010000015.1, read as the reverse complement.
ACCGGGTCGGCCTTTCGCACCGCATCGGCTACGAGTTTACCGCAGCGGAGATGCTGCCCGCGGCGGGCCAGGGCATCGTCGCTGTCGAATGTTCCGCGCACGACTGGCAGACAAGGCAGATTCTCGCATCGATCGACGATCCCTCCGCACACGCCGCGGCCGATGCTGAGCGCGAGGTGCTGTGGGTGCTCAACGGCCACTGCAACTCGCCGATCGCGGGCTTTTCGACGATTGCCGGCGATCAGATGTCGCTCACCGCGTCCGTGCTCGATCTCTCCGGCAACACCATCATCGAGGCTTTGCGTTCGGGCCCCGCCAATCGCCCACGCGAACTCGGCCGTGCGGTAGGACTGGATCTGCTGGCCAAGGGCGCCGCCGAAATTATCGAGCGCAGCCGGCCGCGCTAAGCTCTTGCCGAAATGCTCATGGGGCGATGATGGCATCATGCGCCTGTTTTGCCCGACGGGGCAAGCCGCCCTCGTGGCGGGCGCTCGTGTCACGCCGGCCCAGCTTTTTCAATGATTTGTCTACTGTGCATGGGGTTGTTTTTGCGTTTTTTGTTTTTCCGCTTCCCAAGCGCAAAATAAATCACCCCCGCACGCGCTTGAGCATCTGCTCGACATGGGCGATCGGCGTCTCCGGCTGGATGCCGTGGCCGAGGTTGAAGATCAGCCGCCCTTGCGCGAAATTCGCCAGCACGTTGTCGACCGCGCGGTCGAGCGCGGCGCCGCCTGAGATCAGCGCCAGCGGATCGAGATTGCCCTGCACGGCGACTTTGTTTTGCACGCGCTCGCGGATGAAGGCCGGCTCCGCGGTCCAGTCGATGCTGACCGCGTCGACACCGGTTGCCTCGACGTAACAGGGCAATTGCGCACCGGCACCGCGCGGAAAGCCGATGATCTTCGCGCCCGGCACCTTGGCGCGCACGCCCTCGACGATGCGCCACGTCGGCTCGACCGACCAGCGCGCGAACTCGGCGGGCGGCAGCACGCCGGCCCAGGTGTCGAAGATCTGCAAGGCGTTGGCGCCGGCCGCAAGCTGCGCCAGCAGATATGCGATCGAGTTCTCGACCAGCACGTCGATGATCGCTGCGAACGCCTCCGGATGCCGGTAGGCCATCATCCGCGCCGGCGCCTGGTCGGGCGTACCCTGGCCGGCGACCATGTAGGTCGCCACCGTCCACGGCGCGCCGCAGAAGCCGATCAGCGCGATCTTGGGATCGAGCGCACCGCGCACGACCTTGAGGGCCTCGAACACCGGCGCGAGCTTGCCGAAATCGGCGTGCTTCGCCAGTGTCGCGACCTTGGCGGGATCATCCAGCGGTTCGAGTCGCGGACCCTCGCCGACTTCGAAGCGCACGGAACGTCCGAGCGCATAGGGGATCACCAGGATGTCGGAGAAAATGATCGCTGCATCGAAGCCGAACCTCCGGATCGGTTGCAGCGTCACCTCGGCGGCAAGTTCCGGATTGAAACAGAGATCGAGGAAGCCGCCGGCCTTGGCGCGCACCTCGCGATATTCCGGCAAATAGCGGCCGGCCTGCCGCATCATCCAGACCGGCGGAATGATCTGCCGCTGGCCGGTAAGGACGTCGATGAACGGTTTGGTCGCAGACTGGGGCACGAACGGTCCTGAAGATGGTTAGGGCTCCTGATACACCGCCGCGGCCAGAAGCGGAACAGGGGAACCAAGCGCAATTGGGCCGCGTTGACCAGCCAACGGAGGACGAGATCATGGCTGAGAAATTCAACCCCGCGCCGCATGACAAGCATGCCGAGGATCTGAACGAAGCGCTCGCCGCCGACCGCCACGCCAAGCTCGACGCGGGGCTGAAAGATACCTTCCCGGCTTCGGATCCCGTGAGCGCCGCCCAGCCGACGCCCTCGAAGGCCGATGCGGATGCCGACAATCCCTCGCTCTGGGAGAAGGTTAAGGCCATCTTCAGCTAGCGGCGGAGTGCGCCAGATTCCGATAGGTTTGCTAATGGCTTGTTAGCGATGCGCTGAGCCCGACGTCCGTACGACTACGGAAAACCCGGGACATCGCAGCATATTCCCGCGGGCGGTTCAGAGTTCAATAACAGAAGCAGCAGAGTTTCCGATCATCGGAGAATTCTGCCGCATGAACGCTGTGACCCAAAGAGCCGGATGGAGCCGCCTGCCACTGCGGGCGGCCGCGTTTGTCGCGCTGACCTGCGTGACCATCCTCGGCGTCAGCGGTTGGCGGGAATGGGCGGCGCGCGACGCGGTGCTCAGGGGCGCCGAGACAGAAATGGCGAACGTTGCGCGCTCGTTGACGCAGCATGCCGAGGACAGCCTCGACCTCCTCGATTCAGGCGTCGTCGGCGTCGTCAGCCGGCTGGAGATGGACGGCGCCGAGCCGGCCACGATCGCCAAGCTCAGAACCCTGCTGGAGGCGCGCAAGAAGGCGATGGAGCGCGTTCACAGCCTCGCCGTCATCGACGACCGCGGCAACTGGTTGACCTCGCCCGGCACGATCGGCTCTACGCTCAACGACGACGCGTTTTTCCGTTATCACCAGCTCTCCTCGAAACGTGAGCCCCATGTCGGCCGTCCGGCGAAGAGCCTGCTGGATGGCGAATGGGTCGTCACCCTGTCGCGGCGCTTCAACAAGCTCGACGGCAGCTTCGGCGGCGTGGTGCTCGCGACCATCAGCTCCAACTATCTCTCGCACTTCTACGAACAGTTCGAGATCGGCCGCAACAGTTCGGTGGCGCTGACGCACGGCGACGGCTTGATCATCGCGCGCAACCCGAGGAACGACAAGTTCGTCGGGCGTAGCGTCGCCGACACGCCGCTGCTTCGCGATCCGAGCCTGCAACGGCCGAGCGGCGCCTATCATTTCAAGTCGCCGTTGGACGGTGCCGAACGCGTCAGCTTCTTCAAGCGTAGCAGCCGTTATCCGCTCGTCCTGCTCGCCACCGTCGACAAAGCCGAGCTGCTGGCGCCCTGGCGCGCTGCGGCGATCTCCCGCATGCTCTACGTGCTTGCACTGGTCATGCTGATCGCAATCATCGGTGCGGTGCTGGTGCGGCAGTTGCAACGGGGCCAGAGCATGGCAGCCGCGCTGGTAGAGAAGGAAGCGCATTTCCGGCTGCTTGCCGAAGGCTCCAGCGACATGGTGACGCGCATCGGGCTCGACGAGCGGCTGCGCTATGTCTCGCCGTCGTCGATTGGCGTCGTCGGCTGGCGCGCCAATCAACTGATCGGTACACCCGCACTGGCCGGCATTCACGCGGACGACCGGCCACAGGTCCAGGCTCTGGTAGATGCCATGAAACGCGGCGAGAAGGAGGAGGTGCGCGTCACCTACCGCAACGCGCACCGGCAGAATGCCGAAGTCTGGCTCGAATCGACCATGCGGGTGACCCGCAAGGAGAATGGCCGTGTCGACGGTGTGGTCGCGATCTCGCGCGACATCACCGAGCAGAAGAAGCTGGAGACCCGGCTCGAAACGCTCGCGATCGAGGACAGCCTCACCGGGCTTGCCAATCGCCGCCGCTTCGACGAACGGCTGAAGGAGGAGTGGGCGCGCGCCTATCGCGACCGCTCCAGCCTTTCCTTGCTGATGATCGACGTCGATCACTTCAAGTCCTACAACGACGAATACGGCCATCCGGCGGGCGATGCCTGTCTCCGACAGGTGGCGCAGATTATCGCCGCCGAGATGCAGCGTTCCGGCGATCTGGCGGCGCGTTACGGCGGCGAGGAGTTCGCCATGCTGCTGCCGAATACCGACGCCGCGGGCTGCGCTCGGATCGGCGACCGGATTCGACGGGCGATCCACGATGCGGGCCTCGTCCACACCAGCAACCATGCGGCCGGCTCCGTCACCGCTTCGCTCGGCGGCGCATCCTGCCGGCCGGCGCTGGAGCGCACGGCCGGCGTTACCTCGCTCGTCGAGGCCGCCGACCAGGCCCTCTATGCCGCAAAGAATGCCGGGCGCGACCGGCTGATGATGTCGGGCGAGGTGACCAACCTCCTGCTCAAGGCGTCCGGTCAGTAACACCGCTCAATAATGCGGCGGGGGCTCATTGGCCGCTCCCGGCGCATTCGCCTCGGCTTCCTGCAGCCGCTCGCCGAGCTCTGCGATCCTCCGCGTCAGCGCGTCGATCTGCTTCCACTGCGCGGTGATGGTCTGGTTCAGCGTTTCGATTGTGTCGTCCTGATAGGCGAGGCGCGTCTCAATCGTGTCGATGCGCTCGCCGAGCGTCTTCATCTCATTCGTCACGTGCCGTGTCCTTGTCCCGTTCGCGCAATCCAAGCTCTTGCAAGCCAGATTCTTGTAAACCATGGCCGAGCGCGACGCGCTCGTCGAACACGAAGCACTGGCCCCGCCAGCGGCTCTGCGCCTCCGGCACCTCTTCCAGATATTTGAGAATGCCGCCCTTGAGGTGGTAGACCTCGGCAAAGCCGCGCGCGAGCAGATGCGCGCTCGCCTTCTCGCAGCGGATGCCGCCGGTGCAGAACATCGCGATCCTGCGGTGTTTGGCGGGATCGAGCTGCTCGGCCGCGAATTCCTTGAACTGGCCAAAGCTCTTGATGCCGGGGTCGCGCGCGCCGTCGAACGTCCCCATCGCCACCTCGAAGGCGTTCCTGGTGTCGAGCACCAGCGTGTCGGGCGCCGCGATCAGCGCGTTCCATTCGGCCGCATCGACATAGGTGCCGACCTGCCGCGTCGGATCGGCGGCTTCGTCGCCGAGCGTGACGATCTCCTTCTTCAGCCGCACCTTGAGCCGGTTAAATGGCATCGCCTCGGCGGTCGAGAACTTCAATTCGAGATTGTTCAACCTGCCGCCGAACATGGCGCCGTGCGCCAGCTCGCGGGCGAGAGCGTCGATCGCCGCGCCCCCGCCCGCGACCGTGCCGTTGATGCCCTCCTGCGCGAGCAGCACGCTGCCCTTCAACGCCAGGCCGGCGCAGAACGCGCGCACCGGCTCGCGCAGCTCGCGGTAATCGGGCAGGGCGGCGAATTGGTAGAAGGCGGCGACCTTGTAAATCATGGCGCTCGTTTAGCAGGCCGATCGCGCCCGGAAAACCCGGAACGAGCAGCTCTATTCCCAGCGGATGGCAGCCATTTCCCTGGTATGCCAGCATTGCCCCGGCGGGCCGGAATGTGTCATGTAGGCGCGGCTTTTCCGAGATGGCGCGCCATCCGCGCCAGACGCCCAATGAGAGCAAGAATTCGATGAGAAACTTCCATTTCCCCGGCAGGTCCACGGTCCACGCCACCAACGCGATGGTGGCGACCTCGCATCCGCAGGCGTCGCTCGCCGCGATCGAGGTGCTGCGCGAGGGCGGCACGGCGGTGGACGCGGCCGTCGCGGGCTCGGCCATTCTCGGCGTGATCGAGCCGCAATCAACCGGCATCGGCGGCGACTGCTTTGCGCTGATCCAGCCGCGCGGCGAGGGCAAGATCATCGCCTATAACGGCTCCGGCCGCGCCCCGAAGGCGGCGAATGCCGACTGGTATCTCGAACGCAAGATCAACTCCGTGCCGCTGACTTCGGCGCATGCGGTCTCGATCCCCGGTGTGATCGACGCCTTTGCGACCGTCTTGCGCGATCACGGCAAGTTCGGTTTCGACCGGCTGCTCCAGCCCGCGATCAAGGCGGCCGAAGAAGGCTACGTCGTCGCCCCTCGCATTGCCTTCGACTGGAAGAACCAGTTCGAGAAGCTGAAGGGCGGCACCAACACAGAGCGCTATTTGCTGCCGCACGGCAGGCCGCCGGTAGCCGGCGACGTCATCCGCCAGGCGGAGCTCGGCAAGACGCTGCGGGCGATCGCCAAGGATGGCCGCGACGCCTTCTACAAGGGCCCGATCGCGGAAGACATGGTGGAGACCCTGCGCGGAATCGGCGGCCTGCACACGCTCGACGATTTCGCCGCGCACACCACCGAAACGACGACGCCGATCGGCACCATGTACAAGGGCTACGACGTCTGGCAGTGCCCGCCGAACGGACCGGGCCTCACCATGCTCCTGATGTTGAACATCCTGTCGCGGTTCGACCTGACCAAATACGCGCCGCTCAGCGTCGAGCGTTTCCATCTCGAAGCCGAGGCCGCGCGCATCGCCTACATGCATCGCGAGCTGCATGTCGCCGATCCCGATCATATGCAGATCGAGGTCGCCAAGATCCTCGCCAGGGAATTTTGCAACGAGCACATCGACAAGATCCGCATGGACGGCATGCTCGACCTGCCGAACGTCGCACCGCCGATGAATCCCTCGACCATCTACATCACGGTCGTGGACAAGGACCGCAACGTCTGCTCGTTCATCAACTCGATCGCGCATTCCTTCGGCTCGGCCATCGTTTCCAACAAGACCGGCGTCCTGCTCCAGAACCGCGCCGGCGGCTTCCGCATCCAGCCCGGCCACCCGAATTGCATCGCCGGCGGCAAGCGCCCGCTGCACACGATCATGCCGAGCCTTCTCACCAAGGGCGGCCGGTCGGTGATGCCGTTCGCGGTGATGGGCGGACAATATCAGCCGGTTGGCCAGACCCATGTGGTGACCAACATTCTCGACTATGGCTGCGACGTGCAGGAGGCGATCGATATGCCGCGCGGCCTGCACTATGAGGGCCAGTACCAGCTCGAGGACAGCGTGCCGTCCGATATCGTCGAAGGCCTGAAGAAGCTCGGCCACAAGACCACCAGCGTCGTCGGTCCGCTCGGCGGTGCTCAGGCGATCTGGATCGATTGGGACAAAGGCACGCTCACCGGTGGTTCCGACCCGCGCAAGGACGGCTGCGCGCTGGGATATTGAGCGCCGCGGGACCAGGTTCCCCGCGCAAGATCAGGAAAAGTTGACGAAGGGCGACGCGGCATTTGCTGCGTCGCCCTTTCTCGTTCGGAACGGAACTCACTGCTTCAGGTTAAGGGCCGATGAGCAGTGCAGGCGTGCGCTGCTTTGGCTCAAAGAGCGGCGGAGGCCCTCCATGTCCGAAAAATCAGGTTCCGGACCATCTGGATTCGATCGGCGCGCTTTCATGGCCGGCGCTGCCGGCAGTGCGCTGGTCCCTATGGCGGCGCGCGCGGCTGCGCAGGATGCGAACGTATCAGCCGCGTCGGATCCGGCGCTTCCCGTCGATGTCACGCTGCGCGTCAACGGCAAGGACAAGCGCCTGCATATCGACGCTCGCACGACGGTGCTCGACGCGCTGCGTGAACATCTCAAGCTCACCGGCAGCAAAAAAGGCTGCGACCACGGCCAGTGCGGTGCCTGCACGGTGCTGATCGACGATCGGCGCGTGGTGTCGTGCCTGACGCTCGCGCTCGCGGCCGAAGGGCAGGAGATCACGACGATCGAGGGTCTTGCCACCGATGATCACCTGCATCCCATGCAGCAGGCCTTTGTCGACAACGATGCGTTTCAATGCGGCTATTGCACACCGGGCCAGATCATGTCCGCCGTGGCCTGCGTCAAGGAGGGGCATGCGGGCAGCGAGGCCGACATCCGCGAATACATGAGCGGCAACATCTGCCGCTGTGCCGCCTATCCGAACATCGTCGCGGCCGTGAAGCAGGCGGCGCCCGAGATCATGAAAGGCTAGGCGCATGCGATCGTTTTCGTATCAAAGGGCAACAGATCCTGACATGGCCGTGCAGGCGCTCAGCACGGCCGCGGCTGCGAACAATCCGCTGACGAAGGCTACAGCGCAGCCGCTTGCGGGTGGCACCACGCTGATCGATCTGATGAAGCTGGACGTGATGCGGCCCGCCGCAATCGTCGATATCAATTCGCTTGCGCGCGGCTGGTCAGCGATCGAGCCTGCCAGCGACGGCTTGCGGCTCGGGGCGCTCGCGAAGATGTCAAACGTGGCCGCGCATGCCGACATCCAGCGCAACTATCCGGTGATTGCGGACTCCCTGAGGCTCGCCGCCAGCGCCCAGCTGCGCAACATGGCGACGCTCGGCGGCAATGTGATGCAGCGAACCCGTTGCAGCTATTTCCGCGACATCTCCTATGAGAATTGCAACAAGCGCAATCCTGGCTCCGGCTGTGCCGCCATGGATGGCGTCAATCGCATGCACGCGGTGCTCGGCACGTCCGATCAGTGCATCGCGACCTATCCGGGCGATTTTGCCCAGGCGCTGATCGCGCTGGATGCGGCGGTCGAGATCACCGGTAAGGCCGGTACGCGCAGCATGCCGTTTGCGCAGCTCCATAAGGCGCCCGGCAGCACGCCGGATATCGAGACCGCGCTTCAGCCCGGTGAATTGATTTCCGCGTTCTCCGTTCCCGGCCGCTGGCCGCGCTCGGTGTATCTCAAAGCGCGCGACCGTCAGTCCTACGAGTTCGCACTGTCGTCGGCTGCGGTCGCGCTCGACGTGCAGGATGGCACGATCAGGGACGCACGCGTCGCGCTCGGTGGCGTCGCCACCGTGCCATGGCGGGCGCGCGAGGCGGAGGCGTTGCTGAAGGGACAGAAATTCGACGACGGTCTGGCGCAGCGTGTGGCCGACGCCGCCTTCGCGGACGCCAAAGGCCGCCAGCACAACAGCTTCAAGATCGCGCTCGGCAAGCGCGTGGTGGCGCACGCGCTCCAGCAGGCCGTAACGATGGAGATATGATCATGACTGCTGCAGCTCCCGAGCCGAAAGCAAACATGGGCCAGCCCGTGCCGCGCTATGACGCCGCCGCAAAGGTCACGGGCCGGGCGACATATGCGTCCGACATGCCGCTCGACAATCCGGCCTACGCATTCCTGGTCACCAGCGCCATCGCCAAGGGCCGCATCGACAGTTTCGATCTGGACGATGCCAGGAGTGTCCGCGGCGTGATCGACATCGTCACGCACGAGAACGCTCCGAAGCTGAAGGAGTCGAAACTGTTCAGCAATGGCGGTTATGCCGGCACCACGATCCAGCCGCTGAAATCGGTCGACATCGCCCACGACGGCCAGATCATCGCCGTCGTCATCGCCGAGAGCTACGAGGCGGCGCGCGAGGCCGCCAATCGCGTCAAGGTCAGCTACACGGCCGTGGCGCCGAGTGCGAGCTTCGATTCGCCGGGGACCACCGCGGCAGCGGCAAAGGGACAGAACGCGCAGTTCAAGGAAGACGCGGAGGTCGGCGATTTCGCCAGGGCGTTCGACGCCGCGGAGGTCAAGCTCACCGCCTCCTATGACACGCCGGCCCAGCACCACAACCCGATGGAGCTGTTTACGACGAGCTGCGCCTGGATGGGCGACAACCTCGTCATCTATGAGGGCAGCCAGTATGTCTATGGCTTAAAGAACGGCGTCGCCGAGCAGCTCGGCATCGACGCCGACAAGGTCCGTGTCGTCAATCCCTATGTCGGCGGTGGCTTTGGCTCGCGCGGTTCGATGACCCCGCGGACCGCCATCATCGCCGGCATTGCCAAGCGCCTGAACCGGCCGATCAAACTGGTACCGACCCGCGATCAGGGTTTCACCATCGCGACTTACCGCGCCGAGACGCGCCATGAGATCAGGCTTGGCGCTGGTCGGGACGGCAGACTGGTGGCTTTGAGGCACGACGGCGCGGAGGTTTCGTCGCGTCCGGATGCCTATTGCGTCGGCGGCACCAAGACGACGACGCGGCTCTACGCCTGCCCGAACGTCGCCAGTCTGGTGTCGATCGTGCGCGCCGACCGCAACACGCCGGGCTTCATGCGCTCACCGCCGGAGGTGCCGTATCTCTTCGCGCTGGAGAGCGCGATGGACGAGCTCGCGGTGAAGCTGAACATGGACCCGGTCGAGCTCCGCCGCATCAACGACACCAATGTCGAGCCGATCGGCGGCAAGCCCTATACGTCGCGGTCATTGATGGCGTGCTTTGATGAGGCCGCCAAGGCGTTCGGCTGGTCGCAGCGTTCGCCACAGCCGAAATCGGTGTCGGACGGCGACTGGCTGATCGGCTATGGCTGTGCCGCCACCTGCTATCCGACGCAGATGGCGCCGTCTGCCGCGCGGGTCCGCCTCCAGCGCGACGGTCGTACCCGGGTCGAGATCGCCGGTCACGAGATCGGCACCGGTGCGTATACCGTCATCGCCCAGACCGCGGCTGAGCGGCTCGGCGTGCCCTTGGAAAAAGTCGCGGTCTTCGTGGGCGACAGCGACCTGCCGCCGGCGCCGGTTGCCGGCGGCTCGAACTCGACCGCAAGCACCTGCTCGGCGGTGATGATGGTGTGCGATCAGATTCGACAAAGGCTGTTCAAGGCCGTGATGCCGAGCGACAGCCTCGCCGATAAGGCCAAGGAGACTGTCGGCATCAGTCAGGCGCCGAGCACACAGGCGGCGAAGAGCGATCGTCCGCTCGATATCGAGAAGGCCTTCGACGCGCTCGGTGTCGGCATCGTCGAGGAATATGGCGAGTGGAAGCCCGAAGGCGCGCCGCTGGATTCCTTCATGGCCATGCACAGCGGGCACGCGCGGCTCGTCGGCGGCCATCAGATGAAGGACAAGATCGCCTACGCCTTCGGTGCCGAGTTCGTCGAGGTCCGCGTCAACCGCTTTACCCATGAAATCCGTGCGCCGCGGCTGGTGGGAGCGTTCGCGGCGGGCCGCATCATGAATCCACGCACGGCGCGCAGCCAGCTCATGGGCGGCCTGATCTGGGGCATGTCCTCGGCGCTGCTGGAGGCCACCGAGATCGACCAGCGCAATGCGCGTTACGTCAACGACAATCTTGCCGACTATCTCGTGCCCGTGAATGCCGACGTGCCCGGTGTCGAGGTAATCCTGCTTTCCGAGCAGGACGATCACATCAACCCGGCAGGCGTGAAGGGCCTCGGCGAACTCGCCAATGTCGGCACCAATGCGGCGATCTGCAATGCGATCTATCACGCTACGGGCCAGCGCATCCGCAAGCTGCCGGTGCGGCTGGAAAATATCGAGGCCTGAGGGGTGGAAACGGCGTCGCCGTTGCGCTAGACCCCTTCCGCCTCGAACGTAAGGTGTCTTATGCAGCGTTTTCAGCGCGTGCTCCTCGCCATCATGTCGGCACTCGCGATCACCGTGATCGCCGGCGTGTCCGATTTCGTTTCCACCACGGCCTCGGCCCAGACCGCAGGAAAGACCATGACCACAGCTTCAGGTTTGCAGATCACGGATAGCGTCGCCGGCACCGGCGCTTCGCCAAAACCCGGCCAGATCTGCGTGATGCACTACACCGGCTGGCTCTACGAGAACGGCCAGAAGGGCAAGAAATTCGACTCGTCGGTCGACCGCAACGAGCCGTTCGAATTCCCGATCGGCAAGGGCCGCGTCATCGCCGGCTGGGACGAGGGTGTTGCCTCCATGAAGGTCGGCGGCAAGCGTACACTGATCATTCCACCGCAGCTCGGCTATGGCGCCAGAGGGGCAGGCGGCGTGATCCCGCCGAACGCGACGCTGATGTTCGACGTGGAATTGCTCGGGGTGAAGTAAGCCCGCAAACAAAAAGACCGGCCTTTCGGCCGGTCTTTTCGCTTTCAGTCTTGTTTGTCTCGATGCTGGACGTGCTACTCCGTCCCCCGCTTCGCCGCAGCCGCGGCGCGATCGACCGCGTCCTTTGCGGCCTCCTTGGCATCGCCCATGGCCTGCTGGCCCTTGCCCTTCACTTCCTGGACTGCGCCTTCGCCTTTCATGCGGTCGGACCCGGTGGCTTCGCCGATGCCCTGCTTGGCCTTGCCCATTCCCTCGTTGGCGGCGCCCTTGATTTTGTCGGTCGTGCTACCCATCGAACTCTCCTTGAGGTTTGCTCACTGAGACAACGTTCGACGGCTATGAGGGTTCCGATTTTGGTATGGCTTGCAGACGCGGCTTTGGGTTAGTTTGCCGCGCATGGAACCAACAGAAAGCAAGTCCCATGACCGGCCATGACCATTCGCATTTCCATCATGACCACGATCACGATGATCGCTGGAAACATGACGGCGTGCGCGTCATTCCCGGCAACCAGCTCGATACCAACGTTCCGTCGACGGCGGGCATGGACCGCGCGGCTGCGATCAATTTCGCGCGCGTCGGGGCGCAGAAATTGTGGGCGGGTACGGTCAGCATCAAGCCCGACGCCAAGACCGGGGCGCATCACCACGGCCACCTCGAAAGTGTCATCTACGTGGTGAAGGGCAAGGCGCGGATGCGCTGGGGCGAGAGCCTGCAATTCACCGCGGAGGCCGGCCCCGGCGACTTCATTTTCGTCCCGCCCTACGTGCCGCATCAGGAGATCAATGCCAGCCCGGACGAGGTGCTGGAATGCGTGCTGGTGCGCAGCGACGGTGAGGCAGTCGCGATCAACCTCGACATCGAGCCGGTCGAGAAGCCCGAGACCGTGCTGTGGGTCGATCCCATTCACCGCGATCCGAACGAGAAGACGTGAGGCTGCCCAAGACCGGGCGGGGAGCGATGCGATAGAACCCCGCAGGTTAGGGAGCGAAAAATATCCGGAAGCGATGTCGGGTGGCCGCCGGGCCATCCGTCCTTGGGCAGAACCCCGCCCAAGGAGCTTTCGATGCCCAAGATGATCTTCGTCAATCTGCCGGTGACCGACCTCAAGCGCGCCACCGCCTTTTACGAGGCGGTTGGCGCGGTCAGGAATCCGCAATTCTGCGACGAAACGGCGAGCTGCATGGTTTTCTCCGAGACCATTTTCGCCATGCTCCTGACCCACGACAAATTCCGGCAGTTCACGCCGAAACCGATCTCGGATGCAAAGAACTCAAACCAGGCGCTGTTCTGCCTGTCCGCGGACAGCCGGACCGAAGTCGACGATATCGTCGGCAGGGCCGCGGCAGCGGGCGGGGTGGCCGATCCCAGCCCGAAGGACGAATACAGTTTTATGTATGGCCGCAGCTTCGAGGATCCGGACGGCCATATGTGGGGTGTGAACTGGATGGACATGGCAGCCTTTGCCGCGCAGTCCGAGATGGCGAACGCCTGATCTAAGCCGACAACAGCAGAAATCTGACGAGGAGCATTCAAGATGTCAAAGGTCGTTCCCTGCATGTGGTTCAACGGCGATGCCGAGGAAGCCGCGAAATTCTACGTATCGCTCGTTCCGAATTCGGAGATCACGCACGTTCAGCGCAACGTTTCGGACAACCCGTCCGGCAAGGAAGGCTCCGTGCTCGTCGTCGAGTTCACGGTGGCGGGACAGCCCCTGGTCGCGCTCAACGGCGGCATGAAGATGGAATACACCCATGCGCTCTCGCTGATGATCCATTGCGATGATCAGGCCCAGGTCGACAGCGTCTGGAATGCCTTCCTGGCCCATGGCGGCAAGGAAGAGCAATGCGGCTGGCTGCACGACCGTTACGGCGTGTCATGGCAGGTCGTGCCGAAGGTGATGTTCGAATTCCTCTCGAGCTCCGACAAGGCGGCTGCCGCACGCGCGATGCAGGCCATGATGAAGATGGTCAAGCTGGACGTGGAAACCTTGCGCCGGGCGTTCGAGGGCAAGTCGGCGGCGTGAGGCGGTGAGCTCGCACCACACACTCGCTGTCATCGCCCGGCTTCGTCCGGGCGATCCAGTTTCCCAGAGACAGCTCCGTGATACGGAGAAGCTGCGGCGTACTGGATGCCCGCCTGCGCGGGCATACAGCGGAGTTGGTGGCTCCTCCTTCCTCTAGTAATTGATCCGCAGTCCCACGCCGCCATGGATGGTGTTACCCACCGGCTGCGGACCCAGTGTGCCGTTGGCGAACAGGTCCACGATCCAGCCCTTCTGCACGCGGAAGCCAAGCCGGCCGCCATATTCGAACCAGCCCTGGTTGCCCATGGTCGGCACCACCATGCCGTCGCCGGTCACGGTGGCGACGATGCCGCTGTGGCTGGCGAATGACTGCACCCAGCCGCCGTTGATGTTGGCCTCGATGTTGCTGCCGTAGAGACGCGTCCACTGGCCGCCGATCTTGACCAGGTTGGTGCGGTCGGTGCCGGTCGCGATGCTGGCATCGAACGGATTGAACGCCACCGCGCTGTCGGTATAGCCCGAGACCCGCTGCCAGAGTTGCCAGACCTCGATCGAGGCGGCGACCTCGTCGCGGGGCGACACACGGCTCATCCAGCCGGCGCGGCCGTAGACGGCGTAGTTCGAGGCGTTGGTCGAACTGGTGACGCTCACCGGGCCGAGGCTGGTGTTGTAGCTGCGGGTGTAGCGCGCCTTCTCCCAGGGCGTCAGGATCGTGCCGATGTCGAAGAACGGGCGCGACGAGCCCCAGTCGGTGAAGTCATAGCGCAGCGCGAACGCGCCGATCGGCGCGCTGGTGATGTTATAGCCGCCCTCGCTGTACTGCGTGTAGGCGATGCCGGCGAGCAGCGACAGATTGCTGGTCAGCTGCTTGCGGCCGTGGATGCCGGCCGAGAACGAGCCGGCGGACCCGAACGCGCTGATGCAGTCGCTGCAATTGACCTGCTCGTTGACGCCGAGCAGCACCGTGCCGAGCACCCGGTTGGTGATCATCTGGTTGAAGCGCTGGTTGGCGAGGCCGCCGATCGAGTTGCCGCTGGAATCCGCGCCGGTCGGTGTCGGTGTCGGGCTCGGCGAGGAGGACGGATAAGGGCTCGGCGACGATGACGGGTAGGGGCTGGGCGAGGGCGAGGGGCTGTAGGTTGGCGTCGGCGAATATGTCGGCGAAGGGGTGGGCGTCGGCTCTCCGCACTCGGACCCGCACGTCACCCCTTGGGCTGTCGCCTGACGGGCATCGAATGCGACAAGCGCAAATGCGGCCACGGCGGTCAGCACGCTCGCGAGGATGAGGCGCCTGACGTTGGTGGATATCGTCATCGTCAGCGTCCGCACAGCATGCCGTCGTCCTGGACGGCGGGCGTGATGGTCGGCGAGGCGTCCGCATATTGGTTGACCGCGCAAAGTCCCGCACTGGCGGCGCAGTTGGCGGCAAACGTCCAGGGCGGCGTATTGGTCTTGCCGATAGAGACCTTGCCGCCGGTCGAGGTGATGATTGCGGTGTCGCCGGGCTGGGTGAGCTGCACGCACTGCGAGCTCGCCGTGCAGACGCTGGCGGCGCCGTCCTGCAGCACGACGACCGAGCGGCCACGCTGGGACAGGATATCGAGCGTGGTGCCGCGCACGCCGATGGTTGCGAGCGGCGTCGTGATCTTGTAGGCGGTCTTCTCGGAGTGCCCCGTGACGAAACGGAATGCGCCGGTCGTCATGCGGATCGCGACGTCGCGATAGCTGTGCTCGTCGTTGAAGACGGTGCGGTCGAGCTTGAGCGTGGCGCTCGGGCCGAGCGACAAATTGGTGCTGTCGGCCATCACGAAGCGCGCCGCGCTGTCGGCGCCGGTGCGCACGGTCTCGTCGCGCAGCATGCTGTCGCCGACGCTGATCGGCGTCGTGCTCGCAGCCACGCGCACCACTTCGTTCTGGATTACGACAGCTTCGCCGACGCGCGTCTGCGCCTGGGCGCAAGGCGCCGCGCACAAGGCGGCCGACAAGAGAGTAGAGAAAAGCCAGAAACGCAAATTCATTTCGCAACCGATCGATGTGTCCCTGATCGTACCGGATCGCGCACGCTTGCGATGTGGCGGAATTATCACAAGCGGGGCGGGACCTGCGTTATGCTTAGTGACAGTTGCGGCAGAATGCGTTCAATGAAAACCGCGATCTCTATTATTGTCCGCGGTGACGCAAATTTGCCACGCAAAACTTCCCCACAAATGCCGCTCGACTTGCCCGCGGTTCCGAAGGTGTCGCGGAGCGCAGTAATCGCTGTCGCGATTTTCCTGGTCACCCATCTCGTGCTGCTGATCGGACTGACGACGCCGGAGAAGTTCGTCTTCGATGAGGTGCATTACGTGCCGGCGACGCGGCAGATGCTGGCGCCAGCGATGTCGCAACCGATGCTCAATCCAATGCATCCGCCATTGGGGAAAGAGCTGATCGCGGTCTCGATCGCGGCCTTCGGCGACAATGCGCTGGGCTGGCGCTATCCCGCGACATTGTTCGGCGCGCTCGCGATCGTCGCGGTCTACCTGTGCGGCCTCGCGCTGTTCGCCGCGCAGGGGCCTGCGATCGCCGCCGCGCTGATCGCCGGCTGCAACCAGATGCTCTACGTGCAGGCGCGCATCGCAATGCTCGACATTTTTGCGCTTGGCTTCGGCCTGCTGGCGATTGCCGCTTTCATGCACGGTTTTCGAAAGAATCCTCCCCATGCGTTGTTCGCGCTTGCCGGCACCTTGTTCGGCTGTGCTGCGGCCTGCAAGTGGAGTGGCCTGTTTCCGCTCGGAATCTGCATCGTCATCGTCGCGATGATCCGCCTGATGCAGGGCTGGCACACGCTGTTTGCCGACGCGAAGCCGGGGGATTGGTACCGGCCCGATCTCTGGCCCGACTTCAGATTACATCACGTCGTGCTCTGCTTCACTCTCCTGCCCGCGATGACATATCTTGCAGCCTTCGTCCCCCTGTACGGAGCGTCGCTGCCGGATTTGATCGAGGCGCAGCGCCGGATCTTCGCCGACAACACCACGACCGCGATCGCCGGCCACACCTATATGAGCGCGTGGCCGTCATGGCCGCTGCTCGCGCGTCCGGTATGGTTCCTGTTCGACAAGGGCGCGGAGGACAACGTCTCCGCGATCGTCTTCCTCGGTAATCCCCTGGTGCTGTGGCCGGCGCTGCTCGCGCTCGCCGTCGTGCTGCGCGACTTCATCGTGGCGCGCCGCTGGGATGCGTTCCTGATCGCCGGGTTCTATTTCGGGTCATGGCTCGCCTGGGCGCTGCTGCCGCGCACCCTCGGTTTCATCTATTACTATCTGCCGGCCGCGACCGTGGCGTCGCTCGCGCTGGTCTACGTGCTGCGCCGGGACGGTCTCCCACGCTGGCTGCTGTGGGCCTATGTCGCGGTCGCGGCAGCAGGCTTTGCCGCCATGCTGCCGATCTCGGCGGCCTTCGTCGGCACGTCGATGCAGACCTTCAACCGGCTGATGCTCTTCCAGAGCTGGATATGACATCGCCGCCTGCCGGGGGAACGGCAGGCGGCGTCTTGATTGGTGATGGCCTGGGAATCACTTCGACGCGGTCTTGGTGTCCATGTTGACGACCTGGACGCGGCGGTTGATCGGGTCGGCGCCGTTGGCGGTGTCCTTCAGCTTGGTCTTGCCATAGCCGACGGTGACGAGATCGGTGCCGGTGAGGCCGTAGTTCTGCACCAGGTATTTCTTGATTGTGTCGGCCCGCCGCTCGGAGAGCCCCTGATTGTATTGCTCGGTGCCGACCGCATCGGTGTGGCCGGCGACCACGAAGGTCGAGCCCTTCAGCGAGGGATCGGACAGCGCCTTTCCGAGCGCCTGCACCGAGGGCACCGACGTCTTGGCGATGTCAGCCGAGTTGTAGTCGAACTGGATTTCCAGATCGATCTTCGGCTTGGTCGCCGCGAGCTCGGCGATCTGCTCGCGTTCGCCCGTCGAGAGCGAACGGGTGGATCGGTTGCGCACGGTGTTCAGGAATGTCGATTCCTTGGCCTGCACCGCCGGATCGGCCTGCGGACCGGCGGTGAGGCCGCGCGTCGCCAGCTTCGGCTTTAGTGCATCCAGGATCTGGCTGGTAGAGACATTAGTATCGCCGGCCATAGCCAGGCCGGCCGTCATCGACAGAACTGCCGAGAGGGTGATCGCCTTCAGTGCAAAAGACTTATTGAAACGGGTCATTGTCGTATCCTCGCTGTGACGCCTGATGGCTATTTGATGCTGCAAGCATAGGGCAGGTTCAAAAGCCCTGGTGTGATCTTGGTCACGGTGGAAACGGGGTCGTTCGGGACCACAGCAGCGCATTTCCTGGGGTTCCGGGCTCATTGAGGGCCGACCCACCGTGCGTCCCAAGGACGGACGCTAACGGGTGAAGAAGAGGTCGCACGCGCCCAGGCGCGGGGTTCGGGTCCGTTGCTGTCCTGGGGTGATCCGCATCACAGACCGGTTGTGTGCCCGTGCGCTCGGGGTACGAGGCCCGGTTCACTTATGGAAACCCGTGCTCACCGATTGTCGCAAAGCCGTCGCGCGATGGCCTGTCTGCGAACAATTTTTTGGCCAGATGGACGCCTAGCAGGGCGCTGTATCTGCAAATCAGGGGAGCCGAGTTCCATCCAGTGCCGAGGCCGAGTGATTACCAATCCTATCGCAGTGGCCCGCCGGATCGGACAGTGTCCCTGAATTCAATGCCGATCTATATCGGTGCAGCCATGATCGCGGTGGCGATCCTGCTGTCGACGCTGATCACGGGGCTGACCTCCCGCTATGTCGGGCTCGAAGGGCCGACCGACGAGAACATGTGGCTGGTGGATCGGCTCACCGGCAGCGTCTATCGCTGCCGGGCAGAGGAGCGCGGCAGGGCCTCCTGCGAGCCGGACGTCGCCACGGGTAGCCTCGGTGATCAGTCCAAGGTGCCCAAGGGGGGCCGCTGAGCTCTCTGCCTTCGCGCTGCAGCAAGAAAATTCCCTTCTCCCCGAAACGTCTTCGCCAGAGAATACGTAATGCGAAGGCCGGCATGACGCCGGGTTTCGCTTTACGGAGGAGACTTTTCGATGAAGATCTTGCTCACAGCCGTAGCCTTTGTCGCGCTCACCGTTTCCCTCTCACCGGCATCCGCCGCCATGATGGCGTGCACCGGCGATAACATGATGAAATCGACAGCCATGATGATGAGCGCCGCCGATACGCCGGCCAAGGTCGCGGCCAACAAGGAAATGGCCATGGCCAACACCGACATGAGCAATGGCAAGATGAAGAGTGCCTGCATGCATTACATGAAGTCGCAGAAGGCCATGTCGATGAAGTAGACGCGAGCTCGCGTCGTCCGGCCGCGCTGTCAGCAGATGGCAGCGCGGCTTTTTCTTCGGCCGCTTCTTGTCATCTCCTTTTTCCCGGCGCGAATCCCGCTACATTGCTGTTCGCAATGTCCCGCGCGCCCAAACCGCTTCCGATCACCACAACACAGGCCCGGCAGATCTGGCTGCACGCCCAGCGGCTGGATGAGCGCGCGCCATTCGGTGACGGCGCGCAAGCCGTCTCGGACGCAGTCGCCCATCTCGGCTATGTGCAGATCGACACCATCAACGTGATCGAGCGCTGCCATCACCACATCCTGTTCAGCCGCATCCCGTCCTACCGCCGCGCCGATCTGCGCCACGCTCAGAGCGTAGATAAAAGCGTCTTTGAGTATTGGACGCACGCGCTCTCTTACGTGCCGGCCGGTGACTTCCGCTTCTTCCTGCCGGCGATGCGCGAACACCGCCGCGAGGGGCACAAATGGTTCGCCTCGGTGAAGCCTGCCGACATGCGCAAGGTGATGCGGCTGGTGCGCGCCGGCCCGCTGACGATCCGCGATATCGAGGACGACGTGCTCACCGAGAAGGAGCATCTCTGGCAAAGCCGAAAACCCTCGAAGCGGGCGTTGCAGCTCGCCTTCTATACCGGTGCCGTGACCGTCAGCGAGCGCCAGGGCATGCTCAAGACCTATGAGCTGATGACGCGCCATTTCGGCTGGGAAAAGCTGCCGAAGCCGGCGTCGACCAGGGACATTACGGCCTATCTGCTCGACCGCGCGCTACGATCGCAAGGTGTCGTGAGCCTCGATTCGGTCTGCCATCTCGACGCGCCGCGCAAGAAGGCCGTGGCTGGCCTGATCGCCTCGCGCGTCCGTCGCGGCGAGCTCGTGCCTGTCGTCATCGACGGTGCCGGCAAGCAGGAGCATTGGGCACTACCGGCCGCGCTCGAGCCGGGCGAGCGCGCGCCGTCTGATCTCGTTCGCATCCTCTCGCCGTTCGATCCGCTGATCATCCAGCGCAAGCGCACAAATTTGATTTTCGGCTACAACCATTTGTTCGAGGCCTATGTGCCGAAGGCCAAACGCAAGCTCGGCTATTTCGCGCTCCCCGTGCTGGTCGGCGACGAGATCGTCGCCGCGCTCGATCTGAAGACAGACCGGCAGGCGAAGAAGCTCTTGATGCAGAAATGGACCTGGGTCGGAGAGGGGAAGAAGACCGCGGCGCGCAAGGAGCTCAAGCAGAAGATCGAGGAGGAGCTTGATCGGTTCGAGCGGTTTCAGTTGGCGGAGTGAGATGTTCGACGCCAGTCTCGCAGGGTGGCGAGACGGTCGATCCAGACGCCAAACACAATTCCGATCGCATAAGCGACCAAATTCCACAGCGAAAAAATGCGCCCCAACAGCAGCGCGCCCGCGGTGGAGAGTCGAAATGCGTCGAGCCATGGCGTATGCACCAGCCGGGAAAACTCCACAGCGATCGCAATGGCTGCGGCGACGGCCGCGACCTGCGCCCGTGGCAGCCGCGGCAGCAAAATGCCGACCAGCAGAAACACCATCGTGGCCCACAGCAGGGAGCCGCCGTACTTCACGATGAAGGCGGGCCGAGCGGAAAGCCGTACCAGCGCAGCGACAGCCCACAGACGATCACCGCCAGCGCCAGCCCGGCGCGGATCAGCGATGTCCGTAACGGCGCAACGGGTTGATGCGGCTGCGCCCCATGCATTGCTTGCTCCATTGACTCTTCGCCCGCGATACTCAAAACCGGCTCTCAGCCCACAAAAGCAACAACCCTGGGGGGAAGCCATGAGCCAGACCACGACCTATGCCGGTTCGACCGGCGCCGCCAAGTCGGAAGTCGAGACCTCGACGATCCGCGCCATCTCCTGGCGCCTGATCCCGTTCCTGATGCTGGCCTACTTCTTCTCCTATCTCGATCGTGTCAATCTCGGCTTCGCCGCGCTGACCATGAACGCAGAGCTGAAATTCACGCCGCTGATCTTCTCCTGGGGCGCCGGCATCTTCTTCATCGGCTATTTCATCTTCGAGGTGCCGAGCAATCTGGCGCTGGAAAAGTTCGGCGCCAGCCGCTGGATCGCCCGCATCATGGTGACCTGGGGCATCATCTCGGCGCTGATGGCGCTCACGAGTGGTGTCACGAGCTTCTACGTGCTGCGCTTCCTGCTCGGCGTCGCCGAAGCCGGCTTCTTCCCCGGCATCATCCTCTATCTCACCTATTGGTATCCGGCCGAATACCGCGCCCGCTTCCTCGCGGCCTTCGCCATCGCAGTCCCGGTCTCGACCGTGATCGGCGCGCCGGTCTCGGGCCTGCTGCTCGGGCTCGACGGCGCGATGGGCCTGAAGGGCTGGCAGTGGCTGTTCATCATCGAGGGCATTCCCTCGGTGCTGCTCGGCATCGTCACCTGGTTTTACCTCACCGACAGGCCGGAGAAGGCAGACTGGCTCTCGGCCGAGCAGAAGGCGTGGCTCAAGACCAAGCTTGATGCCGAGATCGCGGCCAAGCAGGCGGTGAAGCATTTGTCGCTCGGCGAGGCGCTTTCCTCGCCGAAGGTGATCATGCTGAGCCTGGTCTATTTCGGCTTCGTCGGCGCGCTCTACGGCATGCAGTTCTGGCTGCCGCAGATCGTCAAGGCATTCGGCCTCACCAACGCGCAGACCGGCTTCGTCACCGCGATCCCGTATCTGTTCGGTACCATCGCGATGCTCCTGTGGGCGCGGCATTCCGATTCGACGCGCGAGCGCGTGATGCATGTCGGCGCGCCGCTGTTGCTCACTGCAATTGCGCTTGGCGTCTCTTCCTATCTCACCGATCCCGCCATGACGATGGTGGTGCTCACTGTCGCGGCGATCGGCGTGTTCTGCTGCTTTGGCGTGTTCTGGACCCTGCCGACCGCCTGGCTGTCCGGCACGGCGGCGGCCGGCGGCATCGCCCTGATCAACTCGATCGGCAACCTCGCCGGATTCGGCGGTCCTTACCTGATCGGCTGGGTCAAGGAAGCCACCGGCCAGACCTCGACCGGCCTGCTCGTGCTCGCGCTGCTGCCGCTGATCGCCGGCATCCTGGTGTTCGTCGGCGGCCACGACAGCAAGCACGAGTTCGCCGAACAGGGGCGGTGAACCTACGTCGCCCTGGCGAAGGCCAGGGCCCATACCCCGCGGCTTCTCTTCGGGCACCCGGAAGACGTTCTCTTTAGCAACCGACTTCAGGGGTAATGGGCCCTGGCCTTCGCCAGGGCGACGAGGGGTTACCACCCCTTAACGATCACGGATTCCTGATGAATGACGATTATTGACTTTTATCAGTGATTAGTCGACATTCGTCCCATTGAGATGCGGGAGTGTCCTCCGATGTTCGTCCGGTCAGTTTTATCCAGCTATTCCAAGCTCTTGGCAGGCGTGTCGCTGGCCCTGATGGCTGCCGCCCTGGCTGGGTGCAATGACACCGTTGCTGAAAAGGCCGAGCCGCCCCGGCCGGTTCTGGTCGCAACCGCCCATTATGAGGCCGAAAAGCCCGAGCGCAGCTTCGTCGGCACCATCAGGCCGCGGATCGAAAGCGATCTGGGTTTCCGCGTCGCAGGCAAGGTCGCCAAGCGTCTGGTCGAGGTCGGCCAGACTGTCGAAATCGGCCAGCCGCTCGCGACGCTTGATGAGGTCGATCTGAAGCTCCAGGCCGAGCAATCCGTCGCCGAGCTGACGGCTGCGACGGGCGTGCTGGCCCAGGCCGCCGCCGCCGAGCAGCGCGCCAAGGATCTGAAGGCCAAGGGCTGGACCACTGACGCCCAGCTCGACCAGAGCCGCGCTTCGGCCGACGAGGCACGTGCGCGGCTGAACCGGGCCGAGCGCTCCGTCGAATTGACCAAGAATTCCCTTTCCTACGCGACGCTCAACGCCGACGCCCGTGGCGTCGTCACCGCAACGCTGATCGAGCCCGGCCAGGTGGTTGCCGCAGGCCAGACCTCGATCCGTGTCGCCCGCTTTGCCGAAAAGGAAGCGGTCGTCGCGATCCCTGAGACGCTGGTCGGACGTGCCAAATCGGGCGCCGCCAGCGTCACTCTTTGGTCGGAGCCGGGCAAGAAATATACAGCCAAGCTGCGCGAGATTGCGCCCACCGCGGATCCCGCCACGCGGACCTATCTCGCGAAATTCTCGCTGCCCGAGGCCGACGACAAGGTCTCGCTCGGCATGACGGCGACGCTGACGCTGTCGGATGCGGCAACCGAGCGCGTCGCGCGGCTGCCGCTGTCGGCGCTGTTCAACGAAGGCGGCAAGCCGTCTTTCTACGTAGTCGACGACAACGGCGCGGTCACGCTGAAGCCGGTCGTGGTGAAGTCCTACGAGAGCAGCGACGTCGTCATCACCAGCGGTGTGGACGAGGGCGCCAAGATCGTCGCCCTCGGCGTGCAGAAGCTCGATCCAAGCCAGAGAGTGCGGATTGTCTCGTCACTGTCTTTCTAGAGTTTACGAGTTCGTCGTCGCGAGGAGAGTTTCGGCCCAAGCGCAAATGCTGGGGCTGAAGCGGCGAAGCGATCCAGAACCTGCCCAGCCCCCTGGATTGCTTCGCTGCCTCGCGACGACGGTTTGAACAGAGTGTTTTTTGCAACTGGATCATCTTTGGAGAGTGCGATGAAGCGCTTCAACCTTTCGGCCTGGGCCGTCAGCCATCCGACGCTGATCCTGTTCCTCATGCTTGTGCTCGGCGTCGCCGGGTTCTTCTCCTATCAGAAGCTCGGCCGCGCCGAGGATCCGTTCTTCACGGTGAAGGTGGTCAACGTCTCCGTGCTCTGGCCGGGCGCGACCGCGCAGGAGATGCAGGCGCAGGTCGCCGATCCCATCGAGAAGAAGATCCAGGAGCTGCCTTACTTCGAGAAGGTTCAAACCTACTCAAAGCCCGGTTTCACCGCGCTCCAGGTGACCTTCCGCGATTCCACGCCGCCGAAGGATGTGCCGTATCTCTTTTATCTGCTGCGCAAGAAGCTGGCTGATGTGCAGGGCCAGTTGCCCGCAGGCATTCTCGGGCCCGTCGTCAACGACGAGTTCTCCGACGTCGATTCCATCCTCTACATGATGACCGGCGACGGCGCCGACTACGCCCAGCTCAAGAAGGTCTCGGAGGGTTTCCGTCAGCGCCTTCTGAAGGTGCCGGGCGTGACCAAGGTCGACGTCTATGGCAACCAGGATGAGCGCATCTTCGTCGAATTCTCCCATGCCAAGCTCGCCACCCTCGGCATCACGCCGCAGGCGCTGTTCGATTCCCTGGCCAAGCAAAACAACGTGACGCCGGCCGGCACCGTCGAGACCTCGTCGCAGCGCGTGCCGCTGCGCGTCACCGGTGCGCTCGACGGCGCCAAGGCCGTCGCCGAAACCCCGGTCGAGAGCAATGGCCGCGTGTTCCGCCTCGGCGACATCGCCACCGTCACCCACGGCTATGTCGACCCACCGAGCTTTATCGTGCGGCAGGAAGGCAAGGCCGCGATCGGTATCGGCGTCGTCACCGCCAAGGGCGCCAACATCCTCGATCTCGGCAAGGAGGTCGAGAAGGCGACGTCTGAATTCATGAAGGCGGTGCCGCAGGGCGTCGACGTCAAGCTGATCGCCGACCAGCCCAAGGTGGTCGAGCACGCCGTCGGCGAGTTCGTGCACTCCTTCATGGAAGCCCTCGTCATCGTGCTGTTCGTGTCGTTCCTGGCGCTCGGTTGGCGCACCGGCATCGTGGTCGCGCTGTCGGTGCCCCTGGTGCTCGGCATCGTCTTCGTCGTCATGAACACCATGTCGCTCGACCTGCACCGCATCACGCTCGGTGCGCTGATCATCGCGCTCGGCCTGCTGGTGGATGATGCCATCATCGCGGTCGAGATGATGGTGGTGAAGATGGAGCAGGGCTGGGACCGCATGCGCGCGGCGTCCTTTGCCTGGGAATCAACTGCGTTTCCGATGCTCACGGGAACGCTGGTCACGGCCGCTGGCTTCCTCCCCATCGGCTTTGCCAATTCGGCGGTCGGCGAATATGCCGGCAGCATTTTCTGGATCGTGGCGATCGCGCTGGTTGCGTCCTGGTTCGTGGCGGTGATCTTCACGCCCTATATCGGCGTCATGCTGCTGCCCAACATCAAGGTGCACCACAATCACGATCCGCACGCGGTCTACGAGACCCGCATGTACCGCGGCCTGCGCGCCGTCGTGCAATGGTGCGTCAACCACCGCATCACCGTCGTGGTCGCGACCGTCGGCGTCTTCATCGCCTCGATTGTCGGCTTCGGCCACGTCCAGCAACAGTTCTTTCCGCTGTCTGAGCGGCCGGAGCTGTTCCTCCAGCTGCGCCTGCCCGAGGGCACCGCCTTCAACGTCACGGAAAAGGCGGTGAAGAAGGCCGAGGCTATGCTCAAGGACGACAAGGACATCGAGACCTATACGGCTTATGTCGGGCAGGGTTCGCCGCGCTTCTGGCTCGGCCTCAATCCGCAGCTTCCGAACGAGGCTTTTGCGGAGGTCGTCATCGTCGCAAAGGGCGTCGAGGCGCGCGAGCGCATCAAGGCCAGGCTCGAAAACGCCGTTGCCGACGGCGCGCTCAACGAGGCCCGCGTGCGCGTCGACCGCTTCAATTTCGGTCCTCCCGTTGGTTTTCCCGTGCAGTTTCGCGTGATCGGCCCCGACGCCAACAAGGTGCGCGAGATCGCCTACCAGGTCCGCGACGTCATGCGGCAGAACAAGAGCGTCAAGGACGTCCAGCTCGACTGGAACGAGCAGTCGCCTTACCTCAAGCTCGTCGTCGACCAGGATCGCGCCCGCGCCATGGGCCTGACCCCGCAGGACGTGTCGCAGGCGCTGTCGATGCTGATCTCGGGCTCACAGGTGACGACCGTGCGCGACGGCATCGAGAAGGTCGGCGTGGTCGCGCGCGCCGTCCCGTCCGAACGGCTCGACCTCGGTGCAGTCGGCGATCTCACCATCACCTCGCGCAACGGCGTGGCCGTGCCGCTGCAGCAGATCGCCAAGATCGAATATGCCCACGAGGAGCCAATCATGTGGCGGCGTAACCGTGACATGGCGATCACCGTGCGCTCCGACGTCGTCGATGGCGTGCAGGCGCCCGACGTCACCGGCCAGATCACGCCGAAGCTGAAGGCGATCAAGGACAATCTCGAGCCGGCCTACCGCATCGAGCCGGGCGGCGCGTTCGAGGAATCCGCGAAGGGCAACGCCTCGATCTTCATCCTCTTCCCGCTGATGGTCATGGTGATGCTGACGCTGCTGATGTTCCAGCTGCAGAGCTTCTCGCGCCTGATCCTGGTGTTCCTGACCGCGCCGCTCGGCATCGTCGGCGCCTCGTTCGGGCTCAACATCGCCAACGCCCCGTTCGGCTTCGTGGCGCTGCTCGGCCTGATCGCGCTCGCGGGCATGATCATGCGCAACGCGGTCATCCTGGTGGATCAGATCGAGACCGACGTTTCTCATGGCTTGACTCGCCGAGAGGCGATCGTGGAGGCGACCGTCCGCCGCGCCCGGCCGGTGGTACTGACGGCGCTCGCCGCCATCCTTGCCATGATCCCGCTGTCGCGCTCGGCGTTCTGGGGCCCGATGGCGATCACCATCATGGGCGGATTGTTCGTCGCGACCTTCCTCACGCTGCTGTACCTGCCGGGCCTCTACGCTCTCTGGTTCCGCAAGAGTCTGGATGAGGCGGGCACCCCCGAGCAGCCTGCCGCACCGCAGCATGGCAGCGATGACCAGCATGCTATTCAGCTTGCTGAGGCGGCTGAATAAGTGAAGATGAAGTGCTGACTCACGAGTCCTGACAGATGACACTGGTTTCGGAACATATCGAAGGCGACACCCGGGATCGTATTCTCGAGGTGGCCGAGCGGCTGTTCCGCCAGATCGGCTATCTCAAGACCACGGTCGGGGACATCGCCAAGGAGCTCAAGATGAGCCCCGCCAACGTCTATCGCTTCTTCGAATCGAAGAAGGCGATTCATCAGGCGGTGGCCCGCTCGCTGATGGGCGAGGTCGAACTGGAAGCGCAGCGGATCGTGGCGAGGCCCGGTCCGGTACTCCCGCGCTTCCGCGAACTGCTCACCACCATCCATCGCATGAACACCGAGCGCTATGTCGGCGATTCCAAGTTGCACGAGATGGTCGAGATCGCGATGCAGGAGGACTGGGACGTCTGCGTCAACCACATGGAGTGCATTGCCGGGGTCATCGGCCAGATGATCGCGCAAGGCGTGGCCTCCGGCGAGTTCGAGGCGCCGGACCTGCAACTGGCCTCGCTCTGCGCCTGCACCGCGATGATGCGCTTTTTCCACCCCCAGATGATCGCCCAGTGCGCTAGCAAGCCGGGCCCGACCATCGACCAGATGATCGATTTCGTCATCGCGGGATTGTCCCCGCGGCACTGACGCGGCGGCGTATTTCCTCCTATAAAGCCGATCTGCTGTCGTTCCGGGCCGCCCTGCGGGCCGCTTCGCAATGACGAGAAGGAACAGCGCGTGACTGACAAAGACCTGCACTTCTACGAGCCCGCCAAGGGCCACGGCCTCAAGCACGATCCCTTCAACGCCATTGTCGCGCCGCGGCCGATCGGCTGGATTTCGTCGCGCGACACCAAGGGCCACGTCAATCTCGCGCCCTACAGTTTCTTCAACGCCTTCGCTTACGTGCCGCCGATCATCGGCTTCTCCTCCACCAACTGGAAGGACACGGTCGAGAACATCCAGCAGACCGGCGAGTTCGTCTGGAATCTCGCCACCATGGACCTGGCCAGGCACATGAACGCGACTGCGGCGCACGTTGGCCCCGAGGTTGACGAGTTCAAGGTCGCCGGCCTCACCGCCGTGCCCGGCAGGCTCGTCAACGTGCCGCGTGTCGGCGAGAGTCCCGTCGCCTTCGAATGCAAGGTGTCCGACATCGTCCGCCTCAAGGGCGCCGACGGCAAGGAAGCCAATGCCTGGCTGACGCTCGGCGAGGTCGTTGCCGTCCACATCGACAAGGCCATGATCAAGGACGGCGTCTATCAGACCGCCGCCGCCCGCCCGATCGTCCGGGCCGGCCGCAGCGGTGATTATTTCGAGATCAAGCCGGAAAACATGTTCGAGATGGTGCGGCCGGATTAGACCTGCCGGCCTCGAAGCCATCCCCCTCCCGGAACTGCCACCGCGCCCCGGCCGTTATGGCCCCTGGGCGGTCGCCCGGCCGCGTCAATTCGCGTCTTTTCGTCGGCGAAGTGTTCACCTGCGCTGGCCGCTTTCCGCTAAAATGCCCGACAACCGCGCCGATGCATGAGGTCCGCCATGAGCTTCCGCCGCGATACCCTGACCAAACCGATCTTTTCCTGGGCGCGCGGCGTGCTGCCCGCGATGTCGGACACCGAGCGCGAGGCGCTGGAGGCCGGCGACGTCTGGTGGGACGCCGATCTCTTCACCGGCAACCCCGATTGGTCGAAGCTGCTGAAGGTCCCGCAGGCAAAGCTGACCGAAGAGGAGCATGCCTTCCTCAACGGCCCCGTCGACGAGCTCTGCGCCATGCTGGACGAGTGGAAGATCTTTTGGGAATGGCGCGACCTGCCACCCGACGTCTGGCACTTCATCAAGCGCGAAAAATTCTTCGGCATGATCATTCCGAAGGAGTTCGGCGGCCTCGGCTTCTCGCCCTATGCGCATTCGGAGGTGGTGCGCAAGATCTCGACCCGCTCGATCGCCGCCGCGGTGACGGTGATGGTGCCGAACTCGCTGGGGCCCGGTGAGCTCCTGATGCACTTCGGCACGCAGGAGCAGCAGCAGCGCTGGCTGCCGCGTCTTGCCGGCGGCCGCGACATTCCCTGCTTCGGTCTCACCAGTCCCGAGGCCGGCTCCGATGCCGCCTCGATGGTCGACACCGGCATCATCTGCAAGGGCACCTTCGAGGGCCAGGAGGTGCTGGGCCTCAAGCTCAACTGGCACAAGCGCTACATCACGCTCGGTCCCGTCGCAACGCTGCTGGGCCTCGCCTTCAAGGCCTATGACCCCGATCATCTCGTGGGCAGCCAGGAAGAGCTCGGCATCAGCGTGGCCTTGATCCCGACCAATCTGCCCGGCGTCGAGATCGGCCAGCGCCATCTGCCGTCGATGCAGGTGTTCCAGAACGGCCCGAATCGGGGGCGCGACGTCTTCATTCCGCTCGACTATGTCATCGGCGGCCAAGAGCGGCTGGGTCAGGGCTGGAAGATGCTGATGACGGCGCTCGCGGCCGGCCGCGGCATTTCGCTGCCGTCGCTGTCCGCGGCAGGTGCCGCCTATGCCGCGCGCACCACCGGGGCCTATGCCCGCATCCGCGAGCAATTCGGCATCTCCATCTCCAAATTCGAGGGCGTCGAGGAGCCGCTCGCGCGCATCGTCGCCACCGCCTACCAGCTCGACGCGGCGCGGCGGCTGACCTGCGCGGCGCTGAATGCCGGCATCCATCCGGCCGTCATCTCGGGCATCATGAAGCTGCACGCGACCGAGCGGATGCGCACCGCGGTCGACGACGCCATGGACATCCATGGCGGCAAGGCCGTGATCGACGGTCCGCAAAACTATCTCGGCAATCTCCACCGCGCCGTCCCGGTCGGCATCACCGTCGAGGGCGCCAATATCCTCACGCGCAATCTCATCGTGTTCGGGCAGGGCGCGATCCGCGCGCATCCCTATCTGCTCGACGAGATGAATGCGCTGGCCGACACCGACCGTGAACGTGGGCTCACCGCCTTCGACAAAGCGTTCTGGAAGCATGTCAGCCACAGCTTCGAGACACTATTGCGCGCGTTCGGCCGGAGCTGGAGCTTTGGTGTCTTCGCGCTTGCCCCCGATGCAGGCGACGCCACGCCGTTCTATCGCCAGCTCTCGCGCTACTCTGCGGCGTTTGCCCTCTGCGCCGATATGGCGCTGCTGACGCTCGGCGGCGCGTTCAAGCGCAAGGAGATGCTGTCGGCGCGCTTCGGCGACATTCTCTCCGAGCTGTATCTGCTCTCGGCCGCGCTCAAACGTTGGCAGGACGAGGGTCGGCAAAAGGAGGATTTTGCCGCGCTCGAATGGTGCATGGCGACCGGCTTTCGGACCATCGAGAGCCGGCTTGCGGAGATCCTCGCCAACCTGCCCAACCGTTTCGTCGCGGGTTTCCTTAAGTTCGTGGTCCAGCCGTTCGGCGCCCGTGTGCTCGGCCCAAGCGACCGCGTCGTGCACCAATGCGCAAGCCTCGTGCTGGAGCCCTCGGCCGCGCGCGACCGCCTCACGCCCGATCTGGCTTATGTCGACGACGACGGCGGCTTTGCCCGGCTGGAGCGTGCGTTCAATCTGGTCGCAGGCACGGACGCCATCGCCAAGCGCATGCGCGCGGCGCATATCAGCGACTGGAAGGATGCGGTGACCAAGGGCGTGATCACGCAGGCCGAGGGCGAGCAGCTGGCTGCAGCCCGCGAAGCCGTCACCGAAGTGATCGAGGTCGATGATTTTGCGCCGGAGGCGCTGTCGCCGATTTACAAGAAAACCGGCGACGTCCATCAATTCTTCCAGGAACTCGGTGAACAGAGGGCGGCGAGCTGATGGCACGACCGGTTTTCATCGTCGACGGCAGCCGGACGCCGTTTCTCAAAGCACGCTCTGGGCCCGGGCCGTTCACGCCGGTCGATCTCGCCGTGCAATGTGGCCGACCGCTGCTGGCGCGCCAGCCGTTTTCGCCTGATACCTTCGACCAGGTCATCCTCGGCTGCGTCAACGTGATCGCGGACGAGATGAACCCGGCCCGCGTCGCCGCGCTCCGGCTCGGCATGGGCGAGGACATGGTCGCCTTCACCGTGCAGATCAATTGCGGCTCCGGCATGCAGTCGATTGACTCCGCCTACCGCTATATCCGCGAAGGTCATGCCAATATGATCCTCGCCGGCGGCACCGAGGCGCTCAGCCACGCGCCGCTGGTCTGGCCCAATTCCGGCGTGCGCTGGTTCGCAGGCCTTGCCACTGCCAAGAGCGCCGCCGCGAGGCTTGCCGCAGCCTTCAAGCTGCGGCCGCGCTATCTCAAGCCGATCATCGGCCTCGAGCGCGGGCTGACCGATCCCATCACCGATTTGAACATGGGCCAGACTGCCGAAGTCGTCGGCCATCTCTTCGGCATCACCCGCGCGCAGTCCGATGCCTATGCCGCCGAGAGCCATCGCCGGCTCGCCCATGCGCAGGCAGAAGGCTATCTGAAGGGTGAAGTCGAGACCGCATTCTCCCGTGACGGAAAATTCTTCGAGCATGATGACGGCGTGCGTCCGGACTCGACGGCCGAGGCGCTTGCAAAACTGAGGCCGGTGTTCGAGCGTCCCTGGGGCCAGGTCACTGCCGGCAATTCCTCGCAGATCACCGACGGCGCCTCCTGGGTGATCCTGGCTTCCGACGAAGCGGTCGCCAAGCACAAGCTGACGCCGAAAGCTGTCATCGTCGACAGCAACTGGGCCGCACTTGATCCTGCTATCATGGGTCTCGGTCCGGTGATGTCGGCGACGCCGCTACTGAAGCGCAACGATCTCACGATCCAGGACGTCCAGACCTGGGAGCTCAACGAAGCGTTCGCCACCCAAGTGCTCGGCTGCCTCGCGGCCTGGAACGACGACAAGTTCTGCCGCGAGATTTTGGGGCTCGAGGGCGCGGCCGGCGAGATCGACCGCGAAAAACTCAATGTCGATGGCGGCGCTATCTCGCTCGGGCATCCCGTCGGCACCTCCGGCAACCGCATCGTACTGCATCTCGTCAACACGATGAAGCGGCTCGGCACGCGGCGCGGCGTTGCTACCGAATGCATCGGCGGCGGGCTCGGCGGCGCCATGCTGATCGAGGCGGTGTGACCATGCAATCGAAGATCATGACCGCGCTCGGCGATCGCGTCCTCACGCTCGGGCCGCAGCCGACGTCGGACAGTCCCTACAAGCATTTCAAGCTGACGCGCGACGCCGACGGCGTTGCCTGGCTGCTGTTCGACCGCGCTGATGCCAGTGCCAACACCCTGTCCTCGGACGTGATGGAGGAGTTCGACGCCGTGCTCGCGGCGATCGAAACCGAGCATCCTGCCGGCCTCGTGATCCGCTCCGCAAAACCGTCCGGCTTCATCGCCGGGGCCGACGTCAACGAATTCCGCGGCGCCAGTGATGCCGCGATGGTGGAGAACCGCATCCGCGCCGCGCATGCGGTGGTCGACCATCTGGAGGCGCTGAAGCTGCCGACGGTCGCGGTGATCCACGGCTTCTGCCTCGGCGGCGGGCTCGAGGTTGCGCTCGCCTGCCAGTCGCGCATCGCCATCGAGGGCGCGCGCTTTGGCTTCCCGGAGGTGATGCTGGGCCTGCATCCCGGTCTCGGCGGCACCGCGCGTTTCACCGCGCTGGTCAATCCGACCCAGTCGATGGCCTTGATGCTGACCGGCCGCACCATCGATGCCCGCCGCGCCAGATCGCTCGGCCTCGTCGACACCGTGACGCAGGAGCGCCACGTTCGCAATGCCGTCAAGGATGCGCTGTTCGGCCGCCTCAAGCGGGCGCGGCCCGGCTTTCTGACGCGTGCGGCGAACTTCGGTCCGGTGCGCGGGCTGCTGGCGAGGCGGATGCGCTCGGAGGCGGCGAAGGCTGCGTCCCGCGAGCACTATCCGGCGCCCTATGCATTGATCGATCTCTGGGAGACCCATGGCGGCAGCAAGGCCGCGATGCTCAGGGCAGAGCAGGCCTCGTTCGCCAAGTTGATGGTGACGCCGACCGCGCAGAATTTGATCCGTGCGTTCTTTCTGCGCGAGCAGATGAAGAAGGCCGCAGGCAGCGGCAACACGATCAAGCATGTTCACGTCATCGGCGCCGGCGCCATGGGTGGCGACATTGCGGCCTGGTGCGCGGGGCAGGGGCTGCGCGTTTCGCTCGCCGACATGAAGGCGGAGCCGATCGCGGGCGCGGTCAAGCGCGCCGCCGAGCTCTATGGCAAGATCATCCGGAAACCCACCGATGTCCGCGACGCGCTCGATCGCCTGATCCCCGACATGGACGGGGAGGGCGTCCGCAACGCCGATCTCGTCATCGAGGCGGTCCCGGAGAAGCTCGAGCTGAAGCAGAAGGTCTATGCCGGCCTCGAGCCGCGGATGAAGCCGGGCGCGATTCTCGCGACCAACACGTCGAGCATTCCGCTCCAGGATTTGCGCACGACGCTGGCGCGTCCGGAGCGGCTGGTCGGCCTCCACTTCTTCAACCCGGTGTCGCGGTTGCAGCTGGTCGAAGTCGTCAGCCATGACGGTAACGACACGCAGGTGCTGAAGGAGGCACGCGCCTTCGTCGGCGCGATCGATCGGCTGCCATTGTCGGTGAAGAGCTCGCCGGGCTTCCTCGTCAACCGCGCGCTGACGCCCTACATGCTGGAAGCGATGGTGATGCTGGACGAGAAGATCGACCAGCGCCTGATCGACGCGGCCGCGGAGCAGTTCGGCATGCCGATGGGGCCGATCGAGCTGGCCGATCAGGTCGGGCTCGACATATGTCTTGATGTCGGCGACATGCTTCGCACCAAGTTCGGCGATCTGTTGCCGCCGACGCCGGCGTGGCTGCGCGAGAAGGTCGCCAAGGGCGAACTCGGCCGCAAGAGCGGCAAGGGCTTTTACGTCTGGCGCGACGGCAAGGCCGAGAAGGCGCCATTGCCCGAGACCGGTCCGCGCGTCACCGACCAGATGATCGACCGCCTGGTGCTGCCGATGTCCAACGTCTGCGTCGCCGCTCTGCGTGAGGGTATCGTCGATGATGCCGACATGGTCGACGGCGCCATGATCTTCGGCACCGGTTATGCACCGTTCCGTGGCGGTCCGTTGAACTATGCGCGGACGCGTGGCGTGGATAATGTCGTATCTACCTTGCGGGCGCTGGCCGTGAGATTCGGCGAACGCTTTGCGCCGGATCCGGGCTGGGATAATTTCAGGTGAGCAGTTTCACGTGAGCAATTTTCAAGTGAGAGCGGCATGAACGAACAAGCCAATGCCGGGCCGGGCGGCGATCTCTGCATCCGCACACTGGCGATGCCCGCCGACACCAATGCGAACGGCGACATCTTTGGCGGCTGGCTGCTCAGTCAGATGGATGTCGGCGGCGGCGTGTTTGCGTCAAAGGTCGCGAAGTCGCGCACCGTGACCGTCGCGATCGAAGCGATGAATTTTCGCAAAGCCGTCTATGTCGGCGATCTCGTTTCGGTTCACGCCCATCTCGTCCGCGTCGGGCGCACGTCCATCACCGTGCATCTGGAGGCATGGGCGCTGCGCCGCGGGGAGCAGCATCCGTTTCTCGTCACCGACGGCAACTTCACCTACGTCTCGATCGATGAGCACGGCCGCCCGCAGCCGGTTCGCCCGACCGACGCAGCGATCGCGACGTAATCGCGCGCGGCGTTGCGCCTCATTTGATGTGCGGCACCGCAAAACGCGGCGCGACTGAGACACCGCGTCTCGGCTTCGCCAATAACCAGTCATAAAACGGATGAGGTCCCGGCGTACTCAATGCTTGTCGATTCGGGGTGGAAACGGCCTCAAATGTCCAGGAACCTTTGGGCAGGGGTGCCGTTATTTGCCCGCACTGAGGAATTCACGGGCTATGCCGGACAGCTACATCATCGAAGTCAATTCGCAGACCGCAGGTATCGTCGTTCGTTCTGAAGGAGGCTACTGCTTCTTCGCCTCATCCCACCGATTCAACCGTCTCGAAGGCCAGCTCTTCCGCAACGCCCGCGAAGCCGAGCGCGCTGCGCGCAAGCTGGTTAATGGTGATGTGAAGGAAGCGGCGTAGTCGTCCCGCTGGTCATTCCAGGCCGCGCCTAGCGCGAGAGGTAGGAATTTTTTGCCGCGAACTCTGCCTTCCCTTCTCCCCATGTGGGAGAAGGTGGCGCGAAGCGCCGGATGAGGGGTCGTTTCAGCAGATTCAGAAGCGAGAGATTCGTTCTCGCAGAGAGACCCCTCACGCGACTTCGCTTCGCGAAGCCACCCTCTCCCACAAGAGAAGAGGGGAAGAGCCGTTGTTCACAACTTCGTCGCGGCCCTTGAGAGCAGCTTCCAGTCGTCGCCCTGCTTCTGCCAGTTCATCAGGATGTGAAGGTTGGTCGGCACTTTTTTCCCATCGGCCGCCATCTCCTGTTCCGCCACCCAGTGGAAACGCACGATCGCGGCGGGGCCGACGACCTTGATGGTCGGGTCCTTGTACTCGATCGACAGGAATTTGGACTTGCCGTCGGTGGCATTGGTGATGAAGGTCGCCTTGTCCTCGACCTTGCCGCTGGAATGGCTGTAGCTCACCTCGTCGGCGCAGAGCGCGCCAAGCGCTTTGGGATCGGCCGCAATCTGGGCCAGGCGGAACGCCTCGACCTTCTTCGCCACGGCTTCCTCGTCCGCCGAGGCCGCCAGCGCCGGTGTCGTGAGAGCTGAGACAGCAAGCGCCGAGGCGGCAAGAGTCGAGAGAGCCAGATCGCGTCGGTTGATCGTCATCGTTTCCTCCTTTTTGATCTTGCATGGAGTGTTGCAGCCGCGCTCGACTTTGTCGAGTGCCGCGTTGCCGTCATGTGCATGCGCATTGCGTGTTTGACGTTGTATTGATACGTCTTTCGCATCAATGCGCTGCGCATTTGGGGAAGTACGGACATGATCGACGCCAATGGAGGAGCGATGGGCCGGGCGTTGCTGTTCGATATCGACGGCACGCTCGCCGACACGGATTCTCTTCATCGCGAGGCGTTCCATCGCGTGTTCGGCCCGCGCGGCCATGTCGTGGACGAGGAGCGCTTCAAGCGCGAGCTCCAGGGCTTCTCAAATGTCTCGATCGGGGAGCGATTTCTGCCGGACGAATCGCCGGAACGGCGCGTCGCGATCCTCAGCGAAAAGGAGGCGATTTTTCGTGACCTGGTGGCCGGACAGATCGTGCCGCTGCCCGGCCTGATGGCGCTGCTCGACCGTGCAGATGGCGCCGGCATTCCCATGGTCGCCGTGACCAACGCGCCCCGCCTCAATGCCGAGCTGCTGCTGTCCGGCCTCGGCATCACCGAGCGGTTCAAGGCGATCGTGATCGGCGACGAGCTGCCGCACGGCAAGCCGCATCCGCTGCCTTATCAGGAAGGGCTGCGTTTTGCCGGCGCCAGCGCGGCCGCCTCGATCGCGTTCGAGGACTCCCGCTCCGGCGTGCAATCGGCCGCGGCCGCCGGCATTCCGACCATCGGGATGCGCACGACCCTCGGCCACGCCGACCTTGTTGCCGCCGGCGCGATCGCTTCCGCCAGTGCTTACGACGATCCGACCCTGCTGGCGCGCCTGGCCGCCGCGATGGCGTGGTGAGGACCTTCGTCCGTTAACCGTGATCGGCGCGCGCATTGACCGGACGCGCGAACCGCCGCACCATGCAGCTTCCTGGACTTGAGGCCATCGCCGTGACCGGACTGACCCATCGCCAAGCCGAAATCCTCAACATCGCGCGGGCCTCGGGCCGCGTCATGGTCGAGGAGCTGGCGCGCCGGTTCGATGTCTCTGCGCAGACCATCCGCAAGGATCTCAACGATCTCTGCGAACGGCGCTCGCTGACCCGCATCCATGGCGGCGCCATCATCGCTTCCGGCGTGGAAAACCTCGCCTATGAGGCACGGCGCTTCGTTGCTGCCGACGAGAAGAAGGCGATTGGAGCTGCGGCCGCATCGCTGATCCCGAACGGCTGCTCGCTCTTCATCAACATCGGCACCACGACCGAGGAGGTCGCAAGCGCGCTGACCTCGCACGAGGACCTGCTCGTCATCACCAACAATCTCAACGTCGCCATGCTGCTCTATCGTCATCCTCGCATCGAGGTGGTGGTGGCCGGCGGCACGGTGCGGCGCGCCGACGGCGCCGTGGTCGGCTCGACCGCGACGCAGCTGATCGGCCAGTTCAAGGTCGACTACGCCATCATCGGGGCGTCCGCGATCGACGAGGAGGGCGCGCTGCTCGATTTCGACTATCGCGAGGTGCAGGTGGCGCAGGCCATCATCGCCAACGCCCGCAGCGTCATGCTGGTCGCGGACTCGACCAAGCTCCGCCGCAGCGCACCGGTCCGCATCGCCCATATCAGCCAAATCCAGACCTTCGTCACCGACCAGGAGCTGCCCGAGCGCCTTGCCACCATCTGTCACGGCAAGGGCATCGAGGTGGTGGCGGCGATGCCGAAGGGGGCGGACGTTGATGATGCAGCAGCGGAGCCGCCGCAGGAAACGGCACCTGTCGTGCGCCTTCGATAGCAGCCGGCGCCGGCTCGCTCATCCGTAGGCGTCGTGAGCCGGGAGGTCTCAGCCAGCTGGCTGTTCCCACGGGTTTATCAGCGGCACGTCGGTAGGTTCGAAATCCCCCACGTTGCGCGTGACGATCGTCAAGCCGTGAACAAGCGCGGTTGCTGCAATGAGGGCGTCGCGTTCGGCCCGCGGGTTGGGAACGTGAAGTTGCGCGCAGCGCAGCGCCACGGCCGTATCAATGGCCAGGATTCGATCTTCAAAGCGAGTCAGAATGTGGTTGTCGATCCAAGCTCGCAGGACTGCACCTTGCGCGGTGTCCTTGCGCTCGATCAGGCGAGCGCCAAGCTCGATTTCGAGTATCGAGATGGCGGATATGAAGAAGCTCGCCGCCGGAATTGCATTGGCCCAGGCTGCCACGTTGCGATGAGCTTTATCTGGCCGCCTCAGTTCGGAAATAACATTGGTGTCCAGCAGAAACATCAGTCGAGATCAGCGGGCTTGAAAATCGGGCCGGCAACGCGGGGCGGATCGAAATCGAAATCCGCTTCTGCCTGCCCCAATGCTTCAGCAAGGCTCATGTGCCCGCCAGTCAGACGCAAATAGTCTTCGATCGTCAGCAGGACATGGGCCGGCCGACCGCGGTCAGTAATAAAGACCGGCCCCCGCGAAGCTGCTTTTTTAGCGCCGCTGGTATCGTGATTGAACTCTCGGCTGGTGAGAGTGGTCACCATTGTAAGCGCCTTCCTAGTCGGACCGCATTTCCCTCAACGACATAACCATATGTAGGCACGTAGCTACATTCAAGCACTTTACAGCATTGATCCGTCCGTGCCTCGCCCGGCTGCCTGCCGCGGTGCTGTTTCGGTCGTGTCGTCCACAAAAACAGTTCCGCTTTCACTTCCTTTCCCCTCTCTTTCATCTTGCTTTCGCTTTTCGGTGTGATCTAATCAAAAACGAAAGTAACCGCTCGATTGAACGGGCGGTCGCCGGGGGATGCGTCTGTTGGAGCGTATTTTCGACCTCGCCATTATCGGAGGCGGTGTTAACGGCTGCGGCATCGCGCGCGACGCGGTGGGCCGCGGCAACACGGTTTTCCTGTGCGAAATGAACGATCTGGCGAGCGGGACGTCGTCCTGGTCGACCAAGTTGGTGCATGGCGGCCTGCGTTATCTCGAATATTACGAGTTTCGGCTGGTCCGCGAGGCGCTGATCGAGCGCGAGATCCTCTGGGGCATCGCGCCCCACATCATCCGGCCCTTGCGTTTCGTTTTGCCGCATCATGCCGGCCTGCGGCCGGCATGGCTGCTGCGCCTCGGACTCTTCCTTTATGACCACATCGGCGGCCGCCATTTGCTGCCGGCGACGCGCTCGGTCGATCTTGGGCGTGACGAGGTCGGCCGGCCGCTGATCCCGAACCGCTACAGCCGCGCGTTCGAATATTCCGACTGCTTCGTCGACGACGCCCGTCTCGTCGTGCTCAACGCGCGCGATGCCGCCGACAAGGGCGCCGAGATCCGGACCCGCACCCGCGCCACCGAGATCCGTCAGTCCGACGGCATCTGGACCGTCAGCATGATCGACACGCTGACCGGCGCGCGCTCGTCGGTCCAGGCTCGCGCGCTCATCAATGCCGGCGGCCCGTGGGTCGAGGACGTGCTCGGCCGCGGTGCCGGCGTCAACGCCAAAGCCAAGGTGCGCTTAGTGCAGGGCTCGCACATCGTCGTCAAAAAACTCTATGACCACGACCGCGCCTACATGTTCCAGAACGCCGACGGCCGCATCATCTTCGTCATTCCCTACCAGGACGATTTCACCTTGATCGGCACCACCGACCGCGACTATGACGGCGATCCCGCCAAGGTGAAGGCGACGGCTGAGGAGATCCAGTATCTCTGCACGGCGGCAAGCGAATATTTGGCCAAGCCGGTCACGCCTGATGACGTGGTCTGGACCTATTCCGGCGTGCGTCCGCTTTATGATGACGGCGCCAGCGAAGCCAAGGCCGCCACGCGCGACTATGTGTTCGAGCTCGACACGCCCGGCGGCGTGCCGCTGCTGTCGATCTATGGCGGCAAGATCACGACTTACCGCCGTCTCGCCGAGGAGGCGCTGGAGCGGCTCGCGCCCTATCTTCGCAGTGCGAAAGCGCGCGAGGGCTGGACCGGCAAGTGGCCGCTGCCCGGCGGCGACATGGGCGTGTCCGATGTCGACGGGCTGATCGCCGAGCTCCAGCGGGGCTATCCCTTCCTCAGCCACGAGCATGCGCGGCGCCTCGCACGCGCCTACGGCACGAGGGCGATCAAGTTGCTTGGGGATGCGAAATCGGCGGCCGATCTCGGCCTGGTGTTTGGCGCGACTCTGACCGAACGCGAGGTCCGCTACCTCATGGCCAACGAATGGGCCGTTACCGCCGAGGACATCGTCTGGCGCCGTTCCAAGCTCGGCCTGCGACTAAGTGCCGACGAGATCGCGGCGCTTGACGACTGGATCAGGACCCACGCTGTGCAGCAAAGTCCCCTGCTGGAAGCCGGAGGACGCTCATGACGGTGACACTCGATCACGTGACCCGGACTGTCGACGGGATCCCGCACATTCGCGACGTCTCGCTGACGCTCGAGAGCGGCACGCTCAACGTGCTGCTCGGGCCGACACTGTCGGGCAAGACCTCGATCATGCGGCTGCTCGCCGGATTGGACAAGCCGACATCGGGCAAGCTGCTGGTCAACGGCAAGGACGTCACCGGTGTCGACGTGCGCCAGCGCTCGGTCGCGATGGTCTATCAGCAGTTCATCAATTACCCTTCGCTGTCGGTCTACGAGAACATCGCCTCGCCCCTGCGGGTGCAGGGCAAGCCGCGGGCCGAGATCGAGGCGCGCGTCGCGGAAGCCGCCCGGCTGCTCAGGCTCGAGCCGTTCCTGAAGCGCACACCGCTGCAGCTTTCCGGTGGCCAGCAGCAGCGAACAGCGATGGCGCGCGCGCTGGTGAAGGGCGCCGATCTCGTGCTGCTCGACGAGCCGCTCGCCAATCTCGACTACAAGCTCCGCGAGGAGCTGCGCACCGAGCTGCCGCGCATCTTCGAGGCGTCCGGCGCGATCTTTGTCTATGCCACCACCGAGCCGACCGAGGCGCTGCTGCTCGGCGGCAACACGGTGTGCATGTGGGAGGGGAAGGCGCTCCAGATCGGCGAGACGCCGAACGTTTACCGTCATCCGCAGAGCTTGCGGGTCGCGCAGGTGTTCTCCGATCCGCCGCTGAATCTTGTCGGCATCGAGAAGAAGAACGGCTCCGTGCAATATGCGGGCGGCATCGCCGCGCCGGCGTCCGGTCTCTATTCCTCTCTCTCGGACGGCGCTTATCGCGTCGGATTTCGTGCCCATCAGCTCGCGCTTGCCAATGGCGAGACTGACCGCCATGCCTTCAATGCCACGGTGACGGTGACCGAGATCACCGGTTCGGAGAGCTTTGTGCATCTGACCCGCGACGGATCGAACTGGGTGGCGGTGCTGCACGGCGTGCATGAGTTCGAGCCCGGCCAGACGCTCGATGCCGTGCTCGATCCCAATGATGTCTTCGTCTTCGATGCGGCAGACCGTCTGGTCGCCGCTCCCGGCAACACCTGAGGAGATGCGACATGGCCCGCATTGACCTCGTCGATCTCGCGCACTCCTACGGCGGCAATGATGCGCCGCAGGACAGCTTTGCACTGAAGCCGGTCACCATGACTTGGCGGCAGGGCGGCGCTTACGCGCTGCTCGGGCCGTCCGGCTGCGGCAAGACCACGCTGCTTAATGTCATCTCCGGCATCATCACGCCGTCGCGGGGGAAAATCCTGTTCGACGGCGAGGACATCACACCGCTGTCAACCCAGAAGCGCAACATCGCCCAGGTGTTCCAATTTCCGGTGATCTACGACACCATGACGGTGGGGCAGAATCTGGCGTTTCCTCTGAAGAACCGCGGCGTCCCGAAAGCCGAGATCGACAAGCGCGTCGCCGAGATCGGCCGCCTGCTCGACCTCGAGCCCTATCTGAACCGCAAGGCGACGCGGCTCACGGCCGATGCCAAGCAGAAGATCTCGCTCGGCCGCGGCCTGGTGCGCTCGGACGTTGCCGCCGTGCTGTTCGACGAACCCCTGACCGTGATCGACCCCGAGCTGAAATGGCAGCTCCGCTCCAAGCTGAAGGCGCTGCATCGCGAGCTCGACCTCACGATGATCTACGTCACCCACGACCAGACCGAGGCGCTGACCTTTGCGGATACCGTCGTGGTCATGCATGACGGCCGCGTGGTGCAGAGCGGCACGCCGGCCGAGCTGTTCGACAAGCCGGCGCACACTTTTGTGGGCTATTTCATCGGCTCGCCCGGCATGAACATCATTCCGGCCGAGGTGAGGGGCCGCGAGGCGCGCATCGGTGGCTACGTCATTGCCCTCAACCGGAGCTACGACAAGCTGCCAATCGGCGCCAAGATTGAAATCGGGGTGCGCCCCGAATTCGTCGACGCCGTTGCGCCTGCGCCCGGCCTGCTCAGCGCCAAGATCGAACGGATCGACGATCTCGGCCGCATCCGCTTCGCGCGTGCGCGGCTCGGGGACGCAAAACTCGCGGCGCGCGCGCCGGCCGGTTTCACCAGCCCGGACGGCACGGCCGGCTTGAAATTCGATCCGTCGCACGTCCACGTCTATGCCGACAGCCTTCTGGTGGAGGGAGCTGCCTGATGGACAAGACCATCAACCAAAAAGCCTGGTTCCTGGTGCTGCCGGTGTTCCTGGTCGTCGCCTTCTCGGCAGTGCTGCCGCTGATGACGGTGGTGAACTACTCGATGCAGGACACCTTCGGCAACAACCAGTTCTTCTGGAACGGCGTCGGCTGGTTCAAGGAGCTGCTCGATCCCTCGACCGACCTCGGCGGCCGCTTCCTGGCCTCGCTCGGCCGCAATCTGTTCTTCTCGCTTGTCATCCTCGCGATCGAGGTGCCGCTCGGCATCCTGGTCGCGCTATCGATGCCGCGCCAGGGCTGGACGGTTGCGGCCAGTCTTGTCATCCTCGCGCTGCCGCTGCTGATCCCGTGGAACGTGGTCGGCACGATCTGGCAGATCTTTGGCCGGCCGGACATTGGCCTGCTCGGCTATGTCCTCAATCATATCGGCCTCGACTACAATTACGTCTCCAACGACATCGACGCCTGGGTCACCGTCATCGTGATGGACGTCTGGCACTGGACCAGCCTGGTCGCGCTGTTGTGCTATGCCGGCCTGAAGTCGATCCCGGAGGCCTATTACCAGGCCGCCCAGATCGACGGCGCCTCGCGCTGGGCGGTGTTCAAGGCGATCCAGTTGCCGAAGATGAACCGGGTGCTGCTGATCGCGGTGCTGCTGCGCTTCATGGACTCGTTCATGATCTACACCGAACCGTTCGTGGTGACAGGTGGCGGCCCCGGCAACTCGACGACCTTCGTGTCGATCGAGCTGGTCAAGATCGCGCTTGGCCAGTTCGACCTCGGCAAGGCCGCCGCACTGTCGCTGGTCTACAATCTTATCATCCTGATCGTCTGCTGGATCTTCTACACCGTCATGACCAATGCCGGCGCCGAGCGGAAGCCGCAGGAAGGAGCCGCGTGATGCATTCGATTCCCGGCCGCCGTCTCATCATGGCGCTGTTCTTGATCTTCCTGCTGTTGCCGATCTACTGGCTCGTCAACATGAGCTTCAAGACCAACGCCGAGATCGTCTCGACGATGACGCTGTGGCCGCACGCGCCGACACTGCAGCACTACAAGCGCATCTTCACCGACGAGAGCTGGTATTCCGGCTATATCAACTCGCTGGAATACGTCGTCCTCAACACCATCATCTCGATCTCGGTGGCGCTGCCGGCGGCTTATGCGTTCTCGCGCTACCGCTTCCTCGGCGACAAGCATCTGTTCTTCTGGCTGCTGTCGAACCGCATGGCGCCGGCCGCGGTCTATGCACTTCCGTTCTTTAACCTCTATTCGGCGATCGGGCTGTTCGATACGCCCTGGGCGGTCGCGCTCGCGCACTGCATCTTCAACGTCCCGCTGGCGGTGTGGATCCTGGAAGGCTTCGTTTCCGGCGTGCCGCGCGAGATCGACGAGACCGCCTTCCTCGACGGCTACTCCTTCCCGCGCTTCTTCATCAAAATCCTGGTGCCGCTGATCGCGAGCGGCATCGGCGTCGCCGCCTTCTTCTGCTTCATGTTCTCCTGGGTCGAACTGCTGCTCGCGCGCACGCTGACGTCGGTGCAGGCCAAGCCGATCGCCGCGATCATGACGCGCACGGTGTCGGCGGCGGGCATGGACTGGGGCCTGCTAGCTGCGGCCGGCGTGCTTACGATCATCCCGGGCGCGCTCGTGATCTGGTTCGTCCGCAATTATATCGCGAGCGGCTTTGCGCTCGGTCGGGTGTAGGGGGCATCAATGGAAGCTATTGCATGGATGGCCTGGACGCCGCCGACGGCGATCTTCTTTGTCGCGCTCGCCTGCACGCTTGCCGTAATGACCTGGCTCGGGGTGGCCTATCCCGAAGCCGAGCGCGTCGGCGTGCTGCGCATCCCGACGACGCGCGGCGACCGTCTGTTCATCTCCCTGATCACGGCGGCG
Organism: Bradyrhizobium sp. 149; assembly: GCF_023073915.1. Classification (GTDB taxonomy): domain Bacteria; phylum Pseudomonadota; class Alphaproteobacteria; order Rhizobiales; family Xanthobacteraceae; genus Bradyrhizobium. The sequence goes on along the minus strand of NZ_JADPKK010000015.1, from coordinate 181,645 downwards.
GTCATCCACTTGCTCTGGATCGCCTTCGCCGGCACCGATGCCCTCGCCACGCTGCCGATCGGCGAGGACGGACTTGAAATTTCGCGCCTTTGGATCGCATCAGGAATTTCGCTGGCCACGGCCGTACTCATTTTCCGCACGGTCTAGCCCGCGAAGGAACGGCCAGATCCGGGACCAACCCGGGCCTGTAGAAGTTTGTCGCTGCAACGGAGGAACAACATGCGGCAGTTTAGGAGAAGGGAACGTCCATTGACCAAGAATAGTTTTCTGACGATGTCCAGCGTCGCCGCCATCATCGCGGTGTCGTTGGCCGTCTCGGCGCCGGTTCGCGCCGCCGACGACGCCGCGATCCAGAAGTGGATCGCGGAATTCCAGCCCTCGACGCTGTCGAAGGAAGACCAGAAGAAGGAGCTGGAGTGGTTCGCCAAGGCCGCCGAGCCCTTCAAGGGCATGGAGATCAACGTCGTCTCCGAGACCATCACGACCCACGAATACGAATCGCAGACGCTGGCGAAGGCGTTCTCCGAACTCACCGGCATCAAGCTCAAGCACGACATCATCCAGGAAGGTGACGTCGTCGAGAAGCTGCAGACCCAGATGCAGTCCGGCAAGAACGTGTACGACGGCTGGATCAACGATTCCGACCTGATCGGCACCCACTTCCGCTACGGCCAGACCATCGCGCTGTCGGACTACATGACCGGCGAGGGCAAGGACGTCACCGACCCCATGCTCGACGTCAACGACTTCATCGGCAAGTCGTTTGGCACCGCGCCGGACGGCAAGCTCTATCAGCTGCCCGACCAGCAGTTCGCGAACCTCTACTGGTTCCGCTATGACTGGTTCACCAACGCCGACTACAAGGCCAAGTTCAAGGCCAAGTATGGCTACGAGCTCGGCGTTCCCGTGAACTGGTCGGCCTATGAAGACATCGCCGAGTTCTTCACCAACGACATCAAGGAGATCAACGGCGTCAAGGTCTATGGCCATATGGACTATGGCAAGAAGGACCCGTCGCTCGGCTGGCGTTTCACCGACGCCTGGCTGTCGATGGCCGGTAACGGCGACAAGGGCATCCCGAACGGTCTGCCGGTCGACGAATGGGGCATCCGCATGGAAGGCTGCCGTCCGGTGGGCTCCTCGGTCGAGCGTGGTGGCGACACCAACGGTCCGGCCGCGGTCTACTCGATCACGAAGTACCTCGAGTGGATGAAGAAGTATGCTCCGCCGCAGGCGCAGGGCATGACCTTCTCCGAGTCGGGTCCGGTGCCGGCGCAGGGCAACATCGCCCAGCAGATGTTCTGGTACACCGCCTTCACCGCCGACATGGTGAAGCCGGGCATCGCCGTGATGAACGCGGACGGTACGCCGAAATGGCGTATGGCTCCGTCGCCGCACGGTTCGTACTGGAAGGAAGGCATGAAGCTCGGCTACCAGGACGCCGGCTCCGCGACGCTTCTGAAGTCGACCCCGGCCGATCGCCGCAAGGCAGCCTGGCTCTATCTCCAGTTCATCGTCTCCAAGACGGTGTCGCTGAAGAAGAGCCATGTCGGTCTCACATTCATCCGTGAGTCCGACATCTGGGACAAGTCGTTCACCGAGCGTGCGCCGAAGCTCGGCGGCCTTGTCGAGTTCTACCGTTCGCCCGCGCGCGTGCAGTGGACCCCGACCGGCAACAACGTGCCCGACTATCCGAAGCTGGCGCAGCTGTGGTGGCAGAACATCGGCGATGCGTCGTCCGGTGCGAAAACGCCGCAAGCCGCGATGGACTCGCTTGCCGCCGCCCAGGACTCCGTGATGGAGCGTCTGGAGAAGTCGGGCGTGCAGGGCGCCTGCGGTCCGAAGCTGCACAAGAAGGAGACGGCCGAGTACTGGTTCGCCAAGGCCCAGAAGGACGGCACGATTGCTCCCCAGCGCAAGCTCGCCAACGAGAAGCCGAAGGGCGAGACGGTCGACTACGACACCCTGATCAAGTCGTGGCCGGCACAGCCCCCGAAGCGGGCTTCGCTGCAGTAAGGCACATCAACATAACGACGAAAGGCCGGGAGCAATCCCGGCCTTTTTCTTTCTTACCTCGCCCGCTTGGGGAGAGGTCGATCGCGAAGCGATCGGGTGAGGGGAGCTCTCCGCGAATTCCATTGTCACTACTTTCGCGGAGGCGGCCCCTCACCCCAACCCTCTCCCCGTAAGAACGGGGCGAGGGAGAAGACCTACTCCGCCGCCTCGGCCGTCTCCAGCGTCGGGTAGTCGGTGTATCCCTTCGCGCCACCGCCGTAGAACGTGGTCTTGTCCCAATCGTTCAGCGCCGCGCCCTGCTTCAGCCGCTCGACCAGATCAGGGTTGGAGATGAACGGCTTGCCGAAGGCGATGAGATCGGCCGCGTTCGCGTCCAGCACCTTGGCGGCGAGATCGAAATCATAGCCGTTGTTGGCGATGTAGGCGCCGGGGAAGCGCTTGCGCAGACCCGCATAGTCGAATGGCGCGATGTCGCGCGGACCGCCGGTGGCGCCTTCGACCACATGGAGATAGACGAGCTTCAGCGCGCCGAGACCGTCGACGATATGGTCGTACAAGGCCTGCGGGTTCGAATCCGAGATGTCGTTGGCCGGCGTCACCGGCGAGATGCGGATGCCCGTGCGGTCGGCGCCCGCTTCGGCGACGACGGCCTTGGAGACTTCCAGCATCAGCCGCGCGCGGTTCTCGATCGAGCCGCCATAGGCATCGGTGCGCTTGTTGGTGCCGTCCTTGGCGAACTGCTCGAGCAGATAGCCGTTGGCGCCGTGGATCTCGACGCCGTCGAAGCCGGCCTCGAGTGCGTTCTTCGTGGCGCGCTTGAAGTCGTCGATAATCCCTGGGATTTCGGAGAGCTCGAGCGCGCGGGGCTCGGAGACGTCGGCGAAAGTGCCGTTGACGAAGGTCTTGCCCTTGGCGCGGATCGCGCTCGGCGCCACCGGGGCCGCGCCATTGGCCTGAAGGTCGACGTGCGAGATGCGGCCGACATGCCAGAGCTGGATGAAGACCTTGCCGCCGCGCTGGTGCACTTGATCGGTGACCTTGCGCCACCCGGCGACCTGGTCCTTGGAGTAGATGCCGGGGGTGTCCTGATAGCCTTGACCCTGCTGCGAGACCTGGCTTGCTTCGGTGATCAGGAGGCCTGCGGAAGCACGCTGGCCATAATAGTCTGCCGCAAGCGAACCCGGTACGAACGTGCCGGGAACGGCGCGGTTACGCGTCAGTGGCGCCATCACGAAACGGTTCGCCAGCGTGATCGGGCCGAGCTTGTAGGTCTCAAACAATTTGGTCGAACGGCTCATGGGAATGCTTCCAGACAATGAGAGGTCCGGAACACTTGTGCATCGGGGCAATCAGCGCAAGGGAGGAGCCATACGGAAACTGCAGGCGAGATGCGCAGCGAAGCCGCGCAGCATAAAGCGTGCGCAATTTCAGCCACGGCAGCAGATTCAATCTCCTGCCGCGGCCGCTGGAATGATCGGACTTTAGTTCGCGCCGAGGAAATCGCGCTTGCCGATCTCGACGCCGGCGTGGCGCAGAAGACCATGGGCGGTCGCGGCGTGGAAATAGAAGTTCGGCAGCGAGAACGCGCTCAGGAATTGCTGGCCCTTCATGGTGATGGACTTGTCGGGGCCGGCCGGGAAGGTGACGTCCCTGGTGTCGGCGCCCTCGAACTGCTCGGGCTTGAAGGATTTCACATAGTCGATGGTCTTGGCGAGCCGCTGCTTCAATTCGGCAAAGCTGGTTTCGGTGTCTGATGTGGAGGGCACTTCGCTATGGGTCAGCCGGGCGCAGCCCTTGGCTGCGAAGTCGCTGACGAGCTGGATCTGCTTCGAGAGCGGCAGCATGTCCGGAAACAGGCGCGAGCCCAGCAGGACGGCGGGATCGACCTTCTTGGCCGCACAATGCGCCTCGGCTTTCGTGAGCAGGCCGGTCAGGCTGTTCAGTATTTGCAAATAGGCGGGGACGACGGCGTCGTGGAAGGACATGTGATGCTCGCTCTGTGGTGGGGAATCTCAGGAGAAGCCTGAGCCACTCACATGGGAACGTCATGGAAAAATACAATCGCGGAAGCGGCTTGTGCAGTGCAAAAATTCTACCGGATCGTCCCCGCCGGCTGGGCCTGCGCCGTGCCGCCGCGCATCCGGGCGAGCAGCTCGGCGGTCGGCCAGGAATCGGCCGGCAGACCGTATTTGATCTGCATCGCCTTCACCGCGGCGCGGCTCTGCTGGCCCAGCACACCGTCGACCTTGCCGACATTGAAGCCCGCCTGGACCAGAAGCTGCTGCAATTGCTTGAGTTCGTTGAACGGCAGTTGCGCGACGGGTGTGGACGGCTTTCGCATCGGAGCCGCGCCTGCGATGCGGGTGGCGAGATAGCCCGCGGTGGTCGAATAGATCAGCGAGTTATTCCACTCGGTGTAGGCCGCGAAATTCGGGTACGCCATGAAGGCCGGACCAAAGCGTCCCATCGGCAGCAGCACGGAGGCCGCGAGATTGTCGTTCGGCAGCGGCCTGCCGTCGGGATAGGTCACGCCGAGCTGTGCCCATTTCGAGCGTGGCTGCTGCACCGTGAGATCGGTCTGATCCCACGGCAGGTTTTGCGGCACCTTGATTTCTTCCAGCCACGGCTCACCGCGCCGCCACTTCAATCCGTTGGCGATGTAGTTCGCGGTCGAGCCGATCACGTCGTCCTCGCTGCGGAGGAGATCGCGTCGCCCGTCGCCGTCATAGTCGACCGCGTAGTTGACGTAATGCACGGGCAGGAACTGGGTCTGGCCGAGCTCTCCGGCCCAGGAGCCGACCATTTCGTCGGGATGCAAGTCACCGCGGTCGATGATCTTCAGCGCCGCGATGGTCTCGTTCACGAACATCTCCGAGCGGCGGCAATCATAGGCCAGCGACACCAGCGATTTCAGTGTCGGCAGATTGCCCATGTTGACGCCGAAATCGCTCTCCAGTCCCCAGAACGCGGCGATCACCGCCGGCGGCACGCCGTATTCCTTTTCCGCACGCGCAAACGCGGCCGCATGTTGCTTGATGTGCTGCTGGCCGTTCTGCATGCGATAGGGCGCGGCCATGCGGCCAGCAAATTCGGTGAAGAGCTGGCCGAACACGCGCTGGCCGCGGTCGCGGTTGACGATACCCTGGTCGTACACGAGGTAGGGTGAAGCCTCCGCGATGGTCCGCTGCGACACGCCGGCGGCAACCGCCTGTTGCTTCACGTCGGCCAGAAATCGATCGAAGTTCGCGCCATTGTGGCACGACGCCGCGCGCGGCGAGGGCGCAGTGGCCTTGGGGGCCGCGGGTTTTGCGGACGGCGGCGCGAACTGGGCGGAGGCGGGAAGGGCGAGCGTGAGCAGAGCGGCGGCCGCGATCGTTGCGACCGCAAGGCGAGAACCAAGGCAGTTCATCGGCATCGATATCTCTGGTACTGGGCGGATAAGCGCTAGGCCGCTAATACGGCACGCTTGACGGCGAGTGGCAACGCGATGGAGCGGAACAATGTCTTCGGATACAAATAATCTTCGCCTGACTCGTCGATGATGCGCAGCATGCCATGCTTGTCGGCCGCGGGGTCGCGCAGCGACTCGTAGATCTTGCGCTTCTCGAGAGAGGCCGCGTAGCCCTCGTTGTCCACACAGATCACCAGTTGCTTGCTTCGCGACTTCGTCATGATTTTCAGAGCAGGCTCTTGAGCTTGAATTCCTTGCGGCCGATGCCGGCAGCCTCGTACCAATGTATCTCAGCGAGCTGGGTAGAGCCATCGGATAATCGCACTCGGGCAATGCCCTTGCGCTTTCGCCAACGTCCTCGCCCATAGATTCGCCGCAGCCGGGCGACCTCGCGGATGCCGGAGCCGCTGGCGAAGGTTTCGATCTCGGTAATCTCGCCGAGAATCTCGAAGTGCATGGTTTCGATCGTGCCCTCGGGGCCCTGGCTCGGTCAATAGGCGCGGCCCCGCGACGCACCTGGAAACCTTGCGCCGGGACCGGGGTCATCCCTACCTCATGCTCGCCGGCCTGCAACGCCCCCAGCGGCAACGGCCGGCCTCGGGAGAGGACCATGAACTATCTTCGTACCGCAATGCTGCTTGCAGGCCTGACCGCCCTGTTCATGGGTGTCGGCTATCTGATCGGCGGTGCTGGCGGCGCCATGATCGCGCTCGTCATTGCCGCCGCGACCAATCTCTTCACCTACTGGAACTCCGACCGCATGGTGCTCAGCATGTACGGCGCCCATGAGGTCGACCGCAGCAGCGCACCGGAGCTGGTCGGGCTCGTCGCCGAGCTTGCGGGCCGCGCCGGCTTGCCGATGCCGCGCGTGTTCCTGATGGACGAGCCGCAGCCCAACGCGTTTGCGACCGGGCGCAATCCCGAGAATGCCGCGGTTGCGGTCACCACCGGGTTGATGCGCCAGCTCAGCCGGGAGGAGCTCGCCGGCGTGATCGCGCACGAGCTCGCCCATATCAAGCACCACGACACGCTGCTGATGACTGTTACCGCGACGATCGCCGGTGCGATCTCGATGCTGGCGCAGTTCGGCATGTTCTTCGGCGGCAATCGCGACAACAACGGCCCGGGCATCGTCAGCTCGATCCTGATGATGATCCTTGCCCCGATCGGGGCCATGCTGGTGCAGATGGCGATCAGTCGTACGCGCGAATACGCCGCTGACAATCTCGGCGCACGCATCGCCGGTCAGCCGATGTGGCTGGCATCGGCGCTGGTCAAGATCGAGGGCGCCGCGCATCAGGTCCCCAATTATGGGGCGGAACGAAATCCCGCCACCGCGCACATGTTCATCATCAATCCGCTGTCGGGCCACGGCGTGGACAATCTGTTCGCCACCCATCCCTCGACGCAGAATCGCATCGCGGCGCTTCAGCAGCTCGCAGCCGAGCTCGGCGCGCATGCGTCGCCGTCGGTCGGCGCCAACGAGAACTATCCGCCGCGGAGCCCGTGGGGCCGCTCGTCCTCGCGCGGCCCTTGGGGCTGATGGGACTGGCTTGAAATTGCGCCAGGCTTTGTGATCTGGCGCACACAGGGCTCTCGCGTCTGCTGGTAACACCCGGGCGAGACTGTTCCTTCGAAAGGGGATGCGTGGCCGGCCCTCCGCCTGCCACGGCGGAAGATGACCAGAGCTGCGGTACCATTGCTGATCGTCCTGGGCGTGCTGATTGGCCTGTCCACGCACATGGTCGTGAATTGCGGGGACGAGGACGATCCCGACATCTGCTCGGCGGTGATCGGCTTCTCCCCGCTGCGCGGCTCGCTGATCGCGTTTGCCTATGAGGGACGCGGGCGGATCGCGCTGCGCCATGGCGACTGGCGGCGGGCCATCGCCGATTTCGACGAGGCCATCCACCTCAATCCCAACCGCGCCTCGCTCTATCGCGATCGGGCGCTGGCGCGCCGGCAGAATGGCGACCTCGAACTCGCCATCGAGGATTACGACGAGGCGATCGCGCATGATCCCAAACAGGCCGCGCCCTATCACCAGCGCGGTCTCGCGCTCGCCGCCACCAGCGATCTCGATCGCGCCATCCTGAGCTACAACACCGCAATCCGCCTCGCCCCCTCGGATGCGCAGGCTCGGCTCGACCGTGGCCTCGCATTCCTCGCCCGCGGCCAGGCGAATGAGGCGCGCGCCGATTTCGAGGCCGCGTTGGCGCTGCCCGCCGGCAAGGATGCCCGCACCCGCGATGCGGCGCGCGCAAAACTCGCCGAACTGGCAAGGGCCGAGCCGACCCGGCTCGCCGCGCCAGGGCGGTAGAGATATCTAGAGCTGCGTGCGCCGCTGCAACCCTCTCCCCTTGTGGGAGAGGGTGGCTCGCCGCGAAGCGGCGAGACGGGTGAGGGGTATCTCTCCGCGCGTGAGCCTGCTGCAGTTGAATTCGCGGAAACAACCCCTCATCCGGCGCTTCGCGCCACCTTCTCCCACAAGGGGAGAAGGAAGAAAGTGCGCGCCTACTTCTTGGCTTTGGCCTTCTTCGCCTTCTTCACCGGCTTTTCCTTCGCGGCCTTCTTCTCCACCTTGTCCGCGACAGGCGTGCTGGCGGCGATCCGCATCGACCGGGCGTAGCTGTCGGCGACGTTGTCGGCGGACATCTGCAGGCGCTTGGCGGCGGCAATGGCCTGCTCCATGGTGGCCTTGGCCATCATCTTGAAGCGGTCGCCGGTCTCCTTGCCCTTGGCCTTGGCCGCGAGGCCGTTGAAGCGATCCCGCCGCTCCTTGGCGCGGGTTATCAGGCCCGTATGCAGCTGTCTGGCCAGTTGCCGGATCACGACATCCAGGTCGGCGTCCGCCATGTTGTTCTATCCTCTTCGAAAACAGTATCGATGCGGCGGGACTATGCAGATCGGGCCCCGCCTTGGCAATTCCCGGCCGCGCGTCATCCGCAGCTTCCGGCTGCCAAAACAAAAAAGCCGCGCTGCTCGCGCGGCTCTTTGCCCAGTCCGTCCCGGCCGTTCAGTAATCGTAGCCGGGATGGCCGGGGTAGTATTGCCGATTGCAGGTCCTGCGGCCGCGGTCGTAGGCAGCGGCATCGCCATGGGCGAGCGAGCTGACATATTTCAGGCAGCGCACGTAATTGTCGTTACCGAGCCAGTCCAGGCTACCGGCAGCAGCGGGGGAGATCTGGGCGGAGCCGACGAGCGTCGTGACGGCGATGAGGGCGGCGATGGCGGAGAAGGTGAGCTTTGTCATGATGGCATTTTTCCACTTGAGGCTGCCCGATGCAGCTCATGACCCCGACGATGCCCGATACGTCCTCGCACGACTGTGCTGTCTGTCACGCGGCCTGAGCAAGGATTGCGGACACTGCGATCGCCCATTCTCCAGCTCGAAAAAACAGGGCCGCGTTGTTGACGCGGCCGTTATTGTGTTCAGCGCACGCGCGCCATGTCTGCCTTACTTCAGCGAGGCGACCGGGCCGCTCGACGCTGCCGGATCGGGGTCGAAGCCGAACACGCCGACCAGATATTTGTAATAATCCGGCAATTTCTCCTTGAGCGTCTCGCGCGACTTCGGGTCGTGGAATTCGCTCTTCCCGGCCAGGAAGATGCTGGCGGTCACCGCAAAGAACTCCATGTGATTCTTCATCGCATAGGCCTCCTTGGGCAGGAGGTCCTTGGATTTGGCATAGGCGTAATAGCCGATCACGCCCTTGTTGGCGTAGCCGTCCGGCAGCAGCCGCGCGTGATAGGCGTGCAGGAGTTCGTGCAGCAGCACGGCTTCCTTTTCGTAACGCATCATGTCCGGCCGCAGCATGATCACGCCGAGGCCCGAATCGACTGCGAGGTCGACGGCATTGGGATTGGTCCAGCGCTGCGTGGCGTGGTCCCAGACGGTGAGGGTCCGCGGCACGGGGCGCTCGACGTTCGGGGTGACCCGCCCGTAGCAGGCAGTCGCGGCGCCTTCGTCGAGGCAGGCGAGTTCGCTGGCGATGATCGGGACGGTGCGGAAGAAGCGCAGGACGCGCGGCGAGAGGCCGGCAGCCTCGACCACGTCGATCTGGCTCTTCAGATTCTCGGTAAGCTTGTCGACATCCTTGCGGTCGGAATTCTCCGAGATGTCGAACATGTAGCCGCGGTAGCTCTGGAAGCCCGGCGGCAACGCCTGTGCTGCCCCGGTGGCGGCATCGAGCGGTCCGGCATTGGATGGATTGGCCATGAACGCGCCGACAATGGTCGCGGTCAGCAGCAGCGCAATGCGCATGATGAACCCCCTGATGTCACTTGACGCGGCAGACTAGGCCATCGTTGTTTGCGAAAAGTGAGTGGGGCGAGACTAAGGCACCGATGTTGAGGCGTGCTTAACCGTTGGTTGCAGATCGCGGAGGTGGATTAGTGCCGGGTTAACCAAGCGTGGATCGCCCGCACGGTTCGGCGTAGCATGCGGTGCGGGCACCAGGCCCGTAGATCAAGACAGCCGGTAGGAGGAAGCCATGTATGCCGCCATCCGTCAGGCCAAAGCGAAAAGCGGGAGCGCCGAAGAGCTGGCGCGCCGCATCAAGGACGGCGCCGTTCCGATCATCAGCGACGTCGACGGCTTCCGCGCCTATTACGTCGTCTATGCCGGCGACGACACGGTCACGGCGATTTCGATCTTTGACAAGTTTGAGCAGGCGGAGGAGGCGAACCGGCGTGCGATCGCCTGGATCGAGAAGGATCTCGGCTCGCTGCTTGCAGGCGACGCCCGCGCCGCCGCAGGGCCGGTGATCGTGCATACGCTGGCGTGAAGCCTTCGTCATTGCGAGGAGCGGAGCGACGAAGCAATCCAGGCTGTCACTGCGGAGACAGTCTGGATTGCTTCGCTTCGCTCGCAATGACGAGGAGGTAGATGTGTCGCCTCACAGCTCCCGCGCATTCGAAAAAGCAAATGAGCTCACGCGCCGCGTCGTCTCGTCCAGGATCAGCGTGCGCGTGATTGGCGGCTCGGCACGCTGGGCGCAGTTTTCGCGCTCGCAGAGGCGGCAGTTGACGCCGATCGGCGTGCCCTCCGCCTTCTCCAGATCCATGCCGGCCGCGTAGACGAGGCGCGCGGCGTGACGGATCTCGCAGCCGAGGCCGATGGCGAAGCGCGGCTGCGGCAGCGGGTGCGGCGCAACGGGGCGGCGCACCATCTGCGCGATCGAGAAATAGCGCGTGCCGTCGGGCAGCTCGATCACCTGCTTCAGCAGGCGATCCGGCGTGTCGAAGGTGGAGTGCACGTTCCACAAGGGACAGGTGCCGCCGAATTTCGAGAACGGGAACGTGCCCGATGAAAACCGCTTGGACACGTTGCCGGCGTTGTCGACGCGAAGCAGGAAGAACGGGATGCCGCGCGCGTTCGGCCGCTGCAAGGTGGTGAGCCGATGGCAGACCTGCTCGAAGCCGGAATTGAATCGCTGCGCCAGCAGATGGATGTCGTAATTCAGCGCTTCCGCCGCGGCCAGGAAAGCCGGGTAAGGCATCATCACGGCCGCCGCAAAGTAGTTGCCGAGCGTGATACGGAACAGGCGGCGCGGTGTGTCGTCGAGCGGGCCGGCGCGACCGATGATGGTCTCCAGATGCTGTGCGCCTTCAACCAGGCCGAGCTGGAAGGCAAGCTGGAACGCGCGGCCGGGCGGGTCGACCAGCTCGGAGATCAGGAGCTGGCGGCGGTGGCGGTCGAAGCGCCGCAGCGTCTCGCGCATCACGTCCACCGGCATGATGCGGGTCTGGATCGAATGCTTTTCGCGCAGTCGTGCCGCGAGCGCCGCATAAAGCTCTTCGGCCGGCACGTTCAGTTCGTCGCGCAGAGTCTCCGCGGCCTGCTCGAGTTCCGGAAAATAGTTGCGGTTGGCCTCGATCAGCTCGCGGACGCGCTCGACCGGATTGGCCTCATAGCGGGTGCCGACGTCGCGGTCGGCCATTTGTGCCGCGGCCAGCGTCTCGCCCTCGCGGGCCTCGGTATAGGCGGCATAGAGCCGTTGCAGCGCATGGGTGACGCCGGGGCAAAGCTCGGCGAGATCGCGCAGCTCCTGCTTGGGAACGTCGATCTGGCGGAACAGCGGGTCGGAGAAAATCTCGTTGAGCTCGGCGAAGAAGCGGTCCTCGTCGGCAGTCGCGAGGTCGCGCAGGTCGAGATCGTAGGTCTCGGCCAGCCGCAGCAGGATCTGCGCGGTCACCGGGCGCTGGTTGCGCTCGATCAGGTTGACATAGCTCGGCGAGATCCCGAGCCCCTCGGCGATCTGGGTTTGCGACAGCCCCAACTGCTGCCGGATCCGCCGGAAGCGCGGACCGACGAAGAGCTTTTTGCTGGAACCGGCGGGCATTCTCAGGTCTCCAGAGGATCAACGGCAGGTTCGCTGACGTGTTATTTACAATATTTACAAAGTTACATCGATTACATGTACCTATGTTACATGACATCACCATTCAAGTACAAGCCCTCTGTACGAGCTTTGCTTTCTCGCGTTTAGCTTCTGACACGCATCTCGCAATGCATTGTCAAGAATGTCGATGGCCGGTTGTCATCGTCAGCGAAAGGATAGGCACATGAACTACCAGCCCCGCGGCATCAGCACCCTCCAGGGCCCGGCCTCGTATCAGAGCGAGCTCGAGGCGGCCCAGTCGCTCCTCAAGACCCAGCCGACCTGGAACGGGGTGTCGGCCGAGGCCGTCGCACGCATGCGCCTGCAGAACCGCTTCAAGACCGGCCTCGACGTCGCCCGCTACACTGCGGCGCTGATGCGGGCCGACATGGCCGCTTATGAGGGCGACCCCACCAAGTACACCCAGTCGCTGGGCTGCTGGCACGGCTTCATCGCCCAGCAGAAGCTGATCTCGGTCAAGAAGCACTTCGGCAAGACCGATCGCACCTATCTGTACCTGTCCGGCTGGATGATCGCGGCGCTGCGCTCCGAGTTCGGCCCGCTGCCCGACCAGTCGATGCACGAGAAGACCTCGGTGCCGGCACTGATCGAAGAGCTCTACACCTTCCTGCGTCAGGCCGACTCGCGCGAGCTGAACGATATCTTCCGCAGCCTCGATAAGGCACGCAAGGAGGGCGACAAGGTCAGGGAGAAGGAGTTGATCGAGAAGATCGACAACTTCCAGACCCATGTCGTGCCCGTCATCGCCGATATCGACGCGGGCTTCGGCAATGCGGAGGCGACCTATCTGCTCGCCAAGAAGATGATCGAGGCGGGTGCCTGCGCGCTCCAGATCGAGAACCAGGTTTCGGACGAGAAGCAGTGCGGTCATCAGGACGGCAAGGTCACCGTGCCGCACGAGGTGTTCCTGGCCAAGATCCGGGCCTGCCGCCACGCCTTCCTCGAGCTCGGCGTCGAAGACGGCATCGTCGTGACCCGCACCGACTCTCTCGGCGCCGGCCTGACGCAGCAGATCGCGGTCAGCCACAAGCCGGGCGACCTCGGTGATCAGTACAACAGCTTCCTGGATTGCGAGGAAGTGACGGCGGAGAACGCTCGCAACGGCGACGTGATCATCAACCGCAACGGCAAGATGCTGCGTCCGAAGCGGCTGCCCTCCAATCTCTATCAGTTCCGCCCGGGCACCGGCGAAGACCGCTGCGTGCTGGACTGCATTACCTCCCTGCAGAACGGCGCCGACCTGCTCTGGATCGAAACCGAGAAGCCGCATATCGAGCAGATCGCCAAGATGGTCGATCGGATCCGCAAGGTGGTTCCGAACGCCAAGCTGGCCTACAACAACTCGCCCTCGTTCAACTGGACGCTCAACTTCCGTTGGCAGGTCTACGACGCGATGAAGGAAGCCGGCAAGGACGTCAGCAAGTACAATCGTGCCGAGCTGATGAAGCCGGAATACGACGATACGCCGCTGGCGAAGGAAGCCGACGAGCGCATCCGCACCTTCCAGGCGGATTCAGCCAAGCGTGCCGGCATCTTCCACCACCTGATCACGTTGCCGACCTACCACACGGCGGCGCTCTCGACCGACAATCTGGCGAAGGAGTATTTCGGCGACCAGGGCATGCTCGGCTATGTCAAGAACGTCCAGCGCGCCGAGATCCGTCAGGGTATCGCCTGCGCCAAGCATCAGAACATGGCCGGCTCCGACATCGGCGACGACCACAAGGAATACTTCGCCGGCGAGGCTGCCCTGAAGGCGGGCGGCGCCCACAACACGATGAACCAGTTCGGCTAACGCATCACGCTAATCGACAGGAGACTGACAATGACCAACAGCAATTTCTGGGTGATCGGCGGCGAGTTCGGTTCGATGAACTTCCACAAGCTCGTGGAAGGTTCGGCCCAGGTGCAGGGTCCGTTCAAGACCCGCAAGGAGGCCGAGGACGCCTGGCGCTCGGTCTCGGAAGAGAACCGCCACAAGGCCGGCGTCCGCTTCTCGATCGTGGAAGAGCCGTCGCGGGTCTCGGCCTGACAATCTGAACTAAGAAGACGTCCAAGGACGGATGGTCCCATCCGGCGCAAGCCGGGTGGGACCGTCTGTTTTTGGCACAGGTGAAGGAGTTGTGGGCACCGTAAGTAACTGGAATTGTAGGGCCTTTGCGGACACTTTGGTTGCTGATAGGTTAATCCGGCCAAGTGAGGACGAGGCCGACAATGTCAGAGCCCGAAAGCAGCGGGATCCATCCCGGCCAGCCGCGCCCGGTGCGGTTGCGCGATGCACTGTTGCGGGCGCGGATCGAGGCCGCCGACCGGACCGGCGTCGTCGTCGATTTGCGCGATGCCGAGGTGGCGCGGCTGGAGATACTCAACGATTCGCTCGATCCCCTGTTCGCGCAGGTGCCCGATCAGATCGACCTGTTCGATCGCGGCATTAGCCAGGGCGATACGCCGAGACTCTGGATCGACGTCGTCGCGCACATCGTGATGGGCCGCGACAAGCGGATGTACCGCTTCGTGCAGGACACCCGCTTCGGCCGCATCGTGCTCGCCGAATCCCACGACACCGCTGTCATCGTCGAGGCCGTGACTGATTACGTCGCCCGCCGCATGATCGAGCGCGAGCATGCGATGGTGGTCCCGCCCGAGCCGAAGCCCGAGGTCGCGCCGCCGCCGCGCCGCTCGCGCGTCTTGCCATTCGTGTTCGGATTTGTGCTCGGCGCCGCGGCGCTGTTCGGGGTCGCCGTGCTCGCCGCCCTGCGGAGCTGGTGAAGACTATCTCGTCCTTGCGAGCGAAGCGAAGCAATCCAGGAATCTTCCCGCAGAGAGACTCTGGATTGCTTCGCTTCGCTCGCAATGACGGCGCGGGCTCAAATCAGTCGCACGTGCTTGATCTGGCGAACCTGCAAGCCGGGATTAACGCTTCGCACCGTCTGCTCGCAACGCCAGCCGGCATTGTCCTTCTCGATGGTGAGCAGATTGTAGGCCGCGGCCGGAGTGTGCCCGTGCGCGAGCGCGGAGGCCGACGGCACGCCGATCGCGGGAATGTTGCCGTTGGAGCCTTCGAACCACATCGTCGAATGAATGTGGTCGTGCCCGTGCAGGATCAGCTCGACGCCGTGGCGTTGCAGAAGCACCAGCAGCGCGGCGGAGTCGGTCATCCGCTTGTGGCGCGCGCCGGACTTCAGCGGATGATGCACCAGCAGCACGCGGAAGACGTTCTCGGCCGCGAGCCGTTCGAGCACCTCTTCGAGGGACGCCAGCTGATCGGGTCCGAGGGTGCCTGTCGCCATCAACGGCACGGTCGGCACGGCCGTGGACAGGCTGATCAGCGCGAGTGGCCCGCGCCGGCGCACGCTCGGGAAGCCGATGCGGCCGTCGTCGCCCGCAAGATAGGGCGCGAAGGTTTCGCCGAAGCGATGAAAGGTGGCGCGGACATAGGCGTCGTGATTGCCGGGAATCGTGGTGACGCGGTCGGGTGGACCGACGCCGTCGAGCCAGGCGCGCGCCGGCGCGAACTCTGCTTCCAGAGCGAGGTTGACGAGATCGCCTGTGACCGCGATGTGGTCGGGACCTTGCGCCTTCACGTCCGCGACGAGTGCGTCGAGCACCTCGCGGCGCTGGTACTTATGACGGTTGCGCGTCCAGTTGACATAGCCGAACGCGCGCTTGCCGGCGAGCTCGATCAGCCGCGGCTTCGGCAGCGGCGGCAGATGCGGGTCGGACAGATGGGCGAGCGTGAAGGGAGCCATGGGGCGCGATTGCCTCGCTATTCGTCCGCTGTAATGGCAAGGTCGCGGGCAACGCGCAAGCCAAGCCTCAGGCAAAGCGTCAAGGGAGCCTGATGGGGGATCGTCTGAATAGCGTCCGACGGACATTCGAGCCGCTGCTGCGGCGAATCTTCCACGCTTATTTCCTGCTCGTCCGTGGCATGACGCTCGGCGTCCGCGCCGTGGTGCTGGATGCCGAGGACAGGGTGTTCCTGGTCCGGCACAGCTACGTCGCCGGCTGGTATCTACCCGGCGGCGGCGTCGATCTCGGCGAGACCATGGAGCAGGCGATGCGGCGCGAGCTCAAGGAGGAGGGTGATATCGATCTCTCCGGCGAGGCCGTGCTGCACGGCATCTTCCTCAACAGCCACGTCTCCCGCCGCGACCATGTTGCGATCTACGTCGTCAGGCAGTTCAGGCAGGATCGCCTGCCCGCGCCCAACCACGAGATCGCCGAATGCGGATTCTTCGCGGTCACCGCGCTGCCCGAGGGGACCACGCCCGGCACGCGGCTGCGGATCGCGGAAGTGCTGGACGGCAAGCCGCAGATTGCGACGTGGCGATAATGGCTGCTCGTGCTAGTAAATCGCCGCGTCCGCAGGCGGCGCATGGACGAGGGCTGAAGATTGTCTGAATCGACGAGGTCATGGCCATTCCGGGTCGCCGTGCTGGTTCCCTGCTACAATGAGGAAGCCGCCGTCGCGACGGTCGTCGCCGATTTCCGCAAGGCACTGCCCGCGGCCGAGATCTACGTGTACGACAACAACTCGACCGACCGTACCGCGGCGATCGCGCGCGAGGCCGGAGCGATCGTGCGCAGCGAACGTCGCCAGGGCAAAGGCCATGTCGTGCGCCGCATGTTCGCGGACATCGAGGCCGACATCTACGTGCTCGTCGATGGCGATGCGACCTACGACGCGCCGAGCGCGTCGCGCATGATCGACCAACTCCTCGATGAGCATCTGGATATGGTTGTGGCTCTGCGTGTCGATCAATCGCAAGAGGCCTACCGGCGCGGTCATCGCTTCGGCAACCGGCTGTTCACCGGTTTCCTGGCATCGACCTTCGGCCATGCGTTCAGGGACATCCTGTCCGGTTACCGCGTGTTCTCGCGCCGCTTCGTCAAATCCTTCCCCGTCCTGTCCGGCGGTTTCGAGATCGAGACCGAGTTTGCGGTCTATGCGCTGGAATTGTCGCTGCCGGTCGCGGAGGTCGAAACGCCCTATTACGCGCGCCCGGAAGGCTCCTTCTCCAAGCTCAACACCTGGCAGGATGGGTTGCGCATCTTCAACACGATGCTGAAGCTCAACCGGTCGGAGCGGCCGCTGCGCTTCTTTTCGGCGATCGGCATCGTCCTCGCGCTGCTGTCGATCGCTTTCGGGCTGCCCGTCGTGATCACCTTCCTCGAGACCGGCCTCGTACCGCGGCTGCCGACGGCCGTGCTCTCCATGGGCCTGATGATCATGGCGCTGCTTTCGGCTTCGTCGGGGCTCGTGCTCGACACCGTCACGCGCGGCCGCCGGGAAATGAAGATGCTCGCCTACCTGTCCCAACCACCGCTCGGGACCTGAAATTGCCTCTGGGACCGGGCGCAATCCCATGGACCGTTGCCTTCCGAAATGATATCCCGCCGACGCCGCCTGACGCGTTTTCTCGACGCAAACCGATGACTCCCGCCTGAAGATGACTCCCGCCTGAAGATGCTGTGACGCGATGAACGATATCTCACTCACCATCCGGTCGGAAGCCGCCGGCGATGCCCAGGCGATCGAGCGGCTGCACGAGCGTACCTTCGGGCCCGGCCGCTTTGTGCTCAGCGCCTACCGCATCCGCGAGCATGTGGATCATTTGCTCGATCTATCCTTCACCGCCCGCGTCGGTACGTTGCTGGTCGGATCCGTGCGGCAATTGCCGGTTTGCGTGGGCGACACGCCGGCACTGCTGCTTGGGCCTCTGACGGTCGAGCCTCCGTTCCGCGGCCGCGGTGTCGGCCGGCTGTTGCTCGAGCGCGCGCTGAAGGACGCGAAGGCGCAGGGCCATCGCCTGGTGCTGCTGGTCGGTGACGAGCCCTATTACGGCCGCGTCGGCTTCAAGCCGGTGCCGAAGGGACGCGTCACGATGCCGGGCCCGGTCGATTACAGCCGGCTCCTCGTCATCGAGTTGGTCGAGGGCGCGTTCGAAGGCGTATCCGGGCCGGTCGGTCCCGACTGGAGCAAGACGCGAACCTGACGCGCCATCGCTTCGAAGCTCACATGAAGGTAGGGCAGTGCCGGTCGATCAGCAATATTACCGGGAAGTGGCGTCCGGGAGCACGGCGGAAAAGCTGCTGATCGCGGCGCGCGACCGCATATTCCGGGATTTCATCGCCCAGATGCAGCCGTCTGCGTCGGACGAGATTCTGGACGTCGGCGTGTCCGACGTGATCAACGACGGCGCCAACGTGCTGGAAAGAAGCTACCCACATCAGCACAAGATCACGGCTTGTGGGCTCGGCGAAGGAATAGGGTTCAAGGCGGCATTTCCGCTTTGCCGCTACGTGCAGATCGAGCCGAATACACGGCTGCCGTTCGACGACCATGCGTTCGATGTCGCGACCTCCAATGCCGTCCTTGAACATGCCGGAAGCCACGGAAAACAGGTGCTCCTGGTCAAGGAGCTTTGCCGCGTTGCGAGGCGGGTGTTCATCACCGTCCCCAACAGGTTCTTTCCGGTCGAGCACCACACCGCCATCCCGCTGGCGCACTATCTGGACGGCACCTTCAGGATCGCCTGCAGGATCGCCGGCAAGTCGGAATGGACCGATGAGCAGAACCTGATCCTGATGACGCGAAAACGGCTGCTGGGGCTCGCCGCGCTGGTTGCCAAATCCTCCAACCCCAAGTCCGCGGCCGTGGGCTACACCGGGTTGTCGCTCGGCCCGCTATCGTCCAATCTCTATCTCGCATTCCGCTAAAGCAGCGCCGGCGTCTCCTGCCGCATCATGATCCCCATGAAGAAGATCCACACCAGCAAAGCCGTCTTCGCCGTCCTGTTTTTCGCGGTGCTGGTCGGCCATTTCTGGACGATGCTGCGATGGAATGAGGATCGCGGCGTTTATGACGACATCTGCTACCTGCGACAGGCGCATCTGTTCCAGAGGTTCGGGCTGGTGGAGGGCTTCGACACCAACCTCACCCGCGACGACGATGGCTATCAAAAAGCAAAGCTGAAGGCGATCGGCTATCCGGACTGGGCCGATACGACCGCCGCGCCCTGTCACAATCTGATGCCGGCCACAGGCAAGGTCGTCATTCAATACCCGCCAGGTGTCGGCCTCGTGTTGGCGTTGTTTCCGCCAGGTCACCAGGTCGTGCCCATGTACATGCTGGCGACCATTGTTGTCCTCGGCTTTGCGCTATTTGCCCTTTCTCTCGCGCGCAGCATGAGGTCGGTGCTGATGGCCGGGACGTTCGGCTGTCTTGCGATCTACCTGATGGTCAATCCGGTCAAGGCGAGCTATTCGATGGCTCCGACCGTCGTCGTGTGCGCGCTCGCAGGATGTCTGACGGCACGATGGCTAGCGAGCCCGCAATCTCAACAGGGGATCTGGCTACTGGCGCCAATCGGCTTCCTGCTCGGATTGACGGTCGATTTCCGGTTGGCCAACCTCTTCCTGGCGTCCGGCTATGGCATGTTTCTCCTCGTCGCGTTCCTTGCGGAACGGACGATGTCCCGGTTCTTGCAGGGGGCCTTGTTCGGCGTCGCCTTGCTGGCCGGCGTGAGTCCGACCATCGTCTTTTCCGTTGTCAACGCCGGCAGTCCGTTCGCGTCGACCTACGGCAACAACCCCGATGTCAGGCCGCTGGATTTTTCGTTCGCAGTGGTCCGCGACTATCTCGCCGACCCGCTCCAGACCTTGCTGATCGTCATCGGAATTGCAGGCTCGATCTGGCTGTTGCGGCAGGCGAATGGCACTCGCCGCGTCGCGCAGCTCACGATGGGCAATCTGGTGCTCAACCTCGCCTTCTTCTTCACCTATCCGATCGCGACGCCATATTACACGATCCCCATTTCTCTCCTGACATTGTGGACCCTGTTGTTTGCCGTGCTGTTTCGGGAGGCGGCAGAGCATGCCCCGGAAGCAGCCGCTCTAGCGAAAGCGCGATGAATTCAGGCCAGTCCCGCGCTTCGACGTCGCGGATGCAGTGTTCCGGACATCGCTTCCGCTCCGTCGGCTAGGGCGCTGTTAAAGAGCTGTGACCGCGCCTCATACTCCGTCATTGCGAGCGAAGCGAAGCAATCCAGAATCTTGCCGCACAGGCAGTCTGGATTGCTTCGTCGCAAGCGCTCCTCGCAATGACGGTGCGGAGGCGACGGTGCGGAGGCAGCCGTTTAGAACTTGAAGTTCGCAAACGCCCGCACGCCGATGCCGGGCATCAACACCTCGTCCTTGGTGTAGGAGACCGAGTTGCGGATGTTTTCGTTGAGGAGATTGTTGCCGACGAGGCCGGCGATCATCTCGCGCGCACCGAACCAGTTGCGGTCGAGCCTGGTCTTGTAGCTGACCTCGGCCTTCAAGAGGTTGTAACCGGCCGTCGGCGTCTCCGCGATCACGGCGATGTTGTTCTGCGCGAAGGCGTGCAACAAATTGACTCGCATCAGCCAATTGTCGTCGCGCCAGAACACGCCGCCGCCCAGTCTTAGCGGCGGAATGCGCGGCACGTTGGTGCCGTCGGTGAAGGTGGCGCGGACCACGTCGAATTGGTTCTCGATGCCCCAGATGCCGCCCTGGAGCGCGCCGATTTCGAGCTGCGACTGGAATTCGCCGCCGCGGAAATTCGCATCCCGCTGCGAATAGACCGCCTGGTTCACTTCCGCGCCTAGTGCACCGCACGAGGCAAAATCGTCGTCGCACATCACGCCGGTGAGACGGCGATAGATGAAGTTGTTGAAGTGCGTGTAGTAGATGGTCGCCTCGAACCGGAACGGCCCCGTCGCCTTGCGCAGGCCGACCTCGACGGATTTTGCGGTCTCGATAGTGAGGTTGGGGTTGCCGATGTCGAAGGTCGCGGTCGCATCGTGCGCGCCGCGCGAGAACAGCTCCGCCGCCTTGGGCGCGCGCTCGACATATTGCGCGGTGATGCTGCCAACCATGCCGCCCGGCAGGTCCTGCAACAGGCCGATGCTGCCGCTCTTCGGCGTGAAGGACGGATTGCGCGAGATCGCCGCCTGCGGCGTGCCGTCGGGCAGGAAGTCCGCGGGAAAATCCGGCGTCGTGCCGTGCAGCTCGACATGCTCGATGCGGCCGGCGATCTGCGCCCGCGTCGCGTCCGTGAACTTGAACTCGTTGAAGGCGTAAGCAGCAACGCGCGTGCTGTTGTTCGGGTCCCACAGGCCGTTGAACAGCGTGCCCGGATTGTCCGGGCTCGGCGCGCTCAATTCCTGATGGCCGACCTGGAAGCCCAGCGCCGTCGTCACCTCGGCGAAGCGCGCGTTGAACGGCATCAGCTGCACCTCGGTGCGGATCTCCTGCTCCTTGTTGGTGAAAGTCTGCCGCACGCCGTCGGTGTTGGGGTCGGCGGGATCGGCAAGCCCGATCTCGTTGTGGCGGTAGTCGGTCGCACCGGCCCAGAAGCGAACGACGTCGATCGCCGCAGCGTCGGGGTGGTACTCGCCCTTGACGTTGATCTTGGTCTGGTGACCGTCGATCCGCGTGTTGTGGTCGGCGCCGTCGATGCCGGGGATATGGTAGAGCGCGTCGTTCTGCGTGATCGCCGCACCGATATAGCCGCCCTGGAAAAAGTAGGAGCCGCCGATCGAGGCGCCGTCCGAACGCGTCGCCGAGTTGGGCTGGCGCCCGTTGGCGACGAGCCGCGTCTGGTCGGCGAGATACGGGTAGCTAGGGATACTGTAGTCCGTGGTGTTGCGCCCGTAGACGTCGGCATGGAAGGCAAAATTGCCGCCGCCGGTGTCGAGCAGCACGCCGCTCTCGACGCTGCGATCGACCGAGCTGAACGCGCTGCGCGTTTCGGCCGTGACGCAAGGCGACGTCGCGGCGCTCGCGAGCGGCGCTTTGGTCGGCATCCCGTAGGTCAAGAACGACGGAGCGCAGTTCGGCAGCGCGTCCGGAATCCGGTTGTTGGTGGCGCTGACGACGCCGCCGATCGAGGTCGAGCCGTAACGCAGCGCAGCCGGCCCGCGCACCACCTCGACCTGGCTGGTCGCCAGCGGGTCGATCGGGACGAAGTGATCCTCGCCGAGGTCGGAGGCGCCGCCGGAATTGGTGCCGTTCTCGACAATGCCGACGCGGTTGACGTCGAGTCCCCTGATAATCGGCCGGCTAGAGGCGCCCGGCGCGAAGCTCGAGCCGGTGATGCCCGGCTTCGAGAACAGGAGATCGCCGAGCTGACCGCCGCCCTCACGGCGGATCTCGTCGTTGGTCACCACCGTAACCGTCGCGAACTGGTTGGTCACAACAGGCAGCAGGCCCTGTTGAGGTGCGGCCGGCGTGGAGGCTGCCGGCGTGGCGTCCGCCGTGCGTTCGTGGCTGCGTGCCCGCGCGGTTCGCGTGGGTCGGCCGGGGTTGCGGGTCGGCACCACCGCCCTGCGCACGATGGGGCTCGGAGCCGTGACGGTGACGGCGGGGATCTCGGTCGATGACTTATCCTCGGCCAGTGCCGAGGTGGCGGCGCCGAGCAGGAGCAGGCTTGCTCCACCAAGACGCTGCGCGCGTCGCAATTTGAATGACATGGTCCTGATTCCAGTCAGGCGCCGTCCGCATGATGTGTGCTGATCGGAGGCGGCCTGCCGTCGCTGCGCGACGGAATTCGACTTCAACGTCTCCCAGACGTACGCCGACGTGCGGCGGGCCCAGGCGTGATCAATCGTGGTTGGAAGTCAGGACGCGGGAGGGGCGCGGGGCTGGAACGCCGTGCCGGCCGATTTCAGATGGCTGAATTCGGCATCGGTGGTGCGGTGGAGCAGGTCGATCGCCTGGGGCAGCAGCAGCACAGGCGGTGCCGCGAACATGACGGTGCCCGCCATCGCGACCAATGCGCAGATTGCGCAATTATCCTCGCCCGGCTGCTCCCGGTCGGGAGCCGACGGCGATTGCTTCTGGACCGCGGCGCGGTCGATCGACACAAGGCCGCTGGTACTGCCGGTCTGCTGGAGCGACGCCTGGGCGAGCGGAGCGGCCTGGGCGAACCAATGGCTGTGGCCGAATGTCAGCGCGAACTGCACCAGCATCGCGAACATCGCGAGCCGGGCGCCGTGCCTGATATTCGACCGGAACCACTTCATCTGAAAACGCCACCCCACATCGCCAGGCATCATCCCCTGATCCTGCGACGTTATAATGTAACATCGCCCGATCGGTCAGCGGATGTCAACCGCAGCCGAACCGATCCGCGCGGGCGATTGCAGGATGTGTCGTTCGCGCAACGGAGCGTTCAGCGCCCTTCGCGGACCCAGGTCGCGGCAAACGCGCCGAGCAGCAGCAGGAGGCCGATCAGGCCGGCGAAGATCGGCAGCACGCCGACGCCCTTCACGACGCTGGCGTCGCGCATCCGTACACCCATCCAGCCGTCACCATGGAAGACGCTCGCCGAGCGGATCGGCAGGATGCGCGGCAGCTCGACACTGGCGCCGTCGACCACGCGCACGGCGTTGCCGCCGGTCGCCTGCGTCAGCGGCTTCAGGGTGTCGACGGTGGAGGTGACTTCCGAAAACTCCCTTGGATTGGTCGGGCCGACATTGATCAGCGCCTTCAGCGTGCCGTCGGTCGCCTGCCACAGGCCGAGCTCGCTCGCTGGCAGGCTGGCGCGCCATTCGCCGGGATCGCCGGCCGCAAGCGTCAGGTCGCGCGACACGCCCGAGGGCGAGGTCACGCTCACCGGCTGAACGCTGTCCGCCATAGTCTGGCGCACCACCACGAGATTCTTGCCCTGCACCTGCAGGCGCAATGCTTCCTCGTCCAGATCAGGCTGTTTCATCAGCCAGTGCGACATCCGCCGCAAGAGATCGAGATGCGGGCCGCCGCCTTCATAGCCGCGCGCCCACAGCCAGATGTGGTCGGACAGCAGCAGCGCGACGCGGCCCTCACCGAAGCGTGACAGGAACAGCAGCGGCTTGCCGTCGACGCCCGTCATGACCGGCGGGTTGACAGCATTGCGGGTGTCGACGGTGCGGAAGAACCGGCTCCAGCGCGGTGGCTCGCTCGCGGAGCCCTCGAGGCCGCGCGTCACCGGGTGGCGTTTGCCGACGTCGGACAGATGCGCGTAGAACGGCTTCTCCGTTACGCCGACCGGTTCGGCCGGCAGCACCGAATCCAGCGGCGTGCGCCAGATGCTGGTGTTGGAAGCGTAGTCGGGGCCGGCCGAGACCAGCACCGCGCCGCCGGAACGCACGTAGCGTGCGATGTTGTCGAAATAGGCGATCGGCAGCACGCCCTGGCGGGCATAGCGGTCGAAGATGATCAGCTGGAATTCGTTGATCTTCTGCTGGAACAGCTCGCGGGTCGGAAACGCGATCAGCGACAATTCGTTGATCGGCGTGCCGTCCTGCTTCTCCGGCGGCCGCAGAATGGTGAAGTGGACGAGGTCGACGCTGGCATCGGATTTGAGCAGATTACGCCAGGTGCGCTCGCCGGAATGCGGCTCGCCCGAGACCAGCAGCACGCGCAGCTTGTCGCGCACGCCGTCGATGGCGACGACGGCGCGGTTGTTCACCGGCGTCAGTTCGCGCTCGAGCGGCGAGGCCTCGATCTCGACGATGTTCGGGCCGGAATGCTTGATGTCGACGTCGACACTGGCGGACTGGCCGCTCGAGAGCGTGCGCTCGTTGATGACCTCGCCGTCCCTGCGGACCGTGACCTTGGCGCGCTCGCCGCTGACGCCCTGGTCGTCGAGCCGGTAGGTGATGGTCTGGGGCTGCCCGACGATGCCGAAGCGCGGCGCCGCCATGATCGCGATGCGGCGATCGCGCTCGTCCTTCTGCCCGGTGATCAACGCGTGCACCGGCGCCTGGAAGCCGAGCCCGGCGGCGTTGGCCGGAATGTCGTGGACGCGGCCGTCGGTGATCAGGAACGCACCGGCGACGCGGTCGACCGGCACGTCGGACAATGCCGAGGCCAGCGCCCCGAACAGCCTGGTGCCGTCGGTCTCGCCGTCGGCCTGTCCGGCATCGACGACGCGGACCTCGAGCCCCTTGATCTTCTTCAGGCTGTCGACCAGCGCTTCCTGCGCCGTTGCGGCCTCGCGATTCCGGTTGCCGAAGTTCTGGCTCGGGCTCTTGTCGACGACGATTGCGGCGACCGAAGTGAGGGGCTCACGGTCTTCGCGGGTGAAGGAGGGATTGGCGAGCGCCAGCAGGAACAGCGCCAGCGCGGTCACGCGCACGGCAGCGCCGCGCGCCCGCGCAAGCAGCAGCACCAGCGCGATGACGACGATCGCGCCGAGCGCGAGCCACAGGACGATCGCGGGAACAAGCGGCGTGAACGCGATGCCGTAATTCATGGCGTCACTCTCTCGGCGTCGTCATGCACGGGCTTGTCCCGGGCATCCACGTTCTTCATGCCGTGCGGCAAGGCGTGGATGGCCGGGACAAGCCCGGCCATGACGGATTCAACTGCATTGAACTTCAAAACCCGCATCATTGCCCCAGCCGTTCGATCAGGGCCGGTGCGTGCACCTGGTCGGCCTTGTAGTTGCCGGTCAGCGTGTACATCACGATGTTGGCGCCGGCGCGGTAGGCGAATTCACGCTGGCGGGGGTCGCCGCCGGTCACCGGCAGCATGGCCTGGCCATCGGGCCGCACGGCCCAGGCGCCGGCAAGATCGTTCGAAGTGATGATGATCGGCGAGACGCCGTCGCCGCCGCGTGCCGGCCGCTGTGCGCTGTCGTCATCGTCTTCGCGCGGCAAGGTCTCGACCCAGGTCTGGCCGGTGTTGAAGCGGCCGGGGAAGTCGCGCAGGAGATAGAAGGTCTTGGTCAGCACGTGCTCGCGCGGCACCGGCTCCAGCTCGGGCACGTCGAGCGACGACAGGATCTCACGGAGCGTCTGCATGGCGGGCGTCTGCGCGGCGCCATTCGCGCCGGGCGGTGCTTCGACCGCGTCGCGGGTGTCGAACAGCACGGTGCCGCCCTGCTTCATGTAGGCGTCGATCTTGTTGATGGCGTCCCGCGGCGGCTTCGGCGCGCCGGGCACGATCGGCCAGTAGATCAGCGGGAAGAAGGCGAGCTCGTCGCGCGCCGGATCAATGCCGACGGGATCGCCGGCCTCGAGCGCGGTGCGCTGCGCCAGGAACAGTGTCAGTCCTGACAGCCCGGCCTTGACGATGGAATCCACGTCGGCGTTTCCGGTCACGACATAGGCGAGGCGGGTCTGTGACACCGCCTTCATCGCGAACTCGTCGGACGCGCTGTCCGCGTGCGACGGCGTCGGCACGAGCGAGGCGAAGCCCGCGAGCGCCAGTCCGAAGACGATCATTGCGGGCGCGGCGCGGCGGCGCAGCAGCGCGGCGAGGCCACCGCCGAGCACCGCGACGATGATGGCGTCGATCAGGAACAGCGCCAGCGCCGTCGACAGCAGCCAGCCGCGCAAGTCCTGCGGCTCGGCGTTGGTGTAGGTGGCGCGCCGGGCGCGCAGGCTCGCGGTGTTGAGGGCTGCGATGCGGTCGGCGCTAGCAAGCGTGTTCACGGCGAGCGGTCCTTCTGCCGGACCATAAAAGCCCGGCGGATGATCGGGTGTGGCGCGGTCGCGATAATCGGCCGCCAGCGGCTTTGCGGCGGCCGGCGGCGGGCCGAAGGCGCCGAAGCCGTCGAGGATATGCAGCGGCGCCACCGTCTCGGCGCTCGCCTCGCCGGCAACGCCCGGGCCCGGCTTGGCGGTATAGCCGGACATGTCGACGACACGCCGCAGCATCTCGACGAAGGTGCCCGACATGGGCAGATCCGACCAGCGCATGTCGGCGCTGACGTGGAACAGGCTGACCACGCCCTTGCCGCGGTGCTCGCCGGTCACCAGCGGCGTGCCGTCTTCCAGCGACGCCCAGCTCTTGGTGGCGAGCACGGCGTCGGGCTCGGCCAGCACCTGGCGGCTTATGGTGACGTCCTTGGGGACCGCGACACCGGCAAACGGACCGTCGGCCGCGAACGAAGCCAGATGTTGCGGCTTTTCCCAAGTCAGGCTGCCGCCGAGCGTGCGGCCGCCCTTGCGCAGCTTGACCGGGACGAGATCGTCCTCGGCCTGCGCCAGCCGGGGACCTGCGAACCGCACCAGCACGCCGCCCTGGTCGATCCAGGCGTTGAGACGCTCGCGAATTTCAGGGGCGATGGTGCCGACATCGGCAAGGATGATCATCGGCAGCTTCTGGTCGAGGAACTGCGTGATGCCTTGCTGCGGCGAGCCCTTGTCTGCGAGCCGCACGTCGGCGAACGGCGCCAGCGCGCGGGTGAGATAGAAGGTCGGCGCCAGCAGCGGCTGCGCGGTCTCGCTGGTCGCGCCCGAGACGATGCCGATGGCGCGGCGGCGCCAGCGCTTGTCGAGCAGCTGCACCGCGCCCGCGGAGCGCTCACCGGCAATTTCAAGCCGCGTGATGTCGTTGCGCAGCTCGACCGGCAGATCGAACGACGCTTCGGTTTCCTTGTCCTGCGGGCCGAACGAATAACGCGCTTCGCCGATCGGCGAGGCCTTTTGGTCCAGCGCGCGCACAGTGCCGATGGCGATACCGCTGTCGGTGCGCAGCACCTTCACCGTCATCCTGGCGGCGGCGTTCTCGGCCGCGACCAGGGCCAGCGGCGATGCGGTGCCGCCTTCGAACACGGTGAGGCTGCGATCGCCGATGGTCTTGCCGAGGCCAGCCACGAATTCCTCGCCCCGACCGGTGTCGACGCTGTCAGAGAGCCAAGCGATCTCGCAGTCGCCGGTCGCTTTCAGGAAGCGATCGATCGCGGTCAGGGTCTCGACGCGGTCGATCGAATAGGGCTTTGGCGTGAGCTGCCGCAGCGCGACGCGCGCGGCGCCCGCCGGCATCAGGGTGATGTCGCGGTTCGGCTCGGACAGCGGCACCAGCGCAATCGCACGGCGGTCGTTCTCGGCATTGGCGATCAACTCGTCGGCGGCCCTGATCCGGATGTCCCAGTTTGATGCCGCGCTCCAGCCGTCGTCGAACATGATCATCAGCGGCGCCTTGCTGGCGGCCGCGCCTGTTTGCGGATTCCAGATCGGGCCGGCGGCGGCGAAAATGACCAGCGCAGCAGCGAGCAGCCGCAATGCTGTCAGCCACCACGGCGTCCGCGACGGCGTCTCTTCGCGCGGTGCGATGTCGAACAACAGGCGCGTCGGTGGAAACTCGATGCGGCGCGGCCGCGGCGGCATCACGCGCAGCAGCCACCACAGCACCGGCAGGCTGACGAGGCCGATCAGGAGCAGCGGTTCGGTGAAGGCGAGCGGCAGTCCCATCATGCTGCCGGCCCCGCCTTGATCGTGGTGGTGCGGGCGCCCGACTTGCTCACCTGCATGCCGGCGTGCAGGAACAGCAGCAGCTCGGCCGCCGAGCGGTCGGTGGCGTGCGTCGTGAACAGCCAGTCGAGCTTGTTGGTCTCGGCGCGGATCTGGTCGCGGTGCAGCGCGAGCCGCGTGGTGTAATCCTGCGCCCAGCTCTCGGCGCGGCCGGCGGTGATCACGCCGAACCCTTCGGGCTCGACGAACTCGATGCGGCCGGAATACGGGAATGATTCCTCGGCGGGATCGACCACCTGCACCAGCGTGCCGTGCGCACCGGAGCCGGAGAGCCCGGCGAGCGTGGTGCTGATCTCGGAGATCGGCGACCAGAAGTCCGACAGCACGATCGTCTCGGCCAACGCCGCAGGCACGAAGGACGGCGGCAGGCTCAAGCGGTCGGCATCGTCATGCAGCATCGCCTGCGCCATCTTGTCGATGACGCTGCGGCTCGCGGTCGGTGCCATCAGCCCGGGAATGCCGACGCGTTCGCCGCCGGAGACCAGCAGCTCGGCCAGCGCGAAGGCGACGATCAGCGTCCGCTCCAGTTTGGAGTCGCGCGCCTGCTTTGAAGCGAACGCCATCGAGGGCGAGCGGTCGGGCCAGATCCAGACCGTGTGCGAGGCTTCCCATTCGAGTTCGCGGACATAGAGATGATCGTCGCGCGCCGAGCGCCGCCAGTCGACGTTCTGCGACGGCTCGCCGGAGACGAAGCGGCGGTACTGCCAAAAATTTTCGCCGGAGCCGGCGCGGCGCCGGCCGTGCAGACCATGGATGACGTTGGCGGCGATACGGCGGGCTTCGAGCACCAGGCGCGGCAGCGAAGCGGCGAGCGTGCGGCTTTCGCCATCGGCACGTCGGATCGCGATGATCTCCTTGCCTGCGTGCCCGTTCTCCGCGGCCATCAACCGATCCGTGTTTTCAATTGCCGGATCACGTCCGGAATCGTGCGGCCTTCGGCGCGCGCCTGGAATGTCAGCGCCATGCGGTGCTTCAGCACGGGCTCGGCGAGGTCGAGCACATCGTCGATCGAGGGCGCGAGGCGTCCGTCGATCAGCGCGCGTGCGCGCACCGCGAGCATCAGCGATTGGCTGGCGCGCGGGCCAGGACCCCAGGCGATGAACTTGCTGGTGTCGCCGCCGTCCGGACCCGGACGGGCCGCGCGCACCAGCGACAGGATCGCCTCGACGACGGAATCGCCGACCGGCAGCCGCCGGATCAGCCGCTGCGCGGTGATGAGGGCCTCAGGGCTCATGGAGCCCTTCGCCAGCGTCTCCTCGGCGCCGGTGGTCTCGAACAGGATGCGGCGCTCGGCGTCGCGATCGGGATAGTCGACGTCGATCTCCATCAGGAAACGGTCGAGCTGCGCTTCGGGCAGCGGATAGGTGCCTTCCTGCTCCAGCGGGTTTTGCGTGGCGAGCACGTGGAACGGCTTCGGCAGGTCGTGGCGCGCGCCGGCAACCGTGATGTGCTGCTCCTGCATCGCCTGGAGCAGCGCCGACTGCGTGCGCGGGCT
This sequence comes from Bradyrhizobium sp. 149, assembly GCF_023073915.1. Classification (GTDB taxonomy): domain Bacteria; phylum Pseudomonadota; class Alphaproteobacteria; order Rhizobiales; family Xanthobacteraceae; genus Bradyrhizobium. The sequence continues at coordinate 152,011 of NZ_JADPKK010000015.1, read as the reverse complement.
GGCGCGGTTGATCTCGTCGGCCATCAGCAGTTGCGCGAACACCGGGCCCGAGATGAAGCGGAAGGCGCGCTTGCCGGAGGTGCTCTCGTCGAGCACTTCGGCGCCAAGAATGTCCGACGGCATCAAATCGGGCGTGAACTGGATGCGCTTGGCATCGAGGCCGAGCGTGATGCCGAGCGTCTCGACCAGCTTGGTCTTGGCGAGACCGGGGACGCCGATCAAGAGCGCATGGCCGCCGGAGAGGATGGTGACCAGCGTGTTCTCGATGACGCGGTCCTGGCCGAAGATGACGGACGCGATCGCATCCTTTGCCGCGCGAATCTGGCTCGACACCTGCTCGGCCGAGCGGACGATTCCGTCTTCGAGCTTCTCGACACTCTCCGCCATCCGTTAGCTCCTTCAGCCTGCCATGCGGCTCGCTTGCGTCGTCATGTCATCACGTCCTCAACTCAGGACGCGGGCCCTATGCTAGACTTGCAGGAAGGCCATGTATTCGTTGAATTAACCTATCCCCACCTTATCGGCTTAGGGATATGTAGGGCATCACGAAGTGGCGACCTCCACACCGGACTAATCCGGGGTGGAACCGTGCACCGACACACGACGTAGACTTACAATTCAGACTTGCACCAAACGTGCCAAATGACAGAGTCAAGGGCAAACCATGGCGAACCAAGGGCAGAGCGCCGATCGCGGACTTGAAGGGCTGACTGCCGCCGCCAAAAGTGCCGCCGATACCGAAGGCGCCAAAAAGGGCCTGCCTCCGGTGCATTTGTGGAATCCGCCGTTTTGCGGCGATCTCGACATTCGAATCGCGTCCGATGGTACTTGGTTCTATTTGGGGACGCCAATCGGCCGTCCTGCCTTGGTTCGCCTGTTCTCGACCATCCTCAAGCGCGAAGGCGACAAGCATTTCCTCGTCACACCCGTTGAGAAGGTCGGCATTCGCGTCGACGACGCGCCGTTCATGGCGGTCGAAATGCAGAAGGACGGCGAGGACGACCATCGCGTGCTCCGCTTCCGCACCAATGTCGAAGATTGGGTCACCTGCGATGCGGCGCACCGGCTCCGCTTCGAGCAGGCCAGGGACGGCGGGCTGACGCCCTATCTGCATGTCCGCGCCGAGCTCTGGGCCAAGGTCACCCGCGCGCTCTATTACGATCTGGTTGACATGGGTGAGGAGCGGATGGTCGATGGCCAGCCGATGTTCGGTGTCGAATCGGCCGGCGAATTCTTCGCCATGGCCGATGCGGAGCAGGTGAGGGCCGCGCTTTGAACAAGCCTATCCCGAGGAACGATCCCGCCGTGATCGGTGCGGCCGATTTTTTCGCCCGCTCCGCGGCGCGGCTCGGCTTCGACGTTCCGCCCGGCCTGTACGATCCCAACATCATTCCGGCCTCGGGCGATCCCGGCACCGACAAGATGCTCGAGATCATCGCACGCGAGCAGCCCGTGCGACCGGCGGCGGTTCTGATCGCGGTGGTCGATCATCCCGAGCCGACCATCCTGCTGACGCAGCGCTCGGCGCATCTGAACGACCATGCCGGCCAGATCGCCTTTCCCGGCGGCAAGATCGACGCGACCGACGCCTCGCCGCTCGATGCGGCGTTGCGCGAGGCCGAGGAGGAGGTCGGGCTGTCGCGCGACTTCGTCGAGCCGATCGGCTATCTCGATCTCTACGGCACCGGCTTCGGCTTCCGCATCCTGCCGACGGTCGCCAGGGTGCGACCGGGTTTCGAGCTGACGATCAACCATTCCGAGGTTGATGATGCGTTCGAAGTGCCGCTATCGTTCCTGATGAACCCGGCCAACCACCAGGTGCACAGCAAGGAATTCCGCGGCATGGAGCGGTCCTATTACGCGATGCCGTTTGCGGAACGCTACATCTGGGGCGCGACGGCCGGCATGCTGCGTGTGCTCTATGAGCGGATCTATTCATCATGATTCGGCCGATCCTGACCGAGATCGGAATCTTCCTCGTTCCTTTTGCCGTCTATGCGCTGTTCCTGGCCGCCACGCGTTCCGGCCTCTTCGTGCAATCGTCGTGGCCGATCACCATCGTCGCGCGTCTCATGCTGGCTGCGCTCGTGCTGGTGATCGCGGGGCTGATCGGGTTTGCGCATTTCTCCGGCGCGGCGCCGGATTCGACCTACGTTCCCGCCCATATCGAGAACGGCAGGCTCGTGCCGGGCGTGGAAAAATAAGGGCCGCACGATGAGCGCAGAGCCGTTACTCGCCGATGCGCCCTGGCTGACCTCGGGCGGGACCGCACGCGTCCTGCAATTGCTCAACGCGGATGGCGAGGAGGCGCGGGTTGTCGGCGGCGCCGTGCGCAACGCGCTGCTCGGCCTCGTGCCCGGTGACATCGACATCGCGACCACGGCGCTCCCGCACGAGGTGATGCGGCGCGCCAAAAGTGCCGGCATCAAGGGCGTGCCGACTGGCATCGACCACGGTACCGTCACGCTCGTCATCGACGGGCAGCCTTACGAAGTCACGACGCTGCGCGAGGATACCGAAACCTTTGGCCGCAAGGCCAAGGTCGCGTTCGGCCGCGACTGGGTGAAGGATGCCGAGCGCCGCGACTTCACGATGAACGGGCTCTCGGTCGACGCTGACGGCGTCGTCCACGACTACGTCGGAGGCATCGCGGATGCGGTCGCGCGGCGCGTGCGCTTCATCGGCGATCCCGACCGGCGCATCGCCGAGGATTTCCTGCGCATCCTGCGCTTCTTCCGCATCCACGCCGCCTTTGGCGCCGGCGACCCCGACTGCGACGGCTATCTCGCCTGCATCCGCGGCCGCGCCGGCCTTGCGAGCCTGTCGGCCGAGCGGCTGCGCATGGAGATGCTGAAGCTGCTGGTCGCTCGCGGTGCCTCTGCCGCCGCGCTCGCCATGGCGGAAGCCGGATTGCTGCAGGCGCTGACTGGCGGCGTCGGCTATACCGGGCCGCTCTCGGCGATGATCGCGATCGAGCGCGAGCTTGGCCTCGCCGCGAGCAGCACGCGGCGGCTCGCCGCGCTGACAGTCGCCGTGACCGAAGACGCCAAGCGTGTCGCCACGCGCCTGAGGCTCTCCAATGCGGAAACCAAGGCGCTGGATTCGATGGGGCACCGATGGTGGCGTCTGGCCACCAAGAACGAAGCCGATGCGCGGCGGCTGCTCTACCGGCTCGGTGCGGAGCGCTATCACGATCGCGTGTTGTTGGGCTGGGCGAGAGCCGGCGGTGACGTCGGCTCGTCGCGGTGGCGTGCGCTGGCCGAGCTGCCGCAGCGCTGGACTGCGCCGAAATTTCCGCTTCGCGCCGCCGACTTCATCGCGCGCGGCATGGCGGAAGGACCCGCGCTCGGACATGTGTTGACGCTCGCCGAGGACGCTTGGCTTGCGGCTGATTTTCCCCTAGAGCAAGCTGCACTCGCTTCCATCGCCGATCAAGCTGCGGCACGAATCAGCCGCGATGAGAGAACGTGACCATCGTCTCGGGCTTCGCCGACATCTCGATTTTTCAGCTGCTGCTGGTCGCGTTGATGGCGTTGTTTGCTTCGATCATCGGTGGTCTGGCCGGCTACGGCACCGGCGCATTGATGCCGCTGGTGCTGGTGCCGCTGGTCGGCGCCGAGCCTGTGGTGCCCATCATCGCGATCTCCGCGATCTTCACCAATTCGAGCCGCGCGATCGCCTATCTCCGTTACGCTGATCGCCGTCGCGCGCTGATCGTGCTCGCCTGCGCCGCGCTGACGACGGCGCTGGGCGCCTACGGCTATACCCGTCTCACCAACGCCGGGGCGGCGCTGGTGATCGGCACCATGCTGATCATGAGCGTGCCGCTGCGCCGCGTGCTCCGCCGCCGCGAGGTCAGGATCGGCGACACCGGCCTTGCAGCCGGCTCCGTCGGTTACGGCGTGCTGGTCGGCGGCACCTCCGGCTCCGGCGTGATCCTGCTCTCGCTGCTGATGGCAGCAGGCCTCGAAGGCGCCGCCGTGATCGCGACCGATGCGATGATCTCGCTCGGCACCGGTCTCATCAAGATCTCCGTGTTCGGCCTCGCCGGCGCAGTGAATGCGCAGGTGCTCGCCTTCGCGCTGCTGATCGGCGCGATCGCCATTCCCGGAGCGTTCCTCGCGAAAGCATTCGTCGAGCGGATGCCGGTGCACATCCACACCGTGATCCTCGACGTCGCCGTGATCACCGGCGGGCTGGTGATGATCTCGGCCGCGGCGAAGCAGCTCATCGGGTGGATTCCCTGACCCAATTGGCATTCGCGCCTCATCGGCGCATTACGACCCGCAGCTGAACTTTCGGTGTTGCCGACGGAACTTTGGTGCTAGTCTTCGGCTGCATCATTCCTGTTAGGTCTGATGAGATTGGGCGGGTGACCAGGCTTACGGACTGCCACCCGTCATTTGGAAATTGAAATACTTAAGCCATCGCCCCTCCTCCGGACGCATTTCAAAGTCGGCCGGGGAATGTTCATCGAAGTCATTTCCTACCGTTCTTCCCCTGACTCGGAGGCGGGCTTTTTTCTGTCAGGCGTAATCGAAAAAGCGATTTGCCATGTCAATTTTGACAAGCAGAGCCGATTGCACGGCATGTAGCCATCATTCGAGTGCAAGGCGACCGAGTGCAGGGCTGGGAGCAAGCCGTTACTTTATGGCTTCTATGGTCTGTGCAGGTTGCGTTTTCCTGTTCGCCACCACCGCATCGGCTCAATGCGCAGCCCGCGATGTCCCAGAGAACCAGCTGAAGCTCAAGACACGCTCCGTCCCGGCACCCCAACGGCCCATCAGGTCCGCCGACGATATCGCGACATGGAAGACGATCAAAATCGGCACCTTTGCTGGCCCGATCAGGCTGCGCAATGTGCTCGCCGATATGGGCTGCAATGTCGGCGGGCAGGCCGCCGAAATCCTGGCGCGACCGGCATTCACCGTTAGCTCCCAAGAAACAGATGTGGAGCTTGTGGTCGTGTCACCGGCCCAGCTTGGGTTCACGTTTGATGCCGTAGCCTTGGCTGACGTTTACGCGCGCGCTCGACAGTTCGGCTTTGAACTTGCTGCGGCCGAAATCGGCCCGCAATTGCGCATCCAATATCTTGACCAGCCCATGGGGGAATTTCTCATTATCGGAATGGAGCCCATCAACACCTGGAGTGGCGAGCCGATTGTTCTCAATGTGGCAAATGGCGGGGCCGGATTGATCCTGATCGGCCAGAACGGCCGAGCCGAGGCGGAAATACCCATGACATCTCGTTTCGTTCTCGCGCGATCCCATAAGTTGGAGCCTAAGGCCGTACGCGTCGATGATGCCACTGCAGCGCTTCTGCCACGGTGAATGGGCGGCGTCTTCTCGATGAAGGGATAGTTGGTGGTCGCATTGTGCCCATCAGCGCAGTGGCGGCGCATTTTTTTGAGGTCCGCTCAGTGAGGCCCGGCGGACTAGATTTGTTCAGGTTGAGTTCTTCGCATTTGACCCGAAGCCGACTGTGGGGCCTCCCGACAGTGGGATATTGGGCGAGTGGTGAGACCAAGCGGGTGTCGCAATTCGAGGCGGATTTGAGCCCCGAATTGCAGGCTTCACCGCAGCTGTTCTTCCCAATGACGGAAGGTCGCAACCTCGTCGGCATCCTCGGCGGCTGGTCGGATGAGGATTGTTCCCAGGCGCGCGGCGCGTGGGCTGAAGCCAAATTGCTTGCTAAACGCCCGGCTGAAGTGCGCGCCGCTGACAAAACCATATTGGCGCGAAATCTCGCCGATCGACTGCTGGTCGCTGCGGGCGTTCAATAACGCATGAATGGCTTCGAGCCGCCGCCGGCGAATATAAGCTGTGACCCCTCCGCTGCTCGCGAACGCGCGGTACAGGCTCGAGTCGGAAATGGCGAGCGTTCTGCAAACAAGTTTCGACGTAAGCTGGTCCGAGGTCAGATTCTGGTCGATGTAGGATTCCGCCCGCAGGCGGATCGTAGAGACCGATTTGCTCACTGCTGCATTACGGCCGGGTTGCGCGGTCTGGAGGGCGGCCTTCAGCATGGCGACGAATGTCTCGGTGAGACTGGACGCGTCAGTGGCTTCCATCTGGGGTAGCTGTTGCACAAGCGACAGCAAGTAGTCGGCCAAAAGACGCCCCCAGGGCCCGTCAACAATAACACCGTGATGAAACGGCGGTTCGGACGCGATCTGCGCGAAAGCGCGTCGCGAAATGGCGCATGTGATGCTGTCCATCTCAGAGCCGTCGGAAGCAAAGTCGCAGAGCGTATCAAAAATCGCCACTTCGCCTTGTCGGAGGGTCTGCTGCCTTGCCCCGGCATCGACTGCGAAGTCGAGCGTTCCGGATTTCAGGAGCAGGACGATGATCCAGTCGCGGCCGTCCTGCCGCGCCATCTCCGCCGTTCGCACCATCCTGGCGGCGCCGATGCGGGAATGGGACATCACCATCTCGCCGAGCGTCCAGGCGTCCACCACCGCGTCGAATGGTGCGCCGGGAGGGTCGCTGCGCGTGACCTGATGGGTGGTGATTCCGGCACGCCAAACTTCAAAACGCTGGCTTTCCGGAAAATCAGAGGTGTCGAAGTGCAGAACGGGTATCGCCGCCGCCATTGGAATCGACCTCCTTCATTTGGCTCCGACCGGGTAAACCAAATCCGGTGCAGCGGCGACCACGGCTCGTTGCCACCAACTTGCCTGCGCAGTTCAGATGATTTGACCACTGAAGTCAAAAATATCGTGGGGGTGGAATTGGCCGTTAAATTCGTTGCGTTGTCAGTGGCCGTCAATTATCCAGTACGAGAACTCAAGCCGCATTGGAATCGCTCGGCGCTTTGCCCGCAGAAATGCGCATCCATCGGCTTCTATGATCGAGAGTGCGGCTTTTTGAGATGACGAGGTTGTCGAAGCCGGAGCGATCATCCTACGGGCGGCGTTTGGGATTAGGCTGGCGCGCGCGCCTTCTCGGCACCACCGCGCTTGCCGGATTGATGACCGCGGTTCTGGCCGCTCCCGTTCGCGCGGACAGTGAGTGGACCGGCGCGGTCTCGTCAAATTGGTTTATGGCCGGTAACTGGTCGAACGGCGTCCCAACAACAAATGACAGTGTAGGGATCTCAAACAACAGCGTCCCCAGCCCGGCGGTCATTGGAACTTCCGGAGCCGCTGCGTTTAACCTGGTGGTCGGACAGAACGCGAACGGTTCGCTGATCATCCAAAACGGGGGCAGTCTCAGCGTCCAAAACAATAGCGGGATCGGGTACCTGGGTGGGAGCGGCACGGTAACAGTGACCGGCGCAGGCTCGATCTGGAGTGGCGGAAGTGGCCCCTTCAAAATAGGAGTTCATGCTGGCAGCATTGGCACACTCGTCATTGCCGCAGGCGGTACGGTCGTCAGTGCCGCCGGCACCACTCTGGGCCAGCTATCTGGCTCCGTCGGTAATGTCGTCGTGGATGGCGCGAACTCGCGCCTGGAATCCTCGCTTATCCTCGGACAACTCGGAACCGGCACGCTCACCGTTTCAAATAGCGGCACAGTTGCGAGCGTGAGCCTGTATATTGGGGGGTACTCCGGCTTCACCGGCACCGGCACACTCAATGTTGGTGCGGCGTCGGGTCAAGCTGCGACGGCGCCTGGAGTTGTGAGTGTACCCCAGGTGCAGTTCGGGAGTGGTACCGGCACAATCGTATTCAATCACACGTCGAACAATTACACCTTCGCGCCGGTGATCTCGGGCGCAGGCTCGGTGCAGGTCGAATCCGGTACCACCATTTTCACTGGCCAGAACACCTATTCGAACGGCACGTTCATCAAGGGCGGCACGCTTGAGGTCTCGGGTCCCAGTGGAGCCATCGACTCGGGCGCCGCTGTGGCGGTCGGCACGCTCGCCGGCACCACCGGCACCTTCAGGGTCAGCGGTGGCGGTACGGTCACGGGGAGCAACGGCCTGATCGGGAGCGCCGCCGGTGCCACCGGCGCCGCCACTGTTTCCGGCGCAGGATCGATCTGGACCAGCACCGCGTTCCTGGCGGTGGGCAATAGCGGCAACGGTTCGCTGACTGTCGCGAATGGCGGCACAGTTATCGGCAATACGTCGGCCTCAATCGGCTCAGGCGCCGGCACGACCGGCAGCGTCACCATCACCGGTGCGAACTCGCGGTTTTACGGGAATTCCAGCATCGCAGTCGGCGTCCAGGGAAATGGATTGCTGCTGGTCGAGGCCGGCGGCGTAGCCAGGGCGCTAAATAGTTTTGTCGGCGTTTTTGGTACCGGCGCGGCGACCGTGACCGGGGCCGGTTCGGCCTGGAATACCGACACGAATCTCAGCCTTGGCGGCAACGGCCAGGGAGCGCTGACGATCGCTGATGGCGGTTCGGTTTCGATCGGCAACACCCTGACGATCGCGGTGAATGGCGGCTCGAGCGGAACGCTGAATATCGGTGCCGCATCCGGTCAGGCAGCGGCCGCCGCCGGCGCCCTCGTCACCCCGTCTGTTGTGTTCGGGGCCGGCACCGGCCGGATCGTCTTCAATCATACGGACACCGGCTATGTTTTCGCGTCGAACGTGTCGGGTGCCGGCGCAACCCGCACCGAGGCCGGCACGACCATCTTCACTGGCACCAACACCTATAGCGGCGGCACGACCATCACAGGCGGCAAGCTGCAACTCGGGAATGGCGGGACGACCGGATCGATCACCGGCAATGTCACGAACAACGCCACGCTGGCCTTCAACCGCTCCGACAGTTATGGCTTCGGCGGGGTGATTTCCGGAAGCGGCGTGGTGCAGCAGAATGGCCCCGGCACCACGACGCTGACGGCAACGAACACCTATAGCGGCGGAACCGTCTTAACTGCCGGCACTCTGTCGGTCGGGGCTGATACTAACCTCGGCAACGCCGCAGGCGGGCTGAGCTTCGACGGCGGCACTCTGCAGGTCACCGGCACGTCATTCACTGCGACGGCGCGCACTATCAATTGGGGCATCAATGGCGGCGGCTTCGATATTGCCCATGCCGGCAACGCATTTACCGCGAGCCAGCCGATCGGATCAGGAGGTGCGCTGACCAAGTCAGGTGCCGGAGATTTGGTCCTGACCGCCGCCAACACCTATGTCGGCGGTACCACGATCGTTGCTGGAACGTTGTGGCTCGGCAACGGCGGCACGACGGGCTCGATCATCGGCGGCGTCACGAACCACGGCACCTTGGCATTCGATCGTTTCAACGCCTACCAGTTCGACGGCGTTGTCGCAGGCAGCGGCGCATTGCAGCAGAGCGGTATGGGCACCACGACGCTCACGGCGGCCAACGTCTATACCGGCGGCACAACGATCGCGGCGGGTACGCTTCAGCTCGGCAATGGCGGGACCACTGGCTCGATCGTCGGCAACGTGCTCGATAACGCCAGGTTCGTGATCAACCGATCGGATATTTTCACTTTCGCGGGCACCATTTCCGGCTCCGGCACATTCGAACAGATCGGCACCGGCACCACTGTTCTCACCAACGCCAATACCTTTTCGGGCGGCACGACGATTGCGGGTGGAACGCTGCGGGTGGAGAACAACGCGGCCCTCGGCACCGGTGCTGTCATGACCACCGGCTCGGTGCTGGATTATGCCGAGGGCATCACGCTGGCGAATCCGATCCAGGTGAATTCCAACCACACGCAGCTGCAGGTGCTCGCCGCCACCGCAACGCAGGCCGGCATTATTTCCGAGTTGAATGGGCCGCGGCCGCTGGAGAAGATTGGCGCCGGCCGCCTGGTGCTCACGTCGGTAAATACCTACACCGGCCCGACCATGGTGTCCGGCGGCACGCTTGATGTAGCTGGGTCCATCGCGGCGTCCAGTCTGACCATGGTGAACGCTGGCGCCGCGCTGATGGGCACCGGCGTTATCGGCAATACAACGATCGCAAACGGCGCCACATTCCTGCCGGGCAGCGGCACATCGGGCTCGTCGATGACGGTAAACGGCAATCTCGCCTTCCAGTCCGGCGCAGCCTATCTGGTGCAGATCAGTCCGACCGCCGCCTCCTTCGCCAACGTCTCGGGCAGCGCGACCCTCAACGGCACGGTATCCGCGATCTACGCGAACACTGGCAATTTCGCCAAGCGCTATACCATTTTGAGCGCAGCGGGCGGCATCAGCGGCACATTCGGCGCGCTTGCCAGTTCCAACCTGCCATCCAACTTTACGACGTCATTGAGTTACGACCCTACGCACGCCTATGTGGATTTAACATTGGCTTTCACGCCGTCCGGTCCCGGATCCAACACGGGACTGACCGGCAACCAACAGACCATCGCCAACGTACTGACCGGTTACTTCAACACCAACGGCGGAATTCCGATGGCGTTTGGCGCGCTGACATCGGCGGGACTGACGCAAGTCACCGGCGAAGCGGCGACCGGTACGCAGCAGACGACGTTTCAGGCGATGAATCTGTTCATGGGCGTACTGCTGGACCCGTGGCTCGACGGTCGCGACGGCAATGGTGCGCGGGGCACCGCGTCGCAGTTTGCCGATGCCAGCGACACGGATGCAGCGGCCGCGTACGCCTCCGGCGGCAAGTTGCGTTCCCGCGCCGAACGCGACGCCTATGCTGCGGTCTACACCAAAACTCCGCCCCGCATCGCCGATCCGTTCGCAAGCCGCTGGAACACGTGGGCCGCTGCCTTCGGTGGATCCCAGACTACCAGCGGCAATGCGGCTTTGGGGTCCAGCACCGCGACGGGCCGGGTCTATGGCACGGCTATCGGTGCGGACTATCGGTTCTCGCCGGAGACTTCGGCTGGCTTTGCGCTGGCCGGCGGCGGCACAAATTTCAGTATCGCCAACGGTCTCGGACACGGCTCGTCGGACCTCTTCCAGGCCGGGGCCTTCATTCGACACACGGCCGGTGCTGCGTATCTTTCGGCTGCGCTCGCCTATGGCTGGCAGGATGTCACCACGGATCGCACCGTGACCGTCACAGGCGTGGATCAACTGCGCGCACGCTTCAATGCCAACGCATTCTCGGCGCGCATCGAAGGCGGCTATCGGTTTGTGACTTCATGGATCGGTGTCACGCCTTATGCGGCCGCACAGGTCACAGCTTTCGATCTGCCGGCCTATGCGGAAGGCGTTCTCTCGGGCAGCAGCATGTTTGCGCTCGACTACACCCCGAAGGCGGTCACTGCGACGCGCAGCGAATTGGGATGGCGCACCGACAAATCATACGCCGTTGGCGATGCGACCCTCGTCCTGCGCAGCCGCCTCGCCTGGGCGCACGATTTCAATCCGGATCGCAACATCGCCGCCGGCTTCCAAACTCTGCCGGGCGTGTCCTTTGTCGTCAACGGTGCCGCCCAGGCGCGTGACGCGGCCCTGACGACGGCCTCGGCGGAGATGAAGTTCATCAACGGCGTTTCGCTTGCTGCGACCTTCGAGGGCGAGTTCTCCAACGTCACGCGCAGCTACGCCGGCAAGGGCGTGGCGCGATACAGCTGGTAGAGTGACGACGTCCGCCTTTGGCCCATCCGCGAAGTGGCGACACCTCCGTTGAGGTCCGCTTGACGGGACGGAGCGGACTAGATCTGCGCAAGCTGAGTTCTGAGGTTTGAACCGGAACCGACCTCGTCAAGCGAACGGACCCGTTGCAGATGACCTGTGCAGCGCGTACCGTCGCCGCTGCCGATGCAAGGAACCCCAATGACTGATCGAGAAAAGATTCTAATTGCCCTTCGCGAAAAGCCTCTGAAGACATTCGACATCATGAAGCGCGTGAACATCAAGAATCAGGACGACTGCCAATCGCTCCTGTTGAAGATGCGTGACGACGGCGCCGTGAAGTTCGATATTCACAAGGGACATTGGCGCGTCGCGTGACGACGTTCACCTGGTCACCAGAGCGAGACTAGCCGCTCTCGGGCGGTTTTTTCATTTGGCGGCAACGTCCGTCGATCACTTTTCAGAAATGGCCTTGGCCTGCGGGATGCCCGTTCGCGCGGGTAAAGCTAACCCTGACGGAACTAAAGCGCCGAGTTCCGAAATCGAGCCGAAGCGCCCAAGCTCGTGATGTCAGTGGCCGCCCTAAAACGCCGATCTGCGTTTGGCTCAACCCAAAACAGGCGTTCAATCACTCGCGCTGACGCAACAGTCATGCTCCGCAGGCGTGGGAGAGGAACATCAATTCCGCCCGCACGTTGAAGCCTCTCATCGAAAAGGAGCTCATGATGAAGCTTGTCACCATTCTCGTTCTCGGTTCCCTCGCGATGGGCTCAACTGCGAGAGCGGATCAACCCGGACCTGATTGGATGCCGATGGAGCAAGTGAAGGCTAAGGTCATGGAGTCGGGTTATTCGCAGGTCACCAAGCTTGAAGCCGACGACGGCCGGTGGGAGGGCGAAGGCATCAAGAATGGGCAGAAGATGGAATTCCATGCCAACCCCAAGACCGGAGTCATCGAGCGCGAAAAGCCAGACCACTAGCGCTCAGGTCATACGAGGCGGTTCGGCTCGTTGACGCTTCGGGATCCGTCCCTTCTGCGCCCTCCAGCGATGTCCGCTACCGCGCCGTTATGGGCGGAGAAGCGGACATCGCGTGCCGGAGCCGAGTGCTCCTCATGAGACGCGGCCTTGGGCGCGCCTACTCCTCGTCTTCGTCGTCTTCATCCTCGTCTTCGTCGTCGAGCTCTTCAAGCTGCTCGAGCACGGCGCGCGGCAGCGTTTCGCGAAACAGATCGCCTTCAGCGCCCATCCAGAGACAGAGCACGTCGTCGCCCTTGACGTCCGCGACGGTGAGCGGCTGCCCGCCGGATTTCAGCATGACGATATCGCCGGCTTTTAGTTCCATGGATGGTCCTTTCGGGTTGATTGACGGGAGAAGCTAGCAAACCGGCATGACACGCCGATCACGAGCTACTCTGTCAGTGGATGTGTTGCGGTAGCGCGCATCCGCCGGCCGGACTGCTGAAACGCCAATCAGTGAGCTTCAAGCCGGGGCGGGTCCCATGACGAGAGGCAATAGCCTGTTCGATGGATGGCGCAAGGGCTCTTCCGTCCGTGCGCCGCGACCATACCACCATGCGCCTGTTTTGCCCGACGGAGCAAACGATTTCGCTCATCTACAAGCCGTTGATTTTGCAGCCGCCGGCTACTGTGCATGGGGTCGTTTTCGACGTTTGTTTGTTCGTGCCCTGGTCAGACCTGCTCCGGCACCAGCTCACGGAGCGAGCGGATGATGCGGTCGGGCTTGACGATCGAGCCTTCGGGCAGACCTTCGCCATGCACGTCGATCCAGATCGCATAGATGCCGAGGCGCTGCGGCGTCACGACTTCCCATTCCAGATTGTCGCCGATCATCCAGGTGTCCTTAGCGGTGACGCCGAGCGCGTCCATCGCGTGCAGATAAGCGCGCTCCTCGGGCTTGCCGAAGCCGTGCTCGCCTTCGATCTGGATGTGGTGGAAGCGGTGCGCCAGCTCGAAGCGCTCGACCTTGGCGCGCTGGGTGTCGGCGGCGCCGTTGGTCACCAGCGCGAGCTTGATGCCGAGCGCCTTCAATTGGTCGATGGCGTCATGCGCGCCGGGGAACACGAACATCTCCTCCTCGCGATAACTGGTGAAGCGATCGGCGAGGCGAATGGCGAGATCGTCTGATAGTGCGCGGTGACCTGCGGCCGCGAGCGCGGCAAAACCGCGCTTGACGGTGAGGTGACGGGCCTCGGCGAGCTTCATCCGCCACGCGGCGTCCGCATTGGCCCAGAAGTTTTTCGCGAAAGCGAGCACCGTCGTTGCGACCAGTTGCGGCGGCAGCGGCGCAAGCTCCTCGGCGAACTCAGCTGTAATCGTGCTCCAGGCGATCTCGGGCCGCGCATAGGCCGACAGGATGGTGTCGTCCATGTCGATCAGCATGGCGCGCGGAAGCGGCCTCATAGCGGGCTTTATCATCGTCATGGCCATTTCACCTCCGGCGGCAGCGACGACAGGATCGAATCCACATTGCCGCCGGTCTTGAGACCGAAGATGGTGCCGCGGTCGTAGAGCAGGTTGAATTCGACATAGCGGCCGCGCCGGATCAGTTGTTCCTCGCGGTCTTCTGCGGTCCATTTGGTCGCGAAATTGCGGCGCACGATCTCGGGATAGATCTTCAGGAAGGCGCGGCCGACATCCCGGGTGAAGGCGAGGTCGGCATCCCAGTCGCCGCTGTCGTGCCAATCGTAGAAGATGCCGCCGATGCCGCGCGCCTCCTTGCGGTGCGGCAGGTAGAAATACTCGTCGCACCATGTCTTGTACTTGTCGTAATCGGCAATGCCGTTCGGCTGCGTGCAGGCCTGCTTCATCGCGGCGTGGAAGGCGATGCTGTCGGCATCGTCCTGCGTGCGCCGGCGGTCGAGCACCGGCGTCAGATCGGCGCCGCCGCCGAACCAGGCTTTGGTGGTGACGACGAAGCGCGTGTTCATGTGCACCGCGGGCACGTGCGGATTGCGCAAATGCGCGATCAGCGAGATGCCGGAGGCCCAGAATTTCGGGTCGTCCGCCGCACCCGGAATCTGCGCGCGAAACTCGGGCGCGAATTCGCCATGCACGGTGGAGCAGTGCACGCCGACCTTCTCGAACAGCCGGCCTGACATCATCGACATCACGCCGCCGCCGCCGGCCGCGCCGGTATGATCGGTGCGCTGCCAGGGCGTGCGCTTGAAGCGGCCGGGCTCGCCGGGATAGAGGCTCTGCGACGCGTCATCCTCCAGCCGCTCGAAGCTCGCGCAGATGTCGTCACGCAGGGCTTCGAACCAGGCGCGAGCGCGGGTCTTGCGGTCTTCGATCAAGCTCGGGTCCAATGTGGATGTCATTCTCTCAGCCTGTCGTCAGCCCTGCGGGCCGTAATAGGTGCAACTCTCGTTGCAACTGTCGCGGTGAATGCTGACGCGGGTGAGCTTGCCGATATGGGCCAGCCGCTCCCAGACGAAGCGCGAGAGGTTTTCCAGCGTCGGGGTGCCCAGCGCCTCGATCTTGTTGAGGTACTTGTGGTCCAGCGTCACGCGCACGTCCTCGATGGCGCGCTGGACCAGGCCGAGATCGACCACCATGCCTGTCGCAGGGTCCGGCGTGCCGCACACCGTCACCTCGGCGCGGAAGGAGTGGCCGTGGATCTCTTCGCTGGCCGCGCCGAACGTCGTTCCCGACAATGAGTGCGCGGCCTCGAAGCGAAACGATTTCGTCAATTCCCACATCTGTTCGAAAACCAATCCTACCTGATGCCGAGCGACTTATGCGTTTGCACGCTGAGCCGCCATTGCGGATGATTGAGGCAATAGTCGATTGCGCGCGCGGTGTTTTCCGCGACCTCGGGCCCGTCCATCGGCTGCAGCGAGAAGCGCTGGAAGGCGAGGCCCGCGAAGGCCTCCGGCAAGGCGAGCGGCTGCGGATAGACCAGCTTCAGCTCGTGGCCGCGCCGGATCACCAGGATGCTGCCACCCTTCGGGCTGACGCAGATCCAGTCCAGCCCCTCGGGCGGGGCGATGGTGCCGTTGGTCTCGACTGCGATCTCGAAGCCGCGCGCGTGGAGCGCCTCGATCAGCGCCGCATCGACCTGGAGTAGCGGCTCGCCGCCGGTGAGCACCACGTAACGGTTGCCGGTGGAGGCTGTCCATTGCGCGGCAATGGTGCCGGCGAGTTCCGTTGCCGAGGCATAACGCCCGCCGAGCGTGCCGTCGGTGCCGACGAAATCGGTGTCGCAGAATTTGCAGGTGGCCTCGCTGCGGTCCGCCTCGCGTCCGCTCCAGAGGTTGCAGCCGGCAAAACGGCAAAATACGGACGCGCGCCCGGCATGGGCGCCTTCCCCTTGCAGGGTCAGGAAGATTTCCTTGACCGCGTAACTCAACCGTCTCTCCTCAACATGTCAAACTTGCGGGTTCCGGATCTGCCGCAGTGCTTCGCCTGCGGCCATCGCCGCGGTCATGGCGACATTGAGCGACCGCAGCCCCGGGGTGATCGGGATCACCAGCCGCGCGTCCGCCGCCTCGACCACCGCCTCGGTGACGCCGGCGCTCTCGCGCCCGAATAGCAGGATGTCCGCCGTCTGGTAACGGAAATCGCGGTAGTCGGTCGCCCCTTTGGTGGTGAACAGCAGCAGGCGAGCGCCCTGCGCCGCGCGCCATTGCTCGAATTTCGACCAGGAGTCGTGCCTGACGATGCTGACCTGATCAAGGTAGTCCATTCCCGCCCGGCGGAAATGCCGGTCGGAGACGGGGAAGCCCGCCGGTTCGATGATATGGGCGGCCACGCCCAGACAGGCGCAGAGCCTGAGAATCGTGCCGGTGTTCTGGGGGATGTCGGGTTGGAAAAGTGCTATCTGCATGGGCTGTGCAAGACCTGTATTGGGTTCGGTGCGAGCCGGAAATGTCTCAATAAAACATCGCTGGCCGCGGAATTCGTGCATTGCACGCTCCCGCGCCGATAGCGGGCTTGCGCTCGCCCGGCAAGGGTGCCAATAGAACGATTCTGGACTGCTGTTTTCGCCTTGTTTTGGTGGGGGCACGTGAAGTTCTGCCGCCGCGGGGGGCCGCGGGCGCCGGCAGGCTGTTCCGGGGACCTTGGGGGCCTCTGGAGCGGTTCCGCCGGCTGCATAAGAAGAAAGGGTTGGAATCGTGACGACAGCGTCTTCGGCGGACCATCCGACACGCCGTGATTTCTTATTCGTTGCAACGGGGGCAGCTGCAGCAGTAGGGGGCGCAGCCGCGCTCTGGCCCTTTATCTCCCAAATGAATCCTGATGCGTCGACCATCGCCGCCGGTGCGCCGATCGAGGTCGATCTCAGCCCGGTCGCCGAGGGGCAGGACATCAAGGTGTTCTGGCGCGGCAAGCCGATCTACATCAGCCACCGCACCAAGAAGCAGATCGACGAGGCGCGCGCCGTCAACGTGGCGAGCCTGCCCGATCCGCAGTCCGACGAAGCCCGGGTCAAGTCCGGCCATGACCAGTGGCTGGTCGTGATCGGCATCTGCACCCATCTCGGCTGCATCCCGATCGCCCATGAAGGCAATTACGACGGGTTCTTCTGCCCCTGCCATGGTTCGCAGTACGATTCGTCCGGCCGCATCCGCCAGGGGCCCGCGCCCGCGAACCTGCCGGTGCCGCCGTACCAGTTCGTTTCCGACACCAAAATCCAGATCGGCTGAGCTTCGGGCCCTCGTCCGAAGCTTCACGCCGTCTCGTCGTTATATTTCCTCAGGATCGCATCATGAGCGGACCATCCGACTACCAGCCGAGCAATCCGGCCCTGCAATGGATCGAGCGGCGTCTGCCGATCCTCGGCCTCATGCACTCCTCCTTCGTCGTTTATCCGACCCCGCGTAACCTGAACTACTGGTGGACCTTCGGCGCCATCCTCTCCTTCATGCTGGGAATCCAGATCCTGACTGGCGTGATCCTGGCGATGCACTACACGCCGCATGCCGATCTCGCCTTCAAGTCGGTCGAACTGATCGTGCGCGACGTCAACTATGGCTGGTTGCTCCGCAACATGCATGCCGTCGGCGCCTCGATGTTCTTCGTCGCTGTTTACGTCCACATGCTGCGCGGCCTCTATTACGGCTCCTACAAGGAGCCGCGCGAGGTGCTCTGGATCCTCGGCGTCATCATCTACCTCCTGATGATGGCGACGGGCTTCATGGGCTACGTGCTGCCGTGGGGCCAGATGAGCTTCTGGGGCGCCACCGTCATCACCAATCTGTTCTCCGCCATTCCCTATGTCGGCGAGAGCATCGTGACGCTGTTGTGGGGCGGCTATTCGGTCGGCAATCCGACTCTGAATCGCTTCTTCTCGCTGCATTATCTGCTGCCGTTCCTGATCGCGGGCGTCGTCGTGCTCCATGTCTGGGCGCTGCACGTCTCCGGCCAGAACAATCCTGATGGCGTCGAGCCCAAGACGGAAAAGGACACGGTTCCGTTCACGCCGCATGCGACCATCAAGGACATGTTCGGCGTCGCCTGCTTCATGCTGCTCTACGCTTGGTTCATCTTCTACATGCCGAACTATCTCGGCGATGCCGACAATTACATTCCGGCGAACCCGGGCGTGACGCCGCCACACATTGTGCCGGAATGGTATTACCTGCCGTTCTACGCGATCCTGCGCTCGATCCCGAACAAGCTCGCGGGCGTGATCGGGATGTTCTCGGCCATCATCATCCTGTGCTTCCTGCCCTGGCTCGATGCCGCCAAGACGAAGTCGTCGAAGTACCGTCCGCTCGCCAAGCAGTTCTTCTGGATCTTCGTCGCGGTGTGCATCCTGCTCGGCTATCTCGGCGCGCAGCCGCCGGAAGGCATCTATGTGATCGCCGGCCGGGTCCTGACGTTCTGCTACTTCGCCTACTTCCTGATTGTGCTGCCGCTGCTCTCGCGCATCGAGAAGCCGCGGCCGGTGCCGAACTCGATCTCGGATGCCGTCCTGGCCAAAACCGGGAGCAGGTCGACGCCGATGGTGTCGAGCGCGATCGTGCTTGCGCTGGCGGGCGCGTTGTTTGCGGGCTCAGCCGATAGCGCGCGCGCCTCCGAAGGCAGCGACAAGCCGCCGGGCAACAAATGGTCGTTCGCCGGCCCGTTCGGCAAGTACGACCGCGGCGCATTGCAGCGCGGCCTGAAGGTCTACAAGGAAGTCTGCGCCAACTGTCACGGCCTGTCCTACATCGCCTTCCGCAACCTCGCGGAAGCCGGCGGCCCCGGCTATTCGGTCGCACAGGCTGCAGCCTTCGCCTCCGACTACAAGGTCAAGGATGGCCCGAACGATGCGGGCGACATGTTTGAGCGCGCTGGCCGGCCGGCGGACTATTTCCCGTCGCCATTCCCGAATGAGCAGGCGGCGCGTGCGGCGAACGGTGGCGCGGCGCCGCCGGATCTGTCGCTTATCACCAAGGCGCGCTCCTACGGGCGCGGCTTCCCGATGTTCATCGTCGACTTCTTCACCCAGTATCAGGAGCAGGGCCCGGACTACGTCTCGGCGTTGCTGCAGGGCTTTGAGGACAAGGCGCCGGAGGGTGTGACGATCCCGGAGGGCTCCTACTACAACAAGTATTTCCCGGGCCACGCCATCAAGATGCCGAAGCCGCTCAGCGACGGCCAGGTCACCTATGACGACGGCTCGCCGACCACGGTCGCGCAATATTCCAAGGACGTCACCACGTTCCTGATGTGGACCGCTGAGCCGCATATGGAAGCGCGCAAGCGCCTCGGTTTCCAGGTGTTCATCTTCCTGATCATCTTCGCCGGCCTGATGTACTTCACCAAGAAGAAGGTCTGGGCCGCCTCGCACTGAGCGGCCTGAAGCGAGAATGAAGAGGCCCCCGCAAGGGGGCTTTTTTGTTGGGCACGAGAGTGTGTTGTCAGGCGTGATTGCCTATCGCGCGCTCAAACGCCAAAATGCCGCCAACCGCTCCCCCAGAAACTCGTCGGAGGACACCATGGGAACCGCCATCACCTTCAAGCGCCCGGACGGCAAGGACGCATCGGGCTATCTCGCCAATGCCGCGCGCGGCAACGCGCCGGGCGTGGTCGTCATCCAGGAATGGTGGGGCCTGTCGGACCAGATCAAGGGATTATGCGACCGCTTCGCGCTGGCCGGCTTCGATGCGCTGGCGCCCGATCTCTACAAAGGCAAGGTGGTGCCATATCACGACACCGACGCCGCCGGCAAAGAGATGAACTCGCTCGATTTCATGGACGCCACCACGCAGACCGTGCGCGGCGCCACGCAATATCTGTCCCGCAACGGCGCCAAGGTCGGGCTAACAGGCTTCTGCCTCGGCGGCGCCGTCACCATCATCGGTGCGACCAAGATCCCGGAGCTCGCGGCCGGCGTTGTGTTCTACGGCATTCCGCCGGAGCAGGCCGCCAAGCCCGCCGACGTCAAGATCCCGCTCCAGGCCCATTTCGCCAACAAGGACGATTGGTGCACGCCGCAACTCGTCGATGCCTTCGAAAACGGCATGAAGGCCGCCGGCAAGTCGCTGGAGCTGTTCCGCTATGACGCCGAGCACGCCTTCGTCAACGAGCAGCGCCAGGCCGTCCACGACCGCGAAGCCGCCGAGCTCGCCTGGCGCAGGGCGACGGAGTTTTTCAGGAAGCATCTGGGGTAGGCCACCTCCATGGCGCGGCGGGCCACCCTTGACGCCGTCCCCGCGCCATGATGAGTATCCGCCCATGAGCACCGCCGTCCGCCCAGCCCGTCTTTGGTGGCGCACCTCCTAAGAGGTGGCCGGTGCGATTTATTCTCCCAAATCGTCTGAGGTCGCCCACCCAGTGCGGCGGCCTGATCGTTTGTCCTGTGTGGCGTTCCCTCGGCAAGTTTCGTAAGAGGACCACATGAACAGGACCGTCTTTGCCCTCCCGGCTCGAAGCGACTATGTGACCCGCGCGGGGCTTGCGATCACGCGCGTGGCGGAGCAGTTTTCCGGCGGCGCCAATAGGCTCGACGATCTCGTCAACCTGCTCGACCGTCGCCGCGGCGTGGTGTTGTCCTCGGGGACGACCGTGCCCGGCCGCTACGAGAGTTTTGACCTCGGCTTCTCCGATCCGCCGCTCAAGCTCGAGACAATCGGTTTCAATTTCAATCTGGAAGCGCTGAACGCGCGCGGCCAAGTGCTGATCGCCTTCCTGGCCGACGTCTTGCACGAGCCCTGCGTCGTGATGTCCGAGAAGACGCCCACGCACCTTGCCGGCCATATCATTCGCGGCGATGCCCCGATCGACGAAGACCAGCGCACGCGGCGTGCCAGCGTGATGTCGCTGGTCCGCGATCTCGTCGCCGCCTTCTCCGCCAATGACGACGGGCTGCTCGGCCTGTTCGGCGCCTTCGCCTATGATCTCGTCTTCCAGATCGAGGATCTCGTGCAGAAGCGCGCGCGAGAGAGCGACCAGCGCGACATCGTGCTCTACGTCCCCGACCGCCTGCTGGCCTATGACCGCGCCACCGGTCGCGGCGTCGTGCTCACTTACGATTTCGCGTGGAAGGGCAAGTCCACCGCGGGCCTGCCGTACGAGACCGCCGAGAGCCCTTACCTCAAGACACCGCGCCAGGGTTTTGCGGATCACGCGCCCGGCGAATATCAGGCTACGGTCGAGACCGCGCGCGCGGCCTTTGCGCGCGGCGATCTGTTCGAGGCGGTGCCGGGGCAGCTCTTCGCCGAGCCCTGCGACCGCTCGCCGGCGGAAGTGTTCCAGCGGCTCTGCGTCATCAATCCCTCGCCCTACGGCGCGCTGATGAATCTTGGCGAGGGCGAGTTTCTCGTCTCGGCCTCTCCGGAAATGTTCGTGCGCTCGGACGGACGCCGCGTCGAAACCTGCCCGATCTCCGGTACGATCGCGCGCGGTACCGATGCGATCGGCGATGCCGAGCAGATCCGCCAGCTCCTGAACTCCGAGAAGGACGAGTTCGAGCTCAACATGTGCACCGACGTCGACCGCAACGACAAGGCGCGCGTCTGCGTCCCCGGCACGATCAAGGTGCTGGCGCGCCGGCAGATCGAGACCTATTCAAAACTCTTCCACACCGTTGACCATGTCGAGGGCATGCTGCGTCCGGGCTTCGACGCGCTCGATGCGTTCCTCACCCATGCCTGGGCCGTCACCGTCACCGGCGCGCCAAAGCTCTGGGCGATGCAGTTTGTCGAGGATCACGAGCGCTCGCCGCGGCGCTGGTATGCCGGCGCGATCGGGGCGGTGAATTTCGACGGCAGCATCAATACCGGCCTCACCATCCGCACCATCCGGATGAAGGAAGGCCTCGCGGAGGTGCGTGTCGGCGCCACCTGTTTGTTCGACTCCGATCCCGCCGCCGAGGACCGCGAATGCCAGGTCAAGGCTGCCGCCCTGTTCCAGGCGTTGCGCGGCGATCCGCCGAAGCCGCTGTCGGCCTTTGCGCCCGATGCGACCGGAAGCGGCAAGCGGGTGCTGCTGATCGACCATGACGACAGCTTCGTGCATATGCTGGCCGACTATTTTCGCCAGGTCGGCGCCGACGTCACCGTGGTTCGCCATGTGCATGCGCTCGGCATGCTCAAGCAGAAGCGGTGGGATTTGCTCGTGCTGTCGCCCGGGCCGGGCAGGCCCGAGGATTTCGGAATCAAGAAGACCATCGACGCGGCGTTGGAGAACAAGCTGCCGGTGTTCGGCGTCTGCCTCGGCGTCCAGGCGATCGGCGAATATTTTGGCGGCGAACTCGGGCAGCTCACGCATCCCGCCCACGGACGGCCCTCGCGGGTGCAGGTCCGCGGCGGGCGCCTGATGCGCAATCTGCCGAACGAGATCGTGATCGGCCGCTATCACTCGCTCTATGTCGAGCGCGACAGCATGCCCGAAGTTCTGGATGTCACCGCCAGCACCGAGGACGGTGTGGCCATGGCGCTGGAGCACAAGACCCTGCCGGTCGCCGGCGTGCAATTCCATCCGGAATCGCTGATGTCGCTCAGCGGCGAGGTAGGCTTACGAATTGTCGAGAATGCGTTCCGGCTGGAAGCGCGCGTTGATTGAGAGGCACCGATGATTTTCGACCACGATCTGAAGGCGAGCGTCCGCACCATCCCGGACTACCCGAAACCCGGGATCCTGTTCCGCGACATCACCACGCTGCTTGCGGATGCGCGCGCGTTCCGCCGCGCGGTCGACGAGCTCGTCAATCCCTGGGCCGGCAACAAGATTGACAAGGTCGCCGGCATGGAAGCGCGTGGCTTCATCATCGGCGGCGCGGTGGCGCATCAGGTCTCCGCCGGCTTCGTGCCGATCCGCAAGAAAGGCAAGCTGCCGCACACCACGGTACGCATCGCTTACTCCCTTGAATACGGCATCGACGAGATGGAGATGCATGTCGACGCCATCCAGCCCGGCGAGCGCGTGATCCTGGTCGACGACCTCATCGCCACCGGCGGCACCGCCGAGGGCGCGGTGAAGCTGCTGCGGCAGATCGGTGCCAACGTGGTCGCCGCCTGCTTCATTATCGACCTGCCCGAGCTCGGCGGCGCCGCCAAGCTGCGCGCGATGGATGTGCCCGTGCGCACGCTGATGACGTTCGAGGGGCACTGAGCCAGGGCGGCGAAATATCGCCCGGGTAAATTCCCGCCTAAGACCGTTGCAGGATCAGGCTGAGCTCGAGCTCGCGGAAGGCGAGGTAATTGCGCCGGGTCCACTGGTGCAGCTCGGTCGAGGCATCCTTCTCCTGGCGCAGATAGCCGGTGAAGGAGAAGTTCAGCCGGCCGATATAGGTCTTGAGGAAGCCCGGCAGCGCCGGCAGGCGGAACACCCGCCCGGCCGCCATCGCGGCCGGCAGCTCGCCGCGCACGATGTGCTCGTTGTCCACCGTGATCAGGTTGATCCGCGGGATCTGTTCGCGCAGCATTTCGTGGGCGCGGGCCGAGGCGCGGTCGGTGTCCGCGACGAACAGGATCATTGGCGCGACGTGGCGGCGCGCAGCCTCTTTCAACAGCCCGATCTCGTCGGCCATCTTGAAGAACTCGTCGAAGGCGTGGAAGCCGAGGTCGATCACCTTGGCAAGCCCGTCATCGACGATGACGCGATCCATCAGCTGCATCTTGCCATAGGTGTCGATCACGTCGGCCGTCTCGGTGATCTTTGGCAAATAGTCGAGCAGCGACGGCTCCTTCAGGTTGACGTCGAAGGCCGCGACGTTGCCGTTCTTGAGCAGCAAAAATTCGCTCAAAAGCCGCGCCAGCAGCGTCTTGCCGACCTGCGGGCGGGGCGAGCAGATGATGTAGAGGGGCGTCGCGGGCATCGCTAGCTATATCAGTCGAAGTCGGCGACCAATCCAGCCGTATCCGCCCGGCTTGCGCAACTATTTTTCGCTGTTGCGGGTGGCGGGCTTGGAGCCGACGATGTCGGTCAGGCGGATCCGGTCGAATTCGCTCCAGACGTTCGCCAGCCAGTGCCGGACATAGCCGCGCAGCACGAACGAATAGTTCGCGGCCTCGTCGTTGATGCCCTTGTTGGCGACGAATTTCAGGAACGGGACGGAGGACACCTCGACCTGCTCATAGGCCATTTCGTTGAGCTTGGGGATGGTCAGCTCGGTCGCATCCTTGATGCGGTGGAAGTAGGAATTATAGGTGGCCTGATCCCACTGAAAGAACTGGGTGTCATTGATGAAGTTCTTCACCAGGAAGTACTTTGCGCCGGTCATGAAGCCGGCGGTCTCGGCGATTTCATCCAACGAGGCGATCGAGGGTCCGAGGATGTGGAACACGGCAAAAGTGATCTGGCCGGCCTTGGCGGCGTCGAGGAAGCCGATGTCGCGCAAGGAGGCGAGGGCCGGCGAGAGCAGGCCGGCGCGAACGTCGATCACGGTGACCGACGGGCTCGACGCGTTGAGCGTATCGAAGATCTTCATCTGATCCGACGTCGTCGTCATGTCGACGATCTCGGTGATGTCAGGATGGAAGCGCTTCAGGGTTCCGCGCGGCGATTCGGTATCGAAGGCGCGCGTCGGCACGTTGTTGGCGGAAAAATAATCGAGCAGGGTGCGCGACACGGTGGTCTTGCCGACCCCGCCCTTGTCCGCGCCCACCACAACCACTGCCGGCTTTGCCATTGCTGTCCCCTAACGCGCCCCCGATCGCGAGGTCGCAATCGGCCGGGCCCCAAATCGATGTCCCAAGGATGTCCCGAGAATGTCCCAAGTCTGCTGTTGGGCGCGAACATGGCAGAAACAAGGGAGAATTCAATTCCTCGCGTGCAGTTACGGCAATTCCCGAGGTTTTTCCCAATCGCGACGAAACCTGCCGCGTGCGGGCTCAAATCACGCGTTTCAATGGCGGCCCCAAGGACCCATGGGATCGCCCATAGGATCGCTCTTGGGATTGCTACCTGCGGTTCCGGCGGGGCTGGGTGCGGGCACCGGCGGTGGACTGGCCGAGCCGGCTGCATCGTTCCAAGGACCTTGGTGCAGCGGCGGTTGAGTGTGCCGCCGGTCGGATTGCGTGTCCGGCTCCTCGATCTCGTAGCCGGGAGGCGGCAATGGGCCAGGATCATGGCCGCCGGCGAACTTGACCAGCGCGTCGACCCGGGACTGCACCGAGGGGTGGGTCGCGAACAAATCAGCGAAGCCCTCGCGCGGATTGTCGACGCAGAGCTCCATCACCGCCGAGGTTGCGCCCGGCAGCTCGCCGCGGTTCTCGATCTTGCGCAGTGCCGAGATCATGGCGTCCGGATCTTTCGTCAGCTCGACCGAGCCCGCGTCGGCGAGATATTCGCGCGAGCGCGACAGCGCGAGCTTCACCACCTGCGACAACAGCCAGGCCACCACGATCAGCACGACCGCGATGATGATGACGATCACCGCGCCGCCGCCCGAGCTCTTGCTGTCGCTCGATGACGAGGACGATCGCGACGATGATGAGGAGCCGGACCCGGAGCTCCAGCTGAAATTCGTGAACAGGCGGAAGAACAGTTCGCCGAAGAATCCCACCACACCGGCGATGATGACGGCGACCACCATGAGCTGCACGTCGCCGTTCTTGATGTGGGTCAGCTCGTGCCCCAGCACCGCCTCGATCTCCTTGTCATCAAGCGCATTGAGGAGACCGGTGGTGACGGTGATCGAATATTGCCGCGGGTTGAGGCCGGTCGCGAACGCGTTCAGCGCCGGGCTCTCCATGATCTTCAGCTTCGGCATCGTGATGCCGCGCGAGATGCAGAGGTTTTCGAGCAGATTGTAGAGCCGCGGCTGTTCCTGCCGGGTGACGTCGTGGCCGCCGGTCACGGCATCGATCATCGACTGGTGGAAGAAATAGGCGATCACGATCCAGGCCGCTGCCACGACGGTCGCAACCGGTGCGGCGACTTTCAGATCATAGAAGGCGCGGCTCAGATAATAGACGACGGTCTCATCGCCGTTGATGACGACTTCGGCGATCAGCGCGCCGGCATAGACCAGCACATAGATCAGCAGGAACAGGCCGGCGAGCAGCAGCATCGAACGGAACTTGTTCGAGGCGATGTGCGTGTAGAGACCATACGCGGCCATGACGCGCTGCCCTGCCGGACTATCGGCTCAATCAGAACTTCACCTGTGGCGTGGCCTCGACCTCGGTGCGGCTGGCGCCCAGATCGAAGAAATCCTTTTTGGTGAAGCCGAACATGCCGGCGAACAGTGCGGCGGGCATCTGCTGGATGCCGGTGTTGTACTCCTGGACCGCGCTGTTGAAGAAGCGGCGGCTGGCCGCGATCTTGTTCTCGAGGTCGGACAGCTCGCTGGCGAGCTGCTGGAAATTGGCGTTGGCCTTGAGGTCGGGATAGGCTTCCGACAGCGCGATCAGCCGGCCGAGCGCGCCGGAGAGCTGGTTCTCGGCGGCGGACACCTGCGCCGGACCCTGCGCCGACATCGCCGAATTGCGCGCCTTGATGACGTCGTCGAGCGTGCCGCGCTCATGCGAGGCATAGCCCTTCACCGTCTCGACCAGGTTCGGGATCAGGTCGTGGCGCTGCTTGAGCTGCACGTCGATGTCGGCAAAGGCCTGGCCGACGCGCTGGCTCAGCGCCACCAGCCGGTTGTAGGCGGCGAACGCAAAGAACACGAGGACGACGATGACGCCGAGAACGATCCAGCCGGTCGACATGGAGAACTCCTGATGGGAGAAGAAGGCGGGCGCAGCCTAGCCCAAATTGGCGCCCGGCGAGAGCCCGGCGCGGAGAGAAGGTAAGACTTGGTCGGATCGGGAGCCATCCGAGTTCAAGGCAAAAGCGCCGAAGGAGGTTAACTTTCGGACATAACGGCGTCACCCCAGCGCCAGCGACGGGCGCTTGCATAGGCGGCCTTGTCGCGGCGGGGGATCTTGGCAAGTTCAACACTCTGCTCGGTGCAGAGCTTGGCCGTGATCTCGGCCTTGCCGACATCCGGCGGCGCCAGCACGCGCCCGGCGCGCGTTGCAGGCGGCGTACGGGTCAGCGCCACGTAGATGAATCGCTCGTCCTCGAACGGCACCTCGGCGCCCTTGATCTGGCGGTGCGCCTGCGAGCGCGGCAGGCGCTGTGAGAAATGGCACCAGTCCGGCGCCGTGAGCGGACACGGCTTTTCGTGCGGGCAGGGCGCGGCGACATAGGCGCCCGCCGCGATCAGCTGCTGGCGCAAAGCGAGGATCCGCGCGTAGCCGGCGGGCGTGCCGGGCTCGATCACGACCAGTGCGTGGCGCGCTTTTGCCCACATCGTTTCCGCGAGCTTGCGTTGATCGCCCTCACTGAGTTCGCCGATGACATAGCTCGCGACGACGAGATCGGCTTGCGAGACCTCGGCGAGGTTTGCACCGGCATCGCCCGGCAGATAACGGCAATCTGCCAGACGCGTGCTGTCGCGCGCCAGTTCGAGCGCGAGGCGGCTGAGCGTGGCGTTGGCGTCGAGCAGGGTGAAATCTTGCAGCGAGGAGAACGCCTCCGCCGCGGCCCAGCTCGCGGTGCCCGGACCTGCGCCGACGTCGAGCAATGTTTCGGGAACAAATTCCGGCACGATTTCGGTCAGTGCATTCAGACTTGCCGCGACCGCCGCGTAGGTCGCCGGCATGCGCGCGAGCGCATAGGCGAGCGCATCGGCCTCCGACTTGATCGTGCCGGAGCCGCCGCCTGCGCGATAAGTGGTCGAGATCTGCGACGATCGCCGTGCCGCATCGGTGCGGGAGAAGCCCTGGAGCTTGCCGTCAAGGGCCGCTTTCAGTTCGGCGGGGAGAGTGGGTGAGATCATCATTCGTGGTCATCATCTGCCCGAGTGCGCAATTGCGCACAAGGCGGATGATGACGTCAATGGTTGCGGCTCGTCCGTAACCTCACGCCACGTTCTGGTCGAGAATGTCCACCGCCTCTTGCAGGTTCACCGACACCAGCTGCGAGACGCCGCGTTCAGCCATGGTGACACCGAACAGGCGGTTCATCCGCGCCATCGTGATCGGGTTGTGGGTGATGATGATGAAGCGCGTGTCGGTCGAGGCGGTCATCTCGTGCAGCAGGTTGCAATAGCGCTCGACGTTGTGGTCGTCGAGCGGCGCGTCGACTTCGTCCAGCACGCAGATGGGCGAGGGGTTGGTGAGGAACACCGCGAAGATCAGTGCCATCGCGGTCAGAGCCTGCTCACCGCCGGAGAGCAGCGACAGCGTCTGCGGCTTCTTGCCCGGCGGCTTGGCGATGATTTCGAGGCCGGCTTCCAGCGGGTCGTCGCTCTCGATCAGATGCAGTGCGGCTTCGCCGCCACCGAACAGCTCGACGAACAGGCGCTTGAAGTGGTTGTTGACGACCTCGAACGAGGTCAGGAGCCGCTCGCGCGCTTCCTTGTTGAGGCTCTGGATGCCCTGGCGCAGCCGCTTGATGGCCTCGACGAGGTCGTCGCGCTCGGTGACCAGACCGTTGTGCTGGGTCTCGACCTCGCGCAGCTCTTCCTCGGCGCGCAGGTTGACCGCGCCCAGGCGCTCGCGATCGCGGCGCATTTTTTCGAGGTCTTCCTCGATGTCGTGCAGCGGCGGCAGCTCAGCACCGGGCTCGATCTCAGCAAGGCCGGCAACGGCCTGCGGTTCGACTTCCAGCATGTCGCGGATCTCGCGCTCGATGTCCTCGAGCCGGCGCCGCGCGCCTTCCATGCGCTCCTCGGCGCGGGCGGTGGCCTCGCGGGAGCTGGACAGCGCCTCGAGGGTCAGCTTCGCGACGCGATCGGTTTCGGCCATCGCGCTTTCCGCGCTGGCGAGCGCGTCGGCGGCCATGCGGCGGTCGTTTTCGGCGTATTCGATCTCGGTGATCAGCGCGCTGCGCTTCTCCGCGAACACGGCCGGTGCGTTCTCGAGATCGCTGCGCTCGATCGAGACCTCGGCGATGCGGGCCTGGATGGTGTCGATGTGGGAGGCAGCGCTCTCCTTGCGGTTTTGCCACTCGGTCCGCTCGGCGAGGATCGCCTGCACGCGGCGGTCGGCAAGCTCGGCTTCGCGCGCCAGCGCCTGTGCCTCGGCGCGGACCTGGGCCGCCATGCGGCGATGGCCTTCGATGTCGCTGCGGACGGCGGCCAGACGGGTTTCGGTGTCCTCGCTCGACGGCAGCTCGGAGATGCCGGCTTCGGCGTATTCGTAGGCGGCTTCGGCCTCGGCACGGTCGGCGGCGAGACGGCTGTGCGCTTCCGACAGCGTCGCCTTGCGCGCGGCATGGCGGCTGATCTCGCGCTCGGCACTGGCATGGCGCTCGCGCGCGACGTTGAGCTCGCGCTGCGCGGCACGCCAGGCTTCGCGGCTTGCGCCTTCGGTGCTGGCCGCCATCTGCAGCTCGGCCTCGGCATCTTCCAGCGCCTGACGCTTGATCTGCGCGTCGATGCGGGCCTGCTCCAGCTCGTTCTCGATGTCGACGAGGCGGGCGCGCTCGGCAAGCCGCCGCGCGGCGCCGGTCGGCGCGTGGGCGGCTGCGACAAAACCGTCCCAGCGCCAGACGTCGCCTTCGGGCGAGACCAGCCGCTGGCCGGTCTTGAGCTGCGAGACCAACTCGGCGCCACGCTCGCGCGGGACGACGCCGATCTGCGCCAGGCGGCGGGCCAGCTCGGCCGGCGCCTGAACATGGCTCGCGAGCGACACGGCGCCTTCGGGCAGTTCCGGATCACCGTCGGTGACGCCCGCATTGGTCCAGCGCATCGGCGCGGACGGATCGACCGGAGCGTCGAGATCGTCGCCGAGGGCTGCGCCGATCGCCTTTTCGAACCCCTTGTCGACGGTGATGCCGTCGATGATCGGCGGCCACAGATTCTTGGTCTCGCCGTTGACGATCTTGGAGATCGTGCGCGCCTCGGTTTCGAGCCGCTGCACGCGCTTGTCGGCTTCGACCAGCGGCGAGCGCGAGGATTCCAGCGTTTGCCGCGCGGCGACGTGCGCGGCTTCGCTGGCTTGAGCGGCGGCTTCCGAGGCCGCCAGCGTCTGCTCGGCATTCTCGACCGTCGCGGTCAGCTCGTCGAGATCGCCGAATCCGCCGGTCGCCTCGGTGAGCTTCTGCTCTTCCGCCGCGACGTTCGAAATCTCCTGGTCGAGCCGGGCGAGCTTGTCGCGGTGGGTTCGAACGTTGGCTTCGAGTTGATTGCGCTTGGCGGTGAGGTCGGCGAGCGCGGTGGTGAGCTCGGCGAACTGCTGCTCGGTTTCGGTCAGCACCGCCTCGGCTTCGGCGACACGCTCATCGACGCCGGAGCGCTTCTCGACGCGCGACTTGATCTCTTCCTTCAGCTCGGCATCTTCGGCGTCGAGGCGCTGCAGCGCGACATCGGCGTCCATGGTCTGCTGCTGGGCACGCGAGATGTCGCCTTCGAACTGCGCGAGGCGCCGCTCGAGCTCGGCGACGCGCTCCTTGGCGCGCTCTTCCTCGCGGTCGAGCAGCTCGCGGGCGTTGGTCAGGCGCTGCAGCCCGGCTGCCGCGCGCGCTTCGGCATCGCGCAGGGCCGGCATTTCGGCGGCGCGGATCGCCTGGATGCGGGCGGCCTCGGCCTGGTGCTGGGTACGCTCGGCCATCTCGCGGACCGCGAGATCGTGGGTGTGGCCGGATTCGTTGACATCCGCGTGGGCGCCGATCCAGCGCAGATGGAACAGGGTTGCTTCGGCCTTGCGGACCTTGGCCGCAACTTCGCGGTAACGTACGGCCTGGCGGGCCTGCTTCTTCAGGCCTTCCATTTGCCCCGCGAGCTGGCCGATCACATCCTCGACACGGGTGAGGTTGGTTTCGGCCGCCTTCAGCCGCAGCTCGGCTTCGTGGCGGCGGGCATGCAAGCCGGCGACGCCGGCGGCGTCTTCCAGCACGCGGCGGCGCTGCTCGGGCTTGGCCTGAATGATCTCGCCGATCTTGCCCTGGTGGACGAGGGCCGGCGAGCGCGCGCCGGTGGCGGCGTCGGCGAACAGAATCTGCACGTCGCGGGCGCGCACGTCGCGGCCGTTGATGCGGTAGACCGAACCGGCCTCGCGCTCGATGCGGCGGGAAATTTCCAGAAGCTGGCTGTCGTTCATCGCCGCCGGCGCGGTGCGATCGGAATTGTCGATCGTCATCGTCACTTCGGCGTGGTTGCGCGCGGGGCGATTGCCGGAGCCGGCGAAGATCACCGCGTCCATGTCGGCAGCGCGCAGGGACTTGTAGGAGGTCTCACCCATCGCCCAGCGCAGCGCCTCGACCAGATTCGACTTGCCGCAGCCGTTGGGGCCGACCACGCCGGTCAGGCCGGGCTCGATGACGAAGTCCGTGGCCTCAACGAAGGACTTGAAGCCGTGAAGGCGCAGGCGGGTGATTTTCATAAGCACGCATCTCTGTTGGCAGGCGCGAATCCCCCTGCCGGGACAATACCATGGAAGGCAATGTCGCTATCCGGGCGAGTCGCGCGAAGCGCCTCATGCGGTCGGACAATGGCCGCGGTGCGCCGCGAGGGCAACCGGCGAAAGCCGCTTTTCCCAAGGGATTTATGCCGGGAAAGATACGGCTTTAGATGCGCGAATCAGGAATGTGGCGTGCGAATCAGCTCTTCAGCAGCGGATTGATCTTCTTGGCGAATTCCTCGAACGAGGTCTCGCCCTTGATCTTCTCGCCGTTGACGAAGAACGTCGGCGTCGAATCGACCTTCAGAACGTCGCTGGCATATTTCTGGTCGGCGGCGATCTTGTCGAGCAGCGCCTGGTCCTTCAGGCAGGCCTCGACCTGCTGCTGGGTGAGGCCAGCCTGCTTGCCGATCCGCGTCAGGGTCTCCGTGGTGTTCTTCGTCACCCAGTCGTTCTGCTGGCGGAACAGCATGTCGGTGACGGCAAAGTATTTCGGCGCGTCGCCATTGGCGATGCAGCGCGACAGCATCGAGCCGGCAGCGGCTTTGATGTCGAGCGGGAACTCGCGGAAGATGTAACGCACCTTGCCGGTGTCGATATATTCCGACTTGATCTTGGGGAACACCTGCTCGTTGAAGGCCGCGCAATGCGGGCAGGTCATCGAGGCGTATTCGGTGATGGTGACGGCGGCGTCCTTCGGGCCCAGCGCCATGTCGGGCAGCGACACCGGCTTGGCCACGTCGCCAGCCGCGGCCTGCGCCATGGCTTCAGGGAACATGGCATCGCTGATGAACCGCAGCGGCGAGAGCCCGGCGACCGCGCCAAGCCCGGTCAGCGACAGCATCGTGGTGAAGGCGCGGCGGGTGATGATCAAGGTCGGCTCCCGGATTGGCGTGGTCTCGCCCGAAATTCCCGTTCGGGCGGCCCTGTCGCTAGCTTGAAACCTTGTTTGAGGCAATGGCGGGCGGCAGGGACAGGTCCAGTTTGGCCGCAGAATAAGGCTCAATTTCGCTTGATGGCGGCCCCGAGGCGCGCCAGTGCCGTCTTCAATTGTTCATCTTCGATGTCGCCCAGGCTCTCAGCCACCTCGGCCACCGATTTGGCATCCGGCGGGCCGGGCCGGACCGGCCGCCGGGCGCGCGACAGTGGCGCCTGGCGGAAGGCGAGCTTGCCGACCGCGCTCCAGCCGAAGAAGCGGTTGACCCGCTGCAGGATCACATCGGCGGAGTGCTGGATCTCCAGTGCCCTCGGCCCCTCGACCCGCAGCACCAGCGTCGCTGGCTCCTGCGGCTGGC
Source organism: Bradyrhizobium sp. 149 (assembly GCF_023073915.1). Lineage (GTDB taxonomy): Bacteria > Pseudomonadota > Alphaproteobacteria > Rhizobiales > Xanthobacteraceae > Bradyrhizobium. Next base: position 119,451 of record NZ_JADPKK010000015.1, on the reverse strand, counting down.
CCTCGACCGGCCGCGGCCACTGCATCTTCAGCGGCTCGGCATGGGCCGCGATCTCCGGCCCGGCAATCTGCGCCCACCGCGTCACCAGCTCGCGCGCGGCAAATCCCTGCCTGGCATAGGCCTCGGCAAAGACGTCGTTGAGCAGAACCGACAGCGGCTTGGCGCTGATGGGACCGGGTTTGATGGGGCGAAGCTTGGACATGGGTCCTTATAGCACTCCGAGGCGTCGGCCACAGGCTCTTGGCCGCGAAGAAAGACGTGGATGCCCGCGACAAGCGCGGGCATGACGTGGAGGGGGCGATACATTGCCGCTACAGTGAGAACATGAGCCCCAAATCCGCCCTCAAGCCGAAATCGGAACCAGTTCAGCCGGAGACCTCGTCACGCCCACTCGCGCTGCTCGATTGGTACGACCGCCACCGCCGCCGATTGCCCTGGCGCGCCGCTGCCGGCGAGGCATCCGACCCTTACTGCGTCTGGCTGTCCGAGATCATGCTCCAGCAGACCACGGTGAAGGCGGTCGGGCCCTATTTCGAAAAATTCGTCGCGCGCTGGCCTGATGTCACGGCGTTGGGGCGGGCCTCGCAAGACGACGTGCTGCGGATGTGGGCCGGGCTCGGCTATTACTCACGCGCGCGCAATCTCCATGCCTGCGCGGTCGCAGTGACGCGCGAGCACGGCGGCACCTTTCCCGACACCGAAGAGGGCCTGCGCGCGCTGCCGGGGATCGGGCCTTACACCGCGGCTGCGATCGCTGCGATCGCGTTCGACCGCCACACCATGCCGGTCGACGGCAATATCGAGCGCGTTGTGTCGCGGCTCTTTGCAGTTGTAGAAGAGCTCCCAAAGGCAAAACCGCTGATCCAGCAGCTGGCGGCGACGCTGCTTGCCGACTCTCGCGCGGGCGACAGTGCACAGGCGCTGATGGACCTCGGCTCTTCGATCTGCACGCCGAAGAAGCCGGCCTGCTCGCTATGCCCGCTGAACGATGATTGCACGGCGCGCGCGCTGGGAACGCAGGAAACCTTTCCGCGCAAGGCACCGAAGAAGAGCGGAATATTGCGGCGCGGTGCTGCCTTCGTCGTGACGCGCGGCGACGAGCTGCTCGTCCGCTCAAGGCCCGAAAAAGGCCTGCTCGGCGGCATGACGGAGGTGCCGGGCTCAGACTGGCTGGCCGGGCAGGACGATGCCAAGGCAAAGCAGCAGGCGCCGGAGCTGAACGGGGCGTCTCGCTGGCAACGCAAGGTGGGCGTGGTCACCCACGTCTTCACCCATTTTCCGCTGGAGCTCGTGGTCTACACGGCGAGGGTGGAAGCGCGCACCCGCGCACCCGCGGGCATGCGCTGGGTGCCGATCGCCACTCTCGCCGACGAAGCCTTGCCCAACGTCATGCGCAAGGTGATTGCGCATGGATTGGGCCTCTAGCAGCCCATCCTGCTGACAACATGCTGGCAGCAGGCCTGCGTTAGCTGTGGCTGGCAACGGAGGTTCGCATGGTCAAGACCGCGCTCGACAATTTCAAAAAGCCCCCATGCGCCGAGCTGCTCGGATGGCGCCTGCTCGATGCCCGTCCCGGGGAAGGCTGGATCAAGCTCGCCTTCGACGGCAAGCCGGAGTTCTGCAATCCCGCCGGTTTCATCCAGGGCGGCATGCTCTCGGCCATGCTCGACGACACGATGGGTCCCGCCGTGCTGGTGATGAGCGAGGGCCGGCTCTATACCACCACGATCAGCATGACCGTGAACTTTCTGGCCCCCGCAAAGCCGGGACCGATCATCGGCGAGGCCAAGGTGACTCAGCTCGGCAAAACGATTGCATTCGTCGAGGCCAGGTTAACGGCGGAAGACGGCACGCTGCTGGCGACGGCGACCGCGAGCGAGCGGCTGCTGGAGGCGGCGAGGGTGGTGCGGTAAACAATCCAGCCGCGCGTGCGGTGCACCTTCTCCCCTTGCGGGAGAAGGTGGCGCGAAGCGCCGGATGAGGGGTATCTTTCGGCGAGTTCAAACTGTCAGAGATGCGCCCGCGGAAGCAGACCCCTCACCCAAGTGAGTCTGCGTCTACCAGCCTCGCTGCCCTCTCCCACAAGGGGCGAGGGCACATCAAGGCGCATCTCGCCCTTGTGAGGGCTTAACCACCCACGCGCGTCGCACCTGCGCTCACGATCGGCGGTTTCGCATTCAGCGCTTCCACCTGGAAGCCGGCGACGCGCTTGTAGTTGGCGGCAACATCCTCCAGCTCCTGCTGCGACAGTACGTCGGTGACGACGTCGTAGCCGTCGGGCGCGCGCTCCTCGACGAGCTGCATCACCTGCTCCGGGCCGTTCTTGCGGTTGAGCAGGACGAGACTCGTGGTTGCAGGCCGCCGCTCGGCCTCATAGGCCAGCAGGGCCGCTTGCGTCGGGCCGTGCGCCAGGATCTCGCGGGTGATGGTGCGGGCATCGAGGATCGCCTGCGAGGCGCCATTGGAGCCGATCGGGTACATCGGATGCGCGGCATCGCCCATCAGCGTGACGCGGCCAAAGGTCCATTGCGACACCGGATCGCGGTCGACCAGCGGATATTCGTAGGCGTGCGGGCAGTTCTTGATCAGGCCGGGCACGTCGAGCCAGTCGAACCGCCAGCTCTCGAACCAGGGCAAAAACTCCTCCAGCCGCGCGGTGCGGTTATAGTCCTCGCGCCGCCATTGATAGGTCGGCGGCATGTGGCGCTCGGCGACCCAGTTGATCAGATGGTTGCCTGCGGCGTCCGGCGCCTTCGAGATCGGATAGCAGACGAATTTCAGGATCTCGTGCCCCGCCATGATCATGGTGCGGCCACTGAGGAAGGCTTTTGCGGGCGTGACGCCGCGCCAGAGGATGCGGCCGTTCCAGATCGGCGGGCCTTCGTCGGGATAAAGTTTTTCTCGCGCGGCCGAATGGATGCCGTCGGCGGCGATCAGGATCGTGCCGTCGTAAGTCCCCGCGGCCTTGCCTGTCGCCTTGTCGATGAAATCGGCGCGCACGCCGTCAGTGGTTTCGCTCCAGCCGGTGAGGTGATGGCTGGTCAGGATGTTGTCGCGGCCGAGGCGCTCGATCGCAGTGTCGAGCAGCAGCTGCTGGAGCGTGCCGCGATGGATCGAAAATTGCGGCCATTTATAGCCGGCCTCCAGCCCGCGCGGCTCGCTCCAGATCGGCTTGCCGTGCTTGGAGAAATAGGCGAGCTCGCGGGTGCGCACGCCGCTGGCATCGAGCTTGTCCATCAGGCCGAGCTCGATCAGCTCGCGCACCGCATGCGGCAGCACGTTGATGCCGACACCGAGCGGCCGCAGTTCGGCGACGCTCTCGAACACTTTCGCGGGAATGCCGATTTCGTGCAGGCTTAGCGCAAGCGTCAGCCCGCCGATGCCGCCACCGGCGATGAGTACGGTCATGAGAAAGCCCCTCCAATTGGCGTCTTGGCACAGGCGGGCGCGGGTGGGCAACTGCGAAGAGCGAGAGCACTGAGAAGGTCATGCTGGACCTCGGGGCCCGCAGCCGCTAACTTCCGTCTTTCCCATGAGGTCCGACATGCTCAAGCTCTACTACGCCACCGGTACCTGCGCGCTCGCCACCTACATCACGCTGGAAGAAGCCGGCGCCGACTACACGGCCGAGCGGCTGAGCTTCAAGACCAACCAGCAGAACAGCGCGGAGTACCTTGCAATCAACCCGAAGGGCCGCGTGCCGGCGCTGGTGACCGATCGCGGCGTCCTGACCGAGACCCCGGCGATGCTGGCCTATCTCGCGCAGACCTTTCCCAAGGCGAAGCTCGCGCCGCTCGACGATCCCTTTGACTTCGCCCAGGTGCAGTCGTTCAACTCCTATCTCTGCTCGACCGTGCACATCAATCATGCCCACAAGATGCGCGGCGCGCGCTGGGCGAGCGAGGAGAGCTCGTTCGCCGACATGAAGCAGATGGTCCCGAAGACCATGGGCGCCTGCTTCTCCCTCATCGAGCAGAAGATGTTTAGGGGACCCTGGGTGATGGGCGAGCAGTTCACGATCTGCGATCCCTATCTTTACACCCTGTCGACCTGGCTCGAAGGCGACAGCGTCGACATCAACGCGACGCCGAAGATCGCCGATCATTTCAAGCGCATGTCCGACCGCCCCGCCGTGCGCAAGGTAATGGACGCGCAGAAGGCGTGAGAGGTCTTGTAGGGTGGATTACGCCTTCGGCTAATCCCCCTAGGAAGATTTCTTCTCCAATTCCCGCCCCGTCTCCAGCATCAGCCGCCGCAACCAGATCGAGCCGGGATCCATCTGTGCGCGGGTCGGGTAGAACATGAACTGCTCGTCGATGCCGGGGTCGAGCGGCGGCGTCATCGTGACGAGGCCGAGTTGCTTCGACAGCGCCGCGATCAGCCGGCGCGGCACGAAGGCGACAAGGTCGGTGCGGGCGGCGACGTGCAGCGCTTCGAGGTAACCGGGGACAACCAGTGAAATGTGCCGGTCGATGCCCTTGGCGCGCAGCCAGGTGTCGATCAGGTCCTCCGCGCTACCGCGGATGATGACGCCGACATGGCGTGCGGCCAGGAACGTTTCGCGCCGTTTCAGCTTCGCGGCCATCGGATGGCCGCGCCGCACCGCCAGCGCGTCGCTGTCGGTGTAGAGCAACTGCCGATGAAAACCCTTGAACACGTTGCCGATCGAGATCACGAGATCGATGGTGCGGGCGAACTCGGTGTTGAAGATCGCAGGTCCCCGCCACGGCACGATTTCAATGCGGACATTGGGCGCAAGGCGCGTCACCTTCTCCATCAAGGGCGGCATCAGGAGCTCGACCGCGAGATCCGGCATCATCAGGCGGAATTGCCGTTCGCTGCGGGCGGCGTCGAAATCGTCGGGCGCGAACAGCCCGCGCACCTGGTCGAGCGCCTGCGCCAGCGGCCCCCGCAAGGCTTGTGCCCGCGGCGTCAGCTCCATCCGCGCGCCTGTGCGCACCAGGAGCGGATCGCCAAAGATGTCGCGCAGGCGCTGGAGCGCATGGCTCGCCGCCGGCTGCGACAGCCCGATCCGCAAGGCGGCGCGGCTGACGCTGGCCTCGCGCAGCAGCGCGTCGAGCGCGGTCAGGAGATTGAGGTCAAGCGAATTCAAATTCATGAGGCGAATAGATATCATATCCGCTATCGATTTGAAGAATTACGAGCCGGCGGTGATGATCTCATTGTTCTCACCAAAGGAGATGCCGCCATGAACGCGAGCGCCAACAAGAAACTGATGCAGGATATCTTTGCCGCCGCCGCCAGTCCCGATCCGGCCGCGCGTGACCGCGCCTTGTTCACCGAAAGTCTTGCCGACGACGCCAAATGGGTCGTGACCGGCCAGTACTCCTGGTCGCGCACCTTTTCGGGCAAGCAGGCGATCCTCAACGATCTGCATGCCTATGTGCGGACCCGCCTTGTTAACCGGACGCGGACGGTCGCCCACCGCTTCATCGCCGATGGCGATATCGTCGTCGTCGAAGCGAAAGGCGACAACGTCACGCCCGAGGGGGTGCGCTACGACAACGATTACTGTCTCGTGTTTCGTATCGAGGAGGGCAAGATCAAGGAGATCCGGGAATATTGCGACTCGGTGCTGACCGAGAAGGCACTCGGCCCGTTTCCGCAAACAGCCGTGAGGGCCGCGAGCTGAGCGGATGGAGCGGGTCGCGTCCGGCCGGTGTGGTCGGCCGCACTCGGCAATGGTCGTCTCGGTGGCGCAGGCCGGATCGGCTGCAGCGGCATGCACGCCGCTGCAGCCTTTGCGCCAAAACCTTGCCGACCTGCCGATAAAATCAGCAGATGTTGTGTCATCCGACGCATGCGCGCGCGAAAAATTTGAAGGTTCAATTAACGAGTGTCCGCCATTGTGCCGCGGTGCAGCGTGGGTCGCGAAAGACGCGACGCGCGGCTGCTAGGGTGGCCGGTGACGATCGCCGGATTAGGCCGGCCGCTCGAATTGACATGCATCTGGGTGGACAGTGGGAATGCCGAGTTTTCGTTTGCGGATCAGGGGACGCCTGTACGCGGGTTTCATGGCCTTGGTGGCGGTTGGTCTCGTGATGGCGGTGGTCGCCGTCTGGAATTTGTGGGCGGTCCAGGATCAGGTCGGAAGACAATCGGCGCTTTCGGACAGCACCGCGCGGGTGCTGGAGATTTCCACCCATCTTCAGGCCATCCAGCGCGCCAATCTGCGTTACATCTACGACGCCAGCGAGCCTGCGATGAAGGAGGCCGCCGAGCGGGAGGCCGCGGCAACCGAGCTTTTGCAGGCCGGGGCAAAGGGCACGCTCTCGGAAGAGCGCCGAAAGCTTTACGACGGCCTCATCGCCGACATCGCCAAGATGAAAAGCCTGCGCGACAATCTCGGCGACGCCGTCAACGAGGCGAGGACGGGCAAGGCGACGCTGCTGCCAAGCGGCGACGAACTGACAGTCAAGATGGGCAAGTTGGTCGATACGGCGCGCGCAGCCGTCGATGAAGACACCGCGGCGCTCGTCGCGGATCTCGAATCCAGGCTGCTTCTCGTCCAGATCGCGAACTGGCGTTTCCTGGCCTTGCGCGACGTCAAGGGGCCCGCGAACTTCAGGACCAACGTGGACAGGGCATCACAGCGCCTCGCAGCGATCGAAAAGAGCCCACAGGCGGCGGAATTGCGAACTACGCTCGCGCCGGTGAAGACCTCGCTCGGGATCTACAAATCCGCGTTCGAGACAACGTCGGCCGCGATGCTCCAGGCAGACGAGATCTATCACAAGAACCTGGCACCGCTGATCGTCGAGAGCATCGGCAAGCTCAAGGTCGCGGAAATCACTTTGAAGAAGGACTATCGGGACTCGCGCACCAATGCCGAAGCCGTGATTGCCGGAACGACGTCGATTCAGGAAATCGCCGGTGGTCTCGCCATCCTGTTCGGCGGCATCGTCGCCTTCCTGATCGCCCGCAGCATCGTCGGTCCCCTGACCTCGATGACCCGCGCGATGGGGCTGCTCGCCGGCGGCAACCTCGAGATCGCAATTCCCGGCCGCGGCAGGGCCGACGAGATCGGCAACATGGCGATGGCGATCCAGGTGTTCAAGGACAACATGGTCCAGACCGAGCGCCTGCGCCATGAGCAGACCGAGGTCGAGGCGCGGCAGGCGGAGAGCCGCAAAGCCGACATGGTCAAACTGGCCGACCAGTTCGAGCAGGCGGTGGGCGAGATCGTCGATACGGTGTCGTCGGCATCGCACGAGCTCGAAGCCTCCGCCGGCACCCTGACCGCAACCGCGACCCGCGCGCAGGATCTGTCCACGGAAGTGTCGTCCGCATCGCAGGAGGCCACGGCCAACGTGCAGGCCGTCGCCTCGGCGACCGAAGAGCTCTCCTCGTCGGTGACGGAGATCGCCCGCCAGGTGCAGGAAGCGGCCCGCATTGCGAGCGAGGCCGTCGGCCAGACGACCAAGACCAACGCGCGCGTCAGCGAGCTCTCAAAGGCTGCGGCCCGCATCGGCGACGTGGTCGAGCTGATCAGCACCATCGCCGGCCAGACCAACCTGCTGGCGCTGAACGCCACCATCGAGGCGGCGCGCGCGGGTGAAGCCGGTCGCGGCTTTGCCGTGGTCGCCTCGGAGGTCAAGGCGCTCGCCGAGCAGACCGCGAGGGCCACCGGCGAGATCGCCCAGCAGGTCTCGGGCATCCAGGCCGCGACCGAGGAGTCGGTCGGCTCGATCAGGGAAATCAGCGGCACCATCGAGCGGCTGTCGGAGATCTCGTCGACGGTCGCCGCTGCCGTGGAGCAGCAGGGCGCGGCCACGCAGGAGATCTCCCGCAACGTCCAGCAGGCCGCCCAAGGCACGCAGCTTGTGTCGTCCAACATCGGCGACGTGCAGCGCGGCGCCTCCGAAACCGGCTCGGCCTCCTCGCAGGTGCTCTCGGCGGCGCGCTCGCTGTCGGCGGAGAGCAATCGGTTGAAGCTCGAAGTCGCCAAGTTCCTGAACTCGGTCCACGCCGCCTGAGCCTCAAAAGCAAAAGGCCACGCGCATGCGCATGGCCTCGAATCGTGACGTGGCGCGATCAGGCCACTTTCGTCGTCATGTGCTTGAACATGTTGCGGCGCGCCTCGTCGTCCATCTCAGCCTTGAAGGTGAACTTGTCCTTCAGCGCGACCGCGCGCGCCGCCGCGGGCCGCGCCGAGATCTCGTCCACCAGCCGCTTCACGTTCGGGTATCGCGCAAAGGCGTCGTCGCCGAGCTTGAACGGCACCATCCGTGCCCAACCCCACAGCGCCATGTCGACGATCGAATAGCTGTCGCCGACCATGTAGCCGCGGCTGGTGAGGTGACCGTCGAGAATCTTGTAGTGACGATCGGTCTCGAACTGGTAGCGGTTATGCGCGTAATCGTGGTTCTGGTCTTTCGGCGCAAAATGCTTGAAGTGCACGGCCTGACCCGAATACGGCCCGACACCAGTGGCGATGAACATCAGCCATGACAGCATCTCGCCGCGAAAATTGGCGGCGGGCAGGAATTTGCCGGTCTTCTCGGCGAGATAGAGCAGGATGGCGTTGGAATCGAACACGATAGTGCCGTTGTCGTCGATCGCCGGCACCTTGCCGTTCGGATTGATCTTCAGATAGTCCGGCGTGAACTGCTCGCCCTTGCGCGTGTCGATCTTCACCGGCTCGAAGGGCAGGCCGGACTCTTCGAGATACAGCGCGACCTTGGTCGGGTTCGGCGAACCGTTGAAATAGAATTTGAGCATCGGGCGTCTCCCCATTGATTGTTGGCCGAGAGCGGCAGCAACATGTCCGCAAGCGGCCTTGTCTTGCCTGAACCTCATCGGGGAGAGCAACCGGCGAGTTTGCCGGGCGGTATCTGCGCGCCACGCAGATCAGCCGGCGCAATAAAGGCCGATCGCCGCCGTAATGACCATGGCCGCGCCAACGGCCTCCAGGCGCAGCCCGAGCCGGGTAGCGATATGCATGTCGGAAGCCCGCGTCTTGCGCTCCGATCCCCGCGCATAGCCGTGAACGATGACGTCGTGATTGAAGCTGTCGTGTGCCTCATTGCTGCTGGCGAGCCCGACGCAGATCACGAGCACGCCAAACAAGGCGAGGCCGAAAAATCCGAGCAGCGCGATCAGGAACATCGGAAACATGCCGACCAGGAAGATCGGCAGCAGCGGCACCACCAGCAATGTCTCGGACTGTCGTCGCATGGCTCGACCGGTCAAGACGGGGCGTAGGCGATCAATCTAGTCCCGGCGGCGGCCGTGTTCAACCAGTCTTCTCATTCCGGGCTCGCGCCAGGAGGCGCGCCTGGAATGACGAAAAGGAAAGCTATCCAGCCGCCATGCCGGCGCGGATCTCGGCGCGGAGCTCGTCGATCAGCTTGAGACCCTTCTTGGTTTCGATATGCCAGAAGGTCCATCCGTTGCAGGCTTGCGCGCCTTGCGCCACCGCGCCCATGCGGTGGATGGAGCCGACCTTGTCGCCGAACATGATGGCGCCGTCGGCGCGGACCAGCGCGCCGAGCTTCTTCTTGGCATCGAACAGCTTGGTGCCGGGCATGATCATGCCGCGCTCGATCAGCTCGGAGAATGCCACCCGCGGGGCTTCGCGCGCGGTCATGAAGGGCGCGAGGCTTGCCTCCGGCAGCGGCTCGACCGCGGCGATGCGCGCCTCGGCCGCTTTCGCATAGGTCTTGTCGCGCTCGAAGCCGATATAGGAGCGGCCGAGGCGCTTTGCGACCGCGCCGGTGGTGCCGGTGCCATTGAAGGGATCGATCACGAGATCGCCGGGTTTGGAGGACGACAGCAGCACGCGCGCGAGCAGGCCTTCCGGCTTCTGCGTCGGGTGAACTTTCTTGCCGTCGGCGCCCTTGAGGCGCTCCTCGCCGGTGCAGAGCGGGATCAGCCAGTCGGACCGTGCCTGCACGTCCTCATTGGCGGCCTTCAGCGCCTCGTAATTGAACGTGTAGCCCTTGGCCTTCTCGTCGCGCGCGGCCCAGATCATGGTTTCGTGCGCGTTGGTGAAGCGGCGGCCGCGGAAGTTCGGCATCGGATTGGTCTTGCGCCAGACAATGTCGTTCAGGAGCCAGAAGCCGAGGTCCTGCATGATCGCCCCGACGCGGAAGATGTTGTGATAGGAGCCGATCACCCAGATCGTCGCCGACGGCTTCATCGCGCGGCGGGCCGCAAGCAGCCAGGCGCGGGTGAAATCGTCATAGGCGGAGAATGAATCGAACTTGTCCCAGTCGTCGTCGACGGCATCGACATGCGATTCGTCGGGGCGTTTGAGATCACCCTTGAGCTGGAGATTATAGGGTGGATCGGCGAACACCAGGTCGACCGAACCAGCCTGAAGCTTCGACATCTCCGCGACGCAATCACCGAGGACGATGCTGTGCGAAGGAGACTCAAAATTTGTGCGGGGCGCCCTTGCAGACGCCCCGCGACGCGACTCTACCATGACTCAAGAACTCTGACTCAGGCGACGCTGTCGGCGACGCGGGACCAAACAACCGACTGACCGTTACATTGAAGCGGCAAAGTAAAAATCGACTTAACCCGCCGCTTTCGTGAGCAGCCCTCGTATCGTACGTCGCGCGTGGTTTGCTGCACGCATTCACCGTGTTTTACAGTGTATTTTGCATTTCTTCGCGTTGCGGGGGTGGTCGGAGCGCAAAATGACTGCAAATTTCTCTCGGAAAAAATTGCTCGATGCCGGGAAAAAATTGCTGGCATGGCCATGCTGTCGCACTAGGCAATAATTGCCGACCGGGATATTGATTAACGCAACGGAAATTTTAAGTGTGTGGCGCGTTGAGCTTTCGCGCTTGTGCGCCGAATAAAGCCAGGACCGAGGGAAGCCGCCATGCGCTACGATGATTTCCGCCGCAGCGACGACATCGAGGATCGTCGCGACGATGGTGGCGGCGGTGGTGGAGGAGGCGGGTTCGGCCTCCCCATGGGCGGCGGCGGGCTCGGTATCGGTACCATCATCGTGCTCGGCCTGGTCGGCTACGCCTTCGGCATCGATCCGCGCATCCTGATCGGCGGCGCCGAGATCCTCACCGGCGGCGGCCAGGCGCCGTCTTACCAGACCGATCGCCAGTCCTCGTCCAACGCCAGGCGCGGTGCGCCGACCGACGAGATGGGCAGCATGATCTCGGGCATCCTCGGCGAGATCGACGATCGCTGGAGCGAGATCTTCCAGGCCTCGGGCCAGTCCTTTACAGGTCCGAAGGTCGTGCTGTTCCGCAACGTCACCAATGGCGGGCGCTGCGGCCGGGCAGAGTCGGCGATGGGACCGTTCTATTGTCCGCCCGACAGGACCATCTTCCTCGACACCGGTTTCTTCCGCGAGGTCGAGACGCGTTTTCGCGGCTGCTCCGGCAAGTCCGCCTGTAACTTCACCACCGCCTACATCATCGCGCATGAGGCCGGCCATCACATCCAGAACCTGCTCGGCATCATTCCGCGCGTGACGCGGCTGCAGCAGCAGGCCGGCAGCAAGGCGGAGTCGAATGCGCTCCAGGTGAAGGTCGAATTGCAGGCCGACTGCCTGTCAGGTGTCTGGGTCAATCGCGAGGCGAAGAAGCGGCCGAACTTCCTGGAGCCGGGCGACATCGACGCCGCGCTCACCACGGCGAGCGCGATCGGCGATGACACGCTGCAGCGCCAGTCCACCGGCCGCGTCGTTCCCGATTCCTTCACCCACGGGTCGGCGGCGCAACGCAAGCAGTGGTTCATGACCGGCTACCAGCAGGGCACGGTCCAGGCCTGCAACACGTTCGGCAGCGGGGCGTTGTAGCTATCCGTCCTTCCGAGGCGGTGGTTGGTGAAGCAGGAGTGAAGTCGTGGCCTCCATCGACGAAACGAAACAGTTCGTCCCGCTCAACATCGCGGTGCTCACCGTTTCCGACACGCGCGCGCTGGCTGACGACAAGTCCGGCCAAGCGCTCGCCGACCGCCTTATCGCGGCCGGCCATCATCTCGCCGCGCGCGAGATCGTCACCGACGACGTCGAGGCGATCCGCGCCGTCATCCGCCGCTGGATTGCGGACGCGGGCGTCGACGTCGTCATCACCACCGGCGGCACCGGCTTCACCGGGCGCGACGTCACGCCGGAGGCGATCGAGCCCCTGTTCGAGAAGCGCATGGACGGTTTCTCGATCGCATTCCACATGCTGAGCCACGCCAAGATCGGCACGTCGACGATCCAGAGCCGCGCCACCGCGGGCGTGACTGGCGCGACCTACATCTTCTGCCTCCCAGGTTCGCCCGGCGCCTGCCGCGACGGCTGGGACGGCATTCTCAAAGCCCAGCTCGACTACCGCACGCGTCCCTGCAATTTCGTCGAGATCATGCCGCGCCTGGACGAGCATCTACGCCGGCCGAAGGCGCAAGGCGCGACGGTGTAAGCGCGCTTTCTTCCCTTCCCCCCTTGTGGGGGAAGGTGGCGCGAAGCGCCGGATGAGGGGTTCTCTCCGCGCGCACTGCGAGAGAGTCGTTCGCGGGAACAAACCCCTCACCCAAGTGAGCTTGTGTCCACCTGCGGCGCTCCCTCTCCCACAAGGGGCGAGGGCGCATTCATGCGCATCTCGCTGGTTGCGAGAGCGCTACAGATCCCGCTCCCAGGTCTCGCCGATCAGATCGGCACCGAAGCTGTGGTGCTTCTCTTCCTTCACCAGCTTGAAGCCTGCACTTTGATAGATGCCGCGCGCGGCGACCAGGATGCTTTGCGTCCACAGCGTCATCTTGCTGTAGCCCCTCTCGCGTGCGCCCTGGATGCATTGCTCGACCAGCGCGCGGCCGATACCGAGGCCCCGCGCTTTCTTCTCCACCTGCAGCAGGCGCAGCTTGGCAATCTCGTCGGTGGCCTTGACCAGAAAGATCGAGCCGACCGGCTCGCCACCCACTTCCGCAATCCAGCAGTGCTCGCGCGCGGCGTCATAGTCCTTGATGAACTGTGCGCAGATCTCGGCGACCAGGGCCTCGTAGCTGATATCCCAGTTGTAGTCGGCCGCATAAGCGGCAGCCTGCCGGGAGATGACCCAACCCATGTCGCCGACGCGATGGCTGCGCAGCATGAAAGCAGCTGGCTGGCTTCGACGTTGCTCCAGCACAGCCTCGATGGTCGCCATAGCCTGCGTGAGCCGTGTTGCATCGCTGGCCGAAATCTGAGCCAGCATTGCGGCGACCTCGTTTTGCGAGCCCAAGTTCAGCTTGGCAAAGGCCTGGCGGCCCTTGGCGGTGAGGCTGAGCTGGTATTGCCTGCGATCCGCGGGCAAGGGCCTGCGGGTGATCAGCCCCTTTTCGTCGAAGCTTTGCACGATGCGACTGAGATAGCCGGGGTCGAGGCCGAGCTCGTTGCCGATCTCCTTTGCGGCAAGGTCGTCTCGTTGCGCGAGTTCGTAGAGCACGCGGGCCTCGCTGAGCGAGAACGGGCTCTTTCCAAGGTGCTGGTCGAGCACGCCAAGCTTGCGAGTGTAGAAGCGGTTGAAGGCGCGGACCGCTGCGATGGGGTCGTCGGTACCGTTGAATGACATGGGTCACCTCGATACTTGCCATTGTCAAACAATTATTTAACTTTGGCAAGTATCAGGTGGGCGTCAGCCGACCATGACGATCCGGCTGCGCAGCATGATGCGGGACGAGCGGCCGAGCCGCCGGAGCAGCCGCGCCTCGGAGCGGCGCGCCTGGGGCGGGTAGCCGCCGATCCGGTCGTAGTGATCACGCGCGATCAAAAGCCCCTGATCGCCGAAGGGGCCGACTAGCTTGCGCATCACGGCCAGGAGGATGTCGCGCAATCCGGCATCGGCGTAGGGCGAGCGCGCATAGCGGAAGACAGCCGCACGATGCCGGCCGCTGGTCGAGACGGCCTGGATGAACTGGGTGGTCTCCTCGATCCAGCCGGTTTCCAGCACGGCGCCTGCGGGCAGGAACATCAGCCAGGGTGAACGGGCCTGGAGTGCGCCGGCGGCGAGCGCGGCGCCCTGCGAGGATCCCTCGAAGCCGATAAAACGGCAGCCCGCGACGTCGGCAACGCGCTCGATGACGCCATTGCGGGTGCCGTCGACCAGGAGCACTTCCCGGATGATGCCTGCAGCGGCGCCGGGTACCAGCGCGGCCAGAGTCGCAACCGCGGTCTGCTCGACGCCTTCGGTCGGGATGATGACGCTCAGCATGATTGAGGCTTTACTGTCTGCACTTCGGGAGAAGCGTAGCTCATTATATAATGTTGTCATAAACATGCGGCGCTGCCGAGTGCAACTTTTCGGCCGCGTCTCGGTATACGATGGTAAACCGCTGCGGCCGTCGCATCCAAATATTCCCGTGCGGGGTGAAGATATTGCCAAATGTGTCGGCGCCGACCAGTCCTGACCGTATTAATGCGGAGGTTGGCAGAACAGGATGCGACAGCGGACGAGCGCGGGAGCGGGAAAGATTTGCAATCAAGCTGCTGACGAGGGCTTCGCATGAACGCCGATCAACTTGCTGTTAGCTCGCCGGCAACATCTCCCAGGCCGGACGGCGCGCCGACCTTGCGGATCCGTTCCGTGATGCTGGGTGAGCGCATCAATCCGTCCGGCCTCGAGATGGGTGCGACCGTCTCCTCGACGCCGGCCGCCTTCCGCGTCCATGCCGGCCTTGCGGTAATCTTCCGCTACGGCGTCGTGGTGCTGATCGGCCTCCTCCCTTCGGAGGAGAAGGTGCTGATCGACAGCCTGAAGCCCCGCGTGATCGGCGAATTCAGCCCCTATGAGGAGGAAATCGCGCAGGCGCAACTCTGCAAGGATGAAAGCGCCGAGGCGATCCTGCCGGGCGGCCCGATCTGTCTCGCCAAATTTTCCGACGAGCGGTTGCTGCTGATCGCGGACGCACTGGCCAAGAGCACCTCGCTCGCGCGTGACGAGCGCCGCGTCGCCGCGGTCTTCGACGTGATCGAACCGTTTGCGCGCAGGCTCGCCGAGCAGGGCCGCACGCCGCCCCGGCGCAAGGGCATCTTGCAATTGATCGGCAATGCGCTTCTCGTGCAGCAGCGCGTCGCCGGCCGTGTTGCGGTGGCCGAGAAGCCGGACGTGCTCTGGGAGAAACCCGAGCTCGACCGGCTCTATGCCCGCCTGGAAGACGAGTACGAACTGAAGGAGCGCCTCGACACGCTCGAGCGCAAGCTCACCGCCGTGTCCGAGACCGCCAACGCTCTCACCGACATCATCGACACCCAGCGCTCGCTCCGCCTCGAAATCGCGGTGGTGGTGCTGATCGTGATCGAGGTCGCGATCGGCTGTTTCCAGATATGGTCGGGGACGCATTAGCTCTGCGAGCGAGATGCGCGTTACTGTGCCCTCGCCCCTTGTGGGAGAGGGCAGCACCGCAACGAGACACGAACTCGCTCGGGTGAGGGGTCATCTCCGCATACTCAGTTGCATATGCGAGTGCGGAGAAAACCCCTCATCCGGCGCTTCGCGCCACCTTCTCCCGCAAGGCAAGGGGGGAAGGGAAGTAAGAGTTGCCATCATGCTCAAATCGTTCGTAGCACCGCCGCACAATGCCGTGCGATCATCAGTTCCTCATTCGTCGGAATGACGAAAATATCGACTGTGCTATCGCCGCTGCTGATACGCCCGCGCGCCGCGTCATTGGCCGCAGCATCGATGCGCACGCCGAGCCAGCCGAGACGCTCACCGATCGCGCTGCGGATTTCCCTGGCATGCTCGCCGATGCCGCCGGTGAAGACCAGGCAGTCCAGCCCCGCAAGCGTTGTCGCCATCGCCGCCACTTGCTGCGCGGCGCGGAAGGTGAAGAGCTCGATCGCCTCCCCCGCCGCAGCCTCGCTGCTCGCAAGCAGCACGCGCATGTCCGAGGAGATGCCGGAGACGCCGAGCAGGCCCGACTCGTGATAGAGCAGGTGCTGGACATCTTCGACCGACATCTTCTCGTGCTGTTGCAGATAGAGCAGGACGCCGGGGTCGATCGTGCCGCAGCGCGTGCCCATCATCAGCCCGTCGAGCGGTGTCAGGCCCATCGTGGTGTCGATGCTGCGGCCATCGCGCAAGCCGCAAAGGCTCGCGCCGTTGCCGAGATGCGCGATCACCGTGCGCTTTGCGACGAGCTGCGGCGCGATTCCAGCGAGCCGTCCCGCGACATATTCGAACGAGAGGCCGTGAAATCCGTACCGCCGGACGCTGCGCCCTTCATAGCGTCTCGGAATAGCGAAACGGCTGGCGGGCGGCGCGAGGCCATGGTGAAAGGCGGTGTCGAAACAGGCGATCTGTGTCAGGTCGGGCCTTAACGCCCTGATGGTGCGGATCGGCGCCAGGCACCGCGGCTGGTGCAGCGGCGCCAGCGGCGTCAGCGCCTCCAGCTTCGCGTAGACATCATCCGTCAACGCGACCGGACCGGAATAGTCCGGACCGCCATGGACGACGCGGTGGGCGACAGCGCGCAAGCGATGGTCGCCGAAGCGATCCTCGACGAGGCCGAGCACGTCGGCGAACAGATGATCGCTGTCCGCATCCGACGCTTCCCTCCGTTTCTCGAACAGGTCTTCGTCCGCAGGGCTCTTCACGACGAGCCGCGGCTTCGTCTCGTGCTCGTCGAGCAGACCCTTGCAAAGCAGGGTGGGCTCGGCCGCCGAGATGTCGAACAGGCCGAACTTGATGCTCGACGATCCCGAGTTGAAAACGAGAACCGAGTTCGACATGGCCGCCGTCAATCGCCAGCTTCGGCCGGCGTGTTGCCGCCAGCGCTGTTCTGCCAGACCCATTGCTGGATTTCCGGCATGTCCTCACCGTATTCGCGCACGTAGCGCGAATGCTCGATCAGCTTGTCTCGGAATTGCTGCTTCACCTGCGCCGCCTTGGTCGCGAGACCCGGCACGCGCTCGATCGCCTCGATCGCGAGGTGATAGCGGTCGAGCCCGTTGAGCACGACCATGTCGAACGGTGTCGTGGTGGTGCCTTCCTCGGCAAAGCCACGCACATGCATCCCGGCGTGGTTGGTGCGGTTATAGGTCAGCCGGTGGATCAGGTAGGGATAGCCGTGATAGGCGAAGACGACAGGCTTGTCGCGCGTGAACAGGCTGTCGAAGTCGCGATCGGACAAGCCGTGCGGGTGCTGCTCGCTAGGTTGCAACGTCATGAGGTCGACGACGTTGACGACGCGGATCTTCAGCTCGGGCAGGGCCTTGCGCAGCAGGTCGACGGCCGCAAGCGTCTCCAATGTCGGCACGTCGCCGGCGCAGGCCATCACGACATCGGGCTCGCTATTCGCG
This sequence comes from Bradyrhizobium sp. 149, assembly GCF_023073915.1. Classification (GTDB taxonomy): domain Bacteria; phylum Pseudomonadota; class Alphaproteobacteria; order Rhizobiales; family Xanthobacteraceae; genus Bradyrhizobium. The sequence continues at coordinate 102,191 of NZ_JADPKK010000015.1, read as the reverse complement.
TCTTCCGTGCCGGCCCAGCTCCAGATGCCGATGCCGGCGTCGCAATGCGTGGCCGCCTCCTGCATCGACAGCCATTGCGGCGCCGGCTGCTTGCCGGCGACGATGACGTTGATGCGGTCATAGGTGCGCAGGCAGTGATCGGCGATCCACAGCAGCGTGTTGGCATCCGGCGGGAAGTAGATGCGGACGATATCGGCCTTCTTGTTGGCGACGAGATCGACGAAACCGGGATCCTGATGGCTGAAGCCGTTGTGGTCCTGACGCCAGACATGCGAGGTGAGCAGATAGTTGAGCGAGGCGATCGGGCGCCGCCACGACAGATGCCGCGTCACCTTCAGCCATTTGGCGTGCTGGTTGAACATGGAATCCACGATGTGGATGAACGCCTCGTAACAAGAGAAGAAGCCGTGTCGGCCCGTGAGCAGATAGCCCTCCAGCCAGCCCTGGCAGAGATGTTCGCTCAGGACTTCCATCACGCGTCCGTCCTGGGCGAGATGCACGTCGTACGGTTTTGTCGGCTCCATCCAGACACGTTCGGTGGCCTCGAACACCGCATCGAGCCTGTTTGATGCGGTCTCGTCCGGACCCATGATGCGGAAGTTGCGCGCCTCGGCGTTGAGGCGGATGACGTCGCGCAGGAATTTGCCGAGCTCGCGGGTTGCCTCCGCCACGCCGCCGCCGGGCTGAGCTACCTCGACGGCGAAGCTGCGGAAATCCGGCAGCTTCAGTTCCTTCTTCAGGAGGCCGCCATTGGCGTGCGGGTTGGCTCCCATGCGGCGATTGCCTTCGGGCGCGAGCGCCTGGAGCTCGGTAATCAGCGCGCCGTTCGCGTCGAACAGCTTTTCCGGCTCGTAGCTGCGCATCCAGTCTTCGAGAATCTTCAGATGCGCCGGATTCTCGCGGCAGTTCGCGACGGGCACCTGATGCGCACGCCAAAAGCCTTCGACTTTCTTGCCGTCGACTTCCTTGGGGCCGGTCCAGCCCTTCGGGCTGCGCAGCACGATCATCGGCCAACGCGGGCGTTCGACGCTGTTGCGGCCGTCGCGGGCGTGCCGTTGGATCGACCGGATGCCGGCGAGCGCGACGTCGAGCGCGTCCGCCATGGCCCGGTGCATCAATTTGGGATCGTCGCCCTCGACGAACAGCGGCTCGTGGCCGAGCCCGCGGAAGAGAGCGCGGATCTCTTCGTCGCGCATCCGCCCGAGCACGGTCGGATTGGCAATCTTGTAGCCGTTGAGATGCAGGATCGGCAGCACCGCACCGTCATGCGCAGGATTGAGGAACTTGTTGGAGTGCCAGGACGCCGCGAGCGGGCCGGTCTCGGCCTCGCCGTCGCCGACGACACAGGCGACGATCAGGTCGGGATTGTCGAATGCCGCGCCGTAGGCATGCACCAGCGCGTAACCGAGCTCGCCGCCTTCATGGATCGAGCCCGGCGTTTCCGGCGCCGCGTGACTCGGGATGCCGCCGGGGAAGGAGAACTGCCGGAACAGCTTGCGCAATCCGTCGGTATCGCGTGCGATATCGGGATAGATCTCGCTGTAGCTGCCTTCGAGATAGGTGTTGGCGACCATGCCGGGGCCGCCGTGGCCGGGACCGCAGACATAGATCACGCTCAGGTCCAGCGCGCGGATGACGCGGTTGAGATGGGCATAAATGAAGTTCAAACCGGGCGTCGTGCCCCAATGGCCGAGCAAACGCGGCTTGATGTGCTCGGGCCGTAACGGCTCGCAGAGCAGCGGGTTGTCGAGCAGGTAGATTTGCCCGACGGAGAGATAGTTCGCAGCGCGCCAGTAGCGATCAAGCAGATCGAGGTCGCTGCTCGCGACGGCCAATTGTTGTTGATTTGTCATGTTCTTGCCGACCTTCACCCAGCGATCGTCACCAACCATGTTCCGCGACGATCGATCCCTCCCGGATCAAACGGGATGCGGTGACGCAGGTGTTGCGTGAACTCAAAATGCCCGCCCGAAGTTTGGGCAGCTCTACTGTGCATGGGGTTGTTTTCACGTTTTTGTTTGTGTTCTTGATTTGTTCCTTTGACGTGCTATCTTGGCTTCATGAGTCCAGCATCCTCTCATGCTCTCAAGCACCCGCCGGTCACGGCGCCCTCCGAGCCGGCGGGTGCGCCTTCTGCTTTCCCTGAGCTTGCGGTCGCCATCGACAAGCAGCGCAGGCGAGGGCGGGGTGCGCAATCCAACGCCAGCGGCCGCTTTGAGGCCGAGGCGCGCGTTGCCTTCGACGATGGCTGGCAGAGCCTTGAAGAGCTGCCGCCGTTCAAGACCACCATCGGGGTCGACACCTCGCGCAAGGTGATCACCCGCAACGATTCTCCCGACATCGGCTTCGACCGCTCGATCAATCCCTACCGCGGCTGCGAGCACGGCTGCGTCTATTGCTTCGCGCGGCCGACACATGCCTATCTCGGCCTGTCGCCGGGGCTCGACTTCGAATCGAAGCTGTTCGTAAAGCCGGAGGCGCCAGCGCTGCTCGAGAAGGAACTTGCTGCGCCCGGCTACGAGCCGCGGATGATCGCGATCGGCACCAACACCGATCCCTATCAGCCGATCGAGCGCGAGCGCAAAATCATGCGCGGCATTCTGGAGGTGCTGGAGCGCGCCGGCCATCCGGTCGGGATCGTCACCAAGTCGGCGCTGGTGACCCGCGACATCGACATTCTCGCGCGCATGGCCAAGCGCAACCTCGCCAAGGTCGGGATCTCCGTGACCTCGCTCGATCCGAAACTGGCGCGCACCATGGAGCCGCGGGCGTCCACGCCGCCGAAGCGGCTGCAGGCGCTGAAGCAGCTCGCCGAGGCCGGCATTCCGACCACCGTGATGGTCGCGCCCGTCATCCCCGCGCTGAACGATTCCGAGATCGAGCGCATCCTGGATGCCGCCGCCCATGCCGGCGTAAAGGAAGCCTCGTACGTGTTGCTGCGGTTGCCGCTCGAGGTGCGCGATCTCTTTCGCGAATGGCTGATGGCGAACTATCCGGATCGCTATCGCCACGTCTTCACGCTGATCCGCGACATGCGCGGCGGCCGTGACTACGATGCGAAATGGGGTGAGCGCATGAAGGGCACCGGACCGATGGCCTGGACCATCGGCCGCCGCTTCGAGATCGCCTGCGACAGGCTCGGGCTGAACAAACGGCGCTCCAAGCTGACGACGGATCATTTTGCCAAGCCGAAGCGGAATGGCGATCAGCTCAGCCTGTTCTGAAGGCCGAAGTGGGAGAGTGTCGTATGAGTAAGGAACTGCCGGCTTCAATCCCACGGCTCACGGTCATCACGCTGGGCGTGAATGACATCCGCGCCAGCATCGCCTTTTACGACGCGCTCGGTTTCTCGCGCCGGCTGAAGGTGACCGGTGAGGCGGTTGCGTTTTATGACACCGGCGGTCCGGTGCTCGCGCTGTTTCCCTGGGATCAGCTCGCGGCCGACGCCAAGCTGCCTGATAATCCGAGGCCATCGACGTTCCGCGGCATGACGCTCGCCTGGAACTGTCGCGCGCGCGAGGAGGTGGACGCGGTGCTGGCTTTCGCCGTCAGCAAGGGAGCCGCGCTGCTGAAGGCCGCGCATGAGACCAACTACGGCGGCTATTCCGGCTATTTCGCCGATCCTGACGGCCATGCCTGGGAGGTTGTGGTCGCGCCGGGCATCGAAGTCGGCGAGGACCGGCGAGTGCATCTGGCGGAATAGGGCGGCTGATTTTGAATAGCGGGAATTCACGGAGGTTCCCGGTTGCGCAGCCGAGGCGCCTTGCGCACGATCGCGGCCATGATTCGGGATCAATCCGCCAAGAAGCCGGCCAAAGGCGCGGCCAACGATGGCGCGGCTAATAAGAAGGCTGCGCCCAAAAAAATGGCCAGGGTGCCGGCTGGCAAGAGCGCGGGAAAGAATGGCGCCATCATCGTCGCCCCAAGCTTCCGCCGCGAGCGCGCGCTGATCAAGCGCGGCGTCTGGCCGGTGGCGGGCTGTGACGAGGCCGGCCGCGGGCCGCTGGCCGGTCCGGTGGTGGCGGCGGCGGTAATTCTCGATCCCGACCGCATCCCGCGCGGCATCGACGATTCCAAGCGCCTGACGGCCGAGGAGCGCGAAAGGCTGTTCGACAAGATCTGCGCCAGCGCCCAGGTCTCGGTGGCCGTCGCCTCGCGCTCCCGGATCGACCGCGACAACATCCTGCGCGCCTCGCTGTGGGCCTTGAAGCGCGCCGTGGTGGCGCTGCCCGAGCAGCCCCGGCACGTCTTCGTCGATGGCCGCGACCGTCTCGACACCGAATGCGATTGCGAGGCCGTGATCGGCGGCGACGGCATCGTCCTGTCGATCGCAGCGGCCTCGATCATCGCCAAGGTGACGCGGGACCGCCTGATGTGTGCGCTGGCCCAGGACTGCCCCGGCTACGGTTTCGAGCAGCACAAGGGCTACGCCGTTCCCGAGCATCTCGACGCGCTCGACCGCCTCGGTCCCACCGTCCACCACCGCAGCTTCTTCGCCCCCGTCGTCGCCGCCCGCGCCAAGCACATGCCCTGGACGATCGAGCCGGTGCAGGACCTGTTTGCGGTGACCGAGATCGAGGTGGAAGCGAATGTCGAAATCGACATCTCAGCGGGTCTCTAGGGTCTCGTCCCGCAGCATCTGCATCGTCATGCCGGGCTTGACCCGGCCATCCACGTCTTTGCCGCCTGCTCCCAAGAACGTGGATGCCCGGGACAAGCCCGGGCATGACGGGCAGACTGCCGTTGCCACGACGCGTCACGCCCTCTATCAAAACACTCGTGAGCGATTAGGGCCGGCTGAACGGGTTGGCTGCATCTTTCGGACGTTGCATGCGGTTTACCTCCCTGGTCATCGAGCTCATTCGCGCGCGGCCGCGGCTGATCGTGTGGATCGCCGTGTTGTTGCAGGCCGCGATGTGGCTGTTCGTGGCGCTGGTGTTTTATCGCAGTCCACCCGGCAGCCTTGCGACCCTGCTGGCCTTCGGCCGCGAATACCAGGTCGGCACTGATTTGGGCCCGCCCCTGCCGGTCTGGCTCGCCGACATCGCCTATCGTGCCGCTGGCGGTCACGTGTTCGGCGTCTACGTCCTGGCCGAGCTCTGCGGGATCGCGACCCTCATCACGCTCTATCATCTGTCCCGCGCGGTGGTCGGTCCCCAGCACGCGGTGCTGGCCGTGCTGCTGACCATGACGCTGCTGGCCTTCTCCTCGCCCGCGCTCGACTTTGGCCACCTGGTGCTGGCGCGGCCGCTCTGGGCACTGCTGCTGCTGCATTCCTGGCAGATCATCGGACAGCGCCGCGGCAATGCCTGGTTCGCCTGGTCGATCGAGGCGGGCCTCCTGCTGCTGACAACGCCGGCTGCGGTCTTCCTGCTGCTGCTGATCGTCGCGTTCGCGCTCGCAACCGCGGGCGGCCGCCGCACGTTGCGCGCATTCGATCCGCTGTTTGCGCTGGTGGTCGTCGCTGTGCTGGCATTGCCCTATGTCGTCTGGCTGATGGGCGCCCAGGCACTCGTCCTGCCGTCCTTGCCGCAGGTCGCAGAGCTCAATGCCCGCGCGCTGCACGCGGCTTGGCTCCTCGGGGGGCTCCTGCTCGGTGCTGCGGCGATCCCGGCGCTGACGGTCCTCAACACCAGCCTGTTCGTTCCCAAGAGCGAGGACGCGCCGATTATCTACCGCCCGCCGGTCGAGCCGCTCGCGCGCAATTTCGTCTTTTTCTTCGCGCTGGCGCCGGCGCTCGGCGCGGTTCTGATCTCCGGCCTGCTGGGCCTCGACACCGTCCTCGGCGGCGCCGGCGTCGTGCTGGTCCTGTCGGGGCTTGCCGTGGTCGTGGCGGCCGGCGATCTCATCGCGATGCGCCGCGCGAGGATGCTGCGGATGGTGTGGGCCGCCGCCGTCGTGGCGCCCGCGATCGGCGTCGTGCTCGCCGTCCTGTTCCTGCCCTGGACCGGTGCCAACGAGATCGCGACCTCGATGCCGGCGCGGGCGATTTCCGACTTCTTCGACGAGAGCTTTGCCCGCCGCACCAATCATCGCCTGCGCGCGGTCGCCGGCGAGACCCAGCTTGCAAGCTTGATCACGCTGCATTCCGGCCGGCCGCATCTCTTCATCGATGCCGAACCCGCGCGTACGCCTTGGATGAATGAGGCCAAATTCAGCGAGACCGGCGGCGTCGTGGTCTGGCGCGCCTCCGATACCGCCGGCACCCCGCCGCCGGACATCCTCGCGCGCTTTCCCGGCATCGTCCCGGAAGTGCCGCGTGCCTTCGAATGGCTGGTGACCGGACGCCAGCAACTCCTGCGCATCGGCTGGGCCATCGTGCGGCCGAAGGGGACGTAGCCGCGGCCGTCTTCCGTGGGGTTAAGCAGAGCTTTGCCCCAGCACTTTCGCAATCGCGCGCAGATCCTGCCAGGCCAGCCGCTTGTACGACGGCGAGCGCAGCAGATAGGCGGGGTGGAAGGTCGGCAGCGCGCGGATGGTGCGCCCGCCCGTTTCGTAGTCGAACCAGCGGCCGCGGGTGCGCATGATGCCCTCGCGGGTCGACAGCAGCGTCTGCGTCGAGGGATTGCCGAGCGTCACCAGCACATCCGGATTCACCAGCTCGATCTGACGCTGGATGAACGGCAGGCAGATTTGCGTCTCCTGCGGCGTCGGCGTGCGGTTGCCGGGCGGCCGCCAGGGAATCACGTTGGCGATGTAGGCGGTGGTGCGGTTGAGGCCTATGGCTCCTATCATCAAATCGAGCAGCTTGCCGCTGCGCCCGACGAAGGGCAGCCCCTCGATGTCCTCGTCGCGGCCCGGTGCCTCGCCGACGAACATGATGCGCGCCTGCGGATTGCCGTCGGCGAAGACCAACCGTGTCGCCGTGTGCTTCAGCGCGCAGCCGTCAAAGCTCTGCATCAACTCGCGCAGCGCCTCCAGGGTCGGCGCGGTGCGTGCGGCCTCGCGCGCCGAGGCGATCGCGATGTCGGGCGCGGGAGCGGCCTCGCCGCGCATCACCGCGGGTGCTGCCACCGGCCGCGGTGCCTCGACCGGAGGTGCCGCGCGCGGGGCCGGAGGCGGGACGTCGACTTCCGCCAGGCGGTCGATCGGTTCCTCCACGAGCGCGCAATCGACACCAGCCTCCAGATAGAAGGCGAGAAGCTCTCGGACGGTGGGCGCGGGTTCGGGGATCATTTGGAAAGTCAGACCCTTATATCAGTTTGGGACGCCTTGCACCCCGGCGGAACGCGATTCCGTGGTTGTCCTATCCGGAAAAATCGGAAACAAGAGGGCGCAATCGACCAGGGACCGTCTCAAGGGCTGAGATCAGATGAGCACCGAAGAACTTCCCCCACGCGAATCCATGGAATTCGACGTCGTCATCGTCGGCGCCGGCCCCTCGGGCCTGGCCGCGGCGATCCGGCTGAAGCAGATCAATGCCGATCTCAACGTTGTCGTGGTGGAGAAGGGCTCCGAGGTCGGCGCACATATTCTCTCCGGTGCCGTGATCGACCCGGCCGGCCTCGACAGACTGATCCCGGACTGGCGCGAGGATTCCGACTGTCCCCTGAAGACGCAGGTCAAGGACGACCGCTTCTTCTGGTTCACCGAGACGAGCGCGATCAAGCTGCCGAACTTCATCATGCCGTCGCTGATGGATAACCATCACTGCTATATCGGCTCGCTCGGCAACGTGTGCCGCTGGCTCGCGCGCAAGGCGGAAGCGCTCGGCGTCGAGGTCTATCCCGGTTTTGCCGCGGCTGAAGTGCTCTATTACGACAATGGCGCGGTGCGCGGCATCGCCACCGGCGACATGGGCATCGGCCGGGACGGCGAGCCGAAGGACTCCTTTACCCGCGGCATGGAATTGCTCGGCAAGTACACGCTGTTCGCCGAAGGCGCGCGCGGCAGTCTGTCGAAGCAGCTGATCGCGAAATACGCGCTCGACGCCAAGAGTGAGCCGCCGAAATTTGGCATCGGACTGAAGGAAGTCTGGCAGATCGATCCGGCCAAACACCAGAAGGGTCTGGTGCAGCACGCCGTCGGCTGGCCGTTGAACAACAACACTGGCGGCGGCCTGTTCTTCTATCATTATGACGAGAACCTGGTGTCGATCGGCTTCGTCGTTCATCTCAACTACAGCGACCCCTATTTGTCGCCGTTCGACGAATTCCAGCGCGTCAAGAACCATCCGGCCGTCCGTGCGACGCTCGAAGGCGGCAAGCGGCTGGGTTATGGCGCGCGCGCCATCACCGAAGGCGGGTACCAGTCGGTGCCGCGGCTGAGCTTCCCGGGCGGTGCGCTGATCGGCTGCGCGGCCGGCTTCGTCAACGTGCCCCGCATCAAAGGCGTGCACAATGCGATGGGCACCGGCATGCTCGCGGCCGAACACGTTAACGCGGCTCTCGCTGCGGGCCGCGCTAATGATGAGCTGGTCGAATACGAGAACGCCTGGCGCGATTCCGTGGTCGGTAAGGACCTCTATCCTGTCCGCAACGCCAAGCCCTTGTTGTCGAAGTTCGGCACCTTCATCGGCGCCGGGCTCGGCATCTTCGACATGTGGTGCAACACGCTGTTCGGCGCCTCGCTGTTCGGGACCCAGTCGCACGCCAAGCCGGATCGAGCCACGCTTGATCCGGCCAAGTCTCACGCGCCGAGGAACTACCCGAAGCCGGACGGCAAGATTTCCTTCGACAAGCTGTCCTCGGTGTTCCTGTCCAACACCAATCATGAGGAGGACCAGCCGGTCCATCTCAAGGTCATCGACATGAACCTGCAGAAGACCTCGGAGCACGACGTGTTCGCCGGTCCATCGAATCGCTATTGTCCGGCCGGGGTCTATGAATGGATCGAGGAGGGTTCGAGCCCACGCTTCCAGATCAACGCCCAGAATTGCGTCCACTGCAAAACCTGCGACGTGAAGGACCCCAACGGCAACATCACCTGGGTTCCCCCGGAAGGCGGCGGCGGCCCGAACTACGAGGCGATGTAGGCGGGGTCATCAAGGCAGGCACAATGTGACCTGGGTGACGTGAACAGGCATTGTGGCACGTTCGCGTGAGGGGGTACCACACGCGCCGGGGGCCACGATAAGGCCATACTACCGGCGTCTTGGGGCGCTCGTGGCCGATTTGGGACGTGCGGAGGGGATCGCCCGGTCCGAATCCTTGCAGCGAAGCGCCAAAAGCGGCATTGTCGGCCTGACGGTTCCGGGTCCCAATGCCACCGGCCGCGTTCGCATGCGATACGGCCTTTTGCTGCAAACCCAGGCACTACCAACTCAAGGCGAGCCCTGATGTTTTCAAATCGTTTCAACCGCTGGACTGTTGCCGCCATTGCTCTCTTGGGCACAGCGATCGCGACGGTCCCCGGCGCGGTCCTGGCGCAGACGCCGGACCATCCGTCCGATACGGCGGCGCAATTTCCGACCCGGAACGATCTGAAGTCGCTGACCAGCTCCGGCAGCTATCTCGCCGCCCGCCACGCCAGCGTCGAGCGCGATGCGGCCTCGGCCGCCGCGTTCTATCGCTCGGCCCTGCGCACCGATCCCAAGAACAACGAGCTGCTCGACCGCGCCTTCATCTCCTCGGTTGCCGACGGTGACATCGACGAAGCCGTCAAGCTCGCCGAGCGCATCCTGACCATCGACAAGACTAACCGCGTTGCGCGCCTCGTCGTCGGCGTGCACGATCTCAAGTTCAAGAAGTACGCGACCGCGCAGACCAACATCAACCAGTCGATCCGCGGTCCGATCACCGATCTCGTCGCCACGCTGCTGTCGGGCTGGGCCGCCTATGGTGCGGGCGACGCCAAGGGCGGCGTCGCGATCATCGACAAGCTGGCCGGTCCGGAATGGTATCCGCTGTTCAAGGACCTCCACGCCGGCATGATCCTCGAACTCTCCGGGAAGGAGAAGGACGCGGGGACCCGGTTCGAGCGCGCCTACAAGCTCGACGATTCCATGCTGCGCGTCACCGAGGCCTATGCGCGCTGGCTGTCGCGCAACAAGGACTCGGCCGCCGCGACCACCGTTTACCAGGCGTTCGACAAGAAGCTCGCCCGCCACCCGCTGATCGTGGAAGGCCTGCGTGACACCAAGGCAGGAAAGAAGATGCCCCCGCTGGCCGATTCCGCGCAAGCCGGCGCCGCCGAAGCGCTCTACGGCATCGGCGCCACGCTGACCCGCCGCGGCGGCGAGGATCTGGCGCTGGTCTATCTCCAGCTCTCGCTCTACCTCCAGCCCACCCATCCCCTGGCGCTGCTCTCGCTCGCCGATCTCTATGAATCGGTGAAGCGGCCGCAGATGGCGATCAAGGTCTATGAGCGGGTGCCGTCGTCCTCGCCGCTCAAGCGCAACGCCCAGATCCAGCTCGCCATCGATCTGGATTCCGCCGATCGCACCGAAGAGGCGATCAAGATTCTCAAGGGCGTCACCACTGAGGATTCCAAGGATCTCGAAGCCATCATGGCGCTCGGCAATATCGAGCGCGGCCGCAAGAAATTCGGCGACTGCGGCGCGACCTATTCGCAAGGCATCGACGTGCTGCCGGCCGGCAACGATAAGGCCAACAGCGTCTGGTACTATTATCGCGGCATCTGCGAGGAGCGCTCCAAGCAGTGGGGCAAGGCCGAAGCCGACATGAAGAAGGCGCTCGAGCTACAGCCCGACCAGCCGCACGTCCTCAACTATCTCGGCTATTCCTGGATCGATCAGGGCGTCAATCTCGACGAAGGCATGAAGATGATCAAGCGGGCCGTCGAGCAGCGCCCGGATGACGGCTACATCGTCGATTCCCTCGGCTGGGCCCATTACCGCATCGGCAATTACGAGGAGGCGGTGAAGAACCTCGAGCGGGCGATCGACCTCAAGCCCGAGGATCCCACCATCAACGATCACCTTGGCGACGCTTATTGGCGTGTCGGACGCACGTTGGAAGCCAAGTTCCAGTGGGCGCACGCCCGCGATCTCAAGCCTGAGCCGGATGAGCTTCCGAAGATCGAGGCCAAGATCGCAAACGGCATGACCGACGACAATTCGAACTCCTCGGCTGCGCAGGCGGAGAAGGAGAAGAAGAAGGACGACGGCAAGGGCGGCTGAGTTGAGCGCATGATCCGGAAAAGCGTGTAGCGGTTTTCCGGCAAGATCATGCGTAGGAAGAACTAAGTTCTGGGGGCGTGTCGCCAATGCCGGCGTTGATTGAAGAAGCGCGCGCGAAGGTCAATCTGAGCCTTCGCGTAGTCGGCCGCCGTACCGACGGCTATCATGATCTCGAAAGCGTGGTCGCCTTTGCCGACTGCGCCGACCGGCTCACGCTGGAGCCCGGCGGCGAGCTGAAGCTCACCACGACGGGGCCGCTCGCGGCGGCCTGCGGCGATATGGCCGACAACCTCGTGTTCAAGGCGGCCAAGCTCCTGGCCGAGGCCGTGCCGCACCTGAAGCTGGGCGCCTTCACGCTCGACAAGGTGCTTCCCGTCGCAGCCGGCATCGGCGGCGGCTCGGCCGACGCCGCGGCGGCGCTGCGGTTGCTGGCGCGTCTCAACAATCTGTCGTTCGACGATCCTCGCCTCCAGAAGGTTGCGCTTGCGACCGGCGCCGACGTGCCGGTGTGTCTGTTCTCGCGTGCCTGCGACATGACCGGTGTGGGCGAGCAGCTGCTGCCCTTGATGCTGCCGAGCATGCCCTGCGTGATGGTCAATCCGCGCGTGCCGGTCGCGACCAAGGATGTGTTCAAGGCGCTGGGCCTGCGCAACGGTGAACTTCTAGTCGGCGCCACGTCCGTGCTCGACGCCGCGGCCTGGCCGGACGAGGGCGCCTCCATTGCCGATTGGGTCGACACTCTCGAGACCGTCCCAAACGATCTCGAAGCCCCCGCGATGCGCATCGAGCCTGTCATCGGCGACGTGCTGCAAGCCTTGCGTGGCTCCGCCGGAGTCAAGCTCGCGCGTATGTCCGGCTCCGGTGCGACATGCTTTGCGATCTATGGCGCGCCCACTGATGCGCATGCCGCCGCCGAGCAGATCCGCAGGGATCATTCCGGCTGGTGGGTGCACGCGGGGACGCTGAGTTAGGTCAGTCCAAGAAACTCCCTGATCTCACCCAACACCTCCTGCGGCTTGTCATGCTGCAGCCAGTGTCCGGCCCCGGCAATGGTCTCGACGCGCGCCTGCGGGAAGTAGCGCTCCAGGCCCGCGGCCCTGGCGCCAGCCAGAAAGCTTTCGCCGGCATTCAAGAGCAGCGTCGGACAGGTGATGCGCGACCACAGCGCGATGTGATCGTCCGGCCAGAGCCGGTGCGGCGCAGAGGCACGCTGGTAGGGATCGAACTTCCAGCTATAGGTGCCGTCCTCATTCTGCCGCGCGCCGTGGGTGGCGAGATGCAGCGCGAGGTCACGGGACAGCCGCTTGTTGTGAAGCACCATCTGTGCCGCCGCAGCTTCTAGGGTCGGATAGCGGCGCGGTACGCGGTCGTGCAGCTTGTCGAGCTGACCAACCCATTTGCCGATGCGCTCATGCGCCGGCGGTTTTCGTGTATCCGGCAACATCGTCACGCCGTCGAGCACGACCAGCTTCGAGACCTGTTCGGGGAACGACCCTGTAAAGATCAGGCTGACCATGCCGCCCATGGAATGCCCGATGAGAGTCACTTGATGCGCTGCGATGGCGCGGACGAGCTGGGTGAGATCATACACATACTCCGTCAGCGCGTAGCTGCCGCCCCTGGTCCAGTCAGAATCGCCGTGACCGCGCAGGTCGGGTGCGAGCACGTGAAAATGCGGCTGCAGTGACCGGGCGATGACATCCCAGCTGCGGCAGTGATCGCGGCCGCCGTGAATCAGGACGGCGACGGGGGCGTCGTCGTTGCCCCAGTCGGCGTAGTGCAGCTGCAGGCCATGAGACTCGTACGTGCGGCTTTGCGGGGCGAGCATCGCGGAGCTATCCATTCACGGGCCGCCGCGCCAGTGCAAGCGACAGGCCGAGCCCTGCGATGAAGACGCCGGAGCCTTGCGTGAGACGTCGCATCAGATGCGGCTTTCCGATCAACTGCGTGCGTGTCGCGGAGGCCATCAGCACCACCACGATATCGGCGAGCGTGTTCAGCGTCACCGAGATCGCACCCAACATGATGAATTGCAGTGCCGGGCTCGATCCAGCCGGATCAAGGAACTGCGGAATGAAGGCGAGGAAGAATGCGGCGGTCTTCGGGTTCAGCGCCTCAACCAGCACGCCGTCGCGAAAGGCGCGCTTGTCGCCGACGGGCTCGCTGTCGAATGACAGCGCGCCGCCGGCGCGGCGAAAGGTCCTGATGCCGAGCCAGACCAGATAGAGTGCGCCGACAAATTTCAACGCGGCAAACAACTCGGCGCTGGCAAGGATGATCGCGGAGATGCCGAGGCTGCCCGCGACCACATGAACCAGTCCGCCGAGCGCGGTGCCGGCGGTCGACGCAAAGCCGCTGCCGCGCCCTTCCGACAAGGTCCGTGCCGCGACGTAGAAGATGCCAGGGCCGGGAATGACGGCGATGAGACAAGCGGCGGCCAGGAACAGCCAGAAATTCGTTTCAATCATCCTGTTTTCGTAGCGCAGCTTGCCGCGATTGCAAGCCCTCTTGCCTAGCCCATCCGGCGGAAGATCACGCTGGCATTCACGCCTCCAAAGCCGAACCCGTTGGAGATCGCGTGCTGCATCTTCATTGGACGCGCCACGCCGGCGACAATGTCGATGCCGTCCGCGCCGGGATCTGCGTTTTCGAGATTGAGGGTCGGCGGCGCGATCTGGTCGCGCAGGGCGAGCGCGGTGAAAATCGCTTCAAGGCCACCGGCGGCGCCGAGCAGATGGCCGGTGGCCGATTTGGTCGCGCTCACGGCGATGCCGCGGTGACGACCGAACAGCGCGGCAATCGCGCCAAGCTCGCTCTCGTCGCCGGCCGGCGTCGAGGTCGCGTGCGCATTCAAGTGCTGCAGATCCGCGGGCGCAAGCTTCGCTTGCCGGAGCGCGATCTCCATGGCGCGCCGGGCGCCGTCGCCATCAGGCGGACCCGATGTCATGTGATAGGCGTCCGCGGTCGTGCCGTATCCGACGATCTCCGCGATCGGCGTCGCGCCGCGCGCCAACGCATGCTCCAGCTCCTCGATCACCAGGATGCCGGCGCCTTCGCCCATGACAAAACCGTCGCGGTCACGATCGAACGGGCGCGAGGCGCGCGCGGGCGCGTCGTTGAAGGAACTCGACAGTGCGCGGGCCGCAGCAAAGCCGCCGAGGCTGACGATATCGATGCAGGCCTCCGCGCCGCCGCAGATCGCCACATCAATCTCGCCGGCGCGGATCATCCGCGCGGCATCGCCGATCGCCTGAACGCCGGCGGCGCAGGCCGTGACCGGTGTGCCCAGCGCACCCTTGTAGCCGTATTTGATCGAAACGTGGCCGGCCGCGAGATTGGCGAGGAAGGAGGGAATCGTGAACGGCGAGAGCCGGCGCGGGCCGCGCTGCTCAGTGATGCGCACAGCTTCCGCCATCGCCGGGAATCCGCCGACGCCGGAGGCGATGATCGTCGCGGTTCGTTCCTGCGCCGCCGCGTCCTGCGGCGTCCATCCGGCCTGCGCAACCGCTTCTGCGCTGGCGAGCAGCGCGAACAGGATGAAGCGGTCCATCTTGCGCTGGTCTTTTGGCGCGGCGGCTTGCGCGGGATCGAAGCCGCCGTGGGCGTCATCGGCCTTGTCGGGCACGAGGCCGGCAATGCGTGCAGGCAGCGCCTGCGACCATTCCGGCAGCGGACGTAGCCCGCTTTGACCGGCCAGCAGCCGGCTCCAGGACAATTCGACACCGCAGCCAAGCGGCGACACCGCGCCCATTCCCGTCACGACGATACGACGCATGTCAGTCTCCAGCCGGCGCGACGGCCGGGTTCATGGCTTTGAGCGAGGTCAGCCGTTTGCGCATGACACGGCTGGCGCGGGGACCGGCGATGATGACCGCGTTGGCGAGCGTGATCGGCTGCATGTCGGCGGCATCGACCACGACCGGATCGAACGGACGAACATCGACGCGGTTCGCCAGCAGGATGGATTCGCCCTTCGGCGCGAGATGCTTGTTGCCCCAGGCGAGCAGCGCGACGATCACGGGGAAGAAGTCCCGCGCCTTGTCCGTCAGCACATATTCGTAGCGCGGCGGCCGTTCATTGTAGCGGCGGCGGACGAACATGCCGCTCTCGGTGAGATGGGCAAGACGTCGCGACAGGATGTTCGGCGCGATCCCGAGGCTTTGCGAAAATTCGTCGAACTTTGTTGCGCCCTGGAACGCATCGCGCAGGATCAAAATGCTCCACCATTCGCCGACCGTCTCCACGGCGCGGCCGACCGGGCATTCCAGGATGGAGGGGGATTTGGGCTGCATGAGGGGAAAGTAGGATTGTAGCTTGCAAAATGCAAGTTACTTGTGATTGCGAGCGAAGCGAAGCAATCCAGCGTCTTGCCGCGGTGACAGACCTGATTTCGTTGCGCTCGCAACGACGATCGTTGATGCAGTCGGGCATTACCTCACCGGCCTTAGCCGGCACCGCATCGAGCAGCGTGCCTAATGCGACCGTGCCAGGCAGAACGCCACGACCTGCTCCAGCGCGCTCTTCATCGGCGAGGATGGGAACAGCGCCAGCGCGTCCACCGCCATGGCGCCGTAGTGCTGGGCACGGCTCCGCGTGTCTTCGAGCGCACGATGCTTGTTCATCAATCCGACGGCGTGGTCGAGGTCGCTGTCGCCGATTTCGCCGCGCTCGAGCGCGCGGATCCAGAAGGCGCGCTCGGTGTCGTTGCCGCGGCGGAAGGCGAGCACGACGGGCAGCGTGATCTTGCCCTCGCGGAAATCGTCGCCGGTGTTCTTGCCGAGTTTTGCACTTTTGCCGCCATAGTCGAGCACGTCGTCGACGAGCTGGAAGGCGATGCCGAGATTCATGCCGACCGAGCGGCAGGCGGTCTGCTCCGCCTTCGGACGATTGGCGATCACGGGCCCCACCTCGCAGGCGGCCGCGAACAGCTCGGCGGTCTTGCCACGGATCACGGCGAGATATTCGTCCTCGGTGGTCGCGGTGTTCTTGGCGGCGGCAAGCTGCATCACCTCGCCCTCGGCGATGGTCGCGGCGGCCGCGGAAAGAATGTCCAGCGCACGGAGCGAGCCGACCTCGACCATCATGCGGAAGGCCTGGCCGAGCAGGAAGTCGCCGACTAGCACGCTCGCCTCATTGCCCCAGAGCATGCGCGCCGACAGCTTGCCGCGGCGCATCTCGCTCTCGTCGACAACGTCGTCGTGCAGGAGCGTGGCGGTATGCATGAACTCGACGCTGGCCGCGAGCTTGATATGGCCGTCGCCGGTGTAGCCGGCGAGGTTGGCCATGGCCAGCGTCAGCATCGGGCGCAGGCGCTTGCCCCCGGAGGAGATCAAATGGTTGGCGACCTCCGGGATCATGGTCACGTCCGAACCGGTCCGCGACAGGATCGTGGCGTTGACGCGCTCCATGTCACCGGCGACAAGGGCAACCAGCTCTTCGATCGACGCGCCGGGAGTTTCGAAAGGTACGATGACGGCCACGCCGGTCTCCAATATTTGCCCCGGAAGGGCTATTCTGATGGAAAGACAATAGAAACTGGACGGGGATGCGGCAAGGGCCGTGGAACCATTGACATTTGCCGCTTAATCCCCGTCAGGCAGGAGACCTGTGTTTTGCGAGAACTGGTTCGAACCAACGATATGGTGCTGGTGTCGGCGATCGGCGCGCTGCTCGACGGCGCCAACATCCATCATCTGGTGCTGGACCAGAACATGAGCATCATCGAGGGCTCGCTCGGCATTTTGCCGCGGCGGATCCTGGTCCATGAGGACGATGCCCTCGAGGCCCGGCAGCTTCTGACCGACGCCGGCCTCAGCCACGAACTGCGCGGCGATGAGTGAAGCGCTGGCCGACCTCACCGAGGACGCCTTTCTCGGCGGGCAATTGCGGCTGAAGCAGAAGCGGGTCGGCCATCGCGCCGGGCACGACGCCATTTTGCTCGCAGCGGCGACGGAGGCGAAGGCGGGCGACCGCGTGGTCGACCTTGGCGCCGGCATCGGAGCGGCCGGGCTTGCGCTCGCCCGGCGCGTTCCGGGGATCAGGCTCGGTCTGGTCGAGATCGATCCGGAGCTGGCGGAGCTCGCGCGCGCCAACGCGGCGGCGAATGCGATCGCCGCCGAGACGATCGTGCTCGACGTCACGGCGGACGCGCAGGCCTTCGCGGCGAGCGGGCTCGCGCCCGACAGCGTCGACGTGGTGCTGATGAACCCGCCCTTCAACGATCCCGCTCGCCATCGCGGCTCGCCCGATCAGGCGCGCCAGATCGCGCATGTGGCGACCGGGGAGACGTTGAATGCGTGGATGCATGCGGCGCGGCGCATCCTCCGATCAGATGGCGCGCTGACCCTGATCTGGCGCGCAGATGGGATCGCCGAAGTTTTGGCAGCGCTGTCACGCGGGTTCGGAAGTCTTGCGATCTTGGCGCTGCACGGCGAGGCGGCACGGCCCGCGATCCGCGTGTTGGTGCGCGCCGTCAAGGGCGGCCGGGCTCCGACGCGCGTGCTGCCCGGCCTTATGCTCAATGACGGGCCAGGCGTGCCGAACAACGAGGTGAGGGATATTCTGGAGGGACGGGCGGTGTTGCCGCTGGCAGAGCCGTGACGGTCTACTGGGGAAGCGATTCCGACTGCTGCTCTTGCGGAGTCGTCAAGCGGATCGCCATGAACAGCGCACCGATCAGCAGCATCAGCAGATAGATTTTCATGGTGTTCTCCGCTGGTCCATTGCAGCCTCCCAACGGGGTTTCTGCAAAACACGTTCCGGGCCCTTCCAATGACAGTCGCGTGATAAGAAATAGTTAATCAGAGGTAACGGCATGGCCGAAAAATTGAACGATCGTGAGAGTTCCGGCCTGGCCGACAAGCTCATGCAATATCTGCCGGCGCGCTTCCGTCCCGGCACGGCCGTGGTGCCGGTGGTGCGGCTGTCGGGTGTGATCGGCGCGGTGACGCCACTGCGCCCGGGCATGACGCTCGCGACCGTTGCGCGGGTGCTGGAGCGGGCGTTTTCAATGCGCAACGCCAAGGCGGTGGCGCTGGTGATCAACTCGCCCGGCGGCTCGCCCGTGCAGTCGCGCCAGATCTATCTGCGCATCAAGCAGCTCGCGGCGGAGAAAAAGCTGCCGGTGCTGGTGTTCGTCGAGGACGTCGCGGCCTCCGGCGGCTACATGATCGCCTGCGCAGGCGACGAGATCATCTGCGATCCGTCCTCGATCCTCGGCTCGATCGGCGTGGTCGGCGGCAGTTTTGGTTTCCAGGAAGCGATCAAGCGGCTCGGCATCGAGCGGCGCCTCTACACGGCCGGCGCGCACAAGGCGATGCTCGACCCGTTTCTCCCTGAAAACCCCGACGACGTCGCCAAGCTGAAAGCGCTCCAGCGCGAGATCCACCAGATATTCATCGCGCTGGTAAAGGAGAGCCGCGGCGCGCGGTTGAAGGGCTCCGACGATACCCTGTTCACGGGCGAATACTGGGCCGGCGAGAGTTCGATCGCGCTGGGGCTCGCCGACAGCATCGGCGATCTCCGCTCAACTCTTCGTGCCCGCTATGGCGAGAAGGTTCTCACCCCCGTGATTGCCCAGCCGACCGGTCTGCTCTCCAGCCTTCTGGGCCGGAAATCGCCCGGCGCGGGGCAGCTTTCGGCCATGGAATCAATGGCCGGCCTGCCAGACGATCTGATCTCGGCCGTCGAGACGCGCGCGATTTGGGCGAAATTCGGGTTCTAGACGGAGCCCTCCCGCGCCATTTGGTCCGGGCTGAGCCAATTGCGGCGCAGCCCGGTCTGCGCAAGAATGCGCGTGGGGGCTGAGCACTCAACAAGGATCGACCGATGCCGCCGTTCGTCGCTTTCGCGGGCGTCTTGGGCGGGCTTGCCGTGGTCCGCTGGGCCTACAAGACCGCCGTCCGGATCAACCAGGAGCTGGAGGAGATGCGCCTCTCGCGCGTCGCCGAGGCCGCCCATAGAGGGGCCGTCCAGACGCTGAAACAGGACCCCGTGACCGGGGCCTATCGACCGAGTTAGTTGGCGCGCTTCTTCACACGCCGTCATTCCGGGACGCCCGAAGGGCGAACTAGGGTGCGCAGTTGTGCACCTGAGAATCTCGAGATTCCGGGTTCGATGCTGCGCATGGCCCCGGAATGACGGCCGTTCCACCCCCTTCACCTTGATTCCCACCCCTGCCGTCGATACGGTCCCGCGCGATTCAAACCCCCGCGAGAGCCCGATCTGACGATGGACGCCTCCTTGCCCGCCCATATGCGCCCGGAACGCTCGTTCCAGGGCTTTATCCTCGCGCTCCAGCGGTTCTGGGCCGAGCAGGGCTGCGTGATCCTGCAGCCCTACGACATGGAGATGGGCGCGGGTACCTTCCATCCGGCGACCACACTGCGCGCACTCGGGCCAAAACCCTGGAATGCCGCCTATGTGCAGCCCTCGCGGCGACCCAAGGACGGCCGCTACGGCGAGAACCCGAACCGGATGCAGCACTACTACCAGTTCCAGGTGATCATGAAGCCGTCGCCGCCGAACCTTCAGGAGCTGTATCTGAAGTCGCTCGCCGCGATCGGCATCGATTCCGCCGTGCACGACATCCGCTTCGTGGAGGACGATTGGGAGAGCCCGACGCTGGGCGCCTGGGGCCTCGGCTGGGAATGCTGGTGCGACGGCATGGAAGTCAGCCAGTTCACCTATTTCCAGCAGGTCGCCGGCTTCGAATGTGCGCCGGTCGCGGGCGAGCTCACCTACGGCCTCGAGCGCCTCGCGATGTATGTGCAGGGCGTCGATCGCGTCTACGACCTCAACTTCAACGGCCGCGACGGTGACGCCAAGGTCACCTATGGGGATGTGTTCCTGCAGGCGGAGCGGGAATATTCGAAGCACAATTTCGAAGTCGCCGACACCACGATGCTGTTCGAGCAGTTCAAGATGGCGGAAGCAGCGTGCAGGAAATATCTGGAGGCAGGCTGGAAGGACGGCAAGCGCGAGGCGCACTTGATGGCGCTGCCGGCCTATGACCAGTGCATCAAGGCGAGCCATGTCTTCAACCTGCTCGATGCGCGCGGCGTGATCTCGGTGACGGAGCGGCAGAGCTACATTCTTCGCGTGCGCGAATTGGCGAAGGCTTGCGGCGAGGCCTGGATACATACTGAAGCGGGCGGAGCGGCCTGATGCCCGATCTTTTGCTTGAACTGTTCTCCGAAGAGATCCCCGCGCGGATGCAGGCCAAGGCGGCGGACGATCTGCGCCGCATGGTCACGGACAAGCTCGTTGCCGAAGGCCTGGTCTACGAAGGTGCGAAAGCTTTCGCGACCCCGCGCCGTCTGGCGCTCACCGTGCACGGCATCCCCGCGCGCCAGCCTGATCTGAAGACCGAACGCCGCGGACCGAAAATCGGCGCGGCCGATGCGGCGGTGCAGGGCTTCCTGAAAGCGACGGGTCTGACATCGCTCGACGAGGCCAAGATCCAGCGCGACCCGAAGGGCGACTTCTACATTGCGCTGATCGAAAAGCCGGGCCGCGATGCGATCGACGTGCTCGCCGAGATACTGCCCGTCATCATCCGCACCTTCCCCTGGCCGAAATCGATGCGCTGGGGCGCGCGCTCCGGCAAGCCGGGATCGCTGAGCTGGGTGCGCCCGCTGCACGCGATCACCGCGACGTTCGGGCTGGAGACCGAAGAGCCAGATGTCGTCAAATTCTCGGTGGACGGCATTGAGACCGGCCAGACCACCTACGGCCATCGCTTCATGGCGCCGGCTGCGATTCAAGTGCGCCGCTTCGAGGACTACGAAGCGAAGCTGAAGGCGGCCAAGGTCATCCTCGATCCGCAGGCGCGCAAGGACATCATCTTTGCCGATGCCAAGGAGCTGACGTTCGCGCAAGGGTTCGAACTGGTCGAGGACCAGGTGCTGCTGGACGAGGTTTCCGGTCTCGTCGAATGGCCGGTCGTCATGATGGGATCGTTCGAAGCGGAATATCTTGCGATTCCCGACGAGGTTATCCGTGCCACCATCCGCAACAACCAGAAGTGCTTCGTCGTCAAGGATGCCAAGACCGGCAAGCTGACCAACAAGTTCGTCCTCACCGCCAATATCGAGGCGGCCGACGGCGGCAAGACCATCGTCGCCGGCAACGAGCGCGTGATCCGTCCGCGTCTGTCGGATGCAAAGTTCTTCTACGAGACGGACCTGAAGACCAGGCTCGAGGATCGTCTGCCGAAGTTCGAGCAGATCGTGTTCCACGAGAAGCTTGGCACCCAGGCCGTGCGCATCAAGCGGATCGAGCGCCTTGCCGCCGAGATCGCGCCGCTGGTCGGCGCCGATGTCGCCAAGGCGACGCGCGCCGCGCATCTGGCGAAGGCGGATTTGCTGACCGAAGTCGTCGGCGAATTCCCTGAAGTGCAGGGGCTGATGGGCAAGTACTACGCGCTGGCCCAAGGCGAGGATGCCTCCGTCGCTGTCGCCTGCGAGGAGCACTACAAGCCGCAAGGCCCCGCCGATCGGGTGCCGACCGATCCGGTCAGCGTCGCGGTGGCACTCGCGGACAAGCTCGACACGCTGGTCGGCTTCTGGGCGATTGATGAGAAGCCGACGGGGTCGAAAGATCCGTACGCGTTGCGTCGCGCAGCGTTGGGCGTGATCCGGTTGATTGTCGAGAATGCGCTTCGGCTGTCGTTGATGAAGGTGGCTGCGTCCGCGCTCGCTGGCTTGTCGGTGAAACCTGCGGATGCGCAGAAGCTCCCGAGCGATCTGCTCACCTTCTTCGCCGACCGCCTCAAGGTCCAGCTCCGCGAGCAGGGTGCGCGTCACGATCTCGTAGACGCCGTGTTCGCGCTCGGCGGCCAGGATGATCTCCTGATGATCGTCCGCCGCGTCGAGGCGCTGGGCAAATTCCTCGAGTCCGACGACGGCAAGAACTTGCTCGCCGGTATCAAGCGCGCCAGTAACATTCTCTCGATCGAGGAGAAGAAGGACAAGCGTAGCTTCGACGGCACGCCGGATCCTGCGCTCTACGGTCTCGGCGAGGAGAAGGCGCTGGCTAAGGCGATCGGCGAGGTGCAGGCGGAAGCCGGTGCCGCCGTCGGTAAGGAAGACTTTGCGGCTGCGATGAGTGCGATGGCTAAACTGCGCCCGCCGGTCGATGCGTTCTTCGAGAAAGTTCGGGTCAACGACGACGATGCGAAGGTGCGCGAGAACCGCCTGAAGCTGCTCAACGAAATCCGCAGCGCCACGCGCGCGGTGGCGGATTTCTCGAAGATTCAGGATTGATCTCGTGCCCCGGACGCACCGCAGCGCCACTTGGCTCTGCGGCGCACCGCGCTGCGCCGCGTCCGGGACACGGGAATGCGCCCCAACGAATGCACGAAAAACCCCGCCCGGCGGGGGGAGGACCGGGCGGGGCCTGATGTCCGATAACATTGCTCGCGCCAGCCTGATTGATGTGACGCGCCGGACATCGAGTTGAACGCGTGTCTAGTCGATCACCTCGACGATGCGCCGTGAGCGCGGCTCGACCAGCACGGTCTCGCCGTTTACGACGGTGTAGCGATAGGTGGTGGCGCCGAAACGTTGCGGCACGTCATAATAGGTGACGCCGCTTTCGGGTAAGGTGGCACCGACCACCACGCGATCCGGGATACGGAAAGCCGGCACACGCTGTTCGACGACATAGTCGCGGAAAGCCGGCCGCTGTTCGACTGCAATGGTCGGGCCGCTGTCGACGACGACGGGCGCGCGTCCCACCGTGACGCCGCTTTGCGCCTGCGCCGCAAGGGGCGAGCCGATCGCGGCCGCGAGCGTTGCAAGAGCAAGAATCCTGTTCCGCATGGGCAACTCCTTCGAGACGGTTTTCAGGAAGCGCCGATTGCGCGACCCGTTGCCAATGCATGCGTCTTCGCGATGTTCCGGAAAACGCCTGCCGCATTCGTGGCATTTTCGGGCAGTTTTCGCGGAGCCGGGAACTCGAGCGTTCCTGGTGCGTCTCTACCCGCGGAACCCGGTCAGCTATGATCCGGCCGCGATTCGTCCCACCCCACCGAAAGACAATTCATGCACATCACCGTCGCCCACATCTCGCCAATCCTGTCGCTGCTTGCGGGCGTGCTCATCCTGATCATGCCGCGCCTTCTGAACCTGATCGTCGCGATTTTTCTCATCATAAATGGTGCGATCGGGCTCGGATTGTTGAAGTGGCTCCATCTCTAGGCCTTCATTCTAAGGAACTCTTCGACTTGCGCGGGCCTGCCCAAAGTGGTGTAAGGCCCGCAATTACCCATTCCTCTCGCAGGTTGTGTGCAAGCTATGGCCAAAGCCGCCTCGAAAATTCCAGCGAAAATACCAGCGAAATCAAAGTCCTCCGCCAAGACGAAAGCCGCGCCGGCGGCCCGCAAGGCACTTGCCAAGAGCGTCTCGAAGCCGGTGGTCAAGGCCGCGGTGAAGCCCACTGCCAAGCCGGCTGGGAAGCCTGCCGCCAAGGCTGTTTCCAAGAATGTTCCCAAGACCGTTTCCAAGACTGTTTCAAAGGCTGCGGCCAAGCCGGTTGCGCCGAAGGTCGCCGTGAAGCCGGCACCGAGCAAGGCTGCGCCTACCAAGGCCGCGCCTGTTACGGCCAAGGCCGGCAAATGGGTGTTCACGTTCGGCGACGGCAAGGCCGAGGGCAAGGCGGAGATGCGCGACCTGCTCGGCGGCAAGGGCGCCAACCTCGCCGAGATGGCCAATCTCGGCCTGCCGGTCCCTCCGGGCTTCACCATCCCGACCTCGGTCTGCACCTATTTCTACGCGCACGACAAGTCCTACCCGAAGGAATTGCAGTCGCAGGTTGAGAAGGCGCTCGACCATGTCGGCAAGCTGACCGGCAAGATCTTTGGCGATTCCAGGAACCCGCTGCTCGTTTCGGTGCGCTCCGGCGGCCGCGCCTCGATGCCGGGCATGATGGACACCGTGCTCAATCTCGGCCTCAACGACGAAACCGTGGAAGCGCTGTCGGAACTGTCGGGCGATCGCCGCTTCGCCTATGACAGCTATCGCCGTTTCATCACCATGTATTCGGACGTGGTGCTCGGCTTCGAGCATCATCATTTCGAGGAGATCCTCGACACCTTCAAGGACAGTCAGGGCTACACGCTCGACACGGATCTCACCGCCGACGACTGGGTCGATCTGGTCGGCAAGTACAAGGACGCGGTTGCGCGCGAAACCGGCAAGGATTTTCCGCAGGATCCCCACGACCAGCTCTGGGGCGCGATTGGCGCGGTGTTTTCATCCTGGATGAACGCGCGCGCGGTGACCTACCGCAGGCTGCACGACATTCCGGAATCCTGGGGCACTGCGGTCAACGTGCAAGCCATGGTGTTCGGCAACATGGGCGAGACCTCGGCGACCGGCGTTGCCTTCACGCGCAACCCCTCGACCGGCGAGAGCAAGCTCTACGGCGAGTTCCTGATCAACGCGCAGGGCGAGGACGTGGTGGCGGGCATCCGCACGCCGCAGGACATCACCGAGGAAGCGCGAAAGGACTCGGGCTCCGACAAGGCGTCGATGGAATCGGCGATGCCGGAGGCCTTCAAGGAGCTGACGCGGATCTACACGCTGCTCGAGAAGCACTACCGCGACATGCAGGACATGGAGTTCACGGTCGAGCAGGGCAAGCTCTGGATGCTCCAGACCCGCAGCGGCAAGCGTACCGCCAAGGCGGCGCTGCGCATCGCGGTCGAGCTCGCCAATGAAGGCCTGATCACCAAGAAGGAAGCGGTGACGCGGATCGACCCCGCCTCGCTCGACCAGCTGCTGCATCCGACGATCGATCCCAACGCCAAGCGCGACGTGATCGCGACCGGCCTGCCGGCCTCGCCGGGTGCGGCCTCCGGCGAGATCGTGTTCTCCTCGGACGAAGCGGCCAAGCTTCAGGCCGACGGACGCAAGGTGATTCTGGTCCGGATCGAGACCAGCCCCGAAGACATCCACGGCATGCACGCCGCCGAAGGCATTTTGACCACCCGCGGCGGCATGACCTCGCATGCTGCGGTGGTCGCGCGCGGCATGGGCAAACCCTGCGTCTCCGGTTGCGGCACCATCCGGGTCGATTACGGCCGCGGCACCATGAGCATCGGCTCGCGCACCTTCAAGACCGGCGACGTCATCACCATCGACGGCTCGCTCGGCCAGGTGCTCGCCGGCCGCATGCCGATGATCGAGCCTGAGCTGTCCGGCGAGTTCGGCACGCTGATGAAATGGGCCGACCAGGTCCGCAAGATCGGCGTGCGCGTCAACGCGGACACGCCGGAGGACGCGCATACCGCGATCAAGTTCGGCGCGGAAGGCATCGGCCTTTGCCGCACCGAGCACATGTTCTTCGAGGAGACGCGCATCCGCACGGTGCGTGAGATGATCCTCTCCGAGGACGAGCAGTCGCGCCGCGCTGCGCTGGCAAAACTGCTGCCGATGCAGCGCGCCGACTTCGTCGAGCTGTTCGAGATCATGAAGGGCCTGCCCGTCACGATCCGTTTGCTTGATCCGCCGCTGCACGAGTTCCTGCCGCACACCCATGCCGAGGTCGAGGAAGTGGCGCGCGCCATGAACACCGACCCGCGGCGCCTGGCTGACCGCGCGCGCGAGCTCTCGGAGTTCAATCCGATGCTCGGCTTCCGCGGCTGCCGTATCGCGATCGCCTACCCCGAGATTGCCGAGATGCAGGCGCGTGCGATCTTCGAAGCCGCGGTCGAGGCCGAGAAGCGCACCGGCAAGGCCGTCGGCCTCGAGGTGATGGTGCCGCTGATCGCCACCAAGATGGAGCTCGATCTCGTCAAGGCGCGTATCGATGCCACGGCGAAGGCGGTGATGCGCGACACCAACACCAAGCTGACCTATCAGGTCGGCACCATGATCGAACTGCCGCGCGCCTGCCTGCTCGCGGCCGAGATCGCGGAGAGTGCCGAGTTCTTCTCCTTCGGTACCAACGACCTCACGCAGACGACCTACGGCATCAGCCGTGACGATGCCGCGAGCTTCCTCGGGACCTATGTGTCCAAGGGCATCCTGCCGATCGATCCCTTCGTCGCGCTCGACCAGGAAGGCGTCGGCGAGCTGGTCAAGATCGGCGTCGCACGGGGCCGCAAGACGCGCGCCTCGCTCAAGGTCGGCATCTGCGGCGAGCACGGCGGCGATCCCGCCTCCGTCGCCTTCTGCCACGCGATCGGTCTTGACTACGTCTCCTGCTCGCCCTACCGCGTCCCGATTGCCCGCCTCGCCGCGGCCCAAGCCGCGCTCGGCAAGGCGATCGCGAGCCAGGCATAAGCGACGAGTCGAAATGTTGAGTGCGAAAGAGGTGGGGCAAAACCCCGCCTCTTTCATTTGAAGCACACCGTCGGGGAGGGAACCGCGCGCGCCCCGTAGCGATACGTGCGCGCAAGAGTTCCTTCACCATTCGCGTTGACCGATTGTTTACCTCGCCGCGTGAGGGCGCGTTTACCAACGCGCATCATCACCCCGTGAAAACACCTGCGATCGCTTGCGTGTGCTGCATGCGCAACGCCGATTAACGCCTCGGCAACCTAAATTAGATACTCACGATAAAGATCGAATCGCACGGATGTACTGCGGCTCGATTTTTCTAGCGTAAGCGTAGCGTGAGCGTATCGATGTTTTTGTTGCGTACCCATCCGAAGGGCGCGCGGTTCGCGTCCTTCGGCATCGGTCTCTGCATCTTCGCATTGGTGCCGAGAGAGACCGGCTATCAGGACATTGCCTCGCTGCTGGCGCGCCAACCCGGCGTCGCAGAGCGCTGGCAGAAGCAGGTGTTCTCTGCTGCGTCCTCCATACAGCTCGCCACCTACAGTTTTTCCCGGCCGATCGGCACTTCGCTTCCGCTGAGCACGATGGTTCGCCTCGCGAGCCTCGATGGCCGCGACGTCACCGGCGCGATCAGCCGTAATCCGGCGCTTCAGGCGCCGCCGCGCTACCAGGCCGCCGATTTTCCCAGGGTCGATCGCTCCATGAAGGGCGATCGCCTCGCAACGATCACGCCGACGCAGGCTCCCGAAGGGGGCGCGCCGACGGCAGCGCCCGCGCAGGAAGATCCCGCAACGTCGAACAGCTCGGTGTTCGGCGCCAAGACCGTCGCGTTGCCACAGGCAATGTCGCCGGAGTCCGCGGCCGCTCTCGATCCCGAGCTCGCGGAAGCGCTGCGTGCGCCCCCCCTTCCGCAATACACCAACGCGCCACAAGCCAGCGACGCTGCGCGTTCGCTCGCGCTCCAACCGCTGGAAGCGCTGAAGCAGGCCACCATTCCGGCTGCACCGCCGCGCGATCCATTCCGCATAAAGACCTCGAACCTGTTCTTCGGCAGCTCCTCGCTCGGCGGCAACGTCGAGAGCATCGAGAGCTGGCAGCCCGGCGCGGAGCCGCTGATCGTGATGCCCGACCCTGACTTGAAGGTGACGGCCTCGCTGACGCCGCCGACGGAGGATATCGCGAAGGATATCGAAAGCGGTGAGAGCGTCGCGCCGAAGGGTGAGGTGAACGTCGACAACCAGCGCGCCAGATCGCCGGCGGAGCGGCTCGCACTCGACGACAAGTCGCGCGCGAAGTCTGAAAAATGCCTCGCGGAAGCCGTCTATTTCGAGTCCCGCGGCGAGGCCGTGCGCGGCCAGATGGCGGTCGCGCAGGTGGTGATGAACCGCGTATTCTCCGGCAAATATCCGGATACCGTGTGCGGCGCGGTCTATCAGAACAAGCACCGCCATCTCGCCTGCCAGTTCACCTTCGCCTGCGACAACAATGCCGACGTGATCCGCGAGCCCGAGATGTGGGAGCGTGCGAAGAAGATTTCGAAGGCCATGCTCGACGGCCAGATCTGGCTGCCCGAGGTCGGCAAGTCCACGCACTATCACGCATACTGGGTGCGGCCGTCCTGGGTCGCCGAGATGAAGAAGATGTACAAGACCGGCGTGCACACCTTCTATCGCCCGCGCGCCTGGGGCGACGGCAGCGAGGAGCCGAGCTGGGGCACCCCGGCGCAGACCGCCGCGCTCTCCGCCGAGCTCACCCAGCAGGCCAAGAGCTCCGCCGAGATGGGCGCGACCGAGCGGCGGTAGCCGCTCACGCTTCTATATCCAGCGCGCAGTCGAAATTCGGCGCCGAATGCGTCAGCGCGCCGGATGAGGCGTAGTCGACGCCGGTCGCCGCGATGGCCGCGATCGAGTCCAGGGTGACACCGCCGGAGGCCTCCAGCTTGAGGCGTCCCTCGTTGAGCCTCACGGCTTCGCGCAGGGTCGCAAGGTCCATGTTGTCGAGCAGCACGGCATCGGCAAGGCCGGTGTCGAGCACCTCGCGCAATTGCGGGAGCGTGTCGACCTCGATCTCGATCTTGACGAGATGGCCGGCATGGGCGCGGGCGCGCTCCAGCACGGGGCGGATGCCGCCGGCGACCGCGATGTGATTGTCCTTGATCAGGATCGCGTCATCGAGACCGAAGCGGTGATTGAAGCCACCCCCGCAGCGTACCGCATATTTCTCCAACGCGCGCAACCCCGGCGTGGTTTTCCGCGTGCAGCAGATCCGCATCTTCGTGCCCTCGGTGCGCGCGACGTAGTCGGCCGTCAGTGTCGCGACGCCCGACAGGCGGCCGACGAAGTTGAGCGCGGTCCGTTCCGCCGTGAGAATAGCACGCGCCGGGCCTGAGATCGTCAGCACGTGCTGCCCTCGGGCGAGGCGCGCGGCGTCGCGAACATGCGCGCGCACGTCGATGTCGGGCGAGAGCTTTTGCAGGGTCGCGAGCGCCAGCGGCAGGCCTGCGATCACGCCGGGCTGCCGTGCGACCAGGATCGCTTGCGCCTTCGTTGCGTCGGGGATCGTCGCAAGTGAGGTGATGTCGCCGGCGCGGCCGAGATCCTCGTCGAGCGCGCGCAGCACGGCCTCGTCGATCGCGAGCGGGGAGAGGAAGGCGTCGGGATAGAGCAGAGAGATCGGGGTGATCATGGCAGACTCCGTCAGGCGATCATGGGTTGTGCGGTTCGCGATGTCGAGCGTTCGGTCAGTCCGTCCGCGATCTCGCGTGCCGCCGTGAGCACAGTCATGGTGCGTTGCGCGAGTGCGGGAGCGTCCGCGGAATAGTCGGAGCGGAAATGCGCGCCGCGGCTCTCGCGCCGGCTCCAGGCCGAGGCCGCCACGAGCAGGGCTGTCGTTGCCATGTTGCGGACCGCGATGCTCGTGGCCTCGCGTTCGAGCGCGGCGAAGCTGCGAATCGCGTCCGCAAGCCCGTCACCATCGCGGATCACGCCGACATGCGTACCCATCAGCGTCCGCAACCGCGTCACGGCCGCAGCATCCGGCGCGCCGCTGTGCGGCGTCACCAGGTCTGAAAGGCGGGCTGGCGAGGGGACGACGCGACCGGCGATGTCGTCGGCGATGCGCGCGGCGTAGACCACGGCCTCCAACAGCGAATTCGAGGCGAGGCGATTGGCACCATGCGCGCCGGTGGACGACACTTCGCCGCCGGCCCAGAGACCGTCGATCGAGCTGCGGCCGCGATCGTCCACCGCGATACCGCCCATGTGATAGTGCGCCGCCGGTGCGATCGGGATGGCCTGCGTGGCGGGATCGATGCCGGCGGCGATGCAGCTCGCATACACTGTTGGAAATCTTGCGGCGAAGCGCGCGCCCAGCGCCTGCCGCGCATCGAGGAAGGCGCCGCGCCCGGCCGCGATCTCGGCGAATACGCCGCGGGCCACGATGTCGCGCGGTGCGAGCTCGGCGAGCGGGTGGAGCGTCGTCATAAAACGTTCGCCGTTGCCGTTGATCAGCGTCGCCCCTTCGCCGCGCAACGCCTCGGTTGCCAGCGGCGCCGGATCGCGGCCGACCATCATGGCAGTCGGGTGAAACTGCACGAACTCGGGATCTGCAACCACCGCGCCCGCGCGTGCGGCGATTGCCAGGGCGGATCCGCTGGCCTCGCACGGATTGGTGGTGACGGCGTAGAGATGGCCGATGCCGCCAGTGGCGAGCACCACCGTGCGCGCGGCGAGCAGGATCGGCTGTGCGGCGAAATTGCCGGCTTCGCGCAATTGAAGGCCGGTGACGGCGCCGTCCTCGGTCAACAGCGCTTCGGCGACGAAACCTTCGATCAATCGGATCGACGGCGTGCGCCGCACCGCATCGCTCAGCGCCGCGATGATGGCGGCGCCCGCGCCATCGCCACGCACATGCACGATGCGCCGCGCCGAGTGTGCGGCTTCGCGCCCGACTGCGAGCCTGCCTTCGAGATCGCGGTCGAACGGCACGCCGTAGGCGAGAAGATCGTCAATCCGCGGTGCGGCCTCGCGGGCGATCCCCAGTGCGACAGCTTCGTCGACGATGCCGCCGCCAACGGCAACCGTGTCCGCGGCGTGCGCTTCCGACGTATCGCCTTCCGCCACCGCCGCGGCGATGCCGCCTTGCGCCCATGCGGACGACGCGCCCTCTCCGAGCGGCGCGGCCGAGATCAGCGTCACCGGCCGCGGCGCGAGCTTCAGCGCGCAGAACAATCCGGCGAGGCCGCCGCCGACGATGACGGCGTCATCGGTGCGGGTGAGGGTGTGGATGTTTGTCATCACCTTGTCTCAATTCTTCAGATTGATCATCCGTTCGACCGAACGCCGCGCGCGCATCGCAAGCGCGGGATCGATCGTCACCTCTTCACGAAGCATCAGCAGGCTTTCCAGAATGTTGGCGAGCGTGATGCGCTTCATGTGCGGGCAGATATTGCAGGGGCGCAGCATTTCCACGTCGGGCAGCTCGGCGCGCACATTGTCGGCCATCGAGCATTCCGTGATCATGACCAGCCGCCGCGGCCGCTTTTCGCGCACCCAGTTGATCATGTGCGCGGTCGAGCCCGTGAAGTCGGCCTCGGCCAGCACGTCCGGGGGGCATTCGGGATGCGCGATGATCTGCACGGAGGGATCGGCCTCGCGGTAGCTGCGCAGCTCGGCGCCGGTGAAGCGCTCGTGCACCTCGCAGGCGCCCTTCCAGGCGATGATCTTCACGTCGGTCTTCGAGGCCACGTAAGTCGCCAGATAGCGATCGGGCAGGAAGATCACGGTTCGAGCGCCGAGGCTCTCGACCACCTGCACCGCGTTCGACGAGGTGCAGCAAATGTCGACTTCGGCCTTCACCTCGGCGGAGGTGTTGACATAGGCAACGACAGGCACGCCGGGAAATTTTTCCCGGAGCAGGCGAACGTCGGCGCCGGTGATGCTGGCGGCAAGCGAACAGCCGGCGCGCGTATCGGGGATCAGCACCGTCTTGTCCGGATTGAGCAGCTTTGACGTCTCGGCCATGAAGTGCACGCCGCACTGGACGATGATGTCGGCCTCCACCTTGGTGGCTTCCACCGCGAGCTGGAGCGAATCGCCGCCGATGTCGGCGACGCAGTGGAAGATCTCCGGCGCCTGGTAATTGTGCGCGAGGATCACCGCGCCCCGCGCCCGCTTGAGCTCGTTGATCGCCTTGATGGTCGGCGCCATCAGCGGCCATTCGATCGGCGGGATCACATGTTTCACGCGCTCGTAAAGCGGCGCGGTGGCGCGCTCGACCTCCGGCGTCCATTCCAGCGAAGGCATTGGCAGCGGAGGCCCGTTTCGCACCGGCGCCCGGGGCGACGTGATGACTTGGCCCTGCGGCCGGCTGGCAAAATCGTCGGGACCGTAAATTCCAGTTAGCGGCATCGAAGCCTCCCGTGTGCGTTAGATATACTCGATACGAGCATATATTGAGCCTGAGAAATCCGGCCGGCCGGCCGGAAGGATCAATCAATATGCTCATTATGAGCAAATCAAGGATAACACGCCTCGGAGAGGACCGCTAGATGCTCCCGCACACATTCCCGTCAGTCGCGACTTGCTCCTCCGGAGGAGGTCTCCACGAAATGCAATGCTCCCGCGATAGCCCTTCATGGAATGCAACCATTTTTCGCTTGGGATTTTCATGCATCTGCATTAAACGGCTTTTCCGCAGCTCCCTGTTCCGGATCCGCCAACGACAAGAGAGGAACACCATGTCGACACAGATGGGCGAACTCAGTCCAGTTTCGCGTTCCTCTTCCTGGCGTACGCCGGCGATCATTATTCTCTGCGGGTGCGCCATCGGGATGCTCGGCTTCGGTCCGCGCTCGGCGCTGGGCTTCTTCGTGCAGCCGATGAGCAACGAATACGGCTGGGGCCGCGACGTGTTCGGCCTCGCGATCGCCTTTCAGAATTTGCTGTGGGGACTGGGCCAGCCCGTCGCCGGTGCGGTCGCCGATCGCTTCGGTCTGTTCCGGGTGATGTGCGCCGGCGCTCTGCTCTATGCCGGCGGCTTGCTGTTGATGCGCTATTCCTCGACGCCTCTGTCGTTGAACATCGGCGCTGGCGTCATGGTCGGCTTCGGTCTCGCCGGCTGCTCGTTCAATCTGGTGCTGTCGGCATTTACCAAGCTCTTGCCGCCCGAGAAGCGCGGCCTTGCGCTCGGCGCCGGTACCGCGGCGGGATCGTTCGGGCAGTTCCTGTTCGCGCCGATCGGCGTGGCCCTGATCGATAATTTCGGCTGGCAGCAGGCGCTCACCGTGTTCGGCTTCCTGATGCTGCTGATCATCCCGCTGTCGCTGGCGCTCTCGACGCCGCCGGTCGCAAGCACAGCAAAGGCCGCACCTGCGGACGAGCAGACCTTCACCAAGGCGCTCGCGGAAGCCTTCGGCCATCGTTCTTACGTGCTGCTGGTGCTCGGCTTCTTCACCTGCGGCTTCCAGCTCGCCTTCATCACGGTGCATCTGCCGGCCTTCCTGGTCGATAGCGGCATCTCCACGCAAACCGGCGGCTGGGTGATCGCGGCGATCGGCCTGTTCAACATCGTGGGGTCGCTGAGCGTCGGCTATCTCCAGAACAGCCTGCCCAAGCGCTACATCCTCTCGACCATCTATTTCACCCGCGCGCTTGCGACGCTTGCCTTCATCACCTTCCCGATCACGCCGTTCTCGGCGATTGCGTTCGGCGCGATCTCCGGCCTGACCTGGCTGTCGACGGTGCCGCCGACCTCGGCGCTGGTTGCACTGATGTTCGGCACGCGCTGGTTCGCCACCCTTTACGGCTTCGCCTTCGTCAGCCATCAGGTCGGCGGCTTCCTCGGCGTCTGGCTCGGCGGCATCGTGTTCGAGCGGTTCGGTTCCTACACGCCGATCTGGTGGCTCTCGATTCTGTTCGGCGTGCTCTCGGCGCTGATCAATCTCCCGATCGTGGAGAAACCGGTCCAGCGGGCGGTTGCGCAGCCTGCCTGATCGGCTAAACATCCCCTGAAACAAGTCAGGGAGATTTTGCTGTGGCCAATTTCAAGGCGATCCGGATCGACAAGGCGGACAAGGGCACCACCGCGCAGCTCACGCAGTTCGACGAAGCCGAGCTGATGGAGGGCGACGTCACCGTCCGCGTGGAATGGTCGACGCTGAACTACAAGGACGGCCTTGCGCTCACCGGCAAGGCGCCGGTGGTGCGCCGTTTTCCGATGATCGCCGGCATCGATTTCGCCGGCACGGTCGAGCAGTCCTCGCATCCGCAATGGAAGACGGGCGACAAGGTCGTCTGCACCGGCTGGGGCATGGGCGAGACCCATCTCGGATCCTATGCCGAGAAGGCGCGGGTGAAGGGCGACTGGCTGGTCGCCTTGCCACAGGGCCTATCGGCGCGCGACGCCATGGCGATCGGCACCGCCGGCTTCACCGCGATGCTGTCCGTGCTGGCGCTGGAGAAGCACGGGGTGTCGCCGAAGAGCGGTCCGGTCGTGGTAACGGGCGCGGCCGGCGGGGTCGGCTCGGTTGCGACCGCCGTACTCTCGAAGCTCGGCTATCACGTCATCGCGTCGACCGGCCGTGCCTCGGAAGCGGACTATCTGAAAGAGATCGGTGCGACTGAGGTGATCGACCGCAACGAATTGTCGGCGGCCGCCAAGCCCATTGCCAGGGAGCGCTGGGCGGGTGGCATCGACAGCGTCGGCTCGACCACACTCGCGAATCTCCTGTCGATGACGAAGTACGGCGGCGCGATCGCGGCGTGCGGGTTGGCTGCCGGCATGGACCTGCCGTCTTCTGTCGCACCCTTCATTTTGCGCGGGGTGTGCCTTCTCGGCATCGATTCAGTGATGTGCCCGATCGAGCCGCGGAAAGCCGCCTGGCAACGCTTGGCGTCCGATCTGGATCGGACAAAACTAGCTGAAATTACTCACGAAATTCCGCTGACCGAAGTGTTGGAATGGGGCGCGAAAATCCTGGCCGGCCAGGTCCGCGGCCGCATCGTGGTAAAAATTGTCTAACGACGTTCAGACTTTACCAACCAAGCTGCTTCAATGTCGCCATGGTTAGTATGGTAAGCAGCGGGTAAAGAGATAAGGCATAGCCCGCTGCGGGGTTGGTTCGGAGTTGAGCATGCTTGCGCGTATTGTGTTGGGGGCTGTCGCGGCGGCAGCGACGTTTGCGCCGGCCATTGCTGGAAGCATGAACGCCGACGAGGCGCGCCGCTTCGTCGCCGGGAAGGTGTTTGCTTTCACCTGTTTTGACGGTACCCGGGGCGCGGGCCGCATCATGGACGACCTCGGCGCCGCCGGCGCCGTGCAGTTCTCGGGCGCAGGTCCGGTGAAACATCTCCGCCTGCCCGGCAACACGCTTCAGATCCGCGGCCAGAACGTCTGCGCCTCGATCAAGGGCATTCCGTTCGAGCCCTGTTTCAACCTCGAAAAGACCGACGATCGCAGTTTCCGCGGCTCGGTATCGGGGATGGGCTTCGCTTATTGCGACTTCCATCACCAAGGTGGCAACCAGATGCTGATGGCGCGCGCCGTCGCGCGGCCGCGCTCGCTGCGCACCTCGGAACACACGGGTTCGGTCGGTGCGGCCAACACAGAAGTCGCCGCGCGGGTCGAGACCCCGCGCGTCGAGAGCAGCCGGCTCGAGCCGGTGAAGCCGGAAGCCAAATCGGAGCCTGCCAGGAACGACGCCCCGCTGGAGCTGCGCCGCTCGACCCAGTGAGTTGGCCGCGCGGGACAGTCCGCGCATTTTGCCGTTGAGAGCTGCCATCGAACACGAAGCCGCCGCGCCGTAGTCATACGGACGGCGGCTTTCATGCGTTGGTAGCTGTTCGCGTCCCAGTTTTGCGTACGGCCGGGGGGCGCGGCCCGATAAAGGGTTCAACGATGTCGCTGTACTTCTTCCGTATCAGCACGGGCCGCTATTCCGGCGCTGCCGACCAGCCATATGAGTTCGAGGATCGCGCCGCCGCGTGGACCGAGATGACGGAGGTCTGCGCCAATTTGCTCGGCGGCATCTCGCGCAGCCTGAAGCCGAACGCCGAGTGGCGCATGGAGCTGCTCGACGAGAACAAGAAGCCGGTGTTCCGTATCAGTCTCGTCGGCGAGAGCCATCCGCTTCCCAACCGCATCGGCTGATCTCCTGGGCGAGTGGGCGACGATCGCGACGGATATCCTCGGCACCATGCCCACCGCCTGGGCATTCCTATTACTGCGTGTGATTAACCTGTTAAGCGCGCGGTCCGTGCAGGAATTCAAGGGGTTTTTGCGCCGATCCCGTATTTCCACGGCGACAGTTGTTAACCAGATGGGAATGGCGATAGCTCATTTTTTGGGCAAGGGCGATCAACGCCGAGGGCGGCCGACAATGACTCGGCCGCGCAATCCCGGGAAACGCCCTCATGTCGAAACTCATCCAGAATCTGCAAATCGGTACCAAGCTCGCGCTCGCTTCGACGTTCGGCGTTGTTCTCGTCGGGGCCATGATCGGGAGCCAGGTGATCGGCAACAACAACGTGCGTAATTCCAACCAAGCCGCGCTTGCGCAGCAGGAATTGGCGCGCGAAGCCGCCGAAGCCAAGCTCGGGATACGTGGCATGCAGCTCGCAGTACGAGATATCCGTCTTGCCAACAATCAGGGTGACTTGCAAAAGGCGAGCGAGACTCTGCTGGAGCGGTCGAAGGTGCTGAACGGCGTCGTCGATTCCATGCTCAAGTTGGCGCACTCCCCGGAAAATCGCGCGCGGATGGAAGCGCTCAAGTCTTCGTCCGCCGATTACCTGAAAGGTGCGCAGCAGAACGCCTCTGTTCGCGGCGAGGCCATTGCCGTGGCCGCTACGGACCCCGTCCGGGCCGGCAAGATTTCCGAGGAAGGCGCCCGCCAGATCCGTGAGGTGACGCTGCCGCTCGCTACGCAGCTGGACACGTTGACCAGCGAGATTGCCGATTTCGCCAAGCACAAAGGCCAGGAAGAAATCGCTGCCGCGACACAGGCGATGGCCGCGAGCGAGCGTCTCGGCATGGTGGTCGGCGCGTGCGCCGTGCTCGTCCTCATCGGTTCGTGGCTGATGTCCTTCCTGACCATCGCGCGGCCGATCCGCGCGCTCACCATCGCCATGGACAAGCTTGCCAGCGGCGACTTCTCCGTGGTGCTGCCCGGGCTCGGCCGCAAGGACGAAGTTGGTGGCGTCGCCGCGGCCGTCGAGAAGTTCAGGATGGTATCCGAGCAAAAGGCGCGCGAGGAAACCGAGGTCAAGATCAGGCAGGACCAGGCCGCAGCCGCGCAACGCAAGGCGGAGATGCACAAGCTCGCGAACGGTTTCGAAGCTGCCGTTGGCGAGATCGTCGATACCGTGTCCTCGGCCGCGACCGAGCTCGAGGCCTCGGCCTCGACGCTGACCTCGACGGCGGAGCGGGCACAGGAGCTCACCACGATGGTGGCTGCGGCCTCCGAGGAGGCCTCGACGAACGTGCAGTCGGTGGCTTCTGCGACCGAAGAGCTGTCGTCCTCGATCACCGAGATCAGCCGGCAGGTGCAGGAATCCGCGCGTGTGGCAAGCGAGGCCGTCGGCCAAGCCCGCACAACGACTGAGCGCGTCAGCGAACTGTCGAAGGCCGCGACGCGGATCGGCGACGTGGTCGAACTGATCAACACCATCGCAGGTCAGACCAACCTGCTGGCGCTCAATGCGACCATCGAGGCGGCGCGCGCCGGCGAGGCCGGCCGCGGCTTCGCCGTGGTCGCCTCCGAGGTCAAGGCGCTGGCCGAGCAGACCGCAAAGGCGACGGGCGAGATCGGCCAGCAGATTTCCGGCATTCAGGCGGCGACGCAGGACTCGGTCAGCGCCATCAGCGCCATCAGCAACACCATCGAAAAGCTGTCCGAGATATCGTCCACGATCGCGGCGGCCGTCGAGGAGCAGGGCGCGGCGACGCAGGAGATTTCCCGCAACGTGCAGCAGGCGGCGGCAGGCACTCATCAGGTGTCGTCCAACATCACCGACGTGCAGCACGGCGCGGGCGAGACCGGCTCGGCGTCCTCGCAGGTGCTGGCCGCGGCGCAGTCGCTGTCGGGCGACAGCAACCGCCTCAAGCTCGAGGTCGGCAAATTCCTCGACACAGTGCGCGCCGCCTGAGAACCTCCTCCACGCAGCTCGCGAGACGCCCTGCCTCCTCAGGCGGGGCGTTTTTGCGTGCCGCGAGCGTTGCACATAGCTCCGGAGAACTCCGGCTGCAGAAGCGAATGGCAGCGACCTCAAGGTGAAGTTTACAACTTGCTCGCGAAATTACCTCTTCCATTTCAATTATTTGGCCTGAAATCTCAGTATTTCTCCGAAGGCCTCCATTAACCAGAATGCGAAACTCCGAGCGCTAGATTCTCAGGCAAGGGCGATCAACGTCCATGCAGCCGGCAAGGACTTGGCTGCGTGTTTCCTTTTGGGGGAAACTAGCATGTTGAGCCCTGCTCCTAATCAGCAGACCCGAGCTCAAGCCGCCAGCACGTGGAGTCGGCTCGGAAATGTTCGGATCGGCACGATCTTGCCGATCATCATCTCTGCGCTGGTCTTGCTGGGATTGGCTTCGGCGGGCTTCATCGCCTACGAGGCCATCGTCAAGAGGCAAGAATCCGAAGCATTCCTGAGGGTCAATCGAGCTGCCCAACTGCTTCTGCGCAGCGCAGGACACTGGGCGATCGAACGCGGGTTGACCAACGCCGTGCTGAAGTCTCCCGATGTCGTCAGCGCCGAGCGCCGTGCCGAGATCGGGAAGGCGCGCGCGACGGCGGACGAGGCCTTTCGCCAAGCCGTCCTCGATATCAGCGCGATTCCCGAAATGACGGCGGGGCAAAGACAGATTGCCGACGCAGCGGCGAAATTCGAGGCGCTGCGTCTGTTGCGTGAGAAGGCCGACGCCGGAATTTCGCGCCCGCGCGTGGAACGCGAGCCTGACCTCGTAGATGGCTTCGCTCCAACAATCACAGACGTCATCGACGTCGCGAGCAACCGCTTGCGGCTGACGCTTGAAACGCTCACCAGCCCGCCCGTGGCAAGGCTGGCGCAGCTCATCGGCTTGCGACACCTGACAGCTCAGATGGCTGAGAATGCCGGAAGAGAGCGCGCCCTGCTGGCTGGGTCCGTCGGTGCGCGCGCGAAACTCGGCATGGAGGGCTATGAGCGCCTTTCGGCGCTGCGGGCGAAGGTCGAGCTCGCATGGGATACGGTGTTGCCGGTGCGGCTGCGCTCGGACCTCTCCCTGCAGGTCGGCGAGGCGATGACGGAGGTCGAGAAGTCCTATTTCGGAGCCTACGGTGAAACGCGGGTGATTGTGCTCGCCGGTGGCGAAGGCGGGGACTACAAGATCACGGGGCCTGAATACTTCGCGCGGGCCACTGCCGGCATCAATGCGGTGCTGAAGCTCGGTGAAGCCATTGGCGCGGCTGCTGACCGCGAAGCCACAATGCAGGCAGAAACCAGCACTCGCAATTTCGCTTTCACGGTCGTGTTGCTCTGCGCCTCGGTGATGCTGGCTGGCCTCAGTTTCTGGATCACCTTTGGCCGGATCCTCAAGCCGCTTTCAGCCATTTCGGTTGCGATGAGCGGGCTGGCCAATGGCGACTTCACGACGGACGTGCCCGGCACCCGCCGAGGTGACGAAGTCGGCGAGATGGCGCGTACCGTTGAAGTCTTCAAGCAGAACGGCCTCGAAGTCGAACGCATGCGCGGCGATCACGCTGCGGCCGAGAAGCGCGCAGCCGAGCAGCGCAAGGCGGAGATGCGGAAGCTGGCGGACGGATTCGAAGCCGCGATCGGGGAGATCGTCGATACCGTGTCCTCGGCAGCGACCGAGCTGGAAGATTCGGCATCGACGCTCACATCGACCGCGGAGCGCGGCCAGCAGCTCACCACCATGGTTGCTGCGGCCTCCGAGGAGGCGTCGACCAACGTGCAGTCGGTGGCATCGGCGACCGAGGAGCTGTCGTCCTCGATCACCGAGATCAGCAGGCAGGTGCAGCAGTCGGCGCGTGTGGCCAATGAAGCCGTCGGCCAGGCGCGGGTCACCACCGAGCGCATGAGCGAACTGTCCATGGCGGCGAGCCGGATTGGCGACGTGGTCGAACTGATCAACACCATCGCAGGTCAGACCAATCTCCTTGCGCTCAATGCGACCATCGAGGCGGCCCGTGCCGGCGAGGCCGGCCGCGGCTTTGCCGTCGTCGCCTCCGAGGTCAAGGCACTCGCCGAACAAACCGCGAAGGCCACCGGCGAAATCGGGCAGCAGATTGCCGGCATCCAGACTGCGACCGAGCATTCGGTCGGCGCAATCAGGGACATCAGCAGTACCATCGAGAAGCTCTCGGAGATTTCTTCCACCATCGCGGCCGCCGTGGAAGAGCAGGGCGCGGCGACGCAGGAGATTTCCCGCAACGTGCAGCAGGCCGCGGAAGGCACGCATCAGGTGTCGTCCAACATCACCGACGTGCAGCGCGGCGCGAGCGAGACCGGCTCGGCGTCCTCGCAGGTGCTGGCGGCCGCGCAGTCGCTGTCGGGCGACAGCAACCGCCTCAAGCTCGAGGTCGGCAGCTTCCTATGCACCGTGCGCGCGGCGTGATGGCGGCATTTCCAACACGTGTGGTCTGCAACCGCCGCGCGTAGGAACGTAGCGTTTGCGCGTGCGTACTGTATCGCGGCGATGAAGACAGCGCAGGATTAACCTTCCGGAAAAGCGACGCAGTCATGATCTCCGCAATATTCCGGGTGCTGAGTCGCCCTCCCGTATTGCGTATCGATCGTATTGGAGCACACTCATGAGCGGCCTCTCCATCCGTCTGACCCACAAGGTCATGGCAATCGGACTGTTCGGATTGTTGGGTCTCGTCGCCTTCGGCGCGATCTATGAAATCGGCAGTCTCTCCCAGGACGCGTCACGCGATGTCGCCAACCGGGCCCGTGCGATTGCCGATCTCGACAAGCAGCTCTCGATCGAGATGCTGGAGGCCCGCCGCAACGAGAAGAATTTTCAGCAGCGCCGCAACGAGAGCTACGCTAAGGCGCATGCCGAACTGATTGGCCCGATCAACCGCGATTTCGAAGAGGTCGAGCTGCTGATGTCGGCCGGCGGCATGAGCGCGCTCTCCGAGAGGATGAAGCAGGCCCAGGACGGCTTCAAGCGTTACGCGTCGGACTTCAATGCGCTGGTCGCCGCCGAGATCAAGCTTGGCCTGAACGAGACGCTCGGTCTGTCCGGCTCGCTCCGCGCGGCGGTGCACGACATCGAGGCCAAGCTCAAGGAGATCGACGATCCCAGGACCACGAGTTGGATGCTGATGATGCGCCGGCATGAGAAGGACTTCATGCTGCGGCGCGACCCAAAATACATCGTCGAGATGAGGAAGGCCGCAGCTGAATTCTCCAAGGCGATAGAGGTCGTCGCGGTCCCTACGGCGGTGATGAATGA
Organism: Bradyrhizobium sp. 149; assembly: GCF_023073915.1. Classification (GTDB taxonomy): domain Bacteria; phylum Pseudomonadota; class Alphaproteobacteria; order Rhizobiales; family Xanthobacteraceae; genus Bradyrhizobium. The sequence continues at coordinate 61,364 of NZ_JADPKK010000015.1, read as the reverse complement.
GATCGCGGCCAAGCTGCAGAAATATCAATCCGAGTTCGCATCCTGGGCGGAGGCCGCGCAGCAAACTGCGGCACTCGACGCCAGCATGATGAAGACGTTCCGTGGGCTAGAACCGGGCATGATCGAGGTGCGCAACACAGTCGAAGGCCTGTACAAGCAGGCCGAGGCGGCGGAAGCTGCGACCCGCGAGAATGTGCGCACGTGGATGATGGTCGCCTTCGGCGTCACCGTCGTCGCGCTCGCCGCGGTCGGCTTCCTTCTGGGGCGTTCGATCTCGAAGGCGCTTGCCGGCATGGTCGGTGCGATGACGCGGCTTGCGCGCGGCGAGCTTTCGATTTCCGTTCCCGGCATCGGGCGCAGGGACGAGGTCGGCGAGATGGCCGGTGCTGTCGAGGTGTTCAGGACCAACATGGCGGAGGCCGAGCGGCTGCGCACCGAGCAGGTCGAAGCCGATGCGCGCGGGCGCCAGCAGCGCAAGGCTGACATGCAACGGCTCGCGGATAATTTCGAAGGCGCGGTCGGCGAGATCATCGAGACCGTGTCGTCGGCGGCAACCGAGCTCGAGGCGTCCTCGAACACGCTGACGCAGGCCGCCGAGCGCGGCAACGGGCTTGCCACCGCCGTGGCGGCGGCATCCGAAGCGGCCTCCGCCAACGTGCAGTCGGTGTCTTCGGCGAGCGAGGAAATGACCTCCTCGATCTCCGAGATCAGCCGTCAGGTGCAGGAATCGGCGCGTGTCGCCGACGTCGCGGTCGGGCAGGCCCAGCGCACCAATGCGCGGGTCGCCGAGCTGACCAAGGCCGCCTCCCGCATTGGCGACGTGGTCGAGCTGATCAACACCATCGCCAGCCAGACCAATTTGCTGGCGCTCAATGCGACGATCGAGGCGGCGCGGGCGGGCGAAGCCGGCAAGGGCTTTGCCGTGGTCGCGACCGAAGTGAAGGCGCTCGCCGAGCAGACTGCAAAAGCCACCGGCGAGATCAGCCAGCACATCGGTGCGATCCAGACCGCGACGCAAGACTCAGTCGGTGCGATCAAGGAGATCGGCGACACCATCGCGCGGATGTCGGAGATCTCGTCGGCCATTGCCGCCGCGGTCGAGGAGCAGGGCGCCGCCACGCAGGAGATATCACGCAACATCCAGCACGCCGCGCACGGCACCTCCGAAGTCTCGACGAATATCGGCGACGTCCAGCGCGGCGCAGGCGAGACCGGAGCTGCCTCGGCGCAGGTGCATTCGGCTGCGCAATCGCTGTCGCAGGAGAGCCACCGGCTGAAGAGCGAGGTCGCGCGCTTCCTGGAGTCGGTGCGGGCGGCGTGACGGCGGCCACCTCGGTCTCATGTTGCAGCGCAGGCTGGCACGCTCACGTCGCAGCACGAGATGTCTGTGCGGCTGCAACAGATGGTTGCAGGAGAAATAATGGGGGTGGGGGCGATCCCGTAGTTTTACGTAGGGCACTGTTAACGCCTGCTTGCAACTATGGGCGCAATCTCATGGGATAAGAACCAGCCAGCATTGTTGAACTGACCTCCGTCTCGCCATCGTCGTGGCGATTACGGCGCAGGTGATTTGCGCGTTGCTAGGTAACATCGGGATTTGTCGTGATGTCGAAGTTGTCGATCGTCTTCAAGCTTCTGGCCGTGCTGTCGGTCCTCGTTCTTTCGCTCGCCGGGGTGGGCGTGACGGCGATCGGCACTATGCAGAACATCAATTCCCATACGGTCGAGATCGCGGAGAGCTGGCTGCCCAGCGTGCGCGCGCTCGGCTCGCTTCGCGCCGACATCAACGAGCTGCGCGTCGCGCTTCGCCTGCATCTGATGCAGGAGACCGTCGAGGGCAAGGACGCCGCCGAGAAGCGCCTTGCCTCGCTACGCGAGCGCATCGACCAGACCCGCAAGATCTACGAGCCGCTGATCACCACCGCCGAGGAGCGTTCGCTTTACGGGCAATGGACCAAGGCGTGGGCCGAGTATTTGAACGGCGTGCAGGACGTGATGGCGCTGTCGCGCAAGGGCGTTGGACGTTTCCCGGCCGACGCCAACGAGTTGTTGCAGACCAAGGTCGCGAAGATGGCCCAGGCTGCCGATCCCCTGCTCCAGAAGGGCATCGAGCTCAACAACCGGGGCGCCGAGCTGGAAACGAAGCAGGCCGCCGACAGCTATGCCATGATCTTCCGCGTGCTGGTCGGCATCATCGTGCTCTCGGTCGTGATCGCGATCGGCGCCGCCTATTATCTCGTGCGCGACGTTTCTCGTGGCATTGCCTCGATCATCCGCCCGATGCAGTCGCTCGGCGAGGGCGATCTCTCCGCCGAGGTGCCGCATCGCGGTGAGCGGACCGAGATCGGCTCGATGGCCGATGCGCTCCAGATCTTCAAGGAGGCGCTGATCGCCAAGAAGGCCGCCGACGAGGCCGCCGCGCGCGACGCCGAAGCCAAGATCGAACGCGGCCGCCGCGTCGACGCCATCACCCGCAAATTCGAAGCCATGATCGGCGAGGTCGTCGGCACCGTCTCCTCCGCCTCGACCGAGCTCGAGGCCTCCGCGTCGACGCTGACCAACACCGCGCAGCGCGGACAGGAACTCGCGACCGTCGTCGCAGCCGCCTCCGAGGAAGCCTCGACCAACGTGCAGGCGGTGGCATCCGCCTCGGAAGAACTGTCGTCCTCCATCACCGAAATCAGCCGCCGCGTGCAGGATTCGGCGCGAATGGCGGCGGAGGCCGTCGAGCAGGCGGCGCGGACCAACGACCGCGTCAACGCGCTGTCGCAGGCGGCGTCCCGCATCGGCGACGTCGTGGAGCTCATCAACACCATCGCGGGCCAGACCAATCTGCTGGCGCTGAACGCGACCATCGAGGCCGCGCGTGCCGGCGAAGCGGGCCGCGGCTTCGCGGTCGTCGCCTCCGAGGTCAAGGCACTGGCCGAGCAGACCGCGAAAGCGACCGGTGAGATCGGGGCACAAGTCTCGGGCATTCAGGCGGCGACGCAGGAATCCGTCAGTGCCATCCAGGAGATCGGCGGCACCATCGAGCGGCTGTCCGAGGTGGCCGCGGCGATCGCCGCCGCCGTCGAGGAGCAGGGCGCCGCCACGCAGGAAATCTCGCGTAACGTGCAGCAGGCCTCGGTCGGCACGCAGGAGGTCTCGTCGAACATCACCGACGTGCAGCGCGGTGCGATCGAGACCGGCGAGGCCTCGAACGAGGTGCTGTCGGCGGCGAAGTCGCTGGCGACGGACAGCACCCGTCTCAAGGTCGAGGTCGCGCAATTCCTGGAGTCGGTTCGCGCGGCCTGACCCTCAAGTGCTTGCCTGCGGAGCCGGCGGCGGTACGACCTGCCGCCGGAACAGGATACGCTGGTAGAGCCAGCCGATAGCGACCAGCACGATGCCGAGGCACATGAACGACAGCGCGCGGTAGACGCCCGTCAGTGTCGACATGTCGATGACGAAGGCCTTCAGGATCGTCAGCGCGATCACGGCGGCCGACGCCAGCCGCGCCCGCTCGGAATTGACGAGGATGCCGACGCCGAGCAGCACCACGCCGAAGCCGAGCCAGCCGATCGAATAGGTATATTGCTCGGCGCCCGTCGTTGCCCCGGTGGAGAGGATCGGGCCGTGATAGAAGTGGCGGATCTCCAGCGTGACATAGGTAAGCGCGAACAACAGTGCGCCACCCGCGATCGTGTTGGCGTAGGCCTTGCCGCGTTGGCCCGCCACGGCATAGGACAGCAGCAGCATCAGCACCGCCGGCAGCGCGTAGCCGAGCAGCAGCAGGTTGAACACGGCGCCGCCGACATCGGTGCGCCACAGCAGCGGGTTCTCCAGGATCAGCAGGCCGAACACGCTGACGAGCCCGCCGATCGCCGTGAGCACGACCGCGCCGACGTTGTGCACGACGCTGTGGCTGCGCAGTCGCAGGCGCTCCAGCCCAAGCGCCATGGCGAGCGTGATGCAGACTTGCAGGGCGAATTCGAGCAGCGACGGCGCTGACGTCATGCGCCCGCCGGTCGCAAAGTGCCGGATCTCCATGAAGGCGAGCAGCGCGGTGAACAGGATCGCGGCGCTCTCGACCATGCGCAGCGGGGCGTCGTCGCCGCGGCGGCGCAGGAACAGGCTCGCCGCCCAGAACGACGCCGCCGGCAGGCCGTAGCCCCACAACAACCAGTTGAAGATCGGCGTGGTCCCGACGGCGTCACCGACGATGCGCGGATCATAGCCGATGCGTGCGGTGACGATGCCGGCGAAGACGGCGGCCAGCCAGCGCAGGAACGGGATCGGCCGCTGCATCGAGATCCAGGCGGTGCCGAGCGACATCAGTGCCAGCGCGATCGTGAGCCAGCCCTTCTCCAGCGCAAACGTCAGCGCCAGCGCCAGCGCACCAAGCGTGCCGGTCGCGAACAAGGCCGTGGAGATCATGCCGCCCGGGCGGGTCTCGCGGCGCGCAAGGGCTTCGGTGGCAGCACCAAAGGCGGCGGCGAGCAGCACCGCGAGGACGGCGAACGGGATCGAGCGGTCGAGATGCGCGATGCGTGCGTAGAGCGCGACCAGGATCGCGATCGGCGTCGCGACACCCGCAGCCGACCACACCACCGGAATGATCGCCGAGTTCGAGCGTCCCTGCGCGAGAAAGCCCGCGATGCCGAAGCCGGCGGCGAAGATCGCCGCCATCACCAGATGCAGGGTCACCGCGCTGTCGATCGCTGTCGGTGCGATGCCGGCGATTGGGCCGCCGGGCAGCACCAGCATGTCGGGATTGGCGCGCACCGCCCATTCGGCGAACACGATGAAGACCGTCGCGGCGGCTGCGCCCAGCGCACCCGTAGCCGCCGGCGCGCGCCATGCGACAAGCAGCGTCGCGCCCACGAGCAGTGTGAAGGCGATCAGCGCCAGATCCGCGTGCGCGCTCGACAGCACGATCAGCATCGCGCCGAACAGATAGGCGCCGAGCGAACTCGACGAGACCGGCTCGATCTCTCCATCCTCGATCGTCGGGCCGAACATGAAACCGCAGACGACGAGCAGGGTCGCGAGGACTAAGCCCGCGATCACATGGAAAGCGTGCGGCGCGACCTGCAAGTCGCCGGCATCGAGACCCGGGAAGATCCAGAGCACGGCGAAGGCGATTGTCGTGACCGCAAGCCAGCGCCACAGCCGGATGCGGGCAAGACCAAAGCTCGCGGCGGTGACGATGGCGAGATAGATGTAGAGCGCCCAATAGTCCGGTTTGCCGCTGGAGACGAGGAGCGGCGTCACGAAGGCACCGACCACGCCGAGGCCCGCCAGCGCGGGTCCGTGCAGGAGCGCTGCGGCCAGCGTGCCGAGCGCGACGAGGCCGAGCAGCACGAAGGCGGTCGCGGGCACGAGGAAGCCATAGAGCGCGTAGGCCGCGTAGATGGTCGCAAACGCCACCGCCGTGCCGGCCGCCGTGAGGATAGCGGGAATGTTGGCGATCGGCAGCGCGGCGATATTGGAAATGCTCTCCTTGCGCCGTGACCATTCGCCGGCACCAAGCAGCGCCAGCGCGAACACGCCGCCAAGGAACACGCGCACGCCGGGGCCGACGAGGCCGGCCTCGATCGAATAGCGCACCATGAAGAAGCCGCCGAGCGCGAGCGCAAGGCCGCCGATCCACACCACCCAGCGCGTGCCCAGCCGTTCCTCGAAACCCGGCGCGGGCGCGGGCAGTGGCGGCGGCGCATCGGCCCCGGTGCTCGCTTCGAGCGGAGGCGGTGAAACATCCGCGGTGACGAGCGGGGGCGGCGCCTCGGCCTCCGCGTCGGCTTGGGGCACAAGCGGCGGCGGCGGTGCGGACGTTGTCGCGGGCGCGTCAGCCCACACATCTGCGGGGATCAGCGGCGGCTGCACGGGCCGTTGCGCGTAGAACATCTCTTCGAGCGAGCTCAGCCGTCGTCGCAGCTCAGCCGCCTGGCTGGAGGCCTTGATCGCGATTATGAAAGCGATGATCGCAATAATCAGCGCGAAGACGTCAAACGGGCCGTCAGACATAAAGCCTCCAGGCAATCGGCGGGCAGGGGCCGATCACGCATTTCTCGGGTTAGCGCCGGGAGCGTACGCGCAAACCCGGCGCGGGCCGCTCCTGGAGCACGTCGCGACGGAAGCGGTAGAGCGCCGCCGGACGTCCGCCCGTCTGTGTCGACATCACCCCGGTCGGTTCGACCAGGGCTTCCATTTCGACCAGGCGGCGGAAATTTTGTTTGTGCAGGTGCCGGCCGGAGATCGCCTCTACCGTATACTGCAATTCGGTGAGTGTGAACTCGGCGGGCAAAAGTTCAAACACCACAGGACGATACTTCAGCTTTGCGCGCAGCCGCGCGATCGCCGTCGCAAGAATCCGGCGGTGGTCGAAGCGCATCGATGTGCCGAGCGCGGACAGCGCCTTGCGCGCTAATGCCGCAGGGCGGCCGTCGCGCCGCGCCTCCTCGACCAGCCCGGCTTCGTACAGGAGCTCGTAGCGGTCGAGCACGCGCTCCTCGTCCCAGGGCGCGCCGTCGAGACCGAAATAGAACCGCACGCGATCCCGGCGCGGCAGTGCGCGCGTCGTCTCCGGCGTCTCCTCTTCAGCCCACCCGGTCAATGCCGGGATGATGTCGCGCGCGATGATCGCGGGCGGCCCCTCGCGCCAGTCCTCCCAAGGCAGGAAGCGATACCACGGCGCGAAGCTCGCACTCGTGGCTGCGAGTTCGCCGCCGATGGCGCGCGTCAGTGCGAGATAGCCGATCGACACCATATGCGCGCCGGTGTCGCCGGCTTCGGCATGTCGGCCGCGATCGCCAAACGTGTAGAGCTGTTCGACATAGCCGAGCCGCAAGCCCGTCTGTTCCTCGACCCAGGCCCGCAGGCCGATCTCGAAGGTGCGATGGCTCGGCGCATCGAACGGGCCGAACGGCAGGCCGGCCAGTCCGTCGCTGCCGCGCGCAGTGAGGATCAGCGGCTCGTGATCCTCGATCGCGACGATCGCGGCAGTCAGGCCGATCTCGATCGGCGTCAGCAGCTTTTCGCTCATGCGGTGGCGATCGACGCTGCAGCCACAAACTCGTCATACCCGGGTTTGTCCCGGGCATCCACGTTCTTCATGCCGCGGGAAAGGTCGTGGATGGCCGGGACATGTCCGGCCATGATGATGTGGAGCCGTCTGCGCAAAGGCCCACGTGCCATCGCTCTGCTCCCAAACGGGAGAGGGAGCGCACCCGCAATGTGGTGCGCAGCTGTCATTCGAGCTCGATCACGAAGGGGCGGCCCTCGACCATCATCGCGCCTGGGCCCATCTCATCGAGCGCGCGCAGCATGCGGCCGTTGCGCCCCAGCGCACGGTCGGCAAGGCCGACGATGCGGCGGTTCGGCGAAGCGATCGGGGAAGCCGCTCGGATCTTCTTCGCGATTTCGGTCTCGTCGCGATCCGGATTGAGCGCGCAGACGGCGGCAAAGGCGCTCGCCGTGGAGCGGCTGATGCCGGCATAACAATGCACCACCAGCGGCGCGCCGCGGTCCCAGCCGCGCACGAAGTTCAGCACCTGCTCGATATGTGTTTCCGATGGCGCGACGAAGCCGTCCATCTCCTCGGTGATGTCGTCCATCGACACCTTGAGATGGTTGGCCGGCAGCACCGATACCGGCCGCGCCACCTGTTCGACATTGGCCATCACGGTCAGCACATGGCTGGCTTTGGTGAGGCGGACGGTTTCGGGAAGGGCGGCGAGGGAACAGACGTGGATCATGGCGGACCTTTTAGGCGATTATAGCCGGCGCCCGTAGGGTGGGCAAAGGCGCATCGCGCCGTGCCCACCATTTCGTAACCGCGTGCGCCTTGCTTGAGTTGGTGGGCACGCTACGCTTTACCCGCCCTACGAGACTGCCGGTCTAAGCGAACACCGCGCCAAACCGCTCCAGAAACTGCTTCTCGGCCCGGGCCGCCGTCCAGGGTGTGAGATAGTCGCGCTGGACGCTGTCGGACAGGCCCGGATCGCGGCCGAACAGGCGCCTGGCCTCGCTTTCGCTGAAGCCGGCAAGCGTGGTCGCCTCCAGATAGGCCGCGCCGCGATCGGCGGCCTTGATCGCCAACGTGATCTCCTCCGGCAGCACCGGCGGCAGGCCGAAGCGGATGTGGATGGCGCCGAGCAGGCGTTTCTCGACCGCCTTGTAATGGCCATCGAGCACCGCCTTGAACGGTGAGATCATGTCGCCGATCACATATTCGGGCGCGTCATGCAGCAGCGCGGCCAGCCGCACGCGCTGATCCACGCGCGGGTTCTCGTGCCGCATCACGGTTTCCACCAGCAGCGTGTGCTGCGCGACCGAGAAGATGTGCGTGCCAATGGTCTGGCCGTTCCAGCGGGCGACACGCGCCAGCCCATGTGCGACGTCGGCGATCTCGACGTCAAGCGGGGAGGGATCGAGCAAATCGAGCCGCCGGCCCGACAGCATGCGCTGCCAGGCGCGGGACGCCACATCGCGTGACGACTTCTTGGCCGTCATTTGGACTTGAGGCGCGGCTTGCGCTGCGTCTTGCCGCAGCTCGCGTGACAATGGCAGTCGACGAGATGATCGTTGACCATGCCGGTCGCCTCCATAAAGGCATAGACGATGGTCGGGCCGACGAACTTGAAGCCGCGCGAGGACAGCTCCTTGGAGATCTGCATGGAGAGTGGCGTCGAGGCCGGCACGCTCGCGGTGGTCTTGAAATGATTGACCTTGGGCTTTCCGTCCATGAAGTCCCAGAGCAGCTTCGAGAAGCCCGGACCTTTCTCCATGATATCGAGATAGGATTTCGCGCTAAGAATCGCGCCGTCGATCTTGGCCTTGTTGCGCACGATGCCGGCATCGTTCATCAGCGCGTGAACTTTTTTCTCGTTGTAGCGTGCGATCTTTTCCGGCTGAAAATCGTCGAATGCTTTGCGAAAATTGTCGCGCTTGCGCAGGATCGTGATCCAGGACAGGCCCGCCTGGAAACCGTCGAGGATTAGCTTCTCATAGAGCGCGCGGTCGTCATATTCCGGCACGCCCCATTCGGTGTCGTGATAGGCGACGTAGAGCGGATCTTCGCCGGGCCAGGGGCAACGCGTTTTTCCGTCGGGATGCAGGCGAGGGGCTCGGCTCATGTGATGGGCTGCTTGGCTGGAATGCGGACCATTTCAGGTTCCGCGAGTCTCACAGCGAGGCCACCGGCAGTCAGCGCCTGTTCCGCGTCAAGCGCATCGGCGACGCGGTCGATGCGCACCAGCGCGATACCCTTGCCCTGCGCCGACGACCCCATCGTGCCGACCGCCTTGTCGCCGGCGAGAATGGTGACGCCGGTCTCGGGCGAGGGGCCGTCGAGCAATATCTTGACGCTGCGGGTGCGCGCGGTGCCGCGATGCTGCATGCGCGAGACGACTTCCTGGCCGACATAGCAGCCCTTGTCGAAATCGACTCCGGAAAGGCGGTCCATGTTGGTCTCGTGCGGGAACGCATCGTTGTACATGAAATCCAGTCCGCCGCGCGGGACCCCGAGCGCGATGCGGTGGGCCTCGTACGCGGCGGCATCGACGAGCTCGGCGCCGATCAGATCGGAGAGCTTCTGTTTGAGAGCTTCAGGGATCAGGATCCGGCAGCCGAGGTCCTCGTTGCGCGGATCGGCGAAGGCGAGGTCGGGCTCGGCCGCGGGCTCGCCGTCCCAGGCCGCGAGCACGCCGAGATCGTCGGACAGGTTTTCCACCGTGACCTTGGCGCGCAGCTTGTAGAATTTCAGCTTGGTGGCAAGGCCGTCCGCAAGCGCTTTCGGGCAATCGATCAGGAACCCGCCGCCGTGGCCGGCAGGTGCTTCCGTGATCAGGAAATCCACAATGATCTTGCCCTGCGGCGTCAGCAGCGCGCCGAATCGGCCGAGGCCCGGCTTCAGCTTGTCGACATCGGTCGTGACGAGGCCATTGAGGAAGTTGCGCGCCTCCTCGCCCGCGACCTTGACCACGCCCCGGTCCGGAAGAAACGCTGATTTCATGCGAAAATCTCTTGCGACATGTTGCTGCGGAACGTAAGCCCGCAAGGATTAAACGACAAGACCTCGAGCCCCGCGCTTGGGGATGAAAGGGGCCTTCAGCCATGACCCAGCGTTTCGACGTGATCCTCAAAGGGGGCACCGTCGTCAACCAGGACGGCGAGGGCCTGCGCGACATCGGTATCGCCAATGGCCGCATCGCCGAAATCGGCGCGCTGTCGCAAGCTTCCGCCGCGGAGGTGATCGACTGCAAGGGCCTGCACATCCTGCCCGGCGTGATGGATACGCAGGTGCATTTCCGCGAGCCCGGGCTGGAGCAGAAGGAAGACCTCGAAACCGGTTCGCGCAGCGCCGTGATGGGCGGCGTCACCGCCGTGTTCGAGATGCCGAACACGTCTCCATTAACCGTGACGGAGGCCACCTTCACTGACAAGGTGAAGCGCGCCCATCACCGTATGCATTGCGACTTCGCCTTCTTCATCGGCGGCACGCGCGAGAACGTGCAGGACCTGCCGGTGCTGGAGCGTGCGCCGGGTTGCGCCGGCGTCAAGGTCTTCATCGGCTCCTCGACCGGCGCGCTCTTGGTGGAGGACGACGAAAGCCTGCGCCGCATCTTCCAGGTGATCCGCCGCCGCGCGGCCTTCCACGCGGAGGACGAATATCGCCTCAACGACCGCAAATCGCTGCGCATCGAGGGCGATCCGCGCTCGCATCCGGTGTGGCGCGACGAGACCGCGGCGCTGATGGCGACGCAGCGGCTGGTGAAGCTCGCGCACGAGACGGGCAAGCGCATCCACGTGCTGCACATCTCGACCAAGGAAGAGATCGAATTTTTGCGCGACCACAAGGACGTCGCGTCCTGTGAGGCGACGCCGCATCATCTCACGCTGGTCGCGCCCGAATGCTACGAGCGGCTCGGCACGCTGGCGCAGATGAATCCGCCGGTGCGCGGCGCAGATCATCGCGCCGGGATCTGGCGCGGCATCGAGCAGGGCATCATCGACGTGCTGGGCTCCGACCACGCCCCGCATACCCTGGAAGAGAAACAGAAGACCTATCCGGCCTCACCCTCCGGCATGACCGGCGTGCAGACGCTGGTGCCGCTCATGCTGGACCACGTCAATGCCGGCCGCCTGTCGCTGGCAAGGTTCGTCGATCTCACCAGCGCCGGTCCCGCGCGCCTCTACAACATGGCCTGCAAGGGCCGCATCGCCGCCGGCTACGACGCCGACTTCACAATCGTCGATCTCAAGCGCAGCGAGACCATCACCAACAAATGGGTGGCCTCCAAGGCCGGCTGGACCCCCTATGACGGCGTCCGCGTCACCGGCTGGCCCGTCGGCACCTTCATCCGCGGCCGCCGCGTGATGTGGCAGGGCGAACTCGTGACGGCCGCGCAAGGCGAGCCGGTGCGGTTTCTGGAGACGTTGAAGCAGTAGCCGTAGCCGCGGTGTTGTCACACATTCGTCATTGCGAGCGCATCGAAGCAATCCAGAGTCTTTCCGCGGTGGCAGTCTGGATTGCTTCGCTGCGCTCGCAATGACGAGTGGAGAGAGCTACACTCCCCCGAACGGGAGAGCAGTCCGATGCCCCAACCGACACCCCTCATCACCACCGAGCAACTCGCAGCCCAGCTCGGCGACCCCAACCTTCGCCTCTACGACTGCACGACCTACAACGAGCCGGTGCCACCGGGCAGCGACGTGCCCTATCGTGCGGTGCCCGGCGACAAGACGTTCGAGGCTGGCCACATCCCGGGCGCCGATTTTCTCGACCTGCAAGGCGAGTTCTCCGACGCCTCGGCGCAGCAGTTCTTCATGACGCCTGGCGTGGCCCAGTTAGAGGCCGCCTTCGGCCGCCACGGCCTCGATGCGTCCAAGTCCGTCGTGCTCTACAGCATCGGCACCATGATGTGGTCGACGCGGTTCTGGTGGATGCTGCGCTCGCTCGGCGTCGACGCGCAGGTGCTCGACGGCGGCTTCGACAAATGGAAAGAAGAGGGACGACCGGTCGTAACAGGTCGCCCGACGGGCTATCCGGCCACGAATTTCAAGGCCACACCGCGCGCAGGCTTGTTCGTCGACAAGACCGCCGTGAAAGCGCGACTCGGCGATCCCGCGACTGTTATCGTCAACGCGCTCGGTCCACAGTATCATCGCGGCCTCGAGCCGAGCCGCTATGGCCGGCCCGGCCGCGTTCCCGGTAGCGTCAACGTGTCAGCGGCAACCCTCACCAATGCCGACAAGACCCTGACGACGCTCGCCGATGCCGCAGCCAAATTCGCAGCGGCAGGCGTCACCCGCGACAAGAATGTGATCCTGTATTGCGGCGGCGGCATCTCGGCGACGATCGACCTGCTGCTGCTGACGCAACTCGGCTATGACAAGCTGACGCTCTACGACGCCTCGATGGGCGAGTGGGCGAGGGATCCGGCGCTGCCGATCGAGACGGACTAGGGGCTTCCTTCCTCCCCTGCAGGGCCGAGCAGGATCCGCATTAAAAAGTCCGGAACCTTTATCGCCAGTCTGCATCCAATGTCTGGAACGAAGCCAAACGAGCAGGTGACCGCCATGCAATGGACCGCAGCCGACCTGTCCGCCGGCGCCAAAACATCAGAAATCCGGACATTGGAAGCCAAACTGGTCGAGCGGGCGAGGGGCCGTGACGAGGCCGCGTTACGCCAGATCATGCAGGCCAACAATCGCAGGCTCTACCGCCTCGCGCGCGGGATTTTGCGCAGCGACAGCGAAGCCGAGGATGTCGTTCAGGAAACCTACGTCCGCGCCTTCACCCATCTGGACGGGTTCCGCGGCGAATCCGGACTGTCGACCTGGCTGTCGCGCATTGCCATCAACGAGGCGCTTGGCCGCGCGCGAAGCGCCAAGCCGCATGTCGAGCTCGGCTCGGTGCCCGAAGCGATCCTGGAGGCGCAGATCATAAAATTTCCCGTTTCCCCCGCAGGCGATCCGGAAAGGACCATGGCCCAACGTGAAATCCAGCGTGTCGTCGAGCGCGCCATCGATGAATTGCCGGATGTCTTCCGCATGGTCTTCGTCGCACGCGTCATGGAGGGCATGAACATCGAAGAGACCGCCGAGCTGCTCGGCGTCAAGCCCGAGACCGTGAAGACGCGGCTGCACCGTGCGCGCACCATGCTGCGCGAGAACGTCGAGAAGGAGATCGGCCCGCTCGTGATGGATGCATTTCCGTTTGCGGGATGGCGCTGCGAGCGGTTGACCGTGTCTGTGCTGAAGCGGCTCGGCATCGGCGGCTGAAGTTTTTCGGGAACGTTTGCGCGACAGTCCCATCCAACGCCTGTGAAGCAACGCGCCGGCAAAACGCCCGGCACCACAGGAGTGTCAAATCATGTTCGTTCGTTGGAGCGCGGCGATCGCCGCAGCAATTCTGTTGTCGAGCCCCGCGCTGCTGCAAGGCGCCAGAGCAGCCGACAAGCCGACCGATCCGCAAATCGCCCACATTGCCTACACCGCGGGCGTGATCGACATCAACGCAGCCAAGCAGGCGCAGAAGAAGGCCAAGAGCAAGGACGTGAAGGCATTTGCCGCGGACATGCTGCGCGACCACGAGGCCGTCAACAAGCAGGCGCTGGCGCTGGTCAAGAAGCTGAACGTCACGCCTGAAGACAACGACACTAGCAAGGCGCTGTCGAAGCAGGCGAGCGACAAGCTGGCCGAGCTCGACAAGCTGAGCGGTGCGGCCTTCGACAAGGCCTATGTCGCAAACGAGGTCGCCTACCACAAGACGGTCAACGGCGCGCTTGAGACCCAGCTCATTCCGTCCGCCAGCAATGCCGAGTTGAAGAACCTGCTGCAGACTGGCCTGAAAATCTTCCAGGGGCATCAGCAGCACGCTGAGCACGTCGCGGCGGAACTGAAATAGGGGAGGCGACGATGCCGGGACGATTGTCTACGATCGCGGCAGCGGTCGTGTTCGTGGCGATGGCCGTCCCGGCGCACGCCGCGACCATTCAGATCATGATGGAGAATCTCGAAATGTCGCCGAAAGACGCTTCGGCGAAGGTCGGCGACACCATCGAATGGATCAACAAGGACGTCTTCGCCCACACCGCGACCGCCAGAAACGGCGATTTCGACGTGAACCTGCCGGCGAAAAAATCGGCGACTTTCGTTTTGAAGAAGGCGGGCACGGTCGATTATTACTGCCGCTATCATCCCAACATGAAAGCGACGCTCAAGATCGAGCCGTGAGGAGGACGGATCGCGTTCCCGACTGGCCCCGCCCGCGTGGCGGGGTCCATTTCGGAGGCGCTTACTGCCGGGAGATGTCGACCGAGAACTCGCCGTTGCGGATGCGGCCGGGAAAGCCTTCGACGAACTTCGCCACCGCGTCCTCGCCATAGGTGCCGACGAGTTCGGCAAGGGCCGCAAACAGGCTCGCCTGCGCCAGGCAGTCGCCGTCGACGCCATCGTGGCGCGCTTCGGCCCAGGCCTCGTTGAGATAGCTCAGTGCGGCCTGCTTCTGCTCATGATCGGGCAGCGGCGCGCGTGCGGGGGCGTACGAAACTGGATGGCTCATGAAACTCGTCAGGGCTGGGGCGCAATCCACGGCGATGCGCTGTGCGAGAGGTGTAGCACGCGCGTTAACGCCCGCTAGGCCACATCTTTAGGAACGGTTAACGGCTGTGTACAAAGTCGATGTCGTTGTTCCCGCAGCGTCAGTTCGCGTAACGCGCCGTGAGATCGCGCGAGATTTTCGAGCCTTCCTCGATGTAGCGGCGGATCGCCACCGTCGCGGCCGGCGTGCAGGTCCGGTAGGTCTGCTGAAAACCGTTATAGCCGCGGTTGAAGCCGGCGATCATGCGGGTGCGGCGTTCGCCAGCGGGAGTTTCGGCATCGATCAGCGCCTGCATCTCGCTGCGCCATTTGTTGCCCTCGTTGGACCCGCAGATGCCGCGCAGATAGTGCAGCCCGCCGAGGATTTCCGCCAGCCGCTGCAAATCGCCGTCAAACGGCGCTGCCCCGTCCTGAGCCCTCGTGGGCACGGAGGCGCAGGCGAGAATCAGGGCAAAAATGGCCAGAAATCGCGTGGACATCGGCGGGGTGTATGCCTCCTTGGGGCGGTAGACGCAAGGCGGGGCCGTCAGGGGCCGATCAGCCGGTGGGCGGACTGGATGACCTCTTCCAGCCCCCCGGTCAGCTTGAGGTGGCCAAGGCTCGTCAGGGCTTCCGGGGCGATCCAGCGGTAGTCGTCGAGCTCGTCGTTGAGAACCGGCTCCCGGGCCACCCAGCGGGCGGCAAAGGACATGATCAGATAGTGGCCGGCGCCGGCCGCCGCCGGCAGCACTTCGCGCCAGCCCGCGAGGCCAATGATTTCGATATCGAGGCCGGTCTCCTCGTCGATCTCGCGCGCCAGCGCCTGGTGCAGCGATTCGCCGAATTCGACCCGGCCGCCCGGCAGCGAATAGAACCCCTTTGCGGGCGAGCGCGCGCGGCGGGTCAGGAGCACCTTGCCGTCACGAAAAATCGCGGCACTGACCGCGATCTGAGGACGGGTGGGCTGAACGATCGCAGCCATGACTTCACCTGCTCGAGCTCAGCTCGCCATGATGTTGTCGACGTCGGCTTCCGCGCCGCCATTGATGATGCCGCCGCAGGCCGCGATCAGCGGCTTGACCCAGTGGGCGGCCTGCTCGGCGAGGCGGACGCGGGTCGTGTCCTTCTCGACCTCGCGCATGGCCGAGCCGACTGCCGACAGGATCGAGGTCATGGTGTCGGTGAGATGGTCGAACTGGGCGCGCACGTTCGGGTCGGCCTTTTCATAGGCCTCGATCGCCAGATCCCGGGCCTTGAAATTCGAGGCAGTGAAATGCTCGGCATAGGACAGCGGCGACCAGGTCAGAAAATCTTCCGCGCATTCCGGCATGTCCGGCACCATTTCCAGCAGCATCACGGCTTCATTGAAATGGTTGAGATAGTCGGTGGCAAGCCCGGTGCGCGGGTTGATGTTGGCCACGCGCAGCCGCTCGGCCCAGGCCGCGGCCTCGGGCCCCGTCTGTCCATGCATTCGCGCCGGCTGGGAGGCCATTGAGCTCATCTGCCGCAGTGTTAACGTTCGGAGTTAAAAGGACCTGAACGGACCCTATATGGACGCCCTAGGATGTGTGGACGCTTCGTCATAACTTCGGCCCCCGCGGCTTTGCGGCAACTATTCGGCTACATCGACCAGCCGAACTTCCCGCCCCGGTTCAACGTGGCCCCGACGCAACCGATTCCGGTCGTGCTGGCCGAGAACGGCGCGCGGCATTTCCGCCTGATGCGCTGGGGCCTGTTGCCGGGCTGGGTCAAAGATCCCCGGGGATTTACGCTCCTGATCAATGCCCGTTCTGAGACGGCGCTGGAAAAGCCCGCCTTCAAGAACGCGATTCGCCGCCGGCGCGGCCTGATCCCGGCGGACGGTTATTATGAATGGAAATCGATCGACGGCCACAAGCAGCCGTTCTTCATCCATCGCGCCGACGGGGCGCCGCTCGGCTTTGCCGCATTGTTCGAGACCTGGGTCGGGCCGAACGGCGAGGAACTCGACACGGTCGCAATCGTCACGGCGGGGGCGAGCGAGGATCTCGCCACGCTGCATGATCGCGTGCCCGTCACCATCAACCCGCGCGATTTCGAGCGCTGGCTCGATAGCCGCAGCGATGAATTCGATGCCGTGTTGCCGCTGATGACCGCCCCGCGCATCGGCGAATTCGCCTGGCACCCGGTCTCCAATCGCGTCAACCGCGTCGCCAATGACGACGACCAGTTGCTCCTTCCGATCAGCGCGGAGGAGATCGAGGCGGAAATAGAGGCTGCGAAGCCGAAGCGGGCGGTGCGGAAGGTTGCTGCGTCATCAGACGACGGGCAGGGGTCGTTGTTTTAAGCGGCGCCGCCCTTCACACAATCTCTTTCGCCCGCAGCCCCGCAATCTCTGCTGCATCAAACCCCAGCTCGCCCAAGACCGCATCCGTGTCCGCACCCAATTCCGGCGCCATCCGGTCCAGCCTGCCGCCGCCATGCGCGAGCTTGAATCCGCTGCCGGCGAAGCGCAGGCGCCCATAGGGCGTGTCGAGCTCCTGGATCGCGCCGCGCGCCTTGATCTGCGGATGATCAATGACTTCCTCGACTTTCCAGATGCTGGCGCAGGGCGCGCCGGCATCTTCCAAAATCGCCTCCCATTCGCGCGCCGGCCTCGCCGCGAGCGCCTCTTCGATGATGGCGCGCAGCGCCGGCTCGTTCTCGTTGCGCGAAAACCAGTCGGCAAAGCGCGGATCGCTCAGGGTGTCCTCGCGGCCGAGCGCGGCCATCAGCGCGCGGTACTGCTTTTCGTTATTGACGGCGAGCAGGATGTGACCGTCGCCGCATTTGAACAGATTCGCGGTGGTTCTGCGGCTGACGGCCTGATTGCCCGACAGCTGCTGGCGATGGCCGGCGACCGACCAGTCCGCGATCTGCCCCGACAGAAACGCCATCGTCGCCTCGAGCATGGAGACGTCGATGAGCTGGCCCTTGCCGGTGCGGTCGCGCTGATACAGCGCGCTCGACACGCCAAACGCAGCGGTCGCGCCCGACAGCACGTCGCACACCGCAAAGCCGGCGCGGGTCGGCCCCGTTTCGGGATGGCCCGTGATGGCCATGATGCCGGACAGCGCCTGCATCTTGCCGTCATAGCCAGGCCGCAGTCGATCCGGGCCGGTCTGGCCGAAGCCTGATACCGCGCAGTAGATCAGCTTCGGGTTGATCGCGGACAGCGCCTCATAGCCGATGCCGAGCTTGTCCATCACGCCGGGCCGGAAATTCTCCATGACGACGTCGACTTGTGCGGCGAGCTTCTTCACGATCGCGATTGCGTCGGGCTTCTGCAGATCGAGCGTCAGGCTGCGCTTGTTGCCGTTGATGGCCTGGAACGCCGGCGCGAGCCCGCGCTCCGCCCATTCGCGCGACAGCGGCGTGCGGCGCATGTCCTCGCCCTCGCGCCGCTCGACCTTGATGACGTCGGCGCCCAAGAGCGCGAGCTGATAGCTCGCATAGGGGCCTGCCAGCACTTGCGTGAAGTCCAGGATCTTCACGCCCTCGAACGGTCGCGTCACGTCGCTCTCCCTTTTGTTTTGGTTGTCGGAGGACGTCAGGCGGCGCGATTGCCGCGCGCGATCTCCTTCTGCTTGTCGAATTCGGCACGGCGGCGCGCCAGCTCTTCAGGCGAGAGCTGCGCGACGTTATTGTAGTCGAGCTTCCAGGAGGCGTCCTCGCTCCAGCGCAGCGGCGACTGCATCGTGGTCTGCGGGCCGCTCGCGGTCTCCAGCAGCTTGAGCGCCAGCTCGAGCGTCTGCGCCTGCGAGGCGACGTCGTGCGGCTTGCCGGCGGAGTTGCCGAGCGGGAAATCCGAGAACAGGAAGCGCGGCACGGCGGCGTGCTCGATGATGTCCTTGGCGCAGCCCATGATCACGGTCGGAATGCCGCCTGCCTCGAGATGCCGCGCCACCAGCGCGGTGGTCTGGTGGCAGACCGGGCAGTTCGGCACCAGCACGGCGACATCGACCTTGTCCGCGACGGCCCGCGCCAATATTTCCGGCGCGTGGGTGTCGAGGGTGACGCGATGGCTGCGGTTGGTCGGCGCGCCGAAGAAGCGCGGGGCGACCTCGCCGATGCGCCCGGCGGCGCTCGTCTTCAAGAGCTGCGGCAGCGGAAACCAGGTGCCGTTGTCGGTCGCCGAGGTGTGCTTGCGATCGTAGCCAATATGGGAGATGCGAAGATCGTGCGGCTTCGAGGTGTCGCCGTCATAGACCTGGTAGAATTTCGCGCCGCCATTATACGCCGCGCCCGGCCCCTGGTCGCCCTTGGCGGGATCGTATGGCGCGGCCGTCGTGATGATCGTCACGCGCGACTGCGACAGCGGCTTCTTCAGCGGCTGGAACGGCGCCTCGGTGTAGTGGGCCCAGCGATACGCCGTGGTGTAGCCAATCGCGGCGTAGTAGTCCCGCGTGCGCTGCATATAGGGGACGGGGGCGTCATAGTCGGGAGCAAAGCCGAATTCGTCGTCGCGCGAAGCGGACATGGGCGCGTCTCCTGGTTCTTGTTGGCAACAGACTAGAGATAGTCGGAGGTGAGCTCAAGGGCAGGCAAGCTCACCGGAACAGATGCAGCGCCGCGTATTGCAGCAGCATGATCGCCTTGGCATCGATGATGCGGCCGTCGGTGATCATCGCCAGCGCCTCCTCGATGCCGAGCTCAAGCACCTCGATGTCCTCGCCCTCGTGTTCGAGACCGCCGCCGTCGCTGACCCGCATCTCCGGCTCGTATTCGGCAACGAAGAAATGCAGCTTCTCGGTGATGGCGCCGGGGCTCATGAACGCCTCGAACACTTTCCCGACGTGGTGCAGGCGATAGCCGGTTTCTTCCTCGGCTTCGGCGCGGATGCGCGTTTCGGGCGAGGCGTCGTCCAGCACGCCGGCGGCCGCTTCGATCAGGAGATCGTCGTAGCCGCGAATGAACGCCGGCAGGCGGAATTGCTTCACCAGGATCACCGTGCGCCGTGCGAGATTATACGGCAGCACGGCCGCGGCGTTGTCGCGCTCATAGGTCTCGCGGTGCTGCGTCTGCCATTCGCCATTGGCGCGCCGGTACTCGAACGTGGTGTTCTTCAGGATGGTCCAGTTGTCCGAGAGCACGCGGACGTCCTTGATGCGGACGCGATCGGAAATTGTCATGGCTCGATCTCAATTGCTAGGCGTGGTCTCGCGACCATCGAGCCATTTCTGGAACATCACCGAGGTCGATTCCTCGAAACCCAGCGACTGATAGAACGCATTGGCCTGCGCGTTCCCACGGCGGACCAGCAGCTGGAGCTTCAGAATTCCAGCCGCGCGCAGCCAGTCCTCGGCGGCGGCCATGATCACCCGGCCATGGCCGCGCTTGCGGCCATCAGGATCCACGGCGACGTAATAGACCCAGCCGCGATGGCCGTCATGGCCGACCATGACGGTGGCGACGAGGGCGCCGCCGTCTCGGCCGAGCAGGATGGTGGAATTATCGCGCCGCCGTGCCAGCGCGATGTCGGCATGCGGATCGTTCCACGGCCGCGTCAGGTCGCAGCGCTGCCACAGCGCGACCACAGGCTCGACATCGGCGTCGGTGATCGCATCGATCTTGAGCGCACTCACAGCACTTTTCCCGGGTTCATGATTCCAAGCGGATCGAGCATCGCCTTGAGCTGTCGCATCAGTTCGATTGCGGTCTTGTCCTTCACATCGGGCAGCTCGTCGCGCTTGAGCACGCCGATGCCGTGCTCGGCCGAGATCGAGCCGCCCATGCGCAGCACGATCGCGAACACCACCGCGTTCATCTCGTGCCAGCGCGCCAGGTAGTCCGCGGTGTTGGCGCCGATCGGCTGGCTGACATTGTAGTGCAGGTTGCCGTCGCCGAGATGACCGAACGGCACCGGTCGTGCGCCCGGAATCAGTTTCACCACGGCGGCATTGGCTTCCGTGATGAAGGCGGGCACGGTGGCGACAGGCACTGAGATGTCGTGCTTGATCGAGCCGCCCTCCGGCTTCTGCGCCGACGACATCTCATCGCGCAGCTTCCAGAAGCCGGCGCGCTGGGTGAGATTGGCCGCGATCACGGCGTCGTCGACGATCTCGTCCTCCATGGCGCGGCCGAGGATCGTTTCCAGCGGCGTGCGGGCGTCGTCGCCCGGTGAAGACAGTTCCATCAGCACGTACCAGGCATGCTTTTGCGCAAGCGGGTCGCGGACGTCGATGCCGTGGCGGATCGAGAAATCGACCGCCATCTCCGAGAGCAGCTCAAAACTCGTCAGCGCATTGGCGGCCTCGCTTTGTGCGATCGTGAGCAGCCTCAAGGCGGCATCCGGCGACTTCAGCCCGACGAAGGCGGTCTCGATCGCCCGCGGCTTCGGAAACAGTTTCAGCGTCGCGGCCGTGATGATGCCGAGCGTGCCTTCGGCGCCGATGAAGAGGTTATGCAAATTGTAGCCGGTGTTGTCCTTCTTCAGCTTCGAGAGCGCCCCGAGCACGCGTCCGTCCGCCAGCACCACCTCGAGCCCCAGCGCCATCTCGCGGGCTACGCCATAGGCGAGCGCGGCCGTGCCGCCGGCATTGGTCGACAGATTGCCGCCGATGGTGCAGCTCCCTTCCGCGCCCAGCGACAGCGGAAATAGCCGGTCCACTTCGGCGGCCTTCTGCTGTGCGATCTGCAGCACCACGCCGGCCTCGCAGGTCATGGTGTTCGACGCAGTATCGACCTCGCGGATCTTGTCGAGCCGCCGCAGCGATACCACCATCTCGCCATTGTGCGGCGTCTGCCCGCCGACGAGCCCGGTGTTGCCGCCCTGCGGCACCAGCGCGATCCTGTGCTCGGAGGCGAGCTTGCAGATCGCGGCGACCTCCGCGGTCGAACCCGGGCGCAGCACCAGCGGCGAGCGGCCGTGGAACAAATTGCGCTCCTCGGTGACGTAAGCCTCGATATCGGCCGCGTCGGTGATCGCGTGCCTCTCGCCGACGATCTTGCGAAATTGTTCGATCAGCTCGGGCGCAAGCGGAGGCGTGGCGGAATGATTGATGTTCATGGTCTTGTCTCTTGCTTCGCTCTTATCGCGCCACGGCCGCCCGGCGTAGCCGGTCATTGATCGCTTCGCCCAAATCGTCTTCGGGGATCGCCATCACGGCGATCGCCCGCGGTGCTTTGGCATCGAGGGCGCGAAGATAGCCGAACAGATTGGCGGCGGCTTCATCGAGATCACCGGTGGGCGACAAATTCATGACGGCGGCGGCGGCCTCCAGGCCAGGCAGGCGCGCGGGTCCGAACGCCAGCAGCGCTTCGCCCGGCGCCACGTCGCGCGCGTCGAGCCGCACATTGGCACGCGGTGCGTAATGCGAGGCGAGCATGCCCGGGGCCAGCGGCTGGCGGTCGTCGCTGTCGGCCTCCGCGGGCAGTCGTGCCAGCGGTGTGCCGAGCACGGCTTCGATCCGCTCGCGTGACAGTCCGCCGGGCCGCAGCAGCATCGGCGCCGCAAAGCAGCCGATGATGGTCGATTCGACGCCGACCGTAACCGGCCCGCCGTCCACGATCAGGTCGATCCGCCCCGCAAGGTCGCTTTCGACATGGGCGGCCAGCGTCGGCGAGACGTGGCCGGAGATGTTGGCGGACGGCGCCACCACCGCCCCGTCAAAGACGCGCAGGATCGCCTGCGCCACCGGATGGGCGGGAATGCGGATCGCGACCGTATCGAGCCCCGCGGTGGCAAGCTCCGCCACCGGGCAGTTTTCCGTCTTCGGCACCACCAGCGTCAGCGGCCCCGGCCAGAACGCCTCCGCAAGGCGCAAGGCGCAGGCGTCGAATCGGCCGATCCTCCGCGCGGCAGCGAGATCGGCGACATGCGCGATCAGCGGGTTGAAGGCCGGGCGCCGCTTGGCGGCGTAAAGATGGGCGATCGCGCTGGCATTTCCGGCGTCCGCCCCCAGCCCGTAGACCGTTTCGGTCGGGAACGCGACCAGCCCGCCGGCGGCCAGTGTCCGGGCGGCAGCTTCGGCGCCGGCCTCGCCGGCCGGTAAAATCACCGTTTCAAGACCCGTTTTCACAGGGATAAGATTCCTCAGCTCGGCCGCTTGCGGTGCGCCAAACCCGACGCTATAAGCCGGCCTCTTGTCGGAGTGTGGCTCAGCCCGGTAGAGCACTGCGTTCGGGACGCAGGGGTCGCAGGTTCGAATCCTGCCACTCCGACCATTATTTCAAGTACTTATAGTTTCTATGTTTTTCGGGCGCAATGAAATGCGCAACGATTTGAGGCACGGCAGCCATGCCCGTCGACCTCAAGGCTTACGCCAGGGACGTCGAGGAGCAGATCAAGCTGATCCGCGACGCCGCTGTAAGCCGGGAAAATGACGA
Organism: Bradyrhizobium sp. 149; assembly: GCF_023073915.1. GTDB lineage: Bacteria > Pseudomonadota > Alphaproteobacteria > Rhizobiales > Xanthobacteraceae > Bradyrhizobium. Next base: position 38,453 of record NZ_JADPKK010000015.1, on the reverse strand, counting down.
TCGGGGAACGCGAGGAAATGGGCCCTGGTGGGGAATCACCTAGGACATGATCAAGCATCACAGGTCCTCCCTACGAGCTTATTTTGACTGGGCGCGAATGAGCACGCTGCGAATGCCGCTCGGGCATATCGATATCGCATGGTACTTGCTTGCGGAAGCCGAGCTTGCCGGGGATGTCGGGTCTTCCATTGCTAGCTCGATGCGGAAGCCGTCTTGGCGGCCGGGCTATTCCCTCTATGGAAACCAACCTTCGGGCGGCGCGGGTCGAGGCATCGATCAAGGGCTCGGACGCTCATCGCTTTTTGGCTTGCGTTTCGAGCTGGGTTGAAGGTCTCTTCTACATTCAGAGTCTTGGCCAGAGCTTCAGAGAGTTTTCACCGCTCGATCCGACCTACGGTGAAATCGAACCCGCCCCGCCGGAAAAATTTGCAGATCCTAATGGGCAAAGGCTCCTTGCGAACGCTCTATTCGGCTTCGGGATCGCCGCGAGCTTGCAGGGGAGGCCTCAAGCCTTGCAGGCGCTGTATGCCGCGATTCCCGAACAGCACTATTCCCCCGATCTCAGTCGGCTCGCGGGCGTGATGGCAGGTGCGCTGGAGCCAAGGCCGCGAACGAAGCGGTCGAAAGCGCGATCAATCAGGTCGCAACACGAGCGTCGGACCTTCAGCCGGATGACGTCTTTGTGGCAGCCCTGAATATGATCCAGTTCATTGCGCGCTCAACATTGAATACGGTATTGGCGCCCCTTCTCGCACATTGGCTGCGAGCGCGATGGTCGCATGCGATCGAGCAACAAGCCTTCCTCCTGCGAAATCCGGCAACAAACATCCCTGCGATCAGGCTGGTCATCGGCATGCAGGAGTACACGCTGCAATACTGCGCGCACTTCTTGGCCACTGTCGCGCCAGCGGCCAGGACGCGGCTGGATGAATCGTTTCGTACTTACCTCACCGAGTTATCCATGCCAAAGCCGAACTTCACGAGATAACAATACCTGTTCCCTAAGGCTTTGGCCGACGCGCAGCGGAAGCGGCTCGGTCGGCCGGTGGTTATGCGTTCACCGAATTGCGGCTTTCTCCTCGCTGCCGAAGGATCAGTCGCAGTTGAGGCTCGCGCTCGACGCCCACGCGACGCTCGCCTTCGCCGCCGGCTCTGTCGTCAATATCAAGTCCGGGCGCCAGGTGGAGCTCGAACGCGAAGCACGGGCCTGCGGCTCTGGTCGGCCGACTGCAGCTCGGTTTCAGGACGAGATTTTTTCCGACCTCCGGAAGTACCGTTTCGCAAAATTTCCTTACGCCCCTCGAGACGTCGTGGGTCAGGCCGATCGCTACCGCGAGCTAGGTGCGGTCAGATCGGATCTCGACGGTTTCGGCGACGAGGACGGGCCAAGTCGGATCGGAGATCGCGTCGTGGTTCCGGCGCGCAATCGGTCACGTGCGGGCGCCACGCTTTCGAGCTCCCCGACGCGGCGACGGACGCGATCCGATTCGCCGATACCGACGGAAACGACGTCACCTTCGTCGCGGCGCCGAACGCCTTCACCTTCTTTCTTGGCCAGCGTCAGAACGCGCTCGGCAGGGTCCGCCTCTACGAGTTCGACTTCGACGGCGGCCGCTCCTATACCGCCGCGTTGACGCTGCCGCCGGGCAAGGCGCCCACCTAATGTCGCCTGCCATTATCGACACGACCCTTTCCCTACGGTTGTGTGTCGTGCGAATGTCGCCCCATAAGACGGGCCCGGGACCGGCAGTATTACCTTATCGGTAATTGCGCGGCTCGCGTTACGACGTCACGCCGCTCGAGGAAGATGCTTTGACCCTGCGTCGCCTTGCGCAAGCGGACGCTGGGGTCCTTGACGTTTCGCGCGAAAAACATCACCGCTGGACGCAGAATTGGCTTTCAGCCAAGCATTTGGTTTCTGGGAAAGGCTGATGAACGAGCTAAACGTCTTCACCCGAGAAGCGCGGCTGCCCGATAAAATCATGAAGGCAGCTAACTAGTGGATTTCTGGGAGTTTGAGCACGAGGTGATTGTGAAGGCCCACCGACTCTGAGCTGAGTCGCCTCGACCTGCTTGCCACCAGTCGGGCGGGAGGTCGGGGGTGGGGCATGGAGTTCGACGGCCCTTACATGCGGTATCCCTTTGAGAATATTACAGCAGCGCTGTTCTTCGCAAATATCGGGTCAGAAGGTAGGAGGTTGCACGCGCTCGCAACCACCTGGGCATAATGCTGGGTCGTTGCCATCTTCGGCCGGCGCGTACACCTTGAAGAAGTCGAGGATGGTTTGTGATGGCTGACGGAGATTTTCGCCTTCACCAAGTTCTGTAGTATAGCCAGCCCGTCGCGTAGTCCTTGAAGGTGGCGAAGCCCTGCGCGTCCTTCAGCACGGGCTTGTAGATGTCGAGGTAGCCCGTCAACGACCACGTTCAAGATGAATAGCGGGCAGACGTCCTATGTCTGGCAACTGGCGGCCGAGACCACCGTGAATTTGGACAGGGCTCTGGGCTGGCCAAGAACTTTGCTCGCAGGGTGAACGTCATTGTCGCGCAGACGGACGTCATCCAGCAACTTGATACCGAAGATTACAATGCCGGCACAGCCATCCCGAGCATGGTGGGCGCTACAGACAGCATGTGCGGCGAGCGGCTTAAGATGAAGCCTCAGAACTCCTGACGGTCCACGTCAGTCGTCGACGGCGAACACCCGGGAGGCTTGTCCTGGGATGGATTGCGCAAAGGCGATATCGAGCGCGATAATGTCGCTATAGCCCCTGGTCTCGTCACCCAGGTTGATCAGGTCCACGACGGCCGTGCCGGACCCAGTTTCGAAATTGGAGGCGAGGCCCCCCGGGAGGCGGACGAGCGCTTCCAGGCTCGGCCCTGGTCTCGATTGCGACCGTGATTTGCGGCGCTCTTCGCAGGCAAGCGCGCATGGGCCGAAACTCGACCCGTTGCCAGACATCGGGATGGCCAAGGCGTCTCCGGTGTTCGCAGAACTTGCGATGGGATCGACCGCTGCGACGCTCGGTGAGACAACGAGCGATAAAGCTACGCAGGTCCCAATCAGTCGGTGGCGCATCGAGTCAGGTCGCCGAAGGTGGAGCCTTTGCCACAATCGCACGCTTTACCGATCGTTGTCCGCGTCAATTTGATTAGATCGGTGGGGGTGACGATGCATCTCTCGTTTTGGTCCTCTGTCAAGTTTGTAAAATACTAAATTGCCGGCCCGGCGGGTTTCGAGCCAAAATCTCGTCAAGCGGAGAGCTGCTTCCTCATACCCCGGAGAAGAGTTGTTGCTATGGGCCTCGGGGGCACATGACCGCCGGGGTTCGCGCGAGATGCTGAGGATCGACCGAGTCAGCAAGAGCTACGCCGGCTCCGCGGGGGGAATATCTGTTCTCAAGGATGTGACGCTTGCGATAGGCGCGGGAGAGATGTGCGCACTCACAGGTACGTCGGGGTCGGGGAAGACCACGCTGATGAATCTGATGGGGTTGCTCGATCGGCCCGACACCGGCGAAATCCACCTTGATGGAACATCCGTCGCTGGTTTGCCGGAAGCTCAGGCCGCCCGAATGCGCAACCGGCATATCGGATTTGTCTTCCAGTCGTTCCATCTTCTGCCGAGGCTGTCGGCGCTCGATAATGTGGCGTTGCCACTGCTTTACCGTGGAGTTGACGGCTCGCGCCGCCGGGAGGCCGCCGCTATTGCTCTCGAACGCGTGGGGCTCTCGGCTCGGTCGACGCACCGCCCCGATGAGCTCTCCGGCGGGCAGCGCCAGCGGGTGGCGATCGCGCGGGCGCTCGTCGGTGAGCCGGCGCTGCTGCTCGCTGACGAGCCCACCGGCAACCTCGACAGTCAATCCGCCGACGATATCTTGACGCTGTTCCTGTCGCTGAATCGCGAGGTCGGGGTCACAATGGTGATCGTGACGCACGATCCTACGCTTGCGGCCCGGTGTCCGCGGCGCATCGTCATGCGCGACGGCGGCGTGGTTGACGACAATTGGGGCGATCTTCGCGCCGTCGACGTGGTGTCATGATCGGGGATGGCCTCGTTCTTCGGGAGATTGTCTGCGATGCGGCGTCGAACCTGCAAGGGCTCAAGGGACGCACATTCCTGGCCCTGATCGGCATCGCGATCGGGACGGCGGCCGTGATTGCGATGCTGCACATCGGCTACGATGCCCGGAACGAGGCAATGCGGCAGTTCGATTCACTCGGCATCGACCTCGTGAACATCGCTCCGAAGGCTAACGGAACAATAGCTCCGGTCATACCGGCAGATGCTGCGCGCGATCTTGCCGGCGCCGGGGTGGGGGTGGTGGCCGCCGCTCCCTTCATCCTCGCGGGGACCTCAATAAAGATCGGCCGCTCCTCGCTGCCCGCGAATCTCGTCGCCGCCATGGACGGGATCTATTCGCTCGCCAAAGCCGAAATTGCGACCGGGAGACGGACATCCGACCTCGACGGTTTTGCGCCCTTTGCCGTCCTAGGGGCCGAACTTGCCAACGATATTGCGACCGCATCCGGAAGACCCATCAAGATCGGCGATGAAATCGTGGTCGATGGCCCGATCGTAACCATCATCGGCACCCTGTCGAGCGTCTATGCCAATATGGTCCTCAACCTGGATCTCAACCGATCGGTCGTCGTTCCCTATGCGGCCGCCCGCCGCCTGGTCCCTTCGCCGCAGATCACCAATATAGCCGCCCGCCTGGACGCTGGGGAGAACGACCAGACCGCCTCTGCAAGTATCGCGGCGTATTTTCGCGCGCGGATGGGCGGCGGCCAGGGCGTGAGCGTGCGGACGGCGCGTCAACTGATCATTGGGCTTGAGCAGCAGATGCGCATCTATGGCCTTTTGCTGATGGCGATCGGCGCCGTATCGCTCGTCGTCGGTGGCGTCGGCGTGATGAACGTCATGCTGATGAGCGTCATGGAGCGGCGGCGCGAGATCGGCATTAGGCTTGCGCTCGGGGCCCGGCGTCATGATGTCCGTCTGATGTTTCTGGTCGAGGCCTTGCTGCTGTCGGCGGCCGGATCGGCGATCGGCACGGTCCTTGGGACGCTGGCGGGCTGGCTGTTTGCCAGCGCATCCGGCTGGTCGTTCGCCGCCGCGCCCGCCGCATTGCCGCTGGGGGCGGGCATGGCGCTTGTCGTCGGCCTGTTCTTCGGAAGCTACCCCGCGGCGAGGGCTGCCAAGCTCGATCCGATCGCAGCGCTGAGGGCGGATTAGATGGGGGCGCAGCTGAAGCAGCGGTTGGGTGTTGCGCTCGCCTTGGCGCTGGGAGCCGCCGTCCCGCTCGTGGGCGCAACGGCGCAAGACACCGGGTCGAAACCCGCCATCAAGGCCAAGCGCGTCAATCGTCCGCCGGCGCCCCCGGTGACGCAACCGGCGGCAGCCGAGACGGACGCTGCCAAACCGGCGGGCATTTCCCTGACCGTTGCGGATGCGATTGCCATCGCCCTGCGCGACAACAGGACGATCCGTAGCGCTTATATCGACAGGATATCGCAAAAATTCGATCTAAGAGCAGTCGAGGATCGCTTTACGCCTCATTTCTCCATCGGCGGGGGCGCGACCCATCAGCAAATAGCCGGGATCGGCACGACCAGCGCCGAGATCACGCCGGCGGCCACGGCCCTGTTGCCGACCGGGGCAACATTCGGGCTGGCTTGGGCGAACCAGATGACCGACACCGCCGGTGTCCTCACACGCAGCTCGGCGGCCGAGCTGACGGTGTCGCAGCCCTTGCTGCGCGGGGGAGGTGTCGACGTCACCATGGCGCCGGTGAGAGCGGCCCGATTGAGCGAAAGGATCAACCGGCTGAAGCTGAAGGCGACGGTCTCCGAGACGATCGGCCAGGTGATCTTCGCCTATCGGGCTTTGCTCCAGGCGCAGGAAGAGCTGAAATTGGCGCAGGCATCGGTCGGCCGCGCGCAGGATCTCGTCGACATCAACCGTAGCCTCATCGTCGCTGGACGAATGGCGGCAGTCGATATCGTGCAAACCGAGGCGGATGTCGAAAACCAGCGCATTCGCGTGCTCGAGGCGACAAAGACGCTGGACACGGCGCGGCTGCAATTGCTGAACTTTCTGTCCATCGATCTCGGTGCGGCGATCGCGGCTAGGGAGAGTACGGACCCGGCGAGGATCGCGACCAACCTCTCGCGATTGATGCAGATCGCTCTGGCCCAGCGCCCGGACTATCTTGGGCAGGTTCTCGTCGTCGAGCAGAACAAGCTTGGCATCGTCGTCGCCCAAAATGAACGACTGTGGGACTTGTCGGTGTTTGCCAGCGGCAGGTTCGGGCGTGCGACGACGACGGGGGGCGGCACCTTCTCCTCGGAACGGATATCGGACGTCACGGTCGGTGCGGCGTTCAGTATTCCGCTCAACGATTTGCGCCGCGAGCAACCCTTCGTACAGGCGACCGCCACGCTGCAGACGTCGGAGTTGCAGCTCACGAGTATCCGTCAGGGGGTTGAGCTTCAGGTGCGCGGTTCGGTGACGGACGTTGATATCCGCTGGCGACAGCTCGAAGTCGCGCGTCGAGCCCGCCAACTGGCGGCCAAAGCCGTGGAGATCGAGAAGGAGAAATTGAAGGCCGGCCGCTCGGTCAATTTTCAAGTACGTGGGCTGGAAAACGACTTGCGCTTGGCTGAAAGCCAGCAGCTTGCCGCCATGATCGGCTATCTCAACGCGCTGACGCTACTGGATATCCAACTCGGGACCACGCTGGACACATGGCGCATCGCGTTGAAAGATTGACCGGGAAAGCTGAGAATTCCGGCGCCGAAACTGCGGCAACTTTGGCTCGCGCGCGGACGATCATATCTGCACCGCGACGGACCAGCCGCATGGTGATCGCGGCCGCTCTGGCCTCCATTGTCGCGATGAGTCCGGCCGCGTGGTTTTGGCAAGGCGTCATTTCCACGCCACAGAGCGCGCCACAGCCGACGTCCCGTGTCTTCAAGATTGTGCCAAGCGCCGTCACGTCACGGTTGACCATCACAGGAACCTTGAAGCCCGGAAGGACGGCCCCGATCGTGGCGCCATTTGACGGCTTCGTGCTGGAGCGCAAGGCCCAACTGGGCGATCGCGTCGCTGCCGGCGATACGGTGCTTATTATGGACACTGCGGAAGCGCAGAGCCGCGTCCGTGAAGCTCAAGCGATTCTCTTGAAGGCCACTATGGCTTTTGACGTCCTGGTCCGCTGGGAGCGGAGTCCCGATGTCACGCGTGCAAAGCGTGCCCTTGAGAACGCGGAGGCCGCGCTTGCGATCGTCGAGCGCCAGGTGTCCGAGACCAAAACTTTGCTCGATCGAGGGATCGTCTCACGCAATGAATTCGATGGTCTCGTCCAGCAGCGAGATACCCAACGGATGGCCGCGGACAGCAGCCGTCTGGACCTGCAAACAATGCTGGATCGCGGCAACGCCGAGAACCGTCAATTGGCGGATCTGGAAGTGAAGAACGCATTAGCCAGATTGGGAGACCTGAAGCATCAGCTCGACGGCAGTACCGTCGTGGCCCCTTCGGCAGGGGTCTTGGTAAGGCCACCGGTGGCGATGCCCAGCTCTCAAACGGCTCTCCTAAGCGAGCCCGGCAGCCGGGTCAGCAGAGGTCAGCCGTTGTTCGCGGTTGCCGACCTGACGGGGCTGGTCGTCACGGGAAAGATCGACGAGGTGGATATCAATCGCGTGCATGTCGGCCAACCCGTCACAATCAGCAGCGACGCTTTCTCCGGCGAGGTTCTAGGACGGATCGTTGCGGTCAGCGCAGAAGCGAGCGGCGACCAAAGCGCCAGTTCGGCTCCATCGTTCGAAGTCCGTGCGGCCGTAAGAGCTCAAGGAGCGCTTCTTGGTTCGATGCGCGTCGGGATGTCGGCGCGGATGACGATCGAATTGGCCTCGGACGCCGGAGCCTTGATCGTGCCGGTGGAGGCCGTGCGCGGCACCCTCGCGGAACCACGGGTGAGAGTCCGTGATCCGGAATCTGGCCAGGAGCATGATCGTCGCGTTGCTCTAGGTGCGACGAGTGAGCGCGGGGTCCAAGTGCTGAACGGGCTGGAAGCAGGGGAGATCATCGTGTTTCCCTAGGAAGGCGATCTCCTGCGGCAATCATGCATTGTTGCAGGCGGGCCTGACGGATGTTCGCGGCATCCGCCTATTAGACCATGAGCTTCGCACTGGCAGTGTATCTTGCGATGCCGGAGAGCCGGACAATTCGTGAGGCCGACGCCCGCTCCTAGGAACTCGAGGCGGCAGCACCGTCAGCGGCATGCTTCCACACGACGACCGACCCATTGCCGTCGACAAAGTAGGTGGTTGCCGGGTCTTTGAAGATCGACGCGTTGTGGTTGTAGGTGGATGTGAAGTTGATGGAGCTGCCGCCTTCCGCACCTTGCAGAGTCCAGGTGTTATGAAAGTTCAGCTCGGGGATGTCGTCGGCGCTGACGAGCGTCACCTGATGATTGCGGACAGCGTCGAGGTAGGCTTCCGCTTTGGCCTTCAGCGCTGGATCGGGTTCGGCCGCCGCGGACTGCGCGGCGGCTTCTTCTTGATTCTTATACCAGGCACTCAGTTCTTCGGGCGTGGAAGGAACAGTGAAGAAGTCGTTCACTGTCTTCGTGAACGAACTGACGGTCCCATCCGGAGCTCTGTGATCATCGATAAGGCGATCGAGGTACCCGGAGATTTGATCGAAATTCCCGGATCCGGTGCCCGGCGTGGAAGCTGAGCCGTCCGACGAATTGCCGCCGAGCTCGAAGCTGTCGGCCGAAGCGGTGTTCGCGCCCGCGGCCCTGCCCGAACTTTTCGCCGACTGGACCTGAAGCGCCAGCTTGTCCGCAGCGACTTTTTCTATTTTCGCACGCGCAAGTATCGTCTGTGCCCGATCAGAGAGATCGACGGTGTCAATGGGGTTTCTTGAAGCGGAATCTTGCTTCGGTGGGGCGGATCGGCTCGGCGTCGACTGATCCTGGGAGCTCGAGCGGAGGAGCGACACCACGGCATCGCCAGCACCGGAATTGGCCGAGGAAATGTTTGTCATGATCCGCCTCTCTTCCCGAAGATCGAAACTCTGGACGGAAGATCGCCGGATTCGGTGGTTCCAGCAATCTGTAGAAACACAAAGGTTCGGGCCGAGTTCGTTAATGATCGGTTAAAGGGTCACCGCCCGAACCCCAGCAAGGAAGCCTTGACCGCAATCTCCTCAATCGTGGTGCAGCCGAGCTTTCGGGAGGCTCCCTTCAGGTATTGGCGCACGGCGCTCGCCGACAGGTTCAACTGGCGTGCGATCCTTCCCGGGGGTGCGCCACGGGCCAGATGATGCAAGCACTGCCGTTCACGCCGGGACAGTTGCCGTATCTTGAAATCGGGGCGCAGGCTGGCGAGTTGCATCGCCCGATCGTGCAGATAGTGGGAAACGAGCGCGAAGTCGCGCAGGTACTCGTATCGAGCCTTGTGCCAGCGGTGATCGGTTTCGTTCGTCGTGAACGTAAAGAGCGCGCGCTCGCCAAATGGTCCCCGGATCGGCAACGTAAAGCCATGGCGCCCCACGCCGTAGCTCTCGGCCTCCACGAAGAAGCGTCTTGCCTGGTCGGTCTCATGATCGACTGTGATCCAGTCGATGGGCAATGTTTCCTCGCGTCCGGCGAGCAGCACCGGATCGATGCTGAAGTAGTCCTTCTCGGTATAGCGAGCGACCCAGGCCGGGTCATACGTACAGAGAACAAGGGGCCGTAGGTCCTTTGAGAGTGGGGCGTAGGTCGCATGGTAGATCAAATGGGCGACGCCGCTCTGATTGCGCCAGTCAAATAACAGCTTGGACAATCCGTCGACAGATTTGGCGTGAGCGAGCTCCGCAATGACGGTTTCGATATTCATGAGGATGCACGAGAAGTTTCACGGCCGCCCATCGCCGGCGACGCGAATTTACCACGATGCCGAAGAAGCCCAAAGACGCCGACCTTGCGGAAGATATTGCTCGATCCGCAGAGGAGGCCATCGCATGTTATAATGTTTAGATCTCCTTCCGGTGTCCTCAGGGGGCCCACGTGCGCTGCACTTGTCGGTATGGGGCTTTGGACTAGAAAGACTGCGAGGTCCGGAAGTGTCTTACTGGCCCGCACCGCAGTTGGCATTCTCAGCCTACGATGCGCTGGATCCTTGATGGGCAACGCAGTCTTAGCCTGAAGACGAGAGCGATGGTGCACGCGGGCACCACCGCCTCGCCGCGGCTTTCGCTATTGCATGGTGAACCCGCCCGACCAGCCGTTTGTGATCCCGATATCAGACTGCTTGGTGCAGGAGGGGCGGCCGCCGGAGCCCTTGTAGGCGTTGGTCGATGCGAAGCCCGTGATGCTGCTCCCGGATTGCAGGACCTGAACCTGGAACTGGCAGCCGAAGCTGCCGCTCTGGTACCGGACGGTGCACAGGGTGGTCGTGCCGGTCGTGGAGCCGCTGAAGGTTGGAGAACCGCCGGCGCTGATCGAGAAGGGTGGCGAGATTGAACCACCGCCCGTGCAGCTTGCGGTATCGAGGAAGAGCGTCGCCCCGAAGGAATTGGTGACCTGGAACTGCGCCGTCAGCGCCATGGCGGCGCTGGCACCGCCCATGACGACGACGCCCGCGGTAACCAGCCCGATGCAGCTCCTCAAAGCAGACTTCAACACTTTCATTGCCTTCTCCTCACAAAATAAGCCGCACTATGCGGCTCGCCTTTCGAACCCCAGGTTCTCCAGCTCGGTGATCGCGCGTGCGGTCATGGCATTCAGCGCATCGTGCGAGACGTCCCAGGTACCGACGACGAGGCGGCCGACCTGAGGGCGCGATATCGCTATTGGTGAGGGGGACCATCCGATGCGGCGATAGACGCGCGTCATGGCGTGATCGTACAGGCCGACGATGTGCTCCATGCCCGAGGCAAGAGCGAATTCGCAAAGGCCTATCAGAAGCTGGGATGAGATATAGCGATTTTGCGCTCGACCTTCGGAGGCCGAACAAGGATGGACGCAAAAGCGCGTGCACTCCCAGGTTCGGCGGTCGCTGATTTTGGGAGGGCGGTCGAAGAACGGGGCGAATTCGTTTTGCAGCATCGTGTCGCCATTCGCCGGGAGGAGGCGAAGCGAACCTGTCGTGTGTCCGTCATCCGCGACGCAGATAAGATAGATTGTCTCTTGTTTCACATCGTAGCGGTCGAATTCCCATCCGTGGCGGACATCGACGTTCCAGCGAAGGCGGTCGGAAAATATCGCTGCGCGCGCCCGGAACATTTCGTCCAATAGTCCCAGGCAGCTGGACCGATCGGCGTTTGTTATTATTCTGATCATCCCAACTCCCAAGCCAACGCTGGCATTTGCCAGCGAGGAGGGAGTGCTCTCAATTTGGATACTTACCAAGTTGACAAACGGATCAACTCATGCGCGGTTTGGCAGTCGCGTGGAGAGCCGTCAGACGTCGATCAGTTCTAGGAAGAGAGCCTTTGCCGCTGCTTCTGCGACGCTTGAGCAGCCGAGTTTAGTTCGGGCATTCTGAAGATAAATCTGGACGGCGTTGGTCGACAGCTTGAGTTCGCTCGCGATTCGCTTTGGCACATCGCCGCGGGCGATCTTCGACAAGCATTCCTTCTCGCGCGGCGACAAATTGAGCTTCCGCGAGGGAGGCCTGAAGCCGGCCAACTCAACGGCTCGATCGTGGAAGAAGTGGCCGACGAGCAGGAATTCCCTCATATAAGCGAGGCGCGTCTTCGACCACTCCGCATCCGAGGCATTGGAAGTGACGGTAAACAGGGCGCGTTCGCCCGCGGGCCCTCTTATCGGCATGGTCACGCCTTGCCTGCCGACGCCAAACTTGTCCGCCTCCGAGAAGAAGCCGCGCGCGATCGGTGTCTCCTTGTCCACATTCGACCAATCCAAGGGCAGAAATCCCTGCCTGCCGGAGCGTACGATCGGATCTATCTGAAAATAGTTCCGTTCCGTGTACCGTCGAACCCATTCTAGATCATAGGTCAGGAGCAAAAGCGGGTTAGGCTGTTCGGCCTGTGGAATCCGAACGGCGTGATAGACTATGTTTGCAACGCCGAAAGGCGCTCGGACAGTGTGGATGACGTCCGAAAGATCCTGCAGTCCGCTGGCGGAAGCGATTGCACTGAGGATAGTCTGGAATCGTTCTGATGTGTCCATTTGCCACGCCCGTTGAGCACGCTAGTTCGGCTAGACTTGCGACTTTAGCGAGCATAGCAAGTTCGCGTCAGAGAAACATCGGGAACACTTTAATTCACGGCTTACGGTAGGCGTTTTAAACATTTCAGGAATGCATTCGGAAAGAGTTCCTCATATGCAGCGTCGATTTGTGGCTGCGTTGCAGCAATCAACATCTGTCGCGGAAACGGTGTTTGGTTCGAATGCGGGAAACACTCTGGGACAGATGGGGAGCCGTAAAGCGCGAGCCTCGCGATGTCATCCACTTGCCTGATATCGATGACTGGCGAGGACACCGTGAGCGTGGTAAATTGCCGACGGCACCGGGGTAAGGAAATCGATATAGGTCAAGCCTCGAACCCGGCGAGAGGCCAGCCTTCCGAGATCCCGCACGAGCCCTTTATAGCACTGGTTTTCAGTTTCAATACGGCGCTCGCGATCATCCAATATTTCGCGGCCGATTAGGCGGTCGTCCTTGATCAACGAATAACGACATCGTTCGGATGGTCTTTCCGCGGGAATTCCTTCCAGGTGCGCTCCGATGTGTCACGACAGCATACGAAACTGATCGCTCATCGTTCCCTTTGGCGCGTCTTTGCCGCCGTTGATGCGCAGATGTCAGCGTGCGTTCGACCGATCAAGCCACGTCCTTGTGCTGCTTGAATGCCGGCAGCCATGGTGGTCCCCGTCAGTTCGTTCACGGGCAGCGTCCAACGCAACCTCGAATGGGCTGATCAGGCCCGAGGGACGGCAAGAGCCTCGATCGCCTTCCCGCAACGGCTACGCCTGCTTTTTTCCCCTGCCGCAGAGGAGCGGCATTCCTCGCGGAAAACAAAAAAGCAGGCTGACGCCGTCCTCCGCTGCGCTGCGGGCCTGACGGCTGCGGGCCGATCGCTCCCCGGGCCAAGGATCGCCATCGAGGCCGCGATGGGCGCGGCCCGAGCAACCAACGGAGATTACCATGGCTACCATCGGCACCTTCACCGCTTTGGACAATGGCTACGTCGGCTCGATCAAGACGCTGACGCTCAACATCAAGGCAAGGTTCGCCCCGTCCGAGAAAGACAACGACAAGGCGCCCGACTTTCGCATCTTCGCTGGCACCACCGAATTCGGTGCCGCGTGGAAGAAGACCGCCCGCGAGACCGAACGCGAATACCTCTCGGTCAAACTTGATGATCCGAGCTTCCCGGCGCCGATCTACGCTTCGCTGGTGAAGTCGAGGGCGACGAGGGCTTCACCCTGATCTGGTCCCGCCGCAACGGCGACTGATCCATCCGGATCATCCGCCCCGCCTCTTCGGAGGCGGGGCTTTTTGCGTTTTATTGCCGACTTGCAGGAAAGCAGGAAGAGCTTTGCTTTTTGGAAGTGAATCGCTAAGGGCTCCGCCCTCGCGCGGGCAAGGGTGAAGCACCTGACGGTGCCGGACGGAGCGGTATCCCCGGTCTTCCGCGCCTTGGATTTTCTTGACGACCACGGTCGTCAGGGCGCGTGCAGACGCGCGCTTATCAAGCGCGCCCTTGTCAGGCGGGTGATCCCCCTCCGCTTCGGCCGCCCTTGCCCTTGCTACCCCAGGTCTCGCCGACGGGCAGGGTTGCAGCGCAGCGCTGCGCTTCAACCTCAGCCCATAGGAGAAACGACCATGAACGTGATGACTTTATCGCAAGACGAACAATCTGCTTCCGGCGGGTTTCGCGTGGATGTATCGCGCGGCCAGCGGATTGGCCGCGTGTCGTCGGAATGGTTTTTGCGGCCCGATGACGAACGCTATTTGAACCTGCCAGACCCCTACGACGCGGTGCGCGGTCGCGCCGAGCGGGCGGAGGCGCGGACGGTGGAAAGCCGGGCTATCCGGGTGGAGGCCAACAGCAACAATTCCGAGCGGTTGGCCTTGATGATCCCCGGGCGTGCCGCGCCGGTGGCGCCGACTCATTGGAGCTTTGGCCAGTTGTGTAACTTGGTCGGAGCGCCAACGTCTTATTTGCGGCAGCTTCCCGCGGCTCTGTCAGGCATCAACCTACAACATGGCTTGCTGACACACCGCGCCGAGCTCGTAAAGACCCTCGAAGCTGATAACGGGCGAGCCGAGCTTCGTGCCGTCACCGGGCCGGACTATGGTCGCATTTGGGACCATGAACTTGTCGCCGCCGTGATGAAGGATTCGACCGACACCTCGAGGTAACCAGCAACTGCCTGGGTGTTGCCGAATCTTCGTGGTTGGCCGGTTCGGCGTAGGACCCATCCGGCACGACGCAAGATGCGTTCGATGCGCGTGTCCGTAACGGTAACGATGCGCGTGTTCAGGCTCATCGAGTGGCGCGAGGTTGCGCTTCTGAGTGAAAAGCAGGCCTCGCCATTACTAGATCGTGCGACTGGCCGCTTCTGGCGCAAAGCGGACATTGGTTTAGCTCGTGCGATCATCGCTAAGACGCAGGTCAAGCCGCGTGCGCCGCAACGTTTCCGAGGGCAGCTCGGTAAAGTGCCGTTTGTAGTCGTGGGAGAACTGGCTGAAATGCCAGAACCCCCATTTGACCGCGACATCATAGACACCGATCCGTTCATCGACACATTGCTTGAGTTCGCGTCGGACACGATTGAGGCGTACGGCACGCAGATAGTGGATCGGGTTGCTTCCAAGCACATCCTGGAAACAGTAGTTCAGCTTGCGGCGACTTGCGCCTACGCCTTTGCAGATGTCGAGAATGGTCATCGGCTGCTCAGGTGTGGACAGCATCAGGGCACAGGCGCGATCCACGAGCCGCTTGCGGGCACTACCGCCGCGGAGATCGTCGCACGGCTCCAGGCTCGGCAGCAGATCAATGACTTCGGTGAGCAGGTTATCCTCGAGCTGCTGCCGCGCTGCGGTATTGTCGAGGATCGTCGGGTTATCGTCGATGATCTCCTGCACATATCCCAGCAACAGACGCAGGCGCTGTGCGGTGCCCGGATCCGTGCGCAACTCGCGCAACTGATGCCAGATGCCGTCAGGCAGTTCGATCTGCAGATCGTGTAACGTGTCTTCCAGCAACCGCGCATCCATCACGACGCCACGAAGTTCGAATTCGGGTGGCGTGCACATGTCGACTTCGGCGTCGAAGCAGGCAATGACATTGCCGGATGACATGCAGGTGCCGTTAAAGTTGATGTCGCCGGCGCGCCAGGGGAGTGCGATGCCGAAACTGTCGATACCCAGATGCCCGTATTGGCGCACGCGCTGGCTGGTGGTTTCCCGGAAGACCTGGATACCCGGCAGCCGCAGCTCCGTGAAGCTGCCGCGAAAAGCGCCGGCACTGATCTGATCATAGTCAAGCCGCCAGCGCCCAAGATTGTTGCAATGCGCATCGACGTCGTCGCTCGATGCGGCAAACAACCAATGATCCGAGGCGTTTAGCGTCATGCAGGCCTCCCGGATGGCGGCTGTGAGCGCCGCGCCGGACTGATAGTGAAACTTCCGGGCTTCATTTTGCAAGCGATATGCCAGCGCGCCCTAGTCGGTCCGCGTCGAAAAATTGCCGATTTTTGATAACGGTCAATCCGCTGGCTCGCCGATGATTGCGTGTCCGGTGTCAGTGCCGACGCCGGACATGGAAATGGTTCTGCGAGGTCGCGATGAAGCCAAGTGATGTCATGAAAGGCGCTCCGCCTTCTGCCGAGGCGCTCGTAACCCGCTTCAATTGGCGCAAATATCCCTACAGCCAGTGGAGTTTTCGCAATGTCCGCCAGGTGCTGCCGACCGCCGACATTCGGCGCGGCGCGGCGCCGACCCCGCTCGAGACGGCATTTCGCGATCTCGGCGCCCTGACATTCAAGTATGGCGAGGGCGTCTCAACGACGCTCGCGGCGACACTGGCCGAAACTTATGCCGATGGCCTCATCATGCTGCATCGCGGCGAGATCGTCAGCGAATGGTACGGCGAGGGCATGACCCCACGCACGCCGCATCTGATATGCTCGGTGAGCAAATCGATTTGCGGGACGCTCGGTGGCGTCCTGGTCGGGCGCGGGCTGCTCGATCCTGACAAGCCGGTGACGCATTACGTCCCTGAAGTCGCGTCGTCGGTTTATGGTGGCTGCACGGTCCGCGATCTGCTCGACATGACGGTCGCCATCAAGTTTGACGAGGATTACGACGATCCGGAAGGCGACGTGGTCAAGTATCGGCTGTGCAATGGCTGGGACGTGCTGCCGAACGGCACGGCGCAGGGCGACCAGCGCAGCTTCCTCGCCACGCTGCGGCCGAATGGCGGTCCGCATGGCAAGGTCTTCCATTACGTCTCTACCAATACGGACATGCTCGGCTGGGTCTATGAGAAGGCCTGCGGCAAGCCCTATGCGCAGATCCTGTCGGAGCATATCTGGGCGCCGATGGGGGCCGGTGACGACGCCTATATCACGCTCGACACCCATGGCGCGTCACGCTCTGCGGGAGGCATCTGCGCTACGGTGCGCGATCTCGCGCGGTTCGGCGAGATGATCCGCCAGCGCGGCATTGCCAATGGCACGCAGGTGGTGCCGGGCGTATGGATCGATGACATCCATCGCAATGGAGACGAGCAGGCCTGGAAGAACGGCGATCTCGCCTTCGTTTTCCCAAATGGTCGCTATCGCGCGTGCTGGTACACGATTGATCCCGCGCGCAACGATCTCGCAGCAGTGGGCATCCATGGGCAGTGGATCCATGTCGACCCATCGACAGACACCGTGATCGTCAAGGTCGCCGCGCAGCCGAGCCCGATGGATATCGCGATCGATCACCGCTGGCTCGCGGCCTTCAGGGCCATCGGCGCGCATCTGGCCGGATAGCTGCACCGTTATCGTCTTTATCGATGTTCATTCCCATTGCCCGGAGACCGTCATGTTCAATGATTTCAGCCGTCGCTCGTTGCTCAAGGCTGGTGCCGCCGGTTTCGCTGCCGGCATGATGCCGCGCATCGCGCGTGCTCAGTCCGGCAAGGTCATCCGCGCGGTGATGCACGCGCCGTTGCGTGCGACCGATCCGGTCATCAACACCGCCTGGACCGGCCGCAATCACGGCCTCAACATCTACGACACGCTGTTCTCCACGGACTCGAAATTTCAGGTCCGTCCGCAGATGGTGGACGCCTATGAGGTGTCGGCGGACAAGCTGACCTATACGTTCAAGCTGCGCTCCGGCCTCAAGTTTCACGACGGCGCACCGGTGACATCGGCCGATGTCATCCCGTCGTTGCAGCGCTGGGCCAAGCGCGACACCATGGGCGCGCGGATGATGACGTTCGTCGCCGAGCTCAAGCCGGTGGACGAGCGTACGTTCCAGCTCGTTCTGAAATCGCCCTACGGCCAGGTGCTGCAGACGCTCGCCAAGCCCTCGAGCATCATGCCGTTCATCATGCCGGCGCGTCTGGCCGCGCAGCCGCCCGAGCAGCCGGTGATGGAATTTGTCGGCTCCGGCCCATTTCGCTTTGTCGCCTCCGAATTCCGGCCGGGCAGCCGCGCCATCTATGAGCGCAATCCGGATTACGTCTCGCGCGACGAGCCGTCGGACGGGCTGGCCGGCGGCAAGATCGTCAAGATCGACCGCTATGAGTGGATCAGCATGCCGGACTTCCAGACGGCAGCCAATGCGCTGATCAACAAGGAGATCGACTTCCTCGAAGCGGCGCCGCACGACATGCTGCCGTCGCTGATTGCAGCCAACGATGTGACCGTCGCCGATTACAATCCGCTCGGCTTCATGTCGGTGGTGCGCATGAATTGGCTGACCGAGCCGTTCAACAAGCAGGAAATCCGTCAGGCCGTGATGTATGCGAGCGATCAAGCCGATTGGCTCGACGCACAAGTTGGCAATCCCGACTACTATCAGGCCTCCGCAGCGATGTTCGGCGTCACCACGCCGCTCGCCAGCGAAGTCGGCTGGAACACCAAGCCGGACATCGCCCGCGCCAAGGATCTGCTCAAGAAGGGGGGCTACAAGGGCGAAAAGGTGGTGATGCTGCAGGCCACCGACTCGCCGTTGCTGTCCGGCTCCAGCACCGTCACCGCGCAAAAACTGCGCGCCATCGGCATGAATGTCGAGGTGCAGACCATGGATTGGGGTTCGCTGCTGGCGCGCCGCGTCAAGCAGGATTCCACCGCCAATGGCGGCTGGTCGATGACCCACTGGGTCACCACCACCACCGAGCTCATGAATCCGCTGGCCAGCACCGTGCTCGATACCCGCGGCAAGAGTGGGGGCTTCTTCGGCTGGCCGGAAGACACCGAGATCGAAAGCCTGCGCAACACGTTCGCGCTGGAATCCGATGCCGCTGCACAGAAGACGGTGGCCGAAGCGATCCAGAAGCGCGCCTATGAGGTGATGACCCATATTCCTGGCGGCCAGTTCAAGCAACCGCTGTCGCACAGCAAGGCGCTCAAGGGCATCGTCACTGCGCCGGCTCCGTTGTTCTGGAACGTCGAGAAGACGGCCTGAGCTATGGCAATCACTGGCGTCCTCCTGAAGCGATCGGTCTCGGTCATTCCCGTGCTGGGAGTGGTGGCGTTGATCGCGTTTATGCTGCTGCGGTTCGCCTCCGGCGATCCGGTGGCGCAGCTTGCCGGCGACAATGCCGATGCCGCGGCGATTGCTGCCATTCGAGCCCGTCTCGGCCTCGATCAGCCACTGGCCATGCAGTTTCTGAACTGGCTATGGCGCATGCTGCATGGCGACCTCGGCACCTCCATCGTGTCGGGCCAGCCGGTGACTGCGCTGATCGCGCAGCGTGTCGGCCCGACGGTCGCGGTCTCCATCACCACGATCGTGTTCTCCGTGCTCGTCGGTGTACCGATCGGGGTGCTTGCGGCATGGCGCCGTGGCGGCTGGCTCGACCGCTTCGCCATGTGGACGTCGGTAACCGGCTTCGCCGTGCCGACCTTCGCCATCGGCTATTTCTGGATCTATCTGCTGTCGATGCAGTTCAGGCTGTTTCCCGTGCAGGGCTATGTGCCCTTGAGCGACGGGCTTGGCCTTTTTCTATGGCATCTCACTTTACCAACATTGACGCTCAGCCTCGTTTACATCGCGCTGATTGCACGCGTGGCCCGCACCAGCATGCTCGAAGTGCTATCGGAGGACTTTGTTCGCACCGCGCGAGCCAAGGGGCTGCCGGAGCGGATCGTGGTGTTTAAGCACGCCCTGCGTAATGCGGCGGTGCCGATTGTCTCAATTGTCGGCATCGGCATCGCCCTCCTGATCGGCGGTGTCGTGGTCACCGAAAGCGTGTTCAACCTGCCGGGCCTCGGCCGTCTCACCGTGGATTCGGTGCTGGCACGCGACTATCCGGTGATCCAGGGCGTCATCATCGTGTTCGGCGGCGCTTATGTGGCGATCAATCTGCTGGTTGATCTCAGTTACACTTTCTTCGATCCAAGGATCAGCCAGCAATGAGCGTGATCGCGGTCAACTCGCCGAAGTCGTCGGTCAATCTTCGCGCCGTCGCGGGCAAATTACTGCGCAACCGCACGGTGTTGTTCGGTCTCTGCATTCTCGTTGTGCTGTCGCTGATGGCGATTTTCGCGAGCCTGCTGTGGACGGTCGACCCCGCAGCCATCAAACCGCGACTTCGGCTGCGGCCGCCGAGTGCGGCCAACTGGCTCGGTACCGACAATCTCGGCCGCGACATCTGGAGCCGGTTGATCTATGGCAGCCAGGTGTCGCTGATTGTCGGCGCGGCGGTGACGCTGATTGCGGTTATGCTCGGCAGCCTGCTGGGTCTGATCGCCGGGATGGTGCGCTGGATCGACAATGTGCTGATGCGCATGATGGATGGCATGATGGCGATCCCGGCCATCTTGCTTGCCATCGCGCTGATCGGCGGGCTCGGTCCTTCCATCACGACGATCTGCGTCGCTATCGCGATTCCGGAAATCCCGCGCGTCGCGCGCATGGTGCGCAGCGTGGTGTTGACCGTGCGCGAGGAGGCCTATGTTGAGGCTGCGGTCAGCATGGGAACGCGGTTGCCGGTGTTGATGGCCCGGCATATCGTTCCGAACATCCTGGCGCCGCTGATCGTGCAGGCGACCTATATCGCCTCATCCGCAATCCTGATCGAAGCGTCGCTGTCTTTCCTTGGCATCGGCATGCCCGACGAGATCCCGAGCTGGGGCAACATGATGTCCGATGCGCGGCTGTATTTCCAGGTACGGCCAGGCCTGATGCTGTTTCCTGGCATCTGCATCGCACTGACGGTGCTTGGCATTAACCGGCTCGGTGATGGTCTGCGCGACATGCTGGACCCGCGGCTGGCACGATCGGTGGGAGGCATCAAATGACCGCCGTTCTCGAAATCCGCGGCCTGACGGTCGGCCTCACCGGCGATGCCGATGGCCGCCGCACTATCAGGGATATCGATATTACGGTGCCATCCGGCGAGATCGTCTGCGTTGTCGGGGAATCCGGATCGGGCAAGTCAGTCACGGCGTTCAGCGTCATGGGACTGCTGCCGGACGGCCTGACGCCGATGGGCGGCTCGATCAAGGTGCTTGGCGAGGAACTGATCGGCGCTCCGGATCAGCGGATGCGGACGCTGCGCGGCAGCCGCATCGGCATGATCTTTCAGGAGCCGATGACGGCGCTCAATCCGGTGATGACGGTGCGCGAGCAACTCGCCGAGCTGCTCGTCTGGCATGGCAACGCGCGGCCGAGCAAGGCCGAGATCAACAGGCGGGTGCTGGCGGCGCTGGAAGACATGCTGCTGCCAAATGCGGCGCAGCTGATGCAGGCCTATCCGCATCAGCTGTCGGGCGGGCAGCGCCAGCGGGTCATGATCGCCATGGCGATGCTGCTGGAACCGGTGCTGCTGATCGCGGACGAGCCGACCACCGCGCTTGACGTCACCACACAGAAGCAGATCCTGGTGCTGATCAAGGATTTGGTGAAGCGCAAGAATATTGGCGTGCTGTTCATCACCCATGATTTCGGCGTAGTCGCCGATATCGCCGATCGCGTGGTGGTGATGCAGAAGGGCGCCGTGGTCGAAAGCGGCAGCGCCGACGCGGTGCTGGGTTCGCCAGCCCAGGCCTATACGCGGCTGCTGATCGACTCGGTGCCCAAGGGCATCCAGATCGCCACCGCGGCGCGCGAGCCGACAGCCGATGTGCTCGCCGTCAAGGGGTTGGAGATGACCTATGGCCAGCGCGGACTGTTCGGCCGGGGCCGCGTCACCCATGCGGTGCGCGGTGCCGGCTTCACGCTCGGTCGCGGTGAGATCCTTGGCGTGGTCGGCGAGTCCGGCTCTGGCAAGTCGACCCTGGCGCGCTGTGTGGCCCGGCTCATGAAACCGACATCCGGCGAGATCAATCTGCTCGGTACGGATATCGCCGCTGTTTCCAATGCGACGCTGCGACCGCATCGGCGCTACATCCAGGTCGTTTTCCAGGACCCGTACCGTTCGCTCAATCCGCGGCTGTCGGTGGGACAGTCGATGATCGAGGGCGTTGTCAATTTCGGTGCGTCGCCGCAGGTGGCGCGCGACGAGGTGGCAAAGCTGCTCGAGCTGGTCGGCATGGATCCGCATGTCATGCATCGTTTTCCGCACGAATTCTCCGGCGGTCAGCGGCAGCGTATCTGCATCGCGCGGGCGCTCGCGTCCGAACCGCAGGTTCTGATCGCCGATGAGGCGGTGTCGGCGCTCGACGTCACCGTGCAGGCGCAGGTGCTGAAACTGTTCGCGGATCTGCGCAGTCGGCTCGGCCTGGCGATGCTGTTCATCACCCATGACCTGCGTGTCGCCGGTGAATTGTGCGACCGCATCATGGTGATGAAATCCGGCGAGATCGTCGAGAGCGGCCCGACTGCCGACATCTTCGCCAATCCGCAACATGCCTATACGCGCGCATTGTTCGCCGCGGCGCCTGGCCGCGAACGTCTTCAATAGTCTCTGGTCCAACGGTGCCATGCGCCTTCAGGAGTTCCAATATGACGGTGATGCAGAAAATTCAGGACGGCACGGCGGTTGCTGCGATCCATCCGCTCGATCCGCTGACGCTGGACGAGATCGGCGCGGCCTGTGATCTGGTCAAGGCGAAAGGGCAAGTGACGCCGCGCTGCCGTTTTCCGATCGTGCGACTGGAAGAGCCGAGCAAGGCGGACCTGCGCGCTTATGCCGACGGCACGGTGCTGCCGCGGCTCGCTTTTGTGGTCGTGCTGGAGCCTGACACCGGTGCGGCAACCGAGTTCATTGTCGATCTCACGACGTCGCGCATCGTCGACACCAAGCTGCTGCCCAATGCTGACGCGCCATATGGCCAGCCGCCGGTGATGATCGCTGAATTCTTGCTATGCGAACAAATCGTCAAGGCAGACGAGGGCTGGCGCAATGCGATGCGCCGCCGCGGCATGTCCGACAAGGATATGGAGATGGCGCAGGTCGATCCATTCTCGTCGGGATTCTTCGACCGCGACTTCGAGCGCGGCCGCCGCATTCTTCGCGCAGTGACGTTCTTTCGCGAGGACCTCAAGGACAATGCCTATGCCCATCCGGTGGAAGGCGTCGTCGCCGTCGTCGATCTCATTCACCAAAAAGTCGTCGATCTGCTGGATGACGACAAGGTCATCCCGATCCCGAAGAAGAAGCGCAATTACGGCGCCCACGAGAACACCAATCCGCGCACCGACATCAAGCCGCTGAATATCGAGCAGCCAGAGGGGCCAAGCTTCAAGGTCGATGGCTGGAATGTGGACTGGCAGAAATGGAGTTTTCGCGTTGGCTTCACGCCGCGCGAAGGGCTGGTGCTGCATCAGCTCGCTTATCAGGACGGCGACCGCAAGCGCTCCATCATTCACCGCGCCAGCGTTACCGAAATGGTGGTGCCCTATGCCGATCCGACCGCCAATCATTACTGGAAGTCGGCTTTCGATGCCGGCGAATACGGCCTCGGCATGCTCGCCAATGCGCTCGAGCTCGGCTGTGACTGTCTCGGCAATATCCACTATTTCAACATCCCGGCGGCAAACGAGCAGGGCAAGCCGTTCGAGATGAAGAATGCGGTCTGCATGCATGAAGAGGATTACGGTATTCTCTGGAAGCACTATGAATTCCGCAATGGGCTGTTCGAGGTGCGCCGCTCGCGCCGTCTGGTGATCAGTTTCTTCGCCACCGTCGGCAATTACGACTACGGCTTCTACTGGTATCTGTACCAGGATGGCACGATCCAGCTCGAGGCCAAGCTCACGGGCATCATCCAGACCGCGGCTGTCATGCCCGGCGAGAAATATGCCTGGGGCGGCATGGTCGATGACAATCTCGGCGGCCCGACCCACCAGCACTTCTTCAATGTGCGTATGCACATGGATCTCGACGGTGGCGGCAACACTGTCACCGAGCACGAATTCGCGCAGCGTCCCTGGGGCACCGACAACCTCTATGGCAACGCCTTCGACCTCAAGAGCAAGACCCTGTCGCGCGAGCGCGACGCAGCGGCGATCGCAGACGGGCAGAGCGGACGCTATTGGAAGGTCACGAATCCGAACAGCACGAACAATGTTGGCAATCCCGTTGGCTACAAGCTCATCGTGACGCCGAGCCCGGTGATGCTGGCGCAGGAAGGCAGTTTTGTCCGCAAGCGCGGTGGCTTTGCCACCAAGCATGTCTGGGTGACGCCTTACGATCCGGCTGAGAAATATGCCAGCGGGGATTATCCGAACGTGCATGCTGGTGGCGACGGCCTGCCGCGCTATGTCGAGCAGAACCGAAATATCGAGAACACCGACATCGTGCTGTGGCATTCGTTCGGCCACACCCATGTCTGCAAGCCCGAGGATTTCCCGGTGATGCCAGTGGAATATGCCGGCTTCATGCTGAAGCCGAACGGCTTCTTCGCCGCTAACCCTGCCAATGATATCGCGCCGGAACGCAATGGGGGTAGCGTGCTCGCGGCGGACTCGACCGGGACAACGACCTCGTCGTGCTGCAGCAAGTCCTGACGCGATGAGGTACGCATTATGATCTGTTGCCTGCTCGCATGGCTTGCGGCGCTTCCCGGACTGGCGTTGATGCGCCGGATGCGTCCGCGCCAGACTTGGGGGCATTGCATGGCGATCCGCTCAGGAAGTCCAGGAAAAGATGTGATGCTCGCTATGGCGGCGGCAGGCGCGGTCGTTGCCGTGCCCGCTGTAGTCCTCACGCTTCACAACCAAACGGCTGGTGCGGCTTGGCATCCGCTTGGCCCGATCTGCGCGACTCTCGACCGCATCACCTTCAACCACTGAACGCGTGGCGCGTTGCAGCACCGGCTTTATGGGACATTATCATGCGTGACTTCATGGCCGTCGGCCGCTCGGTTGCCGTTGCCGACAATGGCATGGCCGCGACATCCCATCCGCAGGCAACGCTGGCCGCGGTGGAGATACTGAAAGCCGGCGGCAACGCCATCGATGCGGCACTTGCGGCCGTCGCGGTGCAGGGGGTTGTCGAGCCACAGATGACCGGCATCGGCGGGGACTGTTTCGCGCTCTATGCGCCAAAGGGTGGCGCACCGATCGCACTCAATGGATCGGGCAGGACGCCGGCCAAGACGGATGCCGGCCGCCATGCCGCCAGCGGCAGCCGGGACGTTCCGCCGACCTCGCCGGAATCCGTCACTATTCCGGGCGCCATCGATGCCTGGTGTACCCTGAGCAGGGATCACGGCAGCAAGCCGCTCTCCGAGGTCTTTGCAGCGGCGATCGATGCGGCGGAAAACGGCTTTCGCATCACGCCACGCGTCGCCGCCGACTGGGCCGCGTTTCGCACCCGCGTTGAAGATCTGCCGGATGCTGCAGCGCAGTTCCTGCCGAACGGCAACGTGCCCGCCATCGGCGACAAGCGCGCGCAGCCGGCCCTTGCAGCAACGTTTCGCCGGATTGCGCGCGAAGGGCGCGCAGGATTCTATGAAGGCGAAGTTGCCGACGACATTGTTGCGACCCTGCGCGGGCTCGGTGGTGTGCATGACGCCGATGACTTCGCCGCGCAACGCTCCGATTATGTGACACCGATTTCAACGTCCTATCAGGGGCACGACGTCGTCGAATGCCCGCCCAATGGGCAGGGGCTCGCGGCACTGATGATCCTGCGCGTGCTGGCGGGATATGACGTGGCGGCACTTTCAGAGGCCGACCGGATCCATCTGCTCGCCGAAGCAACCAAGGCCGCGTATCGTGCCCGTGATGCCTATTTCTGCGACCCCGCCGCGGGGCAAGTGGATGCCGCGCTCTTTCTGTCGGACACCTATATCTCCGCCATCCGCTCGAAGATCGACATGACGAAGGCGTCGGCGCCGGAAACATGGGACGACACCGAGCATCGCGACACCGTCTATGTCACAGTTGTCGATCGCGACTTGAATGCGGTGTCGCTCATCAATTCGCTGTTCTATCCCTTCGGTAGCGGCATTTACGCGACAAAGTCAGGTGTATTGCTGCATAATCGCGGCTGGAGTTTTCGCGCCAGCCCAGGACATCCTAATTCGCTCGGGCCGCGCAAGCGGCCGATGCACACCATCATCCCCGGCATGCTGATGAAGAACGGCCGTGCGGTGATGCCGTTCGGCGTGATGGGCGGCCACTATCAAGCCTGCGGCCATGCGAATTTCTTGTCCAACGTGCTCGACCACGGCATGGACATCCAGACCGCAGCCGAAGCTCCGCGCTCATTTGCTTTCGATGAAGTGCTGGAATTGGAAACCACCATTCCGGATGCGATAAAGGACGACCTATCGGCACGCGGGCATAACATCAAGTGGGCAGATGCCGGGATTGGCGGTTGCCAAGCGATTCAGATCGACCATACGCGTGGCGTCCTACTCGGCGCGTCGGATCACCGCAAGGATGGTCTCGCTCTGGGATTTTGAGACAGCACAAGATTTGAGAAGGACCGCTCGTGGCGCGGATTGGCCACCGGCGTGGACCGGTGGCCAATAGTCTAGAGCTCGATCTGTTCGGCCATAGTGAGAGCGTCATCTACCTCGATTCCCAAATATCGAACGGTACTCTCCAGTTTCGTATGGCCGAGAAGAAGTTGAACGGCACGTAGGTTACCGGTCACTCGGTAGAGTTGCGCCGCCTTTGTCCGACGCATCGTGTGCGTGCCGTACAATGTCGTGTCTAAGCCTATGCTTTCGACCCAGCGATGCACCAGTCTGGCATATTGGCGGGTGGAAATGTGAAGACTTGCATGAAGGCGACTCGGGAACAAAAATCGAGAGCCAGCAGCCCGCAGCATTGGTAAACAGGCATCAAGGGAATTTTGTGATTGCTCCGTGATCTCAAATTGCACTGGTCGCCCAGTCTTCTTTTGGACGATTGTTGCGCGATTTCGTACTTTTGTCCCTAAGTACACGTCGTCCAAGCGCAGCTTGACGAGGTCGCAAGCGCGAGTTTGCTGTCGATCGCCATGTTGAAGATTGCAAGATCGCGCTCTGATCCTGCGAGTTCTAGGCGAACGCGGATGGACCAGACGTGCTTTGGCTCGAGCGGCTTCTTCTGACCGACGAGCAATCCCTTGTTCCAATGAGTTTTAGCGCCGAGACGTGCAGACATGGGGGAGGCCTCCACCGTCCCACCCACCGCATCGCTCACCGCGAGCAAGTCAATCTATTCCGATTTTTCGGTGTTGTCCGATCGAACAGATCTATGACGGGCCGCCAATGGCGCAAAACGGCCGTTGTGGTGGATGTTGGATCTCACGAACTCCGCTCTGCACTGGACCGACCACCACTGCGAGCGCCAATCCAACGGCTTGTAGAAACGATCGCCGTTCTCAGAATAGCGAGCTTCCGACGACTAATGAGTTGCTAAGAAATTTGCGCTCGGCGACGATTTTCTCCGGAGATTGCTTACTCGTTCGAATGCGACAGTATTTGATTTTCGGTTCGGGCGCGCATATGGCGCTGTAAAATCGGGAGAAACTGGCGCGCCCCACACGATTCGAACGTGTGACCTTTGCATTCGGAGGGCAGCAGTCAGGATCGCAGACGATCTCTTGCGTAGATATCGGCAAGTCAATCACGTCGCCATTGGGTCGGGCACCATGGCCGCGCATAAGCGCCGGCCGGCGATTGCGGCCGAGGCAGTCGGCAAACTAACGCCCGCGCCTCAGCTCTTCAGTCGCGCGCCGGAGCACCTCGTGAAGCCATTCGTGCGATGGCTCATCCTCGATCCGCTCGTGCCACAGCATCCGCACCTCCACGGGGCTCGTGCTGTAGGGCAGTTCATGGGTAGTGATCGCGTGCGCTTGCTCGAAGGCGCGCGCCAACGGCCGCGGAACGATGGCCGCCAGCTCGGACTCGGCCAGCAGCGCGGGCAGGGCAAGAAAATGCGGCAGTGAGACCGCGATCCGTGGCGGCCGGTCGCTGTCCGACAGCGCCCGTTCGAGCGCGGGGCGGTCGTACATCTCCGAACGCCTAGCGAGCCCGCGCTCGGAGATGAAGCCGCCGATCGCACCCTCCTGCTCTCCGCCGAAGGAGACGACAACCAGTGGCAAGATCGCGAGCTTTGCCTTGTCGAGGCGGCCAAGCTTGCGCTTTTTGTCAACGATCAGCACATCGTCATACTCAAACAGCAGCGCTGTGCGGAAGCGGTTCGGCGGCGACGAGAACACGCCGATGGCGACGTCGATGCGCCCGAGGTCGATCTGTTCGGCAAGGTCGATCCGTGTCACCGGCTTGATGGTAAGGTCGATCGCCGGAGCCTCCCGGCTCAAGATCTTCAGCAGCGGCGGCGCCAGCACCATTGTCGTGAAGTCGTTGGCCGCGAGCGTGAACGGCTTGGTGGAGACCGCCGGAGCGAAGGTCGGCAGTTCGACGGCGACCTCCAGCGATCGCAACGCGTGGCGAACCTGCGGCGCCATCGTGAGCGCACGCGCCGTCGGCTGCATGCCTGTGGCGGTTCGCACGAACAGTTCGTCGTCTAGCATCTCGCGCAATCGAGCGAGCGAGTGGCTGACGGCGGACTGACTCAACGCGACCTTCTGGCTGGCGCGCAGCACGCTGCGCTCCTCCATGACGGCGTCGAACACCTTCAGCAGGTTCAGGTCCAATGTCTTGAAGGAAACCGACACGCTGGGATCCCCGTCTGTAGCGGATCGCGCGCCGTGGCAGGGTTGGTGCGATCGTGCGCAGTTAAGGCCGGACGTTCGGCGGATGCAACCGATCGGATCGGTCGCGAGCGACTTGCCGTGCCGTTAAAGCGGGCCATCTGAAGCCCGTTCAGGAGCACCCTGCAAGACTTTCACTTCCGCAATGCCCCGTTCTGGCCAAGATTACCGCAGCCGGGTTGGAGGAGAAAAGTGATGAAGTCCTGGGTGAGGTTGGCTCGAAGCGGCGCACTTAAATCGTTCGGACAGGCGCTGACATTCGTGACGGTGGCGACATCGGCGGTTGCGCAGAGTGGGCCAATCAGGCTCGGCGTGCTGACCGACATGTCGTCGCTCTACGCCGACAATGGCGGCCAGGGCTCGGTCGTCGCGGCGCAGATGGCGGTAGACGACTTCAAGGGCAAGGTGCTCGGGCGCCCGATCGAGATCGTCGCCGGCGATCACCAGAACAAGGCGGATATCGGCTCGGCGATTGCCCGGCGCTGGTTGGAGAACGACAATGTCGAGGCCATCCTCGACGTCCCGAATTCTGCGGTCGCGCTGGCCGTGCAGGGCATCACGCGCGACAAGAAGAAGCTGTTTCTCGCCACCGGGGCCGCTACGTCCCGACTGACCGGCGACGAGTGCTCACCGACCGGCATCCACTGGACCTACGATACCTATGCGCTGTCGCAGGGGACGACGAGGGCGATTTCGCGCCTCGGCGCCAAGTCCTGGTTCTTCCTTTCGGCCGACTATTCGCTCGGCGCGCAGCTCGAGGCCGACAGCCGCAAGGTGATCGACGCTACCGGCGGCAAGGTCGTCGGCCCGTGAAGCACGCGATCAACACGCCGGATTTCTCGTCCTTTCTGCTGCAGGCGCAGGCCTCCAAGGCCGACGTGATCGCGCTCGCCGATGCCGGCGGCGACTTCATCAACGCCGTGAAGCAGGCCGGCGAGTTTGGCGTGACGCACGGGCAAAAGCTTGCCGGGCTGATCGTCTTCATCGCCGACATCCACAGCCTCGGGCTGCAGAGCGCGCAAGGCCTAATGCTCAGCTCCGCCTTCTACTGGGACCTAAACGACGAGACGCGCGCGTGGTCGAAGCGCTTCATCGAGAAGACGAAGAAAGTGCCTACCATGATCCACGCCGGCACCTATGGTGCGGTCATGCACTACCTCAAGACGGTCGAAGCCGCCGGCACGCTCGATGGGCCGACTGTCGCCGCCAAGATGCGCGAATTGCCGGTGAACGATTTCATGACCCGCAACGGCAGGATCCGGCAGGACGGCCGGCTGGTCCGTGACATGTATCTGTTCCGCGTCAAGTCGCCGGAGGAGTCGAAGTACCAGTTCGACTACTACCAGCTACTGGCCACGATCCCGGGGGAAGAGGCTTTCAGACCGATGGAGGACGGCGGATGCTCGCTCGTGAAGAAGTCGTGATCGACCGGAACGCGGCGTGCGGAGTTGCGCGCAATCCGATCGACGAGGTAATCGCCGGTCGGCTCTCGTGTCGCGAGTTCTCCGGTCGTCCCGTCTCGCGATCGACCGTCGAGCAGATCCTGCGCGTGGCGCGGTTCGCGCCGAGTGGCGCAAACATCCAGCCCTGGCACGTCTACGTGCTTGCCGGCGCCGCCAGGGCCGAGGTGTCGGCTGTGCTTCTGCGCGCGTATAAGAAGGAACCGAACGAGCACGTCTCCGAATATCAATACTACGCCACCGCTTTTCCCGAGCCGTATCTCGGCCGTCGCCAGGAGTTCGGGCGATTGTTCTATTCCTCGCTTGGGATCGCTCAAAGCGATGCTGCGGGGAGGAGCCGGCAGACCGCGAAGAACTACGGGTTCTTCGGCGCGCCGGTTGGATTGATCGTCACCATCGATCGGCGCCTCGCCATGGGAAGCTGGCTCGATCTCGGCATGTTCATCCAGAACGTGATGCTGGCAGCGGTGGGACGGGGGCTGCAATCCTGTCCGCAGGAAACTTTCGCCAAGTACCACCGGATTTTGCGTCCGCTGTTGTCGATCCCTGCCGAGCAAATGGTGGTCTGCGGGATCTCGATGGGCCACCCAAGGAAACAGGCGAGCGGGCGGTTGATGCCGCGCGCGGATGTGGAGGCGTTCGCCTCCTTCAAGGGCTTCGAGGAATAGAACAGGAGAAAGTCATGGGAAGCCGTGAACAGCTGATCGAACGCAGCATTCCGTTTCTGCGCGAGGTCAAAGACATGACACCGAGCGCGGCGATGGAGCGATGGCTCAACGAGAGTTATGGAGAGGACAGCGCGCTCTACCAGGATCTCGCTCGTCTCATCAAAATGGGAGTCGAGGAGGGTTGGGCGGCGAACCAGGAGGTGGACGGCCCGAACTATCGGCGCAGCCGCATCCTTGAGCCGGTCCCCGAGACGTTCCAATTCAGCATCACCGCGGTCTACATGAACAGCACCGATCCACGCCGCTTCAAGGACGAGGACGATCACGACGTGCTGCGCGGGCAATATCACGGCCATCCTTATGGCGAGCTCAACCTCGTCGTTCCCCTCGATAAGGGCGCGCAACTGAAGGGATTGCAGGGCTGGCAGGGGCCCGGTTGGACGGCGCCGGATCCCGGCAGTCGGCATTATCCCGAGGTCAGGGGTGGCGCGGTGATCGCCATGTTCTATCTGCCGGCCGGGCGCATCTCCTACGATTTCAAGGCGCCGGCCTGACGTTCGGCGCCGGCAGTCCGATTAGCAGCTATGCCGCGAGCCGTGGGATTGCCCTCGGACCAATCATAGGAATCGAGTGTTGCCCCCCGCAGCCAAGCGCTCTGCGAAACAGTGTTATCCTGCGGCCCATCGAGTGCCGACGGAAAACGAACCGCCAGGCGGAGGTGCAGTGGTGCGACGGCAATTTGCGTTTCCCTAGTCGCTTGATGGCAGTGTTGTCGACGGCGGGTCATTGGACGGGACAGGTCTTATCGAATGCCAAATTCCATTTTCCGCCGGTAGCTCAAACGGTGGGTTTTGGTCCAGGAAGGTCGAAAATGCTTTATCTTTCAATGGGGATTGATGCCGCGCAGATGGAAGATCACCTGGCTTTCTAGTCAGGCTCTGGGCCAATTGAATCAAACCAAGGCAGTTCGCTTTATATCCTCCACCGTTTGAGCTCCGGCGAGCTGCATGACCATACTCAGCTCTTTGTTCAGGAGTTCGAGTACGGACCGCACGCCTTTCCAGCCGCCAAGCGCCAGTCCATAGTAAGCAGCGCGACCCAAGCCGACGACATCCGCTCCGAAAGCCAGCGCCTTAAACACGTCCTGGCCGCGCCGTACGCCGCTGTCCAAGATGATTGGAACCTTCCGGTCCACGGCTTTGGCGATGGCAGGCAGAACGGTGAAGGTTGCCGGGCTGCCATCAAGTTGTCTGCCGCCGTGATTGCTAACCTGGATGGCCGCCGCACCGGCGTTGATCGCAAGCAGGGCATCATCGGGATGAGAAATTCCTTTGACGATTACCGGGAGACCCGATTCATTTCGCACGAATTCAATAGACCTAGGATTGATGTTGAGGGCGAACTTGGCATTCAGGGCATGAATATCGCCTCCCGTTCCCTTACGCACCAAGTTGCCAAATGGAAGGGGAAAGACGAAATTGTTACGGGCATCGGCCTCACGATTGCCCGTCGCTGTCGAGTCGACGGTCAGCACAATAGCCCTGTAACCGGCTGCCTTTGCTCGGCGCAACAGATCGCGATTCACTCCGTCGTCCGCCTGCAAATAGAGCTGAAACCATTTCGGGCCGCTCGACGCGGTCGCGACTTGTTCCATCGAGAGAGTGGAGACGGTGCTAAGCGCCATGATCGTATTGCTGGCGGCTGCGCCCATTGCCATTCCAGCTTCGGCAGTGGCGTGAGCCAAGCCCTGGCCGCCCATCGGGCAGATGACGACAGGCGACGAAATTGAAATTCCGAGAATCTGAGAACTCAGATCGACCGGGCCTTTGCCGGTCAGGACGCGAGGCATGATCTGCTTGCGCTCGAAGGCCGCGCGATTTTCGCGCAATGTCCATTCATCTCCAGCGCCGCCCGCAATGTAGCCGAATCCTCCCTCTGGGATGACTTTGGCCGCTTTCTGCTCGATATTGAGAAGATCAAGAAGCTTTTAGATCCTGGATGGCGGTGCCGGCCCTATATTCGCCCGTATAGGCAATTACTGGTGTTTCCTCGGCGGAGGCGGCGGCGACGCTTGTCGACCCAGCTGCGGCCATAGCGGCAGACCCAGCCGCGATTTTCAGAAAATCTCGACGCGTATTGTTGTTCATTGACCCGATCTTCTTGGTTACTGCTTGTGCGATGACCTCTTCCCAAATTGGGATACCGCTTTCGTGGGCAATTCGGCAGCCCTGAGAGTTGCACAACTGTTTCGTGAAATGCGGAACGGCCAGGGCTTCGAATGCGGCACAGCGAGTTCTGATCCCCTTACGCTGGGGATGCATAAAACGTCCGTCGCGACTGGGTCGGGTGTGGGGAAAAGAAGCTGGCAGCGGCGAAAGCGCGGATCCGGCGCGTCTTGAGTGGAAGCCGCATGGTTTCCTCGGCGACATAGTGACGATGCTTGTCAAATAAGGCGATTTGCTCCCTGCGAGCCGCATGGAGACGTATTTCAAGACGAGCGCTTGCCTACAGCAGAAGTGATGCGGCGATCGAGGTCGAAGGCCTGATGAAAGCCAATCTTGCTCATTGGCTCGAAAGGCGCTGCGTAAAGCACGCCGCAACGAAATCGCAACGATTGACTGAAACGACCGTGAACAGAACGCGACCAATGCAGTTCCCGCATCAAGAAAGATCAATAACTTAGAAAATGCTCACTGCGTTCGGGACGCAGGGGTCGCAGGTTCGAATCCTGCCACTCCGACCATTCTTCCAAAAGTCGACGTATTCCTAAAGGCTTGGCGGACGGCGGCCAGCGCCTCGGAAGCGCCTTTTTGCAACGACTTTAGGTGCGGGTCCACGGCCGATTCGCCGGGCAGGGGCGCCTGTGCGCGTGGCATGGCTGATCCGGCTCTAGACCTCGCCACAATGCAGAGGTCTTCGACAAGCGCGGACCGGCAATCCCGATCCGGATTGGTGAAGGCAAAGGCTCAGGCGGTCAGAGACTGTGGGCCTTGCAGCAAAGCGATTGCGCGCTCGAAGCCGTCTGCGCCAGCGGCTGCAGCAAGGCGGGGTGAGACGCCGTCAAGCACCGGATGCTGCTGATCGAGCCAGACTGCTGCCGCGCCACCCAGCCGAGCCTGGGCTGCGGTTTGCAGCGCGCGTACGCGTTCCTGGCTTTCATTGACCAGCGGATCGTAACGGAGTGCGGCCGCGGCTTGCGGGATATACCAGGCAAGTGCGAACCCCACTGCGGCATTGATAAGGGTGGTGAGAATGATTCTATCCACCGCGGCACCCGCGGTGCCCAGAATGATCTGCCATGTGGCACAGGCGGCGATAAGCCCGCAGAGCCCCGTGATGACAGTCTCGGCGCCAAGTTCCCATGCACGCGACGGGCGCTGACCGGCCTCAGCGTTGTCAAGGTGAAAGACGTAGAATGCTCCCGTCACCATGGCGAGCAGGGCACTGGGAATCTCAATTCTGAAGCTGTCTTCCGTCGGCGGGGCCTGGGTAAGTCCCCAGATAATGAGCGCGAGATATCCTGCGATGCCGCAGATCACAGCCACCCGGACGTAGTTTGCTCCACTTGCTTGTTGACGCTGGCCCGAGGTGACGAACCATCGTCCCTTGCCGATCGCGCGTCTGCGCACGAGATCCGCCACGATGATCGCAGCTGCGTATGGCACGAACGTCGCTGCGGCATCCCAGAAAGGCTGCATCACTGTTTGCGGAAAGACCGCCGATGTCGTCCATAAGCCGAGCTGGCCGAGCCCGTCGGCGGCGAGGCCCAGCAAGACGACGCTCATTGCGACAGTCGTCAGACTGACAAGCTTTAGGTCGCCTGTACCCTGGGGGCGCAGCGTGGGTTTGAGCATGACGCCGAACGGTCGCAGCGCAAGATCAATATCGTCGTTGGGCTGCGTCTTGAGTCGTACCGCACATCCGAGCAGGATGTAGAGCTTGCGCAAATTGTCCACGATGCAGCGGCGAAGCTCTTCGTTCGTGTAATATGGGTCGCTTTCCCGCGCGCTTCGATAGGCCGTCACCTGAGGTTCCATGGATCTTTTCTGGCTCTCGATGAGATCCAGGTCGCTCTGGTAGTCCTGTAAGAGGCTCGCATCGAGGGCGCCGGTGAAGCCTTCCATGCGATAGGATTTCAGGGCGTAGACAAGACAGCAAAGCCGCGCCCAACTATGCTCGATCGTGTGGCGAGATCGCGTGAAGTCGCCAGGCAGGATGCCGCGCATTTGCGGCGACCGAAGTGCCTCACCCGCGTAGGCTGCGAAATCGAAGTCGGCGGCCGCTATCCGCTCCGCTGTGGCGCGTGCGGCGTCGGGAATGTAGGCGCGCTCATGCGCGTACTGGCGCATATTGGTCTCGATCAGCATGAGGCCAGGCACGTTCGGGAGCGCACCCATCAGCACGAACGCGAGGGCGAGCGGCATTCCCAGATAGCTGAGATGCTTTGGTAGCGTGAGGCCAAGCTGCTCGAGATTGTTTGCTCCCAGCAGCGACAGCACCACCAGAATTGTAGCCATGGATCCGAAATAGATCAGGAAGCCGTGCGAATATTCCTCATGCGTTGCCAGTTGACGCGGCAGCATCTGATAGATGAAGTCGCCGCTTCCAGTGACGCTGCGCTCGGCGAATTTGCGCTGGCAGAACACGTAGATGAGCCAAACCGCGAGCGCGAGCGACGCAAAGAAAAATACGCTCATCTGGTCCAGCGGCACTCCAAGCTTCATGGGAAGCGTAGGCATGGCTATTCTCCATCACGCACGATAGTCATCAACCGGGACAGTTAGTAGCACTTGCCGTTGAAGCAGCGCCCTTGCGCGACCGTCGTCGGCGCGGAGGCGGGTCGATTGATGCTCGTCTGGTTTGCAGCCGCCGTGTCTGCCGTCTGATGGCCGACGATGGGGCCGTTGGTCTGCGACACGATGGCGGCCAGCACGAGTGTGCTCATTAAAGATGTTGCTGATATCAGAGTCATGGCAATCTCCTCTGGAGATCGGTTAGCAGTTACCTCGGGTCTCGTTGTCGGAGTTTGCTGCCCGGCGTCCCGCGACCCAGACGCGGGTTGCAATAAACCAACGGAGCCAATCCACGCTAGGACGATGTGGAGGATTCAAATGTGAAGCGGTTCACATGCAACCAGAGCATGTTTTCACAAGCGCGAGATTGCCTGAAGCAGACAAGCGTCGGGTGACGAACGAACCGCTACGTGGGTACAAGAAAACCGGCGCGAGTTCCGCGCACATGCCGATCAGCGTCGGGCCACCAGCACACCCAACAAAAAGGCCACCATCAGCGACGGCAATGGCGCATCGCGCACCATGCCGCGAACGACGTCCTGCCAGTGCTGCTCCGGGACGAGTCCTGGAGATCTGACGAGTCGCGGCGACCGCAAATCACCGGTCGGCTCAATGCCCCAGTTTGACGCGAGCTCGCTGATCTCGCTTGAGGCCAGACGAACGCCGTCGCGGACGCGGAAGATGGCGGCGTCCGCCCGCTCGCGCGGCGCAAGCAGCATCAGCGTCGTAATCGCGGTGCGCAACGTCATCTCGCCGTAGCCTTGCAGCCTTACCGATTCCTCGGGGTCGGACGTCATCGCAAATTCCTCACAGCGCCAAATTCTTCACCGCGCTAAATCCTTCAAAGTGCGAAGTGGCGCGCGATGGTGAATGCCGCCGTCGCGCACAGGACCAGCGTGGATACCGCGCCGCCCACCCCGCGCGCGAGATGGGCTCGCGTCAGGTGCCTGGTCATGATCTTGCTCCATGCTTTCCATGGCAATGGCGCAGCGCCGACGTAGTTCCTTGCGTGACGGGCGAATCGTCCGGCGCTGACTACTGCCGCAGCAGTTCGCTTAGTGCCGCCGTTGCCTCGGCGCAGCGGAGGTCGTCGATCTCGCGCGAAAGGCCGAGCGCGATCGATTTCAGCTCTTCGACCTTCCAGCTCTCCGCAGGCTGGCTTTCGAGCTGACCGAGACGCTTGTTGAGATCGTCCAGTCTCGACTGGAGCTGCCCGATGCTGGCGGCCCCGTTTACTTTCCAAACGCGTTGTGCGCGCATCCTGGTTCCCCTGCTAGTCTCACGGCGTTGTGAGAGCGGTTCGTGGCCGGAATGGGAGTTTGTTTTGGCCGGCTTTAGATCGCGGGGAACCGTTGCAGATTAGTCACGAAAGTTCCTCCGCGTGACGGTGCGGCTGGAAGCTTGGTCCTCATCGGCATCAGGCCGCGCGCGGCCACTCCGTCGATCGCTTTTCAAGCTGGCTTTCGAGGATCGCGATGCTCACTCGGATGTTGTCCCGCCGGGCTCTCAGGTTCTGCGCAAGCATGGGATAGGCGAGGTTGTTTGGATCGGAAATTCCAGCCCTGCGCTCTTCCTCCAAAATGTCAGCGTCGATCATTTGCATGCGCGAGCGCAAATCGGAGATCAATGCGTGGAGCTGTTTCGGGATGGTCGCTTCGAACCGGGACGTCGGCTGCATGATCGCCTCACGATGAGACAGACCCGCTGCGGGTCTGAGGGATTGACCCTCGTGCAGCAAGTAGAATGCCAATGCCTCGGCCGAGTGAGTTCCTCGCCCGGCGGGATGGCTGCGACCTCACGCCGGAACGATTGCCACTCTTTCCCGTTGCTGCAGGGACCTCGACAACGAGGCGACCGAGGGACCCATGCCACTCATCCGCTATTTCGTCTTCACCGGCAGCGCTCTGCTCGTCCTCTTGTACCTTGCTGATTACTACATGGCTGGCCCGGTGAGTGCTGCTGCCGAAACAGGGCCGGACCTCTCGATCGCCCGGATTCACTCTGCGCAGACATGGCCGGAGAAGATCGTCTTCGACACCAGCGTACGACAGATTCCGTTGACCAAAATTGCGGCGTCAACAACATCCGACGCAGCGGCGCCGCCGGCCGCGCCGGAAGGCACGCGCCAGGCATTTGCGGTGGTGGTGCAGTCCGCCGCGGAATCCAAGGCTGCGGAGTCCAAGCGGGCCGCGCCGGCAGCTCCAAAGAAGCGCGTCGCGGAGCGGCATCGTCGCCGCCAGGCGTTACGCATGGCGGCGCGCGGTCAGTTCTTCAACGAGCCCGTCGCCGCGGGATGGTGAGTGGCAGCGCTCCCCACGTGATCGTTGCGCTGCCTCTCCGGTTGGGCATCGTGCCGGACAGGAAGCCTATGCGCACAACGCGTCGCGCGGTAGGCTTCGCCGCGACGTGATCGCGAAGGCGACGAAGGAACGACTCCTGGCGAGATTTGTGAATGTCGTGGCCGGCCAACTCGGCCCTATCGCAAGGACCGAGACAAGATCCGTGGTCGCCGCGCGTGATGGCCTTGATGCGCCAGGCGCGCAAACGGCTGCGACCTGATCGTCTATCCCGAACTCGCGCCGACCACGCACCACGTTCAATTTCGACGTTCACCGTCAGCCGCAGGCCTACGGGATGATTGTCGAACGGAGGGGCGTTGCTCTCATGGCCGATGGGCACGCCGGTGCGAACGAGGGGGTGAGCGCCTCTGTGTCGCCCCTCTGTCAAATCCCCCGTCACGAAAACATTCCGCTTTACCGAAATTCGGAAACGGCGTATGTGTCGCCCATCCCGGCTCACCCAAGAGGGGCGATCGTACGTCGTCACGATATGCGAGCCGGGCTTGCGGTGGACGCGGCAGCGTCGGGCGCGAGGCTAAGGGCAGGGCGGATTGCTCTCCGTGAGCCCAAGGCGTCGCGCGGACGGACGGCGCTGTCAGGTTCGTCTCGCCAGT
Organism: Bradyrhizobium sp. 149; assembly: GCF_023073915.1. Classification (GTDB taxonomy): domain Bacteria; phylum Pseudomonadota; class Alphaproteobacteria; order Rhizobiales; family Xanthobacteraceae; genus Bradyrhizobium. Next base: position 285 of record NZ_JADPKK010000015.1, on the reverse strand, counting down.
AAGTTTCCGGCTCCGTCGACAGGGCTGGAAAAACTGCGGCGAAATGGCGGGCCGTGCGTACGGCAAAACCGTGTGGTCCTGGCCGTCGTTGCTACGGTCAAGCTCTTGCGGAGGCGGCATTCGCGTCAACCGGCGCGGTGTCGGCGACTTTCGCGAGGGCGAGGGAGGCCAGAACGAACTCGGCTCCCGGGAGAGCACGGCATAAGCCGTAAAGCCACTGCGCAGGGAAGGCCGAGTGATTGGCTACACCTGTATGCTGCTGTGCGGTTTTTCTGCGTGTGCTTT
>NZ_JADPKK010000003.1 GCF_023073915.1 Bradyrhizobium sp. 149 | reverse complement strand
TCCTTTGCAAGCACGGGCGCGACGGCCGGTGACGGCACCACGGCCCTGACCGGCGCCATCACCCTGATCGCCACCAACGGCACGACCGCGACCGGCCTGGCCGGCAACGCCCAGCCTGCCGATGGCGACACGGTGACCGTGAACGGCAAGACCATCACCTTCCGCAGCGGCGCGGCTCCGGCGTCGACCGCCGTTCCGAGTGGTTCGGGCGTCAGCGGCAACCTCGTCACCGACGGCAGCGGCAACACCACCGTCTATCTCGCCACCGCGACCGTCAACGATCTCTTGTCCGCGATCGATCTGGCCAGCGGCGTCAAGACCGTATCCATCACCGCGGGTGCTGCGACGATCGCCGTGAGCGCCAGCCAGCCAGGTGCTGCCGTCTCGACCGCCGCAGGCGGCGCCGTCACGCTGAAGAGCTCGACGGGTGCGGATCTCAGCGTCACCGGCAAGGCCGACCTGCTCAAGGCTCTCGGCCTGACGACGGCCGTGGGCGGCGGCAACGCCACCATCAACGTCAACCGGACCACGAGCTCGGGCTCGCTGGGGGCAACGATCGCCGACGGTTCGACGCTGAACGTCGACGGTCACGTCATCACCTTCAAGAACGCGCCGATCCCGGGCTCGACCGGTGCGCCGAGCGTTCCGAGCGGTTATGGCACGAGCGG
>NZ_JADPKK010000005.1 GCF_023073915.1 Bradyrhizobium sp. 149 | reverse complement strand
GCGGCCGCGCTCGTCGGAGGTGCCGACGACGACGCGATCGGGGAACTTGAAGTCGCGGATCGCCGCGCCCTCGCGCAGGAATTCGGGGTTCGAGGCGACGACGACGTCGGCGTTCGGGTTGGTCTCGCGGATGATGCGCTCGACCTCGTCGCCGGTGCCGACCGGAACGGTGGACTTCGTCACCACGACGGTGAAGCCGGACAGCGACTGCGCGATCTCTTTCGCGGCGGCGTAGACATAGGACAGATCGGCGTGGCCATCGCCGCGGCGCGACGGCGTGCCGACCGCAATGAAGACCGCATCGGCATCCGCGACCGGCTTGGACAGGTCCGTGGTGAACTCGAGCCGCTTGGCCTTGACGTTGGTCGCAACGAGTTCGTCGAGCCCGGGCTCATAGATCGGGATCTCGCCGCGGTGAAGCGCCGCGATCTTCTTCTCGTCCTTGTCGACGCAGGTGACGTCGTGACCGAAATCCGCAAAGCAGGCTCCGGACACCAGTCCCACATAGCCCGTTCCGATCATCGCGATTCGCATGAAAAACCCTGCTTGGCTTGGTTAACGAAACCCCCAACTCGAGGGCGGTTTAGCATTTTCCTGAGCTGAGGGAACAGCCCGCGCGCAAAAAACGGCACGCGATTTGTACCGGTAAAGAAATCGTAAGCCGCAAGGCGCCACACTGCTCCGCGTTCGCACAGATCCGGGCGGAACCCGCCTCGAAAAGAGACACCATGGCACCATCAGGCACAATCGCCGGGAGCGGGGAAATCAAGGCCCCGGCTGCCGCGCGTGTCGATTGGGTCGATTACGCCAAGGGCATCTGCATCGTCATGGTCGTGATGATGCATTCGGTGCTGGGGGTCGAGCTCGCCGCCGGCGAGACCGGCTTCATGCATGTGCTGGTGGCCTTCGCAAAGCCGTTCCGGATGCCGGATTTCTTCCTGATTTCAGGCCTGTTCCTGCCATTGGTGATCGACCGCGACTGGCGAACCTATCTCGATCGCAAGGTGGTGCATTTCGCCTATTTCTATGTCGTCTGGGTGACAATCCAGTTCGGCTTCAAGGCCCCGGCATTCGCATCAGAAACGAGCTGGCGCGACGCCGGCTTGCTGTATCTGGACTCCTTCGTCGAGCCGTTCGGCACGCTGTGGTTCATCTATCTCCTGCCGATCTTCTTCGTCGTCACAAAACTGACACGGCGAATCCCGCCGCCCGCGATCTGGCTCATCGCGGCCGCGCTGGAGACGGCGCGTGTCGCAACCGGCTGGACCGCGATCGATGAGTTCTGCGCGCGTTTCGTCTACTTCTATTCCGGCTATCTGTTCTCCGCTTACGTGTTCGCGCTGTCGGACCGCGCGCGCAATCATCCCGCATGGGCGCTCGCCGCCCTCGCGACGTGGGCGCTGGTCAATGCCGGTCTGGTTACGCTCGGGGCCAGCGAATGGAAAATCGTATCGCTTGTGCTCGGCTTCGCCGGCGCCTGCGCCATCATCACGATGGGCACGCTGCTCGCGCGCGTGCAATGGCTGAATGTCTTCCGCTTCTGCGGCGAGCATTCGATCGTGATCTATCTCGCCTTCTTCCTGCCGATGGCAGCGACACGGACGTTGCTATTGCGCACGGGCATCATTCCCGACATCGGCACAGTATCGCTGATCGTCACCATCGCCGGCGTGATCGGCTCGCTGGCGATCTGGCAGGTCGCGCTGCGCCTTGGTGGAAATTTCCTGTTCGAGCGGCCCGATGCATTCTGGATCGCGCCGAAGAAGGCAGGGCCGGTGTTGCAGGCGGCGGAGTAGCTCGCTGTCCGGGGAATGACAGCGGGGGATAGTCGCGCCAGCAACCCAAAAATCACCGTTCCAAGGCTGTCAAAGCCCGCAAAAATTCATACATTGCGGCCATGCCCAAGATATCTCCCAAGACATCCCCGACGACCGCCGCCAAAGCCGAAACCAAGCCCGCTGCTGCGCCAGCTGCTGCCAAGCCCGTCGCTGCCAAGGCGGCCGGCAAGGGCGACCACGTCTTCCTGGTCGACGGTTCCGGCTACATCTTCCGCGCCTATCACGCGCTGCCGCCGCTGAACCGCAAGTCCGACGGCTTGCAGGTCAATGCCGTGCTCGGTTTCTGCAACATGCTGTGGAAGCTTTTGCGCGAGATGCCTGAAGACAACCGGCCGACACATCTGGCGATCATCTTCGACAAGTCGGAAATGACCTTCCGCAACAAGATCTATCCTGAGTACAAGGCCCACCGGCCGCCCGCGCCTGACGATTTGATCCCGCAATTTTCGCTGATCCGCGAAGCGGTGCGCGCATTCGACCTGCCTTGCCTGGAACAGGTCGGCTTCGAGGCCGACGATCTCATTGCGACCTATGTGCGGCAAGCCTGCGAGCGCGGCGCAACGGCGACCATCGTTTCCTCCGACAAGGACCTGATGCAACTCGTCACCGACTGCGTCACCATGTACGACACCATGAAGGACCGCCGCATCGGCATCCCCGAGGTGATCGAGAAGTTTGGCGTGCCACCCGAGAAGGTGGTGGAAGTGCAGGCACTGGCCGGCGATTCCACCGACAACGTTCCTGGCGTGCCCGGCATCGGCATCAAGACCGCGGCGCAGCTGATCGTCGAATATGGCGATCTCGATCAATTGCTGTTCCGCGCCGGCGAGATCAAGCAGCCGAAGCGGCGTGAGGCGCTGATCGAGCATGCGGAAAAGGCGCGCATCTCGCGCCAGCTCGTGCTGCTCGACGACAAGGTCGAGCTGGAGGTACCGCTCGACGATCTCGCGGTCCACGAGCCCGATGCGCGCAAGCTGCTTGCCTTCCTGAAGGCGATGGAATTCACGACGCTGACGCGTCGCGTCGCCGACTATTCGCAGATCGATCCCGCCAACGTCGATGCCGATCCCGGCTATGCCAGCGGCACCAGCGTCTTCTCGCCGCTGCCGCCTTCGGACGTCGTGCCGGCACCACGAGCCGGCACGCCGGCGCAGGTTCCGGCCGGCCAGCGCAACGCATCGGCGAGCAAGGAGGACAAGGCCGCGAGCCCGAAAGGCGCGCCGATTTCTCTCGCGGCCGCGCGCGAAGAGGCCTTGCGCAAGCTTCCGGTCGACCGCAGCAAGTACCAGGCGATCAAGACGCTCAAGGAGCTCGACGCCTTCATCGCACGCATCCATGATTCCGGTCATGTCGCGCTCGAAATCCGCGCCAACTCCATCGATCCGATGCAGGCCGATCTCTGCGGCATCGCGCTGGCGCTGGCGCCGAACGATGCCTGCTACGTGCCGCTGGCGCACAAGCAGTCCGGCGGCGGCGCCGGCCTGTTCGACGCGGGCCTCGCGCCCGACCAGGTCAAGCATGCCGATGCAATCGAGGCGCTGCGGCCGGTGCTGGAATCACCAGGCATCCTCAAGATCGGCTTCGACGTCAAATTCACCGCCGTGATGCTGGCGCAGCACGGCATCACCTTGCGCAACACCGACGATGCGCAACTGATCTCCTACGTACTCGACGCCGGACGCGGCTCGCATGGGCTGGAGCAGCTGTCCGAGCGCTGGTTCGGTCACGCCATGCTGAAGGAGGGCGAGCTGCTCGGAAGCGGCAAGGGCAAGATCACGTTCGACCAGGTGCCGATCGACAAGGCCACGCCGCTGTCGGCGGAAGGCGCCGACATCGCCTTGCGCGTCTGGCGCGTGCTGAAGCCGCGCCTCGTCGCCGAGCACATGACCACGGTCTACGAGACGCTGGAGCGGCCGCTGGTCGCGGTGCTCGCGCGCATGGAGCGGCGCGGCATCTCGATCGACCGCCAGGTGCTGTCGCGTCTCTCCGGCGACTTCGCCCAGACCGCGGCCCGCGTCGAGGCCGAGATCCAGCAGATCGCCGGCGAGCCCGTCAATGTCGGCAGTCCGAAGCAGATCGGCGACATCCTGTTCGGCAAGATGGGGCTGTCCGGCGGCACCAAGACCAAGACCGGCGCGTGGTCCACCACCGCTCAGGTGCTCGACGAGCTCGCCGAGCAGGGCCACGACCTCCCGAAGAAGATCCTGGAGTGGCGCCAGGTCTCGAAGCTCAAATCGACCTACACCGACGCATTGCCGACCTACGTCAATCCGCAGACCCACCGCGTGCATACGACCTACGCGCTGGCCGCGACCACGACGGGCCGGCTGTCGTCGAACGAGCCGAATTTGCAGAACATTCCGGTGCGCACCGAGGACGGCAGAAAAATCCGGCGCGCCTTCATCGCAACGCCAGGACACAAGCTCGTCTCCGCCGACTATTCGCAGATCGAGCTGCGTCTGCTGGCCGAGATCGCCGACATTCCCGTGCTGAAGCAGGCGTTCCGCGACGGCCTCGACATTCACGCCATGACGGCATCGGAAATGTTCGGCGTGCCGATCGGGGGCATGCCGAGCGAAATCCGGCGCCGCGCCAAGGCGATCAATTTCGGCATCATCTACGGCATTTCGGCATTCGGCCTCGCCAACCAGCTCGGCATCGGGCGCGAGGAGGCATCCGCCTACATCAAGAAATATTTCGAGCGCTTCCCCGGCATCCGCGCCTACATGGACGAGACGCGCGACTTCTGCCGGAGCCACGGCTACGTCACCACGCTGTTCGGACGCAAGATGTACTATCCCGACATCAAGGCTTCGAATGCCTCGGTGCGCGCCTTCAACGAGCGCGCCGCGATCAACGCGCGGCTCCAGGGCACCGCCGCCGACATCATCCGCCGCGCCATGACGCGGATGGAGGATGCCTTGGTCCAGAAGAAACTGACGGCGCAGATGCTGCTCCAGGTGCACGACGAACTGATCTTCGAGGTGCCGGATTCGGAGGTCGAGGCGACGCTCCCCGTCGTGCAGCACGTGATGCAGGACGCGCCGTTCCCGGCCGTGCTGCTCTCGGTGCCGCTGCATGTCGATGCACGCGCGGCGAACAATTGGGACGAGGCGCACTGAGGTCTTCTTCACCTCGCCCCGCTTGCGGGGAGACGTCGGAATTCGCGCGAAGCGTGGATTCCAAGTGAGGGGATACAGGTCTCACATCGATCTCATATGTGGAGAGAGGCCCCTCACCCCACCCTCTCCCCGCAAGAGCGGGGCGAGGGAGCGCAGCGAGCGCGCGACCGCACTGAATTGTCCTCCGTGCAATTGCGCAATGGCCCCATCGCTTTGTGCATATTAGAACCGTGCCGTCTCCGCACCGGTTCAGCCATGCCCCACACCTCTGCCCTGCTCGGCTTCGCCCTCGTCTGCCTCGGCCTCGTGCTCACGCCCGGGCCGAACATGATCTATCTGATCTCGCGCTCGATCACGCAGGGGCCGGCGGCGGGCATCGTCTCGCTCGGCGGCGTGGCGCTCGGCTTCGTGTTCTACATGCTGTGCGCGGCGTTTGGCATCACGGCGCTGCTGCTCGCCGTTCCCTTTGCCTATGACGCGCTGCGCTTTGCCGGCGCCGGTTATCTGTTGTGGCTGGCCTGGCAGGCGGTGAAGCCGGGCGGGCGCTCACCTTTCGAGGTGAAGCAGCTGGCGATCGACAGCCCGCGCAAATTGTTCGCAATGGGGTTCGTCACCAATCTGCTCAACCCGAAGATCGCGATGCTTTATCTCGCGCTGCTGCCGCAGTTCATCGATCCCACCGCCGGCAGCGTGCTGACGCAGTCAGTCGTGCTCGGCGCGATCCAGATCGCGATCAGTGTCAGCGTCAATGCGATGATTGCGCTCGCGGCCGGGTCGATCGCGCTGTTTCTCGCAAGCCGGCCAAGCTGGATGCTGGTGCAGCGCTGGCTGATGGGCACGGTGCTGGCCGGGCTCGCGGTGCGGATGGCGGTGGAAGCGCGGAAGGTGTGAGGTTCTTTTCACCTCTCCCGTAAGAACGAGGAGAGGCAGAAGATCAATCCAGCTTCGCCTCCATGCCCCGCTTCACCGCCGGGCGCGCCATCAGGGCCTCGTACCAGCGCTTGACGTTGGGGAAGTCGGCGAGCTCGACCTTGTGGCGAGGGTGACGCCAGGCCCAGCCCAGGATGGCAAAATCGGCAACCGAGAGCTCGCCGGCCACAAAATCGCGGTCCGCTAGCCGGCGGTCGAGCACGCCATAGAGCCGTCGCGTCTCGGCCATGTAGCGTTTGAGGCCGTAGGCGCGGTCCTGCTCGTTCTCGAGCGCGATGAAATGGTGCACCTGGCCCGGCATCGGCCCGAAACCGCCCATCTGCCACATCAGCCATTCATAAACGGGAATGCGGTCCGAAAGCGATTTCGGCAGGAATTTTCCGGTCTTTTCGCCGAGATAAAGCAGGATCGCGCCAGACTCGAAGATGCTGACGGGCTGGCCGTCGGGCCCCTCGGGGTCGAGGATCGCAGGGATCTTGTTATTGGGTGAGAGCTTCAGGAACCCCGGCGCCATCTGTTCGCCCTTGCCGATGTTCACCGGGATCACCTTGTAGGCCAGCCCCATTTCCTCCAGCGCGACCGAGATCTTGCGGCCGTTCGGCGTGTTCCAGGTGTGCAGCTCGATGGCCATTTTTCGCGTTTCCTTGCCCAGTTTTCTTGCCCAAGACATCTGGCATCCACCTACTCCAGAAGGTCGCCCCCCCACAACCGGCGGGCCGGGATGGCCGATCCCTGTTGACGGGGGAAGCCCCCTCTGGAATGTCGGGGCCGTCGCGGATAAATTCCGCCACTTCCAAAAACGCTCCCGAGGGCCCGCCGTGTCTAAATCAGCCTCCCGCGCCCGCCTGTTCGAGATCATCCGCCGGCGCTCCTTCGGCCGCGGCGAGGTGACGCTTGCGTCGGGCCGCAAGAGCGATTTCTACTTCAACCTCAAGCCGACCATGCTCGATCCTGAGGGTGCAACCCTGCTTGCCGAGCTGACCTATGAGGCGCTGAAGGACGACCAGCTCGATTTCATTGGCGGGCTCGAGATGGGCGCGGTGCCGCTGGCCGGCGCGCTGGCGCAGATTTCCTGGATCAAGGGCCATCCGATCGCGGCCTTCTTCGTGCGCAAGAAGCCGAAGGAGCACGGCGCGAAGCTCGCGATCGAGGGGCTGCCCAGGGGCGAGACGCTGGAGGGCAAGCGCGTCGTGATCGTCGAGGATGTCACCACCACCGGTGGCTCGGCGATGAAGGCGGTGGAATCGGTGCGCGAGTCCGGCGCCGAAGTGGTGCTGGTGCTGACCATGGTCGACCGCGAGGAAGGCGCCGACGATACCTTCGGCGCGGCCGGCCTGCCATTCCGCTCGCTGTACAAGGCGTCGGAGTTTCTGAAGGCTTAACGGCGCTCCGTCCCGGGCGCAGCGCAGCATCCACGACACGAAGCCACCTCCCTCAACCGCTCATTTACCATCCGGCCTTATGGTGAATGATGTGCTGAGACCTGATGGTCCCGGCCGGTTGAGTAGCGTCGGGTGGAGTAAGCGTTTGCGTACAGTCACGTCCCATGCACGCCGGCGGCGTCGCGCAATGCTCGTAGCCGTCACACTGGCGGCACCGCTGCTTGCGGTTCCGGCGCCGGTTTCGGCCGAAGGCCTGTTCGACTTCTTGTTCGGTGGAACGCAGCAGCAGCGACCGCAGCGTGAGGTGCCGCCGCAGGCGAGCTCCTACGCCGACCCCTTCACCGGCCAGCAGAACGCCGCATCCCGGCAATACGTGCCGCCGACACGTTCGGCCGCGGCGGGCGGCTCGGGACCGGCGTTCTGCGTGCGCAGCTGCGACGGCAAATATTTTCCGCTGATGCGCGGCCTCGCCTCGCCCGCGCAGATGTGTCAGGCGTTCTGTCCTGCCAGCACGACAAAGGTCTACTTCGGCTCCTCGATCGACGGTGCCGCGTCGCAGACCGGCGAGCGCTACGCCGACAGCGAGAACGCGTTCGCCTATCGCAAGGCGCTGCGCGCCGACTGCACCTGCAACGGCCGCGAGCCGGTCGGCCTCGCTCCGGTCGATCTGGCGCTGGACTCCTCGCTGAAGCCCGGCGACGTGATCGCCACCAGCGACGGCCTCGTCGCCTATACCGGCATCCGCGTCGGCAACGACCAGGCTGCCGACTTCACCCCGGTCGCCTCCTATCCCGGTCTCACCGCGCAGGTCCGCGCGCGGCTCGGCGAGATGAAGGTGGCGCCGGTGCGCGCCGAGACGGTGGCGGCGGATGCCCCGGCCGCGGAGATCGTGCGCGAGACGCTGCCTGACGTGACGGTGCCGAAGACGCAGAAGCCGGCGAAGCGCGCGGGGCTGGATTAGCTGTCAGTCTCCTGTCGCGGACGCGCGGCAACTATCGTCCGATGATCACGCCGATCACGTTCGGCGCCGCCAGATATTTCTCCTCAATCGCCGCGCGCGCGGCAGCGCGGTTGTCCGCCGTGAGCAGGCCGCGCTTCTCGGCCAAGATCATCCAGCAAAAGCCCCACCAGTCGGTGAGCATGCCCTGCTCGTCGACGAGGTCGTAACCCTGCTCGGCCGCGAAGATGCGCGCATGGGCTTCGTCCAGCGTGTCGAGAAACAGATGGTCCTCGACCGAGAACAGATCGTCGCTGACGTCGTCGATGGTGTAGCCCCAGATCGACTGGCACACCGCGTTGAATTCGCGGTCGAACTGGTCGTCGTCGACCGCGTAGCGTCGCGCCGCCTGATGCAGCCGCGACAGCGAACGCGCAAAATCGGCGATCCTGGTGAGGGCAAATTGACCGAAGGCAATGGTGGACATGTAGTCCTCGCGAAGTCTGACAGACGCTAGATATTGTGTCGGCGACGCGCCGAATCACAATGATATATCAAAGACTTGCTAAAGTGTTCTTAATTTGTTCTGATGCCTCCACAGCGTCGTCCCGGCGGAGGCCGGGACCCATAACCACCGCCGTCAGACGTCTTGGAATTGGGCGCCCAGCGATGAATGCACCCGCCGCGTACTACGTCTACATTCTCGCAAGCCGGCGATACGGCACTTTGTACATCGGCGTCTGCAATGACCTGAGCAATCGATTGTCCCTGCGTCGTTCGGGACGCGGCTCGAAGTTCGTCACCAAGTATGGTGTGACGCGGCTAGTGTATGTTGAGACATATGTTTCACCATCCGAAGCGATCGCGCGCGAGAAGGCGTTGAAGGAGTGGCATCGTGACTGGAAGATTCGCCTGATCGAACAGGCAAATTCGGATTGGTGCGATCTATCGCATCTTCTCTGATAGCGGTGGTTATGGGTCCCGGCCTTCGCCGGGACGACACCATTTTCTCGGCAACTGGTTCGCTCACATCGCCGACATCAACCTATCCCCGCACGCGCTCGCATAAAACTTGCCGCCGCATTGGCGCTTGATGGCGGCGCAGCGAGCGGCTGGCGATGCGTTTTGCGGAAGCGAGACGGCGCAGCTCAGGCCGTCGGCGCTGCGGCCCACCTTGCCGGCGGCGAAGGCGGCGCTGGAGGCGGTGATGCAGACGACGATGAAGCTGGCGGCTGCGATTTCGATCAGCAGTCTCATCAGAGAGTTCACGGGACGTCTCCTCCACACTGATGGCTGAATCTGCCGCCATCATAGCACCAAATCCACGTTTCCCCGTATCGGTCCGGGTTCCCAAATCGGCCCGTTCCTTGCATAATTTTACGCCAGCGCAGTGCACGGCCGCGCCAGCGATGGTTCCGGTGCAAGGGCAAGATGCGTAGGGTCAGTAGTGTTCTCGCGACCAGGAAGTGACGACTTGCAAGATTCATCGTTCCAGCCGAATTTTCCCGCTCCCGGCCAGCCCATCGACGAACTCGCGCTGGCCGAGATCAAGGGCGCTATCCTGGCGAAGCTGCGCCTTGCCATCGGCAAGGATGCTGGCATGGCGACCAAACACGACTGGTACCAGGCAGCGGCGCTGGCACTGCGCGACCGCATCGTGCATCGCTGGCTCAGCGCCGAGAAGCGCAGCTATGATGCCGGGCGCAAGCGCGTCTACTATCTCTCGCTCGAATTCCTGATCGGCCGCCTCTTCAGCGACGCGCTGAACAATATGGGGCTGCTGAAGATCTTCGAGGTCGCGCTCGGCGATCTCGGCGTCTCCTTGCCTGAGCTGCGCAAATGCGAGCCGGACGCGGCGCTCGGCAATGGCGGCTTAGGCCGGCTTGCCGCCTGCTTCATGGAAAGCATGGCGACGCTGTCGATCCCCGCGATCGGCTACGGCATCCGTTATGATTACGGCCTGTTCCGCCAGATCATCAATCAGGGCTGGCAGCAGGAATATCCGGACGAATGGCTCGGCTTCGGCAACCCTTGGGAATTGCAGCGGCCCGAAGTGATCTATGACATCCGCTTCGGCGGCGGTGTCGAGCATGTCGACGACAAGGGCCGCGACCGCGCGATCTGGCATCCGTCCGAGACCGTGCAGGCGATGGCCTATGACACGCCGATCGTCGGCTGGCGCGGCCAGCACGTCAACGCGCTGCGGCTGTGGTCGGCGCGTTCGCCCGACCCCTTGAAGCTCGACGCCTTCAACACCGGCGACTATGTCAGCGCCAGCGCCGAGCAGTCGCGCGCGGAAGCGATCTGCAAATTCCTCTATCCGAACGACGAGAGCCCGGCGGGCCGCGAGCTGCGCCTGCGCCAGGAATATTTCTTCGTCTCGGCTTCGCTGCAGGACCTGATCAAGCGGCATCTTGCGTCGGACGGTCAGCTCCGCAGCCTGTCGAGCAAGGTCGCGGTGCAGCTCAACGACACCCATCCGAGCCTTGCCGTCACCGAGCTGATGCGGATTCTGATCGACGATCACAATTTCCGCTGGGACGAGGCCTGGAAGATCACGGTCGCCACGCTGTCCTACACCAACCACACGCTGCTGCCGGAGGCGCTGGAAACATGGCCGGTCGAGCTGTTCGAACGGCTGTTGCCGCGGCATCTCGAGATCATCTACCGCATCAACGTGCAGCATCTCGCGCTCGCAGAGGCGCGCGCCCCCGGCGACATCGACTTCCGCGCCTCGGTCTCGTTGATCGACGAGAGGAGCGGGCGGCGCGTGCGCATGGGCCAGCTCGCCTTCGTCGGCTCACACCGCATCAACGGCGTCTCGGCGATGCATTCGGACCTGATGCGCGAGACCGTATTCCACGACCTCAACCATCTCTATCCCGGGCGCATCACCAACAAGACCAACGGCATTACCTTCCGTCGCTGGCTGATGCTGGCGAACCCGAAGCTGACGGATCTGTTGCGCGAGACCTGCGGCGATGCCGTGCTCGATGACCCCACGCAGCTCAGCCTGATCGAAACCCGCGCCAGCGACGTGGAATTCCAGAAAAAGTTCCGCAGCGTCAAGCTTCACAACAAGGCTGCGCTCGCGCGCCTGATCGGCGAGCGGCTCGGCATCAAGGTCGATCCGACTGCGCTGTTCGACGTGCAGATCAAGCGCATCCACGAATACAAGCGCCAGCTTCTCAACGTGATCGAGACAGTCGCGCTGTACCAGGCGATCAAGGATGACCCAAACGGCAACTGGGTGCCGCGGGTGAAGATTTTTGCCGGCAAAGCCGCGGCGAGCTATCGCTACGCCAAGCTGATCATCAAGCTGATCAACGACGTCGCGGAAGTCGTCAACAACGATCCCGCCATCGGTGGCAAGCTCAAGGTCGTTTTCCTGCCCGACTACAATGTCAGCCTCGCCGAGGTCATCATTCCCGCGGCCGACCTGTCCGAGCAGATCTCGACTGCCGGCATGGAGGCGTCCGGCACCGGCAACATGAAGCTGTCGCTGAACGGCGCTCTCACTATCGGCACGCTCGACGGCGCCAACATCGAGATCCGCGACCATGTCGGCGCGGAGAACATCGCGATCTTCGGCATGGAGGCCGGCGACGTGATGATCCGGCGCAAGCAGGGGCTGGACGCCTCGGACGTGATCCGCAATTCGCCAAAGCTCCAGCGCGCCATCAATGCCATCGGCGTCGGCGAGTTCTCGCCCGGCGACCCCGGCCGCTTCGAATCCATCGCGCACGCGCTGCGCTATCTCGACCATTACATGGTCAGCGCCGATTTCGATTCCTATTACGAAGCGCAGCGCAGCGTCGATGCACGCTGGCAGGTGGCGCCGGCCTGGACACGTGCCAGCATTCTCAATGTCGCGCGCATGGCGTGGTTCTCCTCCGACCGCACCATCCGCGAATATGCCGAGGAAATCTGGAACGTGCCGGTGAATCCGACCACACCGCTGCTGCCGACTCTGCGCGACGTCGCGGGCTGATTTTCCGCGGCGTGAAATCGGCACTACCTGCGAGGTTATTGCATCTCGCAGAGAGGATGATGATATGATCGCCATCATCGTCAAGCCGGCGTCAGCGATACGAGCGCCGCAACCACAAACAGCGTCATTGCGAGCGCAGCGAAGCAATCCAGACTGTTTCTGCGGAAAGGGCTCTGGATTTGCTTCGCTACGCTCGCAATGACGACGGGGTCGGCACCGAGGACCAACAATGCACGCCAAGCTCCCGCACCCGTTCGACGACGCCACCCGCATCACCGCGGGTGACAGCAGCTGGCAGGGACACACCAGCGACGACTACTGGGCCTTTGTCGGCCCGTTCGGCGGCGTCACCGCCGCGACCATCTTGCGCGCTCTGATCGACCATCCGCAACGTGCCGGCGATCCGCTGGCGCTCACCGTCAATTATTGCGCGCCGATCGCGAAGGGGCCATTCGATCTGGACGTGCGTCTGGTGAAGGCCAACCGTTCCAGCCAGCACTGGAGCGTCGAACTGTCGCAAGGCGGCGGCGAGGTCGCAACGCTCGCCACCGCCGTGTTTGCCGAACGCCGTCCGTCCTGGGAGCACAGGGTGGCGCAATACCCGGAGGCAAAGCCGTTCGAAGCGACGATGCCGTTCCCGAAGATCGCGGCATCCTGGGCCAACCAGTATGAATTCCGCTTCGTCGAGGGCGAGATGCGGATCGGCCCGCCGCGGACCGAGTTCGCCAGCACCTATTCGAAACTCTGGATCACCGACCGTGCGCCGCGCAAGCTCGACATGCTGTCGCTGATGTCGATGTCGGACGCCTTCTTCGGCCGTATCTTCCACGCGCGGCGCGAGCTGGTGCCGTTCGGCACGGTGTCGCTGACGACGTATTTTCACACCGACAGCGAAGAGCTCGCGGCCGAAGACATCACCCGCGTGCTCGCGACGGCCGATGCGAAGATCATGCACAAGAGCTACGGCGACCAGAACGCCGAGCTGTGGTCGCCGAACGGAAGGCTGCTCGCGACCACGACGCAGATCGCGTATTTCAAGGCGTAGGCGCTTTTTCCCTCGCCCCTTGTGGGAGAGGGTGGCTCGCCGCGTAGCGGCGAGACGGGTGAGGGGTTCTCTCCGCGCGTCATTCTCTTCGAGCTCGCGGAGAGAACCCCTCATCCGGCGCTTCGCGCCACCTTCTCCCACAAAGGGAGAAGGAAGAAACAAAAAGGGCGACCTCGCGGCCGCCCTTTTGTAATTCAAGCGATCAGCCCCTACTCCGCCGCGAGCTTTACGTCCGGTGCAGCGGCGCGGACCTCGGCGTCGACCTGGGCTTCGAACTTGGCGAAGTTCTTCTGGAACATGCCGACCAGCGCACGGGCGGTCTTGTCGAACTCGTCCTTGTCCTTCCAGGTGTTGACCGGGTTGAGGATCTCGCTCGGCACACCGGGCAGCGCGGCCGGGACCGCGAAGCCGAAATATTTGTCAGTGCGGAATTCGACGTTGCGAAGCGAGCCGTCGAGCGCAGCGGTGAGCAGAGCGCGCGTCACCTTGATCGGCATGCGCGAGCCCGTGCCGTACTTGCCGCCGGTCCAGCCGGTGTTGACCAGCCAGCAGTCGACATTGTGCTGGGCGATGAGGTCGCGCAGCATGTTGCCGTATACGGACGGATCGAGCGGCAGGAACGGCGAACAGAAGCAGGTCGAGAATTCCGGCTGCGGCTCGTTGCCGAGACCGCGCTCGGTGCCCGCGACCTTCGCTGTGTAGCCGGAGAGGAAGTGATACATCGCCTGCGCGGGCGACAGCTTTGCGATCGGCGGCAACACGCCGAAAGCATCCGCGGCGAGCATCACCATGTTCTTGGGCTGCGGCGCGCGGCCGGTGCGCGAGGCGTTCGGGATGAATTCGAGCGGATAGGCCGAGCGGGTGTTCTCGGTCTTGGAGCCGTCGTCGAAATCGACCACGCGGGTGTCTTCATCGAGCACGCAGTTCTCGAGCACCGCGCCGAAGCGCGTCGAGGCAGCGTAAATCTCGGGCTCGGCTTCCTGCGACAGCTTGATGCACTTGGCATAGCAGCCGCCTTCGAAATTGAAGACGCCGTTCGGACCCCAGCCGTGCTCGTCGTCGCCGATCAGCGTGCGATTGGGATCGGCGGACAGCGTGGTCTTGCCGGTGCCTGATAGCCCGAAGAAGATCGCGGCGTCGCCCTTGGCGCCGACATTGGCCGAGCAATGCATCGGCATCACGCCGCGCTCAGGCAGATAGTAGTTCAGCGTGGTGAAGACCGACTTCTTCATCTCGCCGGCATAGTAGGAGCCGGCGATCAGCACGATCTTGCGGGCGAAATCGATCGCGACGACGTTCTCCGACTTGCAGCCGTGGCGCTTCGGATCGGCGCGGAAGCTCGGCATATCGATGATGGTGAGCTCTGGCACGAACCCCGAGAGCTCGACCGCCTCGGGACGGATCAGCAGCGTCCGGATGAACAGCGAGTGCCAGGCGAGCTCGGTGAAGACGCGGGTCTTGATGCGGTAGGCCGGATCGGCGCCGCCGTAGAGGTCCTGCGCGAACAGCGACTTGCCTTCGGCGTGCTTGAGGAAGTCCTGGTAGAGCGTTTCGAACTGCTCTGCGGTGATCGACTGGTTGCCGGCCCACCACATCTTCTTGTCGGTGGTGGCGTCACGCACCGTGAACTTGTCCTTGGGGCTGCGGCCGGTGAACTCGCCGGTGTCGGCGCAGAGCGCGCCATCGGCCGACAGCACCGCCTCGCCCGCGGAGAGCGAATATTGATAGAGTTGCGGCGCACCGAGGTTCCAGTGAACCTGCTTGAGATTCTTTAAGCCGAATTTGTCGGCACCGAAGGCACCGTTGCGCACGCCCGTCTCTTGCACGAAAAAATCCTCCTAGAACCCGCGACACTCAGCGCGATCATGCTTTAGCGCCGTCGCGGCCACCGTGAATGATAGGCCATCCGGCCTCGGCTGGGCGACCTAATACTGATGAACGCTGGCGTTGCCAAGCTGATCCCGCAGGATTTGGTTTATTCAAGGACCGCGCCAAACGCCGCGCATGTCAGCTCTGAGCAGGCGCATCAAAAAATCGCCAATGATCGCGCAACCAAATGCGCGTTTCCCAAGGTTATTGCGACGCACAATGCCACGGACAAATCCCAAGGCCGCCCTATCGTACCTCGCCTTCGCCGATGAGCGCGAACGGCCCCCACATCGCGGGATAGGCGTTGCGCGGTAACGAGGTGTCATCAACATACATTAACATCGCGCGGCGCAGGGCTTCGGCACGACCGATTTTTGGATCGTTTTTGAGCAGCTCGAAAGTCGATGTGGTCAACCGCGTGGCAGCTTCCGAATCCACTGCCCAATGCGAGACCAGGAGCGCGCGGGCGCCGGCGTAGAAGAACGCGCGCGCCAGTCCCGACAGGGCTTCGGCGCCGGGCTTGTCGCCTGCGATGGTGTTGCAGGCCGACAGCACAACCCAATCCGCATTGAGCTTGAGCTGGGCGACTTCACTGGCGGTGAGCAGACCGTCGTCGAGCTCCGTGGGCTGATCGGGAATCGAGAGCGCGAGCGAGGGCTCACCCAGTCCCTTGATGTCGCCGGCAACGAGGCCATGGGTTGCAAAGTAGATGATGCCGTATTGAGCAAGCGCTGCACGCTTGAGCGTCGTTTCGCTGGCGTCGCGGCCGAGATGGATATCGGCCGCGGCCGCGCCGACATCCCTGGCCACCGCGTTCAATTCGTCCGCCGTATCCGGCAGCTGCGGCAGCGCCTGCGCAAGCCGCGCGCGATCGACCCCGGCACCGCGCCAGAAGTCGGTATAGGCGATGGTCGCGATACTGCGCGTGGCGACCTTGCCATTCGCGGCGCGCCGCTCGGCGGGCGCCTCCAATGCAGGATTGAACACGGGATCGCCAAAGCCGGTCATCGGCTTCACGCCTTGATCCCTCCGCGCGAAGGCGCGCAGCGATTTCAGGCTGACTACCGAGGGCAGCACCGAGACGGCCTGACGCCGCAGCAACCAGGCAGCACCACGATAGCCTTGAGCGTGTCCGGGATCGCAGCCTGCGGCTTCTCCGTGACGAGCAGATGAAACGGCAATGCGGTCAGCGCAGCCGACGGCACCACCAGCAGGTTGCGCTTGTCCTTTGTCAACGCCTCGACCGGACCGAGCAGCGCGACATGGAGTTCGTTGGCGAGCGCGAGATCGAACAATCCGGATTTGCCGGATGCATCGCGCCCCTTGCCGACGTCAAGTCCTTTGCGGAATGCAGTGACCTTTTGCGTCAGCGCATCGGCGCCGAGTGAAATCGCCTTCCAGTCGACGCCCTCGCGCGTGATGGCGACGACATAGCTCTGCTTGTCGACGACGGAGTAGAGCACCATCGCTTCGTCGGCCGACAGCAGCAGCTGGATGTCCTTGACCGTCAACGGCAGGGGATTGGAGAGCGACGAATAGTCGGGATATTCGACCGCGAGCGTCTTCTGCAAGCCCGCGCGCTCGTTCGCAATCGTTGCGATCCGCGCCCGGCTGCGCTGCTCGGCTGCCAGATCGCGCTGGCCGGATTGCTTCGACACCGCGGTGACGATCGCCTTGTCGAGCGCCTCGGACTCGGCCGCGAGATCCTGGTCCCGGCGCACCAGCTCGGCGAGCCGGTCGCTGCCGGCGGCAAGCCGCACCGCGAGCTTGTTCACGGCGGATGCGGCCGAGGATTGCGTGCCGCGCTGGATCGCGGCGAGGGCCTCGTCCAGCGCCTTGTCGCCGGGCAGCAGATCTTGTTGACGGGCGGCGAACAGCACCGGCAACACGACGCGCAACTGCGCGCGATCGCCCCGAAGCGTCTTTTCCGCGAATGGCAATGCGTCCGCGGTGCGCCCGGACACGTAGAGGAAATAAGCGAGATTGCTAGTCGAGGTGGCGACCTCGGGATGGTCGGGCCCGAGCGCATTTTCGCGAATGACCAGCGCGCGGCGATAGAGCGGCTCGGCGTCGC
Source organism: Bradyrhizobium sp. 149 (assembly GCF_023073915.1). GTDB lineage: Bacteria > Pseudomonadota > Alphaproteobacteria > Rhizobiales > Xanthobacteraceae > Bradyrhizobium. Next base: position 232,444 of record NZ_JADPKK010000005.1, on the reverse strand, counting down.
CATAGCGCTGCTGGTGCTCGTAGAGGCCGGCGAGGTTATTGAGAGAGCGGGCGACGTCGGGATGATCCGGTCCCAGCACCTTCTCGCGGATCGCGAGCGAGCGCTTGATCGGCGGATCCGCGTCCGCATCGCGGTTGAGATCGCGATAGACCTGGCCGAGATTGTTCAGGACGGTGGCCACAGCCGGATGCTCGGGCCCGCCGGCCTTCTGGTAGATCGCGAGCGCCCGCTGAAACAGCGGCTCGGCGTCCGCATAGTGCTGCTGTTTCACGTAAAGCGTGGCGAGATTGTTGAGGGACTGGCCGACATCGGGATGGTCGCGCGACAGTCCCTTCTCGCGAACGGCGAGCGCGCGCTTGAACAGCGGTTCGGCCTCGGCATAGCGGCCCTGCCGCTGGTAGAGCGCGGCGAGATTGGTCAGTTCGGCGCCGATCAACGGGGTTTCGAGACCGAGCGATTTTTCCATCAGCACGATGGCGCGCTTGTAGAGCGGCTCGGCCAGATCGTCTTGGCCCTGACCGGCATGAACCTGGCCAAGGTTGTTCAGCGCGGCGGCGAGTTCGCGACCGGTGTCGCTCTTCTCCAGGCTGGCGACCATGCCTTGCGCCAAGGGCAATGCTTCCGAATATCTGCCGGCGCCCATGAGCGCGTTGATCCGCGCGCTCTCCGCGGCGAAACCTTTTGAGCAGGGCTGGTCTGGGCAAAGCCAGGCGTGGCAGGCGATGCGATGATCGCGAGCGCCAAGCCCGCAACCAGCGTCAGTCTCTTCGGTCCTGCCATGACACTCTCGCCGCCGCCTTCTGACCGGTTACGGTACCGATTACGGTCTTGGGTCGCGGCGATTGGCAGCAGCGTTCAATTTGTTGCGCTTTGGTCCATCTTGGCGCGCGCTTCGCCGGCGAGGCGGACCAGCATCTTGCGCAGCGCCGTGCCATCAGCCACCCGCTCCGGGAAGTCCAGCCGCAGCGCGGTCTGGCCGTCCTGCATGTCGAGGCCCTCCGGATCGCAACCGGTGCAGCGCCAGTCGCCCTCGGCGGCGCCGAGCAATTTCGTGGCATAGAGGCCCATGGCGTCGCGGTGGTCGGCATTCATGTGCTCGACCGCCCCCTCCTCCGCCGCCAGCAAATCCTCGGCACCGGCGAGGTCCGTGAGGAATTGCTCCGGCTTGAGATCGACGATCCGGCCGAAGCCGGCGACCAGATGGGTTCCGGTGGGCCGGATCCGGAAGAAGGAGAAATCTTTAAAGGAAACAAAGGCTTCCGCTGAAGGATGAGCATTGAGATACCGCCGCTGGAGCAGATCCTTGTCGGCATCGACTTGCTCGGCATGGCCGGACAGCATGATCCGGGCGCCTTCCAGCGGATCGCCTGCCGCCCGCTCGTCCAGCATCAGGGACACGCGGCTGTCGGCCAGGATGTTCCTGGTGTGCACGGCCAATCCCGAGATCAGCAGGATCGGAGAGCCATCCGGATGGCTGGCCAGATTGACCAGGGAGCAATAGGGATCGCCGCTGCCGGCCATCAACGTCGCCAAGGCGCCCTGCCGTGACCGCCGCAGCAACGATTTGGCGAGCTTTCCGGGGTCGAACTCGGGGGTCGGTTGCATCGGCTTTCTCGGGTCAGGTGGTTGCATGAAGGGCCTTTTTTCGGGTAAACCGGGGCCCGGTTATGGGTCGAGATGCGGCGAATCTGCCGTGTTTCATGGAACTTGGTCACACTTCAGCCTAGCTTGCATTGCTCGGTGACAAGGTTCGAATGCCAACATCGGCACCCATGTATGCGGCGCATCAGTGGATTGCTCGCCGTTTTCAAGCCACGACCCAAACGGAAAGCAGAAAGCAGAGGCTCATGCCCACAATCGCTTTGGTCGACGACGACCGCAACATTCTCACATCCGTCTCGATCGCGCTGGAGGCCGAAGGCTACCGCATCATGACCTACACCGACGGCGCCTCCGCGCTCGACGGTTTCCGCACCACCCAGCCCGATCTTGCCATCCTCGACATCAAGATGCCGCGCATGGACGGCATGGAGACGCTGCGCCGTCTCAGGCAGAAATCCGACCTGCCGGTGATCTTCCTGACCTCCAAGGACGAAGAGATCGACGAGCTGTTCGGCCTCAAGATGGGCGCCGACGACTTCATCCGCAAACCGTTCTCGCAGCGCCTGCTGGTCGAACGCGTCAAGGCCGTGCTGCGCCGTTCGGCGCCGAAGGACCCGACCGTCGCGCCAAAGGAGAACGACGCCAAGGCGCTCGACCGCGGCCTGCTGCGCATGGATCCCGAACGGCACACCTGCACCTGGAAGAACGAGCCGGTGACGCTGACCGTCACCGAATTTCTGATCCTGCAGGCGCTCGCCACCCGGCCCGGCGTGGTCAAGAGCCGCAACGCGCTGATGGACGCCGCCTATGACGATCAGGTCTATGTCGACGACCGCACCATCGACAGCCACATCAAGCGGCTGCGCAAGAAGTTCAAGGTGGTCGACAACGAGTTCGAAATGATCGAGACGCTCTACGGCGTCGGCTACCGCTTCAAGGAAGCCTGAGGCGCACGCGCCTCCACGAAAGACCGAGAGCATCGCCGGTTCTGATTCCATCGGGACCGGGGTGGCTCTAGGATGCGGGGACCTTCGCACGAGCTGTCCTAACGCGGGCGTGAGCATTGCTTGACCGAACGCAGCCTGACGAGAACCAGAACGCCGAGGACGTCACCGCCCACGGCGCTCCGGATCAATTGGCCGAGGACAAACCGGCCGGGCAACGTTGGCGGCCGCTGAGCTGGCTCAAGCGCGCCGGGCAGTTCTTCTTCGCGCTGTCCTTCTCGAGCCTGACCCGCCGCATCGTCTCGCTCAATCTCGCCGGCCTCGTCGCGCTGGTGGCGAGCATCCTTTATCTGTCGCAATTCCGCGCCGGTCTGATCGACGCGCGCGCGCAGAGCCTGCTGGTGCAGGCGGAGATCATCGCCGGCGCGATCGCGGCCTCCGCGACGGTGCAGACCAACGCCATCACCATCGATCCCGACCGGTTGCTCGACCTCAAGCCGGGCGAGACCTATGGCGGGTCGGACGAGTATTCGCCGCTGGATTTTCCGATCAATCCGGAGCGCGTGGCACCGGTGCTGCGCACGCTGATCTCGCCGACCAAGACGCGCGCCCGCATCTACGACCCGAACGGCAGCCTGCTGGTCGACAGCCGCAGCCTCGAGACCGTGGTGCGATTCCCCCTGCCGTCGCCCTCCGCCGAGAAGCCGGGCATCGTCGAACGTGGCATGGTCGCGGTCCGCACCTGGCTGAACCGCGGCGACCTGCCGCTCTATCGCGAGCTCGGACCCGAGAACGGCAACGGCTATGCGGAGGTCGGCGACGCGCTCCAGGGCCAGAAGCGCTCGATGGTGCGGGTCAATGCGCGCGGCGAGGTGATCGTCTCGGTCGCGGTCCCCGTGCTGCGCTCGCGCGCCATCCACGGCGCGCTGATGCTGTCGACGCAGGGCGACGACATCGACCAGATGGTCACCGCCGAGCGCCTGGCGATCCTGAAGGTCGGCGGCGTCGCGGCCGCCGTCATGATCATGCTGTCGCTGCTGCTCGCCAGCACGATCGCGGGTCCGGTCCGCCGGCTCGCCGACAGCGCCGAGCTTATCCGCCGCCGCATCAAGACCCGCGTCGAGATTCCCGATTTCACCCGTCGTCGCGACGAGATCGGCCATCTCTCCGGTGCGCTGCGCGACATGACCAGCGCACTCTACAGCCGCATCGAAGCCATCGAGATGTTCGCCGCCGACGTCGCGCATGAATTGAAGAACCCGCTGACGTCTTTGCGCTCAGCGGTCGAGACATTGCCGCTGGCGCGCAACGAGAACAGCCGCGCACGTCTGCTCGAAGTGATCGAGCATGACGTCAAGCGGCTCGACCGGCTGATCTCGGACATCTCCGATGCCAGCCGTCTCGATGCCGAATTGCAGCGCCAGGATGCGATCCCGGTCAACCTGCGCCGCCTGCTGACGACGCTCGTCTCCGTCGCCAACGAAACCAAGCTCGGCCACGACGTCGCGGTCGAAACGCGTTTCGAGGGCCGCAGCCCGACCGACAGTTTCGCCGTGACCGGCCATGATTCGCGGCTCGGGCAGGTGGTCTCCAACCTGCTCTCGAACGCACAGTCCTTCTCCGAGCCCGGCAACATGGTACGCCTCACCTGCCGCCGCGTGCGCGGCGAGATCGAGATCGTGGTCGACGACGACGGCCCCGGAATCCGCGACGACGCGCTGGAACGCATCTTCGAGCGCTTCTACACCGACCGACCTCATCAGGGCTTTGGCCAGAACTCGGGCCTCGGCCTGTCGATCTCCAAGCAGATCGTCGACGCGCATGGCGGACGCATCTGGGCGGAGAACCGCCCTGGCCCGGCGGACGAGGACGGAGCGCCGAGCGTTGTCGGGGCTCGCTTCGTGGTGAGGCTGCCGGCGCTATGAGCGACGGCGGCCCCAGCATTCACGCCTCGGCGGTCAAGGTTGGAGATCTGGCGGTGCTGATCCGCGGGCCCTCGGGCTCCGGCAAGTCGCGCCTTGCCTTCGATTTGATCATGGCGGGACGTAGCGGCGTGCTCGAAAGGGCCGTTCTGGTCGGGGATGACCGTGTCCATCTGGCGACACTCGGCCGCGAAATTGAGGTCCGCCCCGCTCCGGTATTGGCCGGCCTGATCGAGATCCGGGGGCTGGGAATCCGCCGCTGCGACTTCGTGGAGCATGCGACCGTCGGCCTCGTGGTCGATCTCGACGCCGCGGACGCCGAGCGGCTGCCGCCGCCCGAATCGCTGAAAACGGGCATTTTAGGTGTCGAAATACCGCGAATCCCGATCGGCCGCGACTATTCGCCCCTCCCTCTGGTTGTTGCGGCCTTGACCACTACCAAGAGTTCATCTTCCGTTAACCCTGCGGGCGATTGTTTGAAGGGAAATGGTAACCATATGAACCCCACTATCGCGACCGAATAGACCGGCGCAGCTCCCCTCATCCATCCGTCTAGATCAGGGAGATACGCAACATCCCCTCTTGCGCGGGGGCTCTGGATGGTCAAAGTGGCGCGTTCGTGCGGTGCACCAAAAGCGCCCGCGAGGAGTTTTCCGATGATTGGTCTAGTACTTGTGACCCACGGGCGCCTTGCCGACGAATTCAAGGCAGCGCTTGAACATGTCATGGGCCCACAAAAGCAAATCGAAGCGATCACGATCGGCGCCGAAGATGATTCCGATCTCTGTCGAAGCGACATCATCGAGGCGGTTAACCGCGTCGATTCCGGCGACGGTGTCGCGATCCTCACCGACATGTTCGGCGGCACGCCGTCCAACCTGGCAATATCCTGCATGAGCCGGCCGAAGGTCGAGGTGCTCGCGGGCATCAACCTTCCCATGCTGGTGAAGCTCGCCAAGGTGCGTGAGGAGCGTCCGCTACCCGACGCGATTGCGATGGCCCAGGAAGCCGGCCGCAAATACGTCACCATCGCCAGCCGCGTACTCGCCGGCAAATGAGCGACGAGGCGCCGCAAGCCGGGACGGGCGTGCCCGCGGGCGCCATCTCCAAGGACCTCCTGATCATCAACAAGCGCGGCCTGCACGCGCGGGCCTCCGCGAAATTCGTCCAGGCCGTCGAGCGCTTCAGCGCGCAGGTCTGGGTGACGCGCGGCGGCGAAACCGTCGGCGGCACCTCGATCATGGGCCTGATGATGCTTGCCGCAGGACCCGGCACGACCATCACGGTCGCGGCTGCCGGCGATGACGCCGAAGCCGCGCTCGCGGCGATCACCGAGCTCGTTGAAAGCAAATTCAACGAGGAAGGGATTTAGGCGGCGTCGCCGCGATCACTTCCCCGGCGGCGCGATGTAGATGTTCCAGCTCATCGACGGACCGGCCTTGCCGTGGGTGAATCGGCGCGTCGTCATCACGATGCGCTCGGCGTTCGGCGCAACCTCGGACACCCATTTCTCGAACGCCGGCAGGCGGCCGTCGGCCGGATCGAACACGCCGATGAAGCCGTATCTCTTGACGTCATCGGGCGAGGTCAGCCCGGAATCCCAGGCTTCGAGCGGCGTGAATGCGGCCGGGTGATCCGGGCTGTAGAACACCATCGGCTGGATTGATTCCATGGTGCCCGCCACGACCGCCCAGCGCGAGGCGAAGCGCGCGTGCCAGGCCTGCGTCAGCTCGCGCGCGAGATCCGAGCGTGCGCCATAGGTCGCCGTGTTGCCGGCATTGGCCGCCATCTCGCGCGCGGCGATCCAGGGCGAGGCGGCGAGCGTGGCGACGCTGAGCACGAGCCAGATCGCGGCGATGTTGAACAGCGCAGCGCTCTGCACCCGCAACGCCGGAATCGCAACCAGCGCCAAGGGCGCCAGGAAGAACAGCGAGATGCCCCAATCGGTCTTCATGTAGATGCTGAAAGCCAGCGCGCCGAGCGCGGGGCCGAATGCGACGATGATCTGAATGATCCAGACGTTGCGCGCCTGCGAAAGATTCACGCCGGGATTCGCGCCGCGCGCCCAGGCCCGCGTGATGATGCGCAAGGGCGCGCGCAAGAGTAGCCTGAACCAGTGCGGCACCAGCGCCATCGCCAGCGCGGCCAGGGCCACCGGTAGCGCCAGCAGCGCGATATTATGCAGGGCATAGCCAGCCACGAGCTGATGCACCTGGCCGCTATCCTCGAGGCTGTAGGTGTCGCCCGCATAGGTCAGCGGCACGAAATGCGCGTCCGCCAGCCAGACGATGTGCGGGATCATCGCCACCACCATCGTCGCGACCGCAATCCACGGCGCCGGTGACGACAGGAATTTCATCCGCTCCGGATGGATCAGGGCGGCAAGCCCGATGGCGCCGATCATGGTCAGCACCCAGTATTTGGTCATCAGCGCTAGCGCGCCGGCAAGTCCGAGCCAGACACCGGATTGCCAGCTCCGCTTCTCGAATGCATTGAGATAAGCCAGCACGAGGAGCGGCAAGGTGACGAGCTGGAGCAGGTCGGGATTGTACTTGAAACCCTTGAAATTGAAGATCGGGTAGAGCGCGACCATCACCACGACCAGGAACGCGCGCCGCGCATCCACGACGCGCAGCGCGATGAGCCAGCAGATCACCATGCCGACACTGACGGTCGTCATCGCCAGCGCATAGGTCGCCCAGTCCGTCGGCGGCAGTGCCATGAACCAGAGGCCGGCGACCCAGCCCGACAGCGGCGGGTGCTTGCCATAGCCCCAGAGGAATTTCTGCCCCCAGCCCCAGGCTTCTGCGACGTCCATGTGAACGTCCTGTGCGGCCTTCAGATTGATCAGGATAAAGGTCCAGAGCACCGCATGCAGGATGGCAAGCTGGATCACCCGCCAGAGGCGCGCCTCCGGCCGGGTCGCGCTGGCAACCAGCCAGGCCCGAAAGCGGGCATAGCTCACCCGGGTCTTCGCGCGCGCTCGGGCAGACGGGATCGAGGTCGTGGACATAGGCCGTTGCGTAGCGCGTTTTAAGCCTTGGTGGAATCAGCTTGGCGTGAACAAAGGCCCTGAAAATACAGCAATATGGTTGCCGCACGGGGATGTGAGTGGTATCCCGCGCCCATGACGACCGTCCCCATTTCGAACATCCGCAATTTCTCCATCGTCGCCCATATCGACCATGGCAAATCGACGCTGGCCGACCGCCTGATCCAGATGACCGGCGGCCTCACGGACCGCGAGATGGCGGGCAAGGAGCAGGTGCTCGATTCGATGGACATCGAGCGCGAGCGCGGCATCACCATCAAGGCGCAGACGGTGCGGCTCGCCTATCGCGCCAAGGACGGCCAGGATTACATCTTCAACCTGATGGACACGCCCGGCCATGTCGACTTCGCTTACGAAGTCTCGCGGTCGCTGGCGGCCTGCGAGGGTTCCCTGCTGGTTGTCGACGCCAGCCAGGGCGTCGAAGCGCAGACGCTCGCCAACGTCTACCACGCGCTCGATGCGGGTCATGAGATCGTACCTGTCCTGAACAAGGTGGACCTGCCCGCGGCCGAGCCCGAGAAGATAAGGCAGCAGATCGAGGACGTCATCGGCATCGACGCGTCAGACGCCGTGATGATCTCGGCCAAGACCGGCCTCGGCGTGCCCGATGTGCTGGAAGCCATCGTCACCCGCCTGCCGCCGCCGAAGGGTGATCGCCAGGCCACATTGAAAGCGCTGCTGGTCGACAGCTGGTACGATGTCTATCTCGGCGTCGTCGTGCTGATCCGCGTCGTCGACGGCGTGATGAAGAAGAATAGCCGCATCCGCATGATGGGCACGGGCGCGGCCTATGACGTCGAGCGCGTCGGCTTCTTCACGCCGAAGATGACGCAGGTCGACGAGCTCGGCCCCGGCGAGATCGGCTTCATCACCGCGGCGATCAAGGAAGTCGCCGACACCCGCGTCGGCGACACCATCACCGACGACAGGAAGCCGGTGACCGAGATGCTGCCGGGCTTCAAGCCGGCCATTCCCGTGGTGTTCTGCGGCCTGTTCCCCGCCGACGCCGATGATTTCGAGACCTTGCGCGCGGCGATGGGCAAGCTGCGCCTGAACGATGCCAGCTTCTCCTACGAGATGGAGACGTCGGCCGCACTCGGCTTCGGCTTCCGCTGCGGCTTCCTCGGGCTGTTGCATCTGGAGATCATCCAGGAACGTCTGTCGCGCGAATTCGATCTCAATCTGATCGCGACCGCGCCGAGCGTGATCTACAAGATGAGCCTCACCGACGGGCAGGAAATCTCCATTCACAATCCCGTCGACATGCCGGACGTGGTCAAGATCGCGGAGATCCAGGAGCCCTGGATCGAGGCCACGATCCTCACGCCGGACGAATATCTCGGCAGCGTGCTGAAGCTGTGCCAGGACCGCCGCGGCGTGCAGAAAGAGCTGACCTATGTCGGCTCCCGCGCGATGGTGAAATACGATCTGCCGCTCAACGAGGTCGTGTTCGACTTCTACGACCGCCTGAAGTCGGTCTCGAAGGGCTACGCCTCGTTCGACTACCACCTCACCGACTACAAGCCGGCGGATCTGGTCAAGATGCAGATCCTGGTCAACAACGAGCCGGTCGACGCGCTCTCGATGCTGGTCCACCGCACCCGCGCCGAAGGCCGCGGCCGCGCCATGGTCGAGAAGATGAAGGAGCTGATCCCCCCGCACATGTTCCAGATCCCGATCCAGGCGGCGATCGGCGGCAAGGTGATCGCGCGCGAGACCGTGCGCGCCCTGCGCAAGGATGTCACCGCAAAATGCTACGGCGGCGACATCACGCGTAAGCGCAAACTTCTGGAGAAGCAGAAGGAAGGCAAGAAGAAGATGCGGCAGTTCGGCAAGGTCGACATCCCGCAGGAAGCCTTCATTGCCGCGCTGAAGGTGGATAGCTGAACGCAAGCCTGCCTGAAGCGTGACGGGACAGGTCCGGCTCGGGACCTTCAGGGGCGGATAATAAAAAAGCTCGAAAACAACCCCATGCACAGTAGCCGACCCATTGTTGGCATTAGGCTTTTTTCGAACTTCCGATTTTGCGAAACTCTGTTTGACTCGTCGGGCAAAACAGGGGCTGATGCCATCATCGCAAGCCGTGGGATTGGCGAGCTGTCTTGCGCAGGCCTGCGATGTGGCGCTTTCAATTCTGCGGCCCGTGCACCTGATCGTTCCAGCTTCTTGAACCGTGCGCGCAAAGGTCGTCGCGCTGGGCCGCGACGACCTAATGGACCAATCCAACACTTCGCGAGCGCCCGATTACCTTCATCCAGCTGGTGGATTCAACATCACCCACAAGCGCGAGATTCTGCCGTCTTCCACCTCGGCAACGTCGGCGCCGGTGACCGCGATCGGGCCGTCCTTCGGACCGGCTGTCCAGGTGAGATGGCCTATTCCGTGATGCCCGACCGCTACGCCTTGGGGAACGAAGGTGAAGGTGGGACCGAATTGCTCCAACAGCGCTCCTGCAACGCGTGATATCTCTGCGCGGCCCCTTATAATGTTCGCAGGTTCGTACATCACCGGATTCTCAACGAATAGCTCAGCGATCGCATCGTTTCGCTTGCTTCCGTCGCGCTCATTGAACACCCGCTCCAGGTTCGAGCGGAGCAAGTGGTCGAACTCGAATTCGTTGGCATTCATCTCTTGTTTCCTCTTTGCGGCGAGTCCGAGCCGACTCCGTCAGCATGTTCTCATGAAGGCATCGCCTCGCCCTCGCGCCTGTGACGTCGATTTTGACGCCACACGCCATACTCCATGCTCCAAATAATCAGACGAGACGGGCACCGCCATCGATGTGAAGCGTCTCGCCGTTCATGAAGCGATTGCTCATCAGGAAGACCACTGCGTTGCCCGCTTCCTGCGCCGTGCCGAGACGGTGCAGCGGCAGCTTGTCTTCGAGAGCCGCCACATAAGCGTCGCGGCCGTCGCCGAGCGTGCGCGCGAGCAGAGGCGTATCGATCGTTCCAGGCGACAACGTGTTCACGCGGAGCGGGGCCAACTCCAGGACAAGGCCACGGGCGAAGGCTTCCATAGCCGCCGAGGCGGCGGCGAGCACGGCGGTGCCGTATGCGTTTGGTCGATCCGCCAAAGCTCCGGAAATGAAAGTGACCGATCCATCGGCGGCCATTCGGCTTCCGAGGCTGCGCAGGGCATGAACGGCCGCCCAGATGCGCTCATCGAAAGCGCGTCGCAAATAATCGACGTCTGTCGCAAGTACCTTGCCCGCGACGAAGCTGCCGGCAAGCAGAACGAGATGATCGACATGGGGGATATCGGCCAGTGCGGCGGCGATCGTTTCGGGTTTGGTCACATCGGCGGAGCGCCAACCAGCGAACCCGTTCTCGGCGGCAATCCGCTCAGCTCCCGCGGCACCGAGCCCGATAATTATGACCTTGGCACCGGCAGCGTGGGCCTGTTGGGCGGCGGCAAGGCCAATTCCCGAGGTGCCACCGAAGATGACGACGCTGCGATCCCTAAGCGAGCTGGAGGCAAAATCGGTCATGGGAGGCAGTCCTTTCACGGGGCAGCGCCCAACGCGCGGCCGATGAAACGCAACTTAGATGCATCGGTTCTGCTTGATAATCCGGCTCATTATCCGCTCTATTATGCCGCCATGGAACAAATCAGCCTTGACCGACTGACCGGCCTGATCGCCTTCGCCCGCTCTGGCTCCCTTGGCAGCTATACCGCCGCCGCTCGCGCTCTCGGCGTCTCGCCTTCCGCTGTCAGCAAGAGCGTTCAAAGGCTGGAGCAGCGTCTTGGCCTCCGCCTGTTCAGCCGAACCACCCGCTCGCTCACCTTGACCTCGGAAGGCCGCGATCTCCACGAGCGGACACTGCGGCTTCTGCGGGAAGCGGATGCGATCGAACAGGCGGCAGCTGCGGCGCGGTCCGAACCCGCCGGTGTCTTGAGGATTGCAGCGCCTTTGCCGATCGGCACCCACATTCTCGCCGCGGCCTTGCCGCGCTTTCGCAGTCGCTATCCAAAACTTGCGATCGACTTGCGGCTCGGCGACCACTTCGTCGATCTTATCGAAGAGGGGATCGATGTGGCGATCCGCGTCGGCGAGCTTGCCGATTCCCGGCTCATCTCACGGCAACTCGCGCCTCACCGCATCTGCGCTTTCGCGTCTCCGGACTATCTGGCCCGGCGCGGAACGCCCCTTACCCCGGACGAACTGGTCAACCATGACTGCGTAAACTTTCGCTTCCAGAGCTCGGGGCAGATTTTCCGGTGGCCCTTTATCGTCGGCGACCGCTCGATCGAGCTCATTCCCGATGCCACGATCATCACCGATGTCAGCGATGCCGTCGCCATGATCATTGCGTCCGGTGGCGGCATCGGCATCACGCCCACCTATGTCGCGGCCCCCTACGTGCGGCGAAAGGAGCTCGTGCCGGTGCTGCAGAATTTCGCCGTTCCGAGGACTCACATCACCGCATTGTGGCCGGAAAGCAGACGCGGCAATCCCAACGTGACGAGCTTCACCAAGTTCTTGTCCGAGGTCTTCACATCGCGACCTTCATGGGACGACGTGGTCGCCGAAGCCGGTCAGGATGTCGAGAGATGAAGCTTGCAATCGCGCCAACCCGCTTGGGACGAGCTACCCCGCCCGAAGCTGTGGAGCGAAGCTAGGATGCAAAAGCCGGTATCGCCTAGCGGCGCGCGGCGAGCACGTTCGAGGGAGCCGTTTGCAAACCTGAGCGCCTCTCGACGAGGGCATGATCGAATAATTCGAGCACCAGGCCGAAGGCTGCCAGTTCCTCCTCCTCGATGGCGCCGTCATCGTAGCATTTGAGCGTTTCCTCGATGATGGAGTCGACCTCCTGCTGCATGGCCAGCAGCTCGTGGTCGAACTCCGCGGTGCGCACCTTAGAAACCAGGGCCAGAATTCTGTTGCGATGGCTGGTGTTCTCGTCCCTCTCATCCCGGTTTAGATATTGACGCAGCCAGGCGCCGGCCGAACCAATGCCGGAGAGAAGCAGAAGCGCACACCAGAAATAGTCGCCGTATCGGTCGAGGAAGGTTCGTTCAGTCCCGTCGATCACGGCGGCCGCTCCCCGGTGGACCGGCAGCTCGGCTTCTTTCTCGGTGTCCGGCTTGGTGATTTGCGCAGCGCCAGGCACTTGCCTGGCGATGGCCTGCCGGAGCGCGAATTGCTGGCGGTAAAACGCCGCCACCGTCGTTTCGGACAAGGCTTTCCGTGCGACGATCAAATGACTGACACTGACGGTCTCGACCTTGTCATCCGGCCAGGCTGGACTCGCATTGAAAATGCTTGGGGGAATTTCCTCCGATTCATAACGCGGGTGCTTCAGGGCGATGGCTTCCGACGCGTCGATCGCGAGGAATTTCGGCTCGCCACGCGTCCGGGCGGTCGCGGCGACCGCGTCGGCGGTTATCTTGCTGTCGAGCGGACCGACCGCCATGTAGGCGTCGAGGGTCGCATCGCGCGCCAGTTCGTCGATTTGCCCCGTGCCGAACTGGGCAACCGTGACCTTGTCCGGCGCCACGCCGGCGGCGCTCAGGATCACCTTCAGCAACACGGCGTTCGCCGCAGTCGCACCGATCACCCCCACCTTGCGGCCTTCGAGATCGGCGATCTCCTTGATCTTCGGCGCAGGCTTGCGTTTGGAGCCCTTGCCCGCGAGTCCCGAAGAAGACCACAGCACGACGAAGTTCTTGCGCAAGATGACGACTGTTTGCGCGTCCGCCGGCATCTCCAGATCGCCGCGACCGACCGCGAGATCGGCCTTGCCGGCACCGAGCAGAGCGAGAGCTTCGGCCGCCCCGGCAGTCGCGATGGGAGACAGCCTCACGGTCCTGCTCTCGTTGGCAAAGGCCTCGGTCATCGCCTCGATCACCTTGTGATCGTTGCTTCCCGGCGGTCCGACGGCAATCCGGAGAGTTATCGGCCGCAGCGCATAATACAGCGTGCCCGCAGCGGCTGCGAAAACGAGAAATCCAATGGCCAAGATCAGCAGTAGGGTCTTGCCCCTTCTCCGACCCCGGCGGGCTGCGTCAGCACGTTTCGTTTGGTCATCAGGCGAGGACATTTGCCGCTGCCGGTCGGAGGCCTAAATCGCTGCCTAGCTTGGAAGACTATCATGTTCTTCTGGAAGACGATAACTTCCGGAAGGCCGGACTTGTTTCTTGGGCCGGCGCGAGCTTCCGGGAGCTTGCGCCATCATCTCTGGATTCCGCGCTTCGCGTTTGGCGATCCCGAATGACGGTCGCACCAGCTTGATCCTCACCGCCAAATAGACCACCATCGCGTCTCTTACCGCTCACGACAGAAGGGGCGAGGAAACGCGCATGAACGCAACTCCCGGAGTTGGCCTCGTCGAACGTGCCCGCGCACTTGCGCCGCTCATTGCAAGCGAGGCTGACGAGATCGAGCGGACGCGGCGGCTGACGCCGGCGGTCGTCGCCGCGCTGATCGAGAACGGGCTCTACCGCGCGCTGCTGCCGCAAAGCCTCGGCGGCGCAGAGGCCGCGCCCGAAGCCTTCATGCAGATGCTGGAGGAGATCGCGAAAGCGGATGCCTCCACCGCCTGGTGTCTCGGCCAGTGTACGGTCTGCGCGATGATCGCTGCTTCGCTCGAGCGCGACACCGCGCAGGAGATCTTCAATACGGCGCCCGGCATCCTCGCCTGGGGCGCGATCGCGCATGAGGCGCGGGCGGTCGAGGGCGGCTATCGCGTCACCGCGCGCTGGGATTTCGCCTCGGGCTCGCGGCAGGCGAGCTGGCTGGGGGCGCATGTCCGCATCGTCGGGACCGACGGCTCGCCGCGCAAGAATGCCGACGGGTCGGTGGAGGTGCGCACCATTTTGTTTCCTGCGACGAGTGCCGTGCTGCACGACGTCTGGCAGGCGATCGGGCTCGCCGGCACCGGTACGGACTCATACGAGGTGAGCGACCTGTTCATCCCCGAGCGCTTCACGGCGTTTCGTGACGTGCCGTCCGCGCTGCGCGAGAAAGGCCCGCTCTACAGGATCGGCACCGGTTCGACCTTCAGCCTCGGCTTTGCGGCGATCTCGCTCGGCGTCGCGCGTGCCTCGCTGAATGCTGCGATCGCGCTTTCGCGCGCAAAACACCAATCGCTTGCGGCAAGCGCCATGCGCGACAACCAGGCGGTTCAGGGCCTGATCGGCCGCACCGAGGGCGATCTGCGCGCTGCGCGCGCCTATCTCTATGTCACGGCGAATGCGATGTGGCGCGACCTCACCACGACTGGTGAACTCGGCGCAGCGCATCGCACCGCGGTTCGCCTCGCCGCAACCTGGACCATCCAGCAATCGGCAAAAGTGGTCGACACCGCCTATCACATGGCGGGTGCGACCGCGGTGTTCCGCAGCAACCCCTTCGAGCGCCGGTTTCGCGACATGCACGCCATCACCCAGCAGATCCAGGCGCGCGACACGCATTACGAGGATGTTGGCAAGGCGATCCTTGCGAGTGGCCCATCCGTTTGAGACAACAATGTGTGGCGGCCTCACCGCCCCAGCCCCGAGGAGTGTTCGCCGTGTCCAAAACACCAACAAACCTGCGGTCGATCGTCGCCGCGATGGTATCGGTCAGCCTCCTGACGTTCAGCCCGGCACGCGCGGCCTCGGTGGCGCCGGTCGCCTCTGAAAACGGCATGGTGGTGTCCGCGCAGCATCTGGCTACCCAAGTGGGCGTGGATGTGCTCAAGCGTGGCGGAAATGCGGTCGATGCCGCAGTAGCGGTGGGCTATGCTTTGGCAGTCGTCTACCCGGCAGCCGGCAATCTCGGCGGTGGCGGCTTCATGA
Source organism: Bradyrhizobium sp. 149 (assembly GCF_023073915.1). GTDB lineage: Bacteria > Pseudomonadota > Alphaproteobacteria > Rhizobiales > Xanthobacteraceae > Bradyrhizobium. The sequence goes on along the minus strand of NZ_JADPKK010000005.1, from coordinate 217,142 downwards.
CAGTGCAGCTCGCCGACGGCCGCAAGACCTTTCTCGATTTCCGCGAGACGGCGCCCAAAGGTGCGACCGCGAACATGTATCTCGACAAGGACGGCAACGTCATCAAGGGGCTCTCGACCAAGGGGCACCTCGCGGTGGGCGTGCCAGGATCCGTCTCGGGTATGGAATATGCGCGCGAAAAATACGGCACCATGAAGCGCGCCGACCTGCTTGCTCCCGCGGTCCAACTCGCCGAGCAGGGGTTTACGCTGGACCAGGGCGACATCGAGTTGTTGCGCACTGCCACTGCGGATTTTCAGGACGACCCCGCATCGGGCGCCATCTTCCTCAACAACGGTCAGCCGTTCCAGGCGGGTGACAAGCTGGTGCAGCCCGAACTCGCCAAGACATTGCGCGAGATCAGCAGCAAAGGCACCGACGGCTTCTACAAGGGCTGGGTCGGCTCCGCGATCGTGGCATCGAGCCAGGCAGGCAAGGGCCTGCTGACGCAGGACGACCTTGACGGCTACAAAACGCGTGAGCTCGCACCGGTCGAATGCGACTATCGCGGATACCACGTGATTTCCGCGCCTCCCCCGAGCTCGGGCGGCGTCGTTATCTGCGAGATCCTGAACGTCCTGGAAGGCTATCCGCTCAAAGAGCTGGGCTACCACTCCGCGCAGGCCGTGCACGTGCAGATCGAAGCCATGCGCCACGCTTACGTCGACCGCAACAGCTATCTCGGCGATCCCGATTTCGTGAAAAATCCGCTCGATCGCCTGCTCGACAAGAAATACGCGAGCAATATCCGAGCCGTGATCGATCCGAACAAGGCCGGCGTCTCCAAGGAGATCAAGCCCGGCGTCGCGCCGCACGAGGGCAGCAACACCACGCATTATTCCATCGCGGACAAGGACGGCAACGCGGTTTCGGTGACATACACGCTGAACGACTGGTTCGGCGCCAAGGTGACGGCGGCCAAGACTGGCGTGCTGCTCAACGACGAAATGGACGACTTCACCGCCAAGATCGGGGTGCCGAATCTTTATGGTTTAGTGCAGGGTGAGGCGAACGCCATCGCTCCCGGCAAGCGTCCACTCTCCTCGATGAGCCCGACCATCGTGACCAGGGACGGCAAGACTGTCATGGTGGTGGGCACGCCCGGCGGCAGCCGCATCATCACGGCCGTGCTGCAAACCATGATCAACGCGATCGACTACGACATGAACGCGCAGGAGGCGGTCGACATGCCGCGAATCCACCAGCAATGGCTTCCGGACCTGACCAATGTCGAAACCTATGCGCTGTCACCGGACACGCGCAAGATCCTGGAAGGTATGGGCCACAAGTTCGGTCCGCCGCAACCGGCGAACCATCTCGCGCTCATCATCGTCGGCGCGCCATCACTGAACGGCAAGCAGGTCGGCATCAACCGCTACTATGGTGCGAACGACCCACGCCGCAACTCGGGATTAGCGGCAGGATATTGATCGGAGATGGTCTCCATTCTCCGAACGGAAGCGGATATCCCGTCCTAGGCCACCAGCGCGGCATCCTCGTCGTCCACGCCATCGATGCCGCGCTGCGCCGCCAGCAGGCTGATGATCTCGATGTTCGGACGGGCCTTGCTGAACAGAAAGCCCTGGCCCTCGTCGCAGCCTTCGGCCCGAAGGCAGCTGAGTTCGGCTTCGGTCTCCACGCCCTCGGCGGTGATGATGACGCCGAGGCCTTTGCCGAGGCTGACGATGGAGCGGATAATCGCCTGGGCCTCGCGGTTGGCGCCGAGATCGCGCACGAAGGACTGGTCGATCTTGATCTTGTCGAAGGGAAAGCTGCGCAAATAGCTGAGGCTGGAATAGCCGGTGCCGAAATCGTCCATCGAGATGCGCACGCCGAGCGCGCGCAGCGCATGCAGCGTCGCCAGCACCTGGGCGCTCTTCTCGAGCAGCAGCGTCTCGGTGATCTCGAGCTCGAGCCGCCGCGGCGGCAGGCCGGAATGCTTCAGCGCATCGGTCACCACGGAGAGCAGATTGCCGCTGCGGAACTGGAGCGGCGACAGGTTGACGGCGACGCGGACGTCGTCCGGCCAGGTCGCGGCATCGAGACAGGCCCGGCGCAGCATCAGGCCACCGAGCGGATTGATCAGCCCGGTTTCTTCCGCGACCGGAATGAACTCGGCCGGCGAGACCATGCCGCGCTCGGCATGCGGCCATCGCACCAGCGCCTCGAAGCCGGTGATGCGGCCGCTCGAGAGGTCGATCAGCGGCTGGTAATAGGGGCGCAGCACGTCGTTCTGGATCGCGTCGCGCAGCTCGACCTCGATCTTGCGGCGGGTCTGTGCCCTGGCGTCGAGCGCCGCCTCGAAGAACGCAAACGTGCCGCGCGCATCCAGCTTGGCGCGCGACAAGGCCATGTCGGCGCTCTTGAGCAGCTTTTCGGAATCGTCGCCGTCGCCCGGCGCCATCGCGATGCCGATGGAGGCGCCGATCACCACCGAATGGCCGTCGAGCAGATAGGGATCAGCGATGGCTTCCAGCAGGCGTTTTGCCAGCAGCACCGCGTCCTCGGGGCGCGTCAGGCCGCTCTGCACGATCGCGAACTCGTCCGAGTTCAGCCGCGCCAGCGCGTCGTCCTCGCGCAAGGTCGAGCGCAGCCGCTTGGCGACGCCGCGCAAGAGCTTGTCGCCGACCGCGTGTCCCAGCGTGTCGTTGACCGCCTTGAAATTGTCGAGCCCCAGCATCAGCAGGGCGACCTTGTCGGTACTACGACGGCTATGCAGCAGCATCTCGTCGACCCGCTGGCGCAGCAAATTGCGATTGGGCAGGCCGGTCAGACCGTCATGCTGGGCCATGAAGGCGAGCCGCGCCTCGGCGCGCTTGCGCTCGGTGATGTCCATCAGCGCCAGCAGCACCGCGGGCCGCTCGGCATAGGTCAGTTCGCGCGAGTAGATCGCAAGGTCGATCAGAGCGCCGTCGGCCTTGACGTGCTTCCAGGTGCGCCCGGCCTGATCCTCGCCGGTCGTATCGACGCTCCAGGGCGGCTCGCTGTCGAAAGCCTGCAGGGAGCGGATTTTCAGCCGCTCGAACTCGGCGCGGCTGTAGCCGTAATGGGCGACCGCGGCATCGTTGACGCCGAGGATGCACTCGTCGTCCAGCGCGCAGACGATCATGGGGACGGGATTGCCGTCGAACAGCAGGCGGAACGAGGCCTCGCGCTGCTTCAACTCGGTGATGTCGACGCGCAGACCGACGACGCCGCCGTCGTCGGTCAGCCGCTCGTCGATCAGGATGACGCGGCCGTCCGCCAGCTTCTGCTCGTGGCGCGCGCCGGGCTGATAGAGCTTTTGCAGCCGCTCGGCGATCCATTCTTCCTCGTGGCCGGCAGCCTCGGGATAGTCGCCGCGGGCGACGCCGATGCGCAGCGTATCCTCGAGGCGCGCGCCTTCCTCGAACAGATCGGCGGTCCTGCTATAGATCTCCGCGTATTGCTTGTTCCAGAGCACGTAGCGGCCCTCGGCATCGAGAAACACGATGTCTTGCGGCAGGATCTCGATGGCCTGGCGCAGGCGCTCATGGGATTTGCGCGCTTCCGCGATCGCGGCCTCCGCCTCGGCGCGGCTGCGCAGAACTTCGTCGCGTTCGGACCGAGGATGAGGGGCGCGCGCAAAGCGCGGCTTGCGCGGGTGCAGGCCGGTGTGAGCAAGCACGCTTCCGTTTCGTCTTTTTGTTCTTCGAGGCCCCAAACTCAACTTCACTCTTCCCAGTCGCACCCAGCGACCGCAGTTTTGGAGCAAGTGTCTGAAAAAAAAGTAATCCTAGGTGGCATGGCGGCTGGACGCCCGGTCTGGCGGCCGCAAGAAGGCGGCTCCTATTGCCTGTTTGCAAGGCGCGGCAGCGCCGATGGGCGCGCCAGGCGCATCGCGTCGTCGTCACCGGAGAACGAGATGGCGCAGAATTGCGCGCTGTCTTGAATCATTTCCCGGATCGTATCCGATTGCATGCAGAAGGAAATGAGGACGCATCCCACGCACGAATTTTGGTCAATGCATGAGAGGGTTATCGCGTCGTTAAAAATCGGCCGGCCGGCGCCGCGGAACTGCGACTTTCGGACGATATTTCAGCGGAAGGACTGTTTCTTAACCCCGGCGCGGTGTTGGGCTATAAGGATGTCAGCATGAGTCCCCGCCGCCTTGCCCCTCTCCTGCTCGTCATGACACTCCTGGCCGCTGGCGACGCGCTGGCCCAGGACAAGGGCAGCGTCAACCCAAAGCCGCTGCCGCCGCTCGCCAATCCGAACGATCCCAATATTGCCGCCAAGGAGCTGTTCGCGCGAAAGCTGCTGCCGTCGAAGGGGCCGGCCCATGTCATCGGCTCCTACGTCAAGGGCTGCATCGGCGGCGCCGAGCAGATGCCGATCAACGGCGACCATTGGCAGGTGATGCGGCTGTCGCGTAACCGCAGCTACGGCCATCCCGAGATGATCGCGCTGATCAAGCGCCTCGCCGCCAGGACGCACAAGGACGCGGGATGGCCGGGCATCCTGGTCGGCGACATCGCTCAGCCGCGCGGCGGGCCGGCGCTGTCGGGCCATGCCAGCCACCAGATCGGGCTCGATGCCGACATCTGGCTGACGCCGATGCCGGACCGTCGCTTGTCGCGTGACGAGCGCGAGGAGATGTCGGCGGTGATGATGGTGCGGCAGGACCGGCTCGACATCGATCCGAAAGTGTTCACGCCAAGCCATGTGCTGGTGTTGCGCGACGCGGCACAGGAGCCAGCGGTGCAGCGCATCTTCGTCAATGCCGCGATCAAGAAGGCGCTGTGCCGCGAGGCCAAGGGCGACCGTTCCTGGCTGTCGAAGATCAGACCGTGGTGGGGCCACGACTATCATTTCCACATCCGCATGCGCTGCCCGGCGGGCGCCGGCGACTGCGAGGGCCAGTCGTCGCAATCCGAGGACGAAGGCTGCAAGCCCTCCGATCTCGCCTACTGGTTCAGCGACGCCGTGCTGCACCCCAAGCCCCCGCCGGAGCCGCCGAAGCCGAAACCGCCGATGACGCTGGCGCAGATGCCGGCGGCGTGCAAGGCCGTGCTGCACGCGGGCAATGCGAAGCCATAGCCGGTTGTCCTCCTCGCCTTGCAGGATTGCGAGCTGGATCGGACCAAACGTCGGCTTTGACCTGTTTCGCCAGCCTGTTATGGTCGCACCCGGCGATCGCTTGCCGGACCGTAAGTCCGTCGGGCTTGCCGGAACAGCGCTTCCGCCGGTCGCAGCCTAACTCAACCAACGCCGTCTTGCGCGCGCCGTCTTGCGTGCCCTGAGCGCGCGCATGGAGCGCTTCCGATGTCCCGCCTTTCCGTGCTTTTTTCGGCTTTCTTCGTTCTGGCCGCGAGCCTTTCGCCCGCTAGAGCCGAGGACAAGACCATCACTGTGTTCGCCGCCGCCTCGATGAAGAACGCGCTCGACGAGGTCGACGCGGCCTACACCGCCAGGACCGGCGTCAAGTTCAGCGTCAGCTATGCCGCAAGCTCGGTGCTCGCCAGGCAGATCGAGCAGGGCGCGCCGGCCGACGTGTTCGTCTCGGCCGATACCGATTGGATGGACTACGCGATCGCCAAGAAGACCATCAGCGAGCCGACCCGGGTCAATCTGCTCGGCAACAGCATCGTGCTGATCGCGCCGAGGGATTCCAGGCTCGACAACGTCAGCATCGCGCAGGGTTTCGACCTCGCAAAACTCGCCGGCGACGGCAGGATCGCGACCGGCGACGTCAGGTCGGTGCCCGCGGGGAAATATGCCAAAGCGGCGCTTACGAGCCTCGGAGCGTGGCAGGCGGCCGAGCCGAAATTCGCCATGGCGGAGAGCGTGCGTGCCGCGCTGACGCTGGTCGCGCGCGGCGAGGCCAATCTCGGCATCGTCTATTCGACCGATGCCAAGATCGAGCCCGGCGTGAAGATCGTCGGTACCTTCCCGGCGGATTCGCATCCCGCGATCATCTATCCCGTCGCCGCGACCACGACAGCAAAGAGCGAGACCAGCGACTATCTCGCCTTCCTGCGCTCGGCCGCCGCCAAGACCATTTTTGAAAAATACGGTTTCAAGTTCCTGATCAGCCCGACAACTTAACCCTTGCGACTTAACTTCTGCGATTTGATGCTCGACCTCTCTCCCGCCGAATGGACCGCGATCCTGCTCTCGCTCAGGGTCGCAATCATCGCAACGCTGGTGGCAACGCCGTTCGGCATTGCGCTGGCATGGCTGCTCGCGCGGCGTGATTTCTGGGGCAAGTCGGTGCTCGATGCGCTGGTGCATCTGCCGCTGGTGCTGCCACCCGTCGTCACCGGTTATCTGCTCTTGCTGACATTCGGCCGCCGCGGCCTCGTCGGCGGCTTCCTCGCGGACACGCTCGGCATCGTCTTCGCCTTTCGCTGGACTGGTGCTGCGCTCGCCTGCGGCCTGATGTCGTTCCCATTGCTGGTGCGTCCGATGCGGTTGTCAATCGAGGCGATCGACCGCCGGCTCGAGCAGGCCGCCGAGACGCTCGGCGCCACGCCCTGGAAAGTGTTCTTCACGGTGACGCTGCCCCTGGCGCTGCCCGGCGTCCTCGCCGGCATGGTGCTGGGCTTTGCCAAGGCGATCGGCGAGTTCGGCGCCACCATCACCTTCGTGTCCAACATTCCCGGCGAGACCCAGACCATTTCGTCGGCGATTTACTCGCTGATCCAGACGCCGGACGGCGACGCCGCCGCGGGGCGGCTCGTGATCGTCTCGATCGTGCTCGCGCTCGGCGCGCTGATTGCAGCCGAATGGTTCGCCCGCCGCGCCACCGCGCGATTGCACGGGAATTGACCATGCTGCGCGTCGACATCGAAAAGCAGCTCGGCGAATTCTCGCTCACGGCCTCCTTCGCGAGCGAAGGCCGCGTCATCGGCCTGTTCGGCGCGTCGGGCGCCGGCAAGACCTCGCTGGTCAACATGATCGCGGGGCTGCTGCGGCCTGACCGCGGCACCATCGTGATCGACGGCGAGACCGTTGACGACAGCGTGGCCGGCATTCATGTCCCGACCTGGCGCCGCCGCATCGGCTATGTGTTCCAGGATGCCCGGCTGTTTCCGCACCTCAACGTCGCGCAGAACCTCGACTATGGAAGGCGAATGAACCGCCTCGCGCCCGACCCGGCGCAGCACAAGCGCGTGATTGAGCTCCTCGACATCGGCGCGCTGCAGGGTCGCCGCCCCGGAAAGCTCTCAGGCGGCGAGCGCCAGCGCGTGGCGCTCGGCCGCGCGCTGCTGTCGAGGCCGCGCCTGCTGCTGCTGGACGAGCCGCTCGGCGCGCTCGACGAGGGCCGCAAGATGGAGATCCTGCCCTATCTGGTGCGGCTGCGCGATGAGGCCAACGTCCCCATGGTCTATGTCAGCCACGACGCCGCCGAGCTGCGCCAGCTCGCCACGCAGATCGTGATGCTGAAGCAGGGCCGGGTGACGTCGTTCGGCGGGGTGAAGGTGTTGACGTGAAGGCGCGCTGCCCGTCCATCCCCGTCATTGCGAGCGCAGCGAAGCAATCCAGAATCTTTCCGCGGCGGCAGTCTGGATTGCTTCGCTGCGCTCGCAATGACGGGAGTGTGTAGTTGGTTCCGACCTACCAAACTCGACGCGGATTGCGTGGCAGCTAAACCCCCGCCACGGACGTCCACAGCTCCGCCAGCCTGCGCCGCAGGACCTGCCTGCGGGTCAGCGGCGCGGGCGTTTCCTCGTCTTCCGGCAGGCGTAGGCCGACGACGTTGACGCGGCCGCCGGAGATCGAGCGCGCCACAAGCACGATCGGATCCAGCACGAGCTCGGCGCCCTCTTTCGGCGCGCGGTCGAGATGGACGTCGAAATAATCGGCCAAAGTCAGCTTGCTCTCGTCCTCACCGACGTTCACGCCGTAGATCTCCGCGAGCTCGGCGAGCGTGTGCTCGCCGGAGACCATGAAGTCGCCGAGCAGGTGCGGATCGGGCGCCGAGCTCGGCTGCATGTCGACGAAGAAGCGGTCGAGCGATTCGGCCTTTTCCGGCGGCGCCAGCAGATAGATGTAGTCGCCGGGCGCGACCGGATCGGCCTCTGCCGGAGTCAAAATACTCTCGTTGCGGATCACCAGCGTCGGCTTCGACCAGGACGGAATCAGGCCGCGGCGGAAATACAGGCTCTTGGATCGCACCGGATAGCCGACGAGCTGCTGCTCGAGCTGGCCGGGCAGATCCAGTTCGACACGGCGCGGGCCGCGCTCGGCGCGCGGCAGGGCCACATGCAGCCTGCGCGCGGCCGGCGCCAGGGTCCAACCTTGCAGCAGCAGCGAGATGATGACGACAACGAAGGCGACGTCGAAATAAAGATAGGCCTTCGACAGCCCGACCAGCATCGGGATCGAGGCCAGGAAGATCGCGACCGCGCCGCGCAGGCCGGTCCAGGCGATGAAGATCTTTTCACGCCAGTTGAAGCGGAACGGCGCCAGGCACACGAACACCGCGATCGGCCGCGCCACCAGCATCAGGACGAATGCGATCCCGACCGCCGGCAGCACGCTGCCGCCAAGCCGGCTCGGCGAGACCAAGAGGCCGAGCAGCACGAACATCACGATCTGCGCCAGCCAGGTCGCCGCATCCAGGAAGGCCACCACCGAATTATGCGCGCGCGTCGGGCGATTGCCAATGATGATGCCGGCGAGATAGACCGCGAGGAAGCCGGAAGCGTGCATAATCTGCGAGCCGCCGAAGATGACGAGCGCCGCGGTGGTGACAAACGGCGCATGAAGGCCCTGCGGCAGCGCGACCTTATTGAGCGCGATGACGACCAGACGCCCGCCGATCACCCCGACGACGGCGCCCAGCACGGCCTCCTGGGCGAACTCCATCAGCACATGCGCGGCCGTACCCACTCCCAGCGAGATGTATTCGACCAGCATCAGGGTCAGAAAGATCGCGAAGGGATCGTTGGTGCCGGATTCCACCTCCAGCGTCGCGCCGACACGCGGGCGCAGGCGCAGGCCCTGGGTATGCACCAGCAAGAACACTGCGGCCGCGTCCGTCGAGGCCACCACGGCGCCGACCAGCAGCGACTCCGTCCAGTTGAGGTCGAGCGCATATTTCGCGAACGGCGCGGTGATCAGCGCGGTCAGCAGCACGCCGACGGTCGCGAGCACCACGGAGGGCGCGAGCACGGTGCGGATGCTGGCAAAGCGAGTCCGCAGGCCACCATCGAACAGGATCAGCGCGAGCGCGACCGAGCCGACCAGATAGGTGGTGCGGACGTCGTCGAACTGGAGCTGCCCGGGCCCGGAATCGCCGGCGAGCATGCCGATCGCGAGGAAGACGAGCAGAAGGGGCGCGCCGAAGCGCAGCGCAAGCAGGCTTGACAGGATCCCGGCCAACACCAGGACGGCGCCGAGCAATATGGCGAGGCTGACAGTATCGAGGGAAGCCATCCACCTTCCGGGTACAAATCGCTGGAAGTGCATCCTTATCGTCGGCGGACTCCCACGCCAACCCATTTTCTCCCGCTCGCGGCAATCTGCCCGCAATTTGCGGCCTTAACGCACTTCACTTAGCGGTGTATCGGTGGTCCGGCCGCGCCCTTTGTGGGAGTCTGCGGCGCCCCCGAATCAACGCCTCCCGCCCGCTTCCCGACGAGACCGATGGACATGGACCTCAAAGACTTCACGGAGTTCGTGCAGACCACGGCGCGCAGCGTCGGGGCGGAGATCTCGTCGCCCTGGTTCTACCTGCAATTCGGGCTCATTCTGGCTGCGGCCGGCGTCGCCTATGCCGCGGAAGCCGCCGTTCGCAGCCGCGTCGACATGACCTCGCTGGCGATGCGTTGGCCGCTGCCGCTCCGGCACTTCGTCCGGGTGATGGTCTCCAGCGCCTCGACGGCGGCGTTCACCCTGCTCGTGATCGTCTCGCGCGTGGTGATGTACCACGCGACCTGGCCGAGCCGCAGCTATCTCCTGATGGTCGCCGCCAAGCTGGGGCTGGCCTGGCTCGCGATCCGGCTGCTGACGTCGGTGCTGCGCAACGCCTTCATCGTCAAGCTGGTGTCGATCACGGCATGGTTCGTCGCGGCGCTCTCCATCCTCGGCCAGCTCGATGCGACGGTCGACCTGCTCGATTCTTTCGCCATCGTGCTCGGCGGCCTGCGGCTGACGCCGCTGCTCGTGATCAAGGCCGGCGCGCTGCTGCTCATCGCGCTCTGGCTCACCAACATCGCCAGCAATTTCGCCGAGAGCCGGATCAACTCGACCACCGATTTGACTCCGTCGGTGCAGGTGCTGCTGGTCAAGATCATCCGCATCGGCCTGCTTGCGGTCGCCATCGTGATCGCGCTCGGCGCGGTCGGCATCGATCTGTCGGCGCTCGCGGTGTTCTCCGGCGCGGTCGGCGTCGGCATCGGTATCGGCCTGCAGAAGATTGTCGCCAATTTCATCTCTGGGATCATCCTGCTCGCCGACAAATCGGTGAAGCCCGGCGATCTCGTCACCATCGGCGACAACACCGGACGGATCAGCGCGATGAAGACGCGCTATATTTCCGTCGCCGCCGGCGATGGCCGCGAGTTCCTGGTGCCGAACGAGGACCTGGTGACGCAGAAAGTCGTCAACTGGACCTACACGGACAAGAACACGCTGGTGAAGATCGCCTTCGGCACCAATTACGACGCCGACCCGCGGCTGGTGTGCAAGCTCGCCGCCGAAACCGCGGCCGCTCATCCGCGCGCGCAGAAGGGCAAGCCGCCGAACAGCATTTTGACCGAGTTCGCCGAAGCCGGGATGAAGTTCTCACTGACCTTCTGGATCGCGGACCCCGACGGCATGGACAACGTCAAGAGCGACGTGATGCTGGCGCTGTGGGACGCCTTCAAGCGCGAGGGCATCCGGGTTCCGTACCCCGTCCGCGAAATCCGCATCCGCGGCGGCGCCCTGCCGGTGGAAACCACCGTGGAAGTCCCGAATTAGGCCAGCTTGCAGGCGCAAGGCAGGCACGCCTGACTTGCATGAAGGCGCGCAATCATTAAATTGGAGCGTGAAATCAAGCCTTTCCACCGATATCGAGCCCCACCTCAGAAGATAGCGCCCGCATGAGCTACGTCGAAGCCTCCGATACCTCCCTGCGCAAGACCGGACAGATCAAGCTGCATGGGCCAAGCGCCTTTGCCGGCATGCGCAAGGCGGGAGCGCTGGTGGCGAAGTGCCTCGACGAGCTCACCGACATCGTCGGGCCCGGCGTGCCGACCGAGCGCATCGACCAGTTCGTCCGCGACTTTGCCTTCAGCCACAATGCCTATCCGGCGACGCTGATGTATCGCGGCTATCGTTATTCGACCTGCACCTCGCTCAACCACGTGGTCTGCCACGGCATGCCCGGCGACCGTCCGCTAAAAGAGGGCGACATCGTCAATATCGACGTCACCTTCATCGTCGACGGCTGGTACGGCGATTCCAGCCGGATGTATGCGGTCGGCCCGATCGCGCGCAAGGCCGAGCGGCTGATCGAGGTGACCTATGAGGCGATGATGCGCGGCATCGCCGCGGTGAAGCCCGGCGCCACCACCGGCGACATCGGCCACGCCATCCAGAGCTTCGTCGAGCCGCAGGCCATGAGCGTGGTGCGCGATTTCTGCGGCCATGGCCTCGGGCGCATGTTCCACGACGAGCCGAACATCATCCATATCGGCCGGCCCGGCGAGGGCGTGCAGCTCAAGCCCGGCATGTTCTTCACGATCGAGCCGATGATCAATCTCGGCAAGCCGCATGTGAAGATCCTCTCCGACGGCTGGACCGCGGTGACCCGCGACCGTTCGCTGTCGGCGCAGTTCGAACACTCCGTCGGCGTCACCGCCACCGGCGTCGAGATCTTCACGCTGTCGGAGCGACACGGCGAGAAGCAGATCGGGTGATCCCGGGCTAAAGCGCCGACACCAGCCTATCGCGGTCGGCGGAACGACGATGGTCGCCGCTTGTAAGTCGCGGCAAATGCATCGTTGAATCTGCGAACGCTGCCAAAACCTGCGGCGAAAGCGATCTCAGCCAAGCTCATGCTGGTTTGATCGATCAGACGCTTTGCTTCCTGCACACGCCGGGTCGCTGCGATCTCGCTCGGGCTCGCCCCGGCATGACGCATGAACAGGCGAAGCAGGTGACGCGGCCCGACGCCGAGGGCTTCTGCAAGCTCCGTCATTGAAGCCCGATCCAGAAAACCGTCATGGATCAGGCGCATTCCGCGCGCCACGGTGCTCGCCGTTCCCATCCAGGCCGGCGAACCCGGCGCCGCTTCCGGCCGGCATCGGAGGCACGGGCGAAAGCCGGCCCGCTCGGCGGCGGCAGCGGTCGCATAGAAGGTGACGTTCTCGGAGCGGGCCGGACGAACGGGGCAGACCGGCCGGCAATAGATGCGCGTCGAGCGGACACCGGAGAAGAACAGTCCGTCGAAGGCACGCGCACGCGCCAGCCGAGCCCGATCGCAGGTTTCCCAGTCGAGATGCGGTGGCAGCGTTTGCCGATGCGCCGAGCTTGTCGCCATTGCGGGAGAATAACGCCCGCGCAGCGCGCCGAGTAGCTGAAATCGGACTCGATCGGGCGATGAGGTCCGAATTCAGCCAGCCTCGCGCGGCGCTCCGGATCATGGTGTCGATCGCTTCAGGAGCAAATCGCATGAGCACGCAGCCGCAACAAACGGCGTCAAGGAAAACCACTCTCTCGCTCGAAATCGGGCTCCTGCTGCTTCTCTCGCTGATCTGGGGCAGCTCGTTCACGCTGATCAAGGTCGCGATCCCGACGATTCCGCCCTTCACGATGGTCGCCGCGCGGGTGACGATGGCGGCAATAATCCTGATCCTGATCGCTCTCGCGCAGGGATACGCCCTTCCTCGCCGAGGATCGGACTGGACGGCTCTCTTCGTGCAAGGACTGCTGCAAAGCGCGCTGCCCTTCACCCTGATCAGCTGGGGCGAGGCCCATATCGCAAGCGGTCTCGCCGGCGTCCTCAATGCAACGCCGCCGATGTTCGTGCTCGCGATCGCGATGATGACCGGCGGCGGGCGACCGACCATCAACGGCCAGAAAATATTCGGCGTCGGTCTCGGTCTCGCGGGTGTCGCCTTGACGATAGGTGTCGATGCGTTTGCGGAGATCGGCACGACCGCTCCGCTGGCCCAAGCGGCGGTGCTGTGCGCGAGCCTCTGCTACGCGCTGGCGCCGATATGGGGGCAGCGCTTCTCGGGCTTTCCCGCGATCGTCACGGCGGCCGGAGCCATGGGCTGCGCCGCGCTTCTCATGCTCCCGATCGCCGCCACTCTCGAACGGCCATGGGCACTGGCGCAGCCGCCGGCACAGGCGATCGCGGCGGTGATCGCGCTCGCGGTGGTCTGCACGGCCTTCGCGATGGTGATCTATTTCCGGCTGATCCACACGCTCGGTCCGCTCGGTACGACAAGCGGAAGCTATCTGCGCGCCGGTTTCGCGGTGGCGCTCGGCGCCGCATGGCTTGGCGAGCAATTTACCTGGTCCAGTCTTGCCGGAATGCTGCTCATTCTCGCCGGTGTGGTGGCGGTCACGGTGCCCGCGCCAGCGCACGGCGCCAGGAGACCGGCGGGCTGAGTCATCATCTTCAAAGCCCGATGCCGGGACCTGCGCGCCGTCCCGCAATTGACGGTTGCAAAAGCGCCGGTCCGCGGCAATGCTGGCGGCCGATGCCCGCCAAGACCGACCACGACAAGAGCAAGCCTGAGGAAGCGCCGCACTATCTCGGCCATCGCGAACGGCTGCGCGAGCGCTTCTACAGCGCCGGGGCGAACGCGCTCAGCGACTACGAGCTGCTGGAGATGGCGCTGTTTCCGGCGCTGCCGCGGCGTGACACAAAACCGCTGGCAAAGACGTTGATCAAGACCTTTGGCTCGTTCGCCGAGGTCGTCCATGCCCCAATAGCGCGCCTACGCGAGGTGGACGGCATCGGCGAATCCGCGATCCACCAGCTCAAGCTGATCGCGGCGGCGGCCCACCGCGTCGCCAAGGGCGAGGTCAACAGCCGCAACGCGCTGTCGTCCTGGAACGAGGTGATCGACTATTGCCGCACCAGCATGGCGTTTGCCGACAAGGAGCAGTTTCGCCTGCTGTTCCTCGACAAGCGCAACCAGCTTATCGCCGACGAGGTGCAGCAGACCGGCACCGTCGATCACACCCCGGTCTATCCGCGCGAGGTGATCAAGCGCGCGCTGGAATTGTCCGCGACCGCGCTGATCCTCGTGCACAACCACCCCTCAGGCGATCCCTCGCCGTCGCAGGCCGACATCCAGATGACCAAGGCGATCATCGACATCGCAAAACCCCTCGGCATCGCCGTGCACGACCACATCATCGTCGGCAAGAGCGGACATGCCAGCCTGCGCGGGCTGCGGTTGATCTAGAAAAGCACGGCGTTTCGACGCACGACAGCGATGCCGACGTCAAACGTGATAGGGCCGATCGCTCAGTAGCAGTATCGCGGATCGACCGGGACGTACGAGCCGTCCCGGCGCTGCATGTAGCAGCCGCGCTGATAGGCGTAGTAGCCGGAGCGGCGACGTTCGCCTTCGGAGGCGATCGCAGCGCCCGTGCCGGCACCGACGACGGCGCCGATGGCGGCGCCGCGACCACCGCCGATGGCGCCACCCACGATCGCTCCACCGACGCCGCCGAGGATGGCACCGCCAATTGCGTCCTGCGCCGCCGCTTCATGCGCGGGGGCCGCGATCGCGACCGCCAGAAACGCTGCCATTCCAAGACTTCCGATGCCAAGACTTCCAATACGAAGACCTCGAAGCATGCTCTCGCCCTCCCTGTGGTAAGGCCAGTCATAGCGCCGGAGCCGGATACGGACCAGGCAAATTGCCGGCGCCGCGCCTAGCGACGCTCCGCGATGGCGCCGGAAGCGTAGCGCGAAGACGGCCCAAACCCCGCCGCGTGCGACGCAAACGCGGGCAAGCGCCATTCAATCATCCACCCAGCGCTGCACGGCCTCGACGGTGTCGGCAGGCGTGGTGTTGAAGCAGATCGCGGCGTCAGGCGCCAGGCGGTGGACGAGGTTGAGCACCTTCTCGAACAGCAGCAGGCGCTCCTTCGGCTCGCGCAGGCCCGCGCCGATCACGATGCAGTCGAACTTCTCGTCGCGCAGCGCCGCCGTGACGGCGGCTTCCGCCGCGGCATCGAGATCGATCAGGCAACTCGTGACCTCGTAACCGAGATCGCGCAGGCGCAGCAGCTGCGCATCGATGTAGTCGCGCACGAGCTCCGGCGTGATCTGGGGGAATGCGCTGTAGTCCGCGTTCCCAGGTTCGATGCCGATCGCGAGCACGCGCTTGGTCATGCAGGGCTCCTTGCCGGACTGCCTCGCGCGCTAACGAAGCAGCGTCCCTGCCGGTTCCCTCGCGGGCGGTCACCTCGATACCGATCCTGCCGCTCATTTGCCGGCGAGGCTGTAACCCACTTCACACGCGGTGCGCCGGCGGCCTGCCAGACTTGCGGAGATCACGCTGACGTCACGCCCCGGCCCGCCCGAGGCAAGGGGCCGCCACCCAGCCGACGACGTAGCGCGGATGTCCGCGTCAAGTGGCGGCGCCTACTGACGCAGCATGATCAGGGGATCGGCGGTATCGGGAACGCGCCGCCATTGCGCGTTGTCGTCGGCCTCGAACTGCCAGGCCTCGCCGGCCTTCGACAGCAGGATGATCTGGCCGCGCTCAAGCCGCCATTGCGTCGGGTTGAACTGCGCGATGGACGCATCGCATTTCGGCTTGAGGAAGACCTGGAAATTGTCCGGCCCCGCTTCCGTGTTGGTCAGCGTCAGCCCGCAGACAGGCTGGCCGTTGCCTCGCACGATCGACCAGTCGCCGATCATCTGGTCCATCGACTTCGCCATCGAGCGTGCGGCGGCGAGGTCCTGCAGGATGTAGACGCCCTCGCCTTGCCGCAGGCCCTCGAAGATGCCGGCCTCGACCTCGGTGAAGTCGATCACGGCCTCACCGCTCGCATCCTGCAAACGGACAATGTCGAGACCCTTGACACTCCAGGCGACGATATCCCTGGTGAAAGGCAGCGCAGCCTTGCAGGCCGGCTCCAGCTCGAGCTTGAAGCCTTGAGCAGCAGTGTCGGCCTTGAGCGTGACGACGCAGGTCTTGCTGCGCTCGGTGGTCGAGAGCTCCCACTGCCCGGGCATCGCCTTCTTCAGGGTCGTCGTATCCTGCGCCAATGCGATGCCGATCGCGGCCAAGTAGGCCGCGACGGCGAATGCGACGACCCGAAGAGCTCTCATCAGCGCCCCTTGAACGGCGTTTCCGCAACCGGCGTCAGCGGCGCCTTGCCGGCGAACCAGGACTTGAGATTGTCGACCACGAGCTGATCCATCGCGTTGCGCGTCACCACCGAGGCCGAGCCGATATGCGGCAGCAGCACCACGTTCTGCATGGCCTTGAGCTCGTCCGGCACGTTCGGCTCGGCCGCGAACACGTCGAGACCGGCGGCAAGGATGGTGCCGGACTTGAGCGCCTGGACCAGCGCCGGTTCGTCGATCACCGAGCCGCGCGCGACGTTGACCAGCACACCGCGCGGGCCGAGCGCCTTCAGCACCTCCGCGTTGATCATCTTTTCGGTAGCAGCGCCCCCGGGCACGATCACCATCAGCGTATCCACCGCCTTCGCCATCTCGATCAGGTCGGGGTAGTGCTTGTAGGAGACGTCCTTGGACGGATTGCGGGTGTGATAGACCACCGGCACCAGCGAGGCATCGAGCCGGCGCGCGATCGCCTGGCCGATCCGGCCCATGCCGACGATGCCGACCTTGCGGTCGCGCAGCGAGCCGACGCTGAGCGGATAGTTCTGGGTCTGCCAGAGGCCGGAGCGCACATAACGGTCGGCTTTGATGAACTCACGTACGGTGGAGATCAGAAGGCCCATCGCGACGTCGGCGACCTCCTCGGTCAGCACGTCGGGCGTATTGGTGACGATGATGTTGTGCTCGGCGGCGTATTTGGCGTCGACATGGTCGTAGCCGACGCCGAAGCTCGCCACCATCTCGATCCTGGGCAATTGCGACAGCGACTGCTTGTCGGCACGCACGGTGTGATAGGTCACCGCGACGCCGCGGATCTTGTCGCGAACCGCCGGCGTCAGCCGCTCGAGATCGCCTCGCGTCTCCGCCTTGTGCACGACGAAATGATCGGAAAACCCGTTCTCGAGGATCGGCCGGACCGGCCCATAAATCAGAAGGTCGATCTTTTCGGACGAAATCGAACCGGTGGTCATCAGTTGTCCTTTCCAAGCGCGCTCTCGTGCCAGCGCCGTAAAGCGAGGTGGGAAACTAGCGCCAGCACCCCATAGATGACAATCCCGGCCAGCGACAACAGCAGCAGCGCTGCGAACATGCGGGGTATGTTCAACCGGTAGCCGGATTCTGCGATCCTGTAGGCGAGCCCGGAGCCGGCGCCGGCGGTTCCCGCCGCGATCTCGGCCACGACCGCGCCGATCAGCGACAGGCCGCCGGCAATGCGCAAGCCGCCGAGAATATAAGGCAGCGCCGACGGCAGCTTGAGAAAGCGAAGGGTCTGCTGCGGCGAGGCGCCATAGAGCTGGAACAGGCCGGCGAGGTTGCGATCGACCGAATTGAGCCCAAGCGTGGTGTTCGACAGCACCGGGAAAAAGGCGACGATGAAGGCGCAGACCACGACCGCGGTCTGCTGCTCCAGGTAGATCAGCAGCAGCGGCGCGATCGCGATCACAGGCGTGACCTGAAGTACCACGGC
The DNA here is from genome assembly GCF_023073915.1 of Bradyrhizobium sp. 149. GTDB lineage: Bacteria > Pseudomonadota > Alphaproteobacteria > Rhizobiales > Xanthobacteraceae > Bradyrhizobium. Next base: position 199,359 of record NZ_JADPKK010000005.1, on the reverse strand, counting down.
ATAGGGGAACAGTGAAGCTTCCACCCATTTGGACTGGTTGAACAGCAGCGCCAGCGCGATGCCGCCGATGCTGGCCGCGACAAAACCTTCAAGCGTGGTCAGCAGCGTCGCGGCGAGCGACTGTGACAGCACAGCCCAGTCCTTGATCAGCGTCAGGAAAATGACGGAGGGCGCCGGCAGCACGTAAGGCGGGATGTCCTTGATGCGGACCACGAGCTCCCAGGCGAGGAGCCCCGCCGCGAATACGATGACGGGCAGCACGAAACGCAACGCGCGTTTTGCGCCGGACGGCTTCGCAGTCACGGGAGCTTGCGCGTTCATAGCGTCGACTGCCCTGCATAGGACGGCGCCAGCGCGGCCGACACTTTCCGGCAATAATCGGAATAGGCGACCGACGTGCGAAACTCCTCGCCGCGCGGCTCGACCGTCTCGATGCGGATGTCGGCCTGGATCCGGCCCGGCCGCGCCGTCATGACCACCACGCGCTGCGACAGATAGACGGATTCGAACACCGAATGGGTGACGAAGATAACGGTCTTGCCAAGCCTGCGCCACAGCGTAAGCAAGTCGTCGTTGAGACGGAAGCGCGTGATCTCGTCGAGCGCCGCGAACGGCTCATCCATCAGCAGGATATCAGGGTCGGTGACGAGCGCGCGTGCCAGCGACACCCGCATCTTCATGCCGCCGGAGAGCTCGCGGGGGAAAGCCTCGGCGAAATCGGCAAGCCCGACGCTTGCCAGCGCCTCGTCGGCACGCGCGCGCGCTTCCGCCTTCGGAACGCCTGCGAGCTTCAGCGGCAACCGCACGTTCTCGCGCACGCTGGTCCAGGGCATCAGGGTCGGTTCCTGAAACACGAAGCCGATGCCATGACCTCGCTGAAAATGACCTGGCTGAATATGACCTGGCTGCGCCTTGCTCTCGTGACGCACCAGCCGCACGATACCGGAGGACGGCGCGCTGAGCTCGGCGATCAGCCGTAGCGCGGTGGACTTGCCGCATCCTGACGGTCCCAGCAGCGAAATGAACTCGCCCTTGCGCACCGCGAGATCGAGCGGGCCGAGCGCCATCACGCCGTTGTCATAGGCCTTGGTCACGCCGCGCACGCTGACGGCCAGTGCCGTCAGTCCGGTCTCGACCCCCGCCGGAGTTTTGACTGATGACATCGACCTTGTGCTACGGCTTGCTTGGGCGCAGCTCGACGCCGACGCCCTTGTTGACGAAGCGCAGCGTATAGGATTTGCGGAAGTCGAGGTCCGGCTTCACGACGCCCGCCTTCACCATCTTGTTGAAGAAGGATGTGTAGCGCTCGTCGCTCATGGCCCCGATGCCGTTCTTCAAGCTGTCGCCGGAATCGACGATACCGTATTGCTTCATCTTGGCGACGGAATAGGCGAGCAGCTCGTCGGTCATCTCCGGATTGAGCTTCTTGATCATGGCGTTGCCCGCGGAATTGTCGCGGTAGATGTAATTGTACCAGCCGTACATGGAGGCGTCGACGAAGCGCTGCACCAGGTCGGCCTTCTTCTCGACCACGTCGCGACGGGTCTCGATCAGGGTCGAATAGGTGTTGAAGCCGTAATCGGCGAGCAGCAACACGTTAGGCTTGAAGCCGGCGGCCTTCTCGACCGCGAACGGCTCCGAGGTGACGTAACCCTGCATCGCGCTCTTGGGATTGGCGATGAAGGGCTGCGGGTTGAAATTATAGGGACGAACGTTCTTCTCGCTGAAGCCGTATTCGGATTTCAGCCACTGGAAATAGCTGGTCATGCCCTCCTTGGAGACGAACAGCGTCAGCGGCTTGAGGTCCTCGATCTTGGCGACCTTGGCATCGGGCTGCGTCAGCATCACCTGCGGATCCTTCTGGAACACCGCGGCGATCGTGACGACCGGGACGTTGTTGGCGACCGCGTCGAACGACATCAGCGTGTTCGCTGCCATGAAGAAATCGATCTTGCCGGCGATCAGCAGCATCCGGTTGTTCTCGTTGGGCCCGCCGGGGACGATGGTGACGTCCAGCCCATATTTCTTGTAGGTGCCGTCGGCGACCGCCTGGAAGAAGCCACCATGCTCGGCCTCGGCGACCCAATTGGTGCCGAACATGACCTTGTCCAGGGTTTCGGCGCGCGCCGGAACGACCGAGACGAAAGCGGCCATCAAGCCCGCCGTTAAGGCTCGCCGCAGATGAGAGGGGCTCATGATGGGACTCCGTCGATCGCTTCTAGCCGATGTCCAAGCAACGCGATAAAACCGCAAGACATTCAGGGACGCGAGCCGGCCTGGCCCGCGTCCCCTGATAACCCAAATTACGCGACAAATTCGGGCAAAGAAACCTTGATGACGCCTTCCCGCGACTGGACCGAGATCCGCTGGGCCGATGCCAGCCCCGCCGAGGTGTCGCGCTGGATCGCAGTGCTGCCGCTGGCGGCGACCGAGCAGCACGGCCCGCATCTGCCGCTCGAGACCGACGTGCTGATCGCCGACGCCTATGTGGCGCGGGTGCGCGAGCTCCTGCCCCAGAGCACTCCGGCCACTTTCCTGCCCGTTGAACCGATCGGGATTTCCACCGAGCATATCGACTATGCGGGCACGCAGACGCTAGCGACTGAAGTCGCGTTGAAAAAATGGACCGCGATCGGCGAAGACATCGCGCGCCGCGGATTGAAAAAGCTCGTCATCATCACCAGCCATGGCGGCAACAGCGCGGCAATGATGCTGATCGCGCAGGATCTTCGCGCGCATCAGAAACTGTTCGTGGTGACCACGTCGTGGTCGCGGCTGTCGGGCGCGGACCAGCTGTTCCCGGCCGACGAAGTACGCCACGGCATCCACGGCGGTGCAGTCGAGACCTCAATCATGCTGGCGCGCTATCCCGATCGGGTGCGCGGTGATGCGATCGCGGATTTTCCCGCGAGCAGCATCGCGATGGAGCAGCAATATCGCTGGCTGTCGACGCAGCGACCCGCACCGTTCGCCTGGCAGGCGCAGGATCTCAACCCCAGCGGCGCCGTCGGCAATGCGACGCTAGCCGTCGCCGCGAAAGGCGAGCGGCTGATCGACCAGGGCGCCCGCGCGTTTTGCGAGCTGCTTGCCGAGGTTGATAACTTCGACGTGAACAGGCTCGCCAAAGGCCCACTCGGCTAGCGCCTATCCTCCTGGAATCATTCGGGAAAGAACCAGGCTTGAGCTCCGCTTTTGCCGGTTCCGAACCGGACGCGCGGAGCCTCCGTCCAACTCGGTGCGCGGGCCACAACGGACCGCCTCAACCCGGATGGAGTTTCACATGTCGATCAAGACCAAGCTTTCGCAGTTGCTCTCACCGCGCTCACCCTGACCGGCAGCGTCGTCGCCACCACCTCGCAGGCGCAAGCCAAGCCGCTCGGCTGGGGCGTCGGCGTCGGCCTGGGCATCGCCACCGCCGCCGTCGTCGGCTCCGCGATCGCCGCCAGCAACGACCCCTATTACAACGGCTATCACCGCTGCGGCTGGGCCGCCCAGTACAACGCTTTTGGCCAGTACGTTGGCCGCGTTCGTACCTGCTTCTGATTTGAGTCCCTGAGGCCGATCTCACGTGGATCCTGCGTCCGACACGGGCGCCTCATCCACCCCGTGTCGTGCCCCGACCCCGCCCGGATGTCCCCCCGGGCGGGGTCAACTGTTTTGGGCCTCGGGATTTTGTTGCAGTCCCGTCACATCCCGGTGCGAACCGTTCCCTGCGGCAATTGGCACTAGTTGCTATTGCGAATTAATCGCAATAAGGTTTGCAACAGGCTCAGGGGCTTGGGAAGAAGTCGCGCCGGACTGAGATCATCAGGTCCGATCGCGGAGCACCTAAGCCTGATGACAGGGTCGCCGCGAATCGGCAGGGATAGTGCGGCGAGTGGACACACTCGCTTTTGGGGGCGTGCGTTTTGACGTTGAGGGGTCACCGTTACAGGTATTTGCGGACGGCCGCGGCGATTGCCTCGGGCGTCTTGGCTTTGCCCGCCAGCAGCCGCGCGGCTGATCTGCCGCTGAAGGCACCGGCGCTGAAGGCCGTCTATGACTGGACCGGCCTCTACATCGGTGCGCATGCCGGCTACAGCCTCGGCTCGTCGCGCTTTGCGCTGAACGATGGCACCGGGATCAACGACAGCGGCGTCTTCAGCGGTATGATCGGCGGCGTGCAGGCCGGCTACAATTACCGCCTCAACTCCGGCTGGCTGGTCGGCGTCGAAGGCGATTTTTCGTTTCCGAACTACATCACCTCGAACTCGATCGTGTCCTTCCTGGCGACATCCGACAACACCGTCACGCAGCAATGGGACTACACCGCGAGCCTGCGCGGCCGCGTCGGCTACACCAGCGGTCCCTGGCTGGTCTACGCCACCGGCGGCTTTGCTTGGATGGGTGAACGTTATTTCGACACGCCGGCCACAGGCGAAGCAGTCCCGAAAATCCTGAACACGCGGCCCGGCTGGATCGCCGGTGGAGGCATCGAATACGGCTTCGCGCCGCATTGGAGCGCGCGGGTCGAATATCTCTACAGCCGCTTCGACGGCGCCAATGTCGCCTTCTCCACGGGCGCCCAATACAATTCGTCGTCGCTCGACTTCCAGTCGGTCAGGCTCGGCCTCAACCGCAAGGTCGATTGGCCCGGCATGCCGAGCTACGATCCCAAGAGTTCGGGGATCGGCTCGCTGATCGACACGGAATCGGATCGCTGGGAGATCCACGGCCAGAGCACGTATCTGCCGCAAGGCTACCCGTCGTTTCCTGCTCTCTACACCGGACCGAATTCACTCTCGCCATCACGGCAGGCCAAGGCGACCTGGAGCAACAGCCTGTTCCTGAACGCAAAGCTGTGGGACGGCGGCGAGGTCTATTACAATCCCGAACTGCTCCAGGGATTTGGATTGAACGACACCGTTGGTGCCGCCGGCTTCCCGAATGGCGAAGCGCAGAAGTCGAACTTTCCCTATCCGCATTACAACACCTCGCGCCTGTTCGTGCGCCAGACGTTTGGCTTTGGCGGCGAGCAGGAAGAGCTCGCGAGCGGCCAGTTGCAGCTTGGGCAGAAGGTCGACGTTTCCAGGCTCACGGTGCAGGCCGGCAAGTTCGCGGTGGTCGACGTGTTCGACGGCAATGCCTACGCCAAGGACACCCGCAAGGATTTCATGAACTGGTCGCTGTGGGCGCCGGGTGCATTCGATTATTCCGCCGACAAGGTCGGCCTCACCTACGGCGTCACCGCCGAATTCAATCAGAAGCAATGGGCGCTGCGCGGCGGCTATTTCCTGATGGTCGCGGAGCCCAATTCAAATCATTTCGACACCAGGGTCGGGGAGCGCGGCCAGTACGTGGTCGAACTCGAGACGCGCTTCTCGCTGTTCGGCCAGCCCGGCAAGCTCAGGACCATGGGCTGGCTCGACAGCGCCAACATGGGCAGCTTCCGCGAGACGCTGGACAATCCCGCGCTGAATCTCGACATCGCGCAGACCCGGCGCGGCCGCGTCAAGATCGGCTATGTCGTCAATCTCGAGCAGGCGATCACGGATGATGTCGGGCTGTTCGGCCGCTGGAGCTGGAACGACGGCAAGAGCGAGACGCTCGCCTTCACGGACATCAATCGCAGCCTGTCCGGCGGTCTTTCGATCAAGGGCACAAAATGGGGCCGGCCCGATGACGTCATCGGTGTCGGCGGCGCGATCAATGCCATCTCGCAGGATTATCGCGACTTCCTGGCTGCCGGCGGCCTCGGTGTTCTCATCGGCGACGGTGCGCTCAACTACCGCCGCGAGCGCATCCTCGAAACCTATTACGCCTACGCGCTGAACAAGAATCTCACTCTCACCGCCGACTACCAGCTGATCGTCAACCCGGCCTACAACGCCGATCGCGGACCGGTGTCGGTATTCTCCGGCCGGCTGCACGGCGAGTTCTGATCGCGGCTCAGAACAGCAGCACGACCCCGGAGACGAACAGCAGCGCAAGCACGATCTTGCGGAACATCGCCTCATCGATGCGGCCGAACAGTCTCAGCCCGAGCCACGTTCCCGCAAAGAGAAACGGCAGGCCGAGCGCGAACAGCTTTGCGGTCTCGAACGTCAGCGCTCCCTTGGCGCCCAGAAAGAGCGCCGCCGTGGCGAACACCACGACTGCGACGGGCTGGAACGTGGCGCGCTGGACGTCCTTGGGCAGACCGCGCAGATTGCACCAGATGGTGATGATGATGCCGGCAAGGCCGGTCAATCCGCCCAGCAGGCCGTTGACGAAACCGATGGTCATGTCGGCGGACGGCGGCACGATGGTCGCGACCTTGAGTTTTGGCCTGAAGAACGCATAGAGGCTGTAGACGATCAGGATCGCTCCAACAGCGATGCGGACGCTGTTCGGATTGGCGGAGGTCAGGAGTGACACGCCGACCGGCACGCCCACGACGGCACCGATCATGAAGGGCCATAGCCGGCGCCAGTCGAGCGCGCTGCGCAGCTTCCAGACCGAGTAACCCTGCACCAGAAGGCCGAAGCCGACGATCAGGCTGGCGCTCTGAAGCGGCGTCAGCACGTAAAGCCACAGCGATGCCGCGACGAGGCCGAAGGCAAAACCGGAGAGGCCGGCGACGAACGCGCCGGCGAAGGTGGCTAACAGGAAAAGCGGTAGTTCGATTGTGATCCCGTCCATTGCTCGCTCCAGACATCAGCGAGCAGCGCTTGCGTGGGATCACCCACTTCACGGGGAGGCTGCGACACCCCCAAGGCTGCAAGCCTAGGTGAAGCCGCTTCCTTCCACAATGACGATGTTACGCGGCCCGGATCGCGTCCAGGAACTTCCCGACCTCGACCTTGAGGCGGCTGCTCTCGCCGGACAATGACCTCGCGGACGCAAGCACGGTGGAGGAGGCCGATCCGGTCTGGCTCGCGCCGCGCTGCACGTCGACGATGCTGGCGGAGACCTGCTGGGTGCCGCGTGCCGCCTGCTGCACGTTGCGGGAAATCTCCCGCGTCGCCGCGCCCTGCTCCTCGACCGCCGAGGCGATCGCCGACGCGATCTCGGACATGCGGGTGATGGTGTCGCCGATCGCCTTGATGGCGCCGACGGAATCCTTCGTTGCGCTCTGGATTCCCATGATCTGCTGGCTGATCTCGTCTGTGGCCTTGGCGGTCTGCTCGGCCAGCGCCTTGACCTCGGAGGCGACCACCGCGAAGCCGCGCCCGGCCTCGCCGGCGCGCGCCGCCTCGATGGTCGCATTGAGCGCCAGAAGATTGGTCTGGCCCGCGATCTGGCTGATGAGCTCGACCACGTCGCCGATCCGGCCGGCAGCCTTGGCGAGCTCGCCGACATAGTCGTTGGTCCGCCCCGCCTGCTGCACCGCTTCGCCGGCGACGCGCGCGGAATCCTGGACCTGGCGGCCGATCTCGTCGACCGAGGACGCCATTTCCTCCGCGGCCGCGGCAACGGTCTGCACATTGGTGGAGGCCTGCTCGGAGGCCGCCGCGACGGTCGCGGTGACCTTTTCCGATTGATCGGCGGTGCTCGTCAGCGTTCCCGCCGACACTTCCAACTCCGACGATGCCGACGAGACGGTGTTGATGACGTCGCCGATCAAGGCTTCGAAATCGCGTGCGATCTGGTCCATGCGCTGGCTGCGCCGGAGTTTTGCCTCGGCTTCGACCGCGGCTGCCTCGTCGGCGGCCTTCTTGGCGACCAGAGAATCCTTGAAATGCTGCAGCGAGCCCGCCACCTGGCTGATCTCGTCATTGCGGCCCGTCACGGGAATCTCGACCTCGTGCTGTCCGGCGGCGAGCGTTGCGATCACGTCCGCGAGCCGGCTCAGCGGCGTCACCACGCGCCTGCGCAGCATCGTGGTCACGCCACCGAGTGTCCCCAGCAGCGCCAGCACCGCCACGCCCGCGAGCGCTAGCATCGCCAGCGCGCCGTCGCGCGAGGCCGAGGCGCGTTCAGCCGCTTCCGACAACGCGGCATCGCGCACCCCGTAGAACATCTGGATGGCGGGTACGATGACGTTGGCCAGCTCCTCGGCGTTGATGCCGTACTTGCCGTCACCACGTGCCGCGGGCATCTCCTTGTCCACGGCGGCCGCTGCTCTTCCGAAATATGAATCCGTCGCCGCCTTCAGCGCAGCGGCGATGCGGGGCGGGCTTCCGAGCTGATCGATGCCGGCCTCGATGCGCTCGCGGTCGGCCTCGACACGCCCCTGCATACGATCCATCAGCGAGAATTCGGCCGCCGTGAGCGGTCGGCGTGCGCTCAGCGCCGGCGACAATGTGGCGGCACGGCTGCCGGCCGAGACGCGCAGATCCTGCGCCGTTCGCGCCAGGCTCAACAGCGCCGCAAGCGAGGAATCGGCATTGATGACCTTCGCTTCGAGCCGGTTCATGATCGGCTCGATATTGCCGATGACCTCGGCGACGCCCGGAAGGAAGCCCTTGACCACAGCGCTGTCGCGCGCCGCCAGGGGAACGCTCATCGCACGATCTGCCGCCGTGGTGATGTCCTTGAGCCGCCGCGCGGTACGATCCAGGTTGTCGATCATCGGTCCGGAATCATCCAGCACCATGATGGCGCGCCTTGCCCCTTCGAATGCGGCCTCGGCCGCTTTCGAGGCCTTCGCGGCGGCTTCGGTCTGGACCTGTGTCGCAGGGTTCTCCTGGAAAATCGGGGAAATGTAGGGGGCGCGAAGGCCGGCAACGTGCTGACTGACCATCAGGGTCGCACCAAAGGCGTCGACCGTCTTGATCGCGTCGGAGCGGTTCGTGAAGATGCGCGTCTGGGGTATGAGCACCTCGGCGCCAAGGATGACTGCAAAAACCGTCACCGTCAGCATCGACAGCGCAAAGAGCTTCCCGATCCGCATCCTGATCCCCGAATACATTGCTACAAATGTCTAAAATCTAGCGGGTTGCCACTAAGAGCCCGTTAAGTAACGGCATGCCCGTAGTTCCGCGGGGTGCCAGCGTCCCGTGCCTGCCGGAACGGTGTCGCCCGAGGTTCCCTCCCGATGCCGGATGCGTCAGAATCGTCAGCATTTCTTCTCCCGATACCTATATCTAGGCCTGTGCCGCCTTCTGGCCCACACTCCATTACCTTGGAACGTCAATGCTCTCCGCCGAACTCGCCATCGTCGTCGTCCTGATCGTCATCAACGGCTTGCTGTCCATGTCAGAGCTGGCCGTGGTCTCGTCACGCCCGGCCCGGCTCTCAATGCTCGCCGCCAAGGGCGTGCGTGGGGCCGAGCGGGCGCTGATCCTCGCGGCCGATCCCGGCAAATTCCTTTCGACGGTGCAGATCGGCATTACGCTGGTCGGCGTGCTCTCCGGCGCATTCTCGGGCGCGACGCTCGGACAGCGGCTGACGCAATGGTTGCTCGAGCTCGGCATGTCCGCAGGGATTGCCGACATCGTCGGCGTCGGCTTGGTTGTCACGCTGATCACCTACGCCACCCTGATCGTCGGCGAGCTGGTGCCGAAGCAGGTGGCGCTACGCGATCCCGAGAGCATCGCGGTCAGGGTTGCGCCCGCGATGCACTTGCTTGCGAAGGTCTCGCTGCCGCTGGTCTTCCTGCTCGATCTCTCCGGCAAGCTGATCCTCACCCTGCTCGGCCATGGTGGCAAGTCCGAAGAGAAGGTGTCGGAAGACGAGATCCATCATCTCGTCAGCGAGGCCGAAAGCGCGGGCGTGCTCGAGTCAGGTGAAAAGGAGATGATCGCGGGCGTGATGCGGCTCGGCGACCGGCCGGTCGGTGCGATCATGACGCCGCGCACGGAGGTCAACGAGATCGACCTGCGCGATCCACCGGAGAGCATTCAAGCGATCATCGCCAAGAGCCCGCATTCGCGCTTTCCCGTGTCCGACGGCGACCGCGACAAGCCGATCGGCGTGCTCCAGGCCAAGGACCTGCTGGTCGCCTACATGAACGAGCGCACGCCGGATTTGCGCGTGCTGGTTCGCGAGGCGCCTGGCATTCCCGCGTCGGCGGATGCCCGCGACGTGCTGGCGATCCTGAAGGCTGCGCCGGTGCATGTTGGCCTCGTCTACGACGAATACGGCGCCTTCGAAGGCATCGTGACGACGGCTGACATTCTGGAATCGATCGTCGGCGCCTTCCATTCCGAGGAAGGCCCGCCGGAACCTGCCTACGTCAAGCGCGCGGACGATTCGCTGCTGATCTCAGGCTGGATGCCGGTCGACGAATTCGGCGAGCTGCTCGGCGTAGAACTGCCGCCGCATCGCTACAACACGGTCGCCGGCCTCGTGCTGCAACAGTTCAACGTGCTGCCTGATGTCGGCGACGCCTTCGACTTCGGCGGCTGGCACATCGAGGTGGTCGATCTCGACGGACGGAGGATCGACAAGATTCTCGCGAGCCGGCGGAGCGAGCAGGCAGCGGCGTGATTAACTCCACGCGCCGGCCCGGCCTTCGCCGGGAGGACCGCGGGGATCGTAGCCCAGGCTCGCGCCAAAGGCAGGGCCTCACCCGAACCTCACCCCGATTCGCTTTTCCTTGCGCCAGACTACAGTGCAGGCGAGATGTGTTCCCTCGGCCTGGACGAACAGGGTGAAATGGTCGGGGATACCGACCGGACTGGTGACGTCGAGCGCGGCACCGGTGTCGGAAAAATTGCGGATGGTGCAGTCGATCGCGCCGCCGCCGAACTCGATCGTCCCGGCCTTCAGCACGCGGTGTCTGGCTTTGTCACGTCGCTCGTCCATGGGACGAATCTACACCCAAAGTTGAAGCAAGTGTTAAGCGCCAACGCAGGATTTGACGCCAGCGGGCCGGCAGTTCCCTTAGGCATCAGGACGCTCACGCCGGCTGGAACGTCTCGGTCCGCGCCATCCGCCAGGCGTCGCGGAAGCGCGGGTCTTCGGTGCCTTCGAGCAGCTCGCCCGGACGCAACGACGGATAAAGCTGCGCGAAGGATTTCACCTGGGTGGTCGACGTCCGCTGGCTGAAGTGGATCGGGCGCAGCTGCTGCGGATGTTCGAGACCGGCCGCGGCGATCAGCTCGGTCAGCGAATGCAGCGTCGCATGGTGATAATTGTGCACGCGGTCGATCTTGAGCGGCACATAGAGCGCACGCGCACGCGTCGGGTCCTGGGTTGCGACGCCGGTCGGACAGCGGTCGGTGTGGCAGCTCAGCGACTGGATGCAGCCGAGCGAGAACATGAAGCCGCGCGCCGAATTGCACCAGTCGGCACCGATCGCCATCGCGCGCGCCATGTCGAAGGCGGTGGCGATCTTGCCGGAGGCGCCGATCTTGATGCGGTCGCGCGCGTTGATGCCGATCAGCGCGTTGTGGACGAAATTGACGCCCTCGCGCATCGGCATGCCGAGATGGTCCATGAACTCCAGCGGCGCGGCGCCGGTGCCGCCCTCGTTGCCGTCCACAACGATGAAATCAGGATAGATGCCGGTCTCGATCATCGCCTTGCAGATCGCCAGAAATTCCCAGGGATGGCCGATGCACAGCTTGAAACCGGTCGGCTTGCCGCCGCAGAGGCGGCGCATCTCGCCGATGAACTGCATCATCCCGATCGGCGTCGAGAAGGCGCGATGCGAGGCTGGCGAGATGCAATCCTCGCCCATCGCGACGCCGCGGATCTTGGAAATTTCCTCCGAGACCTTCGCCGCCGGCAGCACGCCGCCATGGCCGGGCTTGGCGCCCTGGCTGACCTTGAGCTCGACCATCTTGATCTGGTCCTGGCTCGCGACGCGCGCGAAGGCTTCGGGATCGAAGGTGCCGTCGAGATGACGGCAACCGAAATAGCCCGAGCCGATCTCCCAGATGATGTCGCCGCCCATCTCGCGGTGATAGGGACTGAAGCCACCCTCGCCGGTATCATGCGCGAAGCCGCCCTTCTTCGCGCCGGCATTCAGCGCGCGCACGGCGTTCGAGCTGAGCGCGCCGAAACTCATCGCGGAGATGTTGAACACCGAAGCCGAATACGGCTTGGCGCAATCCGGTCCGCCGATGGTGACGCGGAATTTCTCCTCGGCATGCGCTTTGGGCGAGACCGAGTGATGCATCCACTCATAGCCCTCGCGGTAGACGTCCTCCTGGGTGCCGAACGGACGCTTGTCGAGCTGCATCTTGGCACGCTGATAGACCACCGCACGGATGTCGCGCGAGAACGGCATGCCGTCCTTCTCGCTCTCGAAGAAATACTGCCGCATCTCCGGGCGTATCTCTTCGAGCAGGAAGCGGATATGCGCCGAGATCGGGTAGTTGCGCAGAACCGCATGGCCCTTCTGCATGAGGTCGCGGACGCCAAGCAGCGTCAACGCGCCAAAGATCAGGATCGGGATCAGGAGGATGTCGAAGATCTTGCGGTCGGCGATGCCGATGGCGATCAGCAGCGCGGTGACGACCGCGCAGATCGTCAGGACGATGAAGCGCGGGGAGAATGGCAGCAGCAGGGTTTCCATGAGCCCCTCTTCCGCCAGCGGCAAACGTTTGGGCGAAAAGTGTTTGGGCGATTCCTGCGTCTTGTTCTCGTCGGCCACGATTCCCATCCTCTCGCCAGCATGAGGCGGTACGATACGCCCGCGCCTGTCATACGGATATGACGCGGCCCTTGTTTCACGCTAGCGAATTCGGCGGAGAGAAATCAATCCGCCCGATGGGCGGGCTTTTGCAGTGCAGCAGAGGCGGGCCGACGACCACACTCACCGCGGTCGTCCCGGCGAAGGCCGGGAGCCATAGCCACAGGACTCGGTTTGGCGAAGACTGGTCGTTGGGGGACTGGCAATTGTCCGCGAGTCGAGAGACCTCGCGGTGTGGGTCCCGGCCCCCGTGCGCAATTGCGCACTAGGCCGGGACGACCAGAGAGCGCGGCGATTACCGCTCGACGAACGCCTTTTCGATGACGAAATGGCCGGGCTTGTTGCCGGAGCCCTCGACGAAGTCGCGGCCCTTGAACATCAGTTTCAGCTCTTCGAGCATCGCCGGGCTGCCGCACATCATGATGCGGTCGGTCGCGATGTCGAGCGGGCCCTGGCCGATGTCGTTGAAGATCTGCTCGGAGCTGATGAGGTCCGTGATGCGGCCGCGGTTCTTGAACGGCTCGCGGGTCACAGTGGGGTAGTAGATGAGCTTGTCCGCGAGCAACTCCCCGAACAGCTCGTCCTCGCGAAGGCTGGCGACGAGCTTCTCGCCATAGGCGAGCTCGGAGACCTGACGGCAGCCATGCACCAGCACGATGCTGTCGAACTGGTCGTAAACCTCGGGGTCCTTGATCAGGCTGGCGAAGGGCGCCAGGCCCGTGCCGGTCGACAGCAGCATCAGCCGCTTGCCGGGGATGAGGTTGTCGGTGATCAGCGTCCCGGTCGCCTTGCGGCCGACCAGGATGGTGTCGCCTTCCTTGATCTTCTGGAGACGCGACGTCAGCGGGCCGTCCTGAACCTTGATCGAGAAGAACTCGAGCTCTTCCTCGTGATTGGCGCTCGCCATGCTGTAGGCACGAAGCAGCGGGCGGCCCTCAACTTCGAGGCCGATCATCGCGAACTGGCCGTTCTGGAAGCGGAAGCCGGAATCGCGGGTGGCGCGAAAGCTGAACAGGGTGTCGGTCCAATGCTGGACAGAAAGAACTTTCTCTCGGTAAAACGCGCTCATGATTTTCGATATTCCGAATAATTGCGGTTTTAGGGCACAAGCGTTGCCCGGCCCCTGAAAGCGGAGCGGACACCATTGCCATGGCGGAGGATTTCTCGAGTGTGATCTACGCCATTGAGACCAATAATCAACCTCGTTCCGGATGCAATTGCTGCCGGTCAAACTGGCACTCGCAGCGGAATTGGTCACATCATTAATGAATCTGCTGTCGGGAGCGCGCGACGGGTAATTTCTTTTCCCCCGGGCGCCTGATTGCAGCAGTTAATTTCCCTCGCGCTCGCGAGAATTTCATTAAGAATAGCTCTGACTTTCACCCGGTTTGGCGCCGTTTCCCGCATTTTTGCGGCTTTTGGCGACAGGAACGAACAGAACACACGACTGAAACACATGGCAGCGAGCGGCGAGCGGATCTTCGTCCAGGCAATCAGGCGCTATTGCGCCGACCATGGCGTCGCGCTCGATGTCCGCGCCGGTGGCTGGCTGCTCGCGCTGCGCCGGGGCGAGCAGCGCCACTTCGCCTTCGGCTACGACATCGGCCTCAACAGCGCCATCGCGCACCGCCTGGCCAACGACAAATCGGCCACCGCCGAGGCGCTGGCGCTCGAGGGCGTCCCCTGCATTTCCCATCACCTCTTCCTGAACCCGAAGCTGGGCAGGAATGTTGTTGGCGCCGCCTGGCAAGAGGCAATGCTTTTGCTGCTTCACGACAATCCGCAAGGCGTAGTCGTCAAGCCGAACGAGGGGACGTCAGGACGATCTGTCTTCAGGGTGATGACGGCGGCGGAGCTCGACCACGCGGTTGGCGAGGTCTTTTCAATGAGCGCAGGGCTCGTGATCTCGCCCTATGTCGCGATCGAGAACGAGGTCCGAGTGGTGCTGCTCGATGATGTGCCGCTCGTCGTCTACAGCAAGCAGCGTGGCTCGGATTGGCGGCACAATCTCGATGCCGGGGCAAAACCGGTGCTGGTGCAGGATGGCGAGGTCCGCGCGGCCTGCGCAAAACTTGCCCTCGACGCGGCCAACGCGATCGGTATCCGCTTCGCGTCGATCGATTTGGTCCGTGTCGATGGCGCTTGGAAAGTGCTCGAGATCAATTCCGGCGTGATGATGGAGACGCTGGCGAAGCTGCATCCGGAGCTGGTGCAGGCGACGTATGATGCGGCGCTGGATCGAGTGTTTGGCGACGAACGCTGAGCGCCACGCACTCACTGCGATCCCTTCTCCTCTTGTGGGAGAAGGGAAAACAGCGAGCTTGCGGCACGAGAGCAACTAATTATTCGCGCTCGCGGAATCGTCCATCGCTTTGAAGGCTTCCTCCAGTTGCAGCGAGATCGGTACGTTCAGCCGTTCGCCGGTCGGAAGTCTTGCGGTGAACCATTTATTGTAGAGCGGAACGAGGTCGTGGTTGGAGCCGAGCTTGCGGAAGGTGCGCTCGACCACCGCCGTCAGTTGCGGCTCGCCCTTGCGGAACATGATGCCGTAGGGGTCGTAGGACAGGTAATCGCCGGTGACGCGGAACTTGTCCTGCGCCTTGTGGCGCGCGATCAGGCTCGACAAAAGAATATCGTCGGTCGCGAACGCATCCGCTTTGCCGTCGGCCAGCATCTGAAATGACTGCTCGTGGTCGGCAGCAGTGACCACGTTCAGCCCCAACGAGGACTTCTTGTCGGCCGCCTGGATCGCCTGCTCATTGGTGGTGCCTTTGGTCACCACGATGGTCTTGCCCTTCAGATCAGTCAGCGACTGGACGCTTGATGCCTTCGGCACCATCAGCTTGGTACCGGCAACGAACATCAGCGGCGAGAAAGCGACGCGCTTGCCGCGCTCGGCATTGGCCGTGGTCGAGCCGCATTCCAGGTCGATCTTGTTCTGGAGCACAGCGTCGATGCGATCATCCGAGGTGACCTTGACGTAGGCGATCTTCAGATTGGGATCGTCGACCTCGACACCGATCTCCTCGACGACGGCCTCGCACAATTCGAGGCTGTAGCCGATCGGCCGCCCCGATTGGTCGAGGAAGGAGAACGGCGGCGAGCTCTCGCGGTAGCCGAGCCGCACGGTGTGCGCCTTCTTGATGGCCGACAGCGTCGGGCTGAGCCCTTCGCCGCCGGTCTGGGCGGATGCCGTGGTCGCGAGCAACGATGCCGCGAGCCACAGACAGCCGCCGATCACTGACCTCGTCAGTGTCTGGCCCATGGTGCGCTCCTAACCATGGCCGGCCATCGCGGGCACTTCGCCGGGGATCATGTCCCCCGGCACGGCGTCGCCGGGTCCCATCGCGTGCTCGGGCCCGAGCTCGCCTTCCCACTTGGCCACGACCGAAGTCGCCAGCGTGTTGCCGATGACGTTGGTGGCGCTGCGGCCCATGTCGAGGAAGGTGTCGATGCCCATGATCATGAGCAGACCCGCCTCCGGAATGCCGAACTGCGACAGCGTCGAGGCGATCACCACGAGGGAGGCGCGCGGCACGCCGGCGACACCCTTCGAGGTAATCATCAGCGTTGCCAGCATCGCGAGCTGGGTCCCGAGCGGCATGTCGATGTGATAGCTCTGCGCAATGAAGACGCTCGCGAAGGTGCAGTACATCATCGTGCCGTCGAGATTGAAGGAATAGCCGAGCGGCAGCACGAAGCTCGATATCCGCGATGAGGCGCCGAACTTGTTCAGCCCCTCCAGCGTCTTTGGATAGGCCGCTTCAGAGCTCGCGGTGGAGAACGCGATCATCAGCGGCTCGCGGATCAGCTTCAGCAGATGGGCGTAGCGCGGCCCGATCACGATGAAGCCCACGACCACCAGGATGCCCCACAGAATTGCGAGCGAGAGATAGAACCCGCCCATGAAGACGATGAGCTTCCAGAGCACCAGCAGGCCATTCTTGGCAACCGTCGCGGTGATGGCGGCCCAGACAGCGAACGGCGCGAACAGCATCACATAGCCCGTAACCTTGAGCATGATGTGGCCGATATCGTCGATCAGCGCCAGGATCGGCTTGGAGCGCTCGGGCATCGAGCCCATCGCCACCGAGAAGAACACGGCGAAGATCACGATCTGCAAGATCTCGTTCTGCGCCATCGCATCCGCGATCGAGGTCGGGATCAGATGGGTCAGGAATTTTTCGATCGAGAAGGCGGAAACCGGAAGGCCGGTCGACTGCGCCTTGTCAGGCAGCGTGCCAGGGAAATTCGCGCCGGGCTGGAGCAGATTGACCATCACGAGACCGAGCATCAGCGAGACGAAAGAGGCGCTGACGAACCACCCCATGGTCTTGGCGAAGATACGACCGAGCTTGGAGCCCGAGCCCATATGAGCAATGCCGCCGACCAGAGTCGCAAACACCAGCGGCGCGATGATCATCTTGATCAGGCGCAGGAAGATCACGGCGATCAAATTGATTGACGAGGCCCAGTCGCCCCGCGTGTCAGGCAGGAAATTGTAAATCGCCGCGCCCATGATGATGCCGAGCACCATCGCCACCAAAATGAATTGCGTAAACCTGTTCGACATTGAAGACCCCCCGCTACACCGACCGCTTCATGATGTCGCAGATATGTCGATGACGCAACACGCTTGGCGTGTGGACGCGTTGGCCGGATGTTCCCGTTGTGAATCGGAACGCGGCGATCTAGCCTTCATGCAGCGCACAACGAATGCGGCCTGCACGTTTTTCTTGCGGCAACTGCATCAATAATCGTCAAACGACCAAGGGGAAACATCATGAGCGGCAGCATCAATCGCCAAATTCTTCTGGTGGAAAAGCCCAGCGGCAAGCTCGGCCCCGAGCACTTCAAAATGGTCGATGGTGCGGTGCCGGAGCCGAAGGACGGCGAGGCCTTGCTGCGCGTGCGATACATCTCGCTGGACGCCGCCAACCGCGCCTGGATGCACGGCGCGACCTATCGTTCAGCGGTCGAAGCCAACAGCGTGATGGCCGGCGGCGCCATCGCCGAGGTCGTCAGCTCGAAGGCGCCGGGGCTTGCGCCGGGCGACATCGTGTTCGGCGACACCGGCTGGCAGGAGTATGCCGCAGTGCCCGCCAAGCATCTCACGAAAATGCCAAAGCTCGAGCCGAGGACGCATCTGCTCAGCGTGTTCGGCATCGCCGGCCTCACCGCCTATTTCGGCCTGCTGGAGATCGGCAAGCCCAAAGAGGGCGAGACGGTCGTGGTCTCCGCGGCCGCGGGCTCGGTCGGCTCGATCGTCGGGCAGATCGCCAAGACCAAGGGATGTCGCGTGGTCGGCATCGCCGGCGGCGCGGACAAGTGCAACCGGCTGACCTCCGAACTCGGCTTCGATGCCGCGGTGGACTACAAGGACGGCGCGGTGTTCAAGGCCTTGCGCGCGGCAGCGCCTAAAGGCGTCGACGTCTATTTCGACAATGTCGGCGGCGACATTCTCGAAGCCTGCCTGCCGCAGATGAACAATTACGGCCGCATCGCCTGCTGCGGTGCGATCTCGCAATATGACGGCGCGCCCTCGGCACACGGCCCGCGCGGCGTGCCCGGCCTGATTGTGGTGAAGCGGCTGGTCATGCAGGGCTTCATCGTGATGGACTACATGAAGGAGAGCCAGCGCGCGCTCGCCGACCTTCAGGCCTGGGTCACATCCGGCAAGCTGAAGGTGCAGGAGGACATCATCGACGGCCTCGAGAACACGCCGAAGGCGCTGATCGGATTGCTCGCGGGCGAGAACCGCGGCAAGCGGATGGTCAAGCTCTGAGCTATTGTTTGAGCGTGATCTTTTCGGAAACTCCTGCACACTTTTCCGGATCATGCTTCAGTTACGTCGCAATTGCGAAGGCAATATCTACTTGCGGTAGAGGTCGAGGCGGCCAATGATGCCGTATGCGGCATCGCCCGCGACGATTATTTGCATCACATTTGAAAAATTGTCGGCGTTACCGACAGGGCAGGAATTCACTCAGATGTTCAACACGTTGAAACATGCTTCAACGCGCGGGGCGTTGCTGGCAGCGACCCTCTTCGCAACTGCAGCAGGCGCATTCGCGCAGGCACCGACCGAGGCCCAGAAGAGCGCCATCCGCTCCGCATGCCGCTCCGACTTCATGGCGCATTGCGCAAGCGTCACGCCCGGCGGCGTGGAGGCGTATCAATGCCTGCAGAAGAACATGTCCGGCTTGTCAGCGGGATGCCAAACCGCGGTTCGCGCAGTCGAGCCTGCTGCGACGCCGAAGACCGAAGCCGCGCCGAAAGCCGAGGCTGCACCCAAGGCGGAGTCTGCGCCTGCCGCGCCAAAGGCTGAATCCGCTCCCGCCGCAAAGCCGGCTGCCGCAGCAGCGCCGAAGACTTCCGCAGCCAAACAGCCGAGCAGCGCGCAGGTTTCCGCAGTCAAGAGCGCGTGCCGCGCCGATTATCCCAAAGTGTGCGCCAGCGTGCCGCCGGGCGGCGCGCCTGCGCTCGAATGCCTGGAGAAGAACAAGGCAAAGGTTTCGCCGGCCTGCGAAAAGGCCGTAAGCGCTGCGGCCGGTGGCGGCGCAGCAGCGGCAACGGCGGCACCTGCGGGCGCAGCTCCTGCGGCGACAGCAGCATCGGCAGCCGCGCCAGCCGTGATCGTGCTCCGCCCGCTGCGGCCGCGCGAAGAGCTGTTCATCGTTCGCTCAGCTTGCGGCGCCGACATCCGCACACTATGCGCCGGCGTCGCGCCTGGCGGCGGCCGCATCGTGCAGTGCATCGCCAGCAACGCCGCGTCGCTGTCGCCCGCCTGCAAGGATGTGCTGGCGCCCTTCGCGGCACGCTAGTGAAGCGTGCCATTAACATCTGACGGCGTGCACCGCTTTCGCACGCCTGCGACCACAATTGCCGACCTTTGCCGATATCTGATTTCAATGACGACAAGACCGGGAGGAAGACATGCGTGCATTCCTGCTCACCGCCTCGGCGCTGCTCGCCTTCGCCGCGACCATGACTTTTGAAGCCACCGATGCCAATGCGGTGGTGTGCGCCCGCGGCGTATATCGCGCCGGCTGCGCCGGGCCGAACGCGGCTGTCGTGGTCCGTAAGCCCGTTCCGGCGGTCCGCTGTACCAAGGTGCTGGTGAACGGTGTCTGGGTGAAGCGCTGCGTCTGACGGTGTGGATGGCCAAGCCGGCGCGGTTTGGCTATGCTTCGCAACGTATTGCTTCGGACACGCGCAAAACGCGTATCCGGGCATGTGCTGTGACGCGCCATGTCTTGCTACTATGCCTTGCTGATAATTTGGCTGGCGCCGGACGTCGGAGCACATTAGTGTAGCCCTAGATAGTAAGTATACTGTCAATCAGGGAGGCAGACGTTGCGGATCGCCGTGATTGGCGGGGGGCCCGGTGGGCTCTATTTCGCCTATCTCTGGAAGAAGCGTCACCCCGAGGATCAGGTCGACCTGTTCGAACAGAACCCGGCCGACGCGACCTGGGGCTTTGGCGTCGTGTTCTCCGACCAGGCGCTGGAATTCCTGCGCGCCGACGACCCCGAGACGGTCGATGCCATCGCGCCGCACATGGAGAGCTGGGAGAACATCACGTTGAACCTGCATGGCGACAGCGTCGCCATCGACGGGGTCGGCTTCTCCTCGATCGGCCGGCTCGAGCTGTTGCAGTTCCTGCAGCAGCGCGCGCTCGATGCCGGCGTCACGCCGCGTTTCGACACGCCAATTCACGCGATCGACCAGCTCAATGGCTACGATCTGATCGTCGCCGCCGACGGGCTGAACTCGCTGGTGCGCCGTGCCTTCGAGGGCGATTTCGGCACCTCGCTGTCCTATTCCTCCAACAAGTTCGTCTGGTACGGCACCTCGAAGCGCTTCGACACGCTGTCGCAGACATTTGTGAAGACCGACCGCGGCGCCTTCAACGCTCACCACTACCGCTACTCGCCGACCATGAGCACCTTCCTGGTCGAATGCGACCACGCGACCTGGCAGGCCTACGGTTTCGCCTACAAGGACGTCGAGCAGTCCAAGGGCGTCTGCGAGGAGGTGTTCGCGGACACGCTCGGCGGCCACTGCCTGGTTTCCAACAAGTCGGTCTGGCGCAATTTCCCGTGGGTCTGGAACGAGCACTGGTCGTTCAAGAACATGGTGCTGCTCGGGGACGCCCTGCACTCGGCGCATTTCTCGATCGGGTCGGGGACGCGGCTCGCGATCGAGGACGCCATCGCGCTGGTCAAGGCGCTGGAGTCGGATGCGCATCTGTCGACCGCCCTGCATCGCTACCAGGCCGCGCGAAAACCGGTGGTGCAGAAGCTCGTCAACGCCGCGCGGACCAGCGCGTTCTGGTACGAGCACTTCGCCCAGCACATGCAGCAAGGCGTGATGGACTTTGCCTATAGCTACATCACCCGTTCGGGCCGTATCGACGATTCCCGCTTGCGCGCGATGTCGCCGGCCTTCATGGCCCGCTACGAAGCCGCCAAGAACGGTGGGGATGAGGCATGAGCGACCAGATTCGCGACCAGGTGCCTGCCGACAGCGCCGGTGCGCGCGAGATCGGCTTTTCCGTTCCGCAGGTCTACAATGCCAGCCGCGTGCTGTTCGACAATCTCGCGCGAGGATGCGGCGGCAAGCTCGCACTCATTGGCCCCGCCGGCACGCGCACCTACGCGGAACTCTGTGCGGAAGCCGGGCGCTGGGGCAACGGCTTTGCCTCGCTGGGCCTCAAGCGCGGCGATCGCGTGCTGCTGTTTCTCGATGACACCCCGGCCTATCCGGCCGCGTTCTTCGGCGCGGTGCGCGCCGGCTTCGTACCACTGCTGATCAACACGCTGACGCCGCCGGATCTGCTGCAATTCTATCTCGCCGATTCCGGCGCGGCTGTTGCGGTGGCGGATGCCGAGTTCTGTGCACGGTTCAACGCCGAGGCCTGCAAGGACACGAGCCTGCATACGCTGATCGTCGTCAATGGCGCGGTGGGCGATCACGCCGCGCCGAACGCCGTTTCCGCCGCCGGCTGGCTCCCGCAATTTCCGGCCGAGCTCGCGGAAGCCGACACCCATCGCAACGAGATGGCGTTCTGGATGTACTCGTCCGGATCCACCGGCCGGCCCAAGGGCATCGTTCATCTCCAGCACGACATGGCCTATAGCGAGCTCGCCTTTGCGCAGAACGTCTTGAAGCTGATGCCCGATGACATCTGCTTCTCGGTGCCAAAAATCTTCTTCGCCTATGGCTTTGGCAACGCGATCACCTTCCCGTTCACGGCGGGCGCGACGACGCTGCTGCTGCCGGGCCAGCCGAAGCCTGCGGCGATCTTCGCAGCAATCGAGCAGTACAGACCGACGGTCTTCTTCGGCCTTCCGACGCTTTATACATCGCTGACCAAGGCCGACGGCGCCGACAAGACCGACTTCTCGTCGCTGCGCATGGCGCTCTCGGCCGCCGAGGTGCTCTCGGCCGACGTCTTCAACGGCTGGAAGACGCTCACCGGTCTCGAGATCGTGGAAGGCCTCGGCTCGACCGAGGTGCTGCACATCTATCTCTCCAACCGCCCCGAGCAGAAGAAGCTCGGAGCCGCCGGCCTGCGCGTGCCCGGCTACGAGGTCGCGCTGCGCGACAAGGACGACCGCGATGTCGCCGACGACGAGGAAGGCATCTTGTGGGTGCGCGGCGATTCCAACACGCCGCTATACTGGAACCGGCCGGACAAATCCGCCGAAACGATACGAGAGGGCGGCTGGATCTACACCGGCGACCGCTTCGTCCGCGATGCCGACGGCTTTCACTTCTTCCGCGGCCGCGCCGACGATCTCATCAAGATCTCCGGGCAGTGGGTCTACCCGCTCGAGGTCGAGCTGTGCCTCGCCGATCATCCCGAGATCCGCGAATGCGCGGTGTTCGCCGCCGAGCTGCCGGACCGGCGCATGACGCTGAAGGCCGTCGTGGTGATGAACAGCCGCGCGGCCGATCAGCGCGAAGCGACGCGCAGGCTGCAGGACTACGTGAAGGGCAAGCTGCTGCCCTACAAATATCCGCGCGAGGTGATCTTCATCGACGAGCTGCCGAAGACCGGGACGGGGAAGATCGACCGGCAGGCGTTGTTGCGGATGTGAGGGACGGCGCGGCTACTCCCTCATTGTCGTCCCGGCGAAGGCAGTGAGTGATGCCCTAGTATCGCCCAACCACTCCCCTCACCCCGCCTTGCCCAGATGCTCCAGCGCGTCCTCCGCTCGTAGCGGCACCCGCGACGCCTCGTTGTTGAGCTCGACGAGCTGCGCCAGGAGTCCCAACAGCGCCTTGCGGTCCGCCGGCTTGAGCGGCTCGAGCATCCGTGCTTGGGCGCGTTCGACGGCGGGGATGATGTCGCGCAGGATCGCCGCACCCGACTTGGTCAAATAGAGCAGCTTGATCCGCTTGTCTTCCAGCGCCGGCCTGCGCTCGACAAAATCCTTGGCCTGAAGCCGCTCGATCACGCTGCCGAGCGTGGAGCGGTCGAAGGCGATCACCGCGGACAGCCGCGTCGCGTCAATGCCGGGATGGGTGTGGATCGCGATCAGCGCCGCGTATTGCACCGGCGTGAGGTCGAACGTCTTGCACTCCTCCATGAAGATCGAGACTGCGATCTGCTGCATGCGCCGGAACAAATAGCCCGGCGCGGCATAGACCGCGTCTATCGTGATCGGAGGCGGCTTACTCGGCATCGGGCTGCTTCTCCGGCGCGGCGTCGACGAACGCCGGCAACGCCTTGGCCGCAGCTTCCGCCTTAAGCAGGCGCGGATAGGCGGAGACGTCGACGCCGAAGCGGCGCGCATTGGCGAGCTGCGGCACGAGGCAAAGATCTGCGAGCGTCGGCACTTCACCGAAGCAGAACGGGCCCGGCTCGTTTCTGATCAGCGTCTCGCAGGCCGCGAGCCCCTCGCGGTTGACCCAGGCTGCCCAGTCCTGAACCTTCTCCTCGGCAAGGCCGAGCTCGCGCAGCCGCGCCAGCACCTTCAAATTCTGCACGGGGTGAGTGTCGCAAGCGATCGCCAGCGCAAACGCCCTCACCTTGGCGCGCTGCAAAATATCCTCGGGCAGCAGCGGCGGGCTCGGATGAGTTTCGTCGAGCCATTCGATGATGGCGACCGATTGGGTCAGCACCGCGCCCGCATCGTTCTCCAGCGCGGGCACCAGGCCCTGCGGATTGATGGCGAGATAAGCGGGCGCGCATTGCTCGCCCTTGCGAAGGTGATGCGGCAGGTGCTCGGCACCGAGGCCCTTGAGGTTCAGCGCAATCCGCACCCGGTAGGCGGCGCTGGAGCGGAAATAGCCGTGCAGCTTCATCGGACCCCCCCTGTTTCCCGTCATTCCGGAGCTCGCGAAGCGAGAGCCCGGAATCTCGAGATTCCGGGTTCGGCTCCTCGAGCCGCCCCGGAATGACTGCCTTGTAACGCGTTCGATCACGTTGACGCTACCTAGATCGTCAGTATACTGTCAATCAACAAAGCGAGCGGGAGCCGCACCATGGAAGCCGTGACCAAGACGCCGGAGCGCGAGGCGTTCTATAAAAAGATCGACGGCGAGAATCTCACCGCGCTCTGGACCGTCATGAACGACTTGATCACGCCGGAGCCGAAGAGCGCCTGCCGGCCGCATCTGTGGAAGTTCGACGTCATCCGCGACTACATGACCGAAGCCGGCAAGCTGATCACGGCGAAGGAAGCCGAGCGGCGCGTGCTGGTGCTGGAAAATCCCGGTCTGCGCGGCCAATCGAAAATCACCACGTCGCTTTATGCCGGCGTGCAGATGGTGGTGCCCGGCGACGTTGCGCCCGCCCACCGGCACAGCCAGTCGGCATTGCGCTTCGTGCTCGAAGGCAAGGGCGCCCACACCGCGGTCGACGGCGAGCGCACCGCGATGGAGCAAGGCGACTTCATCATCACGCCGTCGATGACCTGGCACGATCATTCCAACGAGACCGATCAGCCGATGTTCTGGCTCGACGGTCTCGACATTCCGCTGGTGCAGTTCTTCGACTGCTCCTTTGCGGAAGGCTCGAATGAGGACCAGCAGAAGATCACAAGGCCGGCCGGCGACAGCTTTGCCCGCTACGGGCACAATTTGCTGCCAATCGACGTGAAGCGGAGCTCGAAGACCTCGCCGATCTTCAGCTATCCCTATGCCTACACACGCGAAGCACTGGAGAAGGCTCGCGCCAGCCAGGAGTGGGACGCCTGTCACGGATTGAAGCTGAAGTTCAGCAACCCCGAGACCGGCGACTTCGCGATGCCGACCATCGGCACCTTCATCCAGCTGCTGCCGAAGGGTTTCAAGACCGCGCGCTATCGCGCGACGGACGCAACGGTGTTCTGTCCGATCGAAGGCCATGGCCGCACCCGTATCGGCGATGCGACCTTCGAATGGGGACCCCGCGATCTGTTCGTGGTGCCGAGCTGGCAATGGGTCACGCACGAAGCTGACATGGATGCGGTGCTGTTCAGCTTCTCGGATCGACCCGTGCAGCAGAAGCTCGACCTGTTTCGCGAGGATCGCGGGAACGCGTGAGTTAAGCTGTTAGCCGCATTGTCATTGCGAGCGCAGCGAAGCAATCCAGAATCTTTCCGCGGCGACGGTCTGGATTGCTTCGCTGCGCTCGCAATGACGGAGTAAGCGTCATCGCCAGTGCAGCAGCCGTATCTCCAGCCAGTTGATCACCCTGCCCACCATCAACCCGAACACCGACAAGATCACCACGCCCGCGAGCAGCTGATCTGTCTGCATCAAATTGCCGGCCTGCAACACGAACGCGCCGATGCCGTACTGTGCGCCGATCATCTCGGCGCTGACGACGAGCAGCAGCGCCACCGACGACGTAATCCGGAAGCCGGCGAGGATCGCGGGGCAGCCACATGCGATCATGCATTCACGCCTTCGGCTCATCGCCAACGCATTTCTGCTGAAAGCGCAGCTTCTTGGATTGCGCGACAGAACGTACACGTATAGGATGTCTTTATTTTCGTGCGCACCTCTTATGAGAGGGGAGCAACCATGCTCGATTTTCTTAAGAATATCTTTTCCAAGGAAGTACTCGGTTCAAAGAGCGTGGCACTAGCGTTCGTTGCCTTGGTTATTGCCGGGCTTATCGCAGCCGCGGAGTTCGTCCTTTTCTCTTTCAGCACCGGGCAAACGGGGAGTGCTGGAAGTACATTTGAATTTGCGCACTTCTCCCGAACCTTTCAGCTCATCGTGGCTGCGACGCTAATATTTGGCTTCGTCCTGATATGGTTCTTGTTGTACGTTCAATATAATCGCGAAGCTGAAGACATTTACTCGCAGTTACGGGAGAAGCTCGTTGGAACTTGGCAAGTTACTTACGAACTCGCGCCCGGCCAGAATGCGCAAGGCCCTTGGGACCCCGCGCCGGTAATAATCTGCAAAATCGCGATCAATCCATCGACGAAGAAACTCGAGATACTATTCGATTTAGATAAGCATCCAGTCTTCACCGGCAGGACTCAGGTCATCCAGACGATTTCACTCGGTCACGTCTCCGAGAACAAATATTCTATGTCCTATTACTACAAGGAAAAGCAGGATCTTACTGCTGCCATTTCGCTTCATATACTGCCCGAAAATGAGCAGTCCTCACACACCGATTTGGACGTCGAAATTTTTGCAGCACTTTCGTTTGAGGACCTCTCCACAACACCGGAGGTAAAGCTAATAAGCGGCCAGTGGTTTGACTTGAACGGCAACCTCATTCGCCTGTTCTCGCTCATCTCTGAGCTAAGGCAGCATGAGGACGATGATCGAATATTCCGCAAGAAACTTTCGGACGCTACGATTAGTCGCGACAATTTCGCCTCGCTGATGGGCGACATCACGTTTTCCCGCTAGGAGGGGGCAGGCGCGTTCCCGCCAGCCTCACCGCCAGTGCAGCAGCCGTATCTCCAGCCAGTTGATCACGCGACCTACCATCAACCCGAACACCGACAAGATCACCACGCCCGCGAGCAGCTGATCCGTCTGCATCAAATTGCCCGCCTGCAACACGAACGCGCCGATGCCGTACTGTGCGCCGATCATCTCGGCGCTGACGACGAGCAGCAGCGCCACCGACGACGTAATGCGGAAGCCGGCGAGGATTGCAGGCAGCGCGCCCGGCCAGACCACCTTGCGCACGATGGTCGCGAACGGCACGTTGAAGCTCTGCGCCATGCGGATGAGGTTGCGCGGCACTGCGTCGACGCCGCTATAGACCGAGATTGCAGTCGAGAAGAACACCCCGAGCGCAATGGTCGCGATCTTCGGCTCTTCACCGATGCCGAGCCAGAGGATCAACAGCGGCAGTAGCGCGATCTTCGGGATCGGGAACAGCGCCGAGATGAAGGTGATGCCGACGCTGCGCGCCAGACGCGACAGGCCGATGGCAAAGCCAACCGCGACACCGGCGGCCGTGCCGAGCAGCCAGCCGACACCGATGCGCAAGAGTGAAGCGGAAAGGTGCTGCCACAGCGCGCCCGAGATCGCGAGCTGATAGATGGCACGCGCGATCGCCGACGGCGGCGGCAGGAACAGCGGATTGACGAGGCCGGTGCTGCCGGCGGCCTGCCAGATCGCGATGACCAGCGCGAGCGCGATCCAGCCGCCGAAGCGGCTGCTCGCCGGCACGAAGCCGGCGCCGCGAAAGCGGACGCGCCGGGTCGCGGTATCCTTGGCCGTCTCAGTCGCCGCGCGATCAAGCATGCTGGACCTCGCGCTCGGCATCGATCGCCTCGTTGCGGATCAGCGACCAGATCTGGCTCTGAAGCGCGAGCAGCTTTTCACGCGCAGCGATCTCGCCGCGCTCGGTGCGCGTCATCGGCACCGTCACGACCTCGCGAATGCGGCCGGGACGCCGCGACAACACCACGATGCGGTCGGCAAGCCGCGCCGCCTCTTCGAGATTGTGGGTGACATAGACCGCGCCCATGCCGCCGTCGGCGAGCAGC
This sequence comes from Bradyrhizobium sp. 149, assembly GCF_023073915.1. Lineage (GTDB taxonomy): Bacteria > Pseudomonadota > Alphaproteobacteria > Rhizobiales > Xanthobacteraceae > Bradyrhizobium. The sequence goes on along the minus strand of NZ_JADPKK010000005.1, from coordinate 171,852 downwards.
CGGACGAAATCTTCCATCAGCAGTTCACGGGTCTGCGAGTCCAGCGCCGACAATGGCTCGTCCATGAGCAGGATGGCGGGACGGGCCGCGAGCGCGCGCGAAATGCCGACGCGCTGGCGCATGCCGCCGGAAAGCTGCTTTGGATAGGTTTTGCGAAAATCGGTCAGGCCGGTACGGCGCAAGGCGTCGTCGACCAGCGCGCGGCGCTGCACGGCCGAGAGTTGGGTGTGCAGCAGCGGGAATTCGACGTTCTCCTCGACATTGGCCCAGGGCAGCAGCGCGAAATCCTGGAACACGAAAGTCAGCGGGTTGAGGCTGTCCGGCGGCGGCGACCCGCGCAGCTCGGGCGCGCCGGAGGTCGGCAGCAACAGCCCGCCCAGGATCGACAGCAGCGTGCTCTTGCCGCAGCCCGAGGGCCCCACGATCGCCACCACCTCGCCCGCGCTGACGGTGAAGGAGACGTCGTCGAGCACGGCCAGATCGCCGAAGCGATGGGTGATGTGGTTGGCGATCAGGTCCATGAGCGTTCTACTCTCAATCCGCCTTCACATAATCCTTTGCGATGATCGCATGCGCGTCAAAACCCTTGTCGGCAAAGCCCTGCTCCTGCAGCCATTTGATCTGGTTGTCGACGTTCTTGACATCGAGCCTGCCGTCGGGATCGATATAGGCGCAGTTGCCGACCACCTGCTCGACCGGGAGATTCGTATATTTGGCGATGATTTCCAGCAGCGGCCTTGTCTGGTCGTTGATCGGCGCGACGCCGTCCTTCATCGCGGCAAGGATGACGTCGTGATATTCGCGATCGGCCCTTGCCAAAGCGCCGAGCAGCTTCGTCACCAGCAGCTTGTTCGTCAGCGTCTTCGGTGAAGCGAACACTGCGCCCAATTGCCAGGGCGTCTCGTCGCCGACCCAGCCGAGAAACTTCGCGCCGCCGTCGTCCATCAGCTTCCGCGCGGTGGAGATCGGCAGCAGCGCTGCATCCACGGTTTCGCCCTTCAACGCGGCCGCCGCATTCGACAGCGATTGCAGCGGCACGATCTTCACGTCGGCGAGCTTGAAGCCGTATTTGTCGGCAAGCAGGCCGAGCGAATAGTGAAAGGAGGAGCCAACCTGCGTCATCGCCACGCGCTTGCCCGCGAGGTCCTTCGGCGTCTTCAGCCCGGCGGCATAGGCGTTGTTGCTGGCGAAATAGCCGATCAGGGGATAGCCGGCCTTCTCGCGGCTCATGCCGCCGATCACCTTCAGCACGCCCTTGCCGGCAAGATTGTAGAGACCGGCGGTGAAGGCGGTGACGCCGAAATCGATGTCGCCCGAGGTGGTGGCCACCGCGATCGGTTGGGCCGCGTCGAAGAATTTCAGCTCGACGTCGAGGCCCGCCTCGCGGAAATAGCCCTTGTCCTGCGCGATGAAGACCGGCGCGGAGGACGACAGCCTGAGCACGCCGACCTTGGCCTTCAGCGCGTCCTCGGCTTGCGCCGTGCCCAAGGCCGTGATCGCCATCAGGCCAGCTAGCGCGAACCGCGCAATCCCGATCATGCCGTTTCCTCCAGTGGTTCTCTTCGTCGTTGTCTTGGACGTACTCTCGGTCGTACTCTTGCAGCCCGTCAGAGCCCTTCGGGCACGGGCTGGTCCCGTCCGATGAAGGCGCCCTGTTGTTTCAACGTTTCCTGCAGGTTTTCAACCGGGATGTCACGCGGGATCCGGTTGCCCGCGAGCGCCAGCGCGGCGGCGGAACCGGCGGCCTCCCCCATCACGAAACAGGCACCGGAGACCCGAGCCGCCGACTGGCCCTCATGGGTCATCGAGGCGCAGCGGCCGGCGACCAGCAGATTGTCGACGCCTTCGGGCACCAGCATGCGGTAAGGCAGCTCGTTATAGCCGCGCGATTCCGGGATCGGCGGGAAGGTGAAGACGACGTCGCCGGGAACATGGGCCTCGATCGGCCAGCCATTAACCCCGATGGAATCCTCGAACGAGGCGCAGCCGAGCACGTCCTCGCCGCTGAGCTGATAGCCGCCCGTGATGCGGCGGGTTTCGCGGATGCCGAGCTGCGGCGGCAAATCGACGATGTAGGATTTTTCAAAGCCCGGCACGGTGCGCAGGAATTCGAACGCGGCGAGCGCCTGCTTGCGGCCCTCGATCTCGCCGCGGGTGAGATCATCAGGCTCGATGCCGTTGATGGCATGGCCGTCCTCGCGCGCCACTTGCGTGAAGTTCACCCGCCATTCGATGCCGGATTTCTGTGGCCGCACGATCGCGCTCTTGCGCGGGAATGTGTGGGTGCCGGCGGCAGTGGCCTTCTCCATCAATTGCGGGATGGTCCGCCAGGCCTCGCCCGCCTGCTCGGGATCGATGCCGTTGAGACGGAGCATCATCGAGGGATACATCGGATGGCCGTGCTCGTCGCCGAATTCGAAGGGCGCGCCGGCCCAGACCGCGAGATCGCCGTCGCCGGAGCAATCGATGAAAATCTCCGATCGCACCGCCTGCCGGCCGGCCTTGGTCTCGACCATCAGCGCGTCGATGCGGCGGTCGTCGCCCATCACCACACCGGCACCAAGCGCGTGGAAGAGGATGTGCACCTTGTGGCTGGCGAGGAGTTGGTCGGCCGCGATCTTGTAGGCGGCGGTGTCGTAAGCCTGGGCGAAGACCTTGCCGAGGATCAGATGCGGCGCGTTGAGGCCGTTCAAATGGTCAATCCGCGCCAGCAGCTCGGACGCCATGCCCTGCGCCAGCCGATGGGCCTGGCCGTAGACATTGCCATGCAGGCCGCAGAAATTGGTGACACCCGCGGCGGTGCCCATGCCGCCAAGGAAGCCGTAGCGCTCGATCAGCAGCGTCTTTCGGCCCGCGCGCGCCGCGGACGCAGCCGCCACGATGCCGGCCGGACCGCCGCCGAGCACGACCACTTCATACTCGCCATAGAGCGGCACATGGCGCGCCGGTTCTTCGATCGTCATGGCCTGCATGGCGCGTCCTGTCCCTGAAATCCTTTGCTTGGGCCCGACTATGAATTAACGCGGACTGAGCTACAATCCTCCAAAACAGGCGATCAGCTTTCTCGAAACGCGAAAGGTCGAGATGGACATCCTGGTGAACTTGCAGGCGTTCCTTGCGACCGCCGACGCCGCCGGCTTCTCCGCGGCTGCGCGAAAACTCGGCGTCTCGACTTCGGTGGTGGCCAAGCGCGTCACGCAACTGGAGGCGCGCATCGGCGCGCCGCTGTTTCACCGCTCGACCCGGCAATTGCGGCTGACGGAAGCCGGCCAGCGCTACGTGCATCGCGCCCGCGGCGTCGTCACCGACGCCACGGACCTGCTCTCGCGCATGGGCGAGAAGGGTCATGATCTCGTCGATCACCTCCGCATCAAGGCGCCGACCTCGCTGACGGTGGCGCGGCTTGCGGATATCTTCAGCGCGTTCCAGACGCAGAATCCGCGGCTCAAGCTCGAGGTCGTGCTGATCGACCGCCCGGTCGATCCGGTGACTGAAGGCTTTGACATCGCCATCGGCGCCTTCCCGCATTCCTTCGGCGGCGTGGTCGACGAGCCCTTGTGCGCACTGAAGCGGCTGCTGTGCGCTTCACCGGCCTATCTGAAGAAACACGGAACGCCAAAGCATCCGCGCGATCTCGTCGAGCATAGCTGCCTCAGCTTCCTGCCGACCGGCCCGGAATGGGTCTTCGACGGACCGCGCGGACGCATCAGCATCCAGGTCAGTCCTCTGCTCTCCTCCAACGAAGGATACGTGCTGGCGCGTAGCGCAATCGCCGGCAACGGCATCGCGTTGATGTCGCATTATCTCGTCGCGGACGCTTTACGCGACGGCACGCTCAAGCCGGTGCTGCGCGACTTTCCGATTCCGGAATTGTGGGTGAAGGCCGCGATCCCCGAGCGGCGACGCAATGCGGCCGCGGTGCAGGCGCTGCTCACACTGCTGAAAACGTCGCTCGCGACGTCGCTGTAGGCCCTGTCGCGTCATTGTCGCCGCAAGATCGCAGTTGCTCTGGCGAGGCGGACCTGAGAGAAGGGCCGCCATGGATTCGATAGTCGTGAAATTCACTCTGCCCGTCTTGATCACCCTCGCAATTTTGGCGAGTCCCGCCGCAGCCGTGGAGCAGAACTGCCGCTTCATCCAGGCCAAGGCCGATCGCGAGGCCTGCTACAAGCGCCAGGAGGACGAGCTGGCCGCGAAGCGCAAGCCCGCCGCGCCTGCCGGCGAGAGCAGGACGCTCGAATCGGTGCGCCAGATGCGGCAGGACGACGATGCCGTCTATCGCAGCATCAATAACATCTGCCGCGGTTGCTGACGCTCAGCCCTTTACGCCGCCCCAATTCCCCGCCCGCTTCTCCGCGAACGACGCCAGCCCTTCCGCGGCTTCCGCGCTCTGGCGCTTGAGCGAATGCAGGTGCACGAGCCGCTTGTAAGCCGCATCGTCCACCGCCATGCCGCCGAACGAGCTCTCCAGCGCGAGGCGCTTGGTCTCGGCCATCGCCTCCGGTCCGTTGGCAAGCAACTGCTCGACCACCTTGGCGCCGGCCGCGTCGAGATCGGCGAGCGGCACCACCTCATGAACGAGGCCGATGCGTCGGGCGTCCTCGGCGCCGAAACGTTCACCTGTCAACGCGTAGCGGCGGACTTGCCGTACACCAATGGCATCGCAGAGCTGCGGGATGATGATGGCCGCCGTCAGGCCCCAGCGCACCTCGGTGATCGAGAACAGGGCGTTATCCGCTGCGATCACGACGTCGCAGGCTGCGATCACGCCGGTGCCGCCGCCGAAGCAGCCGCCCTGCACCAGCGCGACCGTCGGGATCGGCAGCGTGTTGAGCCTCTGCACAGCCTCGAACGTCGCACGCGACGCCGCCTCGTTCGCATCACTCGATTGCGGCCGCACGCCGTTGATCCATTTGAGGTCGGCACCGGCCTGGAAATGCTTGCCATTGCCCCGGAGCACCACGATGCGAAGGTTGGGCTTTCCGCCGAGATCGTCCATGGCCGCAAGCACGCCTGCGATCAATGCGCCGTCATAGGCGTTGTTGACCTCGGGCCGGTTCAACGTGACCGTCGCAACCCCGCGCGCATCCAGGGTCCACAGGACGGGGCTGTCAGTCATCGGCGATCCCTCCGGTCGTTTGTTTGCCCTGCACTATGACCGAGGCCGCTCGTTCCGATCCATATCTTTCCGGCGTAGGGCGGCCGCGTCCATCGCATGGCGGCTTGTGTCATGCTGCTGCCGGGCGGCATTCAAGGGACCAGGGACGGGACATCACACCATGCGCATCTGCATTTTCGGCGCGGGCGCCGTCGGCAGCCATATCGCGGTCAGGCTGGCCCGCGCCGGCCATGAGGTTTCGTGCGTGATGCGCGGCGCCCATCTGGAGGCGGCCCGCGCCAATGGCCTCAAGCTGCGCGTCGGCGATTCCGAGGTCTCCGCCAAGGTGAACGCGTCGGGCGATCCGGCCCAGCTCGGGCCCCAGGACGTCGTGATCTCGACGCTCAAGGCCACCGCGCTGCAGGGGCTGGTCGTCAGCATCAAGCCGTTGCTTCAGGACGACACCGCGATCGTTTTTGCGCAGAACGGCATTCCCTGGTGGTACGGGATCGGCCTGCCGCCGCGGCACCCCACCCCGCCCGACATTTCCTTCCTCGACCCGGGCGGGCGCCTGCGCGCCTGCATTCCGAAAGAGCGGATCGTCGGCGGCGTGGTCTTCTCCTCCAACGAGGTGACCGCGCCCGGCGTGGTGCACAACCTGACGCCGGACCGCAACCGTCTGCTGATCGGCGAATGCGACGACCGCAATTGCGAGCGCATCACAAGGCTCCGCGGCGTCTTCAACGACGCACGGCTGGAATCGCCGCCGGTGGCCGATATCCGCGAGGCGATCTGGTCAAAGCTGCTGACCAACATGTCGCTCTCGGTGCTGTGCCTGCTCACCGGCCAGACCGCGCGCGGCGTGCGCGACGATCCTGCGTTCGCCGAGGTCATCCCGCGGATGCTGAACGAGGCCAACGAGATCGCCCAGCACTTCATTCCCGAGGTCAAGCGCGTATCACGCAGCGGCCCCGCCCCCAACCACAAGCCGTCGCTGCTGCAGGATTATGAACTCGGCCGCGCCATGGAGATCGACGTGCTGGTGAAGGCGCCGCAGGCCTTCGCGCGCACCGCCGGCCTGTCGACGCCGACCCTCGACCTGATCGCCGCGCTCGCAATCCAGAAGGCGCGCGACAAGGGGCTTTACTCGGCGTGAATTTCAGACGAGTTCGTCGATCCAGACCACCAGCGTATCGAGTACCTCTGCAAGCGTCTCATCGTTGGTGCGGCCGGACTTTTTCAACACCGCGAAGGAGTGATCGCCGCCTTCGACCGCATGCAGCGTCGCCTTCGGACCAAGCTCCGCGATGACAGGCTTGAGATGGCCGAGATCGGCGAGCTTGTCGCGCGTGCCTTGCAGGAACAGCATGGGAGTTGCGATGCCGGCGAGATGTTCCGCGCGTTCAATCGATGGCTTGCCGTCGGCATGCAGGGGAAAGCCGAGGAAGGCGAGCCCTTTGACATCAGGCAGCGGCGTCTTGGAATGCGCCTGCGACGTCATGCGCCCGCCGAAGGATTTTCCACCCGCGACGAGCATCAATCCGGGGCACAGCCGCGCCGCCTGCTCGACCGCCGCGCGGATGGCGGCGTGCGCGACCGCGGGCTGGTCGGGACGCCCCTGCTTCTTCTCCATGTAGAGGAAATTGAAACGGAACGTCGCGATGCCGCGGTCCGCAAGGCCGGCGGCGACTTTCTCCATGAAGGAATGCCGCATATCGGCGCCCGCGCCATGGGCCAGCACGTAACAGGCGCGCGCATGGTCCGGCTGCGTCAGGATCGCGGAGACAGCGCCGATGCGTTCGATATCGAGCTTGAGCTCTTGGGTTTTGGTCGCTTGGGTTTTGACGGCTTGGGTTTTGGCGGTCACAATCAGACATCCCGACAGACGCTGGTACAGTCGCCTTGGTAGGCTCACCGGTGCAACCTGAAAACACAATAATTGCCGCCGCCGACTAACCTACCAAGCCGGACAGCCGCATTGACCGAGGTGACCATGTCCTACCGATCCTCCTGGATGACCGAAGAGCTCGAAATCTTCCGCGACCAGTTCCGGAAATATCTTGCCAAGGACTTGGCCCCGCATGCCGAGAAATGGCGCGAGCAGAAGATGGTCGACCGCTTTGCCTGGCGCGGGCTCGGCGAGATGGGCGCGCTGCTGGCAAGCGTGCCGGAGGAATATGGCGGCTTGGGTGCCACCTTCGCCTATGATGCCGCCGTGCTCGACGACCTCGAAAGCACGGTGCCGGAGCTGACGACCGGCGTCTCCGTGCACAGCGCCATCGTCGCGCACTACATCCTCAATTACGGCTCGGAGGAGCAGAAGAAGCGCTGGCTGCCGAAGATGGCCTCGGGCGAGATGGTCGGCGCCATCGCCATGACCGAGCCCGGCACCGGGTCGGATCTCCAGGCCGTCAAGACCACCGCCAGGAAACAGGGCAATTCCTACGTCATCAACGGACAGAAGACGTTCATTACCAACGGCCAGGCCGCCGATCTTGTCATCGTGGTTGCGCGCACCGGCGATGTCGGCGCCAAGGGCATCTCGCTGATCGTGGTCGAAACATCGGGCACGGATGGATACAAGCGCGGGCGCAACCTCGACAAAATCGGCTTGCATGCCTCCGACACGTCCGAGCTGTTCTTCGACAACGTCACGGTGCCACCGGAGAACCTGCTCGGCGGCGAGGAAGGCCAGGGCTTTGTGCAGCTGATGCAGCAACTGCCGCAGGAGCGCCTCGCGCTCGCGGTCGGCGCCGTCGCCGCGATGGAGCGCGCGATAAAGCTCACCGTCGATTACACCAAGGAGCGGAAAGCCTTCGGCAAGCCGCTGATGGACTTCCAGAACACCGCCTTCAAGCTCGCCGAGCGCAAGACCGAAGCGATGATCGCGCGCGTCTTCGTCGACTGGTGCATCGAGCGGCTCGTCGCAAAGGATCTCGACACCGTCACGGCATCGATGGCGAAATACTGGTGCTCGGAGAAGCAAGTCGAGACCGCCGACGAATGCCTGCAGCTGTTCGGCGGCTACGGCTACATGCAGGAATATCCGATCTCGCGCATCTTCATCGATTCCCGCATCCAGAAGATCTATGGCGGCACGAACGAGATCATGAAGCTGCTGATCGCCAGGTCGTTGTGATCAGGCGTTACTTCATCCGCTTGTCGGCGGCGATGAAGTCGATGAAGGTCCTCACCTTCGCGGAGAGGTATTTGCGGCTCGGATAGACCGCGAACAGCTTTGCCTCGAAGATGACCTGCCCGGGCATGAGGTGTTCGAGACCTCCGCCGGCGATATCCTCGGCGACCAGCCATTTCGGTAGGAAGGCGAGACCCATACCTGCCAGCGCGGCCATCTGCAGCAGCCTTTCGTTGGCGCTGCGCAGCACCGGATCGAGCTTGACGGTCTCGGTGCCGTGCTCGCCCTGGAAGGAGAAGCTCTCGCCGGGATAAAGCGCGTAGTGCAGCAAAGCCTGGCCGGAGAGATCGGCGAAGGTCGCCGGGCGGCCCGTACGTTTGATATAGGCAGGAGCGGCAACGAGGTAGAACGGGACATTGGTGATGGGCCGCGCGATCAGCGCCTCGTCGGGCGCGCCGGTCGCGCGAAGTGCGAGATCGAAGCCCTCCTCGACCAGATTGACCATCCGTCCGCTGAGATCGACGTCGAGGCGCACCTCCGGATAGCGCGCCTGGTAGTCCGCTAGCACGCTCGCGAAGATCGGGTTCGCCATCCACACCGGCGCGGTCAGCCGCAGCGTGCCGCGCGGAGCGACAGTCGCATTGCTGACGGCGGCCTCGACCTCGTCGAGCGAATCCAGCATCTGCCTGGCCTGCTCGAAATAGAGCGTGCCGCTTTCGCTCAGGCTGACGCGCCGGCTGGTCCGGTTGAGCAGCCGCGTTCCCAGCCGCTTCTCCAGCTGCATCACGTGCTTGCTCGCCATGGCGGGGGAGATGCGCAGGCGCTGGGCTGCGGCCGCGAAGCTCTTCAGCTCGGCGACCAGGCAAAACACCCTCATACTGACCAGAGTATCCATCAGATCATCAACATTGGGGAAATGAATCCATCCCAGAACCCATATTGATCAAATAACTGGAAATTATCAAATGGTGACGACCCTCACATCCCAGGAGAACCACCATGTCCGCCACGATCTTTGAGACCGCCCCTCCCGGCCGCGCCCTTCGCATCGGGCTCTGGGCCGCCCAGGTCCTTCTCGCCTTCGTCTTCGTCTCGGCCGGCCTGGTCAAGCTGCTCACGCCAATTCCCCAGCTCGCGGCGATGATGCCATTTGCGGGCGAGTATTCCGAAACGTTCGTTCGCTCCGTCGCCTTGGTCGATCTCGCCGGCGGCATCGGCATTCTGCTGCCGGCTCTGACGCGGATCCTGCCGCGACTGACGGTGCTGGCCGCGCTGGGCTGTAGTGTGCTGCAGGCCTTTGCATTCGTCTTCCATGTTTCGCGTGGCGAAGCCGCGACGACACCGCTCAATATCGTCCTGCTCGCGCTCAGCCTGTTCGTGCTGTGGGGTCGCGGCCGCAAGGCGCCGATTGCGCCCCGTCAGTTCTGAGCAGCTGGTCGCCGCAGCATGATCCCAGCCAACGGATGGTCCCGCAGGGGCCTGCTCGCAGCCGCGTCGATCTTCACGGCCGGCGGCACCGCCGCGGCCAAGGAGGACCGTCTCACTGAGAGCGTCGTGATCCTGATCGACAGCAACGAGCCCTATGTCATGGGTCATGCGATTAGCTACTCGGCCAACCTCTCCAAGCATTTTGCCGAGAGGGGGGCGAGATTGCTGATCGAGGTCGTCGCCAACGGCAAGGGCATCGACGTCTTCCGGGCGGACAAGACTCCGCTGGTCGAGCCGCTCGCGACGTTGCGGCAGTCGCTGCCCAACCTCGCCTACAGCGTGTGCGCGTCGTCAAAATCGATCGCGGAAGCCAAGGAGCAGATCTCCATTCCGCTGATACCGGGCGCGAGCCTCGTCCCGTTCGGGATCGGACGCGTCGTCGATCTGCAACTCAAGGGCTGGGCCTATATCCATGCGTGAGAGACCTCGTGTGCCCGGCGCTGCGATGTCCAGACGATCGCTCCTGATGGCCGCGCCCGCACTCATTGCCTCCCTGCACGCAAGCCGTGCGCAAGGCGGCGACCCGTCCTGGCCGGTGTTCGAGGCCGGCCGCAACCAGTTCACGGTCGTGCGGCCTCGTGCGCCGATGGCTCCGCTCCGGCTTCACGATCTCAATGGCAGCGACATCGTTGCGACGGCAAAGCCGGGACGCATCACGCTCGTCAATTTCTGGGCGACGTGGTGCGCGGCCTGCCGGCTCGATCTCCCCGCGCTCGCAAGCCTCGCGGGATCGCAGCCGGACCGGCTCGACGTTCTCGCGATCTGCACCGATACGAAGGATCTGCGAAAGATCCGCGCATTCCTCGGCCGCCTGGCCGTGCAAAACCTCGCCTGCTACGTCGATGCGTACGGCGCAATCGCGGAACCATCGGCCGGGAATTTCAGGCTTGTCGGCATGCCCGTCACCTATCTGGTGGGAACGGGCGGGCGCGTCGAGGGCTACATCACGGGTGCGCCCGACTGGCTCTCGCCGGCAGGCGGTCGCCTGCTGCAATTCTATCGCGAGCAGGGCTAGCACTGGTCAGTTCGGATGCCACCAGCGGCCGCCGATGACGACGCCTTCGGAGACGATCTTGCGATCGCCGATCAGGTGCTCGCCGACGACGTCCTCATAGTCGAACTGGCCTTCCTTGACCGAGATCAGCGTGGCGTCGCCGACGCTGCCCGGCTTGAGGCTGCCGAGCTCGGGGCGCCGCAGCGCCATCGCGGCATTGACCGTCGAGGTTGCGATGACGTCCGACAGCGGCATGCCCATGCACAGGAATTTCGACAGGGTCGTCACCTGGTCGAAGGCTGGGCCGTCGATGCAGAGCTGATGGATGTCGGACGAGATGGTGTCCGGATAGAAGCCGTTGGCGAGCATGGCGCGCGCGGTCTTGAATGCGAACGAACCCTTGCCGTGGCCGATGTCGAACAGCACGCCGCGCTCGCGGGCGTCGAGCACGGCCCGCTTCACCGTGCCCTGCGCGGTCGCGGGCGTGTTCGGGAACGGCCGGAACGCATGGGTAAGCACGTCGCCGGGGCGCAGGCGCGCCAGCACCTCCTCGTAGCTCGGCGGCGGATGGTCGATATGCGCCATCAGGGGCATGCCGACCTCGTTCGCAACCTCGAGCGCGATATCGAGCGGCACGACGCCCGACGTGCCCGAGGAGTGCAGCCCCACGCGCACCTTGATGCCGACGATGAGGTCGCGGTTGGCATCGGCCACCTTGGCCGCCTCGATCGGATTCATCAGCCGCAGCTCCTCGCTCTCGCCGACCATGATCCGGTGCGAGAAGCCGAAAATGCCAGCATGCGAGATGTGCAGATAAGCGAGAATGCGGACTTGGCTCGGCTCGATCACGTGCTTGCGGAAGCCCGCGAAATTGCCGGGCCCCGCGCTGCCGGTGTCGACCGCGGTGGTGACGCCGGAGAGTCGGCAGAATTCCTCCGCATCGATGCCAAGCGAAGTGCCGCCCCAATAGACGTGGGTGTGGAGATCGATCAGGCCAGGGGTGACGATGAGCTGCGAAACGTCGCGCACATCCGTGCCCGGATCCGCCTTGAGCCCGCCGCCGATCGCAGCGACCTTGCCGCCGGCAAAGGCGACATCGATCACGGCATCGAGCTTCTGGGACGGGTCGACCACACGGCCGCCGCGCAGGATCAAGTCGAAAGGCATTGTCGTCTCCGGATGGGATAGTGGGGAGTGGCCGGCATGTCGGCGAGCCCAGGAAGGAAGTCTTTCGCTTCTAGCAATTTTTGCGCCGACAAGCGCGGCAAACAGCGACGCTTGCCCATCACAAAATCGACGACCTCGGACTTGCTCTTTCGGCTTCCGACTTCACGTGCGAAGCGGAAACATCCGCGGCCTATTGAAAAGACGGCGAGAGCGCATCCGGCAAACATGGAGGCGTCGGCAGTTCTCGGGCCAATGAGTGTCCGGCAAAGGCTGAGACGTGGCCGACATCACGTAGCTGGAGAAAAACAATGAAACGACTGAAATTGCTTGGCGTGATCGCACTTTGCGCAGCCTTGGCGCCGGGAGCGACTGCCTCTGCGCGCGGTGGTGGACATGGCGGCGGTGGTGGACATTTCGGAGGTGGCGGCGGATTTCACGGCGGTGGGCACTTCGGAGGCGGCGGAGGCTTCCACGGCGGCGTTGGTCATTTCCGGGCCGCCGGCGGCTTCCATGGCGGTCGATTTCATCATGCCGGGTTCGGGCATCGCTACCGCCACGCATGGGCTTACGGCGGGGGTCTTGGCCTTGGCGGTGCCTTCGCATTGGGCGGCTATTCGGGCTTGCCTTACTATGGCGACGACGGACTCTACGGCGATTACGACGACTCTGCTGATGGCTGGTCCTATTGCGAACAAAAATATCGCTCTTACGACCCGGCTTCGGGAACGTATCTCGGCTACGATGGCAAGCGGCACCCCTGCCCATAGCTCGATGCCTGACATCTTCGAGCCGTGCTCGCCGGCACTTTGGGAATCCCTGAGATCGCTGACGACGCACGGCCCGAATTGCCGGCGCGTTGCTGTTGCCAGTCTCCCAAAGCAATATGGTTGTGACCAATGTCCTTGGGAGGCTGCTGATCAATCAGCTCATGATACGTGGCGTTGCGAAACCACCGCGCTCGCCCCTGGCGGCATAAAGCTAAGTCATCGAAAAGCTGGCGATCCCGGGAAGACTCGAACTTCCGACCTACGGTTTAGGAAACCGTCGCTCTATCCGGCTGAGCTACGGGACCGCGGAACCCGCAGAGCGGGTTACCGGAGCTTCATATCAAAGCAGCGGCGGGACCGGAAGCCCTCCGCCCTGCTCATTGCGGAGGGCTGTTGACCTCCTCACGCCCTGATATTGTTGTCCTTCACCACCTTGCCCCAAATGGCGACCTGCTTGTCGAAGAAGGTCTTGAACGCAGGACCGTCCTCGAGCAGCAGCGTCATCTGCTGCGTCTCCTTGAGCTGCGCAGCGGTCGCGGGCTCGCTCAGGATCTCCTTGGACGCCGTCGCGAGGCCTGCGACGATGTCCGGCGGCGTACCCGTGGGCGCGAAGATGCCCCACCATGCCAGCGTCTCGAAATCCGGAAAGCCCGCCTCGATCGCGGTCGGCGTATCCGGCAGGCCCGGCAGCCGCTCGCGGCCGAGTTGCAGGATCGGACGCAGCATGTTGGTGCCGAGCTGGGCTGCCACCAGCGCCGCCGATCCCGCGATCAGGTCGACATGGCCGCCGAGCACGTCGTTCATCGCGGGGCCGCCGCCGCGATAGGGCACGTGCATGATCTCGACGCCGGCCTTGTTGCCGAGCACGGTCATGGCGAGATGGCCGAGCGTGCCGATGCCGACGGAGGCATATTTCACCGCGCCGGGCGTCGCCTTGCAGGCCGCCACCACGTCGGCAAAGCTCTTGTAGGGACGGCCCGCACCGGCCGCGATCACGTAGGGCGCGGTGCCGACCAGCAACACCGGCATCAGCTCGCGCTCGACATCAACGGGCGGCTTGTCGAGGATGGAAGGGATCACCGCGTGAGAATCGAAGGTGACCAGGAACGTGGAGCCGTCAGGCGGACTCTTGGCGACCTGCGCCGCGCCGAGCGCGCCGGCGGCGCCCGACTTGTTCTCGACAATGACGATGCGGTTGAGCTTGGTTTGCAGATGGCTCTGGAGCAGCCGCGCCATCGCATCGGTCGATCCGCCGGGCGGAAACGGCACCACCAGCGTGATTTTTGAGGCCTGTGCGCTTGCCGGTGCCATCGCGAGGATGGCGGGCGCGGCCAGCAGCGCCCGTCGTGTGATCGTCATATTGTCCTCCCTGTTTTGCCTTCGCGCTTTGCTTTTTTGCTTGTGAGCGCTTTAAGTCGTCCCGAAACCGGACCCCGCTTTTCTGTATTCTGGCCGCGGTGGACTAAAAATGTCCAGCACGCGGGCGCCGTCGGGGCCGGCGCGCATGGTATGCGGCACATTACCGGGCGTGCGCCAGAAATCGCCCTTCTTCACGGGAATCTCTTCGTCGCCCTGGACGCGGATCGCGGAGCCGTCGAGCAGCACGCCCCATTGCTCCTCGGGATGATGGTGCAGCGTACCCTGCGCATGCGGCGCCAGCGTCACCACCGACAGCATCGCCTGCTCGCCGGAGAAGATGCGCGTGGTCACCCCTGCCGCGAGCTCGCGAAACAGCCCGTCGCCGGTATCGTCGAGATTGTGGAATTCCTCTTTCTGGCTCACGCCATCCTCCCCTTCTTTTTTCTCTGATCAGGATTTTCCATACGAGCCCTGATAGCGGCCTTCGCGGATCGCCTTCAGCGTCTCCTCCTCGCGCGCGACCTGGGCCCGCACGGCTTCCAGCAGCGCCGCGGCACCGGCGGCGGGAAACGCCACCACGCCGTCCTCGTCGCCGACCACGATGTCGCCGGGCGAGATCACGCTGCCGCCGATCGAAACAGGCAAATTGATCTCGCCGGGGCCGTTCTTGTAGGGCCCGCAGTGGATCACCGCGCGGGCGTAGCAGGGAAAGTCGTCGGCCGCGAACGCCGCAACGTCGCGGATCGCGCCGTCGATCACATAGCCTTCGGCTTTGCGCCACTGCGCGATGTTCTTCATGATCTCACCGACCAGCGCCCGCGTCTCGTCGCCGCCGCCATCGACCACGATGACGTCGCCCGGACCGACCAGTTCGAGCGCGCGGTGGATGGCGAGATTGTCGCCGGGCCGGGTGCGGACCGTGAAGGCCGTGCCCACCAGCTTGCCGCCGCGATGATAGGGCTTTAGCCCGACGGCACCCGGCAGCCGCGCGAGATTGTCCGAGATGACCGAGGTCGGCGCACCGCGAAAACCCTCGATGATCTCGGCCGGCGGCTTCGGCACAGAGTTCGCAGCGATGGTGATGGTCATGATCGTCAGTCCTTCCCGTGAATTGTCTTACTCGGCGTGCGCCCGCGCCTTCGCCGGCCAAATCCGGAAGGCGTGCCCTTCCTTCATCCAGGCCGCGCGCTCGTCGCGCAACAGCGTGCGGCGAACTTTTCCGGAATCGTCGCGCGGCGGGGCGGCGACGATCTCAAAGCTCTCCGGATGCTTGTAGCGGCTGAGCCCGTCCTTGAGGAAATCCGCCATGCCGTCGGCGATGGTCTGACCGTCCGCATCGCTCTCCGGCTCGATGATGGCGTGTACGCGCTGGCCCAATTCCGGATCTGGCAGCCCCACCACCACACAGGAACGCACACCCGGACAGGCGGAGACGGCAGCTTCGACCTCGGCGGGATAGATGTTGGCGCCGCCGCGCAGCACCATGTCGGCGAGGCGGTCACCAAGATAGAGATAGCCTTCCGCATCCAGCCTGCCGATGTCGCCAAGCGATTCCCAGCCGTCGGCGCGGCGCTTCGGCGCGGCGCCGAGATAGTGATAGGTGGCGTCATTGCCGTCATTGTTGAGGAAATAGATCTCGCCGCTCTCGCCCGGCGCGACGTCGTTGCCGTCCTCGCCGATGATGCGCAAGCGCGCCATCTCGCCGATCTTGCCGACCGATCCCTTGTGCGTCAGCCATTCCGTGCCGGAGATGATGCACGAGCCTTGTCGCTCGGTGCCGCCATAGAGCTCCCAGATCCGCTCAGGCCCGAGCCAGGCGATCCAGTTCTCCTTGAGCCAGGGCGGCATCGGAGCTGCCATGTGGAAGACGGTCTGCAGGCTCGACACATCGTAGGCATTGCGCACGTGCTCCGGCAGCGCCCAGATCCGGTGCATCATAGTCGGCACGAAATTGACCCATTGCACGCGCTCGCGCGCGATTTGTCGCAGCGCCTCCTCGGCGTCGAACTTGACGAGGCCGGTGAGCTGGCCGCCGGTGAACAGCGCGTAATGCGACACGATGAACGGCGCATTGTGGTAGAGCGGACCGGGATTGAGCAGCGAGACCCCGAACGGGATGTTGAGCGGCGGCGCGGCGACCGTGTCGATCACTGCCGGCTGATGATCGAGGATCACCTTCGGCCGGCCGGTCGAGCCGCCGCTGGTCATGGCTTTCCAGTAGCGCGCCACCGGGGCGGTGAGCGGCTCGTCCGAAAATCCTTCCGGCACGAAATCCGCGGGCAGACGGTTCGGCGCATTCCAGTCGGCTTCGCCACCGACCACCAGCGCGGGCTTCAGGATATCGAGCACCGCGGCGGCTTCGCCGCGCGGCAGGCGCCATGACAATGAGGTCGGCGTCGCGCCACATTTCCACACCGCAAAGGAGGTCTCGAAGAACGCATTGCCGTTGGGCAATCCGATCGCGACGAAATCACCGGGCTTGACGCCCTTGGCCGCAAACGCCCGTGCGCGCCGGTTGGCGCCGCGCTCGAGCGCGTCCCATGTCAGCATGTCCTCTCCGTGACGGACGGCGATCGTACCTTGCGGTTTGCGCTCGGCGTACCAGCGCGGCACATCGGACAAGGGCAGCAGCATCAGGCGTTTCCAGTTCGTTTTCTTGGCGTCGCCGGCGAGGCGAGCGCAGGATGGAGTGACGCTGTGACTCCTGCGCCACGTCAAGCAAAAAATGTCAGCATCGCAGCCATGAAATTCCCGAGTTCCATGGGTGACAAGCCGGCGATAAAGGGGCAAAAATCAGCACGACTCAGTTCGGGTTGAGTTTTGCAAGGAATGCTCTCGTAGAATGTCGGACGTGGTTGCATCGCGTCGTGCGGCGCTTGTCGTTGCCGCAGCAGGATTTTTCCTGCTGACGTGGTCGCATGCGCAGGCGCAATGGTGGAAGCGCGCGCCTGTCGACTTCGAGGCATGCGCCGACGCCGCCGAGAAAGCCGCGACGAAGACCGAGAAGACGGCTGCGCTTGCCGACTGCAACGCCAAATTCGCCGGCCGGCGCAAAGCTGGCGGCGGCTATTCCTATTACGATTTCCTCCAGGACCGCAGCTTCGACATCGCCGGCCCCAATCCGACGCCGGAGGAGCAGAAGAAGATCGACGAATCCTACACCGCCTATCTCGCCAATCAGCGCCGCAGCAATGAAGCCGCCCAGGCCGCCGCGCGCCAGCAGCGCGAGCAGCAAGAACAACAGGTGCAGCAGCTCCAGCGGGTCGCACTGCGAACCGAGGTCGAGCGCGTGCCCGTGCCGGTCGAGCGGCCGAAGGTCCAGCAGGCCGGCATCGGCGACGCGAGGCCGCGGCCGAAGGGCGCGCCCTGCACCAAGGGCTCGTTCTCCTGCGAATGGCCGCGGCTGTCGGATGGCTTGAACGATCTGAAAAAGCTGTTCAGCCCGACGCCGAGCAAGCCCGCGAAGAAGGGCTGAGCTAGCCACAGCCGTCATTGCGAGCGCAGCGAAGCAATCCAGCATCTCTCCGCGGTGACAGCCTGGATTGCTTCGCTGCGCTCGCAATGACGAACTGGGACGGAGATTCGTGTCCTCGCCTCAGTTCGTCCGCTTCTTCTTGCTGCGCTTGGGAATCGCGGCCGGTGCGTTCGCCGGCGCCGTTATTGTCGGTGAACTACCCAATTGCGAACGACTCTCCTTCAGGCGCGCGTCGTAGCCGGGCGAATTCGTGACGGTCGGCGGCCTTGCTTGGGCAAATGTCACGACGCCGCAGAGGGCGGCAAGTGCGATCCCGATCGTCAAATAAAGTTTCATCGCACTCTCTCCCGTCGGCGGGGGTGAACTCATGCAGCTACCCGCGGACCTGCTGCGGCGTCAGCCGCGGCGGGCCCTTGCCCGCGGCCTCAGCCTCGTTGATCAGCGCAACAATGCGGCGCGACAGCGGCACGTCGACATTGTTGTGCTCGGCGAGCGCGATGATCGCGCCCTGGAGATAGTCGATCTCGGTCTTGCGGCCCTGCTTCAAATCCTGCCACATCGAGGAACGCGCCTCGGGATCGATCTTCATCGTCCTTCCCAGGATCAGGTTGAAAATCGGATCAGGCAGTCTCAGCAAAGTCGGCGTCCAGGCCGACGGGATCGGCGTCGCCGAGACCGGTGTGATGCCGGCGGCTTTCATCGCGGCCAGCCCTTCGGCCATCTGATCGGCGAACAGTTTTCGCCAGTCGCGGCTCGCCAGTTGCGCGGCGAGCGGCATATCGGACAAGGCGCTGAGCGCGTTGTTCAAATTGATGATCAGCTTGCCCCATTGCACGCCGGTGATGTCGCGGCTAGCGCGGACGGTGAGCCCCGGCACCGATAGCGCTGCGGCCGTGTTCGCTTCGTCCTCGCCGATATGAATGTCGCCGGAGGTCGAGCGGTGGAAGCGGCCCTCGCCCATCCCGACCACGTTGAAAGGCACCATGCCGGCGAGCACGCGGCGGTCGCCGAGGCGCTCGCGCAGCACCGCGACATTGCCGACGCCGTTTTGCAGCGAGATGATGACGGCGTCCTGCGGCGCATGCTGCGCGATCTGGTCCGCGATAGCCGCCGTGTCCGCGCTCTTCACCGTGACCAGCACGATACCGGCGCTGTGGAAGATCGCGGGATCCTCCGACAGCGCGAATTGGCCCGGGCTGAGCTTCTTCTCGGAGCCGTCGAAATCGGTCAAAAGCAGGCCGAACCGCGCGATCTCGGTCTTCACCCGCGGTCGCACCAGCAGCGCGACGCGGCGGCCAGCAGCCGCCAGCATGCCCCCGACGAAACATCCGATGGCGCCCGCGCCGGCCACCACGATCGGTCGATCCGTCATCACCTCGCCTTGCTCCCTGAATGTCCGGCCCTCGATAGCAGAGGCAAGGCCGGCTGCCCATCACGGCGCATCCGCCTTGTAACCGTCATGAGAGCCTCATATGTTTTTGCCCGGGGGCCGATCAGCGGCGAGCACTCGCCAACGAGAACGCCAAAGGAGAGCACCATGGGTCTACTCGACGTCCTCAACGGCATGCAGAACGGCCCGCGCGGCCCCAGCACGCCAAGCTCCGAGAAGTCCTCGGGCGGCATGTCGCCGATGACCATGGCGCTCCTTGGCCTGCTCGCCTGGAAGGCGTTCAAGCACATGACGGCCAACCAATCCGGCACTGCGCCGCAACCCTCGCCGACACCCGCACCGCCGCCGGTCAACGCCGGCGCCGGCGGTGGCCTCGGCGATTTGCTCAAGGGCGGCCTTGGCGGCCTGCTCGCGGGCGGTGCGGCCGGCAGCGTGCTCAGCGGCGGTCTCGGGGATCTCCTCAACCAGCTCCAGCAGGGCGGCCATGGCGACACCGCCAGTACGTGGGTCGGCAAGGGCGAGAACAAGCCGATCGCTCCGGGCGATCTCGCCAACGCGCTCGGCGCCGACCAGATCGAGAGCCTGTCCGCCCAAAGCGGGCTGCCGCGCGACGAGTTGCTCTCGGGCCTCAGCCAGTATCTGCCGAAGGTGATCGATCATCTGACGCCGGACGGACGGCTGCCGACTGAGAACGAGATCTCGGGCAGAATCTGATTTTAGTCAAAGAGGGGAGCACGGACATGAGCATGGGTGGCTTGTTGTGGATCATCGTCGTCGGCTTCATCGCCGGCCTCATCGCGCGCTGGCTGGCGCCGGGACCGAACAATCCGAGCGGATTCATCCTCACCACCATCCTCGGCATCGCCGGCGCGTTTCTCGCGACCTTCGTCGGCCAGGCGATCGGACACTACAGTCCCGACCAAGGCGCCGGATTCATCATGGCCACGATCGGCGCGGTGGTGGTGCTGTTCATCTGGCACCGGCTGGTGGCGAGCGGCGTCATCAAGGGGTGACGGCTTCGCCGCTCAGATATAGGCACGCCCGCCCCTCACACTCCGTCATTGCGAGGAGCTCTTGCGACGAAGCAATCCAGACTGTCTCCTCGGCAGGATTCTGGATTGCTTCGCTGCGCTCGCAATGACGAGCTCACGTCACCAAATGCATCCCGGCATCCATGCGCACGACCTCGCCGGTCATGTTGCTGGAGGCCGGCATCGCCAGGAAGCAGACGAGCTGCGCGATGTCTTCCGCCGATGATGCGACCTTCAGCGGCACCTTCGCCACGACGCTGTCGCGCACCTGCTTGGCGCCCGCCTCGCCGCGGCCCTTGGTGAACCAGGGGGTGTCGATATAGCCTGGACATACCGTGTTGACGCGGATCAGCGGCGCCAGCGCGCGTGACAGTGACAGCGTCATGGTGTTGAGCGCGCCTTTGCTCGCGGCGTACGCGATCGACGAACCGATGCCGCTGATGCCGGCGACCGAGGATACGTTGACCACGGCGGACGGACGCCCAGAGGCCTTCGCGCCGGCCTCGAGCAGGCTGCGCGCCGCACGTACCATCTGGAACGGGCCGATGGTGTTGACGCCGTACAGGCGCTGGAAATCCTCCGCCGACAATCCATCGAGGTCGGCATGGGCGACATGCTTGGTAGTGCCGGCATTGTTGACGAGAACGTCGAGCCGGCCCCAGCCGCTAGCTACGGCAACGATCTTGCGGCAATCGTCATCCTTTGAAACGTCGCCCTGCGCGACCAGAACTTCCGGTGAGCCCGCCTTGCGGCAAAGCTCCGCGGTCGCCTCCGCTTCCTTCTGGCTCGATGAATAGTTGATGACGAGCCGCGCCCCGCTCCGTGCGAGAATTTCCGCGGTCGCAGCACCCAGGCCGGAGGCGGACCCCGTCACGATTGCGCACAAACTGTCCTTTGCCATCCGATTTCCTCCCCCTGTCTTTGATGCAAGCGTTGGCTCGCTGGCCTTGTTTAGCGAGTTTGCCACGCCCTGCAAATCGAGCAAACTCCGCTAAGCGGAATTAGCTTATTGCCCATGCCCGCGCCGCAGGTTGACCTGCGATCAGCGCTTGTCAGGGCCATGGCTTTTTCGGATCATCGGGCGCAAGAAGAGCCTGCGCGCCCGCCCATGCGGCGGGACGCGCCAATGGCAAAACACGGGGAACGCTGTGGCGGAGAGTGACAATATCGTCGTCGAGACCGCGGAGAAAATCTTCGCCGATCTCGCCGATCCGCAGACCGTCAACAACGACAGGAAGGATTCGTGGCAGGCGCCGCTGTGGCAGGCGCTGAGCGAAGCCGGCTTGCCGTTGTCTTGGGTGCCGGACGATCTCGGCGGCTCCGGCGCGAGCCTTGCCGACGGCTTTGCGCTGCTGAACGCTGCGGGGCGTTTCGCGGTCGCGGTTCCCCTGGCCGAGACCATGCTGGCGGGCTGGCTGCTGGCGCAGGCGAAGATCGCATCCCCCGAAGGCGAGATGACGCTGCTGCCGGCATCGCCGAAGGATTGGATCACACGCGACGCCGATGGTGCGCTCTCCGGCCGCGCCCGCGGCGTGCCCTTCGCAAAGGCGGCAAAGCACTTCGCCGTGCTGGCACACGGCAAGGACGGCGTCTCGATCGCGCTGGTCGATGCGAGCAAGGGTCGGATCGAGACCGGGCTCAATGTCGGCTACGACCACAGCGATACCGTCACGCTCGACAAGGTCCAGCCCGTCACCATCAAGCCCGCCCCGAAGGGCTTTGACCAGACCACAATGATGCTGATGGGCGGCGTCGCCCGCAGCCTCCAGATCGCGGGCGCGCTGGAAGCGATGCTCGACATCTCCGTGCGCTATTCCAACGAGCGCGTCGCCTTCGAGAAGAAGATCTCCAAATTCCAGGCGGTGCAGCACAATCTCGCCCGTCTCGCCGGCGAGTCGGCTGCAGCCCTTGCTGCGGCGACCTCGGCGGCCGATGCCATCGCCAATGCAAAATCGTTCGATGACGCGGTCTACCTCGAAGCCGCCTCGGCAAAAATCCGCTGCGCGGAAGCCGCGGAAAAGGGCGGCGCCATCGCGCATCAGGTCCATGGCGCAATCGGCTTCACCCTGGAGCACATCCTGCACCGCTATTCGTTGCGGGCATTGGCCTGGCGCGACGATTTCGGTTCGGAAAGCCACTGGGCGGTCGAGCTCGGCAAGCTCGTCGCAAACCGCGGTGCCGACGAATTGTGGCCGCTCGTGGCTTCGCGCTGATCAGGGACGAGACAACAATGACCGCTGCCCTCCGTTTCGATCCGATCCGCCTGCCCGAGAAATGCGAGCAATTGCGCAAGGAAGTGCGCGCCTTCCTCGCGGAAGAGATCGCCGCCGGCACCTTCGATCCGCACAAGCCGAACCGCGAAGACACCGACGCGCCGGAATTTTCCCGCCGGGTCGGCGCCAAGGGCTGGCTCGGCATGACGTGGCCGAAGAAATATGGCGGCCAGGAGCGCTCGTTCCTTGAACGTTACGTGGTGACCGAGGAAATGCGCGTCGCCAATGCGCCGACACGGCGCTTCTTCGTCGCCGACCGCCAGAGCGGGCCGGTGCTGATCAAGTACGCGCCTGAGCACATCAAGATGGACATTCTGCCGCGCATTTGCCGCGGCGAGATCTGCTTCGCGATCGGTATGAGCGAGCCGAACTCCGGCTCGGACCTGTTCGCCGCGAAGACACGCGCGACCAAAACCGACGGCGGCTATCTCATCAACGGCACCAAGATCTGGACCTCGTCGGCGCATATTGCCGACTACATGATCGCGATCTTCCGGACGTCACAGCCGACCAAGGAAAACCGGCGTCACGGCCTGACGCAGTTCCTGGTCAAGATGAAGCAGCCGGGCATCCAGGTGAACCCGATCGGCCAGATCACCGGCCAGTACGAGTTCAACGAGGTCGTCTTCACCGATTTCTTCGTGCCTGACGATCATGTGCTCGGCGAAGTCGACGGCGCCTGGAAGCAGGCGACGAGCGAGCTCGCTTACGAGCGTTCGGGGCCCGAACGTTTTCTGGAGACCTATTACGTGCTGACCGAGCTGGTTCGCGCGGTCGGCCCGAATCCGGACACGCGCAGTGCCGAAGGCATCGGCCGGCTCGTGGCGCAGCTCCACACGATGCGGCGCATGTCGGTCTCGGTCGCGGGCATGCTGGAGGCCGGCAAGGAGCCGGTCGTCGAAGCCTCCATCGTCAAGGATATCGGCACGGTGTGGGAGCAGCAGCTTCCGCATCGCGTGCGCGATCTCGCCGCCTTCGTCGAGGAGACCGCGAGCAACCGCGAGACGCTGGAGCGGCAGCTCGACTTCGCCATCAAGACCGCACCGAAACTCACCATCCAGGGCGGCACCACCGAGGTGCTGCGCGGCATCATCGCCCGCGGCCTTGGCTTGCGCTAGTCGCGCCGGCCTGGCTTACGCTAACTGTTCGAGGACATCATGAGCACTTATAAGGATATCGGCGTCGAGAAGGTCGGGCACGTCGGCACCATCGAGATCCGCCGCCCGCCGCTGAACTTCTTCGACATTTCGCTGATCAACCAGATCGCGGACGCGCTCGAGGAGTTCGATCGCGACATCGAGATCCGCGCCTCGGTGCTGTCGGCGCAGGGCAAGGCGTTCTGCGCCGGCGCCAATTTCCAGGATCCGGCACGGCAGGCCCAAGAGGCGCGCGAAGCCGATACGACGGCCAAGGGCGATCCGGCCGATAGTCTCGGCGCGATCAACCATCTTTATATCCAGGCGGTGCGCATCTTCCGCGCCAAAAAGCCCATCGTCGCCGCCGTGCAGGGCGCCGCCATCGGCGGCGGATTGGGCCTCGCGGTATCGGCGGACTTCCGGGTCACCTGCCCCGAAGCGCGGTTCTCGGCGAACTTTACAAAACTCGGCTTCCATCCCGGCTTCGGCCTGACCGTGACGCTGCCCGAGCTGATCGGCAAGAACAACGCCGAGCTGATGTTCTACACCAGCCGCCGCGTCACCGGCGAAGAGGCCGTTAAATGGGGCCTCGCCAACGAACTGGTGCCGCAGGACCAGGTCAGGGCGGCCGCACTGAAGCTCGCCGGCGAAATCGCCGAATGCTCCCCGCTCGGACTCGTCTCGACCCGCGCCACGATGCGCGCCGGGTTGGCCGACCGCGTCATGGCCGCGACCAATCACGAGCTCGAGGAGCAGACCCGGCTACGCGCGACTGAGGATTTCAAGGAAGGCGTGAAGGCGACGGAAGAACGGCGCGCGGCGAATTTCAGGGGGCGATAGCTCGGGCTGCGTTTCGTCGCATCCCACCAGCGTCGCCACAATTCCCCTGTCGTCCCGGCCTGGTGCGCAATTGCGCACGGGGGGCCGCGACGACGGCAGTATTTGCGGCAATAGCTCAAGCAGAAATCCGGAACGTCACCCCACCGACCAAAAACTCGTTCCCGGCAACCGCGAGCCCCTTCGCCTTTGCGGCGTGCAGTACGCTGGCCGCATCCGCGACCCGAAACTCCAGCGCGCTCATGATTTCGGTGGCGCCCTTCACGAAGCGGAATGTCGCATTGGGCAGCCTCAATTCGGCATCGCCACTCGGCGCAATCCCGATGATCTTGCTCCAATGCTCGGTCAACCCTATCGGATCCGGGCTCTGCATCTCCACGCAAGTCAGCGCCTGCGTTACATCCTTGCGGATGAATTTTTGCCAGTCAGGACCTGCCGGCGGATACGGCCCCAGAATGTCGTCGCTGCCCTCGGTGTGGTTGAACTCGATGAAGGCGGCACGGCAGTCGCGGGGATGGAGCTGCACGCCGTGATAGGGGGCGTGGTCGATGACGTTGGCGGTGCGCACGCCAAGCGCGTTGGCGTTACGGCCGCGCTCGTCGGGATCGTTGCAGCAGAAAATCGCCATGTAGCCGCCGCGCCCGCCGCTCTTCTCGATGAAGCGGCCGGCCGTGGTGCCGTCCTTGAAGGGCGCGACCACCTCCAGCAGGATCGTGTCGACCGGCAGCAGCGCATTCTCCAGGCCGTATTTCGCGACATTGCCGTCGCGGTAGCAGACGGCGAGGCCCATGATATCAGCGATATCCGTAATCACGGGCGCGAGCTGCGGCGCGACCAGGCAGATCTGTCGCAGCCGCATATAGGGCGCCATGGTCACGCGCCCTTGAAGGTCGGCTTGCGCTTCTCGACGAACGCCTTAGCGGCCTCCTTGTGGTCCTCGGTGTCGCTGCAGCGGGTGTGGTGGATCGCCTCGCCGTCGAAGCAATCCTCCAGCGCGAGATGCTCGGCGTTGTTGATGTTGCGCTTGATGAAGCCGAGCGCGATCGAGGGTCCTTGCGCCAGCGACAGCGCAAGCTCGTGCGCGGCTGCGTCGATCTCGGCGTCGGCGACGACCTTCGTCACCATGCCGATCGCATGCGCCTCCTTCGCGGTGAGCACCGGCGACAACAGATAGAGCTCGCGCGCCCGCGCGCTGCCGAGCAGCTGGGTGAGGAAATAGGTGCCGCCGTAGTCGCCGGAGAAGCCGACTTTTGCGAACGCGGTGGTGATCTTGCAGGATTCGGAGGCGATGCGGAGGTCACACGACAGAGCCATCGACAGACCCGCGCCGGCCGCGGCGCCATCGAGCTGCGCCACCACGGGTTTCGGCATCTGGTGCAGGATGCGCGACACCTCCATGCCCCGGCGCAGGTTTGCCATCTTCACTTCGAATGGCAGCGGCGCGCGGCCCTCCGCCATCGACTTGACGTCGCCGCCGACGCAGAAGCTGCCGCCCGCACCCTTGAACAAGACCGCGCGCACCTCAGGATCATCAGCCGCGCGCCGTGCCGCCACAACCAGCCCGGCGACCATGTCCGGGTTGAGAGCGTTCTTCCGCTCGGGCCGGTTCATGGTGATGGTGAGCAGCCCGCCTTCGAGCTTCTGCAGGACCATGTCGTTGCTCATGGGACGTCTCCCTTGTTGTTGTTCGAATGGGCCTTAGCCACATCGTCATTGCGAGCGAAGCGAAGCAATCCAGGAATGTAACCGCAGCGACAGTCTGGATTGCTTCGTCGCTTCGCTCCTCGCAACGACGAGACTTATTT
This sequence comes from Bradyrhizobium sp. 149, assembly GCF_023073915.1. GTDB lineage: Bacteria > Pseudomonadota > Alphaproteobacteria > Rhizobiales > Xanthobacteraceae > Bradyrhizobium. The sequence continues at coordinate 145,896 of NZ_JADPKK010000005.1, read as the reverse complement.
CTTCACCAGCGGGCAGCGCGACTGCTCCAGCGACTGGAACGCCTCGCTGCCGGGCACGGTGGCGAGCAGCTTGTAATCGTCCCAGCGGCCCTTGGACTCCGACGGTTTCTTGACCTCGAACAGGTACATGTCGTGCAGCATGCGGCCGTCCTCGCGGATCTTGCCGTTCTTGGCGAAGAAGTCGTTGATCGGCGTCTCCTTCATCAGCTTCATGACGGCCGCGGAGTCCGTCGTGCCGGCCGCCTTCACGGCCTTCAGGTAGTGCGTCACGGAGGAGTAGACGCCCGCCTGCGCCGAGGTCGGCGGCCGCTTCATGCGCTCCTGGAAGCGCTTCGAGAATGCGCGGGTGTCGTCGTTGAGATCCCAGTAGAAGGCTTCCGCAAGCAACAGACCCTGCGCGGTCTCGAGTCCGATCGAGTCGATGTCGGTCACGAAGACGAGCAGCGGCGAGACCTTCTGACCGCCCTTGGTGATGCCGAACTCGGCCGCCTGCTTGATGGCGTTGACGGTGTCGCCGCCGGCGTTGGCGAGCCCGATCACCTTTGCTTTCGAGGCCTGGGCCTGGAGCAGGAACGACGAGAAATCCGAGGTGTTGAGCGGATGGCGCACGCTGCCGAGCACCTTGCCGCCGGTCTTGGTTACGACGGCGCTGGTGTCCTTCTCGAGATCCTGGCCGAAGGCGTAGTCGGCGGTGAGGAAGTACCAGCTGTCGAGGCCCGACTTCACGGCCGCAAGGCCGGTCACATTGGCCTGGCCGTAGGTGTCGAACACGTAGTGAATGGTATAGGGACCGCAAGCTTCGTTGCTGAGGCGGATCGAGCCCGGGCCGTTGAACATGATGATCTTGTTGCGCGCTTTCGCGATCTCGCCGGCGGCAAGCGCGGTCGCGGAGGCCGCGACGTCGTAGATCATCTCGACGCCCTGGTTGTCGAGCATGTCGCGGGCGATGTTGGCGGAGAGATCGGCCTTGTTCTGATGGTCGGCGGCCAGCACCTGGATCTTGCGGCCGAGCACCTCGCCGCCAAAGTTCTCCACGGCCATCTTGGCCGCGGTCTCGCTGCCGGGGCCGGTGATGTCGGCATACAGGCTCGACATGTCGAGGATGCCGCCGATCTTGAGCGGCGGCTTGTCCTGGGCCTGCACGGCGCTCGCACTCAGCGCCAACGCTGCAGCAAAAATGCCCGACAAAATATGCTTCATCGAAAAAGACCTCCCTTATCGCGCCGTACTCTGATGGCGGCTTGGTTATTGCTCTTGGTTGTTGCTCTTGACTAAAGCTGTTGCCGCAATCATGCCGCATGCGCGAGAGCGCAGCAAGCGCAGGTGCGCGACGAGGACACGATTGACGCGCATGTTTTCCGCAAAGCGGAATGGCGAAGTACGAATAGTGTTTCCACGTCACTGCGTGTGAGGAAGCCCCCCTTCGCGAGACGCCGCGCTTGAGTTAAGACTGGCGCGCAGCGCAACCTCACCGGGCAACGTGACGCAACGGCTTCGCCTTATCGCAATCCTTCTCGTCGCGAGTCACAGCGCATTCGCGAGCCCGTGCCAGTTCGAGTCCCAGGGCGAGGGCCGCGTCGCCGCGATCGGCGCGCGCAGTCTCCGTCTCGATGACGGCCGCGAAATCCGCCTGACCGGCATCGAGCCGACCGCGACGACGAAGCAGGCGCTGACCTCGCTGCTCGTCGGCCGCGACGTGATTCTGCGCAGCGCTGACGACACGCCTGACCGCTACGGCCGCCAGGGCGCGCTGGTCTTTGTCGGCGAGACCGAGATCTCCGTGCAGGCGACGCTGCTCGCCCAGGGCGACGCCATCGCCTCGGGCGAGCTCGCCGATAAGGACTGCGCGGCCGCCCTGATGGCGTCGGAGGCCGAGGCGAGGCGCCAAAAAAAGGGCAACTGGGCTGACCCGTTGGCCATAAAAAACGCGGAAAGTCCGGACGATATTTTGGCGGGGATCGGGCGTTTTGTGGTGGTCGAGGGCAAAGTCCTGTCGGTCCGGCAAGCTGGGGCAATGACCTACCTCAACTTCGGACGGAACTGGACACGCGGCTTCGCCGTGACTATTTCAAAGCGCATGATACCGGCGTTCGAAAATGCCGGGATCGCCCTTAAGTCCCTGGAGAATAAACGTATTCGCGTCCGGGGCTGGGTCGAGGGGAATACGGGGCCGCGTATCGATGTACGCCTCGCGGGACAGGTCGAGGTACTGGGCGCAAACGAGCCGACAGGGGTAAGGCCCTAAAGGGCCAGGCACGGGTTAAGCGACGTGAATGGGGTGCTAGAACGGCACGGACGAGGTGAACGCCGCCGCCTGCGGGCAGCGCCGGCTGCGCTATGCCTCGTGCTGGGTTCAGCCCTTGCCGGTTGCGGCGATATGGGCCGGTTTCAGACCGCGGCGGCCCCGCCGACCGTCGCGGTGCCCAAGCCGAAGCCGGCCGTCGCGCAGACCCCCGCCACCGAGAAGGAGCACGAGCGCATCCTGGCGAGCTATGGCGGTACCTATGACGACCCCCGGCTCGAATCGCTCGTCAGCAAGACCGTCGACCGGCTGGTCGCGGCGTCCGACCGTCCCGACCAGGGCTACAGGGTCACGATCCTCAATTCCGGCGCGGTGAACGCCTTCGCCCTGCCGAACGGCCAGCTCTATGTCACGCGCGGACTCCTTGCGCTCGCCAGCGACACCTCGGAATTCTCCTCCGTGCTCAGCCACGAGATGGCGCATGTGCTGTCCAAGCACGCCGCGATGCGCGAGGACCAGGCCCGCCAGGCCGCGATCGTCACCCGCGTCGTCACCGACATGAGCAACGACCCCGATCTCACCGCGCTCGCGCTCGCCAAGACCAAGCTGACCATGGCGAGCTTCTCGCGCAACCAGGAGTTCGAGGCCGACGGCGTCGGCGTCGGGATTTCCGCCCGCGCGCATTTCGACCCTTATGGGGCTGCACGGTTCCTGTCGGCGATGGAGCGGAACGCCGAGCTGAAGGCCGGCAAGACTTCGCTCGATCCGCGCGCGCAGGATTTCACCTCGTCGCATCCGGCAACGCCCGAGCGCGTGCAGAACGCGCAGACCATCGCGCGGCAGTACGCTGCGCCCGAGGGCGCCGAACGCGACCGCGAAACCTATCTCGCCGCGATCGACAACCTCGTCTACGGCGAAGACCCCAGCGAAGGTTTTGTCCGCGGCCGGCGCTTCCTGCATCCGAAGCTCGGCTTCACCTTCCAGGCGCCGGACAATTTCACGCTCGACAACACCGCGCAGGCCGTGATCGGCGTGCGCGACGGCGGCTCGCAGGCGATGCGTTTCGACGTCGTGCGGGTGCCCGCCGAACAGTCGCTCGGCGACTACCTGAATTCCGGCTGGATGGAGGGCGTCGAGAAGTCGTCCACCGAGGACATCACCATCAACGGTTTCCCGGCTGCGTCCGCGACCGCCAAGGGCGACCAGTGGCAGTTCAAGGTCTATGCGCTGCGCTTCGGGAGCGACGTCTACCGCTTCATCTTCGCGGCACGGCAGAAGTCGACCGAGAGCGAGCGCAATGCGCGCGAGACCGTCGGCTCATTCCGCCGCCTGACGCTCGACGAGATCCAGGCCGCGCGCCCGCTGCGCATCAAGGTCATCACCGTGCAGCCCGGCGACACCGTGGAATCGCTCTCCCACCGCATGGCCGGCGTCGATCACCCGGCCGAGCGTTTTCGCGTGCTCAACGGGCTCGATCGCAACGCGCAGGTGAAGGTGCGCGATCGTGTGAAGATCGTGGCTGACTGACGCTGCCGTAGGGTGGGCAAAGCGCAAGCGTGCCCACCATTCCCGATCGCAATCGTTGAAAGATGGTGGGCACGGCGCTTACGCGCCTCTGCCCACCCTACAACGACCGCGAATTAACCGCCCGCGTCCATATCGCCCGCTTCGCGCTGGCCGCTGAGCCAGAGCGCGAGCAGGGTCCAGAACGCGCCGGAGAGCAGGTAGGCACCCGAGGCGATGACGCCGAGATTGGTCGCAAGCAGAAGCGCCACCAGTGGTGCAAAACCGGCGCCGAACAGCCAGGCCATATCGGAAGTCAGCGCCGAGGCCGTGTAGCGGTACGCCTGCTTGAAGTTCGAGGCGATCGCACCCGAGGACTGGCCGAACGACAGGCCGAGCAGGATGAAGCCGATCACCATGTAGATGGTCTCGCCGAACGCGCCGGCGTCGAGCAGCTGCGGGGCGAAGCCGCTGTAGATCGCGATCGCGATCGCCGATCCCATCAGCAGCGACTTGCGGCCGACGCGGTCGGCGATGACCCCGGAGAGCACGATCGCGCCGACGCCGAACACGGCGGCGACAATCTCGATGATCAGGAAGCGCACCGGGCTTTCGCGGGTGAACAGGAACACCCAGGACAGCGGAAACACCGTGACCATGTGGAACAGCGCGAAGCTTGCCAGCGGCGCGAACGCGCCGAGCATGATGTTCTGGCCTTCGCGTGCCACGGTCTCGGAGATGCGCGAGGGCTGCAACTCGCGGGTCTCGAACAGCGAGGCATATTCTTCCGTCGTCACCATGCGCAGGCGCGCGAACAGCGCCACGACGTTGATGGCGAAGGCGACGAAAAACGGATAGCGCCAGCCCCAGTCGAAGAAATCGTCGGCCGAGAGATTCCCGGCGAAATAGGCGAACAGCCCGCTCGCCACGATCAGACCGAGCGGCGCGCCGAGCTGCGGCACCATGGCGTACCAGCCGCGCTTTGAAGGCGGCGCGTTCAGCGCCAGCAGCGAGGCCATCCCGTCCCAGGCGCCGCCCCAGGCCAGACCCTGTGCGATGCGCGCCAGCGCCAGCAGCCAGATCGCGGCACTGCCGATCTCGCGATAGCCGGGCAGGAACGCGATCGCGACGGTGGCGGTGCCGAGCAGAAACAGCGCCGATATCAGCTTGGCCGTTTTGCCGTAGCCGCGGTCGACCGTCATGAAAATGACGGTGCCGATCGGCCGAGCCATGAAGGCCAGCGCGAAGATCATGAAGGAATAGAGAGTGCCGGTCAGCTCGCTTGTGAACGGGAATACCAGGCGCGGAAACACGATCACCGAGGCGATCGCGAAGACGAAGAAGTCGAAGAATTCCGAGGTGCGGCCGATGATGACGCCGATGGCGATCTCGCCGGGACTGGCCTGGTCGTGGCCATGCTCGCCCGAGTGGAGGTCTGCCATTGCCGGGGTCTGTGCCGTCGCCATTCGTGCGCCCTTAACGTTCTGAAAACCAGAGCCGACCGCCCGGCGGGGCGCCAGGCAATCTAGCCCTGTTTGACGCAACATCCCGCACTGCAACATTGGACAAATTGTCCAATGTCCGGATTGCTGCGCCGCAGCTACCCCTTGGCCCCGCAAAGGAAACTCATTCTCACAAGGCTCGGCCCCGTGTCCCGTCTCAAGATTCTGGCGCTGCTACCGCTGGCAGTTGCGCTCAGCGGCTGCAACTACGTCGTGCTGGCACCCGCCGGCGACATCGCAGCGCAGCAGCGCGACCTCGTCATCATCTCCACCGTCCTGATGCTCCTGATTGTCGTCCCCGTGATGGCGCTGACGGTGCTGTTCGCCTGGCGCTACCGCCAGTCCAACACCGAGGCCCGCTACGAGCCGGAATGGGACCACTCGACCAGCCTCGAGCTGGTCATCTGGTCGGCGCCGCTCTTGATCATCGTTTGCCTGGGCGCGCTGACCTGGATGGGCACGCATCTGCTCGATCCCTATCGCACGCTCGGCCGCATCCATGCCGACCGCGCCGTGGACCAGTCCAAGGCCCCGCTCGAGGTCGACGTGGTCGCGCTCGACTGGAAGTGGCTCTTTATCTATCCGGACTACGGCATCGCCACCGTCAACGATTTGGCAGCTCCGGTCGACCGTCCGATCAACTTCCACATCACCGCGTCCTCGGTGATGAACTCGTTCTACATCCCCGCGCTGGCCGGCCAGATCTACGCGATGCCGGGCATGGAGACCAAGCTCCACGCGGTCGTGAACCAGGCCGGCACCTACCGGGGCTTTTCCGCGAACTACAGCGGCGCCGGCTTCTCCGGCATGCACTTCAACTTCCAGGGCCTCGACGACAAGGGCTTTGACGCCTGGATCGCCAACGCCAAATCCGGCGGCGGGTCGCTCGGCCGCGCCGAATATCTCCAGCTCGAAAAACCGAGCCAGAACGAGCCGGTGCGGCGCTACGGCACCGTCGATTCCGATCTTTACCGCCTGATCCTCAACATGTGCGTCGAGACCGGCAAGATGTGCCAGAGCGAGATGATGGCGATCGACGCCAAGGGCGGCCTCGGCCATGAGGGCCTGAACAACACCCTGCCGCTGGCCTACGACAAGTACGCCCGCCGCGGCACGGCGCTTGGGCCGGAGCCGGCCTTCGTCGCCGGCACCTGCACGCCCGATGCGCCGCAGGGCAAGACCACCGCCTCCATCGCAGCACCTGTCGACACAGCGCCGCTCCTCGGCGCCGGCCTGAAGCGGCCGACTTTCACGCCGCTGAAGTCCTCGTCCTTCTTCCTCGGACAACGTCCGAAGTCAGATTCGTAAAGAGATCCCGCATGTCTCCTGATGTTCTCAAGCTCATCTTCGGCCGGCTCACCTTCGAATCGCTGCCGCTGCACGAGCCGATCGTCGTCGCCACCTTTGCGGTGGTGGCGACCGGCGGCCTCGTCATGCTCGCCGGTCTGACCTATTTCCGCCTCTGGGGTTATCTCTGGAGCGAATGGTTCACCAGCGTCGACCACAAGCGCATCGGCATCATGTACATGATCCTCGGCATCGTGATGCTGCTGCGCGGCTTTGCCGACGCGCTGATGATGCGCTTGCAGCAGGCGCTCGCCTTCGGCGGTTCGGAGGGTTATCTCAACGCCCATCACTACGACCAGGTCTTCACCGCCCACGGCGTGATCATGATCTTCTTCGTGGCGATGCCGCTGGTCACCGGCCTGATGAACTTCGTCGTGCCGCTCCAGATCGGTGCGCGCGACGTGTCGTTCCCGTTCCTGAACAATTTCAGCTTCTGGATGACGGTCGGCGGCGCGGTGCTGGTGATGGCTTCGCTGTTCATCGGCGAATTCGCCCGCACCGGCTGGCTCGCTTATCCGCCGCTGTCGAACATCGGCTACAGTCCGGATGTCGGCGTCGACTATTACATATGGGGACTGCAGGTCGCGGGCGTCGGAACGACGCTGTCCGGCATCAACCTGATCTGCACCATCGTCAAGCTGCGGTGCCCCGGCATGACCATGATGCGGATGCCGGTGTTCACCTGGACCGCGCTCTGCACCAACGTGCTGATCGTCGCTTCCTTCCCGGTTCTGACCGTCGTGCTCGCGCTGCTGTCGCTCGACCGCTACGTCGGCACCAACTTCTTCACGAACGATTTCGGCGGCAGCCCGATGATGTACGTGAACCTGATCTGGATCTGGGGTCACCCCGAGGTCTACATCCTGGTTCTCCCCGCCTTCGGCATCTTCTCGGAAGTGACCTCGACCTTCTCGGGCAAGCGGCTGTTCGGCTACACCTCGATGGTCTACGCCACGGTAGTCATCACGATCCTGTCGTACCTGGTCTGGCTGCACCACTTCTTCACGATGGGGTCGGGCGCCAGCGTCAACTCCTTCTTCGGGATCACCACCATGATCATTTCGATCCCGACGGGCGCGAAGATGTTCAATTGGCTGTTCACGATGTATCGCGGCCGCATCCGTTTCGAGCTGCCGATGATGTGGACGATCGCCTTCATGCTGACCTTCGTGCTCGGCGGCATGACCGGCGTGCTGCTCGCGGTGCCGCCGGCCGACTTCGTCCTGCACAACAGCCTGTTCCTGATCGCGCACTTCCACAACGTGATCATCGGCGGCGTCGTGTTCGGCGCGTTCGCCGGTATCGGCTACTGGTTCCCGAAGGCGTTCGGCTTCAAGCTCGATCCGTTCTGGGGCAAGCTGTCGTTCTGGTTCTGGGTCACCGGCTTCTACCTCGCGTTCATGCCGCTCTATGTGCTCGGCCTGATGGGCGTGACCCGTCGGCTCCGTGTGTTCGACGACCCGAGCCTGCAGATCTGGTTCATCGTCGCCGGCATTGGCGCCTTCCTGGTCTTCCTCGGCATCCTCTCGATGCTGATGCAGTTCGCCGTCAGCTTCCTCAGGCGCGAGCAGCTCAAGGACGTCACCGGCGATCCCTGGGACGCGCGCACGCTGGAATGGGCGACCTCCTCGCCGCCGCCGGCCTACAACTTCGCCTTCACCCCCGTCGTTCACGACAATGACGCGTGGTGGGACATGAAGAGGCGCGGCTACCAGCGTCCGCTCCTTGGGTTCAAGCCGATCCACATGCCCAGCAGCACCGGTACCGGCATCATTCTCGCCGGCTTTGCCACCGCGATGGGATTCGGCCTGATCTGGTACATCTGGTGGCTGGCAGCCGCGAGCTTCATCGCGATGCTCGCCGTCGGCATCGGCCACACTTTCAACTATCACCGCGACTTCGACATTCCGGCCGACGACGTCATCCGGACCGAGGACGCGCGCACCAAACTGCTCGCCGGAGCCAAGTAAATGACTGTCGCTGTCAATCCCACGCAAACCGGCGAGCCGGTCTTCTACCTCGCCGACGAACACCCTCATCCGGAAGGGTACAGCACCTCGCTCGGCTTCTGGATCTATCTGATGAGCGACTGTCTCATCTTTGCGATCCTGTTCGCCACCTTCGGCGTGCTCGGCGGCAACTACGCCGCCGGCCCCGCGCCGAAGGATCTGTTCGAGCTACCGCTGGTCGCGGTCAACACCTCGATGCTGCTGCTGTCATCGATCACCTATGGCTTTGCCATGCTGACGATGCAGCAGAACAAGATCGGCCAGACCCAGATGTGGCTGGCGATCACCGGCCTGTTCGGCGCTGCCTTCATCGGCATCGAGCTCTCCGAGTTCGCCCACATGATCCACGAGGGCGCGACGCCGCAGCGCAGCGCCTTCCTGTCCGCCTTCTTCACCCTGGTCGGCACCCACGGCCTGCACGTCACCTGCGGCCTGATCTGGCTGGTGACCCTGATGGTGCAGGTCTGGAAGTTCGGCCTGATCGAGGCCAACCGCCGCCGCCTGATGTGCCTGTCGATGTTCTGGCACTTCCTGGACGTGGTCTGGATCGGCGTCTTCACCTTCGTCTATCTGCTGGGAGTTCTGCGATGAACACCGATACTCACGCCGCCCACGCGGACGATCATCACCACGGCGACAGCCATGCCCAAGCCCACGTCCACGGCTCGTTCTCGACCTACATGCTCGGCTTCGTGCTCTCGGTCGTGCTCACCGCGATCCCGTTCTGGCTGGTGATGAGCGGCGCGCTGCCGAGCAAGCAGATCACCGCGCTGGTCATCATGGCTTTCGCGGTCGTACAGATCGTCGTGCACATGATCTACTTCCTACACATGAACACGACGTCCGAGAACGGCTGGAGCATGATGGCGCTGATCTTCACCATCGTCATGGTGGTGATCGCGCTGTCCGGCTCGCTCTGGGTGATGAACCACCTCAACAGCAACATGATGCCGATCCACCAGATGACCGGAATGAAATGATCGAGACTCTGAAGTGAGCAAGACCCGGACCGTGACGAGCAAGACAAACAGGACGCGCCGCAACGCTGCGCGCCCGTCCTTGTGGCTCACGGTCCTCTCGCTCGCGGCCTTTGCACTTCTGATCGCGCTCGGCGTCTGGCAGATCGAGCGCCGCGCCTGGAAGCTGGCGCTGATCGACCGCGTCGAGCAGCGCGTTCATGCCCCGGCCCAGCCGATCCCGTCGCCGGCGACATGGCCGACCGTCTCCACCGCAAGCGACGAATACAGGCACGTCAGCGTCAGCGGCCGTTTCCTGCATGACCGCGAGACGCTGGTTCAGGCCGTCACCGAGGAAGGCCCGGGCTATTGGGTGCTGACACCGCTCAGGCGGGACGACGGCTCGCTGGTCTTGGTCAATCGCGGCTTCGTGCCGTCCGAGCGGCGCGACGCGTCGACGCGCCGGGACGGCAATCCGCAAGGCCAGGTCGAGATCACCGGCCTCTTGCGCGTGAGCGAGCCAAAAGGCGGATTCCTCAGGAACAACGTGCCTCAGCACAATCGCTGGTACTCTCGGGATATCGCCGCGATTGCGGCGGCACGCGGCCTCGACCACGTCGCGCCGTTCTTCATCGATGCCGACGCCGGATCACAATCCGGCAGCGGCCCAATCGGCGGATTGACCGTGATCAGCTTTCCCAATAACCACCTCATCTACGCGATGACGTGGTTTGCCCTGGCGTTCATGCTGGCCGGTAAACTTTTCGTCACATTCGGCGGCGGGCTGTTCCGCCGCAGGAAGCCCTGGAGCGGCTTCGCCCACGAAGCGGCCGGCGGCTCCGATGCTGTCGCCCGCAGGACGGGATCAGATGCTGGAACGATCGTCGAGCCCACCTGACGACGGAAGAACGCATGGCGCCGTCACGCTGCAATCGCAGGCGGACGCGCGCGGCGAGCTGATCGGCGCTGCACCAACCGACGACGAGACCAACCGCAAGAACATGGCGCTGCTGATCCAGCTGCGCTGGACTGCAGTGGTCGGCCAGATCGTGACCATCGGCGGCGTGCATGTCTGGCTCGGCATTCCCCTGCCCCTCACCCGCATGGGCGCGGTGATCGGCGCACTGATTTTTCTCAACGTCTCCAGCCTCGTCTGGGTGCGCCATCGCGCCGCGATCACCAACAACGAGCTGCTGGTCGCCTTGATGCTGGACGTCGCCGCGCTGACCGCGCAGCTTTACCTCAGCGGCGGCGCGACCAATCCCTTCACCTCGCTGTTCCTGCTCCAGGTGACGCTGGGCGCGGTGTTGCTCGATGGCCGCTCGACATGGTCGCTGGTCGCGTTGACCTGCGCGAGCTTTGTCTGGCTGACGGTCGCCTACCGGCCGCTCGACCTGCCGCCGAATCCGCTCAGCGAAACCTATTCGTTGACCGTCGCGGGCATGTTGCTGGGCTTCGTCCTCAACGCCGTGCTGATCGTCGTGTTCGTGACCCGCATCAACCGGAACCTGCGCGAGCGCGACGCGCATCTCGCGGCGCTGCGCCAGCATGCGGCCGAGCAGGATCATATCGTGCGCATGGGCCTGCTCGCCTCCGGCGCGGCTCACGAGCTCGGCACGCCGCTCGCCTCGCTCTCGGTCATCCTCAGCGACTGGCGCCGCATGCCCGACCTCGCCGCCGATCGGGAGCTGGCCGAGGACCTCGCGGAGATGGAGACCTCGCTGCAACGCTGCAAATCGATCGTGACGGGCATCCTGGTCTCGGCGGGCGAAGCCCGCGGCGAAGGATCGTCGCCGACGACGGTGACGGCTTTCGTCACCGCGCTGGTGGAAGAGTGGCGCGACGCGCGCTCGGCGCGCACGCTGTATTTCGTCAACACCTTCGGCGAGGACGTCGCGATCGTCTCGGACGTCGCGCTAAAGCAGGTGATCTTCAACGTGCTCGACAATGCCTACGAAGTCTCGCGCGACTGGGTCGAGCTCGTTGCCGAGCGCGAGGGCGATAATCTCGTGCTGTCGATCAGCGATCGCGGCCCCGGCTTTGCGCCGGAGATGCTGGCACAGCTCGGAAAGCCCTATCAATCAAGCAAGGGCCGCGCCGGCGGTGGGCTCGGCCTGTTCCTGGTGGTGAACGTGGTGCGCAAGTTAGGGGGCAGCGTGACCGCCGAGAACCACAGGAAGCGCGGCGCCACCGTCCGCCTGACGCTGCCGCTCGCAACCCTCGCGATCGGAGGCAGCTTTGACGCCTGACCGCTCGCTCATCGTCGTCGAGGACGATGGCGGCTTCGCGCGCACGCTGAAGCGTTCGTTCGAGCGCCGCGGCTACGAGGTCGTGCTCGCCGCCTCGATCGAGGAGGTGCGGAAAGTTCTGGAGGAGCGATCGTTCGGCTATGCCGTCGTCGACCTCAAGCTCGGCGGCGCCTCGGGGCTGGCCTGCGTCGAGCTCCTGCACACGCACGATCCGGAGATGCTGATCGTGGTGCTGACAGGCTTTGCCAGCATCTCCACTGCCGTCGAGGCCATCAAGCTCGGCGCATGCCACTATCTGGCAAAGCCGTCGAACACCGACGACATCGAGGCCGCCTTCAACAAGGCCGAAGGCAATGCCGAGGTCGCGCTCGACAGCCGGCCGACCTCAATCAAGACGCTGGAATGGGAACGCATCCACCAGACCCTGATCGAGACCGATTTCAACATCTCGGAAGCCGCAAGACGGCTCGGGATGCACCGGCGCACGCTGGCAAGGAAGCTCGAGAAACGGCCGGTGAAGTGAGGCTTGTCCCTAACAAGCGCGAAGCCCAAACAAAAAGCCCGGCCAATGGCCGGGCTTTTGATCTGTTGCGATGAACGCGCGAGACGCTTACGCGGCCTCGTCGGCGACCGTGGCGCCGCCCTCGGTCTCGTCGCTGTCGCCTTCGGCATCCGTATCGGCCTCGCCTTCGGCAGCTTCGGACTTGGCGCCGGTGCGGCGCGGGCTCTTGGCGAGCTGGGCCTCGATCTCCTTGACCGCTTCGGTCTCGGTCGAGTGCTGCACCACCGCGATCTCGCGGGAGAGACGGTCGAGCGCGGCTTCATAGAGCTGGCGTTCGCTGTAGGACTGCTCGGGCTGTGATTCGGAGCGATAGAGGTCGCGCACGACTTCCGCGATCGCGACGATGTCGCCCGAATTGATCTTCGCTTCGTATTCTTGGGCGCGGCGCGACCACATGGTGCGCTTGACGCGGGCACGGCCCTTGAGTGTCTCAAGCGCACGCTTCACCAGCGCGGGATCCGACAGCTTGCGCATGCCGACATTGGCGACCTTGGCGGTCGGCACGCGCAGCGTCATCTTGTCCTTGATGAAGTTGATGACGAACAGCTCGAGCTTCGCGCCGGCGATCTCCTGCTCCTCGATGGCGAGGATCTGGCCGACACCATGAGCGGGATAAACGACGAATTCGTTGGCCTTGAAGCCCTGACGCTGGGTCACGACCTTCTTTTCCTCGACCTTCGGCGCCGCAGCCGCGGGCTTCACGGCCGGCTTGGCGGCAGCGACAGGAGCCTTGGCAGGAGCAGCAGCAACAGGAGCCTTCGGCGCGGGCTTGGCAGCGGGAGCCTTCGCAACAGGGGCCTTGGCGGCGGGCGCCTTGGCAGCAACAGGCTTAGCGGCAGGCTTGGCAACGGTCGCTTTCGCGGCCGGCTTGGCAGTCTTGTTAGGCATTGCGCTTCTTTTGTTCTTCGAGGACTTTGCAGCCGGCGCCTTCGTCGCGGTCCGACCCTTGGATGCGCTACGGCTGGCCGCGGCGACTTTCTTGGCGTCCTTATGGGAAGCCTTCGCTGAAGTACTCTTTTTACGCGTTTTCTGTGACACAGCCTGCGCGCGGAAACTGCCACGCCCCTGTTCGACATTTGGTTTCACGGGAACCCAGCGGGGCCGACAGGGCTGACGAGGGTTCGGCTCAATGTGCCCAATATAGCACATTTCCCGCAAAAATCAATGATTTAGGGGTCTTGAGGGCTGGTTTTCGGCGGTAACGCCGCTAATAGGGTTAAGTTTGACCCGAATTAATCGCCGGAGCCGGGGTTCGACGAGAAATACTTGTCGAACTTGCCGTCCACGCCCTCGAATTCCTTGGCGTCGGCAGGTGATTCTTTCTTCTGGGTGATGTTCGGCCAGCTCTTGGCGTAGTCGGCGTTGACGGTGAGCCACTTTTCCAGGCCCGGTTCCGTGTCCGGCTTGATGGCGTCGGCGGGGCATTCCGGCTCGCACACGCCGCAGTCGATGCACTCGTCAGGATGGATGACGAGCATGTTCTCGCCCTCGTAGAAACAATCGACCGGGCAGACCTCGACGCAGTCGGTGTACTTGCACTTGATGCACGCTTCAGTGACGACGTAAGTCATCCAACGCTCCGAAAAGCTCTTTTAAAAGTCGCGGCTTGCGTAGCGCGGATGGCCGGGCGCCGCAAGGTCGGGAACGGCCGATCATGACGGCTTTGCGCGTTTGATCGACCAAGAAATGAATTCAAAGCGCAATTAATTGCGCTGAGAACTTGGCGTGCCTTCACTCAGCTCTTCGTAGAGCACACGGGCCGAGGCGGCATCGCCGCGGCGCTCGTTGAAGGCGATGACTTTCAGGACGCGCACGGTGCGATCGAGCGCGATGGTGAGCACGTCGCCGATCTTGATCGCATGCCCCGGCGATTTCTCGCGTGTGCCGTTGACGCGAACTTGGCCGGACTCGACAAGCTCGGCGGCGGAGGTGCGCGCCTTCACCACCCGCGCGTGCCACAGCCATTTGTCGATGCGTTGCCGCTCCGTCGTAGGACTACTCCTTGCGCCCGGACAGCTGCTCCTTCAGCGCAGCCAGCTTTGCGAACGGCGAGTTCGGATCGACCGGACGATCGCGCTCGCGCGGGGTGGCGCTCGATGCGTAGGGGCGCAGCGACGGCCCGCCCTGGCGGTCGCGGCCCTTGTCGCGGTCGCGGCCACGATTGTCGCGGCCCTTGTCGCGATCGCCGCCGAACTTGCCCTTGTTGCGATCCTTGTTGTCGCGGTCCTTGTTGCCGCCATTCTTGCCCTCGAAGCGACGGTTCTTGTCGTCGCGCCCCTCCGGACGCGGCGCAGCTTCGGCGCCACCTTCGCGTGGCTTGCGGAAGTCTCTGCCGCCATCGCGACCCGAATCTCGGCGATGACCGCCGCCATGGCGATGACGCTCACCGCGCTTCTCGCCGTCGGCGGCCGGCGCGGCTTCGCCTTCGGCAGGCGCGGCACCTGCTTCGGCAGTCGCCTGCGGACGCGGCTGGTGATGACGCTGGTTGCGATGGCGCTCGTGGCGAGGCTTGCGATCGTCGTGACGGCCGGCGGGACGCCAGACCTCGATGAGCTCGGGTTCAGCGGGCGTGGCCGCGGCCTCCACGGGCGCAGCCGCATCGGCCGACAGAGCGGCTTCTGTTGCAGCAGTCTCTGCAGGCGCGGTTTCGGCGGAAGCGGCTTCGGCAGCTTCAGCGGCGTCTTCGGCCGGTGGCGCAATGCTGGGAGCATCTTCCGGAGCGACGGGAGCCTCAGGAGAAGCCTCAAGCGCCGGCCGTTCGTGCGCGGGCTCGTCGTGCTGCTCCATGGCGGGCGCGTCTTCGACGGTAACAGGCTCGGCGGCGGCTTCGATCGCCGTGTCGGCCGGCGCCGCGCCGTCTTCGACCGGCGTTTCGGTTGCTGCCGTCTCGGCCGGAGCCTCAGCAGCGGCTTCAGGCCCCTCGGCAACAGCCGCAGCGGACTTGACCGGCAGCGGCGGGCGCTTGTCCATGCGGTAGCCGAGCGCGCGCAGCACGGACGCAAAATCTTCGCCGGCCGAACCGGTGAGCGAGGTCATCGCCTGCGTCACGACAAAACTGCGGCCGTCGAACGCACCCGCGGGCTTTTCGCCGGACGCGTTCTCGCGCCAGGCCAGCGCCGGGCGGATCAGATCGGCAAGGCGCTCCAGAATGTCGACGCGCACGGCGCGCTCGCCGGCCTGCTTGTAGCCGAGCACGCGATAGGCATCGCGCGGCAGCTGCTTGTCGACCGGGAACGAGGTGCGGCCCGAGCTTGCCAGATGCTGCGCGCCCGACAGCGCGGAGGGATCGACATTGTCCTGCTTCAGGGCCCAGAGCAGCGCGGCCAGCGCACGCCCGGCCGGCTTGAGCAGGCCGGGGAAATAGAGGTGATAGGCGCCGAAGCGGACGCCGTATTTGCGCAGGACCGCGCGCGAGGGCTGGTCGAGGTCCTTCAGCTCGTTGGCGATCTTCTGGCGCTCCAGCACGCCGAGCGCCTCGACGAGCTGAAAGGCGATGCCGCGGGCGATGCCGGTGACGTCCTCGGCCTTCGACAGTTCGAACAGCGGTCCGAGCAGCTTCTCGATATGCGTCTTGAGCCAGAGCTCGAGCCGGGCCTGCACCTTGTCGCGGGGCGCGCCGGTGAGGCGTTCGTCGGAGATGATGCGGATGCGCGGATGCAACGCGTCCTCTGCGGCAGACAGCCGCGCCACGGCGTCGCCGGTCCAGCGGATGATGCCTTCCGAGGTCAGCACGAACTGCTCGTCCGGCGCGTTGCCCAGTTTTTCGGCGCGCGCGTTGATCTCGCCGGCGAGCACGGCCTGCGCTGCAGCCTGCAACGCTTTCGCATCGGAGCCGGCTTCCGCCGCATCCGGTGCAAAGGTGAAGCCATCGAGGCGGCCGATGACATGGCCTTCGACGATGACTTCGCCGGTCTTGCCGATTTCCGTATTCAAGCTCGTGTTCTCCCGCAGGCGGCGCATCAATACACTGGTCCGGCGATCAACGAAACGCTCAGTCAAGCGTTCGTGGAGCGCATCCGACAATTTATTTTCGATCTCCCGCGCGATTCCCTGCCAGCGTTCCGGATCTTTCAGCCAATCGGGCCGGTTGGCGACGAAGGTCCAGGTGCGAATCTGCGCGATCCGGGCCGAGAGCGTGTCGATATCGCCGTCGACGCGGTCGGCCTGGTCGATCTGGGTCCTGAACCAGGCGTCGGGGATGCATCCCTTGCGCATCAGGAAGCCGTACAGCGTCGTCACCAGCTCGGCATGGGCGGCCGGCGACAGCTTTCGATAATCCGGAACCTGGCAGGCCTCCCACAGCCGTTCCACGGCGTCCTTGCCATGCGCGACATCGCGCACCTCGGCGTCGCGGGCGGCGTGGTCGAGCACGCGCATGTCCTCGGCGATCGGCGCGCGCGTCAGCGCCTCATGGCCGGGGCCGACGTTCAGGGACACCTGGAGCGCGCCGAGAGAGGCGAAATCCAGCTTCGAATTGCGCCATTGCAAAACCTTGACGGGATCGAAGGTGTGGTTCTGCAGCGCGTTGACAAGCTCGGGCTCGAACGGCCCGCAGCGGCCGGTGGTGCCGAAGGTGCCGTTGCGGGTGGCGCGGCCGGCGCGTCCGGCGATCTGGGCGAATTCGGACGGCGTCAGGCGGCGGAACTGGTAGCCGTCGAACTTGCGGTCGGAGGCGAAGGCGACGTGGTCGACGTCGAGATTGAGGCCCATGCCGACGGCGTCGGTGGCGACGAGGTAATCGACCTCGCCGTTCTGGAACATCGCCACCTGCGCATTGCGGGTGCGCGGCGACAGCGAGCCCAGCACCACGGCGGCGCCGCCGTGCTGGCGGCGGATCAGCTCGGCGATGGCGTAGACCTCGTCGGCCGAGAAGGCGACGATGGCGGTGCGGCGCGGCTGCCGCGTGATCTTGCGGTCGCCGGCGAATTCCAGCTGCGACAGGCGCGGCCGCGTGATCATGGACACGCCCGGCAGTAGCCGCTCGATAATGGGCCGCATCGTCGCGGCACCCAGCAGCAGCGTCTCGTCGCGGCCACGACGGTTGAGGATGCGATCGGTGAAGACGTGGCCGCGTTCCAGATCAGACGCGATCTGCACCTCGTCCACGGCGAGGAACGAGACGTCGAGATCCCGCGGCATCGCCTCGACAGTCGAGACCCAATAGCGCGGCGATTTCGGCTTGATCTTCTCCTCGCCGGTGACGAGCGCAACGGCCTCGGAGCCGACCCGCGCGGCGATCTTGTTGTAGACCTCGCGCGCGAGCAGGCGCAGCGGCAGCCCGATCATGCCCGAGGGATGCGCGAGCATCCGCTCGATCGCGAGATGGGTCTTGCCGGTGTTGGTGGGCCCGAGCACTGCAGTGACGCCGGCGCCGGGGAGCCGCTCGGAAGCGAAGGGGGAGGAAGAAAAGGGCATCTGGGGGATAGGTAATGGCGATTGGGGCGAATGTCAGTGCTGTTTGGGGCAACCCTCATCCTGAGGAGCGCGTCAGCGCGTCTCGAAGGATGAAGGCCCGGATGGTTCCGCCGAGGGAGCCGGGCCCCTCGCCCTTCGAGACGGCCGCTTGCGCGGCCTCCTCAGGGTGAGGGGATCGGACGGCGGAGAAGGCGGCGCTCCCCAGACCTCGCGCAACTGTCTCACTTTGCGACGCTTTTCCCTATCTTCTTAAGCTTAGGAACGAGTTGTGAACGAATCGCGGCCGAATCGCTGACTCCCGGTTGAGTCCTGTTCCGTTCACGCAACATGTCGCGGGAGGCTTATTGGCTTCGCACTAGATGGAGTTTTGCCCTGCCGCACAAGCGACGTTTCGATGGCGGATTCCTTAAAGCTGGGGACGGCGCGGAGTCGAATCAGAATCGGGAAGGAGTCAAATGGATTCCCGGCCCTCGACCCCCTCCCCAACAAACCCGCGAAAACAACCCCATGCACAGTAGGCATGTCATTGAAATCACAATTGTTTTGATTCACCAAAAGACAAGCAGCGCGGCGGCAGCCGGGCCAGCGCGCTTTACTGCGTCTTCGCGACCTTGGGCGGCTGGGCGCTGGTGATGAAGGAGGTTGCTTCCAGCATGGCGGGCCCGAGCGGCGTCGGCACTTTCAGCCAGAACGGAACCAGGATGCGCGTGCCCGCGATCGGCGCGAACGCGACCTCGATGTTGCGCTGGGCGGCGAGATATTTGATCACGGGGCGATCGGGGATGTAGCCGGCGACCGGCACGAAAAACAGCGAGCAGACCACGACCGGGCCGTGATAGCCCTTCTCCGCCTTCACATTTTCCATGCGCTTGAAATCGAGCTTGAGTTCGTAGCGCATGCGGCCGTCGAACACCGCGGCCGAGCCGTGGCACGCCTCCGCCGACAGCGGATCGCCGGTGCCCGAGACGCGCACGAGCGAGGCCGTCATCGGGTCCCAGACGCCGCGGCGATGCGCCTCGGTGACGACGATGCGGTCGGGATCGACCGGCGGCTCCGGCACGATGCCGAACTCCTTCACATTGCCCTTGTCGAGCGTGATGCGGATCTCTTCGGTCTTCTTGGAGGTGGTGGTGGAGGCCTGGTAGCCGGTCGCGACCAGCGCGCCGTTGACGACGCGGCCCTGCGAGGCGCCGGTGCCGGACCCGCCCGCGAAGGATTTCAACAGCCCCGAGGTGCCGCCGGAGGCCGCGGCCGCGAACACGTCGTCCTGGATGTCGATATTCCAGGCGCCCTTGCCAACGGGAATGCCCGACAGCGTCGCCTCATATTGCGCCTCGAGCTTGCCTTGCGCCGCCGCGGGCTCCGCCGCCCACGCCAAAGCCAGCCCGCCAAAGGCCGCCATGACCCCGCGGCCGGCAGAGCGCGGATTCCTTGCGCGCCGCTCCGCTGAGCGCAGGTCGGGCGCAAGATGAGGCGTTGTGAGCACGAAACAATCCAATCGGGGCGCGAACGGGTGTTACTTAAGCCAAAAACCGCGGCAAGCCAAAA
This sequence comes from Bradyrhizobium sp. 149, assembly GCF_023073915.1. Classification (GTDB taxonomy): domain Bacteria; phylum Pseudomonadota; class Alphaproteobacteria; order Rhizobiales; family Xanthobacteraceae; genus Bradyrhizobium. The sequence goes on along the minus strand of NZ_JADPKK010000005.1, from coordinate 126,563 downwards.
ACCAGGCCAAGCAATGCGTCCGGGCCTGTCCGCTGCCGGAACTGGCCTGAACTCTTCGGGTGCGAATACGCCCTTTATGTGATGGTAAGGCGTTTTAAACATTGCCGTTTTGGTGATCGGGAGGTAGCCGCCGGCTCCGAAACCTCTCCCGCTTGCGGGAGAGGTCGCGCGAAGCGCGGGTGAGGGTTTTCTCCTTTGGGGGACACTATACCTGTGATAACGACTGTACCTCCGCGGAGGCACCCCACCCCAAGCGGGAGAGGGGGCGCACCTCCGCTCTCGCAGCAAAACCCGCCCCAAAACCTTGACGTCCCGCCGCTTCCCCCCTATACGTCCGCCCGCTCCCTGCAAGGACAGAGAATTTGCCCGTGGCGCCCCGAATGGCGGCCGCACATCGTTGGGAAAGATTGAGGATTTTACCATGTCTCGCCGCTGCGAACTGACGGCCAAAGGCCCCCAGGTCGGCCACACGGTCAGCCACTCCAACATCAAGACCAAGCGCCGCTTCCTGCCGAACCTGGTCAACGTGACCTTCATCAGCGAAGCGCTGGGCCGCAACGTGCGCCTGCGTGTCTCCACCAGCGCGATCAAGAGCGTCGACCACAATGGCGGCCTCGATCCCTTCCTGCTCAAGGCCAAGGCCGCCGTGCTGTCGCCGCGCGCCCTCGATCTGAAGCGCGCCATCCAGAAGAAGGTCGGCCCGACGCCCGCGCCGGCGAAGAAGGCGAGCTAAGAATTTTCGAATTGGGCGAGGGCTTGCGTCGCGAGGCGTAGGCTTTAGCCGGAGAGAGTGTTGCGAGACGGCCGGATCGGAAGATCCGGCCGTTTTTGTTTTTGGACAGCTACACTTCAGCTGCCAGCACTACCCCCAAGAAATGGCTGTTGCGGTATCCACAACATCGACGAGTATCTCATAGGCTTGCCCTCCGTCGCCTCACTCGCTGCTGTATAGTTCTAAACTCACAGCTGAGTAGAGATTCGAAGTGCGAAGCCAGACTTCCAGAAAGAAATCGAAGATCACATCGACTACGAACGAAGAGCCGATAAAGTTCTATCGGGCGAACGAACGTCCCTACGGAATTTTCAGCAACTTGTTTCGTTGCGAGATAGAATTCGACGGGAAGACATACCCAACCGCTGAACACGCTTATCAAGCAGGCAAGGCTCTGAAGCCGGCAGTTCGCGATTGGATTCTAGCTGCACCAACACCGGCGTTGGCGGCGATGGCTGCCCACGGCCTATACATTTGGGATGTCGTGCCCGATTGGCAGTCGATTAAGTTCGATCGAATGAGAGCAGTTCTACGGGCCAAATTCCTTCAACATCCGAACCTTGCCTCAGTTCTCCTCTCGACTGGATCTGCTCGGCTGGTCGAGGCCGGGCGTGTAAACAACGCGGTCAATCGGCTGTGGGGCGAGGTCAACGGACAGGGGCAAAATATGCTCGGCTTAATGCTGATGGAGTTAAGGGCCGAACTCTCGGCACAAGCCAGCCCCTCAAAGGTTCGAGCGAAGAAAACAAAAGCTACGGGTAGCAAGCGAGAGAATAAACCGGGTTCAGGTCAACAGCGCAAAACAAAATGAAACATCATGACGCCCTACGAGGAAGAGTTATCCAAACTGCAGACCAGTCTTAATCGATCGGCATCAGCTGAACTCACAAAGCTCAAATCCGCTATCGCGGGAGCTAGTCAGTTTAGTCTAATCGCGGTCGGCTCGGGCGGCTCGTTTACGGTCGCTTCACTTCTATGCAGCTTACACGAAGCCTATACTGGCCGAGTTTCTCGTTCGATTACCCCGCTCGAATTGATTTGCAATCCGACCTTGGCAGCAACGAGCCCTATCTTCATTATCTCTGCAGAGGGCAAAAATCCCGACATACTAGAAGCATTGAAGCGAGCCCGCGAACACAGTTCGCGAGCAGTCCACGTCATTACCAATCGACACTCCAGCCCCCTTATGGAACTCGCGGCTACGCTGAACGACGTGACGTCACACGTCTTTGAGCTAAGTGACAAGGATGGATACTTAGCAACCAACAGCTTGATACTGGACGCATCGCTAGTTGCTCGCGCTTTTTCAGAATTGGATCGACAAAAGCCTGCCTCTTTAGATCTACAAAACATTTACTACTCGGGCCAGCCTCTCGACAAATTTCTTTATACCGCCAAGGAGTTTGTTACGAGGACGGCAAATAAGCGCGGCCTCATCATCGTATTTTCGCCCAAGCTTCGCCCAATCGCGGAAGATCTGGAATCAAAATTTTCCGAATCTGCGCTCCTATTTTCGCAGCTAGCCGACTTCCGTTCCTTCGCGCATGGCAGACACCTTTGGTTGACCGAGAGAACGCGGGACTGTGCTCTGCTTGTCCTAACTGAACCGAGCACTGAAGCCCTGTGGCTCGATATGAAACCGCAAATCCCAGACGCAGTGCCCATCTTCACGATTCCAATGCCCGGTTCGACTCCCAACGATTTGATTGCGGGTCTCGTTGCGGGAATGCATTTAGTTTCGAGAATAGCAAATGAGGCGAAGAGAAACATTGCGAAGCCCAACGTTTCCCCCCTAGGCCGCCAGCTCTATTATGCCGAGCTATCATCGCTAATCCCGCCGCCGCAAGAAACTGGAATTAGAGGTGAGCAATCAAAATATGAGGTCCTTGGCGCGCATTGGCCTTCGCCCCGTAACAGCGGCAAGATTCGGAGGGCATTGGAGGAGATTGAGCAGGAATTTTCTACGAGGGACTTCCGGGCAATCGTTTTTGATTATGATGGCACGCTCTGTAGCTCCAACAAGGTTGATCTCCCTCCGGGGTCGGAAATTTTGCAACACCTGAACCGTATCACTAAGGCGGGTATGATTGTGGGTATCGCATCCGGCCGAGGCGACTCAGTTCGCGATCACCTGAGGGACACGGTTGATAAAGGGCTGTGGCCAATGTTTCGGCTGGCTCTATACAACGGCGGCTGGATTGGAGCTTTATCGGATGAGATACAGCGCGTTACAGAACTGAGCGAGTTCTTGATCCATGCCAAACGTATCGTACTCAATTTGCGCTCTCAAGGCGTCCCTATATCGCGAATTAGAGCTAATGCGCCGCATCAACTCAGCATTCGCTTCGAAAACGGCGTCAGCGCTGACAATATGTGGTTCGTTATTGCCGATGCATTGAAGCAGGCGGGATTAGAATCTGGCACAGTATTGAAGAGCAAGCACTCGGTAGACATCCTATCCCGAGGCGTAAGTAAATCTCACATAGTCGCGCACATAGTCCAAACTCATCGGATGGACCCGTACGAAGTTGTAACAATGGGCGACCTTGGAGCTTGGCCAGGCAACGACTCATCATTGCTACAGCACCGCTTCTCGCTGAGTGTGGACCTGCCATCAAGGCGCATTGATCGAGGTTGGAAACTCGCGCCGCGCTATAAGCGCGATCTAGACGCAACACTTTGGTATCTTGACCGACTCAAACTGAACAACGACCAAACGTTTCGTTTTGATTTTTTGGAGAACGATGTTGAAAGACGTTAACGCCCAAGTTCTCCTAGCGCAGATCATGCGCTGGAGCGACCCAGAAGAGGTCGGACGCAATGTCCCTGTCTTGCAACTACTCGCCGACCACAAATACAATCAGTATCAACAATTTGGTCCCGGAAAGCAGTTTGTTGAAAGCCTCGCGCTTTGGCTTCAGCAATTCGACCATGAGGATCGGGCCGAAGCACTCTCATTTGTTCGCGATCGGTTAGTGTTCATATCCGAACAAGAAATTGCGCATCTCGTTCAACTCGCCTACCCCGACGTAATTGTTCAGGAGCGCCTGAAGCTGATCGCCGAAGAGAGTGGCATTCCACCATACCGTGTTGGGCAGCTAATGAGCCTGCCACGTTTCGAGCAGTTGCGCATACAGTCACTCTACCTCGGTCTGAGTGACGGAGCGCACACCAACGATCTGCGTCGTGCCAGTAACGGAGCGATTAGCAATGAACAGATCTGGCAAGCATACGAATTGGGGGAAGCCAAAGCCGAAGATATGTTGGAGGAACTAAAGGTATCCCTAAAATCATCCTCGGTCCTTCATCCCAGCGACTACATCCCACCGCGCTTCAGTTTGATTTGGCTAGTGGATGACTTCTCCGGAAGCGGTAATACCTATATTCGCTTCGACACCAAAGACAGACGATTCAAGGGCAAAATCAAAAAAATCTACGAACGTATTTATAGCGGCGACCTGATAGATCCTGACTACTACGAAGTGTATCTGCTACTATACGTCGCGACCCGCCAAGCAATTGATCATATCGAATATTGGTCCGAACGTTTCACGTCCGAACAAGGGTTCAAGCCGCTAAAGCTTCACGTCCTTTGCCCTATTGAGAAGAGTATCGCTCTTTCGCCGTCAACGGACCCAGCTTTAATGAGCATGCTTTCGAAACCGAAGTACTATGATGACAGAGCGTCGGATCGGCACATCTCAGTCGGAGGGACAGAGAGCGCGCGGCTCGGGTTCGCTAACTGCTCCCTTCCTCTTGTCTTGTCACACAATACGCCAAACAATTCGGTCTATGCTCTCTGGGGTCCAGAAGACTACCAATTCTTTGGACTATTTCCCAGAGTAAGCCGCCATCGGCAAACCTAATGGCATATCGCGCAAACCCCTTTCTAGAGCGGATGTCCGAGCGGACGACCTCGGATCAGGAATTCGTGCATCTTTTTTCCCCCAAAGTCCTCGAGAAGCTTGAGGAGGATTGTCTAGAGGGCGCCGTCCACGTTTTCAGAAGTCCACCGGGGGGCGGGAAGACTACGATTCTAAGAGCATTCACTCCAAACGCGCTGCGAGCCTTTTGGCATGCACGTCCCACGCAAGCCGAGTCCTATCGCCAACTGATTGAGTGGGGAGTCCTAGATGAAGAAAGAGGCCCTCAACTGCTTGGTGTCTATCTCTCCTGCGCCGCAGGTTATGCAGATATTCCGCCCGGCGTCTCCTCTGTCAAAGAAGGCATGTTTCGAGCGCTGCTCGACACCCGCATTGTTTTGAGAACTCTCCGTAGCTTACCTGATCTCATCGAGGGCGTAGCCAGCGACGTCCTGCAGGACATCCGCCTCGAATATCAGCCCCCCGCGAACGAACTTAGTTCAATTCCACTCCATGATACTGCGCTTGAGATGATCGCTTGGGCGGAGCAGCGCGAGCGCGAGATCTACAGCTTGCTAGATTCGATAATTTCGTCGCCCAACATCAGAACCCCGTCCCAGGTTCGCTTTGAAGCCGTCTTGTGGCTCCAGGCAGTTAAGTTCATCCATAATGGAAGAACAATTGCGCCAAAGCGCTTATTAATGATCGACGACACACAGAAGCTCCGCAAGAGCCAACGCACACTCTTGTTGGATGAACTAGTAAACATCAGACCGTCCATTCCGATCTGGGTTGCGAGCAGGAGCATAGCATTCATCGATTCGTTTCTTTCCCAAGGCGCGCGCGAAGGTCGTGATATACGCGACTATCCCCTGGAAGAACTTTGGGGAGGACGAAGTGGCCAACAGTTCGCGATCTTCGCACAAAACATTCTTGATCGAAGATTCGCCCAGCAAACGACTGTACCCGCCGGCTCATTTGCTCAGTATCTATCGGACAACCTTAATTCGTCGGAAATTGAAGAGGCTTACGCTCAAGCCAAAGCGATTTTCGAGTCGAACATGAGTCGCTTGCGTGACAACCTCCGCTATAGGGAGTGGCTGGCAAGAGCTTCGCAACGACCAAGCTCCATCAACCCACAAGCTTTGACGGATCTTTACATTACGCGGATTTTAGTGGCACGGGACGAAGCGAATAAGCAACTTTCCTTCGAATTGGTTCCCTTATCAGAAGATGAATTAGACGAGCGCGACAGCTCGTCAGTGCAATCCGCCGCCGAAATATTCGTTCACCGAGAAGTCAAGCTTCCCTACTATTATGGCATAGACCGACTCTGCGCCATGGCAACGAACAATCCTGAGGAGCTTCTCAACTTGGCGGCTGCGCTGTATGAGGGCATGAAAGCGAAGCAAATTTTACGACGCCAAACTCAGCCTCAATTGCAACCCCGGGAGCAAGAAAAGAGGCTACGGGATGCTGCGAGCAAGAAGAGAGATTTCATTCCACAAAGCCACAGCGAGGGCACTTTAGCTCAACGGCTCCTTGACGCTGTTGGCGTCTTTTGCCGAGAGAAGACTTATTCCATCAATGCCCCTTATGCGCCGGGCGTCACGGGCGTTCGCCTCTCCAATAGCGAGATTTCCAGACTCAAACGAACTCCAGATTCTTCAGATTTCCTTTTTGGTACCCTTCGCCAAGTTTTGTTTGAATGCGTGGCCGAAAATCTTCTCGTACCGCGGGAGAGCAGCGCGAGCACATCTCGTGAAGGGGGCACAGTCTTCTACCTAAACAGAACGCTCTGTGCGCACTACGACCTGCCGCTCCAGTATGGAGGTTGGCAGGACACATCAGCTCAGGCCTTAGTTGAATGGATGGAGTTTGGCCTGCAGCCTTCACGTGGTCTCGGCTTAGAGGTCGCCTAAATGATCTGGAAGAACTATGTGTTTAGGCGAGGACCTGAAGTGGAAGATCTTTGGGATCAGGTCCTCGCGGACCGAAAGAAGAGCAGCAAGAAGTTCAACCTACTCTATATTACGGGCGCCGGCTTTGATGCCAGGGCAGCTATTGTGATGTCCAAGTATGTCGCAAGGATTCGCGAGTCCGGATGTGAAGTTCAGAATGCTCAACTTATTCTAATTGGCTTTTCGAGCTATCAGATGTCCGAGGAATTGAAGGCCCAAACTAGAAAAAACAAGTCCGAGTTGGAAGAATGCTTCTCAGAAATCGGGAGCTGCCATTCGATAACTTTCGGTCGGTCCTCCGTGGGAGAAGATGAAGTCAGCGCGACGATTGGCTTGAGACAAGTAGCTGACGACGTTCTCAGGTTCGTGGACAGCCAAACAGATATTGTCCTTGATGTAAGCTCGCTACCTCGTATCGCATATCTCACCGTTCTACTCAGCCTCCTTGCAAAATTATTGCCTACCTGCAAGGACGGATCCGAGCTAGCCGCGAACGGCACCTCGCTTCAAGTGCTCGTGGGCGAAGACGCCGCGCTCGACAGCCTTATAAGTTCTGAAGATCCAAGCAACGACCTTGTCTTGATCCCTGGGTATTCCGAAGCGTTGCAATCGGAAGCTTTGCGAGATCTACCGCTGGTGTGGTTACCCATTCTTGGTGAGAATCGCCTAGCTCAGGTTCGCAAGATCGAAGAACTCATCCCGTCTGACGCGGAAATATGTCCGATATTGCCTTATCCATCGAAGAATCCAAGAAGAGGCGATATGCTATTGGTCGAGTATGACAGCATATTGTTTGCACGACGCGAAACGCCCTTGTCTAACATCATGTATGCTAACGAGGCCCATCCTTTTCAAATGTATAGGCAACTGCTTGGAGCTATGGAACGGTACAGAAACACGCTAAAGATAGTCGGAGGCTGTCGCTTAGTTGTCACGCCCTTGGCGAGCAAGTTGATGACCATCGGAAGCGCGCTGGCGTGCTTTGAGATGAAGATGATCTCTGCAGATCGAGTATCCAGCGTGGCTATCCCTTATGCGGAGCCAAGACGGTACGTTGCCAGCATCGACTCCTTGCTAGCGTCGCGCCCGGAGATTTCAGCCCTGTTGCTTACGGGCGACGCATATGGCTAGCTCACTAAGGTCATGACATTGATAGCCGGGTGTACTCACACCGGTGAAATTGTCGAGAAGTGACATACCTCCAGCACAAGACTGAAGTCCAAGGCTTACTATCTGACGTGATGTATCGCCGATGAGATCGGCAAGAACCTCTGAAGTTCGTCGGTCTTTCGCTGCTTACCCAAAACGGGCAGAACGTCGCCTTGGCGGATGGCGTTCGTCAGCGTCGATCTCCCCCTACCCCCGAAAATCAATGCTCCGCAGCACGATCCCCGGCGGGGTGCCCTCGAACTCCGTTGCCTGATATTTGCGTCCGGTGCAGGCTTCGATGCGCTCGCGCAGGCGCGTGAACTGCTCTTCGCGCTCGCTCGGCCGGGCGCGCGGGCCGCGCTCGAGGTCATCCATGGCGGAGGTCGAGATCGCGCAGGCGACCTCCTTGGGGCCGTCCTGCATCGAGAACTGGACGATGCCGCGGTCCTGGTCGTGGGCGATGAAGCGGCTGCTGGTGAGGGTCATGGGGGACTCCTTTTGTGTCGGCGGGTCGTGCCGGCCTTGTGCGCGATTGCGCACGGGGGACGCCGGTCAGCGTTATCGAAGCACGCTGTGGCACAAGCATGCACAACAAGTCGCTTCGGTGGTTATGGGTGCTGGCCCCGTGCGCAATTGGGCACTCGGCCAGGACGACGCCTGAGTTGGTTGGCTTCAGTTGTCGCCGTTCAGTCTGGCGAAATCGTCGAACAGCGCGGTTACCAGCGCGCGGTGGCGGGTGTCCTCGGCGGGCAGGCCCGCGGCATAGAGGTTGAGCAGATGGCGGGCCTTCACGGCGGCCTCCGGCCAGGACGTGGCGGGCACCGACATCATGCGGTTTTCGAGCTCGGCCTCGCGCTCGCGCAGCTCCCTGACCTGGGCCTCGACGTCGGCCAGCGCGCGGCGCAGATCGGTTGCCTTCTGGGCGGCCATGCCGCGGTGGCTGTCGAGATCGACGGGGATTTCAGTCATTGGCACTCGCATCGATACGTTGGGCATCCGCCAGGTCGACCGAGCCGATCGACAGCATCTCCACCGCACCGCGCACGCCTTCGGCGGGCACCGTGATCATGGTGGCGACGCGGCGATAGGACGCGAACGACAGGCCCTCGATCATCTCCTCGTCGGTGACGACCTCATAGGCGCCGGCCGGCAATTCGCGCTCGATGCCGCGGATGTGGAATGGATGTTTGAAGGTGATGGTTTCTCGCCGCGAGCGGATGGTCATGCGCCTGCCTTTCGCAAAGAAGGAGCCCCAACCGACGCCAGCTGCCGCAAAGCATGCGCCCGTTACGCGGCAATAGCCAGCATTATGTCAGCGCGGGCCGGCACTTAAGGCCGCGTCGCGGCGCGCGTGCGCGGCGTTTTTGTCCTCGCAATCGGCCTGGCGCGGGCGTACGCTGGATCGCGTCAGCGCAGCTCACGCAATTGCCGCGAGGTCGATGTTGCGCTGCATCTTGCGCGCCTCGCGTGCGCAGCGGCGGACTTCGATGGCTCGGGCAGAGGCACGTCGTCGCCGCGCCCGCGACACTCGCAGCGCCAATCTCGCACCGGACGACGTCGAGACCAGAGAGACGAACTCGAAACCCAGGAGGAGACGGACATCATGGCCAAGGGACAGCAACGCAGCAATCGCGAGACCAAGAAGCCGAAGAAGGACAAGATCAAGCCGAGCGCCGCGGCCCCCAGCCGCAAGGATGCGGCCTGGCAGCCGGAGATCGGCCAGGGGAAGAAGAAGTAGCGGGCGGAGAGAGGCCGGGCGCCTCGTCCTTCGAGACGACCGCTTCGCGGTCTCCTCAGGATGAGGCGTAGCGGCATCTGTGTGCGCTGAAATGCTGCCGCACACTCATCCCTCATCCTGAGGGCCCGCCGCAGGGGGGCGTCTCGAAGGATGGCCGCAGTCGAGCTTTCGGCCATATGTTTCTTCATATGCGATAGCTCTGCCCCCAGGCGAGAGAAGCACCACCGTCGTCTCCTCTCCCCCACCCTTTTCCGCTATACTCGCCCGGGTAGCATCACCCGGAGGGACGTATCGTGGATCACGAACCCAAATCCGAGCCGAAAAATCTCGTCATCTGCTGTGACGGCACCGGCAACGAGATCTCGGAGAACATCTCCAACGTCCTGAAGCTGTATCGCTGCCTGCGCAAGACCGGCAAGACGTCGCCGCGGCAGATGGTGTTCTACGATCCCGGGGTCGGCACCGTGACGGAGCCGTCGACGTGGCAGCGCTGGAAAGCCAACGTCAATCTGGTGCTGGGGCTCGCCACCGGCTACGGGCTCGATGACAACACGCTGGCGGCCTATTGCTTCCTGGTCCAGCACTACGCGCCCAGCGACAAGATCTATCTGTTCGGTTTTTCGCGCGGTGCTTACACGGTTCGGGTGCTGGCGGGGCTGATCCACAAGATCGGCCTGATCTCGCCGGAGCAGGCCAACCTCGCAGGCAGTGGCCTCGTCGCCTACAAGCAATATTCCGGCACCGGGCGCGGCAACGACATCGAGGACCTCAAGAATATCGACGTCGATGATCAGGGACCGCTGCCGAAAGACGAATTCGACCTCGCCGCGCAGTTCGCGCGCATCACCTCGACGCGCTGGCCGACCATCCATTTCATCGGCGTCTGGGACACGGTGGCGAGCGTGATCGTGCCGCGGCGCGACGTCTTCTTCCTCGTGTTCAGCCTGGAGGAGCTCGCCTTCACGCTGCGCAATCCGAGCGTCAACATCTTTCGCCAGGCGATCGCGATCGACGAGCAGCGCTGCATGTTCCGCCTCAAGCAGTATGACGAGCCGCAGGACTATTGGCGCAACCGCTACGTGCCCGACGAGAAGAAGGAGCCGCAGGACATTTTGCAGGTGTGGTTCGCCGGCGTGCACAGTGATGTCGGCGGCGGCTATCCGGAGGCCGAGAGCGGCGAGTCCAAATATTCGCTGATCTGGATGATCGAGGAAGCGACGAAGGCGGGGCTGAACTTCAACCCGCGCACCGTGAACCAGCTGGCCTGGGGCGTCCAACGCAAGAACTCACCGTTCCAATACGTGGAGCCCGCTTACACCGGCAAGACGGGCATCCTGCACAATTCCATGACGGCGCTCTGGCGCGTGCTGGAGTATGTGCCGAAGCCGGCCAAGTACAAGGAATGGCCGGAGCGGAAGGTGTTTCTGGGATTCTACATCCCCGATTGCGAACCGCGCCTCATTCCCGACGGCGCGCATGTGCACGAAAGCGTCCTGAAGCGGATGGCGGTCGAGCCGGGATACCGGCCGGTGAATTTGCCGAAGGATTATGTGACCGTGCCGATGCCGGTGCCGCCGCATGTGGGGGCGCCGGAGGTGGAGCTGGTGGTGTGAGGGGGGCGCGGACCGCCGCCGCACCACGCTACCGCCGCTTTCTCCATTCGCCGACACTTTTCATTAAAATTCTCAAGGCCGCCTTAGCCGGATCGAATCAACTCCTCTGCATCATCGACAAGACCACCGCGCGATCCCGCGGAATTGGAGGAGAGTGCCAATGCATCCGCGCCGACATGCCCGGGTCAAACCCGCCGGCCTGGTGTCCCGCCAGGCCAAGATCATCACCGACCCGCGCGCGCCGGTGATCCCCTGCACGCTGATCGACTATTCGCCCGGCGGCGCCTGCGTCGATCTCGGCGGCCAGGTGAAGATCCCCGACAGATTCGAGCTGCTGCACGTCAACACGAAAAAGCGCTGCCGCGTGGCGTGGAAGCGCGGCACGAAAGTCGGCGTGGTGTTTTAGACAGCACCCTCCTACTTCCGCATTCTCGCCTTCGCGCCCGCGACGATCTGCATCGCGACGCCTGCGATCCAGCCGAACAGAGCGAACCAGCTCCACGCGATATGCGGCTCGAGGCGGAGCACGATGATGGCGACGGAGGCGAGCGCGGTGAGCGTGGCGCAGAGCGTGCCGGCGGAGCTCATCAGTTCCGCGGCGTCGATTTCGCTGTGCGCCTCGTCGAACGGCAGCTGCGGCGTGTCGATGCCGAGATAGAAGCCGACGAAGCCCAGCGCCATCATCAGCAGCAGGAAGCCCTCGGTGGTGAGCGCGGGAATGGCCGATCCGACATAAGCGCCGACGAACAGCCCGCACGCCGCGCCTGCCATCGCAAGCCCCACGCGCTCGATGACGTGGGCAGCTTTCCGGATACGAAACCGCATGGCCGGCCTCCGTGAGGCGTTGGACGCGCGCAAGGTTAGGCCAGATTTGCGGAAGGTGGAAGGTGAGAGGCGTGACGGATGCGTGAGAGGCAGGTGGTGAGGGGCTCCCCTCACCGCGCCCCGAACGTGGTCTTGCCGAACAGCGCCTTCTGAGTCGAGGGCTGCGAGCGCCAATATTGCGGCGGCGCTTCGACCTCGCCGCCGAGCTCGGCTGCGGCGTGCCAGCCCCAGCGCGGGTCGTACAGCATGCCGCGGGCGAGCGCGACCATGTCGGCCTTGCCGGATGCGACGATCTCTTCGGCCTGCCTGGCGTCCGTGATCAGGCCGACGGCGATGGTCGGAAGTCCCGTCTCGCGCTTGATGCTATCTGCGAACTGCACCTGGTAGCCGGGCCCGAGCGTGATCTTCTGCAGCGGCGAGACGCCGCCGGAGGAGGCATCGATCCAGTCGACGCCGCGCGCCTTCAACGCCTTGGCGAATTCAATGGTCTGCGCTAGGTCCCAGCCGCCCTCGACCCAGTCGGTCGACGACACCCGCATGCCGACCGGCTTGTCGTGCGGGAACACCGCGCGGACCGCGTCGTAGACCTCCAGCGGGAAGCGCATGCGGTTCTCGAGCGAGCCGCCATATTCGTCGGTGCGCCTGTTGGAGATCGGCGACAGGAATTGATGCAGGAGATAGCCGTGTGCGCCGTGCAGCTCGATCGCGTCGATGCCGAGCCGATCGGCGCGTTTGGCGCTGTCGACGAAGGCGTCGCGGATGCGCCTGAGGCCGGCGGCATCGAGCGCCAGCGGCGCGGCCTCGCCCTCCTTGTGCGGCAGCGCGGATGGCGCCACGGTCTGCCAGCCGCCCTCGCTCTGCGGAATCAGCTGGCCGCCGTCCCAGGGCCGCGCGCTCGACGCTTTCCGGCCCGCATGGGCGAGCTGCATCGCGACCGCGGTGGAGGAATGCTTCCGCACCGAATTGAGGATCTGCTTCAGCGCGGCCTCGGCGGCATCGCTGTAGAGCCCGAGGCAGCCCGGGGTGATGCGGCCGATCGCCTCGACATGGGTCGCCTCGATGCAGAACATCGCCGCGCCCGACAGGCTGAGATTGTTGATGTGGGTGAAGTGCCAGTCAGTGGCGACGCCGTCGTCGGCCGAATATTGGCACATCGGCGACACCACGATGCGGTTCTTCAACGTCAGGCCGCGCAGCTTGATCGGGGAAAACAGGACGCTCATGCGGGGGAGTTCCGGAAGGATGGAGGGCGATGCAGGGAGTGTAGTGAGGCAAACGCGGATTGCCAGCCGCGCGGGGGGAATGGCGGCCCGTAGCGTCATGCATTGCGGACGCGCGCCGGGCCGCCTTACTCCGCCAGCGTGAATTGCAGCAGCAGCGTGCGCTGGAGCATCGAAAAATTGTCGTCTGACACCAGCGTCAGCACGGTCTCGCCCTCGGGCGTGAAATGGGCGTCGATGCCTTCCATGTTGTCGATCTCCTGGCCGAGATCCGCTTTGAACAGCACGGGGCCGTCGACCACCGCGCCGGGCGCGATCGACTTCAGGGGGATGGCGCGGACGCGGATGTCGACGCCGGTGAACCAGGAGAATTTGCGTTCGAGGATCAGCAGATCGCCCGAGGGCAGCAGCACGGCGTCGCTGATGAGCTGCTGGTCGGTGCGGCGAATGCTGAACTGGCCCGGCGTGGGGCCGCCGATCAAGAATCCGATCAGATTGCCGTCGGCATCGAAGCCGCCCTCCGACAGCGCGATCAAGGTGCCCGACAGCGGCTGCCCTTTGGGGACAAACACCAGCGCCTCGAGCCCCTTGTTATAGGGCAGTTTCCGCACCGCCGGCGGCGTCTGCAGCACCTCGCCGCGGGCGCGGGTCCCGCCCTTCGACAAATCGAACCGCATGATCTGGTTGACGCGCTCGAGCCCGACATAAACGAGGTCGCCGTCACGCGCGAGCGACTCGGTATCGTACCACAGCCGCTTCTCCGTGATCGGCCGCCCCGCTGCATTGAGCACCGGCGCAGCCTCGACGTCGTCGAGACCCGCCAGCTTGTTGCCGGAATAGCGGATGACCCCGGTGAACCAGGTGCCCTGGTCGGAGATGGCGAGAAAGCGCTCGCCCTTGGTATCGAGGAAGCGGAAGCCGGACAGGCCGCCGAAGCCGCGGTGCGGCGAGGTCAGCACCAGGCCGCTGCGATATTCCAGCGAACCAAAGCGCGTGCGCGCGCGGTCGCGCGGCTCGAAATTGGGAATCGGCCGCGCGTTGACCTCGATGCTGACGGGCGCAGCGACGACGTGCTCGATCTGCGACGTGAGCGGCGGCTCGGCCACGGGCTGCGCCTGCGCCAGGCGAGAAAGCGCGAGAGTGGAAAATCCCGCCGCCGCGTGGGCGATGAAGCTGCGGCGGGATGAGGATGTGCTCACGAATGCAGTTTGCGGCGCGGGCGATTGGCCGGTTGCGTGGGCGCGGTGTTGGTCTCGCTGAAGAGCTCGGCAAGCTTTTCGGTGATGGCGCCGCCGAGCTCTTCGGCGTCCACGATCGTCACCGCGCGGCGATAATAGCGCGTGACGTCATGGCCGATGCCGATCGCGATCAGCTCGACCGGCGAGCGGGTCTCGATCTCCTCGATGATGTGGCGCAGGTGTCGCTCGAGGTAGTTGCCGGGATTGACCGACAGCGTGGAATCGTCGACCGGCGCGCCGTCCGAAATCATCATCAGGATCTTGCGCTGCTCGGGCCGGCCGAGCAGGCGCTTGTGCGCCCAGTCCAGCGCCTCGCCGTCGATGTTCTCCTTTAACAGCCCCTCGCGCATCATCAGGCCGAGGTTTTTTCGGGCACGACGCCACGGGGCATCCGCCGATTTGTAGATGATGTGCCTGAGATCGTTGAGGCGGCCGGGATTGGCCGGTTTGCCGGCGGCAAGCCACGCCTCGCGCGATTGCCCGCCCTTCCAGGCGCGCGTGGTGAAGCCGAGAATCTCGACCTTGACGCCGCAACGCTCCAGCGTGCGGGCGAGGATGTCGGCGCAGGTCGCCGCCACCGTGATCGGGCGTCCCCGCATCGAGCCGGAATTGTCGAGCAGCAGCGTCACCACGGTGTCGCGGAAGGTCGCCTCCTTCTCGTGCATGAAGGACAGCGGGTGATAGGGATCGGTCACCACGCGGGACAGGCGCGCGGGGTCCAGGATGCCCTCTTCGAGATCGAACTCCCAGGCGCGGTTCTGCTGCGCCATCAGCCGGCGCTGCAGCCGGTTGGCGAGACGGGCGACGATGCCCTGCAGATGCGCGAGCTGCTTGTCGAGATAGGCGCGCAGCCGCTCCAGCTCGTCATGGTCGCAGAGGTCTTCGGCGGCGATGATCTCGTCGAACTTCGGGGCGAAGGCGTGATATTCCGGCCCACGCGGCTCGTTCTTGCCGTGCGAATTCGGCCGCGTCGCCTCTCCCGGCGTCTCGTCGTCGCCGAGCTCGCCGTCGTCGAAGGTGTCGGAGGTCGAGGCCTGCGCGCTTTCCATCGCGCTCTCGCTCATCTCCTCGCTCGACGCCTGCGCCTGATCGGCGCTCATCTCCTGGGCGGCGTCGGAATCGGGCGAGCCCTCGGAGCCGGACTGATCGTTGTCGCCGTCCTGGTTTTCGTCGTTTTCGTCATCGTCTTCGCTGTCGGCGCTGCGCTCGTCGCCGATATCGAGCGCGGTCAACAGATCATGCACGGCATCGCCGAACCTGGTCTGGTCCTCGACGAGGGTATCGAGCCGGTCGAGCCGCCTGCCGATCTTGTCTTCGAGAATGGGACGCCAGAGATCGACCATTTTCTTCGCGGCGGTCGGCGGCGCCATGCCCGTGAGGCGCTCGCGCACCAGCATCGCCAGCGCGTCCGCGAGCGGAGCGTCGGCGCGGTCGGTGATCTCGTCGAACTTGCCGCGATGGAAATGGTCGTCGAGCATCGCGGTGAGATTTTTCGCAACGCCCGCCATGCGGCGCGCGCCGATCGCCTCGACACGGGCCTGCTCCACCGCCTCGAACACGCCGCGCGCCTGCGGATTGCCGGGCATCAGCTTGCGATGCAGCTTCGGATCGTGACAGGCGAGCTTGAGCGCGATCGAGTCGGCGTGGCCGCGCACGATCGCGGCATCGCGCTTGGTCATTTTTCGCGCGGGCTCGGGCAGCCGCGCCTTGCCCGGCGCGAGCCCGGGGCGCTCGGCGGCGAAGCTGACGTCGAGCTCGGGCGCCTTGGCGATCGCCTTAAGACACGACGCTACCGAGCGCTTGAACGGCTCGGTCGGGGCTTCCTTGGTGTTGCGGAATTTGGAGTTGGAGGTGGTGCTCATCTCGATCTCACCGTCGTCCCGGCGAAGGCCGGGATCCATAGCCACCGACGGTTGTTGCGTCAGGGAAAACTATCAGCTTCGCTTCACCGAGAGACCTCGCGGTATGGGTCCCGGCGTTCGCCGGGACGACATATCGCGAGAGAGATCAGCTGAGCGCCACGTTTACCGAGGATTCCGCCAGCTCCGCGTTGAAGCAGCGCTGGTAGAACTCGGCGACGAGCGGACGTTCGAGCTCGTCGCACTTGTTGAGGAAGGTGACCCGGAACGCAAATCCGATGTCGCTGAAAATGTCGGCGTTCTCGGCCCAGGTGATCACCGTGCGCGGGCTCATCACGGTCGACAGATCGCCATTGGCGAAGGCGTTGCGGGTGAGATCGGCGAGGCGAACCATCTTGTTGACGATGTCGCGGCCCTCCGTGGTGCGATAGTGCTTGGCCTTGGCCAGCACGATTTCAACTTCCTCGTCATGGCTGAGGTAGTTCAGCGTGGTGACGATCGACCAGCGGTCCATCTGGCCCTGGTTGATCTGCTGGGTGCCGTGATAGAGGCCCGAGGTGTCGCCGAGGCCGACGGTGTTGGCGGTCGAGAACATCCGGAACGCCGGATGCGGCTTGATCACCTTGTTCTGGTCGAGCAGGGTCAGGCGTCCCGAGACCTCCAGCACGCGCTGGATCACGAACATCACGTCCGGCCGGCCGGCGTCGTATTCGTCGAACACCAGCGCGACGTTATGCTGGAGCGCCCAGGGCAGGATGCCGTCGCGGAATTCGGTGACCTGCTTGCCGTCGCGGACCACGATCGAGTCCTTGCCGACGAGGTCGATACGGCTGATGTGGCTGTCGAGGTTGACGCGGACGCAGGGCCAGTTCAGCCGCGCAGCGACCTGCTCGATATGGGTGGATTTGCCGGTGCCGTGATAGCCTGTGACCATCACGCGGCGGTTGTGGGCGAAGCCGGCGAGAATGGCGAGCGTGGTTGCGCGATCGAAGCGGTAGTCGGAATCGACTTCGGGCACGTGAGGATCGACTTCGGAATAGGCCGGGACTTCGAGATCGCTGTCGATCCCGAACACCTGGCGCACCGACACCTTCATATCGGGCAAACCGGAAACTTCCTCAACTTTGGACATCGCGGCGGTCGTCATCAATCCTCCGAGGTCCCGGGCGATCCCGAGACCAGTTATTGCACGTTGGCTGCGGCTGGGTGCGGCTGCGAACCTATCAGAGACAACGTGCGGGCAGAAGCCCGCGCCCCAATCAAAGTTCCGCTGTCTTTTCATTTAGATAGGCAAGGAACGCGATTTTTGGAAGGCTGCCCTGCGAATCACGCTCAAATTTTGATCCGAGGCAGGGTCCTGCCCATACGGGTGGCACTTTTGCCGCCGCTGGTTACTTGTGTAGGGTTCGAACCCCAAAAGTCCGATCCCACCACAGAGACGACGTGACGTCCTTTCTCGATCCCCTCATTTCATTCGTCTCGGCCCATGCGTGGCTGGCCTATCTGACCCTGTTCCTGGCGGCCCTGCTGGAGGCAGTTCCGGTGGTGGGCTCGGTGATCCCCGGCTCGACCATCATCCTGGCGCTGAGCGCCCTGGTCCCGGGCGGCGAGCTCAAGCTGCAATGGGTGTTGCTGGCGGCGGCGCTCGGCGCCGTGCTCGGCGATGGTTCGGCTTACTGGATCGGGCACCGGCAGCAACGGGAGATCCTCAACACCTGGCCGCTGACCAATTATCCCCGCGTCGTCGAGCAGAGCGAGAACTTCTTCCATCGCTTCGGCAGCTGGGCGGTGTTCTTCGCCCGCTTCGTGCCGCCGATCCGGGCGTTCGTCCCGGTCACCGCCGGCGCGCTCGGCATGTCTCCGGCCCGCTTCTACGCCATCAACATCCCGGCGATCCTGGTCTGGGCGCCCGCGCACGTGCTGCCGGGTGTTCTGGCGGTCTCGGCGCTGCATGAATATGCCGGTCTCCCGCACCATGAGCATATCGGCAAACACATCTGGATCCTCGGCGTGGTCGGCATAGCGATCGTTCTGGCGCTGGCGATCTGGACCATCCGTCGCCGCCACGGCAGCGGTGTCGCGGCGGCGAAGACGCGGGCTTGATGCGATGCCGAGCCTAAGCACCGCAGCCTCGACTTTGCCCTTCTCAAGCACGGCCGCCGGATAGCCTGCGTTGCACGCAGCACAAGAAGCAGGCGCATGGAGCTCCCTGCTGCCCAAATTGCGGCCCTCTGCGCTTCCACGATGCGCAAACTTTTGTCAGCGGCACAGCTTGTCGATTAATTGCTTCACGGCGCGTTGCCTTCGGATGACCCTCGCCCAATCAGAGGCTGGCCCTTGCGGCCGCCGACACGACGGGGATGGTTGCATGCGCTCGAAAACAGCTCTTCGCACGGTCTTATTTGCGATCTCGGCATGTGCGGGCGTCTTGAACCCCGGCTCTCCGGCTGCAGCCGAAGACGTGCTGAAGGCGCGGCTTGCGCAGAATCTGGCGCCGATTTCGGCCCTCGCAATCGTCGCCAAGACGAACGGCCTCTTCGCCAAGCAGGGACTCGATATTTCCGTCTCGAATTTCACGAGCGGAAAGCAGTGCCTCGACACGGTGGTGGGCGGAGGCGCGGATATCGCAACGACCGCCGAAGCTCCGGTCACGGCGGCCGCGATGGCCCGGCAGTCAATCGCCTTCGTCGCCGGCATGGAATATTCGGATCTGAAGACAATGACGGCCGCGTCCGCCGCAATCAGAACGAAAGCCGATTTGCGCGGTAAACGCATCGGCTTCACGGCCGGGACAGGCAGCGAGGTCTACACATCGGTTCTGCTGAAAGCGGCGGGACTGACCGCCAAGGACGTTACGCTCGTCAATCTTCGCCCACAGGAGATGCTTCCCGCGCTGGCGGCGGGGAGCATTGATGCCTTCGACACCTGGGAGCCGCACGTGGCAAATGCAAAGAAGGCTCTTGGCGAGGGTGCCGTCCTGCTCGACACCAAGGGGGTCTACTCGGAGACCTTCAACATCGTTGTGACGCGGTCCTATCTGGAGGCAAACCCCGCGGTCGTCAGCAAATTCCTGGCTGCCCTCATTGAGGCTGAAGGCTGGGTCAAGGCTCATCCGAACGAAGCGATCGACATTGTTGCCGCAGCAACCGGCATGAAGCGCGACGAATTGGCGGCGATCTGGTCGGATTACATCTATCATGTGCGGCTCGACGACAAGCTGCTCGAGACGCTGAAAACGCACGCTGCCTGGCGGCTGGAGACCGGCAATCATCCGCCCGGAGCGGAGATGCCCGATTTCTCGAAGGTCATTGCGACGGCATCGCTGAAGGCGCTCGATCCCGCGCGCGTGACGCTGTCGGCCAATCCATGAGCATTGGCGGGCGCAACCGTGCGAACGCGGCCGGACGCCTGAGCGTGCTTGTCGGCGTGCTCTCCGTCCCAACCTTCGTCGGCGTCTGGGAATTGATTGCGAGATCGCGGATCGTCAACGCCGTGCTCTTTCCGCCACCTTCGACGGTGGCTGTCGCCGTCCTTGACTGGATCCATAGCGGTCAGTTTTTCGAGGACCTTTCCGCAAGCCTCTTCCGCGTCACTGCGGGGTTTTTGATCGGCACCGCGGGTGGGATCATGCTCGGTGTCCTGACAGGCCAGTTCCGGCTGGTTTCAAGCCTGCTGTCCCCGCTGTTCCATATTCTCCGCCCGATCCCTCCCATCGCCTTTGTGCCGATCGTGATCCTCTGGTTTGGCCTGTCGGAGGCCGGCAAGCTGTTTCTGGTCGTCTGGGGTGTGTTCTTCACCGTGTGGCTCGCGACTCATATCGGCGTGCAGAAGGTCGATCGCGGGCTCATTCGCGCCGCGCAGATGCTCGGCACGCCACGTCGGCAGATGCTGTCGGAGATCGTCCTGCTGGGCGCGCTTCCCTACATCGTGGTCGGCCTGCGCACCGCCGTAAGCATCTCCTTTTACACGCTGGTTGCCGCTGAGCTGGCCGGCGCGTTTGCCGGCATCGTCTACCGGATCGAGATTGCGCAACAGAATATGCAGACCGGACAGGTCATGGGAGGGCTCGCCGCGCTCGGATTGCTCTCATTCATCGCCGATCGTTCCTTCGCAGCAATTGCCGAACGTGCCGTATGGTGGCGATGATGCACAACCCGCTTCGTCCGCCCCCACCGCTTCGGCTGGTGGATGCAGCGCCCGCACCTTCATCGGCAACCCCACAAGCGATCATCCGTGTCGAGGATTTAAGCATCGTCTTCGATGTGCGGCGCGGGCAGGTTATTGCGGTGGACCGGGTGTCGTTGGCGGTCATGTCGGGCGAATTCGTCTCGCTCGTTGGTCCCTCGGGCTGCGGCAAGTCTACGCTTTTGAATGCGATGGCGGGCCTCGAGAGGCCGTTCGAAGGCCAGGTCATGGTGGCTGGCGAGCCGATGCTGGCACCGCGACCGGATATCGGGATGGTCTTCCAGCAGCCGCATCTGTTTCCGTGGAAATCGGTGCGCCGTAATATCGCTCACGGGCCGCGCGCGCTCGGCAAGTCGAAAGCGGAGGCGCTGCGGACCGCCGACGATCTGATCGAAATGATCGGACTGACAAAATTCGCGAACGCCTATCCGCATACGCTTTCAGGCGGGATGCAGCAGCGGGTGGCGATTGCTCGCGCCCTCGCAAACCAGCCGCGTGTCCTGCTCATGGACGAGCCGTTCGGTGCCTTGGACGCGCAGACCCGGGCGGTGATGCAGGACAACCTTCTCGAGCTTCGCGACCGGATCAACGCCACCATCGTTTTCGTCACCCACGATATCGACGAAGCCATTCTCCTGTCGGATCGCGTGCTGATCATGAGCGCCGGGCCGGGCCGAATCCTGCGGGATCTTTCCGTGGGCCTGCCGCGCCCGCGCTCCAGCGCCATCCTGACCGACCCCGCCTATCTCGCCCTCAAGCGGGACTGCCTTGATCTGATCCGGACCGAAGGCCGCAAGGCCTTCGAGCAGATGGAAACGGTGACATAGGGCATGTACCCATCAAGCGGCTGACCGCCTGATGGCCGGTTTACCGCCAGTAGCGGCGGAATAACGGATGGTCTCCGAGGTCGCAGATAGGCCAGAAGCAGAAGCTCATCCGCCGTGAAGGGTCCGTTTACCGCACCCCGATGCCGTTCGATCAACCAATCAATGACAGTCGCAACTGGCGATGTACATTGGTACTCTTGGCGAATGGCGGGGTCGATAATACTCAAGGTTTTTCGAGTTGTGAGCCTGCTCTGCTTATGCATCGTGGGAGTTGCGGTCGTTGTGGTCCCCTTGGAGCTTGCCGCTTACCCTATACTAAAATCCATGGGTTGCGGCTGGTCCGAGGGACAGCAACGCTTCGCTTGCGTAGGTGGCTGGGTCGGTGACTTCATGTCGAACGTTCTCAACCTGCCGATACTGTTCTCTAACGCGCGAGAGTTTACGTTCGGCGCCTCAGCATCGTTCGCGCGCGGAATAACCGTCTACTTGTTCGACGCAATCTTCATTCTCGCGCTGGCATATCCTCTACTGATACTCTTTGCACGAAAACGCGGAGGACGAAGCAACTAACGTCCGCAATGGGTCACAAGCCGCCGATGACGCCCGAGGTGGAAGACTTCCGCTTTGCGTTGGTGAGCCGACGTTTATGAGTACACGTCCTAGCCGAGGGCGTGCTGGCACGGCTCTTGAATGGATCTGCTCCAGCTGCGAGGGAGCGGGCAGATGTCAGCGGCAACTCACAGGGCTACGGCCGGGATCATGCTGGCCGAGTCGGATACTCTGGTCAGGTCGCTGCCGGGTTTACTCGATCCGTTGAGTGAGCCTGACCGGCGTCGCGTGCTTGCAATCGGTCGTCACGAGATTCTCGACACCGGCAACCATATCTGGCGTCAGGGAGACACGCAGAGCGGCATCTATCTGATCGAATCCGGCCGGATCCGCAGCTATTATGCGGCCCCCTCCGGGCGTGAGGTGACGCTCGCCTACTGGTTTGGCGGCAATTTCGTCGGCGGGCCGGACCTTTTCGGCGCCGGAGCGCATATGTGGTCTTCGGTTGCAGTTGAGCGTTGCCGGCTGCTGTTTCTGCCTGGCCTCGCTCTACGCGAACTTGCGCTTCAGTCGGGGACCATCGCGGTAGCACTTCTGGACGCGCTGGCCTTCAAGGCGAGATGCTACTCGGCCATGGCGCAAATGCTCGGCACGCGGTCGGTGACCGAGCGGTTGCAGCGCCTGCTGATCTTTCTCTCCAAGATCTACGGATCGCAGCAGGGCCGCGAGATCGTGATCGGCATTCCGTTCACCCATGGCGATCTCGCCAACCTGATCGGAGCGACACGACAATGGGTCACGGTGCAGCTTTCGCGCATGCAGGCGAGAGGCATCATCCGCTACGACAGGGGCCTGATCGTCATTCTGAATTTGCGCGCGCTCGATCTCGAACTCGTCTAGAGCTTCGGTTCTGATTGAATCAGGACCGAAGCTCTACACTTTCAGACCGAAGAGAGCGCCGCCATCGTCCGGCTGCCATCGCGAGGCAAAGTCCAGGAGGGCGTGGTCCTGCCATGCGGGTGCCAGCAGGGTGACCCCCATGGGCATGCCGGCCGGGAGCGTTGCATTGGGAAGCGCCACCGCGCACAGGTCCAGAAGATTGGCGAAGTAGGAATAGTGACCAAGACGGCTATTGAGAGTGATGGGATCCTCCAGCATCTCGGCAATCGTGAAGGGACGCGGCGCGGTTGGCACCACGAGGACGTCCATCTGTTTGAAGAGTAACTGGACCTGCCGCCGCAGCTGCAGGAGACGGTGTTGCGCGGCGAACGCATCTGCCGCCGTAAACTGCGCTGCAGAATGCAGGACCTTGCGCGTCACTTCCAGCAAATTGCCCCGATCGATATCGAAGACCTTGCTGATCGCCGCATGGCGTTCAGCGATCCAGGGCCCTGAAAACAGCATCTCGCCGGCCTCGGCGAAAGGCGTGAAGTCAATCTCGAGGGCCCGGCCTCCCAACCCCACAAGCCTTTCGCAAGCCTGTTCGTAGAGCGCGTCGCATTCGGGCATGCCGAATGAATTCAGCTGACCACCGGAAATGCGTCCGAAGCGGAATTCCCGGGGGAAAGCAGATGGCGGGCCGAGCGCCTTGCGGCTGTAGGGATCTTCTTCATCAAAGCCCTCAACGAGCTCCAGCAACAGTTTGCCCTGGGCTGCGGAATTGCAAAAGATCGACGGACAATCGATGGTCGGGCAGTTCGGGACGAGCCCTCGCGATGAGACAAACCCGACCGTCGGCTTGATTCCGACGATGCCGTTGAAACCTGCCGGTATCCGGCCCGAGCCGCCGGTGTCGGTTCCGAGTGAAAAAGCAACATGGCCGGCGGCCACGGCGACAGCCGAGCCGGAGCTCGACCCTCCCGAGACATAGCGATCGTCAGCGGCACTCGGGCAGGCGCCGTAAGGTGACCGGGCGCCGGAGAGCCCGGTGGCGAACTGATCCAGGTTTGTCTTGCCGAGACAGATTGCGCCCGCTGCGACGAGGCGCTCGACGCACCGGGCCGATCGTTCCGCAACATAGGCGAATGACGGACAAGCCGCCGTGGTTGGCATGCCCTCCACGTCAATGTTGTCCTTCACGCCGAAAGGCACACCCAGGAGCGGCAGGAATTCGCCTTGCGCGGCGCGCCGCGCGAGAGCCTCAGCGTCCGCCAGCGCTTCTCCGATCGGCCTCACATGGATCCAGCAATTGCGGTGTTGGTCACGTTCGATGCGCTCGTACGCCGTTGCGATGGTCGCCGTGAGTTCTGCGGGCGTGCGAAGGTCTCGGCTTCGGCTGGGTAGGACGGCTTGCGACACGAATGGCTCCCGGGGCGATAGGACATGCTGCAAGTCTGCCCGGGGGTGGACAGCACGGAAAGCAATTAAGCGCTTCTCCTGTCGCCGTGAACCGCGCTAATCCATGGGGCCGGGTCAGGTCTTCGGCTCCATCGTCGTCCTCCGCCCCGGCGCCGGCCCGACATAACGCGCCCGCGGGCGGATCAGCTTGCCGTGCTGTAGCTGCTCGCTGGCATGTGCGATCCAGCCGACGCTGCGCGCCATCGCGAACAGCGCGAGCTCGCTGCCGCCGGGCAGGCGCAGCGCGTGCACCAGAACGGCGAGCGCATAATCGATGTTGACGAGCTCGCCGGTCGCCTCCGCGATCCGCTCCGGCACTTCACGAGTGAATTTTCGTGGCGCGCCGGCGCGGGACAGAGCATTCAGGAGCGACTGCGCGCGCCGATCGCCCCGCTTGTAGACGCCGTGACCGAAGCCGGCAAAGCGTTCGCCGAGTGCAACGCGTTCGCGGACCATTGGCTCGACGTCACGATCCACCAGTGCCTTGACGAGCTGCGAGGCGAGCACGCCGGCGCCGCCGTGCTTCGGCCCCTTCAGCGCGGCGAGGCCGGCGATGACGGAGTCATAAAGATTGAGGCCGGTCGAGGCCGCGCAGCGCGCGGTGAAGGTGGAGGCGTTCAATTCATGCTCGGCGAGCAGAACCAGCGCGCGGCGGATGAGATCGGCCGCGTGCTTGTGGTCGGGGGCCCAGGCTGTTGCGATCTGCTGGTGCAACGGCTCGGCCGACGGCTCCGTATTGAGCATGGTCGCGACCAGAAGCCGGACAATGCGCGCACCGACCATCGCACGTCCATCATGCGCGCGGGTGAAAGCGCGGGGATCGGCGCTCGATGCGAGCGCCAGCACAGCAATGGCGCGATCAATCGGCGCGGCGCGGCGCGCGGCCTGCGCGATCAAGCGCATCTCATCGGATACCGCGGGAAGATTGTCCGGCGCGAACGGATCGACGCCAGAGACGTCCCACAGCAGCGTCGCCGTGTGCTCCAGCGTGTCGTTCTCGGCGAGATCGACGCAATTGACGCCGCGATAGATCGCGCCGTCCTCCGTGATGGTCGAGATCTCCGTATCCATCACCGGCAAATCGGCATCGAAGCTGCGCAGGCCGCGCGGCTCCGGCGACGGCACCCGGCGCTCCTTCAGCGCCCGGACGTCCTCGGCCCGATAGCGGTTCTTGCGCGAGTCCGGCGTCGGCTCGGAGCGGACCAGGCCGCGGCTGACATAGGCGTAGAGGGTGGCCGGCGAGATCGCGAGCTCGGCGGCGGCCTCCCGGGCCGAGAGATAGAGCTCCTCAGAATTTTTCATATTGATTTATGTAATCAAGATTGATCAATCTGTCGAGAGGCCCGACCTTTCGCTGGGTAGCAAAACGGAGATTTGGGCCATGAACATCCACCTCACCAAGAGCCAGATCGGGCTGGACGGCGTTCCTGCGGCCGAAACCGTGCTGAGTCATGTCGACGGCGAGCGCGGCGAGCTGATCATCGCCGGCGAGCATGTCGGCCGACTGGCGAGCCAGTCGAGCTTTGAGGGCGTCACCGCCCGGCTCTGGAACGGCGCCAGCAAGACCACGCTGAGCGAAGCCAATGTGCGGGCGAATCTCGGCGCCGCGCGCGAACGCGCTTTCGCGCGATTGGCCGACCTGCTGCCGGCGACAAGCGGCATGGGCATCGTGGACGGGTTTCGCGCGGCGGTCGCGGGACTTCGCGCGGAGCACGGGCTGGAGCATGAAGCAACCATCGTCGGTGCGTTTCCCGTGATCGCAGGCGCGCTCGTCCGGCGCGTCAAAGGGCTCGACCCGGTCGCGCCCGATCCGAGCGTGAGCCACGCCGCCGATACGCTCCGCATGCTGCATGGGCGCGCGCCGGCAACGCGCGAGGTCACCGCGCTGGACGCCTATCTCGTCACCGTCTGCGATCACGGCATGAACGCCTCGACCTTCGCCACGCGCGTGGTCGCCTCGACGCAAGCCGATCTGTTCGCCGCGATCACCGCCGGCTATTGCGCGCTCACGGGTCCGCTACATGGCGGCGCGCCGGAGCCGGTGCTGGAGATGCTCGACGCGATCGGCTCGCGCGAGCGCATCCAGACCTGGGTGGATGCGGCGCTGGCGCGCGGCGAGCGGATGATGGGGTTCGGTCACCGCGTCTATCGCGTGCGCGATCCGCGCGCCGACGTGCTCAAGACCGCGATCGAGGCGCTCGCCTCGCATGGAGCCGACCTGCCCTTTGCCGGCGAGGTCGAGGCCTATATCCGCGGCGCCTTGCGCAAGAAGAACCCGGACCGGCCGCTGGAGACCAATGTGGAGTTCTTCACCGCGATCCTGCTCGATGCGCTGGCGATTCCAAGGCAGGCCTTCACGCCGATCTTCGCGGTGGCCCGCGCCGCCGGTTGGACAGCGCATGCGCGCGAGCAGCAGCGCACGGGGCGGCTGATCCGGCCGAGCTCGTCCTATGTGGGGGCGATGCCGAAGGAATGAGGAATGGGGCCGGCGCGAGGCCTACGCCTCGCGCACCACGGTCTTCAGATAATTATACGCCTTGATGATCTCGATCAGGCGATCCTCGGTGGAGCGGTCGCCGCCGTTGGCGTCGGGGTGATGCTGCTTCACCAGCGCCTTGTACTTCGACTTGACGTCGGCGAGCGTGGAGTCGGGGCCGAGGCCCATCACCTGGAGCGCCTTGCGCTCGGCGTTCATGATCTTGCGCGTCTCGGCCTTCGGCGCGGCCTGCGGGCCGGCACGCCAGCCGGTGCGGCCGTTGAGCTCCTGGAACATGCTGAACGGATCGAAGGCGCCGTCGATCTCGGCCTCCGCGCCTTTCTTGACGCCGCCATTGGCGCCCATCTTCCAGGTCGGACGATGGCCGGTCAGCGCATCCTTCTGATAGCGCGCGACAGCGTCGGCATTCATGCCGGAGAAGAAATTGTAGTTCTGGTTGTACTCGCGCACGTGGTTCAGGCAGAAGTGCCAGTACTCACGCTGGTTATCGCGACCCTTGGGCGCACGATGGGCGCCCTTGTTCTGGCACCCGGTCCATTCGCAGTTGACCACGGCGTCGCGCGGCTTCACCTCCGGTTGCTTGCCTTTCGGCTTGACCCGGATGGAGTCGAAGAACTTTGATGAATCGATCGGCATGGCTGACTTTGACTACGCAATGCAAAAACCTTCAAGTCTTGACATTGCAATTAGCTGGAAAGCATAGCCCAGACTATGCAAATAACGGAGAGCGATCTCGCACCGTAATGACCCAGATGGCCATCAGAGACACTATCAGCAACAAGTTGCAGGAAGCTTTCACGCCGGAAAGCCTGCAGGTCGTCGACGAGTCACATTTGCATGAGGGCCACGCCGGCCATCGGCCGAGCGGCGAGACGCACTTCCGCGTATATATCGTGTCTCAGGCCTTCAAAGGGAAGAGCCGGGTCGATCGCCACCGCATGATAAATTCGGCGCTGGCCGCGGAACTCTCCGGCAGCGTGCACGCGCTGGCAATCCATGCGCAAGCGCCGGGAGAAGGCGGGAGCTAGCGCGTCAAAACGACGTCCCTGCCCGCCGCCGCTTGGCTTCCTCCATTTCCGTCTCGCGCGGCACCGGTGAAATACGGAGCGCGGTGATGCGGTTGCGCTCGCGGCGGAGGACGCGGAAGCGGAAGCCGTGGAAGGTGAAACTCTGGCCGCGATCGGGGATCGAGCGCGCCTCGTGAATGACGAGGCCGGCGACGGTCGTTGCCTCTTCGTCGGGCAGGTGCCAGTCCATGGCGCGGTTGAGGTCGCGGATCGGCACCGAGCCGTCGACGACGACCGAGCCGTCCGGCTGGGCGCGCACGCCGGCGACCACGACGTCATGCTCGTCGGAGATGTCGCCGACGATCTCTTCCAGAATGTCTTCCAGGGTCACAAGACCTTCGACTTCGCCGTACTCGTCGACGACCAGCGCGAAATGGGTCTTGCGGCGGCGGAACGCCTTGAGCTGCTCGGAGACGGGCCGCATTTCCGGCACGAACCAGGGCGGCAACGCGATGGTGGAGACGTCGATGCGCGAGGTGTCGCCGTCGGCCGCGCGGATCGCGCGCAACAGATCCTTGGCGTGGAGCACGCCGATGATATTTTCCGGCTTCTCGCGCCACAGCGGGATGCGGGTGTATTCGGCCGCCAGCACCTCGCGCACCAGTTCCTCCGGCGGCAGGTCGGCGTTGATCATCGTCATCTCGGTGCGATGGATCATGACGTCGGAGACCTGGAGTTCGCGCAGATCGAGCAGCCCGCCGAGCATGTCGCGGTCCTGCTTCTCGAACTTGCCTTCATGATGCAGCAGGTCGACCGCACCGCGGAGGCGCTCGGTCGGCGACAGGATCGCCTGGTGCTCGCCGGCAAGGCCAAACAGGCGCATCAACAGCCGCACGATGACTTCCACGATCCGCAGCAGCGGCCCCAGCACGTACATCGTCAGCCGCATCGGGCGCGCTACCGCAAGCGCCATGCGATCTGGCGCGTTGATCGCGATGGTCTTGGGCAGCACCTCGGCGAAGATCACGACCAGTGCCGTCATCAAGCCGGTGGCATAGAGCACGCCGACGTCGCCGAACCAGGCCGTGAAGATGCTGGTGGCCAGTGCGGATGCACTGATATTGGCGATGTTGTTGCCGAGCAGCAGCGCGCCGATCAGGCGCTCGCGCATGTCGAGCAACTGTGAGACGACGTCCGCGTCGCGATTACCCTGCTTGGAGAGCCGCAGCATGCTGGCGCGCGAGGCGCCAGTCAGCGCGGTCTCGCTCGCGGCGAAGAAGCCGGAGACGAGCAGGCAGAGAATGACGATGGTGAATCCGAGCCAATCCATGAACCACTCTGGTTGCTTGTTTTGACGCGTTTTCTTGACGCGAACCGGTACCCACTTCGCTCGAAAACGCTCTCACGCCGTTCAGCCGCGCGTCATGACCTTTGCGCGAGCTGGTCCTTCAGGAAGTCGCGCACCGGAGCCGGCTCGACGTTCTTCGCGATGACGGCGCGCCCCACGGCCTCCAGCAGGATGAAGGTGAGCTTGCCGCGCTCGACCTTCTTGTCCTGTGCCATCAGCGCCATCAGCGCGTCGGCATCGGCAAGCCCCTCCTGCGCGAAGCCCGCGATGTCCTGTAAGCGCGTCGGCAGGCCGGCCTCGATGAGGTGACGCTCGACCCGCGTCGCATCCGCTTCGCCGATCATGCCGAGCCTGGCCGAGAGCTGCGCCGCCAGCGTCATGCCGATCGCAACGCCCTCGCCGTGAAACAGGCGATCGGAGAAACCGGTCGCGGCTTCGAGCGCATGGCCAAACGTATGGCCGAGATTGAGCAGTGCGCGCTCGCCGGTCTCGCGCTCGTCGCGCGAGACGACGCCGGCCTTGGCGCGGCAGGAGGTCGCGATCGCATGCTCACGCGCCGAACCGCCCTTCGAGATGTCGGAATGGTTCTTCTCCAGCCAGGCAAAGAAGGCCTCGTCGCCGAGCACGCCGTATTTGGCGACCTCGGCATAGCCGGCGCGGAATTGCCGCGGCGACAGCGTGTCGAGCACGGCGGTGTCGGCGATCACAAGCACCGGCTGGTGGAAGGCGCCGAGCAGGTTCTTGCCCTGCGGCGAGTTGATGCCGGTCTTGCCGCCGACGGAGGAATCGACCTGCGCCAGCAGCGAGGTCGGCACCTGCACGAAGTCGACGCCGCGGCGCAGGATTGCCGCGGCAAAGCCGGCGAGATCGCCGACAACGCCGCCGCCGAGCGCGATGACGAGATCGTTGCGCTCGATTTTCGCGGCGATCAGGGCTTCGCTGACCTTTTCGAGGCCGGCATAGGTCTTGGAGATCTCGCCTTCCTCGACGACGATGCGCGATGTCGGAATGCCCCCGGCGGCGAGTGATGCCTCGGCGGGTTCGAGCCAGTATTTCGCGACGGTGCGATCCGTCACGATCGCGGTGCGCACGCCGGGGCGCAAACGCGCGACCCGCTCGCCGAGCGAGGCCAGCACGCCGCGGCCGATGACGATGTCATAGGCGCGATCGCCGAGCGCGACCTTCACATTGACAGGATCGGAATGTTTCAAAGGCGCGGTCATCGTACGGCACTCGCGACGTCGGCTGGTGGCGGGGACGCCTGTTCGCCGCAAAGATGCGCGCGCAGCGTCTCGATGGTCTCCTCGACGATCTTGTCGTGCGGCACGTCGCGCGAGGCGATGGTCAGGTCGGCCTTGCCGTAGACCGGCTCGCGCTCGGTGAGCAGGCGCGTCACGGTTCCCTCGGGATCGGGGGTCTGGAGGAGCGGACGGTCGGCGCGCCGGCGCACGCGGCGCATGATGACATCATGGTCGGCCTTGAGCCAGATCGAGATCGCCTTCGCCGCGATGCGGCTCCGCGTCTCCTCGCGCATGAAGGCGCCGCCGCCGGTCGCCAGCACGATGGGGCCGCCGTCGAGCAGACGCGCGATCACGCGGGCCTCGCCGTCGCGGAAATGCGGCTCGCCGTGGCGCTCGAAGATTTCCGGTATGGTCATGCCGGCTGCCGCCTCGATCTCGGTGTCGGCGTCGACGAAGGGCAGCTTGAGCCTGAGAGCCATGCGGCGGCCGATGGTGGATTTGCCCACGCCCATCATGCCGACGAGCACGATCGAGCGCGTCCCGAGCGCCGACAGGATGTCGGCCTCAGGCGAAGCTTGGATCGGCAACGCGGCGTCGGACATTTGTCTCGCTCGAATGGGTCTCGCTCGATCTGCCGCCAAAGGCGGCATCCTTTGGCCACCTATACGACCCCGCAGGGGCCCTCGCCAGAGGACTCTTGCCACGAAACGGCGAACGTGTTGGATGATTTCATTGGTTAATTTGCCCGCCAAGCCCCTGACCGAGACCCTCTCCGAGATCTTGCCGATGCCCAGCCTGTTCCGCTTCCTGACGGTCGTCGCCGTGATCGCCGGCGTCGTCTATGGCGTGGTCTTCGCGCTGGCGAACTTCGTCAATCCCAAGCCGCGGGAAATGACGGTGACGATCCCGCCGGACAAATTTCTCAAGAAATAGGCGCTAGGCTGCCGGGCATGCGTGCCAGATCTTCCGCTAACAAGCCCTCAGACGCCAAGCTCACCGGCCTGTTCCTCGACATGCTCGCGGCGGAACAGGGCGCCGGCCCCAATACGCTTGATGCCTACCGCCGCGACCTCACCGACTTCTCCGAGTTTCTCGGCCGCGTCGGCCATACATTCGCGGACGCGGCGACGGAGACGCTACGCGACTATCTCGCCGATCTCGACACGCGCGGCTTCAAGTCCACCAGTGTCGCGCGGCGGCTGTCGGCGATGCGGCATCTCTATCGCTTCCTCCTGAGCGAACGGATCAGAACCGACGATCCCGCGGCGATCCTGTCCGGCCCCAAGCGCGGCCGCGGCCTGCCGAAGGTGCTGTCGATCGCGGATGTCGACCGCATGCTCCGCCGCGCCAAGGAATTGAGCGAAGCGGAGGATGCCTCGCCCTCGAAACGGCTGCGCTCTCTGAGACTCTATTGCCTGCTCGAGGTGCTCTACGCCACCGGCCTGCGTGTCTCCGAGCTGGTGGCGCTGCCGCGCACGGCCGCGAAGCGCGACGCCCGCATGATCGTGGTGCGCGGCAAGGGCAACAAGGAACGGCTGGTGCCGCTCAATGAGGCCTCGCGTCAGGCGATGGCCGATTATCTCGCGGCGACGGAGGCCGCCAAGATAAACGCGAAGACGGACAAGACGAACAGCTTGGCGGCTTCGAAATGGTTGTTCCCCTCGTTCGGCGAGAGCGGGCATCTGACGCGGCAGCATTTTGCCCGCGACCTGAAGGAGCTCGCGGTGGCTTCGGGCCTCCAGGCCCGGCTGGTCTCCCCACACGTGCTGCGCCACGCCTTCGCCAGTCACCTGCTTCACAACGGTGCCGATCTGCGCATCGTGCAGACGCTGCTCGGCCACACCGACATCTCGACGACCCAGATCTACACCCACGTGGTCGAGGAGCGGCTGAAGAGCCTGGTCCGCGACCTGCACCCGCTGGCGGAGAAGTAGGGCTGGGCGTACCCAGCTGCAGGCCAAGCCCGAAACCGCCTTGACTTCGGCCACATCTCCGCAGAAAGAGCCGTGGCCTTACGATTGATTTGGCCTGCGCTCCTTGCGAGCACACTAGCCAACTCATTGACGAACCTAGACTTCTTTCCGCGACATCGAATCCGCTTCGCCGCCTCGCCCCGTCCTCCCTATATTGAGTTGATGCCAGACCAGATGCGCAGCTATCTCGATTTCGAAAAGCCCGTCGCCGAGCTCGATTCCAAGCTCGACGAATTGAGGACGCTTGCGGCCTCCGGCAGCGACATCGCCGAGGAGATCGGGCGGATCGAGGACAAGGCCGCGCAGGCGGTGGCCGACCTCTATCTGAACCTGACGCCGTGGCAGAAGACGCTGGTCGCGCGGCATCCGCAGCGGCCACATTTCAACGACTTCATCAAGGGCCTGATCACCGAGTTCACTCCGCTCGCCGGCGACCGCAAATTCGGCGAGGACGAGGCGCTGGTAGCCGGCTTCGGCCGCTTCCGCGGTGAGGCCATCTGCGTGATGGGCCAGGAAAAGGGCGATTCCACCGAGAGCCGTATCAAGCATAATTTCGGCATGGCGCGGCCCGAGGGCTATCGCAAATGCGTGCGGCTGATGGAGATGGCCGAGCGGTTCGGCCTGCCGGTGCTGTCGCTCGCCGATTCCGCCGGCGCCTATCCCGGCATCGGCGCCGAAGAGCGCGGCCAGGCCGAGGCGATCGCGCGCTCGACCGATGCCTGCATGGCGCTGACCGTGCCGAACGTCGCCATCATCACTGGTGAGGGCATGTCGGGCGGCGCCATCGCCATCACCACCGCCAACAAGGTCCTGATGCTGGAGCACGCGATCTACAGCGTGATCTCGCCCGAGGCCGCCTCCTCGATCCTCTGGCGCGACGGCTCCAAGGCGCAGGAAGCCGCCAACAACATGAAGATCACCGCCCAGGACATGCTCCGCTTCGGCGTGATCGACAGCATTCTCAAGGAGCCGGTCGGCGGCGCCCATCGCGACCCCGCCGCCATGATCGCCACCACGGGCGACGCCATCGCCAAGGCCTTTGACGAGCTGCGCGGCCTCGACGGTGACGCCATCCGCAAGCAGCGGCGGCAGAAATTCCTCGATATCGGCCGGAAACTGGGCTGATTCGGGCCGCAACGGTGGTGCGCTCCCTCCCCGCTCGCGGGGGAGGTGAAGAGCTACGCAGTAACCCCGCGTTAACCCTTTTTTTGCCCAAATCAGCGATCTCTGTACCGGTCTGGCCGCAAGGCCCAAGTTTCAGCCCAGTTTAAGTCTTCGTTGACCACGCCTTTGGGCCAACGGGCTCGTGATCCCCGTTCGGGTTGCGACCACATGACCCGGAGGTTAGAATTTTAATTAATGGCTTCAGGGCATAAGCGCTGGAGCGTGATCTGAACAAGCCCGTCGCGACGGGTCCGGGTCTCCGGTCCGATCATGTTTCAAGATTGGGGTTTGCGCGATGCCCTGGACGGTGTGGGGTCCATCTTGATTTCTCGTTCGCTTGCGCGCGCGTTTTTGGTTTCGGTGGCGCTTGCCGCCAGCTTTGTGCTGGCCGGCTGCGACACCGACCAGGTTTCGCTTGCGACCAATGCCAAGGCCAACCAGCCGGTCCCGCCAAAACTTCTCGCCGCGATGGCCGAGAAGGACATGGACCTGCAATCGCCGATCCTGGTGCGCCTCTTCAAGCAGGAGGCCGAGCTCGAGGTCTGGAAGCAGACCCGCAACGGCCAGTTCGCGCTGCTCAAGACCTATCCGATCTGCCGCTGGTCGGGCGACCTCGGCCCGAAGGTGCGCGAAGGCGACCGCCAGGCGCCGGAGGGATTCTACTCGATCAATCCGAGCCAGATGAATCCGCAGTCGGCCTATTACCTGTCGTTCAACACGGGTTATCCGAACGCGTTCGACAAGGCCTTGGGCCGCAGCGGCTCGCAGCTGATGGTGCATGGCGATTGTTCGTCGCGCGGTTGCTACGCGATGACGGACGAGCAGATCGCCGAGATCTATTCGCTTGGGCGCGAGTCGTTCTTCGGCGGCCAGAAGGCGTTCCAGCTGCAGGCCTTTCCTTTCAAGATGACGCCGGTGAACATGGCCAAGCACCGGAACAATCCGAACATGCCGTTCTGGAAGATGATCAAGGAAGGCTATGATCATTTCGAGGTGACGCGGCAGGAGCCGAAGGTCGATTTCTGCGAGAAGAAGTACGTCTTCGACGCGGCGAAGCCGCCCGACGCCAAGCGCGATCCGGTGTTCGACGCCTCGGCAAAATGTCCGGCCTATGTGATCCCCGAGGACATCGTCAGCGCCGTGCGCGAGAAGGATGCACGCGATCAGGCCGAATACAACAAGCTGGTTTCCCGCGGCACGCCGGTTGCGCGCATGAACACCGGCATCGACGGCGGCATGAACAAGATTTTTGCCGCGAAGATTCCGGAAGGCTCGACCGGCCTGTCGGAGGGCGCCGAAGGCACGACCTTGCAGATGCTGGCGATGGCGAAGGCACCGGGCACGATCCCCGGCCACGTCAATCCGCCGAAACCGAATCTCGATGCAGCCGCGCCCTCGCCGCGGGAAGAGCCGGTCGTCGCCGTCAGCGCGCCCGCCGCCAACGCCCGCGTCGCCACCGCAGCTCCGCCCGAGAAATCCGGCTTCTTCTCGAATCTCGGCCGCAAGATGGGCGTGGGCAACGCCGACGCGACGGCGACCACGCCAACGCCGCAGGCCACGGCATCCGTCGCCCCGGCCGCGACGACCACGACACCGCCCACCGCAGCGTCCCGGCTGAAGGCCGCGGTGACCCGGTTCGTGCCGGGTCGCGACACGTCCAAGGACGCGCCGAAGCCAGCCGTTGCCGCCGCCAAGCCCGCTGAACCTGCGAAGCCCGACACCCGCCTCGCCGCAACCCGTCCTGCGCTCAAGCCGTCGGGGTCGGATGGCGCGGGTGAAGCGACCCAGATCATGGGAGCCGCGCCGGTGGTGCAGTCGAACTCGTTCGACAGCCGGTTTGGAGCGGTGAAGTAGGAGCGAGCAAGTCCCTCACTCTTCATGTATTCCGTCGGTTGACGGCCTGGGGGCCTTGAATTCCGATGATATATACTTCATGATATACAAATAGGTTTTGTATATCATGGGAGTGTGCGATGCAGGTCTCCAAATGGGGCAACAGCCTTGCAGTTCGCCTGCCCAAGGCTTTGGTCGAGGAACTGAGCCTTAAGGAAGGCGACGAACTCGACGTCGTCGCCGCCCACAAGGGAAAGATCGAGGTCGAGACCAGGGAAGAGCGTCGTCGGCGGGCAATCGAAAATATGCGCGCACGCAACTGGCCGCCCCTCCCTGCTGACTACAAGTTCGATCGCGATGAGGCGAACGAGCGGTGAGGGCATTTCTGGATACCAACATTCTCGTTTACGCGCAGCAGACTGGCACCAAGGCAACCATCTCTCGAGACCTGATCGACCAGGGCGGCACCATCAGCGTGCAAGTCCTGAACGAATTGGCAAACGTCTTGCGGAAGAAGCAGGGAATCAGCTGGCGCGACATCGAGCTTGTGTTCGATGATATCGACAATGCGCTCGATCCGGCGTTCGCGCTGACGGCAAAGATCAGCCGTGCGGCTCTTGCGCTCGCACGAGATGATGGCTTCGCTTTCTACGATGCATTGATCGTCGCCGCCGCGATCGAGGCAGGCTGCGATACGCTCTACAGCGAAGATATGCAGCATGGCCGTAATGTCGGCGGCCTCACCATTGTCAATCCGTTCCTCGGAAACATGCCATAGGCGTCCGACGCTAGCGAGCCGCTATCAGCGCAACCTACGGCGCCAGATACCGCAGCAGCTCCGGATTGCCCCTCACCTCGCCTGCCTCGCCTTGCAGCGCGACGCGGCCGCGGTCGAGCACATAGGCGTAATCGGCGACGCGGAGCGCGAGGTCGAGGTGCTGCTCGACGATGATGACGGCGATGGTTTTCGCGAGTTCGATCAGGCGCTCGGTGATCTCCTCGATCACGCCGATCCAGACGCCTTCGGTCGGCTCGTCGAGCAGCAGCAGTTTTGGATCACCCAGCATGGCGCGGCCGATGGCGAGCATCTTGCGCTCGCCCCCGGAAAGCGTGCCAGCGGGCTGGTCGAGGCGCTGGCCGAGTTTTGGGAAGATGGTCAGCACGTGGTCGACCGCGTCGGCCTTCCTGCTCGCGAGCGAGCCGACCGCGAGATTGTCGCGCACCGACAGGCGCGCGAACACCGAGTGTTCCTGCGGAACGTAGCCGATGCCGGCGCGCACGCGTTCCTGGGTCGCGCGGCGGCTGATGTCGCGGCCGTCGAAGGCGACCTCGCCCTTCCACGCCGGCAGCTCGCCGACGATTGTCTTCATCAGCGTGGTCTTGCCGGCGCCGTTGCGCCCGAGCACGGCGACACCGCCGCGCCAGGGAATGCCGAGGTTGACGTCGAACAGGACCTGGCTGCGGCCATAGCCGGCGTCGAGATGCTTGATGTCCAAAAATTCAGGCACGGCGCAAATAGATCTCCTGGACGGCCTTGTTGGCCTGGATCTCCGACACCGTGCCTGATGCCAGCACCTTGCCCTGGTCGAGCACGGTCAACCGATCGCAGATGTCGCGAATGAAATCGAGGTCGTGCTCGACGATGACGAGGGAGCAATGTTTTTTGATCGGCTGCAGCAATTCACCGGTGACGCGCCGCTCCTCCAGGCTCATGCCGCCGGTCGGCTCGTCGAGCAGCAGAAGTTTCGGCTTGCCGGCAAGCGCCATCGCGATCTCCAACCATTGCTGCTGGCCATGCGACAGCGCCGCGGCCGCGTCGAAAGCGCGGTCGGCCAGGCGAAATTGCGTCAGCATGGTCATAACTTGATCGTGCAGCGCGCCGCGGGTGCGCGAGAACACGAGATCGAACAGCGAGGACTGCGCCTGCAGCGCGAGCAGGATGTTGTCGTAGAGCGTCAACGACGGCAGCACGCTGGTGATCTGGAATTTCAGGCTCATGCCGGCGCGGGCGCGCTCCGTCGGCGTGAACGCGGTGATATCGGTGTTGACGAAGGAGACCTTGCCCTGGGTGGGCACCTCGGCTCCCGCAATGCACTTCATCAGCGTGCTCTTGCCGGAGCCGTTCGGGCCGATCAGGCCGTGAAACTCGTTCTCGCCGACGGTGAGCGCGGCACCATCGAGCGCGGTGAGCTTGCCAAAAATTTTTTTGACGCCTGTGGCTTCAAGGAGCGGCATTGCGCTTCTCCTTTCCGGTCGCCCTGGACTTGCCACCAAAGCTGCCGACCCGCTCGCGCTCGCCCAGCACAAAACTGATCAGGCCGAGCGGCCGGAACAGAATCACGAGCAACAGCAGCACGCCAAGGATGATCGGCCAGACCTCGCGATAATTGTCCGACAGCCAGAAGCTGACGCCCTCGACGATGACAGCGCCGATGACGGCGCCGATCAGCGTGCCAGAGCCGCCGAACAGGACGTAGAGCACGACTTGCGTCGAGACGACGACGCCGACCATGTTGGGCCAGACGAATCCCTCGTGGAAGGCATAGAGGCTGCCGGCGAGACCCGCGACGGCGCCGCCGATCGCAAAAATGATCGCCTTGAGATGCTGCGCCTTGTAGCCGAAGAAGGCGATGCGCTGCTCGTTCTCGCGCAGACCCGCCAGCGCAAGGCCGAACTGCGAGCGCACCAGGAAGCGGCAGAGGAGATAGACCACAATGAGGATGCCGAGCACGAGATAATAGAAGGGCGGCCCTTCCGAGAATTCGTAGGTCCCGAGCGTCATCGACGAAATCGAGGGGATGCCGTTCTGCCCGCCGAGATAGTACCAGCCGCGCGCGAGCCGATCGGCGGCGTAGGAACCGGTCAGCGTGCCCAGGGAGACGAAGATCACGCTGGAAGGATGCCGTCCCAGCAGCAGGAAGCCCCCCAGCAGCAGCGCAAAGGTGAGCCCGATCAACGTGCCCGCAGGCAGCACCAGAAAGATGTTGGTGATATCGAGGTCGCGCGCGAGCAGCGCCACGCCATAGCCCGCCGAGCCAAAAAACAGCGCCTGGCCGAAACTCATGATGCCGGCATAGCCCCACACCAGATCGAACGACAGCGCGAACAGCGCGAGGATGATCACCCGCGTCGCGAACACCGTGAGATAGTCCTGCAGCAGCAGCGGCGCGACCAGCGCCGCGACAAGCA
The DNA here is from genome assembly GCF_023073915.1 of Bradyrhizobium sp. 149. Taxonomy (GTDB): domain Bacteria; phylum Pseudomonadota; class Alphaproteobacteria; order Rhizobiales; family Xanthobacteraceae; genus Bradyrhizobium. The sequence goes on along the minus strand of NZ_JADPKK010000005.1, from coordinate 88,175 downwards.
CGACGCCCTCCACGATCGGCAAGACCTTTCGTCCCGGAGCGGCTTGCTTCGCTGATCCGTGCTCAGCCATTGCGACGTCCGCCTCCCCGCCGGTGTTGGCGGGGATCACCTGTTTCACCGCGCCCATCGACTTCGGCATTCCACCTTAACACTCCTTGGGATCGACGAGCCCGTCGCTACGTCCGACGATCTCGTAATTCCCGCCCTTGGCGACCGCGGTGTACATCTTCATCTTGCAGTGCCGCTTGCCCGGCACCATCTCGGCCGGCCCGCCCGGGCCTTCGGCGATCTTGGCGTGATCCAGCGTGGCGGCGACCGACTCGCGGTCGATCTTGCCGGCTTCCTTGACGGCGGCTTCCCACAGCTTCAGGCCGCGATAGGTGCCGGTCGCGGCACTGCCGGCGGCGAACAGGAAGTTGCCCGGGAAATCCTTCTCGTAAGCCGCCTGGATTTTTGCGTCGAACGGATTCTCCTTGGTCAGCACCTTGAAATAATCGAGACAGCTGGCGAGACCCTCGATCTCGGCGGCCTGGTTGATGTTGAGCGTGTTCTCGTCATAGTAGACGCAGGCCAGACGGCCGCCGTTCTTGAGGAAGCCGGCTTCATAAAGCTGCTTGAAGAACGGACCGACGCCGGGCGGAATAACTGTGTTGAAGACGACATCGACCTTGTTGGATATGATGCGGTTGACGGTCGAGGAGAAGTCGACCTGGTCGAGCGGATAATATTCCTCGAACACGACCTCGCCGCCATTGGCCTCGATCACCTTGCGGGCGTAGACGTTGAGCGTGTGCGGCCAGACGTAGTTGGCGCTCGGCAGCGCGAACTTCTTGCCGCCGTTCTTGATCAGCCAGGGAATGAATTCGTCGCATTGCTGCGCGGGTGTCGGCCCGGTGCAGAACAGATAGGGCGTGCACTCCTTGCCTTCGTAGAGCTGCGGATAGATGTAGAGGGTCTTGCCGCGCGCGACGATCGGGTCCTTGATGGCGTTGCGCATCGACGAGGTGATGCCGCCGAGCACCATGTCGACCTTGTCGCGCTGGATCAGCTTGCGGACGTTGCCGACAGCGACGGATTCGTTCGAGGCGGTGTCCTCGATATAGAGCTCGAGCGGACGGCCGAGCAGACCGCCGCCGGCGTTGATCTCCTTGATCACCATCTTGGCGACGTTGGCGTCGGCATTGCCGGCGTAGGCGATCGGCCCGGTGAGGTCGGTGGCGATGCCGACCTTGATCGGGGCTTCGGCCGCATTGGCCCAGGGCGCCGGAATCACCCAGCTGCCAACGCCGGTTGCGACCGCGCCGGAGGCAAAAGCGAAATTGGAGAGAAAGCGGCGGCGGGACAGCTGAGTACGATCGGACATGTGACTAAACCCCTTTTCCAGCGATGAGGCCCTGCGGGCGGAATTTGATGAAAACAATGGCGAGAACGAAGACGAGGACGTCGGCCACGACCGGCGCCATCACCCAGGGCAGTGCGGCACTGAGCGTGCCGATGACGCCCGCGCCCGCGACCGGCCCGATGAAGGAGCCGACGCCGCCGACCATGACCGCGACAAAACCCTGGATCAGGAAGCGCAGGCCGAGATCGGCGTAGAGACTGAACACGGGCACGATCAGCGCGCCGGCAAGGCCGGCAAGCGCCGAGCCAAAGGCGAAGGTGGCGCCGTACATCAAGGGCGTGGAGATGCCTGAGGCCCGCGCCAGCGACGGGTTCTCCAGCGTGGCGCGCATGCGCAGGCCAAAGTTCGTGCGCGACAGCAGGAGATAGCAGCAGACCATCACCAGCGCCGTGATGACGATGATGGTGAAGCGCCAGGCCGAGATGTGCATGGCGCCGATGTCGATCGAGCCGCCGATCGGCTCCGGCACGGTGAGATAGAAGCCGCCGATCAGGCCGCGCACGGATTCGCGTATGATCAGGCCGAGCGCATAGGTGCCGAGCATGGCGACGATGGGTGCTGCGTAGAAACGCCGGATGATCAGTGCCTCCAGCATGAAGCCGAGTGCGCCGACTACGAAGGGCGCTGCGACCATGCCGGTCCAAATCGGCAGGCCCTTGGCGTAAGCGAGATAAGTGATGTAGGCCCCGAGCAGGACGAACTCGCCCTGGGCGAAGTTGAAGATGCCCATCATGCTGGCGATGATCCCGAGCCCCAGCACGATCAGGACGATGATCGCGCCAAAGCTCAGGATCTCGAACGCCGCGACGAACGCGTTAGCCATGCGCCGGAGCCTTTCCCGTTCCGATGCAATCGGAACGGGGCTCTGGATTGTTGTTTTGACGCGTTCCGTGCGCCTGCATCGATGCCTCGCTCACATCTTCTTCCAGTCGCCGATCTGCTCGAAGGCGTGGGCGGCGCGGTAGATAGTGGATTCCTCGAACATGCGGCCGACCAGCATCAGGCCGACGGGCAGGCCATCGATCATGCCGCAGGGCAGCGACATCGCGGGATGGTGGGTGATGTCGAACGGCGCGGTGTTGGAGATCATCTCCAGCGCACGCGCGACATAGTCCTCGCGGCTGGCCGTGGGCTCCGGCAGCTTCGTCGCCTTCATGGGTGTGGTCGGTAGCAGCAGCAAATCGTAATCTTTGAAGGCCTTGTCATAGGCCGCGGTCAGGCGGCGGGAGATGTTGAGGGCCTTGCCGTAATAGCGGGGACCGAAATTGTTGTTGATGTAGGTGCCGAGCAGCAGAAACAGCTTTGTGGTCTCGGACAGTGAATCCGCCTGCCGCCGCCAGCCGCGATGGAAATCCATCAGCGTGGTCGAATAGAGATCGGAGCGGGACAGGCCATAACCGTCGCCATACATCATGGTCTGGGTCATGCCTTCGGTGCCGATCGGCGTCCAGATCGCCGGACCCACCAGATGCATCGGGATCGAAACGGTCTCGACCGTGGCGCCAAGATCCCTAAAGCGCTTGGCGGCCTCTCGCACGCTTTCGTTGACGGCCGCTTCCGCCGTCGCCTGCTCAAAGCCCTCCTTGAGAATGCCGATCTTCATGCCCTTCACGCCCTGGCCGAGCGCCTTGGTGTACTCCTCGACCTCCGGCGCCTTGATGCGGGGATCGTAGCCGTCGTCACCGGCCAGCACCTCCAGCAGCAGCGCGTTGTCGGCCACGGTCGCCGTCATCGGGCCGGTGTGATCGACGAACACCTCGATCGGCATGATGCCGGTGTAGGGCACGAGACCCCAGGTCGGCTTCATGCCGTAGGTGCCGCAGAACGAGGACGGCATGCGGATCGAACCGCCCTGATCGCCGCCGATCGCCATGTCGACCTCGCCGAGCGCGACGACGACGCCGCTGCCTGACGACGAGCCGCCGGCCGAATAGCCCATCTTGTGCGGATTGTGGACGGCGCCGACCGCATTGGTGTGGCTGCCGCCGGACATGCAGAAGGATTCGCAATGGACTTTTCCGGCGATCTCGGCGCCGGCATCGAGCATGCGCGTGACGATGGTGGCGTCGAAATCGGGGACGTAGCCTTCCAGCGTCGCCGAGCCGTTCATCATGGGAACGCCGGCGAGCATGATGTTGTCTTTCAGCGCGACCGTCTTGCCCTTGAGCTTGCCGCTCGCCGCACCTTTTACGGTCGACTTGCGATACCAGGCGTTGCGCGGGTTCTCTTCCGGCGAGGGCCGATAGCCCGGCGTGCGCGGATATTTGACCTCGGGCACCTCGTCGGGCATGGCTCCGACGAGATTGTAAGCTTCGATCGAGCCCTGCATCAGGCCGCGGAACGAGGCGACATCGTCATCGGACAGCGCAAGGCCGCACTGTTCGGCGACGCTGCGAAGTTGGGCTGGGGTGGGAAGGGCAACTGTCACGGCGCTCTCCTTGAGGCTTCTTGTGATCCCTGGCTTTGGGCGGCAGCCTCCAGGTAGCGCCTGCACGGCGCGGGCCAGTCGGCTTCACGCCGATATTACAGACGGAAATATTTTCCTTTTCAAGTATTATTTTGGATTCGGGCGTGTGCGGATCGCCGCGCCGGCATCAGACCGGTTTGATCAGCTTGAAATCGAGGCCATCGGCCCCGGCAAGATACATTTGCATCCGGGTGTGACCGTTCCTGACGGTGACGGGGCCGCGCGCGCCGCCATAGACGATGTTGCGGCCGGCCGCGAGCATGGGCCCCATCGCTAGCGTGCCCGCCTTGTTCGCCACGGCTTCGAGGAAGCGCAATCCCTCATAGCTGGACTGACCGAGCGAGCCGATCGGGGGGCCGTTCGGCCCGAACATCGCGCGATAGCGGCTCTGGAAATCGTCGTTGGCCCGCGATCCGATGCCGGGGAAATAGCCGGAGGCGCAGAACAGATTCTCGCTGTTGTCGGCGCCGATTCCGAGCAGCACGGTCTCGTCCATCGCCCCGGCCAGCCGCAGCGTCGTGGCGCCAAGCCCGCATTCGCCGAACGCGCGATTGAACGTGATGCTGTCGGTGCCGATCAACGAGATAAGGATGACGTCCGGCCTCGCTGCACGGATGCGCTCCAGATGCGGCTCGTGATTATCTTCGCCGAGCGGAACGAACTCTTCGCCGACGACCTGGCCGCCAGCCTCCTTGATGTAGCGCTTCACCGCGCGGTGCGATTGCCAGGGCCAGACATAGTCGCTGCCGATCAGGTACCAGCGCGCCGCCTTCTTGACGTCGGCAAGCCAGTGGATCGACGGGCGGCTCTGCCAGCGCGGCGTCTCGCCGATCGCCATGACACCCGGCGTCTGCTCGCCGCCCTCGTAGACCGGCGTGTAGATGTAGGGGATGCGGTGGCGGGTGGTGACCTTGCGCAGCGCCACCCGCACCGCGCTGGTATGCAGCCCGACGATGAGGTCGACCTCATCGGACGCGATCGCCTGCTCGGCGCGGCTCAGGATCTCGTCGATCGGGCCGCCGGCATCGTAGATCGAAAGCTCGATCTCGCGTCCGAGAATGCCGCCGCGCTTGTTGATCTCGGCGACCGCGAGCTGCGCGCTGCTTGTCGCGCACGGACCCCAAACACCGGGCGAGCCGGTGCAGCAGATGAAGCCGCCGATCCGGAGCTTGTTACGTGCGCCGCGACGCTTCATGAGATGCGCGTCAACCGGCGACAGGTCGAAATCCGCCGCCGACGACGACAGATTCCTGAACAGCAAGGACGGCGGCAACGCCGGACCGCCGTGAGCCGGGAAGTTTACCGTCGCGCGCACGCCAACTCCTGTCTGACACCAGACTTGAAAGCTCATTCAGCAGGCGGCCGCGGCACCCGCCCTTTTGTTGGGCAATATCCTATTTTGAAAATATTGAATATTCAAGAATTGAAGTGCATATAGATGCAGCATCGATTGCAAGACATTCACTCATTTGGGTCAAGACGAAGTCTTAGCCGTGGCAAAACCGAACACCCCGATCACCGAACACCTCGCCTACCTGCTCGCGCAAGCCAACCGGGAGATCAACCGGCAGCTCGAACTGCGGTTGAGCAAGGAAGGCGTGCCCGTCGAGCAGTGGCGCATCCTGAAAGTGCTGTCGGATGGCAACGGCCATTCGATGGGCGAGCTTGCAGATGCCGTGCTGCTCAATCATCCGACGCTGACCAAGATGATCGATCGCATGGTCTCGGACACGCTGGTCTACCGCGTGCAGGACCCGAACGATCGCCGCAAGGTTCTGATGTTCATCTCCGATCGCGGCAAGGTGCTGAGCAAGAAGCTCAACTCGCTCGCGGTCGACCAGGAGGAGCACATCCTGGAGAGCTACGGCGACAAATCGACGAGCGAATTGAAGCGCCTGCTGGAGAGCTTGATCGACAGCTCGAATTGAGGGGCGGCTGAGCGCGCGCCCTCAACTCACTTCGTTCCGGCGAAGGCGGAATATACGGCCTTACGCGTACCGCCCGTGGCAGTGCTTGTACTTCTTGCCTGAGCCGCAGGGACAGTCCTCGTTGCGGCCGATCTTGCCCCAGCTTGACGGGTTTTTGGGATCACGCAGCGCCGCGTCGGTGGCCTGCGCTCCGAGCGTGACGCTGGCGAGCGCCATTTCGTCCTCGCCGGTGTTCGGGTCGAATTTGTGCGCTTCCATCGGCGGCAGCACCGGGGCTTCCTGCTCCGGCGGCACGATCTCGACCCGCATCAGTTGCGCGGTGACGGCCTCGCGCAGATGCGCGCTCATCTCCTGGAAGAGATTGAAGGCTTCGGTCTTGTACTCCTGCAACGGATCGCGCTGGCCGTATCCGCGCAGGCCGATGACCTGGCGCAGATGATCGAGCATGACCAGGTGCTCGCGCCAGAGATGGTCTAGCGTCTGGAGCAGAATGGTCTTCTCGACGTAACGCATCACGTCGGGACCCCATTGCGCGACCTTCGCCGCCATATGCTCGTCGGCGCGGGTCTCGATGCGCGTGAGCAGCTCCTCGTCGGCGATGCCCTCTTCCTTGGCCCAGTCGTCGACCGGCAAGTCGAGATCGAGCACGCGCTTGAGCTCTTCCTTCAGGCCCGCGACGTCCCACTGCTCGGCATAGGCATGCTCGGGGACGTGCTTGGCGACGAGATCGTCGATGAAGGCGTGGCGCATGTCGGTGACGGTCTCGGCGACGCTGTCGTCCTTCATCAGCTCGACGCGCTGATCGAAGATCACCTTGCGCTGGTCGTTCTGGACGTTGTCGAACTTGAGCAGGTTCTTGCGGATGTCGAAGTTGCGTGCCTCGACCTTCTGCTGCGCCTTCTCGAGCGCCTTGTTGATCCAGGGATGGATGATGGCCTCGCCCTCTTGCAGGCCGAGACGCTGCAGCATGCTGTCGAGGCGATCCGAGCCGAAGATGCGCATCAGATCGTCTTCCAGCGACAGGAAGAATTTCGAGCGGCCGGGGTCGCCCTGACGGCCAGAACGGCCGCGAAGCTGGTTGTCGATGCGGCGGGATTCGTGGCGCTCGGAGCCCATGATGTAGAGGCCGCCGGGCTTCTTCACGGTCTTGGCGGGCTTGCTTCCCTTCGCCGGCTCGATCTCGACCTCTTCCTCGGCCTTCAGCACGATATCGCGGAAGTGCTCGATGTCGGCCTTGATCTGTTCGATCTTCCTGGCCTTCTCGGCCTCGTCCTCGATGTCCGCGGTTTCCTGCTGGATGCGCATGTCCAGCGAGCCGCCGAGCTTGATGTCGGTGCCGCGGCCGGCCATGTTGGTCGCGATCGTGATCGCGCCGGGCACGCCGGCTTCCGCGACGATGTAGGCTTCCTGCTCGTGGAAGCGCGCGTTCAGCACCGCGAACAGCTTGGCCGGTTTGCCGGCGCGGGCCGCGGCGTACAGCTTCTGCATCGAATTTTCGTTGCCGAAATCGATCTGCCGGTAGCCGTGCTTCTTGAGGTATTCGGCGATGACTTCCGATTTTTCGATCGAGGCGGTACCGACCAGCACCGGCTGCAGCCGCGCATTGGCGCGCTCGATCTCGGCCAGGATCGCGGCGTATTTCTCGTTCTGGGTGCGATAGACCTCGTCGTCCTCGTCCAGACGGGCGACCGGCAGGTTGGTCGGGATTTCCACGACCTCGAGCTTGTAGATGTCGAACAGTTCGTCGGCTTCGGTCAGCGCCGTGCCGGTCATGCCGGCGAGCTTTTCGTACATCCGGAAATAGTTCTGGAAGGTGATCGAGGCCAGCGTCTGGTTTTCCGGCTGGACCTGGACGTGCTCCTTGGCTTCCAGCGCCTGGTGCAGGCCTTCGGAATAGCGGCGGCCCTGCATCATGCGGCCGGTGAACTCGTCGATGATCACCACCTCGTCGTCACGGACGATGTAGTCCTTGTCGCGGGTGAACAGCGTGTGGGCGCGCAGCGCCTGGTTGATGTGATGCACGACGGAAACGTTCTCGACGTCGTAGAGCGACTCGCCCTTGAGCTGGCCGGCATCGCGCAGCAGCCCCTCGATCTTCTCCATGCCGGCTTCGGTGAGCGTGACCGTGCGCTGCTTCTCGTCGACGTCGTAGTCGGTCTTGTCGAGCTTGGGCAGGAAGCCGTCGATGGTGTTGTAGAAGTCGGAGCGGTCGTCGAGCGGGCCGGAAATGATCAGCGGCGTGCGCGCCTCGTCGATCAGGATGGAGTCGACTTCGTCGACGATAGCGTAGAAGTGCGGCCGCTGGACCATGTCCTCGAGCCGGTACTTCATGTTGTCGCGCAGATAGTCGAAGCCGTATTCGTTGTTGGTGCCGTAGGTGATGTCGCAGGCATAGGCCGCCTTGCGCTCGGAATCGTCGAGGCCGTGCACGATCACGCCGGTGGTCAGGCCGAGGAAGCCGTAGATCTGGCCCATCCAGCCTGAGTCGCGGCGGGCGAGATAGTCGTTGACGGTGACGACGTGGACGCCCTTGCCCGCGAGCGCGTTGAGATACACCGCGAGCGTTGCGACCAGGGTCTTGCCTTCGCCGGTCTTCATCTCGGCGATGTCGCCCTCGTGCAGCACCATGCCGCCGATCAGCTGGACGTCGAAATGGCGCTGGCCGAGGGTGCGCTTGGCGGCTTCACGGACCGTGGCGAAAGCGGGGACCAGGAGGTCGTCCAGCGTCTTGCCCTCGGCGAGCTGCTTCTTGAACTCGGCGGTGCGGGCCTTGAGCGCCTCGTCGGAGAGCTTCGAGACCTCGGGCTCCAACGCGTTGATCGCGTTGACGCGGGACTGATATCCCTTCACCCGCCGGTCGTTGGCGGAGCCGAAAAACTTGCGGGCGAGCGCGCCGATCATGCCTTGTTCCTGTGTTCGCGATTCAACCGCATTGCAGCCAAGAGGTTGTCACCCGTCTGCCTATCAACTCACCGTGACGCCTGGTGGCCCCAGAACCCGGACTGCGAGGGGTCCATCCGCCATATGGGTGGGAGTTGGGCAAGTCTGGTTCAACGGCCAAAAAACGCAGCAAAATAAACGCCATCGCCATGGACGCGACCGGGCAGAGATATGGTCCGGTCAGGGCCTTGTCAACGGCGGGCGCATTGCGGCTAATTCATCATTTTGACAGACTTTTCGCGTTGCCAAGGCCCCCTGAATTGGGCGAGTGTCCGCCCCGCTCGAGCAGCCCCCTGCTTCAACAAAAGGATTTTCCATGACCACCTCGTTCCCGGTAACCAAAGCCGGCCTGCGCTTCGGCCTCGCCACCGCCCTCGTGGGCTGCCTTGCGCTGGCGCTGATCGCGGGTCCCGGCCGGGCTGCCGACGATCCGGTGCTGGCGAAGGTCAATGGCGCTGAGATCAAGAAGAGCGACGTCGCCATGGCCGAAGAGGAACTTGGGCCGAGCCTCGCCCAGATGGACCCCGCGACCAAGGACGAGAACGTCCTGTCCTTCCTGATCGACATGAAGATCGTCGGCAAGGCGGCCGAGGACAAGAAGGTCGCCGAAGGTGAGGAGTTCAAGAAGCGCCTCGCGTTCGCCCGCAACCGCCTGCTGATGGACAGTCTGCTCGCCGGCGAGGGCAAGGCCGCCACCACCCCGGACGCGATGAAGAAGGTCTATGAGGAGGCCTCCAAGCAGATCACCGGCGAGCAGGAGGTGCACGCCCGCCACATCCTGGTCGAGACCGAGGACGAGGCCAAGGCGGTGAAGGCCGAGCTCGACAAGGGCGCCGATTTCGCCGAGCTCGCCAAGAAGAAATCCAAGGATCCGGGCTCGGCCGACGGCGGCGATCTCGGCTTCTTCACCAAGGAGCAGATGGTGCCGGAATTCTCGGCGATCGCCTTCGCGCTCGAGCCGGGCAAGATCTCCGACCCCGTGAAGTCGCAGTTCGGCTGGCACGTCATCAAAGTCGAGGAAAAGCGCAGCCGCAAGGCGCCGGACTTCGAGCAGGTCAAGGCGCAGATCGAGCAGTATGTCACCCGCAAGGCCCAGGCCGACTACGTCGCCAAGCTGCGCGCGGAAGCCAAGGTCGAGCGGCTGGATCAGCCGGCCGATGCGGCAAAGGACGCCAAGCCGGCTGATGCGGCGAAGCCCTCCGATGCGAAGCCGGCCGACAGCAAGATGGCGCCCCCGGCGAAGAAGTAAGAATTCGCTGTCACTTCACGGACGCCGATAGTATCTAACGTCGCAATGGCCGGGCAAATGCCCGGCCATCTGCATATCCAGACCTCACCAAGGCGCCCCGATGTCCTCCTCCGTTTCTCCCCTCGCCCCGAAAGACGTTCCCGACATGCCCGTGATCGCGGGGGTCCGTCTCGCGACGGCCGAGGCCGGCATCCGCTACAAGAACCGCACAGACGTTCTGCTCGCAGTGATGGACAAGGGCACCGCGGTCGCAGGCGTCTTCACCAAATCGAAATGCCCCTCCGCGCCGGTGGAATGGTGCCGTGCCAAACTCAAGGGCGGCAAGGCGCGCGCGCTGGTGGTCAATTCCGGCAATGCCAATGCCTTTACCGGCAAGACCGGCCGCAGCTCCACCGCGCTGACCGCCAGGATCGCGGCCAAGGCCGTCGGATGCACCGAGGGGGAAATCTTCCTGGCCTCGACCGGCGTGATCGGCGAACCGCTGGACGCGACCAAGTTCGACGGCGTGCTCGGGCGGCTCGCAGAAACCGCCGAGGCCGGCGATTATCTGGCGGCAGCCAAGGCGATCATGACCACCGACACCTTTCCGAAGGTCGCGACCGCGACCGTGAAGCTCGGCAAGGCCAAGGTCACCATCAACGGCATGGCCAAGGGTGCCGGCATGATCGCGCCGGACATGGCGACGATGCTGTCCTTCATCTTCACCGACGCACCGATCGCGCCTGCCGCGCTGCAAGCCTTGCTCAAGAGCGGCGTCGAGGACACGTTCAACGCGGTCACGATCGACGGCGACACCTCGACCTCGGATACGCTGCTGGCCTTTGCCACCGGCGCTGCCGCCGAACACGGCGCGCCAAAGATCAGCCGCGCCAGCGACCCGCGCCTGAAGGCCTTCGTCAAGGCGTTCAACCTGGTGCTCGCCAATCTTTCCGAGCAGGTGGCCCGCGACGGCGAAGGCGCCCGCAAGCTGGTCGAGATCACCGTCGAGGGCGCCAAGACCAAGGCCTCGGCGCGCAAGATCGCGATGTCGATCGCGAACTCGCCGCTGGTGAAGACCGCGATCGCCGGCGAAGACGCCAATTGGGGCCGCGTGGTGATGGCGGTCGGCAAGGCCGGCGAGCCAGCCGACCGCGACAAGCTCTCGATCTCCTTCAACGGCATCCGCGTCGCCAGGAGCGGCGCGCGCGATCCCGACTACGACGAGGCGCAGGTGTCGGAGGCAATGAAGGCGCCGGAGATCGCGATCAAGGTCTCACTCGGCCTCGGCAAGGGCCGCGACCGCGTGCTGACCTGCGACCTCACTAAGGAGTATGTCGCGATCAACGGGGACTACAGGTCGTAAATCCGATCTCCCTGCCTTGGTTCTCCGCGGGAGAGCGAGATCCAGCATGCAGCCGGGCGAGGAACTCGCTTCAATTTCCTGGCTGCATTTAGCCTTCGTTAATGATGCCGCTCGATCCGGCAGCGTCGGATTTTCGGCCATCCATGTTCGCGCCATCGGCGTAAGCTTTACTTAACAGCCCATCTTCAAAGTTCCGCTCTGCCGAGAGGTCGTCAGAGGCCGCCCGGTTGCGCTCCCGGTCCTCGATCCCCGATCGGCCAGAGAAATTGCCTCTGCCGGGACCCACGGCGATTAGGATGAAGATCATGCTTCGCGCTTGGTTGTATCGTTTTGCCAGAAATCGCAAGGCCAACGTCGCCGTGATGTTTGCAATTGTGATGGTTCCGACAATCTTTCTGCTCGGCATGGCGCTGGACTATACGCATACGCAGCACATGAAGGTCGATCTCGACTCCGCCGTCGATGCTGCCGCAGTTGCCGCCGTCACCTCGACGATGATGCAGAAGAGCCCGCAGGTCGCCCAAACTACAGCGAAGAACGTTTTCAACATCACCGCGAATGGCCTGGTCAGCAACAACAACCTGGCGGCACCCCCAACTCTCACGGTCACCGTCAATTGCAGCAAACCCGACTCCACAACGGGCTACTGTACCTACGCTCCCTGCCCCGGCGTCGACTCAGTCTTTGCTGACCCTGTCAACTCAAACAACCAAGTCGTTCGCAACGTCCAGGTTTGCTACACCGCGGCCGCAAACAATGCCTTCCCGAGCGTGCTCAAGCAGGTGAGCTGGCCGTTCGCAGGCCAGGCAGCGACACGCAACCAGGGCGCGCCCAACATCGATTTCTATCTCTTGCTGGACGCCTCGCCTTCCATGGCGATCGGCGCGACCTCGAGCGACATCAAAACGCTGATCGCGAACACGCAAAAGCAGGTCGATTCATCGACCGGGACGAAAGGATGCGGATTCGCATGCCACCAGACTAATCCTGCCGCGGACAATCTGGGCAATCCAGGCGGGATTGATAACTACCAGCTTGCTCGCAATCTTGGCCTGACGTTACGGATCGATCGGGTAACGCAAGCGGTCAAAGCGCTGATGAATACGGCATATCAGATATCGAGCATCAACAGAAATACGTATGGGGTTGCGATCTATACCTTCGATACTGCTCTAAACAATTCTCCGACCAGCGGCAGCAGTTCGGCGGTCTTCGCACCTTCCGGAAAACCTGGGGTGGTGCAAACGCCCACGACGCCCGCCACGACGACCAGCTACACGGTAGCGACCATCCAGAGCAAAGCCGACAACATTCAGGTCCTGCCGGTCTACAAGAACAACTGGCTGACATCGTCGAACAATAATAGCGACGCCGACACCAGCATCGCGGGCGGATTAAGCGCTCTCAACAAGATCATGCCGACTCCGGGCAACGGCACCAATGTCGCCAAGGATACGCCACAGGAAGTGGTCTTCCTCGTTACCGACGGCCTTGAGGACGTGAACATTACGACCGACCCGTACACGAACTCCTGCAATAAAAAACTCACTGGTAAGCGCTGCCAGCAACCGCTCGACCCCGCGATCTGCACCACCATCAAGAACAGGAAGATCCGAATCGCGGTGATCTACACCGAATATGACGACTCGGCGCTCCATAAATCCAACGGCTGGTACGATTCATGGATCTACCCCTTCAACAGCACGTCCACCGGCTCGACCAGCCAGATCGAGACAAATCTGCAAGCCTGCGCCTCGTCGCCCGATTTGTACAAAAAGGTGGCGACCGATGACGACATTACGTCCGCGCTCCAGAGTCTGTTCCTGAAGGTCGCGTCCGATCCGCGCCTGACCCAGTAGAGAAAGCAGTCATGACCGCCGCGCACGCTGTGCCCACAACCAAACGCCGCCGCTGGCGCGCGTTCTTTGCCGACCGGAACGGCGCAACCGCGGTCGAGTTCGCGCTGATCGGCCCGGCATTCATCGCTTTGTTGCTCGCAATCATCCAGACCTTCCTTGTTTTCTTTGCCCAGCAGCTCCTGGAGCAAGTGGTGAACCAATCGAGCCGGGCGATCCTGACGGGGCAGGCGCAGGCCGCGAGCATGACCAAAGCCCAGTTTGCCACTGCAGTCTGCTCCAACGTTGTGATCTTGTTCGACTGCAGCAAGTTGATGATCGACGTCCAAGTAGCCGGATCATGGTCTTCGGCGAACACTGGCTCGCCAGCCCTGACCTTTGACGGCAGCGGCAACGTGACGAACGTCTGGCAATTCAACCCCGGCAATCAGGGCGACATCGTTGTCGTGCGGGTGATGTATCAATGGCCGGTTTTCTTGGGTCCGCTCGGCTTCAATCTGGCGAACCAGTCGAATGGCAGCCGCCTGATCATGTCATCCACGGCTTTCATGAACGAGGCCTTTGTCAACTCATGAGCCGGAGGCTTCATCACGTGCGAAACTTGTGGGCCGACACGCGCGCGGTGGCCGCGGTGGAATTCGCCATTGTGGTGCCGTTCATGCTGCTGCTCTATGTGGGCGGCGTCGAACTGGGGAACGGGCTCGCCATCAGCGTCAAGGTCAGCGAAACCGCCCACACGGTCGCGGATCTGGTGTCACGAAACGCGTGCGTCACCGACGCGTCGCTAAGCACCATGCTTGGCGCATCGGCAGCGACGATCGCTCCCTATACCACAGCGAATACGACGGTAGTCGTGTCGGAAGTATCCACGGACGCCAGCGGCAAAGCCACCGTGACCTGGAGCAAAGCACTCAACGGCACCCCGCGGAAAGTAGCTCAGCAGATGACTTTGCCGGCGGCCCTCGGCACGCCCTCGCCGTCCAACACATCGTTGATACTCGGCGAGGTGACGTATCAATACACGCCCAACCTTGGCTATACGATCACCGGGACTATCCCGATCGGCGAGAGCTATTATCTGTTTCCGCGCGTTTCCTCCGCCGTACAGTACCCATGCAGCTGAAATATCGCCGGCCGAGCCGGTAGAACCGCACGGCGATTGCGGCTAATGAAAGCCGCATGGCCGATCTCAAGCTGATCCTTGTCGTTGCTTGCGCCCTCGTCGACGCCGACAAGCGCGTCCTGATCGCGCAGCGCCCGGAGGGCAAGACGCTGGCCGGCCTCTGGGAATTTCCCGGCGGCAAGTGTGAACCCGGCGAGCGCCCGGAGCAGAGCCTGATCCGCGAGCTCCACGAGGAGCTCGGCATCACCGTCGCCGAACCCTGCCTGGCGCCGCTGACCTTTGCGAGCCACGGCTACGAGACTTTTCATCTCCTGATGCCGCTCTATATCTGCCGGCGCTGGGAAGGGCAGGTGACGGCCCGCGAAGGCCAGACCCTGGCCTGGGTCCGCGCCAACAAGCTGCGCGACTACCCGATGCCGCCCGCGGACATTCCGCTGATCCCGCATTTGATCGATTTGCTGATGTGAGACGTGCTGTGCCCCGGACGCAGGGCAGCACTTCCTCAGCGATGCGCTGCGGCGCGTCCGGGACACATCAATCCCCTCTCGCCTTCTTCACCGCCTCCGCCAGGCTCGCCTTGGCCGAACCCGGCTTCAGCGGCTGCTGCTGACTCGCATGCGGCGCCCAGCCGGAGAGCCAGATGATGTCGAATGTCGCGCGGATGCGGCCGTCCGCATCGGCAAAGCGTTCGGCGTAGATTTCGGCCATGCGCAGCAGCGTCGCGCGCCGCGACAGCCTGCGCCGTCTTTCAATCAGCACGTTGGCGGCACCCATGCGACGGAGATCCTGCATCAGGGCGAACGCATTGGCATAGCGCACCACGACGCGATCGACATCGGTCACTGGCAGCGCAAAGCCTGCGCGCTGCAATAGCGCGCCGACGTCGCGCAAATCCGCGAACGGCGCCACACGCGGCGAAACACCGCCCTCGCATTCGGCCTCCGCCGCGGCAAAGGCCTGACGCAGCTCGGTCAGGCTGTCGCCGCCGATCATCGCGGCGAGCAACAGCCCGTCCGGCCTCAGCGCGCGACGGATTTGCGCGAGCACACCCGGCAAATCGTTGACGAATTGCAGCGCCAGCGCCGACACGACGAGATCGAGGCTCTCCGGTGCAAAGGGCAGCTTCTCCGCACCCGACGCATCGAGCTCAATGCGCTCGATCGAGGGCAGTCGCGCGTGCAGCACCGCGAGACCCTCGCCGGGCGTCCAGAGATCGGCTGCTGCATGAAACTCCCGCATCACCGCGGCCAGCCGGTCGGACATGTCTTCAGCGACGCGCTCGAGCAGGAAGGTGACCTCGCCCTGCGCCTGCGCGCGCCGCTGCCGCGCATGGAGCAAAGCACGATCGAACAAAGCGGGCGGGGTTTGCAGAGTCTGAGCCATGCCGCTGGTTACGCCGATCCAAGTTGTTCTGGCAATCACCTCCGTTGTGTCCCGGACGCGCTGCTGCGCTCTTTGGCTGCTGCGCCGACCGGGGAACGAGGCTTGAGCCCCCTGCCGTGCGGCGCTAGCCTCGTCCCATGGAAGCCGACGCCGATGCCGCCCCCTCCCGTTCCATCGCCGCGCCGCTTCGGGCCGCATGGACGGTCGGCCGCCACGCCTTGTCGCGTGCGGCACGGCTCGCGCTCGACATCGCGCTGCCGACGCTGTGCGTATCCTGCCGCGAGCCGGTCGACGGCGAGGGCGTGTGCGCGGCGTGCTGGGCGCGGCTGTCGTTCATCGAACGGCCCTACTGTCCGCGCCTCGGCATTCCCTTTGTCTATGACCCCGGCCCCGACATGCTGTCGATGGAGGCGATCGCGAGCCCGCCGGCCTACCAGCGGGCCCGCGCCGCGGTGCGTTATGACGACGTCGCGCGCACCCTGGTGCATGCGCTGAAATACCAGGACCGCGCCGATTTGGCGCCGGCCATGGGCCGTTGGATGGCGCGCGCGGGCGGCGAGCTGCTCGCCGCGGCCGACATGCTGGTGCCGGTGCCCCTGCATTGGCGGAGGGCCTGGCGCCGCCGCTACAACCAGTCCGGGGCGCTGGCGCGGATCGTCGAGCGGCAGAGCGGGGTGAAGGTGAAGGCTGAGGTGCTGCGCCGGGTACGCGCCACCGAGCAGCAGATCGGCCTGTCGCGAGCCCAGCGCGCCACCAATGTGCAGGGCGCATTCCAGGTATCCCCGGACCGTCAGGCGGACGTCCAGGGTCGGCGCATTGTCCTGATCGACGACGTCTTGACGTCGGGTGCGACGCTCGATGCCTGTGCGCGGGCCCTGCTCCGCGCCAAGGCAGCCCAAGTCGACGTGCTGGTCTTTGCCCGGGTTGTCGAGGCCCGGTGAAGTCCCATATAATTCAATGAATTCGTGACATGAGAGCGCTGACACCATGACCGCTGCTGTCGAGATCTACACCAGGCCGGGCTGCGGCTATTGTTCCGCGGCCAGGTCGCTGCTGACCCGCAAGAAAGCGAGCTTCACGGAGTTCGATATCGCCAAGAACCCGTCCTGGCGCCAGGAGATGTACGATCGCGCCGGCGAAGGCTCGACCTTCCCGCAGATCTGGATCGGCGGAACCCATGTCGGGGGCTGCGACGAGCTCTACGCGCTCGATCGCGAAGGCAAGCTCGACGGCATGCTCGGCGACGTGAAGGCGGAGTCATGAGCGAGGTCAGGACTTTCACGGCGGCCATGGTGCAGATGCGCACCGGGCTGATGCCCGAGCCCAGCCTTGAACAGGCCACCAAACTGATCCGGCAGGCTGCGGCCAACGGCGCCGACTACGTCCAGACGCCCGAAGTCAGCAATATGATGCAGCTTAACCGCAAGGCGCTGTTCGAGCACCTTCAGAGCCAGGACGACGACAACTCGCTGAGGGCATACCGCGCGCTCGCGGCGGAACTGAAGATCCACATCCACGTCGGGTCGCTGGCGCTGCGCTTTTCGGATGAAAAAGCGGTCAACCGCTCCTTCCTGATCGGGCCCGAGGGCAATGTGCTCGCGAGCTACGACAAGATCCACATGTTCGACATCGAGCTGCCGGACGGCGAGAGCTATCGCGAATCCGCCAATTACCAGCCGGGCGAGACGGCCGTCATCTCCGACCTGCCCTGGGGCCGCGTCGGGCTGACGATCTGTTATGATTTGCGCTTCCCTGCGCTCTACCGCGCGCTGGCCGAAAGCGGCGCGTACTTCATCACGGTGCCCTCGGCCTTCACCCGCAAGACCGGTGAAGCGCATTGGCATGTGCTGCTTCGTGCGCGCGCGATCGAGACCGGGTGCTTCATCTTCGCCGCCGCGCAGGCCGGCCTGCACGAAAACAAGCGCGAGACCTATGGCCATTCGCTGATCATCGATCCCTGGGGCGAGATCCTCGCCGAGGGCGATGTCGAGCCCGGCATCATCATGGCAAAAATCGACCCGGCCAAGGTCGAGATCGCGCGCCGCGCAATCCCCTCGCTGCAGCACGGCCGCCGCTTCGGCGTCGCCGATCCCAAGGCCGGGCCGGACCATCTGCACCTGGTGCGGGGATCGGCATGATCCGGTACGCACTCCACTGCGACCGCAACCACGACTTCGAGAGTTGGTTTCAGAGCTCGTCGGCCTACGATTCGCAGGTGAAGCGCAAGCTCGTGACCTGTCCGATCTGCGGCTCGGCCAAGGTCAACAAGGCGATCATGGCGCCGCGCATCGTCGGCAAGAAGGGCCGCGGACGCGCTACGCCGCCGCCAGAACCTGTGGCTGCGACCACGCCCGAGGCCGCGCCGTCCGGACCGACCTCGCTGATGATGGCGCAGGAGCGCGAGCTGCGTGCCAAGCTCAAGGAGCTGCGCGATCACATCGTCAAGAATGCCGACAATGTCGGCGAGCGCTTTGCGAACGAAGCTCGCGCGATGCATTACGGCGACAAGGAGCACCGCCCGATCTACGGCGAGGCCTCCCCCGATGAAGCAAAGTCGCTGATCGACGAGGGTATCGAGGTGTCGCCGCTGCCGACGCTGCCGGAAGACCGGAACTGACGCGGCGTCAGACTCCCACCAGCGCCGCCACGCCGATCACAATCAGCACGATGCCGAAAATCTCGCGCGGCGCGATCGGCTGCTTGAACGAGTAGTACGCCACACCTTGCGCGAACAGCACCTCGATCAAAGCGAGCGTACGGACATTGGCGGCGGCCGTCAGCGCGAAGGCGAGAAACCAGAACTGCGAGGCGAAGGCGCCCGTGAAGCCGGCGAGCAGCGATGGCTTCCACAAGCCGAGGATCGCCTGAAGCACCTTCGGCGCGCGCCAGAGCAGATAGACCGTCAGGATCAGCGTCTGCACGAACAGGCCGAGCACCAGCGTGACCGATGCTGCCGTCACGAAGGAGACATCAGGCACATTGATAATGGCACCGCGGAAGCCGACCGCTGACAATGCGAACGCTGCCGCGGCAACGAGACCCGTGATCGTCGGTTTCAGCTCTGCAAAGCCCTTCTCGCCGCCGGGCCGCAGCGCGGTGATGACGACTCCGACGGTCGCGATCACGATGGCCAGCACCTTCAGCCAGGTCAGGTGATCGCCGAGGAAGACGAAGCCGAAGATCGCGGTCTGGATCGCCTCGGTTTTCAAATAGGCCGTCGTCACCACGAAGGAGCGGTCGTTCATCGCCAGCAGCATCAGCCCCGTCGCGACGATCTGGCTAAGGGCGCCAAGCAGCAGCCACGGCCAGAACACGGTCGGCGGCATGCCGAGATGATCGCCGGTCGCGACCAGCACGGCTGCCAGGAAAACAAGGGAGAACGGGAAGCCGAACAGGAAGCGAATATTGGTTGCGCCCCAGGTCCCCAGCGGCTTCGTCAGCGACCGCTGCATCGCATTGCGCACGACCTGGCCGAGCGCGGCGATGACGGTGAAGGGAATCCAGAGGCTGGCGATGGTGAACATGGGGGAATGGGTGGGAGGGCCAAATGATTGCGGCCAACGTGCCGCCAGCACTCAAGCAGGTCAATCACGCCCACGTCATAGGAGCGATGCTTCGCAAGAAACACCGCCTTCGCCGGGACGACGCCTTCAGTGTTTTGCTGCGGCCTGCCTTTTACAAACGAGCCAGCGGCTACAAGCAGTTCACACCATGGCTTCCGCCACCACCATGTAGTTCACGTCCATGTCTGACGAGAGACCCCATCTGTCGGCGAAGGGGCTGTAGACGACGCCGGTCTGCTCGGTGATGACCAGACGGTTGTCGAGCAGGTATTTCGTCAGCTCGTCGGGGGTGACGAACTTATTCCATTCGTGGGTGCCGCGGGGCAGCCAGCGCAGGACGTATTCGGCGCCGACGATGGCGAGCGCAAAGCTCTTCCAGTTCCTGTTTAGCGTCGAAACCACCATCAACCCGTTCGGCTTCAGCATCGCCGCGCAGCGCTTCAGGAAAACGCCGACATCGACGACGTGCTCGACCACCTCCATCGCCAGCACGATGTCGAAGCGCTCGCGCGGGTCGATCTCTTCTACCGTGGTGCAGCGATAGTCGATCGACAGATGCGCCTTGTCGGCATGCAGCTTCGCGGCCGCGATGTTGCTGACGGACGGATCGACGCCGATGACTTGCGCACCCAGGCGGGACAGCGGTTCGCAGAGCAGGCCGGCGCCGCAGCCGATGTCGAGCACGCGCAGACCGCCGAGGCAGTTGAGGCTGCGCGCGTTACGCTCGAACTTGCGGCAAGCGGCGTCGCGGATGTAGCCGAGCCGCAACGGGTTGATCCGGTGCAGCGGCGCCATCTTGCCGTTGGGATCCCACCACTCGGCCGAGAGCTTTGAGAATTTTGCGATCTCGGCGGCGTCGACTGTCGAGCCCGGATGCGGGCTTGCGCTAGCGGAAATATCTTGCTGCATGCTCATGGTTACGTGCGGTCCTACCGCGTGGTGATCGAACTGCGGAAGGCGAGCGGCGAGGCGATGGTCCGGATGGTTTCGCGACCTTCCCCCACGCCGTTGATGGTCACGTCGCCATAGTTGAGAATACGTCCGAGAATGGTCTGATTCACATCGACGCTCTCGACCTTGTCCAGCGCCATCTCGAAGGTGCGGCGCTTGATGAAGCCGGTCTTGTGCACGACCCGCAAATTGGTGACGTCGGTCTCGGTGGTAAAGCGATGGAACCAGCCCTTCACGGTCCAGAACAGGGCCGCGAGAGCCACCAGCCCCGAGGCGATAAGACATAGAATCACGAGCCCATCGACCGCGGTCTGCCGTGACAGGACGAACAGGACCAGGGCCACGATCCAGGCCACGATGGCCGGAAAATAGAAGATCCAGTGCGCATTGGTCGAATACAGCACCCGTTCGCCCGGTTGCAGGATCTCGTCGATATAGCGCGCCATAACCTCGATTAACCCATTGCCGGATTGGCCAGCGCAGGAACCCGCTTGCCCCCGGCCTCGCCCCTCTGTATACGCGCGGTCGGTATCGCAGGCACCCGTCCAGCGCGGGTCACCATACTTATCCTTATGAGGGAATGCACGCGTCGTCATGAGCCGCCTCGTGATGAAATTCGGCGGCACATCCGTCGCCAACATCGAACGTATCCGCAACGTCGCACGCCATGTGAAGCGTGAGGTCGACGCCGGCCATGAAGTGGCGGTGGTCGTCTCGGCGATGTCCGGTAAAACCAACGAGCTGGTGGCCTGGTGCACCGAGGCCTCGCCCATGCACGACGCGCGCGAATACGACGCCGTGGTCGCCTCCGGCGAACAGGTGACGTCCGGCCTCCTCGCCATCGTGCTTCAGGGCATGGGCATCCAGGCCCGTTCCTGGCAGGGCTGGCAGATCCCGATCAAGACCAGCGACGCCCATGCCTCGGCCCGGATCGAGGGCATCGACGGCAGCGAGATCATCAAGCGCTTCAGGGAGCGCAAGGAGGTCGCCGTTATCGCCGGCTTCCAGGGCATCAATCCGGAGACCAGCCGCATCACCACGCTCGGCCGCGGCGGCTCCGATACCTCGGCCGTGGCGATCGCCGCCGCCGTCAAGGCGGACCGTTGCGACATCTACACCGACGTCGACGGCGTCTACACCACCGATCCGCGAATCGTGCCGAAGGCGCGCCGGCTCGACAAGATCGCGTTCGAAGACATGCTGGAACTGGCCTCCCAGGGCGCCAAGGTGCTCCAGGTCCGCTCGGTGGAACTTGGCATGGTCCACAACATGCCGATTTTCGTCCGCTCGAGCTTCGACAAGCCCGAGGATATCGACCCGCATGCCAACCAGCCGCCCGGCACGCTGATCTGCAGCGAGGAGGAGATCATGGAAAGCCACGTCGTCACCGGCATCGCCTTTTCGAAGGACGAGGCCCAGATCTCGGTACGCCAGATCGAGGACAAGCCCGGCGTGGCCGCGTCGATCTTCGGCCCGCTCGCGGATGCCAACATCAACGTCGACATGATCGTGCAGAACGTCTCGGAGGACGGCAAGACCACCGACCTCACCTTCACGGTCCCGGCCGCCGACTACACAAGGGCCAAGGAGACGATCACCGCAGCCAAGGGCCAGATCAACTATGCCCGGCTCGACACCGCTACCGACGTCGCCAAGATCTCGGTGATCGGCAGCGGCATGCGCAGCCATGCCGGCGTTGCCGCCCAGGCGTTCTCGGCCCTCGCCGGACGGAATATCAACATCCGGGCCATTACAACCTCCGAGATCAAATTCTCGGTCTTGATCGATACCGCCTATACCGAGCTTGCGGTGCGCACCCTGCACACGCTCTACGGTCTCGATCAGGCTTAGGCTATTTTTCTCTTAGCGGTCGCAGCAAACGCGAAGGTGTCCATACTTTCGCGTTTGGCAGGCGTTTTGCTTGGCAAAACAAGCCCCAATTCGCTATACGGCGAAGAGGGTGGGCTGCCAGAAACTGTGCCCCAGTTAAGGCGGTGCTGATTCGGCTCAGGCAGTCCGCCGGGGCCGGCGCCGGACGAGCAAACTTATTGTTTTTCTGGATTTCTGGGCGAGCCGCCGCGGGCCCTTTCGGCCCCGGCAGACGGAGGAGATTGACGGTTCATGCGGAGCGCGTCGGGAGGTCCCCGCGTCTTGTTGAGACGGCTCCGCGAAACCATGGCGGAGCAGGTCTCGGCCCAGGAGCGGCTGGACAAGATCGTGGTGCTGATCGCCGCCAACATGGTGGCCGAGGTGTGCTCGGTCTATGTGCTGCGCATCGACAACACGCTCGAGCTCTATGCCACCGAAGGTCTCAACCGCGAGGCGGTGCACCACACCGTGCTCAGCGCCCATGAGGGCCTCGTCGGTCTGGTCGCCAGCGAGGCAACGCCTCTCAATTTGAGCGATGCGCAGAGCCATCCGGCCTTCTCGTTCCGCCCGGAGACCGGCGAAGAAATCTACCACTCCTTTCTCGGCGTGCCGATCCTGCGCGCCGGCAACACGCTCGGCGTGCTGGTGGTGCAGAACCGCGCCAAGCGCAACTATGTCGAGGAGGAGCTCGAGGCGCTTCAGACCACCGCGATGGTGCTGGCGGAGCTGATCGCCTCCGGCGAGCTGTCTGCGCTGGCCCAGCCCGGCCATGAGCCCGCGGCCCGCCATTCGGCGCAGAAGGTCGGCGCCATCCTGTCGGAAGGCATCGCGCTCGGCCACGTCGTGCTGCACGAACCGCGCGTCGTCATCAAGGACTACATTGCCGAGGACCTGCCCAAGGAGATCAAGCGGCTCGACACCGCGCTCGCCAAGCTGCGCGCCGATCTCGACCGCATGCTGGAGCGCGGCGACGTCGCCGAGGGCGGCGAGCATCGCGAGGTGCTGGAAGCCTACCGCATGTTCGCCAACGACCAGGGCTGGTCGCACAAGCTGCACGAGGCGGTCGCCACCGGCCTCACGGCGGAAGCCGCCGTCGAGCGCGTGCAATCCGACACCCGCGCGCGCATGCTGCGCTCGACCGATCCCTATTTGCGCGACCGGCTGCATGATCTCGAGGATCTCGGCTATCGCCTGATGCGGCAGCTCGTCGGTCAGGATCACGCGCCCTCGCGCGAGCAATTGCCCGACAACGCCATCGTCATCGCGCGCGCGATGGGCCCGGCGGCGCTGCTCGACTACGACCGCAAGCGCCTGCGCGGCATCGTGCTGGAGGAAGGCACCGCCAATTCCCACGTCTCGATCGTGGCGCGTGCGCTCGGGATTCCCGCAGTCGGCGAAGTGCCGAACGCACCTGGTATCGCCGATCCCGGCGACGCCATCATCGTCGACGGCACTTCCGGCTCGATCTATGTCCGGCCGTCGCAGGAGGTCGAGGCCGCCTTCGCCGAGCGCGTGCGCTTCCGCGCCCGCCGCCAGGCGCAATATCTGGCGCTGCGCGATCTGCCCTGCGTCACCAAGGACGGCCAGAAGGTCGAGCTGATGATCAACGCCGGGTTGGCGATCGACCTGCCGCATATCGAAGACACCGGCAGCGCCGGCATCGGCCTGTTCCGTACCGAGTTGCAATTCATGGTCGGCCAGAGCCTGCCGCGCACCAGCGACCAGCTCGCGCTCTATCGCACGGTGCTGGATGCCGCCGGCACCAAGCCCGTCACCTTCCGCACCCTCGACATCGGCGGCGACAAGGCGCTGCCTTATATGGAAGCGGTGATCGAGGAGAATCCCGCCCTCGGATGGCGCGCGATCCGGCTCGGGCTCGACCGTCCCGGCCTGCTGCGCGGCCAGATCCGCGCGCTCTTGCGCGCCGGCGGCGGCCGCGCGCTGCGCATCATGTTCCCGATGATCTCGGAGGTGGGTGAATTCGATGCGGCAAAGGCGCTGGTCGAGCGCGAGCTGACCTATCTGCGCCAGCACGGCCACACGCTGCCGGAGCGGATCGACATCGGCACCATGGTCGAGGTGCCGGCGCTGCTTTATCAACTCGACGAGCTCCTGAAGAAGGTGGACTTCATCTCGGTCGGCTCCAACGATCTGTTCCAGTTCCTGTTCGCGGTCGACCGCGGCAACGCAAAAGTCTCCGAGCGCTTCGACACCATGTCGGCACCGATCCTGCGCGCGCTTCGCGACATTGCGCGCAAGTCGCATGCCGCGAAGAAATCGCTGTCGCTCTGCGGCGAGATGGCGTCGAAGCCGATCGGCGCACTGGCCCTGATCGCGATGGGCTATCGCTCGCTGTCGCTCTCGGCAACCGCGCTCGGCCCGGTCAAGGCGATGGTGATCGATCTCGACGCGAAGAAGGCCGAAGCGATGCTCGGCCCGTTGCTGGACGCACCGGCCGGCAGCGTCTCGATCCGGCAGAAGCTGACGGAATTTGCCGAGGCCGAAGGTCTGGCGTTGTAGCGGGCCTGCCGCCCCTTCCTGCCGCTTCGCCCTTTTCCGCATTTTGAGACTGAACCGATGTCGTCACTCCCCGAAGCCAAACTGGACGTCCTGCTCGCGCATCACGCCTCGCTCGAGGCCGAATCGCTCGGTCAGCTCGCCTCCGAACGCTATGTGCAGATCACGCGCGAACTCGCCGAGCTCACGCCACTGATCGAAGCGGTCAAGGCCTATCGTTCGGCCGTCAAGGAGCTCGCCGATACCGAGGCACTGATCGCCGATCCCGCGAGCGATGCGGAGATGCGCGGCATGGCCGAAGCCGAGCGCGACGCGCTGACGCCAAGGATCGAGGAACTGGTCCAGAAGATCCGCCTCGCGCTGCTGCCGAAAGATGCCATGGACGACCGCAACGTGGTGCTGGAAATCCGCGCCGGCACCGGCGGCGACGAGGCTTCGCTGTTCGCCGGAGATTTATTCCGGATGTACGAGCGTTTCGCGAGCTTGCAGGGCTGGAAGGTCGAGGTGATCTCGGCGAGCGAAGGCACTGTCGGCGGCTACAAGGAGATCATCGCGGAGGTGCAGGGCCGCGGCGCGTTCTCGAAGCTGAAGTTCGAGTCCGGCGTGCACCGGGTGCAGCGTGTGCCCGACACCGAGACGCAGGGGCGCATTCACACATCCGCCGCCACCGTCGCCGTGATGCCCGAAGTCGAGGAGGTCGACGTGGATATCAGGAACGATGATTTGCGTATCGAGACCATGCGCGCCGGAGGCGCCGGCGGCCAGCACGTCAACAAGACCGAATCGGCGATCCGCATCACCCACATCCCGACCGGCATCGTGGTGATGATGCAGGACAGCCGCTCGCAGCACAAGAATCGTGCTTCCGCCATGAACATCCTGCGCTCGCGCATCTACGACGCCGAGCAGCAACGCCTCGACGCGGCGCGCTCGGCCGAGCGCAAGGAGAAGGTCGGCTCCGGCGACCGCAGCGAGCGCATCCGCACTTATAATTTCCCGCAAGGGCGCGTGACCGACCACCGCATCAATTTGACGCTCTACAAGCTGCCGCAGGTGATCGCGGGCGAAGCTCTCGGCGAGCTGATCGACGCACTAACGACCGAGCACCAGGCCGCGCAGCTCGCAGCCCAGGGCGCGGCGGCGTGACCGGCGCGTGAGCAATCCCTTCACCGGACTATCCATCGAGAGCGCGCGGCGCGCGCTGGCGGCGCAACTGAGATCGGCGCAGCTCGACGACGCCGAGCTCGACGCGCGTATCCTGCTTGGCGCGGCACTCGGTCTCGATCTCACGGGCCTCGTTGCACAGGCCGCCCGCCTTCTCACGGAAGCCGAGGCGTCGCGGCTCGCGCGGTATGCCCGGCGCCGCATCGCCGGCGAGCCGGTCGCCCGCATTCTCGGCACGCGTGAATTCTGGGGCCTGCCGTTTCGTCTGTCGGAAGCGACGCTGGTGCCGCGTCCCGATACCGAAACGGTGATTGAGCTCGCACTCGAAATCCTTCGCGAATGGAAACCATCTCATCCCCCCCGCATCGCGGATATCGGCACCGGATCGGGCGCCATCCTGCTCGCGCTGTTGCACGAAATTCCCGGCGCCTTCGGCGTCGGCACCGATCTCAGTCTGACCGCGCTCAAGACCGCCAGAGACAACGCCGCAGCTCTGGGCCTTGCCGACCGCGCCAGCTTCGTTGCCTGCTCCTACGCAGCGGCGCTCCGCGGCCCGTTCGACCTCATCGTGTCGAACCCGCCCTACATCCCGTCAGCCGAGATTCCGAAACTGAGCATCGAGGTGCGCGAGCACGATCCGCATCTGGCGCTCGACGGCGGCAATGACGGTTACGACGCCTATCGCGCCCTGATCCCGCAGGCGGCTGAACGTCTGTCCCCGGGCGGAGCGCTGATCGTCGAGGCCGGACAGGGCCAGGCCCGGAATATTGAAACCTTGATGACGGCCGCCGCGTTGGTGGTGGACAGGCCGCCCAAGGCCGATCTGGCCGGCATCCCGCGGGCAGTTTCGGCCCGAAAAATGCCTCCATAAAAGCCGGATTGGGCTGCAAAAAACCTCTTGGAATATCCCTTGGGAACGACTACCTTCTGATCAACACATCGGTGCCGGCCCCGTAGACCTACGGGCGAAAGCCGGGCTCTCGGGCGAGAGCTTACTGATAAAGGTTCCAAGCCGCAGGTCCTGTTGAGCGCGATAGCCATTGAGCTGCGCTGCTTACCGACCGCAACGTGAACGAAAGCCTGATATTGCGCTTGAAGACTTACGCAACAAAGCTGGGCTTGTTTCGGCAGGCGATATGAATGGGTTCGCTGGCGATGGATGCCGGCGGGTGGGGAACGCGTCTTTTGTTGAACGCGACGGTCGACGAACATCGGCAGGGATCAATCCGCTCTTGCGTGCGGTGCGCGCAAGCGATGTGAACCGCTGTCATCAAGTCACTCTCAGCAATCAGTAATGCGTGCAACCTTTAGGGCTGGAATTAAAGGCAGGACATGAGAAACGGTCAGAACAAGCAGCGGATGCGCAACCGCAACAATAATAATAACAATAACAACAATAATAACCGGCGCGGCCAGAACCCGATGACCCGCGTCTACGAGTCCAACGGACCCGACATCAAGATCCGCGGCACGGCTTCGCATATCGCTGAAAAGTATCTCCAGCTCGCGCGTGACGCGCGCTCCTCCGGAGATCCGGTTGCGGCCGAGAACTACTACCAGCACGCCGAGCATTATTTTCGCCTGATCGCGACGGCTCAGGAACAGTTCCGGCAGAACCAGCAGCCGCGCGGCGACGAGCCGATCGGCAACAGCAGCGGTGACGACAGCGAGGACGACGGCGAGAATTTCTCGAATTTCGGCCAGGAGCCGGGTTTTGTCCCACAGCCGCCGCCGCCCTTCGCGCGCGACCGCGATGGCCAGCGCGATCATCAGCCGCGCGACAACCAGCACTATCAGCGCGATAACCAGCAGCCGCGCGAGCACCGCGAGCGCGACCACCGTCCGCAGCCGCAGTATCAACCGCAGCCCCAGCCGCTACCGCTGAACCAGCCGCAGCCCGTCGTCGCCGACGCGGTCAGCGTCGATCGTCTACCCTCCTTCATCACCGGCCCGCAGCCGCAGGTGAGCGGTGGCGCGCCCGGCCAGGCAGGCTTCGAGGGCGGTGGTGGCGGCGAACGCTTCCCGCGGCGGCGCCGCCGGCCGAATGGTCCGCGCCCCGAGCGCGAAGCCGCCCCGGCCGGCTCGAGCGACGAAGTGGCCCCCGGCGAGTAAACCCTTTCGCCAGACACCTGCGCCAAATACCTAACCTGAATTGAATCGTCCCGGCTTGGCCGGGACGATTTGTTTTTAGCTGCGCGTCACCGTTGTCGAGGACGGCACCAGCACCGGCTTCGCCAGTGAGGGAATTAGCCGCGCCCGCTCGCGCTTGGCGGGGATCGCGCGGTAGACCTGCTTGGTCGCCTCGACGATGTGCACGCCGGCGAAGGGCAGCGACAGCGCCGCGCCGGCGCGCTCCCACATCTGTGCGGATTTCAGCACCCAGCCGCCGGCATAGGGCGGCATGAACAGCGCCTCGCCCCAGGTGGTCGGGGTGAACCAGGTCTGGCGCAACAGGTCGGTGATCTGCGAGCGCGAATAGGGCCGGCCGTGACCGAACGGCGTGCTGTCGGTGCGGGTCCACACCCCGCGCCGGTTCGGGATGACCGCGATCATGCGGCCGGACGGCGACAGCACGCGCCACACCTCGCGCAGCAGCGCGGCTGGATCGTCCGACATTTCCAGTGCGTGGACCAGCAGGATGCGGTCGACCGCGGCGTCGGGAAGCGGCAGCGAGAATTCATCCACCAGCGAGGCGAGCGCCGGCCGTCCCGTCGGCCATTTCAAGACGCCCTGCGCCGACGGCATGAAGGCGATGCAGCGCTCCGCATCCTCGCGGAACAACCCGAGATAGGGCGTGGGATAGCCGAAGCCGAGCACGCGCTGGCCCTCGACACGCGGCCAGCGCTCCCGGATGCCACGATTGATCATTTGCCGTGCCACAATCCCGAGGCGACGGGAGTAGAACTCGCGGAGGTCGACGACATCAATGGTCATGACGGCAATGTAACATGCACGAGGCGACCCCCGCGCGCGGAATATTGCATTGCCTGCGCAACGTTAACGCCATATTTGTCTGACGGAGCTGAGCGCGATCGGAGATGACATGGCCGCCGAAATTCGTACTTTCACCTGTTTAAACGACAATTTCGGTTATCTGATCCACGATGTGGAAACCAAGGCAACGGCGTCGATCGACGCGCCGGAGGCCGGCCCCATCCTGAAGGCGCTCGAGCGCGAGGGCTGGCAGCTCACCGACATCCTGATCACCCATCATCATGGCGATCATGTCGGCGGGGTCGCCGAACTCAAGCAGAAATACAATTGCCGCGTCGTCGCGCCGCATGACAAGACGACGAAGATCGCAAACGTCGACCTGCGCGTCGCCAATGCCGAAATCGTCAAGGTCGGCAGCTTGCTGGCGCGCGTGCTGGAGACGCCCGGCCACACGCTCGACCACATCTCCTACGTGTTCGACACCGAGAAAACGCTGTTCGCCGCCGACACGCTGTTCTCGATCGGCTGCGGCCGCGTGTTCGAGGGCACCTATCCGATGATGTGGGATTCGCTTTTGAAGCTGCGTGCCCTGCCAGACGACTTCAAGCTTTATTGCGGCCATGAATATACGGCATCCAACGTCAAGTTCGCGCTGACCGTCGACCCCGACAATGCGGCGCTGCAGGCGCGCGCGGCGGAGGTGGCGAAGCTGCGGGCCGAGAACAAGCCGACCATTCCTTGCCTGCTTGGTGACGAGAAGCGAACCAACGTGTTCCTGCGCGCCGATGAACCGTCGGTCGCAGCCCGGCTGCACATGAAGGGCGCGGATGCCACCGCGGTGTTCGGCGAATTGCGCGAGCGCAAGAACAAGTCTTGACGCACAAGTCTTGACGAACAAACCCTGACGGGAACCGATGCCGACCGCAGCCGAGATCATCGCGCGCCTCGAACTCCGTCCGCATCCCGAGGGCGGGCATTACCGCGAGACGTTTCGCGATCAGACCACGGACGCCAACGGGCGGTCGCGTTCGACCCTGATCTACTTCCTGCTCGCGCGCGGCGAGCGCTCGCACTGGCATCGCATCGATGCAGTCGAGATCTGGCACTATTATGCCGGAAGCCCCTTGATGCTGCGCATCGCCCACGAAGGCTGTTCCCAGCACGAAGTCCGCCTCGGTACGGATCTCGTGAGCGGCGAGCGGCCGCAGGCAATCGTGCCGGCCGATGCGTGGCAGATGGCGGAGACCACCGGCGAGTGGACGCTGCTCGGCTGCACCGTGGCACCCGCCTTTGAGTTCGCAAAGTTCGAGCTCGCGCCGAAGGGCTGGAGCCCTGAGGCACCATCGTTCCGGCTTGCCCCGGAATGACGTTACCGCTTCCACACCATGTCTTTCGCCGCGATTAGGCCGCCGCCGGCAATCAGGATCGCAGCGACGGCGATGTTGGCGCTGGCTTTGGCAAAACCGGCGGCGATGAGGAAGCCGGTCGAGAGCAACGGCGTCGCGTAGGACGCGGCGCCGAGCACGCGGATATCGCCACGCTTCATGCCGATGTCCCAGGCGTAGAACGCAGCACCGACGGGGCCGATGCCGAGCGCGAGCACGGAGAGCCATTGCAGTGTCGTGTCCGGCCAGACCGTGGTTTCAAGCAGGCCATGCATCAGCGCGGCAAGCACCGCGGTGGCGAGGCAGAATCCCGCGACTGCGTCGGTCGGCACCGCCTTCAATCGCCGCGACAGCACCGAATAGGTCGCCCACACGAAGGCTGCGATGAACGCCGCGGCCAATCCCGGCAATTGCCCCTGCGTGAAGCCGGAGGTGTTACCGGCGAACAGCAGCACGGTGCCGACGAGGCCGAGCACGGCGCCGATGATGTGATGCACGGCAAGCCGCTCGGCCGGCAGAAACGACGAGAACAGCACGATCAGGAGCGGCCACAGATAATTCAGCAGGCCGGCTTCGGCCGGCGGCGCGAAGCGTAGCGCGAGGAAATACAGCGCGTGATAGCCGAACAATCCGCCGACACCGACGGTCCACACGGCCAGCGGCTGACGCAGGCTTTTGGCCGCCTCGCCGCGGCCGATCCAGGTGAGCAGGCCGACGAGACCGCCGATCGCGAACGTCATCGCGGCCAGCTGGAACGCCGGGATCCTTCCGGTCGCCACCGTCATCACTGACAGCAGCGACCACATCAGGATCGCGGTCAATCCGATCAGCGTCGCGGTGCGGGGGGTCATCAATCGAGGGCTCTGAGGACGCGGATGCCCGGCACGAGGCCGGGCATGGCGTCTTCATTATCGTCTTGTTGCGCCAAACGCCATATCAGGCGTGGTACTGGCCCCCGTTGATAGTCAGCGTCGAGCCGGTAATAAAGCCGGCCTCGTCAGCTGCGAGGAACACCACGGCGCGCGCGATTTCCTCGGGTTCGCCAAGACGATTCACCGGGATCTGCGGAATTACGTTCTTTTCCAGCACATCCTTGGGCACGGCCTGCACCATTTCGGTGTTGATGTAGCCCGGCGCGATCGCGTTGACGGTGATGCCACCCTTGGCGTTCTCGATCGCTAGCGCCTTGGTGAAGCCGATGTCGCCGGCCTTTGCGGCGGAATAGTTCACCTGGCCGAACTGGCCCTTCTGGCCGTTGATCGACGAGATCGAGATGACGCGGCCGAACTTGCGGGCACGCATGCCTTCGATCACCTGGCGTGTCATATTGAACAGCGAGCCGAGGTTGGTGTTGATCACGGCGTTCCACTGGTCGAGCGTCATCTTGTGGAAGGCGGTGTCACGGGTGATGCCGGCATTGTTGACGAGCACGTCGACGGGACCGAGATCTGCCTCGACCTTCTTCACGCCTTCCGCGCAGGCGTCGAAATTGCTGACATCCCATTTGTAGACGGCGATGCCGGTCTCGGCCTTGAACTTCTCCGCCGCCGCATCGTTGCCGGCATAGCTCGCCGCAACCTTGTAGCCGGCCGCCTTCAGCGCCTTGCTGATCGCAGCTCCGATGCCCCGCGTACCACCCGTCACCAATGCAACACGTGCCATATCGTATTTCCTTCCCTTGGACTCTTCGGACGTTTCTGAAGTGATGGTTTTTAGCGGTGGATTATGCGGCAGGTTTGACGGACATCAAGAACAAAACGCCCGGCGTTGAGCCGGGCGTTTCTCTTTAATCGAGGCTTGTACGGTTGCGAAGAATATTTGATTTGCAACCGCTGCCTTTTTAATCGCGTGCAACGCACTCAATCACGTGTGCAGCGCACGCGCAAATTACGCGTCAGTCACGCGTAAGCTATCGTCAGTCGCGCGCCAGACACATCGCGATACCCATGCCGCCGCCGATGCACAGCGTGGCGAGGCCCTTCTTCGAATCGCGCTTCTGCATCTCGTGCAGCAGCGTCACCAGCACACGCGCGCCGGAGGCGCCGACCGGATGGCCGATCGCGATCGCGCCGCCGTTGACGTTGACCTTGGAGGTATCCCAGCCGAGATCCTTGTTGACGGCACAAGCCTGCGCCGCGAAGGCTTCGTTGGCCTCGATCAGGTCGAGATCGCCGACGTTCCAGCCGGCCTTCTTCAGCGCGGCGCGCGAGGCCGGGATCGGGCCCGAGCCCATGATCTTCGGATCGACGCCCGCCTGCGCCCACGACACGATCCGCGCGAGCGGCTGCTTGCCTTCCTTGGCGGCCTGCTTGGCGGTCATCAGCACCACGACGGCAGCGCCGTCATTGATGCCGGAGGCAGAGCCTGCCGTGACCGTGCCGTCCTTCTCGAAGGCGGGACGGAGCTTCGCCATCGCGTCGATCGTTGCGCCGTGACGGGGATATTCGTCGGCGCTGACGACGACATCGCCCTTGCGTCCCTTGATGGTGACGGGAACGATTTCGTCGTTGAATTTACCGGCCTTCTGCGCGGCCTCGGCCTTCTGCTGCGAGGCGACCGCGAACTCGTCCTGCTGGGCGCGGGTGATCTGCCACTGCCGCGCGACGTTCTCGGCGGTGTTGCCCATGTGATAGCCGTTGAAGGCGTCCCACAGGCCGTCCTTGATCATGGTGTCGATGAATTCGACTGCACCCATCTTGACGCCGCCGCGCAGATACTGGGCGTGCGGAGCCATGCTCATGGATTCCTGGCCGCCGGCGACCACGATCTCGGAATCGCCGTTGAGCAGCGCCTGATAGCCGAGCGCAACAGTGCGCAGGCCCGAACCGCAGAGCTGGTTGACGCCCCAAGCCGGGCTCTCGACCGGAATGCCGGCATTGATTGAGGCTTGGCGGGCGGGGTTCTGGCCTTGAGCGGCAGTCAGGATCTGGCCCATGATGACTTCGGAGACCCGGCCAGGCTCGATGCCACCGCGCTCCAGCGCAGCCTTGATGGCAATGGCGCCGAGATCGTGGGCGGGAAGGGTTGCGAACGCTCCGTTGAAGCTTCCGACCGGGGTGCGGGCGGCGCTGACGATGACGACATCGTCTGACATGGGCATCTCCTGGGTTGAATGGGGGCAGACGGGGCTGGGGAAACGGCTCGCCAGTCTCGGATGGCATCCTGTTAACGTCGTTGAGGCATGTCAATCGGCCGGCGGCCGAATTCATCCCGCAGCGCATTCAAAATAGCGTTCTTGGCGCTTTCGCAAGCACGTTTTTGCTGCCCGATTAACCGTGGCGCACAAAACGGTAGCGTGACCCCTTTGAAAATGCTTATTTTGTTGCGTTGCGTACTCTTCCCGCCCTGCGGCATTGGCCCGACAGGTTCCCGTTCTCCGCGTTTGCAAGTGAGAGCCCATGGCGAAATCAGACCAACCCACCACCATCAAGAAATACGCGAACCGCCGGCTCTATAATACCGGAACGAGCACTTATGTGACGCTGGAAGACCTCGCCTCCATGGTCAAGGACGGCGAAGATTTCCTGGTCTACGACGCCAAGACCGGCGACGACATCACGCGGTCCGTGCTTGCCCAGATCATCTTTGAGCAGGAGAACAAGGCCGGCCAGAACCTGCTCCCGACCACCT
Source organism: Bradyrhizobium sp. 149 (assembly GCF_023073915.1). Classification (GTDB taxonomy): domain Bacteria; phylum Pseudomonadota; class Alphaproteobacteria; order Rhizobiales; family Xanthobacteraceae; genus Bradyrhizobium. The sequence goes on along the minus strand of NZ_JADPKK010000005.1, from coordinate 54,472 downwards.
TCCTGCGCCAGCTCATCCGCTTCTACGGCGACAGCATGCAGATGGTGGTGCCGAAATATCTGGAGCAGGCGATCGCGTCGCTCACGCAGGAGCAGGAAAAGTTCCGCAAGCAGATCGCCACCTCGCTCTCCGGAACCCCGTTTGCGCCGCTGGAGGAACAAGTCCGCCGCAATATGGAGTTGTTCCAGCAGACCTTCTCGATGTTCAAGCCTTTCGCGCCCACCGCGGGCCGCCCCGCAGGCTCCGCGGAGCCGGAGCCTGACGCGACCGCCGAAGCGCCGAAGGACAGCAATATCGACGAACTGCGCCAGCAGATGAAGGACATGCAGGAACGCCTCGAGCGGATGTCGAAGAAGGACGAGTAGATCGTTCCTATGCGCCGGCTGCCCGGCAAGGGCTCCCCGGCAAGCCGGAGGACGCGCCATGTCCGACCGAAGCACCCATTGGGACAATGTCTACGCCACCAAGGGCGAAGCCGAGGTCAGCTGGTTTCAGGACAGTCCGGCGACCTCGCTCGCGATGATCAGAGCGGCCAATCCGGACCGCGGGGCCGCCATCCTCGACGTCGGGGGCGGCGCATCGCGGCTGGTCGATGCTCTCCTGCTGGACGGATATCGCGACGTCGCCGTGCTGGATCTCTCTGCCAATGCGCTTGACGCGGCAAAGAAGCGAATCGGCGGAGCCGCTTCAATGGTCGACTGGATCGTTGCCGACGCCACGACATGGCGCCCGGCAAAAACATACGATCTATGGCACGATCGGGCGGCGTTTCACTTCCTGACCGATTCCCGCGACAGGACCGCTTACATCGAGCGCCTGCGGTCCGCGCTTGCGCCCCGCGGCCACGTCATCATTGCGACGTTTGCGCTCGGCGGCCCGGAGAAGTGCAGCGGCCTGCCGGTGCAGCGTCATGACGGCGCGAGCCTTGCGGCAGAGCTCGGGCCGGCGTTCGAGCTGATTGAAACGCGCAACGAGGCGCATCAGACGCCATGGAATTCGACGCAGGCGTTTCAGTTCAGCCGGTTTAAGCGACGCAGCCAGCTCCCGTAATCTCCGGGGTTTTCCGGGCATGACCACGGAAAGACCGGATCAAGCCGCCAGCTTCACCGCATGGGCGAAGTCCCAATAGAACTTGCGCGCGCGCGTGTAGAGCGGGCCCGGCTTCAGCTCGCGATCGTCGATGCGGATCACCGGCGCGACTTTTGCGAAATTGCCTGTCGAAAAGATCTCGTCGGCAGCGAGGAAATCGGCATAGCGCAGCGTCTTCTCGGCCACGGTGACGCCGTCGCCACGAAGCAGGCTGATGACGCGCTGGCGCGTGATGCCGTTGAGGAAGGTGCCGTTCGGCACCGGCGTGTAGACCACGCCGTCCTTGGCCATGAACACGTTGGAATTGCCGAACTCCGCGACGTTGCCGAGCATGTCGAGCATCAGCGCATTCTGGAAACCACGCGAGGCGGCTTCAGCAAGCGCGCGTGAATTGTTCGGATACAGACACGCGGCCTTGGCCTCGACCGGAGCGCATTCGGCGGTGGGCCTGCGGAACGGCGAGAGCGTGATCGCGTTGCCGACGGGTTTTGGCATCGGCGCCTCATAGATGCACAGGCACCAATCGGTGGTCTCGGGATCGAACAGCACGCCGCCGCCCGAGCCGTTCCGCGCCCAGTACATCGGACGGACGTAGAGCTCGGCATTCGCTGCGAAACGTGCGATGCCCTCGTTTGCGAGTGCCAGCCAGGTGCCGGTATCGACCACCGGCTTCAGGCCAAAGTTGATCGCGGATTGATTGGCACGGGCGACGTGACGGTCGAGATCGGGCGCGACGCCTTCGAACGCACGCGCGCCGTCGAACACGACCGAGCCAAGCCAGGCCGCATGCGTGCGCGGGCCCATGATCGGCACATTGCCGTCATGCCATTTGCCGTCGAAGAAGGTCCAGCTCGGCGAATATTCGATGGGCTTTTTGATTTCGGCCATGACCGGCCTCCCCTTGGCATGGTGCCGCATTATAGCGCCACTATTGGGCGCAATTTCTAAATGATTCCCTGCGGGAAAGTGAGCTACCCTCCCACAAGGGAAAGGAAGCACCATGCCGCTCGATCCGCTCGCAAAGCGTTTGTTGACCATGATGGCTGCGGGTGCGCCGCAGGCACGGAGCCGGCCGAGCGTGGAGGCACGGCGACAATCATTGGCAAAGCTGATGCAGTTCGCGCGCACCGATGCGCCTGACGTGACGACGTCCGACGGCGTGCTGCCTGGTCCCGCCGGCGCGCTGCGCTATCGCCTCTATTCACCCGCAAGCGCCGGTGATCGAGCGCCCGGCTTCGTGTTCTTTCACGGCGGCGGGCTCGTTGCCGGCAGCATTGCCACGCATGACCGCGTCGCAGCCGCGCTGGCACACGCGACCGGCTGCCGTCTCGTCTCGGTCGATTACCGGCTGGCGCCCGAGCACAAATTCCCCGCCGCCGTGGACGATGCGATCGCCGCCACCGAATGGGTGGCGCGCGAGGCCTCATCGCTCGGCATCGATGCCCATCGTCTGGTGCTCGGCGGCGATTCCGCCGGTGCAACGCTCGCTGCGATCGTGTGCCAGGAGGCGGCGCAGACCGCAGGTCTTTCCATCGTCGCGCAATGCCTGATCTGCCCGGTGCTGGACTTCGAGGAGACTTCACCTTCGCGCGAGGCGTTCGCCGAGGGCTACCTGATCGACCGCGTCACGATCGAAGCCGATCTCGCCGACTATCTGCCCGAGGCCTTTGATGCCGCCGATCCGCGCATCTCGCCTTTGCGCGCGACACGGCTTGCGGGCCTGCCGACCGCAATCATCCACACCGCCGAGTTCGACCCGATGCGCGACGAGGGCAATGCCTATGCCCGCAAGCTGCTCGCGGCGGGCGTCGCCGTGGAGCACGTTTGCCACGACGGCATGGTTCACAATTTCCACGCCATGGGCGCAATCCTGCCGCAGGCGCGGCTCGTGCTGTCGCAGATCGGTGAGCAGGTCAGGCGGGCGGTGGGGGCGTGAGAGCCTGAATCAGACGCGTGCGTCGAGCACCGCCCTGGCTGCCACGACATATTCGGGCCAATGCGCATCCGCATAGCGCTCGGACTGCCGCGCGCAGGTGACGTCGGGCGCATGTGCGGCTGCGATCGTGCGCGCAAAGCGCTCTTCAGCGACCGTCACGCCATCGGCCGCGGCCAAGGGCGCGGCTCCTGCGGCGGTTGGCGCGACGGCGAGCCCTGCCAGTCCGGCAAGCAGGAGGCGGCGTGACGTATCCATGGCTTCCATTCCCTATTGTCTTGCTCTGCTATTGCACTTCGATCGTGACCGGCGAATGCGTCGCCACGGCGGCGGCAGGGTACCGTTACGCTTCCGTCCGGTCCAGGAGCCGCGACAACGCGGCCTACTCCGGCACCGGCACGTCGAACGTGTTCAGCGTGACCGACACCATGCAGTAAACGCCGACGAGATAGGACAGCTCGGCCGCGCCGTGCTCGCCGAATTCCTTGACTGCGGCCCGATAGGTCAGTTCCGGCAGCACGCCGCCGCCAACCAATGCGGACGCCACGTCGTAGGCGACGGCCTCCTGCTTGGTGAGATCGACCGGCCGCTGTCCGGCGACGATGGTCGCGAGCTTCTCGTCGGAGAGGCCGCGCTGCTCGGCGACCAGCACATGCGCATAGAGCTCGTAGCCGGAGCGGAAATGCGAGCCGGTGACCAGGATCGCGACCTCGCGCACCGGCGCCGGCAGCAGCGGGTTCGACGCGATGGCCTTGACCAGCTCCCACACCGGCTTGCCGAAGCGCGGCTCGCGGATCCATGGATTCCACGGCCCGAGCAGCGCGCCGTCGTCGCGCATGTTTATGAAGCCCTTGAAGTGGTCGGTGATGCCCGTTCGCATGTCGTCGTAGAGCGGCTTCTGTTCGGCAGTCAGGTCTTTCGGATCGAGAATGGGAAGGCGCACGGCAGGTCTCCTCGTTGAGAGGCGCAAGGCTCGCCCGCGTGACGGCGCAAGGCAAGTGAAGTTGCCGTGACGACCGTGCAATTTTGCAGATGGCAGGGAGGCCCCGGCTATAAGACCGCAGGATTTCGTAAGTTCTGCGGATTCGTTACGTCTTCGAACTCAAGCGCCAGTGGCTGCGCTGTATCGAGGAACGACGACAAGGCCGCTTCGAACGGCGCGGGATCGAGACCGCGTGCTTTCAGCCACGCGGGCTCATAATAGGTCTGCCGGTAGCGCTCGCCGGAATCGCAGATCAGCGTCACCAGCGACCCCGCCTGATTGGTCTTTCGCATCTCCGAGGCAAGCCGGCACACCGCCAGGAAATTGGTGCCCGTAGAGCCCCCCACCGCGCGGCGCAGCCGGCGCGACAGCACGTTCATCGCCGCGATCGAGGCCGCATCCGGGATCTTCATCATGCGGTCGACCACGCCCGGCACGAAGGAGGGCTCGCAGCGGGGCCGGCCGACACCTTCGATCAGCGAGGGGCGGTCGCAAACATGCGAGCGGTCCTGTGTACGGAAGCAGTCGAAGAAGGCGGAATGCTCGACATCGGCGACGCACAGCCGTGTCGGATATTGGCGATAACGCAAATAACGTCCGATCGTGGCCGAGGTGCCGCCGGTGCCAGCGCCCATCACGATCCAGTCCGGCAGCGGTCTCGGCTCGCCCTGCAACTGCGTGAAGACGGATTCGGCGATGTTGTTGTTGCCGCGCCAATCGGTGGCGCGCTCGGCGAAGGTAAACTGGTCCATGTAGTGGCCGCCCAGCCGTGCGGCCAGCGCGCCGGCTTCCGCATACAGCGCGCGGCCGTCGTCGATCAGATGGCAGTTACCGCCGTAATGCTCGATCGCGGCGATCTTTTCCGCCGAAGTCGTGCGCGGCATCACGGCATAGAAGGGCACGCCGATCATTTGCGCGAAATAGGCTTCCGACACCGCGGTCGATCCCGACGAGGCCTCGACGACAGGCGTGCCTTCGCGGATGTGGCCGTTGCAGAGCGCGTAGAGGAACAGTGAGCGCGCCAACCGGTGCTTGAGGCTACCGGTCGGATGCGTGGATTCGTCCTTCAGATAGATATCGATGCCTGATAGCGCCGGCACGATCAGCCTGATCAGATGCGTGTCGGCCGTGCGGCACTGGTCGGCCTCGATCGCGGCGACCGCCTCGTCCACCCACCCGCGCCGATAGGCCGGCCCGGCCGGGTTGAGGTGGCGGAAGGGGAATGTCTGCATCACCTGAATCTCTCATGATGCGGATCGCGCATCAATAGCTTCCGTTCAAAACTCCAGCGGCGCGTTGTCGACGACTTCCTTCATCACGAAGAAGGTGCGGGTCTGGCGCACGCCAGGCAGCGCGATCAGCTGCTCGCCGTGGATACGGTTGAAATCCTCCATGTCGCCGACACGGATCTTGAGGAAATAGTCGAAGTCGCCCGCGACGAGGTGGCAGTCGAGCACGAACTTCAGCCTGGCGATCGCCTGCTCGAAGATCGCAAAGCTCTCTGGCGTCGAACGGTCGAGCACGACGCCGACCATCACCAGCGTGCCCTTTGCCACCTTCTTCGGCGCGACCATGGCGCGGACGGCGGAAATGAAGCCGTGCTCGAACAGGCGCTGGGTGCGCCGATGGCAGGTGGCCGGGCTGATGGCGACGGTTTCGGCCAGATCCGCGTTACTGAGCCGGCCGTTATTTTGCAGCAATCGCAACATCTTAAGGTCTATGCGGTCGAGACGAGCGGACATGGAAGAAGCTTCCGTTGCTGGCGGCTATTACGAAAGAAACAGTATCTCTTGTCAGCCATTCCGCAAGATCGTGCGCAATAAGACCGCAACATTTGAAAGCACCTTTTTGCGCCGCGATGCTAGCCTTTCCCCAACACCAACGCCAATCGGGATGACCTGACGATGCTCGAAAAATTCGCGCGCTATCCGCTGACCTTTGGTCCGACGCCCATCGAGAAGCTGGAGCGGCTATCAAAGCATCTCGGCGGCAATGTCGAAGTCTATGCCAAGCGCGAGGACTGCAATTCCGGGCTCGCCTATGGCGGCAACAAGCTGCGCAAGCTCGAATACATCATCCCCGACGCGATCGCCTCAAACGCGGACACGCTGGTCTCAATCGGCGGCGTGCAGTCGAACCACACCCGTATGATCGCCGCGGTCGCGGCCAAGATCGGCATGAAGTGCCGCCTGGTGCAGGAGGCCTGGGTGCCGCACGAGGACGCCGTCTATGACCGCGTCGGCAACATCATGCTGTCGCGCATCATGGGCGCCGACGTGCGCCTGGTCGACGACGGCTTCGACATCGGCATCCGCAAGAGCTGGGAGCAGGCGATCGAGGAGGTGAAGGCGGCGGGCGGCAAGCCCTATGCGATTCCCGCCGGCGCCTCCGTGCACAAATTTGGCGGCCTCGGCTATGTCGGCTTCGCCGAAGAAGTGCGCAAGCAGGAAGCCGAGCTCGGCTTCAAGTTCGACTACATCGTGGTCTGCACCGTCACTGGCTCGACCCATGCCGGCATGCTGGTCGGCTTCGCCGCCGATGGGCGCGCGCGAAAGGTGATCGGCATCGACGCCTCCTTCACCCCGGCGCAGACCAAGGCGCAGGTGCTCTCGATCGCGCAGAACACGGCCAAGCTCGTCGAGCTCGGCAAGGATCTCGTCGCCGATGACGTCGTGCTGATCGAGGATTACGCTTATCCAGCCTACGGCGTGCCGTCGGAAGAGACCAAGGAGGCGATCCGCCTCACCGCGCGTCTCGAAGCCATGATCACCGATCCCGTGTACGAGGGCAAGTCGATGCAGGGCCTGATCGACCTGACGCGGAAGGGCTATTTCGAGAAGGGTGCAAAGATCCTCTACGCTCATCTCGGCGGCGCGCCGGCGCTGAACGGCTATGGGTATGCGTTTCGGAACGGCTAAGATCCGTAGCCCTACCGTGCCCTGACAATCTGCAGCAGCTCGTCGCCGTAATGCTCGAGCTTCTTGTCGCCGATGCCGGGCACATTGCGCAGCTCGTCCAGCGTGGTCGGCCATGCGCGAACGATGCCGTCGATGGTGGCGTCGTGCAGCACGACATAGGCCGGCACCCCGCGCTCGCGGGCTATGTCCGAGCGCCATGCTCGTAGCCGCGCGCGCAATTCGGGATCGACATCGCCCTGCGGCGCGTCGGTCGCCGGCGCCAGATCGCCGCGGCGGGATTTGGCGCGGCTCGAACGTATCCGGGTGCCGGGCGCTTCCTCGCGAAGCCACACTTCCGTTTCGTCGCGCAGCACGCCGCGCGACGAATCGGCCAGCTTCAGCGCGCCAAAGGCTTCGCTGTCGCTCCACAAATGTCCCATCGCCACGAGCTGCCGCAGCACCGTGCGCCATTGCTTCTCGTTGAGCTCGCGTCCGATGCCGAACACGGTGAGCTTGTCGTGGCCGAACTGCGTCACCTTCTCGGTCAGGCGTCCGATCAGCACGTCGATGAGATGCATCGCTCCGAAACGCTGGCCGGTGCGATAGACGCAGGACAGGAGCTTTTGCGCCAGCACCTTGCCGTCGCGCATTTTCGGCGGCGTCAGGCAATTGTCGCAATTGCGGCAGCCCTCGCCCATCACAATCTCGCCGAAATAGGCGAGCAGCCGCCGACGCCGGCAGTGGGGCGTTTCGGCAAGGCCAACGAGCGCATCGAGCTTGCCGATCGAGACCCGCTTGAAGTCGTCGGAGCCGCTCGACTCGTCGATCATGCGGCGCTGCTGCACGATGTCCGAAAGACCGTAGGCCATCCAGGCCGCCGACGGCTTGCCGTCGCGGCCGGCGCGTCCTGTCTCCTGGTAGTAGGCCTCGATGCTCTTGGGCAGATCGAGATGGGCGACGAAGCGCACATCCGGCTTGTCGATGCCCATGCCGAAGGCGATGGTCGCGACGATGACGATGCCGTCCTCGTTGAGGAAGCGGTCCTGGTTGCGCGAGCGCACGCTGCTGTCGAGCCCGGCGTGATAGGGCAGCGCCGCAATGCCGGCATCGTCGAGCGCGGCGGCGACCTCCTCGACCCGTTTGCGGGACAGGCAATAGACGACGCCCGCGTCTCCCGCGTGGCGCTCCCGGATGAATTCCTTCAGCTGCGACACAGCGTTGCGCTTGTCGACGATCTCGTAACGGATGTTGGGCCGATCGAAGCTGGAGACGAAGTGCGGACTGTGTGCAAGCTGAAGCCGCTCGACGATCTCCTTGCGGGTCAACTCGTCGGCCGTCGCGGTCAGCGCGATGCGCGGCACGTCGGGAAAACGCTCGGCGATGACGGACAGGCCGACATATTCTGGGCGGAAGTCATGGCCCCATTGCGAGACGCAATGCGCCTCGTCGATCGCGAACAGCGCCACCTTGGCCCGCGCCAGCAGCGACAGGCAGCGCGGTGTCACCAGGCGTTCCGGCGCGACATAGAGCAGGTCGAGTTCGCCCGCGATCAAGCGCCGCTCGATATCCGAGGCTTCCTGCGAGGTCAGCGACGAGTTCAGCGCGGCGGCGTTGACCCCGGCTTCGAGCATGGCGGCGACCTGATCGCGCATCAGCGCAATCAAGGGCGACACCACGATCCCGCAGCCTTCACGCAGCAGCGCCGGCAATTGATAACACAGTGACTTGCCGCCGCCGGTCGGCATCAGCACCAGGCAATTGCCGCCGTCGGTGACGTGCCGGATGATCTCGCCCTGCGCGCCGCGGAACCCGGGCAGGCCGAACACCGAATGCAGCACCGACAGCGCATCGCGGCCCTTGGCCGGCGCAGGCAGCGGAGCGGTGGAAGGAGAGGACATGGGCATGTCGGGGTGAGGCCGTGAGATTTGTCACAAGGCCAGTCGCATGACCGCGCGGGCGTGGCAAGACTGTTTGCGCGGCAGGACGCCGTCTTCCCCCTCGACCTGTTGAGGAAAGAAAGCTTTCTTACGCCCCGATCCTTCGCAGTGCTTCCGCGACCGTCACGATGGGCATGTCGCGCTTCCCGGCCGCCTGCAGCGCATGGCGCATCAGGTCTGGCGTGCAGCCATACGGGCTCGGCGCGGCGGCGATGTCATGACCATAGAAGATCAACCATCCGCCGCTCTCGACCGCCTCGTCAAAATAGCGATCGACACCTGTCGTATTGATCTCGCGATCGACCAAGGGCGAAGCGCGCAGGAACTGGAGATCGATGACATCGCGATTGACGCCGGGAAGGATGCCGCGCGCCGAGCGGAAGGTCTTGGCGAGCTGCGGCTTGCGCCACACCGACGCCATGCCATAGGGGTAAGCGAAATTTTCCAGTGTGATCGAAGAATCGATGCCGCGAAAATGGCTGCGGTTTCGCTCGATCTCGCTGGCCATGGCGGCCTCGTCGAGATTGGCCGCACTCTGGTGCGAGAAGGTGTGGCAGGCGATCTCGTGCCCGGCCCGGTGAAGCCGCACGACCGCGTCGTTCGACAGGCCGTGCCAGTGGCTCGAGGGACGATCGACCAGGCTGCCGGCAAGATAGAACGTGCCGCGGCCGCCATGCTGCTCCAGGAGCTCGGCGCCCTCGCCTGCGGCGCTATCGGGGGCGTCGTCGAAGGTGAAGCTCACCATGGGTGCATGCGCGGGCAGCCGGTGCGGTGCGGCGCGGAAATGCCGGGCCAGCCGATTGCTCACGCGTCCCTGGAGTGCCGACCACACGAATCGCATGTCCTGTCTGTCCCGCCCCCTCACTGAAGCATTCGCGCACTGGTTGAGGCAAGCTTCACACTTCGTTAGTCCTAACGTCGAACCCATCGTCCTGACCTAACGCGCAAGCGCCGGCGCATCGGTTCCCGCGCCAAGATATTGCAGCCAATTCCGAAACAATGCCGCCGCGGCGCTGCCGGCGGCGATATCGCTACGCAAATTCAGCGCAGGCAGTTCGTTGCTGAGCGCGGGGTGGCGTTGGTGCGTTGCCTGTTTCTCGAAGCGGACAAGCTTCTCTTCGGTCGCTGCGTCAAAATAGCTCACGGGCAAACGCGGATAATTGTCGTGCTCACGCGCGAGATAGCGGCCGATGTCGCGCAGATATTCGCGCTGAAGCGACAGCGCGTCGTATTCCGGGTGACCCTGGAAGAACACGAAGCGGCTGGCATATTGCCGGACGAAGATATCGACGCCGGCCTTTGCCGAACGCGTCAGCACCTGGTAGCCGGCCTGCGCGAGGTCGCTCTCGGCGATCTCGTTGAGACGCGAATGCGAGACTTTGAGGAGCGCAGGCGCGGCCCGCGTGAGCGGATCGCTGGTCACGGTTTCGCAGTCGAAAACGCCATGACATTTGGCTGGCAGCCGCCGCCGTTCGATACGATCGAGATGCAGCACCGCAGCATGCGCAGCGAGGCACGACCAGATCGTCGAGCGGGTGTTGATCTTGGCCCAGTCGATCAACTCGGTGAGATCGCGCCAGTACGGTTCCCGGTCAAGCTCGGGCGCGACCGGCTCAGCGCCGGTCACGATCAAGCCGTCGAACTTGTGGCGCCTGAGCTCGGTGAGTTCCGAATATTCGCTCTCGACATGCCACTTCGCTTCCGGCGAACGCTTCACCGAGGGCAGCGAGAAACAGTGGAAGCGGATGCGGCGCGGACCCGCCGCGGCCTGCAGCAGCTTCATGAACTGCCGCTCGGTCGCCTTCAGCGCCGGATCCGGCATGTTGTTGATCAGCCCGATGGTGAGCTCGGCGCTGCCGCGCTCGCGCGCCAGATCGCCCTCCCCCGGCACCAGTGCCGGGCTCGATATGCCTTGATCCCTGTCGATCAGGATCGTCATCGGCGCGGCCGCCTACTCCGCGGCCTGGAGGCGCTCCGACGGGCAGGCCTTTTCCAGTGCCTGGTCGAGATCCTCGATGATATCTTGGGAATGTTCGATGCCGATCGACAAGCGGATCGTTTCCGGCAAGACGCCGGCGGCGCGCTGCTGCTCCGCCGACATCTGCCGGTGCGTGGTCGAGGCCGGATGGCAGGCCAACGACTTGGCGTCGCCGATATTGACGAGGCGCGTGATCAGCTTCAGCGCATCATAGAAGGACTTGCCGGCTTCCATGCCGCCTTTGATGCCGAAGGTGAACAGCGAGGACGCGTTCCCGTCCAGATATTTCTGCACCAGCGGATAATAGGGACTGTCCGGGAAGCCGGTGTAGTTGACCCAGGCAACGCGGGGGTCCTTGCGCAGGAATTCGGCGACCTTGCGGGCATTCTCGCAGTGGCGCTCCATGCGCAGCGCCACGGTCTCGATGCCCGGGAGCAGCAGGAAGGCGTTGAACGGCGACAGCACCGAACCCATGGTGCGCTGATAGATGCTGCGCGCGCGCTCGATATAGGCGGTCTTGCCGAAGCGCTCGGCATAGACGAGGCCGTGGTAGGAGGCGTCCGGCTTGTTGTAGCCCGGGAAGCGGGCGGCGTACTTGGCCCAGGGAAAGTTTCCGGAATCGACGATGGCGCCGCCGAGTGTCGTGCCGTGGCCGCCCAGAAACTTGGTGAGCGAATGCACGGCGATGTCGGCGCCGTAATCAAACGGCTTGAGCAGGATCGGGGTCGCGACCGTGTTATCGACGATCAGCGGCACGCCATGCGCATGCGCGATCTTCGCCAGCGCCTCGATGTCGCAGACATTGCCGGCGGGATTGCCGATGGTCTCGGCGAACACGGCGCGGGTGTTCTCGTCGATCAGCTTTTCGATCGCCTCCGGCGTGTCGCTCTCGGCGAAGCGGCCGGTGATGCCCTGCCGCGGCAGGATGTGCGAGAGCAGCGTATGTGTGGTGCCGTAGAGCTGCGGCACGGAAACGATGTTGCCGCCGTGATCGGCGACGTTGACGAAGGCGAAATGCAGCGCAGCCTGCCCGGTCGCGACCGCGAGCGCGCCGACGCCGCCCTCGAGCTCGGCGATACGCTTCTCCAGCACCGCGCTGGTCGGATTGGCGATGCGGCTGTAGCGATAGCCTTCTGCCTCGAGATTGAAGAGCGCCGCGCCGTGATCGGCGCTGTCGAAGGCGTAGGCCGCGGTCTGGTAAATCGGCACGGCAACCGCGTGCGTGGTGGCTTCGGGCTCGTAGCCGGCGTGAATAGCGATCGTCTCGTTGCGCATCGTGCCACCTCCGCGTGGAGCGGGCCGCACTTATTGGCCTGTATGAGGCAGGTGCGTTGTCCGCCGTCCCTCTGTTAGAGGCGGGTGGTAAAGCGGACAATAATTCGTCTAGAGATCGAGGAAGTAACCCTAACGGTTGTTGGGGAATTGGCTAAAATTCGAGTCAAATTGAATTAATGAACTTTTGCGTCGCCAGCTGGGTGGCTTCCTTCTCCCCTTGTGCCGGGGAGAAGGTGAGATATTCGCACCTATAAGCCCATCTGCTCCCACAGCCGATGGGCGATCACGCCGGCGCGCTTCTCGATCGCTGCTGCCGCGTCGAGCGCGAGGTCCTCGCGATAGCGCCCGGCAATAAGCTGCACGCCGATTGGCTTGCCATCGTGCACGGCCACCGGCACCACGGCGCCGGGCAGGCCCAGCACGTTGATCGCGGAGACGAAGCGTATCTCGCCCCAGAAAATCTCGCGCACGCGCTCGGGGCTGACAGTGTCCTCGCGCGGGCCCGGCGTCGGCTTCACCGTGGTCGGCGCCAGCACGACCGGATACTCTTCGAAGAACAGCTGCCAGGTGCGGATGTGGCCGTTGCGCGCGGCGGTCGCCTGCATCCAGGTCTTCAGGTCGAGCACGTTGGCCTTGGCCTTCATGCCGCCCCACGCCTTGTGGAAATCCTCAGACGTCACCTTCAGCATGCCGGCCTCCTGCATCACCATGGTCTCGTTGGTGATGATGTCGCACCAGGTCTGCCACACGCCGTCGATGTCGGGCACATCGACCTCGCTGACCCGATAGCCCGAACGCTCCAGATGATCGGCGGCCTGGCGCAACGCCGTGCGCACAGACGGGTCGACCTCCATGTCCTCGGGGATCTTGGCCAATGCGACCTTGATCGGCCCCTTCGGCTTTGGCCCGACCAGCGGCGCCGGCACCCACCAGGGATCGCGCGGATCGCGCTGGCTCATCACCTCCAGCGCGAGACGAACGTCGGCGACGTGGCGGGCGAGCGGCCCCTGCGCCGACATCAGATGCGCCAGCATCGGCCGCTCGGCGGTTGCGCTTCCGTTGAACGCCGGAATACGTCCCTGCGTCGGCTTGATGGTCACAACGCCATTGCAATGCGCGGGCCAGCGCAGCGAGCCGCCGATGTCGTTGCCATGCGCGATGGTGCCGATGCCGGCGGCGACCGCCGAACCCGCACCGCCGGAGGAGCCGCCGCAGGTGATGTCCGGATCCCAGGGGTTGAGCGTCAGCCCGTGCAAGGGATTGTCGGTGAAGCCGCGGAAGGAGAATTCCGGCGTGTTGGTGAGCCCGATGACGATCGCGCCGGCCTTCTTCAGGTTGCGCACCACGGGAGAATCCGACGGCGCGATGAGGTCCTTGTTGGCGGGAACGCCATTGAAATTCGGACGGCCTTCGTAGTCGACATTCTCTTTGATCGTGATCGGTACGCCATGCAGGAGGCCGAGTTCGCCGCCCTTCGCGCGCTGCTTGTCGGCCGCATGCGCCGCAGCCAACGCCTCCTCCGAGAGATCGACGACGACGGCGTTCAGCCTCGGATTGACGGCGCGCATCCGGTCGAGATGCGCCTGGACGGTCTCGACCGCGGAGATGACGCCGGAGCGGATTGCGGCTGCGGTCTCGACCGCCGACCATTGCCAGGCCGGCCCTCTGGGGCGGCGTGGTGCGGATGATTTGCGCGTGGCGGCCTTCTTGACCGGCTTCGTTGCAGCCTTCACAACCATGCCCTTGCGGACGGCGCTTTTCTTGCTGGAAGTCTCCGCTGTTTCATTTGAAGCGCTTTTCTTCTTGGTCGCCGTCTTCGCCACGTCGCTCTCCTGAAGTTACACTGCGGAAGTTATGGAGGTCACGCGCCCGTGTACAGGCACGTTTCTGCATGGCGCGGTGATCCTGTACAGCGTCTACGGACAGAGCGGCGGCTCCAAGCACAAGAACGAGCGCGGCATCGTCGTCTATCGCAACAGACGGTTGAAGGCCGTGCTCGGGGCGGCAACATCGAGGCCGTCGTCTCGCTGTCCTCTCACTCCGCCGGGCAAGCCGCAACGGCGGCCTGCGCGCGATCGAGCCGAACGCTCCACAGCGCCAGCACGAGACCAACCGTCGTGATGCCGGCCGCGACCAGCGGCAGCGCGGAGAGGCCGAGCCCGCGATCGATGGTGACACCGCCAACCCAAGCTCCAAGCGCATTGCCTAGATTGAACGCTGCGATGTTGAGGCTCGAAGCGAGCGTGCGTCCACTGGGGCCGGCGGCTTCCAGCACACGAAGCTGGAGCGGGGCGACCGTTGCAAAGGCCGCGATGCCGAGCAGCAGGATCAGCACGATGGCCGGGATCTTGACCGACAGCACGGCGCCAAGGCCGAGCAGCACGATGGCGAGCGCGGCCAGCGTTCCGATCAGCGCACGGGTGAGGCCACGGTCGGCAAGCTTGCCGCCGGCGACGTTTCCGATCGCGAGACCTGCGCCGAATATCAGCAGGATCGGTGAGACCGCGGCCTCCGGGAAGCCGGTGAAGCGCGTCAGGATCGGCTGGATATAGGTGAAGACGACGAACAGGCCGGCAAAGCCGAACACGGTCATGGCGAGGCCGAGCAGCACCTGCGGACGGCCGAGGACCAATACTTCCTCGGCGAGCGAGATCGGCTTCTCGCCGCTGCCAACATGGCCGGGCACCAGCGCCGCCACCACCGCAAAGGCGATCACGCCGATGACGGTCACCGCCCAGAACGCCGCGCGCCAGCCGAGCATCAGGCCGAACCAGGCGCCGAAGGGCACGCCGAGCAGCGTTGCGACCGTGAGGCCGATGAACATGGTCGATATCGCGGAGGCGCGCTTGTCCTCGGCAACAAGGCTGGTCGCGACCACCGAGCCGACTCCGAAGAAGGTGCCATGCGCGAGCGAGGTCAGCACGCGCGCCGCCATCAGCAATTCGTAGTTCGGCGCCAGCGCGCAGGCTGCATTGCCCAGCGTGAAGATCGCCATCAGCGCCAGCAGCACGGCTTTGCGTGGCATCCGCCGTGTAGCCAGCGTCAGGACCGGCGCGCCGATGAACACGCCCAGTGCATAGCCGGAGATGAGCAGCCCCGCGACCGGGACGGAGACATGCATGTCGGCAGCGACCTGGAGCAGCAGGCCCATAATGATGAATTCGGTGGTCCCGATGCCGAAGGCACCGGCGGTGAGCGCGAGGACAGCGGGAGGCATGCGTTACTCCAATGCGAGGGACGAGCCACGCAGATAGCCGCAACGCAGCAAAACCATTAGAATGTCCGCAATCCAATCATTTGTGACGTGAATTCAACATGGCTCGCTTCGATACCAACCGCTCCGCCGAGATGGAGGTTTTCGTCCGCGTCGTCGACTTGGGCGGATTCACCCAGGCCGCACGGAAATTGCGCCTGACGCCGTCGGGCGTGAGCAAGCTGATCTCGCGGCTGGAAGCGCGGCTCGGCTCCCGGCTGATCAACCGCACCACGCGCAAGCTCACGCTGACGGAGGAAGGCCAAACCTTTTACGAGCGCACGGTGCGCATCCTCGCCGAGATGGAGGAAGCCGAGCGCGAAGCGGCCTCCGGCACGACGCCGCGGGGCCGCCTCACGGTCAACTGCAACATTCCTTTCGGCATGCTGCATGTGATGCCGCTGATCCCGCGTTTCCTCGAGCTGCATCCAGACGTGACGCTCGACCTGGTGCTGACCGATATGTTGATCGACCTGATGCAGGAGCGCGCCGACGTCGCGATCCGCGTCGGCCCGCTGCGCGCGTCACGTCTCGTCGCGCGAAAGCTCGGCACCAGCTGCATGGTCGTTGTCGGCGCGCCGGACTATCTCGCGCGATGCGGCACGCCAAAGACGCCGGCGGAGCTCAACAAGCATCGCGGTATCGGCTGGACCTTTCCGCGGGCGATCCGCGGCTGGCTATTCAAGCGCGGCGACCACACCGAAGAAGCCGTGCCGCCGCCCGTCGCGCGCGTCAGCGACGGCGAAGCCGCCCGTCGGCTTGCGCTGGGCGGCGTCGGCCTCGCCCGTCTCGCCCTTTTCCACATCGGTCCCGACATCGAAGCGGGTCGTCTGGTGCCGGTGCTGCAAAACCACAATCCCGGCGACCGCGAAGACATCCACGCCGTCTATGTCGGCCACACCGCCCCGCTTCCGGCGCGCGTGCGCGCCTTCATCGATTTCCTCGCGGAGCATGTGCGGGTGAGCGATCCCGCGCTGAAGCGGGCCGGGGATGGGAGGTGGAGGCTGACAGGGTGACGAGTGGCGGAGAGAGTGTCCGCCTTACCAAAGTCCAACAGCATCCAGCACAGTTTCGGTAGACACTGTATTTCAAGCACTTTACGACATTCTCTGTCCGTTGTCGTCCAGCCGAATCCTGCGAAATCCAGAGGCTCGGGTGGGGAAGAGGGTGGGGAAGAATGCCAAGACTCGTCAATAAGCTGAGTGCTCGCAAAGTCGCGACTCTCACACAGCCCGGTCGTCATTCGGATGGCGGTGGGCTGTATCTGAGCATCAGCCCGAGCGGCGCCCGTTCATGGGTGTTCATGTGGAAAGTCGCCGGCAGACGTCGAGAGATGGGATTAGGCCCGCTCCAAGGCGTCCCCTTGCAGAAGGCCCGAGAGAAGGCCGCCAATGCTCGTCAGCTCGTCCTGGAAGGGCGCGATCCTCTGGCCGCCCGCGATGCCCAACAGTCACAAATGACGTTCGGTGAAGCGGCCGACGCCCTGATTGAGAGCATGTCGCCGTCCTGGAGAAACGAGAAGCACCGAGCGCAATGGACGATGACGCTGACGGCCTATTGCCAACAAATCCGATCGAAGCCGGTCGCAGAGATAACCACGGATGACGTTCTGGCCGTTCTGGAGCCCATCTGGCGTTCAAAGTCAGAGACTGCCTCCAGACTGCGCGGACGAATTGAGCGCGTCCTGAGCTTTGCCAAAGCCCGCGGGATGCGGTCTGGAGAGAACCCGGCGCAGTGGCGCGGACACCTGGACGCGATCTTGCCGAAGCGACCGATGCTGACGAGAGGACACCACAAGGCTCTGCCCTTCCAGGAGGTGCCCGCGTTCATGCGGCAGCTACGGGAGATGGAAGGAATAGCACCGAGGGCATTGGAGTTTGCAATTGTGACCGCGGCACGATCCGGCGAAGTGTTCGGCTTGACATGGTCTGAGTTGTCGCTTGACGATCGACTGTGGATCGTACCGGGACCGCGAATGAAGGGCGGTCGTGAGCACCGCGTTCCACTAACCAGTCGCGCCGTTCAAATCCTGCTGCAGATGGGACGGCTCCGGACCGAGGAAAGCGAACTCGTCTTTCCTGGGGGGAAACGTGGTCGACAGTTGTCCGAGACGTCACTGCAGGCGGTGCTGGAGCGGATGGGCGTCGACGCGACGCCTCATGGATTCCGCAGCTCGTTCCGAGACTGGGCGGGCGATGCCACCTCGTTTCCACGGGAGGTCGCGGAAGCTGCACTTGCGCATATCGTTGGAGACAAGGCGGAACGTGCGTACAGACGTGGTGACGCCCTGGAGAAGCGCCGCAAGCTCATGGAAGCTTGGCAGTCCTATTGCCAGGGCACGACACCGAGGCGGAAAACTAGATCAGCACCGCAACGAGCCTCCCCGAGCGCGCCAGACTAACGACGGAATGGAGCGTCACGGCGCAGAGACTGTCCCTATGGAAGTGGAGTGACTCCGCACCGCAGATTGGCGGGACGCGGGACCGACTCCCTCCGGCGAAGGGTAGCTTGTGCCTTGCGCGAGCTGGGGTAATCCGATCCCGGCGTGCCTCTCGCTAGCCTTGTGCTGGGATTGATTCGGCCCAGCAAGGGAGAAGTGCGATGACTCTATTCGTCGGATTGGACGTCGCTCAGGACAACTTCGATCTGTGTCGTCGAAGCGGACGGCTCGCTGGTATGGGAAGGCAAGGCAGAGAGTGAACCAGCGCAGCTCATCAAGGCGCTCTCCCGGGGGCGAGCCGCGATAACGCTCGTTGGCATCGAAGCCTGTCCGCTGTCCGAATGGCTGTACGGCGCACTAGTCGAATGCGGCTTTCGGACCGTTTGTATCGAAACGCGGCACGCGCAGCGATTTCTATCATCGCGCCCAAACAAGACCGACCGCAGCGATGCACGCGGTATCGCCGACAGGGGCCGCCATGACTTATAGATCGTTTAGGCTATCCGCCCGCGTGGTCGTTGCCACCGTGCGCGGCGATGAACATGGCGACGGCCGACCGGCAATAGGATTCGATTTCGTTGTCGTCCTCTGCTCTCGCCTCATCGAAGCGTGCGATCATCAGGAGATCGGATCCTTTGAAAAGCGCGGCAAACAAGCGGGCGGACTGGAGAGGATCGGGCACGTTCAGAACCGCCTTCGCGTGCAACTGACGCAACAGGGCCTCGATTTGGGCGATGACATGGGCGGGGCGGGCTTCGTAATGGAGCTTGCTTAACGACTTTTGATTCGTCTTGTCGGCCATGATCATGGCTTCGACACTGCGGACGTCCGGCCTCAACAGCGTGCGAAGCAGGGATGATCCCACCGCCATGAGCTGATCTTCGGCCGAACCGTCGACGCCTTCAAAAAGGGCCTGTGCAAACTGATGGCAGCCGGCCGCGATGGCCGCGCTGAACAGCGCCTCCTTGTTCTCGAAGTGCCGATAGATGCTGAGCTTGGATATTTTCGCCCGCTGGGCGACCTTGTCCAATGTCGTCGCTTGAAAACCCAATTCCACAAAGAGTTCGCACGCGGCGTCGATTATCGTTTGGCCAAGCGCCTCGTTGGCGGGCCGGCCGCGCCGGGCCTGGCTGTTTTCGGTCACGATAATTCCAGTCCTTGACAGTATCCTAATTCTTGCATTACGATACCATGTAGTATCTGAAATGTGCAAGCCCTCCATCAACAACACGGAGCCCATCACCATGGATGACGTCATCATCATTGGCGGCAGCTTTGCCGGTCTCGCCGGCGCCCTGCAGCTCGGCCGTGCCCGCCGCAAGGTCACCGTTCTCGATACCGGCCTGCCGCGCAACCGCTTCGCCGGCCACTCGCATGGTCTGCTCGGCCACGATCACAAGCCGCCGCTGGACATCCTGGCCGAGGCGCGGCAGCAGCTGGCGCGCTATCCCACGATTAGGCTGGTCAATGCCCGGGCTGACAGCATCTCCGGCACCATCGACGATTTCTCCGTCCTCACTGGCGATGGCGAAAGCCTTGGGGCGCGCCGCCTGATCCTGAGCTATGGCATCGTTGATCAGATGCCTGATGTTCCGGGCTTTGCCGAAGGCTGGGGCACGTCCATCGTGCCCTGTCCCTATTGCGACGGCTTTGAAGTCGCCGGCCAGCATTGGGGCCTCGTCTGGTCCGGCCCGCAGTCGCACAATCAGGTCAGGCTGTTCCACGATTGGACCGACAGGTTGACGCTCTTCGCCGATGGTCACGACATTCTTCCGCCCGATATCCGGGCCGATCTGGCGCGCCGCAACATACCTGTCGTCGAGGGCCGGATCACCGAGATCGCCCATCACGGGGGCCATAGCGCCACCGTCAAGCTCGATACCGGCCCCGATGTCGCGGTCGACATCCTGTTCGCGCATCCGCGCAACAAGCCGTCCGCAAGCCTGCATGAATCACTGGGTCTCGCCACGGTCGATACGCCCCTCGGCATCGCCCTCAAGGTCGACGAGCGCCGCGAAACCAGCATGCCTGGCATCTACGCCGCCGGCGACCTCGCCAACCCCCTCATGCCCTCGGTCACCACGGCATCATGGCAAGGCGCGATGGCGGGTATCTTCGCCCAGCAGTCGATGCTGGTTTGAGAGCACAGACTGGAGATGAGCATGGCCGTCGAACCGGACAGCGCGGGTGTGCGCTTCCCTCCGCCCTTCGTTTATCTGGGAGCGCTGCTGTTGGGGCTGGCGGTGGAGCGGTTCGTCACCCTGCGCTCTTTCGGCATCGACTGGCGGTTGCTCGTCGCGACGGGCGCGCTGCTGTTCGTTGCCGGCGCGGCGATGATGCTTGCGGCGGCGGGGCTGTTTCGGCGGCTGGGCACCAACGTTCCGCCGTCGCAGCCAACGACCCTCATCGCAACGACCGGTCCTTATCGGTGGACCCGCAATCCCATGTATCTCGGCATGGCGCTTATCTATGCCGGCCTTGCGATCGGCTTCGACGGGCCGATCGCCTTCGCCTTGCTCCCGTTGGTGCTGATCGCGATCCAGACGCAGGTGATCGCCCGCGAGGAGCGCTATCTCGAAGCGAAGTTCGGCGACGACTACCGCCGCTACAAGGCCGAGGTTCGCCGCTGGCTCTGACTATTCCGCCGCTGCCGCCTGCGGGGCCTTCTGATAAACCAGCACCGGCTTCCTTGCCGCGAGCTATCATATTCTGAAGGTTGCGGGCCGGTGTCACGGAAAACCGACTGGCCGGCTGACCGCTCGTTCCCTACAACCGGACATCCAGTGGGCTCGAAAGGGCTTGACCTCACCGATCGGATTACAGAAGGGATCGTCACCGGATGGCCGGGACAAACGTTTTGCGATCTTCGCGGCAACGGCGCCCGGTGAGTGCCAGCGAAAAGAGCCCGGTCGGCTTGCAGACGACCCGCCAATTCTTACCTTCCATCACGAACCGATTTGATGGATTGTTTTCAGATGCTTTTGTTTCTCGCCTCAGTACTCGAACAACTCGATCTCGCCCTGGAGCACATCGCCAAGGGCGACGTGCATAACGCGCGTTTCGGCCTGATGTTGACCGACAATGCTGTCGAGCTGGTGCTTCATCAGATCGCCAAGGATAAGGCGTCCGACCTGAAATCCTATTCGTTCCTGCGTGAGGAATACGCGCACCAGGACGCGCTGAACAAGGCGCTCGGCCGCAACTTCGATGCCAAGCTTAAATTCGCGAAGATCGAAGCCAGTCTTTCGGATGAGATCACGCAAACGATCACGATCCTGCATGGCTACCGTAACGAGGTCTATCACGTTGGCCTCCGGCACGAAGCCATTTTGCCCGCGCTCTCGGCGTTCTACTTCGACACGGCGTGCGGCTATCTTGGCACCTACAAGCCGCGCGGGTTGGGCTGGAGTTCAAACCAGAAGCTACCGGAACGGGCAAAGAAGTATTTCCACGGTCACGCGACATTCCCCGGTGGGTTCGATGATTTTGCGAACGGCTGCGCATTGTTACGCAAGACCTGCGATCATGATCCAAAGGCCACGATCTCGGCGCTCGCCGATGAAATGGACGAAATCATTTACCAGCAGAATGTCTGCATCGATATTGTAGCGGATGGCGTATATGTGGGCCAGCAGACGACACGCGACGAAGCGGTAGTGAGCACTCAGGCATGGCGTCTTGCATTCTCGGAGGAAGGCAAAGCGTTCGCGATGAACCATAGCTGGAGCGGAAACTTGCTCCAGCTGGTCGAATGGCTCGGGAAGAACTATCCGCACAAATTCCGGTCCGACCCTATCCCGTCATGGGAGAAGCAGGCAGCGCGGTTAAGGGCGAACAAGAATCCGCACACCGTCTTGTCGAAGTACCAGTCTTTCATGGCCTCGACGGCGGATATCCGAGAGGCGTTGGAAGAATCCGCCGCCGCCGCAGAGCGCGAGATTGATGCGGCGATCGATCACGCTCGCGGTAAATAAGACGCAGCGGCCTGTTCAACCTTGAGCCTCGAAATGGTATTCAAAAAAACATGACGGACACAACAGTCACAAAGTCAAAAATCTCAATGCTGGAGTTGGTCTATCTGCCAATGTCCAACCAGGAGGCTGTTTGGTTTAAAGGTGACCCAGAGGTAGAGCCACTGCTTAGGGAAAGCGACTTCTACATTATCGGAGGCCGTCCGGAAGCTAAATTCATCGATTTCCAAACGGAAGACGATGAGATTTTGACCTTCAGGTTCGCAATCGAGGGCGGTCCCTCGGACGAAGTGCGTCTCGACATACGTTCGCTTCCCGGCGTCGTCGGCAATAAGAGCCCGTTGTGGTTCGAACTTGGTCCCAAAGGCGTCCGAATTTGGGACGGGCCCATAAAAGAAGAGGGATCAAACGTTCTGGAGTGGTTCACGACGGAGAAATTGTTGTGCGATCGATCGCATGGCCGACCGGGGATCGAGGGCTTGGATCGCCATGCCGAGTTCTCCGTCTACGACCTTTTGTATGTTGGCATTGCCCGCACTGGAGACAGTTTCGACCGCCTCATTGCGAAGGGTCATCATGCGCGAACCGAAATTCTTGCAAATGAGCCGCAGCGCTATCCAGGAGCGCGGGTGTCGGACGAAACATATCTTTTTCTTTTCCGGGTCAATTCCCTCGTCTTGCAGACCTTTGAATTGGATCACGATTTCAGAGACGATGACTTCGAGGACAAGCTGAATCGGAAGCAGGTGGTAGCCGATGCAGAGAAGGCGTTCGTCAGTCTTCTCAAGCCCGGCTATAACAAAGTCCAGTTTGCCCAATACCCGAAAGGTGCGGATGGTCTCTATGGCGCTGGGTTCGCTCGGTACGGATACCTCATCAACGAAGACCTGACCTTCCACACTGCGCACGGTCGTGTTCGTGGGGCGCGGGACCCTAACGGTGCCATATCGAACAGCGCCGACTTTATATTTGTGAACGGCGAGGACGTTAGACTCTTCATATCCGGCATAGATTTTCCAGCTACATCATGGCGAACCCCGAAGGATCCGCCGAGCGGGCTCACCAGCTAAAAAATCGGCTCGCAACTCTGGCGTTTGTCTTTGGATTTTGCGACGTCCGAGGTAACGTCCCCGGATGATTGAGAACAGACCCGCTTCACTGTTGGCCGACTCGGCTTACGGAATACTGCCGAAATTGCCGTTCGCCTTGGATTGGTCGTCCGTCCCGGAGCTGATCCGAGTCGCCACCCTCGATCTCGGAGGGATCCAGCCGGTTACGAAGGCGATGGCCGAGGCGGCGGGCGGCACGTTGCACGACAAGCCAAGCGATGGAGAGGTCGAGCTATTCCGCAAGCGGGGCACAAACTTCCAGCTGGTTTCTATCGTCCTGAGTTGCGTGCCTGCCGGTGAAGTGGACGGCGTCCTTCAAGTCCGGCCTTTTGCGATGACACTCATTCCCGCGTCGAAGCGGGACAAGGTTCAGGAATCGACGATTGATCTGGTCGCGAAGCTTGATGTTGACGGGTGGCTCGCGACCGAACCGATGTACGCGGGGTATGATCCGTTCTCGGGTGGGTGGCGCCTTTTCGGGAATTTGCCGGGCTATATGGACGGCGAAAGAAGGGGCTATCTCGACGAGATGGGGCTTGTAATCGATCAGTTCTTTCTGGCGACGGAGCAGGCTGAAGATGACGAAATCCTGACGATGGATATCAAAATGCCTTCGGAACAGATGAAGACACGTTACGAGAAGCACCGCCGCAAACTGTTCTTCACACCGTTTAAACAGGTTGAAGCGCGGCGAGTCTGGGGAGCCGAGACACCCATTGAATTGTTTGTGATCCAGGCGCTCGCGAAGGAGAAGCTGTTTCCAGCGTGCCAGATGCTGATCATGAGTGACGGGGCGACGTTTCCGTCTTGGTACCATCTCTGGAACGACGTAGAATTTCGCCATACAGACGGCCTAGTAACGGAAGCGGACTTGTTCTTCTCGGACGAGCGCGTCGCAGTCTTCTGCGATGGAGGACATCATGCCCGCGCCAAGCAGATGGCGAAAGACGCCGTCATCACCGAGAAGCTTGCGGCATTGGGCATTCGCCCCGTTCGCATTCCTGGCGATGAAATCAGGAACGACCTGCCCGCGGCCGTCGCCCGAATAAAAGAAGCGTTGGGCCAAAAATAACTTCGTTCAGAGCGTGGATTATATGAGCAGTCCGGAAAAGGTCATTGAAGACATCCTCGCTGCGCTCCGCGCAATCCAGGGAAAATCCGCATCATCGCTGATCTCGGATGACAGCTTCAGGCTCCCTCGTCTTATCCCGGCAGGTGACGGCGGCACAATCCAAATCACCGAAGAGATCGACAACCTGATAACGCGGTTGGCACGCGATCTGAAGACAAAGCGTCCAACGCTGACGCGGAGCATCAAAGACAGCGAGTGGCGAGATTGGGTGCGAACGACCATTGGGCCGTTGCTCGCTGGCGCTTCGTTGAAGACGTCTACAGTCAAACAAGCGCCTCCTCTGCTGAAAAAGCTTGATGACTCTCTCAACGGCATCGTTGCCAATCTAAACCCGCTTGAGCATGCGTTCGGAACGACGCTGTTTTCCAGCTCTGACGTTTCGCCATTCACGATTGGACCGATCACATTTGAACCGCGCCTGACTTGGCTTGACCGAAAGGCCACTGAGGGTGGCGTCACCGTGGTCACTCAGCGACGTGTCAAGCGGATCTGGGGCGGTTCGCGTGCCGGTCCTCGCAAGGACGGCCGCGATAAGCTGCGGGAAGGTGACATACTAAAGGCTATCGGATCATGCGAGTACGTCTGCACGGCCAAGCTATCTTCGGCATTTGCTGCGGAGGCGGGTCTTGAGACTGCATTGACCGCCGCACGATTGGCTTTGACCTGTGCCGCGCTGGCTTTCGAGACGCCCTCCGAAACGTTGCGGGGCTTTAGTCTGCACTATGATGGCCCGATCCATATTCAAAGCGCGCTCCTATTTGTTCCTGGGAAGATCGTTCTTTCAGGATCCCGCTTAAGTCGTCGTCCTGCGGGGCCCTTCATTCGGGCGAAGGATTGGCAGGCGGAGCTAACCCGTATGGCAAATGCGTTCGTGACGTGCGGAGAAGTGCTGAACAATCTTGTTGATCCGGCCAGGAGCACCGCACGTCCTGAGCTGTTGGAGGCCCTGCTGCAGGCGCTTATCTGGTTCGAGAAAGGTTGCCGAGAGGTTGGGGACCTCATGGCCACTGTCGGATTTGCTGCTTCTCTTGATGCGCTTGGCAAGGGCACGAAAACGAACGGCATCCTAACGATGCTTGAGGCCCGGCTGGGTATCAAACGAACCGACCCCATTAATCCGCAGGGCCCCACGTTCCAGTCTGTTCTTGAAACAATTTACGGCGAGGGTCGGAGCCGCACGATCCACGGCACCAGTCAGAAGATTGGTTATGACTGGGCCAGCACCCGGGGCACAGCTGAACAGCTTGCCCGTTACGCTTTGCTCGCGTGTCTGGATCACGTAGCGAAAACGCCCGCCGCGACGCGAACTGACGATCTCAAGAAATGAACTGCTTAGAATAGCCGGCATAGTCACCCGGGAGGCGAACACAGCTGACCACGGTTCCCGCATTCCGGAGTTGATTGCGCTTAGCTAGTGCTCTATCCCGCCGAAGGTTGAGCAACCTCCGGAAAGCAGATGTCTCAAGAGTGGTACGAAGAAGAAGAGGAAGACCTGGTAGAGGATATTTACAGGGTCTGGTGCAAGATGCCGTTCTGGACGGCATTCGAATCATCTGCCTTGATTCACCAGTGCGATCCGAGCGAGCAGATCGAAATACCTTCCGCTCAGCGGGTCGTTAACCGGACGCGCACGCTCATCGAGCGCCACTGCGGAACCGAATTGCTGCCCGGCTCTCCGGACAAGATTTCTCCCCCCATTCTTCTCCCTTGGGCGAAACGCATGGGATTGCGGATCAACTATCCCCTGAGAGCGTGCATCACGAGGTCCTATCCAAAAGTCCGCCGGCACCCTGATCTCGCTTCAAGCCGAGAGGCCCTACTCGCTCGCGTGGCCGAGCTGGAAGCAGACCGGCAAAAGCTGGCGGACGACCCCCCGCCAAACTTCAAAGAACGTCAATCCCTGTTAACGCTGGTCCTGGGAATGGCGGTTGCAGGTTATACCTACAACCCGCGGGCCCTGAGAAACGCGGCAACCAGAGACATAGTCGATGACCTCGAGCGCAAGGGACTTCCGACTGTCACCCAGGAAACTGTTTTGAAATGCCTAAGAACGGCGATGGAGGAACTTGATTGGCCGCCACCGGAAGAGGATGGTGACGGCCAACCAAAAGTCAGCCCGGCGAAACGGCCGAGCAGAAAACGTCCTCCAGCCGGTCGATGAGGTCCGGCACAAGGTGCGCGGCTAGATGGATGCACGTATCTGAGCCCGGTTGCTCGCCCTGCTGTCGAACAACGACCGTGCCGGTCGTGGAGAGATAAACCGCGATTGCATTCTGCTTTCTGACCGAGACCAACTCGTCGTTAGCCGTCCAATCAAAGTTCTCTGTCAAGTCAAACTCCCTTCTCAATGGCGAAGGCCAAGCTGTCCCACGACGCCCGCCGTCGTTGGGCGATTTGAGGCAGCACCAATCCGAAATCGGCTTGCAGAGCCGCGGAAGTTCTCCGAAATCGGACAGCGGTTATCCGAGTTCGTCCAAGGCGATCGGCGTCTGATCAATAAGGCACCTCCTTCTCATCAGAGCATTGAGGTGTCCCTTGAACTCGCACTCTTCGAATGACCGGCTCCTGCGCCTCTCGGCAGTCCTGGCCCCGGCTGGTCCCATCCCCGTCAGCAAATCAACGTGGTGGGCCGGCGTGAAGTCCGGCCGGTTCCCCAAGCCCGTCAAGCTGGGGCCGCGCATCACGGCCTGGCGCTCTGACGAAATCCAAGCGCTCGTGGCCACCGGCTTCACCCAGGAGCCGTAAGTCATGGAGGTGGGTGTTTTCGGGAAATGGCAGCCGGAATATTCTGCCCGTGGCCTTCCGACGTTCCCGGTGAAGGTCATCGGTAACGACAAGCGACCGGCAGTCCGTGGATACATGAAGGTCGGAAGCTTGACGAGTGAGCGACTCGCAAAGCAATTCGCCGATGCGAGCGCATTTGGTCTGGCTTGCGGCCGTCTCACCGGCCTGACGGTCCTCGATGTTGACTGCAAGGACGAGCGAGTTCTGGCGGATGCCTTGGCCCGTCATGGCGAGAGTCCGTTCGTGGTCCGCACCGGCTCGGGAAACTTCCAAGCGTGGTACCGCCATGGAGGAGAGAAGCGCCAAGTCCGGCCATGGGGAAATGAGCTTCCGATCGATCAACTTGGCGACGGGTACGTGGTCGCGCCACCGTCGGAAGGCAAGCGCATGGCCTATCAGATCGTTCAGGGCACACTGGACGATCTGCCTAACCTGCCCTTCATGCAGAACGCCTGGAAGCCCGGCGATCAGGCGCGGCCCAGAACCGCTTATGAGGGCGAACGTAATAAGGCGCTCTGGCGGCATTGCATGCACGATGCTCACCACTGCGACACGCTCGATGACCTTCTCGATGTGGCGCGCACGTTCAACGACACTTCTTGCATGCCGCCTTTGGACGATGACGAGGTGGTCAAGGTCGCGAAATCGGCCTGGAAGTACACGATGGACGGTACCAACCGTATCGGGCGCCATGGAGCTTGGCTCAGCGCAGCGTCTCTCGACGAGATGGTGCAAGACCCCTACTTCACGACGCTAATAGCTTGGCTGCAGGCTCAAAACGGGCCGGAGGCCAGGTTCTTGGTCGCGGATGGATTGAGAGAGAAGTTCGGATGGCCACGGGAGCAGTTCCGGCGTGTCCGTCGCAAGGCGGTGCGTACCGGCTGGATCGTCCCGCTCACGAAGCCCAAGCCAGGCAAGGCGGTAGAATATCGCTGGGGTAAGGCCAGGAAGCAGAGGTGAAGGAGACGCCTACCGTTCTTGGTAGGCTATCCTCTATGGTACACTTCTCTATGGGTACTAGCACCCACCCAGGTCCTAGGATCTAGGCACAACCCCGTCCCAGAGAACATTTCCCCAGCGGTCCAAGAGTGCACATGCGGTGCACGCAAGGAAGCAATCGCTAGTCCGCGCGATAGGCGCGGTCCTCATGATGATGACCCAGCCAGCAATGGCAAAATAGAATTTTCAGGGATTTTTTTCGAATTTTGATTTCGTAAGAAGTGCCTGCGACGCACGGGTTTCTCTCACTTTCGGTCAAAAAATCGAAATTCCCCTTTATGAAGAGGGCAAGTTGCCCCTGACCGCCTCGGGCAAGCACTTGACCTTCACGACTTTGCCCTTGACCCGACTCGATTCGTGGTTGAAACCTGCGCGCATTGCTCGGAAGGGTTCATTTTCAAGGGGTTCATTTAGATGGGTTACGAGATTGACTTTCTGCCCGTGGGAGACAGCAACGGCGACGCCATTTGCATGCGCTACGGCACTCCCCAAACCGGCTACACGATCCAGGTGGTGGACGGCGGCTTCACTGACACCGCGAAGACGGTGATCGATCACGTCGAGACGCACTACGGCAAGGGCGTCACTATCAACCACATGATCCTCTCGCACGCGGACAACGATCACGCCATGGGCCTAATCGGCATCCTGAACCACTTCGAGGTGGGTGCGATCTGGATGAACCGGCCGTGGCTCTACGCGGATCAGTGTATCGACGCCTTCCATAGCAATTATACCCTGGATGGCCTGATCAAGCGTATGCGCGAACTGCACCCGTACCTCGTGGAGATCGAGAACATCGCGAACAAGCGCAACATCCCGATCTATGAAGCCTTCCAGGGCACAAACATCGGCCAATTCCACGTCCTGGCACCGAGCAAGCAGCGCTACATCTCTCTCATCCCTGAACTCGACAAGACGCCCCAGTCCTACATCGAGCAGGTCGCGTCGAAGGGCATCGGCACAATTATCGCGGACGTACTGAAGGAGGCGCGAGAGTGGGTGAAGGAGCAATGGGGCAGCGAAACCCTGGCCGATGATCTCAAAACATCCGCGTCAAACGAGACCTGTCTCGTGCAGATGGGCTTCTTTGACGACCGTCGCGTTGTCCTGACCGCCGACGTCGGTCCGATTGGGCTGATCGAAGCGGCCGACTATGCGCAGATGCACAATATCCTCGCGCCTCCACGCATGTTCCAGGTGCCGCACCACGGC
The DNA here is from genome assembly GCF_023073915.1 of Bradyrhizobium sp. 149. Taxonomy (GTDB): domain Bacteria; phylum Pseudomonadota; class Alphaproteobacteria; order Rhizobiales; family Xanthobacteraceae; genus Bradyrhizobium. The sequence continues at coordinate 25,478 of NZ_JADPKK010000005.1, read as the reverse complement.
AGCCGCCATAACGTCTCGCGAACGGCACTCAATCGCTGGCTCGGCGATCCTCTGCCGCAAGGCTCTGCCAATCGCGGATCGGCCTTCTGCTCGGTCGGGAAGAACAAGGACGATTACCCGCGCCGGATCGTAAGCAACTCATTCTTGCGCCGTGGCTACCCTGTCCACTCGACCAAGGGCCTGGCGAAGCGCCATAGCCACGACATGCCTGATCGCGACGGCTGGTCCGCTTCGGACCCCGCACCCTTCTACGAGGATGTGGAAGGATGAATGTGATCTCGATCGACGAATATACGGTCCGTGCACGCCTCGCTCCCGCGGTCATCGCGGTCATGCCGGCGTTCGCCTTCGCGGCGATTTTCGTGTCGTGGGGGAAGCTCGGCCTGCCGCACGTGATTGCGAGCCTTGGGCTGATGATCCTATTCGCTGCCTTTTCCGATATCGCGCGGAGGCGCGGACGGAAAATCGAACCAGGGCTTATCGCGAAGATGGGCGGACTGCCTTCGACTACCATGCTCCGGCATCGCGACGACTCATTCGATGCGGGCACGAAGGCAAAGGTCCACGCCTTTCTCGCAAGCAAGCTCGTGGCTCCCGCGCCATCCGCCGCTCAGGAAACAGCCGATCCGAAAGCGGCCGACGACTGGTACGCGCGCGGAGGCACGTGGCTCCGCGAGAACACGCGAGACACGCGGAAGTTTCGTCTCCTATTCAATGAGAACATCAGCTATGGCTTCCGTCGAAACCTGCTCGGGTTGCGTATGCCCGGCTTGTTGCTCAATGTTGCGATCGTGCTGACTTGTGCAGGCGTGCTCGCATACCGCTGGCCGATTGATCTCGACAACTACTTCAATGACGCCCTGATCGCAGTCATAGCCGCTTCCGCAATTCATGCGGCGTATCTCTCCCTGGCTGTCACCGAGGATTCGGTCTTCGATGCCGCGCGGCTCTATGCCCGCCAGTTGATTTTAAGCGTGGAGAAGCTTGACAAGGTCCCAACGACCACGACGACAACGCGCTCGCGTGTAACAAAGCAATCGTAGTGGCCGGCCGTGACACCCCGAAGCCGAGCCGGGACGACTTAGAGCCAGCTTGCGCCTCGAGTCCGAGTCTGCCTCAATGCTGCGGTCGTTTTCTGTGCGATTCGCCAAACGGATAACGGCCCCGCGATGCATCCCGATTGATGCGCGAACCCTGTACCTGCTATCGGTTGCGAACCTGTGACGCGAACGTCGGGCGCCAGCGGGGAACAAGAAGGGGCGTGAATGACCGAGCTGAATTTCAAGGGCAAAGAATTTGTCTACAACCACCACTTGGCTGTGCCATTCCGCCCACTTGTACCACATCCTAAGAAGGGCATCGGACCTGTAGCACTCGATGGCAACCTGATCATTCATGGCGACAATCTGCACGCCCTGAAAGCGCTGCTGCCGCTGTATGCCGGCAAAGTGGACTGCATTTTCATCGATCCACCTTACAACACTGGGAACGAAGGTTGGGCCTACAACGACAACGTCAACTCACCGATGATCAAGGAATGGCTCAACTCCAATCCAGTCGGTATCGAGGACGGGCTACGTCATGACAAATGGTGCGCGATGATGTGGCCGCGGCTCAGGCTCCTTTATGAACTACTCTCCGACCACGGAAGTCTGTGGATGACGCTCGATGATAACGAGGTTCATCGCGCGAGATGTTTGCTGGACGAGGTTTTCGGGGCAGACTCTTGCGTAGGACAGATAGCTTGGCAGAAGCGTACTTCTCGCGAGAATCGAGCGACCCTTTCTCCCAGTATCGACCACTTGCTGGTTTACTCAAAGCCGTTGCCGGATACGTGGAAACGGCGTCGGAATTTTTTGTTGCCAACAGAGGACGGCTACTCGAATCCGGACAATGATCCACGAGGCAAGTGGGCTTCCATTCCCTTTTCGGCGCAAGGATTTCGCGAAAACCAGGTGTACTCAATCACCACTCCTACGGGAGTAAAGCATAGGCCTCCCAAAGGCAGATGCTGGGGAGCGACCGAGCCGGAGTTCGAAAAGCTGAAGGCGGATGGTCTCGTCTATTGGCCAAAAGGGGGCAATGGCAAACCGAGAATCAAGCAGTTTCCGGAAACCGCGCAGGGACTCGTTCCTCTGACGTTGTGGCCAAGTAGCGAAGTCGGAGACACTGAAGAATCCAAGAAGGAACTGATGGCCATCTTTTCGGATCGTGATTCCATTGAATTTCATGCACCGAAACCTCCCGCTCTGATTCAGCGAGTTCTGCAAATCGCAACAAAGTCCGACAGCCTTGTACTCGACTCATTCGCCGGGACGGCATCAACCGCGCACGCCGTCCTGAAACAAAATCGGACAGACGGCGGGCATCGTCGATTCATTCTCGTCGAAATGGAAGACTATGCGGACCAGCTCACGGCCGAACGGGTTCGACGTGTGATCAAGGGATACAAGTTCAAGGGTACGCAAAAAACAGAGCTGCTTCGTCAGAACTTAAACTGGAGCGCACTGACGAAGGCGGCCGACCTCGTTCATCGCGTGGAGGGCATCGAAAATCTGGAGGGGCACAGCTATGACCGCATAACGAAGCAGTTAAAGGACGGTGAGTTGATCGTCACCGGCGAAAAGGTAATTGCGGAGCGCGCCGAGGGCCTTGGCGACGCTTTCACCTTTTGCACTCTTGGTCAGCCCGTCGAACTGGAAAAGTTGCTGAGCGGAGAGGCGCTTCCCTCGTACGCCGCGATTGGTGCCGCGCTATTCCACATGGCCACTAATCGTGCACTCGATCCCAAAACCGTACGCCAGAAAGACTTTTATCTAGGCGAGACCGAGAGTCAGCACGTCTGGCTGATTTATAAACTCGATCTCGAATGGCTGAAGAGCCCAGCGGCAGCTCTAACGCTCGACAAGGCAAAAACGTTTGCCGCTCTTGATCTAAAGAAGCGACATTTGGTGTTTGCTCCGGCCCGTTTCGTCAGCCAGAAGATGCTGGCGGAGGAGAACTTGCCGGTCGAATTTGTGCCGCTGCCGTTCGCGCTCTATCGCATCGATCGGGGTCAATGATCATGTTCCGTCAACTCGACTACCAAGAGCGGGTGGTGGCGGCGCTCGACAGCTATCTTGATGTCTTGAAGGAAAAGAAAGCACGCGCCGACCAGATTGCCGAACTAGCCCAGAAGAATGCAGATCTCGGTATCCCTGTGCCGGATTTCGCCAAGGACACATGGGAGGTACTGAAGGCGACCGGCAAACTCCCAATCTCCAGGGCGGACATTCCGTTCTCACCTCGCACCGACGGCTGCGGTCGACCAGTACCCAACATTGTGCTGAAGGTGCCGACGGGCGGCGGCAAAACCTGGCTCGCGATCTCCGCCGTTTCGCGAGTCATGGGACGCTATCTTAACCGCAACACCGGTTTCGTTCTCTGGATCGTGCCAAACGAGGCGATCTACTCCCAGACACTCAAACACCTGACGGATCGGCAGCATCCTTACCGGCAGGCCCTCGATCGGGCTGCCGCCGGACGGGTCCTGATTATGGAGAAAACGGATCGCCTCGACGTGCGAGACGTGGAAACAAACCTCTGCGTCATGCTTCTGATGCTGCAATCAGCGAACCGCGAAACCCAGGACTCCCTGAAGATGTTTCAAGACCGGGGTGATGTGCATGGCTTTTTTCCCCCCGAAGGAGAGCAGCAGGCCCACCGGGCTGCGTTCGATCTTACGCCGAATCTTTCCGGCTACGAAGGCATGTTTCCGATGGTGAAGGACTCATTGGGTAATGCCTTGAGGATCATCCGCCCGATGGTCGTGCTCGACGAAGGCCACCGGGCCGTTTCAGACCTCGCATTCCGCACACTCTACGGCTTCAATCCTTGTTTGGTTTTGGAATTGACTGCAACGCCGCAGGATGTGCAGCCACGTGGCGGAAAAAACCCGCATGAGGGTCGATATGCCAACGTGCTCGTCGAAGTCACCGGGCGGGAGCTTGATCGTGAAGGCATGATCAAGATGCCGCTCAATCTCGACCCGAGACAGGGGACTGACTGGAAGGCGACTCTTAACGCAGCGCTCGCGCGACTTAAGACGCTAGACCGCGAGACGAAGAAGCTTCGTTCCAATACCGGACGGTACATCCGGCCAATCATGTTGATCCAGGTCGAGCGCACAGGTTCTGAGCAGCGCTCCAAGAAACATATCCACGCCTACGACGTCAGGGACTGGCTTTTGACGGCGGGCCTTGATGAAGCAGAGATTGCAGTCAAGACCGCCGAGCAGAACGACCTAAGCCAACCCGAAAATCAGGATTTGCTCTCGCCTACCAATCGGGTTCGCGCGATCATCACAAAACAGGCCCTCCAGGAGGGCTGGGACTGTCCCTTCGCTTACGTGTTGTGCGCGCTGGCCGCTAGTTCAAATCTTAAAGCTATGACGCAGTTGATCGGCCGCATACTTCGCCAGCCGGGTGCACTGAAGAGCGGTATCGCCTCCCTGGATGAATGCCACGTTATCACGCATCATGCGGGCACGGCAGAAGTAGTGGAGGCGATCAAGGACGGACTCGAACAGGATGGACTGGGCGATCTCGTCCGTCAAATCGTTTCGACTGACGGATCGAGCAAAGGACAGACCGCAAGAAAGATAAAGAGACGGCCCGCCTTTGCTTCCACGGACATCTACTTGCCCAAGGTGATGTTTGCGGACGGAGATCAAGTTCGCGATCTCGATTATGAAACCGATGTGCTGTCGGCTATCGATTGGCGCGGCTTTGATCCTCAGCGCATTGCGGACGGTATTCCCGAGAACGCCCAAGCCGCAGAAGGGCAACTTCAACGGATTAGGCTTGCCGATGATGGGAACGAATTGCTGGTCGGAGAAGTGGTTGCGCCAAATCCAGAAATTTTGACGTTCGATCCGTCCCATACCGTGAGGATGATTTCAGACATCGTTCCTAATTCCTTCGTTGGTTGGGAGATTGTCGGTAAGCTCCTCGCGAGCCTGCGTAGCCGAGGCTTCGACGACGACAAGTTGGGAAGGCACGCCAGCTTTATTATTGAAGAGATGCGCAGAGGCCTTGAGATCGCCCGGGACGAACATGCCGAAGCCCTCTTCAAAGCCGCCGTCGCTGCCGGGCGCGTCCAGTTCCGACTCAGGCTAGACGGCCGCAACTGGCGAATGCCTTTCAGCATCGAGACGACAGAGCCGGAAAATGCGCCTCAGCTTCTCAGCAAGACCGGTGGGGCTCTGGAGAAAAGTCTATTCGCGCCCATCTACGCCAACGAACTCAACAGTGAGGAGCGCGATGTTGCCGTATACCTCGACGGCGAAAAGGCGCTCAGCTGGTGGCACCGGAACGTCGCTCGATCTCAATACGGTCTGCAGGGGTGGAGGAAAGCCAAAATCTATCCCGATTTCGTCTTTGCTGTTCAGCACGACGGCCAGGCAAGCCGCGTCACAGTTCTCGAAACCAAGGGAGACCAGCTCGACAATCTGGACACTGAGTACAAGCGGAACGTGCTTGCGTTCCTGTCGCAGCATTTCAAATGGGACGATACGAAACCGGTTGGCGAGCTTGAGCTAGTTAAGAACGGAGGCGAGATAGTGCAGGGCACGCTGATTCTCATGAGCGAATGGAAGTCAAAGCTTCCGACGTATTTGTAATTCGCCCTCGTCGAGACTCCTCCAACAGATCACCGAACGATCGAAATGAAATTCATGCCGCAGCACTTCGTCGTCCTCACTCAGTATGAAGATTACGACCGCGACCGTGGAGCGTACGTTGGTCGCGATATCACCAACTCATCTTGGGCTATAGCCGACAGCAAGTATCACCTGGCGGGCCTGATCGGAGTGTTTGAGCGGGAAGATGCCGTGCGAAATAATTCTAAGGCCCGCTGCGAAATGGATAGCCCCGAGTCAATCCAGCAGCTTTGGTTTGTTCGCGCCCTTTCTAAGCGCGGCGCGGCATCGAAAGCGATCCAGGGGCAGGGTGAACTACTAGAAGTTCGAAGCCTCTCGCGGCAAGAGGTGGCGCAGAACAAAGCCAAAGATCGCGAAGAAAGTGTCCGCAAGTCGCGCGCCGACCTTGTGAGGTACAGGACTCTGCTAGAAGAAACGCACAAGAAATATCCGCACCTCTCTCGCGAACACATACCTGAGCCGGACCCAGACCATCCGCAACGAGAACAGGTATACTTGGATCGATACGCGATTGGCCTTTACCGATGCGGAGCGCTGACCAGCAGGGAGATGGACCTGTTCCGCAAGACTCTTGAAACAGGGTACTCGGATCATCGGCAGAGCAAAAATTTTGTAGAGATCATCAATCAACACGATGAGGGGCGCTGCGCATGACCTCGCCATCCCACGGCCGCAGCCTGGAACTCTACTACATCAACGGACAGCCCGATGGGATGCTGACAGCCGAGATGTTCAACTGGACCGGCCACGTCCTGATGGTTCCCCGCACTCAGTTGTCCCAGGCACTTGCCCGCTCTGAAGCTGGCTACGCCGGCATCTACGTTCTTCTGGGCGAAAAGGAAGGCGAACCCTTAGCCTATGTAGGCGAAGGTGAGGACATCAGTAGTCGCATTAAGTCGCACGATGCTGCCAAAGATTGGTGGAGCATGGCAGTGCTCGTAACCACCGCCGGCAATAAATTGAATAAGGCTCACGTCCGATACTTGGAAGCCCGTCTGATTGAACAGGCTCGGGCTGTCGGCCGGACGCGCCTTGATAACGGAACCAACCCGCTTCGCCCGACTTTAAGCGAGGCCGATGTGGCGAAGATGGAAGCTTTTCTCGAAAACATCTTCATCATCCTGCCGGCGGTGCGGGTGGACCTGTTTATACAACGCACTCGGCCTGCACCCAAAGTGGTGCCCACTGAGAAGGCCCCGTCCGCGGAGTTCGTCCTTGAAACAAAAAAGCATGGCCTGAAGGCAAGAGCTGTACTGGTGGACGGCGAGTTCGTCGTCGAAGCCGGGTCAACGGCACGCCTGGCGTGGGAAGGCGTAGGCTCGGAGATGACGAGCTACGGTCAGCTTCACCAAGAGCTTCGGAACGAGGGCGTGCTTCAGCCGCAAGGGTCCGTGTGTGTGTTCACGAAGAATTACGCCTTCAAGAGCCCCAGCGCCGCAGCCGCGGTGGTTAACGGGCGCCCTGCCAATGGCACCATCGAGTGGAAGACGGTGAACGGCGACACTTACAAAGAATGGGAGGCCCAACAGCTCAACAGGACCGCAGCAACGCTAGGCGCTGCGTAAAAGCACGATAGCTCCGCGCCGACGTGCCACTATCCGCTCAGAACCGCGACAGCAGCTTCGCCGCTCACTTGTTGAAGGTCTTTTGCCGAGCCCGAATCCCGTCCACCCAAGGACGCACCTGTCCGATATCCGCCATGACTTCGTCTGGAGGTGGGGAAGATGCATTTCGGCCGCGAGAAGGGTCATGTGCATTGGTCTGGTCGCAGCACTTCTTGTACCCGGCTTGGAAGCCTTTCACGTCAGACTCTTCCAGGACAGTCACCTTCATCAGGTCCTTTGAGTTAATGTAATCGCGATGTCGTGTGATTACGCCGCAGAACGCCACGTCCTCCAGGGCGCGCTCCCAGGTGCTGCGAAGTCTATTGTAAATCTTGGCGACCGCTTCAGCGTAGCCGGCATCATCGTGCGCATCGTAAAGGACCTTGGCGTCGCGGGCCTCCTTCTCAAGGTTGTCGATGCGTTCGGGCACCTTAGCAGCAATCCAAGGCAACTCTGAGCTGACCACGCCCGCGCCATCGGCTGACTGTATCAGCGACAATGCGCTGTGTGCCACACCGTTCTCCTGGGCGAGGGATTGCAGGTCGTTGAGAAAGATCAGATCATGGGTGAAGACGATGATCTGTCGCACCGCCGCTTCTTCAACCAATCGTTCTGCCACCTTGTGCCGCCAACGGTGGTCGAGGGACGATACAGGATCATCGAATACCAGAGTTGAGCGGTGCGCGCTGGTCGCCAGCTCGGTCAGGAAAGCCGCCAGCGCGACACAGGTTTGCTCCCCTTCGCTCAGCACTTCGCCAATCTTCGCCTTGTCGTTGGCGAAGAGTCGGATTTGATAATGAGGTGAACCGTATTTGCCTCCGGATCGGACGATATCGACGCGAACCCGACTGGCCGCGAGCTTCTGAATCTCTTCCTGAAATCGGTCCCTTACGCGCGGGGTAATCACCTCGTCCGCGATGCCGTTACCCAGGCCTGTGATTGCATTTGTCGCCGTCTCCGATATGCAATTCTTCAGCAGGGCGAGTGAGCCGAGCCGTGCCACCTCCTTCCGTGCCTTAGGCAACAGCTCGACCAAACCCGCTCGGTCGCGCAACTCATCACGCTCCTGTTCGAGGCGCTTGCGGCCTTCCAAACTGGCCGCCTCGGCCAATTCGTTCGCATAGGCCATTGTATCGCTCGCCAGCTGCCGGATCGTGGCTTCAGGGCTAGGTGGCAGCTCCGGCATCAGCACTTCACCGCCGGCCTTAGCTGAAGCCAGCGCAATGGCCCGCCGGAGGCGTGCCGCCGCCAGGCAACGCAGGATCGAGCGGGCAAGTTCAGGTTTTTTGAACACGAGTTGCTGGCGCACGCTGAAAGCAGATATCTTCACCGGCTTCGTCAGCAGCTTCTGATAACATTCGGAGAAAGCCGCTTCTGCTTCTTTGGCCTGTCGCTCGGTGTCGGCCTTCACGAACGCCTCGAATGCGCTCATGCGCTCGCCGGCATCCTTTTGCAGTGCCTGGTGGCAAAGAACACAAAGGGCGTCTGCACCTGTATGTGGGAAGGTCTTATCCGGATAGGCAACTTCCGACGAGTAGCGCCGAGCTGCGTCCCAAAGAGAGCGCCAGGTTGCTTCGCCAACGCCCCGCATGGCGGCGCCACCGAAAGCAGTTTCTGCCGCTAAGTCTGCTGCTGCTCGCTTGTTCCGTGCTTCGTCACCTAATGCCAGCAGATGCGAGAGCGGCGTGTCAGCTGTGGTCGCCAGCACAGTCGCCAAATCATTGGCGAGATGTGTAAGCGAACCAACAAAAACCCGCTGCTCTTCCGATGCGATCAAAGGATCCCGCGTTAGGTCCGCGTTGAGCCGCTGGAGCTTGACTTCTTCCTCCGGCGTAAGCGTGGCTAGGGCCTCCAACGGCGCAAAATCGGTCGTAGCGGAGAGCGCGCCGAGGACTTTGCCCACGGCCGAGTCAGCGCTGAAGGCCGGCCGGGTGAAGGCGCCGTCTTGCGCGCCTTCTAATGCCGTTTGCTCGATGATGAGCGCTTCTTTAACAGCGACCGTAAGCGCAGCAAGGTCGTCCGGTATGTCGAGACCAAACGGACGGAAGGCAACTTCGTTTTTCGCCCGCACATGAACTTGTCCACTATCGCGGTCGAACACACTAACAGCAGCGAGGATCGGATGCGGTGTGCCGTCATCGGTCCACGCGATCGGGTCCGCTGGCGTCCCACCAGCCATATAAGCAATCGTCGCGGACGGATGCCTCGGCGCCATAGGATCGAAGGCATTGGGCAGAATTTCCCCGGGGAAGCGCGCTCGGCAGACGCGCTTTAGGACGCGGGAATAGCCCGACTTGCCGACACCGTTGTCACCATAGACGACAGTGATGCCTTGCGGAGCGAACGGAAGTTCCTGGCCGGCCGCGAGACGATTCACGCCCTCCACATCTCTGATCGAAGTGAGCACGATATCAGAGCCTGCAGCCGCTGCGGTGGCGGGGATATGCGCAGCGGATAGTGGTATCGCGGTCAGGGTGATGTCCGCGGCGCCGCACCCCTTCTTGCAGAGCTGGACCATTTCTGCGACGCCGGCCGCATCGAGCGCGCCTCCGACAATGATGCGGCGAAGCGCGTCCTGTTGCCAGGCCGACCTTGTGGCCGACCAACCGAGGATCATGTCAGCAACTGATTTCCGCTGCGCAGTCGACATAAGGCCTTCCTCCGGATCATCCAATCGCGCTGCTTCCGCGAAGTCGGCACCGGCCGCTAGATAGCGCAACGACTCCTAGTAGAGTATGTATTGCGCAACACGTAGGCGGATCCGGCCGGACTCCCCAGAAAATCGCCTTTTGCAAATTCGAGAATGGAGGCCCTCTCCCCGACTGGGGGCCATACCGAAGAAAAAAGAAAGGGTGCCCCTTGTCAGCGAGCAAGCGCTTCAGGGTGGGGATATGGGTGGGGATACATTTGGCAACTGATAGTATTATGCAATAGAAACAATGAGATAGCTGGCTATACTGGCGGAGAGAGTGGGATTCGAACCCACGGTACGGTTTCCCGCACACACGCTTTCCAAGCGTGCGCCTTAAGCCACTCGGCCATCTCTCCGGAGCGCCCTCTCTTGAAGGGGCGCCGATGATTTTGCAAGGGATCGCGGGGAAATCGGGTGAAATTTCCGTAAGCCGTTGCATTCTATAGGCAATATGGGACGCCATCGCAACGCTTGGAACCGCCCGCCGGCTGAACCGGCGGCGGGTTTGGCGCGACGATTCACTCAAGGCCGTCAAACCAGACCGGGGGCAGCATGACTATCCGCAACATCATCGCCGCGCTGGGCCTGATTACGGCCCTTGCCGCCGCCTTCGCCGCACCGGCCGCCGCCCAGGTCTGCACCCGGCAAGGAGGCGACGTCAGTTGCGACGATGGACGGCGCGGGATGCTTTCGGGCGATGCCATCCTCTGGCCGGACGGCACGCGCTCGAGCTCGACACCGCATCAAAGCGTGATCATCGGCAACAAGAGCTCGGTGCATGTCGGGCCCGGCGTGTTCGTCGGCCAGGGCAAGGGCATGGTGCCGCTGGACGATCCGAACGCGCCGAACAAGCGGCAGTGCGCGATTTTGGAAGGCGTGTCGTATTGCTATTGAGGCCGCGGGCCCTCACCCGACCTCTCCGCCCAAGAACGGGGCACGGGAGAAGAACTAGATCAACCGCACGCCCGAGATCGCCGACTTCAGCCAGCGCAACGCCTGCGGCGGCTGTGCTGCGAGCGGCGCTACTGCAGCCTTCTCCGTCCGGCACTTCTCCAGCTCAGCGACGAAATCCGCCGACCATTGCTGGATGGTGTGGCCGCGCAGCTTCTTCATCATCGCATCCCAGCGCATCTTGCGCTCTGTGAGCGGCATCGCGGCCGCGACCGCGATCGCGCGCGCCATGCCGTCGATGTCGTGCGGATTGACCAGCAGGGCGGCGTCGAGCTCGTTGGCCGCGCCGGCGAATTTCGACAGCACCAGCACGCCGGGATCGGCGGGATTTTGCGCCGCGACGTATTCCTTGGCGACGAGGTTCATGCCGTCATGCAGCGGCGTCACCACGCCGATCTGCGCGGTGCGGTAGAGACCCGCGAGCACGGCCTGGCTAAAGCCCTTGTTGAGATAGCGGATCGGTGTCCAGTCGGCCTCGCCGTGGCGGCCGTTGACGTCGGACACGAGACGCGCGACCTCGTTCTGGAGGTTGCCATAGGCCTCGATGGCACCGCGCGAGGGATTTGCGATCTGCAACAGCGAGATGCTGCGCGAGAACTGCGGGTGCTCGGTCCAGAGCCGGTCGAACGCGCTGATGCGGTTGACGAGGCCCTTGGAATAGTCGAGCCGGTCAACGCCGATCGCGAGCCGCTCGCCGTTGAGGCTGCGGCGCAGCCGCGACACGTCCGGATGCGAAGCCGACTTCGCCGCATATTGCGCGAACTTCTCGGCATCGATGCCGATCGGAAAGACTTCGCAGCGAGTTCGGCCATGCTGCGAGATCGCAACGCCATCCTCCACAACAAGGCCCAGTTCGCCCGCGACATAGCCGAGAAAATTCTGGCAATCGTCATTGGTCTGGAAGCCGAGCAGATCGTAGGCCAGCATCGCCGTGATCAGCTCGCGATGATTGGGCACGCCCTGCATCACCGCGGCGACCGGCCATGGCGTATGGAGGAAGAAGCCGATCGGATCGTCGACGCCCAGATCGCGCAGCTCCGCGCCGAGCGCGAGGAAATGATAGTCCTGCACCCAGAACGCGGTTTGTGCTTTCCGAAAGCGCATCAACGCGCGCGCCATGAAGGCGTTGACCTCGCGATAGCTGACATAGTCGTCACGCGAGACGCGGATCAGATCGCTGCGCGAGTGCAGCGCCGGCCACAAGGCTGAGTTGGCAAAGCCTTCGTAATAGCCGCCGTAATGCGCCGCTGGCAGATCCAGCGTCGCGATTGCGCCCGAACCCAGCGCTTCGATCTCGGCGAACGGCTCCTTTTGATGACCGTCACGCACGCGGCCCGAAGAACCCACCCAGATCGCGCCCGAATGTTCCACGACAGGTAACAAGGCCGCCGCGAGACCGCCCGTCATGGGCTCATTGGGTTTGCCGCGCGCGACGCGATTCGAAACGACGACTAAGTTCACAGGTCGTCCCCTCCTGTTTCATTCCACCCATTTAACTGCTGTTCATCAATATGGTTCCTGATCATCGTTTCAACCAATTGAAACCAAATTCAGGCCCTGCGCGTTGGAACCAGTTTTCTTCGCGGAACCCGGCGATTTCACTGAACAAGTCCGTTTCAGGGCTGTATTGCGCGGCACGAAGCCCGCGGGCAAAGGAATTACGAGGGAATTGGAAGTGAGCTACCAGCGATAATGCGGCTCTGAGGTGTCGATGCCTTATTCCAACCTTGTATCGTCGAGCAGGCGCGCAAGGAACGCGCGCACATCGTTCGGCGCATCGAAATGTCCGTTGACACCGATGGCGCGGCGGCCGACCGAGAAAGCGAGCCCGTTCATGTCGGGCATGATCGCAAACACCGTCTCGTCGGTAACGTCATCACCGATGAAGATCGGACGACGTCCCTTGAAAGGCTCGTGCTTCATCAACTCGCGCACGCCAGTCGCCTTGGTGAAACCGGAATGCTTGATCTCGCAAACGAACTTGCCGGGCAGCACCTCGATCGGGGCATTGGGCAGGTCGGCGCGGATCAGCGAAACGGATTCATAGATCGCTTTCTCCGCATGCGGCGCAAGGCGGTAGTGCAGCGCCAGCGAATAACCCTTGTCTTCGAGCAGAATGCCGGGACTGAGCTTGGCAACTGCCGCGAGCCGCCGCTTCAACTCCTTGTCGAGCGGCGGCGCGCTGACAGCATCGGCCTCGCTGTCCAGCGAAAGCCGCATCTCCGCGCCGTGGCCGGCGACGGCGCGAAATACATCGGGCGCGAAAATCAGGTCGATGTCGTTGAGCGAACGGCCGCTGACCATCGCCAGCGCGCCCGACGTGCGCTCCGTCAACCGGTTCAGCGTTTCCGACAGGCCGGGCGGCACCCATACCTCACGCGGCGTCGGCATCAGGTCGAGCAGGGTGCCGTCAATGTCGAGCAGGATCGCTGTTTCACCGAGATGCGGGACGAGGGCATGCGGCACCGGGACTGCGTCCGGAGCATCTTCGGGAATAGTGCGCTCCTGATTCAATGCCATGTCCTTGAATGCCATGTCTACCAGTTCCGATTTCATAGTCTACTCCATGGAAGCAAGCGGCCGCGCGATTTCTTCGAGCGATCTGCGTTCCGCCGAGACGGCATAGCGCCACGCCACGATCGCGGCCGCGATCATCAGGAATGCCCCCAGCAAATAGCCTCCGAATACGCTCGTACGTGATCCGGTGTCGATCAGCACACCGAACAGCGCGGGGCCGATCACGCCGCCGATGCCGGTGCCGACCGCGTAGAACACCGCGATCGCCAGCGCGCGGACCTCCAGGGGAAATGTCTCGCTGACGGTGAGATAGGCGGCGCTCGCGGCGGGCGAGGCAAAGAAGAAGATCACCATCCAGGCGATAGTCTGCCCCTGCGCGCTCAACGCGCCGATCGAGAACAGATAGCCCGACAGCGCCAGCAGCAGGCCCGACGCGCCATAGGTAAACATGATCATGGTGCGGCGGCCGAGCGTATCGAACAGGCGGCCGAGCAGCAACGGACCGAGGAAATTGCCGGCGGCGAAGGGAAGCAGATACCAGCCGACATGATCGGCGCTGATCCCGTAAAAATCGGTCAACACCAGCGCAAAGGTGAAGAAGATGGCGTTGTAGAAGAAGGCCTGCGCGATCATCAGCACGAGGCCGACCATTGCCCGCTGGCGGTAGACCGAGAACAGCGTGTGCACGACCTCACGGATCGGCGTGTGATCACGCATCTTCAGGCGGATCTTGGCGAAGCGTCCGTCGTTCGTATCCTGGCCCCGTCCGATCACGGAGCGCTCGATCTCGTCGACGATGGCGTGGGCCTGGTCGGGACGGCCGTGGATCATCAGCCAGCGCGGACTCTCCGGAATCCACATCCGCATCAAGAGCACGACGAGCCCGATGGTCGCGCCGATGAGATAAGCGAGGCGCCAGCCGAGATCGGGGGCGATCACCGCGGGATCGAGCAGCACGATGGCCGCTACCGCGCCCATGGCGGCGCCGATCCAGAAGCTGCCGTTGATGACGAGATCGGTCCAGCCGCGATAGCGCGCCGGCACCAGTTCCTGGATGGTGGAATTGATCGCGGTGTATTCGCCGCCGATGCCCGCGCCGGTGAGGAAGCGAAACAGCGAATAGCTCGCGACATCCCATGACAGAGCGGTCGCGGCCGTTGCCGAGAGATAGAGCGCGAGCGTGATGAAGAACAGCTTCTTGCGGCCGATGCGGTCGGTCAGCCAGCCGAAACCGAGCGCGCCGAGCACAGCACCCGCAAGATAGGCGGAATTGGCGAAGCCGAGATCAAGATTGGAGAAATGTAGGGTGGGGCTCTGCTTCAGCGCGCCGGAGAGCGAGCCGGCCAGCGTCACCTCGAGGCCATCGAGAATCCAGGTGATGCCGAGCGCGAGCACGACGCGGGTGTGAAAGCCGCTCCACGGCAGCGCGTCAAGTCGTGAGGGAATGCTGGTCTCGATGATGCGATCGGCCGCGGCCGCCGTGGAGACCACAGGTCCATCATTCGGCGCTGGGCTTCGCTGCAATTCCATCGCGTTGTTGCATCTGACCAAGGGACGCGGCCCCGGCACCTGACGTGGACGCGGTCGATCCGATCAAGAGGGTGCGGCATTCGGCCTGCCACCTGCGACAACGTCTGCGGCGAGGCCAGGTTCCCACGACAACAGCAGTTCGCGCGGCTGCTTTCCGATGGAGCCGCAAGGAGTTAGCGCATGGCTCACGTCAGAAAGACGACACATTCTCGCGAAACGGCGGCACGCAAGAGCACCAAACGCGCCTCACCGAAGCGCTGGTCGCAGCGCGTGACGAAGAGAGCGACGCGCTCGACCTCAAACACGGCGTGTTCAAGCTGACCAGCGCGAAGAAGATCGCGACGTCGCTGAAGCGCTCGGCCGAGCACAGCGCGCGCCGCAAGACCGGCGCCTACCGCTCGGCACTGTCGATGCTGACGTTCTACATCAACCGCGCCGGCAAGACCCTGCCGCAGACGGAGCGCACGCGGCTGGAGAGGGCAAGGTGGAGCTGAAGCGGGCATTCGGGAAGGAGTGAGCGCGGAAAGCGCGCCCCTCGCTCTACCATAACGAGGCCCTACGCCGCCCGGATATTCCCCATGAAGCGGTCCAGCTCGGCGCGCAGGCGGGTGCTTTCGGATGACAGCGTCTTGGCCGAGTGCAGCACCTCTTCCGAGGCCGAGCCGGTTTCGGCGGCGCCGCGGTTGACCTGACCGATGTCGGTGGCGGCGGTCTGTGTGCCCTGTGCGACAGTCTGCACGCTGCGCGCAATTTCCTGCGTCGCCGCACCTTGCTGCTCGACTGCGCTCGCAATCGATGTCGATATCGACGAGATTTGGCCTATAGTCGCTCCGATCTCCTTGATCGCCGCAACCGACTCGGCGGTCGCACCCTGCATGCCTGTGATGTGCGAGGAAATCTCGTCGGTGGCCTTTGCGGTCTGGCTCGCGAGCGACTTCACTTCGCTGGCGACCACTGCAAAGCCGCGGCCGGCTTCGCCGGCGCGCGCCGCCTCGATGGTCGCGTTGAGCGCCAGAAGATTGGTCTGCTCGGCGATCGCCGTGATGAGCTTGACGACTTCCCCGATCTGCTGGGCGGCATGCGAGAGCTTGCCGATGCGGTTGTCGGTCTCCTTTGCCTGCACCACGGCGGCCTCGGCGATACGGCTGGAATCGCGGACCTGGCGGCCGATCTCCTCGACCGAGGCCGAGAGCTCTTCGGTCGCGGTCGCGACCGACTGCATGTTGCTGGAGGCCTGTTCGGAGACGTCGGCGACCTGGCTCGACAGGCTCTGCGTGGTCTCGGCGGTGCGGGTTAGCGTCGAGGCCGCCGATTCCAGCTGCACGGCGGAAGCCGAGACGTTGGAGACGATGGCACCGACCGCGCTCTCGAAATCGTCGGCGAATCGAATCAGCTCGGAACGACGGCTTGCGGCCTGCTCCTTGTTCTGGAGTTCGTTGGCGGCGGCATCGCGCTCGGCCTTGGCCACGGCCTGGACCTTGAATTCTTCTACCGCGCTGGCCATTTCGCCGATCTCGTCCCTGCGCCCGAGGCCCGGCAGCACGACGTCGAAATTACCCGAGGCCAGCTCGCGCATCGCCTTGCACATCGCGATCATCGGACGCGAAATGCCATTACCCAGCATCAGGGCGAGCGCAGCGCCGACGGCAAGGCCGCCCAGCGCCATCATCAGCATCAGCCGCTCGGTCTCGCCGATGGTGGCATTGGCGTTCACCTCGATGCGCTGCTGATCCGCCGTCAGCTCCGACCGCAGCTCACCCGAGAGCTTGAGAATGGAAGCGGCCGTCTTGGTCATCTCGCCGTTCAGCTTGACGATGACCTTCACGTTCTCGGTCAACTTTGAAAAGGAGGTGCGGTACTGCTTGAGAAGATTGCTGATCTCGGTGACGCGGTCGGTGATCTTCTGGTCGTTGGCATAGATCGAGACCAGCAAGGTCTCCAAGAACTTGATGCGGGCGGTGACGCCGTCGGCAGTCTTCGGCTCCGGCTTGGCGACGAAGGCGCTGACCGAGGTGGAGACCGCAAGGTATTGCGATGTAATGTCCTTGGCCGTGCCCTGAACCGAGTTCAGGCCCGCCAATGCCGCGGTATCGGCGAGATCGTCGAACTTGAAGCGGATCTTGTTGCCGACGCTGTTGAGCTCATCCGTCGCGATCTTGCCGTTCTCGCGCGTCAACGTGATGATCTCGCCGAACACCTTGGTAAAGCTCTTGAAGTCGGCCTCGAGCCGGCCGACCTGCTCGCGGCGCGCTACGCCCGTGGTGGCCGCCGCCGACTTGGCGATCGCGGCCCTCAAATTCTCTTCGGCTGCTTTGGCTGCGGTCTCATCATCCGCCGCGCCGGTCAGCGTGTAGGCCCGCGCCAGCCCCTGATAAGCGATCAGTTCGCGATCGACCGTCCGCGCAAGGTCCGCTTCGCCGACGCTGGAGCGGTAGGAGGCCACGGCCGCCTGGATTCGCTCGAAGCCGAAATACGCGAAAGCCATGCTGACGGCCAGGATGGCGAGCACCGCCACGAAGCCGAGGATGATTTTTGCGCGAAAACGCAAGGTGAGCAGCTTCGATGTGGTCGACTTCGACTTGACGGGCATTCCCCCACCCCATTCCATTCGCGGAAAACCAGGCGCAGCCCGAAAGCAGCCCGCTTCCTGACTCGCGAGCACGGTAAAGGGCAAAGGATAAGCGGCGGTAAACTTGTGGCGCCGCAACCGGCGGTTAGGTGACGCGCGGTTGTCCGTCGTCTTGGACAAGCGAAGCGGAGCGCTGATCCAGGACCCATTACCCAGGGAGCGGTTTGGCGGAGACACGGGGTTACCGGCCCGCGCCGCAACTTCTCGTCGGGGTAATGGGTCCTGGCCTTCGCCAGGAGGACGGCGGAGTGAGTGGCGCGCTTCGAGCCTACGCCGCCCGGATATTCCCCATGAAGCGGTCGAGCTCGGCGCGCAGGCGGGTGCTTTCGGATGACAGCGTCTTGGCCGAATGCAGCACCTCTTCCGAGGCCGATCCGGTCTCGGCGGCGCCGCGGTTGACCTGACCGATGTCGGTGGCGGCGGTCTGTGTGCCCTGTGCGACAGTCTGGACACTGCGCGCAATTTCCTGCGTCGCCGCGCCTTGCTGCTCGACTGCGCTCGCAATCGAGGTCGAGATCGATGATATCTGGCCGATGGTGGCGCCGATCTCCTTGATCGCTGCAACTGATTCGGCGGTGGCGCCCTGCATGCCGGCGATGTGCGAAGAGATTTCGTCGGTCGCCTTCGCGGTCTGGCTCGCGAGCGACTTCACTTCGCTGGCCACCACGGCGAAGCCGCGGCCGGCATCTCCGGCGCGTGCCGCCTCAATAGTCGCATTCAGAGCGAGAAGATTGGTCTGCTCGGCGATCGCCGTGATGAGCTTGACGACTTCGCCGATCTGCTGGGCCGCGCGCGACAATTTGCCGATGCGACCATCGGTCTCCTTCGCTTGCACCACGGCGGCTTCGGCGATGCGGCTGGAATCGCGGACTTGGCGGCCGATCTCTTCGACCGAGGCCGAGAGCTCTTCCGTCGCGGTCGCGACCGACTGCATGTTGCTGGAGGCCTGCTCGGAGACGTCGGCGACCTGGCTCGACAGGCTCTGCGTGGTCTCGGCGGTGCGGGTCAGCGTCGACGCCGCCGATTCGAGTTGCACGGCGGAGGCCGAGACGTTGGAGACGATGGCGCCGACCGCGCTCTCGAAATCGTCGGCGAAGCGAATCAGTTCGGAGCGGCGGGCAGCGCTCGCTTCCTTGTTCTGGGCTTCGTTGGCGGCGGCGTCGCGGCCGGCCTTGGCCACGGCCTGGACCTTGAATTCTTCTACCGCGCTGGCCATTTCGCCGATCTCGTCCTTGCGCCCCAGGCCCGGCAGCACGACGTCGAAATTACCCGAGGCAAGTTCGCGCATCGCCTTGCACATCGCGATCATCGGACGCGAGATGCCGGTGCCGAGCAGGAAGGCGAGAAGCGCGCCAAGCAGCGTGCCGCCGACGGCCAGCATTAGCACCAGCTGCTCGGTCTTCCCGATGGTCGCTTCCGATTCGGACTCCAGCCGCTGCTGTTCGGC
The DNA here is from genome assembly GCF_023073915.1 of Bradyrhizobium sp. 149. Lineage (GTDB taxonomy): Bacteria > Pseudomonadota > Alphaproteobacteria > Rhizobiales > Xanthobacteraceae > Bradyrhizobium. The sequence goes on along the minus strand of NZ_JADPKK010000005.1, from coordinate 6,410 downwards.
AACGAGGTCCGCTTTCATGGCGGTGGCGCCCTGAAGGATCGCTCCCGCCGAGCCGCTCATCTCGGTGACGAGATCGTCGACCATTTTGGCGTTGGCGATCAGCTTCTCCAGCGCTTCGCGATAGGCCCCTAACAGCGCCTTGGCGTCCTTCAGGCCGGCGACGATCTTGTCGTCCATGGAATAGACCGCGCCGAGCGAGTTCTCGACGAATTTCAGCCGCGCCAGCGCGCTGGTCGCGATCGCCTGGTCGGACGTCAGCACGAAATTGGTCGCCGCCGCGTTCGCGGTCTGGAATTGGGCATTGACCTGCTTGGTGCCGAACTCGATCGCCTGCGCCTCGGAATCGGAAGCGTTGTTGCCGACGTCGTCGAGCTTGTATTTCAGGAGGTTGGCGTTGCGCGTGAGCTGGTTCTGCACCAGCAGCGCGCTGTCACGCTTGGCCTGGAGGACCTTTGCGAAGGTCGCGGAGAAGTTGGAAAACTCCTTGGCGAGCTTGCCCAGGCTCTCCTGGCGCGCCGGCTTCTTGGCGCTCTTGATGGCCTGGTCGACGGCGCTCTTCAGGCCGGTCTCCGTGTCCAGCGCCGCCTTGGCGTCGTCCTCCTTGCTGGTGACGACGAAATATTTGACGGCCGAGCGATAGGCGAGCAGCTCCCGGTCGATGTTTCGGGCGAGATCGGCCTCGGTGACGCTGCTGCGGTAGGTCCCGACCCCGGACGCGACCCGTTCGAAGCCAAAATAGGAGAAAGCCATGCTGCCGGCGGAGATCACCAGCACGGCGGCAAAGCCCAGAATGATCTTGGCGCGGAACCTGAGGGTCGGCACTATTGTGCGCTTCGAGGACGACGCGATACGCCCGGACATTCCCACCCCCATTTTTGATTCAGCCGCGATCCGGTGGCGCCCCGCCCCCTGATCTGGCTGGGCAAAACTAAGGCACAATCGATAAGGGGCGGTAAATTCGGCGCGTCCGCGGAATTTCCGGCTCCATCGGCCAGGCGGACCGCTTAAGGATATAGAGGCTGGCATCCCGGACCCGCCTTGGCGCCGCGTCCGATCCGGTCGGCTCGCCCCCAAATCAACGTCGGCCATTCCAGATCAATGACTTTTCCATGACGCGGGCGACCAAAATCCTAGTTGCAATGTTCCGGGTCGCTGTCTCTAATTAGAAACAATCAAAATCGATCCCGGGAGGACATCAACCGTGTCTACAGTCAAACTGACGGTGAACGGCAAGGCCGTTGCTGTCGACGTCGAGGACCGCACGCTGCTGGTTCAGCTGCTGCGCGACCACCTCAACCTCACCGGAACCCATGTCGGCTGCGACACGAGCCAGTGCGGCGCCTGCGTCGTCCATATGGACGGCAAGGCGGTCAAATCCTGCACCATGCTGGCGGGCCAAGCAGACGGCGCCAACGTCACCACGATCGAAGGCATCGCCAAGGGCGACGAGCTGCACCCGATGCAGGCCGCCTTCCGCGACAATCACGGCCTGCAGTGCGGCTATTGCACGCCGGGCATGATCATGTCGGCGATCGATATCGTGCACCGCCATAATGCTCAAGGATCTGGCGGCCGGCTCGACGAGGCCACCGTCCGCCACGAGCTCGAAGGCAATATCTGCCGCTGCACCGGCTACCACAACATCGTCAAAGCCGTGCTGGATGCGGCTGGCCGCATGAAGGTCTCGCAGGCGGCCGAGTAAGCGGCCCGCCTCGAAATAAGAAACCTACCGCCGCTGCTTTCGAGGGAAAGCGCGGTCAAGACAAATTCCGGTCGGGAGGACCAGACATGGGTGTTGAAGGCATTGGCGCGCGCGTCGTGCGCAAGGAAGACAAGCGATTCATTACCGGCAAGGGCCGCTACGTCGACGACATCAAATTGCAGGGCATGACCCACGCCCATTTCATCCGCAGCCCGCACGCGCATGCCAAGGTGAAGGGAATCGATTCCTCCGCCGCGCTGAAGATGCCGGGCGTGGTCGCGGTGCTGACGGGACAGGAGATCGTCGACGACAAGGTCGGCAACCTGATCTGCGGCTGGGCCATCACCTCCAAGGACGGCAGCCCGATGAAGATGGGCGCATGGCCGGCGATGGCGCCGGAGACGGTGCGCTTCGTCGGTCAGGCCGTCGCTGTCGTGATCGCCGAGAGCAAAAATCTCGCGCGCGATGCAGCCGAAGCCGTGGTCGTGAACTACGAGGAGCTGCCCGCGGTCGCCGACGTCCACGCCGCGATCAAGTCCGGCGCGCCGCAGCTGCATCCCGAAGCTCCCGGCAACCAGGTCTATGACTGGGTGATCGGCGACGAGGGCGCCGCGGATGCCGCCTTCGCCAAGGCTGCCAACGTGGTGAAGCTCGACGTCACCAACAACCGTCTCGCGCCGAACGCCATGGAGCCGCGCGCGGCGATTGCCGATTACGATTCGGCGGAAGAGCATTTCACGCTCTACACGACGTCGCAGAACCCGCACGTCGCCCGCCTGGTGCTGTCGGCGTTCTACAACATCGCACCCGAGCACAAGCTGCGCGTGATCGCACCCGACGTCGGCGGCGGCTTCGGCTCGAAAATCTTCATCTATCCCGAAGAGATGGTGGCGCTTTGGGCTTCGAAGAAGGTCGGCCGTCCCGTGAAATGGACCGGCGACCGCACCGAAGCCTTCCTCACCGATGCGCATGGCCGCGACCACGTCACCCATGCCGAGATGGCGTTCGACGCCAACAACAAGATCACCGGATTGAAGGTGAAGACCTACGCCAATTTCGGCGCCTATATGTCGCTGTTCTCGTCGTCGGTTCCGACCTATCTCTACGCGACGCTGCTATCGGGCCAGTACAACATTCCGGCGATCCACGCCGAGGTGATCGGGGTCTACACCAACACCACGCCGGTCGATGCCTATCGCGGCGCCGGCCGCCCCGAGGCAAGCTACCTGATCGAACGTCTCATGGAGACGGCGGCGCGGCAGTTGAACGTCGATCCGGCCGCGCTGCGCCGGACCAACTTCATCACCCAGTTCCCGCACCAGACGCCCGTGATCATGGCCTACGACGTCGGCGACTTTAATGCCTCGCTCGATGCCGCGATGAAGGCGATCGACTATGCGGGCTTCCCTGCCCGCAAGGCCAAGGCGAAAGCCGACGGCAAGCTGCGCGGCATCGGCGTGTCCTGCTACATCGAGGCCTGCGGCATCGCGCCGTCCAAGGCTGTCGGCAGCCTGGGCGCCGGCGTCGGCTTGTGGGAATCCGCCGAAGTGCGCGTCAACCCGGTCGGCACTATCGAGATCCTCACGGGCTCGCACAGCCACGGCCAGGGTCACGAGACCACCTTCTGCCAGCTCGTTGCGGAGCGCCTCGGCGTTCCCATCAGCCAGGTCTCGATCGTCCATGGCGACACCGACAAGGTGCAGTTCGGCATGGGCACCTACGGCTCGCGCTCGGCGGCCGTCGGCCTCACCGCGATCCTGAAGGCGATGGAGAAGATGGAGTCCAAAGCCAAGAAGATCGCCGCGCATGCGCTGGAAGCCTCGGAAGGCGACATCGTCATCGAGAACGGCGAGTTCAAGGTGGCCGGCACCGACAAGGCGATCGCCTTCCCGATGGTCGCGCTCGCGGCCTACACCGCGCACAATCTGCCTGACGGGATGGAGCCGGGCCTGAAGGAAAGCGCCTTCTACGACCCGACCAACTTCACCTTCCCCGCGGGCACCTATATCTGCGAGCTCGAAGTCGATCCCGGCACGGGCAAGACCTCCTTCGTCAACTTCGTCGCGGCCGACGATTTCGGTCGGCTGATCAACCCCATGATCGTCGAAGGCCAGGTCCATGGCGGGCTCGTGCAGGGCATCGGACAAGCGTTGCTCGAGCACGCGATCTACGACTCGAACGGGCAGCCGGTCACGGCCTCGTTCATGGACTACGCCATGCCGCGTGCCGACGACGTTCCATCGTTCAATCTCTCCCACACCACGACGCTGTGCCCGGGCAATCCCTTGGGCATCAAGGGTTGCGGTGAGGCCGGCGCGATCGGCGCCTCTGCGGCCGTGATCAACGCGATCACGGATGCGATCGGCAAGAACAATCTGGAAATGCCCGCAACCCCCGACCGGGTGTGGCGCACGATCCACGCGGCTTAAGAGGGAGGAACGAAGATGTACCAGACCGTTTATCATCGCGCGTCCTCGGTTGACGAAGCCGTCAGCCTTTTTGCCAAGGGAAGCGAAGCGAAATTCCTCGCCGGCGGCCAAACGCTGCTGCCGGTCATGAAGCAGCGCCTCGCCAGCCCCTCGGACCTGATTGACCTCGGCAAGATCAAGGAGCTGCAGGGCGTCGAGCTCTCAGGCGACGTGCTGACCATCAAGGCCGGCACGACCTATTTCGACATCATGCAGAATGCCGATGTGAAGAAGGCGATTCCCGCAATCGCCTATCTCACCTCGGTGCTCGGCGACCCCGCCGTGCGCTATCGCGGCACAATCGGCGGCTCGATCGCCAACAACGATCCCGCCGCGGATTATCCGGCTGCGCTGCTCGCGCTCGGCGCCGCCGTGAAGACCAACAAGCGGTCGATCGCGGCGGATGACTTCTTCCAGGGCCTGTTCACGACAGCGCTGGAAGACGGCGAGATCATCACCGCCGTGTCGTTCCCGGTTCCGGCGAAGGCCGGCTACGAAAAAATGCGCCACCCTGCGTCTCGCTTCGCGCTGACCGGCGTGTTCGTCGCGCTGACGAAGTCGGGCGAGATTCGGGTGGCCGCCACCGGCGCCTCGCAAACCGGCGTGATGCGGGTGCCCGCGATTGAGGCGGCGCTGAAGGCGAACTGGTCACCGTCGGCGATCGACAGCGTGAGCATTTCGGCGAGCAATCTGCTGGCCGACATCCACGGCACTGCGGAGTACCGCGCCAATCTCATCAAGGTGATGGCGCAGCGCGCGGTAGCTGCCGCAGGCTGATAGCGCCTCGACGCAAATTTCCCGCGGCGCGCACTTCGGTGCGCGCCGTTTTTATTTTGGCCGTGCGGCATGGAAAACGCTTGCCTCGCTGGCGTGAAGGCGAGAAAAGTTAATCAGCCAATTAACTCGCCCCACAGAGGAAATGTCCGAGGCGATTGCCGAACAACGGCATCCGCCCGCGACCCGAGGAAACAACGACGTGCTCGACAAACCAGCCCCCACCTCCTCCGTTCGCGCCTCCGGCCCGCTCTCGGGTTTCCGCATCGTCGAATTCGCCGGCATCGGACCCGGCCCGTTCGCCTGCATGATGCTGGCCGACATGGGCGCCGACGTCGTCACACTCGATCGGGTCGGCGCCAGGAAGAGCATGAAGTCGGTCGCGGGCCGCGGCCGCAAGGTGATCGAGCTCGACCTCAAGGACAAGGCGGCGATCGCAGAGGTCCTGGACCTGCTTGCGAATGCCGACGCGCTGGTCGAGGGATTTCGTCCCGGCGTGATGGAGCGGCTCGGCCTCGGACCTGACGTGGTACTCGCCCGCAATCCAAAGCTGGTCTACGGCCGCATGACCGGCTGGGGCCAGCACGGCCCGCTCGCCAATGCCGCCGGTCACGACATCAACTACATCTCCATCACCGGCGCGCTCGCCGCGATCGGCACCAAGGAAGCGCCGGTACCGCCGCTCAATCTGGTCGGCGATTTCGGCGGCGGCGCACTATATCTCGTCGTCGGCGTGCTTGCGGCGCTGCTGGAGGCCTCGAAGTCCGGCAAGGGTCAGGTGGTCGACGCCGCGATGTGCGACGGCGCGGCATCGCTGATGTCGTTCTTCTTCGACATGACGGCGATCGGCCGCTGGACCGAAGGCCGCGACCAGAATTTCCTCGACGGCGGCGCGCATTTCTACGGCGTCTACGAATGCGCCTGCGGCCATTTCGTCTCGATCGGCTCGATCGAACCGCAGTTCTACGCGCTGCTGCGCCAGCACGCCGGCCTGACCGATGCCGATTTCGATGCGCAGATGGACCGCAAGGCCTGGCCCGCGCTGAAGGAAAAGCTGAAGACGGTGTTCAAGAGCAAGACGCGCGAGGACTGGTGCAAGATCATGGAAGGCAGCGACATCTGCTTCGCGCCGGTGCTGACCATGTCGGAAGCGACCGAGCATCCGCACATGGTCGCGCGACAGGTGTTCGTCGAACGCCACGGCGTGAAGCAGCCGGCGCCAGCGCCGCGATTTTCGCGCACGCCATCGGCGGTTCGCGAGCCGGAGGGGGCGGAGATCGCCGCGATGACGAAGGCGTGGAAGCGGTAGGACTAGCCCGGCAAAGATCGCGTAGCAACCATTAAGAGCTAGGCTGCTTTTTCGGTCTAGGGCGTGCCGCGTTGTACGACAGTATTGGCATAGATCAGGAGCTTACGGGCGCAGGCGATCAGTGCTGCGTTGTGGGCTTTGCCCTTTGCCATGAGAC
>NZ_JADPKK010000014.1 GCF_023073915.1 Bradyrhizobium sp. 149 | reverse complement strand
GCTTTCGCCGACCACAACATCGCGGCGGTGATGCATTTCGCGGCGGCTAGCCTCGTCGGCGAGTCCATGAGCGACCCGCAGAAATACTACATCAACAACGTCCAGGGCACGTTGTCGCTGTTGCAGGCGATGCGGGACGCAGGCTGCCGGCGCATCGTGTTCTCCTCGACCGGCGCCGTCTACGGCAACGCCGATTCCAGGAAGCTGCCGGAAGACTTCCCCTGCGCGCCGATCAATCCGTACGGTGCGTCGAAATGGATGATCGAGCGCATGCTCGCCGACTATCGCGCCGCCTACGGCTTCGGCGCGTTCTGTCTGCGCTATTTCAATGCCAGCGGCGCCGATCCGGCCGGCGGCATCGGCGAGCTGCGTGACAACGAAACCCATCTCATTCCGCGCGCCATGATGGCGCTCCAGGGCCATGCCGACTTCGCGTTGTTCGGCGACGACTACGACACGCCCGATGGCACCGCGATCCGTGACTACATCCACGTTACCGACCTCGCGGCGGCGCATCTCGCGGCACTGAAGCTGCTGGAAGAAGGACACTCCGGCGGCAGCTTCAATCTCGGCAGCGGGACGGGCTTTTCGGTGCGCGAGATCCTGACCGCGATCAGGCAGGAGACCGGGCGCGAGGTGCCGCACACCGTCAAGCCGCGCCGCGCCGGCGATCCCACTTATCTGGTCGCCGACCCCTCCGCAGCGCGGAAAG
>NZ_JADPKK010000012.1 GCF_023073915.1 Bradyrhizobium sp. 149 | reverse complement strand
GATCGCCAGCGGCCTGTCGCGGGGTGCAAACCGCGGCAGGCCATTCCTCACGGAACGAGTCGAGAATAAACCATCGCGCTATTACAAGGGTGGGCAAAGCGTAGCGTGCCCACCATTGGTGCAGCGAATGCGGGAGCATGGTGGGCACGGCGCGAAGAGCGCCTTTGCCCACCCTACGACACCGAGTTCAAAACGATCCCAGCGCCACCGGGCGGAACGCCTGCAACAGCTGCTGGTCCAGCTTGCCGCCCATGCCTTCCATCATCGCAAACGCTCGCGAGTGAGTGAAGGGCATGCGGTAGGCGCGCTTCTCCACGAGCGCCGCGTAGATGTCGACGATCGTCGTGACCCGCACGATGTCGCTGATCTGGTTCGACAAGAGATTGTTGGGATAGCCAGAGCCGTCGAGGAATTCGTGGTGATGCAGCACGACGTCGAGCATCTCCGGCGGGAAGCCGCCTTGAGCTGCGAGCGCGTCATAGCCGCGGCGCGGATGCTGGCGGACTTCGGCCATCTCCTCGTCACTGAGCTTGCCGGGCTTGTCGAGCAGCGCAGAGGGAACGAAGGCCTTGCCGACGTCGTGCAGCAGCGCGGCCCGCGTCAGCCGGCGCTGGTCGTCCTCGCGCATGCCGAGGTGCTGGGCGAAGGAGACCGCGAAACCGGTGACGAAAAGGCAGTGGCGGTAGCTGCCGACATGATGGCAGCCCACTGTGGTGAGCCACTCGCGCAGCGAGGAGTGCTTGATCGCCTTCAGGATCTTGCTCTCGGCGGCGATGACGTCGTCGAAGGTCAGGGGCACGCCGAGCGGCAGCTTCTCGAACATCTTCTTCAGCACCGCGTGCGCGGCATCGACGCCGCGGTTGAGTGTCTTGCCGCGATCGGTCGCGTCATAGGTAGCGGTGTCGGGGAAGGCTGCGCGGATGCGCTGCAGGATCGCGTCGGGCTGAAGCGGCCGCGAGATGGTGTCGGTGGCGCCCAGCGCCCAGGCTTGCATGGTGCCGTGATGCAGGGCGTCCGCAAGCACGAACAGGCGCGGCATCGCGCGATAGGCATCGCCGCGCAGCTTGTTGCGCACCCGCTGCACGCTCTCGGGCGAGCGCAGATTGATATCGACCACGAGGCCGGAGAGATCGCGCGAGGGCTGCTCGGGGATCTCCCGGGTCGTCACCGTCGCGACGTCGCCGACCGCCTTGAGGATGCTGGCGAGCTCGGTGCTCTCGTCGCTCCGGTCGGAGGCGAGCAGGAGCCGGCGTTTGGCGGCGGTTTTGGCTGAGGCGTTCATGGATTCCCCAAGAGCACACGGGACTGGATTTGGCGTCAGCCTAAGCCGGTTCAGGTTCTCCGGGCCTTAAGAGGCGTGCTCAAGGGAACCCTGCGCAATCAGGGACAATTTTAATGAATTCGCCTTCTTGAGCGGTTCCATTCAACGCTCGAAAACAACCCCATGCACAGTAGCGATGTGCTTGTAAATACAAGGATATTATTCAACGAAAAATCCGCCGGAGGTTGCCCTCCGACGGATGGTCTCGATTAGCGTCAGCCTCGCCTCACGCCTTCATAGCGCCCTTCACGGCTTCGGCCGTGATCGGCAGGGCCCGGACGCGGGCGCCGGAGGCGTTGAAGATGGCGTTGCCGATGGCGGGTGCGATCACCGTCACGGCAGGCTCGCCGACGCCGGTGGCTTTTTCGCCGTTGGCGATCACGGCGATCGCGACCTCGGGCATCTGGCTCATCCGCAAGGGCGTGTAGCTGTCGAAATTGGTCTGTTCGATGCCACCGTCCTTCAGCGTCGCCTTTTCGTACATCGCCAGCGACAGGCCCCACAGCGCCGCACCCTCGACCTGGGCACGGATGTTGTCGGGATGCACTTGCGTGCCGACGTCGGTGGCGACCGTGAGCTTCTTCACGGTCACCTCGCCCGAGGGCGCGACGGCGACATGGGCCACGCAGGCCGTCCAGCTTGCGGTCGCGCGTTCCTGCGACGAGACGCAGGCCACGCCCATGCCCTCACCTTTCGGCAGTTGCTTGGTGCCGTATCCGGCAAGGCCCATCGCGGCGAGCAGCGTATTGCGCAGCCGCTGCGCGCCGCCGTCGTTCTTGCCGGCGCCGTCGAGCAGCGAGATGCGGAACTGCGCCGGGTCCTTGCCCGCCGCAGTCGCGATCTCGTCGATCATGCTTTCGACCGCCCAGAAGGTCCAGCCCGGTGCCACCGAGCGAAGCTGGCCGGACGGCGTGGCGTTGTGCGCCATCTCGTTCTTGATCGCGCGCACATAATGGTTGGGCACGGTGTAGAAGAAGTCGGCCCCGTTCACCGTGAAGGAGTCGAGCGGACCCTTCTTGTCCACCGACGGCGTCAGGAAATCAGGGATGCCCCAGCGCTGGGTCGGCCAGGCCGAGACGACGTCGTGGCTGAGCGCGACGAGCTTGCCGTCGCCGTCCACGCCCGCCTTCACCTTCTGGTAGGTGAGCGGACGCGAGAAATCCATCGTCATGTCATTCTCGCGCGTGTAGATCACCTTCACCGGCTTGCCGATGGCCTTCGCCGCCTGCACCGCCGGAATCATCATGTCGGCATCGAGCCTGCGGCCAAAGCCGCCGCCGAGCCACATCTGGTGCATGACGACGAATTTTGGATCGATGCCGGCCGCACCCGCCGCGATCGCGCCGGAGCGCGTTGCGAACTGGTTGCCGGAATAGATGTGCAGGATGTCGCCTTTGAACTCCGCGGTGGCGTTCATCGGCTCCATCGGCGCGTGGATATTGATGCTGGTGGTGTACTCCGCCTCCAGCACCTTGGCCGCCGTGCCGAACGCCGCCGCGGGATCGCCGTCTTTGACAAAGAACTGTCCGGAATCCTCCAGCTTCTGAAGCCGCTTGGCCTCGTCTAGCAACGACTGGCTCGACACCTTCGCGTTCGGGCCCCCGTCATAGGCGATCTTCAGTGCCTGCGCCGCCTTCTTGGCGTTGGCATAGGTGCCGGCGACCGCGACGACCCAGCCGGACGTTGTTCCGGTCTTGTCGTCGAGGGTGATGGCCTTGATGAAGCCCGGCACCTTCCTGGCGGCACTGTCGTCGACCGATTTCACCGTGGCGCCGAAGCGCACCGGCGGCGTGACCACCGCGCCATAGGCCATGCCCGGCAGCATCACGTCGATGCCGTATTTGGCCGTGCCATTGGTCTTGGAGGGGATATCGAGCTGCGGCACCGACACGCCGATCATGGTGTACTGATCCGGCGTCTTCAGCTTGATCGCCTTGAGTTCGTCCGGCGTGAAGGTTTTTGTCGCCTTGCCGCTCTTGACGATCTCGGCGAACGACATCGACTTCTTCGACTTCGGATGCGAGATCACGGAATCGCGCACCACGAGCTCCGACGCCGGCACGCCCATCGCGGCGGCCGCGCCATCCGCCAACGCCATCCGTCCGGCGGCGCCGGCGCGGCTCATCGCGTCGAAGTTCATCATGGTCGACCAGCTGCCGCCGGTGATCTGCGCACCCAGCACGGGGTCGTTGAACTTGGGATCGTTGGAGGCGAGTGCGACGCGCATGTCGCTCCATTTCGCGCCCAGCTCTTCGGCCACGATCTGCGCCATGGTGGAGGCGATATGCTGGCCCATATCTGCCTTGCCGCAGGTGACGGTGACGAGACCATCGGGCGCGATCGCGTACCAGACGCTGGGCTCGAAATTCGCAGGCGCGGCAAGCGCCTCGCCGATGCCCGGCACGCCAGCATAACCGAGCACGAGGCCGGTTGCCGCCGTGCCGACGAGGAAGGAGCGGCGGCTGAGATCAGTCGTTTCCGCTTTGACGGTCTTGATGTGCTTGTTCATGTGGGCCTCCGTTCGTTGCCGGAGGCGGATGCGGTGCGCATCTCGGTTGCGGCGCGCATGATTGCCTTCTGGATCCGCGAATAGGTCATGCAGCGGCAGAGATTGCCGTCCATATGCGCCACGACCTCTTCCTTGGTCGGATTGGGGTTCTTCGCCAGCAGCGACGCCGCCTGCATGATCTGCCCGGACTGGCAGTAGCCGCATTGCGGCACCTGCTCGGCGATCCAGGCCTTCTGCAAGGGATGGTCGCCCTTGGCGGCGAGGCCTTCGATGGTGGTGATCTTCTTGCCGGCGACATCGCCGACCATGGTCTGGCACGACCGCACGGCCTCGCCGTTGACGTGCACGGTGCAGGCACCGCACAGCCCGGCACCGCAGCCGAACTTGGTGCCGGTCATCTGCAATTGCTCGCGGATCGCCCAGAGGAGCGGCGTGTCGTTCGCCGCATCCACGGACATACTCCGCCCGTTGATGGTGAGATTTGGCATAGGCGTCTTCCCCTGCCGGTGCATGAAGCCGCTTACGGCGGCGACTTGGGTAGCGGACGCCCACCGGGCCGGCGCCAGCCTTGATCGCAAGAATGATCGGGTTCAGGCGCGGAGGCAAATGCAATCTGGAATCGATCGAAACAAACGCGGCGCGCACATCTTGTGCGTTGCGAGAAGGCATTGCTGCAGCGACTGAACGCAACAGAGTGCACGCCGAATATGCAGACCATCGCGGCACGGCGGTTTCCTCCGAGTAACCCGGCGCGTTAGGATAGGCGAAGAAACAAGATACGGTGGATGCAATGCCAAGGATCGATCGGGACGGCGTCGGAATCTATTACGAGGTTCATGGCGAAGGTCCGCCGCTGCTGCTCACCCACGGCTATTCCTCGACCTCGGCGATGTGGCACGGGCAGGTCGAGGCGCTTGCCAGGGATCACAAGCTGATCTTGTGGGACATGCGCGGTCACGGCCAGTCTGACTATCCCGACGATCCGGCCGCATACAGCGAAGCGCTCACGGTCGGCGACATGGCGACGGTCCTCGACGCGGTTGGCACCGAGCGCGCCATCATCGGCGGGCTGTCACTCGGGGGCTACATGTCGCTGGCGTTCGCTCGCGCGCATCCAAAACGGGTCCGCGCGCTGCTGATCATCGACACCGGCCCGGGCTTCAAGAAAGACGACGCGCGCGAAGCCTGGAACGCGCGGGCGCTCGCCACCGCCGACAAATTCGACCGCGAAGGTCTCGACGTGTTGAAGGGAGCGACGCGAGAGCGCGCCAATGCGAGCCATCGCAATGCCAACGGGTTGGCGCTTGCCGCACGCGGCATGCTGACCCAGCGCGATGCGAAAGTGATCGAGCTGCTGCCGGAGATCAAGGTGCCCAGCCTGATCGTGGTCGGCGCCGACGACACACCGTTCCTCGCCGCGTCCGATTACATGGCCGCGAAAATTCCCGGCGCACAAAAGATCGTGATCCCGGCGGCAGGACACGCCGTCAACATCGATCAGCCGCAGGCTTTTGTTGACGCGGTGCTGCCTTTCCTGAAGAACTTGCCGGAATAGGATGATCGGACAGGAACAGAGGCAATGAAGCGAGCGATGTTGGCTGCGGGCGCGATGTTGCTGTCGATATCTGCATCTGCGCAGGCCGAACCGTTCGGTGGGCCACCGCCGCGCCTGCCGTTCGTCGCGACATTGTCGAACAATACGCCGCTGGCATTCGGCATGGACGCCGAGCAGACAGCGCGCGCCCTGGGGCAATCGCTGCAGTATGTCCGCGGGCGTCCCGGCAACGAGATCTATCTCGCGCTCCGCAACATTGGCGGCAGCAGATTGATCTCCTACCGTCACCGGCTGTTCCTGCAGTTCCGTCACGGACGGTTGGCAGGATGGAAGGAGGACTACGGCGAGAACTGGATGTGGGAGTAGGTGATTCTCCTCATGGTGAGGAGCGCGCCGCTTGCGCGCGTCTCGAACCATGCAGGCCCGCCTCTCGCAGCTCGGCCTTTCAGTCCTTCGAGACGCGCGCAAGGGCGCGCTCCTCAGGATGAGGGGAGAGATTAGAATTCGTGACAGCCAAGAAGGACAACCCGCGTGGGACAAGACATCAAACTGACGGCTTCCGACAATTTCCAGCTCAGTGCCTATCGCGCTGACCCCGCGGGCACGGCGAAGGGCGCGGTGGTGGTGATCCAGGAGATTTTTGGGGTCAATCATCACATCCGCTCGGTCTGCGATCGCCTCGCTGGAGAAGGCTATGTCGCGATTGCGCCGTCGATCTTCGACCGGACGTCGCCGGGATTCCAGTCGGGCTACACGCCTGATGAGATCGCGGAAGCGCGCAAATTCGTCGCCAGTCCGGATTGGGAGGCGATGCTGCGCGATACGCAGGCGGCGATCGATGCGGTGGAGAGCGTCGGTCCGGTCGGCATTATCGGTTTTTGCCTGGGCGGCAGCGTCGCCTTCGTCGCGGCGACGCGGCTGTCGGGCCTGAAGGCCGCGATCGGTTATTATGGCGGCGCGGTCGTACGCTTTGCCGACGAGACACCCAAAGTGCCGACGCAGCTGCATTTTGGCGAGAGGGATGCAGGCATTCCCCTGACCGACGTCGAGACCATCAGGACCAAGCGGCCGGACGTGGAAGTCTTCGTGTATCCGGGCGCCCAGCACGGCTTCCATTGCGACGAGCGCCCGAGCTACGACAAGGCCAGCGCCGATACCGCATGGCCGCGCAGCATGGAATTTTTCGCGAAGCATTTGAAATAGAGCCGGGAACTCTCTCCACTGACGTTCCGGATGCCGCAAGGCGCAGACCCGGAATGACGAAGAGAGCAGGAATCGGGTGGCTGCATCCTGGCGCGCGGCGATAGAGCTGGCCGATCAAAGCCAACTCACGCCGGGAGATCGTGATGCAGCAGGCCAACACCAACATCGTCATCCGCAATCCGTTCGGCACCATGGACGTGCCCGCGCCGAACGATCGCGAAGTCATGGACTATGCCGCCATCGCCAAGCTTGGCGGCGATGCGGCCGACGTCAACGCGGCGGCATGGGCAAATATCACGGCACAGTCAGACCCGCTCGACGGCATCTGGGCCAGCCGCTGGAATGGCGGCGCTGATCCGACCATCGCCGGCGACACGCCGGAGGCATGGAAAGAGGGACGCGCGGAGGTGCGGGTCACAGGCGAGCGCATCTTTTTACGATTCGACTGGGACCATGGCCGCCGGCACGGACTGATCGATGCGGCGCGCGACGGCGCGGCTCGCCTGGTCGGGAAATATATCAACCTGACCAACCCGGTGATCACACGGCCATGGGTCGGGCTGCTGGTCGATACAGCGCGGATTGACGGATGTTTTCCGAACGGCCGGCTGGATTTCAGGCGGTGAGTTAGAACCAGCGTTCGCCGACGAACACGGTGTCGCCGGGGCTCAAGGGCGTGCCGAGCGGCACGATGGCGCGCATGGCGCCGCCGGCTTCGGTGTGCGTGACGGTGACCACGTCGCGCTTGGCGCGCGGCGAGAAGCCGCCGGCGATCGCGACCGCGCTTTCGACCGTCATGTTCGGCACGTAAGGATACTGGCCGGGCGCGGAGACTTCGCCGAGAATGAAGAACGGGCGATAGGCCTCGATCTCGACGGCGACCGAAGGCTCGCGGATGTATCCGTTGCGCAGGCGCGCGGCGATCTCGCCGGCAAGGCCGGCCGGGGTACGACCGCGTGCCGGCACGCCGCCGATCAGCGGCATGGTGATGGAGCCGCCGGCGTCGATCGCATAGGTGTTGGTGAGACCTTCCTGGCCGTAGACCACGACGCGCAGCCTGTCGCCGGCGTCGAGATGGTACGAGGAATCATAGCGGACCGGCGCCGCCATCGGTGCGGCATAACCGACCGGCATCGGTGCAGGCGAAGAGGCAAAGGAATTGCGCAGCGCCCCGATGGCGCCGCCACTGCCGGCGGCGGCGACCGGCTGTGGCGCGTAGTACGGCTGGCCATAGGCCATGGAGTCGAGATCGGCGCGCGGCTGCATCACCGCGACAGGGCCGGCGGTCTGCATGCAGCCGCCAAGGGCAAGCGCGGCGGACGCTGCCAGGGACGTTGCCAAGATCGACCATCGAAACGCGCGTGCAACCGGCACCGGACCTATCCCTCGAAACGAGACAGATCCAGTGATGCACCGGTTATGGTTAATAAAGCGTTGAGCGATGGGGATGCAGCGCCCCGACGGGCGCAGTGTGCACCTCTCCCGCAAGCGGGAGAGGTGCACCACCTTCCCGGCTAGCCTACGCGCTTACACCGACGCCGATCGGGCAGGACACACCGGTGCCGCCCAGGCCGCAATAGCCGGCGGGATTCTTGGCCAGATATTGCTGATGATAGTCCTCGGCAAAATAGAATTCGCCGGCGGGGGCGATCTCGGTGGTGATGGCGCCGAGACCTTTTGCGGCAAGCGCCTTCTGATAGAGCGCCTTCGATTGATCGGCCGCTTTCTTCTGCGCGTCTGAATAAGTGTAGATCGCGCTTCGATACTGCGTGCCGACGTCGTTGCCCTGACGCATGCCCTGCGTCGGGTTGTGACTCTCCCAGAACGTCTTCAACAGCTTCTCGTAGGAGAGCTTGTTCGGATCGAACACGACCAGCACCACTTCGGTGTGGCCGGTGCGGCCTGAGCAGGTCTCTTCATAGGTCGGGTTCGGCGTGTGGCCGCCGGCATAGCCGACGGCGGTGGCGTAAACGCCGTCGCCGAGCTCCCAGAACTTGCGCTCGGCGCCCCAGAAGCAGCCGAGCCCGAACACCGCCTGCTCGAGACCGGCGGGATAAGGCGGCTGCAACTTCGCGCCGTTGACGAAATGGGTGGTCGCGGTCGGAATGGCTTGGGCACGGCCCGGCAACGCTTCCGCGGCGCTCGGCAGTGCGGTGGTCTTGCGCATGAACAGCATGGACGGATCTCCGGGAATGAGCTGTCCGTCGCCTAGGCCAAGCCCATGATCCAAGAGGATGAGCCAAGAGGATGAGTCAAGGCGATGCGCAAAGCGCTCAGGCGACGTGCTCGCGATCAGTTGGGAATATAGGTCTTTACGCGCAAAGAGGCAGCCCTGTTACGCCGCCCGCGCACCGGCTCAGTCGCGGGAATTGAATGCTCAATCCCGGGAATAGCCGATCAGCGGCTTGCGCGGTCGGAACAGGATCATCAGGAGGATGCCCAGAATGCCGAGGACGGCGAAAACCGGCTGATCCAGCACCAGGCGGATCACCGAGGTCCAGAGCCAGGGCGCCTTGGCCTCGACCCAGGTCCGGAATGCCGTCTGGCTGCCCTGATTGATGTCGTTCCAGAACTGGCCGAAGCGGGTGAACCGCAGGGTCTGGTCGGCCACCCAGCGGGCGCCGTCATAGACCATGAAGATGAACCCGCCGGCGAGCAGCAACAGCCCAATCAGTCGGAAAAAGCCGCGGATCATGCCTCACCCTATATGATCGTCCGATCGAACGACCCTCGGAACACCGCCAGCCAATACAAGGGAGACGGCAGAAATTCAACCTCTTCAGGGCGTTACGGCACTCGTCCAGGCCCCAAGGGGCTGCTTTTCCGGCCCTGGAAAGCGTTGACGGTGCCAAAGACCCTCTCTATAAGGACGCCAACTGGCGGCGGGCGCAATCCTGCCGCCGCTGTTCTTTGAGCAGTTGCAGGCTCCTTGCGCTGAGAGGCTCTTTGGCCTCAGAGACAGCCGCAAGGCTGTCGCTCATGTTCCGGGAACAGCCTGGCAATCGAACACCCTGAATCCGAGCGTCGATTACGCGGTCAAGCAAGCCGGCGCTACCCGACCAAGACGCGACCGGTACCCGCAAAGGACATTGAGACCATGGCCAACACCACCTCCGCGAAGAAAGCGACGCGCAAGATCGCCCGCCGCACCGCCGTCAACAAGTCGCGCCGCACCCAGATGCGCGGTGCCGTGCGTAACGTCGAAGAAGCCATCAAGACCGGCGACCGCGCCGCCGCCGTGACGGCGCTGGCGAATGCCGAGCCCGCCTTGATGCGCGCCGCGCAGCGAAACATCATTCACAAGAACAATGCCAGCCGCAAAGTCTCGCGGCTCACCGCGCAGATCGCCAAGCTCGCCAAGTAGTCTGGCAAATAAGCTGGCGAGTGCTCCAGCGAGCATTCGTTCGATCGGGCGATCCGGTCGCACATCACACAAGTCGAACAGCCCGGCATCGCGCCGGGCTTTTTGTTGCCCGTCATATTCACGCAAGCAGCTACGCTGCGAGCGATCCTCGACTGGAGGATTGCGGCGTCCGCACCATGATGCATTCCGTAGTTCTACCTGCGGATGAACTTGCAACAGCGGAAACTTCCAGTGCGGTGCAAAAAACCGTTGCGAGGCGGGCTCAAGTTGAATTCGCGTGCCTGGGAGTTCTGCACACCGTAGTTTCCCCGGAGCGCGACACACGGTGGAGTTACCCTGTGAAACGAGACTCAAAAAACGATGTCTCGCTAATCACTTATCGACATAGTGACGCCAAGCGTTTGGAAAAATCGCCCGCGCCTCTGGCGCGTGACGCTTTTGTAAAAAATTTTTGGCAGTGGCTGAGAATTGTCACACAAGGCGCGGCTCTTTCGATTCTGTGCACGAATCCAAAACCTTGCTCTGAAGCCTGTGCACAAGTCGCGCGCGGCGTTAACGCAGATCAAGTTTTTTGATGCCTCAAGTGTGAATCAATTCCGTTGCGAGTCTTTCCGCATAGTGTATTCCTTAAGGCGTCAGCGGCGCCCACGATCTTGAGACCAGCGCGGTATCGGAAACGGGGCGAGCGTGCAAATCGGCGGCGGTGTGCACGTAGGCGACGCTTAACCCAGTGATGTCGGTTCGAAACCCATAGCAATATGGGAATGGTAGCTTTTTGTCTGAATGTCTCCAAGCGGGATCTTCCCGCTCGCGTCCAACGCAAATGAGAGACACCTTGACGCTACTCCGACGCGCAGGATGGCGAAGCCGAGCGGACGACTAGTACAGACGGCACATCCGCGGCTGAAGCAAATTCAGATGCGGTTGTTTTTCAGGCAGGACCTTGCCGTGAGCGATCACGGCAGGACGGGGAGGTATCATGTCCTACGGATTCAACGCGGTGTTGACACAGATTCCATCATTCGACGATGCCGTCTCCGATCCGTCCCGCGTCCAGCCTCCCTCGTGTGAGAGCGCGCCGAGTACGCGCTGACCTCGCGAACTCTCCATCTCCGACATCGCTGATCTGACCTCGCGGCATTCGCGCCGGACGGTCGAGCTGTGCCCGACGATGGACTCGCTTGAGGTCCCGCCATGACGGGGAACCCCGCATGGCGTTCGCAACGCAACCTTATCTCTCAAGAGAAGTTTTTTAACGATGAACACATCGGAACAAGATCGCTGGTCACGCGTGAAGAGTCGGCTGCGCACGAACGTAGGCGAAGACGTCTATACGAGCTGGTTCGCGCGCATGGACCTGGAAGGCGTGCAGGAGGAGAGCGTGCGTCTCTCGGTTCCTACGCGCTTCCTGAAGAGCTGGATTCAGGCGCATTACGCCGAGCGCGTGCTGTCGTGCTGGCAGGCCGAGATGCCCGAAGTGCATCGTATCGATCTCACCGTTCGCTCGGCCGTGCGTCCGGTCGTTCAGCAGAAGGAAGCGCCCGCGCCGGTCGAAGCACGCCGCTCGCCCGCGCCGGAGCTGCGCTCGACCGCGACCGCGCCGGTCTCGGCCAATCACGATGCGCTCGGCGGCTCGCCGCTCGATCCGCGCCTGACTTTCGCGAGCTTCGTCGTTGGCCGCTCCAATACGCTGGCGCATGCGGCGGCACGTCAAGTCGCTGAAGGGCGTCGCGGCGACCCTGTCATGTTCAACCCGCTTTACATCCATGCCGGCGTCGGCCTCGGCAAGACGCATCTCTTGCAGGCGGTGACCTGGTCCGGAAATTCCGGCAACGAGCGCAAGGTGCTTTATCTCACCGCCGAAAAATTCATGTACGGCTTCGTCGCCGCGCTGAAGACGCAGACGGCGCTCGCCTTCAAGGAAGCGCTGCGCGGGATCGATGTGCTCGTGATCGACGATCTCCAGTTCCTGCAGGGCAAGTCCACCCAGGCCGAGTTCTGTCACACGCTGAACGCGCTGATCGATGCCGGCCGCCAGGTGGTGATCGCGGCCGACCGTCCGCCGTCCGATCTCGAAAGCCTCGACGATCGGGTGCGCTCGCGGCTGGCCGGCGGCCTCGTGGTCGAGATGGCCTCGCTCGGCGAGGAGCTGCGGCACGGCATTCTCAAGTCGCGCGTCGCGGCGGCCCGCGCCCATCACGCGACGTTCGAAGTGCCCGAGGAGGTGCTGACCTATCTGGCCCGCGCCATCACCCATAACGGCAGGGACCTCGAAGGCGCGATCAACCGCCTGCTCGCGCACTCGAAACTCAACAACCGGCCGGTGACGCTGGAAATGGCGGAGCACGAGGTGCGCGACCTGATCCGACCGCAGGAGCCGAAGCGGATCAAGATCGAGGACATCCAGCGCGTGGTGGCGCGGCAGTATAATGTCAGCCGCTCCGACCTCTTGTCCTCGCGCCGGACCGCCAACGTGGTCCGTCCGCGCCAGGTGGCGATGTATCTCGCCAAGACGCTGACCCTGCGATCGTTGCCGGAAATCGGTCGCCGCTTCGGCGGGCGCGACCACACCACGGTGCTGCACGCCGTGCGCAAGATCGAAGCCCTGGTCTCCAAGGACACGGCGCTGTCGGACGAGGTCGAATCGCTGAAGCGTCAGCTTCAGGAATAAACGCCTAGGTCTTTCCCCTTCCCTCCCGCCGCCCCGGCCATGCCTCGGCGGCGGTCTTGGTCACCTTGGGCGGCGGCCTTCGTCTGCCTGGGGCGGCGGCCTGCGTTTTTGCCTGTAAATCGTGGGGAACCATCGCGCAATCCCTTGAAACGGATGGCTTTCCGCGCCACCTTGCGCGACCCAGACGGCTTTGGTCATATCGGCTGGATGATCCGGCTTTCCGGGGTATTCGGTGCCGTGGCGCGCGTCCCGCCGCCCGGCTTTTCCAAATTTGTGTTTCCTTGGGGATCGGGCGAGTAGTGCAATGAAGGTTACGGTCGAACGCGCGCAACTCCTGAAGTCGCTGGGCCACGTCCACCGCGTCGTCGAGCGCCGCAACACCATTCCGATCCTCGGCAACGTGCTGGTCCGGGCCGAGAACGCGAAATTGTCGCTGAAGGCCACCGACCTCGACCTCGAGGTGACGGAAACGCTCGCGGCGGAAACCGCCACCGCGGGCTCCACCACCGTGCCGGCGCACATGTTCTACGACATCGTGCGCAAGCTGCCGGATGGTTCGCAGATCGTGCTCGAAGCCGACGGCGACCGCGCCGTGCTGGCGATCCGCGCCGGCCGCTCCCGCTTCACGCTGCAGACGCTGCCGGAGAATGATTTTCCGGATCTGGCCGCCGGCGACATGTCGCATTCGTTCAATCTCGCGGCCAAGGACGTCAAGCGGCTGATCGACCGTACCCAGTTCGCGATCTCCACGGAAGAGACCCGCTATTACCTCAACGGCATCTATCTGCATGCCGCAGGCTCCGCCAAGGCCGCGACCCTGCGCGGCGTCGCTACCGACGGCCACCGCCTCGCCCAGCTCGATCTGGTCCAGCCCAAGGGCGCCGAAGGCATGCCCGGCGTGATCGTGCCCCGCAAGACGGTCGGCGAGGTGCAGCGCCTGATCGAGGACAACGAGGCCGAGGTCACGATCGAGCTGTCGCAGGCCAAGATCCGTTTCACCATCGGCAATGTGGTGCTGACCTCCAAGCTGATCGACGGCACCTTCCCCGACTACGGCCGCGTCATTCCGCAAGGCAACGACAAGGAGCTCGTCGTAGACAAGAAGGATTTCGAGAACGCGGTCGACCGCGTCTCGACGATTTCCAGCGAGCGCGGGCGGGCCGTGAAACTGTCGCTGTCGCCGGGCAAGCTGGTGCTGTCGGTGACCAATCCGGATTCCGGCAGCGCGACCGAAGAGCTCGAAGTCGAATACGCTTCCGACGCCCTCGATATCGGCTTCAACTCCCGCTATCTGCTCGACATCGCCGCCCAGATCGAAGGCGACGTCGCAACCCTCCGGCTCGCCGACCCCGGCTCGCCCACCCTGGTGCAAGACCGCGACGACAAGAGCGCACTGTACGTGCTGATGCCGATGCGGGTGTGAGGCCTTCCGGCATCCATATTGACTACATGCGTCATGGCCGGGCGTAGCCGTCCTAAGGACGGCGTCGCTTCGCTAGCCTATGTCCCGGCCATCTACGTCTTGAGAGACCAAGACCGTAGGTGTCGGCATTGACGAGCTAAAATGACCCCTTCCCGTATCCATCGCCTGACGCTGACGCATTTTCGTAATTACCGGGCGGCGGGGCTCGAGGTGACGGCTGACATGGTGGCGCTGGTCGGGCCGAACGGAGCGGGCAAGACCAATTGCATCGAGGCGATCTCGTTCCTGTCGCCGGGACGCGGCCTGCGGCGCGCGACGCTGGATGATGTTGCGGACAACCAGGGCGACGGCTCCTGGGCGGTATCGGCACAGGTCGAGGGCGCGCTGGGCCTTGCCACGCTCGGCACCGGCATCGATCCGCCGCGCGCCGACGCCGCCGTCAGCCGGCGCTGCCGCATCGACCGCGAACCGGTCAATTCGGCGGCGTCGTTCGGCGACCACATCCGCATGGTGTGGCTGACGCCGGCAATGGACGGGCTGTTCATGGGAGCGGCGTCCGACCGCCGCCGCTTCTTCGACCGCCTGGTGCTCGCCATCGACAGCGACCATTCCAGCCGCATCTCCGCGCTCGAACGCTCCCTGCGCTCGCGCAACCGCCTGCTCGAGACGCGCAATTACGACGACCATTGGTGTGACGCGATCGAACGCGAGACCGCGGAGCTTGCGGTTGCGGTCGCCGCAACCCGCGGCCAGACCGCGGCGAGGCTGACCGGCATGTTGAATGCACGTGCGCAGGCCTCGGCCTTTCCATCGGCGCAGATCGCGCTCGACGGCTGGATGGAGAACGCGCTCCTCAACGAGACCGCGACGTCGGTCGAGGACCGCTACCGCCAGATCCTGCGCGACAACCGGCCGCGCGACGCCATCGCCGGCCGCACCACGGATGGTCCGCACCTCACCGATCTTCAGGTGATCTACGCGCCGAAAAGCATGCCGGCGCGCGATGCCTCGACGGGCGAGCAGAAGGCGTTGCTGATCGGGCTGGTGCTGGCACATGCGAGCCTGGTCGCCGAGATGACCGGCATCGTGCCGTTGCTGCTGCTCGACGAGGTCGTCGCGCATCTCGATCCTAACAGGCGCGCGGCGCTTTTTGACGAGCTGCGCAAGCTCGGTGCCCAAGTGTGGCTGACCGGCGCAGATCCGGCCGCCTTCGCCGAGATCGGCACGGAGGGCGAAATCTTTGACGTCGAAAGCGGACAGGTATCGGCCCGGCGGTAGTCACGCCGGATACGATGCCAAGCTGCCCGCACCGGCTGGCACCTCGGAACAGCCTTCGTCCCCGGCAGAATCCACACCTTTCAGGGCCCAAAACGCCCCCTCGAATCGCGCTTTTTTCAAGCCTCCGAATCGGCCTTCGAAAGCCTTGAAAACCGGCGGAAAACCCCTATCTGATCAAAGGGTTGCCAGGAGATACTTTGCGCTAGGCGCAATCCGTCTTTCATGGCACAAATAGCCTGCATATCAGCGCCTTTTGCGCCGCTGATTCGGGCGACATCTCGAAGGCCTCTCATGACAGAACCTGCTCGGCAGACGCCTGCCGAAAACGAACCCTCAAATCCGAGCGACTACGGGGCGGAATCGATCCGCGTGCTCAAGGGTCTCGATGCCGTCCGCAAGCGTCCGGGCATGTATATCGGCGATACCGATGACGGCTCGGGCCTGCACCACATGGTCTATGAGGTCGTCGACAACGCGATCGACGAGGCGCTCGCGGGCCACGCCACGCGCGTCGACGTGATCCTCAACGCCGACAATTCCGTCACCGTGCGCGACGACGGTCGCGGCATTCCCGTCGACATCCACAAGGGCGAAGGCATCTCGGCGGCCGAGGTCATCATGACCCAGCTCCATGCCGGCGGAAAATTCGACCAGAATTCCTACAAGGTTTCCGGCGGTCTGCACGGCGTCGGCGTCTCCGTCGTCAACGCGCTGTCGAGCAAGCTCGGCCTGCGCATCTGGCGCGACAACAAGGAACACTACATCGAGTTCGCCCATGGCGACGCGGTCGCGCCGCTCAAGGTGGTCGGCGACGCCCCCGGCAGGCGCGGCACCGAAGTGACGTTCCAGGCCTCGACGGAAACCTTCAAGAACATCGAGTATGATTTCGCCACGCTGGAGCACCGGCTGCGCGAGCTCGCCTTCCTCAACTCCGGCGTCAACATCGCCCTTTCCGACATGCGTCACGCGGTCGAGAAGCGCGAGGAGATGCACTATTCCGGCGGCGTCGAGGAATTCGTCAAATATCTCGACCGCAACAAGAAGGCGATCGTGCCGGCGCCGATCATGGTGCGCGCGGAAGCCAACGGCATCGGCGTCGAGGCAGCATTGTGGTGGAACGACAGCTACCACGAGAACGTGCTGTGCTTCACCAATAACATTCCGCAGCGCGACGGCGGCACCCATCTCGCCGGCTTCCGCGGCGCGCTGACGCGCCAGGTCAACGGCTACGCCGAGGCCAACGCGAAAAAGGAAAAGATCGCGCTTACCGGCGACGACTGCCGTGAAGGCCTCACCGCCGTGCTGTCGGTAAAGGTGCCGGACCCAAAATTTTCGTCGCAGACCAAGGACAAGCTAGTGTCCTCGGAAGTGCGCCCCGTGGTCGAGAACGTGCTCAATGAGGCGCTGCAGGCCTGGTTCGAAGAGCACCCCTCCGAAGCCAAGATGATCGTCGGCAAGGTGATCCAGGCGGCCGCGGCCCGCGAAGCCGCGCGAAAAGCGCGCGAGCTGACGCGCAAGAGCCCGCTCTCGGTCTCTTCGCTGCCCGGCAAGCTCGCCGACTGCCAGGAGAAGGACCCGGCGAAATCCGAACTCTTCATCGTCGAGGGTGACTCGGCAGGCGGCAGCGCCAAGCAGGGCCGCAACCGCGAATTCCAGGCCGTGCTGCCGCTGCGCGGCAAGATCCTCAATGTCGAACGCGTGCGTCCGGACAAGATGCTGCACAGCGAGCAGATCGGCACGCTGATCACCGCGCTTGGCACCGGCATCAGCGACGAGTTCTCGATCGAGAAGCTGCGCTATCACAAGATCATCGTGATGACGGACGCCGACGTCGACGGCGCCCACATCCGCACGCTGCTCTTGACCTTCTTCTACCGGCAGATGCGCGAGATCATCGACGGCGGCTATCTCTATATCGCCCAGCCGCCGCTCTATAAGGTCAACCGCGGCAAGTCCGAGCAATATCTGAAGGACGAGCGGGCGCTGGAAGATTATCTGATCGATACCGGGCTGGACGATTGCGTCTATATTCCCGGCACCGGCGGCGACCGCACCGGCCGCGACCTGCGCTCGCTGGTCGACGACGCCCGCGCCGTCCGCGGCGTCCTGCGCAGCCTGCACACCCGCTACAATCGCAAGGTGATCGAGCAGGCCGCCATCACCGGCGTGCTCAACAAGGCGATCTACGGCGATCCGGAGAAAGCCGCCGCGGCCGCGCAATACATCGCCGCCCGCCTCGACACGCTCGCCGACGAGGTCGAGCGCGGCTGGATCGGTCAATATTTGGAAGGCCATGGTTTCCGGTTCGAGCGCACGGTGCGCGGCGTCAAGGAAGCCGCCGTCATCGATGACGCCTTCCTCGGCTCGGTCGAGGCGCGAAAGCTGGACGAGTACACGGTGAAGCTCCAGGAGGTTTATGTCCGCCCCGGCAAGCTGCGGCGCAAGGACGTCGAGCACATGGTCTACGGCCCAGTCGATCTGTTCGAAGCCGTCACCGACGCCGGCCGCAAGGGCGTCACGCTGCAGCGCTACAAAGGTCTGGGCGAGATGAACCCGGAGCAGCTCTGGGAGACGACGCTCAACACCGACGCACGCTCGCTGCTCCAGGTGAAGGTCAAGGAAGTCGACGAGGCCGACGACATCTTCACCAAGCTGATGGGCGACGTGGTCGAGCCGCGGCGCGACTTCATCCAGGAACATTCGCTGAGCGCGACGATCGATATCTGAGATCGGATAGCTTTGGACGACGGTCGTCATGCCCGGGCTTGTCCCGGGCATCTACGTTCTCCGTGCATCTGGCAAAGGCGTGGATGGCCGGGACAAGCCCGGCCATGACGTGGAGACATCTCGGCTGACCTCCCCTCCCGCCCTCGCGACAAGTGCAGAATTGATACCGTACTCAATTCTCTGTAGTTTCCGCTTCCGAACCGCCCGCCCCACCCAACAGCGAGAACCAAGTGGCGCCCATCCAGTACATCGTCGAGGGCGGTCACCGGCTCTCGGGCTCGATCGAGCCGTCCGGCAACAAGAATTCGGCGCTGCCGATCATCGCCGCCGCCCTGCTCACCGAGCACCCGGTGACGCTGGAGAACGTGCCGCGGATCCGCGACACCGAGACGTTGGTCGAGCTGATCCGCTCGGTCGGCGCTGCCGCGGAATGGACGGCCCGCAACACGCTTCATATTCATGCCAAGAGCGTGCGCGCCGCCGATCTCGATCCCGACTTGTGCGTCCGCATCCGCGCCTCGATCCTGCTCGCCGGCCCCCTGCTCGCCCGCTGCGGCGAAGTGATGCTGCCGCCGCCCGGCGGCGACGTCATCGGCCGCCGCCGGCTCGACACGCATGTGCTGGCGCTTGAGCAGTTGGGGGCCAAAGTCACCGCGACCGACCGGCTCGAATTCCGCGCGGCAAGGCTGGCGGGCGCGGACGTATTCCTGGACGAGCCCAGCGTCACCGCGACCGAGAATGCGCTGGTCGCGGCGGTCGCCGCCGACGGCGTCACCCATTTGCGCAACGCCGCGTCCGAGCCGCATGTGCAGGACCTCGCCAACTTCCTGGTCGCGCTCGGCGCCAAGATCGAGGGCATCGGCACCAACACCATGATCGTGCACGGTCCGGCGACGCTGGGCGGTGCGACCTACCGGATCCAGCCGGACCATATCGAGGTCGGCTCACTGGTCGGACTTGCCGCCGTGACGCGCTCGCCGCTGCGCATCGTGCGCGCCGGCGTCGAGCATCTGCGCTCGATCCGCATGGGGTTCGAGCGGCTCGGCATCGTCTGCCGCATCGAGGGCGACGATCTCATCGTGCCCTCGAACCAGACGATGAAGATCCAGGACGATTTTGGCGGCCACGTGCCGAAGCTGGAGGACCAGCCCTGGCCCGCCTTCCCGGCCGATCTGATGTCGATCGCGATCGTCACCGCCACGCAATGCGAGGGCGTGATCCTGATGTTCGAGAAGATGTTCGAATCGCGAATGTTCTTCGTCGACAAGCTGATCGCGATGGGCGCGCGCATCGTGCTGTGCGACCCGCACCGCGCCATCATCGCAGGGCCGAGCCGGCTGCACGGTGCGACCATGACCTCACCGGACATCCGCGCCGGCATGGCCATGCTGCTCGCGGCGGTCTGCGCCGAGGGCACCTCCACGATCAACAACGCCGACCAGATCGAGCGCGGCTACGAGCGCATCGACGAACGGCTGAACGCGCTCGGCGCGAAGATCAGGCGCGTTCCGGAGCGGAAGGACTGAGGCGCTTTTCTTCCTTCTCCCCCTTGTGGGAGAAGGAAAGAACGCGAGCCATGTTTTCGACGCGTGGCTGTGCTATTGACCCGCCATGCTCGACACCGTCCAGCCTCGTTCGCAGCCGCAAGCCGGCGTGCCGCCGAATCCTCTCGCCGAGGAGTTCGTGGAGACGCTGCGGCTGGCCGTGCCGATGATGCTGACGCAGCTCGGGCAGATCGCGATGATCACGACCGATCTCGCGCTGATCGGACGGCTCGGCGAGAGCGCGGTGGCCGCGGCGGCGCTGGCGCATACGGTCTATTTCGTCAGCTTCACTTTCGGGCTCGGATTGATGGCGGCGGTGTCGCCGCTGGTCGCGCAGGCCTTTGGCGCCGGCGATGTCGGGCGCATCCGCCGCTCCTTGCGGGTCGGCCTGTGGGCCGCGCTGCTGATCTCGCTGCCGATGATGGCCTCGCCGCTCTATGGCGAGCACATCCTGGTCGCACTCGGTCAGGCGCCGCACTCGGCCGCGCTCGCCCAGCGCTATCTGAACGGGCTGGCCTGGGGCATCGCGCCGGCGCTGGGCTTCATCGCGCTGCGCAGCATGATGAGCGCGGTGAACCGGCCGCAGGCGCCGCTGTGGATCACGCTCGCGGCCATCCCGATCAACGCGGCGCTGGTCTATCTCCTGATCCACGGCCTGTTCGGCCTGCCGGAGCTCGGCCTGTTCGGCGCCGGGCTTGCGACCACGCTGGTCAATCTCGGCACCTTCGTCGCTACGCTCGCCATTGCGGGGTTGCGCAAGCCCTTCGCGGACTATCGTCCGCTTGCCCATCTCTGGCGGATCGACTGGCCCCTGATGCGCCAGCTCATCGCGATCGGCGCCCCGATCTCGTTCTCGTTGCTGCTGGAATATGGCCTGTTCTCTTCGGCCGCACTGCTGATGGGGTTGATCTCGACCACGGCACTTGCGGCGCATCAGATCGCGCTCCAGGTCACCGCGGTGCTGTTCATGGTCCCGCTCGGCATCGGCATGGCGGCCACCGTGCGGGTCGGCCATGCCTTCGGCCGCGGCGAGCCGCTCGCGGTGAAGCGCGCAGGTCTCGTCGCCCTGGTGATCGGGATCGCGTTCGTCTCGGCCCTGACCGTCGCGATCATCCTCGGCCGCTATGAGCTCGGACGGCTGTTCTTCGGCAGCAGCGAGGCGAGCATGGCGACCGTCGAGCTGACCGCAACGCTGCTGCTGGTCGGCGCGACCTTCTTCATCGCCGATGCGATCCAGACCATCATGGGCGGCGCGCTGCGTGGCATCAACGACACCAGGATGACGCTGGTATTCGCCGCGATCGGTTATTGGTGCGTGGGCTTTCCCATCGCCTGGTGGCTTGCCTTCCACGCCGATTTCGGCGCCGTCGGTGTCTGGATCGGACTGTCGATCGGATCGTTCGTCTATGCCGGACTTCTGATCTTGCGCTTCCGGATGTTGGCGCGCAGATTGGCGGAATGATCGAGACCGTCCGAGAAGTCACCCCTGAGGTCGACGCCGATGCCGTGCTGGCGGATGCGCAATTCGTCGACGCCTTTCGCGTCGCGATTGGCAAACAACAGCTCGACGCCCGCGAGGCCTGCACCAGGATGGTGCTGGACGGACCGCGCTGGATCGATGCGCTCGTGCGTCTGCGCAACGTCTTGGTGGCTCCGTTCGGACTGAAGACATCGGGCGAAGGCGCGCCGGCGCCAGGCGGCCTGATCGGCCTGTTTCCGGTCCTCAGCGAGACCCCGGACCGGCTCGTCGCAGGTTTTGACGACTCTCATCTCGACTTCCGCATCGTCGTCGACGTGGCCGGCGATGCCGCGGGCCGGCGGGTGACATTGACCACGCTGGTGCGGACGAACAATCTGCTCGGCCGTGCCTATCTCACCCTGATCGCGCCCTTCCACAAGCTTGTGGCCCGCAGCATGATCGCACGCGTCGCGGAGCCGGGTCGATGACATTATCCGTGAAGGTGCGCTCCCTCTCCCCGTTTGCGGAGAGGTTGCGGCGAGCCCGCCGCCCCACCCGGTTAACCTAACGCCATTCGGCTTCAGCTCACTCCGCCACGCGCGCGGGCTTGTCGGCCGCGGCCTCAGACCATTCGCCGACCACGCGATCGAGATCGCAGAGATTCTGGTGCATCTGCTCCAGCGAAAAGCCGAGCGCGAAGAAGCGCTCTGCGGTGTCGCTGGGCTGGCCGCGGATCAGGCCGTCCTGGCGCACGGCGGCGACCGCCTCGGCATAATGCTGGAGCGCGACATGCACGGGGTGGATCGGCGGGGCGCCGGCGCCCTCGCGCAAGGCCGCAGCGGCCGAGCGCAGGAAGCGCGCGATCACGGTCGAGACTTCCGTCAGCGGCGCGGCAAGCCGTGTCTGCACCTCGGCCGGCAACGGCACCACGGTCGAGCGGCCGATCATCACGACGTCGTGGCGCAGCCGCAAGACCGTTCGCAGCAGCGGGCCGGTATCGGGTCCGCTCGATAGCCGCGCGGCGCGCTCGCGCTCGGCTTCGGTGCCGATGGCATTCATGCCCACCATCGCGGTCCCGATGCCGTCCTGGATCCGGTGCAGCGCGTCGTTGTCGCGGCCACGCGTGAGACCCGCGAGCAGTTCTGTGAAAGCATCCGCGATCAGTTCGAGCAGTTTTGCCGCGCTGGCCCGGATCTGCCGGACCGCGCGGGACGGCAGCACCAGGAATGAGACCAGCAGTCCCGTGATGGCGCCGACCCCGACCTCGCTGACCCGATCGATCGCCGATGTCATGGGATCGGAATGATGCATGGTTGGAACCAGCAGTACGATGATCGCGGTGACCGTCGCCGCATTGAGGCTCGGGTTGATCGCGGCGACGAAGGCGAGTGGCGCGACCGCCAGCACCAGCAACCCCAACAGGCCCGCCTCGGTCGAATAAGGGATCAGGATCGCGATGGCGCCACCATAAACGGCGCCGCCGATGGTGCCGAGCACGTAGTCGCGCGTCGCCTTCAGCGAACGCCCGACGCTCAACTGGGTCACGATCAGCGAGGTCAGCACCGCCCAGAGCGGCAACAGCAGATGCAGCGCGGTGGCGATTGCATAGGCAGCGGTCGCGGCCACCGTGACCCGGATCGCCAATCCCAGTTGCGTTCGCCGCGCCCGGACCCGGTCGAACAGCTCTTTTGCGAGTGCCATCGTTGGATGTCCCGGTCCGATCCTCGTAAAGCCAGCCAAAGCATAGCTGATGCCCGCAGCCCCGAGGCCGCTTGAAAGGCGAAATCAGCCCGCCTAACTTGCGCGCCAAATCGAGGAAACACGATGGCCCACGAAACCGCAACGCTTGCCGCCTATGTCGACGGCCTGAAATTCCAGGATATTCCGGCGGAAGTGCTGGATCGCGCAAAGGTGCTGACGCTGGACTTCCTCGGCAGTGCGATCCGGGCCCGCCGCGAAGCGGAATCGACCCCCTCGATCCTGAAGATGCTGGAGGCGCTCGCGCTCGACACCAGGGGCGAATCCACCGTGTTCGGCGACAGCAAGACCTGGACGCCGGCGGTCGCGGCGCTGCTCAACGGCGCGCTCGGCCATTCCCTCGACTTCGACGACACCCACGCCGATTCCTCGCTGCATCCGAGCGCGCCGGTGGTTCCGGCCGCCTTCGCCGTCGGCGAGATGGTCGGCGCCTCCGGGCGCGACGTGCTGACCGCGATCGTTGCGGGCTATGAGGTCTGCTGCCGGCTCGGCAATGCGCTCGACCCGACGTCGCATTATGCGCGCGGCTTTCATCCGACCGCCACCGCCGGCACCTATGGCGCGGCGGCGGCCGCCGGCAAACTGTTCGGCCTCTCCGAGCAACAACTCATCGCCGCGTTCGGCGTCGCCGGCAGCCAGGCCGCGGGCTCGCTGCAATTCCTGGTCAACGGCGCCTGGAACAAACGCTACCAGGTCGGCGCGGCCGCGATGAACGGCGTGATCGCCGCGACGCTGGCGCGCAACGACTTCGTCGGCGCGACGGAATCGGTCGAGGGCAAGCATGGCCTGCTCGCCGGCTACACCGACGATGCGCATCCGGACAAGGCGGTCGCCGGGCTCGGCAAGACCTACGAGACCATGAAGATCGGCGTCAAACCGTATCCGAGCTGCCGCTATACCCATGCCGCGATCGACGCGCTGATCGCGATGCGGCGCGAGCACAATCTGACGCCCGACCAGGTCAAGCGCGTCGAGATCGGCCTGCATCGCAACGGCATCACGCTCACCGGCGACGCCGCGACCAAGCGGCATCCGACATCGATCGTCGGCGGCCAGTTCTCGATGTTCTTCACCGGCGCGCTCGCGCTCGACCAGGGCTCGTTCGGCTGGGACGATTACACCCGTCTTGGGGACGCCGCCATCGACGCGCTCGCCGACAAATTCGACGTGGTGCAGGACGACCGCCTCGAAGTCGGCCGCACCCACCCCTTTGGCGCGCGTGTGAGTATCACGACGGATAACGGCGTGCACGAACGGCTCTATGCCGATCCGTCGGGAGAGCCGACCTCGTTTCCGGATGCGCAGGCGATGCAGCAGAAGTTTTTGACGCTGGCCCGCCCGGTGCTGAACGCGCGCGCGGAGAAATTCGCGGACGCGATCATGACGCTGGAGCGGTTCGACCGCGTGGCGAAGGCGACGGAGCTGGGAAGGTAGTAGCTCTCACCACACGAATGCTGCACCCTCGCCCCTTGTGGGAGAGGGTGGCTTCGCGAAAGCGAAGCCGGGTGAGGGGTTCTCTCCGCGAGTCCCACTCTCATTGGAATGCGCCGATAGATACCCCTCATCCGGCGCTGCGCGCCACCTTCTCCCACAAGGGGAGAAGGACGAAGAGGCGGCGTTTTGCCGTCCTCAATTCGCTCCCGCCATCTTCCCTTTGTCGCGTGTTGCCGCAACCACATCTCGCACCAGATCGAACACGCCGTCCGCTTCCGGCGGTGCGTTCGGCGAACGGCCCAATCGCACCATCACCAGACGCTCCGACGGGATCACGATCACGTATTGCCCGATCGTGCCCTTGGCGAAGAAGGCATCGCGCGGCCAGCCGTGGTCGATGCGAAACTTCGCGCCAAAACTGTCGCCTTGGTTGGTCCAGAACCCGGCGCCGATGCCGACCCAGGCATTGGGCGTCGCCGACGCCGAGTAATTCACCCATCCCTCCGGCAGGATGCGCTTGCCGCCGACGACGCCGTCATTGAGGTAGAGCTGGCCGAAGCGCGCCCAGTCGCGCGCGGATGCGAGCATCTCGCTCGAACCCTCGATCGTGCCGGCGCCGTCGAGCTGCAGCGTGACATGGCGCATGCCGAGCGGCGCGAACAATTCGCGGCGCGCGAAGGCAAGCGCATCGGCTGGATTGCCGCCGGCGGCCTCACGGATCAGATGCGAGAGGATGAGGATGTTGCCGTCGTGATAGTTCCACACGGCTCCGGGCGCGGTCTCCAGCGGCGTGCTCTCCGCATAGGAAGCCATATCGGCTTCCACGAACTTCATGCGGTTGACCGGCTCGAAGGCGGAGCCGAGCGAAGCCTGCAATGAGCTACCGAGCGCAAGACCCGCAGTGTGGCGCAGCAGTTGATCGACAGTGATGGCGTGGCGCGGATCATTCGGATTCTTCCAGGCGGCGACCGGCGCCGGCCCATCGAGCTTCAGTCTGCCCCGGCCCACGAGGATTCCAGTGAGAGCCGAGATCACCGACTTCGTCATGGAGAAGCCGAGCAGCGGCGTCTCCGGTCCGACGCCGTGCGCATAGCGCTCGGCGATGATGCGGCCGGCCTTCATGATCACGATTGCGCGGGTGCGGCGGTAGGGCGGCTGTGCGGGTTCGGTGAAAGCGCGGTCGAGCGCGACTGAGAGTTCCGGGCTTTGCGGCAGCACGACCGCCGGGCCAGCGATCTCGGGCAGCAGCGCGGCCTGCCTGTCATCCGGCGGCGGCCTGACGTCGGCGATATCAGCACCGTGCTCGAGCGTGCAGCCGAGCCCCTCGCGATAGACGGCATGGCTGCGGCCGATACCGAACAGCGTCACAGTGACGTCCTTGCGGACACGATCGACCTGATAGTCCATCGCCCAGGAGAGCAGACCGGCGCCCGGCATCGCATCAATGGTCTCGGCGAGGTTGCGTTGGGGATCGAGCCTCGAGACGAACGTCTCCGAGCAGAGCACATCGGCGATGAAGCCGGTCGCGACCTTGGGCACGTCGCGGGCGCGCGCGGCGCCGAGGGCGAGGCCGGCACAGGCGATGGTGGCGGTGAGCAGGATGATCTTGCGGCGGCGTGGCACAGGCTTTCTCCGGCTTGCGGCGTGTCCAGAAGACGAAGCGCCCTTCGTGCAACGCCCGCTCGCCGGATCTGGAAAATGGCGTAGCTGAAACCGCAACAAGCTCGCCGATTCTGAAATAGCCTCGATATTTCAATATACTAAAGATTAGACGGCACTTGCCTTGAGCCGCCTATATTCCGTCGGCGTCACGCCGGTCACCGTCTTGAAGGCGCGGTTGAAGGGGCCCAGGGACTGGAAGCCGGCATCCATCGCAATGGTGATCACGGGGACCTCGGCCTGGGCGGGATCGGCCAGCGCGGCCTTGGCCTCCTCGATCCGGTGGTTGTTCAGGAACACATTGAAATTGCGGTAGCCGAGCCCCTGGTTGATCAACCGGCGCAGCCGGTATTCGGGAATTTTCAGCCGGCCCGCC
The DNA here is from genome assembly GCF_023073915.1 of Bradyrhizobium sp. 149. Taxonomy (GTDB): domain Bacteria; phylum Pseudomonadota; class Alphaproteobacteria; order Rhizobiales; family Xanthobacteraceae; genus Bradyrhizobium. The sequence continues at coordinate 295,074 of NZ_JADPKK010000012.1, read as the reverse complement.
AGCACGCCGATGGTGATGTTCTCCTGGCGATAGATCCGCTCGTCCGCCATCAGCCGCATCAGGGCGTCCACCAGCTTTCGGTCGGCGATGTCATCGCCCTCAGGCTCGCTCGCCGCGATCTTCGGCGGAGTCTCCGCGCCGGCTGGAAACAAGTCGGTGCCATCGACGCGCATCATCGCATAAGCGATGGCCGCGACGATGATGGCGAGCACGCCGGTATTGATGGTGTTGGCGACATCGCCGACGCTGCTACCGACGACGACGATCTGAAGCAGCGCGTTCAGCCCGCCATAGAGCGCCGCAGCACAGACGATGAAGACACGAACCCGGCGGCGGCGCTCGACCAGATCGGCCGACCACGAGGCGATGGTCTGCATGACCGCGAGCGCAATGAAGCCGAGCACGATCAGGTTCACCGCGGTGACGGCGAACCGGACATTTCCGCCAGGTGCGATCCAGAGACAGCTAACGAAGCTGAAGGCCGTCACCAATCCCCAGATCAATCCATGCCACCAGTGCAGACGAAACTCATCGTCGAACAGCGCGCGCGTGAACAGCCAGAACGCGACGATGTTGCCGGTCGACAACGCAATCAGCGGCGCATGCCAGGCCGGGACCAGCGTCGATACGCCGACGGAATAGCTCGCCGCGTGCGCGGCCGAGCCGAGCGCGAAGGCAGCGCCGAGCCGGGCCGCCAGCACATTGCGGAAATCCGAGATCAACGACGCGGCCAGCACCAGCAGCAGCGCTACGGCGGCCGAACGGAATGCGAGTTCAAGGGCGGCTGACGTCATCAGATGCTGCGGCCGATCGGTATGAGCGAGCCGAACATCGTCCGTCGCGCTGATTTTTTCAAGAACCATCCACGCAACAACTGTCATCGCCCGGCTTGACGCGCGGCCAAACTGTCAGCGATGTGTCCGAACAGGCCTCAGCTATGTCTCCGGTCTAAGCACTTCGCGGAGGATGACAGCGGAGTATGTGGCCGGGCTCTGGGGCGACGGCCGCACGAAATCCTGCTACGATTTGCTCGAAAAGCCAAAAGGAGTTCACCATGAGCTGGCAACCCTCGAACGATCCCGTGCTCGGCGATCCCATGTCCTGCGATGCGCTCGATCTCGTCATCGTGCCGCGCACGCGCGATCTTGGCGACGGCTTCGCGGTGCGCCGGGCGCTGCCGCATGGCAAGCGGCAAATGGTCGGACCCTTTATCTTCTTCGACCATTTCGGGCCGGTGCAATTCGTCTCCGGCAAGGGCATGGACGTGCGGCCGCATCCGCACATCGGGCTTGCCACCGTCACCTATCTCTTTGACGGCGCCATCATGCATCGTGACAGCGAGGGCAACATCCAGGAGATCCAGCCCGGCGCGATGAATCTGATGACGGCCGGCCGCGGCATCGCCCATTCCGAGCGCACGCCGGATGTACAGCGCGCCTCGGGGCAGAAGATGCTGGGCCTGCAAAGCTGGATCGCGCTGCCGGCAGGATCGGAAGAGATCGCGCCGTCGTTCCAGCACTACGGCGCCGGTGACCTGCCGCTGATCTCCGAGCGCGACTTCACCGCGAAGGTGATCGCGGGCTCGGCGTTCGGCGTCACATCACCAGTTACGATGGTGTCGCCCTGGTTCTACACCGAGGTCACGGCGGTGGCGGGCGCGATCGTGCCGCTCGACCCCGATCACGAGGAGCGCGCCATCTACGTGGTCGACGGCGAGGTCGAGATCGCCAACGAGCGCTACGAGGGACCGCGGCTGCTGATCTTCCGACCCGGCGACCGCATCACGGTGAAGGCGCTCAAGGCCACGCGGATGATGTTTTTGGGCGGCGACGCCCTGGAGGGCCCGCGCCACATCTGGTGGAATTTCGTCTCCTCCAGCAAGGAGCGGATCGAGCAGGCCAAGCAGGACTGGAAAACCGGCCGCTTCGCCGCGGTTCCGCAGGAACATGAGTTCATTCCGCTGCCGGAATAGGCTAATCCGGCTTCCGGTCGCGCTGTCAGTGCGGCCGGATTTCCTGTCGCAAGGCCTTGCCCCGAAAGTTCTGCCGATGACCACCATGCTCTCCAGCGACCTGCCCCTGCCTAAGATCGGGCGCGGCAAGGTGCGCGATATCTACGCCGTCGACGACGACCGCTTGCTGCTCGTCACCACCGACCGCATCAGCGCCTTCGACGTCGTGATGAGCGAGACCATCCCGATGAAGGGCGCGGTGCTGACGCAAATCAGCGCCTTCTGGTTCAACGAGCTGGAGGGCGTGGTGCCGCATCACATGATCAGCGCCGACACCGACGAGATCATCGCCGCCGTGCCAGTCTTGAAGCCGCACCGCGCCGAGATTCTCGGCCGCGCCATGCTGTGTCGCCGCACCACGGTGTTTCCGATCGAATGCGTGATCCGCGGCTATCTCTCGGGCTCAGCCTGGAAGGAGTATGCAGCGAGCGGCACGCTGGCCGGCGAGAAGCTGAAAGCAGGTCTTGTCGAGAGCGAGAAGCTGGAGCCTTCGATCTTCAGCCCGGCGACCAAGGCCGAGACCGGCCATGACGAGAACATCACGATCGCGAAGATGCGGGAGGTCGTCGGTGATGACACGGCCTACACGCTCGAGAGCATGACACGCGCGATCTACACGCTCGGCGAGGAGCTCGCCCGCAAGCAGGGCATTATCATCGCCGACACCAAGTTCGAATTTGGCCGCGACAAGGACGGTCGCATCATCCTGATCGACGAAGTCATGACGCCGGATAGTTCGCGCTTCTGGGCTGTCGATGCCTACAAGCCCGGCCAGCCGCAGCCGAGCTTCGACAAGCAGCCGCTGCGCGACTATCTCGACGTCGAGCGCCGCGCCGGCCGCTGGAACGGCGACGCCCCGCCGCCGCCTTTGCCCGCAAGCGTGGTGGACGCGACCAGCAAGCGGTATCTAGAAGCGTATCGGCGGGTGACGGGGAGCGCGCTGAAGATTTAGCGCAGGCGTTATCGTGCTGCACCCGCGACAGCGCGATGCGGGACAAGCGACCCCGCTGTCGCTGCGCCCGCCCGGGCTACGATACCCGAATGGCGGCGGCCTCACACCCCCGCCATCATCACGTATTTGATCTCGACATATTCTTCCATGCCGTGATGCGAGCCTTCGCGGCCGAGGCCGCTTTCCTTGACGCCGCCGAAGGGGGCGACTTCGGTGGTGATCAGGCCGGTGTTGACGCCGACCATGCCTGACTCCAGCGCCTCGGCGACGCGCCAGACGCGGCCGAGATCGCGGGAGTAGAAGTAGGAGGCGAGACCGAACGGCGAGGCGTTGCACATCGCGATGACATCGGCTTCATCCTTGAAGCGAATCACCGGCGCGAGCGGGCCGAAGGTTTCCTCCTGCGCCACCAGCGAGTCCGGCTTGACGTCGGAGAGCACCGTCGGCTCGAAGAACGAGCGTCCGAGCTCGCTGCGCTTGCCGCCGGTGACGATCTTGGCGCCGCGCTTCACGGCATCGGCGATGTGGCGCTCGACCTTGTCGACCGCTTTCAAATTGATCAGCGGGCCCTGTGTGACGCCGGTCTCCGTGCCGTCGCCGATCTTCATCGCCGCGACCTTCTTCGACAGCTTCTGCACGAACTCGTCGTAGATCTTGTCCTGGGCGTAGAGGCGATTGGCGCAGACGCAGGTCTGGCCCATGTTGCGGTACTTCGAGACGATCGCGCCTTCGACCGCGGCATCGATGTCGGCGTCGTCGAACACCACGAACGGCGCATTGCCGCCAAGCTCGAGGCCGAGCCGCTTCACGCCGACGGAGGCCTGCTGGTAGAGAATCTTGCCCACCGCGGTCGAGCCGGTGAAGCCGACGAAACGCACGGCCGGATGCTCGCACAGCACCTTGCCGATCGGCGCTGCATCGCCGGTGATGATGTTGAACACGCCCTTGGGCACGCCGGCCTTCTCCGCAAGCGCGGCAAGCGCCAGCGCCGACAGCGGCGTTTCGTTGGCTGGCTTCAGCACCACCGTGCAGCCGGCCGCAAGCGCCGGCGAAACCTTTCGCGTGATCATCGAGTTCGGGAAATTCCACGGCGTGATCGCACCGCAGACGCCGATCGGCTGCTTGATGGCGAGCAAGCGCGCATCCGACCGCTGCGTCGGGATGGTCTCGCCATAGACGCGGCGGGCTTCCTCGGCGAAGAATTCGACATAGGCGCCACCGATGTCGACCTCGCCGAGGGCTTCACTGAGCGGCTTGCCCTGCTCGGAGGTGAGGATCAGCGCGAGGTCCTCGCGATTGGCGATGATCAGCTCGAACCATTTGCGCAAAATATTGGAGCGCTGCTTGGCGGTGTGCTTGGCCCAGGCCGGAAAGGCGCGCTCGGCGGCCTCGACCGCCTTGGTGGCGTCATCGGCGGAAAGCTGCGGAACCTTTGCGAGCTCGACACCGGTGGCGGGATTGTTGACGGCGAAGACCGGGGAGCCGATCCAGGCGCCGTCGATGTAGCAGGCCTCCTTCAGCAGCGACGGGTCCTTCAGCCGGTCGCGCAGATTGGGCGTGGCGTGCTGAGCACGTGCGGTGGCGGTCGGGGTCATGGCGTTACTCCCAAGGGCTTTTCAGGTTCAGCCGGAATATAGGGACCAGCGGCGCGCAATGCACCGTCCCGCAACGCACATCTGCCGGGAGCCAGGCTCGGAGCGGCGGACTTACGCCGCGCCGCTCAGATAGGTCTCGCGCCGGCCGATCATGCGCTCGGCGGCCGCCTTGGCGTCGGCCTTCGAGGAGGTCGCGCAGGTCCGGTATTCGAGATCGGGAACGTCGGACGCGTTGCGGCGGCCGAACCAGGACTTTGAACCGACCGGCAGCAGCGCCAGCGCCTGCGCCAGATTGTCGACCGCGCCGAACGAATAGAGCGCGCCGGTGCCGGCGATGCGGACCTCGTAGATGCCAGGCGCGATCGGCGCCTCCAGGTTCTCGCCCCGTCCGGGACGGGGATAGCGCTTCCATTCGCTCCAGGTCGAAATCATCTGAGGTCCCCTCGCGGCCGGGGGGCGGCCGCCAAATTTGCATCAAGTCTTAACGTCGGCCGGCGATTGGCCGAGAGCTGAACGCCGCAGCTCACAAAATGTTTCAAGTGCTTCAAACAGTCGAAACATATCGCCGGCATCCATCCACGGTCACGGTCGGATGCGGCCATCCACCGCAGATTGTGACGGAGTGTTGCAGTTCAGCCGCCTTGTTGTCCTGCGGACCTTGTCCTCCTGCGCGGGGCGTGGACCGTCAAGTCACGACATCGCGACCGCGGCAGGTACGTGGATATGCTTGCCGCGCGGAGCACGCGGGAGGACAATCGATCACTTCCAACAATAATCAAACCGGAGGAAACGCGTATGCAAGGCAAAGCTGAGATCGATGAGATTCTGCGCCAGAAGAGCGAGGCCAGGGAGATTCCGGGCGTCGTCGCCATCGCCGCCAGCGGTACCGACGTGCTGTATCAGGGCGCGTTCGGCAAACGCGATCTGTCCAAGCCGGATGCGATGACCGCCGACAGCGTGTTCTGGATCGCATCGATGACGAAGGCGGTGACATCCGCGGGCGCGATGCAGCTGGTCGAGCAGGGCAAGCTGTCGCTGGACGCGCCGATCGGCGAGGTGCTGCCCGATCTCGCCAAGCCGCAGGTGCTCGAAGGCTTTGATGCCAAGGGCGGAGCCAAGCTGCGGCCGGCCAAGAGGCCGATCACGCTGCGCCAGCTCATGACCCACACCGCCGGCTTCGCCTACAACATGTGGAACGGCGATCTCGCGATCCATCTCGAGAAGTCCGGCATCCCCGCCATCACCACCTGCCAGAACGCCGCGTTGAAGACGCCTGTTATGACCGATCCCGGCACGCGCTGGGAATACGGCACCAATATCGATTTCGTCGGCAAGGCGGTGGAAGCGGTCAGCGGCAAGCGGCTCGATGCTTATCTACGCGACAATCTGTTCGCACCGCTCGGCATGAGCGATACCGCCTTCAAGATCACCGACGACATGCGCAAACGCCTCGTCGGCATGCATGCGCGCGGCGAGGACGGCCAGCTCGCCGCGATCCCGTTCGAGCTCGAGCAGGAGCCGGAATTCCACATGGGTGGCGGCGGCCTTTATTCGACCGCGGCCGACTACATCAAGTTCACCCAGATGATTTTGAACAAGGGCCGCGGCAACGGCAATCAAGTGTTGAAGGCCGAGACCGTCGCAACGATGGGGCAGAACCACATCGGCGACCTCGCCATGGGCAAGATGACCACGGCGGCGCCGATGTACACCAACGACGTCGATCTCTATCCGGAGCAGGTGAAAAAGTGGGGCCTCAGCTTCATGATCAACACCGCCAGGACCGCCGAGGGACGCAGCGCGGGCAGCCTCGCCTGGGCGGGCCTCGCCAACACCTATTACTGGATCGACCCGGCGCGCGACGTCACCGGCGTGATCCTGATGCAGCTGCTGCCATTTGCGGATGCAAAGTGCCTCGAGGCTTTTGCCGGCTTCGAGCGCGGCGTCTATGCCGGGCTCGATGCCGGCAGCGGGCAGAAGGCGGCGTGAGGAAGGCCGCAACTCCCGACACACGCTGTCATTCCCCGCGAAGGCGGGGAATCCAGTACGCCGCGCCTTCTCGATGAACCACTGACGTCTCGGCGTACTGGATCGTCCGGTCAAGCCGGGCGATGACAGCGGAGAATGTGGGAAGCGCGTGCCACAAACTCGTCATTGCGAGCGTAGCGAAGCAATCCAGTCTGCCGCCGCGGATGGACTCTGGAATGCTTCGCTTCGCTCGCAATGACGCGAGAGAGCGAGAGCTACGCCGTCAGGCCGCGCTGCCCGGCGAGCTCCTTCAGGGACACCTGCGGACGCGCGCCGATGTGCTGGATCACTTCGGCGGCTGCGAGCGCGCCGAGCTCGCCGCACTGCTTGTAGGGCAGGTTGCGCGCCAGCCCGAACAGGAAGCCGGCAGCGAAGAGGTCGCCGGCGCCGGTGGTGTCCACGAGTTTCGCGATCGGAGACGCCGGCGCTGCGACTGCGTCAGTTGGCGTCACCACCACGCAGCCCTTCTCGCTGCGGGTGACCACGCCGAGATTGACGTCGTTGCGCAGCTGCTTGAGCGCGGCGTCGAAATCCGAGGTCTGGTAGAGCGAATGCAGCTCGGACTCGTTGGCGAACACGATATCGACGGTGCCGCTGCGCATCAGCCCCAGGAACTCGTCGCGATAACGATCGACGCAGAAGGAGTCCGACAACGTCAGCGCCACCTTGCGCCTGGCATCATGGGCGATCTTGGCCGCCTTGACGAACGCGTCCTTGGCGTTTTTGGGGTCCCAGAGATAACCCTCGAGGTAGACGATGCCGGCCGCGGCGATCTCGGCCGGGTCGATGTCGGCCGGCGACAAATCCTGCGCGGCGCCGAGATAGGTGTTCATGGTGCGCTCGCCATCATCAGTCACCAGGATGTAGGAGCAGCCGGTGGCGGGACCGTCCTTCGCCGCGGGCGTGTTGAAGGCAACGCCGGCCGCGCGGATGTCGTGGACGTAGAGCTTGCCGATCTGGTCGTCCTTGACCTTGCCGACATAGGCGGCGCACGCCCCGAGGCTGCCGATGCCGACGATGGTGTTCGCAGCCGAACCGCCGGAAACTTCCGTCGCCGGGCCCATGTCCTTGTAGATGGCGGCCGCCCGCGCCTCGTCGATCAGGGACATGCTGCCCTTGGTCATGCCGTGCTTGCCCAGAAAGGCTTCGTCGGTCTTGACCAGCACGTCGAAGAGCGCGTTGCCGATGCCGAGAACGTCATATTTCACGTCAGCCATTCACCTTGATCCTGTTTGGCGGATTGCGATACCTGCGGAAATCCGCTTCCTGTCGGTCTGAAATCTGGCTCGCGGCCTATCACGGCCGGCCCTTCGCGGGCAAGCAATGGTATGATGCAGCTCCGATGATCCGCTCCTTCCTGACCGTCTCGACGGGGACACTGGCTTCACGGCTGCTGGGCTTTGCACGCGATTCCCTGATCGCGGCGCTGCTCGGTACCGGCGCCGTGGCGGACGCGTTTCTGGTGGCATTTCAGCTGGTCAATGTGGTGCGGCGCCTGCTCAGCGAGGGGGCCCTGAATGCGGCGCTGATCCCGGCCTGGCTGCGCGTTCGTGACCGCGACGGCGAGGCGGCTGCGGCGGCGTTCGCGGGACGCGTGCTCGGGACAGTCAGCGCGGGCCTGATCGCGATCTCGATCGCGATCGCGGTTCTAATGCCGCTGATCATCATGATCATCGCGCCGGGCTTCGTCGGCAGCACATCGCTCGATCTCGCCGTCCAGAATGCGCGGCTGATGCTGCCTTATCTCGCCTTCGCGGGACCCGTCACGGTGCTGATGGGTCTGCTCAACGCGCAGGGGCGCTTTGCTCTCACCGCGTTCTCACCGCTGCTGTTCAACATCGCCCTGATCGCTGCGATCACAGCACTCCTGTTGTGGCATGCCGATGCGACCTTCGCCGCGTGGATATTGGCGGCCACCGTCGGCATCGCCGGCCTCTTGCAACTCCTGATGCTGCTGTCGCAGCGAAGTGCGCATCTGGCGGCGGCACCGCTGCGTGTGAGCTTCGACAAGGACATGCGCGGCTTCATCGCCAAGGCGATCCCCGGCATGATTGCGAGCTCGGGGCCGCAATGGCTGATGGTTGCCGGCGCGATCATCGCCTCCGCCACACCCGCCGCGGTCTCCTGGCTCTATTTCGCCAACCGCCTGATCGAACTGCCGCTTGGCATTGTCGGCGTCGCCATGGGTACGGTGCTGGTGCCGGAGCTGACGCGCGCGGTGAGCAGCGGCGACCGTGATGCGGTCGCGCATGCGGAATCGCGCGCGCTGGAACTCGCGACCGGGCTGGCGCTGCCGGCGACGCTCGGCCTGATCGTGCTGGCCGAGCCGATCGTGCGGCTGCTGTTCGAACACGGTGCCTTTGGCGCGGAAGACAGCGCGGCCACGGCGCGCGCACTGATGTGGCTGGCGTTGGGCCTGCCGGCGCATGTGCTGATCAAGGCGCTGGCGCCGGCCTATTTTGCTCGCAGCGACACGATGACGCCGCTGCTGGCGACCATCAAAGGGTTCGTGGTCGCGGTCGCGCTCGCGGTCCTGCTCGGTCACTTCTTCGGCGCGAGCGGAATCGCGGCCAGCATCGCGGCCGGCGCCTGGAGCAGTGCGATCTCGCTGCTCCTGAAAGGCACGCGTGAATTCGGCTTCTCGGTCGATGCCGCCGCCCGCAGCCGGCTGCCGCGGATCGTGCTCGCCGCAACCGCTATGGGCGGCCTGCTCTGGATGACGGCGAGCCTTTTGTCTTCCGAGGCCCATGGCCTGATCCGCGTGATGGCGCTGGGCCTGCAGATCGCGGCGGGGATCACCGTCTATGGCCTGCTCCTGCAAGTCCTCGGCGTCACGTCCTGGCGTGAGGCGGTTAACGCCCTGAGGAAGCCTGCCCCGCAGGCTCCTGGCGCGTAAGCTCGCGAATTGCACTTGACGACGCTCCGCCGCTGTTGGAAACGACGGCCGATTACCCTCCATGAAAGCTTGCCAGGAAGCTAGCCATGCCATTCGTTGAACGGGTCTTTTCGGGCGTCCAGCCGACGGGCAACCTGCATCTCGGCAATTACCTCGGTGCGATCGTCAATTTCGTGAAGATGCAGGAAACCCACAACTGCATCTATTGCGTCGTCGATATGCACGCGATCACGCAGGGTGTGGACGTCTGGGGTGGACCGGTCGAGCTCGCGCGCAACACGCGCGAGGTGACTGCGGCGTTCATCGCCAGCGGCATCGATCCGAACAAGCACATCGTGTTCAACCAGAGCCAGGTCTCGGGCCACGCGGAGCTCGCCTGGATCTTCAACTGCGTTGCGCGCATGGGCTGGCTGGGCCGCATGACCCAGTTCAAGGAGAAGGCCGGCAAGGACCGCGAGAACGCGTCCGTCGGGCTGTTCGATTATCCCGTGCTGATGGCGGCCGACATTCTGCTCTACCGCGCCACCCACGTGCCGGTCGGCGAGGACCAGAAGCAGCACCTCGAGCTCTCGCGCGACATCGCGCAAAAGTTCAACAACGACTTCGCCGACTCGATCCGCAGCCAGGGCGCCAATGACGGCCTGTTCTTCCCGCTGCCGGAGCCGCTGATCACGGGCCCGGCGACACGCGTGATGAGCTTGCGCGACGGCACCAAGAAGATGTCGAAGTCGGACGCGTCCGACAATTCGCGCATCAATCTGACCGACGACGCCGACACCATCGCGCAGAAGGTGCGCAAGGCGAAGACGGATCCCGAGCCGCTGCCGACCGAGGAGAAGGGTCTGGAAGCGCGCCCCGAGGCCGACAATCTCGTCGGTATCTTCGCCGCGCTCTCCGGCCGCTCCAAAGCCGACGTGCTCAGCGATTTCGGCGGCGGCCAGTTCTCCAGCTTCAAGAACGCGCTGGTCGATTTGTGCGTGACGAAACTCGCGCCGATCGCCGGCGAGATGAAGCGCCTCGTCGCCGACCCCGGTCATATCGACGCGATCCTGAACGACGGCGCCGACCGGGCGCGCGCGATCGCCGATGAGACCATGAAGCTCTCGAAGGACATCGTCGGCTTCATCCGCCGACGCTGATAATAAGTTTGCGAAACGCGGCCGACGCCCAACGCCGGCCGCTTCTTCTCTCCCCAAGCGGGACGGAGTGTGGCAGCATGTCGTCCGTGCACATTCCGGGACATGCATGACCAGCAAGCGACTTTGCTTCGAGCCGGGTCACAAGCCCAAATGCCTCGTCATCGTCGACGACACCGCCGAATGGGATCGCGCGGTCTATTATGCCAGCCGCTGGGCGATCCGCGCCGGCGGCGGCGTGGTGATGCTCCGCATCATCGAGCCCGAACAGCAGACTCAGGAATGGCTGGGGGTCGCCGACATCATGCGCGCCGAAGCGCATGAGGCGGCGGAAGCCGCGCTCGATCGTGCCGCCGGCCGCGCCAACGGCATCGCCGCGATCACGCCGGAACGGGTGATCCGCGAAGGCGCCGCGATGGAACAGCTGCTGGCGGTGATCGACGAGGACCCTGATATCGCCATGCTGGTGCTGGCCGCGAACCCGGGCGCGGAGGGACCGGGGCCATTGGTCGCGCTGCTCGCGCACACGCTGGGCACGTTCCCGGTGCCGGTGACGGTCATTTCGGGCGCGCTGAGCGACCAAAGCGTGGATTCGCTATCTTAGACTGCTGCTCTTCACCTCGCCTCGTTAGCTTGGGGAGGGCGAAACAGACACCCTAACCCGCTGATATAACAGCTGAACGGCCAGCTTACCCCTTGACCGTGCGTTCGCCGTCGCCATCTGCTAGTGGATAGAGCACGCGCCGGCCTTGAACCGGCGACGTCTGGAGAAAACCATGTTCATTCAAACCGAAGCAACCCCCAATCCCGCCACGCTGAAGTTCATTCCCGGCCGCGTCGTGGTCGACGGCGGTCCGATGGAATTTGCGAACCGCGAATCGGCCGCACGCTCGCCGCTCGCCGAAAAGCTGTTCGACGTGCCCGGCGTCACCGGCGTGTTCTACGGATCGGACTTCATCACCGTGACCAAGGCGGACGGTGAATGGCAACAGCTCAAGCCCGCGATCCTCGGCGCCATCATGGAGCACTACATGTCCGGCGCGCCGCTGCTCGCCGACGGCGCGGCCGCGAGCGATGTCGATCTCGACGACGAGGACGAATTCTTCGACGAGGCCGATGCCGAGACGGTCGACGTAATCAAGGATCTGATCGAGACCCGCGTGCGGCCGGCGGTCGCCAATGACGGCGGCGACATCACTTTCCGCGGCTTCAAGGACGGTATCGTCTATCTCAACATGAAGGGCTCCTGCGCCGGCTGCCCGTCCTCGACCGCGACGCTCCAGCACGGCATCCAGAACCTGCTCAAGCACTTCGTCCCCGACGTGGTCGAAGTCCGGCCGATGTAAGCGAGCTGCCTTAGGGCGGCCAAAAGCGAGCGTGCCCACCATGTCCGACGAGGTCTGACCAGGCACGCGGTATTCACGTTCTTGGAGCGCAAAGGCGTGGATGGCCGGGACAGGCCCGGCCATGACGGCAAGAACATTGGGCATCATGCGATTGCCAATGCTATGATCGCCTTATGCTGATCCTTGCCATCGATACCGCACTGGAGGCGTGTGCTGTCGCCGTGCTCGACACCGACGCCGGCCAGATCCTCGCGCAGGAGCAGCTTCTGATGAAGCGCGGCCACGCCGAAGCGCTGATGCCGATGATCGCGCGCGTGATGGTATCAGCCAATCTCGCCTTCACCTCGCTCGATCGCATCGCGGTCACCATGGGCCCCGGAAGTTTCACCGGCCTGCGCGTCGGCATTTCGGCAGCCCGCGGCCTTGCGCTTGCTGCGAAGCGGCCCGCTGTCGGTCTGACCACCTTGTCGGCCTATGCCGCCACCGTCGTCGGCCAGAGCGGAGCGGCGCCGGTGATCTCGGCGATCGATGCGCGGCACGATCACGTCTACTTCCAGATCGTGGCCGGTGACGGCAGCCAATTGGTGCGGCCGGGCGTCGCTCCCGTCGACGAGGCGATCGCGGCGTCGCAATTTGGCGCGCCGCATCTGGTCGGCAATGCCGCAAAGATCCTCGCGGAGCGCTGGCCGAAAGATATGCCGCAGCCGGTTGCGGTCGACGCGCAGCCCGCACCTGATATCGGCTGGGTCGCATGGCTTGGCGCCGCCGCCGATCCCGCGACAAATCCGGCGCGGCCATTCTATCTGCGCGCGCCTGATGCAAAGCCGGCCGCACAATCGCCGCTTGCGGCGCAAGCCCCAGGCTCATGATCAGGTGGTTGTCGGAATGGTGGCGCGGCGGTACGGCCGCCGTCGAGCCGGCTTTCGCGCGCGACGTCGCACGGCTCGCGCAGCTCCACGGCGCCTCGTTCGCGCGCGGCTGGGGTGAAAGCGAGTTCGAGAGCATGCTCAGCGAGCGCAACACGCTGGTGCACCGGTTGCGCCTCGGCCGCAAGATCGTCGGCTTCGCTGTGTCGCGGATCGGCGCGGACGAAGCGGAGATCCTCTCGATCGCGGTCGACCAGGCCCATCGCGGTCGCGGCCTTTCTCGCACGCTGCTGATGACCCATCTCGGCCACTTGGCAGGACGCGGCGTGCGCACAATATTTCTCGAGGTTGAGGAAAATAACCAGCCGGCGCGGCGGCTCTACGACCGCACCGGATTCATGGTGGTCGGACGCCGCGAACGCTACTATAAGCAGCCGAACGGGGAACAATTGAACGCACTTCTGATGCGACGTGACTTGTCGTAACATTGATGGCAGAAAGCGCCCCGTCAGGCAGACATCACATGACTGGACTTAAACCTTCCCCCGCATCCAAGGCGTCCGGCATCGAGGCGCGCTGTGCCGCCACCGGCATGCGCATGACCGAGCAGCGCCGTGTCATCGCCCGCGTGCTCGCGGAGGCCGTCGATCATCCCGATGTCGAGGAACTATACCGCCGCTGCGTTGCGGTCGACGACAAGATCTCGATCTCGACCGTGTATCGCACCGTCAAACTGTTCGAGGATGCAGGCATCATCGAGCGCCATGATTTCCGCGAAGGCCGCGCGCGCTACGAGCAGATGCGCGACAGCCATCACGACCACCTCATCAACCTGCGCGACGGCAAGGTGATCGAGTTCACCTCCGAGGAGATCGAGAAGCTCCAGGCGGAGATCGCCCGCAAGCTCGGCTACAAGCTGGTCGATCATCGGCTCGAACTCTATTGCGTCCCGCTCGACGACGACAAACCCACGTCCTAAGTGGCATGATCTTGTCGGAAAACCGCTCCACACTTTTCCGGATCATACCTTAGTGTCCATCGATCTGATCATCTTCGATTGCGACGGCGTGCTCGTGGACAGCGAGGTGATCTCCTGTCGCGCGCATGCGGATGTGCTGTCCAGGCACGGCTATCCGATCACATCGGAGCAGGTGCTGGTCCGCTTCCTCGGCGTGTCCGAGAAAGATGCACGGCGAATGGTCGAACAGGAGATCGGCCGCACTCTTCCCGACGATCTCGAGAGCCAAGTGAATGCGGCGACGCTGCAATTTTATGCCAGCGATTTGCAGCCGATCAACCACGTGGCCGCAGCGATTGGCGCAATCGATGTGCCCAAATGCGTCGCGTCGAGCGGCACGCCGGAGAAGATCCACCACGGCCTCACTTGCGCTGGTCTCTACGATCTGCTCGCTCCGAACATCTTTTCCGCGAGCCAGGTCGCACGCGGCAAGCCCGCGCCCGATCTTTTTCTGTTCGCCGCCGCACAGATGAAGGTCGCCCCGGAGCGGTGCCTCGTGATCGAGGACAGCGTCCCCGGGGTGACCGGCGCACATGCCGCCGGGATGACCGTGCTGGGCTTTCACGGTGGCAGCCATTGCCCACCCGGCCACGCTGAAAGACTAAAGGCGGCTGGGGCCGGATTGACGTTCGATGATATGCGGCAATTGTCGGAACTGGTCCGGCGGGTCGCGGCGGACGCCCTGGCGGGCTGATTCAGGGCACTTGTTCAGTCCACTCGCCGGCAACCGGGGCGCGTGAACCCGGAATCCAGAGATTTTGGCGGTATTCCGTGCTTTCCGCTGGCGCTCGCCGCGGAATGACAGCCCAACGGGCTCCAATCGCTGGATTTTCGCGGCCCCAGCCTATATCTGAGGGCGGTCCTCCCACCTCATTCCGGGTTCCATGACGCCGCCGCGCAAGCTGCACATCAAATCATATGGCTGCCAGATGAACGTCTACGATGCCCAGCGCATGGTGGACACGCTGGCCTCGGAAGGATTCGTGGAGACGGCCAGCGCCGATGACGCCGACCTCGTCATCCTGAACACCTGCCATATCCGCGAGAAGGCCTCGGAAAAGGTCTATTCGGAGCTCGGCCGCCTGCGCGTCGCCAAGGACGCTGCCGCGCGCGATGGGCGCACCATGCAGATCGCGGTCGCGGGCTGCGTGGCGCAGGCCGAAGGCGAGGAGATCGTGCGCCGCGCACCCGCGGTCGACGTCGTGGTGGGACCGCAGAGCTATCATCATTTGCCGCAGCTGTTGAAACGCGCCGGCCATGAAGGCCGCGCCATCGAGACCGAATTCCCTGCTCAGGACAAGTTCGGCTTCCTCGCCCAGCCCAAGCCCGACGCGATCCGCGCCCGCGGCATTTCCGCTTTCGTCACGGTGCAGGAAGGCTGCGACAAATTCTGCACCTTCTGCGTCGTGCCTTACACCCGTGGTTCGGAAGTCTCGCGGCCGGTGGCAAGGATCGTCGATGACGTGAAGCGGCTCGCCGACAATGGCGTGCGCGAGCTCACGCTGATCGGACAAAACGTCAACGCCTATCACGGCGAGGGGCCTGACGGAAAAAGCTGGCCGCTGGGCAGGCTGCTGGAGCACCTCGCGGCGCTCCCGGGCATCGCGCGGCTGCGCTATTCGACCAGCCATCCCCGCGACGTCGATGACAGTTTGATTGCAGCCCATCGCGATCTCGGCGAGCTGATGCCGTTCGTGCACCTGCCGGTACAGTCGGGCTCGGACCGGATTTTGGCCGCCATGAACCGGAAACATACCGCCGATGATTATCGGCGTGTCGTCGACCGTTTCCGGTCCGCACGCCAAGGTATTGCTTTTTCATCAGATTTTATCGTCGGCTTCCCCGGCGAGAGCGAGCAGGATTTTCTCGCCACCCTCGCGCTTGTCACGCAAATCGGCTACGCTGCGGCGTATTCGTTCAAATACTCCGCCCGGCCGGGAACGCCGGCCGCGGACATGCAGGAGACGGTGTCCCCCTCCGAGATGGACCAGCGATTGGAGCGGCTCCAGGAACTGATCGACAGCCAGCAATCGGCCTTCAACAAGGCTGCGATTGGCTCAACGGTCGATGTGCTGTTCGAGCGTCCGGCCCGCAAGGACGGCCAGATCGTCGGCCGCACCGCATTCCTCCAGCCCGCGCATGTGATGGCCTCGCCCGACATCATCGGACAAATCCTGCCGGTCCGGATCGACAGCCTCGAACGCTACAGCTTCCTCGGCGAGCTCGCCATGGCGCGCGTGCCCGCTTTATCGTCCATCGCCACTGGAGCCTGAACCCTTGCCCAAAAGCGCATCGGATTCGTCCACTATCGCTCCCAACCGCAAATTTGACCGCGACATGCAGGTTCCGCCCGAGACCCAGGTCGTCATCGACTTCGACGACAACCGCGCCGCGTCCGCGCTGGTCGGGCCTTACGGCCAGCATCTGGCGCAGATCGAACGGCGGCTCGGCGTCGTCGTCGATTCCAAGGGCAATCACATCACGATCGGCGGCTCGCGCGACGGCTGCGATGCCGCACGCCGCGTGCTGGAGACCCTCTACGCACAGGCCGTGAAGGGGCAGGATCTCGACCAGGGCGAGGTCGAGGGCGCGATCCGCGCCGTCATCGCGCAGGGCTCGCTGTTCGAGTTCGACGCCAAGTCGGCCAAATCCGCCTTCGACAGCATCAATTTGCGCAAGCGCCCGGTGCGCGCGCGCACGGCGGCGCAGGATTCCTACATCCGCGCGCTGAAGCGCCACGAGCTGGTGTTCGGCATCGGCCCCGCCGGCACCGGCAAGACCTGGCTCGCGGTCGCGCATGCCGCGCAACTGTTTGAGCGCAAGGAAGTCGACAAGATCATCCTGTCGCGCCCGGCAGTGGAAGCCGGCGAGCGACTCGGCTTTTTGCCGGGCGATCTCCGCGAAAAGGTCGACCCTTATCTTCGCCCGATCTACGACGCGCTCTACGACCTGATGGACGCGCGCATCGTCGAACGCGCGCTGCAGACAGGCGAGATCGAGATCGCGCCGCTCGCCTTCATGCGCGGCCGCACGCTGACTAATGCGGCCATCATCCTGGACGAGGCGCAGAACACCACGTCAATGCAGATGAAGATGTTTTTGACCCGCCTCGGCGAGAACAGCCGCATGATCGTAACCGGCGATCCCTCGCAGATCGACTTGCCGAACGGCCAGACCTCGGGCCTCGCCGAGGCGACGCGCCTGCTGAGCGGCGTCGAAGGCATTGCGCAAGTTCATTTCAAGGCCGAAGACGTGATCCGCCACGAGCTCGTGGCGCGGATCGTCTCCGCCTACGAAGGGTCGCCGCAGCGGCCGGCCGTCGGTAAATCCTGACGAGACAGCAACCGGACCATACGGGCGCGGACACGGCGCCCCTTCGTTCCGAACAAGGACAATGTCACACCCCAACCTTCCCATCACCGAGGTCCTCGTCGTCGCCGATTGCTGGCAGCGGGAGCCGGATTCCGAAGCCGTTATCCAGCGCGCCGTGGCGGCCGCCGCCGAGAATGTCGACGAAGACGTTGCGGAGGCGGAAGTGGCGGTGATGCTGACCGATGATGCCGGCATCCGCACGCTGAACAGCAACTGGCGCGGCATCGACAAGCCGACCAACGTGCTGTCGTTTCCCGCGCTCCAGCCGGAAGGCGATTGGAAGCCAGGCGATGCGCCGCGCATGCTCGGCGACATCGCGATCGCCTACGAAACCATGCGGCGTGAGGCGGACGAGGAACAAAAGCCGTTCGATCATCATTTGAGCCATCTCGCCGTGCACGGCTTCCTGCATCTGGTCGGCTACGACCACGAAAACGAAGACGACGCAGAGGAAATGGAAGCGCTCGAACGAGAGATCCTGGCTCATCTCGGCATTCCCGACCCCTATGCCGACCGCCCAGGGACGCATTGAGATGCCGGATTCCGACCCAATTCACGACAATCCGCGCAACACGGCCAATTTGCCGGCCGTCGTGACATCAGGCGAGGCGCTGCGTCCGACCGCCGACGGCTGGCTGCTGCGCGCCATCCGGACGTTGTTCGGCTGGAAGGCGGGTTCGGTGCGCGACGATCTCCAGGTCGTGCTCGATGCATCGACGCCCGACGACACCGGCTTCTCGACGGTCGAGCGCACCATGCTGCGCAACATCCTCGGCCTGCACGAGCGTCGCATCGCCGACGTCATGGTGCATCGCGCCGACATCATCGCCGTGAAGCGCGACATCCCGCTCGGCGAGTTGATGGACCGGTTCGAGAGCGCCGGCCATTCGCGCCTGGTCGTCTACAACGAGACGCTCGACGATCCCGTCGGCATCGTCCACATCCGCGATTTGCTCGCTTTCATGACCGCGCGTGCACGCGTGTCGGAGGTCACGAAAACCAAGCGCAAGAAGCCGCTCCCGGCCGGGCTCGATCTGCGTACGGTCGATCTCGCGCTGCCGCTCGAGGAGGCGCGCATCATCCGCAAGCTGCTTTACGTTCCGCCCTCGATGCGGGCGATCGACCTGCTCGCGCAGATGCAGGCCACCCGCATTCATCTGGCGCTGGTGGTCGACGAATATGGCGGCAGCGACGGGCTGGTCTCGCTCGAGGACATCGTCGAGCAGATCGTCGGCGAGATCGACGACGAGCATGACAGCGACGAGCCGCCCTCGATCGTGCGGCTGCCCGACAACGCCTTCATCGCCGACGCCCGCGCCAGCCTCGACGACGTCCGCACCGTGATCGGCGAGGACTTCGTCACCGGCGAGGCCGGCGAGGAAGTGGAGACACTGGGCGGCTATCTCGTCAGCTTCGTCGGGCGCCTTCCGGTGCGCGGCGAGGTGATCTCGGGCCCCGGCCATTACGAGATCGAAGTGCTCGATGCCGATCCGCGCCGGGTCAAGCGGCTGCGGATCGCGACGCGGAAGGAGCGTCCCGCGCCACGCACCCAACGCGAGAGCCGGCGCCGCGAGACTGCGCCGGATGGCAGCCAACCGGCGGCCAGCGACACGCCCACCCCGCCGCCAAGCGACGGGACCGGTCCGCAGTGAGCCCGTTACAGCGACTTCGCCAGATCGCGCTTGCCATCATCCTGACCTGGGGCTGGAAGCGCGCGCTCGTCGCGCTGGTCGCCGGGGCGCTCTCGGTGCTGGCGCTGGCGCCGTTCAACGTCTTCCCGGTACTGTTCATCACGTTCCCGGTGCTGGTCTGGCTGATCGACGGCGCCGGCGCCGGACGATACCGCGGCGTCCCCGCGGCGGCGCTGACCGGCTATTGGTTCGGGCTCGGCTATTTCGTCCCCGGCCTCTACTGGATCGGCTATGCCTTTTTCGTCGACGCCGATGTATTCGCCTGGCTGACGCCGTTCGCCGTGCTGGGCCTGCCGGCCTATCTTTCCATCTTCACGGCGATGGGCTTTGCGCTCGCGCGCCTGCTCTGGACCAAGAACGCGACGCGCGTGCTTGCGCTCGCGGCAAGCCTCACCATCACCGAATGGCTGCGCGGCCATGCGCTGACCGGCTTTCCCTGGAACGCGTTCGGTTATGCGCTCTCCGAACCGCTGCCGCTGGCACAGACGGCCTCGCTGATCGGCCTTTGGGGCATGACGTTCCTGGCGATTGCGATCTTCGCGAGCCCTGCGGCGCTGATCGACCGCACGCCCGATCGTCGCCTGGCGTGGCGCGCGCCGGCCGCAGCCGTCGCGCTCCTGCTTGTCATGAGCATCTTCGGCGCGATCCGCCTGTCGCTGCATCCGACCACGATGGTCGCGGGCACCAAGTTGCGCCTGATGCAGCCGGATCTCCAGCAAGACGCGAAGTTCAACTACGCCGCCAAGGCGGAGGTGATGAAGAAATATCTGGCCTTGTCGGACCGCGCCTCCGGACCGCAATCGACCGGCGTGCGCGATGCCACCATCCTGATCTGGCCGGAATCCGCCTTTCCGTTCTTCCTGACCCGCGAAGCCGACGCGATGGCACAAATCGCCGAGCTTCTGCCCAAGGGCACGGTGCTGATCACGGGCTCGGTTCGCGCGCCCGACCTGCCGCGGGGCACACCGATCACCCGTGCCTATAACTCGATCTACGTAATCGACCACGATGCCAGCGTGCTCGCGGTGTACGACAAGCTGCATCTGGTACCGTTCGGCGAATTTCTTCCCTACCAGGGTCTGATGGAGAAGCTCGGTTTCGAGCAACTCACGCGTGTGCGCGGCGGCTTCATTCCCGGCACCGTGCGGCATGCGCTGGCGATCCCCGGGGCGCCGTCCGCGCTGCCGCTGATCTGCTATGAAGCAATCTTTCCCGGCGAGGTGGCTGGACGCAATGAACGTCCGGGCTGGATCGTGAATCTCACCAATGACGGCTGGTTCGGAATCTCGACCGGCCCCTATCAACACCTCGAACAGGCGCGGCTGCGCGCGATCGAACTCGGATTGCCGCTGGTCCGCTCCGCCAATACCGGCGTCTCAGCAGTGATCGATCCCATGGGGCGCACCGTCGCCAGTCTCGGTCTCGGGATCGAAGGCATTTTGGATGCAAAACTGCCCGCCGCGATCCCGCCGACCATCTACGCGCGGGTGGGCGATGTACCCGCCGCCATGCTCGTCGCGCTGGCCGTGTTTCTGGCGGTCCGCCGACGTGTTGCCAAACGGCACCCCTGATCACGCCGTCGCTGCCGATGCGGCCGGAAACTTTTGACAACCGTAGTCCCACGGTTGACAGACTGCACGCGGCCTCCTCATTCTGCACCGGCTGCAAAAGACAGTGGGTATTGCTAAATTTCTCCGCAATGTTTCCCAATAACAGGGTCTGATTTTGAGTTGCTTACACCTGAGGCATTCCTGATTGCGCCGAAGGTGATGTTTGGAGGGCTGAGGAAATGTCGAAAGCGCCCAACCCTGTTGACAAATATGTCGGCAGTCGCGTGCGGATGCGCCGCATCATGTTGGGCATGAGCCAGGAAAAGCTCGGTGAAGCTTTAGGCCTGACTTTCCAGCAGGTTCAGAAATACGAGAAGGGCACCAACCGGGTCGGCGCGAGCCGCATCCAGCAAATTTCCGAAATTCTCCAGGTGCCGGTATCGTTCCTGTTCGAGGGCGGTCCGAGCGGCGTGCCGGGTCCGGAGGGCTTCAGCGAAGGCGCATCGCCGTCTTATGTATCGGACTTCCTTGCGACCTCCGAAGGACTCGCTTTGACCAAGGCCTTCACCCGAATCGCCGATTCGAAGATGCGCCGCTCGATCGTCGATCTCGTCGAGCAGATCGCGGCCCGCGAAGGCCCCGACAAGCGTTGACGCGCCATCTCAATCCGATTTGAGACGGCGTCAAATCTGGCCTATGTCGTCATTTGCGGTCGCGCTTTGATGCGCGCCCTCCTCGACGATGCGATTCAAAGGCACAGATGCGCCCATGACCGGCTCCAATTGGTTCGATTCCCAAACTATTCTCGATGGCATCCGCCGCTGGGTGGAGGTCGAGACGCCAACGGAAGCGCCTGAACAAGTCAACAAGCTGGTCTCGATCGTCGCGGAGCAATACCGCGGCCTCCCTGTTGCGCTCGAGCGCATCGCCGGCGTCGATGGCTGCGGCGATCATCTCGTGGCGCGCTCGTCCTGGGGCCAGGACCGGCCGGGCGTCCTGGTGCTGAGCCACCTCGATACCGTCCATCCCATGGGATTCATCGAGCGCCTGCCGTTCAAGGTCGAAGGCGACAGCGCGTTCGGTCCCGGTATCTACGACATGAAGGGCGGCGCCTACATCGCCCATCACGCCTTTCGCGCGCTTTGCGCCACGGCCGATCGCTCGCCGCTCGGCATCACCCACCTGTTCACCTCCGACGAGGAGATCGGCAGCCCTACCTCGCGCGCACTCATCGAGACCGAAGGGCGCAAGGCCAAATACGTGCTGGTGACCGAGCCGGCGCGCGACGGCGGCAAGATCGTGACCGGCCGCAAGGGCGTCGGGCGATTCGAAGTGTTCATCAAGGGCGTGCCCGCGCATGCCGGCACGCGGCCCCAGGATGGCCGCAGCGCGATCCGCGAGCTCGCCAACGTCATCCTCGTGCTGGAAGCGATGAACGATCTGGCGCGCGGCGTCACCGTCAATGTCGGCGTGGTGCGCGGTGGCACGCGGCCCAACGTGACGCCGGAAGAAGCCCATGCCGAAATCGATCTGCGCGTGCTGAGCCTCAAGGACGCGGATGAATTCGTCGGCAAGATCCTCGCTTTGACATCGAAGACGGATGGCGTCACCGTCAAGGTCACGGGCGGGCTCAATCGTCCGCCTTACGAGAAGAGCAACGCCGGCGCCTCGCTGTACGAACATGCGAAGACGGTTGCCACGGAGATCGGCTTCGAGCTGATCGACGTTCACACCGGCGGCGGCTCGGACGGTAACTTCACCGCCGCCCACACCGCGACGCTCGACGGGCTCGGCGTCGACGGCAAGGGCGCGCACACTCATTATGAGCAGCTCTATGTCTCGTCGCTCGAACCGCGCGCGCGGCTGCTCCATCGCCTCTACCAGACGCTACGATGAGTGAGCGCAAATCAGATCCCGATCGCGAGGACAGCGAGCGCGCCTTCTTCGGACGCCGCAAGGGCCACAAGCTGCGGCAGCACCAGGCCGAGCTGATCGATCATTTGCTGCCGCGTCTTGCGCTCGCCATCGACAGCGAAGCACCGGCGGATGCCCGCGAGATCTTCGTCCCCGCGACGGACGATGTGCGGCTCGAGATCGGCTTCGGCGGCGGCGAGCATCTTGTGGCGGAAGCGCAGAACTTCGCCGCGACCGGCTTCATCGGTTGCGAGCCCTACGTTAACGGCATGGCGAAGATCCTCGCGCAGATCGAGGCCGCCAGCATCGGCAACATCCGTCTGTTCGCAGGCGACGCCGCCGAGCTCCTGGCCTGGCTGCCGAAGGCTTCGCTATCGCGGATCGACCTGATCCATCCCGATCCCTGGCCGAAACGGCGGCACTGGAAGCGGCGCTTCGTCCAGGACCGTACCATCGCCGCGATGGCGCGCGTGCTGAAAGCCGGCGGCGAATTCCGTTTCGTCTGCGACATCGACGATTACTGCGCCTGGACGCTGTCGCATCTGGCGCGCTCGGCGGATTTCATCTGGCTGGCGGAGCGCGCCGACGATTTCCGGCAGCCCTGGGCCGGCTATACCATGACGCGGTACGGCCGGAAGGCTGCGCGCGAGGGACGCAAGGCGGCGTATCTGCGATTTAGACGAGTCTAGATCGTCTGCCGGTTGCGCCAGAAATTCACGACGCGCTCGGCGGTCGTCGGCATCAGGCGCGTGAAATTGGCGCGCGCGGCCTCGAGATCGGCATCGGCTGGCGTGCGGTGCGGCCCGTACCAGAGCAGAATGAGCGCACGCACAGTCGGCCAGCCGAGATTCAGCACGCGCCCCAGAACCAGAATTGGATCGTAGCGGTCACCCGTGATCAGGCGGTCGAGGATCGAGAGGCGGACGCCGGACATCGCCGAGAGCGAAGCGATCGCCTCCTCGTATTTGTGCGCCTTGGCGAAGCCAAGCAGCGCACTTTCGCCAAGATGGCCCTCGCGATGCAAGGCCAGCACGGTGCGCTGTGCCCCCGAGAAATCGCGACGCGGGCCCGGCGGCAGCGTGGCTTCCTCGATGGCCGCCATGGCGCGCTTGATTTCGACCTGGCGCACGGGATTGACCACGCTCGAGAGGCGACGGCGAATGACGTCGAGCGTGCCGTCGAGAAGCTGTTTGAGGTGCTCGCCCGAAAGATCGTTGCGCTGGCCGATCTTGAGCGTCAGCACGCCGTCCTTCGCGGCACGCTTGATCAGCTCGGAATAGCTCCCGGGCGAGAACACCGCGCCGGCGTTGCCCGCGGCGCGACGCACCACGTCGCGATCGCCGCGTTCGACCAGCACGTCGGTGATGACAGCCGACAGCGTCGGGCGCTCGGTCATCGCCAGCAGATGACCCTGGCCCTTCAGCCGCGCGATCTCGACGAGAGCGGCGTCGTCGAGCACGGGGGAATGGCGCAGCACCGGGCCCGCCACCGTGATTTCGTTTTCGCGCGCGAGCTGGCTCACCAGATGCCGCGGCGCGTTGTTCAGGCGCGAGAAGCGTTCGGCGAGATCGACGCGCGAGGCGAGCTCGGCATGCGGGACGAGATCGATCAGCAGATTGTCGAAGAGATCGACCAGATCGGGACGGAGCTTCTCGGCGTCCTGGAAGAACAATTGGGAGATGGCGCGCGCAATCTCGCCGCGACGCCGCGGGTCGCCGCGTTTGACGATATCGTCCAGTCCGGAAATGAGCGACGTGGCAACGGTCATGAAAACGCAAACTCGTATGGGGCACGCCGCGGGTGCGCCCTGGTCCAAGCCGCCCCACAATCAGGGAATTTAGGCCCCGGAGGTGAAGGAAGCGTTGCGCGGCGGCTCGCGGAGCGGGCGCAAAAAGGCATCGCACGCCCTGCAATGGGCCTTGTCCGAGAGGGCCGAAAGGGCTATATCAGCGCCAATTCATCTTCTCATACGATCCGCGTAGTGAGAGTGGGCCCGCAAGGACCCGCTCTTTTTTATTACCTGAACGCGGCTTGGTGGAAGACGTGCGGCCCGGCGATCTGTCGGGAGAGTTCCGAAGCGGGCTTTGAAATCTTAAACCAAGCCTTAACCATATCGAGCGCCTTGACCCCTGACATGACCGAACCGAACCCTGGTTCCACGGATGCCGAATTGCTGGCCGAGCCGAGGCTCGTGGTCGAGCCGGGCGTGGCGGCACGGGTGTCCGCGGTCGCAGGGCCGGTTCTCGAAGGCATGGGTTACCGCCTGGTGCGGATCCGCATTTCCGGGGAATCTGGCTGCACCGTGCAAGTGATGGCGGAGCGGCCGGACGGCTCGATGCAGATCGAGGATTGCGAGGCCATCTCGCGGGCGCTGTCGCCCGTGCTCGACGTCGCCGACCCCGTCGATCGCGCCTACCGGCTGGAAATCTCCTCGCCGGGGATCGACCGCCCGCTGGTGCGCCGCTCCGATTTCGAGCGATATGCCGGGCATCTGGTGAAGATCGAGATGGCGGTCGCCCATGAGGGGCGAAAGCGGTTCCGCGGCACCATCGGTCCCGTCGAAGGCGACCGCGTGCATCTGCATCGGGACGACGTCAAGGCGGCCGAGGCTGCCGACGTTCTCCTGACGATGGAGGATATTGCCGAGGCACGGCTGGTGCTGACGGACGAACTGATCGCGGAATCCATGCGCCGCGGCAAGGCCCAGGCGCGCGAGATGCGCCGCAATCTTGGCCTGGAGCCGCCGGCCGCACCGCATGCTGCCATCAGCGAGAAAACGACCAAGAACACGAAACCGACAAAGAAGCCGGCGCCGACCACTCCTAAAAAGCCGGCTCCGACCAATACCAAGAAACATCGCCTGGCCGCCGAACGCGCGCGACGGGGCGAGATCGATCCTGACGAAGGAGACTAGCCATGGCAGTCAGCGCCAATCGACTTGAATTGCTCCAGATCGCCGACGCCGTTGCGCGCGAGAAATCGATCGACCGCGGCATCGTCATCGCGGCGATGGAGGACGCTATCGCCAAGGCGGCGCGGGCCCGTTACGGCAGCGAAACCGATGTTCACGCCGAGATCGACCCGAAGAAGGGCGAGCTGCGGCTGTCGCGCCACATGCTGGTGGTCGAGACCGTTGAAAATCATTCCAACCAGATCTCGCTGGTGGATGCGCAGCGCGCCAATCCCGGTGCCCAGGTCGGCGATACCATCGCCGACACCCTGCCGCCGCTGGAATATGGCCGCATCGCCGCGCAATCGGCCAAGCAGGTGATCGTGCAGAAGGTGCGCGAAGCCGAGCGCGACCGGCAATATCAGGAATTCAAGGATCGCATCGGCGACATCGTCAACGGCGTCGTCAAGCGCGTCGAATATGGCAGCGTGATCGTCGATCTCGGTCGCGGCGAGGCCATCATCCGCCGCGACGAGATGCTGCCGCGCGAAGTGTTCCGCAACGGCGACCGCGTCCGCGCCTACATCTTCGACGTCCGCCGCGAGACCCGTGGCCCGCAGATCTTCCTCTCCCGCACCCATCCGCAGTTCATGGCAAAACTGTTCGCGCAGGAAGTGCCCGAGATCTATGACGGCATCGTCGAGATCAAGGCGGTCGCCCGCGATCCCGGCTCGCGCGCGAAAATCGGCGTGATTTCCCGCGATTCCTCGGTCGACCCGGTCGGCGCCTGCGTCGGTATGCGCGGTTCGCGCGTGCAGGCGGTGGTGAACGAACTGCAGGGCGAGAAGATCGACATCATCCCCTGGTCGCCCGACATCGCGACCTTTGTGGTCAACGCGCTGGCGCCGGCCGAAGTCTCCAAGGTCGTCATCGACGAAGACCGCGAGCGCATCGAGGTCGTCGTGCCCGACACCAACAACCAGCTCTCGCTGGCGATCGGCCGCCGCGGCCAGAATGTGCGTCTGGCCTCGCAGCTCACCGGCTGGGACATCGACATCCTGACCGAGCAAGAGGAATCGGAGCGCCGCCAGGCCGACTTCGAGAACTCCACCCGCGTCTTCATGGAATCGCTCAATGTCGACGAAGTGGTCGGCCAGTTGCTGGCGTCCGAAGGCTTCACTTCGGTCGAGGAACTCGCGATGGTGGACCTCAAGGAGCTCGCCGGCATCGAGGGCTTCGACGAGGAGACCGCGCAGGAACTCCAGAACCGCGCTCGCGAATATCTCGAGCAGCTGGAAGCCGAGATCGAAGCCAGGCGCAAGGAACTGGGCGTCGAGGACGCCGTCAAGGACGTGCCCGGCGTCACCTCGAAGATGCTGGTGAAGTTCGGCGAGAACGACATCAAGACGGTCGACGACCTCGCCGGCTGCGCCACTGACGATCTGGTCGGCTGGACCGAGCGCAAGGAAGGCGGCGAGCAGACCAAATATCCGGGCGCGCTCGACGGCCTCGATATCTCCCGTGACGACGCTGAAGCGATGATCATGCAGGCCCGCGTCAAGGCCGGCTGGATCACCGAGGCCGATCTCGCCAAGCCCGCGGAAGAGGCCGAGGCGACCGAAGATCAGCCGGCTTAGGGCGAAGGAGGATGTCACCCGGATGCTCGCCGATACTGACCCCGAACTCGACCATGGACCGCGGACCGAAAGGTCCGCGACCATGCGGATGTGTGCGGTCAGCCGCGAGGTCCGGCCGATCGACGAGCTGATCCGCTTCGTCGTCTCACCGCAAGGACACATAGTTCCCGATCTCAAGCGCAAGCTGCCCGGACGTGGCATGTGGGTGACCGCCTCGCGCGAGGTGGTTGCGGAAGCCGTTCGGCGTCACCAATTTACCAAAGCCTTCAAGCGCGAGCTGCGCATCCCCCAGACGCTTCCCACCGACCTCGAGGCGCTCCTGGTCCGGAGCGTGACCGAGGTCCTTGGGATTGCCGCCAAGGCGGGTCAGATCGTGGCCGGTTTCGGCAAGGTCGAAAGTGCGCTCCGGGAAGGTACGGTCGAGGTCCTGATCCATGCCAGCGACGGGGCCGCGGACGGAATCCGCAAATTGGACATGCTGGCGCGTCAAAATGAGGGGAATCGTGGCGCCAAGCCGCAGATTCCCGTCATCACCGCACTGAAATCAATAGAATTGGATTTGGCACTTACCCGGTCAAATGTGATACATGCTGCCCTGCTCGCGGGCCCGGCGAGCAAGTCATTCCTGTCACGTAGCCAGATGCTGGTCCGATACCGGATGGCGGACGCTGACAAGACTGCCGAAAAGCCCGGCCAGGATTTCTGAGAGACAACGACCACCCAATCGGACGGTGCGGCAACGCACAATGCAAACAGATCAGGATTAGGACTGCTGAATGGTTGATACCAAGACCCCTGGCGACAAGAAGCTGAGCGTTCCGAGCAAGACGCTATCGCTCAAGCCGCGCGTCGAAACGGGCACCGTGCGCCAGAGCTTCAGCCATGGCCGTAGCAAGCAGGTCGTGGTCGAGAAGCGGGGCAAGCGCCGCGTCGACGGCAGCCCCGAGCCACAGGTGGCCGAGGCGGCGAAGCCCGCGCCGGCCGCCGCGCCCAAGCCTGCTCCGACACGCCCGGCGCCGCCGCGCAATGCCGGCTCCGGCGTGGTGCTGCGCACGCTGACCGAGGACGAGCGTTCCGCGCGCGCCAGCGCGCTGGCTGATGCCAAGGTGCGCGAAGTCGAAGAGCGCCGCCATGCCGAGGAAGAGGCCCAGCGCCGCGCTGTCCGCGAAACCGCTGAGCGCGCCGATCGCGAGGCTGCCGAAGCCCGCCGCAAGGCCGAGGATGAGCGTCACCGCCACGAAGAGGAAGCCAAGCGGAAGGCCGAAACCGAGGCCAAGAAGCGTTTTGGCGAGGGTGAGCAGCCGCAATCTGCGGCGCGCCCTGCAACGACGGCCTCGGCCGCTCCTGCACCGCGGCCCGGAGCGCCCGCCGCGCGACCCGGCACCACCACCACGGCACGCCCGGGAACAACGACCGCGCGGCCGGGAACGACGACGCAGCGGCCGGGAGGCCCCTTGGGCCGCGCCCCCGCTGTCGCAGCCGGACCGGACGAGGACGAGGGTCCGCGCCAGATCCGTCGCGGTCCCGGCGGCGCTGCGCGGCCTGTGGTAGCCCCCAAGCCCACCCACAAGCCCGGCCCGCAGAAGGAGCGCGGCCGCCTGACCGTCGTCACCGCGTTCAATGCCGACGACGTCCGCGAGCGCTCGATTGCCTCCTTCCGCCGCCGCACCCAGCGCCTGAAGGGCCACGCCTCGAACGAGCCGAAGGAAAAGCTCATCCGCGAGGTGATCATTCCGGAAGCGATCACCATCCAGGAGCTCGCCAACCGCATGGCCGAGCGAGCGGTCGACGTCATCCGCATGCTGATGAAGCAGGGCGCGATGCACAAGATCACCGACGTGATCGACTCCGACACCGCGCAGCTGATCGCCGAAGAACTGGGTCATACCGTCAAGCGCGTTGCCGCGTCGGACGTCGAAGAGGGTCTGTTCGACCAGGTCGAGGATTCCACCGACACCGAGCCGCGTTCGCCTGTGGTGACCGTGATGGGCCACGTCGACCACGGCAAGACCTCGCTGCTCGACGCGCTCCGTCATGCCAACGTCGTCTCCGGCGAGGCCGGCGGCATCACCCAGCATATCGGCGCCTATCAGGTGCTGTCGCCCGAGAGCGGCAAGAAGATCACCTTCATCGACACGCCCGGCCACGCCGCGTTCACCGCGATGCGCGCCCGCGGCGCCAAGGTGACCGACATCGTGGTGCTGGTGGTTGCGGCCGACGACGGCGTGATGCCGCAGACGATCGAAGCCATCAACCACGCCAAGGCGGCGCGGGTGCCGATCATCGTTGCCATCAACAAGATCGACAAGCCCGATGCCAAGCCCGAGCGCGTGCGCACCGAGCTGCTCCAGCACGAGGTGCAGGTGGAATCCTTCGGCGGCGAAGTCGTCGACGTCGAAGTGTCGGCCAAGAACAAGACCAATCTCGACAAGCTGCTCGAGATGATCGCGCTCCAGGCCGACATCCTCGACCTGAAGACCAATCCGGAGCGCCCGGCCGAAGGCACCGTGATCGAAGCCAAGCTCGATCGCGGCCGTGGTCCGGTCGCGACCGTGCTGGTCCAGCGCGGCACGCTCCGTGTCGGTGACATCATCGTCGCCGGCGCCGAGATGGGCCGTGTCCGCGCGCTGATCTCCGATCAGGGTGAGACGGTTCAGGAAGCCGGTCCCTCGGTGCCGGTCGAAGTGCTCGGCTTCAACGGTCCGCCGGAAGCCGGCGATCGTCTCGCCGTGGTCGAGAACGAAGCCCGCGCCCGCCAGGTCACCAGCTACCGCGCGCACCAGAAGCGCGAGAACGCGGCTGCCTCGATCTCCGGCATGCGCGGCTCGCTCGAGCAGATGATGTCGCAGTTGAAGACGGCGGGCCGCAAGGAATTCCCGCTGATCATCAAGGCCGACGTGCAGGGCTCGCTGGAAGCGATCCTCGGCTCGCTGGAGAAGCTCGGCACCGACGAAGTCGCCGCGCGTATCCTGCATGCCGGTGTCGGCGGCATCTCGGAATCGGACGTCACGCTTGCGGAAGGCTTCAACGCCGCGATCATCGGCTTCTCGGTTCGTGCGAACAAGGAGGCCGCTGCGGCCGCCAAGCGCAACGGCATCGAGATCCGCTACTACAACATCATCTACGACCTCGTGGACGATGTGAAGAAGGCCATGAGCGGCCTGCTCGCGCCGACCTTGCGCGAAACCATGCTCGGCAATGCCGCGATCCTGGAGATCTTCAACATCTCCAAGGTCGGCAAGGTCGCCGGCTGCCGCGTCACCGACGGCACCGTGGAACGCGGCGCCAACGTGCGCCTGATCCGCGACAACGTCGTCGTGCACGAAGGCAAGCTGTCGACGCTGAAGCGCTTCAAGGACGAAGTGAAGGAAGTCCAGTCCGGTCAGGAATGCGGCATGGCCTTCGAGAACTACCACGACATGCGCGCCGGTGACGTGATCGAGTGTTACCGCGTGGAGACGATCCAGCGCTCCCTGTAAGTCCAAATCTTACCGAAGCGCCCGGATCTTTTTTGAACTGAATTGCGGGAGTGCGATGGCCGGATTTTTTCCGGCCATCCACCCTTCTTCGTTTCAACAGGACAATGACAATGCCCGTGCCCCAAACGCGGGCATGACGAGGTGATTTCCAGACCATGCCCCGCCATCATCAGAAAAAGAGTTCCGCGCCCGGCGGCTCGCAACGTCAGTTGCGCGTCGGCGAGCAGGTTCGCCATGCGATAGCCGAGATTCTGGCGCAAGGCAGCGTGCATGATGCTGACTTCGAAGGTCACATCATCACCGTGCCGGAGGTACGGATGTCGCCCGACCTGAAGCTCGCAACAGTCTATGTGATGCCGCTCGGTGGCCGCGACACCGAGGTCGTCATCGCTGCGCTCGAGCGTAACAAGAAATTCCTGCGCGGCGAAGTCGCGCGGCGCGTTAACCTGAAATTTGCACCTGACCTTCGCTTCCGCGTCGACGAACGATTCGATGAAGCGGAACGGATCGAGAAGCTTTTGCGAACACCGGCGGTGCAGAAGGACCTGGAACAGGATCCGGATTCGGATCGGGAAGAAGAACGATGACGATGGACCCGGCTCAGGCCACGATCGGCGGCGAAGAGGCCGATCAGCGCGACGTGAAGAAAAATAATTTTGCGGACATCAGCGGCAATTCCGAGCCGCATCAGGAGCCGCGCCGCGTCAACAACGATCCCCGCGCCAACAAGCAGAAGGGCAACCAGCCGCGCCGCGACCGCCGCGACGTCCACGGCTGGGTCGTGCTCGACAAGCCGATCGGCATGACCTCGACGCAGGCCGTTGCCGTGCTCAAGCGCCTGTTCAACGCCAAGCGCGCCGGCCATGCCGGCACGCTCGATCCGCTCGCCTCCGGCGGCCTGCCGATCGCGCTCGGCGAGGCCACCAAGACCGTCCCCTTCGTCATGGACGGCCGCAAGCGCTACCAGTTCACGGTGTGCTGGGGCGAGGAGCGCGACACCGACGACATCGAGGGCCGGGCCACCGCAACCTCCGACCAGCGCCCGACCCGGGAGGCCATCGAGGCCCTGCTGCCCCGTTTCACCGGGGTGATCGAGCAGATCCCGCCGCGCTATTCCGCGATCAAGGTCCAGGGCGAGCGCGCCTACGACCTCGCCCGCGACGGCGAGATCGTGGAATTGGCCCCCCGTCCGGTCGAGATTCACCGTTTAAGCCTTGTTGATCAGCCAGATAGCGACCATGCCGTGTTCGAGGCCGAGTGCGGCAAGGGCACCTATGTCCGCGCGCTGGCCCGCGATATGGGCCGGATTCTCGGCACTTACGGCCATATCTGCGCGCTGCGGCGGACCCTTGTCGGCCCATTTGGCGAGAACGACATGATTCCGCTGGATCAGCTGGAGGCTTTGTGCGATAGAGCCGCGTCCGGCGAGGGCAGCCTCGCCGACGCGCTTATGCCCGTTGAGACCGCGCTGGACGACATCCCGGCACTGGCCGTCACTCGGGCTGATGCGGCAAGGCTCCATCGGGGCCAGGCCGTTTTGTTGCGCGGACGGGATGCGCCCACTTGTAGCGGCACAGTCTATGTCACGGTGGCAGGCCGGCTTCTCGCGCTTGCCGAAGTCGGCAATGGCGAAATCATCCCCAAGCGTGTGTTCAACCTGACCGGCCTGACTGCCAGCGCCGTTCGCAACGAGAGAAATTGACGATGTCGATTGCCGCAGAACGCAAAGCGGAAGTCATCAAGACGAATGCCAACAAAGCCGGCGACACCGGCTCGCCAGAGGTTCAGGTCGCGATCCTTTCGGAACGCATCGCCAACCTCACCAACCATTTCAAGACCCACGTGAAGGACAACCATTCGCGTCGCGGCCTCTTGAAGCTGGTGTCGACCCGCCGCTCGCTCCTCGACTATGTGAAGAAGAAGGACGAGGCGCGCTACAAGGCGCTGCTCGAAAAGCACAACATTCGTCGTTAAGAGTTCTTGCGCGCGCCAACCGGCGCGCGTTTTCGCACGTGATTTCGAACGAAAGCGTTTGCTTAAAGGTTTTTCGTCGAGGCTGCGTGCGCGTCGGATGCGAGCCGTTGAGGGCGAGCATCCGGGCATGATGGGCGAACACCGCGCTTCGGTATTCGCGTTCGTGCCGACTGACAGTCCAGCAGCAATCCGGCGGCTGGGCACAACGGGCAAGGCGCCCGTATGACCCGAAAGGATGGACGCCATCCGAAATCCAAAAACCATGGCAGGATCGCAGGACGCTGATCGCCCGCTTCGATCAACGTCCCGCAATCTTGCGCATGGTTTTTGTTTTTCGACGCGTCCTTCTTTCGAGAACCCATGAAAGAAGACCTCTATGTTCAATAAGCATTCAGTCGAGATCGACTGGGGTGGACGCCCTCTCAAGCTGGAGACCGGCAAGATCGCCCGCCAGGCCGACGGCGCCGTCGTCGCGACCTACGGCGAGACCGTGGTGCTCGCCACCGTCGTCGCGGCAAAGACCCCGCGCGAAGGCGTCGACTTCCTGCCGCTGACCGTCGACTACCAGGAGAAGACCTACGCAGCCGGCCGCATTCCCGGCGGCTATTTCAAGCGCGAGGGTCGTCCGACCGAGAAGGAAACGCTGGTCTCCCGCCTGATCGACCGTCCGATTCGTCCGCTGTTCGTCGACGGCTGGCGCAACGAGACCCAGGTGATCGTCACCGTGCTCTCGCACGACATGGAAAACGATCCGGATATCGTCGCGCTGGTGGCCTCATCGGCTGCCCTGACCCTGTCGGGTGCTCCGTTCAAGGGCCCGATCGGCGCCGCGCGTGTCGGCTTCGCCAATGACGAGTTCATCCTCAACCCGACGCTCGACGAGATGGTCGACACCCAGCTCGACCTCGTCGTCGCCGGCACCGCCGACGCCGTGCTGATGGTGGAATCGGAAGCCAAGGAGCTGAACGAAGAGATCATGCTCGGCGCCGTGATGTTCGGTCACCGCCACTTCCAGCCGGTGATCAACGCGATCATCGAGCTCGCCGAGAAGGCCGCGAAGGAGCCGCGCGAGGTCACCACGATCGACAATTCGGCGCTCGAAAAGGAAATGCTCGGCATGGTCGAGCAGGAACTGCGCGCCGCCTACGCCATTCCGGTCAAGCAGGATCGCTACGCCGCGGTCGGCAAGGTCAAGGAAAAGGTGATCGCCCACTATTTCCCGGAAGGCCAGGAGCCGAAATACGACAAGCTGCGCATCGGCGGCGTGTTCAAGGAGCTCGAAGCCAAGATCGTTCGCTGGAACATTCTCGACACCGGCAAGCGCATCGACGGACGCGATTCCAAGACCGTGCGCAACATCGTCGCCGAAGTCGGCGTGCTGCCCCGCGCCCACGGCTCGGCGCTGTTCACCCGCGGCGAGACCCAGGCGCTGGTCGTGACCACGCTCGGCACCGGCGAGGACGAGCAGTACATCGACGCGCTGTCGGGAACGTACAAAGAGACGTTCCTGCTGCACTACAACTTCCCTCCCTACTCGGTCGGTGAAACCGGTCGTCTCGGCGGCACCAAGCGCCGCGAGATCGGCCACGGCAAGCTCGCCTGGCGCGCGATCCACCCGGTGCTGCCGCCGCACCACGAATTCCCCTACACCACGCGCGTGGTGTCGGAGATCACCGAGTCCAACGGCTCCTCGTCGATGGCATCGGTCTGCGGCGCCTCGCTCGCGCTGATGGACGCCGGCGTGCCGTTGAAGCGGCCGACGGCGGGCATCGCGATGGGCCTGATCCTCGAAGACAAGCGCTTTGCGGTTCTCTCGGACATCCTCGGTGACGAGGACCATCTCGGCGACATGGACTTCAAGGTCGCCGGTACCGAGCTGGGCATCACCTCGCTCCAGATGGACATCAAGATCGAGGGCATCACCGAAGAGATCATGAAGGTCGCGCTCGGCCAGGCCAAGGATGGGCGTATCCACATCCTCGGCGAGATGTCGAAGGCGCTCACCAATGCGCGTGCCGAGCTCGGCGAATACGCGCCGCGCATCGAGACCTTCAAGATTGCCACCGACAAGATCCGCGAAGTGATCGGCACCGGCGGCAAGGTGATCCGTGAGATCGTCGAGAAGACCGGCGCCAAGGTCAATATCGAGGACGACGGCACCGTGAAGGTCGCTTCCAACGACGGTGAGGCGATGAAGGCCGCGATCAAGTGGATCAAGTCGATCGCGTCCGATCCGGAAGTCGGCCAGATCTATGACGGCACCGTCGTCAAGGTGATGGAGTTTGGCGCTTTCGTGAACTTCTTCGGCTCCAAGGACGGTCTCGTCCACATCAGCCAGCTCGCCTCGGCGCGCGTGCAGAAGACCTCCGACGTCGTCAAGGAAGGCGACAAGGTCAAGGTCAAGCTGCTCGGCTTCGACGACCGCGGCAAGACCCGCCTGTCGATGAAGGTGGTCGACCAGGAGACCGGCGAGGACCTCGAGGGCAAGGGCGAGAACCAGCAGCCCGCACGCGAGGCGGCCGGCGAGTAAATCTCGCTCTGCCAGAAACACGAAGGGCGGCCTCGCGGCCGCCCTTTTTGTTTGAGGTGTTTGGCGCCTGCTCCGGTCGATATGCGCTCCCTCTCCCGCTTGCGGGAGAGGGTTGGGGAGAGGGTATTTCCACAGAGAGACTCCCAATGAGGAGAGAGTCCTCACCCGCCGCGCGGCACGATGCGTCGCATCGCCCGGAGCGCGTCGACCTCTCCCGCAAGCGGGAGAGGTGCAACAACTCAGGCCGCGAGGTCGAACCGGTCGAGGTTCATCACCTTGGTCCAGGCCTTGGCGAAGTCCTTGACGAACTGCTCCTTGGAATCCGACGTGGCGTAGACCTCGGCGTAGGCGCGAAGCTGCGAGTGCGCGCCGAAGATCAGGTCGACGCGCGTGCCGGTCCACTTGACCGCGTTGGTCTTGCGATCGCGGCCCTCGTAGCTGCCGTCAGTGTCGGCCGGCGTCCACTGCGTGCTCATGTCGAGCAGGTTGACGAAGAAGTCGTTGCTCAGCGTTCCCACCTTCGAGGTCAGGACGCCGTTCTTCGAACCGTTCGCATTGGCGCCGAGCACGCGAAGACCGCCGACGAGCACCGTCATCTCCGGGCCGGTAAGCCGGAGCAGCTGCGCACGATCGACCAGGGCTTCCTCGGGCATCATGAACTGATGCCGCTTGCCGATGAAGTTGCGGAAGCCATCGGCCCGCGGCTCCAGCGGAGCGAAGGAAGCAGCGTCAGTCTGCTCCTGCGAGGCATCCATCCGGCCCGGCGTGAAGCCGACCTTCACGTCGACGCCGGCATCCTTCGCGGCCTTCTCGACCGCGGCGGTGCCGCCGAGCACGATGAGGTCCGCCAGCGAGACCTTCTTCGCACCGGATGACGCGTTGAAGTCCTTCTGGATCGCTTCGAGCTTGCCCAGGACCTTCGCGAGCTGAGCCGGCTCGTTCACCTCCCAATCCTTCTGCGGAGCAAGGCGGATGCGCGCGCCGTTGGCGCCGCCGCGCTTGTCCGAGCCGCGGAACGTCGAGGCCGACGCCCAGGCGGTCGAGACCAGTTCAGACACCGACAGACCCGAGGCCAGGATCTTCGCCTTCAGCGAGGCGATATCCTGCTCGTTAGCCAGCTCGTGATTCACGGCCGGGATGGGATCCTGCCAGATCAGCGTCTCCTTCGGCACGAGCGGGCCGAGATAGCGCACGACCGGACCCATGTCGCGGTGGGTGAGCTTGAACCAGGCGCGGGCGAAGGCGTCCGCGAACTGATCGGGATTCTCTAGGAAGCGGCGCGAGATCTTCTCATAGGCCGGATCGAAGCGCAGCGAGAGGTCGGTGGTCAGCATCGTCGGCCGATGCTTCTTCGATTTGTCGAAGGCATCGGGAATGATGGCTTCCGCGTTCTTGGCAGTCCACTGTTGCGCACCGGCCGGGCTCTTGGTCAGCTCCCACTCGAAGTTGAACAGGTTCTCGAAGAAGTTGTTGCTCCACTTCGTCGGGGTCTGCGACCAGGTCACCTCGAGACCGCTGGTGATGGAATCGCCGCCAATGCCCGAAGCGTGCTTGCTCTTCCAGCCGAGGCCCTGATCCTCGAGCGCGCCCGCTTCCGGCTCCGGTCCGACCAGCGACGGATCGCCGGCACCATGGGTCTTGCCGAAGGTGTGGCCGCCGGCGATCAGCGCGACGGTTTCCTCGTCGTTCATCGCCATGCGGAAGAAGGTCTCGCGGATGTCCTTGGCCGCGGCGATCGGATCCGGCTTGCCGTTCGGGCCTTCCGGATTGACATAAATGAGGCCCATCTGCACCGCGCCGAGCGGCTCGGCGAGCTGGCGTTCGCCGCTGTAGCGCTCATCGCCCAGCCACGTGCCTTCCGGACCCCAATACAGCTCTTCCGGCTCCCAGACGTCGGCGCGGCCGCCGGCAAAGCCAAACGTCTTGAAGCCCATCGATTCCAGCGCGACGTTGCCGGCGAGC
This sequence comes from Bradyrhizobium sp. 149, assembly GCF_023073915.1. Classification (GTDB taxonomy): domain Bacteria; phylum Pseudomonadota; class Alphaproteobacteria; order Rhizobiales; family Xanthobacteraceae; genus Bradyrhizobium. The sequence continues at coordinate 258,227 of NZ_JADPKK010000012.1, read as the reverse complement.
ACCATCAGATCGGCCCAGGAAATCTTGCGGCCGTATTTCTGCTTGATCGGCCACAGCAGACGGCGCGCCTTGTCGAGGTTGGCGTTATCGGGCCAGCTGTTGAGCGGCGCAAACCGCTGCTGACCGGCGCCGGCGCCACCGCGACCGTCCGTGATGCGATAGGTGCCCGCGCTGTGCCAGGCCATGCGGATCATGAGGCCGCCATAGTGACCGAAGTCGGCCGGCCACCATTCCTGCGATTCGGCCATCAGTGCGGTCAAGTCCTTGATGACCGCGTTCAGGTCGAGCGACTTGAATTCCTTGGCGTAGTCGAAGTCCTTGTCCATCGGGTCGGACTTGGGGGAATTCTTGTGCAGCATCTCGATGCTGAGCTGGGTCGGCCACCAATCGCGGTTCGCCGGCACGCGTTTTCCACCCGAAAACGGGCACTTTGAAGTGTCGTCCATGAATACCTCCTCTGGTGGCGTCGAACTCGCGCCTTTGACCAGGTAGAAGCACTCTAAGCTTCGCGTTCGATCAGGGGAAGTTGACTTTAATGATCGCTGCGATAAGTTTTTCTGATGATAAATCTGACACTGCGCCAGCTCCGGTATTTCGACGCCTTGGCGCGTCACGGCCATTTCGGCCGCGCGGCTGAGTCCTGCTCCATCTCGCAACCGGCCTTGTCGATGCAGATCAAGGAGATGGAGGAGGCGCTCGGCGGCCTGCTGCTGGAGCGCAGCGCCCGGCAGGTGGCACTGACCCGATTCGGCGAGGAGCTCGCGCAGCGCGTCCGCGATATTTTGCGCTCGGTCGACGAGCTCGGCGATTTCGCCCGCGCCTCGCAGGACCGGTTCTCCGGACGGCTGCGCATCGGCATGATCCCGACGATCGCGCCCTATCTGCTGCCCACGATCACCAAAAATCTCACGCGCATGCATCCCGAGCTCGACATCCGCGTGCGCGAGACGATGACACCACGGCTGATCCAGGAACTGGTGGAAGGCCGGCTCGACACCGCCATCGTTGCGTTGCCGGTGTCCGAGCCCTCGCTCACCGAGGTCGCCCTGTTCGAGGAGAAGTTCCTGCTGGTGCGGCCGGGCGCGGATGAGGGCACGCCAGCCCCATCGCGGGAGATGATGCGCGAGATGCGGCTGCTGCTGCTCGAAGAGGGGCACTGCTTCCGCGATCAGGCGCTGTCGTTCTGCAACATGCAATCGGCGCCGCCACGCGAGATGCTGGATGCCAATTCACTGTCGACGCTGGTCCAGATGGTCAGCGCCGGCATCGGGGTCACCTTGATCCCGGAGATGGCGGTGGCGGTGGAGACGCGATCGGCCTCGGTCTCGCTTGCGCGCTTCCGCGACCCGCAGCCGTCGCGCACCATTGGCATGGTCTGGCGCAAGACCAGCCCGCTGGCGCGCCAACTGCTTCAGATCTCCGAGGTGGTGTGTCTGTCGGCCGGCAAGGTGCGCGCACGGCCATCCGCGCGCGGCAAGCCGACCTGAGTCCCCGATGTCCCATGCCATCATCCGCCCGGCTCGCGCCGACGAATACGACGAGATCGGCCGCGTCTGGATGGAGAGCTGGGTCTCGACCGGGCTCGGCGAGGCGAGCGACTTCCTGCTGGCAAACCTGCGTGCACGCATCCGGCGCGAGACTGAGGACGGCTGGAGCCTGTTCGTCGCCGACCACAACGGCACGATCGCGGCGATGCTGGCGCTGCATGTCCCAAACCTCTATCTCGACATGCTGTTCGTCGCACCCGCCTATCAGGGCCAATCGCTCGGCCGCCAATTGCTCGCCTTCACGCGCACGCAAATGCCGGACGAGATGTATCTGCGCTGCGTCCGCGAGAACGAAAAAGCCTGGCGCTGGTACGAGCGCGAGGGCTTTGTGTTCGAGAAGGAGGAGATCGAGCCCTCGAACGGGTTTGTGATGAAATATTATCGGTGGAAGAAGATGACGTAGATTGTGCTTACGGGGGCGGTCCGCAGGCTCGATCGGGATTTCCCGGCTATCAAGGATGACTGACGCGCTCCGTCTGCAAGACTCATTCAATTTGACCAAGATGCCGCTCGCGGAACGCGGCGTCCGCCTAGGCGTAGTGCGTTGCGATTTCGAAGCAGACCCGCGATAAATGCGCCTCGCTCACCTCCCGCCGATGGAAGGTTCCTTGCCATGATCAAGCTCTATTGGTCGCCCCGCTCGCGCTCGTTCACGACACTCTGGCTGATGGAAGAGAGTGGCCTGCCGTATGAGCGCGTATTGACCGACATTACGACCGGTGCGCAGAAAGCGCCGGATTTCCTCAAGGTCAATCCGATGGGCAAGGTGCCGGCGCTCAGTGACGGCGATGCCGCGCTGGGCGAAGCGGCCGCGATCTGCGCCTACATCGCCGACCGCTATCCCGCGACGAGGCTTGCGCCAAACGTGGCCGATCCGCGGCGCGCGCGCTATCTGCAATGGCTGTTCTTTTCGCCGGGCTGCATTGAGCCCGCCATCATCCAGATCTTCACCAAGATCGAGATTCCGACCTCGACCGCCGCCTGGGGCAGCGCGACGCAGGTGTTCGACGTCCTGGAAGCCGCGCTCGCGAAAGGGCCGTGGATTCTCGGCGAGGAGTTTTCGGCCGCCGACATCACGATCGGATCAGGCCTGAACTTTGCGGTGCGCCTGTTCAAGATGGTGCCGTCGCGGCCGGCCTTCGACGCCTATCTCGCGCGTTGCATGGCGAGGCCGGCGTTCCAGCGCGCGGAGAAGATCGCGGCGGGTTAGAGCATGATCCGGGAAGGTGTGCAGCCGTTTTCCGAAAAGATCATGCCCACACTTCAGTCTTCCGTCTTCAAATCATCAGGCTTCGGCATCAGGACGATGTTGTAGCCGGAATCGACATAATGGATCTCGCCGGTCACGCCGCCGGAGAGATCCGACAACAGATACAGCGCCGAGCCGCCGAGCTCGTCGAGCGTGACGCCGCGGCGGAGCGGCGAATGCTTTTGCATGAAGGCGAACATCGCGCGCGCCTCACCGATGCCCGAGCCGGCGAGCGTGCGGATGGGGCCTGCGGAGATCGCGTTGACGCGGATGCCGCGCGGCCCGAAATCGGAGGCGAGATAGCGCACCGATGCTTCCAGCGCCGCCTTGGCCACGCCCATCACGTTGTAGTTCGGCATCGCGCGCATCGAGGCGCCGAAGGTCAGCGTGATCATGCTGCCGCCCTCCGTCATCAGCTCGGCGGCGCGCTTTGCCACTTCCGTGAAGGAGAAGCAGGAGATGACCATGGTGCGGGAAAAGTTCTCGCGGCTGGTGTCGGCGTAACGGCCCTTGAGCTCGTTCTTGTCGGCGAAGCCGATCGCGTGGATCACGAAGTCCAGCCGGCCCCATTTCTCGCGTAGCGCAGCGAAGGTGGCATCGACGCTGGCGATATCCTCGACGTCGCAGGGCAGCACCATGTCGACGCCAAGCTGCTCCGCCAGCGGCTTGACGCGCTTGCCCAGCGCCTCGCCCTGGAAGGTGAAGGCGAGCTCGGCGCCGTGGGCATGCAGCGTCTTCGCCATGCCCCAGGCGATCGAATGATCATTGGCGATGCCCATGATCAGACCGCGCTTGCCTTTCATCAATTCCTGCATCGTTTCGATCACTTTCCGCTGTCGTCATGGCCGGGCTTGTCCCGGGCATCCACGCCCTTCGAAGCCGGGGCCAAGACGTGCCAAGACGGGGATGGCCGGGACAAGCCCGGCCATGAGGAGAAAATTACCAGCGCGTCCGCAAGGATGTCACGCATCCAGGCGGCTGAACACCAGCGTGGCATTGGTGCCGCCGAAGCCGAAGGAGTTCGACAGCACGGTACCGATTTTGACATTATCGATGCGCTTGCGCACGATCGGCATGTCGGCGAACGCGGGATCGAGCTCCTGGATGTGTGCGCTCTCGCAGATGAAACCGTTGTTCATCATCAGCAGCGAGTAGATCGCTTCCTGCACCCCAGTTGCGCCCAGGGAGTGACCGGTCAGCGCCTTGGTCGCGGAGATCGGCGGGCACTTCTCGCCGCTTCCGAACACCCTGCGGAGCGCGTCGATCTCCGGCGGATCGCCGGCCGGCGTCGATGTCGCGTGCGGATTGATGTAGTCGACCTTGGTCTTCACCGTCGACATCGCCATGCGCATGCAGCGCTCGGCGCCCTCGCCGGAGGGTGCGACCATGTCGTAGCCGTCGGAGGTCGCGCCGTAGCCGACGATCTCGCCGTAAATGCGCGCGCCGCGCGCCTTGGCATGCTCGAGCTCTTCCAGCACCAGCACGCCGGCGCCGCCGGCAATCACGAAGCCGTCGCGGTTGATGTCGTAGGGACGCGAGGCCGTGGCGGGCGTGTCGTTGTACTTCGAGGACATCGCGCCCATGGCGTCGAACAGCACCGACAGCGACCAGTCCAGCTCCTCGCAGCCGCCGGCAAAGATGACGTCCTGCTTGCCAATCTGGATCGTCTCATAGGCGTTGCCCACGCAATGGTTCGACGTGGCGCAGGCCGACGAGATTGAATAGTTCACGCCCTTGATCTTGAACCAGGTCGCAAGCGTCGCGGAGGCCGTGGAGGACATCGCCTTCGGCACTGCAAACGGTCCGACGCGCTTCGGCCCCTTGGTACGGGTGATGTCGGCGGCCTCGACGATGGTGCGAGCGGACGGGCCGCCGGAGCCCATGATGATGCCGGTGCGGATGTTGGAGATTTCGTCAGGCGACAGACCGGAATCCTGGATCGCCTGTTCCATCGCGACGTGATTCCACGCCGCGCCCTGACCGAGGAAACGCATGGCGCGGCGGTCGACCACCGTCGAAGCATCGAGCGTCGGCGCACCCTGCACCTGCGAACGGAAGCCGAGTTCGGCATATTTCTCAGCCCGCGAAATGCCCGACTTCGCCTCGTGAAGGCTCGCAAGCACTTCCTGGGTGTTGCTTCCGATGGAAGAGACAATGCCCATCCCGGTGACCACAACCCGCCTCATGACAGCCTCGCCTCAATCGTTGTCTTCGTGGTGATGCGCTCAGCCCAGGCTCGTGCCCTGCTTGAACAGGCCGACCTTCAGATCCTTCGCGCGATAGATAATCTGGTCATCGACCGAAAGCCATCCGTCGGCGATACCGAGCACCAGCTTTGAACGCATCACGCGCTTGATATCGATGTTGTACACAACCTTGCGGGCCTCGGGCAGCACTTGGCCGCTGAACTTCAGCTCGTTCAGGCCAAGCGCGCGACCGCGACCTTCACCGCCGCTCCAGCCCAGATAAAAGCCGACCATTTGCCACAGCGCATCGAGCCCGAGGCAGCCGGGCATCACCGGATCGTTCTTGAAGTGGCAGCCGAAGAACCAGAGGTCGGGCTTCACGTCGAGCTCGGCGCGCACCACTCCCTTGCCGAATTCGCCGCCGGTCTCGCTGATGTCGGTGATGCGGTCGAACATGAGCATCGGCGGCAGCGGCAACTGCGCATTGCCGGGGCCGAACATCTCGCCGCGGGCACATGCCAGCAGATCTTCATATTCGTAACCGTTGCGCCTGTTCAGCATGCGGAAGCCTTTGTGTTCTAACCCCGATTGGGCGGCGTTTCCGGCAAACGGGGCCCATCTTGTTCGAAAAGCAACGCCAGTTGCCATTGTATTAAGACGAGAATACCGAAGGATCCGGATGGATGGCGAGCGGTCCTCAATGCTTGGCCGCGTCAAAATCGGTTAAGCGGAACCGCGGGCTCTCTAACACAGGCCATTTCGGGTAGCAAAGCGCTCTCATGAAGGTAAAATGACGGGGCGGCGGCCCGGTTCCCGGCTAATTAGAACCACTCTAGTTGCGAGAAACTTGCATCTGCATCTATCTCTCCATATATGTTGCAGAGAGATAGCGTCCACGCGTGCCCGATTTTGGAAATGACTGAAAACAGCGCCACCCGCCACGACGACGACGTCCATTCCACGGCCCTTCTGTCGGGCCGCCAGCCGGCCTTGACCGGTTGCCCGTGGCACGACGTCAACGAAATGCTTCAGTCCGCAGGGCTTCGTCCGACGCGCCAGCGAATGGCGCTGGGCTGGCTCCTGTTCGGCAAGGGTGCACGTCACCTCACAGCTGAAATGCTCTACGAAGAAGCGACGCTGGCCAAGGTGCCGGTCTCGCTCGCGACCGTCTACAACACGCTGAACCAGCTCACCGATGCCGGCCTGCTCCGTCAGGTCAGCGTCGACGGCACCAAGACCTATTTCGACACCAACGTCACGACCCACCATCACTACTACCTCGAGAACAGCCATGAGCTGGTCGACATCGAGGATCCGCATCTGGCGCTGTCGAAGATGCCGGAGGTGCCCGCCGGTTACGAGATCGCCCGCATCGACATGGTCGTGCGGTTGCGCAAGAAGCGCTGAGATCGATCCTAAACTGCTGATCTAGTCGTCATGGCCGGGCTTGTCCCGGCCATCCACGTTCTTGGGTCTGAAAGTACGTGGATGCCCGGGACAAGCCCGGGCATGACGGTTGAGCAACAGCTCCGCTCCCGCCCAATGTCAGTTCACCTGCTCGTCCGAGTAGACGCCCCAGAGGCGCTCTTGCTGGATCCAGCCGTCAAAGCCGTTGCCGACGACGTGACACCAGTTTGCGGTGCACTTCTTCACCTGCGTGACGACGCCGGCCTGGAGCCTGGCTGCAACTGCGCTGTCGGGATCGGCGCGGTCGTAGATCGGTGCGAGATCGTCCTTGTGCTTCATGGTGACGACGGCGGTACGGCGGCCCGACAGCAGCGAGTGATAGACCCAGCCCTCGGCGCCCTCGGAATCGCGCACCCGGCGCCAGTTCTCGAACTCGGCGGTGATTTCGACCGGCAGGCCGGAGCGGGTGTAGACCCAGGCGACGTCATTGTCCTTGGTCGGGCCGGCGCGGACGTTGACGTGATCCGATTTGAGGCTGACGTAGCGCGGCACCGGGAGGCCCGAGGCAGTCTGGGGTGTGCTGTCCTTTGCCGAATACCCGGGGCTGACCGAAGCGCTCAACCAGGTGCAAACGAGCGCCATCACCGAACAAAAACGCCCCAACGCCATCAACCCGTCTCCTGTCGAAGGTCCGGCCAAGCCGGGCCCTGACCCCAAAATTCCAAAACCATGCCGCTGTCGCCCCTGACCCGCCCCAGGCGGGTGTTCCCGGCCCCTTTGCCCGTGGTTCTTGTCTTGGCCCGGCCTTCTGCTAGAGAGGACGGACATCTGAACAACCGGTTTGTCCCGATTTTCCGGCCGGAAATGTCGGGAGAGCTTGAAGGAAACGCCGGGGACGACACGGCAAGGGCAGTGTCGAACAACCGGGTTAATGAGGCCTCAACGGCCGGCCTTTGGCGACAGAGGCGGCTTGCAACGCCTCATGAGGGCAGGACATGTCGGTGAAGAAAAAGCCCCTCGTCGTGGTGACGCGCAAGCTTCCGGACTCGATCGAGACCCGGATGCGCGAGCTGTTCGACGCGCGGATCAATCTCGACGACACGCCGATGTCGGCCGAGCAGATCGCGGAAGCCGCGCGCACCGCCGACGTGCTGGTTCCGACCGTGACCGATCACATCTCCGCCGACATCGTCAACCAGCCCGACTGCAAGCTGAAACTGATCGCGAATTTCGGCAACGGCGTCGACAACATCGATGTCGAGGCCGCGCACGCCCGCGGCATCACCGTCACCAACACGCCAAAAGTTCTGACCGAAGACACCGCCGACATGACCATGGCGCTGATCCTCGCCGTGCCGCGGCGCATGATCGAAGGCGCCTCGATCCTGACGGAAGGAAAACCCTGGCCCGGCTGGTCGCCGACCTGGATGCTCGGTCATCGCATCGGGGGAAAGCGCCTCGGCATCATCGGCATGGGCCGCATCGGCCAGGCGGTCGCGCGCCGCGCCCGCGCCTTCGGCCTGCAGATCCACTATCACAACCGCCGGCCCGTGGCGCCGAAGATCGCCGAAGAGCTGGGCGCGACCTATTGGGAAAGCCTCGACCAGATGCTGGCGCGGATGGACATCATCTCCGTGAACTGTCCGCACACGCCGGCGACCTATCATCTGCTCTCGGCGCGCCGGCTGAAGCTGATCCGCAAGGACGCCTACATCGTCAACACCGCGCGCGGCGGGGTCACCGACGAGGACACGCTGATCAAGCTGATCGAAGGCGGCGAGATCGGCGGCGCCGGCCTCGACGTCTACGAGCACGAGCCCGCGGTGAACCCGAAGCTGGTGCGGCTCGCCAAGGCCGGCAAGGTGACGCTGCTGCCGCATATGGGCTCGGCCACGATCGAGGGCCGCGTCGAGATGGGCGAGAAGGTGATCATCAACATCCGCACCTTCCTCGACGCGCACAAGCCGCCGGATCGCGTGCTGCCGAGCATGCTCTGAGTCTCTAATCTCCCCGCGCCACGAACTCGTCCCCTCATCCTGAGGAGACCGCACAGCGGTCGTTCGAAGGATGGCCGCGGGCGAGAGCCGGACCTTGCATGATTCGAGACGGCGCTTCGCGCCTCCCCACCATGAGGATCTAGGATCTGCGCGTTTCGCGCTTCCGCCAGTCGGCGACGAAATCGATGAAGGCGCGCAGCGCGGGCGGCGTTTGCCGCCGGCTCGGATAATACAGGAACGGGCCCGGGAACGGCTCGCACCAATCTTCCATCAGGCTGATCAGGGCGCCGGACTTCAGGGCTTCGTCGACATAGCCATCGATCGTTGCCCAGATGCCGGCGCCGTCGAGCGCGGCCTGCATGGCCAAGGTCATATTCGTCGAGATCAGCTTTGCGGGCGGATCGACCTTCACGACCTGGCCGGCTTTCTCGAATTCCAGATCGTGCATGACGCCGCTCGAATAGCGGGCGCGGATGCAATCATGCTCGAGCAGATCCTTCGGATGGTTCGGCCTGCCGCGGCGCGCGAGGTAGGCAGGCGATGCGACGACGACATAGCGCTGCGGGCCACTCAGCGGGATCGCCACCATGTCCTGCGCGAGATGCTCGCCATAGCGCACACCGGCATCGAAGCCGGCGCTGACGATGTCGACGAAGCCGCTCTCAGAGACGATGTCGAGATCGACCTGCGGATACGCTGCGAGAAACGGCCCGGCCATCGGCGCCAGCACGAGATCGACCGCGGGCGGCGGCGCGTTGATGCGCAGGCGGCCCGAGGCGACCTCCCGCAGGCCCCGCACCTGATCGAGCGCATCGCCGACATCGCGCAGCGCCGGCGCCACACGCGACAGCAGCAGTTCGCCTGCCTCGGTCAGGGCGACGCTGCGGGTGGTGCGGTTCATCAGACGGACGCCGAGGCGCTCCTCCAGGTCTCGCAGACGTTGGCTAAGGCTCGACACGGACACACGCATTTCGATCGCGGCACGCCGGAAATTGCGGGTGCGGGCGACCGCCACGAAGACATCGAGATCGCGCAGATCAGGCTCAACCATTGTTCGCCATTGTGAACAAGCTATTCTCGATTGTCTATCTTATCGGCGCAATCGAGCAGGAGCATATCTGGCCTTGTCACGCGGCAGTCAGCCGCCTTTCGAGGAGAGCCATCATGGAACAGCGCAAACTCGGTTCAACCGGCCCCACCGTCTCCGCCCTCGGCCTCGGCTGCATGGGCATGTCCGAAGTCTATGGCCCCGCCGATCGCGGCGAGAGCATCACCACCATCCACGCGGCGCTCGACGCCGGCATCACGCTGCTCGACACCGGTGATTTCTACGCGATGGGTCACAACGAGATGCTGGTTCGCGAGGCGCTGAAGGATGTCTCACGCGAAAAACTCCAGATCAGCGTGAAGTTCGGCGCGCTGCGTGGTCCCGCCGGCGAATTCGCGGGAATGGACACGAGGCCGGCCGCGACCAAAAACTTCCTCGCCTATTCACTGCAACGCCTCGGCACCGACTATATCGACATCTATCGCCCGGCGCGGCTCGATCCGAATGTGCCCATCGAGGAGACCATCGGCGGCCTCGCCGATCTCGTGAAGGCCGGCTACATCAGGCATATCGGCCTGTCCGAGGTCGGCTCCGACACCATCCGCCGCGCCCATGCCGTGCATCCGATCGTCGATCTCCAGATCGAATATTCGCTGATCGAGCGCGGCATCGAGCGCGATATCCTCAAGACCTGCCGCGAGCTCGGCATCGGCATCACGGCTTACGGCGTGCTCGCGCGCGGACTGATCAGTGGCCATTGGACGAAGGACAGCGGCAAAGCCGGCAGAGACTACCGGCTGATGACGCCCCGTTTCCAGGGCGCGAACCTCGATGCCAATCTCGCGCTGGTGGAATCCCTCCGTGCGATCGCCGCCGAGATCGGCGCCACGCCGGCGCAGGTCGCGATCGCCTGGGTGGCGGCGCAGGGCAAGGAGATCGTGCCGCTGGTCGGCGCCCGCACCCGCAACCGCCTCAGCGAGGCACTTGGTGCGGCCAAGGTCACGCTGACGCCGGCTCATCTCGCGGTGCTGGCAAAGGCCTTCCCGCCCGATGTCGCCGCCGGCACGCGTTACGCGGCCGAGCAGATGGCGCATCTCGACAGCGAGAAAGCGGCTACGGCGTAACCGCGGCAATCAGGTGCGATGGGCACTCAGGTCAGTCATGACCGGCCCATCGCCGTTGAGCGGATTGGCCGGATCGCGCGCATAGCGCAACGTCTCGAAGCGCATCGCGCGCGCATCGATCATCAGGAGACGGCCAACCAAGCCGTCGCCAAAGCCGACGATCTCCCGGATCGCCTCCAGTGCCATCATCGAGCCCATCACGCCCGCAAGCGCGCCCATGACGCCGGCTTCCGCACACGCCGGCACGGTCCCGGGCGGCGGCGCCTCCGGAAACAGGCAGCGATAAGTCGGATTGAATTCGCCCTGCTCGTTCTTCTCATGCGCGCGGATGGTGGTGAGCGAGCCGTCGAAGGTGCCGAGCGCGGCCGTGATCAGCGGCCGCTTGGCGAAGAAGCAGGCATCCGAGGCCAGATAACGCGTCGAGAAATTGTCGGAGCCGTCGAGCACGAGATCGTAGTCGCCGATCAGGTTGAGTGCGTTGTCGGCGTTGAGCCAAGTGGCATGGCCAACGAAGCGGACATGCGGATTGAGCGCCGAAATCCGTTCGGCCGCGCTCTCGACCTTGTGCCGGCCGATATCGGGCGTGGTGTGAATGACCTGGCGCTGGAGGTTCGATAGCGACACCACATCGTCATCGACCACGCCAAGCGTACCGACACCGGCGGCCGCCAGATACATCAAGGCTGGCGCACCGAGGCCGCCGGCGCCGATCACCAGCACGGAGGCCCGCTTCAGCGCAGCCTGGCCGGGGCCACCGACATCGCGCAGCACAATATGACGGGCATAACGTTCGAGTTCGTCCGGGCTCAGCATCATCGTCCTTCCAGATCCTCCCCTCATGGTGAGGAGGCGCGAAGCGCCGTCTCCTCAGGATGAGGAGCTAGACCTCTCCTGCCACTCTGAACCACCCCAACATTGTTCGCGACCAACGAGATGTGCTTCAATGGCATCGCGTTCAATGGGCTGGCTGGATTTGTCATGAGATCGATGCTTGCGGCAACACTGATGTTTGCGGCTGCGACAGGCGCGAACGCCCAGATGACGACGCCGCAGATCCCCGGCACCAAGCCAAAGCCGGTGCAGACCGTTCCGATCCGGCCTCCCGCCCTGCAGACGCCAGCCGCGACGGCTGATGCCATGGCGCAGGCGGAGCGGCTGTTGCTGCAGTCCGACCTCGCCTGGGTCGGCCAGTATAACGGCGCCATCACCGGCGACGTCAGCGCGCGCATGGTCGATGCGATCAAGGAATACCAGAAGCTGAAGGGCGGCAAGCCGACCGGCGTGCTCAATCCGCAGGAACGCGCCGCGCTCGCCGAGACCGCGCGGCGGAAGCAGGAGAGCGTCGGCTGGAAGATCGTGACGGAGATGACCAGCGGCGCGCGGCTCGGCATTCCCTCAAAATTGGTGCCACAGCAGGCGACCGACGGCAACGGCTCGAAATGGACCTCGCCGACCGGCACGGTGCAGGTGCTGCTGAGTCGCCGCAAGGAGGCGAACCCGACCACAGCCAAGCTTGCCGAAGCGGAGAAGAAGGAGCCGGGTCGCAAGATCGACTACACCGTGGTGAAGCCCGACTTCTTCGTGCTGTCGGGTTTGCAGGGCCTGAAGAAATTCTATTTGCGCGGCACCTCCAGGGGCGACGAGGTCCGCATCATGACGATTCTCTACGATCAGGCGACCGAGAACACGGTCGAGCCGGTCGTGATCGCGATGTCGAGCGCGTTCAATGCATTCCCGTCGGGACCACAGGCCGGGCCGCCGCCGCGCAAGACCGTCGAATATGGCACCGGCCTCGTTGTCAGCGACGATGGTGCGATCGTCACCGACCGCCTCATCACCGATTCCTGCCTCGCGATCACGATCGCCGGATACGGCAGCGCCGACCGACTCGCCGAGGACAAGGAACATGATCTCGCGCTGCTGCACATCTACGGCGCTCGCGGCCTGAAGCCGTTCAGCCTCGCCGCCGGCGCGGCGAAGACGAGTATCGATGTCATCGGTATCGCGGATCCGCAGAGCCAGGGCGGAGCGGCCGGTGCGTCGAGCCTCAGGGCCGCGTTGGCATCCGTCGGTGGCGGCGATTCCGCGCTAACACCGCCGCCGGCGGTCGGATTTTCCGGCGGTGCCGCCATCGATGGCGACGGCAAGTTCGCCGGCATCGCGCTGTTGAAGCCGACGATGGTTGCGGGCCCCGCAACATCGGTGCCGGCGTCGCAGGCGGTGATGGTCTCCGCGGAAACCGTACATGATTTCCTGAAGGCGAACGCCGTCACCGCGAACGGCACGTCGACGGATGCCAGGGCGGCTGTCGTGCGCGTGATCTGCGTGCGGAAGTAGGTCCGCGCGGCGATCACTCTCTCCCGTGTCGTCCGGGGCGCGAGATCAACTCAGCGGCGAGCGCCATCACACGTACCACTACGGGTCCGGTAATGGTACGGATTCGCTGGCATTCCCGATTCCGCCATCATCGTGACTGCTGATTCGGACCTCCGCGATCCCCTTTGGATCGGGCCGGCACGTCCTGAGCGAGAAGAGCTCAGCATCGAGATCGATGCACGTTCGCGTGGCGTTTCCCTGACCCAAGCACTCCAAAGGATTGATCTTCAATGCACACGATCGTACTGGCCACCCAAAAGGGTGGCAGCGGCAAGAGCACGCTCGCCATCGGCCTCGCGCTCGCAGCCAAGCAGGCCGGCTTCACCATCCGCCTGATCGAAACCGACCCGCAGGGCACATTGTCCAATTGGCAGCGCCGCCGCGCTACCGACGATCTCGTCGTCGAGCCGATCTATCACGCCGCCGACATCGAGCCGCGCCTGAAGATGCTGGCCGACAGTGGCCTCCAGCTTGCGATCGTCGATACCGCGGCCGGCCTCAGCGCCGCGACCACGGCTGCGATCCGCCATTCCGACCTCTGCCTGATCCCCGCGCGCCCGAACGTCGCCGACATCGAGGCGACCGCCTCGACGCTGAGCGTCGCGCGCGCCTGGAAGCGGCCTTACAGCTTCGTGCTGAACCAGACCCCGATCCGCGGCCAGCGCATCGACAACGCAGCCAACACGCTCGTCGAGGAAGCCGCGCTCGATCTCAGCGAAGTCCTCGCGCGTCCCCTGATCGTGATGCGCAATGACCACCAGGACTCGCTCGCCAGCGGCCTCGCGGTGAGCGAATTCGCGCCGAACGGCAAGTCGACCGACGAGATCCGCAGCCTCTGGCGTTGGATCGAGACCAGGCTCGAACTTGCCGCCACGGCCAATGTCATGATCGACCAGGTCATCCCGGCCGCGGACGGCATGCTGCACGTTGCCACCGAGCTTGCGCCCGACGAGACCACGACACTGGCGTCCTGAGCGGGGCAATCGCTCAGACGCCAGCCGGCCCTTCACCATCCGGAAGGGCCCAGCGACGAAGCAATCCGGCCACCAGCCCGGCCGGATTGCTTCGCTTCGCGTTTTTTTTGCGAACGCGCTATCCCCGCCGTCATTACGAGCGTAGCGAAGCAAATCCAGAATCTTTCCGCGGAGGAATTCTGGATTGCTTCGTCGCAAGGGCTCCTCGCAATGACGCTCACTTCTGACATTTCGGACACCAGAAGGTCGACCGGCCGTTCTGGGTAAAGCGCTTCACGATGCCGCCGCAGCGCGGCGTCTTGCAGGTCTCGCCTTCGCGGTCGTAGACTTTGAACGAGTGCTGGAAATAGCCGAGCTCGCCCGAGGTCTGGCGATGGTCCCGCAAGCTGGAGCCGCCGGCCTTGATGGCGTCATTCAGCACGGTGTGGATCGCCCCGACCAGTCTTTTCGCATGATCGGTCGGCTCGCTCTTCTTCGTTGACAACGTCGCCGCGATCCGGCGCGGCGACAGATGCGAGCGATGCAGGGCTTCGCAGACATAGATATTGCCGAGCCCGGCGACCACGCGCTGATCGAGCAGCGCGGCTTTCAGGCTCGTGGTCTTGCCGGCGCAGGACCGCGCCAGCATTGCGGCGTCAAATTCGTTGCCTAGCGGCTCCGGGCCGAGCCCACGCAGCAGCGGCTCCTCGTCGAGCGCACTGCGCGCGATCACTTTCATGTAACCGAAACGACGCGGATCGTTGAAGACGATGTCGGCGCCGGAGGACATCCGAAACAGCACGTGGTCGTGCGTGGAGTCCTTGGCGCGCGGATAGTGAAACTCGCCGGGCACCGCCTCGTTGTCCCGCTTGATGACGCGAAACGAGCCCGACATGCCCAGATGCATCAACAGCACGTCGCCGGAGGCGAGATCAGCCATGAGATATTTTGCACGGCGCCCAAGCCCCGTGACGACCTGCCCCTTCAGCCGGGCCACGAAATCCGGCTGGAAGGGAAAGCGCAAATCGGGCCTGCGGGCTTCCGCGACCAGGATTTTTGCACCCTCCATGACGGGCTGGAGGCCGCGGCGGACGGTCTCGACTTCGGGCAATTCGGGCATGGTCAGGCATTCACCTTATGAGGGCGGTGTGATAGCGCCATTGCGGCGGGCCCGCTATGGTCCGCCTCTTGGAGTAGAGTAATGGATCGGCCGGGCGAAACCACGCATTTTGGCTTCAGGGACGTCCCCCTGGGCGACAAGCAGACGTTGGTGAACGATGTGTTTCACAGCGTGGCGTCGCGCTATGATTTGATGAACGATTTGATGTCCGGTGGCCTGCACCGGGTCTGGAAGGACATCATGATGAACGCGCTCAACCCGCCCAAGAGCGACCGGCCGTTCGCGCTGCTCGACGTTGCCGGCGGCACCGGCGATATCTCGTTCCGCGCCGCCAAGGCGGCAGGCGCGGGCTTCCATGCCACCGTCTGCGACATCAACACCCAGATGCTGGCGGTCGGCCGCGAGCGTGCCGCAAAGCGGCAGCTCGAGACCAAAGTCGATTTCGTCGAAGGCAATGCCGAAGCGCTCGCCTTCGCCGACCGCAGCTTCGACGCATATACGATCGCTTTCGGCATTCGCAACGTGCCGCGGATCGATCTCGCGCTGGCCGAGGCCTATCGGGTGCTCAAGCCAGGCAGCCGCTTCCTTTGCCTGGAATTTTCCACCGTCGAAATGCCCGGGCTCGATCGCCTTTATGACCTGTTCTCGTTCAAGGTGATCCCGCCGCTCGGCCGCATGATCACGGGTGACGCCGAGTCCTACCAATATCTGGTCGAATCGATCCGCAAGTTCCCAAGACCCAACGCCTTCGCCGACATGATCCGCGACGCCGGCTTCGCCCGCGTCAACTGGCAGATGTTGTCCGGCGGCATCGTCGCACTGCATTCGGGCTGGCGTTTGTGATTTCTGCCGTCACCCACATCGCGCGCCTGATCCGCGCCGCGTTCGTCTTTGCGCGCGAGGGCGTGTTCGGCGCCGTCGATCCGAGTCTGGTGCCGCCGCCCGGACAGCTCGCGCTGAAGCTTGCGCGCATCATCGAACGGCGCGGTCCGAAGCACGGGCCGCGGCTGTCGCGTGCGCTGACCCGGATGGGCCCGGCCTATCTCAAGCTTGGGCAATTTCTGGCGACCCGCCCCGACGTCGTCGGCGTCATCATGGCGCGGGACCTCGAAAGCCTCCAGGACCGCCTGCCGCCGTTCTCGCAAGCCGAGGCGGAAGCTGCGATCGCGACCTCGCTGGAACGGCCGCTGACCGATGTGTTTGTGAGCCTCAGTGCGCCGGTCGCAGCAGCCTCGATCGCACAGGTGCATCGTGGCGAAGTCTTACGCGACGGAATCCCCAAGGCTGTCGCCGTGAAAGTGCTGCGACCCAACGTGGCCGCACGCTTCCGCCGCGACCTCTCCGACTTCTTCTTCGTCGCATACAAGGCCGAATCCTATTCGTCCGAGGCGCGGCGCCTGCGCCTCATCGAGGTCATCAACACCATGTCGCGCTCGGTCGCGATGGAGATGGACCTGCGGCTCGAGGCCGCTGCGCTGTCGGAGATGGCGGAGAACACGCGCGACGATCCTGATTTCCGCGTACCGACCGTCGACTGGGACCGCACCACGCACAACGTGCTGACGATGGAGTGGATCGACGGTATCGCGCTGAACGATCACAAGCGCCTGGCTGAGTCGCAGGTCGACCTGCCTGATCTCGGCCGCAAGGTGATCCAGAGCTTCCTGCGCCACGCGCTACGCGACGGCTTCTTCCACGCCGACATGCATCCGGGCAATCTGTTCCTGGATGACGCGGGCCGCCTTGTCGCGGTCGATTTCGGCATCATGGGCCGGCTCGGCATGAAGGAGCGGCGCTTCCTCGCCGAAATCCTGCTCGGCTTCATCACTCGCGACTATCGCCGTGTCGCGGAAGTGCATTTCGAGGCAGGCTATGTGCCCGCGCATCACTCGGTCGAGAACTTCGCGCAAGCGATCCGCGCCATCGGCGAGCCCATTCACAACCGCACGGCGGAAGAGATCTCGATGGCGCGGCTGCTGACGCTGCTGCTCGAGGTCACCGGCCTTTTCGACATGACCACGCGGCCCGAGCTGATCCTGCTCCAGAAGACCATGGTGGTGGTCGAGGGCGTGGCACGCGGCTTCGACCCCAGGCTCGATATCTGGAAGGTCGCCGACCCCGTGGTGCGGGAATGGATCGAGCGCAACCTCGGTCCGATCGGCCGGGTCCAGGGCGCGATCTCTGGCACCGGCGATCTCGCGCGCATCCTGATGCGTCTGCCTGACATCGCCGCGCGCTCGGTTGCTGTGCTCGAACAGCTGGAGACGATGACCCGGGAGGGCATCCGGCTGTCGCCGGAGAGCATCGCGGCGATGGGCCGCAGCGAGGGCCGCAAGACCCGTGGGCGCACCGTGGCGCTCTGGATCATCGCCGCGACCTTCATCGGCATCCTGATCGCCGTCCGGAATCTTTGATTGCAGTGCAATCACACGAATGATAGCATCGCTATCATTCGTACTGGAGGGCGCCATGGCGAGCCTGACCATTCGCAAGCTCGACGAAGGCATCAAAACTTACCTCAGGCTGCGCTCGGCCAAGAACCGCAGGTCGGTCGAGGAAGAGGTCCGGGTCATCCTCGGAGAGCTGATCGAGGGTCGCGAGGAGCCGCTGACGCCGTTCACGGCGCCTCCAGCACCCTCCACCACCCCCATGCCCCAACGCAGCGGCGCTCCGCCCGAGGCCAGCATCACCCTGATCATCGGCGGCGGAATCGCGGCCTACAAATCGCTCGACCTGATCCGGAGGCTCAAGGAGCGGCGGATCGAGGTGCGCTGCGTGCTGACCAAGGCGGCGCAGCAATTCGTCACGCCGCTGGCCGTGAGCGCGCTCTCGCATGAGCGCGTGTACACCGACCTGTTCGATCCCCAGAGCGAGTTCGACGCCGGCCATATCCGCCTCGCGCGCGAGTGCGACCTGATCGTGGTGGCGCCTGCCACCGCCGATTTGATGGCCAAGATGGCCAATGGCCACGCCGACGATCTCGCCAGCGCCGTCCTGCTCGCGACCAACCGCAAGATCCTGCTCGCGCCGGCGATGAATCCGCTGATGTGGAACAACGCGGCCACGCGGCGCAATGTCGCGCAGCTTCAGCGCGATGGCGTGATGCTGATCGGGCCGAATTCCGGCGAGATGGCCGAAGCAGGTGAGGCCGGCATCGGCCGCATGTCCGAGGCAATCGAAATTGCGACCGCCGCCGAGCGCCTGCTGCGGCCGCCGGTGCCGCGCCCACTCGCCGGCAAACGCGTGCTGATCACCGCAGGTCCGACCCACGAGCCGATTGATCCGGTGCGCTACATCGCCAACCGGTCCTCCGGCAAGCAGGGCTTTGCGATCGCTGCCGCCGCACAGGCCGCAGGCGCCGAAGTGATCCTGGTCAGCGGCCCGGTCGATCTCAGCGATCCCCCGGACGTGACGGTGAAGCATGTGGAATCGGCACGGCAGATGCTGGAGCAGGTGCAGGCCGCGCTTCCCGCTGACATCGCGATCTTCGCCGCCGCCGTCGCCGACTGGCGGGTCGCCAATGAAGGCGAGCAGAAGCTGAAGAAGACCTCGGCCGGCATGCCGCCGCTGCAGCTGGTCGAGAACCCCGATATCCTCGCGACGATCGCCAAGCTGTCCGACAAACGTCCGCCACTGGTGATCGGCTTTGCCGCCGAGACCGAGCATCTCATCGACAACGCCAAGTCGAAGCTTGCGCGCAAGGGTTGCGACTGGATCGTTGCCAACGACGTCTCCCCCGCCACCGGCGTGATGGGCGGGGACCGCAACACGGTGCACCTCATCAGCCGCAACAATCGCGAAAGGAACGGCGACAAGGATGGCGAGATCGCAGTTGATTCCTGGCCGGTAATGACCAAGGAACAGGTCGCCATTGAACTGGTCGCTCGTATATCAAAGAGCGTGAGCGGCAAATTCCTGGAGCCCGCATCTTGAACACGAAAGTCACGGTCGAACTGCAACGGCTGCCCCATGGGGAGGGGCTGCCCCTGCCCGCCTACCAGACAACCGAGGCCGCCGGTCTCGATCTGATGGCGGCGGTGGCCGAGAACGAGCCGCTGACGCTCGCGCCCGGCCGCTACGCGCTGGTGCCGACGGGCCTCGCGATCGCGTTGCCGCCCGGGCACGAGGCGCAGGTGCGGCCGCGTTCGGGGCTTGCGGCCAAGCACGGCGTCACCGTGCTGAACTCACCGGGCACGATCGACGCGGACTATCGGGGCGAGATCAAGGTGATCCTGATCAATCACGGCCAGACCGCCTTCGTGATCAAGCGCGGCGAGCGCATCGCGCAGATGGTGATCGCGCCAATGGTGCAGGCCGCGCTGGTTCCGGTTGCCACATTATCGCCGACCGACCGCGGCGCCGGCGGATTCGGCTCGACCGGCCGCTAACGCACGGCACATACAGCCGAATCACCCGAGGAACATTGGAACACCGCGGCCGGCATTTTTTTGGGGCCGCCTTTGCGTTCACGATCTGGACTCTTACCGGCGGAGTCACGGTGAGGGTATTGTCTTTTGATTCGCGCGCGACGGGGGTCGCCGCGCGCAAATCCGTGCGATCTTGGGGCAACTATGTCAGGCGTGATCGTGTCGATGCGTCGGACGCTGCTGTCGTGCACATCGCTCGTGCGCAACGGCTTGTTGGGAAGCGCTCTCGCGGCGCTGCTGCCGGCTGCGCCGGCTGAGGCCGCCGACCTCGTCGACACACTCTCAACTTTGCTGGATTTCAACCGGCAGGAACTCGCGGTGCTGGCCACCGCGCTGGCCTTGCTCGGCTTCTCTGTGGTCGCCGCGATCCTCTTGATGCGCACGCGTGTGCGCACGGCGAAGAACGAGGCGCGGCTGCGCGCCCGGGTCGGGGAACTCCAGCTCCAGGCCGACCGCTTCGGCGCACTGCTGTTCGCCGAGCCGCAGATCCTGATCTCCTGGCCCGCCGGTGACAATCGCGCGCAGATTTCCGGCGACATTTCCATGGTGCTGCCGCGTGACTCCTCTCCACAGCGCGTGCTCGCGTTTGGAACCTGGCTGCCGCCGGAACCGGCGCTCCAGATGGATCATGCCGTCGACGCGCTGCGCGACCACGGCGACGGGTTCCAGCTGACGCTCACCACCGCGCATGGCCACACGCTGGAGGCGATCGGCCGCGCCATCGGCGGCCAGGCCATCGTCAGAATTCGCGAACTCTCAGGGCTGCGCCGCGATCTGGCGGAGACCAATCTGCGCTACAAGGCACTCTCCGACGAGACCGAGATGCTGCGCGGCTTCGCCGCCGCCGCGCCCTGGCCGATCTGGGCCAAGGGCGAGAACGGCGCGCTGACTTACGCCAATCCCGCCTATGTCCGCGCGACCGAGGCGGCCAGCATCACCGACGCCCAGGAGCGCAAGCTCGAGCTGCTCGACAGCGCCGACCGGACCGCGATGGAGCGGGGGCTGAAGGATGCGGCCAATTTCAACTCGCGGCTTCCGATCGTGATCGGCGGCGAGCGGCGCATCTATGACGTGCGCGCCGTCAATGTCGGCGGCGGCAATGTCGGCGTTGCCATCGATGCCAGCGAGCCGGATGCGCTGAGTTCTGCGCTGGTGCGGATGGCGGAGGCGCATCGCCGCACGCTCGACCAGCTTTCCTCCGGCGTTGCCGTGTTCGACGGCCAGCGCCGGCTCGCCTTCTACAATGATTCCTACCGCAGGCTGTGGGACCTCGACCGCACCTTCCTCGACGCCAATCCCGATGATTCCAGCGTGCTCGACAAGCTCCGCGCGTCGCGCAAATTGCCGGAGCAGCCGGACTTCCGCGCCTGGAAGGCCAAGCTGCACGAGGCCTATCGCGCGGTCGAGACCGCCAAGGACACCTGGTACCTGCCCGACGGCCGCGCGCTCTCCGTCGTCACCACGCCCAATCCGGAAGGCGGCGTCACCTATCTGTTCGACGACGTCACCGAGAGCCTCGAGCTCGCCCGCCGCTTCGACGGCATGATCCGCGTCCAGCGCGAGACGCTGGACAGCCTCGCCGAAGGCGTCGCCGTGTTCGGCAGCAACGGCAAGGCGCAGCTATTCAACCCGGCTTTTGTCCGGATGTGGAAGCTGTCCGCCGACGCCATGCGCGACGAGCCGCACATCCAGACGGTCGAAGCCTGGTGCCATCAGCTGTTCGACGACGCGATCGTCTGGCGGCAGATCCGCGAGGCGGTCACCTCGATCGAGAGCCGTGCCGACGTTCCGCTGAAGCTGGAGCGCAAGGACGGCAGCGTGCTCGACGGCATGATCCGGCCCCTGCACGACGGCGCGACCATGCTGACATTCCAGGACATCACCGACACCGAGAATGTCGAGCGTGCGCTGCGCGAGCGCAACGAGGCGCTGGAGGCCGCCGACCAGATGAAGGTGGATTTCGTCCACCACGTCTCCTACGAGCTGCGCTCGCCGCTCACCACCATCATCGGCTTCGCGCATTTCCTCAGCGACCCCTCGACCGGGCCGCTGACGCCGAAGCAGGCCGAATATCTCGACTACGTCACCAAATCGACCAATGCGCTGCTGGCGCTGACCAACAACATCCTGGATCTCGCCACCATCGACGCCGGCGCGATGAAGCTGGAACTCGGCCCGGTCGACGTCAGCAAGGCCATCGAGCTTGCCGCCGAGGGTATCCAGGACCGGCTCGCCACCGACCGCATCCGCCTCAAGGTCGAGATCGCGCCCGATGTCGGCAGCTTCACCGGCGACGAGAAGCGCGTGGTGCAGGTGCTCTATAACCTCCTCGCCAACGCGGTCGGGTTTTCTCCACAGGATTCCAGCGTCGGCATCAGCGCCCGCCGCACCGAACACAGCGTCGTCTTCACTGTGACAGATTCCGGGCCTGGAATACCTGCCGACATGAAGGACAAGGTGTTCAACTGGTTCGAAAGCCGCTCGCAGGGCTCGCGTCACCGCGGCGCCGGGCTCGGCCTGTCGCTGGTGCGCTCCTTCGTCGAGCTGCATGGCGGCAAGATCCGGGTGGATTCCATGGTCGGCAGGGGCACGGTCGTGATCTGCGATTTCCCGACCGAGCAGGCGGCGCATCGCGACGCCGCCGAATGACGGCGGCAACCACATTCTCCGTCGCGCTTCACAACGAGGCGGCCACTGCGCAATTGATGGCCGACGTCGCGCTGCTGGTCGGCCCCGGCGATGTCATAACGCTGACCGGCGATCTCGGGGCCGGCAAGACCGCGGCAGCGCGGGCCATGATCCGTTACCTGGCCGGCGACGAGGCGCTGGAAGTGCCGAGCCCGACCTTCACGCTGGTGCAAGGCTACGATCTGCCGCCATTCCCGGTGGTGCATGCCGACCTCTACCGCGTCGAGGACGAGAGCGAGCTCGAAGAGATCGGGCTGTCGCCGCTGCCGGAAGCAACCCTCGTCCTGATCGAATGGCCGGAGCGCGCGCCGTCGGCGATGCCCCAAGACCGCATCGACATCGCGCTGACGCACCGGCCGGCGCTGGGCTCGAATGCACGCGCCGCCGACATCACCGGCTATGGCAAGGCTGCCGCCACCATCGCGCGGCTGAAGGCGCTGCGCGAATTCCTCGATGCATCCGGTTACATGGATGCAACGCGCAGGCGCATGCCGGGCGATGCCTCGACCCGCTCCTATGCGCGGCTGCTGCGCGACGACGAGATCGTCATCCTCATGAACTCTCCGCAGCGCCCGGATGGTGCTGCGATGTACAACGGAAAATCCTACAGCGCCGCGGTGCACCTCGCCGAAAACATCAAGCCCTTCGTCGCCATCGACGAAGGCCTGCGCGCGCAAGGAATCTCCGCACCCGCGATCCATCATTCCGACCTCGACCACGGATTCCTGATCAGCGAAGACTTCGGCAGCGAAGGCGTGGTTGAGGGCGATCCGCCGCGCCCGATCGCCGGGCGCTACGAAGCCGCAACCGATTTGCTGGCCATGCTGCACGGCAAGACGCTGCCGGAGACGCTGCCGCTCGGAGGGCAGACCTACGCCATTCCTGTCTTCGATACCGAGGCGCTGCTGATTGAAATCGGGTTGATGCCGGAATGGTATCTGCCCGATCGCAACGCGCCGCTGGACGACGAGAAGCGCGCCGAGTTTTTCGTGATGTGGCGCGAGCTGCTGAAGAAGCCGCTTGCGGCGCCGAAGACGTGGATCATCCGCGACTATCACTCGCCGAACCTGATCTGGCTCGGGAATCGCACCGGCATCGGGCGCGTCGGCGTGATCGATTTCCAGGACACCGTGCTGGGGCCGCAATCCTACGATGTGGTGTCGCTGCTCCAGGACGCCCGCATCGACGTGCCCGAGGCGATCGAGCTGACGCTGCTGTCGCGCTACATCAAGGCGCGCCGCGCCAGCGACGCAAGCTTCGACGCGGCCGACTTCGCCGAGCTCTACGCCATCATGTCGGCGCAGCGGAACACGCGTCTGCTCGGCACCTTCGCCCGCCTCAACCGCCGCGACGGCAAGCCGCATTATCTGCGTCACCAGCCGCGGATCTGGACCTATCTCCAGCGCTCCCTGGCGCATCCCGCGCTCGTCCATCTGCGCGACTGGTATCTCGCCAACGTCCCGCCGCCCCAAAAACCGGCCCAAGGCTGAAATGGCTGATAGAGGCCGATAAGGCTGATTCGGAGCCTGATTTACCGGCTGTTAGCCAAGACACCGGTAATCTGACGGCGAGGCAGCCAGATATTGCGGGGCTGGAGCAGGGCAGATGGCGGTGAAGACGGACCAGCGCGGCAACAGCCGGGTTGTTTTCGAGCGCGGGATCGCGGCCCAGATGATGGGTATCGACGGCACCTGGCGGCGCGACTGCATCATGGAGGACGTCTCCGAGAGCGGCGCCAAGCTGACCATCGACGGCTCGGTCGAAGGCCTACATCTGAAGGAGTTTTTTCTGCTGCTGTCGTCCACAGGACTTGCGTACCGGCGCTGCGAGCTCGCCTGGGTCAATGGCGACCAGATCGGCGTCAATTTCCTCAAGCTCGGCGACAAGAAGAAAAAGGCGCGTTCCACATCCATCGGGGCGTAACGGCAACACTCGTCGTACAAGCGTCACGACAGGTGTTTAAGGCGGTCAAGACGCGGTGCGGTCAGTCGAACCTCATGTTAGGATTGCTGCGAACGCAAGATCAGTAGGTCTGAGAAAGCGAAGGATGTCCGTCAAACCGACCAAAGCCATGGTGCTCGCCGCGGGGTTCGGCCTGCGCATGCGTCCGTTGACGGACAAAATGCCGAAGCCGATGGTTCCGGTGGCCGGCCAGCCGCTGCTCGACCACGTGCTCGACAAGCTCGGCCGGGCCGGCGTGAGCGAGGCGGTGGTCAACGTGCACTATCTGCCGGACCAGATCATCGACCACACCGCATCGCGCCAGCATCCTCGCGTGATCATCTCGGACGAGCGCGACCAGGTGCTCGGCACCGGCGGCGGCGTGGTCAAGGCGCTGCCGCTGCTCGGGGACGCACCGTTCTTTCACGTCAATTCCGACACGTTGTGGATCGACGGCGTGCGCTCGAATCTGACGCGGCTCGCCGAAAACTTCGATCCCGAGCGGATGGACATTTTGCTGCTGATGGCGCCGACCGCGACCAGCATCGGCTATAGCGGCCGCGGCGATTACGGCATGCTGGCCGACGGCGCCCTGCGCAAGCGCAAGGAAAAAGAGGTCGTTCCGTTCGTCTATGCCGGCGCGGCGATCCTGTCGCCGTCGATCTTCGCCGATGCCCCGACGGGCGAGTTCTCGCTGACCAAAATGTTCGACCGCGCCGACGAGCAGGAGCGGCTGTTCGGCCTCCGCCTCGACGGCGTCTGGATGCATGTCGGCACGCCCGACGCCGTGCACGCCGCGGAAGAGGCGTTTCTGGAAAGCGTGGCGTAGGCCGCGTCCGGAGCACGAGAACAATGATGCCGCAAACAGCGGGGAAGACCTCGCCGCGGGCCATGACCATTTGAGTTCGCGTCCCTATATTGGCGCCTGATTCCCGAATCAGGCAGCTCATGCGCGTTTTCAGCGTTCCAGTCTCAGTTCCGTTCCTGCGCACCGTCGTCGCAAGCCTGCTCGACGGCCGGCTGGTCGACGGCTTCGAGGCGCGCAAGGAACCGGCACGGCTGGCGGATGCCACGCTGTATTTACCGACACGGCGTGCCATGCGCATCGTCCGCGAGATTTTCCTCGACGAGATGAAGGCGGACGCAGTCGTGCTGCCGCGCATCGTCGCGCTCGGCGACATCGACGAGGATGAGCTCGCTTTCGCCGATGAAGGCGAACAATTTTCGGGCGCAACGCCGCTCGATATTCCGCCGCGGCTCGGCGAACTCGAACGGCGGCTGACGCTGGCGCAGCTGGTCGCGGCATGGGCCAAGGGCCCGGTGCTGTCTCCGCTGGTCGTCGGAGGCCCCGCCTCGACGCTGGCGCTGGCGTCCGATCTCGCGCGGCTGATCGACGACATGGTCACGCGCGGCGTCGACTGGAGCGCGCTCGATGGCCTCGTGCCTGATATGCTCGACCGATACTGGCAGCACTCGCTTGAATTTTTGCGCATCGCGCGCATCGCCTGGCCCGGTCACCTCGCCGAAATCAAACGCATCGAGCCCGCTGCCCGCCGCGACCTCCTGATCGATGCCGAAGCCAAGCGGCTGACCGCGCATCACCATGGCCCCGTGATCGCGGCCGGTTCGACCGGCTCGATGCCGGCCACGGCAAGATTTCTCCATGCAGTCGCCTCGCTGCCGCATGGCGCCGTGGTGCTGCCCGGCCTCGACACTGATCTCGACGACGATGCCTGGCGCAGCATCGGCGGCGTACGCGACTCGCTCGGCACGTTCGCGGAGCATCCGGTCTCGAACCATCCGCAATATGCGATGCACGCGCTGCTGGATCGCTTTGGCATCAAGCGCAGCGACGTCGATATCCTCCAGCCTCCGGCGGAAGGCGGCCGCGACCTGC
The DNA here is from genome assembly GCF_023073915.1 of Bradyrhizobium sp. 149. Taxonomy (GTDB): domain Bacteria; phylum Pseudomonadota; class Alphaproteobacteria; order Rhizobiales; family Xanthobacteraceae; genus Bradyrhizobium. The sequence continues at coordinate 232,267 of NZ_JADPKK010000012.1, read as the reverse complement.
TCGCCTCCGAATCGATGCGGCCATCGGTCAAGACCGAGATCTGGCACGACCGGCTGAAGCAGCCGGATGTGGCCGCGAAGATCGCCGGCGGCATGAAGAACCTCGCAGTTGTCGAAGCCCCCAATCCCGAGATGGAGGCGCTCGCGATCGCGATCGCGATGCGCGAGGCGCGGCATCTCGACAAATCCGCGGCGCTTGTCACGCCCGATCGCGCACTGGCGCGTCGGGTGATGGCCGCGCTGACCCGGTGGGATCTTGCGTTCGACGATTCCGGCGGCGACGTCTTGATGGACACGTCCGCCGGCGTCTTTGCGCGACTGACGGCAGAGGCTGCGACCAGGGGATTGGAGCCGCCGACGCTGCTGGCGATGCTGAAACATCCGCTGTGCCGGCTCGGTCGGGTGCCCGGCGCATGGAAGACAGCGATCGAGGGCCTGGAGCTCGCCCTGTTGCGCGGCACGCGCCCGCCTGCAGGCACCGCCGGGCTGCTGCGCGAATTCAATCGCTTTCGCGAGGAGCTGGCAAAGCTGTGGCGCAGCGAGGTCTCCGCACTGCATAGGGCCGAGCCGCGCGCACGTCTCAAAGCGGAAGACCTCGATCGCATTCAGGCGCTGATCGATGGCTTGCGACAAGCGTTGGCGCCGATCGAGAGCCTGGCGTCATCGAAACCGTTTGACTTCGCCGAACTCGCTTATCGGCATCGCGAGATCATGATCGAGCTGTCGCGCGACGAGCAGGGGATCCCGCTGGCGTTCGAGGAGCGCGAGGGCCTTGCGCTCGCGAGCGCCTTCGACGACCTCCTGCGCGGCGGCACCACCAGCGGACTGATGGTCACGCTGCCCGACTACGCAGACGTGTTCCAGACCGCGTTCAGCGATCGCGCGGTGCGGCGACGAGACAGACCGGGCGCACGGCTCCAGATCTACGGCCCGCTGGAATCACGCCTGATGCAGGCCGACCGAATCATCGTCGGCGGGCTGATCGAGGGCGTCTGGCCGCCGGCGCCGCGGATCGATCCGTGGCTGAGCCGACCGATGCGGCACCAGCTCGGCCTCGATCTGCCGGAACGCCGTATCGGCCTCTCCGCGCATGATTTTGCGCAACTGCTCGGCGGCGACGAGGTCATCCTCACCCATTCCGCCAAGGCCGGTGGCGCGCCGGCGGTCGCCTCGCGCTTCCTGCACCGGCTGGAGGCGGTCGCGGGCGATGCGCACTGGAAGGCAGCAATTCGCGCAGGCGAAAAGTACGTGCAGTTCGCAGCCGCACTGGACCAGCCCGACCAGGTCAGGCCGATCAAACAGCCCGAGCCGCGACCGCCACGCGCGACCCGGCCGCTCAGGATGTCCGTGACCTCGATCGAGGACTGGCTGCGCGATCCCTACACCATTTACGCAAAACACATTCTGCGGCTGGACGCGCTCGACCCGGTCGACATGCCGCTGTCGGCCGCCGACCGCGGCTCGGCCATCCACGATGCGCTCGGCGAGTTCACCGAGCGCTACGCCACGAATCTGCCCGATGATCCCGCGCGCGTGCTGCGCGCGATCGGCGAGAAATATTTTGAGCCGCTTATGGAGCGACCCGAGGCGCGGGCGCTGTGGTGGCCGCGCTTCCAGCGCATCGCGCGCTGGTTCGGCGAATGGGAGACGGCGCGGCGCGGCGTGATCGAGGCGATCACCGCGGAAACCCGCGGCGAGATATCGATCCCGCTCGACCATGGGCGCAGCTTCCGTCTCTCCGCCCGCGCCGACCGCATCGAACGCCGGCAGGGCGGCGGCTACGCCATCCTCGACTACAAGACCGGCCAGCCACCGACCGGCAAACAGGTCCGCATGGGCCTGTCGCCGCAGCTCACGCTGGAAGCCGCGATCCTGCGCGAGGGCGGTTTCCCCGATATCGACGCCGGCGCGTCCGTGAACCAGCTCGTCTATGTTCGTCTGAGCGGCAACAATCCGCCAGGCGAAGAACGCATTCTCGAGCTCAAGTTTAGGCAAGGCGACGAGCCGCAGCCGCCGGACACGGCGGCCGCTGAGGCCCGCGCCAAGCTCGAGGCGCTGATCCGCGCCTTCGAGGACGAGAACCAGCCCTATACCTCCTTGAACCTGCCGATGTGGACCAACCGCTACGGCACTTATGACGACCTCGCCCGGATCAAGGAATGGTCCGCGGCCGGCGGATTGGGGATCGAGGAATGGTGAAGGCACCGCGCCCCATCCCGGATGAGGTGCGCGCCAGGCAAGCGCGCGCATCGGACCCGACCGCATCGGCCTTCGTTTCGGCCAATGCCGGTTCGGGCAAGACGCATGTGCTGGTGCAACGGGTGATCCGCCTGCTGCTCTCGGGCGTGCCGCCGGAAAAGATCCTCTGCATCACCTTCACCAAGGCGGCTGCCGCCAATATGGCCGAGCGCGTGTTCACCACGCTTGGCCATTGGGTGACGCTGGACGACACCGCGCTCGATGCAGCGATCAAGGCGGTCGGCATCCCCCATCCCGATCGAAAATTGCGGCGAGAAGCACGAAAGCTGTTCGCCTGTGCGCTGGAGACGCCGGGCGGGCTGAAGGTGCAGACCATCCACGCGCTGTGCACCCGCCTGCTCCAGCAGTTTCCGTTCGAGGCCAACGTTCCGGCGCGCTTCGCCGTGATCGACGAGCGCGACCAGACCGACATGATGGAGCGCGCCAATCTGAAGGTGCTGCTGGAGGCCGCGCGCGACCCTGACAGCGTTACCGGCCGGGCGCTGCTGACTGCGATGGCGAGCGCCGCCGACGTCACCTTCAAGGAGGTGGTGCGCGAGGCCTGTCTGAGCCGCGACCACTTCATGGCCTGGACCGATGAGGCCGGCAGCGCTGAGCTTGCCGTCACGCAGATGGCAGCCGCGCTGGGAGTGGACGCGAGCGATCGCATTGAGGACGTCGAGACGGAGATTCTCGACGGTCCGTTCCTGCCGCGATCGCGTTGGGACGACATTGCCCTTGCGCTGGAGGACGGCAGTAAGTCCGACAACGACCAGGCCAGCCGGCTTCGCGAGGCAAAAGTTTTTTCGGGCAGCGCGCAAGTCGATGCCTATCTCTGCGTTTTCCTCACCGACGAAAAGCTGCCGCGCAAGGCGGTGCTGACCAAAAAGTTTTGCGATCACAACCCGTCCGTCGCTCGCCTGTTCGAGAACGAGGCACAGCGCGTCAGCGGATTGATCGAGACGCGCCGCGCAATCACCACGCGCGATCGCACCGCCGCCCTGCTGCATATCGCGACCGCGGCTGCCGCGAACTACCGCCGCGAGAAGCAGGAGCGCGGGCTGCTCGACTATGACGACCTCATCGACAAGACGCTGGCGATGCTGGACCGCGTTTCCTCGGGCTGGGTGCATTACAAGCTCGATCGCGGCGTCGATCACGTGCTGATCGACGAAGCCCAGGACACCAGTCCGCGGCAATGGGACATCGTCGCGCACATCATCTCGGAGTTCACCGCCGGCGAAGGCGCGCGCGAAGGGCTCAACCGCACCGTCTTCGCGGTCGGCGACGAGAAGCAATCGATTTTCTCCTTTCAGGGTGCTCAGCCCCGAGAGTTCGATGCACGCCGGCGCGAGCTGCACCGCAAGTTCACGGCGGCCGGGCTGAAATTCGATCCGGTTGCCTTCACCTATTCGTTCCGCTCCGGCGCCGCGATCCTGCATTCGGTTGACCACGTCTTCCGCGAGCCCGCGATCTACAAGAGCATCCATTCGGTCGAGACCGGCCATCCCCTGCACAATGCGCTCGGCGATGCTGGCCCGAGCGTGATCGAGTTGTGGGACCTTGCGGAAGCCGACGAAAGGCAGGAGATCGAGGGCTGGCGCGCGCCGTTCGACGGCGTCGCCGCCACCAGCCCCGAGGTCAAGCTCGCGCGCCGGATCCAGACCGAGATCAAGCGGCTGGTCGAGAGCGGCACGCTGACGGGCCACGAGGGCGAGCGGCGTCCGCTGCGCTACGGCGACATGCTGATCCTGGTGCGCCGGCGCGGCAATGCGTTCGATGCCGTGATCCAGGCGCTGAAGCACGCCAACGTTCCGGTCGCTGGCGCCGACCGGCTGAAGCTCACCGAGCACATCGCGATCATCGACCTGATGAACCTTGCCGATGCGCTGCTGTTGCCGCAGGACGATCTCGCGCTTGCGGTCGCGTTGAAGAGCCCGCTGTTCGGACTCGATGACGACGACCTGTTCCAGCTTGCCTGGGATCGCAAGGGATCGCTGCGCCGCGCGCTCGGCGAACATGCGGGCACAAGCGAGAAGTTCGCTGCGGCATTGCGACGGCTCGAAGCCTGCGAGATGCGTGCGCGCGAGGAAACGCCGTTCGCCTTTTACGCCTGGCTGCTCGGCGGCGACGGCGGACGGGCGCGCATGCTGCGCCGGCTCGGCCACGAGGCCAACGACGCCCTCGACGAATTTCTGGAGCTGGCGCTGAACTACGAGCGCAAGGCGCCGGCCTCGCTGCAAGGTTTCATGGCCTGGCTGCGCTCGGCCGACACCGAGGTGAAGCGCGACATGGAGATCTCGCGCGACGAGGTGCGGGTGATGACCGTGCACGGCGCCAAGGGCTTGGAGGCCTCGGTCGTGTTCATGGTCGATACGACCTCTTCGCCCTCCGACAGCCAACGGCTGCAACTGATCCACGTCCCGCGCGGCAATGGCGGCGAGGTCGTAGTCTGGGCCGGACGCAAGGCGGATGATCCCAAGCCCGTCGCCGACGCACGCAACGCGATGCTCGAGGAGACCGAGGACGAGTACCGCCGCCTGCTGTACGTGGCGATGACACGCGCGGCCGACCGGCTGATCGTCGGCGGCTGCATGCCCGGTAACAGGAAGGTAGTCCGCAAGCTGAGCTGGTACGACCTGGTCGACACCGGGCTCGCGGGCTCGAGCCTGTCGAAAGAGACAATCGAGACGCCGCTCGGCAAGGTGACGCGCTTCTCCCGTCCGGAGGATGTCGTGGCGCTAGGCACGCCCGCGGCTTCGTTGGACCAGGCGACCGCACTCCCGGACTGGCTGCGGACGCCGGCGCCGCACGAGACGGTCGACGACGATCCGTTGCGTCCCTCCGGCCAGCCGTCCGGGGAGGGCCGCCCGGTGCTGTCAGGCGAATCAGTGCGGTCCCGCGCGTTGGCGCTGCAACGCGGCACGCTGGTGCACCGGCTGCTGCAATCCCTGCCCGACATCGCCGTTGAGCGCCGGCGCGAGGCCGCGCTCGGCTTCATGGCACGCAACGCCGCGGACTGGGCGGAGGCCGACCGCGCCGCGCTGGCCGACAAGGTGCTCGCCTTGATCGCCGAGCCACGATTCGCGCCGGTGTTTGCCGCCGGCAGCCGGGCGGAGGTCGCGATCGTCGGCAGGCTGGAGCGGCCGGGCCGCGCCCCCGCGCTGGTGTCCGGCCAGATCGACCGGCTGGTGGTTCGCCCGGATGAGGTCCTGATCGTCGATTTCAAGACCAATCAGGCGGCCCCCGGGAGCGTCGGTGCGGCGCCCGCCGCTTATGTCCGGCAGCTTGCGCTGTACCGGGCGGTGCTATCGAGGCTTTATCCCCAAAAGCCTGTCCGCGCCGTTCTGCTCTGGACCGAGGCCCTTGAATATATGGAGATTTCGGCTCCCGCGCTGGACGCGGCGCTGGCATCCCTTCATCTCGGCGTGAGCGTCCTTGACCCGGCAAGGAGCCATTCATAGGTTGACGCCATGATCTTGGCGCGATTCCCGTCGCGCCGTTCTCTCAGGTACGAGGTACTCCCATGGCCGTTGGTAAGGTTTCTGACACTGATTTCGAAGCCGAAGTGCTCAAGGCAAACGGCCCCGTGGTCGTCGATTTCTGGGCCGAATGGTGCGGCCCCTGCCGCATGATCGCACCCGCGCTCGACGAGATCGCCGGCGCCATGGGCGACAAGGTGAAGATCGTGAAGCTCAACGTCGACGAGAGCCCGAAGACCGCGTCCAAGTATGGCGTGATGTCGATCCCGACCCTGATGATCTTCAAGGGCGGCGAGATGGCCTCCCGTCAAGTCGGCGCGGCGCCGAAGGCGAAGCTGCAGCAGTGGATCACCTCCGCGGTCTGAGCTGGCTCGCACGAGTTTATTTTTGAAACGGCCGGCGAAAGCCGGCCGTTTTGCGTTGATGAGGCATGTCCAGCGTAAGACGAGTCCCAGCCGTGCCTCCCCCCGCAAAGCGCGCGCGAAAATCGACCTCTCTGGTGGCCATGGAGGCGCGCTCGGTCGACGCGATCCCGCGCGGCAAGGAGTGGCAGTACGAGCCGAAATGGGATGGCTTCCGCTGCCTGCTGTCGCGCAACGGCAGCAGCGTCGATCTGCGCTCGAAATCCGGCGAGGACCTCGCCCGCTATTTCCCCGAGATCGTCGGCGCGGCGCTGAAGCTGAAGGCGGACCGCTTCACGCTCGACGGCGAGATCGTCGTGCCGCACGGCAAGGGCTTTTCTTTCGACGCGCTGCTGCAACGTATTCACCCCGCTTCAAGCCGCGTGAACAAGCTCTCTCAGGAAACGCCGGCGCTTTATCTCGCCTTCGATCTGCTCGCGACGGCCAGGGAGAAGCAGCTTGCCGAGCAGCCGCTGAGCGAGCGGCGGCAGGCGCTGGAAGCGTTTGCCAAAGCCAATCTGAAAGGCAGCATCTTCCGCCTCTCCCCGGCGACAACGAGCTACGCCATTGCGAAAAAATGGCTGGCGCAATCCGGCGGCGGCTCGGACGGCGTTATCGCCAAGCGCAGCGACCTACCCTATCAGGCCGGAAATCGCGACGGCATGCAGAAGATCAAGAAATTTCGCAGCGCCGATTGCGTGGTCGGCGGTTTCCGCTATGCCACCAACAAGCTCTCCGGCCGCAGCGTGGTCGGCTCGCTGCTGCTCGGGCTCTACGATGACGAAGGTCTGCTGCATCATGTCGGCTTCACCTCGGCGATCAAGGCGACGGAAAAACCTGATCTGACCGATCGGCTGGAGGCGCTGATCGGCGAACCGGGCTTCACCGGCAACGCGCCGGGCGGGCCGAGTCGCTGGTCGACCGAGCGGTCGGCAAAATGGTGTCCGCTCAAGCCGAAGCTGGTGATCGAGGTCTGCTATGATCATTTCAGCGGTGAGCGCTTCCGCCACGGCACCTCGATCCTGCGCTGGCGCCCTGACAAGGCACCGCGGCAATGCAGCTTCGAGCAGTTGAAGCAGAAAGTGGCCGACCCGATGAAGATGTTGAAACAGATGTAGCCGTAGCCGCTAGGCAATCCATCCCGTCGCCAGCGCGTTTGCCAACTCCGGTTGGCCGTTGCGGCGCGCGAGCGCGGCCATCTCCTCATGATCGTAGACGACGTGGCGGAACGTGGCCTGCCAGGCACCATCGGCTAGCTCGAGGATCGCATAGCGCGCGTGCGGCGTGCCAGCCTCCACCACATGCGGGAACGGATGCTTGTCACGATAGCCGGGGCCGCCGACGCTGCCGGGATTGACGATCAGCCGACCGTCGCGAAGTCGCACCGCACGGGCGAGATGGGTGTGGGCGCACAGGATCAGCGATTGCGTGATGCCTTGCGCAAATTGCTCGATGCGATCGAGGGGCGACAGCGCCACCGCGCCATCGGGATGCACGGTGTCGAGCCAATAGACTTCGTCATTGTCGGGCGTCGCGTGGCAGAGGAACACCTGATCGCGAAAGACCCGCGTCATCGGTTGCGCGCGCAGCCAGTCGAGTTGCGCAGCATCGAGTTGCGCATGGGCGGGACGATCCCACGCGCCCATCTTCTCCGGCGGACGGTCGAGCAGATAGCGGTCGTGATTGCCGAGCACGTGCACGGCCTCGAGCTTCATCAGGATCTCGATCGTGCGGCGCGCATCGAGCGGACCGCTCAGCATGTCGCCGAGATTGACGATGTCGGCGACGCCTTGCGCGCGGATGTCGGCGAGCACAGCTTCCAGCGCGAGATTGTTTCCGTGAACGTCGGCAATCGCGGCAAAACGCATGTTGGTCACCCTAGCCCTTATGCAGGAGGCGTGCCGTTGAGGGCGAGCACGTGGCCGGCGAGATAGAGCGAGCCGGTGATCAGGATGCGCGGCGGCACTTCGTAGGCGAGCTTCGCCAAGGCGCGCAGTGCGGCCTCGATGCCGGGCGCGGGCTCGACGCGCATGCCGAGGCTGCGGGCGGCATCCGCGAGGCGGTCGACCGGCATCGCGTTGTCGGTGTCGGGAATCGGCACCGCGATGATGTGACGGGTCAGACCGGCGAAGTTGGCGAGAAAACCCTGCGCGTCCTTGTTGGCCATCATGCCTGCGATGACGACCAGCGGCCGCGACACCCGCTCCTCGAGATCGCCGAGCGCGGCCGCCGCGACACGGCCGCCTTCCGCATTGTGGCCGCCGTCGAGCCAGATCTCCGATCCCTGCGGCCCCCAGGAGAGCAGCTCGCCCGAAGCGATGCGCTGCATCCGCGCCGGCCATTCCGCGCCGACGATCCCGGCCTCGAACGCCGCCTGGTTGATCTTGAAGGCGTTGGTGGCTCGCAGCGTCGCGATCGCGAGGCCGGCATTGTCGAACTGGTGGCGGCCGAACAGGCGCGGCGCCGTGAGATCCATCAAGCCGCGCTCATCGGAATAGACCAGCCGCCCGCGCTCGACATTGACATGCCAGCTCTCACCTGCGGCGAACAACGGCGCGCGCATGCGCTTGGCCTGCGCCTCGATCACCGCCATCGCTTCGCCCGGCTGTTCGGCGCAGATGACGGGTACGCCGCGCTTGATGATCGCGGCCTTTTCGCCCGCGATCGACGTCAGCGTGTCGCCCAGAAAGTCCATGTGGTCCATGCTGACGGGCGTGATCACGCAGGCCGCTGGTGTATCGACCACGTTGGTTGAATCAAGCCGGCCACCAAGGCCGACCTCCAGCAGAACCACATCGGCCGGGTTCTGCGCGAACAGGTGAAACGCAGCCGCCGTCTTGAGTTCGAACACGGTTGCCGCCTCGCCGGCATTGACACGCTCGACCTCTTCCAGCGCCGCACGCAGCTCGTCGTCACCGACCAGCACGCCGCCACTGACGCGGCCGAGCCGGAAACATTCGTTGATGCGGACGAGATAGGGCGACGTGTAGGCGTGGACGCGCAGGCCCGCGGCCTCCAGCGTCGCGCGCAGATAAGCGAGCGTCGAGCCCTTGCCGTTAGTGCCGGCGATATGGATCACCGGCGGCAGCTTGCGCTCGGGATGACCGAGCCGCTCGAGCAGACGATGCATCCGCTCCAGCCCGAGATCGATGCGCTTCTGATGCAGGGCCGACAGCCGCCCGATCAATTCGCCGAGCGACGGCTTTGCGCTGTCAGAGGAAGCGTTCACGCGTGCGGCGCGGCCGGCGCCGTCTCAGGAGCCGATACAATCTGCGCCGGGCTCACGACCGGCTGCACCGGTTTCGAGGCGGTCTCATGCGCCGGCGCCCTGGTCAACAGCCGACAGAGCCGCGCCAGGGTCGGGCGCAATTCGTGGCGATGCACGACCATGTCGACCATGCCGTGCTCCTTGAGATATTCGGCGCGCTGAAAACCCTCGGGGAGTTTTTCGCGAATGGTCTGCTCGATCACGCGCGCGCCGGCAAAACCGATCAGCGCGCCGGGTTCGGCGATCTGCACGTCACCGAGCATCGCATAGGACGCGGTGACGCCGCCGGTGGTCGGGTTGGTCAGCACGACGATGTAGGGCTGCTTTGCCTCGCGCAGCATCTGCACACCGACCGTGGTGCGCGGCATCTGCATCAGCGACAAGATGCCTTCCTGCATCCGCGCGCCGCCACTGGCGGCGAACACGATGAACGGCGACTTCTTCTCGACCGCAAGCTCCAGTCCGCGCACGAGAGCCTCGCCCGCGGCCATGCCGAGCGAACCGCCCATGAAGTCGAAATCCTGCACGGCGACGACGACGGCGGCACCTTCGAGCTTGCCGTAGCCGACCTTGACCGCGTCGTTCAGATTGGTCCGCGCGCGGGCATCCTTGATACGGTCGACGTACTTCTTCTCGTCACGGAACTTGAGCGGATCGGGCGTGACGTCAGGCAGCGCGACGTCGTACCAGGTCTCGTTGTCGAAAATCGACTTCAGACGCGCCACCGCGTTCATGCGCATGTGGTAGTTCGAGCCGGGGATGACGAACTGGTTGGCCTCGACGTCCTTGTAGAACACGAGCTGTCCGGAATCCGGGCACTTGATCCACAGATTCTCCGGCGTCTCCCGCCGCAGCATGTTGCGGATCTTCGGCCGGACCACATTGGTAAGCCAGTTCATGGTTTGCTCCGATGTGCGATCCCGCCTGGGGACCGCCTGAAGGGATATATGGCGGCCGGGCCACATCCCGGCAAGCCGCCGTGTCGTCCGCCTTGCTCATCGGACTTGGCAGCGGAATTAAGGCTTATTCCGCCGCCTGTTGCGCGCCTTTGACGCCCTGGGCCAGAGCCGCCGTCAGCTCGGCGACTGCGTTAACGGTTTTGCCGGTGGCGTGCCCGTCCGCATCGAGGCTGTTCTTGAGGGCATCGACCAGCGCGGTGCCGACCACGGCGCCATTGGCATGCGACGCGATGGAGCGGGCGGTCTCCGGTGTACGGATGCCAAAGCCGACGCAGACCGGCAGCTTTGTGTGCCGCTTGATGCGGGCAACCGCCTCGCCGACGGCCGTGGAGTCCGCGGCCGCAGCGCCGGTGATGCCGGTGATAGAGACGTAGTAGACGAAGCCCGACGTGTTGGCGAGCACGGCCGGCAGCCGCTTGTCGTCGGTGGTCGGCGTTGCAAGCCGGATGAAGTTGAGGCCGGCCTTCATCGCGGGCAGGCAGAGCTCGTCGTCCTCTTCCGGCGGCAAATCGACGATGATGAGGCCGTCGATGCCGGCACTCTTCGCATCGACCAGGAATTTGTCGACGCCATAGATGTAGATCGGGTTGTAATAGCCCATCAGCACGATCGGCGTCGTGTTGTCGTCCTTGCGGAAGCCGCGCACGAGATCGAGCGTCTTCTTCAGCGTCATGCCGGCCTTGAGCGCGCGCAGGCCTGCCGCCTGGATCGACGGACCGTCGGCCATCGGATCGGTGAAGGGCATGCCTATCTCGATCACGTCGGCGCCAGATTTCGGCAGCGCCTTGATGATCTCGAGCGAGGTCGCCGGATCGGGATCGCCGGCCATCAGGAAGGTGACGAAGGCCGAGCGACCGGCTTTCTTCAGCTCGGCGAAACGGGTGTCGATACGCGTGGTCACTTGCTCTTGCCCCTCAGGATGTCGCCGACCTGCGGGACGTCCTTGTCGCCGCGGCCGGAGAGGTTGACGACCATCAGGTGATCTTTTGTCCGCTTCGGCGCGAGCTCCATCACCTTGGCGATGGCATGTGCCGGCTCGAGCGCGGGGATGATGCCTTCGAGCTTCGACAGCAGCTGGAACGCTGCGAGCGCCTCGTCGTCGGTCGCGGAGAGATAGTTCACGCGGCCAATCTCGTGCAGCCATGAGTGCTCGGGACCGATGCCAGGATAGTCGAGGCCCGCAGAGATCGAATGCGCGTCCTGGATCTGGCCGTCCGCGTCCATCAAGAGATAGGTACGGTTGCCGTGCAGCACGCCGGGACGGCCGCCCGCGATCGAGGCCGCATGCAGTTGCGTCAGCCCGTGGCCCGCAGCTTCGACGCCGAAGATCTCGACCGTGGAATCGTCGAGGAACGGATGAAACAGGCCCATCGCGTTGGAGCCGCCGCCGATGCAGGCGACGAGCGAATCCGGCAGGCGGCCTTCGACCTCCTGCATCTGCGCCTTGGTCTCGTTGCCGATGATCGCCTGGAAGTCGCGCACCAGCGTCGGATAAGGATGCGGCCCCGCGACGGTGCCGATGCAGTAGAAGGTGTCGTGCACGTTGGTGACCCAGTCGCGCAGCGCCTCGTTCATGGCGTCCTTCAGCGTGCGCGTGCCCGATTGCACCGGGACCACCTTTGCGCCCAGCATCTCCATGCGGATGACGTTGGGCTGCTGCCGCTCGACGTCGACGGCGCCCATATAAACCACGCAGTCGAGACCGAAGCGCGCGCACAGCGTCGCGGTGGCCACACCGTGCTGACCGGCGCCGGTCTCGGCAATGATGCGCTTCTTGCCCATGCGCCGCGCCAGCATGATCTGGCCGAGCACGTTGTTCACCTTGTGCGAGCCGGTATGATTGAGCTCTTCGCGCTTGAGATAGATTTTTGCGCCGCCGAGATGCTCGGTCAGACGCTCGGCGAAATAGAGCGGCGAGGGCCGGCCGACATAATTCTTGAGATAACCGTTCATCTCGGCCTGAAACGCCGGATCGGCCTTGGCCTCGGTGTAGGCTTTCTCCAGATCGAGGATCAGCGGCATCAGGGTTTCGGCCACGAAGCGTCCGCCGAAAATGCCGAAATGGCCGCGCTCGTCGGGGCCGCTGCGATAGGAATTGGGTTTTACGACATTCATCGGACGCTCAACTCTTGATTTGCATCTTGGCTTGCGCGCGCGGCGCGAATGAAGGCCTTGATCATCTCGGGGTCCTTCACGCCCGGGGCGTTCTCGACACCGGAGGAGACGTCGACACCACCGGCGCGGGTCACGCGAACGGCTTCGGCGACGTTCCCTGCATGCAGTCCGCCCGAAACCATATACGGCAGCGCAAGCTCAAGGTTTTCGAGCAGGTGCCAATCGAACGGTGCACCCAGGCCGCCGGGCCGGGTCGCGTCTTTCGGCGCGCGCGCGTCGAACAGGACGCGATCGGCGACAGCGGCGTAACCAGCCAGCACAGCGAGATCGGCTGACGTTGCGACCGGCACGACCTTCATCACCGGCCGACCGAACCGCTGCCTGATGTCGCGCAGCCGCGCCACGCTCTCCGTGCCATGAAGCTGGAAAATGTCCGGCGACAGCGCGTCCATGATGTTGTCGAGCGTGGCATCGTCGGCATCGACGGTGAGCGCGACCTTGAGCGCGCGCCGCTTCACCTGCCCGCCGAGTTTCCGGCCGACTTCCAGCGACAAATGCCGCGGCGACGGCGGGAAGAACACGAACCCAACCATGTCGGCACCCGCCTCGAGCGCAGTTTCGAGCGTCTCGGGCGTGGACAGGCCGCAGATTTTGACGAGCAGGGACATGTTCTCGAGGGATGTGGGCTCAAAGCAAATGGAGACCGCGGGTCCGCGGCCGGAAAACGGGCTTTTCGGTTGCGGCCGCTTCTACAACGTCGCGCGCTGCTTGTCTCGCCCGACGGGCCCGTAAAGGCCGACCCCGGAGGGAACGGGAAGGCGCTGGGACTCGGGCTTTGCTGCGGCCGCCTGGGCCCGCAGATCGGCCAGTTCGCGCCGCGCGGCCCGGGCATCCGCGTCATGCCGGCGCGCCGCACGCCGCCAGTGCCGCTGACCGAACCAGACGGCGCAACCGCCCACGAGGACCCCGAGCGCAGCCACCACGATCAGGAGCAGGAACAGCGGCAGCGTGACCGAGAATGACGGGTCGTTGGAAACGAAGGGATCGAACGAGACCGTGACGAAATGCCGGTTGGCGACGGCGAAGACCATCAGGATCAGGCCCAGCGGAATCACGATCAGCGCGGTCAGGAACTTTCGCATCTCGGCTCGCTCGCCTTGAATCAAGCTTGCGGCCGCATCGCTGCGACCGCGGAAAACCCTGAGGTCGGCCTCAGTCTGGCGCGCCTGGATCCGGGTGGTCGCGATTCAGCCGCTCGCGCATTTCCTTGCCGGTCTTGAAGAACGGAACGCTCTTCTGGTCGACGGGCACATGGGCGCCGGTGCGCGGATTGCGCCCTGCGCGCGCAGGGCGATGCTTGACCGAGAAGGCACCGAAGCCGCGCAACTCGACGCGATCACCGCGCGCGAGAGCCGCTACGATCTCTTCGAGAATCGCATTCACAATGTTCTCGACATCCCGCTGGTACAGATGCGGGTTGTGCTCGGCGATACGCTGAACAAGTTCGGATTTGATCATCGAGAGATAGGACCCGGGAGCGTGCGGATGACCATTTCCGTGAAAATACCTTGATCTGTCAAGACGCTAAATGAAGGTCGAGCGTCGTGAAAATGCGTGACAAATGCCGAAAAAGCGGGCTGGCCCCGCACGCGTCGAACGGGAAAAACCTCTGGGGCTCGCCCGGTTCCGGTCAGTTCGACGCCGCCGGCTGCCACAACGCCAGCATTCCATCCATTCCGAGCCGATCAACCGCCTGCACCACGCCGGTTTGGCCGATTTGATGCGCAATCGAGCCCAAACCCAGCGCTTCCAGCGTGACGGCGGCCGCCGTCTTGAGGAACGGCAGATCGCTGAAGCGCGGCTCGAGCTTGTAATCGCGCACGGAGAGTCCCTTCTTGACGCCCTTCTGCTCGACCAGCCAGGTCACGGCGGTTTTCTCGTCGCCGATCTGGTCGATCAGCTTGAGATCGATCGCCTGGCGTCCGGTGAAGACACGGCCATCAACCACTTTCTCAAGCTGCGTGTCATCCATGCCACGCCTTTCCTTCACCAGTCCCTTGAACCAGGCGTAGGAATCCTTCACCAGCGCATCGAGCGCGGCCCGCGCCTCGGGGCTGGTCGGCTCAAAACCGTTGGGCGCGGCCTTCAGCGGCGTGGACTTCACCTCCTCGACCTTGACGCCGACGGTCCTCAGCAGCTCCGTGACGTTCGGAAACTGGAACAGCACGCCGATCGAGCCAACCAGCGAGCTCTGCTGGGCGATGATGTGGTCGCTGGCGATCGCGGTGATGTAGCCGCCGGAGGCGGCGAGGCCTTCGACCACGACGACGAGCGGCTTCTTTGCTTTCAGCCGGACAAGCGAATCATAGAGCTGCTCGGAGCCGGCAGTGGTGCCGCCCGGCGAGTTGACGTGGACGATGACGGCGGCAGCCTGCGAACTCTCCAGTCGCTCCAGCGCCTGCGTGCGATCGGAATCGCTGCGGATCAGGCCGTCGATATGGACCCGCGCGATCGAGCCGGCAGCCGCGAAAGTGCCGCGCGCACCCGGTGTCGCGACCAGCGCGAAGCCTGCGATCGCCGCGATCGCGATCAGCGCGGCCAGCACGCGCCAGAATGTCAGCTTGCGGCGGATCCTGCGGCGATCGACGATGATGTCCGAATCGAGCGACATCGGAATATCTCCAAATGAAAGACAAGGCGCGTTGTGCCGTCACAGCGTGACCATCGGCTTATCTGGATACATCAATTGCGGCGCAATTTGAAGAAAACAAGGCCTGGCTCGGCGGAGGCCGCGTAGCCGGCCGACATATGCAACAAAAAAGCCCCGGCTTCCGCCGGGGCTTTGATGCAGCGAAACGTACGTTTCGCTTACTTGGTGTCGCGATTCTTGAGCGCGGTGCCGAGGATGTCGCCGAGCGTCGCTCCCGAATCGGAGGAGCCGTATTGCGCGATGGCTTCCTTCTCTTCGGCGACTTCGAGCGCCTTGATCGACACCTGGACCTTGCGGGCCTTCTTGTCGAACTGGATCACGCGGGCATCGACCTTCTCGCCGACGGCGAAGCGTTCGGCGCGCTGATCGTTGCGGTCACGGGCGAGCTCCGAGCGCTTCACGAAGGTGGTGAAGTCGGTCCCGGTGATCTTCACCTCGATGCCGCTCTCCTTCACTTCGAGCACTTCGCAGGTCACGACCGCGCCCTTCTTGACATCGCCCGGCTCGGCGAATGGGTCGCCTTCGAGCTGCTTGATGCCGAGCGAGATGCGCTCCTTCTCGACGTCCACATCGAGCACCACGGCCTTCACCATGTCGCCCTTCTTGTAGTTGTCGATCACCTGCTCGCCCGGAAGCTTCCAGTCGAGGTCGGAGAGATGGACCATGCCGTCGACGTCGCCCTCAAGGCCCAGGAACAGACCGAACTCGGTCTTGTTCTTGACCTCGCCCTCGACCGTCGAACCGGTCGGATGACCTTCGACGAAGACCTCCCACGGGTTGCGCATGGTCTGCTTGAGGCCGAGCGAGATGCGGCGCTTGACGGAATCGACTTCCAGCACCTGCACTTCGACTTCCTGCGAGGTCGAAACGATCTTGCCGGGGTGCATGTTCTTCTTGGTCCACGACATCTCGGAGACGTGGATCAGGCCTTCGATGCCCGGCTCGAGCTCGACGAACGCGCCATAGTCGGTGATGTTGGTGACGCGACCGGTGAAGCGGGCACCCAGCGGGTACTTGGCTTCGATGCCCTGCCACGGATCGTCCAGCAGCTGCTTCATGCCCAGCGAGATGCGGTGCGTCTCGTGGTTGATCTTGATGATCTTGACCTTCACGGTCTGGCCGATCGAGAGCACCTCCGTCGGATGGTTGACGCGGCGCCACGCGATATCGGTGACGTGCAGCAGACCGTCGATGCCGCCGAGATCAACGAACGCACCGTAATCGGTGATGTTCTTGACCACGCCGTCGATGACCTGACCCTCTTCGAGGTTCTGCACCAGCTCCTGACGCTGCTCGGCGCGGGTCTCTTCGAGAACCGTGCGGCGCGAGACGACGATGTTGCCGCGGCGACGGTCCATCTTGAGGATCTGGAACGGCTGCGAGTTGTTCATCAGCGGCGCAACGTCGCGGATCGGACGGATATCGACCTGCGAGCGCGGCAGGAAGGCCACGGCGCCGTCGAGGTCGACGGTGAAGCCGCCCTTGACCTGGTTGAAGATGACGCCGTTGACCTTCTCGTTGTTCTGGAACGCCTTCTCGAGCTTGCCCCAGCTCTCCTCGCGGCGCGCCTTGTCGCGCGACAGCACGGCTTCGCCCAGCGCGTTCTCGATCCGATCGAGGAACACTTCCACCTCGTCGCCGACCTTGAGCTCGCTGTCACGGCCGGGGCCGGAAAATTCGCGCAGGGCAACGCGGCCCTCGGTCTTCAGGCCGACGTCGATGACGGCCATGTCCTTTTCGATTGCAACAACTTTGCCCTTGATGACGGAGCTTTCCTGCAGGTTGCCACCTGCGAAGGACTCGTCGAGCATCGCGGCGAAATCGTCGCGCGACGGGCTATAGGTATCAGCAGAAGTCGAAGCCATTTGTTCTCCAGTTGCGGATGTCGTGCCGGCCGTTGGGTTCATGGGCGCATCGCACGCGCAGTGTCGGAAGGTCCGCAGAACCTTCGAGCGACCGCTCGTTGCTCCGACCTTAAGGCGGAACAGCGGAAGCGGGCCGGCTGAGGCCCGCGCGTTCGATACGTGGAAATCTTTGTCCGGAGCCTGGATCGCGCCGGCCCCGAACAGGGACCGAGGGTATCGACCTCAAAGAGCGGGAGCGGGCGCTTCCTCCAATGACGGCTGCGGCTTAACCCCGCGACCGGCCCGCTCGGACGGCCTCGATAATGTCGATGGCGGCCCGGACGCCGCCTTCTATATCCAGTTGGGAGTTATCTAGCAAGTAAGCATCGGGGGCGGGTTTGAGGGGCGCGATCGGCCGGTTTTTGTCGCGTTCGTCGCGCTGGATGATGTCGGCGAGCACAGCCGCCTCGTCGGCCTCCTCGCCCCGCGCCTTGGCCTCCATGGTCCGGCGGCGGGCGCGGACCCTGGGATCGGCGACGACGAATATCTTCACGTCGGCATGGGGGCAGATCACGGTTCCAATATCCCGGCCATCGAGCACCGCGCCAGGCGGATCGGCGGCGAATTGCCGCTGAAAATTGACCAGGGCCTCCCGGACTCTGGGGATCGCCGAGACGATGGAGGCACCCTCGCCGGCCTTCTGGGTCTTCAGGGCGGGATTGCCGAACTTTTCGGGGTCGAGTTCCAGCGCCGCAGCGACCGCCGCCGCCTCGTCCCGGAGATCATGACCGGACTGCATCAGGGAATAGGCCACCGCGCGATAGATCACGCCGGTATCGAGATGACGGTAGCCGTAATGGTGGGCAAGACGCTTGCCGAGCGTGCCCTTGCCCGACGCCGCGGGCCCGTCGATGGCGATGATCATGAAAAGTCGGCCCCAAGCGAACGCATCATCGGGATGAAATCCGGAAAGCTGGTGGCGATGAAGGCGGTGTCGTCGACTGTCACGGGCTGATCGGAGGCGCAGCCCATCACCAGCGCGGACATCGCGATGCGGTGGTCCATGTGGGTGGCCACAGTGCCACCGCCAGGGACGTGGCCGCGGCCCTCAACGATTAGGTCGTCGCCGGAGACCTCGACCTTGACGCCGTTGACGCGGAGCATGGCGGCGGTGGCTTCCAGGCGGTCGGATTCCTTGACGCGCAGCTCTTGCAGGCCACGCATGATGGTCGTGCCCTCGGCGAAGGCGGCCGCCACTGCCAGCACCAGATATTCGTCGATCATCGACGGTGCGCGGTCCGGCGGCACTGCGACGCCGCGCAGTTTCGAGGCGCGTACGCGCAGCTTCGCCATCGGCTCGCCGGCGTCGCCCCGAACCTCGCTCTCCTCGATCGAGGCACCCATTTCGCGCAGCGTGGTGAAAAGACCGGTCCGCAGCGGATTGGTCATGACGTCGGACAGGACGATGTCGGAGCCTTCGACGATCAGCGCGGCAACGATGGGGAACGCCGCCGATGAGGGATCGGCGGGTACGACGACATTGGCGCCATGCAGCTCAGGCTGCCCCACCAGCGTGATCCGGCGGCCGTGCTGACCCTCCCGCGTCGAGGTGATCTCGGCGCCAAAATGCTTGAGCATCAACTCGGTGTGGTCGCGACTGGCCTCGGTCTCGATGACGGTTGTGGTTCCCGGCGCGGCGAGCCCCGCGAGCAGCACGGCGGACTTGATTTGGGCGGAAGCGACCGGCGTCTGGTAGATGATCGGCAGCGGATCGCGCGCACCCTGCACGGTCAGCGGCAGACGGCCGCCTTCGCCGCCGGAGAGGACCTTCGCGCCCATCTTTTCCAGGGGATCCAGGATCCGGCGCATGGGCCGGCTGCGCAGCGAGGCATCGCCGTCGAAAATCGCCGAGATCGGGCAGCCGGCGACAGCGCCCATGACGAGCCGGCAGCCGGTCCCGGAGTTGCCGAAATCCAGCGGCGCTTTGGGCTGGGCGAAGCCCGCGACACCCCCACCGTTCACCTTCCAGGCGAACTCTCCGGTGCGCTCGACCCTGGCGCCAAGCGCCTGCATGGATTTGGCGGTGTTGAGGACGTCCTCGCCCTCCAGGAGGCCCGAAATCCGCGTCTCTCCGACTGCGAGCGCGCCGAGGATCAGGGCGCGATGGGAGATCGACTTATCCCCGGGCACCCGTACTTTCCCGGTCAGGGGACCGCTGGCGCGCGACCGGAGCGGCGTCGGCTTGTCGGAATCGGTCAAGTTTGTGTCCTTGGATAGGCCCGAAGCATCCCTGCGGGACTCGCGGGGCAGGTACCACATGGTCTCCCCGCCGTCACGGGCATGTCGTTCTCCCGTAATGCGCTATTGACAGCGGGCCGCCAACTAGCCAAGTGAAGCACCGCTTTTCAGACATTCCCAGGATTCCTCTGCCGTGGCCAAGTCCGAACTCGGAACTAAACGTATTTGCCCGACCACGGGCAAAAAGTTCTATGACCTCAACAAGAATCCGGTGATCTCGCCCTATACCGGAGAAGTCGTGCCGATCGCGCCGATTGCACCGGCTCGCGCACCGCGTGGCGCCGAAGCCCGCCACGCAGCGGCTGCCGCCGACGCCACGCCGGAGCCGGCGGAGGTCGAGGAGGTCTCGCTTGAGGAGGCCGATGCCGAGGAGAACACCGGCAAGGTCAAGGCCGTCGTGCCCGAATCCGAGGACGACATCGAAGTCGATGAGACCATCGAGGACGATGACGACGATGATTCCACCTTTATCGCCGACGACGAAGAGGGCGATGAGGACGTCACCGACATCATTGGTGATGTCGGCGGCGACGAAGAGACTTGAGATAATTCCAGAACTGTGGTTCTGGGTCTTTCCCGACGCGTCGCCCAAGGCGCGTCGGACGGTTAAGGGGCCATAGCTCAGCTGGGAGAGCGCTTGCATGGCATGCAAGAGGTCGGCGGTTCGATCCCGCCTGGCTCCACCACGCTTCGCCCTTCGGGCTACGCGTGGCGCAGCCGCGCACAGCCCGAAGGGTGAAGCGTGGTGTCCGGCGAAGCCCGAAGGGCGAAGACGGACTGGTGAGGTTCCCACGCAGCGGTTGCTCAGGCGATAATCGTCAATGTGGTACGTCTACATCCTGCGCAGCATCGAATTTCCCGAGCAGGAATACGTTGGGGCCACTGAAAATCTCAAGCGGCGGATTCCAGAGCACAACGCGGGCAAATCCAGCCACACCGCCAAATTCAAGCCTTGGAAACTGATCTGGTACTGCGCCTTCCCTGACAAGTACAAAGCGCTGGCTTTTGAGGCATACTTGAAGTCTCACTCCGGCCGGGCCTTCGCAAAGAAACGGCTGTCCTAAGCGCGTAAAGCCCCCTACTCCCCGATCACCGCGTTCAACCTATCGCGCAACCCGACAATTTCGTCTTTCATCGCGACCAGTTCCGAGACCGAGCAGTCCGATGCCGCCAGGATCGATTGCGGCACGGCGCGCGCCTTGTCCTTCAAGGCGTGGCCCTGCGGGGTCAGCGCGATCAGCACCTGACGCTCGTCCTCGCTCGAACGCGTGCGCTTGACGAGGTGAGCGGCTTCGAGCCGTTTGAGCAGCGGCGTCAATGTGCCCGAATCCAGGAACAGCTTCTCGCCGATGTCCTTGACCGGCACGTCGTCGCGCTCCCACAGCACCAGCATCACCAGATATTGCGGATAGGTCAGGCCGAGCCGGTCCAGCAGCGGCTTGTAGACGCGGTTGAAGGCGTGCGCGGCCGAATAGACCGCGAAGCAGATCTGGTTGTCGAGGCGCAGCGGGGCGTCCGCTGCCGAATGTTTCCGGGGCATGGAGAATCTCACAGGACCTGCTCCATTCTGGGGCCGGCCGGCGGCACATTCAATTGCGAACAATTAAATGTGAGGCGCTATAATTTCAATTGCGCACAATCTAATTGTTTGCCATAAAGATCGCGCCCCACCGAAAACTCAGGGAGACGAAAATGTCAGTGAACGTCCTCTACAAGACCAGCGCAAAAGCCACCGGCGGCCGCGACGGCCATGCTGCGACCCTCGACGGCGCGTTCGACGTCAAGCTCACCACGCCGAAGGAGCTCGGCGGCGGAGGCGGCGCCGGCAACAATCCCGAGCAGCTGTTTGCGGCGGGCTATGCCGCCTGCTTCATCGGCGCGATGAAGTTCGTATCCTCGCAGGGCGGGCCGAAGGTTCCGGCTGACGCCTCCGTGACCTCGACCGTCGGCATCGGCCCGCGCTCCGAAGGCGGTTTCGGCCTCGACATCGACCTTGCCGTCTCGCTGCCGGGCCTCGCCCGTGCGGAAGCCGAGGCGCTGGTGGAGAAGGCGCACCAGGTGTGTCCGTATTCCAACGCGACGCGCGGCAATGTCGACGTTCGCCTGACGGTCGTCTGATCATGCGCGGATTGGCCGGCCCGGGATCCCCCTCGGGCCGGCCAATTCTGTTTGATTTGCCAAGCCGTCATTTGCCATGCCGCGGGATTGCGGCTCGCGCTGCATGCGGCCCCCACGCGGCAAGCCATTGCTGGGGCAAAAAAACCTCGCTAGGCCTGTGTTCGAGCGCCGCCACAGGAGAAGCGTAGGCATGACTGAAGCCGCCAGTTCCGGAGCTGCCACGGGCGCAATGAGCGGCCTGCGCGTCATCGATCTCACCCGCGTGCTCGGCGGTCCCTATTGCACCCAGATCCTCGCCGACCACGGCGCCGACGTGATCAAGGTCGAGCCGCCCGCAGGCGACGAGGTCCGCGACTGGGGCCCTCCCTTCCACGAGGATGACGCGGCCTATTTCATCGGCATCAACCGCAACAAGCGCTCGATCGGCCTCGACCTCGCCTCCGAGGGCGGCCGGACCGTGCTGCTCAAGATGCTGGAGAGCGCCGACGTCCTGATCGAGAACTTCAAGCCGGGCACGCTGGAGAAATGGGGCATCGGCAACGAGGTGCTGCGCGAAAAATTCCCGCGGCTTGTGCATTGCCGGATCTGCGGCTTCGGCGCCGACGGCCCGCGCGGCGGCAATCCCGGCTATGACGCCATCATCCAGGCGATGACCGGCATGATAGCTGCGACCGGCTCGCCCGATAGCGGGCCGATGCGGATCGGCGTGCCCCTGGTCGACATCGGCACCGGCCTCTATGCGGCGATCGGCATCCTGATGGCGCTGTCGGAGCGGCAGCGCTCGGGCCAGGGCCAATTCCTGGAGACGACGCTGTACGAGACGGGTCTCGCCATCATGCATCCGCACACCGCGAATTATTTCATGCATGGCAGGCCGCCGTCGCTCACGGGCAACGAGCATCCCAACCTCGTGCCCTATGCGATCTTCCCGACCAAGACCGACAACATCTTCATCGGCGTCGGCAATGACGGCACCTTCCGCAAGCTGGCCAAGGAGATCGGCAAGCCCGAACTCGGCACCGATCCGCGCTTTGCCCGCAACAAGGATCGCATCGCCAATCGCGAGGCGCTGCGGGCCGAGCTCGCCGCGGTGTTCAGCCAGCACGAGGCTGAGCCGCTGTGCAATCGCCTGCTTGCCGCAGGGCTGCCCGCAGGCCCCGTGCAGAAGATCGACCAGGCATTGACCAACCCGCACACGATCGCGCGCGGCGATATTATCGAAAAGGACTGGTACAAGGGCGTCGCGTCCCCGATCCGGCTCGATCGCAGCAAGCCGAGCCTGCGTCGCCTGCCGCCGAAATTCAGCCAGCACGCCGCCGAGGTGCTGGGCGAATTCGGCTACTCCAGGTCCGAGATCGACGCGATGGTCGAGCAAGGCACGGTCTGCGGACCCGAGCGCAAGCGCTAGGTCCCTCGCCTTCTACATCCGACGGCAATGCCGCACTGCGGCGCGGGCGCTCTGTGCACCGCGAACGTTCGACGCTGCGCGCTCGGCATTCGCCTATTTGACGGCTTCCCTTTTCCAGCGCTTGCCGCTTTCGTTTCGGCCGCTTACACAGTCATGTGAACGTCATATGGCGCTGCTAGCGCAAGCGATCATTTTTGACGGCCCAAGGGAGGTTTACTTGATGGCTCTTCGACACTTTGGAGCGGCTGCCGCTATTGCACTCACAGTTGGAATGTCGGCCTCACCGGCCTTGGCCGTGACCGAAATCCAGTGGTGGCACGCGATGACCGGCGCCAACAACGACGTCATCGTCAAGCTCGCCACCGACTTCAACGCGTCGCAGCCTGACTTCAAGGTCGTCCCGACCTACAAGGGCAATTATGCCGACACGATGAACGCGGGCATCGCGGCCTTCCGTGCCAACAACGCGCCCCACATCATGCAGGTGTTCGAAGTCGGCACCGCGACCATGATGGCTGCGACCGGCGCCGTGAAGCCCGTCTACAAGCTGATGGCCGACGCCGGCGAAAAGTTCGATCCCAAGATCTACCTGCCGGCCATCACCGGCTATTACTCGACATCGAAGGGCGAGATGCTGTCCTTCCCCTTCAACTCGTCGTCCACCGTGATGTGGGTCAACCTCGACGAGCTGAAGAAAGCGAATGTCGAGATCCCGAAGACCTGGCCCGAAACGTTCGAGGCCGCCAAGAAGCTGAAGGCTGCCGGTCATGACACCTGCGGCTTCTCCGGCTCCTGGGTCACTTGGGTCAATCTCGAGCAGCTCTCCGCCTGGCACAACGTGCCACTCGCCAGCAAGGCCAACGGCCTCGACGGTTTCGACACGGTGCTGGAGTTCAATGGGCCGCTTCAGGTCAAGCATCTCGAATCCCTGGTCGAGCTTCAGAAGACCAAGGTCTACGACTATGCCGGCCGCACCAACACCGGCGAAGGCCGCTTCACGTCGGGCGAATGTCCGATCTACCTGACCTCGTCGGCCTTCTTCGGCAACGTCAAGGCGCAGGCCAAGTTCAACTTTACCGCGGTGCCGATGCCGTATTATCCGGACGTGAAGGGCGCACCGCAGAACTCGATCATCGGCGGCGCTTCGCTCTGGGTCATGGGCGGCAAATCGGCCGACGAATACAAGGGCGTCGCAAAATTCCTGACCTTCCTCTCGGACACCGATCGCCAGGTCTATATCCACAAGGCTTCGGGCTATCTGCCGATCACCAAGGCGGCCTACGCCAAGGCGAAGGAAGAGGGCTTCTACAAGGATCAGCCCTATCTCGAGACCCCGCTGCTCGAGCTGACCAACAAGGAGCCGACCGAGAATTCGCGCGGTCTGCGCCTCGGCAACATGGTTCAGCTCCGCGATGTCTGGTCGGAAGAGATCGAGCAGGCGCTGGCCGGCAAGAAGACCGCCAAGCAGGCGCTGGATGCCGCCGTCGAGCGCGGCAACACGATGCTGCGGCAGTTCGAAAAGACCGCCGTCAAGTGAGGCAATGAGCGGCAGGCCGCGACCCGGCCTGCCGCTCTGCTGGCATCATGCAAAAGCAAGCGATTTTCCAAACAAAGCTGTTGCCCTACGCGCTGGTTGCGCCGCAGCTCGCGATCGTCCTGATTTTCTTTTACTGGCCGGCCTTGCAGGCGGTGATCCAGTCGTTCCTGCTCCAGGATGCCTTCGGTCTGTCGACGACCTTTGTGTGGTTCGAGAACTATATCGAGCTGTTCAAGGACGCAGCCTATTTCGAGGCAATCCTCCGGACCTTCTTCTTCTCGTTTGCCATTGCGGTCTCGTCGCTATCGCTCGCGCTGCTGCTCGCCGTGATGGCGGACAAGCCGCTGCGCGGCTCGATGCTCTACCGCACGCTCTTGATCTGGCCCTACGCGGTGGCGCCGCCGGTCGTTGGCGTGCTCTGGATTTTCATGCTGCATCCCTCGCTCGGCGTGCTCTCGCGCTATCTGCGCGGAATGGGGATCGACTGGAATCCACTGCTCGACGGCGACCAGGCCGCGGCGCTGATCATCCTCGCCGCAGCGTGGAAGCAGATCTCCTATAATTTCCTGTTCTTCCTCGCCGGTCTGCAGGCCATCCCGAAATCCGTGTTCGAGGCCGCCGCGATCGACGGCGCGCGCCCGATGCGGCGGTTCTGGACCGTGACGTTCCCGCTGCTGTCGCCGACCATCTTCTTCCTGCTGGTGGTCAACATCGTCTATGCCTTCTTCGACACGTTCGGCATCATCGACACCATGACCCGCGGCGGTCCAGGCAAGTCGACGGAGACGCTGGTCTACAAGGTCTATTCCGACGGCCTGCTCGGCGGCAATCTCGGCAGCTCGGCCGCGCAATCGGTGATCCTGATGGTCATGGTCATCGTGCTGACGGGAATCCAGTTCCGCTTCGTCGAACGCAAGGTGACCTACTGATGGTCGAGGAAGAGGGCTTTCGGCGCTACGTCGCTCATTTCATCCTCTGGGTCGGGATCGCCATCGTCGCGTTCCCGGTCTACATCGCGATCGTGGCCTCCACCCAGGACAACGCGCTGATCGCCAACGGGCAGATGTCGCTGCTGCCGGGCGGGCATTTCTTCGAGGTCTACTACCAAACCATCTTCGTCGGCACGAGCGGCTCGACCCGCGAGCCCGTCGGCAACATGATGCTGAACTCGCTGGTGATGGCGCTGCTGATCGCAGTCGGCAAGATCGCAATCTCGATCATCTCGGCCTACGCGATCGTCTATTTCCGCTTTCCGTTCCGGATGCCGATCTTCTGGATCATCTTCGTCACCCTGATGCTGCCCGTCGAGGTGCGCATCTACCCGACCTACAAGATCGTCGCCGATCTGCACATGCTCGACAGCTACGCCGGTCTGTCACTGCCGCTGATTGCCTCGGCCACCGCGACGCTGCTGTTCCGCCAATTCTTCATGACGGTGCCGGACGAGCTGCTGGAGGCCTCGCGCATCGACGGCGCCGGCCCGTTCCGCTTCTTCTGGGACACGCTGCTGCCGCTGTCGCGGACCAACATGGCGGCGCTGTTCGTGATCCTCTTCATTCTCGGCTGGAATCAGTATCTCTGGCCGCTGCTGATCACCACCCGCGACGACATGCAGACCATCCAGGTCGGCATCCGCAAGATGATCACCACCACCGACGCGCTGACCGAATGGCCGATCGTGATGGCCACCGCCGTGCTCGCGATGCTGCCGCCGGTGTTCGTCGTGGTCGTTATGCAGAAACTGTTCGTGCGCGGCCTGGTCGAGACTGAGAAGTAGGTTCTTGGAAGTAGGTTCTTGGAAGTAGGTTCTTGGAAGTAGGTTTTTAGAAGTGAGTTTTCATGGCTAACGTCACCCTCCGCAACGTCCGCAAGACCTATCTCGGCGGCTTCGAGGCCATCAAGGGCGTCAACGTCGATGTCGGCGACGGACAATTCTGCGTGCTGGTCGGTCCCTCCGGCTGCGGCAAGTCGACATTGCTGCGCATGGTCGCAGGGCTCGAAACCATCACCGGGGGCGAGATCGACATCGGTGGCCGAATCGTCAACCAGATCGAGCCCGCTGACCGCGACATCGCGATGGTGTTCCAGAATTACGCGCTCTATCCGCATATGAGCGTCTTCAACAACATGGCCTACGGCCTGCGCAACCGTGGCATGAAGGAGGACGAGGTCAAGACCCGCGTCGACGAAGCCGCACGCGTGCTCGAGCTGACGTCGATGCTGGAGCGCAAGCCGCGCCAGCTCTCCGGCGGCCAGCGCCAGCGCGTCGCCATGGGCCGCGCCATCGTGCGCCAGCCAAAAGTGTTCTTGTTCGACGAGCCGCTGTCCAACCTCGACGCAAAGCTGCGCATCGCGATGCGGGTCGAGATCCGCAAATTGCAGCGCCGGCTCAACACCACGTCGATCTACGTCACCCACGACCAGCTCGAAGCGATGACGCTCGCCGACGTTCTCGTCGTGATGAATGGCGGCCAGGTCGAGCAGGTCGGCAATCCCCTGGCGATCTACGAGAAGCCGGCGACGACGTTCGTCGCCTCCTTCATCGGCGCGCCGCCGATGAATTTGATGTCGACGCGGCCCGAGGAGATCGGCTCTCAGCTCGCTGGCAGCACCGCGGCCGATGCCGGCATCCTCGGTATCCGCCCGGAAGACTTCGTCATCACCGACGAGACGCCCGCCGGCGGCGTCGCATTGCCGCTGACGGTGGAAGCGATCGAGCGCGTCGGGGCCGAAACCTTCATCTACGGCACGCGGAAGCAGGACGAACAGCGCATCGCCGCCAACCCCGGCGAGCTGCCGCCCGGCGAGGTCATCGTCCGCATCCCCGGTTCCGAGGCGCCGCCGATCGGCCAAAAAATCCGCGTCGCAGCGGTGCGCCAAAAGCTGCATCTGTTCAGCGGCGACGGGCGGACACGCATCGAGGCCTGACCAGTTCCGCAGGTCGCGTCGATCAAACCGCGAAAACAACCCCATGCACAGTAGCGGGGTGCCTGTTTTCATTGCGATAATTCGCTCGCAAATTCGTCGTGCCCAGGCTTGTCCGCGCATCCCCTTCTGACCGCCGCAAGGAAGGCCGCGGATCGCCGGGACGCACCCGCCATGACAATCTCTCCGCGATTGAGCTGTGGGTGAGCAGCGTAGGGATGGCCAATCCACAGCCCCCGCTACGTCCTTGAACCCACACGCGGATATGCCCATATTGCTGATCAAGGGGTGCCTTGACGGGCCCTGATGCGCCAAAGTCGCTTCGAGAGGACTTTGTAAACTATGTCTCGTGTTCCCACGCTTTCCAGTCCGTTCCTTCTGGGCTTCGACGAGATCGAGCGCGTGCTCGATCGTGTCGTCAAAGGCGCCGACGGTTACCCTCCCTACAATATCGAGAGGTGCGACCGGTCGGACGGCCAGCCCGAGCGTTTGCGAATCACGCTGGCGGTCGCCGGATTCACCCGCGACCAACTCGATGTAACCATTGAGGAAAACCAGCTCGTCATTCGCGGACGGCAGCAGGACGACAAGACCCGGCAATACATCCATCGCGGCATCGCCGCGCGTCACTTCCAGCGCACCTTCGTGCTGGCGGAGGGGATGCTGGTGCTGGGTGCGGATCTGAAGAACGGATTGCTGGCGATCGATCTTGCCCGGCCGGAACCGGAGAGGATCGTTAAGACAATCGCTATCAATGAGCACGAATAATGGAACGAGTAGCGGACTCGACCGCTTAGTTTCCCAGAGGAGTCGAGACCATGAGTGAAGGTCACGTTGCGTTCGAATACGAAGCCAAGAACGTCTCGCCAGAGACGCTGGCAACCCTCGGCGAAGGCCATATCGCCTATGTGAAGCAGATCCGCTCCGAAGATGTGCCGGGCCTGTTTCCCGAAGCGCCGAAGATCGCGCCGGGCCTCAAGCTCTTCGCGCTCCACGCCGCCGACGGCACGCCGATCATGCTGACCGACAGCCGCGAAGCCGCGATCGCCAACGCCTGGAGCAACGAGCTGCAAGCGGTGAGCGTGCACTGAGCACGCGCACGTCGCACGATTAGAGTTTCAACGGGCACGCCTTCGGACGAAGGCGTGCCCGTTTTGCTTTGGCGGCCGAATTCGGATACTCTAAATTCTGGTTGATCCGACTAGAAAGCACAGCATGACGGCAAAGCGTCCCTCGTCGAAGAAGCGCTCTCAATCCGGGCGATGGAGCCTTCAGGATGCCAAAACTCACCTGAGCCAGATTGTCAGAGAGGCCCAGCGCACCGGACCGCAGCGCGTTACGCTGCACGGGAAAGACGCCGCGGTTATTATCGCGGCAGAGGAATTCGACCGCCTCAAACGTCCCGTGAGTGGCCGTGACATCGTTACGGTCCTTGCCAAATCCCCGTTAGGCGACGTGGAGTTTGAACGCCTGACGATCAAATCCAAAGTTCGGGACGTCGAGCTTTGAGAGGGTGGCTGCTCGATACCAACGTGGTTTCGGAACTACGCAGGCCCAAGCCTAACCTTGGCGTTGCCGATTTTGTCGCCAGCCAAAACGGCGACGATCTCTATGTCACCGAGGTCACGTTCGCCGAAATCGTCTATGGCATCGAACAACTGTCCGATCCCGCCAGACGCGCGGATCTTCAATCGTGGCTGGACAACATGCTTAGACCGCTGTTCGCGGGCCGGCTACTCGCCATCACCGAAGATGTAATCGTGCGGTGGAAAACGATGGTCGTTGAAGGCCGCAAGCGCCGCCACACGTTCGGGCAGCCAGACCTGTTCATAGCGGCCATCGCCGCTTTGCAGGATCTTGCCGTGGTTACACGTGATATCAACGAATTCGTCGAAGCGCGCGTGCCGGTGTTTGATCCATGGACGCACAAGTTCTACCGCAATGGCAACAAGACGCTCGTGCGGCCACCCGTGACGCTCGAAGCAATCTCCAAGCTATAGTGCAAGCGGTCGCTTTACGCCGCGGTCGCCGGCGGCAGGGCCAGTACCGAGTAGATCGCCTGGGCGTCGCGCGAGGCGCGGAGCTTCTTGGCGATGTCCTGGTCGCGCAGGAGGCGGGCGATGCGGGCCAGCGCCTTCAAATGATCGGCGCCGGCGCCTTCGGGGGCGAGCAGCAGGAAGACGAGATCGACCGGCTGACCGTCCATCGACTCGAAATCGATCGGACGATCGAGACGGGCGAACAGGCCGAAGATCTTTTCCAGCTTGGGCAGCTTGCCGTGGGGAATGGCGACGCCGTAGCCGACCGCGGTGGTGCCGAGCTTCTCGCGTTGCAGGAGCACCTCGAACACGGAACGTTCGTTCTGCCCGGTCAGCTCGGCGGCCTTTGCCGCGAGCTCCTGGAGCGCCTGCTTCTTGCTGTTGACCTTCAATGCCGGGAGAATCGCCTCGGGCGCGACCAGATCGGTAATCGGCATAGAAGTCTTCCGAGGTGAATGAAAACGTCAGGTTCCGAATTGGCCAGCCTGGACAGAGAACCTGGGCGGGCCGACGTCAAGAAGATGAAGCAGGAGGCGGACTTAGCTCGTCCCTGATGTGGGGGGCTTCTACTCCAACGCAATCCCGGTGCCAACTCCCGCGTGCAGCTTTGCCCCGGTCATTGTTAAGGCGGCAAGGGGCCAGCCTAGGCTGGTTCCAAGGTGTGCCCAATGGCCTCTCAGGCCTTGCCGCCCGCCTTAGCGTCCGCCTCAGCGTCCGTCTTGGCCCCTGGGGGGTCGATCCAGCCGACATTGCCGTCCGCCCGACGGTAAATGATATTCACCCGGCCCGAGGAGCCGTGCTGAAACACCAGGCAGGGCGCCCCGCTGAGGTCGAGTTCCATGACCGCTTCGCTGACGGACAGCGGCTTCAGCGAGGTGGTTGCTTCGGCGATGATGACGGGACTGTAGCCGGTGACCTCGTCTTCGTCCTCACCCTCGCCCGGCGCCTCCAGCACGTAGCTTGTGGCATCCATGGCGGCCAGCGCCGCGGAGGCGACATGGGCCTTGCGGGCCGAGCGGTCCTTGAGCCGGCTCTTGTAGCGCTTGAGCCGCTTCTCGATCATCACCAGCGCCTGGTCGGCACTGGCATAGGCGTCCGGAGCGTTCGAATCTGCCTCGAGCGTGATCCCAGAATCAAGGTGCAGCGCACAGTCGGTGCGGAAGCCAAAGCCGTCCTTGCTCAGCGTGATGTGACCGGAGTAATTGCCGTCGAAATATTTGCGCAGGACCTCTTCGGTGCGCTCGGCAACGCGGCCGCGCAGGGCCTCGCCGACGCTGACGCTCTTTCCCGAGATACGGAGAGTCATGTGAACCTCACTTGGTTCGTGCCTGGCCTAGATTGGGCCCGATAGCAGATCGAGAGTAGCGCGATTTGGCGCCGGCGCAATCAGGCTGGTTCGGGATTGCGGGAGCGATCGGCCAGGGCGGTGGAGAGGACGTTACCAAGAGCGCTCTGTTTGTCGCGGCGGCGTTGCACCGAGGAAGGAATGCGCATGGCTTCGCGGTACTTCGCGACCGTGCGGCGGGCAATATCAATGCCCGAGCCGCGCAAGCGTTCCACGATGGTGTCGTCTGACAGGATCGCGGACGGCGCCTCGGCATCGATCAGCTGCTTGATGTGATGGCGCACGGCTTCGGCCGAATGCGCCTCGCCGCCATCGGCCGAGGCGATCGAGGCCGTGAAGAAATATTTCAACTCGAACGTGCCGCGATTGGTCGCCATGTATTTGTTGGCGGTGACGCGGGACACCGTGGATTCATGCATCTGGATGGCGTCGGCGACGGCCTTCAGATTCAGCGGCCGCAGGTGCGCCACGCCATGGGTGAAGAAGCCGTCCTGCTGGCGCACGATCTCGGTTGAGACTTTCAGGATGGTGCGGGCGCGCTGGTCCAGCGCGCGCACCAGCCAGGTCGCGTTCTGGAGCGCATCGGTGAAATAGGATTTGTCGCCGTCCTTGCCGATCTTCTTCGACAGTTGCGAATAGTAGGTCTGGTTGACCAGCACGCGCGGCAAGGTGTCGCTGTTGAGCTCGACATGCCAGCCGCCATCGGGACCCGGGCGGACATAGACATCAGGCACTATGGTCTGGAGCCGGGCCGAGCCGAACTTCACGCCGGGCTTGGGATTGAGCCGGCGGATCTCGCCGATCATGTCGGCGATGTCCTCGTCGTCGACGCCGCAGAGCTTGCGCAAGGCTGCGATGTCGCGCTTGGCAAGGAGGTCGAGATGCTCGACCAGGGCCTGCATCGCGGGATCGTAGCGGTCGAGCTCGCGGAGCTGGATCGCCAGGCATTCGCTCAAATTGCGCGCGCAGACGCCGGGCGGATCGAATTTTTGCAGCACGGCAAGAACGTTCTCGACGTCCTTTTGCGATGCGCCGAGCCGCTCGGCGGCCTGGCCGAGATCCGGCGGCAGATAGCCGGCCTCATCGACGAGGTCGATCAGGTACTGGCCGATCATGCGCTGCGCGGCCCCGGTGAAGGCAACCGAGAGCTGCTCGGCGAGATGGTCGCCCAGCGTGGTCTCCGCGGCGACGAAGGCTTCGAGATTGTAGTCCTCGTCACCGGAGGCGCCGCCGCCCCATTCGGTGTAGGTGGTCGGCGCCGCGTCCTGGGCGTTGCGCGCAGCCGCCTCGGCCGGTTCCTCGGAGAAGACGTTGTCCAGCCCGGTATCCAGGGTCTGCTCGATCTCGGCGCGGGTGCCGAGATCCTTGCTCATCCACTCTTCCTGGCCGGGCTCGAAGGCCTCGCCCGGACCGCCGCCCGGCTCGTCGTTGTGACCGCCGTCGCTGTCGTTGAACTGGCCGGTTTCGGCCGGGGCCTCGCCCGCGGGCGGCTCGTCATTGGCCCGTTCCAGCAGGGGGTTCCGCTCGAGCTCCTCTTCCACGAACGTCGTGAGATCGAGATTGGACAATTGCAGCAGCTTGATCGCCTGCATCAATTGCGGCGTCATGACCAGCGACTGCGATTGCCGGAACTCTAATCTCTGCGAAAGCGCCATAAAGCAAGAACCGATCCCAAAAGTTGGTCCGATTTTTGCTTATCCTAGTCCGAGCTCGATGTACACGGCTTGACGAACTGGAAAAACGAGCTAGAGGCGGAATTCCTCGCCAAGGTAAAGGCGGCGCACGTCCGGATCGGCGACGATCTCATCCGGGCTCCCTTCGGTCAGGATTTCACCGGCATAGACGATGTAGGCGCGATCGGTGAGGCCGAGCGTCTCGCGGACATTGTGGTCGGTGATCAGCACGCCGATGCCGCGGTTGGTGAGATGGCGGACGAGGTCCTGGATGTCGCCGACCGCGATCGGATCGATGCCGGCGAAGGGCTCGTCGAGCAGCATGTAATTCGGACGGGTCGCCAGCGCACGCGCGATCTCGACGCGGCGGCGCTCACCGCCGGACAGCGCGATCGACGGCGATTTCCTCAGGCGCGTGATGTTGAATTCGTCGAGCAGCGAGTCGAGCTGCTGCTCGCGCTTCTTGCGCGAGGGCTCGACCACTTCGAGCACGGCGCGGATGTTCTGCTCGACGGTGAGGCCGCGGAAAATCGAGGCCTCCTGCGGCAGATAGCCGATGCCGAGCCGCGCGCGCTGATACATCGGCAGCTTGGTGACGTCGTGGCCGTCGAGCTCGATCGCGCCGCGATCGGCCTTGATCAGGCCGGTGATCATGTAGAACACGGTGGTCTTGCCGGCGCCGTTGGGACCGAGCAGGCCGACCGCCTCACCGCGGCGCACATAGATGCTGACGCCGCGCACGACCTGGCGGCTGCCAAAACTCTTTTCCACGCTATGCACAGCGAGGAAGCCCGGGCGCTTCAAGAGCTGAGGCCCGCCGGAACCGTTAGGTCTGCTGGCAGCCCTCACGGGGTGAACCGCCTGGGCCCGGGGCTGCTCGGCTTGGAACTGATCGGCCTGGAACTGATCGGGTGCATGCATCGGCTGGTTACGGGCGATCGGCGGCGCATCCCGGACCGGGCTGGCCACGAGACCGCCGACGCTGTCACCGAGCGCGGTGATGTCCTGACGCGCAAATCCTGGCCGGCCGCGTTTGGCAGGGCGCCGACGGAACATGCTGAAGAGATCGACCATCCCCGCCTTCTAGCCTTTCGCGACGATTCTGCGCGACGATCCTGCGCGGTATTCGCGCGATCTGCCGCGCCGGCCTCAGGATTCGCCGACGCAGCATGATTGAAGGGATGTCTCATGCCCAGTGAAACACGCCCGAAAAGCGGCGAACCCCGCTTCGAAAGCCCTTCACGCTAGATACAGTCTCGGCGGGCAAGCTTCAACCTCGGATCGGGAGCACTCGACCCAAGCTTTTGAAATCATTCTTCGAATTTACTTTGGCTTGTTTGGGCTTACTTGGCTTACTTGGCTTACTTGGCTTACTTGGCTTACTTGGCTTACTTGGCTTACTTGGCTTACTTGGCTTACTTGGGCTTATTTGCGCCAGGCAATTGCAGAGGCCCTGCACCGGGCTTGGCCGGGCCTCCGGATCCGCAATCATTTCCGCCGCCCTGCGGCAGCAGCGCCTGCACCCGGCCGCTGTCGGATTCCACACGCGACACGCCGGTGGTCATGTCGACCGCCAGCCGATCGCCGCGCAGCACGTTCTTGCACTGCGTCAAGACGACGCCGCCAAGCATGGTGATGAGGTTGGTCCTGGTGTCGAACACGGCGGTCTCGCCCGTCACCACCTGGTCCTTCTGGGTGACGACGACATTGCCGCGCGCCTCCAGCCGCTTGATCGAGGAGCTGCCGCCCGGCCCCGGCGTCGCCGACTGCATCGGCGCGGCTTTTGTCCCCTTCGCAGGCTGCGGCGTAGCGGGCTTGTCGCCGCCCGAATCGTAAAACACCACCAGCGTCTTCGAGGTCATGGTGGTGTCGCCCTGGATGACCTTCACATTGCCGGAGAAGGTCGCCTCCTTCTTCTTGTCGCGCATCTCGAGCGAGGCGGCTTCGATCTGGATCGGCTGATCGCGGTTCTGCGAGAAGCCCTGCATCGCGTTGGGCACGCCTTGCATCGTGCTCTGCGCGATGGCGGCACCCGTTGCGACGAGCACGACAGCGGCAAGCGCGGCCAGATTGAGGATGGCGCTGCGCTCGCCGTCGTTGCGCGGAAAAAACTTCGACATGAAAATCACTTTGAATTGGCAGACTTGTTCTGGGGCGTACGTGTCTTCGCTGGCGCAGCGGGCTCGGCGGGCGCAGGCTGCGCGGCTGCGGGGTCGTCCAGCTTGTCGAGGTGCATCACCACATTGCCTTCGAAGCGGATGACGTCGCCGCCTTCCGTGATCCGCAGCCGATCGGCGGTCAGCGTCCCGTTGGTCAGCTTGACGTCGACATGCTCATCCGAGGAAACCGTGCCCTTGCCCATGTCGACGAAGGCCGAGTTCAGCCGCGCCTCGTAGCCGGTCGAGGTGCGCAGGAAGATGTCCTTGTGCAGGTCGAGCTGCTGCTGCTTGTTGTCGAACCTTCCGGTGTGGGCATCGAGGAACAGGGTCGATTGGTCTTCCATCAGCACTTTCGCGCGCAGATCATGGAGATCGACATGATCGGGGTCGGTGATGTCCTGTGTCGCGGTCTTGGCCCAGAGCTCGTAGGGCCGCTGGTCCGGGGTGAAGCCGGACATATGCGGCGATTCCATCGTGATCTTGGTGCCTGTCACCACGAGGTTTCCGGAGTCGAGCTTCACGGGAATCTGGAAGGGGTTGAAAATGGTCGATATGAGGACGAGCAAGCCCATGGCCGCAGCCACGGTCGTCGGCACCGCGATGCGCAGAATCCGTACCAGGCGGCTGTGGCGCGCCGCGCTGGCGAACTTCGCCGCAAGCGCGGCGTCATAGGTCGGATTATGGGCCGAATTCACCTGGGCTCCTGAGGTGTCGCTCGTCTTGTCCGGTTGACGGGCGCCCCATTGTAGCCGGCAACGCCAAAATATGCAGCCAGTGACAGGCCGTTGCGAAAGTGTCTGAAACGGGGCGACCGCCCAACCCGGCCGCCACGCGAAACTCTAAGAATGCGCGAAAATGTCCTCTTCGGCCCAGCCCTGGAGGTCGAGCAGGGCGCGGGTCGGCAGGAAGTCGAAACAGGCTTTGGCCAGCGCGGTGCGGCCTTCCCGCGCCAGCATGGCATCGAGCCTCTCGCGCAAGCCGTGCAGATGCAGCACGTCGGAGGCGGCGTAGGCGAGCTGCGGCTCGGTCAGGCTGTCGGAACCCCAATCGCTCGATTGCTGCTGCTTGGAGAGGTCGACATTGAGCACCTCGCGGACGAGGTCCTTGAGGCCATGGCGGTCGGTATAGGTGCGGATCAGGCGGGAGGCGATCTTGGTGCAGTAGATCGGTCCGGTCATGACACCAAAGGTCTGGTACAGCACCGCGACGTCGAACCGCGCAAAGTGGAAGATCTTCGTGATCGCGGGATTGGCCAGCAGGGCCTTCAGGTTCGGCGCGTCGGTATGCCCCTTGGGGATCTGCACCACGTCCGCGCTGCCGTCGCCGGGCGAGAGCTGCACCACGCAGAGCCGGTCGCGGTGCGGGTTCAGGCCCATGGTCTCGGTGTCGATCGCCACCGGTCCGGAGTAGCGGGACAGATCGGGCAGGTCGCCGCGGTGCAGGCGTACGGTCATGGCGTTTCAAACCTCAATCGAATCGGTGCGCTTTGGCAGGCTAATACCCGGGACAGACGCTGGCGAGGGCCGGCCGCGATGTATCCGCTGGCGGCCGCCGGCGCAAGCATCAGGCGCGGCTAGTAATTCAGGCGCACGAGCACGTCGTTCACACCGAAGGGGCTGGCGCCCGCATCGCAAGCGCCGCGCCGCGCGAAGACGCAGGCCGGCTTCTCATCGCTCGTCATTGCGCAACTTCGTCGCGAGAAATCCGCCGGCAATTCGCTTGCCAGGCTCGCCGGGCCGATGATGCGGTTGAACTCGGCCTGGTGCGTCTTCACCAGAGCCGGAAGCCGTCCCTTGGCGAGGGGATCGTCCCGATAAAAGGAATAGATCGGCATGCGAGCCGCGAGCTGCCCACGTCCGGGCACAAAGGGATAGCTGATTGCGTACAGGGCCAGACCGCAGAACTCAGGATCGGCCTCGAGCTCCGCCATCAGCTGGGCCACGCCGATACCGCGCATCCAGTTGTCGCGCATGATGAGCGAAGCGCCCGACAGACCGAGCGAGAGCAGCAGCCACCCGCCACATAGGACAGGAAGTGCCCGGGCGCGCCACGCGCTTTGCCCGCGCATCGCCTGGACCCAATCGGCGGAGCCAAGTCCCGCAGCGATGATCAGCAGGGCGACCGACAGGAAAATGAACCGGTATTCCTTGTGCACGATCATGCTGTGAAACGCGACGTTCACGACGGCCGCGACGATCAGCAGGGGGGCATGTCGCCAGCCGCGCCAGAGCGCCAGCAGCATCAGCAGCGTCGCGCCCGACCACAGGATTGAAGCCTGCAGAACGTAAGCGGCCGCCGGCGCAACACCGAATTCAGATGCGCGGTCATGCAGGAGGTTTTGCTGAATGTTCCGGACGAGCCACGCAAACGGCGCCGAGCCGTGGGCCATATCGACGGCGCCGGACAGCACCAGGACGACGCATCCGCCCGCGACCAGGGCAATCGCGTTTCGCAGGTCCCGCCAGCACGCCGCCAACACAAACACCGCGCAAGCCGGCACATATTGAAAGCGCCAGACACAGGCGAGAGCAAGCAGTGCGCCTGCGATGAAGAGCCGGTTGCGCGCGAGTTCGCCCGTCAGCAGATAAGCCGCCGGCAGGATCACCGCCGTCGCTAGCGGCTCGCTCAGCGTGTGGGGCGCGTAGTACACCAGCTCGAACCAGATCGCGGCGGCAAACGCCGCAACGACGGCATGCGATCGAGAGATTCGTTCGCCGAAATGCCAGGCCGTCACGACGATCGACAGCGAAGCGAGCCCGACCACCAGGCGAGGCACGACGAAGGCGCCCCACCCGCCCGGCGCAATCCAGTCTCCCAGAGCGACCGGCCCTGCGAACAAGGTCGGAAGAAACCAGCTCCGAATGCCGTCGCGCCATTCCCAGGTGACGACCGCCTGGTGGCCAAGCAGGCGCCAGGCCGGCTCCAGATATTGATAGATCTCGTCGACGTGAACGATATTCGGCCAGAAGGCGAGCGGCAGCCGGACTGCCGCAGCCAGCAGCAGCAATGCGCACAAGGCGCCGTACCGCGCCGCAAAGCTTTCGGCTTTGGTCGCGGGTGCGATGGCGGGCAGAGCTGCGGCGCTGGTCGTCATTGTCTTTCGGCTTCGCCGGCCAAACCGGATTGGGGCCTGACGTAAACGGTCTCGTAAGCGCCGCTGTATTGCTCGCGCCAGCCTCGCCGCTCCACGAGAAATTTCCGCAGCTGTTCGTGCGCCTTGACCCACAGCACGGCGTCGATCCGGTATCCATCGAGCACCATGTCCCACGCGGCGTCGTCGACCTCCCAGCTCACCAGCTTGAAATAGTCGCGCAGCAAATCGTCCGGATAGGCGGTCGCGGCGCGGCCATCGACAAACGGGCGAACGGTGCCGTGCGTCCTGAAAATCAGGTAGCCGCCCACGTTCCAATGGTTCAGGATCCGCGCACCGGCGAGATGCTTTTGTAGATAGCCGGCATCTTCGGCCGACAGCATCGGCGGAAGTGCGAGCGCCGGCGCAACGTGCAAATAGGCCATCGGCAGCGTGCAGAGACCGACGATGCCGGCGGCCAGCAACGATCCACGCATGTCACGAGCGGTGAGACGCCGAGGCAGCAAGCGGCTGAGGTGAAGCGCCATCGGCGCGGTCGAGAAAATGAAGAAGAAGGCGATGTACCTGAACTGATACAGTCCCAGAATCAGGAACAGCCAGGACATCAATCTCGGTTCGAGCGGCACCGGTCTGGAGTTTCGGTAGCGAAGCTCGAGCGCGACGAAGGCCAGCATGTACAGGATGCCGGGAAGGCTGCCTGGCATTTCCATGTTGTCATAGTAGGACAGCCATTCGGTAATGTTGCCCTGGACGAAGTGCCCCATCGTCGCGGCGGCACCGGCATAGATATTCCAGCCGAGCGGATTGACGAATGTCGCAGCAAGGCACCCGATCCCCGCGAGAGCAAGCATCCTGAGGTCGGCCCAGGCCCCTCTGAGCAAGGCGGCGCCGAAGAAGACGCCGATCACGAAAAAGCCGAGCAGAAAACCGCCGTGCAGATTGGCCCAAAGCGCCATCAGCACGGGAAGCACGAACCATCGCGTTCGTCTCAGGCATTCGCGATAGAAGACGACGCAGAACAACATCGTGCATGTATTCGGCGAGACCGCGAGATACATGTTCGGCGCAGCTTCGTAAGCGGGATAGAGCAGGCAGCCAAAGAAGACCGAAACGCAAACCGCGACCGCCGACGCACCGTAGCCAAGCGAGATCGCAGTCAGGATGCCGGCGATCGCTGCGCCACAGGCCACCGTCGACAGGACGAGGCCGCCAAAGCCCGCGTATTGAAACGTCGCACTGGCAAGTGCGTCCCAGAGCCAGGACAGATTGAACCATGGCTTGTCGCCGTGGGTGAACGACCAGGGATCCTGAAGCGGGATGGCGTTGCGTTCCCGAATGAGATCTCCGGCCGCCAGATGCCAGCCCAGATCGTAATGACCGAGCAGAAACGGCGCGTTCAAGACGTAGAACAGACAGATGAACGAGATCAGGAACAGATAAACTCCCGATCTCAGGAACAACGGGCTGATCGCGTTCGCAACCTTGTCGAATGCCGGCTCGTGCCAGACCTGGTGCTGATCCACCGCTTCCCTCACGACAAAGCGAGCCTGATGGCTCCGCGCCCGCCGATCGCCGGATGCGAGCCTGACCGCTGACTTAGGGCCAAGTTGTCTAAAGTGGAGTAAATTCGAAGGGTGCAATCGATGGGGTTTGGCCGGATGCAACCGGGCGGCTCTAGACCGTCAGAACCGCAATTTCCACGCCTCGCGGTGGTTTGGTCCGCTCGGAGACGGCGGGGCGCAGAGCGCGCCAGCAGCAGGGGGCGGGACGGCGAAGAGACGCCGGTCCGGCGCCGATTCTGCCGTCACGTCAAAGAGCTGCTGAAGAAGATGGTGCCCAGGAAAGGACTCGAACCTTCACGGCCGTTAAGCCACTGGCACCTGAAGCCAGCGCGTCTACCAATTCCACCACCTGGGCATGCCGGTTGGGCACGGAGGCGGTTACTACGGTTCGGTGACGCGGTTGTCAATTCATGCTTGAACGCCGCTTCCGGATGCGGATTGCGCATCGCAAACCGGCCCGATACAAGCCTGATAACACGCACTCTCCCCGCAGGAATGGACCTCCATGGCATCGAATCTGGACACGCTCGTCACGGTTTTCGGCGGATCGGGGTTTTTGGGCCGGAATGTCGTCCGCGCGCTGTGCCGGCGCGACTACCGGGTCCGGGTCGCGGTGCGGCGGCCGGAGCTGGCCGGGCACCTCCAGCCGTCCGGCAAGGTCGGACAGGTCCACACCGTGCAGGCGAATTTGCGCTATCCGGCCTCGGTCGAGGCGGCGCTGCGTGATTCGCAGGTCGTGATCAATCTGGTCGGCATCCTCGCCGAGGGCGGCGCGCAGAGCTTCGATGCCGTCCAGGCCAAGGGCGCCGAGACCGTCGCCAAGGCGGCTGCAGCCGCAGGTAGCGAGCTGATCCATGTCTCGGCGATCGGCGCCGACGCGGACTCGCCCTCGCGCTATGCCAGGGCCAAGGCGGCCGGCGAAGCGGCGGTCCTGGCCGCGGTGCCGTCGGCGACGATCTTCCGCCCTTCCGTGATGTTCGGCCCCGAGGACCAGTTCACCAACCGCTTCGCGGCACTGGCCCGGATGTTGCCGGTGCTGCCGCTGATCGGCGGTGAGACCCGGATGCAGCCGGTCTATGTCGGCGACGTCGCGACCGCGATCGCCGATGCCGTCGACGGCAAGGCCAAGGCGGGCGCCACCTACGAGCTCGGCGGGCCGGAAGTGCTGACCATGCGCGAGATCATCGAGGCCATTCTCGCCATTGCCGATCGCAAGCGGATGCTGGTGCCGCTGCCGTTCGGGCTGGCCCGCTTCAAGGCCAACTTCCTGCAATTCGCGCCCGGCGCAATGAAGCTGACGCCCGACCAGGTCACGCTGCTCGCGCGCGACAATGTCGTGTCGGATGCGGCGAAGGCCGCCGGCCTCACGCTGGAAGGCCTCGGCATTGCCCCCGACTCGCTCGAAGCGATCGCCCCGCAATATCTCTGGCGTTTCCGCGCCGCCGGGCAATTCCAGCGCAAGAGCGCGTAATCATCCCGCCGTCATGGCCGGGCTCGTCCCGGCCATCCACGTCTTTTCTCGATGATCGCCAAGAACGTGGGTGCCCGCCACAAGACCGGGTATGACGAGCTTCAACGCCCGGACTGCAGTCGTTTGAGCTTCGGATCTACCGCCCCAGCGCCAGCGCGATCAGGCCGAGCGTGCCGACGATCACGCGCCACCAGGCGAACACCACGAAGCCGTGGCGGGTGACGTATCCGAGGAACGCCTTCACCACGATGACCGCGGTGATGAACGACACCACGAAGCCGATCGCTACGATGCCCATGTGGTCCATCGTCATCTCGGAGCGGTTCTTGTAGAAATCGTAGGCGAACGCGCCGATCATGGTGGGAATGGCGAGGAAGAACGAGAACTCCGCCGCCGCGCGCTTGTCGGCCCCGAGCAGCATGGCCGAGACGATGGTTGCGCCGGAGCGCGACACGCCCGGGATCATCGCGACGCACTGCGCGATGCCGATGTAAAGATACATCAGCAGCGGAAACCTTGTGGCGTCGTGCTCGCGCGCCTTGAGATCGAGCTTGTCGACCCAGAGCAGGATGGCGCCGCCGACGATCAGCGAGAAGCAAACCACCCAGGGATTGAACAGCAGGCTCTTGATATATTTGCCGCCGACGAGACCCACGACGACAGCGGGCAGGAACGCCACCAGCACACCGATCACGAAGCGGCGCGCATAGGCGTCGCCCGTGAACATGCCCATCGCGACGTCCCACAATTTCTTGAAGTACAACACGACGATCGCGAGGATCGCGCCGAGCTGGATCAGGACCGTAAACGAATCCCAGAACGCGCCCTCGCCGAGATGGAAGAAGCGCTCCGCAAGCAGCAAATGGCCGGTCGACGAAACGGGAAGGAACTCGGTCACACCCTCGATGATGCCGAGGATCACTGCCCGTATTGCATCTGACATATTTACGGTCCATTTCGGCTGGAAAAGCGGGGCTCTTCTCGCCCATCCGCTCCCTTGCTGCAATCGCAAAATGCGGCGTCGCGCCCTTGCCTCGCGGTTTTGAATGACTAGTGTGGCGCCGCACAAACATTGATGGATTCTTAAGCACCATCAAATAGTCAAAGGCTTCATGTTTACGCTGTTTCATCATCCGTTCTGTCCGCATTCGCGGTTCATCCGCCTGATCGCGGGAGAATACGGGCTTGAGCTGAAGCTGGTCGAAGAGCGCAGCTGGGAGCGGCGCGAAGCGTTTCTGCTGCTCAATGCGGCGGGCACGACGCCCGTCCTGGTGGACGACGAGCAGCCGCCGATCCCGGGCGCGGCGATCGTCGCCGAATATCTCGACGAGTCCTATGGTTACGATATGGGCCTCAAGCGCCTGATGCCGGAGACGATCGGCGAACGCGTCGAAGTGCGCCGGCTGATGGCCTGGTTCAACGAAAAGTTCTTCGAGGAAGTCTCCCACCCGCTCGTCACCGAACGTATCTACAAGCGATTCATGAGCGAGGAGAATGGCGGCGGCCCGCCCTCGGCCGACGTGATGCGCGCCGCCAAGGCCAATGTGCGCTATCATCTGGCCTATATCGGCTGGCTGGCGCAGACGCGTAATTTCCTCGCCGGCGACCGGCTCAGTTACGCGGATCTCGCCGCCGCGGCGCATCTCTCGGCGATCGACTATCTGGGCGACGTGCCATGGAGCGAGGACGACGCAGCAAAGGCGTGGTACGCGCGGGTGAAATCCCGCCCGTCGTTCCGTCCGCTGCTGAGCGAATGGCTGGCGGGCGTGCCGGCGTCGCGGACCTACGTGGACCTCGACTTCTGAACTCCGATCTGACCGAACTGAAGACGGCGCTTGCAAACGAGGCACGCGCGCTCGGCTTCGACTGCATTGGCATTACAGAGCCCGGCACGATCGAAAGCGCCGGACAGCATTTCCTCGAATTCATCGCATCCGGCGGCCATGGCGACATGGACTGGCTCGCCGCGCAGCCGGAACGCCGGGTCGATCCGCGCGGGCTGTGGCAGGACGTGCGCAGCGTCATCATGCTCGGTGTCAATTACGGCCCCGACCAGGATCCGCTCGCGATCCTGAAGCAGCGCACGCGCGCGGCGATCTCGGTCTATGCGCAGGGCGACGACTATCACGACCTGATCAAGAAGCGCCTGAAGGCACTGGCGCGATGGCTGGTCGCGGCCGCACCGTCCGAAGTGAAAGTGTTCGTCGATACCGCGGCCGTGATGGAGAAACCCCTGGCGCAGGCCGCGCATCTGGGCTGGCAGGGCAAGCACACCAATCTGGTCTCGCGCGAATTTGGCTCGTGGCTGTTTCTCGGCGCGATCTACACCACACTCGAGCTGCCGCGCGACGACGCCGAGATCGATCATTGCGGCTCGTGCCGGGCGTGTCTCGACATCTGTCCGACCGCGGCCTTCCCCGCGCCCTACAAGCTCGATGCGCGGCGCTGCATCTCCTACCTCACCATCGAGAACAAGGGGCCGATCCCGCGCGAATTTCGCAAAAGCATCGGCAACCGCATCTATGGCTGCGACGATTGCCTCGCCGCCTGTCCCTGGAACAAGTTCGCGCAGGAGGGCCGTGAGGCCAAGCTCGCAGCGCGTAGCGAATTGCGCGCGCCAGGTCTTGCCGAACTCGCACGGCTCGACGACGCTGCGTTCCGCGCGCTGTTCACGAAGTCGCCCGTCAAGCGCATCGGCCGCGACCGCTTTTTGCGCAACGTACTGATCGCGATCGGCAACTCCGGCGATGCGGCACTTGCAGAGGAAGCGCGGCGATTGCTCGGCGATGCGAGCCCGCTGGTGCGTGGCGCTGCGGTGTGGGCGCTGAGGCAGTTGCTGTCGCGGGATGAGTTCGCGGCGATCAGGACGAACGCGATTGCCGGAGAGAGCGATCAAGGTGTGCGTCAGGAGTGGGAGCTGGCGTCCTAGCATCC
Source organism: Bradyrhizobium sp. 149 (assembly GCF_023073915.1). Classification (GTDB taxonomy): domain Bacteria; phylum Pseudomonadota; class Alphaproteobacteria; order Rhizobiales; family Xanthobacteraceae; genus Bradyrhizobium. Next base: position 188,691 of record NZ_JADPKK010000012.1, on the reverse strand, counting down.
CGCTCCTTCCCCTCATCCTGAGGAGCGCGCTTTTCGCGCGCGTCTCGAAGGATCGAGGCCGAGCGGCTGCAGCGGGCCTGCATGGTTCGAGACGGCGCTTCGCGCCTCCTCACCATGAGGATTGAGCACCTTGATTTCCCCACACGTTCCTTCAAGCTCGCGCGTCATGACAAACATCCCTTTCTTCACCCGCGACGGCGACACATTCCATCCGACGGAAGTCGCCAACGGCCCGTGGGATCCGAAATCGCTGCACGGACGCGTCATCATCGGCCTGCTCGGCTTCGCCATCGAGGAGCGGCATTCCGGCCCTGAATTCGTGCCGGTGCGGCTGACCGTCGATATGTTTCGGCTGCCGACCATCGACAAGCCGATCGAGGTGACGACACGGCTGGTGCGCGACGGGATGCGCATCCGCGTCGTGGAAGCGGAGTTCTTCTCCGGCGGCGTCGGCATGGCGCGCGCCTCGTGCCACCTGTTGCGGCGGACACAGAATCCGGAAGGCAACGTCTGGTCGCCGCCGAACTGGGACGTGCCGAAGCCGGCCGACATTCCCAAGCCCACCGATCCCAGGCTCGGCATGAACGGCAAATGGACCACACGGCCGATCGTCGGTCACATGGGCTCATTGGGCCCGCGAAAACTCTGGATGAGCGAGGTGCGCGAGCTGGTCGCGGGCGCGCCGATGACGCCGTTCGTCCATGTCGCCACCGGCGCGGATTTCGCCAGTCCGTTCGCGAACGCCGGCGACAAGGGGCTCGGCTACATCAACAGCGACGTCACGATCTATCTGCACCGCCTGCCCGTGACGAACTGGATCGGCTTCGAGGTGGTGAACCATCACGCCACCGACGGTGTGGCGATCGGCGAATGCTGGCTCTACGACGAAGCGGGCCCGATCGGCACCGCCACGGTCGCGGCGCTGGCGCAGCGCAAGCCGATGGTCAATCCATCGAAACGGTAAGCACGCAAGAATGACGGCTAGCCCAAATGCCGCTTCATCTCCGGCCGCGCCTTGAGCTCCGCGCCCTGCCTGGCGGCGATCTTCGCGATCCGCTCCGGCGCAAACTTCAAATCGACAAACGCCGGCGCGGTGTTCGCGACCTCGTGATAGCCGGCGATCTTGCCGCCGCGCAGCGTCATGATCGCGACGCCCTCGAACATCGCCCGTGCGCCATTCGCTTCCGGCAAGGTCGAGCGATAGCTGAACGTGTAGCGCGCATAGAGCGTGGTGCCGTTCGACACCGGATCGTGCATGTCCCAGCGAAAATCGGTCGCCGTGCGATAGAACCAGTCCTCGATCATCGCGGCGATCTTCTCGCGGCCGGCGAAGGCACCGTAGAATACGTCATGATAGACGCCGTCTTCGGTGAAGAGATCAGCGAAGGCTTTTCCGTTGCGCTGTTCGACGGCGTCGCAGAAAGCGCGCAGCATGGCGGTGGTCGTCATAGCGCCTCCCAATTGCTCTTATTGCTCAAAGGGGAAAGGAAGAAAGCACTTCACCCGATCTCGGCCACTGCGGCAAGAATGCGGGCGATGTCCTGCGGGCGCGAGAGGCGGTGATCGCCGTCCTGGATCATGGTCAGCACGACGTCGTCGGCCGGCAGGCGATGTGTCAGCGCGAACGCGTGCTGCCAGGGCACGTCAGGATCCTGCGCGCCTTGCAGGATGCGGACGGGACAGCCGAGATCGATCGCGCTGCCGAGCACGAGGTGGTTGCGTCCCTCCTCGATCAGATTCCGCGTGATCGGATAGGGCGAGCCGTCGCCATAGTCCGACGGTCTGAGCCACAGGCCCTTCGTCTCGATCTCTTTCTTCACCGCGGCCGGAAAATTCTTCCACATCAGCTCCTCGGTGAAGTCGGGTGCCGGCGCGATCAGCACCAGGCCGGCCAGCGACGCCTTGCCAGAACGCTTTTTGATCTCGCGCGCGAGCAGCAGCGCCATCCAGCCGCCCATGGACGAGCCAATCAGGATCTGCGGGCCGTCGCAGAATCGCTCGAACACCGCGACGCTTTCCTCAAGCCAACGCCCGATGGTTCCGTCGGCGAAATCGCCACCGGATTCGCCGTGGCCCGAATAATCGAACCGGACCACGGCGCGCCCGTGATCCCGAGCCCATTCGTCCAGTGCGACGGCCTTGCTGCCCTGCATGTCCGATTTGAACCCGCCGAGCCAGACCAGCCCGGGACCTTGCTCGAGCCCCTGTCCGCGCCGGCTGCGCACCGCGATTCGGCGTGCGGACGGGCCCTCGCCCACATCGATGAAGTCGAGCACGGCATCGGGAATTGCAGCAGTCATGGAACGTTTACTCCGGCTGTGCGATTTGAGCCGTCCGGACCTGTTCCGCAGCGCAGCCGGACGTCGGCATTGGCCCTTTGGGACGCTTGCGGAATAGAAGCAAGGTGTCTATGTCCCTCTGCGTGCCCCGCCGTGGCCAAATTGCCTCGCATTTGAGGCTTTTTCGACCGCCGCACGAGCGATTGCTTGCCGGCAACCGTATCTTCCTGCAAAATAGCCGCCTCTTTTCATAACTTTGGAGAACCACCCATTCGCCGTCCCAATAAAGCTCCGCCCACTGCCGCCAAAGACGGGCCGCGCATCAACGACGATATTCGCAATGCGCAGATCCAGCTGATCGATCAGACCGGTGAGAACAAGGGCACGATCGAGACCGTCGCGGCTATCCGCCTGGCCCAGGAAGCCGGCATGGATCTGGTCGAGATCTCGCCGAACGTCAGCCCTCCCGTATGCAAGATCATGGACTACGGGAAGTATAAGTACGCCGCGCAGAAAAAAGCCACCGAAGCCCGCAAGCGGCAGAAGATCGTCGAGATCAAGGAGATCAAGCTCCGCCCGATGATCGACGACCACGATTACGAAGTGAAGATGCGCGCAATGCAGCGGTTCTTCGAAGAGGGCGACAAGGTCAAGATCACCTTGCGCTATCGCGGCCGCGAAATGGCGCACCAGGAGATCGGCACCAAGCTGCTCGACAAGATCAAGACCGACGTCGCCGAGCTCGCCAAGGTGGAGCAGGACGCGCGGTTCGAAGGCCGTCAGGTCGTCATGGTGCTGGCGCCGCGCTGACGTCGATACTTTGAACTAGCGAATTCAACGGCCCGTCCGGATTTCCGGCGGGCCGTTTTGTATTGTGCGAGCCGGCGGAAACATCGCTCGGGAGCGGGAGCGTACCTCCATAGAAGAGTCAAATTACGTCCTTGTGGCCTGCCAGATGCCGCTGCAGCGGTCGCCGGAGATGATGCCGTGCCAGGAGCCGCTCCCGGCCCCGGCGGCGAGCCGGCCGCCGCCGCTGGCGTGGGACGCTCCGACCGAAACCTGGACCGCGACGGCACCGCTGCGATTGACCTTGCCGGAGACCCGGCCACCGCCGGCGGACGATACCCGGCTGCCGGCGACGGTGAAGGGAACGCTGTAGCCGGAGCTGCAATTGCCGCGGGTGGTGGCGAAGGTGACGTTCCAGACGCCGTCATAGCCGCGGATGCGAGCACCGGCAGTCGACGGAAACGCAGCCATGGCGAGCACGGCCAACAGCGCCAGGCAGCGCGGACGAGCGACATCAGCGAAAAGCGATTGGGAAAAATGGGACATTCTGGTCCTGCTCCGCGCGACACGTCTTCGACATCAGGATAGCAATTACGGATAGTCGCCAGGCAAGTTCCACGGGTTCATCGTTGCCAATTGGCCCGTCCTCTGTCATAAGCCCAGCCTTCATTGCCCGGCTGATTAAGGGCTGCCGTGGCGGTGTCCGTGCGGGTTTCGCGCTTGTTCGTAAAACCTGAGCACAATCAACGCTCTAACGAGCATTTTGACGGCCAGCCGCCTTCGCGGGCGGATTTCTGTGGCCATTAGGAGAGCCAAATGCCCAAGCTGAAGACCAAATCGGGCGCTAAAAAGCGCTTCAAGGTGACTGCCACCGGCAAAGTGATGTTCGCTCATCGCAGCAAGCGTCACGGCATGATCAAGCGGACCAAGAAGCAGATCCGTCAGCTGCGCGGCACCGCCGTGCTGTTCAAGACCGACGGCGACAACGTCAAGAAGTACTTCTTGCCGAACGCCTGATCGCGTCCACGATCATTGCCACCCGCGCCGCAGCTTTCGCGGCGATCCGAACATCAAGTCATCTTTCGAAGGATTTTTGTCATGGCTCGCGTCAAACGCGGTGTGACCGCCCACGCCAAGCACAAGAAAGTCTACAAGGCCGCCAAGGGTTTCCGCGGCCGCCGCAAGAACACGATCCGCACCGCCAAGCCGGCGGTCGACAAAGCTCTCGTGTATGCCTTCCGTGATCGCAAGCGCAAGAAGCGGACGTTCCGCGCGCTCTGGATCCAGCGCATCAACGCGGCCGTCCGTCCGTTCGGCCTGACCTACAGCCGCTTTATCGACGGCATGGCCAAGTCCGGGATCACCGTGGACCGCAAGGTGCTGTCGGATCTCGCGATCAACGAGCCCGCGTCGTTCCAGGCGATCGCCGAGAAGGCCAAAGCCGCTCTGGCGGCCTGAGCTAGCGGCCGGCTCCGCCGGCCTTCGGCGCGCGTTGCGAGTAACGCTGGGCGACCTCCGCCCGGCAGAATGCCGTGAACGACAGATACATGGTGCCGGATTTATTCCGGTACTTTCGGTCGCACACGCGCATCTCGCGTTGGTAGGCCTGTTTCTGCGCGGTGCTGAGGCCGGGCATGAAGTCCGCTTCGCATTTCTTCTCGACGGCGGCGCCGAGCTGGACATCGCCGCTCGCGGTCAATTGGCAATCCTGAAACACCTTCATCGCGCTTTCGCAGCTCTTCTGGGCACCGATGGTGTCGGCGACCTCGTCCAGCGTCATCGACGTGTCCATGCAGACCATGGCACGCGCCGGGGTGCTGGCGACCGAGAGAACGACGGCCAGAACAGCCAGACAGGATCTTGAGAGCATCGCGAAGCCTCCTCGCATTGCCTTGGTGCCAGGCCCCCGCGCGAGGTTCAATCCAGCCGTTCGTCAGCCCGAAATGACCGGCTTTTCGCTTGACGTTACGGCCTTCGGGCGGCGACAACCCAGCCGAATTTGGCAGCAGGGATTTGACCGTGTCCGACCTCGCAACGCTCGAAACATCCATCCTCGACCAGATCGCTGCCGCCGCCGATGAGGCCGCCCTCGAAGCCGTGCGCGTCGCAGCCCTCGGCAAGAAGGGCTCGATCTCGGCACTTCTTGCCACGCTCGGAAAAATGTCGCCGGACGAACGCAAGACGCAAGGCGCCGCGATCAACCAGGCCAAGGACAAGGTCACCGAGGCACTCGCCGCGCGGCGCGACGTCTTGAAATCGGCGGCGCTCGACGCGCGGCTTGCGTCGGAAACCATCGACGTCACCCTGCCGCTGCGCGATGCGCCGACCGAAGCCGGCCGCATCCATCCGCTGAGCCAGGTCTGGGACGAGCTGACCACGATCTTCGCCGACATGGGATTCTCGGTCGCCGAAGGTCCCGATATCGAGACCGACGATTACAACTTCACCAAGCTGAATTTTCCCGAAGGCCATCCCGCGCGCGAGATGCACGACACCTTCTTCTTCCATCCGAAGGAGGACGGCTCGCGCATGCTGTTGCGCACCCACACCTCACCGGTGCAGGTGCGCACCATGCTGAGTGAGAAGCCGCCGATCCGCGTGATCTGCCCGGGCCGCACCTATCGCATCGATTCGGATGCCACCCACACGCCGCAATTCCACCAGGTCGAAGGCCTCGTCATCGACAAGCACTCGCATCTCGGCCACCTCAAATGGATCCTGCACGAGTTCTGCAAGGCGTTCTTCGAGGTCGATCACATCAACATGCGCTTCCGGCCCTCGTTCTTCCCGTTCACCGAACCCTCGCTGGAGGTCGACATCCAGTGCCGCCGCGACAAGGGCGAGATCCGCTTCGGCGAGGGCGAAGACTGGCTCGAGATTCTCGGCTGCGGCATGGTGCATCCAAACGTGCTGCGCGCCTGCGGCATCGATCCCGACGAGTACCAGGGTTTTGCCTGGGGCATGGGCATCGACCGCATCGCCATGCTGAAATACGGCATCGCCGATCTGCGCCAGTTGTTCGACAGCGACGTCCGCTGGCTGTCCCATTACGGCTTCAAGCCGCTGGAAGTGCCGACGCTGGCGGGAGGGCTGAGCTCGTGAAATTCACCCTCTCTTGGCTGAAGGAACATCTCGACACCGACGAGCCGCTGGACAAGCTCGCCGAGAAGCTCACCATGATCGGTCTCGAGGTCGAGAACATCGAGGACAAGGCGAAGGCGCTGAAGCCTTTCACCATCGCCAAGGTGATATCCGCCGAGCAGCATCCGAATGCGGATCGCCTGCGCGTCTGCATGGTCGACACTGGTGACGGTGGCGCGCCCGTGCAGGTCGTGTGCGGGGCGCCGAATGCGCGGACGGGTCTCGTCAGCGTGTTCTCGCCGCCCGGCACCTATATTCCCGGCAAGGACATCACGCTCGGAATCGGCACCATCCGCGGGGTCGAGAGCCGCGGCATGCTGTGCTCGGCGGCTGAATTGCAGATATCCAACGACCATGACGGCATCATGGAATTGCCCGCGGATGCGCCGATCGGCGCTGCCTACGCTGCATGGGCCGGCCTCGGCGATCCCGTGGTCGAGATCAATCTGACGCCGAACCGGCAGGACTGCACCGGCGTGCACGGTATCGCGCGCGATCTCGCCGCCGCCGACATGGGCAAGTTCAAGGACCCCACCATCAAGCCGATCAAGGGCGAATTCCCTTGCCCGGTGAAGGTCACGGTCGAAGACGCGGCGCTGTGCCCGGGCTTTGCGCTGCGTCTCGTGCGCGGCGTCAAGAACGGCCCGTCGCCGGAATGGCTGCAGAAGCGGCTGACCGCGATCGGCCTGCGCCCAATCAACGCGCTGGTCGATATCACTAACTTCATGACCTATGATCGCGCACGACCACTCCATGTGTTCGATGCGAAGAAGGTCAAGGGCAATCTCGTGGTGCGCCGCGCCCGTGACGGCGAGACGCTGCTCGCGCTTGACGGCCGCAGCTATAATCTCGATCCCGCGACTTGCGTGATCGCGGACGAGCACGGCGTCGAATCGCTCGCCGGCATCATGGGCGGCGAGGCCTCGGGCTGCGACGAGAACACCACGGACGTGCTGATCGAATCGGCGCTGTGGAACGAGATCAACATCGCCCAGACCGGCCGCAAGCTCGGCATCAATTCGGATGCGCGCTACCGCTTCGAGCGCGGTGTCGATCCGGCCTTCATGGTCCCCGGGCTGGAGCTCGCAACCAGGCTGGTGATGGAGATGTGCGGCGGCACGCCGTCCGAAAACGTCGTGGTCGGCAAGACCTTCGGCGACGACCGTGTGATCGATTTTCCGGTCACCGAGGTCAAGCGGCTCTCGGGCATCGAGGTGCCGATGCCGGAGATGAAGCGCATCCTGACCCATCTCGGCTTCATGATGGCGGGCCCGGGACCCGTCGTGAAGGTCGCGGTGCCGTCGTGGCGTACCGACGTGCACGGCAAGGCCGACATCGTCGAGGAAGTCGTCCGCATCTACGGCGTCGACAAGGTGCCGATGACGCCGTTCGAGCGCGGCGAGGACGCACGCAAATCGGTGCTGACCCCGCTCCAGCTCCGCACCCGCCGCGCCAGGCGCGCGCTGGCGAGCCGCGGCATCATCGAAGCGGTGACCTGGTCCTTCATCACCAAGTCTGCCGCAAAACTGTTCGGCGGCGGGCAGCGCGAACTCGAGGTCGCCAACCCCATCGCGGCGGATTTGTCCGACATGCGCCCGACGCTGTTGGCGGGCCTGATCGTGGCGGCGCAGGCCAATGCCGATCGCGGCTTTGGCGATGTCGCGCTGTTCGAGGTCGGGCAAGTGTTCAAGGGCGACCGCCCGCAAGATCAGTACATGGCCGCAAGCGGCGTCCGCCGCGGCCTTGCATCGTCGCAGGGCTTCGGCCGGCACTGGTCGGGCTCGGCGCAGGCTGAATTGTTCGACGCCAAGGCCGACGCGCTCGCGGTGCTCGCCGCGGCCGGCGCGCCGATGCAGGCCCTTCAGATCGTCGCGGGCGGCCCGTCCTGGCTGCATCCGGGGCGCTCCGGCACGATCCAGATCGGGCCGCAGAACGTGCTCGGCTATTTCGGCGAGATGCATCCGCGCGCACTCGAGGCGCTCGGCGCCGGCGGCCCGCTGATGGTGTTCGAGGTGATCCTCGACCGCGTCCCCGAGGCGAAGAAGAAGCCGACCCGTGCCAAACCCGTGATCGAACTGTCGGCATTCCAGCCGGTCTCGCGCGATTTCGCCTTCATCGTCGACCGCACCGTGAAGGGCGGCGACATCGTGCGCGCGGCTCAGAGCGTCGACAAGAAGCTGATCACCGCGGTGAACGTGTTCGACGTCTACGAGGGCAAGGGCATCGACGACGACAAGAAGTCGATCGCAATCGCGGTGACGATCCAGCCGCGCGAGAAGACCCTGACCGACCAGGAGATCGACGCGGTCGCCGCGAAAATTGTGGCGGAGGTGACGAAGAAGACCGGCGGCGTGTTGCGGGGATGAATCTCGCCGATTTCCTCCCGCAGAACGTCAGCCTCACCGTTGAGGTGGCGCTCTGCGCCGTCGCTTTCGTTTCGGGCACCGCGCGCGGCTTCTCCGGCTTCGGCTCGGCGCTGATCTTCATGCCGCTGGCGAGCAGCATCGCGGCGCCGCGTCTGGTTGCCGCGCTGCTCCTCGTGATCGATTTCGTCGCGGCCGCGCCGCTGCTGCCCGACGCTTGGCGCAAGGCCGACCGCAAGGCCACCGCGGTGATCGTGCTGGGCGCGCTGGTCGGCGTACCCGCCGGCACCTATTTCCTCAGCGTGCTCGAGCCCGTCACCACGCGCTGGATCATCTCCTGCTTCGTCGCGGCGCTGTTGCTTCTGCTGCTGTCGGGCTGGCGTTATCGCGGCAGGGACCACGCCTGGCTCTCGGTCGGCATCGGCGGCCTCTCCGGCTTCTGTAGCGGCCTCGCACAGACCGGCGGCCCGCCGATCGTCGGCTACTGGCTCGGCCGTCCCATCGCCCCGATCATCGCGCGCGCCAACATCTTGCTGTTTTTTGGCGCATCGGATTTCTTCTCAATGGTCAGCTATGCAACCACAGGACTGATCTCGCGCGAATCGCTCGTGCTCTCGCTGATCGTCGGTCCGGTCTATGCGATCGGCGTCGCCTTCGGGGCCTCGCTGTTCGGTCGTGCCAGCGAGAAAGTGTTCCGCGCGATTTGCTACGGGCTGATCGCGATCGCGGTGATCGCCGGGCTGCCGGTGCTGGATGGGATTTTGCGCTAGTTGCTGCCCTGCTGTCGCGGAGCGCGCCGCTTCTTCGTCGATTGCGTCGGCACGTCGGCCGGCTCGTCCTTCAGCGCACCGATCTTGCGGAGCGCCGCGTCCGCGGCACGCTCGCCGCTTTCCCAGGCGCCGTCGACGGTGCCCCAGAGCGTCTCGTGGGTGGCTTCGCCGGCGAGGAACATGTTGCCGATCGGCTCGGTCAGGATTTTTCGCGAGAGCTGACCGCCTGGGGAGGCCGCCGACATCGCCCCCATCACGAAAGGCGATGCGTTCCAGCGCGTTGCGCTGACTTTCTGCACGGCGGCGGCGACTTCGCTGCCGAACAGCTTTGTAATCCACTCCTTGGCAAAAGCCGTCATCGCCTTCTCGCCCTGCTGCGACAGATCGCGGCCGAACGAGCCGCCGACATCGATCGAGCACAGCGAGGAGCCGCCGATATTGGCGAACATCAACGCCGTCCGCGTCGAGTTGCTCTGCTCGATCAGGATGTCGTCGCGCGCCAGGCCCAGCGGATTGCCGGGCATTTGCAGCACGATGTGATCGTAGCTTCCGAGCGTGAGCTTCGAGGCGGCATCGAGCGTGCGTTTCGGAATGTCAGGCCCAAACTTGATCGCGCCCGAGGTCAGCACATTGGTCGAGACCGTGATAATGGCGGCGCGTGCGGCGATCCTGCCGGCTTGCGTCTCCACGCTGACGTCGCGATTGCTCCAGACGATCCGGCTTGCCGGCGTCGACAGCGCGACCGGCACCTGCTCACCGAGCTTGGTGATCAGGGTCCCCAGGCCCTGGCGGCATGCGATTGCGGCATTGCGGTCCTGCGCGCGCGCCTTGTCGATTGCAGACAGTTCCTTCAGGTCCTTGCCCGCAAAGCTGGCGCCGAGCATGAACTCCGCCGCGCCGGCCCAGTCGCCGAGATCCTTCGGCAGCACCGAGGCGCAGGCGGTATCGAGCTTGCCGCGCGCGGCCTCGTCGATGGCGCGGTTGGCGCGCACCAGCGCCGCCAGGAATTCCTCGGTCTCGCCGGCCCGTGCGTTGCGGCGGCCGATGCGCATCTTCTGGCCCGATGGCGCCGGCAGCACGTCGAGCCCGGCACTGCGCGCCAGCCGGATCATCGGATTGGTGTCGGGATTATGCATCCAGCGTGCGCCGCGATCGAACGGCGTGTCGAAGGTCGCCGTGTCCGTGATGCAGCGCCCGCCGATCTGCGACCCAGCTTCCACCACCACGACCCTGCGATTGGCCGCCATGATGCGCCGCGCCGCGGCAATTCCGGCTGCGCCCGCGCCGATCACGACGATGTCAGCCTCGCGCGGCAGGGGCGCGGCGGTTGCGCGCAGGACCGGCATCGCGGCAAGGCCCGCCGATGCCGATAGGAAGCTGCGGCGCGTGATTGTCATGTCATGGTTTCCGGAGACTTGCGGCAAACGGGAACAGCTAGCGAACCTTGCCGTATCTGATGTTGCACGGCAACCATCATGGTGAATCAATCGTGCTTGATGTCACAGAGTGATGAACCGAATTGCAACATGTTCCAACCATGCTAGAGAAGAGAAAAAGACGGCCGGAAAAGGCCGTGGGGGAGTTTTGAAATGGGGACGGTCCTGGACTCGGTCGGCAAGTTGATTGCCGCGTACCTCTCGAAGGAGGTGCCGGGTTATGAGCCGTTCACGCCGAGCGATCCCGAGCATCTGCGCGGCATCATCGAGCCGGGCGACGTGCTGCTGGTCGAGGGCAACAACCGCATCTCCGGCATTATCAAATATCTGACCCAGTCGACCTGGTCCCACGGCGCACTCTATGTCGGCCCGATCGAGGGCGCGGAAGAGCCTGACGGCGAGCCGCACGTGCTGATCGAGGCCAATATCGGAGAAGGTGTCACCTCCGCGCCGCTGTCGAAATATTTCCCCTATCATACCAGGGTCTGTCGCCCGGTCGGACTGTCCTACGAGGACCGCACCACGGTCTGCCGCTATGCGATCAACCGCATCGGCTTCGGCTACGACACCAAGAACATCGTCGACCTGATGCGCTTTCTATTTCCGCTGCCGATCCCGCAGCGCTGGCGGCGCCGCATGATCTCGATCGGCTCGGGCGATCCCACCAAGATCATCTGCTCGGCGCTGATCGCGCAGGCCTTCGACGCCGTGCGTTATCCGATCCTGCCCAAGATCACCAAGGCCGGCAGCCGTGCTGCCCGCCGTGAGATACTGCATATCCGCGATTCCTCGCTCTACATGCCCCGCGACTTCGACATCTCGCCCTATTTCGAAGTCGTCAAACCCACCATCGTGCACGGCTTCGACTACACCGCCTTGCACTGGGCCGACAAGCAGAAGCCGCTCGAGGAGGTAGCCGGCACATTCAGTGTGTTTCCAGAAACGCTCCGTGCGCCGCCGCTCGTTCCTGAAGCGATTGACGAAGAGGCGGCGGGTGAAATTCCGGCTGAGGAAGTGATGGGCGGTACGTCCGCGCAGCCGGCAGAGATAGTCGAGCGCGTCACCGTCTCGGAGCACTTCCGGCTTCTGAAGAAGCTGGCCATGTACCGCCCAAGGCGGCGCGGTCGGACGCGCGAGAGGGCGGCGTAGGCCGGAACGAAAAGAGTAAACCTACCGCTCCGACCGCCCAATCACCGCCATCAGCTCCGCGATCTTCTCGCGCTGGTCGGCCTTGTCGCCGCTCGCGATCGCGTGCTCGACGCAATGGGCGACGTGATCTTTCAGAACCTCTTCCTCGACCCGGCGCAGAGCGGCGCGCACCGCCGAAATCTGCGTGACGATGTCGATGCAATAGCGGTCCTCCTCAACCATTTTCGAGAGGCCGCGGACCTGCCCCTCGATCCGGCCGAGGCGTTTTCCGACAGATGTCTTGATGTCCTTGCGCATGCCGCCTATATACCCCCTAGGGGTATTTCTTGCAAGGCCGGAGCGTGGCAATGAACGACGCCGAACACGGACACCATCACAAGCCGGAAACGCATTCCGGATGCGGCTGTTCCAGCAAGGCTGCTCCGGTCGACAAGCCCGCAGCGGCCTCCTGCTGCGGCGCGCACGGCGATCACGCTCACGACCATGGCGCCGCCGCGGCAAAAGTCCGCGATCCCGTTTGCGGCATGACGGTCGATCCCGCGACCTCAAAACACCGGTTCGAGCATCACGGCGAGGCCTTCCATTTCTGCTCGGCCGGCTGCCGCACCAAATTCGCCGCCGATCCCGCAAAATATCTCACCAAGGAGAAGACACCCGAGCCCGAGATACCCGCGGGCACGATCTACACCTGCCCGATGCATCCGCAGATCCGCCAGGTCGGACCCGGCACCTGTCCGATCTGCGGCATGGCGTTGGAACCGGAAGTGGCGAGCCTGGAGACTGGCCCCAACCCCGAACTCGCCGACATGACACGGCGATTCTGGATCGGCGGCGCGCTGGCCTTGCCGGCCGTGGTGCTGGAGATGGGCGGCCATCTCGCAGGCCCGCATAACTGGATCGATCCGACGCTGTCGAACTGGATCCAGCTTGTCTTCGCCACGCCCGTGGTGCTGTGGGCTGGCTGGCCGTTCTTCGTCCGCGGCTGGCAGTCGCTGCAGACGCGCAACCTCAACATGTTCACGCTGATCGCGATGGGCACGGGCGTTGCCTATGTCTACAGCGTGATCGGCACCATCGCGCCGCAGATTTTCCCTGCCACGTTTCGCGGCCATGAAGGCGCGATCGCGATTTATTTCGAGCCTGCCGCGGTTATCACCGTGCTGGTGCTGCTCGGGCAGGTGCTGGAGCTGCGCGCCCGCGACGCGACGTCGGGCGCGATCAAGGCGCTGCTGCAACTCGCCCCCAAGACCGCGCGGCGCATCGAGCCTGATGGCGGCGAGCACGAGGTGGAGATCGACGCACTTCATGCCGGTGACCGCTTGCGCGTTCGTCCCGGCGAGAAAGTGCCGGTCGACGGCGTTATTCTGGAAGGCCGTTCCTCGCTCGACGAGTCGCTCGTGACAGGCGAATCCATGCCCGTCACCAAGGAGGCCGCCGCGAAAGTGATCGCGGGCACGCTCAACCAATCCGGCAGCTTCATCATGCGCGCCGACAAGGTCGGACGCGAGACGCTGCTGTCGCAGATCGTGCAGATGGTCGCCGACGCGCAGCGCTCGCGTGCGCCGATCCAGCGCCTCGCCGATCAGGTCGCCGGCTGGTTCGTGCCGATCGTCATCGTCGTTGCCGTCGTTGCATTTGGTGCCTGGGCCTGGCTCGGACCTGAGCCGCGGCTCGCCTTCGGCCTCGTCGCCGCCGTCAGCGTGCTGATCATTGCCTGTCCCTGCGCGCTCGGACTCGCCACCCCGATGTCGATCATGGTCGGCGTCGGCCGCGGTGCGCAGGCAGGCGTGCTGATCAAGAACGCCGAGGCGCTGGAGCGGATGGAGAAGATCGACACGCTGGTGGTCGACAAGACCGGCACGCTGACCGAGGGCAAGCCCAAGGTGGTTGCGATCGTGCCGACGGCGGGGTTTGCGGAAGATGACATCCTCCGCATGGCCGCCAGCGTCGAGCGCTCCAGCGAGCATCCTCTGGCCGATGCCATCGTGCGCGCGGCGAAGGAGAGGCAGCTTGCGCTGGGCCAGGTCGAGCAATTCGATTCGCCCACGGGTAAGGGCGCGACCGGCAAGGTCGACGGCAAAACCATCGTGCTCGGCAATGCCAAATATCTGACGTCGATCGGCATCGAGACCAAAACGCTTGATGGCGAGGCTGAACGGCTGCGCGGCGATGGCGCGACGGTGATCAACATGGCCGTCGACGGCCGGCTTGCCGGCCTGTTCGCGATCGCCGATCCGGTCAAGGCCTCGACCCCGGAGGCGCTGAAGGCACTGGCGGCCGAAGGCATCAAGGTCATTATGCTGACCGGCGACAACCGCACCACGGCGGAGGCGGTGGCGCGCAGGCTCGGCATCGCCGAGGTCGAGGCCGAGGTGCTGCCGGACCAGAAGAGCGCGGTGGTGACAAAGCTGCAAAAGGCGGGCCGCAGCGTTGCGATGGCCGGCGATGGCGTCAACGACGCGCCGGCGCTGGCAGCTGCCGAAGTCGGCATCGCCATGGGCACCGGCACGGACGTGGCGATGGAGAGTGCCGGCGTCACGCTGCTCAAGGGCGACCTCACCGGCATCGTCCGTGCGCGAAAACTGTCGCAGGCGACGATGAGCAACATCCGACAAAACCTGTTCTTTGCCTTCATCTACAATGCAGCCGGCATTCCAATCGCCGCCGGCATCCTCTATCCGGCCTTCGGCGTGCTGCTCTCGCCGATCATTGCCGCAGCTGCGATGGCGCTGTCCTCAGTGAGCGTCGTTGGAAATGCGCTGCGGCTGCGGGCCACGCGGCTGTGAAGGTGCACTCCCTCTCTCCGCTTGCGGACCAAGGTGGGATGCCCGTAGCCCGGATGGAGCGAAGCGAAATCCGGGTTCTGTCCACATAGCGAAACTGTCCCGGATTGCGCTTCGCTCCATCCGGGCTACGCTGCAACGAACGAAGCGGCACGCACCGAGGACGCCTGATGCAGCGAATTACGATCACGATCGAGGACGATCTGCTGGCGGAGATCGACGCGGCGGCGGAAGCGCGCGGCTACCAGAACCGCTCCGAGATCATCCGCGATCTCGCGCGCGCCGGCTTGCAGCAGAGCAGCGAGGACACCGCGCAGACCGGCCCCTGCGTCGCCGGCCTCGTTTATGTCTACGACCACGCCGCCCGCGATCTCTCAAAACGCCTGGTGCAAGAATTCCATGGCCACCACGACCTCGCGCTGGCGACGCTGCATGTCCATCTCGACGACAACAATTGCATGGAGATGACGGCACTGCGCGGCGACGCCGGCGAGGTCAGACATTTCGCCGACCATATCATCGCCGAACGCGGCGTTCGCTACGGCCGTGTGGTGATGATCCCGATAGGTGAAGGCAAGCAGGCGAAAGCGCGCAAGCAGGGGCACCGGCAGGAGTAGGCGAGCCACATAAACGGTGCGCGCCCCTCTCCCCTTGTGGGAGAGGGTGGCTCGCCGCAAAAGCGGCGAGACGGGTGAGGGCTTTCTCTCCGCGAGCGACCGTCTCGCGGTCGCGTGCGCTGATAGATACCCCTCATCCGGCGCTTCGCGCCACCTTCTCCCATAAGGGAGAAGGAAAGAAAGAGATCACGCCGCCTTCGCGCTCCCGCACGGCAGGCCCGCGCGCGCGACGCCGCCGTAGAGCGCTTCGTCGGGCATCTCCTCGCGCAGGATCCTGCGCACCGCGATCAACTTCTCCAAATCGATGCCGGTCGCAAAGCCCTTGCTCTCGCACAGGAACACGAGATCCTCGAACACGACATTGCCGGTCGCGCCCGGGGCGAAAGGGCAGCCGCCGAGACCGCCGAGCGAGCCGTCAAGGATCCGCGCGCCTTCGTCGAGCGCCGCGGCCGCGTTCGCGATGCCCATGCCGCGGGTGTCGTGGAGATGGATGCAGATCGGCTTTTTCCCCGCGAGCTTCACCGCGGCGCGTGTCAGCTCCGCCACCTGCTTCGGCCCGGCATAGCCGACGGTGTCGGCGATGCCGACGAAATCGACGCCGGCCGCGAGGCATTTATCGACCAGCCGCAGCACTTCTGCGGGGTCAACCGCCCCGGTGATCGAGCAGCCCAGCGCCATCGAGATCGCCGCGTTCACGAGCGGCTTGTGGGGGCTCGCATCGCGCATTTCGCACAGGCGCTTCAAATTGGCGATCGCGGATTCGCGCGAGCGGTGCGCATTGGCCTGGCTGTGCTCTTCCGTCGCGGAGACGACCGAGGCGATCTCGCCGACGCCGGACTCAAGGGCCTCATTCACGCCGCGCTCGTTGAGCGCAAGCGCGATGCCGTGCGCGCCCGGCAATGCCGCGACGGTCGCGACGACGTCACGAACGTCGACGAATTGCGGGAAGGTCTTTGCCGGCAGGAACGAGCCGACCTCGAAATGCCGGACGCCTGCGGCGTATTCCTCACGCACCCAGCGCTGCTTGGCGTCGGTCGACGGAATTTTCTTCACGAGCTGGAGCCCGTCGCGCAGCCCCACCTCGCGCAGGCTGACGCGCTCTGCGGGATAAATTTCCTGAATCCGGCTCATGCGCGCCTCCCTGTCGTTTTTGACGTGACGTCTTCATTGTCGATCTCGGCGCGAACGGCCGCGGTGTCGGCGCCGAGCGGCGCGACCTTCAGGCCTTCGCCGATATTGCTGCCGTTCCATTCAATCGGCAGCGCCGGCACCCGGAACGGCTTGCCGTCAGCGGTGAAATTGTTGACGAGCCCGCCCGGCCGCAGCACATGCGGATCTGCGAACAGATCCTCGGGCCGGTTGATCGGCGAGAAGCAGATGTTGAGCGCATCGAGCCTCTGCGACAGTTTTGCCACGTCCCACTGCCTGATGATCCCGGCGGCGCGCGGAATGATCCGCCCGCGCGCCAGGATGCGATCGGTGGTGGTGCGCAAGGCAGGATCATCGAGGAATTCAGTCAGCCCGAACTCGCGGCAAAAACTCTGCCAATGGCCTTCGGTAACGACGCCGATGAAGATGCGCTCGCCGCCGGCAGTCTCGAAGATGTCGTAGATCGGCCAGGCATGCTCGCGCTCCGGCATCGAGCGCGGCTTGTTGCCAGTCATCTCGTATTCGACCATGTGCTGGGCGACCAGGAACAGGCAGTTCTCGAACAGGCCGATGCGGATGTCGGCGCCGTCGCGTTTTCCCCCGCGATTCTGATAGAGCGCCGCGAGGATCGCGATCACGCCGAACATGCCGCCCATGATGTCGTTGGCGGACGAGCCGACACGCTGCGGCTTTTCGCTGGTGCCGGTCATGGCGGCAAGGCCCGCCATCATCTGCACGACCTCATCCAGCGCGGGGCGATGCTCGTAGGGACCGGACAGGAAACCCTTGTGACCGGCGATGATCAGATCCGGATGCCGCCGGCGCAATTCGTCCGCGCCAAGCCCCTGCTTCTCGAGCTGGCCGTCGCGAAAATTCTCTAGGAACACGTTGGCCGTCGCCAGCAGCCGGTGCATGGTGTCGCGATCCTCCGGCTTCTCGAAATCCAGCACCACGCTGCGCTTGCCGCGGTTGAACAACGGGAAGAAGGCGGTGCCCATGCCCCCCAGGCTGCGGGTCTTGTCGCCCGCGGGCGGCTCGACCTTGATCACGTCGGCCCCGAGCTGTGCGAGGATCATGCCGCAGGTCGGGCCCATGACCATATGGGTCATCTCGACGACGCGCACGCCTGCAAGCGGCAATCCGGCCGCCGGTTCTTCCATTGCCATATGCGCCTGTTCCTTTGCCCGGCTGGTTCCACTTTTTCTCAAGCGGGTGGATGAAGCCGACAGTCTTGCCGAATTTCTTCATCGTGGCTTCGTTGAAGCGAACGGTCAATCCGGCTATCAGCAGCGCCGCTGCGCCCGTGCCGTCGGTCTCCCTTGCCGAACGGGCCTCTTGTGTCTACCTCTCGCGGGTGGTTTTCCCGAGAGGTACTCCCATGCTGGATGCCGCCGTAAAGGCGCTGTCGCAAATGATCTCGCCGCCGATGCGCTCGATCCTGTGGCGGTCGATTGGCGTCGGACTGGTGCTGATCATCGTGCTCGCGATCGGCTTGCAGCGGCTGTTGAGCTGGTTTGCGACCTATGGCGAGCTCTGGCTCGAAGGCCTGCTCGGTCCGGGCTGGCATTCGTCGCTCGAAGTGCTCGCCTGGATCATCTCCATCGCCGCGGGTCTTGGCGTGGTGTTCGGCAGTGTCTTCCTGATGCCCGCGATCACCTCGCTGGTGGCGAGCCTGTTCGTCGACGACGTCGCCGAGATCGTCGAGCGCGAGCACTATCCGGCCGAGCGGCCGGGCGTCGCGCTGCCGTTCAGCCAAGCGATCTACGAGGGCATCAAGACCGCGCTGCTGACGATCCTGGTCTATCTGATCGCGCTGCCGCTGGTGCTTTTCGCCGGCGCCGGCTTCCTCGTCTTCTTCCTCGCCGCCGCCTGGCTGCTCGGCCGCGAATATTTCGAGCTCGCCGCGATGCGCTTCCGCTCGCCGGAGGACGCCAAGGCGATGCGGCGCGACAACGCCGCCACCATCTTCACCGCCGGCCTGTTCATCGCGGCCTTCGTCTCGATCCCGATCGTCAATCTGGCGACGCCGATCTTCGCCATGGCCTTCATGGTCCACATGCACAAGCGTCTGTCAGGCCCGCGGCCCGAGCTGATCGAGCCGGCGCGGCAGATGCGGTAGGGCACAGGTCGGACGAGCAAACCTCGCGGCGCGATCATACGGCCCGCCTTGGTCGGAATGCTCTGGTCCGCCGCATCTTGATTCGGCTCTCCGCCTCGGTATACGTTCGCGGCATGATTTTCACGTCCACATTCTTCCCGCTGATCTGAGCGACCGAGTCGTTTCGGCGCACCGCGCCAATCAGATCAAAACGGCTGCGCTGACGCGATGGCCGAATGGAGAATGTGCAATGCCCAAAACCGAGCGCATCGGCGTGACCTCCAGTCAGATCCGGGACTTCATCGACGACGGTTTCGTCAGGATCGAGAACGCCTTCAGCACGCACCTTGCGAAACAATGCCGGGACGAACTGTGGGCCGATATTGGTCTGTCGCCAGACGAGCCCGAGAACTGGATTCAGCCCGTTGTTCGGGTCGGAGCCAAGGCTTCGCCGCCATTCATCGGAGCCGCCAACACGCCGACCCTCCGCCAGGCCTACGATCAACTCGCGGGTGATGGCCGCTGGCTCATGCCCGGAGGCTTGGGGACTTTTCCGATCCGCTTTCCCTCACCGGAATCCCCAGGTGATGATGGCTGGCATGTGGACATGAGCTTTGGCTTGGACAATCCGGATTTGATGGAGTGGCGCGCCAATGTGAAGAGCAGCGGCCGCGCATTGCTGATGCTCTTCCTGTTCTCGGACGTCGGCCCTGATGACGCACCAACAAGGATACGGAAAGGTTCGCATGCCACCATTGCCCGGGAGTTACTGCCCTACGGCGACGCGGGCGCGACGCTGAAGCAGATCTCTGCCAATGGTTATGCTTCCACGGAAGATTGCGAGATCGAACTGGCAATCGGTGCAGCAGGTACCGTTTATCTGTGCCATCCATTCCTGGTCCACGCCGCGCAACCTCACCGAGGGAAGCGGCCGCGCTTCATGGCACAGCCACCGCTGCTGCCGAGAGGCGAGTTCGACCCGGCACTGCCCCCGTCGCCAGTTCAGATCGCCATCCGTCAGGCTTGCGGGCTTGCGCTATAATCGGAACAACACCCGACCGTCGCTCGGCGCGTGGGTCCGTTCGGATCCTGGACCTACGTCAGAGGCATCCCGCATTTGCGCAACAGCATCCTGGCGAAGCCGAATGGCGCCGGCGTGAACGGGCCCGGCGGAGCACGGGTGATCATTGCGACGACGCCGAGCGCGGCCATGGCCATCCAGAAGCACAGCCAGAAGCCGTCGATATAGGCGAGCACATTGGCCTCGCGCTGGACCAGGCCTGCGAGCGTGCCGATCGCGCGTGCTTGCGCCGAGCCCGCACCATGGGCCGCAAAATGGTCGGCGAGCTGCTTCAGCACGCGGACGACATCGGCATCACCGACGCCGAGATTCTGGCCGAGATAGAAGGAATGGACCTGCTCGCGGACGCGCAGCCACGTCCCCATCACCGCCACGCCGATCTCGGCACCGCCGAGCCGCATGATCTGGATATAGGCGGCAAACGAAGTCGCGCGGCTCGGATCGGAGTTGGACAGCAGCGTGATGATCAGCGGCAGCAAGGTCAGCGACTGCCCGATCGCCTGGAGCAGCACGATGCCGGCGAAATCCTCGCGCGCCCAATCATGGCTGAGCTGCGTGCCCCACAGACTGGCGGCGGCGAAGCAGCCAAATCCCACGACCACCACTGTCCGCGTATCGAAATGCCGCAGCAGCCAGATCGAGAGCGGCACCAGCACGAACATCGGCAACGCGCCATAGGTGAGCAGCAAGAGGCCACTCTGCTCCGGCCTGAGCAAGGTGATGGCGGCGAGGAAATTCGGCACCAGCGAGGCGTTGGACAGGCTGGTCAGCGTGTAGAGCAGGATCAAGACCAGCCCCAGGCCGATATTGCGCGAGAACAGCACGCTGATATGCGCCCATGGCTGTCGCACCAGGGCCTCGTTGACGAGGAAGCCCGCGAACAGCACCGCGCCGGCGGTGATCAACGCCATCACCGTCCCCGACCCCAGCCAGTCCAGCCGATTGCCCTGGTCGAGCCCGGCATAGATCATCGAAACGCCGGCGCCGAGCAGCAGCATGCCGCCCCAATCGGCATCGCGCAGCAGCGCGCGATTCACCGGCTCGTGCGGCGTACCCCAATAAACCATCAGGCCCATCAGGGGCGCGATCACGACGCTCTGCCAGTACAGCCATTGCCAGCCGAGATGGTCGACATAGAAGCCGACCAGCGAGCTCGACGTGTCCAGCGCGAAGCCGACACGGATCGAATAGATCGAGATCGCCGGGAGCCACCAGCGGATCGGCAGATTGCGGAACACGATCATCAGCGTCGCCGGCACGAAGGTGCCGAGCAGGAGGCCATGCACGACGCTGAGCGCGAGTAATGTCGGATAATCGTGCACGAACGGGATGATCAGCGAGACCGCGGCATAGACGAGGCTGGGGATGCCGAGCACGCGGCGCAGGCCGAATACGGTGGCGAGCCAGGCCACTGCCGGTGCGATGAAGATCTGCGAGCCGATGCCTGCGGTGGAGAGCCAGGCGCCCTCGTCGAACGAGAGCGAGAACGCGCCGCGCAAATCGGGCAGGCCAACCGTGGTCAGGCGGCTGTCGAAATTGGCGAGGAACGAGCCGAGCAGCACCGCCGCCACCGCAAACAGCGGCTGCGAGGCGACGCCGCCGCGCGAGAGCGGGCCGCGACTGGAATCGTCATTTTCCGCCATTCGCGGCCTTGGTGTCGATGCTGGTGACGACCGACATGCCCGGCACCAGCCGCACCAGCAGCGGCTGGTTGTCTTCGAACAGGATGCGCACGGGAAGGCGCTGCACGACTTTGGTGAAGTTGCCGGTGGCGTTGTCCGGCGGCAGCAGCGCGACCTGCGCGCCGGTCGCGGGCGCAATACGCTCGACCCGGCCGCGCAGCTTCTCACGCGGGAAACTGTCGACGGTGATCTCGACCGGCTGCCCCGGTGCGACGTGAGTAAGCTGGGTCTCCTTGTAGTTCGCGATCACATAGACCTTCGGCAACGGTACGACGTTGATGAGGTTGGTGCCGATGTTGACGTAGTCGCCGGGCTGCACCTGGCGCTCGCCGACGACGCCGTCGAACGGCGCCGTGATCTTCGTGTAACCAAGCTTCAGCTTGGTGCCCGCAAGCGTCGCCTTGGCGGCCTCGACATCCGCGGCGCGCTGCTTCTTGGTGCCTTGCAGGACTTCGAGCTGGTGCTGCTGGGCCGCGATCACGGCGCGGCTCGCGCGCACGTCGGCCTGCGCCTTGGCATAGCCTGCGACCGCCTGCTCGAACCGCTGCCGCGTGCCGGACTCGGTCTGCGTCAGCGATTGCTGACGCTCCTGCTCCTGCCGCGCCTCGACCTCCACGGCTTCGGCGGAGAGCCGCGCGGCTTGCGCCTGCGCGATCGTCGCATATTGCAGCTCGATCTGATTGGCCAGATTGTCGAGCACCGCTTGCGCGGCGGCGACCGCGGCTTCGGACTGCGCGACCTGCGCCTCATAGTCGGCAGGATCGATCTGGATCAGGAGATCGCCGGCCTTGACGCGCTGGAAATCGGTGACCCCGACCGTCAGCACTTCGCCGGAGACGCGACTGGCAAGCCGCGTCAGCTCGGCGCGCACATAAGCGTCGTTGGTGGTCTGGACCACGGCGTTGCCAACCCATTCGTCGAAGCGCTGCGTTGCCAACGCGACGAAGCCGAGCGCGACGATCACCGCGAACAGCGGTATTGCGAGCCGGCTCCACAGCGAGCTGGCCGGTGGCTGCGACGGCTTTGGGCGTGGTGCCCCGGCCGGCGGTGGCGACGAGATTTGTTCCTGCTGATTCACGAGATTACCCAACCTGCTTCGCTTTCACCGCCGCCTTTCCGTGACGGTCCGACGCACCGGATCTGGAATGACTTGGTCAATGGCTTGGTCGCTGCTCAAACGGTCTTCTCCGGCCACCGGCAGAGATCGTTGATCAGGCAGACCTCGCAGCGCGGCTTGCGCGCGAGGCAAGTATAGCGGCCATGCAGGATCAGCCAATGATGTGCATGCAGCATGAACTCGGCCGGAATCACCTTTTCGAGACCAAGCTCGACCTCCAGCGGCGTCTTGCCGGGCGCAAGTCCGGTCCGATTGCCGACGCGGAAGACATGCGTATCGACCGCCATGGTGTGCTCGCCGAACGCCATGTTGAGCACGACATTGGCGGTCTTGCGCCCGGCGCCGGGCAGCGACTCGATTCCGGCGCGCGTGCGCGGCACCTCGCCGCCGAACTCGTTGAGCACCTTCGCCGACAGCGCAATGACGTTCCTGGCCTTGGTGCGGTAGAGGCCGATGGTCTTGATGTACTCGCGCAGGCGTTCCTCGCCGAGGTCGAGCATCTTTTGCGGTGTGTCAGCGATCTCAAACAGCGCGCGCGTCGCCTTGTTGACGCCGGCGTCAGTCGCCTGCGCCGACAGCACCACGGCAACCAGCAGCGTGAACGGATTGACGTGCTCGAGCTCGCCTTTCGGCTCCGGATTGGCCTTACGGAAACGGCTGAAGGCCTCGCGGACTTCGGGCGGCGTCCAAGGCTTCATGGCCTTAAGCGATTTCTTCGACGGCGGCTTCGATTTTGCCGCGGCCGGCTTTGCCTTTTTCTTCAGCACGGGCGCTTTGCGCAGGGCCGTCTTGCGGGTGATTTTCGCCATGATCGGGATATACTGAGGGACGATGAGCACAGGCAACGAAATTGAGCGCGAACGATCTGCAAGCGACGCTGAGCCTCAGATCTTTTCCGCGCGGCTGACGCCGCACCGCTCGCTAAACCGCACCGGCTTCCTCGCCGTGATGCTGTTCCTGAGCGCCGTCAGCTTCGTCACCGGCCTTGTCTTCCTGATGATGGGCGCGTGGCCGGTGTTCGGCTTCTTCGGCCTCGATGTGCTAGTGATCTGGTGGGCCTTCAAGGCCAATTTCCGCAGCGCGCGGGCCAGCGAGGAGATCGTGGTTACGCCATCTGAATTACGCGTGCGGCGCGTCAGCCCGCGCGGCCAGATCGTCGAGTGGACCTTCAATCCGCTCTGGGTCCGGCTCGACATGGAAATCGACGAGGATTTTGGCATCGAACATCTCTATCTGATCTCGCGGGGCCATCAGATCCAGATCGCCCGGTTTCTGGGACCGGACGAAAAGGCAAGCTTTTACAAAGGTTTGGTTGAGGCGCTAAATGCCGCCAGGCGCGGTCCGACCTACAATCCGGTCAACTGATTTGCGGATCGGAAATCGGGTGGTTTCGCGTCCCGCCCTCTCTTACATTTGTGGTCATGATGACACTCGCGATACATGACCAGCGCCTGGCCGGGCCGGGCTCCCAGAACGCCGCGATGCGCGACTACGATTCCGTGCGCCGGGCGATCGCCTTCATTTCCGAGAAGTGGCGGGCACAGCCGACCATCGAGGCGATGGCGGATGCGGCCGGCGTCACCCCGGACGAGCTGCACCATTTGTTCCGCCGCTGGGCCTCGATCACACCGAAGGCGTTCATGCAGGCGCTCACGCTCGATCATGCCAAGGGCCTGCTCAGGGATTCCGCAAGCATCCTCGATGCGGCGCTCGACTCGGGCCTTTCGGGTCCGGGCCGGCTGCACGATCTCTTTGTCACGCATGAAGCGATGTCGCCGGGCGAATGGAAGAACGGCGGCGCAGGTCTGATCTTGCGCTACGGCTTCCATTCCTCGCCGTTCGGCACGGCCATCGTGATCGCAACCGATCGCGGCCTCTCCGGCCTCGCCTTCGCCGATCACGGCGAGGAGAAGGTCGCGCTCGCCGACATGACCCGGCGCTGGCCGAACGCAACCTATGTCGAGGATCACGAAGGCACCGCACCGCTGGCGCAGCGCATCTTCGACACAAAATTGTGGCGGCCGGATCAGCCGCTGCGCGTGGTGATGATCGGCACCGATTTCGAGGTCCGGGTGTGGGAGACGCTGCTGAAGATCCCGATGGGCCGCGCGGTGTCCTATTCGGACATCGCCTGCAACATCAACAGCCCGAAAGCTTCACGCGCCGTCGGCGCTGCCGTCGGCAAGAACCCGGTGTCCTTCGTCGTGCCCTGCCACCGCGCGCTCGGCAAGAGCGGCACGCTCACCGGCTATCACTGGGGCATCACCCGCAAGCAGGCGATGCTGGGCTGGGAAGCCGGACAGCTGGGGGTGCAGTGACAACGCTGCCGTAGGGACGGGCACGCTACGCTTTGCCCACCCTGCGGCTTAGGATCTGCGGCGAAGCCTACCCCGCCAGATCCAGCTTCGACGCCACCGTCGAATCCGCATTGAGGCGGTAGATGATCGGCACGCCGGTGGCGAGCTCGCGCTTCAAAATGCCCTCGGGCGAAAGCTTTTCCAGCACCATGATGAGCGCGCGCAGCGAGTTGCCGTGAGCGGCAATCAAAGTGCGCTTGCCGTTGAGCACGCCCGGCAGGATCTCCTGAACGTAATACGGCAGTGCGCGCGCGAGGGTGTCCTTCAGGCTTTCGCCGCCGGGCGGCGGCACGTCGTAGGAGCGGCGCCAGATCAGCACCTGGTCCTCGCCCCATTTCTTGCGGGCATCGTCCTTGTTGAGGCCGGAGAGATCGCCATAGTCGCGCTCGTTCAGCGCGAGGTCCTTCGCCGTCGGCAGGCCCTTCTGGTCGAGCTCGCCGAGAATGAGATCGAGCGTGTGCTGTGCGCGCGTCAACACCGAGGTGTAGGCGACGTCGAACACGAGGCCCTGCGCCTTCAACTTGCGGCCGGCTTCGGTTGCCTCCTTGACGCCAAGCTCGGTGAGGTCAGGGTCCTTCCAGCCGGTGAACAGGTTCTTCAGATTCCATTCGCTCTGGCCGTGCCGCACCAGCACGAGAAGACGTTCGCTCATTGACTGCTTTCCGTTTCGTTCGCTGTTCAAGCATGATCTTGTCGGAAAACCGCTTCACACTTTTCCGGATCATGCTTCGTTCAGATGTCAGACAGGCCGAGCACGTCGGCCATGGAGTAGTGCCCCGGCTTCTTGCCATGCGCCCAGAGCGCGGCCTTCAGCGCGCCGTGGGCGAACAGCATGCGGTCCTCCGCGTGATGCGACAGCGTCAGGCGCTCGAACGGGCCGAGGAAGCTCACGCTGTGATCGCCGGCCGCGGTGCCGCCGCGCAATGACGCAAAGCCGATATCGCCGGGCTTGCGCGCGCCGGTGATGCCGTCGCGGCCGCGGTCCGCATGCTCGTCGAGCGCGATGCCGCGGCCGGCTGCGGCGGCCTGGCCCAGCATGAGCGCCGTGCCGGACGGCGCGTCGATCTTCATGCGATGATGGGTCTCGACGATCTCGATGTCGAAGCTCGCATCGAGTGCCTTGGCGACGCGCTTGACCACGGCGGCGAGCAGATTGACGCCCAGGCTCATATTGCCGGACTGCACCACCACCGCACGGTTGGTGACGCTTTTGATCACGGCGTTGTCGGAGCCCGACAGCCCGGTCGTGCCGACGACGTGCACGAGGCCACGCTCGGCGGCGATCGCGACATTGGCGAGGGTCGCCGCGGGCACGGTGAAATCCAGAATGCCGTCGGCGTCCTTCGACAGCGCCCAGAGATCGCCGGAGAGCTTGACGCCGTTTGCGGGCAGGCCTGCGAGTACGCCGGCATCCTTGCCGAGCAGCTCCGAGCCCGGCGCCTCCAGCGCACCCGCCAGCACCGCGCCTTTGCTCTCGGCAATCGCCCGCGTCAGCGCCCGGCCCATCCGGCCGCCGGCTCCAGCAACAATCAAGCGCATGTCCGACATGGTGTGATCCTCTCACGGCCGTTGTAGCGGGGGGACGCAGTTCCGGCAACCGAGGGGAATCCGGGCAAGGGTCGCGCTGACCTCAGCCGTCGGACGGCTGCGGGCCGTCATAGCCCTCGATGATGATCAGGTCGGCGATGGAGTGCGGCTGGCGCACCTTGATGTTGGCCTGGTATTCCGGCGAGTTGTAGCAGGCGATCGCGGTCTCGTAGTCCGGGAATTCGATCACGACATTGCGGGTGCGGCTGGCGCCTTCGACGGTGGTGAACTTGCCGGCGCGGACCACGAAGCGGCCACCCCATTTCTTGAAGATCGGACCGTTGGCGACGGCATAGGGCTTGTAGCCCTCGTCATTGCTCACATCGACGCGCCCGATCCAGTAGCCCTTCGCCATTATTCTTCTCCCTTGCTGTGGTTTCTATTTGAGCATGATCTGATCGGAAAACCGCTGCACACTTTTCCGGATCATGCTCCGAGCGCCTGCGCGATCTCAGCCTGGATGGCGTCCGCAATCGCCTTGGGGTCGGTGGCTTCCACCACCGGCCGCCCGATGACGAGATAATCGGCGCCGGCAGTGATCGCACGGCCCGGCGTCATGATGCGTTTCTGGTCGCCGCTCGCCGCGCCCGCCGGCCGGATGCCGGGTGTAACGAGGCTCATCTGGTGACCGACGAGCTTGCGCAAGGCTCCGACTTCCTCGGGTGACGAGACCAGCCCGTCGATGCCGAGCACCTGCGCCTGCTGCGCACGCGCTTCGACGAGCTCGGAGACACCGAGCCGGAAACCGGCCGCGTGCAGATCGTCCTCGTTGTAGGAGGTCAGAACAGTGACGGCGAGGATCTTCAGGTTCGAGCTGCCGCGACCTTCGACAGCGCCCTTCATGGTCTGCGGATAGGCGTGCACCGTGAGGAAAGTCGCACCGAGCCTGGTGATGCTCTCGACGCCTTGCGCCACGGTGTTGCCGATGTCGTGCAGCTTGAGATCGAGAAAGACCTTCTTGCCCCTGTCGGCGAGCTTGCCGACCAGCGGCAAGCCGCCGGCATAAGCGAGTCGATAGCCGATCTTGTAGAAGGAGACGCTCTCGCCGATCCTGTCGACCATCGCTTCCGCGGCATCAACGCTGGGCAGATCGAGCGCGACGATCAGGCGGTCTTTCGGGGCGATCTCAGCTGGCGTCATGTCACCTCACATCATGCGTTGGGAAAAATCGATCAACTGCCGCACCAGCTCCTTCATCGCGGCGACATCGCCCTCGTGCTTCAGCCTGTCCATATCGTCATAGGCCTGATCGGCAAAGGCGAGCGTGAGCTGGCTGGCAATCACATTGGCGTGGCAGGAGGTCAGGATCAGCCGTAACGCCTGCAGCGCGCGAGCCGCACCGAGCCGGCTCTGCGAGGCGCCGGCGAGTGCGAAGACGCGGCTGCGGAACACCTCGCCGCGCGGCTCGTGCAGCTCATGCACGCGGCTGACCCAGTCGATCGCGTTCTTCAGCAGCGGCGGCACCGAGGCATTGTATTCGGGCGAGACGATCAGCACGCCGTGATGCGCGCCGATCATGCGCTTGAGATTGATCGCGTGCTTGGGCACGCCGGACTTGGCCTGCAGGTCGCCGTCATAGATCGGCAGCGGAAAATCGGCGAGCGAGATGCGGGTGACGTCGACGCCGGCCTGGTCGAATTCATGGGCGGCGAGCGCCGCCAGCTTCGCATTGTGCGAGCCGGTGCGCAGCGAGCCGGGAATGACCAGGATTTTGGGTGCGGACATCCGCTTCCATGCGTTCGGCGAAACGAGCCCGCCACGCAAACAGGAATGCCGGCGGAATTAGTCCTTGCGATACACCCAGACGCGGGCCGGCGGAAGGTTCATCCAGATCCGTTCCGAGGCTTCTGTGGACACGCCGGGCAGCGATTTCGGAATCGGCGGCACCACCGCATAGGTGAACTGCACGAAGGGCGCGCCAGGCGCGAGCGCCGTGAAGGCGTCGCGGATGAGCCGCAGCCGGGTCAGCATCGGTTTTGTGACCAGCGGCAGGCCCGAGACGACCGCAGAGGCCGGCGCGCTCAAGACATTCCAGAGCGTGTCGCGCAGGCGATAGGCATCGCCCTGCACCACCTTGGCCTGCGGGTAGCGGTCGCGCAGCAGGGCGCAGAAGCCCGGATTGTATTCAACGAGGACAAGGCGCTTCTGGTCGACGCCGCGCTCGACCAGGGCCGAGGTGATGGCGCCGGTGCCGGGCCCGAGCTCGACCACCGGTGCGTCCGAATTGACGTCGACGTAATGGGCCATGGTCCGGGCCAGCAGCTTGCCCGACGGCATCACCGCGCCCATGTGGAGGGGCTTTTCGATCCATGACCGGAGAAAACGCACCTCGTCATCGAGACGGGGCTTCTTCAACGCACGCGCGGACGATGGCAATGGCATGTCGGGACCGGCCGGGACCGCGTGACCGCGGCGTGTCAGAAAATGGTCATAAACAGGTATAGACCGAATTCGGTACGGTCAAGACGAGTCAGTTCGCCCGATTACTGAAGAGATCCTTGACCTTGGTGAAAAAGCCGATGGATTCCGGCTGGGTATTGCCGGAGGACAGCTTTTCGAATTCGGCCAGCAATTCCTGCTGCTTCTTGGTGAGGTTCTGCGGGGTCTCGACCGCGACCTGGACGTACATGTCGCCCATCTGGCGCGAGCGCAGCACCGGCATGCCTTTTGATGCGATGCGGAATCGGTGGCCGGACTGGGTGCCGGCGGGCACCTTCACCTTGGTTTTGCCGCTGTCGATGGTCGGGACCTCGAATTCACCGCCAAGCGCCGCCGTCACCATCGAGATCGGCACGCGGCAATGCAGATCGGCACCGTCGCGCTGGAAGAGCTGGTGTTGGGCCAGCGACAGGAAGATGTAGAGGTCGCCGGGCGGGCCGCCGCGGACCCCGGCCTCGCCCTCGCCGGCGAGCCTGATCCTGGTGCCGTCCTCGACGCCCGGGGGAATGTTGACCGACAGCGTCCGCTCGCGGGTGACGCGTCCCTGACCCGAGCAGGACGGGCAGGCGTCCTCGATCATCTGGCCGCGCCCCTGGCAGCCCGGACAGGTGCGCTCCAGCGTGAAGAAGCCCTGCGACTGCCTTACGCGTCCGGCGCCGCCGCACGTCGAGCAGGTCTTCGGCTTGGTGCCGGCCTTGGCCCCGATGCCCGAACAGGCCTCGCAAGTGACCGAGACCGGAATCTCGATCTGCGCGGTCTTGCCGCCAAAAGCTTCCTCGAGCGTGATTTCCATGTTGTAGCGCAGGTCGGCGCCGCGCTCGCGGCCGCCGCGGCCGCCGCGTTGTCCGGCCATGCCGAACAGATCTTCGAAAATGTCGGAGAAAGAGGACGCGAAGCCCGCGCCGAAACCCGCGCCGCCGCCGCCACCCTGCTCGAAGGCGGCATGGCCGTAACGGTCATAGGCGGCGCGCTTGTCCTTGTCTTTCAGGACTTCGTAGGCCTCGTTGATTTCCTTGAATTTGACTTCGCTGGTGTTGTCCCCGGGATTGCGATCGGGGTGAAACTTCATCGCCAGCTTGCGGAACGACGATTTCAACGCAGAATCGTCGGCATCGCGTTCGACCTCGAGCGTCTCGTAGTAGCAGCGCTTGGTGGACGTGGACATGATGAACTCGGTCTATCCGATCGCGTTTCAAGTCGGAGCGAAGCAACGTCGCCATGCGACGATATAAGCACCCTTCCGCTTCGCGGCAGAGGATTGCATGGCAGCGTTCAGAATAACGGCTGGGGATTGATCGTTCGTAACGGGGCCGACTCTGACAGAGTCTTGGCCAGAGTCTTGGCCCGTCGAGCCCGACACGATGGCCTCCCCCGCGAGGGAGGAGGCCGTTGGCGCGTGTGGGGTCCAAGCCGTCCGCATCATCACCCTCGCGGGTTCAGGCGGACTTCTTGTTGTTCTTGTCGTCGTCGACTTCGGTGAATTCCGCGTCGACGACGTCGTCCTTGGCCGCATCCTTCTTGGCGTCGGCCTCGGCCTGCTGCTTGTACATGGCCTCGCCGAGCTTCATCGACGCCTGGGCCAGCGTTTGGGTCTTGGCCTTGATCGCCTCGGCATCGTCGCCCTTCAGCGCTTCCTTGAGGTCGCTGACGGCATCCTCGATGACGCGGCGCTCGTTCTCGGCGACCTTCGAACCGTGCTCGGCCAGCGCCTTCTCGGTCGAATGCACCAGACCGTCCGCCTCGTTCTTGGCAGTCACGGCCTCGCGGCGCTTCTTGTCCGCCTCGGCATTGGCCTCGGCGTCCTTGACCATCTTCTCGATGTCGGCTTCCGACAGACCGCCGGAGGCCTGGATGCGGATCTGCTGCTCCTTCGCCGTGGCCTTGTCCTTGGCCGAGACGTTGACGATGCCGTTGGCGTCGATGTCGAACGTCACCTCGATCTGCGGCATGCCGCGCGGGGCCGGCGGAATGCCCATCAGGTCGAACTGACCGAGCATCTTGTTGTCGGCCGCCATTTCACGCTCGCCCTGGAAGACGCGGATGGTGACCGCGTTCTGGCTGTCCTCGGCGGTCGAGAACACCTGGCTCTTTTTGGTCGGGATCGTGGTGTTGCGGTCGATGATACGGGTGAACACGCCGCCCAGAGTCTCGATGCCCAGCGACAGCGGGGTCACGTCGAGCAGCAGCACGTCCTTGACGTCGCCCTGAAGCACGCCGGCCTGGATCGCGGCGCCGATCGCCACGACTTCATCCGGGTTGACGCCCTTGTGCGGCTCCTTGCCGAACAGCTGCTTCACGACTTCCTGGACCTTCGGCATGCGCGACATGCCGCCCACCAGCACCACTTCGCCGATCTCGGCGGCGGTGAGGCCGGCATCCTTGAGCGCCTTGCGGCAGGGCTCGACGGTCTTCTGGACGAGGTCATCGACCAGCGCCTCGAACTTGGCGCGGGTGAGCTTCATCGTCAGATGCTTCGGGCCGGTCTGGTCCGCGGTGATGAAGGGCAGGTTGATCTCGGTCTGCGTCGTCGACGACAGCTCGATCTTGGCCTTTTCAGCGGCTTCCTTCAGGCGCTGCAACGCGAGCTTGTCGTTGCGCAGGTTGATGCCCTGCTCCTTCTGGAATTCGTCGGCCAGATAGCCGACCAGGCGCATGTCGAAGTCTTCGCCGCCGAGGAAGGTGTCGCCGTTGGTCGACTTCACCTCGAACACGCCGTCGCCGATTTCGAGAATGGAGATGTCGAAGGTGCCGCCGCCGAGATCGTACACGGCGATCGTGCCGGCCTTGGTCTTGTCGAGGCCATAGGCGAGCGCGGCCGCGGTCGGCTCATTGATGATGCGCAGCACTTCAAGGCCCGCGATCTTGCCGGCGTCCTTGGTCGCCTGGCGCTGGGCGTCGTTGAAGTAGGCGGGAACGGTGATGACGGCCTGCTCGACCTTCTGACCGAGATGAGCTTCCGCGGTCTCCTTCATCTTCTGCAAGATGAACGCCGAGACCTGCGAGGGCGAGTAGGTCTGGCCGTCGGCCTCGACCCAGGCATCGCCGTTGGAAGCCTTCACGATCTTGTACGGAACGAGCTTCTTGTCCTTCTCGACCATCGGGTCGTCGTAGCGGCGGCCGATCAGGCGCTTCACTGCGAAGAAGGTGCGCTCGGGATTGGTGACGGCCTGGCGCTTGGCCGGCTGGCCGACGAGGCGCTCACCGTCGTCCGTCACGGCGACGATCGAAGGCGTCGTGCGCATGCCTTCGGAATTCTCGATCACTTTGGCGTTCTTGCCATCCATTACGGCGACGCACGAATTCGTGGTGCCGAGGTCGATTCCGATGACCTTTCCCATGGTCCTGTATCCTTGTTTTTGCGGCAGGCTGGTTGGGCCCAGAAGGCACCCGAACCGAAACCCCCTAAGATCAAACATTCGCGATATTGCGATGGCTGGGGGTCATATAGGAGGGGGGGAGGGGCCCGCAAGGACCGAACGCAAGTTTCGGCCGTGAAAACATCGGGTTTTGGAAGAACATATCGGGGCTGAACCGCCCTTGCGGGTGAGGAATTATTAACAGGTCCGGCGATCGGCCCGCATCCGCCACCGCCTTCGGCCCCGCCCTGTTGCGGCAAGACCAAACCCGCTAAAAGGCGGCGGCCGACCGGCCTCGTCATCGGGGCGCGCCGCGCGACAAAGCGGACCGGTCGCCGACCATCGAACGGCCTCAATGTGAACCAATCAGAGTGCCCATGAAGCTGATCCGCCCCCTCGCTGCGCTCGCCCTCCTCGTCGCCTCCGCACTTCCGGCTCTGGCTGCCGACGCCGTTTTCCCGCCCGGCTTGCGCCTCGGCATGGTGCCATTGGTCGGCCTCAGCACGGCCAAGACCTTTCCCGGCTTCGAGACCGAGGACGGCAGCGTCAAGGTGCTGATCACCGAGCTGCCGCCGGCCGCCTATGGCGAGGTCGTGAGCGCCTTCAATTCCAATCCCGCCGGCACCAACGGCGTCAAGCAGGACAAGATCGAGACCCCGGCAGGACTTGCCTATTTTACCACCGAGAGCGGCAAGGCCGGCGAGACCCCCGTGAGGCGCTATTCGATGATCGTGCCGGGCGCCGGCTTCTCCGGCTATGTCGCGGTGCAGATTCCGGAGAACGCGATCAAGATCTACACCGACGAGGCGGTGCGGCAGATGTTTGCGAGCGTCGTCACCCGCAAGCAGGTCTCGGCCGACGAGCAGATCGCGCTGATGCCGTTCAAGATCACCGATCTGGCCGAGTTCAAGGACGTCCGCACGCTGGCGCCGGGCTCGAGCATCATCCTGGCCGACGGCGACGAGAGCACCGGCTATGAGTCGAAGCCGTTCATGATCCTCGGCGTGATCGGCGCCACTCCGCAGCAGGCCGACGATCGCGCCCGCTTCGCCCAGGAGGCGGCGCTCCAGATTCCCGGCGTGCGCGAGTCGCGCGTCACCATGTCCGAGCCGATCCGCATCAGCGGCCAGCAGGGCTTCGAGACCCGGATCGACGGCATCAGCGGCAAGGACAAGACGCCGGTGACCGTGGTGCAGTGGATCCGCTTCAGCAGCGGCGGCGCCTCGCTGCGCATCATCGCCAGCGCCCCGCGCGAGCAGTGGCCGACCGCCTTCACCCGTTTCCGCGCGGTCCGCGACGGTATCCAGCCGAAGGGCTAGCCCAGCCATTCGCCAGAACCGGCTGCATTTTCGGGCTTCTGTTCGTACACAAGCGGAACTACGCTCTCCCCGTTCAATCTGGAGGGAGGCGGACCATGCTGGATCGGCGACACATCTTGACGGCGCTTGGAACGACGGCGCTCGCGACCCTCGCTCCAAATGCGCTCTTTGCGGCTGCATCGATCAAGCCGGACGATGCGTCCGCGCTGCTCGTGATCGACGTGCAGAACTGCTTCCTGCCCGGCGGCAGCCTCGCGGTGAAGGAAGGCGAGCAGGTGGTGCCCGTCATCAACAAGATGGCCAAAGCGTTTTCGAACGTGGTGATAACGCAGGACTGGCACACGCAAGGCCATGTTTCGTTTGCGTCAACACACTCCGGCAAGAAGCCGTTCGAGACCGTCGATCTTCCCTACGGCAAGCAGGTGCTGTGGCCCGACCATTGCGTGCAGGGCACCGACGGCGCCGCACTGTCGAAAGACCTTGCGATCCCGCACGCCGAACTCATCATCCGCAAGGGTTTTCACAAGGACGTCGACAGCTATTCGGCCTTCCTCGAAGCCGACGGCAAGACCTCGACCGGCCTTGCCGGTTATCTGAAGGCGCGCAAGATCAAGCGCGTCTTCGTCGCGGGGCTGGCGACGGATTTCTGCATCGCCTGGACCGCGCTCGACGCGCGCAAGGCGGGCTTCGAGGTCTACGTCGTGGAAGACGCCTGCCGCGGCATCGACAATCAGGGCTCGCTGGCAAAAGCCTGGGCCGATATGGCCAAGGCCGGCGTGAAGCGGATTCAGTCTGCGGATATCGCGGCGAGCGCGTAAGAGGCGTAATTGAGCTGCCAGACCCTCATTCCTGAGGAGCGCGCCCTTCGCGCGCGTCTCGAAGCATAAAGGCCCAGCTGCGACGGGCGGATCTGCAATGGTCCGAGACGGCGCTTCGCGCCTCTGCACCATGAGGATCAGTTGGCCGCACCGTTCGGCTCGTTGCTGTTGGCGGGCGCGGCCTTCGCGCCACCCTTGGCGACCCCGACCAAAGCGGGACGCAGCACACGCTCGCCGATGGTGTAGCCGGCTTGCATGACCTGCACGACGGTGCCCGCGGGCACCGACGCATCAGGCACCTCAAACATCGCCTGCTGGAAGTTCGGGTCGAACTTCTGGCCCGAGGGGTCGAACTTCTTCACGCCGTGTTTTTCCAGCGCGCTGAGCAGCGAGCGCTCGGTCAGCTCGACGCCCTCGATCAGCGAGGCCAGGCCGGCATCGGCCGCCGCGCGGGCTTCGGCCGGAACGGCATCGAGCGCGCGCTGGAGGTTGTCGGCGATGTCGAGCACGTCGCGGGCAAAGCCGGTAATGCCGTAGAGACGCGCATCCGCAACCTCCTTGGTGGTCCGCTTGCGCAGGTTCTCCATCTCGGCCAGCGTCCGCAGCATGCGATCGCGCGCCTCGGCGGCTTCCTTCTGCAACACCTCGACCGAGCCGGGCTCGGGATCGTCCGGCATGATGTAGGGTTTTGACACCACGGGCTCGGGCGTCGCAGCAGTCGTGTCTTCGGGTTGCCGGTCTTGATCGGTCATCGGCTCTCTTTTCGCATTCGTCTCAGGGGTTTTCTGGCCCGCATATCGTGCTTCGGGCGCCGAAAATCAAGCGCCCGTGATCGGCCCAGATGCCGGTCAGCCTCCGAGAAGGCGGCTGACGATGCGGGCGGCGTAGTCCACGGTCGGGATCACCCGGGCATAATTCAGCCGCGTGGGCCCGATTACGCCCAAAACGCCGACGATATGGCCGGCGGCGTCCCGATAGGGCGATATGATGGTGGACGAGCCCGACAGCGAGAACAGCTTGTTCTCGCTGCCGATGAAGATCCGCACGCCTTCCGCGGTCTCGGCCCGGCCGAGCAGGTCGATCACGCCGCGCTTGGTCTCGAGATCGTCGAACAGCAGGCGAACGCGCTCGAGATCCTCCAGCGCGTGCAAATCTTCGAGCAGATTGGCGTGGCCGCGGACGATGAGCTGGCGGTCTTCATTCTCGCCGCCGGACCAGCTGGCGATGCCGGCCGAGATCACCTTGTGCGTCAGCTGATCGAGCTCGGTGCGCGCCTCTCCGAGCGCGGTCTCGAGCTCCAGCCGCGCCTCGGCCAGGGTCCGGCCCCGGATACGCGCATTGAGGAAATTGCCGGCTTCGGTCAACGCTGAGGATGGAACCCCCGGCGGCAACGTCAACACGCGGTTTTCCACCTGCCCGTCCTCACCGACCAGGATCACCAATGCCTTTTCCGGTTCCAACCGGACGAATTCGATATGTTTCAGCCGCGCATTCGATTTCGGCGTCAAAACGACGGCGGCCGCGCGGGTCAGGCCGGAGAGCCGCGTCAATGCCTCCTCGAGCGCAGCCTCGACCGATTGCGCGTGGCCGACGGAGGTCAACTGGCTCTGGATCGCCTGCCGTTCACTGTCATTGAGGTCGCCGACCTGCATCAGAGCATCGACGAAGAAGCGCAGGCCGAGTTCCGTCGGCAGGCGGCCTGCGGAGGTATGCGGGGCGTAGATCAGGCCGAGCTGTTCCAGGTCGGCCATGACGTTGCGGACCGAAGCGGGCGACAGCGGCATGGCGATTAGGCGCGAAATATTGCGCGAGCCCACCGGCTCTCCGGTCGCAAGATAGCTTTCGACGATTTGACGAAAGATGTCGCGGGAACGCTCGTTGAGCTGGGCGAGGCCCGCGCGCGGCGCGATCAGATGGATCGGATCGTGATGGGCCACAGACGGTAACTCCTCTAAGATACAGGTAATTTGTCTATGCCGGACGGTTCTGACAAGCGTGGCGTTCGCGGATCGAAAATCGGGGGTGAATAAGGCCTCGATCTTCCCCCTTGCCGCCCACCCTCACCCCACCTACAAGCACCGCGAACAGCCCTTTTCCGAGAGTTTTGGAGGATTCCATGCGGCCAAGCCGCCGTGCGCCCGACGAATTGCGCCCCGTGACGCTGGAGCGCGGCGTGGTCAAATATGCGGAAGGCTCCTGCCTGGTGAAATTCGGCGACACGCATGTGCTGGTCACCGCGACGCTGGAAGACCGCCTGCCGCCATGGCTGAAGGGTCAGGGCCGCGGCTGGGTCACCGCCGAATACGGCATGCTGCCGCGCGCGACCTCGGAACGCACCCGCCGCGAGGCCTCCGCTGGAAAGCAGAGCGGCCGCACCGTCGAAATCCAGCGCCTGATCGGCCGCTCGCTCCGCACCATCATCAACCTCGAAGCGCTCGGTGAGCGCCAGATCACGGTCGATTGCGACGTGCTCCAGGCCGACGGCGGCACCCGCACGGCCTCGATCACCGGTGCCTGGGTCGCGCTCGCCGACTGCATCACCTGGATGAAGGCGCGCAACATGGTCAAGGCCAACGTGTTGCGCGACAACGTCGCCGCGATCTCCTGCGGCATCTACAACGGCACGCCCGTGCTCGACCTCGACTATGCCGAGGACTCCGAAGCCGACACCGACGCCAATTTCGTCATGACCGGCGATGGCCGCATCATCGAAGTCCAGGGCACCGCGGAACGCGAACCGTTCACCGAGGCCGAGTTCCTGGCGCTGATGGCGCTGGCGCGCAAGGGCGTCGCGCGTCTCGTGGACTTGCAGAAACTGGCGGTAGCGTAGTCAATAGGCCAATGCACCGCCGAATCACCGGAAAGCTCGTCATCGCGACCCACAATCCCGGCAAGCTCGCCGAGATGAAGGAGCTGCTCGCGCCTTACGGCATCGATGCGGTGTCGGCCGGCGAGCTCGGCCTTCCCGAGCCGGACGAAACCGGAACTGATTTCCGCAGCAATGCTGCGATCAAGGCGATTGCGGCAGCGCAGGCGACCAAGCTTCCGTCTTTCGCCGATGATTCCGGCATCGTGGTCGACGCGCTCGATGGCGCGCCCGGCATCTACTCGGCGCGCTGGGCCGGTCCGAACAAGGATTTTGCCGCGGCGATGGCGCAGATCGAACGGCTGTTGCAGGAGCGTGGCGCAACCACGCCCGCCAAGCGCAAGGCGCACTTCGTTTCCGCGCTCTGCGTTGCATGGCCCGACGATCATCTCGAAGAGGTCGAGGCGCGCGTCGACGGCACGCTGGTGTGGCCGCCGCGCGGCACCGCGGGCTTCGGCTACGATCCGATGTTCTTGCCCGACGGCCACAGCCGCACCTTCGGCGAGATGGAGAGCATCGAGAAGCACGGCCTGCCGCCGCTCGGTCTTGGCCTGTCGCATCGTGCCCGCGCCTTCGTGAAACTGGCGGAGATCTGCCTTGAGCCGCGCTAACGAAGCCTTCGGCGTCTATGTGCACTGGCCGTTCTGCCTGTCGAAGTGCCCCTATTGCGACTTCAACAGCCATGTCCGCCATGTCGCGATCGACGAAGCGCGTTTTGCGTCGGCGTTCGCACGTGAAATCGAAACGACCGCGCAACGCGCGCCCGGCCGCGACGTCACCTCGATCTTTCTTGGCGGCGGTACGCCCTCGCTCATGCAGCCTGCAACCGTCGGCGCCGTGCTCGACGCCATCGGCAAGCACTGGACTGTGGCGAAAGACGTCGAAGTCACGCTGGAGGCAAACCCGACCAGTGTCGAAGCCACGCGCTTTGCCGGTTATCGCAGCGCCGGCGTCAACCGCGTCTCGCTTGGCGTGCAGGCGCTCGACGATGCCTCGCTGAAAGCGCTGGGCCGCATGCACAGCGCGCGCGAGGCACTCGATGCGGTCGCCATCGCGCGCCGCTCGTTCGATCGTTATTCGTTCGACCTGATCTACGCCCGTCCCGACCAGACGCCGGCGATGTGGGCCGATGAATTGCGTCTCGCAATTGAGGAGGCGGCCGAGCATCTGTCGCTTTATCAATTGACGATCGAAGAGGGCACACCGTTCTTCGGCCTGCATCAGGCCGGCAAGCTGAAGACGCCGGACGAAGCGGTGGCGCGCGCGCTCTACGACGTCACGCAGGAAACCTGCGACAAGCTCGGCCTGCCCGCCTACGAGATTTCAAATCACGCGCGGCGCGGCGCCGAATGCCGGCACAATCTGGTCTACTGGCGCGGCGAGGAATATGCCGGCATCGGTCCCGGCGCCCATGGCCGCCTCGACATCGACGGCATCAGGCACGCCACCGCCACCGAGAAGCGCCCCGAAGCCTGGCTGATGCGGGTCGAGACCAATGGCCACGGCGTCGTCACCGACGATCTCCTCAACAGCGAAGAGCGCGCCGACGAATTCCTGCTGATGGGGTTGCGCCTCAATGAGGGCATCGACCCCGAGCGCTACCGCGCGCTGTCGGGCCGTTCGCTCGATCCCAAGCGGATCACGCTGCTGCGCGAAGAGGGCGCGATCACTGTGGACGCAACGGGACGGCTGCGCGTGACGAGCAGCGGCTTTCCGGTGCTGGACGCAGTGGTTGCGGATCTGGCCGCGTAACGAGTTCTGCGAAACCGTCAGGCGCCAAAACTCTTCGGCGAACCCGCGACCGCCACACCGCCGCCGGTCGTCACCTTCATCACCGCGAGCCCGCGCTCGTTGGTGCCGTCAGGCCGGAAGCGGAACAGGCCGTCGATGCCGGCAAAGCCGGAGGGATTGGTGAGCACGTCCGGCGAGAAGCGCGTGGTGCCTTGCGTGCGCGCCAGCGCGGCGACCAGGGCAACCGCGTCATAAGCGAGCGTTGCGGTGCGCACGGGCTCGGCGCCGTATTTGGTGCGATAGCGGCCGGAGAAGGCGCGGAAGCCGGCCGGGTCCGGCGCGGCGTAGAGGCCGCCTTGCAAGCTTGAGCTGGCATAGACGCGCGGACTGTCCCACAGGCCGGTACCGAGCAGCTGGATATTGCGCAGATTCGCACCCGCCGCGCTCATCGCGTCGGCGACCGCGACGACGGCGTCGCCATCATCGGCGATGAACAGCGCATCGGCGCTGCCGAGCTGCTGCGCCACGGTCCTCG
This sequence comes from Bradyrhizobium sp. 149, assembly GCF_023073915.1. Classification (GTDB taxonomy): domain Bacteria; phylum Pseudomonadota; class Alphaproteobacteria; order Rhizobiales; family Xanthobacteraceae; genus Bradyrhizobium. The sequence continues at coordinate 149,232 of NZ_JADPKK010000012.1, read as the reverse complement.
CCGGCGTGGCGCGATCAGCGCCGTATTTCTCGAACGCGACGATGCGCCCGCCGCGGCGCGGCACAGCCGCCTTCACCGCGGCCTCGACCACATTGCCATAGGCATTGTCGGGCACCAGCACGGCGACGGAGCGCTTTCCGATGCTGGCGGAATATTCGACGATGCGGTTGACGTCGGACTCCGGCAGGAAGCTCAGCAGATAGACACCGCGCCCGGCGATGCTGGAGTCGGTCGAGAACGCCATCACCGGGATGCCGCGCGTGCGCGCGATCTGGGCCACCGCAGGCACCGACTGCGCGAACAGCGGCCCCAATATGATCTCGGCGCCCTCGTCGACCGCCTGCTGCGCACTCGCCTGTGCGCCCTGCGGACTGCCATTGTCGTCCTTGATCAGGAGCTGGATGTTGGGATTCTGGAACTCGGCCAGCGCCATCTCGGCGGCGTTGCGCATCGACTGCGCGGCAAGACCCGCATTTCCGGATGCCGAGAGCGGCAGGATCACGGCAACCTTCACCCCGCCGGTGCCGGCGGTCGTCGCCTGTTGCGGCGGGCCGACCGGTTGGGCCGGAGACGGGGAGGAGCTGCTGAACGGATTGGAGAACTGGCTCAGGCTCTGCTGCACGCCGGCGCAGGCCGACAGCAGCGGCGTGCCGAGCAACAGGCCGAGCGCGCTCCGCCGGGTCGCCCCTGATATCAGGGGCCCCTGAACGGGAGACTCCTCCGAAAAGGAAGATCTGGGATCACGTGGGCCCGTCATGACAGCTTCTCTTCCGACCGACCGTCGCCAGCCGGTCACGGCATTCTTTCCACGACACCGGCCGTGGATTCAGGCATATTGTCGGCAAATAGTTAACTCAAACAAAAGGATAATGCCCGCTTAACGCGGCTCCACCTCAAGTTTGGCTCGCTGTCCGCCGTCCGTCACCCAGCATCAAGGCGGCGTTTCCGCCGCGAATGTGGCGCTGACGCTTCATTCCATCGGGAATGTGATGCCGGATGGATCACGTTCCAGTCCTTCCTCGCCCCCTACCCAGGCACGATCTTTTTCCGAGGACCGGTTCCCAGCCCCCGGGATCATGCCTAAGTTCGTTTCATTATGCGCGCAAAGCCCTCCCCGATAAATACACCTGAGACTACGGATCCCGCCTCGCGCGGTTTCTCGATCGACGCCCACCGGGTTGCGGCGCCAAAGGCCGCGCCGGGCTTGCACCTGGTCGCGACCCCCATCGGCAATCTCGGTGACATCACGCTGCGGGCGCTGCAGACCCTCGCCGGGGTGGATGTCATCGCCTGCGAGGACACCCGCATCACGCGGCGCCTGACAGAGCGCTACGCCATCGCGGGGCAGCTCAAACAATATCACGAGCACAACGCGGAGGCGGCCCGTCCAAAGATCCTGGAAGCGCTGGGGCAGGGCGGCTCGGTCGCGCTGGTGTCGGACGCCGGCACGCCGCTGATCTCCGATCCCGGCTTCAAGCTGGTGCGCGAGGTCTGCGCCGCCGGCCACGCGGTCTACGCGCTGCCCGGCCCGTCCTCGGTGCTGGCGGCGCTGTCGGTCGCCGCGCTGCCGACCGACCGCTTCTTCTTCGAGGGTTTTTTGCCGGCGAAATCGGCCGCGCGGCGGTCGCGCCTGGCCGAGCTCGCGCGGATCGATGCGACGCTGGTGATGTTCGACTCCGGCAACCGCGTGCAGGACACGCTCGCCGACCTCGCCGAGATCATGGGGACCCGCGAAGCCGCGATATGCCGCGAGCTGACGAAACTGCACGAGCAGATTTCGCGCGCGACGCTGCTTGAGCTGGCGCGCGGCGCCGACACTCTGGAGACGCGCGGCGAATTCGTGCTGGTGATCGCTCCGCCTGCGGCGGATGCCGAGATGCTGACATCGGATGCGCTCGACGACGTCCTGCGCGAGCAGCTCGCCGCGAACAGCGTCAAGGATGCGGTTGCGCATGCGGTCGCGCTCTCGGGCCGGCCGCGCCGCGAGGTCTATGCCCGCGCGCTCGAGCTTGCCAAGAACCTGCACAAGAGCCTGCACAAGCATCTGCGGGGCGGCGATGACGAAGAATGAGATCCCAGCGGAACCGAAAATCGCCTCGCCCGCGCGCGTCGCCGCGTTCCGCACCGGCATCTCCGCGGAAAGCCGCGCCGCGGCCTATCTCATGGCCACGGGCTACCGCATCCTCGCCAAACGCTACCGCACGCCGCATGGCGAGATCGACATCGTGGCGCGCCGCCGCAATCTGATCGCCTTCGTCGAGGTCAAGGCGCGCGCGACGCTGGACGACGCCGCCTTCGCCGTGACGCCGCGCCAGCAGCGGCGCATCATCGACGCCGCACAAGGCTGGCTCGTGGCGCATCCCGAGCATGCCGAATTCGAATTGCGATTCGACGCCATGCTGATTGCGCCGAAACGACTTCCACGCCATGTGTTGGCGGCATTCGACGCCTCGACCTGAAAGGCAGACCATGAAACTGAACGTCGCCGTCCAGATGGACCCCATCGCCCGCATCAACATCAAGGGCGATTCCACCTTTGCGCTGCTCCTGGAGGCGCAGAAGCGCGGCCACGGCCTGTCCTATTACACGCCCGACAAGCTCTCGATGGTCGGCGAGGAGATCGTCGCTCCGGTTCAGCTGCTCACCGTGCGCGACGAGCCCGGCAATCATTTTACCCTGGGCGAGCCCAGGCGCGAGGCGCTCAACGGCTTCGACGTGGTGCTGCTCCGCCAGGATCCGCCGTTCGACCTTGCCTACATTACCTCGACGCATCTTCTCGAGCGCATCCATCCGAAGACACTGGTCGTCAACGATCCCGCGTCCGTGCGCAATGCGCCGGAAAAACTGTTCGTGATGAACTTTCCGCAGTTGATGCCGCCGACGCTGATCTCGCGCGACCTCGACGAGATCAACGCTTTTCGCGACCAACATGGCGCCGTCGTGATGAAGCCGCTGCACGGCCATGGCGGCGCGGCGGTGTTCCGCGTGATGCCGCAGGACATGAATTTCGGCTCGCTGTTTGACATGTTCTCGGTGACATTCAAGGAAGCCTGGGTGATCCAGCAGTTCATTCCCGAGGTAAAGCACGGCGACAAGCGCATCATCCTGGTCAACGGCGAGTTTGCCGGCGCGGTGAATCGCGTGCCCGCCGCCGACGACCTCCGCTCCAATATGGTGCGCGGCGGCGCAGCGCAGGAGACCGAGCTCACACCGCGCGAGCGCGAGATCTGCGCCGCCGTCGGGCCGGCGCTGCGCGAGCGCGGGCTGTTGTTCGTCGGCATCGACGTCATCAACGGTAACCTCACCGAGATCAACGTGACCTCGCCGACCGGCATCCGTGCCATTGCAAAGCTCGGCGGTCCGGACGTGGCGGCGAAGGTCTGGGACGTGATCGAGCAGAAGCGGGCGAAGTAAGTCTCAATCCGGGCTACGTACTACGCGCGCGGCTGCAACGCACAGATCACTAACCACCCATTCACCATGACGCGGCGCGCATCATTCGAACGCAGCGGCCGGGCTGCGTGAAACTACGGGGCCGCTGGCCGACCAGCTAACGCCGCGTTCACCATCTGCGGAGAACCAGCAACGCGGCCGGTCATCGCGTCCGGCCTCGCAACACCCCTTATACTTTTACTCCCTACTCATCGACGTCGGGGAACCCGCCAGGTGCGGTTCGAGTACCCCGCGTAAGAGTAGAAGCGTATGAACACCGCACGCATTGTCGTTCTCGTCATCGCACTGGGCGCCGGCGGCGTCGCTGCGTATCTGGCGAGCGGCTATGATAGCAGGCCCGCGCCTGTGCTCCCCGTCGCCGAGAAGCTGCCGACGGTCGACGTCCTGGTCGCCAAGAACGACATCCAGCTCGGTCAAGCCGTGAAGCCCGAGGACCTGCAATGGCAGGCCTGGCCGGCGGCGACCGCGAGCAGCGCCTTCATTCGCCGCGACAACAGGCCGGAGGCGCAGACCCAGATCGCAGGCTCGATCGCACGCGTGCCGTTGATGCAGGGCGAGCCGATCCGTGAGCAGAAGCTGGTCAAGGCCGAAGGCTCCGGCTTCATGGCCGCGATCCTGCCGTCGGGCATGCGCGCCGTCTCCACCGAGATTTCAGCCGAGACCGCCGCCGGCGGTTTCATCCTGCCGAATGACCGCGTCGACATCGTGCTGACCCGCCGAGTGAAGAATCCGGACGGCGCGGCCGGTAACGACCTCGTCCTCTCCGAGGTCATCCTCACCAATATCCGCGTGCTCGCGATTGACCAGGCGCCGAAGGAAAAGGACGGCCAGAACGCAGTCGTCGGCAAGACGGTCACGCTCGAGCTCAAGCCCGACCAGGTCGCCACGCTATCGGCAGCGCGCCAGGGCGGCACGCTGATGCTCGCGCTGCGCAGCATCGTCGATGCCAACTCGGTCGACAGCACGCCCGAGGACCAGGCGATCAAGCGTCCCGGCGGGGTCAACGTGATTCGCTATGGCGTGCAGGCACGGCAACTGACGTCACAGAAGTGATGATGGGGACATGATGAACTACGGGGATGATCGGACGGGCATGCGCCTTCGGGGGAAGCGCGCGCGCTCGTTCTGGACGGGGACGATGCTGATACTGGGGCTCATCGCAGCCCCCGACAGCGCCAGCGCCGCAGATGCACCGGTCGGCGACCAGGCGCCGATGCAGGCCGCGGATCTCGATCTGTCGCCGGTCGCGACGATCGCGCCCGCGAGGACGCGCTTCCTGTCGCTCGGCGTCGGCAAGTCCGCCGTCATCGACCTGCCGCGCGAGGTCAAGGACGTGCTGGTAGCCGATCCCAAGATCGCCAATGCGGTGATCCGCTCGGCCCAGCGCGCCTATATCATCGGCGGACAGGTCGGCCAGACCAATGTCGTGTTCTTCGCCGCCGACGGCCAGCAGGTCGCCGCCTACGACATCGCGGTGAAGCGCGACCTCAACGGCATGCGGACGGCGCTGCGTCAGTCGCTGCCGGGCGTGCAGATCGAAGGCGTCGGCGACAGCGTGATGCTGACCGGCTCGGTCTCGAGTCCGGTCGAGGCCCAGCAGGCCGGCGACGTCGCCGCGAAACTGGTCGGCGGCTCCGAGAAGGTCGTCAACAACATCGTCGTGCGCGGCCGCGATCAGGTGATGCTCAAGGTCGTCGTGGGCGAAGTGCGCCGCGATATCGTCAAGCAGCTGGGCGTCGATCTCAGCGCCAGCCTGAACGCCGGCACCGCGGTGGTGAACTTCAACAACTCCAACCCGTTCGCGGTCAGCGGCGGACCGATCGTCAGCAACAACGGGCTCGGTGTTGCCGGCCTCACCAAGGGCTTCGCCACCGTCAGCGCCACGATGCGCGCGATGGAAAGTGCCGGTGTCATGCGCACGCTCGCCGAGCCGAGCCTGACCGCGATCTCCGGCGAGTCCGCCACCTTCATCGCCGGCGGCGAATTCCCCATTCCATCGGGCTATGCCTGCGATCCGGTCACCCACGTTTGTACCACCCAGATCACCTATAAGAAGTTCGGCATCTCCCTGAACTTTACTCCGGTCGTACTGAGCGAGGGCCGGATCAGCCTGCGCGTGATGACCGAGGTATCCGAGCTGTCGAACCAGAGCGCCATCACGGTCACGCAGGCGCTGTCCTCGAGCTCGACCAACTCGATCACTATCCCCTCGATCCAGACCCGCCGCGCCGAAACGACACTGGAAATTCCCTCGGGCGGCTCGATGGCGATGGCCGGCCTGATTCAGCAGCAGACCAAACAGGCCATCAACGGCCTGCCCGGCGTCGACCAGGTGCCGATCATCGGCGCGCTGTTCCGCAGCCAGGACTTCGTCAACAACGAGACCGAGCTGATGGTGATCGTGACGCCCTACGTGGTCCGCGCGGTGGCTCAGAAGGAACTGTCCCGGCCAGACGACGGCTTCGCACCGGCATCTGACGCCCAGACGGCGCTGCTCGGCCGCATGAACCGCCTCTATGGCATCGCGCGCCGCGTCGATCCGGTCGCAGGCACCCCCGGCGATTTCGGCTTCATCATCGACTGATGACGAGCGGACTGCTTGGGGAACGGGGCAAGAGACGGGCGAGAGACGGGGCAAGAGGGGATGAAGCGATGACGAAGACCATGGCCGATCGACGTCGCAAGTTGAGCATCGCGCTGGCACTGACGGGGCTCTCCGTCATGCTGGGCGCCTGCAACACCACCGGCGAAATCGTCACCCAGACGGTGCCGACCGACTATCGCCAGCGTCACCCGATCGCGGTCGAGGAAGCCAAGAAGTCGATCGTGATCTTCGTCGGCAAGGCTCGCGGCGGCCTCTCGGCCGCGCAGCATTCGGACGTCGCCGGCATTGCCAGGGACTGGGTGCGCGAAGGCACCGGCTCGGTCGTGGTCGACGTTCCCGTCAACGCCGCCAATTCGCGCGCGGCGGCAGCGACCTATCACGAAATCCGTTCCGTGCTCGCATCCGTCGGTGTGCCCTCGCGTGCGATCGTCCAGCATCCCTATCGGCCCGAGGATCCCGGACTGCTGCCCACCATCCGCCTGAGCTATTCCCGGATCGCCGCGGTCGCCGGTCCCTGCGGGCTCTGGCCGGAAGATATCGGCCCCTCCATCCTCGACCCCGGCTACAACGAGAACCGGCCCTACTTCAATTTGGGCTGCGCCAGCCAGCGCAACCTCGCGGCAATGATCGACAATCCCGCTGACCTCGAGCAGCCGCGGTCGGAAACGCCGGTCTATAACGCACGGCGTGACATGGCCTTCGAGCGCTACCGCAAAGGCACGCCGATCGCGACCGCCAATCCAGAGGCCGACAAGGCCAAACTCAGCGACACAGGCAGATGACACGCGTTCACGACGAAGAAGCGGACGATCCGCAGCATCCCGAGGAACACATCGCGCCGGTTCCTCGCATCTCCGTGCAGGCCTTTTGCGAGACCGAGCAGACGCTCGCCGCGATGACCGCGGCCGGGCAGGATCGCCGGCTCGCCAAGGCGCATCTCACCGCCAAGGACGGCGGCCTCGCGGCGGCCATCGAAGTCTATGAAACGATGCCGACGCCGAACGTCATCGTGATCGAATCCGACGGCACGCGCGACATCCTCGAAGGCCTCGACGACCTCGCCGGCGTCTGCGATCCCGGCACCCGTGTGGTCGTGATCGGCAATCCCAACGACACCGCGCCCTATCGCGAGCTGGTCCGCCGCGGCGTCAACGACTACGTGGTGGGACCGGTCGAAACGCTCGACGTCGTCCGCTCGATCTGCAGCCTGTTCTCGGCATCCGAAGCCATCATCACCGGCCGCGTCATCGCGGTGGTCGGCGCCAAGGGCGGCGTCGGCGCCTCCACCGTCGCGCACAATGTGGCCTGGACTATCGCCCGTGACCTCGCGCTCGATTCCGTCGTGATCGATCTCGATCTCGCTTTCGGCACCGCGGGTCTCGACTACAACCAGGATCCGGTGCAGGGCATCGCCAACGCGGTGCTGTCGCAGGACCGGCCGGACACGGCCCTGATGGAGCGCCTGCTCTCCAAATGCACGGAGCGGCTGAGCCTGCTCGCCGCGCCCGCGACGCTCGACCGCGTCTATGATTTCGGCGCGGAGGCCTTCGACGCGGTGTTCGACACGCTGCGCATGACCACGCCCTGCATCGTGCTCGACGTTCCCCACCAATGGTCGGGCTGGACGCGGCGCGCGCTGGTCAACGCGGACGACATCGTGATCGTGGCCGAGCCCGATCTTGCGAACCTGCGCAACACCAAGAACATGCTGAACGTGTTGAAGGCGGCGCGGCCGAACGACCGGCCGCCGCTCTACTGCATCAACCAGGTCGGCATGCCCAAGCGCGCGGAGATCGAGGTCAAGGCATTCGCCAAGACCATGGAGAGCCAGCCGATCGCGGTGATCCCGTTCGATTCGAAGCTGTTCTCGACGGCGGCCAACAACGGCCAGATGATCGCGGAGGTCTCCAAGAGCCACCGCACCACCGAGCTGTTCCAGAACATGGCGAACCGCCTTGCCGGGCGCGGCGAGGTGAAGAAGCCGAAGCGCTCGCTGCTAGGACCGCTCCTGAAGAAGCTGAAGGGCAGGTCGGGGCGCCCGTCAGCCCCGCATCGTAAGGCATCGTAAGCGCGCCAAAGTATGATCCGGAAAAGTGCGCAGCGGCTGTCCGACTAGGATCATGCTCAAAAAAACAACCTGAAGCGCGAAGACGGTTCTCCCGATCTCATTGCGCTTTGGCGGATTACTTCTCCGCCCGCTGCTGCTTCTTCACCAGCAACTGCCGCAGCGCCGTCACCTTGGCCGCCGCCTCATCCGGCGGCAGGTCCGCCTTCACGATGGTTTCGGCCTCGGCCTGCTTTCCTTCCAGTCCCAGCACGAGCGCGAGATTGGCACGCACGCGGGAATCGGTGGGATTGCGCTCATGCGCCCGGCGCATGGTTTCCTCTGCCCTCAGCAGATTGTTCTGGAGCATGTAGGACAGCCCGAGATTGGACAGCACCGACGGCTCGTCCGGCACGATCTTCAGCGCGGCGGCGTAGTATTGCTGCGCCTCCTCATTGCGGCCGAGCTGATCGAGCGCGGCGCCCTGCGCCGACAGGATATGCCAGTCGGGATCCTCCGGCGTATGCGCACGACCGAGGACGTCGAACGCCTGCTGGAAGCTGCCGCTGTCGGCGAGCGCGCGGCCATAGCCGGCGAGTAGCGCCTTGTTCTTGGAATGGGCGAGCACGGCCTGCTCCAGCACCGCAAGCGCCTGCGCGCGCTGGCCGGTCCGGCGCAACGCCTGGCCGTATTCGAGCGCGACGTTGGGGTCGCCAGGCTTGGCGCGATAGCGCTCGCGTAGCGCGTCCATGTCCGGCTTCATGTCCGCCCTGGCGTCGGCCTTGCCAGCCGTTTCCGACTTTCCGCCGAGCGCGCCGGTGATGTCCTCGATGCCAGTGGTCTGACAGCCGCCCAAAGCCAGGACCAGAAGCGCGGAAAACACATATCTCGCCGGAGGAGAGGCAACGGACAAACGCTTGGACATACTCTGATCACTCGGCGACTGATCAGAGATGCTTACCGAATAACGCTAAGGTCCCGTTAAGGCGGGGCACTTCCGTCTATTGTTTAAGCATGATCTTTTCGGAAAACCGCTTCACACTTTTCCGGATCATGCTCGCTTAGTCAGTGAATTCAGCGCCGAATTCGCAGCCGATACGCCAGCGCAGGCGGCATTGGCGGGAATAGTCGGGCGCGAAGATGATGGTGAATTGCGGCGGCACTTCCAGAAATTCCGCAACCACTTTCACGCCGCCATCCGAGATATCCGTAATCGTGCAGTCCCGCGGCAGCGAACCCGAGCCAAAATGAATCTTGGCGAGCCGGGTGCACATCCGTCGTTCGCTTCTCCGGCGATTTGCAAGCATTTGAATTCTTCACCCATTAGACCACGGCCCATCCCGCAGCCCTAGAAGTAGCGGACATTCGTTGGAATGTGCTGAGGAGAGCCGCTGGCATTCGAGGCGTAGTGTCTTGGTCGTGTTTACGGTTCGTTAGGGGGTTTCAGCCCGCTACAAAGCGTTCCCGTATTGTTCTTGCAAGAGCTGTCCCGCTCTGCTACCCCTAATTGTGCAAATGGGCAGGCTGGTTCGGGCATGGTTCAGCGGGTTTCTACCGTCGCCTTTGAGGGGATCGAGGCCCGCGCGGTCGACGTGCAGGTGCAGGTCGCGCCGGGTCTGCCGGCCTTCGCGATCGTCGGTCTGCCGGACAAGGCGGTGTCGGAGGCGCGCGAGCGGGTCCGCTCCGCGCTGATCGCCTCGGGGCTGGCGCTGCCGGCGCGGCGGATCACGGTCAATCTCGCGCCCGCCGACCTGCCCAAGGAGGGCAGCCATTATGATCTCCCGATCGCGCTCGGGCTGATGGGGGCGATCGGCGCGATTCCCCCGGATGCGCTGACCGGCTTCACCGTTCTGGGCGAGCTTGGCCTCGACGGATCGATCGCGCCGGTGGCCGGTGTTCTTCCTGCCGCGATCGGCGCCAATGTGCGCGAGGAGGGGCTGATCTGTCCGGCGGCTTGCGGCTCGGAAGCGGCATGGGCGAGCCCGGACATCGAGATCATCGCCGCAAGTTCGCTGATCCAGATCGCCAACCACTTCAAGGGAACGCAGGTGCTGTCGCGGCCTGTGCCGAAGGTGCATGAAGCCGCGGCCTCGCCGCTCGACCTGCGCGACATCAAGGGACAGGAGAGCGCCAAGCGAGCGCTGGAGATCGCGGCCGCCGGCGGTCACCATCTGCTCATGATCGGCGCACCCGGCGCCGGCAAATCGATGCTGGCGGCACGCCTGCCCTCGATCCTGCCACCGCTGTCACCGGGCGAGCTACTGGAGGTGTCGATGATCGCCTCCGTCGCTGGCGAGATCGAGGGCGGCGCGCTGACGGCGCGGCGGCCGTTCCGCTCGCCGCATCATTCCGCCAGCATGGCCGCGCTCACCGGCGGCGGCATGCGCGCAAGGCCCGGCGAGATCTCGCTCGCGCATCAGGGCGTGCTGTTCCTCGACGAGCTCCCCGAATTCGATCCGCGCGTGCTGGATTCGCTGCGTCAGCCGCTGGAGAACGGCGAGGTCTCGGTGTCCCGCGCCAACCATCGCGTCACCTATCCCGCGCGCTTCATGCTGGTCGCGGCGATGAATCCCTGCCGCTGCGGCAATGCGTTCGAGCCCGGCTATGCCTGCAAGCGCGGCCGCATCGATCGCTGCACGAGCGACTACCAGGCCCGCATCTCGGGGCCACTGATGGATCGCATCGATTTGCGTATCGAGGTTCCCGCCGTGACCGCGGCCGATTTGATCCTGCCGCCGCCGGCAGAGGGCTCGGCCGAAGTCGCCGCGCGCGTGGCCGCCGCGCGCGACATCCAGCTTGCGCGCTACGCGGATGCCGGCCTGCCGAAGGTTCGCACCAATGCCGAAGCGCCGGCCTCGGTGCTGGAGGAGATCGCCAAGCCGGACGCGCAAGGCCAGAAGCTGCTGCGCGACGCCGCCGAGACCATGCGGCTGTCGGCGCGGGGCTATCACCGCGTGCTGCGGGTGGCGCGCACGCTCGCCGATCTCGACGGTGCCGACAAGATCGGCCGGCTGCATCTCGCCGAGGCGCTGTCCTACCGCGCGCTCGCAGAGGATGTGCGCCAGTTGGCGTGAGCGTCGCGCGCGTCAACCCGGCGGTAACGAGTTTCCTTTACGCTCTGCAAACCATAAGGCCCACAAGTTGCCGCGACGAGTTCCCCGGGCCCGGCGAGTAGCGTGTCATGTTGCGTTTCAAAATCCTGGCCTCGGTTATTCCCCTGCTCGCGGCAGCAGTGTTTGCCCGCAACGAGATCGGATCGGTCTCGCATCCCTGCATCGCCTTGGGCGACACCTCGGTCGAGCTGACGTCGCTGTTCTGGACCGCCGGGGTGCATGTCGCCTTCACCGATGATCCCGCTCGCGCCACGGTGCGGGTTCAGATCACCGAGGATGCGGACGCTGCAGACTTCGCCGTCGTCGACGACGGCCTCGGTTCGGAATCGGAATCCTGCCAGGCCAATTCTTCGACGCGCCTGATCTCGATTGCGGCCCAGCCCGTCGACGGCGGTCAGGTGATCTATCTCTCCACCGAAGGGCCCGCGGATTACCGCGTCTATGTGCGCTCGAAGACATTCTCGCAGCGCGAAGCGGCGGCGCTGATCGTCGGCGCCCGCGGCAGCCACCGTCATCTCCAGGCTGCTTCGCTTTGAGCCGCCCCACTTTGAACCGTTAACGCCTCGTCAACCCTGTTTGGAAGCGGTCGCGATACCTCAAACTGTTCGCAAGGTGGGCGGGACATCGTCGTTTACAGCGAGCGCACGGTTTTAAGACACAGAGTCGGGTCGGTAGCGATGGGTCGGACGTTCCGGATCAAGGTGCGCATGCGCCGCTTCAGGCGGCAGTACCCCAAAATCGCCTTCGCGATCCGCTCCTTCATGATCTTCTCGGCGACCTTCGGCGGCGCCTATGGCTTTGTCTCGGGTAGCCGGTCCGAGAATTCCGGCTACGATCCCAACGCATTCGCGATCGGCGCCAGCTTCCTGTTCGCGCTCGCCTGCCTCGGCCTCGCCACGCTCAGCATGCGCCTGCGCTTCGTCAACAAGCGAATGCGTGCGCTGGCCAACCACAACGAAGCGCTGATCGACCGCAATTGGGAGCTGAAGGAAGCGGAAGAGCGCGCCCGCAGCCTGTTCGAACAGCAGGGCGATTTGATCGTGCTGCGCGACACGAACGGCCGCATCACCTTTGCCAACGAGGCCTATTGCGCCCTCGCAGGCCAGGCGCGCGGCGCACTGGTCGGCACGCGCTTTGATTTCGACGTGCTGGAGCAGGGTGATAGCGCCCGCGAGAGCAACGGCACACGCATTCACGACCAGAAGATCGCGACCCCGCTCGGCGCGCGATGGATTGCCTGGCGCGAAGGCTATGTCCGCCTCGACGCCGGCCAGCCCGCCGAATTGCAGAGCGTCGGACGCGACGTCACCGACCGCACCGAGACCGAGCGCGCGCTGTCCGAGGCCCGCGACCAGGCGGACGCCGCCAACCGCGCCAAATCGCGCTTCCTGGCGATGGCCTCGCACGAGATACGCACGCCGCTCAACGGCATCATCGGCATGGGCGGGCTGCTGCTCGACACCACGCTGACGCCGGAGCAGTCGACATACGCCAGGGCCGTGAAGACCTCCGGCGAAGCGCTGATGGCATTGATCGAGGAGTTGCTGGACTATTCCAAGATCGAAGCCGGCAAGCTCGATCTCGAGCAACGTCCCTTCGCGCTCTCGGTTCTGATCGAGGAGATCACCGAGTTGCTCGCGCCCCGCGCACAGGCGAAGAAGCTCGAAATCGCCGCCTATGTCGACGAGCGCCTGCCGCTCGAGGTGGTCGGCGACGCCGCGCGCCTGCGCCAGGTGCTGCTCAACCTCGCCGGCAATGCCATCAAGTTCACTTCAAGCGGCGGCGTTGCGCTGATCGTCGAGCCCGGCATCTGGCCGAACGAAATCAGCTTTCTGGTGCGCGACACCGGCATCGGCATCGCGCCGGAAGCGCAGCAGCGCATCTTCCGCGAATTCGAGCAGGCCGACGAGCGCGTCGCGCGCACCTATGGCGGCACCGGCCTCGGTCTCGCCATCAGCGAGCGCATCGTCAAGCGCATGGGCGGCCGCATCACGCTCACCAGCGAGCCGGGCAAGGGTTCGACCTTCGAGGTCGCGATTCCGCTCGCGTCATCACACGCCGGCGCAGAACCGACCGCGTTCCGAAGTCCCGATCTTGCCGGCAAGTCGATCCTGCTGATCGCCGACGGTATCGAGGCCTCGCTGATCGCGTGGCGGCTGGAGCGCTGGGGTGGCCAGACCTGCATGGTGACGGATGCGGCGGTGGCGGAAGCGCTGCTGCCGGAACGCTCATGGCATTCGGTGTTGATTGATCGTGCGCTTGGCGCGGGCATCACCGACCGCCTCGGCGAAGCTGCGCGCAGGCACGCGCTGCAACGCCTCGTGCTGCTGACCTCGGGCTCGCGCCACGAGAAAGTCTCGCCGGCCTTCACCGGCTTCCTGGTGAAGCCGCTACGCGCGGCCTCGCTCGCCGCACGCCTCGCCTTGACCCCGGAGGTCGCCTCATCCGATCTCGCGCCGGAGCCGTCGGCCCAATCCACCGGCGCGGTACCGGCGAAAGGCCTCTCAATTCTCGTCGCCGAGGATAACGAGATCAACGCGCTGTTGATGCGCTCGCTGCTGACGAAACTCGGCCACGATGTCGTCATCGCCGTCCATGGCGAGGCCGCGCTGGAATCCTGGCTCGGCGCGTCATCGGCCGGCACGCCCTATGATCTCGTGCTGATGGACATCCAGATGCCGCAACTCGACGGCATCCAAACGACAAAGCGCATCCGTGCGCATGAGGCAGCCAAAGGCGGCCACCACACGCCGATTCTGGCGCTCACCGCCAATACGCTGGTGGAAGATCGCTACGCCTGCTTTGAAGCTGGCATGAACGGGTTTCTGATCAAGCCACTGGATCGCGAGAAGCTGGAGGAGGCGCTGGCGGGGCTGGCGGCGTCGCGGCATCTGGCAGTCTGATCCGGAATTTCATGGGAACCTGATCGGCCGGCAATCGATAATTGAAATCGACCGCGTCGCGCGTCACCATCCTCCGGGGCATTTGCAACGGAGGATTTCGCACATGAACGTGCTTTGCCGCCTCGCCGTCATATCCCTTCTCTGTGGTTCCAGCCAAGCCGTTGCAGCCGATACGCGGGACTTGGTCGCCTCGCTCAAGCAGGGCGGCTACGTGCTGGTGTTTCGCCACACCGCCACCGACGACAGCCAAAAGGATGTTTACCCTTTCAAATTCGACGACATGAGCGCCCAGCGTCAGCTCAGTGAAAAGGGCCGGGACATGGCGCGCCAGATCGGGGCGGCGATCAGGGAACTCGCGATCCCGATCGGCGATGTCTATACCAGCCGGTTGAACCGCGCGATCGAGGCGGGCAAGCTGATCTCCGGCCGCGAGGTCAAGCCGGTCGACGCATTGACGGACAGCAGCAACGCCAGCGCATCGGGAATGGCAAACCCGACCGGTGCAAATGCGAAAGCCGGACAGGCGGTGCGTCAGCTCGTCGATGCGGCTTCGCAGGCCGGCACCAACACCTTCCTCGTCACGCACAAGACCAACATCGCCGATGCCTTCGGCAAGGACGCCGGCGACGTGCAGGAGGGCGAAGCCTTCGCCTACCGGCCAAGCGCCGCCGGTGCGGCGGCTTTCGTGGGGCGCATCAAGCCTGCCGATTGGAACGCGAAGGCAGGCAAGTGACGGCTGGAGCAAGAGCGACATACCGGCCGGAGCACCATGCGGGCGGCCGGGCGAGGTGTTATCCGCGAGATTCTGCGATTAGACGCTGCCCGCGATGTATCCCAAGCCACTCAAACGCGTCGTTGGAGGCCAGCACCTTGACCGCTCAGCGATCGTCCCAATCGCCACACGGGCACCGCAAGGACAGCTCCCCAAAGGATGCTGTTTCCAAGAACAGCTGCCCACTGTAGCGCAGCCGGTAATCCCTTGGTCTGGACGTGAGAGACGGGCCAAAAGAGCGTGTCTGTCAGTGCCCTGGCCAGACTTTCGGCTTGGCTGATATTGCCAGCCGAGTCGAAGCGTCCCATCGCCAAGGAATGACTGATGAGAAGAGTGCTCAACGCCAACAAGAGATGAGCGGTTGCCAGAAATGCGGCGGTCGGGAGGTATCTTGGACGCTTCATTCCGACTTCCAACGCCATGATTGATCGCGCTGCAGGACGCAACTACAGCCGCCTGAGCGCCACGCTCGCCACCGTGTGGTCGGCGCCTTTCTTCAGGATCAGCGTCGCGCGGGGGCGGGTCGGCAGGATATTGTCCTCGAGATTGGCGAGGTTGGTACGCTCCCAGATCGCGATCGCTGTGGCGGTGGCTTCCTCGTCCGATAACAGCGCGTAGCGGTTGAAGTAGGATTTCGGATTGGTGAACGCCGTGTCGCGCAGTGACAGGAAACGCCGGATGTACCACTGTCGCAGCGCGGCTTCGTCGGCATCGATATAGACCGAGAAATCGAAGAAATCGGAGACCACGGGCACCGCCTTGCCGTCGCGCGGCAGCTTGCCTGTTTGCAGCACGTTGACGCCCTCGACGATCAGGATGTCGGGCTGGTCGATCTCGGCCCACTCGTTCGGCACGATGTCGTAAGTCAAATGCGAATAGACCGGCGCGCGCACATGGCGGCGGCCGGCCTTGATGTCGGAGAGGAAGCTGAGCAGCAGCGGCAGGTCGTAGCTCTCCGGAAAACCCTTCTTCTGCATGATGCCCTGCCGCTCGAGCACGGCGTTGGGATACAGAAATCCGTCGGTGGTGATCAGCTCGACCTTGGGACGCGGCGACCAGCGCGCCAGCAGCGCCTGAAGCACGCGAGCCGTGGTGGATTTCCCAACCGCCACCGAACCGGCGACGCCGATGATGTAGGGCATCTTGCGGTCGCGGATGTTGAGGAACTGGCGCTCCGCGTAGTAGAGCCGCTGCATCGCATCGACATAGATCGACAGCAGGCGCGACAGCGGCAGGTAGATGTCCTCAACCTCCTGCAAGTCGAGCCGGTCGTGCAGCGAGCGCAGCCGGTCGAACTCGCCCGGCTCCAGCGTCATCGGCGTGTCGTCGCGCAGCCGCGCCCACTCCTCGCGCGTATAGACGCGGTACGGATTATACTGCTGCTCGGGTGCGCGGATATCCATGACGCGATCTTTCCACCTCGGCTAGTTGCCGCTTTTGCGCGACGCCTTTTCTTCCAACCCTGACATATTCGTCCGCTTGTCCAGCGCGGCTTCGACCTCTTCCAGCTTTACGCCGCGGACCTTGAGCAGCACAAGGAAATGATAAAGCAGGTCGGCGCCTTCGGTGATCAGATGCGCGCGATCGTTTTCGACTGCTGCGATTACTGTTTCGACTGCTTCCTCACCGAACTTCTTGGCGCAATGTTCGGCACCCTTGTCGAGGAGCTTGCGGGTATAGGACGCCTCGCCACCCGCTGCCGCGCGGGCGTCGATGGTCTCGGCTAGGTCGTGGATCGTGAAACGCGGCATACAATACTCGGAAAACGCGCCTCGGCCGGTATTGGCCATCTATCCGGCGGGATGAGCCCGTCCCCGCCAATCATGTAGCATTTTTATGGACGGGAGTCGTCAGGCATCGAGGCGCATGGGCAGCCCGCGCCGGGACATGTGCTCCTTGGCTTCGCGGATGGTGAATTCCCCGAAATGGAAGATCGAGGCGGCCAGCACGGCGGTGGCGTGGCCGTCGCGAATACCGTCGACGAGGTGGTCGAGATTGCCGACGCCGCCCGAGGCGATCACGGGAACGGGAATGCTGTCAGCGATCGCCCGGGTCAGCGGGATGTCAAAACCCTGCCGAGTGCCGTCGCGGTCCATCGAGGTGAGCAGGATTTCACCGGCGCCGAGCGAGACCACCTCCTGGGCATATTCGATGGCGTCGATCCCGGTCGAGTTGCGGCCGCCATGGGTGAAGATCTCCCAGCGCTCTCCGCCACCGGCGCGCTTGACCCGCTTGGCGTCGATCGCGACCACCACGCACTGCCCGCCGAATTTCTCGGCGGCTTCCTTGACGAACTCACGCCGCGACACCGCGGCGCTGTTGATCGAGACCTTGTCGGCGCCGGCGCGCAGGAGGGTCTTGATGTCGTTGACCTCACGGACGCCGCCGCCGACGGTCACGGGCATGAAGCAGGCTTCAGCGGTGCGCCGGACCACGTCCAGCATGATGCCGCGATTCTCATGGGTCGCGGTGATGTCGAGGAAAGTGAGCTCGTCGGCGCCGGCAGCGTCATAGGCGATCGCCGCTTCGACGGGGTCACCGGCATCGCGCAGGTCGACGAAGTTGACGCCCTTGACGACGCGGCCGTCCTTGACGTCGAGGCAGGGGATCACGCGCACCTTGAACATGTGTCGGCTCCTAGGCAGCGCGCGCGTCGCGGATCAATGTGAGGGCGGCTGCCGGTTCGAGGCGGCCATCGTAAAGCGCGCGGCCGGCGATCGCACCGGCGAGCCTTTTCGCGCGCGGCGTCAGCATTGCCTTGACGTCCTCGATCGAGGCGAGGCCGCCGGAGGCGATCACGGGAATGGAGATGGCATCCGCCAGCGCAATGGTCGCATCGAGATTCAGGCCCTTGAGCAGGCCGTCGCGCGCGATATCGGTGAAGATGATGGCGGCGACGCCGGCATCCTCGAAACGCTGGGCGATCTCCAGTACCGTCACCTGCGAGGTCTCGGCCCAGCCTTCGACCGCGACCTTGCCGTCACGTGCATCGAGCCCGACCGCGACGCGGCCGGGGAATTTCCTTGCGGCAGCCTTCACCAATTCAGGATCGCGCACCGCGGCGGTGCCGATGATGACGCGCGTGATGCCCTTTTCGAGCCAGGCTTCGACGGTCGCGAGATCGCGAATGCCGCCACCGAGCTGCACCGGAATCCTGATCGTCTGCAGCATCGCCTCGACAGCCTGCGCGTTCACCGGCTTGCCGGCAAACGCGCCGTCGAGATCGACAACGTGGAGATACTCAAAGCCCTGCGCGACGAAGCTCTCGGCCTGCGCGGCGGGATGGAGGTTGAACACGGTCGCGCGCGCCATGTCGCCCTGTTCGAGGCGCACGCATTGGCCGTTTTTGAGGTCGATCGCGGGAAAGAGAATCACGGCTTCCATCGCAAAAAGTTCGAGATCAGGGCCAAACCAAAGCGCTGGCTCTTCTCGGGGTGAAACTGCGTGCCGATGGCCGTGTCCTTGCCGACGATCGCGGTAACAGGCCCGCCGTAATCGGTGCGCGCGAGCACGTCCGCCTCGTTGGCGGCGTTGAGGTGATAGGAGTGCACGAAATAGGCGTGCTGGCCCTTGGGGCCGAGCGGCAGCTTGTCCAGCACCGGGTGCTCGCGCAGGACGTCGAGCGTGTTCCATCCCATGTGCGGGATCTTCAGGCTTTCGTCGCGCGGCGTGATCTTCTCAACGTCGCCGCCGATCCAGTTCAGCCCTTGCGTGATGACATGCTCCTTGCCGCGGGTGGCGAACAGCTGCATGCCGACGCAGATGCCGAACATCGGCCGCGCCTTGACGCGCACGGCCTCGGTGATGGCTTCGACCATGCCGTTGACCGCATCGAGCCCGCGCCGGCAATCGGCGAAGGCGCCGACGCCCGGCAGCACCAGACGGTCGGCGCTGTAAGCCTGGTCCGGATCGCTGGTGACGAAGACCTTTTGCGGGTTCTCCATGCTGCGCGCGGCGCGCTCGAACGCCTTGGCGGCCGAATGCAGATTGCCGGAACCGTAATCGATGATGGCGACGCTCATCTTGACCCTCCCGGTTCTGGAAACAAACCAATGATGCCGCCCGCCGGCATCGGCGGCGGGCTGGAGAATTGCTGACCCGGCACGTTGCGCGTCGGCGGCGGGCCGCCGCGATCGACGGCCCATTGATCGTTGACGATGCCGCGCTGCTTTTGGCTCCAGCGCTCGAAGAAGCGGCGCTCGGCGGTGTCCTCGTCGTCGGAAATCACCACATCGAGCTGCCGCCATTTACCGCGCGACAGCGTCCAGCGGCGCAGGCTGGAGGCCTCTAGTCCCATCAGCAGCGCGACGATGGCATCGGCGAAGAAGATCGACGAACGGCCGACGCCGAGGCCGGACAGCCCGGCGTTGAACGCGGCGACGAAGATTACCCAGCCGATCAGCGCCAGCCACAGCCGATTCCACAGCAGCCAGAGCGGGCCGAAGATCATCGCCCAGAAATGGAAGCCGTCGCGCACGAAGACGAACTTGTCGGTCGCGCGCAGATCGGCTCCGGCAGGGGAAGGAGCATGAACTGTGTAGACAGGCATGGTGATGCCCCGTTCCCTAGATTCAGTGATACCGCAAGCGGCGCGTGCCGCCGGCCCGAGATGTCAGCCGCCGAGCGAGCCCTTGGTCGACGGGATTTCGCCCGCCGCCTTCGGATCGATTGCGACGGCGGTGCGCAGCGCCCGTGCCAGACCCTTGAAGCAGGACTCGGCGATATGGTGGCTGTTATCGCCATATAGGGTCTCGACGTGGAGAGTCACGCCGGCGTTCATGGCGAAGGCCTGGAACCACTCGCGCACCAGCTCGGTATCGAACTCGCCGATCTTGTCGCGGGGGAAGTCGACCTTGAACACCAGGACCGGGCGGCCCGAGATGTCGATGACCACGCGCGACAGCGTCTCGTCCATGGGCATGTGCACGCCCGCATAGCGGGTGATGCCCGCCATGTTGCCGAGCGCCTGCTTGAGGGCTTGGCCGAGCGCGATGCCGGTGTCTTCGGTGGTATGGTGATGATCAATGTGCAGATCGCCCACCGCCTTGACCGTGAGGTCGATCCGGGAATGGCGGGCGAGAAGATCGAGCATATGGTCGAAAAAGCCGATGCCGGTCGCGATATTGGACACGCCGGTGCCATCAAGGTTCACGGTGACCTCGATGTCGGTTTCCTTGGTCTTGCGCTTGATCGTCGCGGTGCGCATCAAAACACGCTTCCATCCAGGTTCGGGGCCGAAAACGCCGGTCTTTTAACAGCCAAATGACGCCTTCGCTACTGCGGGAGCGGCTGGCCGGGCCTCTACTTCTGCCTATGGTGAGCGAAATTGGGCCCGGAGTGGCCCGTTGTGCCCCCGCTCCCGACCGCCTAAATCAGCCCGGACAACGAGGATCATTCATGCAGGATTCCCAGAGCGGCTCGCCGGGCTGGCACGGCACCACGATTTTGACAGTCCGCAAGGGCGGCAAGGTGGTGGTCGGCGGCGACGGCCAGGTCTCGATCGGCCAGACCGTGATCAAGTCCAATGCCAAAAAGGTCCGGAAACTGGGCAAGGGCGACGTCATCGGCGGCTTTGCGGGCGCCACCGCCGACGCCTTCACGCTGTTTGAGCGTCTGGAAGCCAAACTCGAGCAATATCCGGGGCAATTGACCCGGGCCGCCGTCGAGCTCGCCAAGGACTGGCGCACCGACCGTTATCTGCGGCGGCTGGAGGCCATGATGATCGTGGCCGACAAGGACGTCTCCCTGGTGCTGACAGGCACCGGCGACGTGCTGGAGCCCGAGGCCGGGGTGATGGCCATCGGCTCCGGCGGCAATTACGCGCTGGCGGCTGCGCGTGCCCTGCTCGACACCGACAAGGACGCCGAGACCATCGTCCGCCGCTCCCTCGACATCGCCGCCGACATCTGCGTCTACACCAACCGCAATCTGACGGTCGAAAGCCTGGCGACCGGCTAGGCTCAGGCTGCGACAACAAAAACTGCGCTCTCCGCGTCATTGCGAGTGAAGCGAAGCAATCCAGACTGGCTCCGTGGAGAGATTCTGGATTGCTTCGTCGCTCCGCTCCTCGCAATGACGGACGTGATGGCCCATGGAAAATGACTTCCATTTCTGCCTTACTGCCGATGATCCTCCATTGCTGATGATGCGCAATTCATGACGCTCGCGATTTCAGAAAAAGCCAAGACGGCGTTTCCGCCGGCCTACTGGGTCGGCATCGCGTTGCTGCTGCTGGCGCTGCAGGCCTCGATCCTGTTCGCGATGGGGCGGGTGCCGATCTGCACCTGCGGCTATGTCAAGCTGTGGCATGGCGTGGTGAACAGCTCCGAAAATTCGCAGCACATCGCCGACTGGTACACCTTCTCGCACATCCTGCACGGCTTCCTGTTCTATGGACTGACCTGGCTGCTGTTCGCGCGGCTGCCATTCGTGTCTCTGTCCTGGCCCGCGCGGCTGATCATCGCGATGCTGATCGAAGGTGCCTGGGAGATCGTCGAGAACTCGCCTTTCATCATCGAACGCTACCGCGCCGGAACGATCTCGCTGGATTATTTCGGCGACAGCATCGCCAATTCGGTTTCTGACAATCTGTCCATGATGCTGGGCTTCCTCGCGGCGCGCCTGCTGCCTGTATCGGTGACCGTCCTGCTCGGGCTCGCCTTCGAAATCATGCTGGCGCTCCATATTCGCGACAATCTGACGCTCAATATCCTGATGCTGATCCATCCGATCGAGGCCGTGAAACAATGGCAATCGGGTCCGCCGATCATCTGACGGCAAAAAGCGGCTTGTCCCGCCCCGCATCTGATCCTAGCTAAGGTCCCATGACAGACTTTTCTCCCCGCGAAATCGTTTCCGAACTCGACCGTTTCATCGTCGGCCAGGCCGATGCCAAGCGCGCCGTCTCGATCGCGCTGCGCAACCGCTGGCGGCGGCAGCAGCTCGAAGGCTCCTTGCGCGAAGAAGTGCTGCCGAAGAACATCCTGATGATCGGCCCCACCGGCGTCGGCAAGACCGAGATCGCGCGGCGGCTCGCCAAGCTTGCCAACGCGCCGTTCCTGAAGGTCGAGGCGACGAAATTCACCGAGGTCGGCTATGTCGGCCGCGACGTCGAGCAGATCGTGCGCGATCTCGTCGAGGTCGCGATTGCCCAGGTCCGTGAGCGCAAGCGCAAGGACGTGCAGGCACGCGCGCAGCTCGCCGCCGAGGAGCGCGTGCTCGATGCCCTGGTCGGTGCCAATTCCAGCGCCGCGACGCGGGACTCCTTCCGCAAGAAGCTGCGCGCGGGCGAGCTCAACGACAAGGAAATCGAGATCGAGACGCAAGGCGGCGGCAGCGGCTTTCCGATGTTCGAGATCCCCGGCATGCCCGGCGCGCAGATGGGCGCGGTTTCGATCGGCGACATCTTCGGCAAGCTCGGCGGACGCAGCAAGACGCGGCGGCTGACGGTGGAGAGCTCGCACGAGATCCTCATCAACGAGGAATCCGACAAGCTGCTCGACAGCGATCAGTTGACGCTGGAGGCGATCAGTGCGGTCGAGAACAACGGCATCGTGTTCCTGGACGAGATCGACAAGATCTGCGCCCGTGAAGGCCGCGCCGGCGGCGACGTCTCGCGCGAGGGCGTGCAGCGCGACCTGTTGCCGCTGATCGAGGGCACCACGGTCTCGACCAAGCACGGCGCGGTGAAGACCGACCACATCCTGTTCATTGCCTCGGGCGCCTTCCACGTCGCCAAGCCGTCCGATTTGTTGCCGGAATTGCAGGGCCGCCTGCCGATCCGCGTCGAGCTGCAGGCGCTGACCCGCGACGACATGCGCCGCATCCTGACCGAGCCCGAGGCCTCGCTGATCAAGCAATATGTCGCGCTGATGCAGACCGAGGGCGTCACGCTCGACATCACCGACGACGCCATCGACGCGCTCGCCGACGTCGCGGTGGCCGTGAATTCCACCGTGGAGAACATCGGCGCGCGGCGCCTGCAAACCGTGATGGAGCGGGTGCTGGACGAGATCTCCTTCACTGCCCCCGACCGCAGCGGCGAGACCGTCCGGGTCGATGCGGATTTCGTGCAGAAGCACGTCGGCGACCTCGCCAAGAACGCCGATTTGAGCCGGTTCATTTTGTAATTTCGGGCACCCGCGCTATTGATGCGGCGTGAACGCACGCATCCTGCAAAATCCCTGGCGACTTCTGCTCGCGATCAACGCCGCCGTGCTCGTCGGCGTCTTCGTTCACAAGATCCAGCTGCCGCCTTATGTCCCCTACATTCATCTTCTGGTCGACTACCATTTCGGCTTCATCAAGCGCGCGCTGATCGGGGCGATCGTCGCGCTGTTCACCGACAAGGTGCCGGTATGGACAGTGTTCGCGCTCGGCGGCGCGACGTGGCTGGTGACGCTGGGTCTCTACGCAAGACTATTTCAGAAGACATTCGGCTTCACCGCGAAGACATTGCCGCTGTTCGTCGTCATCGCGGGCTCGCCGTTCTTCCTCAAGAACTTCATGCACACGCTCGGCCATTTCGACATCTATGGCTGCGCGCTGGCGATCATCCTGCTGCTGATGCCGGCGGGCTCGCTGCTGTTCGTGGCTTTGGCCGCGCTGTTCTCGATCGTCCTGGTGCTGATCCACCACATTCATCTCTTGATGTATGTGCCAACCATCATCACCATCGTCGTGATCAGGCACTACCTCGCTTATGGCATCGACAGAACGGGCGTCGTGTTCGGTTTGGTGGCGCTGCTTTGCGTTAGCCTGCTGTTCTTTGCGGCGCAGTTTTTGGGAACGATGCCGATTCCGGAAGCGGATTTCGTTGCCTACCTGAAAAGCCGGATGGCCGATCCGTCGCGGACCGACCTGCTGCAATTTTCCTACATCTGGTACCAACCGCTGGCGAAGGAGATATCCGACACCTGGGGCCGCCTGCCCCACAACATTCTCGGCGTGCCCATGTTCGCGCTGCTGATCTGGCTGCATACGCCGCTGTTGCGCTATTACGCGAACCTGATCGGTGCGCTCGAAAAAGACACGCACCGCCGTGTCGTGATCGCGGCGCTCATCGGCGTCAGCCTCGCCTATCTCGTGATGTTCGCGATGGTGTTCGACTATTCGCGTTGGATCTCGAACTGGGCGGTCTGCATGTTCCTCATTCTGCACGCGGTGAAGATGCTGCCCGCCGCACGCGAGACGCCGCTGATGCCGGCTGAGGATCAGAAGGCAAACATCTTCGGTCTGGTCCTCACGCTGATCCCGCGCGTCGGAATCGTGCGGCCTTTTTAGCTGAGCATGATCTGGTCGGAAAACCGCTACCCACTTTTCCGGATTATGCTCCCTAAAACCTCGCCCGACGAATCCGCACGTAAAGCGCGCCCTCGCCGCCATGGCCGATACCGGCCTCTTCAAATCCCACGACGAAGGCGCGGAATTCCGGCAGGCTCAGCCATTCCGGCACCTGGCGGCGCAGCACGCCGCTTTCGCCGCCGCTTCGGCCCTTGCCGGTGATGACGAGCACGAAGGTCAGGCCGTCGTGATGGGCGCGGTGCAGGAAGCCGGTCAAGGCGCGATGGGCGCGCATCTGGGTCATGCCGTGCAGATCGAGCCGCGCCTCGATCTCGCTGCGCCCGCGCGACAGTTTTGTCCGCTCGCGCTTGCCGAGCGGCGCCAAAGGCGGCATTGCCGGTTTTGCCACGCGCGGCGCGGACGCGGCAGCCGATGGCCGCGCGGACGGCGCGGGTTTGGCGACAGGCGTTGCGGGCGAAGGCGCGGCGCGCGGCGCAGCGTGCAGCTTCGTCGCGCGATGCTTTCTCAGCGGCTTGACCTGCTTTGCGACGAGGTCCCACAGTTCGCGGTCTTCCTCGCTGAGCGCGCGCCGGCGCGGCGAGGGACGTGGAGGATCCAGCACGGGCGGACGGGACGATCGCTTCATTGCGGGTGGGAACGACTCTTCGGGTGCCGGCGCGGTTCGCGGACAGGTTCTATCACGGGACGCGGCGCCGGCAGCGGCACCGGGCCGGCGATAGCGACGGTCTCGCTCTTGTTCGGCGCGACAGCTGCGGCAGGAGCAGCGGACTTCGCAGGCTCCGTTTGCGGAAACAGCTTTGCGATCTTCTCCGAGGGCCGCGGATCCGGCACCGGGAGCCGCGCGCCGCGCGCGGTGGGATCGAGGCCCTTCGGCACCAGCATCACGAAATGCATGGCATGGCGCAGCCGCCCTGAGACCCGGCCGGCTTCCTGGCCCGCGCCGAAATAAAGATCGGCGCGCGCCGGACCGATAATGGCCGAGCCGGTGTCCTGCGCGATCATCAACCGATGGAACGGCGTCTTCGCGCGTTCGGAATCGATCGGCAGCTCGCCCTCGATGAAGAACGGAGTGCCGTAGACATGGAGCGATTTGTCGACCGCGATCGAGCGGCCGGCCGTCAGCGGAATACCTTGCGCGCCGACCGCCTCCTCCTTGTCGGAGAGATTGACCTCGCGGAAGAAGATGTACGAGCGGTTCTGGCGCCGCAGCTCCTTGGCACCATCCGGCGTCTGCGCCATCCACTCCCTGATCTTCTGCATCGACATCTCTTCTTTCGGAATGATGCCGCGCTCGATCAGGATGCGACCGACCGCCGTGTAGGGATAGCCGTTATAGGCGTCGTAATTGAGCCGGACCGTGCCGCCGTCGTCGAACTTGATCCGAGCCGAGCCCTGGATCTGGGCGAACAGCAGGTCGGTCGGGTCCTTCAGCCAGGCAATCTCCAGTCCGCGGCCGGCGATCTTGCCGTCCTCGATCTCGGCGCGGTCGTAATAGGGCACGAGCTTGCGGCGCCCGATCTTGCGATACACCGGGCCCTTGTTGGGCAGGCTGACCGAATCCTGCTTGTAGCCGCGCACGAACAGGTTCGAGGGGCGGCGATAGACCGGCACGTTGTAGACGTCGGTCTGCGTGCGCGATCCCTCCAGCACCGGCTCGTAATAGCCGGTGACGAAACCGTCGGGCTCGCCGAGGCGCGAGATCCGCAGCGGCGCAAAATTCTCCTCGAAGAAGGTCTTGGCCCTGGCGTCGTCGGTCAGCTCGAGCGATTTGGCGACCCGGCAGGGTTCGCTCAGCGAGGCGCCCAAAGCCTTGGGTTCGGGAGCGCCGGTCTGCGCGTTGATCGGACGGCAGCTCGCGCGAAAGGTCTTGTAGGCGGCGAGATGATCGTCGTCGCTCCAGCCCTTCACGTCGGCCCAGGCCAGCGGCAGATATTGCGCGCCGGCAATTTCGAGCGGCAGGGGAAGCTGCGGATACGGCAAGGCCCGTAGCGGCGCGGCGGGCAATTCCGGGAGATGATGGTGATGGCTGCGATAGTGGCGCCGCGCCGCCTCGGCGCCGAGCGAAAACGACGACAGCGCGACGACACCTGCGCAAAGCGCCGTCGCGCTGGTCTTGAGGAAAGCCTTAAGTCGCGCTTCCGGTGCCAACCAGCTTCCAGTTCGGATCGCGAGAGGTGATGTCGCGGGCGAAAGTCCAGATGTCGGTGATGTCGGCGACGGTGTCGGCGCTGCCGTCGACGATGTTGCCGGCCTTGTCTCGGGTGGCCGAGATCATCTGCGAGACGAAGCGGATCGTGAGCTGGGCGGTGCGGTCGCGCAGCTCGGCGCCGACGAGCTCGGCCTTGTCGATCGAGACAAAGCGCGTCTCGGTCTTCTGCTCGTTCTTCTCGCGCTCCTTGATCGCGGCGTCGAAGCTTTCATAGACCTCCGACGACAACAGATCGCGGAGCGCGCGCCGGTCGCCATTGGCAAAGGCCAGCACGATCATCTCATAGGCGCCGCGAGCGCCGGAGATGAAATGGCGCGGATCGAAGGTGGAATCCTTTTCGACGATGGCGTCGAGACCCTGAGCGAGCACGGTGCCGGGCTCGGTCAGGCCCTTCCAACGGTCGGAGGGCGGGGTCGGCTCGGCCGTCGGCGCCAACGGGGCCTGATCGATGACCTTGCCCGGCATGGTGACGACGTTCTTGTCCTGGGCGCCCTGGAGCGCGTTGCGGTCGAACGGTGGCCGCTCGTTGCCCGTGCGCTGCCCCAGCACGCTGCGCAGCCTCAGAAAGATGAAGACCGCCAGCGCCAGGAAGATAATGGTGTAGATGTCCACGTCGTATTCGCTTTCTGGTCTTCTGTAGAAAGGGGCCGTCCCGAAGGGGTCGTTGCCGGGAAATCGATCCGGCCAGTAGACCGTTCCACACGGAAACGGCAAGTCTACATCACCGTTTTAGGTCCGCGCGTCAGGTCCGTGGGATGTAGGCACGAAATCTTGCCCGGCCAATGGCGCCTTTTGGCACAGCACCGAGTGTAGCGCGTTTTATGCTTAAGGGGAAACCGGATCCTGCCCGGAAATCGCGCATCTTCAATCGTTTAAGGCGCAGTTTCACTGGACCGGGCAGGTGAACGTCACAGTTGTGGGCGCGGCCGGAATTCCCCATCCGGGGCCGTTCGTCCTTGTGGAACGAGGCGCCCTCATGTTAGCCAACCGCCGCGAAATTCAGCCCCGATCGGGTAAGGAGACACTCTAATGACCAACGGTAACGGCACCCCTCCCGAGGCGGCCCAGGCTCCCCAGCTCAACGTCCTGGCGCAATATACCAAGGACCTCTCGTTCGAAAATCCGAACGCGCCCAGCTCGCTCCAGCAGCAGAGCCAGCCGCCCCAGATCAACATCCAGATCAATGTCAGCGCCAATAACCTCAGCGAACAGGAGTTCGAGGTGACGTTGTCGGTCGAAGGCAAGGCCGAGACCGCCGGCAAGATCATGTTCTCGTTCGAACTCGCTTATGCCGGCGTGTTCCGCATCTCCAACGTGCCGAAGGACAATCTGCATCCGCTGGTCATGATCGAATGCCCGCGCCTGCTGTTCCCGTTCGCCCGCGAGATCATTGCGACTGCCGTGCGCGACGGCGGGTTCCCGCCCCTGATGCTGGATCCGGTCGACTTCGTCGGTCTCTATCGTCAGAACATGGAGCGGCAAATGGCCGCTCAGCCGAGCGGTCAGGCCTAACCGGCCGAAAGGGCGGCTGGAACGGGCAGGAACTCGTTCCAGATCGCCTTGTCGCCGAGCGTTGCGATGAAGGCCCGGTGGGCTTCGCGCTCGGCGTCTGAAATCCGCGGTGTGAGCGGCGCCGGCCGCTGCCGCCGTGGCGCATCGGCAGCCCCGTTGGCGCGAGTTTCCTCGGATTCGGAAGCCAGCAGCAGCTGCGATTGCCGCGCCCCGACCAGATCCACATAGACTTCCGCAAGCAACTCGGCGTCGAGCAATGCGCCGTGCTTGGTGCGGCGTGAATTGTCGATCGCATAGCGCGAGCAGAGATCGTCGAGCCGGTTCGACACGCCGGGATGCTTGCGCCGCGCCAGCAGCAGCGTATCGACCAGCCGCTCACGCGGGATCGCCGCGCGCTTGATCCGGTCCAACTCGGCGTTGATGAAGCTGATGTCGAACGAGGCGTTGTGGATCACCAGCGGCGCGTCGCCGATGAACTCCAGAAACTCGTCGACGATCTCGTGAAACAGCTGCTTGGTCGCCAGAAACTCGGCCGACAGTCCGTGCACCGCAAAGGCTTCCGCCGGCATGTCCCTTTCGGGATTGATGTAGACGTGGAAGCTCTGCCCCGTCGGCATGCGATTGAGCATCTCGACGCAACCGATTTCGACCAGGCGATCTCCGCGCAGCGGGTCGAGGCCGGTGGTTTCGGTGTCGAGAACGATTTCGCGCATGATTCAAGAAGCCGTGTCCGGCGGCGAATCAGGTCGCCGCTGCGGCATCTTAACGACCTCGTCGAGGATGTGCGCGATTTGGGCGCGCACCGGATCGAGTCCGTGTGACGTATCCACCACGAAATCGGCGCGCTTGCGCTTTTCCGCGTCGGGCGTCTGCTTGGCGATGATGGCGTCGAGCTTGGCCTCGTCCATCGTGCCGCGCGCCAGCACCCGCTCGCGCTGCAGTTCCGGCGACGCCGTCACGACGACCACGGCATCCACCCGCGTCTCGCCGCCGGTCTCGAACAACAGCGGGATGTCCAGCACCACGACCGGCGCGTTGGCCGCTTCCGCGTCGGCGAAGAACTTTTTCCGGGAAGCGCCGAGCATCGGATGGACGATCTGCTCGAGCTGCTTGATCGCGGCAGCATCGTGCACCACACGCGCCGACAGTTTCGGCCGATCGACCTTGCCATTCGCGGTGGTACCGGGGAAGGCGGCCTCGATCGCGGGCGCAGCCTCGCCCTCATAGAGCTGATGGACGGCCGCATCGGCATCGTAGACGGGGACGCCGGCCTCCGCGAACAATTTGGCGGTGGTGGATTTGCCCATCCCGATCGAGCCGGTCAGTCCTAGGATCCGCATCAGCGCGCAGCCATACTATCATTCACACCGCAATTAGCCGCTCGCGCCGCAGGAACGCAAGCAGCGGCAGCAGCGGCAGGCCGAGAATGGTGAAGTGGTCGCCTTCAATGCGCTCGAACAAATGGATCCCCAGGCTTTCGAGCTGATAGCCGCCGACGCTGGTGGTGACGGCATCGCCGGCGGTGTCGAGATAGGCCGAAAGCTCGGCCTCGCTCATTTGCCGCATGGCCAGGCGCGCGACCGAGACGTCTTCGAAGATGATCTCGCCATCGCGTGCGATCGCCACGGCGGAATTCAGCTCATGACTGTGGCCGGAGAGATCGCGCAGTTGCGCCAACGCCTGGGAACGGCCGGCAGGCTTGTTGAAGAGGCGATCGCCGAGCGCCAGCGTTTGATCCGCACCGATGACATAGCTTCCAGCGTGATGGGCCGAGACTGCCTTTGCCTTTTCGCACGCCAGCAGCAGGGCGATCTCGCGCGGACTTGAGAGCCCGGAGGCGGCCTGCGTACCGCGCTCGTCGATGTCGGCCGTGATCGCCTTGAACTCGAGCCCGGCATTGGCGAGCAGCATCTTTCGCGCGCTGCTCTGCGAGGCCAGGATCAACGAAGATTTGCCGAGCCACAGACCCATCGCAAATTATTCCCAAGACTATTCAATTCCCAAGACTATTCAGAAGGCCGGTTACGCTGGCGATCGCTGTAGAGTTTCATGATCGCCGCGGCGGTTTCCTCGATCGAGCGCCGCGTGACGTCGAGCAGCGGCCAATCGTGCTTGGCACTCAGCTTGCGGGCAAACGCGACCTCCTCGGCGACTGACTGTCTGTCGGTATAGGTGTCGCTGCTGGAATCGGCGCCCATGGAAAGCAGGCGGTTCTGGCGCACCTGGATCAAGCGTTCCGGCGTCGCATGCAGGCTCACCACCAGCGGTCGTGTCAACGTTTCCAATTGTGAGGGCACCGGAATGCCCGGAACCAGCGGCACGTTGGCAGTACGGATGCCGCGATTGGCGAGATAAATCGATGTGGGTGTCTTGGAAGTGCGGGAGACACCGACGAGCACCACGTCCGCGTCGTCGAGCCCTTCGACGTGCTGGCCGTCGTCATGGATCATCGTGTAGTTCAGTGCGTCGATGCGCTTGAAGTATTCGGCATTGAGCACGTGCTGGGCGCCGACCCGGCCGGTCGTGGCAGCTCCGAGATACGCCTCGAACAATTGCATCACCGGGCCGATGATCGACAGGCTCGGAACATTGATCCCCTTGCACTTGTCCTCGAGCCTGGCGACCAGATCCTTCTCGAGCAACGTGAACAGCACGATTCCCGGCGCCTCCTCGATCTCATCGAGCACGCGATCGAGCTGTTTCTGGCTGCGCACCAGCGGATAGACGTGCTCGACCGGGGTGACATTGGCGTACTGGGCGGCGACGGCGCGCGCGACCGTGATCAGCGTCTCACCGGTGGAATCGGAGACGAGGTGCAGATGGAAATAATTGCTCGAGGTCGGCACAAAAGCCCTTTGTATGAAGGCGGTGTGGTTTGTGGATTTCTGTGGACCTTAACCGCTCGGAAAGGGATGTGCGACAGCGGGGGCGGGACAACTGGCAATTTTCTTCACACCACTGCCCGTGAGAACAAGTTCGACACCCTGCCGAAAGGGAAACGGGATTGCGTCGATAACTCCCTTGATAAGCTGCGGACAGAAACGCGCAAGCCTTTGAAGCTGACCGACTTATCGAAAGCGGCCAGAGCGATCAGGGATATGTTGATGGATGTGAACAAGCGCGTGTGAACGGGCGGATGGAATCTTGTGAGTCCAATTCACCGTCACATAAACTCAAACCTTAAGAATCTAAGATTCTTATTGGAGAAGGGCGCTACGGACGGATAAGTGTGCAGGCAAGACCTTAACGGGTTCTTACTATCCCCAGTTCCCATGCCTCGGCAGAAATCCGGACGCGAAACATGTTCGAAGACGTCTATCTCTGGATCAAGGCGCTGCATGTGATCGCCGTCATCTCGTGGATGGCGGGCATGCTCTATCTGCCAAGGCTGTTCGTTTATCATTGCGAGGCCGAAATCGGCTCGAAGCAGTCGGAAACGTTCAAGATCATGGAGCGGCGGCTGTTCAAGGCGATCATCAACCCCGCCATGATCGTCACCTGGCTCGCCGGGCTCTATCTCGCTTGGGCCGGCCACTGGTTCACCTTCGGCTGGCTGCACGTAAAACTGGCACTGGTCCTGGCGATGTCGGCGGTCCACGGCTTTTTTTCGCGCTGGCTGAAGGATTTCGCCGCGGACCGGCGTCCCCGAAGCCAGAAATTCTATCGGATTATCAACGAGGTACCCACCGCCTTGATGATTTTGATCGTCATCATGGTGATCGTGAAGCCGTTCTAGGCAAGGATCGCGAACGATCGCTCAGCGCTTCGGCTTGCGGAGTGTGAGGCGATTTTCTATATTAGCAAAATCCCACCCAACGCAGGCGGATGTGGTTGTGTCTGAGCTTTCCAGAGGCCGGACACCCCATCAGGTTTGAAGCCTCACCGGCGCTCTCCTTGCCAGACCTGCGGACCTTACCTTCTCGCGTCCGCATTTCAGAGCCTCCTCGCACCCCTCCCCAGGTTACCCCACAGGACCACCCCAATGCGGGAAATTAAACTCCAGGACCTCAAGTCGAAGACGCCGGCCGAGCTCGTCTCGTTTGCGGAAGAGAACGGGGTCGAGAATGCCAGCACCATGCGCAAGCAGGAGCTGCTGTTTGCCATCCTCAAGCAGCTTGCGCTCGCCGAGACCGACATCGTCGGCGAGGGCGTGGTCGAGGTTCTCTCCGACGGCTTCGGCTTCCTCCGCTCGCCCGACGCGAATTATCTGCCGGGTCCGGACGACATCTACGTTTCGCCCTCGCAGATCCGCCGTTTTGGCCTGCGCACCGGCGACACCATCGAAGGCCACATCCGCAGCCCGAAAGAGGGCGAGCGCTATTTTGCGCTGC
Source organism: Bradyrhizobium sp. 149 (assembly GCF_023073915.1). GTDB lineage: Bacteria > Pseudomonadota > Alphaproteobacteria > Rhizobiales > Xanthobacteraceae > Bradyrhizobium. Next base: position 116,987 of record NZ_JADPKK010000012.1, on the reverse strand, counting down.
TGAAGGTCAACACGCTCAATTTCGAGGACCCGGAAAAGGCCAAGCACAAGGTCAATTTCGACAACCTCACGCCGCTATTTCCGAATCAGCGTTTCCGCATGGAAATCGACGATCCGACGCGGAAAGACCTTTCTGCAAGGGTGATCGACATCGTCGCGCCGATCGGCAAGGGCCAGCGCGCGCTGATCGTCGCGCCGCCGCGCACGGGTAAAACCGTGCTGATGCAGAACATCGCGCACTCGATCGCGCATAATCATCCCGAGTGCTATCTGATCGTGCTCTTGATCGACGAACGTCCGGAAGAAGTCACCGACATGCAGCGCTCGGTGAAGGGCGAGGTCGTCTCATCGACCTTCGACGAGCCGGCGGTGCGCCACGTCCAGGTTGCCGAGATGGTGATCGAAAAGGCCAAGCGTCTGGTCGAGCATGGCCGCGACGTCGTGATCCTGCTCGACTCGATTACGCGTCTCGGCCGCGCCTACAACACCGTGGTGCCGTCGTCCGGCAAGGTGTTGACCGGTGGTGTCGATGCCAACGCGCTGCAGCGGCCGAAGCGCTTCTTCGGCGCCGCCCGCAACATCGAAGAGGGCGGCTCGCTGACCATCATCGCGACCGCGCTGGTCGATACCGGCAGCCGCATGGACGAAGTCATCTTCGAAGAGTTCAAGGGCACCGGTAACTCCGAGCTGATCCTCGACCGCAAGGTTTCGGACAAGCGGACCTTCCCGGCGATCGACATTTCGCGCTCCGGCACCCGCAAGGAGGAGCTGATCACCGATCCGGTGGTCCTGAAGAAGATGTACGTGCTCCGCCGCATCCTGAATCCGATGGGTACGATGGACGGCATCGACTTCCTGCTCGACAAGCTGCGCTCGACCAAGAGCAATTCCGAGTTCTTCGACTCGATGAACACCTGAGTTAGGGTGCAGCATGAAATCAAAGGGCGCCCTCGGGCGCCCTTTTTCTTTGTGCGGCCTTGGTGCAGCAGAGCTGCAGCATGTCGGGGGCTTTACCGCTTGGGCCTAACCTCTTTTAAGCTGTTGATTTGGTTTCAGAATAACTTCGTTTGGAGCGTCTCTCGATCAGCAGCGAGTAATTTTTGCAGCAAACGAGCTCGGATATGCTGCATTGCATCATAGGTTCTGCTGCGGGAACTCGTGCAGCAAAGCAACGCTGTCGGCCGCCGAAACGGACGTTTGCCTTTTTCCCTTCAGCCGGACAAATAGGCCATGCATCCGCGAGACCACACCATCTTTGCGCTGTCGTCCGGCCGTCCGCCGAGCGCGCTCGCGGTGGTGCGCATCTCCGGACCCGGCGCCAGCCGGGTGCTGACGACCCTGGCAGGCAAGTTGCCGGCGCCGAGACAAGCCAGCCGCCGGCTCCTTCATGACGGCGCCGGCCAGCCGATCGACGATGCCGTCGTGCTGTGGTTTCCGGGGCCGGCCAGCGCCACCGGCGAGGACGTCGCCGAATTCCACGTCCATGGTGGCCGCGCGGTGCTGGCTGCGCTTTTCACCGCAATTTCCGTAATTCCGAACACGCGGACCGCCGAGCCCGGCGAATTCACGCGGCGCGCCTTCGAAAACGGCAAGCTCGATCTGACCGAGGCGGAGGGCCTCGACGATCTCATTCATGCCGACACCGACCGCCAGCGCCGCCAGGCGCTGCGGCAGCTGCAGGGCCTGCTGGGCCATCGCGCGCGCGACTGGCGCGAGCGCATCATCGAGGCCTCGGCGTTGATCGAGGCCGGCATCGATTTCTCCGACGAGGGCGATGTGCCCGCCGAGTTGAGGGCGCCTGCGGTCAAGGCGATCGAGGCCCTGCACGGCGAAATTGCAGAAGTCCTTGCGGCACAGGGACAAGCTGAACGCCTGCGCGACGGCCTGGTGGTGGCGATCGCGGGCGAGCCGAATGTCGGCAAGTCGACGCTGATCAACCAGCTCGCGCGCCGCGATGTCGCGATCGTCTCGCCGCATGCCGGCACAACGCGCGATGTGATCGAGGTGCAGCTCGATCTCGATGGATATCCCGTCACGGTGATCGACACCGCCGGCATTCGCGAGACCGACGATCCGGTCGAGCAGGAGGGGGTTCGCCGGGCGCGAGCTCGAGCCGAAGACGCCGACCTGGTGTTGTGGCTGGTGGAGGGTGGGCGTGCTGTCGATCCGGACGCGATGCGGTCGTTGGGGAAGTCCGGCGACGGGAGCACTCCCTCGGGCGACTCAATCTGGATCGTGCGCAACAAGGTCGATCTCGGCGGGGGCGAGGACGCCGGGCCGCGCGGCGAGTTCGGGATCTCGGCCAGTCGAGGCGATGGCATTCCCGAGTTGGTCGATGCCCTCGTGAAATTCGCCGCCAACTTCTTCGGAACGACGGAGGGCGCATTGGTGACCCGGGCCCGCCAGCGCGATCTGCTGCGCCGGGCATCCGATAGCTTGCTCCGGAGCCTGGAGCTTATAGAAGAGGGCGAGGAGCTTGCCGCCGAAGAGCTGCGTGCCGCGGCCTATGCCTTGGGCCGGCTGTTGGGCCGGGTGGATGTCGAGGACGTCCTTGGGGCCATTTTCCAGAAATTCTGTATCGGAAAGTAGCGCTAGTTCTTCATTGTAGAACTAGCCTTTGTCCCACCATTTGCTTCAGGTGCGAAAGGCCGAGTTCCACGTGTTTCACGTGAAACATCTTGGCTCATGTTTGTTCGTGAAAACAGGAGGCGGTACAAGGCACTGGCTACTGTGCATGGGGTTGTTTTCACGGAACGCGTTCTGCCCTCGTAGTTGTTTCACGTGAAACAGCGTCTCATCCAATTTACACTTCCGGCATATTAGCCTCTGGGATACAAGTCCGGCCATGCGAACAGAGCGAGAGAGCTTCGACGTCATCGTGATTGGCGGCGGTCATGCCGGCTGTGAGGCCGCGGCTGCCTCTGCCCGGATGGGCGCGGCGACCGCTTTGGTGACGCACCGTTTCTCCACGGTGGGCGCGATGTCCTGCAATCCCGCCATCGGCGGTCTCGGCAAGGGCCATCTGGTGCGTGAGGTCGATGCGCTCGATGGTCTGATGGGCCGGATCGGCGACGCCGGCGGGATCCAGTTTCGCGTTCTCAATCGCCGGAAGGGCCCGGCGGTCCGTGGTCCGCGCGCGCAGGCCGACCGGAAGCTCTATGCCGCGGCGATGCAGGCGGCGATCCGGGAGACCGAGGGCCTTTCCGTTGTCGAGGGCGAGGCGGACGAACTGTTCGTGGTCGAGGGACGGGTGACTGGCCTCCGCCTGGCAGATGGCCGCAAGCTTCGCGCAGGGGCTGTCGTCGTCACCACGGGCACCTTCCTGCGCGGTCTGATCCACCTTGGCGAGAAGAATTGGCCGGCCGGGCGGGTTGACGAGGCGCCTGCGATGGGCCTTTCGACCTCCTTCGAACGCGCCGGGTTCACCCTCGGACGGCTCAAGACGGGGACTCCACCGCGTCTGGACGGGACCACGATCGACTGGTCGGCTGTCGAGTTGCAGCCGGGGGACGAGCCTCCCGAGCCGTTTTCGGTGATGACCGAACGGATCACCACGCGGCAGATCCAGTGCGGGATCACCCGGACCAATTCCGCGACCCACGATATGATCCGGGCCAACGTCCATCGCTCGCCGATGTACTCCGGCCAGATCAAGAGCTCCGGACCGCGCTATTGCCCCTCGATCGAGGACAAGATCGTCCGTTTCGGCGACCGTGACGGCCACCAGATCTTCCTGGAGCCGGAAGGGCTCGACGACAGCACCGTCTATCCCAACGGCATCTCGACGTCACTGCCGGAGGAGGTCCAGCTCGCCATCCTCGCGACGATTCCCGGCCTGGAGCGGGTGAAGATGGTTCGGCCGGGCTATGCCATCGAATACGACCATGTCGATCCCCGGGAGCTCGATCCGACCCTCCAGACCAAGCGGTTGCGCGGCCTGTTCCTGGCCGGGCAGATCAACGGCACCACCGGATATGAGGAAGCCGCCGGCCAGGGCGTTCTGGCGGGCCTGAACGCGGCATTGGCTGCAAGCGGCACCGCACTGACGGTGTTCGACCGGGCGGATGGCTATCTCGGCGTGATGATCGATGACCTCGTCACCCGCGGCATCAGCGAGCCATACCGGATGTTCACGTCGCGGGCCGAGTATCGGCTGACGCTGCGGGCTGACAATGCAGATCAGCGTCTGACCGAGAAGGGGATTGCGCTCGGTTGCGTCGGTAACGCCCGGACCCGGCATCATCGGGCCAAGATGGACGCCCTGAACGCGGCCCGAGTGCTATCGAAATCGCTGACGATCACTCCGAACGAGGCCATCAAGCACGGGCTGTCCCTGAATCGGGATGGCCAGCGGCGGTCGGCCTTCGAGCTGATGACGTATCCGGACATCGGCTGGAGCCAGATCCGTGCGATCTGGCCGGAACTCGCTACCATTGACCCCGTCATTGCCATCCATCTTGAGATCGACGCCAAATACGATGTCTATCTGGAGCGCCAGAGCGCCGACGTCGAAGGCTTCAGGCGGGACGAGGGGATGGTGCTGTCGGAAGTCGACTACCAGCAGGTCCCCGGTCTCTCCAATGAGGTGAGAGCCAAGTTGGAGAAGGCGCGGCCGTTCACCGTTGGCCAGGCTGGCCGAATCGATGGCATGACGCCGGCGGCGCTTGGCATCCTTGCGGCCTATCTCCGCCGCGAAGCGCGGAAGACTTCCAAAGCAATCGCATAGGCGTTTCACGTGAAACAGCGCGGGCCGGGCGGCGGCAGATCGTCATCAGGAAAACCCCCGGTGGGCGAGGGCGCCGCTCGCCGCGCCGAACCGGTGCCGACCAGACCGAAGATCGACAAGGCCAACGCCAACGATCGATCGCTGGACTCCGTCATCGCGGCCGACAAGATCGCAGCGCTGAAGCTCGCGCCCGTTTCACATGAAACGGAAGCCCGGCTCGATCGCTACATCGCGCTGCTCAGGGAATGGCAAGCCAAGACCAACCTCGTCGCCCCCTCGACGTTGCCGCATCTCTGGACCCGGCACATCGCCGATTCGCTTCAGCTCGTTGCTCTCGCCCCGTCGGCCAAACGCTGGGCCGACCTCGGCAGCGGCGGCGGCTTTCCCGGAATCGTGCTGGCCTGCGCCATGGCGGGGAGGGTCGGGGCGAGCGTCCATCTGGTCGAGCGAATCGCCAAGAAGGCGGCCTTCCTGCGCGAAGCGATCCGCGTCACGACCTCGCCGGGAGTCGTACATCTCGCTGAGATCGGGGATAATGTGGATAGAATCACCGGCCCGGTCGATTGCGTCACCGCGCGTGCGCTGGCTCCGCTACACCAACTCATCGGCTTTGCGGAGCCGCTGATGCGCCAAGGCGCAAAGGCGTTGTTTCTCAAGGGTCAAGATGTAGAGTCTGAATTGACCGAAGCCACTAAATATTGGAATATTCAGCCGCAGCTCTACCAAAGCCGGACGGGCGACGGTTGGATCGTCGAGCTGGCTTCCGTCGAACGGCGCGGGTGAGGCGTCAGGGGCCGAGTGGGGAATTTGCGATGAGCGTGATTGACGAGCCGCAGCAAGAACAGACCGCTGCCGTCCCACAGGGCCATCCGCGCATCCTTGCGCTGGCGAATCAGAAGGGCGGCGTGGGAAAAACAACCACAGCGATCAATCTCGGCACGGCGCTCGCGGCGATAGGCGAGCGTGTCCTGATCGTCGATCTCGATCCTCAGGGCAACGCCTCGACGGGCCTCGGCATCGATCGCCGCAACCGCTCCTGCTCGACCTATGATGTTCTCGTGGGCGAGGCGAGCCTGCGAGAAGCGGTGGTGTCGACGGCAGTGCCCCGGTTGCATATCGCGCCCTCGACCATGGATCTCTCCGGCCTCGAGCTCGAGCTCGGCACCACGCCCGGTCGTGCGTACAAGCTGCGTGACGCGATCAGCGCGCTCAACAACAACGTCTCGCCGGACGCCGATTACACCTATGTGCTGATCGACTGTCCGCCCTCGCTCAATCTGATCACCGTGAACGCGATGGCGGCTTCCGACGCAATCCTGGTGCCGCTCCAGTGCGAGTTTTTCGCGCTCGAAGGTCTGTCGCAATTGCTCCAGACCGTGGAGCAGGTGCGATCGACGCTCAATCCGAACCTGTCGATCCACGGTATCGTGCTGACCATGTTCGACTCGCGCAACAATCTCTCGAACCAGGTCGTTGCGGACGTCCGGCAGTTCATGGGCGAGAAGGTCTACAAAACCATGATCCCGCGCAACGTGCGCATCTCGGAGGCGCCGTCCTACGGCAAGCCGGTGCTGGTGTACGATCTCAAATGCGTCGGCAGCGAAGCTTATCTGCGGCTCGCCACCGAAGTGATCCAGCGCGAGCGCGAGCTGCGAACGGCGCATTGAAGCTGCGTAGGGTGGGTTCGCAAGGCGTAACCCGCCACGTCTGCCGCCTGAGATAAACCACAGGTGGGTTACGCTACGCTAACCCACCTTACGATTCGAAATTCAGTTCTGGAGTGCTGCACCGTGAATCCAAGGGAGCTGGCGATGGCCGACGAAGCGCGTTCGCGACTGGGCCGGGGTCTTGCAAGTCTGATCGGTGACGTGGGCGGCGAGGCTCAGCATGTCGACCGCCCGCGCGCGCAGCGCAAGGTGCCGATCGAATTCATCAAGCCCAATCCGCGCAACCCGCGCCGCACCTTTTCGGAGACCGAGCTCAGGGAGCTTAGCGATTCGATCAGGCAGCACGGCGTGATCCAGCCGATCGTGGTGCGTCCGGTGAAGGGCGCGCAGGACCGCTACGAGATCATTGCCGGCGAGCGGCGCTGGCGCGCCTCGCAAATGGCCGGCCTGCACGAAGTGCCGATCGTCCCCGTCGACATCAGCGACAGCGATGCGCTGGAGTTCGCGATCGTCGAGAACGTGCAGCGCGAAGACCTCAACCCGATGGAAGAGGCGCTTGGGTATCACGCGCTCGCCAACGAGTTCAAGCGCAGCCAGGATGACATCGCCAAAGTCGTCGGCAAGAGCCGCAGCCATATCGCCAACATGATGCGGCTGACGAAGCTGCCCGACGAGGTGCAAGCCTTGATCACGAGCGGCGAGCTGAGCGCCGGTCATGCCCGCGCGCTGATCGGCGTGCCTGATCCGCTCGCGGCCGCCAAGCGCATCGTCGAAGAGGGCCTCAACGTCCGCCAGGCCGAGGCGCTGGCGCATGAAGAGGGCGTGCCGGAGCGCAAGCCGCAGAAGGCGCGCACGGGGGTCAAGGAGAAGGACCCTGACACGGTCGACCTGGAGAAGCGCGTCAGCGACGCGCTCGGGCTCAAGGTCACGGTGAGCCATCGTGATCCCGGCGGCTCGGTCCAGATCCACTACCGCAACCTCGATCAGCTCGACGAGGTGATGCGGCGGCTGGCGAAGGGCGCGGTGTAGGCCGTCATTCGCACTCTCTCATCCTTACCTGAGGAGATGCGCGGAAAAGCGCTCGTCAGGTAAGGGGCATGCACCTCTCCCGTCATTGCGAGCGCAGCGAAGCAATCCAGAATCTTTCCACCGAGGGATTCTGGATTGCTTCGTCGCTTGCGCTCCTCGCAATGACGAGAGGCGAGATGCTTGCCGGCTCAGCCCCGCCGTTTCGCATTCGCCGCGATCGCCATCAGCGTGCGCTGGGCGATGGCGGCGGCGAGGGTGGATTGCTTGCGGGTGTCGAGCGCGGCGGTCGCGAGCTGCTCGATGATGGCGGCGAGCCGCGTCACGCTGAAATTACGCAGCGCGGTCTCGACCGCGGGCTTTCGCGAAAAATGCAGGCGCGGATAGCCGCCGTCGAGCACCGCGGAAGCGGGCGTGCCGTCGGCGATTGCGAGCGCCGATTTGTGCAGCCACGCCGCCTGGCGCTGCGCGGCAGAAATAATCACGCCGGGATAGGTGCCGGCGATCATGGCTTTGGCGAACTCGTTCTCGACGATCTCGGGCCGACCGGCGAAGGCACCGTCGACGATCGGGTCGAGCTTTAGCTCCGACGCGTCGGCGACGACAGCCATCACATCATCCAGCGTGATCTCGCCCTTGCCATGGGCATAGAGCGTGAGCTTGCGCAGCTCGTTGCGCGAGGCCTGGCGGTCGCCGCCGAGGAACGACATCAGCGCCGCGCGGGCGTCCTGCGTGATGCGCAAATTGGCGATCCGGAGCTCGTCTTCCATCAGCTTGGCCAGGTCGCGTTCAGTATCGGGATAGCAAGCGATCGCGACGGCCGTCTTGGCGCGTTCGCAGGCCTTACGCAGTGGCGATTCCGGGCGCAGCTCGCCGGCCTCGATCACGATGCGGCAATCCCTGACGCCCATCTCCGCCAGCGTGTCGATGCCGCTGGCAAAGCTGCGCGAGCCGGCACGGATGCGGATGGCGCGGCGGCCGCCGAACAGCGGCACCGTCATCGCTTCATCGACCAGGCGGGACGGCTCGGCGGAGAGCTCGTCGCCGTCGAGCTTGACCAGCGAGAAGGGATCGTTGGGATCGTCGACGGCCGAGGCGATCAGCGCATCCGCTCGTTCGCGAACCAGGCCGGCGTCAGGACCATAGAGCAGGATGATCGGACGGCCCCCATCGGGGCGGGCGAGAAAGGCGTCGATCTCTTTTCCGCGTAGCGCGACCATGTTGCCTGGGGTTCGTCGTTCCGGGCGCCCCGGGATGACGGGATGAATTAAGTGCCCGCGGTGAAGAACGAGGCGAGGCGCGTCGTGATGTTCTCGGCGATCTCGTTGGCGGCACGATCCTCGGCATCACGTACCGCCCGGTTGCGGCTGAAGCGCTGATAGGAGCCGGGCATGTCGTAGGACACGCGCGAGAACGTCGTGCCGGTCATCACCGATTTTCCGCTGACGACCTCGATCAAATTGTACTGGGCGTCGATGCCGTAGTTTTCGCTGCTCGGCAGGCCGGTATTGGGATCGACGATCAGCGACGACTTGCTGCTTGCGAAGCGGATTTCCAGGCGATGGGTCGGCGGCATGCCGGTGGCGGTGCCGTAGAGCTTGAAGGCCAGTGCGTTGCGGACCTCGACGCCGACGCGGGCCTCGCGCGAGGCATTGGCCTTGGCGATCGGGGGCAGGTCGACCCCCATCAGCTTCTCGCGCAGGCCGGGGGTGCCGTCGGTGTGCTCGGCATACATCGGGTGGAAGCAGCCGGCGGTCAGGGCCGCCAGTGCGGCCACCGCCAGCAAGCGGGCTGCGATGCGGATCCTAGCCGACAACATTCACGATCCTCTTGGGGACGATAATCACCTTGCGGACGGGCTTGCCGTCCAGGGCCAGTTTTACCGCATCGAGGGCCAAAACGGCAGCCTCGATTTCCGGATTCTCGGCCGCTGTTGCAACTGTGACCTCACCCCGCTTCTTGCCGTTGACCTGAACCACCAGGGTCACACTGTCTTCGACCAGCAAATCGCGTTCGATTTGGGGCCAATTGGCCTCGGAAACCAGCCCGCTGTGGCCGAGAACCTGCCAGCACTCCTCGGCCAGATGCGGCATCATCGGGGAGAACAGCTGGACCAGGATTTGGCTGGCCTCCCGGATCGCCCAGGCCAAATCGGGGCCCGCTTGGCCGGGACGCTGCAAGACCTCCGCAAACGCATTGGTGAATTCGCGGATATGGGCGAGGCAGACGTTGAAGTGCAGCCGCTCGATCCCGGTGGTGACCTTGTCCAGCGCGCCATGGGCGGCCTTGCGCAAGGCGGTGGCGTCCGGGCCGAAGCTGGCCGGCCGGGCCGCCGGCGCGGTCTTGCCGGGTTCGATGGAGTCGTTCACCAGCCGCCACAGCCGCTGCACGAACCGCGAGGCGCCCTGGACGCGCTCGTCGCTCCAGATCACGTCGCGCTCGGGCGGAGAGTCCGACAGCATGAACCAGCGGGCGACGTCGGCGCCGTAGGTCTCGATGATATCATCGGGGTCGACCGTGTTCTTCTTCGACTTCGACATCTTCTCGATCGGGCCGATCTGGATGTCTTCGCCTGACGTCAGCAGCGTGGCGCGGCGGCCATTGGCGCCGGTCTCGACCTTCACCTCGACCGGCTGGACGTAGGTGCCGTCGGCCTTCTGGTAGGTCTCGTGCACCACCATGCCCTGCGTGAACATGCCGGCGAACGGCTCGTCCAGCGCGATGTGTCCAGTCGCCTTCATGGCGCGGGTGAAGAAGCGGCTGTAGAGCAGATGCAGGATCGCGTGCTCGACGCCGCCGATATACTGGTCGACCGGCAGCATCCGGTTCGCGACCTCGGGCGTCGTCGGCGCGTTCTCGTTCCAGGGATCAGTAAAACGCGCGAAGTACCAGGACGAATCCACGAAAGTGTCCATGGTGTCGGTTTCGCGCTGGGCCTTGCCGCCGCATTGCGGGCAGGTGACGTGCTTCCAGGTCGGATGATGATCGAGCGCGTTGCCCGGCTTGTCGAAGGTCGCATCATCCGGCAGTTCGACGGGCAGGTCGGCATCCGGCACCGGCACCACATCGCATTTGGGGCAATGGATGACGGGGATCGGGCAGCCCCAATAGCGCTGGCGTGAAATGCCCCAGTCGCGCAGGCGGAAATTGACCTGACGCTCGCCGACCGGCGCGTTGCCGCGCAGTTCGGTCTCGAGACGCTTCGCCACCTCGTCCTTGGCCTGGTCGATGGTCATGCCGTCGAGGAAGCGCGAATTGATCATGCGGCCGTCACCGTCATAAGCGGTATCGGTGATGACAAAGGTCTTCGGATCCTGGCCCTCGGGGCACACCACCGGCGTGTTGCCGAGATTGTACTTGTTGACGAAGTCGAGGTCGCGCTGGTCGTGTGCGGGACAGCCGAAGATGGCGCCGGTGCCGTATTCCATCAGCACGAAGTTGGCGACGTAGACCGGCAGTTTCCAGGAGGGGTCGAACGGGTGGATCGCGCGGATTCCCGTGTCAAAACCCTGCTTCTCGGCGGTGTCGATGATCTCCTGCGCCGTGCCCATCCGCTTGATCTCGCCGATGAACGCGGCCAGCCTCGGATTTTTGGCCGCAGCTGCCTGCGCCAGCGGATGATCGGCCGAGATCGCCATGAATTTCGCGCCGAACAACGTGTCGGGACGCGTCGTAAAAATCTTCAGCTCGCTCTCGCCGGACGGTGTCGTACCTTCAGGCAAGGTCTTGGCATCGAGCGCGAAGCGGATCAACAGTCCCTCGGACCGGCCGATCCAGTTGCGCTGCATCAGCCGCACCTTGTCCGGCCAGCGGTCCAGCGTATCCAGTGCCGACAGCAGCTCCTGCGAGTACTTCGTGATCTTGAAGACCCACTGGTTCATTTCCCGTTGTTCGACAACGGCACCCGAACGCCAGCCTTTCCCGTCGATCACCTGCTCATTGGCGAGCACGGTCATGTCGACGGGGTCCCAGTTCACCTTGCGCTTCTCGCGCTCGGCGAGGCCTTCGCGCAGGAAATCCAGAAACATCTTCTGCTGGTGCTTGTAATAGGAGGGATCGCAGGTCGCGATCTCGCGGCTCCAGTCCAGCGACAGCCCGATCGAACGGAGCTGCTTCTTCATCGCGGCGATGTTGTCGTAGGTCCAGGCCTTCGGCGCGACCTTGCGCTCGATCGCGGCGTTCTCCGCCGGCAGGCCGAAAGCGTCCCAGCCCATCGGGTGCAGCACGTTGAAACCCTTGGCGCGCATGAAGCGGGCCAGTACGTCGCCAAGCGTGTAATTGCGGACATGGCCGATATGGATGCGCCCCGACGGGTAGGGGAACATCTCCAGCACATAGTATTTCGGCCGCGAATCGTCGTTCTTGGAGACGAAGATCGCCTGTTGGTCCCAGGCGGCTTGCCAGCGCGGTTCGGCGTCGCGGGCGTTGTAGCGTTCGGAGGTCATGGAATCGTTGGGTTTTCGTGGATTTGGGCCGTCTAAAGACGGCGGACTAGGCCATAGAAGTCCTCAAGCGGTCAATGGGTTGCCGCTGGCGGTATCGCCCCGCAAGGCTGGTCCGCAAAAGCACGGAGCGGCCTGTTCGGATGGGGATTAAGGGATTGGTGCGAGGTCGCCCGCCAACAGCACCCGACGAGCGATGGATTCAGCTCGTCACGTCCGAGCGGCGCGTGGTGACGGAGAGCGAGTTCGATGCAGCTGGGGCCGCGGGTTAGCCCTCAACCCGCCATCATCATTTCCGCCGCGCCGTTGTCGATCACGGTGATGCCGTGCTCGACAACATTGTTGCGGCCGCGGTGCTTGGCGGCGTAGAGCGCGGCGTCGGCGGCTTCGATCAGATCGCCCGGACGCAGGCTCTCGTTTGGCTTGGTCGCGGCAACGCCGATCGACACGGTGACGATCATGTGGTCGGAGGTGATGTGCGGCAGGCACAGCTTCAGCACGGCCGCGCGCGCGAGCTCGCCGATTTCGACGGCGCGCGCCACGTCGGTGTTCGGCAGCAACAGGCAGAATTCCTCGCCGCCATAGCGGGCCGCGAAGCCCATCGTGTCGGCGGCGATGCCGGACAGCGACTCGCCAAGCCTAGTCAAGCAGGAATCGCCTTCGAGATGGCCATAGGTATCGTTGAACAGCTTGAAATGGTCGACGTCGATCATCAAGAGCGCGAGTTCGCTGCCATATTGCTGCGCGCGCATCCATTCGAAGTCGAGGCGGCTCTGGAAGCCGCGGCGGTTGGCGAGCCCCGACAACATGTCGATCGAGGCCATCACCGTGAGCCGGTCATTGCTCGCCATCAGCTCGCGTTCGCGCTGGCTGAGCTGCGCGGCCATCGCGTTGAACGCGCGGGCCAGCGGCACGAATTCGGCCGGCAGGCGATTGCGCGCGGCGCGCGCCGACAGATCGCCCTCGCCTAGACGCTTGGCCATGTCGGCGAGCATCCTGATCGGCTTGATCACCAGTTTCTCGGCCGCGATCAGCGCGCCGAGCAGCACGAATACGACGACGAAAGCGAGCTGGAGATAGGCGGTTCGGATGTCGCGACTCACGGCCGCTGACACCTTGTCCTCGTCGATGCTGGCGATCAGGCGAGCATTGGTCCCGGCGATGCGGATGTAGCTGACCGCGCGGCGGGAGCCGTCGGCTGCAAGGAAAGAGAGTGAGCCTTCGTCCTGGTCCGATCTCAGCGCCCTGTCGGCGATCGCGGACATCAGGGGCATGTTGTCGAGCGGACGACCGATCGCGCTATGCTGGTCGGCTGGTGCCGCCAGCACGGTGCCGGCGCTGTCGACCAGCACGGCCGTGATGCCGGCGCGTCCACCCAGATTGTTCATGACCTTCGACATCCAGTCGAGGTTGACGGTGGCGAGCACGACGGCATCCGCTACCCCGCTGAAGGCGGATACAGGGTAAGCCGCCATCACGGTCGGTGACAGCACCGGGCGCGACAGGATGAAGTCGCTCAGCACGAAGCGGCCGGTTTCCTGAGCCTGATGGAAGTACGGCCGGTCACTGAGGTCGAGGCCGACATACATGTTGTTGGTGGCGCACTGGATGCGTCCGTCCTGGCCGGCGATCAGAAGCGTGCGGATCCAGGGGAGATTCGACGGCAGGCTCGCGCGCAGCACGTCACAGCTCTTGCTGATGCCGCCCGCGGAGGCGCGGATGAATGCTTCCGATTTCAGGATTGTCTCGACCGACGAGATCACCTCGCGCTGTGCATCGGCGCTGTGTCTTGCAATGGTGGTGAATTCGGCCGTGGCCTGCGCGATCTGCCGCGCGCGCGTGTCTTCGAGCGAACGGATGCGCTCGAGCATCAAAGGCGTCACCAGAATCACCGCGAGCAACGCAAGCCGCGCCCGGATTCCGAGAACCTGCTTGAGTTTCGCTCGTTTGCGGTTGAAACTGACGTTTGCCATCTTCGCTGCCCACCCCGCGGCTAAAGTAAAGCGAAGGCTTCAAAAACTCTTTCTTGAACTCGGTAAAATTAGAACTAGCTCCGCAACAACCAGCTCCGATGCGACATCATGACTGAAGCCAACGCCGGGCCGGTAACCGGCCATTCACCAAATGCGCTCGCCGCGGTCGAAGCCGAAATTGCACGCGCCTGCAAGGATGCGCGGCGCGAGCGTGCCTCCGTGACGCTGATCGCGGTCTCGAAAACTTTCGCCGCGGACGCTATTACCCCGGTCATCGACGCCGGACAGCGCGTATTCGGCGAGAATCGCGTGCAGGAGGCCAAAGGCAAGTGGCCCGCGTTAACTTCTGTTTACTCCGATATCGCGCTGCATCTGATCGGGCCGCTGCAATCCAACAAGGCGAAAGAGGCGGTCGCGCTGTTCGACGCCATCCATTCGGTCGACCGCCCGAGCATTTGCCAGGCGTTAGCCAAGGAAATCGAATCCCAGAACAAGCACCCGGAATTGTTCGTCCAGATCAACATCGGTGAGGAGCCGCAGAAGGCCGGCATCGCTCCCGGCGAGGCCGATGCTTTCATCGCGAGCTGCCGCGACAGCTACGGGCTGACGATCTCGGGGTTGATGTGCATCCCGCCGGTGGATGAGCCGCCGGCGGCGCATTTCGCGCTCACCGCCAAGATCGCCGCGCGCAATGGGTTGACGAAGCTCTCGATGGGCATGAGCGCGGATTATGCGACCGCGATCATGCTCGGCGCCACCCATGTGCGCGTGGGAAGTGCGATCTTCGGGCACCGGTGAATGATCGCCGGGACGATGAGGGAGCGCGTAGCGCCTATTTGAACCCCACCGACACCCTCCCCAGCACGCCGAAATCCGCCGCGAAATGATCGCCGGCCTGGATCGGCAGCGGCGGATGACACGTGCCCGTGGTCACCACCTCCCCTGCCCGCAAATTGATGCCGAGGCCACGCAGCTCGTTGGCCAGCCAGACCAGGGCAATTCGGGGATCACCGAGCACGTTCTTGCCGTGGCCGAGATAGCGCTGGCCGCGCAGCGTGATCTGGGGCCGCTCCTCGACAAGATCAATGGCGCGCCAGTTCGCACTCGTCGCCGCGCCCAGCACGAACAGATGCGCGCAGGCATTGTCGGCGATCAGCTGCGCCTCGCCGGCGCTGGCGAAATCGGCAAAGCGCGAATCGGGAATCTCGATCGCGGGATGAAAGGTGTCGACGGCCGCGAGCACCTCGTCGACGGTGTACGGCGCCGCGCGCGGCGGTAGATCGCGCCCCATGCAGAAAGCGAACTCGGGCTCGCCGACGCGCATCGCATTGCCCGTCATCGAGGCGGTGCCGCCATCGGCGATCACGGTGTCGCTCATGATGCGACCGGCCAGCGGTCCCGCGACATTGATGTGCTTCTGTCCGGACTCGCTCGTCGCCGCGATCTTCCAGCCGAACAATGTCCCGCTGAGCGCAGCCTGCACGGCGTAACCCTCGGTGCGGCTCTGTGGCCGCAACCCTGGCTCCAGCGCGTCAAGCTTGGTGCCGTCGCGCCAATGTCTGACCAGGACCTGCGAAGCGGCGGCAATCTGATCCTTGTCGAGCATGCGTCCTCACCCGATGATGATTTTTGTTCTTGGTCCCAGCCGCCGCAGCAATTGTCGCATCGCCGCCTTGGTCATCGAGACGCAGCCTGCGGTCGGGCCGAAATTGTCGCGGGCCAGATGCAAAAACACCGCGCTGCCCCGGCCAGCGATCCGCGGCCTCGTGTTGTGGTCGATTTCGACGATGAAGTCATAGAGATGGTCGGCCCGCTTGAGCCGGTCGCCACCCTGCCCCTCGCCGAGCCGGATTCCCTGGTTGTAATGACGGTCCTTGGGATCCTCGCACCAGGCGTCCTCGCCGGTGATGATCCGGGCCGGCAAGAAGGTCTGCGGCCGGCTGTGCCGGTCGCCCCGCCACCACAATCGCTTGGGACGGAAGCTGCCCCTCGGGGTGCCGCCATCGCCCTCGCGCTTGTTTGCCAGAATGCCACCGCGTCCGAGCGCCACCGGAATCGTCAGCGCTCCGGCGGTCAGCCAGCCCCGGCATGGATTCCCCGCAGCAGCCTTAACGCGGATCGCCGAGAGCGGCCTTGCGCTTTGCCTCATGGTGTAACTAGCTGACGAAGCTTTGTTTTTCATATGAACGTGCGATGTCGAATTCATTACAGGACATTCATCAAAACGGCCTGCTATTCTGGGTTAGAGTGGTTCTGGCTTGTGAATCGGTAACAGCCCACTACTTCAACACGAACAATAATAATAACGGCGACCCCTAAACTTCCCTCTCGGCTGGGTGCAGCATGGATGCGCGCCGCGCCGGACCCCAAAAGGATGACCCCCTATGGCCAATGCCCGCAAGATCCTGATCGTGGATGACGATACCGATCTGCGCGATACGTTGGTGGAGCAATTGTCGCTGCACGAAGAATTTGAAGCCTCCGCCGTCGATACTGGCGCCAAGGGCGCGAGCGCCGCGAAGGCCAATGCTCCTGATCTCGTCCTGATGGATGTTGGCCTGCCTGACACGGACGGCCGCGAAGTGGTCCGCTCCTTGCGCAAGGGCGGGTTCAAGGCTCCGATTATCATGCTCACAGGGCATGACACCGATTCCGACACGATTTTGGGTCTGGAATCCGGCGCCAACGACTATGTCGCAAAGCCCTTCCGATTCGCCGTGCTGCTGGCGCGCATCCGCGCCCAGCTCCGGCAGCACGAAGCCAGCGAGGACGCGGTGTTCTCGGTCGGCCCCTACTCTTTCCGGCCCGGCTCCAAGATGCTGACCGCCGCCAATGCGCGCAAGGTCCGCCTCACGGAGAAGGAAACCGCCATCCTCCGCTTCCTCTACCGGGCCGGCCAGATGCCGGTCTCGCGCGAGACCCTGCTCCAGGAGGTCTGGGGCTACAATTCCGGCGTCACCACCCACACGCTGGAAACCCACATCTACCGCCTTCGCCAGAAGATCGAGAAGGACGCCGCCAACCCGGAAATCCTGGTCACCGAAGCCGGTGGCTACAAGCTGGTGCCGTGATACGCTTCGGGGGGTGCGAATCGTTTTAGATCGCGTGCCCTTGAGCCCCGGACCTGAATGTCAATCGACGACGATGTAGCGCTTCTCGAGCGTGTCCCGACACTGCGCCTGTTGGGAGACGCTTCGTTGCGCATGCTGGCGATCGGTTCCGAGCAGCGTGACTTCGTCCGCGGCGACGTCTTGTTCAATCTCGGCGACGTTGCCGATGCCGGCTTCGTGGTCCAGCGCGGTGCCTTCCGGGTCGACGACGGCGCCGGCGCGGAGATGATCGCAGGTCCCGGTGCGCTGATCGGCGAACTCGCGCTGGTGGTGCCGATGAAGCGCCCGTCGAGCGCGATCGCGATCGAGCACGCCTCCGTCATCCGCATCGCGCGCAGTCTGTTTCAGCGCGTGCTCGAAAGCGACCCCGCCGCCGCCGTACGCCTTCGCGACGAATTCGCGGTTCGCTCCAGCCAGATCGCGAGCGATATCCTGATGGCCGGTGCGAAGTTGACGTCTTAGGCCTGCGCTCCATCCAAGCCGCAAGCTTTTTCGAGCTCACACCTCGAGCGTCACCGTCACCGGCACATGATCGGACGGCCGTTCCCAGCTGCGCGCATCGCGAAGAATCTTGAAGTCGCTGACCGTATCCTTCAGCGCGCGCGAGACCCAGATGTGGTCGAGCCTGCGGCCGCGGTCGCCGACGGTCCAGTCGGCGGAGCGGTAGCTCCACCACGTATAGACCTTTTCCGACATCGGAATGCGCTCGCGCGCGACGTCGACCCACTCGCCGGCGGCGAGCGCGGCTTGCAGCTTCTCGGTTTCGACAGGCGTGTGCGAAACCACTTTCAGAAGTTGCTTGTGCGACCAGACGTCGTTCTCGTGCGGGGCGACGTTGAGATCGCCGACCAGGATGTGGCGATCCTCGCCGCGCGGGTGCAACGGCTCGCACGCCTTCATCTCGTCGAGGAAGCGGAGCTTGTGATCGAATTTCTCGTTCAGCGCGGGATCGGGAATATCGCCGCCGGCCGGCACGTAGAAATTATGCACCACCAGCGGCTTTGCGATGCCGGCCGTCTCGCCGAACGACACCGAGATGTGGCGTGAATCCACCTTGTCGCAGAAGGTGCGGATGTCCTTGGACTCGAACGGAATTTTCGAGACGATGGCGACGCCGTGATAGCCTTTCTGCCCGTTCAGCGCGACGTGCTCGTAGCCGAGTCGCTTGAAGCGCTTCAGGGGAAAGGCGTCGTCGATGCACTTGGTCTCCTGGAGACACAGCACGTCGGGCCGCGCGCTCTTGAGAAACTTAGCGACCAGATCGATGCGCAGCCGCACCGAATTGATGTTCCAGGTTGTCAGGGAAAAACGCATGAGAGATGCGTCTTAGCATGGATTAGGCGTACGCAAATGCGTGTCCACAGGTCTCGTAGGGTGGGCAAAGCGAAGCGTGCCCACCATGCCGATCGCGCGGAGGAGAGATGGTGATGGGCACGGCGCAAGCGCGCCTTTGCCGCGTACGGCACCAACGTTCTCAACCCGGCGACTGGCCGTAATTCGTGAAGTCGATCTTGAACATGCCGGGATCGAGCTTCTTGCCCGCGTCCAGATTATAGACCGCGATCGTGGTGTCGTAGCCCTGCGGATCGGTGACGGTCCACTGCTTCAACTGGCCGTCCTTGGCGCCGAACATCAGCATCAGGCGGCTGGTGCCGACCAGCGCCTGCTTCTCCTCGATGGTGACGCTGACGAAGACGTCGTCGGCCGAGACGTTGACGACGTTGGTGTCCTTCATCAGGTCGATGCGATCGGACAGCAGGAAGCGCAGCGGCGTCTGCGACAGCGGATAGACGTCCTGCGTCGCGAGCTTGCGGTCGCGCACCACCAGCGAGGAGCCGTCGGCGACGATGTCGATCGGGCTTGGCGCATCGTATTCGAAGCGCACCTTGCCAGGCTTCTGGATGTAGAAATCGCCTTGCGTCTTGCTGCCGTCGGGACCGACCTGGACGAAATTCCCGACCAGCGTCGACAATGACGACAGGTAGGCGCTGACCTTGGCGGCTTGGGCCTTCTGGTTGGCGTCGAAAGTCTGGAAAATGCTGCTCGGCACGTTGCGGCGCGGATCCGGAATCACCGGGTTCGGCGGCGTCTGGGTCGCGCCGGTGATCGACGGTCCTCCCGAGGGCGGACCGCCATCGCGGCCCTTCGGCGCGGGCTTCGGCACGGGAACGGTCTGCGCGAACGACGCCGCGCTCACCATCGCGGCGGTGATGAGAATCACGCTGGCCACGCGCGCGCTACGCGCAGCGATGATGGCAGCGAATCGAATGTCCGGATGTCTGATCAACGCGTCGTCCTGTGTGGCTGGGCGCCCTTTTAGCGTGATTTCGGCCAAAAGCAGATAACGTTTTTGCGTGCAATGACGGCTTGAGGCGGCTCGCCTCACATATGACTGTCTTCTTCCTCGACCAGAATCTCGCGCTTGCCGGCGTGGTTGGCGGGGCCGACGATGCCTTCCAGTTCCATGCGCTCCATCAGCGATGCGGCGCGGTTATAGCCGATTTGCAGGCGGCGCTGGATGTAGCTGGTCGAGGCCTTGCGGTCGCGCTTGACGATCGCAACGGCCTGCGAGAACAGATCGCCGCCGCCATCCGCGCCCATGGCGGAAGCGTCGAACACCGCGCCGTCCTCGTCCTCGGTGGGCTCTTCGGCCGTGACGGCTTCGAGGTATTCCGGCTGTCCCTGCGTCTTGAGGTGGCGCACCACCTTCTCGACTTCCTCGTCGGAGGCAAAAGGTCCGTGCACGCGGCTGATGCGGCCGCCGCCGGCCATGTAGAGCATGTCGCCCTGGCCGAGCAGTTGCTCGGCGCCCATCTCGCCCAAGATGGTGCGGCTGTCGATCTTGGACGTCACCTGGAAGGCGATGCGGGTCGGGAAGTTCGCCTTGATGGTGCCGGTGATGACATCGACCGACGGACGCTGCGTCGCGAGGATCACGTGCAGGCCGGCGGCGCGCGCCATCTGCGCGAGGCGCTGCACCGCGCCTTCGATGTCCTTGCCGGCAACCATCATCAGGTCGGCCATTTCGTCGACGATGATGACGATGTAGGGCAGCGGGTCGAGCGAGAGCTTCTCTTCCTCGTAGATCGCCTTGCCGGTCTCCTTGTCGAAGCCGGTGTGCACCGTGCGCGTCGGCTCTTCGCCCTTGGCCTTCAATTCGAGCAGGCGCGTGTTGTAACCGTCGATGTTGCGCACACCGAGCTTGGCCATGTTCTTGTAACGCTCTTCCATCTCACGCACGGCCCATTTCAGCGCGACCACCGCCTTCTTCGGATCGGTCACGACCGGCGTGAGCAGATGGGGAATGCCGTCATAGACGGAGAGTTCGAGCATCTTCGGATCGACCATGATCAGCCGGCACTGGTCCGGGCGTAGCCGGTAGACCAGGCTGAGGATCATGGTGTTGATGGCGACCGATTTGCCGGAGCCGGTGGTGCCGGCGATCAGCATGTGCGGCGTGCGTGCGAGGTCGATGATGACGGGGTCGCCGCCGATGGTCTTGCCGAGGCAGAGCGGCAGCTTCGCAACCGAATCGACGGTCTCCTTGGCGACCAGCAGCTCACGCAGATAGACTTTTTCGCGATGGGCGTTCGGCAGCTCGATGCCGATGGCGTTGCGGCCGGGCACGACGGCGACGCGCGCCGACAGCGCACTCATCGAACGGGCGATGTCGTCGGAAAGGCCGATCACGCGCGACGACTTGATGCCGGGCGCCGGCTCCAGTTCGTACAGCGTGACCACCGGGCCCGGATGAGCCTTCACGATCTCGCCGCGTACGCCGAAGTCCTGCAGCACGCCTTCGAGTGCGCGCGAATTGGTTTCCAGCTCGGCCTTGCTGAGCGGCTGGCGATCGCCGGCCTTCGGCGCGGCCAGCACGGACACGGACGGAAGCTCGAACTTGTCGGAGGATTTCTTGGCCGCGGCCTTGGGCGCAGCCTTCTTGCGCGGGGCGCGCGCGGCCGGCTCCTCCTCTTCCTCCTCGTCGTCTTCTTCGTGCTCGTCGCCGTAGTTCTCGTCTTGCGACTGCGGCGATATCGGGGGCGCCGCGCGGCCGCCACCGAGATTCGGCTCGTGGCGGTTGAATGCAACCGCCTTGGTTTTCGGCCCGCTCGAGACCAGCGAGCGGTAGGCCGCGCCAAGCAACCAGATCAGCCGTGCCTTCGTGCTCATCAATGCGTGGAACATCCAGCCCAGCGACACCGAACCGCGATCGCTGTCCTCGTCCTGGTCGAGCGGCTTGTCGTCATCCTCGATCTCCGCGAGCTCGTCGTCGTGCTCGCGTGCGCCAAGGCCGCAGGCGATCAGGAAGGTCGCCGCCATTGCGGCGAACAGGATCGTGCCGAGCACGATGCGGTAGATCGTCCCGGCTGGTCCGAAAATCACCGCGGGCGCGCGGACCAAGGCATCACCGACCACGCCGCCGAGCCCGGTCGGCAACGGCCAGGCGCCGCCATGCGGCGAGCAGCTGACGAAGCCCGCTGCGATCACCGTGCAGAGAATCCAGGAGCCGAGCCGCAGCGCCTCGCGGTCGAACGGGCGATGGGTCAGCATGCGCCAGCCCCAGATCGCGATCGTCAGGACCAGCATGATCGCGCCGAGCCCGAGGATCTGCATCGCAAGGTCGGCGCCAATCGCGCCGGCATAGCCGAGAATGTTGCGGATCGGCCGCGACGTTGCGTGGCTGAGGCTGGGATCCTGCACGGACCAGGTCATCAGCGCCGCCGAGGCGACGCCGGACAATGCGATCAGGCCGAGGCCGCTGAGCTCGCGCACGCGCCGCGCCAGCCCCTCGCGGATCGAGGGCGGCAGATGGCCGACCAGAGGAATGACACGTTCGATCGCCGACATGCTCATGGGCCCCGCCTAACCCAGAGTCTCGACCAGGCGGTGCAACGCCTGCGCCGTGGTCTCGCCATCCTGCACCAGCGCAAGGCGAATGTAGCCTGCGCCGGGATTGAAGCCGTCGGGCTGGAGCCGTGCCAGATAGCTGCCGGGCACCACGCGCACGCCTGCTTCCTTGAAGAGTTTCAGACACACAGACACGTCGTCGCCGATTTCCGACGTGTTGAGCCAGACGCAGAAGCCGGCGGCGGGCCGGCGATAGCCGTAACGATTGCCGATGATCTGGTCGGCGAGATCGAACTTGATCCGGTAAAGCCTGCGGTTCTCCTCGACATGCGCCTCGTCGCCGTAAGCGACGGTCGCGACATGCTGGAGCGGGACCGGCACCTGCGGCGCCGCGATGTTGCGCAGCTCGAGGAACATGCCGATGAACTTTTTGTCGCCGGCAGCGAAGCCGACGCGCATGCCCGGCAGGTTGGAGCGCTTCGACAGCGATTGGAACGCGACCACGCGGGTGAAATCAGGGCCCGCGCATTCGAGTGCACTTCCCGGTGCTTCGCGGGTGTAGATCTCCGAATAGCATTCGTCGCTGAGAATGACGAAGCCGTAGCGATCCGCGAGCTGCTTCAGGCGTCTGAAGTAGTCGGGCGAAGCGACCGAGCCTTGCGGGTTGGCGGGCGACGCCAGATAGAACGCCACCGTGCGCGCCAGCGTCGCTTCGTCGATGGCGTCGAGATCGGGCAGGAAACCGTTTTCGGCGGTGGTCGGCAGAAACACCGGCTCGCAAGCCGCGGCGCCGGCTCCGGCGCCATAGACCGGATAGAACGGGTTCGGCATCAGGATGGCCGGCTTGCCGGGACGCGGGCCGACATAGCGCGCAGCGGCGATCGCGGCGAGGAACAGCCCCTCGCGGCTGCCGTTGAGGACGAGAATCTCGTTCTCGGGGTCGAGGGTGCGCGGGAGCTTGAACCGCGACGACAGCCAGGCGCCCGCTGCCTTGCGGAACGGGTCGGTGCCCTTGTTCGCGGGATAACGGCCGAAATCGGCGATGTGCTTGGCAAGCACCGGGCCGACGAAGTCTGGCACCGGATGCTGCGGTTCGCCGACCGCAAGCGAAATCAAGGGCTTGCCGGGTTGATGCGGCGCCAGCAGCTCGTTCAGCCGGACGAAGGGAGAGCGTTCGCTATCGGAGCTTCCAGCTTCCAGCGGCGCACGGGATGAAGCGGTCATAGCCATTCTGGACGCCAGCACTCTTGGAACAGCCGGTCACCAGGGCGCCGGCGGGAAGCGGTTCAGTTCACCATAGATAGGGCGAGGTTAAGACGCGATTAACCATCGGTCGCCGCCTCCGTCCAGAGCAGGAATAAAGAGGCCGGATAACAACGGGATGCATGGCCGCGTTGACGCACATCTCGACAAGAGTCGAGGGGGCCGGACCTCCAGGCAGCTGCAGCGGCGCGCCTAGCGCGCCGGCAGTTTCTCGAACGTCACCATGCCCGAGGGGATCGCGTGAAAGTCCTGCATGTCGCAGGTGTAGATCGCCATCTGCGGATGGAACTGTTTTGGATCGTCCAGCGTGCCGACCTTCAGGATCGCGGCCGGCAGTCCCGGAGCCCTGGTCACCAGGTGGGTGCCGCATTCAGCGCAGAATTCGCGCGTGACGGCGCGTTCGAGGTCCTTGCGCTTGAACTGCTTGGGCTGCCCGGTGATGTAGCTGAAGCCGCCCGCCGGCATTGCGATGAAGGTGTTGGGCGCGCCGCCCGAGATGTACTGGCACTCGCGACAATGACATTGCGCCTGCATCATCGGCTCGCCTTCGGCGACATAGCGCACTTCGCCGCAATAGCATCCGCCTTCCAAACGCATGACGACCTCCCGGTTGTTGTTTTGTTGTGGTCGATATTTCTGCGCCGGCTGCCTGGAATGGCAATCTTTTTCTTCACGTGATGGATGAAAAAGAAAGGGGCTCCAACTTGCGCTGGAGCCCCTCAACGGTCGGGACATTGCCGGGTATGTGCCCCAAACCGTAGTTGTGGACGCGGCTCCCGAGGAGGCCGCGCCCGGGAGGAGACTTACATGTTGTAGGCGCGCTCGGTGTGCTCGGTGATATCGAGGCCTTCACGCTCGCTTTCGACATTGGCGCGGAGGCCAACGATCACATCGACGACCTTGTAGAGGATCGCCGAACCGATACCCGACCACACCAGCGTGGTGCCGACGCCCCAGATCTGGGAGATCATCTGCGCTGCGAAGTCGTAATCGGCAACCTTCGGCGGGATCGCGGTGTAGTCGATGATGCCTGCACCACCGAGCGCCGGGTTGACGAGGATGCCGGTGCCGAGGGCGCCGACGATGCCGCCGACGCAGTGCACGCCGAACACATCGAGGCTATCATCGTAGCCGAGCGCGTTCTTCACGACGGTACAGAAGAACAGGCAGACCACGCCGACCACGAGGCCGAGGACGATCGCACCCATCACGCCGGAGAAGCCGGCGGCAGGCGTGACGGCCACGAGGCCCGCGACAGCGCCGGAGATGACGCCGAGCACCGACGGGTGACCCTTGATGATCCACTCCGCGAACATCCACGACAGCGCGGCGGCTGCGGTGGCGACGAAGGAGTTGGTCATGGCGAGGGCTGCGCCGCCGTTGGCTTCGAGGTTGGAGCCGGCGTTGAAGCCGAACCAGCCGACCCAGAGCAGCGAGGCGCCGATCATCGACATGGTCAGCGAGTGCGGAGCCATCAGCTCCTTGCCGTAGCCGACGCGCTTGCCGATCAGCAGGGCGCCGACGAGACCTGCGATGCCGGCGTTGATGTGCACCACGGTGCCGCCCGCAAAGTCGATCGCGCCCTTCTTGAAGATCCAGCCTGCGTCGGCGTTGATCTCGTCGAGCTTGGCCTGCGCCGCGGTCTTCGCCGCCGCGTCAGTCGCAGCAGCCAGAGCCTTGGCAGCGTCCTGGATCATGTCCGGGCCGGGCCAGTACCAGACCATGTGCGCGATCGGGAAGTAGATCAGCGTGACCCAGAGCGGGATGAAGAGCGCGATGGCCGCGAACTTCATGCGCTCGGCGAAGGCGCCGACGATGAGGGCGGGCGTGATCGCCGCGAAGGTCATCTGGAAGCACATATAGATGAGCTCCGAGATGTTGGCGTCGACCGAGAAGGTCGCAGCCTTCGAATCGGTGGTGACGCCCATCATGAAGGCCTTGGAGAAGCCGCCGATGAAGTCGGAGCCGCCGGTGAAGGTGAGGCTGTAGCCGTACACGGCCCAGATCACGGTGACGACGCAGACGGTGTAGAACACCTGCATCAGGACCGAGAGCATGTTCTTGGAACGGACGAGGCCGCCGTAGAACAGCGCGAGGCCGGGGATCGTCATCAACAGCACGAGCACTGTCGATGTCAGCATCCAGGCGTTGTCTCCCTTGTTGACCGTTGGCTCGGCATAGGCTGCGGTCGCAGCGAACAGGCCGACTGCGAGAGCCGCCAATCCCGCGCCATAGGGACGCTTAAACGTCATTTCATTTACTCCTGATTGAATTCTGATTGAGCGCGAAATCAAAGGGCCGCAGCATCGGCCTCGCCGGTGCGGATGCGAACCGCATGGTCGAGATTGATGACGAAGATCTTGCCGTCGCCGATCTGCCCCGTTTTCGCGGCGGACGTGATGGCGTCGATGGTCTTGTCGACCTGGTCGGAGGCGACAGCGACCTCGATCTTGATCTTGGGCAGGAAGCTCACGGCATATTCGGCGCCGCGATAGATTTCCGTATGGCCCTTCTGGCGGCCATATCCCTTGACTTCCGTCACCGTGAGACCGTGAACGCCGATGGCGGTCAGGGCGTCACGGACTTCTTCCAGCTTGAATGGCTTGATAATCGCCATAACAATTTTCATGGTCCTATCCCCGCTTGGCCCGGTCCGGACGTGGCCGGGCGCTTCTCGACTGGTTCGCCACGAGGGAGAAAGTTCACTACGCGGGCACAGCCACGACCCCTAGAATCAAATGCCGTGCCAGATCGGGCGTGTTGCCTAACGGACTATGAAAACGGGTGTTTTCGCGTTTGACGCCTATTGCGGTGCAGTGCGCTATTACGCCGCGCTCAAAACGTGGTCAGGGCTGCTCAAAACGCAGGCACGACAGGCTACCGACATAATGTTGCCCAGGGGTCGGGCAGTCGAAAGGTATCTAATTAAAGGTGATGCCTCGTTGGCGCGCTCTGCCGTGCGGGCCATGTCCGGCAGCGCGAACGTCTTGAGCAAGACGAGTCTCGGCTTGCCCACCAGATACTTGCCCACCGGAGGAAGGTGACGGCGGCGGAGGCCTAACGGCGAAGGTCAGGCGGCGCTGCGTTCCGCAAACACCTTGTCGATCAGCCCCCAGTCGACCGCCTGCTGCGCGGTCATGAAGTGGTCGCGGTCCAGGGTCCGTTCCACGTCCGGCTCGGGGCGCCCGCAATGCTGCGCATAGAGCCGGATGAGGCGTCGCTTGGTTTCCTGCATCTCGGTGGCATGGATCAGGATGTCGGACGCCTGGCCCTGAAAGCCGCCGAGCGGCTGATGCACGTGGAGGCTCGCATTGGGCAGGGCGGCGCGGTGACCGGGCTCGCCGGCCATCAGCAGGAACGAGCCCATCGAGCGCGCGGTGCCCATGCACAGCGTATGGACCGGCGCCTTGATGAATTGCATGGTGTCGTACATCGCGAGGCCAGAGGTGACCACGCCGCCATAGGAATTGATGTAGAGATTGATCGGCTTGTTCGGATTCTCCGCCTCCAGGAACAGGAGCTGCGCGCAGACCAGTCCGGACATCGCATCATTGACCTCGCCGTTGAGGAAGATGATGCGCTCGCGCAACAGGCGCGAATAAATGTCGAAGGATCGTTCGCCGCGGGCGGATTGTTCGACGACCATAGGGACGAGCTGAAGCATGTCGCGCATCGGCGACCTCCATTCCTGCGGGTGATGAAGTGGTGTTGGTGTCAGGCGGCCGCGCGCATCAGGCAGCAATTGCTGTTGGCCGGCTGCGGCAGCTTCATACGGACATCGCAGGCTTGCTGGATGATGCGGAAGCGGGTGCTGCCGTCCTCGTTCGGTTCGATCCGGAAGATGACATGGCTTTCGCGAAACGGCGGTTCGGAATCGCGAAGCCGGTAGCGCACCTCTTGGCCTGGGATCGATGATTCCGGCTCGGCGCCCGCAAGATCGCAATCCGGCAGCCAGCGCTCGCGCAAGGCCGGAATGGTCACCGCGCGCCAGACCTTGGCCGGCGGCGCATCGAATTCATATTCGAGCACCAAATCTGTTTCGAGCGCCAAGTCTGCTTTGAGCGCCAAGTCTGCGTCGGAGGGATCAGGCTTCCCGGCGTCGCTCATTGATCCATCTCCTTCAAGAGATCGGCGAGGGCATCCATGCGCTTCGGCCAGTAGGCGCGGTAGCGCGCAAGCCATGTCCCGATGGTGGCGATCCCGTCCGGGTCGACCTCGTAGTTCACAAAGCGGCCCTGCCGTTGTTCACGCACCAGGCCTGCCGCGCGCAGCACTGCGAGATGCTGCGACATCGCCGGCTGGCTGATCTCCAATCCATCGCGCAAAGCGCTGGCATTCAGGCTTCCGCCAGCGAGCTTTTCAAAGACCTTTCGGCGCGTCGGGTCGGCCAGCGCCTTGAAGATGTCTGCTTCGATCATGACGACACATAAGCATATGCTTATGTGTCGCGCAAGCCCGAAACGACCTCAGGCTGGGCAGCGGCTCGAGCAACTCGCCAGCAACTTACTGCAGCGCTTCGCCGTGCTGCGAAATATCCAGTCCTTCGAGCTCGTGCTCACGGGATACGCGCAGGGGTACGAACAGGCCGACCAGCTTGAGCAGGACGAAGCTCACGCCCGCCGACCAGACGAAGGTGACGGCAACCCCGTAGAGCTGGACCAGAAGCTGTTGCGGATGGCCTTCGAGCAGGCCGGGGGTGCCGCCGATGGCGCTGGTTGCGAACACGCCGGCCAGCAGGGTCCCGGTCATCCCGCCGATGCCGTGGACCCCGAACACGTCGAGCGAATCGTCATAATTGAAGCGGTGCTTCAGCCAGGTGCAAGCCCAGTAGCAGACGAGGCCCGCGATCACACCGATGACGATACCGTGCCAGGGCGCCACGAATCCGGAGGCCGGCGTGATGGTGCCGAGGCCGGCCACTGCACCGGAGATCATGCCGAGCACGGACGGCTTGCGCCGCGTCGACCATTCGATCGCGGCCCAGGTCAGCGCGCCGGAGCAGGCCGCGAGATGGGTCGCGATGATCGCCAGCACCGCGCGCGAATTGGCTGCGCCCGCCGAGCCGCCGTTGAAACCGAACCAACCGACCCATAACAGGCCGGTGCCCATCACCGCGAGCGACAGATCGAACGGCGAAAGATTTTCGGTGCCGTAGCCGTGACGGCGTCCCATCACCTTCGCCGCGACGAGGCCAGCGGTGCCGGCCGACAGATGCACGACGAGGCCGCCGGCGAAATCCAGCACGCCCATGCCGGCGAGGAAGCCGCCGCCCCACACCCAATGCGCCAGCGGAATGTAGACGAAGATGAACCAGGCCACGGAGAACAGCAGATAGGCGGAGAACCGCATGCGGTCGGCGACCGCGCCCGCGACCAGCGCCACCGTGATGATCGCAAACGTCATCTGGTACAGCATGAACAGCGCTTCCGGGATCGTCTTCGCCGCCGGGTTGACGCTGTCCATGGTCATGCCGGCGAGGAACCAGCGGTCGAGCGTGCCGATCCACGGGCCGTCGCCGACGAAGCACAGCGAATAGCCGAACGCGACCCAGAGAATGGAGATGATCGTCACTGCGGCGAGGCTTTGCGCCATGGTGGCGAGCACGTTCTTCTTGCGCACCATGCCGGAATAGAACAGCGCGAGCCCCGGGATCGTCATCATCAGCACCAGCGCGGTGGCGACGATCATCCAGGCGGTGTCGGCGGTGTTGATCTCGGAGCCCGCGGCGCGCGCCGGCGAAGCCATGATCAAGACACACCCGATCGGCGCGGCCATAGCAGCCGCGCGGCGCAACAATCCCGCCATATCGTTTCCCCCAGCCTATTGATTGCGTCGCACGCTGTGGCGCCGTTGCCCGGTGCGATCGAAGAAGAAGCGCGTTTTCGAGCGAAGTGGATGCCGGTTCGCGTAAGGAAAACGTGTCAAAACAAAAATCTAGAGCGCGTCGCTGTCGGTTTCGCCGGTGCGGATGCGGAGCGCGTGGTCGATCGGCGTGACGAAGATCTTGCCGTCGCCGATCTGGCCGGTGCGCGCCGTCGCGGTGATCACGGCGACGGCCTTTTCGGCGATATCGGAGGCCACCGCGATTTCGATGCGCAGCTTCGGCAGGAAATTCACGACATATTCGGCGCCGCGATAGATCTCGGTATGGCCCTTCTGGCGGCCATAGCCCTTCACCTCCGTCACGGTCATGCCGTGGACGCCGATCGCCGTCAGCGCCTGGCGGACTTCATCGAGCTTGAAGGGTTTGATGATCGCGACGACGAGTTTCATGGTCAGGCCTATTCCCCGGGGATGCGTTGCGCCGTATGTCCCCGGCGCAGCGTCAATCTGGCATCTTTCCGGGCAAATGGCATAAAAAAGTTGCAGATTGAAGCGGAAAAACGTTGGGTCATGTGAATGGCCGCCTCTGTACAGGGCAGCCGTTCATCCTCCACAATGCGTTTTTGGCATGGATGCGGTGAACCCAAGTGTCCCGGCCGGTACAAAACTATGTTTGAGGGGGACGCTTCATGGCGAATTGGTTCTACGCATCCGAGGGCAAGCAGCAAGGGCCCTATCCGGACGGGCAATTCCGCGACCTCGTCGCCCAGGGAATCGTGCGCCCGGATACGCTGGTGTGGTCCGAAGGCATGGCCGGCTGGCAGAAGGCCGCCGAAATCCCCGGCCTGATCGGCGGCGGTGCGCCCCCGATGATGCCGGCTGGCGGCCCGCCGATGATGGGCTCCGGAGGTTACGGTGGCGGCGGAGGATCGCTGGCGGTCGATTTCGGCATCCTCGAGTTCACCTGGCGCAGCATCGTGATGCTGATCGGCATGTGCTTCATCATCCCGGTGCCGTGGGTGTTCGTCTGGTACACGAAATGGATCGTGTCCTGCGTGAAGGTCCCCGGACGGCCCAATCTCAGCTTCACCGGCAGCGCAATGGCACTGGTGCCCTGGTTTTTCGGTTTCATCGTTCTGGCGATCGCGATCAGCCTGATCGGCGCCCCGTTGCTGAGCAATTTGCTGTTCATCGCGCAGATCGTTCTCTACTGGCTCCTGATCAAATGGATGGTCGCGAACCTCGCCTCCAACGGACAGCCGCTCGGCCTGAGCTTCACCGGCACGGTCTGGGCCTATGTCGGCTGGAGCCTGCTGTTTGCGATCTCCATCGTCACCATCATCGGCTGGGCCTGGGTCGCCGCAGCCCAGATGCGCTGGTTCTGCCGCAGCATCGAAGGCACGCGGCGCGAGATCGTCTTCAACGGCAGCGGCCTCGGGATTCTCTGGCGGGGTATCGTGGCCGCATTCCTTTGCGGCTTCATTATCCCGATCCCGTGGGTGTATCGCTGGATCATGAACTGGTTCGCGTCGGAGACTGTCCTGGCTCCGCGAGAATCGCTCCGAGCATGACCTCGAGAGGCATGAGCGCGATCGATCGCGCTTATGCCGCCTAGGCTCTCCGTTCGCGCACGGAGCCTTCCTGCGCGACGGAAGCCACCAGCGTGCCGTCAGGCTTGAAGATCGAGCCGCGGGTCAAACCGCGGCCGCCTTGCGCGCTCGGCGAATCCTGGGCGTAGAGCAGCCATTCGTCGGCGCGGAACGGGCGATGAAACCACATCGCATGGTCGAGGCTCGCCGGCATCATGCGCTTGTCGAACAGGGTGCGGCCGTAGCGCGCCATGATCGCATCCAGCAGCGAGAAGTCCGAGGCGTAAGCGAGCGCGCACATGTGCAGCGCCGGATCGTCAGGAAGCTTCGCGGCGGTCCTGATCCAGACGTGAATGCGGCCGTCGTCGATCTTCTGGCCGAAATAGCGGCCGAGTTCGACCGGGCGCAGCTCGATCGGCCGATCGGATTCATAGTAGCGGCGGATGAACTCCGGCATCTCCTTGAACATCGGCTGCTTGGCGACCTCTTCCGCCGTGAGCTTTTCCGGCGGCGGTACGTCGGGCATCTTCTCCTGATGATCGAACGCGGTCTCTTCCTCCGCGTGGAATGATACCATGATGGAGAAGATCGCGTTGCCGTGCTGGATCGCCGTGACGCGGCGGGTCGAATAGCTCTTGCCGTCGCGCAGGCGTTCGACCTGATAGATGATTGGGATCTGCGGATCGCCCGGCAGGATGAAGTAGCAGTGCAGCGAATGCGGCAGCCGGCCCTCGACGGTGCGGCAGGCCGCAACCATCGCCTGCCCGATCACCTGGCCGCCGAACACCCGCTGCCAGCTCGTTTTCGGGCTGTTGCCGCGAAACAAATTCACCTCGAGCTGTTCGAGGTCGAGGATCGAGATGAGGTCGATCAGGCTTTTGGACATGGTGTGCTTTCAAAATGCCTCGTCATTCCGGGCGCACGGAGTGCGAACCCGGAATCTCGAGCTGACGACCTCTGGATTCCGGGTTCGCGCTCGCGCCCCGGAATGACGGAATGAGGCCGTTCCGCCCTTGTTTCACCGCACTGTTTCGCCCACCTCAAGTCTGGTAGCAAGACCAAGAAAACGCGAAGACTTAGCCGGGAATTGGGTATGTCGGTACAGGGTAGCATTGTCATCGGTGGCGGCGCGTTTGCGGGCCTTGCGCTGGCCCTGGCGCTGCGCCAGGGGCTCGGCCCCGAGATCCCCGTCATCGTCGCCGACCCCGCGCTCAGCACACGGCCGAGCCGCGACCCGCGCGCGACCGCGATCGTGGCTGCCTGCCGCCGCCTGTTCGAGGCGATCGGCGCCTGGGACGACGTCAGGGGCGAGGCGCAGCCGATCCTCGACATGGTCGTCACCGATTCGAAGCTGGAAGACGCCACCCGCCCGGCGTTCCTCAACTTCGCCGGCGACGTCGCGCCGGGCGAGCCGTTCGCGCATATGATCGAGAACCGCCGGCTCATCGATGCGCTGGTGGTGCGCGCCGAGGCCGAGGGCATCGATCTCCGCGCCACCACAGTGTCGTCTTACGACGCGCGTTCCGAGGGCATCGACGTGACGCTCGGTGACGGCAGCGTCATTGCGGCGAGCCTCCTGGTCGCGGCCGACGGTGCGAAGTCGAAGCTGCGCGAGCGCGCCGGCATCGCCACCCATGGCTGGGAATACGATCAGTCAGGCATCGTCGTCACCGTCGGCCATGAACGCGATCACGAGGGGCGCGCCGAAGAGCATTTTCTGCCGGCGGGTCCGTTCGCGATCCTGCCGCTTTCAGGCAGGCGCTCCTCGCTGGTATGGACCGAGCGCCGCAGCGAAGCCGCCCGCATCATTGCATTGAGCGATGAGGAGTTTCACGGCGAGCTCGAGCAACGCTTCGGCCTGCATCTCGGCGAGCTGAAGGCGCTCGACAAGCCGCGCGCGTTTCCGCTGTCCTATTTCGTTGCACGCTCCTTCATCGCCGAGCGCCTCGCGCTGGTCGGAGATTCCGCCCATGTCATCCACCCCATCGCGGGCCAGGGCCTCAACATGGGTCTGAAGGATGTCGCCGCGCTGGCCGAGGTCGTCGTCGATGCGGCTCGGCTCGGCATGGATATCGGCGGCGCCGACGTGCTCGAGCGTTACCAGCGCTGGCGCCGCTTCGACACGATGGCGATGGGCGTTGCCACCAACTCGCTGAACTTCCTGTTCTCCAACCAGTCGACGCTGCTGCGCACCGTCCGCGACATCGGACTCGGCCTCGTCGACCGCGCCCCGCCCCTGAAGAACCTCTTCATCCGCCAGGCCGCCGGTTTGACCGGTGAGATACCGCGGTTGTTGAAGGGCGAGGCGTTGTGAGGGACGCTAGCTGGCGCCCCACACTCCGCCGTCGTCCCGGACAAGCGAAGCGCAGATCCGGGACCCATACGCCGCAGCAATAGTTTTGCGAAGACTCGGAGTGACCGGCTTCGCGCGATAACCCCTCCCTGGGGTTATGGCGCGGCCGTCGTGCCAATTCTCAATCGATCTTGCGCGCCTCTTCCGGCAGCATGATCGGGATGCCGTCGCGGATCGGATAGGCCAGCTTGGCGCTGCGCGAGATCAGCTCCTGCTTTGCGGAATCGAACTCCAGCGGGCCCTTGGTCAGCGGGCAGACCAGAATCTCCAGCAATTTGGGATCGACGCTGGCTTCGGGGCGTTCGGTGGGCGCGTTCATTGGGGTCTCCGGCGATCGGATTGCCTCTAGCACAGAAAATCGCGGCCGCCCATCGCGGTCCCTTTGGCCGACACCATCCGCAGGATCTCGCCGAGCAGGCCCTGGAGCCGCGCGGCCGGCAATTGCGGGTCCGACAGGGCGAAGCCGAGAAACGTCCAGTACAGGATTTGCGCGCGGGCTCGTGCAGTCGCCGTCTCGAGCCCGCGCTTCTTCAGCAGCTCCTCGATATAGTCGAGCCTGCGCCGGTCGATTGCACGCACCGCCGTTTGCGCCGCCGCATCGAAGGCCGCCCAGTTCCGCACTGCGCGCTCGAGGTCGAGCCGCGCGCCAAAAGTCCTGCGCAGCAGCGCTTTCAGCGGCTCGTCGCTGGCGGCCTCGACGTCGGCGATGATCCGCTCGGCCGCGATCTCGCGCCAGCGCTTCAAGAGGGCAGCGTGGAACGCGCCGAGATCGGCGAAATGCCAATAGAAGCTGCCGCGTGAGACGCCCATGGCTTTCGCCAGTGGATCGGCCTTCAGGGCCGTGAAGCCGCTTTTAGCGAGCGCCTTCAGGCCCTCTTTGATCCAGTCGTCGGCGGTCAGCTGTTCGGTCATGTCGCGTTCCGGAGTCAAACCATACATTAGTGTATTGACAGGCGACGGGCCAGCGCCTATCCACCATACATGACTGTATGGAGAAGCTTCAGGGAGCTTTGACGGTGCGTGATCTCCTGCTTCAGTGTGCCGGCGTCGTGACCATTGCCGTGGCCGTCATCCATGGCATTCTCGGCGAGACCAAGGTCTTTGCCCGCGCCCGCATCGAGCCGGAACGGCTCCGCACCCTGATCCGCCTGGTCTGGCAGGCCTCGACGGTCGCCTGGGTCGGCGGTGGCGTGCTCCTGATCGCGGCGCCTTGGATGCAATCGGAGCCGGCGCGCCACTGGATCGTGGTCACCATGGCCGGCGTGTTCGGCTTCTCTGCTTTCGCCAACGCCTGGGCCACGCGCGGCCGGCATTTTGGATGGATGGCGCTCAGTGCCGTCGTCGTCATGGCGGTTGCCGGCTACTAGGCGCGACCTATCGCAATCATTGCCTCATCCCATCTGTGAGGCGTAAGGCCGCAGCGCCACCGCAAACGCGGGCTCCATACGGAGAGCGTTGATTTTTTTCGGATCGTTAGAATAACTCTAAAGGCAGCCGCCTCCGATCCCGATTGACTTCATCATGTGCTTTGCTTCCTTCGGTCCCGCTGCGCACCAGGCGCAGCGCGCACGACAGAAGAGGAGATGTTCGTGAAGGTCATTCGTGTTGTTGCCATTGCGCTGACGATCGGGATTGGCACCGGATCGGCTGCGATGGCCGATGGTTTCAAGGACTGCACCAAGCTCGACAAGGCGTCATGGAAGCCGGCGGGCGAAGCCGAAGCCAAGGCCAAGGCACTCGGCTATCAGGTGCGGCGCTCCAAGATCGAAGGTTCGTGCTACGAGGTCTACGGCGTCAAGGAAGGCAAGCTTTACGAGCTGTTCTACAGCCCCGAAGATCTCAGCCTGAAGCACACCATTGCCAAGTAGACCGCGCGAAGCGGTTTGCGCAAAGTTACGCCTGAGGGTGGTCCTCGCTTGATCGAAGAAACGGTACCGGAAGCGCGCGGGGTGTCCAACCGGACCCCCGCGGATCGAACCGCTTCGCGGACAGTCGCGGTCTGGGACCTTCCGCTGCGCCTCTGGCATTGGGCGCTCGCGGCTTGTGTTCTGGCCGCCTGGTTCACGCCCACCGTCTTTGACGGACTCCACCGTATCGTCGGCTATGCGGTGCTCGGCCTTCTTGCCTTCCGTCTGGTCTGGGGTTTTTGGGGAAGCCGCTATTCGCGCTTCCGCATGGTCGGCGTCCGGCTTCGGGCAGCACCGGGCTATCTCTGGAATCTGCGCCGCGGCATCACCGGCCGCTATATCGGGCTCAATCCCGCCGGCACGTTGATGCTGGTGGCGCTGCTGGCCTCGCTCGCGGTGTCGACGATATCAGGCGCGATGTCGGTGACCGTGACTTTTTTCGGGGTCTGGTGGGTCGAGGACACCCACCACTATTCATCGGACGCGGTCATCGTCCTGGTCGTGCTGCACGTCCTGGGCGTGCTGCTGATGGGGCTTCTCCAGCGCGAGAACCTGATCCGCGCGATGATCACCGGCCGCAAGCGCATCCGCGGTCACTCGTAAGCACGCCCGCACCGATCACTGCAACGGCGGATCGCCGCTGGTGCGCTTCTTGGCGAGGTCCATCTCGGTCACCGCGACCAGAATTTCGGCGCGGGTCTTCAGGTCCGGCGCTTCCAGCATCGCTTGCTTCTCGGCCACGCCGTAGGGCGACATCATCGCCAGTGCGTTGACGAGCGCTTCGTTGGGTGCGCTCTCGACGCCCTCCCAGTCGACCTTGAGATTGTTCGCTTTCAAAAAGTCCGCCAGCACCGCCAGCAGCGCTTCGCGATCGACCTGGTCCTCGCCCATGCGCGGCGTGAAGTCGTCGACGAAGGCGAAGAAATCCACCTTGCACTGCCGGTAGGCGGTGAGCACGTCGAGCTCCTCGACCACCTTGAAGCGCGAGACGCCGGTGAGCTCGAGGATGTAGCGGCCGTCGCCGGATTCGGCGAGCTGCGTGATGCGGCCGACACAGCCGACGCGGAACAGCGCCGGCTTGTCGGAATTCTTCGGCGAGTGCGCGATGTCCGGCTGGATCATGCCGATCAGGCGATGGCCGTCGCGGAAGGCATCGTCGATCATCTCGAGGTAGCGCGGCTCGAAGATGTTGAGCGGCATCTGCCCGCGCGGCAGTAGCAGCGCGCCGGGCAGCGGAAACACCGGAAGAATCTCCGGAAGGTCGGCGGGCCCGCGATATTCGATGTTGATCGGCATCTGCCCGGTCCCCCTGGCGTTGCCAGCTCGCTTTACGAAAACAGGATGATCGACAACCGCTTGCGCCCCTCGACGGTTGCATCATCGGTGCCGCCCCAGGCCTCGAAGAACTGCACGAGCTGCTTGCGGGCGCCGTCGTCGTTCCATTTGCGGTCGCGCTTGATGATCGCGAGCAGCTGCTCGGTGGCCGCTGCCCGGTTGCCTTGCGCGTTGAGCGCGATCGCGAGGTCGAATCGGGCCTGATGATCGAGCGGGTTTGCGGCGACTTTCTGTTCCAGCTCGGCGACCGGCCCGAGCTGCTCCGCCTGCTCGGCAAGATCGATCGCGGTCTGTACGGCTTTCACAGCGGGGTCGTTGCGCTTGGATTCCGGCACCATGGCGAGCGTCTGCTTGGCCTGCTCCATCGCACCGGAGACGGCGTAGCATTTCGCGAGCCCGGCAAGGGCGGCGATGTTGGTCGATTCATGCTGCAGCACTTCCGCGTAGATCTGGGCGGCCGCAGCGGCATCGCCCTCGGCGAGCACGGCCTCGGCCTCTTGCAGGATTTCCGCGACATTCGGCTCACCCGGCGCGGTCACGCCCTTGGTCAGCTTCTCGATGAAGGCGGTGAGCTGGCTCTCCGGCACCGCGCCCATGAAGCCGTCGGCCGGCTGGCCGTCGACGAAGGCGATCACGGCCGGAATCGACTGGATGCCCATCTGGCCCGGGATCGCCGGGTGCTGGTCGATGTTCATCTTGACCAGCTTGACCTTGCCCTTGGCGGCCTTGACCGCCTTTTCCAGCAACGGCGTGAGCTGTTTGCAGGGACCGCACCACTCCGCCCAGAAGTCGATCAGCACCGGCTGGCGCTTCGATTCCTCGATGACGTCCTTCACGAAGGCCTGGGTGGTGGTGTCCTTGATCAGATCGGCGGCAGCCGGTCCCGCTGCTCCGTTACCCTGGTCGATGATCGTCACGGGATCCCCTCGTCTGATGTCTGGAATTGGCGGGTCTTTAGCACGTCGCCAATTCATATGCTTCGCTGTTGGCCCTAAATTGGGCCGGGACGGCCGAATTTCAATCCGTGCGTGCCGATTCGGTGGTTCCAGGGCATTTTTGGCCAATTTACCCCGGTTGGGGTCCATTTGGGCCGGAAGATGCGAATCTATGCCGCCGGTAGCTGTTGCATTCGGCGCCCGCTTTTGGCATACGACAGCCGTTGCCGGCGCAGTCATGCGACCGACACAGGATGCGGGTGTAGCTCAGTGGTAGAGCACGACCTTGCCAAGGTCGGGGTCGAGGGTTCGAGCCCCTTCGCCCGCTCCAATTTTTCCCAGAGCATCCAGCCGAGCCGGACGGGTACGTGGTTTCCCACGCCGCCGGCGGCTGCATTGGGTCTCGAATGACAATCCTGGTCACCGGCAGCGCGGGCCATCTCGGGGAGGCCCTTCTCCGCACGCTCCGCGGGCGCGGATCGCCTGTGCGTGGGATCGATCTGAAGACATCGCCCTTCACCAATGCCGTCGGCTCGATCGTCGATCCCGACTTCGTGCGGCGCCAGATGGACGGTGTCACCGCGGTGATCCACACCGCGACGCTGCACAAGCCGCATGTGGCGACCCACAGCAAGCGAGAATTCATCGACACCAACGTCACCGGCACGCTCAACCTGCTCGAGGCGGCGGTGACCGCCGGCGTGCGCAGCTTTGTCTTCACCAGCACCACCAGCGCGTTCGGCTCGCAGCTCCGCTCCGAGACGGGACAGACCGCGGTGTGGGTCACCGAAGACTTGCCGGCGATCCCGAAGAACGTCTACGGCACGACCAAGCTGATGGCTGAGACTCTATGCGAGCTGTTCTGTCGCGAGCACGGCCTGCCTGTCGTGGTCTTGAGGACCTCGCGCTTCTTCCCGGAGGAGGATGACGATCCGGCGATGCGGTCGGCTTACGCGTCGGAGAACGCACAGGCCAACGAGTTGCTCTATCGCCGGCTCGATATCGCGGACGCAGTGAGCGCCCATCTGCTCGCCGCCGAGCGTGCGCCGAAGATCGGGTTTGCCCGCTACATCGTATCGGCGACAAGCCCGTTCGAGCCGCGCCATCTCGCGGCACTGGCGCGCGACGCGGCCAGAGTGGTGCGCAAGCTCTATCCGGATTGTGCGGAGCTCTATGCGGCGCGCGGCTGGCGCCTATTCCCGGCGATCGACCGTGTCTATGTCAACGAGCGCGCGCGGCGCGAGCTGGGCTGGCGGACCGAATTCGACTTCGCGCACGTCCTGAATTGCCTTCGCGATGGCCGCGATTTTCGCAGCACGCTGGCGCGTGAGGTCGGGTCGAAAGGCTATCATGACACGGTGTTTGGCGATGGTCCCTATCCCCTCGCCCCGTAATCGCCGCCTTTGCTAATTTGCTCGATGCCTCAATTGTGTACCCGGAATGCCCGGGAGCAAAACGGACTGCGCGCTTCTACTGTGCATGGGGTTGTTTTCGCGTTTTTTGTTCCCGCCCCCCCCTGCTGCCTGAAAATTGGCCAAGCGCGCGTTTGATTCCGCGCTGCAGCGAGAGCGTTGTCGTCGCGGCGTTTGCCTTCGTTGACATTCCGTCTCAATTTTTTTTGCGCGCAACTGCAGCGCACGCGGCGCGCTTCTCAGCCCTCGCAGATGTGCTAACCTTTTTGCGTCTGCCTCTCGACAGACCCAAACTTCGCCTCTCGACTAGCAAAACAAAATAAAGGTGCAGCCCTGATGGCTGCCTTAGGGGAGTGACGCGATGAAATTCCATCGAACCGTCTTTCAATCCGTCTTTCAATCCGCCCTGGCGCTTGCAGCGGTTGCCCTTCTCACGGGGACAAGCGTCGGTCACGCACAGCAGCAGGACAAGAACAAGCCGTTGAAGAAATACGAATCCGGCACCAAGGAATTCTGGACCCATCCGCCGGACGACTGGTTCCTAGGCGACGAGACCGAGGCGCAGAAGGGGCTGGCGCCGCCGTCGGGTCCGCCGACCGGCGCGTCGGACGCCGAGCTCGCCAACATCGTCAAGAAGGTCAAGCTGCCACCGGGCTTCAAGATGGAGGTCTACGCGTCCGGTGTGCTGGCCGCGCGGCAGATGGCCTGGGGTGAAAAGGGCACGCTGTTCGTCGGCTCGTTCGGTCTCGGCAACGTCTATGCCATCAAGGACAACAACGGCAAGAAGGAGGTCAAGACCATCCTGAAGGGCCTCAACATGCCCACGGGTCTCGCCGTAAAAGACGGTGCGCTCTACGTCATCGCGGTCGACAAGCTGATCCGGTACGACGATGTCGAAAGCAAGCTCGACAATCTCGGCGAGGGCAAGGTCGTCTATGACGACATGCCGTCCTATGCCGCGCATGGCTGGAAGTACATCGCGGTCGACAAGGAAGGCTGGTTCTACATTCCGTTCGGACCGCCCTTCAACATCGGCATTCCCCCGACCAGCGTGTCGCAGATCCGTCGCGTCGATCCCAAGACCGGCAATGCGGAAATCTACGCGCTCGGCGTTCGCAACTCGGTCGGCGGCGACGTCGATCCGCGCACCGGCAAGTTCTGGTTCACCGAGAATGCCCGCGATTGGATCAGCGATGATCTGCCCTCGGACAAGCTGAACATGATCAGCAAGATCGGCGAGCACTTCGGCTATCCCTACTGCCACCAGGGTGACCTGCCGGATACGAAGTTCGCGATGGGCCACAAATGCTCGGAGTTCACGCCTCCGGTGCTGAACCTCGGCGCGCATGTCGCTCCGCTCGGCATGAAGTTCTATACCGGCGATCAATTTCCGCCTGAGTACAAGAACAACATCCTGATCGCCGAGCACGGCTCCTGGAATCGTCACAAGTACCAGGGCGGCCGCATCATGCGCGTGATCGTCGGGCCCGACGGCAAGAACGCCAAGCAGGAGGTGTTCGCCTCCGGCTGGATCGAGGGCGACCAGGGCTATCTCGGCCGTCCCGACGACATCATCCTCGCCAAGGACGGCTCGATCCTCGTCGCCGACGACTGGGCCGGCGCGATTTACCGCATCAGCTACAGCAAGAAATAGCATACGATGACACGAGGCTGCGGTGCCGAGGGGCACCGCAGCCTTTCTCGTTTCAATTTCGCGCGCTGTCGTTCCGGGCTTGCGCCCGCCTGCGCCCAAGTCGGAACCCATAGCCACGAACGAGGGTTATGGATTCTCAGATGCGCAATTGCGCATCATAGCTCGTGCTTCGCACGCCCCGGAACGACGAGTTCGATAGATCGGAATTCCCATCATGCGCCGGCAGTTCATCTCGCACGCAATCAGCGTGGTTGCGCTCCTCGCGCTCGGTTCTCTCCCGACAAGCGCCGCCGACAATGCCGCGATCAAGGAGAAGGCCGCTGTCTGCTCCGGCTGCCACGGCGAGAACGGCATCTCGCAGACCGAGAACATCCCCTCGCTCGCTGGCCAGCCCGATCAATTCCTCCAGTGGCAGCTGGTGTTTTTTCGCGCCGGCTCGCGCAAGAACGACCAGATGCAGCCCATCGCCGAGGAAATCACCAACGAGGACGTCCGCAATCTCGGCGCCTATTTCGCGGCGTTGACGCCGCCGAAGGCAGCGGAAGACGGAGATCCGGAGCTGTCGAAAAAGGGCGCCCAAGTTGCCGTCGGTCGCCGCTGCGCCTCATGCCATACCGAGAGCTTTGCCGGCACCAAGGCCATCGCGCGGCTCGCCGGACAGCGCGAGGAATATCTGGTCAAGGCGCTGCACGACTACAAGAGCAGCCAGCGCGTCGGCGGCGGAGGCGCTGCGATGGCCGATGTCGCCTACCACATGAGCGACGAGGAAATCACGGCCGTCTCGCACTACCTCGCGTACTTCAAATAGCGCAAGCTGCGGTCAGCTCGCCCGCTGCTTCTCATACGCTTTCAAATGCGTGTACGCGATACGCAGCTTCGGCACCGGCACCTTGGCCGCATCGGCGCGCGCGATGAGGTCGCCGATGACGTGATCGGCTTCGACCGGCAGGCCCGCCTTGACGTCGCGGAACATCGAGGCCGTCATCGGCGAGCCCTCGGTGGTGAGGTTGCCCTTCACGCGCTCGAAGAACGGTCCGCCCGGCGGGTAGCCCGACGCGGTGGCGATTGCGCTGGTCTCGTCCAGCATGCCGAGCAGGAAATCCCTACCGCCGGGGGCAGCGAGGATGTTGCCGACGGAGGTGCGCATCAGGCTGGTGGACGCCGCCAGCGAGGAGAGGAACACCCACTTCTCCCACATGTCCTGCATGATGTTCTGGCTGGCCGTCGCACCATTGATACCGCTCTTGAAGGCCTCGTCGATTGCCTTGACGCGATCCGACAGCGTGCCGTCGCGCTCGCCGTAATTGATCGACTGCATCGGCTGGAGCTGCACCACCTCGCGCTTTTCGTTCAGCGTCGCGGCGATGGCGCAGAGGCCACCGAGCACGCACTCCTTGCCGAACTTGCCGTCGAGGATGTCGAGATGCTTCATGCCATTGAGCATGGGAATGATCGCGGTGTTCGGCCCGACTGCTGCCGCGAACGACTCCATGGCGTCGTCCAGGTCGAAGGCCTTGCAGCTGAGCAGCACGACGTCGAACTTGTCCTTGAGCGCGTCGGCCTGAACGGTCGGTGGATTTTTCAAGGTCACGTCGCCATTCGGACTCTTGATGACGAGGCCTGCGCTCGCGAGCTCGCTGGCGCGCCGCGGCCGGACCAGGAAGGTGACGTCCCGGCCAGCCTGCAACAGCCTGCCACCAAAATACCCGCCAATGGCGCCGGCACCGACCACGAGGATACGCATGGGATTGTCCTTGTTGCTCTTGCTGTTGTGCTTGTCGCAGTTTTTACAGTTGTTCTTGGCGGTCTATCTATAGTCGTCATTGCGAGCGAAGCGAAGCAATCCAGAATGCTGCCGCGATCACATTCTGTCGCTGGAGAATGAGGGGGCTACTTCCCCGACACCATCTCCTCGACGTCACGCAACTGCTCCTTGCCGAAGAACATCTCGTTGCCGACGAAGAAGGTCGGCGAGCCGAACGCGCCGCGCGCGACGGCCTCTTCGGTATTCTTGATCAGCCTGCCCTTCACTTCGGGCTCTTGCGCGCGGGCGAACAGTTTTTGG
The DNA here is from genome assembly GCF_023073915.1 of Bradyrhizobium sp. 149. Lineage (GTDB taxonomy): Bacteria > Pseudomonadota > Alphaproteobacteria > Rhizobiales > Xanthobacteraceae > Bradyrhizobium. Next base: position 74,860 of record NZ_JADPKK010000012.1, on the reverse strand, counting down.
GCGTCGAGGCCCGAGGACGCCAGCGCCTTCGCCGCGATTTCAGGATCGTCCATCTTCTTCGGCTCGCGCCACATGTGGTGAAAGGCGGCCTCGACATAGGTCTCGAACACGCCTTCGAGCTGCGCCGCGATCGCCGTGCGCATCAGGTTCAGCGTGTTGACGGGGAAGAACGGATTCATGACATAGGCCGGGACGCTGTAACGCTTGATGAAGCGCTCGGTCTCGACAGCGTGGAATTCGCGCTTGTTCTTGATGCCGGCAAGTGTCTCGGCCGGCGACTTGTTGTTGGTCGACTTGAAGATGCCGCCGAGCAGGATCGGCACATATTCAAACTTGACGCCGATGCGCTGCTCGATCGCCGGGATCGCGAGATGACTGAGATAGGCGTTCGGGCTGCCGAAATCGAACAGGAACTGCGGGGCTGTGCGGGTCAAAATCGTTCTCCCTGACATCGCTTTTTGGCATTGTGGCGCAGGGTGCGCTACAGGTCCACCGTCTAATGATGGTCATAATATCTTGAGAATGCGCCGCGCCTAAGCGCGGTCGCTATAGGCGAGCTTGACGATGTGGTCGCGGATGTCAGCGGGCCAACCTGCGATCAGTTCGGTGAAACGCCGCCGGTCATCGGCAAACAGCGCGCGCGATGCTTCCTCGAACTGCGGCAGATTGCCGGCCATGGTCGACATGAAGTGATAGGCCGCATCGCGTGCCTGCCGCTCACGGTCCTTGTCGCCGCTCGCGCGTCTCGCCTCTTCGACAAGTTTCCGCAGCGCGACCGAAGCGCCGCCGGGCTGGGTGTTGAGCCACTCCCAGTGCCGCGGCAGCAGCGTCACCTCGCGCGCGACCACCCCGAGCCTTGGCCGACCACGGCCGCGCGGCTCGCTCGGTGCTGCGGTCTCCTCAACTGGCGGCGGGATCAGCTTCGCCAACCGCGCCAGCACCTCGCGATCCCCGCCGCGCAGATCGAAATCGATCGATCGGCCCGTGGCGTCCTCGAAGATGATGATGGTCTCGTCCGGCCGCTCCGCCATTCGCTTGACGATCAGTGCGACCTCGCCTGCCGGCCCGGACACCAGGCGCCGCTGCCCTTGGAAGGCGGTGAAAATCTTCTGCATTGGAATCATTACCATAATTGGTTGCGCTGGCGCCTTTAATGCCCGGGTAAATTATCCACGTCAATATACCCGGGTGAAAATATCCGACCGGATGGCTCGACATTGTGTTCCCGGGCTGGCACGAACGCGCGGCCGATCGACCACGCCTAGCCACCACGCATAGCCTTGGGGACCACGCGATGCTGACCGTTCATCACCTCAACAATTCCCGCTCGCAGCGCGTGCTGTGGCTGCTCGAGGAGCTGGGCGTGCCCTACGAGATTGTGCGCTATCAGCGCCAGCCCGACATGCGCGCCTCGAAGGAGCTCCGTGCCATCCATCCGCTCGGCAAGTCGCCTGTCATTACCGACAACGGCAACACCATCGCCGAGTCAGGCGCGATCATCGAATATCTCATCGCCACCTACGGCAACGGCCGGCTGGTCCCGCGGCCGAACACACCCGAGCGGCTGCGCTTCACCTATTGGCTGCACTACGCGGAAGGCTCGGCGATGCAGCCGCTGCTGCTCAAGCTGCTGTTCACGCTGATGCCGAAACGCGCGCCGGCGTTGCTCCGCCCGCTGGTGCGCAAGGTCTCGAACACTGCGCTCACTGCGCTGGTCAATCCGCAGATCAAGCAACACATGGATTATTGGGAAGGCGAGCTCGGCAAGAACGAGTGGTTCGCCGGCAGCGAGTTCACCGCGGCCGACATCCAGATGAGCTTTCCGCTCGAAGCAGCCCAGGCGCGTGGCGGGCTCGAACTCGGCCATCCCAAGGCGATGGCATTCCTGGAGCGCATTCACGCGCGCCCGGCGTACGCCAGAGCGCTCGAGAAGGGCGGGCCGTATCAGGTGGGGCGGTAAGTTTCCTCACCGCCTCCTCAGTCCGCGTGCAATATCCGCCCGCGCGTCTCCGGCAGCGCGAAGGCGGCGATGAAGAACAGCGCGTAGGCCACCACCGCAAACATCGCGATCGCATTCGCGAGTGACGTCGTCGCCGAGAGCGAGCCGACGAGGAACGGAAACAGCGCGCCGATGCCGCGACCGAAATTGTAGCAAAAGCCCTGGCCCGAGCCGCGCAGTCGCGTTGGATAAAGTTCGGTCAGGAATGCGCCGACGCCGGAGAAATAGCCCGAGGCGAAAAAGCCGAGCGGGAAGCCGAGCACCCACAGGATTTCGTTTGTGAGCGGCAGCTGCGTGTAAAGCAGCACAATCGCGATGGCGCCGATCGAGAAGATCAGGAACAGATTGCGCCGTCCGATCCGGTCGGCGAGCCAAGCGCCGGTGAGATAGCCGATGAAGGAGCCGATGATCAGCGTCGAGAGATAGCCGGTCGAGCCGACGATCGACAGATGCCGCTCCTTGGTCAAAAACTGCGGCACCCAGAAGGTGACGGCGTAATAGCCGCCTTGGCAGCCCGTCGCCATCAGCGAGGCCAGAATCGTGGTCTTCAGGATCGGGCCCGCGAAAATCTCCCAGAGCGCCGGACGATTGCCGCTTGCGGCCTGCCTGGCGCGGGCCTCGGCCGCGATCTCCGGCTCGGTGACGGAGCGGCGGATGTAGAACACCAGCAGTGCGGGCAGCGCGCCGATCACGAACATCCAGCGCCATGCCGTCTCCGCCGGCAAAGCCGAGAACAGGATCGCCTGCGACAGCACCGCGAGGCCCCAGCCCACCGCCCAGCCCGATTGCACCGAACCGACCGCGCGACCACGATATTGCGGCCGGATCGCTTCCCATCAGCACGGCGCCCGCCGCCCACTCGCCGCCGAAGCCGAGGCCCAGCACCGCGCGTGCGATCAGGAGCTGGTCGAAATTCTGCACGACCGCGCAGACCAGCGAGAAGAACGAGAACCAGATGATGGTGATCTGGAGCGTCCTGACCCGGCCGATATGGTCGGAGAGATAGCCGCCGAGCCAGCCGCCGATGGCGGAGGCCAGCAGCGTCACGGTGCCGGCGAGGCCAGCCGATCCCGCATCGACCTTCCACAGTGCGATAATGGTGCCGATCACCAGCGGGTAGATCATGAAATCCATGCCGTCGAGCGCCCAGCCCGCGGCGCAGGCCCAGAATGTTCGCCGCTCGGGCGTGTTCATGTCGCGATAAAAGGCGAGAAGGCTGGTGTCTTCGATCTCGGCGCGTTCGATGCGCTCGGTCGGATCGGTCGTGGTCATGTGCGCTTCCCCGGCAGTTTATTTTATTATGCGGGCGGTGGTAGCACGCGCGGCGGCCTGCGCAAGCACGGGCCGGCCTTCGTGCCATGCAGGGTCAGAGCTACTGCCCCGCCGCCTCCGCGCCTCGGGTGCGTGGATCCGGCGCGCCGAGCGGCCCGTTGGCGGTCACCGCGATCGAATTGGCAGAGGTCTGGCCCATCGGCTCGACGATCAGGTGGTCCATCGCCTTCAGCTCGGACAGGACATTGTCGGAAAAGCCGCGCTCGACGCGCACCTCGTCCGGTAACCATTGATGATGCAACCGCGGTGCGGCCACGGCGGCGGCAACGTCCATTTGGTAATCGAGCACGTTGACGATCACCTGGAGCACGGTCGAGATGATGCGGCTGCCGCCGGGCGAGCCCGTTACCAGCACCGGCTTGCCGTCCTTCAGGACGATGGTCGGTGACATCGAGGACAGCGGCCGCTTGCCGGGCCCGGGCAAATTGGGCTCGAAGCCGACGAGGCCGTAGGCATTGGAAGCGCCGACCGCTGCGGTGAAATCGTCGAGCTCGTTATTGAGCAGCACGCCGGTGCCGTCGGCGACGAGGCCGACGCCGTAGCTGAAGTTCAGCGTATAGGTGTTGCTGACGGCGTTGCCGCTGCCGTCGACGACGGAAAAATGCGTGGTGTTGCTGCCCTCACGCGGCGAGGTCGCGCTCGACACCAGCTGCTTCGATGGCGTGGCGCGATCGGCGGAGATGGTTGCCCGCAGTTTGGCGGCGTAGTCTTTGGCGGTGAGCGTCCCGATCGGTGCGTTGACGAAGGCGGGATCGCCGAGATAGCGCGCACGGTCCGCATAGGCGCGCTTCATGGCCTCGATCAGCAGATGCAGCGAGGCCGGTGATCCCCGCTTCAGATCGGCCAGCTGAAAACCTTCGAGGATATTGAGCGTCTCCACCAGCACCACGCCGCCGGACGACGGCAACGGCATCGACACGATGTCGTAGCCGCGATAGGTGCCGCGCACCGGCGCACGGATCACCGCCTGATAGGACTTGAGATCGTCAGGCGTCATGATGCCGTCCGCGTCAACCACCGCCTTGGCAAGTTTTTCCGCAACCGGCCCCTCATAGAATCCGCGCGGGCCCTGTGCGGCGACAGCCGACAGCGTTGCGGCGAGATCGCTCTGCACCAGCCGGTCGCCTTCGCCGAGCGGCGTTCCATCGGGCCGCGAGAAGATCCCGGCCGAGGAGGGCCAGCGCACCAGCCGCCGGTGCCATCCCGGCAGCGTGTCGGCCATATCGTCGCCGACGAGGAAGCCATCGCGGGCGAGCGCGATCGCGGGCTCGAGCAGTTGCGCCAGCGTGAACCGGCCCGAGCCATATTTTTCCAGGGCCAGCGCAAGACCCGCGACGGTGCCGGGCACCCCGACGCCGAGCGCGGAGTCCCGCGACTTCGCCGCATCGGGCTTGCCGTCGCCGCCGAGGAATATCTGCGGCGTGGTTGCAGCCGGCGCGGTCTCGCGATAGTCGATCGTGATGTCTTCGTTGCGTTCGGCGGAATGAATCACCATGAAGCCGCCGCCGCCGATATTGCCGGCGCGCGGATAGGTCACGGCCATCGCAAAGCCGGTCGCGACCGCGGCATCGATGGCATTGCCGCCGCGCCGCAGGATGTCGGCGCCGACCTGCGCAGAGATTTTCTCCTGCGCCACCACCATGCCGTGCTCGGCGGGAACGGCATGCACCGTGTCGAGCGCAGGCGGCACATAAGCCCGCCGCGCGTCCTGCGCGGCCGCGCTCGCGAGACCGAACGCCAGAGCGGCAACGAAGGCGAAAAATGTTCGCCGTGTCGAAAAAGACGACATCATCAAACTTCCGCCGTGGCTTCGAGCCAGTTCACACGCGTCACGGTAATGCTATACGGTTTGCGCCAAGAGAGGCAAAACTGTTCGTGATGGGGCCTGGACGATGACGACGATTGCCTCGGATGCGCGCGTGGAGGCGCGGCGGACCTATCCGCCGCGCGCCGCCGTCGTCAGCTGGATCTTCTTCGACTGGGCGGCGCAGCCTTATTTCACGCTGATCACGACCTTCGTGTTCGCGCCCTATTTCGCCACCAGCATTGCGCCGAATCCCGCCATCGGCCAATCGCTGTGGGGTTTTGCGATGGCTGCCGCGGGCCTCGCGATCGCGCTGATGTCGCCGGTGCTAGGGGCTATTGCCGATGCTTCGGGCCGCAGGAAGCCGTGGATCGCGGGATTTGGCGCAGTTCTGGTGCTGGCGTCCTGCACGCTGTGGATCGGCAAGCCCGGCGATCCCTCGATCATTCCGCCGCTGCTCACCGCGGTCGCGCTCGCTAGCGTCGGCGCGGAATTCGCCACCCTCTTCAACAACGCGATGATGCCGACCCTGGTGCCGCCGGAGCGTATCGGCCGGCTCTCCGGCACCGGCTGGGCGACGGGTTATGTCGGCGGTATCGTCAGCCTGATCATCGTGCTCGGCCTGCTCGCCGCGAATCCCGAGACCGGCCGCACGCTGCTTGGTTTCACGCCTCTGTTCGGGCTCGACCCCGTCAGCCGTCAGGGCGACCGCGCCGCGGGACCGTTGACCGGGCTTTGGTTCATCATTTTCGTGACGCCGATGTTCCTGTTCACGCCGGACTATCCGGCGAAGCGTCCGGTGCGCGAGGCGCTGCACGAAGGTCTGTCGGAGCTGAAGCAATCGATCAGGGGTCTGCCGAAGCAGAAATCGCTTGCCGCGTTTCTGCTCGCGAACATGATCTACACCGACGGCCTGGTGTCACTGTTTGCCTTCGGCGGCATCTATGCCGCGGGCACGTTCGGCTGGCACACGATCCAGATCGGCACGTTTGGCATCATGCTCGCGATCGCCGGCGCCTTTGGCGCGTGGCTTGGCGGCAAGCTGGACGATCGTCTCGGGCCGAAGCGCGTGATCGCCGGCAGCCTGCTGATCCTGCTGCTGGCGGTGGCGGCGATCCTGCTGGTCGACAAGGATTCGATCCTCTTCATCAAGGTCGCGCCGCCCGCGCCCGGCGGTGCATTGTTCGCCGCTGCGGCCGAACGCGCTTATCTGGTGCTGGGGTGCCTGATCGGAGCGGCCGGTGGTCCGCTGCAAGCCGCCTCACGCACGCTCCTGATCCGTCTCGCACCGAAGGACCGCATCGCGCAGTATTTCGGTCTGTTCGCACTGACGGGGAAAGTGACTTCGTTCATCGGCCCGCTGCTCATCGGCGTGATCACCGCGGTGACGGCGAGCCAGAAGGCTGGCATGGCCGTGCTCGTGGTGTTCTTCGTCGCGGGGCTGGGACTGTTGATGCGGGTGCGGGAGTAGCCGCAGTCGTGTAGCCCGGATTTCGCTGCGCTCCGTCCGGGCTACGCTCTCTCGTGAGAGTTAGTGCCTGAAGTGCCGTGTGCCCGTGAACACCATGGCGATGCCGTGTTCGTTGGCGGCCTTGATCACTTCGTCGTCGCGCATGGAGCCGCCGGGCTGCACCACGGCGGTGGCGCCAGCCTCGATGCAGGCGAGCATGCCGTCCGCGAACGGGAAGAACGCATCCGACGCCACCACCGAGCCCTTGGTGAGCGGCTCGGCGAGCTTCAGCTCAGCCGCCGCATCCTGGGCCTTGCGCGCGGCGATCCGCGCTGAATCCACCCGGCTCATCTGGCCGGCACCGATGCCGACCGTGGCGAGATCCTTGGCGTAAATGATGGTGTTGGACTTGACGTGCTTCGCCACACGGAACGCGAACTTCAGATCGCGCATCTCGGCATCGGTTGGCGCACGCTTGGTCACGATCTTGAAGGTCATGTCGTCGACCACGGCGTTGTCGCGGCTCTGCACGAGGAGACCGCCTGCCACCGTCTTGGCGGTGAGGCCGGGCGCGCGCGGATCGGGCAGGCTCCCGGCAAGCAGAAGTCGAAGGTTCTTGCGCGCGCCGATGATGGCGATCGCCTCCTCGCTGGCGTCGGGCGCGATGATCACCTCGGTGAAGATCTTTGTGATCTCGCGCGCGGTGTCGGCATCGAGCGCGCGGTTCATCGCGATGATGCCGCCGAAGGCCGAGGTGGAATCGCAGGCCAGCGCCTTGCGATAGGCGCTGACGAGGTCGGAGCCCTCGGCGACGCCGCAGGGATTGGCATGCTTGACGATGACGCAGGCCGCGGTGCGCTTGGCGTCGAACTCGCCGATGCATTCATAGGCGGCATCGGTGTCGTTGATGTTGTTGTAGGAGAGCTCCTTGCCTTGAAGCTGCCGCGCGGTCGAGACGCCCGGCCGCTTGTCGGGCGTCGCATAGAACGCCGCGGTCTGGTGCGGATTCTCGCCATAGCGCAGCGACTGGATCAGCCTGCCGCCGAAGGCGCGGAAATCAGGTGCGTCGATTTCGAGCTGGCGGTTGAACCAGTTCGAGATCGCGGCGTCATAGGCGGCCGTGCGCGCGTAAGCCTTGGCAGCAAGGCGCCGGCGCAATTTCAGCGTGGTTGCGCCGCTGTTGGCGGCGAGCTCGTCGAGCACGGCCTTGTAGTCCTCAGCCTCGACCACGACGGCCACATCGTCATGGTTCTTCGCGGCGGCGCGAATCATCGCGGGGCCGCCGATGTCAATGTTCTCAATGCAATCCTCGAAGCCTGCGCCTTTGTCGACGGTCGCCTCGAACGGATAGAGATTGACGACGAGGAGATCGATTGGCGCGATGCCGTGCGCCTTCATCGCTTCCGCATGGTCCTTGTTGTCGCGGATCGCGAGCAGGCCGCCATGCACCTTTGGATGCAGCGTCTTGACGCGGCCATCCATCATTTCGGGGAAGCCGGTCAGCTCGGAGACGTCCTTCACCTTGAGGCCGGCCGCGGCGATTGCTTTGGCAGTGCCGCCGGTCGAGACCAGCTCGACATCGTGCGCGGCGAGCGCCTTTGCGAACTCGATCAGGCCGGTCTTGTCGGAAACGGAGAGAAGGGCGCGGGTGACGCGGCGGGGATGGTCAGTCATGAGCAAGATCCTCTGTCTGAAGGAGTAATGCCCAGGCGCGCGGCAGCTATGTCCCACGCTTCCCGATGGTGCTCCATCCAAGGTCGCCAGTCGCGCGAGCGAGGGCTCGATAGCAGTTTCCGGTCGCTTTCACAACGATCAGATGGGCCGAATCGCCCGCGTTTACAGCGGAAGTTCCGGCTCCCGCCGCGCATTTCTGCGGGCATTCGTGATCGCCGGCGAGGCGGTGGAGCGGACGAAGCTCCAGCGGATCGAGGGTGCCTGCCGCGCGTCCTGGCGGATCACGATCTGCGCGGTGCGGCGCGGGCCGTCATTGCCGGCCAGGAACACGCTGTCCTCGAGGTCCACCTTGTCGTCGAGCGCCTCGAAGGTCCAGACGTCGCGGTTCGGCAGCACCAGCATGACACCGCGGGCATCGGACAACCGGCTCGCTTTCACCGCCGGGTGCAAATGGAAGCGCACTGCGAAATCGGCATCCGCGCCCTTGAAGCGCCCGCCCTGCGGCGGCGAGAGCGTGTCCTCGCCGTCGATGCGCGCGCCGTCATTGTCGATCATCAGGACGCGGCGGTGGATCGCGCCGAATTTGGCGAGATAGCCGTCATGCGACATCGTGAGCAGCGTGCCGTTCTGCACGATTTCGCGATAGCTCTCGACCTCGACAGGCCCGCTGGTGACGGGAGCGCCGTGCAAGAGCCGCTTCATCGCCGACATCTCGACGAACTGGCATGACGAGGTGTCGTGATAGGTCAGCGTCGAATGCGCCGCGGTCCCGCGTGCGAACGGCCGCCAATTGTCGCGGCCGGTGGTCGGCATGCCGCAATTGGTGACGATGCGGCTGATGCCGGAGGACAGTTCGAATGACAGGCAGCCGGCATGGGCGTCGTGGCTGACGCCGGCCGCCGGCGGCGGGCCGGTGTCGATGATCACAGTGGTTTGGCCGGCATCGAGGCGCTGGAAGCCGGTATGCGGCATGTTCGCCATCGGTGCGCCGTGGGTGTCGTCGTAGGCAAGCAGCGTCGCGAGCAGGTCCGAGGGCGTCGCGCTCATGCCGTTGAACAGCGCGAAATTGCCGTCGCCGTGGCGGAAGAAGCGCAGCATCGGCATCATGCGGTCGATCGCGTTGAGCAGCGCCGGCGGCGGCGCGATGTTGCGCGCGGCAAAGGTCTGCCGCAGCGGCAACAGGTCGATCAAGAGCTCGATCAGGGCGCCCGGGTTGCGCGAGACATGGCCGCCATCGGGCAGGATCTGCCGCTGCAATTCGTCCGAGAGCTTTTTCGAGGCGCTGCGGATGTGACTTGCCTGGTTGGCGAGGCACAGCGCCGCATAGCACAGCGCGATCAACACCTGGAGCTTCGGCACCCCGTCGGGAATATTGACCATGGTGTAGCGGAGGAGGCGGATTTCGCGCGCCAGCGCGCGCAGGTAGCGGCGGTAGAATTTGTTGTCGGTGTCGTTGAGCACCAGCGGCGCCTGCGACAGCAGGGAGATCACCCGCCGCGCCAGCACGTCGGCGCGCCGCGCGACGGGACGGCGCTTGTTGGCAGGATTGGCGATCCAGTCCTCGACCAATGAGCGCGCATTGGCCCGCGTCAGCGCGGTGTCGGCGGCGCGCAAATGGCGCAGCCAGCCGAAGCCGAGCAGCGCAACCTCCCAATCCTCCGACGGCGGCTCGAGATCGAAGATCGAGCGGCCGTGGCAATTGACGATCTTGCCGGCGAAGACGAAGCGGCCGGCATAGATCTCGGCGGCGCGGGTCGCATCCGCGGTGCGCAGATCATGCGGCGCGATGATCAGCCGGTCGGTGCGACCGGGCCAGACCCGCGACAGGACGACGGAACCACCGCTTGCGCGCGCGAGCATGTTCCGTGCGAAGCGGTTCATCACCAGCGTCGAGATACGTCTGCGTTGAGCGACCGACACGCCTTGCCTTGGTGGGGGAGAGGATTCCGACGAATCCTTATTAATCCCAAAATCGGACGGCCGACACCACCTTGAACGACGCGAATCAGCGCCGTGGTTGCAAAATCCAGTGCAAAATCAGGATTTAACGAGCCGGGCCGCGAAAAATCCGTCGAGCCCGCCGAGCTTGGGATCAGCGTTCGGCAGATGGCTGGGCAGGGTGCGCAAGTCGCCCTCGGCGGTGACGATCTCGCTGAGCCCCGAGACCTCGGACGCGTCGATCGGGACCCGGCGAAGCCTGGACTCTGCGGCCAGCAGGGCGGCTACGGCAAGCTCGCCCTCTTCGGGTTCCAGCGAGCAGGTACAGTAGACCAGCGTCCCGCCGGGCTTGAGCAGCGAGACCGATTTTTGCAGCAGCCGCTGCTGGAGCGCGGTCATCGCGGCGATGTCGGATTCCTGCCGGAGCCAGGATACATCGGGGTGGCGGCGAATCGTCCCGGTCGAGGTGCAGGGCGCATCGATCAGGATGCCGTCGAAACCATTGGCCGGACCGGCCCATTCCACAGCGTCGGCGATGACGGTCTCGGCCTGGAGCGACAACCGCGTCAGATTCTCGCGCAGGCGCGCCACCCGGGCGGGCGAGCGGTCGATGGCCGTGACATGCGCGCCTGATAGGGCCAGTTGTGCGGTCTTGCCGCCGGGAGCGGCGCAGAGATCGGCGATGGATTTGTCCTTGATGTCGCCGAACAGCCGGGCCGGCAGCGCGGCGGCGGCGTCCTGCACCCACCATTGTCCTTCGGCGAAGCCGGGAAGCATGGTCACCGCGCCGTGCAGCACGGTACGCACCGATCCGGTCGGCAGCACCTCGCCATGGAGCCGGCTCGCCCATTGCGCGGCGTCCGACTTCACGGTCAGATCAAGCGAAGGATCGTGGCTGAGCGCGAGCGCCATGTCCCTTGCGACTGTCTCGCCGTAATGCGCGCTCCAGCGCGCGAGCATCCAGGGCGGCAGGTCCAGCGACTGCGCGGCAACCTCTTCCACCAGCGCCTTACCCTCGCGCGCGCAGCGGCGCAGCACGGCGTTGACGAGGCCGGCATAGCGCGCGGCGCGCCGATCGGACTGCACGAGGCGAACGGAGAGATCGACGGCGGCGTGATCGGGCACGTCCATCCAGAGGATCTGGGCGGCACCGATCAACAGCGCGCTCTGCGCGCGCGGCGCATCGGAGGGAATGCCCTTGTCGAGCAGGCGCGACAGCACATGGCCGAGCGTGCCGAGCCGGCGCAGCACCGTGGCGACGAGGCGCCGCATCAGCGCGCGGTCGCGATCGGGGAGCGTCTTCAGTCCGGGATGGGCGCTGCTGCCGTCGAGCTGCTCGTCAAGTGTGCGGTGCTTTTGCAGCACGCCATCGACGATGTCGGCGGCAATCCGCCGCGCCGCAAGACCGGGCACTTCGGATGGAGGAGCGAAACGTTGAGATGGCATGCGGAAACAAGGTTCTGAGCGAGCGGCAGTTCGCCGCAATGGGCGCATGCCTTGAGAAGGCGATCTCTGGCACGCGAATATGCCAAATGTAAGAATCACTTCCGGGTTTTTCAGCCCTTTCGGAGCAATTTCAGGAATGCGTTATTGGGCGTCGCGCCGCGGGCCGTCCTGCGCTAGAAGGCCGAGCATGACTGACCAGCCTCCCGTTCCCGATCGCAAGCAGCTCACGCCGGCCGCCCAGCGTGCGCTGGCCGAAGCCGAAGCGCGCCGGCAGGCTGCGGCGGTCCAGACCAGGGACGACGCCAAGGGCGATTCCAGAAGCGGCGGCCAGGCGGCGCCAAAGGAGTTGCAGGGGCCAAAGGGACCCGAGCCGACCCGCTATGGCGATTGGGAACGCAAGGGCATCGCTTCCGACTTCTGAGCTCTGTGCCGGATCGGCCGGATGATGCCGGACGAGGCGGGTCCCGGCCGCTACAGATAATCATGCTCCCGGAGATAGCGGATGATGCGCTCGCAGGCTGCGTCGGTTGACAGTTCCGATGTGTCGACGGTGATCTCCGGCGCCTGCGGTGCCTCGTAGGGATCATCGATGCCGGTGAAACCCTTCAGCTCCCCCGCCCGTGCCTTGCGATAGAGTCCCTTCGGATCACGGCGCTCGCATTCGGCGAGCGGGGTCGCGACATGGATCTCAATGAACTCGCCCGCCTCGAGCCGGTGGCGCGCCAGCTCGCGCTCGCTGCGGAACGGTGAGATCAGCGCGACCAGCGCGATCATGCCGGCATCGACGAACAGCGCTGCGATCTCCGCGACGCGCCGGACGTTCTCCATTCTCTCCGCGTTGGAAAAGCCGAGGTCGCGGTTGATGCCGTGCCGAAGATTGTCGCCGTCGAGCAGCGCGGCGTGGCGTCCGAGTTCGGCAAGCCTGCGGTCGACGTGATCGGCAATCGTCGATTTGCCGGCACCGCTGAGCCCCGTGAACCAGAGCACGCAGGGCCGCTGCTGCTTCAGCCGCGCCCGCACGGATTTGTCGACGGCAAGCCGCTGCCAATGAATGTTCGTGGCGCGGCGAAGCGAGAGATCTATCATTCCCGCGGCAGCCGTGCGGTGACGGATCGGATCGATCAGAATGAAGCTGCCCATGCCGCGGTCGTCGCGGTAGGCCTCGAACACCAGCGGGCGGTCGAGGCTGAAATGGACGTAGCCGATCTGGTTGGCGTCGAGTGTGGCGGCGCTTTCCTGCGCCATGGTGTCGATGGCGATACGGTGCTTGAGCGTCGTGATCACCGCGCCGATCGAGGCCGTGCCGCATTTGAGCAAATAGCGCCGGCCCGCGACCATGGCCTCGTCATCGAACCAGACGAGATGGGCGGCCAGTTGATCCGAGATCAGGGGCGCGGGTCCCGCCGTCAGCACGTCGCCGCGGCTGACGTCGATCTCGTCCGCCAAAGTGAGCGTCACCGATTCGCCTGCCAGAGCCCGGTCGCGCTCGCCGCCAGGCGTGAGGATGCGCGCGACTTTCGTGCGACGTCCCGATGGCTGCACGGCGATGCTCTCGCCGATCGCGATCGTGCCGCTGGCAATCCGCCCGCAGAAGCCGCGAAACTCCGCATGAGGTCGGTTGACCCATTGCACCGGCAGCCGGAACGGCCGCTGCGAGACGTCGCCGGCAACGTCCACCGATTCCAGATAGGCCGTGACGGTCGGCCCGGTGTACCAGGGCATCCGCGCGCTGGCGGCGACGATGTTGTCGCCGTCGGGCGCAACGACGGGGATGCACTGGACCCGGGAGATCCCGAGTTGACCGGCCATGGTCAGATATTCGGCGGTGATGGCCGCGAAGCGGTCCCCGTCGAAGCCGATCAGATCCATCTTGTTCACGGCGAGCACGACGTGGCGGATGCCGAGCAGCGACAGGATGTGGCTGTGGCGCCGCGTCTGCGTGATCACGCCCTTACGAGCGTCGACCAGCACCACGGCGAGATCGGCGTTAGAGGCGCCGGTCGCCATGTTGCGCGTATACTGCGCATGCCCGGGCGCGTCGGCGACGATGAAGCGGCGCAGCTTGGTGGCGAAGAACCGGTAGGCGACGTCGATCGTGATGCCCTGCTCGCGCTCGGCCTGCAAACCGTCGACCAGCAGAGCGAAATCGAGATCGCCGCCGGTGGTGCCGGCCGTTTTGCTTTCCGAGGCGAGCGCATCGAGCTGGTCGTCGAGGAGCGTCTTCGAATCGTAGAGCAGGCGGCCGACCAGCGTGCTCTTGCCGTCGTCGACGCTGCCGCAGGTGACGAAACGCAGCGTCGGACGATCGTCCTGTTCGAGCCGCGGCGCGTCGGTTGCGGCGATCGTGGGAGCCTCGTGATAGGACATCAGAAGTAGCCTTCCGCTTTCTTGCGCTCCATCGATGCGGGACTGTCCCGGTCGATCATGCGGCCCTGCCGTTCGGAGGTGCGTGACGCCATCATCTCCCGCACGATCTCGGGCAGAGTTGCCGCCGTCGAGACGGTCGCGCCGCTGAGGGGATAACAGCCCAGAGTGCGAAACCTGACGGAACGCCATCGCGGCTCTTCGCCTGCAAGCAGCGGCATCCGTTCATCGTCCACCATGATCAGCGCACCGTCGCGCTCGACCACCGGGCGCGGAGCTGCCAGATAGAGCGGAACGATCGGGATGTCCTCGAGCAAAATGTAGTCCCAGACGTCGAGCTCGGTCCAGTTCGACAGCGGAAACACCCGCATGCTCTCGCCAGGCGCGAGCATCGTATTGTAAAGGCTCCACAGCTCCGGCCGCTGGTTCTTCGGATCCCAGCGATGCGCCACGCTCCGGTGCGAGAACACGCGCTCCTTGGCACGCGACTTCTCCTCGTCGCGCCGCGCGCCTCCGATCGCGGCGTCGAAGCCGTGAAGGTCCAGCGCCTGCCGCAATGCCTGCGTCTTCATGACGTCGGTGTAGCGGGCAGAGCCGTGGGTGAAGGGATCGATGCCCTGGCTCAATCCATCGTCGTTGGTATGGACGATCAGATCGAGGCCGAGATCGCGTGCGCGCTGGTCGCGAAACGCGATCATCTCGCGGAACTTCCAGGTCGTGTCGACGTGCAGCAGCGGAAACGGCGGCTTGCCGGGATGAAATGCCTTCATCGCCAGATGCAGCAGCACGGAGGAGTCCTTGCCGATGGAATATAGCATCACAGGCTTGCGGAACTCGGCCACCGTCTCGCGCAGGACGTGGATGCTTTCCGCCTCCAGCCGTCGAAGATGGCTGGCGGCACCGGGCATGGCAGCGTCCCCCGACGCGGTTCGCGTCGGGGTCGCCGCCATCGTGGAGGCGGTCTGGCCGATCATGCGGCTGTGCCTATGCAATCGCCGAACAGGCGCGCCGCGGTGTCGGCATCCAGCGAGAGGTCGCGGACGCAGGCGTCGACGGAGGCGCGGTACATGTCGTGAATGCGATAGCGCTCCAGCGTCTCGAGCTGGGCGTCGGTGAGCGACGCCGTCTTGCGACTGCGGTAACGATAGGCGGTATCGGATCCGTGGAGGCCGACCACGGTGTAGATCTTGGGCTCGCTGAGGAAGGTGACGCCCGAGCCCTTCGATTCGATCTGTCCGCGCTCCTTCCAGTCGGTGACGGCGCTTTCGCTGAAGCGTGCGCCGAGGCCGAGCCGGTCGAACAGCTTTCGCACCGATCCAGTCGCATCCCTGCTGGCTTCATAGACGTAGCGCGTGACCGGCACGCCGTGCTCCCGTGCATAGCTCTCGACGCGAAGCGCGTTCAGCGTGGAGATCACGTAATTCTGGATCAGGCGGTCCTCGGAAACGCGGTCCGACCATTTCTCGAGCCACGATGCGAGCGAGCTCGCCGGATCGCGGTCGAGCATGATCATGTGAAGCTTCTCCGCCGGCCAGCCGGCCTCGATCAGCGGCTGGAGCGGCAGGAACAGGCTTTCGGCCAGCACATACGGTCCGGCCATTTCCTTGCTGAAAATATGCGGCTGCTCCGCTGCCGTCGGCACGGCCCAGGGCTCGCCTGCATTCCCGACGAGACGATGGCGCAGGACGACCTTCACCGGCTGGAAGTAGGAAGGCATTCCGGCGACGCCGAACAGATTGGTGAGCGCGGTCGAGCCGACGCGGCAGCGACCCCACGCGCAGTAGAGCGTCGGGAAGTCCTCAGGAGACCAGTGCCGGAACGCTTCGCCAAGGCAGTCCCTCACCTCCCACATCAACTCGTCCAGCGCGGCCGGCCTCGTCTGATACTTGCCGTCCATCGCCAGCACCATCGAGTCGAGTGAAGGATGGTCGCGGCGGACCAGATCGGCGAGGCGGTCGGTTTCATCGACGGAGGTCTTGAGGCTGCTCATCTGCGAACCTTTCGGGTTGAGGATGGAATCGATCACGCCTTCGGCGCGATGCAGGTTGATGTCGACGGCGGCGGCATAGAAGTGCGTTCCCTTGGTGGGGCCACCGACCGCGTAGACGTTCGGATGCGGAGTGCCGTGGCGGTCATGGACGCGGCTGTCGTCGTAGCCGCAGCGGATCCCGCCGAGCCCGTCGAGCGCGATGAGCCCCTGCCGCTGCATATCCTGATACAGCGGGCTGGTGTCCAGCCGGTAGGACGGTCCTGTTGCGTCGATGACGTAGTCGACGTCGCGATGGTCGCCGTCGCCCAGGATGGCGCGAAATCCGCCGCCCATGCCGGTCACGTTGCGCAGCCGGGCGCGGGCGGAAAGTCTGCCCGACCGCATTAGGTCGCGGATCCGGATCGCGTTCTCCAGCGGCATCGCCGAACGGTTGCGAAGCCAGCCGGAATTGTAGACGTTCATGAAGCGCGTCTTCTCGGCATCGCTCATCCGGCTCCAGGCGCGGCACATGACGTCGATGACGCTGACGAGATAGGAGTAGACGTTGGGCTCGCCGGTCTCGGCGCGCGCGATGTTGTGCTCGAGATCGGCCAGCGCATCGCCGTCGATGTTCCTGCAGGACAGATCGCAGCGAATCCCGGTGTTCTCCAGCAGCAGCTCAGACAGGCGGGCGGCAAAGGCGTCCGCTTCGATCCGGTCACGGCTGGTCACATAGCGATCAAGGGCCTCGCGGAAGTCGTATGCGATCGCGGGGATCGTCACCGGCTGCACCGTGGGAAACAGGCCGCTTCTGGACAAGCAGGTCATCCTGACGGCCTGGTGGGTCTTGGCCAGCCCCGCCGCGGTATCGACCGCGCTGAGTCCGCTTCCGAGGATGCCGACCTCGACGCCCTCGCGATCCGCGAAGGTGAAGTGGGCATAGGGATCGCGAATGTAATTCGGCTTTCCCGCCAGTCCGTAGTGATCGTCGGGCGCGTTGTGACCGGTGCAGAGGATCAGCACAGACGAGATATGCGTGACGTTGCGGTTGGTGGTTAGCAGGACATCGCGACCCGGCGAGAAGCCCATGCGGACAATTTCGGCATGTTCGACATGAACCGGCACACCAGCGCTGCGGCACTGCGCGATCGCGGCCAATCGCACGGCGTCGAGGTAGTCCCTGTAGACCATCCGCGGCAGATGCTTGTTGCCGTGGCAGGTGAGGCCGCGGGCTCGAATCCAGCGCAGGAATTCCTCGCTGTCGCCTGGGCGGATCGACATCGTCGACGCCTTCATGTTGAGCAGATGGCGGTCGCTTTGCGTGCGATAGGCGACCCCGCCATCGAAGCCGGATTTATCGAAGAGCTGAATTCCGGTGATCCTGCCGTTGTCTCGCTCTGATGCGGCGAGCTCCGTCAGATGACGCAAGATCGTGATGCCGGTTGCTCCGCCGCCGACAATGCTGATGATCATCGCTTAGTCCCCCAGTTACCTTGTTTGACCCAGGCGCGAGCGGGGGCTCGGCGTGGGGGCCTCCCAAAGCCGTTGGTCGATTGACGCGTCAGAAAGTGGTTTGCGGCCGGCCTGAGGTCGACCGCGCGATTTGCGGCGCCTCAGGCGGCCCGCACCGTGTCGAGGAACTTTGCGACCTCGTTCTTGAGGCGGCCACTCTCGGTCGAGAGTGAGCGCGCGGATGCGAGAACCTGCGTCGAAGCCGAACCCGTGGCGCTGGCGCCATGACTGACCTGGGCGATCTTGTCTGCGACTTCGACCGTGCCCTTGGCGGCTTCGCTGACGTTGCGTGCTATCTCGGCCGTCGCGGCACCCTGCTCCTCGACAGTGGCCGCGATGGTGGTCGAGATGTCGGAAATCCTGGAGATGGTTGCGCCGATCTCCTTGATGGCGCCGACGGAGTCTTGCGTCGCCGTCTGCATGCCGGCGATCTGTGCGCCGATCTCGTCGGTCGCGCGTGCGGTCTGTGCCGCGAGCGCCTTGACCTCGCTCGCCACCACGGCAAATCCGCGGCCGGATTCACCGGCGCGTGCCGCCTCGATGGTGGCGTTCAATGCCAACAGGTTGGTCTGCTCCGCGATTGCGGTGATCAACTTGACGACGTCGCCGATCCGGCCCGCGGCCTTGAGCAATTCGTTGATTCGCGCGTCGGTGCGCTCGGCCTGCTTCACGGCGTCGCCGGCGATGCGGCTGGAATCATGGACCTGACGGCCGATCTCGACGACCGATGCGCTCATTTCCTCGGCGGCGGATGCTACGGCTCCGACGTTGGCGGAGGCTTCCTCGGAAGCCGCGGCCACCATTCCGGAAAGCTGCTCGGTCTCTTCTGCCGTCTCCGACAACGTGCCGGCTGCGGATTCGAGCTGCTGCGAGGCCACCGAAACCGAATTGATGATGCCGCCCACGGCATCCTCGAACGCGCCGGCCAACCGGACCATTTCCTGCTTGCGCCGCGCGGCGGCTGCGGATTCCTGATCCTTCTGCTCGGCCTCCATCTGCTCGATGCGGATCAGATTGTCCCTGAAGGTGCGGGCGGCACGGGCGTTGTCACCGACCTCGTCGCCGCGGGCCGTATAGGGAATCTCCACGGCCTTGTTGCCGCCGGCGAGTTGCAGCAACACGTCGCCGATGCGCCGGATTGGACGGGCGATGCTGAGCACCGAAAACAGGGCCGAGCCGGCCAGAACCAGAATGACGAGGACACCCACGGCCAAGCTGACCTGGGTTGCCTGCTCCAGCGCGGTCATGAGCTGGTTCTGTCGCAGAGCCATGTATTCATTGTTGGCGGAGACCAGCTTGTCGATGCGCGTCGTGATTTCCCTGCTGGCCGGAAGCACCCGCTCTTCGAGAATGCGCCTCTTGGTTTCTTCCGCCTTGGCGGCTGCGCCGGTTGCCGCCTTGTAGCGTCCCGCGAGCGCCGCCAGCGCGTCGATTCCGTCCGCGACATCCTTGTCGCCGGCGGACTGGCGCACCCGTTTCAGGACGCTGATCATGGCGTCGGCGCGTCCGGCGATACGATCCTTCTGCTCGACGTCGCCCGTCGCCGTGAAATGCCAGTCGGCCGCGCTGACCGCCTTGAATAATGCGTCGGCTTCGCGCAACCCGACCTCGATGTTGAGGCGATTCTGCGATGCCGCGATGGCAGGCGAAGCAAGCAGTTTCTCGAGGGCCTTGTTCCAGCCCTCCTCGATCTGGTTCGCCGC
This sequence comes from Bradyrhizobium sp. 149, assembly GCF_023073915.1. Classification (GTDB taxonomy): domain Bacteria; phylum Pseudomonadota; class Alphaproteobacteria; order Rhizobiales; family Xanthobacteraceae; genus Bradyrhizobium. Next base: position 55,669 of record NZ_JADPKK010000012.1, on the reverse strand, counting down.
GGCGAATTCGGCAACGGCGGCGCCGCGCGCCTCGCCAAGATCGCTGCCGGCCTTCAGAGAGATGTCGAGCAGGATCTTCACCTCGCGACAGAGCTCCTTGGCTTCGGCGCGCTTTGACCGATTTAATGCCGCGTCTATTTCGGTTGTGGCACCGGCGATCGAGCCGCGCAGCACGTCCAGATGTTTGGCGAGGCCGTCGGTGGAGAATGCAGAGCCGATTTCCGCCATGGCGAGGCGTGCGCGGGTCACTGCGAGCTCGGCGCCCTGGGCATTGGCCTTGTTGGCGGTGTTGATGACCACCAGTTGGCTCAGGTCTGCGATCTGCTCGTTGCGGACGAGCTGGTTGCCGAGCATCCCGCCGACCAGAAGAACCCCCGCACTCGCGGTCAATCCCAGCTTTGCCCCGATGCGAAACTTGAACGATGCCATGCTTACCGCTCCCCCACACGCAAACCGAGTACTCCGCCCTATTACTAAACAACGCGTGAACATTAAACTCCGTACAACTACAGGACGTATCGGGTGGAGATCGTTTGGAACAGCGTGCCGCGCATAGGTACAATTTCGGGCCGGCGATCCGAGCGCCGCCGCGGCATGACCCTCGGTCCGGGCGCCCGATCGTGCCTTGCCGGTTTCCCCGACTCAGTCCTAGCGTCAGTCGATGCGTTTTCGGGATCGCCCCAATGTCTATCGTCCGCAGTTCGGCGGCTCGCCCTTTGGCCGTCGCTTCTCCGGACTGTTGCCGTGGATGTTCGTGGTCGGCGTCGCGCTGGCGGCCGTGCTCATCTTCCGGCACGGCATGAACTGGACGGTTCCCCACGCGGATGGCGGCGGCACGCGGGACGCCGAGATCGTGCTCCAGCAAAGCGGTCATCCGGATCGTCGCGAGCCGGTCGACGTCGTTCGCACCATTGACGGCGACACTTTTCTCGCCCGCGTTCGTCAGCGCGACGGCCGCGATCTGGTCGTGCGCGTTCGCCTGCGCGGCATCGACGCACCTGAGATGAAAGCATCCTGCCAGCAGGAGCTGGACAAGGCCGAAGCCGCGGCCCGCGCATTGCGCGATCTGCTCGGCCAGGGCAGCGTGACGATCACCAATCTTGGCCCCGACAAATATGGTCGCGTTCTCGCCGACGTCGCGACCAGATTAACCGGCAACGTTTCGGCGGCGTTGCTCGCCGGCGGTTACGCTCGGAGCTACAATGGTGGCCATCGCGATGGCTGGTGCGCGCGCGGCTGGCGCTTGTGGTAACAAAAAAGCCGCGTCGAAAGACGCGGCTTTTGCTGTCTCGCCTTGAAGCCGGCGATCAGCGCGTCACGACTACCGTCGTGCCGACCGAGACGCGGCTGTAGAGATCTGTGATGTCGTCGTTGAGCATGCGGATGCAACCATAGGAGACGAAGCCGCCGATCGAGCCCGGCACGTTGGTGCCGTGGATGGCATATTCACCACCGGACAGCGTCATCGCCGCGACGCCCATCGGATTGCGTGGCGATCCGCCCGGAATGACGTCCGGGATGCTCGGCTTGTCCCGCTTCACCTCGGCAGGCGGCGACCAGGCCGGATTGCGGTACTTGCCGTCGATGCGGGTGGTGCCGGCCCACTGCTTGCCGGACTTGCCGACGCCGACCGGATAGCGCACGGCGTGGCCGTTATCGAGGACGAGATAGAGCCGACGCTCGTTGGTTTTGACCACGATGGTGCCCGGCGAATAGTCGGCCAGGTGCGTCCCCACCATTTCCGGCCGCGCCTGCGCCGCCGTCGACATCATCACCCCTGCCCCGATGGTGGCGGCCAGCGCCACTGCAATCCTCGTCGACATCGATTTTCCCCTTGCCCCGAACCAATCGTCCCAATTGACGCAAAACCGGCAATCGCCGGCCGGCCAAGTCCTCGTTAGGGCACATTCTTAACCGCGCCTGTTAACCGGATGGTTTCCACGCACGGCCGCCAAGGGCCAGCCAGCAGGGGGAACAAAGAAAATGTTCGAAACAAAGTAAATGACCTGAAAACAACACTCAGCGGGAAAGATGCGCAGGCCCCGGGGGCGCGGCCTGACGAGTGCGTGAGGATGTGAACGGCCGTTATTTTGGGCGTACGATCGGATCGCAGCTGGTCTCGTGTCCCGAACGGGGCGCAGAGCGCTGCGACGCTGAGCCGGGACCCAGGTCTCCTTCGCGCGCGAATGGATGGGCCCGGCTCTGCAGCGCACCGCTGAAGAGCGCTGCGCTGCGTCCGGGCACGAGTCGGAGCTTACGCTCCCTTCTTGTTCTGCCGGTTCTTGACGAGGTCGTCGACCACGCCGGGATCGGCCAGGGTCGAGGTGTCGCCGAGGCTGCCCGGCTCGTCCTCGGCGATCTTGCGCAGGATGCGGCGCATGATCTTGCCGGAGCGGGTCTTGGGCAGGCCGGGGGCGAACTGGATCTGGTCGGGCGAAGCGATCGGGCCGATCTCCTTGCGCACCCAGGTGACGAGCTCCTTGCGCAGATCGTCGGTTGGCTCGACGCCGGCCATCAGCGTCACGTAGGCGTAGATGCCCTGGCCCTTGATGTCGTGCGGGAAGCCGACCACGGCGGCCTCCGACACCTTCTCATGCGCCACCAGCGCGCTCTCGACTTCGGCGGTACCCATGCGGTGGCCGGAGACGTTGATGACGTCGTCGACGCGGCCGGTAATCCAGTAATAACCGTCGGCATCGCGTCGGCAGCCGTCGCCCGTGAAGTACTTGCCCTTGTAGGTCGAGAAATAGGTCTGCTCGAAACGGGCATGGTCGCCATAGACCGTGCGCATCTGGCCCGGCCATGATCGCGTCAGGCACAGATTGCCTGACGTCTCGCCGTCCAGCACCTTGCCGTCGGCGTCGACGATCTCGGGCACCACGCCGAAGAACGGCTGTGTCGCCGAGCCCGGCTTGAGCTTCGTGGCGCCCGGCAGCGGCGTGATCAGGATGCCGCCGGTCTCGGTCTGCCACCATGTGTCGACGATCGGGCAGCGGTCGTCACCAACGACGCGGTGATACCACTCCCAGGCTTCCGGATTGATCGGCTCGCCGACCGAGCCGAGCAGGCGCAGGCTGGCGCGCGAGGTCTTCTTCACGGGATCGTCGCCGGACTGCATCAGCGCGCGGATCGCGGTCGGAGCGGTGTAGAAGATGTTGACCTTGTGCTTGTCGATGACGTTCCAGAATCGCGAATTATCCGGGTAGTTCGGCACGCCTTCGAACATCAGCGTGGTCGCGCCATTGGCGAGCGGTCCGTAGAGAATGTAGCTGTGGCCGGTGACCCAGCCGACGTCGGCGGTGCACCAGTAGATGTCGCCGTCGTGATAGTCGAAGACGTATTGATGCGTCATCGCGGCGAACACCAGATAGCCGGCGGAGGTGTGCAGCACGCCCTTGGGTTGGCCGGTCGAGCCTGAGGTGTAGAGGATGAACAGCGGATCCTCGGCGTGCATGTGCTCGACCGGGCATTCCGTCGTCACCATCGAAGCCGCCTCGTGATACCAGAGGTCGCGCGTCGGGTTCATGTCGATCTTGCCGCCGGTGCGCTTGACCACGACGACCCAGTCGATGCCGTCTGCCTTGGCGAGCGCCGCGTCGACATTGGCCTTCAGCGGCACCTTCTTGCCGCCGCGCAGGCCCTCGTCCGCGGTGATGATCACCTTGGACTGGCAGTCGTTGATGCGCTGGGCGAGGCTGTCGGGCGAAAAGCCGGCGAACACTACGGAGTGAACGGCGCCGATCCGCGCGCAGGCAAGCATCGCGTAAGCCGCTTCCGGAATCATCGGCAGATAGATGGTGACGCGGTCGCCCTTCTTGACGTTCCGGGTGCGCAGGATGTTGGCCATCCGGCAGACCTCGTCGTGCAGCTCCTTATAGGTGATGTGCCGCGATTGTGAGGGATCGTCACCTTCCCAGATGATCGCGGTCTGGTTGGCGCGGTTGTGGAGATGCCGGTCGATGCAGTTATGGGCGACGTTGAGGACTCCGTCCTCGAACCATTTGATGGAGATGTTGCCGGGCGCGAAGGAGACGTTCTCGATCTTCGTCGGCGCCTTCATCCAGTCGAGGCGCTTGGCCTGTTCCGCCCAGAAACCGTTCGGGTCCGAGATCGAGCGGGCGTACATGTCCTTGTACTTGGCCTGGTCGACCCAGGCGCGCTTCGCCCACTCCGCCGGGATGTCATAGATCTTCTCGGACATGTTTCCCTCCACATGCGGCAAGCCAAGCACAGGTCACTGGCGAGCCGACTTGATCGTTGAACCGATTATGCGTCGGGCTAACCGGACCCGACAAGGTGCACAAGCTGGACCTTCGGCGAGCAGCCGGCCATGCGGAGGATCAAGCCGCTCCGTCCGACTGTCGCAGTTCTGAAAGGGGCGACGGGCGGCTTTGGGGTCTTTACCCCGATCCTCAGAACAGGCCCCGCGCAGAGCCCCATGCGCCCGGAAGAGGTATTTAGCAACCGTCTCTCACTGATTCGGGACTCGCAATACGGTTCGGAACACCCTAAATGGCCAACCCGGGTCCAACGAGACCCCTTGGAACAAAAATCAGAACAGCGGCATTGACGATAACAAACAGGGCTAAGGCTTAAGACTATGATGGATCAGCAGAATCTCGGGACGATGCGGCCCGCTTCAGCCGATCCTGCAGCCATTGCGTTGGCCAAAGCCCTGGGACAATGGCCGAAACCGGCGGGTTCCAGCCGTCTCAGCCCGAAAAAAGCGTTCGACACGTCGCCTGCGGCAACCGTCGAGGCCCTCGCCAAGGAACTGGGCCTACGGCTCGGCGACCAGAACGAGCTGACTATCCGCCGCATCCGGCGCGGAAAGGGCTATTCCTTCGTCCGTCCCAACGGCGCGCATATCCGTGACGCCCGCACCATCCGGCGGCTGCATTCGATGGCGGTGCCGCCGGCCTATCGCGAAGTGCGCTACTCGGCCGATCCGAGCACGCATCTCCAGGCGGTGGGACGCGATGCCGCGGGCCGGCTGCAATATCGCTATCACGCCGACTGGGAGAAGGTCCGCGAGCAGCGCAAGGCGCATCGGCTGGAGAAGCTCGTCGGCGCGCTGCCAAAGATCCGCCGCAAGGTCTCGGCGTTCCTGTCGGGGGACGAGCCGACCCGCGAGTTCGCGCTCTCGGCGGTGATCGAATTGATTGCGCGCACCGCGATCCGCCCCGGCAATGAATCCTACGCCCGTCTCAACGGCACCCGCGGGGCCACCACGCTGCTGAAGTCCAATGTCTCGCTGGAAGACGACAGCTTGGTGCTGACCTTCAAGGCGAAGGGCGGCAAGGCGGTGCGCAAGGAGTGCGACGCGGCCAAGCTCGTGCGTGCCATCGGCATTCTGCAAGGCGTTCCCGGCAAGCGCATGTTCCAGTATCGCGATGCCTACGGCGTCGTGCGCGCGGTTAGCACCACGCAGGTGAACGCGTTTCTGCGCGAGATCGCCGGCATCAAGATCTCGCTGAAGGATTTCCGCACGCTGATGGCCTCGGCCGTCGTCGTGGAATCGCTGTCGCGGATCACGCCAGCGACGAGCCAGCGCGGGCGCAAGAAGCAGGTGCTGGAGGCGATTCGCGGCGCCGCCGATCAGCTCTCCAACACGCCGGCGATCTGCCGCAAGAGCTATGTCCACGACACCATCGTCACCGCGTTCGAGGACGGCATCCTCGAACGCTTCGCCGCGACCATGAAGGGCCAGCGTTCGCAGGCCAGGCGCGAGCAACTTCTGCAGCAGGTGGTGGCGACCGCGGCTGTCTGACTTTCTCCCGTCGCTACGCCTTGTTGGAAACGCCCCGGTCGGGACCGGGATCGCCGCCCGCGGCTGCGGTCGTGAGCCGCCCCAGATAATGCGCCCATCCCGTCGCGTGTGCGGCAGCCTGTTCCTCGGTTGGCAGCCCGCTATGGGTCATGCGCAGCAACGTGCCGCCGTCGCGTTCGATCAGGTCGATCTCGATCAGGCTCGAGCCGGGCGGCACTTCCTGGCCGCCGTCCCATCCGAATGTGTAGGCGAGGCGATGCACCGGCACGACTTCGCGAAACGCGCCGCGGGCGACGCCGCCGCGGGGGCCGATGCCTTTGAGCAGATACAGCCCGCCGGGATGCGGCTCCGTGGTCGCGTCGGAACCCATCCAGCTCAAAATCTTCTCGGGGTCGGTCAGGTAAGCGAAAACGGTGGCGCGTGGGGCCGCGATCTGGGTCTCGCGTCGCACTATGAACGGTTCGGTCATCGGCGATCATCCCTGGGCTGACACTGGGACATGGCGGCGCGCGAGCGGCCCGTCAAGGATTGGCCGTGACAAAGACGGTCTGCCTTCGTCATGATCGGGCCATGCAGCTCTCGCCGACGCTCGCCTGGCTTGTCGATGCCGCCGCCGATAGCGCCGGGGCCGACCGCCTGCTCGCGGAACTCGGCGCACATCTGGTCGCCGACGGCCTGCCGCTCGCGGCAGGCAGCCTGACGCTGGAGGTGCCACATCCGCTGATCGCGAAGCGGACCTGGTTGTGGCGCGCGGGGAACGGTCGGGTGATCGAAGCGCTCGGCTTCGTACCTGGCGGCCTCGCGCCCGATTCGCCGAACGATGCCGGCCGCCGCTGGCTTCGCGACGTCGCGGACGGTGAGGTGCACGAAGACGCGGTCGGACGGCCCGACGGGCCGTTGCTCGGCTGGATCGGGCCGCGTCCCTTCACCGCAGACGAGATCGAGCAATTGCGCCAAGCCGCGCGCTTTGCCGCGACCCCCCTTGCGGTGCTTGCCGCGCGTGCAACGTTGCGCGCGACGTTGGATGCCTATCTCGGCAAGCGCAGCGCAGAGCGAGTCCTGGCGGCACCCCTGCGCCGCGATCTCGGCGAGACCATACAGGCCGCGCTGCTCTATGCGGACTTGCGCGATTTCACGTCCCTGTCGGAAACCACGCCACCTGCCGACGTCATCGCGGCGCTCGACGCCTGGTTCGATCGCATTGCCGGCGCGGTTCACGCCTTCGGCGGCGAGGTGCTGAAATTCATCGGCGACGGCGTGCTGGCAATTTTTCCGGTGCTCGAGGCGTCACCGCGCCACGCGTGCGATGCGGCTCTGCGTGCCGCCGGTGCGGCCGAAGCCGGGATGGCGTATCTCAACGCGGAACGCCGTGCTCAAGGTCTGCCGCCGCTCGGGTTCGGCACGGCGCTGCATCTCGGTGAGATGCTGTGGGGCAATATCGGCGCCGCCAACCGGCTCGATTTCACGGCGATCGGTCCCGCCGTCAATCTCGCCAGCCGGCTCGAAGGATTGTGCAAGCCGCTCCAAAGGACCGTGCTGGTGTCGGGCGCGCTCGCCGCGGAGACGGACATGCCTCTCATCGCGCTTGGATCGCATTCGCTGCGCGGCATCGCCTCGCCATGCGAGGTGTTTGCGCTGCCGGAGACGCAAGCTCGGATATCGTAGCGCAAATGCAGCGAAGCGTAATCCGGGCTACGTAGCAACTACATCCCACCCATCTTGCAGACGAGCTTCCATTCCTCGGCCGTCACCGGCTGCACCGAGAGGCGCGAATACTTCACCAGCGCCATATCGGCGAGCTTCTTCTCGGCTTTGATCGCAGCCATCGTCACCGGCATCTTCAACGGCTTGTCGGCCTTGATGTCGACGCAGACGAATTTTGCGGTCTTGTCGGTCGGATCGGGATAGGCTTCCTTGATGATCTCCGCGATGCCGACGATCTCCTTGCCTTCGTTGGAATGATAGAAGAACGCCTTGTCGCCTTTCTTCATGGCGACGAGACTCTGGCGCGCGGTGTAATTGCGCACGCCGGTCCAGGCTTCGCCCTTGGCGCCCTTCGCCACCTGCTGGTCCCAGGACCACACCGACGGTTCGGATTTCACCAGCCAGTAGTTCATCGCAACTTGCCCCAATATCAGATACGCCATCTCGCGTGTTGCGATGTTATAGCGCGTCGGATGCCTGCGACAAGCGCGGGTATCCGACGCCAAACCCAACGCTCATTCCTTCAGATATCGATCGAAGAATCTCGCGATGTCAGTGAAGGCTTCCCTGGTCTCCGGCGCATTGATGTTGAACTGGTACTGCGCGTGGGATTGCCCCTCGTAGACGTTGAGATCGGCAATCACGCCGGCGCGACGCAATTTGCGATGCGTGCGAACGGTGTTGCTGAGGAACAGATCGCGCGTGCCCGACGTCAGGATGGTCGGCGGGAAGCCTTTGAAGTCACCGTAGATCGGCGAGATGTAGGGATTTTTCAGGTCCGTCCCGTTGGCGTACAGCTTTGCGGCGCGGCCGAGCCAACCGTCCCAGGTCACCAGCACGTTGTCGACCCACTCATTGCTGGCGTAGGTGTCGCCGACCTTGTCGATGTCGGACCACGGCGTGCCCGGTGCGATCGCCGCCGGCTTCGGCAGCTTCTCGTCCCTGGCCCGCAGCACCATCGCCAGCGTCATCGCGCCGCCCGTCGACGTCCCGAAGATCGCCATCCGACGGGCGTCGTGCGTCTTGGTGACCTCCTTCCAGACCGCCATCGCATCGTCCATCGCGGCGGGATAAGGGAAGTCGGGCGGCATGCGGTAGTCGGCCGACATCACTTTGAAGCCGCCAAACCCCGCCATCATGATCGCTTCAGGCAGCGCGGCTTCGCCGGGGCCGAACACATAGCCGCCGCCATGGACGTGGACCAAAAGGCGTTGCCGGTTCTCGGGTGAGATCTTGTTCGGCGTGACGATGAAGCAGTGCACACCGGCGATTTTGGTCTCCTCGACCTTGACGCCGAGCTTTTCCTTCATTGCCGGAATGCCTGATATCGACAGTTTTGCGCGGCGATCGATCAGTTCTTTCCATTCCGCTGGGGTCTTCGGGTCCGCATTGAAGTGCGGCGGAAAGGGCGCGCCGATCATGGCCTGCATGTCGGAGCTGACGTCATTGGTGGGATTGGCGATCGACTTGACGGGGACGACCCGCTTGCCGTTGTCGGCGTTGGCCGCCGCCTCGCTCTTGGCAAGTTCGTCGTAGGATAGTGCGGCCTCGGCGCGGGCCGCGGTCGGTATACTGACAGCGGCGAGTGCGATGATGGCAATCGAAACGAGCGCCTGATGCGGTTTGCGCATGCGTTCTTCCCCTGGATCCGTTTCGTTATTGTTGGACCGGGATCCTGCGGTGTGCCGCTAGGCTAGACCAGCGTGCACGGGTCGTGAAGTACCACCTGCGAGGCGACGGCCGCCGTCATTCCTCGGCCTTGAACGGCCGTGTCAGCAGCCTTTCGATCGCGGCGTCAATCGTCAACCTGCCATCCAGGATGGCGGCCACCGCTTGAGAGACCGGCATATCGACGTCCCGCGCGGCCGCGAGCTCGACCAGCACCGGCGCAGTGAATGCACCTTCAGCAAGCTTGCCCGCCGGCGCCGCCTCGCCGCGACCGAGCGCAATACCGAGCGCGAAATTGCGCGATTGCGCGGTCGAACAGCTCAGGAGCAGGTCGCCGAGGCCGGAGAGGCCGGAGAGCGTTTCCGTGCGCGCGCCGCAAGCGCGGCCGAGCCGTGCCAGCTCGCTGAAGCCGCGTGTGGTCAGCGCGGCGAGAGCGGAAGCGCCGAGGTTGCGGCCGACCACGATGCCGGCGGCGATCGCCAGCACGTTCTTGGCCGCGCCGCCGATCTCGACGCCGCGGACATCGGTCGTGTGATAGGGCCGGAAGGTCGCCGAGCCCAGCGCCTGCACCAGGTGGCTCGCCAGCGCTTCTTCCCTCGCCGCCAGCGTGACCGCAGTCGGCAGGCCACGCGCGACATCGTCGGCAAAGCTTGGGCCCGACAGGATCGCCGGCTGCGCGTGAGGCGCGGCCTCGACGATCACGTCGGTCATAAATTTATGGGTGCCGTGCTCGATGCCCTTGGCGCAGGCGACGATTGGCGTTGGTGCTGTCAGATGCGAGGCCAACATGTTGACGGCGCCGCGCAGATGCTGCGCCGGCGTTGCGATCAGCAGCATATCGGCGCGTGCCGCCATGGCGAGATCGCTCGTCACCATGATCTCCGGCGCAAGCCGCACGCCCGGCAGCCGCGGATTGTCGCGGGTCGATCCGATTCGCGTCGCGTGCTCGGGATTGCGCGCCCACAGCGTCACGTTCCGTCCGGCCCGCGCCGCCACCGTCGCCAGCGCTGTGCCCCAGGCGCCGGCTCCAACCACCGCAACGGATTGGAACGCTGTCATTGCTAGTATCCAGCCCGCGTCTTGCCGTACCCGGCCGGTGCCGTCGCGTTCGCATCGAGCAGCCAGCGCGCGCGCGGCTGTGCTTCCATCGTGTCGGTCATGCCGAGTGCGAGACGTTCGGCGCCCGCCCAGGCGATCATTGCGCCATTGTCGGTGCAGAGCGCCGGCGGCGGCATGATCAATTGTGTTCCGGCTTTCCTCGCGACATCATGCAGGGCGCCGCGGATCGCTTGATTGGCGGCGACGCCGCCGGCCGCCACCAGCGCACGCGGCGCGCCGAACTGCTCGCGGAAAAGTTTCAGACCGACGCTCAACCGGTCGGCGGTGGAGTCGAGCACGGCGGCCTGAAAGCTCGCGCAGAGATCGCTGACGTCCTGCGGCGTGATCTCAGCTAGCCGGCTCGCTTCGTTGCGCACCGCCGTCTTCAATCCCGATAGCGAGAAATTGGCGTCGGGGCGTCCCTGCATCGGCCGCGGAAACGCAAATCGCGCCGGATCGCCGCTTGCTGCCGCGCGTTCGACCTTTGGGCCGCCCGGATAGGGCAGGCCCAGCATTTTCGCGACCTTGTCGAAAGCCTCGCCGATCGCATCGTCGACGGTGGTGCCGAGTCGCACATATTGGCCGACGCCGGTAACGGCGACGATCTGGGTATGGCCGCCTGAGGCGAGGAACAGGCAATAGGGGAATTCGAGTGCGTCGGTCAGGCGGGGCGTCAGCGCATGCGCTTCCAGATGGTTCACCGCGACCAGGGGCGTGTCGTGCACCATCGCGATCGCCTTCGCGGTGGTGAGCCCGACGATGACGCCACCAATCAGTCCCGGCCCCGCCGCGGCCGCGACACCATTGAGCTGGGCGAAGTCGATGCCGGCCTCGTGCATGGCGCGGTCGATGATGCCGTCGAGCAGGTCGACATGAGCGCGGGCCGCGATTTCCGGCACCACGCCGCCGAAACGGGCATGCTCCTCGATCTGCGAGCGTACGATATTGGACAGGATCTTGCCGCTGCCGTCAGGCGCACGCTCAATTACGGCCGCGGCGGTCTCGTCGCAGGTGGTTTCGATACCCAGCACCAGCATTGGCGAATTGTTATCCAATTTGCGCCCTTCTCAGCCCCTTGCGCTCATCCGCAAAGCAGAGTTCTGGTACGTCCGGTAGCATTCCGGGGTCGGCTTGCGCAATCGCCACGCGCGGCCATCCTCGTGAAAGCGCCACCGCCACGTGGTTCGGGAACACAAGCGATGTCCATTCTTGTCACACGGCCGCATCCCGACAATGAGGCGACGGCGGAAAATCTGCGTGCACGGGGGCATGCGGTGCTGCTCGCGCCGGTGCTCAAGTTCGAGCCGGTCGCCTTCCATGACGAGAGTGAAACGAGCTACAGCGCCGTCATTGTCACATCGGCCAATGCCATCCGTGCCGTCGCGCCGCAATTGCCGGACCTTGGCCTGCTGAAGCTGCCGCTGTTCGCAGTCGGCGAGCACACGGCCGCCGCCGCGCGTGACGCCGGCTTTGCCGAGGTGGTCGTCGCCGGCGGCGATGCCGCGGCCTTGCGCGACAAGCTGGTGCAGAGCGCCCGCGACAAGCGGCTGAAGAAAAAGAGCACGTTGCTTTATCTCGCGGGCGCGGATCTGTCGCGCGACCTGAGCGGTGAGCTGGGCGCCGAAGGTATCAACGTCGTCACGCAGACGACCTATCGCATGGCCCCGGTCAAGCTGTTGCCGCGCGAGGTCTGTGAGGGCTTTGCCGCCCATGGAATCGAGGCGGTGCTGCATTACTCCCGCCGCAGCGCGCGGGCTTTCCTGGAGGCCGCGCGCGACGAAGGCGTCGAAATCTCGGCTCTGGCCATCCCGCAATGCTGCCTGTCCGAGACGGTCGCAGGCGTGCTGCGCGAGGCCGGTGCCTCGCAGGTTCTGGTGGCCGCGGCGCCGGAGGAAAATGCCTTATTTGACACCTTGGAGCGTGCTTTGCGCACCCGTTTGGCGTAAGAGGTCGGGCCGAATTCGACGCAATCGAATCCGTTTAGGGCATGCAAGTGTGAGGAACCGTCACGATGGCCGACGACAAGCCTGAAGACGCAGGATTGGCTCCCGGGTCCAGCCGTGCCAAGCGCACCCCGCCCACCATCGACCTCGAGGCAACCGAAGTCTCGACCCAGCCGCAGGAGGTGGCGGGCGAGCCGGGGGCGGCGTCCGAGCAGGCCGCGCCTGAGCAGGCCAAGTCTGAAGAAAGCAAGTCTGAAGAGGCCAAATCTGAAGAAGCCAAGTCTGAAGAAGCCAAGTCTGAAGAAGCTGATGCCGAGCCGCAGCCCGAACCTGCCGAGGAGCGGTCTTCCGTTGCGTCCGCGTCGGTATCGCCGTCGATTTCACCTTGGGTTATCGCGCCGTTCTCCGGCGCGGTCGCAGCCGCAATTGTGATCGCGGTCGGCTGGATGCTGGGCTGGCCCGCGGTGCAGGCGCCGCCGGCCGCTCCGCAAGTGACCGGCGCAACCATCGACGCGCTGAGCGGGCGCGTGGCCGCGGTCGAAGCCAAGGCGGGCAAGCCTGCCGCTGATCCGGCCTTGGTGGCGCGGATCGATGCGCTGGAGAAATCCGCAACGAGCCTGCGCAGCGACATCGCCAATCTGCGCGCGCAGTCCGACAACACCGCGAGCGCCCTGAACGACGCGAAATCGGCGCCGCGCGCTGCCGCGCCCGATCTTGCCGCCCTCAACGACCGCCTCGCGCAGCTCGAGCGCAAGACCGACCGTGCCGAGCTCGCGCAGCAGAGCGAGAAGATCGCCGACACAAAGACGATGGACGACAAGCCGTTGCGCCATGTGGTGGCGGCGGCCCTGCTCGACGTCGCCGTTCGCCACGGCGACGCTTACGAATCGCAACTTGCCGCGGCACGGTCGCTGGCAGCAAAGCCGGACATGCTGAAGCCGCTCGACACCTTCGCAGCGTCAGGCATTCCGACGCCGGTGGCGCTCAGTCGCGAGCTCCTCAACATCGTGCCAAAATTGTCGCCGCCGCCGGAAGCCCCGGCCAACGGCACCGGCATCGTCGAGCGTCTTCAGGCGGGGGCGTCAAAACTCGTCCGCATCGAGCGTACCGACGGGGTCGGCAACGACCGCGGCGCCATCGTCGCGCGGGCAACGGCGGCTGCGTTGCGCAACGATTTCGCCGAGGCGCGGCGCGAGCTGAAGACGCTGTCCGAAGCCGATCGTGCACCGGCGCAAGCCTGGCTCGACAAGGCCGATGCCCGTGATGCCGCGCTCGCCGCCTCACGCAAATTCGCCGACGGCGCCATGGCGGATCTCGTCAAGCCTGGTCAATAAGGTTCGCGCAATAATCAGCGCGTATAGGGATCGTCATGCTTCGCATCGTCCTCTTCCTCGTCTTGATCGCGCTCGCGGCGGCTGGCGCGGCCTGGGTTGCCGACCAGCCCGGAGAGCTCGTCCTGACCGCGGGCGCTTTCCGCGCCACGACGACGCTTCCCAGATTCGTGTTCTTGCTTGGCCTCTTTGCCGCGGCAGTCGTGCTCGTCTGGAGTCTGCTGACGATGACCTTGCGCGCTCCGGGGCGTCTGCGCCGCCGTCGTCATGAGAAGCGTCACGCCCGCGGCCGCCACGCCATCACCCACGGCCTGCTTGCGATCGGCCATGGCGACACTGCGCTTGCTCGCCGCCACGCCGACACCGCGCGGCGGCTGGCCGCAAACGATCCGCTCGCGCTTCTCCTGCATGCACAATCGGCCCAGCTCGAGGGCAATCGCGACGAGGCCCAGCGCGTCTTCCGTGTCATGGCCGAGCGCGAGGACACGCGCCTGCTCGGTCTTCGCGGCCTGTTCATCGAGGCGCAGCGCGCCGACGATGCGGTCGGCGCGGTGATGATCGCCGAGGAAGCGATCAAGCTGTCGCCGTCCTCGACCTGGGCCTCGCATGCGGTGCTCGGCTTCCGCTGCGCGCGCGGCGACTGGAGCGGCGCGCTCGCGCTCCTCGATTCGAATCTGTCGGCGGGCCCGATCGACAAGCAGGCCTATCGCCGCCAGCGCGGTGTCCTGCTCGCCGCACGCGCGCTGGAATTGGAAACCATGGACCGCGACCTCGCGCGCGAGAGCGTGATGGAGGCGATCAAGCTCGCGCCGACCCTGGTCCCCGCTGCAGTGCTCGCTGCAAAATTCGAGAGCGAGGCGCATCAGGTGCGCCGTGCCATGAAGCTGGTGGAAGCCGCCTGGCTCGCCAATCCGCATCCTGATCTTGCGGATGCCTATGCGCATGTGAAGCTCGGCGATTCCGCGCGGCAGCGCTTGCAACGGGTCGAGACGCTTGCCGCCAAGATTCCTGCCGACAAGGCCGGCCATGTCGAGGGCCAACTGGCGATCGCGCGCGCCGCGATCGATGCATCCGAGTTCGCCCGTGCGCGCGCGGTGCTGGCGCCTTACGTCAACGATCCGACCCAGCGCGTGGCGCTGCTGATGGCGGAGATCGAGCGCACCGAGCATGGTGACGGCGGCCGGGCCCGCGCCTGGACCTTGCGCGCGGTGCGCGCCCGCCATGATCCTGCCTGGACCGCCGACGGCTATGTCAGCGACCGCTGGCGTCCGGTGTCCCCGGTTACCGGCCGCCTTGACGCCTTCCAGTGGCAGACGCCGGTCGCGAGTCTTCCTTCCGGCAAGGGCGACATGATCGAATCCTCGGCGTTCGAGGAAGCCATGCTGGCGGCTCCGCCGCCGAAGCGAGTGACCGCGGCGCCGAGCGAAAGCCCGGCGGAACCGCCTGTAACGGCGCCGGACCCGGTACCGGCCCCGCAGGACAATTCGCCGCCCCTTGAGGCCAAGGAAGCCGTCAGGGAGACCGCCAAGGAAACCACGCAGGACGAGCCGGTCGTCACGGCCGCCGAGCCGATCAAACCGGCCCCTGAACCCGCCGAATCATCGCCGGCGGCGGCAACGCCGGTGTTCCGGACCCGCGCCGACCTCGGCAAGCCTGCACCAGCGCCTATTCCCGCCGTCATCCCGATCATTCGCGCCCCGGACGATCCCGGAATCGATGACGAGGGTCCGAGCGATGAATTTACGGAACAAATCGGCACGCCCAAGGACCATGCAAAGGCCCAGGCCGGCGGCTGGCGCGGATTCTGGTCTCGCTGGGGCGGGTGAGCGGCATTTCGAAGCCGGCTCCACCTTGCCAATTCGGGCCATGCCCGATATCAGGAGCGCGCGTATCGGGACCGGCCTCGCGCAGGCCCCGGCAGGGTTCGCCGCAATAGCTCAGTTGGTAGAGCACGTCATTCGTAATGACGGGGTCGGGGGTTCGAATCCCTCTTGCGGCACCAGCGCTCAAATGTCCGGCCCGGAGACATCGGTAACAGGTCGTACCTAAGAGATGGGTGACAACCTCGTGCCGAACGGGTTGTCGAGGGGGTTGCAGGGTTTTCTGCTCCAGGTCGAAGTATCCCAGATCATAGTGCATGAAGCTGACGAGCCAAATGCCGTCGTCGACTTCCTTGATGGTGATCGTGATCACATAAACTCGCGATCGGCTCCCCTAGTGTCCCGTTCACGCCAAACACGGGGAGATATTTCATATGCGCAAGATCATTCTGGTGGCCGCCGCCATGGTGCTGGTCTCTGCATCGGCCCAGGCCGAAGGCCCGCGCAGCCTGTCGCTGTCCGCGGTGAACGAGCCGGCTTCGGTTCAGCAAACGGCGCCGGCGCTTGCCGCCGCACCGACGCAGGTAAGCGAAGCCGTGCCAGCCGCCGAAGCTCCGAAATATCTCGATCGCCCGCCGGTGGTTTCGCTTGCTGCGCCTGCGGCAACCGCCACACCCACGACCACGACGACTTCAGCGCCCGCTGCGACGACCCAGCCCGCCGCGAAGACCACCGCAAAGGCGGACAAGCCGAAGCACAAGCGCACCTGGACCGAAGGCCGCATCATCAGCGAGCTGCATCGCCACGGCATTTACTGGTAGGGAATCATTGGTCCCCAAAAGCACATGGCCGGGACAAGCCCGGCCATGACATAATGATTTTGGATCTGATCGGGCGCGCTACTGCGAAACCGTCTGCACCACGCTCCCGATTGGACGCGCGCTCGAGGTCGGCACCTTCAGGTCCTTGAGCAGTGCCTCGTCATATTCCGGCAACGTCTGGAAGGTCGTCTTGGCCTTCATCTGCACGATCTTGTAACCGCCGGCCTTGAGCCGCGCGAGCAGCGCGGGCATGGCTTCGCCGGTGTGCTTCTGGAAGTCGTGCATCAGAATGATGCCCTTGCCGAGCTTGTCGAGCCTGGTCATGACGGTCTCGATGATCTTCTCCGGCGTCGCGCCCTTCCTGAAGTCGAAGGAGTCGATGTCGGTCGAGAACATCGCGACGTTGCGGGTGCCGAAATAGCTCACCATCGCCGGATTGTGCTGAAGCTGCGGGAAGCGGAAGAACGGCGCCGGATTGGTGCCGAGCGCGAATCGTACTGCGCTGAAGCCCTTCTCGACCTCGTCCTTGGCCATTTGCTCCGTCATCTTCTTGCCGTTCAGATTGACGTGCGACCAGGTGTGGGCGCCGACCGTATGGCCCTGGGCCAGCACCTGGCGCAGGATTTCCGGATGGTAGGTCGCATGCTTGCCGACCGAGAAGAACAGGCCCTTGGTGCATTCATCTGCGAGCGCCTTCAGCACGGCGGGCGTGTTCACCGGCCAGGGACCGTCGTCGAAGGTCAGCACGACTTCCTTGTCGGTGAGAAAATCGAACTGCTTGAAATGGTCGAAGCCGAAGCCCGGGCCGCCAGTGCTGTCGATCTCGACCACGCGGGAGACGCCGAGCGCGTTGGGATTGGCGCAGGTCGATTTCTGCTGCACCGGCATGGCCGGGGCGGGCGCCGGAGCAGGTGCCGCCGGCTTGCCGACGAGCGCCGCTGTGGTCTCGACGTCATCCCGGGCGGCGAGCTTCGCCTGTGCCGACAATTGATCGGCGGCACGGGCGGCAACTGTCTTGGGAGCGGCCTGATCGGCGCGCGAGGAATAATAAAACCAACCGCCGGCGGCAATCACGACCGCCGCAACTACACTGGCCAGCATCAGGCCCAACGCATTACGCATCGCTATTCTTTCCAATTACGCAACCAAACCGGCGGAATTTCCCGCTCGACGAGCCATTAATGCGAAGGAACAGTTAACGTGACACCAACACGACAGCGGATGCGGAGGAATTTCAGCGAGGTGCGCCAAAGTGACCGAGATCACAGAGGATGCCCCTCCCGTGACCGTCATCACAGTGGAAACTGTTTTGCTGGAGCATTGTCGTTCCCATCAACAACGGGCCCGCTTCCAGCGGTGCCAATGGGAGCTTCAAATGACCAAGTCTCTGAACACCAAGTCTCTGAACACCAAGTCCCTGAGCAACAAGATCCGCGACACCAGCCTGGCCCTGGGCTTTGCGGCCATCCTGTCGATCGCCTCGACCGGCTCGAGCTTCGCCTTCTCGTCCGAAGCGCAGCAGCAGTGCACGGGCGACGCCTTCCGCCTGTGCTCGTCGGAAATCCCGAACATCCCGAAGATCACGGCGTGCATGATGAAGCATCGTTCGGATCTGAGCGCCGGCTGCCGCACCGTGATGGACAAGGAGCTCGCCAAGGGCGGCGCGTCACGCAAGGTCGCTGACGCCCAGGACAGTCAATAAGAGACAGTCAGTAACAGCAACGATAGCGTCGTTGCCTCGGTTAGCTCCCCTCGCGATGTGCCCCGGCGTGAATGCCGGAGCCACGCGGCGGCGCAGGCCCGCCTGTCAATAAAGCCGTTGCGGCCTCGGGATCGTCGCTCTAGCTTCGCCCGCACATCTTCAGGGTAAGAGGCATTGCGCGATGACCAGATTTCTTTTCATTGTTTGTTTGACTCTGGGCGCATCGAGCGTGTCTGCGCAACAGCAGCCCGGACACGACGCCTGCGCGCGCGATGTCACGCGCTTCTGCCGTCCAGTGATGAACAATGGCGATGGCGCCGTACTTGCTTGCCTCAAGCAGAACCGTACGCGGCTCACCAAAGGCTGCGACAAGGTGCTGACGGACCACGGGCAGTAAGTTTGCGGACTGACAGAACCTACGTGCTGCTTCCCGCCGCGGTCGCAACCACCGGCAGCACCTCGGCGCCGGCGCGATCCGGCGTCTCCTCGTTCCAGCGCACCGAGCCGAACGGACGCTCCAGCATGCGGCGAATCCGCACCGGATCGGGTCCGATGTGGAAATCGATCGCCTCCTGATGCAGCGCGCGTTCGGACTGCGTCGAGCGGTTACGCTGGCGCAGATAGTCGAGCCAGGTCGGACAGTGATAGCGCTCGGTCCACAATTCGGGATCGGCAATGTCGCGCGCGATCGACCAGCCATAGGCGCCGTTGCGCTGGCGTGAGAGCTGCACGTCCTGCATCACGTTGTGAAAGGCGCGCGCTTTCTCTTGGCTGACGCGGTATTCGATCTCCACCACCAGCGGCCCGCTGCGCGCCGTGAGCGGCAGTTTGACTTCCGGATCGGCCAGCACGTCGGCGTCTTCGTTGCGCGCGCCGACGCGCGGCATCGTGAGCCAGATCCCCAGCACCGGCGAGATCAGCATCAGCCCGGCGGCCGTCAGCAGCGCGACCTCGACGCCGGCATAGTCGGTGAGATGGCCCCAGCCCCAGGCGCCGATCGCGATGCCGCCGGAAATCGAGGCCTGGAACGCCGCGAGCGAGCGCCCGGCGACCCAGCGCGGCGCCGAGAGCTGCACGCCGATATTGAACAGCGCGACGGCGGCCATCCAGACCGCGCCGGCGAGCACCAGCGCGGCCGCGGTCAGCACCGGCTCGGTGCTCACGGCAAGCGCGGCCATCGCAAACGCCATCGATATGGTGCAGGCGCGGATCGCGGCTTCGCCGCTCATGCGCTTGCGCAATTCGTGGATATTGAGTGCTCCGACGACTGCGCCCATGCCGAAAGCGCCGAGCATGATGCCGTAGGTCTGCGCGCCGCCATGCAGCAGATCGCGCGCGACGAGCGGCATCAGCGCCATGATGGCACCGCCAATCAGGCCCATCACCAGCGTGCGCAACAGCACGATCTTGATCGGAGGCGAATTGGTGATGTAGCGGAAGCCCGACACCATGGCGCGGTTGAGCTTCTCCCGCGGCAGGCGCGAGGGCTCGGTGTTGCGCCGCCAGAGCAGCAGCACCACCAGTAACGGCAAATAGAGGATCGCATTACACGCAAACGCCGCCACCGCGCCGAGCGCGGCGACGATGACACCGCCGACCGCGGGACCGAAGCTGCGCGCGATGTTGTAGCTGATGCCGTTCAGCGCCACTGCCGATGGCAATGCATCGGGCGGCACCTGCTCGCTGACCGAGGACTGCCAGGCCGGACCGAACAGCGCGTTGCCGCTGCCGACGACGAAGCAGAAGGCGAGCAACGTTTCCGGGGTGATGAGGTTCAGTCCGGCCAGCACCGTGAGCGCGCTCGCGCCGGTCAGCGCGATCGCGAGCGAGATCAGGGTGACGATGCGGCGGTCATACATGTCGGCGATGGCGCCCGCCGGCATCGAGATCAGCATGATCGGCAGCATCAAGGCGGTCTGCACCAGCGCCACCTTGTCCGCCGAGGCCGCCATCTGTGTCATTGCCCAGGCGGCGCCCACGCCCTGGATCAGCAGGCCAAGATTGGAGAGCAGGCTGGCGAGCCAGATGCGCCGGAACACGGTGTACCGCAGCGGCGCGGTGATGCCGTCGGCGGCAATTTTCTGACGGTTCGTCTGCTCGGTCATATGCCCTTCCAAATGAGCTGGCAGAAGTGATCTTGGAGTGGTCTTGGAGCGGTCTTTGGGTGATTCCGGCAAGTTTAGTGATGCCTGCGAAAGTCCTTCGCTGTCCAGTGGTTAGGCCGGTATACGCGGTGCAAAGAAATGGTTTTGCCGGGGAGGAACATATGAAGCTGTCGCGACGGATGATCTTGCAAGGAGCTGGCAGCTTGCCTTTCGCAATTGCGAGCTTGCGGGCGGGCGCGTTGGCCCAGCCCATGCAGGCCGCGCGCAGTGAGATGCCTCCGATTCTGTTCGTCCATGGCAATGGCGATTACGATGCACTCTGGATGACGACCCTGTGGCGGATGGAATCCAACGGCATCGCGCGCGACCGCATGGCGGCGATCAATTTCACCGATCCGTTGGCGCGGAGCGACGACAAGGTCGAGCAGGCGGGCCGCTCCTCGACCGAGGACCAGCGCCGCGAGCTCGCCGCCGCCATCACTGAGCTGAAGCGCAGCACCGGCGCGGCCCGCGTGGCGCTGGTCGGCAGCTCGCGCGGCGGCTATGCGATCCGCAACGTGATCAGAGCCGGCGGCGCAGGCGATGTCAGCCACGCCGTCCTGTGCGGCACGCCCAATCACGGCGTGTTTGCGACCGACGACCAGCCCAACAGCGAGTTCAACGGTCGAGGCAGCTTCCTGCGCGGCCTGAACGAAGGCGAGAGCGAGGTGACGCCGGGTGTTGCCTTTCTCACCTTGCGCAGCGACGGCATGGACAAATACGCGCAAGCCGATGGCCGCTTCATCGGCAAGCCCGGCGCGCCGACCGGCGTCAACGTCGAAGGTCCGGAGTTGAAGGGGGCCACCAACCTCGTGCTCGGCGCACTCGATCATCGCGAGGTGGCGTTTCACCCCCGGGCCTTCCGTGAGATCTATAAGTTCATCGCCGGCCGCGAGCCCGCGCGCATCGCGATTGTGCCGGACCAGGGCGTGAGGCTGAGCGGTCTCGTGACGGGCATGCCGGGCGGCGCGCCGAATAATCGGCCGGTGGCCGGCGCAGCCGTCGACGTCTTTCGCGTCGATCCTGAAACCGGTGAGCGCAAGGGCGGTGCCGTGCACAGCGCGAAGACCGGCGCCGACGGCCGCTGGGGGCCGATGCAGGCCGAGCCTTCCTGGTCGCTCGAATTCGCCCTCGCATCACCGGATGCGCCGACGACGCACATCTACCGCTCGCCCTTCCCGCGCTCGTCCGACGTGGTGCATCTGCGCGCCGCGCGTCCGCTCGGGCCTGGCGATAAGGACGCCGGGGCTGTCGTGATCATGTCGCGTCCGCGCGGCTATTTCGGCCTGCCGCGCGATGTGGTGTTGTTCGACGGCAAGGAGCCGGCCGATGTCAAATCGGGCGTGCCCACGGATTCGACAGCAACACTGCGCCTTCCGGCCAGCGAGGTCGGGCGTAACATCGTGGCCCAATTCAACGAAGAACGGATTGTGGCACGCGCCTGGCCTGCCTCCGAGAACAGCATTGCGATTGCCGAGCTGACTTACTAGCTATTTGCCTGCGTCCCCTCTGCGGGAGAGAGCCATGAACATCGCCAGTGTGCGTCGGCCCATCGTCCCTCCGACCCCGCCGCGTGCGCCCGACGACATGTCGTTCCTCGGCCGGCTTGCAGTGATCAAGCGGAACATGATCGCGACCTGGGGGCAGCGCGCCTATGAGGAAGACGTCATCCAGGGCCGCTTCTTCTTCCGCAACAGCTTCATCCTCAACCAGCCGGATGCGATCCGGCATGTCCTGCTCAGCAATTACGAGAACTATTCGCGCACCCCGGCGGGCATCCGCATGCTGCGTCCCGTGCTCGGCGACGGCCTTCTGATTGCGGAGGGCCATTCGTGGACGTTTCAGCGTCGTACCCTCGCGCCGGCGTTCACGCCGCGTGCGACGGCAAATCTCGTTCCGCACATGACGGCGGTGCTCGACGAGACCATCGCGAAGCTGGATGCACGCACGAGCGAGCCGGTCGATCTGCGCGAGATCATGCAGCGCATGACGCTGGAGATCGCCGGACGCACCATGTTCTCGTTCGGTATGGACCGGCATGGTCCGACGTTGCGCAACTTCGTCATGGAGTATGGAGCCCGACTCGGGCGGCCGTACTTGCTCGACATGGTGCTGCCCCTGTCCTGGCCGAGCCCGATGGATTTTGCCCGCGCCCGTTTCCGCAAGCGCTGGACCGAATTCGTCGCGATGCTGATCGCCGAGCGACGTGAGATGGGCAAGAAGGACGGCGCGCCGCCGCGCGATCTTTTCGATCTCATGGACGAGGCGCGCGACCCTGAAACCGGCAAGGGTTTTTCGGACGAGCAACTCGTCGACGAGGTCGCGACCATGATCCTCGCGGGACACGAGACCACGGCGACCGCGCTGTTCTGGGCGCTCTATCTGCTCGCGCTCGATCCCGATACGCAGGAGGAGATCGCCTCCGAGACGCGTGGCGAACATCTCGACAGCATGGCTGACATCGATCGCCAGAAGTTCACCCGCGCCGCGATCGAGGAAACCATGCGGCTCTATCCGCCCGCCTTCCTGATCGCCCGGGCCGCGCGCGAGAAGGACAATGCGGCCGGCGTCGAGATCGGCAAGGGCGACATCATCATGATCGCGCCGTGGCTGCTGCACCGGCACGAGAAGCTGTGGGATCAGCCGAATGCGTTCATTCCAAAACGCTTCATGTCGACGGAAGCGCCCGATCGGTTTGCCTATCTGCCCTTTGGCGCGGGTCCGCGCGTTTGCATCGGCGCGCCATTCGCGCAAGCCGAGTCCGTGCTGGCGCTGGCCCGGTTGATAGGTGCATTCCGCGTCGAGCTTGCCGATACCACCAATCCCGTTATCCCGCTCGGCGTCGTCACGACCCAGCCGGACCATTCACCGCTGTTCCGCATCACGCGTCGGTGACAGGCGTTCGCCTGGCCGACGGCGTGATCCACACCAGATAGAGTTGCGCCATGAGCGACATCCAGGCCCAGTTTTCCGTTCTGAAGCAGACCGCCGATGCAAAAGTGGTCGACGCGATCACGCGCCTCATCGAAGATGGCGAGGATCACGAACTCAACCGCGTCAATGTCTTGGACTTCTCCAGAGAGCACGGCCTCGACGAAGAGCGCGTGATCTCGGCGTTCCTGCATTCGGCACGGCTTGGCCTGTTCGATCTCGGCTGGAACGTGCTGTGCCCGGGCTGCGGCGGCGTGCTGGGGGCGCATTCGACCCTGAAGGCGCTCAAGCCGGACGAGTATCACTGTGCGCTCTGTGCCTGCGGCTACAAGACCTCCGTCGACGATCAGGTCGAGGTCTCCTTCACCGTCAATTCACGTGTCCGGCGCATCGCCGCGCACGATCCTGACACGCTTCCGGTGTGGGAGTATTTCAAGCAGGTGTTCTGGAGCTCCGGCGTCGACTTCAATAAGGACTCGTTCGCGACGCTCGCCAACGAGGTGACGCTGGATACGATGGAGCTGCCGGCCGGCGAGAAGGCGACCATGTCGCTGCAACTGCCGAACGACTTCATCATCATCTTCGAGCCGGTGACGCACGCGGCCCATTTCATCGACGTGCAGGGCGAGCCGACCAAGGACCGTCAGCAGCTCGCCATCATGTACAACAAGGTTCAGGCGCCGACGGGAACCACGACCATGCGGCCGGGCCCGCTGCGGCTGTCGCTGGAAAACCAGGCCGGCGTGCGCGTGCTGCCGTCGGTGTTCATCGCGGCCGAGGCGCTTCATCACCTCATCGGCAAGCGCAAGCCGTTCCTGACCGCCAAGCGGATGCTGTCGAACCAGACGTTTCGCGATGTGTTCAAGGCGGACAATCTCAGTCTCGACCAGCGGCTCCAGATCACCTCGCTGACCTTCCTGTTCACAGATCTGAAGGGATCGACCGCGCTCTATGAGCGCGTCGGCGATCTCGCCGCCTTCGATCTCGTGCGTGCGCATTTCCACGCGCTGCTCGAGATCATCTCGTCGGAGAAAGGCGCGGTGGTGAAGACCATCGGCGATGCCGTGATGGCAACCTTCGTCCGTCCCGAGCATGCGATCGCGGCGGGTTTGCGGATGCGCGCGGCGATGGACGATCTCAACAAAAAGCGTGGCACGGCCGATCTCATTGTCAAGATCGGCATCCACGAAGGTCCGTGCCTCGCGGTGATGCTCAACGAGCGGCAGGATTATTTCGGCCAGACCGTCAACATCGCCGCCCGCGTGCAGAGCCTCTCGACCGCGCAGGAGATCCACATCACCGGCCCGGTGCTGGATGCGCCGGCGGTCGCCGAAGTCCTCAAGCAGCGCGAAATCAGGCCGATCCAGAAGCAGGCCGCCCTGCGCGGCATCGCCGACAAGATGGTGGTGTACGAGATACCGTAACGGCATCTTGCGCCGTCTCGGCAACGCCGGAATAACAACGCTCAGATTGCCGAAACGTAATGCGGCGCGCGGAACTGACGCACGTTGCGCCGATTGGGTTTCCTGCTCATATACTGCTGTAGCTGCCGCGCTTCCGCGGCTTCATCGATTTCGGTAGGACCCCATGCTCGACGGCCTGCGCCAATTCATCGCCGACATTGTTGCTCCCCATGCGCAGGACCGCGCATTCGGCGATAGCGACTACAGGCTGGCAGCCACCGCGCTGCTGGTTCACGTGATCTCGCTGGACGGTCAGCCGACGGCTGCCGAGCAGCGCAAGTTGCACAGCCTGATCGAAAGCCACTTTGGGCTCGATCGCGGCACCGCGGATCGCCTGATCGCGGATGCGACAGAAGTCGAGGGCGAGGCGGTCGACCTCTATCACTTCACCAGCATCATCATGCGCTCGCTCGACGAAGAGGGCCGCAAGCGCATCGTTCGGATGATGTGGGAGCTGGTGTACGCCGACGGCCAGGTTACCGAGTTCGAGGACAATGTCGTCTGGCGCGCTTCCGACCTGCTCGGGATTGCCCAGCGCGACCGGATCGACCTGAAGCACGCCGTAGCCGACCGTGCCGGTGGTCAGGTCAAGGACAGCGTCCTCGGCGGCTGAGCCGGCGCAAACACCGGCAGATTGCAGGTTGTGCGAACCACATGACGAAACTTTAATGTAACCCTTGGGCTGCCTGGGTTCCGGATTCCCTGTAAATTCGCGGCTTTTCGGCTCACCCGTTTCCCGCTCAAGTGGCCATGCTGCCGGCGTCGCTTGCCTGTCGCGCACGGCCTATGCTCTGGTTCCGCCATTGCCGGGCCAAACCTTCATCAAGAGACTTCGATCGTGACTGAGCGGGTAACGTTGATCACCGGTGCCTCGGCGGGCATCGGCACGGAGCTGGCCCGTGTGTTCGCCGCGAACGGACACCGGCTCGCGCTGACGGCGCGTCGGGTGGACCGGCTGGAGGTGCTGGCGCACGAGCTCGCCGCCAAGGGCGGCAAGAAGCCGATCGTGATCGCCTGCGATCTCGAGGACACGGATGCCGGCGAGAAGATTGCCGCTGCGCTCGCGGCCGAAGGCGTCGAGCTCGATCATCTCGTCAACAATGCCGGCTTCGGCGTATTCGGGGACGCAATCGAGCGCGATCGCGTCGAACAGATCGGCATCGTCGATGTCAACGTCCGGGCTCTGACGGATCTGTCGCTGCGCTTTGCCGATCAGCTCATCAGGAACAAGGGTGGTCTTCTCAATGTCGGATCGGTCGCCGGTTTTCTGCCCGGCCCCGGCATGGCCGTCTACTACGCGTCCAAGGCCTATGTGATTTCCTTCACCGAGGCCCTCCGGGCGGAGCTTGCACCGCATGGCGTTCGCGTCACCGTACTTTGCCCCGGGCCGGTGCCGACCGAATTCCAGGCGCGCGCCGGCGTCGGGTCCGGACATGATACGGCTCTTCTCAATGTTTCTGCCGTCGATGTTGCACGGCAGGCCTATCGCGGCCTGATGGCCAACAAACGGGCAGTGCTTCCCGGTCTGGGCATCAAGATTGTGCCATTCGCGCTGCGCTTCTTCCCGCGCGGGTTCATCCTCGCCGCCACCAGCCGGTTCCAGAGGCAAAGGCACTGAAGAGAGCTCTGGGTCCGTCGTGGCCCGGAGCTTGCTTCAATATCGGGCGTGTGTGCGCAAACTCACACGAAATTAACGATCACTTAGCTATGCTCGCGGTCTGAACCGATAGCACTCGCAGAGACCATGTCGTTCCGGACGGACAGGTTTGGTGGCGCAGAAGTGGTGCCCTTCCCCAGAAGGACGCCGAACGTCGCCGCCTCCGAAACCCGGTTGCCGGTCCTCATGATCCTGCATCAGGAATCCTCGACGCCCGGCCGCGTCGGCAATGCGTTGCGCGCGCTCGGCCATCGCCTCGACATCCGTCGTCCCCGCTTCGGTGATCCCCTGCCTGAGACGCTCGATCAGCATGCGGGCGCTGTGATCTTCGGCGGTCCCATGAGCGCCAACGATCCCGACGACTACATCCGCCGCGAGATCGACTGGATCGAAATTCCGCTCCGCGAGCAGCGGCCGTTCCTCGGCATCTGCCTCGGCGCGCAGATGCTGGCGAAGCAGTTAGGGGCCCGCGTCGCGCCGCATGCGGATGCGCTGACCCAGATCGGCTACTACCCGATCCGCCCGACAGCCGCCGGACACGCGCTTTTCCCGCGCTGGCCGGCGCGAGTCTATCACTGGCATCGCGAAGGCTTCGAACTGCCGGTTGGCGCGGAACTGCTTGCGGAAGGCGATGATTTTCCGGTGCAGGCGTTCCGCACCATCAACGCTTTCGGCGTGCAGTTTCATCCTGACGTGACCTACGCGATGATGCATCGCTGGACCACGCGCGGCTATGACGGCCTCAGCGCGCCCGGCGCGCGGCAGCGGCATCACCATTTCGCGGACCGTGCCGTCTACGATGCCGCGGAACGCGCCTGGCTCGATCACTTCATCGACGGCTGGCTGGTGCGCCGGCCGGTGCTGGCGCAAGCCGCCGAGTGATCGCGCCTTAGCGCAAGCGCTTGCCTCTTCCCTTGATATGCTAGGCTCGCTGCCAACGAGCGAGCGCGAATGCGCGCCGGCAAACAAAGGGAGAGCGCCATGGTCTATGAACACATTCTCTGTGACGTCAGCGACAAGGTCGCGACCATCACGCTCAACCGTCCCGACCGCATGAATGCGTGGACGCCGATCATGGAGCGCGACGTGCGCCATGCGATGGAAGCATCGAGCGCCGACGACAATGTCCGCGTCATTGTGCTCACCGGCGCGGGCCGCGCCTTCTGCGCCGGCGCCGACATGGATGCACTGAAGGGGCTCGACCCTGATGACGTCAGGCGTGCCTCGAACCTGCCGCCCTTCGACATGAACCGGCGGCCCGACTGGCAGACGCGCTACGGCTTCTACCCGTCGATCGGAAAGCCTGTCATTGCCATGCTCAACGGCGCAACCGCCGGCATCGGCCTCGTCCAAGCGCTCTATTGCGATCTGCGCTTTGCCGCCGACAACGCCGTGTTCACCACCGCCTTCGCGCGGCGCGGCCTGATCGCCGAGCATGGCATCAGCTGGATGCTGCCGCGCATCGTCGGTCATGCCAATGCGATGGATCTGTTGCTCTCGGCGAGGCGCGTGGGAAGCGACGAGGCATTGCGGATCGGTTTGGTGAATCGGCTTTGCTCGCCAGAGAAGCTGCGCGAGGAGACCCATGCCTATGCGCGCGACCTCGCCGATTTCGTCTCGCCGAGCGCGATGGCCGTGATCAAGCGGCAACTCTACGAGGTGCCGTTCCAGACGCTGGCGGAGGCGACGATCGAGGCCAACCGGGACATGATGGAGGCGCTGAACGGCAGCGATTTTAGGGAGGGGGTTGCGAGCTTCATGGAGAAGCGGCCACCAAGGTTTATGGGGAGGTAGGGGCACGCGATTTGAGGAGACGGTCCGCCGTCGCCCTTCGGGCTATGGCGGGACAGCCTTCGCTACGCGAGGGCTTGCCGAGCCGAAGCAGGCGCAGCCTGCGAAGGCTGGTGGAGCCAGGCGGGATCGAACCGCCGACCTCGTCATTGCGAACGACGCGCTCTCCCAGCTGAGCTATGGCCCCGTTTGTCGGCCGCTCTGGTAACGCGGCCGACAACCGGGCGCCATTTAAGTCCCCGCCAAGGTCAAGTCAAGGACGGGTGTAACCCGGTTTTAGCCATCCCGGCACCGACTTCCCTTGTTTGGGCCGGGGGGAACCGATATCTAGCAACAGGCGTCAATCCCGACCGCAGCCAGAATTTTCAAAAGCCAGAGTCTTCAAAAGCCATGCGTGCCGTTCTCGACATCGTCATCATCGTGCTCGACCTCTACGTCTGGCTGCTGATCGCGTCCGCGATCCTGTCCTGGCTGATCGCCTTCAACGTCGTCAATACCCGCAACCAGTTCGTTTCGGCGGTGGCGGAATTCCTGTACCGAATCACCGAGCCGGTCCTGGCGCCGATTCGCAATTTCCTGCCCAGCCTCGGCGGCCTCGACATCTCGCCGATCATCCTGATCCTGCTCATCATGTTCATCGAGCGGGTGATCCTGTACTACATCTATCCCAACGTGATCTAAGCAGGCTGGAGCGCCTTAGCTTGCCAAAGAGCCTTGTTACCAAGGAACCTTGGCGCTATTCGGCCGCAGGCATCAGCATCGCGCTGCGGGTAACCCCGCGCGGCGGCCGCGACGATATCGACGGGATCGAGCAGCTGGCCGACGGCCGCAGCGTGCTCAAGGTGCGGGTGCGCGCCATTGCCGATGGCGGCGAGGCCAACAAAGCCGTTCTGGTGCTGTTGGCGAAATCGCTTGGCGTGCCCAAGGCCAGCGTAAAACTTCTGTCGGGAGCGACCTCGCGGCTGAAGCAGATCGCGGTCGACGGCGATCCGGCGCGGCTCGGCGAAGCCCTGCGCCAGCTCGCATCAGCCAAATCGACAGACCGAGGGAACTGACATGGCCGCCAAGATCATCGACGGAAAAGTCATCGCCGCGGAACTGCGTGCCCGCGTCGCCGACGAGGTCGCCCGCGTCAAACGCGAGCACAATCTGGTGCCCGGCCTTGCGGTGGTCCTGGTCGGAAGCGACCCGGCGAGCGAGGTCTATGTCCGCTCGAAACACACCCAGACCCAGGCCGCCGGTATGGCCTCGTTCGAGCACAAGCTGCCGGCCGACGTCTCGCAAGCAGATCTCCTGGCGCTGGTCGCAAAACTCAACCGCGATACCACCGTGCACGGTATTCTGGTGCAACTGCCGCTGCCCAAGGGCCTCAACACCGAGGCCGTCGTCAATGCCATCGACCCCGCCAAGGATGTCGACGGGCTGCATCCGAACAATGCCGGCCGCCTCGCCGGCGGTTTCGAGGCGCTGTCGCCCTGCACGCCGCTCGGTTGCATCATTTTGACCAAGAGCGTGCATGCATCGCTTGAAGGGATGAACGCTATCGTCATCGGCCGCTCCAACCTCGTCGGGCGCCCGCTGGTGCAGCTGTTGCTGAACGAGAACGCCACGGTGACCATCGCGCATTCGCGCTCGCGCGACCTGCAAGGGCTCGTGAAGCGCGCCGACCTCGTCTACGCCGCGGTCGGAAAGTCCGAGATGGTACGCGGCGACTGGCTGAAGCCGGGGGCGACCGTGATCGACGTCGGCATCAACCGGATTCCGAAGGACGACGGCAAGACGCGGCTCGTCGGCGATGTTGCCTATCAGGAAGCGCTCGCAGTGGCTGGCGCCATCACGCCGGTGCCGGGCGGCGTTGGCCAGATGACGGTCGCGTGCCTGCTGGTGAACACGTTGCGCGCGGCCTGCGCGATCGCCGGGCTGCCGAAGCCGGCGGTTTGATCCGTCATTCCGGGGCGCACGAAGTGCGAACCCGGAATTGAGCGCCACAACTTCCAAATTCCGGGTTCGCGCTGAACGAGCGAACCGGAATGACGATTAGGCCTTCTTCTTCTCGCGATCGATGCCTTCGAGGATCAGCTTGTGCGCATCCTCGGGGCCGCCCCAACGCAGGATCTTCACCCACTTGCCGGGCTCGAGATCCTTGTAGTGCTCGAAGAAGTGCTGGATCTGCTGGAGCGTGATGTCCGGCAGGTCGGAATACGACTTCACCTTGTCGTAGCGCTGGGTGAGCTTGGACGAGGGCACCGCCAAAATCTTCTCGTCGCCGCCGGCTTCGTCTTCCATGAAAAGCACGCCGACCGGGCGCACGCTCATGACGGCGCCAGGGATGATGGCGCGGGTGTTGATGATCAGGACGTCGCAGGGGTCGCCGTCATCGGACAGCGTGTGCGGGATGAAGCCGTAGTTACCGGGGTAACGCATCGGCGTGTAGAGGAAGCGGTCGACCACCAGCGTGCCGGCTTCCTTGTCCATCTCGTATTTGATCGGTTCGCCGCCCACGGGGACTTCGATGATGACGTTGACGTCGTAGGGGACGTTTTTCCCGATCGAGACCGCATCGATACGCATTCAAGGCTCCGTTGTTGCCGAGGTTAAATCGCGCCCGGCAGCGATTTTGGCGCTGTCATACGCGGGCTTGGCCCGCTGATCCATCGCGTTTTTGTGAAATAATGAATCCAGCGATCACCGGCTCAAATGGCAGCGGTATCGACGGAAGGGAAACGCTGCCGACCGGACTTCAGCAGCTCAATTGGTCCAAGCGAAGGCAACCTTGTCGAGCGACTTCGGCCCGAAACGCTCCGAGGAGCGCGCCACCATGCGGCCGCCCAAGGCACGGTAGAACTCGGTGGCCGGATCGTTGTCCGAGAGCGCCCACACCACCATGCTCTTCAGGCCGCTCTGCATCAGGTCGCGGCGGGCCGCTGTGAACAGGCGGCGGCCAAAGCCCAGGCCCTGGAATTCGGGACGCAGATAGAGCTCGTAGACCTCGCCGTCGAAATGCAGGCTGCGGGCGCGGTTGCGGCCGTAATTGGCGTAGCCCGCGATCTTGTCTCCGAACACCAGCACGCTGACGCGGCTGCCCTTGCGGATCGCGCTGTCCCACCATTGCGGACCGCGGCGGTTGATCAGCTTTTCCAGTTCGGCGCCGGGAATGATGCCCTGATAGGCGGAACGCCAGGCTTCGTCATGGGTGGACGCCACCGCAGTTGCATCTGCGGCTTTGGCCGGCCGGACCTCGATCAGGGTTGTGCTCATGGACGTGATCAAACCAAGTCGCCGCGCCGGCGGCAAGACCTATCGTTAATTATCGGTTAACCTGTGGACTTTCTGCATCAGTATTTCAGCCGTGTTGTGCCGAAAAAAGACAAGACGCCAATTCGAACGGCACTGGAGTGCCATGGGTCGGTGCAAAACTGCTGTTGCGGCAACGAATGAACGGCGATGGCAACGCAGAAAGTCTGCCGATATTGATTCGTTCCTACTAGTGTGACTGTCGCTGTTCTCGCCTCCGGCAATTCATGCGGCTCCTCAATATCCTCGTGCTTATGTCTATGTTGGCCTTGCTGACTGCGCCGCCTGTGTGCGCTCAGGTCACGCCTGGTTCGGCCGGCGCGGAGGGCGAGCCGTTTCGTCGCCAGCAATGGCGCGTGCCATCGCCGGATAGCGACATCGCCGCTCATGCTCTGCTGTTTCGACCGCCAGGCGCTGGGCTGTTCCGGCTTGCGGTGATTGCGCATGCTTCGACGCAAAACGGCTTGCGGCGCGCGCAAACGCCGCAGCCGGAATACCGCGCACTCACTGCATTCCTCATCGCGCGCGGCTTCGCCGTGCTGGTGCCGGAGCGGCTCGGCCATGGCGCGACCGGCGGCCGCTATGTCGAGGACCAGGGTGGCTGTGACGAGGCG
The DNA here is from genome assembly GCF_023073915.1 of Bradyrhizobium sp. 149. Taxonomy (GTDB): domain Bacteria; phylum Pseudomonadota; class Alphaproteobacteria; order Rhizobiales; family Xanthobacteraceae; genus Bradyrhizobium. The sequence goes on along the minus strand of NZ_JADPKK010000012.1, from coordinate 23,918 downwards.
GATTATGCGCGCTCAGGCCGCGCAACGGCCGACGAAATCTCGCTCGCGCTGGACTATTTGCGGAAGCAGGATTTTATCCGCAAGGACGCCGCGATCGTGATCGGCCATTCCGCCGGCGGCTGGGGCGCGCTGGCGCTCGCGAATGCTGATCCGAAGACGATCTCTGCCATCATCGCCTTTGCGCCGGGCCGCGGTGGCCAGGCCAATGATGAGCCGAACCGGATCTGCGCGCCGCATACGCTTCTTGGGGCGGCTGCTGAATTCGGCAAGGCCGCGCGCATCCCCGTCATGTGGCTCGTTGCGGCTAATGACAGCTACTTCTCGCCGGCATTTTCGCGGGGCTTGGTCGATGCGTTTCGTGGCAGCGGAGGCAAGGCCGATTTTCGCACCCTGCCGGCGGTCGGCAGCGAAGGGCACTGGATGATCGAAAGCGAGGCCGGCGTCAAAGCCGCGAGTGCCGAACTCGATCGCGCGCTGAAGCCGGAGAAGCCATGACGCTGTATTTCCTGGTCGCGCCCCTGATGCTGGATGATCGCTGATGCCGAAATGGCCCGACGATGACGTGATCCTTTTCGACGGCGTCTGCATCTTCTGCTCGCGCTGGGTGCGGTTCGTGGCCGCGCGCGACACCGCGAAGCGGTTTCGCTTCACGCCGATCCAGTCGGATTATGGGGCGCGGCTGGCGCGCACCTTCGGCATCGATCCGGATGATCCCGACACCAATGCCGTGGTTCACGGCGGCGAGGTGTTCATGAAGTCGGACGCTGCCCTGACCGTGCTGTCGCAACTTCCTGGCTGGGGCTGGGTGCGCGCGCTGTTCGCCGTGCCGAAAGCGTTGCGCGACCTGGTGTACAGCCTCATCGCGCGCAACCGCTACCGCATCTTCGGGAAGTATGAAGCATGCTTCGTGCCTGATGCGGATTTGCGGGCGCGGGTGATCGAGTAGCGCATCGCGGCGCTCGCAATGACGGAGTTTGCGGTCAGGGTTTGTTTGACGCCAGCACTTCCCGTGCCGCGCGCTCCCCTGAATCCCTCGCCCCATGCGCCGTCGTGAAGAAGTTCGGCGACGTCGCTTCGCCGGCGAAGAACAGCCGGCCATCGACCGGTGCGGCCAGCACAGCGCGGTCGCCGGCATATCCCGGCAGCGCGTGCGAATAGGAGCCTCGCGCGAAGGGATCGTGGGCCCAGCGGGACTCGTAGAGAGGCTTCAGCTTTCGCCTGATGTCGTTGCCGAGGAAGCCTGCGATCTCGTCGATGCCTTGGGCTGCGAACGCGCCGTCCCCGGCATCTTCCAACTCGCGCGCAAAGCTGCCGCCGAAAAAGCCTTCGATGCAGGGCTGGCCAAACGGGCGAATGTGATAGGTGCCCATGGCGGTGCGCATGTTGGCGCCGCGCAGATTACCTTCTTTCGGGAAGGCTTCGGCGTCCTCGAGCGCCAGCGTCACCTTGTCGTCGACGCCGAGCGGCAGGCCAGCTGCGGCATCGACCTTGGCGGGCAAGGCAGGTGAGAACCGGATGGCTTCGTCGGCGATCAGATTGGTCGGCACGGTGACGATCACCTTGTCGGCGGTCAGCGTGCCCTGCGATGTCTCGATGCGGATGCGCTGGCCGGAATGATCGATCAGCGTGACGTTGCAGTTCAGCGCCACCGGGCAAGGCGCGCCATAGGCCGCGATCAGGGCCCCATATCCGGCCCGCACGCGCCAATTGAAGTAGGTGTCCTCGTAGGCTTCCATGTCGAGGGCCGAGACCTGATCGAGCTCGCACCCGTTTACATAGGTCGAGACCGCGTCGATCATGGGATTCCAGCGGTTGCCGGGTTCGAGATAGCGGGAGGCGGGAGCATCCTCGCCTTGTTCCGCAGCCTCGGAGACGCGATCGTAGAACTGATCGATCGCGCGCACGAAATCCTGGCGCAGAATTTCCGGAAACGCGTCGCCAAAGGCGCGATCGCTCCAGGGCGGCAGGTCGGTATTGAGTTCGAAATTGAGCTGCCGCGCGATCGGAACGAAGGAGTTCTTGTCCGCCGAATGCAGCCAGCCGCAGCCGACGTCGAACGTCACCTCTGGCGAGGCCTGCACCGTCCATGAGCGGCCGCCGATACGGCTGCGCGCCTCCAGCACGATTACGGAGAGGCCCGAGCCCGCCAGCGCGTGCGCCGCGCCGAGGCCCGCGGCACCTGCGCCGATGATCGCGACGTCGACTGAGGAGGGGAGGGACATAGCGGTCAATTTCATCGTCCTGCCCGGCTCGTCCCGGGCATCCACGTAATTGACACCAGTATCGAAGACGTAGATGGCCGGGACAAGCCCGGCCATGACGCATTCGTCGTCTGTCTGAGTGGCTCTTACGCCACCGCTTCCTTGGACTTTTCCGCGCGCTTGCGCTCGTTCGGGTCGAGGTGCCGCTTGCGCAGGCGGATCGACTTCGGCGTGATCTCGACCAGCTCGTCGTCCTCGATATAGGCCAGCGCCTTTTCCAGCGTCATGCGGATCGGCGGGGTCAGGCGCACCGCTTCATCCTTCGAGGTGGTTCGGATGTTGGTGAGCTGCTTGCCCTTGAGCACGTTGATCTCGAGGTCGTTGTCGCGGGTATGCTCGCCGACGATCATGCCTTTGTAGACCTTCCAGCCCGGCTCGATCATCATCGGGCCGCGATCCTCCAGCTTGAACATCGCGTAAGCCACCGCTTCGCCCTGGTCGTTGGAGATCAGCACGCCGTTGCGGCGGCCCTGGATCTCGCCCTTGTACGGCGCGTAACCATGGAACAGACGGTTCATGATCGCGGTGCCGCGGGTATCGGTGAGCAGTTCGCCCTGGTAGCCGATCAGGCCACGGGTCGGCGCGTAGAACACCAGCCGCAGGCGGTTGCCGCCGGAGGGCTTCATCTCGATCAGCTCGGACTTGCGCTCGCTCATCTTCTGCACGACGACGCCGGAATGCTCCTCGTCGACGTCGATGACGACTTCCTCAATCGGCTCCAGGGTGGCGCCGGTGGCCTCGTCCTTCTGCAGCACGACGCGCGGACGCGACACCGAGAGCTCGAAGCCTTCGCGGCGCATGGTCTCGATCAGGATCGCGAGCTGCAATTCGCCGCGGCCCGAGACTTCCATCGCATCCTTGTCCGACGCTTCGACGACCCGCAGCGCGACGTTTCCTTCGGACTCGCGCAGCAGGCGGTCGCGGATCATGCGGCTGGTCACCTTGTCGCCTTCGGTTCCCGCGAGCGGCGAGTTGTTGACGATGAAGGACATCGACACGGTCGGCGGGTCGATCGGCTGCGCCACGAGCGGGGTGTCGACCGACGGATCGCAGAAGGTGTCGGCGACGGTGCCCTTGGTCAGGCCGGCGATCGCGACGATGTCGCCTGCGTCGGCTTCGTCGAGAGGGGTGCGCTCGATGCCGCGGAAGGCGAGGATCTTGGTGATGCGGCCCTGCTCGATGGTCTTGCCGTCAGCGCCCAGCACCTTCACGGCCTGGTTCGGCTTGATCGAGCCTGAGGTGATACGACCGGTGATGATGCGGCCGAGATAGGGGTTGGCCTCCAGAATGGTGCCGATCATGCGGAACGGGCCTTCCTCGACGGTCGGCGGCGCGACATGGCGCACGATGAGGTCGAACAGCGGCTGCATGCCGGCTTCGTGCGATCCATCCGGGCTATCGGCCATCCAGCCTTGCTTGGCTGACCCGTATAGGATCGGGAAGTCGAGCTGTTCCTCGCTGGCGTCCAGCGCCGCGAACAGGTCGAACACCTCGTTGATGACTTCGGTCGCCCGCGCGTCGGGACGGTCAACCTTGTTGATGACGACGATCGGTTTCAGACCGACCTTGAGCGCCTTGGAGACCACGAACTTGGTCTGCGGCAGCGGGCCTTCGGCGGCGTCCACCAGCACCAGCGCGCCGTCCACCATGTTGAGGATGCGCTCGACCTCACCGCCGAAATCGGCGTGGCCGGGAGTGTCGACGATGTTGATGCGGGTGTCTTTCCACTGCACCGAGGCCGCCTTGGCCAGGATGGTGATGCCGCGCTCGCGCTCCAGATCGTTGGAGTCCATGGCGCGCTCGGTCACCTTCTGGTTCTCGCGATAGGTGCCGGATTGCTGGAGCAGGCGGTCGACGAGCGTCGTTTTGCCGTGGTCGACGTGGGCGATGATGGCGATGTTGCGAAGGTTCATGAGTGAGCTTCTTTGCAGTCGGACAATGGGTTAAGCGCGATCTCGCCGGTCAGACCGGGACCTCTTCTCGAAACAACGCTGGAAGATCGGAAATGGGCGCTTCCCGCCCAAAAAGGAAACCCGGCCATATCGACCGGGACCCTACGCGTTGCGGCGCAATATATGCAAAAACCGCCAAAAAACAATGTGTTCTTTGGCCGTTGGGTGATTGAATTTTGCCCGGGAATTCCCGGGGGTTAGGCGAAAAGCCGGGCCTAGGGGCGCCGTCCCTTGATGGCGGCCCAGATCAGGGCAACCCCGCCCAGCCCCACGACCAGGCCGAGGAGGACCAAGGGCGCGATATCGGAACTGATCCGGCCGCTATCGGATATCGAGATTCCGCCGAACAGGAGCGCGCAGGCGCCGGGCAGCAGCAGGATGATCCCGAAGATCGCCATGAGCGCGGTCAGGCAGCCGCTCCGCTTGTTCGTCGGGGCAGCAGGCGGTCCCGGGGGCGCTGGCGGCGGCGTCTCGCTGATGCTCATGCCTACAACACTCCTTCGGTTGACTGCGCCGCCAGCGCGGCCCGAATGCCATCGATCTTCCCGTTCCGGTAGAACAGATTGTAGGTGTCGAACGGGATGATCGCGCCGCTCTCGGTGACGAAATGGATGCAGCTGCGTTTGACGTTGCCGACGCAGAAATTGAAGCGGTCGAGAAACTGCACGATGGTGACGCGAAACACGTTCTCGTAAGTGATGCCCTGCGGCACCTCGAAGCTCGGCAGGCAGCACAGCAGTTCGCAGAAGCGCTCGCTGGTGTTCAGCGGGCCCGAGGACAGCGAAAACAGATCGATGAATTTCTCCCTCAGCGCGGGGTGCTTCTCCGGGCTTATCGTATTGGGCAACAAGGCGACAAGTTGCTCCTGCGGGATCAGCGAGGTCAGCGGCAGCACCTTCTCGCCGTTGCGCAGGCCGTAACCGATCGAGATGCTTTCGGGATTGCAGGGCAGCGGGATCATGTCCTTGTCGCCGAACACGCCGGTTTCGACCACGTGCTTCCGAATCTCGGACAGCATGATGCGGTCGGTGTTCTTGTCGAAATTCTCGTTGCGGCCGGCATCCTGCACCGGCTGGAGCGTGACGCCGCGAACGCACTTCCAGCTCAGGGCGTGGCGGACGATGGCGCCGATCTCCGCATCGTTGACGCCGCGCTTGATGGTCGCCACCAGCGTGGTCGACACGCCGTAATGCTCGAGATTCTCCAGCGCCTGCTGGCGGATCTTTCGCAAATCCGCCCCGCGCAGATTGATCAACGCGTCGCGTTCGAGCGAGTCGAACTGGAGATAGACCTCGAGCCCGCGCTTGTTCTCGGCGAGCCGCGCGACGAAATCCTTTTCGCGGGCGATACGCAGGCCGTTGGTGTTGATCATGACATGGCGGATCGGGCGGGCGCGCACCGCATCGAGGATCGCGAAGAAGTCGGGATGCAGCGTCGGCTCGCCGCCGGAGATCTGCACCAGGTCAGGCTCGCCTTCGCTCGCGACCAGCGCGTCCAGCATCCGCTCGATCTTGGTCAGCGGCGTGAAGCTGGTCCGCGCCGGCGAGGAATCGGCAAAGCACACCGGGCAGGTCAGATTGCAATGCTCGGTGATCTCGATCAGCGCCAGGCAGGAATGCTGCTCGTGGTCGGGGCACAGGCCGCAATCGTAGGGGCAGCCGAATTCCGTATGCCGTTGAAAGGCGAGCGGCCGGTCGCCGGGCTTGATGAAATCCTTGCACAGGCGCCAATAGGCTGCGTCCGTCGAGACCAGCGTCGACTGGACGCCATGCTCCTTGCAACGCTTCTCGTACCAGACCTCGTTGTCGAGGATCTGGATCTTGGTCGGCACCAGCTTCAGGCAGGTCTCGCAGAGGGACTGGGTCTGGCCCCAGAATATATAGGGGCGCGACTTACGCAACGGCGCGTTCATGCATGGATCTCGCTTTGGGCGCCGTCGCCAGCATGACGGCGGCGTAGAGCAGGATGGACAGCGACAGCAGGTGAAACAGCGTGAAGGGGCCGATCAGCGTGCCATAGGGTTTGAGGAATTCCCACAGGAAGCGCTGTGCGCCATAATAGACGAGGACGAGGTAGAAACCATTGGTGATCACAAACGCGCTCCGGTTCAACACCGCCAGCAGGTAGAGAAGCGCGAATACGCCCATCGCGGCGCTTTCGTAGAGCTGCACGGGATGGCGCGGGATGCCGTCGCCGAAATCATGGCCAAAGGGCAACGCGGTTGGCGTGCCGTAGGTGAAGTCGTCAAGGCCCGCGAAATAGCAGCCGAGCCGGCCGATCGCGATGCCGAGCGCAAGCGGCAGCGCAAAACGGGCGCCTGTTCGTACAGCGATCCCTGCGGACCATTTGTAGAGCTCGATCGCCACGATGCCCCCGGCGAGCGCCCCCTCGACCGAGCGCGCAATGCCGCTTTGGCCCGACAGCCACAGATTGGCGGACCCGAACAAATAGGCCCCGAGGCCCGCACCGAACACCAGCGCCGCGAGATAGGACATCGCGAAGGATTGCGCCGGAAACCGCAAATCCTGTCGCGACAGCCAGTAGACGGCGACCGCCGCCGCCAGCCAGGCTGCGATGTCGAAGAGAGTGTGAAGGAAAGCCCCGCTCATGCGGGGATATTAACGCAGGTCCAGGCCACGCGGGATAGTGCCCTTCTCCGCGCTGGGTAGAGCGAGGCGGGCGTCTACCCGGCTTCCCGCTCCTCGGTCGGATAGACCCCGCGCAGCACCTCCTCGAAGTGCATCTTGACAGCCTCGTTGCACAGGCAGGCGCGCAGGCGCAGGCCCTCGCGGTTGCGGACCAGGATCGATCCACGCCGTGTGTCGAGCACGCCGTCCGCCTTGAACGACTGGAGCACGCGGCTGGCATAGCTGCGCCCCACCCCGAGCAGCGTCGCGAGCTGCTCGTGCGTCAGCGGCACGCTGCTCTCGTCCCCGGTCCGCTCCATAGCTGCTAGCATCCATTTGGCCGTGCGCTGCTCGATCGAGTGAATGGCATTGCAGGCGGTGGACTGGAAGATCTGTGCCAGCATGCAGTCGGCGTAGCGGGCGAACACATGGCGCAACGACGGCGAGCGCTGTTTGGCGGTCTCCAGCTTGCTGACGTGAATTCGCGCGAAAGGCCCGCCGAATTTCACGCTGATCCGGGTATATGCCGGCAGATAACCCTCGCTGACGATACCGCCCACCGCGCCTTCGCGGCCGACAAGGATGGTCTCCACGTCGCGGCCGTCCTCATTCGGAACCACAAAGGTCGCAAGCGCCGGCCCACATGGAAAATGGACCACTTGGACGTCGTCGCCGGGGTTGTAGAGCAGTTCATTCGCCGCGGCGTTTTCGACCATGACGTGAGGCGCAAGCAGGGCATAGTCGGCCGGGCTCAAGCGCCGCAGCAGATTGTTGGTTGGCCGGCTGTCGATCTCGGTGGCGTTACTGGTGCGCGCGTCCATCTTAAACTCCCCATCCGCCTCCACATTAACGAGTTCCGTCGAGGTCCTGTGTGCACAAGTGGACAGACCTAAGAACTGCCATGTGGTGGGTTTCGTTCCAGGAACCCTCCGGCGCGCTGGGCGCAGGTCTCGTAACGCGCTGTCCTGATCAGAGAAACCTCATGCTCCCTGCTGCGATGATGGCACCCCCTCTTTCCGAAGGTTCAGACTGTCCTGCCGATGTCCTGATCGTCGAGGACGATCCGATCATCGCGATCGACTTCGAGGATCGTCTGCTCGGATTCGGCGTGAAGAGCGTGCGCACGGTGGGGTCGCAGGCGCAGGCGCAGGCGCTGGCCGCGATCGCGGCCCAAGCCCCTGATTTTGCGCTGCTCGACGTCGAGCTGGGCCGCGAGAACAGCTTTGCGGTCGCCGAGCGGCTAGCGGCTCTCAAAATTCCCTTCGTCTTCGTCACCGGTTACGGCACCGAGGCGCGGCTCGCTGCCGAATTCGTCAAACGGCCGCGTTTGCAAAAGCCATGCTCGAGCGAGGCGCTGGAGGTCGCGCTACGGTCGCGCGGCGCCTGAAGGTGGGTCAAGTCGGCTTGGGATCTAGCGTGGTCGACCACAGCGCGACATCGGCGCGGTCGCGCAAGGTCACGGTCATCTGGCCGGACGCGCCGTCGATCTTGACGTGACCGAAGAACTGCATGCCGGCGGACGGCGGCAGGTTCTGGTTGTCTTTTCCTGGCGCCTTGACGAAGCGCACCTCCGGCCCAAACGTATCGTCGAGCGCGTTCGGACCGAATGTGCCCGCGTGAAGCGGGCCCGATACGAACTCCCAGAACGGCTCGAAATCCTGGAATTGGGCCTTGTTCGGGTCGTAATAATGCGCGGCGGCGTAATGCACGTCCGCCGTCAGCCACACGGTGTTGCTGACCGGCGCCATCTTGATGAAACGCAGAATGTCGGCGATCTCGAACTCGCGGCCGCGCGCCGGGCCGTCGCCCTGCGCAATGGCTTCCGATCCACCCTTCGGCGTGTCTGACACGACAAGGCTGAGCGGCATGTCGGAGGCGATCACCTTCCAGGTTGCGCGCGAATTCAACAGGCCGCGCTTGAGCCAGGCGATCTGGTCCGGGCCGAGGAAGTAGCTGGCCGGGCCGTAAACGGTTTCGAGATTGGGACCGTTGGGGCCACGATAGCTGCGTTCGTCGAGCACGAACAAGTCGAGATGCGGGCCGTAGGAGATCTGGCGATAGACGCGGCCGGGCTCAACGATGCTCTCGCGCATCGGATACATCTCGTGGAAGGCACGGCTCGCGCGGGCGGCGAGCAGCGTGATGTCGCGCTCCTTGTAGGTCGCCGGCAGCTCCTTCGAAACCGACCAGTTGTTGGTCACCTCATGGTCGTCCCACTGCACGAAGATCGGCACTTCGGCATTGAAGGCGCGAACGTTCTCGTCGGTGAAATTGTATTTGTGCGCGGCGCGGTACTCGTCCAGCGTCTCGGCGACCTTGGCCTTCTCGGGGATCGTGACGTTCTTCCAGACCTTGCCGTCGGCGAGCTTTACCTCGGACTGGATAGGACCGTCGGCATAGATGGTGTCGCCGGAGTGCAGGAAGAAATCCGGTCGGTGTTTGCGCATCGCCGAGAAGGTGAACATGCCGCCGTCATCGGGATTGATGCCCCAGCCTTGTCCTGCGACGTCGCCGCCCCAGACGAAGCTGACGTCGCGGCGGTCGGCCGGCGCGGTGCGGAAGCGGCCGGTCACCGGCTCGCCCTCCACCGCGGTGTGCGAGAGATCGCGAAAGCGGACGCGATAAAAGATGTCCTGTCCGCTCGGCAGGCTTTCGATCAGCATCTTTGCGGTGAAGTCGCTCTCGGGCAGCGCCGCGATCGGTGGCAGCGCGCGGGCGTCCTTGAAGGACTCCGTCGTCGCCACGTCGACCAGCATCTGCGCAGGCCGGTCGGTGCGCGCCCAGATCACGCCACTGTCGACGGTGACGTCGCCCGACTGCACGCCGTGAGTCACGGCCGGCCGGTCGGCCGCGCGGGAGAGACGGGGCATTGCCACCGCGCCAAGCGCACCCGCGCTGGTCGTCAGGAAACGGCGGCGGGAGAATTTGATGTTCATGGAGCGGTCTCGATATCGCGTCAGGCGACCGCGCAGGCGGTCGCCACGGTGAAGTGCGACGCTATATCGAGACAATGTGACGCGGCGATTACGCGCGCGAGCGTTTACGCGTTACCGGCGGCCCTGAACGCTGCACCGGTGCGTTGCAGGTTCTGCGGCAGGCTGAACAGCACCGCCTTGCGGTCGGCAACCGCCGCGTGGAACTGGTCGAGCGCGATGTTGAAGGCGGTGAGCGCGGCTTCCTCAATCGCGCCGTGATCGAAACACCGCAGCGTGTCGCGCAGGATCTCGTCGGCCTCGGTCTGCATCTGATCGAGATCCTCGGTCGTCTCGCTCTTGCGGGCGGCGGTGATCATGTCGAGCAGCCGCTCGCGCAGATGGCTGTTGCTGTCGCGCTCGTCCTTCTTCAGATAGCCCGCAAACCAGGCGCCGATCGAGCCCATGGCCGAGAGCGCCATCAGGGTCCACCAGATGTAATCGCTGTATTTGTCGAGAAAGGTCTTTTCCTCTCCGTCGACGAAGGCGGCGGCGCCCGGATGCACGGGGATCACCGCATCCTTGTCCGTGTCGGGCGTTTCGATCTTCGCCGCCAGCGGGAATTCCGACACCAATTGCTGGCGTACGGCGAAAAGCTGGCGCGTGAATGCCGCGATGGTGGTTTCGGACACGGTTTTGCGCGCCACGATGTGGTGCGAGAAGCTGATGGTCTTGACCTCGTCATCGGGACGATCGGGCGAGCCGCCGTAAGTGCCCGCGGGAATCTCGGACGCTTCATAGACCGGATGATTTTGCGCAATCGCATCGGCAGAATCGATCGCGAGGAAGGTTGGCGTGCCGAATTCCTTGGCGGAAGTGGCGATCGCGTCCGCCGTGATCTTGCTGTTGACAGGACCGGCCGCGAGATAGGCATCGACCTTTTGGGCCTTGATCGCCTCGGCGACTTCATTGGCCGGGAATTGCACGATCTCGACCTTGGCCGGATCGACGCCGTATTGCTGGAGGATCACCTTGAGCAAATTGACGTTGGCCTGGGTGCGGCCGACCACGCCGACGCGATGTCCGGCGAGCTGCGCGATCTTGGTGATCTTCGCGCCCTTCTTCTTGCCCTTGCCGGGTACGGACCACAACACCACGACGTTCTTGCGCAGGGTCGCAACCGCTTGCGCGTTTTTCGGCACGTCGAGATCGCCGCGCACGATGGCAAGATCGGCTTTGCCCTCCGCCAGCAGAGTGGCGCTGGCGGTGGCGCCGTCGGTCTGGACCGGACGCAACCGCACTGAACTCTTGTGCTGCGCGAAGGCTTGGGTCAGTGCCTGCACGACCTTGACGTCGTCGCTGTTGGCGGGGCCGACCGCGATCTTCAGCGTCACCGGCCGCATGGCAAAGTAGTAGCCGCCTGCGAGCGCGCCGACGATCGCAAGCGCCAGCGCGAGGGTCACGAGTGCCGTCTTCCGCGCCGATGATCGCGGCGAGGGCGGGGTAGGCGCTTCGGCCAGGTCCAATCCCCCGGTCATCGATCTCCCGAACAGTCGCTTGAGGCTCAGTTTCATCTCGGCCGGCGATTTACACCCGCAAGTGTAGCAAATTTCTTGTCCGGCGGGGTTACATCTCCGTCATGGTTAGCGGATGGGTCAAATCCCGTATGAACCCGGGGCGTCAGTGCGGTGTTTAGGGTAAAGTTCCCCTGAAGGACGGAGGCGATGATGGCAGAACGGCTCTCGGCGGAGGCGCGCCGGCAGGCGCTGGGCGGACTACCTGATTGGACCGAGGCTCAAGGACGCGACGCGATCGGGAAAACCTTTGTCTTCAAGGATTTCAACGAGGCATTCGGCTTCATGACCCGCGCGGCGCTCGTCGCGGAGAAGATGGATCACCACCCCGAATGGCGCAATGTCTACAAGACGGTGGAGGTGGTGCTGTCGACCCATGATGCCGGCGGCGTCACCCCACTCGACATCGAGCTCGCCAGGGCGATGAACGCCATCGCCAGGCTGACACCGGGCTGACATCTTGCGGGGACCGGCCGCATCCCCATGTTGTGATCGGAACCGGACGCGGCGATCTGCCGCCTCGGGCTGGACGGGGAGTTGTCGAAGATGGCTGCCGAACACAGCGTCGGTTTCGAACCGGCCGACCGGCTCGCGGAAGATCGTGAGAGCGTGCGCCGCCGCTTCTGGCGCAAGCTGAAGCGTGTCGCCGCGCAACTGCCGTTCGCGGAGGATCTGCTCGCCGCCTACTATTGTGCCTTCGACCGGCAGACGCCGCGCCATGTCCAGGCGTCGCTGCTCGGGGCGATCGCCTATTTCATACTGCCGTTCGACTTCGTTCCCGACGTGATGCCGATCCTCGGCTTCACCGATGACGCCGCCGTGCTCGCCACCGCGATCCGTATGGTCGCCAGCCACATTACGAACGAACATCGCGAAGCCGCCCGCGCCGCGCTGAAGCGCGGGGTGGATGAGGTGGAAGCGGAAGCCGCGCAATAGCTGTCGCCGCATCCTCCGCTGTCATTCCCCGCGAAGGCGGGGAATCCAGTACGCCGCCGCTTATCGATTCAACAACACTCGTCACGGAGTACTGGATCGCCCGGTCAAGCCGGCGATGGCGACTGAATGTGTGGAGAGCAAGCGCGCTCGCTACTTCTTCTCCGACCCCGCTTGCGCCCGCGCCTTCTCCGCGTCCCACGCCTGGAATTGTCTGAACAGCGTTTCCTTGTCTCGGTCGGACACCTTTGCAGCGGTTGGGCTCTGCTTCAAAAAGGCCTCGAAGCGCTTCTGCGTCACCGGCTCCACGCCGTGGCGGTCGAGCCATTGCTGCGCCACCGGCAATCTGCTCCAGCCGGACAGGGGGGCCGCGAGCGAGACCTCCTTCCATTTGGGATGGAAGGGCGGGTTCTGAAGCGTGGGAAACTTCGTGAAGAACGCGTCCACGAACAGCGCGAGCTTGCGATAGCGCTCGGTGTTCGGTGCCCAGCTATAGGCGGCAAGCACGGCGGGCACCGCGATCGTGTCCACGCTCTCGCCCTCCTTGATCAGGTTCGGATAGTCCTTGGCAGTCAGCGTCGCCGGCAGATAGTCGCTCTGGAGCGGCTTTGCATAGTCGACCCTCGCAAGATGGAAGCGTCCGTCATTGCCGAAAGTCGAGACCGATTTGTACGGCTTGCCGCCCACCACGACGACGGCGTCGATCTCGCCGGCCTTCAGCTTCTCCATCGCGATGCGCTGCTCGACATAGACGAATTTCGCCTTGATCCCGAGCCGTTCGAACACGGTGAGTGCGGTGACGAAGGTGCCGCCGTTCGGCAGGTCCACGCTCACCGTCTTGCCTTCGAGATCTTTCAATGTCGCGACCGATTTCGGCGCGATCACCTGCATCTCTTCGTTGTAGAGCTTGGTCACATAGGTGAATTGCTTCTTGATGTCCTTGGCAAAGCCCTTGCGTTCGAGATAGTCGAGCGTATCGGCCCGCACGATGCCGAGATCGACGCCTTGCAGGAACAGGATGTCGGCGACGCTCTGCACCGAGCCGCGGCCGACGATCGGCAGCACGCGGATCCTGTTGCCGTCGTCGAGCACGGAGGCGAGGTCCGCGCCGAACTGCACATAGGTGCCGCCGATCGTGCCGGTGATCAGCGTAACGGTGTTGGCGTTCAGCGACTGCTTGGTCGAGGTCGAGCCGAACTGGAAGATGGCCTTCAGGCCGTCCGAGACCTTGGCCGGATCGTATTCGGTCTGCTCGGCGCGGGCCGCAAAGGCACAGATCGTCATGATGGCGGCAAGCGCCATCCTCAAAGCGTTATGCATGATGTCTCCTGACGAGTTCTAATTCTGAAGTTGGGCGAGGCGCTGCCGCGCCTCCGCTGATCCGAGTGCCGCGGCTTTTTGATACCAGTCGCGTGCGGCGGTCGCGTCGGCGGCGATGCGGCGCGCGTCGCTGGTGCCCAGCACGGCCGGGTCATAGGTCTGCGCCAGTAGATGGGCGGCGGTCGCATCCTGTGCATTGGCTGCGCGTTCGAGCAGCAGGCGCGCCGCAGCGATATCGCCGATCCTCAATAGGCCGTTCGCGCGCGTCATCAGCCCGGCCAGCGTATCGGCGTCGAGCATTCTGGCGGGCGGAGGCTGCGCCGCGACAGGCGCGGGCGCTTGCACTGGTCCTTGGGCTTGCAGCGCGGTCTGATAGGCACTCGCGATCGCTTCGCGGCTCGGCGTCGACGGTGCCGGGAGATCCTGCACGTCAGCGCTCGCCAGCATTGTGTTGGTCACGCGGGCCGGATCCTTGATCGGGACCTGCCGCGCAACCGGCACGTTGGCCGACGCCACCGCCTGGTCGAGCGCGAAGCTCGCCGAGCGACCGGCGTCGGCGGCGAAGATGCCGCGAAGGTCGGACTGAAACAGCGCGGCCAGAATTGCCAGGGTGGATGCCACCAAAACGGCTGCGAGAACGCCGGCGAGAACACGCGGGACAATTCTGACTCGGGGATGCAATTCCTGCGGCGTATATTCGCCTGGGTCCGGCGCACCAAGCGGATCGGACAGGAACAGTGGAATTGGATCGTCCGGTGACAGATCGACCCGTGCGGCGCGCGCACGGATATAGGACGCGACGGACGGACGTGATGCAGCTTGATCGGAATCGAACGCCTTCGGTTCCCTGGACGGACGGTGCGCCGTCGTCTCCATGGTGATGCTCCCCATAACTAACGCAACGCAGGGGCAATCCCGGCTTCAGTCTTTTTGCTATTGTCCAGAAGTTCCCCGCAAACTGGAGCCGGTAAATCGCCGTTTGAATCAGCCCAAAAGACGACGGTGGTTTGCGCGAATCGGGAGAGATTTGGGTTTGATTGCGGCGAGGCGGGGCAATGCACCGCAATTTCGACGGAGATGGTTGACCGCGTTTTACCATGTGGCGGCGCAACTCCGCGCAAGGGCAGTTGGCCGTGCTGCCTTTCCCGCGCTCGCTGTCATTCCCCGCGAAGGCGGGGAATCCAGTACGCCGCGGCCCATCGATTGAGCCACGACCGTCTCGGAATACTGGATCGCCCGATCAAGGTCGGACGATGACAGTTGAGTGTGTGGTGACGACGTCGCGATACCATCCGCCGACCGCGTCAGATCACGGATGCAAGATCACCTTGCCCATGGCCTGGCGGCCCGCGAGCACCTTCAGTGCGTCGGCGGTTTGTGCCAGAGGGAAGGTGCGGTCGACATGCGATGAAATCCTTCCTTCCGCCGTCCACTTCACGAGCTTCTCGAGATTGGCGCGGTTCTTGGCCGGGTTGAGGCGCGTCCACGCGCCCCAGAACACGCCACGGATGTCGCAGCCCTTCAGCAGCGCGAGGTTCAGCGGCATCTTCGGAATGTCGCCGGCGGCAAAGCCGATCACGAGGAAACGGCCTTCCCAGGCGATCGAGCGCAGGGCCTGCTCGGCATAGGTGCCGCCCACGGGATCGAAGATGATGTCGACGCCCTTGCCGCCGGTGAGCTTCCGCAAGCCTTCCTTCAGATCTTCCTTGCCGTAATTGAGCGTGAGTTCTGCGCCGTGCGCCTTCGCAAATTCGAGCTTCTCGTCCGACGAGGCGCAGGCGATCACCTTCAGGCCCATCAGCTTGCCCAGCTCGCAAGCGGCAAGTCCGGTGCCGCCGGCGGCGCCGAGCACCCCGAGCGTCTCGCCCGGCTTCGGGCTCGCGCGATCTTCCAGCGCATGCAACGCGGTGCCGTAGATGATGATGATGCCGGCCGCGCGGTCGTAGTCCAGATTGTCGGGAATCTTCACGATCGATGCCGCCGGCAGCGCGATCTTTTCGCGCGCGCCGTTGTGGCCGCAGGAGGCGACGACGCGATCGCCGACCTTCAGATCGGTCACGCCGGGACCGATGCTCTCGATCATGCCCGCGACTTCGGCGGCCGGCGAGAACGGGAACGGCGGCTTGATCTGGTACTTGCCCTGGATCATCAGGATATCGAAGAAGTTCAGCGCCGCCGCCTTGATCGCGATCACGGCTTCGCCCGGACCGGCCACCGGATCCGGCACGTCGGCCAGAACGAGATCGTCGGGCTGGCAATATTGCGAGCAGAGGATGGCTTTCATGGCGGCACCTTCTTGAGAAGTGAAGTACGGGCGTTTCGATTGGAATTATAGTTTGCCCGTTTCTGCCGGATTTAGGCACGGGCGACAATCCGGTTTCTTTGTCAGAGACCATGCACCGGCCTATCCTCGCAACGATCAAATCCGCGAAGAAGGATTCAAACCATGTTTGAAACAGGTCTGCTCACGGACAAGCGCATCCTCGTCACCGGTGGCGGCTCGGGCCTCGGCGCGGTGATGGGGCGCCGTTTCCTCGCGCTTGGTGCCGACCTCGTCATTTGCGGGCGCAAGCTCGATCGGCTGGAAGCGACGGCGAGCGAGATGCGCGAAGCGACTGGCAGCAAGATCACCACCGTGGCTTGCGATATCCGCGACGGCGCCGCCGTCGAGAGCATGATGGAGGCCATCTGGCGCGAGGCGCCGCTCGATATTCTCGTCAACAATGCGGCTGCGACCTTCATCGCGCAGAGCGAGCATCTGTCGTTCCGCGCCGCGGATGCGATCCTCGCGCCGACGCTGCATGGTGCGATGTATTGCACGCTTGCCGCCGGCAAGCGCTGGATCGACGGCAAGCACGGCGGCGTCGTGCTCTCGATCCTCTCGACTTCAACCATCACCGGCCGCGCCTTCACGGTGCCTTCGGCGATGGCGAAGTCTGCTGTGCTGGCGATGACCAAAAGTCTCGCTGTGGAATGGGGCCCGAAGGGTATCCGCACCGTCGCGATTGCGCCGGGACCGTTCCCGACCGCCGGCGCCTCGGGACAGCTCCGCCCCGAGGGTCGCGACGAGGACTGGGCCGTGCGCAACCCGTTGGGGCGCGCCGGCGAGCACGGCGAGCTTGCCGACCTTGCGAGCTTCCTGGTCTCCGACCGTGCCGGCTACATCAACGGCGAGATGGTGGTGATCGACGGTGGCGCCCATTTGCGCAGTTCCGGCGCCGAGGATTTGTTGCGCTGGACCGATGCGCAATGGTCGGAGCAGCGCGCGGCCCGATCCAGGGCCTAGTCACCGCGACCTTCGCTAACTGCCTTCCCAAATTGGACTTTCCCGGCTATCCCTGCCACGGGGACAACGCGCGGCCGGGCCATCTTCCAGTCACAATATTGAGGGAACCACTCCAGCATGTGGCGGGTGCTGATTTTAGCTTTGATGACGGGCGTGGCGGCCTGTGGAATCACCGATTCCGCGCGCGCGCAGACGGCGCAACCTGCGCCCAAAACTGCACCGAAAGAGCCGCCGAAAGCGGCCGCGCCGGCGGCCAACACGACTGGAAAGACGGCTGCAAAGCCCGAGAGCAAGCCGACGGCCCCTCCCGCGGCGGTTGCTGGCGGCGCCGAGCCAACCCTGATCGGCCAGTTCGGCACCTGGGGCGCCTATTCCGCCGCGCCCAATGGTAAAAAGGTCTGCTTCGCGCTGGCCAAGCCGTCGTCGTCGAAGACCAACCCGCCGAATCGGCCGCGCGATCCTGCTTATGCCTTCGTCTCCACCCGCCCGGCGGAGAGGGTCAACAACGAAGTCTCGGTCATGATCGGCTACGCCCTGAAGCCGGGCTCTGAATCCTCGGTCGAGGTCGGCGGCGCCGCTTTCGCCATGTACTCGCAGGGCGACGGCCTCTGGATCAAGAACGCGGCCGAGGAAGAGCGGATGGTCGAGGCCATGCGCAAATCCGCCGATCTCGTGGTCAAGGGCGTCTCGGCCAAGGGCACCGAGACCACCGACACCTTCTCGTTGAAGGGGCTCGCCCAGGCGCTTGACCGGATCTCCCAGGATTGCAGGCGTTAAGGCTGCAGTCTGTAAGGTCGCAATCGGCAATTCCGGTTGCTATATAGGGGCGGTTCCAGATTTTTGCCGTCATTCTGGGGCGATGCGCAGCATCGAACCCGGAACCTCGATGTTCCGGGTCTGGTCCTCAGGATCGCTTCGCGATCCCTTCGGACCATCCCGGAACGACCAAGCTGTCAGGCCATTCAATGCAACCGACGACCGAGCCGCACAACGCAACACTGGTGGAGAAGACTCCGCTCGAAACCTATGTGCCGCCGGCGAAGCCGTCGCTGATCGGGCTGTCGCGGACGGAGCTTGCCGATTGCCTCGGTGAGATCGGCGTCGCGCCCGCGCAGCGCAAGATGCGCGTGCAGCAGCTGTGGCACTGGCTCTATTTTCGCGGTGCCCGGAATTTCGACGAGATGACGTCGGTCTCGAAGACGATCCGCACCTCACTCGCCGAGCGCTTCACGGTGGACCGGCCCGAAGTCGTGGCCGAGCAAATCTCCAACGACGGTACCCGCAAATGGCTTTTGCGGCTGCCGAGCGGCGACAATGTCGAGCGTGCCCATGAAGTCGAGTGCGTCTACATCCCCGAGACCGATCGCGGCACGCTGTGTGTGTCCTCCCAGGTCGGCTGCACGCTGAACTGCTCGTTCTGCCACACCGGCACGCAGCGCCTGGTGCGCAATCTCACTGCCGGCGAGATCGTCGGACAGGTGATGGTCGCGCGGGATCGTCTGAACGATTGGGCCGATCGCGAAGACGGCACGCGTCGTGTCACCAACATCGTGATGATGGGCATGGGCGAGCCGCTCTACAATTTCGAGGCCGTGCGCGACGCGCTGCTCATCGTCGGCGACAACGAAGGCATCGGCATTTCCCGCCGCCGCATCACGCTGTCGACCTCGGGCGTGGTGCCGAACATCGTGCGCGCGGGCGAGGAGATCGGTGTCATGCTCGCGATCTCGCTGCATGCGGTGCGGGACGAGCTGCGTAATGAGCTGGTGCCGCTCAACCGCAAATATCCGATCAAGGAATTGCTGCAGGCCTGCCGCGACTATCCCGGCGCCTCGAATGCGCGCCGCATCACCTTCGAATATGTGATGCTCAAGGGCGTCAACGATTCGCTCGACGATGCAAAGCTGCTGGTGAAGATGCTCAAGGGTGTTCACGCCAAGATCAACCTGATTCCGTTCAATCCCTGGCCCGGCACCGCCTATGAATGCTCGGACTGGGACCAGATCGAAAAATTCTCCGAATACATCTTCAACGCCGGCTATTCCTCGCCGGTGCGCACCCCGCGCGGCCGCGACATTCTCGCCGCCTGCGGTCAGCTCAAGTCGGAAACCGAGAAGCTCTCCGCCAGGGAGCGCCAGGCGCTGCGCGCCATGGCGATGACGGATTAGCTTGTTATGTGCATGCTGTCGCAACCTCGTCATTGCGAGGAGCGCAGCGACGAAGCAATCCAGACTGTCTCCGCGGACGCATCTCTGGATTGCTTCGCTGCGCTCGCAATGACGAAAACGTTGGCTTCGGCATGTCCCTGATCGGCCGCCTCATCGTCATCTTCGTCGGCTTTCTCGCCGCCTGTTTCGTCGGCGGCATGATCGTCGTCCTCGCGCTGTTGTTTCCGGAGTTCGCCGATCTCGGCGCCGGCCCCGTCGATCAGGGCACGATTGATATCCTGCTCGGCTTCGGCTTCATCTTCGTCTCCGGCTTTGCGCTGGTGCCGGCGGCGGTGATCGTCGCGATCACCGAGGCGCTCTACATCCGCAGCGCGCTCGCCTATGCCGTGGGCGGAGGCGTCGTGGGGCTCGCCTGCTATCTCGGCCTCGTTCCGTTTCATCCCGACACGTTGCAATTCGAGGGCATCGTGCGGCGTCACCTGGAGATCATGACCGGCGCGGGCATCGTTTCTGGCGTCGTCTACTGGCTGATCGCGGGCCGCAATGCCGGCGCCTGGCGCAATCCGCCGCCCCTGCGAAAACCGCTCCCGCCACTGCCGTCGAATTCGCGGCCGGATGCGCGGTAGTTTCTTGGCCCTCGCGGAGGAGGACAGGCCCCTTGCAGGACCCTTGCAGAGGGTTTTCATCCCGGTCCCACTCGGCTAAACCGCGCGCCATGAACCGGACTGGACTCTTCATCGCCCTGGCGCTGTGGCTCGTGATCGGCGTTGTTTTCGGCTTCTATCCCGAGCTTGATCTCAAGCTCGCCGCGCTGTTCTTCGACCCGGATACGAAGGCGTTTCCGCTCAAGCTGAACGATTGGGCCGGCTTCGCGCGCGATGCAGCGATGTGGGTTGCCTGGGCGTTCGTGCTGCCTTCGCTGATCGCGCTTGTGGTCAAGATGGTCCGGCCCGATCGCCCGCTGATGGTATCGGGGCGCGCGATCGTCTTCCTGCTGGTCACGATCATCATGTCGGCCGGCATCCTCACCAATCTCACGTTCAAGACCTATTGGGGCCGGCCGCGCCCGGTCGTGGTGACGCAGTTTGCCGGCGACCAGCAATTCGTGCCGTGGTGGGATCCGCGCGGCGGCTGCGCGCGCAACTGCTCGTTCTTCTCGGGCGAAGGCGCGACCGCGTTCTGGACGCTGGCGCCGGCCGCACTGGCCCCGCCGGCGTGGCGGCCGCTCGCTTATGCCGGAGCCGTGGTGTTCGGCCTCGTCACCAGCGGGCTGCGAATGGCCTTTGGCGGCCACTTCTTCACCGATGTCTCGATCGCCGGCCTCGTCAGTTTCGTCGTGATCTGGTTTGCCTACGCGTTGATTTACCGCTGGCCGCGGACCCGGTTTTCGGACGAGGCGGTCGATGCCGCCCTGACCCGGCTGAACATGCCGGCCTACCGGCTCCGCCAGCGCCTGTTCGGCCGCAAGACGGGTGCCGAGCCCTCAGTTTGAGCCATTAAAGGGGTGCCGAGCCCCGCGAAATTTGATATTCGCGCGGTCAACCCGTGAAACGACATCAGCCCCTTGAGACCGATTGGAAGCCCCATGACCACGATCCTGAAAAGCCTGCCCAAGGGTGAGAAAGTCGGCATCGCTTTTTCGGGCGGCCTCGACACCAGCGCGGCGCTGCTCTGGATGAAGCAGAAGGGCGCGCGCTGCTACGCCTATACCGCCAATCTCGGCCAGCCCGACGAAGCCGACTACAACGAGATTCCGCGCAAGGCCGAAGCGTTCGGCGCCGAGAAGGCGGTGCTGGTCGATTGCCGCACGCAGCTCGTCCACGAAGGCATCGCCGCGATCCAGTCCGGCGCCTTCCACATCTCCACCGGCGGCATCACCTATTTCAACACCACGCCATTGGGGCGCGCGGTCACCGGCACGATGCTGGTCGCCGCGATGAAGGAGGACGGCGTCAACATCTGGGGCGACGGCTCGACCTTCAAGGGCAACGACATCGAGCGCTTCTATCGCTACGGCCTTCTGACCAATCCCGGCCTGCGCATCTACAAGCCCTGGCTCGATCAGCAGTTCATCGACGAGCTCGGCGGCCGCGCCGAGATGTCGGCGTTCATGACCGCGCAGGGCTTTGCCTACAAGATGAGCGCCGAGAAGGCGTATTCGACCGACAGCAATCTGCTCGGCGCCACCCATGAGGCCAAGGATCTCGAGAGCCTCGACAGCGGCATCAAGATCGTCAACCCGATCATGGGCGTGCCGTTCTGGCGCGACGACTGCAACGTCAAGGCCGAGAAGGTCGTGGTGCGTTTCGAGGAGGGTCAGCCGGTTGCGCTGAACGGCCAGACCTTCAGCGATCCCGTCGCGCTGTTCCTCGAAGCCAACACGATCGGCGGACGCCACGGTCTCGGTATGAGCGACCAGATCGAGAACCGTATCATCGAAGCCAAGAGCCGCGGCATTTACGAAGCGCCCGGCATGGCGCTGCTGCATATCGCCTATGAGCGCCTCGTCACTGGCATCCACAACGAGGACACCATCGAGCAGTACCGCATCAGCGGCATGCGCCTTGGTCGCCTGCTCTACCAGGGCCGCTGGTTCGATTCGCAGGCGCTGATGCTGCGCGAGACGGCGCAGCGCTGGGTCGCGCGCGCCGTCACCGGCGAGGTGTCGCTCGAGCTGCGCCGGGGCAACGACTACTCGATCCTCAACACCGAGAGCCCGAACCTCACCTATGCGCCGGAGCGGCTCAGCATGGAGAAGGTGGAGGACGCGGCGTTTACACCGGCCGATCGCATCGGTCAGCTCACCATGCGCAATCTCGACATCAACGATACCCGCGCCAAGCTGAAGCTCTACAGCGACACGGGACTGTTGTCGGGCAGCGAAGGCTCGCAGATCTTCCGGCTGGAGAGCGACAAGGACTAGCCGGAACGGGGATTCGTCATTGCGAGCGAAGCAACCCAGAAACTTTCCGCGGCGGCAGTCTGGATTGCTTCGTCGCTTCGCTTCTCGCAACGACGAAAAAAATGGCCGGGATTGCTCCCTGCCATTTTGCATTTTGTGTTTCGCCTCAGCGCGGCGGCGCGGTGCCGGGCGGGGGCGGCGGCAGCGAGGCCTGACCGCCATTGAGCAACGGCGTGATGTTGCGGACGGTGACGCGCCGGTTGATCGCGCTTGGCCCTTGCGTCTGCTCCTTCAGATACTGCTCGCCATAGCCCTGCGAGGTCAGGTTCTCGGCCGGCACACCGAATTGCTGGGTCAGCAATTCGGCCGCGGACTGCGCACGACGGTCCGACAATGACAAATTGTCGACGTCGTTGCCGACCGCGTCGGTGTGACCTTCAATCAGGAACACCACGCGCGGGTTGGCCTGGATCGCACGGTTGAGACCGTCGGCGATCGACTGCAGCTTCGCCGCCTGGTCCGGTGGGATGGTCCACGATCCCGTCTCGAAATTGATCGTGTTGAGGTCGATGCTCGGCATCTGCATGCGAACATTGGGGCTGTAGCGGATTTCGTCGAGCGTGTAGCGGCGATTGATCCGTTGCACCGGCGGTGCCACCATCGTCTGGTAGATCACGTCCGGCGACGCCTCCTCGGCGTCGACGATATAACGATCGTAGGGAATGTTCACGACCGGCGGCGGCGCGTCGACATAGAAACCGCCGACCGATTGCGGATCGCGATAGCTGTTGTCGATGATGATGATCTCGCGCCCGCCGGGGTCCCTGCGGATTCGACGCAGCAACCGACCGTCTGGACCGACAACGGTGACGATCTCGCTGCCGTCGGGACGGATCACGACGGTGCGGGTATCGCCGCCGACAGTGTCGGTGCGGATGTCGCGGGCTCCATAGCGGAAGCGATAGAGATCGTTGCCGCGGACGTAGGTCTGCCCGCCCGGATCGCGGATGATAATGCGGTCCGGCTCGGTATAGACGGTGCGGCCGCCTTCGATGCTCTCGCGTCGCTGGTTGCGGTAGTCGGCGATGGTGGCGCCGATCACGGCACCGGCCACCACGCCTGCACCGATCGCAAGCGGTGTCAGGTCACGCTGCGGCGGGCGTGGCGGCGGCGGCAGGGGCGCTGCGACCGTAGGCGCAGACCGGAAGGCCGGAGCGACGGTCGGGTGAGCGTATTGCGCCCTGTCGGGAGGTGGCGCTGCGGCGGGCGTGGCTGGCACGACACTTGGCGCTGCGGCGCCGGGCGGGGGCGTGGGCCGAGCCGGGACCCCCGCCTGCGGTGAGGCGGGCGGTGTTCCGGCGGCAGGCGCGCCCGCAGGAGGAGCTCCACCCTGACGCCCGGGCGGCGGCGTAACAGCGCCGCCGGGAGCCGGTGTCGCTGTCGGAGCGGGGGTTGCGCCGGGCGCGGGCGTTGTGCCCGGTGCGGGACCCGGACGCCCGGACGGCGGCGTCGGGGTGGCCCCTGGCGCCGGTGTGGTCGTCGGAGCGGGCGTGGCACTTGGAGCTGGTGCCGGTGATCCCGCGGCCGGAGGCGCGCCGGGACGTCCGGGCGGTGTCATACCGGGGCGTGCGCCAGGCGCGCTGCCCGGAGCCGGCGTCGCGGTCGGCGCAGGAGTCGCTGTCGGCGAAGGTGTGGTTGCCGGTGCAGGTGTCGTGGCCGGAGCGGGCGCGCCCGGTCTCGCCGTCGGCGCCGCAGGCGCAGGTGACGGTGTCGCCGTGGGCGCCGGCGCGGGACGGCCCTGAGGAGTTGCTGCCGGCGGCGGGGGCGGCGGTGGCGTCGGGCGAGCTGCAGGCGGCGGTGGTGTGGGTGCGTGCTGCTGCGGAGCCGCGGCGGGCGGCGGTGCTGGCGGCGTCGGGCGCGCGGCAGGCGGTGCCGGAGGGGGCGCATGCTGTTGCGGAGCCGCAGCAGCACGCACCCACACCA
>NZ_JADPKK010000020.1:135000-453776 GCF_023073915.1 Bradyrhizobium sp. 149 | reverse complement strand
CGAGAACCGCAAGCGCGCGATGGCGCGCAAAGTCAGCCAGGCGCTCGGCGGCTCGCTGCGCGGCAAGACCGTCGCCGTGCTCGGCCTTACCTTCAAGCCCGACACCGACGACATGCGCGATGCGCCGTCGATCCCGCTGATCACCGGCCTGATCGACATGGGAGCGAAGGTGAAGGCCTTTGACCCCGTCGGCATGGAACAGGCCAAGGGCGAGCTGCCTGATATCACCTATTGCGAGGATGCCTATTCCTGCGCGGAAGGCGCCGATGCGATCGTCATCGTCACGGAATGGGTCCAGTTCCGCGCGCTCGATCTCGATCGGCTGAAGGTGACCATGGCGCAGCCCGTCATCGTCGACCTCCGCAACATCTACCGCCCCGAAGAGATGGCCGCGGCCGGCTTCGTCTATGAGAGCATCGGACGCCCGCCGGTGCAGAGCTGATAGTTGGATATCGTTGTCGGCCTAAACCGTCATGGCCGGGCTTGTCCCGGCCATCCACGTCTTGTTCACTGCCAGATGAAAGAACGTGGATGCCCGGGACTTTTGTGCGAAGACGCGCTTCGCGCTTTTGCCCGGGCATGACGCCCGGATAATTTCTTGCCCCGCAGCTTCGACACGCCCCTCCCGATCGATGCCGTGCTCGACGACCTCTCGCGCACGCTGGAGGCGCATAATGCCGCTGTGCTGGTCGCGGCGCCGGGCGCCGGCAAGACTACGCGCGTGCCGCTGGCGCTGCTCGATGCCCCCTGGGCGAAAGGCAAGAAGATCATCGTGCTGGAGCCGCGGCGCATCGCGGCGCGCGCCAGCGCCGACCGCATGGCTAAATCGCTTCGAGAGCGTGCCGGCGAGACCGTCGGCTATCGCGTCCGGTTCGGCTCGAAAATATCGCGCGCAACCCGCATCGAGGTGGTGACCGAAGGCATCTTCACCCGCCAGATCCTCGATGATCCCGAACTGTCGGGCATCGCCGCCGTCCTGTTCGACGAATTCCACGAGCGCTCGCTCGATGCCGATCTGGGCCTTGCGCTGGCGCGCGACGCGCAGCAGGGCCTGCGCGAGGATTTGCGCATCCTCGTGATGTCGGCAACGCTCGATGGCGCCCGCGTCGCAAAATTGCTCGGGGAAGCACCCGTGGTCGAAAGCGAGGGCCGCGCTTTTCCGGTCGAGACACGCTATCTCGGCCGCAAGGCGGACGCGCCGATCGAGCGGCAGATGGCGGATGCCATCGCTTCTGCTCTGCGCGCCGACAGCGGCTCGGTGCTGGCGTTCCTGCCGGGCGCCGCCGAAATCCGCCGCACCCAGAATTTCCTCGGCGAGCGCGTACAGGATGCCAGCATTGAAATCGTGCCGCTGTTCGGCGCGCTCGACGCCGCCGTGCAGGACCGTGCCATCTCGCCGCCACCCAAGGGCACGCGCAAGGTGGTGCTGGCGACCTCGATCGCGGAAACCTCGCTCACCATCGAGGGCGTCCGTATCGTGGTCGATTCCGGTCTTGCCCGGGTGCCGCGCTACGAGCCCGACATCGGCCTGACCCGGCTCGAGACCGTGCGCGTCTCGCGCGCGGCGGCGGACCAGCGCCGCGGTCGCGCCGGCCGCACCGAGCCCGGTGTCTGCTACCGGCTCTGGGACGAACCTCAGACAGCCTCGCTCGCGCCCTATGCCCAGCCCGAGATCCTCAGCGCCGATCTGTCCTCGCTGGTGCTCGATCTCGCGCAATGGGGTGTCGCCGATCCTGCCGCGCTGTCGTTTCTCGACCCGCCGCCGCAGCCGGCCTGGAAGGAAGCAAAAAGCCTGCTCTCCGAGCTCAATGCGCTCGATGGCGATGGCCGCATCACCGCGGAAGGCAAGAGCCTGCGTGCGCTGGCGCTGCCGCCGCGGCTCGCGCGCATGATCGTGGATTCGCATCGTGCCGGCGAGGGCGAAGCCGCCGCCGAGATCGCCGCCATCATCACCGAGCGCGGGCTCGGCGGCGACAGTGTCGATCTCGAGCACCGGCGCGATCAGTTCCGCCGCGACCGTTCTCCGCGTGCCGCAAGCGCGCGCGACCTCGCCCGGCGCTGGGCCTCGCAGGTGGCCGCGTCAGAGAAGGCGGCGAGCGGAGAAGGTGACCTCTCGACCGGCCTGATGCTCGCCTATGCCTTCCCGGATCGCGTCGCGCGCAACCGCGGCAATGGCAGCTTCGTGCTCGCCAACGGTCGTGGCGCCGCCGTCGATCAAACCTCCTCGCTCGCGCGCGCACCCTATATCGCCATTGGCGAGATGACGGGCACGGCGGCGAGTGGACGCATTCTGCTCGCAGCGCAAATCACGCAGGATGACATCGAGCAGCATTTCGCCGAGCACATCGAATCCGTCGACGACATCTCGTTCGATCGCGGCGCGATGGCGCTGCGGGCGCGTCGCAACCGCGTGCTGCACGCGATCACGCTCTCTGAGGCGACACTTGCCGTGTCGCCCTCGGAGGACACCGCGCGCATCTTCGCAGACGGGCTGATCGCAGCCGGCCTCGACCGGATGCCCTGGTCGAAGGCAGCAAGACAATGGCGCGATCGCGTGATGTTCTTGCGCAAGGCCGAGGGCGACAGCTGGCCCGATCTCTCCGACGACGGGTTGATCGCGCGGCGCAACGATTGGCTGGTGCCGGCGCTCTACGACAAGATCGCGCTGAAGGATATCTCCGCCGGCGATCTCTCCGACGCGTTGATGGCATTGTTGCCGTGGGAGATGCGTGCGCGGCTCGACCGCGAGGCGCCGACGCATTTCGAGGCCCCGACCGGCAGCGTGCTCGCGATCGACTATGAAGCCGAGCAGGGGCCGACAATCGCGGTGCGGCTCCAGGAATTGTTCGGCCTCAACACCCATCCGTCGATCGCCGCCGGCAAGGTGCCGCTGGTGCTGGAGCTGCTGTCCCCGGCGCAGCGCCCGGTGCAGGTGACGCGCGATCTCCCGGGTTTCTGGCGCGGCAGCTACAGTGCCGTGCGCTCCGATCTGCGCGGCCGCTACCCGCGCCATCCCTGGCCGGAAGATCCGGCGAATGCGCTGCCGACCCGGCGGGTCAAGCCGCGCGGGACGTGACGGTTACGAAGACGCATTAACCGCCCGCTCATCCTTTTCGTCAAAATAGCACCGCTCCGGCCGCCGCGTCGGTCGCGGACCGGCCTGCCGCGTGGTGAAATCGAGCTTTCCGGCTCGGAAGTGGTGTGATGCGTAACATAATGATCTTCGCCGCGATCATGATCGGCCTCGGCACCTTCATGGCCCAGATGGCGGACAGGATGAGCTCCGCCTCGGCAACGTCGGTGCCGCGTACGGTAGCAGTCGCGTCCACCGCGCCGGCCGGCGGCCGCAGCCTCAACATTCCCCGCGACGGCCGCGGCCACTTCCAGACCGAGGGCCGGATCGAAGGCCAGCGCATCGGCTTCATGGTCGACACCGGCGCCTCCGTGGTTGCGCTGAACGAGACCTCGGCCGCCCGCTTCGGCCTGCGTCCCTCGCGCAGCGACTACAACGCCACCGTTTCCACCGCCAACGGCACCATCAAGGCCGCGCGCACCCGCATCGCCATGCTCGATGTCGGCGGCCTCATCGTGCGCGACGTCGATGCCATGGTGCTGCCCGACGAGGCGCTGTCCGAGAACCTGCTCGGCCTCTCCTTCCTTTCCCGCCTCAAGCGCTTCGAATACGCCAACGGCCAGATGGTGCTGGAGCAGTAAGTTCGCGCCAATGGGTCAACAGGGCCTCCCGTCGGGGCGGGCCGGGTGCTATATTCTGCCCATGAACAGCCCCGACGCGATTGCCATCCTGCGACAGTCCGAGCCTGCGTTGCGCGAGCGGGGCGTTTTGCATGCCGCGTTGTTTGGCTCGGTGGCCCGTGGTGACAACCACTCTGGCAGCGATGTCGATATCATGGTTGAGATTGACCCGGACGCGGGGATCACCGTTTTCGGCTACGTCGAGCTCAAGGAATATATCGCCGCACTTTTTGACGAGCCCGTTGATATCGTCAATCGCGACAGCCTGAAGCCATATATCGCCCCCGCCGCCACAGCCCAAGCCATCTATGCCTTCTGATCGCACAGACGCGACGCTTCGGGATATCTTACATCACATTGATTTGGCTGTTGAGTTCGCCCAAGATTTGGACCGCGACGCCTTCACGGCAGATTTGAGATCGGTGTATGCGATCACTCGATGCTTGGAGATCATCTCGGAAGCGTCACGCCGCCTGCCGGAGGATTTGAAGGCAAGGCATCCTGCGATTGCATGGAAGCAGATGGCGGCGGCTGGCAATGTCTATCGCCACAACTATGAGGACGTTGCGGCTCACTTCGTGTGGGAGACCGTGCAAAGGGCCCTCCCACCTCTAAAAGCGGTCGTCCAAGACGAGATTGCGCGCTTGCAGGGTTAGCCGCTTTTGTCCGATTTCCCTGAGTTCTCACAAGAGAACATCCCCGTTACCAAACTGCCGCAATTATCAGCCATAAGCTGCCATTCCCGCCTTCCGCTGCGGCCCGGCATTCGCTAAGGCTGCATCAAATCCTGGCTCTTTCTCACGAGACCGTCGCAATGTTCCCCAAGCCGAAATCCGTGTTGCTGCCCAACACCTATGCCTTCGAATCCGAGCCGATGGTGAAGGCGACCGGCTTTCGCGAATACGACGCGCGCTGGCTGTTCCAAAAGGAAATCAACCTGATGGGAATCCAGGCGCTCGGCATGGGGCTGGGCGCGCTGATCGCGGAGCTCGGCGTCAAGCAGGAGATCGTCACCGGTCATGATTTCCGCGGCTATTCGGCCTCGATCAAATATGCGTTGATCTCCGGCCTGATGGCGGCAGGCTGCAAGGTGCACGACATCGGGCTGGCGGTGACGCCGATGGCCTATTTCGCGCAGTTCGACCTCGACGTGCCCAGCTGCGCCATGGTCACGGCCTCGCACAACGACAATGGCTGGACCGGTGTGAAGATGGGCGCCAACCGTCCGCTGACCTTCGGCCCCGACGAGATGACGCGGCTGAAGGAAATCGTGCTGGGCGCCGAGTTCAAGAACAGGGACGGTGGCTCCTATCAATTCCACGAGAATTATCCGGCGCGCTACATCGCCGATCTCACCAGCCGTCCGAAGCTTAAGCGCAAGCTCAAAGTCGTCGCCGCCTGCGGCAACGGCACCGCCGGCGCGTTCGCGCCGCAGGTGCTGGAGGCGATCGGATGCGAGGTGATCCCGCTCGACACCGAGCTCGACCACACCTTCCCGAAATACAATCCGAACCCCGAAGACATGGAGATGCTGCACGCGATCCGCGACGCGGTGCTGCAGCACAAGGCCGATGTGGGCCTCGGCTTCGACGGTGACGGCGATCGCTGCGGCGTCGTCGACAACACCGGCGAGGAGATCTTCGCCGACAAGGTCGGCGTGATGCTCGCGCGCGACATGTCGGCGATCCACAAGGACGCGCAGTTTATCGTCGACGTGAAGTCGACCGGCCTCTTCATCACCGACCCGGTGTTGCAGAAGCAGGGCGCCAAGACCACCTATTGGAAGACCGGCCATTCCTACATGAAGCGCCGCACCCACGAGACGGGCGCGCTCGCCGGCTTCGAGAAGTCGGGCCACTTCTTCTTCAACAAGCCCTATGGGCGCGGCTATGACGACGGCCTCGTCTCGGCGCTCGCGATCTGCGACATGCTCGACCGCGCGCCGGGCAAGTCGATGGCGGACTTGAAGAACGCGCTGCCGAAGACCTGGTCGTCGCCGACGATGTCGCCGCATTGCGCCGACGAGACCAAATACGGTGTCATCGACGCCGTGGTGAAGCATTTTGAAGGCCTGCACGCCAAGGGCGCCAAGATCGGCGGCCAGTCGATCCGCGATCTCGTCACCGTCAACGGCGTGCGCGTCACGGTCGAGGACGGCAGCTGGGGCCTGGTGCGCGCCTCCTCCAACAAGCCCGAGCTCGTGGTCGTGGTCGAGAGCCCGGTCTCCGAGCAGCGCATGCACGACATGTTCGAGATGGTGAACAGCGTGCTGCGCACGCATCCCGAAGTCGGCGAGTACAATCAGAAGATCTGACGTGTACTGGATCGCCCGGTCAAACCGGGCGATGACAGCTTCCGTGTGGTGAAATCTACGCCGCCACCACCGGGATCGGCAGCGCGGTGACCGACTTGATCTTCTCCATCGCGAAGCGCGAGGTGACGTTCTTCAGCGGCACGGCGCTGATCAGCTTCTTGTAGAACACGTCATAGGCCTGCATGTCCGCGACGACGACGCGCAGCATGTAGTCGACGTCGCCGGCCATGCGATAGAACTCCATCACCTCGGGCATGGCGCTGACGGCTTCGGCGAACTTCTTGAGCCAGGCGTCGGAATGGTCGGCGCTCTCGACCGACACGAACACGGAAATGCCGAGCCCGATCTTGTTCTGGTCGACCAGCGCCACCCGCTTGGTGATCACGCCGTCGGCCTCCAGGCGCTGGATACGCTTCCAGCAGGGGGTCGAGGACAGGCCGACGCGGTCGCCGATCTCGGCGACGGAGAGGGAGGCATCGTCCTGGAGCACCATCAGAATCTTGCGGTCGATGGCGTCGAGGCGGCGGCTGGTCTCGGGGAGTTGGACAGCGAGATCGGTCATTTGCAGAACTTTGTTCCATCTTAGGGGGCGATTTCCCTGATATATAGAAAATCTTTCTATAGCAAGTCTATAATCTCGGCATCCGCTCGAGCGCTGCCGCCTGCGACATCCGCAAAAACTCTTCGACTTCAATGCGTTGCGGAGAGGCCTGGCCGCCGCCGTGGCGGGTGCATTTCAGCGCCGCCGCGGCCGCGGCGAATTGCAGCGCCTCCCGCAGGCCGCTGCCTTCGGCAAGGCGAAGCGTGAAGGCGCCGTGGAAGACGTCGCCGGCGCCGAGTGTATCGACCGCCTGAACCGCGAACGCCGGGGTCTCTTCCAGCTCCCCCGCCTCGTTCAGCCAGATCGTGCCGCGTGGGCCCCGGGTGGCGGCGAGGAAGGCGGGCGTGAGCGCGGCCAAGCGCCTCAACGCCTTGCCGTCATCGGCGATGCCGGCCGTCTCCTGCACCTGTTCGCTGGCGAACAGCAGGTGCGAGGCGGCCGCGAGCAGGCTGTCCTGCAACGACATCGCGCGATCGACGCCGACGATGACGGCAAGGCCGCGCCGGCGCGCCTCGGTGCAGAGCGAGGTCGCGAACGCGGCGCAGCGGCTTTCGACGAGAACCGCCCGGCAATCGCCGAGCAGTGCGTCGGCGTCCGGCAGCTGCACGGTCGACAACGCGGGATCGCGATAGATGGTGAGCGTTCGTTCGCCCGAGGGCTCGATCATGATCGCCGAGACCGGCGTCGCGAGCCCCGGCATGCGCACGAGATGTGTGGTCTCGATGCCTTCAGCTTCCATTCGTTCGAGGATGAAGCCGCTCGACGTCTCGCTCGCGTCGCCCATGGGGCCCGCGAAGGAGACGCGGCCACCAAGCCGTGCGATGGCGATCGCGGCATTGAG
This sequence comes from Bradyrhizobium sp. 149, assembly GCF_023073915.1. Lineage (GTDB taxonomy): Bacteria > Pseudomonadota > Alphaproteobacteria > Rhizobiales > Xanthobacteraceae > Bradyrhizobium. The sequence goes on along the minus strand of NZ_JADPKK010000020.1, from coordinate 446,267 downwards.
CGCGTTGCCGCCGCAAATCTCCGCAAGATCAGTGGCATTCGCCTTGCTGCCGCGCGCGGGCACGGTCTCGACACGAAACGTCAGGTCGCGCACGGGAATGCCGATGCAGAGGATGCGCGGCGCGATCCCGGATGCAGCCATCGGCGGTCTCAGCTCTTGTCGTGCACCCAGCGGCCGAGCAAATGATGGGCGATGGCGAACGGGTGCGGACCGGCGAGCCCGTCGGGATGCGTCCGCGTCAGCATCAAGGCGGCCTCCTCGCGCGTGAACCAGCGCGCATCCTCCAGCTCGGAGTGATCGACGACGATGTCCTCGCTCACGGCCCGCGCGCTGCAGCCGATCATCAGCGACGACGGATAGGGCCAGGGCTGGGTCATGTAGTATTGCACGTCGGTGCAGCGGATCCCGGATTCTTCGAAGATCTCGCGGCGCACCGCGTCCTCGATGGTCTCGGCCGCCTCGACGAAGCCGGCGAGGCACGAATACATGCCGGGCGGAAACTGCTTCTGGCGGCCGAGCAGGCACTTGTCGCCGGCGGCGACGTGCATGATCACGACAGGGTCAGTGCGCGGGAAATGCTCGGCCTTGCAACTCGGGCACTCCCGCTTCCAGCCGCCTTCCTTCATCGCGGTTCGCGTGCCGCAATTGGCGCAATAGCCGTGGCGCTGATGCCAGCTCACCATCGACTTCGCCATCGCGATCGCCGACAGCTCGTCGGGGCGTACCGCGCCCTGCATCGCCATGCCGCGCAGCTCGCTGAGAGCGTAGTCGTCGCGCCCGATCAGCTTCTCGGACGCGGCCTGCGACAGGCCCATGCCGAACATCGCGGCGCCGTCGCGTAGACCCAGGAAGACCGTGCCGGGATTGGCGCCGCATTTCAGCGCCTCGTCGATCGACATCAGGGCGCGCACTTTTTCGCCCTCGCGCTTCACCAGCAGCGAATCGCGATAGACGACATAGGCGCGCGACGACGGCTTTTGCTCCATCGCGAACAGCTTTTCGTCGTCGCGGCGCAGATGCGCGGCGCGGTCGAGAATGTTGGTGACGAAGGCCGGTTGTCCCAGTGGAAACGAGTCGAATGCTGACATTTCTTGTTCTTTCAACCCAACCAGATCTTGCGGCGAAGCGCACTGATGAAAGTCTGCACCTCTGTGGCGTCGTGCGCCAAGGGCTGCATCACGCCCCAGACCGGCCGCGGCCAGGCGGCGTCACCGGTGCGGCGCGCGATGATGTGGACGTGAAGCTGCGGCACGAGGTTGCCGAGTGCTGCGATGTTGAGCTTGTCGCATCTGGTGATCTCCTTCAGCGCGCGCGAGACGCGGGAGATCTCCGTCATCAATTGCGCCTGCTGCACCTCGTCGAGATCGATGATCTCGACCGCGTCCGCGCGCCGCGGCACCAGCAGCAGCCAGGGATAATTGGCGTCCTTGATGACCAATACCTTGGACAGCGGCAAATCGCCGATGTCGATGGTGTCCTCTTTCAGACGGGAGTGCAGCGACCAGCCGGGTTCGGACATGAGTGTTTCCAGATTGCCCGGCGACCGGGCTCGTTTGGTCGGACCATACGATACGGAGTCCGCCAGGGGAAGGATCGGGCCTGCATACGCGATCGTCGCCCCGGGTCTACGCTTACGCTCGCCCGGTACGACAGCGAGGCTGGCGGCTAGGCCTCCGCCAGCACGCGCGCATTGGCGCGGACCGAGGCTTCGCTGACGCGGATCCCGAGTCCCGGGCCGTCGGGCACCACGACATGGCCGCCGCGGTTGGCGACTCGCTCTTCCAGCACGTCCTCGGTCAGCACATGATGCGGCATGTAGAACTCGCAGCCGAGCGAGATGCCGGGTGTTGCGGCGATCAGCTGCGTGCCGGCGGCAAGCCCGATACCGCCCTCCCACAGCGTGCCGCCATAGCCGGGCAGGCCGGCGATGTCGGCGATCGCCATGATCGCCTGCGCCTCGAACAGGCCGCCGGCCTTCATCAGCTTGATCGAGACAGCATCTGCCGCCTCGCGGCGCACCACCTCCATCATGTCGCGGCGGTCGAAGCAGCTTTCGTCGGCGAGCACGGGCGTTTCCAGCGCCGCGGTGAGCTGGGCCATGACGTCGAGATATTTGCGCGGCACCGGCTGCTCGATGAAGGTCGGCGCGAACTGCTCGACATCGCGCAGGATCCTGATGGCGCCGAAGGGCGCTAAGGCCTGGTTGTAATCGACGCGCAGATCGACCTTGTCGCCGAACTCGTTGCGGATCGCTTCGAGATGATCGAGGTCCTCGCGATGCGGCTTCACGCCGGTCTTGACCTTGTAGATGACGTTTCCGTCCGGAACCATCTTTCGCATGCGTTCGAGGTCGGCGGCGAAATCCGGATCGGCGATCGAGAACGACAGCGGGATCGTGTCGCGCACGCGGCCGCCGAGCAGGTCGGCGACCGAAAGTCCCGACGACTTGCCGACGATGTCCAGCAGCGCCATTTCGATGGCAACCTTGGCCTCGGCATGTCCGACCAGCGCGCGATCGAGCGCGGCCATCAGGGCGCGGATGCGACGCACCGGCTTGCCGAGCACGACCGGCCGCAAATAGATGTCGAGCGCGGAGAAGGCCGCTTCCGGCGTTCCCGTGAACACTTCCCACGGTGCCGCCTCGCCCCAGCCGATGACGCCGTCGCTCGATGTGAGCTCGAGCAGCACGCGCTTCACCGTGCCCTTGACGTTGCCAACGCCCTGGAGGCGCGCCATCTTGATCGGGCTCTCGATCAGGAACAGCCTGATGCGTTCGACGGTTGCTTCGCTCATGTCAGGCCTCCATTGACGTGCCAGACCTGGCCGGTGACGTAGGATGCTTTTGGTGACGCCAGGAAGGCGATGATCTCGGCCACCTCCTCCGGCCGCCCGCGGCGGCCCATCGGGATCAGCGCCTCGGTCGCGGCGATCTGCTCGGGTGAAAGCCGGCTTTCGCTGGGCTTGTCCTTGACGATGAGGCCCGGTGCGACTGCGTTGACGGTGATGCCGTCCCTGGCAAGCTCGACCGCGGTGAGGCGCACCAGCGCTTCCAGCGCGGCGCGGCTCGCGGCCGTCGCGGCGAAGGGCGCGAACTCGGGCCGGATCGCGTGCGCGACGAACGACGATACCGCCACGATCCGCGCATCGTGTCCTGCCCGCAACAGCGGGAGCGCGGCGTCCACCAACCGCGTGAACGCCAGCGCCGATTCGTCCATCGCCTGGCGGAACTGATCCGCCGGCGCGCCGATCGCGCTGCCGCGGCGGGCATGGCCGCCGACCAGGATCAATCCATCGAGCCGGCCAAAGGTGGCTTGGGCGGCGGCGATGGCGTGGGTGGCGGCTGTTTCTTCGGCGAGATCGCCGAGGCATTTTGCCACCACGGCGCCTGTCGCTTCGGCTTCCGCCGCGGTGGCGTCGAGGCCTTCAACGTTCGAGCGCGTGTGCAGCAGCAGCGCGGTGCCGGGCGCCGCGAGCAGTTTTGCAGTGGCGCGGCCGATACCGCTGGCGGCGCCGGTGACGAGGTAGACGCGATCGATATCAGGCATCACGGTGCTGCGTTGGCCGGCGGCAATGCGCCGGTGCGGTGGAAATGGCTGAGGAAGGCGCGCGTCGCCACTTCCTGCGGATTGTCGATCACCTGTCGGGCCGGGCCTTCCTCGACCACGACGCCGTCGCGCATGAAGATCAGGCGGTCGGCGACCTCGCGGGCAAAGGCGATCTCGTGGGTCACGATCACCATGGTCATGCCTTCGGACGCCAATTGCTGGATGACTGCGAGCACCTCGCCGACCAGCTCGGGATCGAGAGCGGAGGTGGCCTCGTCGAACAGCATCACGTCCGGCTCCATCGCGAGGGCGCGGGCGATCGCGACGCGCTGCTTCTGTCCGCCGGACAATGTCGCGGGATATTGGTCGGCCTTCTCTGCAAGGCCCACCTTTGCGAGTTGGGCCCGCGCCAGCTTCTCGGCGTCAGGCTTGGCCATGCGCCGCACCGTGACCGGCCCCTCCATCACGTTCTGGAGTGTCGTCATGTGCGGGAACAGATTGAAATGCTGAAACACCATGCCGGTGGAGGCGCGGAATCTTGCCAGCGTCGTCACATCGGGGAGCTTCGTACCCTCGCCGAACGAAAAGCGCGTGTCGCCGACGCGAACGCTGCCGCCATCAGGCGTCACCAGCAGATTGATGCAGCGGAGCAGCGTCGATTTGCCGGAGCCGGACGGTCCGATCAGCGCCACGACGCCGGCCTTGGCGACGTCGAGGCTGATGCTCTTCAAGACCTCGTTGCTGCCAAAGCTCTTGCGCAGGCCACGGATCTCGATTTTCGAGGTGTCGCTCATTCGCCGACCGCCAGTCGCTTCTCGCCGCGCCGGACCATGATGGTCAGGGGAATCAGGATCGCCGCATAGGCGACCGCGACGGCGGTGTAGGTCTCCAGCGGCCGATAGCTGTCATGAGCGGCGACCTGGCTCTGATAGACCAGATCAGGCACCGCCAGCACCGAGACCAGCGAGGTGTTCTTGAACTGGATGATCGACTGGTTCATCAGCGCCGGGATCATGCGCTTGATTGCCTGCGGCAGCACGATGCGGCGCATGCTCTGTCCCGGCGTCATGCCGAGCGCGGCGCCGGCTTCGGACTGGCCACGGTCGATCGAGATGATGCCGCCGCGGATGATCTCCGAATAGAACGAGCCGCCATAGAGTGACAGCGCCAGCGCCGAGGCCGTGATCGGCGTCATCTCGACACCGGCCAGGATCGGCAGCGCGTAATAGAACCAGATCAGCTGCACCAGAATCGGCGTGCAGCGGAACGCCTCGATGAAAGTGAGCGCGAGCAGGCGCACCGCTTTAAAACGCGACAGTGTGCCGAACGCGCCGAACAGGCCGAAGACGAGGCCGAGCACCACGATGACCACCGTGAAGCCGACGGTGACGCCGAGCCCGTTGAGAAAGAGCCAGCGATAGCTCCAGAGGATGCCGAAGTCCCACTGATACATGCGTGCTTTCTTGCTTCACCTCTCCCGCTTGCGGGAGAGGTCGCATCGCATCGAAGATGTGATGCGGGTGAGGGCTCTGTCCTCACGGGGGTTCTCGATTGTGGAGACACCCTCACCCCAACCCTCTCCCGCAGGCGGGAGAGGGAGCAGGGCGGAGCGTGCGGGCTGAACTCGACCCGAACTCATCACACCTACAGCGAAACGCCCGGCGGAATGTCCGCCTCGGTCACGCCCACCAGCTCCATGTTGGTGATGATCGCATTCCGGATGAAGCCGAGGCCCTTGTTGAAGTCGATCCAGGTGTTGACGTAATCGCGCCAGGTCTTGTCGCTCTCGCGGCGGAAGCCGGCGTTCGACGTGGTGGCGAAGATCGGCGTCGGCAGCACGAACTGGCCGAGCGAGGGATTCTTCTTCAGCACCGTCAGCGACAGCATGGTGATCAGGCACTGCGCGTCGACCCGGCCGGTCTGGAGCGCGGCGGTGGCGTCGTCGGCGGACTTCAGCCGCGAGATCTGCGCCTTCGGTGTCAGGCGGCTGACGACCTGGTCATGGGAGGAGCCCTGGTCGACCGCGAGCTTGACGTCGGGCGAGTTCAACTCCGCCCAGCTCTTCGGCTTGAAGTCCTTCTTGCAGAGAATGCCGAAGGCGTTGTTGAAGACCGGCACCGAGAAGTCGATCACCAGCGCGCGCTTCGGGGTCGGGTTGAGACCGAAGAATATGTCGATCTTGTTGGACTGCAGGTCGAGCACTGAATTGCCCCAAGTGGTCTCGGTGATCTCGAGCTCGGCCTCCATGTCCTCGGCGAGCGCCTTGGCGATGTCGACGTAAAAGCCCTTCCACTGGCCGGTCGAAAGATCCTTCATGTAATAGGGCGCGCCGCCGCCGACCGCGCCGATCCGCATCTTCTTGGTGCGGCGGATGCGGGCGAAGGTCGATTCGTTCGGATCGGCCGCCTGGGCAACGGCCGGGGACACCAGCGCGCCCGCGGTCACCGCGCCAATGGCGCCAAGTCCGACAATCGATGCAACATCACGACGTGTAACCATTGGGATCAATCGCTTTTCTGTTGGAAGGAGTTCCGGCAGCGTTCTTACCAAGGCCCTTTCGGCAGTGAAAGCACAGCCTATCGGCTGGGCAGACCGGCAATTGCCCGGATGCTGGGCAAGCCGGCGCCAAGCCCAGCCGTTCAAGCCGATCCGCGCTTGCTTTCCGGTCCTTTTGGCCCCAAATAGGGACCGGGAGATTGGCGGTGGACGAGCCACTCGCCAACCGGGTCAGGTCCGGAAGGAAGCAGCCCTAACGAGGTCCGGATCGGGTCGCTCGTCAGTCTCCTACCTGTTTTTCCGAGCGAATTGCGCCGGCGGCTCGAGCCGCCAGCGCGCTCCTTTCCGCAAAAGCCGGCCGAAAGACACTTCATTGCGGATCGACCGATGACCGACGCTGGCGCCCCTCCCAATCCTGACAGCGCCGGCCAGGCCAGCACGCCCTACCGGGTGCTGGCGCGGAAATACCGTCCCTCCAGTTTCGACGATCTGATCGGCCAGGAAGCCGTGGTCCGCACCGTCTCCAATGCGTTCGAGACCGGCCGCATTCCGCAGGCCTGGATTCTCACCGGCGTCCGCGGGGTCGGCAAGACTACCACCGCGCGCATCCTTGCCCGTGCGCTCAACTACGAGATGCCGGATGGCTCGGTGAAGGGCCCGACGGTCCAGATGCCGACGCTCGGCGTGCATTGCCAGGCGATCATGGAAAGCCGGCACATGGACGTGCTGGAGATGGACGCGGCCTCGCATACCGGCGTCGACGACGTCCGTCAGATCAATGACAGCGTCCGCTACGCGCCGGCCAGCGCCCGCTACAAGGTCTACATCATCGACGAAGTCCACATGCTGTCGACGGCGGCGTTCAACGCCTTCCTGAAGACGCTGGAGGAACCGCCGGAGCACGCCAAGTTCGTGTTCGCCACGACGGAGATTCGCAAGGTTCCTGTGACCGTGCTGTCGCGCTGCCAGCGTTTTGACTTGCGCCGCGTCGAAGCCGACGTGCTCATGAAGCATCTCGCCAACATCGCGGCCAAGGAAAACGTCGAGATCGAGCCTGAAGCGCTTGGCATCATCGCGCGCGCCGCCGAAGGTTCCGTGCGCGATTCGCTCTCGCTGCTCGATCAGGCGATCGCGCATGCGGCAGGCACCGTAAGGGCCGATGCCGTCAGGCAGATGCTGGGGCTCGCCGATCGCACCCGTGTCATCGATCTCTTTGATTCTCTGGCGCGCGGCGACATCGCGTCCGCGTTCAAGGAGTTCCGCGACCAGTATGACGTCGGCGCCGATCCCATCGTGGTGCTGTCGGATCTCGCCGAATTCGTCAATTTCGTCACCCGCGTGAAGATCGTGCCGGCGACCGCCGACAACGTCGCCTATGGCGAGACCGAGCGTGTGCGCGCGCGGGATTTCGCCTCGAAGATCTCGATGCGCGTGCTGTCGCGGATGTGGCAGATGCTGCTCAAGGGCATCACCGAGGTGCAGGCCGCGACGCGGCCCGCGGCAGCCGCCGAGATGGTGCTGGTGCGCATCGCCTATGTCGCCGACCTGCCGACGCCGGACGAAGCGATCAAGATGCTGGAGCAGAACGGCGGCGGTTCGCCGGTTGTGAGCGGTGGCAGTGCCGCGCGCAGCGCGCCGGCCGCGCCGGTGGCCTCCGCGGCGCCGGTTCGCATGCCGACATCGTCGCCGTCCTCCTTCGGGGGCGGTGGTGCCCGTCCGCAGATGGCAGCGCCCGCGACGGATTCGCAAGCTGCCGCGCCGGTGTTGCGCGTTACGAGCTTCACCCAGCTCGTCGCGCTTGCCGGGCAGAAGCGCGACCTCCTGACCAAGGGCGCGCTCGAAGGCGACATGCGCCTCGTCCGTTTCGAGGAGGGCCGGCTGGAAGTCGCGCTCGAGCCCAACGCCTCCAAGACCATGATTTCCGATCTCGCGCGAAAATTCGAGCTCTGGACCGGGCGCCGCTGGACCGTGATCGTCTCCAACGAGCAGGGCCAGCCGACGCTGCGCTCGGTGAACCAGGCGGCCAAGCAGGAACATGCGCGCACCGCCGAGGCCGATCCGCGCGTGCGGGAGGTGCTGTCGCGTTTTCCGGGTGCGAAGGTCGTCGAAGTCCGCAGGCTTGCCCCCGAGGCACCGGAAACCAATATCAATGCGGACTATGGCAGCGACGATCCGCCCGACGGTTCCGACGGCGACGATCTCTAGAGCATGATCCGGAAAAGCGTAAAGCGGTTTTCCGATGAGATCATGCTCAAAACAATAGGCGAAGGCGCGATGATGATGCATCGCGCCAATCAAGGACAGCACCGATGGTCGATATTTTCGGCATGATGAAACAGGCGCAGCAGCTGCAATCCAAGATGCAGGAGATGCAGGACCAGCTCGCCAACGTCGAGGTGGAGGGCATCTCCGGCGGCGGTCTTGTCGCCGTGCGCATGACCGCGAAGATGGACGTCAAGGGCGTCAAGGTCGATCCCTCGCTGATGAAGGCGGAAGAGCGCGAGGTGCTCGAGGATCTGCTCGTCACTGCGTTCGCTGATGCCCGCCGCAAGGCGGAGGCCGCCATGCAGGAGAAAATGCAGTCGCTCACCGGCGGGCTCGGCCTGCCGCCGGGGCTGGCGGGGATGTTCGGCCAATAGGATGGGCGCTGTTGCGGGTCCCGAAATCGAGCGGCTGGTCCAGCTTCTCGCGCGACTGCCGGGCCTCGGTCCGCGCTCAGCGCGGCGCGCTGCGCTGCATCTGATCAAGAAGCGCGAGGCGCTGATGATGCCGCTGTCCTCGGCGATGCAGGTCGCGCTCGAGAAGGTCCAGGTCTGCAAGACCTGCGGCAACATCGACACGCAAAGTCCCTGCACGGTCTGCATCGATCCGAGGCGCGATCCCTCGATCATCGTCGTCGTCGCCGACGTTGCCGATCTCTGGGCGCTGGAGCGGGCCAATGCGACCCAAGGGCGCTATCATGTGCTGGGCGCGACATTGTCGCCGCTCGACGGCGTCGGCCCGCAGGACCTCACCATCGAGGCGCTGGTGGCGCGCGCGCATGAGGCGCAGGTGCATGAAGTCATCCTGGCGCTGAATGCCACCGTCGATGGCCAGACCACGGCGCATTACATCACCGACCTGCTTCAGGACGCCAACGTAAAAGTAACCCGGCTCGCCCATGGTGTGCCGGTCGGCGGCGAGCTTGATTATCTCGATGAAGGTACGCTATCGGCCGCGATGCGGCAGCGCACCCTGTTCTAGCCATCCAGACTTACGGAACGGACGACATGACGAAACTTTTCGCCACACGATGGGCTTTGGTCGCGACGATGATGCTGCTGGCGACGCCGGCCATCTCCGCGCAGGACGACGGGGCTCCGCCGCCGTCGAAGCCCGGCAAGCCGATCAATGCCGGCGAGGTGCTCTCGGGCGAGTTGAACACGATGAAAGTGCGCGACGTCAAGAACGTCGGCAAGCGGGTTGCGATGTACCAGATCACCTCCGAGCCGCGCCGGCTGCCGCCGCCGAGCGGGCTGTGCAATCTCGAGACCGGGCCCGAAACCTTCCAGCTCGTTCCCAGCGGCGACGCGCAGGCCGCGCAGCTGAAGACGTTCGCCGGCAAGGAGATTTCGGTCAAGGTCGACGAAATCGCCTGCGCCAGCGATCCCGGCCAGATGAGCGAGGCCGTGATCACGAAGTGGAGCCTGATCAAGAAGCAGTAGGGGGAGGCGACGCGCTATCCTCTCCGTTCGTCATTGCGAGGAGCTCTTGCGACGAAGCAATCCAGACCGTGTCCACGGCGGCAGTCTGGATTGCTTCGCTTCGCTCGCAATGACGAACGTGAGAGCGTCGCTCTAAACCCTTACCGGCCCCAGCGTCTCGAAATGTCCGCGCTTCTGCAGCCAGGCCAGCAGCACCAGGCTCGGGATCGCCACCAGCATGCAGATCACGAAGAACAGCGGCCAGCCCGTCGTATCCGCCACGAAGCCGGCGCCTGACGAGAGATAGGTCCGCCCCACCGCGGCAAGCGCGGTGAGCAGCGCATATTGCGTCGCCGTGTGCAGCGGGTTCTGACAGAGCGCCGAAAGATAGGCGACGAAGATCACCGTGCCGATGGCGCTGGTGAAATTCTCAGCCGTGATGGCGAAGGCGAGCGCCCATTGGCTGGTGCCCACGAAGGCCAGCCAGGAGAAGGAGAGGTTCGCGAGCGCCTGCACCACGCCGCCGATCCAAAGGCTGGTCGCGAGCGAATAGCGCCGCGCGACGAAGCCACCGGCAAAGCCGCCGATCAGCGTCGCAGCAAGGCCCACGCCCTTCACGATCGCCGCATAGTCGTTGCGGGAGAAGCCAAGGTCGATCACGAACGGCGCGGTCATCGTGCCGGAGAAGGCGTCGGTGAACTTGAACAGCACGACGAAGGCGAGCGCGGCGAGCGCGTCTTTCCGCCTCAGGAATTCCGAGAAGGCGCCGATCGCCGCGTGCAGCACGCGCGCGAACGCGGTCTGCGCTTGCGTCGCAGCTTCCGCCCGCACCGACTGCTCGGGCTCGGTCGCGACCAGCGCCGTGATGGTCCCGATCAGCACCATCCCTGCCATCACCACATAGCCCCACATCCAGGCGGATGTGCGGGTGATGCCGGTGCTCTCGAAGCCGGAGACGATGAACAGCGCGCCGGCGGTCGAGACCAGCATGCCGATGCGATAGGCCGCGACATAGGACGCCATGCCGGCGGCCTGCTCGCTCTCCGGCAGGCTCTCGACGCGGAAGGCGTCGACCACGATGTCCTGCGTCGACGAGGTCGTCGCCACCAGCAATGCGCCGAGCGCGACGTAGAACGGCGAGCGCGCGGGATCGGTCAGCGCCAGCAGCAGGATCGCGACAATCAGCAGCGATTGCGAGAACAGCAGCCAGCCGCGTCGCCGCCCGAACGCGCGCGTGAACAGCGGCACATGCATCGCATCCACCAGCGGCGCCCACAGGAATTTCAGCGTGTAGGGCGTGCCGACCAGCGCAAACAGCCCGATGGTCTTGAGATCGACGCCGGATTCCCGCATCCACACCAGCAGCGTCGAGCCCGACAGGGCCAGCGGCAGCCCGGACGAGAAGCCGAGGAACAGCACGATCAGCACCCGCGGTTGCAGGTAAACGGCAAGGCTGTCACGCCAGGAAGTGGGGGCCGTGTCGGGACTGGCGGAGGAGGTCACGTCGGGTGCGGTCATGGGGTGGTGTTAGCAGATTCTGGTGGCGATGCCTCTGCTCCAGAACTCGTCATGCCCGGGCTTGTCCCGGGCATCCACGTTCTTGGTGCGGCTGAAAGACCGTGGATGGCCGGGACAAGCCCGGCCATGACTGAAAATTACTCCCCAGCCTGGAGTTTCCGCGGGAACAGCTCGGCAGCGCCGGTCGCCACGAGATGCGGGGCTTCGGGGGCATCGCTCTTGCTGAAATCGAGCTCTTCGATGCGCCCGGCGCGCTTTTCGATCTTGTCGGCGGAGATCAGCACCTGGCGGACGTCTTCGTTGGCGTCGGCAAAATGCTTCTGCAGCTTCAGCACGCGGTCGCGCAGGCGTCCGAGGTCGTCGCCGAGCTTGATCACCTCGGTGCGGATCTGGTCGGCGGCATCGCGCATGCGCGCGTCCTTCATGATCTGCTGCATCACCTGGATCGCCAGCATCAGCAGCGACGGCGACACCAGCACGACACGGGCGCGATAGGCCTTCTGGATCACGTCGTCGAATCCGTCATGGATCTCGGCGTAGACCGATTCCGACGGCACGAACATCAACGCCATGTCCTGGGTCTCGCCGGCGACGAGATACTTTTCGGCGATGTCGCTGACATGCTTCATCACGTCGCCGCGCAGCCGCTGCGTGGCGAATTTGCGCTCCTCGTCGGTGCGGGCGTCGTGCAGGGCGGTCATCGCTTCCAGCGGAAACTTCGCGTCGATGCAGAGCGGCCGTTGGTCGGGCAGGAACACGACACAGTCCGGACGCTTTCCGGTCGAGAGCGTGAACTGGAACTCGTAGGCGCCCTTCGGCAGACCGTCCTGGACGATCGCCTCCATCCGCGCCTGACCGAAGGCGCCGCGCGACTGCTTGTTGGCGAGCACGTCGCGCAGGGTCGTTACCTGCGTGGTGAGATCGGTGAGGTTCTTGTGCGCGCTGTCGATGATGCCGAGCCGCTCGTGCAGGACGCGCAGGCTATCCATGGTGTTGCGCGTGGTGTTTTCCATCGATTGGCCGACGCGGTGGGTCACCGAATCCAGCCGCTCGTTGACCGCGCGCGCCATGTCGGCCTGGCGCCCGGCGAGTGTCTGGGTCATGGCGTCGACCCGGCCCGAAGCCTCGCTCTGGGCGTGCAGCACCTGGCTCAGGCGCTCCTCGAGCTCGTCGGCGCGGATGGCATTGGCCATCGCGAGTTCCGCGCCGCGCCGGGAGGACCGCGCGATCACCATCGCAATGACCACCATGAGGATGAGGAACAGCGCGCCGAAGCCGATCAGCGCGTCCACGCTGCGCACCGGCCAGTCGCCGAGCATAAAAATGATCTCGTTCATGCCTCTGCTTCTAGCCGATTCGCTCGGCGGCACGAACGAATAGCGAACATTTATGGTAAATGCTCCCTTAATTTTTATGGTTAACGAAACCTGAAATTTTATGGTTAGCGGGGGGTTAACGGGGTTCCCGGCCGCATTGACCGCATCGAACGCGCGGCTTAAATCGCGGCCATGGCCCTCAGAGAAATCATCATCCTGCCCGACAAGCAGTTGCGTCTGGTCTCCAAGCCGATCGAGAAGGTCACGCCGGAGATCCGCAAGCTTGCCGACGACATGTTCGAGACCATGTACGACGCACCCGGCATCGGGCTCGCGGCGATCCAGGTCGCGCAGCCGCTCCGGCTGATCACCATGGATCTCGCCAAGCCCGACCCGGACGGCGAGACCAAGCCCGAGCCGCGCGTCTTCATCAACCCGGAAATCATCGCTTCCTCCGAGGACGTGTCGGTCTACGAGGAAGGCTGCCTGTCGATCCCCGAATATTACGGGGAGGTCGAGCGTCCCGCGAAGGTGCGGGTGCGCTACACTGATCTCGACGGCAAGGTGCACGAGGAGGACGCCGAAGGCCTCTACGCCACCTGCATCCAGCACGAGATCGATCATCTCAACGGCGTGCTGTTCGTCGACTATTTGTCAAAGCTCAAGCGCGACCGCGTGCTGAAGAAGTTCGAGAAAGCCGCCAAGCGCGCGGAGTGAGTCACACTCGGTCGTCATGGCCGGGCTTGACCCGGCCATCCACGCCTTGCTTTCCTTTCGGCCAAGAACGTGGATGCCCGGGACAAGCCCGGGCATGACGGAGAACAAAACTCTTACCGAGTGCTTGTCATGCCCCTCCGCCTGATCTTCATGGGCACGCCCGATTTCTCCGTGCCGACGCTGCTCGAGCTCGTCGCGCATGGCCACGAGATCGCGGCCGTGTATACCCGCGCGCCGAAGCCCGGCGGCCGGCGCGGGCTGCAATTGCAGCCCACCCCGGTGGAAGAGGCCGCGCGAAAACTCGGTGTTCCCGTGCTGACGCCGAAGACGTTGAGGACGCCGGAGGCGCTGGAAGAATTCCGCGCCTTCGATGCCGATGCCGCCGTCGTCGTCGCCTATGGCATGATCCTGCCGCAGGCGATCCTCGATGCGCCAAAGCTCGGCTGCTACAATCTCCACGCCTCGCTGCTGCCGCGCTGGCGGGGTGCTGCTCCCATCCACCGCGCGATCATGGCGGGTGACGCCGAGAGCGGCGTGATGGTGATGAAGATGGATGTCGGCCTCGACACCGGCGACGTCGCCATGGCGGAACGGCTCGCGATCACGGACACCATGACCGCCGCGGATCTGCATGATCGTCTGTCGCGGCTCGGTGCCGATCTGATGGTGCGCGCCATGGCCGCACTCGCCCGCGGCGGGCTCCAGCTCAAGAAGCAATCTGAGGACGGCGTCACCTATGCCGCCAAGATCGACAAGGCCGAGGCGCGGATCGACTGGACGAGGCCCGCGCGCGAGGTGCTGCGTCATATCCACGGCCTGTCGCCATTCCCCGGCGCCTGGGCGGAACTCGCAGGCCTCGAGGAAAATGCGCGCATCAAAATCCTGCGCTGCGAGCTGGCGAAGGGGGCCGGCAGCCCTGGCGCAGTGCTCGACGATCACCTCACCATAGCCTGCGGCGAGGGCGCGATTCGCATTCTCGAGCTCCAGCGCGAAGGCAAGGCGCGCATGCAGGCCGCGGACTTCCTGCGCGGCGTGCCGCTCACGCCGCCGATGCGGCTGGCCTGATGCCACGCTACAAGCTCATCATCGAATATGACGGCGCGCCGTTCTTCGGCTGGCAGGTGCAGGAGACGCTGCCATCAGTGCAGGGCGCATTGGAGGCTGCCGTCAAGGCGATGACCGGCGCGGATACGCGTGTGCACGGCGCCGGGCGCACCGACGCCGGCGTGCATGCACGTGGCCAGGTCGCGCATGTCGATATCGACAAGCAGTTTCCGCAGGGCCGTTTTCGCGACGGCTTGAATGCGCATCTGCGCCCGCATCCGGTCGCGGTGCTCGAGGCCGAGATCGTGCCTGAAACCTTCGAGGCGCGCTTCTCGGCCGTCAAGCGCCATTACCGCTACCGCATCGTCAACACCCGCGCCAATCTCGCGCTCGATGCCGGCCACGCCTGGCGCGTGCCGCGCCGGCTCGATGCCGAAGCGATGCATGCGGCGGCACAGCGCCTGCTCGGCAAGCACGACTTCACGACGTTTCGCGACACCGAGTGCCAGGCCAAGTCGCCGGAGAAGACGCTCGACCAGCTCGACGTGCTGCGCGACGGGCGCGAGATCACGATTCTCACGTCGGCGCGCTCGTTCCTGCACAGCCAGGTGCGCTCGATGGTGGGGTCGTTGATGTGGGTCGGCGAGGGCCGCTGGACCGCCGACGATCTCTCCGCAGCGCTCGCCGCGCGCAACCGCGCCGCCTGCGGCATCGTCGCCCCGCCAGACGGGCTGTATCTGATGAAGGTGGATTATTAGGGCTTGATGCCGCCACAAGCGTCATGGCCGGGCTTGTCCCGGCCATCCACGACCTTTCTTTTAAACGGCGGTAAAGAACGTGGATGCCCGGGACAAGCCCGGGCATGACGGCGAGTGAGTGGTGACGACAGGAAAGATAGCGGCAGTCGCGCCCTACCCAAAATACCTTGCCAGAATTCCGCGATACACCTTCGTCAGCTGCTCCAGGTCCCTGACCGGCACGCGCTCGTCGACCTGGTGCATGGTCTGGCCGACCAGGCCGAACTCGATCACCGGGCAATAGCTCGAGATGAAGCGTGCATCCGAGGTGCCGCCTGACGTCGACAGCTCCGGCTTGCGGCCCGTGACGTCCTCGATCGCGGACACAGCGAGTTCGGTGAACGGGCCGGGCTTGGTCACGAACACATTCGAATTCGAGGGCTCCCAGACGATGTGGGCGCGGATACGGTTGCCGCAGGCTTTTGTCAGCCGCGTCTCGACCAGCTCGCGCAGGCTCGCCTGGGTGTGGTTGTCGTTGTAGCGGATGTTGAACTTTGCCCGGGCGTGTCCTGGGATGACGTTGCTGGCGGTGTTGCCGACGTCGACCGAGGTGAATTCAAGATTGGAGGCCTGGAATTGCGCGCTGCCTTGGTCGAGCGGCTCGTCGGAGATCGCCACGATCAGCCGTGAGATATCAGGCACCGGATTGGCGGCGCGGTGCGGATAGGCGACGTGCCCCTGCACGCCGTCGACATACAGCGTGCCGGATTGCGAGCCGCGGCGGCCGACCTTGATGGTGTCGCCGAGCGTCTCGACATTGGAGGGCTCACCGAGCACGCAATGGTCGAACTTTTCGCCGCGCTCGGCGGCCCATTTCAGCAGCTTGATGGTGCCGTTGATGGAGACGTCTTCCTCGTCGCCGGTGATCAGGAACGAGATCGAACCCTTGCCATCGGCGCGCGGCTTGCCGTCGTTCGCGGCGAGATGCTCCAGCACCGCGGCGACCGAGCAGGCGATGCCGCCCTTCATGTCGACCGCGCCGCGGCCATGCAGAAAGCCGTCCTTCACCTCGCCGGAGAACGCGCCGACGCTCCAGGCGCTCTCGTCGCCAGGCGGCACCACGTCGGTATGGCCGGCAAAGGTGATGTGCGGCCCGTCGGTGCCGATCCGCGCATAGAGATTGTCGACGTCGGCGGTGCCGGGCTCACTGAAGGTGACGCGGTGGCATGCGAAGCCGGCTGCGGTGAGGGCTTTTTCGAGCACGCCCAGCGCACCGGCATCGGCCGGAGTTACCGAGGGGCAGCGGATGAGATCGCGGGCAATCGAGAGAGCATCGGTCATGCGCCCCGCTTAACATGCATGCCGCCGGGTGGGCTAGCGCTGGGCGGGACAATTTCAATCTCGTCGTTTTGGTCCCAGCCTTTCGTCAGCGAGGCGAGTGCCGCGGTTTCCTCGGTTTCGGCCAGCGGATCGGGACCGAACCGGTTGCTGCCCGAAGTACCCCGCAGGAAGAACAATTCGACGAGGCCCCACAGCCACAGGGTGGAAGCGGTCAGGCTGAACGGAAGCATCCAGTTGGAGTCAGGCAGCAAGTCGGAGAACTGGCTGAACAGGCCGGGCAAGACGAAGAACGGAATGATCCACCAGCCGCTCCGGTCGCGATCGTGCAGCCGCTTGATCGCGGTCGCGAGGTATATCCAGGAGAACAGCGACATGCCGAACCCC
Source organism: Bradyrhizobium sp. 149 (assembly GCF_023073915.1). GTDB lineage: Bacteria > Pseudomonadota > Alphaproteobacteria > Rhizobiales > Xanthobacteraceae > Bradyrhizobium. Next base: position 429,486 of record NZ_JADPKK010000020.1, on the reverse strand, counting down.
TTGAGGATCAGGGTCGCGCGGTCGGCGGATGCCGGCGAGCGATAGGCGCGGGGATCGAACAGCTTGAAGAGGTCGTCGAGCCCGAAGTCGAAATCGAGTTTCAAGGAGAAGGTCAACGATCCCTTGGCATTGAGGAGGTGGATCACATGACCGATCACTCCGAGCAGGGCCGCCAGCAACATGACGATCAGCAGCGCCTGCCACAGCAGTGCGCGGTTGATGCGACCCTCGAAGCGGAAGAGGTACCAGGTCCAGTCCATGCCAAAGATTCCAGGCGGGAGAGGCCGCCCGGATCTTTGTCGTGATGGAAGGTGGGTGGGTTCGATTACTCCTCGGTGTCGTCCCGGCGAAGGCCGGGACCCATACCGCGGAATCCATCAGTTGTGGATGGTCGGCATACCCAATTGCAAGTCTTCGCCAAACCACGGCCTGTGGTTATGGGTCCCGGCCTTCGCCGGGACGACGATTGACAGGCAGTCGGTGGCGGATCAGTCCCGCAGCAGTTCGTTGATGCTGGTCTTGGAGCGCGTGCGCTCGTCGACGCGCTTGACGATGACGGCGCAGGCGGTGCTCGGGCCGATCTGGCCGTTCTTCATGGGCTTGCCGGGCAGCGCGCCGGGAACGACGACCGAATATTCCGGCACCTCGCCAATGAAAATCTCGCCGGTCTCGCGGTCGACGATCTTGGTCGAGGCGCCCAAAAACACTCCCATCGACAGCACCGCGCCCTTGCGCACGATCACGCCTTCGGCAACCTCGGAGCGGGCGCCGATGAAGCAATCGTCCTCGATGATCACAGGCTCGGCCTGCAGCGGCTCGAGCACGCCGCCGATGCCGACACCGCCGGAGATGTGCACGCGCTTGCCGATCTGCGCGCAGGAGCCGACGGTCGACCATGTGTCGATCATGGTCGACTCATCGACATAGGCGCCGAGATTGACGAAGGACGGCATCAGCACGACGTTGCGGGCGATGAAGGCCGAGCGGCGCACGATGGAGCCGGGGACGGCGCGGAAACCGGCGTCGCGAAAGCGGTTCTCGCCCCAGCCGTCGAACTTCGAGGGCACCTTGTCCCACCAGGTCGCCTTGCCGGGGCCGCCGGGAATGGCGCCCATGTCGTTGAGGCGGAACGAGAGCAGCACCGCCTTCTTCAGCCATTGATTGACCTTCCACTTGCCGTCGGTGCCGCGCTCGGCAACGCGGGCCTCACCCTTGTCCAGAATCTCCAGCGCCTGATCCACGGCCTCGCGCACCTCGCCCTTGGTCGAGGTCGAGACGCCGTCGCGCGCGTCGAAGGCGCCGTTGATGGTGGATTCGAGGGCGGACAGGGACATTTGGATTTCCTCTTTGGAGCGAGCACCTTGATGGATTGGGGCGCTTTTTCGGGATTTGGCGGGACGGAGTCAAGCTTGCTTCGCTGTCATCACCCGCGAGGACCCGTAGCCCGGAAGGAGCGAAGCGCATTCCGGGGCAGTCTCGCCGCAACAATGGCCCCGGATTTCGCTCGCGCTCCACCCGGGCTACCGTTCAATGCGACAGCCTGCCCAAAAACCCCGCCAGATCATCCGTGACATGGTCGACATGGGCGGCGTCCCGGCCCTCCAGCTCCCAGTCTTCGCGCACCACCTCTTTCGTCCCATCCGGTATCACCAGCACGGTCGTCATGCCGAGCTCGTGCGGGACGGTGAGGTTGCGCGCGAGGTCCTCGAACATCGCGGCGCGGGTCGGATCGACGGCGTGGTCGGCGAGAAACTTCCGGTAGGTCTGCGGCGCCGGCTTCGGCTCGAATTCCGCGGCGATGATGTCGAACACGCCGTTGAAATGCGAAGCAAAGCCGAGCCGCGCCAGCACCGCGTCGACGTGATCGACCGAGCCGTTGGTCAGGATCAGCTTTCGTCCCGGCAGTTTTGCGATGGCCTCGCCCAGCACCGGGTTCGGCTCCAGCGGGGAGTGGTCGATCTTGTGGACGTAGGCGAGATAGTCGTCGGCGCGTACGCCATGCAGGGTCATCATGCCGCGCATCGTGGTGCCGAAGCGCTGGTAATAATCCTTCTGGATCTTGCGCGCTTCCGCCGGTGTCAGGTTCAGCCAGTTGCAAACGAACTCGGTGATCCGCGCATCGACCTGCTGCCACAGATTGACGTGGTGCGGATAAAGCGTGTTGTCGAGGTCGAACACCCAGGTGTCGATATGGGCGAAGGCGCGGGATGGGGTCATCAAAACTCTCTCGATCACGGCATCGCAAACCGCAGCGTCTTGCCGCCGCTCGACATGTCCACCGCGCCAAAGCCCGTCGCCGCGAAACCGCGCGCGCCGCAATCGGTCTGCTCGTTGGTCTCGAACTTGGTCTCGCGCGTGCAAAGCTGCCTGTCACCGCCCCAGTTCAGCGGCTTGTCCTTCAGCTTGACGACGCGGTTGTCGGCGTCGATCGCTTCCGCGAAGCTGAAGATCTGCTTCGGCTGGCCGCTCACGTCAGGGTGCAGGCAGGTCTTGGGATCGATGCGATACCAGCCGCGGCTCGTCACCGATTTGCCGTCGTCGGTGGCGACCGCCGCCATCACCTTGTGCGTGGTGTCGTTGCACCAGGTGAGGCCGGTCGCTGATGGCGTCTGCACCGCATCGACCATGGTCTTGAAGAAGTTCGGCGACGACAGGATGTCGGACGACAATCCACGGCTCTTCAGGAAAGCTGCCAGCGCGCCTTGCGTCTTCGGACCGTCGACGCCGTCGATCGGCGCGGCGTCGTAGCCTGCGATCACCAACAGCCGCTGGATGCCGGCGAGACGGGCCTGCTCGTCGTCATATTCGGAGTCCTCGGCGAGATAGGCGACGAAATTGCCGTCCGCGCCTTGCGTCGGCGTGATCTGGGTGAAGGCGGCCTGGGTCTGGCCGCTGCGGCACTGCCGCGCGGCCGCGATGACGAAATTGTCCTGCGCGACACACAGCGTGTCGCTGCCGTTCTGCGGGATCGGGGATGCGCCGTACACGCCGAGCGCGCGGGCGTTGAGCAGGATGCGGTCGGCGGACAGCGTGCCCTGCACCACCACGCGACAGGTGGCGGGGTCGATCCTGAACCAGCCGCGCGTGGCGGTCGCCGCCTTGTCGTCGATGCCGATCGCGGCCTCGACGACATAGGACATGCGGTTGCAGATCTTGAGGTCGGCGACGGCCGGTGCGGAGGAGAAGACAAACGAGACGGCCGCGGCAGGGAGCGTCATCAGCAAGCGCGTGAAGGCGGAACGACCGTGCCGCCGAGCTCTCCGCTCGTCATGCCCGGGCTTGTCCCGGGCATCCACATTCTTGGTGCGGGTGCAAGGGTCGTGGATGGCCGGGACAGGCCCGGCCATGACGGCTTTCTTTCGCCCGCTCTTCATCACTTGTGGATCAGCGTTCCCGTGCCCGTGTTGGTGAAGAGCTCGAGCAGCACCGCGTGCTGCATCTTGCCGTCGATGATGACGACGCCCTCGACGCCCTGCTCGAGCGCGTAGATGCAGGTCTCGACCTTCGGGATCATGCCGCCGGAGATGGTGCCGTCGGCAATCAGCTTTCGCGCGTCCTTGACCGAGAGCTGCGGGATCAGCTTCTTGGACTTGTCGAGCACACCAGGCACGTCGGTGAGCAGCAGCAGCCGCTTTGCCTTCAGGGCGCCGGCCACGGCGCCTGCAAAAGTGTCGGCGTTGACGTTCAGCGTCTGGCCCTCTTTCGAGGTCGCGAGCGGCGCCAGCACCGGGATCAGCTCGTAGCCGATCAGCTGGTTGAGCAGCGTGAGGTCGACCTTCTCGGGATCGCCGACGAAGCCGAGATCGACCGCCTTCTCGATGTGCGAGTCCGGATCCATGATGGTGCGCGTCGTCTTCGACGCCTTCACCATGTTGGCGTCCTTGCCTGATAGCCCCACCGCCTTGCCGCCGGCCTCGTTGATGTAGCCGACGATCTGCTTGTTGACGGAGCCGGCGAGAACCATCTCGACGATCTCGATGGTGGCGGCATCGGTGATGCGCAGGCCGGCGGCGAATTCCGAGACGATGCCGAGGCGCTTGAGCATGGTCGCGATCTGCGGGCCGCCACCATGCACCACCACCGGATTGATCGCGGTCTGCTCGAGCAGCACGATGTCGCGGGCAAAATTCTTCGCGGTCTCCTCGTCGCCCATGGCATGGCCGCCATACTTGATGACGATGGTTTCCTCGTCGTACTGCTGCATGTGCGGCAGCGCTTCGGACAGGATGCGGGCCTGGTCGAGCGGGGAGATTTCGGTCATGAGGCGGATCTCGCTGGCGGATACTCGGGCCGCGTTCTATCCGATTGGCGGGCGGGGCGCAAAGTGCGTGTTGTTACCTTCGCCCAGAGGGGAGAAGGAAGAGGACACTATTTCCGCACCACCACCGCCGCGAGTGTCACCGCCAGCCAGCTCAAGATCATCACCGATCCACCCGTCGGCGCCGCGTATGGAAACAGCGAATGGCCGGCATATTGCCGCAAGGTGAGGTCGCCTGCGAACAACGCGGCGCCGCTTACGAAACCGAACGCGGCGATGATGCCAATTCCGCCGTGCAGAAGGCCGCGGCCGAGCAGGGCGACGACCGCAAGCATGGCAGTGGCATGAAACAGCAGCATGGCGCTTGCGGAGGCGAGCCGGCTCGCATCGCCGCCATGCGCGGAGGCGGCGGCCAGCGCGATGCCGGCGGCGCCCATCACGCCGGCAAGCCCGATCAGCAGGCGGAATGCCGCGATCACGAGGTCCGCTCGTCCAGCAGCTTTGCGATCGCGGCGCGCAGTTCGGCCATGCCGGTCGCGCTCCGTGACGAGGTCGCGAGCACGTTCGGGAACGCGGCCGGACGTTTGGCGAGCGCGGCCTCGGTCTCGATGATGCGCGACTGAAGCTCGGCGGCCTTGATCTGGTCGGTCTTGGTCAGCACGATCTGGTAGCTGACCGCGGAGCGATCGAGCGTCTTCAGGACTTCGAGATCGACGTCCTTGAGGCCGTGCCGTGCGTCGACCAGCACGTAGACGCGCGCGAGGCTGGTGCGTCCGAGCAGGAATCTGTGGATCAGCTCGGTCCAGGACGCGACCTGGCTCTTCGGCGCCTTGGCATAGCCATAGCCAGGCATGTCGACGAGGCGCAGGTCACCTTTCCCGGGGACCTCGAAGAAGATCAGCTCCTGGGTGCGGCCCGGCGTGTGCGAGGTGCGCGCGAGCGCGTTGCGCCCCGTCAGCGCGTTGATCAGGCTGGACTTGCCGACATTGGAGCGGCCGGCAAAGGCGATCTCCAGCCCCGCCATCGGCGGCAGCGTTTCAATCGAAGGCGATGCCCAGATGAACTGCCAGTCGCGCGTGAACAGCTTTCGCCCGACTTCGATCAGCTTCGCATCTTTGTCGTCGGTCATGCGAAGGCCTCACCTTTCGTCATGGCCGGGCTTGTCCCGGCCATCCACGTCTGCCCGCGGTACCCTCCAAAACGTGGATGCCCGGGACAAGCCCGGGCATGACGATGTGCAGGCATTTGTGCTCCTCGCAATGACGGCTACGTCGCCTCAGTCGTCATTTTTTTTTTGAACGAGTTTCGAATGTTGTCGAACAACTCCACCTTCACGCCGTTACGGCGCATGATGTAGCTCTGCTGCAGCACCGAGAGCGTGTTGTTCCAGGCCCAGTAGATCACGAGGCCCGCCGGGAAGCCCGCCAGCATGAAGGTGAAGATCAGCGGCATCCAGTTGAAGATCATCTGCTGGGTCGGATCCGGCGGCGTCGGGTTCAGCTTCATCTGGAACCACATCGTGATGCCCATGATGATCGGCCAGATGCCGAGCGCGAGGTAGTGGCCGAACAGCGGGATCGTGGTCGGGTCGAACGGGATCAATCCGAACAGGTTGAACAGGTTGGTCGGGTCCGGCGCGGAGAGGTCCTTGATCCAGCCGAAGAACGGCGCGTGCCGCATCTCGATGGTGACGAACAGCACCTTGTAGAGCGAGAAGAACACCGGGATCTGGATCACCACGGGAAGACAGCCGGCGACCGGATTGATCTTCTCCTTGCGGTAGATCTCCATCATCTCCTGCTGCTGCTTCACCTTGTCGTCGGGGTAGCGCTCCTTCAGCGCCTGAAGCTGCGGCTGGACCGATTTCATCTTCGCCATCGAGGCGTAGGACTTGTTCGCCAAGGGGAAGAACAAGAGCTTCACGATCACGGTCACGAGCAGGATCGAGATGCCGAAATTGCCGAAGAAGCGGTAGAAGAAGTCAAGGCCGAGGAACATCGGCTTGGTGATGAAGTAGAACCAGCCCCAGTCGATCAACAGATCGAAATGGTTGAGGCCGAGCTCCTTGTTGTAGCCGCCGAGGCCTGCGAGCGGGAAATTGAGGCCGACCACGCCGGCCTCCTTGGCGCCGGCGAACAGCCGCGCGTTCGTCGTCGTCGTGCCGCCGATCGGGACGGTCTGCTCGCTTTGCAGATAGTCGGTCTGGTATCGGATCTGGGTGCCGGGTTCGGCGACAAAACGGGCCTTGAGCGTTGCCGACGTGTCGGGAAGGAGCGCAGACGCCCAATATTTGTCGGTAATGCCGAGCCAGGCGTTGGTGACGTTGTTGAATTCGAACCCGTGTCCGCCATTGCCGATCGCGGGTGCTTCGCCGACAGCCTTGTAGGCCTTCTCCTGCAAGCCCTGCTCGCCCAGGTAACCGATCAGGCCTTCATGCAGGATGTAGTAGCCCGAGACCTGCGGCGTGCCGTGGCGCGAGATCAGCGCGAAGGGATAGAGTTTGACCGGCGCGTTGCCGACATTGGTCACCTCGTCCTTGATGCCGAAGAGGTAATGGTCGTCGATCGTGACGGTGCGGCGGAAGGTGAGGCCTTCGCCATTGTCGTATTTCAGCATGACCGGTGTGGACGGGGTCAGGCTGTTGGTGCCCTCCTGCTGCCAATCGGTGTTCCGGTCGGGCACCTTTGTGCCACCGGTCCCGGCCACCCAGCCAAATTCTGCGTAATAGGGCTCCGCGGTGCCCGACGGCGAATAGAGGATGATCGGCGGCGACTTCGGATCGACCGTTTCGCGATACTGCACCAGCGCAAGATCGTCGATGCGCGCGCCCTTCAGGGCAATGCTGCCGGTCAAGCGGGGAGTATCGATCTTGACGCGAGGGGAAGCGGCAATCGCTGCGTCGCGGCTGACGGTCGGCTGGCCCGGCTGATTGGCGGTCTGAGGAGCGGAGGGCGCGCCTGCGCTGCCGGGCTGCGGCGTCCCGGAAGCCGTCGGCTGCGGCGTGGTCTTCTGCAGCTCGGCCTGCGTCTGTTGCTGGGCGCGCTGCTTCTCCATCGCCGGCATGTTGTAGAAATATTGCCAGGCGATCAGCACGAGGCCCGACAGGATGACGGCGAGGATGGTATTGCGATTGTCGGTCATCATTCTCTCGTCATCAATCCGGTTTGCGGCTGGTCGCAGGAGCGGGGCCGGGCTTTAAGCCGTCGGTTGTTGGGCCGGTTCTTGAGTCGGTTCTTGGCCCGACCTTTGGGCCGCGTCCCTTGTGCGTATGCCGCGCGGGCTTCGCGAACGCTATGCGCAGATCGTCGAGCATGGTGGCGAAGCCGCGCGAGAGCGCGTCCCTTCGGCCGACCAGCACGTAATCATGATGAGGTTGCATCGACACCGGATCGAGCCGCTTCACCAGTTCGCGAAGCCGGCGCCGGATGCGATTGCGCTCGGGGGCGTTGCCGTTCTTTTTGGTAACGGTGAAGCCGATCCGGATCGGGCCGCTGTCGTCTCGGCCAAGGTTTTGGCGGTCAAGGCTTTGGCGGTCACGGCTTTGCAGGACGAACGCGGGACTATTCACCCGCGCGCCATTGGCAACGGCGAGGAAATCCGCCCGCTGCCTCAGCCGATCCATGATGAAATCCCAAAAAGGGGGTCCGGCTCAGGCGCTCAGACGCTTGCGGCCGCGGGCGCGGCGGGCGGCGAGAACCTTGCGGCCGCCGGCCGTGGCGAGACGGGCACGGAAGCCGTGACGGCGCTTGCGCACCAGTTTGCTGGGTTGATAAGTCCGCTTCACGGGTTTTTCTCCGCTGACCGGGCAATTTGCCTGTAGAATTGATGATAAAGTCCGGAAGATGCGGCCCAAAACGGGCCTTTTTCGGCCCCAAGAGAGCCGCTCCCGGCGTCACACCGGGTCATCGCGGACAATTGGCCGGCTTATAAGCGAGCGCCTTCTTTTCGTCAACGCCGCACAAGCGCTCAATTCCGGCGAATATCGCTGCTTGTGCGGGGTTTTTAACCCTTGTGGTAGCGACTCGCCAAATCTGCGCTTACATCCCACCTCGGCAGATTGACGATCTGTAATTTGACCGGGCCGGGGGGCGGGCCGCATCTTCATACCCGCCAAATCCTCCATCCGGCCCAATCTTAATCCGGCAAAGGCAGCGAGGGCGAATTTCGTGGCAGCGACAGACCTCCAGCCGATCCAGGATCAGGATCAGCGGGACCCGCCGGCGGCGCGGCCGCGTGGGACGCGCGGGCTTGGGCTATCAGGCAAGCTGCTGCTGCTCACCGTTCCCCTGGTGATGATCGCGGCCGTCCTGCTCTACGTGCCTGCCATCGCCAACTTCTGGGTCAACCGGCTCAACGACCGCGTGGCGGCGGCGAACACGGCGGCGCTGGTGCTCGATGCCGCCCCGCTCGGCATGGTCCCCGATTCGCTGTCGCGCGAGATCCTGAAAAGCATCAATGCCCGCGCCGTCGCCATCAAGATGGGCCAGCAGCGCCGTCTGCTCGCCAGCGACAATCTGCCGGTCGCCATCGAGCACGACATCGACCTGCGCGACATGACGGCGTGGGAGGCGATCACCGGCTCGTTCCGGATGATGCTGGAGACCGGCAACCAGTCTATCCGGATCGTCGGGCCGGGCGTCGGCAACGCCCAGTTCATGGAGATCGTCACCGACGAGCTGCCGCTGCGGCAGTCGATGTACCGCTTCTCCCGCAACGTCGTGGTGGTAGCGCTGATCATCGCGGTGCTGACCGCGGGCCTTGTCTATCTCGCCATGCACTATCTCTTCGTGCGCCCGATGCGGCGGCTGACCGCGAGCCTGGTCGGATTCCACGAAAATCCCGAGAGCTCGGCGGGGATCATCGTGCCGAGCCAGCGCAGCGACGAAATTGGCGTCGCCGAGCGCGAATTGTCGGACATGCAGCGCGATCTGATGTCGATGCTGCATCAGAAGAGCCGGCTCGCCGCCCTCGGCCTCGCCGTCTCCAAGATCAACCACGATCTGCGCAATCTGCTGGCCTCGGCGCAGCTACTGTCGGACCAGTTGGCGAGCGTGCCGGATCCGCGGGTGCAGCGCTTCGCGCCGAAGCTGGTGCGCTCGCTCGAGCGCGCCATCGCCTTCTGCCAGTCAACCTTGTCCTATGGCCGCGCCCAGGAAGCCGCGCCCGACCGCCGCATGGTCCTGATCGAGCCGGTGGTGCTGGAGGTGCGCGAGACCGCGGGCCTCGCCAGCGACGCCTCGATCGCCTGGGTCGCCGCGATCGAGCGCGGGCTCGCGGTCGATGCCGATCCGGACCAGCTCTTCCGCGTGCTGCTCAACCTCGTCCGCAACGCCGCCCAGGCGCTGGAAAGCCATGCGTCGGCCGAGGGCGGCGCGCAGCAGATCCGGATCACGGGAAAACGCGAGGGCGCGGTCGCCATCCTGGAGGTCTCCGACACCGGCCCCGGCGTGCCCCAGAAGACCCGTGACCATCTGTTCGAGGCGTTCCAGACCTCCGGCCGTCCCGGCGGCAGCGGCCTCGGCCTTGCGATTGCCGCCGAGCTGGTCCGCGCCCATGGCGGCGACATTCATCTGGTCGAAGGCACCATCGGCGCCACCTTCCGGATCGTCATCCCCGACCGCCCGGTGGAACTGCTCTCCATCCGCAACGAGCGGCAGAGGGCGTAGAGCATGATCCGGACCCGAAGGGCCGCGTTGGCGCAAAGTGCGAAGCGGTTTTCCGAAAAGATCATGCTTTAAACGATAATCTAAAGCGCGATAAGGACATATCGCGCTTTGGTCGGCCGGAGGCCGACACCGGAAACGGTCATTTCCCTGCAAAATCTTCCCAATCCGGACCTTGCCAAGTGGAGCAAGAGCGGTTAGTCAGAGCGCTCTTTCGCACCCCTCCGGCGTCGCCGGGGGCTGCCTGCGGGCCACGCCCGCAATCGCTGTTTGCGAAAACGCGCCCGTAGCTCAGCTGGATAGAGCATCAGACTACGAATCTGAGGGTCGGACGTTCGAATCGTTCCGGGCGCGCCATTTTACGCATTTTATGCGATATCGCTTCCCGGTATTTGAGATACCGCATCGGGCCACCACGAGCCCGCTATCCGTCGCCTGGGCCTGAAGCATCAGTCGACTAATCGGCGAGCCCCAAGACAAAGGCCAATGCAATACCGAGCCGAGCCATGTCTTGGCTGCCGAGCCGTCCGATCTTCTGCCCGATTCGCTCGCGTCTTATGGTGACCGGCTTATCAGCCATCACTTGCGATTTGAGCCGCAAGCCATTTTCGGGGTTGGGCTCAATGGTGACGCGAAAATCCGGAGCATCCGCCAGATCGGAAGTTAGCTGGCAGACTACCACTGAAGCATGGTTCTCCGGAAAGGCATCAGTCTGCACGATAACGGCGGGACGAGGCTTGCCATAGTCACCGGCCGCCGCAACAGTCACCAGATCACCGCGGCGCATCTGCATCAAACTCGGAGACCGATTCGATCCACTTCATTGCGTCACGCTCGCGATCCAGGTCGAGGCCGGCGACCTGTTTCGCCACCCGTCGTCGTACCGCCCGCGAGCGCGGGTCGGCAACGACGAGACGCAACTCGCGCAGCCCCCGCGCGCGCCGCCGCTGCCGCATGATCTTCATCCTCTCGGCTGGCGCCGCCATGGGGTTTCTCCAACTGTAACGCGTAACAGCGTAACGCGTTACAGTTGGAAGCGCAAGAGTCGGGCGAGACCCCCCGGGCCCGCTGGGCGCTTAAGGCCGCCGCTATCGAAGGGTAACCGAACCACCCTGGAAATCAGCAGTCAGGTGGTCCCTCGACGCGGTGTGCAAGATCGCGGAGCATCGCAACTTGCCGATTGGAGGGCATGGCAGGTTGGAGCATCATAGTGCCACGCGAAGCAATGGTGCCCATCTTCACCGGCCGTGGGCGCCATTCATCATTCGGCTTTCACGCGCTCTTCGGCCGAAAGGCGACGATGGATCCGGTTGGATCGTCTTCGCGCATCGCCGCCTCGATAGCCTTCGCCAACGCGGCCTGGTCGAACGGCTTTGACAGGCGCGGCAGGCTGGATGGTGCGTCGCTGGGAATCTCTGCGTACCCCGTGCTCAGGAGGATGACCGTCCCGGGGCGCTCCGCGGCGACAGCGCTGGCCAGCTGCAGTCCGGTCATCCCGGGCATGGCATAGTCGGTAACAACCAGGTCGACGGTACGCGTGCGGCGGAGCAAAGCCAATGCCTCGTCGCCCGAGCGCGCCTCGACCACGATGTGCCCGAGATCCTCCAGCATCGCCGCCGTGTTCTCGAGCACCAGGAGGTCGTCGTCGACGACAAGCACGGAAAGCTGCCGGCTGGCCCGCGGTACGGGTGCCGGAGCTTCCGCGCGCGGATCTGGCGCCGCGGTCTCCCCAGCCATCGGCAGCCAGATTTCGGCTGTCGTGCCCTCTCCGGGAAGGCTTCTCAAAGCGAGCTTGCCGCCGGACTGCTCGGCAAGTCCGTGGACCATTGACAGGCCGAGCCCGGTGCCCTTGCCGACACCCTTGGTCGTAAAGAACGGCTCCTGCGCGTGCTTTAGGGTCTCGTCATCCATGCCGCAGCCCGTGTCGCTCACCGAGAGCGCAACGTAGTCCCTTGTCGCAAGGCCGCCATCGCCCCGCTCTCCGCGAGCGGCGATGGTGATCAGGCCACCACCCGGCATCGCATCACGCGCGTTGACCGCCAGGTTGAGGACAGCCAGTTCGAGCTGGTTCGCGTCGACCCTCACCTTCGGCAGGTCGATCGGAAACAGCGTCTCGACACGAATTCCGGCCTCGAACTTCAACAATGAGGCCATGCCGTGCACCAATTCGCGGACATCGACGACCGCCGGCTTGAGATCCTGTTTACGCGCAAAAGCGAGCATACGCTGGGTCAGGGAGGCGCCCCGCTGCGCGCCCAGCATCGCGTTGTCCACCAGGCGCTGGATCTTCGGGTCGCCCGACGGCAGGCGCTTCTTCAGAAGTTCGAGGCTGCCGAGAACGGCCGCGAGCAGGTTGTTGAAGTCGTGGGCCACGCCGCCGGTCAGCTGGCCGATGGTTTCCATCTTCTGCGACATCATCAGTGCTTCGCGCGCCCGATCCAGCGCATCCTGCGCCCGTCGCCTTTCGCTGACGTCGCGCACGATCTTCGCAAAGCCGGCGATTGCGCCGCTCTCGTTCCGTACCGCGACGATCGTTGCTTCCGCCCAGAAGCGGCTGCCGTCCTTGCGGACACGCCAGCCTTCGATTGCCGCCTTCCCCTCCCGCTCGGCCTCAACAAGCGCGTGCGCCGGGGCCCCGGCCGCGCAATCTTCCTCGGTATGAAAGATCGTGTAGCTCGTCCCTACGATGTCATCGCCATAGCCCATCAGCCGGTGCGCGCCGAGGTTCCAGTTGCCCACGCGCCCGTCCGGATCGAGCATGAAGATCGCGTGGTCGACGATACCTTCGACAAGGAGCCGAAAGCGTTCTTCGCTGCGCCTCAGTGCGTCGGCCTCGCGCTGGGCGCGCTCCGCGGAAGCCCTGTCATAGACGGCAGCCGCGATCCCGATGCTCAGGATCACAATGGTGATGCCGGCGAGCAGGAACGCGAGTGGCGCCTGACCGACGCCGAGAGGTCCTGTCTGCCGGGCCATCGTGCTCGTCGGCAGGAACATGGCGCCTTCCATCGCGGCGTAGTGCATGCCGGAGATCGCAAGGCCCATCACCAATCCCGCGAACAGCCGCTGGACCGCGTTGGTGTTGCGAAAGGCGAGCCAGAGCGCCACGATCGAGGCGCTGATCGCGATCAGGATCGAGAGCACAACCCACCGGAGATCGTACTCCATGACGGCCGCCATTCGCATCGCGGCCATGCCGGTATAGTGCATGCCGGAGATACCAAGTCCCATCGCGAAGCCGGATGCGAGGAGCGCCCGTGGGCGTCGTCCGACGACGGCAAAGGCGGCCGCGGCGACGACAATCGGAATGACAAGCGAGAGGAGAGTCAGGAATGGATCGTACGAGAGCTGGATTCCAGGCAGGCTGAAGGCCAGCATGCCGACGAAATGCATGGACCAGATGCCGCCGCCCATGGCGATCGCAGCGGCTGCCAGCCAGGATCGGCGGGCCCTTCCCGAAGCAGCTCGCATTCGGGTCGCCAAGTCCAATGCCGTATAGGAGGCGAGTGCCGCGATCAGAATCGATAGCGCGACCAGGACGGGATCGTGAAAAGCCGCATGCTGATGCATTTCGGCTGACGCTAGCCGAACTTACGTTCGCGTTTGCGCAAAATGTCCTCCCCCGATGACGCCGAATCATCCTCGGCACCAAGATCGTTCCCGCCTGACAGGACCGCGCCAATGACGGCCGCGGCCTCCGTACCCTCGTCGGACGAGAATCAGTTGAGATAGTACCGGCCACGAGGCTGCACCGCAAAGGTGGCAGCAAGTCGGCTGGTTCCCGCCAGGTTGCATGACGAGCGGCCGCCTGCCATACGCGAGGGCATCGTCACGCGCAGCTACGCCGGCAAGGGCGTGGTGCGCGACGAATGGCAAGATCCAGGCACGCTCGGCCGGCGGTGTGAGGCGCAGCACGCAAGATCACCTGTAATCTGCTTCACACGCAAACGCGCCCAATCACGCTACATGGAACAAGCCGCGCCTCCGCGCGGCCTGTTCGGAGCTGGCGATGATGGCTGCACTGGCAAAGGCGATATCCCGCGCGACGAGAACCAAATTCGATGTCGAAACTCTGAAAGTTATCGTGATCTTCTCGGGCGCGGGCTTGCTGCTCTCGCTCGTGGCGGCAATGATCTACGGACAGGCTGTTAACGCCGCCTTGTTTTGAGAGCACGCGAGTAGACCGCGACGAGCTCGGCTCGGGATTTTGATGATGGCCCGTCAGACTGATCCGGTAACGCTGGTGCTCACCGTCCGAATACCGCCCGAGGGTATCGCGGACTTTCGCGCCTATGAGGATGCCGTCTTGCCGCTGTTGCCCGCGTTCAACGGGCGTACCGTCAAGAGCAATGTGTCAGCCTCACCAGGGTATGGTCCCGCCGGCGCTGTTCGATCCATCCGACTCGGAGGCATAGCTGCGACCGAAATTGCCCGTGTCCGCGGGTCGATGAAGCCGATATGTTCCTCGCATGTGGCTTCCGGAATTAAACATCGGCTGGTTGCAATAAGGTCCGAGACTTACGACCGAGCGCAAAGGACGCCTATAAACGATCGAGATTTGCCAGTAGCCAGATCTTGAATTGGACCATTTTTGGGGTCCAATTCTCGACCTTCGACGCTGCTCGGGCGACGATGAAGGCTGCCGACGAACACGCGATTTCCATTGTCGGCTCCCCACCATGCTTGAGCCAATCGCGCTCCATATTCAGGATCGAGATCCACTGTTTCTTATCGAAGCGCTCCAACGCCTTTGGCGCAGACTTAAGTTCGCCAAACATATGCGAGCCGACACGCTCGATCATGCCCTCGGCGGCTCCGGCGAGCGTCAGTGCAATGTCGAAGTTTCCTGCCACCAGTGCGTCAACGGCGGCGTCGACCTGACGACTCATCGCCTGCTCCAATGTGAGATGCAGCGAGGGCCCGACGGGAACGTGCAGCGACGATTCCGGGAGCGACATGAGGCTACGTGCCAACTTCCTCGCGAGATGACAGGCTCTCCAATAAACCCTCCTCCGATCCGAAGAGCTGGTAAGCATTCAAGCCATAGTCGTTGAGTTCCCGAAGAACCCTTGCGCGCTCGGTGCTGGCGATTTCGAATTTGTAGATAATGTCCTGTTGAAACTCCTTCTTGGGATCAAACGGACGGCAGACGTTACTGTGTTCATAAAAATACGGTCCTGAATCGTTCCACATAGTGCAGATAGTGTACTGTGACCTCTGCGCGAAGTGGCGTTTCGGGCCTGATACGTATGGCCCACACACGCGGATCGCTGGTAAGTCACTTCCCCCAACTTTCATCCCACTCTTGTCGCGCTCGCGATAAGCAAAAATCGCGACACGGTCGGTGGATGTGTACGAGCGGAAAGCAAAGAACGCAGCAATGAACGGGGACATGCTCCAATCAAGCAGGGGCGATGGAAATCCGTGGTGGCGCAGGTGAGCCATATATGCGTAGTGCGGGAGCGACCCCATCGAGAAGCGAAGAGAAAATCTCTCATATTGCGTGCACGAATCTTCGATGACGGCGAAGTTGATTTCCTCGTCCTCAGTCCATCGTCGTCCCGAGTAGGCTTCGATTTCCGGTTTTACCCGAAGAATTAACCCGTAATGGTGAGCGACCAGGTCACTGTGACGGGATCGATCTAGTGTCGTATCCAAGGTCCATTCACTAGAGGCGTGACCTCTGAACAGAACTGATCCGTTCTCTTCACGCGCCTTCTCGGTCAGAGTCTTAGCTTGCGCTTTGAATCCTTCCCACGAAAGTTCATTTTCGCTCACGGGATGCTCCGGCATTCGGCGCTCTAGCCAACGTCAGCCGCAGGGCAAGCGCAAAGGACTGTTCCCCACGGCGCGATGACCTGCGCGATTGTTGCTCAGTTATGGTTAGGAGAAGCTGATTGACTGAAAGCTCGCGCCCAGATGCGCGAAAACGTGCTGGTTAGAAATGCGCACCCCATCACAAAGCTTACGATTGATCCTCCCAGGGTGACGTATTCCCAAAGCCATCCGGGCATACCAAATCGAGTAAATGATATCTTCAGACGTATGTCGTCCGACGCCTCAGCAAGCTCGGGTTCGTGTTCATTTATACTGACGCCTGTTTGATCGATCGAGGCAATCTTTTGTCGAGCGGCTTTGTCGAACCTGGGGCTGTCAGCGATTTCGTGCTTCACGCTCAGAATGGCGACGACTTCGGAAAGACCGGGATCTATGGTGGGGGCCCAGATAAGCTTCGTCGGCAAGCGTGCGCCCTTAGCGAGTAACTTAGCTTCCGACTTTCCATGAACGTTTAGCGCGAGATTGATGGGCCACGCTAAACGATCGATGGGCAACACCCTATCGGGCTTTGGCTTCTCTGCGATAGATTTTAGGCGCTCCTCCTGAGAAAGTCTTACAGTGACCTGAGCCGCCGAGCCATTTGCAATCCTTTCTGTATATTCGATCGCCAAATTGGTTCTTATGATCTTTAACGTCGGGTCCGGCTCGGCGGACGCTAGTTTGAGTGTGTGCACATCCGCAGGCTCGCTTTCCGAGTCGTTTATCTCGGACGAAGCATCAATCTTGCGAATAATCGTTTCCTTCAGTGGGTCCACAATCCAAAGGATGAGCAACACTGCGCTGGTGACTAGCGAGAACGCGGCTGCCAATTTTTCGATGGTTCTTAGGCCCATCTCTTGCGTCCCGGCGCATAAAAGGCTTGGTGATAAAGAAATAACAACCAAGGATAGCATGAGCCGAGAGTTACGGCAATCGCACGAGAATGTCCTCGCAAGCCTCTGCAAAGGCATTCCCGTCACCGGCCAGCGGCCGGTCGCTCGCAGCTGCGAAGCCGCTGATCGACGCAAGCGTAAAGACGGCGTTACGGGGTGTCTGCTTCTCGCGACTAGTGATCCACCGTTTGCCTCAGCGCCATCCCAGCGCCGGCGCGACGTGCGTGAGGATCGCCTCGATTGCGTGCGCGCAGTAATCCACGCCCAGCTGGTTCGGGATCGTCAGCAGCAGCGTATCGGCCTCCGCGATGGCCTGGTCCTGTCGGAGCTGCTCGATCAGCACATCCGGCTCGGCGGCATAGGAGCGGCCGAAGATCGCCCGGGTGCGCGGATCGATGAAGCCGATCTGGTCCTCGCCTCCGCGGTCGCCGCCAAAATAGGAGCGGTCGCGATCGTCGATCAGCGCGAAGATGCTGCGGCTGACGGACACGCGGGGCTCGCGGCGGTGGCCGGCCTCCTTCCACGCGGCACGATAGCTGCGGATCTGCGCGGCCTGCTGCACATGGAAGGCTTCGCCGGTCTCGTCATTCTTGAGCGTCGAGCTCTGCAGATGCATGCCGTGCTTGGCGGCCCAGACCGCCGTCGCGTTGGAGCCGGCGCCCCACCAGATCCGTTCGCGCAGGCCTTCCGAATGCGGCTCGAGCCGCAACAGCCCCGGCGGATTCGGGAACATCGGCTGCGGATTGGGTTCTGCAAACCCTTCGCCGCGCAAGACGTCGAGAAAGACCTCGGCATGCCGCCGGCCCATGTCGGCGTCGCTCTCGCCGTCGGCCGGTTGGTAGCCGAAATAGCGCCAGCCATCGATCACCTGCTCGGGCGAGCCACGGCTGATGCCGAGCTGCAGCCGCCCGCCCGCGATGAGATCGGCGGCACTAGCGTCCTCCGCCATGTAGAGCGGGTTCTCGTAGCGCATGTCGATCACGGCCGTGCCGATCTCGATCTTGCTGGTCCTGGCGCCGACGGCGGCGAGCAGCGGAAAGGGTGAAGCAAGCTGCCGCGCGAAATGATGCACGCGGAAATAGGCGCCATCCGCGCCGAGCTGTTCTGCCGCGACCGCAAGCTCGATGGATTGCAGCAGCGTATCCGCCGCCGAGCGGGTCTGCGATTGCGGCGAGGGCGTCCAGTGCCCGAAGGAGAGGAATCCGATTTTTTTCATTCAGGCAACATATGGCCGATCGGAAGCGTTTGCGAGACGCCGACCGAGGGAGAGATGGCGACAGGCGTGGACCCGTAAGCGCCTCCCGGAGGAAGCAGCCACCGGCCTGGACTGCTCGTGGAGTTTTCAGATTTCGCAGCGGCTCAAATTCAAAGCCTTGAGCAAGCCGCCGAAAGCCTTGAGCCGACACGGCTCGGTCGCGCTGGCGGCCTTTGCGCGCTGAACATCGGCGGTCCGCTTGGCAACGATTGGCTTTGGCTTCGGCTTGCGAGGTTTGGCGGCCGCGATCGTCTTCGGATCGGGCCGATGACGGACGATCGGTTCCGGCGCGGGCGAGCGGACATGGATGTCTGGCGGAGCACCGGGGTTTTCGACTGAAGCTGCCCCTGTCGGCATCGCGCTGCTCGCAGCGGCAACCGCAAAGCGATCGGTCTTGGCCGACGCGTCATACGAAGCAGAGATGTTTGCGCTCTGCTCGGCAGGCGGCTGAACGGTCGCAACGACGCGACGCGGCGGCGCGCTCAGTTCCATTGCAGACAGCACTCCGACGCTGAAGAGGATCAGGAGGCCCAACAACGCCATTCTCAGCATAGGACGCCTCCGGCCTAGGTCAGTGTCGCTCAAACTTCTCCGCAGCAATGAGGCGGCTTGTCGGCAGCTGCGCGAAGCGCGAGCAATCATTTGCCGACAGGGTTAACGTCGTTGATGTTCCTGCAGGTGCCGTAAACGCTCGCGCTCACGTGTGGGCAGACCGGCATCAGGTCACACAAGTCGGTCTGCGAAGCCTCAGCTGAACATCACGAGAGCGATCGTCATGTCTGCTATTTGGGGAAAGCCTGACGCCCCCTGACCGATTGGCCAACAGCAGCTTCTGATCCGTGGTTCGCGGGTGTCCCAACCTATGGAGCGCTCTTCAAACGGATGATGGTCAACACTGTATGGGCAATCGGCTTCATCTTCGTCGTGATATTTCTGGGGCTTACCGGTGAATACGCTGTAGTCGTTATCTGCGGTTTTTCTGTTGTGAACGGCGTGATGTCGTTTCTTTTTTTACGCCAGCGCCTGCGAATGCGTGATTGAGAGTAGCTCAAACGCATGCCGTCCCGCCGAATGCTACTTGGTGAAGAACCAGATCACCGGTGCGGCCGTTAAAAACAAGATGATCAGGATAAGCGCTAGGCGGCCCAACTTGGCCAACGCGCCAACTTCAGAGAACTTGCGGTTTGGCATCTTGTCGAGCCATCGCCGAAAGCGCGCCAAGTATGGCCCAGTTCCACTCAGATCCAACCATTCCAGCATTCTGAAAGACTGCCTGTGCCCCGTCTAGGAAGCATTAATACGACCAACAGGGCACATGCGTGGGTTTAGGAAAGGTCCGCTAGTGGGCCCGTTCGAGACGTGCCAGCCCGAGCTGACCACGTCCGCTTATCCGGTTAACCCTGAAGTCATCGCCTCACGGCCAAACCGACGCAATTGGCCCCTTGCTGAACCGCAAAGGCGAACTGGCCATGTCCGGTTTCGCGAGCGGAACGGACACCACGTACTTTGCGGCTATCGGGTTATGACTACGCCCCGTAGCGCGCATCCGCCGTCGCATTGATGCCGGCTGTGTTGACGAAGCCGTGACGCCTCAGGCGTAGGCGACCCAGCCACGGAAAGTGAAGCCGGCATAGAACACAGTCGGATCGGAGAAGCCGGCCTGCCGCAAAATTGCTTCGTCCTGCGCGGGGGTGAGAATTTCCAGATGGTTGGTGACGGCGTTCCGCGCGGCCGCCGCCTGATCCGGCTCGACGCCGGACGCGGCGAGGTACGCGGAGTACCGCGAGAGCCACAGCGGGCGTTCCTCTTCGCCATTCGGCGCGCTCAAATGCGCGACCACGAAAGGCGCGCGCGGCTTGAGCCGGCGGCGGATCTCCGAGGCGATACGGCGTCGCTCGGCGACATCGACGAAGTGCAGCGTCAACAGGCAGGTGGCGCCGTCGAACGGGCCTTCCGGAGCATCGTCGATGTAGCCTTGATGAAGGCGCGCGCGCGGCGCGAACGATCCCAGGGTTTGCCTCGCAAGACCCAGCATGGCCGCGGACGGGTCGACGCCGTCGAACCTCCAGCCCTGATGCGCTTGCGCGAAAGCCTTCAGCTCTAGGCCGCCGCCGGCTCCAAGGACGAGGATCCGTGCATCGTCACGCGCGCGCTCGGCCAGGAGGATCGCCGCCATGGACAGCATGGCATTATAGCCAGGCACGAACCGCGGCGGTCCTTCGGTGTATCTCGCCACCGCTTGCGGATCGGAAAACATGTTCTGAACGTCGGCCATGATGTCGTCCTTGCTGAATGGGCCGATCACGCCCCATGCGCGCTCATGCCCTGAAGCTTCCGGGAGCCGACGCGCTTGCGCAGATCGTCGCCCAGCATCGCCAGCGTCACCTCGCCAAAGCGCGACAGCAGCAGCGCCTGCGCATCGCCGAACGCCTGATCGAGCGCGGCATTGACGGCCTGCTCGACCAGGCAGCCCGGCGCCTCGGTCCTGTTTCCCATGGCCAGAAGCGACGGACTGCCGAGCGCGGCGTAGACGTCGCGCAGCGTCACCTTCGAAAGGTCGCAAGCCAGGGTCCAGCCGCCGCCGTGGCCCTTTTCGGAGCCGACGTAACCGAGGTCCCGAAGGCCCGCCATGATGCGCCGGATCACCACCGGGTTCGTAGCCATGGCCCTTGCCAGGGTCTCGGACGTGAACGGACCCGGCTGCTGCGCCATGTGCAGCAGGACGTGGAGCACGCCGGACAATCGACTGTCTCGTTTCATGTAACTTTATATGTTACATGATCGCATTCAAGTCAACCGATTTCGGCGCGAACCTTCCGATCTCACGCTTCGACCGGAAGCGAACTGCACGCCGGCAGGTCTGTGCAGAATCTCGTCGCAAAGCTCAGGCGGCTGACGACGATGCGAAACGGAACGTTCTATGGATGGCGCGTTGTCGCCGCGGCCTTTGGTCTCGCCGTTCTCGGCCTGGGGTTCGGCTTCTATGGGCCGCCGATCTTCCTGAGTGCCGTTCGCGAAGCTCACGGATGGTCGCTGGCCCTGGTATCGACGGCCGTCACCGTGCACTTCCTGGTGGGGTCGATCGTGACAGCCAATCTGCCGACGCTCTATCGGCGCTTCGGCATTCCGGCTGTGACGAAGGCCGGCGCGCTGTCGCTCGCCGTCGGCGTCCTTGGATGGGCAATAGCAGCGACGCCGTGGCAATTGTTCGGTGCGACGCTGTTGAGTGGTGCAGGCTGGGTGACGATGGGCGTGGCCGCGGTCAACGCCATCGTGTCGCCCTGGTTCGTCCGCCGTCGTCCCGCGGCACTCGCTATCGCCTATAACGGCGCAAATGTCGGGGGGATCATCTTTTCGCCGCTCTGGGCGGCGGCCATTGCGGTGCTTGGGTTTGCCGTTGCGGCAGCAGCCATCGGCCTGATCTTGATCGTGGTCGTATGGCTACTTGCGAGCACCGTGCTGTCGCGCACGCCGGAGCAGACCGGATCGATGCCGGACGGCGCCCTCGCCGCGGAGACTGTGTCGGCGAAGGCCGCACGACCGCTGCCGGGATCGTTACTCTGGCGCGACCGCAAATTCCTGACGCTAGCGGCCGGCATGAGCCTCGGGCTGTTTGCACAGATCGGCCTGACCGCCCACCTCTTCTCGCTGCTGCTGCCTGCGCTCGGCGCGCAATGGACCGGGCCGGTGGTGGGATTGATCGGCCTCATGGCGATCGCCGGCCGGACGCTGCTGGGCTGGCTCATGCCTGGAAGCATCGACCGTCGGCTGGTGGCCTGCGCCAGCTACGCCGTTCAAATCACCGGCTCGATCATCTTCATCGCCGCGGCTGGAACGAACGTTCCGCTGCTGATCCTCGGTGTTGTCCTGTTCGGCCTCGGGTTCGGCAACGGGACGTTCCTCCCGCCGCTGATTGCGCAGGTCGAATTCGCTCCGGAAGAGGTACCGCGTGTGGTCGCGCTGATCGTTGCGATGTCGCAAGGCGCCTATTCATTTGCGCCGGCGGTCTTTGGTTTGATCCGCGAATGGCTTCCGGCCGGCACGGGCGCCACGCCCGGCTTTTATGTTGCCGCAGCGCTGGTGCAGGGACTGGCGATCTGCGCATTTTGGGCGGGGCGCCAATCGCGCCGCCGAGCCGATGCGGCCTGATCAACCGCGCGATGGCCAATGCGTCCGATCATGCCATCCTGCGCCTGTTTTGCCCGACGGCGCAACGCCCTTCGGCAAACGCCTAAGCCATTGATCCCGCTCATGCCGGCTACTGTGCATGGGGTTGTTTTCGAGGTTTTTGTTTTGGATGGCACCAAAGCGTCAGGCGGAACCTGATCGCATCCCGATTGTGGCTACTTCATCACCCGCAGGCCCTTGGTCGTGAACCGCTGCGTCTTGTCGCCGGGACGAACCGGTCGCCGCGTGCCGGCGGCCTTGCCGGTGCCGGGTGGCTGGTGTGCGGGCACGAGTTGGTCGGGGCGGGAGCCGATCAGATCGGCGCGACCCATCTCTTTCAGCGCTTCGCGCAGCACCGGCCAATTGTCGGGGTCGTGATAGCGCAAAAACGCCTTGTGCAGCCGGCGCTGGCGCAGGCCCTTGATGGCCTCGACCTTGTCGCTGCCGCCGCGGCGCACGCCGCGCAGCGGGTTGACGCCGGTGTGGTACATCGCGGTGGCGGTCGCCATCGGCGAGGGCAGGAAGGTCTGTACCTGATCGGCGCGATAGCGGTTCTTCTTGAGCCAGAGCGCGAGGTTCATCATGTCCTCGTCGGTCGTGCCCGGATGCGCCGCGATGAAATACGGGATCAGATAGTATTTTTTGCCGGCCTGTTCGGCGGCGGCATCAAACATCCGCTTGAACTGGTTGTAGGCGCCGATGCCGGGCTTCATCATCTTGTCGAGCGGGCCGCGCTCGGTATGCTCGGGCGCGATCTTCAGATAGCCGCCGACGTGATGGGTGACGAGCTCCTTGATGTATTCGGGGCTCTCGACCGCGAGGTCGTAGCGCACGCCGGAGGCCACCATCACCTTCTTGATGCCCTTGGTCTCGCGCACCTTGCGATAGAGCCGGATCAGATCGTCATGCGAGGTGTTGAGGTTCGGACAGATCTCGGGGAAGACGCAGGACGGCCGCCGGCACGCCGCCTCGACCTTCGGGTCCTTGCACGCCATCCGGTACATGTTGGCGGTGGGACCGCCGATGTCGGAGATCACGCCGGTGAAGCCGGGCGTCTTGTCGCGGATCTTCTCGATCTCGCGCAGGATCGAGCCTTCCGAGCGGTTCTGGATGATGCGGCCCTCGTGCTCGGTGATCGAGCAGAAGGTGCAGCCGCCAAAGCAGCCGCGCATGATCGTCACCGAGAACTTGATCATGTCCCAGGCAGGAATTTTGGCGTCGCCATAGGACGGATGCGGCGCGCGCGCATACGGCAGATCGTAGACCGCATCCATCTCGTCGCTGGTCAGCGGGATCGGCGGCGGGTTGAGCCAGAGATCGCGATCGCCATGACGCTGCACCAGCGGCCGCGCATTGCCGGGATTGCTCTCCCGGTGCAGCACGCGTGAGGCGCGCGCATAGGCTTCCTTGTCCTGCTCGACCTGCTCCAGCGCCGGCAGCCGGATCACCGTCAGGCCTTTCGTCCGCGAAGCGCCCTCGTCGGCGGAGTCGAGATCGTCGGCGTGCAGCTCGACATAGTCGTCGGGCACGCGGCGGAACAGCGCGACACCCCTGATGTCGTCGAGCTCGCGCGGCGCCTCGCCGGCGGCAAGACGATTGGCCACCTCGACGACGGCGCGTTCGGCATTGCCGTAAAGCAAGAGGTCGGCCTTGGCGTCAGCCAGCACCGAGCGGCGCACCTTGTCGGACCAGTAGTCGTAATGCGCGATCCGGCGCAGCGAGGCCTCGATGCCGCCGAGCACGACGGGGACGCCCTTGAACGCCTCGCGGCAACGCTGTGCGTAGACGACGGTGCAGCGGTCCGGCCGCTTGCCGCCTTCGCCGCCCGCGGTATAGGCATCGTCATGGCGCAGCCGGCGGTCCGCCGTGTAGCGGTTCACCATGGAGTCCATGTTGCCGCCCGTGACGCCGAAGAACACTTTTGGCTTGCCGAGCGCCTTGAACGGCTCGGCCGAATGCCAGTCCGGCTGGGAGATGATGCCGACGCGAAAACCCTGCGCCTCCAGCAGGCGGCCGATGATGGCCATGCCAAAACTGGGATGGTCGACATAGGCATCGCCCGTCACCAGCACGATGTCGCAGGCGTCCCAGCCGAGCGCATCCATCTCGGCGCGGCTCATCGGGAGGAACGGCGCCGGCTTGCGCGGGCGCGCCTGCGCCATCAGGGGCTTTTCGGCGGCGATGATCTGGATGTCCATGGCGCTTACGCATAGGGCTCCGGGACGGCGAATACAACCGACCGGCACGTGAAAGATCTAGTTCCCGGCCTCGGCGGGTACGCGATCAGGTGTGATGCTGTCCACAGACCCGCCGGCTGCGCCGCTTCATCCTCTCCCCAGTTTGGAGGAGAGATGCATGTTTCTGGTCGATGCGCTGCTGATCCTGGCGATGCTGTTTTTCTGTTCCTGCCGATCACCGATCGCAGGACGGTAAGGTTGCGGCTCTGCATGCTCTGCGCGCTGCTGGCGCTGTTCTCGGTTTCCGTCACCCGCACCCACGTCGCACCGGTGCGGCTCGCGGGCATAAGCTCGATCCATTAAGCGCGCCGAAGCTGATCCACCATCTCGCGGCAGCTGATTCCTGGTGTCGGGGCGATCCGGCAACGCTAGTTCCGCGTTGACGCGCTGGATCACGCGCAGGAACCAACTGCCTTCGCGAGCATTCTGATGCAGGGTTGCGCCGGGCCCGGCCGGCGCGCGCTCGCGTCCGGGGCCTGACATTGCCTCGATGTTCGCCTGTGGCGGATGGGGGAGCCGTGAGTACAGTTATAGAGAAGTTGCTGCTCCGAAAGCAGAAGCTGGTTGAGCAGCTCGAGAAGGCGCCGTCGACCGAGGACCGCGACAAAATCGAGCACGAGCTCGAACAGATCAACACCGCATTGGATTTCCTGGACAGGCCCGGCACGAAAGGCGCGCGGTAGTAGCAGCGCTCACTCCATCTTCAACGCTTTTGCGTAAACCACGCCCGAATTGGTGACGTGCGTGGTCATCAGGCTTGCGAAGGCCGCGAACTCGCCGCCGGCGAACAGATCGAGCAGCTTGCGATGCTCGTCGAAGGACGTGCGGGTGCGCACGTCGATCGGCGAAGTCAAATTGGTGCGCAGTGCGGCGACGCGGCCCGAGACGAGCTGATAGGATTCGGCGAGATAGCGGTTGCCGCAATGGCTGAACAGCGCCTCGTGAAAGGCGGCGTCGGCGCGGCCATAGGCGATGTTATCCCTCGCCGTTATCGCCGGCTCCATCGCCGCGATCGCCTCGCTCATCGTCGTGATCGCACCGTCGCGATCATGGTGGAAGGCGAGCTCGGCGGCCTTGGGTTCGAGCGCGATCCTGAACGTGCAGAGCGCTGTGATGTCTTCCGCGCTTGGTGTAAAGACGAAACTGCCGACCTGCGGGCGGATCACGACGAGCCCCTGCGCCTGCAACTGGCCCATCGCCTCACGCACCGGCGTGCGGCTGACGCCGAAGGAGTTGGCCACCATCTCCTCGGAGATGGCGGCGCCGAGCGCGAACTCGCCGTCGATGATGGCCTGGCGCAGCCGCTGCATCACGCGCTGCGACAGCGATTTCGGTGGATCGAGCTTCAGCGATCGCATCGGCTCTCTCAGATCACCTTGCCGGGGTTGAGCAGATGATCGGGATCCAGCGCGGCCTTCAGCGTTCGCATCAGCGCGATCTCGGCCTCGCTGCGGGCATGACCCAGCCACTTCTTCTTCAGCGTGCCGATGCCATGCTCGGCGGAGACGCTGCCGCCCATCTCGCGCACGAGACCGTAGATGATCGTGTCCATCTCCTCCTTCGGCTGCTGCTCGACGGCAAGGCCGCTCACCCAGGAGACGAGATGCAGATTGCCGTCGCCGATATGGCCGTAATAGACGCTCTCGCATCCCTCGATGCCATCAGCGAGTGCGGCCTTGCAGCGCGTCGCGAACTCGTCCATCCGCGCCACGGCGAGGCCGATGTCGTACGAGATGTGCGGGCCCAGCACCTGGCCGAACTCGGCGCAGATGTCGCGCACGCGCCAGAAGCTTTGGGTCTGCGCCAGCGATTGCGCCACGGCGGCGTCGGCGAGCAGCCCGCGCTCCATCAGCTCTTCGAGCCAGCTCTGGAAGCGCGGTGCATCGAGGCTCTCGTCGGTGCCCTGGGCTTCGACCAGCACGTAGAGGCCGTGGCCGGCGGCGACCGGCGGCTTGACGCCGGCGCGTGTCGTGATCACGGCCCAATAGTCCGGCCACATCACCTCGAACGCCGATAGCAGCGGACCGAGCCCGCTGCGTGCGGCGCCGAGCAGCGCGATCACAGCGGCATAATCCTCGAGTGCGCAGAGCGCGGCCATGGTCGATCGCGGTTTTGGAAAAAGCCGGAGCACCACGCGGGTGATGATGCCGAGCGTGCCTTCCGAGCCGATGAACAGATGTTTCAGATCATAGCCGGCATTGTTCTTCATCAGCTTGTTGAGACTGGTGATGATGGTGCCGTCGGGCAGCACGACTTCGAGCCCGAGCACCAGCTCGCGTGTCATGCCGTAGCGGATCACGCGGTTGCCGCCGGCATTGGTCGAGAGGTTGCCGCCGATAGCGCAGGAGCCGCGTGAGCCGAGGTCGAGCGGAAAGAAGAAGCCGGCTTCGTCGGCGGCCTTCTGGATGGTCTCCAGCGGCGTGCCTGATTTCACCGTCATCGTCATCGACGCATGATCGATCTCCTCGATGCCGCTCATGCGCTCCAGCGAGATCGCAACCCAGCCCGCTTCAGGCGATGCGCCGCGGCACAGTCCGGTCAATCCGCCCTGCGGCACGAACGGCAGAAGGGCCTGCCGGCAGGTCAGAATCGCGTCCGCAACGCCTTGCGCGTCGACCGGGCGGATCACCGCGCGCGGCGTTTGCGGCAGGCTCGCGCTCCAGTCGTTGCAATTGCGTGCGGGCACGTCGGTGCCAACAAGAACGGCAGCCGCGCCGAGCCTGTCGCGCAAGGCGCCGAGCATCTGGTCGGGATGTTCATCGGGGGTCACCATGTCCATGCGAGACCTCCTCAAGATCGACCGTCCTGTCCTGTGGCGTGACGGCGGAAAGCATTTGCGTCTTTGTTGTATGTAAGGTACAAGACGAAAAGTAAAGCAAAAACAAGGCTTGGCCGAGCCCCTCAGGTCTTCCGAGAATCAGAGGCTTGGTCCGAGGCTGCAGCAATGGGTGGTGTGATGACGGAGGCAATTCGCGGGTTCTGGGTGGCGTCGGCAACGCCGCTTGCGCCCGATGGCAGCGTGGATTCCGCCAAGCTCGCCGGCCACGCCAAGCAGCTCTTCAGCAAGGGCGTCGACGGTGTCGTGCTGTTCGGCACCACCGGCGAGGGCACCTCGTTCAATGTCACCGAGCGCGTCGCCACCATCGAAGCCGTGCTCAAGGCCGGCGTCGCCGCGGAACGAATTGGAATCGGCGGCGGCTTCCCGGCCATCAGCGACGGCATCGCGCTGACGCGCGCCGTGCTCGGTCTTGGCCTGCGCCACGTGCTGTACTTGCCGCCTTACTTCGACCGCAGCGTCACGCCCGAAGGCATCGAGGATGCGTTTGCAGCGATCCTCGACGGCGTCGCCGACGATCGCCTGCGTGCCTACCTCTATCATATCCCGCAGATCTCGGGTGTTGCGATCCCGACCAGCGCCGCCGCGAACCTGCGCAAGCGCTACGGCAAGATGGTCGCTGGACTGAAAGACTCCAGCGGCGACTTCAAGCAGTTCCAGGCATTCCGTGCCGCCGCCCCCGAACTCGCCATCACCGTCGGCAACGAGGTTGACATCACCCGCGCGATCGCCGCCGGCGGCGCCGGCACCATCTGCGGCATGGCCAACATCGCGCCGGAGCTGGTCAAGGCAATGATCGACGGCAAGGATGTCGAAGCGCGCATGCAGGCCGCCGTCGACATCGTGGTGAAATCCCCATCCTTCCTCACGACGCTGAAAGCCATCCTCGCGGCGCAGACGGCCGATGCAAGCTGGCTGCGCGTGCGGCCGCCGCTCCGGGCCTTGTCCGACGGTACCGCGCTCAAGCGCAAGCTCGACGAGCTGACGGTTCCCGCTATCGCGTGAGATCGCGCAAAACCGCGGCGCGTTGCCGCGAATTCGCGCGCTGCGTGTCGCGCCGAGTGCAAAATCAATCGACGATTGCCGAATAGCGCGATCGGAGCCTAGAACCATTCAACACTAGAGCGATTCAAGTCCGCTTGCGGTTCTCTTCACGCACAGCGGCTGTTAGACGCGCGAGCTTCAATGCTGTGTCTGACCAGGAAGTGAATCGAACGTGCGTGTCTATCTGGATGGCCAGCGCATCAGCGGCCGTCGAACTCATGCCGGCAAGAGCCGTGCAGGTCTTCTCATTGGAGCAGCCGTGCTGCTCGCCGAGTGTCCCTCCAGCACCACGAGCGCGCAGGCGCAATCGGCACTGCCGCCGGTGACGGTGGAAGCGCCGGCGCAGCGGCCGAAAACGGCCCGGGCATCGGAATCGTCTCAACGCCGGACGCAAGCGGGCGTGCGTCAGCGCAGCCGCAATGCCACCCCCGCGGCTCCGACCCTATCGGAACGCGCCGCGGCCGATGCCGCCGCGCAACAAGCCGCAAAGCTCGGCTACCGCGCGATGCCGAGCGCGACGACGCTGCGCAGCGGCGCCTCTCCGCTCGACACCTCGCAGGCCGTCAATGTCGTGCCCGCGCAGGTGCTGAAGGACCAACTGCCGCGCAACATCGACGACGCGCTGATCAACGTCTCCGGCATCACCCAGACCAATACGCTCGCCGGCAGTCAGGACGCAGTCATCCGCCGCGGCTTCGGCGACAACCGCGACGGGTCGATCATGCGCAACGGCATGCCGCTGGTGCAGGGTCGCAGCTTCAATCCCGCAGTCGAAAGCGTCGAGGTGCTGAAGGGGCCGGCCTCGCTGCTCTACGGGATCATGGATCCCGGCGGCATCGTCAACACCATCAGCAAGCGGCCGGAGCTCTACCAGCACGGCTCGGTCACGCTGCTTGGCTCGACCTATGCGAACAGCCGCAGCGGCGCCGACGGCACGCTCGACATCACCGGTCCGATCGGCGACCAAGGCCTTGCCTATCGCTTCGTCGGTTATGGTGTCAGTGAGGACTATTGGCGCAATTTCGGCCGCCACAGGGAAATGCTGGTGAACCCGTCGCTGGCTTGGTACGGCGACACCACGACGCTCCAGCTCACCTACGAGCACCGCGAATTCATCTACCCGTTCGACCGCGGCACTGCCTTCGTCAAGGGCGCTCCGCTGGCGATCCCGAAGACGCGCCGGCTCGACGAGCCCTTCAATAACATGTGGGGCACCTCCGACCTGGTGCAGGCCTCGGTCGAGCAGAAGCTCGACGACAATTGGAAGGTCACGGCAGCCTACAGCTACAACACCGAGACGTTCAGTGCCAACCAGCTTCGCATCACCGGCGTCAACGCCACGACCGGCGTCGAGACCCGCAGCAATGACGGCACCCGCAACTCGCTGAGCAACGCCAGCTACGGCACCTCCTATCTGCAGGGTGACGTCTGGGTCGGCGGCTTCCGCAACGAGATCTT
Organism: Bradyrhizobium sp. 149; assembly: GCF_023073915.1. Classification (GTDB taxonomy): domain Bacteria; phylum Pseudomonadota; class Alphaproteobacteria; order Rhizobiales; family Xanthobacteraceae; genus Bradyrhizobium. The sequence continues at coordinate 399,861 of NZ_JADPKK010000020.1, read as the reverse complement.
GTTCGGAGGCGAGGCGCTCTATCGCACGATCGACCGCCACGATTTGATCAGGCAGGCGACGGCGAGCTTCAATTTCTACAACCCGGTCTACGGGCTGGTCGTGCCGGGCACGACCGTTTCGCCAGTGGACAGCGAGCAGACCGACAAGCTCGGCACCCGCGGTTTCTTCGCCCAGGACACATTCCATCTGACCAACTGGCTGTCGGTGGTCGGGGGCGTACGCTGGATGGAATACGAACAGCTCGCGGGAAAAGGCCGGCTCAACTTCATCACAAACACCAATTTGGCGGGCGAGAAGGTGCTGCCGCTCGGCGGCGTCGTCTTCAAGCTGAACGATCAGCTCTCCTATTATGTGAGCTATACGCAGTCGCTGAAGCCGACCTCGGTCATCGCGGCGTTCACCACCGGCTTTGTCGTCGACTCCACCATCGCGCCCGAAGAAGGAACGCAATGGGAGACCGGTCTGAAGTTCGATGTCAACAAGCGGCTGTCGGGCACCCTGGCCGTCTACGACATCCAGAAGAAGAATGTGCTGGTGCTGGATGACATCGGCGGTGGCAAGTCGGCGGCGCGGGCCTCCGGCGCGGCCCGGTCGCGCGGCGTCGAATTGGACGTGACCGGCAAACTGACCGATCAATGGAGCCTGATCGGAAGTTATGGGTATACCGATGCCCGGCTGATCAACGATCCCGTTGTCGGCAACGCCAAGCTGCTGAACGCCGCCATGAACACGGCTTCGCTCTATCTCGTCTACGATTTCGGCGACGCACTCCCCGGCCGTCTGCGGCTCGGCGGCGGCGCGCACTACGTCGGTGACCGACCGGGCGACGCCGCCAACACGTTCTTCATGCCGGCCTATACCGTCGCCGACATCTTTGCGACCTTCGACACTAAAGTCGACAATTCGCCGGTGACCTATCAGCTCAACGTCAAGAACCTGTTCGACAAGGTCTATTATACGTCCACCACCGGAAACGCTTTAAACGTCGCGATCGGCGACGCGCGACGCTTTTCCTTGTCGGCAACGGTGAAGTTCTAGCCATGGCGCGCGGCGCGAGGAAGCCGAGTTGCAGGTCGTCCGCACCAAAAAGGCTGGCGCCGATGCGGGAGTCCTGGCGCACGTTCAAGGCCGCTCTGCTTCAGGTCCATTCCATCGCGGGCCTCGTGCTCGCGTTGCTGCTTGCTCTGATCGCATTGACCGGTGCGATCATGAGTTTTGAGGACGAGATCGTCGATCATCTCAACGCCGGCATTATGCAGATCGCGCCGCGAACGACGCCGGCACTGATGCCGGACGAAGTGGTCGCACGCCTGAAGGCGGCGCAGGACGTCGGCAAGGTCTCTGCCGTCACGCTGTCGAGCGATCCGTCCGCGGCGGTGCGCCTCCGCTTCGCTCGCGACGAGCAGGGCGCGCGAGCGTCCTCGCTCTATGTCGATCCCTATGACGCGCGCATGCTGAGCTCGCCGCGCGGCGAGGAGTTTTTCGCGACCGTGCGCCGGCTGCACCGCTGGCTGCTCATTCCCGGCGACGCCAAGGGCTTGGGACGCCAGATCACCGGCGTGGCCGCGCTCGGCCTGATCGTCATGCTGGTCTCGGGCCTCGTGCTGCGCTGGCCGCGGCGTGCAGGCAGCGTGAAGATGTGGTTGAAGCCGAATCTCGGGCTCAGTGGTCGCGGGCTGTACCGGTCGCTGCATGCGGTGATCGGCACCTGGGTCCTGCCGGTCTATCTGGTGATGACGCTGACGGGACTCTGGTACTCGTTCGACTGGTACAAGGACACTGCCGTCTGGCTGCTGTCGCGTCCGCAGGCCGCTACGGCGAAGATGCAGCCGAAAGCGCTACGCGCGCCGGGCCGTGCCGAGCAGGCCCAGCCGATCGGATTCGATCATGCATGGACGACGTTCCAGCGCGAGGAGGGCAGCCGTTTTTCCAAAGCCTTGCTGACCCTGCCGACCGGCCCGGGCACGGCGATACGGATCCGGTCGTGGGGGAAGGATTCCACGCTCGATACCACGCGCGACGAATTCCGTATCGACGCCGTTACCGGTCAGTTGATTTCTGCGGAACGCTACGCCGACAAGACGTTCGGCGAGAAGATCATCGCGAATTTGCTCGACATCCACCGTGGTGCGTTTCTGGGCTGGCCCGGCAAGCTGGCGTTCATGATTGCCGCCGCACTGATGCCGCTGTTCTCGGTCACCGGCATTTTGCTTTATCTGTCGCGCCGAAAGCTGCGGCGGCCGCTGCAGTCGCCGCTCGGGCAGCTTGTTCCGGGTGAGTGAGCTGCTGCCGAAAGGCTAGCCAAGACTTCGACAATCGTTCAAAAGCTCATGGCCGTTTTCGTAAGGTTCGTGCCATGAAGCTCCCGACCGTCACCCCCGCCGATATCCGCCGCGCGCTGCTGTTGCGCGAGGAGATCGCGCTGCTCGATCTCAGGCACGAGGCTGGATTCGCGACGGGACATCCGCTGTTCGCCGCCAATATGGCCGCCGACCGGATTGCGATCGAAGCCGAGGTCAGGCTGCCGCGCAAAAATGTGCCGATCGTGCTCTATGATGACGGCGAGGGACTGGTCGCGGCAGGTGCCGAGCGGCTCGCCGCGCTCGGCTATACCAACGTCCGCGCGCTCGATGGCGGGCTGAAGGCCTGGCGCGACGCGGGCTATCAGGTGTTCGAGGACGTCAACTCCTACTCCAAGGCCTTTGGCGAGCTGGTCGAATCGCGCCGGCACACGCCCTCGTTCAGTGCCGACGAGGTGGCAAAACTCATCGCGGACAAAGCCAACATCGCCATCCTCGACGTCCGTCGCTTCGACGAATATGCCACCATGAACATTCCGGGCTCGGTCAGCGTGCCCGGCGCGGAGCTGGTGCTGCGGGCGGGGCAGGCGGCACCGGATGCCGACACCACCATCATCGTCAATTGCGCCGGCCGCACCCGCTCCATCATCGGCACCCAATCGCTGATCAATGCCGGCGTGCCCAACAAGGTCCGGGCGCTGCGCAACGGCACCATCGGCTGGACGCTGGCACGGCACACGCTCGACCACGGTGCCGACCGGCGCGGTGCGATCGGGCCGTTCGAAGGCGGTCCGGCCAATGCGCGCGACGTCGCCTATCGCGCCGGTGTCCGCCATATCGGCGTGAGCGAGATGGCTGCGCTTCTCGCGCAGACCGATCGCACGCTCTATCGCTTCGACGTGCGCGACGCCGAGGAATATGCAGCCGGCCATCTCCCGGGCTTCCGCCACTATCCTGGCGGCCAGCTCGTCCAGGAAACCGATATGGCAGCGCCAGTGCGCGGCGCGCGCATTGTGCTGACCGACGACAACAGCGTCCGCGCCGACATGACGGCGTCCTGGCTGGCGCAGATGGGCTGGGAGGTCTATGTGCGCGAAGGCGGCTATGATTGCGCGCTCGACATCGGGCCGCCGCGCGTCCTGCCCAAGTCCGACCCGGCCCACCGCTACCGCCGCCCCTATGAGGGCACCGGCGTCGCCGAAGGCGCGATGCAGGCCTATCTCGACTGGGAATACGGCCTCGTCGAGCAATTGCGTCTTGACGGAACGCACGGGTTTTACGTCATCTGACGACCGCCCCGCCATCTTCTCCCCGTATCCGAACCCTATTGTGCCGCGCATCCCCCGCGGTCTATGAGCTGCGGCAAAGCTGTGACCACGGAGATTTCATGCCAGCCCCAGGCCAAAGCGCTGAGCGGAACGCGAAGGCGCTGCTGCTCGAAGGCGTCAACGACAGCGCCGTGGACCTGTTCGGAGCTGCGGGTTTCACCAATGTCGAACGGCTGACCAAGGCACTCGACGGCGAGGACCTGCGGCGCGCACTCAAGGGCGTGTCGCTGCTCGGCATCCGCTCGCGCACCCAGATCACCGATGAGGTGCTGAAGGCGGCCGACCAGCTTCTCGCCGTCGGCTGCTTCAGCGTCGGCACCAACCAGGTCGATCTGCTGGCGGCGCGCAAGCGCGGCATTCCGGTGTTCAACGCGCCGTTCTCCAACACGCGCAGCGTTGCCGAACTCGTGATCGGCGAGATCGTGATGCTGCTGCGGCGCATCTTCCCGCGCTCGGTATCGGCCCATGAGGGCGGCTGGGACAAGTCGGCGACCGGCAGCCGCGAGGTGCGCGGCCGCACCCTCGGCATCATCGGCTACGGCAATATCGGCTCGCAGCTCTCGACGCTGGCCGAAGCGATCGGCATGCGCGTGATCTATTTCGATCGCACCGACAAGCTGCGCCACGGCAACACCGAGCCGGTCGAGAAGCTGGAAGAGCTGCTGGCGCAGAGCGACGTCGTCAGCCTGCACGTGCCGGAGACGCCGGAGACCGCCGGGATGATCGGCGAGAAGGAGCTGCGGGCGATGAAGCCGGGCTCCCTCCTGATCAACAACAGCCGCGGCACCGTCGTCGATCTCGATGCGCTGGCGGGCGCCTTGCGCGACGGCCATCTTGCGGGTGCCGCCATCGACGTGTTTCCGGTCGAACCTTCCTCGAACTCCGATCGCTTCAAGAGCCCGGTGCAGGGCCTCGGCAATGTCATCCTAACCCCGCATATCGGCGGCTCGACCGAGGAGGCGCAGGAGCGCATCGGCGGCGAAGTGGCGCGCAAGCTCGTCGATTTTTTCATCACGGGATCGACCACGGGGGCGGTGAATTTTCCGGAGGTCCAGCTGCATCTGCGCCCCTCCGGCGCGCGCTTCGGCCACGTCCATCGCAACGTGCCGGGCATGCTGCGCCGGCTCAACGAGGTCTTCCTCCAGCGCGATATCAACATCGCCGCGCAATATCTGGAGACCTCCGGCGATCTCGGTTACGTCGTGCTCGACGCCGACCTCGGCGGTCAGGATTCAGGCGCGCTGCTGGAGCAGATCCGCAGCCTCGAGGGCACCGTCGGCGCGCGGCTGGTGTTCGAGCACTAGAGCTGTTGTTGACGGCCGGCCGGAGGTCGCCTTGAATGCGGCCTCCTGACGGATCGAACCACGACAGAAAAACCAGGGGGAACGATGGCGCAAATCCATGCGAAGCTGTGTGCGTTGCTGGTGGGCGCAGCGGGCGCGCTGGGCGTGAACTCCGCTTCTGCGGCGACGCTGGCCGAGGACGCGGATACCGTATGCAAGAGCCTCGTCGGCGGCGCTGACGCGGTGAAGATCGATTCGGCGACGTTGCTGGCGCCGTCGCCACTGGCCGTCGCCGAACGCGGCCCGACGCCGTCGGGGCGCGTCACGCCCGCCAATCCCGGCTTCTGCAAGGTGCTCGGCCATATCGATCCCACCGATCCCAAGGCGCCGCCGATCAAGTTTCAGGTCAATTTGCCCGTCGAATGGAACGGCCGCTCGCTGCAATATGGCGGCGGTGGATTCAACGGCGTGCTGATCACGGGCCTGGCGCTGCCGCCGGCCCATCCCTTCGACAAGCCGTCGCCGCTGGCGCGCGGCTTCGTCACCTACGGCACCGATTCCGGTCATGAGTCCAAGCCCGGCGAGCCGCCGCAATTGTTCGCGCTCAACGACGAAGCCTTCGAGAATTTCGCCCATCGCGCCTACAAGAAGGTGCGCGATGCCGCCGTCGCGCTGATGCAGCGCGCCTACGGCAAGACGCCGGAAAAGATGTACTTCATGGGCTCGTCCGAAGGCGGACGCGAAGGCCTCACCATGGCGCAGCGCTATCCCGACGATTTCGACGGCATCTTTGCGCGCGTGCCCGTCATCAACTGGGTTGGCTTGCAGCATGCCGGCACGCGCTCGGGTCTTGTGACCATGGGTGACGGCTGGATCAATCCGGCGCAGGTGAAGCTCGTGGGCGATGCGGTGCGGGCCGCTTGCGACAAGGCCGACGGCTCCGATGACGCGCTGGTGCAGGATCCCGTTTCCTGCAAGGCGGCGTTCAAGGCGGAGACGCTGCGTTGCGCGAGCGGCAAGTCCGGCGATCAGTGCCTCACGGACGCCCAGATCAAGGCGATCGACACGCTGCATGCGACCTACAAATTCCCGTTCCCGCTCGCCAACGGTCTCGACGATTATCCGGGCTGGGGCGTGTCGGGTGAAGACACACCGGCGGTTGGCCCGACCGGCGGCTGGGTCGCGTGGTGGCTCGGCACGGCGCCGCCCGCGCAGCCGCCTGCGCCCAATAACGGCATCGCCTGGATCTACGGCGCCGGGGGAATCCAATATGTGTTCGCGCGCGATCCCAAGCTCGACGTGACGACGTACAAGCCCGAAGAGCACAAGGCACGGTTGCTCGAGGTCTCCGGCTTGATGGACTCCACCGATCCCGACCTCAGCCGCTTCCGCGCCCGCGGCGGTCGGCTGATCATACTCGAACATATGGCGGACTACGCCCAGAGCCCCTATGCCGGCATCCGCTATTTCGAGAACGTCGAACGCAAGCTCGGCAAGACCGAGACGGCCGAATTCGCGCGGCTCTACACCGCGCCCGGCGTCGACCATGTCGGCTCCGGCGCGCCGGCCAATGTCGACATGCTGAGCGCACTGGTCGACTGGGTCGAAAAGGGCAAGGCGCCCGGCGACCTCGAAGTCGCCGAGCAGAAGGTCGAGGCGCCGTCGTTTGCGACGCTTCGCGCGCTGCCGCTGTGCCGGTGGCCAGCGTGGCCGCACTACAAGGCGGGACCGCTGACGGAGGCGTCGAGCTTCATGTGCGCGCCGTAGCGGGCGCGCCACGTCGGAGGAGCGTCACCTGGTGGCCATCGCCTGCGCGCCGCCGAGCAGCTGCGCGTTAAGCCGGCCGCCGGAGAACAGCATGTCGTCAAGCGCCTCGTCGATATCGGCGGAGATGACGGAGTTGCCGCCGTCCCGCGCGATGCTTCCTTGCGCCAGCCGCCGCATCAACTCCTTGATGAAGGCGCAACTCGTGCCCTCGCTGCGCCGGGCAGCCTCTGCGATGACCGCCTCGTCGAGCGGCAGTCCCTTGCCGTAGAGCCGGACCAGCTTGCCGCGACCGGCCTCATTGGGGAGAGGCACTTCGATGGCCTGGTCGATGCGGCCGGGGCGACCCGCGAGGGCGCCTTCGAGGTCCTCCGGCCGGTTGGTGGTCAGGACGAACAAGATGTCCGCGTCCTCCTTCAGCCCATCCATCTCGTTGAGCAGCTTGTTCAGCATGGATTCCTCGCATGGCCCCATGTCATCGCGGTCACGGGCGATGAGATCGACGTCCTCGATCACCACCATCGACGGCTGGAGCAGCCGTGCCAGGCTCATATAGGCGCCGAGAAGACCGATCTGCTCGGCCGTGATGATCAGCGTCGTATGTCCGGGCAAATGCGTTGCGAGATAGCGGATCGTGTGGGTCTTGCCGGTGCCCGGCGGCCCGTACAGCAAGATGCCTTTGCGTGTCGACTGACCCAGCCGGCGCAATTGGTCTCGGGTGTTGACGAAGGTCAGCACATTGCGATCGAGCAGCCGCAGGGTTTGCTCCGGCAGGATCACCTCGTCGCGCGCGACCTGCGGCAAGCGATGCACGGTGATGCCGCGCGAGCGGCCGCGATAATCGGAATCGGCATCGAGCGACAGGATCTTGCCGCGATAGGTCCGCGCAGCCTGTACGGCCTCTTCCAATTCAATGAAGCATTGCTGGACGAGAGCCGCACCTGCGGAACCTGATGGCACCAGGATCTCGATCCGAATTCCGGGCTCGCGACTGTATTCGCGGTGTCCGCAGAGCAAGACCGCATAGCGCAGATGATCCTGCTCACACAGCCATAGTCCGTTATCCAGACACTTGACCGGGCTCTTCTCGCCTATGTCGACGTCGGAATATTGCAGCGGGGCAATCGCGATCGCATAGCGGCCCTCCTTGAGGAGTCGTGAAATCGACAGCGTTTCGTAGCGCTGCTCCTCGTTCAGCCCGATCAACCGGATGGCCTTGCCGAAGAGGCGGTCGACCGCTGCCTGGAGATCGACCCGCATGTGGCCGGGAAATTGGCGGATCGTGGTCACGAGCTTGCTGCGCGCGGTGCTGGCAAGGTGCCAATCGAGAACGTCGCAAGCAAAGTCGAAATCTTCCTCTTGTTCGTTCGAAGGCCCATCCGCCGCACGCATGCATTCGCTGCACAGCCACACCGTGCGGTTGCCGATACGAACGTCGGTCTGTCCCTCAGGCTTGCCACAGAGTTCGCAAGGAGTCTTGATCGCCTCAAGGGTGACCTGCAGCCGGTGGCCGGCCAGGCCGATGGATTGTTGGGCAGATTTGAAAAGCGCTTCGGCGACGGATTGCGGGTAAGGCCCGCAAACCGCCTTTTCCTTCTGCTCGATCTGAGTGATCAGCGCGGTCGCTTCACGGTCTGATTTGCCGAAGACCTGACGAAGCAGATCCATCACGAATTGGTCCGGCGTATCGTCGTCATTATGGATTACGAGCTGGGTCGGCTGGTTCTCGCCACGCATACTGTTCATCACGAAAGGTCTCCGGGACAATCTATGATTGAATAGAACGGATAGGGAACATAAAATTGAGTGGCCGTCAAGCGTGGCGGCCGCGACAAATTGCGATTGCTGGGCGAGTCCTAATGCGCCGGCTCGCCGGCGGCCTTCACGCGGCGCGTCACCATAGCTTCGCCCTTTGACATTCCGATCCGCCCCAGCTAGTTATTTCGCATGCGAAATAAACCGGCCGGCGCGGGGCATCATCGGCTGATCTACCTGTTGAGCGTTGCGCAGCGGCGCTTGCAGCGCTGGATGGCGGCGCGGCCTTCGAGCGAGGTCTCGCCGGCGCAGGCAGGACTCCTGTTCATTCTCGGCAAGCAGGATGGGGTGCTGATGGGCGAGGCGGGCACAGCGCTCGATCTCGGACCGGCCGGCATTTCCGGCCTCGTCGATCGCACGGCAGCTGCAAAACTGATCGAGCGGCGGGCCGATCGCGAAGACGGGCGCGCCTGGCGCGTCTGGCTGACGCCGAAGGGCCGTGCAGCGCTCGCGCAGGCGAAGGCCAACGCGGCGCAGGTCAACGCGGCGTTGACGGACGGATTCACCAGCGCGGAGATCGATATCGTCGCACGCTGGCTGACGAGCATTCAGGACAAGTTTCCAAGAGAATCTTCAAGAGAACTTTCGACAGAGCTTTCAAAATATCCAGATCAACAGAGGAGAGACCCATGACCGAGCACGTCCGGATCAAGAACGACGGCGGAATCCTCACGCTCACGCTGGCGCGCCCCGACAAGAAGAACGCGCTGACGGATGCGATGTACGGCAAGCTCGCCGACACCATCGAATCGGCCGAGTTCGATCCGTCGGCCCGCGTGATCCTGATCCGCGGCGACGGCGACATGTTCACCGCCGGCAACGACGTCGGCGAATTCGCCGCGGTCGCAGCGGGCAAGTCGGACGGCAGCCGCAATGTCGTGCGCTTCATCCAGTCGCTGGCGCGCTGCACCCGGCCCATGGTTGCCGCGGTGCAGGGCCGCGCCGTCGGCGTCGGCACCACGATGCTGCTGCATTGCGACCTCGTCGTGCTCGCCGACAACGCGCAATTGTCGACGCCCTTCGTCAGCCTGGCACTGGTGCCGGAAGCAGCCTCCAGCCTGCTGATGCCGGCGCGCATCGGCTATGCGCGAGCCTACGAGATGTTCGCCCTGGGCGAGACGGTGCCGGCCAAATCCGCGCTGGAATGGGGTCTCGCCAACCGCGTGGTGCCGCTCGACAAGCTCGATGCCGAAGCGCTTGCGCTGGCGCAGCGTCTTGCCCGTCAGCCGGCCGGCGCGCTCACCGCCACCAAGAGGCTGATGCGCAATGGCGAGGCGCTGGTCGCGCAGATGAATGCCGAGGGCGAGCAGTTCGGACTGCGTCTGCGCACCGCCGAGGCGCGCGAGGCCTTCACCGCTTTCGCCGAGCGCCGTCCGCCGGATTTCACCAGGGTTGCATGATGTCCGCGCTTGCACCTGGGTTGTTGGCCCGTGAACTCGCCGCAATTCGACTTAAACCTTAACGAAACATTGGCATGTCGCGGGGCAAGGTGGCGCTCGAAAGAGCAGGCCCGACCCAGGCCCCGAGACCATGACAATGTTTAAGAAATCGGTAAGTTCGCTCCTCCTGACCTTGATGGCCCTGCTGGCCGCGGGTGCGCTGGCCTCTACGGCGATCCAGATGGTCGGGGCGTTCGGCCGCTACAGCGACAGTCTGGAGACCGCGCGGCTTGCCGCCGCCGACAAGGCGATCTTCCATGGCGTGCTGGCGCTGCGCAACAATCGCGGCGATGCGCAGAGCGCGATCCTCGGCGAGGACGATCCGCGAGCGAAACTCGAGGCGGCGGAGAAGGCCGAGCAGGGCGGCTATGACGCCATCGGCGCTGCGCTCGCGACCGTCGATTTCGCCCGCCGCGACGAACTCGCGAGCACGCTGAAGCAGGGCTGGAGCAACGCCGCGCCCCAGTTTCAGCTGTTCTACGACGAGGCCAAGCGTCCGCGCGCCGAGCGCAAGATCGAGCGGACCAATTCCTGGTACGATGCCGTCACCAAAGTCATCGACACGGCGAACCTCGCCTCCATTGCGGTGTCGAACCGCGCCTGGACGGACGATCCCTACATCGCACGCATGATCCAGGTCCGCCGCTTCGCCTGGCAGGTGCGCGACCGTTATGGGATCCATTGCTCCTCGCTTCGCTCGAACATCAACAGCAGCAAGCCGCTCGACGACGCGCAGAAGCGGTCAGTGGCGCAATGGGATGGCACGATCGTCTCCGGCTGGGCGGGCATGGCCGATTTGCTGGCTGCGCCCGACGTGGCGCCAGAGCTGGTGACGGCAGCGACGGACGCGAAGGCCAAGACCGACGGTGCGCTCAAGCGGATCGGCGACCTCACCAAGAATTTCGACGGCAGCGGCAAGCCCGCGATGCCCGCCTCGGAATGGAACACGCTGTGTCAGTCACCCTTCGCGTCCATCGTCGCGGTGGCGAACAAGGCGCTCGACCAGTCGATCGCGCGGGCGGAGACGGTGCAGGCCAAGGCGCTCACCAATCTCGTCGTGCAGTCCCTTGCATTCCTGCTCGCGCTGGCCGTGACGCTGACTGGCGTGTACGTGGTGCGCAACCGCCTCATGCGCCCGGTGCGCGCCATTCTGGATGCCATCGCCAAGATCAGCGCCCGCGACTACGCGACGCCCGTTCCGCAATCCAGATATCTCGACGAATTCGGCACCATGGCGGCCGCGCTCGAAAGCCTGCGCGAGAGCGCGGCGACCGCGGAACGCCTGGGTAAGGACCGCGAATCGCAGCAGGCGCTCCAGCTCGCCCGCTCCGGCACCGTCGATGCGGCTTGCCGCAGCTTCGACGACACCGTGCAAGCCGTCATTCACAGCGTTGCCGCGTCGACGAAGGAGCTCGATGCCACCGCGACCGACGTGCGCTCGCTGGTTTCGGAATCGAGCAGCCAGACCGCGGCGGTCGCCTCCTCCGCCGAGCAGGCCACCAACAATCTCGAGACAATCGCGGCCGCGACCGAGGAACTCTCCGCGTCCGTCGGTGAGATCTCCGCGCAGGTGCAGGCCAGCGCCCGCGACGCCCGCGAAGCCGTGTCGCAGGTCGCGCAGACCAATGCGACGGTCGAGATCCTCGATCAGACCGCAGGCCGCATCGGTGAGGTCGTGAAGATGATTCACGCCATCGCCGGCCAGACCAATCTGCTAGCGCTGAACGCCACAATCGAGGCGGCGCGGGCCGGGGAGGCGGGCCGCGGCTTTGCCGTCGTCGCCGGCGAGGTCAAGAGCCTTGCGGCGCAGACCGCAAACGCAACGGAAGAGATCTCGCGACAGGTCGCGGAGATCCAGGGCGCGACGGGTCAGGCCGTTGCCGCCATCCGCTCGATCGGCGGCGCCATCAGCGGCATCGACGAGAAGATGACCGCGATTGCCGCGGCCGTCGAGGAGCAGCGCGCCGCGACCACCGAGATCTCGCGGAACTTCCAGCAGGCCGCGCAAGGCACCCGCGAGGTGACCGATACCATCGGCGGCGTCGCCAGACTCAACCAGCAGACTGGCAGCGCCGGCACGGTGCTGACCGAATCGGTCAAGAAAATGTCGACCGACGCAGATCGTCTCCGCGTCGCGGTCGAGGGCTTCTTGGGCGCGGTGAAGACCGCATAGCTTCGACAATCCTCCATCTCCACGTCGCGCAATCAGCATTGCCGCCGATGCGCGCGGCAGGTACATCTATGCCGCTGCGCGGGCGCCGCGGCAGATGCAAGAGATGTCAGGGATGGAGAGTTCGATGCCGGTCACGCCACACCACAAGGCCCAGCGCCCTTATCGCGGCGTGTTCCCGGTCGCACCCACCGTTTTCGACGAGCGCGGCGAGCTCGACCTCGAGGGCCAGCGCCGCTGCATCGATTTCATGATCGATGCCGGCTCGAACGGTCTGTGCATTCTCGCCAATTTTTCCGAGCAGTTCGTGCTCACGGATGCCGAGCGCGAGACCGTGATGCATGCGGTGCTGGAGCATGTCGCGGGCCGCGTTCCCGTGATCGTCACCACCACGCATTTCAGCTCGGCCGTCTGCGCCGCGCGCAGCCAGCAGGCCGAGGCGGCGGGTGCCGCCATGGTGATGGTGATGCCGCCCTATCACGGTGCAACCTTCCGCGTGCCCGAGAAAGGCGTCGTCGAGTTCTTCAAGGTGCTGTCGGGCGCGATCAAGATTCCGATCATGATCCAGGATGCGCCCGTCGCCGGCACGCCGCTGTCGGTCGAGTTGCTTGCCCGACTGGCGCGCGACTTCGCCAACATCCGCTATTTCAAGATCGAGGTGCCGGGCGCCGCGTCGAAGCTGCGCAGCCTGATCGAGGCCGGTGGCAGCGATATCGAGGGGCCCTGGGACGGCGAGGAGGCGATCACGTTGCTCGCCGATCTCGATGCCGGCGCCACCGGCGCGATGACCGGCGGCGGCTATCCCGACGGCATCCGCCAGATCGTCGATCCCTATTTCGCCGGCAAGCGCGAAGAGGCGAAAGCCGCCTACGAACGCTGGCTGCCGCTGATCAACTACGAAAACCGCCAATGCGGTCTGATCGCCTGCAAGGCGATGATGCAGGCCGGCGGCGTGATCAAGTCGGACACGGTGCGGCATCCGCTCCAGCCGTTACATCCGGCGACGCGGGCAGGGCTGCTGGAGTTGGCGAAGGAGCGGGATGCAATGGCATTGCGGTGGGGGAAGTAGCCTCCGCCGTCGTCCCGGACAAGCGCGCCCTAGCCTGATCCCGCCAGCTTCCATCGGGCTGAAGGCGTCGAATTAACGCGGTTCGGGCGGTTTCCCGCAACCCGTCGTTGACATATTGTACGCTCGCCAACCAGGCCCGCGGAGCATCTCAAGACATCGCGCAACAACTCTTCATTACGCCGCTATTCCGAGCCAGGCTGGAGTGAGCCGACGAAACAGGGAGGCAGTGCCATGACGATGAGGCCGGATCCCACCTTTCACGCATCGCCCAGGCTTGCGATGGAAGCACCCGCGGAGAACTTTGCCTACACGTTGCTGCTCAGTCCGGACTTCTCGAAACCGGATGCTCTCGCGGTCATCGACGTCAAGCCGGGATCGCCGACCTACAGCCAAATCGTCCACACCGTGACGATGCCCAACAAGGGCGATGAGTTTCATCACTTCGGCTGGAATGCCTGCTCCTCCGCCTTGTCGCCGCTCGCCGGACATGCCTTCATCGAGCGGCGCTATCTCATCATCCCCGGGATACGATCGTCGCGGATCTACATCATCGATACCAAGCCGGATCCGACCAAGGCCAAAATCCACAAGATCATCGAGCCTGAGGAAGTCTTCAAAAAGACCGGCTACTCGCGGCCGCATACCATCCATTGCGGGCCGGACGGCATCTATGTGAGCACGTTGGGCGGCGGCGGCAAGGACGGCACCAACGGACCTCCAGGCGTCTTCATCATGGATTGCGAGACGTTCGAGGTCCTTGGACGGTGGGAGATCGACCGCGGTCCGCAGACGCTGCACTATGATTTCTGGTGGAACCTGCCGCGCGACTACATGGTGACGAGTGAATGGGCGTTGCCGCCGCAGTTCGAGAACGGGATCGTTCCGGAAGATCTGCTGGCGAACAAATATGGACATCGCCTCCACTTCTGGGATCTCCGCGCCCGTCGTAACGTGCAGACCATCGACCTCGGCGCCAATCATCAGATGGCGCTGGAGGTGCGGCCGGCGCACGATCCGGTTCGCGAATACGGCTTCGTGGGCGTTGTTGTCGACACCACGAATCTCGAAGCCTCGATCTGGACCTGGTGGCGCGAAGGCGGAAAATTCCACGTGGAGAAGACGGCGACGATCCCGCCCGAACCCGCGCCAAAGGAGAAGCTGCCGCCGCTGCTCCAGGGCTTTGGCGCGGTGCCGCCGCTGGTGACCGACATCGACCTGTCGATGGATGACCGGTTTCTCTATGTCTCATGCTGGGGCACAGGTGAAATGCGCCAGTACGACGTGAGCGATCCGCGAAAGCCGAAGCTTGCGGGCTCGGTTCACGTCGGCGGCATCGCGCGCCGCACCCCCCATCCGAACGGCAAGGCGTTTGCGGCCGGCCCACAGATGGTCGAGATCAGCCGCGACGGCAGGCGCGTGTACTGGACCAATTCGCTCTATTCCACCTGGGATGACCAGTTCTATCCCGATGGCGTTCCGGGTGTGGAAGTCATGGCCAATGTCGGTCCCAACGGCGGCCTCGAGCTCGACAAGAACTACTTCGTGAGCTTCCCCGACGGATATCGTGCGCACCAGATCAGGCTGGAGGGCGGCGATTGTTCGACGGACTCGTTTTGTTACCCGTCGGCCTAGATTGGGCACACGCGAGCCTCGGCTGGCTGTGGGTCGCTCTCGTTGCGAGCGGCCTCTATCACGGGGTCAATCCGGGAATGGGCTGGCCGCTCGCCGTTTCGGCCGGGCTCATGGACAAGAGCCCGCGCGCGCTCTTTCGCGCGTTGTGGGCGCTGGCGGCCGGGCATCTCCTGGCAACACTTCTCGTGCTGCTGCCATTCGCGTTCCTGCTCGTGCTGGCCGAGTGGCAGCGTCCGATCCAGCTCGGCGCTAGCCTTCTTGTCATTGGCTTCGGCGTCTATCGGCTGGTCGAGCGGCGCCATCCGCGCACGCTGGCACGAATTCCGCCAACGCAATTGGCGCTCTGGTCATTTGCCGTCGCCATTGCCCACGGCGCCGCCTTGATGCTTGTGCCGATCTATCTCGGGCTCTGCCAGGCCTTCGAACTCGATGCCGGCCACGAGGCCGCTGGCGCGCTGATCAAGGCAAGTCTCGGGATGGCGGTGCTGGTGTCTTTGGTGCACGTTGCCGCCATGGTCAGCGCCGGCGGATGTCTGGCTTGGCTGGTCTACCGCCATCTGGGATTGAAATTCGTCTCTCGAAGCTGGTTCAATCTGGATGTCATCTGGGCGACCAGCCTCGTTCTGGTCGGCGTTGTGGCGCTCGCCTTCAATCTCGCGAGCTGGCACTGACGCTTGACTGCGTCAAAGCCCACTCGCCGATGATGCGGAAGCGAGCCTTGGCGTCATCCTGCCTGAACAGCGTGACGCGATCGATCGCCAGCGCATCAAGCCCGAGCGCAGCAAACCTTGCCCGCAGCATCTCCAAGATCGGCCCGCGCCGCTCCGCGTCCAGCCGGCCCGTCAGCGTCATGTGGAAGCGGAATTCCTCCATCACGTAAGGGTAGCCCCAGCGGTCGAGATAGTCGCGTTGCCGTTCGCTCAGCTTCTCCGGCTTGCGCCGCGCACGGTCTTCCGCGCTCAGCGGCGCGCGGAAGGAATCGAAGTCGCGCGTGCAATCGGCGGCGAGCTCTTGAAGGGCACCGACCGGCTCAGCCGGAATGATCGCGATGAAGCCGCTGATGGCATCGACGACCGGGCGGATCACCGGGATCGTCCGCGCCTTGCCTGCGAATGCCACGCAGGCCGCCAAAAGCTCCGCTTCGGTCTTGCCCGGTGCGAGCGCCATCGGCGCCTTCAGCGTGGCGTGAAAGCCGTATTTGCGGGGATCGGCGGTGACGTCGCGCCAGTCCGGCGCGAGGCGCGAGGCGTCGGCGGGAAACGGCAGCTCGTTGCCGCTAGAGGCATCGTAACCGAGCAGCTCCGCGCCGAAGCGGGAGAGAGCGCTGTCGCTGCCTGCGGCAAAATAGATCGCATAGCGGGGGGAGCCTGTCATCGTCCGAGCATAGCGGGTTTATGCCGCGACGACAGCTTCGCGCGGGGTAGCTGCCATTCCAAGCAACCGTGTCGCGTCGGTGAGATGCACGAGCTTGCCGCCTGATATCACGGCGATCAACCGCGGCCGCAGCGGCACGCTGTCGTCGACCAGCAGAATGTCCGCGCGCCGTCCTTCCGCGAGCACGCCGCGATCGGCAAGGCCGGTCGCGCGGGCGGGCGCGGCGGAGACCAGGTTCCAGGCTTCGGTCAGCGGCAGCACGCCATCGGCGGCGAGGCGGAACGCGGCGAGCAGCTGCGCGGGATAGTAATAGTCCGATGCCAGCACGGAGCAGAGCCCCTTGGCGATCATGTCGGATGCTTTGGTCCAGCCGGTGTGGCTGCCGCCGCGCACGACGTTCGGCGCGCCGTAGACGATGGCGTCACCGTGGCTTGCCGCCTCCCGCGCCGTCTCCTCGTTGACCGGAAACTCCGCGATCGCCACGCCCATGGCGCGAAAGCCCTGGCGCATCGCCGGCGTCGCATCGTCATGCGAGAGCATCCGCACCTCGGCGGCGCGGGCAGTCGCGGCCAGCCGCGACACGGAAGCTGGCACATCCGCAGCGCGGGACATGATATGTCCGACCAGCCCGTCGAACGCCTCGCTCGACAGGCCGGTGCGCTCCACCATGCGGTTGCGCTTGCGGGGCTTGGCCATGTCCCCAACCGTGCCGTCCATGTGGTCGTTGAAGGCGAACAGGTCGACGCGGCCCTCGCTGAGCCACCGGGTAATCTCGGCTTCGGCGTCGAGATTGTAGGTCTCGTGGCGCAGGTGAAAGCGGGTATCGGCCGCGAATTGCGGGCGCTGCCGTTCGATCGCCTCCATCAGGCCGCGGGCATTGTCGGCATTGCGCAAGCCCGGCTCCCACGAACAGGTCGTGGCGTGAAAGACCGTGGTGATGCCGTTGCTGATGGCCTGGCGATCGCTGTCGGCGAGCGCGACGTCGATCGGAAAGTCGACCCCGGCGCGCGGCATCATCTGCCGCTCGAAGGCATCGCCGTGCAGGTCGACGATGCCAGGCAGCACCAGCAGGTCGCGCGCGTCGAGCGCAAGCCGCGCCCGGCCACGAGACGCATCGACCTCGACGATGTCCTGTCCGGACAGGGCGAGCGAAGTCTCGACCAGATCGGAGCCGATCAGGGTCCGGCCGCCCTCAAGGAAAATGTCTGTCACGCGACCGCGCTTCGTTTGCTGCCAAGAGGACTGTTGAGAGAACTTGCCCGTGCTTCGTATGTCGAGAGAAAATCTTCAATCCCGAGCTTGCGGAAATCGGGCAATGCTGCTCGCAATTTGTCGTGATCCCAATCCCACCAGGCGAGGCTGGCGAGCCGTCCGGCGATTTCTTCCGAAAAGCGGCGGCGCACGATGCGCGCCGGATTGCCGGCGACGATGGTGTAGGCCGGCACGTCCTTGGTGACGATGGCGCCGGCGGCGATCACCGCGCCGGTGCCGATGTTGCGGCCCGGCAGCACGACCGCGCCATGGCCGATCCAGACGTCATGGCCGATCTGGACGTGATGCTGGCGCCGCCAGTCGAAGAATTCCGTGTCGTCGCCTTCGCCTTCGAAGTAGGCGCTCGAACGATAGGTGAAGTGCGCCTGCGTGGCGCGGTGCATCGGGTGATTGCCCGGGTTGATCCGCGTCATCGCCGCGATCGAGCAGAATTTTCCGATGGTGGTGTAGGTGATCTGGGCGTCGTTCACGACATAGGAGTAATCGCCCATCGTCACGTCGTGCAGGATCGTGCGTGCGCCGACCTCGGTGTAGGCGCCGAGTTTGGTCTCGTGCAGCTTGGCCGAGGGATCGACGGTCGGCTGGACCGAAAGAGCTTTGGCGGCCATGTTGCATCCGAACGGGGGGCGGGCGTTTCTCTTCGAGCGGCTTGATGACACTGTCATGACGACGCGATGACAGGGGATGAAGTTTGTAGGATCGCCGCACCGCAACGCGCATGTCACACAAGTGTCAAGCGCCGGCGTTAGCGGTGGGTCCCAGCTACTCTGGAGCCCTGCATGCTGGTGGTTGAAGGTCTGACGTGTCGCTTCGGCGTGAAAGCCGCGGTGGACGACGCTTCGTTTCAAGTTTCTCCCGGCGGCTTCGCCGGTGTGATTGGACGGTCCGGCGCCGGCAAGTCGACCCTGCTGCGGACCATCAACCGCCTCGCGACCCCTTCGCAGGGCCGCATTCTGTTCGACGGCGTCGACGTCACGGCGCTGCGCGGCAAGGAGCTGCGGCAGTGGCGGGCGCGCTCCGCGATGATCTTCCAGCAATTCAACCTGGTCGGCAGGCTCGACGTGCTCACCAATGTGCTGATGGGACGGCTCGCCACGATGCCGACCTGGCGCTCGCTGTCGCAGACCTGGCCCGAGCAGGACAAGGCGCTGGCGATGTCCGCGCTCGAGCAGTTCGACATCGCTTCGCTCGCGGCCCAGCGTGCCGATCAGCTCTCCGGCGGCCAGCAGCAGCGCGTGGCGATCGCCCGCGCGCTGGTGCAGCAGCCCGACATCATCCTCGCCGACGAGCCGATCGCCTCGCTCGATCCTCGCAACACCAAGATCGTGATGGATGCGCTACTGCGCATCAACAAGCATTTCGGCATCACCGTGCTCTGCAATCTGCATTCGCTCGACCTGGCGCGCAGTTATTGCGACCGCCTGATCGGCATGGCGCAGGGTCGCGTGGTGTTCGACGGCGCGCCGGCTGAGTTGACCGACCACGTTGCGCGCGAGCTGTACGATCTCGAAGCCGCCGAAATCATGGGCGGCATGCCTGCACGCGTGCCAGCGGGCATTCCGGCACTTGGAACGGCGGCCGCCGCCTGAGCTGCGCCGTATCAATAGTCACCCGTTTTGCGTCAACCGACCTCAACCGATGAAGAGAGTATCATGATCACTCGTAGATTGATTCTTGCCGGCGCCGCCGCGCTCGCGTTCACGAATTCAGCCTCCGCCGAGGACTGGAAAGCCAAATATTCCGAGCTGACCTTCGCGGTCATTCCGGCGGAAAACGCCTCGGGCGTTACCGAGCGCTGGGCGCCGTTCATGAGCTACCTCTCCAAGGAATTGGGCGTGAAGGTCACGCTGCGCATCGCCAACGACTACGCGGCTGTGATCGAAGGCCAGCGTGCCGGCAACATTCATATCGCGAGCTATGGCTCGGCGTCGTTCGCCCGCGCCCGCCTGACCGGCGTCAAGACCGACGCCTTCGCCAACGACATCAACGCGGACGGCTCGACCGGCTACTACTCGGTGTTCTTCGTCAAGGCGAACAGCCCGTACAAGAGCGTCGATCAGCTCAAGGGCAAGAACCTCGGCCTGGTCGACCCGAACTCGACCTCCGGCAACAACGTGCCGCGCTTCGAGCTCGACAAGATGGGCATCACGGACGCCGACACCTATTTCAGCAAGGTCGTCTTCACCGGCAGCCATGAGAACGCGATCCTGGCGCTGGCGCAGGGCACGGTCGACGTCGCCGCCAACCAGTGGACCAGCGACGACGATTCGACGCTGGCGCAGATGCTCACAAAGGGCATGCTGAAGAATGCGGACGGCTCGGCGATGAAGAAGGACGATTTCCGCATCATCCACAAGTCGGCGCCGATTATCAACGGCCCCTATGCCTACAATTCTGATCTGCCGGAAGAGGCCAAGACCGCGATCGCGAAGGCGTTCTTCGACGCGCCGGCCAAGGACAAGGCGGCTTTCGATCGTCTCCAGGACGGCCAGAAGAAGGGTTTTCATCCCGCGACCACCAAGGATTGGGATGGCACGATCGAGCTGATCAAGTTCGTCGATGCACTGCGTAAGAAGAAGGCGTCCTGAATTTTGGGACGATGCACTGGAGCCGGGTCGATGGACCCGGCTCTTTCTCTTTTGAGCGAACATTCGCCCTGATCAGATGACCATCGCGGTTTCGATCCTCCCCGAGCAGCAGCTCGCCGTGCTCAACGCCGCCTATCGCCAGGCGGTCGCGCGCAGGCGATTGCGGCTCCTGTTCGGATTCGTGGTCTTCGCCGCTGCACTGCTTCTCGCCGCGGTTGGCGCGGAAGTGAATTTGCCGACGCTGTTCGCCCATTTCGGCAACTTCGTGAGCTATTTCGACCGCATCCTCACACTCGACGACGGCCAGCGGGTCTGGACCGATGTCGGCGAGTGGCTGTGGGGCTGGCACAAATGGCTGAGGATGCTGGGCGAGACCGTGCTGATCTCCTATGTCGGCACGCTGATCGGGGCGACTTTTGCGTTTGGCCTCAACTTCTTCGCGGCTGAAAACACCTCGCCTGCGCCCTGGCTGCGCTTCCTGGTCCGGCGCCTGCTCGAATTCGCCCGCACCGTGCCCGGCATCGTGTTTGCGCTGATCTTCGTGATCGCCTTCGGGCTCGGACCGATGGCGGGCGTGCTGGCGATTGCGATTCACTCCACCGGCGCGCTCGGAAAGCTGTTCTCGGAGATCGTCGAAAACGCCGACATGAAGCCGGTCGAAGGCGTCCGCTCGACCGGCGCGAGCTGGCTCTCCTGCATGCGCTTCGCCATCCTGCCGCAGGTCACGGCGGGCTACGCCAGCTATGCGCTGCTGCGTTTCGAGATCAACGTCCGCGAGGCCTCCGTGATGGGCTTTGTCGGTGCCGGCGGCATCGGCCAGGAGCTCGTCGTCGCCATCCGCAAATTCTATTATTCGGACGTCAGCGCGATCCTGCTCACCATCATCGTCACGGTCTTCATCATCGACATCAGCACCGGCTGGCTGCGCGGCCGGCTGTTCGGCAGGGAGGCGCGGACGTGACGAGGCCGCAGGAGATCGACACCGCAGCGCTTCGCGCGCGCTATCCCGGCGTGTTCGACCGGCCGGCCTCGGCGCGGCTTGCGATGCCGGCGATGATCGTCGCCGCCTTCGCGATCGTGGTCTACGGCCTCGTCGATCTCGATTTCTCGCCGGCGCGGCTGTTCGCCGGCCTCAGCCAGCTCGGCTGGATCAGCCTGATGATGATCCCGCCGGATCCCGGCTCGTCGCTGCCGATCTATCTGAAGGCTCTGGGAGAGACCCTGTCGATCGCGGTGCTCGGCACGACGCTGGCCGCGGTGTTCGCGCTGCCGGTCAGTCTTCTTGCCGCGCGTAACGTCGTGCCGTCAAAGCTCCTGCGCTTTCCGGTGCGACGCTTGCTGGATTCGATCCGCGGCGTCGACACGCTGATCTGGGCGCTGGTGTGGATCAACGTGGTCGGGCTCGGCCCGTTCGCCGGCGTGCTCGCCATTGCGGTGTCAGATTTCGGCGCCTTCGGAAAGCTGTTCTCGGAGGCGATCGAGGGCGCCGACCAGAAGCAGGTCGAGGGCATCCGCGCCTCCGGCGGCAGTGCGCTGCACGAGATCCGCTTCGGCCTGCTGCCGCAGGTCCTGCCCGTGATCGCCGGTCAGGTGCTCTATTTCATCGAGTCGAACACGCGCTCGGCGACCATCATCGGCATCGTCGGTGCGGGCGGCATCGGCCTCCAGCTCGCCGAGCAGATTCGCGTGCTGGAATGGCAGAAGGTGTCGTTCCTGATCCTGATGATCCTGGTCGCGGTCGCCGCGATCGATTTCGTCTCGGGAAAACTCCGCTTCGCCATCATCGGCCGGAGGCCAGTGGCGTAGCTCTTCTTCCCTTCTACGACTCCACCAGAAACTCCACCCGCTCCGCCGCAAATCGCGAATGCTTGGTGACCAGCGGCTTGCCGTCGAGGCCGTGGTCGGTCGCGTCGACCACAAGAATTGGCCGTCCCAGCGCCAGATCGAGCCGTGCGGCGTCGCTCGCGTCGACGATGCCGGCGGTGATCCGGGTGGCGCCGCGGCGATAGTCGCGGACGCCGTAATGCTCGAGCAGTTTCGTCATGGAGCGCGTCGCCGCGAATACAGCACCCGCGCCGGGAAATGATTCCGCTGACAGCCAGGTAGTGGAGACGCAGATCGGCGTGCGGTCGGCGAGCCGCATCGCCTCGATCCGTATCAGCGGTGCACCGGTCTTGAGACCGAGTTCCCGCGCCAGTTCGCGGGTCGCGACATCATCGGATGCTTCGATCAAACGGCCATGCGGCTCTCGGCCGTCCGCGCCGACGATCTCGGAGAACCGGGTCCGCGAGCGCAGCGGATAGGCGAGCTTTTGCGCCTCGACATAGGTTCCGCTGCCGCGTTCGGCCCGCACGATGCCGCGCTCCGCAAGCGCGGCCAGCGCGCGCCGCACGGTGTGGCGGTTCACGCGATAGGTTTCGGCGATCTCCATCTCGCCCGGCAGCTTGTCGCCCGCCGCAAAGCGGCCGTCGGCGATGCCGCGCTCGATGCCGTCGGCAACGAGGCGCCACAACGCGACGCCGGAGGAGGCTGTGTCCTGCATGCTCATGTGGCCGGGAAGCTACTCCGGAAATCACGCCTTTGTCACGAAACAGTCATGGCGCTCCCGTATCAAGTTGTCTAGTATCATAGACAACTTGGATTCGGCAAGTTCTGTGGAAAGTTCGGTGGATTTGGTGAAACAGCACAACAATCAGCAAGCCCAGCGCAAGGCCGCAATGGCCGTGCTGGCGCACGCGGAGGCGGGCGAGATCGCCGCTCGCCTCCGCGCTCTCGCCCTGCCGCCGCATCAGGATCTGCGCGCGCCGGAAAACGGCCTCGTCATGCTGCGCGGCCGGGTCGGCGGCGACGGTGCGCCGTTCAACCTCGGCGAAGCCACGGTGTCGCGCGCCGCGGTCAGGCTTGCGAGCGGCGAGGTCGGTTTCGGTTACACGCTCGGTCGCGACGGCGAGAAGGCGCGGCTGATCGCGCTGTGCGACGCGCTGGTGCAGTCCAGCGATTTCGGCGGCGCGGTGGAGCGGGAAATTATCGCGCCGTTGCGTGAGCAGCTTATGGTCAGGCGCAAGCAGGCGGCGGCCGAGACCGCCGCGACGAAGGTTGATTTCTACACCATGGTGCGCGGTGAGGGGTGAGATCATGACCACGATTGCGGAACTGCCGCCGGGGTTCGCCGACAAGATGCTGTCGGCGCAATCGACCTTTCGTTCGGTCATGGACGCGATGGCGCGGCCGGGGTCGGTCCAGCGCATCGTGCCGACATCAGGAGCGCCTCATACGATGGTGCGCGGCACGGCCGCGATCGCGCTGACGCTGTTCGATCACGACACGCCGCTCTGGCTCGATGCGCGCATGTCTGAAAGTTCCGACGTCGTGAAATGGCTGAAATCCCACACCGGCGCGCCGGTGGTGCAGGATTCCTCGATCGCAAGCTTCGCGCTGATCGGCGACGGCGGGGCGCTGCCTTCGCTCGAGCGCTTCGCGCTCGGCACCAGCGAATATCCGGATCGGTCGACCACGTTGATCCTTCAGGTCGACAGCCTGGACGCAGGCCGCGGCTTCGAGCTGCGCGGCCCCGGCATCGACGGTGTCGCAACGCTGCAGGCGTCGATCAAGCCGTTCGACCTGTTCGATCGCCTGCGCGTCAATGAAACGCTGTTTCCGCGCGGCATCGATGTGGTGCTGGTCGCCGATGATGCCGTGGCTGCGATCCCGCGCACCACGCGCGTCGTGAACAAGGGAAGCTAGCCGCATGTATGTCGCAGTCAAAGGCGGTGAACGCGCCATCGAGAACGCCCATCGCCTGCTCGCACATGCGCGGCGCGGCGACCAAAGCGTTCCGGAAATTTCCCTCGACCAGATCTCGGAGCAGCTTGGCCTCGCCGTGGACCGCGTCATGAGCGAAGGCTCGCTCTATGACCGCGAGCTCGCGGCGCTCGCAATCAAGCAGGCGCGCGGCGATTTGATCGAGGCGATCTTCCTGGTCCGCGCCTTCCGCGCTACGCTGCCGCGCTTCGGCGCGAGCGAGCCGGTCGAGACCGGTGCGATGCGGGTGCAGCGGCGGGTGTCCTCGACATTCAAGGACATTCCCGGCGGCCAGATCCTCGGCCCGACTTTCGACTATACCCACCGCCTGCTCGATCCCTCGCTCGCCGTAGGCCTTGTGCCCGAAGCGCCGGCGACGGCCGAAGCATCGACGGCGCCCACGCCGCGCGTGACGGATATTCTCGGCCGCGACGGCCTGATCGAATCCTCGCCGCAGGCCGAAGAGGGCGCCAGCGTCGGCGATCTCACCCGCGAGCCGCTGAACTTTCCTGCGGACCGCGACCTGCGCTTGCAGAATCTCGCGCGCGGCGACGAAGGTTTTCTGCTGGCGATGGGCTATTCCACCCAGCGCGGCTATGGCCGCAACCATCCCTTCGCCGGGGAGATTCGCTTCGGCGAGGTCGAGGTCGAATTTTTGGCGGAAGACGCCGGCTTCGCCGTTCCGCTCGGCTCGATCGAGCTCACCGAATGTCAGATGGTCAATCAGTTCAAGGGCTCCGCGACGGAAGCGCCATGCTTCACCCGCGGCTATGGCCTCGCCTTCGGCCAGAGCGAACGCAAGACCATGTCGATGGCGCTGGTCGACCGTGCGTTGCGCGCGCGCGAGCTCGGCGAAGAGGCACTCGCCCCGGCGCAAGATGAAGAATTCGTGATGTCGCATTCGGACAACGTCCAGGCGACCGGCTTCGTCGAGCATCTCAAGCTGCCCCATTATGTCGACTTCCAGTCCGAGCTCGGTCTGTTGCGCAAGCTGCGCCAGGAATTTTCTGAAGCATCTGCCGAGGCCAATGCGCCCGACGGCATGAAGGAGGCCGCGGAATGAACGCGCCCGCCTACAATTTCGCCTATCTCGACGAGCAGACCAAGCGGATGATCCGCCGCGCGATCCTCAAGGCGATCGCGATCCCCGGCTATCAGGTGCCGTTCGCCAGCCGCGAGATGCCGATGCCCTATGGCTGGGGCACCGGCGGCGTCCAGGTGACCGCCGCGATCCTCGGGCCCGAGGACGTGCTGAAAGTGATCGACCAGGGCTCCGACGACACCACCAATGCGATCTCGATCCGGAAGTTCTTTGCCAAGACCGCGGGCGTCGCCACGACGACGGCGACGGAAGATGCAACGGTGGTCCAGACCCGTCACCGCATTCCGGAGACGGAGCTGCACGAGAACCAGGTGCTGGTCTATCAGGTGCCGATCCCGGAGCCTTTACGTTTCCTCGAGCCGCGCGAGACCGAGACGCGGCGCATGCATGCGCTCGCCGAATACGGCCTGATGCATGTCAAGCTCTACGAGGACATTGCCCGCTTCGGCCACATCGCGACCGCCTACGCCTATCCGGTGAAGGTGAACGCGCGCTACGTGATGGACCCATCGCCGACGCCGAAATTCGACAACCCCAAGATGGACAATTGCCCAGCGTTGCAACTGTTCGGCGCCGGCCGCGAGAAGCGCATCTATGCGATCCCGCCCTATACGCAAGTTGTGTCGCTCGACTTCGAGGACCACCCGTTCGAGCCCTATCGCTTCGACGCGCCTTGCGCGCTGTGCGCTGCGGAAAATTCCTATCTCGACGAGATCGTGACCGACGACAAGGGCGGGCGCATGTTCGTCTGCTCCGACACCGATTATTGCGAGGGCCGCCAAGCCGCCGGCCATCACGGCAGCCTCAGCGCCGCGCCGTACAAGGAGAAGGCGGGCTCACATGGTTGATCAAGACTTGATCGAGAACGACGAGCCGCTGCTGGTCGCAAAATCTCTCAGCAAGTCCTATGGCCGTATCGCCGCGTGCCGCGACGTGTCCTTTGCGCTCTATCCCGGCGAGGTGCTGGCGATCGTCGGCGAATCCGGCTCGGGCAAGTCGACGCTGCTCCAGCTGCTGTCGGGTCAGCTCGCGGCCAGCGGCGGGCAAGTGTCTTACCGGATGCGCGACGGCGTCACCCGCGACTTTGCTACGCTGGGCGAAGCCGAGCGGCGCTTCCTGTTCCGGACCGATTGGGGTTTTGTCCATCAGGATCCCGCGCAGGGCCTGCGCATGGCGGTCTCGGCCGGCGCCAATGTCGGTGAACGGCTGATGGCGGTGGGGTGGAATCATTACGGCCGTATCCGCGATACCGCGTCGGACTGGCTGACCCGCGTCGAGATCGACATCGCCCGCATCGACGACGCGCCGCGCACCTATTCCGGCGGCATGCGCCAGCGGCTCCAGATCGCCCGCAACCTCGTCACCGAGCCGCGGCTGGTGTTCATGGACGAGCCGACCGGCGGCCTCGACGTCTCCGTGCAGGCCCGTCTGCTTGACCTCGTGCGCAGCCTCGTTGCCGAGCTGCACCTGGCCGTCATCATTGTCACCCATGACCTGGCAGTGGCGCGCCTGCTGTCGCACCGCGTCATGGTGATGAAGGGCGGCCGCGTCATCGAGACCGGCCTCACCGACCAGGTGCTCGACGACCCCCGCGAGCCCTACACCCAGCTCCTCGTCTCCTCGATTCTGCCGCCATGAGTGATCCAATGACCGCCATGATCGACGTCACCGATGCCAGCAAGACCTTCACGATGCACCTGCAGGGCGGCATCGAGTTGCCTGTCGTCAGCGGCGTGACGTTCCAGGTCGATCCCGGCGAATGCGTCGTGCTGTCCGGCCCATCGGGCGCCGGCAAATCCTCGATCCTGAAGATGATTTTCGGCAATTATCGCTGCGACTCCGGACGCATCGGCATCCGTCATTGCGGTGCATCGGTCGATCTTGCCATCGCCGAGCCGCGCCAGGTCCTCAACATCCGCCGCGCAACCATCGGCTATGTCAGCCAGTTCCTGCGCGCGGTGCCGCGCGTCGCGACCGTGGACGTGGTCGCCGAGCCGCTGATCGTCAACGGCCTCGCGCGCGCGGAGGCGCAAGCCCGTGCGGGCGAATTGCTGCATCGGCTCAATATCCCCGAGCGGCTCTGGCGGCTTCCGCCCGCGACCTTCTCCGGCGGCGAGCAGCAGCGCGTCAACATCGCGCGCGGCTTCATCTCGGACCTGCCTATCCTGCTGCTCGACGAGCCCACCGCCTCGCTCGACGCCACCAACCGCGCCGTCGTGGTCGAGCTGGTCGCCGAAAAGAAGCGCCAGGGCGTCGCCATGGTCGCCATTGTCCATGACGACGAAATCCGTCATCTGATTGCCGACCGCGTCGTCGACGTCACCAGCTTCGCTGCCGCGGCCTGAAGGAAATGGACATGAACGCCAAGTCGAAGGTAACCGTGATCGCCAACGCCAGGATCGTGCTGGCGGACCGGGTGATCGAGCAGGGCTGGCTCGCTCTCGCGGATGGACGTATTGTCGAGATCGGTGAGGGCAGGGCGCCCGCGGGGGCAGAGGATGCCGGCGGCGATCTGGTCATGCCCGGCCTGATCGAGCTCCACACCGACCACCTCGAGGCGCATTACGTGCCGCGGCCAAAAGTGTTCTGGAATCCGGTCGCTGCCGTCGTCTCCTATGACGGTCAGCTCGCGACATCGGGCATCACCACGGTGTTCGACTCGCTCCGGGTCTGGCGCGAGGACGGCGCCGAGGAAGTCGACGGACGCGCCGGCACGCTCGCCGCCGCGATCACGACCGCGCGCGAGGCCAAATTGCTGCGTGCCGATCACTTCCTGCATCTGCGCTGCGAAATCCCGATGCCGAGCGTGGTCGAGGAGGCCAGGGAGCTGATCGATCGTCCCGACGTGCGGCTGATGTCGCTGATGGACCACACCCCCGGCCAGCGCCAGTTCCGCGACGAAGTCAAGCTGCGTGACTATTATCGCGGCAAGGGTGGCGGCAAGACCGATGCCGAGCTCGACGAGCTGTTCGCGAAGCGCTTCGAATATCAGAAGCTTTATGCCGCGACCAACATGCGTGAGATCGTGGCGCTGGCGCATGAGTACAAGATTCCCCTCGCGAGCCACGATGACACCACGGATGAAAACGTCGTTGACGCCGTCCGCGATGGCGTTTCGGTGGCGGAGTTCCCGACCACGCTGGAGGCCGCGCGCGGCCTGCACGAGGCCGGCATCGACATCCTGATGGGCGCTCCGAACGTCGTGCGCGGCGGCTCGCATTCCGGCAACATCGCCGCGGTCGATCTCGCCCGCGAGGGCCTGCTCGACATCCTGTCGTCGGACTACATTCCCTCAAGCCTTCTGATGGCGGCATTGCATTTGCCGGAGCATGTGCCCGCCATCAGTCTTGCGGCGGCGATCCGCACGGTGACGAAGGCGCCCGCCGAGGCGGTCGGCCTGTCCGACCGGGGTGAGATTGCCGTCGGCAAGCGCGCCGATCTGATCCGCGTGCATCTTGCGGGCAGCGTTCCCGCGGTCCGCAGCGTCTGGCGCGAAGGAAATCGTGTCGCATGAGCGAAACCGTCACAGTGGCGGAAGATAAGACGGGTGCGATCGGGCCCGGACGGCTGGTGCTCGTGGTCGGCCCCAGCGGCGCCGGCAAGGACACGCTGCTGCGGCTGGCGCGGGCCGCGTGCATCGAGGATCACGACATCGTCTTCCCGCGCCGTGTCGTGACGCGCGAATCCTCCGCCGACGAAGACAATATTGCGGTGAGCTCTGACGAATTCCGGCGCGCGCGCGATCACGGGGATTTCGCCGTGCAATGGGAAGCGCATGGGCATTCCTACGCACTGCCGCTCGGCCTCAATGACGATATTCGTGCCGGGCGCACCGTCGTGGCCAATGTGTCGCGCACGGTGATCGGCGCGCTACGCCAGACCTATGCAAATGTCGTGGTGGTCGCGATCACTGCGCCGCCGGATGTGCTGGCGCAGCGGCTTGCCGCTCGCGCCCGGCACAGTGACGGCAATCTCGCGGAACGGCTGACGCGCAGCGTCGACGACGTATCGGCGCAGGCCGATGTCACCATTCTCAACGCCGGCAGCGCGGAATATCACGGCCGCCAGCTTCTGCGCGTCATCAGGAATCAAGGCTGGCACGAATAGCCCGCACAACAAGGAGAGTGGAATGTCGGTGATCGAAACGGTCGAGCAGCTGGAGGCCATCTACGGCGTCACCAACGACGCCTCGACCGTGAAAGTCGCCGACAATGTTACCCCGCTCTATCGCGTCTTCATCGAGAAGGCCCCGTTCGCCGCGCTCGCGACCATCGGACCCGAGGGCATCGACTGCTCGCCGCGCGGCGATCTCCCGGGCTTCGTCCGCATTCATGACCCGAAGACGCTGATGCTGCCGGATCGCCGCGGCAACAACCGGGTCGATTCCTTGCGCAACATCGTGCGCGATCCCCGCGTCGCGCTGATGTTCCTGATTCCCGGCTCCGGCACCGCGATCCGGGTCAATGGTCGCGCGCATCTCTCGGTCGATCCGGAGTTGCTCGCTTCCTTCAAGGTCGACGGCAAGGCGCCGCGCAGCGTCATGGTGATGAATGTCGACGAAATCTACTTCCAGTGCGCCCGCGCGATCGTGCGCTCCGATCTCTGGAATCCCGACAAGCGCATCGACCCCAAGACGTTGCCGACGCCCGGCCAGATCCTCGCCGAGATGAGCGAGAACAAGGTCGGCGGCGCAGAGTACGATCGCGCCTGGCCCGAGCGGGCTGCTGCGACGATGTGGTGAGTTCGTTCTTCCTCTCTCCCCTTGTGGGAGAGGGTGGCTCGCCGCAAAGCGGCGCGACGGGTGAGGGGTCTCTATCCGAGCACACATCGCGGAGTCGGTATGGGCAGATAGAGGCCCCTCATCCGGCGCTTCGCGCCACCTTCTCCCACAAGGGGAGAAGGGAAGACGCAATCCTCTCTTCTCAATTAAACGCCATCCCGCCGCTGAGCGCGATCGTCTGTCCAGTCATGTAGGCGTTGTCGACCAAAAGCATCACCGCCTTCGCCACTTCTTCCGCCGTGCCGAAGCGGCCAAGCGGGATGCGGCTGACGAGCTGCGGCTGGCCGCTCATCATGTCGGTCTCGATCAGCGACGGCGCCACCGCGTTGACGGTGATGCCTTCCTTCACAAGGCGCGCCGCATAGCCGCGCGTCAGGCCCTCCAGGCCGGCCTTGGACGCGTTGTAGTGCGGTCCGATCGAGCCGGCGCCGCGCGCCGCACCGGAGGAGATATTGACGATGCGACCCCACTTCTTCGCGCGCATCGTCGGAAGAACGGCCTGGGTGCACAGGAAGACGGATTTCAGGTTGACCAGGATGGTGCGGTCGAAATCGTCTTCGGTCAGATCGTCGATGCCACGAGTGATGGCGATGCCGGCATTGTTGACGAGGATGTCAATGGGGCCGAGCTCGTTCGTGACTCGTTCAATCATGCCGGCCACGGCTTCGCGACGCGACACGTCGGCAGCGATGGCGATGGCGCGGCCGCCGCGCTTGCCGATCTCATCCGCCAGTTGCTCGGCCTGCCCGACCCGCTCACGGCAGTTGATCGCCACGGCCGCGCCGGCTGCGGCCAGCGCGCGGCAGACTGCAGCGCCGATTCCGCGCGAGCCGCCGGTGACGAGTGCCGTGCGTCCCTTCAGACCATCCGTCATGACTGGATCTCCCTGTCATTTGTTGACTACGGAGCGGACAGTACCACGGCCGGACGGGCACCGGCGTTGAACTCATCGCGAGATGAATTCGTTTGCCTGCGCTCGCGCCCGGAGAAGTGCCGATGCGCGCTAATGGCAAATATGGATAACCATTTCATTGACCAATCGCGTCAATCGCTCGATATTTGCTGCATCGAAACTGCTCGTCGAGCCGAAGCCGCGATATGAGAGCCGATCACCAGCGCAATAACGACGACATGCATGCGTGCATGACGCGGCGCTGCTTCTTAGCGGCCACCGGCGCCTGTTGTTGCTGCTGACCGCCGCCTCACAGCACCTCACAGCAAATCCCAAGACAGGAACGCCGAGATCCCGGCGAACGAGCAGTCATGTCCCAACCCCAGTCGAACGCCTACATCATCGAGATCCACGACCGCGCCGCCGGCATCGTCACGAGGGATCAGCGCGGCTTCCGTTTCTTCTCCTCCGAGCGCCTGTTCGACAGTCTCGAAGGTCGCCAATTCCGCTCGGCGCGCGAGGCCGAGCGCGCTGCCCGTGCCGTGTTCTCCGAACGGAGCCGGCGCGCGAACTGATCAACTCCGCCGGCGTGCCCTGGTGCGTGCCGCCTTCTTCGCGGCGACGGAGCGGGCCTTGGCGCCCTTGGTGCGGCTCGCCTTGCGCGCGGCGGCGGAACGCGACGCTGCGGTTCGCCGGCTCGCGGCACGCTTGCCCTGCTTCGATAGTGCGCTGCGCGACGCGGTCGAGCGCGGCTCCTTCTTCAAAACCTCCTCGACGGCCCGCGACACGCGCGGCCGGCGCTTCGGGGTGCGCTTGCCCTGACCGACCTCATAGGCATATTTGGCGCTGCGTTGCGTCGCCTTCTTGGCGCGTCCTTTTCGCGGCGGCGGGAGATCGACGCCCGCGCGGCGTGCCTCGGACAGACCGATGGCGATGGCCTGCTTCGTCGAGCGCGCGCCATGCTTGCCTTTGCGGATCTTGTCGATCTCGTCCTTGACGAATTCGCCGGCCTGCGTGCTTGCCGATTTACCGGCACGCTTGTCTTGTCTGGCTTTGCGAATGACTTCCTGTCTTGGCATAGGTCGAGTTCCCTCTGGAATTCACAGGGACGTCTGACCGCAACGCGCAAGCTGGACGATTGATCCGATCAGTTCCTTAGCGCCGCGAGCAGCTCATCGGGGCGCTCGGCCATGATCATGTGGCCGGCGCCCGGCACCACGACGGTCTTCGCATGCGTGATGGCCGCCGCGAGCGCCTTGCCCGCCTTCACCGGAGTCATCATGTCTCGTTCGCCGAGGATGAGAGTCGTGGGAACCGTCACGCTCGCGGCCGCTTGAAGTGCATTCGCGTAGGCATTGCAGGCCGACAGATCCTGGAACAGCACGCCCGGCTCGCAAGACTTCAGCACCGCCTGTGCGCCGCCGTGCATCCACAGGCCCGGTGCGAGGCTGCCACCGAGCTCGGCGTTGAAGCCGAGGCCCCAGATCGAGACCATGTCGAGGGCGTCCTGGCCGTTGGACTCGGCCGCCTTCAGCAGATCCGGGCCGACGGTCATGGTCGCGGCCGTCCCGATCAGGCTCAGTGCGGAGACTTTCTCGGGATGCCGTGCCGCCGTCTCGAGCGAGATCAGCGATCCCATGGAATGGCCGATCAGATGCGCTTTCGGTGTTCCGGCCGCGTCGAGCAGGGCCGCCGTCCAGTCGGCCATCTCGGCGATGCTGCCAAGCGAAGGTCCGGCCGAGCGGCCGTGACCGGGCATATCCGGCGCGAGCACGGCAAAGCCGTGATGGGCGAACCAGCGCGTGTGCAGCGCCCAGGTCGAATGGTCGAAGCCGGCGCCATGGAGGAAGACGACCGCAGGCAGGGATCTGTCGAAGTCGCGGCCGCCGGTTGCGACAAACACATCAGTGCCGTTGACGGAGAGCTTCATGGTGTCAGACCTTTTGCGAGACGCGCAGCGCTTGAGTGAGGTCGTCGATGATGTCGCTTGCGGCCTCGATGCCGACCGACAGCCGCACCAGCTCTTCGCCGATGCCGGAGGCCTTGAGCTGCTCGGCGTCCATCTGCTGGTGCGTGGTCGAAGCGGGGTGGATCACCAGCGTCTTGGCGTCGCCGACATTGGCAAGATGGCTGATCATGCGCAGCGATTCGATGAACTTGCGGCCCGCGGGCCGGCCGCCCTTGATGCCGAAGGAGACGATCGAGCCGGCGCCGCGCGGCAGCAATTGCTTTGCGAGCTGGTAGTCCGTGTGGTCCTCGAGCGAGGGATGCAGCACCCAATCCACGGCCTTGTTGGCCTTCAGAGCTTCCAGCACGAGATGGGTGTTCTGGATGTGGCGGTCCATGCGCACGCCGAGCGTCTCGACGCCCTGCAGGAGCTGGAACGCGTTGGTCGGCGACAGGCAGGCGCCGAAATCGCGCAGGCCTTCGGTGCGCGCGCGCATGATGAAGGCCGCAGTGCCGAACTGCTCGTCGAAGACGATGCCGTGATAGCCGCCATAGGGCTCGGTCAGCACGCCGAACTTTCCGGATGAACGCCAATCAAAACGGCCGCCGTCGACGATGGCGCCGCCGATCGCGATACCGTGGCCGCCGATCCATTTGGTCGCCGAATGCATGACGATGTCGGCCCCGAACTCGATCGGACGGCTGAGATAGGGCGTGGCAAAGGTGTTGTCGATCAGCAGCGGAATCTTCGCACCATGCGCAATGGCAGCGACCTTCGGAATGTCCAGCACCTCGAGCCCGGGATTGCCGATGGTCTCGCCGATCACCAGTTTCGTGTTCGGCTTGATCGCTGACCGGAACGCGTCGAGATCCCTAGGCTTGACGAAGCTGGTGGTGATGCCGAAGCGCGGCAGCGTGTGCGCCAGCAGGTTGATGGTGCCGCCATAGAGCGAGCTCGATGCCACGATATGGTCGCCGGCGTTGAGCAGCGTGGCGATGGCCAGATGCAGCGCGGCCATGCCGCTCGCGGTGCAGATCGCGCCGACGCCGCCCTCCAGCGCCGCAAGCCGCTCCTCCAGCACGCCGGTGGTCGGATTGGAGATGCGCGTATAGATGTGGCCGGCGCGCTCCAGATTGAACAGCGCGGCGGCGTGATCGGAATCCTGGAACACGTAGGACGTGGTCTGGTAGATCGGCACCGCGCGGGCGCCGGTCGCGGGATCCGGACGCTGGCCCGCATGCAGGCTCAGGGTTTCGAAGGCAGGCGGTTTTGGCGCGGGCATGCGTGGCCTCGTTGGTCGGTCGGCGGAGGCGCTCTTGTGCCACAAATGGCGGGGAACGTCAGCCCATTGACGGGCCGGCCTAGCCCCGGATCGCCTGCTCGATCGCGCGCGCCTCCCGCAGCAAGATCTCCGCCACCTCCTGTTCGCGCCGCGGGCCGAGCCTCGTGCGAACGGCGGAGACGGTGATCGCAGCGGCAGGGCGGCCGTCCGGCGTCTTGATCCAGGTCGAGATCGATTTCGTGCCCTGCACCAGGCCGATCTCCCGCATGTTGTATCCCCGCCGTCTCGCGGCGGTGACCTGGCCCAGCACCGTCGCAGCGTCGGTCCGGTAGGCCTCCAGTCTCTTCTCGTTGGCGGCGACGATTTTTCGCGCGTCCTGCGCCGGCATCGCGGCGAGGATGGCGACGCCTGCGCTGGAGACGCCGAGCGGCCGGCGCGCGCCGACCTCGATCGACAGGACCTGGATCGGATAGATTCCGATCCTGCGATCGACGCACAGTGTGTCGTTGCCGGTCCGCACCGTCAGGAACAGCGTGTCGCCGATCTCGGTCGAGGCGCGTTGCAGCGACGGATTGGCGGCGATCAGCAGCCGCGACGGCCGGGCCCGTGCGAGCGCGAGCTCGGGCACCTGATTGCCGATCGCGTAGCGGCCGGTTCGGTCGTGCCGTTCGACGATGCCTTCCTCGATCAGCACGTGGACGATGCGATGCACGGTCGGACGGGTGAGGCCGGTCGCCCGCACCACTTCGGCCAGCGGCACGCCGTCTTCGCGGCCTGCGGCGAGAATGCGCAGCACGGCGAGCGCACGCCGGATTGCCTGCGCGCCTTGTCGCGGTTCGGGCATGCGGCGGGCGGATTTCGCGAGATTCGTCTTGTCCATACTATGGACAAGAACGCCACAATTCACTCGACAGGTAAAGCGCGCATCTGGAGATTGCGCTCCGATCGAGATGCCGTAAGCAGTGTCTGTGGCGCCCGACCTCGAATTCGAAGACTTGGAAGCGCCGCCGGGAGGTTAACATGAGATTAATCTGGATTGCCATAGCTGCCGCAGCGGCGATGTTGACGGGACCGGCGTCGGGCCAGCAATGGCCGTCGCGCAACGTCAAGCTGATCGTGCCCTATCCGGCCGGCGGCAATGTCGACAGCGCCGCGCGCATCATCGCCGACAAGCTCCAGGAAAAGCTCGGGCAGCCCTTCATCATCGAGAACAAGGCGGGTGCCGGCGGCATGATCGCGGGCGAGGCCTTCGCGAAATCCGCGCCCGACGGCTACACGCTGTTCGTTGGCGCCAACGGGCCGGTGCTGTTCGCGACCGAGATCAACAAGCGCGACGCCTACAGCTGGAAGAAGGACTTCCTGCCGATCACGACGATCTCGATGACGCCGTTGGTGCTCGAGGTGCATCCGTCGGTGCAGGCGACGAATTTCAAGGAATTCATCGACCTTGCCAAGCGCGAGCCGGGCAAGCTGACGATGGCATCCCCGGGTCCCGGCACGACCAACCATCTGCTCAGCGAGCTGATGCAGTCCAGCCTCGACTTGCAATGGGTCACGGCGCACTATCGGGGCAATGCGCCTGCGGTCAACGATCTGCTCGGCGGGCAGGTGCAGTTCGCGTTCGACCAGCTCACGGTCAGCCTGCAGCACATCAAGGCCGGCCTGTTTCGGGCGCTGGCCGTCACCAGCCCGCACCGGCTGAAGTCGCTGCCCGACGTGCCGACCTTCACTGAGCTCGGCTACAAGGACTTTGACGGCCAGACCTTCACCGGCCTGTTCGCACCGGCAGGCACGCCGGCGCCTGTGATCGACAAGCTGCACGAAGCGCTGACCGCGATCCTGAAGGACCCTGTCGTGGTCGACAAGTTCGAGAAGCTCGGCGGCGAAGCCGTCGCGATGACGCCGGACGAATTCAAGGCCTATCTCGAGCGCGAGGACGCCAAATGGATTCCGATCGTGCGCAAGGCCAACATCAAGGCGGATTGATCGATGCGGATCGACCCCACCGAGCTCGGCGCCGAGCGCATCTACCGGCTGATGACGGGCATCGTGGTGCCGCGTCCGATCGCCTGGGTGACGAGCCTGTCGCGCTCGGGCGTGCTCAACCTCGCACCGTTCAGCGCCTTCACCTTCGTCTCGCAGAAGCCGCCGATGCTGGCCATCAGCGTCGGCCGCAAGGGCGCAGACTACAAGGACACCGCGCACAACATCCTCGACACCGAGGAATACGTCATCCACATCGCCGATACCCCGCTGATGCAGGCCGTGCATGACAGCTCCGTCGAGCATCCTCCTGAAATCAGCGAGGTCGCGGAGCTTGGCCTGGAGACGCATCCGAGCGAGCGCATCAAGGTGCCCCGGCTTGGCGTTGCACCCGTCGCGATGGAATGCCGTTTCCGGCAGTGCCTCGAATTCGGCGACGCCCGCAGCCGGCTGATCGTCGGCGAGGTCGTGATGTTCCACATCCGCGACGGCCTCGTGAACGACGGCAAGGTCGAAACCGCGGCGCTCGATCCGATCGCGCGCATCGGCGGACCGCGTTACGCCCGGCTCGGCGAGATCGTGACGCTGCGCGGCGTGTTCCAGACTCCCAAATCGCCCGAGTGAGCGTGCCGCCCCGCGCGCACCTCAACACCATTGGAGAACGACAATGCGACTGGTGAGCTATCTCGTGGACGGAGAGCCGCACTACGGTGCCGCCATTGAAGGCGGTGTCGTCGATCTGACCAGGCGGATCGGCCGCGACTTCTCCGACGTGAGGGCGCTGATCGCGGCCAATGCGCTGGCCGACGCGCAGGAAGCCATCGCCGGACAAAAGCCGAACTATGCGCTCGACGATCTCGTGCTGCTGCCGCCGGTGCTGGCACCGGAAAAGCTCTGGTGCATCGGCGTCAACTACGCCGAGCGCAACGCGGAGTATAAAGACAGCTCCGACCTGCCCAAATATCCCAGCCTGTTCGTGCGCAGCATGTCCTCGATGACAGGCTCCGGTCAGCCGCTGGAGAAACCCAAGGTATCGGATCAGCTCGACTACGAGGGCGAGCTCGTCATCGTGATCGGCCAGGGCGGCCGCCACATTCCGCGCGAAAAGGCCTGGGAGCACATCTTCGGCATGACGCTCTGCAACGAGGGCACGATCCGCGACTGGCTGCGCCACGGCAAGTTCAACGTCACGCAAGGCAAGAATTTCGACCGCTCCGGCAGCATCGGCCCGTGGATCGTCACCGCGGACGAACTCGACCCGCGCGGGCCTCATGACATCATCACGCGCGTCAACGGCGAGGTGCGGCAGCAGGACACGACCGAGCGGCTGATGTTCCCGTTCGACTTCCTGATCTCCTACCTCTCCACCTTCGCGACCCTCAAGCCCGGCGACATGATCGTGACGGGCACGCCGACCGGAGCGGGCGCCCGCTTTGACCCGCCGCGCTGGCTGAAAGTCGGCGATGTCGTCGAGGTCGAATCCAGCCGCATCGGCGTGCTCCGCAACACCGTCGCGGCGGAGAGTTAAGCCATGCTGGATGCCGCCACGATCGAACGCCTTGCCGCGCGCCTCGACGAGGCCGAGCGCACCAAGACGCTGATCACGATGTTCTCGAAGGACTATCCCGAGTTCAGCATCGAGGATGCCTATGCCGTTCAGCGCGCCTGGACCAAACTTCAGCTCGGCCGCGGCCGGGTCATCAAGGGTCACAAGATCGGCCTGACCTCGAAGGCGATGCAGAATGCGGTCGGCATTTCCGAGCCTGACTACGGTGTGCTGTTCGCCGACATGTTCTATGCCGATGCCACTCCGATTCCGTTCGACCGTTTTCATGCGCCGCGGATCGAGGTCGAACTCGCCTTCGTGCTGAAGGCGCCGCTGCGCGGGCCCGATTGCACCATCTTCGACGTGCTCAACGCCACCGACTACGTGACCCCCGCGCTGGAGATCCTGGAGACGCGCATGCACCGCGTCGATCCCGAGACCAGCAAGGCGCGAAAAGTCATGGACACGATCTCGGATAATGCGGCGAACGCCGCGCTGGTGCTCGGCGGCCGGCCGTTCCGCCCGATGGATGCGGACATGCGCTGGATTGGCGCGCTGTTGTTCCGCAATGGCGAGGTCGAGGAGACCGGGCTTGCCGCCGGCGTGCTCAATCATCCCGCCAATGGCATCGCCTGGCTCGCCAACCGCCTCGCGCCGCATGACGAGCATCTCGCCGCCGGCGAAATCGTGCTGGCGGGATCGTTCACGCGGCCGGTCGACATCCGCCGCGGCGACACGTTCCACGCCGATTACGGCGCCTTCGGCTCGGTGTCGTGCCAGTTCGTCTGAACCAACAATAAAGAGGGAGCGCACCATGACTGGTCAAACGCGGCGCAAAAGCATCCATATCGGCGGCTTCAAGCATGCCAATCCGATCCCGAACGCCTGCCGCATCGGCAATCTCGTAATGTCGGGCGTCATCCTCGGCCGCGATGGCGCGGGCGTGATGCCCGAGAGTCTCGACGCCCAATGCGCCAACATGTTCGCGCACATGAAGGCGACAGTGGAAGCTGCCGGCGGCACCACGGACGACATCATCAAGATGACGGTGTGGCTGAAGGACCGTACCCAGCGCGGTCCGGTCAACGTCGAGTGGCTAAAAATGTTTCCGGACGAGCATTCGCGCCCGGCGCGCCACGCGCTGCCGATGGACAACATGGACGGCGGCGCGCTGGTGCAGTGCGACTTCACTGCCGTGATCGACTGAGGGAGCCTGCCGCATGCCGACCTATCTGCCGTTCGATCCGAATCCGCGCCGCCCGGGCAAGGCGCCGCCGCCCAAAACCGTCGACAGCCAGTTTCACGTGCTGGGGCCCGCGGACAAATATCCCGAGCGTCCCGGCGCTGCCTACCGGATGCCGACTGCGACCTGGGAAGCGGCGCTGCGCGTGCACAAGACGCTCGGCATCGAGCGCGGCATCATCGTGCAGACCACGACCTACGGCGCCGATCATGCCGTCGTGCTCGACGGCCTCGCCGCGATGGGCCCGAACTATCGCGGCTGCGCCAACGCACTGGTGTTCGCCGAGGCGAACGACGCTTATCTCGCCAAGCTGCATGATGCCGGTGTCCGCGGCGCGCGCTTCAGCTTCCGCCAGGAGCTCGGCGCGGTGCTATCCGACGCCGATTTCGCCCGCGCCATTGCACGCATCCGCGAGCTCGGCTGGTACGTCAAGATCCAGCCGGAGAAGGACGGCATCGTCTCCAGCGTCGCAAAGTACGAGAATCTCGACGTGCCCGTGCTGATCGACCACATGGCGCGGCCCGATCCGGAAGCCGGCAACAACGATCCGAATCTGCGCAAGATGCTCGAGCTGCTCGCCAAGGGCAATTTCTGGGTGATGCTGTCGCTCGGCGAGAAGACCTCGAAGCTTGGGCCGCCCTACGACGACGTGATCCCGATCGCGCGGGCCTATATCGAGGCAGCTATCGACCGCTGCGTCTGGGCCAGCGACTGGCCGCATCCGGTCTCCGTCAAGCAACCGCCCAACGATGCCGACCTGCTCGAGCTGATGTACCGCTACGCGCCCGACCAGGCGGAGTTGGAGAAGGTTTTGGTGCACAATCCGGCGAAGCTGTTCGGCTTTCCGGATTAGGGCCACCTGTCATTGCGAGGAGCGAAGCGACGAAGCAATCCAGACTTGCTTCCGCAGAATGGATTGCTTCGCTTCGCTCGCAATGACGGGCGCGCGGTGCTAAGTCGGTCGCGTTAGATCCTGCCCGCTCACCCCGCCAGCCGGTCCCGCACCTCGGCCGCGATCTCGAACGAGCGCAGCCGCGCGGCGTGGTCGTAGATCTGTCCCGTCGTCATCAATTCGTCCGCGCCGGTATCGGCGATCAGCGCCTTCAGTTTTTGTTCGACAACTTCAGGCGAGCCGACCGCGGAGCAGGACAGCGACTGGCCGACCATCGCCTTTTCCGCCGGCGACCACAGCGCGTCCATGTCGTCGACCGGCGGCGGCAGCGGGCCGGGCGTGCCGCGGCGCAGATTGATGAACTGCTGCTGCAGCGAGGAGAACATGCGCTGCGCGTCCTCATTGCTGTCGGCAGCGAACACATTGACGCCGACCATCGCATAGGGCTTGTCGAGCTGCGCCGACGGCTCGAAGCGCGCGCGATATTCCCGCAGCGCCCGCATCATCATTTGCGGCGCGAAATGTGATGCGAACGCAAACGGCAGGCCGAGCATGCCTGCGAGCTGCGCGCCAAAGGTGCTGGATCCCAGGATCCACAGCGGCACCTTGGTGCCCATGCCGGGCACGGCGCGGATCGCCTGATTCGGTTGCACATCGCCGAGCAGCGCCTGCAACTCCAGCACGTCCTGCGGAAAATTCTCCGAACTCGTGGCGAGATCGCGCCGCAGCGCCCGTGCGGTGAACTGGTCGGTGCCCGGCGCGCGGCCGAGCCCGAGATCGATCCGCCCGGGATAGAGCGAGGCCAGCGTGCCGAACTGCTCGGCGATCACCAGCGGCGAATGGTTCGGCAGCATGATTCCGCCGGAGCCGACCCGGATC
This sequence comes from Bradyrhizobium sp. 149, assembly GCF_023073915.1. Taxonomy (GTDB): domain Bacteria; phylum Pseudomonadota; class Alphaproteobacteria; order Rhizobiales; family Xanthobacteraceae; genus Bradyrhizobium. The sequence continues at coordinate 359,478 of NZ_JADPKK010000020.1, read as the reverse complement.
GTCCTGGTGCCGCCCGCGATATGCCCGATCACCACCGACGTCGCCGCGCTCGCGATGCCCGTCATGTTGTGATGCTCGGCCAGCCAGAACCGCTTGTAGCCGCAGCCCTCGGCATGCTGCGCGAGATCGAGCGAATTGCGAAACGCCTGCGCCGCATCGCCGCCTTGGCGGATGGGCGCGAGGTCGAGCAGGGAGAAGGGGATCATGTGTGGCACCGGCGTGAAGGATCTGCGCGTCTGGAACATCACATGTAGTGTCAGCGCGTCGGATGGGTAGAGCACTTGCGAAACCGTCATGGTTCGTCATCGCGCAAGGCGCGCCAGGTTTCGCTTCCGCTCGGTCCATCCTGCGAAGCTGTTCGAGCGCCCAAAACTCCGTTCACAACACCGTCATTGCGACCCGTTGCGCCCCTCGGCCCAACTGGGCGTCTGGCGCGTGTTGTTGTACGCTCGCTGGAGCCATTGGATGCTCGCCAGGAGGAACCGACATGACCAAGGTCGTACTCAATCGCCGCAATTTCCTCGTCGCCGGCAGCTCCGTTCTGGCAACCGGGCTTTTGGCAACCGGCGTTCCCGGGCTGCTGTTGCCTGCCGGTGCGAACGGCCTCGCACCAACCGATTCGATGTCGGGCGGGGCGAACAACTACCGCAAGGGCGCGGCGATCGTGGAGCGGATCGGAAAGGGGGGCTTCTGGATGAGCGGCACCGTGCGCCGCGCCGGCGACGGGGCGCCACTCGCCGGGCAGCGCATCCAGATCTGGGCGCACACCACCGAAGGGCAGGAGCACGAGCCGCAGAGCCATGGCGCCACGCTCACCGACAAGGACGGCAAGTTCCGGCTCGAGATGCCGCAGATCATTCCGATCTTCGGCCAGCCGCATGGCCATCTCGCCTATGACAGCGGCGAATTCAAAACCGTCTTCCTGCGGCCGGTGATGCGGAGCGCCAAGGAAACCAGCCTCGAGGCGCACTTCGTCCTTCAGCCGGCCTGATCGCATTGCCAATCAAGGGGTGGCAATCGGCCCGGGCGAGCCTGATCTGGGTCGCCCTTGCCTTGGCCATCGGCGTGCCGATCGCGCTCGCTGCCGGAAGCGAGCAGCTCGCATGGCGCGGCCCGGTCTACATCCTCGCCGGCTTCGCCGGGATCATTGCGCTCGGACTCGTGCTCGTTCAGCCCCTGCTGATCGGCGGCTATTTGCCGGGATTGTCGAGCTATCGTGGACGGCGTGCCCATCACTGGATCGGCGGTGCGCTTGCCCTGATGGTCGTGATCCACGTCGCCGGCCTCTGGATCACCAGCCCGCCCGACATGATCGACGCCCTGACCTATACGTCACCGACGCCGTTCTCCCCGTTCGGCGTGACCGCCATGTGGGCCATCTTCACCGTCGCGCTCCTGGCGCTGTTACGCCGGCGATTGGGATTGCGACTGCGCACCTGGCGCATCGTCCATATTCCCCTCGCGATCGTCATCGTCGCAGGCAGCGTGGCCCATTGCCTGCTGATCGAGGGGACGATGGAGACGATCTCGAAGGTCGCGCTTTGCGCAGCTGTCCTCGCGGTGACCGTCAAGGTCATGGTTGACCTCTGGCGAAAGCGGACGCTGCGCGGTGGCAGCATTGCGCGGCAGTAGCGTAGGGTGGGCAAAGGCGCGTAGTGCCGCGCCCAGCATCGATCCATTTAATAATGGTTGGTGGGCACGGTTCGCTTGGCCCTTGCGAGCTGCGCGGAAGCATGATGGGTTTCGCAAGTGCTCTACCCATCCTACGGAACTTGCGCAGACCGCCTTGTTGTCGTCAGCACCAATGTCTGCTCCGCTTGCCGCGGAAGGCGGTGAAGATTATCCTCGAGCAATGGCCGTCAGTGTCCCCGACCTGAAAGCATTCCTGCTCGCCACGCCGTTCTTCGGCGGTATCCCGGATCAAAGTCTCGACCTCCTGATTTCGATGCTGGTCGAGTGCCGATTTGATGCCGGAGCAACCGTCGTGACGGAGGGCGAGCCCGGACGCTCGCTGTTCATCGTCAAATCCGGGCGCCTGGCGGTGAGCAAACGGGCAAATGCGGGGAGCGTGATCCCGATTTCCGTTCTGGAGCCCGGCGATTTCTTCGGCGAGATGACGCTGATCGAAATGCAGAATCGCTCTGCCACGGTGATCGCGGAGAGTCCGACGGTGCTCTACGAATTGACGGCCCAGAAGCTCTACGCCTGCTACAAGGCCGATATCCACGCCTATGTGATCGTCCTGCAAAACATCAATCGCGAACTCTGCCGACGGCTGCGTCGTGCCGATGATCGCTTCACCGCGCAGCAGGTGGAGGACGAGAATTGATAATGCGTAGCCCGTAGGATGGGTAGGGCACTTGCAAAACCCATCATGTTTCGTCAGCGAGAAATGGCTCGATAGGCTTCGCTTCCGCCTACCCTCTTCGAGCTAGGGGGACAAGTCGCTCTACCCATCCCACGAGCTACCCGAAAAAGCAGCCGTGGGAGTCTTCCTGAACGACGTCAAAGAATTCTTCAATCGATGCCGCTTCCAAATGCGGCTGATAGCCGTGCCATTTCAGATCAGCTCGGTACCAATACAACTTCCAGCTTTTCTTGCTCTTGTTGTAGGTCGCTTTTGCGATCGGATGTTCGAGCATCTTGGCTTGCTCGCGCCAATGGGGTCGGACTTCGTATATCTCGACGCTCTGACCGGCGACGCGGAATGCCAGGTCGACCTTGGCCCGGAGATGTGCCGGCGGTCGCCGCTTCTCCACGAATTCAGCGGCCAGCTTTTCGCAACGCTTCTTTTCAAATTGTGAGAGTGTCATGGGCGATTGGCACCGAAGGCTACCTTGTGGTCGCATGCTTGCTGCGCTTCGAATTTTGATGGTGATGATGAGGATACGCGGTGCTTTGACAAGCGGGTCACGGTCTTGAACCGGGATTGAGACGTATCGCGGCGGTTTAGTTCCGCGTATCGTCCTTGATCCGACCCGTCGGGCAAAACACCTGGCTACACCAGTATGCTGCTGTGCGGTTCTTCCTGCGTGTGCTTTCGCGCAGCGGACCGCGGGTGCCAGCCGGCACCCGGTCTTCCCTGCGCTCTCTTCACCGAGGAGGGCTACGGAAAAGCAAAACTCGGGCGTTTGATGCCGCGAGAATGCTGCTTCGTGCGTGATTTGACCGAGGGAATGGTGCTGCCAGACAGGATTGAACTGTCGACCTCTCCATTACCAAGGGAATGATTTAGTTTGGATTTTTGTAGCAAATACAAGTAGTTGTTCTAAAAAATTCGAGTTCGGGGTGGCGATGGGGGTGGCAACTCGATTGATTTTTGGCGATTTGACAATTATCTTTGCCGTTGCATGAACGACATTGTCGGTTGCGTTGTATAAAAATACAACCAAATTCTTGAGGCGGCTATGGCAATAGAGCGAATGAAAGATAAGCCCCACGGGAAGGCCCGTAAGCTGCCATGGCGCTACCGCGATCGCGCTAACAGCCTCACGCGTTATTTCAAAACTAGAAAGGAAGCAGAGGAATTTCAGGAAGAGAACAACAGCCGGAAGCGACGTACCGGGTTGGGTCTTCCTACAACTATGGCAGACCTAAAGAGGTACACGGTCAGAGATATCATTCGCAGCTACATGCATTGCGGAAATCTGATTACGGAAGACGATGAAATCTACGAGGATGAAGACGAGCTGTTCGAGATTGGAAGACGCGGCGGACTCGCTCTTAATGTGCTCCTAACTCTTCAGAAGTTTTCGGCTCGCGATATATGCTCGCTCTCTCTCCACGATTTCAATGCTGTCGTTGCCGAGCAGTATCGCGACGATCGATTGAGGGAAACGGTAAAGCCTCCCGGGAGTCGCGGTGAACCAAAGCCTATTAGCCCTAGAACGGTGCGTTGGGAGATCAGCAGGATACAACTAGCGTGGAAGATGGCCAGGAAGTGGCCGGGTCTCAGCCATTTAGAAAACCCGTGGGAGGGTATGAGAGTTAAAGGTTCAACAGGAGGACGGCGAGAGCGCTCCCTAGAGGAAGGAGAGCTAGAAAGGCTTACAGGCGCCTGTGAGGGCTGCCTAGGTCTCAACCGATACTATGTCTCGCTAGCTATCCATCTAGCCGTTGAGACTGGACTAAGACGACAGGAGGTAATGAACCTCGCCTGGGAAGATATAGACGCCAAGAAGCGTCGTATCAAAATACGAAAGAGCAAAACGGATAGTGTGACGGGGAGTAAGGGAGCTGAAATAGTCCTGCCGGCGCAGGCTGAATTTCTGTTGCTCCAGCTTGCGCTGTCATTGAACCATGACGGAAGTCTTCCGGGACCGGAGAGGGTAAGAGTAACGAAGCCGGGGAAACTACCGAAGGGCAGGATATTCCCGATGACGGGAGAGGCTTTTACACAAGCGTTTGGCGACGTTGTGAGGAGAGCAAAGATCGAGGATCTGACTTTCCATGATCTTCGCAGGACGGCAAATACTAACTTCATCCAAGCCGGATTGAGCTTAGAAGAACGCAACATCATGCTGAGACATGCCGACAAGAGCATGAATGCCGTCTATCAGGGTCGGAATGTTCTTCTGAAGCAAATACAGGATAAACTGGATCGCTATCAGTTAGGAATGACGTTGGCAGAAGCCGAGCGCAGGGAAGACGAAAAGCAGAAGGAGTTTGAGGGCTACTGCGAGGACGGACTACGGGCAGGATTGGAGAGGGAGGAAGCGATCGAGGAAGCCAAGGCAAAGATGTTCCGGATGCATCCTGAAGAGGAGGAGCTTAAAGATTTCGTTGCTTCGCTACCATCAAGACAAGCCCGCCTAGCTGAGGAAGAAGCGTAAGCAGAAGAAGACGCAGCATAGCGAAGTCGTCAGCGGATGGATGGAAGCGATCCTGACTCATCCAGGTAATCAGCTTTGCAGCAGAAGCTATCTGAGGGTCGGCAGTGGAGGAGACCTGCGCACGGGCTTCCCTGAGGCTTTCTATTGCTTGCTGTTCTTCCTTCTCCAACTGCCTGCATTTGTCTCCGCGTTTGAGACATTCGGAAGCACGCGAAGCGGAAAGAATATCTAAGCGGCGTTGGGCATCTGCTACGGCTGGCGTTATCCGCTCTGCCCTAACAGTATTTGCTTCAGAGAGATTGAAACTAGCAAACCCTAGGCTGTTGGTAAGAGCGAAGACAAACAGCACCGGCCACACAATACACGCGACAGCGAAGCTTCCGCGTTGACGGCATACCCACAAAGCTTTTGCCTGGGAGAGGAGAAAGAACATCACCGCTTCCGCGATGAATCCTAGCGAAGACAACAGAACCTTGTCGGGTAACGAGCTGCCTCGACTCCAGGCGAACCAAGCGTTGATGCCTAATCCGACTGCTCCGAGGCTGTAGGCGAGGATCACCAAGGCGTAGTTAGTCTTGGGTATTGATTTGGGGTCTACAGTCTCTTCGGGCAGAGCTGCCCTAGGAGGGACGTAAGGCGTTAATCCCCTAGTTTCGTAGCCTTCCGCTGGCTCATTCTTTTGTAGTGTGAGTATTGGTGCCTGAGGCACTAGTATCTTGTCTCGATACTCTTGTTCTTGCCTTCTTCGAGAGGCTTGCTTTTCCCGTCTAGTAGTTCTCATTGAATTTCCTTTCATGGTCCACAGCAGAAAACCCCAGCCGAGTGGACTGAGGTTTTCGGTAGTAGACCTGAAGGGGTTTGGCTTAGATCAGGAAGTAGACTTTATAGTCTACCGCAATTATTAAATATATAGTACATAAAATAATGCACTAAGTCAAATAGGATGACTTGTATAAGCAAGCCTAGGAATACGAAATAGGAAATTTTTCTGCGATTTTATTGAGGTGTAATTTATTGCTGATTGAAGGCCCCGTACACCCCCGTATCGGTCTTCGGCAATCCTTTTTCATCGGTAGGCTAGAATATTATTCCAAAAACAGCAAAACTAGAGTCTTTCCACCTACATCATCGGCCTTGAAGTCTTTCTTTCCATGAGTAACCTAGTTCACGTTATTCATATAGGAGAATGATGATGGCTATTAAAGAAAGACAATTACCAAAAGACATCAACAGCATGACGCTGGAAGAAATCTCGGCCTATCTTCAAGACCGGAAGGAGCAAGAGACCAGAGAGCGCCATCAGAAAGCGATAAAGGCGAAGGCAGAGTTAGAAGCTTATTGTCAGGAGAAGTACGGTCTTTCTCTGGCGCAGGTCTACACGGCTTCCGACAAGCCTCCTTCCGAAAGGAAGCAATACAAGCATCCCGAGACTGGAGAGATTTGGGCATACTCTGGACGGGGCAAGGTTGCGGCATGGGCCAAGGGACCTGATGGGAAGCCCAATCCAGACTACGAAGTGACGAACGTGCGCGATCTTGGGCTCGTCGCGAGCCAGCGCAGCTAAACAACTAGAGAAGGGTTTGCGGCTGCAAGCCCTCTTCTTTTGTCCAGGCCTGTCCAAAACTTAAGAGTTATGGACGACCCAAATCACCCTGAAATCTCACTGCAATTTTTGTCCATATATCGAGTCCAAAACTCCCGAAGGAAACGGCCATGACTGTTTACGGATATGCCCGCGTATCGACGGACGGGCAGACACTCGACACACAGCGCGCCAAGCTCACAGCGGAGGGCGTAGAAAGGATATTCGCGGAGAAGGAGAGCGGAGCGAAGACCGATCGGAAAGCGCTTCAGGCGGCTCTGAAGGCGCTGAAGCCGGGAGACCTGCTGTTAGTGACCCGGCTCGATAGGCTGGCACGGTCAACCCTAGACCTGCTCAACAGCTTGGACGCGATCAGCAAGGCCGGAGCGGGCTTCAGGTCATTGGCCGATACCTGGGCTGATACGACTACGCCGCATGGCAAGCTGATGATTACGATCCTTGGAGGGCTAGCCGAATTCGAGCGCAGCTTGATCCTAGCGAGAACGGGAGAAGGCAGGGCAAGGGCAATGGCCAGAGGGGTGAAGTTTGGCAGGAAGCCAAAGCTAAGCCCGTTTCAAATCGAAGAGGCGAAGCGGAGACGGGAAGCAGGGGAGAGCCAGACCAATATCGCTCGGAGCTACAACGTTAGCCATCAGACAATCGGTCGGCTGTAATCATCATCTATCGCTTGGCGCGTTTCATTTCCTCCGCAATCTTCATCGTCTCGACACTAACCGAGGTAACTTTTTTAAGGAGGTCAATCACCTCAACCTTATAAGTCGAGAATTGATACCGGTCGAACCTTTCGCGTATGGTTTCGTCCGTTTCCGATTTTTCCTTATATTGATCAAGAACCCAGTCGATGGCACACCGATTCCCTATTCTATAGGACCAAGCGGCGTCCGGCACGCCCGTTAAAGCGGTCTTACCATCAAGGTATATGATTCCGGCATCTTTATCCGTTCTGAGAATAGCTGTTTTTGAATTCGTATGTGCGGCTGCGCGCAGCGCAAATGGCTTAACATCTCGATAGCCGATGTGCAGCTTCATTAGCTTCTCCCCCCATTCCGCCCACTCGCGAAAGCCGGAGTAAAGTGGGATTCGCGGAAATTCTCGTTTAAGGTTTAAAGCATACTTCTCTCGATAGATGGGATCGTGCAACACGGCGTAGACATAGTGGAAGATCGCCTCCTTATCGATCTTCGGATGCCCGTTTTCATTTGCATAGTGTTTGACAAACTCCGCTTTTCCCCAGTCCGTCAGATTGACTTCATCGCCTCGATACAGAGGCACGATCTTAGTTCCTGCCGCCGCTGCGCTCAAGAAATTCAGGTCAATTAGGCCGTTGCTTGCAAGTACCGAGAATGGTTTTTCGGTCGCATCGCCAATGAAGCAAAGGAACACGTTGTCTTTGCGGGCGGTCAACTCGTCGGTCGAGCCGCGTTCATCGACAAACAGTTCAGAGTTGTAGAAATATTTTTGGACAAACGGTCGATAGCTGTAAGGCGCAATCCGTGCCGCGCTGAACGCTTCTTTCCGCTGGCTCTCGCCCCTCCGCTTTAAATTGCGGGATAGCTTGATCGATGGCTCTTCGGGAAATCCATTCGAGAGATAACTCTTATATACCTTAATGAAGTAGGCCATCTTCTCCTGGAGAAGGTCTTTCGAAAAATCCGTGACCCAGTCATCGCGATTGGTCGAGATACCCAACGTGTACAGCTTGAAAAGAGCGCGTTCTTGCGAACGATTGCTGGCATATTTTGTCTCGTGGGAAATGAAAGGCAGCAACTCACCAAAATCAGTGTTGGCTAAGTTGATCCAGTCGCCAACCGGCGTAGGCTTCACCCGATCGAACTCTATTGTCTCGAACTTCGTACTTTCAAGATAAGAGAGTTTTTCCTCTGCCGTCGCTTTCTGCGGCAGCCGAGCATAAGATATCTGGCGATCCTTTGTTTTCGACCGCTTTATTAGAAAACTGATGGCAACGCCGGTCTGTATGCCGAACACGTTGTGTGTCGTGCCAGACAGGCTTGGATCATCCCGGACGTCGCCACCAAGATCGAGAACATATATATCATTGAACTCGCTCAGGACCGTCTTGCGGAACCCATCATACGTTCGCTTGTCTAAAAACCCGCGGTTTGAAATGAATGCGATAATTCCGTTGTCGTCTATTCTATCAGATGCCCACCTGAAGAAACGCGCATACATGTCGTAAAGCTTAGTCTTCTGAGCATTTGATTGGTTGATGTAGGTAGCTCTTATCCTATCATCAATTATCGGATATTCTCGATTCTTGTTGTTGTCGTTTTCATTAAGCTGATTTGCATTGTAAGGTGGATTGCCGATTACGACGCTTATCTTCTTCTTATTTTGGCTCTTAATACGCTCAACGTTCTCCTCGCTGACACCGCCAAACAGGTCGATTTGCTGACCGCGCTGCGCTCTTAGCGCGGTAGTATTATCAAGCGTATCCACAAAGCACAGGTTGGGAAATTCCTCGTAAGCTCCAGCTATTGCTGCATAGCTAGCTTCTATGTTCAGGTTGGCAACGTAGTAGGGCAGGATGGCCACTTCGTTCGCATGCAACTCTTCTAAATATTTGTACCGCAGCTTGTTCGGCTGGCCGCGGAAATGCTCTATCAACTCGGTTATGAACGTGCCCGTTCCTGCCGCGGGATCTAAGATCTCAACGTTCTTCTCTATTAGAGATTTTCCAAAATGCTTATGACAAAGCCAGTCAGTGCTCGCGATCATGAACTTCACGATCTCATTAGGCGTGTAAACGACGCCAAGGCGATCGGCCGCTTTCTTGTTATATACCTTGTAGAAGTTCTCGTAGATGGTCTTTAAAAACGTCTGCTTCTCAACGTGATTTGCAACCAGCGCAGCTGCACTTTTGATCGCCGCGTAGTAAGATTTAAGCGACGACATCGTATCGTACTTAACTTTACCTTTGAAAAAGGTGTTTTCTAGATCGTAAAGTTCTCGGGCTACGTTGTTCTGTCGATGAAAATCAGAATTATCGAAGACCTGGCTAAAGATTTCTTCCGTGAGGATGTGCTGAATGAGCATTTCCCTCACGTCTGCAGGCGACACCTTTGGATTGATAGTATCTTGCGCGTGTCGAAGAAACTTTTCGGACGCCCTCTTGAACTGCGGATTGGCTTGCTCAGAGGTTTCGATCATGCGCCGCAGTTCGTTGAGAACAGCTGGAAGGTCGACTTTAAACTGCTCAACCGCGCGCCGAAAATCAGCAATTTCAGCTCGTTCATATGCGAAGAAGGCTTCGAGCAGCTTAGCCAGCTCGGCCGGGTCGTCTATGCGGCAACGCGAAACGCGCTTCCTGTTCTGTATTAGAACTGCTTCGCGCGTATCCTCGAATATGATGTTGTCCTGCGGGTAGCCCCTGCGGAATTTTTTCGCTATCTCTTCGTCTAAATCATCTTCTTCGTCTTTAGCTTCCCAGTAGCCGAAGGGCACTCGCAATTCAAATAGAAGCGCGCCATCAACATATCGCCGATCAGTCGTGTCGGCCAAACGATATTGCGGAATGAAGACTAGCTCCTTTGTCTTCCCTATTTCCTTCAAGAGCGTCTTAAAAGCTTCGCTAACGATGGACTCGCGAGCCTCTCCCGACACGCGTCGGAGGTCAGACAGTTCATTGAGATAGCGTCGGATATGTTGCTCAACCATAGCGTTGCTTATGCTACATAAATTGCGCTCCTACTATCCGAATCAACCTTCGTCCACAGGCAGGTTCTAGCGGTTATAGCGGGCTTAGGTTCTCGGGCTGATCGCGTGCGCGTTCAAGCGCACGATTTCGTTCGGTATCGAAGCTCCGGAGGCTAAATTGATATTTCAAGTTGCTCGCCGTTTGCGTTGTTAATGATCTCAAGGACCGTGGTTATTTCTAAAGCCTCATCAAGCATGGTCCCCTTATCATCGAAAACATAGATGAATTTGACTTTACATCTCATGGCGTCTCCTGAATGGAGCCCACTTACCTCGCGCTCATGAAAACGCCTCAACCACTGTTCGTCGGAAATTTTTGCGAACAGAGGAGACTTGCCTCTCATAAACTGCCACTTCGATTGGCCGGTCATATCCGGTCTTCGTATTGTCAATATGATTTCACCCTCGCTTTGCTTCTCGGTTGTTGTGACCTCGCGTGCAGCAACCTCTGGAGGGTCCCAAGTTTGGTTCAGGTCTACCTCGTGCTCGGTCCTCCCTGGGGCATCCAAGAGCAGCTTATCCTTCGGACCTAGCAGCCGCTTCGCGTTTTGTATTTGCCCCAAGGCGGCAAGCAGCCTTGCCTCTTGGATCGGAGTGTAGTCGCCTAAATGTCTAAGGTTGCTTGTAGCGGCGATGCCTCGAAGTTCATCTCTCAACTCCACCGCGCCGACCGTAGCTGAACTCTGATCTTTGTCTAAATATCTAATGGCGGCATACTTGGCTTCGACCAAAGCAGGACCAATAGCCTTCTTGTACTCACCCTCGCGCAGACCTTGATCATCGATCCGTTTGAGAAGGCTGCTTAAAATTACACGGAGCGATCCAGCCTCGACGTTTTCCAGAACCAGCTGAGGCTGCAATTTAGCATCTATTGAATCTGTGATGACCTCGTCGAGCTGTTCGAAGCCGTGAATAAGCTCACTTGCCGTATCAAATATGCGCGTAGGATTCCGCGCGGCTTTTTCGAAATCTATTCGGAAGGAAAAATCCGTCTCAAAGGTCATTGTTGATCAACTTCCAAGAAGCCTTCATCCCGCTTAGGAGGCGAAGAGCCACGCTCCGGCCGGCGTCAGAAAGACGACGCAACCGTGCAGCCTGATGGATCGTTTCGGCCATACATCTCTCGTTCAGTTGATAAAAATGTAGACCTCAACCTAAGTGAGTCGCGCTTCGAGTCCATAGCCGAAGTAGTCCGGGTAGACCCGGTAGAGGTAGTGGGAAGTACTCGCGGGAGGGCGGACCTATCACTGTTATGTGCGGGGAATTTGTCTTCTTATAAGACGAAGAAGATTAGATGAGGCTGCAACAGTTTATACTTAGTCTTTCTACTACTATTGCTGCAATGTACGGTACATATTACTTGACAAAGTAAGTATAAATCTATATAATATTAGTATTGTCAACAACTTATAGGATCTATTAGATGCGTGAGAACGACGCAGACATTGATGGCCAAATTTCCCCAAGCCTACAGAAAAGAATCAACAAGCTCATAGAGGACGAGGCCGAACAGCGGCAGCACACTTGGAGCTACTATCAGAAAATCAAGAAAGAAGACCCGGACCGATACTGGCGAAGTAAGACACAACAACAAATGGTCTCAGACGCTAGCGCTCTCGGAGAAGCTTTTCAGGACGGCAGTTTCAATGACTGAATTCAACAACATTGAAGCGCCTAAGCCAGCGGTGACTTATTGGAAATACGAGGAGCCAACAGCAGCGTATCCGCCGGGCTATTATCAAAACATAGGTGAAGAGTACCGAAACTTCATAATCATGAGAGAAGGCGAACACCTACTCTATACGATCAAGACAAAAGAAAACGGAAAGCCCCCTATCCCATTGCGAAGCAGCTTCACCAACAAAGTGAAAGCCATGGAATGCATCGACAAATTCCTTGAACAAGAAGCGAGTAATAGGGCGGCCGCAGAGAACAAGGAAAAGAATGAAAATTGAAATAACTCATTTCCTCGATGAGGACGGGTCAGCCCTTGTATCTGTTCCTCTCACTAACTCCGACACAAACGTCATCCTGTACGAGAGCGACTTCAATTCGCTTTATGAAACAGGTCTAGACCCGAGGTGGCGTCTAAGCATGGGCCAAATAATCGAGCGAGGGAGAGACAGGGTATCGGTAGCGCGGCTAGTAGCTGACGCAAAGAAAGGAGACAAAATCCAATACCTCGACAGAAACCCATGCAATCTAAAACGAGACAACCTCGTAACTGCCGAAGGCAATAGCAATCGAACGCGATGGAGAAGCTAGAACTTAGCAACCGCGCCCATCGATTTCTCAAAGAAAAAGTAGAACTCAGACACATTCATCAGCTTCCGTCCTGGGAAGCCTAGATTCTCTGCGAGTAGGTCCAACTACCTCTACCCGCTCTACCTATTCTCCCGAATTCAATTTCAACCTAAAGGACATACAATGACTACATACGACCCCAACACGATGCCGTTTTCTGGCGTCAACGCCCACGATCGTGGAGACCTGGCTATGCGAAAGCTTCAGCTTGAAGCTCGGGACACGGTGATTAACGGCACGCCGACTATTACGACATGGCAACCCACGGCTATCGATCTATCTGATCGCAATGCCCGTACGAATAGTAGAGAGCCGGTCAAGGTAGACCCTCAAACCAATCCGGCACGTGGTTTTGTGAAGCATCCCGACATGCCCACGCCAGCGAACCTCAAGGACATCAAAGTCAATCTGTAATGGCTGTATTCGACAAAGGTAGATTTGGCGACAGGCTCAAACAAAAGCCCGCGCCTAGACCGAAGCCGGGACTAGCGAGCGATGAGCGAAGGAAAGATTGGGAGGACGGATTTCTAGTCGGCTATCAGTCTGCCCTTGATCGATACATCTCGATTAAGAAGTAAAAGAAACAATGGAACACAAACACATACTTGATCAGGTCTACGAATACGTAGGACGATTTATCTACTATCCAAGCGAGCATGCTAGAATTCTCCATGTCGCCTGGATTGCTCACACCCACTTAGTGAACTCATTCAATGCAACGCCTAGATTGGCGATCCTCTCGCCAGAAAAGCGATCAGGGAAGACGCGACTTCTAGAGATAACGAAGTTGCTAGTTCAAAATCCAGTAGCGATGGTTAGCCCTAGTCCGGCATCCCTGTACAGCCTAATTGAGGCTGAGAAAATTCCTCCGACCTTCCTCATAGACGAAATCGGTCGCCTATTTGAGAGGAAAGAAATTTCTGATTTCCTCTCAATCGTTGAAGCCGGATTTCAACCCGGACAGACTGTCCGTAGAGTAAGTTTAGAAAACGGTCGGACCGTCGAAGAGTACAAAACCTATGCTCCCATTTTGATGGCTGGAATAGACAACAACAGGATGCAAGACACCATTGAAGACAGATCAGTGATTGTCAGGATGAAACGAAACGTCGGACCACGCTTGAAGTATCGTCCTAGCAAGCATGCGGCAGAAGGGTTGGAGCTACGGAGTAAGCTAGCAGAATGGGCTAAGGCTGTTTCGGATAAATCGAAAGAGATTGAACCTATCATGCCTGACGAACTCAACGACAGAGAGCAAGACAAGTTTGAACCGCTATTTGTCGTCGGCATTCTGGCTGATCAATCTAAGCCCGTTACCGATGTTACTGCCGATACGGATGTTACGGCTATTCCAGGGTGGTTAGACAAGATAAGAAATGCTGCCCTAGCTCTCTCCAATGAAGACAGAGAAACGGAAACGGAAAACAACAGCACAATCCTATTGAGAGATGCATACAAGATTTTTGGTGAAGCTCTCGATATCAAAACGTCGGAGCTATTAGACGGATTGCATCGTATCGAGGAAAGTCCGTGGTCTACCTACAACTACGGTAAGCCGATGGACGGAAGAGGATTGGCTAAGCTCTTAAAGCCCTATCGGATTGCGCCGACAACGATCAGGTTCGGAACAGGTACTGACAAGGGATATCATCGATCGGATTTTGAAGATGCTTGGAAGCGCTACCTAGGGATACCCTCTAAAACCAGCGTAACAATCGTGACAATGGTAACACCCGTAACGCTGGCTCCGTCTTCTCTCAGGATCAACGTCAACGGTAAGGACGAAATACTAGCCCTCTAAGCCTTTCCGTGTTCCGAGGCTTAGGACCTAGCCGGGATAGCAATCGCCGTCCCGGCTTTGCTTTGTCCGAAGCGCGTTCTGATTTACCGAAATTATGAGGACTAGAAACGAAAAACCCTCACGCCTTCGGAACGGCAGTGAGGGGCAGAAATGGCGAAGATGAACACAGAAGTATTCGTTTGCGAAAATGAACGCAGCGAACTTACGGGGTGGCAACGGGGGTGGCAGTGATTGCTTGGAAAAGCCAGCGACTCTAACAAAGGTTGCACGATCAATGTCTGCAACAAAACGCTAAGCCATTGATTGCTATCAGAGAAATGGTGCTGCCAGACAGGATTGAACTGTCGACCTCTCCATTACCAATGGAGTGCTCTACCACTGAGCTACGGCAGCATGTGCTGGGATCGAGAATCGGCCGCGACGAGGGGCCTACCAAGCGGGCCGATATCTGCCACAAGCCCCCCTCCTGTGCAAGCTTGCAGGTCCCGTCAAAACGATAAAATCGGGTCGATATCGGGGCCAGAATGCTTGTTTTGGCTCGGAAGGGCCCCCTTTCCGCCGATTCGGTTCCGATATCCCCGCCCAACTGGCCAGTTGCCCGATGCGCCGGATTCGATCCATTTCGATTTTCGCACGATCGGATCGCCCGGGCCTCTTGAGCTGCCTTATTCCGTGGGCATGGTAACGCCGATTGCTGTAATGGACCCCGATGGCAGACGAGACCGACAAGAGCACGAAGCAGGACTCGAGACAGGCGAGGTCGCCCCGCGACGACCGGCTAAAATCGGCGCTGCGCGAAAATTTGAAGCGGCGGAAGGTGCAGGCGCGCGAACGCGCCGCAATCACCGACCCCTCGCAGAATGAAGATGATTGCCTAGATGAGGGGACCGCCGGCAAGGTCGACAGCAAGACCGACAGCTAGAATCCGGCGATTAGATTTTTTTGGAGTGCATGGACGTGACAATGGGGCAGGACGAATCGCAACGAACCGAACGTGACGCGCTGATGTCGCGGTTCACCCGCCCCGAGCAGACCTTTCCGACGCTGACACCCGACGAAATCGAGCGTATCAGGCGTTTCGGCGAGATCCGGCTCTATGCCGACGGCGACATCCTGTTCGAGACCGGCAAGCCGGGGCCCGGCATGTTCGTCGTGCTGAAGGGCCATGTCGCCATCACCCAGCGCGACGGGCTTGGCAATGTGACTCCGCTGATCGAGCAGGGGCCGGGGCAATTCCTGGCCGAACTGAGCCAGCTCTCGGGACGGCCGGCGCTGGTGGACGGCCGCGCCGAAGGCGACGTCGAGACGCTGCTGTTGCCGCCGGAGCGGCTGCGCGCGCTGCTGGTCGCCGAGGCCGAGCTCGGCGAGCGCATCATGCGCGCGCTGATCCTGCGCCGGGTCAACCTGCTCCAGGGCGGTGTCGGCGGCGTCGTGCTGATCGGTCCGTCGCATTCCTCAGGTGTGGTGCGGTTGCAGGGCTTCCTCACCCGCAACGGCCAGCCGCATCATCTGCTCGATCCCGAGCGCGACCGCGACGCCGCCGATGTCATCGCGCGTTACTCGCCCAAGCCGGAGGACTGGCCGCTGGTCGTCACCCCCGATGGTGGGGTGCTGCGCAATCCCGGCGAAACCGAGCTTGCGCGCGCGATCGGCATGATCGGCGGTCCGCGCAACGACCGCATCTACGACGTCGCGATCGTCGGCTCCGGGCCGGCCGGGCTCGCCACGGCCGTGTATGCCGCGTCCGAAGGCCTCTCGGTCGCCGTGCTTGACACCCGCGCCTTCGGCGGCCAGGCCGGTGCCAGCGCGCGCATAGAAAACTATCTCGGCTTTCCGACCGGAATTTCCGGCATGGCGCTGACCGCGCGCGCCTTCAACCAGGCGCAAAAGTTCGGCGCGGAGATCATGATCCCGGTGACGGTGAAGTCGCTCGACTGCACGCGCAAGGACGGCGCGTTTTCGGTGGCGCTTGACGGCTGCGACCCGCTGCATTCGCGCGCGGTGGTGGTCGCAAGCGGCGCGCGCTATCGCCGGCCCGAGATCGAGAACCTGGACAAGTTCGAAGGCCGCGGCGTCTGGTACTGGGCGTCCCCGGTCGAGGCGAAGCTGTGCGCCGGCGAGGAAGTGGCGCTGGTCGGCGCCGGCAATTCGGCGGGGCAGGCGGCCGTGTTCCTGTCGGGGCACGCCAAGAAAGTGCTGATGATCATTCGCGGCGGCGGTCTTGGCGCCAGCATGTCGCGCTATCTCATCGAGCGCATCGAAGCGACGCCGAACATCGAATTGATGTTCAACACCGAGATCACGGCGCTTGAAGGCGACGAGGCCTCGCTGCTGCGGCGCATCCGCTGGAAGAGCCGGCTCTCGAGCGACGAGGATTTTGCCGACATCCGCAATCTCTTCCTGTTCGTCGGAGCCGATCCCGCCACCAATTGGCTCGACGGCTGCGGCGTGACGCTCGATCGCGCCGGCTTCGTCGTGACAGGCGCACAGTCCGAGCAGAACCAGGGCCGGCTGGTGGCGCCGCTGGAGACCTCCGTGCCCGGCGTCTACGCCGTCGGCGACGTCCGTTCCGGCTCGGTCAAGCGCGTCGGCGGCGCCATCGGCGAGGGCGCGCAGGTCGTGGCCTCCTTGCACGGCTTCCTCGGCGACGCCGCAAAGCCGGCGCTTTAGTCAAGTAGAACACAAGCAGATGGCAAGGCGAATGTGACTTGCCATCCTGCGGTCTGATGCGGGACTATCTCCTCATCCTGAGGAGCGCGCATCGCGTGCCTCCTCACCATGAGGATCGACAAGAAAACGCTTAACGGGAGGAACTAAATGGCTGAACTCGTCGTGCTCTACAAGACGCCCAAGGATGCTGCCGCCTTCGACAAGCATTATACCGAGACCCACATCCCGCTGGCGAAGAAACTTCCCGGCTTGAAGAAGTACGCCGTCAGCACGGGCGCCGTCGGCTCCCCCGCAGGACCGTCCGGAATCCATCTCGTCGCCATCCTCACCTTCAACAGCGTGGCCGACATTCAGGCCGCCTTCGGCAGCGAAGCAGGCAAGGCGGCGGCGGGCGACGTGCCGAAATTCGCCAGTGGCGGCGCCGACCTGCTGATCTTCGACACCAAGGAAGTCTGAGGCCGCATCGCATCGGCCCGCCGAACGCGGGCCGATATTGCGACGCTCGATTCAACTTTCGTCGAAGCCTGCTGTCGTTTGTGACAGCGCTGCAAAAAATTCAGCCATGCGTTTGTCGATTCGCACGACGATGCATGGCTGCGCGCGCATGTGCGGCGCCAGTGCATGTGGCAATTCGATGAGGTCCGTAATATTTGTCTTTCCGAACTCAATGCGCAGAGTAGGAGAGATGCCATGGTTCTCGGGTTGAGCTTGCCCGCCTTCACGTTGGTCCATGTCATCATCAGCCTGATCGGCATCGCCGCAGGTCTCGTCGTGATGTTCGGCCTGCTCGGCTCGAAATCGATGCCGGGCCTCACCGCGATCTTCCTGCTGTTCACGATCCTCACCAGCGCCACCGGCTTCCTGTTTCCGTTCAAGGAGCTGCTGCCGTCGCATATCATTGGCATCATCTCGCTGGTGCTGCTCGCGATCGCCTGCATCGCCCTTTACGGCATGAAGCTCGCCGGCGTCTGGCGTCCGGTCTACATCGTGACCGCGATGATCTCGCTCTATTTCAACGTCTTCGTGCTGGTGATCCAGTCGTTCCTGAAGGTGCCGGCGCTCGCCGCGCTCGCACCCGCCGTGGCGCCGGCACCACCCTCGGGCCCGGTGTTCGCTGTGGTGCAGGGCCTCGTGCTGGTGTTCTTCGTGGTGCTCACCATCGGTGCCTGGCGCCGCTACAAGCCGATGGCGTTTGCCTGATCGTTCAAGGAGCCTAACAATGCCTACCATCACCACCAAAGACGGCGTCGAGATCTTCTACAAGGACTGGGGTTCGGGCCAGCCGATCGTGTTCAGCCATGGCTGGCCGCTGTCATCAGACGATTGGGACACGCAGATGTTGTTCTTCGTCACCCACGGCTACCGCGTCATCGCCCACGACCGTCGCGGCCACGGCCGCTCGTCGCAGGTCGCCGACGGCCACGACATGGATCACTATGCCGATGATCTCGCGGCCGTGACCGCCCATCTCGACCTCAAGAACGCGATTCACGTGGGCCACTCCACCGGCGGCGGCGAAGTCGTGCGCTACATCGCGCGCCACGGCGAGAGCCGGGTGGCGAAGGCTGCAATCCTCTCGGCGGTGCCGCCGCTGATGGTGCAGACCGCGGCAAATCCCGGCGGCCTGCCGAAGAGCGTGTTCGACGGTCTCCAGGCGCAACTCGCCGCCAGCCGCACGCAATTCTACCGCGATCTCGCCGCCGGCCCGTTCTACGGTTACAACCGTCCCGGCGCAAAGCCGTCGGAAGCGGTGATCCAGAACTGGTGGCGCCAGGGCATGATGGGCGGCGCGAAAGCCCATTACGACGGCGTCGTCGCGTTCTCGCAAACCGACTTCACCGAGGATTTGAAGAAGATCACCGTGCCGGTGCTGGTGATGCACGGCGACGACGACCAGATCGTGCCCTACGCAGATTCCGCGCCGCTATCGGCCAAGCTATTGAAGAACGGCACGTTGAAGACCTACAAGGGCTTTCCGCACGGCATGCCGACGACGCACGCCGAGGCCATCAACGCGGATCTGCTGGCGTTCTTCAAGGGGTGAGCGGCCTCACGCCAATATCGCCCTGATCGCAGCGAAGGTGCGCTTGACGAAAGCTTCCGGCTTCTCCCGCGCCCCTTCGCCGATCCAGCTCTCGCCGCCGACGCGCATGGCGCCGGTGGCGATCATGGCGACGAGCCGCGCCTTCAGCCGGTCCGATTTGTTTCTGGCGCGGTGGGCGAGCCCTTCGGCCAGCGCCCGCTCGAGCTTCTCGTATTTGAGTTGGTCGCGTGCCCGAAGCGCGGGATTGTCGCGCTTGAGCCGCGACATTGCCGCAGCCTCCGCCGGATCGATCCGCTTGAGCGCCGCCGCGATCGCGTTCTCCGCCGCGGTCAGCATGGTTTCGCCCGCAGGTCGCGCCACGACCTCCGCGACCAGCGCGGCGGCGGCACCTTCCTGCCAGGCCGCGACCACGTCCTCTTTCGAGGCGAAATAATGGAAGAAGCTGCGTCGCGACACGTCCGCCGCGGCCGCGATGTCGTCGATGGTCGTGGCCTCGAAGCCGCGCTCCAGGAACAGCGCCATCGCTCCGCGGGTCAACCGCTCGCGGGTCTCTTGCAATTTACGCTGGCGCAGGCCGGCGCCATCAGGGGATTTTGCTCCTGCCGGCAATGGCTTGGCGCGCCTGTTGACCGATTTCCCGGCGACCTTCGAAAGCTTCAAATCATTTCACCACTTGCAAAGTTGCACCCAGTGCACATTTAGCTCGGTCGCGGGCCTTTTCCCAGCCCGATGGAGCTATGGCATGACCGACTGGACCACGGCAGACATCCCCTCTCTCAGCGGCAAGACCGCCATCGTGACGGGGGCGACCGGCGGCCTCGGCTACGAGACGGCGATGGCGCTGGCGGGCGCCGGTGCCATTGTCATACTCACGGGGCGCAATGACGCAAAGGGCCTGCGCGCGATCGAGGGCATTTGCGAGCGCTTTCCCGGTGCGCTGATCGCCTACGAGCATCTCGACCTCGCCAGCCTCCCGTCCGTGGCCGATTTTGCCAGGCGCTTCGCCGCCGGCAACGAGCAGCTCGACCTGCTCGTCAACAATGCCGGCGTGATGGCGCTGCCGAAGCGGCAGCAGACGGCGGATGGTTTCGAGATGCAGCTCGGCACCAACTATCTCGGCCATTATGCGCTGACGGCGCGGTTGTTGCCGCAGCTTCGCCGGGCGAAGGCGGCGCGCGTCGTCAATCTCTCGAGCCTCGCGCACCGCTCCGGTGCGATCAATTTCGACGATCTGCAAGGCAAGCATTCCTATCGTCCGTGGCGGGCCTATTGCCAGTCCAAGCTGGCGATGCTGATGTTTTCGCTGGAGTTGCAGCGCCGCAGCCTCGCCGCCGGCTGGGGCCTGACGAGCCTTGCCGCACATCCCGGCTACGCGCGGACCGATCTCATTCCGAACGGGCCGGGCATCACGAGCTTGCAGTCGCGTGTGAGCCGGTGGCTACAGCCTTTCATCAGCCAGTCTGCCGCGGAAGGCGCGTTGCCGACCTTGTTGGCCGCGACCTCGCCGGCAGCGGAGCCCGGCGGCTATTACGGTCCGAACTGGTTCTACGAATTGAAGGGGCCACCGAGGCCGGCGAAGATCATGCCGCAGGCAAGAGATTTCGCCTCGGCCGCCATGCTGTGGGACGTCTCGGCGACGTTGACCGGTGTATCCTTCGACGAGATCGCGGCCGCCGCATGAGCCGCGAGCGTATTGGGGACGTCCCGATGCAGATCATCATCTTCGGCGCGACCGGCATGGTCGGGCAGGGCGCTTTGCGTGAGTGCCTGATCGATGCCGGCATCGACCGCGTGGTTGCGATCGGCCGCAGCCCGACCGGTGTGCGCAACGCCAGGCTCACGGAGATCATACATGGCGATTTCACGGACTACTCAGTGATCGAAGCGCAGCTCACCGGCTTCGACGCCTGCTTCTTCTGCCTCGGCGTCTCCTCGATCGGCATGAGCGAGGAGCGCTACCGTCATGTCACCTACGACCTCACGCTCGCGGCGGCGGCCACGCTCGCCCGGCTCAATCCGCAGATGACATTCGTCTATGTCACGGGCGCCGGCACCGATTCCACCGAGCAGGGTTCGCGGATGTGGGCGCGGATCAAGGGCAAGACCGAGAACGATCTGCTCAAGCTGCCGTTCAGGACGGCCTACATGTTCCGGCCCGGTGCGATCCAACCCCTTCACGGTGCCCGCTCCAAGACGGCGTGGGTGCAGGCCGTGTATGCAGCAACCTGGCCACTCTGGTCGGTACTGCGCCGACTCTCGCCGCGGCTCGTCACCTCGACCGAGCAGATGGGCCGCGCCATGATCCGGGTGGCCCGGGAGGGATATCCGCGGAAGGTGCTGGAGATGGAGGATATCAATAGCCTCTAATCCGGTGGAGCGTTAGTTCTAGGGAAATTTCGGCGCCCGCGCGCGTTGTGCCCTGTCCGCCCGAAGGAGAAGCGCCGTCGATGTCTCCCCCGCTCAAACTGATCGCACTCGACGCCGACGACCTCGCCGTGATCTCGGCCCACGTCCAGGACGCCCGCGTGCAGCCCTCGGACATCGTCTGGCGGCAAAGCGAAAAGCGGCTGGTGATCGGCATGAGCCGGTTGGACTGGGAGCAGACGCTGGACGGCGAGGCCGAGCCGCGCAGGCTGGTGGCTGCGCTGCGTTTCGACCGGGTGCTTGCCTGCAAGTCGCGCAACGTCGACCTCGCCGCGCCGGACACAATTCTGGACCTTGTCGGCATCGAATTCCACGGCCAGGACGCCCCCGGCGGCAGCACGCTGCTCCTGTTTGCCCAAGGCGGCGCCATCCGGCTCGAAGTCGAATGCCTGGAGTGCGAGCTGACTGATCTGGGGGCGGATGAGCTGGGGACCGGGTTGGAGGTTGAAGGGGAGGGGTAAGGTGGCATGCCAGGGCCACACATTCCGCCGTCGTCCCGGCGAACGGCAGGACGACGCGGGAGGGGAACGGCCCGGCCCAAGGGTTGACGCAGCTTCCCCGCCGCGCCATTGAGCATGGGCCCGGTGAGCCAAACCGCGCCCCCAAAAACCAGTTAGAAGCCAAGATGCCCGTTCGTCTCGACCGCAGCAGCGCCGATTTTGACCAGCGATTCGTGGCCTTCCTGGCCGCCAAGCGCGAGGCGTCGGCCGATGTCGAGACCGCCGTGCGTGCCATCGTCGACGACGTCGCGAAGCGGGGCGATGCCGCGCTGCTCGAGGCCACGGCAAAGTTCGACCGGTTGACGCTGGATGCATCTGGCCTGCGCGTTACCGCCGCCGAGATCGAGGCCGCGGTGAAAGCCTGCGATGCCGCGACGCTGGATGCGCTCAAGCTCGCGCGCGACCGCATCGAGACCTATCACCGGCGCCAACTGCCGAAGGACGAGCGCTTCACCGATCCGCTCGGCGTCGAGCTCGGCTGGCGCTACACCGCGATCGAATCGGCCGGCCTCTACGTGCCCGGCGGCACCGCGGCCTATCCGTCCTCGGTGCTGATGAATGCGGTGCCGGCCAGGGTCGCCGGCGTGGCGCGTCTCGTCATGGTGGTGCCCTCGCCCGACGGCAAGCTCAACCCGCTGGTGCTGGCGGCAGCAAAGCTCGGCGGCGTCACCGAAATCTATCGCGTCGGCGGCGCGCAGGCGGTGGCCGCGCTCGCGCATGGCACCGCGACGATCGCCCCGGTCGCCAAGATCGTCGGACCCGGCAACGCCTATGTCGCCGCGGCAAAGCGGCTGGTGTTCGGCAAGGTCGGCATCGACATGATCGCCGGCCCTTCCGAGGTGCTGGTCATCGCCGACGACACCGGCAATGCCGACTGGATTGCCGCCGACCTGCTGGCCCAGGCCGAGCACGATTCCAGCGCACAGTCGATCCTGATTACCGATTCCGCGCGCCTTGCCGCCGATGTCGAAAAGGCCGTCGAGGCGCAGTTGAAGACGCTGCCGCGCGCTCCGATCGCCAGCGCCTCGTGGGCCGATTTCGGCGCCATCATCATCGTGAAGAACCTCAACGAATCCATTCCGCTCGCGGATGCGATTGCCGCCGAGCATCTCGAGATCATGACGCAGGATCCCGACGCGCTCGCCGCAAAGATCCGCAACGCCGGGGCCGTGTTTCTCGGGCCGCATACGCCGGAAGCGATCGGCGACTATGTCGGCGGCTCCAACCACGTGTTGCCGACGGCGCGCTCGGCACGGTTCTCCTCGGGCCTCTCGGTGCACGATTTCCTCAAGCGCACCTCGATCCTCAAATGCGGCCCGGATCAGCTGCGTGCGCTGGGTCCGGCCGCGATGATTCTCGGCAAGGCGGAGGGGCTAGATGCCCATTCGCGTTCGATTGGATTGCGCCTCAACCTGTCATGACCCAGCCGCCCGAACAGGACGACTCGACCAATCGCATCGTCGGCGTCACGCTCGACGAGGACTCGATCGGCCGTTCCGGGCCCGACATCGAGCATGAGCGCGCGATCGCGATCTACGATCTGATCGAGCAGAATTTGTTCGCGCCGGAGGGCGCCGACGGGAAGGGCCCGTTCACGCTGCATATCGGCATCACCGGCAGCCGTCTGATGTTCGACATCCGCCGTGAGGACGGTACGCCCGTGGTCGCGCATCTGCTGTCGCTGACGCCGTTCCGGCGGATCGTGAAGGACTATTTCATGATCTGCGACAGCTACTACCAGGCGATCCGCACCGCGACCCCGGACAAGATCGAGGCCATCGACATGGGCCGCCGCGGCATTCATGACGAGGGATCGCGTACGCTGCAGGAGCGGCTGAAGGGCAAGGTGCGGGTCGATTTCGAGACCTCGCGCCGGCTGTTCACGCTCATTACCGTTCTGCACTGGAAGGGTTAAGCGCGATGGCGGGTCCGCCACGCGCACGCGATCCGCAATCGGTGCTGTTCGCCTGCGCCATGAACAGCGTGCGCTCGCCGATGGCCGAGAGCCTGCTGCGGCACATGTTTCCGCAAGGCCTCTACGTGAAGTCGGCCGGCGCCAGGCGCGGCGAGCTCGATCCGTTCGCGGTGTCCGTGATGGCGGAGCTCGGCCAGGACATCGCCAGCCACAAGCCGCAGACCTTCGAGGAGCTGGAGGACTGGGAAGGGCTGAATTTCGACCTCATCATCACGCTGTCGCCGGAGGCGCACCACAAGGCGCTGGAGCTGACCCGCACGCTCGCCGCCGACGTCGAGTATTGGCCGACGCTTGATCCCACCACCATGGAAGGCAGCCGCGACCAGAAATTGGCTGCCTATCGCGACGTCTGCGACCAGCTCCTGCTGCGCATCCGTCGGCGGTTTTCGAAGGCGGGCGCAGCGAGCGGGTAGCATGCGGCGCCCGTAACACCCGCGTCACAGGCTGCGGGCACACGCATCCTGTACCCGTCGAATCGGTAAAGTCAGGGTTCCCGGGTTGTGAAATCAGCCCCCGTCCGATAGGTTCCGCGCGCAATTCACCCCCTGCTTCATTCCCCAAATCACCTGATGCTCGGCCGCCCCAAATTCGTTCTCGCCTCCGGTTCGCCGCGGCGCCTGTCGCTGCTCAACCAGGCCGGCATCGAGCCGGACGCGCTCCGGCCGGCCGACGTCGACGAGACGCCGAAGCGGGGCGAGCTTCCGCGCGCCTGCGCCAACCGGCTCGCGCGGGCCAAGGCCGATGCGGCGCTCAAATCGGTGCAGCTGGACGACGAGCTGCGCGGCGCCTTCATCCTCGCCGCCGACACGGTGGTGGCGGTCGGCCGCCGCATCCTGCCCAAGGCCAACCTCGTCGACGAGGCCGCGCAGTGCCTGCGGCTGCTGTCCGGCCGCAATCACCGCGTCTACACCGCGATCACCCTGGTGACGCCGCGCGAGGCCTTCCGCCAGCGCCTGGTCGAGACCCGGGTCCGCTTCAAGCGCCTCTCGGAGGACGACATCCAGGCCTATATCGGCTCCGGCGAATGGCGCGGCAAAGCCGGCGGCTACGCGGTGCAGGGCATCGCCGGGTCGTTCGTGGTCAAGATGGTGGGGTCCTACACCAATGTGGTTGGCCTGCCGCTCTACGAGACCACCACGCTGCTCGGCGGCGAAGGTTTCCCGATCCGCTTCGGCTGGCTCAACGCCACCGCCGTGTGAGCCGAAAAGCCGCTCCTGCAAAAATCGCGAAAACAACCCCATGCACAGTAGAATTGCCCCGCGGGAATCTGGCCGCGACGCCTGCGCTTCCGCCGGAGGAACCCCTTTGGCGACAGGCTCTTGAACTCACTCACCTCGTGTAAGCAGCGCACCTTATGGACGACCAGGTGAAAAAGCCCGCAAGCCCCCTCAAAACCTGCCCGATCTGCGGCAAGCCGCAGTCCGAGGCCACCCGCCCGTTCTGCTCCTCGCGCTGCCGCGACGTCGATCTGAACCGCTGGCTGAAAGGCTCCTACGTCATCCCCGGCCGCGATGACGAGGCAGATGGAGAAGAATAACCCTTTTGCGTCAATTATTTAAATTCTCAAGCCGTCGCCGCGCGCCGTTCCTCCCGAGCCCCGCTCCGCTTTGTGCACAGCTGCGCCGCACCCCGCGAAGCCATCGGCGAAGCGTGGGTGGACAGGCAGCCTTCGGCCCACTATAAACCGCCCGCTCGATGGGCTTTGGCCCCTCTTTGGAGCACGCCCAGGTAGCTCAGTTGGTAGAGCATGCGACTGAAAATCGCAGTGTCGGTGGTTCGATTCCGCCCCTGGGCACCATTTTCGCTCTCCACGGGCAACATCTTCCCCGGCGCCAAGCCTTGACCAGCCGGCTCGCGCAGCAATCCGTTCCGGAACCAGATCGCATCCGCCCATCCTGGCACTCTGCTTGCTCAGTCAGCACCAAAGTCTGGCCTTGGCAGAGAGGCCGTTTCAGGTTGAGGCAAGCGATGCAAGACATGTCCCGTTCTGGTGCTGCCGGCGAACTCCGGCTCGATGCGTTGGTCGCCGATTTGTGGTGGCGCGTTCGGCTCATGAACACCGACATTCTCGAGGAAGAGGCCAGAGCAGGGGTGTTTGACGTGCTTCAGCCGGCATATCCGCTTCTTGCGCTTAATCTTCGCGCGCGACGCGACAATTTGGTCTCGACGATCGGCGTCCTCGAGCAGCGTGCGAGATCACGGTCGGAAGCGGCTTGAGGGCGGTCTTCGGCTACACCGGAAACGTCAGCGACTTCGCCAGCCTGACCAGATCGACCTGGCGCTGGCAGCTCGTCTTTTCGAGGACGTGAACGAGGTGGCTCTTCACGGTGCTGAGGGCAACGCGGAGCGAGGCAGACATCGCGCCTCGTATGGTGTCCGCGGCAGATGAGCTCGAGGATGCGAATCTCGGCCGGCGTCAGGTTATAGAGCTGGTTGAGCGCATCGCGGGCAATCGCGGCGGCCCGGCAGTCGACGTCACGAACAACGCGGCAGCGGCGCTCTGGATCAGACCGGATCGCGTGTGGCTCGGTGGCCGACATGACGCGCGTCCCGTGCCTCAACTTTTTCAAGCGCAGTTCCAGCTCCTGCGGCGTCTGGCTAAAGTTGCAGGTCGACTGTTTCACATTTGGTTGCAAAAATCTGTGGCACAACTTCGGTTCGCCGTGTTAGCATTCCCTTTGGGAATGGAATTGATCGTCTCCCGTAATTGGAAGGACCTGGTCATGACGTTGTCACGCTTTGTTGCCCGTCCCGCCGTCGCCATCCCGTCGATTGCGGTGTTGCTGTGCGGCCTGAGTGGCACGGCAATGTCGCAACCGACACCCGCCGACACCCAGCTTCCCGGCGTCACCGTCGAAGCGCCGAAGCAGATGACGAGACCTCACAAGCCGGTGCATCGTACGGTCGCCCGCAGCAACAGGTCCGTCACAATCTCCTCGACGCCGGCAACGGCTGAGCCGACGTCGGACGTCGTGAAGCTTGCCAAGCTCGCCGCCACCACGAACAACTGCGTCGGCGGCTGCCAGTCGAGCTTCAAGTCGGGCGACAAACCCTGGGTTGGTTGCAGCGCTACCGGCGGCGTGTACTCGGCAACGTGCCGCAATGTCGGCAACTACAAGAGCTACGACGAGTGCAAGGAGGCCGGGCGCATCACCGGCTGGCGATCGGGCGAGACCTCGGCGTATTGCAGCAGCGTGGCGTTGTCGGCGGGCTGGCGCTGAATTAGCAGGGCTGCTCGCGCAGGAGATGCCGCCCGCGGGGCGCAGCCGAAACATGCGAGATCATGACGGTCGCGGCGTGGCCTCTCGTCCGATTGGACGATGCACGATCGCCAACGCATCGACGAGCATCGCGTGAGCGACGACACATATTATCCCGTTCGGTCAATCTAGCTTTGCGTCAGGTGGCTCGCGGAGTCGAACCAGGCCGGTTCGGCTCCGCTTCGCGTCATGTATCGTCTGCGTGTGGCGCTTGTGCCCATTCGCGATTGTGAGGCTTGAGCACGAGCCACGTCCGCGCTCTCATGCTATCGCTGCCTCGCAACTTCCGCGAGGACATCCATGCTGCCCCTTCCCGCCGACATCTTCACCGAGCCCGCGGACGTCTCGCCCGACGGCCTTGCCAATCTCGGTCCGCTCCGCCGTCTCGCCGGCGTCTGGCAGGCCGACAAGGGGGTCGACATCAATCCGAAGGCGGAGGGCCCGGAGCGGCGGACCTTCATCGAGTGCATCCGGATGGACCCGATCGACCCGCAGGCCAATGGGCCGCAGCTGCTCTACGGGCTGCGCTACCACATCCACATCAACACGCCCGAGGAAGACATCACCTTCCACGACCAGGTCGGCTATTGGTTGTGGGAGCCCGCGACCGGACTGATCATGCAGACGCTGGCGATCCCGCGCGGGCAGGTGCTGCTCGCCTCGGGGAAGGCCGGGCCGGACGACAAAACGGTCTCCGTCACCGCCAAGCGCGGCGACACCGCTTACGGGATCTGCTCGACTGATTTTCTGGAACGAGCCTTCCGTACCGATGCTTACCGCTGCGACATCACCTTCAACGATGACGGAAGTTGGACCTATCTGATCCAGACCGAGTTGTTCGTGCGCGGCGCGCCGTTCAACCATCGCGACACCAACACGCTAAAACTCGTCGCACCGCCAAAGCTCAATCCCCTCGCGGTGATCGTGAACGATCGCGCCACGCGGAATGAGAAGGGCAATGAGCCGGCAGCCTGAGCGCGGCCCGGAGATACGCATGAAGCCTTACGTCATCTGTCTGATGCATTCGAGTCTGGACGGCCGCACCCACCCCAGCCGCTGGCGTCCGGAGGGCGCGGGCACCGACTGGTTCGAGAAGGTCCATGACGAACTCGGCGGCGATGCCTGGGTGATCGGCCGCGTCACCGGCTCGGAGTTCGCCAAGGGCAAGCCCTATCCTACGACGGCGGACGTGAAATTTCCGCGCGAAAACTGGTTCGCGCGGCGCGACGCAAAAACCTATGGCGTCGTGCTCGATGCGCAGGGCAAAATCGGCTGGGGCCGCTCCGATATCGGCGGCGATCCGATCGTCGTGGTGCTGACCGAGGGCGTCTCCGATTCGCATCTCGCCGGGCTCCGCGGTGAGGGCGTATCCTATATCTTTGCCGGCAAATCCGAGACCGATCTCGCGCTGACGCTGGACATTCTCAACCGCGAGCTCGGCGTGAAGCGCTTGCTGCTGGAGGGCGGCGGCGTCGCAAACGGCGCGTTCCTGCGTGCCGGCCTCATCGACGAATTCGATCTGATCCTCAGCCCTGCGATCGATGGCGCCAAGGGCGCGCCCTTCGTGTTCGACTCCACGGACGCCGACGCCGACCAGCGTGCGCCGCTGACAGCGATGACGCTGGAGAGCACGCGGGATCTCGGCGGAGGTGTCCTGCTGCTGCGCTATCTCATCCAAAACGATCCGCAGGCCGTGGGCAAGTAACAGCACCGAGATGTCGGCAACATCAGAGCATATCGTCATCGTCGGTGCCGGCGCGGCCGGCCTGATGGCCGGGCGCGAGCTGGCGCGCGCGGGCAGGACAGTGACGATCCTGGAGGCGCGCGAGCGCTGCGGCGGCCGCATCCATCCGCTATCTATCTCGCAGTTCGGCTACCCCGCCGACGGCGGCGCCGAATTCGTCCACGGCGAGGCGCCGGTCACGCGCGCGCTGCTGCGCGAAGCCGGACTGTCCCTTCAGGAGATCGAAGGCGAGCGGTGGAGCTTTGACGGCGCACACATCGTGCGCGAGGATCGCCACGATCCGCAACAGGCTGAGCTGCAAGCCGTGCTTCGGCAATTGAACGAGGACCTCACTGTCGCCGATTTTCTGCGCCGGCATTTTGCCGAAGATGAATACGCGTGGTTGCGCCACTCGATCGAGCGGATGGTCGAGGGCTACGATGCGGCCGACCCCGAGCGCGCCTCGACGCTGGCGCTGCGCGAGGAATGGATGGCTTGCGGGCACTCTCCGCAGGCGCGGATCAAGGGCGGCTATGGTGCGATGATCGAGTTCCTGGCGGCCGAGTGCCGCAGGTATGGCGTTGCAGTCTATCTCCGCTGCGCAGTGTCGGCGATCGAGGAGGCCGGTGGCACGCTGGTCGTCCGCTGTGCCGGCGGCGACGTACATGGATGCGATCGCGTGATCCTCACTGTTCCATTGCCGTTGCTGCGCGAGATCGCCCTCCCGGAGAGCGCACGCGCGAAGGCCGCGTGTGCCGACGACATCGGCTTCGGTAACGTGATAAAGATCCTGCTGCGTTTCACCCGGCCGTGGTGGCGCGAGCGCAAGCAAGAGCTCGCGGACATGAGCTTCCTTTTGTCCGACCAGACCATCCCGGTGTGGTGGACGCAACATCCGGACCGGCACCCCGTGCTGACCGGATGGTTCGGCGGGCCGCGCACGGCAGCGCTGTCGCAGCTCGGCCCGCAAGCGCTGATCGATGCCGGGCTCGATTCGCTTGCTACCGTCTTCAGCCTGTCGCGCGAGGACCTCGCGCGTGAGCTCGTCGCGGCCGTTGCGACCAACTGGGCGCATGATCCCTTCGCCCGCGGCGCCTATTCGTGGGCGACGCCGCGGACGCGCGGGGCGCAAACGATCCTCGCGCGCGCCGATGGTCCGGTGCTGTTCTCCGGCGAGGCGCTTTATCGCGGAGCCGACATGGGCACGGTCGAGGCGGCGCTGGCGAGCGGTCAGCAGACGGCGGGGATGATCTTGCAGGGATAGCTGAGAGGCAAGAAAAAGGCCCGCATTCCGCGGGCCTTTCATCTTACCAGCGGCCGCCGCCGAAGCCGAATGTCACGCTGGGACCGCCGCCGCCGTAATATCCGTAGGGTCCGCCGCCGTAATAGCCGTGGTGCCGCGGGTAATAGCCGTAGCTCCGGTAATGCGGACGATGAAAGCCGTGATGGTGGTGAGGACGCCAGTGATGGCGATGGCCATGATGGTGGTGCCTGTGCTGCGCGCTGATATCGGTCGACTGGCCGGCTGGCGCGTTGTGTTTCGCGCTTGAATTATTGGCCGCGTTCGCCGCCGATCCGCCGGCAAGCGCCGCAGCACCGACGGCCATCGCGACAAAGAGATATTTCATGTCATCACTCCAGTTGAATGTCGTGTGACAACACATGGGCATTCGGCGCGTTCCGGCCAGTGCGGGCGTCGAAACGACGCAGTTTCATCGCCGTCGGTTTCGTGCGTCTCGTGAGATCTATTGTCGCACAACCGGCGTTGATCGCAACTCTGCCATCACTCTGCCGCGAATGACGCAATCACGTCATCGGTGGTGATCATGCGCGCGAATTCGCCGTTGAGGTTCGACAGCGTCATCGCATGGATCTCCTCGGCCGAGGTTTGGTGCCCTCATGACGAATGTGGAAGATCAGCGCGCCGCTCGTTCTGAACGCCTTCAGGAGATCGGCAATGCGCGCCACCGCATCCGGGTTGTTGCGCCGCTTGCCGGCCGCCTCCCATTCGTCGAACGCGCGCTGGACGTCGACGACGATGAGGGCAGGGAGGGGGTGAGGCATGAGGAGCGGCTTTCAGACTTGCTTGCTGCACCGATTATGCGAGGCGATAGTGACAACACGTAATGTCAATCTTCCCTCGTTCGCGACGGCATTCCGGGCCACGCGCGCTCACCCTCACGGATGCGGATCGGGGAAACCGTGGCGTTCGGAGAGTGCGGCAAGGATTGCGTCCTTGTCGGCAATGAGCGCGCGGCCCTGATGGCTGCCGGTCTGGTGCGGCGAGGCCGCTCCAACCGCCAGCACGAGCAGCGGCAGCGACTGGTTCTGCTCGCCGACCAGTGCGATCACGGCCTGCCGCGGGCGTGGCCACGCGATGCGCTCAACGTCGAGCTTCTCGGCGAGCTGCGGAAACGAGACCAGCACGCCCTCGATGAGCGCGCAATGCCAGCAATAGAAATGGCGGCCCGGATAGGCCGGGTCCCCGAATCCAGGACGCAGCAGAAACAGGCGGTCGCGCATCATGGGCTGCTCCGAAACATGGCCGCGATCATACACAATGATTGATGTCCGGGGCCGGCTTCCGCCGGGATGGGGATGCCGCTACTTGAACGGATCCTGGATCGACGGCGCCGACTGCCTGATACGACGCACGCTCACGGGCGTGCCGTCGGAAACGAACAGCAGTTCGTAGCGGCGGCCCTCGCTGTCGGTGGCGGAGCAGGTGACATCGGTCACCTTCCTGGCGGCGAAATTGCCGGTCTGGCGGCAGAGGCCGGTGGAGGTCTGCTCGGCCGGCACCGGCAGCCCGTCGACCTTGGGGCGGTCCTTGGAGTTGAGCAGCATGCGGTCGATCGGCAGCTCATAGGAATTGTCGTCGGCGCGCTTGCCGTTCTCGCCGGAGAACGACACGACATGATTGTCATCGGAGGGATCGTCGACGGCGACCGCGAAATTGACCCGGCCCCTGTCGCCATGGGCGTAGGCCACCGTCTTGCAGGCGAAGGTACGGCCGGCGACCTTCAGCGTCTTGCAATGGCCGGACATCAGCGCCAGCAGGTCGACAAATGCGTTTGGCTGCCCCGGCGGATTATTGACGGGAATCGGCCCGGAAGGCTCGGCAAAACAAGGGCTTACCGAGAAAGTGAGGGCCGCAATGAGAATTGGTCGGCAGAGGCGCATCGAAAGGCTCACATGCCAGGGAACCGCGGAAAAGTTCCTGCCGATAACCATCGAACCGCAAATTGGTTGCGGTCCCGTTTGTTCTGCCGAATCCGACTGGAATACCACCCGTGCCACCCCAACGGCGATTCGCCCATATCGCCCGACCCATTCCCGGCGGGCACTTGCCGTCAGGCTGGTGTTTTTTTCGTGGCGGAGCTAGCCCATCGCGGCCTGCCAGCGCGTATCGCGCAAGGATGGACGGCGGTGCAGGCGGGCATCGAGCAGGGCGCGGGCGCGGGGCAGCTCGCCGCTGCGCATCAGCGCGACGATAAAGGTGTCCTCGATCAACTCGCGCTGGGCGTGGCTGCCACCGACGCGCACGACCTCGCCGAGAACGGGCGCGAGCAATTGCACGCATGCCGCGTAATCCTCGTCAGCAAAGGCTGCCAGCGCGCGGCAGACCGCCGGCACGACGGGACCGGCCGGCAGCTTGCCATCGCCGAGCCGCTGCTCGATCACGGCAAGACGCGTGGCGAGCGCCTCGCGATTTTGCGTCGCTGCGGCGAACAGCGCCATGTGGACGTCGGCAAAGGGCAGGCTTGACTTCGGAAACAGCTTTTGCGCGGCGGCGTCGCCTTCGATCCAGAGCGCTCTCGGCACCGCGTGGCCGTAAGCCGACAGACGCCAGAGCAGCGAGGCGGCGTCGGTGATGACGTTCAGCGGCGGCGCCTGTGTGGCCTTTGGCTGCAGCACGTCGGCATAGATCGCAAGCGCCCGCGCGGCATCGCCATGCTCCAGCGCGCCGAGCGCCTGATGCCACCGGATGTGGCCGTGCAAAATTCCGGCGCGCTCGTAGCAGGGGATCCAGTCATCGACGAGCTGGTCGGCTGCCTCGATCGAACCGTCCTCGAACATCGCATGCAGCACGGCGTGCGCGGCGTGGGCGTTGTGCCGGCGCAGGTCGAAGCCACGCTCGGTGACGCCGCGGCC
This sequence comes from Bradyrhizobium sp. 149, assembly GCF_023073915.1. Taxonomy (GTDB): domain Bacteria; phylum Pseudomonadota; class Alphaproteobacteria; order Rhizobiales; family Xanthobacteraceae; genus Bradyrhizobium. Next base: position 326,473 of record NZ_JADPKK010000020.1, on the reverse strand, counting down.
GCGACTGACGTCGCCGTTCTCGGTCATGGCCCAGCCGTACATGGTGAGGAACCACCAATCCTCGCCATAGTGATGCGCGAGGTGCTCGCACAGCTCTTGCCGCGCGCGGTCGTGATCGGCCATGCCGGAGAACGCGAACAGGCCGAACGCGCCGAGCGGCAGCGACAGCACCAATGCATCGCGCGGCCACGCCTCGACGTGCTTCAGCGTCGCCGCGATCGCCTCGGGCAGCCGGCCTTCGATTGCGAGCGACAGCGTCTCGACATGCGAACGCTCGCGCTCCATGCCGCGTTTCGCCACGATCTCGCGCGCGCGTGCCGCCTTGCTTCGCGCGAGATCGCCCTGTTGATAGAAGGCGTGCACGCGGGCGCGGGCGATATGGGGAAGCGCGAAGTCCGGATCGATCGCAATCGCGCGCTCCAGCGTTTCCGCCGTGCCGGTCCAGCCCGCGAGCATGAGGTCGATCCCCTCGCGATAAGCAAATGCCGCCTCGGGCGAAGAGGTGGACAGCGGCAGGCCGTAGCGATCTTCGAGAGCCATGGTTGTCTCGTATCAAGCCGTCCGCGCGCGGCGGCCTTCGATCGGATAGGCGGGGTCGTTGTAGCCCGGCGTCGAGGGATGACCCGGCACGACCAGTCTGTCGATCAGCGCCTCGTCCTCCGCGGTGAAGCGATAGTCGAGCGCGCGGACATAACCGTCCCATTGCTCCTCGGTGCGCGGGCCGGCGACGATCGAGGAGACAAAGGCGGAGTTCAGCACCCAGGCGACCGCGAACTGGCCGGCGGTGATGCCCTTTTTCTCGGCGTGGGCCTTGATCTCCTGCGCGAGCTGCAGTGATTCCGGCCGCCATTCGGTCTGCATCATGCGGGTGTCGTTGCGGCCCGCGCGCGTCTCCTTGTCAGGAGTTGCGTCGGGTTTGTACTTGCCTGTCAGCACGCCGCGCGCCAGCGGGCTGTAGGGCACGATGCCGAGGCCATAATAGGAGCAGGCCGGGAAGTGCTCGACCTCGGGCATGCGGTTCATGGCGTTGTAATAGGGCTGACTCACCGCGGGCCGGTCGATCCCGAGCCGGTCGCAGATGTTGCAGATTTCGGCGACGCGCCAGGCGCGGTAGTTCGAGACGCCGAAATAGCGCACCTTGCCCGCGCGGATCAGGTCACCCATCGCGCGCACCGTCTCCTCCAGCGGCGTCGCGTGGTCTTCCTTGTGCAGATAATAGATGTCGATGTGATCAGTGCCGAGCCGCTTCAGGCTTTCGTCGGCGGCCTGCAACACCCAGCGCCGCGACAGGCCGACACGGTTGGGATCCTCGCCCCCACCATTGTTCATGGGATTGGCGAGTTTTGTCGCGAGCACCCAGGCGTGACGGTTGCCGGCGATGGCGCGGCCGACGACCTCTTCGGATGCACCCTTCGAATAGGCATCCGCCGTGTCGATGAAATTGATGCCGGCCTCGCGTGCTTTCGCGATGATGCGCTTTGAGGCAGCTTCATCGGTCGGCCCGCCGAACATCATGGTGCCCAGACAGATCGGCGAAACTTTCAGACCAGTGCGGCCGAGCTGGCGATATTGCATGAGCTGGCTCCTCAGTGCTTCATTGGCCCTAGCATAGCCAGCTACCCCCGTCATTGCGAGCGCAGCGAGGCAATCCAGTGATGCGTCCGCGGAAAGAGTCTGGATTGCTTTTCTGCGCTCGTAATGAATGCGTGGAGCCTACGCCGGGCCCTTCAAAATCTTGAACACGCCATTGGCCATCACCACGCAGCGGTCATCCACGCTGACCTCGGTGCTCATGAAGACGAGGCTGCGCGTCGAGCGCACCACGCGCGGGCGGGAGATCAGGATGTCGCCGATCTGGCCGGCCTCGACGAAATGGGTGTCGAGCTGCACGGTCGCCATGAACTCCTTGCCGGAGACGTAGCGGGCGGTCATGCCGCAGGTACGGTCCGCGAACGTCATCATCACGCCGCCCTGGACCATGCCGCGGCGATTGTGGTGCTTGTCCTCGGTCGCGAGTGCGAATTCGTAGTGGCCGTCGACCTTGCGCTCCCACAATGGGCCGATCAGGTGCATGAAGCCCGTGGTCTCCAGGATGGTCCAGCCATCTGCTTTCAGCTTCGCGGCGGTCTTGTTGGTCATGTCGTCCATTTCCTGCGCGGGTCTTGCGATCTCATTTCATCGGGGCCGGACGTGGTGTAGTCAAGCAGCATGAGACCGTTCGACGATGCCACACGGCGGAATATCGCGGCTGCCTGCGCGGCCTTCACACGGCTGCCGCAGGATGAAGCGCCGGCGGCGTTGAAGCGTGCCGCGGTGGTCGTTGCGCTCACCGCGGCCAGCGAGGGCGATGACACGGCGTTGCTGCTCACGCTGCGCGCATCGCATCTGCGCGCTCATCGCGGCCAATGGGCCTTGCCGGGCGGACGCTGCGATGCCGGCGAGACGCCGGTCGAGGCGGCGCTGCGCGAGTTCGACGAGGAGCTTGGCCTGCGCCTCACCAGCGCGGAGGTGCTCGGTACGCTCGACGATTATCCGACCCGCTCCGGCTATCTGATCACCCCGGTCGTGGTCTGGGCCGCCGATGGTGCGGCGATCAAACCCAACCCGGACGAGGTCGCCTCCGTGCATCGCATCGCGCTTGCGACGGTCGAGCGCGCCGACGCCTTCGATTTCGTCGCGATCCCCGAGAGCACGCGCCGTGTGATCCGCTTCCATCATCAGTCGAGCCTGATCCACGCACCGACGGCGGCGCTGATCTACCAGTTCCGCGAAGTGCTGGCGGGACGGCACACCCGCGTCACCGAGCTGGAACAGCCGGTATTCGCCTGGAAGTGACGCAGGAGACAAAAAGAGAGGTAAACGGCGCGTTAACGTGACAGTTACCGGATGCCTGCTAAGAGGGCAGCATGCATCGATCGATTCGAAATGCCGTGAGGCTGGTTCCACTCGCGTTCGTCCTGCTCGTGCCTGCCGCGCGCGGTGGCGAATCCGACGCGCTGCCGCCGGCCGTCAGCAACGCCAAAGCCCAACTGTTGTCGCAGTTCTTTGCGCAAAGCGCGGGGGCATCGCCGGCCGTGCTCGAATATCGCCGCAAGCTGCAGGAATATCAGGCCGCGCGCGCGGCGTTCGACGAGGAGGCCGGCGCCTATTGGAGCCAGATTTCCGAGAAGCGTCGCGGCCGCAACGCGAAGCGGCGCAGCGGCCAGCAGATCACGTTGGAAGACTACGTGCTTGAGCATCCGCCGCTCTATAACGGGCCGAAGCGGCCGGTGAACCCGGAGCCGGAGGAAACCCCGGATCGCCCGACCAAAAAGCCGATACCGGTGGTCGCCGATCTCTTGCGCGCGGCGCAGGAACTCTACCAGTTCACGCCGCAGCGGCCGTCCAGCGAAGTCGAATTCAAGCGCGTCTATGCGCGCTACGCGCTGGCCTCGGGGCTGACGCGCGAGCAGGCGGTGCGGGTCTATGCGTTCGAGACCGGCGGCACCGGCAGTTACGACGTGCAAGCGGGGATCGAGCATGGCGGCAAGCGCGCCATTTCGACCGCGATGGGCTACAACCAGCTGCTGACCACCAACAGCGTCGAGCTGCTGGCCGAGCAGGGCCATGAATTCATCCGCGCGCTCTCTGACAAGGTCGCGCGGACCTCAGGCCCGGCGCGCCAGTCGCTCGAGCATAAGCTCACTATTCTGAAGAAGATGGTGGCGCATGCCAAGTCGGTGCCCGACACGTGGTCGGAGCACGAGAAGATCGGCAACACCGCGCAGGGCTGGGCCATGCATGCCATGGTGCTCGACATCGATATCGGGCCGATGCTGCAGACCCACAAGCTGCTCACCTCGGTGCTGTTCGCGCGCGCCAAGGGCTATAGCCGCCCGCTCAGCGCGGCCGAGCTCGAGATGATGAATCTCACCGGCGATGGCACCGGCCTCGACATGGTGACGATGCCGCAGGCGATGCGCGAGCAGGTGCCGACCTCGAACTTCTTCCAGCGCGGCGGTTACGAGCGCAACCCGGTCGCGATCCGGCACAACACGGTGGCGAAGCTGCTGGCGGTGACGGATACGCGGATGGACAGCAACAGCAACAATGCCGGCGCGCGGGAGCTGGCGGGGGCGTTTTGAAAGGTGTCTCTTCACCTCGCCCCGCTTGCGGGGAGAGGTCGGAATTCAAGCGTAGCTTGAATTCCGGGTGAGGGAGACTCTCCGCGAGTCCAGCTCTCACCGCAATTGCGGACGCAGCCCCTCACCCCAACTCTCTCCCCGTAAGAACGGGGGCGAGGGAGCGTACCGTCGCCGCGACCTCGGCCTACTGATCCGACCCGAACTTGAACTTGCCGTCGCCTTCCAGATACGGGCCGCTGCGCATGTAGAGCTGGCCGTTGTGGCCGATGAAGAACAGCGTGCCCTTCGGCACCTTCTTGGCACCCTTGAGCAGCTCGCCTGCATTGTTGGTGCCCATCTTGTAGGAAAAGGTCTTGCCGTCCTTGTCATAGGCATAGCCGGTGTCGGGCTTGAGCTCCCAAGGCGTTGCAGCGGTCTGCGCCAATGCGGGTGCAGCGAACGCGCCGAGCACGGCTGTTACCAAAAATGTCTTTGTTGAAAATGCCATCACCCTATCCTCCCCATTGAGGCGTTTGGCTTGAACAAATCACGAACGATGTCTCCAGGTCAATTTGCGAAAGCGCCGCAGCGCATCACGTCTTGCCCAGCAGTTTGTGATTTTCCCTTCGCCCCTCCGCGACTATGTTCCGCTTTCCGTCTAGAACGCAATTCGACAAAAATATGGGTGTGGGGATGATTCGGATGAGCCATGTCATTAAAGTTTGTGGGACTGCCGCGCTGCTGCTGACCGTGCTGGCGCCGGCGGTACGGGCCGATGATTACCAGCTCAGCCACAACCAGCGAATTTCGTGCAGCCGTGGCCTCGCCCCGGGCAAGCTGAACACCGCGACCTGCAAGTCCTACACCTACCTCTTCAACACCAAGACCTCGGAATATTTCCGCTGTCAGGTCTCGCTGGCGCTGACCCGCGACAACAAGGAAGTCATCAACGTCCAGACTGACGGCGGCTGCACCAAGAAGCCGCGCATTTTCGAGACCGACGGCCATTACGATTTCGACGCCACCGAGACCGAGCCGCCGAACACCAATTCGTTCTTTGGCCCTGGCGGCTACTCGGTCTGGGCCGCCGACGTCAGCGCACAGAAGGTGCGCGGCTGCATCATCATCTCCTCCGGCCTCGGCTCCGACATCTCCAAGTGCCTGGACATGACGTTCCAGTGAGGGTTCGCCAGTGAGGGCTTGCCAGTGACGGTGCGCTCCCTTCCCCGCTTGCGGGGGAGGGGTGGGGAGAGGGTTTATCCGCAATGGGACAATCCCCTGGACGAGAAAGCCCTCACCCGGCGCTTCGCGCCGACCTCTCTCGCAAGCGGGCGAGGTTGCACCGGGCCTGCCGCGTGGGTGAAGTGATCCTCACGTAAGCCTGCCTGGCTGCGCCACCTCGCCGCACCCACCGGGTTCCCCAAAAATCGAGCCAGGACAGCCATTTACCGCACCCCTGTTTTGACTTTTGGACGGGTTGACCCGGTCGCCTCATCCGGCCAATTTCCCGGCCGGTTTGGGGAGTGAAAAAATCATGAAACGGACGATTTTCGGCGTGGCCGCGGCTCTTGCTCTGGCGGCGTCGGCACCTTGCGCGCAGGCGCAATCCTTCATCAACGTGCTGACCGGCGGCACCTCCGGCGTCTACTATCCGCTCGGGGTCGCGATCGGGAAGATCTACGGCGACAAGATTCCGAACGTGAAGACGCAGGTGCAGGCCACCAAGGCGTCGGTCGAGAACCTGATCCTGCTGCAGCAGGGCCGCGGCGAGCTGGCGTTCACGCTGGGCGACTCGCTCAAGGCCGCTTGGGACGGCGAGGAGGAGGCGGGCTTCAAGACCAAGCTCGACAAGCTGCGCACGATCGGCGCGATCTATCCGAACTACATTCAGATCGTCGCGACCGCCGAGAGCGGCATCAAGACGCTGGCGGACCTCAAGGGCAAGAGCCTGTCGGTCGGCGCGCCGAAATCGGGCACGGAGCTGAATTCGCGCGCGATCCTGGCCGCGGCCGGCATGAGCTATAAGGATCTCGGCAAGGTCGAGTATCTGCCGTTTGCCGAATCCGTCGATCTCATGAAAAACCGGCAGCTCGGCGCGACGCTGCAATCAGCCGGCCTCGGTGTGGCCTCGCTGAAGGATCTCTCGACCTCGAGCCCGATCACGGTGGTGTCGGTGCCGAAGGAGACCGTCGAGAAGATCGGCCTGCCCTTCGTGGCGGCGACCATTCCCGCCAACACCTACACCGGGCAGGACAAGGACGTGCCGACCGCGGCCGTGATCAACTATCTAGTCACCAGCTCGGCGGTGTCGGACGATCTCGCCTACCAGATGACAAAACTGGTCTACGAGTCGCTGCCCGAGCTCGCCAACGCGCATGCGGCCGGCAAGGAGATCAAGCTCGAGACGGCGGCCAGTGGCAGCCCGGTTCCGCTGCATCCCGGCGCGATCCGCTATTACAAGGAAAAAGGGCTGATCAAGTAATTCTCCGCTGTCATTCCGGGGCGCCCGCAGGGCGAACCCGGAATATTGTGATTCCGGGTTCGATGCTGCGCATCGCCCCGGAATCACGGAGAGAACGCAAATGCCCGGGTCAAGCCCGGGCATGACGCATTCGGGGCGCAGCGCGAATGCTGAAGACGGATCAGGGCGCGGGGAAATATCGATGTCGCAGGCAGAGGCCACTGAGGCCCCCATCAAGGTCGAGTTCGACAATTTCGAGCACGGATTTCCGGAAGGATTTGGCCCGGGCTGGTGGGGCACACTCGCCTACTGGATCGGCATCGCCTTCGCGACCTTCCAGCTTTACGTCGCAGCCTTCAACTATCTGCCGAGCCAGGTGGTGCGCGGCGTCCATGTCGGCTTTCTCATTCTGCTCACCTTCGGCCTGATCGGCAACTTCACCGCCAAGAGCGATTTCGGCCGTGCGCTCGGCTGGCTGATCGGCGGCGCCGGCTTTCTTTGCGGGCTGTATCAATGGATCTTCTATGCGGATTTGATCGCACGCGACGGCGATCCGACCCGCCTCGATCTCGTGGTCGGCACGCTGCTCGCAGTCCTGATCTTCGAGGGCACGCGGCGGCTGATGGGCGCGGCGCTCCCGCTGATGTGCGGCGCCTGTCTCGTCTATTGGTTCTTCGGGCAATATCTGCCGTCGCCGCTCAACCATCGCGGCTATGATTTCGACCAGATCGTCACCCATCTGTCGTTCGGCACCGAGGGTTTTTACGGCGTGCCGATCTACGTCTCGGCGACCTACATCTTCCTGTTCATCCTGTTCGGCTCGTTCCTGGAGCGCGCCGGCATGATCCAGCTCTTTACAGATGTTTCGCTCGGCCTGTTCGGCCGCACCCGCGGGGGACCTGCCAAGGTCGCGGTGTTCGCCTCGGGCATGATGGGTACGATCTCCGGCTCCGGCGTGGCCAACGTCGTCACCGTCGGCCAGTTCACGATTCCGCTGATGATCAGGTTCGGCTATCGCCGCGCGTTCGCGGCCGGCGTCGAGGCGACGGCCTCGATGGGCGGGCAGATCATGCCGCCGGTGATGGGTGCGGTCGCCTTCATCATGGCGGAGACGCTCGGCGTCCAATATTCGGAGATCGTGAAAGCGGCGGCGATTCCCGCGATGCTCTATTTCGCCTCCGCGTTCTGGATGGTGCATCTGGAAGCCGGCAAGCACGGCCTCACCGGCATGAAGCGCTCGGAGATTCCCAGCGCCTGGAAGGCGCTGGTGACGCGCTGGTATCTCGTGCTGCCGCTCGCGGCGCTGGTCTACATGCTGTTCGAAGGCTTTACGCCGCTTTACGCCGGCAGCATGGGCCTCGCGCTGACGGTGGCGCTGATCCTGGGCGCCAGCATCACGGCTGGCGCGCCCTCGACGGTGATTCGCAGCATCTTCTGGATCGGGCTCGCGCTCGTCGTCGCCGCGCTCTCGCGTGACGGCCTTCAGATCGTGCCGGTCGCGGGCGTCGTCGTCGCGTTGATCGTGATCACTGCGTTCGTGCGCGGCGGATTCTCCGCCCTGCGCGCCTGCCGCGATGCATTGGCTGAAAGCGCGAAATCCGCCATCACCGTCGGCATGGCCTGCGCCATCGTCGGTGTCATCATCGGCATGATGTCGCAGACCGGCGTCGGCACCATCTTCGGCGGCTGGGTGATCGGGCTCGGCGAAAAGAGCCTGTTCCTGGCGCTGATCATGACCATGCTGCTGTCGATCCTGCTCGGCACCGGCATCCCGACCATCCCGACCTACATCATCACCGCGGCGCTCGCGGCGCCCGCGCTGGCGAAACTCGGCGTTCCCCTGATCGCGAGCCACATGTTCGCGTTCTATTACGGCATCATGGCCGACCTCTCGCCGCCGGTGGCGCTGGCGGCGTTAGCCGCAGCACCGATCGCGAAGGAGAATCCGGACAAGATCGGCTGGGAGGCGATGCGTATCGCGCTCGCCGGCTATGTCATCCCCTTCATCTTCGTCTATTCGCCGGCACTGATGCTGCAGGCCGGCGACCCCATGGCGGCCAAGCTCGGCTTCTACGGCGCGGTGGCGTTGGCGACCTTCAAGGCGCTGGTGGCGATCGCGTTGTTCGGCATGGTCGCGATCGGCTTCCTGTTCACGCGCCTGACATTTCTCGAACGTGTGGTCGCGCTTGGTGCCGCGCTCTGCCTGCTCGGCGACTTCCCGTTCAGCGACACCGTGGGCTTCCTGCTCTCCGCGGCGATCGTGCTGTGGCAGTGGCGGCAGCGTCCGCCGGCGTCGGTCGAGGCGGTGTGAGCCTCTGCTTCGCGACAGCCTCAGGCGTGAAGGCGCTGGCGCTGTCCGCCTTCACGCTGGTGTGGACGCATTCGATCGCGAAGGTCGACTGGCAGGAAGACTGGCGCGTCACCCCCGCCGGGCTCGAACTGGTGCAGGCGCGGGTGAAGGGCACCGGCCCCGGCATGGAGCCGCCGCCCGAGGCGCGGCTCGTCGACGGATGGTTTCAATGGAGGCCTGCGCGCGCCCCGATGCCGGAGGTGGTGCTGGGCAATTCCGGCGCGACTGGCGAATGGCGGCTTTGCCATGAAGGTAAGTGCCAGACGTTGTCGGAGATTGTCGGTCATCCCATTGGTGCTAACGTCACGACGATGAGCATCTGCGAAGAACAAGAGAAATAAGGGAGACACTGATGGATCGCCTCAAGGGCAAGATTGCGATGGTGGTGGGTGCCGGCTCGATCGGGCCGGGCTGGGGTAACGGCAAGGCCACTGCGGTCACCTTTGCGCGCGAGGGCGCGCAGGTGTTTTGTGTCGACCGTAACGGCGCGGCGGCCGAGGAGACCGCGAAGATCATCACGGATGAGGGCGGCAAGGCGACCGCCTTCACGGCCGACGTTTCGCGACCGGCCGAGGTCGAGGCGATGGTCGCGGCGTGCCTGAAGGCCTACAGGCGCATCGACGTGCTCGACAACAACGTCGGCATCGCCGAGATGGGCAGCGTGGTCGAGGTCACCGAGGAGAGCTGGGACCGCGTCTTCAGCGTCAATCTCAAGAGCGCCTATTTCGCCATGAAGCATGTCATTCCGGTGATGGTGAAACAGGGCGGCGGCTCCATCATCAACATCTCCTCGATCGCCTCGATCCGCCACATGGGCATCTCCTACGTCACCTACGGCACCTCGAAGGCGGCGATGAACCAGATGACGCGGACCACCGCGATCGAGTTCGCGCGCCACCATGTGCGCGTCAACGCGATCCTGCCCGGTCTGATGAAGACGCCGATGGTCGAGCATTCCGCCGGCCTCGCCGCTAGCTACGCCAAGGGCGACGTCGAGGCGATGTGGCGCGCGCGCGATGCACAGGTGCCGATGGGCCACATGGGCGACGCCTTCGACGTCGCCAACGCCGCGCTGTTCCTGGCCTCGGACGAGTCGAAATATGTGACGGGCATTGAGCTCGTGGTGGACGGCGGGATCACCTGCAAGGCGGGGGCGTAGGCGCCGCTCCATATTCCGCCGTCGTCCCGGCTTGCGCCAGGACGACCGCCGAGCGGGCTACCGCGCCAGCGCCAGAATCCCGCCGGCAAGCGAATGCCACGCCGCGGTTTCGCTGATCGGCCAGTTCAGCACCTTCACCGCCAGCATCGCGAGCGTGCCGTAGATGTAGACCGGATGTACCCGGCCTTCGGTGCGCCGGTCGCGCACCATGGCGACCACGAGCAGCAGCGAGGCGACCGCTGCGGGCGCGATGGTGACGGGTACCGGCGGCGGCCCGGGCGGTCCCGGAGGCGCGAGGAAGGTGAGAAACCAGCGCGCGATCGCGGCGTCGAGGATCGAAACGGCGGCGAGCAGCATCAGGCGTTTGTGAATCGCGGGCTTTCGCGTGTTCATGATCGCGAGCACGAATACCACTGCGAAGAACGCGATCCCGCTCATCGGCACGATCGAGAAGGCGATGCCGGCCTCTTGCTGTCCGAGCGCGGCGGAATGCTGCATCACATGCACGGAGGCGAGGAAGCCGAAGATCGTCATCGCGGTGGCGAGCGAGACGCCGGCGATGCCGAGCGCGCGGTGATTGACCACGCGGCCCGAGGCGGCGAGCCAAGTCTGGATCACAAAATAGAGAGACCAGGTGAAGAACAAGAGACCGTGGAAATGAATCACAGGGCTTGTGGACAACGTCCGTTGCGCAAGCGGCACAAAATAGGTCGGTGCGAAGCCGAGAAAAGCGGTGGCCGCGCAGGCCAGTGCCATGTGGAGATAAAAATATCGTGCGGGCGACGCATCTCGCGCGCGCACACGACGGTCGTCGATCAAAGTCGTCATGAGGGGTGAGTCTGGAGAGGCGGGATTTGGTTCAATCCCTAGCCACCTGTGCAGGGCGCTTGTTGGGGGACGACGAGATCTAACCCCCCGCGCTCAATTCCGCGCGATCGAGCTCTTCCTCGATCCGATGAAATGCATCATCGCCGATCACTTCCCTGGCGCGAAGGTCGAGGATCGATTCGCGCGCGGCCCCAATGCCCCGGCGGCGCAGCGGATCGGCCGGCAATTCGCCGTTGGCGATGCCGCCGTTCGGGTCGTCGTCCGCCTGCATCAGGATGGCGCGATATTCGAGCCGCAGGATTTCGGCTTCCTCGGATGGATCGTCCTCGATTGCGTCGAGCGCGGCGCGATAGGCGACGGCGCGGGCGCGCGCGACCTCGACCCCGACCGGATCGTCGTCCTTGAGGTCGAACGCCAGGATCAGCGGTCGCAACGTCAGGCCCTGCACGACCAGCGTGCCGAGCACGACCGCAAACGCCGAGAAGACGATGAAATCGCGGTAGGGAAAGTTTTCCGGCAGGGCGAAAGCGGTGGCGAGCGTGACGAGGCCGCGCATGCCGCACCAGGAGATGATGAGGCCGCCCTTGGGCGAGGCGACCTGCTTCGGATCCTTCGGGTGATAGACCCCGTGCGCGACGAGCGCGCGCAGCGTCGTGCGGTAGAATGTGATCCAGGCCAGCCGCACCAGGACCACAGTGAGCAGAATCGAGGCCGCGGCCAAGCAATATTCCCAGCGCACGTCCGCATCGAGCCGGGTCCAGATCGGCCGCATCTGCATGCCGATCAGCATGAAGGCGAGCACGTTGAGCACGAACACCATCGTCTCCCACACGGCATAGGACGGCACCCGCAGCCGGGCCGGCATGCGCGCCCCCGCCGTGCGCGCCATGGCGATGGCGTAGACGACGATGGTGAGAATGCCGGAGAGGCCGAGATGCTCGGCGGCGATCCAGACCATGAAGGTGGTGGCGAACTGCACGATGATCGAACTGGGTGCTTCCGTGACGCGCTGTATCAGCAGCGGGATGATGCGGGCGGCGAGAAGCCCGGCGATCACGCTGCCGACCAGCGCCAGCGCCATGGTCGGCGCGACCTGGCTCCAGGTCAGATGCTCGGTGGCGATTGCTCCGACCGCGATGCGGTAGATCAAGAGCGCAGTCGCGTCATTGAGCAGGCTCTCGCCTTCCAGGACCTTCACCATCCGATAGGGCAGCTTCACCTGGCTCAGGATAGCGACCGCGGCGGCCGCATCCGGCGGTGCCACGATGGCGCCGAGCGCGACCGCGGCGGCCCAGGGCATGTCCGGCATCAGCCTGTGCGCGACGTAGGCCACGGCGACCGTGGTCAGGCCGACGGCGGCGACGACCAGGGTCGAGACCGGAACCCAATTCTTGCGGAGATCGCGCAGCGAGGTGTCGAAGGCGGCATCGAGCAGGACCGGTGCGACAAAGAGGGCCAATGCCAGGTCGGGCTCCAGCGTCCAGGACGGGCTCGACGGCACAAAGGCGATCAGCGCGCCACCGATCGCGAGAAAGGTCGGGTAGGGGACCTTGATCCGCCGCGCCAGCGCCGATAATGCAACGGCGCCGAGCAAAAGCACGATGATCCATTCGAATGTCGACACGTTGATCCCCGAAACCGATTTGAGCGGCGCCACAAGCTAGCACCAATCCGGCCGTATGATGGATAGTGCGGCCCCAAGGCAAGACCTTGTCCCAAGACCTTGACCCAAGACCTCGACCCAAGACCTCGACCCAAGACCTCGACCCAAGACCTCGACCCAAGATCTCGACCCAAGATCTCGACCCAAGACTTAGCGCAAGATTCAACCCAAGACTGAAGCACTCCAAGACTGAACCCAAAGACTTTCCGGCTGTGACGGGCATGCGGTTTCTCATTCAATGGTCCGGCGCCGGGTTGCTCTTTGCGCTCTCGGTCGCCGCGGCTCATGCCGCGACGGGTGGCGAACCGGCCGCAGTCCCGCAGGTCGACGTCGCGCCGTGTCTTGCGGCTGCCGCAGCCGATGATATCGACAAGGCCGCCACGGCCTGTGCCGCCGTGATCGACAACGAGAAGACGGCGAAGGGCGATTTGATCAAAGCGCTGATCGCGCGCGGCGGGCTCTATGCGCGGCACGATCAGGTCGACCGCGCGATCGCCGACGACAGCCGCGCTCTTCTGCTCGATTCCGGCCTCGCCGATATCTTCAACGCGCGCGGTGAGCTCTGGCTGAGGAAGGGCGACAAGCCCAAGGCGGTGCAGGATTTCGGCGCGGCATTGAAGGTCGATCCGAACCATGAGGCAGCCAAGGCCAATCACAAGGCGATGGCGCGCGAGATCGAGCGGATCGGCGCGCAGATGGCGGTCGCAGGCAAGCCCAGCTTCAGTTGCAAGGGTGCGCGCCGCCCTGTCGAGAAGGCGATCTGCGCCAACCGCGAGCTCGCTGATCTGGACCGCGAGGTCTTTGCGTCCAATACCCGTGTGCTCCGCGTGGCCCGCAATGCGGGCGAAGCCAAGGCGCTTCAGCGCGAGCAGGATGATTTCATCGCCCGCCGCAATGCCGGGTTCGGCCGGCCGGGGTACGATTTGAAAAAGGCGATGCAGGAGCGCTTGCTGCGGCTGAACGGGGTGGACGGGTATTGAGGCCAGGAAGGCGCTGGCCGACGACGAAACCGCGCTGCGGCTCGATCCCGGCAACGACGGTACGGCCAGCGGCCGCCGCACTGTGATCGCCGAGATCGCGAAATTCGAGGTCGAGAAGGTGATTTGCGCCGACCGCGCAGCTGGGCGTGCTCGACCGGGCTATGATCTGAGGAAGGTCATGCAGGAGCGGCTGCAGCGGCTGAATGCGATCGATAGCTGAGAGCACCGTTCTTTCAGCTTGAACCGCGGCCCGTTCCCGGGAAAATACCCCTCAAACAAGGCCGGTGCTTGATCCCTGTCATGGCGGGACGTTTGTCCTGCCACAAGGTCGAGGCCACGCGAATAAAGGGAACGGGAGCGCGGGAATGAACGTCCGAGGAAACGTCGACGGAAAGAGCCTCTATCACGAGCTCTATGCGCGCTCGCTGGCTAACCCTGAGGGCTTTTGGGCCGAGGCGGCCAAGGAGATCGACTGGATCGAGCCGCCGAAAAAGATCTTCGACCCCTCGCAGGGCGTCTACGGCCGCTGGTTCAGCGGCGGCGTCGTCAACACCTGCTACAATGCGATCGACCGCCACGTCGAACGCGGCCGCGCCGGCCAGATCGCGTTGATCCATGATTCGCCGCTGACGGGCAGCGTCACCAAATTCACCTACGCCGAACTGCTGACCGAAGTGCAGGCGCTTGCCGCCATCATGCACGATTTTGGTGTCGCCAAGGGCGATCGCGTCATCCTCTATATGCCGATGGTGCCGGAGGCCGTCGTCGCGATGCTGGCCTGCGCGCGCATCGGCGCGGTGCACTCCGTCGTGTTCGGCGGCTTTGCCGCGAAAGAGCTCGCCACCCGCATCGACGATGCGCAGCCAAAGTTGATCCTGTCGGCGAGCTGCGGCATCGAGCCTGGCCGCATCGTGCAGTACAAGCCGCTGCTCGACGAGGCGATCAGGCTTGCGGGCTCAAAGCCGAAGGCCTGCATCGTGCTGCAACGTCCGCAGCTTATCTGCGCCCTCACGCCCGGCCGCGACTATGACTGGGCGGGCCTGCGCCGCAAGGCGATGAACGACGGCAAGAAGGCGCCGTGCGTGCCCGTCGCTGCCACCGATCCGCTCTACATCCTCTATACGTCAGGCACGACCGGCATCCCCAAGGGCGTCGTGCGTGACAATGGCGGCCATCTGGTCGCGGTGAAATGGTCCATGTTCAACCTCTATGGCGTCAAGCCGGGCGAGGTCTGGTGGTGCGGCTCGGATATCGGCTGGGTGGTCGGCCACAGCTACATCGTCTACGGCCCGCTGCTGCACGGCGCGACCTCGATCATGTATGAGGGCAAGCCGATCGGCACGCCTGATGCCGGCGCGTTCTGGCGCGTGATCAGCGAGCACAAGGCGGTCGCCTTCTTCACCGCGCCGACCGCGTTCCGCGCGATCCGGAAAGAAGATCCGGAGGGAAAATTCATCCGGCAATACGACCTCTCGGTGTTCCGCACCCTGTTCCTCGCCGGCGAGCGCGCCGATCCGCCGACGGTGGAATGGGCGGAGCAGCAGCTGAAGGTGCCTGTCATCGACCATTGGTGGCAGACCGAGACCGGCTGGTGCATCGCCGGCAATCCGGTTGGCTTAGGCAAGTTGCCGGTGAAGCACGGCTCGCCGACGGTGCCGATGCCGGGCTATCAGGTCGATGTGGTCGACGAAGCGGCAAAGCCGGTTGGCCCCAACGCCATGGGCTCGATCGTCATCAAGCTGCCGATGCCGCCGGGCTGCCTGCCGACGCTGTGGAATCAGGACGAACGTTTCAAGGAAGCCTACCTCACCGAATTCCCCGGCTACTACAAAACATCGGATGCCGGCTACAAGGACGAGGACGGCTATATCTTCGTCATGGGCCGCACCGACGACATCATCAACGTCGCCGGCCATCGGCTCTCCACCGGCGGCATGGAGGAGATCCTGGCTTCGCATCCCGATGTCGCCGAATGCGCCGTGCTCGGCGTCAAGGACGCGATCAAGGGCGAGGTGCCCTGCGGCTTCCTGGTGCTCAAGGCGGGCGTGAAGCGGGCGCCCGCCGAGATCGAGAAAGAGATCGTCGCGCTGGTGCGCGACAAGCTCGGTGCCGTTGCCGCGTTCAAGCTCGCCATCACCGTCGGCCGCCTGCCCAAGACGCGCTCCGGAAAGATCTTGCGCGGCACCATCAAGAAGATCGCCGACGGCGAGACCTGGACCATGCCCGCGACGATCGAGGATCCCAAGGTGCTCGACGAGATCGGGGAGGCGCTGAAGGGGAGGGTGTGAGATTTGCTCTCGGGGCGTAGCGATTGAGGCGCGACGCCGCTGCTCCAAACCCGCTGTCATCGCCTGCGCAGGCAGGCGATCCACTACGCCGCGGCCGGAGTTGTGTGACGCAATGAGCGTTGCGGTGTACTGGATTCCCCGCTTTCGCGGGGAATGACATCGAGCCGGGAACAGCGTCCAGGGACTTACATTCTCCTCATTCCGCGCTAAACAGGGCGGGCCGATAGGGGACCTCGTATGCCACTCGCCGCTGGGCCGCGCCTGCTTGCAGCTGTGCTGCTCGCGATCATTCTCTCCGCCTGCTCCGCGCGCTACCAGACGCCGGTGGCGATGGGCGGCGACGATGACGACGCGGTCTGCCAGAGCCGTGGCTATGCGGTCGGCTCGCCCGAATACGTGGCCTGCCGCAAGGACCGCGACGTCCAGCGCAGCGCCGCGACCACCCGCGCCGACCGCCGCCAGCGCGATCTCGGCGAATACATGCTGAACCATCCGGACCGGCCGTAAGCGGCGCGCGCTGTTTCTGCAATGTTGTTGCGGCGAAGGCCGGAATCCGTACCGCGGAATCCATCGGTCGCGGACCGTAGGCGTAAGCGCGCTGCTTCTCGACAGAGGAGAAGCACAAACAAAAACGCGGCGGGTTGCCCGCCGCGTTCGCATTCGATGATTAACGGAGAGCGAAGGATTACTCCTCCTCCTGGTCCTGCTTCTTGCCGCCGAGCGTCTTCAGCTTGGCGAACACGGCATCGACGTTGAGGTCGTCGCTGGACCTCTCCGCGGGCTCGTATTCGTCCTTCTTGGTGGTTTCGGAGGCCGGCAGCAGGGTGGCGCCACCATAGGCTGCGTCGATCGGCTTTTCCTTGGCCGCGCGCGCGACCTCGAAATCGAGCTCGATCTGCGAGCAGAGGCCGAGGGTGACGGGATCAATCGGCGTCAGCTGGGAGGTGTTCCAGTGGGTGCGATCGCGGACACTGGCGATCGTGCTCTTGGTCGTGCCGACCAGGCGCATGATCTGGGCGTCCTTGAGCTCGGCATGGTTGCGTAGCAGCCAGAGGATGGCGCTGGGGCGCTCGTGGCGGCGCGAGACGGGGGTGTAGCGCGGGCCCTTGCGCTTCGGCTGCGGCGGCAGCACCACCTTGCTCTCCTGGAGGCGAAGCCGGTAGTCCGGGTTGTTCTCGCCCTTCTCGATCTCCTCGCGGGTCAGCTGGCCATTGGAGAGGGGATCCATGCCCTTGATGCCCTGGGCGGCGTCGCCATCGGCGATCGCGCGCACCTCGAGGGGGTGCATTTTGGTGAAATCGGCGACCTGATCGAAGGTCAGCGCGGTGTTGTCGAGCAGCCAGACGGCGGTCGCCTTGGGCATCAGAGGTGCGTTGCTCATGGCAAATCTCCTTTGTGCTTCGCCCACCCCTTTGGAGGCGAAACCGGTGGTCATCAGCGATGACTGGGAATTCGCGCTATATAAGCCCGGAGGGGGTAGCCACGCAATGGTTCTGCTATAGATAGTGCCTTGACAGCGCCCGAAAGGGGGCCCAATTCCCTCTGAAGTCCCTGTAAGACCGTACCCAAGCCCTAATCATTCATCGACCGCTTCCCGCCCATTTGGCGAGGTGATTCGGTCCCGAGATCGCCCAATGCCAGCCAAACCAGACCTCAAGATCGTGCTTTGTTCTCCCCGCGGCTTCTGCGCCGGGGTGGTCCGGGCGATCGACACCGTGGAACGGGCGCTCGATAAATACGGCGCCCCCGTCTATGTTCGCCACGAGATTGTGCACAATAAATACGTCGTCGACGGGTTGAAGAAGAAGGGCGCGATCTTCGTCGAGGAACTCGCCGAGATCCCGGAAAACACCACCGCGCCGGTGGTGTTCTCGGCCCATGGCGTGCCGAAATCGGTTCCGGCCGACGCCACGTCCCGCAATTTGTTCTCGCTGGATGCGACCTGCCCGCTGGTGACCAAGGTGCACCGCGAAGCGGCGATCCACTTCAAGCGCGGCCGCGAGATCTTCCTGATCGGCCATTCCCATCACCCCGAGGTGGTTGGCACGCTCGGGCAGCTCCCGACCGGCGCCGTGACCCTGATCGAGACCGCCGAGGACGCCAAGACCATCGCCCCGAAGGATCCGAACAACCTCGCCTTCGTGACCCAGACCACACTGTCGATCGACGACACCGCGGAGATCGTGGCGCTTCTGAAGGAGCGCTTCCCGAACATCAACGGGCCGCACAAGGAAGACATCTGCTACGCCACCACCAACCGCCAGCTCGCGGTGAAGAAGGTGGCGCCGGTGGTCGACGCCCTGATCGTGGTCGGTGCGCCGAACTCGTCGAACTCGCAACGCCTGCGCGAAGTCGCCGAACGCGAGGGCTGCCCGATCGCCGTGCTGGCGCAGCGCGCCACCGAAATCGACTGGAAGCGGTTCGAGAACATCACCAGCCTTGGCATCACCGCGGGCGCCTCGGCGCCGGAAGTGATCGTCGAGGAGATCATGGACGCGTTCGCCGAGCGCTTCACGCTGCATGTGGAGACGGTCTCTGCCGCGGAAGAGAACGAGTTTTTCCCGCTGCCGCGCCAGGTGCGTCCCGAAGCCGCCGCCGAGTAGACCTTCATGGCGGTCTACACCGACGTTGCCGCCGACGAGCTTGCGGATTTCCTGAGCGGATATGATCTCGGCGAATTGCTCTCCTACAAGGGCATCGCCGAGGGCGTCGAGAATTCAAACTTCCTGCTGCACACCACCAAGGGCTCGTTCATCCTCACGCTCTATGAGAAGCGCGTGGCGAAGAACGATCTGCCGTTCTTCCTCGCGCTGATGACGCATCTCGCCGAGCACGGCATCAACTGCCCGCTGCCGGTGAAGGGACGAGACGGCGAGGCGCTGCGCGAGCTGTCGGGCCGGCCGGCCGCGATCATCACCTTTCTCGAAGGCGTCTGGCCGCGCAAGCCGAACGCCGCCCATTGCGCGGGTGTCGGCGGGGCGCTGGCGAAGATGCATCTGGCCGGCGCCAATTTCGCGATCAAGCGTGCGAATGCGCTGTCGGTCTCGGGCTGGCGGCCGCTATTCGATGCTGCCTCGAGTCGGGCCGACGAGGTGCAGCCGGGCCTGCGCGCGTTCCTGGCCGCCGAGCTCGACTACCTCGAGAGCGGGGTCTGGCCGAAGCATTTGCCCGAAGGAGTGATCCACGCCGACCTCTTCAACGACAACGTCTTCTTCCTCGGCGACCAGCTCTCCGGGATCATCGACTTCACCTTCGCCTGCAACGACTGGCTCGCCTATGACGTTGCGATCTGCCTCAACGCCTGGTGCTTCGAGCCGGATCATTCCTTCAACGTCACCAAGGCGCGCGCCTTCCTCAATGCTTATGGCCGCGTGCGAAAATTGTCCGAGGCGGAAGAGGCCGCTCTGCCGCTGCTCGCGCGCGGCGCCGCGATCCGCTTCCTGCTGACGCGGTTGGTCGATTGGCTCAACGTTCCGCCCGGCGCGCTGGTTCGGCCGAAGGATCCGCTGGAATATGTCCGCAAGCTGCGCTTCCACCAGAGCGTTTCCACCGTGGGCGACTACGGGCTGACGCCGTCAGGACTGGTCGCGTGAGCGAGCGTCCCAACGTCACGATCTATACCGACGGCGCGTGCTCGGGAAACCCCGGGCCCGGAGGCTGGGGCGCGATCCTGAAGTTTGGCACTACGGAAAAGGAGCTGAACGGCGGCCAGCCGCACACCACCAACAACCAGATGGAGTTGATGGCGGCGATCTCCGCTTTGGAGGCGCTGAAGAAGCCGTGCACCGTCGATCTCTACACCGACAGCCAATATGTGCGGCAGGGCATCACCGGCTGGATTCACGGCTGGAAGCGCAACGGCTGGCGCACCGCCGACAAGAAGCCGGTCAAGAACGTCGAGCTATGGCAGCGCCTCGATGCCGCGCTGAAGGCACATGACGTGCGCTGGCACTGGGTCAAGGGCCACGCAGGGCATCCCGAGAACGAACGCGCCGATCAGCTCGCGCGCGACGGGATCGTGAAGGCGCGGTTGCAGCAGAGGGTGGCGGAGTAGATCTCTCCACGCGTCGTGGCCGGGCTTGATCCGGCCACGCACTCTTGCCGCGCGTGATCAAGAACGCGAATGCCCGGGACAAGCCCGGGCATGACGTCACTCTTGGGTACAAGGCGCGTCTAAACGCTTACAGCTGCCCCAGCAGCGTATCGCCGCCGGACACCTCGACCTTGCCGGGCATCGCCTCGAGGTTCAGCTTCTTGACCACGCCGTCCTCGACCAGCATCGAATAGCGCTTGGAGCGGATGCCGAGACCGTTGCCGGAGGCGTCGAGCTCCATGCCGATCGCCTTGGTGAAGTCGGCATTGCCGTCGGCGAGGAAGATGGCCTCGTCGCGCTGGTCGGTGTCGCGCTTCCACGCGTTCATGACGAAGGCGTCGTTGACGGAGACGATGGCGATGGTGTCGACGCCCTTGTCCTTCAGGGCGTAGGCATTGAGGAAGATGCTCGGCAGATGCATCTTGTGGCAGGTGCCGGTATAGGCGCCGGGCACTGCGAACAGCGCCACTTTCTTGCCCTTGAAGATATCGTCGGTGGTCTTCACCTGCGGGCCTTCGGGCGTCATCACGCGGAATTTCGCCTCGGGCAGCTTGTCGCCAGTCTGGATCGCCATCGTCAGTCTCCCTGAAAATCGGTCCCGCTTTTTAGACCGTGCGGCGGCCCTGCACAATGTTGCCGGTGGGGGAGGCGGCGAGGGACACGGCCCTTCACCGTTATGTCATCAGCCGGCAAAACCGCCGCCGTCGAGGAAGGCCTGTTCCTCCTCGGTGGTATCGCGGTCGAGGAGGCGGTTGCGGTGGGGAAAGCGGCCGAACCGCCGGATGATGTCGGCGTGCTCCCGCGCGTATTTCAAATTCTCGGCATTGTCGGTGTTCTGAAACAGCGCGACGCAATGCAGCTGATCGGCCAGGTGTTCGGAATGCATGAAGGGCAAATAGAGGAATTCGAGCAGGACCGGATCGATCCTTTGATCTGCACCCCGCGCAATAGCGCGGCGGGCGACGTCCCGCGCCAGCGCGTCGCTGGCAAAGGCCTGCGATGTGCCGCGAAACATGTTGCGCGCAAACTGGTCGAGCACGATGACGAGCGCGAGTGCGCCCTCGTCGCTGTCTTCCCAAGAGGCCAGTTCGCCGGCAGTTGCCCTCTTCCATAGCAGAAGAAAGCGGCGCCTGACCTCCGCGTCGAAAGCGTCGCTGTGCCTGTACCAGCGCTCGCGACCGGCCGCGCGCCAGAAGGCGAGAATGCCGGCCGGCGTGATGTCGCCGAATTCAGTCATGAACCAGCGGTGCGCCTTATGCCGCCTCCGCCTTCTTCTCGTCGCGAAGCTGCCGGCGCAGGATCTTGCCGACATTGGTCTTCGGCAGGTCGGTGCGGAATTCGATGTGCTTGGGCACCTTGTAGCCCGTCAGCTGCTCCTGGCAGAACTTGACCAGGGCCTCCGCCGTGAGGTTCGGGTCCTTCTTGACCACGAACGCCTTCACCGCCTCTCCCGACTTGGAATCGGGGATGCCGATGACGGCGCATTCGAGCACCCCCGGGTTGCTCGCGATCACTTCCTCGATCTCGTTCGGATAGACGTTGAAGCCGGAGACCAGGATCATGTCCTTCTTGCGGTCGACGATCTTGGTGTAGCCCTTCTCGTCCATGATGCCGATGTCGCCGGTGCGGAAATAACCGTCCGCGGTCATCACCTTGGCGGTCTCCTCCGGCCTGTTCCAGTAGCCCGACATCACCTGCGGGCCCTTGGCGCAGATCTCGCCGGGCTGGCCGAGCGGCATCTCGTTGCCGTCGTCGTCGCGGATCGAGATCCAGGTCGAGGGCACGGGGATGCCGATGGTGCCGTTGAACTCGGGATCCGTCGTGGTGTTGCAGGTCAGGGTCGGAGAAGTCTCCGACAGGCCGTAGCCTTCGGCGATGGAGCAGCCCGTGATCGCCTTCCATTGCTCGGCGACCGGGCGCTGCACCGCCATGCCGCCACCGTTCGAGATTTTCAGCTTGGAGAAGTCGAGCTTCTTGAAGTCGGGATGGTGCATCAGGCCGTTGTAGAGCGTGTTCACGGCCGGGAAGTTGTTGACCTGATATTTCGCCAATTCCTTGATGAAGCCCGGGATGTCGCGCGGATTGGGGATCAGGAGATTGCAGCCGCCGGCGCGCACCGCGAGCAGGTAGCAGGCCGTCAGGGCGAAGATGTGATAGAGCGGCAGCGCGCAGACGACCATGAGCTGATCGACATGCGGCGGCGCGGCCATTGCCGGCTGCAGCCAGGCGTCGTTCTGCAGAACGTTCGCGACGATGTTACGATGAAGCAGGGTGGCACCCTTGGAGACGCCGGTGGTGCCGCCGGTATATTGCAGGAAGGCGACGTCGCCGGGCGACAGTTTTGGCTTATTGAAGGACATGCCGCGACCGGCCGAGAGCGCATCGTTGAACGACACCGCGCCCGGCAGTGACCAGGCCGGTACCATCTTCTTGACGCGGCGGACGACCAGATTGACGATCACGCCCTTGAAGCCGAGCAGGTCGCCCATGCTGCCGACAATGACGTGCTTCACGTCGGTCTTGGCGATCACCTGCTCGACGGTATGGGCAAAATTTTCCAGCACGATGATGGCTTCGGCGCCGGAATCCTTGAGCTGGTGCTCGAGCTCGCGCGGCGTGTAGAGCGGGTTGACGTTGACCACGGCGAAACCGGCGCGCAGCACCGCGGCGGTTGCGACCGGATATTGCAGCACGTTCGGCATCATGATGGCGACGCGAGCGCCGCGTTGCAGGCCTCGCCCTTGCAGGTAGGACGCCATCGCCAGCGACATCTGGTCGAGGTCGCGATAGCTGATCGACTTGTCCATGCAGATGAACGCCTTGCGGTCGGCGAACTTGGAAAAGCTCTCCTCCAGGAGGTCGACCAGCGATGAATATTGCGTCGGCTCGATATCGGCAGGCACGCCGGGCGGATATTGCTTGAGCCAGATGCGCTCCATGGAAAACTCCCCTCATATACCAGAGCCCGTTGTGTCTCGGGCTTGCCTCGTTACCGCCAGTATCGAGCTTGCCGGAACGGGTGGCAAGTCGTCGTCGCTTAGGGCAAAGGTCGGGGAGTAGCTACCGGAATCGTCGAGAACCGCGCTGCCGCAGTGCGAAGTGAGGGCGCGGTTTCAACTCTGTGCCGTTAACTGTTGTTGGCCGGCTTGGCGGCGGGCTTGATCGCAGCCTTGGGCTTGGCGGGTTTGGGCGCGGGATCGCCGTTTGCCGCAGGTTTTGCCGCCGCATCAGATTTGGCCGCATTAGACTTGGCCGCCGCGTGCTTGGTCCCGGCCGGCTTGGCTGCGGTCTTGCCGTCGGCTGGCTTGGCATCCGGCTTCGCCGCCGCCGTCTTGGCGGGAGGCTTGGCATCCTTCGGCTTGTCGGCTGGCTTGTCTGCCGCGTCAGGCTTCTTGGCGACGCGCGACTTCTTGCCACGCGGTTTCGGAGTTGCCTGCTGGTCGGCATCGGCCGCGACTGCCGCGATCAGGGCGGTCCCGGTGCGGGTCGGACCGGTATAGACCAGCACGGGGTCGGCGGCCGCCGGGGCCGAGGCCATCAGCTCGGAGGCCTTCATCAGGGGCGGCTGAAGCCCGGCCGTGAAGAAGGTAACCTGGGCTTCGCCGCCGGTGGCCGAGGCCGATCCCGTCGTGCCGCCATTTGCCGCGATCAGCGCGTCGTCATCGTCGCTGGCCGGTCGCTTGCGATGACCGCCGCACATGTCGTCGCGCAGGTTCGGCGGCGAGGCGTCGACCGGGACCAGCTTGTCAACCGTGCCGAGCGAGGGGCGGAGCCACGTGAGATTATCTTGCGAGAAGCCGCGCTCCAGCAGCTGCGCCGCCTTCACCGCGCGCGCGGTACCGGAGTTGGCACCGAGCACGACGGCGATCAACCGGCGGCCGTTACGCGTGGCCGATGCGACCAGGTTGTAGCCGGAGGCGCAGATGAAGCCGGTCTTGAAACCGTCGGCGCCGGGATAGCGGCCGATCAGTTTGTTGAAATTGCCGGTGACGCGCTTGCCGAAGCGGATTGCCGGAATGTGCACGAAATACTCGTACTCGGGCAGATCGCGCAGGAACGAGCGCGCGAGAATCCCGAGGTCGCGCGCCGACGTGATCTGGCCGTCGGCGGGCAGGCCATTCGGATTGACGTAGCTCGTCTGCGTCATGCCGAGCTTCTGCGCGGTATCGTTCATCAGCGCGGAGAAGCCGTCGATCGAGCCGCCGACGCCTTCGGCAAGCACCACGGCCATATCGTTCGCCGACTTCACCATCATCATCTTGAGTGCGTTGTCGACGGTGAGCTGCGTTCCAGGGCGGAACCCCATCTTCGACGGCGACTGCGAGGCTGCCGTCGGCGACACCGTGAGCAGCGTGTCGAGCGTGAGCTTGCCATCCTTGACCGCCTTCAGGGTGACATAGGCAGTCATGATCTTGGTGACGGAAGCCGGATACCAGGGAATGGTCGCGTTTTCCGCCTGCAACACCTTGCCGCTGTCGGCTTCGATCAGGAGCAGTGCTTCGGCGCTCGCCGCGCGCGGCGCGAGCGATGCGGCGCATGCGAGTGTCGCAGCGAACAGGGTGAACAGGGATTTGCGAAGCAGCGGGTGAAGAGCGTGCACTATCCGATTCCGGTCCTTGGAGACCCGCCGGTTCCGGTCGGCTCTCGCGATCTGATGTTCGGTTCTGAAATCCAGCGCCGCTGCTTGCGGCGCCGCAAACCTATACCGGCTCATGCGTCGGGAATAGGGGCATCAACGGGGTATTCCGCAATGAAATAGGCCGAATTTCGACGATAGTATGGGGACTTGCTAAGGCGACCTGGCGGCAGTCGCCGCAGCCTCAGCCGCTGTCACGCTGGCCCGTGCGTTCTCCTGAACCATGAACTGGGCCCTGGCGAGATCGGCGAAATGGCCGCCTTTGACCACGAGTTCATCGAAAGTTCCGCTTTCGATCACACGCCCGTTCTCGAACACCAGAATCCGCGTGGCATTGCGGATGGTGGAGAGACGGTGGGCGATCACGAAGGTCGTGCGGCCTTTCATCACTTCGTCGAGAGCGGCATTCACCTTGGCCTCGGTCACGGCGTCGAGCGCGCTGGTGGCCTCGTCCAGGATCAGGAGCGGTGGATCCTTCAGCAGGGCGCGGGCGATCGACAGCCGCTGGCGCTCGCCGCCCGACAGCATGCGGCCACGCTCGCCGGCATTGGTCTCGAAGCCGCCGCTGCGCTCGATGAATTCGAGCGCCTGCGCGCGCTCCGCCGCCTTGCGCATCTCCGCCTCGGTGGCGTCCGGCTTGCCGACGCGCAGATTTTCCGCGATCGAGCGGTTGAACAGCAGCGCCTCCTGAAAGACCACGCCGATGTTCCGCCGGAGCGACGTTAGCGTCACCCCGCGTACGTCCATACCGTCGATCCTGATGAAGCCGGACTGCGGATCGAAGGCGCGATGCAGCAGCGCGATCGCAGTCGACTTGCCGGCGCCGGTCGCGCCGACCAGCGCGATGGTCTGGCCAGGCAGCGCGGTGAAGGAGAGATCTTCGACCGCCGGCCGTTTGCCGTCATAGGAGAAGGTGACGTCGTTGAATTCGACGAGGCCGGAGAGCCGACCCGCGTCGATCGCATCGGGCCGGTCATGCACCGCGGGCACCGCATCGAGCACGTTGAAGAACTCGCGCAGGCGCGGGGCTTCCATGAACACGTTGTTGATGAAGCTCACGACCTGCTCGAGCTTCTGGATCAAAAGTGTCGCGAAGCTCACGAACATCACGATATCGCCGACCGAGGTCAGTCCCTGGTCGTGCAGCGCGATGCCGAAAGTGAATATCGCGAGCACCGTGATCGTGGTGGAGGCGCGCGTGATGATGGTGACGAGCGCCCACCAGGACAGCACTGGCATTTGCGCGGCGAGCAACTGGTCGGCGACGGAGCGCAAGCCCTTCACCTCGGATTCGACGCGCACGAAACTCTGCACCAGCGCGACGTTGCCGAGGGCGTCGGAAGCGCGCGCGGAGAGCTCGCTGTAGTGCTCCTCCACCTCCATTTGCATGCCGAAGGTTCTGCGCACCACGAAGGTCGTCAACCCCGTGAAGACGATGCAGAGCACGAACAGCAGGATCGCCAGCCGCCAGTTCAGGTAGAGCGACAGCGGCAGCAGCACCACGACCGACAGGATGGCGGCAAAATGCTCGCGGAAGAAGCCGACCCATAATCGCCACAGCGCATCTGTGCCGTTCAGCATCACCTTCATCAGCCGGCCCGAATGGGTGCCCGAATGGAAGGTCAGTGGCAGTTGCAGGATATGCTCGAAATAGTCCGTCAGGACAGCCTGCCGCTGGCGGTGGGAGAGCCGGTCGGCCTGCAACGCTACGAGCGCGCTGCAGGCGATGGTGAACAGCCCGAAGGCGACCCAGGCGACCAGGAACGGCCAGGCCGAGTTGGACCCTGCGACCGTCTTGCCGGAGAGCACGTCGACGATCCGGCCGAACAGCACCGGCTCGGCGAATTGCGAGCCCGCAAGCAGGAGATTGACGACCGCGAGCAGCCAGCCCAGCCGCGCCTCCTTGCCGAGCAGCTCGAGAACGCGGGTGTAGAGGCGGAAGATGGGCATGGGACGACGAACTCGGGCGGCTGGAACGGTGTGAGCGCATACTCTAATCAGGGATCGCCCGCGAGATATAGCGGAAGCTGTCGGTTTTGCTCAGTTGATCAGCCGCCCTGCGAGCGGCGGCAGGAAGCCGGCGTCGAAGATGTCGCCCGCCGCCGGCCGTTTGCGAAATTTGAAATCCTGCGCGATCTGTTCGATCGAGCGGTCCATGCGCGCCGGAGCGATGCCGCCGAGGCCGTTGCGTCTGACTTCATCGGTCAGGATGTTGTCGACGAGGACCGTGCGCAGGCGCTCCAGTTCCAGATCGCGGTCGCCGCCATCCATGCGGCTTGCGGCCTCGTTCGCTGCACGTGCCGGGTCCTTCACAGTTGCGTTGATGCCGGCGATCAATGCGCGGGCGAATCCCTTCACTGCGTCCGGCTTGGCCACGGCGAAAGCCGGGTTGACCACGACGGCAAAGCCATAGGCCTCGCAACCATAGTCGGCATAACGAAGCACGACGAGATCGTCGCCTGGCACGCCGCGGTCGCGCAGGTTCACTGCGGAGAGATAGCTGAAGCCGGCGACGGCATCGACCTGTCCCGCGGAGAGGATCGGCTCGCGGACCGCGGCGCTTATCTTGTGGAATTTCACGTGAGCCGTGTTGATGCCGTTCTGCTGTGCCAGCGCCGGCCACAGCCGCATCGACAGATCGCTGTCGGCGACGCCGATGGTCTTGCCGTCGAGGTCGGGCAGGAGGTGGATGCCACGGCTCCTGCGGGCGACGATCGCGTAGGGCGCGCGGTTGAACAGCACGAACACCGCCTTGACCGGTGCGGCATCATCCTTGTCGCGGAAGCGGATCAACTCGTTGATGTCGACGAGCGCGAGCTCGCTGTCGCCCTTGGCGACGCGCGCAAGCGCCTCCGGCGATCCGGCCGCGCTGCCGAAGGCGACGTTGAGACGTTCGGCGCCGAAACTGCCGTCCTTTGCGGCAAGAAAGAATGGCGCCATGCTCGCATCGATCGGGCGGTCGAAGGTGAAGTGGATTGCAATGGATGGCGCGGCGGTCTCAGCCGCATCGACGTTACTTGCGGCGAGGACGGCAAGCGAGATCGTAACAGCCAACAGGCGGCGAAGGGCGATGGCCTTGAATCCAAACATCGGTCGCGCCGGTCCCGCATTGTTATGGTTCGTGACGCTCGGAGCGCCGGCTGGCAATGACTCTCTCCGCGCCAAGATGAACGGCGCATGAGCGGCGGTTGCGTCACGATTACGCAACCCCGTTCAGCTTGTGTTGGGGCTGCGGAACCCAACATGGGATGCGGGTGTTTGACAGACATGAGCCTGTCGTCAGGCACCAATTCGAGGTCCCAAGGAGGGTCCAGGACATGTTTGACAGCTTTTCGAAATTTACCGGCCGCAAGGCCGTTCTTGCCACCGCAGCGGTGCTGGCAGTGACTGCGATTGCCCCGACTGCCTCATACGCCGGCGGTCGCCACTGGCATGGCGGCGGCGGTGGCGCAGCGGCTGCCGCGGCGTTTGCCGGGATCGTCGGCACCGGCCTTGCGATCGCGGCGACCCGTAACGCCTACGCCTATGACGACGGGCCGTATTATGGCAGCCCCGCCTATTACAGTGGCCCTGCCTATTACGGCAACGGCCCTTATTATGGGCCGGGCCCGAACTACCAATATCAGCGCTATGGCGGCACCGCTCCGTCGGAGCTCTGCGGTCAGGGTTATCACCAGAACTGCTATTAGCCCTGGCTACCAGAGGTTGACCAAAATGGACCGTCGCGCTTGCCGCGCCGGTCTGTTTTTTGCTTTAATTGTCGCGCGTTAACGCGTTTGCCATTGGTTTAGAGTAGTTTTGAGTACCATGAGTGATTCGCTTGAGCGGCTATATCTGGCTGTGCTCGCGGCCAGGGATCTTGATCCGGCAACATCGCGCACCGCGCGGCTGTTTCAGCGCGGCCCGTCAAAAATGGCGAAGAAGCTGGCTGAAGAGGCTATCGAGGTCGTCATCGACGCGGTCAACGGCGATAGCGAAGCCGTGATCCGGGAAAGCGCCGACCTGCTCTACAATCTGACCGTGCTCTGGGCGTCGGCCGGCGTGCGGCCCGAGGACGTTTGGCGCGAGATGACGCGGCGTGAAGACATGCTCGGCATCGCCGAGAAGCTGCCGAAGTCGGCGATGAAGCTGCCCAAAGTTGCGTCGCCGCGCGTTGCCTCCAGGCGGCCAATTGCCGCGCTCGAGGGTCGCGTGGCGCGCAAGCGCCACTAAAGCGTCATAAAACTCGCGATGGACAAATCTGTCCCATGGTGCTTCATCGCGGCGCCATGCTGAAACGTATCTACGACTGGTGCATCGACGCCGCTCACAAGCCTTACGCGCTCTGGATTCTGGGTGCCGTGGCTTTCGCAGAAAGCTCGTTCTTTCCCGTCCCGCCGGACGTGATGCTGATCCCGATGTCACTGGCGCGCCCGCAGCGCGCCTGGGTCTATGCCGCGATCTGCACCGCGACGTCGGTGCTGGGCGGCCTGCTGGGTTACGCCATCGGTGCGCTGCTCTTCGACTCGGTTGGCCATTGGCTGATCCAGGTCTATGGCCTCGGCGGCAAGGTCGATGCCTTCCGCGCCTCCTATGCCGAATGGGGCGCGATCATCATCCTGCTCAAGGGCCTGACACCGATCCCCTACAAGCTCGTGACCATCACGTCCGGCTTTGCCGGTTACAATATCGGGCTCTTCATCCTGTGCTCGATCGTGGCGCGTGGCGGTCGCTTCTTTATCGTGGCGATTCTGCTCAACCGCTACGGCGACTGGATCCGGATCAGGATGGAAAAGCATCTCGGATTGTGGGTGGCAATCGGCGCCGCGGTGCTCGTGCTCGGCTTTGTCGTCGCGGTCAAATTGATCTAACCCAAGGCGCTTTGCCACCGCGTCCGGTTCGGCTACGGTTGCCGTCATGATGGTTCGATCCGGCAATCCGGCGGTGCGGCTGGGGACGATGACTTCAGCAGCGCTGTTGCTCCTGCTCGGCGCTGGCGGGACCGGATGGCCGCAATCCGCGCCGCCATCACTCGGCATGCAGGAGCAGGGGCCGCAAGCCGCACCGCCGCCCTCGACGCCAACTCCTGGGTCGCCGCCGGCGCGTGAGGACAATCCCGGGCTGATCAACGAAATGGGCAAGCTGTTCGACAAGCTGCCCTCGATCCTACCGCCGATCAAAAGCCCGAGCGAGACCATGAACGATTTGTCGCGCCTGGCGAAGCCATCGACCATGGTGTCGGGACGCGTGGCCTGTCCGGCCTCGTCGAACGGTGCGCCCGACTGCAAGCTCGCCGCCGACAAACTCTGCCAGAGCAAGGGCTACACGGAAGGCAAGAGCCTGAATGCCGACTCCGCGGAAAAATGCTCGGCCAAGGTTCTGATCCCGGGCAGGCAACGCAAACCGGATGACTGCCGCACTGATACTTTCGTCACCAGCGCGCTGTGCCAGAACTGAGGACGTCGCGCGAGCAAGCAAGGAGCGCCCATGAGCCGTACGGAGCAGGACTTCCTCGGACAGCGTGAGATCGCCGACGACATCTACTACGGCGTCCAGACCATCCGCGGGAAGGAGAACTTCCACATCACCGGCATTCCGATGAACCAGGAGCCTTACTTCGTGAAGGCGCTCGGTTACGTCAAGAAGGCCGCCGCCATGGCCAACCGCGATCTCGGCGCGGTGGATACCAAAGTCGCGGAAGCCATCATCGTGGGCTGCGATCGCGTCATCGCTGGGGACATGATGGACCAGTTCGTCACCGATTTCATCCAGGGCGGCGCCGGCACCTCCACCAACATGAACGCGAACGAGGTGATCGCCAATCTCGCGCTGGAATCGCTCGGCTTTGCCAAGGGCGACTACCAGCATGTCAGCCCCAACGATCACGTCAATTACGGTCAATCGACCAACGACACCTATCCGACCGCCTTCCGGCTGGCGCTGATCCTGCGGCTCGAGAGCTACATGACGGCGCTGCGCCAGCTCCAGGAGGCCTTCTTCGCCAAGGGCAGGGAGTTCGATCGCGTGCTGAAGATGGGCCGCACCCATTTGCAGGACGCGGTGCCGATGTCCCTGGGCGCGGAATTCCGCGGCTGGGGCACCACCATGGGCGAGGAGGTCGATCGAATTTCCGAGGCCCGCGCGCTGCTGCGCGAGATCAATCTCGGCGCCACCGCGATCGGCACCTCGGTCACCGCGGCGCACGGCTATCCCAAGCTCGCGGTTCGGCATCTGAGCGCGCTGACCGGCGTCGACTTCATCCTCGCAGGCGACCTCGTCGAAGCGACGTCGGATACGGGCGCCTATGTGCAGCTCTCCGGCGTCCTCAAGCGCACGGCGAGCAAGCTGACCAAGATCTGCAACGATATCCGCCTGCTCGCCTCGGGTCCGCGCGCCGGCTTCAACGAGATCAACCTGCCGCAGCTCCAGCCGGGCTCCTCGATCATGCCCGGCAAGGTCAATCCAGTGATCCCCGAGGTCGTCAACCAGACCAGCTTCCTCGTGATCGGGCTCGACACCACGGTGACGCTTGCGGCGTCCGCCGGGCAGCTCCAGCTCAACGTGATGGAGCCGGTGATCTCGTTCGCGCTGTTCTTCTCGATCCGCACCATGGAGCGCGCGGTCAACAGCCTGCGCGAGAATTGCGTCGTGGGCATCACCGCCAACGAGGAGCACACCCGCAACATGGTGCTGAACTCGCTTGGCATCGTCACGGTGCTGAAGCCGCTGCTCGGCTACAAGCAATGCGCCGAGATCGCGCGCGAGGGCTACAAGAGCGGCAAGTCGCTGCACCAGATCGTCGTGGTCGAGCGGAAATTGCTCACGCAGGAGAAGTGGGACGAGATGTTCTCGTTCGAGCGGCTGATCAATCCGGATCTGATTGCGTGATGTCGTCGCCCCGTGACGAATTCCGCGGCTTGGAATTGCGGTAACGGCGTCCTCCACGGCGCCAAAACGCAGTACTTGACAGTGGAAAGATTGCCTTGTTGGTATGGCTCCCGACTTCGGTTTGACCACCAACAGAGGATCGTCTCGCAATGTCCATGCCTGCCTTGTTTAGGGGACGCCTGTCGATCCCCGTGATCGGTTCGCCGCTCTTCATCATCTCGGTGCCAGATCTCGTGATCGCGCAGTGCAAGGCGGGCGTGGTCGGCTCGTTTCCGTCGCTGAACGCGCGGCCGCCGGAATTGCTCGACGAGTGGCTGGCGCGGATCACCGAAGAGCTCGCGGCCTATGACCGCGCGCATCCCGACAAGCCGTCGGCGCCGTTTGCGGTCAACCAGATCGTGCACAAGTCGAACAACCGGCTCGACCACGACATGCAGCTCTGCGCCAAGTACAAGGTGCCGATGATCATCTCGTCGCTCGGCGCGCGCGAGGAGCTCAATCAGGCCGTGCATGGCTGGGGCGGCATCGTCTTCCACGATGTGATCAACCAGAAATTTGCGCACAAGGCGATCGAGAAGGGCGCCGACGGCCTGATCCTGGTCGCGGCGGGCGCCGGCGGCCATGCCGGCACGATCTCGCCGTTGGCTTTCGTCGCCGAGACGCGAAAATGGTTCGACGGCCCGATCGCGTTGTCGGGCGCGATCGGCAACGGCAAGGCGATCCGCGCGGCGCGCATTCTCGGCGCCGACTTCGCCTATATCGGCTCGGCCTTCATCGCGACGAAGGAGGCCAATGCGGTCGAGACGTACAAGGAGATGATCGCGGGCGCGAGCGCCGACGACATCGTCTATTCCAATCTCTTTACCGGCGTGCACGGCAACTATCTGAAGCCGTCGATTCTCGCCGCCGGCATGGATCCGGAAAACCTGCCGACGTCAGATCCCTCCAAGATGAACTTCGGCACCGACGCCTCCGGCGAGCGCGCCAAGCCAAAGGCATGGAAGGAAATCTGGGGTTCGGGCCAGGGTGTCGGCAGCATCGACGGCATCGTGCCCGCCGCCGAAATGATCGCGCGCTTCAAGAAGGAATACGACGAGGCGGTCGATCCGCCGCTGTGATCATTGTCGGCGCGGCGAAGGCCGGGACGACACCTTTTGCTGAGTCGCCAGCATTTCAGCCAACTGAGATTTGAGCGATGACCCCGATCTACCGCGTCGACGGCAACAGTGTCGTCACCAGCCCGGATGCCGCTGGCCCATGGGACCCGCGTATGCAGCACGGTTCGGCGCCGGCCTCGCTGGTGACTTGGGCGGCTGAGCGCATTCCGACGCCTGTAACGATGGACATTGCGCGCGTCACCATCGACCTGATGCGCCCGGTGCCGGTGGCGCCGCTCACGATTGCGACCGAAATCTTGCGCGAGGGCCGCAAGATCCAGCTCTGCGGGGTCAAGCTGCTCGCCGACGGCGTGCAGGTGGTCGGTGCCACCGTGCTCAAGATCAAGCGCCAGGCGCTGACGCTGCCCGACCACGTGAAGGCGCTGCCCGTTGCGCTGCCGTCGCCGGAGGACTCGCTGCTCGAGGACGGTCATGCCGCCACCAGCCCGTTCGTGCGCTCCGTCTCGATGCGCGCCGCGCGCGGCCGCTTCGGCCAGGCCGGCGCGGGCGCGATCTGGTTTCGTGTCGACCATCCCCTGATCGCGGGCGAAGCGCTCTCGCAGGCGATGCGCGCCGTGGTCGCCGCCGATTTCTCCAACGGCACTGCCTCGACGCTCGACTTCCGCGCCTGGACCTACATCAACGCCGATCTCACCGTGAACTTTTCGCGCCAGCCGATCGGCGAATGGATCCTGCTCGACGGCGATTCCTGGATCGGTCCTGACGGCGCCGGGCTTGCAATGTCGCGGCTCGCCGACCGGCAGGGCTATTTCGGCCGCGCGGTGCAAAGCCTGGTGATTGAGAAACGGTGAGGCCCTTTTTGCCTCCCCGTGACGAACGGGCGGGGTGGTGCCGCGTGCTCACCTCATCAGCACGGTTAATCCCGCATACCTCCGGCCCGCTCCACTTAACGGCAGATTAACCATCGCCGGCGAAGAATCCCTCTCAAGGCGCCAACCAGGACCGAGAGGGACAGGCGATGGACTTCGATTATCTGAACGCCAAGACGGCGGCTTCGCTGGACGAAATTCGCGTTCGCGTCGCCCATGCGCTGGCCCGCCACCCGCTGTGCCGCAATGTGCGCTTCGATATCGTCAGCGTCCCCCGCACCCGCCGGGGCGGCAATTGGACGGTGACGCTGCAATCGGTCGAACCGCGCGGCGTCTGGGAGGCCTCGGAGATCGTGGCCGACATCCAGGACGCTTACGAACTGGCGCTAGCTGCCTGATTTTCTTGAGTTTTCGGGGCAGCGTCGCCGCAGTCCGCGCGATTGCCGCCGCAATGGCACGGTTAAGCCTTAATTATCGCCCAGTTTCCGGGCAGTGATCACGTGGACTTGAAGCCGGTTGCGGAGAGACGTTTGTCGAAAGCCATCACCATCGTCGTGCTGACCTGCTTCCTCGTCCTCGGCGCCGCCACCACCGCCATTCTCGGCCGCGACAGCGTGCCCAGCGTCAGCGCCGAAATGATCACGCAGGTCCCGGCGTCCAAGCCGCTTGCAACCAACCGGGCCGCCAAGGCCGACCGTCTGGTTCCGACGCTGGCGCTGGCCTCGGCCGCGATCGACCCGGTCCAGGTTCCGGCCGACAAGCTCTCGCAAATGCCCGTGCTGACCGAGCCGCTGCGCCAGGCGTTCGCTGCCGCCACGCCGTCCGATTTCCCGATGCCCAAGGCGAACGTGAACGAGGCTCCGGTCGCTGCAGAGGTTCCTGCCGTCGAAGTCCCGGCCAAACCGAAGGTCGTCGCCAAGCCGCAGCCGCAGAAAACCTATTCATTGCTGTCCGACATACAGATCGCAGGTATCAGGGATCGCCTGAAATTGTCGTCGTCGCAGGAATATTACTGGCCCTCGGTCGAAACTGCGTTGCGTAATGTTGTCCGCAAAATCTCGGCAAACAAGCTGTCCAATCCGAACGTGCAGGGCGTGCCGATCGATCCCAATTGCGACGAGGTGCAGCAGTTGAAATCGGCCGCGATGCCGCTGCTGTTCCAACTGCGTGACGACCAGAAAGAGGAAGTGCGCAAGCTCGCGCGCATCATCGGGCTCGAGAAGGTCGCGCAGCAGATCTGACGCGTAAGTTCCTCCCGGAACTACGCCCGTATCAGGAACATCCGGCAATCGACAAGCGTTGCCCGCTCCAAAGGGAGTGGACCAATGCGCGCCTCGACAGCCTATTTCGTCGGTGCCGGAACCATTGTCGCAGCCATCGCCATTGGTCTCGGCGGCGGCATTGTCGCCGGCAATATCATGAATCCGGTCTCGCCCAAGCAGGGGCTTGATACCAGCAAGATAGCGCAGCGCGCTGACATCAAGCCCGCGACGAACGCGCCACCCGAACGCCTGCAATATCTCACTGGCTCGCAAGCCTTCGGCGCCATGGTCACCGCGCCGGCGCAGGCCGAAGTCAAAGCCGAAGCCAAATCCGAAACCAAGCCCGAAGCAAAATCCGAAGCCGCGAAGCCCGATACGCAGAACACTCAGGCCAACGCTGAACCGCCAGCGCAACAGCCTTCGCAGGCGGCTGCGGTGGAGCCGCCCAGGCCGGCACCGGCATCGCCTCCGCAAGCCGCGAAAGCTGCAGCACAGCAAGCGTCGACAGAGCCGTCATCCTCACCCGACAACGCCTATGCCAAGGCCAGAGATTCTGACGTAAAGCGTGCCGGGTCTGAACGGCGCCGGACGGAGCGCCGCGAGCGCTGGGTCGAGCGCCGCCACTACGACTACCGCGAGCCGCGTGGCATGCGCGATCGCACCGATTGGGATGACGTCGCGCGCAACATCCGCGAAGATTCCGACGCGCGCGATGTCCCGAGCCGGCCGCGCGGCGGCTTCCCGCAGGTCAGGCTGTTCGGGCTCGACGACGACTAGCGTCCCTCCTCGCGATCGCGAGCGATGGTTCGCTCCGCAGAGGCGCTTGCCCGCGAAGCCATTCCGGACTCGCGTGCTGCGCGCGCATCCCGGAATGACGGTTGGCTCACCCGCCGTGCGTCTCCACAACCTTGCGGCAGCCTTCCGAAAGCTTCGACTTGTTCTCGCGCAGACAGGCATTCATCTGCGGCGGCTTGCCGATATGTTCGGCGCAGAATTTGCTGGCGTCGCTTCGGCAGGTCATCTGCTCCTGCGGGGTCGGACCGGATTGCGCAGCGGCGGGCAGGGCGGTGGCGGCCAGCAGCAGCGCGGCAAGAACCGAATTCTTCATAAGGCACCTCTTTGAGAATGTCGTTGATCCCGCTTGGGATCAAGCGAGCCGGACCATCTCGTGGGGGCCGGGCGCAGGTCCATGCCATGTTCATGGCATCGGCCAACCCGCCCCGTCGCCGTACCCCCATTTTCATGGCATGTATCCGCGCCCCGTCTTTTGTCATTCAGGCTGCACGTCGGCTGCGAGATCCGGTGGATTGCATCGGGACGCCGAACGGGAAGCAGGAGAGCAAGATGTCGAAAAGAGCGGGAGCGCTCAGCGCCGGGCTGACGATTTTGGCGCTGGCAGGCGCGGCGATGGTGTCGCTGGGCACGAGCCCGGCGCAAGCGGTGGTCTATTGCAAGACGGTCGGAATACCCAAGGGCTGCGTGGTGCGGCCGACAGCAGCAGTGGTGGTTGCGCCGGCCGCCGCGGTCGCGGTCGCGACACCCGGGGTCGGTGCGCCCGGTGTCGGCGTGCGCGCGGGCACGCCGATGAATCGCGGTGGTCCGGTCAATCGCGTCGGCGTGCGCTGAGAAAGACAAAAGAGTTCGGGCGAAGGAGCCTTGCGAACGAATCCCCCATCCTCCGCAGGCAGATCATCCGGCCCGTCCCTCTCTCCGCGCGTCCCACACGTTCGGAGAGGGGCTTTTCAGCCCACGGCGGCATCGCTGTCGGGGAAAATCTGCGGCAATTGCAGTCGCACGCGCGTGCCTGAGGAATCCGAACTCAGATTGAGCGTCGCCCCGCAACGCGCGGCACGGCTCTTCATGTTGCGAAGGCCCCGCGCGGTCTGGCTCGCGTCCGCGGCCCCGCCGTTGCCGACCGGCGCAGAACCGTTCGCAAAGCCCTTGCCGTCATCCGCGACCCTGATCACACCGTACGGTTCCTGACCTTCATCGACCGTCTCGATGGTAACAGCGATGTGGCGGGCCTCAGCGTGCTTGACCGCATTGGTCACGGCCTCGTCGAGGATGCGCACGATCTGGATGACATGCCATGGCCTGAGCTCGGGATGCAGCGGCAGCCCCTGCGGCGTCGCCACCTGCCAGTCGAGCGCGATGCCGTGCGGGCGCAATTGCGCGGTCGCGCGCTCGCGCCAGGAGCCGAGCGCCAGCATCAGGTCGCCGCCGATGTCGTCCATGGAATCGATGACGAGACGCAGGTCCTTCAGCGCCGCGCGGGCGGCGTCGGTGATGGTCGCGCCCTCATGGCCACGCTCGGACAGTGCTACGATGCTGATGAGCTGGCCGCCGAGGCCGTCATGCAGGTCGCGCATCAGCCGTGTGCGCTCACTGGCAAGCGCGGCGGCCCGTGCACGCTCCTCCTCACGGGCAAAGCTCGCCTTCAGCCGTTCCTCTGCCTCGCGTACGCGGGTTACGAGCTGGCCGGCAAAGCTGTCGACCTGGTTCAGCGCGCGCGCGAACCGCCAGGTCAAGCCGGCGCCGATCGCGACCAGCATCGCCGAATAGGACAGGCGCGAGAGGAAGATGCGCTCGTCGGTCACGATCTCGAACACCGACAGCATGTCGTGGACCCAGCATATCAGCACGATGGTCACCGCGCAGCCGAGCGTGAAGCTTGCCGCGTCCTGCCGCCGCACCACCGCGGCAGCGGTGACGCAGGCCATCAGGAACAGGCAGAGCCCGACGGTGGGAATGCCGAGCACGAGAAACAGAATGCGCGGCAGCGGCGGGCCTCCGATCAGCCCGACACCGAACACGACGAGCCCCGGGGCGAACAGCAGCATGCTGTAACGCGGCCAGCGCCAGCCGAAGAACAGCACGCCGAAGACGACGACCAGGGCGCTCTCGATCGGTGCGGACGCGAGCAACACCGCGGCGAGCCGCGACGTGTTGACGGGGGGCACCGGCGGGGGCGCGAAGGCCTGCACCACGCCGAGTACCATCGCCACGGCCAGCACGCCGTAAACAGGCTCGCGGCGGCGCATCAGCCACATGATCGCCAGGATCACGGCGAGGATCGACTGCCAGGCGGAGAACACGACGGGCAGCGTGACGAACATCAGCGTGCGCGTCTCGTAGGCGGGCCGCAAGGCCGCATCCGGCCCGACATAGACGGTGTCGAGAAAGCCCTTGAGCGGTCCCCAGACCAACAGCCGCACTGTGATCTCGTTCGCGCCCTCGCGCAGCAGCGAGGACGGGATCGACCCGATCTGCGGGGTGTTGCGGTCGGGCCGGTTGGCGTTGGCATCGCGTCGGGAATCCAGGATGACGACGCCGTTGATCGCGACTTCGACCGCGTTGCTGAAGCGCGGCAGGAATACCGACCATCCCGACGCCACATCGCCGCGGCGGAAGGTGAAGCCGCCGGTGTAGAGCGGTGGGTCGGCCAGGGAATAGCGCGACGACGTGAAATGCGGCAGCGTCACGGGACGCGCCACGCCGTCCTCGCGCAGCGAGAACTCGCTCAGCGCAAAGTCGTCGGGGTCGATGGGCTGGAGCAGCCGCAGCCCGAGGATGGTGGCGACCAATATCAGCGCCTGGAGCAGCAGATAGGGCACGAGGCGCGAGACCAGCAGCCGGCGCCGTGCCGGTTTGACCGGTGCCTTCGCCGCGATCTCGCTCACAGCTTGATCAGGCCTTGCTGTACCGCTTCGAACACCGCTTCGCCGCGGGTGTGCACCTCGAGCTTGCGATAGATGTTCTTGATGTGGCCGGGCACGGTCTGCCTGGAGAGGCCGAGATGGCTCGCGATCTCGGCGTAGCTGAAACCTTTGGCGATGCCCCAGAGGATGTCGATCTCGCGTGGGGTGAGCCTTGCGGTGTTGAGGGCGGGACCCGGCGGAGGCTCGGCCGCATTCTGCGGGGTACCTTGCGTTCTGCGCACGATGAAGCGGGCGATCGAGGCCGAGATTGGCGAATGGCCGGCGACTAGATCGCGCACGGTGGTGGCGATGTCCGTGGGGAACGCGTCCTTCAGGAGATAGCCGGTGGCGCCGACCGTGATCGCGGAGATCACGCTTTCTTCGTCCCCGAGCGCCGAGATCACCATGATCTCGGTATCGGGAAAGCGCCGCCTTGTCTCGCGGATCAGCTCGACGCCGTGGCCGTCGGGCAGCCGCAGATCGGTGAGCAGCACGCGCGGCGCCCGCTCGCCGAGCCCGGAGCGGGCCTCTGCGAGCGTGCTGGCGCTGCGCACCTCGTAGCCGGCCTTCACCAGCGCGTCGTGGAGCCGCCAGCAGGTCGGCGCGTCGTCCTCGACGAGGAGGATGGTGATGGCTTCACCCGTCTCGCCTTGTTCGGTCATGATCATCGGCCTGCACCGCGTGTCCCCCGCGGCGCAGGGCCAAGCTTAGCCGCGGCGCGGACGCCGCGACACCCATAATCATGGGGCGCAAACCGACCGTTTGGCGTCCGCGACGCGCCGGCGAACCGCACCAGCTTGTGTTTTGGCGGGACGGCGGTGGTCATTCCGTCGGCATGCGCGGCGTCGACGCGCTCGATGCGGTGCGCGCCCGGCCCAATCGCATCTGTCCGCTGGTTTGTGCGAGGAGACAAAAGGCGGTCGGCGACCGCTGCGGCCTGATCGTCTGTGACAACAACTTCGTGCTGGACGCCCAGGGGGTGTGCCAGCGGCGTCCCGATCCGCCGCAGAAGCCAAAGGCCGTATCCCGCCACGAGTCGAGCCCCGCGCGCGCCGTCTGCTCCGGTCAGCAGCGAAGGGGGCGAATGCCATACATTTGAAGGCAAGCAATACTGCCAGTGAGACGGCGTTGCTCGCTCTGGGTTGAGGGCTAGTGGGATCCTCGCGTCCGTCCGGGATGGCCCCTCTACGAAGCCTCCACCCGCGGCGGCGGATATCGCCGGGCCAGCGCCGATAACGGCAAGTGTCGCTCGCCCTCCGGCAGCTCCAGATAGGCGAGCACGAGCGGCCGTTTCCAGTCACCGACGCCGAAATCCATCGCCATCCATTTCTGCGGCTCGGGACCTTCGAGGCCCCGCACCCAGACGAAGAAGCGGGGGAGGTCATCGGCGTCCGCTTCCGTCGTGCGTCTTCTCGCCATCAAACCTGCTCGCTGCACCAACATACGTTGCCACACGATATAGGGACTGGCTCCGCGAAGTCGAACCCGTCGTCGAGGGAGGCTCGTGCAGGGAAGCGCGTGGCCCTCCACTGGCGGAGTGTCTCCGGGACGCGGATACGAGCCGTACGGTCGCACACTCATGTCACTGCCAGAGTTCGCAGGTCGCAACCCGGTTGATATCGGCGAGCCGCCGGCTGGTGTCGCCCTTGAGATCGAGGCTTGCGACCAGTGCCAACAGGCGATGATAGGCGCCGTCAGCGACCTCGACGGGCAGCGGGGCCTCATCGAACGTCTCGACATAGCTGCCGACGAGACCGCTCAACAAACGGCACAGGCCGCGCTGGGAGGGATCGTCCCGGCCGAGCGTCTCGAGCTTTTGCTGAAAGATCCGGAAGGTGCGCAGACCGTGGTGCTGTTGCGAAAGCCACGTGTGCAGGTCGTTCATATGAGCCTCTTCGAGCGATGGAAGAAGCTACCGGTTTATACAGGTGCGATGTGACGGTTGGAAGGGGAGGGGAATACCGGACCATCGATCCAGTCCGCCTTCGCCAAGGCTCCGGCGGGACAGCCTTCGCTGCTTCGCCTCAATGGTGCGGAGCTTGGCTCGCCCAGCCGTAGCTGCGAGGCAGCGAAGGCTGGTGCCCCTGGCCGGCAATCGCTTAGTACCACAACCATTTGAAATTTAAGTCACTTTTATCGTCGATTGCTGCCGATACCAGCACAAATACCAGCAGGATGACGCGGTATTCGCCGACAAAAAATAAAACAGCAGGCTTCCCGTAGCGGGCACGCCTACGCCGTTCCGGTCTCTACAGCGTCCCAAGCGGAATCGAGCCCAGTTCTGACTCATAATCCTGGCAGGATCGATCCAGCTAACTATCGTGAGCTCATGAAAGGGGGCATGCCTGCATACGTCCCGCCGGCCTTCACGCTGCGTCGGGCGTCCGATGGGCTGTCCGGAGATGCTCGTCGGCTAATTGACCGATAATCCGGTCCGCCAGACGGTAGGCGTGCACTCGGCGCCGCTGGCCCTCTGCGCCGTCGCCGCCGTACGACGCCTTCCGCAGCAACTGCAGTGCGACGACGACGGGGTATTCCACGTCCGAGAACTGGACGGCAAACGCCGTCTGCCGGATGTAATGGAGCGCGTCGAGGAGGTTGGCTGCATCTCGCTCGGGCCGCGGCGGCACGGCGGGCGCGCGCAGCGCTTGCAACTCATAAACCTCGTCGGCCAATCGTATCCAATCTCCATCGGTTGCGAGGCACGTGTCCATCATCAAAGACACGTCCAGGGCGGCGGGATCGACGGTCAACGGTCCGTAATCGACGGATGCGAAGTCGATCAAAATCGCGTCCGCGCCGGCGATGCGGACATTGTTGCCATGAAGGTCGCCATGCGTCGTTCCGTAGCGGTACTTGATCGCGGGAAGCGCCTTGAGCATGGCGTCGAGTTCATCGAACGAGCGGACGGACGCTCCCGCCGAAAGCTGGCGCTTTTCGAGCCTCTTCTGCCGGTAGACATTGTACGTACCGGGTCGCGACCGGCGAAGGTATTGCAGCACGCTTCCGTCGGCGACGTACTGGCTGTCGTAGAACGGCTGGCGCCGCCAGCCGCGCAACGCGCCCTCGAAGAGGGAATGGAGCGCATCACGTCCGGCGCCGCGGTCGATCGCCTCCATCAAGGACTCGGACTGTTCGACGAAATTGCCGACAATCACGCCGCTCGCGTGAGAAAGCAAACACCGTTCGTCGTCGAGGTTGGGTCGCTGATTGAACGGAACATGCAGGGTCGTGCATTGCCGGTAGTTGTCGAGCTCGCGTTCGATCTTCTTGCGGCCGTCGAACTTTACAAAGAACGGCAACGGAATCGGTCCGACCCGCGAATTCAGCAGGCTCGCGAACGCGCAGAACACCTTGGCGCTCCCCGTGGATTGCTTCACCAGCTTGACCGCCGAGCAGTCGCCGAACGCGCGTTTCAACAGGATTTCCTCTTCGGGCGATAGCGACTCGCCACCGACCACCTGCAGCGACGCGTTTATCGTGGGCTGCTCCCGCACGCGCACGATCTCTTCGAGCAGTTCGCACTCCTCGCCGCGTGACGAGACCCCGACCACTCCGTTGAGCCGCCAATCTCGCAATGCGACGGCGACCGCCGTGGCGTCATTAAACGAACAGGAGACGAAGGCTTCAAGTCCATGCGCTAGAGCTTCGCGCAGCATCGCTTCGGTGTCGG
Organism: Bradyrhizobium sp. 149; assembly: GCF_023073915.1. Lineage (GTDB taxonomy): Bacteria > Pseudomonadota > Alphaproteobacteria > Rhizobiales > Xanthobacteraceae > Bradyrhizobium. The sequence continues at coordinate 284,425 of NZ_JADPKK010000020.1, read as the reverse complement.
TCTGCAGCGCCGCGGCTGCCGCCCCGTCGTCCAATGCCACGATCACCGCACGACCGTCCCGCAGATGCAGCGCCGACAGGTGCCCAGTGAGGCTCTCGATCTCGAGTTTCCCGAATTTACAGGCGTCCAGACAGTCCCGACCTGGACTTCCACCGCTCCAGATGACTTTCCGCCTACGCGTGTTCATCGGGCGGGCTTCCGAAGGCAGTGGGGGGTTTCGAGAAGACGCTCGGGCAAGATTCCGAAAGGTCGATCGTGTCGGTGTCGCTCACAAGGCGATCGGGCTGGTCGCCGACGCCCTCGACGATCATTCCGTGGCCGGCTGGAATTCGGGCGAGGAGGCGCAACTGGATGACGGTTATCGACGGCCCTGGCGCTTCGAGGCGCTGACCGTTGAGCAGGATTGCATACCGCCGCTCCTCGTTCATCATGCCGTCCTGTCAACTTGCGATGAGCGCGGAGCATTCGGCGCCGACGCCAGCCCGAAGCGCGAGCCCTTCTCGGAGGAAACAGCCACACGGTCGGCCACGAGCGCCTGGCAAGTCCAGAGCGCCTCCCAGGGGATGACGTCGAGTTGCATGGCGAGGTCCGCGTAATGCGCGTGCTGCAGTCCCGGCGCGGGCAGCAGCTTGTGAATGCGCCTTTTGAGGTCCTCGCTCCGCCAAGAATGCGGATCCGATACGTCGCACCAGATCAGCCTGTTCCGCCAAAGGATGAAATGCGCCTCACAGCCGCTTTCTCTCCACACCGATGGAAAGAGCGTAAGACTGTCTTCCCGATCGTAGAGTTTCCAGGCGGGACCGGTCCGCGGATCGAGGTTCACGCTGATGACCTCGCCGCAACCGTCGGGACAACGTATCGCCAGCGACCTCAGCGCGCCTCGTCGGACCAAAGCCACGTCACCGGCCTGAGGCACGAGATCGACAGCGTCGGAGTGCCTTTCCGTTGTGCCGCGCAGTTTGATAGAGCTGGCTCTAACCATGGCGGCGTACCGGAAGCGGTTCGAGGTCTTTCTTGCCTGCCGCCGAGTCCGGCCCGCAGAAATTGCAGGTCGGGTTCCGTTGGGCGACCACGCTGGACAGTCGCTGTCGGTTGCCGTCGTAGACCAGGAAGCGCGCCTGCGCGTCCAGGCCGGTCACCATCGAAAGAAACATGGTGACCCCGGCCGAAGCGACGGTGGAGTTGATGCTGATGATCGCGGGCTGCACCACGCGGGCGCCGACCACATAGGGGTCGGCCTTGCGTTGATCCGGCGTCATCATCTCCTCGCGGATCTGCTTGGGGTCGAGATGATTGAGGCACCAAAGGCATGCCTCGCCATCCACGAGCGCTTTGACGTGGCCGGCGAAGGTCACCGTGGACCCCGACGCGTCGACGACGACCCCCATGTCGATTGCCGGGATGCCGTACTGGAAGGCGAGTTGATTGATGACATGCCGGCTGGCGTGCGAGTCCGTGCAGCAGAAGATGAAGTCGCATTCGGTGAGGCGATTGGCGGGCCCCTCGTCGACCACGTCTCCCACGATCTCCTCGACCCGCGCTTCCGGCCGCACCGACCGGATCATTCGAGCCGACACGGAAGCCTTGGGTTCGCCGACCGACTTCGGCGTCGATCCGACGGTGCGGTTGAGATTGGTAGTTTCGACCACGTCCGGGTCGATGAGCAGGAAATCCGCCACGCCCAGATGGGCGAGCTGCTGGACCACGACGGACCCGGTGCCGCCCAACCCGACCACGCCGAGGCGCAGTCGCGCCAGCGCGGCCTGGCCTTCTTCTCCGAATGCGCGGATCTGGCGATCGTAGGTCGATGCTGTTTCGTGCGGGATATCCGTCACTTTCACGGTTTCCTCGGTGCCCAGTCGCCGCGCGGTTTCGGCCTCGCTGCCGAAGACCAGGGCGCAGTGCGGAATTCCCGGAATTCGAGCTTCTGCGTATTTGGCGAGTTCGATCTCGGCATGATCATCGATGTGGGAGAAAACCACGTGTTTAGTCTGATGCGGGTGCGTGTGGCAGTATACCAACGACAGGCCCTCGACGCGCCCCTTCTTTTCGACAGGCAGTCCGAAAGCGGGATCAACCACCACCGCGGTCGCGGTCCGAACCAGGCATGCCGCGGGCGGCACGACGTGCATCTCCCTCACGACCAGGTGCCAGTCGTCACCCGATCGCTTGGGATCGCAGAGCAGGATTGCCGCGGTCTCGAGGCCTTCGTGCCAGATATCGTCGCGCAACCGGCGGAGTTTTCCGGCCGGGAAGATCATCTCGATCATTGTGCGCGTCGCAGTCGGTCGATCACGATCGAAACGAAGGTCATCAGGTCGTCCCTGTTGGGGCTCCAGTTGCTCTGTCCGTCGACGACGTGCCACGAAAACCACAGGCCGACGATCGCGGTCTCGGGGATCTGCTGGATGTTGCTGGCCTGAGGTTGGCCTCCACCGACGAGCCTAAGCGTCTGGTCTGCCCAGAAGCAGTCGGGCGGCGGTCCCGGATAGCCGACAGGCACCAGGAAGTGAATGTTGGTCGACGTGGCGGACCAACCCGGCGGCAGGGCCATACCCGGAATCGAGACCAGTGCGGCGCCGGAAGGCAGTCCCTGAAGGGTACCTCCCGGGTAGCGTTCCTTTACCCGCTCAAATTGCCGTTCAGTGACGCTGGACAGCATCAGCGCGCTCCGAAGTTGGTCGGCGGCTTGGAGAAGAAATGCTTTACAGGATGTGCGGAGTCGACCGTGAGCAAAACCGTCTGGCCGTCCTCGATCACCTTGTCCTCTTCGTGGCCATGGCCTTCTTCGATCAGAGTGTGGTTCAGATCGAAGTCCGGGTCGACCGCCTTGATCTTCGCCTTGATCTGGGCACCCGTCGCGGTCTTCGTGGCCGAACGGATCTCATGCTTCTTGTAGAAGAAGTAATGCCGCTGGCGCTCGAGTTTCAGGTGAAGCTCGTGGGCGTCGGCGGCGACGGATCCCAACGTCTCCGGGTCCTTCAACGTCACCTGTTCGTGGAACAGCCCGAAGGTGACCAATTCGCCCTTCTCGTCAACGCCCTCCTTGAGGTCGAAGGCGACGAGAACCCGGGACTTGAAGGACCCGACTGTCTCGTCGCGGCCGACCTTGTGATCGTCGAGCTTGTCGCCGTCCTCGGGGTAACGGACACGGACGTCCAGTTTGCCGGTCTCACTCATATTCTTTGTCCTCCAGCCGCGGCGAGCCGAAGGGGCTGCCCTGGAACTTGATCGCAGATTCGGGCCGAAAGGTCAAATTATATGTTTCCTAATAGGTAACACTTTTTGTTTTCTGTGCATTGTGGCCGCCAGTCCAACGAGTTAAGTTGTGTTGGGCGGGAAAAAGTGTTTCCCATTGCTAAACGAATCATCGGGTCCGCCTTGCTTGTCTTGTTCGAAAGCGTTGCCGACCAGCGCCTTTTCTGTTCGGCAGAACTGCTCGATCGGCGTTTCGGACCCCTTCTATCGAAGAAGATCAAGGTGCGGCTGCATATGCTCAGGGCCGCACCGACCCTGGCATTGGTTCCGACTTGCCAGCCTTTCTGCCTTAAGAAGACGCCTCGTGGCGACTTCACGCTGGATCTGTCTCCTCCGAAGGTCCTGCGCTTCGCGACTCAAGGCCGGCGTGGCGATCCTATCACCGCAATCAAGACAGTCAGGCTTCTCGGCGTGGAATGACCGGCCGCAGCAGTTCAAAGAGGAATCATGACACGTGAGCAATTTACATTCGAGCCTGACTATTCGATCAGCCCAGGGGCGGCTTTGGAAGAAAGCCTCGAAGCCATGGGAATATCAGCTCGGGAGCTCGCCCGCAGGTGCGGACGCTCCGCGAAGCTAATAGTCGAGATACTCGCCGGAAAGGCGCCTCTCGAACCCGAGACGGCACTGCAGTTCGAGCGGGTGACCGACGTGAGCGCCGCCGTGTGGCTCGGCATGGAGACCCAGTACAGGCTCGACCTGGCCCGGAAGGAAGAGGACCAGCAGCTTGCCGGTCGCTACGGCTGGGCGAAGGATTTCCCGCTCAAGGAGATGAAGGAAAGGGAGCTTATCGATCCGCCGAAGGACAATGCCGATGCCGTCAGGCAGCTTCTCAAGTATTTCGGCGTGGCCAGCATCGATGCGTGTGAGGCGGGGTTCGAGTCTCTTTCTCTCTCGTACCGGCGTTCTCCGACTTACGTGACGGATCGAAATTCTCTCTTTGTGTGGCTAAGACTTGGGGAAATGGAAGCGGAGTCCATCGAGTGCGCTGAGTACGACAAGGCGACGTTTCTGAAGTCGCTCGCGCAGATACGCTCTCTCACGTTGGAGAGAATCGAAGTCTTCCTGCCGAAGATAGAGCGCCTATGCGCAAAGGCTGGTGTGGCATTCGTTCTTACAAAGCCTGTAGGCAAGATATCGCTTAGCGGAGTTTCTCGTTGGCTCTCGCCACGTAAGGCGATGATCCAGCAGACTTTGCGCCACAAGGCGAACGATCATTTTTGGTTCACGTTCTTCCATGAAGCACGTCACGTCCTCCACGGTAGTCGCAAGACAGTTTTCGTAGACGGAACAGGGTTGGAAGGCGCGTCACCGGAGGAAGAGGAAGAGGCAAACGCCTGGTCCGCCGAATTCCTCGTTCCGCAGGCGCAGCTCTCCAAATTTTTGGCTGACGGGGATCTGTCTGAAAGAGCCGTACGGTCATTTGCGAACGAGTTGGGTATTGCCCCGGGGGTCGTTGTCGGTCAGTTGCAGAAGCGCAACTTTTTGCGCTACGGGCAACTCAGCGGCTTGATCGAGCGTTTCGAGTGGACGTGAAAACAGGCCCCCGGGGCATGCGCCGGTCTCGAGCTAAGCGGATTCGGATCGCCGCGCTCTTGGCGGTGAACGGATGGCGGGGAGGAGGGTCAGACGGCGTTCAGGATCGCTTCGGCCGTCTTGATCTTGCCGATGATGCCCTCGAACGACGGGACATGACCGCGGCGTCGATCGCTCGCTCGGCTCGGGTCGTGAGCGTTCGTGAGGTCAATGGCAGCGCGTTAGCCCTTCGCGGCAACCCGGAAACTGGAATTCACGCACGATTCCGCAGATCACTTTCTCTATCTCCGAGATTGTCGGGGCTGCCGATAGGCGCACCGCTTCTCAATCTTTCGTTCATCTGCGCGATGAGCCGCGCTTGATCCATTACGTCGAAAGAGATGCGGTCGCGATCATGAAGCCAAGCCGAAACTTCAGACCAACGCCATAAAGGATTATCGCTGCCGATTTTGGCGACAGGCACCGGAAAGCCCTCGCCTCGTGTTCCAGCGAAATAATTCGAGATGGCGGCTCGGCTCATTTCGGCACGTCGAGCGATGTCCGCCAGTGTGACGAGCTCATCTGGTTCGACCCGACGTACGGTTGCCCCGGAGTTTTGAACATCGCCTACCGCCGACCACAGCGCATCCGCCCACCGCCGCATCATCCGCTCGGCGCTCCTGCCAGGATTCGGCGGCGTGGTTATAGGCACCATGGATTTCATTCGCCTCCTGGTGCGCATTGTTTCGCAAGCTCCAATTCGAATGCAGGTGCGGAGCATTATTCGCTGGAAATGACCTCAGTAACTCTTGCCCAGTAAAAGACGTCGCCGAGGTAGCGCATCGCTTGAATAGCGCCGACTTTGATTTGGTTTTTTGCCGTAAGTTGAGAAACCACCGAGCCATAGTATGCCTTGCCATCTTCGAGTTCTGGGCATCGAGACCGAACATTTATAGCCTCTGCTTGGGTGGCAATACGCAATGGCTTATCGAAAAGCGTAAAACTTGCTTCAGTTCCCCCAGATGCCCGTTGCTGAACTTGCGACAGGATATCTCGGCCAAAGGGGGCATCCGGATATCTCAACTGCGTCCTCGCCAACGCGGACCGCTTACCGAGGAAGATACAGAGCCCGGTTGTCTGTCCAACAAGTTTTGCCAGATCGGGGCGGGCGGCTTCGGCCACGGGCACCCCTTGATTGCCCTTGATCCATTCGGTCAATTTTTGGATCGGAAGAGCCAACGCCTTTTTTGAAACCCCTCCTGTAACTTCCCTCATAACGACAATGGCCACAACCGCCCCGGTTTCGTCGAGTACGGGAGATCCGCTTTCGGTGGGCACGAGTTCGCCCTCGAGTTGTACGAGCTCTGGATCTACGTCGTCTGAACCGATCACCTTTACGACTTTCGCGCCGGCGCTTTCGGCAACACGATCCCCACTCATGCCCCAACTCACGACGACGTACTTGTTGCCGGAGATCAAGGGTGTGGGATTTAAATCAGCGGCGAGGGTTGTCGTTGGTCCGGTGACAACTTGCGCGATGTCGTTCTGACCATTCACCAAGACTCCTGTTACGGGTCGAAATTCAACGCTACCGGGACCGTACTCGGCGATGATGTAGACGTCTCGATTCACCCTGCTGCCAAGAGGGGCCCAGGACGCGTCGGATTTCACGACATGTCCTGCAGTAAGGATGCGAAACTTGAGCCTTGGGTCGGAAGCTCCGGTCTTAACGATTACGCCGGACCCATGTATAGGCTGTACAAACGTCTCCCCGGGTGCTTCTTGGCCGGCTACCCGCAGATGAACAATTTTGCCTTGCAGCTTTGCCAGAACCTGCCCTGCATCAATGGCAAAGACCTGGTTGGACCAAGCGCCATAGATGAGCGCCGCACTGAGCGCACGAACAAGCTGCCGTTCCACTACTCAGTCCCCAACGACGGCAAAACGGTAGGCAGACTTGGCGTCGTCTCTAACGGTAGGCAAAGAAAACTCGAGCTCGAAAGCTCCTTTTTGCAAAGAACTTAGGTCGGCAGTGATCGAAAATGTCAGCCTTCCCAGCGAAAAGTCTGCCGTGCCGCTAGTCTCAGCTACCGGGATCTCGATCTCGCTAGAGCCGTTGCGGAGGATGGTCTTCGCTAGCACCAATCCAGTCTTTAGCGACTCAACAGGTCCGTCCACGTTGATCGTCGCCGTTGCTCGAAGCATATCGGTATTAGCGTAGGTCGGCTGTTCGCAAGTCACTTCCAGCGTTCTGATCGTCCAATTGAGTTGGGTCCCACCGGATCGGACGCTTATGATCGGATGGCCTCGACCGTTTATCGGCTCTCTCACAACTGGCGTGATCGAGAGTAGCTCGCGTTTCAGCTCACTTTCGGCCCAATTATCATCGAACAAGGTCGCATGCTCAGAGAACGAAACCATGGCTCCGGAAAGATCATCAAAATTTGGGTTTCGTGCAGCGCTCCAGGCAGGAACGGTACCGTCTCCGAGATCCTTCGAAAAGTACCACCGGCTTGCGTCGGGTGCGGTCGCTCCCTGCTTGACGGCGAAATACACATTCGTGGGCTTAGCATCGCCCGCAAAGATGACTTCGCTTACCTTCGGAGGTGGGGTTCGGAGCAGATCGCTTAGGGTTCGCGCGTTATTGAGGTTCGTTTTGAACGCGGCAAGGCGTTCGGGGCTGGAGCTAATTTCGTTAGGGAGCCAATGAAGCAACCGCCACTGTTCGGCATCGAATACGTCGATGGGGTCTTTGTCGTTATTCGCTAACCGGACGTAACAGCATTCTTTGTAGCGCGGGAGGAGCTCCATGAATCCAGGGAGGGAGATTGCAACGCGCCGGATCGTGTCCATCCCGCCAGCGACAATATTTGCGATCCGCCCCCAGCCTTCCGAAAGCGTGCTAAGCGTGTCCGCAGACCCGAGAAATGGCGTGCCGAAGTAGATCACTTTGTTCACAGAGTTGTCTGGGTTCTTGTCCAGGTAAATTCGCGTAACGATTCCGCCCATGCTGTGAGCAAGTATATCGAACTTGCCCGGCAGTCTGCCGTCCTTCTGTCGCTCCTCGATAAAGGTTTTGAATTTCGCGGCCGTCTCGAAATTGCTTTGCCGCCAATCGTAATCGAACAGATGGAGATTGGATTGATCAAATCCGAAAGACTTGAGATTCGTCAGAAGAGCTGCATAGGCTTTGATGGAGTAAAACGGACCGAAGACTTCGACTTTGTCGATCAACCCGCATGGAGAGAGGGCCTCTTTTGAAGGGCCTCCTAGTTCTAAGCGAGCAAAATTCTGCAAGGAACTTCCCGTGCCCCAAACGACCTCGCCGGACGAAGTACAGAGCTTGCTACCTAGTATGCCTGCAACGACGACAAGAGGCCGCCTGACCGATTCGGTTGCGTGAGCACCTCCGGCGCAAGCCCAGGCAAAAGCTATAAGAAGCAATCGAGCTTGGCGAAACATAGGAGCTCCGCAAAAGAAATTTACGCAAATAGGACGGCTTGAACCAAGCCATCATAGGCGCAGAGCAATTCGTCCGCAACCTAAACTGGCTAATGGTCGGAGCCGCTTTCGTCGCCGCGCCTGCATCTTATAGCGGGCGGATCCTAAGTTGAGACCGATCGGCGAGAGCGCTCTGGACAGGTTCCGACCAGCTCAATCGCGCGCAAGAGGCTGCACGGGCGGAAAGATGCCGGCTCATCCGCGTAGGGGAGCGAGCTTCAACGAACGCCAAAGCAGCTGGAATGGCTTCAAGCGTATCGAGCGTCGGGCTAGATCGGCGGTCTTCGATCAAGTTGCGTGGCACGCATCGACTGCTCCAACACCAAACGCATAGCTGCAGATGGGCCTTCGACAAACTGTTGATGCTCCCATAACAGCGGCAATGACCCCATCCATCCTTCCAAAGAGAAGGCGCGAATGGAAAGGGGCGGACTGGCGCGAAACTCCCCTATCCTTCTAATCGGGACATCCTTGATTTATCCAATCAACGATCTCCTGGACCTCCGGGTCGGGAATGAAGGGTCCGCCTTTCGGCATTCTGAATGCGGGACTAGCAATTCCTGTTCGCAAGTCGATCACCAGGTTCGTGCTGGCTCCATCCTTCCCAATCAAGTCCGGCTGTATCAGTTGTTTGCTATGGCCGACTGCAGCCATGAGGTTTGCTTTTGTATCCCACTTGAAAGTCGCGCCGTGTCCGTGCAAGGCCGCGGGGCCATTTTGCTGCTCCCAAGCTGCCAATCCCTGGGCCAGTATCTCTCTGATACGATCAAATCCCATATCTTCTCCTCCACTATGATTTTCATCGCTCATGAATGAGCTTACGAATATATTGTTTGCTCAGCTCGCAGACGCGTCGGGCCACTTAGAAAATCAAGCGCGCTTGCGGTTGCCGGACGCGACGCCCGAGGACTAATTGGCCTCCCGCTCGAACCTGAGGTGCACTTGGATACCCTATCCGACCGGGAGACTTACCATCGGATTGTATTATACATATTGACACGCGGTAGTAGAGAGGTCCACAATTGACTGAGCCAATGGGGGGCACCAATGGCCAGAAGATCATTTTATTCAGCCGTACTTTCATCCTTTAGAGCCTTCGTTTTTACCGTTGCAGCAGCGACCGCTCTCCCAGTCGAATCTGCTGGCGCTGAACCGTGGGACGATTTGCAAGATACGGCGGCGGCAATAAGCCGGCCGGATGAATATGCGTGGAAGGTGTTCGTGTCGATCAATTGGCCGGCGGACATTGCAAAGCGTGCAGCAAACTCCTCAGCAAAATTTGGCGCTGACGGGCCCGTCGTCTGGGAGACCTGGAAGATCGCTCGCGACGTATTCAAGTCCGACGGCAGCGATCCAGGGGCTTGGCTGGATCAAATCAAGCCTTCGGTAAGGGAATTGGCAGACTTTGAAACTCGGCCATTGCAGCAGATTGCGCGCGACGCTCAATTGGGCATCGCACGACCGGCCTTCGACCCGCAAGCCGCGCTGACTCTCACAAACGAAACACGGCTAAACAAGGATACATACGAGTTTGTTCGTTCGAATACCCTCTACAATCTCGACGGACAGAATGCGCTCGCAAAGCAAGGTCAGCTGACGATTTCGTTTCCTAACCGGGCGAAAGAGATCAAGGCGCAGTGGCGACAGATATCCGAGGCTGACAAGCCGAGATATCATTGGACAGCGCTGAAAACGCCTGATGGGCAAGAGCGCATCTATGGCCTTACCGCTCTTCACATAACCACGAAAGACCTGCCGAATTGGTTTTGGGCCACTTTCGAACACGTGGACAATCCGACGCGGTCCGGCAACGAATCGTGGAAGCTCGAATCTCGCGACACGTTTGCTTGTTCAACCAAGCCCTTCAATTGCAATCTTGCTCCGAAGGGGATTGGCCTTGAGGGCACGAAATGGGCGAACTACAGGCTGAGGGGTACGCAGGTCGATTTCATTGACTCGAGGGGAAGTACTACTCTGCTGGCAAACTCGGAGCCGGAGGAGGGATTTCAGACCACGTCCTCGTGCATAACGTGTCATTCTCGCTCCACCATTGGCCCCAGCGGGAACGACAGGCTGGATATCTTCAGGCCTGACGGGCAAAGCTTCAACGGCCCGCCCGATTCAAACTGGTTCATCATCAAGGACGCGAACTCCAAGCAGACGGGCCGATATGCTCAGCTTGATTTCGTCTGGTCGCTATTTCGGGCTAGGCCGAAGAAGTAATTTTCGATCAGCCAATTCCCTTAGTTCGGTGCCTTATGAAGACTGCTGCGCGTGCCTTGAGCATTGGCCTCTTGCTGCCGGTCATGACGGGTTGTACGAGCCTCTACTACGTTCATGATCCTCAGGCGGGCGTAATTTCTGCAGGTCAACTGCCTGGCTTTCTGAAATCTATCCGTTGTGAGCTCGTCACCTTTTACGAGATCGAACGCAGGCGAAAGGTAGCCTATCTTCTATTGGCCAAAACGTCCCCGGACGAGGCCTTCACGCGCTATTCCTATTTCGAGGTCGCACCGAAGCTGTATGGTGCTTTCACGGTCGAACTTAAAGTGACGGATTCTGCCGGCTTAGGAGCCGGGACATCCGAAGACTTCAAGCGGGTCCTGAGCCCGTCTTCGAGCGAAACGGTGCATGTCGGGCCCACGCTTTCGGGACAGGGTACGTACGATCTGATCTGGTCATTCCTGTTGAGGCAAGATGCCGCGCCATTGGCCATTTCATCGGATGAGCTGCCGAATCCGAGCGATCGAGCGAGGTGCTATTCCGCTCCGATAAGGACGTTGGACGATCTCGAGGCGCTAGCCGAGACCTCGCTAGGGGATCCGATCAACTTTACAAGGATCAATGTGAACGGCCAGAAGCCCTTGGCGGCCTGGCTGCGAGACAACGGCTCTCTTATGAGCGAGAACTTCCTCTATCCGGCAAAGGGCGCAGAAAAGGCCGAGCCGGCGCAGATGTACTATTCTTTCGCCGTACAGGTCATTGGCGGTATCGAAGCGAAGTACTCCCTTGTAACCGTCTCCTGGAACCCGCTCGCGGTCCAGGGGACTGGCTCCCTGCAGCAAAACAGCAACCTACAGATCTATATCAATGGGCCTGGCTCGGCGTATGCCAACGCTGCGAAATCCGGCTCGTCGGGCTTCGCAACGCCCAAACCGGAGCTTGGAAGCGCAGAGAACCCGATCCATATCGCTGAGCCGAAGAAGGAGCCCGACAAGGGCAAGACAGGCACCAGCGGGGATAAAATCAAGCCTGCAGCTCGTGAGCCGGAGGCAACAAGAGCTCCTTCCATCAGCCGCGAGCGACCCTATCTGCTGGCTCCCAATGCGGTATTCCCGCCATCTCCCAGCCAGTGATTTGATTACTGCGGCCTAAACTCACAGCTCTCGCAGAACGTGATGCTCTCTACGCTTCTGATGTCTATTGGTTCGGCTGGGGCATAGCTAAGACCGTTGTCGCCAAGCTGTGCTTCCTCAAATGGAATGGCGTCTAATTGACCATTTGCGAGGTCGCATGTTTTGAGGTCGAGCGCTCCTGAGGCTAGAGCTCCCTGCTTTTTAACCACGCTTACTTTATCTTGCTGATCGCTCATACGATGAACCTGGGCAAACGTCCCTTGCGTGAAGGGCGTCCCGCACAAAGTCTTTCCTGGCAGCCATTTTACGCGCCCAAATCGCAACTTGCCGGCGCTAGTGCGTACAACATCAAAGGGTGTCGCCAAGGCGGTGGGAATGTCCAACGCACGCGATGAACGCGTCACCGTCTGAAGATCCGGAAAATAACGTCCGCTAGCAAGAATCCGCGCCTTTCGTCGAGCGCCGGACGCGTACTCGCGAAGTAGATTGGAAGTAAAGGAGACAAGAGGAGCTGCGAAGGATGTGCCGCTCAACACAACCTCATCGAATTTCTTCGTACTCGGATTCCAGTAGGTAGTCGGCACTGCACATCCGGGCGCTGCGATGTCGACGAATGCGCTGCTCTTGTTCGATTTCTTCCAAAAATTGTTATCCGCTCCGATTGCGCCTACCGTAATGACATTTTTGTTGGCAACGCCTCCCCAGCGAGCCGGGACCACGTTTGCAGCGTCTTCGCCATCATTGCCTGCTGCCAGGACAAACAAGACTTGGTTCTGGAGCGCTAGGTATCCGTTAAAGTCTGGAGCTTCTTCGAGATTTTCCAGGTCAAACTTAAGGCTCAGGTTGACCGTCAGGATGTCGGCCCGTCCCCAGCCTGTTCCGGACAGGCTTCTTGTCACTGCTTCGGCGGCAACGCCAAGCTTATTGCCGGCCAGCCGTTGGTAGGCCATCAAGTCTAGGATTAGCTTTCCTTGGGTCTCAACATTGGAGGCAAGCATGTTCTGCTTCAGGACTCCCAAACCTCCTAGCGCCAACGCCAGCACGCCGACGCCATGGCTCGCGTTCTCGGAATTGTCGTTAAAATACTCAGGCGGGCGGGTCACAGACCACAGATAGGGCTCGCGCGCGGGATCGTCGTCTTGGGGGCTTGGGTAGAAGAACATCTTGGTAAACGGAGCCGTATCGACCTGCCCTCGCGGAAAGCCTGTATCAAGCACCAGAAGCAAGCCAGTGCTGGGCATCGCACCTATCGCCTTACGCAGCCGCAATACGGTCTGCAATTCCTCAAGGTTCACTGGCCAAGTGTCTGATGGACCTGGCTTGCATTCCTTGTCATCGCCTCCAAGAGGTTCGGCAAAATATGGACTTATGTTGTTAAGTTGGCCAATTGCAGCAGTCGATCGCGGCGCAGACGTGAATATCTCCCTTGCTGCCACTTTGACGTCTGAGCCCTCTTTCAATGTGATGGGATAAGCGCCGGGGGCAAAATCGGACGTCACGAGACTTGCGCCTGTAGGAATATTCTTAAACCCCTTGATGTCATTGAAGTCGAGCACATCCTGTGCCCGAAGCATTTTCTCGAGCCCAGCCGAGCCTTGAACAAGGCGAGGCTCCACCGTGCTCACGTCATACTTCAACGCGTCCTTCAATACCTTCTGATACTGATCATTGATGGAATTGTTGGCAAGGTGGTCACTGTCTGTACGGGCGACCAGAATGGGTCCAGTGTTCGGTGCGGCCTTCGCCGTCGGCTTACCTTTAACAAGGAAATCGTAGTCGATAGTTTGCGCCCCCCAAGTTGAGGCATCTGAATTCTCAACGGGGTCGAAAATAAAACCTGTAGAAGAGCCCAGGATCGGTATCCATTTGTTCGGTGCTGAAGGTTTTGATTTCGTCGACTGCGGCTTGGATTTTGCAGACTCTTGATACGTTCGCAGTACCTCTTGGAGAGTGCTGCTTTGAACGGGAGTGGGCTTCGTCCAATCAACTCCGGTTTCTGAGACGGGTACCAACGCGAGCTTTTCGTTAGCATATAGGCACGCAGGAAACACCAGCGTAGCCTCTTTCGTGAGGACGAGCTTTCCGCTCTTTATTTCGGGATTGCTGGCGTTGGCCGACAGGAAAACTGGAAGGTAATAACGACGGGCGTTCGCGGTGCCGCATTGCTGGGAGACCAATTGAATGACGTCTGTCCCCGCCTTAGCCGGTATCGACTTCTCTTGTCCCCATTTGGCGACCGCCACGACCAGTTCGGGTGTCAGTTTCTTTGTCTGAATCAACAGATTCACTGGAGGCGACTGGGCAAGCGCACATGGCGCGCTCAGCAGGGTTGAGGCGACGAAAAGGGCAGAGGCGATATTCAAAATCGTTGGAGCCTTAGGGAACGAACCTGTCATGGCAATACAGAACGTTGGAGTGGACGCCACAGATCGTGGTCTTTCTGTCATCGGCCCAATCTCGGATGAACTCGGCTACATCCCCGGTCAGAGGAGTGATGGCTGAGACGCGCGTTAGAGCGGCGTAGCCCGAGTTGATGCCAATGATCGACCTTGGACTGACTGGTTGGTCCTGGTTCGCGAGTACGTAGGCTGAGCCGCCGCTATCGCCTGGGCAGATGACCACCCCATCGTGAGTCCTGATATGGGTGCCTGGGCTGGGCGCTAGTTGAAATACGGTCGCGCTCCCGCCGTAGAGCTGGCCAAAATCGACCTGCGAATTGACGTCCCGGCAGCCGTACCCGAGCAGGAAGAGTATGGACCCTACCGAAACGCGGGTGACCTTAACGTCAAGGTTCTCATAACCGATTGTGTTTGGAAAGGAGTCCTTGCTGAAGCAGAGCGCGACGTCGAACTCCAAAGTATCCCGGCTAAAATGAGGATGCAGCGTGCAAGTCAGATTGAACTTCTTATCGCCAATCTCAACCCGTGCCGTCGTGCCGTCCGGCAAACAGTGCGCGGCCGTTATGACGGAGCGTTCGCCCACGATCGTGCTTGTGCAAGTAAACTTTCCCGCAACCAAATACTTCAGCGTTGCCGGCCAGTTCTTGGTGTCCTGCTTTGCGCCGCCGTCAATCTGAACCACGCCACCGGCACTGTTCGCCGATCCGACCATTACAAGCTCGTCCGCCTTTGCCTGCGCGGACAAGGCCACCAAGAGGCAAACCGCTGTGAAAAGTGACTTCCAGATGCAATCGCGAGGGCTCATAACTGATCGTCAATAGGAAGTGAGGAAAAGCTCTACCTATAGTAGATTGGAAACTCCACCTCGTACAAGCGGTTTTTCGTTGTTTGAACAGATGTTTGGCGGATACGCTGATCTCGTGCTGCGGATCGAGCCGCCAGTGCTTCGCCATCAACCCATCTCCTGAATTGTTTTGGTTGCTACACCCGCGGAATGTTCGAGGAGCGTCTCCCAGCGATCAATGATCAGAACCTTCCTTCACAGCTTCGATCCGCCAACGGCGAGCCCTGTCTCTGGGCCGACCGTCGATCTGGAGGTTTCGGCTATCGAGGATGCCGGCATCCGCGAGGTGCTGCAGACGCCGGGCGCAGCTTATGGGGCTTGGTCCATTCTCGATGCGCTGTTGACGCCAACCGGTCCTGGAACAGCAGGAGCTTGCGCGATGATAATGCAGCCGTCGAGCGATCTTCGGAGCCGCTCGTGAAATCGCCGATCTTCCCGCCACTGACAGTCGCTCTTCCGGCTTCGGATTGGCATGGGCGGGCGCGCATGTATGGAGACCAACGCAGACCAATTGCAATGGGTCAATGGCTGGCTGCCGCCATGATGACTTGCTCGCGGGATCCACCGACGGCGACCGGCTTGTTGCGGAGAGCCAGATTGTCGCGCTGCTCGGTGGACGCATAGAAGGTGTCCATGTAGATATGTATCATCTTGCGCTGGCGGCCCGAGGAAGCTGCCTGGTCATCATCGTCCTCGATGGTCACGTGGCTAGCCCGGCCGTATCTTCCTTGACGCCGCGGGCGACGATCCGGAGCGCACCATCGGCAAGTGGCCGCTGTAGCTTCAGGGCCTCGTCCGGAGGGGCCGTCATCCAAGCTTCGACTTCGTCCGGCGTCGTTAGGATCGCCGGCATCGCCTTGGGGTGGATGGCGCCGACTTCGGCGTTTGGCTCGGTCGTGAGGAACGCGTAGAGGTCGTTAGTCGTCTCACCTTCCTTGACCTTCCGGACAGACGTCCAATTGGCCCAGATGCCGGCGAAGCAGGCGAGGGGACGAGTTTCATCGAGTGCAAACCAGATGTCGCCGCCTTCGGTCTTGTTAAATTCACTGAAGGAGTTGAACGGTACCACGCAGCGATTCTCGGCTCCCAGCCATCTCGTCCAGTGCTTGCTCTTCACGTTGCGGATGTTCGTGGTGCCGCCGTCCGGCTCCATCCGTAGCAGCTCCTTGAAATCGACGGTCTTGCCCTTGGCCTGCAGCTTTTCGGCTCGATTCTTAGTGGCGTCCATCAGCGCTTTTGACGACGACGGCATTCCCCAGCGCGCCGTCGCGAGTTCGCGGCCTTCGGCTCCATTGCGCACGATCGGTGCCTTGTAATCGGGAAAAACCCCCGGCATTGGCGCCAGATTGCCAACGTATCGGTTCACGACGCGGAACAGCGCGCTGATCGCGGCCTGGTTGGTTGTGATCGAAATAGAGATTGCACATCGATCAGGCTTCGGTCCGAGGGTGGCGCGGTTGCAACGTTAGTTGTAGCAGAGTTGCGGAAGGACGCCGGCCCGCCTTGGCGCATTTGCGGCAGCGCAGCCGGCTTGCGAGGTCGTGCACGAAGGTGGTCGGCGGATGCTTCATTGCCGCAAGGTCAACGTCGCTCGGCGTCTTGCAGCGCGCACACTGGATCTCCAGCCATGAAAGCCAGATCCAGATGCACAGGTCGGGAAGATGGTCCATTGAGATACCGCCCAACCAGGTCCTGGATGCTGCATCCGCGAAAGCGTTGGAGAGGGGGGTGTCCGACGAAGCGGCATTCCGTAAGCTCCGGCTCACTCTCGACCTACCTATGATCAGGGAGTTCTCCGGTAAGTTCGAGATCTATCTCGTCATTGAGGAGTGGGTCAACAAAAGCCTGGGCTTCAGAGATTGTAAAATCTACTTCGACTCAGACCAGATCGACAACGGTGAACCTGACTACATGGTCTCGCAATGGATTCCGACGCATAGCCTGGACGAGTACATGGCGGACGTCTGGCCATGGCTGTCATATGAATACTTCGATGAAGTGCCGGAGCGATCAGGAGCCGAAGAGGTTGAAGAGCACAAGATCAACGTGGTGTTGAGTGATGTCGGCAAGGCAATTATGACGCTTGAAGAATATTACGAGCATGGCATCGAGGTTAAAGAGCCAGACGTGATTGACGACAATTTCCTCGATGATGAAGCCGAAGAGTACTACCGCTCGCTGAGGGAAGACTCGGGTGAGCCCTACGATGAGAAGTAATAGATGAGGCTTGGTAGCTTTCGGAAATCGTTTGGAATGATGGACTGCATCTCCTTGCTTCATCTCCGACCGGTGGTGTGGTCTCGCTTTTGGGCGGTCAGTAGTTCTCCAACTGCCCGTATGACGGTCCTCATCCCGCTGATCGGTTATCTGATCATCTTCAACGCAAAGATCTCAGAATACCTGCACGTCATTAGTGAGCTGGGTGGCTCGCCGGGCGACGTTGCTGTCTCGCCCAGGCTGTTGCTGATCTATTTCGGGCTCTGCGCCATTGCGGCGGCGGTTGCCATCTACTCGTGGCGCTGCCCGAACGCTGTCAAATACTATGGCTCTGCCAACGCGTACGTCTCTGCGGTCAAGGACGTGAGTGGCGATTTCCCGATGGTCGATATCGAGAAAGCTTTCACGCACAACAATGACAAATTCTTCAATGAGTACTGGGAAATCCGCGACCGGTACAAGAAAACGAACCCAGATGGGCAGTCCGAAACGGATGCGCAGAAACGAGAGATGTATCTCGGCTATTTGCATCTCTATTACCGGTACCTGGACGAGCTTCATCCCATCTCGCGTATCCTCGTCGCTCTCTTTTATTCCATCGGATTCGTCTGTCTTCTCATCCCGTCGGCTGGTGTGTTTTGGAGAGTGTGCCAAATCCTCTGGCGAACACTGACACAGAACTTTGGGTCGCTGTTCTAAGTTGCCAACCTTTGGTAGGCTGTGTGCACAATGGGACGTGGCAAAGAATAAGTCTCATGAAGACACGAACGCCGTAGGGCGTCTTCTGACGTTGCTTGCCGATCTCCCAGCTGACTGGCGCGACAGGATGCACGCCATTTACAACGGCGGCGGCTCTGATGCTGAGGTGAAGGCGGCTATTGCCGTACTACCCCCGGCTAGAGCGATGAGCAACGATTTGTGGGACGATTTGCAAAAGCGCGAGCCAGCATTTTCGGAAGTCATAAAGGAAGGTCGCTTGCTTGCTGAGCCTCGGCCTCGATGAGGGCGAGCTGTTCAATATGTACCGCGAGGTGCCCTCGATCACCGACAAGGCGGCATGGGCACTCAAGCACACCCAGCATCTGGACGATCTGTCGTTCGAGACCGGAACGCCTGACAACGACCGCGCCTTGCTGCGCGATCTCGTGGCGTTCTACGTCAAAGGCATGTGGTTCTACACGGGGTTCGCGCAGATCTTGTCGCTTGTCCGAGGCGATGGACCTGAAGAAGGAGAAGAACTTCTTCGAGACCGCGGACGTCGCTATGCTCACGCTCTTGCGGGTGCCATTTCACTTGTTGCGATGCGCCTGCGGCGCACGCAGTTGGGGTCTGCGACCCCACCGCGGACAAGGGCCATGCGAGCGCCGCAGGCGGCGCCCTTGACCGCCTTCCCCGCTCATTGGCGCGCCTAGTCCGGTTGCATACGCAACCGTCCCACAAGGTTAGGAAATCCGATCTCAATTGAGACGACGCGCCGTGGGCGTTAGGCTCGCCCGGTGATCAGCTAACGAGCAGCGGTCTCAGACTGGAATGATCGTCATCAGGGTTTGATCAGGTAAATTCGGTCTGCCTTGCGCCGCGTCGTAGACCTTGATTTGGATGGCCGGAAACCGGCCCTTAAGCTCAATGACCGCCCTGCGTGCGCCTTCTCTGGTGGAGAAGGTCGCTTTAGAGTGGCCATCGACAATGATCGCGAACCCTTCGAGCGGAAGGTCGTCCAGGCGCTGGTGCATGATCGTTCAATATCCCCGTGCAGCGGATTTGGCGCGAGTCGTGGGGACTGTTAGTGCTGACCGCGACCCGCCAGCCTCAGTCGAACAAGCGTCGGATCGCGACGATGCGCCAACGAGCGCCGTCGAACCATTTCTCCGCGGCGCTGCGAGCTGAGTCCTCGTTCAAAGCTTTGAGGTCGGTCTTCAAGTTCCGCTCGCCGTCGGCGAGCTGAATTCGAAACATCGCCATTTGCGGGCCTCCCTTTGTTTGGAGGGGAGGTTGGCGTTGCGTGGTTAATGAAAGGTTAATGGTCGCCGCCTCGGGCTCCCTACGGCCGACCTTCGATCGGATGGCATCGCACAGAAAGCTGAAGGGGACCCGTTGGGGTCGAAATGAACCTTTCGATCCAAACTGCTCGAATAAGCCATTGAATTCGCAAGAAATGCGAACGCCCTCCGAGCGCACCATAAACTCTCGTCTACTGTCAGAGCGGGCTTCTGCACCGGTGGCCGGAGACGTCGATCTCTCATCCGGATTGACCATTTTCCGGCCCGAAGCTGGCGCGTCTTCA
The DNA here is from genome assembly GCF_023073915.1 of Bradyrhizobium sp. 149. Classification (GTDB taxonomy): domain Bacteria; phylum Pseudomonadota; class Alphaproteobacteria; order Rhizobiales; family Xanthobacteraceae; genus Bradyrhizobium. The sequence goes on along the minus strand of NZ_JADPKK010000020.1, from coordinate 265,051 downwards.
GCGGAGCGCGTCGCCATGCGCATTGCGGCAACGCAAGTGCATGTTCCGCCACGGCGTTGATATTCACGTGGTTTCTTGCGACGAACACGTCGGCATCGCGAAGACCGCTCGAAAAGTCTCTGTCATTGACCTGCTCTACTTCGTGGTAGGTTGCAAGTTGCCTGGTCGTGGCGGGTTGATAATGACCAAGGAGCCGAACTTTCATCACACATCCATCAGTGGACATTGCGCTGATTGAAGCACTCTAACAGGCCATTTCCCTCTTTGGTGCGAACATCGCTTCGGCGAGGCTAAGATCATTCTCGTTGTCGATGTCAAACAACTTCAATTCGTCACAGCGAGCTGCCGCGATCCGTAGACTTCGATTCCAGACAAGCGGGCCAAGCAGTTCCTCGATACAGAACTTCACGACACCGTGGCCGATCAGATCGTCGAGATGTGGGACGAGAGTCTGACGGAGGTCGACTCCGGAAAAGCGAATGAGATTCATGGTCTTGAAAAGACGTGGGTAATCCGCATCCAGATTCGCAGCCGTCTGCTTTGTCCGCACCTCAGATATGAAGTCATCATTGTCCAAGACTACAGCGGGGCCCTCCATGGATTGGTCGAATGGCGCGACTGCCGCAACGTTTTCGGCGTTGACCGCTCCAAGGTTTCGCAGAGCGTCTAGCTCGAAGAAGACGTCGCCTTCTAGCAGATAGGTATCTCCGTTGAGTAACGCATGACGCGCCAACCACAAGGAATAGGCGTTTCCTGTTGCGTCGTATACCGACGATTCAACGTAGTTGATGTCGAGCTTGCCGAAGCGACGGCCGCATGCGAATTGGATGGCATCCTTTCGATAGCCGACCACGATGGTCACGTCCTCGACGCCGACGGCTTCCAAATGACGGAGCGCATTGAAGAGGATCGGGGTCCCTCCAACCGCGACCAGCGGCTTGGGGCGCAGATCGGTCAGGGGGCGCAAGCGGGATCCGAAGCCGGCAGCGAGAATGACGGCGTTCTTGGGGGAAGGCGATACAATCATAGCGTTAGTCCTTTCCACTGCCAGGTTCGACGCTGCTGTTGAGACATTCCACCAGCCGGCTCCGCCCTGTCTCTAGTATGGCGGACGGAACTCCACAGGACAGGCGAAGACCCATCGGATCTCCAAAAGCCATGCCAGACACTCCGGCCGCACCTGCCCGCTTGAGCAACTGATTGACGACATCACTCAACTGGAGATGATGTGACGTTTCGATAAGTAAAGCTGCGCGATAGCGTTTAGCGCAACTATCAAACCTGATAGGTATGGAAGGACGGCTTAGTTGTTGCGCAATGGCAAGTAAGAAAAGAGGGCGCGCGATTAACTCACCACCACGCGTTGGCTTTGGTCCCTTCAAGATCGACTCGCAACCTGATCTTCTTACAGCAGCGCGCTAATGGACCCTCGCCCAACCAACGTGTCCAGAGAGGCGTGGTCTCTACGCTATCAACCAAAAGTCTCGGCTAAGTACCGCCTTATTCCCTTTCGGTGGTCTCCTGTTGTGCGGCTAGCGGCCAGGCGCGTTGTCGCCGGTAGGATCGCGCACCGCCAGAGGACAAGAAGGGTCTTGCCCGGATGCGATTGAGTTGGTACGATCCTGTACCCCAAGGTTGAAAGCGGAGGGGAAGGTCCATGAATCATCATAGCCGCCACAATCCAACCCGCGGACCTGTCTGCGCCCTGCGTTTTACCTCGCGGGGCTGACCAAGGAGCGTATCGCCGTCTCGTTGTCAGCCATTTGCGCGCGTTTTGTCGCGCTCACTGACTTATGAGACTGTAATGTCACTTATTGCCATCAAAGACCTTTCTCTAACCCGTGTTGACTCGCTCTTCTCCGGCCTGAGTTTCTCAATTGGCAAAGGCGACCGCCTTGGCCTTGTCGCGGCCAACGGACGCGGCAAATCATCACTCCTTCGTATCTTAGCCGGCCAGGAAGACGCAGCGGCGGGGGGCGTTACCCGCACACGCGGACTGATAGTGGCTGCCGCCCCACAAGATCCACCCGAACGGCTCAAGTCGCTCAGCTTCCAAGATGCAGTGCGCGAAGCACTTGCTCCGGAGGTCGCCGAGACGCAAGGCTGGCGGGTCGATGTCCTGCTCGATGATCTTTTCGTGGACGAATCCATTCGGGGCGTTGCTGTCCATGCTCTATCCGGCGGGTGGCAACGGACGATGCTTCTAGCGAGGGCCGCCATTGTCGAACCTGACCTGCTCCTGCTGGATGAGCCGACAAACCATCTCGACATCGGCCGGATCGGCGTGCTGGAAAGGTTCCTGGCAGCGTTGCCTCGCGATTGCGCCATGATCGCAGCAAGCCATGACCGGGCCTTCCTCGACGACGTGACCAACCGTACGTTGTTCCTGCGCCCAAAGGAAAGTGCAGACTTTTCTCTGCCCTATTCTCGCGCCCTGCAAGCGTTGGAGGATCACGACGCGGCGCGAAAAAGACAGTTCGAGAACGATATGCGCAAGGTCAAGGTTCTTCGACAACAGGCGGCGAAGCTCAAGAACATCGGCATCAACTCCGGGTCCGACCTGCTGGTGGTGAAGACAAAGCAGCTGTCGGAGCGGGCAGACAAACTCGAGGAGCGCGCCCGACCAGGGCATCTGGAGCGTTCGGCAGGAACCATCCGTCTAACCAACAGCGGAAGTCATGCCAAGGCGCTGGTCGCAATCAAGGACACTGCCATCGTCACACCGGATGGGAGGCCGCTGTTCCGTACCGGTACGAAATGGATCGAGAACGGGGATCGGGTTGCTCTCCTGGGAGGAAACGGTACGGGTAAGACAAGGCTGATCGAGCGGTTGCGGGCGGCTGTTGCGGGATCCGATCCGGATATCCGTGTCGCCGCGAGTCTCAAGTTGGGATATTCGAACCAAGCGCTATCACAGCTCGAGATGTTCAAGACCCCGCAGGACGCTTTCAAGAGCCTGAGCAGTCTCCCGGATCAACAGGCGCGCTCCCTGCTCGCAGGCGCCGGCGTCGGTATTGACGCCCAAACTGCGCCCATATCTCGTCTTTCGGGAGGGCAGCGAGCGCGGCTTGCCATGCTTCTTCTGCGCTTGCTCCAGCCAAACTTTTACCTTTTGGATGAGCCAACCAATCATCTCGATATCAACGGTCAGGACTCGCTGGAGAGCGAATTGGTCGAGCACGGTGCGGCTTGTCTTTTGGTCAGCCATGATCGAGCGTTTGTCCAAGCCGTGGCGACGCGAATCTGGGTCATCACGGGTCAGCGACTTGTCGAGGTTGATGACCCGGTGCCGGTCTTTGACAAGCTGATGTCCAGCTGATCCTGCATTGCCTGGCGCGTTGACCAATCTGCGACCTGCTCAGGCCGAGTTGGGCTAGTCGCAAGAGTACGAGGGACCACCGATGACCGACGCACTCGTGCTTGGTGCCGGCATGGCCGGCGTTTCGGCCGCTCTCATGCTGCAGAAGCGTGGTTGGTCGGTCGCCCTTATCGACCGCCAAGCGCCTGGGCGGGCAACAAGTTTTGGAAACGCAGGAATCATTCAGAGCGAGGCGGTTGAGCCGTTCGCGATGCCGCGAGACTTGCGCTCGCTTTGGAATATCATCCTGGGCAACACGAACGACGTGCACTGGCGCTTGCGGCATCTCGGGCCGCACGTTGCTCCGCTTCTGAGCTACTGGTGGCACTCCGGCGGATCCCGCTATAGACGAGCGGTAGAGGTTCATTCAGCTCTCGTCGCTCGGGCTGCAGAGGCACACGCTCCCCTTATCGCCGCGGCAGGAGCAGAGAGCCTGGTTCGCCGCGAGGGATTTCGTGTCTTGCATAGAACTGAGCGGGGAATGGACCAAGAAGTAGCTGTTGCAGAGAGGTTTCATGCCGATTACGGCGTCCCCCACCGTGTGCTTTCAGCGGAGGCACTCGCAAGAGCGGAGCCGGGCCTGAAATTCACAGGGGTCGGAGCAATGCATTGGCTAAATTCCTGGACCATCAGCGATCCTGGAACCTTGACGACCGCATATGCACAACTTTTCGCAAAGCGCGGTGGGACGATTGAGATCGGAGATGCAGAGACCCTCATCAGTGACCCCTCGTCCGGTTGGATGGTAGCGACCGTGAACGGACTTTTGCGGGCTGAACACGTCATCGTGGCGCTTGGACCTTGGTCCGGCCAGTTCTTGACTCGGTTCGGGTTCCGCATTCCGATGGTTCGCAAGCGCGGCTATCACCTTCACTATTCGGGGCAGCCCCTCGATCTTCCGCTTCTCGACGCAGACTTCGGTTACGTGATGGCGCCAATGACGCGCGGCTTGAGGATCACGACAGGCGCCGAACTGACCGGACCTGACGCAAAGGCTACCCCCTGGCAGCTTGAGCGGGCTGAAATAGCCGCCCGTCATCTCGTCACGCTAGGCGCGCCGGTCGAGAATTCGCCGTGGTTCGGAACGCGTCCTTGCATGCCTGACATGCTCCCGGTCATCGGTCGCGTCGCGGGATTAAAAGGGATGTGGACTCATTTTGGGCACGGGCATCAAGGATTCACTCTCGGGCCCGCAACAGGCGAGATACTTGCGCAACTGATGACCGATAGAGCGACGGCCATGGACGTGTCGCACCTTTCTCCTAATCGATTTCATCGATGCGACGTGACGACCGCATGCGTACGTTCAAGCAACAGGACCAGGCGACAGGATGCCATGGCGGCGTTGCCGTGAGCGCGATCTTCTTGTTATCGCTGCAAAGCGACCCGGCGCCTGAAGGGTCACCCCGCTAAGGGCGCATTGGTTGTGTGTTTGGCGTACGAATGCTCTTGTCACAGCGAACATCTACCAGAAAAGGCTTGTCTACTGTCCGGAAGGCTTTTTGGAAGGCGATCTCCAAATCGCCGGACTCTTCCACGACGATCCCATCACCTCCCAAAGCAACGCAAAAAGATGCCCAGTCTTTTGGAGGGGAGATTTCCACGATACTGGCTATTTCCGGGCCTTCCTTCCGCGCCCGAAGGTGAATGCTGCCCAAGGCACCATTGTTGATGACAACGACCACCAGGGGCACCTTGAAACGCACGGCCGTTTGAATCTCCATGCCGTGCATCAGCAAGCTCCCGTCTCCTACGATCGCGACATGTGGCCGCTTGGGCCGAGCCATCCATGCTCCTATGGCCATCGCGATCCCATAGCCCATCGGTCCTGTGTTGGATTGGAACAGGAATTCGTTGGGCGCGAAGCTGGTCCAGTTGTGTCCCGTGAAGAATGTATGCGCGCCAGAATCAACAATCGTAACTGCATCCCGAGGAGTTGCTTTTCGGAGATCTGCGATGGCCCGTGCAGGGTTGATTGGAGTCTCGTTGCTGACCCGATCAGCCTCCGTGTCGTAATAGGGTGTTCGACGAATTCCACTTAGCCAATTTTCACGCTCGCTCTTGGTAGACATTAGTTCAGCGTGATATTGGTCGCGATTTTCTCGAAGCCAGCGCAAGAACGTCCGCACATCGCCGGTTACAAAATGCTCGTCATACTCTTCACCAAACGTGTTGTTGGGATCTATGTCGACTCGTATCAGTGCCTTGGACGGCTTCAACATGGGCGCCCAGCCGTGAGTATTGTTTTCGTTTAGAGTTGCTCCCAGAACGAGAAGAACCTCGGCACGTGGATCTACACCAGTGCCCAGCACCACTTGGTTGGCCCATAGGCTGCCGCCTGCCCCGAAGACACCCATCGCGATCTCGTCGTCTTCGGATATCGCCCCCTTTGCCCGAAGAGTGGTTACAACGGGGATGCTGTACTGTTGGGCAAACGCCTTGAGTTCATCGCTCGCCCGTGACCAGACAGCACCATTCCCCGCAAGGATCGCCAGCCTGGTCACGTCCTTAAGGATTCCGGGGACAGCCTTGACGGCCTCGACATCCAATATGCGAGGAACATCGTCCCTCTTTACCGGCGTATAGCTCGCCTTCCACTCATCTTCATGCATGTCATGCGGAATGGATAGAAGCGCTGGGCGGTTTTCGAGGCCTTTCATCGCCTTCACGGCTTTTCGGATAAAGCGCTCCAGCAGCGATTTGTCCGTGATGACATCCGCAAAAACAGTGAGCGCCGAAAAAAGCTTCAGATCGTCAATCCCCGTCGTGCTTGAATCCTGAAATGCACCTCTGCCTTCCGCGCGAAATGGGATCGTGCCCGCGACGATAAGGACAGGCGATCGATCGGAATAGGCCGATGCGACAGCGGTCGTCATATTCCCAACTCCCGGCCCACCAATCCCCATCGCCACTCCAAAATTCTGGGTCGCGCGTGCATAGCCGTCTGCCATGTACGCGGCTCCTCCTTCCTGGGCGGCAATAATAGGAGTGATCTTCGACGGGTCGCACCTGAACCAGAATGGATCAATCAGTTTGCCGGGAACGAAGAAGATGTGGGTGATCCCCTCCGCATGAAGCGCGTCCAGCACATAGCGGGTCACATTAGGACTAGATGCTTGTTGCATTGATCCGTCCACAACCTGCCTCCTTGCGCTGCACCGCACGACAATATGGCCAGCGACCGCGACCCGCCACCTACTAGTTTAGGTAGCTCGACTCGGGACGCACAATGAAAGCAAGTAGCAGCACGAGAAGCGGTTGATCGCATCGATACGGCAAACTCCGGCTTTCCAATAACAAGAGAAGCATAGATGAGCGACACCCTCACCGATGTCGAAATCAAAGGTTTGTCCGCGCCCGCGAGTCTGGCGGACGGCCACGCTTACCAGGACCTTGGCCCATTCTTCGCACCGATCGTTTCAGATCTCCCCGATATTTGGGCGGAGGCACAGCTCAGCAGCATTCCCGACATGGAAGCGCGATACAAATACAGCCTTTCAACTCTCGTCGGCTCTGCCGGTCTCGAATCCCTCGACAACTTTGTCATTTGCCCGACCGCTTCGAACTCCATCGACATCGTCGGTGCGCTACTCGCGACGCGCCGGATGCGGGTGGCTCTTGTCGAACCTACGTTCGACAATCTCGCTCTTCTGCTGAAGCGACGCGGCGTGGATGTCGTTCCACTGAACGAGACATTGCTGCACACCGCCGCCGAAGCGGGATGTTTGGACGAACTACTCAAGGTGATGCGTTTCGACGCATTGTTCCTCGTGAAGCCCAACAACCCAACCGGGCGGGTCATTGGAAAGTCGGCGTTCAAGGAGATAATCAGCTTTTGCGTCGAGAACGCAATTGTCCTGGTAATCGACAACAGCTTCCGGCTTCATTGCCGCGAGCCTTACGACGACTATGCAGATCTCTTGCATTCCGGCGTTTCCTTCATCGCGTTTGAGGATACCGGCAAGGTGTTCCCGACGCTCGACATGAAGGCGAGTCTTCTCGCCTATTCGGCCGACAACAAGCAGATCATCGAAACCATCTATCGAGAGCTCTTTCTGTGTGTTTCCAATTTCTCACTCGCGGTTCTGACGAAGTTTATCGACGTGACACAGAAGGTGGGGATTTCGGAGACGATCTGGCGGATCGTCGATCAGCATCGCGATATTCTGAGACGCGCGCTGGCGAACTCGCTTTTGCGTATCCCGTCAGAATCTCTGCGGTCAACCCTCAGCGTGGAGTGGATCGACTGCAGTGGGCTTGGCCGTTGCGACCGGGACGTGTGCAAAATGCTCGAAGCCAAAGGACTGGTCATCTTACCGGGACGAATGTTCTTCTGGCACTCTGCGCGACTCAAGGAGAACCAACACAACGTCCGGGTCAGCCTCATGAGGCCGCATCAAACCTTCCTTTCGGGTGTCCGCGTCCTGCAAGATATCGCCACGCGGTCCTATGCGGACGAACGTGTCGTTGCGTTGGGATAAGCGAACGGTGGCTTGCGCGATGAAAACGTGGGCAGTCCACTTCGCTTCCTGCTCGGCGAACGCGATCATCGGCAGTAACTTGGAGGATCATCGATGACCGGCGCGGGCGAATACGGACCAACAGTCGACGCGTCGAGCGATACCGAAACTCACGTTGTCAGCATTTCCGAGATGTGGAGATTCATGCGCAAGGCCAACCTTGATGGCCAATTGAAGGCGCTGCATAGAAAGTCGAGCTCGGCCGCGGTGGCGGCTGTGGCCTTCGATTGGTGCATCATTGCGCTGGCTTGCACCGGCGTCTGGGCGCTTGGTTGGTGGGCTGTACCGGCGGCGCTCGTAGCCATCGGAAACAGGCAGCGTGCGCTCGTTGTACTGATCCACGACGCATCACATTACCTTCTGCATCCTTCCAAGCGAGTAAACGACTGGTTGGCCCAGGTCGCGCTCTGCTGGCCAGGATTTGTATCATTGCACAAGTATCGCAGCCTCCATAACCAGCACCATCTCCACCTCGGCGACCCCGTTCTGGACACGGATTTTCTCCACGACGAGAGCCTCATCAGAAAGGGAGCCTGGGCGTTATACACCGCTCAAGCCTTCAATCGGACGACCCTGCGAGGCGCTCTCTTCGGAATGCTCGGAAACCTCACCTGGCGCCAGACGGCTCCCATTCTGTTCTGGTGGTGCACGGCCTTGTTGTTTATCGGCACCCTCCTGAGTCCATGGGCAGCCGTGGTCTTTTGCATGCTGTGGATCTCCGCGCGTCTCACCGTCCAGCATCTTACCATTAGCTTCGTGATTATCTCCGACCACGTCGGGTTGACACCCGGCAGTATCCTGGGATTCACGAGAAACCATCCGCCAAACAGTCCATTTACGTGCTTGTTGCATCCGCATGAGAACGGCTGGCACCTCACTCATCATCTACTTCCCGGCGTGCCGTTCTATCGATTGCGAGCCGCACACCGGCTACTGATGACCTGGCCCACCTATTCGGCAGCAGAACATTGCGAGAGCTATTTCCTGGGAAGCCGCACCGTCGTCGGCTCCTGGTGTCGGTTGAATGAGCGTTCGACCACCACGACCGGAGCTACGGCATGAGCTTGCGATGCACTACCGCATATCGAATCCGTGGTCGGATGCACGCTGACGAGGGCTCGTGATGCGGACCGAGTATTGTGACAGCGAATATGGGCGTCTCCGAGAAGCTCTGCTTTGCCCGCCGGCCGAGGTCTCCTCCGGCGGCGGTGATCAGCGCACAATCCCAAACCATAGCATCGCAAAGGAGCAACACGAAGAACTCGTTCGCACACTGGTGAACGAAGGCATCGAGTGCCATTTGATGCCGGCGGATCACGGAAGTCCATACCAGTGCTACACGCGCGACAGCTGTGTCATGACGCCGTGGGGGCTCCTGCAGACCCGCATGGGCATCATGGCGCGCCAGGGCGAGCCTCGCGTTGCGACGAATTACGCCGGCTCGCTGGGGATTCCCCTCTGGAAGCGAATCACGCGCGGAACGCTGGAAGGTGGAGACGTACAGATCTTGCGCCCCGGGCTCGTCATCGTCGGCTACAACGGCCTCCGCACGACGGAGGACGCCGCCTGGCAAGTGAAGAGCTGGTTCGAGGAGAAGGCCTGGACTTGTCGGATCGTGCGATATCATCGCAGCTTGAGGCACATCGATCTGGCAATTGGAGTGCTGAGCGAAAGTTCGCTGGTTTGCTGCCGCGAAATGGTCGAGGCAAAGGAGCTGGCCTGGCTCATGAACGAGGGCTACACGCTCCATGATGCGCCGGCAGAGGAGTGCCTCAGGATGGGCTGCAACATACTCAACATCGGAGGTGGCAGGGTCATCGCTCATGCACTCAACGAGCGCTCGAACCGACTGCTGCATGATCTCGGATTGCGCGTGATCGAGGTCAACGTCAGCGAATTCGTCGCAGATTTCGGGGGGATTCACTGTTTGGTGCAGGCCGTGCGAAGGGACCTGAACTAACGCGCAAAGACGCATAACCATCAGGGAGGAAGTATGCTCGTCGAGAATTATCAAGTACCCCAAACAGCGGGCGAGTGCGTGGTCGTCAGCAGCGACCTGGGACATCTCCTTTGCGGCAAATCAGGGCAGCGGACAAAGTCCGACCAGTCCTTGCTGGTCTGGCGTCAGGCGTTTCTTCAGCTGGACCTGCAGGCATATTTCTGCGAGCCATCGTGGCCGCTCGAGCTCCTGGGAGCCTTGCCGCCTTCTGCCGAATGGCCGTGGGTTCTTGTGCTGGGCGAAGAGCGTGTGAGCGACGTCAAGGTCATGCGAGAAGCCCTGCGTCTGGCGGCTGGCCTGAACGGAAAGCCAACCGGCAATGTTCATATTACACTGGAGCTCCGGAACTACGAAGAAAGGTCGTCGTTCGCTGGCGGCCTCGGCTGGTGGAAGACGAAGCAAGCCAGCGTTGCTGACCGTGGCGAATTCGGGCGCGCATTCATGAGCGCGCTGATTTCTGTTCTCGAGAGGGCCAAGGCGATCGGCTCGGACCTTTTCACGGAGCAGATGTCCATCATCGTGAGCAAGGATGCGTCGTCGCCGATTGCCACGCTGACCCCCACTCTGCATTCCGACAAGTTCTACGGTATCCGGGAAACGGCGATCACCTCTCTCCTTGAGGAAGGTTGGGAGGGGTATGGAGGAGCCATGTTCATGCCTGCGACACGCATGGATCGACTCTGGCACCTCCGCCCGATCACGGTATCAACGCTAACGGAGAAGCTCACGGATGAGCTCATTGTGCGGACCGGAAGCGGCGACATCCTGTTGTACGACGGTATGGTCGGCATAGACGGAGTGGCGAGCCCAAGTAATGGCATCCCCCACATTTCTCCGGATGTACCGGGTATGAGCTCACGACTTGGCATTCTGATGCATCACCGTGACCGCAACGTGCGGCCGAACGCAACCGCGTTCAGAGTCCCCTTGTGACCGGATCTGGTCGACTACCGAAGGCCTTGTGACGCCGGCTTGTTCCAATGCGGCGTCAGAGGTGTCCAGCCCAAGAACGTAGGGTTGTCTCGCGGACGATCGGCCCGGCGATCAGACCGGACGCTCGATGCTGGATGATCACCGGCCGACGGCGGCACGGCTCCATCCGACCCGAGGCCCGACAGAAAGCACAAAAATCGGCAGCAGTCGGAGACACTTTTGCCAGGCAGGCCGTCAAGACGGGAGCCAAAATAACGGGATTCGTCTCTGGCGCCCGACTGAATCCTTCACATTGGCGACGAGAAACGAAGACAAAAGGTCCAAATATCATGATGGACGTCAACGCGTTCGACTTCGGCCTATCCGACATTCGCGCTTTCAACTATCCACCGCATAAGAGCTTTCCAGAGAGTGTGGTCGCACAACGGCGCGTCCTTGCAAAATGGAATCGACTGCGTGAGTCTTTGCACTACAGGACGCAGCTTTCTTTGGAACAGACAGCCGCACTTCAGTTCGATCGCCTGTCACTATTGATTGACATGGCCTTTATCACTCACCCGTTCTACCATGAACTCTACAAGTCTGTTGGTTTCAGGCCGGGCGATCTGGTCACGTGGGACGACTATAACGCACTGCCCAGCATTTCTAAGAGTGATATCGCAAGTTCATGGGATATGTTCGGCTCGAGCCGAAGTATGAACAGAGCTGATTGCTATTCCTCTCGTACATCAGGCTCTTCGGGACGGGCTCTGATCGTGCTGCAGGACAGCGGTACGAACGATTGCGGAGCACTTTTCTATCTTCGGCACTACGAGCAGATGTTGGGCCGAAAGCGTGCCGCAAGCGAATGGTTATACGAAGTTTATCTTGCACCTCCTCGTTTCACCTCGTTCGAGGGGTCCTTTCCCGTGTTTACGATCTCCAACCAATGCCCGCCCGACTTGGCGTTCAAACATATTGCGCGACTGAAGCCCAAGATCCTGTCGGCCTTCCCCAGCTATCTCTCTCGCATGGTTGCCTCGGTTGACAATCTTTCCAGCCTTGGGATCGAAGCCATCTGTACCAATTCCGAATCCAGCATCAAAGCCGAGCGCGACCGGATTGCGGAAGGTTTTGGCGCGCCGGTCTTCGACGAATATTCGTCTGAGGAGCTGTATCTGATTGCAACGCAATGTCGAGAAGGAAGCTATCATATCGTTGAGGACAACGTTCGCGTCGACGTTCTCAATGCTGACTCCGAAGGGCGCGGCGAAATTGTCGCTACCAGCCTGACGAACACCTTCATGCCATTCATCCGCTACAGGCAGGGCGACGTTATTCAGATTAGCGGCAAAGCCCACCCGTGCGCTTGCGGAAATCATTTTCGACGCCTCAGCAGCTTCCATGGGCGTGCGGATCAAGTCCTTTTCAGCCGCACGCGAGGCGCAATTCTACCAGACCGCGTGATGACACTGTACACGCACACACTGTTTCCAAAGGATGGACGAATCGCGGAATTTCAGATCGTTCAGAATGAACCCAGCACCATAGATCTGTTCCTCGTGACGGAGTCGATCGATCGAACCTATAACGAGAGCCGCGTTGAAGCCTTTATCACTGGACTGAAAGACATCCTTGGAGATGAGCAACTGGATGTCAGAGTGCAGGTAGTCGATGCCATGCCCGCTTCTCTGTCGCACAAGAGGCGCCTCGTCACGAACCGTATACCTTCCAGTTGAGGGCGCTTAAGTTATGAGGAAGGGACCATCTGTTGGATGGTCAAGCTTCACAAGCCGGCGGCAGCGCAGGGGTATGCGGCGGTACGTCACGTCACTGGTGGTTTCGGGAGCTGTCAGGCCCGGCCAGTTCAAACCTTGGCACGCGGGAGCGCCATGACGAAACCCATCGTGTTAATTACCGGCGACTTCGAAATTCCAGTTCCGGTGCGACATCGCCTCTCCGCGATCTTCGAAATCAGACACTTGCGTCGGCCCGCGTCGCTCGACGATCTGGCCGGCAACCTGACCGGGGCCTCTTATTACGTCCTTGGGGGGCCCGAATACGCGGATAGCGTTCTCCTCGATCGCGCTCCGACACTGAGGCATGTCATCGTGATGGGAACGGGCACCCCCAGCTTCGTAGACGAGAGCGCGGCTGCATCACGCGGCATCATGGTGCACAACACGCCTCATCTGAACTGCGCATCGGTGGCCGAGTTTGCGCTCGGCATCACCCTCTTGGCAAGCGCAGCGGTGTTTCATTCATCGGAGGGAGTTCATCGCGGCACATATTGGTGTCAAGCCTTGCGCCCAGGGCTTGACTCGTCCACGATCGGGATCATCGGGTTGGGCCGCATCGGAACGCGCTTGGCTCAGAACATAAGAGCCATCTCGGCTGAATGCCAAATCCTCTATTGGTCTCGCCGCCGGAAACCGGAGACCGAAGCTGCACTCGGCGCGCGGTATGCTCCACTACCGGAGATATTTTCCAGCGCCCATCAATGCTGCATCTGTATTGCATATGATCCCGTCGATACCCACAATTTGATTGGTCGAGAGCTGCTGTGCCGCGGTCGCGGCGTTCTCCGGATCCTCCAATTCTCAAACCCCCACGTTGTTGATGCTCACGCGCTGCGGCGAGCGCTTGAGAGCGGTGAAGTCGCATTCGCCTTCATGGACGGGTATTACAGGGAGTGGGTCGCAAACAGGGGAGCCGCGTCTGATCAGGAAGGACTGCTCGGACTCGGGCCAGATAAGTTCATAGCGACGTCCCACAAAGCTGCACTCACGATCGAGGCCACCGATGCACTTCTTAGCGCCGCGACGGACCATCTTCTCCGATGCGAGGGCCGAATCGGATAACTCTCGGCGTGGCCGTTGGCATTTCTATCCCGAATGATTACTGGGATCATGAATACAGAAGCATCATGTCGCCACGAAGCTTGGAATCGGTAGTCGTACCTGCATTGATGGCGAGCTCGCTCTTCATGCAAGAGATCGATCTGGCGCTGCTCAACACTGCGATTCCCGGCATGAGCGCGTCCCTCCAGGTGGATCCGACTCTGCTAAGCCTTGCCGTCACGGCCTATTGGGTCTGCGCGACTATCTTCATGCCAGCGAGCGGCTGGGCTGCGGACCGGTTCGGAACCAGGATCATCTTCCAGATCGCAGTCGGCATCTTTATCGTCGGATCCATTTGCTGCGCAGTTTCTTCCAATTTCGCGGAACTGACCCTGTCTCGCTGTATTCAGGGCGTCGGTGGCGCATTCATGGTGCCTGTAGCACGGTTGGTTGTTGTCAAGGAGGCCGCGCCCGGTTCGTTAGTCAGGTCAATGATCTGGTTCACGACTCCGTCGCTCCTCGGAGGGATCATCGGTGCGCCGCTGAGCGGATATCTCGTCACGTATTTGTCCTGGTCCTCAATATTTTTGGTTAATGTCCCGACCGGCCTGGCGGCAATTCTCTTAGCTGGGCGCTATGTTCCGAACTACAAGGAGGACGGCCGGCCGGCTTTCGATCTTCTGGGATTCGTTCAAGTCGGACTTGCGCTTGGTGCCTTATTGTTCGGACTCTTGAGCATTGGCAGAAACGTTCTTCCCATTTTTGTCTCAATGGGGCTCGCGGCTGGCGGCATGCTTGCTATGGCCCACTACAAGCGTGCGACAGGTAGGCGGGGGGGCGTCGCCATTCTCGATTTCGCTACATTGGACGCTCGCACGTTTCGAATTACAACGGCAGGGGGCGCCGTATTCGTCGCCGGCGTCGGGGCCACGATGTTTATGATGCCCATCTTCCTTCAGAACAGTCTGGGATTTAGCGCCCTGGATACTGGCCTTCTGTTGATGTGCGGAACCTTCGGTACGCTCGCAGCAAGAGCAGCAGCGCATTGGGCAATCGGATATTTCGGTTTTGCAAGGCTCATGTTGCTCAACTCCATCGCCACGTGTTCCATCCTGGCTGCGCTCTCGGTCCTTCCCACCGCTTCAGCACCTGCAATCGCCGTATTGTTCGCCTTCGCCGGTGCGGTTCGTTCAATTCAGTACACCTGCCTCAATTCCGCGGCTTATATCGGGCTGAAACCCCATGTGCTGACTGCCTCGGCAACTTTCGCAAGCGTGGCTCAGCAAGTTTCGTTCGCTTTGGGGATCGGTTTCGGTGCAACGCTACTGGAGGTCTCTTCACGTTCACCAGTAGTCGCGTCCGTGCTGCGAGAAGGGCCGCCGATGCTCCCGTTGATCGCGGTCAGTGCGATGACCTTACTGACAGCGTTTTTCTTTGCTCGGCTGAAACTTGATGGTCGACTCTCGGCGGGTGCCGCGCGGAACGACTGACGCGCATCAACCACGACGATATTATCCGAATACGATGCGAGCCTTATTTCACGCGGGCGTCGAAGCTATGAGCTTGAGTTCAATCGCTCTTATGAGAGCAACGCTCCTCCGATTCGTTCCCAGTTTTTTCATCGCGTTCTTGAGATGAAAATTGACGGTATTTTCGCTTATCTCAAGTATAACACTAATGTCCCACGATGATTTTCCCTTCGCTGCCCATTCCAAGCATTCGCTTTCACGATAGGTAAGCTGCACCATAAGCATTCCCGTAGCGTTCCCGGTAACGAACTTTTTCTTATAGCAGTTGAGGTAGAGCGATATAGCAATTACAACTTTCAGTCAAATCTGTGGCGGTGCGCGTGTGAAGACTTGCGGCAAATTTTCCCGTTGATGTTTTGGGTGCGCTGCGGTGCCAAGCTGCTTGGCAGAGCCTGAAAAATCTCTCACGTGAGAGCGCACGTCAGTCTCGTCACCTACGCCTGGATCCTACTTGGAGTCTTCCTGGTGTCGCTCGGGTGCGGAACGGCCGCTTCGATATCCGTGCGACACCTTGGTTTCTTCAACTGGACCGACGTTTCCGCTGCTCTGATGCGGGATGCTCCGTGGCCAATAAACCTGCTTTGATCGCGCTGTATATTAACTACTTCATGGACCTCTAGGCAGACTCCGCGAAGGGAGTACTCAAGCAAGGGGAGGGCAAGTATCTCACCACGGATCACATCCGAGTGCGTCCCGGCCCTCCAAAGGAGCTTGGTATCGTCGGATGGATTTTTGATCGGTTGCTGGAAGTGAAGTGTGAAACGGTCGTCGCTTGGGAGCCAAACAAAAAGAAGGTGCGAACCCGCACTGGGAAGCCGTGGACACGCGTAATGGTCGGCGCCATTCTTATAGATGAGAGTTACATCAGGAATTTGGTTTTCAATCGGCGATCATGGAAGTTGCGTCAAACGTACAATCCCCCTGAACAGTGGATTAGGGCTGAGGGCAGTCTTGAACTAATAGTTGCCCGAGAGGTCTTCACGAAAGTTACCACGTTCATTGAGGGGCGCCGTGTTGACCTCACTGAAGGAGAGATGCTTGTCCGCTTGCACAAAGCCTTGCTCAAGGAGGGGCGATGAGCATCGGGATAATTGATCGGACGTCCGGCCTGCCATGTGTGGCGACGTGTCAAACCACTTCGGGAGCATGCGAAACCTTTATCGCTTGCTCGGCTTCGCTCCGAATCGGAACTACGAGTATCTGGATTCGCGTCCTCTTTGGTCTGATCAAAAGACGCAGCTCGCGTCTCGCATTGGAGCTGCCGTTAGACGGGCACGGTGCCACACGAGCACGGGAGGCTGGACAGATTCGTTACGAATCGATGGCGCCACTTGTGTCTCGGTCAGAGCTGCGCGCTGGACAGCAGAAAAAGAAGCAACTCATTCTCCGCATTGGACCATTCAATGTGATGCGCACGTGCCTGCGGGGTGGGTTGCGGCCGTTAGGCTGTCTGAGCATAACAAGGACGTGCTCGATGGCGTGCTGTTGCCGACCGGTGGCGCGGTAAAGAGAACCATCAGGTTCTCAGAAGCAGCACGCGAGCACCCCAATCACTTGCTTCAAAACGGCTGACGCGCTTGTTCGTGCAATCACCAGGAGGCTAAACAGGAGAAGCCGTGCTTCGCGAGCCATCCCAGAGCCGCTGAGCAAGCGACCGAAAGTAAGCCAGCCCAAAACCAGGAGCGGCCACGGGCGGCATTAATTGAACGCAGGTAGAGAAATGCGCCGAGTAGTGGGCCGTAGTTCCTTCGGAAGTCCCCATTGAGCTTCGCGATTTTTGACAACTCAGGGGATATTTCTACGTCATCCGTCACTGCGCTGGTTCCTCTTGCTGCGGTTAGAGCCAGCATCCTATGAACCACTGTTCTGCCCGACGGAGCAAGTGAGATTTCGCACAAACCGAAATTGCGTGCTTTGCCAGAGAGGAACCTGTACTCCGGTAGCAAGAATGGCGACATGGCCCAACTTTCCTCTGCCGTCGTCGACCGCAAAGACCTAGTAGTATTGCCCTGGCTAGGCCTAGTGAGCACAATCTCTCAGGCGACGATTTCCGAAACGGGGAACCAGTTAAGCGTGACGGTGAACAGAAAGATGAAGAGCAGCGCCAGAATTCCGGGTTGTCGCTGGTTGGCCGGACCAGAGTGTCTCTGTCGCGGAGCTGAGGAGCGCCTCTCACGCCAGACGCGAAGCATGAGGTTGAGATGCGGCTGGTACGTGCACGGTTGTGAGTCCTGAAAATTGAGAAACCGCCGGGCTCGCGCGCATCGTTCTTCCTGTTGTTACCTAGGGGGGCGAGCCCGCCTGCGTCGGCATCTCTGGGCCGCGATCATCTCGGCGCCATCAAGGGTACGTCCTTCGTCTTCGGCGTTGCCGGTGCAGCCGTCGGTCCGTTGCCCTTTGCGGCCAGTGTGGAGCCGATCGGAAGCTATGCTGCGGTCCTGATCGCATGCTGTATGCTTTGCGTGGCCTGCGGCACGGCGGCGCTCTTCGTAAGGAGGCCGCGTCCAGACCAATAGCTAGATCGCGTGAGGGCCGGGACGAGCGATGCGATGACACGACATCGGATCGTGTTTGCGAAAACGTTGCGCTTTTCCCGCAACGAATTCCAGTGAATCTTCAAGGACTCAAGTGGATCGTCTCGCGGAATCGCGGCGCGGCAAATTCTCGTTGAGCGCAGGCAGAGAATGAGGTTTGCTTGATCCCTGTCGACCAGAGAGATGCTGCGCTCGACCTGACATTCGAGTCATCAAATGATTGTTCATGGGTGCTCAGATCCCGTGCAGTATCGTGAATCCGCGCCGGCAGGCGGCGTGGAAACTTCGCTGGTCGCGGCGATCCGCCGCTATGCCGTACGTCGAGACGACGGACAGCATCCTCAATTGATGCCGCACCTGCGATGGCTGGAAGCGGAATCGATCGAGATCCTGCGCGAGGTAGCCGCCGAGTTTCGCAAGCCGGTCATGCTATATTCGATCGGCAAGGATTCCGGCGTCATGCTGCATTTGGCGCGCAAGGCATTCTTTCCGGCGAAGATCCCGTTTCCGCTTTTGCATGTCGACACGACGTGGAAATTCAGGGAGATGATCAGTTTCCGCGACATCATGGCCCGCGAGTTGGGTCTCGATCTTCTTGTCCACGTCAACCGGGATGGGATTGCCCGTGGCATTAGTCCGTTTGGCCCCTCGGCCGCACTGCATACCGAAGTGATGAAGACCGAGGGGCTGAAGCAGGCGCTAGACGCCCATGGCTTCGATGCCGCGATCGGCGGCGCGCGCCGTGACGAGGAGAAAAGCCGCGCCAAGGAGAGGGTGTTCTCATTCCGCAGCAAGCAGCATGTCTGGGATCCCCGGCGGCAGCGGCCCGAGCTTTGGAATCTGTTCAACACAGCGATCCACGATGGCGAGTCGGTTCGGGTGTTTCCGCTGTCAAACTGGACCGAGACCGACGTCTGGACCTACATTGCGTCCGAATCCATTCCCGTGGTGCCGCTGTATTTTGCCAGGCCTCGCCCGGTCGTGCACCGCTCCGGCGCGCTCATCATGGTCGACGACGAGCGGCTTCCGCTCGACTCGGGCGAGAGGCCGGAGACGCGCATGATTCGCTTCCGCACGCTCGGCTGCTACCCGCTCAGCGGTGCGATCGAGTCCGAGGCGACCAACGTCGACGAAATCATCGACGAAATGCTGGCCTCGACCACCTCTGAGCGCCAGGGTCGCCTGATCGACCATTGCGAGAGCAAGTCGATGGAGCGCAAGAAGCGCGAGGGCTACTTTTGATGGAAGACACCCTCGATGTCCGTGCAGTGTCGCCGCCGCCGGCGGTCAAGGCCGAAAAGAGCCTGCTCCGCTTTCTGACCTGCGGATCGGTTGATGACGGCAAGTCGACCCTGATCGGCCGGCTGCTCTGTGATTCCCAGCTGGTCGAAGACGACCAGATGGCGGCAGTGGTGCGCGACAGTGTCCGGCACGGTACCCTCGGCGAGGAGGCCGACCTTGCGCTGCTGGTTGACGGTCTCGAGGCTGAGCGGGAGCAGGGCATCACCATAGATGTCGCTTATCGCTATTTCGCTACGCCCCGGCGCAGTTTCATCGTCGCCGATACGCCCGGGCACGAGCAGTACACGCGCAACATGGCGACAGGGGCCTCTACTGCCGACCTCGCCGTGGTGCTGGTCGACATGCGCAAGGGCATTCTGACGCAGACCATGCGTCACAGCTACATCTGCTCGCTGCTTGGCATCCGCTCGATCGTTCTGGCCGTCAACAAGATTGACCTGGTATCCGATGCCGACGAAATGTTCCGCCGCATCATAGCGGATTATCACCGTTTCGCGGCGGCACTTGATTTCAGCGCGGTGGTGCCGATTCCAATCTCGGCGCGTTATGGCGACAATGTCGTCGCGGCGTCGGCGCGGACGCCATGGTACAGGGGCCCTTCGCTCCTGCGACACCTCGAAACCGTAGATGCTGCGCAGAACGAACGGCAGCTACCGCTTCGCTTTCCGGTACAACGGGTGAGCCGTCCCAACGCGGATTTCCGCGGTTACGCCGGGACAGTGGCCTCGGGGCGGATCGCGGTCGGAGACGAGGTGGTGGTGGCGGCCTCGGGCCGATCCAGCCGGGTTGAGCGCATCGTTACCTTCGACAGGGATCTTCCCCGTGCGACCGCCGGCGACGCGGTGACGCTCACCCTCAAGGACGAGATCGATATTGGTCGCGGCGATCTTCTGGTGGCGCCAGCCGCCCGGCCAGAGGTTGCCGATCAGTTCAGCGCCCACCTGCTATGGCTGGACGAGAAGCCGCTGTTGCCGGGCCGCTCCTATCTTCTCAAGATCGGGACCCGGACGCTGCCGGCGCAGGTGACGACGCTCAAGCACAAGATCGATATCAATACGCTGGCGCAGAGACCGGGGCGGACGCTCGACCTCAACGAGATTGGCTTGTGCAATCTCTCGGTCGCAAGCCCGGTGGCCTTTGACGCCTACATGGACAATCCGCGGACCGGCGCGTTCATTTTGATCGATCGGCTCAGTAACGCAACGGCGGGCGCCGGCATGATCGCATTCGGGCTGCGCCGCGCCTCCAACATCCGCCGTCATGCACATCTGGTCGACAAGACGGCGCGGGCCTCGTTGATGAAACAGGCCCCCTGTGTGTTGTGGTTCACCGGGCTCTCCGGCTCCGGAAAATCGACCATTGCCAATCTTGTCGAGAAGGCGCTGCACGAGGCAGGTATCCACACCATGCTGCTCGACGGCGACAATATCCGCCATGGCGTCAACCGCGATCTTGGTTTCACCGACGCGGATCGCGTGGAGAATATTCGCCGCGCCGGCGAGATCGCCAAGCTGCTGGCCGAGGCGGGCCTCGTGGTGCTGAGTTGCTTCATCTCGCCGTTCCGCGCCGAACGTGAAATGGTCCGAGGGCAACTCCTCCCCGGAGAATTCGTCGAGATATTTGTCGACGTCCCGCTCAAGGAATGTATCCGGCGCGATCCGAAGGGCCTCTATGCCAAGGCGCTGGCCGGTGGCATTGCCAACTTCACCGGGATAGGCAGCCCCTATGAAGCGCCGCAGGCTCCCGACATTCTCATCGATGGCCGGAACGAGACCCCTGAGATGGCCGCGGCCCGCGTGGTTGAATGGGTCTTGGCCCGCCATGGCGAGGATGACGGCAGTGCGCATGGTGTGAATGATGCCGGCTGAGCGGGGCAGGCGACAAGGCTGAATGTGCGCTCCATCGTCCGACCGGAAAATTTGGCGTTCTCTGGCTCCCGGCCCTTGTCATCCTTTGTCAGGCAGTGCGAAGACATAGATGGCGCTATGGCCGCGAACCGTTTTCAACTTGGGAACGTCGGCAAGGACGTTCGCGGTCCCGGTCAGGCCATCTCCCGTAAGTACGGCAATGTACTGTTTGCCGTCGATCGCGTAGCTGATCGTGCTCGCAACGATCATCCCGCCGAGCGGTATCTCCCAGAGAACCTTGCCGCTGTCGGAATCGATCGCGTGCAAGCGGCGGTTGAGATCGCCCCAGAACAGGAGATCGCCGCCGGTTGCAAGCGCTGATCCATTGCCTGGCCAGGCTTGCGAGAGAATCCGAGTCATTTCGCCGGTCGCAAGATCGATCTTCATGATCCCGGCATAAGCGTTTTCGTCGACGCCGGGCCGCCTGATGCCCGTGCGCGGTCCCGCTCCCGTCGGTGACTTGTTGTTGGCCGTCATGTCGAGGCAAGCGTCCTGAAACGGGACGTAAAGTGCATTGCGGCCGGGGTCGTAACTTGTCGCCCACCAACTTCGCGTATTGAACGAGCAAATGATGCTGCGATCACCGTCCTTGCCCAACATGGCGTCGACATTGATTTGGGTGCGGCCGGTCGCGACGTCGATCGACTGCAATGTGTGGTGTGGCATATCGAGCGGAAATGGCTGCGCCCACAGAAACCGGCCGCTCTCGCGATCGAGCACAAAGATATCTCCGGCTTCCGCGACCTCGACGACGACATCGTGCTCCTCGCCCTTTGGTAAAGTGGGATTGATCCACTTCACGAACTTTGGATCGGGCGACACCTTGGTGCGTAGCAATGTCCGTTCGTGAATATGATCGGAGTCCCAATCGTCGCCGGGCAGATGCTGGTAGTACCAGCTGAGTTTGCCCGTATCGACGTCGAGAGCGACTGTTGAATTGCTGTAGAGCTCTGACGGTGCCGTGAAGGACACCGCGTCGGTGCTGCCGTGCCGTTTGAGCCGAGTGTAGGGGGTGGGGTTGGCGATCGCCCAATACGTGATCCTCCGTTTCGGATCGTAGGACCCCGGGAGGCCCCAGGACGATGCAACGCGCTGCTGGTCCGGCAGATTGCCCCAGCTGTCGGCGCCCGGCTCTTCGGACGCCGGCGTGGTGTAGAACCTCCACAGTTCCTTGCCTGATCCGGCATCGTGTGCCGCGAGGAAGCAGCCGGCGCGAATCCTGCAGGCCCGGTTGCTGATCAGCTTGCCATCCGCCACCATCAGACCGCCGGTGTGCTCGGTGCCGTCGGCGTAGTCGTGCGCCTTTGTCTCCCATCGGACTTTTCCGGAGCGGGCATCGAGCGCGACGAGATAGCCGTCGGGCGCGGCGAAATAGATGAGATCCTCGAATATCGCGAGATTCTTCGACCGAGAGAACGATGCCGGGGGAATTGTCTTCAGCATGTCCTTTGGGTAAGTCCGCCAATACTCCCAGATTAGGTCGCCATTGCTGCCGTCAAGTGCCTGAACGCCGCCACCGGGTGCGATGAGATAGATCACACCTTGATGAACGAGCGGGGTCGATTCCTGCGTGCCCTGTGGAAGACCACGCACCCAGGCCACGCGCAACTCGCCGACATTGCTGCGGTTGATTTGGTTGAGCGGGCTAAATCGCTGTTCGTCATAGGTACGGTTGATCATCAACCAATCAGCCGGATCCGGGTCGGCAAGTGTTTCCGAGGTCACCGGCTTGAAATCGATAGCTTGGGCGGGGCCGCCGACTGCAAGAGCACAAAGGGGTAGCGTGATGAGAGCTGCGATGAAGCGAAACACGGCATTCCTCCAGTTTTGTCGAGACCCATCCGGGCAATGCCACTTGCCTTGTCTAATCCCGACCGTTGCATGTTACATTCGACAGCGTCCGACGATCCGGTGAAGCGTCCTGCGGAGCGAGATCACATGAACCGTTCTTGCTTAATCGCCATCGTCGCGCTCCCTGCGATCATCAGCTCGGTTGCATTCGCGCAGCACGGTCTTGCGAGCGAGAATGGTCGACGCCTTTACGACGCGCACTGCGCGCAATGCCACGGAGAGCGCCTGCAAAATGCAGGAATCTCCTTCGATTTGCGCACACTGAACGGCAACGAGCGCGATCGCTTCGAAATCTCCGTATTGGACGGCAAGGGCACGCAGATGCCGCCCTGGCGCGGAACGCTGGAAACGATCGAGATCGAGCAATTATGGGCTTACATCCGGGAGAATGCCCAGGACTGACGTTGATCTGACACATGATGGGCTGCCGTGCTCAACTCCGCATCCGCCGTATCACCACCGCGCTGTTGGTGCCGCCCAACGCGCTGTTCATCGAGATCACGGCGTTCTGCCGCAGGGCGCGCGGCGCTCCCATCACGAAGTCGAAGTTATCGAAGTGACGGTCAGGCTGGTCGAGATTGAGGATGGGGGGCACGAGATCATGCTGCATGCCCAGGATCGAGCAGATGACTTCGATGGCGCCGGCAGCACCGCAGAGATGGCCGATCGCCGGCTTGGAGCTGGTAATCGCAATCCGACCTCGAGCGCCGGCGCCAAAAACCCGATCCATCGCCATGCACTCGACCTGGTCGTTCAGTTTGGTCCCCGATCCATGGGGATTGATGCTGTCGGGCAGGGCCTCGAGCCTGGCATCGGACAGCGCCAGCTCCAGGGCGCGCGCCACACCCCGACCTGCTGAATCCGGCGCGCTGAAGGACGTCCCATCTGCCGACGCGCCAAACCCGGCGATCTCGGCAATCGGTTTCGCGCCGCGCTTTTCCGCGTGAACCAGGCTTTCGAGGACCAGCACCGCAGCGCCTTCGCCAGCCACAAATCCATCCCGTTTGGCGTCGAACGGGCGACAACCTTTTTTGCCAAGAACACGTAGCGCCTTGAGGCCCTCCAGCAGGAAGGGCGTTAGCGCTTCCGTTGCGGCGACCACAGCGACAGACCCGAGACCTGCGCGAAGATGATCGAGCGCCTGTCCGATGGCCATCGCGGAGGAGGTGCACCCGGTGCTGATCGTGGTAACATTCGTCCGTTCGGCGACGGACGGCCAGATATCGGCCCCGAGTTGCCAGAGACCTGGCTCGGTCGGGGCGCCACTCATGTGCGCTCGCCACCAGGTATCGATGTTGCCGTGGATCGATGCGACAAAGACGGAGAGCTCGGCCAGAGGCAATGGCAGCAACGCCGCGCGCAAGGCCTCATCGACCGCGGCTCTTATGAAGTGATTGGCGCGCGCCGGCGCGTCTTCCGGCGCATCCGCGATATGACCGGAGAGGCTGGCTTCGCCGTCGAGCTCGGCAAAGAGTTGCTGAGGCCGGACGCAGCTATGGCCTGCCAGCAAACCATTCCTGAGCGCGTCGACGCCGTAGCCGAATCCGGTAACCGTGCCGATGCCGGTAACGACGATCGTTGGTCGATCCTGTTGATGAGACATTGCATATGCCGTGTTTAGGCAACCTTTTCCTGTTCCTGCAGGGTACGCTCGTCCTGCGCTCGCAGAAGAAAGTCGACGATCAGGTTGAGGGAACGAAAGCTGGTGAAGAAATCCTCATCGGCTATGGTGACCTCGAATTCACGCTCGATCGCCACCGCGATTGCGAGGGCATCAACGGAATCGAGGCCTAATCCGGTCCCGAACAAGGCCGTATCGTCGGCGATCTCATCCGCCTTCAACCGCAATGGCAGGCGATAGATCAGCGTTTGTTTCAAATGATGCATGAGCGCGGCCCGATGCTTGACGATGCGCTCCGCCTCGCTTCTGGTTATCTTGGTCATTGAGACGCTCCACCTTGTCGTTATTCGGGAATTCGTCCGGAGCGCCAGGCCCAGCCATGCTGCCTGGCTGCCGGAAGTTCGATCCATGTCATGTTGCGTACGCCCTTGCGGCTGGTTCTGAGTCTGCCGGGAACTCGCCAAATATCCAGGCGAACTCCGCCGGCATTCGCACCAACATCTGCCCGGCGGGGTTGATGATCACCGACGCGGTGTTTCCCTCAGCGAGACGGCGCCCCGTTTTGGCGTTGCGCACCTTGTAGCCGAACATCAACTTGGCGACGTTCGTCCTGCGTGGGACTACCATTATGTCGAGCTCGTCGCCGTAACGGGCGGGCGAGACATGGTGGCATGAAGTGTCGACGACGAGGAATCGATAGCCGGCTTCTTCGAGACTGTCGCTGCCGATGGCACGTCCGCGCGCGACGATGTCCTGAAAATGCCCGGACCATTTGTAGCGTTTGCGCGTCGCGTCCTCCGCCCACGCACGGAACGCTGCGTCCCTCGCTTCGTGAAACCAGATCAGGAAGTTGGCGTGGTAGACTATCCCGGCCTTGTCGGTCTCCGCATAGCGGACGCGGAGTCGGTGCACGATGGCACGGTTGGTCAACCATTCCTCGTCATTCATGGCTGGCTCCCCGGCATAAACTTGGCGTTGGCAAAGCTCTGCTGGTTCGCCACGATCCAATCACTGAGGATCTCGACGCAGCTTCGCCGATTTCCGGTGACGGGGAAGGGAAGATCGGCGCCGGTCTTCCAGGTCGAGAGTGTCAAGCCGTTGTCGGCAGCCGCGCCTCGCTGTAGCGCCAACACTAACAGTTGAGCACGCTCGGGCAGCCTTTCCTTCCGCGTTGTTTGTGATGGTACGTGCCAACATCCTGCAATCGCCAGATCACAGCGGCCGACCGCCAGCATCGTGACGCTGTTGTTGACCGCTGCGATCCCGACTTCATCCTCGCCGGACACGGTGACGGTCGGTCCGAGCAGTTGAAAGCAGATGCTGGCAGCCGCGGTCGCGGTCGATGGCATCGCGTAGGTATAGGTAAGGGGCTCTACCCTCTTTCTCTTCACGCTTTCGAAGAAAGCCTCATAGCTACAGAGCGAGCCGAAGGCGCTCCCGATCACAAGAGCGGCGCGAGATTTGTCGAAGCCGTCATTGCTGTCGCCGCCCGCAGCAGAAATCCGCTTCAGGATGCGCTTGACGCCAAGCAGGACGAGCCTGGAATCCGGATTGAGGCGATAGCCCTGCTGCCAGTCAACCTCGGTTGCATAGGCGAGATCGATATCGGTGGGACTTTCGTCGATGCTGACGACGTCCGCGATACGAACGCCCATGGCTGCACCCGATAGCGTTTGCCTATTCCCGGCGCGGTCGACCACGGCGATCCGCGGGGCGGCCTCCCTCAAGGCAGTCTCCTCGCGGATGCCAGCGGCCTCCCTGGCGATGGTTGGTGTTCCAGTCATTGCAATACGCTTCCCGTCATTTCCTCGACGGCATGGCACGCGGTATCGAAATCCGCGACGGTGGACGTGGTAAGGCAGCGGAGCGGCGACTGATTGCGGAGAGCCAGACCTTTCAACGTGCGGCCGGGGCCGGCCTCGATCATGATGTCACAGCCGTGCTCCGCGATGGTCGTGACACACTTAGCCCAATTGACCGGCGATAGCATGTGCTCGCTCAGCTCGGCACGTACGGCCGCCGCGGAGCAGATCGGCGCGGCGGACGAGCTGGCGAGCAGCGGTATCTTCGGATCTCGGAACGTGGTTGCCGCGATTCTCGGAGCCAGTCCCGAGGCCGCCATCGACATGAGCGGCGAGTGCGCGGGCCCGGGAACGTTGAGCCAGCGGCAAAGCGCGCCCTGTTGGTCGAGCACCTTTTTCAATTGCCAGAGGGCGGGCTTCAATCCCGAGACCACGCTTTGCGAGGAAGCATTGAAGTTCGAGATCCAGACATCGGCGCCAATCTCGGCGATTGCCGCTTCAACGACGTTCCGCGCGACGACATCTATCGCCATCATGCCGCCGTTCACGGCTTCATTGTTTCTCTGCATCAATTGGCCGCGTTCGACGATCAATGCGAGCGCGGAGGCGAAGTCGATCGACCCGGCTACGGTAATCGCCGTGAATTGACCCATGCTGTGCCCGGCAACCAGCGACGGGGCGAAGCCGCGTTCCGCCAGAAGCGAAGAGATGGCGACGCTCATCGTGAAGACCACCGGCTGGGCGACGCGCGCTTCCGCCAGCGCATTCGGGGGGCCCTTGGCCATAAGCTGGCGCAAGTCGGTGTCCAGCCGGTCGCTCGCCATCTGGAATAGTTCGCGCACGAGACCGAAGGACTGAAGATAGTCTTCGGCCATGCCGGTGAACTCGGTCCCCTGGCCCGGGAAGACGACTGCCACTGCCGGAGAGGATGCGATCGGCAGGCGTGATCCGGTGGCAAACTGGTCCATGATGACCTCCGCTCAGCTGGTGTATGTGCTTCTTGTGATCACCATCGGCGCCGCGACTGCCCGCGCGATCGTCCTTCGCTCTCCGCCAATGACATCGTACGAGACGCCGACCCAGCCGAGGTCCGCATCGACATAGGCAAGGCTGATGTCGGCGTTACGTGTCGGCGAATGCTCGACCCGGGCGATGATGCCGACCTTCTCGCCCTCGATTGAGAGCGGGTCGCCATCTCGCGCCGCGCCGGCGTCGGCCAACTCGATCATGACCGATCGCCGCTGAATAGAAGACTTCAGTTGCTCGAGAACGGGGCCGCCGATCAGGTTCTTCTTGCGGAAGTTGACCATCCAGTGAAGGCCGGCTTCGAGGACATTGGCGCCCGCCGTGATGTCGCGGTGGATCAGCGTCCGCACCTCCAGGAACATGAGGGGGAGGGCGGCTGGATCGCCGGCAATCATCCCCACGGCCTGTCCGGCCGCCTCGAGCCTTCGCCGCAGTTCGCCGGCTCCGGCGTTCGGTACCAGGAAGCGATATTCGTATTCCCCCGTAAAGCCCGCGCGGAACAGTTCGCAGCCGAGCCTCCGGTTGTTCTCGAAGCTCAGGAACGACAATCCCAGAATATCTTCGCCGGCTGCCTCGACGGTAACGTCCTGGGCGAGCGGGCCAATGACCGACAGGTAGCCATGCGACCCGCGCAGGTCCTCGATCGTCACGTTGCTGTCGGCAAGGCAACCGGTGAGGTGTGTGAGCAGCGCCTCGGCGCGCTCTGCTTCGCCGATAAGCAGGAATTCGCCATCACCCTTGAAGATAGATGCTACGGCGATGAGAGTTGCGTCAGGCTGGATGACGAGGCCAACCAGGCCGTGGAACGGATGCAGGGCATCGAGGTCGACGGAGACGAAATCGTTCAGCTTGCGCCAATCGGGACCCGAGACGCGAATTCGTGCATCAGCGGCGTTGTCGAACAGGGCGACGGCCGTGCGGGCCGCTGTATAGGTCTCAAGCATTGAACGTCCCCTGCTCCGGCTGCCGCTTGATGATGAAGTCGGCAAGTCTGCTGATCGAGTGAAGCTCAGCGATGTCGGCTTCCGTCACCGGCACACCGAATTCGGTCTCGACAGCAACTGCGATTTCCAGCGCATCTACGGAATCCAGCCCGAGCCCGGTCTCGAAAAGCGGTGCGTCATTGGTGATCTGATCCGGATCGATCCGCAACGAGAGACGCTGGATCAGTATCCGCTTCAGCGCGTCGGATAGTGCCATGTGACGGGATCCGTTCTCGTTTGATGCGCCTTCGTGCCTCTCGATCATCTGCAGCTCCTGCTTTGCTTTTGAATCCGAAAGTGGTTTGCGCGATAGCATGTGTCCAGGACTTCGCGGCATTCGGGTCTAATCGACGCTCATGGCTGCAATTGATCCTTGCGATGTGCACGTCGTGTAGAGTTCTCGGAGCGATTCCCGGGGCAGCTTGCCGACCGCATCCCGGGGGAGATTGTCGACGATGAGAAGTGGCCGCGGCAAGAACAGCGGATAGATGTGCGTCCGCAGGTGCGCGATCACCACATCTTTCGTGGCGCCGGCGCGGAGGGCGACAAATGCAACGAGCCGCACCACGTCGGTGTCTTCGTGGTGATCCGGTACCCAGAAGCAGCCGTCGCGAACGCCGGGCGCGCTGAGCAGCGCGGCGTTGAGGGCGCCCAACGAGGTCCGCTTTCCGGCGACCTTTACCAGGTCGGCCGATCGGCCCAGCACCCGGAATTGCCGCGGCGATGATAACTCAAGAACGTCATTGAGCAATTCAGGCCTGGAAAGATCGACGCAGTCCAGTTGGGCGCGGCCATCCGCACACTGGGTCAGCAATCGCCCCGGGATGCATTCCCAGAGGTCGGACTCACCGGGCACCTGCCGTGATGCGATGGTGCCGGTCTCTGTGCTGCCGTAGATGTCGGTCACCGCAACGCCGAAGCACTGCTTGGCTTGTGCCGCCAATGAGGGGCTCAGTGGGCTCGTCGCGGAGAACACTCTTGCGACCTTTTCCGTACGAAGCCCCGTCTCGGCGAAAGCGTTAAGATGAAGCGGCGTGGTTATCAGCCAGATCGGAAGGTCGGATTGCTGTAGTTCCTTCGCCAGAACGGCGGGCAGTGTGATGCGGCTCGTTGGCGCCTCCAGCCCAAGAAGCCGGGGCCAGAAGAAGCCGTACATGTATCCGTACATGTGCTCGAATGGCAGCGTAGTCAGGATTCGAGCCTGCTCTCCTGTCCTTCGAAACAACCTGTCGAGCGACCTCGCCTCACCAGCAAAGTTCTGGAAAGTCTTGGGAACGAGCTGAGCGTGCCCGGTGGACCCTGAAGTGAAGAGCACGGCGACCAGCGTATCTGGGGCCGTCTCAGCCGGAATGGATCGATGCGTTGGGAGATCGGCAACTGAAATCCTCCCGTAACCGGCCAGTGCCGGGTCATCCGGATGATCTGTATAGACCGTAACCTGATCGCAATGTCGGGCTGCTTCGCCGAGAAGCTCGTGGTCCTGATCGGGAATGAGCAGGCTGCACTGTCCGCTGTTGAGCGCATGCAGGTGAGCTCGGACAAAGGCGGCCGGAGACCGGGTAAATATCGCTGCTGTCGTCTTCAAGTGAAGCCCCATAACCCTGTTCCGAAAGCTGTGACGGCTCGTCACTTCGGCGCACGATGTGATCTGAGGTGGCGTCGATAGACGCAGGATCGCTCTCTCTCGAAAGCGCGTCAACGTCGCGAAGAGGCGAAAGCTGATGTCGATGAATGTCCGAGATGCGCGGGATATTCTTGGTTGCGATGAAGATGCCGTCATGCGCGCCGTGGACTGCGCCACATGATGGTGGCGTCAGATCATCCCGCCATTCACGCCGATCACCTGCCTCGTGATGTAGGAGGCTGCATCTGAAACCAGGAATGCGACGAGCGCGGCGACCTCAGCTGGATGTCCAATCCGCTTCATAGGAACAGATTTGACGAGTTCGTCGAGATCGGCATCCTTGAGCGCCTCGGTATCGATCGGACCGGGGGCAACGCAATTTACCGTAATGGCGCGTGTGGCAAGCTCGGCAGCCAGAGCCTTGGTGGCGCCAATGATGCCTGCCTTGGCAGCGCTGTAGTTGACCTGGCCACGGATCCCGAGAATGCCGGAAACGGAACTCAACGTGACGATCCGTCCCCCCTGCCTCAATCGTATCATCGGCATGATGAGCGGATGCAGGACGTTGAAGAAGCCGCCCAGATTGGCCGAGATGACATCGTCCCAGTCGTCAGCCGTCAGCGCGGGAAAGCCTCTGTCCCGGATGAAGCCGGCGTTGGTGACGACGCCGTAGTAGGCACCATTGCGCTCAATGTTCGCGGACAAGGCTGTAGAAGCTGCCGTGCGGTCGCCAATATCGAAGCAAAGGAGATCCGCAGTACCGCCGCTAGCGCGAATGATATCGACGACGGCTTCTGCGTCCTCAACGCGCTGACGGCAGTGCACGGTGACCGAAAATCCGTCGGCGGCCAGCCGCGCCGCGATGGCACGGCCGATCCCCCGGCTTGCACCTGTAACGAGAATGCGACGCGCTATTCCCAATGGAGGACCTCTCTGTTTTTTGGCGACGGCACGCTCAGCGAGTGTATTGGTGGCGCCTCGCCGCTTTCCTCGTTGCGCAACTCCGATAGAGGCGGAGTGCAATCCACTCGAATGGTCACCAAGTCGGATCTGTAGCGATCCGACTTCTCGTTGCACAAAAACGCAGCGATTGCGCATTTGCGCGGTCGAGTGCCATCCCATCGCGCTAGCGCTCACCGCCCGAAACGTCTCGGCCGGCGGCGGGTGCTCGGTAGAGTGCCTTGGCGTTGTTCGCCATGACCTTTCGGTAGCTCTCGGAAACGTCAGGATCGAAGTCGCGGGCTGGTCGGGGTTCCAGGTTGAAATGGTGATATCGATCCTGTCCCCGCACCAGGGTCGCGCTGTCTTCGCCGAGCGTCTGCTTGATGCTGGTCGGTATATATCGAACGGCGAAGCCGACCCGCCTGTGCTCGGACGCGTTGGGCGGCGAATTATGGACGAGCCGGCAGTGATGCAGGGACATCTCGCCGGCCTTC
Source organism: Bradyrhizobium sp. 149 (assembly GCF_023073915.1). Classification (GTDB taxonomy): domain Bacteria; phylum Pseudomonadota; class Alphaproteobacteria; order Rhizobiales; family Xanthobacteraceae; genus Bradyrhizobium. The sequence continues at coordinate 233,807 of NZ_JADPKK010000020.1, read as the reverse complement.
AGAGATATCGTGTCGCTTTTTGCCTTGTCGACATCGACCATGATTTCCTGTCCGCGTGACAGAAGGTTGTCGGCGCCAAGCGTCTCCCGATGAGGCAGCTGGTCCAGGACGTGCGATCCCGGAATGAACTGCATGGCGCCATTCGCTTGGACGCTATCAGTAAGAGCGATCCAGGCAGTGACGACGTCGGTGCTGCTCAGCCCGAAATAGGTGGAATCCTGATGCCACGTCACGTGCGCGGGCGTTCGGCCTTCCTTGATGAAGAAATTGGCGTTCCAGCATAGGATGTCCTCGCCGATCAGGTCTTCGACGGCATCGAGAATTCGTGGATTGCGCACCAGCTCCGCCAGCCACGTCAGTTGCAGGTACGGCTTGTGCGGGATGGACTGCCTGCCGCCTGCAGCGTTGAGTGCCTGTAGACCGTCGAGCTGGGTGCGATATTGGTTCACGTCGTCGTCCGACAGGACCCTGATCGGATAGATGCAACCGGTCTGCTTGTATCGCTCAATTTGAACTTGAGTCAGCGTCTTCGCCATCGTCAGCCTCATGAAGTTGACCGTGAGAAGCGGCGTTCTATCTCATGACACGAGTGTCGCCGTGCGCGAAGGATATCGAGTCCCGATCGATGGGCCAACACATGGCGGCCGATGAAGTGGCCGCGCGTTGCTGACGATCTACATGCGCTGACGATGAGTGATCATTCTGCAGGACACAATCGGTCGAGCCAGCGTCGATAGGCTGCTGCACGCGTGTTGACGCGCTCTTCCGTCAGTCCGAAGCGGTCGAGCGCGTAGTTGTGCCGGTAACGCGGCGCGGTATTGTTACGTGCCAGATAGGCCTGGCAGCGATCGTTCCAGTCCTGCGTATATTCATGGCGCATGGCTTCGGCAATTCGGCGCACGGTTCGAACCGGATTTGCGACGAGATCGTCAAACCGCACGTGTAGAAATCGGGCGGTCTGGCAGGATTGTTCGGTCGCCATCAGCCGGTTCATTCCGTTGATGAATACGTCCAGGGCCAGCTCGCCGAGTTCGGCATCGGCGCCCCCATGGACGAAGCCCGAGCCGACCCTCTGGTACAAGCTGCACAGGGATGGCACCGCGCAAAGCGGATCTCTGTGCAGGCAAATGATTGTCGCATGCGGGAAGGTATGGAGCAGGGCCGGCAGAGCGTGCAGGTGCGACATCGATTTGCTGAGCCAATATCGGCCCCGGCGAAATAATTGAAGCCGCTGAATTTGTAGTCGGTATCGCGCCATCAGCTCGTGCTGCTGGTCTGCTTTCAACCCCTTGAGCCATTCCCAGTAAGGCAGCGCGACGTGCTGGAGGGCATAGTGAGTTCCATGGCTCACGATCCAATGACATTCATCGGGCTGATCTGCGACCAGTGGGTGTATCTTCAGGACCTCCGGCGTCCATTTTTCCACCAATTCGATGCGCTCGCGTGCAGCCTGAATGCGTGCATCGCAATCCGTCTTGTCGCGACCCGGTGGTGGGCTCGGGCTCCACAGCTCCCAAAGCGCCGGCGCGTGGGCGCGCTGGTCCTGAGCCATGAGATTGTGCAGAAATGTGCTGCCGGCTCGGCCGAAGTTTACGATGAAGACCGGGCCGATGATTGGAACGTCTTTGATCTTCGGAAATTGCGCGAGGTCCCGCTCCAGCTGAAGCTCCGCGGCGAGGCGTATAGAGAATTCCTCTCTCAACATTTCCACACCGCGGGCATCGTAGCGTCGCGAATGATTCACGGATTCAATGAGGTGTTGCCATCCCTCCATCACGATCGCGCCGCCGACGCCCAGGCCGCTCAGTCTCGTCCGTCGCTGCGCGGTCTGCATCAATCGATCGAACTTCAGCGTTTCCTTCATGGCGAACACCGGCTCGCAGCGTTTCCGGGAATTGGCACCGCCCATTGTAAACGCGCGTTGATGGTTCTGCTACCGCGGAGGCGATGAGATCGTGGTCTGCCTGGCCGGGTCGCGTTTCAAGGGTCAATGCTCTGTTGGAGTCGCGCGGGGGGCGGAGCGAGTGAACGCTTTCCGCCGGCGACGGCGCTATCTATACTTGTCTTGCTCTCACTGTTGATCGCGCCCAGATGATCGCGAAGGCGTTGCAGACACATGGCCGCGGTCGATGCAGGTCGACTGATATCAGCATCAGCAGCGCTGAACGAAGGTGGCGTCATGAATGTAGCTCCAGGGAAAGAGCCAGGACCGGCAGCAAATATCGTCTGGGTTGCCTCCTATCCAAAGTCCGGCAACACCTGGGTGCGGGTCTTCCTCCACAATTTGCTCAGGGAATTGTCTGGCGACGTCGAGGGCGTCCAGGACATCAATCATTTGTACCAGCATTCGCTGCGCGAAAACGCGGTTGCGTTCTTCGAGCAAAAGCTCGGAAAACGCGCTGCGGAGGCGACGGAAGTGGAGATTGCGAAAGCGCGGCCAGAAGTTCATCGCTGGTTAGCGGGCATCAAAAGAGAGCCGGTGTTCGTCAAGACGCATCTGCAGTTCTGCAACGATCATCTCTATCCGACGATCAACCTCGACGTCATGCTGGCGGCGATTTTGGTCGTACGAAATCCGTTGGACGTGGTCATCTCGATGTCGCACCATTCCGCGCTATCGATCGAAGACGCGATCCGACAAATGGCGACCCGGGACATGAGGTGGCGGCCGCATGTGCAAAGGGTTTATGAAGTGCTCGGCAGCTGGAGCCAGAGTGTCGCGAGTTGGCTCAGTCTCACCGATCGCCCCGTCTATATGATGCGTTACGAGGATATGCTGGAGGATCCGCAGCAGAGCTTTGCAGGGCTTGCGCGGTTTCTGCGGTTGGCGCCAAGCGATGGGCAGTTGCAGCGGGCCATTGCCAAGTCGTCGTTCGCCGTGCTGCAAAAGCAGGAAGTCGCGTCCGGCTTCATCGAGCGGCCGGAAAGCTCCCAGCAATTTTTTCGAGAAGGCCGCGCCGGGCAATGGCGTGAGGTTCTGTCCGGGAAGCAGATTGAGGAGATCTGCGCCGTTCATGCATCCATGATGCAGCGTTGCGGCTATCTGCATCCCGATTGCGGCAGGCCGGTGCTTCTCGCGACGCCGGCGGCGCGGCAGGAATAGGTCGCCGGAATTGCTGGCGTCATTCCCCGGTCTGCAGCAGCGTACCGTTGCGTCGGGCTGCGTCCATCAACTTCGCAAATCCCGTTGCCCCGGCGATGAACAGAACCAGGTTCAGCGCGAAGGCCTCGATCATAAGGTCGGCGCGAAACTGATGGTCAATCAGCAGCGCCCGCATGCCTTCGAAAACATATGTCGGCGGTAGCATCCAGGCCACAATCTGGAGCCAGGCGGGCAATACCGCCACGGGATAGAAGACGCATGCCAATGGCATGAACAGGGTCATGACGGTCCAGGCAAGACTTTCCGCGCCGAGGCCGTTGCGCAGGATGGCGCCGGACACAAGGATGCCGACCGCCCACCCGGTCAGGATAAGATTCATGAAAAATGCCGCCAGCGCGATCCCCATTCCATAGACGTTGAAGCCAAAGAAGACGTTCGCGACGATGCTGACCGGCACGATGCCGATGGCAAGCCGGATGAGACTCATGATCATCATGGCGATGGCGAGCTCGACCGGCCTGAGCGGGCTGATCAGCAGATTGGCAAGATTGCGGGACCACGTCTCCTCTAGGAATGAGATGGAGAAGCCGAGTTGCCCGCGAAACAGGATGTCCCACAACAGCATCGCGCCTATGAACGTTCCGCCGGCCTGAGCGAAGTACCCGGCCTTTTGGCCGATGTAGGTCTGGACGAAGCCCCACATCAACATATTGACGGCCGGCCAGTACACCAGTTCGGCCAATCGTGGCCACGATCCGCGCATGACGTAGGAGTACCGACCGACCATCGCGGAGATCCGGCGCAAGGAATCGGTGTAATCGGAGAGGGCGGTTTGCATGCTGTCTCTCATGGCTGTCTCTCGGTCAAAGGACGGGTTCACGTATGCCCGAACTGCCGCGGGCAACATCGAGGAAGACCTCTTCGAGCGTCAGGCGGCCGTAGCGCTGCAGCAGCCGGGCCGGCGTCCCGTCATCCTCGATCTGACCTTTCTTCATGATGATGACGCGCTCGCAAAGGCGCTCGACCTCGTTCATGTTGTGAGATGCGAGCAGGATGGTTGCGCCGGACTCCGAGCGGTACCGTTCCAGCCTTGCGCGTACCCAGTCGGCGGTGTCGGGATCGAGCGAGGCCGTCGGTTCGTCGAGCAGCAACACCTTCGGCTGATTGATGAGGGCCTTGGCTAGCGATACCCGTGTCTTCTGCCCGGAGGATAGTCTGCCTGTCGGTCGATCGAGCAGGTCGTGAATGTCGAACTCCTGGGCCAACACGCCGATCCGATCGGCGAGGTCGTCGACGCAATAGAGGCGGCCGAACACCATGAGGTTCTGACGAACGGTGAGCCGCATGGGCAAGTCGATATAGGGGCTGACGAAGTTCATGTGCTTCAGCGCGCGGAATCGCTCGCGCTGCATATCGGCTCCTAGGACGTGTACCTCGCCGGACGTGGGCGTGAGAAGGCCCATGATCATGGCTATGGTGGTGGTTTTTCCTGCGCCGTTGCCGCCCAGAAGGCCGGTGAGCGAATCGGCCGGCAGCGTGAAGCTGATGCCGTCGACGGCCGGGCGGCCCTGGTAGAGTTTCACAAGCCGCTCGGCGGCAATGGGAGGTTGGGTCATTGCGGTACCAATTCAGGAGCGCTGATCATGCGCCGCAGCCATGTTACGCCCGGACGCGTGGCGGCATGCGCGGCGACGTTACTAATGCTATGAAACGTCAACTGGCGGCCTTGATGCGCTGCGGTTCAACGAGGGTGTGAAGCAGCGGCTCCTCGAACTCACCTCCGCTGGCTGCAATGATGGACATCAAGGACGCCTTCGCTTTGAGCAGCATCTCGGCGAATTCGCTTTCGGGGGTCGATAGCGCGACGATGCCGCCCCCGACGCCCATCGAAAGCTGGTTATTCTCGGCGACGATGGTCCGGATCACGATGCTCAGATCCGTCGAACCGTTCTCGCCGATCCAACCAAGGGCGCCGGAGTAGATCCCTCTTGGACGTTGTTCCAGCGCGTCGATCAGCTCCATCGTCCGTATTTTCGGTGCGCCGGTCATGGATCCGCCAGGGAAGCTGGCGCGGATCAGCTCGATGACGGAAAGGCCGGGGCGCAGCACACCGCGAACCGTGCTGACGAGCTGATGCACGGTCGCGTAACTCTCGACGGCGCAGAGTTTCGGTACGACGACCGAGCCTGGTTCGCAAACCCGTGATAAGTCGTTCCGAAGTAGATCGACTATCATCACGTTTTCTGCCTGGTCCTTCTTGCTCTGGCGCAGTTGTTCGGCGAGTTCGGTGTCCCGCGCGCTATCCTTGAGGCGGCCGATGGTCCCCTTGATCGGCTTCGTTTCCACCGACCCCTCGGGGTCGACCGTCAGGAAGCGTTCCGGAGACGCGCTAAGCACGGCACCGCCGGGCCATTTCAGGAACGCGGCATAGGGCGCCGGGTTGATGCGACGCATCGTTCGGTACAGAGACAATGAATCCAGGTTCGACCGACAGCGCACCTCGTTCGTCAGGCAAACCTGATAGGTCTCTCCTTCGCCGATCCAGGCAAGACACTGGTTAATGTCGGAAAGATAGGTCTGGCGATCGTGGTTCAAGATGAATTCCAGCGGTTCGCTCAGCGTTTTCGGGCAGGATGGTTGCGGAAGCGGGGCCAGATCGCTGATCCGATCGAAGGTTTCCGAGATCCATTGTTCCGCGCGTTCGGCCTCGCCGGAATCGTCGATCGAGACCAGATAACTGACGTTGGTCTCGTGGTCGACGGCAATGAAGCGATCGGCACGAATGAAGAATGCGTCGGGGGTCGTCGCCGTTCGCCCCGTAGGCGATCCGCATTCGTGGCGCAGCTCATAACCGAACCAGCCGACATAGCCACCGACGAATGGGCAGGGTGGAGGAGGGGACGGCGGCTCGGTCAGCGTGTGGTCGAGGTAGTCGAAAATATTCATTGTGTCGGTTCGCGAGCCATTCCGATCGGAGATCGTCAGCGATTTGTCCTTGCATCGATACTGAACCACCGCAGCATTCGGTCCGGATGCGTCGCCAAGATAAGACCAGCGGGACCGTCCCTGCTCGACCAGACTGCTATCGAGCCAGAAGGCGGTCGGAGAGTCTGCGAACAAGGCGACAAATGCGGCCTCGGCGTCGACACGCGCCGGTAGCTGACGCCAGAAGGTCCGCCGGCCCGTCCGTTCGTCCGTCGAATTGCAGTACGTGTTGTTGCACACGCGTCTTCCTCGCCGACGGCTCCGCATGTGCTCGCGCGTCAATTCTTTGAAGTTTTCCAGAAGGTGGCGACCGGAGTCGGTGATGATGGATTCGGGATGAAATTGAACACCCCATTGCGGCCTGTCCCGGTGAGCCAGGCCCATGATCAGTCCGTCCTGGGTCCAGGCGGTCTCAAGAAGCGCCGGCGGCAGCGGGCGCGCTGCAAGCAATGAATGATATCGTGCCGCCTTGAAGGGAACGGGCATCCCGTAAAATAGGGGGTCGGTTCCTGTGTGATGGATCTCGGAAGTCCGTCCATGATACGGCGTCGGCGCCCGCATGATCGTTCCGCCCGCCAGTGCGGCGATTCCCTGATGACCGAGGCAGACCCCGAGCAAAGGTACGTCCGAGAACAAGATCGCGTCTCTCGAGACTCCGAAGTCCGCCTTGCGATCAGGTCGTCCCGGGCCAGGCGATATGACGATGTTGTCGAAGTGGTGCCTGCGCAGCTGCTCCCACGTCACCTCGTCGTTCTTCACGACCATCGGAAGCTCGTCAGATATCTCCGCGAGAATATGCACGAGGTTGTAGGTAAAGGAATCATAGTTGTCGATCACAAGAGTCTTCATGGATATCGCTCCTGATGCACGCGCGAGACGTTCGACGGGACAACTTCGCAATGTTGTGCCAGAAACCGGGAAGCATACAATACACGCGCAATCGAGATGTCTCACGCGCTGAACGCCACGTATGATAACAGCGACTGATCGCGGTTAGACGACTGCGATTGATTGGAGATGATGGATAGAAGCGCGTGCGGATGCAGACGACAAAAGCGCAATGGTTGCGCTTTTGTCGTGTGCGGCAATCGCGATACGACGCTTGGGAGATGCGACGCTTGGGAGGTGGCGCATGTCTCAACGGAGCGTGACGTCAGAAACAACGGAGGAAACCGTGTCATCAGAATCGCCGCCCATCTCGGACCAGCTGTGCGAACAGGTCCTGAGCCGTCTCGGAGTGGAGAGGCCGGTGCCCGTTACGCTCGAGGGCCTGAGACGATTGTTTCGCGCTTGGTGTCACGGCACTGGGTGGGATACGATTGCGCTTTCTCTCCGCTCCGTTGAACTGAGCAACGGTCCCATCACGGGGTTTCCAGCGTCGAGCTATTTTCGGCGGTGGCTTGCATACGGGATTAGCGACGTATGCTTTGCGAATTCAGAGGCGTTGCTGGTCTTGCTGCGAACGCTTGGCTTTGCCACGGAGCGAGTGCTGGGGACCGGCGGCTCGAACTCGTTTCATGGCAGCGTAATCGTTCGGATCGGCGAGCAGCGCTATCTCGTGGATCCGACCTTTCTGGCCGAGGAGCCCTTGGCGTTGCTGTCCAGCGAGCGAAGCACGGCGGGAGCCGGACCGCTCAAGGTGTGGGCCGACACCGACGGGACGATCCGCTGGCAGCCGCCGCAATGCAGGTTTCATGCGGTGTTCCGGATCGACGAGTTCGATTGCGGTTTCGAGACATTTCGGGAGCATCATCGGCTGGTCGAGGCCGGAGATGATGAGCATCCATTGGCGCGGCTCTATCACGACAAGCTGTTCATACGCCGAAATGCCGACGGTGGCGTTCGCACCTACGACAACGGTATCGTTGTCCGCAAAACGGAGCGGCGCAGCAATATCGCCAAGGCGACCGGCGACCACCGTGATCTGCTCACGGCGGAGTTCGGCGTCGCGGCCGGGCTGGTTGCGCAGATTCCAGCAAGGTTTTTCCCGCAGCGTTAAATGCAAGGTGCCCGTTAGCCAAGCGGCATCCCAGATATGAACGGAGGAAATGATGACAATAACCTTGGAGCAACTGACCAACGGGATGCGCAGGCGCGTGGCGACGCGCTCCGGCCTCGATGGAACGGTCAAGTATGATTTCGGCGCCGATGGCGTCATTTTCGTTGATAATTCGACGGTGCCGTTCTCGGTCTCTAACGAAAACCGGGAGGCTGACTGTGTGGTCAGCGTGTCGCTCGCTGACTACGTCGCGATCGTGCGCGGAGAGCTCGACGACAATCTCGCTTTTGTGATGGGTCGGTTGCAAGTCACGGGTAATACGGCCATCGCCATGAGCCTGCCGTCGGTACTGGGGAGCATGGGCGGGTCTCTTGAAGGTGCAAACGGCCTGGCGTTACCTTCCGCGGAGATACTCCAGGTGGCGCGAGCGGAACCGCGTTAGCGGTGGGCATGGCCGCATAATGTGCCGATGACCGATCGGGAGGTCGGACCAAAAGGGGCGAGCCGAGGAAAATGACAACGGTTTGGTTGGACGGTTGCTTGGTGAAGGAGGAAACAGCACGGCTCGCACCATCTGATCGCGGGTTCACGCTCGCAGACGGGGTGTTCGAGACCATTCGGGCTGTTGGGACGTTGCCGCTATGGTGGCCGGACCATTTGCTTCGGTTGAAGGCCGGCGCGGCTTGTCTTGGCATTGATCTTCCGTACGAAGACAAGATCATTGAGGACGCGATGTCGAGCCTGTTGTTAGCGGAAGGTCATCAAGAGGCCGCCATAAGGGTCACGTTAAGCCGGGGCCCGGCCAAACGGCGCGGCCTCTGGCCACCGGGAGATGCACGGCCGACGCTCCTCGTTTCGGTGGCACCATCTCCACTCGCAAGGTCGTTGCAGACAGTAGTCATTGCGCGCAGCACCAGACGCAACGAACTGTCGCCGCTGTCTCGGATCAAATCGCTCGCCTATAGCGATAACATCATCGCGCGCCGGGAGGCACTGGAGCGCGGGGCGGGTGATGCGTTGCTGCTCAATACACGCGGCAATCTCGCATGTGCGACCGTTGGAAACATCTTTCTACGCTTCGGCGGCAACTGGTTGACCCCTCCGCTGACCGACGGTGCGCTTGCCGGCATCGCGCGAAGCCGATTGATTTCCTTCCTTGGCGCGCGCGAGGAAATGATTGTTGCTGCAAGTATTGAGCGTGCCGATGCAGGTCTCATCAGCAACAGTCTTGGCTGGAGCAGCATCGTGCGGCTGGACGAACGTGAGCTGCCGCCGGCGGACGAGGTGCTCGATCTCGCCCCGCTTTATTCGTGCTGACGGTTCACCGGCGCGCAACTTGTCGCGGCCACGGAAGGACGCGGAGACCACGATATGGATAATGCGGCGTTCTCTTGCTGCTCGGACTTGAACGTTGCCCTCCGCGAGCGATCCGTCTCGGCGGTTGAGCTGTTTGAGGCGGCTGTCGCCCGGATCGAGCGGCTGGATCCGGAGCTCAATGCCGTCGTCGTACGCGACTTCGAGCTAGCTCGCGCAGCGTCTCGCGAAGCCGATCGCGCCTTGGCCGCAGATGATCGGCGTCCGCTCCTTGGCATACCGATCACGGTGAAGGAATCATTCAATGTGACGGGGCTGCTTACGACTTGGGGGATGCCTGACTATCGTGACTGGCGGCCGCGATACGATGCCGAGGCGGTCACGCGACTGAAGGCCGCCGGCGCAGTCGTGCTCGGAAAGACCAACGTTCCCTATGCGCTCGCTGATTGGCAGACCACGAACCAGATCTACGGCCGCACGGCGAACCCCTGGAATTTGGATTGTACGCCAGGTGGCTCATCCGGCGGCGGCGCTGCGGCTCTGGCGGCTGGACTGGTGCCGCTGGAGCTTGGATCCGATTTCGCGGGATCGCTGCGAGCGCCGGCGCATTTCTGTGGAATCGTCTCCCATCGGCCGAGCGTCGGGTTGATATCGATGCGCGGCCATGCGCCGCCCACCGTGGAGGGGGGCTTGCCGTTCGATCCTTTTGACCTGGCTGCGATTGGTCCGATGGCCCGATTCGCGGTCGATCTGGAACTGGCGTTCGAATTGCTGCTAAACGAAAATGCCGCGGAACGCCTCGAGGCGCCGCAGCTACAGAACTTGGGAAATGCCAGGGTCCTGGTCATAAGCCAGCATCCCCTTCAACCGACCGCGCGGGCGATAAGCGTCGCGCTGGACCAGCTCGTCGAGCGGCTCGAAGCCGTCGGTGCACGCGTTTCGTATGCCGGCCCGAAGAGCCTCGACCTCTCGCTCTGTACGGCGGTCTTTCTCCAACTGGTCAGGTCCACCCATCAGCATCCCTTGCTGAACAGTGTTCTCGCGCGTGCGCCGGATCGCGGCAGGGTGTTCCATCAACTGGCGGCGGCGATTGATAGACTTTCAGCCAGCTCGACGGCCGAGCTATGCGGGTTGCAGGCACTCAATCAAGCACGCTTGGACCTGAGCGCGCAGTGGCGCTCGATCTTCGAGCAGTGGGATGTCGTCTTGTGTCCAGCCATGTCGACGCCGGCATTTCGTCATAACGAGGAGCCGGCGGAACAGCGAACGATCATGATCGATCAAAAGCCGCATCCTTACTTTGACCAGGTTGCCTGGCCGAGCACTGCGCCCGGTCTGCCGGCGACGGCGGCGCCGATCGGCTTCGATGACGGTGGTCAACCGATCGGCATCCAAATTATTGGCCCTATGTTTGGAGACCGCACCACGATCCGAATGGCCTGCTTGATGGAGCGCGAGTTCGGTGGCTTCATTCCGCCGCCCCGTTACCGCTGACACGTTGGCGGGCGGCTCCAGTCGATGAATCGTTTGGGAGCCGGCGCAGCGCGCGGCCTCCTTCACGCTACCCGCGGGGCCACGGACCGGCGCGATCCTGCCCTGACCTGTCTCTTAGATGAGCGTCTATAGGAGAAGGACTTATCGGGTAGTATCATCACGGCCAGAGAAGTGTTCTGTTCGCGTGTCGCCGGCAATAGTGCGCGTGGCTCCGGAAGCCGAAGCATCGTCGGGGACGAAGGAAGTTTGACCGATTGATCTCGCTAGTGAGCAGGCAGTATGGCAAGCCCCGTCGAAAATGAAGAAGTCGTTACATTGCGCCGGCTGCTCGTCTTGAAGGAGGCTCGGCTAGCCGAAGCAATGGCCGAGATTGAGCACCTCAAGAGGCATATCGTCGCCGAGCCTCGCGATCACTCGGCTCTGTCGAGCAGCGTTCCGGCTGTCGCTGCCGATGATACCCGTCAATGAAGGCTGCGATGACGCCGCCGTCGCCGGCCACGGTCTCGCCGGTCGTGAAATTCGAGGCCACACTTTAGCGGATATTGCCAGCCGTTGCACCGGTGCCGCGGTTCAAACCGGTGACGGCGTCGCCTTGTCGGTGAGATCGAATGCGGTGAATTTCATGGTCTGCCTACACCTCATTCGTCGGTCGCCTTGGCTGCAGGATCATCGGCATGCCGCCTTGGGACCGCAGCGTGATTCGTGCACTGGCCGTACGACGTGGCCGTGCTTGAGCTCGAAGCGGAAGGCGTACGTCAGATGCGCCAAGGCGACGATCGTCTCGTGCAACGCGAAGCTCATGCCGATGCAAACGCGTGGTCCGAAGCCGAACGGAATGTAGGCGAAACGGTCGATCCGCTCGCGGTTGCCCGGTAAGAAGCGGGTGGGGCCGAATTCGTCCGGCCAGTCCCATAATTGCGATGGCGATGCAGAACGAAGGGCGCAACCGTCACATCATGCCGGGCTCGATGCGCGTGCGGGCGATTTCGTCCGTGAGGACCGCCGAGGGCGGATAACGGCCTTGGTCACCGGCAGGCGGTCAACGAGCGTTTCCATCGGCCCGGCATTGAGTTTGGCATCGACCTCCGCCTCGACACGGTCGCGCCAGTGATGCGATTGCGAAAGCAGATACAGCGCCCAGGTGAGCGAATTAGCCGTGTTCTCGTGACCGGCATCGATGAAAGTTACGGCGTTGGAGCGCAGGACGTCCTCCGGCATGCCTTGCCCCGTCTCGGGGTCCCGCATCTCGAGAAGCAGCATAAGCACGTCGCGCGGCGGCGTGACGCCGGATGCAATCAGCTTGCGCCGTGCGCTGATGGTTTCATCGATGGTCTGGCGGAACCAATTGAGCACGGCGCGGCCGCCGCGCGGAATTGGGCGTGGCAAGCCCAGCAGATCCAGAATGCTGATGCGGCCGGCGGTGTTGAAGTAGCACGTCACCGCCAGCCGGTTTTCGTGGCCTCTGAATCCACCGCCGCGGCGCCGCGCGACAATCCTGTGGGATCAATTGGCGCGACATCGCCGCGATCGAATTCAGGACGTCTCGAAGAACTCGCAACGCATCGAACGGCACGACCGTTTCGCAAGTCTCACCGTGAGGACGTCCGACGCCGACCTCCTCACGCATCAGATTCTGTTTATATTGAGAAGCTCCGTTGTTGCTGGCCGATACGCTTACGACGTTTCACATGAGACGCAGGTGAGGTCGAATGTTTGGATTGGCGTCCCTGGTCCCTTCTTCCGCAGAAGTGATGGAAGTCTTCGATTCTACGGCGGGCACGCTGCTGCCCGAAGAGTATGCGGCTCTGGGCAACGTAGCCGACAAGCGTCGACGCGAATTTACGAGCGGCCGCGAATGCGCACGTTCGGCGCTAAGTGCGTTGGGTATCGGGCCGGCGCCAATTCTGTTCGGTGCCGCGATGGAGCCGCTATGGCCGCCGGACATCTGCGGCAGTATCACCCATTGTCAGGGATACGTTGCGGCGGTGGTTGCGCGTCGGGTGGATGTACATGGCATCGGCATCGACGCGGAATCCCGGCGGGAACTGGGCGCCGGCGTCTTCGAGCGGATTTCGTTACCGGAAGAGCGTGCGTGGATAGGCGCCGCGACACCGTTGCTGCCCTGGGAACTGCTCCTGTTCAGCGCCAAGGAGAGCGTGTTCAAGGTGTGGTATCCTCTTGTTGGGACCATGTTGGGCTTCCGACATGCACGGATCGAGTTCGGTTCGGCCCGGGGTGACTTTCGCGCCATGATCCACCCGGACGCGCCACGAGCGGGAAGGGATGAGCCATCCGAACTGGGCGGACGCTTCTGCGTCAGCGAGCGGCACGTGCTGACCAGTGCCTTCATTCTGACGAAGGAAAAGTAGTGCCAGTCCGGACCGATGTCAGCCAGCCGTCAGCTTCCTCTGCGATATCTCGTGATTCCGGAACACGATCTCAAGTAGCGTTGGCGATGGTATGCACGTCTTTCTTTTGCCGACTTTTTGTCTGCCTATGCACGAGCACAGCATCGATTGCCGTTCATCAAGCGTGCTTGTTGAACGGCGAGAACATGCCAATCGAGGGAACGCTGGCTGCTGCTTCGTGACCGGCTTTTCTCGATCAGTCCAAATACGATCTCGGGGTAGCTCGCCCCATTGCATAGCTCGGCTCGCGACAGGGAGACAGGTTCATGCTTGGTAACGACGATATGGCCGGTGCCGTTGAAAAGTATCCGCAACACCGGATATTCGACTATCGTGACTTGTCTGCGCCAGTAGCCGCGTTTCTCAGAGGACAAGCGGAACGAATTCGTCGTCAGGCGACGTTATCCGTCATCAACATCGGCAGAGACCTTGCTTCGGCCAAGCAATATGTGTCTCACGGTGCCTTCATCGCGTGGGTGGAAAGCGAAATTGGAATTCCGGCACGCACAGCGCAAGCGTATATGCGCCTAGCGAAGTGGGCTCCGCCGAAGAATTCAAAGATCGGACATCTGCCGATTTCGCTCCTGTATATGCTATCGGCGTCGACGACGCCGGACGAATTCGTTGCGGATGTACTGACGCGTCTGGCTGCCGGTGAATGCATCACGACTCAGGCTGTCCGTGATGAATTGCGAAATCTGCGCGAAACGTCCGAGGGAGCGTCTCGCGACAGCCGGCGCCGACGGTTTCAGCGCTCCGACCAAAACGGGAGCTGCGAACGGCACCATGGCGAGGTGGTGACGAGTGACTTCGACGTCGAAATGAACAGCGCAGCCCTGCTTGAGGTTGTGACGATCTTCGCCCACAGGCTTCCCAGTCATGATTTTGTGCGTGTTCAGGATATCCTGACCGATCGCATTACAATCGAGGACCCGGACCTGCCACAAAAGATCATCGATGCATTTTCGACTTTCGAGCGGCAGGGATCTGAACGATCGCCCTTCGGACGAGATGGTCTTCATGAGTCCGCAGCCGGGTCTCAATCCGAATGATTGTCAGCGCCCGCAAATGAAACGTCGGAGCCGAGCGCGCTCGTCCGCGAAAGGCGATTGCAAAGAGAACGAAGGCAAATGCGCGGCTGTCGCGCTTTTGGAGTCGGTAGCCTGCAAGGGAACCTCCGCCCGAATAGCCGTGGCGCGATTCACACCTCCGGTCCCGGCGTCAGGCATGGAGAGCCATCGCGTTGAGAGCAAGGGATTAGCTCGATGAACGGGGCAGGCAAGATCGCACTTGTGACCGGCGCGGGAACCGGCGTCGGGAGGGCTGTTAGCATTGCCTTGATACGCGAAGGCTATGTCGTCGTGCTCGCGGGGCGGCGTGCGGACAAGCTCGGCGAAACTGCCGCCGCCGGAGCTGCGCTTGGCGGGCAAAGTTTGGTCGTTCCAACCGACGTCACGGAACCGAATTCGGTCAAGGGACTGTTTGATCGGATCAGGGATAATTATGGCCGGCTGGACCTGCTCTTCAACAATGCGGGAATTGTAACGCCGCCGATCCTGCTCGAGGACCTGCCGTTCGAGATATGGCAACGAGTGATTGCGACCAATCTTTCCGGCATGTTTCTGTGCACCCAGCAAGCCGTCAGAATGATGAAGTCGCAGAAACCGGCCGGTGGGCGGATCGTCAACAATGGCTCGGTTTCCGCTCATACGCCGCGTCCGCGCGCCGTCGCCTATACCGCGTCCAAACACGCGGTCACGGGATTAACCAAGCAAATTGCGCTCGACTGCCGCGGTTACAACATCAGCTGCGGCCAGATCGATATTGGGAATGCCGGAACGCCACTTGCCGCAGCGATGGCATCCGGCGTGTTGCAGCCGGACGGCGCCATACGGACGGAATCGCGCATGGACGTCGACGACATCGGCCGGGCCGTGGCGTACATGGCCAGCCTGCCGCTGGATACAAGCGTGCTTTTTATGACCGTCATTCCGAACCAGATGCCGTTTGTCGGACGAGGCTAGTCGCTCGACGCGCTCTTCGTATTTCCGGCGTGCTCGCATGAAGCGCGGGGTCCGCACTGCCCCGCGGTCGCGTCGCCGGAAGTCCTTGCGCAGGATGAAGCCCGTCGTCGAACACGGCGGGCGGAACCGGCGAGCAGCTCCGCTTGGGAGTCTTGGCCGACCATGTCTGCGGCAGGCATTCACAATACCAATAGCAATACAACTTTAAGAAGTATTTGCGACGGTCGTAAGGAACGATCGAGGCCTTGTGAATTGAATGATTCGCTGTGATGTCACCGGACCGTCGTCGCGACAAATCGCCGAACTCGCCTTAAAATTGTCTAGTCGATACTTTCGTTTTGTGGGACAGTTCGCTGCAAGAAGCCACGAGTTGAAGGAGACGTGGTCGTGCCTGTCGGCAATTCTGTTGTACGAGCAACGGAGGTCACGGCGTCCGGGAGCCAGTGTCCGAGGTTCGATTATAGTGACATGTCGTCTTCGGTGGCGACCTTCCTGATGGGACGCGCGGAGCGCATCCGTCGACAGGCATCGTCGTCCGTCATCGGCATCGGGAAAGACCTTATCGAGGCGAAGCGCTACCTGTCCCACGGTGCATTCGTCGATTGGGTGGAGGGTGAGGTCGGCATTCCGGCGCGCACGGCACAGGCCTACATGCGTGTAGCCAAATGGGCGCCGGCAAAAAGCGCAAAAATCTCGAAGTTGCCAGTATCGCTTCTGTATGTGCTCGCGGCATCGGGAACGCCGGAGGAGTTCGCCGCGGATGTCGTAAAGCGCGTCGAGTCGGGCGAGCGAATTTCAGTACGGGCCATTCATGCCGAATTGCGCGACATGCGGGAGATGAAATGTGAAGATCTTCGGGCACGGCCGTCGTTCCGCGAAGCTCGAGGCAAGGACACTTCAGCGATTGCCGTCGGGACCCATGTCGCGACTGCGGCCGCGCTGCAGGAAGTTGTCGCCATATTGGCGCATGCGCTGTCCGAACAGGAGTTCGCGCGAGTGCAGGACATCATGACGGATAAGTCCGTCATGAATGATCCAGAACTGGCGTGGAAGATCCGCAATGCCTTCTCAACACTGGCAAAGGGGGGCGACCTGAGCGGACGCCATTTCGCGGCAGAGAACGCAGAGGCCGTCTGTGCGCAGTAATCAAAAGTCGTGACGGCGGAACGGCGCGTGAGGCCGCGTCGACAGCCGCCCTGCCCACGGTGATCTGGCCCCCGGGCCATGACGACTGTCGCGGTCGTCCCGGAACTCCCGTTATGCACTCCAGCGGGTCAGAATGAAGAAACTGTCATTCGATTTCGGGCAAGTACATTGTTATACAGTAAACAACCAGAGGGTGTTATTCAAGCCGGGAGGCCGGTTCCATGGATGACAAGGCGAGGTTGTTGCGCTCGCTCGCGATCGATCGGCCCCAGCCAGCGACATCGTCGGTAGCGCGACAAGACAGCAGAGCTGGGTTATTGACCTTGGGAGCAGTCGGCACCGTGGCCGTGCTCGGGGCGGCCGCTGGGGTGTGGCTATGGTTCGCGCCGCCTTCGGCAAAGGTGCCAACGGTCGAGGCCGCTGCGGCCCACCCGCAGCAACCAGAACCGGTGCAGCGGGCAACGGCTGTATCAGAACAGCGCAATGGGAGCAGTCTCGTGGCATCGGGCTTCGTCGTCGCCCGCCGCAAGGCGACCATCGCAGCCGAGATCACCGGGAAGGTTGTCGAACTTTTGGTTGACGAGGGTATGGTGGTGCAGGCCGGTCAGGTTCTTGCCAAACTCGACGATATCCTGGCCGACAAGGATTACGTGCTGGCCGAGGCGCGCGCCGAAGCCTCGGACGCGGCTGTTGCCGCGATTGCCGCCGACCTGCGCGACGCGGAGCGCATACTCGATCGAACCCAGACGCTGTCGCAGAAGAATTTCGCCACCGAGGCCGATCTGACCAAATCGCAGGCGAGGGTAGGCGTGCTGCGAGCCCAGCTCCGCCAAGCGGAGGCGCAGCGGTCGGCGGCACGGGTGGAAGCCCAGCGGTTCGAGGCGGTGCTGAGTAAGTATCAGATCCGTGCCCCGTTTCCCGGCATTGTGGTCGACCGCAGTGCGCAACCCGGCGAGATGATTTCGCCCCTGTCGGCCGGTGGCGGCTTCACGCGTACCGGAATTTGCACGATCGTTGACATGGAGTCGATCGAAGTTGAGGTCGATGTCAACGAAGCCTCGATCGGCCGCCTGCATGCAGGTACGCGGGTCGCCGCGGCGCTCGATGCCTATCCGGACTGGACGGTGCCGGGTGCGGTCATCGCCATCGTGCCAACCGCAAATCGTGAGAAGGCCACTGTCAAGGTTCGTGTGGGCCTGGATGTCAAGGATCCGCGGATTCTGCCCGACATGGCGATCAAAGTGACATTCCTGGGAGACAGTCCGGGACGACCGGACGCTCCCTCAGCCGGCGAGAGCAAGAACAATGTCGTCAGCAAGTGATCCAATGATTGGCATCGTCGATCTGCGCAAGACGTTCACCAAAGGCAAGGAGACGATCACGATCTTCGATGGCCTCAACCTGGCCATTCCAAAGGCGGATTTCGTCGCCGTGATGGGACCGTCGGGCTCCGGCAAGACGACCCTGCTGAATCTGCTCGGTGGTATCGATCGCTGCGACGCCGGTATCATCGAGATCGCCGGTATCCGCATCGATCGGCTGTCGGAGGGACAACTTGCGCACTGGCGGGCGTCCCATGTCGGCTTCATCTTCCAGTTCTACAACCTGATGCAGATGCTGACGGCAGCGCAGAATGTCGAACTGCCGCTATTGCTCACCCGGCTCGGCGGCAAGGCGCGACGCGAGCGCGTCGAGGCTGCTCTGGCGGTGGTCGGGCTCTCCGACCGGCTCAAGCATTACCCGAAGGAAATGTCGGGCGGGCAGCAGCAGCGGGTCGCCATCGCCCGCGCCATCGTATCTGATCCCGAGCTTCTCCTGTGCGACGAGCCTACGGGCGATCTCGATCGCCGTACGGCCGACGAGATCCTGTCTATTTTGCAGTTGCTCAACCGGGACTTCGGCAAGACCATCGTGATGGTGACCCACGACCCGGCGGCGGCGCAATATGCCAGACGAGCGCTGCACCTCGACAAGGGACACTTCATCGAGAAGGAGCTCGCGGCGTGAACGATCTCCTCATGATTCGGAAGAATCTGTTCCGCCGGCGATTGCGGGCGATCCTGATGATAGTCTCGATCTTGATCGCGTTTGCGATCTACGGCGTGCTCGCGAGCTTCGAGCGTGCCTTCAACGCCGGTCAGGAGCGGGCCACGCCGGATCGACTGGTCGTCCTGAACAAGATCAATATGAGCCAGCCGCTGCCGATCTCCTATTATAGCCGGGTCGGCGCGGTCGACGGTGTCGCCCAGCTGTCCCCGATCAGCTGGTTGGGAGGCTATTACCGGGAGCCGAAGAACTTCATCTCCGCCTTTGCGGTATACCCGGAGGACTGGATGAGACTTCGCGACAGCGACTTCGTGTTTTCCCAGGATGCGCGCACGGCTTTCGCCCGCGAACGCACCGGCGCGCTTGTCGGCGCGCGCATGATGGAAAAATGGGGCTGGAAGGTCGGCGATCGTATTCCGATATCGAGCAGCATCTACGCGCAGAAGAGCGGCGCGCGCGCCTGGGACTTCACCATCGTCGGCAGCTTCACGTCCCGCATTCCTCAAGCAGACACCAACATCATGCTTGTGGGCTATGACTATTTCAACGAGACGCGTTCGTTCGGCAAGGATTTGATCAACTGGCTGATGCTGCGCACCACCTCCGCGGCCATGAACGAGAGAGTTGGAAACGCGATCGACGGGATGTTCGCCAACTCGCCCTATGAGACCACCACGGATAGCGAGAAGGCGTTTCAGAAGTCCTTTGCGGCGCAGCTGGGGAACGTCGCGCTGATCGTCGAACTGGTGGTCGGGGCGGCCTTTGTGACGATCCTGATGATCGTCGGCAATACTATGGTGATGAGTGTGCGCGAGCGCACGCGTGAAATCGGTGTGCTCAAAACCCTTGGATTTCCCGGCGGCCGGATCCTGCGCATGGTGCTCGGTGAATCGATCCTGCTGGCCTTGATCGGCGGCTTGCCGGGCCTCGGCGTTGCAATGCTGTTGATCACACAAGTACGTGGCAGCCTGATGAACTTCGTTCCCACGCTGACGCTGTATCCCGATATCGCAGTGGGGGCGATCGGTCTGATGCTTCTTCTGGGCATTATAACGGGACTACTACCGGCGCTTGGCGCAATGCGGCTCAGGATCGTCACTGCGTTGGGACGGAACTGATACCATGCGCTCGGTCCTTTTGCAGATGCTGGCGGTGACCGCCATCAACCTCCGGAGCCTGCCGAAACGATTGTGGCTCTCGCTGGCCACGGTCGTCGCCGTCGGCCTCGTGGTGATGGTGCTGCTGACGTTCCTGGCAATGGCCAACGGCTTCCAGCGCACGATAGCGGGTAGCGGGGCTGAAGATATTGCGGTGGTCTTGCGTGGCGGCTCGCGGGCCGAACTCAATAGCGTGGTATCGCTCGACCAGGTTCGACTGATCGAGGACGGGCCAGGGATCGCCAAGCGAGCAGACGGCAAGCCGCAGACCTCGGCCGAGCTCTATGTCACCGTCGATGGCATCAAGCGCAGCACCCGAACCAAGGCCAACCTGCCCCTGCGCGGCCTTGGTCCGCAAGGGCCTGCGTTGCGCCGAGGGATCGTCATCACTGCTGGTCGAATGTTCAATCCGGGCAGCAACGAGATCATTGTCGGAAAGGCGTTGGGCGGTGAATTCGAGGGCTTCGATCTCGGTCAGACGGTCACCTTCAACAACACTCGATGGACGGTGGTCGGGATCTTTTCGGCCGAGGCCGGCGTGTTCGAGTCGGAGATTTGGGCGGATCTGCCGGTGCTTCAAAGCTTGTTCAAGCGTACGGGCGCGTTCCAGGTGGTGCGCGCACGGCTGACCATGCCGGCGTCGATCGACGCACTGCGGAGCTACAGCGACAGCGATCCGCGCCTCAAGCTCGACGTGATGTCCGAGGCCGACTACTTCGCCCAGCAAGCTTCCTCTACCGCGGATCTGATCCAGAAGCTTGGCTGGCCGCTGGCGATCGCGATGGCCTTCGGCTCACTGGCCGGTGCACTCAACACCATGTACTCTTCGGTCGCAGCGCGGGCGAGCGAGATCGCGACCCTCCGCGCCATTGGTTTCGGAGGTTTTTCGACGTTTGTCGGGACCTTGGTCGAGTCGCTGATCCTCGCGTCGTTCGGCGGTGTGCTCGGCGCTGCCGCCACCTATCTGATGTTCGACGGTTTTACAGCGTCGACGGTGGGGGGCAACTTCGGGCAGGTGGTGTTCCATTTTGAACTCAGCCTGCGGGTCATTGGCCAAGGACTATTGCTCGCGCTCACCGTGGGCCTTCTTGGTGGCCTGTTTCCGGCAATGCGCGCCGCCCGCATGCCAATCGTTGCCGCGCTGTACGGATGATCGCATTCGAAAGTTGTGACGGGTATGCAGAAAAAGCTTCAACCAATTTTGCAGGACGAGGAACAGGAAGGCCTACGCGGCCGCCGGAGACATGAAACGGCGTGAGCGACGTTCGCCAGTTAACGAGCAGTTAGCAACGCGTTAGGGCCAAGAGCGCGGTTCTTCTCGTTGATGCTCGCTCAAAGTCTCGCGACATCGTCGTGCGGCTTCAGCGGCGGTTCCAAAATTGGCTCTTTGCGCCAATTCTAATCATCGCATGGAGGTAAAATTCAAGTCACCCAATGGCTGTTCAATATTACCATTGCTATGTTCGGTAGAGTGGATATCCTCAGACAAGCGCGCGACTGGACAGGGGTCGTATGAATGGAAATGCGCAGTGAAGTGAAAAGTCGTCTGGTGGCTTCTGATCGGTCCAAGGAGCTTGACAGCGCGCAGTTTGACTACGATTGCGTCACCTCGTCCGTTGCCAAATTCCTGAAAGGCCAAGCGGATCGGATCAAGCGGCATTGCGTTACGTCAATCATTCAAATTGGCAAGGCGCTGCTCGAGGCAAAGCGTCATCTTTCCCACGGAGAGTTTGTGCGCTGGGTTGAAAGCGAGGCGGGCATCCCCGCGCGCACCGCACAAGCCTACATGCGGGTGGCGAGCTGGGCATCCAGCAAAGACTCAATAGTGGCTCAGCTGGCGCCATCCACCCTCTATTTGCTATCGGCCTCGAGCACCCCCAAGGAGTTCGTATCCGACGTTCTCGGCCGGATCCGGGCGGGTGAATCCATTCCGCCATCGGTCTTGCGGCGGCAGCTGGCGGCCTTGCGCAAGACGGGACATCACGCAGACTCGGAAGAGCTGGTGCCGGGTGTGACGGATGAGGCCCGCGGCAGGCAGAGCTGGAGCGCGATGGCCATCGCCGAACTCGTCGAGATTCTGGTGCGCGGGTTGTCGGAATCCGATTTCGATCGGGTCCGCTGTATCGCCACCGATGATACGGTTTTGTCCGACCCTTTTCTGGCAAAGAATCTCGAACGGGCCTTTGCGCGCCATGACACTGCAAGCCCGGCGCTGGTTTCAGCGAGGAGAAACGTCGAAGAGCGGATGGGGACGTGATTGCCGGTGTGGATGGGTAGCCCCGGCCGTCGCCGTATCAAGACGCCGGCCGCAGCAATAGCCGTGGAGCGGTCTGAGGCGTCGTCTTATTCGTCAGGCTATCCCGAAACGGAGCATGACATGAGCAAACGACACTGCTGGTCGGTTCCTGCCTGCACTTGCTGTGATCGCGACACGCTTGCGCTGACCGGAGGGAGGTTCGATCGCCGCGGCTTCCTTGCCGGAGCCGCAGCGATTGCGGCGGCTGGCCTGCAGCGGGTGCGAGGGGCGACTGCCCAGACCCTGCAGGCCGCAAAACCATATCGGATCGATATCCACCATCATTTGTCGCCGCCAAGCTACGTCGCGGCAGCGAATGCCCGACATTTCGGCGAGCCGCTGATGAACGGCTGGACGGTGGAGAAATCGCTCGCGGACATGGACCAAGCCGGCGTTGCCGTTGCAATGCTTTCGATTACCGCGCCGTCGCTCAGCGTCGTGTCGGGGGAGCAGGCACGTCGGCTGGCGCGTGAATGTAACGAATATGCGGCAAAACTTGTCGCAGAGCATCCCGGGCGGTTTGGTGCTTTCGCGGCGATTCCGCTGGTCGACATCGACGGAAGCCTGAACGAGATCGCCTACGCCCTCGATACGCTCAAGCTTGACGGCATCGGCCTCATGACGAGCTATGGCGACAAGTGGCTCGGTGATCCCCTGTTCCAGCCGGTCATGCAGGAATTCCATCGGCGCAAATCCGTGGTCTATACCCACCCCACGGCGGCAAATTGCTGCGTCAACCTGATCAAGACCCTGCGGCCGGCCGTGATCGAGTTCGGCACCGATACCACGCGAACGATCGCCGACATCGTGTTCAGCGGAAATGCGCGGAAGTTTCACGACATCCGCTGGATATTCTCGCATGCCGGCGGCACCATGCCGTTTCTGATCGAGCGCTTCGCCCGCAACTCCCTGATCGTTCCCGATGCCAGGGCGGCGGTGCCGGACGGCGCCTTGGCCGAGCTGAAGCGCTTCTACTACGACACCGCGCAGACCTCGAACAAGGCTGCGATGGCCGCGCTTTCGGCGATTATTCCAGTGTCGCAGATACTGTTCGGCAGTGATTTTCCGTACCGGACCAGCATCGACCACGTCAACGGATTGCGCAGCGCGGAAGTATTCACCGATTCGCAGCTGCTCGATATCGAGCGCGGCAATGCACTGCGGTTGTTGCCGCGGCTTTCGAGCTGAAGGTCCGCGCGGCCCCGCTGGCGGCATCACGGCGGCGTGGGATCGGCGAACGGTCTTACCCGCGCCAACAGTTCCGTCAGAAACTGATCGGGCCGGTCAAAGGGAATAAAATGATCACCGCCGTGGATGAGGACGAATTCCTTGTGAGGTGCTTCGATCTGCTCGAAGTACCGTTCGGCAGGTTCATACGGCGTCACGTAATCCTGATCGCCCTCGATGAAGAGAACGCGCATCGAGAATTCAAATCCAAGTGAAGCTAGGTCTCGTTGAAACATCGGACTACGCACTCCACGCAGAAGCCTGTCGGAGAGCGCGATCCCCCTGTTCCAGTAGTACCAGTCAAGCAAGGAATAATCGGGCATGAAAGGCGGTGACACCGCGCCGGCCAGATCAAAGCTGTCGACCGGCGGCAGAGCCAGGGCCTTGCTCCATTTTTCCGTGACAGAATGATTTTGTTCGTTGACGGTGGGTTGGGAAGCGATCGGTGCCAGCTCCGCCAAAGCATCCACGTTGTTTGCGGACCTCGCCAGCGCTTGCAGGCGAGCGATGGTGAGTTCGAATGCTCTCTCGAAGGTCGCCCTTCCAACAACCTGGCCCGTGCCAATATAGGCATAGAACAAATCAGGGCGTTGCTTGACGATATGAACTGCCAGGAATGAACCCCAGGAATGCCCGATCAGGCCGATCTTGTGCTTATTCAAACGGGTTCGCAGCTGCTCCGCCAGCTCGATCCCGTCCTGTGTCATCCGGTCCAAAGTCATCGTCGGTGCGATCGCGTCTCCGGACTTGCCCCAGGTTCGGCCGGTGCCGCGTTGGTCCCATTGCACGATGGTGAAATGCCTTTCCCAGGAGCGCCAGCCCGATGACATCGGCAAGGTGGAGCTGCCGGGACCGCCGTGAACGAACAGCAGCACCGGGTTGTTTCGATCCTCACCCCGGATCTGCACCCATTGTTCGATCCCTCCGATGGTGACGTATAGCCCCTGCTGCACCCCATTGGGGGAACGGATGGCAAGCTCATCGGCCGCGAGATGCTGAAGGTAGGCGCGAATAGTCAGCCCCGTGATGACGAACAGCAGAAGTAGTCCAGCGGTCCATAAGAGAGAGACCCGGATCAGCCCTGCAACGTCACGCGGCATCATCATGCGGCTCGTAGTCGAAGTAACGCGAGCTCCAGCGGCCTTTCAGCTCGCGTCCGCAATGGACACAAGATAGCTGCTCGTCGTTCGGCAGCGGAATTTTCTTGCAAACGACGATATAGCGCGCCCCGCACCCGCAGTTATGGTTCAAATCTGCGAAGCGATCCTGCGCGATCATCGAATGGCCTCTGTGTAGCTGCGAGGCGGCGAAAGCGCGATCGAGCAGCTCCTGCGTCCTCGCCGGAAGCGATGACGAATTCTACCACAGGAATATAAATCATACAGCACGATCCCTGAGATTGCTTGTCTGGCCGTCTCGTCCTTTACCGGTTTGGCCGGAGCGTTCAATCAGGCGTGCGGCGAGTTCGGCGCATTGGTTGCGGATGTCGGGAATTGCGATGATCTCCCAGAAGGCCGCCCGCGTGAGCGGCCCGATCGCGAACAGCCGTCGCGAGGAAGATCCGTTGCGAGCGACGATGGCGCAGTCCGTGCCGATTTCGATGCCGATATGTAGGGGGTCGACGCGTGCGAACCCCTGCTCCAGCAGGCTGCGTATGGCCGGGTTGCTGGACGTGGCGGGATCCTTGACGAGACCGGTGCAATCGACGATCGCGCCGACTTGAAGCTCCGACAGCTCGGTGCAGCCGCGCCTGCGAAAGCGAACCAGCGCCCCTCGCTCTTTCGGGGTGATCGCGGAGAGCTTGCCCGGGATCACGACGACGCGCCGTGCAGCAATCGCCTCTCCGAGGCGATGCTCCACTTCCGGCGCCATGCGATGGCGGTGAACGTCCCACCAGGCGCGGGCGTGTTCCAGAAAGCGCCGTTTGGAGGCGTCTGGAAGCTGAAGCCACAGCCGCTGCGTGAAGGGCCTCAGTCCATCGATCACGCTACGCCAGTCACCCCCACTTGCAATATGCGCTTCGGCGCGTTGACGGAACCAGCGCAACAGAACGGTGATGCTGGCCCCGAACGGAACCTCGCGCTCCTCAATCCGCAAGGAATCGACCCGTCGATGGCCCTTCGCCAGCAGGCCGCGGCGTGACAGCACGACAATCTGCCCTTGATGTCCGCTGCGGAGCAGGGAGAGGACATAGTCGGCCATAGTGAGGCCGGAGCCGAGGATCAGAACCGTTGCGAGCCTGTCGACACCGACCGCGGACAGCGAAGTCCAGGGATCGACATGACAGTGAAAGTTAACGGCCGCGGCATCATGGCCGGTGGCGCAGATCGCGAAATCGCCAGTGAACTGCCGGCCGTCGTCCAACGTGACCGCAACGCCGGCAGGACCTTCCTGGACCGAGACGCATTCGCCTTGCACGACGGCCAGGCGCGCCGCTCCGCCGTTCGACGTCAGGGACTCGATGAGGCCTGCGAGATAGTCGCCATAGATCCGACGCGGCACGAAGCAATAGGGATCCGGGCACATTGGACCGTCGGGACGTGTGCAAAGCCACCTCCAAAAGTGTTCGGGCTCGTCCGGGAGTGCGCTCATATTCCCAACCCGCACATTCAAAAGGTGCTCGGGATTGCCGGTGTGATAGGCGACACCGCGTCCGATCTCGGGCCGCCGCTCGATCAGGGTCACACTAAGGTCCGAGGCGGGGTTCTTCAGCAGTTGATAGGCGAGCAGAACGCCGCTGGCGCCCCCGCCGATGATGATCGCGTGTTGCCATGCGGGAGCGTTCATGCGGCAGCCTCATGCGCCGGTGATCGACTGCAATGGCGCAAGCCGACCCTTGACGCGCAAATGCGTTGATCTTCAGATGAGAAATTCATGCCATTAGGAGCCTATCCGAAGCGGTCACTTTCCACGAAGCGTACCGCGAGGGCGGCATCGGGATTTCTTGAAGGTTGTCGAACTGCCTCTGCTATCCCGACGTTAGCCCAATTTAGACCATCTCGGGTTGAAACGAGAGTCGGGGTTTTCAATCCTTTAGAAGGCAGCGTGTGTACCGGCAGCTCAGAAAGTTTCTGTCGCGATCCGGGCGGCGAGGCCTCTCAGAATTCAGCGACAGAAGCGCAAAAAATTGGCTCACGTTGGGGGCCCTCACGCCGAAAACCTAACAAGGAATTGCAGCTCCGATGAGTGTGGGGAAAGGCGGTAGCGCTCTTCCTGACTCGAACCCCCGACAGCTCGTCCTGTAGGTTCTCGCGAGCTGCGCGTATTTGATACCGGGGCCATTCCGACAAATGGAAATCCAATTGTGGGTTCAATGCACGTTCAATGAGACGTTTGTCGGAATGGCCATTGATCTTACTGAGAAATCATACGCCTCTTAATCAGCGGCTCTGTCGGAGTATCTCCAACCGATGAGTGCGCGACGTTTACATTCACCGTCGCCCAAGTGCCATCAAGCGGATTGCGGTGCGCGAGCTCGCTCACGAACAGAAAGTGGGCTAATCTGGTGCGGTAGCCGCGCCAACGGCAACGGGGACCGAGTAAGATACTGCTATTCTTGGTGAGCCCGGCAGGACTCGAACCTGCAACTAGACCGTTATGAGCGGTGGGACCGACGCGTCTTGGCGATATCCTCGTTAATCTCTCTCTCTCTCTCTCTCTCTCGTTCTTCCGCGGCAGTTAGCTCATGGCACTTGGACCGCTCACGCCATATTGAACAGTTTCACCACATGCGCCGAAGCTTGCCTGGGCTTGATGTGCATGTGGCGTAACTCGATTGAAATTGCCGCAGCTCAGTTCGTGAATTTTCGAAGCTGTTGAACTGCCTTCACTATTGGGTTTTGCTAATCCGATCTGTCTCCAGCGCGCTGTAACCACGCGACTGCTTTCGTGACAAGGAGAGGCTATGACGGATGACCTATCGGAAGAGGATGGGCGGAGCTCGCCCAAAAGCCCGTTTTCTCCTACGAACGATCGCGACGCGAAAGTGGTCCCGTTTCGGGAGCGACTCAGCTGCACGGTGGACGAGGCCTGCACGGTAACGGGCTTGGGACGCACGAAGCTTTATGAGTTGATTGGATCGGGCCAACTTGTCACAACAACGATTGGGCGTCGGCGCTTGGTGATAGTGCGATCGCTTCTTGAACTTGTAGGCACAACTATTTCGGCGTGACCAAGCGTTAATCAGCCTGATAGGCGCCCTCAGCGCCACGCACCTCCCTTGATCGGAATGACGCTCTTGGGATCGAGCCAGTGGTCAATCCGATCAGCCCAATGCTGCATCAACTTTGTGCGCGAGCCGATCAGCGCGAGCGGTCCGTGCTTCTTATAGAGACCTTCGACGGTAGAGCTATCGAGATGCGCGAGCTGCAGCTCGACGACATCACCGTCCCACGCTTTGGCGTCCTTGATCTCTTCGTGGTGAGACAAGGTCGAGAAGGTGGTCCGAAACCCGTGGGCACAATGTTCAGTCTTGGTGTCGATGCCAAGCAGCCGCAAGCGCTTGTTGAGCGTGTTGTTCGACAGCGGCGTGTCCCTCGAGCAGGAGAACGCGTACCGGCGATGACCCGTTAGCTTCTGAACGCTCCTAAGAATCGCAAGTGCCTGGCGAGACAGAGGCACGACGTGGTCCCAGCCGGTCTTCATCTTGGCGGCTGGAACAGTCCAGCGTTCGGTGTCCCAATCGACCTCGGTCCACTCCATTTCATTGACCATCCCGGGGCGAGGAACGGTCAGCGCGTCGAAGCGTAACGCAAGGCCAACAACGTCACTAAACCTCGCTCTCGTCCACGGTGCGCTGATGAGCTTGAAAACGCGCGTCACGTCGCGTGGTTCGGTGACGCCAGGACGAGGCGTCGAAATGTTCGCAATCATCTGCCCATTCAGGTTGCGGAATGGATTGTAGCCGTCTCCTTCGACATCGGCATAGTCGCAGATTTGCTCACCGATGCTGCGCACGCGGTCGCGGGTTTCCAGCTTCCCGTCGGCTTCATATGAACGCATGAAAGCGAGCACGTCCGGACGCTTAATGTCCTGCCTGCACAGCTTGCCGAAGCGGCCCTTGACGTAGCCGACGCGAAGCTCAAGCACCTCGATGGTCTTGGGATCGCGCACCGCTACGATCCTGCCGCGTTTGACTTTCTCCACTTTCTTCTTCGCGAGCCACTCGTCCGCCCATTGCCCGAAAGACCGGGCGGCCGCCTGCCTCTGCTTGTCCAGCTGCTTCTCGGTGCTCGGATCTTTTCCTTCCTTAAGCTGCTCTTTGGCCTTGTCGCGCTCGCGCCGCGCGTCAGCAAGAGAGAACGAGCCATCGCTGCCATTGCCGTAAGGGCCAATGGAGTAGGTTTTCTGACGGCCTTGGAAGCGGTAGCTCACCCGCCAGAGTTTGGAAGCAGCGTGCCCGGGCGTACTCACGTCGGGCGTGACGAATAGATAGAGGCCGCCGCCGGTCACGTCGGAAATCTTGGCCGGGCTCCACGCGCCGCCCCCAAATTTCGGTCGGGCGGCGCGGCAGTCGACGTCGCTCCTGATCTGCTTGGGATTTGCGTGCGCGCCGTCGTTCTTGCGAGCCATCTGCTCAATTCCATCGTTCGGAACAGCGGAAGTCACGGTGAACGTCTGTTCTCCCGATACCAACAAAAATACCAACAAATCGCGCGGCTGGGGTCGGATGAGAACAAACGGTGACGAACACCGACTTATGCAGAAGTGCCTATTTTTCAAGGCCTTGGAGCGCTGTGCGCACGGCTGCGGACGCTCTCGAACGAGCCCGAACAACTTAGTTGGTGCCCCTGGCCGGAATCGAACCAGCACTCCTTGCGGAACTCGATTTTGAGTCGAGCGCGTCTACCAGTTCCGCCACAGGGGCCCTCGGTCAGCCCCAAACAGGGCGTCGCGAAGCCGGCGGACTATAGCCATGGACCGGACGGGGTCAACCCGCGCCAAAGTGATCCCAGCGTTCTCGACAGCCGCATGGGGCGGAGCTAGAGGCTTAGATCTGCGTCCATCCGAAAGAGGCTGCCGTGACGAGCCACAGTGCCGCAATACCTGCGTTCAAACCGGCGGCCACGAACCCCGCGCTGACCGCTTCGCTCGCGGTGACGCTGATTGCAGCCGCGACCATCGCGGGCGCCTGGTTCTTCCAGCTGGTGCTCGGGATCGTGCCCTGTCCGCTCTGCCTGGAGCAGCGCTACGCCTATTACCTCGCGATCCCGCTCGGCCTGCTCATCGCACTCGCGGCGCGAGGCGGTGCGCCGCGGCCGCTGCTGCTCGCGGGCCTTGCGATCCTTGCTCTGGCGAGCTTCGCCAATGCGGGGCTCGGCAGCTATCACGCCGGCGTCGAATGGGGCTTTTGGAAGGGACCGACCGACTGCTCCGGTCCCGTCGGCAATCTCGGCAGCGCCACCGACCTGCTGTCGCGGCTCGACACCGTGAAGGTGGTCCGCTGCGACGAGGTGCAGTGGCGCTTCCTCGGCCTCTCGCTTGCCGGCTACAATTTGCTGATCTCGCTCTTGATGGCCGCGATCGCCACCTGGGGATTTGCGGCGACGGCGAAGCGCTGAGGCTCAATCATCCACGTCGTCCTGCGTGCGGCCGAACAGGTGCACGATGCCAGGCGTCGCGATCGTCACGAAGACGAAACGCGAGAGGTGATGTGCGCCGACGAAGATCGGGTCGATGTGCAGCGTCAGGGCCAGCGCCAGCATGGCGTCCATCGCGCCTGGTGCGTAGGCGACCACGATGTCGGAGAATTTCACCTGTGTGGTAAGCGCCACGATGCCGACGAAGATCGCGGAGACGGCGATGGCGACAGTAAACGAGCCCAGCGCAGCATTGATGTGACCCGCGAGCGTCTTGATCCGCATCCGCGCGAAGCGGCTGCCGATCAAGGCGCCGATGCCGACCAGCGCCACGCCGCGTACCCAGTCCGGCAGGCCGCCCTCGACCCAGCCTACCCCATGCAGCACGCTTGAGCCGATCATCCCACCGAACATCCAGCTCGCCGGAAACTTGATCAGCCGCAGGAGGAGTGCCGCGGCCAGCGAGGCCGCGACCAATTCGACGAGGTCGAGCGGCGAAGCGATCGTCGTCGTCAGCGACGGCGCGACGGAGGGCGCGACGCCGACGAACGCCAGCACCATCGGCAGCGCCGCGGTGAGGATGATCACGCGCATGGTCTGCACCACCGCGATGCCCGGCAGGTCGGCGCCGCGCTCGACCGCCAAAATCGTGATCTGCGATAGCGCGCCGGGGCTGCCGGCGAGAAAGGCCGAGGTGCGGTCCCAGCCGTGGACGCGCTGGAGATAATAGCTCGAGCCGAAGGTCGAGCAAAAGGTCGCGAGCGCAAGCAGCCCGATGGTGAGCGGATAGGCGCTGACCTGTTGAAGCAGGTGACGCGAGACGACTGACCCTAACGAAATGCCGAGCAGCACCAGCACGGTCTGGGTCAGGATCGGCGGCAGCGTAAGCCGTCGTCCGGCGATCGCGGCGATCCCGACCGCGATCATCGAGCCCGAAATCAATCCGCCGGGGAGGCCCGCGACCAGAAACATGAGGCCTCCGGCGGTGCCGATGACGAGCGTTTCCACCGTGCTCAAGATCTCGGCACGGCTTGGCCATTCGAACGGCAGGGAGGCGGTGATTTGCTTCACGCCACCTTATCGCAAATCAGCGAGAGGCGCACAATTGCGGGCTCGTCATACCGCAATGCGTACGCGTCTCGCTGACGTTCGCGAGCGGTACTGTGACGGATTTACTTCTTGTCGGCGGCCGGCGCGGCGGTGCCGGCCTTCGCTTCCTTCATGCACTCGCGGCGAAAATTCTTGCGCTCCTTACCTTTCAGCGCCTTGGCGTCCGCCTGCTTGGAGCATTCGAGCGATTCGGCCGAGTGCTCCTTCGGCGCCTTCTTGTCGGTGGGGGCGGCAGTTGTGGTCTTGGTATCGGCCTTGGCCGCCGGTGCGGCGGCCTGCGCGAAGGCGGTGCCGGTGGCGAACAGGGAGGCGAGGGCGACGACGGCGAGGCGAGATGTGAATGTCATGGTGCTGCACTTTTCTTGCGGGAATTGCGAAGGGGGCGAAAGTCGGCTCGCCTTGCTGAACGCGACATGAATAATTCGGACGGGCGGGATCACTATATTTTCACGGCCGGAGCCATCGCTTCCTTGTCGCGAGCCGGCGGCACGCTAGGATAGCAATCCTGGGTTAACTTCCCGCGGGGGAAGATCAAGGAGGAGACCAAGGATGACCATTCAATCAAAGTTGCTGTGTGCAGTTGCGCTGTCGGGCTTTGCCGCGCTGGTGGCGAGTGCGCCGGCGCAGGCGCTGACCTCGCAGGAGTGCAGCGCGAAATATCAGGCCGCCAAGAAAGACGGCTCGCTCGGCACCACGAAGTGGAATGACTTCCGCAAAGCCCAGTGCGGTGCGGACGCAACACCCGCGGCTGCGCCCAGCGCGGCCGCTCCTGCTGCGCCCGCCGCTCCCGCCGAGCCGAAGCAGGCGAAGAAGGAAGCCCCCGCTGCCGCTCCGGCACCGACCCTGCCGGCCGGCCCCGCGATCTATCCGAACGCGGTCGATCCGAAATACGCCAAGGAGACTCCCGGCAAGGGGCGCCTGCATACCTGCGTCGACCAGTACAACGCCAACAAGACCACTAACGGTAATGGCGGCATGAAGTGGATCGAGAAGGGCGGCGGTTACTACAGCGAATGCAACAAGAAGCTGAAGGGCGCCACCTGACGCTTCACGTCGATGCAGAGGCCGGGGCCAAGCTCCGGCCTCTTGCTTTAATCCAGTAGTTTCTCGGCCGATTTCGCCACGAGCTGCGATCGCTTGCGCGGGCCGCGCTCGACGAACAGCAGGCTCTGGCCGAAGATGAAGCAGTAGAACAGGAAGGCCTGCGCTTCAGCCGCCTCGGCTTCCAGGCCGGTCGCGCGGTAGAGCTCGGCGACGTGCTTCAGCCGCGCTGCGTCCACGCTTGCCACCGCTGCCGCGGCGCCCTCGTCCGAACGGGCCCATTGCCGGATCGCAAGCTCGATGGCCATCCCGTCCGGATTGAGCCGCTCGGAATAGAGCTGGATCACAGCCCTCAGCCGCTCACGGGGCTCTTGGCCATCGAGGCTGGTCTGCTGCGCGATCGCCATTGAGCGCCCCTCGCGCCAGCGTTCCAGCATGGCACCGAGCAGCGCGGCACGGTCCGCGAAGCGGCGGTAGAAGCCGCCCTTGGTGACGCCCAGGTTCTTGGCGAGCACCTCGACCCGCACCCCCTCGAGCCCCGATCGGGCGAGTTCGGTGAACCCTGCCTCGACCCAGACATCGCCTTTGCCGTCACTCATGCAGGGAGCCTCGCCGATTTTTGATACGGTGCCGTATTGCTAACGCGGAAGCAGCTTGATACGCTACCGTATCAGCAATCAAGGGCAGAAAAGGCCAGGAGAAATTGCGATGGAGCAGGAGGCGACCTATCGCGGCACGGTCTATTCATGGCAGTGCGATCACGTCGGCCACATGAATATCATGTGGTATGTCGGCAAATTCGACGAGGCCAACTGGAATCTGTTCGCCCGTCTCGGGCTGACGCCAAGCTATCTGCGCAGTTCCGGCCTCGGCATGGCCGCCGTGCAGCAGAACATCACCTACAAGCGCGAGCTGCTCGCCGGTGACATGGTCGAGATCCGCAGTCATCTGCTCGAGGTCCGCGACAAATCGATCCGCTTCCGGCACGACATGACCAATGCCGAGACCGGCGAGATTGCGGCGTTCTGCGAGATCACCGGTGTGCACATGGACCGTAGCCAGCGCAAATCCGTGCCGTTCACGGATGCCATCCGCGCGGTCGCTTTGAGCCATCTCGCCGAGCCCGCCGAGGCCTGAGCCATGGCCGCATACGAGCCGAAGAACCCGGGCTATCGCGCGGCCGCCATCGCCATGTTCGACCGCCAGCCGGCGATGCACACGCTCGGCATTGTGATCGTCCGGCTTGCGCCGGGCGAGGTCGAACTGGCCATGCTGCATTCGCCCGCCCTGACGCAGCAGAACGGTTTTATCCACGCCGGCATCATTACCGCAGGACTCGACAATGCCTGTGGTGTCGCGGCCTTCACCCTTATGCCGTGCGAGGCGGACATCCTCACCGTCGAGTTCAAGACGACCCTGCTCGCGCCGGCACGGGGCGAGCGTTTCGTCTTCAAGGCAGAGGTGGTCAAGCCCGGCCGCACGCTGACTTTTTGCGAGGCCAAGGCGTTTGCCGAGCACGACCGCAAGGTCAGTTTGATCGCCACGATGACCGGGACGCTGATGGCGATGCTGCCGCGCGTTGCGGCCTCGCACGAACCGCGCACGACCGCTGCATAGCGGTGATTGACAAGACCGCCGGCGCATCCCTTGATGCCCGAATCATGCTTGCAAGTCTTGGTCTCATTCTGCTCTGCCAGTTGATCGGCGAAGCCGTCGTGCGCAGTCTCGGCCTGCCGGTGCCTGGCCCGGTGCTTGGCCTCTTGCTGCTCCTCATCCTGCTGCTCGCGCGCGACCGCTTTGCGCTTCTCGCGCGTGGGCCGCTGCGCGATGATGGCGTCGAGACGGCGAGCAAGGGTCTGTTGGCGCATCTGTCGCCGCTGTTCGTGCCGGCCGGGGTCGGCGTCGTGCAAAAGCTCGATCTGCTCGCCTCCCACGGCATCGCCATCATCCTCGTGCTCGCACTGTCGGTGGTCGTCACGCTGCTCGCAACCGTATTCACCTTCAGCCTCGTCAGCCGCTTGTTGAGGCAACAGGACGTGCGATGAAGGACAATCCGTTCTCGCTCTGGGTCTATCTCTCGCAGTCGCCGCTGCTTTGGTTGACCGTGACGCTGCTGGTCTATGCGAGCACGGACGCGGTGTCGCTGGCGACGCGGCGTCATCCCCTCGCCAACCCCGTGCTGCATGCGATGTGGATCGTCGGCGCGTTCCTGCTGTTAACCGGCACCTCCTACACCACCTATTTCGCCGGCGCGCAGTTCGTGCATTTCCTCCTGGGGCCAGCGACGGTCGCGCTGGCCGTTCCGCTCTACGAGAACCGCAAGCGCGTCGTCCCCTCTATCGTCCCGATGCTGGTGGCGCTGGTCGCTGGATCGGTCACAGCCGTGGTGTCCGTGGTGTTGCTGGCCGAGCTCGCCGGTCTGCCGCGCGACGTGGTTTTGTCGCTCGCGCCGAAATCCGTCACGGCCGGCGTTGCCATGGGCATCGCCGAATCCCTGCACGCCGATCCCTCGGTGACCGCGGTTGCGGTCATTCTCACCGGCATCATGGGCGCGATCATCGTCACGCCGCTGATGAACCGCACCGGCATTACCGATTTCCGCGCCCGCGGCTTCGCCGCCGGCCTTGCTGCGCACGGGATCGGGACCGCGCGTGCGTTCCAGGTCGACGAGATCGCCGGCGTCTTCTCCGGCATCGCCATGAGCCTGAACGCTTTAGTGACCTCCTTCCTCGTACCCTTGGCGGTCACGCTGCTGGTGCGATGACATCGCCACCGCGACAGTCTATATGACCTGTAACAATTCCCGGTCTCGAACCGTATCGACGGAGAAGGGACCGAAACGGGACGAGATATGGCTGGATTGAGGAACAAAGGCCTTGTGCCGACGCGGCGCGCGGCACTGACCCTGATCGGGGCGGGCGCCCTTGTGGCGGGTGGGATCACCTCGGCGCGCGCGGCCACCGACGAAGACGAAGTGCTCACTGAAGCGAGGGTGCTGCGCGACCCCGATGTTCCCGTCGCCGGTAATCCCGACGGCAATATCAGCATTATCGAATGGTCCGACTACAACTGCCCCTATTGCCGCAAGCTCGAGCCCGAGTTGCGTCAGGTCATCCAGGACGACGGCAAGGTCAGGCTGGTGATGAAGGATTGGCCGATTCTCGGGCCGGTTTCGGTCACGGCGGCCCGGATCGCGCTCGCGGCGAAATTCCAGGACAAGTACCATCAGGCCCATGACGCCATGATGGGCGTCAGCTCGCGCCTGACCGAGCCACGGATCAACGAGTTGCTCGCGGCCGCCGGCGTCGACATGGATCGGTTGAAGCGCGATCTTACCGACCACGCCAAGGATATCGACGCCGTGCTCAAGCGCAACAACGAGCAGGCGGAAGCCTTCGGATTTCGCGGCACCCCATCCTTCATCGTCGGCAAGTACCGCGTGCCGGGCGTGCTCAGCATGAACGAGTTCGAGCAGGTCATCGCAGACGCCCGCAAGGCCAAGATGAACTGACGCGAGCGAAATTCACCGCGCAACACAAAGGCGCCGCCGCGGACCCGCGACGGCGCCTCATTTCATTCACGACACGGCCTCGTTACTTCGAGGAGATGCGGACCCAGTCCTTGTGCGCGCGATCGCGCAGCGCGTCCCAATCGGCCTTGGCGACATCCCAGTTCACGATGGTGCGATTGGTCGTCGCGACCTCGCCATTGGCGACCGACGACGTCTGCATGGAGTCGTAGACGTACACGCCGCAGGCAAGCAGCAGCGCGCCCAAAATCATTCCAAGAAACATCCGCATGGCTGACCTCCGGTGACGGGCGATAACGTCGGCCCGGAGTGATGGTTCCGCGGCAGTACGGCGGAGGTAAGGAGAGCTTGTTCATTCTCCATTCAGCCACTGTACCAGCTCCGCGTTGATCTCGCGCGGATAGGTGTGGCTGAGGTCGTCGATCTCGCGATACGTGACCTCGGCGCCGGCAGCGGAGAGCGCGGCCTGTGTCTGCCGCGCGGTCTGCACCGGAAACATCCAGTCGAGCTTGCCGTGCGTGATGAAGATCGGCAGCCGCTGCAGGCGCGTGGCGTCGGCCATCTCCGCCATCAACGGATGGAAGGTCGCCGACACCGGCGCGAGATGCGTGAAGGGCGAGGCGCCGTCGAGCCCGGTGACATAGCAGAAGGTGCCGCCGTCGCTCATGCCTGTCAGCAGCATGCGCGAGGCGTCGATGGTCCAGCGGCGGCGCACGGTTTCGAGAATGCGCATGAGATTGGGCGTGTCGGCGTCGTCCCCCATCAGCGCCCAGGTCGGACCGGTCGCGGTCGGCGCCACCAGGATCGCACCAAGACTGCGGGCGTCGCGCAGCCAGCTCCACAGAAAACCGCGGCCGTTGCCGCTGCCGCCATGCAGTGCCATCACCAGCGGCATGGCGCGATCGGGCGTGTAATATTCGGGCACGTAGACCGAAAAGCCGCCGCGGCTGCCGGGCTCGTTGTGATCGTGAACGATGCCGGTGTGCTCGCCCGCGCCGGCTTCCAGCCGCGACAGCAGGTCGGCATTCTCGCGATTGGCGGCGTTGAGGAAGAAGCTGCTCACCGGCGGAAACTGCGTCGCCAGCGGATAGAGTGCCTCCTGCGCGCGCGGCACATGGCGCAGCGCGCGGAAGACCGCGACGAGGTCGCCATTGCCGCGCTCGACCTCGCGGAGGCCAGCAAAGGCGGCGAGCGTCTCGTCGCAGGCACGATCGAGCCGCTCGCGCAGTCCGATGAACTGCTCCGGCCATTCCCCGACTGCCCCGCGCGCGGTTTGCAGCGCCTCGTCGGGAGCGCCGATCGCGTTCATCACGGAGGCGAAGGCCGGCGGGTGCAGGTTTCGCTGGAAGAAGCCGAGCGCCTCTAGCGCGTTGAGCAGCGGCGGCAATACGGAGACGATGTCGTCAACGACGGCCTCGCTCATCGTCGCTTCCTTGCTTCGGTTCGGTTTGTCAGTGCAGCTTCGGCGCCTTCAACAGCTTGAAGCGATCGGTGGAGGTCACCGTGACGTCGAAGGTGACGCCTTCATGATGTACCGTCAGCGGCACGTCGACGCCGGCAGCGCCGAGGCCCCACAGCTTGTTGTAGAAGGCGGTCTGGCTCGTGACCTTGTCGCCGGCCACCGCGAGAATGACATCGCCGGTCTTGAGCTCGGCACGGGCGGCCGGGCCGTTGGCGGAGATCCCGATCACCACCACGCGGTTGTCGATCTCCGTCGAATAGAGTCCGAGCCATGGCCGTGCCGGCTTGTTGACGCGGCCGAACTTGCGCAGATCGTCCAGGATCGGTGTCAACAGGTCGATCGGCACGATCATGTTGACGTGCTCGGCCTTGCCGTCGCGTTCGCGTTCGAGCTGCAGCGAGCCGATGCCGATCAGCTCGCCGCGCTGGTTGAGGAGCGCCGTGCCGCCCCAGTTCGGGTGCGCAGGATGGGTGAAGATGGCCTCGTCCAACAGATATTCCCAGTAGCCGGCGAATTCCTGCTTGGCCACGATGTGGCTTGCGACCGAGCGCGTGCGCCCGCCGGCGCCGCCGACCACGACGCGGTCGCCGAGCCGGGTCTCGGCCGAGATGCCGAGTGGCAAGGGTTCGACATCGAGCTGGCCGAGTGCCTGCACCAGGCCAAAGCCGGTGACGGCATCGAAGCCGAGCACATGTCCCTCCACCACGCGCCCGTCTCCGACATGCAGCCACACGGACTCTGCTTCGGTGATGAGATAACCGATCGTGAGCACCAGCCCGTCATCGATCACGACGCCGTTGCCGGCGCGTTCGGTGCCCAGTGTCTCGGCGCTGAAAGCGTCCGGCGGGATGATGGCATGCAAGCCGACGACGGAGGCGAGCGCGCGGTCGAGATCGAAACCGTAATCGCTCGCACGCGGCTGATTGGCCGGCGGCACTCTCCATTCGGTCAGGGCGGGCATGGAGTTCTCCTGGCTGAGAGCATCGCTCCGCCGTGGCTAGCGGAACGACGCGCGAAGCACGGATAATTTAGGCCGGGGGAGGCCGTCTTGAAAGCCTCGTTCCCCAACTATTCCGGAGACGCCGCATGAAATCTTTGAAAGGCACCGGAACGGTTCGTGCACTGTCCTAGGGCGGTCCTCCGGCATTGGCCGCATGGCTGCTGTCCGGCGAGGTGCTAGGCGCCTTCCAACGAAGCTGCTAACCATTGCCGCTTCGTTTGACCCTGGGGATCACGGACCGAAGCATGGACAACCGCAGCGACATCTGGCGTGGCATTGACACGATCAAGGCACGTTTCATCGATCTCAGCGACAAGGTCTGGGGCATGCCCGAGGTGTGCTACACCGAGGCGCGGTCAGCCGCAGAACATCTCGCCGAATTGCGTCATCAGGGTTATCGCATCACCGAGAACGTCGCGGGCATTCCGACCGCGGTGATGGGCGAATGGGGCGAGGGCGGACCGGTCATCGCCTTCATGGGGGAATATGACGCGCTGCCGGGCCTCAGCCAGGAGGCGGGCGTCGCGGAGCATCGTCCGGTCGAGACCGGCGGCCACGGCCATGGCTGCGGTCACAATCTGCTCGGTTCCGCAGCTCTCCTCGCCGCCACCGCGGTGAAGGACTGGCTCGCCGAGAACAAGGTGCCGGGCCGCGTGCGCTATTACGGCTGCCCCGCGGAGGAAGGCGGCGCGGCAAAGGCCTTCATGGTGCGCTCCGGCGCATTTGCAGACGCCGACATCGCCATCACCTGGCATCCGCACAGCTTCTGGGAAGTCGCAGTGACGCCGTCACTCGCCAACACCCGCGCCGACTTCATCTTCACCGGCCGCACCTCGCATGCGGCGGCCTCGCCGCATCTCGGCCGTTCCGCGCTCGACGCCGTGGAGCTGATGAATGTCGGCGTAAACTACATGCGCGAGCACATGCCGAGCGATGCACGCGTGCACTACGCGCTGCTGGACACCGGCGGCATCGCCCCCAACGTGGTGCAGGCGCACGCGCGCGTGCGCTATTCGATCCGCGCCCGTGATCTGCCCGGCATGAGCGAGCTGGTCGGGCGCGTGAGCAAGATCGCGGACGGCGCGGCGTTGATGACCGAGACCAAGGTCGAGATGAAGATCATCTCCGCAGTCTCCAACATCCTGCCGAACACGCCGCTGGAACAGGCGCTGCACCGGGTCATGGAAGAGCTCGGACCGCCGCATTTCGACGACGCCGATAACGGCTTTGCCAGCCAGATCCGCGCGACGCTGAGCGACAAGGACATCGAGTCGGTCTATTACGCGATCGGCATGGAGCCGACCGACCGGCCGCTTGCTGACTTCCTGGTGCCACTCGATGCCAAGCGTAATCCGCTGGTCGGCTCGACTGACGTCGGCGACGTGAGCTGGGTGGTGCCGACGGTGCAGGTTCACGCACCGACGGTTGCAATCGGCACGCCGTTCCACACCTGGCAGGTGGTCGCGCAGGGCAAGAGCGCGCATGCGCACAAGGCCATGGTGCAGGCGGCCAAGGCGATGGCCGGCATCGGCATCAAGGCATTGACCGAGCCGGAGCTGATCGAGGCCGCCAAGGCCGACCTCGAGAAACGGACGGCCAAGACGCCTTACGTCTGTCCGCTGCCGGACCACGTCGCGCCGCCGCTCGACATGTCCGTGGCGTAGAATTCGCCTCGATACTTCGTCTGATCCGACGAACAAATTTTCTGCAGTGCAGCGCGGAATCCGGCCTGTTTTGATGCTGGATTGCCGCACGGATGGGCTGCGGAATATGGTTTTGCCCAACAGACAGTCAGAAGACCGTTTGCATACACACGGTCGCAGTTGACGCGCGCCCCATTCGGTGTGCCATCTACCGCCAGCCAACCTGGGCGTCGTCTCACGCGACCGCCTGCATCCTTACGGGAACCAGACAGGGGATAACCATGCTGGATAAAGAACTGCGTTCGATGATCGGTGACGTCAAGGACGGTCGGATGGACCGCCGCGCCTTCATTCAGCGCTTGGCTGCCGTGGGTCTCACCGCGCCTTTGGCCAACCAGATCCTCGCGCTTGGCGGCGTCGCCATGGCGCAGAGTCCGAACCCCTATCCTCCGGCCAAGCGCGGCGGCGGGGGCCCTCTCAAGCTGTTGTGGTGGCAAGGACCCACTCTGCTCAATCCGCATTTCGCCACCGGCACCAAAGACCAGGACGGCTCGCGCCTGTTCTACGAGCCGCTCGCAAGCTGGGACGCCGACGGCAATCTAAACCCGATCCTAGCGGCAGAGATTCCGTCGATTGCAAATGGCGGCCTGGCCGCCGACGCCAAATCAGTGACTTGGAAAATCAAACCCGGGGTGAAATGGCACGACGGCAAGCCGCTCACGGCCGACGATTTTGTGTTCACCTGGCAGTATGCCAGCGATGCCGCCACAGCCGCAGTATCCATCAGCACCTATGGTGAGATCACGGTCGAGAAAGTGAGCGATCTTTCGATTCGCATCCTTTTCAAGACTCCCACGCCGTTCTGGGCAAACGCCTTTGTCGGCGCCTACGGGTGCGTTCTCCCGAAGCATGTGTTCGCGGATTACAAGGGCTCGAAGTCTCGCGAGGCGCCGAACAATCTTTCGCCGGTCGGCACCGGGCCCTACAAATTCGTCGAGTTCAAGCCCGGCGACCTGATCCGCGGCGAGCTCAACCCCGACTATCACATGCCCAACCGGCCGTATTTCGACACTATCGAGATGAAGGGCGGTGGCGATGCCGTATCTGCGGCACGCGCCGTGATCCAGACCGGCGAGTTTGACTTTGCCTGGAACATGCAGGTCGAAGACGACGTGCTGTTGCGTCTGGAGAAGGGCGGCAAGGGCAAGACCGTTTACGCCGTGGGTGGCGACATCGAGTTCATCGCGATCAACTTCACGGATCCCAACACCGAGGTCGATGGCGAACGGTCCTCGATGAAGACCAAGCACCCGATCCTGTCGGATCCGAACGTACGCAAGGCGCTTGCGCTGCTGGTGGACCGCGAGTCCGTCAAGAAGGCGATTTACGGTCGCGCCGGCCGCACGACCGCCAACTACCTCAACGGCCCCGAGAAGTTCGTGTCCAAGAACACCTCTTGGGAGTTTAGCGTCGAGAAGGCCTCGAAGATGCTCGACGACGCCGGCTGGAAGGCCGGCACGGATGGTATCCGCGAAAAGGACGGAAAGAAGCTGAAGCTCCTGTACCAGACTTCCACCAATGGTCCGCGCCAGAAGACTCAGGCGATCGTTAAGCAGGCCTGCCAGAAGGCCGGCATCGACGTGGAGCTGAAATCCGTCGTCGCCTCGGTGTTTTTCTCGTCTGATGTGGCTAACCCCGACACCTTCCCCAAGTTCTATGCTGACATCGAGATGTTCCAGATTCCGATGACACAGCCCGATCCGGCCTTGCACATGCGCCGCTACATCTCCGCCAACGTGGCCGCCAAGGAGAACAAGTGGCAGGGCCAGAATTTCCCGCGCTATGTCAACGGGGAATATGATGCCGCCATTGCGGCGGCCGAGACCGAGACCGACCCGGTCAAGCGGGCGGCGCTCTACATCAAGTGCAACGACTTGTTGTGGCAGGACACCGTGTTCATTCCGGTGATGCATCGCCTGCTCGTGGACGCCTGCTCCAACACGGTGCGGCCGGCGCTCTCCGGTTGGGCCAACCGGACCGACAACATCCAGGACTGGTATCGGGAGGCGTGATCGCAGACCTAGACGGGGTTCTTCCCTATGAGTCAGTTTGTCCTGCGTCGCCTCCTGATTGCCGTTCCGAGCCTGCTCGCCATCTCGCTGGTGTTGTTCATCGTGCTGGCGCTCGCGCCGGGCGATCCGTTCTCGGAATTGGCGACGAATCCGAACGTACCGCCCGAAGTGCAGGCCGCGCTTCGGGCGAAGTTCGGCCTCGACGATCCGATCTACCTTCGTTACCTGCACTGGCTCAACGCCATGCTGCACGGCGACTGGGGTTTTTCCTTCGTCAGCCGGATGAACGTCGACACGCTCATCCTCCAGCGACTGCCAACGACGCTCTACGTGATCGGCTCGGCGCAGATTCTGGCGCTGCTGATTGCGATCCCGGTTGGGGTCTATGCGGCGACCAAACCCTATTCGCTCTTCGACCAGGTCGCCAACACGCTCGCCTTTGTCGGCTTCTCGCTGCCGACTTTCTTCACCGGCATCCTGTTCATCCTGATCTTCTCGGTCACGCTGGACTGGCTGCCTTTCGTCTACACGACGGACATCAAGGGCACCGGCATTCACTGGCTGCTGGAGGTGATCCGTCAGGCCATCATGCCGGTAGCGGTGCTCGGCCTGTTCCAGGCTGCGTCGATGACGCGCTTCGTGCGCTCGGCGATGCTCGACGTCATTCGGCTGGATTACGTCACCACCGCGCGCGCCAAGGGCATCGGCCAGCGACGGGTGATCATCAAGCACGTGATGCGCAACGCGATGATCCCGGTCGTCACGCTGATTGCGTTGCAAATCCCGGCGGTGTTCGGCGGCGCCATCGTCACCGAGCAGATTTTCCGCATCCCCGGCATCGGCTCGCTGCTGATCTCCTCCATCCTTTCCAACGACACGCCGGTGGTGATGGCCGTCACCTTCGTCTTTGCGTGCCTGGTCGTGCTGTTCAATCTCATCGCGGACGTTCTTTATGGCTGGCTTGACCCTCGCATCTCCCTCCGCTGAGCGGCGCGTCTACTCGCCCTGGCGCGAGACGTGGCGGCGCTATAGTCGCCACAAGCTTGCCGTGGTCAGTGCGTTCCTGCTCCTCATTCTGATCCTGGCGGTGGTGGCCGGCCCCTTCGTCTGGCGGGTCAAGATCGACGACATCGATATCGTGGCGGGCATGCAGGGGCCGTCGCTGGCCCATCCGTTCGGCACCGACGATCTCGGACAGGACATCCTCGCCCGCATGATCTATGGCGGGCGTATCTCGCTCGCGGTCGGCCTCGCCGCGATGCTGGTCTCGGTCTTTGTCGGCGTGCTGATCGGTGCGCTCGCCGGCATGTCGCGCGGTGCGCTCGGTCATGGACTGATGTGGCTCACCGATCTGTTTTTGTCGCTGCCGCAATTGCCACTCCTGCTGCTGCTGATCTATCTCTTCCGTGACGGGCTGAAGGCCGCGTTCGGCCCCGAGGGCGGCATTTTCATCCTGATCGTGCTCGTGATCGGTGGCTTGCGCTGGATGCCGGTCGCCCGCCTCGTTCGCGCCCAGTTCCTGTCGATCCGTGAGAAGGAATTCGTCGAAGCCGCGCGCGCTCTCGGGGCAAGCCCGGTGCGGCAGGTGGTGCGCCATATCCTGCCCAATGCGCTCGGTCCGGTGATCATCGCCGGCACCATCGATGTCGCCGCCGCCATCATCGCGGAATCGACGCTGTCCTTCCTCGGCCTCGGCTTCCCTCCGGATACGCCGACCTGGGGCCGGTTGCTTTACGACGCCAAGGACTTCCTCGACATCGGCCCGCACTGGGCGTTGTTTCCGGGCGGCGCGATCTTCATCGCCGTGGTCGCCATCAACTTCATCGGCGACGGCCTGCGTGACGCGCTCGATGCGCGACGGGTGATCTGATGGCGCCTCTACTTGAGATCAAGGGACTGAAAACCCATTTCTCCACCGATGACGGCATCCTCCAGGCGGTCGACGGCGTCGACATCTCCATCAACAGGGGCGAGACGCTCTGTGTCGTCGGCGA
The DNA here is from genome assembly GCF_023073915.1 of Bradyrhizobium sp. 149. Lineage (GTDB taxonomy): Bacteria > Pseudomonadota > Alphaproteobacteria > Rhizobiales > Xanthobacteraceae > Bradyrhizobium. Next base: position 190,179 of record NZ_JADPKK010000020.1, on the reverse strand, counting down.
GTCCGGCTGCGGCAAGACCGTCACTGCGATGTCGATCCTGAAGCTGATCGCGATGCCGCCGGGCCGCATCGCTGCGGGCGAGATCATCTTCGAGGGGCGCGATCTGGTTCCGCTGACGAGCAGTCAGCTCGATGAGATCCGCGCCAAGGAAATCGGTTTCATCTTCCAGGAGCCGATGACCTCGCTCAACCCGGTGCTCACCATCGGCGAGCAGATCGCCGAGAGCCTGCGTCGCCATGAGAACGTCAACAGGAAGCAGGCGCTCGAGCGCACCATCGAGATGCTGAAGCTGGTGCAGATTCCCAACGCCGAAGGCCGCGTGCACAACTATCCGCATCAGTTCTCCGGCGGCATGCGCCAGCGCGTGATGATCGCGATGGCGCTCGCCTGCAAGCCGAAGCTGATCATCGCCGACGAGCCCACCACGGCGCTCGACGTCACCATCCAGGCGCAGATCCTCGACCTGCTCCAGGACATGAAGGAACGGTTCGGCATGGCGGTGATGCTGATCACGCATGCGATGGGCGTCGTCGCCGAGACCGCGCAGCGCGTCGTCGTGATGTATGCCGGCAAGGTGGTGGAGGAGGCGCCTGTCGACGACCTCTTTGGCAATCCGGGCCATCCCTATACGCAAGGGCTTATCCGCTCGATCCCGCGCATCGATCTCGACAGCGAGCACAAGACGCGCCTGGAGGCGATCGGCGGCTCGGTGCCGATTCTGATCAATCCGCCGGTCGGCTGCCGCTTCGCCCCGCGCTGCCGCCACGCCATGAGCGTCTGCACGGAGAAGGAGCCGCTGCTGCGCGAGATCGCGCCTGGCCACCGCATGGCCTGTCATCTCGGCGATACGCAGTTGGTAGGTGCGGCATGAGCGAACCCTTGCTGCGCGTCAGCGGCCTAAAAAAATATTTCCCCGTCCACGGCGGGCTGTTGTCGCGCCAGGTCGGCAGCGTCTACGCCGTCGACGGAGTCTCGTTCTCGGTCAACCGCGGCGAGACGCTCGGCCTCGTCGGCGAATCCGGCTGCGGCAAGTCGACGACGGGACGTTGCGTGCTGCGCCTGATCGAGCCGACCGACGGCGAGGTCGTGTTCGATGGCCAGGACGTCCGCCAGCTCGGCGGCACAGATTTGCGCGCGATGCGGCGGAACATGCAGCTCGTGTTCCAGGACCCGTTCGCCTCGCTCAACCCGCGGATGACGATCGGCGCGATCCTCGGCGAGGCGCTCGTCATCCATAAGCTTGGCTCATCGGCCAAGGAGCGCGAGGATCGCGTCGCGAGCCTGCTGGTGAAGGTGGGGCTCAAGGCCGAGCACATGCGGCGCTATCCGCACGAATTCTCCGGCGGCCAGCGCCAGCGCATCGTGATCGCGCGCGCGCTGGCGGTCGAGCCGAAGCTGATCGTCTGCGACGAACCGGTGTCCGCGCTCGACGTCTCGATCCAGGCGCAGGTCATCAACCTGCTGGAAGATCTCCAGGCCGAGCTGAACCTCACCTATCTCTTCGTCGCGCACGATTTGTCGGTGGTCGAGCACATCTCCGATCGGGTCGCGGTGATGTATCTGGGCCGCATCGTCGAGCTTGCCAAGGCCAGCGACCTCTACCGCAATCCGCAGCATCCCTACACCAGGGCGCTGTTATCAGCGGTGCCGGTGCCCGACCCCAAACTCAAGCGCGAGCGCATCCGCCTCAAGGGCGACGTGCCGAGCCCCATGAAGCCGCCGTCGGGTTGCCACTTCCACACCCGCTGTCCGATCGCCCAGCCGCGTTGCGCGGAAAGCGCACCGGAGCTGAAGGAGGGAGCGGGGGGGCATTTTGTAGCGTGCCATCTCGCCTGACGCCGGGGAAAGCGGGACGCGTATTCATGCGGGAAGGAGGCCGTACTCTGAAAGCGCCTGCCTGAAAGTCTCCACCGAGGTGTGGTGATGCGCGAACAGACCCGCGTCTCGCGCGCCGGCGACATTGGCCATGAGATCGTCGACGAACAGGACGCTCTCCGGCCTCACGTCGAGCTCCGAGAGACAGAGGCGATAGCAGCGCGGGTCCGGCTTCGCCGTCTTGAACCGGGCCGAGCTGTAGATTCGCGAGCCGAACAGCGGACGCAAGTCCGGCAGCAGGGTGTCGATGTGGTCGGCGACCAGCGTGGTATTGTTGGTCAGGACGGCAATGTCGACGGTTTGACGCAAGCTGCCGGCAAGCTCCAGCATCGCACGATCGGCCCGCATTGAACGGCGCCGCGCTTCGATCCACTCCTCCAGTGAGAGCGGATAACCGATGCGCTCGCCGAAACCCCGCAAATAGGCCGCGGCATCGAGCGTGCCGGAATCGCCCAGCAATTCGAAGCCGCTGTCCCAGATCGCCTTGTGGACGAAGTCGCTGGTGGCTCCTGCAAGCTCCGCCAGGCATGCGACGCGCTTTCCCCTGTCGTAGTCGCTGAGGACATTGTCCATGTCGAAGAGGACGAGCTTGATCTCACCAGTCACAGCGGCACTCACGGATTAGCCGGGAGATCCGGCCGTGATCCAAGCCATACCCCGTTGAAGCGCGGCCGACAAATCGGGAGCGACGGTCGATCCCGTCAAGCGCTCCTCGCGGGCCAGGGAACGATCTGTCCCGACATCACCAGCCGGTCACGGCCACTGTCCTTGGCGGCGTAGAGGGCGCGATCGGCGGCCGCGACCAGCGTGCTGCAATCCGTCGTGGTTTGGGACGGAAGACTCGTCGCGGCGCCAACGCTTGCGGTCACCAGGCGGGAAGGTAGATTTTGCGCATGCAGCATGGCGAGATCGTGCAGGGCCTGGCGGATACCTTCGCCGACCTCGGCGCACCCGTCCGGGCCGGTGTTCGGCAACAACACGGCGAATTCCTCGCCGCCGTACCGTGCCGCGAGGTCGGCCGGGCGCCTGGCCTGGGCGGACAGGATCCGGCCCAGCGCGCGCAGGCACCCGTCGCCTGCCAGATGTCCGTAATGGTCGTTGAACTTCTTGAAATGATCGACATCGATCAGCAGGAGCGAGAGCTGCGTGCCGTCGCGCCGGGCGCGCGCCCATTCGTCGGCGAGGCGTTCGTCGAATGCGCGTCGGTTGGCGAGGCTGGTGAGGCCGTCCGTCGTTGCCAGCGAGGCGAGTTTGTCCTGCAAGTCCTTCTGCTCGGTCATGTCGCGCACGACCGCGACGACCCCGTCAATCTGGCCGCTATCGGACGCCCGCGTCACGTGCAGGGCCGCCTCGACCCAGATTTCGCCCTTGACGCGATGGCGCTGGCGATAGACGAACCTCGCCTCCTCGGCCTCGCCGTTCTTCAGCGCGACAATGGCCTGCTCGACCCGCTCCATGTCCTCCGCGTGGATGCCGGCCACCGCCGACGTACCCAGCAGTTCGTCGGGAGACCAGCCGATGATGCGCACGCATGAGGGAGAGGCGTAGAGCAGCCGGTTATCCAACCCGATCCGCGTCACCATGTCGCTCGATTGCTCGGCCAACAGGCGGAAATTCGCTTCCTTGGCGACCAGCGCCCGGGCCATCCGCTGCCGCTGCACGAGCTGACGGACCAGGTAGAAGCCGATCACCGCGATCAGCAACACGAGGCCGAGGACGAATATCGTGCGCGCAGCCGCGGCGCGCCGCCAGGGCGCCAGCACGTCGTCCTGCGACTTGCTCGCCAGCACCATCAGGGGATAGCGGCTGCTGCGTTGGTAGTAGCTCAGCCGCTGCACGCCATCGAGCGGCGATTTGAAATAGTAGACTGCCGCGGCGGGACGGCTTTCCCAACCGTTGAACAAGGGTGCGTTGGACAGGTCGCGTCCGACAAAAGCACCGCTGTCGTCACGGCTGCGCGCCAGCATGATGCCGCTAGTGTTGAGCAGCGATGCCGAGCCGTTCGGACCGATGTCGAACCGCTCGTAGAAATTGACGAAGTAGCCGACGTCGATCGTGAGCAGGGCGACGCCGGCGAATCCGCCGTCGGGATCGTTGATCCGGCGGGACGCGGTGACGATCCATTGGCCGCCGGCTCGGCTCTTGACGGGAGGGCCGATCAGCGTGCCCGTCTCCGGCGAGTCACGATGGCGCTGGAAATATTCGCGGTCGCTGTTGTTGAGCTTGGAGAAGTCAAGCCGCTCGGTCGTCGCAAGCCACCGGCCGGTCGCGTCATAAAGGAAGATGCCGCGGACACGGTCCGATGATTTGCGTGTCGGCAGATAGGCCTGAAGCTTTGCAATCGTGTCGGGACCCGTCCCGTCGATTTCGAGCCGGTGGACCAGCCCGACGAGGATCGTATCGACGAGTTCGAACGTGTCGTCCGCGTGCTGAATCAGCGAATGCGCCAGATTGGCGACGTCGATCTCGGCGTTCCTGAGTTCGGCGCTGCGGGTTTCCCATTCGCGCCAGCCGCTCAGGCCGAGGATCGCCACGCAAATCAGGACGACGAAGCCCGCTGCCCAGAGCGGAAGGCGCGTCTTGCCGAGTTCGCGGCCCGTGGCCATCAGGCTTGCTCCATTTCGGCGCAAACCTCTCACTTTCATCTTAACGGCCTATTGCAACATCCGCGATGATTGTGCGGAGCCCGTATTCGGCCGGAAGCAACCCGCGACAGTTGACACGTTATCGTCGGAGAGAGTTAACCACGCTGGCGCCACGCGACGGCTTCGCGAGGTGCTTCTGCCTCACTCATCCAGTGTGAAGCCGACGCGCAGCGTGACCTGGTAGTGGCGCACGGCACCGTTCTCGATGTGCCCGCGCGTCTGCACCACCTCGAACCATTTCATCTCGCGAACGGTCTTGGCGGCGCGGCTGACCGCGTTCTTTATCGCGTCCTCGATGGAGGTCTCGGACGATCCGACCAGTTCCAGGATCTTGTAGACGTGATCGTGCTCGGCTGCGGGCATGGCAAGTCTCCCCATTGTGCAAGGCCGGCCGCCGCGCCTTGAGCGAGACAGCGCGGACGTTCGGCACCAACTGTGAACGGACGCCGGCGCTTCGGGTTCCACCTATCGATGAGGCCGCTCCGCGACACAGGCGAGAGTGTCGCAGCCGAGCGCGGCGTTTCATCGCGACATGGCGGCGCGAAATGCGATCGAGGGTGCGAAGCGCTGCCTCGATTTACGGATCCAGCTCCGTATCCCAGTAGAGATAATCCAGCCAGCTGTCGTGCAGATAGTTCGGTGGGAACAGGCGGCCGTTGCGATGGAGCTGGTGCACGGTCGGGGCGAACGCGTGCTGGCGTGGAAACATCTTGGCCTGCACCGGCGTGAGATTGCCCTTGCGTAAATTACAGGGCGAGCAAGCCGCGACCACGTTCTCCCAGGTGGTCTGGCCGCCTTTGCTGCGCGGGACGATGTGGTCGAAGGTGAGGTCTTCGGGCGAGCCGCAATATTGGCAGGCGAAACGATCGCGCAGGAAGACGTTGAATCGGGTGAACGCGGGATGCGTGGTCGGCTTGACGAAGGATTTGAGCGAGACGACGCTCGGCAGCTGCATTTGCAGCGTGGGACTATGGACCGCCTGATCGTAGTGCGCGACGATGTTGACGCGATCGAGGAACACCGCCTTGATCGCGTCCTGCCACGACCACAAAGACAGCGGGTAGTAACTCAGCGGCCGGAAGTCCGCATTCAGCACCAACACCGGCCAACTGCCTTGCGAGACATGTGCGTTCAAGTAACGCTCCCGGCCTCCAATGTGCGCTGCGAAGCAGCATGTACTGACATACTACATGCAGCGTGACGGGATTGTGAAGCCCGTTGAGCGACTTATTCAGGCGCAAGCAATGCGGCGGCGGGGTGGCAAACGCTCAAAACGCCGCGATCTGGGGCGGAGGGCGACGGCGGGAGGCAAGATCGACCTGACAGCGCATCAGGGCTTGCCCGCGCAACTACTCCTGCACCCGTTCCAGCTTCTGCAAGCACCGCGTCGCGCGCACCACGGCCGGCATCTCCTGGTCCGGGAAACTCGTCGTCCAGTTGGTGACGCCGACCTCGCCGACATAGATGTCGCCCCTCGAATCCAGCGCGATGCCGTGTGGCGCCAGAAATTTTCCGCTCGCAACGCCCGGCCCTTCCTCGCCGCCGAGCCGCGCGATGCGCTTGCCCTTGGCGTCCACGATCGAGAGCCGCGGGCCGAGGTTGGGCACATCGCGGTTGATGGCAAGACCGGGGCCGAGCTCGCCGATCACGAAGGTCGGGCTCTTGCCGCCGCCGCAGCAGCATAGCGCACAAGGGCGGTGCAGATTGTTCCACTGCGTCTCGTACTTGCCCTCGCCATCGAACACCTGCACGCGATGGTTCTCGCGGTCGGCGACATAGACAAAACCATCGGGGTCGGTGGCAATGTTATGCACGATATTGAACTGGCCCGGATCGGTGCCGGGCTCGCCCCAGCTCTTGAGGAGCTTGCCATCCGGCGTGAATTTGTGCACGCGCGCATTGCCATAGCCGTCGGAGACGTAGATCTCGCCCTTCGGCGACAGCGCGGTGTGAGTGCAGCGGTGGAACGGATCGCCGCTCATGAACGGGGACGGCTTCTCGGGGATGCCGATCGTCAGCAGCACCTTGCCGTCGGCGGTGCATTTGCGCACGGTGTGGTCGCCGTCGTCGGTGCAATAGAGATTGTCGTCGGCGTCGATGTGCAGGCCGTGCGCGCGCGAGAACAGACCTTCGCCCCAACTGCGCAGAAAATTGCCCTCGCGGTCCAGCACGATCATCGGATGGGTACCGCGATTGAAGACGTAGACGCGATCCTTGCTGTCGACCGCGACCGAAGCGACGTCGGTGAGCTGCCAGCCGTCCGGCAGCTTTGCGAAGTTTTCGACGACGCGGTAGCGGTGCTCGCCGGCGCCGAGAATGGCTGGCATTGAATTCTCCTCTTATTCGTATCGGTGATGCGCAATCGTCTCCACACAGTCATTGCGAGCGTAGCGAAGCATCCAGACTGTCTCCGCGGAAAGACAGTCGATTTGCTTCGCTGCGCTCGCAATGACGAGGAGGCTCAAGTTGCGCCCGCCTCACGAGCCAAAATCCCTTCCTCGATCGCCTTGATCTGGAGCGCGAGATATTTCGAGTTGATCCGGCATTGCGCGAGGCTGCCGGCGATGAACCACAGGCCGGGCTGCTTGGTGCGCGCATACATGTTGCGCAGCTCGAGGCCATCGCCAAAACCCCAGACCGGGCCGATCCGGTCGGCGACGCCGTCGCCGAACAGTTTCCGAACCAGATATTCCTGCGTCTTGTAACCGGTCGAGAGCACGATAAGGTCGGCCGGAAGGGGCGTGCCGTCCTTCATCCGCGCACCCTCGGCGACGAAGCTCTCGATGTCGGAAAACTGCCTGAGCTTGATCGCGCCCTCGACGACGAGATTGGAGCAGCCGACGTTGAAATAATAGCCGCCCCCACGGGTGAGGTATTTGAACTGCCAACCGGTGCCGGCCTCGCCGAAGTCGAGCTTGAAGCCGACGCGCCGCAACCCGTCGAGCAGCTCCTTGTCGAGCTCCTTGGATTGCTCCGTCAGCATTACGTGGGTCTTTTTCGCGAGCGGCGTCGGCATCGAAGTCGCGATCAGATCGTTGTCGTCGAGCGTGCCCTCATTGTAGGTCGCATAAGCGAGCTGGGCCGACGGCTCGATGTTGGTGACAAGGGTCGGCGAGCGCTGCACCAGTGTCACATCGGCGCCGCTGGAGTAGAGGTCCTGCGCGATGTCGTGGCCGCTGTTGCCGGTGCCGATGACAATGGCGCGTTTGCCTGTCCAGTTCTCGCCGTCCTCGTAGCGGCTCGAATGCAGCAGCGTGCCCTTGAAGTTATCGAGGGTCGGAATAACCGGCACATTTGCGATGCCGCTGACGCCGGTCGCCATCACCACATGGCGCGGATGCATGATGCGCTTGCTGCCGTCGGCGCGCCGCAGCGTCACCGTCCAGTGGCCTTGCGTATCGTCGTAGGCGCCGCCTTCGAATTCGGTGCCGGTCCAGAAATTCAGCTCCATCGCATCGACGTAAGCTTCGAACCAGTTGGCGAGCTTGTCCTTCGGGATGTAGGTCGGCCAGCTCGGCGGAAACGGCATGTAGGGCAAATGATTGACCTGCACCTGGTTGTGCAGGGTCAGCGCGTGGTAGCGCTTGCGCCAATTGTCCCCGATCCGTGCCTCGCGATCGACGATCAGGGTGTCGATTTTCAACTGCTTCAGCCGCGCCGCAATCGCGAGCCCGGCCTGGCCGCCGCCGACCACCAGCACGGCGGGATCGCGGTCGGTGTAGTCGCGCGAGGCGTTGCGCAGGTCGAGCCAGTTCGGTCCACGGAAATCGCGCGAATAGGCCTGGCCGCGCGGCCGTGAGGTGCCGAGCTGCTCCTCGAAGCCTTTGAGCTCGTCGAGCGCGGTCAGCAGCGTCCATGCCTTCAACCGGTCGCCGTCGGCCGCATCGGGAACGAGCCGCAAAATGCCGCTGCCGCGCCCCAGTGCGGTTTCGAAATTGAAGATCGCTTCGATATTGTTGGTGCCGGCACGCGTCACCCAGCGCGGCGGCGCCCGGTTCGGCGCGATCGTGAAATTGCTCGGCGCGACCTTTGCCGCGAACGATATCAGCTCCTGCTTGATCGAGTCGCCGCCGGCGATCGTTTGCAGGTTCCAGCTTAGTGCCAGCACATCGCGCCAAAAGCTGTCGGCGAGGAAAAGACGCTCTGGCGCAGCGCCGTCAGGTGCGCCAAGCGTGCGCTCGAATTCATCAAGCCAGGCTTGCGCGGATGCATGAATATCCATCGTCCTGTCGAGCATGCGCGACCTCGTGGCCGTCTTCGCGGCGTTTCCTCAGAGGTCGAGGCTATACCGGATCACCCGGCGTCAAAAGCGCTTTACCCGAGCAGTGAGAGCATGTGGCCCTGCTCCGGCGGAATACACCCATCAGCGTATCGAGATGGATTTGCCGTACCGCTCCGGGGCCGCGGCTCTCGACCACGGTCAGGCTTCTCTCCAAGAGCGGTGCAAAGCCAGACCATGCGGTGCCGAAGCGCTGGTCGATTCCGCCCGGGCCCCATTCCTTTGGTGCGCTTACGGATCTGGTCGGGGGCGAAAAACGAGCGCGGCTTTTGCGCTTGGCAGCGCGCCCTCGTCGGCCTCGGTGGCGCGATGCGTCAAACCGATGCGCACCGAGCATTTCATCTGCTCGCCGAAATGCCGCAGTCCGGCGCGCAACGCACATCCGCGGCAGACAGCTCGGTTGCGGCCACCTTGCACGTTTCGAAATCGTTTCGGGCAACGATGAAGTCGGTGGCGGTCATGATCTCGATCCCGGCTCTTGTCCGCGCCACATTTCAATCGTTCACGCGCGTGCCGTTTGCAACGGCAACATAGTTCTAAACGCTGTTTGGCGATCGCCGCGCCCGCGCGCCGTTCCGGTCAATAAGAGGGTTCGAGATGAGCGGGATTCACCTCTCGGCCAGTGATCGTCTCAAAGCCGATCCGGATGTTGTCCACTTCGGACTTGTAGGCGTCGTATTCCGGCTTGGCGAGCGCACTTGCCGCCTTGATGTCAACCGGACGCACCGCCGGGCTCGCCCTCGATGCCGCCGACGCGAAGTCCTTCTCCTTCTTCCTCAACTCCTCAGTGGCTTTGTTCAGCTCGGCGAACGAGGGCGGCGTTGTCAGTTTCCCGGCCACGTAGACGACCTGGCTCAGGCCGAGCACGCCCAGCAAGGTCTCGGGGATGGAGAAGGATGCGAGCTGGTTGATGCCGGCGGCAAGGAGAGCACCGCCGACAACGAGGCTGAAGATGCAGCTCTGATACCGATAGACGTCGAATTCTCCGTCGCTGGTGACGATGTCGCGCCATTTTGCACGGTTGACCTCTGCAAGACCGCCTCTCGGCAACCAGCCTTTGGCAATGAACCAACTCCAGTTGGCGAAGTCGAAACGGTTCCGCTGAACGTCGGTGGCCTTCGCCGCCGTCGAGCCAACCGCAGCGATGCCGAGCAGCATCAGCACGGTCGAGGACAGATCGGACAACACGCCGGTGCGCAGCACGATGAACATAAGCAGCCCGAAAACGATCATCGAAAAGAACAGGATTTGCAGCTTGGCGAGGCTGCCCTTGCCGTCGGAGCCCGCCGTGATGAACACCGGGTTCAGTCGCCGCCAGAAGCCCACGCTCTTGGGGTCGACCGCCGCGGACGTCAGCGCGGCAAAAATATAGAGCAGGAGCACGCCGGAGAAGGTGCCGATCGTGCTCCAGAACGAAGAGCTGACGCGAAGGTTCAAAGTGGAGACGCGCTTGGCGTCTTTGCTGTCGCACGAATAGAGATAAACGGTCGCGGTGGTCCAGTGATCGGCGTTTTGCGGCGGCACGCGCAAGGTCACGAGCGTATCGGACTTGTCAGCGAGCCCCGTCTTGATCATCGGGTGATCTTCGGGAATCTTGCTGAGGGTGACCGAATTGCGACTTCCGAATATGTTGCCGCGCGTCTCGACCTTGCCGAAATAGGTCGCATCCTTGTCGTAAGGGGTCTTCCAGATCAGGTCCGTCGTTGCGCCAGCGGGAAGGAAATAGGTCGTGGCGATGATGGCTTGGCCGATCGGATAACGGAGCGTCCGGTGATCATCGTTTCTGAAGTTGTTGTCTCCTACGCAGTCTTCCTGGATTTTCGGCTTGGTCTCGGTTGTCACCGCCGGGCCTTGCGGGGATGTGCCGGCGCCCGGTGGTGCGACCGGGCCCTGGGCCCAGCCCGGCGATGCTGCGCAGATGAATAAAAGAATCAGTCGGCTCGGCTGGGCGAGTCTCGTTGCAATTGCCACAAATATGCTCCGGCGTCCGAACTGTCGGCCAAATCGACGACAATACTTATAGTTGAACGTCAGAAGATTGTCGCGCCCCTTATGGTCCCTCCGATCCGGCGATGACGCCCTCGCGCTTTTTCACGGCGCGATAGTAGCTCCACCACAGATGCGCGGCGGCGCCGCGCAGGGGACGCCAGGGTTCGGCGAGCGGCACCATCTGCTTCTCCGTCGGCCGCGCCTGCAAGCCGAGCCCGATGCGGATGCCTTCCTGCACGGCGAGGTCGCCGGCCGGCCAGGCGTCGCCATGGCCGAGGCAGAACAGCAGATAGACGTCCGCGGTCCAGGGCCCGATGCCGGGCAGCGAGATCAGCGTGTAATGGGCGGCGTCGGCATCCTCTTCGGCGAGCACCTCGAGGTTCAGCCGCTGCGCATTGATCTCGCGCGCAAGATGTTTCAGGGTCTTGATCTTGGCGGCGGATAAGCCGAGCCGCCCCAGCCGATCGGTGCGGGCGCGGCGCACCGCCTCGTGGTCGAGCGGGTCGAATGCGGCGGAGAGCCGGCCCCAGATCGCCGCGGCGCTCGCGGTCGAGAGCTGTTGCCCGCAGACGATGTGCGCGATCCCGGCAAAGCCCGGCTCGCGCCGCCGCAACGTCGGCATGCCGGCAGTCGCGAGCACGGGCTTCAGGCGCGGATCGCGCTTGATCAGCGCGTGGACGGCCTCTTCGAGATCGGACTGGGTTTCGAGGTGGATAGTCATTGCTTGCTCAACTCGTCATGCGCGGGCTTGACCCGCGCATCCATCTCCTATCGTAACAGAGTCCTGTCGTAACAGAGTCTTGGAAGATGGATGATCGGGTAAGCCCCGCCATGACGAGATTTTTGCATATGTCGCCACCCGTTTTCCGATTTGCCCCCAGTCCGAACGGCTATTTGCATCTCGGCCACGCCTATTCAGCGCTGTTGAATTCCGACCGTGCGCGCGAGACCGGTGGGCGGCTGTTGCTGCGGATCGAGGATGTCGATGCGACGCGCTGCCGGCCGGAATATGAGACCGCGATCTACGAGGATCTCGCCTGGCTCGGCATCGCTTGGGAGACGCCGGTGCGCCGGCAGTCGGAGCATTTCGGCGAGTACCGTGCGGCGCTGGACAGGCTCTCGGCGCTCGGCCTGGTCTATCCCGCCTTCGAAAGCCGCGCCGAGATCGCAAGGCTGGTTGCGGCGCGTGAAGCGGATGCGCCGTGGCCACGCGATCCCGACGGCGCGCCGCTCTATCCCGGCGACGCCAAATTGCTGTCCGCCGACGAGCGCGACCGGCTCGTCGACACCGGCGCGCCCTATGCGCTTCGGCTCGACATGGCGGTCGCCTGCCGCCGCGCCGCCGGCCTGACCTGGAACGAGCTGGGCGAGAGGCCCGATGGTGAGCACGGCATCGTCCCGGCGCGACCAGGAGCCTGGGGCGACGTCATTCTGGCCCGCAAGGAGATACCGACCAGCTATCATTTGTCCGTGGTGGTCGATGACGCGCTCCAGGGCGTCAGCGAGATCGTGCGGGGCCAGGACCTGTTGCACGCCACTTCGGTGCACCGCCTGCTACAGGTCCTGCTCGGCCTGCCGGAACCCGCCTATCGCCACCACCGGCTGATTTGCGATGAGATGGGCCGGAAGCTGTCGAAATCGAGCCTCGCGACCGGTCTACGCGAGTTACGCGCCGCGGGTGTCACGCCGGCCGGTGTCCGCCGTTTGGTGGGATTAGGTTAAGTTTCTCTGGGGGTTAGCCAAACGTCGCCGTGACTCCGGGTGTTCCGCCGTGCCATGCTCGCCTGACGGCCCGGGGTTCGAAGGTCGATACTTCGAAGGGGAGTTATGGCGGCGAAAACGCGCGCAGCGCGCACTACGCGGACGTCCAAGCGAGTGGTTCGGAAGCGGTCCGGGCCGACCGCCCGGTTGCCCAAGCGCAACACCAAGGTAGTCACGCCGGACGTGGTCCAGGCCGCGCTTGCTGCCTTTGCCCATGAGGTCCGCACCCCCCTAACGGGTATTCTGGCGATCAGCGACCTGCTCGCGACCTCCGATCTCGGTGAACGGGAACGACGCTGGGCCGACACGATTAAGGCCGGTGCCGAGCATCTGGCGAATCTTGCCACGCTGTTTGTCGATGCCGCCAGAAGCGGCAAGGGAGCCGGAAAGGGTGGAAGCACGCTCCGGCAGGATTTGTTCGACCTGCGGACCCTCGCCCGCAACGCCGGCGATTCGCTGGCTGGCCGCGCCGCGGCCAAGGGTCTCCAGGCCGAAGTTGATATTTCCGAGAAGCTGCCGGGGCTGGTGGTCGGCGATCCCGTCCGCCTGCGCGCCGCGCTCGAGAACCTGATCGACAATGCCGTGAAATTCACCGAGCACGGCGGCGTGGCGCTCACGGTCGCGCCTTGGCGTTCCGCCAAGAGCAAGGGCAAAGCAAAGAGCAAAGCAAAGGGCAAAGGCAGGGTCGGCGTCGCCTTCGCCGTGTCCGACAGTGGCATCGGCCTCACCATGGCCGAGATCAAGCGGCTGTTCCGCCCGTTTACCCAGGCCAATGTCACCATTGCCTCGCGCTTCGGCGGCGCCGGTTTGGGCCTGTCGTCGGTGAAGCAACTGGCGCGCGCGATGGGCGGCGACATCACCGTCGCCCCACGGCGCGGCGGCGGCGCCACCTTCACGCTGACGATGTCCCTGGACGCCACGGGATCTGGCAGGTCCCGCAACTCCAAGGGCGAAGCCGAGATGGCTGCGGTCCCGGCGCTGCGCTTGCTCAGCGTCGAGGACAATCCGTTCGGCCGCGTCGTGCTCAACACCATCCTGACCGAGCTCGGTCATCATGCCGAGTTCATCGGGCGCGGCGAGGACGCGGTGAACCGGCTCGCGCAGGGCGCCTACGATGCGGTGCTGATGGATATGGTGCTGCCGGGCATCAATGGCGTCGAGGCCATCAGGCGGATCCGCACCATGGCGACGCCGCTGGCTCAGATCCCCATCATCGGGGTGTCCGGTCGCGGCGAAGACGAAGTCGCCTCACGGGAGGCCGGCGCCGACGCCTTTCTGGTCAAGCCTGTGTCTCCGCGGGCGCTAGCGACTGCGCTGCTTGAAGCGACACGCCGTGAGGAAGCCGCGACTTGATGATCGCGGCATTGAGCTCGCCGCCGTAAACGAAGATCGCGGCGATGAAGTACAGGAACACCAACGCGATGATCACCGAGGCGAGGCCCGCGTACATCGTCACGTAATTGTTGGCGAAGCGCGCCAGATATTGCCCGAACACGATGCCTGATATCAGCGACGCCACGATGGTGAAGACGATGCCGGGCAGGATCTGGAGGAAGCTGCGCCGCCCCGCCGGCAGCCAGGCGTGCAGGATGAGCAGCGCCACCACCAGCGCGCCCACGGTGATGCCGTAGCGCAGCCAGGTGAGGATGCTCTCATTGGATTCGACGAACAGCGGAATGTGGCGTCGCGCCGCCTCGATGAGGAGCGGCCCGAGCACGATCAGGAACGCCATGGCGAGTGCGGTGAAGGCGGCGACCAGCGTGTACGCGATCGACTCCAGCCGCAGCCAGTACCAGGGCCGCATCTCGACCACCGCATAGGCGCGGTTGAGCGCGACCCGCAGCGCCTCTACGCCGTTCGAGGCGAAATAGACCGACAGCACCGCGCCGATGGTGAATATGCCAGTGCGGGTCGTGGTCAGCACGTCGTGCACCTCACCCGAGATTGAATCGGAGACTTGCTTGGGCCAGACCTGAAGCATCAGGCTTGCGGCCTGGTCCGCGAGTTCCTTGGAGCCGAAGAAGCCGGCGAGCGAGGTCAGCACGATCAGGAATGGGAACAGCGCCATCAGCGTCGACAGGGCGATATGGCTCGCGATCGCCCAGCCATCGTCGGCCAGGAATGTGTAGAACGCGTCCATCGCGACGACGTAAACGGTGCGGATTGCCTTCACGCGCCACCTGCACTGCTGTTGCCGCTTCCTCTTCCCGCGCGCGGGGAACGCATTCCGGGCTCTCCCCGCAAGCGGGGAGAGCCGAAGAGGATGGGCAATTTCCGCAAATCCAGATTCATCCAGCTAGCTTCTGATATTATTGGCATAAAAGCCAGATCGGGAACGCCATAGCGGACCGGCGCGCAGGGTGTTATCTACGCTTGGATGGTATCTCTCCTGAGTACGTTCATCCTGCCCATCGCGGTCGGCGCCGTGGCGTTGGTGCTGCTGCTCGGTCTCTTCAACATGATGCGCGGCGGCTCGCCCAACACCTCGCAGAAGCTGATGCGCTGGCGCGTGCTGCTTCAGTTCGTGGCGATCGTCATCGCGATGCTCGCCGTGTGGGCGATGGGGCGTTAACATGGTCGTACTCAACCGCATCTACACGAAAACCGGTGACGACGGCACGACAGCGCTCGGCTCGGGCGAACGCCGCCCGAAATACGATCTGCGTATCGAGGCTTATGGCACTGTCGACGAAACCAATGCCGCGATCGGCGTGGTCCGGCTTCACACCAGGGATGCGCCCGAGCTCGACGCGATGCTTGGCCGCATCCAGAACGATCTGTTCGACCTCGGCGCGGACCTCGCGGTGCCCGAACGTGAAGGCAAAGCTGAGCGACTGCGGGTGGTGGCGAGCCAGGTCGAGCGGCTCGAGCGCGACATCGACGCGCTCAACGACAAGTTGGCGCCGCTGACCTCCTTCGTGCTGCCGGGCGGAACGCCGGCCGCCGCCTACCTCCATGTCGCCCGCACGATTTGCCGCAGGGCGGAACGTGTGATGGTGGAACTGGCGGCCCGGCCGGGCGAAACTGTTGGTGCCGCTGGCATCCAGTATATGAACCGTCTGTCAGATTTCCTGTTCGTCGCCAGCCGCGCCGCTAACGATGACGGCGCCGGGGACGTGCTCTGGGTTCCGGGCCAGAATCGCTGACCCATTAAGCGGTGCATTTCTGGACGCCAAAATTAGACACCTTCGCGCGTTGACCGGGCCGGATCAGGCCTTTAGGTTCCGCGCCAGTTGATAACCCCCCTCCCAAATTGAGTGAAAGAGGATCGATGAAGGTCTTGGTGCCGGTAAAGCGGGTGGTCGATTACAACGTCAAGGTCCGCGTCAAGAGCGATGGATCGGGCGTCGAACTCGCCAACGTCAAAATGTCCATGAACCCGTTCGACGAAATCGCGGTCGAGGAAGCGCTGCGCCTGAAGGAAGCCGGCAAGGCAACCGAAGTCGTGGTGGTCTCCATCGGACCGGCGCAGGCCTCGGAAACGATCCGCACCGGTCTGGCCATGGGCGCCGATCGCGGCATCCTGGTGAAGGCCGAGGGTCCGGTCGAGCCGCTCGCGGTCGCCAAGATCCTGAAAAAGGTTGCGGACGAAGAGCAGCCGGGCCTGATCATTCTCGGCAAGCAGGCGATCGACGACGACAGCAATCAGACCGGCCAGATGCTGGCCGCACTGCTCGGCTGGTCGCAGGCGACCTTCGCCTCGAAGCTCGAGGTTGAAGGAAGCGACTTCAAGGTCACCCGCGAAGTCGACGGGGGCTTGCAGACCGTGAAGCTGAAGGGACCGGCGATCGTCACCACCGATCTCCGTCTCAACGAGCCGCGCTACGCCTCGCTGCCCAACATCATGAAGGCCAAGAAGAAGCCGATCGCGGACAAGACCGTCGCCGATTACGGCGTCGACGCCACCGCGCGTCTCGAGGTTCTCAAGACGACGGAGCCGGCCGGCCGCAAGACCGGCGTCAAGGTCAAGGACGTCGCCGAGCTGGTGTCGAAACTCAAGAACGAAGCCGGGGTGCTCTGATGACGACGCTTCTGATCGCCGAACACGACAATGCGTCGCTCAAGGATGCAACCAACAAGGCCCTGACTGCGGCGGCCGCGCTCGGCGCGGACGTCGAGGTTTTGGTGGCCGGCGAGAACGCCAAGGCCGCAGCGGACGCCGCCGCCAAGCTTGCCGGTGTGAAGAAGGTGCTGCTCGCCGACGGCGCGCTCTACGCGCACGATCTCGCCGAGCCGCTGGCCGCGCTGATCGTCTCGCTGGCGCCGTCCTATGACGCGATCGTCGCGCCCGCGACCTCGCGCTTCAAGAACGTGATGCCGCGCGTCGCAGCGCTGCTCGACGTCATGCAGGTTTCGGAGATCACCAAGGTGATCGCACCCGACACTTACGAGCGCCCGATCTACGCCGGCAACGCCATCCAGACCGTGAAGTCGAACGACGCCAAGAAGGTCATCACGGTGCGCACCTCCACCTTCGCTGCGGCGGGTGAAGGCGGCAGCGCGTCAGTTGAGAGCGTCGCGGCGGCCGCCGATCCGGGCCTGTCATCCTTTGTCGGAGAGGAAGTCGCCAAGAGCGACCGTCCCGAGCTGACCTCGGCCAAGATCATCGTCTCCGGTGGCCGTGCCATGCAGAGCCGTGAGAACTTCGCAAAGTACATCGAGCCGCTCGCCGATAAGCTCGGCGCCGGCGTCGGCGCCTCGCGCGCGGCGGTGGATGCCGGCTATGCGCCCAACGACTGGCAGGTCGGCCAGACCGGCAAGGTCGTAGCCCCTGAGCTCTACGTCGCGGTCGGAATTTCCGGCGCGATTCAGCATCTGGCCGGCATGAAGGACTCCAAGGTGATCGTTGCGATCAACAAGGACGAGGACGCGCCGATCTTCCAGGTTGCCGACTACGGCCTGGTCGCCGATCTCTACCAGGCGGTTCCGGAGCTGACAGCCGAACTCGGCAAGCTCGGCAAGTAAAACGCGTTAAAAACACCGCCGGAGGTATAAACTCCGGCCGGTGTTGCTTTTTGAGGCGTTTTCTTTGGCGTGGGACAGGCCTTCGAAGCGATCCAATCTAGGTTTCGAGGCCGGGTTCTGATTAAATCGGACCTCCCGGCTCAGGGGGATAGCAGGCGCGGTTAGCAGCGCGCCGTTCGGTGGATGACATTATGGCGGCAGTAATCAAGAAGGTCGGCGTGATCGGCGCGGGGCAGATGGGCAATGGCATCGCGCATGTCGCTGCGCTGGCCGGCTTCGACGTGGTGCTCAACGACATTTCGGCCGACCGCCTCAAGTCGGGCATGGCCACGATCAACGGCAACCTGGCGCGCCAGGTCTCCAAGAAGGCCGTCAGCGAGGACGACAAAGCTAAGGCGATGGGGCGCATCGTGGCCGGCGAGAAGCTGGACGATCTTGCGGACTGCGATCTCGTGATCGAGACCGCGGTCGAGAAGGAAGAGGTCAAGCGCAAGATTTTCCACGAGCTCTGCGCCGTGTTGAAGCCGGAGGCGATTGTCGCCTCCGATACCTCCTCGATCTCGATCACGCGGCTCGCCGCCGCCACCGACCGGCCCGAACGCTTCATCGGTATTCACTTCATGAATCCGGTTCCGCTGATGGAGCTGGTGGAACTGATCCGCGGCATCGCCACCGACGACCAGACTTTCGAGGCATCCAAGGAATTCGTCGCCAAGCTCGGCAAGCAGGTCGCGGTTTCCGAGGATTTTCCGGCTTTCATCGTCAACCGCATCCTGCTGCCGATGATCAACGAGGCCATTTACACGCTGTACGAAGGCGTCGGTAACGTCGAGGCGATCGACGCGGCGATGAAGCTCGGTGCACACCATCCGATGGGCCCGCTGGAGCTTGCCGATTTCATCGGCCTCGATACCTGTCTCTCCATCATGCAGGTGCTGCATGAGGGCCTCGCCGACTCCAAGTATCGTCCTTGCCCGCTGCTGGTGAAATACGTCGAGGCGGGCTGGCTCGGCCGCAAGACCCAGCGCGGCTTCTACGACTACCGCGGCGCCAAGCCGGTTCCGACGCGGTAGTGGCGGTTTCGTGCCCCGGACAGCGCGAAGCGCTGCAGAGCCGGGGCTCAGAGGCCGCGTGCGCCCTGAAGCATTGGTCCCGGCCTGTGTCGCATCATTGCATGCCGCGCCGCGTCCGGGACACGGGCACCGCCCATCCTGCGTGCATCCGCTTCGTGACATTTCATGTCGCGTTAACCCCTCGCGCCTAGGTTACGCCCGGTACGAGGGTTCGCGTAATGGACATGATGGCGATGGTCAGCAGCATGCTGGCCTCTCAACAAGGCGCGCTGCAGTCGAATATCTCGGCGACGCTGATGAAGCAGAACGCGGACGCGGAGAAATCCGCCGTCCTGACGCTGCTCGGTGCCGGGCAGCCCTCGCTTGCCAATGTCGGCGCCGGCGTCGGCGGCAATCTCAACGTCACCGCCTGACTTCCTAGAACGACGCGGCGGCCTTGCCGGTCGCCGCCCGGATCAGCTTGAGCGCGTCCTCGCTGGCCCATTCCGCCGGTCCCGCGATCGTCGCGATCTCGCAGCCTTGCGGGTCGACCAGCACTGACGTCGGCATGCCCAAGGCCCGGCCTATCGCCTTAAGATCCTGGAAAGACTTGGCTTTTTGATCGTTAAAATAGCCGAGCCGGGTCAGATTGGCCTCTTTCATGAAAGTCTTGGGCTTCTCGGGGTCGCGGGTGTCGATATTGATCGCCACCACCTCGAAATTCGGGCCCGAAAGCTTGCCCTGGAGCTCGTCCAGCGCCGGCATTTCCTTGCGGCAGGGCACGCACCAGGTGGCCCAGAGGTTCACCAGCAGCGTCTTGCCGCGGAAGTCCGACAGCTTCTTCGGCTTGCCGTCGGCGTCCTCGAAGGCCAGGTCCGGCAGCTTCAGCGGTGCGGTCGCCATGGTGAGCGCCGCCAACTCGCCATGGGCGAGCGGGGCGATCTTCTGTGCAGTGTTCACCGCCGCCCGGCAGGCCGGATCGCCGGATGGGGCCCGGCCCAGGCCCAGCCCGTACAGCGCGGCAAAGCCAGCCAGGCCCCCGACCACCACGGTGGCGATCACGACGGGGATCCGGCGCGTGGCCGACCGCGCTTTCCTTTGGTCGGGCATATCGTTGGGGTCGAGCATATCGTTTGTCATCCGGTCGCAGATATGGCTATCAGGGGCCTCTTAATACGGCGGGCCGCAGCCCGCAAACATGTGGTGGCGGCAAGCAAGGCGTGAGCAGGGGATCATGAGCAACAAGATGTGGGGCGGCCGGTTCTCGGAACGTCCCGACGAGATCATGGAAGAGATCAACGTCTCCATCGACGTCGATCGTCACCTCTTTGCCCAAGACATTGCCGCGTCCAAGGCCCACGCCGCGATGCTGGCCGCACAGGGCATCATCACAGCCTCTGATGCGAAAAATATCGGCAAGGGTCTAGACACGATCTTGTCAGAGATCGGCAAGGGCGGCTTCGAATTCAAGCGTGCGCTCGAGGACATTCACATGAATGTCGAGAGCCGCCTGTCCGAGCTGATCGGCCCTGCCGCCGGCCGCCTGCACACTGCGCGCTCGCGTAACGACCAGGTCGCGACCGATTTCCGTCTCTACGTCCGCGACGTTCTCGACGAGACCGATGCCGCGCTCGCCGCGTTCCAGCAGGCGCTGGTGGAGCGCGCGCTGGAGCATGCCGGAACGGTCATGCCCGGCTTCACGCACCTGCAGACCGCGCAGCCGGTGACCTTCGGCCACCATCTGCTCGCCTATGTCGAGATGGCCGCGCGCGATCGCGGCCGTTTCCAGGACGCGCGCAAGCGGCTGAACGAATCTCCGCTCGGTGCCGCCGCGCTCGCCGGCACCTCGTTCCCGATCGACCGTCACGCCACGGCGGAGGCGCTCGGCTTCGACCGTCCGATGGCGAACTCGCTCGATGCGGTCTCCGATCGCGACTTCGTGCTGGAGACGCTGTCGGCGGGCTCGATCTGCGCTGTGCACATGTCGCGCTTTGCCGAGGAGATCGTGATCTGGACCTCGCCGCTGGTCGGCATGATCCGCCTCAGCGACAAGTTCACGACCGGCTCCTCCATCATGCCGCAGAAGCGGAATCCTGACGCCGCCGAGCTGGTGCGCGCCAAGACCGGCCGCGTCATCGGCGCGCTCAACGGTCTGCTGATCGTGATGAAGGGCCTGCCGCTCGCCTATCAAAAGGACATGCAGGAGGACAAGCAGGGCGCCATGGAAGGCTTCGCCGCACTGTCGCTCGCGATCCGCGCCATGACCGGCATGGTCCGCGATCTCGTCCCTGATGAAGCGAAGATGAAGCTTGCTGCAGGCGAAGGCTACGCCACCGCGACCGACCTTGCCGACTGGCTGGTGCGGACGCTGAAAATGCCGTTCCGCGAAGCCCATCACGTCACCGGTCGCATCGTCGCGAAAGCCGCGGAGGCTGGCGTGGCGCTGCACGAGCTTCCGCTGAGGGAGATGCAGGCGATCGAACTGAAGATCACGAAAGACGTGCTCGGCGTGCTCTCGGTCGAATCGTCGGTGAAGAGCCGGACCAGCTTCGGCGGCACGGCGCCGAAGAACGTGGCGTCGCAGGCCAAGGCCTGGCTGAGGCGGCTGGAAAAAGAGCGAAAATTGGGCTGAGGGCAAAATTTCGCTTATGTTTCATGGTCATCCGGGTCTCGCCAGAGCGCGCCAATCTCTGTATGGTGCGCCGCGCGTAGTGGGGATTTCGTCGTGACGTCAAAGTTTCGCCCGGCCGGCTCGGGGTGGGCCATCATTGTCTTGAGCCTGACGGCGCTCGCGCTTGCCGGCTGTGGCCGCAAGGGCCCGCTGGATCTGCCGCCGACCGCCTCCAGCGCGTCCACGGCCAACGTCGCGCCGCCGACCGACACCGAGACCGAAGCCCAGAAAACGCCGAGCGTGTTCAATCCCACCTATGGCGCGGACGCCGCACCGGCGGCGGCCAAGGGCAAGAAGAAACCGTTCATCCTCGATCCGCTCCTGGACGAAAGACCCAGCCGATAGGCTGGGGCAACTGAGCCAACGCCATGAACCATTTCGACTATCGCAACGGCGTGCTGCACGCCGAGGCGGTGAACCTGTCCGAGCTGGCTGCAACCGTCGGCACGCCGTTCTATTGCTATTCGACCGCGACGCTTGAGCGGCACTATCGCGTTTTCACCGACGCTTTCGCCGGCGAGAAGGTGCTGGTCTGCTACGCCATGAAAGCAAACTCCAATCAGTCGGTGCTGCGCACGCTGGCCAAGCTGGGGGCCGGCGCCGACGTGGTCTCCGGCGGTGAATTGAAGCGCGCGTTGGCCGCCGGCATTCCCGCCAGCAAGATTCTGTTCTCCGGCGTCGGCAAAACGGAAGCCGAGCTGCGCGCCGCGCTGGCCGCCGACATCCTCTGCCTCAACGTCGAATCCGAGCCCGAGCTCGAGCTGCTGTCGCGCCTTGCAACCGAGACGGGCAAGACCGCGCGGATCTCGATCCGTGTCAATCCGGACGTCGATGCCGGCACGCACGCAAAGATCTCGACCGGCAGGTCCGAGAACAAGTTCGGCATTCCGATCGCGCATGCCCGCGAGGTCTATGCCCGCGCAGCGAAGCTGCCGGGCATCGAGGTAACAGGCACCGACGTGCATATCGGCAGCCAGATCACCGACCTCTCCAAGATGGAGATCGCGTTCCGCATCCTCTCCGAATTCGTACAGACGCTGCGCGCCGACGGCCACAACATCTCGCATGTCGATTTCGGTGGCGGCCTCGGCATTCCCTATTACATGGACCGCGAGGCGCCGCCGGCGCCCGAGGCCTATGCTGCCATGGTCAAGCGCGTCAGCCACAATCTCGGCTGCACGCTGATGTTCGAGCCGGGCCGCATGATCGTCGGCAATGCCGGCATTTTGGTCGCCAAGGTGATCTACGTGAAGCATGGCGACGGCAAGAATTTCGTCATCATCGACGCCGCCATGAACGATCTGATCCGTCCGACGCTGTATGAGGCCCACCACGACATTCTGCCGGTGACGCAGCCCGCGAAGGGCGCGGCGACGATCGCGGCCGATGTCGTCGGCCCGGTCTGCGAGACCGGCGATTACCTCGCCCTCGACCGCACCTTGCCGACGCCGAAGCCCGGCGATCTCATCGCCATCATGACGGCCGGCGCCTATGGCGCGGTGCAGGCCGGCACCTACAACACGCGGCCGCTGGTGCCCGAGGTGCTGGTGAAGGGCGACCAGTACGCGGTCGTGCGTCCGCGCATCGAAGTCGAGCAACTGATCGCGATGGATACGCCGGCGCCCTGGCTGTAAGCGCTGCGGCGGCCGGGCGACATCTCCGCCGGACGACGGCGGAGATGCTTTCTGCAGCTTATTTTTTCCCGCCAACCACAACACCCGCCTTCTTCTCGATGGGCTTGATCGCCGCGGTGAAATCGGATTCGGCGCCTTCCGCGCTGATGACCGTCTCCCACAACCGGCCGACCGCGTCCGCGACCTCCATCGAGAGGCCGAGCTGCTTCATCTCCTCCAGCGCCAGCCGCACGTCCTTCACCATCAGTCCGGTGGCAAAGCCGAAGTCGAAGCTGCGCGGCAGCACCGCGCGCGGAAATTTGTCGCGGCTCGCGGTGTTCATGCCCGAGCCGGCATTGATGACGTCGATCATCACGGCGGGATCGAGCCCGGCCTTGACGCCCATCACCACGGCTTCCGAGGTCGCTACGATCGCGGTGGCCGACAGGAAGTTGTTGGCGAGCTTCATGGTCTGCGCCGCGCCGGGCTTCTCGCCGATGAAGAACACTTTTCCGATGATGTCGAGCGCGGGCTTGAGCAGCTCGAACTCGGCCTTCGGCCCCGAGACCATCACCGCCAGCGTGCCTTTCTCGGCGCCGCCGACGCCGCCGGAGACGGGGCAGTCGATCTGCACGATGTCATGCTTGGCGAGCAGGCCGTGGATCTTCACCGCCATCGCCGAGCCGACGGTGGAGAGATCGATGAAGCGCTTGACGCGGCTTCCCTCGATGACGCCGTTCGGCCCCGTCGCAACCGCGAGCGAAGCCTGCAGCGAGGGCAGGCTCGCCATGACAGTCTCGACCTGGTCGGCGACGTCCTTCGGCGAATTCGCCGCAGTGGCGCCGCGCGCCACCAGCCTGTCGACGACCTCTTGGCGCGTGTCGAACACGACGAGCCGGTTGCGGGCCTCGATCAGCCGCCGCGCCATCGGGAACCCCATGTTTCCGAGGCCGATGAATCCGATGTCCATGGTGTTTCCTTTTTCTTCGTTGTTGGCGAGCCGCGCGTCCTAGTTTCGCCGGGACGATGTGATGAGGGATTGCCCGCTCACGCCTTGCCGTCGATCTCCGCGAACACCTCGCGCGCGATCCGAAAACTGTCGACCGCGGCCGGCATGCCGCCATAGATTGCAACCTGCATCAGGATCTCGCGGATTTCGTCGCGGCTGACGCCGTTGGTGAGCGCGCCCTTCAGATGCGCGCGGAATTCGTGCTGACGATTGAGGATGGCGATCATCGCGATGTTGAGCATGCTGCGGGTCTTGCGCGGCAGCTCCTCGCGTCCCCAAACCGTGCCCCAGCAATATTCGTTGAGCATCTCCTGGAACGGACGGTTGAAATCGTCGACATTCTTCAGGGCGTTGTTGACATAGGCCTCGCCCAGCACCGCTTTGCGGACTTCCAGGCCCTTGTCGTGCATCTTCTTGTCCATGGCGTTTCCTCTTTTTTCTTTTGGATGGCGGTGCGGAAATTAGGGGCTTGCGGCGCGCCAGTCACGTCCTCGTGTTATGCGGGAAAAGGGGTGTCTCCCGTACAGGAACGGATGCCTCAGTGCTGCCGTTGTGGTACGCTTCTCTACCGGGCAACCTGGAGAGTTGATTGAACGGCGTCACCCCCGACCCGTCAGACCCGATCCGCGATGGCGACGCTCTGTCGCGGCTGAAGCTGGCGCAGGCCCTGCAGCGGGCCTCTTATGCCATCGCGTGGGAGCGTGCCTGGCCAAATTTGGCGCGGCTTCTCACCGTCGTCGGCCTGTTCCTGGTGGTGTCCTGGGCCGGTCTTTGGCTGGCGCTGCCGTTCGTTGCCCGCGCCATCGGTCTCGTTGTTTTCGCCGGCGTCGCGATGGCCGGCCTGTTCCCGTTGAGTCGCTTCCGCTGGCCGAGCCGCGAGGAGGCGCTGGCCCGGCTCGACCGCGGCTCCGGCATCCGTCATCGGCCGGCCACCACGCTCACGGACACGCTGAGCTCGCAGGACCCGGTTGCGCAGGCGTTGTGGCAGGCGCAGCGCGAGCGCACGCTGGCTTCGATCAAGCGCATCCGCGCCGGTCTGCCGAAGCCCCGGCTTGCTTTGCATGATCCCTGGGCGCTGCGCGCGCTGGTCATGGTGATGCTGGTTGCGACCTTCTTCGCCGCCGGCGACGAACGTGCGATGCGGCTCGGGGCCGCGTTCCACTGGAACGGCATGCTGGCGCCGACGAATGTTCGCGTCGATGCCTGGGTCACGCCGCCGCTCTACACCGGCAAGCCGCCGGTCATCCTGTCGGCCGCGAACAAGGAGGCCGCGGCGCTGCCCGCCAGCGGCCCGCTTGCCGTTCCCGTCGGCTCGACCCTGATCGTGCGCTCCTCCGGCGGCAGCCTGGATGTTGCCGTCTCCGGCGGCCTCAAGGAGGTCGCGCCCACTGAAGCCACGCCCAAGGGCACCAACGAGAAGCATTTTACCATCACCGGCGACGGCACCGCGCATGTCCGCGCGCCGTCCGGCCAGCCGCAATGGGCGTTTGCGGCAACGCCGGACCGCCCACCGACGATCGCTCTCGCCAAGGATCCCGAGCGCCAGGCCCGCGGCGGACTCCAGCTCTCCTACAAGATCGAGGACGATTACGGCGTCACCGGCGCCGACGCGCAAATCGGCCTGCGCCCCGCCGATGTCAAAGATGGCAGCAACAAGGACGGCAGCAAGCAGGCCGACACCAAGGCCGCTGCGCGGCCGCTATTCCAGCCGCCGCAATTCCCGCTCGTGCTGCCGAACGCGCGCACCCGCAACGGCGTAGGCCAGACGGTGAAGGACCTCAGCGAGGATCCCTATGCCGGCGCCGACGTCACGCTGACCCTCACCGCCAAGGACGAGGCCGGCAACGAGGCGAGAAGCGAGCCGTTCAACATGCGCCTGCCCGAGCGGCTGTTCACGAATTCGCTCTCGCGCGCGCTGGTCGAACAGCGCCGCATCCTCGCGCTCGACGCCAACAAGAACTCGGATGTCTATGCCGCGCTCGACGCGCTGATGATCGCACCCGAATTGTTCACGCCCGATGCGGGCTGCTATCTCGGCCTGCGCAGTCTGGCGCTCCAGCTGGAAGCCGCCCGTACCGACGACGCGCTGCGCGATGTGGTGGGAAGCATGTGGGCGTTCGCGGTCACCATCGAGGACGACGGCGTCGCCGGCAGCGTCAACGCCGCGCTGCGCTCGTCGCAGGACGCGCTCAAGCGGGCGCTGGAACGCGGCGCCAGCGAGGAGGAGATCAAGGCGCTGACGCAAAAGCTGCGCGAGGCGATGGCCGGCAAGGTGCGTGATCTCGCCCGGCGCGCCGAGCAGAATCCGCTTGGACCTCGGCAGCCTTTCCCGGCAGAGGTTCAGCTCATCCTCGACAAGGCGGTCGAGCTGCGACAAAAGACCCAGCATGCCAAGCCGGAGCAGCTCGAAGAGCTGGCGCAGCAGCAGGATGTCTTGCGCCAGCAGCTGCAGGCCTATCGGAAGTCGGCGAACAGCCGGGCGAAGGGGGGCGAGGACGGGGCCAATCAGTTTACGCGGGACCGGAAATGCGGAAGCTAGCGCGCGTGCCAGTCTTGAAGGCGATCTCGATCGCCTGTCTTGCCCTCCTCCTGGGAGGCTTCCCGGTTGCCGTCTCGGCCCAGCAGGATCAGGATCCCGATGCGCTGCTCGATAGCGCCGAAAAGGCAATGCAGGATTCCGGCGATAGCCTCAGGCAAAAGGAGTCCGGGCGGAGCCTGAACAATCAATCCGATGCGATTCAGAAGCTCGAGGACTACAAGCGCGCGACGGAAAAGAGCCAATCCTCCAATCGCGATCGTTCCGTCATCACGCAACGCGATCTGGACGACCTCCTGAAGCAGATCGAGAAGGCGGCGCGCGAAGGCAATCGCGAGGCGGCCCAGCGCATGCTTGAGCAGTTGGCGCAGATCATGGAAAACCTCCAGATGGCGCAGCCCGGGCAATCCGGCGACAGCGACATGGAGCAGGCGCTGAACGAGCTCAGCGACATGATCCGCAAGCAGCAGCAATTGCGCGACAAGACCTTCAAGCAGGGCCAGGACTCCCGGCGTGAGCGCTCGCGCGGCAAGCAGCAGGGCGACCAGTCGATGTCGGACCTTCAGCAGGATCAGCAGTCGCTGCGCGACCGCCTGAAGAAGCTGCAGGACGAGCTCGCCAAGCGCGGCCTCGCGCAGAAGGGACAAAAGGGTCAGAAGGGCCAGAGCCAGAAAGGGCAGAAGGGTCAGCAAGGCGAGCAGGGACAGCCGGGCCAGGATGGCGATCAGGACGGCGACCAAGGCGATGACGACGGCAGTCTGGACGCTGCCGACGGGGCCATGGGCGATGCCGGCTCGCAGCTCGGCGAGGGCAATTCGGATGGCGCCGTGGACTCGCAAGGAAAAGCTCTCGACGCGTTGCGCAAGGGCGCGCAGAAGATGGCCGAGGCGATGCAGCAGGGCGATGGCGACGGGCAGGGCGACGGCCCCGGCAATCGCGCCGGCCGCCAGCAGAGCGGCGGCCATCAGACCGATCCGCTCGGTCGCCCCCTTCACGGCCGCGATCTGAGCGACGACTATACGGTCAAGATCCCCGGCGAGATCGACGCCCAGCGCGTCCGCCGCATTCTCGAAGAGCTCCGCCGCCGCTTGGGGGATAGCTCGCGCCCGCAGATCGAGCTCGACTATATCGAGCGGCTGCTGAAGGATTTTTGAGTTCTAGGTCGTCGCCCGGCATGACCGGGCGATCCAGTACTCCGAGACGATTGTGATTCAATTGATAGGCCGCGGCGTACTGGATGCCCCGGTCAAGCCGGGGCATGACAGCGGAATATCGGCCGCCGACCGCTGCTACCCCTTCTTCGCCGCCAGCGCATCTGCCACCGCCGTGCGGATGTCGGCGACCGAGAACGGCTTGGTCACGACGTCGTGCACCAGCGCATTGAGGTTCGAGGCGCGCTCGCGCTGGTCGGCAAAGCCGGTCATCAGGAGAATGGTCAAACCGGGGAAATCGCGTGCGACGGCAAGCGCCAGCGCGATGCCGTCCATCACCGGCATCTGGATGTCGGTGAGCAGCAGGTCGAATCCGCCGTCGGCGCGAGTCAGGATGTCAAGCGCTTCGGCGCCGTCCTGCGCGGTGACGATCTCGTGGCCGTCCATGGCGATGGCACGCGCCACCAGCTGGCGCATCGAATCCTCGTCGTCGGCGATCAGGATTTTGGGCATGAGAGCAACCTTGGGATCGATCTCGCGGCAACTTTCCCCGCGAGACCTGCGAAATCGATTATACGCTGCCGCCGGCGATGTCGCGCCGGTTGAAGAAGCGAACGTCGATATTGCGGCCCTCCGGCGGCGGCGAGGCCAGCCGCGAACGGAAGAAAGCGCGCTCGCCGGGCTGTAGCACGGTCTGTTCCAGAACGGCGTTCCAGGCGTAGATTTCCGCGCCTTGCGCGTCGCGCACCGCAAAGCGCAGCCGGGGAATGTCGAGCGGCTTCTTGCCCTGGCCCACGATCACGCCCTCGATCACCAGCACCTGCTTACCGTCCACGGTCTCACTGGAGAGCTTGACGTCCTTGAAGGCCAGCGCGCGCAGGTTAACTTCGAGGCCGACCATCTTGTAGAAGGCGGCCGTCTGCGGCAGCAGCCGCACCATGTCGCCGCGCCAGATCACCAGCGCCAGCACCAGCGCACCCATGGCGGCGCAGGCGGTTGGCAGGCCCAAATGGGACTTTCGCGGCGCCGCGGTCGCGACCGGACGGCTCACCCGCGCGGCGCGGCGGCCGAACAGGCCACGGAACCAGGACTGGTGCTGCTCGCCGACGACTTCCTCCTCGGCAGACCGGGCCGCCGCCGACCATTCGTCCTCGGCGTCACTGGTTTCCTGGTCCGGCCAGTCGCTGGCGATCGAGGGGCTGTCAACGACAGGCGCATCACTGGCGCCGTCGTCCTGGGCATACGAGTTCCACTCCTCGGCGAGATCGGACTGGTCATCGGCCTGGCTGGCCGCGGCCATGGCCGGGACGGATGCCTCCTCGATGGCATCCTCGGAATGGGCGACCCAGGTTTCCTTGCAACGGGAGCAGCGGACCGTCCTTCCGTTCGCCCCGAGGCTCGCAAGCTTGATGGCGTAGGATGTCGTACAATGAGGGCAGACGATATGCATGGACGAGCCTTGATGCATGGACGAGTCTTGACGATGACACGGTCGCGGAGAACCGGGCGGCAAGGATGCTGCCAATTATGCTACAGGGCGACTGTTAACGAACCGGAAACCATAACGGCCGCAAAAGCCGTTGATCGCGTGTGGCGGAGCACAGCCGTGCAGCCTGCGGCCTCTCTCGAACGGAGCTGAGCTTGGTCCGGTTCGAAAATGTCGGATTGCGTTACGGCCTGGGGCCAGAGGTCCTGCGTGACCTCAGCTTCCAGATCCCGGCGCATTCCTTCCAGTTTCTCACCGGGCCATCCGGCGCCGGCAAGACCTCGTTGCTGCGCCTGTTGTTCCTGTCGCATCGACCGACGCGGGGTCTCGTCAATCTGTTCGGCCACGACATCTCGCAGCTCGGCAAGGACGACATCGCGGACTTGCGCAAGCGCATCGGTATCGTGCTCCAGGATTTCCGCCTGCTCGACCA
The DNA here is from genome assembly GCF_023073915.1 of Bradyrhizobium sp. 149. Lineage (GTDB taxonomy): Bacteria > Pseudomonadota > Alphaproteobacteria > Rhizobiales > Xanthobacteraceae > Bradyrhizobium. The sequence continues at coordinate 160,714 of NZ_JADPKK010000020.1, read as the reverse complement.
CATGACGACCTATGAAAACGTCGCGCTGCCGTTCCGGGTCATGGGCCGCAGCGAATCGAGCTACCGCAAGGAGGTCATCGACCTCCTGAAATGGGTCGGGCTCGGCGAACGCATGGACGCGCTGCCGCCGATCCTGTCCGGCGGCGAGAAGCAGCGCGCGGCGATCGCGCGCGCCGTTATCTCGCGGCCGCAGCTGCTGTTGGCAGACGAGCCGACCGGTAGCGTCGATCCGACGCTTGGCCGCCGCCTGCTGCGGCTGTTCATCGAGCTCAACAAGTCAGGGACCGCCGTCATCATCGCCACCCACGATATCGCCCTGATGGACCAGTACGAGGCGCGACGCTTCGTGCTGCACCAGGGACGGCTGCACGTCTATGAGTAGGCCCGACGAGCGCGGCGTGCTGGTCGACCTAGGACAGGAGGGGCCGCCGCTTCCGGCCAGAGCGCGCAACATGTCCCCGATCGTGCCGCGCGCCTCGATCCACGGCCGCGCGCTGGTCGCCGTCGTCGCCATCATGACCTTCCTGGCGTCGACGACGACGGGCACGGTGCTGCTGGTGAGCGCCTCCGCCGCCGAATGGCAGTCGGATGTCGCGAGCGAAATCACCATCCAGGTCCGGCCGCAGACGGGGCGCGATCTCGAACGCGATACCGCGGCGGTGACCGAGGCTATGCGCGCGCAAGCCGGCATCGTCGAGGTCAAGCCGTTCACCAAGGACGAAAGCGGCAAGCTGCTCGAGCCTTGGCTTGGCACCGGCCTGTCGATGGACGATCTCCCGGTGCCGCGCCTTATCATCGCGCGCGTGCAGCCCGGCACGGGGCTCGATCTCGGCGCCTTGCGCGCCCGCGTGACCCAGATGGCGCCAAGCGCCAGCGTCGACGATCACCGTGCCTGGATCGAGCGCATGCGCTCGATGACCAACGCCACCGTGCTCGCCGGCCTCGGCATCCTCGCGCTCGTCATCATCGCCACCATCATCTCGGTTTCGTTCGCGACCCGCGGCGCCATGGCGGCGAACCGTCCGATTGTCGAGGTGCTGCATTTCGTCGGCGCCGGCGACCGCTACATCGCCAACCGCTTCCTACGTCATTTCCTCAGGCTGGGGCTGGAGGGCGGCGTGATCGGCGGCGGGGCCGCCATGCTGGTATTCGGCTTCTCCGAGTCGATCGCAGGCTGGTTTTCCGGCACCCCCGTCGGCGACCAGTTCGCCGCGCTGCTCGGTACCTTCTCGCTGCGGCCGTCCGGCTACATCGTGCTCGCGGTGCAGGCGGTGCTGATCGGCGCGATCACCGCGGTCGCCTCGCGCCAGACGCTGTTCGCGACGCTGAATGATGTTGATTGACGCCGATAAACCGGACTCCACTTCGCCTCAAAACGTCCTAAAATCACCTCAGGGAAGGGGTCACCGACATCGCATGACTACGCCGACCGATGATCGATCGCCGAAACTGCCGCGCGGCTGGCTGCGCGCGGCCGTGATGTCGACGATTGCACTCGCCTTCGTCGGCGCGGCGGCGGGTTTCATTGCGTTTTTGTCGCAATTGCGTGGCGCCGAGATTGCGCCGGACCGCAAGGCGGACGGCATCGTGGTGCTGACCGGCGGCTCCTCGCGGGTGCCGGATGCGATGGAGCTGCTCGCTGCCGGCTACGGCAGGAGGCTCCTGATCTCCGGCGTGCACCCGACCTCGACGGCGAGCGACATCTCCCGGACGTTGCCGGAGAACCAGTCCTTCATGCATTGCTGCGTCGATCTCGACCGCACTGCGCTGTCGACCCGCGGCAATGCCGCGGAAGCCCGGCGCTGGGCCGAGGGGCGCGGCTTCAAATCGCTGATTGTGGTCACCTCGAACTATCACATGCCGCGTGCGCTGGTGGAATTCGCACATGCGATGCCGGAGACTACACTGATCCCGTTCGTCGTGGTGGGCGACAAATGGCGCGAGGAGCCGTGGTGGATCTCGGCCCCTACCTTGCGGCTGCTGCTGTCGGAATACGTCAAATACATCGCGGCCGAGCTCAGGGTGCGGCTGGAGGATTTCGGGATTGACCTTTCGCCCGAGATGTCGGAGCAGCCTCCCGGGCTGCAGCCGAAGCGGCCCGCCACCGCACAGGCCAATTGATCGGCAACTGATCGGCAATTGATCGGATACTCGATGTTCTTGATTTTCTTGCGATCGCTCGTGTTCAACGTGCTGTTCTACACCGTGCTGGTGTGCCTCGCGATCGTGGCGCTGCCGACTTTCGCATTGCCGCCGCGCGCCATGCTCACGGTCGCGCGATGGTGGGCGAACGCGACGCTGTTTCTGATGCGGGCGGTCTGCAACATCAAGGTGGAATTCCGCGGCGTCGAAAACATCCCGACGGGACCATTGGTGATCGTGGCGAAGCACCAGTCGTTCTGGGAGACGTTCGTCTTGCCGGGTTTTTTCGATCGTCCGATTTTCATTCTCAAGCGTCAGCTCATGCAGATCCCGGTGTTCGGCCAGTTCCTGGTCAAGACCGGGATGATCGCGATCGACCGCAATGCCGGCGTGAAGGCGCTGCTGGACATGACGCGACGGGCGCGTGAGGCGGTGCGCAGCGGCGGGCAGCTCGTGATCTTTCCCGAGGGCACGCGCCGCGCACCGGGCGCGCCACCGGACTACAAGACCGGCTTTGCGCAAATCTATTCGTCCTGCGGCGCGCAGTGCCTGCCGATCGCGCTCAATTCCGGCCTGTTCTGGCCGCGCCGCACCTTCATGCGCTATCCCGGCACGCTAGTGGTGGAGTTCCTCGATCCGCTGCCGGCAGGCCTGCCGAAGGACCAGTTTCTCTCCCGCGTGCAAACGGCGATCGAAGACGCGACCGGCCGCCTCGTCGAAGCGGGCCGCAGGGAGCAGGAGCAGATGATCGGTTCGGCGCCGAGCTATGCGCCGTCGGAGCGCTAGCGGTTCTCTCGATCTTCCGTAGGGGCCGGCGCGTGCAACGAATGCGCATCACCATGCAGCATGGTGGCAAGCTGATGCAGCGGCGCATCGCGAAAACCTTCGGCCTCGATCGCCTTCACCGTCGCGGTCACGTAGTCGCGGTTGGCGCCGGACTGACCGTGGCCCTGGAGCACGTGGCGATACTGATCGGTGAGCGACAGCCGGCCGGCATATTGCACATGGCCGCGGTCGACGACATAGGCGAGCGCGGATACGCGCTGTCGCGCATCGTTCTCCAGCCACACCGAGCGCATGACTTCGCGATAGACCGACGTCACCTGCTCGCGCGCGCGCAGATAGGCGACGACGCCGGCGCGGTTGTTTTCGGCGACGCGAAAGGCGATGCCGCGGCAGGCGCCGCCGCGGTCGAGCCCAAGCACCAGGCCCGGCTTTTCGGGCGTACCACGGTGCACGAAGGAATAGACGCAGAGCGCGCGATGCTCGCCGACCAGCCGCGCCGGGACGCGTTCCTCAAATTCGAAGCCCGGCCGCCACATCAGCGAGCCGTAGCCGAACACCCAGAGGTCGCCCTTGGCTGTGGTGACGGAGGGAAGGGTGATTTCCGACATTTCCGGCACGGCTACCAGAACCGCGCTCCCAAGCGAAGCGAATTCTCCGCCTTTCGTCGCAGCCCTAGCTCGCTTACATTTGACAAAATCAGGGATCAAAGGGTCGCCGCATGTCTGATATGACCGTTGCCGCAGGCCGGCGCTCCCGCTGGGGCCTTTTCATCGCCCCCATCATCCTCCTGATCCTCACGGTGGCATGGAGCTGCTTCTGGTTCTATGCGGCGTCGCAGGCCGAGATCGCCGCCGACGCCTGGCGCGCGCAGGAGGCCAAATCCGGCCGCATCTATGATTGCGCCAAGCGCTCGATCGCGGGCTTCCCCTTCCGCTTCGAGGTCCAGTGTTCCGGGGCCAGTGTCGCCCTGGTGTCGCAGAACGCCAGCAAGACGCCGTTCACGGCCAGGCTCGACAACATCCTCGTCATTGCCCAGGTCTACGATCCCAAGCGCGTCATCGCCGAATTCTCCGCGCCGGCGACGCTCACCGACGGCGTCACGCAAAACACCTTCGTGGTGAACTGGAGCAAGGGCCGCAGCAGCGTGGTCGGCCTGCCCGCCGTGCCCGAGCGCGCTTCCATCGTATTCGAGGACCCCAACGTCAACCGGCTCGACGGCAGCGTGCAGGTGCCGCTCGCGCGCGCCAAGCAGATCGAGCTGCACGGGCGCCTCGCGGATCGATCGCCCTCCGATCACCCGGTGATCGAGACCGTGCTCCAGATCGCGCAGGGTAGCATCCAGGGTGTTCATCCGCTGCTCGCCGAGCCGTTCGAGGCCGACACGCGGGCGAAGATCACCGGCCTCTCGGACCTCACACCAAAGCCGTGGCCGCAGCGCTTCCGCGAGATCCAGGCCGCGGGTGGCCATATCGAGATCGTGCAGTCCCGGATCCAGCAGGGCGAGATGATCGCGGTTGCGGCCGGCACGCTCGGACTCTCGGCCAACGGCCGTCTCGACGGCGAATTGCAGATGACGGTGACCGGGCTCGAGCGCGTGATTCCGGCACTCGGCATCGAGAAGATGCTGGAGGAGGGGGTGCCGCAGGCCACCCTCGACCGCGTCGCGCCCGGCGTGAAGTCGCAGGACCTCAACAATCTGTTCGGTGCACTCGACCGCGCCGTTCCGGGCCTCGGCAAGGTCATCAAGCAGAACGCCAATGCCGGTGTCGCCGCCGGCATCAATTCGATCGGCACCGAGAGCACGCTGGAAGGCAAGAAGGCTCGCAGCTTCCCGCTGAAGTTCGTCGACGGCGCTGTGCTGCTCGGCCCGGTCAAGGTCGGCCAGATCCCGCCGCTGTATTGACCGCTCCGTCATTGCGAGCGAAGCGAAGCAATCCAGACTTTCTCCTCGGAAACAGTCTGGATCGTCGCTGCGCTCCTCGCAATGATAGAGGGGGTGGCTACGGCTTTTTCAGCGCCGCATGCGGCCGGCCGAAGTCGGGCGCGGCCGAATCCTGGCCGATTTCGACGATGCCGCGGCGGATGGCGCGGGTGCGGGTGAAGTGGTCGAACAGCGCCTCGCCGTCGCCGCGGCGGATCGCGCGGGTGAGCTTGGCGAGATCCTCGGTGAAGGTGCCGAGCATCTCCAGCACGGCTTCCTTGTTGGCGAGGAAGACGTCGCGCCACATCGTCGGATCGGAGGCGGCGATGCGGGTAAAATCGCGAAAGCCGCCGGCGGAGAACTTGATGACCTCGGACTCCGTCACCTGCGCCAGCTCGTCGGCGGTGCCGACGATGGTGTAGGCGATCAGATGCGGCAGATGGCTGGTGATCGCGAGCACGAGATCATGATGATCCGGCGTCATGACCTCGACCTTGGCGCCCATCGCCGCCCAGAACGCGCGCAGGCGATCGGTGGCAGCCGGATCAACGCCTTCCGGCGGGGTGAGGATGCACCAGCGGTTGATGAAGAGTTCGGCGAAACCTGAATCGGGGCCCGAATGCTCGGTGCCGGCGACGGGATGCGCCGGCACGAAATGGATGCCATTCGGCAGATGCGGCGCCATGTCCCTGACGATGGCGCCCTTGACCGAGCCGACGTCGGAGATGATCGCGCCGGGCTTGAGATGCCCGGCGATCTCCTGCGCCACCGGCCCGCAGGCGCCGACGGGAATGCAGAGGATGACGAGATCGGCGTCCTTCACGGCTTCTGCATTGGTCGCCACGACCTGATCGACGATGCCGAGCTCCATCACGCGTGCGCGCGTCTTCTCCGAGCGCGCAGTGGTGACGATCTCGCCGGCCAGGCCCTGGAGCTTCGCAGCGCGCGCGATCGAGCCGCCGATCAGGCCGAAGCCGATCAGCGCGAGGCGCTGGAAGTGCGGGGTCGCGCTCATCGTCCGGCCATGAAGTCGCGCAGGCCCTCGACGACGAGGCGGTTGGCCTCCTCGGTGCCGATGGTCATGCGTAGCGAATGCGGCAGGCCGTAGTTCTTCAACCCGCGCAGCACCAGCCCCCGCTTAGTGAGGAAGGCGTCGGCCGCGTCCGAGGTCTTGCCCTCGGTCGGGAAGTGGATCAGCACGAAATTGGCGACGCTCGGCGTCACCTTCAGCCCCAGCTTGCCGATCTCCTCGGTCAGCCAATTGCGCCAGGTCTCGGTGAACTGCCTCGACATGGCCTGGTGCGCGGTGTCCTCGATCGCGGCAACGGCGGCGTACATCGCCGGCGTCGACACGTTGAAGGGACCGCGGATGCGGTTGACCGCGTCGATGATGTGATCGGGGCCGAACATCCAGCCGATGCGCAGCGCCGCAAGACCATGGATCTTGGAGAAGGTGTGCGTCACCACCGTGTTCTCGGTGGTCGCGACGAGCTCGATCCCCATCTCGTAATCGTTGCGCGAGACGTAGTCGCAATAGGCTGCGTCCAGCACCAGCAGCACGTGTGAGGGCAGACCGGCGCGCAGACGCTTGACCTCGTCGAACGGGATATAAGTGCCGGTCGGATTGTTGGGGTTGGCGAGCCAGACCAGTTTGGTCCGCGACGTGACGGCTTTCAGGATCGCGTCGACGTCCGCGGTGAGGTTCTTCTCCGCAGCGACGACGTTCCTGGCGCCGACCGCCATGGTGGCGATCGGGTAGACGAGGAAGCCGTGCGTGGTCGAGATCGCTTCGTCGCCGTGGCTGAGATAGGTGTGGGCGAGCAGATTGAGGATCTCGTCCGAGCCGGCGCCGCAGATGATGCGGTTGGGATCGAGCCCGAAAGTGCGCCCGATCGCTTCGCGCAGCACGCGCGAGGTGCCTTCCGGATAGTCTTCCAGATGATCCGCCACGTGCTTGAACGCCTCGATCGCCTTCGGCGAGGGCCCGAACGGCGTCTCGTTGGCCGAGAGCTTGAAGACCTTGCGGCCCGGCTCCGCCACCGGACTCTTGCCGGGCGTGTAAGGCGCAATATCGAGAATGCCGGGATTCGGCACGGGGCGGGACATCTTCAACTCCGGAGTGGCTTAAGCGGTTCGCGACTTACGATTTCGACCCGGTCGGGGGCACCGTATAGCGGGTTGCGTGGCTGCCGACGAGGGCCGTGGAGCGCACCGAGGCTCCCGCTTCGATCAGGGCTGCCTTGATCTTGTCGAGGCTGCTCGCGGCGGTCACCGAGATCAGCAGCGCAGCGCCGTCGAAGGCGGTATCGGGCACGGCCACGATCTCGGCGAGCGGCGACAGGGCGCGCGCGACCTCGGCGTTCCACCCCGACACGCGCACGCTGAAGGTCTCGACCTCCGTCACCAGGGCGCTGTCGGCGACGCGCGAGACCGCGAACACGGGCAACGCCGCCGGATGGTCGGCGCGCTCGACAAAGGGCAGCCGCGCGATGATCTTTGGCGCGCCGGCTTCTTCCAGCGACAGCCACCACGGCGTGCGGCTCGAGGTCGCCGACACCAGCGCCAGATCGCCCTTGGATTTCGCGACCGCCTCGACCGCCGCCTGCGCGCTGAAATGCGCGACGTAGGGCACGGTGAAGCCGAAATGGAATCGCGCGGAATCGCGCATGGCCGGCTCGCTCGCCGAGATGTCGGCGTGTACCGAGAACGGCGCCTGGACATAGGTGAAGGTCGCGATGATGACGCGCCAGATGCTCTCGACCGTATCGAGCGGCAGAATGCCGCGATGGCGCTGGACGAGGTCACGCATCATGGCGGCCTCGCGCGCCGGGCGGAACGCCGAGCCGACCTCCTGGGTCTGCTTCACTTGGATCAGGCGGTCGATGATGTCGCCGCGCTGCATGAGGAGGCGATGCATGCCCTCGTCGATCGCGTCGATCTCCTTGCGCAATTCCTGGAGCGATGGTGGCGCGGGCGGACGTTGGGACATGTCTGACAGGGGTTGTTGAGAGGCGTTCCGATGCGGATCAGTCCAGTCGTCACCGCTGCGATGGATGTCCTGATTAGGCAGTCAGGGCGGCGAAAGCAAAGAGAAATGCGAAGGGAAATGGGGCCCTTTCCGCCGGCGGCGCGACAGGTGAATTTGGTTGATCCGGGCCGCGACTTGACGAAAACCGTCCAAGACGGTACTTTTTGCCCGTTCCGTGGTCATTTGAGCCGGCCGGCTTGCAGCCACGTTAAAAAACTCGCTAAACAGGCCGGGGACCCTTTCGATCCCGGCCGAACCTATCGTTCAGGCCGGGTTTTTTATGGCCTGATGTCAATGCGGTCACCACGACGACCGCAAACGAGGTCGATGGTCAGATGGTTGGCGTCCAGTCAATTTCGAGTCCCGCGATCACTGCCGACGAGCGGTCGCACGAGGTGGATCATCCGAGCTCGCAGGTCGCGCAGTTCGGCGCGGAGCAGCCGCTGCGGCTCGATTGCGGTGTCGATCTCAGCCCGTTCCAGATCGCCTACCAGACCTATGGCGTGCTCAACGCCGATCGCTCCAACGCGATCCTGATCTGCCATGCGCTGACCGGCGACCAGCACGTCGCCAATGTGCACCCTGTCACCGGCAAGCCCGGCTGGTGGGAGACGCTGGTCGGCCCCGGCCGACCGCTCGATCCCAGCGAGTATTTCATCATCTGCTCCAACGTGATCGGCGGCTGCATGGGGTCGACCGGTCCGGCTTCGATCAATCCCGCGACCGGCAAGGTGTGGGGGCTCGATTTCCCTGTCATCACCATCCCCGACATGGTGCGCGCGCAGGCGATGCTGATCGATCGGCTCGGCATCGACACGCTGTTTGCGGTGGTCGGCGGCTCGATGGGCGGCATGCAGGTGCTGCAATGGACTGCGGCGTATCCGAGCCGCGTGTTCTCCGCGCTGGCGATTGCCTGCTCGACGCGGCACTCGGCGCAGAACATCGCGTTCCACGAGCTTGGCCGGCAGGCCGTGATGGCCGATCCCGACTGGCACCACGGCGGCTATGCCGATCGCGGCATCCATCCGCATCGCGGCCTCGCTGTCGCGCGGATGGCGGCGCACATCACCTATCTCTCGGACGCCGCGCTGCATCGAAAATTCGGCCGGCGGATGCAGGACCGCGAGCTGCCGACCTTCTCGTTCGACGCCGACTTCCAGGTCGAGTCCTATCTGCGCTACCAGGGCTCGTCCTTTGTCGAGCGCTTCGACGCCAACTCCTATCTCTACCTGACCCGTGCGATGGACTATTTCGACATCGCCGGCGATCATGGCGGCGTGCTGGCGAAGGCGTTCACGGGAATCCAGACCCGCTTCTGCGTGGTCTCCTTCACCAGCGACTGGTTGTTCCCGACCTCGGAATCGCGGGCGCTGGTGCACGCGCTGAATGCGTCGAGCGCGCGGGTGTCGTTCGCCGAGATCGAGACCGATCGCGGTCACGACGCGTTCCTGCTCGACGTGCCCGAATTCCTCGACATCTCCCGCGCCTTCCTGCAATCGGCAGGCAAGGCGCGCGGGCTCACCGCCAAGAATGCTTAAAGACAGGACCGCTAGCCATGTCTGTACAGGAAGCGTTGCCGCTGGGCGGCGTTGCGGCCGGGCAACCCGATCAGTTTCGCGCCGACCATGTGCTGGTCGCCGAGATGGTCAAGCCGGGCTCGAAGGTGCTCGACGTCGGCTGTGGCGAGGGCGACCTGCTCCAGCTGCTGGAGACCCGCGGCGTCGACGGCCGGGGCATCGAGCTGTCGCGCGAGGGCGTCAACCGCTGCGTCGCCAAGGGGCTCGCAGTGGTGCAGGGCGATGCCGACACCGACCTCGTGAATTATCCGGATGACGCCTTCGACTACGTGATCCTGTCGCAGACGTTGCAGGCCACGCGGCAGCCGAAAGTGGTGCTGGAGAACCTGCTGCGCATCGGCCGTCGCGCCATCGTGTCGTTCCCGAATTTCGGCTTCTGGAAGATGCGGCTCCAGCTCTTGATCGGCGGCCACATGCCACGCACGGAGAATCTGCCGGCAAGCTGGTATGACACCGCAAACATCCATTTCTGCACCATCAAGGACTTCGTCGAGCTCTGCGACGCGATCGACGTGAAGATGGAACGTGCCGAGGCGCTCGATCTCTACGGCCGTCCGCTGCGGCTGCGGATGCCGTGGTGGGTGTGGAATCTGTTCGGTGAGCAGGGCGTGTTTCTGCTGACGCGGGGTGGCAGGAAGTAGTTTCTCGTCATTCGGCACAGCGAAGCAATCCAGCGTCTTTCTGCATAGGATTCTGGATTGCTTCGCTCCGCTCGCAATGACGGAGTATGTGGGCGCGACTCTGTCGTTAATGCGCCGCCAGCGACCTCGGATCGCGCGCCGGCCATCTTCCCGCTTCAACCAGCGTGACGAACCGCTCCACCGCTTCGTTGAACAGCGCGGGCTCTTCGAGATTGAGCACGTGGCCGGACTTCGGAAACATGGCGAGCCCCGCCGCAGGCAGATGCTTCTTCAGGAACAGGCTTGCCCCCACGCACGGATCGTCCTCGTCGCCGCAGATGATGAGTGCCGGCGTCATGGCGCCTCTGATCGCGTCCGTCATCGCAAAGATCGAGGGGCGGCCGCCCTGGAAGCCGCGCATTGTCCGCGCCGATCCCTTGGCGTCGTGGCGCGCCAGTGCGGCGTAGAAGTCGGCGTGGCCGCGCGGGTCCTTTACCAGGAAAGGAATCCGGCTCGGCGCCTCGCGCGTGACTTTTGCGACTTCCGCGGAGCCGAGCGTCTCGAATTGCTCCGCGTTGGTGCGGCACTGCTTGCGCCAGGCGTCGAGGTTCTCGATCTCCGAGCCTGAGCCGACGCCGGCGAGCGTCATCGACAGCGCGCGTTGGGGCGCGTTGAGCCCGATCTGGAGCGACGAATAGGCGCCCATCGAGAGGCCGACGAGATGCGCGCGTTCGATCTTCAGATGATCGAGCACCGCGAGCGCATCGGTGTAGAAATGCGTGTAGCTGTAGACCTCGCCATCAGGCACATCCGATGGCGTGTAGCCGCGCGCAGAATAGGTGATACAGCGATGGCCGCGCGAGAAGTAGCGCATCTGCGGCTCCCAATTGGTGTAGTCGGCCGCGAATTCGTGCAGAAAAATAATCGGCGTGCCCGCGCCTGCTTCTTCGAAATAGAGACGGCAATTGTCCTTCGTGAGGGCGTGAGGCATCGGGTTTTCTCCCTAAGGTCGCTGCGGCATTGGAATGCCGTTCTGCGGTCAGCGCATACGACCCTAACACTTATTAATCATCGTCCAAAATCTCCCCGACCGCGTCTTGTTCTCGCCACATCAGGATACTGATACAGCCCGCGCATGTCGGCCCCTGCACGGGCCGACGGGGAAGTGGGGTGTCAACGAAGGATGAAGAATGTTCGAGTTGTTTGCGTCTCGCCTGTCGCGTTGTGTCGTCGCGCTGGCTGTTTTCTTCGCGGCGGTCGCTGCGTTCACCTCTCCGGCGTCAGCACGGCCTCATCGTCATAGCGCAGAGCGGCACGCTTACGCGCATCACGCCAGCCGACATCATCATTACCGGCATCAAGCACGCAGCTCGCGCTTTGAGCGCGGCGCGGCGCAATTGCAGGCGAGCGGCTTCGGCAACAGCTTCGCCAGCTATGACCCGAACGCCAATAGCGGCGGCATCGCCATGAACGGCGGCGGTGGAATGGCCATGAGCGGCAGCGGTGGAATAGCCATGAGCGGCAGCGGTGGAATAGCCATGAGCGGCAGCGGTGGAATAGCCATGAGCGGCAGCGGTGGAATAGCCGTGCGCGGCAGCGGTGGAATGGCGATGAGCGATAGCGGTGGGATGACCACGCGCGCCAGCCGTCGAATCACCATGAGGCGTGGCGGCGGGATGGCCACTAACGCGAATGTCGGCGGCATGGCGAATAACGCGACGAGCGGCGGAAGCTTCGGCGGCGGGTCGGGTCTCGTGTCCGAGGCACGCCGCTATGTCGGCGGCAATCCGACCGGCCGCGGCAGCCTGTGGTGCGCGCGCTTCATGAACATGGTGCTTGAGAAAACCGGCCACCGTGGCACCGGCTCCGACATGGCGAACTCGTTCGCGCATTACGGCACGCGTGTCTCCGGTCCTCAGGTCGGCGCCATCGCGGTCATGTCGCGCGGCGGCCGGGGCGGCCATGTCGGCATCATCACCGGCATCGATGCGCAGGGTAATCCGATCATGATCTCCGGCAACAACGGCAACCGCGTCCGCGAAGCGCCGATCTCGCGCGGCCGGATCTATGCGTATGTGATGCCGAATTGAGGTTTCTGCCCCGTCATTGCGAGGAGCGAAGCGACGAAGCAATCCAGACCGTCTCAGCAGATAGATATCTGGATTGCTTCGCTGCGCTCGCAATGACGGAGTTGGTTGAGACGGCGCCGCGTCACACCAATCTCGGCTCTTCCACCGCGATCGCATCACCGACGCCGATGTCGCCGTCGGCGATCACCTCGGCATAGATGCCGCAGTCCATGTGGCCGAGATTGCTTGAGAGCGTGGCCGGAATTTCGAGATCACGCCTGGCGGTATCAGGGTCGACATTGGTGGCCGGGCAGCGCTTGATGCGCTTGACCACCTGCAGCCGGGCCTGTCCGATCGCGAGCGTCTGGCCGACGAGGTCGAGCTCGGACCAGGCAGGCCAGCCCTTCACGTAGAGATTGGCGCGGAAGCGCAGCGGGTGGACGGCGGTGCCGCCGAGCATGGTCTCGAGCGCGCGGACGCTATCGAGATTGATGATGGACACGACCTTGCGGGCGACGTCGGAAAAGCTGTGGTCTCGGCCGGACAGGACCTTGGGCGGGCCCTTCAGCTCCGGCTGAAAGTTCTCGCTGAAATAGCCCTCGATGGCAGCGCGCCCGGCCGCGGTCTCGAGATCGCCGCTGGCGACGATCTGGCCGTCCTTGCGGATGGTGAGGCGGTTGGTCGCGTCCTCGAACCGGCTGTCGAGGGAAGCCAGCCGCTCATTCCGCGCCAGCATCAGGAACTGGATCTTCGGCTTCCACTGCGGCTCTTCCGGATCAAAGCCGCTGGGGCCGTTCTCGATGGCGTAGCGGCGGTCGGCGGGCAGGGTCTGGCCGGTCCGCAGCGAGACGCGGGGCAGGGGCTCCGGCGTCAGGCCCTTGATCGGATAACGGTAGAGGCCGGTGATCTCGGCGGTCTGGCTGGCTGTCATTGCGCTGGATGTCATGCCGCTACTTAGGGGATTCGGCCTACCGGCGCCAAGCGGGCGGATCCGCGCACGAAATTGTGAACTCGCCTCTTCCGATCCGAGGCCGCGCCTCCCACATCTGGGTCAGGCCGGCGCCAGCGCCGGCTGATAGCGACCGTTACCGGTTGAGAAACGTCAATGCGGTAATCGGAAACCCAATGAAGATGCCGTTGGAGTGCCTTAGAGGGCTCCAGGGGCAGGCCGAGGGAAAGACCACGACATGAACATCGACAAATATACCGAACGCTCCAGGGGCTTCGTCCAGTCCGCGCAGTCGCTTGCGGTGCGCGAAGGGCACCAGCAGTTTTCGACCCTGCACGTCCTCAAAGTGCTGCTGGATGACAGTGAAGGCCTTGCGGCCGGCCTGATCGATCGCGCCGGCGGCAATTCCCGCGCAATTCTGAAGGCGACCGAGGACGCCCTGAACAAGGTGCCGAAGGTCTCTGGCGGCGGCGCCGGTCAGATCTATCTAGCGCCCGAACTTGCCCGCACCTTCGACGCCGCCGAAAAGGCTGGCGAGAAGGCCGGCGACAGCTTTGTCACAGTCGAGCGGCTGTTGCTTGGCCTCGCGCTGGAGAAGACCAGCGAGGCTGGCGCGATCCTGGCCAAGGGCGGTGTCACCCCGCAAAACCTCAACGCGGCGATCGAAGCGCTGCGCAAGGGCCGGACCGCCGACTCCGCGACCGCCGAGAACGCCTATGACGCGCTGAAGAAATATGCCCGCGACCTGACCCAGGCGGCGCGCGACGGCAAGCTCGACCCGGTCATCGGCCGCGACGAGGAGATCCGCCGCACGATCCAGGTGCTGTCGCGTCGGACCAAGAACAATCCGGTCCTGATCGGCGAACCCGGCGTCGGCAAGACCGCCATCGCCGAGGGCCTCGCGCTGCGCATCGTCAACGGCGACGTGCCGGAGAGCCTCAAGGACAAGAAGCTGCTGTCGCTCGACCTCGGTTCGCTGATCGCGGGCGCAAAATATCGCGGCGAGTTCGAGGAGCGGCTGAAGGCCGTGCTCCAGGAGGTAACCGGGAGCGAGGGCAATTTCGTCCTGTTCATCGACGAGATGCACACGCTGATCGGCGCCGGCAAGGGCGATGGCGCGATGGACGCCTCCAACCTGCTCAAGCCTGCGCTCGCCCGGGGTGAGCTGCACTGCATCGGCGCCACCACGCTCGACGAGTACCAGAAGCACGTCGAGAAGGACGCGGCGCTGGCACGGCGCTTCCAGCCGATCTTCGTCAGCGAGCCCTCAATCGAGGATACCATCTCGATTCTGCGGGGGCTGAAGGACAAGTACGAGCAGCACCATGGCGTGCGGATCACGGATTCCGCGCTGGTGGCCGCCACGACGCTGTCCAACCGCTACATCACGGACCGCTTCCTGCCGGACAAGGCCATCGACCTCATGGACGAGGCGGCGGCGCGATTGAAGATGCAGGTCGATTCCAAGCCGGAAGAGCTGGATTCGATGGATCGGGAAATCATCCGGCTGAAGATCGAACAGGAAGCATTGAAGAAAGAGAGCGATGCCGGTTCGAAGAGCCGCCTGCAGACGCTGGAGAAGGAGCTGGCCGACCTCGAGGAGAAGTCCGCGGCGCTCACCGCACGCTGGAGCGCGGAGAAGAACAAGCTCTCCGACGCCCAGAAGCTGAAGGCCGAGCTCGACGGCTTGCGGGTCGATCTTGCCAACGCGCAGCGGCGCGGCGAATTCCAGAAGGCCGGCGAGCTCGCTTACGGCCGCATCCCCGAGCTTGAGAAGAAGCTTGCTGAAATCGAGGCCAAGGAAAATACAACGGAAAACGCCGGCGAGATGATGGAGGAGGCTGTTACCGCCAACCACATCGCGCAGGTGGTCTCGCGCTGGACCGGCGTGCCCGTCGACAAGATGCTGGAAGGCGAGAAGGACAAGCTCCTGAGGATGGAGGACTCACTCGGCAAGCGTGTCGTCGGCCAGGCCGAAGCCGTGCATGCGGTCGCGACCGCCGTGCGCCGTTCGCGCGCAGGGCTGCAGGACCCCAATCGGCCGACCGGCTCGTTCATGTTCCTGGGGCCCACCGGCGTCGGCAAGACCGAGCTGACGAAAGCGCTCGCCGAGTATCTCTTCAACGACGAGACCGCGATGGTGCGCCTGGACATGTCCGAGTACATGGAGAAGCACTCGGTCTCCCGGCTGATCGGCGCGCCTCCGGGCTATGTCGGCTATGACGAGGGCGGTGCGCTGACCGAAGCCGTGCGGCGCCGGCCCTACCAGGTGGTGCTGTTCGATGAGATCGAGAAGGCGCATCCTGACGTCTTCAACGTCCTGTTGCAGGTGCTCGACGACGGCCGCCTCACCGACGGCCAGGGCCGCACCGTCGACTTCCGCAACACGCTGATCATCATGACCTCGAACCTTGGTTCGGAGTTTCTGGTGAACCAGCCGGAGGGCGAGGACACCTCGGCCGTGCGCGAGCAGGTGATGGGAATGGTGCGTGGGCATTTCCGCCCCGAATTCCTCAATCGCGTCGATGAGATCATCCTGTTCCATCGCTTGCAGAGGAGCGAGATGGGCCGGATCGTCGAGATCCAGTTCGCGCGGCTGCAGAAGCTCCTCACGGATCGCAAGATCGTGCTGACGCTCGACGCGGCGGGCCGCGACTGGCTCGCCGCCAAGGGCTGGGATCCCGCCTACGGCGCACGGCCGCTGAAGCGTGTGATCCAGCGTTACGTCCAGGATCCGCTCGCCGAGATGATCCTCGCCGGCGACGTCAAGGACGGCGACAGTGTTGCGATCTCGTCCGAAGGCAACGTGCTGACCTTCAACGGCAACGCACCGCAGACCGCGGAGATCGCCCAGTTCGAGGCGCCGGTGTCGAAGCGGAAGTTGAACTGAGCGCCGGCGCTCGCGCCTCCAAGCATGAAGCGCCCCGGAGAGGTCGTCCTCTCCGGGGCGATTTGTTTTGCGGGTTTTGGCGAACTTTACTGCGCATGCGCAGTGTGGCTTTGGCGATTCGTGTAATGTTTACGGTGCAGCCCTACCGGCATATGCACTCCATCTACAATTTTGACGCACTGCACGCACGGAGAGTGTTGTGCAAATGAGACACGGAGAGCGCTTTAGCGCTCTGGCTGTGCGAATCTGCTTGAACAACTAGACACATCGTCGCCACAATCTTTAACGGGGAGTTAAGGGGGCGTGCCATGCGTGGCGTGGGGCAGTTGCGTCGACCTGTGGCGTTCAGCGTCTTGATGGTGGCTGGCCTCGCTTTGTCGGGATGCAAAACCTGGGATAGCGGGCCCGATAGACTGTACAGCCCGGCAGAGGAAGTATCCCTCGCGCGCGCTTGGTTGGACGGCGACATAGGCGCCGACGGCAAGCGTCGCATCCAGGGAATGGTCGAACGTTATTATTCTGTAGACTCGAATAGTCCGACGGCCGAAGGCGATCGGGTATTCTATCGCAATGAAGTTATTGCGCGACGGATGTACATCATCGATCTTGAGTACTCCGAATATGAAACGGCATTGACGAACGAGCGGCAGAAGTTCGGCTTTGGCACGTCTGTCGTCGCGCAAAGCCTCACGATCGCGAGTTCGCTCACGACGCCTCTTCGTTCCGCGCAAATTCTGGCAGGCGCCGCTTCCGGGGTGAGCGCGGCTCGTGGATTCTACGACAGCGAAGTTGTCATCGCAAAGACGATCCAGATCGCTCAAGGACATATGCGAGCCAAGCGGGACGATATTGCCAAGCGCATTATCCCATTGCGCGACGCGCCGTCAGCAGCCTATCCGCTCTCGGCAGCCCTGCACGATCTCGAAGACTATTATCGGGCCGGTACGCTCACCGCGGGATTGATTGAAGCTCTCGGAAAATCAGGAGAGGCAGCCGATCAAGCAGCCTTGCAGAAAGAAGTTGTAATAAGCGGAGTTTATAGCCCGGACTCGTCCACGAGAATTTTGGACGCATTTCTAAGGCCAGGCGGAGGCAATTCAGCAATCAATCGCACCAATCTCGCGGCAGCAAACGCCTGCTTGCCCAAAGGGTTCACAAACGTGCGAGGCATCCTCACGAGCTCCGGCCTCGGGCCGGTTAGACGCCAGGTCGTCGTCTGCCTTAAACTTTAGCCAAGCGGCGAAGTAGCAATATTGGAGGGCGTAATGTCTGAGATCATAACGAGCAGGCGAGATGCGATTAGCTTCGTAGAGTTCAACATCAACGAAGAAGCCATGAAAATCTCTCTAACCCTGAATAGCAATGGTACTTATACTGGCGCTACGGAATTCGACGATAGCGGACCAGTACCTGACCCAGCATCGGCGTCCGCCGCCAAGACTGCGGCGAAGACCGCGATTGAGGCCGGCAATGATACGATTGAGGTGACACTAGCTGCCGACGGCACGTACGCGGTTGCATAGCAGGCGCGGAAGTTAGCTACTCGCTGTTCTGATCGTGATCGTGATCTGGACGATGGCCGAGCCATCGCTTATTGGCGCCCTCCCGCGGGCGGGCTCGCCAAGTCCGTGGCTGATTGGAACGCGCCGGGAATTATCTCTTCACCACCTTGTAGATCGCATTCTCCACATCCGACGAGAAGTAGATCACACCGCCCGCACCGATCGCCACGCCTGTCGGAATATGCGTCGGCAGGCCGCCGGGCGCGCCTACCAGGCCGATCGGAAGGTTGGCCGCGATCTCCGTCACCGTGCCGGTTTCCGGTGCGATCTCGATCAACCGCCTCGCGCCCACCTCCGCCACGATCAGCTTGCCGTCGCTGGTGCGTGCGATGCCTTCCGGCATTTTCAGCTCCTTGACGAGCACGGTCTTTTCTCCGTTTGTCTCGATCTTGGACACGACGCCCGCAAAGGCTTCGGTGACATAGACCTCGCCGCTCGATCCACCGACGAGTCCGACCGGACCTTCGAGGTCGCCGATCAGCGTGGTGCGGTCCTTGCCGTGCTCGCCGCTGACGCGGACCAGCGATTTTGTGCCGAGCTCGGCCACCAGGATGCTGCCATCCGCGAGCACGATGGCGTCATGCGGCGCCTTGAAGCCGTGCAGCATGTCGCGGGTGGCGCCGGTCTTGCCGTCGATCACCTGCACCGTGCCGGTGAACCAGCTCGACATGATCACGTCGTTGCCCTTCGCCGTCGCGCTCATCGGATATTCGAGCGTGACGCCGGCGGCGTGCATGCGCGCCTTCTCGGTGACCTCGCCGGTCGCGCCGTCCACCGTGCGATAGGCGAACACGTCGGCGACGTGGATCGTATCCTTGCCGTTCTCTGACGTGACGCCGATGCCGCCGGGCAAAGCGAGCTTGCCGATGATGACCTGCCGCGCCTGGCCTGTCGCCGGATCGACCTCCTGGATGCCGTTGTCGGCCATGTTGGAGACGTAGATGCGGTCCTTGTCGTCGATCGCGAGATTGTCCAGCGACGCCTTCAATTGCGCGACCAAGGTCTTGGTGCCCGACTTGGGATCGACCCGAATGAGTTGGCCGAGCGCGGTGTCGACCACCCAGAGATTGCCCTTGGAATCGAAGTTCACCGCGGCCGGGACCTTGAAGCCGTCGGCGACGACGGTCAGCTCGGCTTTGTCGACATCGAGCTTTGCGATCTGTCCCTTGAACCAGAGCGGACCATAGAGCTTGTCGTCGGGGCCGAACTCGAAGCCGTTGAGGCCGCCCATCTTCTCCATGATCTGGCGCGGCGGTTTGACGCCCTCGACGTCGATCTCATAGAGCGTGTCGCCGAGGAAGACGGTGGTGGCGTAGAGCCTGCCGTCCTTGCGGAAGGCGAGCGAATTGATGCCTGCTAGCCCGGAAGCGAGCTTCTTGATCGGGCCGTCGCCCTTGCGCGAATAGAGATCGCCGGCCAGGAAACCGGTCCAGGCCATGGTGCCGTCGGGCGCGAACGCGATGTCGTCGGCCATTCCGATCGGAGCGGGGATGCCAACCTTTGCGGTACCGCCGGCGATGTCGACCTCGTAGAGCGCCGCGCCCGCGACGCTGCCGGCAAACAGATGGCCGGCCTTGTCGACCGCAAGCCCGTGCACGCCGTGGAACGCCGAGCCCGGAACGAGCCTGGTGACCTCCCAGTTTTCGGCGGAAACGCAGGTGGCGGAGACAATCGCAGCGACGAAGGCTGCGCAGGCGAGCCTGTTCTTCATGGCGAGACCTCCCATTTTTTGGAAAGTATTCGCCTCTCATACCGCTTTGGCAAACGAAACTTGACGTTGTGATGCGCCGAGCGAGCCTCGCGCGACGACGTCAAATCCAGATCGGGTTTGAAGACGTCCGGCCGATATCGGCCGGTTCGCCCGGCCTACCGGTTGGTGACCTGCAACGGGCCGCCGGTGGCGTCCGACATCCTCGCGATGGCGCCGGCGCGGCCGCTCATCATGCCGTCGAGCCGGTCGCGCTCCTTCTCGAAGCCGGCCAGCATCGGGCCTTCCAGCGAACGGCCGCGCGGCAATTTCACCCGCAGCGGATCGACGAAGCGGCCGTTGACCAGGATTTCATAGTGGACGTGCGGGCCGGTCGACGCGCCGGTCGAACCGACGAAGCCGATCACCTGGCCCTGCCGCACCTTCTTGCCGGGCTCCATGCCCTTGGCGAAGGCCGACATGTGGCCATACGCGGTCTCGTAGCCGTTGTTGTGCTTGATGCGGATGTATTTGCCGTAACCGCCCTCTGGGCCGGCCTTCTCGATCACGCCGTTGCCGGAGGCGAAGATCGGCGTGCCGTAGGTGGTGGCCCAGTCGACGCCGGTATGCATCTTCACATAGCCGAGGATCGGGTGGCGGCGGCCGCCGAAGCCGGAGCGCATGATGGCGTTGTTGACGGGCTTGCGCACCAGGAACTTCTTCGCGCTCTTGCCGGTCTCGTCGTAGTAGTCGACGACGCCGTCGTCGGGGCTCTGGTAGCGGTAGTATTTCTTGGTCTCGCCGCCGAGTGTGAGCGACGCGAACAGCACGTCGTTCTTTTCGCTCGCGGTCACGCCCTCGTCTTCGCCGGCGTAGAACACGTCGAATGAATCGCCCGGCGCCACCTTGCGCTGGAAATCGACGTCGTAGGAGTAGATCTTGATCATGTCGTCGATGACCGGCATCGGCACTTTGTTGCGCATCGCGGTCTCGTAGATGCTCTGGTAGAGCCGCACGCCGGTGCCGTCATCGTCGTCATCGTCGTCGCTGTTGGCGTTGGCCGCAGCGTCCGCGACGGTGTTCATGCTGGAGACGTCGACCGCGACGTATTTGCCGAGATCGGACAGCGCCGCGATCGCCTCGACCATGGTCTCGTTGGCGATGACGACGCGGTAGGGCTGCAGGCGGGCGCCGGGACTTGCGGGCGCCATCAGGATGCGCAGCTTCTCGCCTTCCTTGAGACCGCCGTCGCGGCCGCGCGGCCCGAGCGTCGCGGTGATCGCCTTGATTTCCTCGGCGGTGGCGCCGAGATCGCGCAGCACGCCGGCGACGCTGTCGCCCTTCTTGACGATGTGGACGCGTTCGCCGTTGGGATTGCCGCCGGTGATCTGCTCCTTGGTCTTCGGCAGCAGCGTGACGTTTTCCGGCACCACACGCGTCTCGAAGCCGGCATAGGGATCGGACGGAGACACTTCGGTGGCGTAGGCGCTTCTGATATCGGACGGGCCGGTCGCGCCGGAGACGTCGGCCGCGGCATTGGAGAGCGCGGCGTAGCGCACCCCGCCATTGCCGCGCCAGTTCGCGGCATCGCGCACCCGCATCAGGATGTCGTCGAGCGCCACCACTGCGGAAATCTTGGCCTTCGGCAGCACCTGGGAGAGGTCCTTGGTGACGAAGGAGACCTCGGCGTCGGGTTCGACCGCTTCGGGATTGTTGGGATCCTCGGATGCCGTCTTCGGATCGGAGCCGACATCGGTGAGAAGGCGCTGGGCGTTGAACGGCGGGATCTTGGCCGACAGGTCGCTCGTCGTCATCGACAGATTGCCGGCGATCCGGATGAAGGGGCGCACCCGCATCACGTCGCGGTTGCCGACACGGGCGACGGTCGAGACGCGCACGATGTTGCGCGAGGCCGTGGATTCATTGGGCGGCGGCAGGCGGTCGCTCTTGTGCAGCGTGGCGGCGCGGTCAGCTGCGCCGAATGCGCCACGCAGCGCGCCTTCGACGCGCTCCGGCACCTTGGCGAACGTCATCTCGCCGTCGAGCGAAGCGAAAACGGCGCCGCCGATCAGGGCTGCGCCGCAGAGTCCGGTCAAGATCGTCCCGCTGAACCATTGCACCGAGACGCGGCGGCGATCGATGACGGCGGCTTCAGAACCATCGACGGACAGCGGCGGCTCGTGGCCGAGATCGATGATCCCGGTCTCACGCCCGTAAGCGCCGCGTGACGTCCTGTGGTTCAACCCAAGTCCCCCAATCAACGACCCAAGAGCCTGATTTCGAGCAGCCCCGTTCCGAGCAGCCCGGTTTCGAGCCCCTCCTTACGTCGCCCTCTTCGGAGGGGCGTCGCTGGAACGGGCAAGCCGCATAGGCGTCCGCGGTCAGAAGGCCCTGATGACGGGCCGGCCGAAATTACGAACAGCTAAGCGGAAAAAGATCTCTCGATGTGTCTCGAATGTCTGAAGAAGGCCGCTTCATCGTGATCGCCTTCCTCTGACCCCACGAAAACCGCCGGCAGCCCCCACTGGCATCCCTGCGATTCAAGCTTTGTCTGTACCAGAACGCCGGGGGATTGTGGCTCAAGTACGGCGCCTAATATGGAAAAGTTTCCTGAACGGCCGGGCGCGAGAGACCTCCCCGGAGAGGCGCTGCAAGCCGCCTCCGGAAGCCCCTCGGACCCAAACTTTTTTGGGTTTTTTCACCGCCCCGGCTCGGTCGGCGCGCTCAGAGGCCGTCTAACCATCTGGGATCGCTTCGTTTTTCTAAACGATCCACCGTGCGACGATTTTCTGACAATGGTCGTTGACAACCCCGATGGGTGGGGCCTATAACCCGACCACTGAGCGCGGCGCCGCCGGGTCACTGACCAAGGCGAGCGAACGCGCCACTGATGCTCCTCACCTTGTTGAGTGACACAACAGTCGACGTAAGTCGATTGGAGTTCATCCATCGTCGGTAAGGGTGTCGGAACCCTTCCTCTCTGGAAGGTTGGGGCCTCTTAGGTCCCGGGCTGTTTGACAAGTGAAGATGAAGAAAGAGAAACGTGGACGGCGGAGTCCTTGCGGGTCTCGCATTTAAAGAGCTTCGGCTTTTTGGATCGGGACCGGACGAAAGACTTCGGCGGTACACGTTTTAAGGTTACACCATCGTTGCCAGCGATGTGAATCGCGGGCAGCTCATCGACTTCGGTTGATGAAAAATGGTGGGACCTCGTCAAAACGTTGTGATCAGCCGGTTCAAAGTTCAAGTCCAACTTGAGAGTTTGATCCTGGCTCAGAGCGAACGCTGGCGGCAGGCTTAACACATGCAAGTCGAGCGGGCGTAGCAATACGTCAGCGGCAGACGGGTGAGTAACGCGTGGGAACATACCTTTTGGTTCGGAACAACACAGGGAAACTTGTGCTAATACCGGATAAGCCCTTACGGGGAAAGATTTATCGCCGAAAGATTGGCCCGCGTCTGATTAGCTAGTTGGTGAGGTAATGGCTCACCAAGGCGACGATCAGTAGCTGGTCTGAGAGGATGATCAGCCACATTGGGACTGAGACACGGCCCAAACTCCTACGGGAGGCAGCAGTGGGGAATATTGGACAATGGGCGCAAGCCTGATCCAGCCATGCCGCGTGAGTGATGAAGGCCCTAGGGTTGTAAAGCTCTTTTGTGCGGGAAGATAATGACGGTACCGCAAGAATAAGCCCCGGCTAACTTCGTGCCAGCAGCCGCGGTAATACGAAGGGGGCTAGCGTTGCTCGGAATCACTGGGCGTAAAGGGTGCGTAGGCGGGTCTTTAAGTCAGGGGTGAAATCCTGGAGCTCAACTCCAGAACTGCCTTTGATACTGAAGATCTTGAGTTCGGGAGAGGTGAGTGGAACTGCGAGTGTAGAGGTGAAATTCGTAGATATTCGCAAGAACACCAGTGGCGAAGGCGGCTCACTGGCCCGATACTGACGCTGAGGCACGAAAGCGTGGGGAGCAAACAGGATTAGATACCCTGGTAGTCCACGCCGTAAACGATGAATGCCAGCCGTTAGTGGGTTTACTCACTAGTGGCGCAGCTAACGCTTTAAGCATTCCGCCTGGGGAGTACGGTCGCAAGATTAAAACTCAAAGGAATTGACGGGGGCCCGCACAAGCGGTGGAGCATGTGGTTTAATTCGACGCAACGCGCAGAACCTTACCAGCCCTTGACATGTCCAGGACCGGTCGCAGAGATGTGACCTTCTCTTCGGAGCCTGGAGCACAGGTGCTGCATGGCTGTCGTCAGCTCGTGTCGTGAGATGTTGGGTTAAGTCCCGCAACGAGCGCAACCCCCGTCCTTAGTTGCTACCATTTAGTTGAGCACTCTAGGGAGACTGCCGGTGATAAGCCGCGAGGAAGGTGGGGATGACGTCAAGTCCTCATGGCCCTTACGGGCTGGGCTACACACGTGCTACAATGGCGGTGACAATGGGACGCTAAGGGGCAACCCTTCGCAAATCTCAAAAAGCCGTCTCAGTTCGGATTGGGCTCTGCAACTCGAGCCCATGAAGTTGGAATCGCTAGTAATCGTGGATCAGCACGCCACGGTGAATACGTTCCCGGGCCTTGTACACACCGCCCGTCACACCATGGGAGTTGGTTTTACCTGAAGACGGTGCGCTAACCCGCAAGGGAGGCAGCCGGCCACGGTAGGGTCAGCGACTGGGGTGAAGTCGTAACAAGGTAGCCGTAGGGGAACCTGCGGCTGGATCACCTCCTTTCTAAGGATGGTTCTTCAGAAGCTTGCTTCTATCGAACTGTTTTAGAAACATCAGTGGCCAACGGTCGTCAGGATCGTTGAGCTGCATTGGCGGGATTTCGCCGTCTTCGTTTCTCTTTCTTCGCGGACGAACACGCGCTGGGGCTGCAATCTTGCAGAATCCCTGGTCCTTGACTGGATATGCGTTAGGGGCTTGTAGCTCAGTTGGTTAGAGCGCGCGCTTGATAAGCGTGAGGTCGGAAGTTCAAGTCTTCCCAGGCCCACCACACTCATCGAGTGAGCATTCGTCTTCTGGTTACGGGGCCATAGCTCAGCTGGGAGAGCGCGTGCTTTGCAAGCATGAGGTCGTCGGTTCGATCCCGTCTGGCTCCACCAGATGGTTTGATCACCGACTGCTCGTGCATCTAGATCGTCCGCGAAACATCACTTCGCACTTACTAGTCCGGATGGACAGTAAGCTGCGGGATTTCTGACATCGTAAAGAGGAGATCGATCCGAGTTGGATCGTACAGAAGCATTTCTGTGCGAGACTTCATTATCTCCGGATCATTTCGGCGCTCGTGCGTCTTCCAGGGTAGCTCACAAGGCTGCGTCTGAAGGACAAGCGAGTTGTAAATGATCCTTTTAGCGAAGCTTGACCGCCTCGCTATCGGAACGATCTTACGAAGCAAGCTGGTCTTTCTAATCATTGTCCGGCTGCAGATAGCGTTCATCGAGGGCGCGTGCCGCAAGGTAATTCTGCAGACAACATTCTGCCGAGTGTGTGGACATTGATAATGAGAGCAATCAAGTGCCTTAAGGGTGTTCGGTGGATGCCTTGGCGCTGAGAGGCGATGAAGGACGTGCTACGCTGCGATAAGCCGTGGGGAGCTGCGAAGAAGCTTTGATCCATGGATTTCCGAATGGGGAAACCCACCTTCGATAGCCGGAACTCCAAGACCTTTGTCGAAAGACATTGGTGTGGGGTTCGAACAGAAATGTGAGATGCCTAAGCCTTTAGATTTCGATCGAAGAGGTTTTGGATTTCCGGTTATCAAGAGAAGGTATGAGACTTCTGAATACATAGGAGGTTTCAAGCAAACCCAGGGAACTGAAACATCTAAGTACCTGGAGGAAAGGACATCAACAGAGACTCCGTTAGTAGTGGCGAGCGAACGCGGACCAGGCCAGTGATACATCAAAGACAATCGGAACCAGTCAGGAAAGCTGGGCCTTAGAGGGTGATAGCCCCGTACGAGTAATGCGATGATGTATCCACGAGTAAGGCGGGACACGTGAAATCCTGTCTGAACGCGGGGGGACCACCCTCCAAGCCTAAGTACTCCTCAGCGACCGATAGTGAACCAGTACCGTGAGGGAAAGGTGAAAAGCACCCCGACGAGGGGAGTGAAATAGACCTGAAACCGGACACCTACAAACAGATGGAGCCCAAGATACGTTCTGGGTGACATCGTACCTTTTGTATTATGGGCCAGCGACTTAATTTAACGAGCAAGCTTAAGCCGATAGGCGAAGGCGTAGCGAAAGCGAGTCTGAATAGGGCGTCAAGTTCGTTGTATTAGACCCGAAACCTAGTGATCTAGCCATGAGCAGGTTGAAGGTGAGGTAACACTCACTGGAGGACCGAACGGGTGTCTGTTGAAAAAGACTCCGATGACTTGTGGTTAGGGGTGAAAGGCCAATCAAACTGGGAAATAGCTGGTTCTCCGCGAAAGATATTTAGGTATCGCCTCGGATGAATACCT
>NZ_JADPKK010000020.1:0-130000 GCF_023073915.1 Bradyrhizobium sp. 149 | reverse complement strand
AATTCCCGGATCGCGGTCAGGATGGCGAAACGGCATTTGCAAAGCAAGCGCGCCGTGGGCGCACTAGCGGCCGCGTTGTTCAATGCTGCGCTGCGATTGCCGCCTCCATGACCTTGCGCGTCTTCACCGTCTCGTTGTTCGGGTCGAATTCGACGTCGCTCCAGCGCACGATCTCGCCATGGGCGACGTCGTGCTTCAGCTTCAGCTGATGCGCCAGGCCGATCGGGAGCGCGCTGGCCTTGAGGCTCGCGGCCGCAGGCACCAGCTTGCCCCATACCGTGTAGCCGCCTTCGCCGTCCAGCATCTCGCCGGCGCGCAGATTGCGTTTTGCCACGGAGGCGACGTCGCCGCGGAAACCATGGGGCTGCCCCGTCGGTTCGCCCCGCAGCGCGGCCGACAGCACCGAGATGTTCAGCTCCAGTCCGATCAGATGATAGGGCTTGTACATCGCAGCGTAGCGGCCGCTGGCATCGGTCTTCAGGCCATATTGCCTGAAGCAGCCGGCGGCGTAGTCGTTCGGCGCCTCCAGCACGACGTAAACGCCCCAGCGCAGATCGCGAAACACCGGCCTTCCGTCGCGCTCGAGCGAGGACACCACCTCCACGACGCCCGACCGCTCCAGCACGCCGCCCTTGCTGCGCGGCCGCATGATGTGCGGCAGGTCGTCGACGCCGCAGGGTGGAAACAGCAGGCCCTCCGCAGGCACGTCCAGTCCGCAGGCATTGGCAATCGCGGCCATCTCGATCGCCGACTTGGTGCCGTCGAGGAAGGAGTTGAACATCTGCGGATTCATCCCGGCCGATTGCGCCTCGCCCGCGGTCAGCCCGTAATGCTGCCAGACGCTGTCAGGCGTAACGTCGTGATAGGCCGGCAGATACTTTGTCCCTTTGCCGGCGGCAATGACGTGAAAACCGGTGGCGCGGGCCCAATCCACCATCTCCGCGGTCAGCGCCGGCTGATCGCCATAGGCGAGCGAATAGACGACGCCGGCCTTGCGTGCTTCCTCGGCGAGCAGGGGACCCGCCAGCACGTCGGCCTCGACATTGACCATCACGATATGCTTGCCGGCCGCGATCGCCGCGCGCGCGTGCTTGATGCCGACGGCCGGATTGCCGGTCGCCTCCACCACCACGTCCATCGCGCCGCCGGCAATGGCGCGTGCGCCGTCATCGGTGAAGACGGTCGCGGCGATGCGCCCCGCGTCCCAGCCGACAGTGCGACAGGCCTCGCGCGCACGATCACAGTCGATGTCGACGATGATGGGGACCTCCAGCCCTGGCGTGTGCGGCACCTGCGCCAGAAACATCGAGCCGAATTTGCCGGCGCCGATCAGCGCCACACGGACGGGTTTGCCGGTGGAAGCGCGGGCCTGGAGGAGACGGAAGAGGTTCATGGGAATGTCCTGGCAATGCGTGTCCCGGACGCGGTGCGGCGCGAAGTGCCGCGCCGCAGAGCCGGGACCCAGAAAAAAATATCCGTGCAGCATGGGCCCCGGCTCAGCAGCGCATCACTGACGTGCTGCGCTGCGTCCGGGGCACGAGACCTGTTTACTCCGCCGCCTGCCGCGGCGCACGGGCGAGCCGCACCAGCGCGTCGTCGTCCACCTTCTTGATCGGCACGAAGTCGCGATGCGCAATGTACTCCGGCCGCGTCGGGCTTCGGATGTAGTTCGAAACCGCATTCAGCGTCAGGTACACGATCTTGCGCGGGTAGGGCGTGATGTTGCCGGCCGAGCCGTGCACGAGATTGCCGTGGAACATCAGCATGCCGCCCGGCTTGCCCGTCGGCGCAACGATGCCGCCCTGCTTCACCAGCCGCGTCACCGTGTCCTCGTCGAGCGTCCACAGCGGGTAGGACGTGGTGGCGAGGTCATGGGATGCCTGGAGATCGCCGGCGTCCTGGCTGCGCGGCACCAGCATCAGCGGACCGTTGATCGGCATCACCTCGTCCAGGAAGATCGCAATGTTCATCGCGCGGGGCTCGGGCATGCCGTCGTCGCGCTTCCAGGTGCCGTAATCCTGGTGCCATTGCCAGACGTCGCCGGTGAAGGCGGATTTCGCGTTGATCTTGAACTGGTGCATGTAGACCGGCTCACCGAACAATTGCTCGACGGGGTCGATCATGCGCGGATGCGCACCCAGAATGCCGAACGCCTCGTTGTAGAGATGCGCGGCAAAGGCCGTGCGCGGCGCGCCGCTCTTCTCGCGCCAGACTTCCGGCCGGTTCGCGTCATAGATGGCCACCGCCTCGCGCGCGAGGAGATCGACCTCCTCCGGGCTGAACAATTCGGGCAGGAACAGCCAGCCTTCGCGGTGGAAGAACTCCAATTGCTCCTGGGACAGTTTCATGGGTCGTCCTCCTTGTTTTGCTTTTTCATTGTCGTTCCGGCGTGAATGCCTACGCCGCCGCCTCGTCCGTCGCCCTCAATCTCTCCTCGGTCATCCGTCCCGCTGTCTGCGCGTGCGCTAGCGCCGCACGTTCGGCCGCCTTCGCATCGCCCGCGAGGATATGTCCGGCAATGTCGGCATGCTCGGCCCAGGCACTGCCGCGATAATCGAGCTCGGACAGCACCGTTGCCATCGAGCGGCGCATATGCGGCCATTGCGGTGTAATCGTCTCTTCGATGACCCGATTGCCGGCGAGCCGATAGATCGCGCGATGAAACTCGACGTCGAGTGCGATCAGTTCGGCGAGCGTGGTCTTGCCATCGATCCCGCGCCCGGCGGCGAGCGCCGCCTCCAGCCGCGCACGTCCGGCCGCATCGGCGCCTGCGCGCTCCGCCGCAAGCCGCGCCGCCAGCGCATCGATCGCGCCGCGCACTTCGTAGAGCTGGCGGATGCGTGCGGGATCGAGCTGGGTGACTTCAAAGCCGCGCCGGCCGCTCTCGGCGACGAGTCCCTGCCGGTGCAACAGGTGCAGCGCATGCGACACCGGCTGGCGCGACACGCCGAGCCTGTCGGCGAGCTCGTTCTGGCGGATGCGCTGGCCGGGCTGCAGCGTGCGGTCGGAGATTGCCTCCAGGATCCGCGCATAGACCTGGTCGATCAGGTTCGGAAGCGGGTCGAGAGGGATCACGCCGGCAGCTCCGCGAGGTATGAAAAAGAATACGGAATTCCGTATTCGAAAAATACAGGGCGGCAGTAAGGGCGTCAAGCGCGCCTGCGCCGCCTCACCTCGTTTTTTGCGCCCGACTAAGCCATTGATATTGCTTGTATCGGCTACAGTGCATGGGGTTGTTTTCGAGCAAAAAAGGCCTGAGACCGCTTACTCCGCCAAAAACGCGTCCACCACCTCGCCGAACTCCAGCGGCGCCTGCTCGAACATCCAGTGCCCGGCATTGGGAATCACCGCCGTCTTCGCCCCGGTGATGTGCTCGGCCAGCACGCGCCACATCACCGACAGGCTCCCCGTCGTCGCACCGCCGCCGATCAGGAGCGTCGGCGTCCTGATCGCCTGCGCGTCCGCGAGCGTGTAGGGCCTGCGCTGCTCGTTGATCTGGCCGAGGAAGGTGATCGCGTTGTCGCGCAATTGCTGTTTTGCCGCCGCCGGTACGCGCCGCCAGGAGCCGTCGCCTTCGATCCCTTCGTAGAAGTTTTGCAGCGCGCCCTCGATGTCGCCGGCCCGGATCATCTCGACCGAGCGCGCCGTGCGCGCGGCCAGCGGCGGATGCGCGGGCATACCCGCAGGCAATGGCAGGCTGGCATCGAGATCGCCGCCGGGCTCGGCCAGCACCAGCCTTCGCAACAGATCCGGCCGCGCCTGCGCCACGCGAAACGCGATGTGGCCGCCGCGCGAATGGCCCATCAGATCGACCGGCGCGGGTTCGACCTGCTCGATGAAAGCAATCACGTCAGCGACGTGCTGCGCCATCTTGTAATCGCCGCCGATGGCATCCCAATGCTCAGGAAAGAAATGCCGCAGGCTGACCGAGATCACGTGATGCGATTTCGACAGCGGGCCGAGCACCGAATACCAGGTGCGGAAATCGCCGAGCGTGCCGTGCACGCAGACCAGCGGCGGGCCTTGTCCCACTTCGAGATAGGCCATGTCGTAACCGTTGACGCGAAATGTCTGCATGATCAGCCCGCCAGAAAATCCAGCACCACTTCGGAGTATTTCTGCGGTGCCTGCTCGAACATCGGGTGCGTTGCGTTCGGGATGACCGCCGTCCTGGAATACGGTACATGCGCGGCGAGCGCATGCAGCACTTTCGGCAGCAGGCCCTTGGTCCGCGCGCCCAGGATGAATAGCGTCGGCATCAGAATCGATTCCGCATCCGCCTTCGAGAACGGTGGGCGGTTGTCGCGGACCTGGCCGATCAGGGTGAAGGCGTTGTCGCGCAGATTCTGCTTCACCAGCGCCGGCAGCCGCGGCCAGGTGCCGGGTCCCTCCAGCGTGTCAACGAAGACGGCGAGGCCACCGTCGACATCGCCGGCCGCGATCTTCTCGGCCGAGGCCGTGAAGCGCGCCAGCAGCGGCGAGGGACCGCCGGCGTAGTCGGGATCGAGGCTGGCATCGAGCTCGCCGCCGGGCTCGGCCAAGACCAGCCGCCGCAGCAACTCCGGCCGCCGCTGCGCCACGCGGAAGCAGATGTGGCCGCCGCGGGAATGGCCCATCAGATCGACCGGGCCGAGGTCGAGCTTCTCGATGAAGGCAATGACGTCGTCGACATGCTGGGCGATTGAATAGGTGTCGCCGACGCCGTCCCATTGCGCCGGGAAGAAGTGCCGCAGGCTGACAGGAATCACCCGGTGCCGCTGCGTCAGCGGCCCGAGCACGCTCCCCCAGACGCGGAAGTCGTTGAGCGAACCGTGCACGCAAACCAGCGGCGGCCCCGCCCGGGCCTCGCCCACGTCGAGATAGGGCATGTCGTATCCGTTGACGTGGAGGCTTTGCATTCTGGGCTCGCGAGAAGGGGGCGGAACTCCTGTGCAAGATTCCCGGAAACCGGGTGGATCGCAACTATTTCCAAGCCTAGATTTGGCCTGAGATCACAATGGGGGCATGCGAGGGAACGCAAGCCAGGAACCAAGCCATGACCGACCAGCACTTTGCCCTGTTCGATAGCAAGATCGGCCTATGCGCCATCGCCTGGGGTCCGCGCGGCATCAACGGCACGCAACTGCCGATGGGCGGTGAGGCGAAGATCCGCGCCCGCATCAGCCAGCGCCATGCCAACGCCAGCGAAGCCGAGCCGACCGCCGAGGTGCAGGGGGCGATCGACCGCATCACAAAGCTGCTCGCAGGCGAGCCGGATGACCTCACCGACATTCCGCTCGATCTCGACGGCGTGCCCGACTTCAACCGCGGCGTCTACGCGATCGCCCGCGCCATTCCGCCGGGCAAGACTGTCACCTATGGCGACATCGCCAAGCAACTCGGCGGTGTCGAGCTGTCGCGCGACGTCGGCCAGGCGCTCGGCCGCAATCCGTGCCCGATCGTCGTGCCCTGCCACCGCGTGCTCGCGGCCGGCAACAAGCCCGGGGGCTTCTCCGCGAATGGCGGCGTGGTGACGAAGCTGAAGATGCTGGAGATCGAAGGCGCACTGGTGAACCACACGCCGAGCTTGTTTGATTGAAGCGATGAGGCGGCTCGCTAGATATTCGCTGCCGCTTTCGGCCAATATTTGTCGCGCAAATGCCTCTTCACCAGCTTGCCGGTCGGCGTGCGCGGCAGCTCGGCCTCGAAATCGATCGAGCGCGGGCATTTGATCGTCGAGAGGCGGCTCTTGCAGTAGGCGATCAGGTCGGCCTCGAGCTCCTTGCCGGCGCGCTTCGGATCGTGCGGCTGCACCACCGCCTTCACCTCCTCGCCCATCTCCTCGTTTGGCACACCGAACACCGCGACGTCGGCGACCTCGGGGTGGGTGATGAGCACGTCCTCGGTCTCCTGCGGGTAGATGTTCACGCCGCCCGAGATGATCATGTAGGACTTGCGGTCGGTGAGATAGAGAAAGCCGTCTCTGTCGACATAGCCGACGTCGCCGAGCGTCGACCAGCCTTTTGCGTTGTAGGCCTTCTTCGTCTTCTCGGGATCGTTGTGATAGGTGAAAACCGGCGCGTCGGCGAAATAGACCGTGCCGATCTCGCCTGTCGGCTGCTCCTCGTCATTCTCGTCCAGAATCTTGATCTTGCCGACCACGGCGCGGCCGACGCTGCCGCGGTGCTCCAGCCATTCCTTCGAGTTGCAGACGGTGACGCCGTTGCCTTCGGAGCCGGCGTAATACTCGATCAGGATCGGCCCCCACCATTCGATCATTCTTGCTTTGACGTCGACCGGACACGGGGCTGCGGCGTGGATCGCGCCCTTCAGCGTCGAGACGTCGTACTGGCTGCGGATTTCGTCCGGCAGCTTCAGCATGCGCACGAACATGGTCGGCACGAGCTGGGATTGCGTGACCTTGTATTTCTCGACCAGCTTCAAAAATTCTTCGGCGTCGAAGCGTTCCATGATGATGGAAGTGCCGCCGAGCACGATCGCCATCATGTTGAAGCGCAAGGGAGCGGCGTGATAGAGCGGTGCCGGTGAAAGATAAGTGCTCTCGGCGTTCATGCCGCACATGCCGGCGCAGAGCACGCGCAGAAACGCGTTCGGCTCGTCGATCGGCTTGCCCTCGAACGCTTTCTTGATGCCCTTGGGCCGGCCGGTGGTGCCCGACGAATACAGCATGTCGTAGCCGGCGACCTCGTCGGCGATCGGCGTTGTCGGCTGCGCGGCCGCTTCCTTGTCGTAGGATCGGAAGCCGGCTTGCGGCTCGTCCACCATGTAGAAGACCGGCTCGCCCGCAGTGCCCTTGATCAGGCCCTTGATCTGATCGGCGCATTTAGGCGTGGTGATCACGACCTTGGCGCCGCAATCGGCGATGATGTAGTCGATCTCGTCCTGCTTCAAATAGCGACTGATCGCGGTGTAATACAGCCCGCAGCGTTGCGCGGCCCAGCAGATCTCCATGAAGGCGAGGCGGTTCTCCATCAGCAGCGCGATGTGGTCGCCGGCTTTCAGCCCGAGCGAGCGGAACAGGTTCGCGCCCTGGTTCGAGAGTTCGTCGAGCTCACGATAGGTGATCGCCTTGCCGGTCCCGGCCATTTGGTAGGCGATCTTGTCGGGTGAGGTCTTGGCGTAGACGGACGGATGGCTCATGGCGTTCCCTCAAGGAAGTGGCGAGCGGTGAATGGCGACAGGCGGAAGCCGCTCCCTCTCACCCACTCACCACTCGCCATTTGTTCTTCGCTTTTCTTTTTACAGCCGCTCGACGACCGTCACGTTGGCCATGCCGCCGCCTTCGCACATGGTCTGCAGGCCATAGCGTTTGCCGCGCTGATGCAAGGCATGCACCAGCGTCGTCATCAGCTTGGTTCCGGAGCCGCCGAGCGGATGGCCGAGTGCGATCGCGCCGCCATTGACGTTGAGACGCTCCGGATCGGCGCCGGTGCTCTTCAGCCACGCGGTCGGCACCGAGGCGAAAGCCTCGTTGACCTCGAACAGGTCGATGTCGCCGATCGTCATGCCCGCCTTCTCCAGCGCGCGCTTGGTGGCGTGCAGGGGAGCGTCCAGCATGATCACGGGATCGCCGCCCGTCATTGTCATGTGATGGACGCGCGCGAGCGGCTTCACGCCGAGCTGCTTGAGGCCGCGCTCGTTCACCACAATCACGCCGGAGGCGCCGTCGCAGATCTGGCTGGCGCTGGCCGCGGAGAGCTTGCCGTTCTCGGCAATCAGCTTGACGCCCTTGATGCCGTCGAGCGTGGCGTCGAAGCGGATGCCTTCGTCGATGTGGTGGGTGTCCTTGGAGCCGTCGGCGCGGGTGATCTCGAGCGGCACGATCTCCGTCTTGAAGCGACCGGCCTGCGTTGCCGCAATCGCGCGCTGATGGCTGTTGTAGGAGTACTGGTCGAGCTCATCCTTGGAGAGGCCGTACTTCTCGGCCATCATCTCGGCGCCGGTGAACTGGCTGAACACGATGTTCGGATAGCGCTGCTCGATGCCCGGGCTCTTGTAATTGCCAAAGCCGTTCTTGGCGGGAAGCTGCGACGACAGGCCCATCGGCACGCGCGTCATTGATTCCACGCCGGCAGCGATCACCACGTCCATCGCGCCGGACATCACGGCCTGGGCGGCGAAGTGCAGCGCCTGCTGCGAGGAGCCGCACTGGCGGTCGATCGAGGTGCCCGGCACGCTCTCCGGCAGCTTCGAGGCCATGATCGCGTTGCGCGCGACGTTGTTGGACTGCTCGCCGACCTGCATGACGCAGCCCATGATCACGTCCTCGACCAAAGCAGGATCGACTTTGGTGCGGTCGACCAGTTCGTCCAGCACCTTTGCGGCCAGATCGGCCGGATGCCAGCCGGCGAGGCGGCCCCCCTTGCGCCCGCCGGCTGTACGCGCAGCGGCGACGATGTAAGCCTCGGCCATGTCGGTTTCTCCCTGGATTGTTCTGTATCGAGCTGAGTGTCGGCGCGGATTTAAATGGTGACTGGTTGTTTAGTCAATCGATCAATTAACTCTTGTGGGGAGCCGCTGCTTGGGCTTATCTGCGGCCGCTCACGCGGCAAAATCAAGGATCTCCGTGACTACCAGCGTACCGAACAGGCTCCCCAGCGGAAAGAATTCCACGGCAGAGAAATTGCTCGTGGCCGCGAGCGAGTTGATGATCGAGCGCTCGTCGATCGAGATTTCGCTCAGCGACATCGCGCAGAAGTCGGGCGCCAACGCCGCACTGGTCAAATACCACTTCGGCAACAAGGACGGCTTGCTGTTGGCGCTGCTCGAGCGCGACGCGGGAACCGAACTGTCCAATCTCGAATATCTTTTGGCCCAGCCGATCACGCCGACCGCGAAGCTGAAGCTGCATATCGGCGGCATCATCCGCGCCTATCACCGGTTTCCCTACATGAACCGGCTGATCCATTATCTGCTGCACGAGAGCGCCGCGGGCTCCGCGGACGAAGTCTCGAAATTCTTCGTCGCGCCGCTGCTGGATTTTCATCGCCGCCTGCTGGCCGAAGGCGTCAGCCGTGGCGAGTTTCGCGCCACCGATCCGGTGCTGTTCTACACCAGCCTGATCGGCGCCTGCGATCATCTGTTCTTCGGCCGGCACGCGATGTCGCGCGCGACCGGCGTCGGCCCGGTCACCGACGACGTCTGCCGGCAATATATCAAGCACATGGAAACGCTGATCTGCGGCGGCATTCTCACGAACATCGAGGAAGCTGCCGCCGCCGGATGACCCGGCCAGAACTCTTCAAGTCTAGAGAAGAAACGCCCAGGGAAAAGGTAGAGGAAAGGTAGCTTACGATGCAGTTGAAAGACGTTGCTGTTCTCATCACCGGCGGTGGTTCGGGCCTCGGTGCCGCGACCGCACGCGCCATGGCCGCCAAGGGCGCCAAGATCGGCGTGATCGACCAGAGCAAGGAAAACGCCGAGAAGGTCGCCGCCGAAGTGAAGGGCGTCGCACTGCATGCCGACGTCACCAGCGAGGAGCAGATCAAGGCTGCGATCACCAAGGCCGAAGCCGCGCATGGCGTCGCGCGCGTGCTGATGAACTGCGCGGGCATCGGCGGCTCGCAGCGCATCGTCGGCCGTGACGGCGTCTACCCGCTGGAAAAATTCGCGCGCATCATCAACGTCAATTTGATCGGCACCTTCAATTGCCTGCGTCTGTTCGCCGAGCGCCTCGTCACGATCGAACCGGTCGGTGAAGAGCGCGGCGTCATCGTCAACACGGCGTCGGTTGCCGCTTACGAAGGCCAGATCGGCCAGATCGCTTATGCGGCGTCGAAGGGCGGCGTCGTCGGCCTGACGCTGCCGGCCGCGCGTGACCTCGCCAGCCAGAAGATCCGCGTCAACACCATCGCGCCCGGCCTGTTTCTGACGCCGCTGCTGATGGGCTTGAACGAAGAGGCCCGCAAAAGCCTCGGTGCCCAGGTGCCGCATCCGGCGCGTCTTGGCGACGCCAATGAATACGGCTCGCTCGCCGTGCACATCGTCGAGAATCCGATGCTCAACGGCGAAACTATCCGCCTCGACGGCGCGATCCGCATGGCGCCGCGGTAGGACCGTTCTTCTCTTCTCCCCTTGTGGGAGAAGGTGGCGCGAAGCGCCGGATGAGGGGTTTGCGTCCGCGGAGACAGACCCCTCACCCAAGCCAGTATGCTGCAGCGACGTACATGCCCTCTCCCACAAGGGGCGAGGGCGCAATGACCGCCACCTCAACCGCGGATGCAGGAGCGCTCCATGTCCCAACCGCTGCTGATCGAGCATCACGACGGCGTCGACACGGTAACGCTCAATCGTCCTGAAAGCCTCAACGCACTCGATCCCGCGCTGATCGACGCGCTCAACGTCTACTTCCAGGGTCTCCAGCGCAACCGCGATACGCGCGTGGTGGTGTTGAAGGGCGCCGGCAGAAATTTCTGCGCGGGGCTCGACCTTAAGGCCGCGATGCAGCGTCGTGCCGGGCAGAAGGAGCCGCCTGATGTCACCGAGTCGCTCGACTCGCAGCGGCGTATCGCGGACATCGTGATGCTGATGCGGCGCTGTCCGCAGCCGATCATCTCTCTGGTGCAGGGCGCGGCCGCCGGCGGCGGCTTTGCGCTGGCGCTCGCCTCCGACGTCCGCATCGCGACGAGATCGGCGCGCATGAACTGCGCCTTCATCAAGCTCGGCCTTGGCGGCTGCGACATCGGCACCAGCTATTTCCTGCCGCGCCTCGTCGGTGTCTCCGTGGCCTCGGAGCTGATCCTCACAGGACGCTTCATCGGCGCCGAACGCGCATTCGCGGTCGGGCTGGTCTCCGAGGTCGTCGACGAGGACAAGCTCGATGACGCCGCCGAATCTTATGTCGACGCGATGATCACGGCCTCGCCCGTGGGCCTGCGCCTGTCCAAGGAATGTCTCAACATGAGCGTCGATGCCGGATCGCTGGAAGCCGTGATCGCGATGGAGGATCGCAACCAGGTCCTGTGCAGTCGCTCCGAGGAATTTTCGGAAGGCATCAGGGCCTTCCTTGAGAAGCGAAAGCCTGTCTATATCAAGCGCTGAACGAGAACGATCCGCAAAGGGCGATAATTCCGGGAGACGCAAAATGAGTGGAAGCGCGGCGGCGGTGATGGCGAAGCCCGCCTTTCGCAAGGTCGAGTGGCTCGCGCGCGACATCGAGGTCGAGCGCCGCGAGGACGGCACTGTGGTGCTGAAGTCGCGCATTCCCTTGCAAACTTACGAGACTCACATTCCGGCTTCGCTCGCGAAATGGGCCAAGCAAGCGCCGGAGCGCATCTGGCTGGCACAACGCGGCGGCCCCAACCGCGAATGGCGAAAAGTCTCCTATGGGGAAGCCAAGCGCACCGTGGATGCGCTGACGCAAGCTCTGCTCAATCTCGGGCTCGGCGGCCGCCCGGTCGCAATCCTCTCCGGCAATTCGATCGAGCACGCGCTGATGACGCAGGCCGCGATGCAGGCGCGCGTTCCGGCCGGGCCGGTGTCGCCTGCCTACTCCTTGATGAGCCACGATCACGTCAAGCTGAAATATCTGTTCGATCTGATCAAACCCGGCGTGGTCATGGTACAGGACGGGCCGACCTTCGAGAAGGCGCTGAAAGCGCTCGATCTCACCGGCGTCACCGTCGTGCACGTCTCACGGCCTTGCGATGGCATCGAGAGCCTCGCCTTTGCCGAGCTCGCGGCGACGACCGCGACCGCTGATGTCGAAGCGTCGATCGCAAAGATCACGCCTGAGACCGTCGGCAAACTGCTGTTCACGTCAGGCTCGACCGGCATGCCCAAGGCCGTCATCAACACGCAAGCGATGATGTGTGCCAATGCGGCGATGATGATGCAGGTGCGGCCGCGCGATCCCGGCGGTCCGATCTCGACCATGCTGGACTGGATGCCCTGGAACCACACCATGGGCGGCAATGCGGCGTTCCACCCGATCCTGGTCGACGGTGGCACGCTCTATATCGACGACGGCCGGCCGATGCCGGGCCAGTGCGAGGAGACGCTGCGCAATCTGCGCGAGATCTCCCCGACCTATTACGCCAACGTGCCCGCCGGCTATGCCGCGCTCGCGGCCGCGATGGAGAAGGACGATGCGCTGTGCCGCTCCTTCTTCAAGAATCTCTCGATCATGGCCTATGGCGGCGCGCGGCTGCCTGATGATCTCTACGACCGCATGCAGGCCCTCGCCGTGAAGACCACTGGCGAGCGAATCGTGTTCTACACCGGCTGGGGCTCGACCGAGACCGCGCCGACCTCGACCGGCACCTATTGGGACACCGAACGCGTCGGCCTGATCGGCCTGCCGTTCCCCGGCGTCGAGTTGAAGATGGTGCCGTGCGGTTCGAAATACGAGCTGCGTCTGCGCGGCGTCAACGTCACCCCGGGCTATTTCGGTCAGCCTGATCTGACGAAGAAGATGTTCGACGAAGAGGGTTTCTACTGCATCGGAGACGCCGGCATCTTCGTCGACGAGGCCGATCCGGTGAAGGGCATCATCTTTGCCGGGCGCGTGGTCGAGGATTTCAAGCTCACCACCGGCACCTTCGTCCATGTCGGCTCGCTGCGCACCGATACGATCGCAGCCGCGAGCCCGGTCGTGCACGATGCGCTGATCGCGGGTCAGGATCGTCCGTTCATCGGCCTGCTGGCCTGGCCGAACCTGCATGCCTGCCGCCAGCTCGTCGGCAAGCCCGATCTCAGCTTCGAGGATGCAGTGAAGCATCCCGAGGTGATCGCTTGCTTCAGGCGCGGGCTGGAGGCGCACAACAAAGAGTGCGAAGGCGCCAGCAGCCGCATCATCGCGCGCGCCATGCTGATGGCCGAGCCGCCCTCGATCGATGGCAACGAGCTCACCGACAAGGGCTATATCAACCAGCGCGCGGGCCTCGAGCGCCGCGCGGTGCTGGTGGAGCGGCTTTATGCTGACGCCCCGGATCAAGACGTCATCATCCTCAAGTAATCGACATCATCAACACGGATACGCGCCATGAACTTCGATTTCTCCGACGACCAGAAGCAGCTCCGCGACCAGGCGCGCAAATTCCTCGCTGAGAAATGCTCGCCCAAGGCGGTGCGCATAGTCCTCGACGGCAAGGCGCCGTATGACAAGGAGCTGTGGAAAGGCCTCGCCGAGATGGGTTTTCTCGGTGTCGCAATCCCGGAGGACTTTGGCGGCGCGGGCGCCGGTCATCTCGAACTTTGCGTGATCGCTGAAGAGATGGGCCGGGCGAACGCGCCGGTACCGTTTTCCTCCACTGTCTATCTGGCTGCCGAAGCGCTGCTGATCGCCGGCAGTGACGCGCAGAAGAAGAAATGGTTGCCGGCAATTGCCGCGGGTGAGGCGATCGGCACGCTGGCGCTGTTCGAGGGCAAGGGCAATCCATCGCCAAAGAACGTCAAGCTCACGGCTGCGAATGGCGTGCTCAACGGTGTCAAGAAGCCGGTCGCCGACGGTGCAATCGCCGACTTCGCGGTAGTCGCGGCACGCACGGGATCGAGCGGACGCGACGGCGACATCTCCTTGTTCGTTGTCGATCTCAGGGACGGCGGCGTCGAGGTGAAAAGCCTTGCCAATCTCGATCCAACCCGTGGGCAGGCCGAGATCAATTTCAGAGACTGCAAGGCCGAGCCCTTGGGCGCGGCCGGCGAAGGCTGGAGCATTTTGACTCAAGTGCTGGATCGTGCCGCTGTGCTGTGCGCTTTCGAACAGGTCGGCGGTTCCGACCGCGCGCTGGAGATGGGCCGCGACTACGCGCTCGACCGCATCGCCTTCGGCCGACAGATCGGCTCGTTCCAGGCCGTCAAGCACATGCTGGCGGACATGTACGTGTCGGCGACGCTGGCACGTTCCAACAGCTATTACGGCGCCTGGGCTCTCTCGACCAACGCGGCGGAGCTGCCCGAAGCCGCCGCCGCGGCCCGCATCAGCGCGACGCAGGCGTTCCAGCATTGCGCCAAGAACAATATCCAGGTCCACGGCGGCATGGGTTTCACCTGGGAGTTCGACTGCCACATGTACTATCGCCGTGCCAACGCCATGGCGCTCGGGCTCGGCAGCCTGTCCTATTGGGAAGACCAGTTGATCGACCGCATGCGCAAGAAGAACGCGGCGTAAGCAAAGGCAACGTCATGAACTTCGACGACACCCCGCAAGAGGCCGAATTTCGCGCCACTGCCCGCGCCTGGATCGCAGCGAATGCGCCCAAGCAGTACGAGGAGGAGCTTCGAAAGTCCTCGCTTGGCCGCACGCAATTGAAGAGCGCCAACATTCTGGAAGTGGCAAAGGCCTGGCAAAAGAAAAAGGCAGATGCCGGCTGGGCCTGCCTGCACTGGCCGAAGGACTATGGCGGCCGCGGCTCATCGCCGATCGAGCGCGTTATCTGGCAGCAGGAGGAGGGTCCGTTCGGCAAGTTGTCCGGCATGTTCATCATCGGCCACGGCATGTGCGGGCCGACCATGATGGCATTCGCGCGCGAGGAGCATAAGCGCAGCTATCTGCCGCCGCTCGCCTCCGGCGAAAAGGTCTGGTGCCAGCTGTTCTCCGAGCCGGCCGGCGGCTCGGATGTTGCGGGCCTGCGGACGCGTGCGGAGAAGGACGGCGACGAATGGGTCATCAACGGCCAGAAGATATGGACGTCGGGCGCGCACTACTCGGATTACGGCATCCTCTTGACCCGTACCGATCCGAACGTGGCCAAGCACAAGGGCCTCACCATGTTCTTCCTGGACATGAAGAGCCCGGGCGTCGAGGTGCGGCCGATCAAGCAGGCCAGCGGCGCCTCCGATTTCAACGAGGTCTATTTCACCAATGTGCGCATTCCCGATCACCAGCGCCTCGGCGAGGTCAATGACGGCTGGAACGTCTCGCTGACCACGTTGATGAACGAGCGTATGTCGATCGGCGCCGGCGTCTCGACCGGCTTTCCGGAGCTGCTTGACTATTGCTCCAGCCTGATGCTCGACGATGGCCCCGCGATCGAGGACCGCGCGGTGCGCGCGAGGCTGGCGAACTGGGCGGTGAAGGCGAGCGGGCTGCGCTACACTAGCATGCGCGCGATCTCGGCGCTGTCGAAGGGCGAGCGTCCGGGACCGGAAAATTCCATCGGCAAGCTGGTGGCGGGATCGATGATCCAGGATGTCGCGACCTATGCACTCGATCTTCAGGGCGCCGCCGGCGTGTTCAGCGGTCCCGAAGATGCCGAGGTCGCCGGCCGCTTCCAGGCGATGCTGCTGCGCGCGCCGGGCACGCGTGTCGAAGGCGGCACCGACGAGATCATGCGCAACATCATCGCCGAACGGGTCTTGGGCCTGCCCGGCGACATCCGGGTCGACAAGGACGTGCCGTTCAACAAGACCCCGACGAAGGGAAGAGGTTAGAGGTTCGCCATGAATTTCGACGACACCCCGCAGGAAGCCGCATTCCGCGAGACCGCGCGCAAATGGGTCGAGGCCAATGCGCCGAAGGGGTTTTTGGCCGAGCTGTCAAAGTCTTCGCTCGGCCGGATCCGGCTCGCCAAGCACGACATGGTCGAGGTCGGCAAGGCCTGGCAGAAGAAGAAGGCGGAAGGCGGCTGGGCATGCCTGCACTGGCCGAAGGAATATGGCGGCCGCGGCGCCACGCCGATCGAGCGCGTGATCTGGCAGCAGGAAGAGGGCGTCTACGGCAAGCTGACGCAGCCGTTCCAGATCGGAGAGGGCATGTGCGGTCCGACCGTGATGGCCTGGGGCAGCGAGGACGCCAAGCGGCGTTATTTGCCGAAGCTCGCATCTGGCGAGGAGATCTGGTGCCAGCTCTTTTCCGAGCCATCGGCTGGTTCGGACGTTGCCGGCCTGCGCACACGGGCGGAGAAGAAGGGCGACAATTGGGTCGTCAACGGCCAGAAGATCTGGACCTCTGGTGCGCACTATTCCGACTACGGCCTGTTGATCGCGCGTACCGATCCCAATGTGCCCAAGCACAAGGGCCTCACCATGTTCTTCCTGGACATGAAGAGCCCCGGCGTCGAGGTGCGCCCGATCAAGCAGGCCAACGGCATGCAGGAGTTCAACGAGGTCTATTTCAGCGACGTCGTCATTCCCGACAGCCAGCGCCTGGGCGCCATCGGCGAGGGCTGGAGCGTCTCTCTGACCACGCTGATGAACGAGCGGATGTCGATCGGCTCGCGGCTTGCGACCGGCGTCCCCGAGATGTTCGAGTTCTGCTCCAATCTGATGCTGGAGGATGGCCTCGCCATCGACGATCCCGCCGTGCGCTCAAAACTTGCGAGCTGGGCGGTGAAGTCGAGCGGACTGAAATACACCAGCTACCGCGCGATCTCGGCGCTGTCCAAGGGCGAGCGGCCGGGGCCTGAGAATTCGATCGGCAAGCTCGTATCCGGCATCATGCTCCAGGACATCGCAACCTACGCCATGGACCTCCAGGGCGCGGCCGGCGTTCTCACCGGCGCGGACGAGGAGACCGTGCAGGGCCAGTTCCAGCAGATGCTGCTGTCCTCGCCCTCGATGCGCATCGCCGGCGGCACCGACGAGATTTTGCGCAACATCATCGCCGAGCGCGTGCTGGGATTGCCGGGCGACATCCGCGTCGACAAGGATGTGCCGTATAACAAGATCCCGACCAAGGGTAGATGAGAGGTCGGGTGTCCCGGACGCGATGCAGCGCTTAGCGCTGCTTCGCAGAGCCGGGACCCAGGAGCCACAATGGGCTCCGGCTCAGCGCCGCATCACTTCGTACTGCGTCGCGTCCGGGGCACGAAAGCGAGCTAAGCAATGGATGCTGCAGTCAATCACAATAACCGCATCGGCGTGCTCGAAGAGCTGCTCAACGAGCGCTACTCCGTCCGAGCTTTCCTCCCCCAGGACGTCGATCGCGCCACCATCGAGCATGTGCTGAAAACCGCGCAGCGCACGGCGTCCTGGTGCAACAGCCAGCCCTGGCAGGTGATCATCGCCAGTGGCGAGGCCAAGGAACGTTTCCGCAAGCTGATTTACGCGGAAGCATCGAGCGGGCTCGGCGACGACTATGATTTCACGCCCCCGCGCGAATATGTCGGCGCCTATCTTGAACGCCGCCGCGAGAGCGGCTTCCAGCTTTACAACACGCTCGGCATCGTCAGGGGCGACAAGGCGGCCTACGCGAAGCAGGCGCTGGAGAACTATAATTTCTTCGGCGCGCCGCATGTGGCCATCATCCACACCGACGAGCCGCTCGGCATCTACGGTGCGATCGATTGCGGCGCCTATGTCAGCAATTTCATGCTGGCCGCGCAGGCGCTCGGGCTCGGCACGATTCCGCAGGCAGCGCTCGCGCGCCACTCCGGCCTGATCCGCCGCCATTTCAATCTGCCTGATGACCGCCGCATCGTCTGCGGCATCTCGTTCGGCTATGCCGACAACGCCCACAAGGTCAACGGTTACCGCACTTCGCGTGCGAGCGTGGCGGAGACCGTGACCTTCGTGGACGAGTGATCGAGAGGGCGCAAGCCCGCATCACATCAGACGCGCGAAGACGGCCGCTGAGGCGGCCGCCTTCCTCTCGTCGCAGCCCGATTGACGCCGGCCGTCAGCCGCCGCTGCCGCCGATCACGGCGCGGATGGTCTCGTCGGGCCCGAAATCCTCGGCGCCGTCGACATAGAGCAGCGCCGCGAGCTTGGAGCGCGCCCGGTTGACGCGGCTCTTGATCGTGCCGACGGCGCAGCCGCAGATCGAAGCCGCATCCTCATAGGAGAAGCCGGAGGCGCCGACCAGGATCAGCGCTTCACGCTGGTCCTGCGGAAGCTTGTCGAGCGCCGTGCGGAATTCCTCGAACTCGAGATGGGCGTTCTGCGAGGGCTGCGTCTTCAGCGTCTTGGCATAGTTGCCTTCGGCATCCTCGACTTCCCGCCGCCGCTTGCGATAATCGGAGCGGAACAGGTTGCGCAGGATCGTGAACAGCCACGCCGGCAGGTTGGAGCCGGGTTGGAACGAATCGATGTTGGCGAGCGCGCGCAACAGCGTCTCCTGGACCAGATCGTCGGCGCGGTCCGCATTGCCGCTGAGCGAGATGGCGAACGCGCGCAGGCTGGGCACGGCCGCCAGGATGTCGTTACGCAGGGAGTCCGTGAGAGGCATCAATCCCTCCCATTGTTGTTGTCGTTAGTGCCGCCACCATTTTCCACTTGGGGTGTCGCTCCCGGCGCATCAAGCTTCTTGATCAGTTCCGCGAACCGGTCCGGAACTCCCTGCCGCACCACGTCGTCGTACATGGCGCGCAGCTGGTGCCCGATGCGGGATTGGATCTCCGGAGTGAGCCCTCCCTTGCCGGGGGTCGTGCTTTTGCTGGCTTGAGACTTGAGATCTTTCATGACCTGTTCCACGTTTCCCCGAGTTAAGTGACTGTAAAATCGAGAAGTTCTCTCAACCGGGAGCCGTTCCCTGGATAGGCTCAATGCGAGTTGCGAGAAAAAGTTCCGCCCCCATACGGAACTTTTCTCGGTTTGGGGCGTAATCAGCCCAGCAGGGGAACCCGGGCCCCCCGCGTATGCCTGCACGTCAAGGTTGGCCCGAAGATGATTGGAGTGGGGATGTCCCGTTCACAGCTTGTTGCTGAACACTTGCCGTTGTTGCGCCGGTACGCACGCGCCCTGAC
This sequence comes from Bradyrhizobium sp. 149, assembly GCF_023073915.1. Taxonomy (GTDB): domain Bacteria; phylum Pseudomonadota; class Alphaproteobacteria; order Rhizobiales; family Xanthobacteraceae; genus Bradyrhizobium. The sequence continues at coordinate 111,377 of NZ_JADPKK010000020.1, read as the reverse complement.
GGGCAGCCAGTCCTCCGGTGACGCCTATGTCGCAGCCATGTTGGAAGCCATGCTGGGAGACCCGTCGGTCCTCGACGAGAGCCACGGGCCGCGCGCTGGCCTGTTCCGGCTGTTCACCCAGATCTGGAATTCCGTGTCCGTCAACGACGATTCCGAGGTGACGAACCTGCCGATGCCGCCGGAGCGACGGCTGTCGAACATCACGCCGTTGCCGCGGCAAGCCTTCCTGCTGCTCTCGCTCGAGGGATTTTCGGAAGAGGAGGTCGGCTACATTCTCGGCACCGACGTCGGCGAGACGCGCCGGCTTGCGGATGCCGCAGGGCGTGAGATGGCCGCCGAGATCGCCACCGATGTGCTGATCATCGAGGATGAGACCTTCATCGCCATGGATCTCGAGAGCCTGGTGAAGAATCTCGGCCACAATGTCGTCGGCGTCGCCCGCACCCATGCCGATGCGGTCGCGCTGGCCAAGAACAAGCGGCCGGGCCTGATCCTCGCCGACATCCAGCTTGCCGACGGCTCGTCGGGCCTCGACGCCGTCAACGAGCTGCTCCGCACCTTCGAGGTGCCGGTGGTGTTCATCACGGCCTATCCGGAGCGCTTCCTCACCGGCGAACGTCCCGAACCGGCGTTCCTGATCTCAAAACCGTTCCAGCCGGCGATGGTGTCGGCGGTGGCGAGCCAGGCCCTGTTCTTCCAGCGCAACTCCCGCAACCGCGCGCCGAAGGTACCGGCGGCGTAAGGAAGGCGCCTGCGCCCGGCAATTTGACGAAATCCGATCCGGCGTGCCGCAAGGTGCGCCGGATTTTTGTTGGCCAGGTTGCCGCGCTTGACGGCCATCAAATTCGCCGCTCATACCTCGTGCAGCGGCCGTTGCCGCACTGCAATCGGAGACACGTTCATGGACCAGCAACTCCTCGATCGCCTCGCCCTCCGCGACCTCGTCGAGAACTGGGCGGTCTGGCGCGACGCGGGCGACTGGGAGCGCTTTGCCACTGTCTGGCACGAAGAAGGCTGGATGTCCGCCACCTGGTTTCAGGGGCCGGCGCGGGATTTCATGCGGGTCAGCCAGGAGGGGTTTGCCAAGGGCGTGCGCATCCTGCATTTCCTCGGCGGCACCAGCATCGATCTCGCCGGCGCGCGCGCCATTGCGCAGACCAAGATGACCATCTCGCAGCGCGCGCCGGTGCACGACGTGCCCTGCGACGTCGTCTGCACCGGACGCTTCTATGATTTCCTGGAGAACCGGCAGGGGAAATGGGGCATCGTCCGCCGCCAGCCGATCTACGAGAAGGACCGCATCGACCCGGTCGACCCCGCCGCGACACTTCAGCTCGACCAGAAAGCCCTTGCCGCGCTACCCGAAGGCTACCGCCACCTCGCCTACATGCAGGAGCTGATCGGCTACAAGGTCAAGCGCGACATGCCGGGCCTGACCGGGCCCGAGGTCGAGAAGCTCTATGCCGACGGGCGGGATTGGCTGGCGGGGAAGGCGAACTGAAGTCCAGACAAAAGTAAGGCGCGACCGGCATCACCACGGTCGCGCCCTACGTCACCGGCTTATGGGGCAGGGGGGAATAGCCGGCTGTTGAGACGACTCCCGTCCGCGAAAGTTGTTCCAGGCGGTTGCGAAATTTTTCGCGGGGACCGTGCCTTTTTCGCACACGGTTAAGTGATCTTAACGACTGAGAACTCCCGGTCCTCTCCTCGCGTTGTTCCGCGATCGCCATGGGGCGAGGGACCGGCAGCCATGTCACAGATTCAAAAGGTGTTTTTAGGCGCCGTTGCGCTCGCGGCGACGCTTGGCGCGGTCCAGGTGGGCGCCGTGCAGCTGGCCTCCGGCCATGATCTGGATCTGGCCGATCGTTGGCAGGCGATTGCTGACAAGCCGGGCCATAACGTCAATCGCTCCAGCAAAGCCGACCGGCTCGCCGACATCAAGCAGGCGGAGGTTCCGACCCGCACGGTGTCGATGCGACTGAACGATCTGGCCGACACGTCGGTGCTGCTGAGGGTCCCCGCGGTCATCGAGACCGGTAGTGCCAAGCCGCCGGTGCTGCTCCCGAAGCAGAAGCAGGGCCGCAAGAACCCGACAATCGCCTGCGAGCCGATGGTCAGCTCCCTGACCGAGGTCGCAAAACTGCTCCAGCCCGGCCGCTGTGTGACCTGATCGGCATTTGCCACGGACAAGTCGCCCTCCGCCGGAGCGATTGCCTGCGTCCACTTGATCCCCTGCCCCCTCGCGTTATATCCCGGGTTTCTTCCCCTTTTCGATTGACCGGGTAAACGCATGACGACGTCAGACACGGCTGTGCATACGCAGTCCTTCCAGGCCGAGGTTTCCGAGCTTTTGCACCTGATGGTGCACTCCGTCTATTCCGAGACCGATATCTTCCTGCGCGAACTCGTCTCCAACGCCTCGGACGCCTGCGACAAGCTGCGCTATGAGGCAATCGCTACTCCGGCGCTACTGGGCGACGGCGACGCGCTCAAGATCCGGATCATTCCGAACAAGGCGGCCGGAACGCTCACAATCGCCGACAACGGCATCGGCATGGAGCGGCAGGAGCTGATCGACCACCTCGGCACCATCGCCCGCTCGGGCACCAAGGCCTTCGTGTCGAAGCTCAAGGAGGCCAAGGATGGTCTCGGCCTGATCGGCCAGTTCGGCGTCGGCTTCTATTCCGCCTTCATGGTCGCCGAGAAGATCGTCGTGATCAGCCGCCGCGCCGGCGAGAGCGACGTCTGGACCTGGACGTCGTCCGGCGGCTCCGGCTTCGAGATCGTGCGCGCGAGCGACGAGGAAGCGGCGCGCGTGGCGCGCGGCAGCGAAATCGTCCTGCACCTCAAGGACGATGCCAAGAAATATCTCGAAGCTTACGAGATCGAGCGCGTCGTCGGCGCCTATTCCGACAACATCCTGTTTCCGATCGAGCTCGTGCCGGAAGAGGGCGAACCGCGCCAGATCAATTCGGCAAGCGCGCTGTGGCAGCGCTCGAAATCCGAGCTCACGCCGGAAGACTACAAGAAGGCCTATCAGCAGATCGCATCCGCCTTCGACGATCCCGCGATGACGCTGCATTATCGTGCCGAGGGCCGCTATTCCTACGCCGTGCTGCTGTTCGCGCCCTCGACCAAGCCGTTCGACCTGTTCGAGCCGAACCGCAAGGGGCGCGTCAAGCTCTATGTCCGCCGCGTCTTCATCACTGACGATGCCGATCTGCTGCCGGGCTACCTCCGCTTCATTCGCGGCGTCGTCGATAGCGAGGATCTTCCGCTCAACATCTCCCGCGAGATGCTTCAGAACAATCCGCAGCTCGCGCAGATCCGCAAGGCCGTAGCGACCCGCGTAGTCTCCGAACTCGAAAGCCTTGCGGAGAAGGATCCGGAGAACTTTGCGAGGATCTGGGAGGCGTTCGGCGCGGTGCTGAAGGAAGGCATCTACGAAGATTTCGAACGCCGGGAAAAGCTGCTCGCGCTGTCGCGTTTCACCACGACCTCGGGCGAGAAGCGCTCGCTCAAGGACGTCATCGCCGATTTCAAGCCGAACCAGACCGAGATCTATTATCTCGTCGGCGACAGCATCGAGCGGCTGAAGTCCAATCCGCGGCTCGAGGCGGCGACTGCGCGCGGCATCGAAGTGCTGCTGCTGTCCGATCCCGTCGACGCGTTCTGGACCTCGATGCCCTCGGAGTTCGACGGCAAGCCGCTGAAATCGCTGAGCCAGGGCGATCTCAATCTCGACCTGATTCCGCGCGTCGACGACAAGGACGAGGCGAACAAGGACGAGCCGGCCGCGGATGAAGGCGCCACCATCGCCGTGATCAAGGCCGCGCTCGGCGAGCGCGTCAGCGACGTCAAGGCCTCGACGCGCCTCACCAGTTCCGCCTCCTGCCTCGTCGCCGACAACCAGGGCCCGAGCCGTGAGCTCGAGCGCATCCTGGCGCAGCAGAACCGCGGCATGAAGACGAAGCCGATCCTGGAGATCAATCTTCGCCATCCGCTGGTCACGGCGATCACGAAGGCTCAGGCCGGCTCCAAGGCGGTCGACGATCTCAGCCTGCTCCTGCTCGAACAGGCGCAGATACTGGACGGCGAGCTGCCGGAAGATCCCGCGGCGTTTGCGGCAAGGTTGAACCGGCTGGTATTGCAGGGGCTCGGCGGATAGCGGGCGCACCGCGCACTCACCTTGCCGTCATCTGCACGCAGGAACAGTCGCCTCTGCCGTGGTGTTATGCCATATGAGGCGGCCGGTATTCCGGCCGCCGACATGATCGATTCGAGGATTTCTCCATGCGTTTGCCGATCCTGACCCTCACCGCGATTGCCACGCTGTTCGTGGCGACAGATGCCAGCGCCCAGACCTATGATCCGCGCTATCCGGTGTGCATGCACGTCTACATGCCCGGCGGCTTCGGCGGTGGCGGCGGCGACTATTTCGACTGCTCCTTCACCTCGCTGCCGCAGTGTCGCGCCACGGCTTCGGGCCGCTCGGCAAGCTGCGACGTCAATCCCTACTATGCTTTCGATCAACCGCCGCCGCAGCCGCGCCGGCGCTACAAGAAGGTGCACTAGCGATCTATGATTGCGATGTCCGGGACATTTTTCATGCGTCGCTCATTCGGCCTGATCATGACCATCGGTGCCCTGCTCACGGCCGCGCCGTCGCAAGCACAGACTTTCGATCCGCGCTATCCCATCTGCATGCACGTTTATTCCGGCGCGAACGGCGGTGGCGGGGAGTGGTACGATTGCTCCTTCACCTCGCTGCCGCAGTGCCGCGCCACCGCTTCAGGCCGCTCCGCGAGCTGCGATCTCAATCCGTATTATCCGTTCAACGCATCGCCGCAGCGCTTGCGCCATCAGCGAGGCGGCTAGCGCGGAGCGATCCAGCGCTCCAGCTTCCCGTCAAGGTACTGTCGCTACTCCTTCCTGACGCCCGACAACTCGACCGGCTCTCCAGTTCACCTCGCCCCCGCAAGCAGGACAAGGGGACACGCGCAGCGCGCCCGACAACTGGCCTTGCGATCGCAGGAATTGCGCGGCCGCGCACGCCGATCCCCACCGGCTTGGTAACGGATGACTAGAGTTAATCGTGCACTAACGGGGTTTTACCTTGTCTCTTAACATCTGGGCAGGGCGCGCGAGCTAAGCTTAGGGAAACAGCAGACACGTTCCGAAAGAATGAACGGCATGAGCACCGGCGTCATCGAGCAACCGAAAGCCGCGCGCGCACCTTCGGCTTCAAAGATCTGGCTGAAGGCCATCGAGCTCACCGCGCGGATCGAGACGCTGCCGGGCCGGCTGTTCGCCGACGTCGTCGATGATTGGGCGCAGCGCCAGCCCGATCGCGTTGCGCTGGTCGCCGATGACGCGAGCCTCGACTATGAGGGGCTCTCGAAGCGCATCAATCGCTATGCGCGGTGGGCGCGCTCGGCCGGTGTGGCCAAGGGCGACACTGTCGCGCTGATCATGCCGAACGGCATCGATTATGTCGCGGCCTGGCTCGGCATCAGCCGCGTCGGCGGCGTGGTCGCGCTGATCAACACCAAGCTCGTCGGCCAGTCGCTCGCGCATTGCATCGGCATAGCAAAGCCCGCTCAAATCATCGTCGCGCACGAGCTCAATGAGGCGCTGGGCGGCGCGTCGCCGTACCTGAAGACCGAAGCAAAAGTCTGGACCCATGGCGATGCCCGCAGCGAGTGCGCGATCGATGTCGCGCTTGCCGCCGTCGATGACGGTCCGCTTTCGCCGGACGAGCGCGGCGACGTCACCATCAACGACCGGGCCCTGCTGATCTACACGTCCGGGACCACCGGCCTGCCGAAAGCGGCCAGCATCAGTCACCGCCGCATCCTCAACTGGGGCTTTTGGTTTGCCGGCCTCACCGGCGCGACGCCTCAGGACCGGCTTTACGATTGCCTGCCGCTGTTTCACTCGGTCGGCGGCATCGTCGCGCCATGCAGCATGCTCGCTGCCGGCGGCTCGGTGGTGATCGCGGAAAAATTCTCAACCTCAAATTTCTGGCCGGACATCGTGCGCCACGACTGCACGTTGTTTCAGTATATCGGCGAGCTCTGCCGCTATCTGCTCAAGGCGCCGCCGTCGGAATACGAGAACCGGCATCGCCTGCGGCTGGTCTGCGGCAACGGTCTTCGCGGCGACATCTGGCAAGATTTTCAGGCGCGTTTCGCCATTCCGCGCGTCCTCGAATTCTACGCGGCGACGGAAGGCAATTTCTCGCTGTTCAACGTCGAGGGCCAGCCCGGCGCGATCGGCCGCGTTCCGCCGCTGCTCGCGCATCGTTTTCCTGCCGGTCTTATCAAGCTCGATCCGGACAGCGGCGTGCCGCTGCGCAACGCAGAGGGGTTTTGTATCGCCTGCGCGCGCGGCGAGGCCGGCGAAGCCATCGGCCGCATCGGCACGGCGGATGAGGGCGGCGGCCGCTTCGAGGGCTACACCGAGGCGAGCGAGACCGAGAAGAAGATCCTGCGGGACGTCTTTTCCAGGGGCGATTCCTGGTTCCGCACCGGCGATCTGATGCGGCTCGACGACAAGGGCTTCTTCCACTTTGTCGACCGCATTGGCGACACCTTTCGCTGGAAGGGCGAGAACGTCGCGACCTCCGAGGTCAACGACGCAGTGCGCGATTTCACCGGCGTGATCGACGCCACCACCTACGGCGTCAACATCCCCGGCACCGACGGCCGCGCCGGCATGAGCGCGATCGTGGTGAACGAAGGCTTTGACGTCGAGGCGCTGCCTGCCCATCTCGCACGGCGCCTGCCGGCCTATGCCCGCCCCGTCTTCATACGCATCTCGCGCGAGCTCGATGCGACCGAGACGTTCAAGCAGAAGAAGGGCGAGCTCGCGCGCGAGGGCTTCGATCCGGACGCGATCTCCGATCCGCTGTTCATGCTGGACCTGAAGACCGGCGCCTATGTCGCACTCGATTCGGAAGCCTATGCGCAAATCAACCAGGGTACGATCCGGCTCTAGCCGCGGGAAAATCCGCCAGATAGGTCCAATTTTATCCGAATTGTCCAAGAAGCCATTTACTTCTGTCCGGTAAACAAGCGGCCATGGGGAGGCGGTCATCAAGAGCCGCCGCAACACGAACGACAACAGAAGCGAGCCAGCCATGTCGGTACGGTCTAAGGTCATTGAAGCGATCCAGCAGATCGCCAAGGAGCAGCACGTCGCGCTTCCCGCACTCTCGGACGATCTGTCCCTGCACGAGACGGGCTTCGACTCGCTCGCCTTCGCCATCCTGGTGGCGCGCCTCGAGGACGAGACCGGCGTCGATCCCTTCACCATCTCCGAGGACGCGGCGTTCCCCGCCACCGTGGGCGATTTCGTGCGGGCCTACGAAAATGTCCCTGCGTGAGATCTTTGCGCTCCGCGACCATCTTGGCGCTGAGCTGACCGGCCGCACGCTGTCGGACGCGCATGACGTCGTGTCGCTGACGGATATCCTGTCGCGGACGGTCCTGGGTGGCCGGCTGCGCGAGCTGTCCGGCCGCGCAGTACTGCTGAAGTTGTCCGATCAGCTCCGGTCGGGCCTTGCCATGATCGAGCTCGACGGCATCGCCCGTCGCATGCTGCTGTGCCCGCCCGATCTCAACCCAGCGCATCTCGATGCGCTGATCGCGGATGCCGGGATCGATGCCGTCGTCACCGACGAGCCGGATTGTTGGGCCGGGACCGGCGTGCCGCTGGTCGTCAGCGCACGACTGCCGCTTCAAGCCACCACGCCGGTCAAGACCGAACGCGCCACGGAATGGCTGATGCTGACCTCGGGCACGTCGGGCGTGCCGAAAATCGCCGGTCATACCTTGGAGGCACTCACCGGCGCGATCGTCGCCGAAGGCCCCGTGAAGGGGCCCGCGCCGGTTTGGGCAACGTTCTACGACATCCGCCGCTATGGCGGCCTCCAAATCTTCCTCCGCGCCGTCCTCTCCGGCGGCTCGATGGTGCTGTCCAATCCGCATGAGGCGCTCGGCGATCACGTCACGCGGCTGAACGCGCGGGGCGTCTCCCACATCTCCGGCACGCCCTCGCACTGGCGCAAGCTGTTGATGAGCGGCTCGGCCGCGCAGGTCGCACCGCGCTATGTCCGTCTCTCCGGCGAGATCGCCGACCAGGCGGTGCTCGACGGCCTGAAGGCGGCATTCCCGAATTCCTCTGTCGGCCATGCCTATGCATCGACCGAGGCCGGCGTCGGCTTTGCCGTCAATGACGGGCTGGAAGGCTTTCCGGCCGACTATCTCGGGAACCGCAACGGCGTCGAGATGAAAGTCGTCGACGGCTCGCTACGCATTCGTTCGACGCGCACGGCGCACGCCTATATCGGCCGCGATGCGGCTACGCTCACTGATGAGGACGGGTTTGTCGACAGCGGCGATATCGTCGAATTGCGCGGCGATCGCTACTATTTCGTCGGCCGCCGCGGCGGCATCATCAATATCGGTGGGCTGAAGGTTCACCCTGAAGAGATCGAGGCGGTGATCAACCGTCATCCCGACGTGCGGATGTCGCGGGCGAAGTCACGCAAGAGCCCGATCACCGGCGGCATCGTCGTCGCCGACGTGATCCTGGCCGACGGCACCGATCCGGCGCGCGCAAAAGATATCCGCGACCAGATCCTGGATCAGTGCCGCGCGCAGCTCGCGTCCCACAAGGTGCCGGCGGTGATCCGCTTCGTCGAGGCGCTCGACGTCACCCCGGCCGGCAAACTGGCGCGCACCGATGCATAATGTCCTCGTCACCGGCGGCAGCCGCGGTATCGGCCTTGCGATCGGCAAGCGCCTGGTCGGCGCCGGCTATAACGTGATCGCGGCGGCGCGGCGCGAGAGCGACGAGCTCAAGGCTGCGGTTGCTGGGTCGGAGGAGCGGCTGCATTTCCGCGCTTGCGACCTCGCTGTAATTGACGCGATCCCGGCTTTTGCAAAGCTCATACGCGACGAATTCGGCCCGATCTACGGCCTCGTCAACAATGCCGGCCTCGGCACCGAAGGTTTGCTCGCGACCATGCACAATTCCGCCATCGAGGCGCTGGTGCAGCTCAACGTGCTGTCGCCCATCATTCTCACCAAATATGTCGCGCGCCAGATGATGGCTGATGGTGCCGGCCGCATCATCAACATCTCCTCGATCATCGCGACCACCGGCTATAACGGCCTCTCCGTTTACGGTGCGACCAAGGCGGCCGCCACCGGCTTCACCCGTTCGCTCGCGCGCGAGGTCGGCAAGCTCGGCATCACCGTGAACGCGATCGCGCCCGGTTTCATCGACACCGAGCTGACGCACAATCTCTCCGACGACAGCCGCAAGCGCATCGCCAGCCGCAGCGCGCTGCGCCGCCTGCCGGAGACCGACGACGTCGCGCGCATGGTGGAATATCTGCTGGGCGAGGGCGGTCGCAATGTGACGGGTACCGTGTTCACGGTCGACGCGGGCAACACGGCGTAGGCGGAACCCCACCGCCACAATTGCGTTGATCCGGCGCAATGACATGATCCGAATTTGGTCGTAACATGCCCCGCAATCGATTGGGTTACGTCAATCGATCTGCCCTAATCGATAGGGAGCAGTTCATGACCGCTTCGAACTTGCGCCAAGCGCCGGCGAAGTCATCTCGCGAACAGCAAGGCGGCGTTCACTGCGCGCCGATGTCTCATCAAAATTCCGGTGATCACGGCTACGAAATGTATCCGCAGAAATTCGTGCGCCTTGTCGGCTGCCACGACGTCCCCGCATCCGCGCTGCGCAAGCGCCAGGACGAGAAGCTGCACTAGACATTCAGGTCCGGTGCTTCGGCAGGTCAATCGTTCGTGTGAGAATTCCGGCGGGCCGTCGGTCAGGCGGCAGATGCGGCGCTCGCGTTCGTTTCAGACAGGGCAGGATCGAGCAGCCCTCCAGTTCATGCACCGCAAGCTCTTCGATCCCAGTGGCATCCGATGCGAGCGGGTGCCCTGACCGGAGTGCCGGGGGCGCGATCTTCAGACCCGGTTGACCAGCTTGCAGATAACATCTGAGGGCGACAGATGACATTGCAGCGCGCCCTCACTTGTTGTCGGGGTCCATTTCGGCCAATGATTGCAAGGGCGCGCCGCCCGGCGAACCCGGATCGATCCTGCTACGTATGTCTTTTGGACGCGCGTCCCAACCATCCGGCATCCCTCGATGACATCAGCCTTCTATAGCGGCATTCCCGTCTTTCGCGGCTTCACCAGCCTGATGGATCCCGCTTTGTATTCGCCGCTGCCGGACGACTGGAGCATCGGTGTTGCCGACATCGTGGATTCCACCAAGGCCATCGCGGCGCAGCGCTATAAGGCGGTGAACATGGCCGGCGCCGCCGTCATCGCGGCGGTGACGAACGCATTGGAGGGCCGCGAATTTCCTTTCGTGTTCGGCGGCGACGGCGCAAGCTTTGCGGTCGCGCCTTCCGACGTCGAGCGCGCGCGCGAGGCGCTCGCTGCGACCGCGACCTGGGTTCGCGAAGATCTCGATTTGGGGATGCGCGTCGCGCTGGTGCCGGTGAGCGCCATCCGTGCGCAGGGCCTCGACGTGCGCGTCGCGCGCTTCGGTCCGTCGGCCAATTTGTCCTATGCGATGTTCTCGGGCGGCGGGCTCGCCTGGGCCGACGCCGCGATGAAGCGCGGCGAGTTTGCGATACCTGAGGCGCCTGCGGGCACGCAACCCGATCTCTCCGGCCTGTCCTGCCGTTTCGAGGTGATTCCGGCCTCGCGCGGCCTGATCTTGTCCGTGCTGGTGATGCCGACCCGCGGTGCCGATCCGCATGCCTTTCGCAAAGTGATCGAGGACATCATCCACCTCGTCGAGCGCAGCCCGGATGGCGGCCGTCCGGTGCCATCGCAGGGGCCGCCGCTGACATGGCCGCCGCAGGGGCTGGAATATGAAGCGCGCACCAAGCGCGGCGGTCCGCTGCTCGTGCGCCGCGCCGGCGTGCTGGCCTATACGCTGTTCGTCTACCTGATCATGCGCTTCGATCTCAACGTCGGCGGCTTTGTGCCAACCGTCTATAAGCGTCAGGTGGTCGAGAACTCGGACTTCAGGAAATATGACGACGGCCTGCGCATGATCCTCGACTGTACGCCGGAGCTCGAACGCGCACTCAGCGAACGTCTCGCTGCGGCCGCGCGCGACGGCATCGTGCGCTATGGCCTCTACCAACAGGACGCTGCGATGATGACCTGCTTCACGCCGTCGGCGCTGCGCAGCGACCACGTCCATTTCATCGACGGCGCGCGGGGCGGCTACGCCTCGGCGGCGACGGCGCTGAAGGCGATGATGGCGTGAGGCGCTAGCGCCCCGCGCGCGTCCAGGTCTCGCCGCCGCAGAGCGCGCCGACGCAGCCTTCGACCCGCAGCGAATCCCCGGATGTCACCGTAACGCTGCTCGCATAGGTGCTGCCGTCGTCGGCATTGTAGATCTGGCCCGACCATTTGTTCGGCCCTGAAGGCTGCATGCCGCTGAACAATGGCAAGCCGGTCATCGGGCGCCTCGCGAGCGCGGGATTGGGATTCTTGCTGTCGGTGGCGGGCAGGCCGGTCGCGGTGTCGTGGGGTTCACGCAGCCAGACGACATTGCCGCAGATGCCGTCGCCGCATTTGCTGATCTTGACGCGGGCATCGCCGGCCTGGGTTAGCCATGTCCCGTCGACGCTCTGCGCATGGGCGGCGGTCGCGCCAAGGAGCGCAGCCAGGAGGGCGATGAGAGCAGCGAATCTGGAAATCATGGAGAGGGCCCCGAGGTGGAGCGCCTCAATAGCAGCCCAGCACGATAGTGCAACGCTGGATGGAATCACATTTCTGCGTTTACTTGCCCGCGTTTCTTTATCTGCGCTTATTTGACCCAGCGGACGAAGGCGACCGAGCCTGCGGTCGACAGCCCGAACACCACCATGGCGCCGCCGACCAGCGCGAACAACGTCCAGGCCGGCGCCTGCGCCATCATCAGGCCGCCGCCGCCGATCGCGACGATCAGAAGCCGCGCGGTGGAGGCGAGCACGGGGCCGCCGACGCGCGCCGCGCCTTGCGAGGAGAAATACAGCGACACGCCGATGCCGAAGAACACGAAGGCCGGGCCTGCCCAGTGGAAATAGCTGTGCGCGGCGGCGGCAACGCCGGGATCCCTGGTGAAGAGCGCGACCCACAGCGACGGATCGAGCGCGATGATGAGGCCGATCAGGCCAACGGCAAGTCCCGAGGCCACAGCCGCGGTCCAGGCCACGCGCCGCGCGCGTTTCACCTGTCCGGCGCCCATCGCCACGCCGACCATCGGCACCGAGGCGATGCCGATGGCGAAGGTGATCGGGATCAGCAAGAATTCCAGGCGCGAGCCGATGCCGTAGCCGGCCAGCATCTCGGTGCCGAAGGTGGCGAGGATCTTGGTGAAGATCAAAATGGTGAGCACGGTCTGGAGCGGCGACAAGCAGGCGACCGCGCCGACCTTGAGGATGTCGACGAACAAGGCGCGATCGAAGTGGAAGGCGCGGAAATCCAACGGCAGCCGGCTGCGGCCGGACCAGAGATACCAGAGCAGGAAGACCGCAGCACAGGTGAACGCGACCAGCTGGCCGGCGGCGACGCCAGGCATCCCGAATTGCGGCACGCCGAACAGACCGAGCCCCAGCGTGCCGCCGAGCGCAACCTGCAGAAGGCTCGTCCCGATCAGCGCCATCGAGGGCATGCGCATGTCGCCGGTGCCGCGGATCACCGAGGCCAGCGTGTTGACGAGCCAGATCGCGATCGCGCCGGAGAACAGCACCTGCGAATAGCCGCAGGCTTCATCGAGCACGCGTTCCCGGCCGCCAAGCAGCGTGAACAACGAGCGGCCGAAGACCAGCATCATCACCGTGAAGAAAAGCCCGCCGCAGAGGCCGATGATAGCGGCGTGCAGTGCCAGCGTCGCCGCACGGTCCCGATCGCCTGCGCCCAGCGCGCGGCTGATCGCGGACGAGACGCCGCCGCCCATCGCGCCCGCGCTCATCATCTGCGTCAGCATGGCGAACGGAAACACCAGCGCGATCGCGGCGAGCGGAATGGTGCCGAGCCGGCCGATATAGGAGGTCTCGGCAATCGCGACCAACGTGCTGCCGACCATCGCGATCATGTTGGGGATTGCGAGCCGCAGCAGCGTCGGCAGGATCGGGGCCGTCAAAAGACCGGCGATCGAGGAGGCGACCGGGGCACGCGGCGGCACGGCGTCTACGGAGGCGTCGATCGTCATGTGTCACCGGGTGGAATATTAGATGATGCGCGACATACTATACGGCGTGCGGCGCCGGCACCAACCTGCCGTTACGCAGGGCTCACCACGGCAGACCGCATAGGTCGATGGTGCCCAGGGTCGGCGCGCTGACGATGTCGAAGACGTAGGGCGCCATGTGGGTGAACCGGATCCGTCCCTCCGGCTGCTCGCAATAGACCTCGCCCGTGAAGGGCCGCCATTTGCGCGCTTCGTAGAACGCGAAATTGTGCGGCTCGCAGAATAGCAGCGCGAAGCGAACCGCTTCGTTGGCGCGCATGGTGTGCACCGCGGCGTCGATCGCCATGGTCGCATAGCCGCGGCCGCGCCGGTCCTCCCGCGTGCAGACACCGCCGATGCCGCCGACGTGAACCTTCTGCCCGTTCCAGGTGACGGTGCGGAAATAGATGCCGACATGGCAGACGAGACCATCCTCGGGGGTCTCGATCAGCACGCGCAGGTCGGCATTGGCCCATTTGACATGAGCCCAGGGCTGCTTCCCGGCGATATCAGGTCCGAAGACCGCCTGATGCAGCGGCTCCGCCATACGCCACGAGGCGTCGCCGTTCAAAATGTCGATCTCGATGCTCATCGCTCTACCTTTTACATCCTTGGTGGGTTCGTTCTTCCGTAAGCGCCTCAAAGGCAACAATATTTTTTTGGCGATTGCTGACCCCCAACCATGCGATGATTTTGTGCAAACGGCCGAGCAACCGCATCGCGCCTTTTCGCAAATTGGCGGTATTTAACCGCGACGGAACCTTCTATAAGGGGTGACCGTTAAGTCTCGTTCCCCCATCAGTCGCGGACAACAACCCATGACCTTTACGCTGCCCCCACTCCCCTACGCCTATGACGCCCTCGGCCAGTTCATGTCGAAGGAAACGCTCGAATTCCACCACGACAAGCATCATCAGGCCTATGTCACCAACGGCAACAACGCGCTCAAGGGCACCGAATGGGAAGGCAAGTCCCTTGAGGAGATCGTCAAGGGCTCGTTCGGCAAGAACCCCGCGGTGTTCAACAATGCCGGCCAGCACTACAACCACATCCATTTCTGGAGCTGGATGAAGCCCAATGGCGGCGGCACCAAGCTGCCGGGCAAGATCGAGAAGAAGATCAACGAGGACCTCGGCGGCTTCGAGAAGTTCAAGACTGACTTCCAGGCGGCCGGCGTCGGCCAGTTCGGCTCCGGTTGGTGCTGGCTCCAGGTCAAGAACGGCAAGCTCGAGATCTCCAAGACCCCGAACGGCGAGAATCCGCTGGTGCACGGCGCCACCCCGATCCTCGGCTGCGACGTCTGGGAGCACTCCTACTACATCGACTACCGCAACCGCCGTCCCGACTATCTGAAGGCGTTCGTCGAGAACCTCGTGAACTGGGAATACGTCGAGTCCCTGTTCGACAAGGCCTGAGGCTTTACTCGGTCATTCCGGGGCGATGCGCAGCATCGAACCGGGATCTCGAGATTCCGGGTTCGGCTGCGCCGCCCCGGAATGAATGACAGAAACAAAAGGCGGTCGCATGCGCGACCGCCTTTTTGCTTTGAGGAATTCGTCTGTGCCTTGCATGGCCCTGCGCGAGGCGCGCATCGCTCGCGTCATCGTACTGTTTGCATCGCCTGGGCGGAGCCCTTAATCAGGACGGGCATCACCCTCGAGCCGAACGCGCCCGTTGTCAGAACCTTCCCCGAAAGACCCGGCGCTTGCCGAGGATGCGGACTCCGAGCCGCGGCCGGGGCGTGTGCGCAAGCCGATCGGCTGGTCGACCATCATCATCGCGGCCCTGGTGGCGGTGAGCGCGGGTTTGGTCTGGCGGCGTGACGGCGCCGACGGTGTTCTCGACATTCTCACCCACGACCTCTCGCTGTTCGGCGGCATCCTGCCGCGCGTGCTGGCGGGTTGCCTGCTCGGCGCGTTCATCTCCGAGATCCTGCCGCACGAGAAAGTCTCGCGCGCGCTCGGGCCGAAATCCGGCCTGAAGGGTCTTCTGATCGGCACTGCCTTCGGCGCGATCCTGCCCGGTGGTCCCTTCACCGCCTATCCCGTGGCGAGCGCGCTGCTGGCGGTCGGCGCTGATTTCGGTGCCACCATCGCCATGGTCGTGAGCTGGACCTTGATCGGCTATGGCCGGGCGGTGGCCTGGGAAATCCCGATCATGGGCACCGACTTCACGCTGTGGCGCATCGTCATCTCGCTGCCCTTGCCGGTGCTCGCGGGCGCGCTCGGCCGCTTCGTCTATGTCCGGCTTTTTATCCGAAGCCTGCCCTGAAGGACGACGAGAATTGAGCGCCGCGCTTCTGATCGATATCCTGTTGTGGGGCTCGGTGTTCGGCGTCGGCCTGATCGCCTTTCGCCGCGGCCCATCGGTGTTCAAGGCCTCGCTCCGCGAAGGCTCGATGGACTTCATCAACATCGTGCCGCGGATTGCGCTCGGGGTGATCGGCTCCGGCTACATCGCCGCCATCATCCCGCAGGAGGTGATCAGCGGCTGGCTCGGCCCGGACAGCGGCTGGCTCGGGGTCGCGACTGCCGTGATCGCCGGTGCCGCGACGCCCGGCGGCCCGGTGATCGGGTTCTCCATCGGTACGGTGGCGCTGAAATCGGGAGGTGGGGTGCCGCAGGTGGTCGCCTATGTCGTCGCCTGGGCGCTGTTTGCCTTCCAGCGGGTGATCTTGTGGGAAATCCCATTCATGCCGGCCCGTTTCGTCTGGTTCCGCTGTGCGGTCTCACTGCCGTTCCCGTTTGTCGCCGCCGCCATCGCGATGGTAATTGGCAAGCCCTGAGCCCGGCGTGGACAGGGGTAATGTTATAATATAACGTCCAGGCATGGTTCCCGCCGCGTCCCCAGCCAATCGTCACGACCACGCTCATGACCATTCTCATGACCACGGGCATTCGCACGGACACGATCACAGCCACGCCCATGTCCACGGTGCGGCCTCTCCGCATCCGGCTCAGGCGGCGCACTGGTCGATCCTGCGCATGACTATGGCCGCCCGCCTCGCGGCCGCGCTCGCGGTCTGCGCCATGCTCTGGGGCGTGGTCTTCCTGGCAATGAGGTGACCATGGCGGCGCTGCATTTCCGCAACGTTACGCTCGGCTATGACCGCCATCCGGCCGTGCACCATCTCAAGGGTGAGGTCGCGCCGGGCGCGTTGCTGGCCGTGATCGGCCCGAACGGCGCCGGCAAGTCGACACTGCTGCGTGGCATCGTCGGCATCCTCAAGCCGCTCGACGGCAGCATCCATCTCGGCGGGCTCGACTCACGCGATATCGCCTATCTGCCGCAGAGTACGGAGATCGACCGCAGCTTCCCGATCTCGGTGCTGGACTTCGTCGCCACCGGGCTGTGGCGCGGGACCGGCCTGTTCGGCGGCATCGGCAAGGTCGCGCGCGAAAAGATACTCCGCGCGATCGCTTCCGTTGGCCTCAACGGTTTCGAAAACCGCCCGATCGGCACGCTTTCGGGCGGCCAGATGCAGCGCGTGCTGTTCGCGCGCGTGCTGCTCCAGGACGCGCGGCTGATCGTGCTGGACGAGCCCTTCAACGCCATCGACAGCAAGACCACGGCCGATCTGCTGGCGCTGGTGAAGCACTGGCACGTCGAGGGCCGCACCGTGCTCGCCGCGCTGCACGATATGGAGATGGTGCGCACCCATTTCAGCGAAACGCTGGTGCTGGCGCGCGGCCCCGTGGCGTGGGGGCCGACGGCGGAGGTGCTGACGCCGGAAAACCTGATGGTCGCGATGCGGATGTGCGAAGCCTTCGACGACAGCGCCGCCGCCTGCTCGGCCGATGATGCCCGCTCGCGGGCGGCTTGATATCCGATGATCTATGACGCGCTGATCGGCCCGTTCACCGAATTCGAGTTCATGCGACGTGCGCTCGCGGCCGTCATCGCGCTCTCGCTCGCGGGTGCGCCGATCGGCGTGTTCCTGATGCTGCGACGAATGAGCCTGGTCGGCGACGCCATGGCGCATGCGATCCTCCCCGGCGCCGCTGTCGGCTTCCTGCTCTCAGGTCTCAACCTGTTCGCGATGACGGCGGGTGGCCTGGCCGCAGGTTTTGCCGTCGCGATCCTCGCAGGCCTCGTCGCGCGTTCGACCGGGCTTAAGGAGGATGCCTCGCTCGCGACGTTCTATCTGGCCTCGCTGGCGCTGGGCGTGACCATCGTTTCGATCAAGGGCACCAATATCGACCTGCTGCACGTGCTGTTCGGCAATATTCTCGCGATGGACGACCAGACGCTGCTGGTCGTCGCGTTCAACGCCACCGTGACGCTGCTCGTGCTCGCCGTGATCTACCGGCCGTTGGTGATCGAAAGTGTCGATCCGTTATTTTTGCGTACCGTGAGCCGCGCCGGGGGACCCGCGCATCTCGCTTTCCTCGCGCTGGTCGTCATCAACCTCGTCAACGGCTTTCAGGCGCTCGGCACGCTGCTCGCGGTCGGCCTGATGATCCTGCCGGCCGGGATTGCGCGGTTCTGGTCGCGCGATCTCACCGTCATGATCTGCCTCGCGGTCGTCGCTGCCGCCGTCTCCGGCTATGCAGGTCTCGTGCTGTCGTTCCAGACCCGCGTGCCGTCGGGCCCTGCGATCATTCTGGTGGCGAGCGCGCTCTACATCGTCTCCGTCCTGTTCGGCCGGGTCGGCGGCGTCGTCAGGCAACTATTTCCCGGCCGGCATCTGGAAGCGTGACAGCGATGCGGCGCATCCTGCTTTGTGTGCTTTTGCTGATCGCCTCGCCGCTGCACGCCGCGGAACGGCTGAAGGTCGTCGCGAGCTTCTCGATCCTTGCCGATTTCGTTCGCAATGTGGGCGGCGACCGGATCGATCTGACGACGCTGGTCGGCGCCGACAGCGACGTCCACGTCTACACGCCGGCGCCAAGCGATGCGAAGCGGATCGCGGACGCAAAACTGGTCATCGTCAACGGACTTGGTCTCGAGGGTTGGCTGCCGCGCCTCGTGCAGTCCTCGGGCAGCAAGGCGCAGGTGGTCACTGTGAGCGCAGGCATCGCGCCGCTCAAGCTCGGCTCGGCCGCCGACCCGCATGGCTGGCAGTCCGTGCCCAACGCCAAAATCTACGTCACCGGCATCGCCAATGCGCTGGCCACGGTCGACCCCGATGACGCGGAATTCTTCCGCGCCCAGGCCAAGGCCTATCTGGAAAAACTCGAAAGGCTCGACCGCGAGGTCCGCGAAGCCGTGGCCAAAATCCCGCCGGAGCGGCGCAAGGTGATCTCGACCCATGATGCCTTTGGCTATTTCGCTGCTGAATACGGCGTCCAGTTCATCGCGCCCCTGGGCGTCTCCACGGAAACCGAGCCCAGCGCGCGGGACATCGCCACCATCATCGGCCAGATCAAGGCCCAAAAAATCCCGGCCGTGTTCCTGGAAAATATCAGCGATGACCGGCTGATCCGGCGGATCGCGGCGGAGACCGGCTCAAAAGTCGGCGGGACCCTGATTTCCGACGGTTTGACCGGCGAAAAGGGGCCTGCACCCACTTACATTGATATGGTCAGGCACAATATAAAGGCCCTGACCAGCGCGCTTGACCACTAGGGCAGGGGCCACCCCGCCTCGCGTCGCGCGAAAAGCCCGAAGTCCGGAGTTGTTATGTCTGAAGCGACCTCCCCAAAAATTCCCGTGACCGTCCTGACCGGCTATCTCGGTGCCGGCAAGACCACGCTTCTGAACCGCATCCTGTCGGAAAATCACGGCAAGAAGTACGCCGTCATCGTCAACGAATTCGGCGAGATCGGCATCGACAACGACCTCATCATCGGCGCCGATGAGGAAGTGTTCGAGATGAACAATGGCTGCATCTGCTGCACCGTGCGCGGCGACCTCGTGCGCATCATGGACGGCCTGATGAAGCGCAAGGGCAAGTTCGACGCCATCATCGTCGAGACCACCGGCCTCGCCGATCCGGCGCCGGTAGCGCAGACCTTCTTCGTCGACGAAGACGTGCAGAAGAACGCGCGGCTCGACGCAGTCGTGACGGTCGCGGACGCGAAATGGCTGTCCGATCGTTTGAAGGACGCGCCCGAAGCCAAGAACCAGATCGCCTTTGCCGACGTCATCGTGCTGAACAAGACCGATCTCGTCACCAAGGCCGAGCTTGCGGAAGTCGAGGCCCGCATCCGCGCCATCAACCCCTATGCGAAGCTGCACCGCACCGAGCGCTGCTCGGTGGCTTTGGCCGACGTGCTCGACCGCGGCGCCTTCGACCTCGACCGCATCCTCGACATCGAGCCGGACTTCCTGAATGCCGAGGATCATGACCACGACCATGATCATCACCATCACGGTCACGACCATCATCACGATCATGATCACGGCCACGGCCTGAAGCACTATCACGACGAGGACATGCAGTCGCTCTCGCTCAAGACCGACAAGCCGCTTGACCCGAACGTGTTCATGCCCTGGCTCCAGAATCTGGTGCAGGTGGAAGGCGGCAAGATCCTGCGCTCCAAGGGCATCCTCGCCTTCCACGACGACGACGACCGCTATGTCTTCCAGGGCGTGCACATGATGCTGGAGGGCAACCACCAGCGGAAGTGGAAGGATGGCGAGCCACGCGAGAGCCGCCTCGTCTTCATCGGCCGCGAATTGCCGCAAGATCTCATTCGCCAGGGTTTTGAGAGCTGCATCGTCTCGTGATGAAAGAGTTTACGCCGCCTGCCGATTCCGCCTCGATCGTCTCCGTCACCGAGCGCGTCAAGCCGCTCGCGCTCGGGATGGTCGTGACTTCCGTGCATTTCCTTGGCAACCGCGCCGCCTTCGTCGGCGGCGAGGAGAATGTCGCGTTCGTGGATGACCAGGGCGAGATCAGCAAGGTCGCCGTGCACAGCGGCGGCATTCTCTCGGCCGCCTCCGACGGCAAGCGCCTCGTGATGGGCGGCGACGATGGGAAGGTCATGTCGCTCGATACCAAGGGTGAGGTGACGCTGCTTGCGACCGACCCGAAGCGGCGCTGGATCGATGCCGTGGCGCTGCATCCGGACGGTGCCTACGCCTGGTCGGCCGGCAAGACCGCTTTCTTCAAGAGCGGCAAGAGCGAGGAGAAGTCGCTCGAGGTGCCCTCGACGGTCGGCGGCCTTGCGTTTGCGCCGAAGGGCCAGCGTCTCGCGATCGCCCATTACAACGGCGCGACGCTGTGGTTTCCCAACATGACGGGATCGGCCGAATTCCTGCCCTGGGCCGGCTCCCATCTCGGCGTCACCTTCAGCCCGGACAACAAATTCCTGGTCACCACGATGCACGAATCGGCGCTGCACGGCTGGCGGCTTGCCGACAACAGGCACATGCGCATGACCGGTTATCCCGGCCGCGTTCGCTCGATGTCGTGGAGCGCGGGCGGCAAGGCGCTGGCGACCTCGGGCGCCGACACGGTTATCCTGTGGCCGTTCGCCAGCAAGGACGGCCCTATGGGCAAGGAGCCCGCGATGCTCGCGCCGCTCCAGGCGCGCGTGTCGGTCGTCGCCTGCCATCCCAAGAACGACATCTTCGCCGCCGGCTACAGCGACGGCACCGTGCTGATGGTGCGTCTGGAGGACGGCGCCGAGATCCTGGTCCGCCGCAATGGCACCCCGCCGGTGGCCGCGCTTGCCTGGAACGCGAAGGGGACGCTGCTGGCGTTCGCCGACGAAAATGGGGACGGCGGCCTGCTCGAGCTTTAATCCGTCATCGTTCTGAAAGCAGGGCATGGAGCTGCGCCGGCTCAACCGGCGGCGGCGCTGTGGCTTCGGCTGTGGCGGATCCGGCGCCGGCCCGGGTTCCCACCACCACGGGGAGGGAACTGCAGACGGGCGATTTCGTTGATCCCGGACAAAGGCGGTGATCGACATGCCCGGCCATTATGACAAGCGCAGACTGAAGCTCGACCTGATGATCGCGTGCTCGCTGTTCGCAGCAGGGGTCGTGGTTTCAGGCATGTCGCTGGCGCAAATCCGTGCCGAGAGCCGGATGCAGACGGCGCAGGCGACGCCCCCGCTTCAGGGCACGCCGTCGGATGATCAGAACAAGCCTGCGGAAGCCAAGCCCGGCGGCGACCGGCCGACCACGCCGGCCCCGGAGCCCGCGCGACCCGAGCCGCAGACCCAGGGCGCTGCGGGCGCGGCCAAACCGGCATTGCCGCCGGCGCCAGCCGAGAAGATCGCGCCGCCGATCAAGGAGAAGTAGCGAACTCGTCGTTGCAGCGTCATGGCCGGGCTCGTCCCGGCCATCCCACGTCTTGGAGCTGCAGAAGGAAAGTTCGTGGATGCCCGGGACAAGCCCGGGCATGATCGCTGGGTTGTCACCGCACCAGAACGTTCCGGAACTGCCAGGGATCGCTGGTATCGATGTCTTCCGGGAACAGTCCCGGACGATCCGTCAGCGGCGTCCAGTCGGTGTAGTAACCCTTCACCGGGCCGAGATACGGCAACTGGATTTCCAGCAGACGGTCGAAATCCATCTCGTCGGCTTCGACGATGCCTTCGTTGGGATTTTCCAGCGCCCACACCATGCCGCCGAGCACAGCGGAGGTCACTTGCAGGCCGGTGGCGTTCTGGTAGGGCGCGAGCTTGCGGGTCTCCTCGATGGAGAGCTGCGAGCCGTACCAGTAGGCATTGTTGTCATGGCCGAACAGCAGCACGCCGAGTTCGTCGATGCCGTCGACGATTTCGTTCTCATCGAGGATGTGGTGCTTCTCCTGCATCTTCGCCGCGCGGCCGAACATTTCGTGCAGCGACAGCACGGCATCGTCAGCCGGATGGTAGGCATAGTGGCAGGTCGGCCGGTAGACTGCCGTGCCTGATGCGTCGCGCACGGTGAAATAGTCGGCGATCGAGATCGACTCGTTGTGGGTGACGAGGAAGCCATACTGCGCGCCGCGGGTCGGGCACCAGGTACGCACGCGCGTGTTGGCGCCGGGCTGCATCAGATAGATGGCGGCGCCGCAGCCGGCTTCGTGGGTCCGCGCGTTCTCGGGCATCCATTTTTCATGGGTGCCCCAGCCGAGTTCGGACGGCTGCACGCCTTCCGACAGGAAACCTTCCACCGACCAGGTGTTGACGAAGACATCAGGCTCTTTCGGCGACTTGGAGCGCTGGGTGTCGCGTTCGGCGATATGAATGCCCTTGATGCCGGCCTGCCGCATCAAGTCCGCCCATTCGGCCTTGGTCTTCGGCTTGGGCGCATTGAGCTTTAGATCAGCGGCGACATTGAGCAGCGCCTGCTTGACGAAAAAGGAGACCATGCCGGGATTGGCGCCACAGCAGGAGACGGCCGTCGTCGAGCCCGTAGGGCGCGCCTTCTTGGCGGCCAGCGTCGCTTCGCGAAGGGCGTAGTTGGAGCGTGCTTCCGGGCCCTTCGAGGTATCGAAATAGAAGCCGAGCCAGGGCTCGTTGACGGTGTCGATATAGAGGGCGCCGAGCTCGTTGCAGAGCTCCATGATGTCGGTGGAGCCGGTGTCGACCGAGAGATTGACGCAAAAGCCCTGGCCGCCGCCTTCGGTGAGCAGCGGGGTCAGCAACTCCCGATAATTGTCCCTGGTTACGCCCTTTTGGATGAAGCGCACATTGTGCTTCTCGCAATGTGCCTTGCGGCCCTCGTCCTTGGGATCGATGACGGTGACGCGCGACTTGTCGTAATCGAGATGCCGCTCGATCAGCGGCAAGGTGCCTTTGCCGATGGAGCCGAAGCCGACCATGACGATGGGACCGGTGATCTTCGCGTAGATCTGCGAGGCGGGGCTCATGGGATGGTTTCTCCGGAACGTGCTGGCGAACAATGGTGAGGGGTGGATCAGGCGCTGCGGCGCTTGGCGGTGGCTTCGATCTCGACCTTCATCTCGGGCTTGTAGAGCGCCGAGACGACGAGAAGTGTGGCGGCCGGCCGGATCTCGCCGAGGACCTCGCCGCAGACCGCGAAATGCGCGTCAGCGTCCTTGATGTCGGTGAGGTAGTAGGTCGCACGGACGATATCGGCCATCTCGAAGCCACCCTCCTTCAGGGCAGCTTCGATGGTCTTGAAGCAGTTGCGTGACTGGCTCGTGACATCGGCCGGCATCGTCATCGTGGTGTAGTCGTAGCCGGTGGTTCCCGCGACGAAAGCGAACTCGCCATCGATCACGGCGCGGCTGTAGCCGGCGGTCTTCTCGAACGGCGAGCCGGTGGAAATCAGGCGGCGGGACATGGTCGTGGGCCTCGACTGAAGAGGAATTCGTGGGGTTTACGGGCAATTTGCGGGCCTGCGCAACCCCAAAGGAATGGAGCTTGACGCAGGCACAGCCGGGCGTTGCCGCTCAACGCGGCTGGGGTCGTCGCCATCATGGCGATCCCTTAGGCCGCGTGCGCCTGGAGGGCGCGAACTACCCTCCGTTTGGGCAGGGCCGCACCAGTCGGGACGATCATTCCCTTGGCGCCGTCCAGCGCGCCGGTCTGAAATTCGACGGCCAGCAAGCGGTCACGCTCGAACGGGCCGGGCAGCGACAGCTCGCCAGTCTTCTCAGGCGAGAAGCCGAAGCGGGTGTAATAAGCGGCATCGCCGAGCAGGATCACGGCGGCGTGCCCACGCGCCCGGGCGGCGGCCAGCGCTTGTTGCATCAGCGCGGCGCCGATCCCGAGCTCGCGGCAGGCAGGGTCCACCGCCAGCGGTCCGAGGACCAGAGCGGGCCTGCCTCCGGCGCTGACGTGCCACAGCCGCACGGTTCCCACGAGCTTCCCCTCGCGCATCGCGGTCAGCGCGAGGCCGGCTGCGGGTGCGCGTCCGTCACGCAGGCGCTGGCAGGTGCGGCCATGGCGGTTCTCGCCAAAGGACGCATCGAGCAGCGCTTCACGCATCGCAACGTCGGCCGCACGCTCCGCACGGATCGCGAACGGAGCGGCTTTCGAGGTGGGATCAACCTGTGTCTTCCGAAGAGCAGTCATGGCGCGTCAGTCCCCGCTTGAAACGGACGTGCCCAAAGCACGCCGGTCCAAGGCGTCGTCAGAAATCGAAATGTCAGGGTGGGAGCCGGCAAGCCGGCTCCCGGGTTCGTCAGGCCTCGGTAAGAGAGGCGATCAGATGTGGTAGGTCTTCAGCGGCGGAATGCCGTTGAACGCCACCGCCGAGTAGGTCGACGTATAGGCCCCGGTGCCTTCGATCAGCAGCTTGTCGCCGATCTCGAGCGTCACCGGAAGCGGGTACGGGTTCTTCTCGTACAGCACGTCGGCGCTGTCGCAGGTCGGGCCCGCGAGCACGCACGGCGTCATGTCCGCGCCGTCATGCGGGGTGCGGATGGCGTAACGGATCGACTCGTCCATGGTCTCGGCGAGACCGCCGAACTTGCCGATGTCCAGATAGACCCAGCGCACCTCGTCCTCGTCGCTCTTCTTCGAGATGAGCACGACCTCGGACTCGATGATGCCGGCGTTGCCCACCATGCCGCGGCCCGGCTCGATGATGGTCTCCGGAATCTGGTTGCCGAAGTGCTTGCGCAGCGCGCGGAAGATCGAGCGGCCGTAGGTGACCACCGGCGGCACGTCCTTCAGGTACTTGGTCGGGAAACCGCCGCCCATGTTGACCATGGTCAGGTTGATGCCGCGCTCGGCGCAGTCGCGGAACACCTGCGAGGCCATCGCCAGCGCACGGTCCCACGCCTTCACCTTGCGCTGCTGCGAGCCCACATGGAAGGAGATGCCGCACGGCTCCAGGCCCAGACGCTTGGCAACGTCGAGCACGTCGACGGCCATCTCCGGATCGCAGCCGAACTTGCGCGACAGCGGCCATTCGGCGCCGGCGCAGTCATAGAGGATGCGGCAGAACACCTTGGCCCCGGGCGCGGCACGGGCGACCTTCTCCACCTCGGCGGTGCAATCGACTGCGAACAGCCGAATGCCGAGCGCGAAGGCGCGTGCGATGTCGCGCTCCTTCTTGATCGTGTTGCCGAAGGAGACACGGTCGGGCGTCGCACCAGCAGCGAGCGCCATCTCGATCTCGGCGACCGTGGCGGTGTCGAAGCAGGAGCCCATGGAGGCGAGCAAAGCCAGCACTTCCGGCGCCGGGTTCGCCTTGACGGCATAGAACACGCGGCTGTCGGGCAGCGCCTTGGCGAAGGTCTGGTAATTGTCGCGCACGACTTCGAGGTCGACGACGAGGCACGGTTCGGTGTCGAGGCCCTCGCTGCGGCGGTTGCGCAGGAATTCCTGGATACGGTCGGTCATAGCACTCTCCCAAACGGCCCAGCGACGGGGATCCGTTCAAAAAATGACGTCGGATAAGAGCGCTCCGGCCAGATCGCGCGATGGAGGCGCGACGAGCCAAAGACTCACATCAGACTGTGCTGCCGTGGATTGGTTGGGAATGTTCCCGCCCGCACACCTGGCAATGAAGGACAAGCCTTTTCAGTAGCCCGCGCCGGCGTTGGAATGCCGGTAGAGACCAAAAAAGCCCGATCCGTCGTTGCTTTAAGTCGCGTCCCCCGTTGAGAGCGGGGTGCGCCGGTTCGCCTCCGGCTGCCAGTCACGGTTGCAAAGAGCAAAGTCACCTTCGACAAGGCATCTCTTTGAGAGAGATGCTGGACGCTCCGGGTTTGCTTTCGTCTTCCGGCTTGTTGAGCCTTCCGACTTCCGCACTTCCGAAGAGCCCCTCGGCTTCTTCACCCCTTGGCGGCTGTCCGGCCTCTTGTCCGGATACCTACCGACTGACACACGACCACAGGCACGTGCGAAATTGGGCAATCCGCACATAAGTGTTTTGACTCTGGTTCGCAAGAGATTTTTTAGGCTGAGAACAGAATTGCCTAACATCTGCTTGCGCAGCGTTGCGCGAGCGACGGGGAAGATGAACGCGCGTTAAGCTTTCTGCGCGCGCGTGTCCCTCGCGCGCGAGGGAGCGTCAGCCGCGCTTCGTGAACGGCTCGACGCGCTGAGCGGCGCGGATGAAGGCGGTCATCACCAGCACGCCGAGCGCGAACAGCGCGGCCTGAAGGATGTGCGTGCCCTGCTCGCCGAGCCCGAACAGGATCGCGAGCGCCCAGCCGCCGGCAAACGCCGCGCCGAACACCTCGGCACCGATCAGGATGGCGGCGCTGATGACGGTGATGACGCTCGGCCAGGCGATTCGACGGGAAGACGAGGAGTTCGCGTTCATGAGCTCAGTGGTCCCAGGCTTGAAGGGCCGCAATCTCCCCGAAAAGGCAGCCGGGAGCAAGGGCAAATGGCCCAAAAAAGCCCCATCGCGTGCTATAGCTGCCGCAACAATCGAGCCACAAAATTGGGACTTGCGATGTCAGAAACCCGCCAAACTACGGATGCCGAGAGCAACCCGCTGCTGAAGGCGTGGGTGACGCCATTTGCGACCCCGCCGTTCGACGAGATCAAGCCGGAGCACTTCCTCCCGGCGTTCGAGCAGGCCTTCGCCGACCACTCCGCCGAGATCGCAGCGATCACCAACGACCCGACCGCGGCCGACTTCGCCAACACCATCACGGCGCTGGAGCGCTCGGGCAAGCTGCTCAGCAAGATTGCGTCGGTGTTCTACGACCTCGTCTCGGCGCATTCCAACCCGGCCATCCTGGAGATCGACAAGGAGGTTTCCTTGCGGATGGCGCGGCACTGGAATCCGATCATGATGAACGCCGTGCTGTTTGGCCGCATCGCCCAGCTGCACGAGAACCGCGCCAATCTCGGTTTGACACCGGAACAGCTCCGCCTGCTCGAGCGCACCTACACCCGCTTCCACCGCTCCGGCGCCGGCCTCTCCGAAGAGGCTAAGACGCGGATGGCCGAGATCAACGAGAGACTGGCCCAGCTCGGCACCAGCTTCAGTCATCATCTGCTCGGCGACGAGCAGGAATGGTTCATGGAGCTCGGCGAAGCCGACCGCCAAGGCCTGCCGGAGAGTTTTGTCGCCAGCGCCAAGGCTGCGGCAGAAGAACGCGGCATGGCCGGCAAGGCCATCGTCACCCTGTCGCGCTCCTCGGTCGAACAGTTCCTGAAGAGCTCGGCGCGGCGTGACCTGCGCGAGAAGGTCTACAAAGCCTTCACCGCGCGAGGCGACAACGGCAATTCCAACGACAACAACGCGACCATCGTCGAGGTCCTGAGGCTGCGCGAGGAAAGCGCCAATCTCCTGGGTTACCCTACCTTCGCGGCCTACCGGCTGGAGGATTCCATGGCCAAGACGCCGGAAGCGGTGCGCGGACTTCTGGAGCGGGTGTGGAAGCCGGCAAGGTCGCGGGCTCTCGCAGACCGCGACGACATGCAGGCGCTGATCACCGAGGAGGGCGGCAATTTCAAGCTCGCCCCCTGGGACTGGCGCTTTTATGCCGAAAAGCTGCGCCTTCAGCGCGCCAATTTCGACGACGCCGCGATCAAGCCCTATCTCGCGCTCGATCACATGATCGCCGCCGCCTTCGACTGCGCGACGCGCCTGTTCGGCGTTACCTTCGAGGAGCGCAAGGATGTGCCGGTCTGGCATCCGGACGTCCGGGTGTGGGAGATGAAGGGGCGGGACGGCAAGCACAAGGCGCTGTTCTATGGCGACTACTTCGCCCGGCCGTCGAAGCGCTCCGGCGCCTGGATGACCTCGCTGCGTGACCAGCAGAAGCTCGACGGCGAGGTCTCGCCGCTGGTCCTCAACATCTGCAACTTCTCCAAGGGTGCGGACGGGGAACCCTCGCTGCTGTCGCCCGACGATGCCCGTACCCTGTTCCACGAGTTCGGCCACGGCCTGCACGGCATGCTCTCCAACGTGACCTATCCGTCGCTGTCGGGCACCTCCGTGTTCACCGACTTCGTCGAGCTGCCCTCGCAGCTCTACGAGCATTGGCAGGAGCGGCCGGAAGTGCTGCAGCAGTTCGCGCGGCATTACCAGACCGGCGAGCCGCTGCCCGACGATCTGCTGCAACGGTTCCTGGCCGCGCGAAAATTCAACCAGGGTTTTGCCACGGTCGAGTTCGTCTCCTCGGCGCTGATCGATCTCGAATTCCACACCCAGCCGGCCTCCGCCGCGCAGGATGTCCGCGCCTTCGAGAGACGCGAGCTGGAGAAGATCGGCATGCCCGAGGAGATATCGCTGCGTCACCGGCCCACGCAATTCGGTCACATCTTCACCGGCGACCATTATGCCGCCGGCTATTACAGCTACATGTGGTCGGAGGTGATGGACGCCGACGCCTTCGGTGCGTTCGAGGAGGCCGGCAACATCTTCGATCCTGAGGTCGCCAAGCGCCTGCACGACGACATCTACTCGAGCGGCGGATCGGTCGACCCGGAAGCCGCCTATGAGGCCTTCCGCGGCCGGCCGCCGGAGCCGGACGCACTCTTGCGCCGCCGCGGCCTGCTCGACGCGCCCAAGGCGGCCTGATGGGTATGCGGGCCCTGTTCGGAGTGCTGCTCGCCGCCGCCCTGTCGCTTGCATCAGGCGCGGCGGGGGCGCATCCGCATGTCTGGATCAGCGCGACCAGCGAGCTGCTCTACGCTGAGGACGGTACCATCACCGGCGTGCGGCACGCCTGGACTTTCGACGACATGTTCTCTGCCTATGCGGTGCAGGGGCTCGAGGCCAAGGCCAAGGGCGCCTACACGCGCGAGGAGCTCGGCCCGCTGGCGCAGACCAATGTCGAATCGCTGAAGGAATATGCCTACTTCACCTTCGCGCGAGCCGACGGCAAGAAGGAGCGATTCCAGGAGCCGGTCGACTATTTCCTCGACTACAAGGATACGGTCCTGACGTTGCACTTTACGCTGCCGCTGAAGAATCCGGTCAAGCCCAGGCAACTGATGCTCGAAGTGTTCGACCGCTCCTTCTTCATCGACTTCCAGATGGCCAAGGACAATCCGGTCAAGCTGGTCGGCGCGCCCGCCGGCTGCCAGATGAAGCTGGAGCGCCCAAGCGACGGCACCGCGAGTGCCCAGAAGCTCAACGAGCAGACGTTCATGAACGGCGAGAATTCGAATTTCGGCCTGATGTTCGCCAACAAGATCACGGTGGATTGCCCTTGAAGCCGCAACTCGCCCCGCTCGCCCGCGGGCTGCTCGCCTGTGCCGCCGCTCTGCTGGTCGTGGGTGTGATCGATGCCGCACTCCACGACCTCCTCGCGCAAAACCCCTTTGGCGCGCCCCGCCCGGCGCAGGCCGCGGAACCCCAGGCCAGCGGCATCATCGGCTGGTTGTTGGCGAAACAGTCGGAATTCTATCGCCAGATGTCGGCGACCATCCGCGCCGCGAAGACCGACGGCTCGGCGGTGTGGACGCTGCTCTTCATCTCGTTTGCTTACGGCATCTTCCACGCGGCCGGGCCCGGCCATGGCAAGGCGGTGATCGCCTCCTATCTCGTCGCCAGTCGTGAGACTGCCCGGCGCGGCATCGCGCTGTCGTTTGCCTCGGCACTGATGCAGTCGCTGGTGGCGATCCTGATCGTCGGTATCTCGGCCTGGGTGCTGAATGCGACCGCCAAAACCATGTGCAAGGCGGAAGGCGCGATCGAGATCGCGAGCTATGGCCTGATCGCGCTGTTCGGCCTGCGCCTGGTCTGGGTCAAGGGCCGCACTTTCATCCGCGGCCTCCAGGCGGTTCAACCAGTGCCGGCGATCGCGGGCGTGCCGCATGATCATCATGATCACGGTCAGCACCATCACGATGCGCACGATCATCATCACCACGAGCATGACCACGTCCATGACGAGCATTGCGGACATTCCCACGGCCCCACGCCGAGCGAGCTCGCCGGCCCCGGTGGCTGGGGACGCGGCTTCGCCGCGATCCTGACCGTCGGCATCCGTCCCTGTTCGGGCGCCATCCTGGTGCTGGTGTTTGCGCTGGCCCAAGGCCTGTTCTGGGCCGGCATCGCCGCGACCATGCTGATGGGGCTCGGCACCGCGATCACGGTCGCGGCCATTGCGGTGGTCGCCGTCTCCGCCAAGGACATCGCCGGCCGCCTGAGCGCCGGGCGCGACGGCGGCGGCGCACTGGTCATGCGCGGCATCGAATTCGTCGCCGCCGGCCTCGTGCTGCTGTTCGGCGCGGGCCTGTTGCTGGGTTACGTCGCGGCCGAACGGACGACGTGTTTTTGAGTTTTTTCCTCTCCCACATGGGGAGAGGCAGAAAAAGCCTCACACCGGCAGAAACCGCTTCAACACCGGCATGAAAAATATCCCGAGATTGATCGCAAAGCCGATGCTCCAGAGGATCGAGCGCAGCGTCGGGCGGTTGCCGAGATAGGTCAGCACATAGGCGATCCGTACGATCAGGAACAGCGCCGCGAGCTCGTCGATCAGGCGCTGCGGCGAATCCCTGTATTCGGCGAGCAGCACCGCGAAGGCGAAGAACGGAAAGGTCTCGATCCCGTTCTGGTGCGCGCCGAGCGCGCGCTGCGCGATGGCGTCCTCGAAGAAGGCTGGGTCGCGCGGCCGCGAATTGTCGAAGCCGCGAAACCGGATCCATTTGATCGAGACGATCGTCGACAGATAAAGCAGCAGCGCTCCGAAGACGCACCATTCCGCGAGTGTCATCTTCCCTCCCCCGCTCGGGTGCGACCCTAGCGAAACAGGCCTCATCTTGACAAGTTCGGGGCAACGCGCGACGCAACGATACATGACGACAATTGCCCCCATCGCAGCCGCGAAGCCCGCCGTCCGGTCCAGTCTGCCGCGCGTCGGCGTGCTCCTGGTCAATCTCGGCACGCCCGATACGGCCGATGCGCCCGGCGTGCGGGTCTATCTCAAGGAGTTCCTCTCGGACGCCCGCGTCATCGAGGACCAGGGCCTGATCTGGCAGTTGGTGCTCAACGGCATCATCCTGCGTCGCCGTCCCCGCACCAAGGCGCTCGACTATCAGAAGATCTGGAACACCGAGAAGAACGAGTCGCCGCTGAAGACCATCACGCGGTCGCAGAGCGACAAGCTCGCGGCCGCGCTGTCGGACCGTGACCACGTCGTGGCGGATTGGGCGATGCGCTACGGCAATCCCTCGATCAAATCGGGCATCGATGCGCTGATCGCGAAGGGCTGCGAGCGCATCCTCGCCGTGCCGCTCTATCCGCAATATTCCGCCCCGACCTCGGCGACGGTCTGTGACGAGGTGTTCCGCGTGCTGGCCCGCCTGCGGGCGCAGCCGACGCTGCGGGTGACGCCGCCTTATTACGAGGACGAGGCCTATATCGAGGCGCTCGCCACCTCGATCGAGACGCATCTTGCGAGCCTGCCGTTCGAGCCGGAGCTGATCGTCGCATCCTTCCACGGCATGCCGAAATCCTATGTCGACAAAGGCGATCCGTATCGTGGCCAATGTGTCGCCACCACCGAGGCGCTGCGCCGCCGGCTCGGGATGGACGAGACGAAGCTGCTGCTGACCTTCCAGTCGCGCTTCGGCAATGACGAGTGGCTGCAGCCTTATACCGACAAGACCATAGAGCGTCTGGCGAAAGAGGGCGTACGCCGCATCGCGGTGGTCACGCCCGGCTTTTCCGCCGACTGCCTGGAGACGCTGGAGGAGATCGCGCAGGAGAATGCCGAGATCTTCAAGCACAATGGTGGCGAGCAGTTTTCCGCGATCCCCTGCCTCAACGACAGCGAACCCGGCATGGATGTGATCCGCACGCTCGTGCTGCGCGAGCTCCAAGGCTGGATTTGATAAGGGCTGAATATGATAAGGGCTGGATCTGAGGGGCGCCGCATGGACCGCCGCGAGGTTCTGGCGCTTCTTGGGGCGACTGCGGCGCTGCCGGCCTCGGTGCTGGCCCAACCGAATGCGACGCGCCGGCTCGGCATGCTCTCGGTCACTGCCGCCGACGATGCGATCGGGCAGACGCGTAGCGCGGTCCTGGTCGAGGCGCTTGCCGGCCATGGCTGGAAGGAGCACGAGAGCCTCAAGATCGATTGGCGCAATGGCGGCGGCGACCGCGCGCGCATCGCGCAACTCGCCGACGAGCTCGTGGCGCTCAAGCCCGACATCCTGCTTGCGGTCGGCACGCCCTCGGTGGAAGAGCTGCGCCGGCGCACGACGACGATCCCGATCGTTTTCGCCGTCGTCACCGATCCCGTCAGCCAGGGTTTTGTCCAGACTCTCGCCCGTCCCGGCGGCAATATCACCGGCTTCACCGATTACGACGGCCCGCTGGCCGGCAAGTGGCTGGAGATGCTGACGCAGGTCACGCCAAGACCGTCGCGTGTCTTCGTCATCTACAATCCCGCCACCGCGCCGTTCGCGCCCCTGATGCTGCGTACGATCGAGGACGCTGGCCGCGCGCTCCACGTGACGGTGGAGCCCGCGCCGGTCCATGACACGGCCTCGATCGCCGCCCTGGCCGCGCGGAAAGACGGCGGCCTGCTGGTGCTGCCGGACTTCTTCACCATGTCCAACCGTGCGCATCTCCTGGCGGCGATCAGTGAAGCGCGCGTGCCCGCGGTGTTCTGGAGCCGCACTTTCGTCGGCGAGGGCGGGTTGATGTCCTACAGCACCGACAGCGCCGAGCAGCTCCGCCGCGCCGCCTCCTACATCGATCGCATCCTGAAGGGTGCGCGAGCGGCCGATCTGCCCGTCCAGAATCCCACCAAGTTCGAGCTGGCGATCAACTTGAAGACGGCCAAGGCGATTGGCGTCACGCTACCGCCAAGCCTGCTCGCAACCGCGAACGAGGTTATCGAGTAGGATTTGGCTGCGATCACCGGCATGGCTGGATTCGTTAATTTTCGCCGCTAGGTCTGCGCCTGCATGCTTTCAAGAGCGCCTCGCAAATACATAATCGCGACCATTCCTTCTCCCTGCGTCTTGTGTAGAATCGTGCCGATGCCGAAATCATGCACGACCGCTGAATCCTTCGCTCAACCCTTTCACTGAACCCTTCTGAACCCTTGGGGTCGTGATCCCGACCAATGACAGCGCGGGAAAGGGCGTTTTCCCGCCAACTTTTCCGCCTTGGAGGAAATATGAGCGGTTTCGACATTTTCGCGATTGTCCTGGTTTTGCTCGTCATCGTCACGCTGGTGGCCGGCGTGAAGACGGTGCCGCAGGGCTATGACTGGACCATCGAGCGGTTCGGCAAATACACCCAGACGCTGAGCCCCGGGCTCAATCTGATCGTGCCCTATTTCGATCGCGTCGGCCGCAAGATCAACATGATGGAGCAGGTGATCGACATCCCCGAGCAGGAGGTGATCACCAAGGACAACGCCACCGTGACGGTCGACGGCGTCGCCTTCTACCAGGTGTTCGACGCCGCCAAGGCGAGCTACGAAGTTTCCAACTTGACCCAGGCCATCACCGTCCTGACCATGACGAACATCCGCTCGGTGATGGGGGCTATGGATCTCGACCAGGTGCTGTCGCATCGCGACGAGATCAACGAGCGTCTGCTCCGCGTCGTCGATGCCGCGGTCTCGCCCTGGGGCCTCAAGGTCAACCGCATCGAGATCAAGGACATCGTGCCGCCGGCCGACCTCGTCGAAGCCATGGGCCGGCAGATGAAGGCCGAGCGCGTCAAGCGCGCCGACATTCTCGCGGCCGAAGGCCAGCGCCAGTCCGAGATCCTGCGCGCCGAGGGCGCCAAGCAGGGACAGATCCTCCAGGCCGAGGGCCGCAAGGAAGCCGCGTTCCGCGACGCCGAGGCCCGCGAGCGGTCCGCCGAGGCCGAGGCCAAGGCGACGCAGATGGTCAGTGAAGCGATTTCCAAAGGCGACGTCGCGGCGCTGAACTATTTTATCGCCGACAAGTATATCAAGGCCTTCGGGCAGTTCGCGGACTCGCCGAACCAGAAGATCATTATGCTGCCAGTGGAAGCCGTGAGCATGCTGGGCTCGCTCGCCGGCATCGGCGAGATCGCCAAGGCGACGTTCGGCGAAAGCGCGGCGTCCGCGGCCGCCGCCGCCCGCCGCGGCGGCTCGGTGCCTTCGTCCAGCCCGACACCGCCGGCGGTGCCGCCGCGGCAGGGATAGTGAAAGAGGTCGTGTCATGACCGACATGTTCGTATCGCTCGGTACCTGGAACTGGCTGATCTTCGGCTTCGTCCTGATGGCGCTGGAGGTGCTGGCGCCGGGAGTCTTCCTGTTCTGGCTCGGGCTCGCCGCGCTGCTGGTCGGCCTGCTCTCGTTCGCGGTCGCCATGTCCTGGCAGATCCAGCTCGTGGTGTTCGCGCTGTTTGCCGCCGCCGCCGTGCCGGTGTGGCGCCGCCTCGCCCGGCCGAAGTCGGATGCCAGTGCCAGTCCCTTTCTCAACAAGCGCGCCGACGCGTTGCTGGGCCGCGAGTTCACACTGGAGAAGCCGATCGTCGACGGCAACGGCACCATGCGCATCGGTGACACGGTGTGGCGCGTGGCGGGACCTGATACGCCGGCGGGGACACGTGTGAGGGTGGTGCAAGTGGACGGTGCGAATCTGACGGTAGCCGCGGCATAGCTTTGCGTCATTGCGAGCGAAGCGAAGCAATCCAGGATCTTTCGGCGCTGACAATCTGGATTTGCTTCGCTTCGCTCGCAATGACGAGTTTGTCGGGGCGGCATCGCCACACTCAAGCACCGCTCTCGCTGCACCACCTCTCCGCAAAACGGTGCAGCGGCATGAACTTCTCGCACAGCTCGCGCCCGAGCGGCGTCAAGCCGTAGCCTCCGCCTTCGCCCAGCTCCAGGAACCCCGCTTCACGCAGCTCGCTCAGCCGCGCCTGCAGCACGGTCGGTGAGGCCTCGTCGCAAGCCGTCCGCAGCGCGCGAGAGGTGAGAGGCCGTCCGCGCAATTCCCACAGGATCCGCAGGCTCCAGCGTCGCCCGAGCAGGTCGAGCAGCACCATGATCGGCCGCCCCGTGCGCGAGCCACGGACGCTGCGCGATCTGGAAGAGGTCTGTTTCGCCATCGCCGCCCTCTTGCGCGTTGCTACAGATAGTGTAGCGTATTGCTACATTAAATGTAGCAATAGAAACAGCCAATGTCCCAGGCCATACCGCGCATCGCCCCGCTCACCCCGCCTTATCCCCCGGAGATCCAGGCTCAGTTCGATCGCATCATGCGCGGTGCGCCGCCGCTGCTGCTGTTTCGGGTGATGGCGGGCCATACCCGCGCCTGGGACAAGTTTCGCGCCGGCGGCCTGCTCGATCCCGGCCCGCTGTCGTTGCGCCAGCGCGAGATCGTCATCGACCGCACCTGTGCGCTGAACAAATGCGAATATGAATGGGGTGTGCACGTCGCGATCTTCGCCGCGCCGGCGGGGCTCAGGGAGGCGGAGGTGCGTGCGACCGTGCAGGGCGATGCGGCGTCGTCGTGCTGGTCCCCGGCTGAGCAGGCGCTGATCGCCGCCGCCGACGCGCTGCATCACCGCGCGACGCTTGACGACGCCGAGTTCGCCGCGCTGTCGGCGCATTATGACGAGGCGCAGATTCTGGAGATCATGCTGCTATGCGGCTTCTACCGCACGGTGTCGTATCTGGCGAACGGGCTGCGGCTGCCGCTGGAGGAGCCGGCGGCAAGATTTCCGGCGTAGCTTTCAATCCTCATCCTGAGGAGCGCGTCTTCGCGCGTCTCGAAGGATGGAGGCCCGGCTGGTGGCCTCGCCCTTCGAGACGCGCGCGAAGGGCGCGCTCCTCAGGGTGAGGGTCTTCTGATTGCTTCGCTGCGCTCGCAATGACGGAGGCGAGAGAGCGCCCTAAGCCACGCCCGCCCGCAGCAGATCGTGCAGATGCACGATGCCGACGACCTTGTCTGCCTCGGTCACGACCAGCGTCGTGATCTTGCGGGTGTTGAGCACCTCGATCATCTCGGTGGCGAGCATCGAGGGCGGCACGGTCTTCGGCTGCCTGGTCATGATGTCGTCGACCGACGCCGTCAGCAGGTCGGGCCGCATGTGGCGGCGCAGATCGCCGTCGGTGATGATCCCGACAGCCTCGGTTGCATCGTTGACGATGCAGACGCAGCCGAGGCCCTTGGCCGACATCTCCATCACCGCGTCCGACATCTTGGTACCAAGCGGCTTGAGCGGAATCTCCGCGCCGGTGCGCATGTAGTCGCGGACGAATTTCAGCATCGCCCCTAACTTGCCGCCGGGGTGGAAATGCGCGAATTCCAGCGCTGTGAAGCCGCGGCCTTCGAGCAGCGCGATCGCGATGGCATCGCCGATCGCGACCTGCATCATCGTCGAGGTGGTCGGCGCCAGGTTGTGCGGGCAGGCCTCGCGCGCCTTCGGCAGTTCGATGACGATGTCGGCCGCTTGTCCCAGCGAGGACGCCGCGTTCGACGTCACCGCGATCATCGGGATCGCAAACCGCGCGGAATAATTCACGAGGGTCTTCATCTCCGGCTGCTCGCCGGACCAGGACAGCGCCATGATGACGTCGTCGGTGGTGATCATGCCGAGGTCGCCATGGGCAGCTTCAGCAGTGTGCACGAAGAAGGCGGGCGTGCCGGTCGAGGCCAACGTCGCCGCGATTTTGCGGCCCATATGGCCGGACTTGCCGAGCCCGGTGACGATGACGCGGCCTTTTGCGTTGCGGATCAGATCGACCGCCTTGGCGAAGCTCGCGCCAAGCGGGCCGCGCAGGGCGGCGGCGAGCGCGTTGATGCCGCCGGCTTCGGTTTCCAGCGTGCGGAGTGCGGATTCGACGCTGTCGGGAATGGGGCCGGATGATTGGGTCATCAGCGGTTTCGAACTCGGCATGTTCTGGTCCAGGGAGGAGGGCGTTCGCCCGTTGGCGCCTGCTTAGCACGCCATGGCCTTCGAGGCGACGAGGGTGCCCCAGCCCTCAACCGACCGTTAACCATAATTGTTTTAACTCCATTAACGATAGTTCCCGCCAGTCGGCGGAGGCGATCGCGAAAGTGTTTGATTTCGTTGGAGTTCTTCCATCGTGGGGTCGTCTCCAGGCACGAGCCGGAGCAAACGCGCGCATTTCCTGCGCGCTGCTTTGCCGTGCCTTGCGCTGACGATCCTCGGAAGCGTCCCCGTGGCCGCCCAGAGCCTCACTCCCGACCTGTTCAGCCCCAACCGCGGTGGCTTCGCCTTGCCCGACACGCTGCCGACGCGCCGTACCGCGGGCGTGCCGCAGGCACCGTCGGATGCGCTGCCGGCGCTGCCAGATCCCAATGCCGATTTGCGCAAGCGCCAGCAGACTCCGGCGCGCGCGGGCCAGAACCCGACGAACCAAAACCCGGCAAACCCGGTCCCGACCTACGGCCTGCCCGCTGCCAATGGCGCCAGCGCCTCCGGCTACGATTCGCTCAACCGCAAGCGGGTCAAGCCAAAGCTCTATCCCGGACAGCCGAAGCCGAAGCGCCCGGTCGGCCCCGGCTCGCCGGTGCCGCCGGCAACGCCGGAGCGAACGCTCGGCCCGCCGCGCATCGCGCCGCCGCCGTCCGAAACCGCGCACAAGACGCCGGTGCCGCCGGCGATGGCCGGCAACGTGCCGGGCCAGCCGCTGCGCCGCCGCCTCAAGCTTGACGACGATCCGTTCGGCGCGGTCGGCGACTATGCCGGCAGCTTTCTGATCAAGGGCGGCCTCGAGCTCTCCGCCGGTTACGACACCAACCCGGCGCGTTTGAACAAGCCGGTCGGCTCGCCCGCCTATGTGGTCGCGCCCGACCTTCTCGTGGCCTCCGATTGGGAGCGCCACGCGCTGGTCGCGGATCTGCGCGGCTCGTTCTCGGGCTACACCAACAACATGCCGGCGACGATCAACGGCTTTGCCTCGCCCTCGCCGGTCGAGGTCGATCGCCCCGACTTCACCGGGCATGTTGACGGCCGCATCGACGTCAATCGCGATCTCAAGCTGACCACGCAGCTGCGCCTGCGGCTCGCCACCGACAATCCCGGCAGCCCGAACGTGCAGGCCGGCCTGCAAAAATATCCTGTTTACGCCACCTACGGCACGACCGTCGGCTTCGACCAGACCTTCAACCGCTTCCAGGTCGCGGCGGGCGCGACGGTGGATCGCACCGCCTATACGGATTCCAAGCTCACCGACGGCTCGACCTTTGGCAATACCGACCGCGACTTCAACCAGTATGGCGGCGTGGGGCGCTTCTCCTACGAACTCAAGCCGGGCCTGAAGCCGTTCGTCGAGATCCAGGGCGATACGCGCGTGCACGACCAGGCCGCCGATCGCAACGGCTACTTCCGCGATTCAAACGGCGGCTACGCCAAGGTCGGCTCGTCCTTCGAGTTCTCACGCATCCTCACCGGCGAGGTCTCGGTCGGCTATTCCGCGCGCAACTATGTGGATCCACGCCTGAGCCAGCTCTCGGGCTTCCTCACCTCGGGCTCGCTGATCTGGAACGCGAGCGGCCTCACCACGGTGAAATTCGCCACCGACACGCAGATCGCCGAGACGACGATCCCTGGCTCATCCGGCGTGCTGGTGCACACCTACGCCGCCGAAGTCGATCACGATTTCCGCCGCTGGCTCACGGCCGTGGGCAAATTCACCTACGGCACCTACGACTATCAGGGCCAGAATCGCAACGACAAGACCTACTCGCTCGAAGGCAATCTGATTTACAAGCTCAACCGCAACATCTGGATCAAGGGCACGCTCCGCCACGACATCCTGGACTCGAACCAGCCGGGCTCGAGCTCGCAGGGCACGGTGGTGATGGTCGGGGTGAGGTTGCAGAATTGAGGGAGGCCGGTATGGCGGCTCGGATTACTTTGGACATCAACTCGGCTGGTGTATTCGAGTTATGGCTAAATCCCGAAGGCCGCGACCTTCTCGTAAGGGAACTGCTGGCCCTGAATGCGACCAACGAACATTTTCACTTGATGCCGAGTGAAGTCCCATCGGACGTGGAAGTTTCAACGCGTCCCTATCGGCCGGACGACAAGCTTCTCGGATACGGTAAGGTGCTGTTCCGGCTCGACGAGTGGGACGCACAGCACTTTCCGCACGTCTTGGGCTAAAGTCCGCCGCTCTCGCCACCCACACCACTGTCATGCCGCGCGCCGGCTGGGCGTCCAGTACGCCGCGGCCTCTCGGCTCGATGCTGGTGTCTCTGGAATACTGGATCGCCCGCTTTTGCGGGCGATGACACCGTTTGTAGAAATGGCAGCGGGGCGAAACTCAGCGCGGCAGATCCGTCTTCCCCATCAAAAACGTATCGATCGACCGTGCGCACAGCCGACCCTCGCGAATCGCCCACACCACCAGCGACTGGCCGCGGCGCATGTCGCCTGCCGTGAACACGTTCGGGCGCGAGGTCTGGTAGTCGAGTGTGTTGGCCTTGACGTTGCCGCGCGGGTCGAGCTCGACCGCGAGCTGCTTGAGCAGGCCCTCGTGCACGGGATGCACAAAACCCATCGCGAGCAGGACGAGGTCGGCGTCGAGTTCGAACTCGGTGCCGGCAATCGGCTTGAACTTGTCGTCGACGCGCACGCAGTGCAGCTTCTTGACCTGGCCGTTCTCGCCCGAAAACTTCTGCGTCAGCACGGCGAATTCGCGGATGGCGCCTTCGGCCTGGCTTGAGGACGTCCGCATCTTCAGCGGCCAGTTCGGCCAGGTGAGGCCCTTGTTCTCGCGCTCGGGCGGAGCGGGCATGATCTCGAGCTGGGTCACGGAGAGCGCGCCCTGGCGCAGCGAGGTGCCGATGCAGTCCGATCCGGTGTCGCCGCCGCCGATGACGACGACATGCTTGCCGCCGGCCAAAATCTCCTGGACGCCGCCCAGCGGCTCCTCGGAGACGCGGCGGTTCTGCTGCGGCAGGAAGTCCATGGCGTAGTGGATGCCGGCGAGGTCGCGGCCGGGGATCGGCAGGTCGCGCGGGGCTTCGGCGCCGCCGGTCAGTGCGACGGCGTCGTACTCGTTGAGCATCTCGCGCGGGTCGACATTGCCGTCAACGCCGACATGGCTGTTGTAGTGGAAGGTGACTCCTTCAGCTTCCATCTGCGCCACGCGGCGGTCGATCACGTTCTTTTCCATCTTGAAGTCGGGGATGCCGTAACGGAGCAGTCCGCCTGCCTTGGCGAACTTCTCGAACAGATGCACGTCGTGGCCGGCGCGCGCGAGCTGCTGCGCGCAGGCCATGCCGGCTGGACCCGAGCCGATCACCGCGACCTTCTTGCCGGTCTTGTGGGCGGCGACCTCCGGCTTCAGCCAGCCATTGTCCCAGGCGCGGTCGACGATCGCGCATTCGATGGTCTTGATGGTGACGGGGTTGTCGTCGATGTTGAGCGTGCAGGAGGCTTCACACGGCGCCGGACAGATACGCCCCGTGAACTCCGGGAAATTGTTGGTCGAGTGCAGATTGCGCGAAGCTTCTTCCCAGTTGCCCTGATAGACGAGGTCGTTCCAGTCCGGGATCTGGTTGTTGACCGGGCAGCCCGGCGTGCCGGGCGCGACCGAGCCGGTGCCGTGGCAATAAGGAATGCCGCAGTTCATGCAGCGCGCGGCCTGGTCCCGCGTTTCCTTTTCGGAGAGGGGAACGACGAATTCGTGAAAATGCTTCACGCGCTCGGCGACCGGGATGTACTTGCGGTCATGCCGTTCGATTTCGAGAAAACCCGTGATCTTGCCCATTAAACCCGAAGTCCCTGCCGCTTAAATTCGTTTGTGCTTCCCCACCGTCATTGCGAGGAGCGAAGCGACGAAGCAATCCAGTGTATCCGAGGAGAAAGTCTGGATTGCTTCGCTGCGCTTGCAATGACGGGCGCTGATATTCTTACGCCCCGATCGCGATTTTCGGCTCGGCGTCCGCGTTGGCGGCCATTTCGCGCAGCGCGCGCCGGTACTCGACCGGCATCACCTTGCGGAATTTGGGCAGCCAGTCCTTCCAATTGGCAAGGATGTCGGCGGCGCGCCTGGAGCCGGTCGCCTTGGCGTGGCGCGTGATCAGGACGTGCAGCCGCTCGACGTCGGAGTCGAGCAGGTCCTTGAACACGTCGACCCGGCCATGCGCCTCGAGGTCACCGGTGTGGTGATAGGTGCCGGCGTTGATCAGCTCCTCGGACAGCACCGGCTCGAGCTCGACCATCGCCATGTTGCAGAGCTTGTCGAAGTCGCCGCTCTCGTCGAGCACATAGGCGATGCCGCCGGACATGCCGGCCGCGAAGTTGCGCCCGGTCTTGCCGAGCACGACCACGATGCCGCCGGTCATGTATTCGCAGCAATGATCGCCGGCGCCCTCGACCACGGCGACCGCGCCGGAGTTGCGCACGGCAAAGCGTTCGCCGGCGACACCGCGGAAGTAGCACTCGCCATCGGTCGCGCCGTACATCACGGTGTTGCCGACGATGATGCTCTCTTCGGGCACGATGGCGCTGTTGGCCGGCGGCTTGACGATGATCTTGCCACCCGAGAGGCCCTTGCCGACATAGTCGTTGGCTTCACCCTCGAGCTCGAAGGTGACGCCATGCGCGAGCCAGGCGCCGAAGGCCTGCCCGGCGGTGCCCTTGAGGCTGACATGGATGGTGTCATGCGGCAGGCCGGCATTGCCGTAGATCTTGGCGACCGTACCGGACAGCATCGCGCCGGCGGAACGGTTGGTGCTGTTGATCCTGGCCTCGATCTTCACCGGCGCACCGCGGTCGAGCGCAGGCGTCGCCTTCTCGATCAGGGTGCGATCGAGCACGGCTTCCAGATGATGGTTCTGGCGCTCGGAGTGATAGATCTTCTGGCCCTTCTCTTCCTTCTGCTTGACGAACAGCTTTGAGAAGTCGAGCCCCTTGGCCTTCCAGTGCGCCACCAGCCTGGTCTGGTCGAGCAGTTGGACCTGGCCAACCATCTCGTTGAAGCTGCGGAAGCCGAGCGAGGCCATGATTTCGCGGACTTCCTCGGCGACGAAGAAGAAGTAATTGATCACGTGCTCGGGCTGGCCGGTGAAGCGCTTGCGCAGCACCGGGTCTTGCGTCGCGACGCCGACCGGGCAGGTGTTGAGGTGGCACTTGCGCATCATGATGCATCCGGCCGCGATCAGCGGCGCGGTGGCGAAGCCGAACTCGTCGGCGCCGAGCAGCGCGCCGATCACGACGTCACGTCCGGTGCGGAAGCCGCCGTCGACCTGGACCACGATGCGGCTGCGCAGCCGCTCGCGCACCAGCGTCTGGTGGGTTTCTGCGAGGCCGATTTCCCAAGGGCTGCCGGCGTGCTTGATCGAGGTGAGCGGTGAAGCGCCGGTGCCGCCCTCGAAGCCCGCGATGGTGACATGGTCGGCGCGCGCCTTGGCGACGCCCGCGGCCACCGTGCCGACGCCGATCTCGGAGACGAGCTTGACCGAGACGTCGCCCGCCGGGTTGACGTTCTTGAGGTCGTAGATGAGCTGCGCCAGATCCTCGATCGAGTAGATGTCGTGATGCGGCGGCGGCGAGATCAGGCCGACGCCCGGCGTCGAATGCCGGACCTTTGCGATGGTCGCGTCGACCTTGTGGCCGGGCAACTGGCCGCCTTCGCCCGGCTTTGCACCCTGCGCCATCTTGATCTGCATCATGTCGGAGTTGACGAGATACTCCGTGGTGACGCCGAAACGGCCCGAGGCGACCTGCTTGATCGCCGAGCGCATGCTGTCGCCGTTCGGCATCGGCTTGAAGCGGTCGGCTTCCTCGCCGCCTTCGCCGGTGTTCGACTTGCCGCCGATCCGGTTCATGGCGATCGCGAGCGTGGTGTGCGCCTCGCGCGAGATCGAGCCGAACGACATGGCCCCCGTCGCGAAACGCCTGACGATGTCCTTGGCCGGCTCGACCTGGTCGAGCGGCACCGGCTTGCGCTTCTCTTCCTCGGCGTTCTTGATCCGGAACAGGCCGCGCAGCGTCAACAGACGCTCTGACTGCTCGTTCAGGATCTTCGCGAAAGCGCGGTAGCGGTCCAGCGAATTGCCGCGCGCGGCGTGCTGGAGCAACCCCACCGACTCGGCGGTCCATGCATGGTCCTCGCCGCGGCTGCGATAGGCATATTCGCCGCCGACGTCGAGCGAGGTCTTGTAGACGAGAGCATCGCCGAACGCGTCGGCATGGCGGCGCACGGCCTCTTCGGCGATCTCGCCGAGACCGACGCCCTCGACGCGGGTGTGCGTGCCGGCGAAGAATTTTCCGACGAATTCCGCCTTGAGGCCGATGGCGTCGAAGATCTGCGCGCCGCAATAGGACTGGTAGGTCGAGATGCCCATCTTGGACATCACCTTGAGCAGGCCCTTGCCGATTGACTTGATATAGCGCTTGACGATTTCGTAGTCGTCGAGCGAGCCGGGCAGGCGGTCCTTCATCGCGATGATGGTCTCGAACGCGAGATAAGGATTGATCGCTTCCGCGCCGTAGCCCGCGAGACAGGCGAAGTGATGCACTTCGCGCGGCTCGCCGGATTCTACGACGAGACCGACCGAGGTGCGCAATCCCGTGCGGATCAGATGATGATGCACGGCGGCGCAGGCCAGCAGCGACGGGATCGGAACCCGGTCGGTGCCGACCATGCGGTCGGACAGGATGATGATGTTGACGCCCTCGCGCACCGCGCTTTCGGCGCGCGCGCAGAGCTCGTCCAGCACCTGGTCCATGCCGGCTGCGCCGAGACCGGCGTGGAAGGTGGTGTCCAGCGTGCGCGACTTGAAGTGCGATTCCGCCACATCAGAGATCGAGCGGATCTTTTCGAGGTCCGCGTCGGTCAGGATCGGCTGGCGCGCTTCGAGGCGCTTGGTGGTGGCAAGGCCTTGCAGGTCGAACAGGTTCGGCCGCGGTCCGATGATGGAGACGAGGCTCATCACCAGCTCCTCGCGGATCGGGTCGATCGGCGGGTTGGTGACCTGCGCAAAGTTCTGCTTGAAGTAGGTGAACAGCGGCTTGGCCTTGTCCGACAGCGCCGAGATCGGCGTGTCGTTGCCCATCGAGCCCGCGGCTTCCTCGCCGATAGAGGCCATCGGCGTCATCAGGATGGTGATGTCTTCCTGGCTGTAACCAAACGCCTGCTGCCGATCGAGCAGCGACAGGTTGGAGCGCACGCCGGTGGTCGGCACCTTCGGCAGATCTTCCAGCACGATCTGGGTCCGCTCCAGCCACTCCGTGTAGGGATGGCTCCTGGCGAGCTCGGCCTTGATCTCGTCGTCGGGAATGAGGCGGCCCTGCTCGAGATCGACCAGCAGCATCTTGCCGGGCTGCAAGCGCCACTTGGTGATGATCTGGTCTTCGGGAATCGTCAGCACGCCCATCTCGGACGCCATCACAATGCGGTCGTCCTTGGTGACAAGATAGCGCGCCGGCCGCAGGCCATTGCGGTCGAGCGTGGCGCCGATCTGGCGGCCGTCGGTGAAGGCGATCGCGGCGGGGCCGTCCCACGGCTCCATCAGGGCGGCATGATATTCGTAGAAGGCGCGGCGCTTCTCATCCATCAGGGGATTGCCGGCCCATGCCTCCGGAATCATCATCATGACGGCATGCGGCAGCGAGTAGCCGCCCTGCACCAGGAATTCGAGCGCGTTGTCGAAGCA
Organism: Bradyrhizobium sp. 149; assembly: GCF_023073915.1. Classification (GTDB taxonomy): domain Bacteria; phylum Pseudomonadota; class Alphaproteobacteria; order Rhizobiales; family Xanthobacteraceae; genus Bradyrhizobium. Next base: position 66,750 of record NZ_JADPKK010000020.1, on the reverse strand, counting down.
GGCGGTGTCCGACTGGCCTTCATAGGAGATCGGCCAGAGCCGGTTGATGTCCTTGCCGTAGAGCTCGGAGCTCACCGAGGCCTGACGCGCCGCCATCCAGTTGGTGTTGCCGCGCAGCGTGTTGATCTCGCCGTTATGCGCGATCATGCGGTAGGGATGCGCCAGCGACCAGGCCGGGAAGGTGTTGGTCGAGAAGCGCTGGTGAACGAGTGCGAGCGCGCTCTCGAAATCCACCTCGTGCAGATCGGGATAATACTTGCCGAGCTGGTCGGCGAGGAACATGCCCTTGTAGATCACGGTGCGGCACGACATCGAGCACGGATAATAGCCGGCGAGGCCGCGGTCGCGGCGTTGATAGATCGCCTGCGAGATCGACTTGCGCAGGATGTAGAGCCGGCGTTCGAAATCGTCCTCGGTCTTGGCGGTGCCGTTGCGGCCGATGAACACCTGCATGCAGGCGGGCTCGGTCGGCTTCACGGTGACGCCGAGCGAAGAGTTGTCGGTCGGCACGTCGCGCCAGCCGAGCAGCGTCAGGCCCTCTTCCTTGATCTGGTCGGCGATGATGCTCTTGATGACGTTGCGCCAGGCGGTGTCGCGCGGCATGAACAGCGCGCCGATGGCGTATTCGCCGGGGTTGGGCAGCGCGAAGCCGAGCTCTTTCGCCTTGCGGCTGAAGAAGGCGTGCGGGATCTGCACCAGAATGCCGGCGCCGTCACCGGCGCGCGGGTCGGCGCCGACGGCGCCGCGGTGCTCGAGGTTGCAGAGGATGCTCAGCGCGTCCGCGACGATCTCGTGCGACTTCTTGCCCTTGATGTTGGCGATGAAGCCGACGCCGCAGGAATCCTTTTCCAGGCTCGGATCGTAGAGGCCTACGGCCGGCGGGCGTGAATTGTGTTCCTGAATCGGATCGGCCGTTTTCGAGGCGACCGTCGCCGACAGTTGTTCTGCCACGATGTTTCCGCGCTCGACTTGCGACCCGTTCATGTCCTCGTCCTCTCCATGCGGCAAGCTGCCTCACCGCCATCTTCGGCGCACCTTGGGCGTCCCGCGGCACCCGCTTCTGGGTCACCGCTCGTCCGCTCGCGAGCCGCATTTTCTTAAATTCAGGCCAAGGCGCTCTTCGTCCCCGAGAACGGCTTTGCCTGTTGCCTTCTTGGCGCTCGAAAGCACCGACTTTAGTTGCAATCCCTATGCCGGAACCGCAAGCAAAATTGAGACAGTCTTCCTGTCCTAACCATCACCTTGCCAAATTTTTGTCTATCACACAAGCGCGTGCAAGTCCCGATTCCCCATATGTCAATCAATCGCTTTCCAAAAGTTGCGCGGCCCCGGTTTTGAAGCAAACACGCCCTGATCCGGCCCCGCCGACGCCGGAATCCTCAATAAAGCTTCGGACCGACCCTTCGAAAGGCGCGCCACGCCACCAGAAGCGAAAGAGCGCGATCCATCCGGGGCCTGACAGGAGCGTCTCGACCATGAAGTTTTTCACAGGATGTGTGGCCGCTGCCACGCTGGTGCTGGCTGCCACCGCGGCTCAGGCGCAGGTTCCGGCGAGCGGTATCGGGAGCGGAGCCGCTATGGTGGTGTCGGATTTCGACGGCCCCTATGCGCCATCGGACGCCGCGCCGCCACCATCGCCGCGTTACGGCTACGGTTATGGCTACGAAGAACGCGGGCCGGCCCCGGTGCTGCTGCCATCGATCGAGGTCTACGCGGTGCTGCGCGAAAACGGCTTCTCGCCGCTGGGCATCCCGCGCCTGCGCGGCAGCGTTTACACCATCGCGGTGATCGACCACCGCGGCGAGGACGGCCGGCTGGTGATCGATGCCCGCGACGGAAGAATCTTGCGCTTCATGCCGGCGGCTGACGCTTACGGCATGGCGCCAAGCTACGAGCAGCCCGCAGTGGTGCCCTACCGCCCGCAAAGCGCGCTGCCGCCGCCGACCATGGTGCGCAGCGGCCCGCCACGCCCACCGGCCCCGATCCCGCATGTCGCCAGCCGCACCGTACCGCTGCCGAAGGCGGCACCGCAGCGCGAGGCGCCGGTCGCCGCCACCAAGTCGGCCGAGCCTGCGACGCCGCAGGCCCAGGCGCCGCAGGCTCAACCTGCACAGCCATCACAGCAGACCGCTGCCGTACAGCCCAAGCCGGCCGAGGCCGCGCCGCAAGTGGCCGCTGCGCCAACGGCGGGTCAGGCAAAGCCCGCGCCGGCGATCCTGCCGACGCAGGAGATGCCAGCGGCGCAGGGTCTGGATTAGAGCGCAGTCGTAACAAAAAGCGCCCGATGGCTCGGGCGCTTTTGCATCGGAGCGACGGCGTCTCAGCTGTGCCTGTACCGCGCCGCTTCCAGGATCAAATTCGCCACTTCCTTCGCGTGCGACACCAGCGAGAGGTGGCCGGCCTCGAGCTCGATCGTGGTGGCGTTCATGCGCTTGGCGAGGAAGCGTTCGAGATCGGGATTGATGGTGTAGTCGTTCTTGGACACCGCATACCAGTTCGGCTTGGAACGCCATGCCGCCTCCGTGGTGCGACCGGCGAAGATCGAAGCGGCCGTCGGCCATTGCACGGCATAGAGCGCCTTGGCCTGCTCCGGCCTAACGCCATTGGCAAAATACTTCAGGAAGGATTCTTCCGAGAGCTTGGTGTAACCATCGTGCTCGACGATGCCGGCGCGCACCGGGCCGGTTGGGAATTGCTTCGACAACGCGACGAAATCCTCATTGGCATCGGGCGCACGTGCGGCGACATAGACGAGACCGGTGACCTTCGGGTCGGTGCCGACCTGGCTGATCACGGTGCCGCCCCAGGAATGCGCGACCAGCACGGTCGGACCATCCTGTTCGGCCAGCGCGCGCTTGGTCGCCTCGACTGACTCGGCGAGCGAGCTCAGCGGATTCTGCACGGCGGTCACGTGCAGGCCTGCGGCCTGAAGGATCGGTATCACCTCTGACCAGCTCGATCCGTCGGCCCAGGCGCCGTGCACCAGCACGACGTTCTTGGCCTTCACGGTCTGCGGCGTCTGCGCGTGAGCAAGGCTGATGGGAGCGGCCAACAGGCTCGCGGCGACGAAAAGGCTGCGCCAAAGTGTCATCATCGTTCTCCGTCTTGTTTTGGGTGCGATGTCCAAAGGACGGAGCGTGGAGTGGTGGCGTTACGCCTCTTCACCGCTCTGTGATGCAGTGCGAAACGAAAAAAACGCCCCGGGGCACCGGGGCGTTTTCGCAACCTGGAAGTGGCGTGCGTGCTTTACGCGGCGGCTTGCGCGGCCGAACTCTCGATCACCTGCGCCTTCGGCGCGCTGCTGCTGATCGCGATCTGGCGCGGCTTCTTGGCCTCGGGAATCTCGCGCACGAGGTCCACGTGAAGCAGGCCATTCTCGAGCGAGGCGTCCTTCACCTGCACGAAATCGGCAAGCTGGAAGGCACGCTCGAACGCCCGCGCGGCGATGCCGCGGTAGAGCACTTCGGACTTCGAGTTCTCGTTGGCGACTTTCTCGCCCTTGATCGTCAGCGTGTTTTCCTTCGCGACGATGGAGAGCTCATCCTTGGCAAAGCCCGAAACCGCAACGGTGATGCGGTAGTCGTTCTCGCCAGTACGCTCGATATTGTAGGGGGGATAACCCGGGCTGCCGTCCGAACCGGCCTGGTCGAGCAGGTTGAAGAGGCGGTCGAAGCCGACGGTGGAACGGTAGAAGGGGGTGAGGTCGTACGTACGCATGGTCAAGTCCTCCATTGAGCGACTGTTGGTAACCCGCCCGCCTATCGGGCCGGGCTTTAGTCTGTGTGCAGCCTGATGTTCCGGTTCCGAAACACTGGTAGCGGCCTGCACCATGATGATATGGGTTCAGGGGAACGGCGTTCAAGAGGGCGGCTACATGCGCCTTTTCGGCGCTCCCGCCCCCTGATTTGCAGCACTTCGCGCCCAAGCACTTCCAATCATGACGCTGGTCTCGATACCGTCCAATCCCGTTCCCGAAGACGTCGTCAGCGGTATCATCAAGACCCCTGATGGCGTCGAGCTGCGCTTTGCGCGCTGGGCACCACCGGCGAACCGCAAGGGCACCGTCTGCGTCTTCACCGGCCGCAGCGAGCAGATCGAGAAATATTTCGAGACCGTGCGCGACCTGCGCGACCGCGGCTTTGCGGTGGCGATGATCGACTGGCGCGGGCAGGGCCACTCCTCGCGCCGGCTGCGCGATCCGCGGAAGGGCTATGTCCGCGACTTCGCCGATTTCGAGATCGACGTCGAAACCTTCGTGCAGCAGGTGGTGCTGCCGGATTGCCCGCCGCCCTTCTTCGCGCTCGCCCATTCCATGGGCGGCACCGTGATGCTGCGGGTGGCGCATGCGGGCAAGCGCTGGTTCGATCGCATGGTGCTGTCAGCGCCGATGATCGATCTGCCCGGCCGCGCCACCTCGTTGCCCGCGCGGACGCTGTTGAAGACGATGCGCGTGTTGGGGATGGGCGGCCGCTATGTCCCCGGCGGCAGCGACCAGATCACCGGGCTCAGTCCCTTCATCAACAACCCGCTGACCAGCGATCCCGTGCGCTACGCGCGCAATGCCGCCATCCTGGAGGAGGATCCGACCCTTGGGCTCGCGTCACCGACGGTCGCCTGGGCCGATACTGCCTTCCGCGCGATGCACACCTTCAGGGGCAAAAACTACCCGTCCGAGATCCGTCAGCCGATCCTGATGCTGGCGGCGTCCAGCGACACCGTGGTCTCGACGGCGGCGATCGAGGAGTTCGCCTATCATTTGCGCGCCGGCTCCCATCTCGTGATCGCCGGCGCCAAGCACGAGATTCTCCAGGAGCAGGACCGCTACCGCTCGCAATTCTGGGCAGCCTTCGACGCCTTCGTGCCGGGCACCCCGCTGTTCAAGTGAGGGGGGAGCGATGCGTCCCTCGCGACCACAAGCCCGGCCGTCACGAGGAAGTAGCATCACCCGCTACAGCGTCTTCAGATACTCGATCAGATCGTAGCGCTCGTTGTCGTCCTTGAATACGCGGCCGATGACGCCGGGACGTCTTTCCTCGCCCGGCTTGCGCTCGAAGGAATGGCCGAGCACGCTGTTGCCCTGGATCGGATCCTTCTCCGGTCCCGCCGAGAACTCGGTTTCACCCGTCTTGCACGTCTCGTCGGCGGTGACCGGAAAGCCGACGGTCACGGGATCATAGTCGCGGCGGCCCATGCAGAATTTTTGCGGGCGCTCGCTTGCAGGCTTCAGCAACCAGTAGAGCGACGGCACCGAACCGTTGTGCAGATAGGGCGCCGTGGCCCAGATGCCGTTCAGTGGCCGTGCCCGATAGCGTGCTCCTCCCACTGGATTGAGGCAGTTCTTGCGCGCGAGATTCCACAATTTCGCCCGTTCGGCGTCGGGAGTCTTCTCGTCGTCCATCCATTTGCGGGCGACGAGGTCCACCACCGTCATGAGACCGAGCGCATACACCATCTCGGTCGGCGAGCTCGCGGTCGAGACGTCGCATTGCCACCATTTCTGGAGGTCGGCCGTATTCACCTTCAGGAAGCCGGGCAAATCGACGATCCTGTTGCTGAGGACGAGTGACTGCTCGGGATCTGTCTTGATCTCGTCGAGGGGGATCGTCACCGCGTTCAGCACCTTGCTGTCGCCGCTCGGCTCCCAATGTCCGGAGGACCAGAAAGCCGGCGTGTCGATGGCGGGCAGATGGCATCCGGAACACATCTCGGCGTAGATCTTGCGGCCCTTCTCGGCCTTGTCCTTGTCGATCCTCCATGCGTCGCCGAGGATCTGCGAGGGCCATTTCGGCGCCAGCAGGCCGCCGAACTTCGGACCGGTGGAGGGATCGACCGTCTTGAACGGATCTGGCCCCCTCAGCATATCCTCGATCCAGCCGAGCGTGTTGATATGAACCGAGGACCGCCACAGCCTGTCCTCCGGATAGGCGTCGGACAGGTTGAGCAGTGCCGTCACGCCGAGCGCTTCGCCGGCGTTGCGGATCAGCGGCTGCTCGATCGAGGCGTCGTACTGAGCGAACTTGAACCAGGGCACGGTCCAGATCGGGGGATAGCTGACCGGGGCATCCTGGGCGTGCAGGTTCTTCTCGAATCCCTTAAGCCCGCTCAGCGCGAGATCCTGCGAAAAGACCTGATTGCCGATGCGATTGAGAGCGTCGAGGCGACCGAACCCTTCCTCGGTGTCCTGCTGCTGCCTGCCGTTCCAGGTCTTCTTGCCTTCAATGGTCTTTTGCTGGGTTTTCGCCCAGTCGATCAGGAAGTTGCCGATCGCGCTGAGCTTCTGCTTGAGCGCATCGCGGTCCGTCTTGCTGGCATCGGGGCCGAGCACGCGATCGGCGAAGCGCTGGAAGCGGAACGGAACGTAGAGGGTGTAGGCGATCGACAGGCCGGTGGAGAGCTCGAGCTTCTTCAGGTCGGTCATGGCCGGGCCGCCGTCGAAACGCACGTCCACGCCCTTGTAGTGGATCTGGCCGGTATGGCAGGCCGCGCAGGTCAGCCCGATCTTGTCCTCTTCGCGACGGCCCGTCGCGGGATCGACGACACCGGTCATCCGTGCGAAGCCGACCGGCAGGCCGTCGACGTTCTCAGCCGGCGTCCACCTGGTCGACCAGTCCGGCACCTGCGTCGTCTCGTAGACATTGGCGTAGCCGAAGCGGCGCAGTGACGTCGCGTCGGTCTGGATCGACTGCGGGCTCGGGATGAAGCCGAAGCGCTCGAGATAGGCGCTGTCCGTCATCATGCCCGGCCGCGAGAACAGATGTAGGCGCGGCTGCTCCAGGGCGATGAACCATTCATAGGGCACCGGGAAGGTCGCGGTGCCCTGGCTGGCATGGTGAAACCAGTGCCTGTCCTTCAGCGACCAGTTTTGTTCGAGCCAGTAGGCCGCCGTCGTCTCGGGCACCGTGGGCAGGGGCGGCGGCAGAAGATTCACGAGAATTCCCTTTTGCGGCAGCATGGCGCGCACCTGATTGGGGAATTCGGCGACCGCAACGAGCAAGACGAGACCGAGGGCGACGAGCAATGCCGCAAACTTGAGGGCGCCCCGCACCACGCGCTGGCAGGTCGACAGCGCCGGCTGCGATACGAGCCGCTGGTTGATGCCAGCAGGGAATTGGCGCTCGTTGAACAGCGTGCGCACGTCGGCCACGCTGAGATAGCGGTCCTCACCCTCGCCCTTGCCGACGATCTTCAGGAGGATCGGCCATTCGAACTTCATCAGCAACGGATAGTACCAGCGCGCGGCGCTGCCGGCGCGCTTGAGGTTGTCGCGCATGAAGACGCCGATCTCCGAGGCGTTGAGACCCGGCTCGGAGCCGCCGCCGTTCGGATCCTGGTAATTCCGGCCGAAGCTCGCAAACCGCGCGAGTTCGTCCTCGTCGACCTTGCCGTCGACGCCGAGGACGCGCGAGCCTGCGCCGCGCTTGTCGAGGGGGCCGCCACGCAGCGCGTCGAGCTGCGCGCCCGAAAATACGCTCTTCAGGATGTGACCGAGACCGTTGGCGATCAGCGCGACTCCGCGGACCTGGATGCGGGCCGAGACCTTCTTCAGCCCGGTCTCGCCGCTCGCATTCGCGATCGTTTGCGACAGCGTGCCGAGCGGGACGGTCCCGCCGTCAACAAAACCTTCGCCGACGAGGCCGCGCAGAAATGGACAGGGATTGTTCGGCGAGACCTGGATCGAGGGGTCGAAGGGGGGCTTCGAAGCGGAGTCATGCATGGCCCAAAGTCCTGAAACAACGAATCGTGAAATACAGACGCGGCGATAGAGCGCGGAAAGTCCTAACAAACCGACAGTGAGTTATACTACTTCAGCGTGTAGCGAAGTGTGGCTGAATTCACTGTCGTGTCAACAAAGAGGGAGGGGGAAATTGCCGCGTGGCCGCGCCAGCCTTCAGGATTCGGCGACGCGTTTGAGGTCGCTCTGGACCAGGGTCAGTTTGCCGAGCGGCACGCCCGCATTCAGGAGTCCGTCGCGGTAATGGGCGAGATCCTCGGGCCGCTTCCAGTGGAAATTGCGCAAATGACGGTCGACGTTCAGGGTCGGGTAGTTGCCCATGAGCACGCGGGTCGCCTCGGTCGCCTCGCCGGCCCGTCCCAATTGCGCCAGCGCCGCGGCGCGGATCGCCAGCGCCTGCAAATGATTGGGGTTGATGTAGAGCTGTTCCCGAGCCCATGACAGCGTCGCGTCATATTGGCCGAGCAGATAATGGCTGAAGGCGTTCAGCGCGGCCCATTGGTAGCGCGGATCGCTGTTGTCGCGCTGCGCAGCCATCGAGAACAGCTCGATCGCCTCGCGGTGCTCGCCGATGGCGAAATGGCAGATGCCCAGCACGCCGCGCGCGCCGTTGTCGTAGGGGTTGAGCGCGACGGCGCGCTTGGCGGCGTCCATCGCGGCGTCGTAATGCCCCTCCAGTGCATGGGTCCAGGACAGGATCGAGAACGCAAATGACGAGCGCGGGTCGAGCCGGACGCTGGTTTCGGCAAGCATCATCGCCTCGGCCCACATCTCGCGCGTGCCCTTGACCCACCCGAACTGGATGCTCTGGATCTGGATCGTGGCGAGATAGGCGTGCGCAATCGACAGCTTGGGCTCGAGCCTGATGGCCTCCCGGAACAGATCGACGGCCGCGGCCAGGTCTTCCTTGGTCTGCCGATAATAATGCGACAGCCCTTTGAGGAAGCGGTCCCAGGCGGTCACGTCGGTCGAGAGCCGCGCCGGCGCCGAAGCCTCGGCCCGGACAATCTCGGTGGCGATGGCGGCGGACAGGTGGGTGGTGATCTCATCCTGCATCGCGAAGAGGTCGCCGATGTCGCGGTCGTAGCGGCCGGTCCAGAGCTGCTCGCCGGTCTCCGGCGCAATCAGCTCGGCGGTGACGCGGATCTTGGCACCGGCACGCCGCACCGAGCCCTGGATCAGATAGGTGGCGTCGATCTCCCGCGCGATCAGGCGGGTGCTGACGTTGTTGCCCTTGAACACGAAGGTCGAGTTGCGGCTCAGCACCCGATAGAAGGATTGCAGCGACAGCGCGTGGATCAGATCCTCGGTCAGGCCGTCGGAGAAATACTCGTCCTGGGCGTCGCTGAGATTGGCGAAGGGCAGCACGCCGACGATCGCGGTGCGGTACTGCTGCGAGAGGGCGGACGCCTCCCTCAGCGCGGGCGCAAGCGCCGGTGCGCCCTCGGGCGTCCAGGTCCAGACCCCGATCGGATCCTTGATGTTCTTGAATCGATGGTTGCCGGCATCGACCAGCGGCACGGTGAGATGCTTGCTCGCCTCCTTGTAGGCCTTGGCCGAGATCGCGAAGCCGCCGGGGCTCGCCACCGATTCCATGCGGACGGCAATGTTGACGTCGTCGCCGAAGACCTCGTCCTCGTCGGCGATGACGTCGCCCATATGGATGCCCAGGCGGAACTGCATGGCGCGATCGGCGGGCAGATGGTGATTGCGTTCCGCCATCAGCGTCTGCATCGCGATCGCGGCCTCGGTGGCGCCGACGATGCTCGGGAACTCCAGCAGGAAGCCGTCGCCGGTGTTCTTCACGACACGGCCGCCGTGATTGAGGATGATGGGGTGGATCGCGCTGCGATGGGCCTTGAAGGCGGCATGGGTGCCGGCCTCGTCAGTGCCCATCATGCGCGAATAGCCGGCGACATCGGCGCAGACAATGGCAGCCAGACGTCTTTCCATATTCCGGAGCTCCAAGAGACTTGCAAGGGACTTGGAAGAGATCGAGACCGGCCACGGCGTGGCCGTTGCCTCGAATCCCGCATTTCAAGAACCCCGTCTTTATAGAGCAGATGAGGCCGAGCGGAAGTATGATCCGCATTGCAAATTCGAGGTAAATCCTCAGCAATCCCGGCGGTGGACGGGGACGAGCGAACCAACTAAGCCGGCCTCTGAGGGCGACGGTCGGGCGGCGGAGGCACGTCCCACATGCTGGGCATTCACGAAATCTGGCTCTTCGTCCTGTCGGGCGTGCTGCTCAACATCACGCCGGGGCCTGATACGGTCTATGTGATCGGCCGCAGCATGCAGATGGGCTGGCGAGGTGGCGCCGCGGCCGCCCTCGGCATCAGTTGCGGCTGCTTTTTCCATGTCGCGGGCGCGGCGATCGGCCTTTCGGCCCTGCTGATGGCCTCATCGACCGCGTTCTCGATCCTGAAGCTGGTCGGAGCGGCCTATCTCGTCGTGACCGGGCTTCAGATGCTGTGGTCGCGCCCGGTGCTGGCCTCAGCCATCGACGAGCCGGCACGGAGCTCGCTGCGGCGGGTCTTCCTCCAGGGCGTCTTTACCAACGCGCTCAATCCCAAAGTGGCGCTGTTCTTCCTGGCCTTCCTGCCGCAATTCGTCGCAGCCGACTCGGCACACAAGCCGCTCGCCTTCCTGACGCTTGGCCTGATCTTCATCTGCACGGGAACGCTGTGGTGCCTGGTGCTGGCGGCGTTCGCGGCAAAGGCTGCCCACCGATTGCGGACCTCCGAGGGCGCGATCGCCTGGGTCAACCGCGCGCTCGGGGGTCTCTTCGTCTATCTCGGCATCCGCGTCGCCATGCTGGAGACGCGGTAACTTCTCTTACGCGAATTCCTTCAGCAGCGCGCTGCCGGCCAGATAGAGGCCGAGCAGGACCATCGCGATCAGGAACCAGCGGCGAAACGCTTCGGCCGGCATCCGCGCCCGCACCCTTTGGCCGATGAACATGCCGGCAAACGCGCAGGCCATGCCCACGGCGCCCGGCACCGCATTGGCCGGCGTCAGCAATCCACCCGCGGTGAGGTTGAAGGCGAGCGCCAGTGTCGCTGTCGTGAAGAACACGCCGAGCGCCTGCACCAGTTCGTCCTTCTCCATGCCGATCGCCTGCATGAACGGCATCGAGGGAATCACCTGCACGCCGGTCGAGGCCGAGATCACGCCCGTGATCACACCGACCACGCCGCCGACCCATTTCTCGTTCTGCGGCGCGACCCGGAACTGGAATTTGTTCAGGCCGATGATTGCGTAGAGGACCAGGAGTACGCCGAGCACGATGGTGCCGTAGCGCGCATGCGGGCCGGTGAGCGCGCCGGCATTGAGCCAGCACCCGATCACGGTGCCGATCATCAGCGGCCACAGCCGCCTCAGGATGTCGCGCAAATGTGGCCCGACAAAAGTCTGCCAGATGTTGGTGACGATCGCGGGCACGATCACGATGGCGATCGCGCGGCTGGGCGCCATGCTCACCGCGAGCAGGCCCATGGACACTGTCGGCAGGCCGAGCCCGACCACGCCCTTGACGAATCCGGCGATCAGGAAGACGGCGGCGATCAGAATGAGAAGCGGGTCCATCATATCCGCACATTGACCGAAGCCGCGCGCCGGCACAATCTGCAGGTTCCGGAGACAGCCTTCGCTCAAAACGAAGGCTGAGGAGAACCCGCCATGCGTTTCGACCTTGTCGACCTCCAGCTGTTCATCGCGGTCGCCGACCAGCGCAGCATCACCCGTGGCGCCGAGCGCTCGCATCTGGCGCTGGCCTCGGCCAGCGCGCGCATCAAGGGGCTCGAGGACGCCCTCGGCGTCGCGCTGCTCAAGCGCGGGCGCCGCGGGGTCGAGTTGACCGCGGCCGGCGAGAGCCTGCTCGATCATGCCAGGGTCGTCATCCACCAGATCGACGCCATGCGCGGCGATCTCGCCGGCTTTGCCAGCGGCGTGCGCGCCAGCGTGCACTTCCTTGCCAACACCTCCGGGCTCTCGGAGCATCTGCCGAAGGCGCTGGCCGGCTTCCTGCGCGAGCATCGCGACGTCGCCATCGACATAGAAGAGCGTGAGAGCACCGACATCGCGGCCGCGATCACCGCGGGTGCGGCCGATCTCGGCTTCGCCGCCGAGCACGCGCTGCCCGACCATATCGAGCGCTTCGTCTTCAGCGAGGACCGCTTGACGCTGGTGACTTCCAAACGTGGCCCGTTCGCCGGCCGCCGCCAGATCGATTTTCACGAGGCGGGGGCTTGCGAGTTCGTCGGCCTGACCAGCGCCACCGCGCTTCAGGTGCATATTTCGAAGCATGCGGCGCGGCTCGGCATGCGCCCGCATTTCCGCGCGCGCCTGCGCGATTTCGATGCGATCTGCCAGATGGTCGCCGCCGATGTCGGCGTCGCGCTGGTGCCCGAAGCCGCCGCCCGCCGCTGCGCCAAACTGATGCCGCTCGCCATGGTCCGCCTGCGCGACGCCTTCGCCAACCGCAGGCTCGTGATCTGCGCGCGCAGCTTCAAGACATTGTCACGGCCGGCGAAGATGCTGGTGGAGCATTTGCGGGCAGAGGCGGTGTGAGGAGGATGTGATCTGCTTCCACGCCGGCACTCGGCTCCCTCTCCCGCAAGCGGGAGAGGTGTAGAACCACCTACTTCGCCGTCTCCACGCCGGCGTCCTTGATCACCTTCGCCCATTTCTTCGTCTCGTCCGCGATGAAACTGCGAAAATGCTCCGGCTCATCGCCAACAAGCGTCGCGCCTTGCGCGGCGAGCTTTTCCTTCACCGCGGGATCCGCCATCGCCTTGGTGGCGAGGCCATGCAGCGCCGCAACGATCTCCTTCGGCGTGCCCTTCGGCGCGACCATGCCGTACCAGTTCTCGATACGCAAATCCGCAAAGCCCGCTTCCGCGGTGGTCGGCACGTCAGGCGCCGTCGGGGCGCGCTCGGCCGAGCCGACCGCGATCGGCCGCAGGGCGCCGGCCTTGACCTGCGGCAGCAGCACGGGGAGATCCAGGAACGTCATCTGCACTTGCTGGCCCAGCAGATCGTTCACGGCCGGCGCCGCGCCGCGATAGGGCACGTGCACGATGTCGATCCTGGCCGTCAGCTTGAACAATTCACCGGCGAGATGCGGCAGGCTGCCGGGGCCGGAGGACGCGAAGTTGAGCTTTCCCGGCTGCGCCTTGGCGAGCGCGATCAATTCGCCGATGTCTTTCGCGGGCAAATTAGTGGCGACCACCAACATTTCCGGCACGGTTGCGACCAGCGTCACCGGCGTGAGGTCGTTGAGCGTATCGTAGGCGACCCTCTCCATGCTCGGGCTGATCGCCAGCGCGCCGGCGCTGGAGATCGCGATGGTGTAGCCATCAGGCGCAGCCTTGGCGACGGCGTCGGTGCCGAGCACGCCGCCCTGGCCGCCGCGATTGTCGATCAGCACCGGCTGTCCCGACAGCTCCGACATGCGCTGGCCGATCACCCGCGCGATGATGTCGTTGGGACCGCCGGCCGGGAACGGCACGATCAGCTTGATCGGCTTGGCCGGGAAATTCTGGGCGGAGGCGAGCGTCGGAAACAGGAACAGGGCGGCGATGACGAGCTTGCGCCAGTTCTTCATTCAGACTTCCTCTGTCGCTTATCCGTTGAGCAGTTTCAGTGCTTCTTCGTGAACGCGCTCGTCGCCGGCCGCGATAATGCGGCCGCCGCCCTGCGCCGGCTTGCCTTCCCAGGTGGTGACGACGCCGCCGGCGCCGGTCACGATCGGGATCAGGGCTGCGATGTCGTAAGGCTTCAGCTCGGTCTCGACCACGAGATCGACGTGACCCGCCGCCAGCATGCAATAGGAGTAGCAGTCGCCGCCATAGCGCGACAGCCGCGCGCCCTTCTCGATGCGGCCGAAGATGGCGCGGTCGCGCTCGTTCATCAGCAGCGGGCTGGTGGTGTAGGTCGTCGCCTCCGACAGCGAAGCACAGCGGCGGACCTGGAGCCGGCGCTCGCCGGAGGGGCCTTTATAACGGGCGGAGCCGCTGTCGCCGGAAAAGCGTTCGCCGATGAAGGGCTGGTGCATCATGCCGTACACCGGCGTGCCCTTGTGCAGGAGCGCGATCAGCGTGCCCCAGATCGGAAACCCGCCGATGAAGGATTTGGTGCCGTCGATGGGGTCGAGCACCCAGACATAGTCCGAATCCTCGCGCTCGTTGCCGAATTCCTCGCCCACGATGCCGTGCTGGGGAAAATTGGCCTTGATCAGACGCCGCATCACCGCCTCCGCGGCGCGGTCGGCCTCGGTCACGGGGTCGAACTCCTTGGTCCTGCTCTTGTCCTCGATCGACAGCGAGGTGCGGAAGAACGGCAGGATGGTTTCGCCGGAGGCGGTGGCGAGCCGTCCGATGAAGGCGGAGAAATCGATCACCGTCACGGCGTGTCCTCAGAAACGAAAGTCGGGTGAAGCTCACTCCTGCCTAGCTCAAATCGGAAGGATCGTGCAGCGCTGTCTTGCTTTGCACCCTGGTATTTTGGATGCAGGAGGTGTCGCCTCATCAAAGTCATTCGCTGGCCAAACATCGACCATTGAGTTGAAACCTTAGTTCCAAATCTGCCTCGTTCGTATGCAAATGACTATCAACCCATTGAATTTCCTTATCAAAGGAACTGAATCTGGGTTTCTCTGGAAGCAACCGAGCTATGTCCTCATTGCATGGGAAACGGCTCAAAAGCCCTTGCACTTTGTGCGTCGCGGCCGCATATTGTTGCGGTGCGGTAGCGCTCTGCGTTACCGCTGCCCTCCTTGGGCGTTTCCTCCCTAGACTTGGGCCGCTTCTTCATAAGAAGCGGCCCTTTTTTCTTTCAGCCTTTTTTCTTTCAGCCTTTATTCTTTCAGGCATTTTTCTTCAGCCTTTTGCTGTCAGCCTTTTGCTTTCAGCCTTTTGCTTTCAGCCTTGGCTTTCATTTCAATGCGCGCGGCGAAACGCGTTCGCGCTGATCGCACACGACACATCGTTCGGGAAAATATCGCGCCTATTCCGCCGCGGCCTGGAACGGGCCGAGATCGCCGAACGGGACCGTCGTCGCCAGCACGTCCGCGAGCACGCCGAAGTCGGACGCCACTCGCGCGAAACGCGGACTGCGCTCGCGCCGCCGCTCGTCCATGTAGATCGCGCGGTTGAGCTCGAGCTGCACGGCGTGCAGGCCACTGGCCGGGTTGCCGTAATGCTCGGTGATGAAGCCGCCGGCATAGGGCTTGTTACGGCCGATCGAATAGCCGAGCCCGGTCATGGTCTCCTCGACCCGATCGGGCAATAGCGGCGTGCAGCTCGTGCCGTAGCGGTCGCCGATCACGATGTCCGGTCGGCGAGGCTCGTCGCGGGAGACGCCGACCGAGGGCATCGAGTGGCAATCCACCAGCACCACGGTGCCGAACATCTGGTGCACCTTGTTGATCAGCCGGCGCAGCGCGCGATGGTAGGGCTTGTACAGCGTCTCGATCCGCCCCAGCGCGTCATCGACCAGGATGCGGTCGCGATAGATCTCCTGGCCATCGCCGACCACGCGCGGAATGGTACCGAGCCCGCCGGCGACCCGCATCGAGCGGGTATTGGCAAAGCTCGGCAGGCGCCCGGTGAACATCCGGGGATCGAGCTCATAGGGCTCGCGATTGACGTCGACATAGGAGCGAGGAAAGTTGACCCGCACTGTCGGAAAGCCGCGCTCGCTGAGATGGCCGATCAGCTCGTCCATGAAGGAATCTTCGGAACGCCGCAGCGTCGGCAGGTCGATCCTGGAGGCGCTGAGAAATTCGTCCGGATAGGTCGAGCCGGAATGGGGCGAGTTGAAGATGACCGGCGCGCGCCATTGCGCGGGCTCAATGATCTCGAAGGCTGGCGACTTGTCGCCGTCAAACCGGGTCATCTTCTCAGGCTTCGTCCCTTGGTGTCAGGCTTCGCCCCTTGGCGCCGCACGATCCGGCAAGCCCGGCACGGGCTCAACGCATTGATTCGGCCGATCGAGCGGCTCTTATGTGTCGTTATTGTCTGGAATCGCAACCATCCTGCCAAGCGAAAAGATGTGATCTGCGCTGGAACATGTCTTAACCCTGCGGGCAGCGAGGTGGGGACCGGCAGGTGCGGCTCGATTGCTTCGAACTGCGTTCAGGTTCACAAGGGGCCGGCAAGCACAGCCGGCTCAGGGTAAAGATTTTCACCCCAAATTTACCCTCCGTCGGGCTTAGTGGCCTTTGCTGATATCCTCTGGGGATTCGACATTTCCGCCATGCCAAAGATCCTGCTCGCCGAAGACGACAACGACATGCGCCGTTTCCTGGTCAAGGCGCTGGAAAACGCCGGTTTTCAGGTTTCATCCCACGACAACGGCATGGCCGCCTATCAGCGGCTGCGGGAAGAGCCGTTCGAGATGCTGCTCACCGACATCGTGATGCCCGAGATGGACGGTATCGAGCTCGCCCGCCGGGCTTCGGAACTCGATCCCGACATCAAGATCATGTTCATCACCGGCTTCGCCGCCGTCGCCCTGAACTCGGATTCGGACGCCCCCAAGAACGCCAAGGTGCTGTCCAAGCCCGTGCATCTGCGCGAATTGGTCAGCGAAGTGAACAAGATGCTGGCAGCCTGAATCGGCCTCCTTCCGTCCTTGCACCGGCTCCCCTGAGCCGTTATAGGGTCCCGACCCGATCTAGACGACATCTAGGGCGCGTAGCTCAGCGGGAGAGCACTACCTTGACATGGTAGGGGTCACAGGTTCGATCCCTGTCGCGCCCACCATCCTTCGCTCGCGAAGCGAGAGAAGGATGCCACGCCGGAGCCCAAAGGGCGCAGGCGGGCCTGCATCCGCGAGCTGCGGCTGGGCAAGCCATCTCCTTCGCTCGCGATAGCCGAGAGAAGGATGCCAAGCCGAAGCCAAACGGGCGCATGCGGTTTTTTGCCGCCGCGAGCCACGGCTCGGCAAGCCACGATCTTACCTCGCAACAGCGGCATGCTACGGTCGTACCACAGACGCGGGGCTGCCCATGAGCATATCCGTCATCGAACAGGCGAAGATCCAGGCGCAGGTGCTCGTGCCTCTGGTCAAGGCATTGCAGGCCGAGCTCGGCGAGGCGCGTGCGAATGCGCTGGTGCGCAAGGCACTCGGCGATCTCTATCGCGGCTTCGGCGAGAAATTCTGGAAGGCCAAGAACAATGCCAAGAACAATGCCAAGCACGAGACCGATCTCGGCAACGCCGTATCGTCGGCGTTCAGGACCTATGCCCGCGACGACGCGCTTGCCTATGACGTCATCGCGCAGACCGAGGACGTCTTCGCGTTCGACGTGACGCGGTGCGCCTATGCCGAGTTCTACAAGGCGCTCGGCGAGCCCGAGCTCGGCTTTCTCCTGGTCTGCACTGCCGATTTTGCGACTGCGGAAGGTTTCGGCCCCGACGTCACGCTGGAGCGGACGCAGACCATCATGCAAGGGGCCGATCATTGCGATTTCCGCTACCGGCGCGATCCGGCCGAATCACGGTGAAAGGACAAGGGGCCATGCGAGCGAGCTGTCTTGCCGTGCCGGCACTGGCGCTGATTGCGTCGCGCGCAGACGCCGCGATGATCGACTGGCAGGCCGAGCTCCAGCGCTGCCGTGCGTTGCGCCAAAACGTGGCGCCCTTGCTTCAAGCCGGTGAGGGGATATTGCTGTCGGACGCTCCAGCGCCCGGGTCCGCCGCTGCATCTGGATCCAGCGCCGCGCTGTGAGGAAGAATATCCCCGGCGCGGAGGCGTGGTAGCCTCGCGGCCACATCCTCCATCGCGACGCTCGCAAAGACGATGATGAAGCAGCTGCCCGCGGCGGTGGGCATCGTCAATTCACGAGGTACTTCCTCACCGCGTCCTCATTCCACGCGATCCCGTTGCCGGGTTCCTCGCTCGGCAGCGCAAAGCCGTCCTTGATCGCAAGCCGCGTCGCCAGCACCGCGTCGGCCCAGTCGACATATTCGAGCCAATGCGCGGTCGGCGTCACGCAAAGCAAATGCGCGCTGACTTCCGAGAACAGATGCGTCGACATCTCGATGCCGGCGGCATGCGCCAGCGCCGCGGCGCGCAGCCACCCGCTGACGCCGCCGATGCGCTGCACGTCGGCCATCACGTAGTCGCAGGCTTCCGCCGACAGCGCGGATTGCATCGCGAACGCGCTGTCGAAATTCTCGCCGATCTGGACCGGGGTACGCAGCGCATCCGCGATCCGGGCGCAGCCGTCGTAGTCATCGTGGCGGATCGGCTCCTCGATCCAGGTCAGGCCCTCGTCGTCGAGCATTTCGCCGCGGCGGATGGCCTCGCTCACCGTCAGCGCCTGGTTGTAGTCGCACATCAGCGTCACGTCGTCGCCGACGGCCTTGCGCACCGCGCGCACCACCTTGAGGTCTTCCCGCGCATCGGGGCGGCCAACGCGGATCTTTGCGGCCTGAAAGCCCTCGGCCAGCAGCTTGCGGGCTTCCTCCACCGCGGCACCCGCCGGCATGATGCCGAGCCCCTTCGAATTGTAGGCCCTGACCGGTTTCGGCGCCCCGCCGAGCAGCCGCGCCAGCGGCAGGCCTCTGCCGCGTGCGAGCGCATCCCATGCCGCCATGTCGATGCCGGATTGCGCCAGCCGCTGCAGCCCGGCGAGCCCCAGCAGCGTGAAGCGCTGGGTCAGCTTGCGCTCGATCTCGAACGGCAGCAGCTCGTCGCCGGCTAGCATCTCCGACATCTCCGTGACCATTGCCGTGAGTGGCTTCAAGGCCGAGGGCGTGATCGAGAACAGATAGGCGTGCCCCGTTGCGCCCTGATCGGTCTCGCAGTCGATCAGCACCAGCGGCGCCTTTGCGACAGCCCCGGTCGAGGTTTTAAGCGGCAGGTTCATCGGCACGATCACGGGGCGCGCATTGAAGCGCTTGATACGGATGGTCTCGGTCATATGGAGGATCTCCCGGCGGAGTGAATGCAGCTTAATGCCGATCTTAAACATTCGTCACGAAACGAAAAGGCGCTTGCCACGACCGCCATAAACTGGCGTTGCGCCTGCCGCGCCGCGCCCTCCGTGTGGCACCGCAAGCATCTTGGCGAACTTGGGCTCGCACTCGGCGGGTTTGGTTTGGCAATCGTCTAGTGAAAGATGGATCGATCTGTGAAAGACCACGTTTGGGATAGCCGACTTTAATTTGGCTGGTGGCTAAAATTGACCAGCGGGAGCAGACCTCGCAGATCCATGATGGTCCCATCACCGCCCCCATTGGCATCCATCGGTGACTGAGAGCATCGAGCTCCCGCCGGATACAGGCGAGCCTCATGACCATTCAGCGACCACCCTGTCCCAAATGCCAGACAACGACGGTGCTGGCGCACATCACGCCCGGCCCCGCCGGTTCTGACATTCGGACCTTCGAATGTCCCGCTTGCGATTTCATCCATCAGATCGCGGTCGAGTTGGTTGACCCGATGAAATCAGCCGATGCTTTGGCTTGGTTGCAGGGCGAATTGCGGGCGCCTGCGTAGGACGCGCGCTTTAGAGGCGCAGGCCGCTGCTACGGTTCAGCCCATGCGTTCACGACGTGCAGCTTGGCCACGGGTGAAGCGGGCGGCATTGCCTTCTCAAAGTCCGCGAGGATGCTGGCGCCGAGCTCCGAGGCGGGGATCGGCCGGCCGAAGAAGAAGCCCTGGACCTGATCACCGTCGGCTGCGTCGAGAAAAGCTGCCTGGCTGGCGGTTTCGACGCCTTCGACCGTCACTCGCATGCGCAACTCCCGCCCGAGCGCGATGATCGCTTTCACGACTGTCCCGACCTGACAATGCGAGCCATCGAGGCCTTGCATGAAGCTTCGATCGATCTTGATCTTGTCGAACGGAAAGCGCCACAAATAGCTGAAGCTCGAATAGCCAGCCCCGAAGTCATCCATCACGATGGCCACGCCCATCGCCTTGAGCGTCAGGAGCTGCGTCATGATCGTTTCGGTGTTGCCGAGCAGCAGGCTTTCGGTGATCTCCAATTCGAGCCGGTGCGGCGCGAGTCCCGCCTCTTTCAGTGCGGCCGCAACGATGTCGCTGATGGTGCCCGCCACGAACTGCTGGGGTGACAGGTTCACTGCAATGGTCAGGTGCTCCGGCCAGGTCGCGGCGGTGCGGCATGCCTCCCGCAACACCCATTCCCCGATTTTGTCGATAAGCCGCAAGTCCTCGGCGACCGGGATGAAGGCCAATGGCGGAATCAGGGTTCCGTCCGCCGCGGGCATCCGGATCAGCGCTTCGAAGCCGGCAAGGCGGCGCTGAGATATTTCGAAGAGCGGCTGGTAATGCAATTCGAAGCGATCATTCAATACCGCCTCGCGAATCGTCCTCTCGAGCCCAATGCGCGCTTGGAGCTCAGTATCCATCTCTGGCACGAAAAACCGGATACAGTTGCGGCCGGCCGCCTTGGCCGCGTAGAGCGCGAGGTCGGCGCTCTTGAGCAACCGGTCCGGGGTGATGTCCTCCTCCATCGCCAGCGCCACGCCGATGCTAACGGTTGCGAGGATCTCGTGCTGCTTGAATGTCACCGAAGCACTTGAGGCGGCGGCAAGATGGCGCGCAAACGACTCGGCCTGAGCTTTGCCGGCGATGCCGCTCTGCACGACGACGAATTCGTCGCCGCCGAGCCGGGCCACCACGTCGTCGATCCGGACCGCAGCGCGCAGACGCTCCGCGAGGGACTTGAGCAGAAAGTCGCCGCCGTCATGACCAAGCGTGTCGTTGATCTCCTTGAAGCGATCGACGTCGATGAAGTGCACGGCAAGGCTGCCGCCCCGCATCGGCAAGTGAGCGAGGGCTTCCTCCAGTTTTTCGATCAGATGGGGGCGATTGGCCAGCCCGGTCAACGCGTCATGGTGGGCGAGGAAGCGGATGCGTCGATCAGCCTGTTTCACCTTTGTTTCGCGATACCACGCGACTGCGGGAATGGAGAAGGCGAGACCCGACAGCAGGCAAAGGAATGCGGCCGCGGTCAGGAACGTATTGTGAAAATTCCTGCGTTGCTCCGTTTCATCCACGTAGGCCGCAACGACCGCAATGTGACGACCGCCGGCCTGGACCGGGACATAGGCGCGCGCGAAAAATGCGGGTCGGTCGACCGAATTACCCTCCCTGACATCGACGATTGGTCGGCCGTCAGCGACTGATCGCGCCGCATCGGCGCTGTATTCGGACAAATCGACGAGCGCGATCTTTTCGCGGCTCGACACGAGCTGCGAATAACCATTGCGGTTGAATATCTCGTAGTGAAAGACCTCACCGGAATTTCGCGCCGACAGGAAGAACGCTATGCTGGCGGCGGACGGCTGCTCGCCGCCGGCGATCTGCTCGAGATCGGTGACACTGGCCGCAAGGAACAGCGCCCAGCTGCGAGCGGTCGATGTCGCATCTTGACGGAGAAGATGATCGGTCGTGATCTTCAGGGTCATCCCGGCGCCCAGCAACAGAATGGCAAGCGCAGCGACGATGGTGACGATGTTTCGCTGAGGCCAGATGCTGGCGGATGATGGCATCCGCGGCTACCGGGTCGATCGCATTTTTGTGAGCTCGGCCCGGACCGCTTTCAGCAGCTCGGTATTGTGCTCACTTTTCGAAGCCCAATCATCGGCAATGGCCGCGAACACGGCATTGGCCGTCTCCAGGTCCGACGGCGAGGGTATGATCACGTGACGCTTGGGATCGGACGTTAGCTCCCCCATAATGCTGCTTTCCACAGCTTCGTAGGTATCCATGAAACGTCCGGCAGACCACGCACCACTGTATTTGAGGATGATCGCCTGCGCCGATTTCGGTAGCCGGTCGAATGTTTTCCGGTTCATTAAAACCATCAGCGGCGCGCCGCTGATGCCAAGAAGGTAATGATAGGTCGCAACGCGTTTGATGCCATAATCGACCAATGGAGATGGTGGCACGAGGGCACCATCGATGCTGCCGTTGCCGATAGCTTCGGAGATCTTGGTGACCTGCAGAAACACGGGCCGGGCTCCGAGCTTTTCGAGCGCTGCGGCTTCGCCGGGATTGTTGACGCGAAGTCTCTTGTCCTTCAGATCATTCAGCGACGTGATCGGGACATTGCTGTGGATCGTCTCGGGCTCGGTGACGTAAGCGCCGATCACGATGTAGGCATCGAATCCTCGCAGCGCGTTGGCGGCCATCAGCCGGGTGAACACTGCGACAGACTCCCGCATGTTCGCATACAGGCCGGGCATTTCGATGATCGCATTGTCTGCGAAGCGGTTGCGCGTCAGTCCCGTCACGACATAGGCAATGTCGGCCGTACCATCGAGTACGAGCTGGGGCTGCTCGGCCGGATCCTTGCCAAGCGCGCCGCTGAAATAGGTTTCGATTTCGACCAGTCCTCTTGCCTCGGCGTTGACGGCGTCGACGAATGGCTTGACCGCGGCGAGATAACTCGTCGAGCGGTCGGAGCTGGGGAAGGCCAATTTGAGTTTGACCGGTTCGGCGGCGGACGCCGAAGTCAACACAAGAGCGATCACGGCGCATCGTGCCAGCAACTTCAGCATCGATTTTCCGATCGTGGCGGCAGCGCGTCACACAATTGTGCCAGACGCCGATTTCCCTGGTCTCTAACCTATAGATAGAAATGCTTAAGATAACTCTCCTAAATAGCACAAGGCGGTGCGGGCGGCGACCAAATCGGCGCATCGTGGTTTGAGGCGTGCTAACGCCAGCGAGACAATTGTCTGAGAGACGGCAATGCGGCTTGGGTCACTCACGCCCAAATCGGACGTCTCGAAGGATGGGCCACAACGAAACCGCCGACCGGGTTCTTCTTCATATGCGATTACCCTGCCCTTGCGGGAAGGCCGGGGAGGCAGCAGCCCAGCAAGAGGTGGACGTTATCGGCGCTCTGCCCGCTACACGCCGTTACGGCAGTCCGCGCGCCTCGAGCTGATGCACCAGCAGCAGCGTCGGCTCGGCGAGGCTGTCGCCGGACCCGTCGAGGCCGAAGGCGCTCGCGATGCTGTCGCGGCTGCGCAGCAGCGTGGCGCGCGGACAATGGCCGGCGCCGCAAAGCGTCTTCTTCAGGGTCTCGCCTTGTGCCGTGATGCCAGCGGAATCGTCCGCGGCCCAGGCCAGCACGATCGGGACGTCGACATTGAGGATGCCGGGGAAGACCGAGCGGTTGTTGTATTGCTTGGCGTCGCTGCCGAGATAGGCCTTTTCGCTGTCACTGGCGTCCTTGCCCGCGCGGTAGATCCCGGACACCAGCACGACCGCCGCGACATCGGCGCCGTCGGTCTGGAGCTCGGGATGGGCCAGCAGCGTGGCGACATGGAAAGCGCCGGCGCCGTAGCCGACCGCGACGATCTCGCGGGCATCGCCGTTGAACAGGTCGATATTGCCGTGGACCCAGGACAGCGCCGCCGCCACGTCGGTTGCGCCGGCCGGCCAGGTCGCCGAGGGCGCCAGCCGGTAGTTGACGCGCACGCCGATCATGTCGTTACGCGCGGCAAAGCACATCGCCTGGTCCTGGATCTGGCGCGACAGCTCCGGCGCGGCGCGGTCGCCGGTGAAGGTGTCGCCGGCCACGAACAGCAGCACCGGCCGCGGCGTACCCGCCTTGGTCGTGCTGGTGGCGACATCGAGCACATTGGCTTCGCTCTCGCCATAACGCAGGCCGCGCGAGAAGGTGACCTGCTCGCACAGCCGCGCGGTGCCGCCCGCGGTGGTGTCATTGTCGGTGAGGCCGACCCGGACAAGATCGGACGGCGGCGCCGGCAACATCGGCAATGGACCGTGGGCGGAGGCTGCCGTTACGCCCAGAACGAGACAAAATGCGAGGAAATTCTTCATGTCGGTGTCGGCCCTGCGTGCCCGATATGGCCTCGCGCGTTTGGCCTGTCTTTTCAATTCGCCTTACTATTAGTTGGTTGGTCTGAGGCGATTTCACGGCAGCCGTGATTCTGTCCCGGCTCTTCCTCCGCGCGTGCCTCAATTCCCCGGCTGGAATGTGCAATCCGCTCCGCTGCCGTCCTTCCGGCGGATGGCATTGGGGTCGATCGTGCAGCTCAGGTTGGTCAGGCTCTCGAAAATTGAACCCGCGGCGCCGTCGGACGGAATGCCGGCCAGTGCTTCGGTGGCAAAGACCTCGTTCGCCGTGGAGCCGTTCACCGTCCTGGTCTTCTTACCGAACGTGACCTCGCAGTTCCGCACGGTGATGTCGACATTGCCGGTGCGGCAGACGATTCTGTCGGCGGTCACCACGATCGGCTTCTTGTAGGGAATGTCGCTGTTGGCGGCAAACAGCATCGCCATTGCCTTCTTCTCGGCGCCGGACAGGACCGGCGACAGCGGCGCGATCACCCCCGCGAGCGCCAGCGCCGTCGAGCCCGAAACTTTTGCGGGCGTCGCGCCGGAAGCGGCGGCGACATGATGGACGCTGGCGAGGAGGAGAGCGCAGGTGAGAATCGATCGGCCGGCTTTCATCCTTGCCTCCCTGGACCTGCAACCTCGGCGTCCGGGATGCATGGAACCAATCTAGCACGCAACGGGAATTGGAAGGCAAGTTCGCAAACCGCGCGGCTGTTGCCCGCGTGGCCATTTGTCCCGGTGAGTCAAGCTGTTGCGCGGGTGAGCCAGCCTCGAGCCGGCAACGGCTTTCTACTGTGCATGGGGTTGTTTTCGCGCTTTTTTGTTTTGGCCGGCCCGTCAGGCCTGCTTCATCGTCCGGAAGGTGATGGAATAGCGGCGCGCCTCGACCGGCGGAATGCTGTGCTCCCATTGCGAGCGCGCCTCGCCGCCCATCATGTAAAGCGAGCGCGGCTGGGCTTCGAGCGTGTGGCGCTCCCATTTATCGCCGCTACGGCGGCGGAAGCGGAATTTGCACGACGAGCCAAGCGACAGGCCGAGAATTTTGTCGAAGTGCGGCTTGTCGCGATGCCAGCCGATGCCGACACCGGCGTCGTATTCGGTGCAGAGCACCTGCCGCACGCTGCCGCCGACCAGGCCCGCCCAAGCTTCGACCCGATGCGCGAGGGGCAGCACCCAGTCCGGGATCGGCTCGGCCTCGGCCAGCCGCTGCAGCGAGTAGTCATAGCGATAGCCAAAGGACGCCACCCGGCGGTTGCCTTCGAAGGCCCCGAACTGGAAGCGCTGGAGCGGCAATGCTGCGATGCGGCCGATCAGGTCCCCCTCGGCGGCGGCTTCGACGAAATCATCGATGTAGCGAAGGCCAGCGGGCCCTGCTTGCGGTCCAGCGAACAAACCAAGCTGCGTCATTCCTCGCACTTCCGTGATGGAACCTAATGGCGGCTGATGCGACTTACATATGACGCGGAGAGAAACGTGCGAGGCTGTCATGGCACATAAGCATACCGCCGATCGGGCAGAGATCATGCGGGCGACCGGTCATCCTGAGCTGGAATACGCCGCCGGCTGGACCATCGCCGGTCTTGTCACCATCGGCACCATCGTCGCCGCCTGGGTGTTCGCGATCTAGCCTACTGGAAACTGGAGCTCGAATGCCGCGCCCTGATGGGTCGGCGTCAGCCTGATCGGGCCGCCATGGCTCGCCACCACCGCGCGTGATCGTGGTCAGCCCTTCGCGAACTGACGGTAGTCAGGCTCGCGATGAAACCAGAACTCGTAGCCGGTGATAGCCTTCTGCATGGCGACATCGTGGATGGGTTGGTTGAGCGGGACGACGGGGACGTCGCGCATGCAGAGCGCGATGAAATCCTTCACCGCCTTTCCGTATTCAGCTGGATCCGCAGTGAACCGCGCCTTGTCGATCAGGGCGTCCATCTCCTTGTTCTGGTAGGAGGAGATGTTGAAAATCGAATTGTTGCCGTGGAAATTCCAGTAGAAGTAATATTCGGGATAGTCGAGCCAGCCGCTGAAGCGGTTGAGCGCGAGCGGGAGCTCCTTCTTGTTCAGCGTCGTGCGCCAGTTCGCGCCCGGGATCTTTTCGATCGACGCCTTGATACCGACCTTGGCGAGGCTCTCCTGGATCAGGATCGCGGTCGGCTCGCCGACCGTCGCAGTGCCGGTGTCGAGCGACAAGGTCGTATCGAGGCCGGACTCGAAGCCCGCCTCCTTCATCAATGCCTTGGCTTTGTCGAGATCGGTGACGTAGGGAAAGGGCTGCGGCCACACTGGCTTCGAGACCTCAGCGGCGCCGCCATACATGGGCACGGCGCGTCCGAAGAACGCGCTGTTCTGGATCTGCTCATAGGGCATCGCCCAGGCGACGGCCTGGCGCAGCTTCATGTTATCGAACGGCGGCTTTGCCGTGTTCAGCGCGACGTACCAGAGCGCGTTCGGGATCGGCACGCCTGAGACCTTGACCTTGCCCTCCCGAATGATCTGCTCGAAATCACGCGGCGCAAAGCCGCTGGAGATATCCGCATCGCCCCGCTCCAGCATGGCGCGGCGGGTGCCGGCGGAGGGAACGTCGCGTGCAATGACGCGCCTGACCTTCGGCAGCGGTCCGCTCTTCCAGTCATCGAAGCGCGCCAGCACGGTCTCGCTGCCGGGTTTCCAGCTCTCGATTTTGTAGGCGCCGCCGCCGGCCTCGTTGTTCCTGAGCCAAGTCAGCGCCCACGGGTCTTCCGGCGTCGCGTTCTTCTTCGCAAGCTCGGAGTTGATGATGAAGGGGACGACCACCGCGACGTTGAACAGCAGCATCTTGTCCTTGCGCACATAGTCGATGCGGAAGGTGTGGTCGTCGACCACGACGAACTGCTCGGGCTTTTCCAGCGATCCCGCCGACATCTGGAAGGTCGGAAAGCCGCCGACCTTCACGGCGCGGTCGAATGACCATTTGACGTCCTTTGCGGTGACGGGTGTGCCGTCGTGAAATTTTGCGTCCTTGCGCAGCTTGAAAGTGCAGGACATGCCGTCGGCGGCGACCTCAAAACTCTCGGCGAGTTCAGGGGTGAGCTTCTCGCGATCATAGGATAGCGTTCCGTCGGGGAGCGTCTTGGAGGCGTAGCTCAGCAGGCGGTCGTAGCAATTCCAGGACAGCCCGTTCACGGTCTGGTTGGAGCCGACGCCGTGCATGTCGAGCGAGTTCGGGCCCAGCTCCTGCACCATCAGCAGGGTCTCGCTGCGCCCCTGCGCAGAGGCGAAGCGCGGCGCAACGGCCGTCATTCCGGCGAGACCGAGGCCGCCGAGCACGCTGCGGCGGCTCATTTCGAAGGATGATGCGCTCATGGGTGCCTCACTCTTGAGAGATTTGCACCATTAAGAGGCAAGGCGCATGCCATCGGCCGCGCTTCACGGCGTCGCATTCTGCGCGGCTCTCAGTCCTAAGGCGTCACCGCGCCGCGGCTCACGGCGCGCGGGGCGGTCAGCTCTTTCCAGGTGGAGTTGGCGACATGCACCGGCGAGTACGCCGGGCGCTCGACATAATGGCCGTCGCCGGCCTCGGCGCGCAGATCGCCGTCCCTCCAGACGACGCGGCCGCGCGACAGCGTCGCCGCCGGTCCGCCGGTGCAGGAAAAGCCTTCGAACACGTTGTAATCGATCCGGCTCATCTGCCGCTTCGCGCTGATGGTCTTGCTCGCCTTGGGATCCCACACCACGACATCTGCATCCGAGCCGACGGCGACCGCGCCCTTGCGCGGATAGATGTTGAGGATGCGGGCGATGTTCGCAGAGGTCACGGCGACGAATTCCTCCTTCGTCAGCCGCCCCGTAGCGACGCCGGCGGTCCATAGCAGCGCAAGGCGATCTTCGAGGCCGCCGGTGCCGTTCGGGATCTTTCTGAAATCGCCGCGCCCGAACCGCTTCTGCTCGGTGGTGAAGGCGCAGTGGTCGGTCGCGACCACCTGGAGCGAGCCGGATTGCAGGCCGGCCCAAAGACTATCCTGATGCGACCTGTCACGGAACGGCGGCGACATCACGCGTTGCGCGGAATGATCCCAGTCCTTGTTCTGGTATTCACCGGCGTCGAGCAGCAAGTGCTGGATCAGCGGCTCGCCATAGACACGCTTTCCCGCCGCACGTGCGCGCGCGATCGCCTCATGTGCTTCGCGGCAGCTCGTGTGCACGATGTAGACCGGTGTCCCGGTCATGTCGGCGATCATGATGGCGCGGTTGGTGGCTTCGCCCTCGACGTCCGGCGGCCGTGAGTAAGCGTGTCCCTCGGGCCCGGTGATGCCGCGCGCGATCAGCGCCTCCTGCATCAGGGCGACGACGTCGCCGTTCTCCGCATGCACCACCGGCATGGCGCCGAGATGGGCGCAGCGGGCGAACGAGTTGTAGAGCTCGTCGTCGTTCACCATCAGCGCGCCCTTGTAGGCCATGAAGTGCTTGAAGGTGTTGATGCCGTAGGTTTTGACCACGGTCTCCATCTCGTCATGGATCTGCTTCGACCACGACGTTACCGCCATGTGGAAGCCGTAGTCGGAGGCCGCCTTCTCGGATTTGTGCCGCCACTCCTGGTAGGCCGCGAGCATCGACTGGCCGGGATCGGGCAGGCAGAAATCCACCACCATGGTGGTGCCGCCGGCCAGCGCGGCCTTGGTTCCCGATTCGAAATCGTCGGCGGTGACGGTGCCCATGAACGGCATTTCGAGATGGGTGTGCGGGTCGATGCCGCCCGGGATGACGTAAGCGCCGCCGGCGTCGATGATCTCGCTGCCGGTGGGCGCATCGAGCGATGCTCCGACCGCGACGACCGTCTCGCCGTCGATCAGCACGTCCGCGCGGCGTGAATGATCATGATTGACGACGGTGCCGCCGCGGATGAGGAGGGGCATGGGAGGCTCCGAAAGAGAGAAGTGGACCTCGCGAAGCTAAGCGCGCTGCATGCGATGCGACAGGCGAAATTTTAGTCAGACGCCGCCGACAGTTTAGCGGTGCTCTCTCGGGCTTTACACCGCCCGCGCGATCAGCCCGTCAATCATCGCGCGCACCAGGACCGTGATTTCCTTCCGTAGCGCCGGCAGCGGCACGGCGACCAGCTTCTGCTCCAGTCCCAGCGCCACCATGCCATGCACCGCCGAGAACAGGCTGCGCGCGGTGATGCCGAGCTCTTCCCGACTGCGTTTTGGAAACAGCGCGGCCAGCGGCTGGTAGATGTGGCGAAACAATTGCATCTGGTCCTCGATGGACCACTCGGGCAGAGTCTTGTCAGCTTCCATGCGGTGCTCGAACAGCGCGCGCCACAGTTCGAGATTTTCCGCGGCGAAATCGCAATAGGCGATGGCGATGCGGACCAGCGTCTCCTGCGGCGACAGGTCGCCCGCGCTTTGCGCTGCGCTCAGCGCCTCGTCGAGCCGATGCAAAGTGCGCGAGCCGACGCGCAGGATCAGCTCATCCAGATCAGTGACGAGATTGTAGACCGCGCCATTGGCGCAGCCGATCTCGCGGGCGAGATCGCGGGTTTTCAGGCCGGCCAATCCGCGGCTGGCGACCATCCGCTCCGCCGCAAGGATCAGGTCGATCCGCAGTTTCTCTCGACGTTCCAAGGCCTTGGACATTACCAACCAAAAATTTTGAGCGTTGCTCAAATTTTCCTTGAACGATGTTCAAGGTTCCTGCTACAAACCATCTGTGAGCGACGCTCATAACAGGGAGTCAGCAATGTTCAAGACCGTAGTGACACTTTTCCGCGGCAGCGTGGCGGCCGCGGGCGAAGAACTGGAAGACCGGACGGCCCTTCTGATCCTCGATCAACAGATGCGCGATGCGGCAGCTGCCCTCGAGCGCGGCAAGCGGACGCTGGCCCTGGCGATCGCGCAGGACCTGCAGGAAGGTCGGAAGCTCGAGGCGACCGTCGCCCGCATCGCCGATCTCGAGACTCGCGCGGTTGCGGCGCTCGACGGCGGCCGCGATGATCTCGCTAAGGATGCCGCCGAAGCCATCGCAGGCCTGGAGGCTGATCGTGATGCGGCGCTGACGGCACGCGCACTATTCGCAAGCGAGATCGCCCGGCTCAAGCGGCATGTCGCAAGCGCGCAGGCCCGCATCACCGAGCTCGACCGCGGCCGCCGCGTCGCCCGCGCCTCGGAAGCGGTGCGCTCGCTTCGCCGCAGCGGCATCGAGGCAGCACGCCCTTACGAATCCACGCTGCCGGAGGCGGAGAGCACCTTGAGGCGTCTTCGTGAGCGGCAGATGGAAGCCCAGGCCGCTGACGATGCGCTGGTCGAGCTCGACGCGGCCACCGGTCCGCTCGCCACCGCCGAGAAACTCGCCGAGCAGGGTTTCGGGCCCCGGCTCAAGACCACCGCGGACGACGTGCTGGCGCGGTTGAAGTCCAAGCGTATGCCGACTGCCTGATTCCAAACCCCATCATCATTCGAACCAACAGGAGACCATCATGAACCAGAATGGCCAGCCCCACAGCGGCGCCTGGGTGACCTTCACTTACGCGTCCTTCGCAGCCTCCGCCTTCCTCATCGCCATCGGCATCTTCTTCCTGCCGATCGACCTCTGGATGAAGGGTTATCTCACCATGGGCATCGTCATGCTGATCCAGACCTGCATCACCCTGACCAAGACGGTCCGCGATAATCACGAGAGCAGCCGGATGGTGAACCGCATCGAGGATGCCAAGGCGGAGCGTCTGCTGATGGAAGTCTCCAAGGCAGCCTGAGTGAGCGCATAGGAGAACAAAGCAGAGAATGACGCGGAGCGGCGGATGCAGGATCATCCGCTGTTCCCTTCCTTCTGTTCATTTGCCGGAACGCTGCAACATATCGCGCCTGCGAAATGCAACCGAGCCATGACGGATCGCGCGGGCGTGCGCCCTTGCGGAGCAGCGGCAGCCGGAGCACTCTGCGCAGGCGGCGCACAAAGAACGCCGCCAATAATAAGATGTGCTTACAATATCTCGGCGAGGAAGCTCATGGCGGTGACGCGGATCGACTGCGACATCCACCCGGCGGTTGGTGGCACGCGCACGACGCTGCTGCCCTATCTTAGCGATCACTGGAAAGAGCAGGTGGTGAGTCGCGCCATCGACGGGCTCGATCTCACCTCCTATCCGCCGGGGATGCCGCTTACCGGCCGCGCCGACTGGCGTCCGGCGAATGGCGCCAAGCCCGGCTCCGACCTTGCCATGGCGCAGAAGGGCGCGTTCGAGCAACTCGGTGCCAGTCACGCGATCCTCAACGTCCTGTATGGGGCGCAGGCTGTATTCGACCCCTACATGGCGGCCGATTTCTGCAAGGCTATCAACGACTGGATTGCTACTGAATGGCTGTCGCGCGATCCGCGCCTGCGTGCCTCGATCGTGGTGCCGATGCAGGACCCGGATCTGGCGGTCGAGGAAATCGAGCGCCGCGCCGGCGACAACCGCTTCGTCTCGATCCTCGTGCTGGCGCAGGGCGAGACGCTGCTGGGACGGCGGCATTTCTGGCCGGTCTATCGGCTCGCCGAGAAATACAAGCTGCCGCTCGCGATCCATGCCGGCACGCAATACCGGCAGGCGCCGAGCTCGGCCGGCTGGCCGTCGCACCGCTACGAATATTACTTCGTCGAGGCACAGGCGTTTCAGGCGCAGATCTTGAGCCTGATCTATGAGGGTGTGTTCGGCAAGTTTCCGGACCTGAAGGTCGTGCTGATGGAGTCAGGCGTGAGCTGGTTGCCGGCTTTCATGTGGCGCGCCAACAAGACGTGGCGCGGGGTACGCGTCGAGGTGCCCTGGGTCGAGCGCGAGCCGGCTGCGATCATCCGCGACAATTTTCGCGTCACCATGCAGCCGTTCGATGCGCCGGGTGACGCCAGAAGCGCCGAGGAGATCATCGACCAGATCGGCTCTGACAAGATGTTCCTGTTCGCGTCCGACTATCCGCATTGGCAGTTCGACGGCGACGATCCGATCCCGCCGAACCTACCGAACAGCATCATCTCGAAGATGTGCGTCGACAACCCGCTGGAGACGTTTCCGCGGTTGTCGCTCGCCAATTGATCCGGAGGTTTCGCATGAGTGACGTCATCGACCGCCCGCTGCGAGAAGACGAAAAGCCCGCCGCGACCCGGCTGCGCATCGTCGATTGCGACGTCCATCCGAGCCTGCATTCGTCCGACGATCTCAAGGAATTTCTGCCAAAACGCTGGCAACAGCATCTGAAGGAATACGGCAGCCATTTGCGCACACCCTACCTTTTCACCACGCCCTATCCGCGCTCCTCGCCGTTGATCGCGCGCCGCGATGCCTGGCCGCCGACGGGTGGGCCGCCCGGCTCGGATCTCGCCTTCATGCAGAAGCAGCACCTCGATCCGCTCGATGTCGAGTTCGGGATCTTGCAGGTGCTCGATCTCTTCATCTTCTCGCAGCAGAACCTGGAATTCGGCGCCGCGATCCAGCGTGCCATCAACGACTGGCAACTGGCATTCTGGTCGCATCGCGACCCGCGCCTGAAGGCCTCGATCCTGGTCGGCCAGGATGGCGTTGATCTCGCCATCGCCGAGATCGAACGCTGCGCGAAAATCGGCGAATACATTCAGATCAACGTCTCGCCGCGTGCCAACGAGCCGCTCGGCCGCCGCCGCTATTGGCCGATCTACGAGCGTGCCCAAGAACTAGGTCTGCCGCTCGGCATCCACGTCGGCGGCTATGGCGGGCATGCGCCGACCGGTGGCGGCTGGCCGTCCTATTATGTCGAGGAGCACCAGTCTAACGCGCACACCATTGCGGCGCAGCTTGCCAGCCTCGTCATCGAGGGCGTGCCGGAGCGCTTTCCAAAATTGAAGTTCGTCTTCATCGAGGGCGGCTTCGGCTGGATCCCGTCCGCGGTGTGGCGGATGGACCAGCATTTTGAGCGCTTCCGCAGCGAGGTGCCGCATCTCAAGCGCAAGCCGTCGGAATATGTGCGCGAGCATTTCTGGTTCACGACGCAACCGATCGACGAGCCTGACGAAGCCCGGCACCTGCGCTCGCTGATCGAATGGGTCGGCATCGATCGTCTCTTGTTCTCGTCGGATTATCCGCACTGGGATTTCGACGATCCGCGCTTCGCCTTCAAGACACCGCTGACCGAAGCCGAGCGCAAAAAGATCTTCAGCACCAATGCACGCGCGGTCTACAAGTTCTGAGAGGGGTCTGAACGGTATGGCCCGTCACATCGTCGCGTCCACCTCGGAGATCCCACCCGGCGGCAACAAGGTCGTCGATGTCGCCGGCCGCGACATCGTCGTGTTCCACGTCAACGGCGAGTTCTTCGCGTTGCTGAACCGTTGCCCGCACGAGGGTGCGCCGCTGGAGAAAGCGGCCTGTGTGGCGCGGCTGACCTCTCCCGAGCCCGGCATCTATCAGCGCTCGCGCGTCGGCGAGATGCTGCGCTGCCCCTGGCACGGCTGGGAGTTCGACATGCGCAACGGCCAGTCCTGGTTCGACCCGAAGCGCATCAAGATAAGGTCATATCCCGTCGCGGTGGAGCGCGGCGAGGAACTCCAGAAAGGCCCGTATGTCGCCGAGACGTTTCCCGTGCACGTCGAGGACAGCTATGTGATCGTCGAGGTCTGAACCGGCATTGCCAATTGTGATTCCGACACAAGTGCGATATGGCTCTCGCGCTTTCAGAGGCGGAGACGAGCTTTGTCGAAACAATCCCTGCGTGAGGAGGCCGAGCGCCTGATCCGCGAATCCATGGAAAAGAAGACGATCGTCGTCAAGCAGGGCGAAACCCGCATCGAGGCTGTCTGCGGCAAATGCGGCGCCCCGAACCGGGTGCAGGCGCCAAAGGGACAGAGCCGCGTCAAGTTCGCCTGCAAAAATTGCGGGCATCAGCAAGAAACGCTGTAGGCCGCCTTCACCTCTCCCCGTAAGGATGAGGCGAGGAAGTGAGAGCGAGGCGCAAGCCTACTTCCCCTTCACAAACTTCGCGAATGCATCCGCATGGTCCGGATGCCAGCGTGACAGCGGCGGTCGGTTCTCCACGATGTCACCGGCAGCCCACAGCATGCGCTTCTCGTCGAGTGCGCGCGGGACGTCGTTGTCCGGGCACAGGATGTAGAAATCGCCGGCCTCCAGCCGCGCCAGCATGAAATCCACGGTCTGCTCAGCCGTCCAGGCGCCCGCTGGTTTCTCCGTGCGGCCCTTCGCGGTAAGGCCCGTAAAGACGAAGCCGGGAATCAGCAGATGCGCGGTGATGCGGCAATCCCTGGTGTTGCGCAGTTCGTGCTGGAGCGCTTCCGTGAATGCCTTCACGCCGGCCTTGGAGACGTTGTAAGCGGGGTCGCCGGCGGGGTGGTGATGCCCTGCTTCGAGCCGGTGTTGATGATGAGGCCGGCCCTGCCGCGCGCGATCATGCTGGGCGCGAAGATGCGCGAGCCGTTGATGATGCCCCACATGTTGACAGCGATGATGCGCTGCCAATTGTCGGGTTCGCCGAACAGCGTGCTGCCCGGCTGGATACCCGCATTGTTCATGAGGATGTCGGTGCCGCCGAAGCGCTCGCGCACGGCGCGCTCCAGTTCCGCTACGCTCTCGACCTTGCTGACATCAACCGCGAAGCTCATCACATGTGTGGCGGACGTGACGGATGAGAGCCTTGCTGCGGCTTCCGCCAGCCGCGCCTGATCCACGTCGGCGATGCACACCTTCATGCCGGCGCGCGCGAAGGCCGCGGCGGCGGCAAATCCGATGCCGGACGCGCCGCCGGTGATCACGGCAACATTGTCTTTAACGATGGTGGGGTGCTGCATGGATCGTCTCCGGGAGGGGTGCAGTCGAGCTATAACATGGCACTCGCGCGACCCTGCACAAGTCGGCATGGGAGGTCTTCGTTCCGCGCCGACTTTACGCCTCTCCTTTACGCCTCTCCGGCATCGCAGTATTCTATCGACCTGACGATCCGCGCAGATCGAACCAATCATCCATTTGACAGGGAGTGCAGCCATGGCTGTGTCGCAGGCTATTCCGATCACGCGCCATCCGTTCGCGAACGGGTCCTACAAGCAGATGCTGATCGACGGGAAGTGGGTCGATGCTGCCTCCGGCAAGCGCTTCGAGACCCACAACCCCGCGATCGGCGAGCTGCTCGCAACCGTTGCCGAGGGGGACAAGGAAGACATCGACCGCGCAGTCGCTGCCGCCCGCCGCGCCTTCGAAGGGCCGTGGAGCAAGGTCAAGCCGTTCGAGCGGCAGAACCTGCTGCTCAAGCTCGCCGACCTCGTCGAGAAGAATTTCGACGAATTGTCGCAGCTCGACACGCTCGACATGGGCGCGCCGCTCAGCCGCACCCGCGCCTATCGCCTACGCGCCGTCGGCATGCTGCGCTATTATGCCGGCCAGACCACCGCGATCCACGGCGAGACGATCGAGAACTCGCTGCCCGGCGAGATCTTCTCCTACACGCTGAAGGAACCGATCGGCGTCGTCGGCGCCATCATTCCCTGGAATGGTCCGCTGACTGCGACGATCTGGAAGATCGGTCCGGCGATCGCGACGGGTTGCACCGTGGTGCTCAAGCCGGCCGAAGAAGCGCCGCTGACCTCGCTGCGCATCGCCGAGCTCGCGCTGGAAGCGGGCGTGCCGCCCGGCGTCATTAACGTGGTGCCCGGCTATGGCGAGACCGCGGGCGCCGCGCTTGCCTCGCACCACGACGTCGACAAGGTTGCCTTCACCGGCTCGCATGTCACGGGCCAGTCGATCATCCGTGCCTCGGCCGGCAACCTCAAGCGTGTCTCGCTCGAGCTCGGCGGCAAGTCGCCGGACATCGTGTTCGCGGATGCCGATCTCGATGCTGCCGTGCCGGGCGCCGCGATGGCGGTGTTCGCCAATTCGGGGCAGATCTGCAGCGCCGGCACGCGGCTGTTCGTCGAGCAGTCGATCTACGAGGAATTCGTCGGCCGCGTCGCCGAGTTCGGCAAGAAGCTGCAGGTCGGCAATGGTCTCGATCCCAACACCCAGATCGGACCGCTGGTGTCCGAGCAGCAGCTCGAGCGCGTCACCAGCTATCTCGACATCGGCCAGAAGGAAGGCGCCAAGGCGCTCGCCGGCGGTGGCCGCGTCACGGAAGGCGCGCTGTCAAAGGGCTTCTTCGTCTCGCCGACGGTGTTCGCGGGCGTCCAGGACGACATGCGCATCGCGCAGGAGGAGATCTTTGGTCCGGTCATTTCGGCGATCGCGTTCAAGGACATGGACGAACTGGTCAAGCGCGCCAACGCCACCACGTTCGGTCTGGGCTCGGGCCTGTGGACGCGCGACGTCAGCAAGGCGCATGCGGTTGCAAAGAGTCTGCGTGCCGGTTCGGTGTGGGTGAATTGCTACCAGGCGATGGACCCGGCCGTGCCCTTCGGCGGCTACAAGATGAGTGGCTACGGCCGCGAATCCGGCAAGCAGCACGTCGAGGAATATCTCAACGTGAAGGCGGTGTGGATCAAGACGGCCTAGCACTGCTCTTGCCCGCGTTCCGCGGCAGGGAATATCTGCTTTTGCAGGGGTGGCGCCTTTTTCGGTAGCCGCCCCTCGCTATATGATACGCATCCTTCCTTAGCCATTCGGGGCCCCCATGAAATTCGAGGCGCTGTTTCAACCGTTGCAGGTCGGTCCGTACAAGCTCGCGCATCGCGTCGCGATGGCGCCGTTGACGCGCATGCGGGCCGAGCGCGAGAGCTTTTCGCCGCGGCCGCTCAACGCCGAATATTACGGTCAGCGCGCCACCGAAGGCGGCCTGATCATCGCCGAGGCCTCGCCCGTGCTCTCGCACGGCCGCGGCAATCCGGCGACGCCCGGCATCTATTCGGAGACGCAGATCGCGGGCTGGCGCAAGGTGGTCGATGCCGTGCATGCCAGGGGCGGGATCATCTTTCTCCAGCTCTGGCATGTCGGTCGCGTCTCGCATTCCTCCTTCCACGGCGGTGAGCTGCCGGTCTCCGCCTCGGCGATCCCGATCAGGGCCGAAGGCATCAAGGCAATGACCGCCGACGGCAATATCTCCGACTATGAGACGCCGCGCGCGCTGGAGACCGAAGAGGTCAAGGGCATCGTCGAGGCCTTCAGGCAGGGCGCGAAGAACGCGCTGGCTGCCGGCTTCGACGGCGTCGAGATCCACGGCGCCAACGGCTATCTGCTCGAGCAATTCCTGCAATCACGCAGCAACCAGCGCACCGATCGATATGGCGGTTCGATCGAGAAGCGCGCGCGGCTTCTGCTCGAAGTGACGCAGGCCGCGATCGACGTCTGGGGCGCGGGCCGGGTCGGCGTGCGGCTGTCGCCCCACGGCATCGCCAACGATTCCGGCGAGCCCGATCCGATGCCGCTCTACACGCATGTGGTGAAGGCGCTCGACAAGTTCGGTCTTGCCTATCTGCATTTCATCGAGCCGCGCTCCAGCGGCTCGGGGCGCGCCGAAGTCAATTGGCAGAACGTGCCGTCGGCAATGCTGCTGTTCCGCCCGCTCTACAGCGGCGTGCTGATGACCGCGGGCGGGTTTGCGGGCGAGACGGCGAACGCCGCGATCGCGGAGGGGCACGCCGACATCATCGCCTTCGGCCGCATCTTCATCTCCAACCCCGATCTACCCCGCCGCCTGCAGCACGATTACCCTCTCACGCCGTATAACCGTGCGACGTTCTACGGCGGCGAGGAGAGGGGGTATACGGACTATCCGATGTATGACGAGCTGACGCCGGCCTAAGCTTTTCCGTCGCCCATTTCCGTCATTGCGAGCGAAGCGAAGCAACCCAGAATCTTTTTCCGCAGAGACAGTCTGGGTTGCTTCGCTGCGCTCGCAATGACGATGTGGTCCCGGGCTTGC
The DNA here is from genome assembly GCF_023073915.1 of Bradyrhizobium sp. 149. Lineage (GTDB taxonomy): Bacteria > Pseudomonadota > Alphaproteobacteria > Rhizobiales > Xanthobacteraceae > Bradyrhizobium. Next base: position 29,322 of record NZ_JADPKK010000020.1, on the reverse strand, counting down.
CCCAAGCCCGCTCGCCGTGCGCGGCCGACACCCGCAAGGCGTCGGGCAAAACACCCGGTCAAGCCCTCCGCGCAAAAATATTTCACTTTTCCGAATTTCGGATTTGTGGCATACAGCGCTCATCCTGGCCCTGCCAAAGGGGCGTTCGCGATCGTCACGACTGCGGGCCGGGTGGCGGTGGACGCGGCAGCGTCGGCGCGGGCGGCGTGACGACAGGGCGGGCAACCGTGAGTCCTCACGCGACGCGGTACGACACGGCGCTGGAGAGCGGGCCTGTCGGTCATCAGGGGTGAGCACACGCAAGCCCTTGACGATTGGGGTGGGACTGTCCGCGGACGGAGAAGTCGTGTGGTCCTGACGCCCGGGGTCTGTGCGTCAAGCGTCGCGGTGATGTGGCGGCCCGACCGGGCACGCGCATCAGTCATCGGCGGGGCGACGGGGGCAATAGTGCATCGCTCCCCGAGGAGAGCACGAAGGACACCGTTAAAACCATCCGCGCAGGGAAGGCCGGGCGATCGGCCACCCATCGGTCCACCCCGTGTGCACTCTTGTGGCGCACGGACCAACGGGTGCCGCCCGCGCCCGGCCTTCCCTGCGCCCTTGGCTTCAGAGAGCGCGAACCAAACCGTAAAGCTCGGGCGAAACCCGCCGCGAGAACGCGAAGGCGTGTCTGCGATCTGGACGGCCCATTGAAACAGCGATGCAGTTGCCCCAATCTCGTCATTGCGAGCGCCGTGACGCAATCCAGGATATTTCCGCAGGGACGGTCTGGATGGCTTCGCTGCGCTCGCAATGACGAGGGAGAGAGTCCCATGGCCAAAGCCGCAGCCGCCGCAGGAATTGCCACCGGCCAATGCCTGTGCGGCAAGGTCACCTTCGAGATCGACGTCCCGGCACGCTGGGCCTGGCACGATCACTCCGCCGCCAGCCGCCGCGCCCACGGTGCTGCCTATGCGACCTACGTCGGGAGCTGGAAGAAGCGGTTTCGCATCACCGCAGGCAAGACGGCGCTGACCCGCTACGAGGACAAGGCAACGAAGACCGCGCGCAGCTTCTGCGCGCATTGCGGCACGCCGATCACGTACGAGCGCCCGCGCGGGCCGCACATGGTCAACATTCCCCGCGCGCTGTTCAAGGAACGCACCGGCCGCCAGCCACTCTATCACATCGCGATCGAAGAGCTGCAGGAATGGGCCTATACCGGCGAGCCGCTGGTGCCGCTGAAAGGCTTTCCCGGTGTGGTCTGGCAGCGCTCGAAAAAGAAGAAGCGTGCCGGTGGCGAGGACCCGTTCGAGCTGGGGCGAGAGGAGATGTGAAGCGCGCCCGCGCAACGCAGCCATGACCGCGCTTCCTTGCGCGCCTCCTCCGATTTCGGCCATCATGCGGCTCACCTCGCGGCAACGCCTGCGAGGCCTGGAGGAAATATGAAGAACAAGATCACCGGCCGCTCCGCCTTTCTCGCGCTGCTCAAGGACGAGGGCATCACGCACCTGTTCGGCAATCCCGGCACCACCGAGTTGCCGATCATGCATGCGTTGAAGGATCACCCCGACCTCACCTATGTGATGGCGATGCAGGAGAGCCTGGTGGTGGCGATCGCGGATGGCTATAGCCGCGCCTCCGGAAAGCTTGTCGCCTGCAACGTCCATGTCGCGCCCGGCCTCGGCAACGCGATGGGCTCGCTGTACAACGCCCAGTTCACGGGCACGCCGATGATCCTCACCGCGGGCCAGCAGGAGCAGGGCCACGGCCTGATGGAGCCGGTGCTCTATGGCCCGCTGGTGCGCATGGCCGAGCCGCTGGTGAAATGGGCGGTCGAGGTAACGCGGCTCGAGGATCTGCCGCGCATCGTGCGCCGCGCCGCAAAAGTCGCGACCACGCCGCCGACCGGGCCGGTGTTCATTTCGTTGCCCGGCGACATCCTCAACAGCGAAGCCGGGATCGATCTCGGCCGTTCCACCCGCATCGACGCCCGCACGAAACCGTCCGATGAGGCGCTGAAGGCCTTTGCCGCGCGTCTGCTGAAGGCCGAGCGCCCAGTGATCGTTACCATGGACGAGGTCGTCAAGAGCGACGCACTTACGGAAGCCGCCGAGCTCGCCGAGCTACTGGGCGCGGCTGCCTACCAATCCTCGACGCCCTACGGCTCGCACTTCCTGTCGGAGAGCCCGAGCTTCGTCGGCACGCTGGCGCGCGTGCAGAAGGTGGCACGCGATACGCTGGCACCCCACGATCTGCTGATCGCGCTCGGCGGCGATCCCCTGCGGATGTCGGTCTATAGCGAGATCGACGCGCTGCCCGATGGTCTCGGCATCGTGCAGATCGGCCTGGTCGATTGGGAGATCGCCAAGAACTATGGTGCCGAGATCGCGCTGAAGGCGGACTTGAAAGAAACGCTGCGCGCGCTGATCCCGGTGTTGAAGGAGATGGGTGGCGCTGCCCTGGCGCAACGTGCGCAGCAACGTCTTGCCGAATTCGCGCCGAAGAACTGGACCGCGCGGCGCACCGCACTGGTCGAGCAGATCGGCAAGGCCGCAGACCGCAGCCCCATCGATCCGGACTGGCTAGTGCTGCAAATGGTCCAGGCCATGCCCGAAAATGCGATCCTGGTCGACGAAGGCCTCACCTCCAGCCGCCAGATCACGGCGTTGCGTGCGCACCGCGACCGCTTCGGCTATCACGGCCTTGCCTCCGGCGGCATTGGCTGGGGCCTGCCGGCCTCCGTGGGCGCCAGCATCGCCAATCCCGATCGCCCCGTGATCTGCTTCTCCGGCGACGGCAGCGCGATGTACTCGATCCAGTCGCTGTGGACGGCGGCGCATCACAAGCTGCCGCTCAACGTGGTCATCGCCAATAACGGCGGTTACCGCATCATCAAGCAGCGTCTGCTCGCCTTCCATGGCGACGACAATTACGTCGGCATGGATTTTGTCGATCCGCCCGTGGATTTCGCAGGGATCGCGAAGGCGCTGGGCTGCGAGGCGATCAAGGTCAGCGATCCCCGCGAGCTGAAGACGACACTGCCGTCGGCGTTCAACCGTCCGGGGACGAAGCTGATCGAGGTGATGGTGGACGGGAAGGTGTAGGCGCATCAACCGCCGTCATTGCGAGGAGCGAAGTGACGAAGCAATCCAGGCTGTTTTTCGCGGAGGGATTCTGGATTGCTTCGCTGCGCTCGCAATGACGAGAACAAGGCGGCGGGCTTACCCCTTCCTCCCCACCCTGAACCCGGCTGCCGGATGCGGCGCACCTAGCCGCGCACGCCCGTCACCGAACAGCTTTTCCCGCAGCGTGCCCTGCGCGTACTCCGCCTTGTATCGCCCACGCCGCGTCAGCTCCGGCACCAGCATGTCGGCGATGTCCTCGAAATCGCCGGGTGAGATCGCGAAGGCGACGTTGAGGCCGTCGACATCGGTCGCCTCGAACCACGCCTCGATCTTGTCCGCGACTATCTCCGGCGTGCCGACCACGACGGGACCGGCACCGCCGACGCCGACATGCTCGATGACGTCGCGCACGGTCCAGACGCGGTCGGGGTCGGCGCGGGTGACGTTATCGAGTGCGCTGCGGCCGGCATCGTTCTGGACATGACGCACCTGCTGGTCGAGCTCGTAGCCGGAGAAGTCGATGCCGGTCCATCCCGACATCAGCGCCAGCGCGCCTTCGGCGCTGATGTGGCGGCGATAGTCGGCATATTTTTCGTTCGCCTCGGCCTCCGTCCGCCCGAGGATGATCGTCATCATCGAGAACATCAGGATTTCCGCCGGATTGCGGCCGAACGCGGCGGCCTCCCGACGGATCGCTGACACGCGCGGCGCGATCACCTTGGCCGACGGCCCCGACATGAACACGCATTCGGCGTGCTGTGCCGCGAACTGCCGTCCGCGCGGCGAGGTGCCGGCCTGGTACAGCACGGGCGTCCGCTGCGGCGACGGCTCGCTCAGGTGGATGGTGTTGTTGATGCGGTAATTCGCGCCCTCGTGGTTGACGCGATGAACTTTTGAAGGATCGGTGAAGATGCCGCGCTTGCGGTCGCGCAGCACGGCGTCATCTTCCCAGCTCCCCTCCCAGAGCTTGTAGACGACCTCCATATATTCGTCCGCGATCTCGTAGCGGTCGTCGTGCCCGACCTGCTTGTCCTTGCCGGCGCCGCGCGCAGCGCTGTCGAGATAGCCGGTGACGACGTTCCAGCCGATCCGTCCCTCGGTGAGATGATCGAGCGTCGACATCCGCCGCGCGAACGGATAGGGCGGCTCGAACGAGAGATTGCTGGTAACGCCGAAGCCGAGATTCTTCGTCACCGCCGCCATTGCCGACAGCAGCAGCAGCGGATCGTTCGAGGGCGACTGGGCTGCATTGCGCAAGGCTGCGTCAGGACTGTTGCCGTAGACGTCGTAGACGCCGAGCACGTCGGCCAGGAACAGCCCGTCGAAACGGCCGCGCTCCAGCGTCTTGGCAAGATCGATCCAGTAGGGCAGGCGGTTATAGTCGGCCGTGCGGTCGCGCGGATGGGTCCACAGGCCCGGTGATTGGTGCGCGACGCAATTCATCGCAAATGCGTTGAGCCTGATCTGCTTGGCCATGCTGGTCCCCTGGCGCCCTGTACCCGGCGCTCTTCGAATGATAAATGTGCGCCCAATTTGGCGAAGTTCTTGCATATATCGCGACCTTGGCAAGGCCAAAATCAGCGGCGCTGTCGCACTTGGCAAGCCAATCTCAAGAGAGCAAGAACGAAATCCCAAGACTATCGATGTCCCCGCCACTTTCGGAGGCCTGCCCGTCTCGGGTATGCTCCTTCGTCTCGCAACGTCAAAAAGAAAATAATGACCAGAGCCGATGCCATCGACCGCGCCCGTGACGATTTCAAATCCGGCGCTTTCCTCGCCGAACTCAACCGCCGCGTCGCCTACCGGACCGAGAGCCAGAACCCGAACCGGAGCGTCGAGCTGCGCGCCTATCTGGAACAGGAGATGGTGCCCGCTTTCGTCGCGCTGGATTTCGAAAGCCGCATGGTCGAATCTCCCAGCGGCAAGGCGCCGTTCCTGCTCGCCGAACACCACGAGAGCGAGACGGCGCCGACGGTGCTGATCTACGGCCATGGCGACGTCGTCGACGGCATGGAGGGTGAGTGGCGCGAGGGCCGCGATCCCTGGCGCACCACCGTTGCGGGCGCGCGCCTCTACGGCCGCGGCACCGCCGACAACAAGGGCCAGCACAGCATCAACATGGCGGCTCTGCGCGCGGTGCGCGAGGCCCGCGGCGGCAAGCTCGGCTTCAACGCCAAATTCATCGTCGAGATGGGCGAGGAGATCGGCTCGCCTGATCTCGGCAAGGTCTGCGATCTCAATCGCGACGCGCTCAAGGCCGATCTGTTCATGGCCTCGGACGGGCCACGCCTGTCCGCCGACCGGCCGACGCTGTTCCTCGGCTGCCGCGGCGGCATCCGCATTCATCTCGATGTGAACTTGCGCGACGGCGGCCATCACTCCGGCAATTGGGGCGGCGTGCTCGCCAACCCCGCAACAGTTCTGGTCAACGCGATCTCGACGCTGGTCGACGGCCACGGCCGCCTTCAGCTGGATGCGCTGAAGCCGCCCCGGCTCACCAACCAGATCCGCAGTTATCTTGCCGACGTGCAGGTGGCGCCGACCGAGGACGAGCCGGCGCTCGCGGAGAACTGGGGCGAGGAGGGTCTTTCGGCGGCCGAGCGGCTCTATGCCTGGAACACGCTCGAAGTGCTGGCGATGTCGTCGGGCAATATCGAGAAGCCGGCCAACGCCATTCCTGGCCACGCCAATGCTGTGCTGCAACTGCGTTTCGTGGTCGGCACCAAGATCGATGGCCTGATCGAGGCGATCCGCGCGCATCTGGCGCAGAAGGGCTTTCCGATGGTCGAGGTGCGGGCGGCGCAGAGCTTTGCCGCCTCGCGCACGGATTTCGACAGCCCCTGGATCAAATGGGCGGCGGATTCGGTGCGCCAGACCACCGGCAAGGTGCCGGCGGTGCTGCCCAATTTCGGCGGCTCGTTGCCCAACGACGTGTTCTCCGAGATCCTGGGCCTGCCGACGATCTGGGTGCCGCACTCCTATCCCGGCTGCTCCCAGCATGCGCCCAATGAGCACATCCTGCTGCCATTGACCGAAGAGGCCTTGACGGTGATGGCCGGGCTGTTCTGGGATCTCGGGGAATTGCCAGGACCACTAGACGAGCCGGCTACCAAGCCTGCTTAACCTGAGCCGTTAACCTGAGCCGCGATCCAGTCGAAAGTCACATTCTATTCCGGCTTGTTTTGTGCTTGCATCCCGCCGGCATCATCCTGAAAGGGGACTAAAAGTGAAACATTTCCGTAGCATCGGCCTCGCGCTCGCCGCGACCTTCGCTGTCAGCCAGGCTGGGGCCCAGGAGCTGACCGGTACGCTGAAGAACATCAAGGACACTGGCGCCATCACGCTGGGCTTCCGCGACTCCTCGATCCCGTTCTCCTATCTCGACGACAACCAGAAGCCCATCGGCTACGCGATGGACATCTGCTACAAGGTCGTCGACGCCGTGAAGAAGGAGCTCAAGCTCGACAAGCTCGAGGTCAAGCTCAATCCGGTAACCTCGGCGACCCGGATCCCGCTGATGGCGAACGGCACCATCGACCTCGAATGCGGCTCGACCACCAACAATGCCGAGCGCCAGAAACAGGTTGCCTTCACCAACACCCATTATTTGACCGCCAGCCGCTACGTTTTCAAGAAGTCGAGCGGCCTGAAGGCGATTGACGACCTCAAGGGAAAATCGGTGGTCTCGACCTCCGGCACCACCAACATCAAGCAGCTCACCGAAGCCAACGTTGCAAAAAGCCTCGGCGCCAACATCATCCCGGCCAAGGACCACGCCGAAGCCTTCCTCATGGTCGAGACCGACCGCGCCGTGGCCTTCGTGATGGACGACATCCTTCTGGCGAGCCTCGTTGCCGGCTCGAAGTCGCCCGACGACTACGTCATCTCCAAGGACGCGTTCTCCAAGCCCGAGCCCTACGGGATCATGCTGCGCAAGGACGACGCGGCGTTCAAGAAGGTGGTCGATGCGGCGACCGCCGCGCTCTACACCTCCGGCGAAGGCGAAAAGATCTACGCCAAGTGGTTCACCCAGAAGATTCCGCCGAAGGGTCTGAACCTCAACACTCCGATCTCGGCCGAACTGAAGAACGAGTTTGCCAAGCCGACCGACTCGCCAAACCCGGACGACTACAAGTAAGATAGAAGCTCGATCCCTCCGGATCGGGACCATGTCCGGCCATTCTTGGAATGAGAGTGGCCGGACATTTGCATAGGCGTTTGCAGCATCTGTAATTGGCGCGTTCGCGTGGGGGACTCGTGAACTACCACTGGAACTGGGGAATTTTCTTCGAACCCAACCCGATGGGGACCGGCACCTATCTCGACATGCTGTTGTCGGGCCTGGTGCTGACCCTCAAGACGGGCGCGCTCGCCTGGATCATCGCGCTGATCACCGGCTCGATGGTCGGCGTGATGCGCACGCTTCCGTCGAAGCGCGCGAACTGGTTCGGCTTTGCCTATGTCGAATTCTTCCGCAACATGCCGCTGCTGGTGCAGCTGTTCCTGTGGTTTTTCGTGCTGCCGGAAATATTGCCAAGGTCCGCGGGATTGTGGCTGAAACAACTGCCGAACGCGCCGTTCTGGACGGCCGCGATCGGCATCGGGTTCTTCATGTCGGCGCGCGTTGCCGTGCAGTTGCAGGCCGGCATCGGATCGCTCCCGCGCGGGCAGAAGATGGCGGCGACCGCGCTCGGCCTGACGACCTTGCAGGCTTATCGCTACATCTTGCTGCCGATGGCGTTCCGCATCATCCTGCCGCCGCTGACGTCCGAGTTTCTCAACACCATCAAGAACACGGCTGTGGCCATCACCATCGGCTTGCTTGAGCTGACTGGACAGGCGCGCTCGATGCAGGAATTTTCGTTCCAGGTGTTCGAGGCCTTCACCGCAGCGACCCTTCTCTATCTCCTCGTCAACGCCGTCGTCGTGACCGCAATGCGCTTCCTCGAGCGCTACGTCGCGATCCCCGGCTACATCACGGGGAAATAGCACCATGTTCTCCAACCTCGATTTCGATGTCATCCGCCGCGCGCTGCCCTATCTGTTCTACGAGGGCATGACGTTCACGGTGACGTTGACGGCGCTTTCCGCACTCGGCGGCCTGATCTTCGGCACGGCGATCGCGCTGATGCGGCTCTCGGGCTTCAAGATCCTGGGTCGCATCGCCGGCGTTTACGTCGACTTCATGCGCTCGCTGCCGCTGGTGCTGGTGATCTTCTGGTTCTACTTCCTGGTGCCCTATATCGGGCAGTGGGTGACCGGCGCGTCGCGCCCGATCAGCGTCGGCGCGTTCGCGTCCTCGCTCATCACCTTCATCATGTTCGAGGCAGCGTATTTTTCCGAGATCATGCGTGCCGGCATCCAGTCGATCTCGCGCGGCCAGCCGGCCGCGGCCAACGCGCTCGGCCTGACCTACGCCCAGACCATGCGCTATGTCGTGCTGCCGCAGGCCTTCCGTAACATGCTGCCGGTCCTGATCACGCAGACCATCGTGCTGTTCCAGGACACCTCGCTGGTCTACGTGCTGTCGATCACCGATTTCCTCGGTGCGGCGAGCAAGGTCGCGCAGCGCGACGGCCGTCTGGTCGAAATGTATCTCTTCGCAGCAATCGTCTATTTCACAATCTCCTGTGTCGCGTCCTTCGGCGTTCGCCGCCTCCAGGCGCGCATCGCCATCATTCGATAGAGTCTGTCATGATCGAGATCAGCCACGTCGACAAATGGTACAGCCCGACCTTCCAGGTGCTGACCGACTGCACCACCAGCGTCACCAAGGGCGAGGTGGTCGTGGTTTGCGGTCCGTCAGGATCAGGCAAGTCGACGCTGATCAAGTGCGTCAACGCGCTGGAGCCGTTCCAGAAAGGCGACATCAGCGTCGATGGGACCAAGGTCAACGATCCCAAGACCAATCTGCCGAAGCTGCGCTCGCGCGTCGGCATGGTGTTTCAGCACTTCGAGCTGTTTCCGCATCTGAAGATCATCGACAACCTCTGCCTCGCGCAGCAGAAGGTGCTCGACCGATCGCGCGACAAGGCGGTCGCGAAAGGCATGCAGCTGCTGGAGCGCGTTGGCCTGAAGGAACAGGCGCAGAAGTTTCCCGCGCAGCTGTCCGGCGGCCAGCAGCAACGCGTGGCGATCGCTCGCGCGCTGGCGATGGACCCCATTGTCATGCTGTTCGACGAACCGACCTCGGCGCTCGACCCGGAAATGGTGAGCGAAGTGCTCGACGTGATGGTGGACCTCGCCCATGAGGGCATGACCATGATGGTCGTCACCCACGAGATGGGCTTTGCCCGCAAGGTCGCCAACCGCGTGATCTTCATGGATCGCGGCGAGATCGTCGAGGACGCCCCGAAGGACGATTTCTTCGGCAAGCCCCGCAGCGACCGCGCGCAGAAGTTCTTGTCGAAGATCCTGTCGCATTAATTCTGGGTCCATTGGACGGCAGTACATGAGCTTAAATGGGTTCTATGATGCGCGATTGCGCATCATAGCTCGCCGCTTCGCGCCGCCCCGGAATGACGGTTGAGGGTTTCAGGGCGTCGCCAAATCCCGTATAACCGCGCCAATTCCCTCGTCCCGCCAGGAGACCTGCCTTGGACTCGATCGCCTTTGTCAACGGCTCATTCGTCCCGCTCTCGGACGCCAAAATCTCGGTCCTCGATCGCGGTTTCCTGTTCGCCGACGGCATCTATGAGGTCTCGGCCGTGCTCGACGGCAAGCTGATCGATAATGCCTCGCATCTGACGCGGCTGGAGCGCTCTGTCGGCGAGATCAAGCTGAAGCTGCCCGAGACGGTCGAGCGCATCACCGAGATCCAGAAGGAGCTGATCGCGCGCAACAAGGTCGAGAACGGCCTCGTCTATCTCCAGGTCACGCGTGGCGCCGACAAGGGCCGCGACTTCGCCTTCCCCAAGGGCGACGTCAAGTCGAGCCTGGTGATGTTCACGTCGGAGAAGGACATCATTGGCGCGTCGTCGGCCAAGACCGGCATCAACGTGATCACCGTGCCTGACATCCGCTGGGAGCGGCGCGACATCAAGAGCGTTGCACTGCTCGCGCAAGTGCTGGCCAAACAGGCCGCGGCCGAGGCCGGTGCGGGCGAAGCCTGGATGCTGGAGGACGGCTACGTCACCGAGGGCGGTTCGTCCTCGGCGTTCATCCTGACCCAGGACGACGTGATTGTAACTCGGAAGAACTCCAACGCGATCCTGCCGGGCTGCACGCGCAAGGCGGTGGTGGCGCTGGCGGAAGAGCGCCAGCTCCGCGTCGAGGAGCGTTCGTTCACAGTCGCCGAGGCGCTCGCCGCCAAGGAAGCCTTTGCCACCTCGGCGTCGCTGTTCGTCCAGCCGGTGGTTGCGATCGACGGCAAGAAGGTCGGCGATGGCAAGCCCGGCCCGATGGCGACGCGGCTGCGCGAGATCTACGTGGAGTTCGCCAAGGCGACGGCGATTTAAGCCACACACTCGGTGTCATCGCCCGCGAAGGCGAGCGATCCAGTACGCCGCGACTCCAGTGATCGAACCGAGACGCCGCGGCGTACTGGATGCCCCGCCTTCGCGGGGCACGACAGTTGAGAATGCCTCACGCCACCGACGCCTTCACCTTCACCGGGTGAACCGCACGGAACGCGATCGCGATCCTGTTCCAGGCATTGATGGCGCCGATCAGCATGGTCAGGTTCACCGTCTCCGTATCGGAGAATTGCGCGCGGACCTGCTCGTAGACGTCATCAGGCGCGTACGTCTCGGCGATCAGCGTCACTGATTCGGTCCAGGCCAGCGCGGCGCGCTCGCGGTCGGTGTAGAGCGGGGATTCGCGCCAGGCGTTGAGCAGATAGATGCGCTGCTCGGTCTCGCCGCGCTTGCGGGCGTCCTCGGTGTGCATGTTGATGCAGAAGGCACAGCCGTTGATCTGCGACGCGCGGATCTTGACGAGCTCGATCAGCGATTTCTCCAGTCCCGTCGACTGGATCTGCTCTTCCAGCGACATCAGCGCCTTCATCGTGTCGGGTGCGGCCTGGTAGAAATTCATGCGGGGTTTCATGGTCGTTCTCCTTTCTTGCTGGGTTGGAGTTAGTGGGCGCCGCCGGCCGAGGCATGGCCGGCCTTCTTCAGGAAGAGGGTAGCGATCAGCGCGACGATCAGTGCCACGCCGAGCAGATAGAAAGTGTCGCTGAAGGCGAGGATATAGGCCTGCTTCTGCACGATATGGCCGATCGCAACGTAGGCGCGATGCGATGCGTCCGCACGGTCGAGGATGCCGTGATTGACGAAGTATTGGGTGAGCTGTTCCAGCCGCGTCCGCGTCGCCTGCTCGAACAGCGAGACTGACTGCATCAGCACGTTGGAGTGGTACTGCTCGCGCTTGGTCAGCAGGGTCTGCAACAGCGCGATGCCGACGGCGCCGCCGAGATTGCGCATCATGTTGAACAGGCCGGAGGCCGAGCCTGCGTTCTCCGGTTCGATGCCCGACGTCGCCACCGCCGACAGCGGCGCCATCACCAGTGCCTGGCCGATCGCACGAACCACATTGGGCCAGAGCAATTGATCGGCGGCATAGTTGCCGGTCATGTAAATGTTCATGAAGTTGGAGGCCGCGAACAGGACGAAGCCGACGCCGATGACGAGCCGCGCATCGAACTTCTGCATCAGGCGTGGCACCAGCGGGATCAGCAGCAGCTGCGGCAGGCCGGTCCAGGCCAGCACCATGCCGATCTGTTCGGCATTGTAGCCCTGGATCCGGGCCAGATATTGCGGCAGGATGAACACCGAGCCGTAGAGCGCGATTCCCAGCAGGAAGTTCGCGAGCATGCCGAAGCCGAAATTGCGGCGAACCAGCAGACGCAGGTTCAGGAGCGGCTTCTTCACCGTGAGCTCGATGATCAGGAAGGTGGCCAGCGCAACGGCCGCGATGACGGACAGCTTGACAATGAATGGCGACCCGAACCAGTCGTCCTTGTTGCCTTCCTCCAGCACGGTCTGCAGCGCCGACAGTCCGATCGCCATGGTCATGATGCCAGCCCAGTCGCCGTCGCGCAGCAACGCAAGCTTCATCGGCTTTGCATCGAGCGCGTACCAGAGCATGCCTACCATGATCCCGCCCGGGACAACGTTGACGTAGAAGATGTACTGCCAGCCAAAGTTCTCGGTGAGATAGCCGCCGATGGTTGGGCCGATCGCGGGTGCGAACGTCGCAGACAGCGCGAACAGCGCAAGGCCGACTGGCTGCTTTCCCCGCGGCAGCAATGTGATGATGAGCGTGAACGCCATCGGAATAAGCACGCCGCCGGTAAAACCCTGCACCGCCCGCAGCACGATCATCCGTGGCAGGTCCTGCGCCAACGCACAGGCGGCCGACAGGACCAGGAACAGGACCGCGTTGGTGAGGAGATAGATGCGGATCGAGAACACCTGCGCCAGCCAGCCCGAGAGCGGGATCACCACGATTTCCGCGATCAGATAGGACGTTGAGATCCAGCCGCCGTCGTCGATGCCGGCGCCGATCGCGCCCTGGATGTCGGCGAGCGAGGCATTGACGATCTGGATGTTCAGCACCGCCATGAAGGCGCCGAGCGTTGCGCCGATCACGGCAATCCAGGTCTTGGTGGAAACCGCCGGCGTGTCGGATGCGGCGGGAGCAGGAACGCTGGTTACGGAAGCGGCGTTCAGGGCCGGTTGGAGCGTGCTCATGAAAGGCCTCGTCTCGGATATGGAGACAGCATGCATCAGGCGGATGGTTTCGATAATCGAGGAAGCGCGGGAAGGATCGTCCGGCAGGACTTAATAATGCTGCCGAAGCTGGCCTTTAGCCGCCGTTGCGCCGCGTCGCATTGTCGGCGAGGCGCTTGGCAGCCTCGCGCTCGGCCATGACGGCCTGTTTGGTGTCGACGGTCGGCGCCGCGGACATGCCGGGGCGCAGCAGTCCGGTCAGGCTGTGGTCGTCGAGCACGATCTTCACCGGCACGCGCTGCACGATCTTGGTGAAATTGCCGGTGGCGTTGTCGGGCGGCAGCAGTGCGAATTCAAGACCGCTCGCCGGCGACAGGCTGTCGACATGGCCGCGCAGGGTCTGGTTGCGGAAACTGTCGATGTGCAGCTCGACCGGTTGACCGGCGCGGACATGGGTCAGCTGCGTCTCCTTGAAATTCGCCACCACATAGACCGCATCGAGCGGCACCACCGCCATCAATTGCGTGCCGGCCTGGACGAACTGTCCCACGCGCAGTGAGCGGGCGCCGACCGTGCCGTCGACCGGCGCGGTAATCTCGGTGTAGGAGAGATTCAGCGTCGCCTGCTCCGCGACCGCGCGCGCGTGTTCGAGCTGGGCTGTGGCCTGCGCCCGCTGGGTGGTGAGAACGTCGATCTTGCGTTGCGCGGCCACGAGGCCCGACCTGGCATGTTGCAGCTGCGCGTTGCTGGCGCGCAATGCAGCGTCAGTCTGTTGCGCGCGTTGAATCGTGCCGGAGCCCGACTTCATCAAATCGTCGTAGCGGGCGCGCTCCTCCTGCGCGAATTTCAGATTCGCGTCCGCAGCGCTGACATCGGCCTTGCTCTGCTCGATGATCGGCTGCTGGAGTTCGAGCTGAGCGTCGAGGTTGCGCACCGACGCTTCCGCCCCAGCGACATCGGCACGGGCCTGATCGAGCGCCGCCTTGAAATCGCGGTCGTCGATCTTCGCCAGCAGCTGCCCGGCTTTGACCTTTTCGTTGTCGCTGACCAGCACTTTGGCGATGTAGCCCGAGACCTTTGGCGCGATGATCGTGGAGTCGGCCTTCACATAGGCGTCGTCGGTTGTCTCGAGGTAGCGGCCGTTGACCCAGTAGTCGTGTCCCCAATAGACAATCGTCGCCGTGCCCGCGAGGAGCGCGAGCACCAACGCCGCGCGCCGGACCATATTCCGGGCCGGGCCACGCGCCGGCGCCGTAGGAAAATCGTGAGATATTTCAGTTGCTTCGCGGAAATTTTCGGTGCGGGGCAGTTGGGACATGGCAGTCTCCTATCGGCTGGCCGAGACTATCGGCCTTCCTCATTCGATCGATAATCGGCGAAATGCCGGAAGGATTATCCGTTGAGAGCGGATAGTCCGGGAATCTCGGCCAAGCCCGGGTGGTCTATCGAACCAGAGGTGCACCTGCCCCAGAGCGATTGCCACGTCTGTCGAGAGATTGCGCCTAATGCATGCGTGAGATGATCTGATGGATAATCCGAGGGAATTCCTTGCGATTATCGATCAGGGACGGATAATCAGTCGGCATGGACCGATTGACCAGCCTCGAAGTCTTCAGCCGGGTGGCCGAGACCGGCGGCTTTTCTGCAGCAGCCCGCAAGCTCAACATGTCGACCACCATGGTGAGCAATCACGTTCAGGCGCTGGAAGACCGGCTCGGGGTGAGGCTGCTTCAACGCACCACGCGCAAGGTCAACCTCACCGAGATCGGCAAGGCCTATTACGACCGCTGCATCCAGATCCTCGCCGATATCGAACAGGCCGACGATATCGCGAGTGAATTGCAGTCGGTACCCCGCGGCACGCTACGGATCCACGTCGCCACGCATATGGTGCCGTTCGTCGCGCCCGTGGTGGCGAAACTCCTGTCGACCTATCCAGAGCTCAAGATCGATCTGCGCATGGGCGAAGCGGAGGTCGACCTCATCGAAGAAGGCTATGACGTTGCCCTGCGCATGACCGCGCCGCCGGATTCGAGCCTGATCGTCCGCAGCCTCGCCACCTGGCGCCACGTGCTATGCTGCTCGCACGACTATCTCGAAAGGCATGGTCGCGTGCAGAAGCTTGATCAGCTCACCGCGCACAATTGCGCCCGTCACTTGAATTATCCGTTCGGCGACGATTGGCGCTTCTTCGACCGCAAGGGCGCGCCGGCATCGGTGCGGATCTCGGGCAGCTTCATCACCAACAGCGGTGAGGCCTTGCGAAAAGTGGCGCTGGAAGGCGCTGCCGTTTGCCTGATGGCCGGGTTTCTTATTCGGGACGATCTCGAGGCCGGGCACCTCGTTCGCCTCTTGCCGGAATATCGTCCCGTCGAGATGTCGATGAACGCGGTGTATCCGCACCGGCATCATCTGTCGGCGAAGGTCAGGACCTTTATCGACATGCTCGTGCATCACAGCGCCGAGCAGCAGAAGCTGATCAATCCCTATTCATGAACGGGGCGGCGCCGGCAACCGCCCGAACACTTTTTCAACCGCCATCCCGACGCCAAGCAGGCGGCGATCGCTGCCGGCGGGACCATCCAGCTCCAGTCCGATCGGCAGTTTGCTGACCGCGCCGAGCGCAATCGGGATCTGGATTCCGGGAATTCCGGCATTGCTGCCGGGATCGGTGTTCTGGATGAACAGGCCGAAATTTTCGAGGCTGCTGGCGTCGGGATTGGAAGCAATCGCCACGCGCGGCGTGGTCGGGAAGGCAATGGCGTCGAGCCGGTTGTCCGCAAAGGTCCTGCCGTAGAGTGCCTGCAGGGCGGGACGCGCTGACTTGATGGCAGCGTCATAGATCGGCCCGGCATCGACCAGGGTATTGTCGGGACCGGGCAATTTGCGCGGGATCACGAGGCCGTCATAGGTGCCCTTGACATCGGGGCTTGCGATCTCCCGCGCCAGTGCGTCCATGGTGATGCCGGTGCCGGTGTGCGCGAGATAGGCCACCATGTCGTCATAGGCTTCGTACAGCGCGACGGGAAAGCCGACCTGGCCGTTGAGCTCGGCGAGCCCAGGCATCTCGATCTCCACCACCGCGACGCCCTGCGCCTTCAGTTTCGCGATCGCCGCCTGGAAGGCCGCGTCGGTGTCGGTATCGAGATTGATCAGCATCGATCTCACGATGCCGATTCGTATCTGCTTCAGATCAACTGGCTGAACCTCGTCGCCACCTGCGATGACGCGGTCAAGCAGTTCGACATCCGCCATGGTCGCGGCCATCGGGCCGGCGGTGTCGCGGGTGTGCGAGATCGGCGCGATGCCAGCTTGCGGATAGCGTCCGATGGTCGGGCGCAATGAGGCACACCCATTCAGCGCTGCCGGGACCCTGACCGATCCGCCAGTGTCGGTGCCGAGCCCGCCCGCGACGATCCGCGCACCGATCGCGGCGCCCGTTCCGGAGGAGGAGCCGCCGGCGATCAGGGCGCCGTCGTAGGCGTTGCGCACGCCGAACTCCGCGCCGGTCTTGAACGCGGTGTTGTAGCCGGAGATGCCGAAGGCGAGCTCGTGCATGCTGGTCTTGCCGATAATGACCGCGCCCGCCGCGCGCAATCTTGCGACCACCGACGCGTCGGCCTTCGGAACGTAATGCTTCAGCGCTGGCGTTCCTGCGCTACAGGGAAGCCCGGCAACCTCGATATTATCCTTGATCACGATAGGAACGCCGCCGAGCAGCCTGTCTTTGTTGTCGTTCGCGTCGAATGCGGCCGCAGCCTCCAGGGCGCCGGCCTCGTCCAGGGTGACGAAAGCATTCAGATCGGCGTTGGCCTTGGCGCGGGCAAGAGCTTCGGTCGTGAGCGCGGTGCTCGTGGTCTTTCCGGCGCGGAGGTCGGCTGCGGCCTGGGTCAGGGTTAACTGATCGAAATCCATGATGCGTCACCCGATTGCGGGAGCGCCATCAGGGCGCCCCTCGGCTCCAGAGGCTGAAGCCTCATCGGCGGCCCGTCAAACCGTAGGCGTGCATCTTTGCAGGTGACGGCGCGTCGAGCTCGGCTAACAGCCGTTCGACCTCGGCCTTCACCTTCCCGATCGCGGCGTCCTTGACCGGCCCGTAGCCGCGGATATCCATCGGCGCTTTGGCGATGGCGACGAGACGGGACAGGTGCGCCGCGTCGAGCCTGCCGAGCAGCCGTTCGATGACGCCACCGTACCAGGTAATCAGCCGCTGCTCGGCGCGCCGTTCCGCGGTGTAGCCGAACGGGTCGAACGGCGTCCCGCGCAATCCCTTCATCCGCGCCAGCATGGTAAGCGGCATCTGGATCCACTGCCCGAAGGCGCGCTTGCGCGGACGGCCGCGGGCGTCGCGTCTTGACGGCAGGAAGGACGGGGCGAGGTGATATTGGATGCTGAAGTCGCCTTCGAATTCGCCTTTCAATTCGTCCAGGAACCCACCCTGCATGTGCAGCCGCGCCACCTCGTACTCGTCCTTGTAGGCCATCAGCTTGAACAGGGTGCGCGCGACCGCCTCGGTCAACGCCTCGCTATTCAAATTGGCTTCGGCATTGCGAACGTTTGCAACGCGTGCTCGATAGCGCGCTGCATAGGCATCGTTCTGATAGGCACTGAGGAAATCGGCGCGGCGGTCGATCAGCTGATCGATCGTCTCGACCTGGGGCGCTTCGTTCGCGTTCGGCAAGAAGTCCGGATCGGCGGCTGCAATCCGGCCCCAGGCGAAAGCCTGCTTGTTGCTATCGACCGCGACACCGTTGAGCTCGATCGCGCGCAACAGCGCCGACAGCGAGACCGGTAACAGCCCGCACTGCCAGGCAAAGCCCAGCATGACGATGTTGGCATAGACGGCGTCGCCGAGCAGGCGTTCGGCCAGCGCGTCGGCGTTGATGGTGCGGAGATTGTTATCGCCGATCACTTGGCCGATCGCGCGCAGGCGGGCGGGTGAGGCGAGATCGGCGTCGCGGAAACGGACGACGTCGCCGGTCGGCATCTCCGCGGTGTTGACGGCGGCGCGCGTGCCTTTCCGATAGGTGCCCGACGCCTTCGGCGAGGAGCTGACGACGAGGTCGCAGCCGATCAGCGCATCGGCCGCGCCTTGGTCGATACGCACCTGATGCAGCGCCTCGGGACCTGACGCCAGGCGGAGGTAGCTCAGCACGGGCCCAAACTTCTGCGCAAAGCCGGTAAAATCCAGCACCGAGACGCCGCGGCACTCCAGATGCGCGGCCATGCCGATCAGCGCGCCGACCGTGATTACGCCGGTGCCGCCGACGCCGGTGACGAGCAGATCATATGGACGGTCGAGCGTTGCGGGCGCGGGGAGGGGAAGCGTGGCCGCGTGGCCGACCGCGTCGATCCGGCTCGCGCCCTTCTTCCGGCGCGTAGCGCCCTCAACGGTGACGAAGCTCGGGCAGAACCCGTTGAGGCAGGAAAAGTCCTTGTTGCAGGACGAGAGATTAATCTGCCGCTTCCTGCCGAACAACGTCTCCTTGGGCTCGACGCTGAGACAGTTGGATTCGACAGAGCAGTCGCCGCAGCCCTCGCAGACGAGATCGTTGATATAGGCAAAGCGTTTGGGGTCGGCCATCTGTCCACGCTTGCGGCGACGTCGTTTTTCTGTCGCGCAGGTCTGCTGATAGATCAGCACCGAGACGCCGGAGATTTCCCGCAGCTCGCGCTGCACGCTATCCATCTCTTCGCGCGGATGGATGGACACGCCGACCGGCAGGTCGCCTGGCGAAAATTGCGCTGGATCGTCCGACACCAGCGCGATGCGCGCAACGCCCTCGGCGCGGACGCTGTGCGCGATGGCGTGGACGCTGATCGGGCCGTCGACCGGTTGGCCGCCGGTCATCGCAACGGCATCGTTGAACAGGATCTTGTAGGTTATGTTGGTTTTGGCCGCGATCGCCTGCCGGATCGCCATCGAGCCCGAATGATAATAGGTGCCTTCGCCGAGATTCTGGAAAATGTGCTTGTTGCCAGTGAAGCGTGACGAGGCCGCCCAGTTCACGCCTTCGCCGCCCATCTGGATCAGTGACGAAGTCTCGCGGTCCATCCAGCTCGCCATGAAATGACAGCCGATGCCCGCCAGCGCCTTCGATCCCTCCGGCACTTTCGTCGATGTGTTGTGCGGGCATCCCGAGCAGAAATAGGGCGTGCGTGTCGCGCCCGCGACGTTGATCGTCCGTTCGGCCTCCGGCAGCAGCGCGGCTGCGCGCGCGGCGAGATTGAGACCTGGAAACATCGGATCGAGCCGTCGCGCCAGCACGGACGCCAGCGCGCGCGGTGACAATTCGCCGATCCAGGAGATCAGCCGCGCCCCTCGCTCGTCATGCTTTCCAACCATGCGCTCGGGCTTTGTGCCGGGGTAGTCGTAGAAATATTCCTTGAACTGGCTCTCGATGATGCCGCGCTTCTCCTCGACCACGAGGATCTCGCGCTTGCCCTTCACGAATGCCATCGCGTCATGCAGCGCCAGCGGCCAGACCATGCCGACCTTGTAGACGTCGATGCCGATGCTGCGGCAGGCCGCTTCGTCGAGACCCATCAGCCGCAGCGCTTCCATCAAATCGAGATGCGCCTTGCCTGTCGTGACGATGCCGTAGGTGGCGCCCGGGATGTCGTAGATGTGACGATCGATCGGATTGGCCTTTGCGAAGGCGTAGACCGCGTGTTTCTTCGCCTCCAGCCGCTCCTCGATCTGCGGCCCCGGCAGATCCGGCCAGCGATAGTGCAGGCCGCCTGGCGGCGGCGTGAAGTCAGGCGCGCGGAAGGCGCGCCGTGGGCGTAGCGCGACGGACGCCCCGGATTCCACGATCTCCGAGATCGCCTTGAAGCCGACCCACATGCCGGAGAAGCGGCTCAGAGCGTAGCCATATTCGCCGAACTCGAGATACTCGCCGACGGTTGCGGGGTGGAGCGTCGGCATGAACCAGCTCATGAAAGCGACATCGGACTGATGCGGCATCGAGGACGAGACGCAGCCATGGTCGTCGCCGGCGACCACCAGAACGCCGCCATGCGGTGAGGAGCCGTAGGCGTTGCCGTGTTTCAGCGCATCGCCTGAGCGGTCGACGCCGGGGCCCTTGCCATACCAGAGCCCGAACACGCCATCGACCTCGCGGTCGGCTTGCGTCTCGACCTGTTGCGAGCCGAGCACCGCAGTCGCGGCAAGATCTTCGTTCACTGCGGGGAGGAATTCGATGCGGTCGCGCTTCAGCCGCTCCTGGGTGCGCCACAGTTCGAGATCGATGCCGCCGAGCGGCGAGCCGCGATATCCTGAGATGAAGCCGGCCGTGTTCAGCCCCGCGGCGCGGTCGCGCCTGATCTGGTCGAGCGCGATGCGGACGATGGCCTGCGTGCCCGTGAGGAAGACGCGGCCCTCCTCGCGATCGTAGCGGTCGGAAAGCTCATAGGCGTCGAGTGACGAAATGGCGTCCATGCGGGCCTCCCGCGGCATCCTGCCGGATGGGAGAAGGGTAGGCCTGGGCGGCTGGTAGGTCTTACCAATTTTTCCTAACAGCGCACTTATTCTGGTAGAATTATCCGATATAGCCTGCAAGAAGGTGGAGTAATCCCTTTCAGTGGTTTCCATGATCGAAGACCAGGACGCGCGGATTCTCGCCTACCTTCAGAAGGACGGCCGCGCCACCAACCAGCAGCTCGCCGACGCGGTCGGCATGTCGACCTCGGCATGCTGGCGCCGGGTGCGCGCGCTCGAGGAGAGTGGCGTTATCCAGGGCTATGCGGCCCTGGTCGCGCGCGAGCAGGCCGGCTTTGCGATGTCCGCGATCCTCCACGTCTCACTGGAACGGCACGACGCAAAATTCGTCGACGAGTTCGTCGCGCGGGTGACCACGCGGCGTGAGGTGCTGGAGTGCTTTGCGACCACGGGCGATGCCGATTACCATTTGCGTGTCGTTGTGCAGGACATGGCGGCCTACAACAGATTTCTCGACGAGTTCATGTTCCGCATTCCCGGCATTCGCTATGTGAGAAGCAATGTGGTGTTGAAGGAGATCAAGACGGTCGTGGCACTGCCGTTTTGAGGAAGTCTCGTAGGGTGGGCAAAGCGAAGCGTGCCCACCACTTCTTTTGCGGTCGCGGAAAGCTGGTGGGCACGGCGCAAGCGCGCCTTTGCCCACCCTACGACATCTCTGTTACCGCCGCTCCCGCACGAACCTGTTTCGCAGCGTTCCGATGCCGGTGATGTCGATCTCCACGACATCGCCATGCGCAATGTCGGGCGAGGCGCCGTCCGTTCCCATCCAGATCACGTCGCCGGGCCACAACGTAAAGTATTTGGTCAGCTCCACCAGGAATGCGACCACGCCAAAGATCATGTCGTTGGTCTGGAAGCGGTTGGTCTCCCTGCCGTTGACCCGGACGACGGTTTCCATTTTCGCGAGGTTGGCCTCGGTCTCGATCCACGGGCCCATCGGCTTGAACGTGTCGGCGTTCTTCGATCGCCACAGGCTGCGGTCGGCCTTCTGCCAGCTCCGCTCGCTGACGTCGTTGCCGATGGTGTAGCCGAACACGCAATCCATCGCATTCTGTTTGGTCAGATGCTTGACCTTCTTGCCGATGACGACGACGAGCTCGCCTTCATAGTGGATCTTGTCCGTCGCAAACGACGGGATCACGACCTCCTCGTCATGGGCGATCAGCGCATTCTGGGCGCGATAGCCGATCTCGGGTCTGTCCGGCACGGCCGGCACCTCGCCGCGCTTGTCGGCGGCCTCTTTCAGATGCTTCAGATAGTTCAGGCCGACGCAGTAGAAGGTGCGCGGAATCAGCGGCAGTTCGATCTTGACCTGCGACAGCGGATGCGCGTGCGAGGTGCGTTGCCATTCGCCGAAGGGATCGCCAGCAACCGCGATCACCTGGTCACCCTCGACGATTCCCCAGGACGTCTTGTGCGAGGCGGTGAATTTCAGCCAGCGCATGCCGTGTCTCCGTCGTTATTCCGCGGCATCGCGCGGCTGCACTTTCCAGGCGCCGGCAGCCGGCCGTTTGAGCCCGAGATTTTCCCGCAGCGTCTTGCCGCGATACTCCTTCTGGAACAATCCGCGCCGCTGCAATTCCGGTACGATATGTTGCACGAAATCGGCATAAGAGCCCGGCACATAGGTCGCGGCGATGATAAAGCCATCGCAGCCGCGCTCGACGAACATCTCTTCGAGTTTGTCCGCGATTTCCTTGGGGCCGCCTACCATCGCATCCTGGACCTGACCGCGGCCGGAGAAGGTGACGAAGTCGCGCGCGCTCGGATTGCTCTTTCCAGAGTTCTTGAGCACGCCGTCGCGGATGCCCAGAATGCCCTGCATGCTCTTCAGCTCTTCCGTCGTCAGCGGCTCGTCGAGATCCTTGGAGGCGAAATCGTAGTTGAGCGCTTCGGCCAGCAGCGACAGCGCGTCGATCTGCAGCGGCAGCTTGTTGATCAGCGCCATCTTGTCTTCGGCCTCGGCTTTGGTCGCGGCGCAGACCGGTGTCGTCAGGTTGCAGAGGAACATCGCCTCCGGATCCCGGCCGGCTTTCGCGGCCTCGTTACGCACGGACGCATAGCCGTCCTTGGCGGCGGCGAGGTTGCGCGCGGCGGTAAAGATCACCTCGCCCCACCGACCGGCAAAGCGCTGGCCGCGGCCGGACGCGCCGGCCTGGATGATCACGGGATGGCCCTGGTCAGAGCGCGGCACGGTGAAGGGACCGCGGGACTTGAATGCCGGTCCCCTGTGATCGAGCCGCTTCACCTTGGCCGGATCGGCAAAGCGACCGCTCGTCTTGTCCATAATCAGCGCGCCATCCTCCCAGGTGTCCCAATGGCCGAGCACGACCTCCACGAATTCGTCGGCGCGGTCGTAGCGGGCATCGTGCTCGGGATGGGAATCCCGGCCCATGTTGAAGGCCTCGCCGTCATTGAGCGAGGTCACGACGTTCCAGCCGGCGCGTCCGCCCGACATCAAATCGAGGGTTGCGAAGCGCCGGGCGATGTCGAAAGGTTCGAAATAAGTCGTCGAGCCGGTCGCCCCCAACCCGAGCCTCTCTGTAACCATGCCCATCGTGGTCAGGACGATCAGCGGGTCCATCTTCACGCATCGGATGCCGTATTCGACGGTGTGGGCGTGATCGTTGCCATAGCGGTCCGGCATCGCCAGCCGGTCGTCGAAGAAGGCCATGTGGAATTTGCCGGCTTCGAGGATCCTTGCGATCTCCTGATAATAATCCGCCGACGTCGAATCGTCGCGCGAGTCCGGATGTCGCCACGAACTCGGTAAATTCGTGCAGTTCTGCGCCTGGAGGAAGCCGACCAGTACCATCTGCCGCGTCATGCTGCTGTTCTCCGAATTGCGTCAGGCCAGATCGAGGACCGTATCGAGCCGATACTCGCGCGCAAGCGCGCGCAGTTTTTCCCAGGTCGCATCCTCGATCTCGATGCCGTCACGCAGGCGCTGCTGCTCGCGCACGCTCTCGATCTCACCGGGGTAGTAGACACCCTTGCTGCCCTCGGAGGGCGGGGTCGATTTGAGATAGTGCGCGAACTCGGCGACCTCGCGCTTGAACTCCTGCAGCGGGCGAAACGCGGCGACGTTGAACACGGCCATGAAGCAGCCGTCATTGTGCCGGCCTGTGGGCTCGACGCCGAAGCCGAGGCCGGTGAGCAGGCCGCACAGCACCTCGACCATGGCGGCGAGGCCGCTGCCCTTATAGCCCTCGGTTCCGCCGAGCGGCAGCAGGGCGCCGCCCTTGCGGTATTGGGTCGGATCCGTGGTGTGCCGTCCCTCGGCATCGATGATCCATCCGTTGGGAATCTGCTCGCCGCGGGCGACCGCGAGCTGGATCTTGCCGGCCGCCACCGCCGAGGTCGCCATGTCCAGGTAGAACGGCGCATCGAGGTCGGACGGCACCGCGATCGAGATCGGATTGGTGCCGAGCCGTGCCTCCTTGCCGCCGAACGGCGCCACGTGCTTCGGCGAGCGGCCGGAATCCGCCGTTGCGATCCCGATCATGCCTTCGCGCATCGCCATCAGCGGATAGGCGGCGAGGCGGCCGACATGGCTTTGCCGGAACACGGTGCAGGCGGCGACATTCGCCGTCTTCGCCTTCTCGATCGTCAGCGCCATGGCCTTGGCGTTGACGTGGAAGCCAAAACCCCACTGGCCGTCGATCACGGTCGTGGTCGGCGATTCCCGGACGATGCTCCATTTGGCGCCGGGCACGATGTGGCCGGCCTTGATGCGCTCGACATAGCTGGGAACGGCGATCACGCCGTGGGAATCGTGGCCGGCGAGATTGGCGTTGACGCAGCCGCTTGCGACCGCCTCGGCCTCTTCCCCGGAAGCTCCGGCGGCACGAAGCAGCGCGGCGCTGATGCGCGTGAGGCGGTCGGCCTGGACCATCGGCATGGCGTTTCCCCGGCATGGTGCCCTTAACAGGCTGCTTGTTGCGAGCCATCGTCTCAAAGCGCGGCTGCGATATCAATCTCCCGTAAACCAACACAGGGCTGCAAATTCGTAGCAAGAAGGTGCCCTTGGGCGAAGATTCGTCCCGCGCGGCGGCATTTTCGACAGTTTGGCGCGGGTCTTTCGCAGCTCGTTCACTTTGATCGGCGGTTTGCAGCGCGCAATAACGACCACTTAGGCGATCGCCGGTCATAACGTCAGCCGGGAAAAAAGGCAGAAATGCCCGGGAGCTGAGATCGTGCCGACGACACTCGCGCGCACCTTTGCGGCGTTGAGCGCCATCAACGAAGCGATCCTCTATGCGAAATCGCCGGACGAGCTGTACCAGAAGGTATGCGACGCCGGCTTTTCGAGCGGAGACTTTATGGCGGTCGCCGTGTTCCTCGTGGAGCCGGACGGCCGGCGGCTCCGCTTTGCCGCTGGTTGCGGCGACGACGTGGCGCGGCTGAGCGCGATTGAGATCACCACGGAAGCCGGCACGCCGGAAGGCCTGGGCGTCGGGGGCGAGGCGTTCCGCAGCCAGAAGCTCTGCATCAGCAACGATTTCCTGAACGATCCGCGTTCGCTGGCCTGGCGCGACGGCGCCGTGGCCGCGGGCGTCGGCGCAGCCGCGGCGCTACCCCTGATCTGCATCGGGCGCAGTATCGGGGTGCTGTATGTTACGCGGTCGGGGGCCGGCTCGCTCGATGAGGCGATGGTCTCGTTGTTCGAGCGGATGTCAGCCAACATCTCTCATGCGCTGGACAGCTTCGCGACCGAGAGAGCCCGCCTCGATGGCGAGCGTGCAGTGCGGCGGCTCAACCGAATGTTCGGTGCGCTCAGTGCGACGAACGAAGCCATCCTCCACGCCAACACTGAGCTGGACTTGTACCAGCGAGTCTGCGACGCCGCTGTGTATAGCGGCAAATCGCTTGCTACTTTCGTTCTGCTGCGGGAGGCGAATTCGCAATGGCTGACGCCGGTGGCCGCGACCGGACAAAATCTGGATTTGATCAGACAGTCGCGCTACTCGATCGATCCGGAGAGTCCCTACGGCAAGGGCATCTCCGGCGAGGCATTCCGGACGCAGAAGGCCATCGTCGAGGACGACCTCGCCAGTCGTACCAAGGGGACGACCTGGGAGCAGGCCAACGTCAATGCCGGCGCGGTCGCCTGCGTCGCCGCTCCGTTGATCAAGCGTGGCACCAGTGTCGGTGTGCTGTTCTTCTTCGTAAGCAAATCCTGGGCGAAAGACGAAGGCATCGTCGCACTGTTGCTGCGAATGACCGAGAACGTATGCTTTGCGCTCGAGAACTTTGACCGCGACAAGGAGAAGGCCCGGATCGCCCTCGAGGAGGATCGGCTGGCGCGCATGTATGCGGCGCTTAGCGCGACGAACGAAGCCATTCTGCGGGCAAAGTCGCGCAGCGAACTGTTGGATCTGGTTTGCGAAGCCACAGTGCAGGGCGCGAAGTTCGCCTCCACCTCCATTGCGTTGCTCGACCGCGACGCGGGACTGCTCCGCGTTGTCGCGTCGTTTGGACCGAACGCGGACGAGGTGCGATCCTTCACACTGTCGGTCAGTGACGAGGTTGCGGAGGGACGGGGGCTGACCGGCACTGCGTTCCGGACGCGGCAACCCTGCATCAGCAACGACGTGCTGGCAGACACCCGCCTCAAGCCGTGGCACGCCAGCGCGCGTCGCAATGGCATTGCGTCGTCAACCGCGCTGCCGCTGTTCAACGGCGACAGGGTCGAAGGCGTATTCCTGTTCAATTCGCCCGAGTGCGGCACTTTCACGGACGAGTTCGTCGAGCTGTTGCGCAAGCTCCAGGCCAACGTCGCCTTCGCGTTGGAGAATTTCGACCGCGCCGACGAGAAGGCGAGGGCCGACAAGCAGCGTAACAGGTTGAGCGGCATGTTCGAGGCGCTGAGCGCCACGAACGAGGCCATCATGCGCGCCAAGACGCGCGAGGAGCTGTTCGAAGGGGCGTGCCAGGCCGCCGTGCTCGGCGGTGTCTTTGCGTCGGCGACCATCGGAATCATGGACGACAAACATGAGCTCGTTCGCGTCGTCGCGGTCAAGGGACGGCTGCAGGAGCGAATGGTTGGACGTACCTGCGAGGTTTCTCCCGATCATCCCGAGGGACAGGGAATCATCGGCATGTCGTTGCGCACGCGGCGGCCCAGTGTGATCAACGACTATCTCCACGACCCCCGAGCGGCGCATTGGCATTCCAAGGCAACCGAAGATGGAACGCGAGCCGCTGCCAGCTTCCCGCTGCTGCGTGCGGGTCGGGAGCCGATCGGCATTCTGCTTTTCCTCGCGCCGGAAGAGAATACGTTCACGCCGGATATGGTCGAGCTGCTCGGACGCCTGGCTGAGAACGTGTCGTTCGCACTCGACAATTTCGATCGCGCCGAGGAAAAGGCCCGCGCCGAGGCGCAACAAGAGCGCCTGGCTCGCATGTTCGCGGCGCTGAGCGCGACCAACGAGGCCATCATGCGGGCGAAATCGCGCGCCGAACTCTTTGACCTCGTCTGTCTCGCCGCATCGAACGGCGCCAAGTTCACCTCGACGACCATTGCGCTGGCGAGGGCCGACAGCGACTTGCTGGAGATCGTGGCGAGCGCCGGACCGTCGTCTGACACCACGCGCAATGTCCGCCTGTCAATCGACCCCGAGCGTCCCGAGGGGCGCGGAATGAGTGGCACGGCGTTCCGCACCCGCCAGCCCTGCATCAGCAACGACTATCTCAATGACGATCGCGTTCGCATCTTCCATGCCATCGTCCGCAACGACGGCGCGCGGTCGGGTGCGGCTTTTCCGCTCGTCGCGCACGATCAGGCCGTCGGCGTCATGATCTACATGTCGACCGAACCGGGCACTTTCACAGCCGAGTTCGTCGAGCTGTTGCAGCGCCTCGCCGACAACGTCTCCTTCGCGATGGAGAATTTCGATCGGGCCGACGAGAAAAGCGAGGCGGACGAGCGGATCGAGTACCTCGCTTCGCACGACAGCCTGACCGACCTGCCGAACCGCGAGACGTTCAACGGGCTGCTGCATGAGGCGATCGACGAAGCGCAGCGCCACGATCACCGCTTTGCGGTGCTGTTCATCGACCTGGACCGTTTCAAGGTCATCAACGATTCGCTGGGCCACGAGGCCGGCGACCTGCTCCTGCTCGAAGTGGCGAATCGGCTGCGTGGTGCGCTGCGCGCCAGCGACGTGGTGGCGCGGCTCGGCGGCGACGAGTTCGTGGTGATCCTCGATCAATGTGGCGAGATCGATGACGTCCAGCGCATCGCGACCGGGCTGCTGACGGCACTCGCCGAGCCCATGGAGCTGGCGGGTCACGAGTGCCACACCACGGCCTCGATCGGCGTCGCGATGTATCCGGCCAACGGCTCCGACGCGCAGACGCTGACCAAGAACGCCGACATGGCGATGTATCTCGCCAAGGAAGACGGCAAGAACGGCTACCGCTTCTTCTCCAAGGAAGTGAAGACGCAGTCGATCGAGCGGCTGTCGCTGGAGAGCGCGCTGCGCCGGGCGTTGGAGCGGGATCAGTTCTCTTTGAACTACCAGCCCAAGGTGGACATGGAGACCGGCCAGATCACCGGCGTGGAAGCCCTGCTGCGCTGGACGCACCCAGATCTGGGCAGCATCTCGCCGGCGCAGTTCATTCCGCTTGCGGAAGAGACCGGGCTGATCGTGCCGATCGGCCGTTGGGTGGTAAGGGAGGCCTGCGCGCAGGCTATGGCCTGGCAGCGCCGCGGCCTGTTGCCGGTGTCGATGGCGGTCAACCTGTCGCCGCGTCAGTTTGTCGACGAACATCTGTTGCAGGACGTCGACGAGGCGCTGGCCGCCAGCGGCATGTCACCGGTGCTGCTCCAGTTGGAGGTCACCGAGAGCATGATGATGCGCAACGTCGGGCGCGCGCTCAAGGTGCTCGACGCCATCCAGAGTCGCGGCATCCGCCTCGCCATCGACGATTTCGGCACCGGCTATTCGTCGATGTCGCTGATGAAGCATTTTCCGATCGACACCATCAAGATCGACCGCTCTTTCGTGCGGGACCTGCCGCAGGATTCGGAAGACCAGGCGATCGCGCAGGCAATCATCAGCATGGGCAAGGCGCTCGGCATGACCGTCGTCGCGGAAGGTGTCGAGAACGCCGAACAGGAGGCTTTCCTGCGCGCCCATGGCTGCGACGAAATGCAGGGCTTCCTGATCTCCAAGCCGGTGCCGGCGCGGCAGATGGCCGAGCTGCTGCGGCCCATGGAGCTGGCTGTTGCGCCGCCGCTCCAGCCGGAGTCAGATCCAGCCATAAACGAAGCGGTGGCGCTACGGTTGAAAAGCGCGATCGTCTGACGGCTGCGGGTGCAACTCGCGGACGTCGTCTTCCCTAATTTCCGCTTTGCGCGGAAAATCATCCGGCCAGGTCAGCGAGGTTTGCTGGGCGAACAGCTCAAGGAGAGCATGCGCACCGTCGGCGAAGCTTGAGCCGTCGCCGAGGCCGAGCTCACAACACCAGGCCTGCCGCATCGGCTCGTGCGCGTCGAACACTGCCATCGCCGGACCCCACCACCAGGCCGGCGCCGGCGATCGTTCGTCCTCCGGCACGGCGTGCCAGAGGGCGAGCTCGTGCATCACGCGCTCGAATTGCAGGCTTGCGGCCTGATGCATTCGTTCCGTGCTCCTTGGGTCGCGCCTGAAAGCAGGCCGATGCGCGGACTCGATCGTGGCCTTCGCTGTGAAAAGCTGGCTCGCGCTATTGGCTGAACCACAGGTGCCGCTTGTGTCGGCGGTCATACAAGAACATGTGGCGGCCGGGAAAGTTGCCGACGCCGACTGTGATACTCACTTTAGTCGCTTATGAGCCCGGCCCGCAAGGCGCAATACCGGTGCCTAACGCGACCTGAACGGATGCGCCTTCTGGTGCCAGGCCCAGGCGGTCCGGATCACGGTGGAGAGGTCGGAATGGCGCGGCACGAAATTCAGCACTTTCCGCGCTGCGGAGGGGTCGGCGACCAGATAAGTGGGATCGCCGGCGCGGCGCGGCTTGACGGTGTGCGGCACCTCGCGCCCGGTCTCCTGCCTGA
>NZ_JADPKK010000019.1 GCF_023073915.1 Bradyrhizobium sp. 149 | reverse complement strand
CTGGTGGGGGGTATGGGGGCGGTGGGGGAATCGAGCCGAGGTGGAATCGGGCTGGTTCAGCCGTGTGCCCGGACCGCTACGACTATCATGCCAGATCCGGTCTCTGTCGACCTCAACGCTACTAACAACTAACGGTACGCCGGCTCACGCTGGCGAGCCCGCGTGTTGCCCACGGGCAAGCTCCGTCGCGCTTCAGTTGTCGCTCCCGCTGCTTGCAAGCCGGCGAGTCCGAGGTGCCGAAACTCCAGGCGAATATCTCCGACTAAGCCCCTCGGACTCAATGGTGGAAAGTTCGAATCTCTCCGGGCTCGCCACCCAAGCGGTTGAAGGTTAAACAACTTTCTCAGCCCTGGTTTTCATTCTGAACGCCATCAGCCCCGTCTCTGAACGCTTGTCGCTATTTTGTTCGCGAGGATTTGGCATGACGTTTTTTGGTGGCCGATAGCATCCGCTTGCGGACCGCTTCGCATAGCCCTCATAGCTCTGTTGCGTCTTGTGGGCGCTGCGCCCGTTTTGAGCCCACTTGAGCTTACAGCTACCAGCCGTCGCGGGTGGCTGAATACCCTCACCACCGGATGCCACCGCGGGTAGCCCGTGGTTGAGAAATGAACCCGAGAAACAAGACCGAATTGACGGCTTGCGCGAGTCGGTGAGAGCTGAGAGCATAGGACTACTGACAGCCGCGAGCACAAACTAGAACGATGGCCCGCCAGCGCGAACGAGCGGGATCGCCCCACGATCGTCATTTGCTCAAGCCGACTGCGGAGGTTTTTGAAAGATCAATGACAGCTTGCTCGATCGCTCTGGCTGCTAGTATGGCGGACCGTTCATCCATGTGCATACCATCGGGCCATCGCAAGTCATGCTTGGCCAGCGTCAAGTTTAGCCAATTCTTCGAGTTGTCGAACCGATCCAATGCGAACCGCCGTGTATCGCGAACAAGCCGCGTGTGTTCCAGTTGATCCGCGTAAGGCAGTTCGAAAAACAGCACCAGAATGCCCTCA
Source organism: Bradyrhizobium sp. 149 (assembly GCF_023073915.1). GTDB lineage: Bacteria > Pseudomonadota > Alphaproteobacteria > Rhizobiales > Xanthobacteraceae > Bradyrhizobium. The sequence continues at coordinate 693,457 of NZ_JADPKK010000019.1, read as the reverse complement.
GATTGCGTGGTCGAAATCAGTCGGGCAAGCTCATCGACGTTGTTTCGCAGCGCGGCAGTCAGATCTTGATCAAAGCCCTCAGCCGCTCGATCGAAATACAGTTGATTGTTGTATTGTTGGGCAGCCTCGGTCAGTAACCGATTAGCGGCCGTGACTGACTCCTCTCGATTGCGAGGAGCGTGTTGCCAATTCTCGTAAGCCGCGACACCCATGCGGACAGGGCGGAAAAATAGATCCTTCTTGTTCTTGGGACTGGAATAACTTTCAATGAGCTTCTCATCAGCCCCTTTAGAGAGCAGATTTGATTCTATCAAAATTGTTTTCGGAAGCTTCTGGCGATCCAGCAATAAGAAGCGCAAGCCGGTCAGAGGAGATCCTCCGCCGATTGCAAGATTTCGGACATTTAGATGGTCGAAGTAATCCTCTCTCATCCGTGCAGTTAACGAGCTTCCCAGAAGAACAACCTTGGGGGCCGGCTCACTTACATACCGGTTCAAGGCGATAAGGGCTCCGTCTCGGGCTGTTGTCGCAGGCGCTTGCATCCCGCTTGGCAGAAATGGTTTCGCAGCAGCGCAAATTACCAGGGCGAGCGCCGCGGCCGCTGCGCACTTTATTAGCCATTTGAGGCCGAATCTGTCACGCATATGCGAGCGCCCGCAAAACCCTGGAGCAATTCAGGAGATGTTCAGGTCTTTAGCACTAAGTGACGGTCCTGGAGAAGTGTATGCCAAAACTTTAGGTATCACTGGCGATTGCTTTGGCTTTCCTCGAATCACAATCGGCTTCGGCCGGACTGATTGATGAACCACGAGCGCCGCCGCCTGAGGTGCGAGTATCTTGGAACAGGGCGGGATCGGCCGTCTGCTATTTGCCCGCCGTACTATGACTACCTAGCGCGGTACAGGGTCTGTCTTCCGAGATGACGTAGTGCCGCGCAGGATAGCGGCCCGCCAGCTTGCGCCTTAGCAGCCGGCGGTGAGCCCCCAGCTGGCGGCTTTCCCACCCCCATCACCGCAATAGCTCGCGCGTGTTCCGAGGCCCAATGTTGACGACTTGGCCCATTTCAGCGAAACGCTTTCAATCGCCCCAAACTTGGTGACCCGTGTACTTCTTCCTTTCTAAGTCCCTTGGCAGGCTGCTGCTACCGCCAGACATATTATTCTCGATCGGCATCTTGGGCTTGGCGCTTCTATCCACCCGATATTCCTGGCTCGGAAATCGTCTGGTTCTTGGCGCCTTTGCTGCTCTGGTCATCTGTGGAACGCTCCCCGTCGGCGTAGCCATGCTGATGCCACTCGAGAATCGATTTCCGGCTTGGAGCCCAACGGCAGAAGCCCCCGACGGGATTGTGGTGCTGGGCGGCGGCATCGATGAGTATCGCTCAGACGAGCGAGGCGAAACAATTCCAAATGGAGGGTTCGCTCGAATCGTTGCGGCAGCAAAGCTGGCACGACGATATCCAAGGGCACGGATCATCTACACAGGCGGCAGCAGTAATTTGACCGGCAACGACATCCGCGAAGCCGATTATGCCGCTCAAGCATTCGAGGACCTCGGAGTCTCAAAAAACCGCATCGAGATCGAACGAGATGCGAGGAATACTGCCGAGAACGCCGTTCGTGCCAAAGCTATCGCGTCTCCGAAACAAGGCGAGCGATGGCTACTAGTGACCTCCGCCTATCACATGCCGCGCTCGGTCCAACTCTTTGGCAAGGTCGGATTCGCTGTCGAACCAGTCCCAACGGATTGGCAAACGGGCCTCAAGACTTTTTGGCGCCCTGACCCATTGAAACGCCTTGGACAGATGAAAACCGCTTCCCGCGAGTGGACCGGGCTCGCAGCTCTCTGGATCACCGGAGATGCCATTTTCACCGCCCCATAGTTGCGCAGCAGTGATAGCTAGGGCCCCACCGTGAACCGGCGGACCGGGGCTTTTCCGAAACCCGCGACACGCAGTAGCTCGCGCCCGCCCGGACCCACTTGCAATCGACAATTTGCGAGGTACTTACGATGCCGTTTTGATAGCGGCATGCCTCGCCCCGTCTGACGGCCGACTGCTCAAGATCGCGTTCGGCGAGATGCGCGAGATGAAACTCCGTGGGGCCTGGACGACTGCCATTGTTGCACTCAGAGCCGATCGCTGGCCGGACAATGTTGGCTTGCCTGATCTCGAGCCGCCTTTGTGTGCGCCGGATGCGGGAACGAGGAGCTCAGGTCAGACCGGATTTTAGCAGCGGCAAGCCGCCTCAATTTGCGACTTCACGCATCGGTTAGACACCCTCACCGCGCTACGACTGGTCCATCTTGGATGAGCCCGTCTTTCGCTATGTGGTGTAAGGGACGAATCCAGCCACATGAGGAAAACGGTGGATCCGCCGAGCAAATACAAAATGGCCATGCCCGCGTAACCGCAGATAGGCCGGGGCGTTCCTCGCGAATCTCAACCACCCGTAAGTTCCAGCGGGTGCGGCAGCGAGGAACGAACGCGAAAAGGCATGGAAATCGTGCTAGCTCACCTCTTCGAGCTGGCGGAGCGGCCCCGGCCTAACCGCTGTTTCTACCTACTGCAGCTTCCCCCTTTACGGCGACCAGCGTTCCGTTTTCCGTGGCCTGCCGCAATTCACTTAGCCGCATTTCCCGCCTACGCATCCATTGCCGATCGCTGTACCACGTGGCGAAACGCCAGATCACAAAAACACTCACTATGGGGAATGCAAGGAAGGCGGCGCGGGCTAGCGCGCTATCTAGAACGACAACTAGTACTGAGAACGCACCGACGATCGACCACCCTATCAATTCCCCAATTCGGTTGAACGGACGCATTCACCCCTCCGGCGCCATGTGCGCGTCGGTCTGATACAAATCTCGAGCGTTAGATAACGAGCCCTGACGAAGGGGAAATGCACATTTCTGTGAGTCCTTGGTGATCGCTGGGGCGACCTAAAATCAGCGACTGCCGTTGGGCGCCCAACTGGGTCTGGTTAAAAGAAGCGAATCGGCAACCGCCCGGAATCAACTGAATCGCTGTGACGCCACCTCAAAATAGAAATAAACCGCCGAACTTTGGGAGTTGGCGGGGAAGTTTGTTTGGACTGTGCGATCGGGAAACCCGATCGCGAGATGGAGCCTATCCGGGATTGGGCAGGTTCGCGAGCCTACCTAAGTGGCAGCGCCCCTCAGTCGTCGGTGCGTAATGGGCCACTGCCGGTCACGCTTTCGATGTATCCTGGAGCGGCGCCGGTGCGCCCGTCCAAGAGCTAACATACTACCTCCCGGGCATATCCGGCAACAGGTGATGCAACGGCGGTACAGCAATCCCCAATAAAACAAATACTCTCAGTCGGCGGGTGGGACTAGCTCGGTCGTCGATTCTCCTCGAGACGAATGATCCAGATTGCGTGGGAGGAGATCATAGCTCCTGCCGTGCTTCTTAACTCCCAATACCTTATAGCGGCTCAACGGAGCGTGGCCAGAAAGCGTCAGCAGCCTGCTTCGATAGACGCGCTCTGCTGGGATTCATATTGCTCTCGCCCTTCAATAGCAGCTAAGTTTCCGAACAGGGACAATGAGAGATGCGTGTCTTCGGAATGGCGGCCACCGATGGGCGCATGTTGAAGGTCGGTTGCAGCCTTCTTTGTCCAATTGTTCTGGCCAGCAATTTTCGGGACAATGCGCAAGTGGACCGAGCGGACTGGCGTCTATGACGACATCTGTTATCTAAGACAGGCTCATCTCTTGCAGCGCTTTGGCGTAAGCGGAATTGATACCAACCTTGACCGGGACGATGACGGCTATTTTGCGCGCCTCGCCAGAGAAATTGGATTTGCAGATTGGTCCGTGGCTGACCGCCTTCCGTGTCACAGGTTAGCCGGAAATAAATACATTATTCAATATCCGCCGGGAACCGGATTCGCCCTATCAATCTTCCCCGCTGGATTCCAACGAGTTTCCCTCTATGCGGTTGCGAATGTCGTCACGCTGTTTGCGGCACTTGCTGCGATATGGTCTGCGGCCTCCCGCCGCTGGATTGCATTGGCTGGAGTAGTAGGGCTGGCCGCCCTTTACTTCATGATAAATCCGGCGAAGGCGAGTTTCTCGATCGCACCAACATTGATTGTTTGCGCCATTTGCGGCTATCTGACGAACATTCTCGCCAACTCTCTGAATGCTCGTAACAGGATTATTGCCGCTGCTGCTCTGGGATTTCTCTTGGGTTTGGCAGTGAGCTTTAGGATCCCAAATCTGTTTCTGTCTGCGGGTTATTTCGCGGTCTTGCTGGCGCTTGGACATTTGGAGCGCCTCGCCATATTCGGCCTGACCTACGGTCTGGGCCTCCTTCCGACCCTACTCGCGAACTCGATCAATGCCGGCGGTATACTAAAAACCACCTATGGTCCTGGTGAAACCTTGCCGCCCGATCTCAGTTTCAGTATTGCCATTGACTACCTAAGCGACATGCAAGGTGCGCTAACGCTCCTAATTATTTTTTGGGCCGCGTGCTTGCTGGTTTTCCAACATCACAAAACTGCCGCGAGCATCGTTGCCGTGAACCTCATTACAAATCTGGCGTTCTTTCTGAGTCATCCGATTTTCACGCCCTATTATTTGATGCCCATTGCCATGCTGTCCGTTTGGACTCTGCTAGCAACAACCATCACGTCGCCCGAATCGAAACCCGCGCGCCTCTCATCGTCTCCCGCCTTACCCTCGGTCGTCAGTTAGACGTCCAATGGCCCGCATTTCAATTGTCCAGCTATCGCCGAAGACGTGTTCAAGAGCTCCAGCGGAAATCTAAAAAGCTGGCATCGGAGATCATGAACGTGCCAGCACGACTCGACTTCGTTCCCGGCTCGAGGCCTTGCGCGGATGCGCGACCGTTTCCGTTCTGGGATATCATTGCACCGATTGGATTACCGGGACCTTGTGACAGGCCTTGGGCCGGTCGTGCTGTTTCTTCGTTCTGAGCGGCTTCGTTCTCGCCCGGTCGCATTCCAAGAATCCTGACCCGCTTGATTTTTTCAGACATCGGTTGTTCAGGCCTCTTCCCGCAGCCGTCGCAACTCCTCGTTTTTCGGCACTGTGCTTCCAATCTGGATTTTACGTCGGCTATGTTGAAACGTTTTCGAGTGCGACGAGTGATCCTTTTTTGTCCTACCGGGATTGCTGTCGCGGCCTAAGAGAACTGGCTCCACGCACCCCGCAATCGTGACGGGTCAATTGCAGACGCTAACCGTCTGCTGAACGAGGCTGCGCGAGATAACAACAATCAAATGTATCTCGATCGAGCGATAGAAACGATTCGGGATCTGAGTGCCGCTCTGCAAAAAAAAACGTCGATGAGCTTGCTCAACTGATTTCAGCTGCTCGAAGCCGAGGCGTTGTGGTGCTTTTTTAATTGCCTTACGCCGATCAGCTGGAGCCTGCGCGGCCTGTTCGCGATACGCGGCGGTCCGCTTTGGGACGTCTCGGCAGCTCACAGGAATGGTTAAACTTGACGCTCGCCAAGCGAGACTCGCGATGGCCAGATGGTATGCACATGGTCGAGGGGGCAGCCTTATTGACGGCCAGAGTCATCGAGCAAGCTGTCGAAGAGCGTTTAAAAGTGTTAGGCGAAGGCCGGCACATTTGAGCCTGTTGTTCTTCGTGTATGGTCATTCCGCGACCGGTACACCTCGTCGGTCTGCTCCCCCGTTCCGGCGGCCGCGCTACCAAGCGGCTCGGTTGCGAGACAGCGTCACGGGCCGCCGCACAGCGACTGTTGCGATCAATCGTTCGGCAGGTCTTGTGCGGTGCCGAAATGATTGACGCTTGTCTTCTGGTGATTGCGCAGATCGGGGGCACGCCGGCCTCGCTTAGCTCAATGACCCAGGGCTCGGTGGATAACGTCAAGGTTCGCTCTCGCTCTCGGCGCTGAGCACGTGGGGCTCTTCGAGCTCGCGTGGTCGCATAGTCGGGATGGCGGTGGGGCGCCGGAGCGCCCCCGCGGGCAGCGCACTTTGATCCGTCCGCCAACTCGGTGCTTTACTGCATGATGGGGATCAACGCGCCAGACGCTTCAGCTCGGCGCGCGCCTGCTCGGCCAGCGGGTCTTCGCCGTGGCGCGCAATGAACAGCTCGAACGCCTCTCGCGTTCCCTTGCGACGGGCGGATTCGTACTCCTCCGCGACCGCAGCCGAGGGGTCGCGGGTCATTGGGACGGAGGGCGCGCGCCCCGCTGTGCCGCCTTGTTGGCCGCTCTCATCCGCATTGGCTTTTCCGACCATTACAGGCAGTCCTCCGAAAGGTAGATGGCCCGGCCCGGCGAGCGCCACCAAGGCGCCGAACAGACCGGCCGAAAGGGGACGTAGTTTCGTGATTTCACTCGCCAGACGGCAGCTAGCCGGAACCGACGTCCTTGTCGTGACTGTATGAATACGGGATTTGATAGTTAACACGGCCTTATGGAAGGAGTCTGGACCGGCCCGCCAAAATTAAACCAAACGTTTAGCTCTCAAGCTAGAATCACCTGACGCGCCCCCGAATCGAACCTGGGGTTTGCTGATTTGGAGATTCCCTTGGCCACCGCCGTCAACGTAAGTGCGACCAACAACTCTGACATCGACGGCTTGCTGTCGGGCTACAAATGGTCCGGCACGATCACGTACAGCTTTCCGGACGCTGCAAGCGATTACGCCAGTCCCTACAGCGGCGGCAGCAGTGAACCGACGACGTCGGGTTTTGCCTCGGCGCCGAGTCAGATGCAGGCGGCGATCAATTACGCGATCGGACTGATCCTCGGCTACACCAACGCCAACATCCAGTACGCCGGGACGAACGGCGCCGACATCATGGTCGCGCAATCGCCAGCGGCCAATCCGACATCCTACGCCTATTACCCCGGCAACTACGCGTCTGGCGGCGACGTGTGGTTCGGAACCGCCTACAACTATTCGCTGGCTGCCCTCGGCAATTACTATTTCACAACTGCGTTGCATGAGCTCGGACACGCCCTTGGCCTGAAGCACAGTCAGGAAGCCGGCGGTCCCGCCAATGTCGCGGTGCCGAGCGCGCACGACGACAGCGAATACACCGTCATGAGCTATCGCAGCTATGTCGGTGCTTCGACGACGAGCGGTTACACCAATGAAGCCTATGGATATCCGCAGACCTATATGGCCAACGATATTCTCGCGCTGCAGACGATGTACGGCGCGGACTACACGACTCAGAGTGGGACCACCGTCTATACGTGGAACCCGACCACCGGGCAGGAGTTCATTAACGGCGTGGGCCAGCCGGCCGACAATGGCGGTGCCGGTGGCTCGGCCAATCGCATCTACGAGACGATCTGGGATGGTGGCGGCGTCGATACCTATGACCTTTCGAGCTACACGACGAACCTGAGCATCAATCTCAATCCAGGCGCCTCTTCCGTGTTCTCGTCGGTTCAACTGGCCAACCTTGGAAATGGCCATTATGCGTCGGGCAACGTCTACAATGCCTATCTCTACAACAACGACCTGCATTCGCTGATCGACAACGCCACCGGCGGCTCCGGCAACGATACCGTCGTCGGCAACGTCATCGCCAACGTCCTGAATGGAGGCTCGGGCAACGATACGATCACCGGCGGCGGTGGCAACGACACCATCACGGGCGGCTCGGGCACGGATACGGCAGTATATTCGGGCAACGCGGCGAGCTACGCGATATCATACAATTTAGCGACGCAGACCTTCACATTAATCGACCAACGGTCAGGTTCGCCAGACGGCACTGACGCCGTTACAGGCGTGGAGAATTTTCGATTCGCCGACAACGTCATTTCAAGTGACACACTAGCGAACCAAGTTACCCCCGACCGTGAAGTCGTCGTGTACGATACTTCAAATAATCTGCCTTGGACTTCTGAGGTTTTTGGTTACGATTCCGAGAATAGGCTAAATCACCTCACGGTGAAGAACGATGACGGAACTTCTACGCTTACCGATTATAACTCGGCCCAGATGCATAATTTCAGAATGGCGGTATCACAGTACGACAGCGGTCATGGCCTGACATCGGTGTCTATCTACCCTGCTAATGATGCAAATCACGCACTTCTTGTAACCGCTTATGACACGCAACATGTGCAAAGTTGGAAGGACGCCATTTCTGGTTACAGCGCGACCGGACAGCTTGAGTATGTTACTGTCGAGAAATATGACGGAACGTCAGCTTACACGAAATACTTAAACGGTGGGGACGCCACAGTGTACAATTACGAGGCTGATGGGCATTTGGTGAGCCTAGCTCATGCCGGAACGATTGTTTATGTTTGACATGTGCAATTAGTCGCCCCGAGATTCGGCTTCATCCGGCATCTCGGAAAGCAACTTCCACCTCGCCAAGTAATGGCAGTATGGCGGGCAAACAGCGGAACCGCTACGATTTCGCTGCGCAGGAGTGGCCCCCTCAAGAACGTGGCGCCGATCGAGGTCATCAAGGCAGCGCATCCATTTTCAGTCCCCATCAATGATGAGACAGCGTGCTGCACGTTTGCGGGAGTGGGCTCCATCAGCCTCGCTGCGTCGCATAATGGCGGCTCGGAGTCAGTATGCACATATTTCCTGGACACGAAGACGGGTATCGATTGTAGCTGGCGCGTTATCGCGATGGCGTGTCCCCGCAAATTCGTATCAGGCGGTGCGACACGACAACGCCATGCGGTTTTTTGAGAGAGCCAATCCTCCAGTAACGGATGCAGTGATGCGGAGAATGGGGCGGCATTCTCATCCTTCGATTTGGGTGCCACAATACTCAGCAAAGTCGATAGCGATAGGAAGTCTTAACTCAGCGGCTCTCGCGCAGCTTTGGGCCATATCGGTTTGACCAAAGGGGCGGGGAAAGCGGCGAGTTTCGGAACTTCCATCGACACTCGATCAGCACTATTCGGACCGACAGCCCTACTGATCCCTGAGGATGCCGAAATATTGGGCGGGGCGACAATCATTGTGGGCTATCTAGCGGACGTTTTTCTTAGGAACCGAGCGAAGTGGATTTGCTTGCATGAGCCAACGACAAAGCTACGTCGAAACTGCGTTGGGTTCGCACGAATCGATAGTACCGATAATGAGCCGGTATTAGATTCAGCGGTTCCAATCGTTGTTCCGCATTCATCCTTGCGAGATTGCCGCGGTCAACATTCAGAGATATTGGACAATCAAGAGACGGAGCTAGCGTGTTGGTGATCATAACCTGCCGTCACCTCGGGTGCGATCACGAGATCAACGGGGCACGCGAAATGCCAAGCAGATTCTATGCTATTACTACAAAGGTCTAAGACAGGACCCGACCTTAGCCGTGCACAAGCGTGGTCTTAGGGCCAAATTGCGATTGACGCGGCGTGCGATGCGGGAGAGCGATTGTGGGCGAAAAGTGCAACCGTCCCAAGCAGCGGGCGCGGATCATGTCGGGTGATCTGAATGCCAGCTAATGAATCCATGGGATAACGTTCAGAGGTGCATCACATCGGATGCGCAGGAAGGAATAAAAGGTGAGGCCCTTCTTCCTTTTGGGAACATCCTTTTTTCGGTCGTCCCTCGTCTATCTTTTAGCAAATGGCCTGTCCGCCGGCGCGCCGCTCGTTCTTCTGCCAATTCTCACGCGCGCTCTCTCTCCCGAGGAATATGGTCAGATCGCCATGTTTTCTGTGGCGGCGCAGATCTTTGGGATTACGACGGGCCTGAGCACGCACGGCGCAGTAGCGATGAGGTATTTCGATCGAGATGCGATCGATTTCCCACGATTTGTCGGATCTTGTCTGATCGTTTTGTTAATCAGCACAGTAGTCACACTGCTTGTCGCGTGGACCACTCTAGACTGGCTTAAGCTGTACCTCACACTTCCAGGCAGTTGGCTTCTGATTGCAGTCGCTTTTTCAGCCAGCACCTTCATCGTGCAGGTCCAGCTTTCAATCTGGCAATCTAGCAAAAAGCCGTTGAGCTTTGCTGCACTGAGAAGCTTTCAGGGAGCGACGGATCTGGCGACGTCGTTCATCTTAGCTCTATCCCTTGGGCTAGGTTGGCAAGGCCGTGTTTCCGGGATGGCACTTGCGTCGTTCGTGGCCGCTTGCTTGGCACTTCATACAATGCGGCGCAGTGGCTTGATTCGTCTTCCTCATGACGCAGTCTACATGGGCGACGCGTTGCGTTTCGGTCTGCCGCTGGTTCCCCACGCGGCAGGCGCAATGCTCATCATGATTTCGGATCGCTTCCTGGTGGCCAACGTGCTTGGAGTTGCCTCGACGGGAATCTATCTTGTCGCAGCTCAGCTGGGCATGATTCTCTATCTCGCCAACGACGCCCTGAACCGAGCCTACTCTCCATACTTGATCGAGAGCCTGAAGCTTCACGATCAAGCCCGAGACCGTCAGATTGTGCGGTTCACGTACGCCTATTTTGCTGGAGTTCTTGCGGCCGCAATTGCATTCGGGCTGTCAGCGCCTTTCATTCTCGCTGCGCTCGCCGGACCGAAATTCCAGGCTGCTGGTTCAATCTTCGTTTTCATCGCGATCGGGCAAGCCTTCAGCGGGATGTACCTGGTGGTGGCCACCTACATCTTCTATGCCGGGCGCACAACTTACCTGGCGATGGTGACCATAACTGCCGGCATCGCAGATATCAGTATAACTTATTACCTACTCAAGCATCGTGGGCTGATCGGCGCGGCTGAGGCATTCATGATTACCCAAATGTTGTTCTTCATCGGCACTTGGGCACTCGCGCAGCAATGTCGCCCGATGCCATGGTTGAAAGCTCTTGGTCTTGATGCAAGCTCTTTTGTAAGGCCTGCCCTGATCGGTTTGGCCATGACTACGTATGCCATAGCCTTCGTACCGTCAGGCAAGTGGCAGCACATCTTTGAAGCGGCAGATGACGTAGAATTGGACCCGCTGCATCTCATCGATGCGGCACGCGCGGGCGACCTGGTTATGATGGAGACGCTCCTGGCACGGGGCATCGACATCAACGCGGCAAACTCGCTTGGAGTGACTCCGCTCATTGCCGCATCGGCATCTTTGCAAGAACCCGCCGTCAAACTTCTGCTGTCTCGAGGGGCTCGCCGGTCAGACAGAACGAACGAGGGATACACGGCATACGACTTTGCCAAGAACCAGTTGAATGATGAGCTAGCATGGCTCCTGGCCGACAATGACAAACGCAAATGACTAAGCCTGGCGCCGGAAGCAGCACCTCTCTAGTTATATTTCTCCTCAATTCCATCGCGATTCAGATGGTCGTCGGGCAGGACGTCGCCATCGAACGTTTCTCGGCGATTTATTGGGCCTTAGTTCTTCCCGCTTTGATGTTACCCCTGATTTCCATCCGCGAGATCTTCAGGATGCTTCTCGGACGCGGCATCCTGTTGCTGGCGTTCTTACTTTGTGCAGGTGGCTACCAGTTCGCTCGTGGCGACCTGCAGGCGCTCGCTCAGCTGTTCCTGATGGTCTGGGTCACCGCGTGGTGTGGATGCGAGACCACTCGGCTTACAACCAAGACTCTCACCGACATTTTCCTTGGCACGCTTTTGATGGGTGTGATGGTCGCTATGTTGACGAAACTTAATCCCTGGGGCTTTTTTCCGGGTCAGACCTCAACTAGCTACGGGCCTTGGCGAACCTCATTCTTCCCCCACATCGCCAACTCCGCCACCATGTCGCTCATCATGCTTATGATTTTGACGCGATCGGCTAAACAATTTGACAAGAAAGGCATGCTTGCGCTGGCGGTCTCTGCCTATTTTGGCCTGCTCGGGTTCGTCCGCACCGTCCTGATCGCCGCCGCCGTGTATTTCTCGTTGTATGCTGTTTTGACGAAAGCTCGCATCAGAAAGCCCGGCCTGCTGGTCGCCGCAGCCCTGGCCGTCATGGTTTCGAGCATTGCCGTCGAACTTGCAATCGCACCTCTCCTAGAGATGCTTCAGAACTCCTCTTTGGTGTCGCGCCTTCTTCTGCGTGGCGCAACCGAGCTCGACTCGCTGGCGATCGAACAACAATTGTACCGCCCATGGCTTTGGAAAGAGCACATTTCGATCTTTGCTTCGAGCCCTTACTACATGGGGCTAGGCAACTTTCGGCTGCTGGATCACGTATCTTACAACCTAGTGCCGGGGCTTGATGCCTCTGGCTCGGAGAGTTATCCTACTCGATTGATTGCGACCTACGGGATCAGCGCGTTTCTTTTTCTGGGCTATTTCGGCAGCCTGCTTTTCAGATCAGCGTTTTCTGGAGATGCTTGGGCTTGTGCATGTTTTCCGGTGATCGTTTTCATGATGATGAATTGGGGCAGTGTTTTCCACCCAACGAACGCATTTTTTGTTCTATTCTTGCTGATGATGAGGGGATCCATGGCGATTTTGCCGCGAGCGATTGCAGACCTCAACGAAAGGCATCGAAAGCTTTAAGGAGCGATGGCAATTGGGCCAATGACTCAGCGAGATCAACTTGAAAAACGTCCCTTCGGACAATGCGATGAATAGTTTTGGAAGTTCTCGGCCGCTTCGGCGGCTGGATCGGGCTGCCTCAAAACCGCAATCGGCAGGCTCTGCCATAGTAATCGAAGCTGCCCCGTCAATGTTTGTCGAGAATTCCCTTATGTAAGACGTCGCGGAAGTGATCAAGAACCAACTCTGCTCCGCGGTGGGTAAGATGATTGGCGTCACTGTAAATTGGCACGGTCCCGTCGATCAGCCTGCAGGTTCCTCCGCCGTCACACAGCGCATCCATTGGATTAATGAATGTTGCGCGCTCGCCAAGGGCTGCGGCCAGTTGTATGTTCCTCGCCTTTCGTCCCGCGTCGAGCTTTGAAGCTTGACAGCTATTTTGAAGGCGAATGGGCCGGAATAAGCAATCGACAGGATCCTGTTGCTGCTCGGGGGCTCCTGGAATCGAGCCAATGACAAGCAGAGAGGCTGCTCCTACGCTCGTTGCTAGTGAAGACAGCTGATCCGCATAAAATGGTGCGGCGGCAGAAAAATCAGAGAAGCGAAGCCTTTTGCCCGTGCTCTCTGAAATCAATGGAAAATTGAGCCATATCTGGCTGACAACAATCGTGGCCGGAGACCGCCGCATCTGCTCGAATGCCGCTGCTCTCGATGCACGGCATCCTTTATCGTAAAGCGATGGATCTGAATGCTCAGAGAAGTCGCGCGTATATTCGGTCGAGAAAAACGGGCAGCTTGAAAACTGGACAATACGAATATTATCGTCGGGGAACTCAGCCTTCAGCGCCGAATAGTATTGCTGAGCATTAGAGTCGCCTATGAAATACGCGATGACTGGTTTTCCTGGATTCGTCTCGCAACTATTGCCGCATCCATCGCCACCGTAGTTCCGCGCCGGGCTCGCAGAGAGAGCGGAATATTGAGGGCCTCGATCGCCAAGCCGCCAAATCCAGCCGCTTTGATAGCACGTAGCTGCGAGCGCAAGTATCGTAAAAGCAAACGCGAGCGTCGACCGAATGAAGATTGGATTGCCGATGCGAGCGCCGCGCGTGGGATATCGGAACGGCTGCTCCACCGTGCGGTACAGTATTTCGGACAGCCCGATCGATGCAACGGTCAACCATAGGCCCGTTCTCCAGCCCCATGGGGCGGCAGTTAGGTAGCTGTAGAAGACGGCGACCGGCCAGTGCACGAGGTAAAGCGAATAACTGCGCGCCCCTAGATACAGCATGGCGGAAGTACCCAACAGCAGTCTGCTTGACCTGTTTGCGCCGCCGAGAATAATAAACGCCGTTCCGACAGCCGGCAGTAGAGCCGGATACGACGGGAAGCCTGTTGTCTCGTCAAAAATTACATAGGACGTCAGCACCATTCCTAGGCCGACGGTTGTGAGGCCACACGTTCGGTGCGCGGTCTTCCTTTCGATGAGTGTCGTTAGAGCGCCAATGCAGAACTCGAATGCGCGAAACGGGAGTAGAAAGAAAATCGACGAGGTGTGGTCTCGAAAAGCAATATTCGCGGCCAAGCTGGCAATGAGAATCGCGACGACAGCCGCGAGGCGCGCATTACGCGATGCCGGCAATATGAACAATAACAAAGGCCAAAACCCATAAAATTGTTCTTCAATACCTAGCGACCAGGTGTGTAGCAAAGGCTTCAAAATTGCAGAGACTTCGAAGTAGCCTTGCTGGCTCCAGAACAGAATATTGGAGATAGCGAGAATTGCGGCAATCGACGATGCGCCAAGCTCTCTCATCCTGTCCGGCGAGAAAAACAGAGCGCCAACAAAAAGCGTCGACACGATGACAGCTAGGAGCGCGGGAAATATGCGCCGTACTCTTCGCTGATAAAAAGATCTAAAGCGAAAGGACCCTTGCCCGATTTCGCGTATGATTTGTCCTGTGATCAAATATCCGCTGATAACAAAAAAGACGTCCACCCCGGCATATCCGCCTGGAAACCATGTGGACCGAAAATGGCAAAGAAGCACACCGCCGACGGCGATTGTCCGAAGGCCATCGATTTCTGGCCTACGATCATTCATGCGCTTTAGTCGCCACCACGCACTCTTTGTAAAGGGTTGGTGATCGCGCCGTCGCTCGAGCAGACGAAAAACAGTGGGCCATCAGGTAAGTTCTCCAATTTCGTCATATAGGTCTTGTGAACGCTGCTCATTATGGGCGCTTCATCTATCTCAAGTGCAGCTATGCAAGTAGGATCGAACATGAAAAACGATAGTCGCTGCTGCAAGCACGCCGTGGGTCCACCAGCAGCACGCGCGATCCCGCTTTATGAGCGGCAAGGCGTTGCATTATTTCTCTCGTAGGAGCTCATGGGTTAAGCTGGAGTCGGGCTCTATCTTGGACTGCTGTAGCCTTTTGGCGGCCCGTGCTTAGCCTTGCGGCGCATCGAAGCCGGACATTTAGCAGCCGTAGGATTAAAACCACAGCTGTTCCCGACGCAAGCAGCTTCTTGACAGGAGAGGCTATCTCATTTGGAATTGCCTCCGATGCCGTCCAAGACGACGGTCGCACAAGTCGGTGCGGCTCAAGATTGAGTTCTGTGGGTCGTGAGGAAAGGAACGGCACTGGGTCGGATCGCACGGATCCTTAGTTGATCATCGAAACATGCACCGCGTGCACTTTGCCTCGCAACGATTCATTCGAGAAGGCCGGAACGTACGTCACGAACATCAGAGCGGCGATCAGGCGGGCGTAGAACGGAAGGATACTTCCGGTTTCCCACACCTGGGCGACGACAAGCGTGCGCTCCCAATCTCGCCTGAAGCCGCTGTCTACCTCGTGCATGGTGGAGGAAGGCGGCGGGGGGTGAAGCGAGGACGGCTAGGACGTTTGGCTGCATCGGCAAGCGCGGGAGCTTCTGCTAATACTTGTTCTCCGCGGGGGACGATCAGATGGCACCTACGGTAGTGGTGTGATCTTGATCCACATTCCCTATCGTGTTGAGGTGTGACTCGGGAACTACCCCTGTCGAAGCGTGCCGTTGCCTCAAAAGCATGCTGAGCTCATTTGTCAGCCAATCCGGCGGCTGGCCACTTCCTTGCAGGTGGACGCCCGGCGATGATTTCTGAGTTCCCGCCTCCCCTAATAGGCGTCACGCCTCAAAACTTCAAGAGAACCAGCGCTTTAATGAAAATTTGTGTTAGATGTAGGTTCACTATGGACTTTGCCTTATGCGATCCACTCGACCGCTAAACTGGCTTTGCTAAATCCAATATTCCCTTTGGCGAACGAGTTCGGGATCACATATGGCGACTTGCGGCGAATGTCCCTCTCGGGAAGGAGTGCGACGGCTTAAAATCCTTTTCTACATAGATTCTGGCACGATGTGGGCTCATTGCCTGACAGCCGCCGAACTGATTAAAGCGCAACTTCAGGTAGATATCGTGTTCATGATTGTTGATGCGAGAAACTATCTTGATGAAACAATGAAGAATTATCGGGTCTACGATTATGAGAGTCTATTTCAGGCTGGCTGTGGATTTGCACCGGTCTGGCCGATTGAAAAAACAAGCGGAAATTTCGGGAGCCGACTACGCAATCTACTGAGAAGCCGATCCCTGCAGTCGGCCTTTAGGAAGATTGGGAGTAGATCAAAGATTGTTCAAGTCACCTTGTTGCCGGGGCTGTTCGTATTGATGATAGCTTTTCGCGTCCTGAGACTGGCTCGAACTATGCGACGCCAACTGCACCGCAAATTTCGTGTGAAGAAAGCAATCGGGGCCCTGTTCGGAGATCCGCGCATTTTATCATCGTCGCGCGCGTCCCGTAGCCACAACGCACTGCACGCGGTGCTGGGGTACCTTGTTCTCTTTTTGCGCCATGATCTAAGCTCTGCTCGCAAGGGTCTGCGAGGCGTACGAACGACGCTTCGGGAAGTGCTGTTTGACCTGCGGAAAACGCAGACAGGACAGTTGCTTCAGCAACTGAAGAGCCTGTTTCTGGGAGCGAGAGGCGTAGAAAAATTTCTCAGAGCGATACAACCAGATCTGATCATGCTGCCGGAGGACAATGTCGAAACGCTGTCGACGATCTTTGTGGCCAAAGGTCGTCGACTGAATATTCCTAGTATGGTCATTCCATTCACAATTCCGAACCCGCTTGAGCCAGCGCGCTATTATCATGACAATCTAATGTATCATGCGCGTGGGGCCGTTGCACGGCGACTTGTTCACCGGCATCCCAAGTGGCGATTTAATCACGAGGGCAGGGATCTGCTTCGTCAGCCTGCCCTCAAGGCATCATGCCAGGAATTTCTGGGACTATCCTCTCCGGATCCATGGGTTCTGAATCGCGGTAGCGCGGTCAGCATAGCGCTCGATAGTGATGCGCAGCGTGACCTTTATATAAAATTGGGATTTCCGGTCGAACAGTTGAAAGTCATCGGTGATTTAAACGGGGCGATGTTTCACCGTGTTCTGAGTCACAAGCAGCGGTTTGTAGAAGAGATTTGCTCGAAGTACGGGTGGCAATCCGATCGACCACTGATCCTTTGTGGTTTTCCGCCGGATCAGTATCAAGGCACGGATACGAGCAGGTTTGAATTTCCCGACTATGATGCACTCATCGAGTCCTGGATGGGGAGCTTCAGCATGCTCAGCACACGGGCAAACATTCTGGTCAGGCCGCATCCACGTATTCCTCTGGAACGCCTCTCGGGCTTTGACGGCCCGAATGTCAAAATTTCGCTTCAGCCCACCGCTGAATTAATTCCTCTATGCGATCTCTATGTTGCCTCGATATCTGCGACGATTCGATGGGCCATCGCGTGTGGTATTCCTGTTATAAATTACGATACATACCGCTACCGCTACGCCGACTATGAGTCCGCTGCAGGGGTTATTGGTGTAGAAGACGTGGGAGAATTTCGTTCGCTGATGACACGTTTTGTGGGCGACGAAAAGTTTGCGGCCGATCTGAAGGAACGACAGCGCGGCGTCAAAGACTATTGGGGGCAATTGGATGACGGGACCGGGCGACGGTTGTCCGCTCTGGTTTTGGATGCCGTTGCCGGTGCTGGCCGCATCAATCCAAATGAGGAGAGGCAATGGGACTTGAGACCCGCCGAATAGGAATGCTGGATGTGACGTCCGGCGCACGGGTCGTGGTGACCGAGCCTTGCAATCTTTATGGCTGCACGCTTGGTGACGACGTTTTCGTCGGTCCCTTCGTCGAGATCCAGAGAGAGGTGGTAGTCGGCGCGCGGTCGCGTATTCAGTCGCATACGTTCGTATGTGAACTCGTCACCATCGGCGAAGATTGCTTCATCGGCCATGGCGTCATGTTCATCAACGACGAATTCAGTAACGGCGGTCCGGCTCGAGGCGACAGGTCGCTCTGGAAGCAGACGAACATCGGCAACAGCGTCTCGATTGGTTCGAATGCCACCATCTTACCGGTCAGGATTTGCGACGGCGCCGTGATAGGCGCGGGTGCCGTTGTCACGCGTGACATTATCGAACGGGGAATCTATGCCGGAAACCCCGCTCGCAAAATCCGGAACATCTCGTGATTAAGTTTCTCGATCTTCAGGCACAGTATCTGTCCATCAAGGGCGAGCTTGACGCTGCGGTTGCGGAGGTCATCCAAAGTTCGGCCTTCGTCGGAGGCCCGTTCGTCCCCGCATTCGAACAGGACTTTGCCAGATGGACGGGGGCGCCATACTGCATCGGCGTTGGCAACGGCACGGATGCGTTGGAAATCGCCGTTGAAGCCTTGGATTTGCCAGCAGGGTCGGACATCATCGTGCCGGGAAACAGCTTTATCGCGACCTCGGAGGCGGTGAGCCGTTGCGGTCACCGCGTGATCTTCGCCGACGTCGATCCGGATTGTTACACGCTCAACGCCGAAAACGTCCGCGCCAAGCTGACGGCGCGAACGGCGGCTATCATTCCCGTCCACTTGTATGGGCATCCCTGTGATATGGCCTCGCTGAAGCAGATCGCGCTGGAAAGAGGTATGAGGATTGTCGAAGATTGTGCTCAGGCCCACGGGGCCGAGTTCAACGGTCGCAGGGTAGGCACGATCGGCGACGTCGGGACTTTCAGCTTTTATCCGGGAAAAAATCTCGGTGCCTATGGAGATGCCGGGGCCATCGTGACCAATGACGAGGTTCTGGCGCGGAAGATGCGGATGATCGCCAATCACGGGCGGATCGCCAAATATGATCATGAATTCGAGGGCCGCAGTTCGCGTCTCGACGGGCTGCAGGCTGCGATCTTGAGCGTCAAGCTGCGACATCTTGATCGCTGGACGGAGCACCGGATTGCAATTGCAAATCGCTATCTTGATCGTCTGCGCGACATTCCCGAGCTCACGCTCCCTGTACGCAAGAACTGGGCGCGGCAGGTTTATCATCTATTCGTGGTGCGAACGAAAGAACGCGATGCGCTTGCGGCGCATTTGCTGGCAAGGGGAATCCAGACTGGCATTCACTATCCGATTGCGCTGCCAAAGCTTCAGGCTTACGCATCATTTGGCCAGGCTGACGAGAACCTTTTTGTCAACCGCAGCGACGCGCAACTGCTGAGCCTTCCGATCGGAGAGCACGTGACAATGGACGACGTTGATGTCGTCGTGGCGGCGATACGCGACTTTCTCGAATAAGAGATTAACATACGTCAAGTGTTGCTGGATGAACTTAGGTTGCCAGCTAGATAGGTTGAGGCGGGGAGAGGGATGTCGGCTCAATCGAGTGGTCCAGGCGGGGGGATCAAACGTCATTTTGAACTGAGCGAGAGCAATGCTTGGTTTCGGAAAAACCGGCATGGTCTGCAGCGTTACACTCAGCTGCGTCGCAGGGTAGCCAACGGCCGTATCCTAGCAGGCCGACCGTGCTGGTGGCGACAGGCAGCGAGCGATTGTGGGATATGACCGCACGACTGTCGCATTGTCGGCGGGATACGGCGGGCAATTTGCCGTTCGCGACTGGTTGGTTCGATTTGGTGCGTTTTAACTTTCCCACCTGGCTTGAACCCGGGAAAACTGGTGCGTGCTTGCTTGCCCATGATCGTGAATTCCAATGGAGTTCCGTGCCTCAATCTTGAAACTCTATTAGTTTCGCGGAAGCTGCGACCAATTTTTCCGCACCTTCCCGACTGAGATGGTCGGTATCCGTGTAATATATCTTGTCGTTTTCATGCGTAGCGCATCGTCCCGAGACGGCACTGCAAAACGTTTCATGTGGATATATCGGGATGATTTTTGAATTGTTTTTGAACCCGTCGAGGATGTCGAACACCCTTTCATTTCGCTTCAAATAAACAGCTAGGCTCGTCGTCAGCGGAAGGTCTCCACGGGCAATTAGCTTCAACAAGGTGCGCGGGACATTCCAGCCGACTTCGGGTACCGGGAGCACATAGTATACGACTATATTATTATCAGCCAATAGCCGAAGCGTTTCACGCAATTGGCTTGCTACCGCTCTAATCCTTGCGTGGTCGTCGCCCTTGAATCCGACTGGTTCGACTGGAAATGGTAGTCCCGGTTCTATCCCCCCTTCCTGATTGTCGAAGCGGGTCCCCAGTATATACGCAGTGCTTCGATCATTG
Organism: Bradyrhizobium sp. 149; assembly: GCF_023073915.1. Taxonomy (GTDB): domain Bacteria; phylum Pseudomonadota; class Alphaproteobacteria; order Rhizobiales; family Xanthobacteraceae; genus Bradyrhizobium. Next base: position 673,425 of record NZ_JADPKK010000019.1, on the reverse strand, counting down.
ATAATAACCTTCGATACCTGATTGGCTTTCAACGCTCGAAACGCGTCATTGTTGTATTCATCGCAACGGCTAGTGCCGAACTGTTCGACAACACCGATGATAAATGGACATCCTGCGTCCGTGTACACATACGCGGCCGCAGAATTGATGTTAAGCAAGTCGGAGATCGGACCCGTGAGTGTTTCTGCGTGGCTATCTCCAAGTACGGCGAAATGCGGCTTTGTACCGGGCCGTCCGATGATGCAGGCATCGGCAATTGCTCGCCTCGTGCAAGTTCTTCCCCCCACATACGCTATGCCGCGTTCAGGCGTGATTTCTAACAATTGTTGCTGAACCTGCGAATATCTCGCTGGAAAGCCACCCGCGAGAAGTGAAGAGAGGCCCGCCGCAACGAGCGTCACAACGGTTAAGATCGCTGACGCAGCGAGTTGCTTACCGTCGATTGCAGCATGCCGAAACGGCTGTTCAACGTAGCGCCAGCTTAAAAATGCCAATGCAAAGCTTGCCGACAGCAACAATGTCAGTGTAGCCCCGCCTGGAGCATTGACCAGATATGATCTTCCGAGCGCCAGAATTGGCTGATGCCATAGATAAAGTGAATATGAGATAAGGCCGATCCAAACGAGAGGCCGCCACGTGAGCAGCCGGACTGCCGGGCCACGATCGCCAAGGATGATAAGCGATGTTCCAACTGCTATCGTTATGGAGCCCATTCCGATGGCGCCTCGCGATCCAAGCAAGACCAGCGAACAAAGAACAAGCCCTAAACCAATGACGGGAAGCGCTGCACCAAAAGGACGCCATGAATCTCCATGGTCTGCCTGCATTTTAGCTAGAATACCCCCTAGTAGGAATTGCCATGCCCGGTAGTGAAGGAAATAAAACGTGCCTGCAGGATCAACTGCGCTGTTGAGGAAAGCCAACAGGATTGAAACTGCCGTAGCCACGATCATTAAGCAAAGAGTCGCTTGCCGCGCGCGCTGCCAAACCAGCAGTAACATTGGGGGGAACAGGAGATAAAATTGTTCTTCTAGCGAAAGAGACCAAAGGTGCAGCAGGGGAGTCAGTTCGCCAGGCTCTGAAAAATAATCTATTCGCCACCAGAAGAAAATATTGGCAACGAAAAAAATGCTTGCAACTAGACTGCGCGAAAAGTCAACGAGAGGTCGCGGTACGAGGATCAGCAATGCGAGAAAAAAGGTGACGATAAGAACCAGGAAAAGGGCTGGCAATATTCGTCTAGCGCGGCGAATATAGAAGACGTGGAGCGAGAAGGTCTCGCGCCTGAGCTCAGCAAGCACCAACGCTCCAGTCAGGTATCCGGATATCACGAAAAATATGTCGACGCCCAAATAGCCACCTTGGAGGGCGTAGCCATTGGATGATCCGAAGTTGGCGTGAAACAGCACCACGGCGAGGACTGCAATCCCTCGCAGGCCATCAATTTCGGGTCTGTATCGCCGCTTTTCGCGCGCCTGTGGATCTTTGATGTCTTGAGATCGGTTTTGTGGCATCGGTTTCATTGAGCTGCGTCGTTTTAGGTTTTGCGTACCCTATCGTTACAAATTAGGCCACCCTGGAGTTGAAGGCAGCTAGGCCGCCTTGCAAGCGGCGCTGGAGAATTCGGCGAGAGCCACCTGTTGATTTCAGGGTGAAGAGCTCCGTTCGAGAATGGTTGACCCGAAACGCCGGGTGGTCCAAATCTCAACTGCTTGGGAGCAGGAAGCTCACGAATCGCCTGCTCTGCTGACGAAGCATCACTGGAGCACGCTGTTGATTGTTATGTTTGGCCGCAAGATCGAAGGTTACAAGGCCGTTTTTGCGCTGGCGTGGCGCTACAGCCAAAGTCACCGGAAATTACTGTGGTTGTTCGCGGGCCTAGCGGTATTCGGCACCCTGACAGAGAGCTTTGGTGTCTTTCTTCTGGTTCCGTTGTTGCAAACGATGGGGCAGACGAATGTCTTTGCCAACGTTCCCCTGTTGGGTCGGATGTCGGTCCTTTTCAATGAACTCCCCGTTGACCGGCGGCTGCTCTGGGCTGGCGCCCTTATGTTGGTCGTTGTCTTGCTGAGAGGCGCGTTGCAGTTCGCCCAGGAGTTCGTGGGATATGCTATCCCGCACCGGATCGATCTTCATCTTCGGTTTCGTGCGTATTCCGTGTTTACTAGAACAAGCATGAAGTTTGTCGATACGATCGGCGCGGGCGAGATATCGAATATTACGATTAATCAGCCTGCCCGCATCGGGATCGCCATGCGATTCTTCGCTACTCTTGCTGCGAACGTAGCCGTCTTGTTCAGTTACATTGCCGTGCTGAGCTTCGTGGCTCCGCTTCTGTTTCTCATTGCATTCGTCTACGTGATTATCGTGTCGGTTGTTTTCAGGGCTATGACCACAAGACTAGTTCACAGCGTTGGCCTAGAGGTGTCGCAGGCGAACCTGCAGTTTGGCCAGCTTTTTTATGAAACGCTCCACGGCGGAAGATTAATTCGCCTGGCCGGCGCCACTGAGGATGTTCAGCGCGACTTGAAGGCTTCGCTGAAGGACCTGGAGCGTGCTCGCGACAAGACCGTTGCCGTCGAAAACATGACGGTGCCATTTTTCAGCACAGTTGGTGGCATTCTGATTTGCGTCATCGTGATGCTTGCTGGCACGTTGGATCCTGACGTCGTTGGGCAGGCGGTAGGCGTTCTCGTGATTTTTTTCATCCTGCTGTTTCGAATTCTGCCCCCCCTCAGCATCATCAATATTTCTAGGAATAATATTATCATTCATCTAGACGCATTTAGGGAATTCGATGCGTTTCTTGAAAAAGCCGAGAAAGCCAGAGAGCGGGATGGACACATTCGCGTAGATAGTTTCTCGGATGAAATTCGATTTGAAGATGTATGCTTCGCCTACGAGGAGGGGAGGCCGAACGTTCTCGATAAAGTCAGTTTCGTTGTACCAAAAGGTCACATGGTCGCGATTGTTGGCCCTTCCGGTGCGGGAAAGTCGACCATCATAAATTTAATAACTCGCTTGTACGCCCCCAACTCAGGAGCCGTGTATGTGGACGGCGCAAGTCTTAACGATATCGAGATCGCTTCCTGGTGGCGACGCCTTGGCGTGGTTACCCAGGATATTGTGGTGATGGATGACACAATCCGGGCAAACCTTTGCTTTGGTCTGCGGAATGAAGTTTCGCTGGACCAGATGCGTTCCGCAGCCAGGCTGGCTGCAATCGATGAATGGATCGAGAGTCTGCCGGACGGTTACGAGACCGTGATGGGTGATAGAGGATCTCATCTTTCCGGCGGGCAACGTCAGCGTATTGCGCTCGCGCGCGCCTTCCTTCGTGACCCCGACGTCATGATACTTGACGAAGCGACGAGCGCGCTTGACTCGCTGACCGAAAGAACGATCCAGAAGCAGCTGCTGGCACTTTCGCGCCGCAAAACGATGATTATCATTGCCCACCGTCTATCCACCGTGAGGCGGGCAGACACCATAATGCTCATCGATCGCGGACATGTTGTGGAAGTCGGCTCTCACAACGAGCTAATAGCCCGGCGCGGGAGGTATTGGAATATGATCGAGTCGCAGTCATTGGACCTCATCGAGGACGAAGAACGCTGATGGTCCGGTATTAGGCCGATAGCTGATTAGTTGGGATCTTGGAGTCTTGCGGGTGATTACAGAACCACAACTCGAGACACGGACATTCCGCAGAAGCCCTGTGGTTCACGGGGGGCGCCTGCACTTCAATTCTCACCGGGCAATGCCGATTGTGCTGCACGCCGACGCGAAGAGCCCCGCCCTCGATCTCTTCGTGTAGCAGGTTTTGTCCGCCCCAGTGGCGGCTGGGTAGGAACGAAGAGCTTAGATCGGTCTCGCTCACCAAGTTCTACTATTGAAGTTGGCGGCTCATTCGAAAACGGGCTGGGGGAATGCCTGCCGTCGGTTGCTTGGAAGCCATAATCGTCGTAGCAACAGGCGCGAAATCATGAATGTTCAGCAGTCAGCTTCGATTTTCTTGGGGTAGGATATGGGCTGCCATTGGAGACTTGGATGAAGGTTTGTGTGATTGGTGTCGGACGCATGGGGCGCCGGCATATTGTCGCCGCGCGTAATGCCGGATTTGAGCTTGCCGGCATTTTCGATGTGTCGGCGGACGCGCTTGCGACGACAATGACCGAAGGCCATGTAGACAAGGAATTGGCGTTTGACGATGCGCACCGCATGCTGAAATCGGTACGGCCCGATGCGGTGGTGATTTCGACCACCGCGCCCAGCCATTGCGAATTCGTTTGCGCGGCCGCTGGCGCCGGCGTGCGCTATATCCTGTGCGAGAAGCCGATGGCTTCCTCGCTGGAAGAGTGTGACCGCATGATCGCTGCGTGCCGCGCGGCCGGGGCAAAGCTGGCGGTCAATCACCAGATGCGATTTATGGAGCAATACACCGATATCAAGGCTCTGACAGAGACGCTGGAGTTCGGCGGATTGCGGTCCATGGTCGTCACCGCGAGCAATTTCGGTCTCGCCATGAACGGTTGTCATTACTTCGAGGCATTTCGCTACCTGACCAACGAAGAAGTAGCGGAAATATCCTGCTGGTTCGACCCGAACAACGTGCCTAATCCCAGAGGTCCGCAGTATGTTGACCGCTCCGGGCAACTGCGCGGTATCACGGCGTCCGGGGTACGGCTGATGATAGAGCTTGGGGCTGACCTCGGGCACGGCATCGAGGTTATTTACGGATGCCGCAATGGGCAGATCCTTGTGGACGAGCTGGCTGGATTTGTTCGCGGCATACATCGATTGCCCGAGTACCGCGATCTTCCGACCACCAGGTACGGAATGCCGGCCAACGAATTTCAACGAAAGGTCGCCCAGGCCGATGTGACCAAGCCGACGGAAGACCTTTGGCGCGCGATGCTTTCGGGTGACATATATCCCACCGGCGAGAACGGCCGGCATGCTGTCGGTGCGCTGGTGGCGGCAAACCTTTCGGGTGAAAACGCCGGCCGCACGGTCGCCCTCGGAAACGGATTGCCGATCGAACGCAAATTCATGTGGGCCTGAGGAGACTGGATTTGGCTTCCGGATTGAACGTCGCCTTCGTCGGCGCTGGTTATATGGCCGAAGAGCATATGCGGGCCTTCGCCGGTCTGCCTGACGTTACCATTGCCGGTGTCTACAGCCGTACCCGCGAACGCGCCGAGAAGCTCGCAGCCGTTCATGGCACCAAAGTCTACGACTCCGTTTCCGATCTCTACAGCAAGACGCAAGCAGACCTGGTCGTCGTGACGGTCATCGAACTCTCGATGGCGGAGGTCGCGGCCGCCTGTTTCGAGCATCCGTGGACCGTGCTGCTCGAGAAGCCCGCCGGCTACGATCTTGCCGATGCCACCCGGATTCGGGACGCGGCCGATCGTAGCCGGCGTCGCGCGTTCGTCGCCTTCAATCGCAGGGCCTATTCCAGCACGCGGCACGCGCTCGAGCTGCTCAAGGGCAGTTCGTCGGAAAGATTCATCAAGGTCATCGATCAGCAGGACCAGCAATCCGCCATGCTGGTGAACAAGCAGCCGGAACTGGTGGCGCGGAACTACATGTTCGCCAACTCGATCCATCTGATCGATTACTTCCGCGTTCTTGGCCGCGGCGAAGTAGCGAGCGTCGAGCCGATCGTGCCCTGGAAGCTGGAACGGCCCGGACTGGTTTTGGCGAAAATCAACTTCAGCAGCGGCGACATCGGGCTGTATGAGGGAATCTGGGATGGTCCCGGACCCTGGATCGTCACCGTCAACACGCCGGAGCAACGCATCGAACTGCGACCGCTGGAGCGGGTTTCCCTCCAGCTGCGAGGTACCCGGGCTGTCACCACGCCGGATATCGACGCCGACGATACCACCTACAAGCCGGGATTGCGTTATCAGGCCGTTCAGGCGATCGCAGCAACGCGCGGCCAGCCGGCCAACCTGGCCACCATTGGAGATTCCTGGCACTCCATGAAGCTGGTCGCGGATATCTTTGGCCTGAGATGAATGGCGTCATTCCCGTCACCCCGGTCGGAAGCTGAGGTCACCGCTGTTCTGGAGGAGTTTGAGCGGCGTCACCGGGTGTTCGGGCTGACGATCGGAGGGATATCGCTGTGGCGGATTCTGCGGTTCGAGATTTCCTTCACCATGCAAAATCTCGGGCTGTCGCGCCCAATGGCTTCGAAGCGCGAAATACTGGCGAGCATGTTTTCCGCCGCCAGACAGTTTTTCGTGGCGCCGCGCGGCATCCAATATCTCGGAGCCACCATGAGTTCGGCCCTGCGCACGTTCGATGGACGTGGCTGGCGCGATATCTACTTTGATCCCATCATCGACGGGATCGATGGTGGCGGAAAGATGCTGTATGTCGATGCGCCCGGTTTTGAGCAACATGCCAGGAGCGCCGTTCGCCAGCCGGTCTTCAACGACACCTCGGTGGTGGCGCTGAGCGCCGTTCTGGGGCGCATCTTCGGGGTGCGCGGCTATGATGATGTTTTCCAGGCGCTGTCACAAACCGTCGTCAACGATCTTGGCCTGCCCGAATTTACGGCAGAACGAATTCGCCGCAAATACAGCGTGCTGATCTGGCGAAGCTGGCTCTATCGCATCGTTTTGCGGCGGCTCCGGCCTGGTTGCGTCATGATCCCGAACTCCGGACAATTCGCGCTATTTCTGGCGGCGCGCGCGCTCGGCATTCCCTTTGTCGAAATGCAGCACGGCATCTTCAGCGAAAACCATCCAGATTCACTCCCGGCCGAGGCGCTCGAATTCGATCAAGGTGCGATGCTGCTGCCGGATTTCCTGACGGTCTATGGTTCGTGGTGGGGCGACCTGTTGAAAGACTCGGCGCTGGGCCGGCTTGGCCGGATTCGCGAGGTGGGCGCCTCCTGGATCGAGTCCGCCCGGGCATTGCGCCTGCGTCAGTTCGCGACCGATCCAGACCGGCCCGTTGTGACACTGACGTCACAGGGAACCGGCGTTGAGCAATTGGCTGATTTTGTAGCAGCGTTCCTCAAACTCTATTCGGGTCCTCTGCAATTCAATATCCGGCTGCATCCGGGCTATGAGATCGGTACAAGCCACTATGAAACCAAATTTTCCGGAGATGACCGGGTAAAACTGTGGCCCGGCAACTCCAGGCCGGATACGTTCGAGATGATCGCCATGTCCGACCTGCATCTCAGTGTTTCCTCGGCATGCCATTACGAGGCGCTTGGGATCGGCACGCCGACCGGGGTTCTGGCGTTGCCCGGACACGAACTGGTGCTCGACCTGGTGAGACGCAACGACGCCGCCTTGGTGGACAATCCCCCCACGCTGGCCATGATGGTCAAGAACCGTTCCTGGCCCACGGTATCGAACCGCGTTTCGGACCAATATTTCCGTAGAGGTCACATCGAGAACATCCGGGCGCTTCTTGCCGAATGCGGCGACATGGGGAAGAGCAGGTGATTACGATCGTCGATTATGGGACCAGCAACCTGGGATCGATGCAAAACATGCTCAAGAAGATCGGTGCAGCCTCCAGGATTGCGGCATCGCCGAGTGACCTTGACGGGGCCAGCAAGATCATCGTGCCCGGGGTTGGTTCGTTTGATGCGGGCATGGGCAAATTGCGGGAATCCGGCATGATCCCGGTGTTGAATCAAAAGGCGATGGTCGACAGGATTCCGACCCTCGGAGTCTGCCTCGGGATGCAATTGATGACGAAAAGCAGCGAGGAGGGTGTGCTGTCCGGTCTCGGCTGGATCGAGGCGGAAGCCGTCCGGTTCGATCAGAACGCGGATCCCGGTCTCAAGGTCCCGCATATGGGCTGGAACGAAGTTGTTCCCGCCAAGGCTTCCGCACTCACCGCGAATTTCCCGGCCGATGCACGGTTCTATTTTGCCCATTCATATCACGTAAAGTGCAGGGTGGCGGAAGACGTCCTGCTCGGAGTGTCCTATGGCGCCGGTACATTCACGGCGGCCTTCGAGCGCGGCAACTTGTTCGGCGCGCAGTTTCACCCGGAAAAGAGCCACCGCTTCGGAATGGCGTTCCTGAAGAATTTTGTAGAGCGATGCTGAAGACCCGCGTCATTCCCGCGCTGCTGTTGCGTGGTGCCGGCCTCGTGAAGACGACCGCCTTCAAGAATCCGGTCTACGTTGGCGACCCCATCAATGTGATCCGGATATTCAACGAAAAGGAAGTCGACGAACTCGTGCTGCTCGATATTGCGGCGACGCGTACTGGCCGGGGACCCGCATTCAGCACCATCGAAAGCATCGCCAGCGAATGTTTCATGCCGGTCGCCTATGGCGGCGGAATCACTACCGTCGAGCAGGTGCGGAGGATACTGGGGCTGGGTGTCGAGAAAGTCGTCATCAATGCCGCTGCGCTGGCCGATCCGCAATTCGTGCGCGCTGCGGCTGATGAATTCGGCAGTCAGGCGATCGTCGTATCGATGGATGTCAAACGCAAGCTGCTGGGCCGCTATGAGGTCTATGGCGACAGCGGCACCCGGTCAACGGGGCACGAGCCGGTGGCCTATGCCAGGATGATGGCCGACCTCGGTGCCGGTGAAATTCTCCTCACCGCGATCGATCGCGACGGGACCATGAAAGGCTACGACATCGAACTGGTGTCGAAGGTCGCCTCGGCGGTCGGCATTCCCGTCATCGCCTCCGGCGGTGCAGGCACGATCGCCGACTTCGGCGTCGCGTCGAAACAGGGTGGCGCCGCGGCGGTCGCTGCGGGAGCGATGTTCGTATTTCACGGCCCCCACCGCGCGGTGCTCATCACCTATCCCTCGCATGCCGAACTGTCCGCGGTCCTCGGTTGAAATGGACCCGCGCAAAATGTGCGCCTGATGAGCCCGGTCTGCTTCAAACAGTCCGAAAATCAGTATTTCTCCAACTGCCCGATTTGCTTTAATCAGGGTGCGCCGCCATGAAAGCCGGCGGTTTGTTCAAGAGGGATCTAGCGAGTGACAGTCTGCACGAGATGCATCATGGATACGACCGATCCGGACATCTCTTTCGATGCGGCGGGGGTCTGTAATCATTGCCACCGCTACGAGGAAGTCGCCCGTCAGCGGATCATCCCGCCGGCACAGCGCCAGGAGCGTCTCGCGCAACTGGTGGCCGAAGTGAAAAGGGCGGGCAAGGGAAAGCCTTACGACTGCGTCATCGGGGTCAGTGGCGGCGTCGACAGCACCTATGTGGCGTGGGTGGTAAAAGACCTGGGATTGCGCCCGCTGGCCGTCCATCTCGACAATGGCTGGAATTCCGAACTTGCCGTCGCCAATATCGAGAAGACGCTCAACAAGCTCGGCATCGATCTCTATACCCATGTCATCGACTGGGAAGAGTTTCAGAATTTGCAGATTTCATTTCTGAAGGCGTCGACGCCCGACGGCGAGGTGCCGACGGACCATGCGATTTTCGCGCTGCTATACAAGATCGCCGCGAAACACGGGCTCAAGCATGTCATCACCGGCACCAACGTGATATCGGAGGCGATCCTTCCGGAGAAATGGGGCTATGGATATTTCGACTGGTCGTATGTGAAGGATGTTCACCGCCGTTTTGGTTCGGCGAGGCTTTCGACCTATCCTCATTTTTCTCTGCTTGATCTATTCTACTACGTCTTTGTTCGCCGTATCCGCATGGTCTCGGTGCTCAATTTCATCGACTACAACAAGAACCAGGCGATGAACATTCTGCAGAACGAACTCGGCTGGGTCTATTACGGCGGCAAGCACTATGAATCGATCTATACGCGCTTTTATCAGGCCTATTTGCTGCCGCGTAAATTCGATATCGACAAGCGCAAGGCGCACTATTCCAATCTCGTCCTGTCCGGCCAGATGACGCGACCCGACGCGATCGAGGCCATGAAGGCGCCGGTCTATCCAGCCGATCTTCTGGAAGAGGACCGTCAATACGTCATCAAGAAGCTCAATCTGGATGCGCAGCAGTTCGAAGCGATCATGACCCTACCGCGGAAGACGTTTCTGGACTATAAAAACAACCGCGACGTGTTTGCGTTCGCTAAGCGACTGGTGAATTCGTCGCGGCGATTGATCGGGTAACGTGAAAGACTTCCAGAACCAGCTCGGGTTTGCGAAACGGTACGCCGATCGGGCCGCCTATCGCGGGCCGTGCGCGCGCGAGACGGCGGCAGCGAAAAACCTATCATGAGAGTCCTTTATATTCACATGACGGGCGCTTTTGCCGGCGGTTGCCGCAGCCTTTACGAGGTCGTCCGCGCCTTGCCCACGGGCGCCGTTGAACCGGTATTCGTCGCGCCGCGAGGCAGCATTCATGCCTTCCTGTCCAGGCTCGGGGACATGATTGAGACGGCCGGGATCAGCCAGTTCGACAACACACGGTACGGCTATTATCGCGGACTGCGCTGGCTGGTGCTGCTTCGTGAAATCGCTTTCGTGCCGTCGACGATTGCGGGGCTGTTGCGGGCCCGCCGTCAATGGAAGTCGGTCGATCTGATCCATATCAACGAGATCACCGGTTTGCTGCCGTGGCTGCTTGCCAGGCGGCTGTTCAAGGTGCCGGTCGTCGTGCATGTGCGTTCGGTCGTCAGGGATGACCGCGAATCCCGTCGAACCCGCTGGATCTCCCGGATGTTGCGTGATCGGGCCAGCGCGGTCATTGCCATCGATCAGAATGTGCGGGCGAGCCTGCCGCCGGATCTGCCGGTCGATGTCATTCACAATTCGCTGTCACTGGATGCTCCCGAGAAGTCGGCTGCCACGCTGGCCGACCAACTCAAGCTGAAACCGGACTCGTTCAAGATAGGATTCGTCGGCAATCTGTTGCGCGTGAAAGGCATTTTCGAACTGATTGAGGCCGCGCGCCTGACGCGGGACCGCGGCCTCAATGTCGAGTTCGTCATCGTCGGCGGCGATGCGAGTGGCTCCAACACGCTGAAGGCCCGTATTCTGAACCGGCTGGGAATCGGGCAGGACGTGGGCACCGAGGTAAAAGCCAAGATCGCGGAGTATGGATTGGCCGATCGCGTCCACATGGTCGGCTTTATGGCGAACATAGCGCGGGCCTATGCCTGCATGGACGTTCTATGTTTTCCGTCGCATTACGATGCGCCGGGCCGCCCGATCTTCGAGGCCGCCTTTCTCCGGGTTCCCAGCATTGCCGCGGTCAGGAAGCCGCTGGCGGACACGTTGGTCCACGGCGTGACCGGGTTGGCGGTTCCGCCGCATGATGCTCAAGCCCTGGCGGATGCCATCGCCACGGTCGCGGCCGACCGGGCACTGGCGGCGCGGATGGGTGAGGCGGCTTACCAGATGGCCGTCTCCAATTTCCAGGCCGTCAAGAACGCTGCCAAGCTCCTGGAGGTCTATAAGCGGGTGACCGGGGCACCTCACGCCTAAGCTGGGGTGGCAATGTCGGCAGGGCGGGGCGCCCAGCTTCTCGCCGCCTGCCGACCGAAAGGCGGCCTAAAGCCCTAGATCATTGGATAAAATCGGCTATTTTGCTCTGCAATAATCATTGGTTTTTCCGCCTCCGATAGCTTAAGAAGCGGCTCAATCCCGAAATCTGGTGGAGCTTGCGACCGGCGTGGTTGTTGGCTGCGGACAGACGGCCACGACGCTGGCGAGTTAGAGGTTTCCCGCATGGAAAAGATTCAGGCCCCCCAAGACATCGACAAGTCGCTCTTTGCGCCGGACGCGACCAATCTGACCACCCGGTTCGGCCTTCCAAAGAAAGTCGTGTTCTGCAAGCGTTGTGTCATTTCCAACCAGCGGCCGAATTCAGCGGTCGAGTACGCCCACACCAAGGAAACCCAGAAGAAGACCATCTTTTTCGACTCTGAAGGCATCTGCGACGCCTGCCGCTTTGCCGAGAAGAAGAATGCGACCATCGATTGGGATGAACGCGAGCGCCAGCTGCGCGATCTGCTCGACCAGCATCGCAGCCGCGACGGCAAGTATGATTGCATCCTGCCGGGATCGGGAGGCAAGGACAGCTTTTACGCCTCTCACATTCTGCGCACCAAATATGGCATGCACCCGCTGACGGTCACCTGGGCGCCACATATCTATACCGACTGGGGCTGGAAGAACTTCCAGAGCTGGATTCACGCCGGCCACGACAATATGCTGATGACGCCCAACGGCCGTGTGCACCGGCTGCTGACGCGGCTGGCGGTCGATCTCTTGTTCCATCCGTTCCAGGCCTTCATGTTCGGACAGAAGTCGCTGGCGCCCAAGATGGCGCTGCTGCACAAAATACCCCTAGTGATCTACGGCGAAAACGAAGCCGAGTACGGCAATCCGATCGGCGATACCGATACGGCCAAGCGCGACTGGTCCTATTTCACCTCCGACGACCAATCGAAAATCTATCTCGGTGGCGTTTCGATCTCCGACCTGAAGAACCAGTTCGGGGTGGAGCATCAGGACTTGCTGCCCTATCTGCCCGCCGATCCCAACGAGATCGAGCGGCAGAAGGTCGAAGTGCATTATCTCGGCTATTATCTGAAATGGCATCCGCAGAGCTGTTACTATTACGCCGTCGAGCACGGCGGTTTCCAGGCCTCGCCGGAGCGAACGCCGGGTACCTACAGCAAGTACAACAGCATCGACGATCGTATCGATGACTTCCACTATTACACCACCGGGGTGAAGTTCGGCATCGGCCGCGCGAGCTACGACGCGTCGCAGGAAATTCGATCCGGCGACATCAACCGCGAGGAGGGCGTCGCACTGGTCAAGCGTTTCGATCACGAATATCCGTCACGCTTTGCCGAGGAGATCTTCCGCTATCTGAGCATTCCCGAAAAGGAGTTCCCGGAGGCGAGCAAGATGTTCGAGAACCCGATCATGACCGAGCAGTATTTTGCCCGCCTTGCGGACAGTTTCCGTTCCCCCAATCTGTGGAAGTGGGTCGGCAACAACTGGCAATTGCGTCATGCGGTGTGGGAAGAATAGGTCCGGACCTGGCGGTAATCCGACGTGAGCAATCTCAGAATCATTCCTCGGCTGGACATCAAGGGGAAAAACCTCATCAAGGGCGTCCAGCTCGAGGGCTTGCGCGTCATGGGAGACCCGCAGGAGTTTGCGCTCGACTATTACCGCGCCGGCGCCGACGAACTAGTCTACATGGACATCGTCGCCAGCCTGTACGGGCGGAATAACCTGAGCGACATCATCCGGCGCGCCGCCGATCAGGTCTTTATTCCCATAACGGTCGGCGGCGGGATTCGCTCAGTCGATGATGCCAGGCACATCCTGAGGTCGGGAGCCGACAAGGTTGCCATCAACACGGCGGCCATTGCCCGTCCGGAGCTCATCGGTGAAGTGGCGCGCCATTTCGGCTCCCAGGCCATGGTTTTGTCGATTGAGGCCAAGCAGGTCGCCCCGGGCAAGTGGGAAGCCTACACCGACAATGGCCGGGAACGGACGGGGTTGGACGTCCTGCAATGGGTTCAGCGCGGTGTGGAAATGGGGGCCGGCGAGATTTTGTTAACCTCCGTGGACAGGGAAGGCACCCGAAAGGGGTTCGACATCGATTTGATCAGCCAGATCAGCAGGCTGGCGACGGTTCCCGTGATCGCCAGCGGCGGCATGGGCAGCATCGAGGACTTCCTAAAAGTGGCCGAATCGGCCCGGCCCGACGGGATTTCTATGGCCGATACCTTGCACTATAAGCGTGTGCGATTGGGTGATATCCGGGCTGCCGCGTTGAAGGCCGGATTGGCTGTCAGGCAGGTTTAATGGCCACGAAGATTACATTGCTCGACTACGGCATGTGCAACATGCTGAACGTTGCTCGCGCGCTGGAGCACGCAGGCGCCGACGTCCATGTTACCGAAGACCCCAAGGATGCCGTGGCCGCCGAGCGGCTGGTGGTTCCAGGGGTCGGCGCCTTCTCCGAATGCATGCGTGCGGTCAACCGTCTCGGCCACGGCGAAGCCATCCATCAATTCGTCAGGTCCGGGCGTCCGATGCTCGGCATCTGCGTCGGCATGCAGATCCTGTTCGAGGCCAGTGAGGAGTTCGGCGAGACGCCGGGGCTTGGTATTCTGCCCGGACGCGTTCGGATGATTTCCAACACCAATACCGATGGCGTCTCGCAGCGCGTACCGCATATCGGCTGGAATCATCTGATCGAGCCGCAGGCCGGCCGCAGCTGGGAAAAAACCCTGCTTGAGCCCTTCGGCACGGAAGGCCCTGCGGTCTATTTCGTGCATTCGTTCGCCGCTCAGCCCACGAACGACGATGACCGGCTCGCCGATTGCGACTACGGCGGTCACCGCATCAGCGCGATGGTCAAACGCGGCAATGTCACCGCGACCCAATTTCATCCCGAGCGTAGTGGCACTGTCGGGCTGCGAATGTTGAAAGAATTCCTCTCGCGATAGCGTGGTTCGAACGTGAAGACGCTGGCTATCATACCGGCTCGCGGTGGTTCGAAGCGCTTGCCCGGCAAGAACACGAAGCGCTTTCTCGGCGTGCCCCTGATTGCTTGGTCGATTCGCTTTGCCCGACGGCAGCAGCGGTTCGACGAGGTTATCGTCTCCACCGACGCCGAAGAGATTGCTGACGCGAGCCGGGCCGAAGGCGTCGATGTGCCATACCTGCGGCCGGCGGCCCTTGCCTCCGACACGGCAACCTCCGCGGCGGTCGTGCTCGACATCCTGGCCCGGGAGCGGCGAATCGGAAACACCTTCGATCTGGTCGCGTTGTTGCAACCAACCTCGCCGGTCCGCGAGCCGTCACGCTGGACCGAGGCGTTCGCCTATATCGATCGCGACGTCACCGATGCCGTGATCGGCGTCGCGCCGGCCCATCCCCATCCGAATTATGCGTTCCATTGGGAGCAGGGCGGCAAATTGCGATCCTTCGCCGATGGAAAGCAAATCACCCTGCGGTCGCAGGACCTTCCGCCTGTGGTTTATGTCGCCGGCAACATGTACCTGATCCGCTCGACTGTGCTAGAAGCGCACGGGGGATTTTTCCCCCCCCGCACGGTCGGGGTGCTCTGCGACCAGCCTTGCGAGGCGGTGGATATCGATACTGAGGCAGACTGGGTCGCCGCCGAGGCCCTGGCAAAGCATTACGGCAAATCGCCATGAAGACCTTCATCATCGCCGAGGCCGGCGTCAATCATAACGGCGATGAGGAAATGGCCGTCGAACTGGTCGAAGCCGCCGCCAAAAGCGGCGCCGACGCGGTCAAGTTCCAGACCTTCTCCGCCGACAAGCTGACGCGCAAGGGCGCCGAAAAGGCCGAGTATCAGAAACAAGCAACCGGCGACGGCGACCAGCATGGCATGCTCAAGGCGCTTGAGATGTCGGAAGGTCTGCACCGCCGCCTGTTCGCACGCTGCACCGAACTTGGTATCGAGTTCATGTCCACGGCCTTCGACGAGGAGGCGCTCGACTTTCTGGTCGCGCTCGGCATCAGGCGCATCAAAGTCCCGTCCGGCGAAATCACCAACGCGCCGCTGCTCCGGCACATGGCGTCCAAAGGTTTGCCGCTGATCGTTTCAACCGGGATGGCCGAGCTGGATGAAGTCGTCGCCGCCATCGGAATCATCAGCGCGGCGCGGGAGAGCCGTGGTTTCGCCGAGCCCCTCGGCGACATCGTGACTATTCTCCATTGCACCTCGAACTATCCGGCCGAAAGCGCAGATGTCAATCTTCGGGCCATGAACACCATGGCCCGAACCACCGGCCTGCCGGTGGGCTACTCCGATCATACGCTCGGCCTTGCGGTCTCGACCGGCGCGGTCGCGTTGGGTGCGAGCGTGATCGAAAAGCATTTTACCCTCGATTCCGGGTTGCCGGGGCCCGACCACAAGGCCTCCCTCGAACCCGATCAGCTTGCGGCGCTGGTGCGGCAAATCCGCGATGTCGAAGTGGCGCTGGGATCCGACATCAAGGCCCCGGCGGCATCCGAACTTCCAGTGCGCGACCTGGTTCGCCGCAGCGTCACCACCGTTCGTCCGCTTGCCGCCGGCGCTACAGTCGGCAGGGACGACGTCGCCCTGATGCGGCCGGGCACCGGCATTCCGCCGGTTGACCTCGACAAGGTGATCGGACGCAAATCTGCCCGGCACATTTCGGCCGGCGAAACCTTGCATTGGTCAGATATTGCATGACGGTGCGGAAGGTTTGTTACATCACCGGAACGCGGGCCGATTTCGGCCTGATGCAGTCGACCTTGGTACGTATCCAGCAGTCGGAAAACCTTGATCTCTCGCTCATCGTCACTGGAATGCACTTGCTGCCCGAATACGGACTGACGGTCGGTCAAATCGAGGCGGCAGGCCTGCCCATCGCGGCCCGCGTCGCCGTCGAAGACGGGTTGCCGACCGGCGCGCTGATGGCCAGAAATGTCGGACGGATGCTGATCGGGTTCGTCGAGGCGTTCGAGAAAATTGCTCCTGATATCGTTGTGGTGCTGGGCGATCGCGGCGAGATGCTGGCTGGCGCGGTGGCGGCCATTCATCTTGATGTTCCGGTCGTTCATATACATGGCGGCGAAAGATCCGGCACGGTTGATGAGCCGGTGCGCCATGCCATTTCCAAGCTTGCGCATTTTCACTTCGTCGCCACGGATGAGAGCAAGACCCGGCTGGTCCGCATGGGCGAGGTTGCCGAACGAATCTCGGTCGTCGGCGCGCCCGGGCTGGACGACCTCAAGAAAGCCGCGTTGACTTGCCGCGAAAATTTGTGCGCAGGCGTAGGGTTTGATCCGGCCCGGCCGGTCGCACTGCTGGTGTATCATCCGGTATTGCGGGAAGCCGGGATGTCGGCGGATCATGCCGCGCACATCATCGACGCTGTCCTGGCGAAGGGCTTTCAGATCATAGCCCTTAAACCGAATTCGGATGCCGGCAGCGCCGGCATCCGCAAGGTGCTGGAGGCGCACGCTTCGGCAGGCGATATCAGTCTTGCGACGCATTTGCCGCGGCCGGAATTCTTGTCATGGCTTGCGGCGTGCGATGTTATTGTCGGAAACTCGAGTAGCGGCATCATCGAGGCCGCTAGTTTCGGGACGCCGGTTGTGAACATCGGATCGCGGCAAAATCTTCGCCAGCGCAATGCCAACGTCATCGATTGCGGTGTCGATCGCGCCGGCCTTGATGAGGCGTTAACGCGCGCGTTGGCAGCGGTGCGTTTTGATCGCAATAATGTCTATGGGGACGGCCGGGCGGGAGAGCGGATCGCCTCGCTACTTGCCCAGATCGAAGTTTCCCGATCCTCAGTTGCAAAAACCAATGTCTACTGAACCTCTCTTTCTGATCGGCGCGGGCGGGCACGGATTGGTCGTGCTGGATGCAATCGAACGAGCCGAAGGGGCATCGGAGGGCATTTCCATTTTCGACCAGTCCGAGAACCGGATCGGCCAGAAGGCGCTCGACCTCATAGTCCATCGTTTCGACTCGGCCATGAACATGAAGGGCCGACGTTTTCACATCTGCATCGGTGACAATGCCACGCGTGCGCGTTTGTTTTGCTTGCTGGCCGGGGCGGGTGGCATCCCGGCGACGGTGATACACCCGATTGCAACGATCGCTCCTAGCGCGTTAGTTGGCTCCGGCAGCTTTATCGCGGCACACGGGATTGTTGCTCCCGACGCCCTCCTTGGCGAAGGGGTGATCATAAATCATGGAACCATCGTCGACCATGAATGCATCGTGGGAAGTTTCTGTCATATTGCGCCGGGGGCCACTCTTGCGGGGAACGCGCGGGTGGGCGACCGTGTCATGGTCGGTGCCGGTGCCAATATACTTCCCGGTCGCCGAATCGGCGATGATGCGATTATCGGTGCTGGTGCTGTGGTAACGACCGATGTACCACCAGGGGCGACCTATGTGGGCGTGCCCGCCCGCCAAATCCGCTGAGGACAGATAATGGATATCTCCGGAATCTGCATTACCCGCGACGCGACGATGCGTGCCGCGCTCGATATGCTCGACCGCAGCGGGCTCGGCGTTCTCCTGCTGGTCAGGGATGCGCAGGTATTCGAGCGTACCGTCACCGACGGTGACATTCGCAGGCTGTTGCTTGAGGGTGCATCGCTTGATCAGACCCTGGCGGCGGTTTCTGAGAAACGTTCCATCGTGCTGCCGGAAAACAGCACCCGGCGGGAGGCGCTTGAGTTGATGCAGAAGCACACCATCGATCATCTTCCGGTGGTCGATGCGAACGGCCGTGTAATTGATCTTGTCGAGCGCCGGGGGATCGACGAACAGATTTTGTTGTCGACCCCGCACATGGGAGAGAGCGAGCGCGATTTTGTGGAGGAGGCGTTTCGCACCAACTGGATAGCGCCGCTCGGGCCGAACGTCGACGCCTTCGAAACGGAGCTTGCGGAGATGGTCGGCGCGCAGCACGCGGTGGCGCTCACGTCAGGCACGGCGGCAATCCACCTCGCGCTCGTGCTGTTGGATGTCGGCCCGGGCGACACGGTCTTTTGTTCTTCATTGACGTTTGCCGCGAGCGTCAACCCGATCATGTACCAGGGCGCGGTGCCGGTGTTGATCGATTCAGAGCCCGAAAGTTGGAATATGTCGCCGGCCGCTCTTGGCCGCGCCCTCGAGGCTTCGCACAAAAAGGGATGCTTGCCGAAGGCCGTTATCGTGGTCAACCTCTACGGCCAGAGTGCGGACATGGGGCCGATTGCAGCACTTTGCGATCTCTACGGCGTACCGCTGGTGGAGGACGCAGCTGAGTCGCTTGGCGCCAAATACAAAGGCAAGTCGTCGGGAACTTTCGGCCGCATCGGGATCTACTCATTCAACGGCAATAAGATCATCACTACCTCAGGCGGCGGCATGCTTGTTACGGAAGACAAGTCGTTTGCCGAACGGGCCCGCTTCCTTGCAACGCAAGCGCGGGATCCCGCGCCGCACTATCAGCACAGCGTTGTCGGCTATAATTACCGCATGAGCAATATTCTGGCGGGCGTTGGTCGTGGCCAGCTCAAGGTTCTCGATCGCCGCGTTGAAGCTCGGCGGGCAATATATCGCCGCTACCTCGAGGCGTTTGCTAACGAACATTGGATCCAAATGATGCCGGAACCGGAGTGGAGCTTTTCCACGCATTGGATTTCGGCCGCTCGTCTTGTCCCGGACGCACGAATTACTGGTCCCACTTTAGTGCAGCACGTTTCCGACGAACTTATTGAGGCTCGTCCTGTTTGGAAGCCCATGCATCTTCAGCCCGTGTTCGCGCATGCACTTTATTTTCCTCATGGAAACGACTCTGTCTCAGATGAGCTTTTTGAGCGCGGCATCTGCTTGCCGTCAGGCTCGAACCTCTCCATGGAAAAGGTTGACCGGGTGGCTGAGACAGTGCTGAAGATTGGCCGGCGATTAGCGTAGTAGCGGCGTTCCCGCGACTGAGCCATTGCTCGTTGGAATGTAGATGACGTTTCCTTTGCATCTTACCTTGCGCAATTTCCTGATCGCGCTTCACGACCTGCTGGCGACCGCGGCGGCGCTGTTCGCCGCCTTTTATCTGCGCTTCGAGGGCGGCGAAGGTTTCTTCGACCGCCTGCCGCTGCTGATCCAGATCCTGCCCTATTTCCTCGCCTTCAGCGTGGTCGTGTTCTTCGTCTTCAACCTGACCGCGACGAAATGGCGCTTCATCTCGCTGCCCGACGCGCTGAACATCATCCGCGTCGCGACCGTGCTGACGGTTGCACTCCTGGTGCTCGACTACATCTTCGTCGCCCCCAACGTCCGCGGCGCCTTCTTCCTCGGCAAGGTGACCATCGTCCTCTACTGGTTCCTTGAGATCTCCTTCCTCAGTGCGCTGCGCATGGCCTACCGCTATTTCCGCTATACGCGGGTACGGCGTCACGCCCGCACCGGCGATGCCGCGCCGACGCTGCTGATCGGCCGCGCCGCGGACGCCGAGGTGCTGTTGCGCGGAATCGAGAGCGGGGCGATCAAGCGCATCTGGCCGGTCGGCGTGCTATCGCCGTCGAGTTCCGACCGCGGACACTCCATCCGCAACATCCCGGTCCTGGGCGGCGTCGATGACATCGAGGACGTCGTCGCCGACTTCGCCAAGCGCGGCAAGGCGATCGCGCGCGTCGTGATGACGCCAACCGCATTCGAGCCGGAGGCCCATCCCGAATCGATCCTGATGCGGGCGCGCAAGCTCGGCGTGATAGTCAACCGCATGCCTTCGCTCGAGAGCGGCGATACGCCGCGGCTCACGGCCGTCGCCGTCGAGGACCTGCTGCTGCGACCCAGCGAGACGATCGACTACGCGCGGCTCGAGGCCCTGATCGAGGGCAAGGCGGTGATCGTCACCGGCGGGGGCGGCTCGATCGGTTCCGAGATCTGCGAGCGTGTCGTCGCGTTCGGCGCCGCGCGGCTCCTGATCGTGGAAAATTCCGAGCCGGCGCTCTATGCGATCACGGAAGCGCTCGCGGCCCGCGGTGCGACTGCTTCGATCGAAGGAAGGATCGCCGACATCCGCGACCGTGAGCGCATCATCCGTCTGATGGCCGAGTTCAAGCCGGACATCGTATTCCATGCCGCCGCGCTCAAGCACGTGCCGATCCTCGAGCGCGACTGGAGCGAGGGGGTCAAGACCAACATCTTCGGCTCAATCAACGTTGCCGATGCCGCGCACAGCGCCGGCGCCGAAGCCATGGTGATGATCTCGACCGACAAAGCGATCGAGCCGGTGTCGATGCTCGGCCTCACGAAGCGCTTCGCCGAGATGTATTGCCAGGCGCTCGACCATGATCTTGCGGCGGCTCACGGCGGCGCCAGGCGATCGATGCGGCTGATCTCGGTCCGGTTCGGCAACGTGCTGGCGTCGAACGGATCGGTGGTGCCGAAGTTCAAGGCCCAGATCGATGCGGGCGGCCCCGTGACGGTCACGCATCCCGACATGGTCCGCTACTTCATGACCATCCGCGAGGCCTGCGATCTCGTCATCACGGCGGCAACGCATGCGCTCGGAACGCAGCGTTCGGACGTGTCGGTCTACGTGCTCAACATGGGCCAGCCGGTGAAGATCGTCGATCTCGCCGAGCGCATGATCCGTCTCTCGGGCCTGCAACCCGGCTACGACATCGAAATCGTGTTCACGGGCATGCGGCCCGGCGAACGCCTGCACGAAATCCTGTTCGCCTCCGAGGAGCCGACTCGCGAGATCGGCGTCCCCGGCATCATGGCCGCGCAGCCGAACGAGCCGCCGATGCAGACGCTGCGAAAATGGATTGCGGCTCTGGAGCAGGCGATCGCGCGCGACGATCGGGCCACCATCAGGACCATCCTGAAGGATGCGGTTCCGGAATTCGGGTCGACCGCGGCCTGATGGACCAGCTTTTCCGCGCTGTTTCTAAGAACGGCACTCAGAACACCCGCTGCATCGGAGCAATCTCACATGAGTACGGCAATTCATGCCCACGAGGCAAATGAAACTGTCGGGAGTCGGTATAGTACTGGATAAGCACACGGTTTACGATTCTGTCAGAATTGCGGCTTCGTAGACGCTATCAAAATTCTTGATTCCACATGTCGTTGATAATGTAGAGTGCAAATTGGTGATCCCTCCGGATCACGATTTCCCGAGGAGACTATCGTGATTAGGTTTGGCCTGCTGGGCTGTGGACGCATTGCAAAGCGGCATTCTGACCTGCTTGGCGGCAATCACATTGAGGGCGCCAAGCTGGTGGCTGTTTGTGACACCGCACGCGCGCGTGCTGATGCTATTGCTGCTAAATTCGGTGTTTCGGCTCATTACAGTCCGGACGAGCTGTTGTCTCGCGGCGATATAGACGCGGTTGCGGTATTAACCCCTAGTGGCCTGCATCCTCGACATGCCATCGCCTGCGCGCAAGCGGGAAAACATGTGGTGGTGGAGAAACCGATGGCGCTGCGGCTTCAGGATGCTGACGACATGATCCGTGCTTGCGATGAGGCGGGGGTGAAGCTTTTCATCGTCAAACAAAACAGGTTTAATGTCCCAATCATAAAGGCGCGTGAGGCGCTCGACGCCGGTCGGTTCGGAAAGCTTGTGCTAGGCACCGTTAGGGTGCGCTGGTGCCGGGACCAATCCTACTACGATCAGGATGCCTGGCGCGGCACCTGGGCATATGATGGAGGCGTGCTGACCAACCAGGCGAGCCACCACATCGACATGCTAGAGTGGTTCTTCGGCGATGTCGTCAGTGTTCATGCCCGCGGTATTACGGCACTTGTGAACACCGAGACGGAGGACACCGCGGTAGCGACCCTTAAGTTCCGATCCGGTGCCCTAGGCATAATCGAAGCCACAACTGCTGCGCGTCCCGTGGACCTTGAGGGCTCGCTTTCGATTATGGGTGAAAAAGGGGCCGTCGAAGTCGGCGGCTTTGCGATGAACCAGATTCGTCACTGGCGCTTTACTAACGAGCTGCCTGCGGACAAGGCAGTCATTGAAAAATTCTCGGTGAACCCACCGAATGTCTACGGTTTTGGCCATCAAGCCTACTATCAGCACGTGGTCGAGTGTCTTGCCAACCGCCACGCAGCCCTCGTCGATGGGCTTGAAGGTCGAAAAAGCCTGGAGCTCATCTCAGCACTTTATGAATCCATCGAGACTGGGGGGGAGGTCGCTCTGCGTTTCATGCCGCGGCGCAGTCGGCTTGGTGTCGGCTCGTGAAACGGTCCACACGTATATGATGCACGGGCTATAGCGATCGTGCGTGCAACTTACATGGGGAATGATTGCTTCGATTGACATGGCGTGATGTTCGTCACGCTACCTTTGCGAGTGTTGGACGGCCCGTGACGAGGTAGATTGTGGCGCCCGGCCAAATTAGGGACCGGGGTTGCCTTGGCTGGGACAGTTTCTGACCGCGTGGCAATCGGAGGAGGCTCGGTCGTCACAGGACATTGCGACCCGAGTACGTATTTTGGTAGCCAGTGCGGCGGTTTGACTACGACGCTCACCGACAGCATCTGCTTTGGACGAGGTGGATAGCCAAGGGGCAAATTCACGGAGTTCCCATTTCGCTCGGATGACACATGTCGAAGCCGGCATCATGAGCGGAGAATTTAAGGTATAGGGGCTATTCGGAGCGCAGGATGCAACAAGGCCGGCCTTGGGATGGCTTCTGGTTCGTACTTCCGGTACTGGTTCTTACTTCCGTTAAAGGGCATCGCATGCTTACTTGGTTTTGTCGGCTCCAATGGAAGATCGAACGTATGAAGGAGACACGCAGAAAACTCCGAAGGCGTCGACGCGAGATCGAGGGATGGAAGCGCATGCTGCTCGCCTGTCACGAGTGGGCCGATAAGATTGATCACGCGGAGTCGCGGCTGGCTCTTCTATCGATGGCAGAAAATTACAGGAACGCAATCGATGCGCATACACGCGAGCATCCAAGCGCCCGGCCGCCAGCATGAAGTACCGGCCCGGCGTCTCGGGGTAGTAAGGCTGGAGCGGTACGGTCAGCTCATTTGACGGCTTCCATCGAGGATCGATTTGCTTCCGCGAACGGTCGGGTCCTCGGTTTTGGTCGGAAGGAGCTTGGGGTAGACTTGTATGCGGCGGCGGCTGTCAATCTCCTTCAGCAGGAAGAGGCGTCTCAACTGCGCCCCGTTCATCAACGTTTCGAATAGCGGGAACATCTCGCGAGCCTGCACGTAAACTTCCACGCTAATGGTGTGCTGATCGAAGCCAAATGATGCGAGACGCGCCTCGATCTCGACTGCCGCAACAGGATCGAGCCGCCAATCGAGCGCGTTCTGAACGATGTAGCGTTCGGCGTCGTTTTTGAATTCGGGCACGATGCCGGGCACATCTATCCGACGAAGCGTCATCTCTATCGCTTTTTGGCGATATGATTCCAGCAGCTTGTGCCGCAGAATTCGATAGCGCTGCATCTCCCAGGACAGCTCCGCAACATCAATGGCGAGCAGCCATTCAATAGCGGATTGCGGGGCTATGTCGCGGAAGATGACGGCTTGAAGCGCGCGATGCTGCTCGAGGCTTTCGCCGGGTAGAAGTTGGGGAGCAGGACACAAGACCTGAAATTCGACCGGAATAGCTGATGTGGTTGCCGTCGTGGCGTTACCGAAGGGGCCATTCATTGACGCGTGACCTCCGGCCGGGCCTGCGATGAAGCATCGAAAGTGGCCACGTTCGTATTTGCCGGGTCGTGAACGGGGCTCGCTCCCCACAACTCGCTCGCGACAGGCAAAGGTGATATCTGCATATCCAACCATCATGCCTTTTCGTTGCCATGCCGATGGAGAGCCTGGTGGTGAGAGCGGCATAACGGAACGGTGAATTCGTCGCTGACCTTGCGCCCTAATGTTCGCGGCTGGGCGAACTTAAGGTGGTGGGCATCGGACGGAGCCTGCTTGCAGACCAGGCACGGCTGTGCCCGGACAAAAGCAAGATGGGCCTTGCTTCGCTTGCGCGGAGGCTCTTTTGGGAAGGCGAGGCCGCGGCTTCAGCACCGCCGGTCGGCTCAACACCGCCTTCGCCGGCTTCGCCTTGGGGCCCGGAGCCACTTGCGGCGCGGCGGCAGCGGGAGGTCCGGCGATAGCCTCAGGGGCATCGAGGTCGTCCTCACCCGCGATGCTGACCAGAGCGAACAGGGCGTAGCGGCGGGCATAGGTCAAGGACGCGCCCATGCGGTGCGGGGCCTCGACGTCCTTTGCGGCGCAGACCGGCAGGTCAGAGGAAATCCATTCTCCGGAGGCATGGGCCAACAGCGTGGTGAGGTGAATTTGACCTGAGACCTGCTCGATGCGCGTGGTCTGGACCGTTGCGATCTCCTGCTGGCTCAATGTCTTGCGGACAATGTCCAAGCCGGAGGCCAAGGAGGCGTAGCGGAAGGTCCTATCGCCCTCCCGCGGGAACGGGGACCGGATTACCGCCGTCAGGTTTTTTTCGGGGTTGGTCAGCACAGCCTGGGCCTTCGCCAAGGCCGCCGCGAGGGCGCCTATGCACTCACTGGACCGATGCATGAGCGACCTCCAGCGGCAGAGCTTCGAAGCTGATCGCGCCAGATTTGGAACGCTTCGCCTTCAAACCGTGGCCAGTGGCTTCCTTCGCATCTTCCGGGACCAGCTTCTTCAATTCGGCTTTGGCGAGCTCATGGTCATCGTGTGCATCTCGGGTGCGGAGGTAAGTCGCGGCGAGTCCAGCCCAGGAGTTGGATGATGCCATATCGACGATCTTGATGGCCTCGAGCCGAGGACGCGGCGTTTCAATTCCGAACAGTGCCGGTGGATCGCCGCTTTGCACGCAGCGCCAAAACTGCTTTTCGGCCGTCAAAAGGAGGTGCTGGTAGAGCGGGTCAGCATGTACCGTCATTTCAACCCACTTCCCTCCGCCCGTGACGATGGACAGCACCGCGCAACGTGCCGACACGACCCACATGTTGTGCTGCAGTTGAGCATGTGCTTCTCCGCTGCAGCTTCCTCTGAAAAATTCCAAGCCAGCATGAACTTGGCTTCGAATACTGCCCCGGTCCCCTGCACACGGCCGTCCAGGGTCGCTCCCATCCATTTGTGGACCGGATGCCTGACCCTTCTCTGCACGTCTTCCGACGCGGTTGCCGCTGGTTCGCTCGTACCAGGTCCGGTTGAGGTCCTCTGTGGCCGTTCCAAGTTGAACGATCAGCTCACCACTCAAATCAACAGGCTCGACCTCACCTCGCTTCTCTCTCCAGAGCCGAGAGAGTTTGTCTCCATCCTCTCCCATGATGATCCGCGCATCGGATCCTCCTATGAATGAGCGTCGGTCGATGGCAGTAATTGCGTCGTCTGTTTAAGAATCACGGCATGTTTTCCGTTGGGGTCGTCAACATAAAATGTTGATTAAAGGAAGGTAGCGTAGGTGTCAACATAAAATGTTGAAATTGATGTCGCCGTCTCAATGCCGAGCTGCTCGGGCTTTGCTCGACATGACACAGCCACGGCTGGCAACGTTGGCGGGGATTGGATTGTCGACGGTGGTCGATTTTGAGAAGCAACGGCGTGTCGTCTCTGATGACGCTATCAGGAAGATGCAAGAGGCGCTCGAAAGCTCGGGTGTGGTTCTCATCCCCGAGAACGGCGGAGGATTTGGAGTTCGTTTGTGCAAGCCCGCCGGAAAGTCGGGCTACTAGCTATTCCCACCGGCCCTCTTACAGCGCTTCCTTGATGTGAGCAGTTAGCGAGCCAACCCTGAGTGCAAGGCTGCTCGGTTTAAGGTATTTGCAATGAAACCCGCGGTGTTTTTGGACCGAGATGGCGTTCTTAACGAGGATATTGGCTATCTCTATGAGAGAGCTAAGTTCAGGTGGATGCCAGGCGCGCGGGAAGCCGTGAAGGCCGTCAATGATGCCGGATATTTCGCCTTCGTAATCACGAACCAGTCAGGAGTTGCTAGGGGATTGTACAAGGAAGCCGATATCAGAGCTCTTCATACCTGGATGTCAGAGGAGCTGGCAAAAGTTGGCGCTCACATAGATGCTTTCGAATATTGTCCACATCATCCTGAGGCAAGCGTCGAGCTTTATCGCACTTCGTGCACCTGCCGAAAGCCCAGGCCCGGCATGATCACGAAGATCATGAATCGCTTCCCCGTTGATTGTGCTCGGAGCTTTCTCATAGGCGATAAGTTCACTGACATCGAAGCGGCGAATGGAGCGGGGATACACGGCTACCTTTTCGAGGGCGGGAATCTTCAGCAGTTCGTCAACAGCCATTTGCGCACCAGATAAACAAGCCTCTCAGGAGAGGCGAAGCAAATCACCAGACGTGGCGAATGTCTTGTGACGCAGCATCGTGCAGTGGCCTCGTACAGCCGTTATGTCGAGAGGGCCGCCACTTTGGTCATGATTGCTCGCAAGACGTCCTCAATTGTGGGGCAACGATAGCTCGCAAATCGGGAGCGAGGCGTTGCCGTGAGATTAATTCGCTGCTTGGCCATTTCACTCAACGGTAAGAGGAAATAGTCGGTCACCTGCCTGTTTGTTGCTGGATCCAGTCTCAGCGCCAAGATGAGCTCGGCGGGTTCGATAATCCGTCGATGTACCAGCCAGGCGGGCGCGTGTCGCGGCGCGATGTAATAGCGAGCCATCCGAAGGGAAATGGCGAGCCTGCTGTCAATAGTCATCACTTTGGTGCCCCCGTCGAAGACCGCCGCAGCGCCAAGTGCTCGAATGCGCGTGGCAAGCTTCGATGCTTGTTGCAGCAATTCAGCATCAGATTGTCGGCGCGCGTCGAGGTAATCAAAATCGCGATCAGAGTTCACTTAACCAACCCGGCGGAAGGCTTCCCGCAGGCTGCCGAAACGGTATGCATAGAGAGGCGGGCTCGGCATGCCCTCTGTCGCCGCCATTATCGAGACGCTCAACTTCCCATTTGCTGCGAGCGCGTCTCGCAGCTTCTTCAACAAATGCTCGTCTGAAAGCCTGACATACTGTTCTTTCAGGAGCTCTTGAGCTTTGAAGAAAACGCTTCTGTCAACGATTGGCTCATAGAGCCCAGTCGCTCTGACCCATAATTCAGGTGGGTTCTTTTTCATCACCTGTTTGAGCCGAAACGACTTGCGATTATAGACGCTGTTGCCGATATAGGCTTCGTTGCTCAGTATGCGGATCATCCCTTCGGACCATGGTGTGCCCCGGTGATTGGAAACTTGTTCCTTGTTGAGCAAACGTACGATCGAGGCTTGCGACCGTCGTCGGACAACATACTCCCGAAAAATCTGGGCGACGATCTGCTGCTCGTGCTGCGGTCCGGGCTGGACGAGAACCCGGTCGGTCTGCAAATGTTTGCGCTGTCCGCTGCCCAGAATTATACCTCTCGAGCAGCGGTTTTCATCAACCAATTCGCGCTTGAGCCCGTAACTGATGGCGCCGCCCTGCTTGAAGCCAAGGCTCGCCACGCGGCAGGCGCCGGCGTGAACCTTGACCGAAAGTTCTCTTGAGTATTCGGCCGCCATCACTCGCTTGAGATTTTTCACGATGCTTGCGATCACACTACCGTCGTTGTCGAATTCTTCGGCGCAGTAGCAGACCTTGATCCTAGCCTGACGGCAGGTGAACTCGTAATACGCGCTCTCGTCGACATCCTGGAACTTCCCCAGCGGCTGACGTCATAGACAAGGATGTGATAAAAGTCCGCCCGGCCGCTGCGGACGTCGTCAATCAGCTCGATCAAACCTTGGCGGCGGTGAATGCGAAGACCGCTCCGACCCTCGTCCGTGTAGGTGCGAACAATGATCCAGATCGTGCTGCGCGGCATAGACGGCGATGGCAGCCGCTTGGTTTTGTGTCGAGTATCGCTGGTGGTCCGTTGACATGCGCACGTATTGGGCCGCACGCCCAGTTCTTGTCAGGGACAAAACATCTGCCCGAGGGCGAACGATCAGTGCGTTGGCCATGCTTTGCCTCCGCTACGTTGCTTGCAAGTCGATCGTATCACCAACTAGACCACGAAGAGATATGCTTGCTGACCCAATTCAGCACAACTGAGCAGATGATCGATGCCAAGCCGGCCCAAAGCCAGGATCGCCCCCGCGCGGCGCTGATAGATCTCAGATAAAGAAATGCGCCGAGGAGAACACCGTAATTTCGCCTGAAGTCGCCATTGAGCCGGGCGATCTTCGACAGCTCGCTAGACGCTTGGAGTTCCTCTGCCACGGCTGCCCCTTTTAATTTCGCAGGACCAGCACCCTATAAGCTCCTGTTTTGCCCGACGGAGCAAGTGGTATTTCGGGAAATCGAAAGGATGGCAAGTTCCGCGAATGTGGTGAGCGCGCACAGTTGGCCGAGAGCTATTATCGGACCTCGGACTTTAATCCGCCGAAAGGTCCGATGCGGATCAAAACCGCGGCAATACTCTGATTTGCCAAAAGGTTCTGCTCAAACGGTGAGCGGACGCCCTGCGGCCTACTTTATGAGGGCAGGCCGCTATACCACACCGCCAAACTCGATGCCTTCCTTGGCAAGCTCCTCGGCTTCCTCGGGGGAAGCGGTCGGCTTCGTATCAAGGTAGGGATGCTCAGACGCTGGCAGGATGGTGCGAATGTTTTGGCCGTCTGCCCGCGTGATACGGGCAACCCAGCGGCTATGGCCGTGCTCAAATCTCTGGATATGGTATTGCTTGTACGTGATCACGACGCTTGCACGCAACTGACGCTGGAGCAGGCCCCATATTAGCAAACGGGATGCCGCCGCACAACGTTTTCTAAAGTCCTGGCTTGAGCTCCGCCAACTGGCTTGAGCTCCGCCAAGCGCATTTCGCTCAGAAGTTGACCCGTTCTCTCTCGATCACGATCGGTCTCCTGCGGACCTGGTTGAAGATCGCAACGATATATTCGCCAAGCACGCCGAGGAAGAAGAGTTGCACGCCGCCGAAGAAAAATAGGCCGATGATGATCGTGGGAATGCCATGCGGGCCGATATCAAAGCCTGCGATCTTGAGGAGGAACACGACGAATGCGTAGGTGAAACTTAGCGACGAGATCAGCAACCCGAAGAAGAACGCGACCCGCAGCGGCACGGTGGAGAAGCTGATGGCTCCGAGCAGACCCTGGTCGATCAGGTTCGAGAGCCGGTTGCGCGATATGCCGTGCTTCCGCGCGAGCCAAGTGTAGGGTACGCCGATCGACCGGAAGCCGCATTCGAAGGGCATCATGCGCATGAACGGCTGGACGTCCTCGAACTGCTTCATGGCGTGGAGTACCTTGCGGTCGACCAGCTGGTAGTCGCCGACGTCGGCGGGATAGTCCACGTAGGACATGGTACTGATCGCTTTGTAGTACAGGTGGCGCGCAGTGCGGCTGAGGAACGCCTCCTCACGCCGCGCCCGGATGCCGAACACGATCTCGTAGCCGTCCTCCCAGTGTTTGACGAACGTCGGGATCAGCGCCGGCGGGTCCTGCAAATCGGCCGGCATGAAAAGCACCGTGGCATCGCCGGTGGAGGCCAGCACGCCGTTGTAGGTGCTCCTGAGCACGCCGAAATTCCGGGAGTTCACGATGACCTTGACCGAGGGGTCCTCGGCCGCGATTTCCTTCAGGATCTCGACGGTCCGGTCGGTCGAGGCGTTGTCGCAGAAGATGTGTTCGCGCTCGTAGCCCGGAAGCTCCCGATCGAAGATGTCCTTGACCACGGCGTAGGACTCACGGATCCCCGCTTCCTCGTTGTAGCAGGGGGTCACAAGGCTGATCTTTTTCGGCATCACTCCTCCAGGCGTCCATCGAAAGAGATCAGTCCCGCGCGGCTCGGAATCAGGCGGATGGCAGCCACCCCAGGCGGGTTTGGCGCGCCGGTGGTGGGGTTGCCATCTTTCAATCGTTTCTTTAGCAGGTAAGCCAACAACTTCAACCGCTCGAAGAGTAGGGCGGCACGGCTAGATCGTGTTGACAAGATTGGTCTATTCGTTCTGAAGTGACGTTTTCCGCTGGACGGGTACGAGCATGAAGGCCGTGATTCTGGCGGGCGGATTCGGGACGCGTATCACCGAAGAGAGCCACGTCAAGCCAAAACCCATGATCGAGATCGGCGGCAAGCCGATCTTGTGGCACATCATGAAGATCTTCTCGTCGCACGGGATCCACGAGTTCATCATCTGCTGCGGTTACAAGTCCTATGTCATCAAGGAGTATTTCGCGAACTACTTCCTGCACATGGCCGACGTGACGTTCGACCTCGCCAACAATGCGATGGAAGTGCACAACAAATTCGCCGAGCACTGGAAGGTGACGCTGGTCGACACCGGCCTCAACACCATGACCGGCGGTCGGCTCAGGCGCGTCAAGGACTACGTAGGCGAGGAGACGTTCTGCATGACCTATGGCGATGGGCTCGCGGACGTCGATATCGACGCGTTGCGCGATTTTCATCGCGCCCACGGGCGTCATGCGACGGTTACCGCGATCCAGCCGCCGGCGCGGTTTGGTGCGCTCGACATCTGCCACGACGTGGTCCGGCATTTCGAGGAGAAGCCGCGGGGCGACGGCCGCTGGATCAATGGCGGCTTCTTCGTGCTGGAGCCCGCGATCTTCGACTATCTCGACAACGACGCCACCATCTGGGAGCAGGAGCCGCTCAAGCGCCTGTCGCAGGACGGGCAGCTTGCGGCCTACCGTCACGCCGGCTTCTGGGCGGCGATGGACACGCTGCGGGACAAGCTGCACCTCGAACAGCTCTGGGATAGTGGGCAGGCGCCTTGGAAGAGCTGGCCATGAACGCCGGTTTCTGGACGGGCAAGCGCGTTCTCGTCACCGGGCATACCGGATTCAAGGGGGGCTGGCTGGTTGCGTGGCTACGCCATCTCGGCGCCGAGGTCGCGGGTCTCGCGCTGCCGCCCGCGACGACGCCGAACCTGTTCGATCTGGCTCATACTGAGCGGGACATCGTGTCTGTTTTCGCCGACATCCGCGATCCCGCTGCCATCCAGGCGGCGTTCGATCGGTTCCAGCCCGAGATCGTCTTTCACATGGCGGCGCAGGCGATCGTGCGAGCGTCCTATGAGGACCCGGTCGGCACCTACGCCACTAACGTGATGGGCACCGTGCACGTGTTCGAGGCCGTGCGGAATTCAGGCGTACGTGTGCTAGTCAACGTCACCAGCGACAAATGCTACAACAACAAGGAATGGGTGTGGGGCTACCGCGAGACCGATCCGCTCGGCGGCAAGGATCCCTATTCCAACAGCAAGGCCTGCGCGGAACTGGTGACACAGGCCTACCGGTCGTCATTCTTCAGTGGAACCAGCCAGATCGGGCTTGCCAGTGTCCGGGCCGGCAACGTGATCGGCGGCGGCGACTGGGCGCAGGATCGTCTGATCCCCGATGTCATCGCCGCGATCCGCAGCCGCCAGCCGGTGCCGGTGAGGAATCCCGAGGCGGTACGGCCGTGGCAGCACGTCCTCGAGCCGCTATCGGGCTATCTGCTGCTCGCCGAGCACCTGTGGCGGGACCCGGCTGCGTTCTCCAGCGAATGGAATTTTGGTCCCGATGCTGACAGCGTGCGCACCGTGCGCTGGCTGGTCGACCGGCTGGCCGTGCTCTGGGGTGTTCCGCCGCAGCAGATGGCGCAGCCGGGACAGCATCCGCACGAGGCGCGCCTGCTGTCACTGGACAGTTCAAAGGCGCGGGCTCATCTGGGGTGGGCGCCGCGCTGGGGCCTGGATCGTGCCGCATCCGCCGTGGTGGAATGGTACAAGGCATTCGAGCAGCGCGCCGCGATCAGGCCGGTGATGGTTGACCAGATCGACGCTTTCATGAACACCAAGCGGTCCTAGACTCTCTCTCGGTCTGTTTGGGCCGCCAACCGGATTCGATCTGATGGCCACCACGTCGACGCAACCGCTCACCGAGATCAAGAGCTGCGAGGTCTGCGGCAGCGACAAGCTCGTGCCGGTGCTCGATCTCGGCCAGCACCCGCTGTGCGACGATCTGGTGACGGCTGGCGATTCGCGTCAGTGCCGTGAATACCCGATCAAGATCGACTTTTGTCCGACCTGCGCCACCGGCCATCAGCGTTTCCAAGTCCCGAAGGAGGATCTGTTTCCCGGGGACTATCACTATCGCTCGCGCTTCACGGCCGACGTGCTCTCCGGGATGAAGAGTCTCGTGGCAACATGCGCGGAGCGGATGGGACCCTTGACCGGCAAGACCGCACTCGACATCGGCTGCAATGACGGCAGCCTGCTCGACTTCTTCCGCGAGGCCGGCGCCAGGACGGCCGGCATCGAGCCGACCGGTGCGGCGCAGGACGCCGCGGCCAAGGGCCATTTCGTGGTGCAGAACTACCTCAGTGCAGAGACTGCTTCCGAAATCCGTCGCGGCGTCGGTACGCCCGACATCGTCACTTTCACCAACGTGTTCGCCCATGTCGAGGATCTCAAGGGCGTGCTCGCGGCGCTGAAGGTGTTGCTTGGCCCCGACACGGTGATCGTGATCGAGAACCACTATCTCGGCGCGGTGCTGGATCAGCACCAGTTTGATACTTTCTATCACGAACATCCTCGCACCTATTCGTACAAGTCGTTCAGCTTCATCGCGAAGTCGCTCGGCCTCGACATCGTCAATGTCGAATTTCCCGCGCGCTATGGCGGCAACATCCGCGTCATCCTCGGGCACGCCGTGAGGAACGATGCCGTCGCGGCCGATGTCGTCGCCCGCGAGAACAATTTTCAGGTCGAGTTTGGCCAACTCGCGCGCGACGTCGAGCTCTGGAAGGCCCGCAAGGGCGAAGAGCTGAAGAAGATCATCGCGGCCCACGGACCCATTCGAGCCAAGGCGTTTCCCGGCCGCGCCGCCATCCTGGTCAAGCTGCTCGGCCTGACGGAGAAGGAGATCCTCGCGGTTCACGAAAAGCCGGGCTCGATCAAGATCGGACATTACGTACCCGGCACTCGCATTCCGATCGCGTCCGACGACGAGTTGTTCGCGCATGGCGATCAGAGCAAGCCTCTGCTCAATCTCGCCTGGCACATTTCGCGGGAGATCCGCCAATATCTCTCCGACAACGGCTACAGGGGCCCGGTGATCGACGTGCTCGGCCCCGACGATTTCCATGCCTGAGGCACCCGTCTTCACGATCCTCGGGTCGGGCTTCGGTATGTATGGATATCTGCCCGCGCTGATCGAGTGCGGGATTAAAGTGGCGCTGCCGGAGCGCTACGCTGCCGTGGTCGGTGGCCGAAGTGAGCTGGCTCAATATCTGCACGAGGTGATCTGGTGCGCCGATAGGGACGAGGCGCTGGCGCAAGCAAGCGGCGCGGTACTGGCGCTTCGTCCCGCCGATCAGGTGGACTGGATCGCTCGCTTGACGAAAACTAGAATTCGCGATTTCGTAGTCGAGAAGCCGATCGCGCCCACGCCGCAGCTTGCCTCGCAGCTCGCCGACCTGTTTGAGCGCACTGGCAAGCGGTATCGCGTCGGCTATACTTTCCGCTTCTTGCCATGGGCGGCGCGGCTCCGCACCATCTTAGGACAAAGAATCGATCGCCTTTCATTGGACTGGAGCTTCATGGCTCATCACTATCGGGCCAACATCGTGAATTGGAAGCGGTTCGACTCCAGCGGAGGCGGCGCGCTCCGCTTCTATGGCATCCATCTCATCGCGCTTTTCGCTGAGCTCGGCTACGACGACGTAGAGTCGTCGGTCGTCAGCGGTCCGTCGGATGACGAAACGGTCTCATGGGAGGCGATCTTCACTGCAAAGAACTTGCCGCCCATCGCGCTGCGCGTGAACAGCCGAGCCTCGCGTACTTGCTTCAAGATGACTGCAGCCCCGCAGTGCGGCTTCTTAGATCAGCCTGATCCTTTCGTTTCCGTACGGCAGAATTCGCCGAACGCCCGTGATCCCAGGGTGGACGTACTCGCGGCGCTGTGCCGTTCCTTTGGAGAGGCTGACGCTGATCATGCACAGCGTCAGCGCAACGTAATCTCATTGTGGGCGCGGATCGAGCAGAAATCCCGCAGAGTCCAGGTGTGACGGTCCCCATCAGCCAAAGCCTATGCCCCCGGCGCGGGCTGGCTTTATTGGAGGTCAGACCGGCGGATCTAAGCTGATGCGAGCAATTGACAGATTTAACCTGCTTGACGTTAGCCGTTTTCGGTTCGAGGAAAAAGTGAAGCGCGCGCTTGCCATTGTGGTGATGCTACTTCTGCCGATAACGTGCCTGAACGCCGGATCAACCATCGTCGGCGCCGGCTCGCAATCTTGTACCGCCTGGATGAATAGGAAGAAGAACCCGGTGGTTAAAGCAGCGTTTGAATCCTGGGTTGTGGGCTTCGTCAGCGGGCTAAATGTGGGGGCCGACAGGGAAATTGTCGGCGGGGGCGATTTCACAGCGATCGTCGCTTGGATGGACCGGCGCTGCAGATCTAATTCTTTGGATCAAATTGGGGTTGCAGCTCTGGATTTGGCGATGGAACTGGCGGATAACGCGGCAAAGCGCTGATCTGTTAGGCCAGCCGGTTTACGTTGGCCGCTAACATTCCGTAGATGCGTGGCCTCTTCTAAGAGGCGACTAGCCGCTCTGCCGCTAAGTGTGAACTCCACCTAGTTCATGATAGGATTTGGGAGCCGGCCTGAATAGCGGAGACGGATGTGCGGATCAAGCTACCCGAGACAGACCTCAAGTCAGTGCAAAGCCTTGGTAGCATTGAGCTCAAACACGAAGGCGGCAGACACGTCGGCCAATACTTTTTCGGAAAGGGTTACGGCCGAACCGTCTTCCTATTCGGGAAGTACAAGGGCACGTTTAAGACGCACGCTGAGTGTCAAGGTTTCGTCAATGGCGTGACGGCTGTCATCGATGATAACCGCGGAGCCCGGAGCGAGGCGACAGTTGACCTGAGTTGAGTGATTGGAAGCTTGGCCGCCCGGCCCAAAGCGGACGTCACGCTGCTTGGCCTGAAAGTAGGCTTCGAGGTTTACGCGACATCAGACCTGCATCTTGACCGCTGACCGAGGCGCGCTGCTCCTCGTTGAGGAGCGGCACCGTCATGGCCGTGGCAAGACCTGTGACGATCAGGTAGGCGGAGGACATGTTCCACCCAGGCCATTCGAAGACCAGATAGGAGAACAGAATTGCGCCTCCTCGCTCGAATAGGGGGGATATCAACATGCTGGCCGTAATGAGCCTGATTTGACTGCGGCTTGCCTACGATCAATTGGGCCTGCGCAAACGACCGCCTCTCGCTTTCTTCCTTCTTTGAAGGGGACAGTTCGACGGTGCGGAAGATTTGCGTGCGGCGCCCTTCCTTCATGGATCCCTTATCCGGTCTAGCGCCCGTTGCAATTCGCGGAAGGAGCGCTGGCCAATCCTCCCGGCTAGCGCCTTCTCGCTTTCGTCGATTGCCGGCCGCAAGCGGCCCAACAGTGCGGCGCCGGTCTCGGTTAAATAGAGCACGTAGTAGCGGCGATTGACGGCGGAGGCGGAGCGCCGCACCAGGCCGCACCGCAACAGATGATCCACCAACCTCCCGAGCCCTGCGCGCTCGATCGACAACGATTGCGCGATGGCGAACTGATTGACGCCGGGATTGGCCTCGATCGCCGACAGCACGAAGAATTGCGATGGGCTGATCTCAAAGGCGGCGAGACGCCGGCTGACATCCTTGAAGACCCAAAGCTGAGCCCGCCGGATGCGATAGATGATCGATCGGGACAGATCTGCGGAGGCAGGCAGCTTTGGCGGTGCGAGCTTTGCGAGTGGCGCCGCTCCCGGCAACGTGCGCGCCGGCCTTGCGACGCGCGCAGTCTGCGACCCTCTTTTGTCGACTCGCTTTCTGGTGCCGCCCTTTCCTGCCTTCATCGCGCGATCTTCCAAAATAGGGCGCAGGAATGTCCGACGGGTTGTCGGCGACCTCACTTCGCTTCAATGCGGGCAGTCTTGCCCGCCTGATGCGAACACTTTCTCGATCATCGCACTGATCATTTGATGTTCCGCCGCAAGCCGCGTCTGGGCTTGGATAAGGTTTGCTACAGCCCTTACTTGCGCTCCCAAAATATACGGGTCGATCACCAGCATTTCGTATAGTTCGAGGCTCTCAATGATGGAAGCGCTGCAGCGCCGGTCAAGGACGGCCGCGGAGAGCCTAACTGGGATTGGTAGCATCACACCTGCGCAAAGATTTTCAAGTAGCGCTTCCAACTCCCGGCGTGATGCCGCCAGCAGAGTGCGTCTCTCGTCGAGAGATTTTGCGATCTTGTTGATGTGGAGCATCACGAGGCGCCTAGACTTTGCATTGCCAGCTCAACAAGCGAATCAGTCTCTATCTGGCGCGGGTCCTTAACAAGGCGGATTGGGCCTAAACGAATGTCATCCCCAACTTCTATCTGGCTCGCATCAACATCCACTTGCATACGACGCGCGCCTCGGCGAACTTGGTGGAGGACCGGGGCAAATGATGATCTGTTGAGAGGATACATCGTGTCGCCCAAGAGAACGCGTTCTACTAACGCTCTGAAACATGGCGCTTATTCACACGCCGTGTTGCTTCCGCACGAAAGCCGCCGCGAGTACAAGTGGTTTGTCGCGGAAGTCGTCGCGGAATGGTGCCCGAACGGGCCGACCGAGGACATGTTGGTCGATCGCTTCATCGATCTCATGTGGCGTCAAAAACGAGTAAAACGCCACGACGACCAGCTGTTGCAGGCACATATCGATAGCGTTCAGACATATAACCGGACCCTGCCGCTTCGGGCCTCGCTGCAAGCCATGGCGCCAGAGTTCGCGCTAGCCGACACAGTTGAGAAGGTCGAAAAGCTCTTTAAAAAGTACAAGAGCTATGCAGACCTCGTTGTCCATTGGGTCCCGCGCCCAGCAGACGCTGAGAAAGAGGCGTCTTGGGGTACTGCTATCGCGGAACGCTTGAAAAAGCTGGAAGTCGGTCAGGTGGTGGAAGGTCCCTCCGAAGTCACCACCTTCGTGAACCCGACCAAAATTGAGCTGCTGGAAGACCGAATGGGACGACTGGACGAGCGAATCTTGATGGTCACTAAGCGGCTTGTGCAGGTCAAAGCATCGAAAGAGTTGCTCGGCACACATAAAGTTGCGCCGAAAATGCTGGCCGTACAGGCACCCCGCGCAACGAACTCGAGCATAACGATCGATCACGAACCGGACAGCAACGCCACCATCAATCCGGAGAGTACTTCGAAGGAGAAATGGTGGGTGCCTGGGCCGATCGGTTTCCGGACAGGAAACAAGGACGTGCTGAACCATCTGGAAGATCAGGAAACCTCGGGCGCCATCTTTACGACGGCAATGAAAACTGTGAAGAAGTGAAGCATTGCAACGGAATTGAAATTGTTGGGGGTGCCCGAGACGGTTGCAAAACTCGCAGAACAAGACTTCCATCCTGTTCGGAAAATCGATTGTAGATAGGTGGTTACACGCCGAAACACCCATCCTCTACCGCTCGTCCGCGATCACCTTGCCGTCGTTCGGCAGCGCGCCGGGGATCACCAGTTCAACGTCGCCTCCGAGCTTCGTCACCGCGCGCAAGGTGCCTGCAATCTCCTCGCGCAACGCGTCGCTCGCGGCCGCCGTCTCCGCTTTCAGCGTCATTGCATCGGCCTCGCCCTGGCGCGTGACGACGAGGCGTAGTCTTCCGAGCGCGGAATGGCGCTTGCCGATCTCGGCGACCTGCTCGGGGCGGACGAACATGCCCTTGACCTTGGTGGTCTGGTCGGCGCGGCCCATCCAGCCCTTGATGCGCATGTTGGTGCGTCCGCAGGGGCTGGTGCCCGGCAGTGCCGCGGTGAGGTCGCCGAGAGCGAGCCGGATCCAGGGATGATGCGGGTCGAGCGAGGTCACGACGATCTCGCCGACGTCGCCGGGCGCCACGGGATCGGCGGTACCGGGCTTGACGATCTCCATGATCAGATCCTCGTTCACGACCATGCCATCGCGCGCCGCGGTCTCGAAGGCGATGAGGCCGAGATCGGCGGTGCCGAAGGCCTGATAGGCATCGACGCCGCGCCCCTTGATCTCCGCCTGGAGCGAGGGCGGGAACGCCGCGCCCGAGACCAGCGCGCGCTTGATCGAGGAGACGTCGCGGCCCGAGCTTGCGGCAGCATCGAGCAAGATCTTCAGGAAATCCGGCGTGCCGCTGTAGCCGACCGGACGGTAGGCCTCGATCAGCTCGAATTGCTGCTCGGTATTGCCGGGACCCGCGGGGATCACGGCGCAGCCGAGCGCGCGCGCCGACGCATCGAAGATGAAGCCGCCGGGGGTGAGATGGTAGCTGAAGGTGTTGAGCACGATATCATCGGGCCGGAACCCGGCCGCGAACAGCGCCCGTGCGCCGCGCCAGGGGTCGGCCTGTCGCCCTTCCGGCTCGAAAATCGGCCCTGGGGAGGTGAAGAGGCGGGCGAAAGATCCGGGCGCCGCCGCGACGAGACCGCCAAAGGGCGGGGAGGCCTTGTGCAGGGCCGGCAGTTCAGACTTGCGCAGCACCGGCAGGCCCGCCAGGGCGGCCCTGGAGGTCACGGCAGCGGGATCGACCCCTTTCAGCCGATCGGCATAGGCGGGCGCGGTCATCGCACAGCGCAGCACGCCTGGCAGGCGGGAGAACAGATCGGCCTCGCGCGCGGCTTGTTCGCGCGTCTCGAGGGCGTCGTAATGGGCGGTCATGGCTGATCTTTCCGGGTTGGCATGCGTTGCGCGCCGCCGCCGGCATGGGTATCAGACGGCGATTGGCGAGGTTTGAAGAGGACGCGATGGCGGACGAGGGAATCAGTGCAGCGCACGAAGCGGCGGACGTCGTCGCGCGCCTGAAGCGCCGCATGATCGACGAGGCGCTGCCGCTGTGGTCGACGGTCGGCTGGGACCATGGCGCGGGTGGTTTCATCGATCGGCTGCACCGCGACGGCACGGCGGACGTGATCGCGCCGCGGCGCGTGTTCGTGCAGGCCCGCCAGATCTGGTGCTACGCCAAGGCCGCGCAGATGGGCTGGTACCCTGAGGGGCGCGCCATCGCGCTCAAGGGGCTCGAGCATCTGCTCGCCAAAGCAAAGGCGCCCGACGGCCGGCCCGGCTACGTGCACCGGCTGACGCCGGAGGGCGCGGTGCTGGACGGTCGGCGCGATGCCTACGACCACGCTTTCATCCTGTTTGCGCTTGCGACCGTCTATGCGCTCGACCAGGACGCGCAGGTTCGCGCCGAGATCGACGTGCTGCTCGCCTTCCTCGACGGCCATCTGCGCTCGCCGCATGGCGGCGTCCACGAAGGCCTTCCGGTCTCGCTGCCACGCCGGCAGAATCCGCACATGCATCTGTTCGAGGCGATGATCGCGTGCTTCGACGCGACCCACGATTTGTCGTTCCAGAACCGTGCCGGCGAGTTCTTCGCGCTGTTCCTTGCCAATCTCTACGACAAACGGACGCGCGCGCTCGGCGAATATTTCGAAGAGGACTGGTCGAAGATCGCGCCGGTCAGCGTCGAGCCCGGCCACCAGGCGGAATGGGTCTGGCTGCTGAAGGGGTTCGAACGCATCACGGGCTGTCCGACCGGACAGCGGCGCGCCGAGCTGCTGGAAACCGCGCTGCGCTATTGCGACGCGGCCACCGGCTGCCTGATCGACGAGGGCGACGACGCCGGCAAAATTCGCCGCAGCACGCGCCGGCTGTGGCCGCAGACCGAGCTTGCGAAGGCGTGGATCGCGCAGGCCGAATCCGGCGAGGCGGGTGCGGCGGACGAGGCGCGCTTGGCGCTGGCGCGGCTCGAACGGTATTATCTCAGCCATCCCGTGCGGGGCGGCTGGTACGACCAGTTCGATCGCGACGGCAAATCGCTGATCGACACCATTCCTGCGTCGTCGTTCTATCATGTTCTCTGCGCAGTCACGGAAGCGGAGCAGGTATTGGAAGGTTAAAGCCAGCGCTTGCGCCGCTTGAAGCTCTTGAGATTCTTGAAGCTCTTGCGCTGGTCGCCGGCGCCGCCGAGGTAGAATTCCTTGACGTCCTCGTTGTCGCGCAATTCGTCCGCGGTGCCGTCGAGCACGACCTTGCCCTGCTCCATGATGTAGCCGTGGCTTGCCACCGATAGCGCGGCGCGGGCGTTCTGCTCGACCAGCAAGATGGTGACGCCGAGGTCCCGGTTGATCTTCTGGATGATCGAGAACACCTCTTTCACCAGCAGCGGCGACAGGCCCATCGAGGGCTCGTCCATTAGGATCATCTTCGGGCGCGCCATCAGCGCGCGGCCGATCGCGAGCATCTGCTGCTCGCCGCCGGAGAGATAGCCGGCAAGCCCGGTGCGCTCCTTCAGCCGCGGGAAATAGTTGAAGACCATGTCGAGATCGGCACCGACCTCGCGATCCCTGCGGGTGAAGGCGCCGAGCTTGAGGTTTTCCAGGGAGGTCATGTCGGCGACGATGCGCCGGCCCTCCATCACCTGGAAGATGCCGCGGCGGACGATCTTGTCGGGATCGATGCCGTTGATGCGCTCGCCCTCGAACAGGATCTCGCCGCGCGTGACCTCGCCGTCCTCGGTCTTGAGCAGCCCCGAGATCGCTTTCAGCGTCGTCGACTTGCCGGCGCCGTTGGCGCCCAGCAGCGCCACGATCGCGCCCTTGGGCACGTCGAGGCTGAGGCCGCGTAGCACCAGGATCACGTCGTCATAGACGACCTCGATGTTGCGCACGCCGAGGAGGGGCGGCGCGGGCACGACGGTCGGCTTGGCGTGGGTTGCTTCAAAGGTGTCGGTCATTCTGTATGCCGCCGATTTGCTACGCTCGTCATGCCCGGGCTTATCCCGGGCATCCACGTTCTTCGTGCCGCCTGGTCAGACGTGGATGGCCGGGACAAGCCCGGCCGTGGCGTCGGAGATCGAAATCACCACCCAAGCAATTCCGGTTTGCGCGGCAGCTCGACGGTCTTGACCTTCTCGAGCTTGATCGCGCCCTTGGCCATGAGGTCGTTGAGATCGCCGTCGGTCGCACCGGTGATCTTGGTCCGATAGAGATCGACCTTCAGCGTGCCGCGGTGGTCCTTGTCGGTCCAAGTCGAGGGATTGCAGACGCCTTCCATGCCTGATGGCACCCAGTCCTTCTTCTGGTAGAAGCCCTTGGCGACGTTCTCGCCCGTGGCGCCGCCATTCTTGGCGGCCCAATCGATCGCCTCCTTCATGTAGAGGGACGAGCACACCGCCGCGATGTAGTGCACCGGGCGATAGACCTTGCCGGTGGGATCGGACATCTTCGAGATCTCCATCACCGTCTTCATGCCGGGCGCATCGCCGCCCCAACTCACAGCGGTGCGCAGCGGGAAGATCACGCCCTCGGCGGCATCGCCTGCCGTCTTGGCAGCGTTCTCGTCCATGCCCCAGACATTGCCCATGAACTGGATGTCGACGCCGGCGGTCTTGCAGGCCTTCATCACCGAGATGTTTGAAGCGGCGGTGTTGCCGAGATAGGCGTAGTTGGCGCCCGAGGATTTCAGGCTCAGGCACTGCGCGCTGTAGTCTCCCGGCGCCAACGCGAACACCAGCGGCGGCAGCACTTCGAAACCGAGTTCCTGCGCCATGGCTTCCCCGGCGGCCTTCGGCGCGTTCGGATAGGGGTGGTTGGCGCCCATGTGGACGAATTTCGGCTTGCCGGACTTGCCCTTGGCCTTCCAGTCCTCGGCTGCCCACATCAGCATCGCGCGCAGCGAATCCGAATAGCTCGGGCCGTAGAAGAAATTATAGGGCGCGGGCTTCGCCTTGCCGCTGACACCTTCCGGGTCGGTCAACGCGGCGGCGTAAGAGCCAGACATGTCCGGGATCTTGTCCTGTGCGAGGAAGCCGGTCAGCGCCTCGGTATCCGCCGTCCCCCAGCCCATGATCGCGGCGACCTTGCTGTCCGGCGCCGACCATTTCTTGTAGAGCGCGATCGCGCGCGGCACCTGGTAGCCGTAGTCGTTGGTATCGACGTTGAGCTGCTTGCCGCCGACACCGCCGTTCTTGTTGACCCAGGCAAAAGTGTCGGCGACGGCCTGACCGTAGGGCGTGCCGACGTCGGAGGTGCCGCCGGAATAATCGGCGAGATGGCCGATTGCGATCTGCGCCTGCGCACTTGCCGAAAATGCGGCGATCGCCAGCGCCAGCGATGCGGTGCTCAAAAAGGATTTTGTCTTCATTGGTTGCCTCCTCCTGTTTATTTGTTGGTTAGACAGTTGCCCGTACTCAATGTGAGAACGGGTAGAGTTTCCAG
The DNA here is from genome assembly GCF_023073915.1 of Bradyrhizobium sp. 149. GTDB lineage: Bacteria > Pseudomonadota > Alphaproteobacteria > Rhizobiales > Xanthobacteraceae > Bradyrhizobium. The sequence goes on along the minus strand of NZ_JADPKK010000019.1, from coordinate 630,753 downwards.
TACGCCTTGATCTGCCGCCAGCGGTGGGCGAGCCCGTCCGGCTCGAACATCAGGAACGCGATGATGATCACGCCGATCGCGATCTCGCGGAGGAAGGTGATGTTGGTGTTGAGCGACAGCGCCTTGTCGATCGCACCACCCTTCAGGTGGACGCTGACGAATTCCATCGTCTCCGGCAGCAGCACCACGAAGGCGGTGCCCATCAGCGTGCCCATGATCGAGCCGGTGCCGCCGATGATGATCATGGCGAGAAACAGGATCGAGCGCTCGATGCCGAAACCCTCCTGCGAGACCACGAGCTGGTAATGCGCATAGAGCGCGCCGGCGATGCCGGCGAAGAAGGCGGCGAGGCCAAACGACAGCGTCCGGTATTTGGTGAGGTTGATGCCCATGATCTCCGCGGAGAGATAATGGTCGCGGATCGCCACCAGCGCGCGTCCGTCGCGCGTGCGCATTAAATTGGTGACGAGAACGTAGCTTGCGACCACATAGGCGAGCACGACGTAGAAATATTGCCTGTCGCCGCGCAGCGTGTAGCCGAAGATCGAGAACGGGTTTGCACTTGCCGGTACCGAGCCGCCGGTGAACCACTCGGCGCGGGAGAAGAAGTCGAGCAGGATGTATTGTGCCGCGAGCGTCGCGATGACCAGGTAGAGCCCCTTAAGCCGCGCCGCCGGGATGCCGAAGATCAGCCCCACCAGCGCCGTGCCGACGCCCGCGAGCGGGATCGCGAAGAACACCGGGATCGGAGCGTTGTTCGAGATGTAGGCCGAGGTGAAGGCGCCGAGCAGGAAGAAGGCCGCATGCCCGATCGAAATCTGGCCGGTGAAGCCGACCAGGATGTTCAGCCCGAGCGCTGCGATCGAAAAGATGCCGATCTGGATCAGGATGCTGAGCCAATAGCCGCCAAGGAATTGCGGCACGAGACAGAGCAGCAGCACGCCGATGATCGCAAAGTTGCGGCTGGTCGTGGTCGGAAAGATCGTGGTGTCGGCCGCGTAAGAGGTGCGGAAATCACCAGCAGGGATGAGGGCAGGGCCGGCCATGGGTCAGATCCGCTCGATGTCGTGGGTGCCGAACAGGCCGTAGGGCTTGATCATCAGCACGATGATGAGGACGTAGAACGGTGCGATCTCATAGAGATTGCCCCAGTGCAGATACTCGCTGTCGACATATTGCGCGATGTTCTCGAGTAGTCCGATGATGATGCCGCCGAGCACCGCGCCGCCCACGGAATCGAGCCCGCCCAGGATCGCCGCCGGAAACACTTTTATGCCGTAGGCGGCAAGGCCCGAGGATACACCGTTCACGACCGCGACCACGACGCCCGCGACCGCCGAGACCGTCGCCGAGATCGCCCAGGCCATCGCGAACACGCTTTTCACGGAAATGCCGAGCGACTGCGCCACCTGCTGGTTGAACGCGGTGGCGCGCATCGCTAGGCCGTATTTGGAGGCGCGGAAGAACCAGGCCATGCCAATCATCATCGCGACCGAGACCACGAGGCTCATGATATAGACGGTCTGGATCTGTAGCCCGAACAGGCTGACGGACTGGCTCTCGAACACGCGCGGGAACGGCTGCGGATTGACGCCGAACATCCATTTCAGCGTCGCCTGCAGCACGGTGGACAGGCCGATCGTCACCATGATGACCGAGATGATGGGTTCGCCGATCATCGGCCTCAGGATCAGAACCTGCACCGCGATGCCGAACACGAACATGAACACCAGCGTCATCGGCATGCCGATCCAGAACGGCACCTGGTATTTCGCGAGCAAGGTCCAGCACACCCAGGCTCCGACCAGCAAGAGCTCGCCCTGCGCGAAATTGACGACTTGGCTGGCCTTGTAGATCAGCACAAAGGACATCGCGACCACGCCATAGAGCGTGCCGACCACGAGGCCGTTGACCAGGAGCTGGATGAGGAAGGCGGTGTTCATGCAGTGACGCTCGTTGATAAATCCGGCGCGCTCTTCCCCTCTCCCCTTGCGGGAGAGGGTGGCTTCGCGAAGCGAAGAAGGGTGAGGAGTTGTCTCCGCAGCGAGGATGCGGAGAGAGGACCCCTCACCCTGGCGAGGGTGTGGCCGATTGCGGAGATGCCCTCTCCCACAAGGGGAGAGGGCGCATCGGTTGGCCGCGTGCGCTTGTTTGGAAGTAAGATCACTCCGCCGCCTCCGCGAGCTGCCCATGTCCGCGCAGATCCACTACCCGCAGCGTCGTCCGCACCCGTTGCGTGGTGCCGTCCTGGAAGCGGATCACGGTGTCTACGGGGATGTCGGCGTCGCCGCGGTAGATCGCGTCGATGATGCCTGCGTATTTCTCGTTGATGACGCTGCGGCGCACTTTTCTTGTGCGGGTGAGCTCGCCGTCGTCGGCGTCGAGCTCCTTGTAGAGCAGCAGGAAACGGGAGATGCGCTGCGCCGGCGGCAGCGTGATGTTGACGGTTTCGACCTCCTTGCGAAGCAAAGCGTAGACCTCGGGCCGCGAGGCGAGATCGCTGTAGGTCGTGAACGAGAGCCGGTTCTTTTCCGCCCATTTGGAGATGATGGAATAGCGGATGCAGATCATCGCCGCGAGTGCGTCGCGGCCTGCGCCAAGCACCACGGCTTCCGCGATATAGGGCGAGAATTTCAGCTTGTTCTCGATGAACTGCGGCGAGAAGCGCTCGCCGCGCGAGGTCTCGGCGAGGTCCTTGATGCGGTCGATGACGACGAGTTGCTTGTTATCGTTGAAATAGCCGGCGTCGCCGGAAAGCATCCACCCATCCCTGACGTCGGCGACGCTCGCTTCCGGGTTCTTGTAATAGCCCAGGAACATGTTGGGATGCCGCACCACGATCTCGCCGACGCCGTGGACGTCGGCGTTGTCGATGCGGATCTCGACGCTGTCGGCCATAGGCACGCCGGTGGTGTCAGGATCGACCTTGCCCTCGGGATGCAGCGTGTAGGCACCTAACAGCTCGGTCTGGCCGTAGAGCGTGCGCAGCGGCACGCCCATGGCCTGGAAGAACTTGAAGGTCTCGGGGCCGAGCGCCGCGCCGCCGGTCGCGGCCGAGCGTAGGCGCGTGAAGCCGAGGCGGTCGCGCAACGCGCGGAACAGGATCGCGTCGGCAAAGCCGGAACGTTTGCCATGCTCGAGCGCGGCAAGCCCGCTCTTCATGCCCACATCGAACAGGCGCTGCTTGAAAGGCGTTGCGTCCATCACCTTGGCGCGGACGTCGGCGGCGATCGACTCCCAAACGCGCGGCGCAAACAGGATAAACGTCGGTGCGATCTCGCGCAGATCATTCATCATCGTCTCCGGCTCTTCGACGAAGTTGATCTTCATCCGGCACAAGAGGCCTTTGCCGAGCACGTAGACCTGTTCCATGATCCACGGCAGGGGCAGCACCGAGACATATTCGTCGTCGGGGCCCTTCGGATCGAAGGCGAGATAGGTCGCGCAATGGCCGAGCACGCGGCCGGCTGCGAGCATCGCGAGCTTTGGATGCGAGGTGGTGCCTGACGTCGTGCAGAGGATCGCGACGTCCTCGCCCTTGGTCGCATCGACCAGCCGATCGTAAAGTTCCGGTTCTCGCGTGGCCCGCGCCCGGCCGAGCTCGGCAAATTTCTCCGCCGACATCAAACGCGGATCATCATATTTCCGCATGCCGCGCGGGTCGGAATAGATGATGTGCTTCAGCCTCGGCACGCGTTCGGCCAGCGTAAGCAGCTTGTCGACCTGCTCCTCGTCCTCGGCGAAGACGAGTTGGGCTTCACCGTAGTTGAGGAGATACGAGGCCTCTTCATCCAGCACGTCGCGATAGAGCCCGAGGCTCAATCCGCCGATGGCGTGGGTGGCGATTTCCGCTGCGACCCAGTCCGGCCGGTTGTCGCCGATGATGCCGACGACATCCTCGCGCCCCAAGCCCAATTCGAGGAGGCCGAGTGCGAAGTCGCGCACCCGCGTGTGGTAGTCATTCCAGGTGAACGGGCGCCAAAGCCCGAGATCCTTCTCGCGCAACGCGATCTCGTTGCCGTACTCCTTCGCATTGAGCCGGAGCATCTTCGGATAGGTGTCGGCCTGCGCGACGCGGCCTGCGTAATCCATCATGCCGCGCTCTCCTGCGCCGGCGGAGCATCGTCCGGATCGACCAGCACCTCGTCCTCCTCGCCGAGATAGGCGCGCCTGACGTGGGGATCGGCCAGCACGGCGGCCGGATCGCCCTCGGCGATCTTGCGGCCGAAATCCAGCACCATGACGCGGTGGGAGATGTCCATCACCACGCCCATGTCGTGCTCGATCATCACCACGGTCATGCCGAACTCCTCGTTGAGATCGACGATGTAGCGGGCCATGTCCTCCTTTTCCTCGAAGTTCATGCCGGCCATCGGCTCGTCGAGGAGAATGAGGCGCGGCTCCAGTGCCATGGCGCGCGCGAGCTCCACGCGCTTGCGCAGGCCATAGGAGAGGGTGCCGGCAGGCGCCTTTCGCACCGACTGGAGATCGAGGAAATCGATGATCTCCTCGACCTTGCGGCGGTGCTCGAGCTCTTCCTTGCGCGCACCGGTGAGCCAGTACAGCGAGCCCGTGAGGAAATTGTTCTTCAGGAGGTGATGGCGGCCGACCATGATGTTGTCGAGCACGCTCATGTGGTGGAACAGCGCCAGGTTCTGGAAGGTGCGGCCGATGCCGAGCGAAGCGCGCGCGTTGGGCGTCAGGCCGGTGATGTCGCGGTCCTGATAGAACAGCTGGCCTTCGGTCGGCTTATAGCGGCCGGAAATACAATTCACGATCGAGGTCTTGCCGGCGCCGTTGGGGCCGATGATCGAGAACAACTCGCCTTCCCTGATGGCGAAGCCGACATCGGTCAGCGCACGAACGCCGCCGAATCGCAAGGACACGCCGCGCACTTCAAGACTGGTAGTCACCAACAAATCCCTCCCGGTGATGGCGCATTCAGTGGCGCTCTTCGTCCGTTCCTGTCGGGCGATCCTAGTACGGCCGTGCCGGTGAGGCCATGCAGCAGATGGTCTCGACCGGAGCCGCGCCGCTCTCGTCCCCGCTTGGGATCAAAAGCCGCGTCGTCCGAGGTGGTCCTCAATAGGGGAAAGCGCTATTTTGAAATGTCTCCCGCCTGACAATTCTGCGACAAAGTTTTCGGGCGGAGCGTCATCCGTCTTTCGTCGGATGGTAGTCGAAACGGTCATGCTGCAATGCAGCAGAACAGGAGTGGCGAACGGTGCGGCTGGCTTCGGGATCATGATTTCAGAGGATCAACTGAAGCGCGTCGCTGCCTGGTCGCGCGAGCTCACGCGAGCGGAGATCGAGGTTGCTCGTGCCGGGATCACCGAGCGGTCCTACGGCACCGGCGAGACCGTCTTCATGCGCGGCGATACCTTCGACTATTGGGCGGGCATGATCTTCGGGCTTGCCCGGATGGGCGGGGTCTCGCGCGACGGCAAGGAGACGAGTCTTGCCGGGCTGACGGCGGGGGCCTGGTTCGGCGAAGGCAGCGTGCTCAAGAACGAACCGCGCCGCTATGACGTGGTCGCGCTGCGCAACAGTCGCGTCGCACTGATGGAACGTAGCGCCTTCATGTGGCTGTTCGAGAACAGCGTCGGCTTCAACCGCTTCCTGGTGCGCCAGCTCAACGAGCGGCTCGGCCAGTTCATCGGCATGCTCGAGGTCAACCGCACGCTCGACGCCACCGCGCGCCTCGCCCGCGGCATCGCCTCGCTGTTCAACCCGATCCTCTACCCGGAATCGACCGCGCATCTGGAGATTACCCAGGAGGAGATCGGTGCGCTCTCGGGCATGTCTCGCCAGAACGCGAACCGCGCGCTGAACCGGCTGGAGAAGGAGGGGCTGCTGCGGCTCGAATATGGCGGCGTCACCATCCTGGATGTCGAACGGCTGCGCGGTTACGGCGATTAAGGATCCTCATCGTCATCGCCCATTGGCGGGAGCGTGCAACGGCCAGAGGTCGGCCCGCCAGCGGAACGCGATCGCCAGCATCGCGATGAAGCCCGCGGCGGCATAGAGCGAACCCGTCGCGGAATAGCCGATGATATCGATCAGGCTGCCGGCCGCGAGCAATCCAAGCGGCAGACCGTAGATCACCATCATGCGCACGCCCATCACGCGGCCGCGAAGGTGTGCGCTGGCCGTCCGCATCAGGATGACGGCAGCCGATATCATCGACATGCTCTGGGCGATGCCAGCGAGCACGAGGCAGGCCATCGCCACCGGCATGGTCCTGATTTCGACGAACACCAGCAGCATGGCGTACCAGGCCAGCGTCGCACCGATCAGGAGCCGGGCGATGCGCAATCCGCTGACGAGGCTGAGGGTGATGGAGCCGATCAGCGAGCCGACGGCGAAGCTCGCCGAGAGATAACCGAGGCCGGTCTGGTCGGTATGAAAGATGTCCCGCGCGATGTAGGGCAGCAATCCGCCGGTGAAGGGAAATGCGGTCAGGTTGGCCAGGAAGGCGACGCATAGCGCCGCGCGCATTCCCGGGCCATTCCAGGCGTAGACGATCCCTTCCTTCAAATCGACCAGCAATCTCGAAACGGCGCGGCTGTCTGCCGGAAGATGAGTTGTGGCAATGGTCCTTTCCGGCCGGGTGAGGCAGAGCATGAGCAGCGCGGCCGCGAGATAGAGGCAGACGATCACCACATAGACGAGGCCAATCCCGAGGACGGCAAACAGCCCGGCACCTGTCAACGCACCGGCGATGCGCGCGCTGTCCTGGGTCGTGCGCGCAACGCTGATGGCGCCCACCAGTTGCTCGGCCGGCATGATCTCGGCAAGCAGCGCGCCGCGAACGCCGAGGTCCGAGGGGCGGATCAGGCCCATAATCGCGACGATGATCATGACGCTCAGCGGCGTCAGGTGACCGGCCAACGCCAGAACCATGATGATCGACGCGAGCACCATATAGGCAAGACGCATCACGACCAGGAGATCGCGATGACCCATGCGGTCGCCGATCATGCCGAACACCGGCGCCACCAATGTCCCGACGAACTGCAGGGACGCAAGCACGGTGAGCAGCAGTACCGAGCCGGTCTCGACCATGATGTACCAGCCGAGCACCAGCGTCTCGACCTCGAATGCCCAGGAGGTGAGCAGGTCGGACGGCCATTGAAAGCGATAGTTGCGGATGCGAAATGGCGCGAGCGCGGAAGGGCGTGCGGGTGTGCTCAAGGCGCGATGGCGCGTATCACGGCGATTCCCTTGCCTTGTTGTTTCTTCTTCTGTGCGAGACCGTAGCGCCGGTGGCGCTTGTGTCAATCGGGGCAGCTGCAGGCCGCTCCCGCGCTCTGCTCCTAGCTTGCAGCGGTTCTCGATTTTCGCTCCAGGAGCGCGGTGGCCATCGCCGAGATCAGCGGCCGCATGAAGTAGGCTTCATCGGCAGGCGAGACGTCGGTGCGCAGGCCATGCGCGGCGAGCTCGCCCGAGACAGCAGGTCCCACCGAGGCGATCAAGGTGCGCTCGAAGCCTGCGCGTAGCTTCGCCTCGCTGCCATGCGCCTTCGCGGCCTCAATCAGGCGGCGCACCTGGCCAAGATTGGTCAGCGCGATCGAATCGATTCGCCCTTCAGCCATCTCGTCGATCGCGGTGACAATGTTGGCATCCGCCGCCTTTGAGTCGTAGGCATAAGGCAGCACGGCATCGACCTCGGCACCTTGTGCCGCGAGCGCGCGGGTCAGCGTGCTATGATCCTTGTCGGGATAAAGCTGGAGGCCGAGGCGATGCCCTTTCAGGTCGAGCTTGCCGAGCATCTCGATCACGCCCTCGGTGGTCGGCTTCTCCGTGGTCTGCTGCGCCTCGAGCCCGTTCTCACGGAGTGCGTTGCCGGGTTTCGGGCCGCGCGTGAACTTTCGCGAACTGGCAAGCGCCGCCACGAGGGCCTGATCGAGCCCTCGTGCGACGGCGAGCTTCATGATCCGCCGCAGCCCTTCGCCGGTCATCAGCACGAGATCGTCGAAGGGCTTGTCGATGGCGCGGCGGATCCAGGCCTCGACCGGGGCGGGGTCCGGTGCATCCTGGATGGTGAACATCGGGCATTGCACGACCTCGGCGCCTTGCTCGGCCAGCAGCTTCGAAAACTGCGCCTCCTCGCGCGTTTCCAGGATCAGGATGCGGGTGCCGTTCAAGCGGTCGGCCATGAGCTTACTCCGGTCAGTCAAAGCAATCGTCCGTTCATCCTGACTCCTCGGTTGGGATTGGCGCAAGGGTGGGGTCGGTGATAGAGCAGGGCGCAAATCGCGGGGTCGTTCCGCAGCCACTGCCCAAACCTTCATCAAGGCCCATGCCCGATCATCAATATGTCCTGACCCTGTCCTGTCCGGATCGTCCCGGCATCGTCTCGGCGGTGTCGACCTTCCTGGCCCATAACGGACAGAACATTCTCGATGCCCAGCAGTTCGACGACGTCGAGACCAAGAAGTTCTTCATGCGGGTGGTGTTCACCGCGGCCGATCTCGCCGTGGAGCTGTCGGCGCTCCAGACCGGCTTTGCCGCGATCGCCGAGCGTTTCGGCATGGAATGGCAGATGCGCGACCGCGCCGAGCATCGCAAGGTGATGCTGCTGGTGTCGAAGTCCGACCACTGTCTGGTCGACATTCTCTATCGCTGGCGCACCGGCGAACTGCCGATGAATTTGGCCGCGATCGTCTCCAACCATCCGCGCGAGGTCTATGACGGGCTCGATTTCGGCGGGGTTCCGTTCCACTATCTGCCTGTTACGAAAGAGACCAAGCGCGAGCAGGAGGCGCAGATCCTGGACCTCGTCGCCAAGACCGGGACGGATCTCGTCGTGCTCGCCCGCTATATGCAGATATTGTCCGACGATCTCTCGGCAAATCTGTCGGGACGCTGCATCAACATCCACCACTCGTTTCTGCCGGGTTTCAAGGGCGCAAAACCCTATCACCAGGCCCATGAGCGCGGCGTCAAGCTGATCGGCGCCACCGCGCATTACGTCACGCGCGACCTCGACGAGGGCCCGATCATCGATCAGGACGTCGAGCGCATCAGTCATCGCGACAGGCCCGAGGATCTCGTGCGAAAGGGCCGCGACATCGAGCGCCGCGTGCTGGCGCGCGCGATCCGTTACCATCTCGACGACCGCGTTATCCCCAACGGCCGCAAGACCGTGGTGTTCATGGATTGATGTTGCTTCACCTCGCCCCACAGCGAGGCGAGGGAGCGCACCGACCTAACGCACTGCGCCGGCCGACGTAGACCCCGTCGCGCCCTTCTGCGCCTGCTCTTCCTTTTCGCGATCGGCCGCCGGCAACAGCCGCTTGCGCTCGCGCTCCTTCATGTAGGCATCGTATTGCGGCGTGCCGGCCCGCGGTGGGGCGTCCGACGGCAAGCCGCCGGCCCATTGCGGGACGTAGTCACCCATGCCGGAGGAGAGCTTTTCGTTGACGGTGCCGCAGCCGGACAGCCCCGCGGAGAGTGCGAGGAGAAACAGGAGGGAACTGAAGGATCTGGGCATTGTACGGGCGCGTCAGTCGTGTTGGACGTCAGGTTAGGCTGGCGCCGGGAGAGTAGCCTTCAACAAGGTAAAATAGGCTTATTCGAGGTAGGTAATTAGCTACCGAGATGTGCAGGCCCAAGCCTCGCCGATGTTCAAATTCTGCAAACAAAAGACGAAATCCTCCATCCACCCGGCTGGCTGCGTTTCTAGACTGCGGCAAGGGCTCGCGACAAAGTGGCTCGATCGGCGAGAGGGCTTTTTCGTTGACAGGTCCATTTTATTTGTACAATCGTACAAATGATGGCGACCGCAATCGGGATGCTCGGGTATCCGATATAACCCCGACATCGCTTGCTGCTGTCGGTATTCGGAACGTTCGGCTTGCGCCGAATGGTCGCCAAACGTCCGATTGACAATAAGGGCGCGAAAGACGCCATGTTGCGCGCGACATCACGCGTGCGTGAGCTAAGCTCAAGGCAAGGACCGGGCACTCGGTCCGGCGCACAAGAGATCAGGAATGAGGGGAGGGACATCTGATGTTCGAACGCAAACAACTGTCTCGTAAGACTGCTTGGGCCGCGGCAGCGGCCGCCCTAGCGGGCCTTGCGGCCGTCGCTCCGGCCAAGGCCGAGGACAGCGTCAAGGTCGGTCTGATCCTGCCGATGACCGGCGGCCAGGCCTCGACCGGCAAGCAGATCGAAAACGCGATCAAGCTCTACATGCAGCAGAAGGGCGACACCGTCGCCGGCAAGAAGGTCGAGATCATCCTCAAGGATGACGCTGCGATTCCGGACAAGACCAAGACCGCCGCCCAGGAGCTGATCGTCAACGACAAGGTCCATTTCATCGCCGGCTTTGGCGTGACGCCGGCCGCCCTCGCGGCCGCGCCACTCGCCACGCAGGCCAAGATTCCGGAAGTCGTGATGGCGGCCGGAACCTCCATCATCACCGAGCGCTCGCCCTATATCGTGCGCACCAGCTTCACGCTGGCGCAGTCCTCCACCATCATCGCCGACTGGGCGGTGAAAAACGGCATTAAGAAAGTGGCGACGCTGACCTCGGACTATGCGCCGGGCAATGATGCGCTCAACTTCTTCAAGCAGAACTTCACCGCCGGTGGCGGCGAGGTGGTCGAAGAGGTGAAGACGCCGCTTGCCAATCCGGATTTCGCACCGTTCCTCCAGCGTATGAAGGATGCCAAGCCTGACGCGATCTTCGTGTTCGTGCCGGCCGGCCAGGGCGGCAACTTCATGAAACAGTATGCCGAGCGCGGGCTCGACAAGGCCGGCATCAAGGTGATCGGGCCGGGCGACGTCACCGACGACGACCTGCTCAACAACATGGGCGACGCCGTGCTCGGCACGGTCACCGCGCATCTCTATTCGGCAGCGCACCCCTCGCAAATGAACAAGGATTTCGTCGCGGCCTACAAGAAGGCGTACGGAAACCGTCCGGGCTTCATGGCGGTGAGCGGTTATGACGGCATTCACCTGATCTACGAAGCGCTGAAGAAGACCAATGGGGACACCGACGGCACCAAGCTCGTCGAGGCCATGAAGGGCCAAAAGTGGGAGAGCCCGCGCGGCCCGATCTCGATCGATCCCGAGACCCGCGACATCGTGCAGAACATCTACATCCGCAAGGTCGAGAAGGTCGACGGCGAGCTCTACAACGTCGAGTTCGCGACCTTCGAGGCCGTCAAGGATCTCGGCAAGACCAAGAAGTGACGCGTGTGCTTCACCTCTCCCGCTTGCGGGAGAGGTCGGCGCAACGCGCCGGGCGAGGGCTCTCTCCTCTTTGGGAGTCTCTTCGGTTGAGACACCCTCTCCCCAACCCTCTCCCGCAAGCGGGAGAGGGAGCGCAGCACGGCCCTTGGCCACACCTAGGATAACCTTCGACACGCGATGACCTCAATCCTCACCAATCTGTTCGATGGCGTTGCCTACGGCATGCTGCTGTTCGTGCTGGCCTGCGGGCTCGCGGTCACGCTCGGCCTGATGAACTTCGTCAACCTTGCCCATGGCGCCTTCGCCATGGCCGGCGGCTATGTCTGCATGGTGCTGGTCAACCGGATGGGTTGGCCGTTCTTCGCCGCACTGCCGCTGGCCTTTGTCTCCGCTGCGACGATCGGCATCGTGCTCGAACGCACGCTGTACCGACACCTCTATGCGCGCAGCCATCTCGACCAGGTGCTGTTCACCATCGGCCTGACATTCATGTCGGTCGCCGCCGTCGATTACATCCAGGGTTCGTCGCGGGTCTTCATCAACCTGCCGGCTGCGCTCCAGGGCCAGTTCGACGTGTTCGGCGTCGGCATCGGCCGCTATCGGCTGATGATCATCGTGATCTGCGGACTGCTCACCATTGGTCTCCAGATGGTGCTGGCCAAGACGCGGTTCGGCAGCCGCCTGCGCGCCGCAGTCGATGATCCCCGCGCCGCGAGCGGCCTCGGCATCAACGTGCCACAGGTGTTCGCCTTCACATTTGCCTTTGGCTGCGGCCTGGCCGGTCTCGGCGGCGCGCTGAGCGCCGAGATCCTCGGTCTCGACCCGTATTTCCCGCTGAAGTTCATGATCTACTTCCTGATCGTGGTGACCGTCGGCGGCTCGTCCTCGATCACCGGCCCGTTCCTGGCCTCGCTGCTGCTTGGCATCGGCGACGTGGCCGGCAAATATTACGTCCCGAAGATGGGACCTTTCGTGATCTACACCATGATGATTGTGATCCTGATCTGGCGCCCGAACGGTCTGTTCGGCCGCACGGCCGCGCGTTGAGTTCGCCGATGAGCGCTTCCTCCGACGTCGGCTATCACGCCCAGCGCCAGGCACGCTGGCACTATGGCGAGGCCGCTTTCTGGCTGATCGTGCTGGCCTGCGGCTTCGTATTTCCCTCGCGTTACCTGATCATGACCGACATCCTGCGGCTCGCGCTGTTTGCGATGTCGCTCGATTTGCTCCTCGGCTATGCCGGCATCGTCTCGCTCGGCCATGCCGCGTTCTTCGGCGTTGGCGCCTATGCCGCGGGACTTCTGGCGCTGCACGGGATCGTCAACGAGCCCGTGCTTGCGCTTGTCGTCGCCGGCCTCGTCGCGATGGTGCTCGGCTTCGCCACCAGCTTCCTGGTGATCCGCGGCGTCGACCTGACGCGGCTGATGGTGACGCTCGGCATCGCGCTGCTGCTGGAGGCGCTGGCCGAACGCTTCTCCAACGTCACCGGCGGCACCGACGGCCTGCAGGGTATCGAGATGCAGCCGATCTTCGGTGAGATCCCGTTCGACATGTTCGGCAAGACCGGCTTCTTCTATTCGCTCGCCGTTCTGTTGGTGTTGTTCCTGTTCGCCCGCCGCGTCGTGCATTCCCCGTTCGGTCTGTCATTACGCGCGATCAAGAACAATCCGCTGCGCGCTGCCGCCACCGGCATCCCCGTCAACCGTCGCCTGATCGCGATCTACACGCTCGCGGCGTTCTATGCCGGCATCGCGGGCGCGCTCTTCACCCAAACCACGGCGATCGCCTCGCTCGATGTATTCGCCTTCGAGCGCTCGGCGGACCTGATGCTCGTGCTCGTGATCGGCGGCACCGGCTATCTCTATGGCGGGCTGATCGGCGCGGTGCTGTTTCGTATGCTCCAGGAATTGTTCTCGACCATCACCCCGCAGTATTGGCAGTTCTGGATCGGCCTCGTGCTGGTCGTGATCGTGCTGGTCGGCCGCCAGCGCCTGCATCGCTGGATGCTGTATGTGCCCAATCTGGTCATCAAGCAGATAGCCGGGCGCAAGGCCGTGGTCGCCATTCCGGAGAGCGACGCATGACCATCGCGCTGGAAACTCAAAATCTCGAAAAGCAATTTGGCGGTCTGCGTGTCACCCGCGACTTGTCGCTAAGAATCGACCAAGGCGCCCGCCACGCGCTGATCGGTCCGAACGGCGCCGGCAAGACCACGGTGATCAACCAGCTCACCGGCGTACTCAAGCCAAACTCGGGCCGCATCCTGCTCGAAGGCCAGGACATCACGGATCTGCCTGTGCACAAGCGCGTGTTGCGCGGCTTATCGCGTACCTTCCAGATCAACCAGCTCTATCCCGACCTGACCTCGCTCGAGACCATCGGTCTCGCTGTCTCCGAGCGCCTCGGCCATGGCGGCGACTGGTGGCGGCGGATGGGCACGCGCAGCGACGTCAACGGCGAGATCGCCGACCTCCTGACGCGCTTCCACCTGCTCGACGTCATGAACGAACAGACCGTGACGCTGCCTTACGGCAAGCAGCGCCTGCTCGAGATCGCGGTCGCGATAGCCGCCAAGCCGCGCGTGCTGCTGCTCGACGAGCCCGCCGCCGGCGTGCCCGAGAGCGAGCGCCACGACATCCTCGCCGTCGTCGGCAGCCTGCCGCGCGACGTTACCGTGCTGCTGATCGAACACGACATGGACCTCGTGTTCTCCTTTGCCGACCGCATCTCCGTGCTGGTCTCCGGCGCGCTGCTCACCGAAGGTCCGCCCGAGCAGGTCGCGCGCGACCCGCAGGTCAAGGCGGTCTATCTCGGCGAGGAGGCGGTCAATGTCTGACCTGCTCGCGATCGACTCGCTTCGCGCCGGCTACGGCGAGGCAGTGGTGCTGCCGAACATGTCCCTGCGTCTCGCCGAAGGGCAGGTGCTGGCGCTGTTGGGCCGCAACGGCACCGGCAAGACCACGCTGATCAACTCGGTCGTGGGCGTCACCCGTCGCTTCTCCGGCACTGTCGGGCTGGCCGGCACCGACGTCACGACCTTGCGGCCCGACCAGCGGGCGCGCGCCGGGATCGGCTGGGTGCCGCAGGAGCGCAACATCTTCCGCTCGCTCACGGTGGAAGAGAACATGACCGCGGTGGCCCAGCCCGGTCCCTGGACCGTCGAGAGGGTCTACGAGATGTTCCCGCGGCTGAAGGAGCGGCGGAGCAACTTTGGCAACCAGCTGTCCGGCGGTGAGCAGCAGATGCTGGCGATCGGCCGCGCGCTGACTCTCAATCCGAAAGTGCTTCTCCTGGACGAGCCGACCGAGGGCCTTGCCCCCATCATCGTCGAGGAGCTCTTGAAGGCGATCGGGACCATCACCCGGGCCGGCGGCATCTGCTCGATTATCGTCGAGCAAAATGCCCAAAAGATTCTGGGGCTCGCCGACCGCGTTGTGATATTGGAGCGCGGAACGATCGTCCACGACGCCCCGAGCGCCGCGCTGAAGGCCGACCCGTCGGTCCTCGAGCGCCACCTCGGCGTGGCAGGGGCGGCGGCCCACTAGAATTTCGGGAGAGACAAAAATGCAGCGAACCAAAGCCCCCTTCCGCGCTGACGAGGTCGGCAGCCTCCTGCGCCCCGCCAAGATCAAGGAAGCCCGCGCCAGGCTCGAGAAGGGCGAGATCTCGGCCGACGATCTGCGCAAGATCGAGGACATGGAGATCGAGAAGGTCGTGCACAAGCAGGCTTCGCTTGGCCTGAAGCTCGCAACCGACGGCGAATTCCGCCGCTCCTGGTGGCATTTCGATTTCCTGGCGAAGCTCACCGGCTGCGAAATGTTCCACCCCGACACGGGCATCCAGTTCGCGGGCATCGAGACGCGGCATGACGCGGTGCGGGTGATCGGCAAGCTCGACTTCCCCGACGACCATCCGATGCTGGACCACTTCCGCTTCCTGAAGAAGGTCACCGACCAGGCCCACGTCACCGCCAAGATGACGATCCCCTCGCCGGCGGTGCTGCACTTCCGCGGCGGCCGCAAGGCGATCTCCAAGGACGTCTATCCCGATCTCGACGCCTTCTACGAAGACCTCGGCAAGACCTACCGCAAGGCCGTGAAGGCGTTCTATGACGCCGGCTGCCGCTATCTCCAGTTCGACGACACCGTGTGGGCCTATCTCTGCTCGCCGGACGAATTGCAGAAGGCGCGCGAGCGGGGCGACAATCCCGAGGGTCTGCAGCAGATCTATGCGCGAATCATCAACTACGCGCTGGCCGAGAAGCCGGCCGACATGGTGGTGACGACGCATGTCTGCCGCGGAAATTTCCGTTCGACCTGGATTTCGTCAGGCGGCTACGAGCCGGTTGCCGAGACCATGCTCGCCGGCACCAACTACGACGGCTATTTCCTCGAATACGACAGCGATCGCGCCGGTGGCTTTGAGCCGCTGCGTTTCCTGCCCAAGGGAAACAAGGTCGTCGTGGTCGGCGTCATCACCTCGAAGTTCGGTGAGCTCGAGAAGAGGGATGACATCAAGCGCCGTCTGGAAGAGGCCGCCAAGTTCGCCCCGCTGGAGCAGCTTGCACTCTCCCCGCAGTGCGGTTTTGCGTCGACGGAGGAGGGCAACGTGCTCTCCGAAGAGGAGCAGTGGGCCAAGCTCAGCCTCGCCGTGGAGATCGCCAAGGAAGTGTGGGGCCAATAAGGCCTCGTTGGCTCCGCTGTCATTCCCCGCGCAGGCGGGGAATCCAGTAAGCCGCAGCTTTCCCGTATCTCTCGCTGTCTATGGACTACTGGATCGTCCGGTGAAGTCCGGGCGATGACGGCCTGCATGGAGGCCGTCCTTACTTTCTCCGCCAGATAAACCTCGCCCAGCAGCGACGAGTTCGACCACGGCACTTGCTTGTTCTTCGTGGTCGAGACCACCTCTGCCCGCACCCGCGTCAGCATCTGCTGCACCTCAAGGCCGGGCGTGCCGAGATGGCGGGAGAGCGCGGCGGAGAACGGCGAGTTGGCGCCTTCGCCGTCGAGCGCGACCTGGCCCGGCGCAGTGGCGAAAGCGATCAGCGTCCCGGCGCCGAGCGTCGCACCGGCTCCGAGACTCGTTGGCGCCGCCAGGCCCGAGGCAGCTTCGATGCCGCGGTTGATGTCGGCCGATGCGACCTGCTGTGCCATTGGATTGTTGCGGCAGGCATCGAAGATCAAAATATTGGTGCGGACCTGGTCGTCGAGACCGGCCATGATCGTGTCCATGTCGATCATCGCGTCAGTCATCCTTGCGCCCGGCTTGAGTTCGACGTCGACGGGTATGAGATAGTTGCGGCCGTCGATCTGCACGCCGTGGCCGGCATAGTAGACCACCGCGACCTGCGCCCGCGCCGCCTCCCGCAAAAAGCCACGCGTCATCTGCTGCATCGCCGCGCGGTCGAGATCGACGCCTTCGGACACAGTGAATCCGATGTTGCGCAGGCTCTTCGCAACGGCGCGCGCATCATTGGGCGGATTGGGTAGTGCCTTGACGTGTGCATAGGCGCCATTGCCGATGATCAGCGCCATGCGCGTGCCGCGCGCGGCCTGAACAGGCGAGGGGGGCGCGGCACCCGTCTGCTGGGGAGCTGGTGCCTGTGCCGGCTCCGTCGTCGGTGACGGCGCATCGCGCGGGATCGGCACGCTTGCGCCGGTGACCAGCGACAGCCGCACCTTTGCGGTCGCCTGATTGGCCTTGCTGCCGGCATCGGCAGCCGCGATCGCCAGCGTCGCCTTGTAATCGTCTCGCGCCTGCGCGTAGTCGCCTTTTGCCTCATAAGCGAGCGCGCGATGGGTGTAGCCCGAGATCAGCACGCTCTTCGGCGGCGTCATGATGTTGACGGGCGGCTTCTCCCTCGCGAGTCGGATCGCTTCGCTGCCGTCCGCAATCGCGCGATCGTAATCGCCTCTGACACGCCAGATCGCGGTCCGGTTGATCAGCGGCTGCGGTAGCGTCGGGTCGAGCCGGATCGCCTGATTGATGTCGGTCAGCGCGCCGTCGAAATCACCAAGTGCCTCCTTCGCGATACCGCGGTTCTGGAACGAGAACGCCGATCTGGGATCGGCCTTGATCGACATATCGTAATCGGCAATGGCTTTGGCGTAGTCGCCCTTGCCGCGCCAGGCATTGCCGCGATTGTGGAAGATGATACCGCTCGGCGGGCCCAGCTTCAGCGCGTCGTCGAAATCGGCGATCGCGATCTCGTACTCGCCTCTGTCGTAATAGGCCGATCCCCTGAGATTAAAGGCCGCCTGGTTCGGCTGGAGCCGGATCGTTTCCGTGGCGTCAGTGATGACCTTGGCGTAATCGCCCTTCTTGTTCCAGGCCACCGCGCGCCAGAAGTAGACCGTCGCGAGTTGCTCGCCCTTGAACACCTTCAGCGCAATGATTTTAGCGCAGGCGTCGATCATCTGGTCTGCCGGCGTGGTGTCGCTGGTGCAGAGCGGCCCAAGCTGCCTGCGCGCCTGCGCAAATGCCGGCGCCGACCACGGGGTTGCAGCGAGCAGGCAGAGTGCGGCGAGGAGGCGGCGCATGGCGGTGGTCCCGTCGAGGGAGAGGCGTCTGTTTTGTTGCCCGGCAGGGGGCACTGGTTCACGGCCTCGCTGTTGTGCACAACGGCGAACCCGGATGCCTCGATCCCCTATTCCCTCAGTGGGCAGATTTTGCTACGAGGCGGTACCCAACCCCTCTGCCCACCGCGTCCCACTGATGAAAAACGACGAAATCCTGAGCCAAATCACTGAGTTCTGCCGCAAGGCGGACATGGCGGAATCGACGTTTGGCCGACGTGCGGTGAACGATGGGAAACTCGTGCACCGCCTGCGCGAGGGCAAGCGCATCACCATCGACACGCTGGACCGGATCCAGGCTTACATGGCCGCATCGATGGCCGGCGGCGTGCCGCCACCGCGGGGA
The DNA here is from genome assembly GCF_023073915.1 of Bradyrhizobium sp. 149. Classification (GTDB taxonomy): domain Bacteria; phylum Pseudomonadota; class Alphaproteobacteria; order Rhizobiales; family Xanthobacteraceae; genus Bradyrhizobium. The sequence continues at coordinate 612,627 of NZ_JADPKK010000019.1, read as the reverse complement.
CTTCAGGTGCCCCCGGAAAAGCGCGATCCGCGCGGCAATTTTCGCTTTTTTGAGAACCGCCAGAAATACCTGCTGTTCGTCCACACTTGCAGCGAGAAGCGGGTGGTCGCCGAGCGCGTGGCGCTGGAGCTTGCCAGCATCCATCCCCGGCCCCCGGCACTGCGCGTGTTCGACGCGGGCGTTGGGGACGGCACGGTGCTGGCGCGCGTACTGCGCTCGATGCATCAGCGCTTTCCGCACATGCCGTTCTATGTCGCCGGCAAGGAGCTCAGTCTCGAGGATCTCCGCCTGACGCTGGAGAAGGTGCCGGATCGCATTTTCGAGCATCCGGCCTCGGTGTTCGTCTTTACCAATATGTTGTACGCGGAGGCGCCCTGGCTCACGCCGGCATCGCCCGCGGCGGCCGCCGCGACCGTCTGGCACGAGGTGCCCCTGCGGGGGGCTTCCTCGGGCGAGTTCGAGACCCAGATCGCGGAGCTGAAGCCGTTTTTGGAGCAGAATTGGCGCGCGGCGATCAGCCCGCGCACGGGCATGCCGCTGTATGAGCGGCCTGTCGTGCTGGTGCTCTACCGCGAAGACCAGCGGTTTTTGCTCGATTCGACCATTCCGCGGCCGGGCCAGACCGAGGCCAATTTCGACCTCGTTATTGCATCCCAGCCATACCGCGCGCTGTCTTCGGTCAATTTTCGGGCAAAACGGATCATTGCGCCCCTGGCGCGGGCCTTGCGGGCAGGCGGCCGCCTGATCGGAATTCACTCCCACGGCCAGGATCCGGGCATGGAAATGATCCAGGCAATCTGGCCCGGAGAAAATCCTTTCTCGGTGAGCCGTCATGAGCTATTGCGCGCGGTGAAGTACGAGCTCGGCTCGGTGGGCCGCGACCTAAATTTTAATGCTTACGCAGATAACCGCTCGATCTTCAGGTATGATATGGAAGCGCTGCCCAACGAGGTGACAGGCACTATCGGAACCTCGACAGCCTTTGCAGCCTGGAATGCGGCGGTGTATGTCGCTCAGATTGAGGACGACCGGTTGACGGAAATGACTCAAAACGGCCGCACTCTGGATGCCGCCAGGGACGTGCTGCGAAAGTACAATGGGCTCTGGTTTCTCGACGAATCCTACGTCATCTCACGCCGGCGTGATTGACATCATTCAAAGCTAAATATCGCAACGCCCGCCAGCTAGCGGCGGAACAAGGGGTTACTGATGCGCGCGTCCTATCTCTTCACCAGCGAGTCCGTGTCCGAAGGCCATCCGGACAAGGTGTGCGACCGGATCTCCGACGAGATCGTCGATCTGTTCTACCGGGAAGGACCGAAAGCAGGCATCGATCCCTGGCAAATTCGCGCCGCCTGCGAAACGCTCGCGACCACCAACAAGGTCGTGATCGCTGGCGAGACCCGCGGTCCCGCATCCGTCACCAACGAGCAGATCGAAGGCGTCGTTCGCGCTGCTATCAAGGACATCGGCTACGAGCAGGAAGGTTTCCACTGGGAGAAGGCCGACATCGAGATCCTGCTGCATCCGCAGTCGGCTGACATCGCGCAGGGCGTCGATGCGCTGCAGCCGGGCGAGGTCAAGGAAGAGGGCGCGGGCGACCAGGGCATCATGTTCGGCTACGCCACCAACGAGACGCCGGATCTGATGCCGGCGCCGATCTTCTACGCCCACAAGATCCTGCGCCTCATCTCGGAAGCGCGCCACTCCGGCCGCGAGAAGGTGCTGGGTCCTGACTCCAAGAGCCAGGTCACGGTGCAGTACGAGAACGGCAAGCCGGTCGGCGTGCGCGAGATCGTGGTGTCGCATCAGCATCTGGTCGAGGATATCTCGTCGAAGCAAATTCGCGACATCGTCGAGCCCTATGTGCGCGAGGCGCTGCCGAAGGACTGGATCACGTCGAAGACCATCTGGCACATCAACCCGACCGGCAAGTTCTACATCGGCGGTCCCGACGGCGATTCCGGCCTGACCGGCCGCAAGATCATCGTCGACACCTATGGTGGCGCGGCCCCGCATGGCGGTGGTGCGTTCTCTGGCAAGGATCCGACCAAGGTCGACCGCTCGGCCGCCTATGCGGCGCGCTACGTCGCCAAGAACATCGTCGCGGCCGGTCTCGCCGACCGCTGCACGCTGCAGCTCGCTTACGCTATCGGCGTGGCGCGCCCGCTGTCGATCTACATCGATACCCACGGCACCGGTAAGGTGCCGGAGGACCAGCTCGAAAAAGCGGCGGCAGAGGCGATGGATTTGACGCCGCGCGGCATCCGCAGCCATCTCGACCTCAACCGCCCGATCTACGCGCGCACCTCGGCCTACGGCCATTTCGGCCGCACGCCGGACAACGAGGGTGGCTTCTCCTGGGAGAAGACCGATCTCGTCGAGCCGCTCAAGCGCGCGGTCTAGTTCCCGTGCGACACTCCGGGGCGCTCGCGTGAGCGAGCGAACCCGGGATACTTAGTCATCACATCGATATTCCGGGTACGGCTCTTCGGGCCGTCCCGGAATGACCAATTCAACAACAGGACGCCCGCAATGAACGCGAAGCCCGGCTTCACCGATTACATCGTCAAGGACATTTCGCTCGCCGAGTTCGGCCGCAAGGAGCTCTCGCTCGCCGAGACCGAGATGCCCGGCCTGATGGCCACGCGCGAAGAGTATGGCCCGAAGCAGCCGCTGAAAGGCGCGCGCATCGCCGGCTCCCTGCACATGACGATCCAGACCGGTGTGCTGATCGAGACGCTGGCAGCGCTCGGCGCCGACATTCGCTGGGTCTCCTGCAACATCTATTCGACGCAGGACCACGCCGCGGCGGCGATCGCAGCCGCCGGCATTCCGGTCTTCGCCGTCAAGGGCGAGAGCCTTACCGAATACTGGGACTACACCGCCAAGCTGTTCGACTGGCACGGCGGCGGTCACCCGAACATGATCCTCGACGACGGCGGCGACGCCACCATGTACGTCCATCTCGGTCTGCGGGCCGAGAACGGCGACACCAAGTTCCTGGACAAGCCGGGTTCGGAAGAAGAGGAAGTCTTCTTCGCGCTTTTGAAGAAGCAGCTCAAGGAGAAGCCGAAGGGCTACTTCGCCGAGATCGCCAAGAGCATCAAGGGTGTTTCCGAAGAGACCACCACGGGTGTGCATCGTCTCTATGACATGCAGAAGGCCGGCACGTTGCTGTGGCCGGCCATCAACGTCAACGACAGCGTCACCAAGTCGAAGTTCGACAATCTCTATGGCTGCCGTGAATCGCTGGTCGACGGCATCCGCCGCGGCACCGATGTGATGATGTCGGGCAAGGTCGCGATGGTCGCTGGCTTCGGCGACGTCGGCAAGGGCTCGGCCGCCTCGCTCCGCCAAGCCGGCTGCCGCGTGATGGTGTCGGAAGTCGATCCAATCTGCGCGCTGCAGGCGGCAATGGAAGGCTATGAAGTCGTGACCATGGAAGACGCCGCGCCGCGCGCCGACATCTTCGTCACCGCGACCGGCAACAAGGACATCATCACGATCGAGCACATGCGCGCGATGAAGGATCGCGCCATCGTCTGCAACATCGGCCACTTCGACAACGAGATCCAGATCGCGGGTCTGCGTAACCTGAAGTGGACCAACATCAAGCCGCAGGTCGACGAGATCGAATTCCCCGACAAGCACCGCATCATCCTGTTGTCGGAAGGCCGCCTCGTGAACCTCGGCAACGCGATGGGCCATCCGTCTTTCGTGATGTCGGCCTCCTTCACCAACCAGACGCTGGCGCAGATCGAGCTTTTCGCCAACAACAAGGACGGCAAGTACAAGAAGGAAGTCTACGTGCTGCCGAAGTCGCTCGACGAAAAGGTCGCGCGCCTGCACCTCGCCAAGATCGGCGTCAAGCTCACCGAGCTGCGCAAGGACCAGGCCGACTACATCGGCGTCAAGCAGGAAGGCCCGTTCAAGTCGGATCACTACCGCTACTGAGACGCTGGTTCGAATCCATTGTTGACACGAAGCCCCGGAGCGATCCGGGGCTTCGTTGTTTTAATGACGACGGAGCGCCTGTCGTTGCGGTTGTGATCGAGCCGATTGCCGGTTGACGCGCAACGTCCGCGAGCGGACAATCCTTGGCGGCGGAGGGAACCATGTCCCAAGACCATTTCGACGTGCTGATCGTCGGTGCCGGCCTGTCCGGCATCGGTGCGGGCTATCATCTTCAGACCAAATGCCCGGGCAAGAGCTACGTCATCCTCGAGGGGCGCGACTGCATCGGCGGCACCTGGGATTTGTTTCGCTATCCCGGCGTCCGCTCCGACAGCGACATGTTCACGCTTGGCTATTCCTTCAAGCCATGGACCGATCCGAAGGCGATCGCCGACGGCGCGCAAATCCTCAACTACGTTCGCGAAACCGCGGCCGAGAACGGCATCGAGAAGCACATCCGCTTCCACCATCGTGTCAAGCGTGCGGCGTGGTCAACGAGTGAGGCGCGCTGGACCGTCGAGGCCGAGTGCATCACGGGCGAGGGCGCGACTGAGACCGTGCGCTTCACCTGCAATTTTCTGTTCATGTGCTCGGGCTATTACAAATACGAGGCGGGTTACACGCCGGAGTTTCCGGGCGTCGCGGATTTCGCCGGCCGCATCGTGCATCCGCAGAATTGGACTGACGACATCGACTGTGCGGGCAAGCGCGTCGTCGTGATCGGCTCGGGCGCGACCGCGGTGACGCTGGTGCCGGCGCTCGCCACGACGGCTGCGCAGGTCACCATGCTCCAGCGCTCGCCGACCTATGTGGTGTCGCGTCCGGCGCAGGATCCCGTCGCCAATAAATTGCGCCGCAATCTGCCGACGCGCCTTGCCTATCATCTGATCCGCTGGCGCAACGTGATGTGGGGGATGTTCTTCTTCCAGCTCAGCCGGCGCCGTCCTGCGAAGGTCAAGGAGCTGGTTCTCAAGGGCGTGCAGATGGCGCTCGGCTCCGACTACGACGTCGCCACCCATTTCACGCCGCGCTACAATCCCTGGGACCAGCGGCTCTGCCTCGTGCCTGATGGTGACCTGTTCAAGGCGATCCGCGAGCAGCGCGCCTCCGTGGTCACGAAGGAGATCGACACGTTTACCCGCGATGGCATTCGGCTGAAGGACGGCAGCGAGCTTGCCGCCGACATCATCGTGACGGCGACGGGGCTAGTGCTCCAGGTCGTCGGCGGCCTTGACGTCAGCGTCGACGGCCGCGCCGTCGATTTTGCCAATACGCTGACCTACAAGGGCATGATGTATGCCGACGTGCCGAACATGGCTTCGGCCTTCGGCTACACCAACGCATCATGGACGCTGAAATGCGATCTCACTTGCGAATATGTCTGCCGGCTCATCAACTACATGGACCGGCACAATTTCCGGCAGTGCATGCCGCATAATGACGATCCGGCGATCACCGCGCAGCCCTCGCTCGATTTCACCTCTGGCTATGTGCAGCGCTCGGTCGCGATGATGCCGAAGCAGGGCTCGAAGCAGCCTTGGCGGCTCTACCAGAACTACGCCCTCGACATCGTCTCCTTGCGCTTCGGCCGGATCGACGACGGTGTCATGCAGTATTCCTGATCGCGCCGTCGCCCGCGGTTGCGCCTTGCGCGTGGTGAGCGCCTGGCCAAGATCGACCGCGAGTGCCAGCACCGCCGTCCGGCAATGCGTTGTTTTGCGTATACGGCCGCTCGGCTGAATCGGCGATGCTGCCCGAACGGTTAACGCCGGATTAACCGCGGAGTCCTAGCCTGTGTCGGCCGGGGTTACTCGCAAGGCCGAGGTAAGCCCAATGGAAGCCCAGAAGATCGCGGTCGACGCCGTCGTGGCGCTGACCGATTGCGACCGCGACGCCGTGATCGCGTTCATCCGCCGCCTGTATCTCGCCGGCGTCACCGACCCCAAGCGCCTGACCTTCAAGGGCCTGCAGGCGCTGTCGCGGGTCTGATTCGGCTCGCTTCAGCTGCAGGTCCCAACCTTACTCTCCGGAGTGTGATTGCAACCCACCGGTGAATATCTTGCCGCTCGGGCGGTGTCGGGGTAGATCACGTTCCCGGTTGGATCGCTGGGGTACGGGGAGATGCTGAAACAGCTTTTTGCACCGCAACTGGTCATTCTTTATATCCTTGCGGCCTCGACGATTTACATCCACTTCCGGGGCAAGCAGCGGCTGCGCTTCGCGCGCCAGCTGGGCGATCACTCCACCTATCTCTCGCCCTACAACGTGCTGATGTATGCGGGCTCGGCGGTGCCGAACAGGCCGGTGATCCCGGTCGAGCAGTTTCCGGAGCTGAAGCTGCTCAGCGAAAATTGGGAAGCGATCCGCGAGGAGGCCGTGCGCCTGTTCGACGAAGGCTTCATTCGTGCCGCGGCGAAGAATAATGATTGGGGTTTCTACTCGTTCTTCAAGAGCGGCTGGAAGCGGTTTTATCTGAAATGGTACGACGACTTCCTGCCTTCGGCGCGCACGCTGTGCCCGAAGACGGTGGAGCTGCTCAACTCGATCCCGATCGTGCATGGCGCGATGTTCGCGATGCTGCCGCCGGGCGGCAAGCTCGGCGCCCACCGCGATCCCTTCGCCGGCTCGCTGCGCTACCACCTCGGCCTCGTCACGCCGAACTCGAACAAGTGCCGCATCCTGGTCGACGGCGTCGAATGCGTCTGGCGCGACGGCGAGGCCTTCATGTTCGACGAGACCTTCATCCACAGCGCGGAGAATGCGACCGACGTCAACCGCATCATCCTGTTCTGCGACGTCGAGCGTCCGATGAAGTACGGCTTCCTAACCGCGATCAACCGCTGGGTCAGCCACCACATCGTCAAGGCGTCGGCAACCCAGAACGTCGACGGCGAGAGCGTCGGCGTGCTCAACAAGGTGTTCGGCAAGCTCTACGAGATCCATCTTGCGAGCCGCAAGATCAAGGCGTGGAATCGCAAGGTCTACTACGTGCTGAAATATTCGCTGACGGTCGTGATTCTCGGCCTCTTCGTGCTGTCGGCCTTGAGGTGATCGCGTTCGCATGCGAACCGTCAGCATTTTCTAGTGATGGTGCTTCTGTCCTTCGGAGCTATCGGGGCGTTGGTAACCTCGCAGCTCCGCGTATCGCCGCATTTGGCTCTGATCGAGCAAGGCGGCTGTCGACAGATGATATTTGAGATGGCTTTCGCGGAGCAGTGCCTGGGTTTCCGAAATGGCAACGAGGGTCGCCTTGAGTGACTCCGATGTTACGACGCGGGCGGAGAAGAGCCGGTCCAACTCCGTTTCCTGCTCGACCAGCTTGTTACCCAGCGGGACCGCCTCTTGCTTCATGGCATCGAAGAGGCGCTGAACCTGGATGCGCTGATCCGCGGTCAAATCAAGCCGATCACCGAACTCAAGAACATGGCTCGGACCGGGATATCCATTGAGCTCGGCGGCAAGCGCCAGGCCCATGCCACGTCCCGCTCGAAGATCGTCGATCTGCTGGTGCGACAATGCCTTGATGGGCCGATGCTCAAGGCCAGCATAGGGCTGACTGGACTGCGCGCCGGCAACGTTGCACGAGACGATAAGCGTGGCCGCAAGGAGGAGAAGGCGCCTCATGAGTCTGGCTCCATGAAATCGGCCCGGTTCGTGATCGATCTCCACCGGTGCTCACCACTTATCTTGCTGGATGGTTCGCCCCATGGCAACAAGATTACCTGATTGAGCGGTCGAACTTGGAGCAGGCAATGGCCCCGTTACTAGTTGCGAACATTGAGGTGGTGCAGTTTTTCCGCGCGTGGCTGGAAACCTTCGCGGGCTATGTCCGCGAGGTCGACTACGCCTCGGCACGTCCGCTCTTCCATGCGGATGTGCTGGCCTTCGGCACGCACAACGACGTCATCCCCGGTCTTGACCAATGGGTCTCGACGCAATGGGACAACGTCTGGCCGAAGACGACCGACTTCCGATTCGTGATTGAGCAAACTTCGGTCCTGGCATCACCCGACGGCGCGATGGCAACCGTGATCGCGCCGTTCACGAGCACGGGCTATCATCCCGATGGCAGCCCGTTTCCGCGGCCAGGCCGCGCCACCATGGTGTTTTCCCGCAATGCCGATGGTTGGCTGTGTGTGCATTCCCACATGTCGCTCAATCGCGGTGTGCCCCAGGCAAGCCACGCCAATCGGTCGGTGAAGGCCTGGTAGATTGGCATCGTTCGCGATCGACATGCAAAAGGCCCGGACATGTCCGGGGCCTTCCTATTTCAAGCCACGGTGAGCCTTACTCAGGCTGGCCGATCGAGACCTTCAGCGTGCCGACGCCGTCGACGCCACATTCGAGCTTATCGCCGGGCTGGAGCTGCGACACGCCGGCCGGCGTGCCCGTCATGATGATGTCGCCCGCGGCGAGCTTCACCTGTTGCGAGAGCTGCCAGATGATCTCAGGCACGTTCCAGATCAGCTCGGTGAGGTCGCCCTTCTGCGCTTCCTTGCCGTTGACCGTGAGCCAGATCTTGCCCTTGGCGGGATGGCCGATCTTCGACGCCGGCTGCACCGCGGAGCAAGGCGCCGAATAGTCGAACGATTTGCCGATCTCCCACGGACGCTCCTTCTTGCGCGAGGCAATCTGGAGGTCGCGGCGGGTCAGGTCGATGCCGACGGCATAGCCATAGACATGGTCGAGCGCCTTGTCGGCGGGGATGTTCAGCCCGCCGCTCTTCATCGCGACGATCAGCTCGACCTCGTGATGGAGATCTTTGGTCAGCGGCGGATAGGGAATGGTGGCGCCGTCGGGCACCAGCATGTCGGCGTGCTTGGCGAAGAAGAACGGCGGGGCGCGCTCGTCATTGCCCATCTCGCGGATGTGCTCGAGATAGTTGCGGCCGACGCACCAGATGCGGCGCACGGGATAACGGCCGCTTTCCCCCACCACGGGAAGCGACGGCTGACTTGGGAGCGGGATGACGTAGGAGGCGGCGTTCATGAAGTGGTCTCGCTGCTCGTGAGGTGAAAGGAACTCTATGCGGTTGCGCTGATCGGCGCCAGAGCGCCGGCGTCGTGATGTTGCAGGCGGAAGAACGAGGCGTAGCGCCCGCCGCGGCGGAGCAGCTCGTCATGCCGGCCCTGCTCGACGATCTCGCCGCCCTCGACCACCAGGATCGCATCGGCGTGCATGATGGTGTGCAGGCGGTGCGCGATCACGATGGTGGTGCGGTTCTGGCAGAGATGCTCGATCGCCTCCTGCACCTGCCGCTCGGACTCGGAATCCAGCGCGGCTGTGGCTTCATCGAGCAGGATGATCGGCGCGTTCTTGATCAGCGCGCGCGCGACTGCGATGCGTTGGCGCTGGCCCCCGGACAGCTGCGTGCCGTGCTCGCCGACAGGCGTGTCGTAGCCGAGCGGGAAGCTCATGATGAAATCATGTGCGCAGGCTGCTTTCGCGGCATCGATGATTTGTTCTTCGGTCGCACCAGACCGGCCGAAGGCGATGTTGCCGCGGATGGTATCGCGGAACAGATAGACGTCCTGGCCGACGTAGGCGGTCTGAGCGCGCAGCGATTTTCGCGAGATCGCGCCGATCGACTGGCCGTCGATCACGATCGTTCCTTGCGTCACCTCGTAGAAGCGCAGCAGCAGCGCCAGCACGGTTGACTTGCCGCCGCCGGAGGGGCCGACCAAGGCGGTGACCTTGCCGGGCTCGGCAACGAAACTCATGCGGTTGAGCACGGTCTCACCGCTGCGATAGGAGAAGCTGACGTCACGCAGCTCGATGCGTGCATTCGACAGTTTCAGAGCCGGCTTGTCGTCGTCGGAGTGCTCGCTCGCGGGGCTGTCGACGACTTCGAGCAGCATGCGGGCGCCGACGAGCTGGCTGTTGAGGTCGATGTTGAGCCGCGCCAGCCGCTTGGCCGGCTCGGTCGCCATCAGGAACGCGGTCATGAACGAGAAGAACGCGCCGGGTGTGGCGTTGAGCGCGACCACGCTATAGCCGCCATAGAGCAGGCAGCCGGCGACCGCGAAGCCGCCGAGCATCTCCATCAGCGGATTGGAGCGGTTGGCAACGCGGGCCATCTTGTTGGCGTTGCGCTCGACGATCGCGATGTTCTCGTCGATGCGGTTCTGCATGGTGTCTTCGAGCGTAAACGCTTTCACCGTGCGGATGCCCTGCAGCGACTCCTGCATCGTCTCCAGGATGTCGGCGGTGCCGGTGAACTGGTTGTAGGCGAGGCCCTTGATGCGCTTGACCAGCTTGCGCAGCACCAGCATCGCCGGCGGCACGACGACGAGGCCGATAAACGACATCACCGGATCCTGCCACACCATGACGCCGATCATGGCGAGCAACATCATGAGGTCGCGCCCGACCGCATTCACCAGCATATTGAGGACATCGGTGATGGACTTTGCGCCGGCCGTCAGCCGCGCCAAAAATTCCGACGAATGCCGCTCGGAGAAGAAGCCGACGCTCTCGCGCATCAGCTTGGCGAACAGCTGGCGCTGGTTGGTGGCGAGGATGGCATTGGAGATCTTGGTCAGGATGACCATGTGGCCGTAGGTCGCCACGCCCTTGATGAAGAGCAGGATCACCGTGATGCCCGAGAACATCGCGATGCCCGGGATGTTCTTGTCGACATAGGCCTGGTTGATGACCTGGCCGAGCACGTAGGTCGCGCCCGCGGTCGATCCGGCGGCAAGCGCCATCAGCGCGAAGGCGACGAGGTAGCGCCGCCAGTAGAGGATCCCCTGTTCCGTGACCAGGCGGCGAATCAGGACCGCTGCCGCATAGGGATCGTCGGTGATTTTCTTTGGAAACTGAGCCATCCGCAGTCCATTGACGGCACAGGAAAAAAGCCTGCCCGCGCGTCAGGGATCGAACGGCCTCTGTGCCCGCTAAGCCAGCGCTTTTCAAGTCCAATTAAGGGCTTGCGCCCGGATGGAATCTAGGCCGAGGCGGCGTGGCGGAGCTCGCCGTGGCGCTCGCGGAACAGCTTTTCCTCCCACGCCAGCGCATGCGCTGCGATGGTCTCGAGGTCGTCGTATTGCGGCTTCCAGTCGAGCAGGCCGCGGATGCGGCTGGTGTCGGCGACCATGGTCATGATGTCGCCGGGCCGGCGCGGGGCGTATTGCACGGCGAAGCTGCGGCCGGACACCCGGCGCACAGCATCGATGGTCTCCAGTACCGAGTAGCCGCGGCCATAGCCGCAATTGAGCGTCGTCGAGGCGCCGCCATTGCGCAAATAGGCGAGCGCCGAGCGATGCGCCTGCGACAGGTCCGTGACATGGATGAAGTCGCGGATGCAGCTGCCGTCCTGGGTCGGATAGTCGGTGCCGAACACGTCGATCTTGGCGCGCTGGCCGGTCGCGGCTTCCACCGCGATCTTGAGCAGATGCGTGGCGCCGACGGTGGCAAGGCCGATGCGGGCCTGCGGATCGGCACCCGCAACGTTGAAATAGCGCAATGTCACGTATTGCATGCCATATGCGGCGGCGACGTCGTGCAGCATGATCTCGGTCATCAGCTTCGACGAACCGTAGGGCGACAGCGGCCGTGTCGGCGCATGCTCGGGCACCGGCACCAGGTCCGGATCGCCGTAGACCGCCGCGGTCGAGGAGAAGATGAAGCGGTTGATGCCACGCTTGACTGCGACGTTGAGCAGGTTGCGTGCGGTCATGAAATTGTTGCGGTAATAGCCGAGCGGATCGCGCATCGAATCCGGCACGACCACCGAGCCGGCGAAATGAATGATACTCTCGATGTTGTGCTGGGCGATCACGCCTTCAAGCAGGTTCTCGTCGCCAGCATCGCCAATGAACAGTGGCACGCCCTCGGGCAGATAGGCCGAGAAGCCGGTGGAGAGATCGTCGATCACGACGACATCCTCGCCGGCTTCCGCCAGCGCCAGAACCGTGTGACTTCCGATATAGCCGGCACCGCCGGTGACAAGCACAGTCATGGTCTCACCCGTCTTCGATCAACGCTCCAAACTAACGTTTACGTGGTGAAGAGTGGGTATCGGCGCGGCTGAACTGGTCACTATGCTTAATGTTGCGTATAGGGACTTTCGAAACGGAGCGTGACGTGGCGAATTCCCCAAGCGATCTCGAAGTGATCGTGCCAAATCTGCACAGGCGCTATTCCGGGGTCACCGCGACCAACCGAATGGTGGCGCCGCGGCTGGCAAAGCTGTTTCGCGCCGCATGGTTCGGCTCCGACGCGCCGGAGGGGATCGCGCGACTGAGCAGTGCCGATCTTCTGAGTTTGTGGCGTCGCAAGGCGCCGCTGATCTGGCACGCGCGCCGCAACAACGAGATGATCGCGGGCGTCGTGCTGCGCGCCCTTGGTTGGCCGCTGAAACTGGTCTTCACCTCGGCGGCGCAGCGCCATCATAGCTGGATCACGCGCTGGCTGATCCGGCGCATGGACGCGATCATCGCGACGTCAGATCTTTCAGCCTCGTTCCTGAAGGTGAAGGCGACGGTGATTCCGCACGGCGTCGACACCGAGGTCTATGCGCAGCCGGCAGATCGCACTGCTGCCTTCGCGGAAGCCGCGCTGCCGGGCCGCTACGCGATTGGCTGCTTCGGCCGCGTGCGTGCGCAGAAGGGCACGGATGTGTTCGTCGATGCGATGTGCCGCTTGCTGCCGCGTTATCCGGATTTCACCGCAATCATTGTCGGCCAGGTCACAGCCGAGCAGACACCGTTTGCAAGCGACCTGAAGAAGCGGATCGAGGCCGCCGGCCTGCAATCGCGCATCGTCATCACCGGCGAGTTGCCGATCGAAGCGGTGCAACGCTGGTATCAGCGGCTGACGATCTACGCCTTCACCTCCCGCAACGAAGGCTTTGGCCTGACGCTGATCGAGGCGATGGCGGCCGGCAGCGCGCTCGTCGCCGCGCGTGCGGGCGCGGCCGAGCTGGTGGTCGAGGATGGGGTGACGGGCGTGCTGATCCCGACGGGCGACGTGGACGCATTGGTCGCTGCGCTGGAGCCGCTGATGTGCGATGTAGCCACAGCAAGCGCGATGGGCGAGCGCGGGCGGGCACGGGTGCTCGAACGATTCAGCCTCGATGCGGAGGCCGCACGGATCGGCGAGGTGTATCGGCCGCTGCTTTGAACCCGCGCTTTGTGCCCGCAAAACAAAAACCGTGAAAACAACCCCATGCACAGTAGACGGGGACAGTGAAATCAATGGCTTGGCGGTCGGTCTATTGCGTTGCTGACTTTACGAAATGAATTTGACTCGTCGGGCAAAACACCGGCATGATGTCATCATCGGCGCAGCCCCAACGGCCTCAAGTCGTAGCGCGCATTCCAGCTTCACCCAGCACCCGCTCCGCGATCTCCACCACCTCGCCCGCCGCGATATCCCGCATGCAGCGGTGGTCGTTCATCCTGCAGATCGTGCTCTGGCAGGGCTGGCACGACAGCACGCTCTTGTCCTGGACCACGGTCGCGGCAAGGCCGTTGAGGGGCGCCCAGAGATAGGGGCTGGTCGGGCCGAAGATGCCCATGGTCGGCGTGCCCAGGGCGGCTGCGATGTGCATCAGCCCGGAATCGTTGGAGATCGCGACCCCGGCCGCGGCCATGGCCAGCACGCCGTTGCGCAGATCAGTGCCGGTGAGGTCCCGGACATCAGGGCCGCCGGCCGCGACGATCTCCTGGGCCAGGCTCTTTTCCCCGGGGCCGCCGACCACCCAGACCTCAAGGCCGCGCCCGGCCAGCAAGCGGGCGGCCTCGGGATAGTAGGTCCAGCGCTTTGACACCCCGACCGAGCCGGGAGCCAGCGCCACAGCTGCGCCGGCGCTGAGGCCGTTGGCCTGCCGCCAGCGGACGATGTCCTCGGCCGGGACCCGCAATTGCGGCACCGGCCATTCCCCCGGCAGGGGGGCTCCATCGGGCTGGGCGAGGGCAGCATTCTTGTCGATGAAGCGCGGCAGCTTCTTCTCGCCCCAGCGCCAGCGGTTGAGCAGGCCGAACCGGAACTCGCCGACGAAGCCGACCCTCTCCGGGATCCCGGCCAAAGCGGGCGCAATAGCCGCCTTCCAGGTCCGGGGCAGCACCAGGGCGGTGCCGTAGTTCCGCTCGCGCAGGAGCTTCGCCAAGCCGAGCTGGCGGCCCACGGCGAGCTGGCCGCGCGGCAGGTCCCAGACGATCCCAGCGCGCACGCCGGGCATGTAGTCGACCAGCGGGGCGCACAGGGATGTCGTGAGCAGATCGACTGGCCGGTTCGGCCAGCGCTCCTTCAGGACCCGCACCACGGTGTGATTCCGGACGAAATCGCCGATCCACATATAGGGGACGATCAGGATCGGGCGCGTGTCGCCCCGATCTGTATCTCCACCAAATTGCGAATCTTTGTTCATTTGTTAGATTGGACCGTGGGTGCGCTGATGTGGCGGTTCGGTAGCCGCTCCGGGCCGGCAGGTAAAGTCGGCTGAGCGGCAATCCCAAAACCGCTTACACTTTGGCGGATCATGCGCTAGGGCAGGACCGGGCCGCAAAACTTCGGGCAGGCAAAATCTGGCAGGGAAGTTGGAATGTTGCTGGTGACCGGCGGGGCCGGTTTTATCGGATCGAATGTCGTCGCCGCGCTGAACGAGGCCGGCCGCAGCGACGTCGTCGTCTGCGATCTTCTTGGCAAAGACGGCAAATGGCGCAACCTCGCCAAGCGGCAGCTTGTGGATATCGTGCCGCCGGCCGAACTGTTGGATTGGCTGAAGGGCCGCAAGCTCGACGCCGTGATCCATCTCGGGGCGATTTCCGCGACCACCGCGACCGACGGCGACCTCGTGTTCGAGACCAACTTCCGCATGTCGATGCGCCTCCTGGACTGGTGCACGGGGAATGCGGTGCCGCTGATCTACGCCTCCTCGGCGGCGACCTATGGCGACGGCGAGGCAGGATTTGACGACGACGCCTCGATCCTTGCGCTGAAGAAACTACGGCCGATGAATCTCTACGGCTGGAGCAAGCACCTGTTCGATCTCGCCGTCGCCGAGCGCGCAGCGAACGGCGAGAAGCTGCCGCCGCAATGGGTGGGGCTGAAATTCTTCAACGTGTTCGGCCCCAACGAATACCACAAGGGCTCGATGATGAGCGTGCTGGCGCGGCGCTTCGACGACGTCAAAGGCGGCCGCGTCGTGCAATTGTTCAAGTCGCATCGCGAAGGCATCGCCGACGGCGATCAGCGCCGCGATTTCATCTATGTCGACGACGTCGTGCGCGTCATTATGTGGCTGCTGGCGACGCCGTCGGTGTCCGGCATCTTCAATGTCGGCACCGGCAAGGCGCGCAGCTTCAGGGATCTGATGCTCGCGGCCTATGCCGTGCTCGGCGCCAGCCCCAAGATCGAATACATCGACATGCCCGAGCAGATCCGCGGCAGCTACCAGTATTTCACCCAGAGCCAGGTCGATCGCCTCCACCGCGCCGGCTATAATGGTGGTTTCACGACGCTCGAGGACGCGGTGAAAGCCTATGTCGGGGATTATCTCGACCGGCCCGACCGCTTCCGCTGAGGCCCATCACCATGCCGACGCCCATTCTCGATTTCGATGCCCTCGCGCAAGCCATCTCAGGCCGCACGGTGCTGTGCATCGGCGACATCATGCTGGATGAGTTCGTCTATGGCGAGGTGTCGCGGATATCGCCGGAGGCGCCGGCGCCTGTCATCGCGGCACAGCGCAGCGAGATCCATATCGGCGGTGCCGGCAATGTCGCGCGCAATGTCGCCGCACTCGGCGCCCGCTGCATCTTCGTCGGCCTCGTCGGCGCGGACGATGCGGGCAGGCAGCTCGCCTCGGCGCTCGCGGAGCAGGGTGCAATCGAAAGCGTGCTGGTGTGCGATCCCTCGCGCCCGACCACGCGAAAGGTCCGCTTCGTCTCCGAGCATTTTTCCACGCACATGCTGCGTGCGGATTGGGAGCAGGCACAGCCTGCCTCCGATACGATCGAGACCAAGCTGATCGACGCGATCCTGCCGCACATCGCGCGCGCCGACATCGTGCTGCTGTCCGACTACGCCAAGGGCGTGCTGACCGCCCGCGTGATCCGCCACACGATCGACGCCGCGCGAAAGCTCGGCAAGCCCGTGATCGTCGATCCCAAGAGCCTGAACTGGGCGATCTATCGCGGCGCGACGCTGCTGACGCCCAATCGCAAGGAATTTTCGGAGGCGACCCGAAGCCGCGCCGACACGCCGCAGAGCATCGTCGATGCCAGCGAGGACGTGATGCGCCTCGCCGATTGCCAGGCGATCCTGGTCACGCAAGGCGAGCACGGCATGACGCTGGTGCCGCGCAATGGCGAGGCCGTTCACGTTCCGGCGTATCCGGTGAAGGTGCGCGACGTCTCCGGCGCCGGCGACACCGTTGCCGCGGCGCTCGCGGTGTCGCTGGCCACGGGCGCGAACTGGGACACGGCGCTGCGCATGGCAAGTGCCGCGGCCGCCGTCGCCGTCGGCAAGCAGGGCACCGCCAGCGTAGGCACGGCCGAGCTGAAGCGAAGGATCCTGCCGCATGCCTATCTCGCGGCCGAGGAGAAGATCGTGCTCGAGCGTGATACACTCGACGCGCAGCTCGTGGAATGGAAGAGCCAAGGCCAGCGCGTCGGCTTCACCAATGGCTGCTTCGACATCCTGCATCCCGGCCACGTCAAGGTCCTGACCGCCGCCCGCTCCGCCTGCGATCGCCTGATCGTAGGGCTGAACAGCGACGCCTCGGTACGGCGGCTGAAGGGCACCGACCGCCCCGTTCAGGACGAGCGGGCGCGAGCGGAAGTGCTGGCGGCGCTCGAAGCCGTCGATCTCGTCGTCATCTTCGACGAGGATACGCCGATCGACCTGATCAGCCGCATCAAGCCGAGCGCGCTGATCAAGGGGGGCGATTACACCCGCGAGCAGGTGGTCGGCCATGAGGTCGTCGAGGCCGCGGGCGGAAATGTCGTGCTGGTCGACATTCTCCAGGGTTTCAGCACGACCGCGCTGGTTCATCGCGCGCGGGGAGAGGGCAAGTGACGACGCTCGCGGGGGAGACGACCGGCCAGGTGCTGTGGCGGCGTCTGCGCAGCCCGGCGGCCTGGTCCGAGACGGTCGATCTGTTCGCGATCCTGACCGCGGCCTCGCTGCCATGGTCGACTTCGCTTGCGGGGATCTTCAACGCCCTGATGCTGCTCTGCATGGTGCCGTTCCTCGACGTGCGCGAATTCCTGCAATCGCTGAAGCGTCCGATCTGCGCGGCGCCGATTGCACTGGTCCTGCTCGCGCTGGTCGGGACGCTGTGGTCGGACGCGGCCTGGGGCGCGCGATTCTACGCGGTCAATCCGACCGTCAAGCTGCTGGTGCTGCCGGTCCTGCTCTATCATTTTGCGCGCTCTCCGCGCGGGCATTGGGTCTTCGTCGCCTTCCTGGTGTCCTGCGCGCTATTGTCGGTGATGTCATGGCTCGTCGCCTTCTACCCGGACCTCGCGATCAAATCCGACCGTGTCGAACACGGCATCTTTGTGAAGAACTACATCGACCAGAGCCAGGAGTTCACGCTCTGCGCGGTCGCGCTCGCCTATCCGATCGTGCAGTTGCTGCGCCAGAAGCGATACTGGATCGCCGGGCTGCTCACGGCGCTCGCGCTAGCCTTCTTCGTCAACATGGCCTTCGTGGTGGTGTCGCGCACCGCGCTGGTCACCATTCCGATCATGTTCGGTGTGTTTGCGTTGCTTCATCTGAGATGGCGCAGCATCGCGATCATCTCTGCGGCCCTGCTCGTGGGCGCGGTTCTCGCCTGGCAGGCCTCGCCGCAATTGCGCAGGACCGCCGACAGCTTTGCCAGTGACTACACACGCTATGTGGAAAAAGGCGAGCCGACTTCGGCCGGCCTGCGGCTCGAATTCTGGCGGAAATCCGTCGGCTTCTTCGCGGAGGCACCGATCATGGGGCACGGCACGGGCGCGACGCGCGGATTGTTCGAGCGTGCCGCGACGTCCGGCGCCCAGAATAAAGCGTCCGCCGAGGTGATCGGCAACCCGCATAACCAGACGCTGAACGTTGCCGTGCAATGGGGCATCATCGGCGTCGCCGCTCTCTACGCCATCTGGATCCTGCATCTGCTGTTGTTTCGCGGCGACGGCCTCGCAAACTGGGTCGGCCTCCTGGTCGTGGTCCAGAACGTCTTCACCTCGCTGTTCAATTCCCATCTGTTCGACTTCCACGAGGGCTGGATGTACGTCATCGGCGTCGGCGTTGCCGGCGGCATGGTGATCCGGGCTCAGCAGGCCGAAGCGAAGGCGGCAGAAGCCGGTTCCTGAACGGCCGCGCGGCTGGCAACTCTCGTCGAGATGGGCTATCAGCGCGGTCAGGTTGCACCTCAACGGATTTCATCGGTCAGCGGATGACGCGTCTTTCGCATCTCACCTTGCGCAATTTCCTGATCGCGCTCCACGACCTGCTGGCGACCACGGCGGCGCTGTTCACTGCCTTCTATCTGCGCTTCGAGGGCGGCGACGGTTTCTTCGACCGCCTGCCGCTGCTGATCCAGATCCTGCCCTATTTCCTCGCCTTCAGCGTGGTTGTGTTCTTCGTCTTCAACCTGACCACGACGAAATGGCGCTTCATCTCGCTGCCCGACGCGCTGAACATCATCCGCGTCGCGACCGTGCTGACGGTTGCACTCCTGGTGCTCGACTACATCTTCGTCGCCCCCAACGTCCGCGGCGCCTTCTTCCTCGGCAAGGTGACCATCGTCCTCTACTGGTTCCTTGAGATCTCCTTCCTCAGTGCGCTGCGCATGGCCTACCGCTATTTCCGCTATACGCGGGTACGGCGTCACGCCCGCACCGGCGATGCCGCGCCGACGCTGCTGATCGGCCGCGCCGCGGACGCCGAGGTGCTGTTGCGCGGAATCGAGAGCGGGGCGATCAAGCGCATCTGGCCGGTCGGCGTGCTATCGCCGTCGAGTTCCGACCGCGGACACTCCATCCGCAACATCCCGGTCCTGGGCGGCGTCGATGACATCGAGGACGTCGTCGCCGACTTCGCCAAGCGCGGCAAGGCGATCGCGCGCGTCGTGATGACGCCAACCGCATTCGAGCCGGAGGCCCATCCCGAATCGATCCTGATGCGGGCGCGCAAGCTCGGCGTGATAGTCAACCGCATGCCTTCGCTCGAGAGCGGCGATACGCCGCGGCTCACGGCCGTCGCCGTCGAGGACCTGCTGCTGCGACCGAGCGAGACGATCGACTACGCGCGGCTCGAGGCCCTGATCGAGGGCAAGGCGGTGATCGTCACCGGCGGGGGCGGCTCGATCGGTTCCGAGATCTGCGAGCGTGTCGTCGCGTTCGGCGCCGCGCGGCTCCTGATCGTGGAAAATTCCGAGCCGGCGCTCTATGCGATCACGGAAGCGCTCGCGGCCCGCGGTGCGACTGCTTCGATCGAAGGAAGGATCGCCGACATCCGCGACCGTGAGCGCATCATCCGTCTGATGGCCGAGTTCAAGCCGGACATCGTATTCCATGCCGCCGCGCTCAAGCACGTGCCGATCCTCGAGCGCGACTGGAGCGAGGGGGTCAAGACCAACATCTTCGGCTCAATCAACGTTGCCGATGCCGCGCACAGCGCCGGCGCCGAAGCCATGGTGATGATCTCGACCGACAAAGCGATCGAGCCGGTGTCGATGCTCGGCCTCACGAAGCGCTTCGCCGAGATGTATTGCCAGGCGCTCGACCATGATCTTGCGGCGGCTCACGGCGGCGCCAGGCGATCGATGCGGCTGATCTCGGTCCGGTTCGGCAACGTGCTGGCGTCGAACGGATCGGTGGTGCCGAAGTTCAAGGCCCAGATCGATGCGGGCGGCCCCGTGACGGTCACGCATCCCGACATGGTCCGCTACTTCATGACCATCCGCGAGGCCTGCGATCTCGTCATCACGGCGGCAACGCATGCGCTCGGAACGCAGCGTTCGGACGTGTCGGTCTACGTGCTCAACATGGGCCAGCCGGTGAAGATCGTCGATCTCGCCGAGCGCATGATCCGTCTCTCGGGCCTGCAACCCGGCTACGACATCGAAATCGTGTTCACGGGCATGCGGCCCGGCGAACGCCTGCACGAAATCCTGTTCGCCTCCGAGGAGCCGACCCGCGAGATCGGCGTCTCCGGCATCATGGCCGCGCAGCCAAATGAGCCGCCGATGCAGACGCTGCGCAAATGGATTGCGGCGCTGGAGCAGGCGATCGCGCGCGACGATCGGGCCACTATCAGGACCATCCTGAAGGACGCGGTTCCGGAATTCGGGTCGACCGCGGCCTGACTATGCAGCCTCCAGGCAAGATCATCGTCGCGAGCCAGCATTACCCGCCTGATCCGAGCACGACGGCGGCGATCATGGCCGAGATCGCCTGCCGCATCGCCGGGGATCACGAGGTCGTGGTGCTGTCGGGCTCATCAGGCGCGTTGCCGGCATCGCAGACCGGCCCGGGCAAGCCGCGAATCGTCGCCGTCAAGAACCGGATGGCAGGCAAGGCGGCGCTGGTGCGGCGCGGGGTCTCGGAGCTGCTGTTCGCGGCGCGCACGTTCCTGGCGTTGACACGGGAGCTGAGGCGAGGTGACGTCGTGCTCACCGTCACCGCACCGTTCATGCTGCCTTACGCGGTCGCGGCGGCGGCAAGGCTGAAGGGCGCGCGCTCGGCGCTGATCATGCACGACCTCTTCCCCGACGTGCTGGTGATGGCTGGTCTTCTGAAGCCTGGTTCGATCGTGACCATGACGATGCGCGTCGCCAATAGCCTGATGTTCCGCGCGCTCAATGCCGTCATCACCATCGGCCGCGATGCCGAGCGGCCACTGCTGAGCTATTCCGGCATGACGCGGAACAAGATCCGCTTCATCCCGAACTGGGCGACGCTCGTGGTCGCACCCCGGCCGGTGACGGCGGATAATCCGTTCCGCAAAGCGCTCTCAGCGCGTTTCGTCGTCGGTCTGTCGGGCAATCTCGGCTTCACCCATGATCCGGAGATCGTGTTCGAGGCGGCGCGCCTTTTGAGGGCCGAGCCGGACATTCACTTCCTGCTCTCCGGCTGGGGCATCGGCTTCGAGCGGTTGAAGCAGTTGCAGGCCGAAGCGAATTTGCCCAATGTCTCCTTCGTGGCGCGGGTCGAGGATGCCGAGCTCGAGGCATTCCTGACGGCTGCCAATCTCTGGATCATTCCGTACCGGAAGGACGTTGCGGGGGTGTCGGTGCCGAGCCGGTTCTACAATCTGCTGGCGGTCGGCCGTCCCGTGGTGCTGGTCTCCGAGCCTGAGGCCGAGGCCGCGTTGACGGTGGTAGAGAACGGGCTCGGCTGGGTCGTGGCGCCCGGCCGTGCCGATCAACTGGCCGAGGCGATCCGTGGGGCGTCTTGCTCCGACGGTGTCACTATTGCGGAGCGCGCGGTGAAGGCGGCAGCGAAGTTCGATCGCGTCACCGCGATGGATGCCTATGCGGCGCTGGTCGACGAATTGTTGCGCAACCCCGAACTGGCGGAGCAGCGATGAACGAAAGCAAGCCAGTCGTGCTGGTGACGGGTGCGAGCGGTTTCGTCGGCCGTCATGTCGTGCCCGCGCTGGCGCGCGCGGGATGGTCGGTCCGCCGCGCGTTGCGCAGATCGGAAGGCATGGACGACGAGGTCGTGATCGAAACGATCGGCCCCGAAACCGACTGGCAGACCGCGCTTCAAGGCGTCGACGCAATCGTTCATCTCGCCGCGCGGGTGCATCACAAACACGAGGAGCATGCAGTCCAGCTCTACCGCAACGTCAACATTGCCGGCACTCTGCACCTGGCGCGCAGTGCGGCGATGGCTGGCGTGCGCCAGTTCATCTTCATCAGCACCGTTCTCGTGCACGGCCGCAGCAACGAGGGCCGCGCGCCGTTCAGCGAGGACGATATCCTGACGCCGCGCGGTCTCTACGGCATGTCCAAGGCCGCGGCCGAAGCAGGCTTGAAGACGCTCGCGCGCGACAGTGCCATGAAAATCTCCGTGATCAGGCCGCCGCTGGTCTACGGTGCGGGCGCCAAGGGAAATTTCGCGTTGCTGACGCGTGCAGTGAACCTCGGGCTGCCGCTGCCCTTTGCCGCGATCCGTAATCACCGCGCCTTCCTTGCCGTGCAGAACCTGTCGTCGTTCATCCTGCGCCGGCTATCTCATCCAGATCCCGCGAGCAATTTCGAAATCTTCCTGGTGGCTGACAGGGAGCAGGTCTCGACGCCCGAGTTCATCGAGCGGCTGGCCAAGGCTGCCGGCAAGAACCCGCGACTGTTCGGCATGCCGCCGGAACTGCTCAGCACGCTGCTGAGCGTGATGCGCCGCCAGGATACGCATGACAGCCTGATCGGCTCGCTCGAGCTCAATCTCGCCAAGGCGACGGCAACCGGCTGGCATCCGCCGATCTCCCTCGATGAGGGCCTGCGGCTGGCGCTGTCGGCTCAGGACTCCTGAGGGCGGGAGAAGCGGCGCAGCACGAATCCGACCGCGGTCGCGCCGGCGAGCAGGGAGAGGAGCGTGATTGCCGTCGAGCCGGCGCGCACGGTGACGATGGCAAGCAATGCCAGCACGAGGTTGAGCGCGAACACCTCGCCGATCACGCGGGAGACCGTGAAGCCGTGGTTGGTGGCGCGCTGGTAGAAATGCGAGCGATGAGCCGACCAGAATTGCTCGCGCCTTGCAATGCGCCGGAACAGCGTGATGGTCGAATCCACGAGGTAATACGCCGGCAGCAACAGCGCCGCGGCGGGCTGTCCGCCCCAGGCGAGCTCGAGCAGGCACCAGCCGAGCAATAGGCCGATCGGCAGGCTGCCGACGTCGCCCAGGAAGACTTTTGCGACCGGCTTGTTGAACGGCGCAAAGCCGAGCATGGCGCCGCACAGCGTTGCGGCGATCAGCGCGGTCGGCCACGACAAATCGCCGAACAGTCCGAGCAGCAGCAGCGCCGCGGTGACGGGCACCACTTCCGCCACCGTCATCAGGTCGAGCCCGTCCATGAAATTGACGAGGTTCACGAACCACACGCCCGCCAGCAGGATGAGGCCGCGCTCCAGTGCGAGCGGTAGCGCCGGCACGATGCGCGCGGTCTCGGGCGCGGTGAACACGACAGCGCCGACGGCTGCGGCCTGCAGCACGAGGCGCACGAGCACCGGCAGCGACCTGATGTCGTCGGCAAATCCGACCAGGGCGATCATGACCGTCGCAGCGATCAGCGCCGGCGGAATCGCGACGCTCGCCCAGGCTGCCCAGGCTGATGCGACCAGCAGCGTCGCGGCGGTCACTGCGATGCCCGCACCCTGCGGGGTCGGGATACGGTGCGAGGATCGCGCGTTGGGCCGCGCCAATGCGTAGCGCTGGAGCAGGGGGCGGCTGGTCCAGGTGACGACGCCCGACACCAGCGCGGCAATCGCAATGGCAAGCAGCGAGCATACAGCGCCGAGCGCGTCATTGGCCGCGTTCACTCCGGCACCCCGAGCGGCGCCGACCCCTGCGCGGCTTTCTCCGCGCTGAGGATCCAGACCAGGCCGCCGACCGCGCCCACGATGAAGTACACGGCGCCGAACAGCAGCGAGACGTTGACCCCCTCGTTTGCGGCCAGCCCCGCGAAGCCGAACGCGAGGCCCATGGTGGCTTCACGCACGCCCCAGCCGGCGATCGAGATCGGCATCATCGTGATCAGCATCACCGGCGGCACCAGCACAAAGACGTCGCTGAAGCCGACCGGCGCCGCGATCGACTGCACGACGCACCAGGCGATCACGACGGCCAGCACATGCACGGCGAGCGACAGGATCACGACGGCCGGTCCGCGCGAGCGGCTGAAGATCACGCGGTTGGCGATCACGGCACAGGCGTGGATGTGATGCGTGGCCCACCAGGTTTTCAGCCAGTGCCATTTCAGCGCGCCGAAGACCAGGAAGCCGAGACCACCCGCGAGCGCCGCGAGGTCGACGAGCAGCAGCGCCGAGCGCCCGTGCGGATCGGCGATGAGGCTGTAGCTCCAAGGCAGGCTCGCGACGATGATGATCGCGAGCGCGATCAAACCGATCGCGCGATCGACGAAGATCGAGTAGGTCGCAGCGCGCCAGCCGGCGCCGGCGCGCGCAACGAGCCACAGCCGGACCGCATCGCCGCCGATCGCCGACGGCAGGGTCTGGTTGAAGAACGATCCGATCACGTTGTAGCGCATGGCGCGGCCGAGCTCGAGCGGGGCGCCGCATGCGGCGCTGATCTCGCGCCAGCGCAACACGCCGACGAAGATTTGCAGGAAAGCGATCGCGATCGCCAAGCCGATCCAGAACAGGCTGGTCACGGTGAAGCGCGAAAACAGTTCGGACAGATCGACCTTGCGCAGCGCCAAGTAGAGCAGCGCTCCGGAAATCAGGATCTTGGCCGTCGACAACAGGATTCGGCGCATTTCGCCCGCATGAACCAGGGTTTTGAAAGCAACCCGACGCAGGGGCGCCGAATTCGGCCGCTTTGGTATGGTTTTGGCGCCGATCTTGCAATAGCGGTTATCGGGAGCCCTCATGCAGGGCGGTGGGGCTATTGCGACCGCGTCGATCCGGAGGCTAAAGAGGCGCCGCGGGCGAAAGATCGAGCGACGGATCGGGCGAAGAGTCCTTGGGAACAGGATGACGGATCAGGCGATTTTGGTCACGGGTGCCGCCGGTTTCATCGGCTTTCACGTCGCCCGGCAGCTCCTGGGCGAGGGCCGGTCCGTCGTCGGGCTCGACAATCTCAACAGCTATTACGACCCGGCGTTGAAACAGGCGCGGCTTGCGCTGTTGCGCGGCGATTCCCGTTTCTCCTTCGTCGAGGCCGATCTCGTCGACGGCGACACCATCGCGGCGCTGTTTGCGCGACATCGATTTGCCAAGGTCGTGCATCTCGCGGCCCAGGCCGGCGTGCGCTACTCGATCGAGCAGCCGCATGCCTACGCCGATTCCAATCTTGACGGCTTTCTCAACGTGCTGGAGGGCTGCCGGCACAATGGCTGTCGTCATCTCGTCTACGCCTCGTCATCGTCCGTTTATGGCGCCAACACAAAACTGCCATTTGCCGTGCAGGACCGGACCGACCATCCCGTGAGCCTCTACGCCGCGACCAAGAAGGCGAACGAGCTGATGGCGCAGTCCTACAGCCATCTCTACCGGCTGCCGGTGACGGGCCTGCGCTTTTTTACCATCTACGGCCCCTGGGGGCGGCCCGATATGGCCATGTTTCTGTTCGTGAACGCCATCATGGCCAACAAGCCGATCCGGCTCTTTAACCATGGCAAAATGCGTCGCGACTTCACCTATATTGACGACGTCACCCGTGTCGTGTCCAAGCTGGTTGATCGGGTGCCCGCGGATGACCAGGCTGCCGCAAATGCGCCGTCTAAGGTCTACAATGTCGGCAACCACCATCCGGAAGAGCTGATGCACGTCGTCGGACTTCTGGAGCAGGAGCTGGGTCGGACGGCGATCAAAGAATTGCTGCCGATGCAGCCAGGAGACGTTTTGGAAACGTTCGCGGATGTCGAGGATCTGATGCGCGACACCGGCTTTGCACCGTCAACGCCGATCGCGCACGGAGTTCGTAATTTTGTCACCTGGTATCGGGACTACTTCAAGGTTTGAAATGACGATGGACAAACGCATTATCCCCCTGATCATGTGCGGCGGTGCCGGGACGCGGCTGTGGCCGGCTTCGCGCGAGGTGCGCCCCAAGCAGTTCCTGCCGTTGTTCGGCACGCGCTCGACCTTCCAGGACACGCTGCTGCGCGTCTCGGAGGCCTCGCTGTTCGATCGCCCGATCGTCATCACCAATGCGTCCTACCGCTTCATGGTGCTGGAGCAGCTCGCCGAGATCGGCATCGAGGCCGACGTGATCCTCGAGCCGATGCGACGCGATTCCGGCCCCGCTATCGCCGCGGGCGCGGTGTTCGCGCAGAACCGCGCGAGTGAAGCGATCGTGCTCGCGCTCGCCGCAGACCACGTGGTGCAGGACAATGCCGCCTTCGTCGCGGCGTGCCGCGAAGGCCTTACCGCCGCGAGCACCGGCCGCATCGTCACTTTCGGTGTCAAGCCGGAGCGGCCGGCGACCGAATACGGCTATATCAGCCCGGGCGAGGTCATCTCCGGCGAGGTGCACGCGGTCGCGCGCTTCGTCGAGAAACCGGATGCCGTGAAGGCGGCCGACTACGTCAATTCCGGCTATCTCTGGAACAGCGGCAACTTCATGTTCCCCGCCGCCGTGTTGCTCGACGAATACCGCAAGGTCGATGCGGCGAGCGTGGAGGCGATCTCCAATGCCGTCGCCAATGCCGGCCGCGATCTCGGCTTCGTGACGCTGGAGCCCGAGGCGTTCGGCGCGGCCAAGGCGATCTCGATCGACTATGCGGTGATGGAGAAAACTTCGCGCGCAGCGGTCGTGCCGGTGTCCTGCGGCTGGTCCGACGTCGGCTCCTGGCACGCGGTGTGGGAATTGTCGGACAAGGACGCGCAGGGTAACGCTTCGCACGGCGCTGCGGTGTTCGAAGATTCCCGCAACTGCAACGTCACCACCGATTCCGCGCTGGTCGCGCTCGAAGGCGTCGACGATCTCATCGTGGTGGCGACTGCGGACGCAGTCCTCGTCTCGCGCCAGAAGGATGCCAACGGCCTGAAGCGGCTCGTGACCAAGCTCAAGGAGGTCGCACCGAAGGTCACCGAGGAGCACCTCAAGGTGCATCGGCCCTGGGGCAGCTACCAGTCCGTCGACAATGGCGAGCGCCATCAGGTCAAGCGCATCGTGGTCAAGCCGGGCGGGCGTCTGTCGCTGCAGAAGCACCATCATCGCGCCGAGCACTGGATCGTGGTCCGCGGCGCTGCCCGCGTCACCGTCAACGAGACCGTCAAGACGGTGCACGAGAACGAGTCTATCTACATCCCGATGGGCGCGGTGCACCGGATGGAGAACCCCGGTAAAATCATGCTGGAACTGATCGAGGTCCAGACTGGAAGCTATCTCGGGGAAGATGACATCATCCGGATTGAAGACGACTATCAAAGGTCCTAACCAGCACACTCCGAATCACGCGACCCGGGCCAAAAGAGTGGTCTCTTTCAGAGGCTTAAGGCCCGGGGAACGTGTAACTGTTTGAATCAAATCGTGTCCGGACCGCTAGCTCCGCATTCGCCACAAATGTGGCGTCCGTGCTAGAAGCGCCCGGGGATTTGCGTTGAATCGGGGTTTGCTCAAATGAGTTCCAAGGAATCTGCACCGGCAAAGGCCGGCTTGCGCGTCGGCGTCATTGGCGCCGGCGTGATGGGCAGCAACCACGCGCGCGTGCTTAGCGGTCTTCCCGGCGTCAGCCTCGTCGGCGTCGTCGATCCTTCGCCGGCACATCGCACGCGGGCGATGGAGCTCGCCAATTGCGCGAGCTTCGAGACGCTCGACCAGCTCCTGGCCGAGGGCGTCGACGCGGTCACGATCGCGGCGCCGACCCATCTGCATCACGAGGTCTCGCTCGCCTGCATCGCCAAGAACATTCACGTGTTGGTCGAGAAGCCGATCGCGTCCACGGTCGCAGAGGGCCGCGAGATTGTCACTGCTGCGCAAAAGGCCGGCGTGACGCTGATGGTCGGCCATGTCGAGCGCTTCAATCCGGCGGTTGCCGCCGTTAAGCAGGCGATCGCGGGCGAGGATATTCTCTCGATCGCGATCACGCGCGTCGGCCCGTTCCCGCCGCGCATGTCCAATGTCGGCGTCGTGATCGATCTTGCCGTGCACGACATCGACCTGATCCGCTGGTTCACCGAATCCGACATCGTCGAGGTGCAGCCGCAATTGTCGAGCGCGATCGCCGAGCGCGAGGACATCGCGCTACTCCAGTTCCGCACCGCCAACGGCGTGCTCGCGCACATCAACACCAACTGGCTGACGCCGTTCAAGGCGCGCAGCGTCACGGTCGCGACCCGCGGCAAATACGTGATGGGCGATCTCTTGACGCGCCAGGTCACCGAATGCTTCGGCTTCAAGCCTGACGGCAGCTATTCAATGCGGCATCTGCCGGTCGGCCATGACGAGCCGCTCCGCGCCGAGCTGATCGCGTTCCTCAAGGCCGTGCGTCACGGCGAGACGCCGGCGGTCACCGGCGACGAAGGCGTCGCCAGCCTCGAGATCGCGACGCAGTGCCTGGAAACGCCGTCCCGGCCCGCGGCCACGTCGCCCGCCCGCAAGGGTCCGCGCCGCGTCGTGGGCTGATTCCTTATCCATGCCGACCACTCAAGAAGGCGCCAAGAACCCGGCCATGAACCAGCATCTGCGTTCCGAACCCATTCCCTTCATCGACGTCGCTTCGCAGCGCCGCCGGCTCGGCGACTCGCTCGATGCTGCCGTCAAGCGCGTTCTCGACCATTGCCAGTTCGTCAACGGCCCTGAGGTCGCCGAGCTGGAAAAGCAGCTTGCGGCCTATTGCGGCGCCAAGCACGTCATCGGCTGCGCCAGCGGCACCGACGCCATCCTGATGGTGATGATGGCGAAGAATGTCGGGCCGGGCGATGCCGTGTTGTGTCCGTCCTTCACGTTCATCGCGACGGCGTCGCCGGTGGCGCGGACTGGCGCGACGCCTGTTTATGTCGACGTCGACGAGGCGACCTTCAACATGAGCCCGGAATCGCTGAAGCGCGGCATCGCGACCGCCCGCAAGGCCGGCCTCAAGCCCGTCGCGATCATTCCGGTCGACCTGTTCGGCCAACCGGCCGATCACGATGCCATCGCCGAGATCGCCAAGACCGAAGGCCTGTTCGTGCTCGACGACGCCGCGCAGGGCTTTGGCGCAAGCTACAAGGGCCGCAAGCTCGGTACCCTGGCACTCGCCACCGCGACCAGCTTCTTCCCCGCAAAGCCGCTTGGCTGCTTCGGCGACGGCGGCGCGATCTTCACCGATGACGACGAGCTCGCGGCGACGCTGCGCAGCATCCGCGTGCACGGGCAGGGCGTCGACAAATACGACAACGTCCGCCTCGGCCTGACCGGCCGGCTGGACACCATGCAGGCCGCTATCCTGATCGAGAAGCTGAAGATATTCGACGACGAGATCGCCGCCCGGAACAAGGTCGCCGAGCGCTACGCCCGCGGCCTCAGCAATGTGGTCACCGTGCCGCGCATTACTCCCGGCAACACGTCGGTCTGGGCGCAGTACACGATCCGGCTCCCGGAGGGCACCGACCGCGACGGCTTTGCCGCCGCGCTGAAGGCCCAGGGCGTGCCGACGGCGATCTATTACGGCAAGTCGATGCATCAGCAGACCGCTTACAAGCAGTACCCCGTCGCCGAGGGCGGCCTGCCTGCTTGCGAGAGCCTGTCGCAGGACGTCATCAGCCTGCCGATGCATGCCTATCTGACCGAAGCCGATCAGGAGCGAATCATCGCGGCCGTGCGCGGCGCGCTTTCTACCTGATTTCGCCGTTCTTTCTTTACCTCTCCCGCAAGCGGGAGAGGTCGGATTGCGCAAGCGATCCGGGTGAGGGCTCTCTCCTCCTGGGGATTCCTGCCCGCGGCGGCAGCCCTCTCCCGCAAGCGGGGAGGGAGCGCAGCTGCGCCGCAGCTTGCACCTAGACCTAATCTCGCCATGCTCTAAAACAGACGCATGCTCGGACGTATCTTCACGGTTGGTGGCTACACGCTGCTCTCGCGGCTGACGGGGTTTGCCCGCGACATCCTGCTCGCGGCGATCCTCGGCGCCGGCCCCGTGGCCGACGCCTTTTTCGTGGCGCTGCGGCTGCCCAACCATTTCCGTGCGATCTTCGCCGAGGGCGCCTTCAACGCCGCCTGGGTGCCGGCCTATGCGCACGTCCATGGCGAGCGCGGGGAGGGGGCGGCAAGATTGTTCGCCGACCGCATCTTCACGCTGCTGCTGGCCTCGCAGGTGCTGCTGCTGATCGTCGCCTGGCTGTTCATGCCGCAGGCCATGAGCATTTTGGCGCCCGGGTTTTCCGAGGACGCCGAACAGCGCAAGCTCGCGATCGAGCTGACCCGGATCACCTTTCCCTATCTGCTGCTGATCACGCTCGTGACGCTCTACGGCGGCATGCTCAACGTGATGCAGCGCTTCGCCAGCGCCGCGGCCGCGTCGATCTTCCTCAACATCTCGATGATGATGACGCTGGCGCTCGCCGCCTGGTTTCCCAGTGCGGGCCACGCCGCCGCCTGGGGCGTCCTCATCTCCGGCTTCCTCCAGTATTTTTTGCTCGCGGGTGATCTCGCTCTCCATGGCGGCCTGCCGCGCTTTGCCCCGCTCAAGCTTGACGAAGACATCCGCGGCTTCTTCAAAGCGCTCGGCCCGGCGACATTGGGCTCGATGGGCACGCAGGTCGCGCTGTTTGCCGACACCATCATCGCGACTTTCCTGCCCGCGGGTGCACTGTCGGCGCTCTATTATGCCGACCGCCTCAACCAGCTCCCGATCGGCGTGATCGGCATTGCCATCGGCACGGTGCTGCTGCCGGAGATGTCACGGCGGATCACGGCCAACGACCATGACGGCGCGCTGCAGGCGCAGCGCCGCGCCTTCGATTTCACGCTGCTGTTCTCGGTGCCGTTCGTCGCCGCCTTCCTCACCGTGCCCGACGCGATCATGCGTGCGTTGTTCGCCCGCGGGGCGTTCTCGAAAGCCGACGCTGCCGCCGCAGGCGCCACGCTCGCGGCCTATGCCATCGGTCTGATCCCCTTCGTGCTGATCCGCAGCGCGGTCGCGACCTTCTACGCGCGGAAGGACACCGCGACGCCGGTGCGGGCGTCGCTGACCGGCATCGCCGTCAACGTCGCGCTGAAGGTCGCCTTGATGGGATCGCTGGCCCAGATCGGCCTGGCGTTGGCAACCGCCGTGGGTGTCTGGACCAATCTGCTGCTGGTGCTTTTCTTCGCGGTGCGGCGAGGCTTTCTCGTGCTGGACCGCGCCTGGCTGTTTTCGCTCGCCAAATTCCTGCTGACCGGGATCATCCTGGCCGCCGCCTTCTGGCTCATCGCGCGCTTCAGCGGTCCTTCGCTGGGCTCGATGCACTTCCGGGACGAATTGACGCTGCTTCTGCTGGCCGTCGGGGGCGCGATCGTCTATGCGCTCGCCATCCTTGCACTGTTCGGCCGCCGCTGGCTGGTCTCGCTGGTGCGCGGCTAGCTTTTCATATTTTCAACGCATTGACGGCTCGAGCTTGTCGGCACGGGCCAGTCTCGATCGTCCTTGGATGGACACGTCTCGGAAGTGCGGTGGATGGACCCTGCACACGCGACGTGATGCCGTGACCTCGAGCCGGCAAAATCGAACCAGGAGCACTGTTTATGAGGATCACCGTCGAAACCAACGTAGCAGCCCCCATCGATCAGGTCTGGCGCGCTTACACGACGCCTGCTGACATCATGAAGTGGAACGCCGCGTCCGACGACTGGCATACGACCAAGGCGACCGTCGACCTGCGAGAAGGCGGTGTCTTCTCATCGCGCATGGAGGCCAAGGACGGCAGCATGGGCTTTGACTTCGCCGGTACCTACACGAAAATCATCGAGCACAAGCGGATCGAATATTCGTTCGGCGAGCGAAAAGCTGAAGTCGAGTTTGTGCCCGGCCCGAAGGGCATTCTCGTCCGCGTGGTCTTCGATGGCGAATCGACGCATTCGGTCGAGCAGCAGCAAGGCGGTTGGCAGGCCATCCTCGACAACTTCGCACGATACGTGGAAGCGAAGCAGAAGAAGTCGTGAAGGCACGTAGGGGGAAGGGAGCGCCTGAACGAGGGGCTCGCCTCCAGGATGCAACCGACGTTCACACATCTCTTGATTTTGCGCGATTGCTGTGGTACTAACAGCTCATGACTAAATCCGTGCGCAACATCAACTCGATGCACATGACCCGCTTCGGCTGGGCCGTGGAAGGAGTCGCGCGCTAGGAATTCGACGACGACATCTTTCCACCAGGGCCCCGCCGGCATCGGACGGGGCCTTTTGTTTGGCCACGCTCCCTGCCGGCACAACAGCAGGAGCATCCGATGCCACCCCAACTGACGAACGTCACATCCGAGACCGAGGTCGATGCCGCGGGACGCGGCCTCAACCTCTCCATCGTGTCGGCGAAGGACGCGATGGACGCGGCGTTGGCAGCGCGCCTCAAGGCGACCGCTGCAGCGCTGGACGACGCTTTGCCGGAAAGGAATGCCGCGGTAGCGACGCGAAGCGGCCGGGGCTTGCTCGGTCGGGCTTGGCGTGCGTTTCAGGAGCGGCGCCAGCGCCAGAGCTTACGAGCCAACTTGCAGGACCTGAGTGACAGGGAGTTGATGGATATCGGCCTCACGCGCGGCGAGATCGACTACATCACAGCTGAACGAGCTATCGATCGACTTAGAGATAGCACGATATATCTGTGGGGCCGTGGCTTGATGTAACTTGTAGAGGAGCTTGGCGGGCTGCCCCTTCGCGGCCGATCCTTCGAGACGCCCGCTTTTGGCGGGCTCCTCAGGATGAGGTCTCGTTTCGCGGCGCAATGGTGCGCCGCTTACGGCCCGTCTCGAACCACGCCTTCCAGAACGCCATATGCGATAGCCCCGCGCAATGACGGATCAGCGGCGCTTTCCGTACCGCCGATCAATGTGCCCGCCTAAACCCGTTTGCCTTGCCAGTTTTTCCACGGCAATATGCCGGCAAAACAACCATGAGAACGGGAAGAGAAAATGGCGGCTCCCATCAAATTCGGCGTTGGCCAAAGCGTGCTGCGCAAGGAGGATGACGCACTTATCCGTGGCAAGGGCCGCTATACCGACGATTACGCGCCGCAGGCCGCACTGCGCTGCCTGATGCTGCGCTCGCCGCATGCCCATGCCAAATACACCATCGATGCGAGCCGTGCCCGTACGCTGCCCGGCGTCGCGCTGATCTTGACCGCCGATGACGTTGGGGATCTCGGCAATCTGCCCTGCCTGTTCAATCTCGAGACCGATCCGTTCACCGGCCCGCCTTACCCGATCCTCGCCAAGGACGAGGTGCGCCATGTCGGCGATTCCATCGCCTTCGTCGTCGCCGAGACCGTCGACCACGCTCGCGACGCGATCGAGGCGATCGAGGTCAAATGGACCCCGCTGCCGGCGGTGACCGGCGTCGTCAACGCCATCAAGAAGGGCGCGCCGCAGGTCTGGCCGGACAAGGCCGGCAACGTCCTGTTCGATGTTTCGATTGGTGACAAGGCGGCGACCGAAGCGGCGTTTGCCAAAGCACATGCGGTCGCGGAAATCTCGATCGTCAATCCGCGCGTGGTCGCGAGCTTCCTGGAAACGCGTGCGGCGGTGTGCGAATACGACGCCAAGCGCGACCATCTGACGCTGACGGTCGGCAGCCAGGGCAGCCATCGGCTGCGCGATATCCTCTGCCAGAACGTGCTCAACATGCCGACCGACAAGATGCGGGTGATCTGCCCCGACGTCGGCGGCGGCTTCGGCACGAAGCTGTTTCCCTATCGGGAATACGCCCTCCTGGCAGTCGCCGCGCGAAAGCTGAAGAAGGCGGTGAAATGGGCGGCCGATCGCAGCGAGCATTTCATGGGCGACGCGCAGGGCCGCGACAACGTCACCACCGCGAAGATGGCGCTGGCCGAGGACGGCAAGTTCCTCGCGATGGATTGCGACTTGATGGGCGACATGGGCGCGTATCTGTCGACCTTCGGGCCCTACATCCCGCACGGCGGCGCCGGCATGCTGCCGGGCCTCTACGACATCCAGGCGTTCCACTGCCGGGTTCGCACCATCTTCACCAACAGCGTGCCGGTCGATGCCTATCGTGGCGCGGGGCGGCCCGAGGCAGCCTACGTCATCGAACGTCTCGTCGACGCCTGCGCCCGAAAACTCGACATGACGCCGGACGCCATCCGCCGCAAGAATTTCATTCAGCCGAAGGCGCTGCCCTACAAGACGGCGACCGGCAAGGTCTACGATTCCGGCGACTTCGCAGCGCATCTCAAGCGCGCGATGGAGATCGCCGACTGGAAGGAATTTGGCAAGCGCGCCAAGGCGGCCAAGAAGAACGGCCTGATCCGCGGCATCGGGCTTGCGAGCTATGTCGAGGTCTGCGGCACCATGGGCGAGGAGACCGCCAATGTGCGGATGGATCCCGATGGCGATATCACTGTCCTGATCGGCACCCAGTCGAGCGGGCAGGGTCACCAGACCGCCTACGCGCAGATCGTCGCCGAGCAGTTCGGCGTTGCGCCCGAGCGCGTGCACGTCCACCAGGGCGACACGGACATGATCGCCACGGGCCTCGGCACCGGCGGCTCGGCGTCGATCCCGTCAGGCGGCGTCAGCGTCGAGCGTGCGACCCGCGAGCTCGGCGCGCGACTCAAGGAGATTGCGGCCCAGGCGCTGGAAGCCAGCGCCGGCGACCTCGAGATTTCGGAAGGCGCGGTGCGCATCGCCGGCACCGACCGTTCGATCTCGTTCGCCGGTCTCGCCAAGCGCGCGGGCGCCGATCCCTCGAAGCTGAACGCGAGTGCGACCTTCGCCAGCGCCGACGGCACCTATCCGAACGGCACCCATCTCGCAGAGGTCGAGATCGATCCGGCGACCGGCATCATCAAAATCGTCAATTACGTGATCGTCGACGATTTCGGCAAGACGCTCAATCCGCTGCTCTTGGCAGGCCAGGTGCATGGCGGCGCCATGCAGGGCATCGGCCAGGCCCTGATGGAGCAGGTGGTCTATGGCGCGGGCGACGGCCAGCTCATCACTGCGACCTTCATGGACTACGCGCTGCCGCGCGCGGCGGACGGACCGGCCTTCGTGTTCGAGACTGCCAACGTGCCCTGCACGACCAATCCGCTGGGGGTTAAGGGGGCGGGCGAGGCCGGCGCGATCGGCTCCTGTCCGGCCGTCGTCAATGCCATCGTCGACGGGCTCTGGCGCGAGTACAAGATCGACCACATCGACATGCCGGCGACCCCGGAGCGGGTGTGGATCGCCATCAACGAGCACCACCGCCGTCACAGCCTGTGATTTCGCATGATCCGCAAACGTGTGGAGCGGTTTTCCGACGGGATCATGCGCGACTAATAAGGGTGCGACGATTTATCGTCGCGCCTTCCGCGGAATGAAATCTGCCGAGTGGTGTTGGCCCCATTGAGGGGTCGGCACGATCTGCATCAAGGCGATCCTGCATCAAGGCGATCTTGCATCAACGAAAGGGATTCTGCGAATGAAGCGAGTGTTGGTTGTTGGGGGCGCGCTGCTGCTCGGTATGGGCGCGGTTTGGGCACAAGAGGACTCCGTCAAGGAGGTCCAGACCCTCATGAAGGGCAACGGCAAGAACGCCGGCGCGGTGGCGGCGATGGTCAAGGGCGAAAAGCCCTATGACCAGGCCACCGTGGACAGCGCGCTGGCGCAGTTCGAGGACACCGCCAAGAAGCTGCCGAACCTGTTTCCGGCGAGCGCAAAGGGCATGAAGCCCGAGGGCGACTACAGCGCCTCGCCGAAGGTCTGGGAGGACAAGGCCGGGTTCGATGCCAAGGTCGCGAGCTTCGCCAAGGTCGTCGCCGAGGCCAAGGGCAAGATCAAGGATCTCGACTCGCTCAAGGCGAATTTTCCCGCGGTCGGCAAGGAATGCGGCGGCTGCCATGAGACCTTCCGCGTGAAGAACGGCTGACGCGCACAAGAAGCGGGTGGCCCGGATGGATGCGCAGTGAAACCCGCGCTACCAAAGCCAAGAAAGGGCGGCTGCGAGAGCAGCCGTTTTTTTATGTCGGCGCGCAGCGCAGCGGAGAAATTCTGTTCGCAAGGCCTGACGGATCGCTGCCAGAACAATTATCTTTGCTCCAGCCGCCGCGCCATTGGTGTGAGCTTTTGACGCTGACGCATCTCGCTCCTGACGGCTTCATGACATCAGGAGTTCCAACCCGCGGCGAGCTCCTCAATCAGGAACAGCGAGACAGGCCATGGCAAAACCCTTCCCGTCGAAGACGCACATCGGCAACCATATGCTGCATCCCGAAACGCTGATGCTGACCTATGGCTATGATCCGCAATTGTCGGAAGGCGCCGTCAAGCCGCCGGTGTTCCTGACGTCCACCTTCGTTTTCAAGACGGCCGAGGATGGACAGGACTTCTTTGATTTCGTCTCCGGACGGCGCGAGCCGCCGGAAGGGATGGGCGCGGGCCTAGTCTATTCACGCTTCAATCATCCCAACAGCGAAATCGTCGAGGACAGGCTGGCAATCTACGAGCGCACCGAGAGCTGTGCGTTGTTCTCATCCGGCATGGCGGCGATCGCAACCACGATCCTGGCTTTCGTCCGCCCCGGCGATGTCATTCTGCACTCCCAGCCGCTCTATGGCGGGACGGAAACCCTGCTGACAAATACGCTTGCGCGTCTGTCGATTGGCGCCGTCGGCTTCGCCGATGGCGTTGACGAGGCCGCGGTCAACCAGGCCGCGGAAGAGGCCATGGGCAAGGGCCGGGTCTCGATGATTCTGATCGAAACTCCGGCCAACCCGACCAATGGGCTGGTCGATGTCGCGATGATGCGCCGTGTCGCCGAGACAATCGGAAAGACGCAAGGACACGTTCCGATCATCGCCTGCGACAATACGCTGCTCGGACCGGTGTTTCAGCGGCCGATCGAGCACGGCGCGGATATTTCTCTGTACTCGCTCACGAAATATGTCGGCGGTCATTCAGATCTGATCGCGGGCGCCGCGCTCGGCTCGAAAGCCGTCGTGAAAGGCATCAAGGCGCTGCGGGGCGCCATCGGCACCCAGCTCGATCCGCATTCCTGCTGGATGATCAACCGGTCGCTCGAGACGTTGAGCCTGCGCATGGAAAAGGCCGATGCGAATGCGCGGCTCGTGGCGGATTATCTGCGCGATCATTCCAGGGTGGCCAAGGTGCACTATCTCGGTCATCTTGAGGCGGCTTCGCCGGTCGGACTTGTGTTCGCGCGGCAATGCTCAGGTGCAGGATCCACCTTCTCGTTCGACATCGTCGGCGGCAAGGCCGCGGCCATGAAGTTCCTCAACGCGCTGCAAATCCTCAAGCTGGCCGTGAGCCTTGGTGGAACGGAGTCGCTTGCGAGCCTGCCTGCCACCATGACTCATTCCGGCGTTCCCGCCGACATCCGCCGCAAGATCGGCGTGCTGGATTCCACGATAAGGCTGTCGATCGGCATCGAACACCCGTCGGACCTGATCGCCGATCTAGCGCAAGCGCTGAACGCGGCCGAACCCGAAATGTGACGCATGCGCCAAGATCGCGCCTTGTGCGTGGCTTCGGATTCCCAACCCAAGAATCGAAAAGGCCGGACGCTCCCTCCAGCGTCCGGCCTTCGCCGACGAAGCGGCCTTGACTTACTTCGTCACCTGACCGCGGATCTCGCCGCCCGGATTGGCCGCGGTGTGGATGTTGACATAGAGCTTCCCGCCGAGCAGATCGGCGGCCTGCGCGTCGGTCAATGTCGCCGAGCCCTCGGCCGGGCTGGTGGCTGCGCCGGGAATCGGGATCGCGACGCCCGCGTTCTTGCCGGGCTCGGCAGGCCCGTGGAAATGCGCGGCGGTGGCGGGGCCGGACAGGCCGGAATAGGTGACCTTCCAGGACAGCTTCTTGCTGGCGGCGTCGTAGTCCAGATCGGCCGTTCCGGTGCCGCTGCTGGTGGTTGCCGGTACCTCGGACTTGGCGTCGAGCGTTGCTTTCAGCTTTTCCGCACTGGCCGAACCCGCAAAAGCGACGGCGCCGAGCACTGACATGGCGATGACGGTCTTGTTCATGACTCTTCTCCCTGCTGAACCCGTTTGGGCTGCCAAACTTCCAACAGCCGGCATTTCAGTTTATTCCCGTTTCAGGCCGCGGCGGGCTAAATTCTTCGTGGCTGGAGCGGCGAAGACATCGGTCATAAGGTTCGCCGCGACGACGAAAGGACCGCATGTTGCGACGAACAATCTCCGTGGCGCTGCTCGCCGCACTCGCCGCAGCCGGCGTCTATTGGTGGCTCAGCGCGCCGGTGGTGGCGGCCGCCGGCGCCGCGCCTGCCCGCGTGCCTGATCTTGCCAATGGCGAGGTGATGTTCAACGCCGGCGGCTGCGCCTCCTGCCATGCCGTCCCCGACCAGCCCGATCGTCTCAGGCTCGGCGGCGGCGTCGCGATCAAGTCGCCGTTCGGAACGTTCTACGCGCCGAACATCTCCTCCGATCCGACCGACGGCATCGGCAAATGGAGCGACGCCGAATTCGTCAATGCGGTGATGCACGGGGTCTCGCCGGACGGCCGGCATTATTTTCCGGCCTTTCCCTATACGTCTTATCAGCGCGCCAGGCGCGAGGACGTGCTCGATCTCTTCGCCTATCTGAAAACGCTGCCGGCCGTTGCAGGCAAGGTGCGCGACCACGACGTGCGCTTTCCGTTCAATATAAGGCGCAACGTCGGTATCTGGAAATTCCTGTTCATGGACGGCAAGCCGTTCGTTGCTGACGGCACGAAGTCGCCGCAGTGGAATCGCGGCGCCTATCTCGTCAACAGCTTTGGCCATTGCGCGGAATGCCACAGCCCGCGCAATGCGCTTGGCGGCATCATCGCCGGACAACGCTTCGCGGGAGGCCCCAATCCGGAAGGCGAGGGATGGGTGCCCAACATCACCCAGAAGGGCCTCGGCGAGTGGAGCGCGAAGGATATTGCCTATTTCCTGAAGACCGGCGAGTTGCCCGACGGCGACAGCGTCGGTGGCGCGATGACGCGGGTGATCAAGAACACCTCGCAATTGCCGGACGACGATCTCGCGGCGATGGCGGACTATCTCAAATCGCTGCCGCCGGTGGACGGTCCGCCGCGCCCCAAGCGCAAGGAGGGCGGCGCCTGATCAGGCCCGCCCTTTTCCGGACGGTTAACTTGCGCCAAACGCCTTGAAGGTGATGATGGTGAGGGTGTCCTGGATGCCCGGCAGCACCTGCACCTTCTCATTGACGAAGTGGCCGATGTCGGTGTCCTTGTCGACGTAGAACTTCACCAGAAGGTCGTATTGTCCGGCCGTGGAGTAGATCTCGGAGGCGATCTCGGCTTCGGCGAGCGCATTGGCGACCACATAGGATTGGCCGAGCTTGCATTTGATCTGGACGAAAAAAGGAACCATCGCGGTCACTCCGAAAGCATATCTGAAGGCCACTAGGCCAAAACCAGCCGGATTTGGCAAGCGAACTTGCGGGTCGCCGGAGTGCGCGCTAGGACGGGCCATGGTCCCCAGGAAGCGGAAAATCGCCCCATGACGACCCCCGTGGCGCTCACGATCGCCGGCTCCGATTCGAGCGGCGGCGCCGGCATCCAGGCCGACCTGAAGACCTTTGCCGCGCTCGGCGTCTTTGGCGCTTCCGCCATCACGGCGCTGACGGCGCAAAACACGCGCGGCGTCACCGGCATTCACGCCGTGCCCGCGGAATTCGTCACCGCACAGATCGACGCGGTATTTTCCGATCTCGGGGTCGGCGCGGTCAAGATCGGCATGGTGGCGCAAGCCGCCAGCATCGATGCGATCGCCGCCGCATTGTCGCGCTGGAAGCCCCAACACATCGTGCTCGATCCCGTGATGGTGGCGACATCGGGTGATCGCCTGCTCGCGTCCGAAGCCATCGACGCCTTGCGCACAAGGCTGATGCCGCTGGCGTCGATGATTACGCCCAACCTGCCGGAAGCTGCGGCGCTGCTTGACGAGCCCGTCGCGGCGAGCGAGGCCGAGATCGAGAGCCAGGGGCGCCGGCTGCTGGCGCTGGGCTGCCGTGCGGTCCTGATCAAAGGTGGCCACGGCGAGGGCGCCGAGAGCATCGACTATCTCGTCGACGCCAACACCACGATCGCGCTCGCCGCGCCTCGCGTTGCCACAAGCAACACGCATGGCACCGGCTGCTCGCTGTCCTCGGCGGTCGCTGCGGGGCTGGCCAGGGGCGAGGATCTCGAGCGCGCCGTGCGCAACGCCAAGGTCTGGATCAGCGCGGCGATCGCGGCCGCCGATCGCTTCAGCGTCGGGCACGGCCACGGTCCGATCCATCATTTCCACAAATTTTACTGATTACGGTCGCGAGCGCGCGGCCGTGAACCCATCCAACCATGCAGGTCCGGTTCTTGCGGCGGCCGCTGCGGCGTCATGTCGCCTGATTGTCGCATGCGACTGATATTCGCAGGGGCGGGCGAGGCAAGGCGTGATTCGTATCCGAAGGTGCCTCAAAGGTTCGATTGGTCATCCCCCTGTCACGGGACATTGTTACAGGCTGGCGCATGGGAAGTTACGATGTGAGTGACGAGAGCCCGGAGCGGCGCTTTCGCACGTTGTTCATCTCCGACGTTCATCTCGGAGCCCGCGGTTCTCAAGCCGACCTTCTGCTCGATTTCCTGCGTTTCCATGATGCCGACACGATCTATCTCGTCGGCGACATCGTCGACGGCTGGGCGCTGAAATCGAGCTGGCATTGGCCGCAATCGCATAACGACCTGGTCCAGAAGCTTTTGCGCAAGGCGCGCAAGGGCGCCAAGGTCATCTACATCCCCGGCAATCACGACGAGTTCCTGCGCAACTATTACGGCACCCATTTCGGCGGCATCGACGTCGTCGAGAACACCGTCCACACCGGCGTGGACGGCAAGCGCTATCTCGTCATCCACGGCGACATCTTCGACCTCGTGGTGCAGAACGCACGCTGGCTCGCCCATCTCGGCGATAAGGCCTACGACTTCGCGATCCAGCTCAATCGCTTCGTCAACTTCTTCCGGCGCATGTTCAAAGTGCCCTATTGGTCGCTGTCGCAATGGGCCAAGCAGAAGGTCAAGAACGCCGTCAACTATATCGGCGCGTTCGAGCAGGCGCTCGCCGCCGAGGCGCGGCGCCACGACGCCGACGGCGTGATCTGCGGCCACATCCACTACGCCGTGATCCGTGACGAGCGCGGCATCCGCTACATGAATTGTGGCGACTGGGTCGAGAGCTGCACGGCGCTGGTCGAGCACGACGATGGCCATTTCGAAATCATCACCTGGGCGGACCAGGTGCAGAAGCCGGCGGAAGTCCCGCAGGTGGCAGCCAAAGCTGCATAACAAGGGCGGCCTGATGCGCATCCTGGTCGCGACCGACGCCTGGCACCCGCATAAGGGTGGTCGGTGCGGTGCTGCCGGCCGGAACGGGGCGGAACAGCCACGATTCGTCGCCAGAGGGGCAAAATCCTCGCGCGGAGATGTCTTGCCCGCGCCTCGATAGCCGCGATAAGGTCGGACATGACCGAACAGCTCCTTCCGATCGGCCCTGCCGATATCGATGCCGCAGCACGCGTGATCGCGCCCTTCGCCGTCCGCACTCCTCTGCTGTGCTTTCCGGTGCTCGACGAGCGCGTCGGTGCAAAGATCTTTTTGAAGCCGGAGATGCTCCAGCGCACCGGCTCATTCAAGTTCCGCGGTGCCTTTAACAAGGTCGCCTCGATCCCGCAGGACAAGCGCGCCGGCGGTGTCGTGGCGTTCTCCTCCGGCAACCATGCCCAAGGCGTGGCGGCGGCGGCAAAAATCCTCGACATGCAGGCAACCATCGTGATGCCGGCGGATGCGCCGTTGTCCAAACGCGAGCGCACCAAATCCTATGGCGCCGAGGTCGTGCTGTACGACCGCGATCGCGACGACCGCGAGGCGATCTCGCGCGGCATCGCCGAGAAGCGCGGCGCGACACTGGTCAGGCCCTATGACGATCCCTTCGTGATCGCCGGCCAAGGCACCGCAGGCCGCGAGATCGCGGAAGACATGGCAGCGCTCGGTCTCGCCCCTGACATCGTGGTGGCGCCGGCCTCCGGCGGCGGTCTGATCGCGGGCGTCGCGACGGCCGTGAAAGCGCGCTATCCGCTGGCCCAGATCGTCGTGGCCGAACCGGAGGCGTTCGACGACCACGGCCTGTCGCTGACCGTAGGGCATCGCGAGCCGCACGGGCCGGCAGGCCGCACCATCTGCGACGCGCTGATGGCCCTGATCCCCGGCGAGATGACGTTTGCGATCAACAGCAAGCTGCTCGCGCGGGGCGTCACCGCGTCGGACACGGAAGTCGGCGCGGCCGTCGCGTTTGCCTATCGCGAGCTGAAGCTCGTGGTCGAGCCGGGCGGCGCGGTGGGTCTGGCCGCGCTGCTGGCGGGGCGTCTCGATGTTGCCGGCAAGAACGTCGTCATCGTG
The DNA here is from genome assembly GCF_023073915.1 of Bradyrhizobium sp. 149. GTDB lineage: Bacteria > Pseudomonadota > Alphaproteobacteria > Rhizobiales > Xanthobacteraceae > Bradyrhizobium. The sequence continues at coordinate 570,485 of NZ_JADPKK010000019.1, read as the reverse complement.
CTCTCCGGCGGCAATGTCGATGCGGATCTGTTCGCGGAGCTGGTGGCCTGATTTTTCGGCCTGATCTTCCGACATGAAGAAGGGGCAGAGCGTCACCGCTCTGCCCCTTTCTCGTGTGCGCTCCGTGCGCCATCAGTGCATGAAGCCGCGATGGTTGTTGCCGCCGCCCATGTTCGACGACTGGTTCATCGACTGGCGGAAGTTGTTGCCGCCGACATTGCTGATCCGATTGGTCGTGTTGAACTGCGGACGGTTGTTCTGCTGGTCATTCTGGACCTGCACCTTGTTCACCGGGTTGTTGTTGATCTTGACGCCGTTGTTGATGCGGATCGGGTTGTTCTGGGTCTGAACAGGCTTGACCTCGACAGTCGTACCGCCCTTGCCGACATTGACCGGCATGCTGACGATCTTGCCAGGATTGCCGTTGATTGCGCCAGTGGCAGTGCCGACATTGCTGCCGCCATTCTGCGTCTTGTTGGTCGCGGGCAGCGTCACGATCTTGCCGATGCCGCCATTGCTGTTGGTGGTGTTGGTCAGCGCAGGCAGGGTAACGATCTTACTCGGGGTCTGCGATGGCGTGCCGTTCTGCTGGTTGGCCTGGTTGTTGGCCGCCGGCAGGTTGATGATCTGGCCGCCATTGCCGAGCTTGCCGATGCCGTTGTTGTCGCCCGACTTCTGCACGATCGGCAGATTGCCGTTCATCTGTGATCCGCCATTACCCTGCTGCAGCGGCATGTATTTGGGCTGGCCGAGATTGCCGATCTTGAAGGTCGGGGCGATGTTCTGCGGCGCCAGGAACTTGGTCGCCTGCATCAAGGGAATCTGCTTCGGCTGCATCTGGAGCTTAAGCGCGACCTGCGCATAGGGCGTGTTGCCGTAGCTGTCGTAGAAGCTCTTGTAGGCGACCGGCGAGTTCGCGAGCACCGTCTTGTGCCAGGCCTGCGTGAGCAGCAGGTTGTTGAGCAGCCAGCGGACGTGATCGCACAGCGGGTCATGCGGGTACATCGTGATGAACTCCTGATAGTACTCCGGCCGCGCTTCGGACACGACGTAGTCATAGGCCTGGCGTGTGGAGCGGCTCGGCAGGTTGGAGGCCATCTGCACCACAGGCGCATTCACCGGTGCGCGGTTGGCGGCAACAGCGGTGTCGCCGAAGAAGGTGAAGTCGGACGTCAGCGACGAGCTCTCCCACGGGATCTGCGCGCCGCTGGTGGTCTGGTTCACTTCGAGGCGCACGCGCTTGAACAGCTGCTCGATCGGGACGTTGGGCTCGCGCGCGACGTTCAGGAAGGCCTGCGTGTAGGGGCTGTGGCCGCCGGTGCCGTCCTGGGCTTCGGCGCCCGGCGCGGTCGAGTAGCCGACGATCGAGCCGTTCGGCGCATCAACGATGGCCAAGCCGCGGCCAGCGTCGTTGACGTTCGGGAACGGGTTGTTGCGGCAGGCGTCGAGGATGACGATGCGCATGCGGCTCGGGATCGTCTCCAGCGTCGACATCACGTCGACCAGGCGGACGGAGTTGTTGACGAGCTCGGTCTGGCTCGAGACCTTGGCGTCGACGGGAACGAGGTAGTTCTCGCCGGCGAGCTGCACGCCGTGACCGGCGTAATAGACCATCGCCACCGTGTTCGGACCGCGCGCCGACACTTTGGCGGAGAAGTCCTGCACCACGCGGAGCATGTCGTTCTGGGTGAGGTCGGTTGCGGCGACCACTTCGAACCCGGCCGAATTCAGGAACTTCGCCATCGACTCCGCGTCATTGTCGGGGTTGGCGAGCTGCGGCGCGTTCTGGTAGTTCGAATTGCCGATCACCAGCGCCACGCGCTGTTCCGGGCCTTGCAGCGCGGTGGGGGCCGGCTCGACCGGGGCGACTTGCGCGGAAACGGGGCCGCAGGCGAAGCCGAACAGGCTTCCCAGCAGGCTGGCCGTCATCAGGAAAGGTTTTAGGCGGAACATGGCGTGCTCCTTTGGCACTGATCTCGATACGAGATTGGTTGCCGCGGAGCTTGGCCGCGTTCGAGTTTGAGGTCCGTGATCCCCATCACCATGGTAGGCTGCGTGATCTGAATCACGCTTGGAACCCTCAAGGTGGGCGTTCGATGGGAGGACAGTCCGTCACATGCTGAAATCGATCGATCCGATCCTCACACCCGACCTGCTCTGGCTGCTGGCTTCGATGGGCCATGGCGACGACCTCGTTTTCGTCGATGCCAACCACCCCGCGAGCCGCATCGCGCAGAGCACGAATTCGCAGCGTCTGATCCAGTTGCCGGGCCTGCGCATGGAGACCGCAATCCGCGCCATCATGTCGGTCTATCCGCTCGACGATTTCGATGCCGATCCGGTGCGCGTGATGACGCCGGTCGACGATCCCGACCGCATTCCCGACGTGCAGCGCGCGGTGCTCGCGGAGATCGAACGCGCCGCCGGCCACCCTGTGACGCCCGGAAAACTCTCCCGGCCGGATTTTTACCGCGCGGCTGCGGCGGGCTTTGGCGTGGTGCAGGTCGGGGACAGCAGGGGTTACGGCTGCTTCCTGATCAGGAAGGGTGTGATCAGCTAGGCGAAGTTTCGGGCCATTCGATGGGTGCGCGATCGTGCTAATAGCTTTGCACTCGAATTTGAATGGCGTTCCCGGACTCGACTGTCTATCGTCGATCCATGTCGCGCCTTCTGTGTCTATCTGTTGCTATCGTCCTGTCGCTGCTGCCGGCTGTCGCGCCGGCTGCGTCAATCCAAAAGCGTCCCAAGCAAGCCTGGCATGGCTACGGCTTTCTGCCGGGCTATCGGCAGCCGCTGAGCAACAGCATTCCGCTCTACAAGCAGAAGGAAGCGATGCGGCGGATGTCCCCTAGCGACCGGCGCCATTGGTACATCGATCCGGTCCCGCAATATTACGGCTGGGATGGTGAGTGGCGCTATTTCGGCCGGCCCGGCTTCGGCGGCGGCCGTTACAATGGCGGCAGTTTTGGGCCGTGCTGGACGCGGACGCCGATCGGCGCAGTCTGGAATTGCGGGTGATCTGGCTCAGCGCGGGGCCGCTGGTCTAGTCCGTCATTGCGAGCGCAGCGAAGCAATCCAGAGTCTTTCCGCGGCGGCAGTCTGGATTGCTTCGCTGCGCTCGCAATGACGATGCGGTGAAAGCGCGCGCCCCCCTCTACGAGAAGAACGCGATCTTCTCGGCCTGGGTCATGCGGCGGATTGGCGCCATCGGATCGTTGGCGGCGGCGCGGGGCTTTTGCAGGATGCCGCTAGCGAGGATGGTGGCGCCGAGCGACGGCTCGGGGACGGGCGAGGGCATCGGCAGCGTGATCGGCTCCGCGCTGAACGTCGCGTTGGCGGCCATGACCGGCGCCGGCTGCTCCATCACTTCGGCGGCGGCTTCCGCAATGGCGTTGGTGAGGCGCGCAAGCGATTCCATCGCGATCGGCGCCTCCTCTACGGGCTCCTCCACGACGGGTGCGGCGCCCGGCTCCGGCGCGATCGGCATCTCGGCTGCAACGGGCGCTGCGGCCTCCGCAACCACCGGCTCCGGAACGGTCGCTTCCATCTCGACCGGCTCGATGATCTCGTCGAACTCCGGATCGGGCGCCGCCATCTCGAGCGCGATGGCCTCGAGGATGGCTTCGTCCTCGGCTTCCGCGGCGGCATCAAGCGAAAATTCGTCCGGCACCTCGGCGAAGGCGGCGGGCTCAACGACCGGCTCTTCAAAAACGACGGTTTCAGGCGCGATCTGGCTCTCGGCGACGATCTCCGGCTCTGAGGCGGCATCCATTGCCCGCTCGGCAACGGAGAAGGCCCCGGCGACGCCGGCTGCCGCTATGGCTGCTTCGGGCTCGATCGCCTCTGCGATGTCCTGCGGCGCCTCCGTAAAAGCGACGACGGCTTCGCTGGCCATCGCCGCAGGCGCGGCCTCCGCCGGCGGAGCTTCCGCCACGGACGCAGGTGCGTCCTGCACCGGAGCGGGCGAGGGGCGCGCAGCCTGCGGCGTTGCGTCGCCGTCGGTCTGGTCAATCCGGTCCTTGAGCAGATCGAATGCGGCCTTGAGGTCGGCGCGGGGGTCGATGGCCGCAACTTGCGCGCAGGCCGCCTCGATGGATTCGAGCTGCGAATCAATCAGGTCGCAGATTCGCCCGTCGGCGCCGATCTCGCGCCAGCGCCAGGAGATCTCCTTGATGATGCGAAGGCCGCGCGGGATCGGCGCGAGGCTCGCCTCGATCGCTGCGGGATCGAAGGCCGCGATCGCGATCGTCTCGGCTTCGCGGATCGCGTGCCGGATTGCGACCAGCGCCTCGGGGAGGCGGTCCTCGACGAGGGGCTGGCGCTGTGCCGCAAGGGTTTCTTCGATTTTCGCGACCGCGTCGAGCACCATGCGGGTGTCCGCATTGCGGTTGCGCTTGGCGTATTCACCGAGGAACCAGCGGCCGCGCGCGGTCTCCAGGAAGGCTTCGCGGATCGCGTCGTAATCCTGCTCGTTCGGCTCGGCCGCGCGGGCAGACATAGGCGAGAGGGCGAATGCTTCGTTGGCCATGTCAATCTCGTCGCGCAAATCAGTGCGCGTTACAGTAACGATCACCACGATATCGACCGAATCGCAATTGGTTTGATGGCACCCGAATCACTAATCCCCATTGCGGCATCTCGGAAGCGGCGATTCGCCGTGAGCCTCGCCCTGTTCTACTCGGCCGTGTTCGCGGTGTCGGGTACGCATCTGCCGTTCTTTCCGGTCTGGCTGAAGGCGATCGGCATCGACGCGGCCTGGATCGGCCTCATCAACGCGCTGCCGGCGATCACGCGCTTCACCACGCTGCCGCAGATCACCGCCTTTGCCGAAAAGCGACATGCCATTCGCGCCGGCATGATGGTGTCGGTGCTGGCGACGGCGATCGGGTTCACGGCGGTCGGTCTGCAGCAGCAGCCGCTGGCGCTGTTCCTGATCTATGCGCTGACCTGCATGATGTGGACGCCGACCATGCCGCTGACCGATGCCTACGCGCTGCGCGGCGTCGCCCGCTACGGGCTCGACTACGGGCCGGTGCGGCTGTGGGGCTCGGCAGCGTTCGCCGCCGGCTCGCTCGCCTGCGGCTATCTCGTAGACCACATCGCGGCGCGCGATCTGATCTGGGTCATCGTCGCCTGGGCCGTTGTTGCGGTCGCCGCCAGCGTGCTGCTCCAGCCACTGGATGATGTCAGGCGAAGGACCACAGAGGCGCGCGCCAGCAAAGCGCTGCTGCGCGATGCCGGCTTCTGGGCCATCATCGTTTCTGCCGCGCTGATCCAGGGCAGTCACGTCGCGTATTATACATTTTCGGCTATTAACTGGCAGGCCCACGGCCTCGGCGGGCTGACGATCGCGGGCCTCTGGACGTTAGGCGTGATCGCCGAGATCATCGTGTTTGCGCTGTCGCCGCGCTTCTCGCTGCACCCGTCCTCACTGATGGCGATCGGGGGCGCGAGCGCAGTCGTGCGCTGGGTCGTCACCGCGCACGATCCGCCGCTCGCGCTGCTCGCGGTCGTGCAGCTCGGCCACGGCCTGACCTTCGGGATGACCATCCTCGGCACGATGAGTCTGATGGTGCAGCGCGTGCCGTCGCATCAGATCGCGCGGGGGCAGGGCTACTATGCCGCATGCAACGGATTGCTGGGTGCGACCACCTCGATCGCGTCAGGCGCGATCTACGCCCGCATCGGCGATGGCCTCTATTACGTGATGGCGGCGATGGCCGCTGTCGGCGCGCTCCTGATCTGGTCGGCGCGGCACCGGCTGAAAACTCACCCCCACAGCGAAGAGTCCGGCGGATAAATCAGGCTGTCGTCGTAACGCAGGCCGTACTCACGGTCATGCTCCAGCAGCAGCGGACCGTCGAGATCGACGAAGCGCGCCTGCGGCGTCACCAGCATCGCAGGCGCCATCGACAGCGAGGTTGCGACCATGCAGCCGATCATGATCTCGAAGCCGAGCGCCTGCGCGGCATCGGCCATCGCCAGCGCCTCGGTGAGGCCGCCGGTCTTGTCGAGCTTGATGTTCACGGCGTCGTAGCGTTCACGCAAGGGTGCGAGCGAGTTGCGGTCGTGCACGCTCTCGTCGGCACAGACCGCGAGCGGGCGCTTGATCCGCGCCAACGCGTCGTCCCTGCCGGCCGGCAGCGGCTGCTCGACCAGGGTGACGCCGGCGGCGTCGCAGGCCGCGAGATTGTGCTCCAGATTGGCCTCGGTCCAGGCCTCGTTGGCATCCACGATCAGCTCGGATTCGGGGGCGGCGCTGCGCACCGCGGCGATCCGCTCACCATCGCCGTCGCCGCCGAGCTTGATCTTGAGCAGCGGCCGGTGCGCCGCCTTGGCGGTGGCAGCCGCCATGGCCTCGGGCGTGCCCAGCGAGATCGTGTAGGCCGTGGTGCGCTCGCCCGGCGCAGGGCGGTCGAGCAGGCTCCAGGCGCGCAAACCCGCGGCCTTGGCTTCCAGATCGATCAGGGCGCAATCCAGGGCATTGCGGGCCGCGCCAGGCGGCATGGCGGCTTGCAAGGCCTGCCGGGTGAGCCCGCGGGCCACAGCCTCCTGCATGGCCTGGACGGCGGCAAGGGTCGCCTTGGGCGTCTCGCCATAGCGGGGATAGGGCACGCATTCGCCGCGGCCCGTCAGGCCGTCCCGGCTGACCTCGGCCACGACGGTCACGGCCTCGGTCTTGGCGCCCCGGCTGATGGTGAAGTTGCCGGCGATGGGAAAGCGCTCGATTCGTGCCGCGAGGGCCGGAACTTTGCTGGAAGTCATTTTGAACTCTGGCGAAATCTGAACCTGCTGGTTACCTCTAGCAACTAAGGTTAACCAGTTGGGGATACCTTCTCCGGGTAAGGGCGCGTGCGCAACCATCTGATTTCATCCGTTTCTCGCGCCCCGGCACGGGAGCGGACATCTTGAGCGGCGATCCGAAGCTGGAACGGATTGCGAAAGGCAATGCGCTGGCACTCTGCGCCACCGGAGCCTGGACCGCGAGCTTCGCGCCGGTCCTGGAGCGGATGGTGGCTGACGCCGAGAAGCTTGCCGGCGGTTCGCAAAGCATCTTCATCGATGTTTCCGAGGTCGCCAAGCTCGACACCTTCGGTGCCTGGCTGATCGAGCGGCTGCGCCGGAGCCTGACCCAGGGCGCCGTCGAGGCGCAGATCGCTGGCCTCTCCGCCAATTATTCGAGTCTCGTGGACGAGGTGCGGCGGGTCAGGGCGACGCCCGTCATCGACACCAGCACGATCACCATCACCGGAATGCTGGACCAGATCGGCCGTGCCGTGGCCGGGGTCGGCGGCACCGTGGCAGGCCTCATCGACATGCTCGGCGCCGTGCTCGCGGCGGGCGCGCGCACCTTGGTTCACCCGCGCTCGTTCCGCCTGACCTCGACCGTGCATCATCTCGAGCAGGTCTGCTGGCGCGCGGTGCCGATCGTGGTGCTGATCACCTTCCTGATCGGCTGCATCATTGCCCAGCAGGGCATCTTCCATTTCCGCAGGTTCGGCGCCGACATCTTCGTCGTCGACATGCTCGGCGTGCTGGTGCTGCGCGAGATCGGCGTTCTGCTGGTCGCGATCATGGTCGCGGGCCGCTCCGGCAGCGCCTACACCGCCGAGCTCGGCTCGATGAAGATGCGCGAAGAGATCGACGCGCTGCGCACCATGGGCTTTGATCCGATCGAGGTGCTGGTGCTGCCGCGCATGCTGGCGCTGGTGATGGCGCTGCCGATCCTGGCCTTCCTCGGCGCCATGGCCGCGCTCTACGGCGGCGGTCTCGTCGCCTGGCTCTATGGCGGCGTCGATCCCGAAGCGTTTTTGCTGCGCCTGCGCGACGCGATCTCGATCGACCATTTCATCGTCGGCATCGTGAAAGCACCGGTGATGGCCGCCGTGATCGGCATCGTCGCCTGCGTGGAAGGGCTCGCCGTGCAGGGCAGCGCGGAATCGCTAGGCCAGCACACGACGGCGTCGGTGGTGAAGGGTATCTTCTTCGTCATCGTCATGGACGGCGTGTTCGCCATCTTCTTCGCCTCGATCGGGATGTGACGATGGCAGGCGAGATCCAGAACCCCATCATCAGCGTCCGCGACATCACCGTGCAGTTCGGCGCGACGCGCGTGCTCGACGGCCTCAACCTCGACGTCAAGCGCGGCGAGATTCTTGGCTTCGTCGGCCCTTCCGGCGCGGGCAAGTCGGTGCTGACGCGGACCATCATCGGCCTCGTGCCGAAGCTCGCGGGCAGTATCGAGGTGTTCGGCGTCGACCTGGATTCCTCCAATACGTCGCAGCGTCGCAACGTGGAGCGGCGCTGGGGCGTGCTGTTTCAGCAGGGCGCGCTATTCTCCTCGCTCACGGTGCGGCAGAACATCCAGTTTCCGATGCGCGAATATCTGCGGGTGTCGCAGCGGCTGATGGACGAGATCACCATCGCCAAGCTCACCATGGTGGGTCTCAAGCCCGAAGTCGCCGATCGCTTTCCCTCGGAATTGTCGGGCGGCATGATCAAGCGCGTGGCGCTGGCGCGCGCGCTGTCGCTCGACCCCGATCTCGTCTTCCTGGACGAACCGACCTCGGGCCTGGACCCGATCGGCGCCGGCGACTTCGACGAGCTGGTCAGGACCCTGCAGCGTACTTTGGGGCTGACCGTTTTCATGGTAACCCACGATCTCGATAGCCTTTACACAGCATGTGACCGCATCGCCGTTTTAGGGAACGGTAAGATCATTGCGGCAGGGTCGATTGCCGACATGCAGGCCTCGCAGCATCCCTGGCTGAGACAATATTTCCATGGCAAGCGCGCTCGCGCGGTGATGGGCTGAGGTGCCGGAGTAGCTGATGGAAACGCGCGCAAATTATGTGCTGATCGGGTCGTTCACGCTGGCGGTGATCGCCGCCGCGATCGGCTTCGTGTTGTGGTTTCAGTCGTTGCACACCACCAAGCAGCGCAGCCCCCTGCGCGTCGTGTTCGAGGGCCCGGCCGCGGGCCTGCGCAACGGCGGCAGCGTCAATTTCAACGGTATTCGGGTGGGTGAGGTGGTCTCGGTGAAGCTCGACAACCCGCGGCGGGTTGTCGCACTCGCCATGGTCGAGAACAACGCTCCAATCCGCAAGGACACCCTGGTCGGCCTCGAATTCCAGGGCCTGACCGGCGTCGCCGCGATCTCGCTCAAGGGCGGCGAGGAGGCCGCACCGTCGCCGCCGCTTGACGAGGACGGCATCCCGACGCTGACCGCCGATCCCAACAAGCTCCAGGACGTCACCGAGGCAATCCGCGGCACGCTCCAGAACATCAACAAGATCGTCGCCGACAATCAGGAATCGGTGAAGAACTCGCTGAAGAATCTCGAGACCTTCACCAACTCGCTCGCCCGCAATTCCGAGAAGATCGACGGGGTGATGGCCAAGGTCGACGGCGTCATGCTCAAGGCCGATAGCCTCATGCTCGGCCTCAACACGCTCGCCGGCGGCAAGGACGGCGGCGAGCTGTTCCTGGCGGTGAAGTCGATCCGCGAGCTGGCCGACGATTTCGACAAGCGCTCCGGCGCGCTGATGACGGACGGCCGCCGCACGCTCGGCGACATCAGCCGCGCCGTCAACAATTTCGATCGCAACCCGACCCGCGTGCTGTTCGGCGCCAGCAACAGCGCACCGGCGGCCGCGTCGCCGCCGCCAGAGCCGCCCAAGCCCGCCACGCCGGAGCGCAGGCGGCAGTAGGCGCGTTCCACTCGTCTCTCACCTCGTCATTGCGAGCGAAGCGAAGCAATCCAGACTATCTCCGCGGGGGCAGTCTGGATTTGCTTCGTCGCAGGAGCTCCTCGCAATGACGGTGCTTGCGCAACGACGTTCCCCAAAACAAAAACGGAGCCCGCGAGGGCTCCGTTCTTCATCGCTATTCGTTATCGCGGCGAACCGCTTACCCCAGCCGTCCCGCGCTGTGCGCGAGCAGCGTGTACACCAAGCCCGTCTCCGAGGTCAGGTGGTTGCGCAGCTCCTGCGGGCCGCGGCCGTCGCGGGCGACTTCGTCGAGCAGGCGTTCGAATTCCGCGACATAGCGGTCGACCGTGCCCTTGAAGTTGCGGTCGGAGCGATACTTGCGGGCGACCTCGTCGAAGGCTTTCTGGCCGGCGGGCGTGTAGAGGCGCTTGGTGAAGGCCTTGTTCTCGCCGCGCTGGTAGCGGTCCCACATCTCGGACGCGAGGTTGCGATCCATCAGCCGGCCGATGTCGAGCGACAGCGATTCCAGGGGATTGCCGCCACCTTGCGGAGCCTGCGGCTGCGGAGCCGGTGCAGCTTGGCGGCCGCGCTGGGCTTCACGTCCGGTCGGCGCACCCTGGTTGGCGTCCGTGCGGCTCAACAGGTCCGAGAGCCAGCCGTCGCGGCCCTGGTCGTTGCCGGCCGGCGCAACCGGCGGAGCTTCGGTGCGGCGCGAGGAGGCCGGCATGCCGAGGTCCGGCGGCGGCAGCGTCGAGGCGCTGGCGCTCTCGCGCATACGCGTCTCGGTGCTGCGGGCGCCGACGGTCGCCAGCATCGGCTCTTCCTGGCGCTGCACGCTGGCGCGGCCCGCCGTGGAGACGTCGAGGCCACGGCCGTGCTGGGCCACGATGCGGTTGAGCTCGGCGAGGGCTTCGATCTGGTCGACGATCACCTTGCGCATCTGCGCAGTGCTCTCGGCGGCCTCCTGCGGCATCTCGAGCACGCCGCGGCGCAGCTCGTTGCGGGTGGCTTCGAGCTCGTTGTGCATCTCGAACGCCATCTGCTTCATGCTGGAGACGAGGTTGGTGAACTTCTCGGTCGACTGCTTGAACATCGCATCCGCCTCGTCGGTGGTCTGGCGGTAGATGTCGTGCATCGCCTCGACGGTCTGCCGGTGCTCCTCTTCGGAGGCCGATCGCACCGCCTCGAACTGGCGGGTGATCGCGGCGGAACCGGCGCCGGCAGTCTCGGCCACGACGCGGGCGATGTCGCGGGCACGCTCTTCGGCGGCCGCCAGCGATTCATCGAGCAGGCCGGTGAAGCGCGACAGGCGCTGGTCGAGATCGGCCGTGCGCAGGTCGATTGTGGTGACGAGCGATTCCAGCGCCAGCTTGCGTTCGGCGAGCGAGGCGGTGGTGTTCTTGTTGCTCTGCTCGACGACCTGTGCGGCTTCGACGAGTGCCTTGCCATGCGCGTCGAACTGGGTCGACAGCTCGCCGAGATCCTGGAGCGCCCGCGTGGTCTTGCTGTTGAAGACGTTGAGCTGGTCTTCCAGGTTCTGCGTCGCGGCGCCGTTGCGCGAGGTGACGTCGTTCATTGCCGAGACGAAGTCGGCGACACGCGTCACCAGCGCCCGCTCGAGCGAGTTGAGGTTGTCGTGCGCACCGGTCAGCACTTCCTGGAGCAGGATGTTGCCTTCGCGCAGGCGCTCGAACAGCGCGACCGTGTCGGTACGCAGGATCTTGCTGGTCTCCTGCATCTCGGTGACAGCCGCGATCGAGACCTGGCGCGACTGGTCGATCGCCGCGCGCGAGGCCTGCTCGAGGTCCTTGAGCGACTTGTTGACGGCACCCGTCGCCATCTCACTTGCCGAGTTGATGGTCCGCGCCACTTCGGAGCCGTTGCCCATCATCGTCTGCGAGAACGCATGGCCGCGCGTCTCGATCGACTTCAGCGCGTCGGAGGTGACGCGGTCGATGTCGAGCGTGAGCTGGCTGGTCTTCGAGCCGATCGCGTCCACGAGCGAGCCGCGCTTGGCGTCGATCATGTTGGCGAGACGGTCGGACTGCTGCTGCACATAGGTGACGATCTCGTCGGTCTTGCCGGTCATGGCCTGGCCGAAGCTGCTGCTGGCGGCCAGCACCGAGCGCTCGACGTCCGCCGAGCTCGACTTGACCCGCGAGCTCGCCTCGTTGGATGCGTTGATCAGCGCGTTCTGGGCGTTGAGCGCGCTGGTCTGGATGTCGTTGGTCGCGTTCGCGGCGGCCGTGCTCAGCGTGCGCTCGATCTCGCTCGAGATCGTGCGGATCTGGCTTGCGGCATCCGCCGAGGTCGACGTCAGCGAGGTCTGCGCCTCACGCGCGCTGTTGAGGATGGTCGAGGCGGTGTCGGCACCGACCGAGGTCAGCGTGCGCTCGATGTCCGTGGTCAGCGACTTGATCTGGCTCGCAGCGTCCGTCGAGGCGGAGATCAGCGTACCCTGAGCCTCGCGTACGCCGCTGGTGAGCGCCTCGATGGTGGCGCCGCCGGCGGTCGCCAGCGCGCGCTGCATCTCGGCCGCCAGCGAACGAACCTGGCCGGTCTGTTCGGCGGAGACCGCGAGCAGGGTGCTCTGGGCATCGCGGGCGCTGGTCGTGATCGTCTCCGCGGTCGACTGGCCGACCTGCGAGAGCGACCGGTGCACTTCGGCGGCGAGAGACTTGACCTGGTTCGCCGCATCCGAGGACGCGTTGACGAGCGTGCTCTGGGCTTCGCGGGCGCCGGTCATGATGGTCTCTGCCGTCGCGGTGCCCGCCATCGAAAGCGAGCGCTGCACGTCCGAGGACAGCGCCTTGATCTGGTTGGCGGTCTCGCTCGAGGCCGCGATCAGCGCGCTCTGCGCATCGCGGGCGCCGGCGGTGATCGATTCCGCCGTGGTGGAGCCGGCCATCGACAGCGAGCGCTGCACGTCGGCGGTGAGGGTCTTGACGTGGTTGGCCGCGTCCGAGGACGCCGTGACCAGCGTGGTCTGCACCTCGCGGGCACCGGCCAGGATCGAGGCTGCGGTCGCCGAGCCTGCCGACGACAGCGTGCGTTCGACGTCGGCTGCGAGCCCCTTGATCTGGTTGGCGGCATCGCCGGATGCGGCGACCAGCGTCGACTGTGCTTCGCGGGCACTGCTCAGGATCGAGTTCGCGGCACCGGTGCCGACCGCGGTCAGCGCGCGCTCGACCTCGGCGGAGGTCATCTTGAGCTGCGCGTTGACGTCGGAGGAAACCGTCATCAGCGACTGCTGCGCGGTGCGCGCACCGGTCTGAATGGTCTCGCTGGTATTGACCACGAGGTTGGTGAGCGAGCGCTCGGCGTCCTCGACATGCGAGCGGATCGCGGTCGAGATCATCTCGGCGCGGGACATCATGTCCTCGCTGGCCTGGCGTCCGCTGCTCTCGATGCGGCCGGCGACGGCCTCGACGCGCGAGCCGAGCAGGTCCTCGAACTGCGCCACGCGCACGTCGATGTCGCTGGCGACCGAGCCGACCTTGGTCTCGATGGCGTACTGGATGTCCTGGAAGCGCGCCGTGACCGTGTCGGTCAGGTGCGTGCTGCGGCCGTCGATGATCTCGGTGACGCCGGTGATGCGGCGGTCGACCGCCTCGATCGCCTGCGCGGTGCCGTCCGTGAGCGTCGAGGTCAGGAGCGTGAGGCGGGTATCGATCGACTGCACGGCCTGCGAGGCGCCGTTCGTCACCGCGGTGGTCAGGTAGGTGAGGCGCGTGTCAATGGATTCGAGCGCCTGCGACGCGCCGCCGGTGAGGGTGGTCGTCAGATGCGTGAGGCGCGTATCGATCGACTGGATGGTCTGCGATGCGCCGTCGGTCAGCGACGACGTGAGGTGGGTGAGGCGGGAGTCGATCGACTGGATCGCCTGCGCGGCACCGTCGGTGAGTGACGAGGCGAGCGTGTTGAGGCGTCCGTCGATGGTCTCGGTGACCGACTTGGCACGGGTATCGAACGACTGTTCGAGCGCGGCGACGCGGCCGACGAGCTGCTCGTCGAAGGTCTTGATGTGACCGTCAATCGTCGAGTCTAGGCTGGAGATCTTGCCGTTCAGCGAGGCATCGAGGTTGCTGACACGTTCGCCGATCGTGGTCTCGAACTGCACCAGGCGCTGGTCGAGCACGGCCGTGATCGCACCGCCGTTGGCGGTGAAGCGGGTGTCGAAATTGTCGACATAGGTCTTCAGAGACTCATGGATATCCTGCGTGCGCTGGCCCATCCGATCGACGATCTCGCCGCCGAAGGTCTTCACGGTGCGGTCGAATTCGGAGATGTGGCGGGTGATCAGCGCACCCAGCGTGCCGGAGTCGCGGGCGAACTTCTCGACCAGCTCGGTGCCCTGGTTCTTCACCAGCTCGTCGAAGGCGCTCATCTGGAGCGACAGCGAGTCGTGCGCGGTCTCGGTCTGGCTGACGACCTTGGCGACCAGCGTGTTGACGGTGGCGTCGAGCGCCTCGCTCGCCTTGTCGCCGGAGGTCATGATCTGGCCGGCGAGGCGGTTGCCGGCGTCGTCGATCTTGGCGGAGAGGTCGTTGGAGCGCAGCTCGAGCTCGAGCAGCAGCGAGTCCGACGAATTCTTCAGGCTGTCGTGCACCTGCTCGGTACGCTCGGAGATGCCGTCGACGATCGCGGCGGAGCGCTGCTCGAACTCGCCGGTGATGCGGTCGATGCGCTCGTTCAGCATTTCGTGGACGCGGTCGGCGAGGTCGACGAACTCGTCGTGGACGTGGCCGGTCTTGAAGTTGAGGCTGGTGGTCAGCCGCTCGCTGGCGTCGAGCACGGCGCGCGTGGTCTCGTTGCTGGCCTCCTCGAGGCGGTCGAGCAGGTCGCCGCCGCGCTCGCCGAGCGCGAGGATCATGTTGTCGCCGGCGTTGCTGAGCGCACCAGTGATGTGGGCGCCGCGCTCTTCGAGCGCGCCGGTGATGGACTTGGCGACCTCGTCGACGCGTGAGGCGATCGCGTCCGAGATCAGTGCGATGTCATGGCGCAAATCGATCTGAACGCCGGAGATGGCGCTGCGGACCTGCTCGGCCTGGCCGACCAGATTGTCGCGCTGATGCGCGATGTCCTGGAGCAGGGCGCGAATGCGGACTTCGTTGTCGGAATAGGCGCGTTCGAGCGCCGCGACCTCGTTGGCGACCAGCGTCTCGAGCTCGCCGGCGCGCGCGATGGCCCGCTCGATGCCGTCGCCCATGGCCGCGACCTCGCGGCGGATGGCTTGGCCGACGGTGACCATGGAATCGGAGGCCGAGCCCTCGGGCTCGGAGAAGCGGATCGCGACCTGCGCCATCGCCTGGGCGATCATGCGCATTTCTTGACCGCGCCAGACGAGGCTGGCAAGGAAGTAGAACAGCATGATCGGCGCGAAGAACATCGCGATCAAGCCGGCGATAACGAGCACGCCGCCGCTCTGGCCCATGGCGGCCTGGATCGAGGGCAGGAAGCCGACCGTCAGCGCGGCGCAGGCGGCGAGCCAGACGCCGGCGAAGATGGTGGCAAAGGTGTAGACGCTGCGGGCAGGGCGGCCCTTCTGAAGGGCCTGCAGCAACTGGCCGATGGTCTCACGGTCGTCGTTGGCTGCGCGGCGCGAAGAGCGCGGCTCCTCGATCGGGTCGAACATCCCGCGCTCGTTCGCGGCAGGACGCGGGTCGAAGCTCGGCTCGTCGAAAAGCGGAGGAGCGGGCGGCGCGACCGGAGGCAACGTTTCGTTGCGCATCGAGGCGTTTCGGCTGGTGTCCGCAGCCGTGTCGCTGATGTTCAGGGCTTCCTGGATCGCAGAAAGCGCAACTTCTGTGGGGTCTTTGACCTTTTTCGGAGTGTTCGCCATGTTCAGTCCGAGCCCTCGTTACTTGTACGCGTCCCCCCGCGAGCTCTGCGCGCTACGCAAGCCCACAGTCCGGATCATGCCGCTTGCGCGGATCTCCGAGCCGTCCCCACCCGGACGGCTTGTCCGCCAATTTCTCCAACATCCTATTGGCAGAGCGTCGCGAATGAAATGCCTGCGATTAAGACATTCTTAATCATCGTTAACAGGATCGGGCCGTAAGGCCTTAGCAATAAATGTAATTCTCCACCGAACTCGCCGGATTGCGGCAACTTTTCGTCAATAAACGGGCAGATTTGCGCAAAACCGCCGGAACATTTCGTTAACCATTTCCATGCTTGGGTGGAGGGAACTTGACCGCCGGACCGGCGGACATCGCGCGATGCCGGGGCCTGCGCCATGACGCCTGAACTGCAACGGATGAACTGGATGCCCTCGCCCCCGCTTGCACCCATCGACAGCCCGCTCGACTTCGATCACCTCTCCCGCATGACGCTCGGCGATTCCGAGCTGGAACAGGAAGTGCTGGCGATGTTTGCCGAGCAGGCCGTGCGCCTGATCGCGGCGATGGCAGCGCTGCCGGCCGAAGCCGGCGCACTCGCCCACAAGCTCAAGGGCTCAGCACGCGGGATCGGCGCCTTTGCGGTGGCGGATGCCGCAGCCAGCCTGGAGACCGCGATCCGGACAGGTCAGGGCAGGCCGCACGCCTTCGCCGCGCTGAAAGAGGCGGTGACCGAGGCTCGCGCCGCGATCGCAGCGATCCTGAAGCCTTAGGGCGATAGGGCGAGAGCCGTGCCCTAGTCTTTTGTTTTGACGGGTTTTCTTCCCGCCAAGCGGTATTCACGACTTACCAAAACGCTATGGCGCCGGGCTGACCGACCCGTTATAGGACAGCCCGGACCCTCCTTCATTCTCAAGATCGCGGCAGCACGAGCACACATGGCCAAAATTCACTTTGTCGATCACAAGGGCGAAACCCGCACGGTGGACGTCGAGAACGGCGCGACTGTGATGGAAGCCGCCATCCGCAACAGCATTCCCGGCATCGAGGCCGAATGCGGCGGCGCCTGCGCCTGCGCCACGTGCCATGTCTATGTCGACGAAGCATGGCGCGAGAAGGTCGGCAGCCCGACGCCGATGGAAGAGGACATGCTCGACTTCGGCTTCGACGTGCGCCCGAACTCGCGCCTGTCCTGCCAGATCAAGGTCTCCGACGATCTCGACGGCCTCGTGGTCGCGACGCCGGAACGGCAGGCCTGATCCTTCTGACAAGCCTGATCCTCGTTGATTGAACTATGAGCTCGGCGGCGCGACCTCGATGCCGCGCTTGTGCCAGGGCCTGAGCTTCTCGAGCACTTCCGCGGTGAGCGGCGTTGGCCGGCGCGACACCTCGTCGATCATCACGGCGACCGACGTCGCTGACGCGATGCACTTTCCTTCCGAAAACACGACCTGCTCGAACGTCACTGACGTTCGTCCCAGCTTCACGACGGCGAGGCCGAGTTCGATCGTGCCCGGCCAATGCAGCTCCGCGCGAAAATGGATGTCGAGCCGCACGATGATCCAGGCGAGTCCCGGCGGCGTCAGCCCATATTCCGGGAGCTTCATCAGCGTGACACGGCCGGTCTCGAAATAAGTGGCGTAGACAGCGTTGTTGACGTGCTGGTTGGGATCGAGATCGCCGAAGCGGACATTGTCGCTGATGCGATAAGGGTAGTCCTCCAGGCGCGGCGTCGTATCGAGGCGGCTTGGTGCGTTCACCGATTGATCTCCGTCATATCTTTGCTCGTTACAGCCCAGTTATCCTGACCCGGCAAGTGGGTGCGGCTGCGGGGCGCTCCCGCTTTTATGCCTTCCCTGATCCATCCCCGTTGGCTAGACAGGCAAGGTCACCTCTGCCCGCCGGGCGCCGTCCCACCGATAACGACCGATAAAGAGACGACATGAGCGACGCGATCAAAACCGATGTGCTGATTATTGGCGCCGGCCCCTGCGGTCTGTTCGCCGCCTTCGAGCTTGGCCTTCTCGACATGAAGGCGCATTTCGTCGACATCCTCGACAAGGTCGGCGGCCAGTGCGCCGAGCTCTATCCGGAAAAGCCGATCTACGACATTCCCGGCATTCCGCGGGTTTCAGGCCAGGGCCTCACCGAAGCGCTGATGGAGCAGATCAAGCCGTTCCATCCGACCTTCCATCTCGGCGAGATGATCGAGACCGTGGAGAAGATCGGCGATCCCCTGTTCCGCTGCACCAGCGACGCCGGCAAGGTGTTCGAATGCAAGGTGCTGGTGATCGCGGCCGGCGGCGGCTCGTTCCAACCCAAGCGTCCGCCGGTGCCGGGGATCGAAGCTTATGAAGGAAGCTCGGTGCACTACGCCGTGCGCAAGATGGAGACGTTCCGCGACAAGGACGTGCTGATCGTAGGCGGCGGCGATTCCGCGCTGGACTGGACGCTCAATCTGCATCCGATTGCCAAGCGCATCACGCTCCTGCACCGCCGCGACGATTTTCGCGCCGCCCCCCACAGCGTCGAGCAGATGCGCGCGCTGGTAGCCGGCGGCAAGATGGATCTGCGGCTCGGCCAGGTCACCGCGCTGTCGGGCACCGAGGGCAAGCTGACCGGCGCCACCGTCAAGGGCAACGACAACAGCGTGAGCGAAATTGTCTGCGACACCATGCTGCCGTTCTTCGGGCTAACCATGAAGCTCGGTCCGGTCGCGAACTGGGGCATCTCGCTGGAGAACAATCTGGTGCCGGTCGAGACATCCGCGTTCGAGACCAACGTATCAGGCATCTTCGCGATCGGCGACATCAACACCTATCCCGGCAAGATCAAGCTGATCCTGTGCGGCTTCCACGAGGGCGCGCTGATGTCGCAAAAAGCCCATCGCTACGTCTACCCGGAGAAGCGGCTCGTGTTCCAGTACACGACCTCGTCCTCCAGCCTGCAAAAGAAGCTTGGTGTCAACTGACGGCCAGCTGCGAGGGCGGCGATGGCCCATGTTTCTGGTGCTGGAACAGTTCGCGAAATCGCCGTAGTCTGCGGCCATTGCAGTTGGTGGCTTAGCAAGGTGATTGGCTCAGCAAGGTGACGATAATGCGGACTCTTTTTTTCAGCTTTCGGCTGTTCTCGCTGCTCGCGCTGGCGATGTCGCTCGGTGCGATGAGCCCGGCTGCGGCGCAAGTGCAGCAGCCGACCGCCGCAGGCCTCTGGCAAAAGGTGGAAGACGGCAAGACGGTGGGATGGTTTCTCTTCGTCGACCACGGCGGTGTGTTCGAAGGCGTCATCGCAAAAACCTTTCCGCGGCCCGGCGACGATCCGAACGAGGTCTGCGCGAAATGCACGGACGATCGCAAGAACGCGCCGGTGCTCGGGCTCTCCTTCATCCGCGACATGAAGCGCGACGGCTTGAAGTATGACGGCGGCAACGTGGTCAATCCGCGCGACGGCAACATCTGGAAGGCCAAGATGACGGTCAGCCCGGACGGGCAGACGCTGACTATGCGCGGCTTTCTCGGCATCTCCCTGTTCGGCAAGGACGAGACCTGGACGCGTCTTCCCGACGCCAACATCGCCCAGGTCGATCCCGCGATCGTCGCGAAATATCTCCCGGCGCAAGCGACCGCCGCGACCAAGCCGCTGCCCGCGCCCGCGGCGAAGAAGGGCGGCGCGATGATGGCGCCGGCGCCGAAGCAGTAGGGCCTACCTCGCGTACTGTGCTGCCTGAACTTCTGTAGCTCCACACGGCGCCGTGATTTCCCGTCAAGGCGGGGAATCCAGCACGCCGCAGGTTCTCCGTGTTCGCACGCGGCGTCCGTGACGACCGTGCGCAATTGCATGCGGCCGGCGATGACAGCGGAGATCGTGGCGCACGAGCAGCGGGTATATCCGTCGAAAGACGAGCGCGTGCCCGCCGCCCTCCAGTAGTTCCCCGGAATGCGCGCTGGCGCCGGATTTGCATAGCTGTCGCAAAGCTGCTGGGGAGCGAGTCGTGGTCTCTGTGCCCTTCTGAAGGGCACAGAAGGCGGACGACGTCGTCTGTCCCCTGCTGCGAGGATTACGATTCGCGAGAAGACGACATGCGACTTGCACGATTATGTGCCGCTGCGCTGCTGGGACCGCTAGCGACCCCGGCGCTGGCGCGCGACGACGGGCGCTACGCCAACTCACCGTTAAAGCCCTGGTTCGAGAGCCTGCACAGCGAATACGGCCAATGCTGCTCGGATGCGGACGGCTATATGGTTGCCGATGTCGACTGGGAATCCGACCAGGGCCGTTATCGCGTGCATCTCGACGGCGAATGGGTGGTCGTGCCTGACGGCGCCGTCATTACCGAGCCGAACAAGATCGGCCGCACCATGGTGTGGAAGCACTATATCGACGGCCATCCGCGCGTGCGCTGCTTCATGCCGGGCAGCATGACGTAGAATGAAGCGTCATCCCGGGCGACGCAGAGCGTCGAACCCGGAATGACGGTGGAGGTTCAGCGCGCCTCGCGCGCCGTGTCGGCGCTGGCAAGCCGCTTCACGCGCGGCGACGGCACAGACACGGGGGAGGCGGGCATGCCTGCGACGATCATCGCGGGCGCAGCCGACTGCTCCTCGACGCCGGCACCGCCGAGCACCTGCACTTGCATCGCCGAGATCGGAAAGGACTTCACTTCGTAAGAGGGAAGCTCGCCGGCGAATGCACCGACCGAGTTGGCAATCATGGCAGCGGCAGCGGCAATCATCGAAAGAGCGCGCATTGGAAAATCTCCGTGGAAAAATGGCAATCGGAGGTTTTGTCGCGGCGATGCCGCGACAGGTTCGCTTGTGTGCGAACATTCGATCGCCAGGCTCGGATATATTTGATTGCATGATGTCGCCGCGACGAAGCGTGAAAGAAACTTACGGCGCCAATGTTTCCGGACGGTTTCGGGGGAGCCGTCGCGCGGTGACGTTTCGCGCGTGTCTTACGCGCCGAAACGGGACTCTCGCACCACCGCATCCGCACGGCGGCGCACGTCGGGATTGAGCGCAAGGCCCAGGCCGGGGGAACGCGGCGCAGACACGACGCCGTTGTTCACGGTCGGCAGCGCGGTGACGAGATCGCGGTACCAGGTCGACAACGTCGCACGCACGACCTCCTGGAAGATCGCGGTTGGCGCATGCAGCGCCAGATGCAGACCCGCCATCAGCGCGACCGGGCGGGTGCAATCGTGCGGCGCGAGCGGCTTGTTGTAGGCTTCTGCCAGGGCGGCGATCTTGCGCGCTTCGCTCAAGCCACCACACCATGCGATGTCGAGCATCACCACGTCGATGGCGTCGGCCGCGAGCAGATTGCGGAAACTCGCAGCGCCCGCCAGGGTCTCGCTACCGCAGATCGGCGTCTTGACGCGCCGACGCAGGTCGGCGAGGCCCTGCACATCGTCCATCTTGTCGAGGGGATCCTCGACCCAGAACACATTGTAGTCTTCCAATGCGCGGCAGATGCGTTCGGCCGCCTGCGCGCCCCACAGGCTGTGCAGCTCGCACATGATCTCGATGCGCTCGCCGACCGCGTCGCGGATCTTGCGGAATGGCTCCAGCCCGGTCTTGAGCTCGGTGAGCGAGATCGAATGTCCGCCATCGGCGGCAAAGGGGTCGAATGGCCAGATCTTCATGGCGCCATAGCCCTCGCTCAAAAGGCTTTCGGCGAGCGCGCCGGCGTCGCGCATGAACGCGATCTGGTCGTCATAGGGACCGAGCGATGCATCGTCCGTGCCGATCTCGCGCCGTTTGGCGCTCTTGGTGTTGTAGGCGTAGCCGGCGCAGGTGTTGTAGGCGCGGATGTCGAGCCGGCTCGCGCCGCCGAGCGCCTCGTGTACGGGAATGCCGTGACGCTGGCCCTTGATGTCCCACAGCGCGATGTCGATGGCGCTGGCGGCACGCACCTCGGCGCTGACGCTGTGGAAGCCGAGATAGGGCGTCAGCAACTGGCGCGAGATCGCCTCGATGCGGCGGGAGTCCTGGCCGAGCACCAGCGGTGCCGCGAGCTCATGCACGGCAGCCTCAACGGCCTGGGCGCCGCGAAAGCTTTCGCCGAGGCCGGTGAGCCCTTCATCCGTTTCGATCTCGACCCAGATCAGGTTCGGTCGTTCCTCAATGCGGATCGTGCGCAGGGTCGTAATGCGGGACATTGAGACGTCCTCTTGATGTTCTGTTAGCATCCGCGCGCGGCGCTCAGGTCACCGGCGCCGGATTGAACAGCGTCAAATCGTTGTGGATGCCCCAGCGATCCGACCAGGGTTGCGTGCGGCCGCTGGCGACGTCGAGGATCAGGCGGAACAGGTCCCAGCCGGTTTCCTCGATGGTCTTCTCGCCGGTCGCGATGCCTCCCGCATCGAAATCGATCAGGTCCTTCCAGCGACGCGCGAGCTCGCTGCGGGTGGCGACCTTGATCACGGGTGCGGCGGCAAGGCCATAGGGCGTGCCGCGGCCGGTGGTGAACACCTGCAGCGTCATGCCGGAGGCGAGCTGGAGCGTGCCGCAGATGAAGTCGGACGCCGGCGTTGCCGCAAACAGCATGCCCTTCTGGGTCGCCTTCTCACCGGGCGCGAGCACGCCGGTGATCGCGGACGAGCCGGACTTGACGATCGAGCCGAGCGACTTCTCGACGATATTCGCCAGGCCGCCCTTCTTGTTGCCCGGCGTGGTGTTGGCGCTGCGGTCGGCGCCGCCGCGGGCCAGATATGAGTCGTACCAGGCCATCTCGCGCACCAGTGCGCGGCCGACGTCCTCGTTGATGGCGCGTCGCGTGAGCAGCTGGATCGCGTCGCGCACTTCGGTGACTTCCGAGAACATCACGGTGGCGCCGGCGCGCACCAGCAGGTCCGCGGCGAAGCCGACGGCGGGATTCGCGGTGACGCCGGAGAAGGCGTCGCTGCCGCCGCATTGCAGACCGATGACGAGATCGGCGGCCGGGCAGGTCTCCCGGGTGCGCTTGTTGAGGATTTTCAGGCGGGTTTCGGCCTGGGTCATGATCGCGTCGACGATCGCGCCAAAACCGTCGAAGGCTTCGTCCTGCATGCGCACGATGGCGTTGCTGACGCCTTCCGGTACCAGACGCTCGGGCGCAAGCTTCTCGCAGCCGAGGCTGACGACCAGAATCTCGCCACCGAAGTTCGGGTTCTGCGCGATGTTCTGCAGCGTGCGGATCGGAATCACCGCGTCGGGCGCGGTGATGGCGACGCCGCAGCCATAGGCATGCGTCAGCGGCACAACGTCGTCGACGTTCGGGTATTTCGGCAGCAGCTCGGCGCGGATGCGCTTCACGGCATACTCCATCGTGCCCTTGACGCACTGCACGGAGGAGGAGATGCCGAGGATGTTTTTGGTGCCGACCGAACCGTCCGAATTGCGAAAGCCCTCGAAGGTAAAGCCTTCGAGCGGCGGCAGCGGCGCGGGAACGGCGGTCGAGATTTCCAGCTTGTCGAGGGCAGGGGCCTCCGGCATGCGGATGCGCGCTTCATCCACCCATTCGCCGGCCAGGATCGGCGAAAGCGCGTAGCCGATCACCTCGCCGTAGCGGATGATCGGTGCGTCCTGCGTGATGTCGACCAGGGCCGTCTTGTGGCCTTGCGGCACGAAGGCGCGCAGCGTCAGCCCGCAGGCAAAGCGGGAGCCGGCGGGAAGCCCGAAATCATTGACCACGATCGCGACGTTGTCGCGATCGTTGAGCTTGATGTAACGGGGCTGTTCTTTCGCTGCGACGTCCTGGTCCATTTGGTATTCCGCGTGGTTAGCCGGGATAGGTATAGGCGGTCTTTACCGTCGTGTAGAACTCGCGGGCATAGGAGCCTTGCTCGCGGGCGCCATAGCTCGAACCCTTCCGGCCGCCGAACGGCACGTGATAGTCGACGCCGGCGGTCGGCAGATTGACCATCACCATGCCGGACTCGCTGTTGCGCTTGTAGTGCGAGGCGTATTTCAGGCTCGTGGTGCAGATGCCGGAAGCAAGGCCGAACTCGGTATCGTTCGAGATCGCCAGCGCCTCCTCGTAGTTCTTGGCGCGAATGACGGTAGCCACCGGCCCGAAGATTTCTTCGCGCGCGATACGCATGTTGTTGTTGGCTTCCGTGAACAGTGCGGGCTGCAGGTAGTAGCCGGGCGTCTCGCGCTTGAGCAGCTCGCCGCCCCAGGCGAGCTTGGCGCCCTCGTCCTGGCCGATCTTGATGTAGCGCAGGTCCTGGTCGAGCTGGCTCTGGTCGACCACCGGGCCGATATGCACGCCGGCCTTGAGCGCGTCGTCCACGGAGAGGCCCTTCAGGCGCTCGGCCATTGCGGCGACGAAGCGGTCATGGATGCCTTCGGTGACGATCAGGCGCGAGGATGCGGTGCAGCGCTGGCCGGTCGAGAAATAGGCGCCGTTGACGGCGACTTCGACGGCGGTCTTCAGGTCGGCGTCGTCGAGCACGACCAGCGGGTTCTTGCCGCCCATCTCGAGCTGGAACTTCTTCATCGGGTTCGACAGCACGCAGGCCTGGGCGATCTTGCGCCCTGTTTGCACCGAACCGGTGAAGGAGATCGCGGCGACATCCGGGTGCTCGAGCAGGGTCTGGCCGACCACCGAGCCGGAGCCGATCACGAGGTTGAACACGCCGGCAGGAATGCCGGAGCGGGTGATGATCTCGGACAGCGCATGCGCCGAGCCCGGCACCAGCTCAGCCGGCTTGAACACCACCGTATTGCCGTAGCAGAGCGCCGGCGCGATCTTCCAGGCCGGGATCGCGATCGGGAAATTCCAGGGCGTGATCATGCCGATAATGCCGACCGGCTCGCGGGTGAGCTCGACGTCGAGGCCGGGACGCACCGAGGCGCCCTTCTCGCCGATCAGGCGCAGCGCTTCGCCGGCGAAGAACGCAAAGATCTGGCCGGCGCGGGCGACCTCGCCGATACCCTCAGGCAGCGTCTTGCCTTCCTCGCGGGCGAGCAGGCGGCCGAGCTCTTCCTTGCGGGCGATGATCTCGAGCGAAATCTGGTGCAGCGCGTCGTAGCGCACCTGCGGCGTCGACTGCGCCCAGGCGGGGAAGGCGGCCTTGGCGGCTGCGATCGCCTTCTCGGTCTGCGCCTTGTCGGCCTTGGCGTATTCGCCGACGACGTCATTGGTGTTGGAGGGGTTGATGTTCCTGGTGACGGCGGAGCCATCGACCCATTCGCCGCCGATGAAGTTCTTCAGGATCGCAGTCATGTTGTTTTCCTCCAAGTTATCTAAGGGGGCATGATCCTTATCGGAAAACCGGTACCCACTTTTCCGGGATCATGCCTGAAGGTTTCTTAACGCACGAGGCAGGGACGCTTGTCGTCGAAGGTCCAGCCGGGGATCAGGTCCTGCATGGCAATAGCGTCATCGCGGGCGCCGAGTCCATGCTGCTTGTAGAGCTCATGCGCGGCGTCGATGGCGGCCCTGTCGATTTCGATACCCAGGCCCGGCCTACCAGGCACGGCGATCTTGCCGCCCTTGATCTGGAGCGGCTCCTTGGTCAGCGCCTGGCCGTCCTGCCAGATCCAGTGGGTGTCGATCGCGGTGACCTTGCCGGGGGCGGCGGCGGCGACATGGGTGAACATGGCGAGCGAGATGTCGAAATGGTTGTTGGAGTGCGAGCCCCAAGTCAGGCCGTTGTCGCGGCAGGTCTGGGCCACGCGCACCGAGCCTTGCATGGTCCAGAAATGGGGATCGGCGAGCGGAATGTCCACCGCGCCGAGGCGCAATGCATGAGAGAGCTGCCGCCAGTCCGTCGCGATCATGTTGGTGGCGGTCGGTAGCCCCGTCGCACGGCGGAACTCGGCCATGATCTCACGGCCGGAGAAGCCGCCTTCGGCGCCGCAGGGGTCCTCGGCATAGGCGAGGATGCCGTGCATGTCCTTGCAGAGGCTGACAGCCTCGTCGAGCGACCAAGCGCCGTTCGGATCCAGGGTCACGCGCGCGTCCGGAAAGCGCCTGGCGATCGCGGTGACCGCCTCGATCTCCTGCTCGCCCCGCAGCACGCCGCCCTTGAGCTTGAAATCGGCGAAGCCGTAATGGTCGTGGGTGGCTTCCGCGAGCCGCACCACGGTCTCCGGCGTCATAGCCTCCTGATGGCGGAGGTTGAACCATTCGGGCTTGCCCGTCTCGCCGCTGACGTAGTCGAGCTTTGACCTGCTGATGTCGCCGACGAAGAAGAGATAGCCGAGCGTCTCGACACTGCTGCGTTGCTGGCCTTCGCCGAGCAGCGCGGCGACGGGCAGGTTGAGATGCTGACCGAGCAAATCGAGCAGCGCCGACTCCACGGCCGTGACGGCGTGGATCATGACGCGGAGATCAAAAGTCTGCTTGCCACGGCCGCCGGCGTCGCGATCGGCGAAGGCGGTACGGATATCGGCGAGAATGTTGTTCATCGCGCCGACGGTCTTGCCGATCACGAGATCACGGGCGTCCTGCAGAGTCTGCCAGATCTTCTGCCCGCCCGGCACCTCGCCGACGCCGGTGTGACCGGCATTGTCGGTGAGGATGACGATGTTGCGGGTGAAGAACGGCGCATGCGCGCCGCTCAGATTGAGGAGCATGCTGTCACGGCCGGCGACCGGGATCACCTGCATCGCCGTGACGACCGGTGCGCCAGAGATATTCTCGGCCATCGCGCGCTCCTCCCTGTTGTCCTCTTATTCTGCAGCCTGTTGTGACGATCGGATGGCGGGCAGATTTTTCACCAGCGCGGCCACTTCCGCGATCTCCTGCTCGGTGAGATCGGTGAGCGGCGGGCGGACCGGGCCGGAATCGCGGCCGATCACCTTCATTCCGGCCTTGATGATCGAGACCGCATAGCCCTTCTTGCGGTTGCGGATCGCGATCAGCGGCAGAATGAAATCCTTCAGCCCGGCATGGATCGTCGCATGATCGCGCTTGCGCACCGCGGCGTAGAAGTTGGTGGCGAATTCCGGAACGAAGTTGAACACCGCCGAGGAATAGGTCGTCACGCCCATGTCGAGATAGGGCAGCGCGAAGGTCTCCGCCGTCGGCAGGCCGCCGATATAGGTCAGGCGATCGCCGAGCTTGGTGTAGACGCGGGTCATCAGCTCGATGTCGCCGATGCCGTCCTTGTAGCCGACGAGGTTCGGGCAGCGCTCGGCAAGGCGGGCCAGCGTATCGGGCTGGAGGATGGCGTTGTCGCGGTTGTAGACGATGACGCCGATCTTCACGGAAGCGCAGATTGCTTCCACGTGGGCAGCAAGGCCGTCCTGCTCGGCATGGGTGAGATAGGGCGGCAGCAGCAACAGGCCGTCGGCGCCGGCCTTTTCTGCGCCGATCGCGATCTCGCGCGCGGTGGCGGTGCCGTAGCCGGTGCCGGCGAGCACGGGCACGCGGCCCTTGGTCTCGTCCACGGCGATCTTGACGACCTGCGGAACCTCGGCCGCCGTCAGCGAGAAGAACTCGCCGGTGCCGCCGGCGGCGAACAGGCCTGCGACGTCATAGCCGCACAGCCAGTCCATGTTGGCGCGGTAGGTCGCCTCGTCGAAGGAGTAATCCACCTTGAACGGCGTGACGGGGAAAGACAGGAGCCCGGATCCGATCTTCTGGGCCATTTCCTGCGGGGTCATCTTGCTCATGGGCGCTGCTCCCTTGTCTCGTGCTTGTCTCGTGTTGTGGAGGACGCAAGCCTGCGCGTCCATGGGCCGTGGTTTAGGAGACCGTTCGATGCGCGTCCAAGCCAAAGCCTATATCGACCAATGCGAAATCAGCATCAATCTTCCATCGCCTCCGCCGAGGACAATTCGCTCGCGATTTTGACCAGCGCCGAGAGCAGCGGATTTTCGTCGTCGCGTCGCCAGACCATGAACAGCTCGACCGGGACGCGCGTGCGCAGCTTCAGCGGCCGCAGGCGGACGTCCGCGATCTTCAGGCTCGCCGCTGCCGCCGGCACGATGGCGAGGCCGAGGCCGGCGCGCACCATGGCGAGGATCGAGTGGATCTGGCTCAGGTGCTGAACATAGCGCGGCAGGATATCGGCGCGGGTGAACAGCGCCACCAGCACGTCGTGAAAGTAGCGGCTCTCGTAGGGCGAATACATCACGAAGGGCTGGTTGTCGAAATCCTTGATCGTGATGCTCTCGGCATTCGCCAACGGATGCTTTTTCGGGATTGCGGCGAGCAGGGGCTCGGCGACGACCCGGCGGCTGGCGACTTCCGGGCGCGCGATCGGCGGCCTGAGCAGGCCGGCATCGATCTGGCCCGAGGTCAGCGCCTCGAACTGGTCGCCCGACACCATCTCCTTCAGTGAGAAATCCACCTCCGGCAGCTTGGCGCGGCAGGCGGCGACGAGCTCGGGCAGGAAGCCGTAGGCCGCGGCCGCGGTGAAGCCGATCTTCAGCGAGCCGGACTTGCCGAGCGCGATACGGCGGGCGACCTGCGAGGCGCTTTCCGCGAGCTTCAGGATGCGCCGCGCCTCCGGCAGGAAGCTGCGCCCGGCGGGCGTCAGGCGCACCGAACGGCTGGTTCGCTCCAGCAGCGGCGCATCGATGATATGCTCGAGCACCTGGATCTGCCGGGACAGCGGCGGCTGGGTCATATTCAGCCGCGCGGCGGCGCGGCCGAAATGCAATTCCTCCGCCACCGTGACGAAACAGCGGAGCTGATTAAGGTCGAACATCGATACATGCCTTAGATGAATAAGGCGTTTCCCCGGCACTTCTAGCATCGATTACTCCCAAAACAAAGACGGCGGCCGTGAAGCCGCCGTTAAGTTGCCTGGTCAAGCTCCCATGGGAGCCCTCAGGAGGAACGTTTGAGCACCACGCGCTCGATCTTGCCGACGACCACGAGATAGGCGAATGCGGCCACCAGCGCATTGGCGCCAACGAATATCAGTGCACCGTTGAACGAGCCGGTCGCGGCCAGGATGTAGCCGATCACGATCGGGGTGCTGATGGAGGAGAGATTGCCGAAGGTGTTGAACAGGCCGCCCGAGACGCCGCCGGCTTCCTTCGGCGAAGTGTCGGAGACGACCGCCCAGCCGAGCGCACCGATGCCCTTGCCGAAGAAGGCGAGTGCCATGAAGCCGACCACCAGCGCCTGGCCGTCGACATAGTTGCAGGCGATGATCGACATCGACAGCAGCATGCCGCCAACGATCGGGATCTTGCGCGCCATGGTCAGTGAACCCGTCTTGCGCAGGATGGCGTCGGAGATGACACCGCCGAGCACGCCGCCGACGAAGCCGCACAGCGCCGGCAGGGTCGCGACGAAGCCGGCTTGCAGGATCGAGAGGCCGCGCTCCTTGACCAGGTAGACCGGGAACCAGGTCAGGAAGAAATAAGTCAGTGTGTTGATGCAATACTGGCCGAGATAGACGCCGAGCATCATGCGATTGGAGAGCAGCTGGCGGATGTGGTCCCATCCCGGGCCGGAATCCGGTGTGCGTTGACCCTTCAGATCGTCCTTGGGCGCGTCGAGGTCAACCAGCGCGCCGCCTGCCTTGATGTAGTCGAATTCAGCCTCGTTGACGCCGGGGTGCTCTTTCGGCCCGTAGACGGTCTTGATCCAGACCACGCCCATGATGATTCCGAGCGCGCCCATCACGAAGAAGACGTAGCGCCAGCCGTAATCGTGCGCGATCCAGCCCATCACCGGCGCGAAGATCACGGTCGCGAAATACTGTCCGGAGTTGAAGAACGCGGACGCGGTGCCGCGCTCATTGTCGGGAAACCAGGCCGCAACGATGCGGGCGTTGGCCGGGAACGACGGCGCCTCGGCGATACCGACAAGGAAGCGCAGGCCGAACAGCACGACGATCGCGGTGCCGGCGCTGAAGAAGCCGACCCAGCCTTGCATCGCAGTGAACAGCGACCAGATGATAATGCTGAAGGCATAGACGAGGCGGGAACCGTAGCGGTCGAGCAGCCAGCCGCCCGGCACCTGCGCGATCACATAGGACCAGCCGAACGCCGAGAAGATGTAGCCCATCGCGACGGGATCGAGATGCAGCTCCTTGGAGAGCGCGGGGCCAGCGATCGACAGCGTGGCGCGGTCGGCATAATTGACGGTCGTGACCAGGAACAACATGGTCACGATGAATAGCCTGACGCGAGATCTCCTCACGTCCGCTGCGGACATCACTGCGCTCATTACGCGCCTCCTTAAAACTCGAAACGTTTCCTCCCGATGACTCCTAGAGGCGCGCGCGGCAAGGTGTCCAAGTTCAAGGGGGTATCGATCGATGCCGCTTTTGGATTGATGGAACGGCAGGTAGGAGGAACGATAATGAGTTTGCGATCTCAATCTCGTCATTGCGAGTGCAGCGACGCAATCCAGAATCCCTCCGCGGAAAGACTCTGGATTGCGTCGCTGCGCTCGCAATGACGGATGTGGAGAGAGCTCGCTCTCGCTGCTATTGCCGCGCGCCCGGCATGAGCGGTGCGAGCAGTCCGCGCGTCACGCCCGGCGGCACCGCATCCAGACCAAGCACGGCGCTTGCGGCCGGCAGCGCCGCGTCCGCCATCGCGGCGTGGCCTTCGGCGCTCGGATGCACGGCGCCGCCATAGACGGCCGAGAGCACGCCCCAGGTCGCGTCGTGAATGTCGGTCGGCTGGCTCGCTGCCGGCAAGCCTTGCGGATAGGTCATCGCGGCGAAGTAGCTGTCATTGGCGTCGCGGATCCAGCGCGCGCGCGGCAAATAGGCCCGGAATTCGGAGGCGCCGCGGCCGCACAGCATCGGCTGGCTCGCCGCGCTCACGATGTCAGGATTGAAGCTCTGGCCGTTCTCGGCAAAGCAGCTGCGGTCGAACTCGGGATCGTTGCCCGAGTGCGCGCAGAAGCCGTGATCGGCGAACGCCGCCTGATGCGAATCCACGAAGGTCATGCGGTCGGCCTCGGGATCGCGGCACAATGCGCCGCGGGTGCAGGTCGCGAGCCCCTTCAGTTGCGGCAGGAATTCCGTGTCGACGAAGGTCGAGACGCGGGCGAGGCGCTGCGGATCGGCATTGAAGGACGGATGGATGTCGAAGCCGGCGCGGCCACCGCGGCAGGGCACGCCACCATCGGCGAGCGCCGGGTTGGCGTAGGAGACGTAGACCACGTGCGAGAGGTCGCCGCCGACCAGCGGCTTCAGCGCCTCGCGAAGCTTGACGAAATTCTGCGGCAGCTCGCGCGCCAGCGCATCGCGGGAATCATCGACGCTCGCCATCACGCCGGAGCGGCGGAATAGCGCGCGCTCGGTTGCGGTCTCGACGATCACGTCGGCGACGAGGCCGGAGAAATAGACGTCATTGGCACCGACCGAGAGCAGCACCAGGTCGAGCGTGCGCTCGGGCTGGCGCTTCCTGGCGGCGGTGAGCGCCTCGCGCAGTTCGGCGACCTGCGCATTCACGCTGGTGTTGCAGACGCCGGTCTTGCCGGGCGGGCATTCGCGGGCGCGCTGCGAGCCGAGCAGTCCGTCGCTGATGCTGGCGCCGGTGCAGGCGAGCGGCAGGAAGGTCACCGCGACATGGGTGTAGCGCACCGCGAGCGCCAGCGCCGTGCGGGCCTGGTAGCTGTAGAGCGAGCGGTGGCAGGGCGAGTTGAACCAGAGCGCGCTGTAGCGCTGCCAGTTGGCGAGCGTATCCGGCGCTTCGCAGGCGCGGCCGCCCTTATATCCGGCGCGGCTCGGCCGATAGTACTGCGCGCCGGCGGTGCCGAGATACGAGCGGAAGCAGAAACCTTCATCCGACAGCGCCAGCGGCCGGTCCGGATTGCCTTCGCCCGAGGCGATGCTGTCTCCGAGGCCAGCGACGAAGATGTCGCGGACCTGGATCTCGGTCTGGAC
Organism: Bradyrhizobium sp. 149; assembly: GCF_023073915.1. Lineage (GTDB taxonomy): Bacteria > Pseudomonadota > Alphaproteobacteria > Rhizobiales > Xanthobacteraceae > Bradyrhizobium. The sequence continues at coordinate 539,139 of NZ_JADPKK010000019.1, read as the reverse complement.
GCGCTGGGTCGGATCGGAGCCGGAGGAGATGTCGACGCTCGCGACGGTCTGCTTGCCGTAGCGGACCCGCAGATTGATCGGTTCGGCGCAGTCGAACGTGGATTGTTGCGGCCCGTCGCCGTCGTCGAACGACCAGGCGCAGGTTGCGCCGACGGGCACCGCGCCGGTGAGGCGCACAGTGATGGGATGGTCGACCGGGGTGAGGTAGTTTTCCTTCGTATTGTCGCGGTTGCAGGGCTGGTTGACCCGGCCCTGGAGGTCAATGCAGAGGCGGTTGACCATGTTGCGGGCCCAGCCGCGGCCCTCGCTCTGGAGCTCCAGCGATTGCTCGGCGGCGAGGATGCTGCGGTTACGCGCGTTCTCGACATGGAGCAGGAAGTCGCGCTCCTCGCGGAACAGCCGGAAGCGGTTGCGCACCTCCCAATTGATCTGCATGGCCCCCGCGTCCTGCGCGGTCGCCGGCCCCAGCGGCCAGGCGGTGAGGAGCCCGGCGAACAGCAGGGCGCCGGCGAGGAAACGGCGAAGGGATACAGGGATCATGGCCCGCGTCTTCAACGGCAAAGTTGAGGCGGAAATATGAGAGAGGAACTGCTCTCCGCCTGCAACATGGGTCTGACGGTTTTGCGGGCCGCCGTCTAGCGGACTATTGTTGGAGCATGATCTATTCGGAAAACCGCTTCGCACTTTTCCGGATCATGCTCAGCGTTTGCTGGCCTGCCGCAGCGACCGCTCGCGCTCCATCGTTGCCACCTGCTTGGGCAGGTTGGCCTGCGCGCAGGCCTCCGCCAGCCGTCGGCGCTCCTGCCAGGGCTCCACCACATTCATCCAGAGCTCGCGTGCGCCCATGATGGAGATGGCTAGACCGAACGGAATCACGAAATAGAGGATGCGGAAGACGAGGAGCGTCGCCAGAAGCTGCTCGCGGCCGAATTCGGGCAGCGCCACCAGCATGGCGGCGTCGAACACGCCGAGCGAGCCAGGGGCGTGGCTGGCGAAGCCGAGCAATGTCGCCAGAATGAACACCACGGAGAGCGACAGGAAGTCGATCTGCGGATTGGCCGGCACCAGAAGGTACATCGCCAGCGCGCAGAAACCGAGATCGATGACGCCGATCAGGATCTGCACCAGCGTCAGCGGCGCCGACGGCAGCACCACCTTCCAGCCCTTCTGGCCGAGCTCGCGGCGCTTTTCGCCCATGCAGAGCCAGACCAGATAGGCGCCGATCGAGGCGAGGCCGCCGAACGCAATCAGCCGGTTGATCGACGACGGCAGCTGATCCATGGAGGAGGCGGCAGCCGGGTGGATCGCCATGCCGATCGAGAGCACGAAGATGTTACCGAGCCAGAAGGTCAGGCCCGACAGGAAGCAGATTTTTGCGACGTCGATCGCGTTCAGCCCGTAATCCGAATAGATCCGGAAGCGGATCGCACCGCCGGTGAAGACGGTGGCGCCGATATTGTGGCCGATCGAATAGGACGTGAAGCTGGAGAGCGCCGCGATGCGATAGGGCACGTGCTTCTTGCCGATCGTTCGCAGCGCAAAAAAGTCGTAGAAGGTCAGCGTACAGAACGCGAAGCATACGCAGATCGCCGCCAGCCCGATATTGCCGCGGGGAATCTCGGTCAACGCGGTCAGGATGACCCCGGTATCGATGCCCTTGAGGGTCCGCACCAGCGTGGTGATCGCGAAGGCGATGATGAAGACGCTCGCGGCAATGCCGAGCCGTCGCCAGCCGATCCATCTCGTGAAGCCGCGTTTCAGCGCGGTCAGCAGTCCGTGCATTCATCCTCCCGGCGGGGGGCAAGACCGACCATGCCAGACATTGGCCGGTCGGATGCGATCAGTGCCCGATGTGGGCTTCGATCGCTAGGCATGATGTAGCTCATTTAAGGCAAAAACAGTGACTTGTGCAGCCCTTGACAACAATAGGTTCTGCCTCGCACCAGCCACTTTGTCATACGCGGTTCACATCGGGCGCGCGTTAAGCATATGAGTCGTGGGCCCGGCCGGATCACGCGTTCCTCTGCTGGACAAAACTCAGATCTGGGCGCCTTCGGCATTGTTCCAGCGCAAAGCACGGTGCGCTTTTTTGGAACGTCGATGCCGCGTCCTTGTTAGGCCCCATCAGCAATCGAACATGGCGGAATATGCGGCTTCTCCTGCAAGCCGACGCCTCCGTGTTCCCAAAACCAGAGAGGATCGGACCGATGGGACTGTTCACAAAAGACATCAAAACCATGAACGACCTGTTCGTGCATCAGCTCCAGGACATCTATTACGCCGAGCAGCAGCTCACCAAGGCGCTGCCGAAAATGGCAGATAAGGCGACCGACCCGCAGCTGAAGCAGGGCTTTTTGACGCACCTCGAAGAAACCAGGGAGCACGTCAAGCGCCTCGAGGAAGTGTTCAAGATGCACGGTGCGCAGGTGAAGGCGGTCGATTGCCCTGCGATCGACGGCATCATCGAGGAAGCTGACGAGACCGCCGGCGAAGTCGCCGACAAGGCGGTGCTCGACGCCGCGCTGATCAACGCGGCACAGGCTGCGGAGCATTACGAGATCGTCCGCTACGGCAGCCTGATCGCCTGGGCCAAGCAACTCGGCCGCAACGACTGCGCCAGCGTGCTCGCCAAGACGCTCGAGGAGGAGAAGGTCACCGACAAGAAGCTGACCACGATCGCCGAGAGCAAGGTGAACCTGCGCGCCGCCAGCTAGGGCCGGGCGTAGCCGGGATAAAGCGTCGCGCGGTCTTCCGCGCGACGCTGGCATTTGACGCATCCATCATTCGGTCATAGTCGAAACATGGCGGGGGGCTGGAAGCGTATGGTTCGCATGGGGCTGCAACCGAGATGGCAGCATGCGAGTAAGCACCGTCAAATACGAAGCCTTCGCAGCCGGCCCGCCGCATGCCGGCTCGCGCCTTGCAACCTCCCTCACGCTTGCCGCGATGAGCCTTGGCTATGGGGTGGTGCAGCTCGACGTCACCATCGTCAACACCGCGCTCGATGCGATGGGCAGGACGCTCGGCGGCGGCGTCGCCGAGCTGCAATGGGTGGTCAACGCCTACACCATTGCGTTTGCCGCCTTCATCCTGACGGCCGGCGCGCTCGGTGACCGGGTCGGGGCCAAGCGCGTCTTCATGGCGGGGTTCGCCATCTTCACCACGGCCTCGCTCGCCTGCGCGCTGTCGCCCAATGCGGCCGTGCTGATCGCAGCGCGGCTGGTCCAGGGGCTGGCGGCGGCGATCCTGGTGCCGAACTCTCTTGCGTTGCTCAATCATGCCTATCCGGACGACCGCGAGCGCGGCCGCGCCGTTGCGATCTGGGCCGCCGGTGCGAGCCTCGCGCTCACGGCCGGCCCCTTCGTCGGCGGGGCGCTGATCACGCTGGTCGGCTGGCGCGCGATCTTCCTGGTCAATCTGCCGGTCGGGCTCCTTGGGCTGTGGCTGAGCTGGCGTTACGCCAGCGAAACCACGCGGGCGCGCTCCCGCGAGATCGATCTGCCCGGCCAGCTTGCCGCGATCGGTGCGCTGGGAGCCCTCGCCGGCGCGATCATCGAAGGTGGCGCGCTTGGCTGGGAACATCCAGCCGTGATCGCAGCCTTCGTCGCAGCCGCAATTCTCGCCGTGCTCTTCGTCTGGCGCGAGAGCCGCGCGGCGCAGCCGATGCTGCCACTGTCGCTGTTCGGCCACCGGCTGTTCGCGCTGACTTCGCTCGTCGGCCTGCTCGTCAACATCGCGATCTACGGCCTGATCTTCGTGCTCAGCCTGTATTTCCAGAGGATCAACGGGCTGTCGGCATGGTGGACCGGTCTCGCCTTCGTGCCGATGATGGGGGTGGTGCTGCCGGTCAACCTGCTGGCGCCGCGCCTCGCCGAGCGTATCGGCCCGTGCCGGACCATCATGGTCGGCGCCTGCGTCTCGGCGATCGGTTGCCTCGGCCTGCTCTGGATCGAAGCCGGCACCGGCTATTGGGCGATCTTTGCGCAGATGATCGCCATCAGCGGCGGACTTGGACTGCTGGTGCCGCCGCTGACCTCGACCTTGCTGGGCAGCGTCGAGAAGGCGCGCTCGGGCATCGCGGCGGGCGTGCTGAACGCGACGCGGCAAACCGGCAGCGTCCTCGGCGTCGCGCTGTTCGGCTCGCTGGTGGCCTCGGAGGGGGCGTTCATGACGGGCCTGCATCTGTCCCTGGCCGTGTCCGCGGCCGTGCTGCTGCTCGCCGCCGCCGTGATCGGCCTCGGCGCACCGGCGCGCGGATGAACAATCCGAGGGAATGACCACATCTCCCGTTAACCATCACCGAAGCAGGCGCGGAACCGCTTACTGACTGTCCATCTCTGTCGGTCCAAATGCGGTCGATAGGGGCCCGCAATGTATCAAGTTCTCTACTGTCTCACCGGCGAGCACGACTGGCGGCTCGTCGCGCTTGGTGGCGCGGTGTGCCTGCTCGCGAGCGGGACGGCGATCAGCTTGTTTCACCGGGCGCGCGCGACGCAGGGCCCTGCGCGTCTGGTCTGGATCGCCCTGGATGCCGTCGTCAGCGGATGCGGCATCTGGGCGACGCATTTCATCGCGATGCTGGCCTACGGGCCGGGCAACGGTGGTGCCTATAACATTCCAGTGACGATCCTGTCGTTGATCTTCGCGATCTCAGTCACCTTCGTGGGACTGAGCATCGCGGTATCGTCCTCGCGGACACCGTGGGTCGTCCTCGGCGGTGCCATCGTCGGCGGCGGCGTCGCGGCGATGCATTACACCGGCATGGCGGCACTGGAGATTCCCGCGCGCGTGAGCTGGGTCGAAGGCACGGTCGTCGCCTCGGTCCTGTTCGGCATCGTCTTTGCGGCGCTCGCCTTGTTCGTTGCGGCGCGACGCGACGACCGCTCACATGCGCTGAGTGCCACCGGCCTGCTGACGCTCGCCATCGTCGCACATCATTTCACCGCAATGGGCGCGGTGCTGCTGACGCCGGACCCGACGCTCGCGATCAGCGGGCTGTCGATCCCGCCGGCCTCGTTGTCCTTCCTCACCGCGGGTGCCGCGGTCGCGATCATCGCGATTGCGCTCGTGGCGGCGCTGCTCGACCGCCGCGCCAAGGGCGAACTGGGCCGCCAGCAGATCGTGCTGGACACGGCGCTCGAGAACATGTCGCAGGGGCTGTGCATGTTCGATGCGGACGGCAAGATCATCCTGTTCAACGAGCGCTATGCGGCGATGTTCGGCCGTACCGAAACCCTGCTCACCGGTCGCCTGCTGGTCGACGTGCTGCGGGAGGAGCAGGCCAAGGGCCAGTGGCAGGGCGATGCGGGTGAATTCTTCGCCCGCCTCGTCGGCGACGCGCGCGAGAGCCGTACCACGACCGACGTCGTGACAAGGTTCGGCCGCTCCATCCGGGTCGTCAACCAGCCGATGCAGGGCGGCGGCTGGGTCGCCACCTTCGAGGACATCACCGAATGGCTGGACGCCCAGGCCAAGATCTCGCACATGGCCCGCCATGACGCGCTGACCAGCCTGCCAAACCGCGTGCTGTTCCACGAACAGCTCGTGCAGGGACTGCGCCGGACCAGATCGGGCGACCAGCTCGCGGTGCTTTGTCTCGATCTCGATCACTTCAAGGACATCAACGACTCGCTTGGCCATCCCATCGGCGATGCGCTGCTCAAGGAGGTCGGCCGCAGGCTGAAGGCCACCGTCAGCGAGAGCGACACCGTGGCGCGGCTCGGTGGCGACGAGTTCGCCGTGGTCCAGATCGGACGGTCGGAGGAGACCGCGGCAAGATCGCTTGCCGGCCGCCTCGTCGAGGTGATCTCGGCGCCTTACGAGATCGACGACCATCAGATCGTCATCGGCGTCTCGATCGGCATCTCGCTGTCGCCGCAGGACGGCAGCAATCCGGACGAGCTGTTGAAGAACGCAGACCTCGCGCTGTACCGCGCCAAGGCGGACGGCCGCGGCACCTATCGGTTCTTCGAGACCGGTATGGACGCGCGCGCGCAGGCGCGGCGCCTGCTGGAGATGGATCTGCGTGCGGCGCTGCAACGCGACGAGTTCGAGCCGTACTATCAGCCGATCCGCGACGTCGCCAGCGGTCGCGTCGTCGCCTTCGAGGCGCTGCTACGCTGGAACCATCCGCAGCGCGGCCTGATTGCACCACTCAACTTCATTCCGCTGGCCGAGGAAACCGGACTGATCATCCAGCTCGGCGAGTTCGTGCTGCGTTCCGCCTGCACCGACGCGGCCACCTGGCCCGACGATGTCGACGTCGCTGTCAACCTGTCGCCGGTGCAATTCAAGAATCCGACCCTGATCGCATCCGTGACCGAGGCGCTGGCCGCTTCGGGACTCGACGCGCGCCGCCTCGAGCTCGAGATCACCGAATCCGTGCTGCTCCAGAACACCGAGGCGACGCTGACCACCCTGCACGAGCTGCGCGCCATGGGCGTGCGCATCTCGCTCGACGATTTCGGCACCGGCTATTCGTCGCTGAGTTACTTGCGCAGCTTCCCCTTCGACAAGATCAAGATCGATCGCTCCTTCGTGTCCGAGCTGGCGACGCGGGAGGATTCCATGGCGATCATCCGCGCCGTGACCGGGCTGGGCCGGAGCCTCGGCATCGTCACCACGGCAGAAGGCGTCGAGAACGACGCGCAACTCGAGCTGCTCCGGCGCGAGGGCTGCACCCAGGCGCAGGGCTATCTGTTCAGCAAGCCGCGGCCCGCTTCCGATGTCGCGATCATGCTGGACGGTCCACAGCTGCGCGCGACCGCCTGAGGCTAGCCGCGGCGCAGCGCGAAATGCGCGCCGCAGAACGCCATCACGGCACCGAGGCCCAGCGCGGCAATCCCGGCCAGCACGCCCGAGACCGTCGGGACCGGGCTCGGCGCCGAGGCCACCTGGCCCGCACCCGCCAGCAGCAGCACGCCGACCGCGATCAGGAACTGCCGCATCCGTTGCGGGATCTGGCCCGAGACGGCGCTCTGCATCAATGTCGCCGTGAAATAGCCGCCTGAGAAGCCGACGGTGGCGATTAGCCACCAGGCGATCGCCGCGCCCGCCGGTATAAATTCATGCGTATCGGAGTGCCAGAGGCCGCCGAGGTCGAGCCCGTAGCGTGCACCCAGCATGTGCACGGCGAGCGCGAGCAGCACGCCGGAGATCACGGCGGCGCCGAGAATCAGGCGGCGCGGAAAAAAAATCGTCTCAGCCATGTCTCGCTTGTAGGATGGGGCAGGGCGCTCGCGCAAGCGGATCGCAGACTGGATCGCCCGGATTGGATTCATTGTGAAGGTGCAGGATTCGAGCGCTGAGGCCGCTGCGGGTGCGAGCTATGCCTACAAGGCGTCGCTGATCGGCTCGGCGCATCGCTTCGAGCTGACGGAGGAGGGACTGTCCTGGCACATCGGCGGCCGCACCTCGCTCTGGCGTTATGACGAGATCAGTGCAATCCGGCTGTCGTTCCGCCCCGTCTCGATGCAGCAGCACCGCTTTCGCGCCGATGTCAGCCATACCGGTGGCGGCCGTATCGCGATCCTGTCGACGAGCTGGCAGACCGCAGCTCTGATGGCGCCGCAGGACAATGGCTTTCGCAATTTCATCGTCGCGTTGCACGCGCGGATGGCGCAGGCCGGCAGCCGCGCCGAATTGTCCACGGGCCTTGGCCGCAGGACCTATGCGGTGATCCTGGCTCTGCTCGCGGCGTTCGCAGTGGCGATGACGGGGCTCCTGATCCGCGCGCTCGTGATCGGCGAATTCGCCGGCGCGCTGTTCATCATCGGCTTTGCCGCGCTGTTCGCCTGGCAGATCGGCGGCTTCGTGCGTCGTAACCAGCCGCGGAGCTACAGCTTCGATCGCGTGCCAAACGCTTTGCTGCCCTAAATGGCTTTGCTGCCCTAGCTGCAATGGGCCGCAATCAAACGTGACTTCGCGCCTTTGCGCCGGTGTCGCATCGTGCCGCCATGTCAATCATGGATCGCAGCAGGCGTCTGCCGACTGGGGATGAGATCTCCGAGATCAACCGCACGCATCTGATCGATACGCCGCTGCAGCCGGCGGACCTCTTGTTCATGTTCGGCACCCGAGAGGACGTCGCGCAACGCGTCGACACCGCCGCGAAACTGTGGCGCCGGGGCTACTTCCGCTGGTCGATTGTCAGCGGCGGCGTGACCGCGGGCTCGGAGCAATCCGAATGCACGATCATCAAGGCGGCGATGGCCGCGGCGGGCATTCCGGCTGACCGGATCCTCGAGGAACATCGTGCCTTGAACACCGGCGAGAACGTGATCCTGTCGTTGCCGATCATTGACGCGGCGCTCGGGCTGCAGAATATCCGCAGCGTGATCTGCCTCGGCAACACCTGGACCGCGCGGCGTTATCCGATGACGCTGCACCGGCACTGGCCGGAGGTTGAGAAGATGCTGCTCACGGTCGACAGCTTTGCGACGCCGCGCGCGCTCTGGCACACCGACCCCGAATTTCGCCGCCGCGTGCTGCACGAATGGGACAAGATCGAGCCTTACAAGGCGAAGGGCTTCATCGCGGAATGGCCCAAGGCCTTGCTGCCCTAGACGGATCGCTACTCCGTCGAGTCGAAATCCTCTTCCTTGGTGCCGAGCAGCGACACGATCGTGCGCAGGCCGGAATCGAGCTGCTCGAACGAGGGTGGGGCGAGCGCGAGCCGCACCGCGTTCGGGGCATGGCCATGGGCGATCGCGAAGGTCGAGGACGGCGTCAGCGCGATGCCGCGCCGGGCTGCGGCGGCGACGAAGGTCTGCGAGCGCCAGTGTGCCGGCAGCGTGAGCCAGAGATGATAGGAGCGGGGATCGGCGGCGAGCTGGTAGCCGGCGAGCAGCCTTGCCGCGGTCTGCTGGCGGCGCGCGGCGTCGATGCGTTTCAGCCGCGTCAGCTCGGCGACGGTGCCGTCTGCCATCAGCCGCTGCCCGGATGCGAGCGCGTGGCCGGAGGCGAGCCAGCCGCCGGTGCGGACCGCGGTCATCACGCCCTCGCGCAATCGCGGCGGCGCGACGAGGATGCCGAGTGCGATCCCCGGCGCGACCTTTTTGGACAGGCTGTCGATCACGATGCAGCGGTCGGGTCCGAGCGCGGCCAGCGGGGTGTCGTCGGCCAGGAAGCCGTAGACGGCGTCCTCGATGATGGTGAGATCGAGCTTCTCGGCAACGCGCATGATGTCGGCACGCCGCGTCGCGTTCATGGTGACGCCGAGCGGGTTCTGGATGATCGGCTGGAGATACAGCGCCGACAGATGCGCTTCGCGATGGGCCTTCTGGATGGCGTCGGGGCGCGCGCCAAATTCGTCCATCGGAATCGGGACCAGCGTCACGCCGAGCCGCGCGGCGATGCTCTTGACGTAAGGATAGGTCAGCGCCTCGACGCCGCAGCGGCCGCCGGTGGGAACGAGCGCTGCGAGCGCGGCCGCCAGCGACTGCTTGCCGTTGGCGGTGAAGACGATCTGCTCGGCCTGCGGCGCGAAATCCTTGCGCGCGAGATAGGCGGCGGCGGCATTGCGCGCGCTCTTGGTGCCAGTGCTGCTGGAGACGCGCAGCGCGGATTCGAGCGCATCGACGCGCTCGAGCCCCGCAAGGCTCTTGGCGATCATCGCCCATTGCTGCGGCAGCAGCGGGTAATTGACCTCGAAGTCGATCCGCGCGTCGCGCGGCTCGCTCAGCGCCTCGACCTCGCGCCTGATGTCGCCGGAGATGAAGGTGCCGCGGCCGACCTCGCCGACGACGAGGCCACGGCGGAGCAATTCCGTGTATACCCGGCTCGCGGTCGAGACCGCGATGCCACGGTCATAGGCAAAATTGCGCTGCGGCGGCAGCCGGTCGCCGGGTCTTAACGTGCCGTTAGAGATATCGAGAGCAATGGCATCGGCAAGCTTCACGTATTCGAACTTGGACATTATTGCACCGAGAGCAATGTTTCACTTGCTCCGAGTAGTGTACTGGAGCATTTAGGTTCCATCAAGGTCCACGATTGAGCCGAGGAGAGCGAGAGCAATCCGATGGCAGATCAGGTGCAGGCGCTCGGGCGCTTGCGCCAACGGCATCCCTTTCGCCGCGTGGACAACAGGCCGGAGAAGGACAATGAACACGATCTCGCAGACCGCCGGGCGGAGTTTACACTCATCCTCGTCGGACGGATTTTTCCGCAAGCTGGCCAATGGCGCCTATGCGCTGTTCGACCGTCTCGAGCGCCGCTCCGCCGTCAAGACGCTGAACGAGCTCGACGACCGCGCCCTGCGCGACATCGGGATCACGCGCAGCCAGATCGAGGACGCCGTCTACGGTCAGGCCAAATCAGAGCTGACGCGGTATCTGTAGGACGCTTCGAAGATCATCATGCCTGGCCAGGCCAGGCATGATGATCACTCGCGTGACGTACAATGCCTCCGCATCGTCATTGCGAGCGCAGCGAAGCAATCCAGAATCTTTCCGAGGCGGCAGTCTGGATTGCTTCGCTGCGCTCGCAATGACGGTGTTTGAGGCACTGGCGTCGTTCTCTCAATTTCTCTATCGAGCGCAGACACACCTTCGCCCTCTCGCGGCGTGTTCGCCCGAGCTTTGCTTGGTCGTCTCGCCCTCGAAATTGAAAGAAGGCGCAGGGAAGACCGGGCGCCGGCTGGCACCCGCGGTCCACTGTGCGAAGTTGCAGTCAAAAAATCTGCACAGCGGCATACAGGTGAAGCCAAAACGACCGGCCTTCCCTGCGCAGTGGTTTTACGACTTATGTCGTGCTCTCCCCGGGGAGCGATGCACTATTGCCCCCGTCGCCTTGCGGATAGCTGATGCCTGCAGTCCGGTTGGACCGCCACATCACCGCAACACTTGGCGCACAGACCCCGGGCGCCAGGACCACACGATTTCGCCGTACGCCGATCGCACCGGTCGTGCGCGCGACGCCTTCGCTCACGGCTCTCCGCCCTGCGAAACCATTCGCGCCGATGTTATCAGCGTCCACCGCCGTCCGGCCCGCGTTCGTGACGATCGCGATACGCCCCTCTTCCTTGGGCCGGGTTGCCGCGACACATACGTCGTTTCCGAATTTCGGTAAAGTGGAATATTTCTGGCCCGGCGCGTTGACCCAGCGCTCGGGTGTTTTGCCCGTCAGGCAACGCAAGATCTGGTAGCCCGGAGTGATAGGCGCGCGATGCCTCAACATCGTCATTGCGAGCGCAGCGAAGCAATCCAGACCGCCACCGCGGAAAGACTCTGGATTGCTTCGCTGCGCTCGCAACGACGGAGCACCGCTCAGTGCCTGACCACCAGCACGGAGCATTTGGCGTAGCGCACGACATGCCCGGCATTGGAGCCGAGGAAATAGGTGCGCATTGCCGGCCGGTGCGAGGTCATCACGATCAGATCGGCCTTCATGTGCACGGCTTCCTCCAGGATTTCGTGGTAGATGCCACCCTGGCGCACCACGCTGGAGATGCGGGAAGCCTCGATGCCGGATTCGCGTGCGACGATGGCGAGGGCTTCTTCCGAGGTCTGACGCTGCTGTTCGTCGAAATCGGCCGGCACGTATTCGGCCAGCATCACCGGCGTCATCGGCAGCACGTTGAGCAGGCGCACCACGCCGCTCCAGGTATGCGACAGTGTTGCCGCGGTCGCGATCGCCGGCTTGGCCAGATCGGTGTCGGCGAGGTCGATGGGCACGAGGATGGACTTGAACATCTGCGCCTCCAAATCTTCCGGTCAGGAAGTCTTGTGACCAGGCTGGATCGACCGGTCGAGACGCGCGCCCCCGCGTCTCATTCCAATCGAAGCAACCTGGGGCTGACGAACTGCACCAGTTTGCCGCGGCGGTAGGCCACGTCGCCCCAATCCTTGACGTCAAAATCGAAGATCGCAAGCCCTGCGGTGGGCAGATTGTCGGCGATCGCCTTGGCGCTTGCCGGATCGCCGCCGCCCATCAGCATCAAGGCGACCTCATGCATGCCCGGATTGTGGCCGATGAGCAGCAGCTGCTTCGGGTCGGCCGGGACGGTTGCAGTGCGAATGGTCTCCAGGATCTGCGCAGGATCGGCGCCGTAGAGTTCCGGCAGGATCTCGACCTGCGGCGCCGCGACTCGGTCCTTCATCGCCTCCCAGGCGATGTCCCAGGTCTGTCGGGCCCGGACGGCATGCGACACCAGCACGGTCTCGGGGAAGGGCGGATGGGCGGCGATCCAGTCACCGAGCTGCGCGGCATCCCGTTGGCCGCGGTCGTCGAGATGGCGATCCTGGTCACGGCCGCTCGGCGCGTCGGTCTCGGTCTTGGCGTGACGCAGCAGCAGTAAACGGCGCATGGCATTCTCGAATCATTTCGCGTCCAGGGTAATCTAAAACGATAATCTACAGGCGCCGGTCGAGGACAAGGTGACAAGCGGCCGCTCAGTCCTTTAAGAAACGTCATGAGCGAGACTTTCACAAGCGTGTCCCAGGAAGAAGCCGGCTTTCGCGACCGCACGCGGCTGTCGTTCGACTTCGATGCGGACATTTGCGTCATCGGGGCAGGGCTGGCCGGACTCTCCATCGCGCTGGAGGCGGCCCGGCTCGGGGCCAGCGTCGCGGTGCTCGAGGGCCGCCATATCGGCTGGAACGCCTCGGGCAACCAGCTCGGCACCGTGATGCCGGGCTTCGCCCTGCCGCTCACCGACCTGATCGAGCGCGTCGGCTTCGAGGACGCGCGGGAATTGTGGACGCTGTCGAAGGAGGGGGCCGAGTTCGTCCGGGCCAACGCCACGGAAGCGAACATGCCGGGGATCGGCCCAAGCGACGGCGTGCTGGAGGTCTCCAACGTCGATGCCGGCGACCGGCTGATCAGCCGGTTGCAGATGCTCACCGAGGATTTCGACACCGAGGTCGAGGGCTGGCAGGCCGATCGCGTTCGCGAGGTGCTCAAGACCGATCATTACTTCCACGGCGTGTATTATCCCCGGGCGTTCCAGGTCGATGGCCGCAAATATGTGCACGGCCTCGCGGCGCTGGCGCGGCGGGCGGGGGCACGCATCTTCGAGGATACGCCGGTCGTCAGCATCGATCATTCCGGCATCCGCAAGCGCATCGTCACGCCCTCGGCGCGGCTGCGCGCCACCCACATCGTGCTCGCCGGCAACATCCATCTCGGCGCGCCGTTGCGGCGCCTGTCTGAAACGCTGCTGCCGGTCTGGCGCTATGCCGGCATCACCGCGCCGCTCGGCGAGCGCGTGCACGAGATCATCGCCTTCAAGGGATCGGTAATGGATTCCGACGGCGTCGATCATTTCCGGATCGTCGACGGCGACCGCCTGATGTGGGAGAGCCCGGAGACCACCTGGGCGGCGCGGCCGCAGCGCTTTGCGGGTGCCGTCAGGCGGCGGGCCAGGACTATCTTCCCCCAGCTCGGCAATATCGAAATCACCGAAACCTTCGGCGGCGCCACCGGCCAGACCGTGCACGGCATGCCGCAGATCGGCCAGTTGCGCAAAGGCCTGTGGGTGGCAAGCGGGTTCGGCCGCCAGGGCATGAACACCTCGGCCCTGGCCGGGCAGATGATCGCGCGCAGCATCCTGTGGGGCGACGAGCGCTGGCGGCTGTTCTCGCCGTTCGAGCTGGTCTGGGCAGGCGGCGCGACCGGACGCGTCGCGGGCCAACTGGTCGGGATCTGGGGCAGGGCGAGTTCCGCTGCCGCAGGTTCGCTCGCCCGCTATCGCGAACGGGCGAGGATCAAGGACCGGGAACGGGAGGCACGCCTCGCCGAAGCCAACCGGGCCGCCGGCACCGGTCCGCGTCGTCCGCCGTCCGGCGTCAGGCCGCGGCTGGCCCAGCCGCCCAAACCTTCGGCCGAGGCGGTGGAACCGGCCTCGCGCGACGACAGCGTCTCGCAACGGACCCGAGAAAAATCCCGCCCGGAAGTGTAACGTCGGCCGTTAGAGCCCGTATCTCAGGGCGTGGACGCTCCCGCACGGAGAATGAGATGTTTGATCGCCGCATCCTGTTGACGACTGTCGCCGGCCTGTTCGGCCTTGCGGCCTTCCGCTGGCTCAGAGCATCGCCCGCGGAGGCCGGAGAGAAGGCCGCGCAAAAATTCGAGATCGAGAAGACCGACGCCGAATGGCGTGCCCAGCTCACGCCGCAGCAATATGAGATCCTGCGCAAGGAAGGCACCGAGCGGCCGGGCTCCAGCCCGTTGCTCAAGGAGCATCGCAAGGGCATCTTCGCCTGCGCCGGCTGCGACCTGCCGCTGTTCGCCTCCGACACCAAATTCGAGAGCGGCACGGGCTGGCCGAGCTTCTACCAGCCGATCGAGGGCAATGTCGGCAAGACTGAGGACCGGACCTACGGCATGCTCCGCACCGAGGTGCATTGCCGGCGCTGCGGCGGCCATCTCGGCCACGTCTTCGACGACGGTCCGAAGCCCACCGGATTGCGCTACTGCATCGATGGTTTTGGGCTGGTCTTCCACCCCGCGGCGGCGTCGGCGACGTGAAGTTTGATCCGGCAATTGTTGCCGGCCCGGCAATTGTGCCCCGGTCATACGACCGGGGCATTCCTATTTAAGTCATTGATTTCGTAAGAAAACCAGCATTGGCATAGCCCTTGCGACAGTCTCCTCCGACTGCGGCCATGGTCGACCGGCCGCCGAGATCGGATCTGGAGACAAAGTTATGGGTATCTTCGATGCAATGAACACCTCGGTGGGTGGCCTGCAGGCGCAGTCCTACGCGCTGCAGAACATTTCCGGCAACATCGCGAACTCATCCACCACCGGTTACAAGGGCATCGGGACCAGCTTCGTCGATCTCATTCCGGACTCCTCGGTCCCAAGCAAGCAGGTCGCCGGCGGCGTGACGGCCAACGCCAAGGCCACCATCACCACGCAGGGGACGATCTCGGGCTCCACCGTCGCCACCAACATGGCGATCACCGGCGACGGCTTCTTCTCGATCCAGAAGGCAACCGGCATCGTCGACAACGTGCCGGTGTTCAGCGGCGTCACCTATTACACGAGGCGTGGCGACTTCCAGCTCAATGCCAACGGCAATCTGGTCAACGGCGCCGGCTACTATCTGATGGGTGTCACGGTCGATCCGAAGACCGGCAACCCGCAAGGCAACGTTGCGACGGTCCTGAAATTCCAGAACAACTTCATCCCGGCGCAGGCGACCACCTCGATCCAGTACGCGGCGAACCTGCCGACCCAGCCGAACACGGTGGCGAGCACGACGGCGGCGTCCGGCACGCTGCTAGCGGCTGGCGGCCTCAATCCGTCCGACTTCTCGGCCAACCCGCTGCCCGTGGGCACGCCGCCCGCGCCCTATACCAATGCGACGGTTTCCGGTGCAGCCGCCACGGGCAACATTCGTTCGGCCTACTCGTCGACCACGGGGACCGGCACGGTCGCGCTCCAGAACAATTCGTCCGCAGTGGCATCGGGCACCACGTCGCTCGACAACACCGTGGGCACGCATCTCGCCTCCAGCATTCTGACCGCGCTCAGCGGCCAGACGCTGACCATCAACGGCAACACGATCACTTTCGACGGCAGCACCACCGTCGCGACGGTCGGCAGCAACACCACGATCGGTCTCGGCGCAGGCACGACGGCCACGGTGGCCAGCATCCTGAACGCGATCCAGACCGCCGGCGGCGCCGGCGTCACGGCCTCGCTCTCCGCCAGCGGCAATATCCAGATCTCGAGCGGTACCGGCACCGACGTGGCGGTCAACAGCGGCACAGCAGCCACTGCGCTCGGCATCAGCAGCGTGACGCGCGGCGGCAACGTGCTGTCCTCGCCCGCGATCTCGGGCGCCACCGTGCTGAGCGGCGCGGCGTCGGCCGGCGGCGCAGAGGTGATCTCGTCGGGCTTTGCGGCCGGCGACACCATCACGGTCGACGGACAGACGCTGACATTCATGGCGTCGGGTGCATCAGGCGCGAACCAGATCAACATCACCGACAATATCACGACCTTGCTCGGCAAGATCGACGCTCTCTCCGGTGCGTCAGGGTCTGCGGTCAGCACCGGCGGCGTGATCACGCTGAACACCGGCACCGTGTCCAATTTGTCGGTAGCCAGCTCCAACAGTGCGGCCTTTGCCGCGCTCGGCTTCACGTCGACCATCACCAAAAACCGCGATGGCGGCGGCACCGCCGGCACCGGCGGCGTGGTCGGCAACGACGTGGCGACCTTCACCAAGGAATCGATCAGCGGTGGCGCGGTGACCGCCTACAACGCCGCCGGCACGCCGGTGAACCTGCAGTTGCGATGGGCCAAGACCGACAGTGCCTCGCTGGGCGCGGGCCATGCCGATACCTGGAACATGTTCTACCAGACCGACCCGAATGCGACCGGTACGGCGGTCGGCTGGGTCAACACCGGTCAGGCCTTCACCTTTGCCTCCGACGGCTCGCTGACTTCGCCGAGCGGCTCGGGCATCACCATCAACAACGTCAGCGTCAGCGGGCAGACGCTCGGCTCGGTCTCGTTCAACATTTCCTCGGGCGGGCTGACGCAATATGCCAGCACCAGCGGCGCGGTGACCATCAACACCATCACGCAGAACGGCTATGCCGCGGGCCAGCTGCGCTCCGTCGCGGTCAACAACAACGGCCTCGTGGTCGGAACCTTCTCCAACGGCCAGAACCTCGACCTCGCACAGGTGTCGTTGTCGCACTTCAACGGCACCAATTACCTCAAGGCCATCGACGGCGGCGCTTATGCCGCGACCGAACAGTCGGGGCCCGCGATCGACGGCGCTTCGGGCACCATCAGCGGCTCGTCTCTGGAAGGCTCGAACACCGACATCGCCGACGAATTCACCAAGCTGATCGTGACCCAGCAGGCCTACTCGGCCAACACCAAGGTGATCACGACGGCGAATTCGATGGTGCAGGACCTCCTGAACGTGTTGCGCTGATCGGCGCGTGACGTAACCAAAGGCGGCAAGTCAACATGGGTTTGAGTTCAGCCCTCGCCAGCGCGATGAGCGGTCTGCGTGCCAACCAGGCGGCGCTCTCGATCGTCTCCTCGAACGTCGCCAACTCGCAGACGCCGGGTTACGTCGTCCAGACGCCGAACCAGATCGAGGTCACCACCGGCGACTTCGGCTCGACGGTGATGACGACCGGCGTCAGCCGCGAGCTCGACACCTATGTGCAGAACCAGCTGCGCACCGAGACCGGCGGCAGCGGCTACGCCGACCAGATGGCCAACATCCTGAAGCAGCTTCAGAATGTCTATGGCACGCCCGGCAACAGCGGCACGCTCGAAACCGCGCTGAACAATTTCACCACGGCATTGCAGGCGCTGTCGACCAGCGCGGGCTCGTCGTCGGCGCAAACGGTCGCTCTGGGCGCGGCGCAGACGCTGGCGCAGCAGCTCAATCTCACCACCAAGGGCATCCAGTCGCTGCGCTCCAATGTCGAGCAGGATCTCGGCACCTCGGCGCTGGCCGCCAACGCGGCGATGCAGCAGGTCGCCGACATCAATTCCAGGCTCCAGGGCCTGTCGGAACACGACCCTTCGGCTGCGACGCTGATGGACCAGCGCGACCAGGCCATCAACACGCTGTCGAAATATGTCGACGTCCGCGTCACCACCGACGGCTCGAACCAGGCCAACATCTACACCACCACCGGCATCCAGCTGGTCGGCGCCGGGCTCGCCTCGCAATTCACCTTCGCGTCTGCCGGTGCGCTGTCGGCGACCTCGCTCTACAACATTGATCCCTCCAAGTCCGGCGTGGGCGCGCTGAACATCAAGCTGCCGAACGGCTCGCAGCTCGACGTCGTCGCCAACAACGTGGTGTCTTCGGGCCAGATCGCGGCCGATCTCAAGCTGCGCGACCAGACGCTGGTGCAGGCGCAGAACCAGATCGATCAGCTCGCCGCGACGATGTCGAGCGCGTTGTCGGACAAGACCACGGCCGGCAGCACGGTCTCCGGCCCGCCGGCCGGCTTCGATCTCGACCTTGCCGGGGCAGCGCCGGGCAACAGCGTCAACATCACCTACACCGACACGACCACCAACACGAAGCGCCAGGTCACGCTGGTCAACGTGACCGATCCGGCGGCGCTGCCGCTCCAGAACGCCGCCAACGCCAATCCGATGCAGATCGGGGTGAACTTCTCCGGCGGAATGGGCGCGATCGCCTCGGCACTCAACACCGCGCTTTCCGGCTCGCATCTGTCGTTCGCCGCTGCCCCGTCGCCGGCGACCGCCACCACGTTGCGGGTGACCGACGACAACAGCGGCCTTGCCAAGGTCAATTCGTCCTCTATCACCAAGACGATCTCGTCGCTGACCTCGGGCAATCCGCAACTGCCGCTGTTCACCGACGGCGGGCAGGCGCTCTACACCGGCGCGATCACGGCATCCGGTTCGCAGATGACCGGCCTTGCCGGGCGCATCGCCGTGAACAGGCAGCTGACCGCCGACCCGACCAGGCTGTCGGTCTACAACACCTCACCGATCACGCCCGCGGGCGACACCACGCGCTCGGACTATCTCTATTCGCAACTTACCTCGGCGGTGTTCTCCTTTTCGCCGCAGAGCGGCCTCGGCTCGGCGAGCCAGCCCTTCACCGGCAGCGTCTCGAACTATCTCCAGCAGTTCCTGAGCGTTCAGGGCAACGCCGCGACCCAGGCGACCCAGCTCCAGCAGGGCCAGAGTGTCGTGGTCTCGACGCTGCAGGCCAAGTTCAACTCGACCTCCAGCGTCAATCTGGACTCGGAGATGTCGAACCTGATCCAGCTCCAGAATGCCTATGCCGCCAACGCTCATGTCATGTCGGTGGTGCAGAGCATGATGAATACGTTGCTCCAGGCTCAAGTGTAACAAGTAACAGGGCTCTGAAACATGTCGATCAGCAGCATCAACTACTCTTCGTCGGTTCTCGGTTCGCAGATCCGCAACATCAACACGCAGCTTACCGACCTGTCGACGCAGCTCTCGACCGGCAAGCTGTCGCAGAACTATTCCGGGATGGGGACCAACGAGGGCTTCGCGATCGCCGGGCGCGCACAGCTGTCCAACATCGCCGCCTATACCGACACGATCACCAACGTCAACGTCAGCATCAACCTCGCCAACACCGCGCTGCAGGCGCTGACCACGATCCGCAACACGGTGCAGACGGGCTCAGCCAACACCGCGCAGGATCTCAACGTCAACGGCCAGACGGTCGCGCAGAACACCGCCGCCGCCCAGTTCGGCTCGATGGTCGGCGTGCTCAACACGCAGGCGGGCAACCGCTATCTGTTCTCCGGAACCGCCGTCAACACGCAGCCGGTCGCGGATGCCGGCGACATCATCAACGGCACCACGACACAGGCGGGCTTCAAGACCGTCCTGGCCGAGCGTCAGGCCGCCGATCTCGGCGCCGGCACAGGGCGGCTGGTGCAGACGTCATTGCCGTCGGGCGCTGTGCAGGTGTCCGAGGACGTTGCCGGATCGCCGTTCGGACTCAAGATCGCGGCGGTCTCCTCGACGCTGACGGGCGCGACGGTCACCGGCCCGAGCGGCTCACCGGTGTCATTCTCGGTGAATCTCAACGGCACCAATCCGAACAATGGCGACAAGCTCAGCGTGAGGTTCACGCTGCCCGACGGCTCGACCGAGCAGATCGACCTGACGGCGTCCACCGCCACGCCGACGCCCGTCGGCAGCTTTGCAATCGATGCAAGCATTCCGGTGAACCCAGCCAACACCCAGACCAGTCTCAACACCGTGCTGAACACCGCGATCACGAAGCTCGCCAACACTGCGCTCGTGGCGGCATCCGCGGTGACTGCCGGCGACAACTTCTTCAACACCGCGAGTTCTGCGATCGGCACGCCTGTCAACAATCAGGCGGCGGCGCCGGCGCCCGTGACCGGCGCGACGGCGTTGTCCGGCGCGAGCCCCTCGGACTCGATTTCACCGGGCTTCGTCGCCGGCGACACCATTACCGTCAACGGCACCACGCTCTCGTTCGTCAGTTCGGGCGCGACCGGCAACCAGCTCAACGTCGGCGACAGCATCCAAGCCCTGATGAGCAAGATCGACCAGATCACGGGGACCTCGAAGCCCTCGACGGTCCATGGCGGCTCGATCACGATCAACACCGACGATGCGGCGAACCTGAGCATCACGACCTCGAATACGGGAGCGCTGGGTTCGCTTGGTTTCGCTTCCACCCCCGTGACCGCCACCCAACCGCCGCTGCGCGTCGGCTCGTCGCCCGCAAGCTCGGCGACGACGCTGGTCAACGGCTCGGCCACCACCGTGAAATGGTACCAGGGCAATGACGGGCCGGGCTCGCCGCGCTCCACCGCGATGGCGCGGGTCGACGATTCCGTCACGGTGCAGTACGGGGCGCAGGCCAACGAGGACGCGATACGCAAGGAGTTGCAGGCGGTCGCCGTGTTCGGGACGTTCGCGACCTCGCCGGCCGGACAATATTCGGGCGGGCAGGTCGCCGCGCTCAGCCTGCGGGTGACGCAGGCGCTGACCAAGCAGGCCGGCCAGCAGCGCATCGAGGACATCCAGACCGACCTCGCGATGTCCCAGAACACGATGAAGGACGCAAGCTCGCGCCAGACCCAGGCCAAGGCGCAGCTCCAGACCATCATCGACCAGGCGGAATCGGCCCCGCCGGACCAGGTCGCGAGCCAAATCCTTGCGCTCCAGAACGCGCTCCAGGCGTCCTACCAGGTGACCTCGAACCTCTCGCAGCTCTCGCTCGTCAAGTTCCTGTAAGGGGCGGGTGTTAAGGCGCCGTTAACCATGCCTCTTTACCTCTTGGTGAGGATTGGAGCGGGGCGGAGCTGCCGATGTCGGACAAGATGAAGCTGGTGGTGGCCACGCCATGTTTCGGCGGGCAGGTGACGAGCATCTATGCGAGCTCGATCTTCGCGCTCCAGCGCGCCGTCCACGGCATGGCCAATCTCGAGCTCAAGGTGCTGCTGCGCGACGGCGACGCGCTGATCACGCGCGCGCGAGCCAATCTGGCCACGATGTTTCTCGACGATCCCGAAGCGACGCATTTCCTGTTCATCGACGCCGACATCGGCTTCAAGCCGGAGCAGGTGTTCCGGCTGATCGAGTGCGGCGCCGATGTCGTTGCCGGGTGCTACCCGATCAAGCGCGTCAACTGGGACAAGGCGAAGCGCGCGATCGAAGCCGGCCGCACCGACGTGCCGGCCGCATCGCTCGACTACGTGCTCGAGATCGAGGACCCCGACCGCATCGTGGTGGTCAACGGCTTCGCCCGCGTGCGCTACGCCGGCACCGGCTTTTTGATGATCCGACGCCCCGTGCTGGAGGCGATGTGCCGCCATCCGGACTACGCCGCCTTGCAATTCTTCCGCGAGCATTCGCACGATGCGCTGGCGGCGAGCCAGAACCGTTTTGCCTTGTTCGAATGCATGATCGATCCGGCGACCGGCACTTATCTCTCCGAGGACTTCGCCTTCTGCAAGCGCTGGACCGACATCGGCGGTGAGATCTGGGCCGACATCCAGAGCTCGCTCGATCACGTCGGACCGTCGGTGTTCCATGGCGACATCACCTCGCAATTCGCACCGGCGCCCGCGGCCGCGGCCGATGCGGCGTGAGCCTTTCGGGATGAGCGCCGGCGCATCCCGTCTGTCAGCTGCCGAGCCCGCGTCCGACGGCGGCTCGCGCTATCGCCTGCGCGATCTCTTCACACCGCTGGATAC
The DNA here is from genome assembly GCF_023073915.1 of Bradyrhizobium sp. 149. Lineage (GTDB taxonomy): Bacteria > Pseudomonadota > Alphaproteobacteria > Rhizobiales > Xanthobacteraceae > Bradyrhizobium. The sequence continues at coordinate 517,459 of NZ_JADPKK010000019.1, read as the reverse complement.
GCTGCTCGCCTCCGGCGGAGATCCGCGGCTGGCGCTCGATCCGAACGACCGCGTCAACGCCTATGGCTGCGCGGCCTCGCCGGAGCCGGAGCTCTGGAATTTCGCCTCCTCGACCGCCTCGACGATCTCGCAGACGGCCTACGACCGCGCCGCGCTGGCGCGCGAAGAGCTGATGCACAAATGCCTGTTCGAGGAGGTCGAAATCGCCTTCGATGCGCGCTGCGAGGGTATGCGCGAGGAGCTGCGCGGCCACCTTCAACTATCATCGCGCGTCGAAATCGTGTTCTCGCCGTCCGGCACGGACTCCCAGCTGCACGCCCTGTTCGTGGCGCGCGCGGTGCTCGGCGCGCTCCCGGTGACGATCGTGGTCGGCGCCGACCAGACCGGAAGCGGGACACTGCATACCGCACGCGGCCACCATTTCAGCACGATGACGGCAGGCGGAATTGCCGTGCGCAAGGACGGCGCGGTGACCGGGCTCGCCGGCGATAGCATTGCGGTGCCGCTGATCGACACGGCGGCCTGCATTGCGATGCGCCGGGATGCCGATGCCGCGGTGCTGCGCGCGGTCGAGACCAGCCTCGCGCAAGGCCGGCGCGTTCTGTTGCAGATCATGGATTCGTCAAAGCTCGGTTGGCGCGCCCCAAGCGAGGCCTGTCTCGATGAGATCGCGCGGCGCTGGCCGCGCAAGGTTCAGGTCGTCGTCGATGCCTGTCAGGCGCGGCTCGGCCGTCGGCGGCTGCGCGCCTATCTCGACCGCGGTTACATGGTGCTGATCACCGGCTCGAAATTTTTCGGCGGACCCGCTTTCAGCGGTGCGCTGCTGGTGCCGAAAGGCCTGTCGCGGTCGATCGACCGGATTGGCGGGATCGCGCCTGGTATCTTCGACTATGCCGGCCGCTGCGACTGGCCGATGGCGTGGACGGCGCTACGTTCGCGCTTCGAGCGCCGGCCGAACTTCGGTCAGTGGCTGCGTTGGGAGGCGGCGCTGGCCGAGATCGGCGGCTACTACGCCGTGCCCGGGGCTTTCCGCGCCAAGATGCTGGCCGAGCTTGCCGCCGGCATCGATAGCATGATCGCGTTGTCGCCGTCGCTTCGCCCCGTTCCAACCGCGATCGATAAGTCAGGCGCGGACGACGAGGAATTCGCGCAAGCCACGATCTTTCCGTTCACGCTGCTGCGCGGCGGAAAGCCGGTCTCGATCGCCGAGACCGGCGCCGTGCATCGGGCGCTGGCGCGCGACATGGCCGAGGAGATCAGCGGCAGCGCGGTGGACCGGCATGTGGCCGCCCAGCGCTGTCTCGTCGGCCAGCCGGTCCGACTGGAGCGGCAGGACGATGCGCTGCAAGCCGTGTTGCGCCTCTGCGTCGGCGCACGGCTCGTGACCGAGGCCTGGTCGCCGGATAAAGTGCAGGCGCAACGCAATGTGCAACGCGTTCTCGATCGCATCGCCGATGTCCTGGTGAAGATCGAGCTATTGCTTGACCGTAGCGCGGTCGCGGCCGTGCCGGCAAAATCCGCGTTCGAGGTGTGAGATGCAGCATTCAGTTTCCGCGCCGATCGGCGTGACCACGCCGAATCATGCCGACCGCATCGGCTTTGCGCAGTTGACGCGCCGGGCCTTCGAGGGCGGCGACCTGCATCCGTTGCGCGACCGGCTCCTGGCGCGGATCGAGGAGGGCACGGCGGAGGCCGGCGAAGGCCTCGATCTCTCGCTGATCGCCCAGCTTCTCGGCGAGAAGGAGGCCGGGCTGGTGATCCAGACCGAGGTGCTCTCCTTCCACCAATTGTTTCGTACCCCTTGCGCTGCTCCAAAACCCCGCCTGCGGGTGCTCGCGCTCGCCGCCGATATCGACATGGGCGGCAATACGCCGATCGACTTCCTGCTGGAAGACTCCGACATCGAGCTGTTGACGCTGTACGTCGTCAAAGGCATCGGCCTGCCGGAGAGTTTGCCGGAGCACGACGTCGCGATCGTGATTGCATCCGATTCCGAGGAATGCCGGGAGGCGCTCGCGCTGATCGAGAAGGCCGCGCCGCGCTGGCCGCGGCCACTGCTCAATCGCCCCGACCTCATCGGCAATCTCGATCGCGATAAACTCTATCGGCTGCTGGCGGGCGTGCCCGGTCTCGACATTCCCGTGACCGCCCCCACGACGCGCGCGCAATTGTCGGAGCTTTCGCAAGCCAAGATCGTCTGCGAGGAGATTACGGGCGAACTGCGCTTTCCGATGATCGTGCGGCCGCGCGGCACGCATGCCGGCGTGGGGCTCGCGAAGCTCGATGATGCCAGGGCGCTCGCTGCCTATCTCGCCGAGCGACAGGAGCAGGACTTCTTCGTCGCGCGCTTCGTCGACTATGCGAGTCCGGACGGGCTTTACCGCAAATATCGTCTCGCCATGGTCGACGGCAAGCCTTACGCCTGCCACATGGCGATCGCCGACCGCTGGGACATCTGGTACCTCAACGCCTTCATGGCGTTCAGTGAGGAGAAGCGGGCGGAGGAAGCCGTCTTCATGCTCGACTTTGACCATGCTTTCGCTGCGCGTCACAAGGTCGCGCTCGGCGAGATGAGCAGGCGCGTCGGCCTCGATTATTTCATCGTCGATTGCGCAGAGAACCAGAACGGCGAGCTCCTGGTCTTCGAAGCCGACAACACCGCCGTCGTGCACAACATGGATCCGCCGGCCGTGTTTCCGTACAAGCCGCCGCAGATGCGCAAGATCTTCGCGGCATTTACGGCGATGCTGTCGCGGCATGCTAGCGTGGGCGAGGAGAGTGCAGCATGAACGAGATCATCCGCAACACGCAAAGCTCCGTCACGCACACCTCGCTCGATCCGCAGGACTGGAGCGAGTTTCGTGCGCTGGCCCATCGCATGCTGGATGAGACGATTGACGGGATCGCCAACGTTCGCGCGCGTCCGGTGTGGCAGCCGATCCCCGAGGGCGTCCGCGCGGCATTCAAGGCCGACGTGCCGCGCAAGGCGAGCGATCTCGCCGACGTCTATCGCGACTTCTCCGAACATGTCGCGCCCTATGCGACCGGTAATGTCCATCCCGGCTTCATGGGCTGGGTGCATGGCGGCGGCACCGCCGTCGGCATGGTCGCGGAAATGCTCGCGGCAGGCCTCAACGCCAATCTCGGCGGCCGCGACCACATGCCGATCGAGGTCGAGCGCCAGATCGTCGACTGGATGCGCCGCCTGTTCACCTTCCCGGAAAGCGCGAGCGGCATCTTCGTCACGGGCACGTCGATGGCCAATCTGATGGCGGTGCTGGTGGCACGTACGAGCGCCCTCGGCACGCTGGCGCGGCAGTACGGCATCGGCAATGACGGCGCACTTCTCACCGCCTATACGTCGCAGGCCGCGCATGGTTGCGTATCGAGGGCGATGGACATCGCCGGGCTCGGCATCGATGCGCTGCGCAAGATCGGCGTCGATGCCGATCATCGCATCGACATTGCCGCGCTGCGTGCGCAGATCGCGATCGATCGCGAGGTCGGCTTCAAGCCGTTCCTGGTCGTCGCATCCGCGGGTACGGTCGATATCGGTGCGATCGACGATCTCAAGGCGATCGCAGAATTGTGCCGCGAGGAAGGAATCTGGTTTCACGTCGACGGCGCCTTCGGTGCGCTCGCGATCCTGTCGGCCGAGCTTGCGCCGCTGCTCGGCGGCATCGAGCTTGCGGATTCCATTGCGCTCGACTTCCACAAATGGGGACAAGTGCCTTATGACGCCGGCTTCCTGCTGGTGCGCGACGGCGAGCAGCATCGGCAGGCCTTTGCGCAGCCCGCGGCCTATCTGCGCCGCGAGGCGAGGGGGCTTGCGGCGGGCGCGGTCTGGCCCTGCGATCTCGGCCCCGATCTGTCGCGCGGCTTCCGTGCGCTGAAGACGTGGTTCACGCTGAAGGCGTTCGGCACTGACCGGCTCGGTGCGGTGATCGCGCGAAGCTGTGCGCTGGCGAAATATCTGGAGACGCGCGTTCTGGCCGAGCCGCGGCTGGAGTTGCTGGCACCGGTCAATCTCAATATCGTCTGCTTCCGTTACCGCGCCGCCGATGAGGTCAATCGCGAGATCGTCGCCGACATCCAGGAGTCCGGCGTCGCGGCGCCGTCGAGCACGACGCTGGACGGCAAGTTTGCGATCCGCGCCGCGATCGTCAATCACCGCACCGAGGAGACCGACATCGATGCGCTGATCGCGGCCGTGCTGGAATTCGGCGGACGGCGCAGCCGCGACGCTGTGATCGAGGTCGAGGCGCCGCCGCTCGCGGCACAGTAGCTCGATCCATGTTTGAAACGACAACGGCCCCGGAGACGATCCGGGGCCGTTGTCGTTGGTAGGGCTGGTCGTTCGTGCGTTCTGGTCGTTCGCGCCGGCGTGGCCGCGCGAACGCGTGGTCAGGCGGCGGTGCTGACGTCGTCCTTATCCGCTTCGGCCTTGGGATGGGCGGCCTCGAACTGGCCGCGCAGCTTTTCTTCGTAGGCGATCAGCTTGCGGGCGTCCTTCAGTGCGCGATAGAGGTCGCCGTTGAGGATGTTGTTGTTGATGCCTTCGATGATCGGCCAGGAGCTCGGCACCGCGGTGACGATGTCGCGCACCAGGTTGAAATAAGTACCGTGTTGGGTCTGCGGATCCGGCGAGATGTACATGAGCTGGACCGCAAGATAGACGAGCTTGGCGGGCGTATCGGCGGTTTCCGGCGTGAGGATGTCACGCTCGCGCAGGATCGGCACGTTGTCGCCATCGATCAGAAGGCGGGCGCGCTGGTCGGTGTTGGTTATCACGCAGTTGCCGACGATGATGCGTTCGTGCGGTCTGAGCTCGACCTTGAGGGCCATGCCTGTTCTCCATCAACGCTTTCGTAACCGAGCGTGTGTTGCGGCGGATCAGCGCGCAATACTCCATCAAGATTAGTTAACGAGTTGTGAATCCCGGCCATTGCTGCGGAAAAGATCAATCATATCAACGCCGAAATTAGCAGTCGGAGCGGCGTCACGGGCCTGCTTATCGGCCGAATCGCGCGCCGACTCAGCAAAAGTGCCGATTTCATTTCATGTTTCGTTAGAGGACTCCGCCCCACGGTCCGCCGGTCGCTGGGTCACTCGATCCATGCAGACGCGTAACAGTAAGCGTCGTTTTACCAGAAAGGTAACACCCAATGTCCGGTATCGTTCTCTCCTCGTCGGTTCGCCAGAACCTGCTCTCCCTCCAGTCCACCGCTGACCTCCTCGCCACCACGCAGAACCGTCTGTCGACCGGCAAGAGCGTCAATTCGGCTCTGGACAGCCCCACCAACTTCTTCACGGCTCAGTCGCTCGACAACCGCGCCAGCGACATCAACAACCTGCTCGATGGCATCGCCAACGGCGTGCAGGTGCTGCAGGCCGCCAACACCGGCATCACCTCGCTGCAGAAGCTGATCGACAGCGCCAAGTCGATCGCCAACCAGGCGCTGCAGACCACCGTCGGCTACTCCACCAAGTCCAACGTTTCCGCTACCATCGCGGGTGCGACGGCGGCCGATTTGCGCGGCACCACGAGCTTCGCCAGCGCGACCGCAAGCAGCAACGTCGTGTTTAGCGGCGCGGCCGGCGGCACCACGGCGGCGGCGGGCACCACGACCCTCGGCGCCACCATCGGTTCCTTTGCAAGCACGGGCGCGACGGCCGGTGACGGCACCACGGCCCTGACCGGCGCCATCACCCTGATCGCCACCAACGGCACGACCGCGACCGGCCTGGCCGGCAACGCCCAGCCTGCCGATGGCGACACGGTGACCGTGAACGGCAAGACCATCACCTTCCGCAGCGGCGCGGCTCCGGCGTCGACCGCCGTTCCGAGTGGTTCGGGCGTCAGCGGCAACCTCGTCACCGACGGCAGCGGCAACACCACCGTCTATCTCGCCACCGCGACCGTCAACGATCTCTTGTCCGCGATCGATCTGGCCAGCGGCGTCAAGACCGTATCCATCACCGCGGGTGCTGCGACGATCGCCGTGAGCGCCAGCCAGCCAGGTGCTGCCGTCTCGACCGCTGCAGGCGGCGCCGTCACGCTGAAGAGCTCGACGGGTGCGGATCTCAGCGTCACCGGCAAGGCCGACCTGCTCAAGGCTCTCGGCCTGACGACGGCCGTGGGCGGCGGCAACGCCACCATCAACGTCAACCGGACCACGAGCTCGGGCTCGCTGGGGGCAACGATCGCCGACGGTTCGACGCTGAACGTCGACGGTCACGTCATCACCTTCAAGAACGCGCCGATCCCGGGCTCGACCGGTGCGCCGAGCGTTCCGAGCGGTTATGGCACGAGCGGCAACGTCCTCACCGACGGCAACGGCAACTCGACGGTCTATCTGCAGGCCGGCACGGTCAACGATGTGCTGAAGGCGATCGACCTTGCCACCGGCGTGCAGACCGCGACCATCAACGCCAACGGCACCGCGACGCTTGCGACCGCGACCGGCCAGTCGAACTCGACGATCAACACGTCCGGTCAGCTCAAGCTCTCGACCGGCGTCAATGCCGACCTCTCGATCACGGGCTCCGGTAATGCGCTGAATGTGTTCGGGCTCGCCGGCAACACCGGCAGTGCGACGGCGTTCACCGCGGCGCGCACCTCGGGCATCGGCGGCATCGCCGGCAAGACCTTGACCTTCTCCGCCTTCAACGGTGGCACGGCGGTCAATGTCACCTTCGGCGACGGCACCAACGGCACGGTCAAGACGCTCGATCAGCTCAACACGCAGCTTCTGGCCAACAATTTGTCCGCGACGATCGACGCCAACGGACGGCTGACCATCACCGCGTCCAACGACTATGCGTCCTCGACGCTCGGTTCGACGACGGCAGGCGGTGCGATCGGCGGCACGCTAACCTCGGCGCTGACCTTCTCGACGGCGTCCAACCCCGTCCAGGATGCGGTTGCCCAGACGGCCCGTGCCAACCTGGTGTCTCAGTACAACAACATCCTGAACCAGATCGACACCACCTCGCAGGACTCCTCGTTCAACGGTGTCAACCTGTTGAACGGTGATCAGCTCAAGCTGGTGTTCGACGAGACCGGCAAGTCGAGCCTCAACATCACCGGCGTGACCTACAACTCCAAGGGTCTGGGCCTCGCTGCCTTGACCGTCGGTGTCGACTTCATCGACAACGCCGCCTCCAACCGCGTGCTGACCAATTTGAACGCCGCGTCGAGCACGCTGCGCTCGGAAGCCTCGAGCCTCGGTTCGAACCTCTCGGTGGTGCAGGTGCGTCAGGACTTCAACAAGAACCTGATCAACGTGCTCCAGACCGGCTCGGCCAACCTGACGCTGGCCGACACCAACGTCGAAGCGGCCAACAGCCAGGCGCTGTCGACCCGCCAGTCGATCGCGGTCTCCGCGCTGTCGCTGGCCAACACCTCGCAGCAGAGTGTGCTTCAGTTGCTCCGTTAAGCGACTGAAACTACTAAATAAATCGAGCGGCGGGGCCAGTTGCCCCGCCGCTCTTTTTTGCGTCCGGAGGCGGGTAGGGGCGTTCACCGGCCATTAACCCTGTCCCTTAAACCGGCGTTAACCATACTTTAAAGGAGACCCCCTAAGACTGGACCAAAGCCCGCTTTCAAGACCGCGCGGCCGATTCGTACCTGGTTCAAGAGGAAGACTCGCCAATGTCCAACATCGTTCTCTCGGCGTCCGTTCGCCAGAACCTGTTGTCGCTGCAGTCGACGGCCGACTTGCTGGCCACGACGCAGGAGCGGCTGTCGACCGGTAAGAAGGTCAACACAGCGCTCGACAATCCCACCAACTTCTTCACGGCGCAGGGGTTAGACAACCGGGCGAGCGACATCAGCAACCTGCTCGACGGCATCAACAACGGTGTGCAGGTGCTCCAGGCCGCCAACACCGGCATCACCTCGCTGCAGAAGCTGATCGACAGTGCCAAGTCGATCGCCAACCAGGCGCTCCAGACCACGGTCGGCTATTCCACCAAGTCGAACGTCTCCACCACGATTCCCGGTGCGACGCCCGCCGACCTGCGCGGCACGACCTCGTATGCGAGCGCGACCGCCAAGAGCAACGTCCTCTATACCGGCGCAGCCGGTGGCGTGACCCCGGTCACGGGAACCGCCGCACTCGGCGCCTCGCTGGGTTCAAACGCGGGCACGAATGTCGGGTTTGCCGCGACCGCGACCGACGGCACGACTGCACTGTCCGGTACCGCCACGCTGGTCGGCACCACGGCATCCACCACCTTCGGCGCGGCGCCGGCGGACGGCGACACCCTCACGGTCAACGGCAAGACCATTACCTTCCGCACCGGTATCGCCCCGACGACGCAGCCGACCGGCTGGGGCCTCGACCCCAGCGGACACATCGCCACCGACGGCAACGGCAATTCGATCGTCTACGAAGGAACGGCGGCTGCGCCCGGCGCGACTGTCAATGACGTCCTCAGCGCGATCGACCTCGCCAGCGGCGTCAAGACCGCCGCAATCAGTGCAGGCGCAGCAACCATCACGGTCAGCGGCTCGGCCGGTCCGATCGGCACGCTTCAGGTGGCATCGTCCATCACGGGCGGCCAGGTCACGCTGAAGAGCTCGACCGGCGCCGATCTGAGCGTGACGGGCAAGGCCGACTTCCTCAACAAGCTCGGTCTGACCGCGGCGACCGGCGCAGGCAATGCCAGCATCACCGCGGCCCGATCGACTACCGCCGGCTCGCTCGGCTCTCTCGTTCAAGACGGCTCGACGCTGAACATCGACGGCCACACCATCACCTTCAAGAACGCCCAGTCGCCCCAGTCGACCGCCAGCGTGACCTCCGGCGGCGTCAACGGCAACATCGTCACCGACGGCAACGGCAATTCGACCGTCTACATCCAGAGCGCGACGCTCACCGATCTGCTGAACTCGATCGACCTCGCCACCGGCGTCAAGACGGCCAGCATCTTCAACGGCGCGGCGACCCTGTCGACGACTGCGGGCCAGATCCCCTCGTCGGTCAACAGCAGCGGTCAGCTTGCGCTTTCCACCGGCATCAACGCCGACCTCTCGATCACCGGCACCGGCAATGCGCTCAACGCGTTCGGTCTCAGCGGCAATACGGGAACGGCGACCGCTTTCGCCGCGGCGCGCAACTCCGGTGTCGGAGGTGTCAGCGGCAAGACGCTGACCTTCACCTCCTTCAACGGCGGCACGCCTGTCAACGTCACCTTCGGCGACGGCACCAACGGCACCGTCAAGACCCTCGACCAGCTCAATGTGCAGCTTCAGGCCAACCACCTGACGGCGACGATCGATGCCAACGGCGTGCTGACGGTCACCACCGTCAACGAGTACGCGTCCTCGACGCTCGGCTCGACTGCCGCCGGCGGCACGGTCGGTGGTACGCTCACCGGCGTGCTGGCCTTTACCACCGCGCAGCCTCCGATTCAGGATCCCGTCGCGCAGACCGCGCGCTCCGGCCTGGTCAGTCAGTTCAACAACATCCTGGCGCAGATCGACACGACCTCGCAGGACTCGTCCTTCAACGGCGTCAACCTGCTCAACGGCGACACGCTGAAGCTGGTCTTCAACGAGAACGGCAGCTCGACGCTCGGCATCAACGGCGTCGTGTTCAACGCGGCCGGCCTCGGTCTTAGCAATCTCGTTCCCGGCACGGACTTCATCGACAACGGTGCCACCAACAAGGTGCTGGCGAGTCTGAATGCCGCCTCGAGCACGCTGCGCTCCGAGGGTTCGTCGCTCGGTTCGAATCTGTCAATCGTGCAGGTGCGCCAGGACTTCTCCAAGAACCTGATCAACGTTCTGCAGACCGGCTCGTCCAACCTGACGCTCGCCGACACCAACGAGGAAGCGGCGAACAGTCAGGCGCTGTCGACCCGCCAGTCGATCGCGGTGTCGGCGCTGTCGCTGGCCAACCAGTCGCAACAGAGCGTACTGCAGCTGCTCCGCTAACTTTACGGCGCAAGATCGCTCATCGATTTCGCGGCGGGGCTAACGCCCCGCCGTTCATTTTACGGAGATCGCTAAGGCACGATTAGCTGAGATTGATGCGCATCACGCGGGACGTGTTTACTGCGTGCACATGCGCATCTAGCTTCATGATGACGAAGAACTCCGAGACCCGTAATACTCCGGAGTGCTTCCAAGCACACACGTAAGCAAATCTTAAGCGGTGCTGCCTAGGGTTGGGAAAGAAATCCTTAAGCGCGTTCAACGGGCTAGGTAACCTCCAAGGTGTGATTGATGTCGAATTCCGCTGCCTCGGCCTACGCGCGTGTTGCAACGACCACCGCATCTCCTCGCGACATCGAAGCGCAGACCCTGCTCAAGGCCGCGAACAAGCTTCAGGATGCGATCAACAACGCCGATCCGTTCAGCGAGCAGACCACGCAGGCCCTGATGTTCAATCGCAAGCTCTGGACGATTTTCCTGAGCGAGGCCATGCGAGACACCAATCCGCAGCCGATCGACGTCCGGCAGAAGATCGCCAACATCAGCGTGTTCGTGCTGAGCCAGACCGCCGCGCTGCAGATGAGCCCGCAGTTCGATCACTTCCGTCCGCTGATCGAGATCAACCGCAACATCGCCGCGGGTCTGTCCGGCCGTCCGTGATCAAGGACGGCTCCTTCCGCTTCGGCAACAAAGTTCACGCTGACGGATATGGGCAAGGCGCAGATCAAGAACGTCGTCACCGATCCTGCGACCGCCTCGAGCTAGCTCGACACGGGCGTTGCGATGCCCGACGCCTGATCGTCAGGCGCTGCGGTCGGTGCTGGCCGGACGCGAGGGTTCGGACTTCAAATCCAGTGCATGGAAATAGGCCCGCCGGCGCAGCATCGCTTCGTCGGGGAACTGGTTGACCACGGCGTCGGTCCTGTCGTTAACGACCTGAAAAACGAACGACGCAGCCGCCTGGTCGAACACGACTTGGCGTGACACGTTCTCATTACCATGCAGATCGTTACGCACAGGCGCGCTGGTATCGCTCGCGGCGACCGTCTGGCGCGCCGGAAGATCAGTTTGCACGGCCTCGTTCGCCGCCGCATTCGACGTCGTTACGATCTGCACAGGGGCCGGGATCCCCACCGGCCTGATGCTGAAATCTGTACTCATGGCAGCCTCCTGGTTGCCTCACGTGAGTCAAATCCCAACCCCTCTCAATGCGCAACCATGGAACGCCGGGATTGAACATCCGGTAAGCAAACGTGCCTAACCGCGCGACGATATCGCCGCGCGGTTTTTCGTAAAATTGTCGCTTGTATTTGCGCGCGCTCAGAGCGAGCGGCTGACCGCGAGCGGGGTGATGTGGCGCGGACCCGGAGTGGCGCGTCGTCCCGCCGCGGTGTAAGTGTTCGGCACGTTGCGCTTCTGGATCTCGGCGTTGACGCCGCGCACGACGCTCTCCGAGACTGCGTGAGCGGTTGCGAGCACGGTGAGATTGACCTGGAGCATCGCGCGGAATGCATCGTGGTGCCGATGCAGCGTCGAGAGCAGCTCGGGCGCGGATTTCGCGAGCTGGGCCTGGTTCGCCTTCAACTGGCTGACGGCGCCGACATAGTTTCGCGACAGCTCCTGCTTCTTGCTCTCGAGGGTCATCGCCTCGCGGACCTGGCCGGCACGCACCAGCTCGGTCTCGCGCTCGATCAGGCCGAGCAGGGCACTCATCGCATCCATCAACTGCTCGGCGATCTTGCGCGCTTCGGCGGTTCCGGGTGGGGTGTTCGGGCGCTGTGCTTGCACCGGCTGGCGCGAGGCGTTGAACTGGTTCATCTCGTTTGACCTTATGCCGTGCGGATCGTTTTCGCCTGCTGCATGATCAGCGTGCGATAGACGTCAGTGGCGATGCCGACGCCGCCGGCGTTGGCGAAATTCTTGGAATATTGCTCGGTCAGCATCGAGCGCCACACGCCGGTGCCCGGCGTGTCGCCGAACGGGCCTTCGCCCTTCAGACCCGAGGTCATCTGCGAGAACATGCTGTTGAGGAACATCGCCTCGAAGTCGGTGGCGGTCTTCTGCGCCTTGGCCTGCTGCTTTGGCGGGACCTTTTGCAGTGCCGCGGCGAGATCGAAGTCAGGCCTGCCGTTGCGGCTCTCCACCGAGAAGGCGGAGCTGGCGAGGCGTGCGGTGTTGACCATGCCGGTCTGCATCACATCACCTCGATGTCGGCTTCGATCGCACCGGCCGCCTTGATCGCCTGCAGGATGCTGATGAGATCGCGCGGGCCGATGCCGAGGCCGTTGAGGCCGTCGACGAGCTGCTGGAGCGAGACGCCGTCCTTGACGACGGCGAACTTCTTGCCGTCCTCGGTGACGCTGACGCTGCTGCGCGGCGCGACGACGGTCCGCCCGCGGGACAATGGGTTGGGCTGGCTGACCTGCGGGCTCTCGGAGATCGTGACGGTGAGGTTGCCCTGTGCGACCGCAACGGTGGCGACGCGGACGTCGCGACCCATCACGATGATGCCGCTGCGTTCATCGATGATGATCTTGGCGGCGAGATCCGGATCGACCTGCAACTGCTCGATCTCGGTGAGAAACGCGACCACGTTGCCCTTGAACTCAGGCGGGATCGTAAGCTGCACCGTCGATGGGTCGATCGGCTCGGCGGTCTTGACCCCGAGATAGTCGTTGACCGCGGCGGCGATCCGCTTGGCCGTGGTGAAGTCGGCGTTGCGCAGCGCAAGGCGGACGTTCGGCAAGCGATTGAGCGCGAACTCGATCTCGCGCTCGATAATGGCGCCGTTGACAATGCGTCCGACCGTCGGCACGCCACGCACGATTTTCGCCGCTTCGCCCTCGGCCTGGAAGCCGGAGATCGCGAGCGAGCCCTGTGCGACCGAGTAGACGTTGCCGTCGGCGCCGAGGAGGGGGGTGACGAGCAGGGTGCCGCCCTGGAGATTCTTGGCGTCGCCGAGCGCGGAGACGGTGACGTCCATGCGCGTGCCCTGGGTGGCGAAGGCCGGCAGATTGCCTGTCACCATCACGGCGGCGACGTTGCCGGTGCGGATGGTGGCGCCGCGGATGTTGACGCCCATGCGCTCGAGCATCGCTTGCAGCGACTGCTTGGTGAAAGGGATGTTGTTGAGGGTGTCGCCGGTGCCGTTGAGGCCGACGACGAGGCCGTAGCCGATGAGCTGGTTCTGCCGCACGCCTTCGATGTTGGCGAGATCCTTGATGCGCGATGTCGCGCTTGCAGAATTGACCGAGAGCACCAGCGCTGACAGCGCGGCGCAGGCCACCCCCACAATTCTCACCCAACGAACGCCTGGCATCCTCTGCTCCCCGAGGCTCCTCAAATCGAAGGACCATCACGACACTCCCATGACGAGCTGGTCCGACGCTGTTCTTGCGAGCGCTGTGCCAACTCGGGGCAGCGGGGGTAGGTGGCTGAATAGGTTGAGTAAATCTGTTTCGGATGGTCTCAGCCTGTGTTGTCCCTGAGGAGCGAAACTGCCGCCTGTCGGCAGATTTTGCCGGGCTGTTTACGGGCCGTTAACCATAAAACGGCGAATGTGGCGCATCGATCACCCGGATTGCTTCCGATGCGCATCTACGGACCGAACGGCACCACGCTTGGAACGCCGGCCAGCCAGGCCAGGCGGACGAGCTCCGGCACCTTCGTGCTGCCCGACGCCTCGTCGGCGCCGGAGACGCGGGGCGCTGCCGCACCGAAGGCCGCTGCCAACATCGACGGGCTGCTCGCGCTGCAAGGCATCGAAGAGGATCCCGTCGAGCGTCGCAAGCGCTCGGTCGTGCGCGGAAAGACCGCGCTCGACGTGCTCGACGATCTCAAGATGGGGCTCCTCTCCGGCAAGCTCGACGCCTCGACCGTGATGCGGCTGCGTGATGCTGCGGCGAACCTGAAATCGTCCTCCGGCCATCCTGGTCTTGACTCGGTGCTGTCCGAGATCGAGCTGCGCGTCGAGGTCGAACTCGCCAAGGCCGGACAGGCGTAGCGTCTTACGCCGCTTCATCCTTCAACTGCGCGTCGTAGCGGCGCTGGGCGGCGAGCACGTCTTTCAGATTCTGCTCGGCCCAATCTCGGAGCGGATCGACCGCCGCCGCTAGCGTCACGCCGAGCTGCGTGATCGAGTATTCCACGGTTACCGGCACGGTTGCGATCGCGTGACGCTTGATCAATCCGTCGCGTTCGAGCGATTTGAGAACCTGGCTCAGCATCTTCTGCGAAATGCCTTCTATCGTGCGGCGTAACTGATTGAAGCGCATCGGCTCCTCGCGCAGCAGCAGCAGGATCAGCACCGCCCATTTGTCGCCGACGCGGTCGAGGATCTGTCGGGTGGGGCAGTTCGCTGCATAGACGTCTGGCTTCATCGTCGCGTCTCACGATCCATTCCGCTCATTTACCGGCTGCCGCCGGTTACTCCTGTGTAATCAGGTAAGCACAAAGTGCTCTCTTAACACCAGCATACTTTTAGATATCTAGTCACTGGTAGTTACCACAGAAGCAAAGGAGCCTTCCATGAAAATCGCAATCGCCGGCGCCTCGGGCCGGGCCGGGTCGGAGATCACCAACGAACTGTCCCGCCGCGGCCACACGGTCACGGCCATCGCCCGCAATCCCGAGAAGATCGCGGCCCTTCCGAACGTCACGCCCACCAAGGGGGACGTGCTCGACCAGTCCGGCCTCGCCAAGCTGTGGGCCGGTCACGATGTCGCCGTGAGCTCCGTTCACTTCCTGGCCAGCGATGCCCTCAAGCTGATCGGCGCAGCAAAGGAGTCCAAGGTCGGTCGTTACCTCGTCGTCGGCGGGGCCGGCAGCCTTGAGGTCGCTCCGGGCGTCAAACTGGTTACAACTCCGGGTTTTCCGGCTCAGTACAAGGCTGAGGCGGAGGCGGGTTCGGCCTTTCTCGACCTGCTGCGGCAGGAAAAGGAGCTGAACTGGACCTTCATCTCGCCTTCGGCCCTGTTCGTCGAGGGGGAGCGCACCGGCAAGTTCCGGCTTGGGACCGATCAGCTTCTCGCAGATGCGAACGGGAAGAGCTGGATCACCTTCGCGGACTACGCCATTGCGCTCGCCGACGAGATCGAGCGTCCGGCCCATGCGAAGCAGCGTTTCACGGTCGGGTACTAGGCCTTCGGCCGCCCTCCGGGCCCTCCAGGATAAACCTTCCTGTGCAAGGGCTTGGGGGCGCCGATCGGGCGATCAGGGAAACATTGTCTGTCACAAGAGGCCGCTATATAACGCCCCGCTCAGCGGACACCGTTCCGTTTGCGAGTCGTTGCTTAGACAGATAGGCCGCCCTTGGAAAAGTTGAAAAACTACCGACCGACCGAAAAAGAGCCTTTCATGAACGACAGGCAGAAGGAGTACTTCCGTATGAAGCTCCTCTCCTGGAAGGATGAGATACTCAAAGAGTCCAAGCTCACCCTGCAGGCCCTGCAGGAGGAGAACGTGAACCATCCCGATCTCGCCGATCGGGCATCGTCAGAAACCGACCGCGCTATCGAACTCCGCGCCCGCGACCGCCAGCGCAAGTTGATCGCCAAGATCGACGCCGCGCTCCAGCGTATCGAGGACAACACCTACGGCTATTGCGAGGATACCGGGGAGCCGATCTCGTTGAAGCGGCTCGAGGCCCGGCCCATCGCGACGCTCTCGGTGGAGGCGCAGGAGCGCCACGAGAAACGCGAGAAGGTCTATCGCGACGAATAAAGTCCGAGCCGCAGTGATGCGGCTCTTTGTTTTTTGCACGCAAGGCGCGGCGTTTTGCGCCGTGACCAGCATTTTGCCTGTCGCTTGCAACCGCGCGCTTCGGCGCGCGGGCGCAAACGCGAAAAGTGAGTCGCGATCAACGAGGTAGACTCAACTCCTCCGAGCTCACGTGAGTTCGGATGAGAAACAGCCTTCACTTCAGGTGCGGGGGTTTTGCGAGTCGCATCAACGACATCGAGTCGAATGCTGGGACACTGATCCAGCAGCTTCACGCATCGCTGCAATCAAGCCTGTTGCCACGCTGCAAGGCGCGCATCCGCATAAAGCCTGGACCAGCTCACTTTTTCCTTAAGCGCCGGCAGCAGGCCATGAGGGTTCCCATGATGTGGCCCGATCTGGTTTCGCAGCTCTCCAGCCAGGGCTGGCAATGGCGTGCTGCCGCGCGGCTCCCGCGCTTGTCACGCCCGGGCGGGGATGCTGAAGTGCCGGCCTCGATTGTGGTGCGTGGGAGCCGGCGCCGATGGACAAAATTCTCGCAGCCGCAAAGGCGATCGCGTTGGCGCGCCGCAACCATGCGCCGCTCGAAATTGCCCCAGCCGACGAAGCGGAGGGCTATCAGGTCCAGCGCGCGCTGCACGATCTGCTGCTGCAGCATGTCGGCCCGCTCGTCGGCTACAAGATCGGCTGCACCAGCCAGGTCATGCAGGATTACATCGGCATTCCGCACCCTTGCGGCGGCGGCGTGTTCCAGAAGGGCGTGCACGACAGCGGCGTGCAGCTCGCGGCTGCCGATTATGTCCGGGTCGGCGTCGAATGCGAGATCGCGGTGCGGCTGAAGCGCAATCTCGCCGCCGGGGAGGCGCCGTTCACGGCTGAATGGGTCGGCGAGGCCGTCGAGGCCTATCATCCCGCGATCGAGATCGTCGACGATCGCTACGTGAACTGGGAGACGATGGGCGCGCCGACCTTGATCGCCGACGATTTCTTCGCCGCCGGCTGCGTGCTGGGCGAGATCGTGCCGCGCTCGTCGGTGCCGGACCTCAAAGCCGTCAAAGGCCGCGCCATCGTCAACGGCGAAGAGGTCAGCCACGGCACCGGCGCCGACGTGCTCGGCCATCCCCATAACGCACTCGCCTGGCTCGCCAACCATCTCGCCGCCGAGGGCAAGGGCTTGCACGCGGGCCAGCTGGTGCTGACGGGGAGCCTGGTGAAGACGCTGTGGCTGAAGGCCGGCGACAAGGTGCGGATGGAGCTGGACGGGCTGGGCGTGGTGGAGGCGGAGTTTACGTGACCTCTCCGCGTCGTTGCGAGGAGCTCTTGCGACGAGGCAATCCAGAGTCTTTCCGCGGCGGCAGTCTGGATTTGCTTCGCTTCGCTCGCAATGACGGAGATGGGGGCAGCGAAGTCGCTGCGATCGCGCGGATCTGACCAGCTGTACGCGGCCGCGCCATCGCCAAAATACATGCGGCCCTCGCCAGGGGAGCTAGCGAGGGCCGCGTCGTACATCGTCGTTCGCGCCTAGGTTCGCGAACACGATGTGGGAGCTCTTGAAGAAGTTAGAAGGGCAGCAGAACGTCCATGACTTGCTGGCCGTAGCGCGGTTGCTGCACGTCCGTGATTTGGCCGCGGCCGCCGTAGGCGATGCGGGCCTGCGCGATCTTGGTTGAATCGATGGTGTTGTCGCTCTGGATGTCTTCGGGACGGACGATGCCGGCCACGACGAGCTCGCGGATCTCGTAGTTGACGCGGATCTCCTGCTTGCCTTCGACCACGAGGTTGCCGTTCGGCAGCACCTGGGTCACGACGGCGGCGACGTTGGTCTGCAACGCTTCCTGGCGGTTAACCGAGCCCTTGCCGTCGCTGGACGCCGTGGAGTCGGCGGCGAAGATGCGGCCGGGCAGCACCTTCTGCGCCTGCACACCGAGCGTCTTGGCGCCGATGAAGTCGTCGATGCCCGAGTTTTCCGAGTTGGTGCGGCTGCGCTGGGTCTCGTTGGAGAGGTTGGCCTTGTCGGTGATGTTCACGGTCACGGTCAGGAGATCGCCGACATGGGTCGCGCGCTGGTCCTTGAAGAAGGCGCGGCTGCCGTTGCGCCACAGCGAGTTCGGATTGTAGGAGGCGACTTCCGGCTTCGGCATCGGCATCTGCACCGGCTTGTAGCCGGGCTGCGTCGTCGGATTTTCGATCGCCGCCAGCTTCGGTTGCTCGCCGATCTGCGACAGCCGGTCGATCGAGGAGCAGCCGCTTGCCAGCGCGCAAATCGCCAGCAGCAGGGCAGTAATCGCGATGCGACGAGGACGGGAAGCCGAACTAAAAGCGGACATGACTTACTCTGACTTGGCTGGAGCTTGCGAGACGCGAACTTGCGGGATCTGGGCTTGTGCGATCTGGGCCGGGGATGCCGGGGTCTGGATCAGGCTCTGGGCGAGGGCTGCGGCCGTAGGGGCGGGGGCGGGCGCTTCGTCACGCTTGAGCGACGAGGTCTGCTCGACCGCGGCCGGCATCGGTGCCGCCTGGCTGGCGCCCTGGACCGTCACCTGGCCGCGGCCGGTGATGACGCCCGAGAGCGTGCGCTTGGTCTGCAGGTTGAGCACGCTGATGGTGTCGCCCTCGGCGCCGCTCTCGATCGCCTTGCCGCGCGTGGTGAGGTAAATCCCGGGGACCTGGTAGATGACGGTTACGCTCTGGTAGCGCTGCACGAAGTCGGGCTTGACCATGTCGGCGACGCGGATCGGCGTCCCCGCCCGCATCGGCCGGCGGAGCTGCATACCGAGCGTGCGATCGCGCGATGCGGCCTCACCGGTGACCTCGGCCTTGGGCCGGCGCTCCACGGCGACGTCGGAGGACTTCAAGAGATCGGTCCGATCGATGTCGCGCGTCAGCACCGCCACCTCCACCGTCTCGATGGCGTTGCCGGTGAAACGCAGCTTGGTCGGCGCCGAATTGTTGTCGTTGTTGATTTCGAAGGCGATGTCGAAACGGCCGCTGCGGGCGTCATAGCGGGTGGCGACCGGCTGCAGCACGCCGGTGTTGGAGGCCTCCAACCGGATGTCGGCGATGCCACGGTCGAACGTGACGGTGATGTTGGCGGCATCGCCAAGTCCGAAGCGGCGCTCGAGCGCCGAGGCAACCGCGGCTTCGAGGTCCTTGTTCACCAGGGTGCGGGCGAGACGGGTGACCTGGACCTCCCTGATGTCGCCGGTCATCACGCCGATCACCTGCTTTGCACGCAATACCGACAGCACTTGCGCGACCGGCAGCGCGCCGGTGGTGCCGAGATCGGGCGAGCGGTAGACCGGGATCAGCGCAGCCGAGCCGGCATTGTCGATGAGATCGCCGACCCGCACCACGTCCGAGGTCACGGTGATGCTCGCGCGCAGCGTCGGCGCCGCGATGGAATCGTCGGCGGCCCGTGCAGGCAGCGCCAGCGCGAGGACAGCGGAGATCGTGGCGAGGGTGGTGCGGATCATCGTCATCACCTCAGCGGAACAGCGCCGTGGTCGATTGCATCATCTGGTCGGCGGCGCTGATCACCTTGGCGTTCATCTCGTAGGCGCGCTGGGCGGCAATCAGGTCGCTCATTTCCGAGACGACATCGACATTGGCCTGCTCGAGGCTGCTCTGGGTGATGTTGCCGAAACCCTCGGCGGTCGCCGTGCCGTCCTGCGGCGGGCCGGAGGAGGGCGTCTCCGTGAACTGATTGTTGCCGACCGGCTGGAGGCCCGCCTTGTTGATGAATCGGGTCAGGCCGATCTGGCCCTGGATGGCCGAGGTCGACGAACCCGGCAGCGTCACCGAGACCTGGCCCTGAACGTTGATGGTGAGGCCCGAGGCGTTGTTCGGGATCGTGATCGTCGGCTGCACCGGGTTGCCCTGTGCGGTGACGATGCGCCCCTGATTGTCCATCTGGAAGGTGCCGTCGCGGGTGTACTGGTAGCTGCCGTCGGGCATCAGGATCTTGAAGAAGCCTTCGCCCGTGATGGCCATGTCGAGGTCGTTGCCGGTCTGCGACAGCGTGCCCTGGGTCATGCTGCGCGGTGTGCCGACGGTCTTGACGCCGCCGCCGATGTCGACGCCGACCGGAAGGATGGTGCCCTGGTCGGACGACTGGGCGCCGACGCGGCGGACATGTTCGTAGATCAAGTCCTGGAACGCCGCGGTCTGCTTCTTGAAGCCGGTGGTGCGCAGGTTGGCGATGTTGTTGGAGATCACCTGAACGTTGAGTTCTTGTGCCGCCATTCCGGTTGCTGCGGTGTGAAGCGCCTGCATGTCAGTTCTCCCTCAATCAGGCCGGAACGTCGGCGAGCTTCTCGATCGCCGACTTGTGCATGTCACTCTGCTGCTGGAGCAGGTTGGCGATGGCGGTGTAGCTGCGCATGACTTCGACCATGCGGCTCATCTCACCGACCGAGTTCACGTTCGACTTCTCGACGTAGCCCTGCTGCACGGTCGACTTGGTGTCGGCCTGCTGGGTCGCGGAGCCGACGCTGTAAAGGTTGGCGCCGAGCTTGGTCAGCTTGGCTGGATCGTCGAACGAGGCCATGCGGATCTTGCCGCGGATCGAGTCGTTCTTGGCCGTGCCCTCGAGGACGGTGACGGTGCCGTCCGGCGCGACATTGATGTCGTGGTCGGTCGGCTGGAAGGTGATCGGGCCGCCGGTGCCCAGCACGAGGTTGCCGTCGGAGGTGACGAGCTGGCCGGTGCTGTTGAGCGAGAATTTGCCGTCGCGCGTGTAGCGCTCGGCGCCATTGGCCTGAACCGCGAAATAGGCGTTGCCGCTGATCGCCATGTCGAGCGGATTCTTGGTCGGCTCCATCGGCCCTTGGCCGACGTCGCGGAAGGTGCCGCGGTCCTGCACATAGGAGACCCGGCGGTCGGAGCCGACGAAATTGTCTTCACGCGCGTTCGAGTTGAGGTACTCCTCGAACAGCGAATGGTCGGCCTTGAAGCCGTTGGTGTTCGCATTGGCGACGTTGTTGGCGATGACATCCATCTGCCGTTCCAACGTCATCTGCCGTGACAAGCCGATCAGAAGCGCGTTCTGCATCGGAAATCTCCCCTGAGTGAGATCTGCCACCTCGCTCTCCCAAGCGCCTTGGCCGACCCCGTGAACGAGACCTCGGGTTCTCCCAAACCTTAGGTCTCGGCCCTTTCTCAGCGAAACTCGTGCCAAGCCGGAAAATTACGCAATTTCAGCGCTTTGTCTGTTTTTCGAAGGTGTGGGGAGGCGGCAGAAAGGTTCTGTTAGCCATGTTTGCCCGGCAGATTTTTCCTAGTGAAGGCCTAATCGAAAGGTTCCGTTAACCATTATTACCGTAGCGTTTGCGGGTAAGAGGAGCACTGCGCTGGGGCATTTGTATCGCGTCATTGTCTGCCAGGAGCTTCGCTCTTTCGACCCCTTTGAGAGATGAGCGAGCGCGGCGATCATGGCAGAGAATGAAGCGGAAGGCGGCGCAGCCGCCGAAGGCGCGGAAGCCGCTCCGCCCAAGAACAAGCTCAAGCTCATGATCATGGCGGTGGGCCTGCTCGCCGTTCTCGGCGGCGGTGCCGCGACCTGGTTCTTCTTTTTCCGTCACGGCGACAACGAGCATCACGCCGAGGCGGCGCCCCCGCCGAAGCCGCCGGCTTTCGTCGAGGTTCCCGACATCATGGTCAACCTCGCCGGCGCGCCGGGCGAGCGCGTGCAGTATCTGAAGCTCAAGGTCGTGCTGGAGCTGAAGGAAGAGAAGCAGGTCGAGGCGATCAAGCCGACGATGCCGCGCATCACCGACATCTTCCAGACCTATGTGCGCGAGCTGCGCTCCTCCGACCTCAACGGTTCCGCCGGCGTCTTCCGCCTCAAGGAAGAGCTGACCAAGCGCGTCAACGCGGCGGTCGCCCCGGTCCAGGTCAGCGCGGTGCTGTTCAAGGAAGTCGTGATCCAGTGAGCATGACGGGCTAGGGATCATGGCAGGCACCGACCAACCAGACCAGGATGCAATTGCCGCCCAATGGGAGGCCTCGCTCGATTCCGAGGATCCCGCCGAGGCCGCGAAGGCTGCTGCCGAAAACGAACTGTCCGAGACCATGGCCCTGCAATGGGCGGCCATGGTCGAGGACGGCAGCCGCGATCTCGGCGCCGGCAAGAATTCCGGCGAGCGGGTGCTGTCGCAGGAGGAGATCGACAACCTCCTCGGCTTCGCGGTCGGCGACGTCACGCTCGATGACCATTCCGGCATTCGCGCCATCATCGATTCGGCGATGGTCTCCTACGAGCGTCTGCCGATGCTCGAAATCGTCTTCGACCGCCTGGTGCGGTTGCTGACGACCTCCCTGCGCAATTTCACCTCGGACAACGTCGAAGTCTCGCTCGACCGCATCACCTCGGTGCGCTTCGGCGACTACATGAACTCGATCCCGCTGCCCGCCGTCCTCACCGTCTTCAAGGCCGAGGAGTGGGACAATTTCGGCATGGCGGTGGTCGATTCCAGCCTGATCTACTCGATGATCGACGTGCTGCTCGGCGGCCGCCGCGGCTCGAGCCAGCTCCGCATCGAGGGCCGGCCCTACACCACGATCGAGACAGAGCTGGTCAAGCGGCTGGTCGAGGTCGTCATGGCCGATGCCGAACAGGCGTTCCGGCCGCTGTCGCCGGTGACTTTCACGATCGACCGGCTCGAGACCAACCCGCGTTTCGCCGCGATCAGCCGTCCTGCCAACGCCGCGATCCTGGTGCGCCTGCGCATCGACATGGAAGATCGCGGCGGCAATATCGAGCTCTTGCTGCCTTACGCGACCATCGAGCCGATCCGGGGCGTCCTGCTCCAGATGTTCATGGGCGAAAAGTTCGGCCGCGACCAGATCTGGGAAGGCCATTTCGCCACCGAGATCGTCCAGGCCGAGATCTCCGTCGACGCCGTGCTCTACGAAGCCGACATTCCGCTCAAGCAGCTGATGCGGCTGAAGGTCGGCGACACGCTGCCGCTGGACATGCGCGCGGATGCCAACGTCACCGTTCGCTGCGGTGACGTCACGATCACCGAAGGACGCATGGGCCGGGTCGGCGACCGCGTCGCGATACGGGTGACGAAACCCTTGCGCAAGCCAAGTACGACACTTGCGATGTTCGAAAAGGTCGACGAGCAGAACAAGATGATGGAGGCCCCATGAACCACTCCCTAGGAATGGCGATCGAGACGCTGGTGGCTATCTTGCTGATGCTGACCATCGTCTACTGCGTCACGCTTAACAAGCGGCTGACGCGGCTGAAGGCGGACGAGCATTCGCTGAAGGCGGTCATCGGCGAGCTGATCACCGCAACCGAGATCGCGGAGCGCGCGATCGGCGGGCTGAAGCTCGCGGTGCGCGACGTGAACGAGAATCTCGGCAGCCAGCTTGCGGCGGCGACCCAGATGTCCGAGCAGCTCTACAAGCAGCTCGGCGAGGCCGACAACGTGGTGCGGCGCCTGTCCAAGATCGCGGTCGCCGCGCGCCCCGTGACGAACCCGGAAACGGTCGCCGCGCCCGCAGCCAAGCCCTCGTCGGCGAAGGCGGTGGCGGCTGCGGCCGAAGCCTTCTCCGAGCGCCGACGATCCAACGGTCTTGCCGCATAAAGTCAGGGTATGAAGTCCTTTCGCAACATCCGCGTCATCCCCATCGTGCTGGTTGCCGTCGCTGGCCTCGCTACGCTGAAGGTCGCCGGCCTCGTGCTCAATGGCGGCTATGTCTTCGACTACAAGCCGGGCCAGACCAAGAAATCCTGGGCGCAGGAGAATCTGAACTTTCCGAGCAGCCGCGAGGATCCCGATATCACCGGCTCGACCCATGGCGCGCCGAAGGAGGCGCCCAAGCCCGCCGCACCCCAAACCAAGCCCGAAGGCGCCGCCGTCAAGGAGGAAGCCCAGCCGCAGATTTCGGCCTCCGAGCGCGCGATCCTGGAACGCTTGCAGTCGCGCCGCCAGGAGATCGAGGCCCGCCAGCGTGAGATCGACATCCGCGAGAGCCTGTTGAAATCCGCCGAGAAACGCATCGAAAACAAGGTCGAGGAGATGAAAGCGGTAGAAACCCGTATCTCCGCGACTCAGGCCGAGCAGAAGGCTGCCGAAGCCCAGCGCATGAAGGGCCTCGTGACCATGTATGAGGGCATGAAGCCCAAGGACGCCGCGCGGGTCTTTGACCGGCTGGAGATGGGCGTGCTGATCGAGATCGCTTCGCAGATCGCGCCGCGAAAGATGTCGGACATCATGGGATTGATGTCGCCGGAGGCCGCCGAGCGGCTGACGGTCGAGATGGCCCGCCGGGCCAATGGCGGCGGCGATCAGTCCGCCTCGGCCGGCGAGCTGCCCAAGATCGACGGCAAGCCGACGCAAAAGCCGAATTGAGGGCTCATACTTAAGAAGTCCTTAATTGCCAAAATCTACAGTCGAGGGCAGGGGCCGGCACCAGTGCCGGCGTGGACCGTCGAACCGGAAGAAATGCCGCCAATGGCGCGAGAGGCTGCCGCTGGATTTGTGTCGCGAGCCCGCGCCCTGGCGCGGGGGCTGTCGCGTCATGTCCGCGTGGCGCCGCTGCTGGCAGCCAGCCTGCTGATCGGCTTCAGTGCACCGGCCCGGGCGACCGATGCTGTCAGGGGCGAGGCGACTTTTTCGGCCGGCGGCGGCTTTGCCCGGCTCGTGATCAAGCTCGGCGAGGACGTCCCTTCCGAGGTGACGACGGCCGGCTCCATTCTCGTCATCCGCTTCGACCGGGCGGTCGACGTTCCCGTCGATCGGGTCCCGGAAGGCGCGCCGGACTACGTCAATTCCGCCCGCCGCGATCCCGACGGCGGCGCCATCCGCCTGTCGCTGGCGCGGCGCGTCACCGTCAACACCATGAATGCCGGCGAACGCACCTTCATCGACCTCTTGCCGGAGGGTTGGAAGGGGCCGCCGCCGAGCCTGCCCATGGACGTGGTCAAGGAACTCGCCGAGCGCGCGCGCGTCGCCGAACGCGCCCTGCGCGCCCACCGCGCCGCGGCGGAGAGCAAGAAGCGTCCGCAGATCCGCGTGCGCGCCTCGGTGCAGCCAACCTTCGTTCGCTTCGTGTTCGAGATGCCCGACGGCGTCGGCGTGTCCTCCGTGCTCAACGAGCAGAAGCTCACGCTCGCCTTCAATGCCAATCTCAATTTCGATCTGGCGGACGCGGTCGTCGCAGCGCCGCCGAACGTCGCCTCGATCAAGCAGAAGGCCGACATCGACCAGACCAGTGTCGAAATCGCGCTGATCGGCGATTCCGACGTGCATTCGTTTCGCGACGAGAAGAACTACGTCGTCGACATCTCCTTCCAGCCGGACAAGGGCAAGATGGCTACGACGGCCGAGGCGGCGATCGCGCAGATCAAGCCTGCCGCTCACGGACCCGCGCCTGCGCCTGAAAAGCCGGCGGCCGAGAAGCCGAAGGACGCGCATCGCGAGATCGCGCCGCCGACGTCCGAGACGATCGCGCGCGAAGCCAAAATCGAGGTGAAGCCCGAGGTGAAGCCGGAAACGCCCGCCGCGATGCCGCCCGCTGAAGCGCCGAAATCGGCGCCAGCGCCCGAAGCCGCGCACGCTGCCGAAGCGTCCAAGGAAGCGCTCAAGGAAGCGTCCAAAGAAATCTCGAAGCCTGCGATCCCTGCTGCGGAAGCCGCGGTCGCGCCTGCCAAGCCCGTCATGGCCGAACCGCCTAAGGAGGTCGTGAAGGAAGTTGCCCAGGAGACTGCGAAGGAGCCGGTCAAGGAAGCCGTCAAGGCTGCGCCAGCAGAGGCGCCCGCCATGCCCCTGCCCACTGTCGCCAGCGTCGATGCCCGCCGCGACAGCGACGGCCTGCGCGTGACCTTCCCGCTTCAGGTCGCGACGCCTGCGGCGGCTTTCCGCCGTGGCGACACCGTTTGGCTGGTGTTCGATACGCCGAACCCGATCGACGTCGAGGCGATCCGCACCAAGGGCGGTGCGATGATCGGGGAGGTTGGCCGTATCCC
The DNA here is from genome assembly GCF_023073915.1 of Bradyrhizobium sp. 149. Lineage (GTDB taxonomy): Bacteria > Pseudomonadota > Alphaproteobacteria > Rhizobiales > Xanthobacteraceae > Bradyrhizobium. The sequence goes on along the minus strand of NZ_JADPKK010000019.1, from coordinate 491,819 downwards.
GCTCGACAAGGGACAGGCGGTGCGCATCCGTCTGACCCGGCCGCTGGTCTATTCGCTGACGAGCGAGGAGGTCGGCAAGCAGACCAACTGGCTCTTGACGCTCGCCGACAAGATCCAGGCGACGCCGCTGCCGCTGATGATGTCGCGCAACATCACCGACCCCGTGCTCGCCAACATCGCGATCCCCTTCTCCAATCCGGGGCTTCTGCACAAGCTCACCGATCCCGACGCCGGCGACACGCTCTATGTCGTCACCGCGCAGCGGCCGGTGCGCGGCTTCATCAAGCGGCAGGACCTCGTCGATCTCGCGCTGCTGGAATCCGCGCATGGCATCGCGATCCGGCCGAACTCCGATGAGGTCGGCGTCGAGGTCGGGTCCGACAAGGTCATCCTCGGCAAGAAGGGCGGGCTGACGCTGTCGCCGGTCGACATCTCGGCCGAGCGCGCCCCGACCGCAGTGCGGCCGATCTTCAACCCCGAAGGCTGGCGCAAGGGCCAGTCGGAAAACTTCATAACGCGCCAGAACGACCTGATCACGGCGATCTCCATCGTCGAACCGGCGCTGCGTTCGCTGCCGCGGCTCGACCTCGCGCAATTCTACATGTCGCGCGCGATGTATCACGAGGCCAAGGCCGTCACCGAATTGATGCTGGCCGATCCTCTCAACAAGGAGGAGAGCGGTGCGCTGATCATGCATGCGGTCGCAAGCATCCTGATCGGCAGGCCGGCGCAGGGCCTCAAGGACCTCGCCAACCCCGTGATCGGCAACAGCCACGATTCCCAGCTCTGGAAGGCGCTCGCCTATGCGCGCCAGGGCAAATGGGCGGACGCGCGCGAGAAGTTCAAGAACGTCGAGTTCGCCATCGCCTCGCTGCCGCTCGACATCCAGCGCATCGTGACGATGGAGGCGATGCGCGCTTCGCTCGAGGTGAAGGACTATGCCGGTGCCTCCAAGCGCCGCAGCGAGCTCGAGGTGGTCGGCGTCTCGCCCGAGGCCGCGCCCGGCTTCGCCGTGCTGCGCGGCCGGCTCGCCGAAGCGCTCGGCCACGACAAGGATGCGCTCGACGACTACAAGTTCGCGGTCGGCTCGACCGACCGGCCGGCTGCGGCCGAGGCCAAGCAGCTCGAGATCGCGCTGCGGCAGAAGCGCGACGAGATCAGCAAGGAAGACGCGCTGCGCGAGCTCGAAACGCTCTCGATGACCTGGCGCGGCGACTCGATCGAGGTCAAGACGCTTCAGATGCTGTCGCAGATGTTTGCCGAGAACGGGCGCTACCGGGACGCACTCACCGCGGCGCGTACCGCGACAAAGTTGCAGCCGAATGCGGACGCCTCGCGCCAGGCACAGGATCTCGCCTCCGACCTGTTCACGCAGATCTTCCTGGGACCCAAGGGCGACGAGCTGCCGCCGGTCGAAGCGCTCGGGATGTTCTACGAGTTCCGGGAGTTGACGCCGATCGGCCGCCGCGGCGACGAACTGATCCGACGCCTCGCCGACCGTCTCGCCTCCATCGATCTGCTCGATCAGGCCGCCGAGCTCCTGCAATACCAGGTCGACCACCGTCTGGAAGGTGCGGCGCGTGCACAAGTCGCCGCGCGCCTCTCGATGATCTATCTCGCCAACCGCAGACCCGACATGGCGATCACGGCGTTGCGCGCGAGCCGCATCAGCGACCTCTCCGGCGAGCTCAGGCAGCAGCGCCTGCTGCTGGAGGCGCGCGCGCAGAGCGACGTCGGCCGCCACGATCTCGCGCTCGACATCGTCTCCAACGTCTCGGGGCGGGAAGTGCTGCGCCTGCGCTCCGACATCTTCTGGGCGGCGCGGCGCTGGCGTGAATCCGCCGAGCAGATCGAGCTCTATTACGGCGAGCGGTTCCGTGACTTCAAGCCGCTCAACGCGGTGGAGAAAAGCGACATCATCCGCGCCGCCGTCGGTTATGCGCTCGCCGACGATTCGATCGGCATGTCGCGCTTCCGCGAGAAATACGCCCCGCTGATGAGCGAGAGCGCCGATCGGCTCGCCTTCGACATCGCGAGCAAGCCGTCTGGCGCCTCCAGCGCCGAATTCGCCGAGATCGCCAAGCTGGCTGCCAGCGTCGACACGCTCGACGGCTTCCTGCGCGAGATGAAGCAGCGCTTCCCTGACGCCACCGCCCGCGCGCCGGCCTCGCCGCAGGCGAAGGACGAGGCCGACCACACCGGCTCGCTGCCCACGATTCCCGTCGTGCGGCAGATCAAGATGACGCGGTAGGGACCCTGCTAATTTAGCTCCCGTTTCTCGGCGGGTGCCGCGCGAGGCGGCAACCTTCGTGGGGCATGACGGCGGTGGAGATTACCCCCCGTAGCTCTGCACTAGGCTCCCCGCCACCAGCGACCAGCCGTCGACCAGCACGAAGAAGATCAGCTTGAACGGCAGCGAGATGGTTGCCGGCGGCAGCATCATCATGCCCATCGACATCAGCACGGACGCGACGACGAGGTCGATGATCAGGAAGGGGAGGAACAACAGAAAGCCGATCTCGAAGGCGCGCTTCAGCTCCGAGATCATGAAGGCGGGGACGAGGATGCGTAAGCCGAGCTCGTCGGGGGTGGCGGGCGGCGGTTCGCCGGAGAGATCCAGGAACAGCTTGAGGTCCTTCTCGCGCACGTTCTTCTGCATGAAGCCGCGCAGGGGAACGGAGGCGCGCTGAAGCGCGTCCTCGACGCCGAGCTGATTGGCGACGAGCGGGCGGATGCCTTCGTCGTAGGATTTCTGCAAAACCGGTCCCATCACGAAGAAGGTGAGGAACATCGCGAGTGCGATGATCACCGAGTTCGGCGGAGCGGTCGCCGTACCCATCGCGGTGCGCAGCAGCGACAGCACGACCACGATGCGCGTGAACGACGTCATCATGATCAGGATCGACGGTGCGATCGACAGCACCGTGAGCAGCGCGATCAGCTGGATCGCGCGCTCGGTGACGCCGCCACCGCCCGCGCCGCCGAGATTGATGCTGATGTCCTGCGCATGCGAAGGGCTCGCGAGCGAAGCCGCGCCGATCAGGACAGAAAGAAAAAAAACTCTACGCGGGAGGGCCGGCAGCCTCACGAAGACGGCTTCGGACGGCCGAGCAGCGAGGCCATCTCGTCTTCGAGATTTTCAAAGCTGGTCTTTTCCGGGGCCGGCTTTGCGGGAGGGGCCGGTGGTGCCGGCGGCTCGCTGCGGGCCACACGCGGGGGAGCGGCCGGGGGCTCCGGCGCGACCGGAGGGGCAAGCGTCTCGCCGGCCGGGCGGCGCAGCGCAGCTTCGAGCCGCTGCGCCATCTCGGCGAGATTCTGCTCGGCGCTCGATGGCGCCGCGGGAGCCGGCGGCGGAACGGGCGGAGCCTGCGGTACAGGCGGCGGCGGAGGAGGTGGCGCAGCTGCGCGCTCGGCGCGCACCGGAGGCACCTTGACGGGTTCACTCTGGCGCGGCGGACGCGGCATCGGAGGGGGTTCGTTGCGGGCCACACGCGGAGGAACAGGTTCGGGACGCATCTCGCGCTCGGGGCGCGGTGCGAACGGCTCGGACGTGAAGCCGGGCAGTGGCTCGTTGCGGCGTTCGGCCGGCGCGGGCCGGCGCACTTCGTCGGCGAAGGAGGGGCGTGCGGGCCGCGGTGGCGGCTCGGGCATTTGCGGTTCGGGATGATCGAGCAGCTCGGGCCGCGGTGCTTCGTCGGCCCAGCCGCTGGTATCCGGCATCGGTGCAAGACGCGGCGGCTCGGCGGCATTGGAACGCTGCGGGAGCTGGTCGCGGCCGGGCGCTGCGCGCACGATGTTGGGTTCGACAACGATGTCGGTGGGACCGCCGATCATCAGAAGATGCTCGACATTGTCACGCCGGACCAGCACCAGACGGCGGCGGCCGTCGACCGCGGCGGCATCGATCACGGCGAGCCGGGGCATCCGGCCGCGCTGGGTGTTGGCGCCGAGCCGGCTGGTGGCGAATCGGCGAACCAGCCAAGCAGCGACGCCGATCAACGCCAGAACGACGATGAACGCGACGATGAAGGTGATAGGGCTGCCTTGCATACTTGTCCCCGACAAATGGTGCTTTTCTCGTGCCCGTGGTCAGATGCGCCAACCACGGGCGTACGATGCCCCAAACTGCGATTTCTTAACGTCCCACGGCAAGTTTTGCCGTCCCCAACTCTTAATAACCTATGAATCGCTCGATCCAAAACGACTTCTTGGCCTGTGCACGCGCCGCCAAGCGGTTGGGTTAATGCCGCTTTTGGAGGCGTAGAATCACGGGGGCGCGCATTCGTGTCCCGACGGGGGACATCTGCTGTGACATCTTTAACCAGCTGTTAACCATACACGCGGCAAATTCTGCCTAGCTTCGGACCTGATCCGAGAGGCGGAAGGAGCCGCAACGATGTCCATCAACGATCTTCCGGTGCTGTCGGCGCTTCGCACCAAGATGCAATGGCACCAGGAGCGCCAGCGCGTCCTGTCCGAGAACGTCTCCAATTCCGACACGCCCAAATTCCGGCCGCGAGACCTGGTCGAGCCGAAACTGGACAAGAGCGGAGCCGTCACGGGTTCGATGGGCCCTTTGACCCTCACCCGCACCAGCGGTTCCCACATGACGCCGTCAGGTGCGGCCTCCGGATTCGACCAGAACAAGAATGTGGGTTTTGAGACCCGCCCCGCGGGCAACGCCGTCAATCTCGAGGAGGAGATGATGAAGGCGGCCAGCAACCAGATGGATTATGCGGCGGCGACCTCGCTCTATTCGAAGAGCCTGCATCTGCTCAAGACCGCGATCGGCAAAGGCTAGCTAGAGGAAGCGCATCATGGCGAATGACAGCAGCGACTTTGCCCGCTCGATGGCGATCGCGACCTCCGGTCTGCGCGCGCAGGCCGGGCGCATGCGGGTGATCTCGGAGAACATCGCGAACGCGGATTCGACCTCGCAGAGCGCCGGCGGCGATCCCTACCGGCGCAAGGTTCCGACCTTCTCCTCCGCGCTCGACCGCACGCTCGACGCGCAGGTCGTCACCCTCGGCCGGATCAAGCCCGACCAGTCCAATTTCCGCACCAAATACGAGCCGAACAATCCGGCGGCGGATGCGACCGGCAACGTCAAATATCCCAATGTGAACTCGGTGGTCGAGATGACCGACATGCGCGACGCGCAGCGGTCCTACGAGGCCAATCTCAACATCATCAGCGCGACGCGCCGGATGATCCAGCGCACCCTCGACATCCTCAAGAGCTGAACAGGACATTTGAACCATGGCAACACCGACAATTGCCGCCAACGCCTATGCAAACCTCGCTCGCGTGCTGGAGCACAGCGGCGCCGGCAAGGGCAGCGAGCCGAGCGGGCAATCCTTCGCCTCTCTTCTGAAAGACACTGTCGGCAGCGTCCTGGAATCCGGCCGCAAATCCGATGCGCAGACGGTGGCGATGGCCGCCGGCAAGGCCAATGTGATGGACGTGGTGACGGCGGTTGCGGACACCGATGTCGCCGTGTCCACGCTGGTCTCGGTCCGCGACCGCGTGATCGCGGCCTATGAAGACATCATGAAGATGCCGATCTGATTTTTGGCGCTCGCGTCTGCCCCAATCGTCATTGCGGGCGCAGCAAAGCAATCCAGAGTCTTTCCGCAGCGGCAGTCTGGATTGCTTCGCTACGCTCGCAATGACGGGGGATAAGCCTTCGCATCGCTCGCAAGAGCGGTGGGAGGCGAGGAATAAGACAAAGGAATTGTGCAATGACCGGACCCGAAACCCTCGACGTCGCGCGTGATGCGATCTGGACGATCGTGATCGTGTCGTCGCCCCTGATGGTGGTGGGGCTCGTGGTCGGCGTTGTCGTGTCGCTGTTTCAGGCGCTGACGCAGATCCAGGAGCAGACGCTGATCTACGTGCCGAAGATCCTGGCCATCTTTGCCACGATGCTCTTGGCATTGCCGTTCATGGCCGACGCGCTGCATTCCCACATGCTGCGGATATCATCGCGAATCATCGGCGGCTGAGGCACAATGCGCCCGTCATGCGCATCGACGTCTCGCTGCTGCCGGCGCTTGCCGCCTCCTTCATGCTCGCCTTCGCCCGGGTCGGCGCGATGGTGATGCTGTTGCCGGGGCTGGGCGAGACCAATATCCCGACACGGATCAAACTGTCGATCGCGCTGCTGCTCACGCTGATCATCCTGCCGCTGCATCGGAACGCCTACCACGTCGACATGGAATCGATCGCGCCGCTGCTGGTCCTGATGCTGCATGAGATCGTGATCGGCATCGTGCTGGGGGCGACCGCGCGGGTGACGTTGTCGGCGCTGCAGGTTGCCGGTGCCGTGATCGCGCAGCAGATGGGGCTCGGCTTCGTCACCTCGGTCGATCCGACACAGGGACAGCAGGGCGTGCTAGTCGGCAACTTCCTGACGATGCTGGGGGTGACGCTGCTGTTCGCCACCGACAGTCATCATCTGGTGATCGCGGCGCTGAACGACAGCTACGCGATCTTTGCGCCGGGCGAGACCGTGTCGAGCGGCGATGTCGCTGCGCTGGCGACGCGCGCCTTCGCCGCCGCGTTCCGCCTGGGCTTGCAACTTTCCGGACCTTTCCTGGTGTTCGGCCTCGTCTTCAACATCGGGCTCGGCGTGCTGGCGCGGCTGATGCCGCAGATGCAGGTCTATTTCGTCGGCGTGCCGCTCTCGATCTTCGCCGGCTTCCTGGTGCTCGCCGTGGTGCTCACGGCGATGATGGGCACCTATCTCGACTATTTCATCGGTGTGATGCACCAGATGATGCCACTCAAGTGACCAGGTGATCGATGGCGGAAGACAACGATCCAGAGAGTCAAACAGAAGACCCGACGCAAAAACGTCTCGAAGAGGCGCTCGAACGCGGTGACGTCGCCAAGAGCCAGGAGATCAACACCTGGTTCATGATTGCGGGCGCCACGCTCGTGGTCTCGAGCTTCTCGGGATCGGTCGGCAGCGGGCTGATGACGCCGATGCGCAACCTGCTTGCCAATTCCTGGATGATCAAGACCGACGGCCGGGCTCTGCTCGCGCTGATGCAGCAGATCGAAATCGCGGTGCTCGCGGCGCTGGGCGTGCCGCTGCTGATGCTGGTACTGGCGGCAATTGCCGGCAACATGTTGCAGCACCGCTTGGTTTGGTCGGCCGAATCCCTCAAGCCCAAGTTCAGCAAGCTGTCGCCGGCCGAAGGTCTCAAGCGCATCTTCGGCAAGCAAGCGGCGGCGAACTTCCTCAAGGGTCTGGGCAAACTGATCGTGCTCGGCGCCGTCATGACCACGATCCTGTGGCCGGAGCGGCATCGCATGGAGGCGATGGTCAGGCTCGATCCGGCCGCCATGCTCGGCGCCACCACCAGCCTGACCATTCACCTGCTCGGCGCGGTGGTCGCCGCGCTCGCGATCATCGCCATTGGCGACTATTTCTTCCAGTATCGCAGCTGGTTCCAGCGGCAGAAGATGTCGCTTCAGGAGATCAAGGAAGAGTACAAGCAGTCCGAAGGCGACCCGCATATCAAGGGCAAGCTCAGGCAGTTGCGCCAGCAGCGCTCCAAGAAGCGCATGATGGCGGCGGTTCCCAAGGCCTCCGTGATCATCACCAACCCGACCCACTATTCGATCGCGCTGTCCTACGAGCGCGGCATGTCGGCGCCGATCTGCGTCGCCAAGGGCGTCGACAACCTCGCTTTCAAGATCCGCGAGATCGCGCGCGAGCACGACATCCCGATCGTCGAAAACGTGCCGCTCGCCCGCGCGCTCTACGCCACCGTCGAAATCGACCAGGAAATCCCGACCGAGCATTACCATGCGGTCGCCGAGGTCATCGGCTACGTCATGCGTCTGAAGAGCGGATTCAGTGCCAGCCGGCAATAAAACCCCTGAAAAGTACTGGAAATGGCCGTAATCTGGGAATCAGCGTACCTTTCGCCCCTGCTGCCCTTGCGCCTGCGGGTCCGATTCAGGCAGGGAGGACCCCGCGCGCCCCGTAGCGCGTTGATTCTCTGCCGACAGGCTGCGCCAGCTTGATATGACTGCTGAGACTGACCACGACCTCACACGCGAGCCCGTTGCGACGCACGAGCCGTCGCCGCGCTCGGGCAGCATTGCGCTGGTGCTGCTGGTCGCCGCCGGCCTCGTCGCCGTTGCCGTCGGGCTGATGACGCTCGGGCGCGCGCAGGCCCAGCCCTATATTCTCGGCATCCTCGCCGTGCTGGCCATGGTCGGCCTGTTCAACCTGTTCGCCTTCGCCGCCGGCATCATCCGCTTCGTCGACCGCAATCTCGACGATCCCGTGATGGGGCGCATCGCCGACCACGCCTTCGACGGCCTCGCCGTGACCGACCCGCGCGGCCATGTGGTCTATTCCAATGCGGCTTATCTGACGCTGACCGGCGCCGCCGGTCCACAGGACGTGCGTCCCGTGGAGCGCGTCTTCATCGGCAACCCCGACGTCTCCGAAGCGGTGTTCCGCCTGTTGAAAGCTGCGCGCGAAGGCAAGCGGCAGCAGGAAGAGGTGCGCATCTCCGGCCACGACGGCAGCCAGGGCCGCTGGCTGCGCATGCGGGTGCGGCCCCTCGGCACCGGCAAGCGCGAGACGAGATACGCGGTATGGTCGATCGCCGACATCACCCGCGACCGCGAGCGCCAGGAGGACGTGTTCCAGGAGCTCCAGCACGCGATCGAATATCTCGATCACGCGCCGTGCGGTTTCTTCTCGGTCAATCCGGCCGGCGAGCTCGCTTATGTCAACGCGACGCTGGCGAACTGGCTCGACTACGACCTGGCCGAGATCGGCTCGGGCGGGCTGAAGCTCACCGATATCGTGTCCGGCGACGGCGCTTCGCTGCTCACGGCGATCGTGGCGGTGCCGGGCGAGGTGAAGACCGAGGTCTTCGACATCGACTTGCGCATGCGCACCGGCAAGACCATGCCGGTGCGGCTCTATCACAAGCTCGCCTTCGGCGCCGACGGTGCGCCGGGGCCGTCGCGCACGCTGGTGATCAGCCGCGCCCGCGACGAGCGCAGCGATCCGGACCGCGCCGCCGAAGTACGCTTCATGCGCTTCTTCGACCATACGCCGATGGCGATCGCGACGGTCGACCGCGGCGGCAACGTCGTGCGCGCCAATGCGCGCTACGCCAAGCTCGGGCAGGCGCTGGGGCTCGACAGCGCCAGCAAGTCGATCTTCCGGGCGGTCAATTCGCGCGACCGCCATTTGCTGATCGCGGCCATCAACCAGGCCGCCGAGAATCAGGCCGACATCGCGCCGGTCGAGGTGGCGCTGGAAGGAACCAAGGAGCGCTGGGGCCAGTTCTTCGTCACGCCGGTCGACGGGGGTGAGAACGACGCGGAAGCCGCCATCGTGCACATGCTCGAGACCACCGAGCGGCGCGCGCTGGAGAACCAGATCAATCAGTCGCAGAAGATGGAGACGGTGGGCCAGCTCGCCGGCGGCATCGCCCACGACTTCAACAACGTGCTCTCTGCCATCATGATGGCAAACGACTTCCTGCTGAACGCGCATAAGCCTACCGATCCGTCGTTCCAGGACATCATGCAGATCAAGCAGAACGCGACGCGTGCCGCCACGCTGGTGCGGCAGTTGCTGGCGTTTTCACGGCGGCAGACGCTGCGGCCGCAGGTGCTCGACCTCGGCGATGCGCTCTCCGACCTCGCCATGCTGCTGCGCCGCCTGATCGGCGAGAAGGTCAAGCACGAGACCATCCACGGCCGCGATCTCTGGCCGGTCAAGGTCGACGTCTCCCAGTTCGAGCAGGTCATCGTCAATCTCGCGGTCAACGCGCGCGACGCCATGCCCGACGGCGGCAAGCTGATCATCCGCACCGCCAACGTCACCACCGAGGAAGCGGCCAGGCTGGCCTACAAGGGCATGCCGGCCGCGGACTATGTGCGGATCGAGGTCGCCGATACCGGTACCGGCATTCCCGCCGACATCCGCGACAAGATCTTCGAGCCGTTCTTCTCGACCAAGGAAATCGGCAAGGGCACCGGCCTCGGGCTCTCGACCGTCTACGGCATCGTCAAGCAGACCGGTGGCTTCATTTACGTGGATTCCGAGCCGGGGCAGGGCACTTCGTTCCACATCTTCCTGCCACGCCATCACCCCGAGCCGGAGGTGCAGGTCGAGCAGCCGGCGGCGGTCGTTGGTGCCGCCAATGGTGCTGCGAAGGAAGCCGCGTCCGCGGCGGACGCCAAGCCCCGCGCCGACCTTACCGGGCAGGGCACCATCCTCCTGGTCGAGGACGAAGAGGGCCTGCGCGCGCTCAACGCACGCGGCCTGCGCTCGCGCGGCTACACCGTGGTCGAGGCCGAGAACGGCGTCGAGGCGCTGGAGGTGCTGGAAGAGCAGAGCGGCGGAATCGATCTCGTCGTGTCCGACGTCGTAATGCCGGAGATGGACGGCCCGACGTTGCTCAAGGCAATGCGCGAGAAGAACCCCGACATCAAGTTCATCTTCGTCTCCGGCTACGCCGAAGACGCGTTCGAGAAGAGCCTGCCCGAAGGCCAGCAGTTCGACTTCCTGCCCAAGCCGTTCACGCTCAGCCAGCTCGTGGCGGCCGTGAAGGAGACGATGGCGAAGGCGGGGTGAGGGCTTCAACGCAATGACGAGGAAAGCGGAATTCCCGTCGCAAAAGCCACGGTAGCCCGCGACCGCGGTTCCTTCGCGTACGCGGCCAAGCTGCCGCCAAATATGGGCTTTTGCCACATCCCCGCGACTGAGGGCCGCAGCCACAAGTTCCGATAGTGGCTTCCTTTTTCCGGAAGGCTGCCCATCTTAGGGGCACGCCCCGATGCCGGGGATCTGGGAAACGAACATGAATTTCTCGCAACGCTCCCGCAGCCTCTTCAAGACGATTGCCGTCGTGCTGGCGCTTGCGCTGCCGACTGCGCTGGCGATCTCGTCCGCCGATGCCCGCGTCGGTGGCGGCATGTCGTCGGGTTCGCGCGGTTCGCGCACCTATTCGGCCCCGCCGTCGACCACGACCGCGCCGGGTTCGACCTCGCAGTTCAACCGGACCTACAGCCAGCCGGGTGCCGGCATGAACTCGGCTGCCGCCGCCCCCGCACGTGGGGGCCTGTTCGGCCGCGGCGGCGGTTTCCTGGGCGGCCTTGCGGCCGGGTTCCTCGGCGCAGGCCTGCTCGGCATGCTGTTCGGCGGTGGCCTGTTCGGCGGCCTCGGCGGCCTTTCGTCGATCATCGGCCTGATCATCCAGGTCGTGCTCGTGGTGGTCGTGGTGCGACTGGCCATGTCCTGGTGGAAGCGCCGTCACACCCCGCAGGCGGCCTATGCCAACGCTGAGGCCGGTGCCGGTCCGGGACCGCAGGCGAACAATCGTAGTGGTCTTGGTGGCGGTCTTGGCGGCGGCTTCGGCTTCGGCGCCAACAACGCGCCGCTCGAGATCAAGCCGGACGACTATGAGGCGTTCGAGCGCCTGCTCGGCGATGTCCAGACCGCCTGGTCCAACGAGGACGTGGCCAAGCTGCACACGCTCGCGACGCCGGAAATGGTCTCCTATTTCGAGCAGGACCTCGCTCAGAACCGCGCGCGCAACGTCGTCAACAAGGTCAGCGATGTGAAGCTGTTGCAGGGCGACCTCGCGGAATCCTGGCGCGAAGGCGAGACCGACTACGCGACGGTGGCGCTGCGCTTCGCGCTCACCGACAAGACGCTTGACCGCAATACCGGCGCGGTTGTCGCCGGCAGCGAGCAGCCGGGCGAGGCCACCGAAGTCTGGACCTTTGCCCGACGTCCGGGCGGCGCCTGGGAATTGTCGGCGATCCAGCAGACCAACTGATCGCGGACGACAAGAAAAAAGGCGTCGTGCTTCTTGCACGGCGCCTTTTTCTTTTGGAACGTCTCGCATCGCGGCATCGGAATAAACGGGCGGGGGCCGGGTTGAAATCTGGCGACCAACGACAAAAACACAACTGGAGGATAAGATGATCCGTATCGGGAAATCCGTGACGATTTCAGGCCTTGCGTTCGCTGTGGCTTTGCTTGCGGCGCCATCGGCGCTGGCGCAGTCGGCCGACATGACGTTCTTCGTCACGTCCAACGGGCCGGGCAAGGGCGCCGATCTCGGTGGCCTGGAGGGGGCCGACGCGCAATGCCAGAAGCTGGCACAGGCCGTCGGCGCCGGTAGCAAGACCTGGCGCGCTTATCTCTCGACCCAGCCTGCCGACGGCAAGCCGGCCATCAACGCGCGCGACCGCATCGGCAAGGGACCGTGGCAGAACGCCAAGGGCGCGGTGATCGCCAAGGACGTTGCCGACCTGCACGGCGCGGCCAACAACCTCACCAAGCAGACCGCGCTCAGCGAGAAGGCCGAGGTCATCAACGGCCGCGGCGACACGCCGAACCGGCATGACATCCTCACGGGCTCGCAAGCCGACGGCAGCGCATTTCCCGCAGGCGACGACAAGACCTGCAAGAACTGGACGTCGAGCACGCAAGGCGCGGCGGTCGTCGGCCATGCCGATCGTCAAGGCCTGCGCGATGACGAGCCCTCGAAATCGTGGAACAGCTCGCATCCCTCGCGCGGCCCCGATGGCGGCTGCTCGCAGGCCGATCTGAAGAGCACCGGCGGCGACGGCCTGCTGTATTGCTTCGCGGCGAATTGAGGCCGCGGAACTCTCTCCGGCGTCATGGAGTTCGTGGCTGCGTGCTACATTCGCGGCAACGCAATCACGGACAGTTTCCATGAAATACGAGCTCTATTATTGGCCCGAGATCCAGGGCCGCGGCGAATATGTCCGGCTGGCGCTGGAGGAAGCGGGCGCGGCTTACGTCGACGTGGCGCGTGGCCCACGCGGCACCAGTGCGATGATGAAGATGATGGACGCGCACCAGGGCACGCCGCCCTTCGCGCCGCCGTTCCTCAAAGCCGGCAAGCTCGTCATCGGCCAGACCGCCAACATCCTGCTCTATCTCGGTGCCCGCCATGGGCTGGCGCCGAAGTCGGAAGCCGGCCAACTCTGGGTGCATCAGCTCCAGCTGACGATCGCCGATTTTGTGGTCGAGATTCACGATACCCATCACCCGCTCGGGCCCTCGCTCTACTACGAAGATCAGAAGCCGCCGGCGAAGAAACGCACGGCCGACTTCTGGAGCGAGCGCGTGCCGAAATTTCTCGGCTATTTCGAGCAGCTCCTTCAGGACAATGGCGGTGCCTATTTCACCGGCCGCAGGCTGACCTATGTCGATCTCTCGCTGTTCCAGATCGTCGCGGGGCTGCGCTATGCGTTTCCGAAGCGGATGAAGGCGTTCGAGGCCGATATCCCGGGCCTCGTCGGCCTGCACGACCGCGTCGCGGCGCGGCCGAACATCGAGGCTTATCTCGAAAGCCGGCGCCGCATTGCCTTCAACGAGCAGGGCATCTTCCGTCACTACCGCGAGCTGGATAGTTAGCCGGTCTCAGCGGACTGATGCGCACTCACCACACGCCAGGCAGCAGGCGATAGCGCACGCGCGTCACGTAATCGGCATAGCCCGGCAGGCCGTCGCGTAGCGTGCGCTCCTCGATGCGAATGCGGAGCGCAAACAATACGAGGAACAGCGGCACCATCACAAGTCCCCACCATGAGCCCAGAAGCAGTGGCACGCCGGCGAAGAACAGGATCATGCCGCTGTACATGGGATGGCGCACGTGCGCGTACGGCCCCGTCGAGATCACGCGCTGCGCGCGCTCGGCTTGCAGCTTCACCACGGGCGCCGCGAACGAGTTCTCGCGGAAGACCCAGAGGATGAACAGCGTCGAGAGCAGGAACAGTGCGAGGCCGAGCATCTGCAGCGTCATCGGCATGTCGGAGAATAGCGTACGCCGGTCGAGCCCCATCGCCGCCAGCCAGATCAGCATGGCGACGACAAAGACGGTCATGAATACCTTGTCGGCAGCGGGCTGGTCCTTTTGTAGGACCGGCCGCAGACGTTCGGCGAGCAGTGCGGGGTCGACCCGATAAAGCCACCAGCCGCAGAGCGGGCCGAGCAGGGCGGAGGTCGCGAGGAACCCCCAAGCTGATGGCCAATTCAGGGTGCCGGCGGATGCGAACAGCAACGCGCCCATGGCGGCGGTGGTGATCGTGCTCTGCAACAGCAGTCTTGCGATCATGCGCAGGTCTCAGAGTAGCCGCGCACGATATTGGTCCCGCTATCGGGCGAAGATGCGGCCGGACACGCGAAAAGCCCGATCGACCGGATCGGGCATTTCACCTCTGGCAAACCCGATCAGGCGAGCTGATCGATCCGCGTGCCCTGACCCGGCGGCAGCGGCGCAGGCGGCGTCGGCTTATAGGTCGGGTCGCTGTCCTTGGTCTTGGTCTGATCGTCCTGCTGCTTGGTCGCGTCGTAGCTCGGCACCACGATCGCGATCGGCGGCGGCGAAACGGTAGAAACGCTCATCCACAAATCCTCACACATGGAAACAATTGACCCTGCGCCGTGAGGCGCGAAGCTTCCGTCAAGTCAATCGTTAAAATGCGAGGGATCTGGTGCGGTGGAGTGCGTTCTCGGACGTCTCCTCGTCATTGCGGAGCGTGTGGAAAAAGCGCGGGGCGCCCCTTCTATTCGTCCTTGCCGCGCGTGATCGCGATGGACGCATCCGTCTTGGTACGGGTGCACTCCATGTTGAGTCGTCGGTAGCGCATGACGACCTTGTCGCCGCGCAACAGTCCCATCCGCTTCAGGCAGCGTGTCGCGCCCGTGGTGGTATCGTCCTTCGTCACAGTAAAGACGATTGCCGCCATCGACCCGACCAGCGCAAAGAACTCCGGCTTGGGCTTGCGATCGCCCTTGGCATAGAGCTCGATCGAATATTTGTCGCCACGGCAAGCCACGGACAATTCCTTGGCCGCAGGATGCGTGAGGTAGACGACGTTGGCCGCGCGGAAATTCACCTTGAGGCGATCGATTTGGGACGACAGTTCCTTGGCGCTGTCGTCGCAGCGATCGGCGCGAGCGGGCGAGGCGAGGGTCACAAGGCCGGTGATGGCGGCGGCGACCAGGATCGCGCCGCGGACGTGCAAGTTCAATGTCATGATAAAAAGCCCCTTAGCGGGCGCATTCAACCGTCGTCGCGCGCGCAGCGCAAGGGGTGCAACCCCGGTCTTCACCGGCATCATGGGGACACCTGTCCGCCGACAGCCGCCGAAAAAGGCTCGCCATGCCGCCGAATCGGGATGCCCCGACCGCACCAGAGCGCCTTCCCTTTGTGGCAAAAAAGCTTAGAACGCTTCTATGAAAGGGGCCCATGCGAGGACCCCAAAACCCCGAGATTCCAGACCATGAACGCTCCCACCGCCTTCCCCGATCCGTCAAAGCCCGTTCCGCCCTACAAGCACACGCCGCTGTTTCCGCTGGGCAAGGACGAGACGCCCTACAAGAAGATCACGGCCGAGGGCGTGAGGCTCGAGAAGGTCCTCGGGAAAGACATGCTGGTGGTGTCGCGTGAGGCGCTGCGGGCGCTGTCGGAAGCGGCCTTTGGCGACATCAACCACTATCTGCGGCCGGGTCACCTGAAGCAGCTCCGCGCGATCCTGGAGGACGGCGAGGCCAGCCCGAACGACAAGTTCGTCGCGCTGGACTTCCTCAAGAACGCCAACATCGCCGCCGGCGGCGTCCTGCCGATGTGCCAGGACACCGGCACCGCGATCATCATGGGCAAGAAGGGCTGCAACGTCATCACCGATGGTGACGACGAGGCGGCACTGTCGGAAGGCGCGCGCGATGCCTACCTGCGCCGCAATCTGCGCTACTCGCAGGTCGCGCCGCTCTCGATGTACGAGGAGAAGAACACCGCCAACAACATGCCGGCGCAGTGCGAGATCTACGCCGAGGGCGATGACGCCTACAAGTTCATGTTCATGGCGAAGGGCGGCGGCAGCGCCAACAAAAGCTTTCTGTTCCAGGCCACGCCCTCGGTGCTGACCAAGGACCGGCTGCTTGCGTTTCTGAAGGAGAAAGTGTTGACGCTGGGCACTGCGGCGTGCCCGCCCTATCACCTTGCCATCGTGATCGGCGGCACCTCGGCCGAACTCTGCATGAAGACCGTGAAGCTCGCGTCGGCCCGCTATCTCGATGCGCTGCCAACCCATGGCTCGCCCGACGGCAACGCGTTCCGCGATCTCGAAATGGAGCAGGAAATTCTGAAGATGACGCAATCGCTCGGCGTCGGCGCGCAGTTCGGCGGCAAGTATTTCTGCCACGACGTGCGCGTGATCCGTCTGCCGCGTCATGGCGCCTCGTTGCCAATCGGACTTGGCGTGTCCTGCTCGGCCGATCGCCAGGTGCTCGGCAAGATCACCAGGAACGGCGTCTATCTCGAAGAGCTCGAGCACAACCCGGCGCAATATCTGCCGCAGGTCGAGCAGTCGCTCGGCGGCGAGGTCGTCAAGATTGACCTCAACCAGCCGATGAAGGACATCCTCGCGACTTTCTCGAAGTACCCGACCAAGACCCGGGTGTCGATGACCGGCACCATGATCGTCGCGCGCGACTCCGCGCATGCCAAGCTGCGCGAACGGCTGGACAAGGGCGAGCCGCTGCCGGACTATTTTAAGAACCACCCGGTCTATTACGCGGGCCCCGCCAAGACGCCCGAGGGTTACGCCTCCGGTGCGTTCGGCCCGACCACCGCAGGCCGCATGGATTCCTTCGTCGATCAGTTCCAGGCCGCCGGCGGCTCGATGGTGATGGTCGCCAAGGGCAACCGCGCGCCGGCCGTGCGCGAGGCCTGCAAGAAATACGGCGGCTTCTATCTCGGCTCGATCGGCGGCGCCGCGGCCAATCTTGCCGAGCACTGCATCAAGAAGGTCGAGGTGCTCGAATATCCCGAGCTCGGCATGGAAGCGATCTGGCGCATCGAGGTCGTCGACTTCCCGGCGTTCATCATCATCGACGACAAGGGCAACGATTTCTTCAAGGAGTTGAATCTGGGCTGATGCCGCGTTCCCCGGAGGCCGCGCAGCATGAAATGATGCGCTGCTGATCCGGGGATCCACGTGGCGGCATGAGTCCCGGCTCTGCGGAGCAGCGCTACGCGCTGCACCGCGTTTGGGACACAAGACTTACTCGCTCAGCTACAATTCGTGACCTGGTTGGAGCACAGCCCGCGCCACCAGCCGCGGACGCCGTCGTGGCTCTCGACGAGACCCCAGAGACCGCTGCAGGCAAAGATGCGCTTCGCTCCGCCGTCGGTGTCGATCGCGCCGCCGAGTTCGCGCTGGGCCGGCATCCATTTCGCATCGACGAAGGGCGCCTGGAACAGGCCGCCCATGCGTGTCGCGCCATTGGCGTAGGATGCGCCGACCTTGTTGGCGGCGACCCAGCCGCGTCCAGCATAGGGCTTTGGCGCGCTGCGCGGATATTTGTTGTCGTCCTCGTAGTCCTTGCCGGGCGGCTTGGCGCCTTCGATCAGAAACCAGCCGTTCCTGGAGCCGATGATGCGGAATTAGGTGAGCCAGCCGCCATCGGGCGTGTTCTCGCTGCCGCCGAGCTTGAGCCGGTAGGGCGGCGGAATCGTGCCGAGCACACGCGCCTTGACCGACGGTTCGGCGCGCACGTTCAGGCCATCAGGGTCCTTGTCGATGGACCAGGCGCCGAGATCGCAGGGCTCGGTGCCCTCGGCGAGCGTCGGGCGCTTGGCCGCGAGATCGGCGTGCAGCTTTGCAAAATCAGTGTCGTCGTTGTCAGGATCAGGCCCGGTCCGCGGCTTCAATTCGGCTGAGACTGCGCGTGTCGCATCCGGCGTCAGCGTGACCACGACAGCCTGGCGCGTCGCGAACACGCTTGCCGGTGACTCGGATCGTTCGATGTCGCGGGATAGACGGCGAGGTAACCCGTCGAACCTTCGGTCCGATAGGCCGTGCCGGCCACATAGCCTGCCGGCACCATGGCGAGTGCGCTTGCGCGCCATGCCGGTTCACTGTCGTCCGCGCGCGCCGCTTGTGTCGCGACACACAGGATGGTCGCTGCGATGAGACGGAGCGCGCGCACTTTTGCCGCGCGTCTTAGGCGCGCGTGCCGGTGAACGGGAAGCTGCCCATCGGGCCGATCCCCATTTCTCCGCTCATGCTGTCGCCGGAGACCGTTCCAATGAATTCGAGCGTCAACGGCATCGGGTTGGTGATCGAGACCTTCCAGTTGACGGCGTCGCCGGAGACAGTGCCGTCGAAGATCTCGGCGGTATTGCCTTCCGCGCCCTGCGTGCCCGTAAGCGTGCCGCCGGCGGCCGTCAGGCTCAGCGTCGCCTTGCGCTCGCCCATGGGCGTCGTCATGGTCAGAGTCCAGTTGCCGTCCACGGCCATTCGCGTCTCCCAAGATGCCGGCGGACCGCGACGATCCGCGGGCCAGTCCCGGCCGAGCGTATAGCGCAACTCGCAGCAGCTGCCTAACGCTCCGTTGGAGGCATTTAGGCGCGGGCGGCGGCGCGCCGACGGCTGGTCACGATGAGGCGAAGCACGACATACTGCACGGCAAAGGCGAGGATCTTGGCGCCGCCTGCGACCACCGTGAGATAGAACGCCCACAGCTTCAGATCGCCTGTGGAGGCTACCGCGATCATGCCGACGCCGATCACGAACATCAGCGCCGCCCAGACATAGCCCGCTGCCGTCACATATTCCGGGACGGTCTCGACGACGATCGGCGGCATGTAGCGCAGCATCCAGCCGCGCTTGAGCATGATGGCGCCGATCGCGAAATGCGCAATTGAGGGTTTTGCCAGCATGAAGCGCGGATCGTTGGTCAGCAGCGTGACCGTGCCCAGCACGACGACGAGTGCGAGGCTCGCATAGGTCATGTAGTTGAGTTGCTGCCCCTTGACGCTGGCGTAGATCACCTGCGCGATCGCACCGGCAATCGCCACCGACGTTGCCAGCACGACATTGTCGGTGATGAGGTAGACGACCAGGAAGACGATGGCGGAAAGGAAGTCAGAGGCGAGGCGGGCGAATACGTCCTTCATCGTCGATCCTGTTCAGCGAGTGTGGGGCATTGCGCTGGCGGGCGTACCGTACTTGATCTGGCGATATTCGGGATACCATTTTGTGAAATAGATCGCGCTGTTGCGGGCGGCGAAGGCGACCGCAAGGCTCGACCAGAGCGGCAGGCCGGGGACATAAAGCAGCACGAGATTGGCAGCCGCCATCAACAGCGCAGCCGCTGTCCATGCGGCGGTGATGACGTAGTTGGCATAGAGAAAGCCGGGCATCGCCGCGGTCTCGGCCGGCACGGACTCGAGCGCGTATTGCAGCGTGAAGGGACGGCGGACCAGCATCGAGCCGAGCGAGATTGCGAAGATGCCGATGTCGACCGACAGCTTGACAGCGAGCGTGCCGAGCGCCGGATCGATCAGCGTGAGGTAGAGGCCGATTGCGGCGAATAGCAGCGCCGAGCCCATCGCCAGGATCTTCACCGTGCGGCCGCGTGCGACATCGATCGCGACGGTGGCGAGGCAGATTGCCGAGGCCACGAACACGCTGATCGTGACCGATGTCACCAGCATTAGGAAGCTGTAGGCGCCGTAGGGCGCGAGGATCAGGAAAATCGCCATGGTCTGCCTCGATCAGGCCTTATCTTTACGATGTAAAGATAACTAGCGAGAGGATGCCGCCTGGTCAAGTGAAATCTTTACAGTGTCAAAATGACGTAAGTGAGCTCTAAAACAGAAAGTACTGCAACGGCTTGGTCGGACGCTTGGTCGGCCAATTCCGCCCAGGGTAGGTGCGAGAAGGTCGGCAGCGCTGCGGCGGCAAGAAGACCTAAGGAGAGCAGGATGCCGCCGTTGAAGATGGTCTGTCTGCTCCGCCGCAGCCGGACCGTCTGGAGCGCGAGCGCGGCGCAGGTCGGGGCGAGGACGGCAAGACAGTCCGTGGTGATCGGGTGCATATCCATGGGAGACCTCCTTCCATCCGGAATGACGAGGTGAGAGCTATTGCGCGCCGACCCAATTGCCGTGAAAACCGTCGGGCACGCGGTGGCCGAGCAGCACCAGCGCGACAGGCCCTGCCTCGACATCGGTGGCATTGAACACGGCGAGGTCGCTGCGGTTCTCCCGCGCGCGCCAGATCACCGCCAGCAGCCAGCCATCGCCTTCAGGCGCATCCTTCGACCGCTCGACGAACACAGGCTCGGAAATGGTGTCGCCGGTCGGCAGCAGATAGTGGCCGAGGCGCTTTCCATTGCCGTCGACATGGACGATGCCGGATAGCGCGCCGAACATCGGCAGCTTCGGATTGGCGCAGGCGTACCAGCCGTGACGGCTCTTCAATCCGGCGCGGCGGTCGTCGATGCGCGGGAATTCGCCGGTGAGATCGTCCAGATAAGTCTGCTGGAAACGGTCGGTATTCCCCGAGAGATCGAACGTCCAGCGGCAATGCCGGGCGCGCGACTTCTCCGGATCGGTCGGCCGACCGTCGGGATGCGGAAACAGCGGCGCTTCCTCGAACTGCATGACATCGGCGATGATGCGGTCACCGTCCTCCCACGCATTCATGACGTGGAAGACGTAGCAAGCTTCAGCACGAAACCAGACGATGTCCTTCGCCGTGCCGTTGCCTTTCATCACGCCGACATAGGCGCCCTTGTCGGGCTCCCAGGCATAGGGCGGCCGTCCGCTCATCGCGCGCTCCATGCTGCCGGTGATGGGCAGGATCGGAAACAGCACATGGTTTTCGGTCACGATGAAGTCGTGCACCATGCTGGCATAGGGCGCCTCGAACCGTTCGAAGCGCGTCGCCTTGCCGGACGCGTCGATCGACCCGTAGGAGAGGGCAGGTGTCAGCGGACCCGCGGCATTGTAGCCGAAGAACACCAGCTCGCCGGTGAGCGGATCGATCTTCGGATGCGCCGTGAAACTGCCGGCGACGCGGCCCTGATAATTGTGATAGCCGCGCGTTGCGAGCGTGCCGGCCTCGATCTCGGTCGGCAGATGCGCTTCTTCCAGCGCCAGCAGCTTGCCGGCATGAAAGACGATGTTGGTATTCGCGGCGCCGCCGTCGGTGAGGCCCGCTGGGGCGTCCGGCAGCTTGCGGCCGAAGCCGCCGAACAAGGCACGGCCGGCATCGTGCTCGGCCAGCCATTTCGGCGTGCGGACCCAGCGGTTGCGGTAGCTGGCGCGACCGTTCTCGAGATGAAAGGCGTGCAGCATGCCGTCGCCAACGAACCAGTGTGCGCCGGGGGACTCGAACTGCGGATTGGGGCCGTTGCGATAAAGCGTGCCGTTCAGCTCGCGCGGCAATTCGCCGAGGACCTTGAGGAAGGGCGCGTCAGCCTCGAATGGAATCGGCGCGAGGTTGTGGCGGCGTTCGGCAATGGCGTCCTGCTGCACGGCGTATGCCCTTTATCTTTACATCGTAAAGATCAGGTAGTGCTGATCGTCGCGGTAGTCAAGTGAAATCTTTACAGTGTCAATATTGCGTCCTATAGCTTGGCCATGGGCAAGAGCGAAACCAAGAGCGAAACCAGGACCGAATCCCCGCGGCGCGCACGCACTTCGCGGAAGACATCGTCGGCAGCGGGTACGCCGCCCCGTTCCGTGCGCCGCACATCGAGCGTCAAGACCGAGGCGCCCTATCACCACGGCGCGCTACGCGAGGCGTTGCTCCAGGCCGCCGAACGGGTGCTGGAGCGCGACGGGCTCGCCGGCCTGACCTTGCGCGCGGTGGCGCGCGAGGCAGGCGTCTCGCATGCCGCCCCCACCCATCATTTCGGCGACCTCACCGGGCTTCTCAGTGAGCTCGCGGCCGTCGGCTTCCGCCAGTTCAATGCGGCGATGGCGTCGTCCTGTGACAGCGCCACCACGCCGCTCGAGCGCGCGCTGGCGCGGCCGAAAGCATATGTCGCCTATGCCCAGGCTCATCCCGGCATGTACGGCATCATGTTCCGCACCGAGCGCCTCGACTATTCCAGGCCGTCGCTGCACGAGGCGGCCGAGGCGTCCTTTGCCGGGCTCGCCAATGCCGTCGGCATGATGCGGCAGGAGCAGATCAGCGGGGACGCGCTGACGCTCAATCAGGGCGCCGCGATCGCGCGCGCCTGGTCGATGGTGCACGGTTTTACCATGCTGCTGCTCGATGGGCGGCTGGAGGATATTCTGGGGCGCCTGCCCGAGGGGACGACTCCCGAACGCCTGCTCGAAGCGATGCTGATGTCGCCCGTGACGGGGAAGCCGCCGGCTCCTTGATCGATTGCCAGCGAGCGCCTACCGGATCGTCGCGAGCTTGACCGCGCGGCCGCTGGCACCAACGATCTTCACCTTGTCCTTACCGCAGGTAAAGCCGCGGGCGGACTCGTCAGCGGCCTTGCGCGCGAGCTCATTACTGTTCGGGTTGGCGATCGCGTCGACATAGGCGACGTGGCAGACAGGGCCGGGCGGCAGCCGGGTCACGCTGAGCATGGCCTTGGTGTTCGGCCGCCCCTGCTTGTCGGGATCGGTGCCATCGGCGATGTGCCAGCGCTGGATCATCGCAAACGGCTTGGCGGCCGCCGTGCGCCATTCGACGGTGGTCCCGGATGAGTTGAACGGAGCGAACCAGACTTTTGCCGCCGGTTCCTCGGCCGCGGCCTTGCGATTGCGGCCGACGGAGACAACCTCGCGAAGATCGTCCTCGGCGATCAGGACCACGAGTCCATCCTCGCCCTTGCAGGCCCGCGTGGTGCTGCCGTCGAGTTCACTGGCCTTGCCGACTTGGCGGCAATCCTTCGGGGCCGTCGAGGTATATTTGCTGCCCACGGATTGGGCGTCGGCGCGGTCCAGACCGCTGCACATCAGCAACATGGCCAGGCTTGCAATGGTGATGCGGATCATGACGGCGCCTTTGATCGAGCGGGAACTTCGTACCATCAGACGTCTTGATTGTGGGCAAGGTTCAAACAGGAGCGACAGACACCTGACAGCGGCGCGGAATCGTTCTAGAAGAGCGGCTTCGCTTGGGCTATTTCAGCCTCGTTCGCGTCCTCGTTTCTCGTGATCATGCCAGCCACCTCGTCGAACAAACCTTATCGCGTCGGCCGCTCGAAAACCGGGCTCGGCCTTTTCGCCACCAAGCCGATCAAGAAGGGCACCCGGATCATCCGTTATCACGGACCGATCCTGGACTCCCGGATTCCCGAGCAGGATGACATCGAGAACAAATACCTGTTCGAGCTCAACGGCCGCTGGACCATCGACGGCTCGGTGCGCAAGAACCTCGCGCGCTACATCAACCATTCGTGCCGGCCCAACGCCGAATCCGACGTGCGGCCGCGCGAGCGCAAGGTCTTCATCCGCGCCATCAAGAACATCGAGCCGGGCGAGGAGATCAACTACGACTACGGTACCGATTATTTCAAAGCCTATCTGAAGCCGATCGGGTGCAAGTGCGATTCTTGCGAGAAGAAGCGCAAGAAACTGCGCGCCGAAGCACGGGTCGAGCGTGCCAAGGTGAAGGCGCGGGCGGAACGCAAGGCCGAGAAGGCGGGCGCCAAAGGCGCCAAAAAGAAGAAGCTCAACGGCCATGCCATCGGCAAGGCAAACGGCCGCGCACGGGCCTAGCTTGTGCCTCTGGCTCCGCTGTCATACTCCGGGTTGACCGGGGCATCCAGTACGCCGCAGCCTGTCCGCATACGTCCGCTGCCTCTGGAATGCTGGGTCGCCCGGTTAGACCGGGCGACGACTCGCAGCGGTAAGCCTCAGGCCGCCACCGCACTCCCGCTCCTGCGCAATCCTACATATTGCAGCTCGGCAAACACGCCGGTCGCGATCGCCTGCGCCACGACCATGAGCTCACCGCTGATGTTCGGCGACACCGCGCCCGAGAGCAGCAGCGCGATGCTGCCGACTGTCCAGGCCGCGTTGCCGACCACGACCAGCAGCACGAGCGGCTTTGCCACGGAGGCGCGTGAGGCAAGCCAGCCGACGAGTGCGGCGTAGGCGATCAGGAACAGGCCGGTCTCCCGCAGCAGCGCTTCGGGCAGGTTGAACAGCGACGCGAACGCGCTGGCACCGAAGGTGAAGCCAAGGGCGGCGATGCCGCTAAAGATTGCGTCGGCAAGCAGCGCGCGGCGGAGCAAGGTGGATGCGTCGATCATCGTGGTCTCCATGTGGGTTGGACTCAGGGAAAAGTCAGTTCCCTCCGCGCCACCAGGCGCGGAGCAGGCGGGCGAGGCGGAACGGGCAGAGGCTCCTGCCGAGGCCGTGCTCGAAAGCTGCGACCTGCGCGACGACATAGTCGCCGGTCGAATGCACCAGCGGCTCCGGCATGTTGAGGCTGCGCGCCAGCATCCGGGTTGCGAGCGCCGTGGCCCAGGGCAGGACTCGCGGCAGGAGGTGGTCTGTGACGGTGCGGTAGAGCAGTAAAGCGATCATGGTCGTCTCCTGTTGCGACCGAAGATGTGCCGGCCCGAGGCCCAATTCGATTACCTTCGACGTAATGGAAGCGCAGAAATCTGCGTGCTAGGTTTTCGACCATGAACGCACATGCATCCACGGCACAGGCCGAACGCAGCCAGCCGGTCCATATCGGCGACCATCTGCGCGAGTGGCGGCAGCGCCGCCGCATGAGCCAGCTCGATCTCGCCGGAGAGGCCGAAATCTCGGCGCGGCATTTGAGCTTCGTAGAGACCGGCCGCGCCGCACCGTCGCGTGACATGGTGCTCAGACTCGCCGAGCGCCTCGACGTGCCCTTGCGCGAACGCAACGTGCTGCTGGTCGCCGCCGGATATGCCCCGGCCTTTCCGCAGCGGCCGCTGGAGGATCCCGCCTTGAAATCAGCCCGCCAGGCGATCGACCTCGTCCTCAGGGCGCATGAGCCCAATCCGGCGCTGGCCTATGACCGGCACTGGAATCTGGTCTCGGCCAATCGCATGCTGGCGCCGCTGCTCGCCGGCATTCCGCAACGGCTGCTCGGCCAGCCCTTCAACGTGCTGCGGCTCGCCTTCCATCCGGAGGCGCTGGCGCCGCGCACGGTCAATCTCGCGGAATGGTGCGGGCATCTTTTGGAGCGGCTGCACCGGCAATGCGAGGCGACGGCCGATCCCGAGCTGATCAAGCTCTACAACGACCTGAAGAGCTATCCGATCCCGGCGCGCGCGGCGCCCCTGTCGAGCGACAATGTCGCGATCCCGTTCAAGCTGCGCCACGACGGGGAGATCCTAAGTTTCTTCTCCACCACCATGGTGTTCGGTACGCCGGTCGACATCACGCTGTCGGAGCTAGCGCTGGAAACCTTCTTCCCGGCCGACGAGCGCACGGCCGAGCGGCTCCGACAAATGGCAGCAGCCATGAGCTAGCGGGCTTGCCTCGGAACGGGTTCGGCTTATCTTTGGCCACAAACCCGCAACGCCCGAAGGAGGCGCTCATGAGCACCCTAAAGCCGCTCCAGATTGACGTCGTCTCCGACGTGGTGTGCCCCTGGTGCTATATCGGCAAGCACCGGATCGAGAGTGCGCTGGCGCTCGTTCCCGACGTTCCGGTCAATCTCAATTTCCGTCCCTTCTTCCTCAATCCCTGGGTCCCGCGTGAGGGCATCAGCCGGGAAGACTATCTCACCAAGAAGTTCGGCTCAGTCGAGGCCTATAAGGGCATTGCGGGCCGTGTGGTCGCGGCCGCAAGTGAAGAGGGCCTCACTTACAAGCCCGAGCTTGTGGCGCGTCAGCCCAACACGACCGACTGTCACCGCCTGATCCTCTGGGCCGAGACGATCGGCAAGGCTCCCGAGATGAAGCAGCGCCTGATGGAGCTGTATTTCCGCGACGGGGGCGACCTCACTGATGTGAACGTGCTGGTGAAGGCGGCTGCCGATGTCGGCCTTGATGCCGACGACGTGCGCAAGCGCCTTGCTACCGACGAGGACGTCGCGCGCGTTTCGGCGGACGCACAGGAGGCCGCCGAGAAGGGCATCTCCGGCGTGCCGACCTACGTGTTCGCGCAGAAATACGCCGTCTCCGGCGCGCAGGATCCCAATATGCTTGCGCGTGCCATCCGTGAGGTCTCGGCGGAGATCAACGCGCAGGCGGCGGAGTAATCTGTTGAGGTTGAATATGTCTACGGCTTCGGCGACTATCCAGGTTGTGAGGTCGTCATGAAGATCAAGATAGTTGTTCACGAGGCTGAAGAGGGGGGCTTTTGGGCTGAGGTCCCGGCGATTCCTGGTTGTGCCACCGAAGGCGATACAATGGATGAGCTGATGGCCAACCTCAGAGATGCGATCGAGGGGTGCCTATCCGTGGAAGTCGCGCCACCCGAACCGGGCGGCGTTGAGCGAATTCTGGAACTGCCTGCGTGAAGTCAATCTCTGGTCGGGAGTTCGCACGAATTGTCGAGCGTCACGGCTGGAGTTTGCTTCGGATCAGCGGCAGTCACCACATCTACGGTAAACCGGCAGCATCGTGCGGCTCTCGGTCCCCATTCACGGTAACAAGCCGCTGAAGGCTGGATTACTCCGTCATCTCGTCAAAATAGCTGAGCTGTCTGACGCGGATTTGTAGCCCGTCAACTCCTGATCAAGTGCACCGCGGATCGCGCCGCTTTGCGCGCGGCATAACACGCTGCGAGCGCTCCGTGAATGAGCGCCACGATGGGGTCGTTCCGCCGCAATGGTATCAGCACGTCGCCGACGGCGAAGCGCCCGCGCCAGATCGGATTGATCATGGGGTGATCGGCGCTCGCCGTGGAATCCGCGCTGGCGATGGCCGGATCGGCGCAGAAGCGGCGGGTGAGCTCGAGCGTGAGCTGCACGCCCGGCGAATATCTTGCAAAACGCTCGTCGATGCCGAGCTTGAAGAAGAAGGCGCGGTCCTGATGGTGCAGCACGACGCCGGCGGCCACCGGCGTCGCGCCAGCGCGAAGGGTGACGATCTCGCATTGCGCGGTTTCTGCCAGCGCGGGAACCGCGCGGCGGATGAAGGTCGCATCGCCGGCATGCTGGACCAGCGCGGTGCGGCGCTTGCCTTTCCAGCCGCTGGCTTCGAGCTGTAAAAATATTTCGAGCGCAGGTCTGATCTCGTCGGGGCTGCGCGCGACGTCGAACACGACGGCGCCGTGTTCTTCGAGGCGATGGCGTTGGCGGCGTAGCTCCTTGAGCTTTTTGGTGCCGAGCGCGTCGCGCAGCAGCGTCTCACCGTCCTGCGTCGCGTCGAGGCTGGCACGGATGTAGGAGCCGAGGATTCGCGGCTTCAGGCCGTCGCGGTTCAGAACCTGATTGAGGGCGGTCATTGCGCCCCCGTCGAGCGCGACGTCGTTCAGCACGAGCGCATGCGCTCCGGCCGCGCGGGCCTGCTGCAACAGGCGCGTCGCTGCCTCGATCGGGGCATCGCGGTCGATCAGCGGGCTGCACAGCGTGCCGTACGGATGCGCGCTCACCAGCGCGGGCAGGGGAATCTTCCATGCCCGCCAGAGCGAGATCACCGGCATCAGTCCGATCAGCCGCGATCCATCGCATGCAGGAAGCGCCGAGGCATCCGTGCGGCCGCGCGCGGTTGCGCTGACAGCAAGCTCCCAGCCCGGCAGGTAATATCCATTAGGCTCGATCGCGCGCTGGGTGAGTGCGCGCCATTGGCCGGGTTCGATCGCCGTAAGAGGGACGCGCGCGCGCGACGCCGCGGCATCTGCCGATGCCGGATTGATCGCAGCCTGGTGCGCGATATCGACCACGTCCCGTCGTCCCCGTTCAGGAGGCCATGCTTAGCGCAAAGATTGGAAAATACCGTTGGGACGCCGCTTCAATTCGAGTGGTAATATTAATGCCTCGTTGAGCATCCGGCCGCGAGCCGCCGGCTGTCCCGTTGGATACGCCCAAAATTGCTCTCGACCCGGAGGATCATAATGGTCGCAACACCTTTCACGCCGATTGCATCGCTCCTTGGCGGCGCGTTGATCGGCCTGTCCGCCGTGCTGCTGATGTGGACGACGGGACGGATCGCCGGGGTCAGCGGTATCGCGGCGCGGCTGTTTCCGCCTTATGAGGATCGGCAATTTGCCGGCCGGCTCGCCTTCGTCGCGGGCCTCGTCGTCGCGCCCATTCTGGTGCGCCTCGTCACAGGAAGCCTGCCGGCGCAAACGATCGGGGCGGCAACGCCGCTTCTGATTGTCGCGGGATTGCTCACCGGCTTCGGCGCTGTGTGGGGCAGCGGCTGCACCTCCGGCCATGGCGTCTGTGGCTTGTCGCGGCTGTCGGTGCGCTCGTTGGTCGCGACCATCACCTTCATGGCGGCAGGCATGGCGACCGTCTTCGTGATGCGGCACTGGAGCTGATCGGGATGACAATCCTCATTCAATTCGCGATCGGTCTGGTCTTTGGCCTTGGCCTCATCCTCTCCGGCATGTCGAACCCGGCAAAGGTGCTGAATTTTCTGGACGTCGGTGGCATTCCCGCAGGGACCTGGGATGCGAGCCTCGGTTTCGTGATGGCCGGCGCGGTCGCGGTGACCTTTATCGGCTTCAGCCGCGTCTTGAAACTCGCGCGGCCTGTCTTCGCCAACCGCTTCTACGTCCCAACGCGAAACGATATCGATCCGAGAATTATCGCCGGTCCCGCCATCTTCGGTATCGGCTGGGGCCTTGTAGGCTTTTGTCCAGGACCGGCGTTGACCGCGCTCGGATTTGGCTCGGCCTCCGCCTTCATCTTCGTCGCCGCGATGTGTGCCGGGATGGTGCTCGCCCGCTTCATCGCGCAGCTCCCGTCGTCAACGCGTATCGTCAAGCCGGCCGATCCGCTCGAGACCTGACATGGGCAGGACCGGGCGAGTTGTCTCGTCCGGTCCCGCCTGTCATGTCATTATTGACTACCAGCGGTCTCCGCCGACACCGACGCCCACGCTGACGCCGGGTGCGCGGATGCCGACGCCGCCGCGCGGACCATCGTCCCAGTCACGATAGGTGCGGCGTTCATAGTAGCGGTCGCGCGGCATGGTCGCGTAGGAATCGCGCACGATCACGCGCGAGCCGCCGCGGGTGCGATAGCAATTGCCGGCATCGTCGCAGACCAGCCGCACTTGCTGGACGAGATCGGGGCTGGTGTATTCGCTGGTCGTATAGACGTCGGCGGCCTTGGCGCCGCTCACCGCTGCCAAGGCTCCGACACCAGCCAGCAATGCAATCGTGAATGTCTTCATCACGTCCTCCTCGAAACTGCCCTCGGCGGTAACAAGAAGGGGAAGCGGTGATCGTTCCGGCAGAATTACAGGTTTTTCCCGGAACCGGATCGCATGTCGGCGAGATCTGTTCCTAGATCGGCTCGTAGCTTTCCGACCCGCAGATGTCGTCCGCCTCGGCGCGGCGACGATCGATCACCTTTCCGCCTGATATGGTGACGATGTAGGTCTGTGGGCCGAGCGACGACCCGGTCGCCGAGGTGAGCTGGGCCCGGACGCAAGCTGTCCAGCCCGGTCCCCGCACCTCCCGATGGGGTGTGGCGACGTGCACCTCACGCGGATAGGACGTGCTGAGGAAGACGAATTCGATCTGCTCGCGCACCACGCGTTTGACGTCAGGGGGCGATTCGGGCGGCGGCTGCTCGGCTTCCTTCATGCGCATGAACTCGGGCACCGGGGCGCGGCTGTCGGCAAAGCCGCAGCCACCGAGCGCGAGCGCGCCGGCCAGCAGCGCCGCTTGAGCAACAATCCGCAACATCCGTGAAGGTCCCCTGCGGGCCAACAGATAGGCACGAATGCGATCCGACGAAGTCCCGGCCGATCAAGATTTGCTGAAATCTTGGAACCCGCTGCATTTGCTATTCCGGGATTGCAGGCTAGTTTGTGCCCCGGACGAGGGGGATTGCGCCAATGAGGATTTTGGTCATAGCGGCCGCGGTGCTGGCGCTGGCGGTTGCCTCGGCGCAGGCGCAGATGGGCGGCGGCAGGCGTCAGCCCAACGAGGGCGGCCAGAAGGCGGACAACAAGCCCAACGTCGACGAGAAGGCCTACAAGGCCGCACTCGATCGCATTCCCGAGTCCAAGGAGAAGTACGACCCGTGGAGCGGGGCGCGTCCGCCTGAACTTGCCAAGAAGCCGAAATAGGTGAGGCGCGCGTTGGCGACCTCCGGCTGGGTCATTTGACTTCTCTCGTTTCGTATCGCCACCGCAGCCAAGCATCGGGCGGCAAACGGCTGGCCCGTAGCGAGCCCGCCGGCCAAGGGAGGTTTCGTCGTCGTGCTCGACCGCGGTACCGGCAAGCCGGCGTGAGTCTGCGCTCGAGTCGCCGCCGTTGCATCAAGCAATCATCATCGTGTTGTGGATGTGATGCGAACGATCATTCACGTCATATGCACTACTGTACGAAAGCGAGGCCGATGCGCCTCTCGCTGCGCCAGACGGTGCGGCAATTCCGCACAAAATTGTCGCGCGCGATCGCGAGTGTGAACGATTGCGGTAATGTGACGGTGGCGTCGAGCTCGATTGCGGCGCCGTTCGCCGATATGTTTCGCACCGTGCACGTGATGCCGCTGCTTTCAAACCTGATCGTTCCGCCCTTGAAAACACGATAACGTTGCGTTGTACGCTTCTCGATCATCCGCGTTAATCCATAATGATGTTTGTGAAATAGTGCATAGAAATTACGTTGAACTAAACTCAATACTGGCGCTACTTGCACCGCGCTTCAGACTTCGTTTACGACGTCGAAACGGAGGTAACTCCGCCGATTTTCCCCAAGCCGTTCCTTTCTGGCGCTACGCGCCGATGGAGATATTGATGAAGACCACACTTTCGCTTCTGTTCACCGCAGCGCTCTGGCTGTCGTCGATGCCCGCCCACGCCACCAAGCTCGATCTCGCGACCATGAGCTGCAAGCAGTTTCTCGAGAGCGGCGACGACACCATCAAGATGGTGCTGACCTGGATGGATGGCTGGTACAAGGGCGATGAAGAGAACGCGATCATCGATACCGACGTGTTCGTCGAGAACGCCAAGCAGTTCGGCACTTATTGCGGAAAAAATCCGAACGTCAGCATCGTCACCGCGGCCGACGAAGTGCTCGGCAAGTAAGTTCTCCCGCGTGACGGTGCGAAACGCGATGCCATCGCGTTTCCCGTCTGGACATGACGCCATCGAGAGCCGGGGTGCGCTTTGCGCTCACGCGGCTTTATCCTTTTCGGATGATGTTCACCCCGGCAGCATCGCGAACGCGCTCGACACCATCGCCACCGGCTTGTTGTCGGTGGCCGAGAGCAGCGTGACGCGGCCAAAGCTCATGGTGCGTCCGAGCCGCACCACGCGGGCGTCGGCCAGCACGTCCGACGAGGAGACGGCGCGCATGAAATGCGTGGTCTGGTCGACCGTGGTCATCGGGCGATAGCCGCGGTTGGCGGCGAGATTCGCGATCACCATCGCGGTGTCGGCGAGCGCCATCAGCGCCTGGCCGCAGACCACGCCGCCGTTGCGGCACAGGCGCTCCGAGAACGGCATGCGCAAGAGCGCTGCCGGCTGCCAGTCGGGCACGTCAGGCGGCGGCAGGTGCTCGATGCGCTCGACCGAGAGGTTGAGATCCTGGACCCAGGGCGCAAAGACTTCGCCGAGGATGCGTCTGGCATCAGTGATGCCGAACTCGGCTTCTGGCTGCGATGGCATTGCTGTCGCTTTCTCCCGTATTGCCGGATGTTCGGCATTCTGAGCGGATCGGCGCGGCAAAGTCACCCGGTCTGCCGCGGCTCCCGTCGGCTTGAAAATGCCTGACTTCGCCCAGTATGATGCCACGGAGTGGGGATGGGTGGATGATGTTGCGTCGGTATGTCCTCGTGTTTTGTCTGGTCGGGCTCGGCCTCGCGCTGAGCGGGTGCACCAAGTGCGGCCCGATCTGGGACGACTGGCTCCACGCGCCGAAATCGTGCAAATCGGACCGGCTCTAGCGGGCCGAGCGGCCCCTGCGGCTGTGGCAGGGGTGACAAGGCGCGGGCGACCCGCGCCGCCATGGATGATCGAGGAGTACATGATGAAGCTTTTCCGTATGGCCGCGGTGCTGGCTGTCCTGGCGGGACCGACCGTGCTGGCGGGACCGGCCTATGCGCAAATGCCCAATCTCAATTTGCTGCAGGAGGGGCCGGGCAAGACCCCCGAGGAGAAGGCCGCGGAAGCCGAGCGTGATAAGGCCTACAAGGAAACGCTGAAGAAGATTCCGGACTCCAAGGCGTCCAACGATCCCTGGGGCGGCATGCGCTCTGATCCGCCGAAGCAGCCGGCGGCGCCAAAGGCGTCGGCCGCAACCGGTGCGCCGAAGAAGAAATCCGGCACGGCTGCCAATTGACGGTCTGCCCGATCGGAGGCGGCTGGCGCCTCCGGCCGGGACTCCTCTTCGGCCTGCCTGCTTCCTACATTCCGCCAGAGCGTATTGTGTAAAGAAGGGCGGGACATGGCCGATCGTCCCCGGGATCTCGCCGAGCGGATGGCGCGCCGGCGCAAGATGGGTGGCAAGCCGGGCCAAATGGCCGGCGACGGGTATCTGCGCGAGACCTTCACGCTGCCGCGCGCGGCGGCGCGGGAAAGGGCGCAGGCCTTCTTCGCCCGCTACCCCAAGGCCGGCTATATGAGCGCGGTCGAGACCTGGCGCGAGCTGCCCGGCGGCGACATCGAATTCACGATGCGGCGGCTGCCCAGCGCGGACTAGGGCCGACCCCTATTCGAACGTTTCGGCGGTGATGCGGATCCGGAACACGGGCTCCTTGGCCTCGTCCAGCAGCTCCATGTGCCACTCGGAATTTTCCTGGAGCTTGCGGGCGATGCCGGCGGCCATGTCGGCGCAGACATTGGTCATCTCCTTCCACGCCAGATCGCGATTGGCGAATTCCGACGCCTGGTCGGCGCAGCCGGAATAACGGCCGTTCCGGATTCGAAAGAAGTAGAGCGGCATGGCTGGCACCGATCGCACGTGATGGCCCCCGTTCTCCACGGCCATAATCGCGTTCAGTCCAATCCCAAACCGCTGGCAGATCAATTCCGGGCGGCTACGGAATAGCCGCCCATGGGCGTCGTGCCGCCGATGATCTCAGTTCCGCTGCTCGGGCCGGCCGCTCAGTCCGGCCGTTCAGGCCGTCTTCCGCCCGATCGCCTTCAGCTCCCGATCGATGCGCAGCTGCACCCGTCGGATCGCCAGGAGATCGATCTTGGTCTCGGTCCTGCCGGTCTTGATCTGCTCGCCGATCCGGAACTGCCACTGCCAGATTCCGGCAATTGCCGTCTTCGAGACGGTGAACTCGACGCCCCTGTGATTCATGGCCATCTCCCACGATTCACTTCCATCCTTGCAAACATGCCGGGCGGCGAAATATTCCGCGGACAACCTAAGTCTGTCGATAAGCTGCGGATAGTTCACGGCTATCTCGCAAACGCGCGCGCTCCGAGACATACGAAATCGGATTTCGAAAGACGCCGGCGGCGCGCCCTCGTGCCCCGTGGTTCTCCGACCATGAACAGAGTTCCTGGCCGGGCAAAGGCGTCTTCCGGCGGACGACGGCATGTGGCTTGCTTGGCCTGATGACGACAAGCAACATGGGCGCGTCATGCTGGGCATTCCCCGCCGTTATTCTCATTTCGTGTTCGGAATCATCCAGTCCGGACTGACCTCGCTGATCGCCGCGGGCATCGCCAGCTTTCCCGCAGGGAACACGCTGGTCTTCCTCGCGCACTGGATGGTGTCGTGGCTGATCGCATGGGCGGCGATGCTGCCGATTGTGCTGCTGGCGGCGCCGGCGATCCGCGCCTTTTCGCTGCGGCTGACGCAGGAGGAGGGCGGTTCGCAAACCGGCCGGCCGACATGAAAATCGGCATGAAAAAACCCCGCTTGGGGAGAGCCAAGCGGGGAAAAGGTTATTGGAGGCTGAGGTGCTGGGCTGCAACACCATAGCCGGACGAGCCTAGCCGGGTCAGCTTACGACAGCCTGACAAGGCCACGAATCGGGTCCGGGCGTCGGGCGGCAGGCCGCATACTGGCCCCGCACCCGTCCCAATTTCGACATCCGCTCGCACAACTCAGGACACAACCGCAGGCGAGATTTCGCAGCGACGGCGCAGCCATGGGGGAAACGTGGCGCGCCGGCAACGGGGTGGCATCATGGACAACGTAGAGCGGTCATTCGCCGCCGCGACGGCAGCTGGCTTCGTGGTGCTGGTGATCGGCATCGTGCTGCTGGCGCTGCTGTAGGCGCGGTGCCGGCACGCGGTGAGAGGGCGGCAGGCCCGGCGGTGGAAGGCCCATGCGCGGCTTTCAAAACGCGAAAACAACCCCATGCACAGTAGCTCGCTGGCAAGTTTCCTTGTTTAATCAACGGCTTGCTGGTAGTGCTATGATACCATTCCTGCCCGGACTCGCCTCTAGACATGCGAATCCCGATTCCTAGGCCAATCCCTTGATGTGAACGGCGGCCCGTTCCCGGCGAGCCATCAAATGCGTTCCCGGCGGCGAACGCCTCCGCCTCCGCCTGCCGCGCCGGCTCGGAAGCCCATCCGCAAAAGAACATATTGCGAACTTAGAACAAATAGGGTACATTGCTTTTATCGCCGCGCCGCCCCGCCAGCCGTTTGTCCCTCTAGCGAATCCTCGCCATAAGGAGCACGACCCAATGTCCACCACTGCCCTGCGTATCGTCGAAGGATCTTCCATGGACAAGACTAAAGCTCTGGCCGCCGCGCTCTCACAGATTGAGCGGCAGTTCGGCAAGGGCTCGGTGATGAAGCTCGGCAAGAACGACCGTTCGATGGATGTCGAGGCGATCTCCTCGGGCTCGCTGGGGCTCGATATCGCGCTCGGGATCGGCGGCCTGCCGAAGGGGCGCGTCGTGGAAATCTACGGGCCGGAATCCTCCGGCAAGACCACGCTGGCGCTGCACACGGTGGCGGAAGGGCAGAAGAAGGGCGGCATCTGCGCCTTCATCGACGCCGAACACGCGCTCGATCCGGTCTATGCGCGCAAGCTGGGCGTCAACATCGACGAGCTCCTGATCTCCCAGCCGGACACCGGTGAGCAGGCGCTGGAAATCTGCGACACGCTGGTGCGCTCCGGCGCGGTCGACGTGCTGGTGATCGACTCGGTCGCGGCGCTGGTGCCGAAGGCCGAGCTCGAGGGCGAGATGGGCGATGCGCTGCCGGGTCTGCAGGCCCGCCTGATGAGCCAGGCGCTGCGCAAGCTGACGGCGTCCATCAACAAGTCCAACACGATGGTCATCTTCATCAACCAGATCCGCATGAAGATCGGTGTGATGTACGGCTCGCCGGAGACCACCACCGGCGGCAACGCGCTGAAATTCTACGCCTCGATCCGTCTCGACATCCGCCGCATCGGCGCGATCAAGGAGCGCGACGAGGTGGTCGGCAACACCACCCGCGTCAAGGTGGTGAAGAACAAGCTGGCGCCGCCCTTCAAGCAGGTCGAGTTCGACATCATGTACGGCGAAGGCGTCTCCAAGATGGGCGAGATCCTCGATCTCGGCGTCAAGGCCGGCATCGTCGAAAAATCCGGCGCATGGTTCTCCTATGACAGCCAGCGTCTTGGCCAGGGCCGCGAGAACTCGAAAGCGTTCCTGAAGGCCAACCCCGACATCACCGCCAAGATCGAAACTTCGATCCGCCAGAACTCCGGCCTGATCGCCGAGCAGATTCTCGCCGGCAGCCCGGAGCGCGACGCCGACGGCGAGGAGCCGGCTGACGAGTAAACCTCGAACAGAGAAGAGTTTTTCGCGAGGAGCGGGCGCTGAGGACGTTGAGTTGCCGACGTCGTTAGTGCCCGTTTCGTTTTGGCGTGGTGGTGATCGGGTGATGCGATGAGGCGTGTGATCCTGACCAGTTCGTCCGGCATCGGCCTCATCCATGCGAACCGCGCCGACATGGTGATCCCGCTGATCTTCCGGTTTGTTTCGGGGCCGTTGCCTTCGTCCGAGCATCTTGCGCGTTATTTCGGGGGACGTTCTTCCAGAGAATTGGAGCCTGAGGTCCTTTGGTGCGAACTTGTCGGTCGGTCATTCCTGACCGGGCTCGCACACAAAAACGTACCATTCGTTCTGGTCTGCGAGGATTTTGCCGTCGACCTCATCGAGCTGTGGTTCGATCCCGAACCGAATAGTCAATTGCAGCTGATCTGGATCATCGACTATTTGCGCTCCGTGCCATTCCTCGCAGAACGACTGAAACTGCGCTCTGTCGATTTCGATCTGCGCAGAACCGATCCGGCGGAGCTGCGTCACCGCACCGTGCAGGAGTTCGACGTTACGGAACGCGACTTTGAGATCGCAGGCATGGCCTGGGAAGCCTATCGCGCGCCGACGCCCGAGCTCTGTTTCGGGCTGCTCAGCCGGCCTCTCGGCAATCTGTCTTCCCTGAAACCGGCGCTGCTACAATTGCTAGCGAAACTGCCGTCGCCGGTAACAGGCCTCGGCGCAACGGAGAGGCGATTGCTCGAACTGATCGCGAGGGGACACAACCGTACCAGTGAGTTGTTTCAGCCAACCGTGCTCGGCACGGGCGTGTTCGATCAGTGGGAGTTGGGCGCGTTGCTGGAAGGGCTCGCATTCGGTCCATCGCCCGCAGTTGCGGGTCTGGATGACAAGCTCGCAACCCTGGACCCGAACGATGCGAGAGGACACCACGCCGCCTATCGCCGCAGCCGGCTGTCGTTGACCGAGTTTGGCAAAGCGGTTCTGGAAGGCCACCAGGATTTTTGGCGTCACAATCCGATCAAGCGCTGGTGGGGCGGCACCCTTCTGACGAACGAACGGCTTTGGCGCTGGGACCCAAGAAGCCGCTCGCTGGTGGCGCCTTACTCCGCGGCCTCCGCGTAGTCGCTCACCGGCGGGCAGGAGCACACCAGGTTGCGGTCGCCATAGACGTTGTCGACGCGCCCGACCGGGCTCCAGTATTTATCGGTCCGCGAGGTGCCCGCGGGGAAGCAGCCCTCGGCGCGGGTGTAGGCGCGGTTCCAGTTGTCGTCCGCAATGTCGTGCACCGTGTGCGGGGCGTTCCGCAGCGGCGAGGCCTCGATCTTGAAGCGGCCGGCCTCGACCTCGGCGATCTCCTTCCGGATCGCGATCATGGCATCGCAGAAGCGGTCCAGCTCCGCCTTCGACTCCGATTCGGTCGGTTCGATCATCAGCGTGCCCGGCACCGGGAAGCTCATGGTGGGCGCGTGGAAGCCGTAGTCGATCAGGCGCTTGGCGATATCGTCGACGGTGACGCCGGACGTCGTCTTCAGCGCGCGGGGATCGACGATGCACTCGTGCGCGACGCGGCCCTTTTCGTTCTTGTAGAGCACCGGAAAATGCGCATCGAGCCTTGCTGCGACGTAGTTGGCGTTGAGGATCGCGATCTCGGTGGCGCGCTTGAGGCCTTCGCCGCCCATCATCAAAATGTAGATGTAGGAGATGGTCAGGATCGACGCCGAGCCGAACGGCGCCGCCGAGACCGGGCCGATCGGCGCGCCCCCGTCCGTTGCAGGATGACCAGGGAGGAACGGCGCGAGGTGCGCCTTGACGCCGATCGGGCCCATGCCAGGGCCGCCGCCGCCATGCGGGATGCAGAAGGTCTTGTGGAGGTTGAGATGGCTGACATCGGCGCCATAATCGCCGGGCCGGGACAGACCGACCTGCGCATTGAGGTTGGCGCCGTCGAGATAGACCTGGCCGCCGTGGCCATGCACGATGTCGCAGATCTCGCGAATGTGCTCCTCGAACACACCATGCGTCGAGGGATAGGTAATCATGACCGCGGCGAGGGCGTTGGAGTGCTTCTCCGCCTTCGCTCTGAGATCATTGACGTCGACGTCGCCATTCTTTTCGCACGCGACCACCACGACGTCCATGCCGACCATCGCAGCGGAAGCCGGATTGGTGCCGTGGGCGGAGGAGGGGATCAGGCAGATCTTGCGGTGCGTCTCGCCGCGCGCGGCATGATAGCCGCGGATCGCGAGCAGCCCGGCATATTCGCCCTGCGCGCCCGAATTCGGCTGCAGCGAGATCGCGTCATAACCGGTGATGTCGCACAGCCACTTCTCCAGGCGGGCGAACAATGCGTAATAGCCGCGTGCCTGCTCGCGCGGGGCGAAAGGATGCAAGGAGCCGAATTCCGGCCAGGTCAGCGGCATCATCTCGGTGGTCGCGTTCAGCTTCATGGTGCACGAGCCGAGCGGGATCATCGCGCGGTCGAGCGCGAGGTCGCGATCGCTGAGCTTGCGCATATAGCGCAGCATCTCGGTCTCCGAGCGATGCGCGTGGAAGACGGGGTGGGTGAGAAAGGAGGTGCCGCGCTTCAGCGCCTCCGGCAGCGCCTCGCGCGTGGTGGCGTCGATCTCGGCATAGGCGAGCGTGCCGCCAAAGGCGCGCCAGACCGCTTCCACCGTCGCGGGCGTGGTGGTTTCGTCGAGCGCGATGCGCAAGCTGTCGTCACCGACGCCGAGATTGATCTTCTCGGCCGCCGCGCGCGCGACAATCTCGGCACGCTTCGCGCCGGCATCCACGCTGAGCGTATCAAAGAAGCTGTCGGACTGGAGCGCAAAGCCGAGCTTGCGCAGGCCTGCAGCCAGAACGGCCGTGCGGCGATGTACGTTGCGCGCGATCTGAGTCAAGCCTTCGGGGCCGTGATAGACCGCGTACATCGAGGCGATCACGGCAAGCAGCACCTGCGCGGTGCAGATGTTGGAGGTCGCCTTCTCGCGGCGGATGTGCTGCTCGCGGGTCTGCAGCGCGAGCCGATAGGCAGGCATCCCGCGCGAGTCCACGGAAAGGCCGACGATGCGGCCGGGCAGCGAACGCTTCAGCGCGTCGCGCACCGCCATGTAGGCGGCGTGCGGCCCGCCATAACCCATCGGCACGCCAAAACGTTGCGCCGAGCCGATGGCGATGTCCGCGCCGAGTTCGCCGGGCGAGGCGAGCAATGTCAGTGCCAGTAGATCGGCGGCAACGATCGCGAGGGCGCCTTTGGCCTTCAGCGCTGTGATTGCAGGCCGCAAGTCGCGCACGGCGCCCGACGTTCCCGGATATTGCAGCAGCGCGCCAAGCACGTCCGTCTTGTCGAGATCGGTGAGGGGATCGCCGACGACCAGGGTCCAGCCCAAGGGCTCCGCGCGGGTGCGCATCACGGCGAGCGTCTGCGGATGCACGTCCTTGTCGACGAAGAAGGCCTTTGCTTCGACCCGCGAGTGCCGCTCCGCGAGCGCCATGGCTTCGGCCGCCGCGGTGGCTTCGTCGAGCAGCGAAGCGTTGGCGACATCGAGCCCGGTGAGATCGCAGATCATGGTCTGGAAGTTGAGCAGCGCCTCAAGCCGGCCCTGGCTGATCTCTGGCTGATAGGGCGTGTAGGCCGTGTACCAGGCCGGGTTCTCCAGAATGTTGCGCTGGATCACCGCAGGCAAAATCGTGCCGGAATAGCCCTGGCCGATCAGCGAGGTGAAGACCTGGTTCTGGGCGGCGAGCTCGCCCATATGCGCGATCGCCTCGGTCTCGCTCAAGGGCTTGCCGAGATCGAGCGGGGCGGCCTGCCGGATCGAGGCCGGCAACGTCTCCGCCATCAGCGCGTCGACGCTTTTCGCGCCGACGGCCTCGAGCATTGCAGTGACGTCGCGTGCCGAGGGGCCGATGTGGCGGCGTACGAAGCTGGCGGTGTCGCCGTTGGATTTGCGGTGCGCGGTCATCGCTTGCTCCATCGTCTTTAAGCCGTGTGGGCCTTGTAGGCGGCTTCGTCCATCAAGCCGCCGAGTTCGCTCTTGTCGGCAATCTTGATCTTGAAGAACCAGGCTTTGCCTTGCGCGTCCGAATTGACCAGCGCCGGCTCGCTCGCGAGATCGGGATTGGTTTCGAGCACTTCGCCCGTAACAGGCGCGTAGACGTCGGAGGCGGCCTTCACGGATTCCACGACGGCGGCGGCTTCCGCCTTCTTCAAGGTGCGGCCGAGCTTGGGGAGTTCGACGAACACGACGTCGCCGAGCTGCGACTGCGCATAGTCGGTGATGCCCACGGTGGCGACATCGCCGTCGATCGCGAGCCATTCGTGGTCGGAGGTGTACAGCGTCGTGGTCATTTTCTCAGTCCTCAGCGTTTGTAGGTGTTTTTCACGAATGGCATGGCGGCGATTTGCACGGCCAGGCGTTGGCTGCGCACCTCGGCGAAAAGCTTTGTGCCGAGCGCGCTCTGGTGCGTGGGCACGTAGCCCATCGCGACCGGCGCATTCAGGCTCGGGCCGAAACCGCCCGAGGTGACCTTTCCGATCGGTTCGCTGGAGCTCGCATCCGCAAACAGCAGCGCGCCCTCGCGCACCGGCGCGCGCGCCTCGGTGCGCAGGCCGACGCGGCGGCGGGATGCGCCGTGGTCGAAATGAGCGAGAATCTTCTCGGCGCCGGGAAAGCCACCGGTGCGCGCGCCGCCGGTGCGGCGGCTCTTCTGTACCGACCACTCCAGCGCGGCCTCGGCCGGCGTGGTCGTGGTGTCGATGTCGTGGCCGTAGAGGCAGAGCCCGGCCTCGAGCCGCAGGCTGTCACGGGCGCCGAGCCCGATCGGCATGACGTCGGGATTTTCCAGCAGCGCCTTGGCGAGGCGCTCGGCATCGCCAGCAGGAACCGAAATTTCAAAGCCGTCCTCGCCGGTGTAGCCGGAGCGCGAGACGAAGCAGTCGATGCCGGCGACCTTGTGCGGGCCGGCATCCATGAACTTCATGGCGGGCGCCTCTGCACATAATTTCGCCAGCGCCGATTCCGCCTTCGGCCCCTGTAGCGCGATCAGCGCGCGGTCGGCAAGCTGCTCGATGACGCAGTCGTCCGAGAGATTCGCGCGCAGATGCGCCTCGTCCTCCGCCTTGCAGGCGGCGTTGACGACCAGGAAAAGATGATCGCCGAAATTGGCGACCATCAGATCGTCCAGAATTCCGCCCTCGGCATTGGTGAACTGGGCGTAGCGCTGCCGTCCCGGCGCAATCGCCAGAATATCCTGCGGCACCAGCCGCTCCAGCGCGCGGGCGGCGTCCTCGACCTTGCCGGATTTCGGCCGGAGCGCGATCTGGCCCATGTGGGAGACGTCGAACAGGCCGGCTGCATTGCGGGTATGAAGGTGCTCCTTCAAAACCCCTGCGGGATATTGCACGGGCATGTCATAGCCCGCGAACGGCACCATCTTGCCGCCGAGCGAGATGTGCAGGTTGTAAAGGGGGGTACGTTTGAGGGAATCTTGGTCGTCGCGCGCAAGCATCACAGGGGCCCTCGGCGGTTCCCCGGAGACAATTCCCCGGTGGCAACCAGTCGAAGCCCCATCTGTCGCTGTGCCTGAGAGTATTATCCCGTCGGCGGACGCAATCCGGACTTAAGCCCGTCGGCGCCTCTTTCCAGATGCTGTCAAAGCCACGCGGTCCTTTTGCCTGAGAGTTTCCGGGGCGGTTGCTCCTTCGGCGCCGGCACCAAAGCCGGTCTCTCCCGACGTGGCCGTACGATACAGATGGGTAAAGACCACAGCCCGGCCAAGCCTGTCAACGCGGGCTTTGTGCATTTCAACGGGATTGAGCGCCTGCGGCAACCCACTGATCTGTCTGCACAGTTTCTGGACAGCGAAGCTGGCCTTGTCTAAAAGCGCTTTGGCCCGCAGATATCAGCCCAAACTTGCGGTTTGGATGGCTGGGAAGCGGGTCCAAGCATACCCGATTGGATGAACATGAGCGGCGTCAACGAGATCAGGTCGACCTTTCTGAACTTCTTTGCCGAGAACGGCCACGAGATCGTGTCGTCCTCGCCATTGGTGCCGCGCAACGATCCGACATTGATGTTCACCAATGCCGGCATGGTGCAGTTCAAGAACGTCTTCACCGGGGTCGAGAAGCGGCCCTATCAGCGCGCCACCACCTCGCAGAAATGCGTGCGCGCCGGCGGCAAGCACAATGATCTCGACAATGTCGGCTACACCGCGCGCCATCTCACCTTCTTCGAGATGCTCGGCAACTTCTCCTTCGGCGACTATTTCAAGGAGCGCGCGATCGAGCTGGCCTGGAAGCTGATCACCAAGGAATACGGGCTCAAGAAGGACAAGCTGCTCGTCACGGTCTACCATACCGACGACGAGGCGGCGGACCTCTGGAAGAAGATCGCCGGATTCTCCGACGACCGCATCATCCGTATCCCGACCTCGGACAATTTCTGGGCGATGGGCGACACCGGCCCGTGCGGCCCGTGCTCGGAGATCTTCATCGATCGCGGCGAGCATATCTGGGGCGGGCCTCCGGGCTCTCCGGAGGAGGACGGCGACCGCTTCCTCGAATTCTGGAACCTGGTGTTCATGCAGTACGAGCAGGTGACGAAGGAGGAGCGCGTGGCGCTGCCGCGTCCCTCGATCGACACCGGCATGGGCCTTGAACGCATGGCTTGCATCATGCAGGGCGTCGACACCGTGTTCGAGACCGATCTGTTCCGTCATTTGATCGACGCGACCGCGTCCGCTCTCGGAAGCGGACCGGACGAGAAGACCGTCGCCTCGTTCCGCGTCATCGCCGACCATCTGCGTTCGTCGGCCTTCCTCGTCGCCGACGGCGTGCTGCCTTCGAACGAGGGCCGCGGCTACGTGCTGCGCCGGATCATGCGCCGCGCGATGCGCCATGCGCAGCTGCTCGGTGCGCAAGAACCGCTCATGCATCGGCTGGTCTGGGCGCTGGTTCGCGAGATGGGCCAGGCCTATCCCGATTTGATGCGCGCGGAAAATTTGATCGAGGAAACGCTGCGGCTGGAAGA
Source organism: Bradyrhizobium sp. 149 (assembly GCF_023073915.1). GTDB lineage: Bacteria > Pseudomonadota > Alphaproteobacteria > Rhizobiales > Xanthobacteraceae > Bradyrhizobium. Next base: position 449,142 of record NZ_JADPKK010000019.1, on the reverse strand, counting down.
GACCCGCTTCCGCAAGACGTTGACGCGCGGCCTCGCCATTCTCGACGAGAAGAGCGCTTCCTTGAAGAAGGGCGACATGTTCGACGGCGACGTCGCCTTTACGCTGTACGACACCTATGGCTTCCCGCTCGATCTGACGCAGGACGCGCTGAAGTCGCGCGGCATCAGCGTCGACCAGGCCTCCTTCACCGATGCGATGGAGCGTCAGAAGGCCAAGGCGCGCGAGTCCTGGAAGGGTTCTGGCGAAGCCGCTTCCGAGGCGATCTGGTTCCCGCTGCGTGAGAAGCTGGGCGCGACCGAATTCCTCGGATACGACACCGAAACTGCTGAGGGCGTAGTCACGGCGATTGTTAGGGGCGGTGAGGAAGTCTCCGAACTTAAGCCTGGCGAAAGCGGGCAGGTCATCCTGAATCAGACGCCGTTCTACGCCGAGTCTGGCGGTCAGGTTGGCGACACCGGGGTCATGAGGCGTGGACCGGATGACGCCAAAATTCTGGCGCGTGTCTTGGACACACAAAAGAAGGTGGGTGGCGATCTGTTCGTTCACCACATTGCCGTAGATAATTATGGATTGAAGGTCGGCGACCCTGTTCTTCTAGATGTCGATCACGGCAGGCGGTCCTCGATCCGCGCGCATCACTCGGCCACGCATCTCATCCACGAGGCGCTGCGCCAGGTGCTCGGCGATCACATCGCCCAGCGCGGCTCGATGGTCGCGCCGGACCGGCTGCGCTTCGACTTCGTGCATCCGAAGCCGATCACGGCGGAAGAACTCGCGCGCGTCGAGGACATCGCCAACGACGTGGTGCTGGAGAACGACGAGGTCTCGACCCGCGTGATGGGCGTGGACGAGGCCCGCGAGGCCGGCGCGCGTGCGCTGTTCGGCGAGAAATACGGGGATGAGGTTCGCGTCGTCTCGATGGGCCGGACCGCGCGCGAGCGCGGCGCCAACGCGCTCGGCTGGTCGGTCGAACTGTGCGGCGGCACCCATGTCAGGCGCACCGGCGACATCGGGCTGATCACGTTGACAGGCGAGAGCGCGGTCGCCTCGGGCGTGCGCCGCATCGAGGCGCTGACCGGCAACTACGCCCGCAAGCACGCCAACGACACCATGGCGCTGGCAAAGACCGCGGCCAACGAGCTGCGCACTTCGATCGACGACGTCCCGGCGCGCATTGCCGCGCTGATGGAGGAGCGCAAGAAGCTCGAGCGCGACCTCTCCGACGCCCGCAAGAAGCTGGCCATGGGCGGCGGTGCATCTTCTTCGAGCAATGGCGCGGCCGCAGGCGTGCGCGAGATCGGCGACGTCAAGCTGATGGCGCGTGCGGTCGAGGGCATCGAGATGAAGGATCTCAAGAGCCTTGCCGACGACGGCAAGAAACAGATCGGCTCCGGCGTGGTCGCCATCGTCGGCGTCACTGAAGATGGCAAGGCTGGCGTCGTCGTCGGCGTCACCGCTGACCTCACCTCGCGCTTCAATGCGGTCAATCTGGTGAAGGTCGCCTCCGAGGCGCTCGGCGGCAAGGGCGGCGGCGGCCGGGCCGACTTGGCGCAGGCCGGCGGCCCTGATGGTGCCAAGGCGGCTGAGGCGCTGACGGCGATCGAAAAAGCCATGACTGAACAAAAGTCGGCCGGCGCGTAAGTACGTGAGCCCCGTTCCGCGAGGACGTGGCTCAGCCGATCCCGATTTGAGGGATCGCCTGTACGAATTGCTGGAGCACGATCCGCTGGCCTACTCGGTCGGGTCGCGCTTCATCCAGCTGATCGTTGGCGTCATCGTGCTCGACGTGGTCGCGATGATCCTTGCCTCGGTGCCGGAGCTCGACGCGCAGTTCGGTGCGGTGTTCGCAGGCATCACCATCCTGTCCGTGATCGTGTTCGCGCTGGAATATGCCGCGCGCCTGTGGACGGTGGCTGGCCATACCCAGCGCACGGCGTCCGCGCTATCGGACCGGCTCAGCTATGTCTTCTCCGCGCTCGGCATCATCGATCTCCTCGCGTTCCTGCCGGCTGCGATCGTGCTCGCTATGGGCCGGCATGCAACGCTGGCTGCGCTCGGCGTGCTGCCGTTCTTCAAGCTGGTGCGCTACTCGCCGGCGATGCGCTCGCTGCTCGCGGCCGTGCACGCCGAGCGGCGGGCGCTGATCGGCTGCATCGTCATCCTGATCGGCGCGGTTCTCACATTTGCCTCGCTGCTCTATGCCATCGAGCGCGACGTGCAGCCCGACAAGCTCGGCACCATTCCGCAGGCGATGTGGTGGGCGATCGTGACGCTCGGCACCGTCGGCTATGGTGACGTCGTGCCGGTGACGGCGCTGGGGAAATTCATCTCCGTCTTTACCATCATCAGCGGATTCGCCATGATCGCGCTGCCGGTCGCGATCATCTCCACGGCCTTCGCGGAAGAGGTGAGGCGGCGCGACTTCGTGGTCACCTGGGGCATGCTGGCGCGGGTGCCGCTGTTCTCGCACCTGAGCGCGTCCGAGATCGCCGATATCATGCGGCTGCTGCGGGCCCGCACGATCGAGCAGGGCGAGATCCTGGTGCGGCGGGGCGATGCGGCGTCGTCGATGTATTTCATCACCGCCGGCGAGGTCGAGATCGCGCTGCCGAACCAGCAGGTGCGGCTCGCGGATGGCACTTTCTTCGGCGAGATCGCGCTGCTGCACAAAACCAAACGCAGCGGCACGGTGACGGCGACGCGCAAGACCCGGCTGCTGGTGCTCGACGCCCAGGACTTTCACGCCCTGATCGAACGCATGCCGACGCTCGCGGCGCATGTCCACAAGACGGCGAAGGCGCGGCTGGAGGGGAGCGGCGACCTTGCGGCGGCGGAGTTGGCGCAGGCGGAGCGCGAAGGCGGCGACGGAAGCGAGTAGTCTCGCCGCAAGAGGGTCAGCCCTTCTTCAGAAAAACGTAGGTGGCGGAATAGGGCACGCTCTTGAAGGCTCCGGCCCTCTCGCAGGCGCCGTCAAGTTTTCCGCCGATGGTCCCGAACCGCTGAACAGTGGTGGCGGCGGAGAGCGCGCCGTTGCCGCGTCGTTCGGTGACCTCCAGTTTGAGATAGGCAATGGCCCCCTCGGTCAGGCTTGGAGCGGTGGCCGTGACCTTCGCTGTCACGGCGCTGCCGTCCTGCAGCTCCCAGTTCGGTCCGGCGTAGTGTCGCCCCACTGTCTTGCCATTTTCGATCAGCGTTGCGATCGGCTCCCGGAAGCTCCAGACGAGTTTACCGTCGGCGTCCGCCTTGCATTCATAGATCTGAGCCCCTTCGGCGCTCAGGACCGCGATCCGCTGCTCGCCGGGAGCCTGGATGGCCTCGGGGAGGCGAACGAGCATGATCGCCCCTGATGGGGCCTCAGGCTGGCCAGTCTCCGCAGACATCGCGGGCGCAGCCATGGCCGCGAGCAGCAACAGGCAGGGGACAGCAAGCTTGATCGACATGGTCGCATCTCCGCGCAAAGGTCAGAATAAGCAAACGGGCCGCGCTTGCGACGCGGCCCGTAATGATGTCCGGCCCAGTCCGGCGAAATTGCGGACGGCTTACGCCGCCAGCGCCTTCCCGAGGTTCTCGGCGACCTTGTCGAGGAAGCCAGTGGTCGAGAGCCAGCGCTGGTCGGCGCCGACCAGGAGCGCGAGGTCCTTGGTCATGTAGCCTTCCTCGACCGTGTCGACGCAGACCTTCTCCAGGGTGTTGGCGAACTTGGCGAGCTCGGCGTTGTTGTCGAGCTTGGCGCGGTGCGACAGGCCGCGGGTCCAGGCGAAGATCGATGCGATCGAGTTGGTCGAGGTCTCCTTGCCCTTCTGGTGCTCGCGGTAGTGGCGGGTCACCGTGCCGTGGGCGGCTTCGGCTTCCACCGTCTTGCCGTCGGGGGTGAGGAGGACCGAGGTCATCAGGCCAAGCGAGCCGTAGCCCTGCGCCACCGTGTCGGACTGCACGTCGCCGTCGTAGTTCTTGCAGGCCCAGACATAGCCGCCGGACCATTTCAGCGCCGAAGCGACCATGTCGTCGATCAGGCGGTGCTCGTAGGTCAGGCCCTTGGCGTCGAACTCCTTCTTGAACTCGCGCTCGTAGATGTCCTGGAAGATGTCCTTGAACCGACCGTCATAGATCTTCATGATCGTGTTCTTGGTCGAAAGATAGACCGGGTAGTTGCGCAGCAGGCCGTAGTTCAACGAAGCGCGGGCGAAGTCGATGATCGAGTCGTCCAGATTGTACATCTGCATCGCGACGCCGGCGCCCGGGGTCTTGAACACTTCCTTCTCGATGACGGTGCCGTCCTCGCCGACGAACTTCATCGTCAGCGTACCCTTGCCGGGGAACTTGATGTCGGTGGCGCGATACTGGTCGCCATAGGCGTGGCGGCCGATGATGATCGGCTTGGTCCAGCCGGGAACCAGGCGCGGCACGTTCTTGCAGATGATCGGCTCGCGAAAGATCACGCCGCCGAGGATGTTGCGGATGGTGCCGTTCGGCGACTTCCACATCTGCTTGAGGTTGAACTCCTTCACCCGCGCCTCGTCGGGGGTGATGGTGGCGCACTTGACGCCAACGCCGACCTTCTTGATGGCCTCGGCGGCGTCGATGGTCACCTGATCGTTGGTGTGATCGCGGTACTCCATTCCCAGGTCGAAATACTGCAGCTCGACATCGAGGAACGGGTTGATCAGCTTGTCCTTGATGTACTGCCAGATGATCCGGGTCATCTCGTCGCCATCGAGTTCGACGACGGGGTTGGACACCTTGATTTTTGCCATGATCGGGGAAGCCTCTTGGGAACGGCGCTATTGGCACGCCACGGGAATATCCGCCGCCTCTTAGCACCTGACTGCAGCGGGCGAAAGCCAAGGGATTATGCACTTTTAGCTCATCCAGCCTCCGCAGATGGGGGATGGGGAGCGGTCCCGCCGCGGGGGCCGGGTAAGGTTTCAGGCGAGATTCAAAAGTCGAATCCAACCCGTTATTTCCCTTGAGAATTTCGTCAGGACAGGCAAACGACAGGCAGCCGGCCTCGGCCGATTTTGAATCAATTCCTGAAGCTCGCCTTGGCAAGGCCTTGAGAACCAGTGCGAAAGCGAAACGAGATGTCGGGGACTGACAAGAGCAAGACCGGCCTTTCCCTCGACGGTCCCATCGTAATCCTGGTCGAGCCGCAGCTTGGCGAAAACATCGGCATGGCCGCGCGCGCCATGGGCAATTTTGCGCTTGGCGCCTTGCGCATCGTCAACCCTCGCGACGGCTGGCCCAACATCGCCGCCCAGCGCGCCGCCGCCGGCGCCGACTATATTCTGGATAAGGTCGAATTGTTCGACACGGTCGGTGAGGCCGTCGCCGATATCGACCTGCTGTTTGCCACCACCGCGCGCCCCCATGATCAGGCCAAACCGGTGGTGGGGCCGGAAGCCGCAGCGGCCGAGATTTCCGGGCACGTCGTGGCGGGCGGCAAGGCCGGTATCCTGTTCGGCCGGGAGCGCTGGGGTCTGACCAATGAGGAGGTCGGGCTCTCCAACCGCATCATCACCTTTCCGGTCAATCCGGGCTTTGCCTCGCTCAACCTCGCCCAGGCGGTGCTCTTGGTCGGCTACGAATGGTTCAAGCGCGCGACCTCCGGCGAACTGCCGCATGCCATGCCGGAGCGTTCCGAGCGCGCCTCGCAGCACCAGATGCAGGCCTTCTTCGACAACCTCATCCGCGAACTCGACCGCGTCGAGTTTTTGCGCCCGGCCGAGAAGCGCGACACCATGCTGGTGAACCTGCGCAACATCTTCAGCCGGATGGAGCCGACCAAGCAGGACATGCACACCCTGCACGGGGTGGTGATGGCGATCGCCGAGGGCCGCAAGGGCCCGGCCAAAGGCGGCGTGCTCGATGGCGAGCAGGCGACGCGGCTGCGCGCGCTGCTGGCCGAGCACGGGCAGGGCGGCGGCGTGCCCGACAGCGGCTCGACCGTGCGCGGCCTCGCCCGCCTGCTCCGCCGCAACCCGACCGATGCCGAGCGGCTGCTGTGGCAGGCCCTGACCCGCGACCGCCGCTTCGCAGGCGGGTTCAAGCGCCAGACCCCTGTGGGGCGGCACATCCCGGACTTCGTCTCGTTCCCGCACCGGATCGCGATCGAGCTGGTCAACCCCGGCGAGGGCGAGACGATCGCCGCTGACCGCGCGTCGCGGCGGGCGTGGCTCGAGGCGCGCGATTATCGGGTGATCGAGATGCGGGCGGCGGATGTGGAGCGCGATCTGGAGGCGGAGCTGGCAAGTCTTCAGAGGATGATCGCGGAAGGATCGAACGATTCGTAGGAAGAGTGAGCCTCACGGCTGCGCAGAAGGCAGCCCGCTCGAGGCGTTTCGCGACGCCGACGTACGACACCTTCGGGCGCAGATTGCCGTGCCGGCATCGGAGCTGCATCATCGGGACGACAAGGCCGTACGGATCGCGGCCGGCTGGGAGTGGCGAGCCGGATCCGCGACGCAGAATTCATCGAGCTCGACGGCCATGATCATTGGTTCTTCGCAGGCGATCAGCAGCCGGTGCTCGAGGCGATCAAGCGATTTGCCGAGGCTTTGCCGCGCGAAGCGAGGTCGAGGCGGTGAAGCCTTAAGCCTCATTTATTGGCACGTTTCGTGCCTCCCAAAGCGGCACGAAACGACGTGACACCGTGCTTAGCCAAGGGAGACCCTGACATGAAACGCGAAGACCTCACCGAGAAGCTGCTCGACATCAAGCGCGAGAAGGGCTGGAGCTGGAAATATATCTGCGAGCAGATCGGCGGTTATGCCGAGGTGCTGATCGTCGGCGCCATCCTCGGCCAGATGAAATTGACGAAGCCGCAGGCGGCGAACGCCGGCGAGCTGTTCGGCCTGTCGAAGGCGGAGACCGCGATGCTCAACGAGGTGCCGATGCGCGGCACCGGCACGCCGATGCCGCCGACCGATCCGCTGATCTACCGCTTCTACGAGATGGTGATGGTCAACGGCCCGGCCTGGAAGGCACTGATCGAGGAGGAGTTCGGCGACGGCATCATGTCGGCGATCGACTTCGACATGGCGATCGAGCGCGTGGCGAACCCGAAGGGCGACCGCGTCAAATTCACCATGAGCGGCAAATTCCTGCCGTACAAATATTACGGCGCCAGCGGCAATGTGCCGGAGTACGGCTTCAAGGAGGGATAGCTGATCGTCATTCCGGGTGCGCGTCTTCGATGTGCCCCGGAATGACGTTTCGCCTTACTTCCCCGCTTTCACCTCGGCCGCGGCCACGGCGATCAGCTCGTTCATCTTGGCGCGAATCGCCTGTTCGGTGACGGCGACGTTCTTGGCGGCGAAATCGGCCATGACCTTGCGCAGGACGTCGGCATCGCCGGCCTCCTCGAAATCGGCCGCGACCACCTCCTTGGCATAGGCGGCGGCGGCATCGCCGGTGATGCCGAGCTTTTCGGCCGCCCACAGGCCGAGCAGCCGGTTGCGGCGGGCTTCCGCCTTGAATTTCTGCTCCTCGTCGAGGGCAAACTTCTTCTCGAAGCCTTCCTCGCGCTTGTCCAACGTGCTCATGCTTTTCCAATTCCCTGCTGACTGGACCCGGCCGCCCTCGTTGCGAGAGCCCCGGTGCATGCCTAGATAGGGGGCACGAATCGGCAAAACAACGAGCCGTTAAGCCGCAGGCAAGACGGTATAAGTTTGATGCCGGATGGCCGGATCGATTGTGCTGGGACAGCCAATCGGATAGGTTGCCTAAGGCTGGGTTCCCGTTCTGTTTCTAGGGGTTCCGGGCCGTTCACGGCAGCTCCGCTGTGGGTCGTAGTCTCGTCAACCGGAGCACACCAAATACATGGATTTCAACAAAACACGGTACATCCCCATGAGCCGTCGGCGTCGCATTTATGAAGGCAAGGCAAAGGTTCTTTACGAAGGCCCGGAGCCCGGTACCCTGATCCAGCACTTCAAGGATGACGCCACCGCGTTCAATGCGAAAAAGCATCAGGTGATCGAGGGCAAGGGTGTCCTCAACAACCGGATCTCGGAGTACCTGTTTCAGCACCTCAACGACATCGGGGTGCCGACCCATTTCATCCGCCGCCTCAACATGCGCGAGCAATTGATACGCGAAGTCGAGATCGTGCCGCTGGAAGTGGTGGTGCGGAACGTCGCGGCCGGCTCGCTGTCGCAGCGCCTCGGCATCGAGGAGGGCACGCAGCTGCCCCGCTCGATCATCGAGTTCTACTACAAGAACGACCAGCTCAACGACCCCATGGTGTCGGAAGAGCACATCACCGCGTTCGGCTGGGCAACGCCGCAGGAGATCGACGACATCATGGCGCTCGCCATCCGTGTCAACGACTTCCTCACCGGCCTTTTCCTCGGCATCGGCATCCGCCTCGTCGATTTCAAGATGGAGTGCGGCCGGCTGTTCGAGAACGAGATGATGCGGATCATCGTCGCCGACGAGATATCGCCGGACTCCTGCCGTCTGTGGGACATCAAGTCGAACGAGAAGCTCGACAAGGACCGCTTCCGCAGGGATCTCGGCGGCCTGCTCGAGGCCTATACCGAAGTCGCCAAGCGTCTCGGCATCCTCATGGAGAACGAGCGTCCGGCGGGATCCGGCCCGGTGCTGGTGAAGAGCTAAGAGGGATTTGACGTGAAGGCACGTGTCACCGTTACCTTGAAGACGGGCATCCTCGATCCGCAGGGCAAGGCCATCGAAGGCGCGCTGAAGTCGCTCGGCGTCGACGGCGTCGCCAGCGTGCGCCAGGGCAAGGTGTTCGACATCGAGCTCGCCGGCGCGGACAAGGCCAAGGCCGAGGCGGCGTTGAAAGACGCCGCCGACAAGCTGCTGGCGAACACCGTGATCGAGAATTATGCTATCGAGATGAAAGCATAAGGGTCGGCCAAATGCCCGACGTGCCGTCCGAGCTGATGTTCGAGATTTTGAAATCGATCCAGACGCGGCTGGCGCAGGTCGACGGCAAGATTGATGAAATGAAGCAGGAAATGTCGGCGTTGCGAACTTCTCAGAACGCGGCTCGCCAGGAGATCACCAGCGTCTTTCAGGAGCTCGGCGGAATTCATGCAACACTAGTGAGGCATGAAGGGCGGCTCGACCGAATCGAGCACCGGCTCGAACTCAGTGATGCGCCGGTCCGTTGAGGTCGCGCTAGATCACAGCCACCCGACCGAACGAAAACGCCAGTACAGGGCGCCGCACGCCGTCAGCATCACGCCGAGCAGCGTGTAATAGCCGTACTCCCAGTCCAGCTCCGGCATGTGCTTGAAGTTCATGCCGTAGATGCCGGCAAGCGCGGTCGGGATCGCGATGATGGCGAGCCAGGAGGCGAGCTTCTTGGAGACGGCCGTCTCCTGGGCCTGGCCGACCAGCAAGCTTGCTTCGAACGCGAAGGCCAGCACCTCGCGCATGGAATCGATCCGCTCCTGAATGTTCCTGACGTGGTCTGTGACGTCGCGAAACAGCGGCTGCATCGTCGCGCGCACCATCGCAAGCTCGTCATGCTCCAGACGGCGGCAGACCTCGACCAGCGGGCCGATCGCAGTCCTGAGTCGCAGCAGGTCGCGGCGCAGCATGTAGAGGCGCTCGATCTGCGCCTTGCTGATCGGCTTGGAGAGCACGTCGTCCTCGATGCTCTCGACCTCTTCGTGAATGCTCTCGAGCACGGGCGAGTAGTTGTCGACGATGAAATCGAGGATGGCGTAGAGGATGTAGTCCTCGCCGCGCGCGAGTGCACGGGGGCAGCTTTCGCAGCGTTCGCGCACCGGCGTGTAGGACGTCGAAGCGCCGTGGCGCACCGAGACCAGATAGCCTTCGCCGACGAAGATGTGCGTCTCGCCGAAGGCGATCCGGCCCTCGATCAGTTGCGCGGTCCGCGCCACGATGAACAGGGCCTCGCCGTATTGCTCGATCTTCGGACGCTGATGGGCGTGGTTGGCATCCTCGATCGCGAGCTCGTGCAGGTCGAACTGCTTCTGCACCGCGCTGAGCAGCGCCATGTCCGGCTCGTGCAGCCCGATCCAGACCACGTGGCCGGGTTTGGCCCGCCAGCTCGAGGCTTCGCTGATGGCGATATTGGCGACACGCCGGCCGTCGACATAGGCGCCGGCGGCGATGACGCCCTCGGTGGACACCGGCTCGGAGAGGGATGCAGGCAGCGACGGGACATTCATGGCTTCAATCCCGGGCAAGTCGATCGGCCGGATGGCGGGCTACGGCCTGTGCACAACGCTCGCGGCTGAGGCTAGCACTGGTAAAATCCCCGTCAAATGGTTATGTCTGCTGGCGATTTGGCAGCCGTGCCAGCCCCATTTCAATCCTCGTTCGGAACCTCTGCCATGAAAGCCGCTATCCTCGTCTTTCCCGGAATCAACCGCGAGCGCGACATGGCGCGCGCGCTGAGGCTGATCTCTGGCCATGAGCCGGCGATGGTGTGGCATGCCGAGACCTCGCTACCTGCGGGGACTGATCTCGTGGTCGTCCCCGGCGGCTTCTCCTACGGCGATTATCTGCGCTGCGGCGCGATCGCGGCGCGGGCGCCGGTGATGGACGCGGTGCGCGACTATGCGGCCAAGGGCGGCCTCGTGCTCGGCGTCTGCAATGGCTTTCAGATCCTGTGCGAGTCCGGCCTTTTGCCGGGAATCCTGATGCGCAATGCGCGGTTGAAATTCATCTGCCACGATGTGCATCTGCGCGTCGAGCGCTCCGACACGCCGTTCACGCGCGGCTACAATGCGGGGCAGGTGATCCGCGTGCCGGTCGCGCATGGCGAGGGCAATTATGCGGCGGACGCGGAGACCATCAAGCGGCTCGAAGGCGAGGGTCGCGTGCTTTACCGCTATTGCTCGGCCGACGGCGCAATCGACGATATCAGCAACATCAATGGCGCCGCCCAATCCATCGCCGGCATCGTCAACGGCAAGGGCAACGTGCTGGGCATGATGCCGCATCCGGAAAACCACGTCGAAGACATCATGGGCTGCACCGACGGCCGCGGCCTGTTCGCCGGCCTCACCGCGCATCTGGAAAAGGCCGCGTGATTGGGTTCGTGCTGAAGCGGCTGTCGGCCGCCGTCGCCGTCGTTGCGTTCGCGACGGCCGCGTTCGCGCAGGATTTCCCCAAGCGTCCCGTCACCATGATCGTGCCGTTCGCGGCCGGCGGCACGTCCGACGTGATCGCGCGCACGGTTGCCGAGCAGATGGGCATCGCGCTCGGCCAGACCATCGTGATCGAGAATGTCGCCGGCGCCGGCGGCTCGACCGCACTGGCGCGCGCCTCCCGCGCCGAGCCTGATGGCTACACCATTGCGATCGGCAATGCCGGCACCAACGCCGCGACCTATACGATCTATCCAAAGCTCCCGTTCACTCCGGACTCCTTCGTGCCGATCGCCATGGTGGCGAAGACATTCGGCATCATCGCCGTGCGCAAGGATTTTCCGGCAAAGGACCTGAAGGAGTTCATTGCCTACGCCAAGGCCAATCCCGGCAAGATCAATCTCGGCCATGCCGGCGTCGGCTCCTCGAACTACCTGATCTGCAAGAGCTTCGTCACCGCCGCCGGCATCGACGCGACGCTGGTCGGCTATCGCGGCGCTGCGCCGGCGCTGACGGATGCGATCGGCGGCCAGATCGACGGCGTCTGCGATGCGGCGGCCTCCGTCTCGCAATCGATCAACGAGAAGCTGGCGCGCGGGCTCGTGGTCGGCTCAACGGTGCGGCTGGCCACGCTGCCCGATCTGCCGACCTCGGCCGAAGCCGGCCTGCCCGAATTCGAGGCGCAGGGCTGGAATGGCCTGTTCGCGCCCAAGGGCACGCCGCCGGCGGTCATCGCCAAGCTGAATGCCGCCGCGCGTACGGCCGTGGAAACCGACGCGGTGAAGAAACGGTTCGCCGATCTTTCGACCGTTGCCCCCGATCCCGACGAGCACACGCCCGAGTTGCTGCAAAAGCTCGTGACGCGCGACGTCGAGAAGTACCGGAAGATGCTGGCAGACGACGCCAAGCAATAGCGCTTCGCTCTACCGCCTCTTCAGCCGCTCCGCCGGCACCGTCATCGCGGCGACGCCGGCCATGACCAGCAATAGTCCCAGCGCCAGGTTCGACGGCACGCTTTCGCCGAGCAGCAGCACGGAAAGACCCACGCCGATCGGGATGCGTAAATAGCCCTGCGCGTTCGTCGTGAGCGTGCCGAGCCGTCCGAGGCACATGTAGAACAGCATCAGCCCCAAGGCGCTGGAGACGATGCCCATGACGATGGTGGCTATGATCGCCGTCGGCGTCGGGTGCAGCGTCCAGGGCTGGTCGATGATCAGCGAGGGCGGCAGCAGCACGAGGCCGCCGAACAGCAGCGAGCCGGCCGCCACCACCATCGGATCGTATTCGGACAGCCGCAGGCCGAAGATGGTTGCGCAGGCAAAGGAGATGGTGGCGAGCAGGATCGCGATCTCGGCCACGATCTCGCTACCGAAGCCGCGCAACGCGTCGAGCCCGACGATGACGATGGTGCCGACAAGGCCGAGGACCGCGCCTAAGAGCTTCAGCAGCGTCGCCGGCTCGTGGCGCGTGATCAGCGACGTGATCAGGAAGGCGAAGATCGGCGTCGTCGAGGCCAGCACCACCGTGTTCGACGCCGGCACGTATTGCTGGGACCAGGTGATGACCAGGAATGGGAAGGTCGAGTTGATCAATTGCTGGGTCGCGAACAGCTTCCAGGCCTTGGCGTCGGTCGGGATCCTGACGCCGCGCATCCACAGGATCGCGAACAGGAAGGCGGCCGCGATCAGCGAGCGCGCCGTGATGAAGGTCGCGGGCGGGATCGTGTCCAGCGCGAGCTTGGCCAGCGGATAGGTGGAGCTCCAGCAGCAGGCCAGCGCGACCAGCAGCGCATAGTCGCGCCAGCTCCGCGCTCCGGTGACGGGCATGGACGGCAATGGCGAGGCCGTGGCGCGACCCGTCGGCGATGTGCTCTGCGGCACCCTGGCGTTGCTCCCCGGCGCGACAGCGCTCGACGCAAGTCTGGGCGAGGGGGCGCCAAAAGGGAAGGCGGCGAGCTATGCGTTTGGCTGTAGTGCCGGCTTCCGCTTCACCCGCTTGATCGTGCCGGAGAAGGTGAACAGCGGCCGCCCGGCTGATGTCAGCTTGCCGCGCAGGAAGATCAGCGAGCCGCCGGCGCGGGAGACTTCGCCGACGCACTCGATCAGCTCGCCTTCGCGTGCCGCGTCGAGGAAGTCGCAGGCGAAATTGGTGGTCACGGCCGGCCCGTCCAGCTCGTGGGTGGCGATCGCGAACAGGCAATAGTCGGAAAACGCCATGAAGCAGCCGCCGTGGACGTTTCCGGAGCCGTTGAGGTGCTTTTTCTCGACCCGGAACGCCGAGCGGACGCTGCCGTCCGCCTCGATCCGGTGCCAGAAGGGGCCGACATGGGACTCAAAACTGTCGCGAATCCAGGTTCGCCAGCCCTGGAATTCCCCATCGGTGGCGACGTGGAGGTCGGGGCGGCGCGGCGGGGGCGCCTTGGTCAATTCATGCAAGGAAATGGGCCTTCAATTGCGGGTCTTTTGCTCTTAAATCCGATCTGTCCGCGCTGCGCAATTCCTGTTCCTGCAGCCCCTGGCCGCAAAACGTGGGACAGCGGGAAAATGCGCCATAAAGGGCTTTTCGTGAGCCCCCGATGTTCCTAAGAACGGCCAACCGACGCCGAAAGCCCAAATTCCATGAAGAACGAACCCAAGATCACCCCCGAGCTGATTGCCGCCCACGGGCTCAAGCCCGACGAGTACGAGCGCATTCTGAAGCTGATCGGGCGGGAGCCGACCTTCACCGAGCTCGGCATCTTCTCGGCGATGTGGAACGAGCACTGCTCGTACAAATCCTCGCGCCTCCATCTGAAGGGGCTGCCGACCAAGGCGCCCTGGGTGATCCAGGGTCCCGGGGAGAACGCCGGCGTGATCGACATTGGCGACGGCCAGGCCGTGGTCTTCAAGATGGAGAGCCACAACCACCCGAGCTACATCGAGCCGTACCAGGGCGCGACCACCGGTGTCGGTGGCATCCTGCGCGACGTCTTCACGATGGGCGCGCGCCCGATCGCCTGCCTCAACGCGCTGAGCTTTGGCGCACCCGAACATGCCAGAACCCGGCATCTCGTCTCCGGCGTCGTCGCCGGCGTCGGCGGCTATGGCAATTCCTTCGGCGTGCCGACGGTCGGCGGCCAGGTCCGCTTCCATACCCGCTATGACGGCAACATTCTCGTCAACGCGATGGCGGTCGGCCTCGCCGATACCGACAAGATCTTTTATGCGGCCGCCTCCGGCGTGAATATGCCGATCGTCTATCTCGGCTCCAAGACCGGCCGCGACGGCATCCACGGCGCCTCGATGGCCTCGGCTGAGTTCGACGACAAGTCCGAGGAGAAGCGCCCGACGGTGCAGGTCGGCGATCCCTTCGCCGAAAAGCTGCTGCTCGAAGCCTGCCTCGAGATCATGGAAAAGGGCTGCGTCATCGCGATCCAGGACATGGGCGCGGCTGGCCTGACCTGCTCGGCGGTCGAGATGGGCGCCAAGGGCGACCTCGGCGTCGACCTCGATCTCGATGCGGTGCCGACGCGCGAGATCGGCATGAGCGCCTACGAGATGATGCTCTCGGAGAGCCAGGAGCGCATGCTCATGGTGCTCAAGCCCGAGAAGGAGAAAGAGGCCGAGGCGATCTTCAAAAAGTGGGGCCTCGATTTCGCCGTGGTCGGCTACACCACGCCGAGCAAGCGCTTTGTGGTCAAGCATGGCGGCGACGTCATGGCCGATTTGCCGATCAAGGAGCTCGGCGACGAGGCGCCGCTCTATGACCGCCCGCATGTCCCCTCCGCCGCGCTGCCGGTCGTGCATGCGCGCGAGGTGCCGGCGCCGATGGGTCTCGGTGCCGCGCTCGAAAAACTGATCGGCACGCCTGACATGTGCAGCAAGCGCTGGGTCTGGGAGCAGTACGACCACGTCATTCTCGGCAATACCATGCAGCGTCCCGGCGGCGATGCCGCCGTGGTGCGCGTGCAGGATGGGCCGAAGGGCCTGGCGCTGACCGTCGACGTCACGCCGCGCTATTGCGAGGCGGATCCCTATCAAGGCGGCATGCAGGCGGTGGCGGAAGCCTGGCGCAACATCACCGCCGTCGGCGGCAAGCCGCTTGCGATCACCGACAATCTCAATTTCGGTAATCCCGAGCGGCCCGAGATCATGGGTCAGTTCGTCGGCTGCCTGAAGGGTATCTCGGAAGCCTGCCGCGCGCTCGACTTCCCCGTCGTGTCCGGCAACGTCTCGCTCTACAACGAGACCAACGGCCGCGCGATCCTGCCGACGCCCTCGATCGGCGGTGTCGGCTTGCTCGATGACTTCACCAAGTCAGCCTCGCTCGCCTTCAAGGCCGAAGGCGAGGCGATCCTCCTGGTGGGCGAGACCCATGGCTGGCTCGGCCAGTCCGTTTACTTGCGTGATATCTGCGGTCGCGAGGAGGGCGCGCCGCCGCCGGTCGACCTCGCCGCCGAGAAGCGCAACGGCGACTGCGTGCGCGGCATGATCCATGCGGGCACCGCGACCGCCGTGCACGATCTCTCCGACGGCGGCCTTCTGATCGCGCTTGCCGAAATGGTGATGGCGAGCGGCGTCGGCGCAAAACTGCTTGCGGCGCCGACCGCGCTGGTGCCGCAGGCCTATTGGTTCGGCGAGGACCAGGCGCGCTATCTCGTCACCGTTCCGGAAACGGAGGCCGGCCGGGTGCTCGCCAAGATGCGCGGCTGCGAGGTGCCCTGCGTGCGGATCGGCACCACCGGCGGTGACACCGTCGCGATCGCGGGCGAAGCGCCTGTGACGATCGAGGCACTGCGGACCTCGTTCGAGCGCTGGCTGCCGGAATACATGGGCGGGAAAGCAGCCTGAGCAGCTGCTCCGCTCTCGTCATTGCGAGGAGCGAAGCGACGAAGCAATCCAGACTGTCTCCATGGAGGGACTCTGGATTGCTTCGCTACGCTCGCGATGACGCGTGGGTAGACCTTGGCCTCACAACACGTGTGACGCCCCCGGAATCTTCCGCAAGCCCGCCGTGAGCCCCCAGCTCAGGATAACAGTGAGCACGAAGCCGGTCGTGGCTTTCACAATGGCCGGCAGGCTGTAATCGAACAGCGCGTACTGGATCCACAACGCGATTGGGTAGTGCACCAGGAAGATGCCGTAGGCATCCGCCTGCATGCGGTCGAGCAGGTTCGGGCCCGGTGACTTCTGGTGTAGGAAGAAGGCTAGGATCGCGAGCAGGATCGAGCCCGAGAACAGAACCAAGAACGTGCCGTAGAGCGCCTGATACCAGTGCGGCTGCGGGTCGGGATTCCCGAGGACCTCGCGCTTGATGTAGATCATGCCCCACATCAGGCAGTAGGGGATCAGCGTGGCGATCACCCACAGCCAGCGCTGTTTCGGCAACTGGCCGTCGGCGCTGAGAATGCCGCGATCGAAGTTCGCAGCGCCAACACTGACGCCGATGAAGAAATAAGCGAAGTAGAGCAGGATGCGGCTCGCTTGCACCGAGAACGGCCCGAGTTCGAACCATTTGCTGCCGCCGAAATAGAGCAGCGCCGGCACGTAGACGATTGTCGTGACGACCACGAGCAGCAGCCAGAATACGGCCGGCTGGTCGAATCCGCGCAGCGAGATGCGGTTGCCCGGATCGACCAGATGCGCCGAGACCCGGTAGAGCAGGCTTGCTGTCAGGTCGAATGCCAGCAGCACCCACACGAACCAGATCGGGCCGCTCGGCCATGGGCCAACCGTGATCGTCTTCCACCAGAACGCCGTGAAGCTCAGCCCGGGATCGTGCCGCAGCGCGATTGCGTAATAGGCGAGCGGGATGATGGTGAACGCCGCGATCGCGAACGGCAGCCCCAGCCGCAACAGGCGGTCGCGGAGAAAGACCTGCGGCGCCTTGCGCGCAATGCCCGGCCACGTGAACAGCCCCGACAGGAAGAAGAACATCGCCATGAAGAAGCTGTCGGTGGCCAGCACGACGATGTCGAAACCGGCCCAGGAGGTCGGATCGGTGTGCCCGAAATAGGTGTAGGGGATCACCGCGTGATGGAGCAGCACCACCAGCGTCAGAAAGGTACGGGCCCGATCGAGCGACAAATTGCGCGTCTTGCTCCTCGGCGCGGCGTGCACGTCTGCGCCGATCGTCGCGGAATGTGACATCGTCATCGTGGCCGCCCCGGTCGCGCTTCTATCCCGGCCGGACTTTGCCGCCGGGAACCGGATTCAGCAAGGGGCGTTTGAGGCGGCCGCAGGTCCGACACCGTTAGGAACCAGTTCCGCGCGGCGAAGTTAGCGTTCGCCAAAAGGGCCTGAGGGCCGCGACAAGCGGTACAATTTCGGAGCTGGCGATGACGATCCTGAAATGGGCGCTGATCTTCTTACTTGTCTCGATCCTGGCCGGCGTGCTCGGCTTCACCGGTATTTCGGCAGCCTCCGCCGATATCGCCCGCTTCCTGTTCTACGTGTTCGTCGTGATCTTCCTGGTGCTGCTGATATTGGGGCTCACGATATTCAGAGCGTAGCGGGGCGCGGATCCATTTGTATCTGCGCAGCCAAGAACGTGGATGGCCGGGACAAGCCCGGCCATGACGGCAGGCCCTGTGGATGCTACCCTACTTCCTCGATCTTCACCTTGTCCGGGTAGAAGGCAAGATGACCGGAAATCTCCGTCATGGCGGGGAAGGGCGTCTCATAGGTCCAGATCGCGTTGTCGAGCGTCTTGCCGTCGGCCTTGACGCTGTAATAGCTCGCGTCGCCCTTGTAGGGGCAATGGGTGACGCGGTCGGTGCGCTCCAGCAGGGCCATGTTGGCGTCCTGTCGCGGCACATATTGCACCGCCGGATATTTCGCCTCCTTCAGCGTCAACGCCTTGCTGGTCTCCGCGATCACGGTATCGCCGGCCGTGACGCGGACGCGCCGGGGGTTCTGGGTGATGGTGATGGGATGGTCGGGCCCTGGAAGCTTCATGATTTCAAGCCTTTTCGATCAGTCTGCCGCACGCGGCACTTTGTCGTGCCTTTATCCTGATGGGATCACGGATATAATGCCTCAAGGCGTGACGTAGAAGACCGTTCACGCTAAGTTTGCCCCTGCCGGCAAGCTTGGCTTTGCAGATCCGGACCCCGGCAAGCGATTCGAAGAGGCTGTTTTGCAGCCGAGACAAGGAGCACGACCCGAATGCCTATGGACGCCCACGATATCGAGGCGA
This sequence comes from Bradyrhizobium sp. 149, assembly GCF_023073915.1. Lineage (GTDB taxonomy): Bacteria > Pseudomonadota > Alphaproteobacteria > Rhizobiales > Xanthobacteraceae > Bradyrhizobium. The sequence continues at coordinate 430,875 of NZ_JADPKK010000019.1, read as the reverse complement.
TGATCAAGGCGGCAATCCCCGATGCCGAGGTGACCATCCGTGACCTCGCCGGGGACGGCGATCACTATGCCGCGACCGTGATCTCGGAATCCTTCCGCGGCAAGTCCCGCGTCCAGCAGCACCAGATCGTCTACCAATCCCTGCGCGGCCAGATGGGCGGCGTGCTGCACGCGTTGGCGCTGCAAACCGGGGTGCCGGGCGCTTGATTTGATTTTGACGGGGGGATGATAATGGCTGCGGACAATCCTCGCGGTGCGATGTTTCGCGTCATCCTGCCGAACCAGCACAGCCGCGTTACCAATGCCGAGCTGTTCTTCGACCTCGTCTTCGTCTTCGCGATCACGCAGGTCTCGCACACGCTGCTGCACCATTTCACGCCGCTCGGTGCGGTGCACGTCACGGTGCTGTTTCTCGCGGTGTGGTGGGTGTGGGTCTACACCGCCTGGGTCACCAACTGGCTTGATCCCGAGCTGACGCCGGTCCGGATCATGCTCTTCCTGATGATGCTGGGGGGGCTTGTGCTGTCGACCACGATCCCGACCGCGTTCGAGGGGCGGGGCCTGTGGTTTGCGATTGCCTACGCAACAATGCAGGTCGGACGTACCGCGTTCTGGATGTTTGCAACGCCACGGCATCGAACTGCGGTCCGGCACAATGCGATCCGCATCCTGACGTGGCTCTCGATCTCCGCGGTGTTGTGGATCGCGGGCGGGCTTTCCGAAGGCGATACGCGGCTATGGCTGTGGATCGCGGCGCTCACCTGGGAATACATCTCCCCGGCGGTACGTTTCTGGGTGCCGAAGCTTGGCTTCTCGTCGGTCGAGGCCTGGGCGGTCGAAGGCGCCCACATGGCCGAGCGTTGCTCTCTCTTTGTCATCATCGCGCTGGGCGAGGCCGTTGTCGTCAACGGCGCGACCTTTGCCGAGCTGGACTGGACCGCGGACAACATCCTCGCCTTTGTATCGGCGCTCGTGGGGGCCATCGCGATGTGGTGGGTTTATTTCCACAAGGGCGCGGAGGCCGGCTCGGAGCGGATCTCCAAGTCCGCCGAATCCGGCCGCCTGGCGCGGCTCGCCTACACCTATCTGCACATGCCGATCGTCGCCGGCATCATCCTGACCGCGGTCTCCGACGAGCTGGTGCTGAAGCATCCGGTCGGCCATTCCGACCTGAGGACCATCGTCAGCACGATCGGCGGGCCGCTGCTGTTTCTGGTCGGCACCATCCTGTTCAAGCACGCGATCCGCGGCTTCCTCCAGCTCTCCCACGGCATCGGCATCATCCTGTTCCTCGTGCTGTGGTGGTTTGCCGCCGAACTGTCCCCGCTATGGCTGTCGATGGCCGCGACGGTGATCATGATCGTTGTTGCGGTGTGGGAGTCGGTGTCGCTGGGATCGCCCCCGGAAGAGGCCGAGGAGCATTGAGCCGGCGCCATTGGCGCCGGAGCGTTTACTCCGCAGCCTCCAGTGCGTGCACCGAGAACATCTTGGCCGCATCCGTCCAGCTCTCGCGCACCTGCCAGCCGGCGCCGTGCGCCAGCGCCGCGAAACGTTCGATGCTGTATTTGTAGCTGTTCTCGGTGTGGATGCTTTCGCCCGCCCGAAACGAAATGCTGGTGCCGAGCAGGCGCACGGTCTGGCTCTTCTTGCTGATCAGGTGCATCTCGATGCGGTGCCGCTCGCGATTGTAGATCGCGCGATGGGTAAAGGCGGAGAGATCGAAATTGCCGCCGAGCTCGCGGTTGATCCGCACCAGCACATTGAGGTTGAAGCGGGCGGTGACGCCGGCGGCATCGTTATAGGCGTCGTGGAGAACCCGCTCTTCCTTCTCGAGATCGGCGCCGATGATCATCTGCGCGCCCTGGCCCAGAATAGCTCGCGCGCTCTTCAGGAACGCCTGTGCTTCATGCGGCTCGAAATTGCCGATGGTCGAGCCCGGGAAGAACCCGACCTTGGGCATGGTCGCCACCGCCTTGGGCAGCTCGAACGGCGTGGTGAAGTCGGCCGCCACCGGGTAGATGCCGAGTGACGGAAAATCCCGCTTCAGGCCGTTCGCCTGCGCCTTCAGGAAGTCGCCGGAGATGTCGACGGGCACATAGGCCGCGAACTTGCAGTGATTGAGCAGCAGGCGGACTTTTGTGGTCGCACCCGCGCCGAATTCGACAAGGGCCGCGTGCTCCGGAATGATTTTCGCGATCTCGCTGCCGCGCTCCTTCAGAATCGCAAGCTCGGTGCGCGTCGGATAATATTCCGGCAGGCGCGTGATCGCCTCGAACAGCTCAGATCCGGCCGCATCATAGAAATATTTCGGCGACAGCTTTTTGGGCTGCTGCGAGAGGTCACCGATGGCCTCGCGCGCGAAGGCGGTGGTCTGCTCGTCGGGAAGATGGGCTTCGGCCAAAGCACTGGCGCGCACATTCATGATACTCTCCTGAACGCGCTGTCCGGCGCGCGGTTGTCGTCGGATGAGACTTTTAGTCGTCGTCTGCTAATCGTAGTCGGCGAGCCGCAATCCCGTGAACTGCCAGCGATGGTGCGGATAAAAGAAGTTCCGATAGGTTATACGGCTGTGCCCGTCCGGGGTTGCAAGCGAGGAGCCGCGCAGCACCAGCTGGTTGACCATGAACTTGCCGTTGTATTCGCCGAGCGCGCCTTCGATGGCGCGATAGCCCGGGTAGGGTGAGTAGGACGATCGCGTCCACTGCCAGACGATGCCGAAGGCATCGTTGAGCTGGCCGGCGCGGGCCGCGATCTCCCATTCCATCTCGGTCGGCAGATGTTTTCTGGCCCAACGCGCAAAGGCGTCAGCCTCGTAGTAGCTGATGTGGCAGACCGGCGCGTCGGGATCGACCGGCTTGAGACCGGCCAGCGTCATCACCTGCCATTGGCCGTCGACCTCGCGCCAGTGGCCGGGGGCGTCCCAGCCCTCGTTGCTGACGGCCGCAAAACCGTCCATCAACCACAGCGTTGCGGTCCGGTAGCCGCCGTCGCGCATGAAGGCGAGCCATTCGCCATTGGTGACAAGATTGCGCGCGACCTTGACCGGGCCAACGAGGGCGCGATGCGCCGGCTTCTCGTTGTCGAAATGAAAACTGTCGTCGACATGACCGATGGTGTGGATGCCTTCGTTCAGCGTCAGCCAATCCTCACTGGCCGGCGTCGCGGTCGGAAAGCGCCAGTCCGGATCATAGGCCGGCGGGATCGGGTTCTGCGCGAAGGCGTGCAGGATGTCGGTGAACATCAATTCCTGATGCTGCTGCTCGTGGTTGAGGCCGACCTCGATCAGCGGCGCGATTTCGCGAAGCTTGTCCTCGCCGGCCTCGCCGAAGAATTTCACGACGGCAGCGTCGACATATTTTCGATAGGCGCCGACCTGATCGGCGCTGGGACGGGTGATGTCGCCGCGGTGATTGCGGGAATGGCGCGGGCCCGCGCCGACGTAATAGGAATTGAACAGGAAGGCGAAGTCAGGGTGAAAGGGCCGGTAGCCCGCACAGTGCTCGCCGAGCAGGAATTGCTCCCAGAACCAGGTGGTATGCGCCCGGTGCCATTTCGTCGGGCTCGCATCCGGCATGGACTGGATCTGCTGATCCTCCGGCGACAGCGGCGCAGCCCGGCGCTCGGTCTCGTCGCGGACAGTGAGAAACGCGTCTTCCAGCCTCCGGGCAAGACCGCCCAGATCGGCCGACGGTGACGAAAGCGAGGCGGGGGCCGTAGCGGAGGCTTGTTTCGTCACGCTTTTCTCCAGACAGCACAAGAGAACGTTGTTGCCGTTTCCCGGTTCCAAAACGCCGGGTTCGTCCTAGATAGGCGCTCCGTGACGGTATGAAAGTCCTCCCCGGTGATGATATTCGTGGCATCATGCAATGGGCCGGCGCTGCTGAGAGCGGTCCGCCCAGGAGCCGCTCGCCGCCATTTTACTTTGGATGCACAACGGTTTGGGCTACATATATAGGCAGGTATCGGGTTAAATCGGCTGAGCCAGCCCGAAGCGATTGGAGTGGGCTCCGCCCCATAAGGACACGGATATGAGCATCGAGGAATTCATCGCCAACGAAGTGAAGTCGAACGACGTGGTTCTGTTCATGAAGGGTACGCCGCAATTTCCGCAGTGCGGGTTCTCCGGCCAGGTCGTCCAGATCCTCGACCACATCGGCGTCGGCTATAAGGGCCTCAACGTTCTCGAATCCGCCGAACTGCGCAACGGCATCAAGGACTATTCGAACTGGCCGACCATTCCGCAGCTCTATGTGAAGGGCGAGTTCGTCGGCGGCTGCGACATCGTCCGCGAGATGTTCCAGGCCGGTGAATTGCAGCAGCTCTTCTCCGAAAAGGGCGTCGCTGTCGCGGCCTGATACGTGACCCGACTGACGCGCCGGATCGGCGGCGCTCAGCTTGAGGTCGTCGTTGCTGACATCACCACGCTGAGCGTTGACGCCATCGTCAACGCCGCAAATTCGTCTCTTCTTGGCGGAGGCGGCGTCGATGGGGCAATCCACGACGCTGCCGGTCCCGCGCTGCTAGCCGAGTGCCGGACGCTCGGAGGGTGCCCGACCGGCGATGCCAAGATCACCAAAGGCTACCTTCTCCCTGCGCGCCATGTGATCCATGCGGTCGGCCCTGTCTGGCACGGCGGCACTCGCGGTGAGGCAGAGGCGCTGGGCTCCTGCTATCGCCGCGCGCTTGAGCTCTGCGGGCCCAATCAGCTGACTTCCCTGGCATTCTCCGCGATCTCCACCGGGGTTTACGGCTTTCCGGCCGACCAGGCCGCGAAGATTGCGGTCCATGCGACCATCGAAGCCCTGCCGGCTGCACCGCTGGTCGTCGAGGTCATATTTTGTTGTTTCTCTGAGAACAGCGCGGCTCTGCATGCGGACGTTTTGGCGCGGTACGGCAGCCCTTGTGCCTGATGACGCGGTCAGTACACTCCGCCGGACCGTGTTCGGGGGAGGGGATATGATTTCAAAGTCTGGACTGCGTGCGCTGGTCTGCGCCGCGCTGGTATCGCTTGCTACGATCTCGTTCGCGCGGGCGGAGGGCACCTACGAGGTTCCGGCCGGCGCGCATTTCAATCAGGACAAGCTCGCCAAGGTCAGCGAGTTCTTCAAGAACGAGGTCGCGACCGGCAAGATCGCCGGCGCTAACGTGTTGATCAAACAACATGGCAAGCCGGTCTACCACGAAGTCTTCGGCGTGCAGGACGTGGTCAGCAAGGCGCCGATCACCGATAAGACGATCTTCCGTCTGTTCTCGATGAGCAAGGCGATCACTTCCGTGGTCGCGGTGAAGCTGATCGAGGACGGCACGATCAAGCTCGACGATCCCGTCTCGAAATACATTCCGTCCTTTGCCAATGTGAAAGTCGGCGTCGAGAAGAAGGCCGAGGACGGCACCAAGTCGCTCGAGCTCGTTCCGCCGAACCGGCCGATGACGGTGCACGATTTGATGACGCACACCTCGGGCGTCACCTACGGGTTCTATGGCGACAGCCTGGTCCGCAAGGCCTATCGTGATGCCAATATCTATGCCGGCGATTTCGACCTCGCGGAGTTCGCCGAGCGAATCGCAAAACTGCCGCTGCACAACCAGCCGGGCGCGCTGTGGCAATACGGCCATTCCACCGATATCCTGGCGCGGGTCATGGAGATCGCGGCGGGCAAGCCGCTCATCGAGATCGAGCGGGAAAAGCTGCTCGATCCGCTCGGCATGGTCGACACCGGCTTCTTCGTTACCGATCCCGAGAAGCAGAAGCTGCTGGCGCAGCCGGTGCCGAACGACAGTGATTTCCGGGTTGGGCGGATCAACGATCCGACCATCGTCAAGAAGATCCAGTTCGCCAGCGGCGGCATGGTTACGACCATGGCCGACTATGAGCGCTTTACGCAGATGCTGCTCAACGGCGGCAATCTCGACGGCAAGACGGTTCTCAAGCCCGAGACGTTCAAGCTGATGGTGACCGACCAGATCGGTCCCAAGTCGGGCGTCGATCGCGACTATTTCTATTTCCCCGGCGACGGTTTTGGTTTCGGTCTCGGACTTGCGGTGCGCACCGATCCCGGCAACGCAAAACCGCCGCCGCCCGGCGATCTCGGCGAATTGAAATGGGACGGCGCCTCCGGCTGCTATTTCGTGATCGACCCCAAGCAGGACATGTTCTTCGTCTTGCTGGAGCAGACCCCGACCGAGCGTCAGCGCGTGCAGCGAACATTGAAGCAGCTGATTTATGAAGCCATGGAGAATTGACATGTTCGGGCGCCGCGCGTTGATCGCGGCGCTCGTTGTTCTGTTCGGCGTGCTTGGTGCGAAGGCAGGCTCCGAGCGCGCCGCACACAATTTCTCGCCCGAGGGCCTGGCAAAAGTCTCCGACTACATTCGGAAAGAGATCGCCGCTGGCACATTTCCGGGCGCGATCCTGTTGCTTCAGCAGCACGGCAAGCCGGTCTATTACGAGAATTTCGGCGTTCGCGACATCGCAACCGAGTTATCGATGAGCGCGGATACGATCTTCCGCCTCTACTCGATGTCGAAGCCGGTCACGTCAGTCATGGCGATGATGCTGGTCGAGGAGGGCAAGCTGTCGCTCGACGATCCCGTCTCGAAATACATTCCGGCCTTCGCCGGCATGAAGGTCGGCGTCGAGAAGAAGGCGGAAGACGGTAAAGTTGCGCTGGTGCTGGAGCCGCTCGAGCGTCCAGTCACGATCAGGGACCTGCTGCGCCACACGTCGGGGCTGCCCTACGGCTATTACGGCGGCGGCATGGTGCGCGAGCTCTATGCGGACGCCAATCTCTTCAACAGCAATCTCACCAACGCCGAGTTTGCCGCGAAGATCGCTACGCTGCCGCTGGTCGAGCAGCCCGGCACGGTCTGGGACTATGGCTATTCCACCGACGTGCTCGGCCGCGTTGTCGAGGTCATCGCGGGAAAGACGCTGCTTCAGTTCGAGAAGGAGCGGCTGCTTGATCCGCTCGGCATGACAGAGACCGCATTCTTCGTCGCCGATCCCGCCAAATTCCCCCGCATCGCCGAGCCGATGCCGGAGGATCGCAACATCAATCCGACGACGCAGGTCCGCGACATCAGGCGGCCCCTGAAATGGGAATCGGGCGGCGGCGGCATGGTCGGTACGATCGGCGACTATGCCCGCTTCGCCCAGATGCTGCTCAATGGCGGCAGCTACGACGGCCGGCGCTATCTCCAGCCAGAGACCATTGCGCTGATGGCGTCGGATCACATTGGGCCAGAGACCAAGATCGCACGTGACCAGGACTATTATCCGGGCGGAAGCTCCGGCTTCGGCCTTGGCTTCGCCGTGCGCACCTCGGTGCCATCAGGTACATCGTGGCCACTTGGCGAATATCGCTGGGACGGCGTCGGCGGCACGTTCTTCTTCATCGATCCCGAGGACGATCTGTTCGGGATCTTCATGGTGCAGACCCCGTCGCAGCGCGGCCGGTTCCAGCTGGCGCTGAAGACGCTGATCTATCAGGCGATGGGGCGGTGATCGCGTTCCGTTACGCCCCGCGCACGATCTCGCGGACGCAGCCGATCGTCTCTTCGATCTGGCTCGCATTGACGTCGAGATGGGTGCAGGCGCGGATGCGGCCGTCCATCATTGCAAGCGTCACGCCACGCTGGCGCAACGCCGCAACCATCTTGTCGCCGGGAATGCCGGCGCCATCGGGCTTGAAGAACACCAGATTGGTCTCGGGCTCCTGCACCTCGACGCCTGCGATCTGCGACAGCCCGCGGGCGAGCGCGCGCGCATTGGCGTGATCGTCCGCGAGGCGATCGACGTGGTGGTCGAGCGCATAGATGCAGGCGGCGGCACAGATTCCCGCCTGCCGCATCGAGCCGCCCAGGCGCTGCTTCCATTGCCAGACCGCGTCGATGAAGGCGCGCGAGCCCGCGAGCACGCCGCCGATCGGTGCGCCCAAGCCCTTCGAGAAGTCGATCCAGGCCGAATCCCACCCCGCGGTCATGTCGCGCGGGGAGATGCCGCTCGCCACGGTGGCGTTGAGCAGGCGCGCGCCGTCCATATGGGTGACGAGGCCATGTTGTTTGGCGATTGCGACGATCTCGTCCAGCGCCGCCTTCTTCCAGATCGTGCCGCCGCCGATATTGGCGGTCTGCTCGACGCTGACCACCGTCTGCGGCGGCTGGTAGCGCGTGCGCGGATGCAGCGCTCTGCGGAAGGTCTCCGGCGTGAACTGGCCGTCGGGTCCCTTCAATTGCGTGACCTGGAAGCCGCCGATCGCGGCATGCGCGCCGCCTTCGCGCGCGATGATGTGCGCGCTCTCGTGCGCGAGGATCTCGTCGCCCGGACGGCAATGCACCAGCGTCGCGGTGACGTTGCACATCGTGCCTGAGGGCATGTACACCGCGGCTTCCTTGCCGAGCAGTTCGGCGACGCGCTCGCACAGCGCGTTCACGGTTGGATCATCGCCGACCTGTTCGTCGCCGACCTCCGCCCGCGCCATTGCCTCCCGCATTGCAGGTGTCGGCTTGGTCTGCGTGTCCGAGAGCAGATTGATGCGCACCGGCGGTGCCTTGGGATCGATGGGGGGAGGGGTATAGAGCATCAACTTGCTCCTTAAGGGAATTGCACTCACTCGCGGTCAGCGAGTTCTGGGTGGACGCCGGGCGGCGTGACGAAACCGCATGATAACGACTTCTGTCGCGGTCACACGATAATCGATCAGATACGGATAAGGGTTGACCGGCAAGCGACGGACGTATGCACGGCTGGTCGGTCGCCCTGCATAAGGGTGATCCTGAAGCAGTGCGATGAGCGCCATAACGCGGTCACGCACGTGGTCTGCTCCTTCTGGCGAGCGCGCTTCGATGTAAGTCAGAACTTCGTCGATTTGGACGAGCGCCCGCTTCGTGTAGCGGACCTTCACAGCCCGTGCTTAGCCCACATCGCGCGGACTTCGTCGACACTGGCAAGCTCACCGCGAGCGATTTCGGCTTCGGCCTCCGCGAGATCGGCCTCTTCCGCCGGCGTCAGCTGGATCGGAGGCTGATCGACCCCGGCAAGCTCAAGCAGGGTCCGCGCCAATTCGTCCTGCTCTGAATCGGGCAGGCCGGACACTTTGCTAAAGGCCTCTTCCAGAAGACGCGTCATGCTCAACTCCGCGATGCGCAATCCTAGCACATATGGCCTGGGGCATGGAAATGGCCGGCTCATACAAAAAGGCCCCGGAAAACCGGGGCCTTGAACTTTGATCTGCCGAACTATCAGCGCGAATAGAATTCGACCACCAGATGCGGCTCCATCTGCACCGGGAACGGCACGTCGGAGAGGTGGGGGATCCGAATGTATTTCGCGGTCATCTTGCCGTGGTCGACCTCGATATAGTCGGGGGTATCACGCTCGGGGAGTTGGCTGGCTTCGAGGACGTGGGCGAGCTGCTTGGAGGCTTCCTTGACCTCGATCACGTCGCCAAGCTTGACCTGATAGCTCGAGATGTTGACCTTGCGGCCGTTCACCTTGACGTGGCCGTGATTGACGAACTGGCGCGCGGCGAAGATCGTCGAGACGAACTTGGCACGGTAGACCACCATGTCGAGACGGCGCTCCAGCAGGCCGATCAGGTTCTCGCCGGTGTCGCCCTTGAGACGGCTCGCCTCGACATAGACGCCGTGGAACTGACGCTCGCTGATGTTGGCGTAGTAGCCCTTCAGCTTCTGCTTGGCGCGCAGCTGCACGCCGAAGTCGGAGAGCTTGCCCTTGCGGCGCTGGCCGTGCTGGCCGGGACCGTACTCGCGGCGATTGACGGGGCTCTTCGGGCGGCCCCAGATGTTCTGGCCCATACGGCGGTCGAGCTTGTACTTGGCTTCACTGCGCTTAGTCATCGCGTCCTCTGTAAGTTCATGGTTTGAGGAGACGCGCCCTCCTGTGTGACGGGCTAGCCCGGCACTGACAGGTCCGATCCCCAAAGCGTAGGGGAAAGGACCACGGGTCGCGAAACGCTTCGCGGGCCGAAATCGGCCCGCGAGCAAGCGGCTTTTAGGGGAATCTGGGGCTCGCTGTCAATGCGAATAGCCCGGAATCACGTCCTGACCGCCCGAACCGGCTTGGGGCCGGCTGCCCGTAATTCGGCAGCGATTTCAGTGTTCAGGGCCTGTTCCAGACGGGTCAGGACCCGGGCGATCGGGGCGGCGTCGGTCACCCGGTGATCCCAGCGGATCACGACATGGATGGTCTGGTCAGGCCCGACCACCCCATAGCTGACAATGAAAGGGCCGGGCGTGATGGGGTGAAGCTCGCCCCCGCCATAGGCGGCCACCGAGCTCACCGCGAAGCTGCCGAACCAGTTGCCGCGCTGCCGGCCGAAATTCAGCCCCATCGCCCAGGACAGGCGCCGCAGCGGCAGCGGCAGGCGGGTCGCCCGCATGATCTTGCGGAACATGGGAATTTCGTCGATCGGGGTCGTCTTGGCGCGCCGGATCTCGGCATCGATTTCGGCCAAGGCCATGGCCTCGGGGCCTGCGATCCGCTGAAACAGCACGCATTCCTCGCCGTCCTCGACCCGGGCGATGGCGACCGAGGCGACGCTCTTCGGCAACTCATAGAGCATCGGCCAAGGCCATTTGGCATAGACCGTGCGCAGGGCCGGCTCGTCCCTGGCCACCAGAGCGAAGGCCTTGACGAAGATCGCGGCCCAGCCCGCCGGCGCCATCGCGCCTGTGCGGGCGTCCAACAGAGGGCGGATATTGAGCGAACGGGAGAGCGATACGAACGGCACGCCCATCGAGGCGCGCATGAGATCAATAATCAGGCCACGCGGCAGCGAGATGGTCTTTGCTTTCCCGCGCATCGCTCTTTCGGCTCCCGCAGATTAGAAAATGTCCAGCGAGCGGGTTCCCGCTCGCCGTCTGCTCTAGCACGAACCAACCCGGCTAGGGCCGGTCGGTTCGCCGCATCAGGGCGCCGGCGAGGCCAGCGGCTTGGTCTTGTCGACGACGTAAACGCCAAGCACTTTCATGGCCTTGTCGCCGTGAGCTTTGGCATCATGCACGACGCCTGCCGGGATCTGGTAGGAATCGCCGGCTTTCAGGGTTTTCTCCGGCTGCCCGTCGATGAGAAGATTCAGCTCGCCTTCGAGCACGTAGCCGGTCTCGATTCCCGGATGGGTATGGCGTCCGGCCGCGCCGCCCGCCGCGACTTCCGCGATGGCGGTGATGGTGTTGTAGCCATCCGGAAATTCGATCTTCTGGAGCGGGGTGCGCTTGATGCCGGGCTGCTGGGCGAAGGCCGCAACGGCAAGGCCGGCGAAGGCAAGAGCGAGCAAAGTCTTTTTGAGCATTGTTTCCTCCCTGGAACGGCCGACCCTAGCAGCGCGGCAGCTCCCGGCAAGGTGGCAATCGGCCTGTTCAGCGCTTGATTCCCTCGAACGCCGCCATGATGCCGCGCTGGAACAGCGACCAGTCGAAGCCGAGTGCGATCGCACGGTAGCCGCGGTCGATCAGCTGGTTGGCCTGGTCTGCGGTACGCGCCACGCCGCCGATCGGGACGCCGCTTCTGAGGATGCCGGCCTCGGCCCGCGCCACCAGCTCCAGCAATTCCGGATCGTCCATCTGTCCGCGCTTGTTGATGGACGTCGCGAGATCGCCGGGGCCGATCACGGCTACATCGATGCCGGGCGTGGCCATGATCTCGTCGATGCGGTTGACCGCTTCGACGTGCTCGATGGTGATCATGCAGATCATCTCGTCGTCGGCGCCGGCCATGTAGTCCGGCATCGACTGGCCCCAGCGGAACGGCGCATGGAACGGACCCCAGAGCCGATCGCCGCGTGGCGGATAGCGCACGCTGCGCACCGCTTTCTCGGCTTCAGTGCGATTGGTGATCATTGGGAAATTGATGCCGAAGGCGCCGATATCCATCGGTGCCTTCGCAAGCCATGGCTCGTTCGCCGCGATCCGCACCAATGGCGTGCACGGTGTGCCGGTGGTGGCTGCGATCATCGCATGTGCTTCGGTCAGTCCAATCGGGCCGTGCTCGAGATCGACGATGATCCAGTCGAGCGAGCGGGCCATGATCTGCACGGTCTGCACGCTCGGGATCGTCGCGATTGCGCCGAACGCGGGACGACCCTCGCGCCAGAGCTGGCGGAGACGGTTGAGCGGCGTTGCGGGAACCGACATGAGGAGCCTTGGGATGATCTTAGCAGCGCGCCGTCGAGGCGCAAGGTCAGGCGGGAATGCGGCCGCCGAAGAACGGCGTCAGCGTGGCCGAAAGGCCATGCACGCGATTCGAGGTGAAGATCATCTCGGCGCCGGATTGCGCGATGCCACCCGTGTGCGGGCCGAGCAGATCCGAGACGCGGCGGGCGATCGCGGGCGCCGGATCGATCCATTCGACCGGCCAGGGCGCGAGCTTTTTCAACCGGTCGAGCAGCAGCGGATAATGCGTGCAGGCGAGCACCACTGTGTCGGTGCGTGCGCCCGCGTCCCGGGCATCGCCGACGAAACACGGGGCGAGCTCGGCGAGGATGGCGTCGTCGCTGACGGAGGAGCCGCTGAGCTCTGCTTCAGCCAGCGCGGCCAGCTCGGGCGAGCCGACCAGTGTCACTTCGCAGCCTTGCGCGAAGTCGCGGATCAGCGCCCTGGTGTATTCGCGCTTCACCGTGCCCTTGGTGCCGAGCACGGAGACGCGCCGGCTCCTCGATCGTGCACAGGCCGGCTTGATCGCGGGCACCGTGCCGACGAAGGGCAGGGAATAAGCCGCGCGCAGATGCGATAGCACCAGGGTGGACGCCGTGTTGCAGGCGATGACGACGAGGTCAGGATCGTGCGTGCCGACCAATTCCCCGATCAGCGGCACCACCCGGGCGATGATCTCGTCCTCGCTGTGATGGCCGTAGGGGAAGAAGGCGTCGTCTGCGACGTAGACGTAATGCGCATCGGAGCGCGCGGCCACGACCTCGCGCAGGACCGTCAGCCCGCCAAGGCCAGAATCGAACACCAGAATCGTCGGAGAATTGGTCACGTGATCACCCTAGCCCGACATGGTTACCATTCGGTTTTTAGGGCGGTTTTGCGGCAGGGGCGTTTGAGGCCAGCTTGGAACGGTTCAATTCGCGGCGTGCGGATAAGGACAGGCCCGCAAATCCGGAGAGCCGACATCTCAGAAGCACCAGTAAGACTGGCAACTTCATCCGCCGCGACCTCGTCGTGGCGCGGCTGATGCGGGACGAGGCGGGGTAGGGCAGGCACCGCAGAACTGTCGCGCGCTGCCTCCCCATCTCATTACTTCGCTGCGCTTGAAATGACAGAGTAAGGTGTGGCGTGACGAAGTATTCGGTTGCGAACGCAGGAGGCCTCATGCTTACCGTCCATCATCTCGGCAAGTCGCAGTCCGAGCGTATCGTCTGGCTGTGCGAAGAGCTGGGGATTCCGTACGAACTGAAGCGCTATACGCGCGATCCCGTCACCATGCTGGCGCCGGCCGAGTACAAGGCGCTGCATCCGATCGGGGCGGCGCCTGTGATCACCGATGGCGATCTCGTGCTCGCCGAATCCGGCGCCATCGTCGATTACATCATGGCTAAATATGGCGAGGGCCGTCTTGTGCTCCGCTCCGGCGACCCAGATTTCGCGCAATTCCTGTACTGGTTTCACTTCGCAAATGGCACGCTGCAGGCAGGCATGGGCCGGTTGATGATCCTGAATCGGCTCAAGCTCGCCGAGAACCATCAGATGCTGGCCGCGACCAAAGGCCGTGTCGATCGCGCCTTCGATCTGGTCGACGCGAGGGTTCGCGAAGCCGAGTATCTGGCGGGCGACATCTTCACCACCGCCGACATCATGGTAGGCTTTTCGCTCACCACGATGCGCTACTTCCAGCCCTATGATCTCCAGCGCTGTCCAAACGTGGTCAAATATCTCGGCCGCATCGGCAGGCGGGCGGCCTATCGGCGTGCGATGGAGAAGGGCGATCCGGGCATGGCCTTGATCTTGAACTGAGCGGCCGCGCAATCGATCACGCGATCCTGTTCGTGGTGGCCGCCCGTTCCCTCGCCAGCTGATTCTGCAACCGATCGATGTTTTGCAGCAGGCGTTGGCTGGTCAGCACCAGGAAGTAATAGCCGAACTGCGGATCCTGGAAGTAGATCTCGAGCAAGCGGTCGTAGGTAATCGTCAGCACCTGCCCGTCCTCGATGCATTCGATCGTTCCGGTGCGCCGGTTGCCCGGCGTGAGGAAGCCGAGCTCGCCCATCAGCGCGCCCGGCATGATCTCGATGTTGATCTCCTTGACCAGGAACTTGCCGGTGACCGTGAGGAGCATCTCCTTGGCTGGATCGCCCAATTTGAAGAGCGTGTCGCCGCGGCGATATTTGCGTTCGGTCATGAACGGCTTGAGCCATTCGATCGACATGTCGCCTTCGGCCGCATGGCGCGCCTTCTTGACGAGCTTGAGCATCTGCCGCAGGCGCAAGGCGTTGATCGGCAGCAGCAGGAGATAGAGGAGGAAGGTCGCGACGTTGGCGGAGAGCGCGCCGAAGACGGCGAAGAACGCGCAACCGATCATGTTGGCGACGCGCAGCGGCACCATCGTTCGCATCAGCAGGGTGGCGACGAAGAAGCCGGCGCCGACCGCGGCGAACATATTGGCCAGCGTGATGTTCTGGACGAAGATCTCCAGCATCCGATTGAAGATCGAGTCATAGGTGACGTTGTTGGGATCGAGGCCCATCTGGACCAGGATCTTCGCGATCCTGAGGTTATCCGTCGCCGCCTCGAGAATGCGGTCGAGGATCGACGAAATGTCTGCGCTGCCGGACGGCATGGTACTATCCCCGCGTGAGGCCTTCAGTCCTAGTCGGTATTCTCGACACCTATAGCCGAAATCGAACGACGACCGCTGGAATGACGCTTTCGGCCGCCGTGCTGCAAGAGGCAAATTTTAGCCTGATCGGGCGTTTCGGCAATTGCCTGTTTGGCTGTGCGTATGGCCGTGGCGCGCCCGTGATCGGCGCCACCGGGTACGAGCCTCGGCATGGTGGACCCCGGCGCCCAAAAACGGCGGGGCGTGGAGCGATCTCCGCCTTAGGGCTTGGCGGCGGGCGGCACGACCTGCTGCTCGACCAGGCCGAGGTGCCCCGGCAGCGAACCGGCGCGCAGCAGCATGGCGACGCTGTTCGCCTCCTCCAAGGTGAAATTGCCGGAGATCTGGCCCGAGCCGCCGGTGATGGGCTCGCGGATCACGGGGGCGGAGACCACCTTGCCATCGAGCACGATGGCGAACGGCTTTCCGATGTTCTCTTCGGTAATGTGGGCAAAGCGCCGCGTGCCGCGGCCATTGAAGCGGAACGAGGCGATCGGCTCTTTCGTGCCGCTGGCAAACCCCGGGCCCGAGTAGCTGATATCGTCACCGTCGAGCGCGCTGTCCTTGGCGACCAGATAAGGGCTCTTGTCCTTGAAGCCGGGCAGGACTTCCGTGCCTGCCGGCGGCGTGCCGGATTGCGCCTGCTCCGGCGGCATAGAGAGGTCGATCAGGCGGAAGCCGACCTTGACCCTTCGGGCGAAGACCGCAGTGACGCGCTCGGGCTCCATCACACCGGGCAGGAAGATGCGGATGCGGTCGGTCCCATCGGGCTGGACGCTGGCGAGCTGGATGCCGGCCTCCTTCAGACGCAGCTCGATCATGGCGATGGCATCTTCGACGAATTCGTGCAGCCGCGCCGAGGATGCTGCATCGGTCGGCGCGAGCCTGACCATTCCCTCGCCGCCGTCGGTCATGGCAAGTGCATGCGACGGCAATCCCTCCGCGGCTGACGCGAGCTTGCGCGCGAGTTGCTCGCGGCCCTTGACGTCGGCGATCTTCAACTCGACGCCGCCGTCGCGGATCGCAAGGCCGGAGAAGGCGATCTTGCCCTCGCGCAGAGTCTTGTAGACGTTGTCGCGCAAATCCGTGACGACGCTCTCGCGCAGGCCATCGGTGTCCACCTTGTAGACAATCCGCGATCCGCCGAGCTTCTCCATCTTGTCGCTGATGAAGGCCGAGATCTTGGCGCGCATCTTGTCGATCTGGCCGTCCTCGGCATGTGCCGTGCCGGGCAGGGCGAACGCCGATATCATGATCCCCGCTGTCAAGATCCCCGTTGTCATGGTGAGCGCGACGAGCAGCCGGGTGGCGCAATCCCGCGGGGGCCTAGTCATGATCACCTCAAGTCTTGCGGCAGGGCGCTGGAAGGGCGCTGGCATATGAGTCCGATGCCAGTTCTTGGTCCCCGGATCGGGCGCGCAGGTTCAAAAGCCTCTAACCAGAGCCCGATTGTCGCCGATGTTAGGTCATGGACGAACGCCAAATCATCCATCATTCTGCCCCCTGCTCGGCCGGCGATCGGTCGAGGCGCCGCCAACCCAAAAAGTCAAAAGACAGGGCGCGGGGACATGCATCTGAGGGAGGACGGAATTCCATGGCGGGCATCCACGCGCTCGATCGGCTCATCGGCAGCGATTATCCGGACCTGGCAACGGACGCAGAGGTTCGAGCCTTCGAGCAGGTCCCTTACGCCGATCGCGTCGCGGCCGAGAGCACTTACGATGCGATCAGGCTGGGTGCGATCAGCAATCCCGACGGGGCGGCGATCCAGTTCCTGCAAAACGCCGATCCAGCCGACACGCCGGTGGTGGTCACCTACCGCGACTTCGTCGCGCGCGTTACGCAGGCCGCCAACATGTTTCACGCGCTTGGCGTCGAGAAGGGCGACGTCGTCAGCTTCATGCTGCCGCTGGTGCCCGACGCCTTCGTCACACTGTTCGGCGCGGAGGCCGCCGGCATTGCCAATCCGGTCAACCCGCTGCTCGAGTCACACCAGATCGTGGAGATTCTGGAAGCCGCGAACACAAAAGTCCTGGTGGCGCTTGGGCCGATGCCCGGCACTGACATCTGGCAGAAGGTCGAGCAGATCCGCCCGCAACTCAAGCACCTCAAGCCGATCGTGCAGGTGTTCGGCGGCGGCGATCCGGCGCAGGGAATCTTTGCCTTCAGCGATCTGATCAAGCAGCAGCCGGCCGACCAGCTTATCAGCGGGCGCAAGATTCTCGGCAGCGACATCGCGGCCTATTTCCACACCGGAGGTACCACCGGCACGCCAAAGCTGGTGCGGCACACGCATGCCAACCAAGTCTATCAGGCCTGGGCGCTCAATCTGCTGCTGAAGTCGAAGCCGGGCGCCAACATGCTGTTCGGCATGCCGCTGTTTCACGTCGGGGGCTCGCTGACGCAGGTGCTGACGACGCTGTCGGCCGGCGGTTCGCTGGTCGTGCTATCGCCGAGCGGATGGCGCAATCCGAATGCGGTGAAGAACATCTGGCCATTGGTCGAGCGCTTCAAGCCGGAGGCGCTGTCGAGCGTGCCGACGGTGCTCGCCGCGGCGCTCGCGGTGCCGCCCGGCAATGCCGACATCTCCAGCCTGAAATATGCAGCCGGTGGCGGCTCGGCGATCCCGGTCGCGGTGGGGTCTGCGATCCAGGACAAGCTCAAGCTGCCGGTCGTCGAGGTCTACGGCATGACCGAGACCTCAAGCGTGCACACGCTGGCCTATCCGTCACGGCCGATCCGGCTCGGTTCGGTCGGCCTTCCCATGCCTTACGCGCGAGTCCGCATCGTGCAACTCGATGCCGACGGCCGCCTGATCCGCGACTGCGCGCCGGACGAGATCGGCGTCGTCATCATGGCCGGGCCCGGCGTGTTCGGCGGCTATCTCAACGACGAGCACAACAAGGGCGCCTTCGTCGATGAGGTCTGGGTCAATTCCGGCGATCTCGGCCGGCTCGATGCCGACGGCTATCTCTGGATCACCGGGCGCGCAAAGGATCTCGTGATCCGCGGTGGCCACAACATCGATCCGGCGCCGATCGAGGAGATCATGTTCCGCCATCCTGCGGTGGGCTTTGCCGCGGTGGTTGGCCAGCCCGACGCCTATGCCGGCGAGCTGCCGGTAGGTTACGTGCAGCTGAAGCCGGGCGCGACTATCGAGCCGGGTGAGTTGGAGACATGGGTGCGCGAGCGTACGCCCGAGCGCGCCGCCGTCCCGGTGCAGGTCATCCCGATAGATCCGATGCCGGTGACAGGCGTTGGCAAGGTGTTCAAGCCGCAGCTGCGCTGGGACGCAGCCCAGCGCGTGTTCACGAAGGTGCTGACACCGCTCGCCGAGCGCGGCATCGACTGCAAGGTCAGGGTCGGCGCTCACGGCAGCCACGGTTCGATCGCCACCGTGACGCTGGCGGGCCTGCCGCCGGACCAACGCGAGGCGGTCGCGAACGAGGTGCACGCATTGCTTGCACCGTTCGTGATGCGCCACGAGGTGGTGCAACTGTAACGGACCCAACAGGCGGCTTCGGCGTCAGCTCGAAAGCAGGGCGACGCTTGGCCGCACTATCCATGCCCTCGATAGAGCTCCTTGTGTGATAGAGATCACATAGGAACAATTGGCAATCGGCGACGCTCCCGAATAGTCTCAGGGAATTGCATCCGGGGGGACGCAAGTGATTCCGTTTCGTTTATTTGGTTTGTTGATATTGGCGATGGGCCTTGCCTGCGGACCGGCACATGCGGACCGGCGGGTTGCGCTTGTCATCGGCAATTCCGCCTACAAGAGTGCGCCCAAGCTCGGCAATCCCGTCAATGATGCCACTCTGGTCGGCGGCATGTTCAAGAAGGCGGGCTTTGATTCCGTCGACGTCAGGCTGGATCTCAGTGCCAGCGAGATGCGGCGCACGTTGCGTGAGTTTGCCGGCAGGAGCCGCGATGCCGACATGGCGGTCATTTACTACGCGGGCCATGGCATCGAGTTGGAAGGCACCAACTATCTCATTCCGACTGACGCGACGCTCGAGACCGATGGCGACGTGCTCGACGAGACCATCCCGGTCGAGCGCGCGCTGTTCGCGGTGGAGCCGGCCAAGCAGCTGCGCCTGATCATTCTGGACGCGTGCCGCGACAATCCGTTTTCCAAGACCATGAAACGCACGCTGGCGTCGCGCGCGGTCGGACGCGGGCTCGCCAAGGTCGAGCCGACCAGCCCCAACACCATGATTGCGTTCGCGGCAAAGGCCGGTTCAACCGCATCTGACGGTGATTCCCGCAACAGCCCGTTCGCCGTCGCTTTGGTCGAGCACCTGCCGAAGCCGGGCCTCGACCTGCGCAAGGCATTCGGCTTCGTGCGCGACGACGTGCTCAAGAGCACCGGCTACAAGCAGGAGCCCTATGTGTACGGCTCGCTCGGCGGCGACGACGTGCCATTGGTCGCGGTCAAACCAGCGGCGACCGGGCCGCAGGCCAACCCGCAGGATGCCATTCGCCGGGATTACGAGCTCGCGCTGCAGCTTGCCACGCGCGATGGTTGGGAAGCCTTCCTGGCGCAATATCCCGAAGGCTTCTATGCCAATCTGGCCAAGGGCCAGATGAACAAGATCGCCGCCGAGGAGACGCGCGCGTCGGCCGAACAAAAAGCGAATGCGGCCGAGCAGCAGAAGGCAAGGCTCATTGCCGAACGCGCCCAGAAGGCCGAGCAAGACAAGGCGGCAGCAGCGGCCAAGGCCGCCGAAGAGGCGCGGATCGCGGCGGAGAAGCAAAAGCAGATCGAGCAAGTGAAGGCTGAAGCGGCCGAGCAGCAGCGCAAGGTGGCCGAGGCGGCCGCGGCGAAAGCACAGGCCGAGAAGCAGGCGGCGGAGAAGGCCAAGGCCGAGCTTGCCGCCCGACAGGCCGCGGAGAGGGCGTCAGCCGTGCAGGCCGCAAAGCCGGCGCCCGATCGGCAGATGCCAGAGGCCGAGCAAAAAGTTGCAGCCCTTTCGCCGGCGCCGGCATCCACATTGTCGGCGGCTGATCTGACAAAATCGGTGCAGGGTGAATTGCGCCGTGTCGGCTGCCTGTCCACCGCTGTCGACGGCGACTGGAGCGCCACCTCTCAGCGCTCACTGATGCTTTTCAACAAATATGCCGGCACCCAATTCGACGCGAAGCTTGCCAGTGTCGACGCGCTCGATGCACTGAAAGCGAAGCCCGGACGGGTCTGCCCGCTGGTGTGCAATTTCGGCTTCAAGGCCGATGGCGACCAATGCGCGAAGATCAGCTGCCGGGCCGGCTATCGTGTCGGTGACGACAACGAGTGCGAAAAGGTGCCGGAGAAGAAGCCGGTGGCGACGCGCGAGAACTCCTCAAGACGCGATGCAGAGCGGAAGGCAGGCGAATCTTCGCCGCCCAGGCCCGAGGCGAGCGGGCAGATTATTTGCAGTTCGACGGGCTGTCGCCCGGTGCAAAAGGGATGTCGGCTTGTCAGCGGGACGATCCCCGGCAGGGTTAGTTCGAATACAGCCACAGGCGGCAACTTCGAGGTGTGTAACTAGGGTGTAGTTGTCAATCGCCCGTATAAGGCTCGGCTTTCATGATCGTCTTGCGATCTCTTTCACTGTTGATATTCGGTCTTTGGCTGAGCTGCGGCTCTGCCCTCGCCGACAAGCGCGTTGCGCTCGTCATCGGCAATTCCGCCTACAAGAACGCGCCGCGGCTCGCGAACCCGGTGAACGACGCGGGGCTGGTCGGCGGCATGTTCAGGAATGCGGGTTTCGATACGGTCGAGATCAGGCTTGACCTCAATGCCAGCGAAATGCGGCGATCGCTACGCGAGTTCGCGGCCAGGACGCGCGATGCCGACATGGCGGTGATCTACTATGCGGGTCATGGCATCGAGCTGGATGGCAGCAACTACCTCGTTCCGACCGATGCCATGCTGGAAACCGACGGCGACGTCCTTGACGAGACGATCGCGCTCGACCGCGCGCTGTACGCTGTCGAGCCGGCCAAGCAGCTTCGGCTCGTCATTCTCGATGCGTGCCGCGACAACCCCTTCGCCAAGACGATGAAGCGCACCCTGGCCTCGCGCGCGATTGGTGGCGGGCTTGCCAAGGTCGAACCGACCAGTCCGAACACGATGATCGCGTTTGCGGCCAAGGCGGGGTCGACAGCGTCCGACGGGGATTCCCGGAACAGCCCGTTCGCGGTCGCGCTGACCGATCATCTGCCGAAGCCCGGGCTCGACCTGCGCAAGGCGTTCGGGTTTGTCCGTGACGACGTCTTGAAGAAGACCGGCAACAAGCAGGAGCCGTATGTCTATGGGTCCCTGGGCGGGAGCGATGTGTCGCTGGTGCCGGTGAGGCCGGTCGCTGCAGCCGGACCGCAGGCAAATCCGCAGGAGAGTGTGCGCAAAGACTACGAGCTTGCCCTTCAGGCCGGCCTGCGCGAAGCTTGGGAAGCATTCCTCCAGACGTACCCGGACGGCTTTTACGCCAACCTCGCTCGTGTGCAGTTGAAGAAGATCGCCGCCGAGGAGGATCGCACGGTGGCGACCGAGAAGGCGCGTCTGGCCGAACAGGAGAAGGCGAGGCTCGCGACCGAACGAGCCCAGAAGGCCGAGCAGGAGAAAGCTGCCACCGCTGCGAAAGCCGCTGAAGAGGCGAGGATCGCGGCCGAGAAGGCCAAGCTGGTCGAGCAGGCCAAAGCGGAGGCGGCCGAACGAGATCGCAAGGCGGCGGAAGCTGCCGCGGCCAAGTCGCTCGCCGAGAAGCAGGCGCTCGAGAAGGCGGCGATTGAGGCCGCAGCGAAGCAGGCGGCGGACAAGAAGGCGGCTGATGCCGAAAGCAGGAAGGTCGCCGCGCTGTCGCCGCCGCCAAGCTCCCCGGCGCCCGGCGATCTCGCGAAATCCCTGCAGAGCGAATTGCGCCGCGTCGGCTGCCTTTCCGCCGCCGCCGACGGCGACTGGAACGCCGCAACGCAGCGCTCGCTGACGCTGTTCAACAAATATGCGGGCACCCAGCTCGACGCGAAGCTTGCAAGCGTTGACGCGCTCGACGCGCTGAAAGCGAAACCGGGCCGCGTCTGCCCGCTCGTTTGCAATTTCGGCTTCAAGGCCGATGGCGACCAATGCGCGAAGATCACCTGCAAGGCCGGCTATCACGTCGGTGACGACAATGAGTGCGAGAAAGTTCCGGAGAGAAAGCCACCGCCTACCGCCCGCGACGAGCCGAGGAGGCGCGACCAGGACCGGAAAGATGCCGAGTCTGCAGCGCCGAAGTCGCAAGCGTCTGGGCAGATGATCTGTAACAACGCAGGATGCAGGCCGGTCGCAAAGGGGTGTCATCTCGGGCCGGTCCCAAATGCAAACGGCAGCGCCAAGATCACTGGTGAGGTGTGCAACTGATGGCCCGGCATGCCCCCCGAAGTCTGGCGGTCGGGCTTAGGGCTCTTGCTCTTCTTGTTGTCGCGGGCTGCGGCCCGGCTCTCGCCGAGAAGCGCGTTGCGCTCGTGATCGGCAATTCCGCCTACAAGAGCGCGCCCAAGCTCGGCAATCCCGTGAACGACGCCATCCTGATGGGCGGCATGTTCAGGAAAGCCGGCTTCGACACCGTCGACGTCAGGCAGGATCTGAACGCGCCCGAAATGCGCAAGGCGCTGCGCGAGTTCGGCGCGCGAACCCGAGATGCCGATGTCGCGATCGTCTACTATGCGGGCCATGGCCTCGAGGTGGACGGCACCAATTATCTGATTCCGATCGATGCCGCCCTCGAGACCGACACCGACGTCTACGACGAGGCGCTGCCGATCGATCGGGTGCTCGTGAGCATCGAGCCGGCCAGGCAGCTTCGGCTCGTCATTCTCGATGCCTGCCGTGATAATCCGTTTTCCAAGACGATGAAGCGCACGGTGGCCTCGCGCGCGATCGGACGCGGGCTTGCCAAGGTCGAGCCGGCCAGTCCCAATACGATGATCGCGTTTGCGGCGAAGGCGGGCTCGACGGCGTCCGACGGCGATTCCCGCAACAGCCCATTTGCGACCGCGCTTGTTGAGCATCTCCCAAAGCCCGGGCTGGACCTGCGCAAGGCGTTCGGCTTCGTGCGCGATGATGTGCTGAGGAGCACCGCGAATAAGCAGGAGCCCTTCGTGTATGGCTCCCTGGGCGGCGACGACGTGCCGCTGGTTCCTGCCAAGCCGGCAGCAACCGGTCCGCAGGCAAATCCGCAGTCTGAACTCAGGCGGGACTATGAACTGGCGCTCCAACTCGGCACGCGGGACGGTTGGGAAGCGTTTCTGGCGCAATATCCTGAGGGATTCTACGCGAATCTCGCCAAGGGCCAGTTGAACAAGATCGGCGCCGAGGAGACGCGCGCGTCAGCCGAGCAAAGGGCAAGGGCGGCCGAGCAGGAAAAGACAAAGCTCATCGCGGAACGCGCACAGAAGGCCGAGCAGGACAGGGCGGCTGCGACGGCAAAGGCGGCCGAAGAGGCGCGGATCGCGGCGGAGAAGCAAAAGCAGATCGAGCAGATGAAGGCCGAAGCGGCCGAGCAGCAGCGCAAGGTGGCCGAAGCTGCCGCGGCGAAAGCGCAGGCCGAGAAGCAGGCGGCGGAGAAGGCCAAGGCCGAATTGGCTGCCAGGCAGGCTGCAGAGAAGGCATCAGCCGAACAGGCCGCAAAGCCGACAGGCGATCGGCAGATGCCCGAAGCAGATCAGAAGGTCGCCGCCCTTTCGCCTGCGCCGGCATCCACATTGTCCGCGGCCGATCTGGCCAAATCCCTGCAGAGCGAACTGCGTCGCGTCGGTTGCCTGACGTCGTCTGCGGAGAGCGAGTGGAGCTCGGCCGCGCAGCGCTCGCTGACGCTGTTCAACAAATATGCTGGCACCCAGTTCGACGTGAAACTCGCCAGCGTTGCCGCGCTCGATGCGCTGAAGGCGAAGCCGGGCCGGGTCTGCCCGCTCGTGTGCAATTTCGGCTTCAAGGCCGATGGCGATCAATGTGTGAAGATCAGCTGCCGGGCCGGCTATCACGTCGGTGACGACAACGAATGCGAGAAGATAGAGCGGAAACCCGTCGCGCGGCAAAGTCCCCAAACAGCGGATCAGGATCGGAAGAGTGCCGAGAGGGACCCTGCCAAACCGCAAGCCGCTGGACAGATCCTCTGTACGTCAAGCGGCGGTTGCCGTCCCGTTCGCAAGGGATGTCGTCTCGAAGCCAATAGCGGAGGCGTGGGACAAGCCGAAATATGCAATTGACGCGAAAAGGTCGTGCTCAAACAAAAATGTAGAGCGCGATGACAAAAGCATCCTATTCGCATCGCACTTTTGGCTAACCCACCTTACGCAATTTGATCATTATCCCGCCGGCATCCGCGTCTCCACCAGACGCGCCCAATAGGACGCGCCGTGGCCGAGGATGTTGTCGTTGAAGACGTAGGCCGGGTGGTGGCACTCGTTGCCGTCGCCCATGCCGACCAGGATCATCGCGCCGGGGCGGGCTTCCAGCATGAACGAGAAGTCCTCGGCGCCCATCATGGGAATGAACTTGTCGTTGACGCGCTCGGCGCCGACGATGTCGCGGGCGACGTCGGCGGCAAGGCCGGCCTCGCGCGCATGGTTCATCGTGACCGGATACATCCGCGTGTATTTCGTCTCGGCCGAGCCGCCATAGGCGCGCGCGACGCTGTCGGCGACCTCGCCGATGCGGCGCTCGACGAGATCGCGCACCTCGGGATCAAGCGTGCGCACGGTGCCCCCGAGCTCGGCGATCTCCGGAATGATGTTGAAGGCCGTGCCGGAATGAAATTGCGTGATCGAGATGACCGCCGATTTGAGCGGATCGACGTTGCGCGCGACGATCGATTGCAGCGCGTTGACGATCTGCGCGCCGATCAGCACGCTGTCGATCGACTTGTGCGGACCCGCGCCGGCGTGGCCGCCCTTGCCGTGGACCGTGATCTGGATATTGTCGGAGGAGGCGAGCATCGCGCCGGGCGTGGTTGCGAAATGGCCCTCGGGCAGGCCCGGCATGTTGTGCATGCCGTAGACCTCTTGGATGTTCCAGCGCGTCATCAGCCCGTCCTCGACCATCGCCTTGCCACCACCGCCGCCTTCTTCCGCGGGCTGGAAGATCACGACCGCGCTGCCGTCGAAGTTGCGCGTCTCGGCGAGATATTTGGCGGCGCCGAGCAACATGGCGGTGTGGCCGTCATGGCCGCAGGCGTGCATCTTGCCGGGGACCTTGGAGGCGTAGGCGACGCCCGACGTCTCCATGATCGGCAGCGCGTCCATGTCGGCGCGCAGGCCAATGGTCTTGCCCGAGGCGGACTTGCGCCCGCGGATGACACCGACGACGCCGGTGCGGCCGATGCCCGTCACCACCTCGTCGCAGCCGAACTCGCGAAGCTTGTCGGCGACGATGCCGGCCGTGCGATGGACCTCGTATTGCAGCTCCGGGTTCTCATGGAAGTCATGGCGCCAGGCGGCCATTTCGTCGGAGAGGACGGCAACGCGGTTGACGATCGGCATGAGTTGAATCCGTTTCTTGTGGGTCTTCTCGTCATTCCGGGGCGATGCGGAGCATCGAACCCGGAATCTGGAGATTGTGGCGCGAGATTCCGGGTTCACGCTGCGCGTGCTCCGGAATGACGAAAAGCAATCAGCTCTCCCCGAACACGCGCTTGAAGATCGTGTCGACGTGCTTGAGATGGTAGCCTAGGTCGAACTGCTCCTCGATCTCGGCGTCGGTGAGATACTTCTTCACCTCAGCGTCCTTCTTCAGGAGCTGGAGGAAATCGCCTTCGCCGCGCCAGACCGGCATGGCGTTGCGCTGCACGAGCTTGTAGGCGTCCTCGCGGCTTGCGCCCTTCTGCGTCAGTGCCAGCAGCACGCGCTGCGAATGCACGAGGCCGCCGAGGCGGTCGAGGTTCTTCTGCATGTTGGCGGGATACACCAGCAGCTTGTCGATCAGGCCGGCGAGGCGCGCCAGCGCGAAGTCGAGCGTGACGGTCGCGTCGGGGCCCATCATGCGCTCGGCGGAGGAGTGCGAGATGTCGCGCTCGTGCCAGAGCACAACGTTCTCCAGCGCCGGTGTCACATAGGCGCGCACCATGCGCGAGAGACCCGTGAGGTTTTCCGAGAGCACCGGATTGCGCTTGTGCGGCATCGCGGACGATCCCTTCTGCCCTTCGGAGAAGAACTCTTCGGCCTCCAGCACCTCGGTGCGCTGCATGTGGCGGATCTCAACCGCGAAGCGCTCGACCGAGGAGGCGATCACACCGAGGACCGAGAAATACATCGCGTGGCGATCGCGCGGGATCACCTGCGTCGAGATCTGCTCGGGGACAAGGCCCATGGCCTTGGCGACGTGTTCTTCCACGCGCGGATCGATCTGCGCAAAGGTGCCGACGGCGCCGGAGATGGCGCAGGTCGCGACCTCTTTCCTCGCCGCGATCAGGCGTTCCTTCGCGCGCGTGAATTCGGCATAGGCATAGGCGAGCTTGAGGCCGAAAGTCACGGGTTCGGCATGGATGCCGTGGCTGCGGCCGATCGTCGGCGTCATCTTGTGCTCGAAGGCGCGCTTCTTAAGCGCCGCCAGCACCTTGTCGAGGTCGGCGAGCAGCAGGTCGGCGGCGCGGGTGAGCTGGACGTTGAGGCAAGTGTCGAGCACGTCGGAGGAGGTCATGCCCTGGTGCACGAAGCGCGCCTCGGGGCCGACGATCTCGGCGAGGTGGGTGAGGAAGGCGATCACGTCGTGCTTGGTCTCGCGCTCGATCTCGTCGATGCGGGCGACGTCGAAAGTGGCGTCCTTGGCCTTGGCCCAGACCGTCCTGGCGGCCTCCTTGGGAATCGTGCCGAGCTCGGCAAGGGCGTCCGCCGCATGCGCCTCGATCTCGAACCAGATCTTGAACCGGGTCTGCGGCTCCCAGATCGAGGCCATTTCCGGGCGGGTATAGCGGGGGATCATCTGACGACTCCAGGAAGGTGGGCGGATGACCCAAAAGGGCTGCACCGGCCAGAATGTTTTTTACGCCGTGATTTAGCAGAGCGGGGAAGGCGAAACAAACGGCGCCGGCAAGGTAGCGGGGGATGACCGGGCTGGACGGGGTCATCGGCCCGGCGGGGGCGGGGCGACGGGAAGCCGGCCCCAAGGGAACCGAAGGGGAGGCCCGCAGATATTAACTGTCAATCACGGATCATTGACTGACAGATATTGAAATCTGTCATCGAGATGTGTATATTCGTGGTCGGACGCTCCGATTGGGCGTCTGACGGCATCCCGGGAGCCCGATGTCCCAAACAATGGGGATTGAGGGTCGCAATTGAACAATGGGGACCGCCAATTAACTGGAGACTTACGACAATGACGACCGAAATCATCAATTTGACCGGGACGATTGGGCACTGGCTCAATTTACTGGTGGCGCGCCAGATCGCGGCGCAGGCTGCAAAACTGCCTCATTAAGGCGAGAGCTTTCCGAAACGACCGGCACGGGCGCTTCGGAAGCAGCTCCATCGCCGGATAACTGAGCCCTTAGCGGGAACATGGTGCTGGCATGAACGAAGCCGTTATCTTGACGCCGGAGCGGATCCTCGAAGTCACCGAGGACGTGCTGCGGCGTTACGGACTCGCCAAGGCCACCGTGGTCGACGTGGCCCGCGCCCTCGATGTGAGCCACGGCAGCGTCTATCGTCATTTCCCGAGCAAAGCCTCGCTGCGTGAGGCCGTCGCCAAACGCTGGCTGGATCGGATCGACGCGCCGTTGCTGGCGATCGCCGAGGAGCAGGGTCCGGCGCCTGACAGGCTCGACCGCTGGCTACGGACGCTGTTCGCCGCCAAACGTTCGCGCGTGCTCGACGACCCCGAGATGTTCGACACCTATCTGACGTTGGCGCGCGAAGCCTGCGCGGCTGTCAAATGTCACAAGGACACCATGATCGACCAGATCGCGGCGATCCTGTCCGATGGCGTGACGCAGGGCGTGTTCGCCGTAGACGACGTCAAGGCCACCGCGCGCGCCATCTTCGATGCCACCGTCCGCTTCCACCATCCGGCTCATGCCGACGAGTGGAAGGACGCCGACCTCTCGGCGCGTGTCGATGCGACGCTGGCGCTGGTATTGCGCGGGCTGAAGGCGTAGGCGTTTTTTATCCCCCGACCTTATGAGCGAGGGCACCATCGCGGAGCGAACGCGGATGGTGGGACTTCTTCCGTCCACGAAGAGCGGCACCGGCCAATGGCACGACCGGCGGGCTTTCCGGATACGCATTGACTTCAATTTCGACGAGGTCCTTCGCCCGCTTTCGAAGCCGGTAGAATGCAAGCTCTTGTTCGAGCATGGGGCAGTGGAATCGGATCGTTGCTGTGTCTGGCAGGCGGCAGAGTTCATCGATGAGCTCGCCGACAGTGATAATCGCGGGATAGGTGGCTTCGCGGATAGCCTTACTCATGGCGGAACTCCTTCGCTCCGGTACTAACCAGAGTTCGACCGCCTCCGTTCCAATCCTCATCGCTAAGGCGATCGAAATATCCTTGGAGACCCCGCGTGCGGAGGAGGGCTCTAGGGACGGGCAAGCTCTAGATCTTCGTCAGCCCGCAACTCGCCGCCAGCCGCACGAGCTGCGCATCCGTGCGCGCGCCGGTCTTGGTCTTGATCAGATAGTGATAGTTCTGCACCGTCTTGACGCTGAGATTGAGATGCGCAGCAATCTGTTCGGTCGTGGCGCCGCCGGCGAACTGGCGCAGGATCTCGATCTCGCGTTCTCCCAGTTGATCCAGCGCTGAGCCCGCCGACAGGCTGTCCTCGGCCAGGATGTGCGCGATGTCGTCGCTCATGGCGCGCTCGCCGCGGGCGACGCTGCGGATCGCGGACACGACCGCGGACGGCTCGCTGCTCTTGGTGACGAAGCCGCTGGCGCCGGCACTGAAGGCTGCCTTCACCAGCACGGCCTCGTTGTGCATGGTGAAAACGAGGATCCGCGCCCGCGGGCTGCGCGCGCGGATGTTGCGGATCGCCTCCAGCCCGCTCGCGCCAGGCATCGAGATATCAAGCACGACGACATCAGGATCGCGTGCCTTGAAGGCGACGTAGGCATCCGCGGCGCTGTCGGCTTCCGCCACGACATGCAGATCGCCCTGGCTTTCCAGCACGCGCCGATAGCCTTGCCGCACGATCGGATGGTCGTCGACCAGCAGCACGGAAATGCCTGTCGCTGTAATCTCGTTCATCTCGGCCTCACGCGGCGAGCGGGATGGTGGCGGCGACGCTGAGGCCGCGATGGGCTGATAGAATCGACAATGATCCACCGGCCGCAGCAACGCGCTCGCGGATGCCCGTGAGGCCGAAGCCGGCCGACTGCACTACGTGCGCCGCGTCGCCGCCGCCATCGTCTTCGACGCGGATCAGTAACGCATCGTCGTCGCCCGCGCGCCGCTCGACGCTTAGCGAAATCTCGCGCGCCGCGCCGTGGCGCAACGCGTTGGTCAGGCATTCCTGCGCGACGCGATAGGCAGTGGTGGCGGCCGGGCCGCTGATGTCGGTGAGGTCGCCCTTGAGATCGAGCTGGATCGTCGGCCGCGCCGAGCTTTGCGAGCGCCAACTATCCACCAGATTCACCAGGCTCGCCTCCAGTCCAAGCTCGGCGGGCAGGGGATTGCGCAGGCGCTTCAGCGCATCGCGCAGCGAGGCCATCAGATGATGCGTGGCCTGCGAGATCATCCGCGCGTCCTGCGCGATGCCGTTGTCCTTGTCTTCCTTCGTGCCCGCCGTCTCGATGGTGTTGGCGAAGGCGAGGATGGCCGAGAGATTTTGCCCGAACTCGTCGTGCAGCTCGCGGGCGAGCGCGCGGCGTTCGTCGTCGCGGATCTCGATCAGGCGTCGCGTCAGCGTTGCGCGCTGCTCGGTCGCTTCCTCCAGCCGGCCGCCGAGCTCGCCGACGGCGCTGCCGATCATCGCCAGCTCCATCGAGCGGAAGCGCGGCAGTTGGGTGCGATACTGACCGCGCGCCATGCGCTGCAAGGCAGTCACGATCGTGCGCGCCGGCGCCAGCGCATGCGCGATCGCGAGCGAAGCCAGCAGCGCGATCGCCGCCGCCATCAAAAGCGCGACATCGATGACGTTGAGGATGTACTCCCAGGCGAGCGAGATGGCGGCCGCTTCATCCGGCGTCGCGACCACCGTTCCGGCGGTCGCCGCGCGGGGACTGACCGGCCGTATCACTTCGGCGTGGCTGCCGAGGAAAGTCGGCACGATCGATGCGAACCAGCGCGGCGGCGTCTTGCCTAGCCCCTCGCTCTGGCCGCAGAGCGGCTTTTCGAATGCGATGGCCGGCTGAAACTCGACGCAGACGCCGGGCGAGATCAGCTTCATCGTCTCCAGCGTGCGCCACTCCGGAATCGGCAGAAGCTGCTCGCGTGTTCTGCTGCTCCGCAACAAGAATTCGTGCCAGTACAGCGCCTGAAGCGCCTGCGCAACCCGCTGCGCCGAGGCCGCAGTCGCCCGGTCCACGCTGCGATAGGCGTCGAACGTGGCCCAGATGGTCGCCGCGCCGAGGCAGAGCGCGACGATGAGAAACAGACGGGCGACAAGCTGAAGCACAAGGCGCATGCGATCACCCCAAAGTTTGGTAAGGTCAGCCTAACAACGCCGCCGCGCCTTGCCAATTGCGAGGCACGGCAGGATGGCAGCTCGGGCAAATTTCCCAAGCCGGATTGGGCATGGCTCTTTGGACCGGGCGCGGCGGCTTTGATCTAGTGGGCGGGTAATCGCGGCAGGCCAATCTTTATAGGCCAGGAGCAGTGCAGCATGACTTCGATGACGATTGGACCGATCGCGGGGCCTGCTGCCGACCCATCCGAGCGCAGCGCGCTCCTGTTCTGGATGATCTTCACCGGGCTTTCGATCTTCGCCGTCGTGCTGCTGTGGCGGTTCGGCCTGATCGGTCTGATGCTGACCTCGGATCGGACTTACATTTCCAGCATGATCGCGCTGCTCTATGTCCTCACCTGCGGTCACTGCTTCCTGCGCACCCGGGCAATTGCCCGTGAAGGCGCGGCGGCCCGGCGCTGCCGCGCGGTCCTCGCGGCGCCCGAGGGCGGCAGGGCGCTCGACGCCGGCGCGGCCGCGCTGCCACGCGGGCTGGTGCGGGACCACATCGAGAGCCTCGTGACCAAAGCCGCGGCGCAGGACTACCGCCCGGTCGACCAGACGCTATTGCTGCGGACGCTCGCCGACCGGCTGCGCGGCTCCAACGGCTTCGGGGCCTTCGTCTCGGATACGCTGATGAAGCTCGGCCTGCTCGGCACCATCGTCGGCTTCATCATCATGCTGGCGCCGATCGCGGGGCTGGATGCCGCCGACAAGGTCGCGATGCGATCCTCGATGGGACTGATGAGCGACGGCATGGCGGTCGCGATGTACACGACCCTGGCGGGCCTGGTCGGTTCGATACTGGTCCGCATCCAGTACTACATGCTGGACGCCGCGACCCAGAAGGTGTTCTCGGACGCGGTGGTGCTGACCGAGACCTATGTGACGCCGGTGCTGGAGCGCAAGGGCGCTGGAATCAAGGGTTCCGGAATCATGAGGGTCGGACCCCAGTCATGATGGATGATTTCGGTCTCTATCCGCGCGAGGAGCCGTTCGATCCCCTGGGCGTGATGCTGTTCAAGGCGCTCCAGGTGATCGCTTTCCTGTTCTTCCTCGCGCTGCTCGCGGTCTCGCCGGACGCCAAGGACGGCAAGATCGACTCCAAGGCCGAGTTCATGATCACGCTGGACTGGCCGGACAGCCATCCCGACGATCTCGACCTGTTCGTGCAGGATCCCGTGGGCAATATCGCCTGGTATCGCCACCGCGAGGCTGGTTTCCTGACGCTCGACCGTGACGATCGCGGCGGAGCCAACGACTTCATCATGGTGAACGGCAAGAAGATTGCCTCGCCGATCCGCGAGGAGATCGTCACGGTGCGCGGCATCGTTCCCGGCGAATACACTGTCAATGTCTCACATTTCGTGGCCACGACCGGCGAACCGGTCCAGGCCAATGTGAAGGTGCAGAAGCTCAATCCGACCGCGCAGGTGATCTTCGACAACAAGTTCACGCTCGATCACACGGGCGACGAGAAGACCGCGGTGCGGTTCCGGCTTGATGCCGAGGGCAAGGTCGTCAATGTGGACCAGCGGCCGAAATCGCTGCTGGAGACTTTTCGCAGCAGCTGGCGCAACGGCGCCGATCTCGACCCGAGGACCGGCGTGAGCAAGAACACTGCGAGGGTACGCCGTGACTAGCCTGCAGACGGTCATCCTCACGCTATCGGTCGCCTATGCCGTCATCGGCGCACTGCTGCTGGTCGTGCTGGTTTATGCGCGGCTGCATTGGTCACTGAAGGCGGTTGCGGTCGTCGTGACCAGCGCCTTCTATGTCGTCAGCTTCACGGAAATGCGTGGGCTGCTCGGCTGGGCCAGCGCGGACCGGCTGCCGACCTCCTTCAAGCTGCTGAAGGCCCGCATCGTCGAGCCGCATTCGCTGGAGGGCGATCCCGGCTCGATCTATCTCTGGGTCGAGCAGCTCGACGAGGACAATCGCCCGAGCGGCATTCCGCGCGCCTTTCGCGTGCCCTACAATGACAGGCTGGCCGACAAGACCCATGCAGCGGAGAACGAGATCGCGTTGGGACATCCGCAAGGCGGCCGCGCCGCCGATTTCGGCGGCGGCGATGGCAGCCTCATCGACATGGTCCGGGAATATGTGACCCCCAAGACCATCATGGAGACGAGCGGCGGCGATTCCTCGACCGGCGAATTCGCTGCGCCGTCGGCCGGCGCGCAAAGCGCCGTGTTCACGCCGCTGCCGCCGCCCCGGATGCCGCCGAAGGACGAGCAATAGGCCCTTCACCATCGCCGCAGGCGCCCGCTGGAAAACGGGCCCGCGCCGGCGCATCTTGACGTCCCTCAATTTGGCCTTATCGGCTTCCGATAAGGCTTCGGGGTGGAGGGTGCGTGCTTCTCGCTGTCTTCTCGGATATCCACGGCAACCGGCAGGCGTTCGAGGCGTGCCTGAAGGTCGCGCGGGCGCGTGGCGCCGAGCGATTCATCCTGCTCGGCGACTTCGTCGGCTATGGCGCCGATCCGGAATGGGTGGTGGATACCGCGATGGAGCTGGTTGCCCAGGGCGCCGTCGCCGTGCGCGGCAACCATGACCAGGCGGTGAATTCCTCGGCCGAGACCATGAATGCCGAGGCGCAGATCGCGATCGAATGGACACGCGGCCGGCTCGACCCCGCGCAGCGGCGGTTCCTGGCGGAATTGCCGATGCTGGTGCAGGACGGCGACCGCCTGTTCGTGCATTCGGAAGCCTCCAGCCCCCGAGGCTGGCACTATGTCCGATCGACGGCGGACGCCGCCAAAAGCCTCATCGCGACGCCGGCTCATGTCACATTCTGCGGCCACATCCATCGCCCGGCGATCTATTCGATGTCGGTGACGGCGAAGATGACGGGACTTGTGCCCAAGACCGACGTCTCAGTACCGCTGCTGCGCGGGCGGCAATGGCTTGCGGTGCTCGGCTCGGTCGGCCAGCCACGCGATAACGATCCATCCGCGGCTTTCGCGCTGTTTGACACGGTCTCTTGCCAGATCACCTATTGCCGCGCGCCCTACGATGTCGAGACGGCCGCGAACCGGATCCGTGAGAACGGCCTGCCGCATTGGCTCGCCGACCGGCTGTCGCAGGGGCGCTAGAGGCCGATGCCGAAACCCCTGGTCAAATCAGGCGCAGAGATCGACGGCTACACTATCGGCGAATGCGTCCATGCCGGCGGCATGGCGACGCTGTGGACGGTCACCCATCCCGGCATCGACGTGCCGCTGCTGATGAAGATTCCGCGGGTGTCGGAGGGTGAGGACCCCGCAGCGATCGTCTCCTTCGAGATGGAGATGATGATCCTGCCGCGGCTTGCCGGGCCGCACGTGCCCGCATGCTTCGGCACGGGCGATTTCGCCCACCAAGCCTATGTCGTGATCGAGCGCATCTCCGGGACCACGCTCTACAAGCGGCTGCCCGACCTGCCGCTGCCGTATGACGAGGCGCGGCAGCTCGTCGCCAGGATCGCGACAGGGCTCGCCGATTTGCACCGGCAGAACGTGATCCATCACGACATCAAGCCGAGCAGCATCATGTTCCGCGAGAGCGGCGAGGCGGTGCTGATCGACTATGGCCTGTCGCATCACAACCATCTGCCGGACCTGTTGCAGGAGGAATTCCGCCTGCCTTACGGCACCGCGCCCTATATGGCGCCGGAACGGCTGTCAGGGGTGCGCGACGATCCGCGCAGCGATCTGTTCTCGCTGGGCGTGCTGCTCTATTTCTTCACCACCGGCGAGCGTCCCTTCGGCGAGGGCGAGACGCTGCGTGCGATGCGGCGCCGGCTGTGGCGCGATCCGCACTCGCCGCGCGCACTCCGCGCCGATTATCCGCCCTGGCTCCAGGAGGTGGTGCTGCGGTGCCTCGAGATCGAGCCGGTGCGGCGCTATCCGACGGCGTCGCAGCTCGCCTTCGATCTGACCCATCCGGACCAGATCAGGCTCACGATGCGCTCGGAGCGAATGAAGCGCGATCCCCTCAGCGTCGCCTGGCGCCGCCGGTTCAACCAGGGCGTCATGGCGCCCCGCGCGAAATCGGATGTCGCAGCCCAAATCGCATCAAGCCCGATCGTTGCGGTCGCGCTCGATACGGCGGAAGGCGAGCCGGAATTAAACGAGGCCCTGCGCATGACGACGGAACGCATTCTCGCCACGCTGCCGTCGGCGCGGCTCGCCTGTCTCAACGTGCTCAAGCTCAACCGCATCGCGATTGACAGGACGCTGGACGAGCAGGGCTTCAACAAGCATATCGACCGGTTGGTGGCGCTTAGGCACTGGGCCACGCCGCTCAAGCTGGACGAAGGCCGGCTGTCGGCTCACGTGC
This sequence comes from Bradyrhizobium sp. 149, assembly GCF_023073915.1. Taxonomy (GTDB): domain Bacteria; phylum Pseudomonadota; class Alphaproteobacteria; order Rhizobiales; family Xanthobacteraceae; genus Bradyrhizobium. Next base: position 396,106 of record NZ_JADPKK010000019.1, on the reverse strand, counting down.
TGGAAGCCGTCGATCCCGCCGCGGCCATCCTGGAGTTTTGCGAGGTCAACCACGTTGACCACGTCATCATCGGCGCGCGGCAGGGCTCGTTTAGGCGAACACTGCTCGGCAGCGTCTCGGCCAAGGTGGCTTCGGAAGCGGCCTGCACCGTCACCGTGGTGCGGCCGCCGCGAATGGCTGCGGATGCCGGCGAGGGCGCCGGATAGGGCCGCGCCCTGGATCCTGGAAGGTTCAGGCCGCGTGGGCAGTGTACGTGGTAGGCTTGCGGCGGATCGGCCAGGAGAATTGCGGGCTGGGCTCGCCGTGATCCGCGCTGCCGCCGAAGAACTGGATGATCTCGCGGCAGGGCTCGCAGTTGAACAGGTTGCGCGACGCGGACGCCTTGGTCATTTCCTTCAGGCAGTTTGGGCAGTGCGGCTTCATGAGCTTAGTCCAGAAAAGAATTCAATGCCGGCGCGGTGACCGGAGCGGGTGATCCAGGTCCGCCATCTCGGGCCTGGTGTCGTCGCGCATCTCGCCTTCGGTGCGTTCGAGCCGTCCGAAGAAATAGTCGAGGTCAGGATGCGGGCGCCGCGGGATGCGGCACCTGCGCTTCGGCTGACGTTTCACGAGCGCGATCTGCATGGGCTCAGGCCCGATACCAGTCGCGACGGGTGATGCGGGTCGAGCGTGCCGCGACCTTCACAGGTCCGGCCGATGGACCAAACACAACAAACGCACTGAAACCAAGCCACAACGCCACGCCAGTCCAAACCAGGGTCGTCGTCATGATGTGCTCCCGCGAAAACAGGCAAGAATCACTAGCGGTGATTTGCGCGAATCAGGGAAGCCCGGAGGAGTACGGATCAAGGTTGCAAGTTTAGGCGTTGCGCGTCGCAACATCCGTAGGAGCCGCACATGTGCGAAGCGCGTGAGCCTTCAGATTGCTTCGCCGCGTGCGCCTGCGGCCGCGTTGCGGATCGCGGCGATGTTGGTCTTGTAGGCGTCCTGCGTGCCGCCCCTGAACACGGATGTGCCGGCGACGAAGGCATTGGCCCCAGCTGCGGCCAGGGGACCTGCGACGTCGGAGCCGACGCCGCCATCAACCTCGATGTCGATCGGACGGCCCGCGGTCATCGCGCGGATGTCGCGGATCTTGCCGATCGCGGAGGGGATGAAGGCCTGGCCGCCGAAGCCGGGATTGACCGACATCACCAGCACGAGGTCGACGAGGTCCAGGACGTATTCGAGCGTGCTGATCGGCGTGCCCGGATTGAGCGAAACGCCGGCCTTCTTGCCGAGCGCGCGGATCGCCTGAAGCGAGCGGTGCAGATGGGGACCGGCCTCCGCATGGACGGTGATGTGGTCGCAGCCGGCTTTCGCAAAGGCCTCCAGATAGGGGTCGCAGGGCGAGATCATCAGATGTGCGTCGAAGATCTTCTTGGTGTGCGGGCGCATTGCCTTGATGACGTCGGGGCCATAGGAGATGTTGGGAACGAAGTGCCCGTCCATGACGTCGAGATGGATCCAGTCGGCGCCGGCGGCGTCCACGGCGCGCACCTCCTCGCCGAGCCTCGAGAAATCCGAGGCCAGGATCGAGGGCGCGATTGCCAGGGGGCGGGGGGCGAAGGCTTGGGTCATTGCGGTTTCCCGTGGCGGCCGTGAAAGATTGACTCGCCTAACATGGGCCTCTCAGCCGGGCAATGCAGGGCGGCGTGCTTCCTGTGGGCGGAAATTTCTGCCGCGGCCGGCATGAATTGCCGGTGTTCCCGGGCCGTGCAAAGTGCGGTGAAAGCGGATTTCATTGAGCTTTTCTCGCTGGCATGGCGCTTGCTGACGTCACCTCCAGGACATTGGTCGCGGCATGCCGCATCGGTTGGAGTTGTGCAATGTTGTTTGCCCTTGGTGCCGTATCGAGTGCGCTCGGCGCGATCCAGTCGCTGACGAATTCAAAATCGTCCTCGTCGACCCAGAAGACCGGGTCTTCGCAAGGCGCGACCAATCCGTTCGCGATCGACAGCAGCAGCACGACCAGCGGCGCGGCCTCGTCGGTCAATTCAGGCAACCGCCCGCAGATCGCGCCGGAGACGATGAACGCGCTGCTCGCCGCGCAGAGCCAGTCCTCGGACAGTGCGAGCAGCACAGCCGGCTCGACCTCGTCGAACTCCGCGTCCTCGACGAGCCGTGACGCCGCGCTCAAGGACCTGTTTTCACAGATCGACGCGGATGGCGACGGCAAGATCACCAAGTCCGAATTCGAGCACGCGCTGGGTGCCGGTGGCACCAACACGGCGCAGGCTGACGACGTGTTCTCCAAGCTGGATTCGAACTCCGACAGCAGCGTCAGCCTCGACGAGATGTCGAAGGCGCTGAAGAGCGGCCATCGCGGTCACCATCACGCACAGGGTGCGGGCGATGCGTCCGGCAGCGGTTCGGATTCCTCCTCGCAGTCCAGCGGCGGCTCGACCTCGACCTCGACGACCGGCGCCGACGGCTCGACCACCACCACCGTCACCTACGCCGACGGCTTCAAGATGTCGACGACGGTCCCGGGCGCCTCCAGCTCCCGTAATTCGGCCTACGATCTGTTCGCACAGTTGATGCAGCGGCAAGGCGGACAGGGACAAGGCGCCTCAGCGACTGTCGGTTCATCGATGTCGATGAACGTGTGACCTGCTCATGGCTAGCTGGCATATTCGTGAGTGATGTCACGGTAGACATACCGGTCGCGGATTTCGCGGTTGAAGAACGTACCCTTTGAGCGCACATTCTTGAACGCGGCGGCGACCTCGGGCGGAACGTCCGCGTAGACATAGAGGCGTCCGCTGACGAAAGTGACCTTCAGCTCGCGCGTGTCGGGCGTATAGCGGAAAAAGCGGATCACGGAAGACGGCATGGCGGTGCACCTTGGCCCGTCAGGGTAACGCCGTGTTCGTGGTTTCGTTTCTACGCGTTGTCTTGACGCGAACCGGTACCCACTTCGCTCGAAAGCGCCTTAACCGAACCGGGCCTTCCACGCCGGCATCGCGCCGGCGAACGGCAGGGCCGTCGCATTGTAGACGCCGCGAGCGATTGCGCGTGCGACCACGTTGGCGGCGACCGTGCCGAGCTCGGTAAGGCCGACCAGCGGCTCAATGGGCTTCTCGCCAGTTGCGGCGGCGAACAGCACGTCGCCGTCGGTTGGGGCATGCACCGGATAGATCGCACGGGCAAACCCGGTATGCGCAATCATCGCAAGCCGCTTGGCCTGGGCCTTGGTCAGCGTTGCATCGGTGACGACGAGGCCGATCGTGGTGTTCTCACGCGCGCTCGCGGCGGGTCCGCCCTTGATGCGCATCGCCAGCATGTCCGGCGTGAAGGCGGACGGCAGGCCGCGCCCGCCGAACTCGCCGTTCTCCTCGAACGGCGCGGCCCAGAACCACGGCCCTTCGCCAATGGTCGTGCTGCCGACCGCGTTGACGACGATGATCGCGGCGACCTTGATGCCGTTGGCCAGGACCGCGGAAGCCGACCCCAGTCCGCCCTTGAAGGTCGCGGTGGTCGCACCCAGCCCTGCGCCGACGCTTCCCAGCGCGAAATCGTCGCTGGCGGCCAACGCTGCGGCGTAGCCGAGATCGCGATAGGGCGCGAAGCGTCCCCAGGCCTTGTCGCCACCGTTGAGCAGGTCGAAAACGATCGCGCCCGGCACGATCGGTATCACCGCCTCGCGAATCCGCAAGCCGCGGCCTTGTTCGGCGAGCCAGGCCTGGATGCCGCCGCCGGCGTCGATTCCAAAGGCGGAGCCGCCGGACAGCGCGATCGCATCAACGCGATCGACGGTGCTGGCGAGGTCGAGCAACGCGTCTTCGCGCGTGCCGGGTCCGCCGCCGCGAACATCGATGGCCGCAACCGCGGGGGCGTCGAAGATGATTGCGGTCGTGCCGGTGGCGACTTTCGCATCTTCGGCATGGCCGACGCGGACGCCGGCGATGTCGGTGAGAAGGTTTTTCAAGGCGGCTCCGCAGGCTGAAAGGCGTTCGCTTCAGCGATATCGCAGGGATGCCGCAGGCTCAACCCGCGAGCGCGGTCCTCAGCATCTTGGCGAGCTCGGATTTGCGGTAGGGCTTTGCCAGCAGCAGCACGCCGGAATCGAGCCGCCCGTGATGGACGATGGCGTTCTCGGTGTAGCCCGAGGTGAACAGCGTCTTCAGCTCGGGGCGGCGGCGAGCCGCCTCATCGGCGAGCTGGCGGCCGTTCATGTTGCCCGGCATGATCACGTCCGTGAACAGCAGGTCGATGTCCTTGTCGGCATCGATGATGGTGAGGGCCTCGGCCGCGTTGGCGGCTTCGAGGGCGGTATAGCCGAGGCTCTTGATCTGGGTCACGACATATTGCCGCACCAGCGCGTCGTCCTCGACGATCAGGATCTTCTCGTCACCGCCGGCAATGGGGGCGTTCTGGAGCGCCTCGAACTCGGTCTCCTGCACGCCGCTCGAGCGCGGCAGGTAGATCTTCACGCTCGTGCCGTGGCCTTCCTCGCTGTAGATCTTGATGTGGCCGCCGGACTGCTTGACGAAGCCGAACACCATGCTGAGCCCGAGGCCGGTGCCCTTGCCGACCTCCTTGGTGGTGAAGAAGGGATCGAACACCCGGTCGATCAATTCCGGCGGGATTCCGGAGCCGGTGTCGCTGACGGCGATCATCACGTAATTGCCGGCCACCACGTCGGGATTCATGCTGGCATAGCCGTCGTCGAGGAAGATGTTGCGGGTCTCCAGCACCAGCGTGCCGCCATCGGGCATGGCATCGCGCGCGTTCAGCGCGAGATTGAGGATCGCGGTGGAAAGCTGGCCTGGGTCGACCAGTGCCGGCCACGCGTCCTCGGTGAGCTGCGGCATGATGGTGATCTGCTCGCCGAGGGTGGGATGCAGGAGCTTTGCGGCCTCGAGTGTCAATGCGTTGACGTCGATTTCGCGCGGCTGGAGCGGCTGCTTGCGGGCGAAGGCGAGCAGATGCTTGGTCAGTTGCGCGCCGCGCTCGGCGGCATCGTCGATCAATTTGGTGATGGCGGCGAGCTCGGGACGATCAGCGACCGCGTCCGCCAAAATGCCGATCGTGCCGGTAATGACGGTCAGCACATTGTTGAAGTCATGCGCGACACCGCCGGTCAATTGACCGATCGAATCCATCTTCTGGACGTGCCTGAACTGCGCCTCGGCTGCCTGCTTCTCGGTGAGGTCGCGGCCAATGAAGAAATGGCGCTTGACCGGCTCGGACCACGTTCCCATCCAGTTCAGCGTCACCTCGTGACCGTCGTAGTGGTAATAGCGCGCCTCGAAGCTGCGCTTGACCGCGCCACGCCGCGCCGCGCGCATCTCGTTCCGTGTCCTTTCGAGATCGTCGGGATGAATGAACTCGGTGGCGCTGTGCCCGATCATGTCGTCCGGGCTCAAGCCGAGGATGGTCTTCACGCTTGGGCTGACCTGGACGAAATTGCCAAAACTGTCAGTGACGAGGATCAGATCCTGCGAGGTCTCGAAGATGCGCTGACGCTCCTCGACCTCGCGGCGCAGTTTCTCCCGGGACTGCTTCTCTTCCGTGATGTCGTGGGCGATCTTGGAGGCGCCGATGATTTCTCCGTTGGCTGATTTCAGCGGAGAAATGTTGAGAACGACGTCGAGCGGACGGCCGTCCTTCCGCATGCGGACGGTTTCGTGCTGGGCGATCGTTTCGTTGCCGCCAACCCTGTTCAGGATACCCCTGACCTCGGCCTTGCGGTCCTCCGGCACGATGATGTCGATCGGCTGGCCGATGGCCTCCGCGGCGGTATAGCCGAACAGACGTTCGGCGGCCTTGTTCCAGCCGGTGATAATGCCGTCGAGCGTCTTCGTGATGATGGCATCATTGGCGGATTCGACGACGGCGCCGTACAGCGCAAGGCGCTTGCCATAGTAGTCGCGATCCAATGCCGACTGCTGGCGCAGCCTGCCGACGAGGCCCAGCGTGTGCGCCTGGAGGCGGACATTTTCGATCAGAAGCACCGCAAGCACGAACGTCGCCGCGCAGAGGCCATAGAGGCGGCCAGCGTAGAAGCCGAGATCGAAGCGCGCGACGTTGACAATCGCCGACAGCGCGATGTCGAACAGCCACGCGCACATCACGACCATGAGCCAGACATCGATGACCGAATGCGGTCGACGGAACCACAACGAGACCAGCGCGGCGAAGCTCAAGGACCAGATGAAGGACACCACGCCGATCATGATCTGGGTGTAACGGCCGTCGCGCAGCAGGACCGGAAGCACGTCGTGCTGGGCAGTGACGATCCAGGTCAAGACGGTCACGACCGCAACGACGCCGAGCACGCTGGCGTAGATCGCCTTGCTTGCCGAGCCCGCGATCCGGGCACCGCCGTCGGCCTCCTTCAGCCAGGCATAAGCCAGCACGCAGAGCGGGAAGCCGCCGTGCCAGATCATGTAGAGCCAGACCGTGGTCTGCTGGTCGGCGCCCAGCAACCCGGTCGGCGAAAAAAGTCCCGGAAAGGTGAGGGCATGGACCACAGCCGCGGCGGCGGTGAACAGATAGCCCGTCGCGAGCACGAGCAGCGCGCGGGTCCGGAGCACCGCAAACTGCGACAACAGCAGGACCGCGGTGACGATGTCGGCGACGACGAGGGCGGATTGATAGCTCGCGACGAAGGCTGGCACAGGCAGCAGCGGGATACCTGCGAAAGGCACGGCCACTGCGAACAAGATCGAGGAGACGCCCACGATCGCCAATGCTGCGCTGCGGTCTTTCGGGGTGGCCGGCAACGTCGAAAGGAATGTGTTTCGATCCGTCGTCTCGGACACGTGCAGTTCTCGCAGATCGGTCTTGAGCATCTTTGCCAATCTCATTTGGCCCAATGAATTGCCGTCCATGGTAGCGGGTTCTGGGCACGCACCATGGAAAAACCCACCGCGACTCAACCGAAGGTTACAGTTTACTTAATTTTATTGGGAACGCGCACCAGGGATCGGGTAAGATGCGCTTTACTGGACGGTGCCACAATGCCCTCCCGCCGCTAAGGGTTCCAGGTTTGAATCAGGCATTTTGATCTCAGGGAGTCGTTCCCTATGCCCCGCGTACTCATCATCGACGACCAGAAGGACGTCCGTGCGATGGTCGCGATCGTGCTGCGCGTCCACCGTTACGACGTCGTCGAGGCCGACAGCGGCGCAGCCGGGGTGAAAGCCTTCAGTGAGGCCTGTTTCGACGCGGCAATCGTGGACATTTTCCTCGGCGACAGCAGCGGCGTCGATGTCATCGCGACCCTGCGCGAGCTTGCACCGGGGCTTCCGGTCGTTGCCGTGTCGGGGATGACGGCGCTGGATTTCATGGAACAATCGCCCCATCTCGCCAACGTGGTCTGCCTGCAAAAGCCGTTTCGGCCGAACGATCTTCTTCAAGCACTGCGGAAGGCCCAAGCCGCAGTGGACGACGAGCTGCCCGCAGTCGGCTGACGCTAGCGCAGGAAGAAACGCCCCGGGCAAAGCCGGGGCGCGGTGATGATTGGATGGGGCCTTCAGGCCCGGCAAGCGTGCTTACGTGCCGTTGCCGCTGATCGCGGCGTAGCCGCCCTTGGCGTCCCATTTGTAGACGACGTAGTCGAGCTGCTTGATGTCGCCCTTGGCGTCGTACTCGATCGGCCCGATCACGGTGTCCCATTTGCCGGCCTTGATCGCCGCCATGACCTTCTTAGCGTCGGTGGTGCCGGCCTTCTTGGCCGCTTCCGACCAGACCTGCATCGCCGCGTAGGTGTAGAGCGTGTAGCCCTCGGGGTCGATGTTCTTGGCCTTGAAGGCTTCGACGATCTTCTTCGCGGTCGGCTTGTTGCGCGGATCGGGGCCGAAGGTGAACAGCGTGCCTTCGCCGGCCGGGCCGGTGATGGAGGCGTATTCCTTGTCGGCGAGCGCGTCGCCGGCCATCAGCACGGTCTTGAGGCCCTGGTCGCGCATCTGGCGCAGGAGAAGGCCGCTCTCCTGATGGTAGCCCCCGACATAGACGAGATCGATATTGTCGCGCTTCAGCCGCGAGACGATCGCGTTGAAGTCCTTGTCGCCCTTGTTGTAGGACTCGTACATCTTCTCGGTGACGCCGGCCTTGTTGAGCGCCTTCTTGGTCTCGTCCGCAAGACCCTTGCCGTAGGTGGTCTTGTCGTTGAGGATGGCGATATTCTTGCCCTTGTAGTTCTTGGCGATGTACTGGGCGGCGACCAGGCCCTGCTGGTCGTCGCGGCCGCAGACGCGCGCCACGTTCCACAGTCCGCTATCGGTGAATTTCGGATTGGTGGAGGCAGGGGTAATCTGGAGCACGTTACCGTCGGCATAGGCTTCCGAAGCCGGAATCGACGACGACGAGCAATAATGCCCGGCCACGAAAGGTATTTTCGCGCCGGCGATCTTCTCGGCGATCGAGCGCGCCTGTTTTGGATCGCAGGCGTCGTCCTCGACGGACAGCGCGAGCTTCTTGCCGTTGAGGCCGCCGGCCGCGTTGATGTCGGCCACGGCCATTTCGGCGCCGTTCTTCATCTGGCGGCCGAAGGCGGACTCGCCGCCGGTCATCGGACCGGCGACTGCGACGGTGACATCCTGCGCGAATGCCGCGCTCGATAGCGCGATCGATGCGCCGAATGCCAGACCGATGAGCTTCAGTGATTTCATGAGATACCTCGAGGGTGGTCGCCTGTGGACGTTGCCGGACATGCCCGGTTCGAACCGGCGCCATTCTTGAATGAATTTTGGGAGAAGTCACCGGCAAAATACGGGCATTGGCGGAGATATCTCGCCACATTCGGCCGCATGCGGGTCCGCACCGGTTCGTCTTGGGCGGCCTCAACCGTGCCGGCCACCTTCCAGGTAGGCGGCGCGAATCTCGGGGCGCTGCAACAACTCGGCGCCGGTCCCGGCCAGCGTGATCAGGCCATTGACCATGACATAGCCGCGATGGGCGAGCTTGAGCGCATGGTTGGCGTTCTGCTCGACGATCAGTACGGTCAGGCCGTCCTGCCGGTTCAGAGTGCGGATCGCATCGAAAATCTGGCGCGCGATCAGCGGCGCCAGACCGAGCGAGGGCTCGTCGAGCAGGAGCAGTCGAGGACGGCTCATCAAGGCGCGGCCGATCGCGAGCATCTGTTGCTCGCCGCCGGATAAGGTTCCGCCGCGCTGGGCGTAGCGTTCCTTCAGCCGCGGAAACAGCATGAACACGCGTTGTAGCGTCGCCTCGCCTTCGGCATCACTGCATTCGGTGGCGTCCGCCCCCATCTGGAGGTTTTCCGCCACGCTCATGCGCGGGAAGATGCGGCGGCCTTCCGGCGACTGCGCGATGCGCAAATGCGCGATCTCGTGGGTCGGCACTTCGGTGATGTCGCGGCCTTCGTACAGGATCTGGCCGGCGCGGGCGCGCGGCTTGCCGAAGATCGTCATCATCAGCGTCGACTTGCCGGCGCCGTTGGCGCCGATCAGCGCCACGATCTCGCCGGCGTTGATCTCGAGGTCGACGCCTTTCAGCGCCTCGATCTTGCCGTAGGCGGCGCGAAGGCTGCGAATCGCGAGCAGGGGAGTGGGCGCAGTCACGACCCGCTCTCCATCACGGCCACCGCCTCTTCCTCATCGGTGCCGAGATAGGCGGCGATCACCTTTGGATCGTCGCGAACCTCGCGCGGGGAGCCTTCCGCGATCTTCACACCATGGTCCATCACCACAATGTGGTCGGAGATCTCCATCACCACAGACATGTCGTGCTCGATCAGCAGGATCGAGGTGCCGAGCTCGTCGCGGATCGACAGCAGCAGCTCGCTCAGGGCGGCGCTCTCGCGCGCATTGAGGCCGGCGGCGGGTTCGTCCAGGCACAAGAGCGCGGGCTCGGTGCACATCGCACGTGCGATCTCGAGCCGTCGCTGGTCGCCATAGGCAAAATTACCGGCGGCGTCGTCGGCGCGATCGAGCAAATTGACCCGCTTGAGCCAGTCGGTGGCGAGATCGATCGCGCACTTCTCGGCGTCGCGGTAGCCGGGCGCACCAATGAGTCCGAGGAAGGTGAAGCCGGAGGCGCGCATCAGCGCGTTGTGCTGCGCCACCATCAGGTTTTCCAGCGCGGTCATGCCGGGAAACAGGCGAATGTTCTGGAAGGTGCGGGCGACCTTGGCCTGCTTGGCGATGCGGAAATCGTTCAGCCGCTCCAGCGCGATCACCTTGCCGTCATGGGTGAGGCGGATCGCGCCGCCGCTCGGCCTGTAGAACCCGGTGATGCAGTTGAAGACCGTGGTCTTGCCGGCGCCGTTGGGTCCGATCAGGGCGGTGATCTTCTTCCGCTCGGCCGCAAACGACAGGTCCTGCACCGCGACGATGCCGCCGAAGCGCATGGTGAGCCGGTCGACCTCGAGAATCTGGTCGGGGCTCATCCGTGCCCCTCTTTGACGAGGTCGGAGGAAATCGCGTGTGCCTTGGTCAGATACACGGTCGGTGCGCGATGGCCGATGAGGCCGCGCGGCCGCCAGATCATGATCAGCACCATGGCCATGCCGAACACCAGCATGCGATAGCTCTCGAGGCTCCGGAACAGTTCGAAACCGCCGATCATGGCGAGCGCCGCGAGCGCCACGCCAAGCTGCGAGCCCATACCGCCGAGCACGACGATGGCGAGCACCAGCGCCGATTCCTGGAAAGTGAAAGATTCCGGACTGATGAAGCCCTGGCGGGTCGCGAAGAACGCGCCGGCAAAGCCGCCGAACATCGCACCGGTCGCAAATGCGGTGAGCTTGGTGGTCGTGGTGTTGATACCGAGCGCGCGGCAGGCGACCTCGTCCTCGCGCAACGCTTCCCAGGCTCGGCCGATCGGCAGGCGGCGCAGCCGGATCGTCACCCAGTTGGTGAGCAGCGCAAGCGCCAGGATCAGGTAGAACAGGAAGACGATACGGTGGGTCGGCGAATATTCGATACCGAGCCTGGCGGCGAGCCCGTTGTCGCTGTTGTCGAGCGGAATGCCGAAGAAGGAGGGGCGGGGAATGCTGGAGACGCCGTTGGGGCCGCCGGTCAGCTCCTGCCAATTGATGATGACGAGGCGGATGATTTCGCCGAAGGCGAGCGTCACGATGGCGAGGTAGTCGCCGCGCAGGCGCAGCACCGGGAAGCCGAGCAGCACGCCCCAGAATGCGGCAAGGATGCCGGCAAGCGGCAGGCAGATCCAGAATGACCAGCCGAAATTGGTGGCAAGCAGCGCGTAGGAATAGGCGCCCACCGCATAGAACGCGACGTAGCCGAGATCGAGCAGGCCGGCGAGGCCAACCACGACGTTCAGCCCCCAGCCCAGCATCACATAGGTGAGCACGAGGATTGCGAGGTCGAGGATGTAGCGCTGGTCATAGAAGATCACGGGCACCAGCAGCGTGAAGATCAGGAGCGCCGGTGCGAGATAGCGGCCGAGGAACGACATTCCGCTCTGCACCGCGGGCGGCACCAGCTTCTCGGCGCCGGTCGGACCGATCCATTGCTTGAGCAGCTCGATCACGATCGAGCCGCCGAACACGGCGGCGACGAGGGAGGCGACCTCGCCGAAGCGCGTCCAATAGGTGAGCTGGCCGTCGGAGCCGGCTTCGGTGCGGACGCCGACCATCAGCGAGAACAGCACCAGCGCGATCAGTGCGTTGAAGCCGGCGGTCTTCAGGAGAGCGGGGATCCCCGATGGAGCTTTGGCCGTATTGATTGAGGGAGTTTTCACGCGCACGACCGTCAGACTTTTTCGACTTCGGGACGACCGAGCAGGCCGGTCGGCATGAAGATCAGCACGACGATCAGAATCGAGAACGCCGCGACATCCTTGTATTCGACCGAGAAATAGGCGGACCAGAACGTCTCGATCAGCCCGATCGCGAGGCCGCCGAGCATCGCGCCCGGCAGCGAGCCGATGCCGCCGAGCACGGCCGCGGTGAACGCCTTTATGCCGGCGACAAAGCCCATGAAGAAATCCACCAGGCCGTAATAGAGCAGGTACATCAGGCCGGCCACTGCGGCGAGCGCAGCACCGATCACGAAGGTCATGGAGATCGTGCGGTCGACGTTGACGCCGAGCAGCGCTGCCATGGTCTGGTCCTGCTCGCAGGCGCGCATGTCGCGCCCGAGCCGGGTGCGTGACACCAGCCAAGTGAAGATCGCCAGCAGCACGATCGTGGTGATGACCACCACGATCTGGATGTTGGAGAGCTGGATCACGAAGCCATCGGCGCTCTCGTGCAGCGTATAGCCGCCGGTGATCACTGGCGGCACTGGCTTCACCCGCGCGCCTTGCGCCACCTGCGAATAGTTGGTCAGCACGAACGACATGCCGATCGCCGACAGCATCGGGGCGAGGCGGAAGGAGTGGCGCAGCGGACGGTAGGCGATGCGCTCGATGGTCCAGCCATACAGGGCGGTGATCGCCATGGAGACCAGGATCACGATAAGCAGGATGACTGGAACCGCGGTCAGCCCGGTCGAGACCAGGAGAAGGAAGGTGATCAGTGCGATGAAGCCGCCGATCATGAAGACGTCGCCATGGGCGAAGTTGATCATGCCGACGATGCCGTAGACCATCGTGTAGCCGATCGCGATCAGGCCGTAGATGGAGCCGAGCACGAGGCCGTTGATGAGCTGCTGGGCGAAATAATCCATAGGCTGCCGTACCCAAATCTGACGCGGCTCAAAGGGAGCTCTTCGAGAGAGAGTGCTAGTTTCTTCTCGGGCCCCGGCAGCCCTTAAGCATTCTGGTTTTGTAACAGGAGGGAACTGGCGGCTGCAACCGGCCCCGCCTCCGCATCGAGGCTTTTACAAAGATCATTTGGCGCTCCGGTTCCCCCGCAATGGGCGGAACCGGTCCGCGAGAGCCCCAAGTGGATGCCCAGTCGGGAGGCAGTTAAGGTAAACAAAGGGTTTAAATTGCCGCCACAGTCTGATGCGAGTTAGCTCCCGGCAAAGCCTTCCATCGAAGGCGCGGGCCAAGCGAAGCGGGAAGCGGCATGTTCGGAAATTGGCGGATCGGTTCTGTAAATGGCGCACTTCTGGCGGCCTATTTCATCCCGGCCTGGACCCTCGTCGCCTTCAATATCATGGTGGCGCCGGTGCACGGCCTCTATGAGCGGCCGAGCGTCGCAGTGGCTCTTTTCCTCAGCGACCATCTCCAGATGGCGGGGACGGACACGGTTCGCGCCGCCTGGCTGCTGGCGTTGGGGCGACTGACGGTGGTGGCGTTCTTTGCGATCTACCTTGCGCTGCTCTGCATCCCCCGCATCCGCAAGAACGGCGGCAGCGATGAGGCGCTCGGCATTGCGCTTGCGATCGGCAGCCTGATCTCCTTCGCCAGCATGATCATGGCTTCGAAGGTAGGCGAGACGGCTGCGCTGCGGCTGCACGCGACCGAGCTCCTGCTCCTGCTAGGTGCCGCCATCGTGGTGGTGATCGAACGGCCCGCGACGGCGGCGAAGACTGCCGAGGCCACCCCGCCGTTAGGTCTTGAGCAGGCCGAGCTCCTGCACAATCGCTGAGGCTTCCTTGACGGCGTGGTTCACCGCCGGCACGCCGCAATAGATCGCCTGCTGCAGCAGGATTTCCTTGATGTCGTCGGGCGTGAAACCGCCCTCGGCGAGCGCCGCGCGCACATGGAGGCGGAATTCGTCCCATTGCCCAAGCGCGACCATGGTGCCGATTACCAGGATCCGCCGCGTGCGCTCGTCGAAATGCGGCCGCGTCCAGATCTCGCCCCAGGCGTAGCGGGTGATCATGTCCTGGAAATCGGTGTTGAACGCATTGCGACCCGCGATCGACTTGTCGACCCAGGCATTGCCCAGCACTTTTCGGCGCACGTTCATGCCGGCATCGCGGCGCTTCTGGTCGTCCATGTCCATCCTCCGCTCGCAATGACGGCTGTGCTATCGCTGCGTCAAAAAGCCCACCACCGCATCGGTAAACGCGTGCGGCTGCTCGACATTGGAAATGTGGGCGGCGTCGATGATGGTCATGCTCGCGCCGGGAATGCTTGAGCGGATCAATTCACCCGCTGAAATCGGCGTCGCCATGTCGTGCCGGCCGGCGATCACCAGCGTCGGGCTTTTGATCTTCGGCAGCAGCGCGCGCTGGTCGAGCGTCGACAGCGCCTCGCAGCAGGCGAGATAGCCTTCGACCGGGGAGGCCAGCAGCATCGCCTTCATCCTGGCGGCGATGTCGGGCGCGCGCTCGCGGAAATCCTGGGTGAGCCAGCCGGCGATAACGGCGTCGGCGACGGCGGCGATGCCGCCCTTCTTCACGGCGTCGATGCGCTCAAGCCATTTGGTCGGCTCGGCGTAGTAGCAGGAGGTGTTGGCGAGGATGAGCTTGCCGAAGCGCTCCGGCGCATTCGCGCCCAGCCATTGCCCGACCATGCCGCCCATCGACAGGCCGCACCAGTGCACCTTCTCGATATTGAGGTCGTCGAGGATCGCGAGCACGTCACGGCCGAAGCGCTCCATCGTATAGGGGCCGGGCGGAACGTTGGACTTGCCATGGCCGCGGCGGTCATAGCGGATGACGCGGAACACCTGCGTCAGCGCCTTCATCTGCGGCTCCCACATCTGCAGCGTGCAGCCGAGCGAGTTGGAGAGCATCAGCGTCGGCCCGCCGTCGCGGCCCTCGACGGAGACGTTGATCAGGCAACCGTCGGCATCGATCATGGGCATGCGGGCGTCTCCGTCTTATTTCCGCTCAGGGCTGCTCTATTCGCGCTCGAGGCTGTCGAGCAGGCGGTCGATCAGGGCTTGGGAAGCCCCTTGATAGGCCATCGGCTCGAACAATGCCGCAATATTTTCCGGCGAAAGATGCGCGGTGACCTGCGAATCGGCTGACAGCACCTCGCGCAGATGTTTCTTCTCGGCCACTGCGCGCTTGCTCGCGGCTTCGATGACATGATGCGCATCGCTCTTGCCGATCGTCTCGGCCAGCGCGAAGGTGACCGCTTCCGCCATGATCAGGCCGTGGGTCGCATCGAGATTGCTGCGCATGCGCGCCGCGTCGACATCGAGCCCTTCGGCGATATCGACGATCGCCGCGAGCCCGCCCGAGGTGACCAGCATCAGTTGCGGCAGTGTCGGCCATTCCGCATGCCAGGGCCCGGCGCTGCGCTCGTGGTCCTGCACCTGGGCGGCAAAGATCGTCGCGGCGAGCTGCGGGGCCATGGTCGCGCAGCCCAGCGCGCTTGCGGCGGCCACCGGGTTGCGCTTGTGCGGCATGGTCGAGGAGCCGCCGCGGCCTTCGCCAGCCGGCTCGAACGCCTCGGCGACGTCGGTCTGCATCAGCAGCGAGACGTCCCGCGCGATCTTGCCGCAACTGCCGGCGAGAATGGCGAAATAGGAAGCGGCCTCCGCGATGCGGTCGCGATGGGTATGCCAGGGCGCTTCCGGCACCGGCAGCTTCAGCTCCTGCGCCAGCCGCTCGGAAACGACGAGCCCCTTGTCGCCAAGTGCTGCAAGGGTGCCGGCGGCGCCGCCGAATTGCAGCGCGAGGCCCTCGCGGGAGAGCCGCCGCAGGCGGCAGCGGGCGCGGGCAAGGCTTGCAGCATATTCGGCGGCCTTCAGCCCGAACGGCATCGGTAGGGCGTGCTGGAGCCAGGTTCGCGCCACCATTGCCGTGTTGCGGTGGGCTCGTGCCAGCGCGGCAAAACCCTTGATGGCGCGGCTGAGGTCGGCGTCCAGCGCATCGATGCCGGCGCGGAGCATGAGCATGGTCGCGGTGTCGATGACGTCCTGGCTGGTGGCGCCCCAATGCACGTAGCGCGCGGCCTCTGCGTCCGCCTTGCCGACATTGGCGGTCAGGGTCTTGACCAAGGGGATCGCGAGATTGCCGGATCGCGTCGCGGCCTCAGCCAGCGCAGCCATGTCAAAGGTATCGGCCTTGCACGCGGCTTCGATCGGACCCGCCGCGGACGCGGGAATCACTCCCGTGGCCGCTTCGGCTCGAGCCAGGGCTGCCTCGAAATCGAGCATGTTCTGCAGGGTCGACCGGTCGTCGCAGACCGCGCGCATGGCCACGCTCGACAGCATCGGCGCGAGCAGGGGGGAGAGGGATGTGCTCATATTGTGCGGGACCTAACCACCATGGCCCGCCCGTGCCAATCCCAAACAATCAGCGCAAGCTTTTTGCAGTTGCGAATATGCATTGCACGTGACCGGGGGGCACCCTTTCTTTTGCCGCCTCCCTGCGTTACTTGAGCAGCATTAGAGTTGCGCGATCCAAGTTCGATATCCCGGGAGGCACCCATGGCCATGACGATGAACGGCGAAGTCCAGCTTGCGGCGCCGCGCGAGGCCGTGTGGGCCAAGCTCAATGATGCCGAGGTGCTGAAGGCCTGCATCCCTGGCTGCGAAGAGCTGGAGAAGACCGAAGATGGCGGCTTTCGTGCGACGGCGAAAATGAAGGTCGGCCCGGTGTCGGCGCGCTTCAAGGGCAAGGTCACGCTGTCCGATCTCGACCCGCCGAACGGCTACAAGATCTCCGGTGAAGGCGAGGGCGGGGTGGCCGGCTTCGCCAAGGGTGGCGCCGTGGTCAAGCTTGCGGAGAAGGACGGCGGCACGCTTTTGTCCTACGAGGTCGAGGCGCAGATCGGTGGCAAGTTGGCGCAGCTCGGCCAGCGCCTGATCAACGGCGCCGCCAAGAAGCTAGCCGACGAATTTTTCGCGAACTTCGCCAAGGCGGTACAGGGCTGAAGGCCAATACCTCAAGCATTGCGCCTTTCGGCATATCGCGTTTTGTCATGGCGCCTTGCGTTCCGGGTGATGTTGCCCCGGGGCATAATGGCCCATATGATGGGTTGGAATAATTATAAGAACCGCTTCGACGGGACCCGTCGGGGCGCTGATAGAGAGTGCTTATGGCAAAAATCTCCCTCATCGTGAACGGCAATCCTGTCACGGCCAATGTCGATCCCCGTACCCTGCTGGTGCAGTTCCTGCGCGAGAATCTGCGGCTCACCGGCACCCATGTCGGCTGCGACACCTCGCAGTGCGGCGCCTGCGTTGTGCATCTGGACGGCAAGGCCGTGAAGTCCTGCACCACGCTTGCCGTGATGGCCGATGGCCACGAGGTCAAGACGATCGAGGGATTGGCCGCCGACGGCGCGCCGCTGCATCCGATGCAGGAGGCCTTCCGCGAGCACCACGGCCTGCAGTGCGGCTTCTGTACGCCCGGCATGATCATGACCGCGATCGACATCGTCCATCGCAAGGGCAATGAGCTCGACGACCACACCATCCGCGAGGAGCTGGAAGGCAATCTCTGCCGCTGCACCGGCTACCAGAACATCGTCACCTCGATCTCCGCCGGCGCCAAGGCGATGGCGAAATCCGATCTCGCGTAAACCGCGCGCGCACTCTGCGATCAGGACATTCAGATGTACGATTTCAAATACCATCGCCCCGGGACCGTTCGGCAGGCCGCCAACCTCCTGGTGAAGAACGAAGACGCCAAGGTGATCGCCGGCGGCCACACGCTGATTCCCGTCATGAAGCAGCGCCTCGCCAGCCCGCCGCATCTGGTCGACCTTTCCCATATCGAGGGCCTCAACACGATCGAGATGAAGGGCCGGGCGCTCGTGATCGGCGCCACCGCCAGGCATGCCGAGGTCGCAAGCTCCGCCATCGTCGGCGAGGCCATCCCGGCGCTTGCGAACCTTGCCAGCCAGATCGGCGATCCCGCCGTGCGCCACAAGGGCACGATTGGCGGCTCGCTCGCCAACAACGATCCGACCGCGGACTATCCAGCTGCGGTGCTCGCGCTCGGCGCCACCATTGTCACCAACAAGCGCCGCCTCAAGGCGGAAGAGTATTTCCAGGGCCTGTTCACGACGGCGCTCGAAGCCGACGAGATCATCACCAAGGTGATGTTTCCGCTGCCGAAGAAGGCGGCCTACATCAAGTTCCGCAACCAGGCCTCGCGCTACGCGCTGGTCGGCGTGTTCGTGGCGCGGCGTCCGTCGGACGTGCGGGTCGCGGTCACCGGCGCCGGCTCCGAAGGCGTATTCCGTGTCACCGCTTTCGAGGAAGCCCTGAAGAAGCGCTTCGCCGCGAAGGCGCTTGATGGCATCGAGGTGCCGGCGGACGGCCTCAACAGCGACATCCATGGCAGCGCCGAATACCGCGCGCACCTCATCGGCGTGCTGACGCGGCGTGCCCTCGACGCCGCCAACGCCAAGGAGTGAGTGATCCTCACGCCTCGGCCCAAACTTGTCCCCGGTGAGGGCGCAGCGAGACTGGCTTTTTCATGACTTCAGCGGCCAATACGTCCGGTGCCAATACTTCAGTTGTATTGCCGGCATCGGTCGATGCGATGCTCGAACTCCTGACGTCGCGCGGCTATCTCGCCGAGCGATCGCTGGCCACGGTGACCTATCTGTCGCTGCGCATGGGCCGGCCGCTGTTTCTGGAAGGCGAGGCCGGCGTCGGCAAGACCGAGATCGCAAAAGTGCTGTCGGCGGCGCTGGGGCGGAAGCTGATCCGCCTGCAGTGCTACGAAGGCCTCGACGTCTCCTCGGCAGTCTACGAGTGGAATAGCGCCGCGCAGATGATCGCGATCCGGATGGCAGAGGCCGCCGGAGACACCGATCGCGATCAATTGTCGTCCGACATCTTCGCCGACCGCTACATGATCAAGCGACCGCTGCTCCAGGCGCTGGAGCCCGATGTCGCCGGTCCGCCGGTGCTGCTGATCGACGAGCTCGACCGCGCCGACGAGGCGTTCGAGGCCTATCTGCTCGAAATCCTCAGCGACTTCCAGGTGACGATCCCCGAATTCGGCACCGTGAAGGCGCCGAACCCGCCGATCGTCATCATCACCTCCAACCGCACCCGCGAGATTCACGACGCGCTGAAGCGGCGCTGTCTCTATCATTGGGTCGATTATCCCAACGCCGATCGCGAGCTCGCGATCGTCAAGTCGCGCGTGCCCGGCATCTCCGCAAAACTGTCGCAGCAGGTCGTGCGCTTCGTCCAGGCGCTGCGCAATCAGGATTTCTACAAGTCGCCGGGCGTCGCCGAGACCATCGACTGGGCCACCGCTTTGTCCGAGCTCGACGCCCGATCGCTGACCCCGGAAGTGGTCGGCGACACGCTGGGTGCGCTGCTCAAATACCAGGACGACATCACGCGGATGCAGGGCGACACCTTGCAGAAGGTGCTGAAGGAAGCGACGAACGAGAATTAGTCGTCGTCGTTCCGGGGCGATGCGTAGCATCGAAGCCGGAGCCTCGAGATTCCGGGTTCGCGCTTTGCGCGCCCGGAATGACGGCAGGGACAGCAGACCATGGCCATCAACCACCTGGCGCCTGAGCAAACCGAGCAATTCGCTGACAACATCGTCGGCTTCGCCCGCGCGCTGCGTTCGGCGGGCATGCCGGTCGGGCCCGGTGCGGTCATCGATGCCATGGGCGCGCTCCAGGTGATCGACATCGGCAACCGCGCCGACGTGTTCGCCACGCTGGAGGCGATCTTCGTCACGCGCCACGAGCATGCGCTGATCTTCAAACAGGCCTTCAACCTGTTCTTCCGCGCCTCGGAAGAGTGGAAGCACATGCTGGATTCGGTCCCGTTGCCGGAGCAGGCCAAGAAGAAGCCGCAGGCCGGCTCGCGCCGTGTGCAGGAGGCGATGGCGCAGCCGCGCATGACGGAGACGCCGCAGCACCAGGAGCAGGATTTGCGCCTGTCGGTCTCAGACAAGGAAATCCTTCAGAAAAAGGATTTTGCGCAGATGAGCGCGGCTGAGATCACGGAAGCGCTCCGCGCCGTCGAGCGGATGCGGTTGCCGCAGGCCGAGCTTCTGACGCGGCGGCGCCGGCCCGATCCCCGCGGCCCGCGCCTCGACCTGCGCCGCACCCTCCGCGCCTCGTTGCGCACCGGCGGCGACATCATCGAGATCCATCGCTTCGGGCGGATCGAGAAGCCGGCGCCGATCGTCGCGCTGCTCGACATCTCGGGTTCGATGAGCGAGTACACCCGCCTGTTCCTGCATTTTCTGCATGCCGTAGGGGACGCGCGCAAACGCGTCTCGGTCTTCCTGTTCGGTACCCGGCTCACCAATGTCACCCGGGCGCTGCGCCAGCGCGACCCTGACGAGGCGCTGGCGAGCTGCTCGGCCTCGGTCGAGGACTGGGCCGGCGGCACGCGGATATCGGCCTCGCTGCACAATTTCAACAAATTGTGGGCGCGGCGCGTGCTGAGCCAGGGCGCCATCGTGCTGCTGATCTCCGACGGGCTGGAGCGGGAGGCCGATTCCAAGCTCGCCTTCGAGATGGACCGGCTGCACCGCTCCTGCCGCCGGCTGATCTGGCTCAACCCGCTGCTGCGGTTTGGCGGCTTCGAGGCCAAGGCCCAAGGCATCAAAATGATGCTGCCGCACGTTGACGAATTCCGCCCGGTACATAATTTGAGTTCGATCCAGGAGCTGATCACCACGCTCTCCCGGCCGCTGCCGCCGCATCACCGCAGCCTGATCCGCTCCGCAGCTTGAGAGGTAGCCATGCTCGATCGCGACGAGGATATTCTGAAGGCGGCGGAGGACTGGCAAAAGGCGGGTCGTGGCGTTGCGCTCGCCACCGTGGTGGAAACCTGGGGCTCGGCGCCGCGCCCGGCGGGCTCGAGCCTCGTCATCAACGACGAGGGCACATTCCTGGGGTCCGTCTCCGGCGGCTGCGTCGAGGGCGCCGTGGTCACCGAGGCCATGGACGTGATCCAGAGCGGCAAGCCCAGGATGCTGGAGTTTGGCGTTGCCGACGAGACTGCCTGGAATGTCGGGCTGTCCTGCGGCGGCACCATTCGCGTCTTCGTCGAGAAAGTCGGCTAGCCGTGAAGCTCGATATCCTGCACGAACTCAATGCCGAGCGCGCCGCGCGCCGGCCGGTGATCCTGGTGACCGACACCGAGAGCGGCGAGCAGCGCCTGGTGAAGGCCACGGATTTCGCGAAGGATCCCTTGGGCGCTGAACTCGACAAGCAGCTTCGCATGGGCAAGAGCGCCAGCGTCGAAGCCGGCGGCAAGAAGCTTTTCCTCAACGTCTATGCGCCGACCGCAAAGCTCGTCATCGTCGGCGCCGTCCATATCAGCCAGGCGCTGGCGCCGCTGGCGCGCTCGCTCGGCTACGACGTCACCGTGGTCGATCCGCGCACGGCCTTTGCGAGCCCCGAGCGCTTCCCCGACGTTCCGTTGGTCGCGGAATGGCCCGAGACGGCGCTGCCGCCGCTCAACGTCGATAGCTATACGGCTTTCGTCGCGGTGACGCATGATCCCAAGATCGACGATCCCGCGCTGCTGCACGCCTTCGAGCGCAACTGCTTCTACATCGGCGCGCTCGGGTCACGGAAGACGCACGCCAAGCGCGGCGACCGGCTGCGGGCGCAGGGCGCCAAGGACTCTGACATTGCGCGCATCCACGCGCCCATCGGGCTTGCGATCGGCGCGGTCTCGCCGTCCGAGATCGCGGTGTCGATCATGGCCGAGATCACCGCGGTGCTTCGCTTGCCGCCCAAAGAAAAAGAAGAAGCGGCATGAAATTCGGCCCGGCGAGCCCCAGGGATGCGATCGGCGGGGTGACCGTCCATACCCTGCGCCAGGGGCCGCTGGTGCTGAAGAAGGGCACGACCATCGGACCTGGGGAGGTCGAGGCGCTGGAGCGGGCCGGCATCAAGGATGTCGTGGTGGTGCGGATGGAGGAGGGCGATGTCTCCGAGGACATCGCGGCTGCCAGCATTGCGCTCGCCGTCGGCGGCGATGGCATTCATGTCGAGCGCGCCTTCACGGGCCGCGCCAATCTGTTCGCCGCGCGCCCGGGGGTGCTGGTGATCGATCGCGCCGCGGTCGACCGCATCAACAATATCGATGAGGCCATTACCTTTGCCACGCTCTCCGCCTTCAAGCCGGTGGTCGAGGGCGAGATGGTCGGCACCGTCAAGATCATCCCGTTCGGCGTCGAAGCAAGCTTGCGTGATGCCGCGGTGAAGGCTGCGGGCCGCGACGTGCTGAAGATCGCGCCTTACGTCATCAAGCGCGTCGGCGTGGTTTCGACGCTGCTGCCAGGCCTCTCCTCCAAGGTGATCGACAAGACGTTGCGCGTCACCGCCGAGCGGCTGGCGCCGGCCGGTGCCAGCATTATCGCCGAGCGGCGGGTCCCGCATGAGGAGCGGGCGCTGTCGGCTGCGATCAAGGAATTGCTGGGACTTGGCGCCGAGCTCGTGATCGTGTTCGGGGCATCCGCGATCGCGGATCGCCGCGACGTGATTCCGGCGGCCGTCACCGAAATCGGCGGCGAGATCGAACATTTCGGCATGCCGGTCGATCCGGGCAATCTGCTGCTGATCGCCCGGGCCGGCCGCGTGCCGGTGCTGGGCGCGCCTGGCTGCGCGCGTTCGCCGGTCGAGAACGGCTTCGACTGGGTGCTGATGCGGCTCCTCGCGGGCATCAAGGTGACCCGTTCCGAGCTGATGGGCATGGGCGTCGGCGGCCTGCTGATGGAGATCGTGACGCGTCCGCAGCCGCGCGCAAAACCGGAGATCGAGGGCAACAACCAGGTCGCGGCGATCGTGCTTGCGGCGGGCCGTTCGACCCGCATGGGCGGACCGAACAAACTGCTCGCCGAACTCGACGGCAAGAAGCTGGTGCGGATCGCGACGGAGCAGGCGCTTGCTTCAAAAGCATCCGAGGTGATCGTCGTCACCGGCCATCAGACCGAACTGGTCGAGCAGGCACTGCAGGGTCTGAATGTGCGGTTCGTCAAAAATCCGGATTTTGCCGGCGGCATCGCAAGCTCGGTCAAGGCCGGCATCGCCGCCGTCCCCGAGACGTCCGATGGCGCTGTGGTCTGCCTCGGCGACATGCCGCTGATCGACGCCGGCCTGATCGACCGGCTCATCGACGGCTTTGCGCCGGACCGCGGCAATCTGATTGTCGTACCCGTCAGCGAGGGCCGCCGCGGCAACCCCGTGCTGTGGTCGCGCCGCTTCTTCAGGGAATTGATGACCCTCGACGGCGATGTCGGCGCGCGTCATCTGATCGCCAAGCACACCGAGGCGGTTGCCGAAGTGCCGGTCGACGGCGAGAGCGCCTTCCTTGACATCGACACGCCGCAGGCGCTGGAAGCGGCAAGACGGGGATGACGATTTCGTGGGGGTAGCCCTTGCGGCAGCGCGAAGCGCAATCCGCACGGCGTAACCCACCACTTTGGTGGCCGCAAAGCTCGCCTCCTTCTTGGTATTCGAAAGCTTCTCGACGCCTCCGGCTTTCAGCTCGACGCCGCTCTTCGTCAGTTGGGCCTTGTTGCCGCTGCTGAATGTGAATGTGTCGGCGCCCGCGCTGATGCCGTTCCATGCGACCGCTTCGCCGAGGGACAAATACCAAAGGCCCTGAAAGCCTGTTGTGGCGTTGAGCTGTCCGGTCCAGACCGTAGTCGAACCGCAACCGAGGAAGTTTACCGAGAAGCTGATCGCGGTGCCCGAGTTGCCGTAGGCGAGCCAGCCCGTCACCCCCTGCGGCTTGCCCCCGTCGCAGCTGTTTGCCGCGTTGTTGGTGTAGGTCCCCGTGATCGCGCCCGTGGTCTGGTTGAAGCCGGTGATGGCCAGGATTGAGCCGTACTGGTTGGTCCAGGTCCAGTTCACCGTCTGCGCCTGCGCGGGCGAAAGCCCGATGAGACAGGCCGACGCGAGCATTCCCAACAGCATTGCATTGGTGTGGCGCATGGTCGTTTCCTCCGGCTCTCTGCTTGAAGCCTCACGACCTTAAATAACGCGATTGAAAAACACAACTATAAAGTGTATATTCCTCCCGCTATTCGAACGCCGCTTTTCAACCACGCGTTCACCAAGTGGAAACGACCGGCGCTTAGAGTCGCCTTCACCTGCCTTGGGGGAGGGGTTTTTCCATGGCCTCGAATGTCGTCGCGCGCCGTTGCGCGATGTTTTTCTTTGCGCTGTCCGTCTGCGTCGCCGGCGCTCGCCACATCACGGATGCGCACGCCGCCGGTGCGTTTGCGGTCGGCAAATGCGGCGCCTATGGCCAGGCCTTCGACTATGGGGCCGAGCACGAAGCGCGCACGGCGGCGCAGAAGCAGTGCAAGGGCGATTGCACGACCGTCACGATGAAGCGCGCCTGCGCCGCGATGTCGGTCGATCTGTCCAATCCGTGCGGCGCCTATGGCTATGCCGTCAAGCCGAAGATCTCGGCATCGCTCAATGCCGCGACGCGCGAATGCTACAAATACGGCGGCAAGGAATGCGTGATCCGCGCCTGGGCCTGCGACGCCAAGGGTTGATTTCTCTTGCCGTCATTCCGATGGTGCGTAGCATCGAGTCCGGAATGACAGTCGGGGAGTTGCATGCAGTTCGATACCAAGATCGCCGTCGTGATCCGCACCGACCTTCAGGCCTGGCAGAAGCTCAACGTTGCGGCCTTCCTCACCAGCGGCATCGCGGCTGCGTTTCCGGACTGCATCGGCGAGCCCTATGAGGACGCATCGGGCACGAAATATCATGCGCTGATAGGCCAGCCGATTTTGATCTACGGCGGCGACGGTCCGGCGCTGTCGCGCGCACTCGATCGCGCATTATCGCGCAATGTGGCTGCGGCGGTCTACACCGAGGACATGTTCAAGACCACGCACGATGCCGCCAATCGCGAAGCGGTGAGGGCGGTGGCCCGCGCCAATCTCAACCTCGTCGGTCTCGCCATACGCGCCGAGCGCAAGGTGATCGACAAGATCGTCGATGGCTTGAAATTCCATAGCTGACGCGCGCGCTTCCACTTGCGAGGCCTTACCCCGGCGGCATGCCCGCAAACTTCGGCAGGTCCGGATCGAGACGATCCCAGTCATGTCCGCGCGCGGCGTAGGTCACCACCTGCGGCTTGTAACGCGCCGGCTCGTCGAGGCTCGCGGCGCGGACGGTGAAGACCTCGGGCGTGGCGGCAAATGTCATGTAGACGGGAGCCCCGCAATTTGCGCAGAAGGCACGCGTCTTCACGTTGCCGCTGTCGGCGGTCATGTCCCAGTGCCTGGCCTGGCCCGTCACCGTCACACCAGCGCGGGGAAACGTCAGGTGCGAGCCGTGACCCGTCCCGCTCTCCTTCTGGCAATCCCGGCATTGGCAATCATTGCTGAACACCGGCTCGCCAACGATCTCGTAGCGGATCGCGCCGCAGGCGCAGCCGCCGGTATAGGGCTTGTTCATCGCGATGCCTCCTTACTGGTCTTCGCCGCTCACGGCATCGAGCCGCTGCACCACCTTGACCCAGCCGTCGCTCATGTTGCGATAGGCGGTGTCATTCTTCGGCATCACGAAGCCCGAATGCACCACACGCACGCGCGTCCCTGCATCGACCGGCGTGAGGGACCAGGTGACGACGGTGTCGAGCGCCGAGCCGTAGCCGGTATTGTCCTCGTCGCCGCCCTTCCAGGCGTAGGCGAACCGCCGGTTCGGCACGACCTCCAGAACGCGGCAATGGATCGTGCCGTCCCACGCGCCCGCCGGGTTGGTCTTGAACGTGAAAGCGTTGCCCTCGACGGCCTCGAAACCGGTCGGCGGCATCAGCCAGCGCGCAATGAGCTGGGCGCTGGTCAGCGCCTTCCAGATCGTCGCCGTCGCATGAGGGAAGACCTCGTCGATAACGATGTCCTGGGTTTGGACGTTGGAAGCAACAGCACTCATGGATCGATCTCCTTCAAGAGGTCACGCAGGTTCTGGAAGCGCTCGCGCCAGAACACGCCGTAATGGTCCATCCAGGAGACCAGCGGTTCGAGGCCTTGCGGCGCGGCGCGGTAATAGACGTTGCGGCCCTCGGCACGTTCGGCGACGAGGCCGGCCTGCTTGAGGGACTTCAGATGTTGCGAGATCGCGCCTTGCGTCACGCCACTTCCGCGCGTGAGCTCGGCAACGCTGATCTCCTTGCTCTCGAACACGCGCTCGAACACCGCACGTCGGGTCGGGTCGGCGAGGGCGCGCATCACGATGGTGATGGGGTTTTGGGAGGCTTCGATCATCTCGATAAATTAGCAAGGACTAATTCATTAGTCAATACTAATTCATCGACATTGCTTAGCTTCGAACTGGTGATTGACAATGACTGACTAGTCAGTCATAAAATTCAAATGACAAAAGAACCGACCACGTCCGTTGCAGTATCTCCAGCCGGGGAGGCCGTGCCCCTCTCGAGCCGCGCCACGCGCGCGGCGGAACGGCGTGCGGCGATCGTGGATGCCGCGATGGAGGAATTCATTGCGCGCGGCTTTGCCGCGACGCGGCTCGACGACATCGCGAAGCGCGCCGGCGTGGCGAAGGGCACGATCTACCTGCACTTCAAGGATAAGGAATCGATGTTCGAGGAGCTGGTGCGCACCGTGATCGTACCCGTGGTGGCGAAGCTGACTGCGCTGCCGCCGCCGACGGGCTCGGTGCGCGACCTCGTCGAGGCCTTTGCCAGCAATTTCCTGAAAGAGGTCATCGGCACGCGCCGCGGCGATCTCGTGCGCCTGATCGTCGCCGAGGGGCCGCGGTTTCCCTCCGTCGCAGACTTCTACTACCGCGAGGTGGTCTCGCGCGGGATCGCCGGCATGCGGGCGCTGATCGAGCTCGGCATTGCCCGCGGCGAGATCCGCGAGACGGATCTCGCGCGCTACCCGCAGATACTGGTCGCGCCGGCGATGATCGCGGTGATCTGGCAGAGCCTGTTTGCGCGGCATGCGCCGCTCGACGCGCAGGACATGTTGCGTGTCCATCTCGATTTGATTTTTGGCGAACGGAGGACGACATGAGGTCGTCGCAAACGATTTTCAGATGGGCATTGGCCGCCGCGCTCGCAATCGGGCTTGCCGCCTGCAACGAGAAGCGTGATCCCGGCTTTCAGGGCTGGGTCGAGGCCGACATGATCTTCGTCAGTCCCGATGAGGCCGGACGGGTGACGAAACTCAACGTTCGCGAAGGCGACGAGGTCAAGGTCGGCGATCACCTCTATTCCGTCGACGACGATCTCCAGCTGGCCGACCTCAACCAGAACAAGGCGACGCTGGCGAATGCGCAGCAGACCTACGACCGTGCGGCCTCGCTGAGCAAGACCGGTTCCGGCACCCAGGCCAATCTCGATTCCGCAGTGTCGTCCTTGCGCGTCGCCGAGGCACGGGTGGCGACGTCAGAGACGCGGCTGGCGCGGCGCAAAGGTTTTGCGCCAGTCGCCGGCACCATCCAGCAGATCTATTTTCGCGAGGGTGAGATGGTGGCGGCGCAGCGGCCCGTGCTCTCGATCATGCCGCCCGGCAACATGAAGCTGCGCTTCTTCGTCCCGGAGACCGAGCTGCCGAAGCTTGCGATCGGCGATACGGTGCGGGTTGCGTGCGACAATTGCGCCGCCGATCTCACCGCAAGGATCTATTTCATCGCGACTTCGGCCGAATACACGCCGCCTGTCATTTACAGCCTCGAGGAGCGCAACAAGCTCGTCTATCTGATCCAAGCGCGGCCATCGCGCCCCGATGCCCTGCGCGTCGGGCAGCCGATCGACGTCCATCCCAATCCAAAAACGCCTGTGGCGGACAAGCGATGAGCGGCGGCAACGGCATCGCCATCGACGTCAAGGGCCTGACCAAGTCGTTCGGCGGCCGCGAGGTCGTGCACGATTTGTCGATGCAGGTGATGCGCGGCTCGATCTACGGCTTCCTCGGCCCGAACGGCTCGGGCAAGACGACGACCATCCGCATCCTCTGCGGCCTGCTCACGCCCGATAGCGGCGAGGGCACCTGCCTCGGCTACGACATCAGGCGCGATGCGGAAAAGATCAAGCGCCAGGTCGGCTACATGACCCAGCGCTTCAGCCTCTATCAGGATCTCTCTGTCCGCGAAAACCTCGAATTCGTCGCGCGGCTGTACGGCCTGCGCGATGCACGCGGCGCCGCGCGCGACATGATCAAGCGGCTGGGGCTCTCAGGCCGCGAGGAGCAGCTCGCGGGCGAGCTCTCCGGCGGCTGGAAGCAGCGGCTGGCGCTGGGTGCCTGCACGCTGCCCAGTCCGAAACTGCTGCTGCTGGACGAGCCGACCGCTGGCGTCGACCCGAAGGCGCGGCGCGATTTCTGGAACGAGATTCATGCACTCGCGGCCGACGGTCTCACCGTGCTGGTCTCGACCCACTACATGGACGAGGCCGAGCGCTGTCACGAGATCGCTTATATCGCCTATGGCCATCTGCTCGTGCACGGGACCGTGGAGGAGGTGATCGCGAAATCCGCGCTGACGACCTACACAGTAACCGGCGAGGACCTGAACGAGCTCACGGCTGCGCTCACCGGCAAGTCCGGAATCGACATGGTGGCGCCGTTCGGCACGTCGCTGCACGTCTCCGGCCGCGACGTCGCCGCCCTCGAAGCCAGCATCGCGCCATGGCGCGAGAAAAGCGGGCTGCGCTGGCACAAATCATCGCCGTCACTGGAAGACGTCTTCATCGAATTGATGAGCCGTTCCAAGGACAATTTCCAATGAGCGTCGTCGATCATTCCGCTCCATCACCCGAGATACGGGAGCGCTTCGGCGTCTGGAGGCGCTCCTATGCGATGTTGATCAAGGAGTTCATCCAGCTCAGGCGCGACCGCGTGTCGTTTGCGATGATCGTGATGCTGCCGGTGATGCAGCTCCTCTTGTTCGGCTATGCCATCAACACCACGCCCCACAATCTGCCGAGCGCGGTGCTGCTCCAGGAAGACTCCGATCTCGCCCGCTCGATCCTGAAGGCGCTGGAGAACACCGCCTATTTCCGTTTTATCTACGAAGTGCACGATGTCGAGGATTTCGACAATCTCCTGAAATCCGGCAAGGTTCTGTTTGGCGTCGAGATCCCGCGCGGCTTCGAACGGGCGGTGCGGCGCGGCGACAGACCTGCGCTGCTGGTCGCGGCCGACGCGACTGATCCGGTCGCAGCGAGCGCGGCGATCGGCTCGCTCGGCATGGTCGTGCAGACCGCGCTCAAACACGATCTCTATATCGGCAATCCCCCGGAGATGCCGTTCGAGATCCGGGCGCATGCCCGCTACAATCCGGCCGCCGTTTCAAGCCTCAACATCGTGCCGGGCCTCGTCGGCACCATCCTCACCATGACCATGCTGATCTTCACCGCGCTCTCGGTCACGCGCGAGGTCGAGCGCGGCACGATGGAGAGCCTGCTGTCGATGCCGATCAAGCCGGTCGAGGTGATGTTCGGCAAGATCATCCCTTACGTGCTGGTCGGGTTCGTGCAGGCGTTCCTCATCATCGGCATCGGGGTCGGCCTGTTCGGCGTGCCCGTGCTCGGCAATCTGTTCCTGCTGGCGCTGCTCTCAACGCTGTTCATCACCACCAATCTGGCGATCGGCTACACGATCTCGACGCTGGTGCAGAACCAGCTCCAGGCGATGCAGATGTCGATGATGTTCTTCCTGCCGAGCATCTTGCTGTCCGGCTTCATGTTCCCGTTTGCCGGCATGCCGGCCTGGGCGCAATATGTCGGTGAGTGCCTGCCGCTGACGCACTATTTGCGCATCGTTCGCGCCATCATGCTGAAGGGCGCGAGCATGCAGAATTTGCGCTTCGACGCGCTGGCGCTGGCGGTCCTGATGCTGCTCGCCATGACCATCGCCGTGACGCGCTTCCGCCGCACCCTGGATTAAGGCACAATGCCCCCCGGATTCGAGGGGTGGAATGGCCAGGTTTGCGAGCAGGAAGACGCGGCAGCATGCCGCGCTGTCGGAGGATTTCGAGCGCGAGCTGACGCGGGAGGTGCTGCGCACCGAGCTCTTGCGGGTGAGGACGCTGATCCTGACGGGCTGCGTCATGACCGTGCTCCTCACCGCCATCTACCTGATCGATCCGGCCGTCGTGAACCGGGTCTGGCGGGGGACGGAGGGGTTGGTCGAGGTCTACGGCCTCTTGGTCGGCTTCATCCTGTTCGAGGTCTGGGTCCACATCCAGATCAGAAAGAACCTCCGGCTCGATCGGGACCTGCCGGTTATCAGGCGCTATATCGGTGCGCTGATCGAGACGTCGCTGCCGACGGTGATCCTGATCCTGCAGATCCGGAGCATGGGCGCGAGCCAGGCGCTCGGCTTTGCGGTGCCGCTGATGTACTTCATCTTCATCATTCTCTCGACACTGCGGCTCGATTTCCGGCTTTCGACCTTCACCGGCTTTGTCGCCGCAGCCGAGCTGCTCGCCGTGGCGCTCATCTACGATCCAGCCAGCAGCGTCGGCGAGCCTCAGGCCTACTTTCATGCGGTGCGCAGCACCATCATTCTGATCTGCGGCGTGCTCGCGGGCGCGGTCGGTGCGCAACTCCGGCGCCAGTTTGCTGCGAGCATTGCCGCGGCCACCGCGCGCGACCGGGTGACGAACCTGTTCGGCCAGCATGTTTCCCCTCAGGTGGTGGAGCGGCTGATGGCGGCGGGAGCCAGCGCGGGCGGCGACCTTCGCCGTATCGCCGTGATGTTCGTCGATTTCCGCGGCTTCACCGCCGGCGCGCAGACGCGCACCCCGCAGGAGGTGGTCGACCGGCTCGACGGCGCCTTCGCCGTGCTCGTCGACGTCCTCGATCGTCAGGGCGGCATCGTCAACAAGTTCTTGGGCGATGGTTTCCTCGCGCTGTTCGGCGCGCCGCTGGAGGCGTCCGACGCCGCGCATCGCGCGGTTGCCGCTGGCCGCGAGATGCTGACCGCGATGGACCGCATCAACGCCCAGACGAGCTGGCCGCTTAGAATTGGAATCGGCATCCATTTCGGCGAGGTCGTCGCCGGCAATATCGGCTCGCCCCGGCGCAAGGAATACACCGTCATCGGTGACACCGTGAACTTCGCCTCACGGTTGGAGGCGCTGAACAAGGAGTTCGGCTCGCAGCTTCTGATCTCCGCCGCCGTTCGCGAAGCGCTTGGTGAGGACTGCGACGATGCCGTTGCGCTCGGCGAGGTCGAGGTGCGCGGCTATGAGCAGAAGGTGCCGGTGTTTCAATTGGGGTAACGCGCGGTGAAGGCGTGGGATGAATTATCTCTGCTAGCTTTCGGGCTTTGCATTCTGGGCGCCGCTTCTCGCTTCCAACACCTCACCGCGATTGCTCCGATTGTACCGAATATTGGGGCATGACGAGCGATGCCGCCGGCTTGTAGACTGCCGGCGATGCGGCCGGATGCGGCCGCGACTTGCATGAGGAAGTGAAGATGCAGCGCCGCTACATCACCGTCGACGTGTTCACCGACCGCGCCTTCGGCGGCAACCAGCTCGCCGTGGTGCTCGATGCCGGCGGGCTGTCGACCAGGCAAATGCAGTCGATCGCGACCGAGTTCAACTATTCCGAGACGACTTTCGTGCTGCCGCCGCGCGACAACGCGAATGATGCCGAGGTGCGCATCTTTACGCCGCTGCTGGAGATTGCCTTTGCCGGTCATCCCAATGTCGGCACGGCCTTCGTGCTGGCCTCTATGGCGAAGGAGCCGAAACCGCGCCTGCTGTTCGAGGAGAAGGCCGGGCTCGTGCCGGTCGAGATCGTGCGAGAGCAGGGGCGGGTGGTCAGATCCGAGCTGACTGCGCCGCAGCCGCTGGCGCGGCATGCGCCGCTGTCTCCTGCCGAAGCCGCGAGCTGCATCTCGCTCAGCGCGGATGACGTCAAGACCGACAACCACGCGCCGCATGTCGTCACCGTCGGAAACGCGTTCCTGGTGATGGAGCTGCATTCGCGCGAGGCATTGAAGCGGGCCCGGCCCGACGCTGTTGCCTACGGCAAGGTCTTGCCGCGCGACGGCGCCCGCTCGGTGTGGTTCTATACCCGCGACGTGACTGCGGCCGAGGCGCCGTGCGAGCGGCAGGCGCGCATGTTCATGCGCGGCGCCAGCGGCCTCACCGAGGATCCTGCCACCGGCAGCGCGACCGTTGCAGCCGCCGCGCTGTTCGCCGATCTCGATCCTGTCAGGGACGGCGAGTTGAAGCTCACGGTCGGCCAGGGCTTCGACATGGGCCGACCCAGCATCCTCCAGACGCGCGTGCGCAAACAGGACGGCAAGATCGTCTCGGCGCATGTCGGCGGGAGCTGCGTGCAGATGATGGAAGGGACGTTCAGGCTCGCGGGGGAGGAATGACGAGCCAGCTACACCTGCCGCCCCGCCAAATTCCTCACCGCCACGCCATCCCGCTCCTCGATGATCTCCGCGATCATCCGGCGGTGACAATGGGTGTGGTCGCGCTCGTAGCAGAGCAGGCAGACGGGGCCGGCTTTCCTCACCAGAGCCGACAGTTCGTCCATCTCTTCCCTGGCCTGCGGCGTCTTCAGGTGCTTTGCGTAGATCTTCTCCAGCACATCGTATTGCCCGCTGCGGGCAGCGAGGCGGCCTTCCTTGGGCGTGCCGAGCGCGGCGAGGTGGAGATAGGCGATGCCGCGTTCATCGAGTCCTGCGGACAACTGCTTCTTGGAAAAGCCGGGCCGGCGCGATGACGTCACCGCGCGCACGTCGACGACGAGCTTGACGCCGGATTGCTCCAATTCGTCGAGCACGGCCTTGGGCGGGGTCTGCTCATAGCCGATGGTGAAGAGCTTTTTCGCCTTTGCCATGAGACACCTCAGCGAGACAACCTTCAGCAGGGCACCTTCAGCTCACCCGTGCGATCAGTTCCATGGCGCCTGCCGGTGCGCGCACCTTGCCCTCGTGGATGACATAGGCGAACACGTCGCGCGGCTCCTTCTTCGGCTTGGCCTTGTCAACCTTTGGCAGGTCGTCGGGTTCGCCGCCCGAAGCCCAGTCCTGAAAACGCTTGGCCCAGGCATCGAGTTGCTTCGGCGGATAGCACGTCTTGATCTCGTCGTTGCCCTTCTGAAGCCGGGCGTAGACGAAATCTCCGGCGACGTCGGCGATCGCCGGATATTTGCCGTGCTCGGCGAACACGACCGGCGTTTCGAACTCGCGGATCAACGCGACGAAGTCGGGCGTGCAGAAACTATCGTGTCGAACCTCGACGACATGGCGCAGCGCGCGTCCCTCGAGCTTGCGCGGCAGCAGCTCGAGGAACTTGCCGAAATCA
The DNA here is from genome assembly GCF_023073915.1 of Bradyrhizobium sp. 149. Classification (GTDB taxonomy): domain Bacteria; phylum Pseudomonadota; class Alphaproteobacteria; order Rhizobiales; family Xanthobacteraceae; genus Bradyrhizobium. Next base: position 363,067 of record NZ_JADPKK010000019.1, on the reverse strand, counting down.
GCGCCGTCGAATTTCTTGGTCGGCGCGAACTGCCACAGCACCGGTCCGAGATGGTCGCCGAGTTCCAGCACGCCGGAATCATAGAACCGCTTGATGGAATCCCCGGCCTCGCCCAGCACGCGCCGGTTGGTGGCGAAGCGGGGCCCCTTCACCGAGAACACGAAACCATCAGGCACCTCGCTCGCCCATTTGCGAAAGTTCTCCGGTTTCTGCGAGCCGTAATAGGTGCCGTTGATCTCGATCGACGTCAGCTTCGATGCCGCGTAGGACAGCTCCTTGGCTTGTGTGAGCTTCTCCGGATAAAACACGCCGCGCCAGGGCTCGAAGGTCCAGCCACCGATGCCGATGAAGATGTTGCCGGATTTTTTAGACGCGGTTTTTGCTTTGGCCACGGGAGGATCTCGGATGACGGGAGGAGGGCCTCCATCCTAATCAAACCAGTTGTGATTGGCCAGTTGCGACGTCCCGTCTAAGCTCGCGACAGGATCTGCGAAAAAAGGAGAACAAGATGCGGATGTTGATGGTGGGAGCGGCGCTCGTCATGATGACATCTGCTGCCATGACTTCTGGTGTTATGGCCGACGATGACGATGCCAAGGGAGCGCAGAAGCTCGCCATGCAGGGCCGCGACGATTACTGGCATTGTCTGGCGCGGGAATATTCGCGCGACGGCAATCAGGGCCTGTCGGAACAGGACTTTGGCCGTTCCGTCGCCGGCGCCTGTCCGTCCGAGCGGCAATACTACCGGGTGGCACTGCTTGATTATCTCACCACGCAATATCCGGATATCGATGCCGGCGCCCATCTCGCGACCGCGAACAGGGCGGTGGACTCGGCGCAGAAGGACATCGTGACGGCCTTCGTCAAGCACAGGCCGCCGCAGAAATAGCCATTGACCGTTGGCGTCCCGCAGGCCCTTCCGGCTGTGCGCTCATCCATGATATCACTGGGCGCATCTGGAACAGGGATGGGTTTTCATGTCGTCTGAGTCGGTGGGGGGCATTTTGGGCGCGATTGTCGCGGCGATCGTGCTTGCGGTCGCCGTCGTTTTTGGGCCGATCGGCCAGTACGGCAAGCCGCCCAAGCCCGCGAAAGTCGAGCCGGCTGCGGCGCCGGCTGCCCCTGCCGCGACTGTGCCGCGAGGGCCGGTGATCAAGGAAGTCCCGAACCAATAAGGGCCTGAAAAGGCGTCTTTTCGCCCCTTGCAGAGCGGCTTTGTCGTTCCCATCTAGCCTGTAACGGCGACGTTGAGCGAAAACTCCGGCGCTGGAACGACCTTGGAATTGCTCAGGCTGCGCCGGATGTACGCGCCGCCGGCCGTTCCGGGGTCGTTGGCATTTTGGGCCCGTTTTGGGCCGCTCCCCAGAGAAAACCCGGCTTGCCAGCGCAAGTTCTTGGCAGCACAGGACGCGGCGGATATACGCTGCCGTCATGAATGAAGCGATCAGACCGGGCTCCGACACCCTGCCGCAGACCCCACAGGCGGCGTCGCCATCGCCGCAATTGTCCGTCGTCGTCCCGACCTTCAACGAGCGCGACAATGTCACGGTGCTGTACCGGCGGCTGGAGGCCGCGCTGGCCGGCATTGCTTGGGAAGTCGTGTTCGTCGACGACAATTCGCCTGACGGCACCTGGGACGTCGTGCGCGCGCTGGCGCAGCGCGACAGCCGCGTGCGCTGCGTCCGCCGCATCGGCCGCCGCGGCCTGTCGGGGGCCTGCATCGAGGGCATCCTGGCGTCCAGCGCGCCCTATGCGGCCGTGATCGACGCCGACCTCCAGCACGACGAGACGCAGCTGCCGAAGATGCTGTCGCTGCTCGCGAGCGGGCAGGCCGAGCTCGTGGTCGGCAGCCGCTACATCGAGGGCTACAAGACCGAAGGCTTCAACAAGCAGCGCGCCGGCGCGAGTGCGCTCGCGACCGAGGTCGCAAGGAAGATGCTGCGGGTCGAGATCGCCGATCCCATGAGCGGCTTCTTCATGGTTCGCCGCGACCGTTTCGAGCAGCTCGCGCCGAAACTTTCCGTGCACGGCTTCAAGATCCTGCTCGACCTCGTCGCGAGTGCACACGGCAGCTTGCGCGCCATCGAAATTCCCTACACGTTCGGTGAGCGCCAGCACGGCGAAAGCAAGCTCGATTCCATGGTCGCGCTGGATTTCCTCGGTCTGGTGCTGGCAAAATTCACCAACGATGCCGTCTCGCTGCGCTTCCTGCTGTTCGCGATGGTCGGCGGTATCGGCCTCGTGGTGCATCTCGCCACCCTGTTCATATCGCTCGAGCTCTTCAAGGAGCCGTTCGCGGAAGCGCAGGCCTCCGGCGCCATCGTCGCGATGACCAGCAATTTCGTCATCAACAACTTCCTGACCTATCGCGATCAGCGGCTGAAGGGCTTTGCGCTGCTGCGCGGCCTGATCGCGTTCTACATCGTGTGCAGCGTCGGTCTGCTCGCCAATGTCGGGGTCGCCTTCTCGGTCTACGACCAGGAGCCGATCTGGTGGCTTGCGGGTGCGGCCGGGGCGCTGATGGGCGTGGTGTGGAACTACGCGATGTCCGGACTGTTCGTCTGGCGCAAGAAATAGCGCGCCAAGGAAACAGCCAGGGAAACGGGTAATGGGCGGGGCTGACGCGCGGATCGTCCGCAATACGGCGCTGGTGATCCTTGCGCTGGTCAGCTTGCGGCTCGTCGCGGCTGCCTTCACGCCGATCACCTTCGACGAAGCCTATTACTGGATGTGGTCGAAGAATCTCGCCGGGGGGTATTACGACCACCCGCCGATGGTTGCCTACGTCATCCGCGCCGGCACCCTGATCGCCGGCGACACCGAGCTCGGCGTCCGGCTGGTCTCGATCCTGCTCGCGCTGCCGATGAGCTATGCGATCTATCGCTCCGCCGCGATCCTGTTCGGTGGCGCCCAGGTGGCGGCGACCAGCGCCATCCTGCTCAACGTGACGCTGCTGGCCTCGGTCGGGACGCTGATCGTCACGCCCGATGCGCCGCTTCTGGTTGCCTCCAGCTTCGTGCTGTTCTTTCTCGCAAAGGTGCTGGAGAGCGGCCGCGGCGTCTGGTGGCTCGCGGTCGGCGCAGCCGTCGGCGCGGCGCTCCTGTCGAAATACACCGCGATGTTCTTCGGGCTGGCGATCGTGATCTGGCTCGCGGCCGTGCCGAAACTGCGGCACTGGTTTCTATCACCCTGGCCGTATCTCGGCGGCTTCGTCGCCCTGGCGCTGTTCTCGCCGGTGATCCTCTGGAATGCCGATCATCAATGGGTCTCGTTCGCAAAGCAGCTCGGGCGCGCGAGGATTGAGGATTTTCGTCCGGTCTTCATCGCCGAACTGATCCCGACCCAGATCGCGTTCGCAACTCCGCTCGTCTTCATCCTCGGCGCGATGGGGCTGCACGCGCTGACCTGGCGCCGGGCCGGCGCGCTGGCCTCGCGCGTGCTGATCGAGACGATGTTCTGGACCGTCGTCGCCTATTTTGTCTGGCATTCGCTGCATGCCCGCGTCGAGGCCAACTGGTTCGCGCCGGTCTATCCGCCCTTCGTCATCGCGGCGGCCGCCGCCGCCAATCTCGTGCAGTGGCAGCCGCGCCAGCGTCATCTCGTGGATTTCTGCCTGCGCTGGGCCGCGCCGGTAGGCATCGTGATGTTTGCCGCGCTGATCGTGCAGGCCAATACCGGCTGGCTGTCTGGCTATCGCCGCGATGCGACCGTGCGCAGCGTCGGCGTCGGCTGGCATGAGCTTGCCGCGGAGATTGAAGCGGTGCGCGCCCGCAATGGCGCGACCTGCGTGCTTGCGCCCGACTACGGCACCACGGGCTGGCTCGCCTTCTATCTGCCGCGCGGCAGCTGCGTGGTGCAGCAGAACCAGCGCATCCGCTGGGTCAACATGCCCGAGCCCGATGCAAAACTGCTTGCGGGCAAGCTGATCTATGTCGACGAGCTGCGAAGCGACGGCCATCCCGCCGTCGACGACCTCTTTGCGAAGGTGACGCGGGTCGCGCAATTGCAGCGCAAGCGCGGCCCGCTCGTGGTCGAGACTTACGGCATCGATCTGCTCGAAGGCGCCAAGGGCGACGTGCTGGATCGCTCGCCGCCGCCGGAAGCGCGGTAGCTCTTCGTCGGGACGGCGGAGGTTCAGTCGATCATCTCGGCCTTGGCCGTGGCTTGGTTCGGCTTGTCCTGGTCGCGCCAGAACCAGACGGTCACGACGCCGGACCGGCCGCGGACTTGCGTGAGCAGCGGACCCGACAGAACGCCGTCGGACGCGCCCTGGAAGTCGGCCGCATCCAGCAGCGTATCGCTGAGCGCGAGCCGCGCCCCGTTCTGGACGGCGACCTCCATCAACCGGCTTGCGACGTTGACGGTGTCGCCCGTTGCCGTGATGTGCTGATGGCTTTCGCCGAGGCGGGAGGCGACGATCGGGCCGAAATGCGCGCCGATCTTGAAGCCGAGCTGGTCCCTGATCGCGGGCGGCAATGACGCGATCCAGCGTTCGACGCCGCGGTGCAGGTCGATCGCGCATTTCAGCGCGCGTGCGGCGTCGTCGGGCATCGCGCCGGGCAGGCCGAACAGGATCATGGCGCCGTCGCCGAGGAAGCCGCTGATCATGCCGCCGCAATCGATCGCGGTCCTGTCGATCAGCGCGTGAAACGCCTTCAGAATGTCCTGGAGTTCGTCCGGATCGATCCGCTCGCTCAGCGCCGTGAAACCGGAGAGATCGATGAAGACCGCGGCTGCGTCCTGCCGGACGGGTTTTGACAGGAAATTCGGATCGCGCGCCAGCCACTCCTGCACCGCGGGAGCCTGGAATTGCGCGAGCGACCGGCTCTTCGCGGCGAGATATTGGGTACGGCGGCCTCCGGCCCACAATTGCACGCCGGCAAACATCACAACCGGCGGCACTGCTGCGGCGAGCGTGGTCGCAGCGTTCATCCAGACGCCGTGCGTGAACGCGAACAGATTGAGCGCGGCCCAGGCGATCATCACCGCGGCCGCCGCGACGAGGCCGAGCGCGCTGCGCCGCCAGGCGAGCAGGCCCACCAGCAGCATCGGCAACAGGATCGCGATGAGCGCCTCGGCGATGTGGACCTTGCGGTCGCGGACGACGCCGTCGCCGGCGACGAGATGGGTGATCGCGGTCGAGACCACCTCGACGCCGGGCATCAGGGAATCGAACGGCGTCGGATAGAAATCGCCGCCGCCTGCGACCGAGGCGCCGATCACGACGATCCGGTTCTCGATCGCCGCGCGATTGAGCGTGCCGTCGAAGATGCTCTGCGCGCTCACGGTGCGGATGGTGCGGCGCGGGCCGTAATAGGTGATCGGCAGTGCGAAGTCAGAGTCGGTCGGCACCGCGCGGTCGCCGAGCAGGAGCTGGTCCGGCGCGATCGTGAGCGGCTTGTCGAGCGCGCGCGCCGCGACGCGCAGCGGAAATGACAGCTCGACCTTGTCGCTCGTCCGGAACAGCATCGGCACCGCGAGCGGCGAACCCGATTGTCCGGTCGCAACGTTGACGACCCCGACCTCGGCATGATCGGCGAACGCCGGTAAAGGCAGCAGGAAGCGCTCGGCCTGCGGCAGGGCGGCGAAGGGGCCTTGACCGCTGGCCTCCACGGTCTCGCTGGCGGACGGGAAGATCGCCGCGGCGGCAAGGACCATGGGACCGGTCGCCAGCGTGTTTGCCAGCGTCGCGTCGCCGATCGCAGCGCTGCGGTCGACCAGCAGCAGATCGATGGCGACGACCTTCGGCTTGAACTGCACGATGGTGTCGACCACGCGGGCGAGATCGGCGCGCGGCAGCGGATAGCTGCCGCCGCGCTTCACCACGGTGTCGTCGATCGCGACGATGGTGACGAGATCGGGCGGAATCTGCACGCCGCGGACCTGGGTCCGCCAATCCGTCAGCGTCGCCTCGAGGCGGTCGAGAAAGCGCAGATGACCGGTGGCGTAGCCGGCATAGATGCCCGCGCCCCACAGCGCGGTGAGGGCAAGCGCCGCCAGGATCTGAACGCGTCGGCTACTCATGTGGTCGTGTTGCAATTCTCTATCGTCCAAATATTGTTGTTCGACCTCGTCAACCGAGCCTTATCGACCGAGCCTTATCAACCACGTCTTTTTGTCCAAGTCCTTATTGACCAAGGCCTACCGTCCAAGCCTTATCATCCAAGCCTTACTGTCCAAGTCTTGCCATCAGCGCGTCGACACGCGGCTGGCCCCATGTCTTGACGGTCAACGCACCGGTTGCTTCGACGTCAACGCCTTCGCCCGGGCCTAAACTGACGCCGCGTCCGCGGCTCCTGCGGCTCACGCCGACACGGCCGTCAGCGACGAAGACGGAGGTCTTGGCCTCCCCGACATCGACCGCCCATTTCGTGCCGCGCACCGCGGCGATCGCCTGTGGCGTCAGCACCTTGAAGGGGGTACCGCCGGGCTTCTTGGGCACCTCGACCAGCAGCGCTTTGCTGCTCAACTCCACGGAGTCTATATGTCCGTCGCGGTTGGCGTCCTTAAGTTCAAACCTGGCGCCGTTTTCCGCAACGATCGTGATGCCGTTGTCGCAGCGCCAGGTCTGCGTGCCGGCAGCCGACGGCGATGCCGTGCAGCCCGCATTGGCAGGCTGCGCGGCCGCGTATTCCATCACCAAAGACGACCACAGCAGGACGAAAAACCCAGCGCGCGTGATCCCTCTCATGCCAGCCTCCGTTTGCGTGCTCGGCACAGTCCAAGGCGATGTTGATACGGTGCCGTATCACACGCAGAGGCTGCTGAAAAGTGCCGACATCGCAGCTATTTTCTCGTCACGAGCTTTTCCAGACCGGCGCAATCAACTTTCGGTCAGGCGCCATGCCGCGCGAGCGCCCCGTGAAGGCATGAGTGGCATGCCACGAGAGGTGGAAGCGGGCTATTGCGCACCAGCCTCACGCAATGTTTCCCCGTTAACGTGCGGGTATTGAAGACCACGAAAACGACTTGGTTGGTGCGTCTAGAGATGCGGCCGGAGACGTCCGCTGACGGTGCTGAACCGGTCGAGAATTATGGTTAACAGACGCGCTTAAGTCCGTAGTTCTGCGGCCTTTTTCTCGAAATGGGACGACGTTAACGGGTTGCCCCACATCCGCCCGAACTTAATCCGCATTTAACTAAAAGTGGCCTTAATGACGCTCCGACCCTCTGCGAAATGCTGTTCCCGGATCGTGACCAGCGGCGCTTCGAAGGGGGACTGAGTGACACCGTTCTGGACGCAAGGCGAATGAGTACGAGTATCGCTGCGCAAGGTATCGCGGCACGGAAGTCCAAAGGGTTCTCGAGCAATTCTTATCGGAAGCCTTCCCGGAAAATGAACACCCAAAGCGTGCTTGGTGCCGCCGTGATCGGCTGCGTCGTGCTTGGCGCCGGCTGGACCATCCACAGCAACATCTTTGCCGCCAGCGTCTATCCGACGGTCGGCAGCAGCGGCTACGACGAGCCCGTGATCAAGCGCGCGCCCAGGGTCGCGCTGCGCGAGGCCGGTGAGGCCGTCAAGGAAGCCTTTGCGCTCTTGCCCGACCGGTTGCAGGTGGCCGCGCCGATCTCGCGCGAAATGTTCAACGACCGCTTTGCCGCCGCTGCGACCCAAGGCGTGACCTCGAATGCGGCGAGCGCCGCGCCCGCAACCAAGGTAGCCGAAGCCAAGGACGCGCCGAAGCCGAGCGTGATCGCGAGGGTCGCGGAAGTCCTGAAGCCAGGTCCGGCCAAGATCGCCGACGCTGCGAAGTCCAAGCGCGGCGCCGACGCGCCGGTGCAACTGGCCTCGGCAGATCCGGCCGAGATCGTGCCGGCGCCTGAGGCGAAGGCAAAATCGTTCGCCGATCGCGCCAAGGCGGCGGTGATGTCGGTCACCGGGCCGCGGCAGTCGATGGTGGAAAAGCTCTGGGGCAAGCGTGAGCCGTCCGGCGGGCTGCTCGCCTATGCTTCGGCCGATGCCAGCGTGACCGCTTCGATCGCGCCGAAGGAGCAGAATCCCATGCTCGGCGGTTCGGCGCCCTATGACCGCTCCACCGCGGTTTACGACATCAGCGCGAAAACGGTGTATCTGCCCGACGGCACCAAGCTCGAGGCACATTCCGGCCTCGGCTCCAATCTCGACGATCCCCGTTCCTCGCGCATCCGCATGCGGGGCGTGACGCCGCCGCACATCTACGACCTGAAGCCGCGCGAAGCGCTGTTCCATGGCGTTCCCGCGCTGCGCCTGACCCCGATCGGCGGCGAGAGCGCGATCTACGGCCGGGACGGTCTGCTCGCGCACACCTTCATGCTCGGGCCGAATGGCGACTCCAACGGCTGCGTGTCGTTCAAGGACTACTACGCGTTCCTCGACGCCTACCGCAACAAGGGCATCCGCAAGCTCGCGGTGCTGGCGCGGGTGGAGTGAGGCGCAACGCGCCTCACCGCTTTTTGCACGATCAGCGCTTGACGAAGACTAGGCCGCACGCGCGCGCCTCGTTGCGCTTGCCGGTGCCTCGGGTGCGATCGAACTGCGCATCGACCGTAAAGGCGTAGGGCGAACCGGGCGCGAGGTTGTTCAGGGTGTAGGTGCTTGCTCCTGTCGTTCCGCGCGCGCTCAAAGTCGTCTTGCCGTCCGCGGGGATCTGGCCGTCGATCTCCAGGCGATTGACGGCGCCCTGGCCCTGAGCGTCAGCGTGAAACACCCCGTTTGCAACCGTGGCAGACAGGCCCCGGGTGAAGCCCTGCGCCTTGCCGGTAGCCGGGCAGTTTAACGTCACGTCCCAGTTGCCGTCGAAGTCCTTGGTGCTGCGGGAATTGCTGGTTGCCGGCGCGAGCGCCACCTTCTGCTTGTGGCCTTCAATCCGCGCCTTGGCGAGCGTGGCGAAGATGCAATTCGGGAATCTCGTGAGATGATCCTCGTAGGCACCAAGCGTGCCGATGCCGTCCGCGGCCTTCCAGTGCGCCTCTGCGGCCGCGCAGGGATCCGCCCGCGGCGCGGCTTGCGGCGTTGCGGGCGCCACCGTGACCGACACCGGTCCGTTCAGGTAGAACTTGCCGATGATCGACAGTGATAGCTCCGGGAGCTGGGTCTTGCCGCTGGAATCGTAGACGTCGCTGCTGATGTCGCGAAAAACCTCGCCGATCTCCTGCGGTTCCTCGATGTGCTTCAGGAACGCCGTTGTATAGGGGCTGTTGCGGCCGCTGCCATCGGCTGCCGTCTGCCCGGATTGCGTCGAGAACGAGACGATCGTGCCGCGCGGTGCTTCGACTTTCGACAAGCCCCGCCCGATCGAGGCGGCGCGCGTCATGCCGGCGGAGCGTTTCAAGGTTTCGGCCAACGGATTGTCGCGGCAGGAATCGAGGATGAGGATGCGCAGGTTCTTGGCCTGCTGCAGGTCGTTCACGATGTCGTCCACCCGCACGAAGCGCTTCAGATCGGCTTCGTCGCTCAGCACGGCGTCCACAGGCATCAGATAGTTCACGCCGTTGTACTGCATCGCATGACCACTGTAATAGAACATGGCGACGTCGGCTTTGCTCGCGGCGCGCGCGAAGCGGATGGTCAGGTCCTGCATGTCGGCCTGGCGCAGGTCGATGCCCTGGAGCACCTCGAAGCCGCTGCGCTTGAGCGAGGCGGCGACGTCTTCGGCATCGTGCGAAGGGTTGGGAAGCTGCGCCGTAGAGACATAGGCGCCGTTGCCGATCACCAGCGCGACCCGCGTTTCCGCCGATGCGGGCTCAGGGCATAGCCAGCAGGCGAGGAGGGCGAGGCAGAGTTTGGCGGGGCAAAATCTGGAAAGAGCACGCATGAATGCCTTCCAAGGAAATGTCGAAGAATATTCCTCCAGATTAGCGCATGCGGTGCCGACATCAATGCCTTGCCTGAGAAACGCTCAGACTTCGCGGCCGTGACATCCTGTCACGCCGGGCTCGCCGCCATCGTCTTGCGCACAGCCATTTCGGTCGCGATCGCGTCCCGTACCGCCGGCCGCGCCTGCATGCGCGCCAGATAGGCCGACAACGACGGCCATTGCGCGATGTCGACACCTGCGGGACGGAGCAGCAGCAAAGCCCAAATGAGATGGGAATCCGCGACGGTGAAGCCGTTGCCGACGAGGAATTCGCGGTCCGCCAGATGCGTGGCAGGCATCGACAAGGTCTGCGCTATCCTTGCACGCGGCTTGGCGAGCGAGGCGTCGTCCTTGTACCAGAAGGTCGGAAACAGGAACGCCTTGTGGATCTCGGTCCCGATGAAGCTGAGCCATTCCTGGAGCCGATAGCGATCGGGATCTCCGAACGCGGGTGCAAGGCCCGCCTGCGGCTTCACATCGGCGATGTATTGCAGCACCGCCGCGCTTTCGGTCAGCCGTTCGCCATTCTCCAGCACCAGGACCGGCACCGCGCCCTTCGGCGAAACGCCGAGGAAATCGCTGCCATCGTCCACGACTGTCTTGGTCCAGATATGGGCCAGGTGATACTGCGCCTCGATGCCGGCTTCCATCAGCGCGATGCGGCTGGCGAGCGAGCAGGCCATCGGAAAGAAATAGAGTTGCAGCATCGCCATCGCTCCATCAGCTCAGCGCATCGCCGCGCGCGATGATCGCGAAGCGATCCGACAATTCGGCCAGCGCGACCTCGTGAATGGTCCTTGCGGATAGTACTCCGCCGCGGCCGTTGGGCAGATCTCGCGTGGCGCAGGAATCGGCATCGATCGTCGTGCGAAAGCCGAGGTCGAGCGCGGCCCGGGCAGTCGAGCTGACGCACATATGCGTCATGAAACCCGCCAGCACGATGTTCTTGAGTCCGCCCGCGGCGAGCTGCGCCTGCAGGTCGGTGCCGGCGAAGGCGTTCGGCAGCTCCTTCTCGATCACGGCCTCGTTCGCTAGCGGCGCGAGCTCGGCGGCGATGGCGCCGCGATCGGCGGTGCGGTCGAACAGGCCGCCCGGCTTGCCGCGATGGGCGATATGGAAGATCGCAGCGCCGCTCTGCCGCGCACGGGCGAGTAGCTTCGCAGCGACAGCGATTGCGGGCTCGGCGTCGGGGAGGGCCAGGGGGCCGGCACGGTATTCGTTCTGGATGTCGATCAGCACGAGGCAGGACTGGCCGAGCTTCGGTGGGTTGAGGTCGGCGCCGGAAAGTTCGAGCAGTGTCTTTGGAGCGGTCATGCTGGTCAGGCTTCCCCTAAGGAGATCAGATGGCGCGACACTAGCGCGGCGGCGGCCTGCCATTGCGCAGGACTATTGCAGCACATGGCTGCAAATTTGCAGGAGCGGGCGACGCCTGCTAGCCTCGCCCGCCATGAATTGGGACGATCTGCGCATCATCGCCGCGGTAAGGGACGAGGGCACCTATGCCGGCGCCAGCGCACGGCTGCGCATCGACGAGACCACCGTTGGCCGAAGGCTCGCGCGCATCCAGCGCGATCTCGGCATGCTGCTGTTCGATGCGGTGGACGGCCTGCGCCGGCCGACCCGCCATTGCGAGGCGGTGCTCGAGCATGTCGGCGCCATGGCAGCGCATGTCGCGGCGATCGATCGCATTGGCGAGAGCCAGCCCGGCCCGGTCGGCCGCCTGCGCATTGCCTCGACCAATGCCGTCGCCGAGGAGCTGCTGGCGCCGCACGCCAGCGCCTTCCTGCGCGACAATCCGGGGCTGACCCTGCAGTTTCTGACCTCCAGCAGCAACGTCAAATTCTCGCGCTGGCAGGCTGATCTCGCCATTCGTCTGCGCAAGCCGGAGAAGGGCGACTTCACGATCTCCAAGCTCGGCGACGTCAGGCTGTACTTCTTCGAGCCCAGTGAGCGCGCGGGCGGCGATCCGGTCGCCTGTGTCTATCCGGACGAGCTCGACGCCATTCCGGAGCAGCAGTTTCTGCGCGCGAAGCGGCTGAAGAACGTGCGCTGCATCACCGACAACGTCCGCATCATCCGCACCATGATCCGGTCGCATCAGGTCGTCGGCGTGCTGCCCGAGCACAGCTGCGGGACGTTGCTCGCCGACCGCAGCCTGCGCGCAACGCCTCTGCCGAAGCGCCGCGACGTCTGGCTGCTCGTGCAGAACCACCTCAAGCGCGACCCGGCGACGCGGCTCACCATCGAATGGGTGCGGCATTGCTTCAGGGATTTTGGGCGCGGCTGATGGCGGATGGCCTCGCGTGAACGCGAACCGCGCGCGGCGCGACCAAGTGATGGGATTGCGCGCGCGCCAAGGTTGCGTAATCTGGCGACGACCACGGGCTTGACCAGGGCAGGCGCATGACCACTCTCCAGGACACCGTCCACCCGCAGGCCAAATCGCGGGAATGGAAGGCGATCGTCATCCTGATCCTCCTGATCCCGGTGCTGTGGTCGCCGCCGTTTCTGTTTCGCTTCTTCCTGTATCAGCCGTTCAACATTCCTTCCAATTCGATGGTTCCGACGTTGATGGTCGGCGACTTCGTCTTTGCGGCGAAATATGCCTATGGCTACAGCCGCTATTCGTTTCCGTTCGCGCCGTCCTGGATCTCGGGCCGCATCTTCGCCGCCGAGCCGGCGTATGGCGACGTCGTCGTGTTCCGGACTCCGAAGGATATTTCGGTCGACTACGTCAAGCGCGTGGTCGGGTTGCCCGGTGATCGCATCCAGATACGGCAGGGCCAGCTCATCCTCAACGACCGCACGGTGACGCGTGTCGCTCTCAAGCAGGCACTCGCCGGCTCCACCTGCGGTGTGGATGACGGTGGCAAGGCCAAGCGCTGGCGCGAGACGCTGCCGAACGGCGCGTCCTACGTCACGCAGGACTGCGTCGACAACGGCTATTACGACAACACTGACGTCTACACCGTGCCGCCGGGCCATTTCTTCGTGCTCGGCGACAATCGCGACAATTCGACAGATAGCCGCGTGATGTCGGTGATGGGCTTCGTGCCGATGGACAATCTGGTCGGCAAGGTGACGCGGATATTCTGGTCGCTCGACCAACACGGCGAGCCGCACATGGAGCGGCTGGGAAAAGTGTGGTGAGGGCGTGCCGTCATTCCGTGCCCGGCGCTACGCGCCGTACCGGAATGACGAGCGGAGACAAACAAAAACCCCGGCATCGCTGCCGGGGTTTCGCATTTTGTCGTTTGCCGGAATGGCTGGACTTAGAAATCCATGCCGCCCATGCCGCCGCCCGGGGGCATCGCCGGGCCGGAGCCGCCCTTCTTGGGCAGCTCGGCGACCATGGCTTCCGTGGTGATCAGCAGGGCCGCAACCGAGGCTGCGTTCTGGATCGCGGTACGGACCACCTTGGTCGGGTCGATGATGCCCTTCTTGACGAGGTCGACATATTCGCCGGTCTGGGAGTCGAAGCCGTAGGCGTACGACTTGTTCTCGAGGACCTTGCCGACGATCACCGAGCCGTCTTCACCGGCGTTGATCGCGATCTGGCGAGCGGGCGCGGAGAGCGCCTTGCGCACGATCTCGACGCCGGTCTTCTGGTCGTCGTTCTTGGTGCGCAGGCCCTTGAGCTGCTCGGAAGCACGGAGCAGGGCGACGCCGCCGCCCGGGACAATGCCTTCTTCCACAGCCGCGCGGGTCGCATGCATCGCGTCATCAACGCGATCCTTGCGCTCCTTCACCTCGACCTCGGTCGCGCCGCCGACGCGGATCACCGCGACGCCGCCTGCGAGCTTGGCAAGACGCTCCTGGAGCTTCTCACGGTCGTAGTCCGAGGTGGTTTCCTCGATCTGCGCCTTGATCTGGGCCACGCGCGCTTCGATGTCGGCCTTCTTGCCGGCGCCGTTGACGATCGTGGTGTTCTCCTTGTCGATCATCACCTTCTTGGCGCGACCGAGCATGTTGAGCGTGACGTTCTCGAGCTTGATGCCGAGATCTTCCGAGATGGCCTGGCCGCCGGTCAGGATCGCGATGTCCTGCAGCATGGCCTTGCGGCGATCGCCGAAGCCCGGAGCCTTGACGGCCGCAACCTTCAGACCACCGCGCAGGCGGTTCACGACCAGCGTGGCCAAAGCCTCGCCTTCGACGTCCTCGGCGACGATGACGAGCGGCTTGCCGGTCTGCACCACGGCCTCGAGCAGCGGCAGCAGCTCGTTCAGCGACGAGAGCTTCTTCTCGTTGATGAGGATGTAGGCATCGTCCATCTCGACGCGCATCTTGTCGGCGTTGGTGACGAAGTAGGGCGAGATGTAGCCGCGGTCGAACTGCATGCCCTCGACGACGTCGAGTTCGGTCTCGAGCGACTTGGCTTCCTCGACGGTGATGACACCCTCGTTGCCGACCTTCTTCATGGCGTCGGCGAGGAACTTGCCGATCTCCGCGTCACCGTTGGCCGAGATGGTGCCGACCTGGGCGATCTCGTCGTTCGAGGTGACCTTCTTGGAGTTCTTGACGAGGTCCGCAACGACGGCTTCGACCGCGAGGTCGATACCGCGCTTGAGGTCCATCGGGTTCATGCCGGCGGCAACCGACTTGGCGCCCTCGCGCACGATCGCCTGGGCCAGCACGGTGGCGGTGGTGGTGCCGTCGCCAGCCGCGTCAGCGGACTTCGAAGCGACTTCACGCACCATCTGCGCGCCCATGTTCTCGAACTTGTCCTCGAGCTCGATCTCCTTGGCGACGGTGACGCCGTCCTTGGTGATGCGGGGAGCGCCGAACGACTTGTCGAGCACGACGTTGCGGCCCTTCGGACCGAGCGTGACCTTCACCGCGTTGGCGAGAATGTCGACGCCGCGAAGCATCTTGTCGCGCGCATCGACCGAGAATTTGACTTCTTTAGCTGCCATCTGGATTTTTCCTTAGGTGTTTAGCTGGGGAGAGAGGGGGCTTTTAGGCCGCCTTCTTCTTGGAAGCGGGGACGTCGAGGACGCCCATGATGTCGCTTTCCTTCATGATCAACAGGTCGACGTTGTCGATCTTGACCTCGGTGCCGGACCACTTGCCGAACAGCACGCGGTCGCCGACCTTCAGGTCGATCGGGATCAGCTTGCCAGCTTCGTCGCGGCCACCCGGGCCGACGGCGACGATTTCGCCCTGCGAGGGCTTTTCCTTCGCCGTGTCGGGAATGATGATGCCGCCTGCGGTCTTCTCTTCTGCGTCGATGCGCTTGACCACGACGCGGTCGTGAAGCGGACGGAAATTCATGCAGTTCTCCTAAGCTTTTGCACGATTTGGGAATTTTGGCTTGTTAGCAGTCTGTGCCGGCGAGTGCTAGCACAGGCACAGCTGAGATAAGGCAGGATTTTGGCGGGAGCAAGGGCTTGTAGCAGAAAAATAGCAATCGAAAGCGCCGCCTGCCAAAATCTCTTTCCATCGTTAACCGCCGTCGATGCCCGTATTAGCACGGAGCCACATCTGCTGCTAACGCATTGAATTTCAACAGCTTGTTAAACTTTTGGGCTTGAGATGGATTGTCAGTTTGCGTCACATTTCTCTCATGTGAGCGCATCAGTAGCGGGTGGCTCGTAAGGCGCACCGGAAAGCCACCCCTTGAATGCGCTCCTGCAAAGGAGGTTGGCATGGGCTTGCGGAGTGGGGCCGTTTCGGACGATTTCCGGAAACAGCTGCTGGGTTACGGAATGACGACGGCGCAAATTCTCTATCGGATGCCGGATCATCCCTCGTTGCTTCAGACTTACGTCTGGCAGGACTACGACATGTTTCCGAAATTTCCGGCGTTGAAGGATTTCCTCGCGTTCTGGCAGGAAAAGCTCGACGGACCGCTTCACTCGGTGACAGTAGCGCATTCCAAGCTGATCAAGCCGGCCGAGCTGCGCGCTGTGGACGGCGTTTTTCGTTTGCATTGATCGCGGGATGCGTAGGGTGGATTAGCGCAGCGTAATCCACCACTGTTTGTGTCCTCGGAAGCGAAAGAGGTGGGTTACGCCTACGGCTAACCCACCCTACGAGTCCCTTTTTTGTGCTAGCCTCTTCCCATAACAACAGGGGAGGCAGCCCATGGCCAAGAAAACAAACAAGAAAACAAAATCGCGCAGCGCATCGCAAGCCGCGGTGAAGAAGCGGAGCGGAGCCAAGGCCGCGACCAGATCATCGGCGCGCAAGACGGTGAAGGCGAAAGCGCGCACCGCCATCGCGAAAAAGCCCGCGCGTCCCAAGCAGCGCATCGCCATCAGCCATCACCGCGAGGAAGACTTCAAGGCCGACGGCCTGCGCACCTATGCGAAGTATCGCGATCTCGGCATCGCCGCCGCAAGCCACGGCCTCGCGCAGGCGCACGTGATCCGGCTGCAAGGTCCGTGCAATCCGGACGAGGTCTCGAAGCTGCACTTCCACGACGTCGAATTCCAGATGGTCTACGTGCTCAAGGGCTGGGTGAAGACCTATATGGAGGGAGAGGGGGAGACGCTGATGAAAGAGGGCAGCGCCTGGACCCAGCCGCCAAAGATCAAGCACATGATTTTGGATTACTCGGACGACGTCGAGCTGCTGGAGGTGATCCTCCCGGCGGAGTTCAAGACGGTCGAGCTGAAGGCGTAGGCTTTCTCCTCGTCATTGCGAGGAGCTCTCGCGACGAAGCAATCCAGAACTTTCCGCGGACGCAGACTGGACTGCTTCGCTTCCTCGTAGTGACGGCGCTCTTGTAGCCTGCATTGCGCTGGGCTCCATCCGGCCTACGACGGCGTCAGGTGATGACACCCACCACCGCTCCCATCAGACATGTCGTCAGCGTGCCTGATACGATCGACTTCAGCCCGAGCGCATTGATCTCCGCACGCCGTTCCGGCGCCATCACGCCGAGACCGCCGATCATGATGCCGAGGCTGGCGAAATTGGCAAAGCCGCACATCGCATAGAGCATGATCAGGCGCGAGCGCGGATCGAGCGCGCCGGGCGGCAGCTTTGAGAAATCGACATAGGCGATCAGCTCGTTGAGCACGGTTTTCGTGCCCATCAGGCTGCCGGCGGTGATCGCCTGGTCCCATGGCAATCCCATCAGCCAGCACACCGGTGCCATCACCAACCCCAGCAGACGCTGCAACGAGATCGCGGCACCGCCGATATCAGGCAGCAGGCCGAGAATCGCATTGACGAGATAAACCAGCGCGACCAGCACCAAGAGCATTGCGACGATGTTGATCAGCAGCTCGATCCCCGCGCCGGTCCCTTTCACGATCGCGTCCATCGTGCCGGAGACCTCCATGTCGGGATCCTCCAGCGCGCCGCCGGTGCGCTTGTCGGATGTCTCGGGCACCATGATCAGGCTGACCAGGATCGCGGCGGGCGCGCCCAGCACGGAGGCGATGACGAAATGCGCGGCCGCGTCAGGAATGAGCGGAGCAAGGAGCGTCGCGTAGAGCACAAGCACCGTACCGGCGATGCCGGCCATGCCTCCGGTCATCACCAGGAACAACTCGCTGCGGGTCATCTGCGCGAGATAAGGCCGCACGAACAGCGGCGCCTCGACCATGCCGAGAAAGATGTTGGCCGCGGTCGAGAGCCCGACCGCGCCGCCGACCCCGAGCGTCCGCTCCAGCAGCCAGGCCACGCCGCGCACGACCGGCGGCAGCACGTGCCAATAGAACAGCAGCGTGGTCAGCACGCTCATGACCAGCACGATCGGCAACGCCTGAAACGCCAGGATGAAATCGGCGCCCGGCACCTTCAGATCGAAGGGCAGGGTGCCGCCGCCGATATAGCCGAACACGAAGGAGGAGCCGGCGCGCGAGGCCGCGGAGATCGCACCGACCGCCTCGTTGATGGCGCCGAAGGTGCGCGCGACGACGGGCAGCTTCAGCAGGACGATCGCGGTGACGAAGGTCGCGACCAGGCCGATCGCCGCCTGGCGCAGCGAGACCGCGCGGCGATTCTCTGCCAACGCGAATGCGATCAACAGCAATGCGAAAATGCCGAGTGCCGATTGCAGCCGCAGCATGATGTCCCCAAACCCCGATGATTATGGCCACCGCTGCGTTGCAAACGCAATGCCGGAGCTTGTCGGAGGGTCCCGCTGTTGACAAGCAGGTCCGCGTCAGCCACGCGGAGCACGTTGATATCAGGAGCCGGACAGCCCGAGCGTGACCGAAGAGGCGATGCCAGACCAGCCAATCTCGGGAAACCCGCCGGCCAGTGTCCGCGCGCTCCTCTGCCATCGCGCCTTCCTGTTCTTTCTGCTCTCGCGCAGCCTGTCGCGTTTCTCCAGCCAGATCGCGGCGGTCGCGATCGGCTGGCAGATCTACGATCTCACCGGCTCGGCCTTCGACCTCGGCATGGTCGGCCTCGTGCAATTCCTGCCCACGGCGCTGCTGGTGTTCGTCGCCGGCCATGCCGCCGACCGTTTTGAGCGCAAGCGCGTGGTCCAGCTCTGCCAGCTCGTGGAAGCGGGGACCGCGCTCTATCTCGGCGTCATCACCTATCTCGGCGCGGTCGGCGAGGTGCAGATCTTTGTCGCGACCTTCGTGCTCGGCATTGCCGGCGCGTTCGAGAGCCCGACCACCGCGGCGCTGCTGCCACTGATCGCGCCGCAGGGATCGCTCCAGCGCGCCACCGCCGTCTCCAGCGGCGCGGCACAGGTCGCGACCATTATCGGTCCGGCGCTTGGCGGCTTCGCCTATGCGATCGCGCCGCATCTCGCCTATGCCGTGATGCTGCTGTTCTGGATCTTTGGGATGATCCTGACCGGCTTCATCCGGCCACGCCCGCAGGCGATCGCCAAGGATATGGCGGGAGCCGGCGATATCTTCGCCGGCGGTCGCTTCATCCGCAGCAATCCGGCGATCCTCGGCACCATCTCGCTCGATCTGTTCGCGGTGCTGTTCGGCGGCGTCACCGCACTGTTGCCCATCTATGCCCGCGACATTCTCCAGACCGGCCCGATGGGGCTCGGGATCTTACGTGCCGCGCCGGCGCTCGGCGCGCTGCTGATGACGATGGTGCTGGCCCGTCACGCCATCTCGCGGCATGTGGGCCTGCGCATGTTTCAGGCTGTGATCGTGTTCGGAGTCGCGACGATCGTGTTCGCACTGTCGTCCTGGATGTGGCTGTCGGTGCTCGCGCTCGCCGTTCTCGGCGCGGCCGATACGATCAGCGTCGTGATCCGCTTCTCGCTGGTGCAGCTCGCGACCCCCGACGAGATGCGGGGCCGGGTCGGGGCGGTGAACTTCCTCTTCATCAACGCCTCCAACCAGCTGGGCCAGTTCGAAAGCGGGGTCGCAGCCGCACTGTTCGGCGCCATGCCGGCGGCCGTGCTGGGCGGCGTCTGCACGGTCGCGGTGGCGCTGCTGTGGATGAAGTTGTTCCCGAGCCTGCGCCAGGTGGAGAGTCTGGAATAGGGCGGGAGCTCTCTCTCCCGTCATTGCGAGGAGCCCTTGCGACGAAGCAATCCCAGCTGCCTCCGAGGAGGGACTGGATTGCTTCGCTCTGCTCGCAATGACGACTGCGGAAATAACGCAGATCAATCAATGGGGCGCTGCCGCGCGCCTACTGTGCATGGGGTTGTTTTCGCGTTTTTTGAGTTAGCCTCGTCCCACGAACGGCATCTTGGTTGCCATGACAGTCATGGTCAGCACGTTGGCGTCGAGCGGCAGGCCGGCCATGTAGGCGACGGCGTCGCCGACCGCCTTCGCATCCATGCGTGGCTCCTGCTTCGACGAGCCATCGGGCTGCAGCACGCCGGGGCCATTGACCATGCGATCCGTCATCGGCGTCGCGGCATTGCCGATGTCGACCTGGCCGACCGCGATGTCGTACATGCGACCATCGAGATTGGAGGCCTTGGTCAGGCCCGTGATGGCGTGCTTGGTCGAGGTATAGGCTGCCGAGAACGGCCGCGGCGCATGCGCCGAGATCGAGCCGTTGTTGATGATGCGGCCGCCGCGCGGGGTCTGGTCCTTCATGATGCGGAAGGCGTGCTGGGTGCACAAGAACGGACCGGTGAGGTTGGTGTTCACCACCGCCTGCCACTGCTCGAGGCTGAGATCCTCGAAATTCACGGGCGGGGCGCCCATGCCGGCATTGTTGAAGAGCACGTCGAGGCGACCATAGGTGTCCTTCACCTTGGCGAACAGCGCGGCAATCGAGTCCGGCTTGGTCATGTCGGCGGTGACACAGAGGCTTTTTCCCGCGGGGCCGAGCTTCGCGGTCTCCTCGAGCATATCGAGCCGGCGCCCGACCAGCACCACTGTGAAGCCGGTGTTCATCAGCGCCAGTGACGCCGCGCGCCCGACTCCGGTCCCGGCGCCCGTCACCAGCGCGATCTTTTTCGCTTCACTCATCGTTTCCTGCCTTTTCTCTTGCGTTGTCAGGTTTTGGCTTCTTTTTCGTTCTTGTAGGGCGGCCGCGGAATATTCTGATGCGCGGCGCGCAAGGCCGCCGACCAGCGCGAGCGCAAATCGTGGAAATACGGCTCCCCCGCCTCGATGCGGTGGTTGAGATCGGCCTCGCAGGCATCGGCACGCACCACCAGCACGTCGATCGGCAGGCCGACGCCGAGATTCGAGCGCATGGTCGAATCCATCGAGATCAGCCCGGTCTTCAAGGCTTCGTAGAGCTCGACGTCGTAATGCATGGCGCGGTCGAGCACCGGCTTGCCGTATTTGTGCTCGCCGATCTGCAAATAGGGCGTGTCGGTGGTGCATTCGATGAAATTGCCGGCGGTATAGACCATGAACAGGCGCATGCGCGCGCCGTTGATCTGACCGCCGAACAGGAAGGACACGTCGAACGACACGTCCTCGGACCTCAGTGCCGGTCCCTCGGTCGTGTGCACGGCCCGGATCGCCCGGCCGATGCGCTGGGCGGCCTGGAACATGGTCGGCGCGTTCATCAGCGTCTCGATCTCACCCGTGTTGGGGTCTTCGAGGCCCTCCGTCAGCGTCGAGAGCACCGACTGGCTGATGGCGAGGTTGCCGGCGCTGGCGATCGCCATGATGCGGTCGCCGGGTTTGGAGAAGATGTGGAGCTTGCGGAAGGTCGAGACGTTGTCGAGGCCGGCATTGGTGCGGGTGTCGGCGATCATCACCAGACCGTCCCGAACCAGGATTCCGCAACAATAGGTCATTTCCAGTCCCCGAACGCGTTTGCGCGGAATTACTAGCCAATTTCAAGGGCCGCTCCAACCCCCGATTCCCGCGGGGCGGCCGGCCGAAGCTGTACGCGGGCGAGGGGCGGTGCGTGGCGCGGTTCAGCTCTGCCGCTGGGACTGCGATTGCGACTGGCCACCGCGGCCGGCCTGCTCGACCTTCACGGTCACCGCCAGCGTCTCCGCGCCGCCGCCATAGCGGGTGCCGCGCACGGGGGCGGCGCCGAGATAATCGAGCCCGATCGCGACGCGGACATGGGCATCGGTGGCGCAGATGCTGTTGGCGGGATCGAAGCCGACCCAGCCGAGACCGTCGACATAGGCCTCCGCCCAGGCATGGCCTGCTTCCTGATGCACCGTGCCGTCGGAGCGCAGGAAGTGGCCGGAGACGAAGCGCGCCGGCACGCCGCCGCTGCGGGCGCAGGCGATGAAGATGTGCGCGTAGTCCTGGCAGACACCGCGCTTGAGCGTGAACGCTTCCGCCGCGGACGTGCCGCTGTTGGTCGGGTCCTCGTCGAAGGTCATGTGATCGCCGATTTGCGTCATCAGCGTGTGCAGGAAGCCGAGCGTGTCGCTCTCCGCCTCGCTGCGCAGCTGGCGCGCAACCGCATTCATCGCCGGACTGACGGCCGTGAGGTCGGTGGCGCGCAAGAACATGCCGGCCGGAAAGCGCTCATCGGCGCCGCGGAGAACGCCGCCGGTGTCGTGGGTCTCGACCAGGCCCTCGGCGGTGATCTTGATGTTGTCGACCGGTCCGCAGGACAGCACATGGGTGACGTTGCCGAACGCGTCCTCGTGGGTGTCGAGCTTGGTGTCGGTCGACACGTCGATCTGCCACTCCGCCACATATTGCCCGTCATGGCTGCCGGGAGTCATGCGCAGGATCTGGATGACGCTCGTGGCCTGCGGCTCGTAGCGATAGGTCGTGGTGTGCAGGATTCGCAGGCGCATGGTGGACCGTTGTTCTGGCGTCATCGTTCCGGGCTTGCCCGCGGGCGTCCCGGAATGACAGCAGTATCAGATCAGATACTGCTTCGTGATGATTTCGCCCAGCCTGGAATTGTCCAGGATGAATTCCTGAATGAATTCATGCACACCATGCTGGAAAATGTCGTTCATGTTGCTGTGTTCCAGCCGGTTGCGGATGCCGCGGGCATGGCGCTGGGCCGGGCCCTGGCGGCCATAGGCGACGCCGATCTGGTCGAGATTGCGCACCAGATTGCCGTAGCAGCTTGCGAGCGAACGCGGCAGCGAATCGTTGAGGATGAGCAAATCCGCGATCAGCCAGGGTTTCAGTGTCTCGCGATAGACCCAGTGATAGGCCGTCAGCGCCGAGACCGAGCGCAGGATCGAGGTCCACTGGTAGAAATCGAGCGGGCCGCCGACGTGCTCCTCCTCGGGCAGCAGCACATGGTATTTCACATCGAGAATGCGCGCAGTGTTGTCGGCGCGTTCGAGATGCAGGCCCATCCGCGAGAACCAGTAAGCGTCGTTGCGCAGCATGGTCCGGTAGGCCGAGCCGTCGAAACGCAGCGAGGTCTCCTGCACGAAGCGCAGGAACTTTGCGAGATCCTCGCGCGTGGAGGTCCCTCTGCTCCAGACTTCCTGCAATTCGATCCAGGCCGAGTTGATGGTGTCCCACATCTCGCTCGTCAGCGCGGTGCGCACCGAGCGCGAATTCAGCCTCGCCGCCTCGATGCAATTCCTGATCGAGGACGGATTGTCTGCCGAGAACGAGAGATAATCGACGACGTTGTGCTCGTTGGCTTCTTCATACTGCTGATAGAAGCTCGCGGCGACGCCGGCGGTCAAAAGCGCCGAGTCCCATTCGTTGGTCTTGCCGATATAGGCGGCGGGAAGCGCGGTGACGCGCAGCGTCGCATCGATGGTGCGCGCGAGATACTCGGCCCGTTCGACGTAGCGGGCGAGCCAATAGAGGTTTTCGGCGGTACGCGACAGCATCTCTCTACTCGTCCAGGATCCAGGTATCTTTGGTGCCGCCGCCCTGGCTCGAATTCACCACCAGGGAGCCTTCCTTCAGGGCAACACGAGTCAACCCGCCGGGCACGATCGTGGTGCTCTTGCTGCCGGTGAGCACGAACGGCCGCAGGTCCACGTGGCGCGGCGCAAGGCCGGAAGCCGTACAGGTCGGGCAGGTCGAGAGCGCCAGCGTCGGCTGCGCAATGAAGCCCTCGGGCTCGCGCTTGAGCTTTTCGCGGAAGGCCTCGATCGTTGCTTTGGTCGCGGCAGGACCGATCAGCATGCCGTAGCCGCCGGAGCCGTGCACCTCCTTCACGACGAGTTCGCTCAGATTATCCAGCACATAGGCGAGATCCTTCGGCTCGCGGCAGCGCCAGGTCTGCACGTTCTTCAGGATCGGCTCCTCGCCGAGGTAGAATTTTACGATGTCCGGCATGTAGGAGTAGATCGCCTTGTCGTCGGCGATGCCGGTGCCGACTGCGTTGGCAAGCGTGATGTTGCCGGCCGCATAGGCTGACATCAGTCCGGGTACGCCGAGCGCGGAGTCGGGGCGGAAGGTAAGGGGATCGAGGTAGTCGTCGTCAACGCGGCGATAGATCACGTCGACCCGTTTCACGCCCTCGGTCGTCCGCATGAACACTTCGTTGTTCTTGACGATGAGGTCGCGGCCCTCGACCAGCTCGATGCCGAGCTTATCGGCAAGGAATGAGTGCTCGTAATAGGCCGAGTTGTAGACGCCCGGCGTGAGCAGCGCGACCGTCGGCTCGCCCGAGGCGCTCTGCGGCGCGACCGAGCGCAAGGCGGATAGCAGCTCGTCCGGATAGCGCTCGACCGGCGCCACCCTGTGGCGGGCGAACAGGTCCGGAAACAGCCGCATCATGATCTCGCGGTTTTCCAGCATGTAGGACACGCCCGAAGGCGTGCGCGCATTGTCCTCCAGCACGATGAAGTCCTCGGCATCGACCCGGACGATGTCGATGCCGGCGATGTGCACGTAGACGTCATGCGGCACCTGCTGGCCGTTCATCTCGGGACGGAAAACCGGGTTCTGAAAGATAAGGTCGTCGGGCACGATCTCGGCGCGGAGGATGTCGCGGCCGTGATAGATGTCGCGCAGGAACATGTTGAGCGCGCGCACGCGCTGCTTCAGACCCTTCTCCAGCAGCGCCCATTCCTTGCCGGACATGATCCGGGGGATCACGTCGAAGGGGATCAGGCGCTCCGTGGATTCGGAGTCGCCATAGACAGCGAAGGTAATGCCGATGCGGCGGAAGAGGAGCTCGGCCTCCTGGCGGCGATATTCGAGCGCCTCGGGAGGCGTCTCCTTGAGCCAGCGCGCCAGCTCCTGATAGGCGGGGCGAAGGTCCCCACCTGGAATGTTCATTTCATCAAACGCGACTGCCATAGATCCCGACTTGTCTCCGCAAGGCGTTGCGCCATTGGACAGGTCGCCAAGGCCTTCGAGACCGCAACGTCCTGGCCATGCGGCAAGAGTGCATGACTTTCATGCGGTAGCAAGGGCCGGGCCAGCGCGATAAGCATGGGGAGAGGACATTTGCCGGGGATGGCCGGCGGCTTGCCTGAAAAAATGGCTGAGGACTGCTTATTTCGGCAGCAAAACCGCGTGACTTCAACGCGTTACCTCGGCAAAGTCGGGCCGATAGGTGAAGGACTAGAGGTATGAGCGAGATCGTCACGGCGGGCATTTTGGTCATCGGGGACGAAATCCTGTCCGGCCGGACCAAGGACAAGAACATCGGCTTCATCGCCGAATACCTGACCAATATCGGCATCGACCTGAAGGAGGTCCGGGTCGTCTCCGACGACGAGCCCGACATCATTGCCGCGTTGGATGCACTGCGGCATCGCTACACCTATGTCTTCACCACCGGTGGCATCGGGCCGACCCATGACGACATCACCGCTGATAGCGTCGCCAAGGCCTTCGGCGTCGGCATCGGCCATCACCCGGAGGTGGTCGCCCGTTTCCGGGAGCGCTGGAGCGAGCAGGACCTCAACGAGGCCCGCCTGCGCATGGCCCGCATTCCCGACGGTGCCGAGCTGATCCAGAGCGCGACCATCCTCGCCCCCGGCTTCAAGATCGGCAATGTCATCGTGATGGCAGGCGTGCCCTCGATCATGCAGGCGATGATGGACATCGTCTCGCCCAAGCTGAAATCGGGCGTGCGCATGCTCTCCGAATCGGTTCGCGCCAATGCGCGGGAGGGCGACATCGGCGGCCCGCTGCGGGCGATCGCCGCCGAACATCCCGACACCATCATCGGCAGTTATCCCTTCATGGACGAAGACCAAAAGCCCAACACAAATCTGGTGGTGCGCTCGCGCGACGCGGACAAGGTCGCAGCTGCCATGGCGGCGGTGAAGGAAATGCTGGCGGGATTGAACATCACTCGGTAGCTACAGACGCTGCTGGACGATGATTGGCGGGAGAACACGATGGCTGGTGAAGCACCGGAATTGAGCGCGGAAGAGCGGGCGGGCCGGCCGTTTCCAGTCTCGTGGGACCAGTTCCACCGGGATTGCCGGGCGCTGACCTGGCGGCTCAACGAGGTCGGTCCGTTCCATGCGGTGATCGCGATCACCCGCGGCGGCCTCGTGCCGGCCGCGATCGTGGCGCGCGAACTGGGCGTGCGCGTGATCGACACGGTCTGCATCGCCAGCTACGACCACGACAAGCAAGGCGAACTGCAGGTCCTCAAGGGCATTTCAGAACAGGCAATGAAGCTCGGTGGCGGCACCGGCAAGGGGCTTCTCATCGTCGACGACCTCGTCGACACCGGCAAGACCGGCAAACTGGTCCGCGAGATGCTGCCCGACGCGCATTTCGCTACCGTGTATGCCAAGCCGAAGGGACGTCCGCTCGTCGATACCTTCATCACGGAGGTATCGCAGGACACCTGGATCTTCTTCCCCTGGGACACCGCGCTGTCGTACCACCCGCCGCTCCGCGACGGGGCGGCGTGACTATCGCGATTGCGCGGCGGAGGCATCCATGCCCCTGCAAAACCGCGTCACGCCGACCGGCGAGATCATCGCGACGCCGCACCGGGGCCAGTTCACCGGCAACCGCGGCATCATCCATGATCCCGCGACGAAGACGCTGCTGAAGAAGCGCTGGTCGTCGCCGGCCTGGATCGTTTGCCTGTGTGAATTCCGCGGCTGGCGGCGGCCCGTGATGGCACGGCGGAGCTGGACCGAGCTGTTCTTTCTCGACGAGGCCACAGCCTTGGCGGCAGGTCACCGTCCTTGCTTCTTCTGCCGCCGTGACGATGCGAAGCGATTTCGCAATGCATGGGAAACGGGGAATGATGCAAGCGGCATCAGCGCCAAGGCAATGGATGCCGTGCTGCATCGGGAGCGGCTCGATCGTGGCAAGAAGCGGCTGCATGCGCTGCCGATGCCGCTCGCGGAATTGCCCGACGGCGCGATGTTGCAACAGGGCGATGACTGCTTCCTGATCGCGCAGGGCAAGGCGTTGCTATGGTCATCCGCGGGCTACGTCCCGCATGCGAGCGCGCTCGATCATCCGATGTTGCTGACGCCGCCCTCCACGCTGTGCGCGATCATCGCTGGATATCAGCCTGTGCTGCATCCGACCGCGCGCAGCTAGCGCAGCGGCTTGCCGTCTTCATCCACCGTGGTCCGCGCGTCGCGCAGCGCCCATTCGCGGATCACCTGGCGACACCGGGTTAGATCGGCTTCGCTCGCGGCATTCGCAGCCTTGGACGCACGCTCCACGATTGCTTTGCAATTGAGAAGCACGGAACGATCCTCTGCGCGCGCCGGCAGCGCCAACGCTGCAAGCGCTGCAATGGCGAACGCCAGACGGATCGCCGCCATTACCCCAGCTTCTCGCGTGCCAGCGCGGCGCCGGCGCCGAGCGCCATCAACTTGGCTTCGGCGATCTCCCGCCGCATCGGTGCCATGCCGCAATTGGTGGTGGCGATGATGTTGCTCTTCGGCACGAATTTCGACACCGCGTCGATCACCGCGACGACGTCCTCGGCGGTCTCCACCGTGTCGCTGGCGACGTCGATCACGCCGGCTTGCACGATCTTGGTTTTGAGCAGGGCGAGCAGGTCGAGCGGCACCTTCGAATTGCGGCACTCGATCGCGACCTGCTGGATCGGGCTGGCGTCGATCGCGGGAAAGATCTGCTCGTACTGCCGCCATTGCGCGCCGAGCGTTTCCTTCCAGTCGGTGTTGGCCTTGATGCCGTAGCCGTAGCAGATGTGCACGGCGGTGGCGCAGGTCAGGCCCTGCGCGGCGCGCTCCAGCGCCTTGATGCCCCAGTCGTTGACCTCGTCCATGTAGACGTTGAAGGCGGGCTCGTCGAACTGCACGAGATCGACGCCGTCGGCCTGGAGCGCCTTGGCTTCCTCGTTCAGGAGTTCGGCGAACGCAAAGGCCATCTTGACGCGGTCGCCATAGTAGCGATCGGCAATGGTGTCGATGATGGTCATCGGGCCGGGCAGGGTGAATTTCAGCTTCTTCTTCGTGTGCGTGCGGGCAACGCGCGCTTCGTCGGCGTGGACGCGTCCTTTGAGCCGGAGCGGTGCGACCACCTGCGGCACCATCGCCTTGTAGCGATCCTTGCGGATGCCCATCTCGACCTTGTGGGCGAAATCGATCCCCTCGATCTTCTCCAGGAAACCGTGGACGAAATGCTGTCGGGCCTGCTCGCCCTCGGTGACGATGTCGATGCCGGCGTCCTCCTGGACCTTAACGGCAAGCATCGTCGCATCGCGCTTGGCGCGGACGAGCTCGTCGCCTTGCGACTTCCAGGGCGCCCAGAGCATGTTGGGTTCGGCGAGCCATTCCGGCTTCGGCAAGGAGCCGGCGATCGTGGTTGGAAACAGCATGGCGCCCTCGCGGCGGGTTGTGATTGCACCCCTTCCTGCCATGTCTTAACGTCGAGGTACAGAACAACAAAAGCCGCCTTGAAACCCGCGGCGCCGGAGCGGAAACGCCATGATCGAGTTCTTCTTCGACTGTTCCAGCCCCTGGACCTATCTCGCCTTCCACAACATCCAGCCGCTGGCCAAGGAGGTTGGCGCGGAGATCATCTGGCGGCCGATCCTGGTGGGCGGCATCTTCAATACGGTCAACCCAAGTGTCTATGCGCAGCGCGAGACGCCGGTGCCGCTCAAAGCGCGCTACATGAAAAAGGACCTTGCCGACTGGTCGCGCTCGGCCGGCCTCGCGATCAAGATGCCGCCGACGGTGTTTCCGGTGAACAGCGTGAAGGCGATGCGCGGCTGCATCTGGCTCGGGCAGGAATCGGTGCCTTTCGCCACGGCGGTGTTCGAGACCTATTGGGGCGGAGACAAGGACATCTCGCAGGACGAAGTGCTCGCCGAGATCTGCAGAAAGGTCGGCGTCGACGAGCAGAAATTCTTCGCGGGCATTTCCAAGCAGGAGGTCAAGGATCAGCTCAAGGCCAACACGGAAGAGGTCGTCACCCGCGGCGGCTTTGGTTCGCCGACGATCTTCGTCGGCAAGACCGACATGTATTTCGGCAATGACCGCCTGCCGCTGATCCGAGAGGCGTTGCTGCGCAGCAAAGCGAGCGCGGCCTGATGGTGCGGGCTGTCGTCTGCCGCGCGCTCGGCGCACCCGAAAAATTGCAGATCGAAGAGTTTCCGTCACGCGACCTGAAGCCGGGCGAAGTGCGGGTCGCGATTCGTGCCGCTGGCTTGAATTTTCCCGACGTGCTGATGGCGGCCGGCGGATACCAGCTCAAGCCGGAGCTGCCGTTCACGCCGGGCATGGAGGCGGCCGGCGACGTGACCGAGGTCGGCGCAGAGGCGAGCGGCGTCGCCGTCGGCGACAAGGTCATCGTCAAGATGCGGCACGGCGCCTTCACGGATGAAGCCGTGGTGATGCCGTCGCAGCTCACGCCGATGCCATCGACGTTCGACTATGCGGAAGCTGCGACCTATCTCGCCGGGCACGGTACCGCCTATCACGCGCTGATCGACCGCGGCCGGGTTGCGCCCGGCGAGGTGCTGCTGGTGCACGGCGCCGGCGGGGGCGTGGGCCTTGCGGCGGTCGAGATTGGCAAGATGCTGGGGGCGACCGTGATCGCGACGGCGTCCAGCGAAGAAAAGCTCGCGATTGCCAAGGCGCGTGGCGCCGATCATCTCGTGCGCTACGACCGCGAGCCGTTTCGGGATGCCGTCAAGCGTATCACCGACGGCCGTGGTGTCGACGTCGTGTTCGATCCCGTAGGCGGCGAAGTCTTCGAGAACTCAATGCGTTGCATCGCCTGGGGCGCGCGGCTGCTGGTGATCGGCTTCACCGGCGGCATCGGCTCGGCCAAGACGAATCTGCTCCTGATCAAGGGCGCCAGCGTGCTCGGCGTGCGTGCGGGCGAAGCGGTGCGAAAAAATCCCGCGCTTGGCGAAGTGCGGCTGAAGGCGCTGCTCCAATGGGCCGAGGAGGGCAAGCTGCGGCCCAACGTCTCGCACCGCCTGCCGCTGGAAGAGTACGCGAAGGCGATGCGGTTGTTGATCGAGCGCAAGGCGATCGGGCGTGTGGCGCTGGTGATGGAGTGAGAAGGTAGGTTACTTGTACTCCCGCTCCGTCCACCACGGGAAGTAGTCCGGCATGTCGCTCGACACCTTGTTCTTGAACTGCGCAGGGCGCTTCTCCAGAAATGACGTCACGCCTTCCTTCACATCGTCGGAGCGGCCGCGGGCGTAGATGCCACGGCTGTCGACCTTGTGGGCCTCCATCGGATCGTCGGCACCCATCATGCGCCACATCATCTGGCGGATCAGTGCCACGGACACCGGTGCAGTCTTCGCCACAAACTCCTTGGCGAGCGCACGTGCGGTCGGCAGCAGGTCATCAGGGGCTACGACCTTGCTGACGAGGCGGCCGGTAAGGGCTTCCTGCGCCGGGAAGACGCGGCCCGAATAACACCATTCCAGCGCCTGCGAGATGCCGACGATGCGCGGCAGGAACCAGCTCGAGGCGGCCTCCGGCACGATGCCGCGCTGGGAGAACACGAAGCCGAAGCGCGCGGCGTCGGAGGCGATGCGAATGTCCATCGCGAGCTGCAGGGTGACGCCGATGCCGACCGCGGGTCCGTTCACTGCGGCAATCACCGGCTTCAGGCATTTGAAGATCCGCAATGTCACCTGGCCGCCGCCGTCGCGCACTTGAGGATCGCTGTAGTCAATCTTGCCGTCGGCGAAGCGCTTCACCGGCCCGCGCCGGGCATCTCGGTCGAACGTGTCGGCGCCCGACGAAAGATCTGCGCCGGCGCAAAAGCCGCGGCCGGCGCCTGTGACGATGATGGCGCGGACGTTGTCGTCCTTGTCCGCGGCGTCGAACGCGTCGATCAGCTCTCCCTGCATCTGCGCGTTGAAAGCGTTGAGCTTGTCGGGCCGGTTCAGCGTGATAGTGAGGATCTGCTCGGCGACTTCGTATTTGATCGTCTCATACGCCATGATGATTTCCTTCCCTGTCCTGAATTTTGTCTCGAAGAGACGTCATGCATGGCCGCCAGCGTCCGTCTTGCGCGGACTGGGCATGTGGCAGGCGGTAAGAGAACGCGGATGGCCGGTCCAAACAACAAGCCCGGCCATGACGGAGTGCGTTAGCGCGCCGGCGGGCTGGGCCAGGGCTTCTGCGGACCGCGCAGGCTCTCAAAAGCCTTGGCCATGCCGAGCACGCCGATATCGTCGAAGCGGCGGCCGACGATCTGTACGCCGATGGGAAAACCTTTGGCGTCGAAGCCGCCGTTGATGGAGATCGCCGGATTCTCCGACATATTCCACGGCACGGTATAGGCGATGTGCTCGAACGGCTTCATGGGATCGTTGGTCGGCGAGGCCCAGTCGGCCGGATAGTTCACGTTCGGCGCCGTCGGCGAGATCACATAGTCGAGCTCGCAGAACAGCTTTGATGCGGCCGCGCGAATTGCCATGGTCTGGTTGAAGCCACGGATGACGTCGACGCCAGACAGCTTTGCACCGGACTCGCCCCATTTGAAGATGTAGGGCAGCACCTTTGCCTGCTCGGCCGATGTCAACTTGGACAGGTCGTCCCACATCCGCGCGCGCCAGAAATTGTCGAGGCCATCGAGCATCTCGCGCGTGAGAATACCGTCGACTTCGGTGACGACGGCCCCTGCGGATTCGAACGCTTTAGCGGCCTTCACCGCGACCTCGCGCACCGGTTTCTCCAGCGCCAGGCCAACGCCGGGATCGAGCATCAATCCGATGCGGAGTTTGCGCAGGGATTTCTCCAGCCCCTTCCAGTTGAGGGGCTCCGCGGGCAGGCTCGTGCCGTCGCGTCGGTCGGGTTTTGCGATCACGCTCATCATCAGCGCGCAATCGTCGACGGTGCGGGTCATGGGACCGGCGACGCGGCCGACATAGGCGGGATCGATCGGCACGCGGCCAAAGCTCGGCTTCAATCCGACGAGGCCGCACCAGCCCGCGGGCAGACGGACCGAGCCGCCGATATCGGTCCCAAGATGCAGCGGACCATAGCCAGCTGCAGCAGCGGCGCCCGCGCCGGCGCTGGAGCCGCCGGGATTCTTGGAGAGGTCCCAGGGATTGCGCGCGAGCGCATGGAAGCTGGAGAGCCCCGAGGACAGCATGCCGTAATCGGGCATGGTGGTCTTTGCGAAGATGATCGCGCCGGCTTCGCGCAGCCGCGCGGCGGGCGGTGCGTCCTTCTCGGCCGGCGTGAGCTTGACGCTCGCAGCCCCCAGCGGCACCGGCACGCCTTTGGTCGCGATGTTGTCCTTCACCGTCACAGGCACGCCGTCGAGCACTCCGGACGGCTCGCCCCCGGACCAGCGTGCGGTCGAGGCCTTCGCGGCCTCGCGCGCGCCGTCGGGATCGAATGCATAGAGCGCCTTGAGGTGCGGCTCCCACGCGGCGACGTGCGCGAGCACGTCTTCCAGCACCTCGCTCGGCGAGAACTGCTTGGCGCGATAGCCCGCGATCAGATCGACCGCGGAAAGATCGTGCAGCGAGGTGACTTCCTCCTCGACGCTTTTTTTATGCATTGCTACCTGCCGGCATACGGGTCTCGATGATCCGGGCGAACATGCTCGCACCAATCGGCAGGATCTTGTCGTCGAGCACGAAGCCGGGATTGTGCACGGGCACCGAGCCGTCGTGGCCGACCCAGAAATAGGCGCCGGGAATGGTTTGCAGCATGTCGGCAAAATCCTCGCTGCCCATCTTCGGCTGTGTACGGGTAATCACCTTGGCAGGATCGACGACGGTGCGCGCGACTTCCTCGACCACCCTGGACTGCTCGACCTGGTTGACCAGCACGCCGAAAGTATCGCGGATGTCGGCTTCGATCTCGCACTGGAAGGTGCTCGCGATGCCGGCGCAGATGGTGCGGATACGCTGGCTGATCAGGGCGCGGACTTCGTTCGAGAAGGTGCGGATGGTGCCGCAGAGATGCGCTTCGCCGGGAATGACGTTGTAGGCGGAGCCGGCATGGATCTGCGTGATCGAGATGACGGCGGCCTGCAGCGGGTCGACATTGCGGCTGACGATGGTCTGGATTGCCTGGGCCAGCGTGGTCGCGATGATGACCGCGTCCTTGGAGCGCTCGGGCATCGCACCATGCGCGCCGTAGCCGGTGATGCGGAGGTCGAAGAAGTCGGCGCTGGCCATCGCCGGGCCGGGCAGGATCGCGATCTCGCCATGATTGAGGTCGGGCGCATTGTGCAGGCCGTAGAGCTCGTCGCAGGGGAATTTCTCGAACAAGCCGTCCTTGATCATCGCGCGGGCGCCGCCGAGGCCTTCCTCGGCCGGCTGGAAGATCAGATGCACGGTGCCGTCGAAGTTTTTGGTCTCGGCGAGGTAGCGCGCGGTGCCCAGTAGTATAGTGGTGTGGCCGTCATGGCCGCAGCCATGGAAGCGGCCGGGGATTTTCGAACTCCATTTCAGATTGGTGTTCTCCTCCATGGGCAGCGCGTCCATGTCGGCGCGCAGGCCGATACGCTTGCCGCTCGAACCCTTGCCCTTGATGACGCCGATCACGCCGGTGCCGCCGAGACCGCGATGCACCTCGATGCCCCAGCTCTTCAGCTTGTCCGCGACGATGCCGGAGGTGCGCACTTCCTCGAAGCCGATCTCCGGATGGGCGTGGAGGTCGCGGCGAATGGCTGTAAGTTCGTCGGCATAGCCGTCGATACGGTCGATCGTGGGCATGTGTTGTGTCCAGTTAGCGTGAGGAGGGAGTGAAAACCGGGCCGTTCGGCTTAATGCGGATGCCCGGCCGCAGGCGCGTCCATGGCAGCGTAGCCGTGTCCGCGGGCATCGCGCCGGGGGCAGCGCAGATCATCAGCGTTTCCGCGATCGGCTCGAAATCGGCGCGGAAGTGCACCGAGCTCTTGTTGACCAGAATCTTCTCACGCGTGGGCTCAATGCCGACATAACGGTACATTGCCTGGTCGGCGAGCTGCGCCTTGTGGGAGGAGACGACGACGCGGACGTCGCCGATGCGCAGGCAGGCGGAGGGGCCCATCTCCATCTCGCGGCCGCCATAATAGGGACCGGGCGCGATAAAGCGGCCGTCGGAGAGTTTTTCGACGACGAAGGTGTCGCGATAGGGCTCGTCGCCGGGAATGCCGGACTTGCCGCCGAGCGACAGCGTCACGGTGGCGCCGACGCCGGCCGCATGCGCGGCCTTGGCTGAGGCCGGATCGTAGATCGCGCCGGTCGCGGCGCTGGCCTTGTTGCGGACCAGTGCGCGCAGCATGCCTGTGGTGTCGGAATCGCCGCCGGCGCCGGGATTGTCCTGGGTGTCGGCGATGATGATCGGCTTGCTCGCGCTCTTCGAGAGCTCCATCGCGTGGCGCACGCCGTCGTCGGGTGACCAGATCTTGCCGTCGAAATCGTCCTCGTGGCTTTCGATCAGCTTTACCATCGCATCCGCGGCGCGGTCGACGTCGGCTTGCGTCTTGCCATAGGCGAATACGCTCGGCCCGCAGTCGCGGAAGTCCGCGGCAGGGAAGCCGGGCGCGAAAGACAGCGTCGGGATGGAGTCGTTCTCCAGCGCAGCGAGCTTTTCGTAGATGCCCTTGGTCGGCTGGTCGTTGGTGCATTGCCAGCTGATCGGAATCAGGAACGGCAATTGCCGGAAGGACTTTGCGAAACGCTGCCTCGTCTTCAGGAGCAATGCGAGATGTCGGGCGCAGGCGCGGCCGGTCTCGGCCATGTCGACATGGGGATAGGTGCGGTAGGCGATCAGCGCGTCCGCATGCTCCATCATCTCGGGCGTGACGTTGGCGTGCAGGTCGAGGCTCGCGACGAGCGGAATGTCCTTGCCGATGACGCGGCGCACGCGCGCGAGAATCTCGCCTTCGCCGTCGTCGAGATGTTCCGTGACCATCGCGCCGTGGAGGTCCAGATAGACCGCGTCGATCGAACCAGCGGCTGCGATCCCGTCAACCATGACACTGACGATGCGCTCGAATGCGTCCTTGGTGACATGCGCCGACGGGCTGGCGCCGCAAGCGATGGTCGGGATGAGTTCCCAGCCGTTGGCCTCGGCGCTGTCGACGAAACCGGCGAGGCCGACATTGATGCGGCGCATCACTTTCAGCACGTCGGCACCTTGCGTCATAGCCGGCCAGCCGCCGCCGTGCTGGAAGTCCGCGAAAGTCGCCTTCGTCGGAGCGAAGGTGTTTGTCTCGTGCAGGAAGCCACCGACGGCGATACGTGTCATCAACTCAAGTCCGGCAATTGAAAGTGCGCGACGTTAGGCTTTGACGTTAGCCTTGGCATTGAGGGGAGAGCAAGGTGGGAAGCAATCGCGCCGCGCATGGCCTCAAGCTGTTTTGGGAATGCTTGCCGCGATCCCCGTCATTGCGAGCGCAGCGAAGCAATCCAGACTTTCTCCGAAGAGGGATTCTGGATTGCTTCGCTGCGCTCGCAATGACGAGGGAGATAGCTACGCGCTCGCCGCCACGCTCTCCGACACCGGCCGGAAGTTCGCAAAATCCCAGCCGCGGCCCGGCGCTGCCTCGAGCAAGGCTCTGGTGTACGCCTCCTTCGGATGCGTCAGCACTTCGGCGGCCGAGCCCTGCTCGACGACGCGGCCGTGCTGCATCACCACGACCTCGTCGCAGATCTGCGCTGCGACGCGCAGATCGTGGGTGATGAACAGGATGGCGATGCCGAGCCGTTTCTGGATCTCGTCGAACAGTTCCAGCACCTGCGCCTGCACGGAGACGTCGAGGGCGGAGACCGCCTCGTCCGCGACCAGCACGTCGGGATCGAGCGCGAGCGCGCGGGCGATCGCAATGCGCTGACGCTGGCCGCCGGAGAACTGGTGCGGATAGCGGGCCACCGCGTCGGCGGGCAGGCCGACCAGCTCGAGCAACTCGCGGGCACGTTTCATGGCGTCGGCGTGTGGCACGCCGTAATTGATCGGGCCTTCCGCGATGCTCTCGCCGACGGTGACGCGCGGGTTGAGCGAGCGGTAGGGATCCTGGAACACGATCTGGATCTTCTTCCGATGCGGCTGCAACAGCCGCCGCGAGATGTCCGAGATCTCGCGGCCGGAAAGGCGCACGCCGCCGGAGGTCGGGTCGATCAGGCGGACGATGCAGCGCGCCACGGTCGACTTGCCTGAGCCGCTCTCGCCGACGATGCCGAGCGTGCGGCCCTTGCGTAGCGTCAGCGTGACCTTGTCGGCGGCGACGACTTCGCGGCCTTTGCCGAAGAACGCGCGCTCGCGGTAGACCTTGCCGAGCTCGTTGGCCTCCAGCACCACCGGTTCCTTGGTCTCGGGCCGCGCCGCGCGCGGCACCAGGCTCGGCACCGCGGAGAGCAGGTTGCGGGTGTACTCCATGGTGGGACTGCGCAGGATGGAATCGAGTGTGCCGGTCTCGACCAGTCGGCCCTGCCGCATCACCGCGACCCGGTCGGCGATCTCGGCGACCACGCCCATGTCATGGGTAATGAACAGCACGGCGGTTCCGTGATCGCGCTGGAGGTCGCGGATCAGGGTCAAAATCTGCTTTTGCGTCGTGACGTCGAGCGCGGTGGTCGGTTCGTCCGCAATGAGCAGCTTCGGTTCGAGCACGAGCGCCATCGCGATCATGATGCGCTGGCGCTGACCGCCGGAGAGTCGGTGAGGGTAGGAGGCAAAGATGCGCTCCACCTGGGGCAGGCGCACCTGCTCCATCATGTCGAGGATGCGTTTCTTCCGCGCCTTCGCGTCGAGATTGGTGTGCGCGCGCAGGACCTCGTCGATCTGGCGGCCGACCGGCACCACCGGATTGAGCGCCGTCATCGGCTCCTGGAAGATCATCGCCATCTGCGTCGCGCGGAGCTGCCGCAGGCGGCGGTCGGTCGCGGTGAGAATCTCCTCACCGACCAGCTTGACGCTGCCGCCGGTCGGAACCAGCGTGCCTTTCGGCAGCAGCCCCATCGTGGTCAGCGAGGTCACCGACTTGCCCGAGCCGCTTTCGCCGACGAGGCACAGCGTCTCGCGCTCGTGCACCTGGATCGAGATGCCGTCGATGATGTTTGCGGCGTTCGGCTTTTTGCCGACGGACACGACGAGGTTGTTGATGTCGAGGATGGGGTTGGTCATCACTTGATCGGTCATCATTTGCCTTCCCGCTGCTTCATGCGCGGATCGAGTGCGTCGCGGGCGGCATCGCCGATCAAATTGATGCTGAGGATCGCGATCGACAGCAACAGGCCCGGCCAGAAGATCAGCGTCGGCTTGAGCTGGAAGTACTGACGGCCCTCGGCCATGATGTTGCCCCAGGTCGGCGTCTCCGGCGAGATGCCGGCACCGAGGAAGGAGAGGATGGCCTCGGTGAGGATCGCCGACGCGCAGACGTAACTGCCCTGGACGATCAGAGGTGCGATCGTGTTCGGCATCAAATGCCGCCACATGATCTTTGGCAGGGATGAGCCGACCGAGATCGCCGCTTCAACATAGGGCTCCTCGCGCGCCGACAGCACGACCGAGCGCACCAGTCGTGCCACGCGCGGAACTTCGGGAATCGTGATCGCGATCAGCACGGTCCAGAGGCTGGCGCCGGACAGCGACACCACAGCGATTGCCAGCAGGATGCTCGGCATCGCCATCAAACCGTCCATGATCCGCATCATGACGGAATCGACCAGCTTGAAGAAGCCGGAGACGAGGCCGATCGCCAGCCCAATGACGATCGACATGATCGCCGAGCCGATGCCGATCAGAAGCGAGATGCGTCCGCCGTACATGACGCGCGAGAGCAGGTCGCGGCCGTAGGCGTCGGTGCCGAGCAGGAATTGCGCCGAAGAGGGTTTCAGCCGCTGCGAGGGCGCAAGCTGGATTGGATCATACGGCGCGATCAACGGCGCCAGGATCGAGATCAGCACGACCAACGCCAGGCAGATGGTCGCTGCCGCGATGATCGGCGTCGAGGTCAGGAATCCGAGGCGCGGCCGCAGCGGCGACGTGATCGGGATGGACGACTGAGGAAGGGTATCGACCGACATTTTTGTTGTTATCCTTGCCTCAGTACCGGATCCGGGGATCAAGCAGGGTGTAGGCGACGTCGATCAGGAGATTGACGACGACATAAATCAACGACGTCAGCAAGATCATCGCCTGGATCACCGGATAGTCGCGCGCCAGAACCGCGTCCACCGTGAGGCGGCCGATGCCGGGGATGTTGAACACGCTCTCGGTGACGACGACCCCGGAGATCAAAAGCGCAAAGCCGGTACCGATCACCGTGATCACGGGCACCGCGGCGTTGCGCAGCGCATGGCGCATCATCACGGCGACTTCGTTGATGCCCTTTGCGCGCGCGGTGCGGACATAGTCCTCGCCGAGCACGTCGAGCATCGCCGCGCGTGTCATGCGCGCGATCAACGCGATGTAGATGAAGGACAGCGCGCAGGTCGGCAGGATGATGCGCTCGAAGAACGGCCCAAAACCGTTCGAGATGCTGCGGAAGCCCTGTACCGGCACCCACCGCAGGTCGATCGCGAAGACCTCGATCAGGATGTAGCCGACCACGAACACCGGCACCGAAAAGCCGAGCACCGACAGGCCCATCACGAACCGGTCGATCCAGGTGCCGTGCTTCCAGGCCGCGATCACACCCAGGGGAACAGCGACGATGACGGCGAGAATGATGGTGGACAGCGCGATCGAGATCGACGGCTCGACCCGCTGGCCGATCATCTTCATCACCGGGAGATTGGAGATGAGTGAAGTTCCGAGATCGCCATGCAGCAGCTTGTTCAGCCAGGTGATGAACTGCACGATCAGCGGCTCGTTGAGACCGAGCGAGGTGCGGATGCGCTCGAGCCGCTCCGGCGTGGCGTTGTCGCCCGCAAGAATCGCGGCGGGATCGCCCGGGGTGAGGCGGAGCAGGAGGAAGACGAACAGCGCCACCACGCCCATCACGGGCACGGCGGCGAAAATTCGGCGAAGGAGATATCCGAGCAAGTTGGATCCCGTCAGATTAGAGTCAAATCAGAGGCAGAGGCTGCAGTGGGTTCTGCCATCAGCCTAACATTTCAGCAATTCCCATGCCATCCGGGCCGCAGTTTTTGCAGTGCGGTCACCTTGTTTTGGTGAGCTGGCTCGGTTGGTGGCGTGGCTCGCGCCATCACTCCAGCGTAGCGAGCAGCCCCGCCATCAGCCGGCCGCGTTCGACGAGACTTTCGACCTCGATATACTCTTCGAGCGTGTGGCCGTTGCCGCCACGCACGCCCAGGCCGTCGAGAGTCGGGATGCCCATTGAGCCCGTGAAATTGCCGTCGGAGCCGCCGCCGGCGCTGGCATGCGGCAGTTCTGCGCCGAGCGACTTGGCGATCGCCCGCGCCTTTTCGTACAGCGCGATGGTGCCGGCATCGGGCTCCCAGACCGGACGCGTCACGCCGCGTGTCACCTTGAAGGCGACATCATCGGTTGTACCGGAGAGCGCCAGCATCCTCTCGACGCCGCGATCGAGGTCGGCCTGGCGCTTAGCCATTGAAAGCGCATCACCGGTGGCGGTCGTGGCGACGCAATTGACCCATTGCCCCCCACGCACGACACCGACCGAAAACGTGCAGTCCTCGCTCGTCATCGCGTCGATGGCGAGAATCTGGCGCGCCATCTCGCGAATCGCCGAGCGACCCGCCGACAAGGTCGCGCCGGCGTGGCTGGGCCGGCCGGTCGCCTCGAGATTGAAGCGCGCGATGGCGTAACGTCCGGTGGTGACGCCGTTGTCAGCGCGGCCGGGCTCGGGCACCAGCACGTATTTGTTGCGCGCGGCTTCGGCCTCGATGATGTCGCGCGTGGAGGGCGTGCCGACTTCCTCGTCGGGCGTGAACAGCACGGTGATCGGCAGCGGCGTCGTGAACGAGGCGCGGGCCAATTGGCGGATCGCTTCCAGCGAAAGATAATTGCCGCCCTTCATATCGTAGATGCCCGGTCCGTAGCACTTGCTGCCCTCGCGCCGCCATTTCAGCTTCTCGATGGTGCCGACGGGGTGGACGGTATCCATGTGTCCGGCAATCAGGATGCCCGGCTCGCCTTGCTTCGGATGCGGAAAGCGTGCGCGGATCACGCCACCAAAGCCCTGGCGACCGGCGATGCGCTCGATCGTCGCACCCATGATCGTCATCTCCCGCGCTGCGATATCGAGCATGCGATTCACGGCGCTCGCGTCCCAGGTCGGGCTTTCGCATTCCACCCAGCCGCGCAGGCCCTGGAGCATCGCTTCGCAATCGAAGGGAAGATTGGCTGGATTCATCTCAATGTCTCTCGAGCTTCGGAACATGGAACGCAGATTGCATCGGCGCGGGGCAGGACAGGCGGAGAGCGTTGTAGAGCGAAACCGATCCTTGTGGAGCCCGTGCGCGCGCCGCTTGGGCTTGCAGCGAAACCGGATTGACGCGCTCGGCACTGTCTGCAAGTCTCGAAAAGATAAAGGCATTGCATGAGGTTAGTTCGCCTAAGGAACGAACCGGATGCTCAATCAATAACCTGCCTTTGAACAGTTTCACGTCAGGAGAAACTTTTATGTTTAAGTTGATGCGCCGGGGGCCTCGCGCGTTCGCCTCCAAATTTGCGCTGTCGGTCGTCGCGCTTTCGATCGCACTGGCGTCGCCGGTGCTTGCGGCCGGCAAGACCATCACGGCAGTGATGCATTCGGATCTGCGCATCATCGATCCGATCTTCACCACGGCCTACATCACGCGTGACCATGGCTACATGATCTACGACACCCTGGTGGCGCCGGATTCGAACTTCAAGATCCAGCCGCAGATGGCGGACTGGAAGATCTCCGACGACAAGCTCACCTACACGTTCACGCTGCGCGACGGACTGAAGTGGCATGACGGTGCGCCGGTGACGGCCGAGGACTGCGTCGCCTCGCTCAAGCGCTGGGCCGCGGTCGACGGCATGGGCCAGAAACTGCTCGACTTCACCGCCAGCATCGAGGCGACCGATGCCAAGACCATCACGCTGAAGCTGAAGGAGCCCTACGGCCTCGTGCTCGACTCGATCGGCAAGCCGTCCTCCCGCGTTGCCTTCATGATGCCGAAGCGCCTCGCCGAGACGCCGCCGGACAAGCAGATCCCGGAGCAGATCGGCTCGGGTCCTTTCAAGTTCGTGCAGTCGGAATTCCAGCCGGGTGTGAAGGCGGTCTACGTCAAGAACACCGACTACGTGCCGCGCAAGGAGCCGTCGAGCTGGACCTCCGGCGGCAAGGTGGTGAAGGTCGACCGCGTCGAGTGGATCACCATGCCGGACTCGCAGACCGCAGTGAACGCGCTGCAGTCGGGCGACATCGATTTCATGGAGAATCTGCCCTACGACATGCTGCCGTTGCTGGAGGCGAACAAGGAGATCACGATCGAGGTCTCGAACAAGTTCGGCTTCCAGACCCTCGGCCGGATGAACTTCCTTTATCCCCCGTTTGATAACGTCAAAGTGCGCCGTGCTGCCTTTCTGGCGATAAACCAGAAGGACGTTCTCGACGCGCTCGTCGGCAATGCCAAATATCAGAAGATCTGCGGCGCCTTCTTCGTGTGCGACACGCCATTCGCGACCGAGGT
The DNA here is from genome assembly GCF_023073915.1 of Bradyrhizobium sp. 149. Lineage (GTDB taxonomy): Bacteria > Pseudomonadota > Alphaproteobacteria > Rhizobiales > Xanthobacteraceae > Bradyrhizobium. Next base: position 322,013 of record NZ_JADPKK010000019.1, on the reverse strand, counting down.
CGGTGGCGAGACCCTGGTGAAGGGCAACGGCATGGCCGAAGCCAAGAAGGCGCTCGCGGAGTCCGGCTATGACGGCACCCCGATCGTGATCATGGCGCCGGGCGACGTCACGACGCTGAAGGCGCAGCCGATCGTTGCGGCTCAGTTGCTGCGCGAGGCCGGCTTCAAGGTCGACCTGCAAGCGACCGATTGGCAGACGGTGGTGAGCCGCCGCGCCAGCCAGAAGCCTCCGAAGGAAGGCGGCTGGAACATGTTCTTCACCAACTGGGTCGCGGCCGACGTCTCCAACCCGATCGCCAATCTCTCGATCGGCGGCCAGGGCAAGAAGGGCTGGTTCGGCTGGGCGGAGAACGCCAAGATCGAAAAGCTCAAGGACGACTTCGTTCGCGCCGCCTCGCTCGACGATCAGAAGAAGATCGCCGCTGACATCCAGAAGGAAGCCTATGAGCAGGTGATCTACATCCCGCTGGGGCAATATCTCCTGCCGAGCGGCTGGCGCAAATCGCTGACCGGCGTGCTCGACGGTCCCGCCACCCCGTTGTTCTGGAACGTCGACAAGTCGGAGTAGGGCGAGGGCTCTTGGTCTGAAAAGCGAAACGGCGCCGTGGATCTCTCCGCGGCGCCGTTTCCATGAACCAACACTGACTCGACCTCTTCTAGCAGTGGCTGTCGCGCAGCTGCTCCAGCCCTTCACCTGCGAACGGCAGGCTTCTGTCCGGCTGCTGCTCAGAAATTGGTTGCCGTGGGGTGGGCCGCTCGATTTCGCGCGCGGGCTGATCGAGTCTGCTCTCTTGTTCCATCTCGCCTTCCTCTCAAATTGCTGCAGTACAACATCAAACCCGTCTGGAAGTTCCTCACGCGAGGGCGCGATGATGCGGCTTGAACAGCCGTCCCTTCTCCACCACCAGCACGATCGCGAGGGCCGCGAGTGACGACGCGAAGAAGCCAACCGAGAACGGCAGCAGCGTGCCGTCGAAGCTTTGTCCGATCGCCATGCCGACGGCGATGCCGATCAACGTGGTGATCGAGCCGTAGAGCGAAGACGCAGTGCCGGCGATGTGGCCCTGCGGCTCCATCGCGAGGGCGGTGAAGTTGGCGACCATCATGCCGAACGAGAACATCATGAGCGCCGAGAGCACCATGAACAGCGGAAGCGGCAGCGCGCCGAGGCTTTCAGTCAGCAGCATCACGCCCGCCACCGCGGTGTAGAGCGTCAGCGCGCCGTGCGAGATCACGCGCATGCCGAGGGTCCCGACGAATCTCGCGTTGAGAAAGCCGGCAATGGCGGTGCCGGCCGCGATCGCCGCGAAGGCGAGTGGAAAATAATGGCCGAGGTGATAGATACCGACAAAAACCTGCTGGGCCGAAAATACGTAGGCGAACAGCGCACCCATGACGCTACCAGCGGCGAGCGCGTAGCCGATGGTTTGGCGATGGGTCACGGTCTGCCAGTAGGCCCTGAGCACGTCGGCCGGCGCAAGCGACCTGCGTTCGCCTTCAGGCAACGTCTCCGGAAGTCGCAGCACGCACCATGCGAGCGCGAGCAGCCCGTAGAGCATCAGCACGACGAAAATGCCGCGCCATTGCGTGACCAGCAGCACTGCCTGTCCGAAGGAGGGCGCGATCACGGGGACGGCGATGAATATCATCATCGCAAGCGACATCACGCTCGCCATGCGGCGGCCGACGTAACAGTCGCGCACGATCGAAGTTGCGATCACGCGCGTCGCCGAGGTGCCGAAGCCCTGCAGTGCGCGCGCCAGCAGCAGCGTCTCGAAGGACGGCGCGGCAATCGCCAGCACGCTCGCCACAGCATAGACCGCCATCCCGCCGAGCAGCACCGGGCGGCGGCCGAAGCGGTCCGACAGCGGACCCATGACGAACTGGCCTGCGCCAAAGCCGATCAGGAAGGTCGACAGCACCAGCTGGAGATGGTTGGCGACGGGGATATTGAAAGCTGACCCGATATTGGGCAGCGCCGGGAGCATCATGTCCATCGCAAGCGGATTCAGCGCCATGATCGACGCGATCACGATGACGAATTCGGGGAAACCCATGGGCCGGTGTCCCGAGGACACCCAATCGTCGGCATTGACGTCGGACAAGAAGCTCACCTCTGAAATCGAAGACTCTGTCTAACGACGATGCTGCAATGCACAAGTTATGTTTCGGGATGGCTGGCAGGCGGGGCCGGAGCGGACAACAATTGGTGAAGAAGCCACCATTAGGGCTCTCAGATCATTAAAGGCGGCGAAGCGCTGGGCCGGGCCTCAACTAGCCGGCGCGACGGGACTTACCCCGAACGGTTCCATGTCATTTGTCCGCCCAGCATCCAATGGTTGTTTGATCGGATGAAAATCCTCAAGAGCGGGTCTGTCGCGGGTGCGCGGGACAGGCCCGGTCCCTTGTTCGTACCGGGAGCGATCATGCAGCGATCCAGGGCGGTCTTTGTCACGGGTGTCATCTATGCCTTGATCGGCCTGGTCCTCACGGCCGGCGGCATCTGGCTTGCCGCGTTGGGCGGCTCGATCTTCTACGTCATGCTTGGTGCCGGCCTTCTGCTCACGGCCGCGCTGCTCGTGGCGCAGCGACAATCTGCGCTATGGCTGTTTGCAATCGTGCTGGTCGGCACGCTGGCATGGGCCGTCTACGAGGTGCAATTCGATTGGTGGCCGCTCGCGGCGCGTGGCGACGTCGTCTTCCCGATGGCGCTTTGGCTTCTCACGCCGGTGATCGTCCGTGGACTGGTGCGAAACGAGCGGGTGTCCTACCGAAGTGCAACGGCGCCGCTCTGGGCCGCCATCGCCATGGCGTCGGTCGTGCTCGTGATCGGGCTGTTCTCCAGCTATCACGACGTCAATGGCACGATCGCGGAGTCCGGTTCTGCGGTCCCGCAAAGTGAAGCCGACCCGCAGCCGGATGGCGATTGGCGTGCGTATGGACGTACCCAGTTTGGACAGCGCTATTCGCCGCTGGTGCAGATCACGCCTGATAATGTCGGCAAGCTCAAGGTCGCCTGGACCTTCCGCACCGGCGACGTGGCAACGCCAAACGATTCCGGCGAGACGACCTTCGAGGTCACTCCGATCAAGGTGCGCGATACGCTCTATCTTTGCTCGCAGCACCAGGTCCTGTTTGCGCTCGACGCCAAGAGCGGCACCGAGCGCTGGAGGTACGATCCCAAGCTGACCTTCAACAAGACGTTCCAGCATATGACCTGCCGCGGGGTCTCCTATCACGAAACGGGAGCCGGCGCCGTCGACAGCAGCGGTGGTGCGGCGCCCGCCGAATGTCCCCGGCGGATATTCCTGCCGGTCAATGACGGGCGCATGATCGCGCTCGATGCCGACAGCGGCAAGCTCTGCGACAGCTTCGGCGACCACGGCACTCTCAACCTGCAAGACGGGATGGGAATCACGACGACGGGTTTTTTCGAGCCGACGTCGCCGCCGGTTGTCAGCGACAAGATTTTGGTTGTGGCCGCCGCGGTCATCGACAATTATGCGGTCGACGTGCCGTCGGGCGTCGTCCGCGGCTTCGATGTTTACACCGGCAAGCTGGTCTGGGCATGGGACTCCGGCGCGGCGGACGAGAACGCGTTGCCGTCGCCGACCCGCCACTATACCAACGGATCGCCGAATTCGTGGATCTCCGCCGCGTTCGACCCGAAGCTCAACCTCGTCTTTATTCCCACCGGCAACAATGGTCCCGATATCTGGGGCGGCAATCGCAATGAGCTCGTCGAGCGCTATTCCAGCTCCATCGTGGCGCTGGACATCAACACCGGCAAACGCGTCTGGTCGTACCAAACCGTGCATCACGACCTCTGGGACATGGATGTTCCGTCGCAACCGAGTCTGGTCGATGTCACGACGGCCAAGGGCGTCGTGCCCGCGATCATCCAGCCGACCAAGGTGGGCAACCTGTTTGTGCTCGACCGCAGGAACGGCGAACTGATCGTGCCGGCGCCGGAGCGCCCGGTCCCGCAAGGAGCCGCGCCCGGCGACCGCACCGCGCCGACGCAGCCGTTTTCCGAGCTGACATTCCGCCCGGAGGCGAAACTGACCGGCGCCGATATGTGGGGCGGTACGATCTTCGACCAGCTGTTGTGCCGGATTGCGTTCCATCGACTGCGTTACGAGGGCACGTTCACGCCGCCATCGTTGCAGGGCACGCTGGTGTTCCCCGGCAATCTCGGCATGTTCGAATGGGGCGGCATCGCGGTCGATCCCGTGAGACAGATCGCCATCGCCAACCCGATGTCGTTTCCCTTCGTCTCAAGGCTCATTCCGCGCGGCCCTCTCAATCCTCCCACGCCGACGGCCGAGAAGCCGGTCGGCAGCGAGGTCGGGACGCAGCCGATGTATGGCACTCCGTTCGGGGTGGATCTGTCGGGTTTTCTCTCGCCGTTCTCCGTGCCGTGCTACCGGCCGCCATGGGGCTCGATGGCCGCAATCGATCTCAGGACGATGAAGATCGTGTGGCAGCATCCCAACGGCACCATCAGGGACACCACGCCGCTTCCGCTTCCCTTCAGGATGGGCGTGCCGATGCTGGGTGGGCCGATCACGACCGCAGGCGGAGTCGCATTCTACACCGGCACCTACGAGTACACGATCCGGGCTTACGACGTGCGCAACGGCAACGTGCTCTGGGAAGATCGGTTGCCGGCTGGTGCCCAGTCGACGCCGATGAGCTACGAGGCCGACGGCAAGCAATATGTCGTCACCGCGGCCGGCGGCCATGGCTCGTTCGGCACCAAGCGCGGGGACTACGTCATCGCCTACGCGTTGAAGGATTGAACATGGAAGGTCGTCTTGGAGGGATCTTCCGGCTCATGCTGTTGGCACAGGTCGCGTCGTCGGCTCTCGTGGTGCGGGCAGCCGGGGTCGAACCGGCACAGCGCTTGCGCACCGAGGGATTTTAAGTCCCTTGCGTCTACCAATTCCGCCATGCCCGCTTGATCCAACGAGATCAATCACTTAAGTCCCTTGCCGGCCGTCTGGAATTGGCACTTGGTGGGCCGGAGGGGCGGTTCTTCCTTAAGCGAGCCGGCCGCACAAGGCAAAGCCTCAATCCGGACACCGGGTGCTGCTTTAGGCATTCTCAATCCACGGGGACTATTCATCCGGCATGCCTGTTTCGTTTCCCTCCCGCTGTCGCCCCGTGCGTACGCTGCTTCCGCTGGCCTTGCTCTGTGCGGCGCTCGGCGGCTGCGCGAGCGTCAGCGACACCATCAGCCCGGCCTTCGCCGATCCGGCGCGCTATGACCTCTGGGATTGCAAGCAACTTGCGCCCGAGCGCAAGAATCTCGTCAAGCGCATCGCGGACCTCGAGCGATTGATGGCCAAGGCCGAGACCGGTGCGGGTGGCGCCGTGGTGGTCGAACTCGCCTATCGCAATGACTACATCGCCGCGCGGGGACAGCAGAAGCTGATGGAGGAGACCTGGGCCAAGAACAGGTGCCGCGAAAGCGATATGGAAGCGGCTGAGCCGCCCGCTAAGCCGGCGGCTCCGCCCGCGCCGGCAGTTGCCGCCAAGCCGTCCAGATCGAAGTCAGGCGGCGCCGTCAACTGACGTGCTACGCCCGCCAACCGTAGATCCAGTCCTGCCGCGCCAGCATGCGTTCCGGGCCGAGCGCGCGGACCGCAAGGTCGCGTGCGTAGGCGAGCGGCCCGCTGAGATGATAGATGCGGCCCTGCTGCCGCGCGGTCCGCTGCATCCGCCGCACACGCGCCTGGCGCGTACGGCCGTATTGTCTCAGCGCAGCGGTGATGCCCGCGGTGCTCTCGGCGACCTCGAGGCTCAAATGCTGCGCGAGCACCGCGGCATCCTCGACCGCCATGCCGGCGCCCTGGGCCGCAAACGGCAGCATCGCATGCACGGCGTCGCCGAGCAGCGCGACCGGGCCTTTGCTCCAGGGGCAGTCGTCGGGCACGCCGAACAGCGCCCATTTCCGCCAGCTATCGACGGTGGCGAGCATCATGCGCGCCGGCGGCGGCCAGCGCGGCGCGGCGAAGGCGTCCATCACCTCGCGGGGATCGCCGGGCGTGCTCCAGCCCGGCCTGTTCCAGGTGCCCGGAAGCACCGCGACCACGTTGATCTGGCGTCCGCCCGCGATCGGGTAGGCGACGAGATGGGCGTTCGGGCCCATCCAGAGCTGGACCCGACGCGCGGTGTAGTCCTTGGGCAGTTGCGTGGCATCGAGCGTGCCGCGCCAGGCGATCAGACCGGAGAAGCGCGGCTGCACCTCGGGAAACAGATGCTGGCGCACCGTCGACCAGATGCCGTCGGCGCCGATCAGCGCACTGGCAAGGTCGCTGCGCCGGATCGTGCCGCTGCGGTGGACGACCGTCAGCCCCTTGGTGTGAGGCGCGACGTCTTCGAAGGTCGCGCCGAGTTTCAGGTCGATATCGGGATGGTCGGAGACTGCACCGGCGAGGGCGGATTGCAGGTCGGCGCGGTGCACCACCCAATAGGGAGCGCCGGCGCGCGCGGCGGCTTCTCCCAGCGGCATGCGCAAAAGCTCGCCGCCGGCCCGCGCGCTCATGATCGAGACCGCCTCCGGGATCACGGCGCGGAGCTTGAGGCGCTCGGCGAGGCCGAGCTCGACCAGCACGCGGCTGGCATTGGGGGAGAGTTGCAGACCGGCGCCGACTTCCTCGAGCTGCTCGGCCTTTTCCAGCACGACGATGCGGAAGCCGCGGGCCGCGAGCGCAAGCGCAGCCGTCAGTCCACCGATGCCGGCACCGGCGATGACAATCGTTCGGGAGAGCGCCACCCCTGACCGATGGACGCGGTCAGGCCACCTTGTCCTTCAGGACGCATTCCGGCGGACGGGCTTCGCCCGCCTTCAGGTCCGCGGCGAAACGGTACAGCGTCGAGCAGTAGGGACAGATGATCTCGTTGTCGTTGCCGAGGTCGAGGAAGACGTGCGGATGATCGAACGGAGGGTTGGCGCCCACGCACATGAACTCTTGCGAGCCGATTTCGATGACGGGGACACCGGCATCGTTATGGAAGTGCGGGACGACATGGTCGGACATCGTAACTCATCCTGGAGTGGCAATGGCGGCAGACACAATCACCACTGCCGCGGCATTATTAAGGCGCCGCGGACCATACTGGCGGGTGTAGATGATTGCTAGTCCAGCGGAACCAAAAGCTCCGCAATGCCCCATGCTCATTTGCTCATGCAAATTCGACACAATCTTGCGGCCTGAGAGAAGCCCTTCTTTCGTCGGGGACGTTGTGTCGCAATTTTGGCATACTATGTCTGTGGACGCGCGTAATTGCGACCAATGACGACTCAATCGTCAACGATTTCAGGACCGTCCGGGTTTTCCACATGAAGTGGCTGCGAATCAGCACAGCGTTGACCGGTTTTGTTGCGTGCAGCTTCATGCTCGCGCAGGTTGCGCCGCACGCCCGTGAGGCCGGCGCGATCCTCGCCGCGCAGGATGATCCGGCCGTGCTCTCCGAGCTGAAGCTCGATGCGCTGCTGCAGCGGAATGACCGCTTGGTTCAGGACAACATCGAGGCTGCGCTCGCCGCCGGCGATGCCGATCTCGCCGGCAGTTTCGTGGCGCTCGCGCGTGACCGGAACATCGCGTTGCCGGACGACCTCCTGAGCCGCGTGAGCGATGCGGTCAAGGAACAGAATTCCACCTCGTATTTCGCCAAGCGCTTTGCCACCGGCCTCGTCACCGGCAATGCCGACGATGTCGCGAGCCTGTCCGGGACGGTGGCCGGGGATCTCTTCGTGATCGGCGACATCAGGGACGTCGTGCGGGAGGGCAAGCACCTCGCCATGGGCGAGGACACCGATCGCCTGGTGCTCGGCCTCGCGGCGGCCGGCCTTGCGGTGACCGCGGCAACCTATGTGTCCGTCGGTGGCGCTGCGCCCGTGCGCGCCGGGCTGACGCTGGTCAAGGACGCCCGAAAGGTGGGGCGGCTCGGTGAGGGTCTTGCGGTATGGGCCGGACGCTCCGCACGCGAGGTGGTCGATACGCCGATGCTCCAGAACGCCGTGGCCAAGGGCTCCGTGTTCCGCCCCGGTGAGACCGTCAGCGCGATCAAGGCCGCGTTCCGCGCGGAGAAGGCCGGAGCGCTGGTCCGGCTCGGCAAGGACGTGACGCGCGTCGCCGGAAAGACCGGCACGCGCGGGGCGATGGATACGTTGCGGATCGCCGAAGGTCCGAAGGACGTCGCGCGCGCGGCGCGGCTTGCCGAAGCGCAAGGCGGCAAGACGCGCGCGATCATGAAACTGCTCGGCCGCGGCGCGCTGCTGCTCATTGGCGGTGCATTCGATCTGGTGCTCTGGCTGTTCGGTGCGGCACTGACGCTGTTCGGCCTTCTGTCCTCCATCAAGGCGACGACCGAGCGCCTGACCCAGGCCTGGTGCGATCGCAGACGGGCGCGGCGGCTTCGCCGGGCGCAGATCGCGGCCGAAGCCGCTCTGGCGGATGCCGCCACCGCCTGATCGTCATCGCACATCAGGTTGTTGTTTGAGCATGATGTTGCCGAAAAACCGCTGCACAGTTTTCCGGATCGTGCTCTAAAACCAACCATTCCCTTCAAGACCTCACGGAACTGATGATGCCGAGCTTTCACAACGGCGCCGTTGAAATTGCCTATCTCGACGAAGGCGAGGGCGATCCCATCATCCTGGTGCACGGCTTTGCCTCGAGCAAGAACGTGAACTGGGTCTATCCGACCTGGGTCTCTGAGCTGCGCAAGAACGGCCGCCGCGTCATTGCGCTCGACAATCGCGGCCACGGCGAAAGCGCAAAGCTCTACGAGCCCGCGCAGTACTCGATCCCGACCATGGCCGGCGACGTGCTCGCGCTGATGGATCACCTCGCCATCCCGCAGGCCGATCTCATGGGCTATTCGATGGGCGGGCGGATGGCGGCCTGGCTCTCGCTCAACGAGCCGCAGCGCCTGCGTTCGGCAATCCTCGGTGGCATCGGCATCGGCGGCCTGATCGAGGGCACCGGGCCCGGCGAGAACGTGGCCAAGGCGCTGGAAGCGCCCTCGCTCGACGACGTCACTGATCCCGTCGGGCGCACTTTTCGTGCTTTTGCAGACCAAACCCGTTCCGACCGCAAAGCGCTGGCCGCCTGCCTGCGCGGCACGCGCGATCTCATGACGAAGGATGAAGCCGCGCGCATCGACGTGCCCGTGCTGATCGCGGTCGGGAGCACCGACGACGTCGCGGGCTCGGCCAGCGCACTCGGTGCCATCATTCCGGGTTCGGAAGTGCTCGACATTCCGAACCGCGATCACATGCGCGCGGTCGGCGACAAGGTCTATAAGGCCGGCGTGCTCGATTTCCTGTCACGCCGCGGCTGAATCTCGTCCGCGGTTTCGTCGCTGCTCAAGCGCCGCGCCAGTGCCATCAACACCACGAAGGTCGCAACCCACGCCATCCGCGCGCCATAGCGGTCGTGTGGTCCGGAAATCACGCCGCAGATGAAGGCGTTGCCGAGCAGCGCCAGCACGACGGTTGCCGCCAGCAATGTCAGATCGTCGAGCCGGCGGTTTCTGAGCGCCAGCGCGAGGAACGCGACCAGAGCCAGCATCGAGGCCAGCGCGACGGGAACGTGCAGCCAGTTGATATCGTCGAAATTGACAGCCCAGTGCTGCTGGCGCGCCGCGCGCATGGGTGCGACCTGCGCGGGGATGTAACGCTCGATGATGCCATAGGTATGCGGGATCCAGCCATTGGTGCCTTCGCCGGTCGCCACATGCAGCAATTGCTGGCCCATGGCTCTCAAGGCTGCGCCGGCCTGCCACGCCGGATAGTCGGCGAGCGAATGCACGACGATGTAGCCCATCTCGTCGTTCATGCCTTCGAATCGGCCGAGCGTGTTGAACATGCTCTTGCCCCACAGGAACTGGTCGGCGCTCGCCGGTAGTTCATTGCGGTAGGGACAGAGCTTGAAGGCTTCGCGCGGACAGTGATCGCCAAGATAGCGTGCGACGATGCCGTCCTGCATCATGCGGCCGAACGCAACGCCATAGCCGCCGGGCGTCCAGGTCCATTTGCCCGACAAGGCATGGTTCGCCGACATCAGCATCAGGCCGCCGGCGACGATGGTGAGGCTCGCTTGAGCCAATCCGGCGATGGGAAGCCGGCGCCCCAGCAACGGCCGCGCCATCCAGCCGGCGACGCAGAGCCCGAGCAGCACGCCGAGCGTGGCGCTGTGGGTCGCGGCAGCAAAGGCGGTGAAGACGAACAGCGAGTTTTTTTCGAGCGCCGAGGTCCGCTGTCCACCGACCACCAGCAGGAACAGCGACAGCACCCCCAATCCGGCGAAAATGTCGGTCAGCAGCATGCTCGCGAGCCAGGGCAGCGCAGTCGACAGGATCAGAAGCAGGCTGATCGCGACGAAGCGGAACGTCTGCATCAGGCCGAGCACGCGCAAAGTGAGCTGCACCAGCCACAGCGTCGCCAGCGACTGGACCGCGAGGTTGATCCAGAAACCAGAACTCTCGCCATAGTGCAGATAGATGCCGAATACGGTGGAGCGGCTCGGGACGAGATAGCCCTCGTACCAGCGCGCCAGATAGCCGCCGGTATCCCATTGCAACAGCGGATAGCCATTCCAGAACGCCGGCGCGATCAACAGAAGCGGCAAGGCCATCGCGGCCAGCCGCGGCCAGAATGAGCCCGCGGCGGCCGCGCGCAAATGATCGGTGGTGCTGGTCAAATCCGCTCCGTCCTCACTCGGACCATGCCCGCAATAGTCGTTGAGGCGGAATTCACCAATAGTTTGACGCCGCCAGGCTTGAATTCGGCAAAACCCTGACCATTTTGAGCCGACCTTGCTGCCTGGAGCGTCAGAAGAATTGTTGTGATTCAACGGGTTGGCATGCTTTCGCGGGGCAACGCACTGTTCACTCTCAGGCAAGCCCGTCAGGACTTTGTCGGCTAGACTGTGTTATAGAACCAGCGAAACGAGCCAATTCGAAAGAGCAGATCTCATGGCAGTGCATCAGGTCAATCCGGGAGGAAAGCTCGCAACGCTTGATCCGATCTGGGATCGGGTCCGCGGCGAGGCGGAGGACATCGTCCATCGCGAGCCGGAGCTTGCGACCTTCATCTATTCGACGGTGCTGCATCACAGCCGTCTGGAAGATGCGGTGATCCATCGTGTCGCCGACCGTCTCGATCACTCCGCGCTGTCGGGCGATCTCGTGCGCCAGACCTATGACGAGGCGCTGCGCGACGATCCAGATCTCGGCAACGCCTTCCGCGCCGATCTCGTCGCCGTCTACGACCGCGACCCCGCGACCTCGCGCTTCATCGATCCCTTGCTCTATTTCAAGGGCTTCCATGCCATCCAGACCCATCGCCTCGCGCATTGGCTCTATCTGAAGGGTCGCAAGGATTTTGCGTATTATCTGCAGAGCCGGGCGTCTGCGGTGTTCCAGACCGACATCAATCCCGCCGCACGGATCGGCCGCGGCATCTTTCTCGATCACGCCACCGGTTTCGTCTGCGGTGAGACGGCGCTCATCGAGGACGACGTCTCGATCCTGCATGGCGTCACGCTGGGCGGCACCGGCAAGGAGAATGAGGACCGCCATCCGAAGATCCGTCACGGCGTCCTGATCGGCGCCGGCGCAAAGATCCTTGGCAACATCGAGATCGGTCATTGCGCGCGCATCGCGGCGGGCTCGGTCGTGGTCAAGCCCGTGCCGCACAACGTTACAGTCGCTGGCGTGCCTGCCAAGGTGGTCGGCGAAGCCGGCTGCGCCGAGCCGTCGCGCACCATGGATCAGATGATCAACGCCATGGGACTGTGAGACGGAGCTTTGAGCTTGTCAGAAGGGCCGGATTTCCGGCCCTTTCGTCCCAAATTCTTTGGCGATTCATGCTGGCGGTTCGTCGCGTCTCGTCCTAAAACCCCGCCAACCCAGATTTCGATTGGAGACTTGCCGTGGACGTCAAGGAAGTAAGAAAGCTCGACGCGTATCTGAAACGCGTATTCGGCAATTCCAAGATCCGCGTCGTGCCGCGGCCGAAGAAGGATGATTCCGCCGAGGTCTATATCGGCGAGGAATTCATCGGCGTGCTCTTCGTCGACGACGAGGACGATGATCGCTCGTTCCAGTTCCAGATGGCGATCCTCGAGGACGATCTCGTCGATCAGGAATAGTTGTTACACGGAGACTTCGGCTTCGTGCCCCGGACGCAGCGCAGCGCCCCCGGCGATGCGAAGCATCGTCCGGCGCTGGATTCCGCTTCTGCGCAGCAGCGTAAGAACGCTGCAGCGCGTCCGGGACACGCGAGCTGCGAATGCAGCGCCCCTCTATGCCGTGATCGCTTCGCTTCCGCCGCCGCTCTTCGAGCAGAACAAGTCGCTCGCAATGACGAGCATGAGCTCCGCGGCTGCGTAACTCTACTTTTGTGCAAGAATGCGCAGCCGTGCCGTTGCATCGGCAACTACGATGCCATGCGCATCGACGAGCTCGGCGTGCAGAGCCATCTCGCGCTACTGCGTACGAGCAGTTTCTCTGCTGCACGGCTCGCTCGCGTCAATTGCCGCTGGTTCTTGTCGCTCGGCGAGGTGCGACATTTCTCGGCTCAGTCAATCTGCTCTCTAGTGAGATGACGATGCGCCCTGCGCTTTCGCCATGGATGGCGCAGCTGTTCGTTCATGACACAGCGCGCGGTCGAGGGGTTGGAAATGCTCTCATCGATGCTGCTGCCACTTGCGCCGCGAAACTCGGCTACCCTCGGCTATATCTCTACACGTCGGGGACCTTGCCGAGCTACTATGCTTCACGCGGCTGGCAAGCGATCGAGCAGCTCGAATACCTCGGTAAAACACGCACGGTGATGGCATTCGATCTTGGCGCGCAATGACGCCGCGCGCTTCGCAGTCCCGTAGCTCGATCTCATGTCAAGAACCCGCAGTCGCGCCCTTGCATTAGCAACGATGACGCCGCCCGCATCGACGAGCTCGGTCTGCACGACCATGTCGCGATCAGTGCGTTCCACGATCCGCGCACGCGCCGCGATGGAGTCAACCGCGGCGGGGAGTTAGGAACGCATGATGGCATCATGCGCCTGTTTTGCCCGACGGGTCAAGGCGTGATTCGAAAAATACGAAAAAGCTCGACGGTGCCGATGCTTGGCTACTGTGCATGGGGTTGTTTTCGCAGTTATTGTTTTAAGCAGCCCAAGCCGATCTCACGGCAGGGCCGGGAGGCCGCGCCTAGCCCTTCGGCCCGCGCAACTGCGCGGTCAGCCGGTCCATCGCTTCCGCGGCGTCTCGCCATTGCGAGAGCCAGCTCCGCGGAAAGCGGAAGGTGAGGTCGGCGCCGCCGACGCGGCGTTCGGACAGGCACATGCCCGGCGTGGCCGCATCGCGCGTGCAGCGCGCGGTGAGCGCGGGGTTTGCGGCAGAATAGAAATCCTCGCTGCCGTAAGGCGTATCGGCGCGGAACATCCGCATCGTCAGCCCGTCCTCGGGCGTCGCCGCGGCTTGGTCGAGATAGCGCGGATAGATCGTGGCGCTGCGCTGCTCGGGCGAGAGCGCATCGCGGTGCGCGGCGATCGACAGGAAGATGCGGTCGATCGGCTGCATCGCCGCATCCACGCTGTCGGCGGTGACGTGCTTCGGCGCGCCCGGCGGCTCGAGCGAAGGGTACAGGAAGTCGAGATCGATCCGCTCCTGCGGCCCGGAGTGACGCTGGATCTTCATGCGGATCGCAGTGGTCGGCAGGTTGAACAGCGTGCCGCCGACGCTCACCGGCAGCTTGTCCGGGGCGTTCGCGCCGCTCGGGCCCCAGGTCGGCCACAACAAATAGGCGACGAGCGCGACCGCGCACGCCGCGGCAGCGCTGCCGAGCACGATCGGGACGACGTGTGCCCGGGTGCGCGTCCGGGGAGACTGAGGAGAGGTTGCCGAAAACACCGTCATGAGCCGCACGAATGAGCCGGAAGTCGGCCGATGGCCGAATCAGCGGCGAATATGCCACGCGGCGGCGATTTCGCGGAGCGTTCGCCGGCTGCGGGGAAGGGAGAGAGGCCCTGCGCGGGACGGCCGGCGACGTTAACCTTCCCTTAAGGATAATGTAGCGTTAACCCGCCCTATTTGTCACAGGAAGGCTCCGGCGTTGCGTAAGGGCGGACCGTTCCGATGACACCTGAAGCTCTCAATACTTTCTTCGCGATCTGCATCGGTTTCGCGCTCGCGGGCGCGCTCGTGAGCGGGTACCAGGCGGTCGCACGGCGGCCCGCCGGCTTCGGTCTGTTGCAGGACGGCGTGGCGCCGAAGACCTTCGCGGCGGTTCCGTTCCTGGTGTTCGCGGCGCCCTTTCTCATCATGCGAAATACCCTGCGCGGCATGCAGCTGGAGAGCCGCCGCGTCGAATTCGTGATGATGGCGACCGTCATCGCCGGCTTCTGGAGCATGATGAGCGGCACCTTCGTCCTGATGACGCTACGCGCGGCCGGCGTTTTGGTCTGATGCGCGCCCTCTAAGGGCTGCCTGCGCGGCGGCCCTTTGCGTCAAGGCTGCCGTTTCGCTATGGCTGGGTTTGACGCGACAGGAGACCCTCATGGCGATCTACGAGCTCGACGGGCAGGCGCCCGACCTTCCCGCCGACGGCAATTACTTCATTGCGGAGACCGCCACCGTGATCGGCCGCGTGCGCCTGAAGCCAGGTGCGAGCGTCTGGTTCGGCGCGGTGTTACGCGGCGACAATGAGTGGATCGAGATCGGCGAAGGCGCCAACGTGCAGGACGGCTCGACCTGCCACACCGACCTCGGCTTCCCCCTCGTCATCGGCAGGAACTGCACGGTCGGCCACAACGTCATCCTGCACGGCTGCACCATTGAGGAGGGCGCACTCGTCGGCATGGGCTCCATCGTGATGAATGGCGCCAGGATCGGCCGCAACAGCATCGTCGGCGCCGGCTCCGTCATCACCGAGGGCAAGGAGTTCCCGGAACGGTCCCTGATCATCGGCTCGCCTGCGCGTGTGATCCGCACGCTCGACGACGCCCAGGTGCAGAAGATGGGCAGCGCCGCCAAATTCTATGTCGCCAACGGCCCGCGGTTCAAGAAGGGCCTGAAGCGGATCGACTGAGATGCACGCAGGCCGTGCGCGGCCGGCATCTGGTTCCGTACCGTAAAAATACCAGCCGGAGCTTTAATCCTCCGCTAGCGCATCATGCCTATCATGGAGCGTTTTCAACCAGGAGGAGTGGCGCCATGGATGCCGGTGCGGCGCTGGGATCCGGACTCGGCGCCGGAACCAAGTTCGTGAAAAAGCTCGTTCGCTTCGCTCGCGGCGCGGATACGCTGAGCGTTGCGGAGAAGGTCTACAGCATCGCGGGCTTCCTCGCGATCGTCACCGCCTTCCTGCTCGTGATGTCGATCCAGACCGTCCGCCTGCAGACGACCTACCGCCACATGCACGCCTCCTCGGCGGAGGCCGCGATCAATGTCGGGCGCATCAACACGCTGATCTACGCCATCGTCATGGAATCGCGCGGCATATACATGTCCGCCGATCGCGGCGCGATGAAGCCGTTCGCAGACGGTCTGGTGCGCCGTAACCGCGAACTCGCCGAAGCGGTGAAGAGCATGGAGCGGACCGTCGCCGACGATGATGCCGAGCAAGTCTCGAGCTTCCGCCAGCGCATCGCGCAGTTCATCGAATTTCGCCGGGAGCTGGTGCGGCGCGGCCTGGAGATCAGTCCGGCGGCGGCACGCGAATGGGGCGACAACGATGTCAATCGGACGCTGCGCAACAATCTCAACACCGATCTCGAGGGGCTCGAACGCATCTACAGCCAGCGCGCTCGCGAGGCGGACGAACTTGCCAACGAGAACCGCTATGCGGCCGCCTACCTGTTCGCGCTCGGGCTGGCGACGTTGTTTTTCGCGGGGCTGAACGTCGTCGTCATGCGGGTCTCGGTGGTCGGGGCGCTGGCCGAGATCACGCAAGCTACCGACCGCATTGCCGGCGGCGACATCAAGAGCGAGGTGCCGCATCTCGGCCGTCACGACGAGATCGGACATCTTGCGCGCGCCGTGCAGAACTTCCGCGACGCGGTGGCGCGCATCTTCGAGCTCGAGGAGCTCGAGCTCGGCACTGCGCAGGCGCGCGACGCCGCGATGACCGAGCGCGACAAGTTCAACGACAAGTACCAGGCCAAGAAATGGCAGCTGTCGGCGGCGATCAACAGCATGCCGCAGGGCCTGATCATGCTCGACGGCAAGGCCAATGTGGTCGCGATGAACGCCAACTACCGGCAGATCTACAATCTGCCCGAGACGATCCAGGCTGGATCGACGCTCGAGGAAATCCTCCAGCATAGGGTCGAGAGCGGCTTGTTCAGCGGCAACGTCGCGAAGTTTCTCGCGGCGGTACTCGACCGGATCGCTCGGCGCCAGCCGGCAACCTCTGAACTCGCCTTGAACGACGGACGCATCATCAAGATCTACGAGCGTCCGATGGACGGCGGCGGCTGGGTGTCGGTGCAGGAGGACGTCACCGAACAGCGCCAGCGCGAGCGCATTCTCGAGCGGATGGAGCGCTTTCTCGCCACCATCATCGAGAACGTGGCCGAGGGCATCATCGCCAAGGATGCGCGCAACCTGCGCTACGTCTTCGTCAACAAGGCGGCCGAGAGGATGATCGGCATGTCGCGCGGCGAGATCATCGGCAAGACCGCGCGGGAGTTGTTCTCCCCGGAGGCGGCCGAATTGATCGAGCGGCGCGACAAGCAGCTTCTGGCGCAGAAGCAGCAGCTCGAGCCGATCGTCGATACCATCGACAATCCCGCGCGCGGGCGCCGAGTGATCTCGGCCCGCCGGATCCAGATCGGCGGCGCGGGCGAAGAGTCCCACATGTTCGTGACCATGGTCGAGGACCGGACCGAGAAGATGGTGGCGGCCGCGTAGTCATCGGCGCGCCCCATCCCCGAAGCGGCGCGTCAGCTTCCCTCGGACTCTCGCGCTTCGATCGCGCTTGCGACCTTCTCGTGTCCGGCGGCCCACAGCGCGTGCTCGTCGCTCCCGTCCTGGTACGGATTGGCTTCTGCCGGAATGTTCTCGCGCGCGGCACGTTCGCCTTCGGCAAAGGGATCGCGATCGGTCATCGTGGTTTCGCCTGTCTGCTTTGGCTCGTCGAACGCGAGCAGTTTGCGCATGGTCGTGCCTGCCTTGCCGGTTTCAAGCTGATGCGGCGGCATTTGTTCCGGAACCGGTCTTGGCCGCGGCCGTTGACCGGAGAAGGAGAATTTCCGATGGCCAGATCGCCCGCAATCCGTTCAATCAAGACCGTGATTGTGACTTTCGCCCTTGCCGCGATGCCGGCCGTATCGTTCGCGCAAGCGACCGGCGCCTCTGCGGGATCGGCCGGTGGCGTCACCAATTCTCCGGCTCCGCCGCCCGGCACCAACAGTCTGGGTACCGCCCAATCGTCCGGTACGAATGCCGCACCCGGGGTGACCACCGGCACCGGCGCGGGCGGGGGGACTGATGCCGCGGTCAACGCCGAGAACCGGCTGCTCGACAGGAAGCTCAAGAGCATCTGCCGCGGCTGCTGACGCTTGCGCGGAAGTGAGGCAGCGTGGCTGTCGGGATTGCCCATGGGACGCTAGCTTGGTCCTGCTTTGAGCGTGGAGCGTCCACGCGGAGGATCGAGTGATGTTACGCAAGATGATGATGGCGGCGCTGGCCGTCGCGGTAGTCGGGCTGTCGGCCCCGCAGGCGGCCCAGGCGCGGGGCGGTTTTGGTCACGGTGGTGGTGGCTGGGGTCACGGCGGCCACTGGCGTGGCGGCGGCTTCTGGCCGGGGATTGCGATCGGGGCGGGTATCGCCGGCGCCGGCTACTATGGCGGCTATTACGGCTATGGCTCCCCCTACGGCGATCCCTACTATTATGGTACCGGCTACAACGATGGTTATGGCGGCTGCTACGTCGTGCGGAAGCGCGTCATGACGCCATCGGGCTGGCGTATCCGCCACGTGGATGTCTGCGAATAGGCTCGGCTGTACCCACCAAAAAACAAGGTCGTTGACGCAATATACCGTCAACGACCTTGCCAGCCCCGGACATTGAAATCGGCTCACGCCATCCGGTGACGGCGAGCATCGCTCGGAATCATACGGGCGAATGTGATCCAGTTCACAAGTCAAAAAATTTAAAGCCGCGGCGCCGGCTGCTCAGCCGCGCGAGCGCTTGTGTGCGCTGGCATGGACGCGGTGCCGCGCCGGTTTCCTGCGGGTAACCGAGGGGGTCTCCGTCTCGGTCGCCCGGGCGCTCGCAAAGGACTGCCGAAGGCCGTCGATGGACTCGTTCAACGTTGCGACCTGCTCGGACAGGCGCTTGGTGTCGGCCTGCTGGAATGCGAGCAATCGCTTCACAGTCTGGAGCTGGTCCTGAACGACCTGGAGCTGGTCAATCGATTCCTGCTGGGTTGCCTCCAGCCCCTTGGTCTTCTCGACCAGCTGCTCGGACGCCTGTGCGGTGCGAGCCTGAAGCTGCCGCGATGCCACCACCCGGTCGGTCTCGGGGGTTGAGCCGGTATAGGCGCGCCAGATCGCGATCGAGGTCACGCCGGCGATGAGCAGGAGGAGGGCGGCGGCGGTCTGCGCGATGGGCTGGGCGCCGAGGCGAAGGAAGGAGTTGGACGGTGCGTCCTCTGCGAGATCGATCATCGCTGACAAAACCCAAATTGAAACTTGGTGAGTGGCGAAGACCGGCAACCCTGAGGCGACCGGGGCGTCCCGAAAACGTTAAGTTTCGGCAACGAATGGGACCAAAAAGAGGCTGAGAGCAAAAAAACCAGCAATCAGCGGGCCTTGAGGCCTCCGAACGCCCCGTCAGGGCAAAGATCAGGGCTGAAACGGCGAAAACGGCCCGGAATAGGTCTTCGATCGCGGCGCCGCATAGGGCCCGAGCCGGGAAGTCTTCAGTCCCAGTCGCACCAGTGATTCCGCCAAAGTCACCGCGGCGGCGACGCCGTCGATCACGGGCAGGCCGTGCGCCGCGGCGAGTTCATTGGCGAGATCGGCCATGCCGGCGCAGCCGAGCACGACAGCCTCGGCGCGGTCGTCGCGGATTGCGGCCGTGATCTCCGCGGAGATTTTGCCGAGAGCATCGGTGTTGCGCTCCTCGAGTGCGAGCACCGGGACCTCGGCGGCGCGGACGCGGGCGCAGCGATCGGCGAGGCCGTACTTCTGTAAGTTATGCTCGATCGGGACGATGGAGACGCTGAGCGTCGTCACCACGGCGAAGCGCGCGGCGACCAGGCTCGCCATGTGGAAGCCGGCTTCGCCAATGCCGATCACGGGTGCTTTTGCGGCGGCGCGCGCGGCGTCGAGGCCGGTGTCGTCGAAGCAGGCGATGATGTGCGCATCCGCGCCGTCGCGATCGGCTTCGCGGATGCAGCCGAGCATGCCGGGCACCGCGAACGCCTCGTCGTAAAATCCCTCGATCGAGACCGGGCCCATCGCCGGCTGGCGCGCATCGATCACGGTGTCGGGCAGGGCGACCGCGCGCGCCGCAGCGGCGATCTTCACCGTCATGGTCGCAGTGGTGTTGGGATTGACGACGTGAAGCCGCATCAGATCAGACAAGCCCCTTGCCGGCGTCCGAGCCCTTGGCCGCCTGCCGCTTGTTGAGCATGTGGATGGTGCCGAGCGCAAGAGTGATCACCGTGAACGAGACGGCCGAGATCACGGTGCCGAGCGCATAGATGTCGGGGTTCGTCACGGTGGTGGTGAGGCCCTGGAGATCGAGAGGTAGCGTGTTCACCGCCCCGATCGCCTGGCTGGAGCGCGCGAGTTCGTCCCAGGACAGCGTGAAGCCGAACAGTCCAATGCCGATCACGGAGGGCAGGATGATGGGCAGCACGACATGACGGAAGGCCTGCCACGGTGTCGCACCGAGATCGCGCGCGGCTTCCTCGAGCCTGGGATCGAAGCGGTTGAAGATCGCGAACATGATGAGCAGGCCGAACGGCAGCGTCCAGGTCAAATGTGCACCGAGGCCCGAGGTGAGCAGGCCCATCGAGGTCTCGAAGTTGTCGTTCCAATGCGCCTTGATCAGATCGTCGATGATGCGGAATTCAAGCGAGATGCCGAGCGAGGTGATGATCGAGGGCACGATGAGGCTCGCGATCGCCGAGTAGAACAGGATGCTTTGCGCCTTGAACTTGCGGCGAAACGCCATGCCGGCGGCGACCGACAGCACGACGGTCGCAGCCATCACGATGAGACCGAGCAGCAGCGAGCGACGGAAGGCTGCGCCGAGGTCGACGATGCCGGTGCCCTGGAATAGCTTGGACAGCCAGAAGGTCGAGACCCCGTTCATCGGGAAGGTGAGGCCGCCCTGCGGCCCCTGGAACGATAGCACGTAGATCGCGATCATCGGTCCGTACAGAAACAGCACATAAGCCGCGAAGAAGATCGCGAGCACGTAGAAGCCACGCGGGCGGCCCTCCGTCATCGCTTACAGCTCCTTCTTGATGTCGACGATGCGCGACATCATGGTGATGATCAGGAAGGTGATCACAAGCAGGATCACGGCGTTCGCGGCGGCGGCCGGGAATTGCAGCGCGTTCACCCGCGTCTCGATGATCTTGCCGGCGGCCGCGATCTGCTGGCCGCCCATCACGCCGATGGTGATGAAGTCGCCCATCACGATGGTGATGACGAAAATCGAGCCGATCACGATGCCCGGTTTTGCGAGCGGAATGATGACGTTGACAAGCGTCTGGAAGCCGGTCGCGCCGGCGTCATAGGCGGCCTCGATCAGCGATTTGTCGATGCGCACCATCGAGTTGAAGATCGGCACCACCATGAAGAAGGTGAAGAGGTGAACCAGCGCCAGCACCACGGAGAATTCGGAGAACAGCAGCCATTCCACCGGCTGGTTGATCAGCCCTGTCTTCATCAGGCCTGAGTTCACGAGGCCATTGCGGCCGAGCAGCGGAATCCAGGCGATCATGCGGATCACGTTGGAGGTCCAGAACGGGATCGTGCAGAGCAGCGACAGTCCCATCTGCCAGGTCTTGGACTTGATGTGGAAGGCGAGGAAGTAGGCGACCCAGAAGCCGATGAAGAGCGTGATGATCCATACAAGGAAGCAGAGCTTCAGCGTCTTCACATAGGTCTTGGCGATGGTGCAGAGCTCGGGGAGCTGCGCGATGCAGCCCTCGAACGTGTCGGTGTAACCTCGGCCCGAGAAGGCCGGCAGCAACTGGTATTCGTTGTAATCCCAGAACGAGACGACGACGACGAAGACGAGCGGGATCAGGAAGAAGGCGAGAAACACCAGCATCATCGGCCCGGCCTGGAGCCAGGAGATGAAGGAGGGCGACAGCCGCGCCGCTTTGCTGCGGCGCGCCGTCTCCGATCCCCGGACCAGGTCCGGGGATGCTTGTTGAAGGATGTCCTCCGAGGTGTCCATCAGATTAGGCCGCGATGAACTCGTTCCACTTGCGGACCATGTAGTCGTTCTCGTCCATCACGGCGTTCCAGCAGGCGACGCCGCCCATGCGGTCCTCGTAGGAGCCGCCGTCGCGCACGGCGCCGGCCTTTTCGAGCAGCGAGCCGTCGGGCGCCTTGATGTCCTTCTCGGCCGCCTTGCCTTCCATCCAGTAGGCCCACTCGTAAGGCTCCATATGCGCCTTCGCGGTGGAGAGCACGGCGGAATAGTAGCCCTGGCGGTTGAGATAGGCGCCGGCGTAGCCGGACAGGAACCAGTTGACGAACTCGTAGGCCCATTCGAGCTTCGCACCTGAGACGCCCTTGGAGACGCAGAAGCCGGAGGCCCAGGAGCGATAGCCTTCCTTAAGCGGCTGGAAGGTGCAGGCAATCCCCATCGAGCGGACCTTCGTCACCGCCGGCGACCACATCGACTGGATGACAGTCTCGCCCGAGGCCATCAGGTTGACGCTCTCGTTGAAGTCTTTCCAGAAGGCGCGGAACTGACCGGCCTTCTTGGCCTCGGTCATCACCTTCATGGTGAGGTCGATCTCTTCCTTGGTCATGTTGCCCTTGTCGGCATATTTGTACTTGCCGGAGGCTTCCACGACCATCGCGGCGTCCATGATGCCGATCGAGGGGATGTTGAGGATCGAGGCCTTGCCCTTGAATTCGGGATTGAGCAGCTCGGCCCACGAGCTGATCGGCCGCTTGATCAGGTCAGGGCGGACGCCGAGCGTGTCGGCGTTGTAGACGGTCGGGATCAGCGTGACGAATTCGGTTGCCGAGCTCGCGAACTTCTTGGAGTCCTTGCCTTCGAGATAGAGCACCTTCCAGGGCGCGGTGCCCTGGCCGCCGATCTTCTTCCCGCCGGGGGTTTCGCCCTTGGTGAAGACGGGGGTGATGTTGTCGAATTGTTTGATCTTCTTCGCATCGAGGGCGAGGATGTTGCCAGAGGGCACGATCTTTTTCAGCGCGAAATATTCGGTGTCGAGCACGTCGAAGGAGTTCGGCTGGGTCATTACGCGTTTGGTGACGTCGTCGGTCGTTGCGGTGATGTATTCGATCTTGATGCCGGTGTCCTTCAGGCACTGCTTGGAGATGTCGTCGCCCTCGTTCACCGCGGTGCCGAGATAGCGCAGCACCTTCGGCTCGGCCGACATCACATAAGGAAAGCCGGTGATGACGCCGGAGCCGGCGGCAAGGCCGGCGAGACCCGCGGTGCTCTTGAGCAGTGTGCGGCGGCTAAGGCCCTTCTTTCTGGTCGTTTCGGTCATGTCAGTCACTCCTCTGTTGCGCATTCCGGTGATTGATCGGCGCTATTGCAGACGTTGCGCCTTGGCGGGATCCCAGGTGGCCAGCACGCGATCGCCCGGCCGGAACTGGTGGACGTCGAAGGAGGCCTCGGGAAGGTGGGAGAACAGGGCGGTACCGTCTTCGAGCGTGAGCGAGACGGCGATGTAGGAGCCCTGGTACTCGGTCTGGGTCAGCAGCGCCGGCGCGCCGAAGGCGCCGTCAGTGAACGGCGCGATGCCGAGCTGATCGGCGCGCACGGCGATGAGTTTGCCTGCGTCGCTGAGGACGTTGTGACCGCCGATGAAGCGCGCCACGAATTCGGTGCGGGGATGATGGAAGATGTCGCGGGCACTTCCCTGCTGTTCGATCCTGCCCTGGTTCATCACCACGATGTGGTCAGCGAGCGCCATCGCCTCTTCCTGGCCGTGCGTGACCTGGACGAAGCTGATGCCGAGCTCGCGCTGCAGCCGTTTCAATTCGCCCCGCATCCTGACCCGGAGGAATGGATCGAGCGCGGAGAGCGGCTCGTCGAGCAACAGGATCTGCGGCTCGGTGATCAGCGCGCGGGCGAGCGCGACGCGCTGCTGCTGACCGCCCGAGAGCTGTGCGGGCAGCCGGGCCGCGTAGGGGGTCATCGCCACCAGCTCGAGCAACTCGCCGGCGCGCTTGTGCCGTGTCGGGCGGTCAACGCCGCGCATTTTCAGGGCAAACGCCACGTTGTCGAGCACGGTGAGGTGCGGAAACAGCGCGTAGGACTGGAACATCATCGCTGTGCCGCGCTTCGCAGGTTCGAGATCGGTGACGTTCTGCGAGCCGAGGATGATGTCGCCTTCACTGACCGCCTCGTGACCAGCGATCATGCGCAAGGTCGAGGTTTTGCCGCAGCCGGAGGGGCCGAGCAGGCAACAATAGGTGCCGGCCGGGATCTTCAAATTGACGGTGTCGACCGCCAGCGTCGTGTCATAGCGCTTGGTGACGGCGACCAGTTCGAGAGCGGCGGGAGTGGCCATGGCGTGTCCGAGGCGAGGGCGATGCTTCGCCTCTCTCCGCAAGGTCCGTGCCAATCGCCCTCGTATCGTCCTTGGCCGGCCGAATTCCGAAACAGTGCAGCGGAGTCAGATCGTTAGATCGAATCGGGCACATCCGGCCAGCTCGCCGCCTTCGCAGTTGCGTGCACACAAAACAGGCGAGGATTGTATAAAGTTTCGCCTGTGATTGGATACAGATCGTCGATTACCATTCACGTCGATATTCGACGATCGAGCCCTCACCCTCATGGCCGCCAAGTCCCGACCGAAATCCGACGCGCCAGATGCGAGCGATCGCGTCGGCCGCATCCGGGAAGGCGTGACCGCGGCGATCCTCGAGCATCGTCTGCTGCCCGGCACGAAACTCGGCGAGGACGAGATCGGCGAGATCTACGGCTCAAGCCGGACGCTGGTTCGCACGGCGCTTCAACAGCTCGCGCATGAGGGCATCGTCAACATCGAGAAGAACCGCGGCGCATTCGTCGCGCGGCCCACGCCTGCGGACGCCCGCGAAGTGTTCGAGGCGCGCCGCCTGATCGAGCCGACGATCGTCGATCACGCCGTTGACGCGGTGTCGCCCGCCTGGATCGGGCGTCTCCAAAGGCATCTTGCCGAGGAACGCGAGGCGGAGCTACGCGGCGACGCGCGTGCTTCGGTCCGCCTCTCCGGCGACTTTCATCGACTCGTCGCCGAGATGAGCGGCCACAGCATCTATCTCGGTTTCCTCAAGGAGCTGATCGCGCGCTCCTCGCTCATCATCCTGCTCTACCGCCGGCATGACACGCCGGCCTGCGGCACCGATCATCACGCCGGCATCGTCGCCGCGATCCGCAAGCGCGACAGAGCGGCCGCGCGCGCGCAGATGCTGTCGCATCTGGACGAGATCGAGGCCGAGCTGTTCCTGAAGGACCCCGCCGCCGACGAGTTGCGGCTCGCGGATGTACTCGGGGCGTGAGACGCGCGGCTCGCGAGCCGGCGGGAAGCTCCTCCCTGCGTAGCCCGGCAGATGCACTTTTCATATCCGTTCAAGCGCGAGCACGATGAAGGTTCCTAAACGGTAGCTGCGCCCTTCAATGACACCTTCTCAACAGACGGGCGAATAGGAACCCCGCATCCTGCCACATCGTTTGTTCTCTCGAGGAGCAATGCCATGAACGTTCGAGACGAGCACACCCGGTCGCCCTGGATGGATGTTTTGGTCGCCGATGCTCCGGCACTATCGTCCACGGTGGCCACAGACGTCGCAGTCATTGGTTCCGGAATTGCCGGGCTGTCGGTCGCCTATGAGCTCGCCGGTCGTGGACGTTCGGTCGTGGTGCTGGACCGCGGCCGCATTGGCAGTGGGATGACGGCGCGCACCACCGCGCATCTGGCGACGGCGCTCGATGACGGCTACGACGAGCTAGTCAGGGTGCGCGGCTCTGATTGTGCGCGTCATTATTATCATAGCGTTGCAGCCGCGATTGATCGCGCCGAGGCCGTTCAGCGCGCCGAGCGCATCGATTGCAATTTTCGGCGGGTGGACGGTTACTGGGTACTTGCGCCCGGCACGTCCGCATCCGAGCTCGACGAGGAATTGAATTGCTGCCGCACGCTCGGGATTCCCGTCG
Source organism: Bradyrhizobium sp. 149 (assembly GCF_023073915.1). GTDB lineage: Bacteria > Pseudomonadota > Alphaproteobacteria > Rhizobiales > Xanthobacteraceae > Bradyrhizobium. The sequence continues at coordinate 296,615 of NZ_JADPKK010000019.1, read as the reverse complement.
AAGATTGCATCGAGCCGACCCCGTTCCATGCCGAAGGACTGGTGCGCTCCTTGCGCTTTGCGCGCCAGGCGCGCCTGCACCCGACCAAATATCTCGCTGGTCTCGCCGCCGCACTTCAGGGCCGGGGAGCGCGGCTCTACGCCGACACTTGTGTCGAAGGCATCCGCCAGCAGCATGGCGACATGGTCGTGACGACCACCTCAGGCCACGAGGTCCGTGCAGCCGACGTGGTGGTCGCGACGAACTCGCCTGTCAACGTGCAGGTCGCGATCCATACGAAGCAGGCGCCTTACCGCACCTACGCGCTTGCCGCCAAGATCCCGGGCGACGCGCTGGAGGATGCGCTCTATTGGGACACACTCGATCCCTATCACTATGTCCGGCTGCAGCCGTTCTCTGCCGGCGAAAATCTCGTGATCATCGGCGGAGAAGATCATAAATCCGGCGAGGCGGATGACGGCGCACAGCGTCTTGCCGCGCTCGAACGCTGGGCGCGCGATCGTTTGCCGGACTTGCGCGAGGTCACTCATCGATGGTCAGGTCAGGTGCTGGAGCCCATCGATTTCGTCGGCTTCATTGGCCGCAGCCCCGGCGAGGAGCACCTCTTCATCGTCAGCGGTGATTCCGGGCAGGGCATCACCAATGGGCTTGTGGCCGGCATGATGATTACGGATCTGATCACGACGGGCGCGAGCGCTTGGGAGGAGGTCTACGCCCCGTCGCGGAAGATTCAGAAGAACATCGGCGAGTTCATCAGCGAGAACATCACTCCGTTGAAGAATCTTGCCGAATATCTTACAGCGAGCGAGATTGCGAGCGTCGAAGGACTGCGGCCTGGAGAAGGGCGCCTTGTCCGCAGCGGCCTGAAAAAGATCGCCGCTTGCCGGGACCGGGGCGGAAATCTGCATTTGCACTCGGCCAGTTGCACTCATCTCGGTTGCGTTGTGCACTGGAATTCGCTGGAGCAATGCTGGGATTGCCCGTGTCACGGCTCGCAGTTCGCGCCTGACGGCACCGCACTGAACGGCCCTGCGGTGTCACCGCTCGGCGGCGCCGAAAAACCGGCGGATCTTGAAGCCGCAGAGTGATGCTGCCGCTCTTCGATCTCGTGCTGGTCGAGGCAATCCGCTCATCGGCCTCATCAACTTCGTGGTTTGCGCACTGAGAAGCTGATCGCGCGCTTCCTTGCTCACATCCTGCTCTATTGTCCGCACGCGGAGCGGCTGCCGCCGGAACTACTGCGGCTCCAATCCGAGAGTCTTGATCGACTCGAGCCAGACCGGCCCTTCCTTTTCGTAGAGCGCAAGCGAGGATGCACGATCCATGGCCGGCGCGTCGACTCCGAAGGCATCGAGCAGCTTCTGCACGCGCTCCGTCTTGCCGCCTTCGACCATCAGCTTGGCGAGGATGTCGATCCGGTCCGCCGGCATCGCAGCGGGTGCCACCAGCGCGGTAAAGCTGGTGAGCTGGAAGACATTGCCGGTGACCCCTTGCTCGCCAAATGTCTTGGTCTCGGGCAGCTTCTTCATGCGCACCGGTGTCGGCACGGCAATCGGGCGGCCGACGCCGGTATCGAGCACCGGCAGTGCGGCCTGATAGCTCCCGACCGCCGCCTGAATGACCCCGGCTGCAAGATCCTGCCACATCGGCGCTTCGCCGCGGTAATGCACGATGGAAATGTCGAGGCCGACTTGTCGGTTGAGCTCGGCGATCGCAATGTGCGCGAACGAGCCGATCCCGTACGAGCCGGCCGTGACCTTGTTGCCACGTGCGTACGCGACGAACTCTTCGATCGTCTTTGCATTGGTGGCGGAATGGACCACCAACGGCAGATGCCCCGAAGGCGTCACCGCGACGATCGTGAAATCCTTGTCCGGATCATAGGCCAGCGATTTCAGCAGCAGCCGGTTACCGAGCAAGGTGGACGAGATCGTGTACATCAGCGTGTAACCGTCGGCCGGGGAATCCTTCACCGACTGTGCCGCCAGCGCACCGCTGGCTCCGGTTTTGTTTTCGACAATGACCGGCTGGCCGAGCTTCTGCGAGATATAGTCGCCATAGGCGCGGGCGAAGGCATCGGTGATGCCGCCCGCCGGCGTGGAGACGACTATCTTGATTGCCCGCGTCGGCCAGGCTTCGGCCCAAGCCGTTTCAGAAGCGGCCATCGTTAGGCATGCAATCGCGGCAGCCCAAATTCTCGCGGATGTCCGCACTTCGGCCTCCCCCTTTTCCCTGTGTCATTGGGCAGCCGGCAGCCACCGCAACGAGGTGTCACACGGGCAAGGAAGAGGGTCAAGAAATCAAAATATCGTTTCACTGTATGAAATGATCACGTCCGGTCAGCAGAAGGCGTGCCTGGCGCAGCAAGCCTGGCGCCGAGCGCCTCGGCAAGTGCGGAAGCGACTTTCTTCATCGGAGGTACGAAGCGGCGCACGCCGTCCTCCAGACTGACCGCTTCGCGAAGCATCATCACGTTCATGCTGGCGAACAGCCGGTTCTGAAAGGCGACGGGTACGCCAATCGCCCAGACTGCGCCGCCGAAGACGCGGCGGCTGTAGGTCTCGTCCATGACCGCGAACCCGGCACTGTGGATCGTGCGCAGCACTTTGGCGAGCCTGCCGGGATTGCGCGCGAGATCATTCCAGGGCTCGGGACCGAGGGCAAGGCGGGCGGCAATGCGCTCCTGCTCGGCCGGCTCGCAGAAGGCTAGATAGGCGCGTCCCATTGAGGTGCCCAGAACCGGAAAGCGAAACCCGGGAGGACGGCTGAACAGCAGCGACCCGTCCACCCGCGTCGTGTGGGCGATGACCATGGACTCCTGATCGAGCACCGCGATGTCTGACGGCCAGTGGATCTGCTTGCGGAATTTGTTCAGGATGGGTTCGGCGATGCCGCCGATCCAGGTGGGCTCGTCGTAGCCGGCGCTGAGCTGCAGCGCGCGTCCCGTCGGCGCGTAGCTGGCCGGCTCGGTACGGCGCACCACATAACCTTCATGCTCCAGCGTCTCGAGCATGCGGACGATCGTTGCCTTGTTCAACCCCGTCGCTTTGTGCAGCGAGCCGACGGTCGACTGCCGTTGCTGGTTGATCACCCGCAGGACCTCGAGACCTCTGGACAACGCGATGACGGGGCGGAACGACGTCATGGCAGCTCCTTGTGATTGCCTGGCTGCTACCCAATGGCGGAACGCCGGACCAGTCAACATCGCAGTTCTCGGGTCGCCAGCTCACATGTCCAGCGCCAGATCGTGCGGTGCGGCTTAACGTGACTATTCCTCGCGGGCTGCACTGGCTATATGCTGTGGCTCTGTCATCGAGTTGTCATGTTACCTTAAATGCTGAGGTCAGACGCAGCGCAGGCCCGCGAGACTCCGAGCGCGCCGGATGGGAATCCTGTCCCGAACGACAACAAGAGAACGCAATACGTCGCAGGCTTTCCTCAGGCAAAGTGAACCGGCCGAACCCGGCGCGGAACCTTCGATCATCGAGGCCGCTGTGATCGACCAGACGCCATCGCAAAAGGCGACGCCTGTACCGGCGCCAACCCAGTCGAACGCTGCCGCGCATCCCGCCGGCGAAATCGAGCTTAAACTGCTCGTCGGTCCCGAACGCATGCCGCATTTCAACGCTGCGCCCGTCGTCGCGGCGAACGCGCGCAACAAGGGCACGCGCAAGCATCTCAAGTCCGTCTATTATGACACGCCGGAGCGGACATTGCGTCGCAACGGCTTGAGCTTGCGCGTTCGTCAGAGCGGTGCGTGCTTCGTGCAGACGGTCAAGACCGATGCCGCGGACGACCCGCTGCGCCGCGGAGAGTGGGAGGCGAGGGTGCCGTCGCTTGCGCCTGATCTGGCTTTGGCTCTGCCCTTCATTCCGGAGCAGCTTCGTCGCGAGCTCGAAGCACAGTCGCTCGAAGCGGTTTTCACGGCCGACGTTCATCGTCATGCGCGGATGGTTGACCTGCCGTCCGGCACGGTCGAAATCGCCTTCGACCAGGGCATCCTCACGGCCGGTGACCGGACGTTGCAGGTGAGCGAGATCGAGCTGGAGCTCAAGAGCGGCAGCGCCGGCACGATCTACGAGATCGCGCTGCGGCTTGCCGAGCACGGGGCGGTGAAGCCGTCGATCCGCACCAAATCGGCGCGCGGTTTCGATCTTGCCGCCGACAAGCCGCCATCGGCGCGACGGCCGCGAAAACTTCGCCTCGATGCGTCGGTCACGCTTGAAGATGCCTTCGCGACGATCCTGCGCGCCTGCTTCCTCCATTTGCTTCAATCGCTGCCGGCGGCCGAGGACGGCCGCAATCCGGAAGGCGTGCACCAGCTGCGCGTCTCGCTGCGCCGGCTTCGATCGGCGCTCGATCTGATGCGATCAGTGGGAGCGCTCAGCAATCTCGATGCGCTGCGGTCGGAAGCGAGATGGCTGGCGCAACACCTCTCCGCCGCGCGTGACTGGGACGTGTTCCGGCTCGAGACCTTGCCGACGATCGCAAAGGCCTGTCCGGCGGTGGCGGGCTTCGATGCGCTGGGCCGGGCTGCGGCCGTGCGTCAGTCGGACGCCTATCGCAAGGCGCATGGCGCGCTCGACGATCGCCGCTGCGCCGCGTTCCTCATAGACCTTGGAAACTGGGGCGAGACGCGGGGCTGGCGCAATGACGTCGCCGCCGAAGTCCTCGGCCGGTTCGCCGAGCCCGCCGTCAATTTCGCGCAGCGCATTCTGTCGGAGCAATATGCGAAGGTGCTCAAGCGCGGCCGCCGCTTCAAGTCGCTTTCGGCGGAAGATCTGCACCGGCTGCGGCTGGCGACCAAGCGGCTGCGCTATCTTGGCGAGTTCCTGCTGCCGCTCTACGAGAACCGCAAATCCGCGCGAAAATTATCGCGCAGGCTCGCCGGCTTGCAGGAGCAGCTCGGCGCCTTCAATGACATCGCGGTCACCGCATCATTGCTCGAACGGCTCGGTGCCGAGCCTGACTGCGCCATCGCCGCGGCGGCGGTCGCCGGCTGGCAGGCGCGCGCGTCGGTCGGGGTGCAGCCCGCCTTGCAAAGCGCATGGCGCGATTTCACCGCCGCACGCGTGCCCTGGTCGCGGCAGACGCAGCAGGATTGAACGAAGCGCATCCCAAAAAAGTTGCGGCCAGCCATTGGGGGATGGCTGGCCGCGCGCGAACCGGTCTGGGACGGGGAGGGGTGGGGATGTGACCGGGCCGCGTATCTCTTTCCTTTGTCTCTACTGATCTCTGGCGCTGGCGGTGGAGACCGCCGGCCTGGTATCGCCGAGCGAGACCCAGACGTTGGGATCGCTCTGCGACTGGCGCTTGACGAAGCGGTAGCCGGTCTCTGTCCAGGCAACGACGTTCTCGTTCTGATTGTCGAGAACGAACTCGCCCTTGTCGGTCTTCACCGTCAGCACCGCGTGTCCTTCGCCCTTCTTGTCGCGCACGACGGTGATGAGCAGGGCCTCGCGCGGCCATCCGGCATCGATCAGCATCTTGCGCTTCAACAGCACGTAGTCTTCACAGTCGCCGTAACCGTCCGACGGCAGCGACCACTTTTCGATCACGCCCCAGTGCTCCTGGTCGGTCAAAGGCTTGACGGTCTCGTTGACCCAGCGATTGACCTTGACGAGGTCGCGCCATGCAGCCTGCGACATCACGATGTCGCGCGGTTGCGTTGGCGCGCCCTGGCACTGAGCGGCATTATCCGCACAGAACTCGACCCAGCCGATCGGCGCGCGGGTGGTGTCGCCGAGACTTGCGTAGAGCAGACGGCCTTCGCCGGCCTGCGCTGCCGCGCTCATCCCGAAGAGCATGGCGGCCAGCGCCATTCCCTTCCCCTGTCCCCTGAAATCAAACATTGCGGCCCCCGTTTCTTGTTGGGACCACCTTGCGCAGGGAGCTTTTGAGTTGCCGCTAAGTCAGCCAAGTCAAGTCGAGTCGAATACAAGTAAAAGGCGCCGCGAATTCGATCTATACTTGAGTCAAAATCGAATAAAATTCGATACGACTGGAATTGATTCAAATTTTATCGATTAACGCGGAAATGCTGACGGAACCGGTGTTTGCACGCGCCCGCAGCCCCCGCGTTAACCCGCACGAGGCTCGTCATGACCCATGAAAAAGGCAGCGTCCGCATCGCGGAGGCCGCCTTCAGGCTTGAAATACAGTGGTTTTGGCGCCCTCGCGCTTTACCGCGCGGTAACGCTCTCTTCGAGAGTCTCGATCGGCTGCGAGTGCGTGAACTCGAGGGCGAAGCCGTCTTCGAGGTTTCGGACCACGCGGCCCTGGACCCGGCCGAGCAGAACCGTCGATTTCAGCGGGGGGCGGTTCTCGGCGGCAATCGCCGCGCCCGACAGCGAGAGGTCGATGATGCGGCAGGTCATCTTGGTGCCGTCCTCGAGCGTCAGCACCGCGATCGGGTTGCGCGGCACGATACGGTCGTGGCGGCGGTCTTCCGGCAAATTGAGGATGTCGCGGTTGGCGAGCCAGGTCAGCTGTGCCGCGAGCTTGTCACGCTTTCGCGGCGTCGCACCGACCGTCATGGCGAAGCCATTGTCGATGATGCGGGTGATCTTGCCCTCGACACGGCCGATATGGTCGAGATAGGCGACCACGCGGTCGCCGACATTGCCGATGCCGGGGGCCAGCAGTGCCAGCCCTCCCGGCGACATGTTGATCACCTGGCAGGGGAATTCACGGCGGTCCGGCAGCATGTAGCGGCCGAGCAGGTGAACCTTCACCCGCTGGAAACGCCGACGTTCCTCGGCGGCCGGAAGAAATTTTTTGTTCGCCAACGCCATTTTCACAACCCGACCCCCCGCCTGGCGGAGTCCGGGACGACCCTAAGGTGCACAGGGTTAATGCCGCGTTAGGATCGGGCGCGGCGATGACGAACAGACACAATGCGTTCGAAAAGCCACATCAGTGGCGGGCAGGCCAGCACCGTCAGCGCGCCGAGGTCGAGCGCGACCGCGGCAGTGCCGGCCGATTTGGCGAGCCGGCCTGCCACCGCCGGTCCCAGCATCATCGCGGCATAGAAGAGAGTGTAGAACACGCCCATCCCGATTGCCCTCGTTTCCGGCACGAGCACGCGGGCGGTCAGGCTCATGATCGGGCCGGCTGGATGGCCGCCGATCAGGCCGATCAGGACGAGGATCGTGATCACGGCGTCGGACCGGGTCAGCCAGGCCAGCAGCCCGGCAACCACGAGGCTGGCTGCGATCGCCAGCACGAAGGGCCGCTTGAAGCGATCGGCGAGATAGCCGCCTGCCGGCACCGAGATCACCGACAGCCACATCACGAGGCTGATCGCCGATCCCGCCGCGGCGATGCTCCAGCCGCGCTCGGCGAGCAGCGACGGGCCGAACGAGAAGATCATGGCGAAGCCGACATTATAGAGGCCCCAGATCGCGCCTGCGACGATCACCGCCAAGAGAGCGAGCGGATCGAGCTGCCCGGAGCCGGCCGCGCTGGCGGTTGCTCCCGGCGGCGGCCGGTAGAGCGTGATCAGCACAATGCCGATCGCGGTCAGCGCGCCGGCCGCGAGGAACACGGCGCCCGCGCCATAGGCGGTGCCGATCGCCGGCAGCACCAGGAGCGAGATCGCAACGCTCGCCGGCCAGGAGTTGACGAAGATGGCCATCGCGGTGGCGATCTCCTTACCCGCAAACCAGTCGGTGCCCATCTTGGTGAGCTGCACGGTCAGCAGCACGCCGCCGGCGCCGGAGGCGAGCCGGCGCGCCAGCTGCCAGCCCCAGACGTCGGTCGTGGCCATGACAAGGCTGCCCGCCGTCATCAGCAGCAGCGCTACGATCGTGGTGGGCTTGTCGCCAAGGGTCCGGCCAATCGCGCCGCCCGGCAGCGCCAGCACGATGCCCGGCGTGAAATAGAGCCCGATCAGGATGCCGATATCGGCGAGCCCGACGCCAAAACTCTGTTGCAGCAGCGGCGCGACCGCGGCCACGCTCTGGAACTGGAACGCGATGGTGAGGCGCACGACGAACAGGATCGCAAGAATGCCCCAGCGATTGCGCAATGCCTCATCTCCCCAAGCCCTCTTTCGAAGGTGCGGTGGGGCGGGACGAGAGTCAACCGGCCGCCTTCCTTGTCGCGCGCTGATAGAGCAGACACAGCAGCGCCAGCAGCACCGCTGCCGACAGCCCCAGCGACCAGTGGATGCCGATCGCCGCGCCGAACAGTCCGACGGTGATGCCGCTGAAGGCCCGCATGCCGAGCCCTGCCATGTTGTAGAGGCCGACGACGCGGCCGCGGATGTCGGGCGGCGCGTTCAGCTGCACCAAGGCCTGCGCCATGGTGTTGAACGACAGCTCGAAGAAGCCCGCAAGGAACAGCAGCACGATCGCGACCGGATAGATCCGCATCACAGCAAAGCCGAGCAGCGCCACGCTCCAGAGCATCGCGAGAATGATCGCAGTGCGCGGCGTTCCCTTGAGGCGTCCCCAGGATTCCAGCGCAATGCCGGCCAGCAGCGCACCGCCGGCATCGGCCGCGAGCAGCACGCTGTAGGAGACGCCGGGATCGCCATGGCCGAGATCGCCGGCATAGCCCGGCATCTGGGCGTGATAGGCATTGCCGATCATGAAGGAGGTGAGACCGGCAAGCCATGTCATCGCCGTCAGCACCGGCTGCGTGCCGATGGCGCGGATGGTCAGCATGATGTCGGCAAGGCCGCGCACGGCGAAGCGCCGCACGGCCACGCTGTTGTCGCGCACCGGCGCCCAGAACAGCCACAGCAGCATGGGCAGATAGAACAGCGTGTTGAAGATGATGCCATGCGAGGTGCCGAGCGTGAGCATGATGATGCCGCCGACGGCAGGCCCGACCAAAATGCCGAGATAGCGTGCCATCGCGTTCAGCCGCACCGCGCTCGGAAGATCGCCGGGACCGACGAGGTCGTAGAGCAGGAGCTGGTTCGGCGTCTGCCACAACACGCCGGCGCAGCCGTGGATCACCAGCAGCAGCATGGCGTGCCACATCTGGATCGTATCGGTGATGAAGAAGAAGCCCCATCCGCTCGAGGCCACGATGAACAGCAGCATGCCGCACTGGATGATGCGGCGCGGATCGAACCGGTCGGCGAGCCCGCCGACCGCGACCGAGAACAATAGGAACGGCAGCCAATGCGACAGCACGGCAAAGCCCGCCAGCGCCGGCGAATGGAATTTCTGGAACACCACCCAATAGCTGATCACGTGCTCGATATTGTCCGCCATCATCGCCAGCACGTAAGCCATGAACTGGAGCCGGTACGGCACGGACCTCATCGCCGCGAACGAGCCGGACGCGACGACGGGATTTTGGGGGAGGGGATTCAAGGGGGCACCTGGGTGGGACTCTTGGGGCCTTACACGTTCGCCGCCGGCCGCTCAAGACACTTGGGTGTGTGGGGCGGGTAGTCCGGATGAGCGAAGCGACATCCGGGAACGCTGCCCCGCATATCGCTTTGCTCATGCGGGGGTACGAGCCGCGGCTTGGCACGCCGACGCATCTCACATACGCTTCCCTTCAGCCCGCGCCACTCAATCACAACAGACGGGCAGCGAGGAAACAGCCATGGACCAGATTCGCGTCTGCACCCACGCGGGACCGGGCAGCGAGCCTGTCATCCGCAGCGTGTCATGGCCAAAGGTCGGCAAAAAGGCCGCGCTGATCAAGGTCGGTGCGTGCGGCGTCTGCGGCACCGATCTGCACATCCTGAAGGGACATTGGCCGAAGCCGTTGCCGTGGCCGTTCACGCTGGGCCATGAGCTCGGCGGAATCATCGTCGAATGCGGCGTCGAATTCACCGAGGACTTCATGAGCAAGCCGCTCACGGTCGGCTCGAAAGTGATGATCCCGCCGCTGATGCCCTGCGGCCGCTGCTATTATTGCATCCACTATCCGCAAACCGCCAACAAGTGCCTGACGCCGGTCTATTACGGCCGCTATCTCGGCTTCGACAAGGCGCCTCACATGTGGGGCGGCTGGGCCGAATATGTCTATGTCGATCTCGACATGCTGCCGGGCACCAAGATCTACAAGCTGCCCGACGACATGTCGCTGCGGCTGGGGGCGCTGTCGGAGCCGCTGACCTCCTGCATCCGCGCCTTCAATCGCGCCAGCCGCGCCGGCGGTTTTTCCTGGGGCGACACGGTGGTGATCCAGGGCTCGGGCCCGATCGGCATTCTCGCGGTCGCCGCCGCGCAGGAGATGGGGGCAGGGCGCGTCATCTGCGTCGGTGCGCCGGAGCAGCCGCGGCTCAAGCTCGCGCGCGAGTTCGGTGCCGAGGCGACTGTCAACATCGAGGAGATCAAATCGCCGCAAGATCGCATCGCGCGCGTGCGCGAGATCGTCGGCGGTTTCGGCGCCGATCTGGTGATGGATTGCTCGGGCCATCCGAGCGCCGGCCCCGAAGGCATCGAGATGCTGCGCGACGGCGGCACCTATGTCGAGATGGGACAGTTCACCGACGCCGGCTCGATCGAGACCTCATGGCACCGCATCTGCACCAAGGATCTCAATGTGCTGGGATCCTGGGGCTTTACCGGCAATGATCTGCCGCTCGGCGTCGACATGCTCTATCGCACGGCAGGCAAATATCCCTGGCTGAAGATGCAGACGATCTATCCGTTCACCGAAGCGGGTGTCGCGCAGGCGGTCAGGGACGCCATGGCGATGAAGACGGTGAAGTCGACGATCGTGCCGTGGCCGGAATTGGTGGAGTAGGGGATGGCATCAATCCCGCACGATCTCGCAGCGTTTCTGGTCGAAGCCAAGCGCCGCACCTGCAGGCCTGGACGACGACGCCACCGTGGCCACGCCACTGCTCGCCGGCTCCAGGCAGCTGGAGCATCGCGCGCCGGCTTATGCCTATCGCGATATCTATTTCGGGATGGGGTTCTTCGTCGGGCAGGAGACCGTATCCCGGGATGACCGCGCCATCTGGTCGATGAGCTACAGCGGCGGCGCCGGCGCGGAGATCACGGATCGAGGCACCTTCCTCGCGATCTACAAATTTCTGCGCCAGGCGCTGCTGGCCGTCCGTGCCGAGGAGCCCTATCGCGGACCGCGCCTGCTCGAGCAGGCCGACATGATCTACCGCAACGAGCCCGAAGGCTCGCTCGATCGCTTCCACGGCATCGAGACGATTGCGCGACGGAATGGCGCGCTGCTTTACGAGCTGCGCTATAGTGGCGGCCTGCTGCGATAATTTGCGAACCTTTTTAGCGCGGATGAGCGAAGCGATATCCGGGAGTGCTTGTGGAGGAAGCTTTCCCGCATGTCGCTTCGCTCATGCTGGCTACCGGCGTTTGGAATGAAGACACCATGATGCAAGAACACACAACCGAACCAGACCGACGCCCGCGCTCGCCCTTCAGCGCCATTCGTGCGATCGACTACACCGTCATCTTCGTGCGTGACATGACCTCGATGCGCCGCTTCTACGAGGACGTCCTCGCTTTTCCGCTGCTGCGAGAGTTGTCGCCGAACTGGATCGAGTACGGCTTGGGCAGCAACACGCTGGCTCTCGCAAAACCGGGCCGGACCGCAGCCGATGCGCCGACGCCAGCGGGCAGCGCCGCGCTGCAACTGGCATTCAAGGTCTCCGCAGCCGAGGTCGATGCGTGCGCGGACGAGCTCGTACGGCACGGTGTTGCGCTGCTGTCGCCGCCGACGAACCAGTCGTTTGGGCACCGGACGCTGTTCTTTCGCGATCCCGACGGCAATCTTTTGGAGGTGTATGCGGAAATCTGAGACGCGGCGGACGGGCTGTGCACGAAAAGTTCCACTGAAAATCCGCGAGTTATTCACGCCGGGGTGAAACTTAGGCCCCGGTTCCGGCTTTCAGTTCGTAGGAGACGATCGTGAAGCGAATTTTGAAGCCGGTCACTTACATCGCGGCCACCATCTACTTCCTGGTGGATGCGGTCTTCATGGCCGTAGCGAAACCAATCTCGCGCTGGATCGAGCGGCATTTCGACTTCAGACGATTGCGCGGCTGGATCCGATCGCTGTCGCCTTATTGCTCGCTCGCCTTGTTTTCCGTACCCGTCATTATCCTGGAGCCGATCAAGCCCGTGGCGGCCTACCTTGCCGCAACGGGGCAGGTCGTGAGCGGTGCTGTGACGTTCATGGTCGGTGAACTGCTCAAGCTCGTGCTGGTCGAGCGCCTATTTCAGCTCACGCGTGACAAGCTGATGCGGATTCCGGCTTTTGCCTGGGCGTACGGCAAGTACTCCGAAGTGAAGGCGTGGCTGCAGGCCACCGACGCCTGGCGTGCCATCCGCGCACTGAGCCGCGCGGCCAGGGACACTCTTGTGCGCGCAAGAGCAAGGCTGGTCGGCGGCTTCAGCAAGCTGGCCGCCTCCAGGGATTAGGCGCCGAGCGAATTGCCCTTTATGCGAGCTTGCGAGCCGCGGCGGTGGCCTTGTCGCCCGTGTTCGGCGTGCCGGTCGGCTCGATGAGCAGGAGATGAACCTTCTCGCGTGCCACCGGGCGATGCTCAACGCCTTTGGGCACAACATAGAGTTCGCCCGGACCAAGCGTCACCGTGCGATCCCGCAATTCGATGTCCAAACGGCCTTTCAGGACGAGAAAGAAATCGTCGGTGTCCTCGTGCTTGTGCCAGGTGAACTCTCCCTTCACCTTTACCACCATCACGTCGCAATCGTTGAAGGTCGTGATCGTGCGCGGCGACCAGAAATCCTGGAAGGTCGCGAGCTTGTCGGCAAGCGATATGCCGTCGGCCATGTGTCATCCTTATTCTGCTATCTCGTGGGCTACGATTTGGGATCGGCGTGCTGCCGCGACAAGACTTGCGTTTCGATGGCTGTGATCTCGACGCAAGGCGTGCAGTCGCCACACACGCCGCTCGACTTGGAGAGGTCATGTGCCCATCCCAGCACGCCTAATGCGCGCAATTTGAGCCAGGTGGTCGCAAAAATCTGCTGCTTCGGGGCAAAACCCCGCTATATGCAGCAAAACGGCCCGAAAACGCTGGATATAGTGGGTTGGATTGGCCAGTAAGCTTATTCTCGGCATCACCAAAGCCATGCGTCATAGGCATGGTGATTTGCCCGCGTTTGGCGTAAAGAGCGTGCAAATCAAATCACCACGCGTGCGGCTGGACCATTTGCCGCCTACGCAGCTTCAGGTCGCGCGGCTCGACGTTCCGCGCCTGGACCAACCAAGGTTTATCCCGTGTCTTTTCCGACCATGAGTCCGCCGCTCGCCCGAGCTTTGGCCGAGCGCAACTACGACCGTCCCACCCCCGTTCAGCTCGCCGTGCTCACCGACGAGGCCGCTGACCGCGACCTGCTGGTTTCGGCCCAGACCGGGTCCGGCAAGACCCTGGCCTATGGACTCGCCATGGCCAAGAATTTGCTCGAAAGCGCCGAGCGGTTCGAGCGAGCGGGCGCACCGCTCGCACTGATCGTGGCGCCGACCCGCGAACTCGCTTTGCAGGTCCATCGCGAACTTGCCTGGCTGTATGAACATGCGAACGGGCGCGTCGTCTCCTGCGTCGGCGGCATGGATCCGCGGCGCGAGCAGCGCGAGCTTGCCGCCGGCTCTCACATCGTCGTCGGCACGCCCGGCCGTTTGTGCGATCATTTGCGCCGCGGCCGTCTCGACATCTCGGAATTGAAAGTAGTCGTGCTCGACGAAGCCGACGAGATGCTCAATCTCGGCTTTCGCGAGGACATGGAGTTCATCCTCAAGACGACGCCCGACACGCGCCGCACCCTGATGTTCTCGGCCACGTTCCCGCGCGGCATCGTCGCGCTGGCCAAGCAGTATCAGCAGCAGGCGTTCCGGATCGAGGTCGCCGGCGACGAAGGCGGTCACGCCGATATCGAGTACCGCGCGATCCGCATCGCGCCCGGCGATGCCGAGCACGCGGTCGTCAACGTGTTGCGCTTCTACGAGGCGCCGAGCGCTCTGGTCTTCTGCAGCACGCGCGATCACGTCAGGCATTTGCAGGCGGCGCTGCTGGAGCGCGGCTTCTCGGTGGTCGCGCTATCAGGCGAATTGACGCAGAACGAGCGAACCACGGCGCTGCAGTCGCTGCGGGACGGGCGCGCCCGCGTCTGCGTGGCGACCGACGTCGCCGCCCGCGGCATCGATCTGCCGAGCCTCGACCTCGTCATTCATGCCGACCTGCCCAACGACGCCGAAGTCATGCAGCATCGCTCGGGCCGTACCGGCCGCGCGGGTCGCAAGGGGACGAGTATCCTGCTGGTGCCTCCCGTGCGACGGCGGCGTGCGGAAATGCTGCTGAATCTCTCGGGGATCGACGCGGTCTGGGGGACGGCGCCGCAACCGGACGAGATCCGCAAGCTCGATCACGAGCGCATGAAGGACGCGTTGTTCACCGAGGAGACGACCGCCGACGATCTGGCGCTGGCGCAGGCGTTGCTCGCCGAGCGGTCGGCCGAGGAGATCGCCGCGTCGCTTGCGCGGCTCTATCGCGCGCGGCTGCCGTCGCCCGAAGACATCATGGATCCCGGCGAGCGCAGCAGCCGGCCGCGCGATGATCGCGGTCGCAACGATGCCCGCACGCCGCGCGACGATTTTCGTACGCCGCGCGACGATGTCCGCACTTCGCGCGGCGATGATCGCCCCGAAAGGGCTCGACCCAAATCGGGAAAATCGTCGTCGAAACATGGCATGACGGACGGCAGCGTCTGGTTCCGGGCCAACATCGGACGAAAAAAGAACGCGGAAGCGCGCTGGCTTTTGCCGATGATCTGCCGCCGTGGCGGCATCGACAAGAACGATATCGGCGCTATCAAGATCATGGACACCACGACCGAGTTCGAGATTTCCGAGCGGGTCGTGGAATCCTTCGCCGCCAAGATCAAGCGTCCGGACAAGGAAGACAACATCCGCATCGAGTCGATGGCGGATGCGTCGCAGCGGCAGGCGCCTTTGGAAGAGCGGTCCCACGCGCCGCGGCGCGAGAGCGGCGACAGCGACCATCGTGAACGTCAGGGCGATCGCCCGCGCGAGCCGGGTGGGTTCAAGTCGCAAGAAAAACCACTCGGAAAACCACACGGCAAGCCATACGACAAGGCGCCGGGCGAGCGCGGGCCGAAATTCGACGATGCTCCTTCCTTCGCAAAGAAAAAGAAGCACAAGAACAAGGCGGGCCACGCGGAGCCTTCGGTGACTTCGTGGCCTGGGAAGGGCGCACCCGGAAAAAAGCCGAAGACGAACAAGAAGCATCGCGCCTGATTGCCGTTGTACGGGCGCAGACAGCCATGATGCCGCCGAACTGCACCGGCGGCATCTCTCCGAAATCAGGCGTGAGCAGCGAGGCCGCGCAGCATGTAGGTCGCGCCGTCGCCGTAGGATGCGAGCTTTGCCCGCAGCTCCACATCCGCCGTGACGGGCCGAAAGCCGAGATGCTCCCACAGCGGCCGCGTGGCGTAGACCGACACCAGTGCGAGCGTTGCGATCCCCGAGTCGCGTGCGAGATCCTCGATCGCCACGACATAGTCGCGCGCGACGCCGCCGCGAAGGTCGGGCAGCACCGCGACGTCGTGCAAATAGAGGCAATCCGCATCGCCGGGCAAATGTTCGAGGAAGCCGTCGAGCGGCGGAATCCGGTGCTGGGTCCAGAGATGCGCTAGGCCGTAGCCGACGATCCTCTCGTCCGCGGCAAGCACGCGGCAGCCATCGGGATAGAGTCGCATCTTTTCCGCGAACACCTCGGGGCGTTCAGGCAGGTTGGGGTGGATGCGGGCTGCGATCGCGCTGATCGCCGGCAGGTCGGAGGCGCGCGCGGGACGCCAATGCGGCTTGCTCATGTCGGTCCGTCGTTCCGTCTCAATCATCCCAGTTTATTCCGATGCGACACTGCGTGCAGCGAAAAATATCTTTGCCGCCATCTCAGGAATACGACGGCTCGCGTGGCGTCCTACCCCATGCAAGCCTATTGCATGACAGGAGAGACCATGACGACATCCTCGATCCGCCTCGCGCTCACGCTCGCGATATCGCTCGCGATCGTCCCCGCAGCATTCGCCGCATCGCCGGCCAAGACCGGCAAGACCGACAAGGGCAACGTGCTCACCGACGCCAAGGGCATGTCGCTCTATACTTTCGACAAGGACGCGGACGGCAAGTCGGCCTGCAACGGTCCGTGTGCGACCAACTGGCCGGTGCTGAAGGCCGAGGCGAGCGATGCCGCCGCCGACGGCTACACCGTCATCACGCGCGACGACGGCTCGAAGCAGTGGGCCTACAAGGGCAAGCCGCTCTACACCTTCGCCAAGGATACCAAGCCCGGCGACATCACCGGCGACGGCTTTCTGAACGGCGCCTGGCATCTGGCGATGCCGTGATGGAACGCTAACGCAGGGACCGGTGGGTTAGATCGACCGGACCGCGTGCTCGCTTCACCTCTCCCGCCAGCGTGCGCTCGCGGGGGGAGGTCGCCGGCCGGCCGCATGCCCCTTGCGGCGGACGGCGTCGTTCGCGACAGCGGTCTGCCCGACGCCGGCCTCGGCCGTTCAACACAGTAGCGAAGAGCTGCCGTCCGATACGCTGGGCTATCCGCTCGGCAGCCGCTCCTGCGAGACCGACCCGCTTTCGGGGACCGCTTGCAAGTTGTTCGAGAAGACGCATCCAGGCTCGGCGCGATGCCTGCGACGTTCCGATCACGCAGACTTTTGGCCCGAACAGGCTGATTAGCTTCAAGGTCTGGACCGACGAGATCGCGTGATGTCTGGTCATCCTCCGCTCAGCAACCACGAGCTCGTCTCATTGCGGAAGGCCGGCGAGGCCGAACGCCAAAGCGAGATTCTGCAAGTGCACAGGGTGCGCTGATCTCAGGTTGGCGCATGCAACAGCAGCAACTTCAAAGATGCAGAAGTTTGCTCGCGCCGCAGCATCGCACGACACGAATTAATTCAAATTGAGAGTCCGAAAGCGAACTGAAGCTTCGACCTTCGTCGGTCATAGTTGCCTCCGGCAGGGGGCGAGAGCTGCATATCCGCAGCAGCATCCCACCAGCGTGAAAGTAGGGGCAGTGGTGTCCCGGTGCAGTACGCACCTGGATGCGTCGGGGAGTCTTCAATCCATTATCTAGTTTCGCTTGAAAGGATGAATGCCCGTGAGTGATGCCAATGTGAAAGCCGAGACGAATGCCGCTCCGCTGAATGGGACGGCGAACGGAAATGAAAACTTCAAATTCGATATACCGTTTTTCAACATCCAGGCGATCTTCGGCGATCTCGCCGCGCCGGCCGCCACGCGGGCCAAGGCAAACTTCGAGCAGATGAAGGCGACTTCCGAGGAGATCACCGAAGCTCTCCGCAGGCGTGCCGCCGACTACAGCACCAAGGTCATCGAAATATCCAACACCAACACCAGCTCCGCGCTGGAATTCCTCTCCCAGCTTGCAGACGCGAAGTCGTTTGCGGACCTCGTGAACCTCTCCACCGCTCACGGCCGCAAGACCTTTGAAGCGGCTTCCGCCCAGAATCGGGAGCTTTGGGATCTGGCCCAGAAGGTCGCGACCGAGACGGCCGAGCCGATCAAGAACAGCTTCAAGCGGGTTCTGCATCGGGCTGCTTGAATCGAAGCTAACGGCCACGTGGGTCGGCTGGACGAGTGTCTTCGCGAGAAGAGACGCCGTTCAGCCGATGGCCGCCAGCCTTGCCGCGAGGTGATGCCAAGCTGGAGGGAAATCAGGATGGGTATGGTGATGATCAAGTGCCCGGAAACGGGGAGCGCAATTCCGACAGGCATCGAGATGGATGGCGAAAGGTTTCGCTGCAGTACTGTGTTCTTTTCGCGTACCTATTGCCGGATGTGCGCGGCGACGCACGAGTGGTTCGCCAAGGAGGCCTGGGTTTACGAGTCGGTCTTGGCGAACGGGAAGTCTGGAGGCGGGCAGCCGTCCCGCGCCGGCGCGGCGTGAAGGAGCCTTAATGCATCCTGCGAAACGATCCGATCGATCCTGCGGCTCATCACCTTGTAGCACTCGCATGCGACGACCTCGAGCCGTTGCCTGTCGATCTCGAGTTGGCCGCGTCGATTGGATTTGATCGCCCTTGATGTTCGAAGTGCACTCACGACGTGCGTGACCGTGGTACGGCGGACGCCGAGCAATTCCGACAACGTCTCCTGGGTCAAGGGCAGGACGTCACCGCCATCCGTCCGATCGTGAATGTGCAGCAGCCAGCGGGCGAGGCGCGCTTCGACGGAGTGCAGCGCATTGCAGGCCGCGACGTGCAGGAATTGCGTCATCAACGCCCTAGTGACAATCTGAACCGCGCTTGCGACGGCGGGACTGCGTTCGAGCATCGCGTGAAATCGCGCGGGCGAGATCTGCAGTGCGGTCCCGGCCACGCGGACAACCGCGGTCAGGGGGGATCGGACGGGCCCGAGTGTCGTCATGAGTCCGACGGCGCCGTCGTTGCCGATCACTGCGGTTGCGGCCGTTTGTCCGTTCGGCAACTCCATGATGAGGGCGATCGCGCCGCTGCAGGGGAAGTAGAGATGTTCGATCCGGTCGCCCGATCCGACTAGGACTGCGTCGTGCTGGAGCGGTACTTTCCGCAAATGCGGTGCAAGCAAAGCGAAGTCGGCCGGCGGTAACGCAGCTAACAGGCGATTACCAACTCTGGTCGCGTGCTCCATCACGGGAATCGCCCCTCGACGGAGGCCCGGCGGCTAGCAAGCGCATTGCCTCCGACCGAGCCGCGTTGCCGCGCAGACATCGGCGACGGCAAGCGGGTAAACCCACTTCAACAGATAAGGTTCCAATCACGGATCGCGAGCCTGCGCGCCGGGGGCCAGCGCGTCTGACTGCGATGAAAATCGGGCGGCTTGCAAACGCTGCGCGCCCTGAGACTAGGTGCACTCCTACCGCAGCCCCTCATACACCATCAGCCCGCGTGCGATTTGCAGCTTGCGGATCGCGCGCGGCAGCAGTTTCTCCGGCTGGTGCAGATAGCGCCAGGAGGTGAGGGTGAACGGGCCGAGCGCGCCGCATTCGTCGTCGAACGGCGCGAGCACGCCGGTCACGCTCACCGGTGTATGGGGACGGGCGTTGAACGGCAGCAGCAGCAGTTCGAGATGCGCCTTGCTGCCGTCCTCGCGCGCGGCGGTGACGCCGGCGATTGCGCCGAGACTCTCGTCGGCAACGATGGTCGTGATCTCCTCGATCTCGCGGCGGCTGGTCTCGTCGAACAGCGCCGCAAAGCTGGAGTCCTTGAGGTCGCACCCGGCGAGCGCGCAGACGCGCGTGCCGGCGACGCGGAACGGGAAGCCGAGATTGGGCTCGCAGGACAGAACGAAGATGTCGCCGAGCAGGCCGCGCACGGCGGCCGGATCGATATCGGCCCGGTCAGGGGCCCGCGCAGTGCCGCGCTTCTTGTCCCAATATGCGAAGAACTCGCGGCTCGACGGATGTTTCATGACTGAACGCTTATCCCGGGGCGCAACCTCGCGGGACAAACCTGTCCCGCTTCAGTGCAGCCGCGATCCCTGTGTTGTTGTGCAGGAGGGGATTTGCAGCGTCCATGCCGCGGCGACGTTTTCGGCGCCCCTGGCGCTGCCTTTGCGTCGTTAACGTTAAATTAACTATGCGCTTTCCGTGCGCCGCCCCGCTGCTATGGTGACCGCGGTCGCAAGCCTCGCCGCTTTGCTCCAGGTTCTCGGCGAGGCCTGTACACAGGCGTCAAACAGTTTGGTCACCGGCCGCGGGGAGGGGTGGGGATACTCCCGTCTCTCTGGGTACCGGAAGTCCGACATGGATAGGCAGGGCTTTCCCAGGGCCCTGCCTTTTCCTTTTGTGCACTTGCGCAGAACGGGCAAAGGCGCCTATCTCCAGGCCTGTCGTCAAGCCTGTCGCTCCGATCGCGCCTGAAAGCGAAGCCGCCTTGGATTCCCCGCAAGATTCTCCGCCGCAAGATCCTCCGTTGCAAGACCCCTCGCTGGCGGGGCCGGCCGTCGTCGAGGAGGCTCCGCGCGAGCCGATCCTGACGCTGCCGTTCGCGCTGACCGCCTATATCCTGTTGCTCGCGGTGATCCATCTGCGGGTGCTGCTGCCGCCGGAGCTCGAGAACTGGACCATCGACGTCTTCGGCTTCATCCCCAAGCGCTACGATTCCTCGCTGCTCAATCTGCAGATTCCCGGCGGGGCCGGCGCCAAGGTCTGGACTTTCGTCACCTATTCGCTGCTGCACGCCAATCTCACCCATCTCGGCTTCAACGTGCTGTGGCTGTTGCCGTTCGGCAGCGCGCTGGCGCGGCGCTTCGGCGCCATCAGGTTCTTCCTGTTCCTCGCGGTGACGGCGGCGGCCGGCGCGCTCGCCCATCTCGTCACCCATGAGCACGCGGTGGCGCCGATGATCGGCGCCTCGGCCTCGGTGTCCGGCGCGATGGCAGCCGCAATCCGCTTCGCCTTCGTTCGCGGCAGCTTCCTGTCGTTCAGCCGATCGGATGCCGATACCGCCGCAAGAGTTCCGGCGCTGCCGCTGTCGCGCGCGCTGCGCGACGGACGGGTGCTCGCCTTCCTCGGCGTTTGGTTCGGCGTCAACATCATCTTCGGGGTCGGCGCGATCGGTGTCGACTCCGAGACCACGAGCGTTGCCTGGCAGGCACATATCGGCGGCTTCTTTGCAGGGCTTCTGCTGTTCGCGCTATTCGATCCCGTGCCGCGCGTGCGAGACGATGCTGCGGCTGCGTCATCACAGGACATTTCAGACCGTATTTGAAGCGGCGCTTGCGGTGCCGCCCGAATTCATCCATCATTCCCGAGAAGAATGTTCCGAAGCGACAGGCCGCTAGCGGCGATGCTTCGCAAAGCGCACGAGCGTGAAACCGGCGCTGAAACTGTTAGTTGAAGACCCGAAGAACAAGTCCGGACCGCGAACTGCGGACGGTTTCGATTCAGGGAGGCGACAATGACGGTACGTTCGATTCTCAACACCAAGGGCCACCAGATCATGAGCGTCGAGCCGGACGCGAAGCTGGCGGCCGCGGTCAAACTGCTCGGTGAGAAGAAGATCGGCGCTGTGCTGGTGATGAACCAGAGCCGGCTGGAAGGCATCCTGTCGGAGCGCGACATCGTGCGGGTGATCGGCGAGCGCGGCGCCGGCGCGCTGGAGGAGCCAGTCTCTCAGGTCATGACCCGCAAGGTCGTCACTTGCAAGGAGACCGATACGGTCGCCGAGCTCATGGAGATGATGACCACCGGCAAGTTCCGCCATCTGCCCGTGATCGACAGCGGCAAGGTGGTCGGCCTGATCTCGATCGGCGACATCGTCAAGCGCCGGGTGCAGGAATACGAGGCCGAGCAGGAAGCCCTGCGCGACTACATCAAGACCGCCTGATCAGTAAGACGGCCTATCAGTCCTGCTGGTCGGCTTTGGGCGCGGTGCCCTCGGGCGCCGGCGCCAGCCCGTGGATTGCCTCCTGGATGGAGTCCAGCGCACGCTCGGCAGCGCGGGTGCCCAGGGCGATGAGGTCCTCGGAGCGGTGGAAATCGAACCAGCCGAATTGGCCGATCCGCGGTGTGATCAGCATATCGGGCGGATCGCCGGCGAGGCGGGCGCGGGTGATGCGGTCCTGCATGATGTTGAAGGCGTCGACCATCACCGAAGAGAGGCCGGGCCGGGCGCTGCCGCCGCCGAAGAACTCGCGCTTGACCGTCTTCTCAGGCGAGAAGAACCTCGGGAAGCGCCGCTTTGACGTCGGTTCTTCGGCCACCGGAATCACCGGCTCAGGTATCGCGCCGTGCGAATAGACCGTCGTCGAATAGGTGAAGATGTCGCTGGAAAGATTTGCGGCGATGACGATTTCGGCGCCGAGCGCGCGGGCGGCCGAGACCGGCACCGGGTTCACCAATGCGCCGTCGACCAGCCAGCGATCGCCGATCAGGACCGGAGAGAAGATACCGGGCAACGCGTAGGAGGCGCGCATCGCGTCGACCACGCGGCCGCGCGTCAGCCAGATCTCGTGGCCGGTGCGGACCTCGGTCGCGACGGCGGCGAACTTGACCGGGAGGTCCTCGATCTGGCTCTGGCCGCAGGCAGCCTCGAGCCGGGTCGCCAGCTTCTCGCCACCGATCAGGCCGGAGCCGTTGAGGCGGATGTCGAGATAGCCCAGGATGTTGCGCATCCCTTGCAGGCTGCGACCCCATTCTTCCAGCGTATCGAGCCGGCCAGCCGCATAGAGGCCGCCGACCACCGCACCGATCGAGGTGCCGACGACGACGTCAGGCACGATACCGTTGGCAAGCAGGGTTCTGATAATGCCGATATGAGCGAAGCCGCGCGCGGCGCCGCCGCCGAGGGCAAGGCCAATGACCGGCCGGCGGATACTACCCAAGCCAACTTTCTCGCCGCCCTTCTCGCTGTTCGAGCCCCGACCCTTCAATATGTCCAGCACCGAAACTCTCCTACGCCGGGACCCGCCATCAGACTAGGCACCGCACTCGCGCTCCGCCAGAACCCGGCCGAAGCATGGTTTATGCCGGTTTGGGAAGCGCACGGGGCAGGAGTATGGCGAGGCGCGGTTGCCTCCGGGGTAATCACGCAAGGGTAATCACGCAGGCGTCAACCGGGTTCCAAAAACCGTCCTGGACCGTATTTCTTGGGGTTTCAGAGGCTTGAATTTGCCGCGTTTTCGGTGAAAAGCAGATGGCATGACTCTCGGGGGTGACGGCATCATGGGATGGCGGCGCAGCGCATTGCTGCTGCCGACGCTGATCCTTGTTGCCTGCCTTTATACCTTCGGCCAAAATGCTGCGCAGGCGCAGCTTTTCTCCGATCGCCCGCCGCCGGTGCCGCCCGCTTCGGTGCCCGATCCCGGCGGTGCCGTCAGCCTGGCGCCGCCCTCGGGCCCGGGTGCCGGACCCCCGAGCCTGCCGCCGACCCTGATGCAGCCGACCACGCCCAGCATGCCGCCGCCCGCGGTCACGACGGTGCCGCCCGCCCCGCCGCTCAACGCGGCCGTGCCCGGACAGGGCGTGCTGTCGCTGACGGCGAAATACGGCAAGGATACCCCCCCGATCACCAGCGGTCTGGTCTGGCGTGTGTTTGCCGATCGTCCGGACGAGAATGGCACCTTCAAGCTGATCCGCGAGGACCGCAATGCCACGCCCAATATCGTGCTGCCGCCCGGCAATTACGTCGTGCACGTCGCCTTTGGCCTCGTCAGCGCGGTGCGCACCGTCAGCCTGAAGGCCGAGACCGACCGCGAGTCGTTCGTGCTGCCGGCCGGCGGCTTGCGCATCGAGGGCCGCGTCGGCACCAGCCGCATTCCGCAGAATCAGATCTCGTTCGCGATTTACAAGGGCAGCCAGTTCGAATCCGGCGAGCGCGCCTCCTTGGTGCCGAACGTCGCCGCCGGCGACGTCGTGCTGCTGCCGGAGGGCACCTACTACATCATCTCGAACTACGGCGACGCCAATTCGGTGGTGCGCTCGGACATCCGCGTCCAGGCCAGCAAGCTCACCGACGTCACCATCACCCACCGTGCCGCCGTCATCACGCTCAAGCTCGTCAGCGACCGGGGCGGCGAGGCGCTCGCCAACACCGCCTGGTCGGTGCTGACCCCGGGCGGCGACGTCATCAAGGAATCGATCGGCGCCTTCCCGCGCGTCGTTCTCTCCGAAGGCGAATACCGCGCCATCGCCAAGAACGAGGGCAAGGTCTACGAGCGCGGCTTCAACGTCGTCAACGGCGTCGACGGCGAAGTGGAAGTGGTTGCGCGGTAGGGCTTAAGCGGTGATGCCGCATGCGGCTCGACGCTGGCCTTCGTGCCTGGCGAACACTTCTCATTCAGCGCACGAATGTCCCATATCTCATTACCGCCAGTCCCCTCGCGTGTGCGGGAAGCATGCTCTTCACTACTCCTTTTGGTGGTCCGAGAATGCCCCTGTCAGCGCTATCAAGCCGGGTCGAAGCGCAGACGAACACCGGCACCACCGGCTTATTCCAGCGGCATCGCGACTTCGTGACTGCCAGTGCAAGATACCTGTTTCCGATAATCAATTTTATTCTCTTTCCATCCTGCTGCGTTATATGTCGGGCATCCCTCCAACGGAGGAGGCCGGAGTAGGCTCGCGCGTCTGCGAGACCGGCAAGGAGCAGGGGACCAAGCTCGTCGGCATGTTCGAAGTGATCCTCACCAGGCGTAAGCGGTTCGGCTGGCGGTGGCAGGTGTGCGACCAGTCAGGCAAGAAATTTGCCGACGGCTTCGAGCGGACCCGGCCATCCGCCAAATATCATGGCGAGCGCGCATTGTTTTTCCTGTTATCGCAGGCCCACCTCCGCAACCGCTCCGCGGCCTCCAGCGAGGACTAGCGGCATCCGCACGTGCAGCGCTCCGTAGCCCGAATTGCGCTTCGCTCCATGCGGGCTACGAGCTCCGCGAGAGCCGTCAGATATCGACGACCAGCTTGCCCCTGGTGGCACGATCGCGGATCAGCGCATAGGCATCGCCGGCGTTCTCCAGGGTGAAGCGCCGGGCATCGAGCGTCGGCACGAGCTTGCCGGCCTCAACCAGGCCCGTGGCTTCCGCCATGATCTCTCCGTGATGCGCGCGGCCTTTGCCAGACAGCAGCGGCAGCAGCGTGAACACGCCGGAATAGGTGGCGGCGCGGAACGACAGCGGTGCAAGCGAATGCATGCCCCATCCGAGCGCGCTCACGACGTGGCCGAAGCGGCGTACCGCCTCGAAGGAGGCGTCGAGCACCTTGCCGCCGACGGTGTCGTACACAATGTCGAAGCCGCGGCCGCCCGAATGCTCTGCAACATAAGTCGGGATGGCGGTATCGCGATCAATGAAGGTCGCGCCAAAGCCTTCGATGCTGGCGCGGTGCGATACCGAGCCGGTCGCGAACACATCTGCTCCGAACGCGCGCGCGATCTGGATCGCGATGTGGCCGACGCCGCCTGCGCCGCCATGGATCAACACCTTCTGGCCGGCCTTCAGCGCCGCGCGGTCAATCAGCCCTTCCCAGGCCGTGATGAAGATGAGGGGCAGGGCGGCTGCCTCCCGCATGCTGAGATTGACAGGCTTCAACGACAGCAGGTCGGCGTCGACAGCCCCGTATTCGGCGAGCGATCCCTGAACACCGCCGACGCCTCCGGTCATACCATAGACCTCGTCGCCCCGCTTGAACCGTGAGACGTCACGCCCGGTCTGTTCGACCACCCCGGCGAGATCGAGCCCGAGAATTGCGGGCAGCGGATGACGCGCATGCGCCGCCGCGCCGGCGTGAATCTTGGTGTCGAGCGGATTGACTCCGCTCGCGCGTATCCGCACCAGCACCTCGCGCGGGCCGATCTCGGGCGTGGAGATGGTTGAGAGGCGCAGCGGCGCGTTGTGGGTCTCCAGGACGGCCGCGCGCATTGTCGATTGTCTCGTCATGATCGTCTTGCTCCGTTGTCGGCCTCCAATATGCTCATGAGTTTTTGCATGGGAAGGAGCAAGAATGTACGATTGTCGTGCGTTTTTGTATGAGGGGTCTCCGATGGACTGGAGCGATCTGCGCATCTTCCTGGCGATTGCGCGCGAAGGCACGCTCGGCGCGGCCGCACGGAAGATCGGCCAGACCCAGCCGACGATGGGGCGGCGGCTTCGTGCGCTCGAACAGTCGCTCGGACAGACGCTATTCCAGCGTACGACGGATGGTTTCGTGCTGACCGACGAGGGCACAGCTGTGCTGCACCATGCCGAGCGGATTGAAGAGGAGGCGCTCGCTTTGGAGCGGCGTGCGTCCGGCGCGGCGACGCAGCTTGGTGGCTTGTTGCGCCTGTCGTCGTCGGACTGGTTCGGGACGGTGATGCTGTCGCCGGTGATCGCGGCCTTCGGCAAGCGCCATCCCAAGGTGACTATCGAGCTTCTGACCGATGCACGCCTCTACAGCCTGCCGCGTCGCGAGGCCGATCTCGTCTTTCGCATCAAACCGTTCGACGAGCCCGAAGTGATCTCCCGCAAGCTGCTCCACATTCCCTACGCGCTCTACGGCAAGAAGGGCAGCAAGCCGCCACGCGCCGGCAACGGAAGCGGTGTCCGCGTCGTGACCATGAATGCAGAATTTGCCGACATGCCCGATGCCCTCTGGCTGAAGCGCGTGCTGCCCAATGCGAACGTCGCCGCACGTAGCAACAACAGGCAGGCGCAGGCGGAGCTCTGTGCGAACGGCGGCGGGTTGGCGGTGCTGCCGCGTCCGCTCGGTGACAGCGATCGCCGGCTAGTCGCGCTCGATATCGGCGCGGCGCCGCCCGGCCGCGACACGTTTGTGGGCTATCACCGCGATCTCAAGCGCCTCGCCCGCCTGCGCGCGTTGCTCGATCTCGTGATCGAGCGATTGGCAGGGTAGTCCGGGTCAGCGAAGCGATACCCGGGACTGTGCTTAGCGAGAATCCCGGATGTCGCTTCGCACATCCGGCCCCAAGATATCGCGTTGCCCGTCGGGCAAAACACCCAAATTGTCGGTCAACGCACACCATAAAAAATATTCCGCTTTACCGAAATTCGGAAACGGCGTATGTGTCGCCGCAACCCGGCCCAAGGAAGAGGGGCGTATCGCGATCGTCACGAACGCGGGCCGGACGGCTGTGGACGTGGGTCACATCGGCGCGAATGGTTTCGCAGGGCGGAGAGCCGTGAGCGAAGGCGTCGCGCGCACGACCGGTGTGATCGGCGTACGGCGAAATCGTGTGGTCCTGGCGCCCGGGGTCTGTGCGCCAAGTGTTGCGGTGATGTGGCGGCCCGACCGGGCGCGCGCATCAGCCATCCGCAAGGCGACGGGGGCAATAGTGCATCGCTCCCCGGGGAGAGCACGACATAAGTCGTAAAGCCACTACGCAGGGAAGGTCGGATGTTGGGCTTCACCTGTATGCCGCTGTGCAATTTTGTTACGACAACTTCGCACAGTGGACCGCGGGTGCCAGCCGGCACCCGGTCTTCCCTGCGCCCTCTTTCAATTTCGAGGGTGAGACGACGAAGCAAAGCTCGGGCGAACAAGCCGCGAGAATGCGAAGGTGTGTCCGCGATTGGGAATGCGAATTGAAAGCGCGACGCTGCCGCCCACAAACTCCGTCATTGCGAGCGCAGCGAAGCAATCCAGACTGCCACTGCGGGAAGATTCTGGATTTGCTTCGCTGCGCTCGCAATGACGATGCTTGAAGCAGCTATGCGCCGAAAACTTCGCCCTCGTGCCGCGGACGCAGCGCAGCGCCTCTTGGCGGTGCGCTGCAGGGCCGGGGCCCATGCAACAGCGAACGGCGTGGCTTTCTGGGGTCCGGCTCTGCGCAGCAGCGTAAGGCGCTGCAGCGCGTCCGGGGACACGAGAGCAGAGGACGCTGTTGCGACACACTCGGTCATTGCGCTCGCAATGACGATGTTGATGCAGTTGAGCGCGGACGCGCTCGGCGCATTTGCACAACCGGATCAGCCCGACTGGCTGCGCGCCGAAGCCAGCAACGAGGTGCAGGGCTTCTTGTTCAGCGCGGCGCGGTCCGCCGCCGAGATCCCAAAGCTGCTCGCCGATTTCGGCCAGCGGGCTTCACGGGCGGCGTAACCCGGACGGATAACAGTCATAGACCAGCGCCTTGAAGGCAGGCGTGATGCGGCTACGCTCGTTCTGGGTCTGCTGCATCAGAAGGTAGACCATATCGAGCTTGGGATCGACGCCGAAATAGGTGCCGCTGCCACTGTCCCATTTCAACTCGCCGAGCGAGCCCGGTGGCGGCGGTTTGGCGTTGCCGGGATCGGTCCGCACCGCGAGGCCATAACCATAGCCGAAGCCGTCCCCCGGAAAATAGAAGTAATCGCGTCCGACGCCCGAGCCCGGCCCGACGTGATCGGTAGTCATGGCCTTGAAGGCCGCAGGGCTCAGATAGCGCTTGCCGTCGAACTCGCCGCCGTCGAGCAGCATCTGCGAGAAGCGCCGATAGTCGGTGATGGTCGAGAGCAGCCCGCCGCCGCCGGACTGCCATTCGGGATGGTCGAGCCGGTCGCGCTCGGCGGCAAGCAGGATGTGGTCGTTCGGCAGCGGCCGCGCCATCCGCGCAAGCTCGTCCTCGGTCGCCAGAACGAACTTGGTGCTGCTCATGCCGAGCGGATCGAAGATGCGCTGCTTGAGGAATTCGTACAGCGTCTGGCCCGAGATGATTTCGATGACGCTGCCGAGCACGTCGGTGGAATGACCGTAGCGCCACAGCGTCCCCGGCTGCCGCGCCAGCGGCAGCTTCGCGACGCGTTGGGCGAATTCCCGGTTGTTGAATTGACCTTCGAAGATGTTGGCGGCCTTGTAGGCCTGCTCGACCCATTTGCCGCCGATATAATCGTAGCTGATGCCCGAGGTGTGCCGAAGCAGATCCTCGATGTTGACGGGCCGGACCGGGGCCACGAGATCCACCTTCAGCGTGCCGTCGGGGTTGGTGACCTCGAGGCCCACCTTGGTGCCCGCAAAGAGGGGAATGTATTTCGACACGGGGTCGGTGAGCGCAAGCTTGCCCTCGTCGATCAGCATCATCGCGCCGAGGCACGTGATCGGCTTGGTCATCGAGTGGATGGCGAAGATCGTATCGGGCGTCATCGCGAGGCCCGTCCTGGTGTCGCGCACGCCAAAATTCTTCAGATAGATCGGCTTGCCGTGCTGCTGAACCAGGATCACGGCGCCCGGCAACCGGCCGCTCGTGACCTCGTTGTCAAAGTACGCTGTGATGCGGTCGAGCCCGTCGGACGACGGCGCGGGGATGTCGGCGGCGCGGCTTCGCGCCATCGTGCCGGCCAGCAGCGCGGCTCCGACCAGAAATTCACGACGCTTCATCCGGCTTCCTCCCTCGCCGGGATCAAAGCCGCAAGACCTCGAAGGCGTCAACAAGCCTTCGATTAAAATCGCGTCACGATTTCAGAAAGGACCGGTCGCGGACGGTCTTCGCTCGGCTTGGTCGGCTTGCCAATATGGACGAAGCCGGCGAGTTTCTCGTCCGGTTTGAGGCCGAGGCCATCCAGCACGTCGCGATCAAATGAGAACCAGCCGGTCAACCAGCAGGCGCCGTAGCCGAGCGCGGTCGCGGCCGTGACGATGTTCATGACGCTGGCGCCGGCCGACAATTCCTGCTCGAACGCCGGCACCTTCGGATGCGGCTTGGTGAAGCTGACGATGCCGATCACCAGCGGCGCATCCGTGAGGCGTTTGCGCTCGGTTTCGACATCGGCCGCAGGCGCACCCGGATTCTTCCGGGCAAACACTTTCGCGATCACCTCGCCGGCGCGCTGGCGCGCATCGCCCTCGAAGATGATGAAGCGCCAGGGCGCAAGCTTGCCATGGTCGGGCACGCGTGCCCCGATGGTGAGGATCGTCTCGAGATCGGCCGGGGAGGGGCCGGGTCCGGACATCTCGCGCGGCTTGACCGAGCGGCGGGTCTTCAGGAGTTCGATGGCGTCGGGCACTGCGGTTTCCTCTTCGGCTGGTCGTCGGGCGTGCAGTCCCCACATAGGAATGCACGCCCGCAACCGAAAGCGAGTTTAGACCGATTTCAGAAGTCAGGCCGCGTCCCGCGCCCGCTTCACATCCGGCGGGGTGGCCTCCTCGACCAGCGCGGCGAGCGCCTCCACCGTCGTCATCACGCTCTGCCCGTCGCTGCCGAGCCGCCGGATCGAGACCGACTGCGTCTCGGCCTCTTTCTTGCCGACGACGAGCAGCGCCGGGATCTTGGCCAGCGAGTGCTCGCGGACCTTGTAGTTGATCTTTTCGTTGCGCAGGTCGATCTCGGCCCGAAGCCCCGCACGCCGGACCTGTTCCAGAACCTGTTTGGCGTATTCGTCGGCTTCCGAGGTGATGGTGGTGACCACCACCTGCACCGGCGACAGCCAGAGCGGGAAGTTGCCGGCATAGTGCTCGATCAGGATGCCGATGAAGCGCTCCATCGAACCGCAGATCGCGCGGTGCACCATGACCGGCGGCTTCTTGCCGCTGTCGTGGTCGATGTAGAACGCACCGAATCGTTCCGGCAGGTTGAAGTCGACCTGCGTGGTGCCGCACTGCCAGTCGCGGCCGATCGCATCGCGCAGCACATATTCGAACTTCGGCCCGTAGAAGGCGCCTTCGCCCGGATTGATCTCTGTCTTGATGTGATTGTTCTGCGACTGGATCTCGCGCAGCACCGTCGCCATCACGCGCTCGGCGTGATCCCACATCGCGTCGGTGCCGACGCGCTTTTCCGGCCGGGTCGACAGCTTCACGGTGAGATCGCCGGTGAAGCCGAAATCGGCGTAGGTCGACAGGATCAGCTCGTTGATCTTCAGGCATTCGTCGGCGAGCTGGTCCTCCATGCAGAAGATGTGGGCGTCGTCCTGGGTGAAGCCGCGCACGCGCATCAAGCCATGCATCGCGCCGGACGGCTCGTAGCGGTGTACCACGCCGAACTCGGCGAGGCGCAGCGGCAGGTCGCGGTAGCTCTTCAGGCCGTGCTTGAAGATCTGCACGTGGCCGGGGCAGTTCATCGGCTTCAGCGCAAACCAGCGCTTGTCCTCGGCCTCGTCGCCGGCCGACTGCGCCGCGAACATGTTCTCGCGGTACCAGCCCCAATGGCCGGAGGTCTCCCACAGCGACTTGTCGAGGATCTGCGGGGCGTTGACCTCGCTGTAGTCGCCGGTCAGGCGCCGCCGCATATAGGCGATCAGCTGCTGGAAGATGGTCCAGCCCTTGGCGTGCCAGAACACGACGCCCGGGCCTTCCTCCTGGAAGTGGAAGAGGTCGAGCTCGCGCCCGAGCTTGCGATGGTCGCGCTTTTCCGCTTCCTCGATCTGCTTCAGATACGCATCGAGGTCCTCCTGCTTGGCGAACGCCGTGCCGTAGATGCGGGTCAGCATCGGGTTGTTGCTGTCGCCGCGCCAATAGGCACCGGCCACCTTCATCAGCTTGAAGGCGTTGCCGACCTTGCCGGTCGAGGTCATGTGCGGGCCGCGGCAAAGATCGAACCAGTCGCCCTGGTAATAGATCTTGATCGGCTCGTTGCCGGGGATGGCGTCGACCAGCTCGACCTTGAACGCCTCGCCCTTGTCGCGGAACACCTGCTTGGTCTTTTCGCGATCCCAAACCTCCTTCGTAAAAGGTTTGTCCCGCGCGATGAGCTCGCGCATCTTCTTCTCGATCGCGGCAAAGTCTTCCGGCGTGAACGGCTCGTTGCGGAAGAAATCGTAGTAGAAGCCGTTCTCGATCACGGGACCGATGGTGACCTGGGTGCCCGGCCACAGCGTCTGCACGGCTTCGGCGAGCACGTGGGCGCAGTCATGGCGGATCAGCTCGAGCGCGCGCGGATCGTCGCGGTTGATCAGCTCGATCCTGGCATCAGCTTCGATGGGATCATCGAGGTCGCAGACCACGCCGTCGAGCGCCATCGC
The DNA here is from genome assembly GCF_023073915.1 of Bradyrhizobium sp. 149. Taxonomy (GTDB): domain Bacteria; phylum Pseudomonadota; class Alphaproteobacteria; order Rhizobiales; family Xanthobacteraceae; genus Bradyrhizobium. Next base: position 265,238 of record NZ_JADPKK010000019.1, on the reverse strand, counting down.
GACCGTACGCTTGGCCAGCGACGGCGAAATGCCCTTGGCGAGTTCGAGGCCGGTGATGCTCTTGGCGTATTCGCGCCGGGCGCCGTCCGGAAAGGTGAGAGTGATTTTTTCCGGTGGCGTCACGGGCCTCAAATTGCTGAGGCTGTACTGGAAGCCGGATTCGGACTTGGGCTGTTCGGGCTTGGACGGGTCCTTGGACGAGTCCTGGGGCTGGTCGGTCATGGCTTTCTCCTGAGGCTCACTCCTGCGAACGAGCGCAGGTAAGCGGGAACGAGCGATATATCAGGCGATTCGGCCTGCGCAATCCGGCATTTCCAAGAAACTGGCGCGCAAAAGCCGGGGCGCCGCACGAACTATTCCGGGCGACGCCCTTTAACCGGTCGCGGGCCTGCTCTACATGCGTTTGCATGGAAAATACACGTGCCGGCCGTTTCGCCCCAACCGCCCTGATGCTCGGCAATCTCGTCACTGGCTGCTCGGTATTGGCACCGGCGGGAATGCTGCCGGAATTGGCGACCGGGCTCGACGTCAGCATCCATGCGGCCGGGCTCCTGATCACCTTCGGCGCCATCATCCTGTGCATCGGCTCGCCGCTGACGGCCTGGCTCACCAGCCGGATCGAGCGCCGGACGCTACTCACCACGACGCTGGCGGTGCTCGCTATTGGCAATCTCGCCTCTGCCTTTGCGCCCGACTATGCAAGCCTCCTCGTCATCCGCCTGGTGATGCTCGCGGTCGGCGCGCTCTATACGCCACAGGCCGCCGGCACGGCGGCGTTGATCGTGCCGGCGGCGCGTCGCGGCAGTACGATAGCCTACATTTTTCTCGGCTGGTCGCTCGCAGCCGCCGTCGGCCTGCCGCTGATCACCTTCATCGCCAGCCGCTATGGCTGGCGCGCGGCCTATGGCGGGATCGGCGCCCTCGGTTGCGTCAGCTTGCTGCTGTTGCTGATGCGGCTGCCGGCCGGGTTGAAGGGGACGCCGGTGGACCTGAAGACCTGGAGCGCGGTCAGCCGCAATAGGATGATCCTGATGCTGCTTGCGATCACGATGTTGCAGATGTCCGGGCAGTTCGTGGTGTTCACCTTCATGGGCCCGTTGCTCAAGAAGCTGACCGGCGCAGGGCCCGATGCAATCGGCATGGTGTTCGCTCTCTATGGCGTCTGCGGCTTCCTCGGCGTTGTCATCGCGACGCGCATCGTCGACACCTCGGGACCCTATCGCACCTCGCTGCTGTTCACCTGCTTGCTGCTTGCGGGAATCACGGGCTGGGCACTCGGCGCCGGCACGTTCGTGTTGATGGCGGGGGCAGTCGCGATCTGGGGCCTCGGCTTTGCCTCGACCAACTCGATGCAGCAGGTGCGGCTGGTCTCGGCCGCGCCACAGCTCGCATCGGCGACCGTCGCACTCAACACCTCCGTCCTCTATATCGGCCAGGTGGTCGGCTCTGCCGTCGGCGGACTGCTGTTCGCCCGCGAGCTCCTGCATACGCTCGGCTTCGTCGCGGTCGGGTTCGTCGTGCTGGCGCTGATCCTGGTGATCATGACCCGCAGCCGGCCGGCAACTGCCGCCCCGGCCTGAACGGAAGCGTGTTCGTGTGCGCAAGGTGCTTGGCAAACGGCGCGCCGGGGCGCTAGAAGGCCGGTCATGGGACCAAAGAGAGTTGACTGAGATGAGGATGATTCTGGCGGTTGCCGCGGTGCTCTATTCAGCCTCCGCTTTCGCGCAAGCCGACAAGCCACCAATGGTCGGGGACAAGCCGTTGGTGCAGGTCAAGCCCAAGGGGGCTAAAGCGGGCACTCCGGCGGGCACCAAGGAGGCCGCGGCGAAGCCGGCTGCGGCGTCGAAGGGCAAGCCGCAATCGATCGCGGCGCGGCTCCAGGCCTGCCTCGATCTCGATGACGGCACCAAGGACCGGCTCAATTGCTACGACGCGGTGATCGCACCGGCGCCGAAGCCGAAGCCGGCGAAGGCCAAGGGCTACGCCGATTGCCGTTTCTTCAAGGAAGAGGACGAGCGGCTGGCCTGCTTCAACGGCTTTGCCGAGAGCATTCCGAAGCTGCCAAAAACCTGAGCCAGATCAGGGGTTGGGACAGTTGTAGGCAGGCTTGGCTAAATACCGACTGGCGCAATACCGTGAGCTTACCGGCTCGATGCAGACGGATTGGTGGAGGCCACGCGCGTGAGCGCGAGTGATGGCGTCGCCGACATCTTCACCAGGATGTCCTTGAGCGGGTCGCGCGTCCAGGCTCGGGTCACATACTCGCGGTGGGTGATGCCGTCCCCGGTTTCGACGAACACCACGCTGCCCGGGCGCAACGGGCCGTCCATGTCCTCGGAGACGCTGATGCCCTTCTGCCGCAGCATGCTCATCAGCTCGCGGTCGCGCCGCGCGGTGTGGCGGGTGTAGGAGCTGACGAAGAAGCCGGAGCGGTGGCTCTCGATCCATGAGGCGAACTTGTCCATTTCGCCGTAGACGGCGTCGAGCAGCACGACGCCGCGGACCCGGTCGCTGATACCGCCGACCTCGAGGCTCCAGGCCGTCGGCAGGAAGCCGCCGCTGTAGCCAACGATCACGACCGGCATGTCGGCGAAGGCGCGGGCGCTGTTCGGATCGCCGGTGAGCCGGGCCAGATGGTTCGCGGATTCTTCCAGGAAGCGCTTGAGGCCGCCGGCCTGCCAGAATTTGCCGGCGCTGGAATCGGCGGCGTCAACCGCCATTTGCGGCGCAAGCAGGATGGCGTTGGCGCCGGAATCGGTGACCTGCTGCGGCACCAGCTGCCGATCACGCACGTCGCGCTCGAGCGTTGCGCCATTGCCGTGGAAGAACACCACGATCACGCCTGGCTTTCGCACGTCGAAATGTTCGGGCACGTGCATCAGGACGCGGTTATCGCTGTAGGTCTCGTCCTGCCAGAACACGCGTCCGGAATAGCTGCGGTGGCCGCGGCGGTTGCCCTTGGAGATGTTGAGGAACGGCGCGTCGGAGGCGGGGTTGTTGCCGAAATAGGGGAAGGCTGACGACTTCATGCTGACGAGCGTTGTCAGGTCCTCGCGCGCCGGTCGCTGGTAGGGGGCCTGCGGCGCGAGCGAAGCGACTTTGTAAGGCGCCTGCTCCGGCTGTGGCTGCTGCTGTACGGCGCGCTTCGGTGAGAAGTCGGACATCTGCCGCTGCAGAAAACCTTCGCTCGCGGATGGGAAGCGCTCCCTGAACTGGGGGGCCGGGAAGCGATCCTCGAACGTGTCGCTGCTTGCGACGTGCTGGTTTGTCTTCGCAACGACCTGGACGTTGGCCTGTGAGTTCGCTGCGAGCGCTGCCGGATTGGGCGCCTGGCCGCATTGAACCAGTGTGAGCGACAGCGGCACCAAGCCTGAGATCAGAGCCATCCGAAGCGCACGACCGCGCGCGCCGGACCTGGTCCGGTCGGCGCGAATGTCAGCTCTCAGTTTCGGAACGGCCCCGACCATCCACCCATGACCCCAAGTCATGACCACAAGTCCATCGGCAATCATTAAAGGCAATTGAGCCGATGGGCGTTTAGGCGACGTTAAGTGTCCGGAGAAACTTCCCCACATCCGGAACGCTCAAAGGGACCACGCAATCGTGTCGTGATTGTGGGGAAGGGAAACGGGGTATCCCGGTGTTTACGAAGGTTTATCGCCCAAGATCGTGCAGTAATGGTGTTTAACTACCGATTTTGTGCGCCTCATTTAACCCTTGTTAACCCTGCTTGAATTGACTGGACCAAACTGCACGATGCCTTCCCACGAGGCGTTACGCCTGAGGTTGAGGACCCCAATGACGGCATCAGATGCGGGTGCTGCGCCCTGGACCGGCCGGCTGACCGGAAGCGGGGCGGGGGTCTCCGTTCTGGTCGCAACCGCCATCGTCGTGGCCGATATGATTGGGGTCGGCGTCTTCACCAGCCTCGGCTTCCAGGTCAAGGACATCCCGTCCGGTTTTTCGATCCTCTTGCTGTGGACCGTCGGCGGCATCGTCGCGCTGTGCGGGGTGTTCTCCTACAGCGAGCTCGGCGCGATGTTTCCGCGCTCGAGCGGCGAGTACAATTTCCTCGGCCGCGCCTATCATCCCGCCTTCGGCTTTCTCGCCGGCTGGGTGTCGGCGACGGTCGGCTTTGCAGCACCCGTCGCGCTCGCCGCGATGGCCTTTGGCGAATACGCCAAATCGGTCATCCCCGATCTGCCGCCGATCCCGCTCGCCATCGCCGTGGTGTGGCTGGTCTCGCTAGTGCAATTGACCGGCGTCAGGCACTCCTCGTCGTTCCAGTTGATCTCGACCATCCTGAAGGTCGTGCTGATCGTTGCCTTCCTGGTTGCCGGCTTCATCGTCGGCGTGCCGCAGCCGATCGCCTTCACGCCGCAGGCGGGCGATCTTGCGCATATCGTCAGCGCGCCCTTCGCGATCGGGCTCGTATTCGTGATGTATTCGTTCTCGGGCTGGAATGCCGCAACCTACATCATCGGCGAGATGAACATGCCGCAGCGGGACCTGCCGCGTGCGCTGCTCGCGGGCACGCTGATCGTGCTCGTGCTCTACGTGGCGCTGAATGCGGTGTTTCTCTATTCTACACCGGTCGGCGCGCTTGCCGGTCAGATCGACGTCGCCAGCGTCGCCGGCAGCGCGATCTTCGGCAATCTCGGCGGCCGGATCGTCGGCGCGATGATCTGTTTTGGCCTGATCTCCTCGATCAGCGCGATGATGTGGATCGGTCCGCGCGTGATGATGACGATGGGGGAGGATATTCCGGCGCTGCGCGTGTTCTCGCAGAGGTCGGTGCGCGGCGCGCCTGCCTATGCCATCCTGTTTCAGCTCGCCGTGGCCAATCTGCTGCTGTTCACGCGCAGCTTCGAGGCGGTACTCGATTTCATCCAGTTTGCGTTGCTGTTCTGCTCGTTCTTCACGGTCGCCGGCGTCATCAAGCTGCGCATTACGGATCCCGATTTGCCGCGGCCCTATCGCGCTTGGGGATACCCGTTCACGCCGCTCGTTTTCCTGCTCGTGACCGCGTTCATGATGTACTATTTGTTGACCGAGCGGCCCGTGCAGTCGCTGGCGGGGATGCTGGTCATGCTCTCGGGCCTGTTGATTTATGCTGTTTTCCGCAGGCGGCCGGTCGCCGCTGGCACTTCATCACATCGCGAATAGACATGTTTCGACCCATGAGAATTGCGGCCGTCGCCCTCGTCTTGCTGGCTGCGGCCGTTTCGTCCGCGCGTGCCGCCGACGCAACCTTCGACGACATCGCGCGCTTCCTCGCGGGCATGCAGCCTTCGGCGGATTCGCCGCTGGTGCCACTCACGAAGGATCCGGGCTGGCAGCGCCACGCAAGGTTCCTCGACGGCGCCTTCGCCCAGCTCGAGCAGCGCCAGCTCTCGAAGATCCGCAACTGGGCCGACGTCAATCTGGCGGCGCCCAGGCCGACCATGTTTTATTTGTTCAGTGGCCCCGACTTCCTCTATGCCAACGCCTTTTATTCGAAGGCCAGCACTTACGTGCTCGGCGCGCTGGAGCCGGTCGGTGCGGTGCCTGACCTGACGCGGCTGCCGCGCGGTTCGGTCGGCGCCGCGCTCTACAATGTCGAGCGCTCGCTCGGCTCGATCCTGAGTTTTTCCTTCTTCATCACGAAGCAGATGAAGGTCGACCTGCACGCCAACCAGGTCAACGGCACCTTGCCGATCCTCTATGTCTTCCTCGCCCGCTCCGGCAAGACCATCCGCAACGTCGAGATGGTCGCGCTCGACGACAAGGGCCGGATGCATGTCGGCAACGACAATCCAGGACCGAACGCGACGCGCGGCGCCCGCATCACCTTTGCAGGCCCCGACGGGGAAGCGCGCACCCTGTATTATTTCTCGACCGATCTCTCCAATTCAGGTGCACGCGCAGCCGGCTTCCTGAAATTCTGCGAGACGCTCGGCCCCGGCAACAGCCTGATCAAGAGTGCATCCTATCTCTTGCACTCCGGCAACTTCACCGTCGCGCGCGACTGGTTGCTCGCCAACAGCGCGACCATCGTCCAGGACGATTCCGGCATTCCGCTTTCGAACTACAACGCGCGGCAATGGCGGTTCTTCCCGTTCGGCCGCTATCTCGGACCGATCGGCGAATTCCCCGGCCGCTATCAGGAGCGCTACGCCGCGCTGTTCACGCGCGCCCAGCCGATCGATTTCGGCGTCGGCTACCGCTGGCGGATGCACGAATCGAACTTGCTGCTGGCGGTGAAGGTGCCGGGAAGCGAGACGGCGCCCGGCGCGGAGACGACCTCATCCGCCGAGCCGTCGCCGAAACCGCCGCGTCCGAAGCGGCCACGTCCGCCTGAGCCGATCCCGCCGCCCGGGCGCTTTTTCTGGTCCCGCTGATTACCAGTGCACGCTCTGGCTTGGCACGATGAACGCCGTCGTGCTTGGCGGCGTGGCGAAACTCGTCGCCAGATACCAGCCAGAGCCGGCCACGAGCACCAGCAGGGCTATGATCGCGAGCATATCGAGTGTTCTGGGGTCGTGGCTTCTCGAACCACCCCGGGAATCCGGTCCAGGCCTGAAGTCAAAATGAGGGCTGATTTTCCAGCGCATTGTTGTTTCCTCCCGCGGGAGCATCACATCAACGCGAGGGAAGAGTTTCGGTTCCACTCAAGGTAGCGACGCGTAACGCGCCGCATCATGCCTGGGACGCGTTGACGCCGCGCCAGCGCGCGTAACGCCAGGGCAAGTACCAGCGTGCGCCTTGTGGCGCGGTGAGGGGCACGTTGTCGATGCCGGACGTGCCGAAGGGGTTGCAACGGAGCAGGCGCGCCAGCGTCATCCAGCCGCCGGCCCACAGCCCGAACCGTTCGATCGCCTCGTCACCATAGGCGGAGCAGGTCGGTAAGTGCCGGCAATTGTAACCAACCAGCGGCGAGAGCGTGTGGCGGTAGAGCCAGATCAGCGCGCGGCCGAATCTGCGCGGAAGCCGGAGCGCGCCTGCGACGGGATTAGAACAGTGCTCGCAGACTGAATGCTTCATGGGCGCTTTGCTGCGATCCTGGGCGAGATATTGCCTGGTTCCGGTGCAGGGAACTGTAAGCTGTTGTTTGTACGCCATATTTTGCGTGTTTTTTGGGAGCAGTGCAGCAAGTACCTATGGACGATCTGTATTCCCCCGGATACCATTTTTGTGACGCCCATGTGAGACTCATGGAACGTCAGAACGGGGCTTGCCTGAATCGCTTTGGCTTGGGGCTTGGGGAAGGGACCAGTTTGAAATTTCTGAAGGCGCTCAATCTTCGCGGCTGGTTGCTGGTGGGAACCGCCGCTTGTGGAGTCGTGCTGGCTGGCGCCGTCGCGACATTCGGGTCATCGGCCCGAGCCGGTGCTGCCCTCGAAGAGCGCAAACTGCCGATGAAGTTCGGCTGGGTCGCCTGCGAGCCGAATTGCCGGGGCTGGGTCAGCGCGATCGGCGTCATCACCGCTGACACGCCCAGAGAGTTCGAAGAGTTCTCCCGCGGGCGCCAGCTCGGCGGCGCCACCGTGGTGCTCGATTCCAGCGGCGGTTCCGTCAACGACGCGATCACGCTCGGCAGACGCTTCCGCAATCTCGGACTTTTGACCACGGTCGGCATCAGCATTCAGAACCGCAGCGGGCAGTCGGCCCGTCCGGCGGTCGCGCCTGAGGCCTATTGCGAATCCATGTGCGTGTTCCTGCTGCTGGCAGGCAAAAAGCGCTACGTGCCGGAAGCGGCCCATGTCCGCGTCCACCAGATCTGGATGGGTGATCGCGCCGACGACGCCAAGGCGGCGAGCTACAGCGCGCAGGACCTGATGATCGTGGAGCGCGACATCGGCCGGCTCGCCAAATACACGTTCGACATGGGCGGTACCGGCGATCTGCTGTCGCTCGCGCTCAGCGTCCCGCCGTGGGAAGATTTGCACGAGCTCGATGCGGGCGAGCTCAAGCTCACCAATCTCGTGACGACTGATCTCGTGGCCGACGTGCTGCCGCATGTTGACATCTCGGCGCCGGCAATGGCGGAGCTTGCACCGAAGACCCAGGCGAGGTTCGGTGTGGAACCGGAGCAGTCTGCCAAGTCGACCAAGACGGCGGAAGCCTTGGTGCCGACGGGCGGCGTGGCCACGCCCGGCACGGCGTCGCCGAAGTAGCCTTAATCTCTGATTCTTCCGGGCCCGGCGATGGGCGCGGAATCAGCTCCGGAATTAGCCTTGCGCCGCAACCGGCTGCTTCGCCTTCGCTTCGACCTGACCGATGGCATCGACCACGGCATCGAAGGTCAGGAGCGTCGAGGCGTGGCGCGCCTTGTAGTCGCGGACCGGCTCGAGGAACTTGATCTCTTCCCATTTGCCTTGAGGAGGCGCGCCGTTCTCCTTCAGCATCTTGCGAACAGTTTCGCGTAACTCACGGAGTTCGCTCGCAGTCGATCCGACGATTTGACTTGCCATGATGGACGAAGAGGCTTGTCCCAGCGCGCAGGCCTTCACGTCATGGGCGAAGTCGGTGACCGTGTCGCCATCCATCTTGAGGTCGATCTTGACGGTCGAGCCGCACAGCTTGGAGTGGGCGGTCGCGGTGGCATCGGGATCCGACAACCGTCCGAGCCGCGGAATATTCCCGGCCAGTTCGATGATCCGCTTGTTATAAATGTCGTTCAGCATGTGATGGAGTCCAGCACTTCCTCGCCGATCGGCCTTGGCGGGCGGCGTCCATGGTCCTATATAGTGGTGGAACTGGCGGAAAAACAGCCCAGCGGTGCGCCGGCGGTCTTTCAGATCTGCGCTGCCAGCGTACTGACCCAAGAGCCTTTTTCGTCAAAACGTTCTCTACAGGCGTTCGGCGGTTCGCCGCCCCCGTCTGCCGGTGACACTCCGGCCGCAAGGCCGTCGAACGGAGTAGACATGGACGCCACAATCAAATCCATCCGTCCCAACAAGCCCTCCGACCGGCAGCCCGAGAGCCGTCCGGCGGAGCTTGATCCTTCCGAATTCCTCGCCGCCGCCGTCCGCGCGGACCAGCCGCGCCCGGCGCGCGCCGAGGCGGAAGCGGCGGTGAAGACGCTGCTCGCCTATATCGGCGAGAACACCAACCGCGAGGGCCTGCTCGACACGCCGCGCCGCGTGGTCGAGGCTTTCGACGAACTCTATCAGGGCTACCACCAGTGCCCCGCCGAGGTGCTCGACCGTACTTTCGGCGAGACCGCCGGCTATGATGATTTCGTCCTTGTGCGCGACATCGAGTTCACCTCGCAATGCGAGCATCACATGATGCCGTTCTACGGCAAGGCGCACATCGCCTACACGCCGGTGGAACGCGTGGTCGGCCTGTCGAAGCTTGCGCGCCTCACCGACATCTTCGCCCGCCGGCTGCAGACCCAGGAGCACATGACCGCGCAGATCGCGGCGGCGATCGACGAGAGCCTCAAGCCGCGCGGCGTTGCCGTGCTGATCGAGGCTGAGCATACCTGCATGTCGGTGCGCGGCGTCGCCAAGCATGGCGCCTCCACCTTCACCAGCCGCTTCACCGGCATGTTCCGCGACAATCCGGCGGAGCAGGCCCGTTTTCTGTCCCTGGTGCGAGGCCTGCAGCGCTGACCTCGCGAACAGACCGGCGAGGGCGTTGTGTCCGCTCACTCCCATGAGACCGAGGAAGGTCTCGCCTTCCTTCCCAGGTTCGATGCGGCCGGCCTCGTGACGGTCGTCGCGACCGACGTTGCCACGGGCGACGTGCTGATGGTCGCGCACATGAATGACGAGGCGTTGCGCAAGACCATCGCGACCGGCGAGGCCTGGTACTTCAGCCGCTCGCGCAATGCCTTATGGCGAAAAGGTGAGGCGTCGGGTCAGACCCAACGTGTGGTCGAGATCCGCACCGATTGCGACCAGGATGCGGTGTGGATCCGTGTCGAGCAGATCGGCGCGGCGTGTCACACCGGCCGCCGGTCCTGCTTCTATCGCAAGGTCGAGGCCGAAGACGGCGGCGCCAGGCTCATCTTCGTCGATGCGGAGCGGCTGTTCGATCCGGATGCGGTGTACAAGAAATAACTCGCCATCATTCCGGGCTCGCGCGACGCACGCCCCGGAATGACGGCATCCCTCCGATTAACCCCGCATTAACCATACCTGTCCCACGGTAAGACGACAGTGCGCCGAATTGCCGGCGCCGCTCAACGCCGCGCGGGGCGGGCACTTCATCATGTCGGTTGACAATTCCAGTGCCTCGCAGACGGCGGTTCTCGATCCGTCGCGGGCACGCGTCGCCGGCGCGATCAAGCAGGCCTCGAACGTCGCGGGCGTTAGCTTCCAATACATGCTGACGACCGCCAAGATGGAATCGGATTTCGATCCGAAGGCCGGTGCCACCACATCGTCGGCGCACGGGCTCTACCAGTTCATCGACCAGACCTGGCTCGGCACGGTGAAGGAGGCGGGCACCCAGCTCGGCTATGGCAGCTATGCCGACGCCATCAGCAAGAGCTCGTCGGGCACCTACACCGTCGATGATCCGGTGATGAAGCGGTCGATCATGAAGCTGCGCGACGATCCGGAAGCCGCATCCAGCATGGCGGCGGCGCTGACGCAGTCGAACAGCTTCAAGCTCACCGGCCTGCTCGGCCGCAGGCCGAGCGACAGCGAACTCTATATGGCGCATTTCATGGGCGTCGGCGGCGCCGCCAAGCTGATCGCCAATGCCGAGGACAATCCGCAAGCGGTCGGTGCGCGGTTGTTTCCCAACGCGGCGTCCGCCAATCGCTCGATCTTCTACGCCAAGGACGGCCGCGCCCGCAGCGTCTCCGAGGTCTATTCGGTACTGGACGCGCGCTATGCGAGCGCTGCAAACTCGAAGGTGACCCGGAGCGCGATGGCGATGTATGGTGGCACGCCGTCGACCACGCAGGTCGCGAGCGCCAACGGCGTACAGCCTGCCGTGCCGCTGATCGACAATGCCGCGTATCTCCAGACCTTTCCGAACGCACGCGCGGTGACGCCAGTCAGCGCGACGGCGCCAACCACGGTCGCGGACAATGCACCGAGCACGCCGGTGTTTCGCTCGATCTATCAGCCTGGCGATGCCACCCAGCCGGTCTCGACGACCGTGCAGAAACTGTGGGGCAACAACGCCTGGCTGACCTCCGTCGCATCGGCAACGCCCGACGTGCGGCCGCCGCAGCCGCTCGATCTCTTCAGTGATCGCAGCGGCACGTTCTCAAGCTGATACGCGCTCTCGTGTCCCGGACGCGTCGCAGTGTGAAACGCTGCTGCGCAGAGCTCGGCGTGTGACCGCGCGGCCTTTGTTCCCTTAACAAAACGTCAATAAAACCAGCCAGTTATGGTGAACGCTTTGTTAAGCGTCGTGGTTTATTTTGTGTTGCAGGTGACAAGCCGTCACCGCTTCGTCTTCGTTGCGTAAGCCGGAAGCACCATGATTGTTCGGCAGTTCATCAATTGGATCAGGACGGCGCCTGCCGGCGAGCGGGCCGAGGCAACGCGGGCGCTGGCCCGGGCCTGGCTGATCTCCGACCTTTCCCATGACGACCGGATTGCCGCTGAAGGCGCGCTTCTGATGCTGCTCGACGATCCCTCGCCGCTGGTGCGGCAGGCGATGGCCGAGGCTTTTGCGCGCAGCACTGAGGCGCCGGCCGCGATCATGCGGGCGCTGTCGGCGGACCAGCCGACCGTCGCGTTGCCCGTGCTCGAACATTCTCCGCTGCTGATCGACGCCGATCTCGTCGATATCGTCGCCACCGGCAACGACGAGGTGCAGTGCGCGGTCGCCCGCCGCATCGCGCTGCCGGTATCGGTCTGCGCCGCCATTGCCGAAGTCGGCTGCGCGGCGGCAGCGCTCGAGCTGATCGAAAATCCTCATGCCGAGCTTGCGCCGTTCTCCTGGGATCGCATCGTCGAGCGTCACGGCCATCTCGCCGCGATCCGCGAGGCGATGCTGGTGCTGGAGGATCTGCCGTCCGCAACGCGTGCCGCGCTGGTTGCGAAACTCTCCGAGACGCTGGCGCAATTCGTCGTGGCCAGGAACTGGCTGAATGCCGACCGCGCCGAGCGCATCGCGACCGAGGCGCGTGACCGCTCCACCATGAACATCGCGGCGCGCTCGCGCGGCGAAGACATGCAAGGTCTTGTTCGGCACCTGCGCATCACCGGCCAGCTCACCGCGGGTCTTGTTCTGCGCGCGCTGCTATCCAGCAATCTCGACCTGTTCGATGCGGCGCTGGCTGAACTCGCCGACCTGCCGCTGGCACGCGTGTCCGCGCTGCTGCACGATCGCGGCGGCAATAGCCTGCACGCGCTGCTCCGCCGTGCCGGGCTTCCCGAGGCGACGTTTGCGGCCTTCCAGGTCGCGCTCGATGCCTGCCACGAGCAAGGCTTCGTCGACAGCGACGACAATGCGGCGCGGCTGCGCCGCCGCATGGTCGAGCGTGTACTCACTCATTGCGAGACCGACCGCGGCGCGACCGAGCCGTTGATGGTCCTGCTGCGCCGCTTCGCCACCGAATCCGCGCGCGAAGAGGCAAGGCTGTTCTGCGACGAGCTCATCGCGGACGAGGCGGTTGGTCCGGTCTATGACGATCTGATTGCGGCCTGAATCGTAGCTTGTGTCGCGCCGGCGAAGGCCGGGGCCCATCCGGCGAGGTCTCGCAATCGGAGCGAGATAGCCGTTGCCTTTTGCAACAATTTCCGCCGGTGGTTATGGGTTCCGGCCTTCGCCGGAACGACGCCTATGCTTACCCCGCCGGCGCGATGCTCGGCGCCAGGATCACCTCGAGATGGTCGGGGCGGTCGCTGTTGACGCGGGCGAGATAATCGTCGGCCACCTTGCGCAGGCGCCGGCTGAGCTCGGCGGAGACGCTGATGCTGTCGAGCCTGGTGTTCTCGTGCACGATGGCGAGGATGGCGTTGATGTGGTGCGTGAACAGTTCGGCCGGCACCTTTTCCAGATCGGGCGCGTGCTCGATGACGCGGCATAGGCTTTCAGCTACTCCCGCCGCCGCCGGATAGCCGAAGGTCGCCGCATCGCCCTTGATGTCGTGCGCGGCGCGGAACAGCTCGTCGCGCCTGTCCTTGGTGAAGCCGTCGTGCCGAATGGCGACATAGGCGGCCGACAGCCGGTTGATCTCGGTCGCCATCCAGTCCTTGAACTCGCCAGCGAGGCCCGCGAGCGCCTGTTCGGCGCGGCCAATCGGATCATCTATGTCCTTCTCTTCGACACGACGCAGGACCGACCGCAGCGGATTGGGCTGCGTGATGATTTGGTGCGTGGCGAAGGCCGTGATCTCGATGTCTCTTGCGCTGTTCTTCGCCATGATATCGGCCTCGATCGTGAGAGACGTTGCGCTAGATGGAGGAGCGGGCCTTGTCGAGCAGAGAGGGCTGCTGCAGCACCTCGTGCTTCTCGCCGACGCGGCGCTCGGGGCCCATATACGCGGAGTTGGTGTTGCGGCGCCGGTCCGGGCCGAAATAGGTCTTGGTCTTGATGAACGGGCGGGGACTGGCAACCACGTTGAGGATGCGCTGATAGAGCGCCTTGGCCGAGATCGGCTTGGCCAGAAATTCGGTGACGCCGGCATCGCGCGCGACCGTGACGCGGCGCTTCTCTGAATGGCCGGTCAGCATGATGATCGGCGCGTAAGGATTGCCCTTGGATTCCGGCTGCCGGATCATCTGCGCCAGCTCGAGCCCGTCGAAGATCGGCATCGCCCAGTCGGTGATGACGATGTCGGGCACGTAATGGCTGTACATTTCCAGCGCCGTGGCGCCGTCCTCGGCCTCGTAGACTTCACGCGCGCCAAAGGAATGCAGCAGCGTCCGCAGGATGCGGCGCATGTGCGGATTGTCGTCGCAGACGAGGAAACGCAGCTTGTTGAAATCAATGCGGAACATGGAGCCCGGGCCGAAGCGATCAACTTTCGTTAACCATATCTCGCCGGGAGTTAATGAAGGGTTGCGATCGGCCGTCCGGCGAGGCGGCTTAGGAGCCGAACTGCTCGCGCAGGATGCGCTCTTCCAGGCTGTGACCGGGGTCGAACAGCATGCACATCGAGATGGTCCTGTCGGACAGCACCTCGACGCGGCGGACGTCGCGCACCTCGTCGTGGTCGGCGACCGCCGCCACGGGGCGCTTGTCGCCCTCCAGCACCTCGATCACGACATAAGCCGTGTTCGGCAGCAGCGCGCCGCGCCAGCGTCGCGGGCGGAAGGCGCTGATCGGCGTCAGCGCCAGGAGCGCGGCGTTGATCGGCAGGATGGGTCCCTGGGCGGACAGATTGTAGGCGGTCGAGCCGGCCGGCGTTGCCACCATGATTCCGTCGGCGATCAGCTCGGACATGCGCTCGCGTTCGTCGATCAGGATCCGCAGGCGCGCGGCCTGGTAGGTCTGCCGGAACAGGGCGACCTCGTTGATGGCATGATGCAGGTGGACCCGGTCGTTGGCGTCGGTCGCGCGCATCAGGAGCGGGTTGATCTCGGATTCCTGCGCCGCCTCGAGACGGGCCCGAAGATCGACCGTCGAGTACTCGTTCATCAGGAAGCCGACGGTCCCGCGGTGCATGCCGTAGATCGGCTTGCCCGTATGCATGTGCTGATGCAGCGTCTGGAGCATGAGCCCGTCGCCGCCAAGTGCGACCACGATGTCGGCGTCCTTCGGGTCGCAATTGCCATAGTCCCCTGTGAGCTGGCCGAAGGCGGCTTGCGCCTCGTTGCTCGGGCTGGCGACGAAGGCGATCCGGTCGTATCGCGCTGGCTTGGTCATGGCTTCCGGGGCAGGGCCGCTGGCTGGAGAAAGTTCCGCCGGGCTCGTCTAACGATCTGGACCTCGATTGTCGAGGATGACCGCCCTTCACCGGAGACCGGCAACTGTCCATCCTGATTTGAGGACGAAACCGGGTCGATTTGTGCCCAACCGGGCTCTTCAGGCACCGCTGGACCCATGATCCCCCAAACCGTCGCAATTCCGCGCTACTCTTGCGATCCGCACCGGTTCTCGCAGCCGGGCAGGGAGAACGATCATGACTACGACTATGCCGGCGCTGCGCCGCGCGACCCTGGTGCTGGCGGTGTCAGCATTCGCATTCGCCGGATTTGCGCGCGCGGACGATCCGCCGCAGCCGCGCGCCGAGGCGGCGGCCCCAGCCGGACAGAAGGGCGGACGCGGCGGCGCACAAAGCGCGTCGCAGAATTCATCGTCATCCGCCGAGCCGCACCGGCTTCCGTCGGATTCGACCACGAAGCAGACGCTCGATCTTCCCGGCCGCACCCTCAATTTCGCTGCGACCGCCGGTTCGATCCGCGTGTTCGACGGCAAGGGCGAGCCGCTGGCCGACATCGCCTATACATCCTATGAGCTCGACGGCGCCGACCGTGCGACGCGCCCCGTGACCTTTCTGTTCAACGGCGGGCCCGGTGCGTCGTCGGCATGGCTCCAGTTCGGCGCGGCCGGGCCATGGCGACTGCCGCTCGATGGCGAAGCGCTGTCGCCGTCCGCCTCGCCCGAGGTGAAGCCGAACGCGGAGACCTGGCTCGATTTCACCGATCTCGTCTTCATCGATCCCGTCAGCACCGGCTACAGCCGCTTTGTCGCGAGCAGCGAGGATGCGCGCAAATCGTTCTACTCCGTCGACGGCGACGTCAATTCGATCGCATTGGTGATCCGCCGCTGGCTCGAGAAGCACGACCGGCTGACCTCGCCGAAATACGTCGCCGGCGAAAGCTATGGCGGCATTCGCGGACCGAAGGTCGTGCGCCAGTTGCAGCTCCAGCACGGCGTCGGCGTCAGGGGATTGATCCTGGTGTCGCCGCTCCTGGACTTCCGCGAGTTCACCGGCACCAGTCTCCTGCAATATGTCGCGACGCTGCCAAGCTATGTCGCGGTGGCGCGCGAGGCCAAGGGAGCGGTCAAGGGGGCCATCAAGCACGCTGATCTTGCCGACGTCGAAGCTTACGCGCGCGGCGAATTTCTGGCTGACCTCGTCAAGGGCGAGGCGGACAAGGAGGCGACCAATCGTCTTGCCGACGAGGTCGCCGAGCTCACCGGCATTGACCAGGCGGTGAGCCGCCGGCTTGCCGGCCGCTTCGACGTTGGCGAATTCCGCCGCGAGTTCGACCGCAGGAACGGCAAGGTGACCGGGCGCTACGATGCCTCGGTGCGCGGCTTCGATCCCTATCCGGATTCGAGCAGCTCGCGGTTCGGTGATCCCTCCGGCGATGCGCTGCAGGCGCCGCTGACGAGTGCCGCGGTCGATGTCCTCTCGCGCAAGCTCAAGTGGCGGCCGGACGGCTCCTACGAGGTCCTGAACGGCGCCGTCGAAGGCCACTGGGATTTCGGCCGCGGCATCAATCCGCCGCAGTCGGTATCCGAACTGCGCCAGATCCTCGCCACGGATGCGAAGCTGAACGTGCTGGTCGCGCACGGCCTGTTCGATCTCGCCACGCCCTATTTCGGATCGAAGCGGGTGCTCGACCAATTGCCGGCCTTCGCAACACAGCGGGTCAAGTTCGTCGCCTATCCCGGCGGCCACATGTTCTATTCGCGCGACGGCTCGCGCCAGGCGTTGCGGAGCGAGGTGGAGACTCTCATTCGGGAGTAGGCCGTCGCTTGCGCGGCTTGTATCTCCGCGCGATCTCGCGCGCTACGACGGCCGCAGGCTTGATGTTGGCGCCCGCAAGCCAGACGTCGCTGATCCTCCCGCGTCTGTCGCGGACGCGGCGCACCGGCTCGCCGTGGCTGGAATAACCGACGGCCCAGGCGAGCTTGCCGGTGTCGCGGCCGGTGACCTCGATCTCGGCGGCGTCCATGAACGGGTTGTTGAACTGGGGATTGGCGACCAGCACGCGGTTGCCCGCGGGCACCAGATCGGTCGCGCCCCAGATCGTCCACCAGCGCCCCGTCCAGTCGCGCACGCGGCGGTCGGGTGCGCCTCGAGTCTGAAAGACGCGCAAGATCTGCATCGCGCCGTCCATCCAGAAAGGCGCCGCGCCGTCGATGGAGTTGCTGAGCATGCTGATCGCGAGCTCGCAAGCGGGGATGGAGCAGGTCCGGGAGATGTACCCTTGAAAGCCGCCGCCATGGCCGAACCAGTCCCAGCCGTCGGTCTTGCCGGCGTTGACGCCGAGGCCGTAATAGCCTTCGAAGCTTTGCGGGACGCGCCAATGGTTTCGCGTCATCTCGCGGCGGCTCGCGACCGATAGCACGCTCTTTTTTGCATTGGGCGCGAGCTGCGCGAAGAAGCGGGCCGTATCGGCGGCGGTCGCGACGAAGCCGGCGGCGGATGCCATGGCGTGCGCGGGATTGTCGCCGGGGATCACGCATCGCTCCCCGTACGGCAGCTTGCGGGTGTGACCGCGCGCGAACGACGCGCCCTTGGGAAGCGGCGCGTCCGGCTCGGTCTCACGCAGGCCCGCGGGTTCGATGATCTCGCGCTTGATCCAGACCGGGTAGGGCTCCTTCGTCACGGCCTCGATCACGAGACCGATCAGGCCAAAGCCGTGATTGGAATATTTGAAGCGCGTGCCCGGCTCGATCGCGGTCGGCAGCTTCAATTCCGCGAGCAGCTCGCTCGCGTCGAGATAGGGACGGCTGTCGATGAACTGGCCGGAATCGGCGCCGTCGCGCGTCAGTCCTGCGCTGTGCGAGAGCACTTGCGCAATCGTCGTTTCGGCGACGTGCGGATGCAGGCCGGCGACATGTTGGCCTACGGGATCGTCGAGCCGGAGCTTGTGCTGCTCGCGCAGCTTCATGATGCCGGCCGAGGTGAAGCTCTTGGAGTGCGAAGCGATGCGGAAGCGGTGGCGCGGGGTGAGCTTCTCGCCGGTGTCGAGATTGGCAACGCCGAACGCGTGTTCGGCGACAATTTCGCCGCGATGGGCGATCGCTAGGATGACGCCGGGCTGTTGAAACGTCGTCTGCTGGAATTCGATCCAGGAGCCGATGTAGTCGATCGCGGATCGCAGCCATTTATCCATTGCGCACCAATTGGCGAGGGGGGTGGATTGGTGGGCAAGCTAGCCGAGAACGCAGAATGGGCACAACCCTGAGGTTGTGCCCGTTCGCCTCGTTAGAAGATGCAATGTCTTTAATAGACGAGGGTTGCGCCGGTCGGCTTGTCGAGCGCGGTGGCAAGCGAGCGATACTCGGAGCTGTCGATGCCGGCGAGCGAGGCGATCTTGTTCAGGTGATACTGTGCCTGCTCGCGGTTGCCCTGCTCGAGCTGCCAGAGGCCGTAATACTGCCAGGTGCGGACGTGGTTCGGATCGTCCTTTAGGGCAAGCTCGTAATAGACCTTCGACGATCGGTAGTCGCCGAGCTTGCGATAGGAGTAGCCGATCAAATTGGCGACGTCGGCGACGTCGTCGCGCTTGAGCGACTTCAGCTGGCCGATCGCGCCCGTGTAGTCGTGATTGTCGTAGACCGTCGTGTAGGCGGTGCGATAGGCGGCAAGGAATTTCGGATCGCTGACGGAGGAGCTCTTCTTCTTGCCCTTCTTGGTCGAGGTGTCCGACGCCGGCGGCGAGGAGGGGGTGTCGCCACCTGCGGCATAGGCGCTGGTCAGAGCCGGCCCGGCCGCCAATGTCATGGCGACAAGCCCCGGCACAAGAAGCGTTGAGAGTTTTCGCATCCAAGTTCTCCCGTATGGAATGTGGCGATCCTACACGATTGCCCAGAGACCGGAACACCCGGCGGGCAAAAACATTCCCGGCCGGCCCGGTCTATTCGCCCTGCCGCAGATGACAAACTTGTCATGGAGATGAACGGAAGCCTGCGATGGGCTTCAGATTGGGTTCAGTGCGCCGCGCCTAGGCTCTCACCTACGATCTAGGGTTTGGCGAGAGGGTGCCGCCTCAAGATCCTTCCAAGAGGAGACCAACCATGTTGAAGACCATTTCCGCAGCCTTGCTCGCAGCTTCCGTGATCGCAGCCCCGGCTTTCGCCGCCGAGGTCGGCAAGACCACCACGACCACGCCGGTGATCAAGGCGGACCAGAGCCAGACCAAGGTGTCGACCACCGCCGCCAAACCCGAGGCCGGCGTCAAGGCCGATGCGAAGGCCTCTGACGTCAAGGCTTCCAATGCCAAGGCCGCCGACGTCAAGTCTACCGATATCAAGGCGGGCGCCAAGCTGGACACCAAGTCGAAGGCGATGAACGCCAACGCCGCGGTCACGCCGGACGAGCACAAGACCGTGCGCACGCATCGCCACCACCACAAGCACCTGGCAGCGAAGAAGTCGCTGAAGGCGCAGCCGGAGGTGACCAAGCCGGCCACGATGGACAAGCGCAGCTAACGCCTAACCCGCGCGGCGGCTTCCAGCATTGCCCCGCCGCCGCGTAAGGAATTCAGGCCCGGCCCGCCGTCACGCCTTGCGCGAAAGCGCGAGGTGCTGGCGGCGGGCCGGTACGACTATGCTGAAGCCCGCAAGCAACTTCCGAAAGTCTGAACTTGCGAAAGTTTGACTGCGCAAGTTTTGACTGCCAATTTTGGCGGCCGCAAACAAGACCTCGAAAACAACCTCATGCACGGTAGCCGGTGCTAGATAAATCAATGGATTGACGGAGGCGGCTCTGCGGATTTTGCGAAGCCGTTTGACTCGTCGGGCAAAACACCGGTAGACATGCGTCATTGCAACCTTGGAGCTGAACGTCTCCGAGACTGATCGAGCGGAGAGCGTAAGCTGTGCGGCGACTGGCGAAACGCGCGGTGAGCTTGGCGTTGACCCTGGCTTCGATCCTGACATTGCCGCTGGCGCTCACGGGATGTTTCGGCAGCGACGGTGATCGCCCGTCTCTGATGGAAGGGACCCAAGCCGGAGGTCCGCAGCCGTTCCCGGACAATTTCCGCGGCGACACGCTGGCCCTGATGCGCGCCTATCTGAACAATCCGGTCGGCGTGCGCGAGGCCAGCATGGCCGAGCCGGTGCAGCGCGAGGTTGGCGGCCGGCAATTCTATGTCAGCTGCCTGCACTTCACCCCACGCGAGACCGACGGCAGCTACAAGACCATGCGTGAGCGCGCCGTCATCTTCGTCAACGGCCGGGCCGATCGTGTCATCGACAAAGCCAGCGAGCTGTGCGCGGGCGCGGTTTACGTACCCTTTCCGGAACTGGAAAAGATGGCGCGGTAGCGCAAAGTCCGCCTTCATCGGCTGGTGATAGGACAAAGGCCGCCGGAGCTGGCAGATCAACTTTCGGCGAGCTTTGAACGGGGTGGTTTCGCCTTGCGACAGATTGCTACGGCAGTCTTGCGCAGGCGACGAAAAGCAGTCGGCACAAGCCCATTTGACGGAACAAAATCGCCTTGTTGCCGCTCCGTCACAGTAACGAACGATCAACGTTCCGGCATCGCCGCGAAGCAACCCAATTCACGCCACGTTGTTTCCTGAGTGTTGTAAATGAAAGAACGGGGATGATCATGAAGA
Source organism: Bradyrhizobium sp. 149 (assembly GCF_023073915.1). Lineage (GTDB taxonomy): Bacteria > Pseudomonadota > Alphaproteobacteria > Rhizobiales > Xanthobacteraceae > Bradyrhizobium. The sequence goes on along the minus strand of NZ_JADPKK010000019.1, from coordinate 244,815 downwards.
CGATTTTGCTGGGCGCAGTCGCCCTGCTTGCGCTGGCCGCGCCGGCTGCAGCAGCCGACATGCAGGCGCGCACCTACACCAAGGCTCCCGCCGCTACGCCGCCGCAGGTGATCTACAACTGGACCGGTTTCTACATCGGCGGCCATGTCGGCGGCGCCTTCGCCGGCGACAGCAGCTTCCAGTCGAGCGACGCCCGCTTCCTGGGCGGCGTGCAGGGCGGCTTCGACTACCAGTTCGCGCCCAACTGGGTCGTGGGTGTCGAGGCCCAGTATTCCTGGCTGCCGACCAACAACAACGGTGCCACGTTCCCGCTGGGCACGCAGGTGACCTCCAACACCGACCAGCTCGGCTCGGTGACCGGCCGCATCGGCTACACCTGGGGACCGGCCCTGCTCTACGCCAAGGGCGGTTATGCCTGGCGCAATGGCGGCCTCGGCGTGAACATCGCCGGCGTGCCACAGGCCTTCACCGCGACCGGCAATAGCAAGGACGGCTATACCGTCGGCGCCGGCCTCGAATACATGTTCGCGCCGAGTTGGTCGGCCAAGGCCGAGTACCAGTACTACAACTTTGGCAGCACGACCTTCACCTCCGGCCCGGCCGACATCGTCGGCGTCCGCGGACGGGAAGACGAGCATACCGTCAAGGTCGGCGTGAATTACCGCTTCGGCTGGGGCGGTCCGTCGGCCTCACGCTACTGAGCCGCCGGCAGCAAACCTGGATCTGACAAAGGCCGGCTCTTCCCGGCCTTTCGTTTGCCAGCTGTTTGCATTGCGTGAACCATCTGGCGCGTCATTTGCTAGCAAACGTTTCGGCGGGCGCCTTCTCACGCGCGTCATGGGGCTCGAGTAAAGCAAAAATAATTCTTCCCGCTTACGGAACTCGCGCTCCGGAAAGCGTTATATGAGAATTACGGGCAGGTGGGACGACGGACATGCGTATCTTGGTGTCGGCAGTGGCGCTCTCGTGCTTGGTCGGTTTGCCGTGCTCTGCCCAAACAATCCTCAAATCCGAGCCTCTGATGCTGGCACCCTATGAGGTCGCCTTCGTCAAGGACGTCTCTTGCCCCTCCGGCAAGGTGCTGAAGGTCACCGGCGCGATCCGTGGGCTGCATCGCCGGAGGGCCTGCGTGGCTCTGGCTGGCGAGCAGGCCTCGCTGGCGACCGCGACGCCCTGAGATTTCGCCCGAGATTTTCGGCCCGAGATTTTCGCCTCAGAGTTTCTTGGCTCCGACTTCCCGGCTTCCGGCCGGACCTCACGAATTCAGCTCGAGCTCCATCCTGGCCTGGCTGTCGGCCTCGGCCTTGTTCCTGGCGGGGTCCTCGCCCTGTGCGGCGCGGCACGGCTTGATCTCGTAATCGTTGTCGAGCACCCGGCGTGGCCCGGGGCGATCGTCGTCGGCACTGACATCCACCACGAGGCCACTCCGCTGCGCGAGCTTCCAGACATCGGAATCGCTCGGGTAGGCTTTGCTGATCTGGGCGTCGTTGCAAAACAGCGCGTACGGCATTCTTCCCGCTCCCGGAAAGCGCGTTAACGACTTTGCGGGAAGAGGGTTCCGATCAGCCGGTCGATCACGCGGCCGTGATCGAGGCCGCCGGGCCGTGAGTCCTTAACGAGTCCTGAATCCCGAAAAAAAGAATCCCCGGGACTCGGTTGGCGGAATCAGCGGATGTTTTCGGTCATGACGACCGACCTGAAAACCTCTTGCGGGCACATGCTGCTGCCCCTGACGCTGGCCCTGTTCGGCGCCTGCGCGGCCAATCTCTGGCTGGTGTGGTCCTGGCTTTAGGCCCGCGACGGCAGGCCGGGCTTTACTTTTCAGCCGGGGGACGGGGGGAGGCGTCGCGGATGCCGGCGCGCAGTTTGGTCAGGGTGGCCGCGCAATATTCCTCGCGTTCGCGCTCGAACCGCTCCTGATGCTTGCGGAAATTGGCGATGCGGGCGTGCATCTCGGTGCGGACGTCGTGGCTCGCCACCCGGGGCGGCGGGAGAGGGAGGGGCTGAGGCGGCGGAGCTGCCTGGAATGGCTCGGCCTCGACGACGGTGTTGACGGTGACGATCTGCACCGGTCCGGCCGCTGCCGCCATCGGGATCTCCGGTGGATGCAGATCATCCTTTTTGCCGGTTACCGATTGGACGAAGGCCATTGTCTGCGCGATCAGCGCGTCGCGTTCCGCGATCCACTTCATGGTGCACCCCTGTTGCACCTATTCCAGCAAAGCTGGCCGGCCGAATCAAGAAGGGTGTTCGGGTGGGGATTGCATATTTTTCCCGGCCGCCCGACAGTGGGGAATGGATGCCAAAGCAGACCATTCGGCCGAGGCGGAGGGCTTGAGACTCGTCCGCGCGTTCCTGTCGCTCCCGCCGGACAAACGGGCGGAGGTGATCGCGTTCGTGGAAGAGTTGGTGCGCGAGCAGGGACGGCCCGAAGAGGGCAATGAAGTCTCGCCGAGGTGAGCGCTACCGCTCCCGCGGATTGACGTTGGGCTCAAACGGCGCCCCGACCACCCGAACCTGTGTCGGCGCGGTCACGTCGATCGGCGTCCTTTCGGCCATCTGCCTTGCCGGAGCCCGCCCCAGTGTCGGCTCGAACAGCGCAACTGCGCCAGCCACGGCGCCACAGCACAGCGTGACCGTCGACAGCAGAAACATGTTTCGGTTTTCTTCCCTGATCCGCATGGACGGACAACGGCTGACGCCGGCGACCGGTTCCGGGCCGGTTCCTATCAGGTCGCGCCCGCAGGGCGGAGGCTTACGCCAGGCTTACCCGGAGACCCCAAAAGGTTGTTTTTCCGTAATGCTGCTCGGGATATCTGGCATCAAATCTTAACGTCCACCAGTTCCAATGCACGCTGCTGGGAATATGCTTCGGCGGAAAATCGTTGGGACGGCTGCAATGAGCGTTTTGAACAATCTGAAAATCGTCTGGAAGGTCGCGCTGATCGTGGCCGTAATGGGCTGTGCCATGGTCGCCGTGGCCGGCTTCGGGACGCGCGAACTCTCGGCGACCGTCGACGGCTTCGCCGAGCTCTCCGCAGCGCAATCCTCGGCGCTCAACCTGACACGGGCCCAGCGCCGCGCGGAGACCTATCATGCCGCGCTCTATGCGGTCTTCACCGAGGCGACGGAGGCGGGCAACGCCAACCGCCTCAAGACCGCGACCCAGAATCGCGACGAGATTCGTCAATTCCTGGAGGCGGCGGAGCAGGACGATCCGACGCGTGCGAGCCAGATCAAGAGCATCGGCGACCAGTTGAAAGCCGTGTTCGCCGGCTGCGATCCGGTGCTGAAGGCAGGCTCGCTTGCCAGCAGCCCCGAAGAGAATGCAAAGGCAGCCGAACGTGCGCACAAGGAGTGCGATCCGGTGATGGATGCGGCCCTGGGGCGCATTGCCCAGTTCGTGGGCGAAACCGCACAGGCGGTCGCCAAGCGCAAGGACGCCCTCAACCGCGACGCCAGATCCGCGACCTGGACCGTGATCGGCGTCAGCGCCGGCGGCCTGGTCCTGGGCATCGCGATCGCGCTGTTCATCGGTCTCAACGCGATGTCCCGGCCGATTGCCCGCCTCAAGCTCGCCATGGAAGGTCTTGCCCGCAACGATCTCAAGACCGAGGTGCCCGAGAAGGACCGGCGCGACGAGATCGGCGACATGGCCAGGACCGTCGAAATCTTCAAAACCAACGGCATCGAGGTCGAGGGCCTCAAGGCTTCGCAGGTCGAAACCGAGAAGCAGGCCGCCGAGCAGCGCAAGCGCGATATGGTCAACCTTGCCGATGGCTTCGAACGGGCGGTCGGCGAGATCATCGAGACGGTGGGCTCGGCGTCCACCGAGCTCGAAGCGTCGTCCTCGACGCTGGCCACCACCGCGCAACGCGCGCAAGAGCTGACCTCGGTCGTCGCGGTCGCGTCGGGCGAAGCCACCAGCAACGTGCAGTCGGTTGCGACGGCCACTGAGGAGCTGTCCTCCTCGGTCAACGAGATCAGCCGGCAGGTGCAGGAATCCGCACGCATGGCGGGCGAGGCCGTCGGCCAGGCCCGCACCACGACGGTGCGCGTCAGCGAGCTCTCGGTTGCCGCGACGCGCATCGGCGCCGTCGTCGAGCTGATCAACACCATCGCCGGCCAGACCAACCTGCTGGCGCTCAATGCCACGATCGAGGCGGCACGTGCCGGCGAGGCCGGCCGCGGCTTTGCGGTCGTTGCCGCCGAGGTGAAGACGCTGGCCGAGCAGACCGCGAAGGCGACCGGCGAGATCAGCCAGCAGATTTCCGGCATTCAGACCGCGACCCAGGAATCCGTCAACGCGATCCGCGACATCTCCGCGACGATCGAGCGGCTCTCGGAAGTGTCGTCGACCATTGCCGCGGCGGTGGAGGAGCAGGGCGCCGCGACCCAGGAGATCTCGCGCAACGTGCAGCAGGCCGCCCACGGCACCCAGCAGGTCTCCACCAACATCACCGACGTGCAGCGCGGTGCGGCCGAGACCGGCTCGGCCTCCTCGCAAGTGCTGTCCACCGCCAAGACGCTGGCGACCGACAGCAACCGGCTGAAGGACGAAGTCGGAAAATTCCTCCGGACGGTGCGCGCCGCGTAGTTCTGCGCGGCGGCGTTCGTCCGCAGCGGCTCCTATCCTGCCAGCAGGAAACTGAGCGCGAGTACGAGCAGCACGGCCGTCATGACGACGGCCGTCGCCGCGCCGGCGGCGATCCTGGCCCTTTCTTTGGCGGTGGTCGGGCGCATCGTTGCTGCAATCTACCTCATGTTGAACTCTGATCCGATCTGTGGTCAGTAGCCGCGCCCGCGACGCGCGCGGCCAATATGCATTCCCGAAGGTCGCCCCATGAACGACGATGTCAGCGACGGCTGGGCCGAATCCGCGATCGCCTGGATCGTCGAGCAGGGCGAGGACGGCGACTATGGCCGCCGCTTCGTGCTGGACGCGCCGATGCGGGCGCGGATCGAGGGGCGAGGCTTCCGCAATGCGCTCGACGTCGGCTGCGGGGACGGGCGCTTCTGTCGCATCATGCAGCGCGCCGGCATCCGCACTACTGGCGTCGATCCGACCGAAGCGCTGCTCGCGCGTGCCATGGAGTTGGACCCGCAGGGCGACTACCGGCTCGGCCGAGCCGAAACAATGGAGGTGGATGCCTCCTATGACCTCGTCGTCAGCTATCTCAGCCTGATCGACATACCCGATCTCGCTGGAGCTATCGCGAAGATGGCGGCAGCGCTGCGGCCGGGCGGTACGCTGCTGATCGCGAACCTGACCAGCTTCAACACCGCCGGTCCGCCCGAGGGCTGGACGCGTGACGGCGATGGCGCCTTGCGCTTCATCATCGATCATTACATGGACGAGCGGCCGACCTGGGTGACTTGGCGCCGCATCCGAGTTCAGAACTGGCATCGTCCGCTCAGCACCTACATGACGCTGCTGCTGGATCACGGACTCCAGTTGCGTCTGTTCGTCGAGCCGCAGCCTACGGGCGGTGATCCCGACAGAATTGCCCGTTACCGCCGGGTGCCGTTTTTCCACATCATGGAGTGGCAGAAGCCGGCTTGAGGGACGAGGCCGGCGATTTCGGACGCGAAGCCGAACTGCTAGTGTGTTCGCGACGGAATCTTGATTTGGGGTCCGCCCTATGATCGCCGATCGACCATCCGTGCTCGCCCACGAGCGCTTCGTCGCCGATCGCGAGAATTTTGCCGGCCTCGATCTGGCCGCGCGGTTCGAGCGGATCGAGCAGACGAACCTGTGGGGCGCCGCCAGTTCGGTCTCCGGCCTCGGCTCGGAAGATCTGGCGACGGCTGCGATCCGGGATGAGCTGCCTCCACTGCTGCAGCGGCTCGGCGCGCGCTCGCTGCTCGATGCGCCCTGCGGCGACGCTGGCTGGATCGGCCGCGTGAAGCTGGATCTCGACTACACCGGCATCGATATCGTGCCGTCGCTGATCGCGGCCAATCGCCGGCGCGTGGCGGGCGGCGAGCTGTCCGGCCGGTTTCTCGTTGCCGACATCACGCGCGATGCGCTGCCGCGCGCGGATGTTATTCTGTGCCGGGACTGCCTGGTGCATTTGAGCTTCGATAACATTGCCCGTGCCGTTGCAGGCTTTCGCACGAGCGGCGCGCATTTCCTGCTGGTCACGACGTTCCCCGAATGGGACGGCAATCGGGATTGCGAGGACGGCGACTGGCGGGCGTTGAACATGGAGAGGGCGCCGTTCGACTGGCCGGCACCGCGCGCGCTGATCAACGAGCGTTGTGATGAGGGCGGTGGCGGCTGGCGCGACAAGAGCCTCGGGCTGTGGCGGCTGGATCAATTGTAGCCCGGATTGCGCTCCCTTTGTCTGGACCATGGAACCGGCCGACTCACGAGGGAGGAGTGAATCCCGATGATCCATGCCCGATGTCGTTGCGGCGCTCTTGCGCTGTCGCTTCCGGGGCCATCAGACCTCGTCGTTGCCTGCCATTGCATCGACTGCCAGCGCCGAACTGGCGCGCCGTTCGGTGTTGGTGCGTTCTATCCGGCGGAGGACGTCACGATCTCGGGAGCGGCGAAGGAGTACGTCCGGACAGCCGCATGCGGCGGTAAGGTCCGCAGCTATTTTTGTTCCGACTGTGGTTCAACGGTCTATTGGAAAGCAGACAATCTGCCTGCGATGATCGGTGTTGCTGTTGGTGTGATCGCAGACCCGAATTTTCCCGCTCCGATCAAATCGGTTTTCGAACGATCTAAACATACCTGGATCGAGATCTCCGGCGCCCAGCATTTCCAGCAGAGCAGCGTCCAGAAGAATTCGGACTGAGGGCTCCCGCGTCAAGAGCTGGTGCCGGCTGAGGGGATTGAACCCCCGACCTTCGGTTTACAAAACCGCTGCTCTACCGCTGAGCTAAGCCGGCGACGCCTGGAGAAGCGGGCAGGGCCGGCGTACGCCGGGGCCGTCCGCCCGTGCGCGCCGCAATACCAGACTTGACCGGAAAGTGCCAGAACCCGCGATCCTCGACCCAACATGAATCAGGCGGCCCGCAAGAGCCGCCTGATCAGTCACTTTCGTCAAACCGCCTTACTGGCAGATGTGCCGGCGGCCGTCGTCGCCCTTGAACCAGGTGCCGGGGGTGCAGACGAAGCCGTTGCGTTGGGCATAGCTGCGGGTGTCCCACCCACGATTGTCCCAGCGATTGTCATAGGCGTAGGCGTCGTTGGTGGCACGGAACGGGGCCGTTGCGATTGCGCCCGCAGTCCCGATGGCTGCGCCGGCCACGCCAGCGGCTGCTCCGACCGCGCCAGCGGCGACGTCGGTCGGCCAGAAGCCGGTGCGGCTCCTGTTCCAGTCGTTATTCCAGTCGCCATTGCTCTGGCGATAGGACACGCGGCGATGCCGATAGCCGCTGTCGGTGTACGGATTTCCCGGTCCGACGTTCTGGCAGTTGGCGTTGGGGAATTGCGCCGCGCAACGGCCGGGATTGGTGATCACCGCCTGCGCCATGGCAGAGCCTGCCACCAGGGTCGCCGCGACCGCCGTGGCTCCGAGAAGTTTGATATTCATGATTGTTTGGCTCCCGTTTTGGTTGACGGGAGCTAAACGCCGAAGACGCCGGACGTTCCGGTGAAACCGGCGGATTTTCGCGGCTGGATAGTCAAACGGATGTGAGCACGCGCCATGGTTTCGGACCGCAGAGTCCGGCGGCGTTAATGCTTCGCTAGTTCGCTTTGCAGCATTTGAGCGGCGCGCAATCCTTACACATTAGCCTTACCGGCATTTGGTGAGAGGGCCTTAACCCTCTCTGCGGCGCTCTCGGGTAGGTTGTCGCCGGATAATTGGGGTCCCGCTTATGCGCGCTGTGGCGCTCGCTGCCTTCCTGATCGGACTACCCGCGACGGCGTTTGCCGGCGGCGGTTTCGATATCGTCGTTCCCGGCCGCCCGGGCGTGCCCATCATCATCAACAACATCGACGCGTCCTATAGCGTCATCGAGGGGACCTGGGGCCTGGGGAAGAACGTTCAGGTGCAGCCCACGATCTATGGCGGGCGCTATGTCGCCGAGCGCCAGCCCACCGATGTCGGCCACTACTACCCGACGCTGGGCCTGCGGCCCGGCTATGGCCGGCTCGAGGTCGAGCCGCCCGCAAACCGCAAATTGCCCAAGCCCGCCGAGAGCTATTACCAAAGCTGGGGCGCGCAATCGGCGCCGCTGCCGCCGCAGATGGACGTGCCCGTCAATCCGCCGCCGGTGATCCTCGCGCCTGAGATCAACGACCACCCGCGGCGTCCTCGGCCGCGGCCGCGTGCAGAGCTGCCCGGCAGATCGCCGGGTTAAGAAACGAAAAAATCCAACAAACGAAAAATCAACAGGAGAGAGTAATGCGTCAGATGATTTCGGGACTGATTGCGGCGGCTGCCGTGATGTTCACCGGGGCCGCGCCCGCCGCGGCCTGCGGCTTCAATCCGTGCCAGCCGGTCGCGCCGGTCTATTCCGGCTGCAACACGGGCTGCGGCGGCTATGGCTACGGGGCCGGCTACGGCTATGGCGCCTATGAGCGTCTCGCCGAGCCCACTACGCAATATTACCACGTCAACCAGGGGCCGACCTACACCGGCCCAGGCGCCTTCGCGCCGTATCCGACCTATCGTGAGGACGCAGTCGTTGCGCCCGCCAATTACGGCTACGGCCGTGGCTACGGTTACGGCAACGGCTATGGCTATCGCGCCGCCGCGGTCGAAGGCCCGGCCGCTTATCCCTACCAGCGTCCGTATTACCGCCCGTATCGCTATGGCTATGGCCCGCGTCAGGGCTATCTGCCCCGCGTGCACTATGGCTACGGTCCGCGCTACGGCTACGCCCGTCGTTACGCCCCGGCGCCTTACTATGGCGGCCACCGCGTGCTGCGCCGCTACTACTGATCTCTGATCGATTGAACAACGAGACGCCCGTCCGCGCGATGCGGACGGGCGTTTTGTTTTGCTAGCGCTTCATCAGCCCGAGCCGGCTCGCGCCGACATAGAGCGAGAGCACGGCGGCATTCGAGACGTTGAGGCTCTTGATCTCGCCGGGCATGTCGAGCCGCGCCACGACGCTGCAGGTCTCGCGCGTCAATTGCCGCAGACCCTTGCCTTCCGCACCCAGCACCAGCGCGAGCGGCTCGCGCAGGGTGACCTCGGAGAGATCCGCGCTGCCTTCACTGTCCAGCCCGACGGTCAGGAAGCCGAGCTCGTTCAGCGTGGTCAGTGCGCGGGCGAGGTTTTGCACTGTCACCATCGGGACGAGCTCCAGCGCGCCGGAGGCGGCCTTGGCCAGCACGCCGGTCGCTTCCGGACTGTGGCGCGCGGTGGTGACGATCGCCTTCACGGCGAAGGCCGCAGCCGAGCGCAGGATCGCGCCGACATTGTGCGGATCGGTGATCTGGTCGAGCACCAGCACCATTCCGTCCTGCGCCAAATCCTCGATGTCGGGCGAGGGCAGGGGATCGGCCTCGGCGAGCAGGCCCTGGTGCACGGCGTCGGGCGAGAGCAACCGGTCGATCTCCTGGGGCCGGACGATCTCGGGCGTGACGCGGGTTGCGAAGTTTTCGTCCGCGAGGCGCTTCGCAGCGTTCTCGGTCAGAGTGAGCTTCCGGATCTGCCGCTGGGGGTTGGCGAGCGCCATGGTGACGGTGTGCCAGCCATAGAGGATGACGGGCCCGTCGGGTTGCGAATCGCGGTCGCGCCAGACCGGCCGGCCGGCCGATTTTCCGGGTCTGTTGAAGGGCTTAGACCCGCCGCGGGGCCCCCTTGGGGTGAATTTTCGATCCTTCATGGGCTCGCTTGTGTCACGGGTCCCGGAATATGGCAATTTGGGTGGCTTCGGCGGCGATTTTAGCTGTTCGCCTCGGTTGACTTTACCCCATCGCTTCGCCGATAACCGCGCCCGGTCGCGCCCCCATCCGGGCTGTCGCGGCCTTCACGTTCCATGGCCGTCTTCGGTCGCCGGCAAGGTCCGGCCCGATTGTGCTGCCGTCGAGCGGGGGAGTGTCCCGAGTGGCAAAGGGAGCTGACTGTAAATCAGCCGCCTTATGGCTTCGCAGGTTCGAGTCCTGCCTCCCCCACCATCCTGCTTCGCGCTGACGCGCTTCGCAGGATTGCAGCCTCTAACTGCGCGAAGCAGGATGCCCTCCGAAGCCTTGGCGAAGGAGGGCGGCATCGTGCACTACGTCTATCTTCTGGAAAGCGGCGCGTTGGGCGGTCAGCGCTATGTTGGTCTGACGACAGATCTCAAAAAGCGATTGGCCGATCATAACGCAGGCAAATCTCCGCATACGTCCAAATACATGCCTTGGCGGCTGGTAACCTATGTGGCATTTTCCGACATCGAGAAGGCTAGAGCCTTCGAACGCTACTTGAAGTCTGGCTCGGGCCACGCGTTCGCGAAGAAGAGACTCTGGTGAGCGAAAGGGGAAGGCGGACTTTCTCCTCACCCCATCATCTCCCGCACCATCGGCACCACCTTCCGCCCATAGAGCTCGATGCTCTTCATCAGCTTCTCGTGCGGCAACGACCCCGCCGAATACTTCAGCTGAAAGCGCGACATGCCAAGTGCCTTTGCCGTCTTGGCGATCTTGCGCGCGACCGTCTCCGGCGCGCCGACATAGAGCGAGCCGTGCTCGGCCTCGTTCACGAACTCGTCGCGGCCCATCGGCGGCCAGCCGCGTTCCTTGCCGATGCGGTCGCGCATCGCCTTGTAGTCGGGCCAGAGTTCCTCGCGTGCCTGCTCATCGGTCTCGGCGACATAGCCGGGCGAATGCACGCCGATCGGCTGTGCCGGGCGGCCGAACTCCTTGAACGCGCGATGGTAGAGATCGACGAAGGGTGCGAAGCGCGCGGGATCGCCGCCGATGATCGCGAGCATCAAGGGCAGATCGTAATGCGCGGCGCGCACCACCGATTGCGGGCTGCCGCCGACGCCGATCCAGGTCTTCAGCGTGCCGTTCTCGACCGGGGGATAGACCAGCTGACCCTTAAGCGGCGGACGCAGCTTGCCTTCCCAGGTCACCGGTTTCTGCGACCGCAGTGCTGCGAACAGGTCGAGCTTCTCCTCGAACAGCGCCTCGTAGGCCCGCAGGTCGAAACCGAACAGTGGAAAGGACTCCGTGAACGAGCCGCGCCCGAGGATCACCTCGGCGCGCCCGTTCGAGAGCGCGTCCAGCGTGGCAAAGCGCTGGAACACGCGGATCGGATCGTCCGAGCTCAGCACCGTCACGGCCGAGCCGAGATGGATCCGCTTGGTCCGCGACGCGATGGCGGCCAGCACGGTCTCCGGCGAGGAGATCGCGAAGTCGGCGCGGTGATGTTCGCCAAGGCCGATGAAGTCGAGGCCGAGCTCGTCGGCCAGCACCGCTTCGTCGACGACGTTGCGGATCACCTGCGCATGCGGAAGCATCGTGCCGGAGGCGTCCCTGGTGACGTCGCCAAAAGTGTCCAGTCCGAATTCCAGCGGTGCGGTCATTGATGGGATCTCTGCGGCGCGGCTTGCGCGCCTGTCAATGTGGGAGGGGATTGCTTTACGTTGCAGCTAGGCAGTGCAGACCGCTGCAACAATGCTGCTTCGAGAAACCCACGGTTTCCGCATTTTCATCGTGACGGCCCTTGCGCCCGCGGCTTCAGTCGGACCTGGCGAACGTCTCGACCAGGGTCTCGCGCAGCCAGCGCTGCGCCGGTACGGTGTCGTTGCGCTGATGCCAGAACAGGCTGACGATGCGCGGCGGCGCCTTGAGCGGAATCGGCATGGCGTGCAGGAACGGCGCGTGGCGGGATTGCGAGCGCAAATCGCTTGGCAGCACAGCGATCAGGTCGGACTGGCGCACGACCTCGTAAGCGGCGCCGTAGTGATTGACGGTCGCGACCAGGTTGCGCGACAGCCCGCGCGAGGCAAGGAAGAGGTCGTAGGACGGCAGGGTCTTGCCGGCGAGGCTCACATCGACGTGCCCGGCATTGAGGAAGCTGCGCGTGCCCAGCCGCTTCATCGCCGCGAGCGGATGGCCGCGCCGCATGAAGCAGGCGTAGTCGACGGTCCACAGCGAGCGCGAGCGGATGGCGGCCGGCTGCTGCGCCTCGTTGACATAGACGCTCAACACGCAATCAACGCGATTGTCCTCGAGCTGATCGGCGATTTCCAAAATGGTGTTGGGAACGGTGTGGATGCGCGCCTTGGGCGCGACCTTGCCGAAATGGTTCAGCAGGTTCGGCATCACCAGCGAGGCGACGTAATCCGACATCGACAGGCTGAACTCGGTCTGCGCACGGGCGGGATCGAACACCTGCTCGTCGAGCGCGCCGCGGACGCTTTCCAGCGCCTCGCCGATCGGCCCCCACAGCACCACGGCGCGCTGGGTCGGACGGATGCCGGTGCCGGACCTGACGAACAGGGGATCGCCGAGCGCGTCGCGCAGGCGCGCGAGCGCGTTGCTGACCGCCGGCTGCGTCATCAGAAGCGCGTTGGCAGCGCGCGTGACGCTGCCCTCGGTCATCAGGGCCTCGAAGACTTTCAGCAGGTTGAGGTCGAGCGAGCGGAACGACAGAACATTCACCACAGTGATGTACTAGATCATGATTATAAATTATGACGATAATATCTCTTTGTCTATGGTTCCCAGGGATGAGCGGAGTGCCGGGCCGCCAGACAGAGGGGGACTTTCATGTCGATGATCTCGGCGCGCATCGAGCGCCTTCCATTCGCGCGCTTCCATAAGCATCTGCTGCTGATGGGCGGGCTCGGCTACATGTTCGACGCGATGGATGCGGCGGTGCTCGCCTTCATCCTGCCGGTGCTGCGCACGGCCTGGAATCTGTCGAGCGTGCAGATCGGCGTGCTCGGCAGCAGCACCTATATCGGCTTCCTGTTCGGCGCCTTGCTGGCGGGCACCCTGGGCGACCTGATCGGTCGCCGCGCGGTGATGATGTCGGCACTGGCGCTCTATTGCGCCGCATCCATCGTCAGCGCGGCCGTTGATACATGGCCATCCTTCTTCGCCGCCCGGGTCGTCGCCGGCATGGGCACCGGCGCGGAGAGCGCGATCATTGCGCCCTATCTGGCGGAATTCGTCGCACGGCGTTACCGCGGCAGCTTCACCGGCGCGCTGGCCGGCTTCTTCTCGTTCGGTTTCGTCGCGGCGGCCTTGCTCGGCTACTTTATCGTTCCCGCCTATGAGAACGGCTGGCGCATCGTGCTGGTCATCACCGCCGTGCCGGTCGTCATGCTGTTGTGGTGGCGCCGGGCGCTGCCGGAATCGCCGCGCTGGCTGGAAAGCCGGGGCCGGGAGAAGGAAGCCGAAACCGTGCTGGACAGGATCGAAGCCGGCTTTGTGAGCCAAGGCCATGTCCTGTCGCAACCGGTGGTCGAAGCCACGGCGCCTGCCGGGACCGGTGGGACGCTGCTTGCGAATTTTGCGGCGCTCCTCGCCGGCCGCCAGGCGCGCATCACCATCATGACCTGGATCATGTGGCTAGCGATCACGTTCAGCTATTATTCCTTCTTCGTCTGGATCCCCGGCCTTCTGGTCCAGAACGGCATGAGCATCACCAAGAGCTTCGCCTATTCGATCGCGATCTATTGCGCGCAGATTCCCGGCTATTTCAGCGCCGCGTATTTCAACGAGCGCATCGGCCGGCAGGCGACGATCGCGACCTACATGGTGCTCGGCGGCGCGAGCGCGCTCGGGCTCGCGTTCGCGCAGAGCGACCAGCACATCATGGTGGCGGGAATCTTGCTGTCCTTCTTCATGAACGGCACTTACGCCGGCGTCTATGCCTACACCGCCGAGGTATTTCCGACGTCGGTCAGAACCACCGGCGCCGGGCTCGCCTCCGCGATCGGCCGCATCGGTGCGATCGTGTCGCCGATCCTGGTCGGCTATCTCTATCCGAATTTCGGCTTCGCCGGCGTGTTCGGCCTCACCACAAGTGTGCTGCTGTTGGGCGCGCTCACCGTGGTGCTGATGGGGGTGCCGACGCGCGGCCGTTCGCTGGAAGAGATTGCGGCGGGCGAAGTCGCATGAGGGAGACGAAACGCCGATCCGATCCGCTGCTCTGCGCTGTGGCAGCCGCGCAGGGCAGGGCGGATCAGCCGAATGCCCTGTTCTCGGCGCTGGACGATGCCCTGAAATCGGCGATCGGACACAAGCTGTTCACGATCCTCACTTATGACGACGACACGAGGGAAGCAGCGCGGGTGTATTCCAATCTCCCCGGACCGTACCCGGCGGGCGGACGCAAGCGCCTGGCGCTGGGGCCGTGGACCGAGGCCGTGCTCGACCGCGGCGAGGCTTATATCGGCCGCACCCGGGACGATCTGCGCGAGGTGTTTTCCGATCACGAGCTGATCGCCTCGCTCGGCTCGCTCAACCTGCTCCATGAGGCAGGCTGGTACGGCGAGGACGACGTCGCTGCGTGTCTTCCGTTCGCCCAGCTCACCTTGCCGGCACTGCTTGCGCCGGCCCATTTTTGACAGGACGCCGCGATGGCCAGCATCCTCTTCAAGAACGCCGCGCTCCTCGATCCGCTTCAGCCGGACCTGCTGGAGGGACATCACGTCCTGGTCGAAGACAATTCGATCAAGGAGGTCTCGGACCGGCCGATCCAGGTCATCGCCGACCGCACCGTCGATCTCAACGGCAAGACGCTGATGCCCGGCCTGATCGACCTGCATGTGCATGCGATCGCCGTGGAGCTCAACCTGGCGCAGCAGGTGCACATGCCGAACGTGCTGGTGACGCTGCGCTCGACGCTGCTGCTGCGCGGCATGCTGCGGCGTGGCTTCACCACTGTCCGCGACGCCGGTGGCGCCGGCCATGCGCTGAAGCAGGCGATCGAGACCGGTCTGACCGACGGTCCGCGGCTGTTCGTCTCGGGACGTGCGCTCAGCCAGACCGGCGGGCACGGCGACATGCGGGCGCGCTCCGACTACCTCGCCAGCGACGCACCGTGTCCGTGTTGCGTGCGCGTCGGGGCGCTGGCGCGCGTTGCCGATGGTGTCGACGGCGTGCGCAAGGCGGCGCGTGAGGAGCTCCAGATGGGCGCGGACCAGATCAAGATCATGGCCTCCGGCGGCGTCGCTTCACCGACCGACCCGGTCGGCGCCTTCGGCTACTCCGAGGACGAGATCCGCGCCATCGTCGAGGAGGCGCGCGGCCGCCAGACCTATGTGCTCGCCCACGCGTACACCGCTGCCGCGATCGAACGCGCGGTGCGCTGCGGCGTACGCACCATCGAGCATGGCAATCTGGTCGATGCTCCGACCGCGGAGCTTATGGCCGAGAAGGGCGCCTATGTGGTGCCGACGCTCGTCACCTACGAGGCGCTGGCCAACGAGGGCGCCCAATATGGCCTGCCGCCGGAGAGCGTCGCCAAGATCGCCGATGTCCGCGACGCCGGCCTGCGTTCGCTCGCGATCTACCGCGACGCCGGCGTGAAGATGGGATTTGGCAGCGACCTGCTCGGGCCGTCCCAGCGCCTGCAGAGCGACGAATTCCGCATCCGCGCCGAAATTCTCGGCCCGCGCGCCGTCATCGCCAGTGCGACGTTGATCGGCGCCGAGGTGCTCGGCATGGAGGGCAAGCTCGGCCGCATCGCGCCCGAAGCCATTGCGGACCTGCTCGTGGTCGACGGCAATCCGCTACGCGATGTGGCCTGCCTGCTCGGCCAGGGCGAACACATTCCGCTGGTGATGAAGGCGGGCAAGGTCCAGTTCGATCGGCTGGGCGCGTAGCTAATCCTATTTCGAGATACGCACGACCATCTTGCCAAGCGCCCCGCGCGTCTGCATCGTCCTGAACGCTTCGCGGAAATCATCCAGCGCGAAGACGCGACCGACCACAGGCTTCAGCTGGCCCTCGGCCAACCAGGCCGTCAGCTCCGACATCAGGCGCTTCTGCACCTCGGGCTCGCGGATTGGAATCTGCGCGAGGTCGACGCCGAGCAGGGCGCCGCCCTTCAGCAGCGGCAGATTGAACGGCAGCGCAGGGATTGCACCGGCGGCAAAACCGACCACGAGATGACGGCCGCGCCAGGCGATGGAGCGAAAGGCCTGCACCGAGACTTCGCCGCCGACGGGGTCGAAGATCACGTCGGCGCCGTGTCCTCCGGTCAACTCCTTCAGCGTGTCGCGCCAGCCGGTCTGCGTGTAGTCAACCACAGCGTCGGCGCCGTGCTGTCGCGCGAACTCGCGCTTGTCTGGGGTCGATGCCGCTGCAATCACACGGGCGCCGAGCAGCCTGCCTATCTGGACAGCCGCGATTCCCGTGCCGCCGGCTGCGCCCAGCACCAGAAGCTGTTCGCCTGCGCGGAGCGAGGCACGTTCACTGAGCGCATAGAGGGCGGTCAGATAGTTGGCGCGAAACGAGGCGGCGACCTCGGCCGCGACGCCGTCCGGCAGGGGATAGAGCGCTTCGGGGGCGACGACGATCTCTTCGGCAAGCGCGCCCGAGCGCGTCATCCCCATCACGCGCATGCCGGGTTGATAACCTCCCGGCGCGCTCGGAGCTTCCTCCACCACGCCTGCAAACTCTGTCCCGGGAATGAAGGGAAGGGGATCCTTGGTCTGATAGAGACCCTGGATCTTCAAGCCGTCGACGAATCCGATTCCCGCGGCCTCTACCCGAATGCGCAATTCTCCGGGCCGCATGACCGGACCAGGAATGTCCTTCAGCTCGATTTGGTCGATGGGCGCGTATTGTTCGACAACGACGGCTTTCATGTCGGATCCCTGTTGTTCCAGTTATTCTGACAGGTCCCTGGACCGGCCTCTTGCGTCTACCGCCACATCCCCCGCATCCGCGCCCCAATGTCGATCTTCGGCCCCTGCGCCGCGGTGCGGGCCGCGCCCGCTGCGGCTTTCGGCCAGGCGGTGCGCTCGAACAGATAGACCAGCTGCTCCGGGATAAAGCGGGTGCGCGAGGCGTAGACGTGGCGGTCGCCCTTGGCGGCCTGGCCGTGGGTGAAGAAGCGCTGCGGCACCACGAGGTGCAGATCGTCCTTGGCGCGCGTCATCGCGACATAGAGCAGGCGGCGCTCCTCCTCGAGCTCGGCGCTGGTGCCGGCGCCGAGATCGGAGGGCATGCAGCCGTCGACAACGTTGAGCACGAACACCGATTTCCACTCCTGGCCCTTGGCGGAGTGGATGGTGGAGAGGATCAGATAGTCCTCGTCGCGCAAGGGTGGCCCGGATTTGTCGCTGGTCGCATCCGGCGGATCGAGCGTGAGCTCGGTCAGGAATTTTTCGCGCGAGGCATATCCGCTCGCAATCTGCTCGAGCTGCATCAGATCGGCACGCCGCGTCTCCGAATCCTCGTGGAGGCGATCGAGATGCGGTTCGTACCAGAGCCGCACGCGTTCGAGATCGGCCGGCCATTCCGAATAGCGCAAGTTTTCGATGGTGCGGACGAAGTCGGTCCAGTCCGCGCCGGTGCGCGGCGGCACCGGGAGCTGGCCGAGCGCGGCGAGTGGATCGGTGCTCTCCGCCATCTGGTCGAGCACACGCTGCGCCGTCGCAGGTCCAATGCCCGGCAACAGATGCAGGATGCGAAATCCGGCGACGCGGTCGCGCGGATTCTCGGTGAAGCGCAGCAGCGCCAGCACGTCCTTGACATGCGCGGCATCGAGAAACTTCAGCCCGCCGAACTTGACGAAGGGGATGTTGCGGCGGGTCAGCTCGATCTCCAGCGGGCCCGAATGCGAGGACGTCCGGAACAGCACCGCCTGGTGCTTGAGCAGCGCGCCTTGCTCGCGGTTGGCCAGCACCTCCTCGACGATGTAGCGGGCCTGGTCGGTCTCGTCGTGCACGGTGACGAGCTGTGGTTTTTGCGCGGACGCGCGGTCGGTCCAGAGGTTTTTTGTGAAACGCTCGCGCGCCAGGCCGATGACGCCATTGGCCGCCGCCAGCACGGGTTGCGTCGAGCGGTAGTTGCGGTCGAGCGTAATCATCTCGGCGCGGGGCGAGAAGCTTTGCGGAAAATCCAGGATGTTGCGCACGGTGGCGGCGCGGAACGAATAGATCGACTGCGCATCGTCGCCGACCACGGTGAGGCCGCGTCCGTCCGGCTTCAGCGCCAGCAGGATCGAGGATTGCAGGCGGTTGGTGTCCTGATATTCGTCGACCAGCACGTGATCGAAGCGGCCGCCGATTTCTTCGGCGATCAGCGCATCGCTCATCATCTGCGACCAGTAGAGCAGGAGGTCGTCGTAATCGAGCACGTGCTGGGCCTGCTTGGCCTCGACATAGGCCGCGAACAGGCCCTTCAGCTCGGCCGCCCAGCCTGCGCACCACGGATAGTGCTGGCCCAATACCTTCTCGATCTCCATCTCGGCATTGACGCAGCGCGAGTAGATCGACAGGCAGGTGCCTTTGGCCGGAAAGCGGCTCTCCGTCTTCGACAATCCGCGCTCGTGCCGGACCAGGTTCATCAGATCGGCGGAATCCTCGCGGTCGTGGATGGTGAAGGCGGGATCGAGGCCGATCCGCTCGGCATATTCGCGCAAGAGCCGTGCGCCAATGCCGTGGAACGTGCCGGCCCAGCTCAGCGCGTCGCGCATGATCGCGGCATTGTTCTCGCCGAGCACTTTTCGGGCGATGCGTTCGACCCGGCCGGCCATCTCGGCCGCGGCGCGGCGCGAGAACGTCATCAAGAGGATGCGGCGCGGATCGCTGCCGGCGACGATCAGGTGCGCGACGCGATGGGCCAGCGTATTGGTCTTGCCGGAGCCGGCGCCGGCGATGACGAGCAGGGGCGCGCCAACGGTCGCACCATCGGCCACGCCATGCTCCGCGGCGCGGCGCTGCTCCGCATTGAGCGTGTCCAGATATGTCGCCACGAATCGCCCCGGTGAAACGGCAAGAGTCGGCGATCTCGCGGCGAATCGCAATGCGGCTGGACGGAACCGGTGTTAAGACCTAGGGACAAGACAGCCCAAGTTCCAGCCTGAGAGCCCGCACCCGGCATGACCGAGCTCAAGCCCAACCAGTTCGAGATGCGGCGGCTGGAATCGCTCAGCAATACGATTTTTGGCGTCGCCATGACGCTGCTCGCCTATGATCTCCCCAGGGCCGCGGTCTTCACCAGCGCGCCCGATTGGAACGATCTCGCCCGGGTCTATTCCGGCAAGCTCGCGGGTCTCGCCCTCAGCTTCATCATCGCCGGCGTGTTCTGGATCAGCCATCACCGCCGGCTGGCGCGTCAGCCCGTCGGCAGCCGTGGCGCGGTGATCCTCAATCTGTTCTTTCTGCTGTCGATCGTGCTGCTGCCGGTGACCAACGGCCTCTACACCAACTACCCCATGAGCAGTGCGGTCGCCGTGCTCTACGGCTTGCACCTGACTGCGATCGCCGGCCTCAATGCCTGGCTGTGGTGGAGGATCCTGGGCGGCTGGCGCCACGAAATCATGGCCTCGATGTTTCCGCTGCTGGTGTTCATCCCGGGTACGATCGTTGCGGCGTTCGCGCCGCATGTCGCGCCGTTCGTGTGGTTCATCGCCTTCGGCGGGCTGCTGATCCAGCGCTTCTATGTCAATCCGGCCGAGCCGGGCACGTGAGGCGGTTTACCCTTGTGTCGCGCCGAACCCGTCTGCCGGCACGTAGAGCTTGACCGGGCGGATTTCGTAGACCGCAGTCGGATTGACCTGACGCAGCGTCCGCGCCGCCGCGATCGCCTCTTCCTCCGTGTCGTATTCCACGAGGTGGAAGCCGAGAAGCTGCTCCTTGGTCTCCGCAAACGGGCCGTCCAGCACGATGCCCGCGCCGGGGCCGCGCAAGGTGCGGGCCTTTCTGGTCTCATCCAGACGGGCGGCCGGTCCGAAATGTCCGCTTGCCCTTAGGGGCGCTTGAACCTCGACGACTTTGGCAACGACCGCCGCGTCCTTGTCGGGCGTCCACGACAAGATCTCGTCTTCCACGTGATAGGCCAGGATGGCGTAGAGCATCGTTACCTCGTCGATTTTGCTGCGCGCAGCCCAAAGGACGTATCACTATGGCTGGGGCCGACAAGGGCGGTGAGGAAAATATTGCGTCGTGGAGGCCTCGATGAAACCGTCCTGAAACCCGATTGCGGCCCGGCGAGGTGAACGCCGCCCCAAGCCGAGACGACTGATGGCCACAAGAACACGGAAGGCCATCGGAGGCGGCAATGTCGGGGCACACCATCAAGACCAATTGCAAGATCATTTGCGACGCGCGGCGGGCGGCACAATTGGAGCCTGCCGATTTGCACGACCAGAGCGGTCACCATCGCTATTACGGCAGCTTGGTCGAGAATGGCGGCGATCGCATCACCGAGAGCCGTCGGGGCAAACGCCCGCGCGCTCTCAATGTCTGCGGCTTCTGAAGCGTTCGGCGAAATCTCTTTCGACCATGGACGTCCTGCAAATACCAATCGCGGCGATGCCGTTCCTGCTCGTGCTGACGAGCCGGACCGGCAAGGCCATCGCGCCGTGCCTGCTCGCGAGCGTCTTCACGGTGCTGCTCGGCGGGGAGCCGCACCGCGCAGTCATGGCCTGGTGCGTCGGCATCCTGATTGCCGCCGTGGCATTGCGCGAGCGGCTTCGCGTCGGTTGATCCGGCGCCGTCACGGAGCGCTCAGGACCTGCCTGACCAGCGCCTCGCGCAGCGTCGCCAGCTCGCCACTCGCCTCCATCTGCGCGATCACCTTGCCGACCTTCGGCACCAGAGCGCGATGGCGTTCGTGCAAATAGTGGTAGATGTGGATGCGCTCGAGCGGCGGCGAGAGCGCGACGATCCTGTCCTGCAGATTGAGCTTTCTCACCGCGACCAGGCCGCTGAAAATATCGGTGACCATCACGTCGAAGCGGTCGGCGTCAAGCATCCTGACCATGTTATCAAGGCTCGCGGTCGCCGTGACGCGGGCCATGCCGCGGGTGCCGGCCTCCGACGAGCCGACGCCGCGAACGATACCGATGCTGTGGTCCCTGATCGAATTCCAGCCCGCGACGTCGAAACGGAGTTTCGTCGAAAACACCGCCGGCTCGATGTAGTTGATTGCGGGTGTGACCTGGACCAGCGTCGGATAGTCGCGGGAGAGCGTCCCGATCCGCTGGATCTCGCCATCGACCTCGCCGGCGCTCGACAGTGCGAGTGCGCGCTTGCCGGGGACGTCCTCGAACTCCAGCTTGATGTTCAGCCTGGCATAGACGGCCCGCAGCATCTCGCCGCCGACATATTGATCGGGAATACCGGCGATCCGCGCCAGCCGGATCAACTCCTGCGCTTGCGAGGGACCGGCTGCGAACAGTGACAGGCAGACGACGACTATCCGCCACATCAGGCGTCTCCCTCGGTCGTGCATTGCAACCACTGGATTCGGGCCCAGGCGCGATCTACCTGGAAGTGCCTGCACGGCACCGCGCTGCTCGCCGCCCGTCCTGCAGGCGACCTCCGGACTTTCACCGATGTCATTCTAGCACGCGAAGTGGTAGTTTGCGTCAGAATCCTGCTGCTGGGCGCAAGACATGACCCCGCCGACCTCAAGGCGCCCATGGGCCGACAGGATCGCTGCGCGCATCGCGTGAAGGGAAAGTCTCAACCATCGATTTGCTCGCGGCTGCGACCGGCCGACGGGAGCAGGGTGCCGTCATCTTCGGGACATGGTGCATGGGCAATGCAGGTAACGAGGACTCCAGACGCCGCCGCGCCATTGCCCCGGCGGCCGCCACGCAGGATTCGACTGGCCGGAATTTGAACGGCATCGGCGCTGCCCTTGCGCCGCCGATGATCGGGGCGCTGCCGTCGCGGATCTTCAACTGGTCGCGCAGCGGCGTCGGACCGCGCCTCCTGGCTGCCGTGCTGCTGTTCTCTTCGATCGTAACGCTCATGCTGACGGCACTCCAGCTCTATCTGGACTACAATCGTGAGGTCGGCGTCATAGAGACACGGCTTGACGAGATCGGTCGCAGCACCACCGGCAGCCTCGGCGAGAGCCTGTGGAATCTCGATCAGAACCAGCTCAAGCTCCAGCTCGACGGTATCCTGCGGCTGCCCGACATCCGCGCCGCGGAAGTCCACGAGATCGCCGCTCGTCCCAACCCGATCCATCTCGCAGTCGGCGAGCCGAGCGCCCGCTCGATCGTGACGCGCGACTATCCCTTGAACTACAGCGTGCAGGGGACCGCACGCCCGATCGGCGTGCTCCACGTCGAGGCGACCCTGACCGACGTCTATCAGCAATTGCTGAACCGCGCCCTCGTCATCCTGGCCAGCCAAGCGGCAAAGACATTCCTCGTCTCACTGTTCATCATCTACATGGTCCATCTGCTCGTGACGCGGCATCTGGTCGCCATCGCCGAGTTCGTCAGCAAGTATAGCCTGACGCGGCCGCCGCCGCCTTTGCGCCTGGAGCGCCGGCCGCCCTACGATGCCGACGAGCTGGACAAGGTGATCGACGCCTTCAACGCGATGTGCGCGAACCTCCAGCGGGCCTATGGCGAGCTGCGCGAGGCCAATGCCAATCTCGAGCGCGACCTGGCCATTCGCCGGCGCGCGGAAGCGGACGCACGGGCGAGCGAAGAGCGTTTCCGCGACTATGCCGAGACGGCATCCGACTGGTTCTGGGAGACCGGACCGGACCATCGGTTTACTTACCTCTCCGACCGGGTGACTGCCTTTGGCATGGACCCCAAAGTGCGGATCGGCACGCGCCGTACCGATGCCGCGCTCGATCGCGAGACCGAGCCCGAGAAATGGCGCGCGCACCTGGCGACGCTGGACCGCCACGAGCCGTTCCGGAAGTTCGAATATCGCGGGCGCGACACCACCGGGGGAATGCATCATTTCAGCGTCAACGGCAATCCAGTCTTCGACGCCGACGGACGCTTCACGGGCTATCGTGGCTCCGCGACCGACCTCACCGCGCAGCACGAGACCGAGGAGCGGCTGCGTCAATCGCAAAAGATGGACGCGATCGGCCAGCTCACCGGCGGGGTCGCGCACGATTTCAACAACGTGCTCACGGTCATCACCGGCACCATCGAGATCATCCAGGAGGGGCTTGCGGACAAGCCTCAGTTCGCCGCGATCGCGCAGCTGATCGACGATGCGGCCGCGCGCGGCGCGGAGATCACTTCGCAGCTTCTGACGTTCGCGCGCCGCCAGCCGCTCGAGCCGCGCGAGATCGACGTCAACGCGCTCGTGGTCGAGACCGCGAAGCTGCTGAAGCCTATGCTCGGCGAGCATATCGAGATCGTGACCCGGCTAGCGGACGATGCCTGGACCGCGATGGCCGACCCGTCGCAGCTCTCGTCCGCGATCGTCAATCTCGCCGTCAACGCCCGTGACGCGATGCCGGGGGGCGGCAGGCTCACGCTCGAGACCGCGAACCGCGACCTCGACGGCACGAGCAGTGCCGGCGACGGCGACGTGATGCGCGGTGCCTTCGTGATGGTCGCGGTCACCGACACCGGCCACGGCATCCCTGCCGACATCCGCGAGCGCGTGTTCGAGCCGTTCTTCACCACCAAGGGCGTCGGTCGCGGCACCGGGCTTGGGCTGAGTATGGTCTACGGGTTTGCCCGCCAGACCGGCGGTACCGTCGCGATCGAAAGCGAGGAGGGACGCGGCACAGTGATGCGGCTGTTCCTGCCGCGATCGAAGGGCGAGGCGCCGGCCAGAACGGCACCGGTTCAGGCGCTCGCGGCGGCACGCGGGCACGAGACGATACTCGTGGTCGAGGACGACCCGCTGGTGCAGGGCTATGTCATCGCCCAGCTCGGCACCCTCGGCTATCGCACGCTCGCCGCCAGCGACGGCGCAGCCGCACTTGCGCTGGTCGATCAGGGCGCCAGGTTCGATCTGCTGTTCACGGATATCATCATGCCGGGCGGCATGAACGGGCGGGAATTGGCCGACGCAGTCCGGATCCGCCGCCCGGGGGCGAGGGTGCTCTACACCTCCGGCTACACCGACAACACCATCGTCCACGAAGGCCATCTCGATCCCGGCGTGGCGCTGCTCGGGAAGCCATACCGGAAAGCGGAGCTGTCGCAGAAGATCCGCGAGGTGCTTGCGGGCGAGCCGCCGGCCTGAGCGGCGCCCGTCAACGAAAAAGGCGCGGCGGGGAGGCCCCGTCGCGCCCGATTTCTTGCTCGCTGGTCCAGGGCTGAGAGCGCCCCGATGCCAAGCCTCTACTAAAAGCTTAGCGGGCGATCCCAGCGAGGTGACAGCGCTTGGTAAGAGACACTGGATCACCTCCTTTCGTTGGTTTCGGAAGACCTCAATATAGGCAGCAATGCCGCCGTTGTTAAGGGGAGGCGGGTCGGGAGGAACCAGCGGCTGTTCGCAAGGCCGGAAGGCCCGAAAGCCGTCTCCTGGGCAGTTGATCCTGGGCAGTTGAGACCGCCGTCCGGCCGTGTTAGGGAGCCCCTGTCGCGGGTGTAGCTCAATGGTAGAGCAGCAGCCTTCCAAGCTGAATACGAGGGTTCGATTCCCTTCACCCGCTCCATCCCCATCATGTCCGGCCCGGAGACATCGGTAACAGGTCGTACCTAAGAGATGGGTGACAACCTCGTGCCGAACGGGTTGTCGAGGGGTTGCAGGGTTTTCTGCGCCAGGTCGAAGTATCCGAGATCATAGTGCATGAAGCTGACGAGCCAAATGCCGTCGTCGACTTCCTTGATGCCGATTTTCTGCCCCGCCAGCACGGTTGAGACGTTGATCCGCTTGCGATGCAGGCAGAGCTGGCCGCAGGCGGTGACCAGCAGTTCGCGATCGTGGAATGGATAGATCAACTCGGGCAAGCCAGCGTAAGAGCGTGGTCAGGCGACATAGAGTTCGGCGGGGCATTTCATATCGAGCGCCTCGTGCGGCCGTTCGGCATTGAACTCGCGGACGAAGACATCGAAGCGTTCCTGCTGCATCACACTATTGGCGCGGCGGTGTCCTTGGTCGAACCAGCCCTTGTTCATGAGCCAGGCCTGATTTGTGGGGGTCGAGCGGTTCGGCCGACGGCCTTCGAACGGTGCATCGCCATATTGGGTTGACCCCGGCGGTCAATATGGCAGAGAAGGGCGGCGGCCGGGACGGGACGCTGGCGCCTTATCGGGCGCTGTTGGAGCAGGTGCGGATATGGCTGAGCGGATCGCTCTTATCACCGGCATTACAGGACAGGACGGCGCCTATCTCGCCGAATATCTGCTGTCGCTCGGCTATGTCGTGCACGGGATCAAGCGGCGCTCGTCCTCGTTCAACACCGCCCGGGTCGATCATCTCTACCAGGACCCGCATGTCGGCAACGTGCCGTTCCTGATGCACTATGGCGACATGACGGACTCGACCAACCTGATCCGTCTGGTGCAGCAGATCCGGCCGACCGAGATCTACAATCTTGCCGCCCAAAGCCACGTCGCGGTCAGCTTCGAGAGTCCGGAATACACTGCCAACGCCGACGCCATCGGCGTGCTGCGCCTGCTGGAAGCGATCCGCATCCTCGGTATGGAGAAGGAGACGCGGTTCTACCAGGCCTCGACCTCCGAGCTCTACGGCCTCGTGCAGGAGATCCCGCAGAAGGAGACCACGCCGTTCTATCCGCGCTCGCCTTACGGCGTGGCAAAGCTCTACGGCTACTGGATCACGGTGAACTACCGCGAGGCCTATGGCATGTTCGCAAGCAACGGCATCCTGTTCAACCACGAGAGCCCGATCCGCGGCGAGACCTTCGTCACCCGCAAGATCACGCGCGGCGTCGCCCGCATCGAGGTCGGGCTGGAGGAGACGCTCTATCTCGGCAATCTTTCCGCCAAGCGCGACTGGGGCCACGCGCGCGACTATGTCGAGGGCATGCACAAGATCCTGCAGGCCGACAAGCCCGACGACTTCGTGCTCGCCACCGGCGAGGCGCGTTCGGTGCGTGAGATGGTGGAGCTGGCGTTCGCGCATGTCGGCCGCCGCATCGCATGGCGCGGCGAGGGCGTCGACGAGACCGGCGTCGATGAGAAGAGTGGCAAGACCGTCGTGAAGATCGATCCGACCTATTTCCGCCCCACCGAGGTCGATCTCCTCGTCGGCGACGCCAGCAAGGCGCGCGAGGTGCTTGGCTGGAAGCCGAAGCGGAGCTTTGCAGAGCTCGTCGCGGAGATGATGGCGAGCGATCTGGCGGACGCAAAGCGGGATGCGGGCAGTGGCAAACGCACCGTTTGAGCTGACAGGCAAAAGCGTCTACGTCGCCGGCCATCGCGGCATGGTCGGCAGCGCGATTGCGCGCCGGCTCGAACGGGAGGACGTCAGGCTCGTCACCGTGGATCGCCGCGAGGTCGATCTCTGCAACCAGGCAGCGGTGTTCGACTGGTTCGCGAAGACGCGGCCGCAGGTGATCTTCCTCGCCGCGGCAAAGGTCGGCGGCATCGTCGCCAACAACACGCTGCGCGCGGAGTTCATCTACGACAATATCACGATCGCGGCGAACGTGATCCAGGCAGCGCATCAGAACGGCGCCGAGAAGCTGATGTTTCTGGGCTCGTCCTGCATCTACCCGAAGCTGGCACCGCAGCCTCTGCGCGAGGACTCGGTGTTGACCGGCCCGCTCGAGCCGACCAATGAGCCCTATGCCATTGCAAAAATTGCCGGGATCAAGATGGCGGAGGCCTATCGCAGCCAGTACGGATGCGACTTCATCAGCGTGATGCCGACCAATCTCTACGGCCCCGGCGACAATTATCATCCCGAAATGAGCCACGTGGTCGCGGCCCTGATCCGCCGGTTCCACGAGGCGAACGTGTCGGGCGCCAAGAGTGTCGTGGTCTGGGGCACCGGCACGCCGCGGCGCGAGTTCCTTTATGTCGACGACATGGCCGATGCCTGCGTGCACCTGATGAAGACCTATTCGAGTGCCGAATTGGTCAACATCGGCACCGGAGAGGACATCACCATCGCCGAGTTCGCCCGCGTGGTCGCCGAAATCGTCGGTTACAGCGGCGAGATCAGTTTCGACAGCTCGCGGCCCGACGGCACGCCGCGCAAGCTGCTCGACGTCAGCCGCCTCGCAAAACTCGGCTGGCGCGCGACGACATCGCTCGAGGACGGCTTGAAGCGCGCATATGCGGCGTATCTCGCCGCGCGGTCGCTCTCCGAACGTTAGTGTCTCTATTCCGGCTTGGTATCCTTCTCCTCGCGCTCCTTCCGGGCACGATCGACCGCGCCCCCCTGGGGCTGCCCGCTGACCTTCACGCCCGGGAGATGATCGACCTTGTTGTTGGCGGCATCTTCGGCACGCTGCAGTTCGCGATCGATGATGTCGCGTGATCCTTCGGCCGGCTCCTTGTCGAATGGGCTCTTGGTATCGATGCTCATGGCTGATCCTGCTTGTCCCCGCACGTTGATTGCTGAGGCAAGCTCGGCTCGCCTCCATCGTTCCTGTCGGGGCGGCCGCTTTTGTCGACTCTATTCCCTGTGATCGTCGATTTCGGCGGCAACCTGTCCGTAGTTCAGCAGGGCGACGAGGGTCGTTCCGCCCAGAATGTTCCCGAGTAGTGTCGGTACGAAGAAGTCCGAGGCATATTGTGAGAGCGACGCCCGGCCGCTCTGCACCAGAAAGGCGCATTCGACCGAGCCCGCGATGATGTGCGCGAACTCACCGAGTGCGACCACATAGGTCATGATGATGATGATCTGCGCGCGCGATCCCTTCACGGCAGGCAGAAGCCACGCCATCAAGGCGATCAGCCAGCCGGCAAAGATCGCCCGGACGAGGGTGGTCGCGAACGTGCCCTCGATGGTGTGGTGGCTGAGATCGACGAAGGCGTCGACGATGCGCCGTTCGAAGATGCTGGTGTGCGCGAGCACGGATCCGACCGCCCAGGTTCCTGCGATGTTGGAGGCGAGGACCAGGCCCCACAGTTTGATCACGCTCCCCAGCGTGCCGAGATCCCTGTTATGCAACAGCGGCAGTATCGGTGTCAGCGTGTTCTCGGTGAAGAGCTGCTGCCGTCCCAGCACAACGACCAGGAAACCGACCGTGTAGCCGAGCGGAGCGACCAGGCGCCGGGTGGCCTCGTCGGAGATCAGCGCGTGAAACTCGCCCTGGACGATCAGGGACAATCCCATCGAAAGGCCGGCGGCGAGGCCGGACAGCACGATGGCCCACCATCGCCGCTCCAGTTCCTGCTCACCCTCGGCGCGGATCGTCTCGTGGATGAGCGCGGCGTTCGGCCGGCTCTGGGAGTCGATCTGCTCGGTCTGGCGCCGCGAGACGCCGTCGAGCTTCGAGGCTGGATTGAAGGAGGCGCCGTCGCCAGGCTGGTCCACTCCGTAGTCTCCTGAAGGGCTGATCCACGTCAAGGCCGGGAGCCCGAGGCGGTTCCTCGTGAGTGCTCGGACGTCGCAGCACTGTTGAGGCACAGCGGGGCCGTGGTCGGAGCATCAGGAACCTTCGTTGGAAGCGGGTGTTCTCCACCCGGGAGGGGCGCGACCTGACAAGAGGCCAATCGTGCAAGAAGACGTGCGCGTGCGCGCCACGGCGCAAATCGCAGGCCATCCGATTCATCCGATGCTGGTGCCGATACCGATCGCGTGCTTCATCGGAGCGCTGCTGACCGACATAACCTACGTGGTCAGTGCCGAGATCATGTGGGCGGACCTTTCGGCCTGGCTTCTGGTGGTCGGCGTCATCTTCGGCGTGCTGGCGGCGATCGCCGGCTTGACCGATTTCCTCGGCAACCGCCTGGTGCGGGCACAGACGCCGGCCTGGCCCCACCTGATCGGCAATGCTGTGGCGCTGATCCTGGCCACCATCAACGCCCTGATCCACAGCCGTGATGCCTGGACCTCGGTGTGGCCGACGGGGCTTGTGCTTTCGGCGATCACCGTGCTGATCCTGCCCGTGACCGGCTGGCTTGGCTGGGCCATGGTGTATCGCCACGGCGTGGGAGTCGCGCGATGAAATCCTCGATCGCTCGCGCTCTGTTGTGCTCTTCGCTGCTGGCCCTGGCCGCGTGCAATGACGGCAGCGGCGATCCGAAGGCGCAAACCGGCGCCAACCCGAAGCTTCCCGACATCCAGCAATATCTGCTGCCGCCGATACACATCGCTCGCATCATCGGCTGGAAGAAGAACGAGACACCGGCCGTTGCGCAGGGTTTGCAGGCCAAGGCTTTCGCGACGGGCTTGCAGCATCCGCGCTCGATCTATGTGCTGCCCAACGGCGACGTGCTGGTGGTGGAATCCAAGGCGCCGAAGGGCGCTCCGATCAAGCGGCCCAAGGAAATCGTGATGGGATACGTCGAGTCCTGGGCGACATCCGGCGGCGATACCGGCGAGAGCAACCGCATCACGCTGCTGCGCGACAGCAATGGCGACGGCGTGCCCGACACGCAAAGCGTCTTCCTCGACCATCTCAACTCGCCGTTCGGCCTCGCGCTCGTCGGCAACGATCTCTATGTCGCCAACACCGATGCGATCGTCAGATATCCCTACACGGAGGGTGATACCAAGATCACCGCCCCTGGCACGGTGCTGACGCCGCTGCCGGGCGGGCCGATCGACCATCACTGGACCAAGAGCCTGGTCGCGAGCCCCGACGGCTCGAAGCTCTATGCCGGCGTCGGCTCCAACAGCAACATCACCGAGAACGGCATGGAGGCCGAGCACAATCGCGCCGCCATCCTCGAGATCGACCGCGCCAGCGGCCGCTGGCGCATCTTCGCAAGCGGCCTGCGCAATCCCAACGGCCTCAGCTTCGAGCCGCAGACCGGGGCGCTGTGGACGGTGGTGAACGAGCGCGACGAGCTCGGTCCCGATCTCGTGCCCGACTACATGACATCGGTGAAGGACGGCGGCTTCTACGGCTGGCCCTACAGTTATTACGGCCAGCACGTCGATCCCCGCGTCCAGCCGCAGCGGCCCGACCTCGTTGCCAAGGCGATCGTGCCTGACTACGCGTTGAGCTCGCATGTCGCGCCGCTCGGAATGGCCTTCAACACAAGCGCGAGTCTGCCGGCCGCCTATCGCGGCGGCGCGTTCGTCGGCGAGCACGGCAGTTGGAACAGGCAGGTCTTGAACGGCTATAAGGTGGTCTTCGTGCCGTTCACGGATGGCAAGCCGAGCGGCCCGCCGCAGGACGTCGTCACCGGCTTCCTCAACAACGACAACCAGGCGCGCGGGCGTCCCGTCGGCGTCGCCATCGACAAGACCGGCGCGCTGCTGGTTGCCGACGACAGCGGCAACACAGTGTGGCGGGTGATCGCTGCGCACCCGCAGCTCACGCAGCGATAAAGTTGAGAACAGGAGGAATTGGACGATGGGCCTTGCTCAATACACTATCGTGCCGGTGCAGGACGAATGGGGCGTGCTGCACGACGGCGACGTCAGGAACAGGTACACCACCAAGGAAGCCGCCTTCGAGTCGGCGGTTGCCGCAGCATCGCTGGCGCTTCGCGAGGGACACGAAGTCCATGTCAGCGTCCCCGGCCGCGAAGCCGGCGAGAACGCGCTCGGCATTTGATGGAATATTCCGAGCAGAACGATTCAGGAGGCTGCGATGACCAAGCCCCGTGAGCCGAACGGCATTGAGCCCTCCCGCTCCGAAGACGACATTCAGCGCGATCAGCTCGGTCCGCGCGGCGTGCCGGATGCGCCGGATCCCGCCAAGATGACACCCCAACGCGACAAGAAGACGCCGAAGCAGGTCGATCCCGGCCATACAGCCTGACGGCAGCCCCCCGGCTGGCGCGGCCGTGCCATTCGCAACCGCCATTCCCGGTCGTCGCATCCGAGGGTAAGACTGGCGTCACGGGCGTGATCCGCGCCTGGCGGGCAGGCGACGTTGGAATGCGGTTTCTGAAATCTGACAGCAGGCTCATCGGGGTCTTGCTGGTGCTCGCGGTCACCCAGCTTGTTGGGTGGGGTACGATAGGTCTTCCCGCCATCGTCGGACGCGATCTTGCGGCCGATCTCGGCATGAGCCTGCCGGCGGTGTTCGCCGGGACGTCAGTTCTCTATGTGTCGATGGGGCTGTGCGCGCCCTGGCTCGCCAGGTCGTTTGCGCGGCACGGCGCACGAAAGGTCATGATTTCAGGCACGGTCCTCACCGTGCCGGGCTTCATACTGCTGTCCCTCGCGCGCGAGCCGATGCTCTATTTCGCGGCCTGGATCGTCCTCGGCATCGCCGGCAGCGCCACGCTTTCGACCGGCGCCTACATCATGCTGAACGAGGTCGCCGGGCGGCAGGCCAAGCACGCCATCGGCGCGCTCATGCTGGTGACGGGCCTGTCGAGCAGCATCTTCTGGCCGACCACCTCGTTCCTCAGCGGTCAGCTCGGCTGGCGCGCGATGTGCCTCGTCTATGCCGCCATGATGATCGTGATCAACCTTCCGCTCTATGCGTTCCTCGCACCGCGCCGAAAGATTGCCGGGGATGGTGGCGGTGAGCCGGTGAAGATTTCGCCGCCGCCTGCCATACCCAAGAGCACCTTCAGCCTCGTCGTCGCCGCGATCACGCTCAATGCCTTCGTCAATTTTGGCATAGGCGCGATCATGATCGAGTTGTTGAGGGCGGAGGGACTGGCCCCGGCCCAGGCGCTTGCGTTCGGCTCGATGCTGGGTGTGATCCAGGTCAGCGCGCGCGGGCTGGATTTTCTCGGCGGAGGGCGGTGGGACGGAATCACGACCGGGCTCGTCGCCGGCACGGCGCTCCCGGTCGCCATGCTGCTGCTGATGATGAGCGAGGGCGCGACCTGGGCGGTTGCGGCCTTCATCCTGCTCTATGGCGCCGGCAGCGGCGCGATGGCGGTGGCGCGGGCGACGATCCCGCTCGTGTTCTACGATCAGGCCGAGTTCGCCAAGGCGATGTCGATGATCGCGCTGCCGCTCAATCTTGCATCCGCGGTCTCGCCGCCGCTCCTTGTCGGTCTGCTCACCCAGTTCGGCAGCCGCGGCGCACTCGGTCTCACCTTCGTCTGCTCCTGCGCCACGGTCCTGATCCTGGTCCTGCTCGGCCGCCGGCGGCCGCAGGTGGCTGCGGCGGCCGCGACCTGACAATATTCGCACCGCGGAAATTGACCTCGCGGAGCGACCTGCGCTGGCGAGCGGCGGATGGACGTATGCCGCCAGTGCAGTGCTCAGACCGCCAAAATGGTGTATCCGCAGGAAGCCCGGCCGCGATCTCGCCGCCGCGCCAAGATCCAGTTCCCGGAGGAATTCGACATGTCGGCCCTGCCGCTTTCAGGCATCAAGATCCTTGACCTCACCCGCGTGCTCGCCGGGCCCTTGTCGGCCCAGATGCTGGGCGATCTCGGCGCGGAGGTGATCAAGATCGAGCGGCCGGGCACCGGCGACGACGCGCGCGCCTTCGGTCCGCCTTACCTGACCGACCCCGAGGGCAAGGCCAACAACAACAACTCGTTTTACCTCTGCGCCAACCGCAACAAGAAGTCGGTCACGGTCAACATCGCCAAGTCCGAGGGGCAGGCGATCATCCGCGAACTCGCCAAGGACGTCGACGTCTTCATGGAGAACTACAAGGTCGGCGATCTCAAGCGCTACGGCCTCGACTACGAGACGATCAAGGCGATCAATCCCGGCATCGTCTATTGCTCGGTGACCGGTTTCGGCCAGACCGGCCCGTACGCGCCGCGCGCCGGATATGACGCCATCCTGCAGGCGATGGGCGGCCTGATGAGCGTCACGGGTCATATCGACGGCGAGCCCGGCGAAGGCCCGATGAAGGTCGGCCCGTCGATCGTCGACTACATGACCGGCATGAACACCTCGATCGGGATTCTCTCGGCGCTCTACCATCGCGACGCCAATGACGGCGTCGGACAGCACATCGACGTCTGCCTGTTCGACACCGTCATCGCATCGTTGTCGCACTGGCTGCAGATCTACCTCGTCAACGGCAAGACGCCGCCGCGCCGCGGCACCTGGGGCAATGGCGGCATGCCCGCCGGCGTGTTCCGCTGCACCGACGGCGAGCTGATGCTGGTGGTCGGCAATGACGGCCAGTTCCAGCGCACCTGCGCGGTGCTCGGCGAGCCCGAGCTCGCCAGCGACAAGCGCTTCATCAAGAACAACGACCGCGTCGTGCACGGCAAGGAGATCATGGCGATCTTCGCCGGACTGTTCCTGAAGCAGCCGGTGGCCTACTGGCTGGACAAGCTGGCGGAGGCCGGCGTGCCGTCAGGACCGATCAACAATTTCGAGCAGGTGTTTTCCGATCCGCACGTCCAGTCGCGTGGCATGCGGGTGAAGGTCGACCATCCCTTCCAGCCTGATCTTTCGCTGATCCGCAATGCGCTGACGCTCTCGGAAACCCCGATCAAGGATTACCGCGCCCCGCCGCTGCTGGGTGAGCACACCCAGGAGGTGCTCGGCGGCAAGCTTGGCTATGATGCCGGCAAGATCGAGGCGCTGAAGCAGCAGGGTATTATCTAGCTGGCTCGTAGACGAGCAAGGGACGGCACGCATGACCCCCACCAAAACCATCGTCACCTGCGCCATCACGGGCAACCTCACAAAGCCCGAGCAGTCGCCCTATCTGCCGATCACGCCCGAGCAGATCGCGACGTCGGCGCTGGAAGCGGCCGAAGCCGGCGCCGCCATCGCCCATATCCACGTCCGCGATCCCGCGACGGGGCGACCTTCGATGTCGATCGACCTCTATCGCGAGGTGGTGGAGTTGATCCGCGCCCGCAACAGCAGCCTGGTCATCAACCTGACGACCGGCCCCGGCGGACGGTTTGTTCCTTCCATCGAGGATCCCCGCGTCGCCGGGCCCGGCACCACGCTGCTTCCGCCCGAAAAGCGCGTCGAGCATATCGAGCTGCTCAAGCCCGACATCTGCACGCTCGACCTCAACACCATGAATTCCGGCGGCGAGGTCGTGATCAACACCCCGCGCAACGTCCGCATCATGGCCGAGCGGATG
This sequence comes from Bradyrhizobium sp. 149, assembly GCF_023073915.1. Classification (GTDB taxonomy): domain Bacteria; phylum Pseudomonadota; class Alphaproteobacteria; order Rhizobiales; family Xanthobacteraceae; genus Bradyrhizobium. The sequence continues at coordinate 210,932 of NZ_JADPKK010000019.1, read as the reverse complement.
AAGGCGGCCGGCGTGCTGCCGGAGATCGAGCTGTTCGATTCCGGCGACTGCCATCTCGCCCGCGACCTCCTCGCCGACGGCACGTTGAAGGGACCGGGCCTGTTCTCGCTCGTGCTCGGCGTTAAATACGGCTTCTCCGCCACGCCCGAGACGATGTTCTATGCCCGCAGCCTGTTGCCGCCGGGTGCGATCTGGTCCGGCTTCGGTATCGGCCGCGCCGAATTTCCGATGGTGGCGCAGGCCTATGTGCTCGGCGGCCACGTCCGCGTCGGCATGGAGGACAATCTCTATATGTCCAAAGGCGTGCTGGCGAAGACCAATGCCGAGCTGGTCGCGCATGCCGCCGGCATCCTGAAGAGCCTGGGGGCGAACGTCGCGACTGCCAGCGAAGCACGCGCGATGCTGGGGCTGGCGTGAGGCTTGCAGGCAATCCCCAGATAATCCCGGTCCGTACTCACACAGGCTTCCGCTTCGGGCGCGACTCAGATTCGATCCGTCCACTCAGTCCGGGAGGGAACGAATGTCCTACACGATCGGGTTTCAGGCCAAGAACCAGAAGGCAATCCTGGCGACCGAGGCAGCAACGGCCAATCAGGCTGTCGCGATCATTGCCGCGCTGCGGCAAAGCGCCGACGAAATAAAGTTCATCCGCTCGCCTCAGGAAGGCGACATGGGCATCGAGATGCTGCTTCTGCTCGCCAAGGAAGAGGCCGAGGAGATGCCGCAGCACGCCTAGGCGGTTCGGCGGGCAAACTTCGATCAGAAGCGAAGCATGACGGCTGCAAGATGATGTAGCAAGCCGTCATCTCGCTTGAACCGAAGGTGGCCGCTCCATGAGACGCGAAATGAAACGCGAAGCGCTCCGCGTCGAACCGATCTCGACATTCCTCGATCGCTGGAAGGCGCCGGTCTCGCCGGTCACGCGCGCCGGCAGCATGATCTTCGTCGCCGGCCTGCCGCCGTTCGACCCGGAGACGGGCGAGATCGCGGGAGTGCCGATCGAGCGGCAGAGCGAGCTGGTCATGGAGCAGATGAAGCTATGCCTTCAGACGGCGGGCGCGAGCCTCGACAATGTCATGAAGTGCAATGTCTACTGTACCTCGACAAAACACTTCGCTGCGTTCAACGCCGTCTATGCGCGCTATTTCCCGCAGGATCCTCCGGCGCGGATCTTCGTCTGCACGCCGGAATGGTTCGGCCCCTTCGACGTCGAGATCGACTGCATCGCGATGATGTGAGGTTTCAGCGCGCCGCCACCCTGGACGGCGCCTTCGTCGCCGGCCGTCCCGCCGTCAGCGCCATCGTCGCTACGCTGACGACGCGCGCGACCACGTCTTCGACGTCGTCGAGGTCGCATTTGCCTTCCGACAGCTTCGTCAGCCGCTCGCTCTCGCGGATGGTGTGGTGCGCCATCGCGAGTGCGAAATTCAGGCCCCAATAGATATCGACGTCGCTGCGGTCGGGCAGGGCGCGGCGCATCGCGCCGGCGAATTTCCGCAAATGGTCGATCTCGCGGTTCTTGATGCGGCGGATCGGCGGCACGGATTCGATCGAGGCGCGGATCATGAAGCGCGCCGCAGTGGAGCGCTGGTTCTCGGGGCCAAGGCAACCGCGCAGCGTCGGGCCGACCAGCGCATGCAGGATCACCTCGATCGGCGCGCGGCCACCACCTTGCTCCTCCGCCGCTTTCAGTTCGCGCAAACGCTCGCGGTTGGTGGCGATCGAGCGTGTCACGAACAGCTCCGCGATCAGTTCGTCCTTCGAGCCGAAATGATAGTTCACCGCCGCCAGATTGACATTGGCCTCCGCGACGATGTCGCGCAGCGTGACGTCGCCGAACCCGCGATCGGCATAGAGCCGTTCGGCGGCGGCGAGAATGGCAGTCCGGGTATGATCGCTGGCCATGGGAGCCCCTCGGGGAGGGAGTTGCAATTCAAACAGTTGTATGAAACTATCGTTTGACGGCCGGGAAAGTCAATCCGCAATCGGGACTCGTTCGCAAGCTTGCCGACCTGGTTCCGAAGCGTCCGCAAGCCGCGCATTCGCGCTTGCGGGGTCGCGTGCAGCGGGAGGACAGTCCGGCGCAAAACAGGCTTTCAACAGAGACCGAGGAGCGTCCCATGGATTTCGATCTGTCACCGAAGCAGAAGGAATGGCTCGACCGCGTGCAGTCGTTCATGACCAAGCACGTGCGCCCGGCGGTCCCGGTCTATGATGAGCAGGACAAGGCCGGCGAGCGCTGGAAGGTCATTCCGATCTTGGAAGACCTCAAGAAGAAGGCGAAGGCCGAAGGCCTCTGGAACATGTTCATGCCGCCCAACGAGCATGAGGACGACGAATTCCGCGGTGCGGGACTGACCAATCTGGAGTACGCGCTGCTCTCCGAGCAGATGGGCCACATCTCCTGGGCTTCGGAAGTCTTCAACTGTTCCGCGCCCGACACCGGCAACATGGAAGTGTTCATGCGCTACGGCTCCAAGGAGCAAAAGCGCAAATGGCTGCGCCCGTTGATGGACGGCGAAATCCGCTCCGCCTTCCTGATGACGGAACCGGCGGTGGCCTCGTCTGATGCCACCAATATCGAAACCAGCATCGTGAAAGACGGCGACCATTACGTCATCAACGGCCGCAAATGGTGGTCGTCCGGCGTCGGCGATCCCCGCTGCAAGATCGCGATCCTGATGGGCAAGACCGATTTCAAGGCGGCCAAGCACCAGCAGCAGTCGCAGATCCTGGTGCCGCTCGACACCCCCGGCATCAAGGTCGAGAAGATGCTGCCGGTGTTCGGCTTCGATGACGCGCCCCATGGTCACGCCCAGGTGCTGCTCGAGAACGTCCGCGTGCCCAAGGAGAACATCCTGCTCGGCGAAGGCCGCGGCTTCGAGATCGCGCAGGGCCGCCTCGGTCCCGGCCGTATCCATCACTGCATGCGAACCATCGGCAAGGCCGAGGAGGCGCTGGAGAAAATGGTGAAGCGGCTCACCTCGCGCACCGCCTTCGGCAAGCGGATCGTCGAGCATTCGGTGTGGGAGCAGCGCATCGGCGAGGCCCGCACCAATATCGAGATGACGCGGCTCTTGTGCCTCAAGGCCGCGGACATGATGGACAAGGTCGGCAACAAGACCGCGCAGGCCGAGATCGCCATGATCAAGGTTGCAGCGCCCAACATGGCACTGAAGATCATCGACGAGGCCATCCAGGCGTTCGGTGGTGCAGGCGTGTCCGACGAAGCTGGCCTTGCCAAGGATTACGCCCACATCCGCACGCTGCGTCTCGCAGACGGCCCGGACGAGGTGCACAACCGCGCCATTGCCAGGATTGAAGTTCGGAAGTATGCAAACTCTTCCAGTCACTAGGAGGGAGAGCCGCGCGGCGCTCCCGACTTGAAGAAACGACAGGGCATGATCCGCTTTCGGTGACCGCTTGACGCAAGTGCGTCAGTGGTTACCGATTAGGATCGTGCTCGACCTGAAATGGTCAGGGCTGAAGAGGGAGCGTCACCGTGGCTGACGGCGTCAGGAAAGACGAAGAATTCTCGGGCACCAAGCCGGTCGAGGAGCGTCATCGTATCGACGAGATGCGGCTCGAAGCCTGGATGCGCGACAACGTCGAGGGCTATGAGGGACCGCTGGTCGTCCTGCAATTCAAGGGTGGCCAGTCCAATCCGACGTACCGGCTCGACACGCCGAACCGCTCCTACGTGATGCGCCGAAAACCGTTCGGCAAATTGTTGCCGTCGGCGCACGCGGTCGACCGCGAATACCGGGTGATCGCGGCGCTGGGAAAACAGGGCTTTCCGGTCGCGAAGGCCTATGCGCTGTGCCAGGACGACAGCATCATCGGTTCGGCCTTCTACATCATGTCGATGGAAGACGGCCGGGTGTTCTGGGACCCGACGCTGCCGAGCCAGACGCCAGAAGATCGTCGAAAGATCTTCACCAGCAAGATCGAGACGCTGGCAAAACTCCATATGTTCGATCCGACCGCGATCGGCCTTGGCGATTTCGGCAAGCCCGGCAATTATTTCGCGCGCCAGATCGATCGCTGGACCAAGCAGTACCGCGCGTCCGAGACCCAGACCATTCCGGAATTCGAGAAGGTCGCCGAATGGCTGCCGAAGACCGTGCCGGAGCAGGCGCGCATCTCGATCGTCCACGGCGACTATCGCCTCGACAATATGATTTTCCACGCGACGGAACCGCGCGTGCAGGCCGTGCTCGATTGGGAATTGTCGACGCTCGGCGATCCCATGGCCGACTTCACCTATCTGTTGATGCAGTGGGTCATGCCGGGCCTGGACGGCGCCGACCTCAAGGCGCTCAACATTCCGAGCGTGGAAGAGGCCGCGCAGATCTATTGCAACGTCACCAAGATGACGGTGCCCGACCTCAACTGGTATTTTGCCTACAACCTGTTCCGTCTCGCTGGCATCACCCAGGGCATCGCCGGCCGCGTCCGCGACGGCACCGCGGCGAATGCCAAGGCGCTGGAGTCCGCCAAGCGCACCGTGCCACTGTCGAAGGCATCTTGGGAATACGCGCAGAAGGCGGGGGCGGTTTAGGGATTACGAAGGCGCGGCCGTTGGCCGCGCCTTTTTGCTTGCGTTCCTCTCGTGTTCAGACACGGGACAGAATGACGAGAGAGATGACCGCATGATCGACTACACCACGCTCATCACCTACGTCCTCATCGTTCTCGGCTTTGTCTTCATTCCCGGACCGGCGACGCTCCTCACCGTGGCGCGCGCCGCGAGCTCTGGAACGAAGGTCGGTATCGCGACGGGCGCGGGAGTTGCGGCCGGCGACGTGGTCCACACCACCATGGCGATCGTCGGCCTCTCTGCGATCGTCGCAACTTCCGCGCTCCTGTTCAGCGTCGTCAAGTACGCAGGTGCGGGTTTCCTGATCTATCTCGGCATTCGCGCCATGCTCGACAAAACGCCGCTTCAGGTGAATGGCGGCGCGACCGCTATCAGCGCAGTGCCCGCATTCCGGCAGGCCATGCTGACCGAGGTGCTTAATCCGAAGACCGCGCTGTTCTTCCTTGCGTTCTTGCCGCAGTTCGTCCGGCCGGAACACGGCTCGACGACGCTGCAGCTCGCGCTCCTCGGCGCCGTCTTCGTGCTGCTTGGCCTCGTCAGCACGGTAGTGTTCGCCGTCGGCGCTGGCCGTCTCGGCAATTTGCTGCGCCGCCATCCAGCGGTCGTGAAATGGCAGGCCAAGGTGGTCGGGACCATCTACTGCGCGATTGGCGTGCGGCTGGCGTTGCAGGAGCGCTGAGGCGCACCGCTCATCCGTAGCCCGGATGCGGCACTGATGTTCGGGGCTGCAGGCCCGCACGTTGCTTCGCTCACGCGGGCCACGGGTGTCTCCGCATACCCCGTCATTGCGAGCGAAGCGAAGCAAATCCAGAGTGTCTCCGCGGTACGGTCTGGATTGCTTCGTCGCAAGAGCTCCTCGCAATGACGAGAAGGCGCTACGTCTTCACGCAATGCGCGATCAGCTTCTCCACGAACCCCGCGCATTTCTCCAGCTCCGCCATTTCAACGAACTCGTCCGGCGTATGCGCCTGCGCGATCGAGCCGGGGCCGATCACTACTGAGGGGATATCGGCCATGCTGGCGAACAGGCTCGCCTCGGTGCCGAAGGCGACCTTGGCGTGGTCATTGCGCCCCGCGAGGCTCTTGGCGAGCGTGACGATTGTCGCGTCGGCCTTGGTATCGAGCGCCGGATAGTCGAGGATCTCCTCGAAACCGATGCCGCATTCCGGATGCTGTTTCTTCATCGCGGGCTCGAGCTCGGCCTTCGCCCAGGCGACGATCGCATCCGTGACCTCGCGCGACTCGGTGATGCCGATGCCGCGGCATTCGAAATCCACCGTACAGTGATCGGGCACGATGTTCAGCGCGGCGCCACCATGCACGATGCTGGTGAGCAGCGTCGAGTGCGGGACGTCGTAGAGGCTGTCGTTTGATCGCGCGGCCGCGAGCTTCACAGCGCGGCGGCGGATCTCAGTGATCAGCTCGGCAGCGTATTCGATCGCATTGACGCCATCGGGCGCGATCGAGGAGTGGCGCGCGAGCCCCTTGAAGGTCGCGCGCACGCCGTGCTTGCCCTTGTGCCCGATGATGACCTTCATCTCGGTCGGCTCGCCGACAAAACAGCCGAGCGGCTTCACGCGTTTCTTCGCGACCTCGCCGAGCATCGGCCGCACGCCGACGCAGCCGATCTCCTCGTCATAGGAGATCGCCAAATGGATCGGGGTTGCGAGCTTCGCCTCCAGCATCTCCGGCACCATGGCAAGGCACACCGCGACAAAGCCCTTCATGTCGGTGGTGCCGCGGCCGTAGAGCTTGCCGTCGCGCTCGATCAGCTTGAACGGATCGTGGCTCCAGTCCTGGCCGATCACAGGCACGACGTCGGTATGTCCTGACAGCACAAGGCCGGGACGGTCCTCGGGACCGATCGTGACCCACAGGGAGGCCTTCTGTCCGGTCTCGTCGAGGATGCGCTCGCCCTTGACGCCGAGCGCGGCGAGATAGCTCTCGATATACGCGATCAGGGGCAGGTTGGAGCGATCGCTGATCGTGTCGAAGCCGACGAGGTCGGCGAGCAGCTTGCGGATACGGTCGGGTCTTGAACTTGGCATTTTTACGTTCTTGTCAGGAGGTGGGAAGCTGACGCAGCTTGCATGAACCATACCAATGTTGCGGGTGCCAGGGCAAACCAGCATAAGTCCAGCCGGGCTACGAGATCTTGCGTTGCCCGTCGGGCAAAACACCCAAATTGTCGGTCAACGCACACCATAAAAAATATTCCGCTTTACCGAAATTCGGAAACGGCGTATGTGTCGCCGCAACCCGGCCCAAGGAAGAGGGGCGTATCGCGATCGTCACGAACGCGGGCCGGACGGCGGTGGACGTGGGTCACATCGGCGCGAATGGTTTCGCAGGGCGGAGAGCCGTGAGCGAAGGCGTCGCGCGCACGACCGGTGTGATCGGCGTACGGCGAAATCGTGTGGTCCTGGCGCCCGGGGTCCGTGCGCCAAGTGTTGCGGTGATGTGGCGGCCCGACCGGGCACGCGCATCAGCCATCCGCAAGGCGACGGGGGCAATAGTGCATCGCTCCCCGGGGAGAGCACGACATAAGTCGTAAAACCACTGCGCAGGGAAGGCCGGATGTTGGGCTTCACCTGTATGCCGCTGTGCAATTTTGTTACGACAACTTCGCACAGTGGACCGCGGGTGCCAGCCGGCACCCGGTCTTCCCTGCGCCCTCTTTCAATTTCGAGGGTGAGACGACGAAGCAAAGCTCGGGCGAAGGCCGCGAGAGGGCGAAGCTGCGTCAGTGATAGAGATGCAAATTGAAACGCGACGCTGCGACCCACACACTCCGTCATTGCGAGCGCAGCGAAGCAATCCAGACTGCTCCCGCGGAAAGATTCTGGATTGCTTCGCTACGCTCGCAATGACGATGTTGATGCAGGTGCACGCTATCTCCCTAACCTCGTCCCGCCGGGCCGACACTGAGGGCGTAGCGGTGCAACCAAAGGCGGAAGCACTGTTGCTAAACCGGCTTCCCCGTATACGGCATCGACGCCGTCAATCCGCCGTCCACCGGGAATGCCTGGCCGTTAACATACGACGCCTCGTCGCTGGCCAAGAACAATCCCATCGCCGCGAGCTCGTGCGGCTGGCCCGGGCGCTTGAGCGGATTGAGCTGACCGATCTTGTCTTGGGTGCCGCGCTCCTTGGCGCGGTCGAAGATCGGTTTTGTCATTCCCGTTTCGATCAGGCCGGGGCACACCGCGTTGATGCGCACGCCGGTGCCGGTGAGCGAATAGGCGGTGGTCTGCACCAGGGAGATGACGCCGGCCTTGCTCGCGGCATAGGGATGACCACCGGCGCCGGCCTTGAGACCGGCGACGGACGCGGTCAGCACGATTGCGCCGGACTGCTGCTTCACCATGTGCGGCATCGCATGCTTTACCGAGAGAAACGGCCCGATCAGGTTGATCCGCAAAACCTCCTGCCATTGCTCGACGGTCTGCTCGCCGAGCGGAACGAGTCCGCCAGAGACGCCGGCATTGGCCCAGATCACGTCGAGCCGGCCGTGCGTCTTCACCGCCTTGTCGATCACGGCGATGACGTCCTTTTCGGAGCCCGCGTCCGCCATCATGGCTTCCGCGACACCGCCGGCCTGCTTCACTTCATCGACCGTCTCCTTCACCGCCTCGGTGCGATCGACCGCGATCAGCTTGGCGCCTTCCCTGGTGAACAGCAGCGCTGCCGCGCGGCCGATGCCGCTGCCGGCACCGGTGATGATGACGGATTTGCCTTGCAGACGGCCCATGCGTTTTCTCCCTTGGTTCGCACGCGACGCTTGCCGCGCGACGGAATTTCAAACAAGATTTGAAACGGTAAAGTGTCTTGAGACACGTTCGCTACTGACGTACAGCGACATCAAACGGGATGGAAGGGTTTCGATGGCAGGTGCAGACAAGCCCAAGGTGGTCACGACACGCTGGTGGTGGGTTCGTCACGCGCCCGTGCGGAATGACGGCGGCAATATCTACGGTCAGTCCGATATCGCCTGCGACACCGGCGATACCTACGTCTTCAGTGCTGTTGCCAAGGTGCTGCCACGCAAGGCGGTCTGGTATTCGAGCAATCTGATGCGCACGCACCAGACCGCCGAAGCGATCTGGGCGGCGGGCTTCCCGAGGCCTGCAGCGATGAAATGGGAGGCGGACCTCGCCGAACAAAACCTCGGCCGCTGGCAGGGCATGAACCGCGCCGAGTTCATCGCCAGCCGTCCCGTCGGCTCGAGCTGGTTTGCCGACATCAACGAGCCTGCGCCCGGCGGCGAAAGCTTCATGGATCTCTACAACCGCACCCGCCGCACCATCGAGCGGATCAACCTCGAGGCAGCCGGGCAGGACGTGATCGCGGTCGCCCATGGCGGCACCATCAAGGCCGCGCTCGGGCTGGCGCTGGACAATCAGCCGGAGCGGGGGCTCGCGTTCGATATCGACAATTGCTCGGTGACGCGACTGGATTATTTCGCAAGCCCTGAACGCAATGTCTGGCGGCTGCCGATGGTGAATCAGCAGCCGTGGATCGCGGACGACGCGCATGCGGCGATGCATCAGCCGGCGGGACCAGAAGTCAAGAAGCTCGCCTGAGTCGTTGCCCGCTGGCGCGAACGCAGCGTAAGCTCCAGGCCAATTCAAATCATAACTCTTGGGAGAGAAACATGACCTTGTTCGACATGAAGGGGAAAGTCGCCGTCATCACCGGCTCGACGCGCGGTATCGGGCTTGCGATCGCCGAGCGCATGGCCGAGCACGGCGCCAAGGTGGTGATCTCCTCGCGCAAGGCCGATGTTTGCGACCAGGTCGCGAAGTCCATCAACGACAAGTTCGGCAAGGGCACGGCGGTCGCGATCGCCGCCAACATCTCGTCGAAGGAAAACCTGCAAAACCTCATCGACGAGAGCAATCGCGCCTTCGGCAAGATCGACGTGCTGGTCTGCAACGCCGCATCGAACCCGTATTACGGTCCGCTCGCCGGCATCTCCGACGATCAGTTCAGGAAGATCCTGGACAACAACATCGTCGCCAACAACTGGCTAATCTCGATGGTGGTGCCGCAGATGATCGAGCGCAAGGACGGCTCGATCATCATCGTCTCCTCGATCGGCGGATTGAAAGGCTCGACTATCCTCGGCGCCTACGCGATCTCCAAGGCTGCCGACATGCAGCTCGCGCGCAATTTGGCCTGCGAATACGGCCCGCACAACATCCGCGTGAACTGCATCGCGCCCGGCCTGATCAAGACCGACTTTGCGAAAGCGCTGTGGGACAATCCGGAAAATTTGAAGGCTTCGACCGCACGCTCGCCACTGCTGCGCATCGGCATCCCCGACGAGATCGCGGGCGCAGCCGTGTTCCTGGGCTCGAAGGCCGGCGACTTCATGACCGGCCAGACCATGGTGATCGACGGGGGCGCGACGATCAGTTGAAGGTGCTCTCGTGTTCCGGCTCTGCGGTGCAGCACGAAGTGCTGCTCCGCAGAGGCGGGACCCAGAATGTCGCGAAGATCGAGATCGCCGAGGCATGGGCCCCGGCTCTGCGCAGCAACGCTAAGGGCGTTGCAGCGCGTCCGGGGCACGAAGTCTAATCCACGGCCGCGTACACCAGATCCCGCACCAGAGTCCGCGTATAATCGCGCTGTCCCGGGCCCTGGCTCATGAACACGACGAACAGATCCTCCTTCGGATCGATCCAGAAGAACGTCCCCGCAATGCCGCTCCAGAAATACTGGCCGACGCTGCCGGGGAAGGGCGCGATGCCGGCCTCGCGGCGCACCGCGAAGCCGAGGCCGAAGCCGTGTCCCAGCGAGAGCAGGGTACCGTTGGTCACGACGTTCGGCCCGAGATGATCGGAGGCCATCAGCTCCAGCGTCTTGCGGCCGATGATCCTGTTGCCGTCGAGGGTGCCGCCGTTGCGCAGCATCAGCGCGAAGCGGGCATAGTCCATGGTGGTGGAGACGAGGCCTCCGCCGCCGGATTCCATGATCGGCTGCTCGAGCATGTTGAACAGCGCGACCTTGTCGCCGGTCCAGGGATCGGCCGCGAACGGCTCGGCCAGCCGGCCGACATTGGCCTCGGCGGTCGAGAAACCGGTCTCGGCCATCTGCAAGGGCGCCAGAATGCGCTCGGAGAGGTACGCGCCGAGCGGCTTGCCGCTGACGATTTCGATGATGCGGCCGAGGATGTCTGTGGAGCGGCTGTAGTTGAACTCGTCGCCGGGATGGCAGACCAGCGGGAAGCTCGCCACCAGGGCTGCGTGCTCGGCATTGGTGATCTTGCGGCTGCGCACCCGCGAGTCCTGGTAGATCTTGTGCACGGGGCCGTCGCCCTGGTGCTCGTAGGTCAGGCCGGAGGTGTGGCGGAGCAGGTCCTGGACCGTCATCGGGCGTTTCGGCGGAACAAGCTCCAGCTTGCCGCCGCTGACCACGGCGACCTTCTGGTCGGCGAACTCCGGGATGAATTTCGCGACGGGATCGGCCAGGAGAAGGCGGCCGTCCTCGACCAGCGCCATGATGCCGACCGACACGATCGGCTTGGTCATCGAGAAGATGCGGAAGATCGAATCATGCGCCATCGGCGCCGCGCCCGTCGGGCTCTGCCTACCGAGCGCCTCGAACCAGCCGACCTGGCCGTGCCGTGCCACCAGCACGGTGACGCCCGGAATGGTTCCCTTGTCGATCTCGCGCTGGAAGGCGTCCGACATGGCCTGGAGGCGGGGGCGCGAGAGCCCGAGCGTCTCGGGGCGGGATTCCGGCAGAGGCGGGGTTTTCGGCGAATTTGACGGGCGATAGGTGGCTGTCGCAGAGGCTGTCGCAGTCATGGGCACTCCCGGTTGCTTATTATTGTTCGGAGCGGACTGTGGCCCAGAAGGCGCGGCACAAACAAGCGAGGCCAGCGCGCTTCACCGTTGCAATCCGGCCTTGCAATCCGGCCGCCCCCTGTGCTTCAAAGCGGCCTGATCCGCGCGGCGACGCAGGGTCCGTAGGAGTGTAGCTCAATTGGTAGAGCACCGGTCTCCAAAACCGGGGGTCGCAGGTTCGAGCCCTGCCACTCCTGCCAGATAATTCAGTGGCTTAAGCGGCTCCTTACTCGAACAGACGCCGAACTTGGACCCAATCGGGACCCAAACGGCTCAGGACCCGAAAATCCCGGCAGAGATAGAGTTGATCACGGACGCGACTGACGTGTCGGCCGTCTGCTTGCGCTTGCGCTTGGCGTAGTTCCTCAGCAGCACCGCCGGGTCGTCGCCGATCCGCTCGGCCACCGTGTGCACCGGCACGCCCTTGTCCAGGAGCAGGGTGGCGTGTGTGCCGCGCAGGTGGTGAAACTCGAACCCGACGAAGCCGAGCGGATCCGCGCCGCGGCGGAATTGCTTCGAGAAGGCGCTCGGGTCGCAGGGGTTGGCAAAGTCGAAGTCCCGGCCGGCCGCTGGGGAGGCTGGGAAGATCAGGGCGTCATCTGGCAGCCGGACGAGGCTCAGATCGACGACTGCGCCATCGGGGATGCCGGCCAAGACGCGCTGATGCTTCTCCCGTTCGTCCAGCAGGAGAGCGACCGTTCCATCGTCCAGGGCGATCGTACGCTTTCCTCGCCACGTCTTGGGCGATTTGTAGCGAACCCCGAACTTCTTGGTCACCTCCAGGGCACGTTCGACCCTCAGTGTCTTTGCGACGGGATCAAAGTCTGTCCAACGGAAAGCCAGCAATTCGTTGCGCCGGACGCCGGTGGAGGCGTCCACTGCGACCGGGACATACAGCGTCGCTGATTGCTTGAAGCCGTTCACCAGCGTTTTGAGATCGGGCTCGTCGAGGGCCAGGCCGTGATCGCTCTCGCCAGCCGACGGCAACTGCTCGATCCGAGTCATGGGATTGCTCGCCAGCATGCCCTTGCGCTCGGCCGTGGACAGCGACGAGTTGAAGCAGCGATGCACATGATTGACCGTCATCGGTGCGAGCTTCTGCTCGAGCTCGCCATAGGGCTTATCGATCTCCGTCGCCTTGAGCTTCTGCAGAAGCTTATCCCCAAGTTTCGGCTTCACGTGGACCCGCAGCAGTTCCTCGTAACGTTCGAGCGTGCGCTGTCCGACCTTCTGTTTTTTCCGCCCAGGCGCGCCGGCGGCGAGCCACTGATCAATCCATTGGCCGACCGTGATCTTGCTCGGGTCGACGTGCTCGCCGGTGTCCACCGCGGTGGTAAGCGCTCTCAATTCTTTCCGTGCCTCGGCTTTCGTGCCGCGGAAAGTCTTCGTGTGCCGCTTGCCGTTAGCGCGCCAGCGCAGCCGGAAGATGTTCTCGCCGCGCTCATCGATGCCGCCTTCGCCGTGCCCCCGCTTAGTCATTGCCTTCAACTCCTCTGCTTTTTTGTAACTTCACAATTTCCTTCAAGGTCTGCTCCTGCGCCTCGCGAACTTTGCCGCGACTCGCGTCATCAGGCGTGGTGAGAACCATGTCGGCGAGCGCGATACCGAGTTGATCGGCATCGTTGATCGGCTGCGAAGCGTGCGCGCGCACATTGAACGGCGTCACAGGTACTTCTGTCATCAGATTGTCGTTGTACCCAGAAGGACGCCATTTCGAGAGAGCGCGGACAAACATCCTGCGAAACACTCGATGGGCGCCGCCGTCGTCGTGCCACTTCGCGCCGAGCTCCGTCTCGGCTTCTGCTGCCAGCTTGGGAATGAGAGACGCGAGCTCGCGGGTTTGCTCGTCAAAGACGTCGGCGTCGAGAGAACGCTCCAGGCGCTCCCTGATCTCTTCCGACATAGGTCGCCCCGATTTCGTGCTGGCCGCTTCAAGCTTGGCCCGGAGATCGTCACCCAGTGTGATTTTGTATTGTTGTCGCATTTTTCCACAGATCCTCCATGTCCCTTGACCTGAGACCTCAAATCATATCCGACTGAGGCCTCATACTTAATGGTATCTGACCTAACAAAGCTTACGGGTTAGGTCAACAGGACCGGACAGGACATGACGAAGGATCTTGCGGAAGCGGCGGGTCAGGGGCCGATCTACAATTTAGACCTAGCCGGCCGAAGCACGCTGACGATTGAGGAAGCGGGCGTGCGAGTGCTCGGCTTGTCCCGAGACGCATCTTACAAGGCGGCAAAAAGCGGGGACCTTCCGACCATTCGGGTGGGTCGGCGTCTCCTCGTGCCGCGAGCTGCCCTCGAAAAGCTCTTGGCTTCAGCCTGAGGCGCTGCCGTGGCAAAGCACCCCGAGCTCGCCGAGCCGGTCGTCGTCGACCGCTTCTTTTCAAATCGTCGCAAGGACGTGATCACCACGACCCTGCAGACGTTCAAGGGCCATGTGCTCGTTGATCTCAGGAAGCATGTTCACGACAAAGAAGGGAAGATCCATCCAACCACCAAGGGCATCACCATGAAGGTGACGCGGTTGCTGGATTTACAAAACGCCATCAACAAGGCGCTGGCAAAAGCCCAGGAGCTCGGCCTCCTTGACGGGGGCGATACCGAATGACCGCTCCGGCACCAATCAATATCCTAACAGCCTGCGCTGAGAAGTACGCCCTGTGCTGCGTGTCGGGCGAAATGGAAATCCAGTGGTCCGTCGATGTACTTCAAGCTTTCGCCGAGCAACGCGGCCTCGTCGTCGAGCTTGGGCAGGACAAAATCCAAGATGTCATCGCGGCCGCTTTCATCTGGGCGCGAGCGCTGGCCGCTACGGACGAAGCGGAGGCCGCGGATTCACCGTCGGACTATGCCAATCAGCTTTTGATGCAGTGGGAGCTGGACGATCCGCGCGACCGCTGGCGGTGGACAGGCGAACTGCCGCCGGTGCAGCAGACGGTGGTCGTCCAGAGGCCCGTGCACCGCCTGCCCCAGGCAACGGTGGACGCCTTCCAATTCGTGCTGAGCCTCGGCGATCCGGATCGGCTTACGGCTTGGCTGCGGAATCACCCGGATGATGCGACCGCGCTGCTTGACACGGTGGAGGCTGCTTGATGTTCACCGCCGCAAACCGGGAGATGGCCCTTCGGGTTTTTGAGGATCTCGGGATTAGAAGCCCGTCGTCGCCACCAGATGACGAGCCGCCACCCGTCGAGTCGTTTGACGCGTACGAGACCACCGCATTAGTTGAACACGCCGTGGAAGCCTTGCCCCAGGAGCAAAAGCCCGCAGCGAAGCTGCCATGGCTCAATATGTCCGAGTGGGATGGCAGGCCTATCCCCGAGCGTCAGTGGGCAATCCGTGACCGGGTGCCCTTGAAGCAGGCCGGCCTGTTTTCCGGTGAAGGCGGCACCGGCAAGAGCATCATCGAGCTCATGAAGAATGTGGCTCATGTCACCGCTAAGGACTGGCTGGGAACAGTTCCTGAGCCGGGTCCAGCGTTCTACCTCGGCGCTGAGGACGATAAGGATGAGATCCACATCCGCCTCGCCGCGATCGCCCAGCACTACGGCGTCACCTTCAAGGACCTGATCGGCGGCGGGCTGCATGTACTCCCGCTGCTCGGGCAAGACGCAACGCTCGTCGCCGCGACCAAGGGCGGCACGGTGGAGGTCACCGGCCTCTATCGCCAGCTCTTCGAGGCAGCCGGCGACATCAAGCCCAAGAACATCTCGATCGACACGCTCTCGCGCGCCTTCTCCGGCAACGAGATCGACCGCGTCCAGGTCTACGCCTTCGCAATGCACATGCAGGCTCTCGCGAAGGTCGCCGACGGCTCCGTGACCGTTCTCAGCCATCCCAGTCTCCAGGGGATAAATTCAGGCTCTGGGCTGTCGGGCTCCACGGCCTGGCACGGAGCCTTTCGGTTCCGACAGTACCTCAAGGCGGCGAAGAGCGACGACGGCGAGCAGGTGAACAACGACCTCCGGGAGCTCGAATTCAAGAAAAACCAGTACGGCCCCCGCGGCGAGACCATCGTGCTGCGCTATCAGCGCGGGCTGTTCCTCCCGGAGGGTGGCGTTTCGAGCCTCGACAAGCTGGCGCGCGAAGCCAAGGTCAACGAGACGTTCCTCGAGCTGCTCCATCGGTTCGCCGGCCAAGGCCGCAACGTGAGCGCAACACCGACCGCGCCCAACTATGCACCCACGGCGTTCGCCGACGACCCCGACGCCAAGCGACACGGCTTCCGCAAGGCCGACATGAAGGACGCCATGGCGCGCCTGTTCAGCGCCGGCAAGGTCCACATCGAGAACTACGGCCGCCCATCTCGCCCCGCTTCGCGACTGACGGTGAAGCCATGATCCGCGCCGTGCAGCTACCGTGTTGCTCGGGTGTAGCTATGTGCAGCTACCCGTGTAGCCCACTCCTCTGCCTAGCCATAGGCAAGCTGCACGCCTGCACGCGTGCTGCACGCTCGCCTCACGGCATAGGCAGTTGCAGGACGAGAAAAGCACCTCGTTATCGGCATGCATGTCGTAACGCCGAGATCAAGGTCGCTCGACGGTGCATTATGCGCTCGCCTGGCTGCGCGAGTAACTCGTTACGGAGCGTGTCTGGGTCCAACGTTGGGTCCAACAGCTTCGTTCGACTGGATAGCATCGAACAAAATCAGCAGCTTGAAAGCATCACGTCACCGGTTTTGCACTTCGGGGAAGGGTTTTCGCGCGCGCTCTCTCATGAACTTAAGCACTCTTGGAAGCAGACGCGCGCGCGATGGTGCCGGCCGATCGCCTGTCAGATCCCCATGGTTTGGCTCAATGAAATCCAGAATCGTGGGGGTGGGAGGAAGAATGCGCTCGCGTTCCCAATTTTATGTGCTCGCTCTCTTTCGCGCCGCCCTCCAAAAAATTCGGCGGCCAGCTTTCGCAAACCTCGTTGAGCATTGTCTGACATGAAGCCCCGGATGATTGCTGACCGCGAGCAACTGCTGCAGGTCGTGCGCGATCGGCGCGACGAGCTCAACCTAAGCCATGAGACGCTGGACGCCATCAGCGGCCTTCAAAATGGCTACGTAAGCAAGCTCATGGCCGACCCGCCGATGAGGGGATTCGGAGAAATGTCTCTCCAGGCTCTTCTGGACGCGCTCGGGCTGCGCATCGCCTTTGCGGTGATCATGGAGGACCCTGACCGGGCGGAGCGCGTACAGGCGCGCTGGCGGCCTCGGAAGCGGCGACCGACGAACGCGAAGACAGCCACACCGACCCAGCCTCCGGAAACATTGTGGTGCGTTGCTAGCGATCCGCAAATCACCCCGAATGCTGAGAGCACGAACCCGACAGAGGCCAACGATGGCAAACAACACGAAGATAATCGGCGCCCGGGTCAAGCCTGACCTCGAAACACGCATGAAGGAATTGGCGGCGCGAGAGCGGCGCACGGTTTCGGACTGGATCCGCTGCCGGCTCGAGGACGCGGTCGCCGCGGCTTCACAGCCGGACCAGCATCGCAACGAAGCCGCGTGAGGATTTTGACCATGTTCCGCAGGAAGTCCGGCGAAGACGCCGCAGAGCATCCGCTGCCGCAACCCGAAACATCGGCGCGGCGCGCGCCTGCCGTCCAGGAGAAACTGGATTGCGCCTTGGGGGCACTGGCCGAGCTCGATGAGCAGGTGGCGGAATACGCACTCGAAGCCGCCGAGCGGAAGCCCGGGGCGGCGGACAAGCTGGCCGGGCATCGCGCCAAGATCGAGGCGGCCAAGACGGCTGCGGACGAGCTGGCCGCGGCCTTGCGGCTCGCCGAGCGGCTTGATCGCCAGACTCTCGCCGCCGGCGCCGCGCAGATGCGCGCCGAACAGCTTGCGGTTTTTGAGAAGGCAACAGCGTCCCGAATTGATTCCATGTCGGAAGTGCTGGCGCTGATCGGCAAGGCCTCGGCAGTCTATGCCCGCTATGTGAACGCATCCGCGGAAATGGCGGCGGCGCTTCCTACCGGAACCCATCTGCCTGCGATGCACTTCGAGGGCTATAGCGGGCACTTCCTGGGCAACGGCGAAGCGCTGATCGGCCGCGAGGCATTCCGACTTGCGAGCCATGGCGCCAAGCCGCCGTTTGCCAAATTGCCTTCACTATCGGCCGGCGACAACGTCGCAGCGTTGCGTCCCGGCGTCGAGATTTTGCGCGAGGCTCACACCGCGGTTCTGAACAGCGTCAAAGCCCAGGTTGAACGGCTCGACGCGGCAGCGCTCGACCGGGCCACACGGACGGAGGCCGCATGACCGATCTTTCAGGAATTTCCAAGACCGATTGCCCGTCATCCTGCAACGGGCAGGGCTGCACGATCACCGGCGGAGGTATCTGCGCGCACCCGTGCAAGTCAGGCGTTCAGTATGCCGACAAGAAGCCCGAGACGCTCGCCCGATATGCGGAGGCCTGTCAGATTCTCGGCGTTCACAACCAGCACGAGGTTTCACAATGAACGATATTGTAACACCACCCGCACCACCCGCCGTGACCGCCACCGACGCGCAAAATCATTTGAACGCACTCACTGCGGACAAGTCGTGGCGGGACAGCTTTCTCGGTGGTGACGTCGCCGCCGTGAAGGAATTCAAAACCCTCACGGGCGCGATCGTTGATGGCGGCACAGCCGATGACGTCGTGACGTCGGTCATGGGCGGCAAGGCATCTGAGTTCGGCAACAGCGACCAGCGGCATATGGCCGGGTACGTCGACTACGCGCGCGAGATGGGCCTCGCCGACGGCGTTACAAAACAGTTCTTGTCCGGCGAGAAAGTGACGCCGCAGGAATATGAGGCCGTTTCGAACTTAAAGCGCGAACTGATGGGCAGCGCTGAATTCTCGAAGGCCTATCTCGCCGGGGATGAAGGCAAAGCAGCGCATGACGACGATCAACCAAGTACTGCAGAACGGCGTCAAGGTGAACGCAGCATGATGTACGAAGTGCGCCTGGTGAACCCGCGAACGAACGAAGAGCGCAAGATCACCGTGTCGGCCGAACCGCCGGCGGCAGGCATCTGCCTGCAAATGCATATCCAGGCGATCGCGCGTCCGGAGATTCCCGACGGCTTCATGCCCATCGGCAACGGCGTGCGCCCGCATAGGCTGCAATAGGAGAAACACCAACATGATGATTCAGCATTCGAACCCAGCGCATCAGGCAACGTGCGTTTTAGCCGAAGGCACGCGGCAACAAGCAATAGCGGCCGCCTATGCAGCCGGCGGCGGCAGCGCGGCAATCGCCGCAGCGATAAAGACCAGTGAAATCTCATTTTATCGGTCGGTGATCGCTTCCTGCGTGGCCAACGGTCAACCGTATTCCAATTTTACGGTTGCGCTGCTCGCCCTCTGTACCGGCGGCGCGTGAAATTGTGACCTCCAGGGCTAAGCGTGAGAGCCCTTCATCCGAGCCGCCCGGCGCTCGGGGAGAAAGCCGGGTAACTCTTTCAGAAGGTCGCCATGAGTGACAAAGAAACATCTGCCATTCTTGGTCTCAAGCGCGAATTGAAGACGACGCGCGATAAGGCCCGAGCGGCCCAGGATGAAGCTGGCAGATGGCGACGCATCGCGAACACCTTGCGGGGAATCGCGGGGTTGGATGACGGCCAGTTCGGCAACCTGATTAGGTCGGAAGGGTTGTCGGCGGAGTAGAGTAGGCCGCGCTCGCCTCACGAGCGTTTCGGATTGGGCTTCCGCACAGCCCCGCCTCTGAGACATCGGCGCAAAACCGTCTCTTCGGAAGCTTCACCGAGTGGGAGCGCTCACGAAGAGACGCTCCCATGTTCATATGCGCCGCGCGCCGACTCCTGGCCGCATTGCTGCTCCTCCTGCTGCCGGCAGTTGCTGCAGCTCAAACCTTCCCGACGGTCCCTCCGAACACTGTAATCGGCCGAACCGGTTTCGGCAGCGGGCCAGCGTCGGCTATCCCGTTCTCAACGATCACCGCCACTCTGTGCAACCTCGTCACCCCAACGGTTAAGGGCTGCGTCCCGCCGCCGGTAACGACGACGGGAAGGTATTTCGGGGACGACCTGTCCTGGCATGCCGTGTCATCGCAGCAGGTTGTCGCGGGCACCGGCGTGACCTTGGGCGGCACCTGCGCCGGCACCTCGCTGAACTGCACGGTGAATGCTACTGCGGCAACGCAGCTGGTTGTTTCGTCCCGTGCGGATGCGATCACGCGAAACCTTTCCTTGCTGTCGGCCGTCCGGACGCTTGGCTACGCGACCACCGGCGACGGTGGAGGCGCGACATTCCAGAAGATCACGAGCGGAAATTTCACCGATAGCTTCGTCACCAGCACCACGACGACGTCAGTCGGGGTTGGCTGCACGAATGGAACATACAACGGCGTCTTTCTGACTGGCGGCAACGGAACGGGCCTCTACGGCATTGTCACGATCGCTGGCAACGTGATGACCAGCTTCGCCATCAGCGGTCCCGGTGGCAATGCATATGTTATCGGCGATGTGCTCACCATCCCGGCGCCGGGCGGCGGAGTTTATGGAGCAGTGACGTGCACGACGCAGCCGACCGTCACGGTCGCGGCAGTCACCGCACCATCTGGATCGTTTACCGATGTCGCGGGCACCAAATTCCAATACGTTCCTGATGGTGCCATCAACGTGAGGCAGTTCGGCGCGGTCGGCGACTACAACGGGACGCTCGTCACCAACGATGCCGCCGCGATCCAGCGGGCGATTAACTTTGCAAGCCGACGCGGCGCGCTCAACATCGATGCGGGCGGCTACGGCGGCGACGTGGTCTATGTCCCGAAGGGCGCCTATACCGTCTGCGGAGGTCTGTCGGTCTACGGCTCCGTTGCTCTCACCGGCGCAGGCAAGGGCAATACCGTTCTCAAGCAATGTGACACTGACGGCGCGTCGCAACGCTTCATCACGCTCGGCGATCCCAATCTGCACTTCGCGTGCTTCTACACCAGCGTCCGCGAGATGCTGCTCTATGGAGCGCTAGCGTCGGCGAACTCCGGCATTTCGATGATCTATTCGAATTGCCAGCAACAGGGCGTCGCCGTCCTGAATGTCGCTGTCTATACCTACCTGCGCGAATGCGTCGATATCGACACTGGCTATGGCGGTGCATCCGACTTCACCATGATCGGACTGTTCTGTTCGATTAACAACAGCTCGACCAATCCCGGAGTTAAGCTGGCCTACAGCGCCGCGGTCCAAACCATTCGAGATTTCATCATCGAGAGCTCAAGTTGGACCATCGCGAAAATCGCCTCGACGCCTTGGTGCTGCCCGAACCTGTGAGGTGTCTATAGGAGGTCGAATTTTTTGGGTCAATGATCAATTGGGCGCCGGTGATCCGGCTCTTGCGGCGGCCAAACGGGCGTGCGAACTATTTTCGCCAATGCCGTCTCTGACCCATCTCAGCACATCCACAATGCGTCGCGCGACAGCCGTTCTGCTGGCGCTGTTGCTGGCCGCGCATGCGCCGATGCTTTTGAACGACGGCCTCTTCATGGACGACTGGCTGGTGCTCAAGCCGCGTCCGGACTTCATGATCGACATCGATTTCCTCCTGCGCGGTGCGGGCCATCCGATCTTCTACAGCTACGACACGTTCGCCAACTGGACCGGCTCGCCGATTGCCGTGATGGTGTCGCTGGCGTTCGCCGGAATTTTCCTCGGTGCGATCTCGCTCGCGCTGACCGCAACGCGACTCGATCTGCTCGACCGCGCCGAGGCGGTCGGTTTCGCCCTGATCGTCTGGACCTATCCGGGCTATCAGCTCTGGGCGGGCAAGGCGAACGCGGTCTACGTGCTCAGCTTCGGGCTGCTGTTCTTCGGTGCCTGGCTGTTGATGCTGGCCTATGGCGCGCACGGCATGCGGTGCGCGCTGCTCCGTCTGGCCTGCGCGCTCGTATTCATGCTCGGCTTCGCGCTCAACTCGACGATCGTGCTGTACGCTTTCGTGATGCTCGGTCTCTTCATTGCAGTGTGGCGCGGCCGCGACGCGGCGCAGGGGCTGATCCAGCGTACATGGTGGGCTGCCTGGCATTGTGTGACCCGTTATCCGGAACTGGCGGTGCTTCCCCTGGTCTATTGGGGCGCGCTCAACATCTGGTTCAAACGCACCGGTGTCTATGCGCAACACTACAATGCCCATTTCCCGACGCTGAGCGAACTGGCGATGGGCTGGCAGGTATTTTTCGTCACCAGCTATTGGGACGTTGTGGCCACCGCGTTCCAGCTGGCGACCGCTGCAAGCGCGCCGCTCCTCACCGCCGTGCTGCTCGTCGGCACCGCCTTGTTCCTGTTGCGCTCCGAGGCAGAGCCGACTGCCGCCAGATATGGGATCGCCGCGCCGCTCTCGCTCGCCGTTGTCCTGTTTCTGGCATTGTCGTTCCCCTATCTGGTCGCCGGGTTGCGGCCCTCGGCCGTGCATTTCTATGAGAGCCGCCATCTGCTGATGTTCGGCCTCCCGTCGGCATTGACCCTGCTCGCGCTCAAGCGTTGGGCCGAACGTGCGGTCGGTCCGAAGGCAGCCGTCATGGTCGTGTTCGGGGTCGGATCAGTGCTGTCGATTGGCGTGCTGTGGAACGACTACATCTTCATGCAGGCGAGAACGCTGAAGCAGGAGGCCCTCGCGCAGGATCTCGCGAGCCGGGCGCAGCCGGCAGCAACGGTGTTTGCGCTCGAAGACGGTTTCGTCGATTACCCGTCACGCCACGTGCCGTTCGGCTTCGCCGAGGTCACCGGCATGCTCCGCCTTGCCTGGGGCAATCAGCCCTTTGTTGGATTTGCCTTGCGCGCCGAGCGGCCGAGCGTCCTGCAGGAATTGGAAGTGGCCCGAACTGCGCCGAGCAGCGCGTTTTCTCATCTCGATCCAGCGGGCCCGCAGGCGACGATTTCGCTCAAGCCGGGTCCTGGCGCGGCGCCGAACCAGGTTCTGGTGCGGAAGTACTACGCATGCCGGCTGCTGGCGCGCTGCGAGGTTTCGCAGTTCCTCGGTCAGATCGCGCAGGTTACCATCAAGGTGGGGCCCATCGCCGGGATTCTGCCGCTCGATGGCCCGAAGCCCTAGCCGTTGACCTGCCGTTTCCAGATCGCCTCCGCGAGCGCGATGTCGGCCACGGAATCCTGGCCGGACGCCAGCGGCGTCCTCTGTTCGACGACATCGGCGACGAATGCGTCGGCCTGACGCCGAAACGCCCAACTCTTGCCGCGCGACAATTGCGTCCGTTGTCCTTGCTGATCGAGCATGACCTCAGCCTCCTGCTCGGCAAAAGGCGGGGGCAATTCGATGGTCAGTGCGCCGCGCTCGAACTCGATACTCAGACCTTCGCGCCAGACGCCTTCGGACCCATTCGCGAGTTGCAACGCGCAGGCGACGCCGTCGAAATCGAGTGTCACGGTGCCCGCGCCCGAGGTCTCGACGGTGCTTTCGGCGACTGCCGGTGACGATCCGAGCAGGTAGCGTGCGAGATTGATGATATGGCTGAACACATTCAGAAAATTGTCGTAGCCGGGTCGCATCGCGCCCGGCATCCAGTCGGGCCCATCCTGCCAGAGCTCGAGCCCGTCCGGCCGCGCTTCGCCGGTCATGACGAAGTTGTCCTGCGACCAGCCAGTGCTGCCGCCGTAGCACCAGCCTCGCGCGCCGATAATGCGTCCAAGCGAATGATCTGCTCGAATGCGCGTCAACTCGGCTATCGCGCGCGCCACCCCGGCGTCGTGACGCTTCATATAGCCGATGCTGTAGACGAGGTTTTGCCGCCGCGCCGCCTCGGCCAGTGAAACGGCCTGAGCCGTGGTGTAGGCCATCGGCTTTTCCGACAGTACGTGGCGGCCGCTGTTCAACGCATCCAGCACGATCGGACCGGTGGCGCGACGCTTCGTCACCACGACGACGGCGGACACCTCGCTGTCCGCCAGTAGTTCCCGGTGCGTGCCGTAGATCCGCGCGACGTCGAATTTTTGCGCCGCTGCGGCGGCGAGATCAGGCCGGAGATCGGCGATCGCGACAACGCGGCAGGTGGGATTGGCGACGAAATTGGCGAGGTGGCACATCTGGCCGACCATGCCCGTTCCGATGATGCCAATGCCTGGCCTCACGTGCTAGAATCCCTCGAAGCGCTTCCGGATGACGAGAAAATGCGCCGGCTGTCCCCAGGTGTTGATGAACGCCTGGTCGGATTGGGTGAGAGCGGTGACTGTGGACGCATCCCGTCGCCCGATCGCGCCAAAGATACGATGGAAACTGTCAAGGGTCGCAATGACGGCGTCGATGTCGGAAGCATTGTCGGCGAGAATTTCTGTCGTCCGTATCGTCTCGCGAAGCGACGCGAGGCTCGCGATCACACGGGGCAGGCTGTCGCCGAAGGGATTGTCGATCATCGCATCGACATCGAGAACGAGGGTCTCGATCGAAGCCGAGATCGCCTCGACCGCTTCGGTCCGTCCCGCCAGATAGAGCTTCCGTCCACCGAGGAAGCTCAGACGGCTGCGGCTGAGGTGGCGCGTCGCGCGCCGCAGCTTCTCGTCGTCGGAGAGGACCTTCTTGTGCCAGTAGACGTCCAGGCTGTCGCGATAAGCCGGCCACGCCGAATGGATGTCGAACCCCTGCTCATGCGCCGCCGTGCACAAGGCTCCCGCGTCGAGGAAGTAGCGGTGCCGGACGAAAGGATTTTCGAGCACGTCCATCAGCCAGGATTCGAAGCTGCGCGTGTGCGGAATGCTGTTCCATTTCGCGTCGAACAGCAGCTTCGCCGTTTCGAGCCCGGAACGGCCCGTCAGCACCTTGCCGGCCGCATAAATCGCCTTGAGCGCGAGCTCGAAGAAACCGCCGTAGCGCTCGTAATAGGAAACGACGGCATATCCGTCCGGATTGAGCAGCCGGTGAAAGATGCCCAGCCAATTTTCAGTCGGCTGCACCGTGTAAATGAATCCCTCGGCATCGATGATGTCGAAACGACGATCGCTGCGAAATCCTTCGAGATCGGACGATACGAGTTCGCGGAGACGCTGGGCTTGGCTGAAATGCGCGAAGTAAGCCTGGATCTTCGCGTGCGCATGCCGGTTCGGCTCGGCGAGCGTCATGTTCGCGCCCCAGCCCGCGAACACCAGCGCGTTTTCGCCGGAATCAGGGCCGAATTCAAGCACGTCGGCGTCGCGGAACAATCGCGGCGGCAGCACGAGCTTGTCCGAAAACAACTCGCGCCGCAGGCCGGCATAGGCTTCGAGTTCGGCGGCGGATTTGAAATTCCCGAACGTCGGCAGGACGTCCTGACGTTCGTAGTAGTTGAAGAGCTTGTCCTCAGCCATGCCGCGACCCTGCGGCCGCCTCGAGGCGATCGAGTTCGCTCCAGATGTCAGAGGGCGCGAAGATCGAAACGATGTGGAGCGGACGCTTCACGTTTTCGCGCAGCCGGACGCTGACCTTGTCTTCGTTCTCCTGGTTCACGGCCAGAAGACAGACGAGCGAATCCGACTTGTGGGCGAGGTCCTCCGGCGGGCGGATCGGAATGCCGGTGCCAGGCAGGAACAACCCTTGGCGCTCCTTCTGATCGTCGACCGAGAGGTCGACGAGATCCGCGAGTCCGTGGGCATTGGTGAAGGTGCATGCGCGGCAGCCGGCGCCATAGATGGCGATCTCGGCGCCATTGGCGCGGGCCTTGGCGAGGACCGGGCGGAGCCGCGCGCCATACTCCCTTGCGCGCTGGCCGAACCTCTCGCCGACGCCGGCAGGGGCGGGCGGTGGCGTCACGTCGTGCGCGGCGCGGCGCGCCGCGATCGCGAGGCTGCCGCCGCTGAAATTGTATTTCTTCACCGACATCGCCTCGAAGCCGTGGCGCGCCAGCAGCGCGAGCAGCGTCGGTTCGGTGAAGTAGCTGACGTGCTCCTCCCACAGGACCGAGAGGTCGCCCGCCGTCGAGCCGGGTGCGAAATCAGGCACGTCGATGAACAGCAGCCCGTCGTCGCGCAGCGCGATCTTCACGCAGTCGAAAAAGTTCTCGAAATCGACGATGTGCTCCAGCACCTGACGCGAGACGACGAGGTCGAACTTGCCGGCCTCGGCGACCGCGTCGTGACACAGCGCCGGGCTGATCATGTCGGCATAGACCTTGATGCCGCGCTCGCGGGCGATCTCGCCCGACACTGGGTTGGGCTCGACGCCGACCAGAACCTTCGCCCCCCGTTCGCGGAGCCTGTCCATGAACAGGCCGTCATTGCATCCGATCTCGAACACGGACTGGTGGCTCGAGAATTTCGCGATGGTATCGAGCTCGTCGACCTGGTGCGGCTCCGGCTTCCAGCTGCTGAAATTGTAGTTGAACTGCCGGTACAGAATGTCGGGATCGATCGGCTTGACGATCTGGGGCAGGCCGCATTCGCCGCAGGCGAGCACCTCGAACGGATACCGTTCTTCCTGTTCGTCGCGGCTGTGCCGAAGCCGATGCGCAATCGGCATCTGTCCGAGGTCGACGACCGGGCGCAAATTGGTTGAATGGCAGAGGCGGCAATGATCGGTCACGGGTTTGGCTCTGTGCGGGAAAAGCAGGGGAACATCGGTGCGCCAGGCGATACGCGACGCCGTTGAAGCCTATATCGCGCCACAGGTCGTGCCACAATTCTTAAGTTGCCGTGGCGGGGCGTCAATTCGTCGTTTTCGAACTTGGCGCCAGAAGCAATCCGGGTCACCCTGGGCAGGAACGTCGCCATCAACAGATGCAGCCTGTCTCAGTGGCCGACCTCGAACCGGAGAAGATGGGAAGCCAGATCACAGCATTTGCCGATGGGCGCAAACTCGTTCGGGCAAAGCCCATTCCTGTCATGGTTGGATCGGTGTAGCGTCTGCCCGTTCGGCGACGGCCCGGGCCTGGCCTGCGCTGAAATGGGCGCGCTCCGGTGCGAGCAACCACACCAGGCCGCCGAACAGTCCCACGATCAGGCCGCCGAGGCCGAGGAAAACCGATATCGCGAGCGCCTTGTCGGATGCGATCCCCGCCAGGCCAAGCGCGGCAACCATCGCGCCTTCTCGCACTCCCCATCCTCCGATCGAGACCGGAACCGCGGACGACAGGATGACGAGCGGGACAAGAACGAATGCATCGAGCGCGGAGATTGGTGCGTCGAGGCCGATCGCGAGGACATAACAGGCTGCAACCGTGATCAAGTGGATGAAGACGGCGGACGCGATCAGCGTGCCGCGCCCTTCGGCCGCCAGCAACGGAGCCCTGACCAGCATCGCGAATTGCACGATCCTGGCCGGCAGGATACCGATCATGCCAGGCGGCCAATGATCCAGCGTGGCCAGAGCGATTGCGCCAAGGCATGCAACGGCGAGAATGGTGACGATGGCGAAGAGGAGCGAGCCATCGCTTATCCGCGGGAGCAGGAACGGCATTCCTGCGAATATGATAGCACCGAGGGCAAGCAGCGCGACCAAGTGATCGGCCACGATGCTGCTGATGGTCCGCGACCATTGCTCGCCACGACGCCGCAACATCCAGATCCGGACCGCATCGCCGCCGGCGGGCAGCACCTGATTGAAAAACGTGCTGACGATGACAATGCGCCACCCTGCCGGCCAATCAAGCGGCACATGCATGGCTTGGAGGATCAGGATCCAGCGGTGACAGAGCACGAAAGTCTGGGCGAACAGCAGCAGCACCGCAAGCGCCAGCATGTCCAATTTGACGGCGAGAAGGTCGGCTTTCAGGGACGACAAGTCCTGGCCGCGCAACAGCAATACGAGAATCCCGATCGAGACAACGAACTTGACCAGAGTAACCAGTGCTTTTGCAGGCGGCCTCATCGGCTGGTCTCGTCCTCGATCATTCACGGCGGGGATAGTCGAGCAGCGGTAGAGGTCGATGTCGATGTTCTCGCCAGATGTTCCGTGGCAAGCGCGCCAACCTTTGTGACGTAATCCTGGACCTCGGCGGAATCGCTGCCGTCGGGAGCCCAGTCGGGAAATGCCGTGCGGGAGGGATCGAACGGGCCGGCGGTGGTTTCGTGAAACACCAGCCACTCCGAGGTGATCAGGATCGAGTGAAACACCTGCTCGGGCATGCGGTAATAGCAAAGGGCGCCCCGGCCGTACGGCGCCATCCCGAGCACGTCGCGAATGCGGCCGTCGTCCTCGAAGATCACGACCTGCGCGGTGCCCTCGATCAGGTGAAACGATTCAGGTTTGCCAAAATGCTTGTGAGGCCGCACATAGGCCTCGCGATGATGCACGATCAGCATCTCATGCAGGCCGGACGAGGGATCGGGATGCGTGCACAGCCGGCTGCGCAGACGCGGATTGCCCGCGGCGATGCGCTTCAGTTCCGCGATCGTGGCGTCGTCCGCCGTGACGATGGCGTCGTCCGAATAATACACCTCGGGATTCTGCGCACGCAGCGAGGTCGGCCGGCGCAGGCCCGTTGCTTCATTCGAAGAAGATGAACCCATGGTCGCCCCGGTACCCGCAGTTGTCGTAGATCCAGGCCCACGTTTCCGGACCGTGGAAACTCAGGCAGGTGAGCTGCCAGTAGAGCAGGTTCGCCTTCTCGCGCTCGTTGCGAAAGGATTCGACCATTAGATATTTCGATGCGCCGCGCCCGACGCGTTCGATCTCAGGCACCGCGCGGAAGACGTCCTCGAGCGGAAGATTGTGGAGCACGCCGAGCGATACCACGAGATCGAAACTGTGGTCGGGGTAGGGCAGCTCGACGGCGCTGCCGACCTTCAATTGCGCTCGCACCTCCTCCTTCGCGTTGGCGATGCCGTAGTCGGAGATGTCGATGCCGGCGATCGTGAGGCCGGGGACGAGCTGGGTGAACTCGTAGAGCAAATAGCCCTTGCCGCAGCCGACATCGAGCACGCTCATCCCGGGCTTGATGCCGTAGCGGTCGATCAGGGTCTGGGCGAGCGGGCGCCACCGTCCGTCGTAGTGGTAGCCGCCGTAACCATAGCGGCGGTCGCCGTCCCAGTAGTCATGTCCCCATTGCCGGGCCACGGTGGCGGATTCCGCCTTGTCGTGCTCGACGACCCGCTGAACGTAGTTCCGCTTGGTCGATGCGTGCATCGGCTGGAGCAGGTTGATCTCGGTCATTGTCTCCAACCGGTTCGCGGCATCGTCACAGGATGGTGGCGAATTTGTTGACGAGCAGGATGTCCTCGACGGTCTGGATGTTGCTGCGCGAGGACAGCGTGATCTCCTCGACGGCCGCGTGCAGGTCGCAGCCCTCGCTCAGCACGCGGTCGTAGATCTCCCGTCGCCGGGCCTCGACGGGCGGCAACATGAAGATGCTGTAGAGGATCAGCCCCTTCAAGCGGGGCAACTCGTCCAGGATGTCCTCAAGCACCATGTAGCTGCCGGGCATGATGTGCTCGACGGCGCTGAGCAGAAATTGCAGGTTTTTCCGCCGCGCGTAGTCGCGGATCACGATGTTCTGGACGTGCTGCGGGGTGCGACTGCCGTTCAGCGGCCGCGCGCCGATGTAGCCGCGATGGCCGGCTCGCTCAGCCATGGAAGCCTCCCGGCAGCTTGTATTGCATGCCGACCCGCGTTGCCGGGCGCAGCAGGATCGGCTCGAAGAACTCGCCGAAGCGCTTGTCCGCGTAGGGCGACATGATGCTCTTGAAGCGGCAGTTCATGCTCCAGCGCGTGCCGGGCTCCTCGTTGACGCGATTACCGTGCATCAGGGTCTGATTGAACAGCATCACGTGACCGTAGGGAATCTCGATGAAGGTCGCGTGCGGCTTGATGGTCTTGTAGAGTTCCTCGGCGCTGCGCAGGCTTGCCATCCGGTCCTGCATGTCGCCGTTCAGCGACGGCGGGAGCAGATACATCGCCTTAGTGCTGTGGACGTCGACCAGCGGCACCCACACCACGACTTCGAACGGCGAGTCGCCCGACCAGACGTCGGAATGGGTGGCGAGCAGCGAGGAATCGTCGCCGGGCATCTGGATGCTGAGATTGACGCGGCGCTGCATGCAGAGCTCGTTGCCGACGATGGTCTCGATCGTCGAGCGCGCCAGACGGAAATAGGTCGGCCGGAACCAGGGCTCGGCGTTGAGGCCGTTGAACACGTGCAGCCGCAGGCCGTTGAGATCATCCACGCTCACCCGCGTGTGGATGGTGTCGAGCATCGCATAGGGGTCGTTGCCGTGCGGCAGCTTCAGATAGTCCGCCGCGAGCTCGGCCGCGCGCCGCTGGATGCGATCGAGCCCGGCGCGGTCGTCGGCCGGCGTGGTGACGAAGCCGTCGTCGATGAAGCGCTGCGCCAGCGCCTGCTCGTCGGCCTGAAGGAAGTCCGTATCCATCATGCAAAATACTCCCGGGCGGTCGCGCAGATATAGCTAATATCGGCGGCCGACAGGAACTGGTTGATCGGAAGCGTGAGGATCTGGTCCGCCTGTCGTTCCGCCGCCGGGAACGCGCCGCGGCCGTGACCCAGATGCGCCGCCGCCTCCTGGAGGTGGATCGGGACCGGATAGTGGATCGCGGTCTCGATACCCTTGTCGGCAAGATATTTCTGGAAATCGTCGCGACGGTCCGTCTGCACGACGAAGGTGTGGAAGGTGTTGAACTCGATGTTGCGGCAGTTCGGGATGAACAGGGGAAGGCCGGCGAGCTCAGTGCGGTATTGCGCGGCGTTGCGACGCCGGCGTTCGATGACAGAGGGCAGGTGACGCAGGCGAATGCGAAGCACTTCGGCCTGGACCGTGTCGAGGCGTGACACGATGCCCCACTCCTGGGCGTCACTGCGATTGATCAGGCCGTGATTGCGCAGGCGGCGAATTCTCGCGGCAAGCTCGGCGTCGGCGGTGACGACGAAGCCGGCGTCGCCCGCGGCATTGAGATTCTTCAGCGGGTGGGCGGAGAAGCAGCCGAACGTTCCGATGGTCCCGCTCATCCGCCCGTCATAGGTCGAACCGACGGCCTGCGCGCTGTCCTCGATCACGGCGAGCGCGTGCTTGGCCGCGATCGCCATGAGCGGGTTCATGTCGGCCATGCGTCCGGTCAGGTGCACCGGCATGATCGCCCTGGTCCGCGTGGTGACGACGGCCTCCACCGCGGCGGGATCGATGTTCTGGTCCGGCAGCACGTCCGCAAACACCGGCGTGGCGCCGACGGCGATGATGGCGGCGGTCGATGCCACAAACGAATTCGGCGGGGTGATCACCTCGTCCCCGGGACCGATGTTGAGCGCCCTCAAGGACAGGATCAGCGCATCGGTGCCGGAATTCAGCGTCACCACATGCGGCGAGCCGAGATAGGTAGTGAGTTCCTCTTCGAGCTTCGCAACGGCCGCGCCGCCGATGAAATCGCCGCGGCGGAACACGCCCTCGACCGCCTGCATGATCTCAGCGCGCTCTTCCTCGAATTGCGCGGGAAGATTGACGTAACCGATGCGCCGGCGGCCGGTGTCAGCGTCCATGGCAGAACTTTCGGACGGTCTCGATGACGCGGTCCTGTTGCGCTCGCGTCAGATGCTGGTCGACGGGGAAGCTGATGACTTCCCGGGCATGGCGGTCGGTGATCGGGAAGTCGCCCGGCGCGTAGCCGAGGTGCTTGAGGCCTTCCTGCTGATACAGCGGGATCGGATAGTGGATCTTCGCTTCAATGCCGTTGTCCAGGCAGTATTTGTAGAGCTCGTCGCGACGCTCGGCGAACACCATGTAGAGATGGTAGACGTGCTTCACGTTGGGCCGGCGCGGCGGGACGCGCAGGCCAGGCAGGCCGACAAGGCCCGCATCGTAATAGGCTGCGTTCTCGATCCGGCGCCGCGTGATCTCGCTGGTCTGGCCGATCAGCCAGTTGCCGACCACGGCCTGCAGAGAATCCAGCCGCGAATTGCAGCCGAGGATCGCGATCTCGTCGCGGTTCTTCATGCCGTGGTTGCGGATCAGACGAAGCCGCTCGTTCATCCCGTCATCATTGGTGACGACGACACCGGCATCGCCCCAGACATTGAGGTTCTTGAGCGGATGCAGGGAGAAGCCGGCTGCGATGCCGTGGGTGCCGGACCGTTTTCCCCCGAACTCCGACAGGATGCCCTGGCAGGAATCCTCGACGACGGGGATGTTGTGACGCTGGGCGATCGCCATCAGCTTGCCCATGTCGGTGACCTCGCCGGTCAACTGAACCGGCATGATCGCCTTGGTCTTCCCCGTGATCGCCGCTTCGACGTAGTCGACGTTCATGCAGAAGGAATCGTCGCAGTCGACCAGCACCGGCGTCGCCCCGGTTTCCGCGATGGCGCCGACGGTGGCGATGAAGGTGTTGGCGGCGGTGATGACCTCGTCGCCATGGCCGATGCCGAGCGCCTTGAGCGGCAGCTTGAGCGCATCGGTGCCCGATCCGACGCCGATGGCGTGACGTACGCCGATCAGCTCGGCAAAGCGCCGCTCGAATTCGGCGACAGGCTTGCCCAGGGTGAAGTCACCGGTCGCCACCAGTCGGCCGATCTCGGCCAGGATCGGGGCAGGATCGGAGAATTGCTCGAGCAGATAGGAATATCGAACGTCGTGCATGGGGCCCGTCAGGTGGAATGAAGTTGAGGGGAGGAGGTGTGAGAGGCGGCGAGTGCGCGCTCGATCGACGTCGCAATGGCGCCGGCGGAAAGGCCGTGCTTCTTCAGCAGCGAGTCCTGCGATCCATAATTGTGCATGAACCGGTCCGGCAGCGACAACCGCAGCATCGCGGGCAAGCCGAAGCCGAGCTTGTCGATCAGCGCCTCCGCGACCGCGCTGCCGAGGCCGCCGGAGGGCACGTGTTCCTCCAGCGTCGCCACGAGCTTGGTGCCCTGGATCGCTTGCAGCAGCGTCTCGGCGTCGAGCGGCTTGACCGTGTGCATGTGCAGGACGCCGGCGCGAATGCCCTGCGCGGCCAGCAGGTCGGCCGCAGCGAGTGCGCGCTGGAGCATAATGCCTGTCGTGACCATGACGACGTCGCCCGGTGGCCGCATCAGGATGGCCTTGCCGATCTCAAAGCCGTGCTCGGCCTTGGAGACGACGGCGTCGCCACCCTTGCCGAGCCGGATGTAGATCGGCCCGGTCCAGTCGAGCGTCTGATCCATCAGGCGCGCCGCCTCGTCGGCGTCGCACGGGCAGACCACCGTCATGTTCGGCAGCGCCCGCATGATGGCGATGTCCTCGATCGCCTGGTGGGTGGGGCCGAGCGGCGCGTAAACGAGCCCGCCGCCATTGGCGATCAGCCGCACCGGCAGATTGTGCAGGCAGAGATCGACGGCGACCTGTTCGTAGCATCGGCGGGTGAGGAAGGTCGCGATGGTGTTGACGTAGGGCACGAAGCCTTCCATCGCGAGGCCGGCCGACATGCCGATGATGTGCGCTTCTGAAATGCCTTCGATTAGATGCCGCTTCGGAAACTCCTTGCTCATCGCGCGCAAGGTGCCCGCGCCGGGATCTGAGCCGATGTAGAGCACACGCTCGTCGCGCGTGGCGAGCTTGTGGACCATGTTCATCGCGGTGTTGCGCATGGGGAGCCGATCAAAAATCGCCGACGGCGACGCGGATGGCGTCGAGCTCGCTGTCGGTCAGCTTGTTTTTGTGATGCCAATCGGCGTTGGATTCCGCCGCCGGCAGACCCTTGCCCTTCACGGTATGGCAGATGATCGCGGTTGGCTTTCCCGGAACGGCCGGGATCTGCTTCAGGACGGTGCGCAGGGCGCCGACGTCGTGGCCGTTAAGCTCCTGCACGGCAAAGCCGAAGCTGCGCCATTTGTCCGCGAGCGGCTCCAGCGGCAGGACGTAGTCGGTGGGGCCGTAGCTCTGCAGCTTGTTGTAGTCGATCAGCGCGACCAGATTGTCGAGCCCGTGCTTGGCCGCGCCCATGGCGGCTTCCCACACCGATCCCTCGTTGATCTCGCCATCGCCGAGCAGGACGAAGGTGCGGTAGGTGCGCTCGCGCATGCGCGCGGCGAGCGCAAGTCCGACACCGATCGACAGGCCGTGTCCTAGCGCGCCGGTCGACGCCTCGACCCCAGGCACCATTCCGTACTCTGGATGTCCGCCCAAAATACTGTCGGGGCCGCAGAAGCTGTCCAGCTCCGACAGCGGAAAGAAGCCGCGATCGGCCAAGAGCGCATAGAGCGCCAGACACCCGTGTCCCTTGCTGAGGATGGCGCGGTCGCGGGCTGGATCGCGCGGGTTGTTCGGATCGATCCGCAACACGTCGTCGTAGAGTACACGGACCATCTCGATCAGCGACAATGCCGGACCGACATGTCCGCGTCCTGCGGAGCGGACAGAGCCGAGGACCAGGCGGCGCAAATAAAGGCTGCGCTCGTCCAGCGTGCAGGCGAGGGCAGCTTCAGCGTGGGGTGAGATCTGGATCACGTCTGCGAATCGTTTGGGTAAATCGTTTGGTGGAGCCGTCGGGCTTTGTCGAGCTGACCGGCAAGGCGGACCGTCAGATCGCCACCTTGCGCAGCCATGGCGCGCCGGGAGCGGCTTTCCGGCAAATAGGCATTCAGGACAATCAGGCACCAAATCGCCACGAACACAGGATACAGCACGTCACGGCGGATCGCAAACGCGTCATCCCGGGCCTCGAAGGTACGCGACAGCCGTTCGATCAAGCGATTCGCGCTCGCCTCGGGCAGATCGCTGCCGGGGTGAATTGCGGTGTCGGACACGAGCTTGACCGGATCGTCCCAGCCAAAATATTCGAAGTCGATGAATCGCAAGCTCCCGTCTTCGGCGCGCAGCGCGTTGTGCAGTCCGAAATCTGACGGACTTAGCGCACGATGGACGGGCGCAAGGTCCGCCGCCGGATCCCGCCCCAGTTCCGCATAGCGTCGGCGGAGCTGCCGAATCGCGACGACAGTGCTGGGAACCAGGCTGCCCTCCATGAACGCGCGAAGGTCGGGATGATCATCCGAGGCCCGCCTCAGTCTGTCCAGGCGCTGCTCGTACTGGGCGATGGCTGCCTCGGGCGAAAAGACGCTGGCCGAGGCGTTCCGCAAATTCTGCGCGCCTTCGGCGTCGCGCAGTTTCTGCAACTCGATCAGGAAATCGGCGAGCTGATCGGCATCGTCGCCTTGAGGGCGCAGCACCGCGGCCTCGCCGTCGAACCATTGGTATAGCGCGCAGAACGCATCCGCGTCCTTGGCGACCGGTCGCGGCGTCGACATGATGCCGTGGCGCGACAGAAACGAGAGTGCGTCATATTCCTGCCCCAGGCGATCGCGTCCGTCGGACGGATAATGCTTGAGGGCAAGGGGCGCTCCCTCTGCCATCTCCAGTCGAAATACCCTGTTGTTGCCGCCGGACCGTGCCGGCTGGGCGGCAGCAACCCGCGCACAGGCCAGGCGGCTGCCGATCGCCATCGCATCCGGCGCGGTGATGTCGGTCTCGCTCATGCCGCAAACACCTCGCGGCGGATATCGGCCCATGTCGCGATCGGCTTGCAATGTTCGGGGTGGGGAGGCTGCGACCGCGTGAACAGGATCGATCGCGTGGTCTTCGGAAAATGCGGTTGCTCGAAGACATCAACGAGATCGTCGATGAAGATATCGAGCTCCAGGCTCGCAAGTCTCTCGACCTTGGCGGCCAGCGTGTCCTCGAAATAGACGTCGCCGATGTCCAGCGCCGCATCCGCAGCGTCGATCAGGTTGGCGCCCCGTAGCCAGCTGCGCGCGGCGGCGCGCAGGTCGGTGCGGTCGGGGTCCTGATGACCGAATCGGGTCTTGTGGCTGACGATGGAGACCTTCGAGCCGGCCTGCTTGCACATTGCCAGGAATTCCCGCACCCCCGGATAGATTTCGGCGCCGCCAATTCCCTTGCCGTAGGCGAAGCCTTGCAGTCCTTGCCAAGCGAGTTCGCCGCCCTCGCGGGACCGGAGATGATCCCGCACATCGGTCTTGAGCCCCTCCCACCCCTCCGGGACCAGCCCACGCTGACGGGCGACGGCGGCGAAGACCTTGTCGTAGCAGATGATCGTGTTGTCGAAATCGATGCCGATCCGCACGCCGCTCACTTCAGGCTGATGTTCTGCATCATCTTGATATTGAAGTACCGGGGGTCGTTGAGCGAGTTCGGCAGGCGGCCGGCCTTGAAGGCGTTCACGAGGCCGGACACGGCGTTCTCGATCGTGTGGGTCGGCGCAAAGCCGAGCTCGCGGCGGATCTTCTCCGAAGAGACGTGGTACGAGCGGAGATCGTCGGTCGGCTCGACGACGACGTCGACATTGCTGCCGACCACCGACTTTACGATGTCGGCGATCTTCATCAGCGAGTGGTTCTCGTAGCCTATATTGTAGGTCTTGCCGTCGATCTTTGCGTCATCCTGCTGGAGCAGGAACAGATAGGCGGCGGACATGTCCTCGATGTGCAGGTTGGGCCGGCGCTGCGTTCCGCCGAACACGCGGATGCGGCCGGTGTTGACCGCGAGATTGGTCAGGATGTTGACGACGACGTCGAGCCGCTGCCGCGGTGCGTAGCCGCAGACGGTGGCGGGACGAACCGTGCAGGCGACGAAACCGGACGCGGCCTCGTCGGCAAGGTCGGTCTCGCACATCGCCTTGAACTTCGAGTAGTCCGTGAGCGGCTCGCAGGACAGGTCCTCGGTCACCTCGGCCTCGTCCTTGATGCCGTAGACACTGGACGAGGAGGCGTAGATGAAGCGCTTGATGCCCGCCTTCTTGGCGGCGCGTACCATCGGCCGGAAGCAGTCGTAGTTGATGGACTTGCCGAGCCCCGGATCCAGCTCGAATGACGGGTCGTTGGAGATGCAGGCGAGGTGGATCACGGCGTTGTTGCCGCGCAGCGCCTCGTTGATCGCGGCTTCATCGCGGATGTCGCCCTTGATCAGGCGCAAATTGGAGTTGGTGCGGACGGCATCGAAGACGTCCTCGCCATACATGAACAGGTCGAGCACGGTGACCTTATGGCCGGCGGCGAGCAACTGCGGAACCAGCACGCTGCCGACATAGCCGGCACCACCGGTGACCATCACATTCCATGTTTGATCAATCACTGTCGTTCTCCAGTATCTGCCGTTCGCGTTACTTCAACAACGCGGTGACGAATTTGACCAGCGGCACCTTCTCGACCGAGCTACGGTGGCCGACGATCCCGACCTTGATCGCGCCGGCGGCGTTGCCGATGAAGGCGACGTCCTCGATATGGCCGCCGGCGGCGACCAGCGGCGCGGTGATCGTCAGGAACGCGTCCCCCGCGCCGACGGTGTCGACGACGGTTTTGGTGAAGGCGGGAACGCGCGTGACGCCGGTTTTGGACGAGAACGGGTAGCAGCCGAAAGAGCCGTGCGTGATAATCATGTTGTTGCAGTCGATCTTGCGGTGCAGGCCGACCTCGATCACGGAGGCGATGTCGCTGAACTTGTCCGTTGCCGCCAGACGCGCTTCCGGTGCGTCGATGCAAATGTAGTCGGCCCGCGGGTACTTCGTGATCAGATTGTAGCCGTGATTGCCGCTGTTGCTCTGGGCGTTGACCGCCAGGAACCTGGAGTTGGCGATCAAAGTGTCGATCGTGCTCGACGCGATCATGCCGTGACCGAAATCGGTGACGATCACCACGTCCGCGCCGCGCACGCGCTCGGCGGTGATGCGGTCGATCTCCTTCCGGTCAGCCTCATCGAGCGGCGTGTCGTCCATGGTGTAGACTTCGAACAGCTTGTGAAGGTATCCCAGCTCGACGAACCGCGATTTGCGGGTCGTCGGACGGCCCTGAATGCGGATCGGCGTCAGCGTGACATTCGGGCGGATATGCGCGCGGATGAACTCCTCGGGATAGTCGTTGCCGCCCAGCGTCGTGACGATCTCGACCGACTTGCAGAAGCTCGCGACATGGTTCGCCGCGGCAATGACGCCGCCGGCAAATTGCTCGCCGTTCTTGAATAGCGTGGCGACGATGTTTTCCTTCGAGGCCTTCCCGAGCGCCGTGACGTATTGGTACTCGTCGACGATCGTGTCGCCGACCAGCACGACGTGCATGTCCTGCACCTTGTCGATCAGCTTCAGCAGGCGATCGGCGCCGTCACCTTCACGGACCTTTTGCAGATAGTCACGGAGTGGAGGATCGTAGATGTCGAAATACCGGTTCACGAGCGATGAGGAGCTGAACGTCACGTCGCGCGTGAACACGATGCGTCCGCCGTGACGCTCGACGGCGTCGCGCTCCGTCCGGATCTTGCCGGTCACGTCGTCTTCGGGGTTCTCGTAGTCGGAACCCTTCACGTAGATGTCCGGCCGCACCGTATCCAGGATCGGTTCGGCGCTGGAGGTGTGATTGATGCCGACCCAATCGACGTTTGCGAGCGAGGCCAGCATCTCGGCCCGCATGCTTTCGGGGAAGATCGGCCGACCCGGTCCCTTGTTGACGTAGCGGTCCGCCGTGATCGTCACCATGACGACGTCGCCTTCGTTGCGCGCCGCCTGGATGTGCCTGATATGGCCGAGATGCACGAGGTCGAAGACGCCGTGGCAGAGTGCAACCGTCCGTCCCTGCGCTTGCGCGGATCGCGCGATCTCGCCCAGTTCCTCGATTGTCTTGATCTTTTCGTGCGTCGCCAGTTG
The DNA here is from genome assembly GCF_023073915.1 of Bradyrhizobium sp. 149. Lineage (GTDB taxonomy): Bacteria > Pseudomonadota > Alphaproteobacteria > Rhizobiales > Xanthobacteraceae > Bradyrhizobium. The sequence goes on along the minus strand of NZ_JADPKK010000019.1, from coordinate 172,950 downwards.
GTCGTTCGACGCGGGATTGTCGGTCGGATTACCCATCTTGATCATCCCAAAGCGCCGGCCGGTCTCAGGCGGCGAGTCTCCAATTGGTCGGTCGACGGCAAGGGCGTTGAGGTCGAGACGAGTCTGCTCAACGGCTTGTCTTCTGCGGCGTGCTGGACGCCGTGTCGTTGTCGCCGCCAAGATACTTGAACCAGTCCTTCGTGGCGTCCGCGATCTTGTCCACTGTCCAGAGCGGCGCGTCCTTGTACTGATCCATCGACTTCAGCATCGTCGCGACGCCGTCCTCGAATTTCACCTTCGGCGTCCATTTCAGGATGCGCTTGATCTTGGTGATATCGGCATAGGTGCAATCGGGCTCGCCGGGACGCTTGGGAATGTGGACCTTGTCGCCGCCGAGAAGCTCGATCAGTCGGTTGACGCTGTAGGTGTTGTCGGAGCCGACGTTGAAAATTTCGTTCGAGACCTCGGAGCGCGCCGCGGTCACGAAGGCGTCGGCGACATCGCTGACGAAGGTGAAGTCGCGGGTCTGCTCGCCATCGCCGACCACCGTGAAGGGCTTGCCGGCGAGCTTCTGCGCCATGAACACGCCGAACACGGCGCCGTAAGTGCCCGTGGTGCGATGGCGCGGCCCGTACACGTTGAACAGGCGCAGCGCGACCGCGGGCAGCTTGTAGACCTGGCACCAGTGCATGACGCACTGTTCGCCGAGATTCTTGGTGAGCGCATAGGGATACATCGGCCGGATCTCGGCGCTCTCCGGCGTCGGATAGGCGTCGGGAATTCCGTAGCAGGATGACGACGCGGCATAAACGAAGCGGCTGACGCCCGCCTGCCGTGCAGCCTCGAGAACGTTGACCGTGCCGTCGACATTGGCGCGATGATACGGGATCGGGGACTCGATCGAGGGAACGATGTCGGCCAGCGCCGCGAGATGGAAGACCCAGTCGATGCCGTCGAAATGCGGCTTGATCGATTCGAGTTCGGTGACGTCGGCCCGCACGATCTTCAGCCGGCTCGAATCGGCGCGCGACGCCAGATTTTCAGGACGTCCGATCACGAAATTATCGAGCGCGATGACGTCGTGGCCGTCGTCGAGGAGGCGATCGACGAGGTGACTGCCGATGAAGCCGGCGCCACCAGTTACGATGCATTTCATGGGGAACATCCGTGATGCGAATGCCCAGCGAAACAGGCCCGCCAATTTGAGTCGAACTCTCAAGCCGACTAACAGTCGCTCGCACCTTTTGCAAGTATTATCCCTTTGCAATCCCTAGTAATAGCCGGTATCAGGGCGCCATGTTGCAGTCGAGCCGCGAGCCCATGCCCGCCGAGTCCGTCGATCCCGATCACAAGGCTTTCCTCGACGATTACGTGGGGCGCCTCCATCGTGCGACGGCGGTTGACGACGGCGTTTTCGCGAGGATCTCCGCCACCCGCGCAACCTGGTTGCGCGCGCGCGAGCAGGGCGGTCGCGTCATCTTCATCGGCAACGGCGGCTCGGCCGGCATCGCTTCGCATCTCGCGATCGATCTGGCGAAGAACGCATCGGTGCCCGCACACTGCTTCAGCGACGCCAGCATGATGTCGTGCCTTGCCAATGATTACGGTTTCGAGGACTGGCTCGCGCATGCGGTGCGGCTGAGCGCCCGCGCCGGCGACTGCCTCGTCGCGATCAGCTCGTCGGGGCGCTCGAAGAACATTCTCAATGCGGTCGCGCAGGCGCGGACGATGAAGCTCGACGTGATCACGTTGTCGGGCATGAATGCGGACAATCCGCTGCGCAGTCTCGGCGACGTCAATTTTTACGTCGATAGCCGCAGCTACAACATTGTGGAGACCACGCACCAGTTCTGGATGATGGCCGCGATCGACCTCGTCATCGGTCGCGCGGAATATCCGGCGTCCTGAGGCGGGGATCCGATGCAGTCGCGGTTCAAGCAGGCGGCTCTGTTTTCGGTGAAGCTGCTGCTGTCGATCGCGGTGCCGGTTTACATCGCGCGCGGGCTCGACCTGCAGCAGTTGCGGACCCATCTCGTCTCCGTCGATCCCTTCCTGTTCGTCCTCGCCCTGGCGCTGATCTTCGTTCAGACATTCGTGCTCAACGGTCGGTGGAGGCTGATCATGCGCGCGCTCGGCGTGTCGCTGGATTGGCTCGCCGGCTGGCGGATCCTCATGATCAGCCTCTGGTTCAACCAGGTGCTGCCGTCGTCGGTCGGCGGCGACGCGGTGCGGATGTGGCTGCTGCGGCAGCGTGGCGTGCAGTGGCCGGACGCAGTCAAGGGCGTTGCGGCAGACCGTTTCACCGCGTTGATCGGGCTGATCGTGCTGATGGTGGCGGGATTGCCGTTCCTGATGTCACGCGTGTCCAATCAGGCCGCGATCCTGGCCATCGGCGGGCTGACGCTAGCCGGCGTCGCCGGCACCGTGGTCCTGTTGACGCTCGATCGTCTGCCGAAGCGACTCACCGCGCTTCCCGCGATCGCAAGCTTCGTGCGGTTCGGAACGCTCGTCAGGTTTCTTCTCCTGCAATGCGAACGCCGCGGTTTGCTGTTCGGATCGGCGCTCCTCATCCATCTCGTGACGGCAGTGGCCTGCTACGCCTTGGCGCGCGGCGTGGGAGCGCAGCTCTCCCTGCTGGACGCCGGCATCCTGATTCCGCCGGTGGTGCTGTTAACGGCTGTTCCGATCTCGATCAGCGGCTGGGGCGTTCGTGAGGGGGCGATGGTCGCCTGTCTTGGCCTCGCAGGCGTTCCTTCCGAGGAGGCGCTCTCGGTCTCGCTCCTGCTGGGTGCCATCAGCGTGATTGTCGGCCTCGCAGGGGGCGTGATCTGGCTGGTTAGGTCCGGAGCGCGGCTCGTATTCAGCAGACAATGCGGCGAAGGCTGCGAGTGATTCGCCGAACTACGGGTTGGCGAAGGCCGAGGAGGTATCGAGCCACCCTTGACCCTCTTGACCATTGCCGTCGATCTGATCACCACGGGGTGAGATTGCCTCACCCGCTTGCATGTCTCCGTTTTCCGGTTCCATGATGAAAAACCTGTTTTACGTCCGCCATACCTGCCGCCTCTGTCATTCGGACAAGCAAGAGCTGGTCGTCCCGATGGCAGGCATGCCCATTGGCACGCCGAACTTCCAAGTGCCGAACGCGAGCCTCGATGATCCCGTCTTTCGCGCCGCGGTGCCGATGGCGTTGCATCTGTGCGCAGATTGCGGCCACCTGCAGATTCTCCAGGTCGGCAATCCGGAGATCCAGTACCGCAACTACGTCTACACCACCTCGCTCTCGCTTGGCCTGCGGGAGCATTTCGCAGGCTATGCCAACGACGTCGTCAGCCGGTTCGCCATCGCGCCGGGCTCGCTGGTCGTCGAGCTCGGCAGCAACGACGGATCGCTGCTCGGCTTCTTCAGGGAGCGTGGCATGCGGGTGCTGGGTGTTGATCCCGCCGTCGAGATCGCGCGGCGCGCGACGGAAGCGGGGATCGAGACCATCGGCGATTTCTTCACCGATGCCATCGGTCGCCGCATCCTGCAAAGCCACGGCGCGGCCAGCGTCGTGATCGCCAACAACATGATCGCCAATGTCGACAATCTCGATCCGCTGGTAATCGGGGTTCGCGACGTGCTTGCGCCGGACGGCCTGTTCGTTTTCGAAACGCAGTACGGCGTCGATGTCACCGAGAAGAACCTTCTCGACACCGTCTATCACGAGCATCTGTCGTATTTTAACATCAAGCCGCTGACGCGCTTCTTCGGCCGGCTCGGCATGGAAGTGATCGACGTCCAGCACATCGAAACCAAGGGCGGTTCGATCCGCGTGACCGTGCAGCGTGCCGGCGGCGCGAAGAAGCCGTCCGCGGAGGTCGCGCGCTTCATCGCCGAGGAAGATCGGCTCGGCGTCGACCAGCCGGCCTACTATGCGCCCTATGCGAAGAGGATCGCCGCCATCCGCGACGATTTGGTCGCGATGGCCGATGCCGCCCATGCGCGCGGTCAAGTCGTGGCCGGCTACGGCGTCTCTGTCGGTACCACGACCCTGCTGCCGCAGTTCGGCCTGGAGAACAAGATCGACTTCCTGGTGGACGATGATCCCAAGAAGGGGAACGTGATGGCCGGCCCGGGCTACGACATCCCGATCTTGCCGCCCGCCGCCCTTTACGAGCGCAAGCCGGCGTTCGTCGTCGTCTTCGCCTGGCGCTATGTGGACCCGATCCGGGCCAAGCATGCCCGCTATTTCGCCGAGGGCGGAAAATTCGTTGTGCCGTTGCCGGGCATTTCGACGATCGACCGGGCCGACTGACCGTGCAGGGTCGCTAAAGGGACGGCTGGTGGGGCGCGCCCCGGTGGTGTGGTCCTGCTAGGAACCGGCTGAGGTCTTGGGAGCGGCTTTGCAGGCGGCGGATAAGCCCTTGATCGGTCTGATCTCTGCTGGGTCGGCGGCGGAGGTCGGTTTACCCGGGCGAGCCCTCGCTATCTTGACCTTTGGTCCCATCCGCAGTAGATACCGCGCACTCGCAGCCGGCCCGTTAGACGCGGATCTCCGGCGCGGCTTTGAAATCCCCGAACAATCGAGCCCGGTTTCCGGCTCATCCTTCGAGACAGAGGGCTGGGCCAACGGCGGCTGTTCGGATCCCTGAAATTCATTCGCGTCTGTCGACGGACGTTGGACATCAAGCGATGGCAGTCAGCCCGTTCAAGTTCTTGCAGGAAGTGCGCTCGGAGACCGCCAAGGTCACCTGGCCGACCCGCCGGGAGACCACGATCACCACCATCATGGTGTTCGTCATGGTCGCCGTGGCCTCGATCTTCTTCTTCGCCGCCGACCAGGTTATCCGCGTCCTCATCACCTTCCTTCTGGGCATCCACTGATGGCAACAGCAACGGCTCAATTGTCTGACAAGCGCTGGTACATCGTCCACGCCTATTCGAACTTCGAGAAGAAGGTCGCCGAATCGATCCGCGAGCAGGCCAAGCAGCGCGGGCTCGAGGAGCTGTTCGAGCTGGTGCTGGTTCCGACCGAGAAGGTCACGGAAGTACGCCGCGGCCGCAAGATCGACGCCGAGCGCAAGTTCTTCCCGGGCTACGTGCTGGTGAAGATGAAGCTGACCGACGAGGCGTTTCATCTGATCAAGAACACGCCGAAGGTCACCGGCTTCCTCGGCGCCGAGAACAAGCCGATGCCGATCTCGGAAGCCGAGGCCATGCGCATCCTGCACCAGGTGCAGGAGGGCGTGGAACGGCCGAAGGCGTCGGTGTCGTTCGAGATCGGCGAGAACGTGCGCGTGGCCGATGGCCCGTTCGCCTCGTTCTCGGGTGTCGTCGAGGAAATCGACGAGGCGCGCTCGCGCGTGAAGGTCGCGGTATCGATCTTCGGCCGCGCCACGCCGGTCGAACTGGAATTCGGTCAGGTCGAGAAGGTCTGATCGGGTAGGCGTGAGACTTCGGTCTCACGCAGCAAGAGGCCGTGGGAGGGAGAGGGCGGTTGCCAGCCGCATCCGACCCAGACCACGAACCTGAAACCGCCGGCCCAAGCCGGCCCAACAGGAGTGATACATGGCAAAGAAAGTGACCGGATACCTGAAGCTTCAGGTCCCGGCCGGTGCGGCGAATCCTTCGCCCCCGATCGGTCCCGCGCTTGGTCAGCGCGGTCTCAACATCATGGAGTTCTGCAAGGCGTTCAACGCCCAGACCCAGAAGGAAGAGAAGAACACCCCGATCCCGGTGGTCATCACCATTTATGCGGACCGTTCCTTCACCTTCGAGATGAAGACGCCGCCGATGTCCTTCTTCCTCAAGCAGGCTGCCAAGATCCAGTCCGGCTCCAAGGCTCCGGGCCGTGACAAGGCCGGCGCGGTGACCAAGGCGCAGGTGCGCGAGATCGCCGAGAAGAAGATGAAGGATCTCAATTGCGATTCCATCGAATCGGCCATGAAGATGGTCGAGGGCTCCGCCCGCTCGATGGGCCTGGAAGTGGCGGGGTAAACGGACATGGCAATCGGAAAGCGTTTGAAAAAAGCCCGCGAAGGTGTTGATCGCGAAAAGCTTTACCCGCTCGCGGACGCCATCAAGATGGTCAAGGAACGCGCGAAAGCGAAGTTCGACGAGACCATCGAGGTCGCGATCAATCTCGGCGTCGATCCGCGTCACGCCGACCAGATGGTCCGCGGTGTCGTGACCCTGCCGAACGGCACCGGCCGTACGCTCCGCGTCGGCGTGTTCGCCCGCGGTGCCAAGGCCGATGAAGCCAAGGCTGCAGGTGCCGATGTCGTCGGCGCCGAGGACCTGGTCGAGAAGGTGCAGAACGGCACGATCGATTTCGACCGCTGCATCGCCACCCCCGACATGATGCCGCTGGTCGGTCGCCTCGGTAAGGTGCTCGGCCCGCGCGGCCTGATGCCAAACCCGAAGATCGGCACCGTGACCATGGACGTCACCGGTGCGGTGAAGGGTGCCAAGGGCGGCTCGGTCGAGTTCCGCGTCGAAAAGGCCGGCATTCTGCAGGCCGGCGTCGGCAAGGCCTCGTTCACCGAGGAAAAACTGGTCGAGAACATCAAGGCTTTGGCTGACGCCGTCTCCAAGGCCAAGCCGGCCGGTTCCAAGGGCACCTACATCCAGCGCGTTGCGGTGTCCTCGTCGATGGGCCCCGGCGTGAAGGTCGAGCCGGGCACCATTCTCGGCTGAGATTTGGAAATCGCATGAGGCGAGGGGCGGAATTGGGCAACCGATTCCGCCCCTCGTCGTTTGTGACGGCGTTCACTGGAAGCAAGAACAATGACTGACAAGGTCCTGATCTACTCGCGTTTTCCAAAGTCGATGATGACCCGTTTCGCCGAGCGGTTCGAACTGCTCGACACCGGCGGCAAGCTCGCAGGCGAGGTGTTCTCGGCCGACGAACTCGGCGGCATCCGCGCGGTGCTCACGGCGGGCGGCACGCCGCTCGGCGCGGAGGCGATGGACCTGTTTCCGAAGCTGGGCGCGATCGTCTGCTACGGTACCGGCTATGACGGCGTCGACCTGAAGGCGGCTGCGGCCCGCGGCATCGCCGTCGGCCATAGCCCCGGGGCCAATGCCGCCTCGGTCGCCGACATCGCGATGACCTTGATGCTGGCGACGACGCGGCGGATCCTGGTTGCCGACCAATATGTCCGCAGCGGCGACTGGGCCGCGTCAAAACCCTCGCCGATGATGCGGCCCCAGGCGGGCATGCCCGGCCGCCGCATCGGCGTCTACGGCATGGGTGAGATCGGCCGCAAAATCGCGGCGCGCTGCGCCGCATTCGAGAGCGAGGTCGGCTATTTCAGCCGCAGCAAATACGATCTGCCCTATCGATATTTCCCGACGCTGGAAGCGCTCGCCGACTGGTGCAGCGTGCTGATGATCGCGGTCCGGGCGGGGGCCGATACCCAGCATGCCGTCAGCGCCGATATCCTCAAGCGCCTCGGGGTGGACGGCTATGTCGTCAACATCTCCCGCGGCTCGGTGATCGACCAGAAGGCCCTGGTGGCGGCGCTCGCCGAGGAGACCATCGCCGGCGCCGGTCTCGACGTCTACGACAAGGAACCGCACGCCCCGGACGCGCTGACGGCGCTGCCCAATGTCGTGTTCGCTCCCCATCTCGGCGGCCACACCTTGGAATCGCACATCGCCATGCAGAACTGCGTGCTGGCGAACCTGACCGCGTTTTTCGACGGCAAGCCGCTGCCTTACGGGGTCAAATAGCCTGAATCGGCCTGTGACGGCCCGGGTCAAGCGCCCGCGGCAACGGATTGGAACTGGTGTGAATTTTGCTCTTGGCAAGCAGGCCCCGAGCGGTTAAAGAACCGCTTCCGGACGTGCCGGCCTCGGCTGGCGCGTTCGTGCACGCATTCCGAAAACAAGCGATGGAGATCATTCCTTTTCAGGGCGTCCGTGAGGATTTGCCGGAAAAGGAGGGAAATTCGTCGGGTGTGGGATGCGGGCAGAGGTCGGACGGTTCGCCGGCTGACCTTGTCCTGTCCAAGACTGCAGGCGCCCGCGGGGAATTTCGATTTCTCAACGGCTTAATCGCATGGCCTGCATAGACGGGTGAAGGCCGGATTTCACTTCGTGCCCACCTTAGGGTCGGTCGCGGAATGGGTTTGGTTCGGACCTCGACACGCCGTGGGCTCTAGCGGGCTCCCGGAGGGCAGGCTTTGAATTGTCGTCTTGCCCGGCGTGTCCGATGGGTTTGGCCCTGAGGTTCAGGTTTGGGCGGGACGATGGGTGCAACCCGGCGGTCCCGCTTTCGCGATGACCGCCAACCGGAAAGAGCTTGCTGTGGAACGAGCGGCAAAAAAGGAAGCGGTCGAACAGCTCAATGGGGTCTTCAAGACCACGAGCGTCGCGGTCGTTGCCCAATATTCCGGCCTGACCGTTGCCCAGATGCAGAAGCTGCGCTCGCAGATGAAGCAGGCTGGCGCCTCGGTGAAGGTCTCGAAGAACCGTCTCGCCAAAATTGCTCTTGAAGGCACTGACGTCGTTGCCATCGGCCCCATGCTGAAGGGACCGACCGTGATCGCCACTTCTGACGATCCGGTAGCGGCGCCAAAGGTCGCCGTCGAATTCGCCAAGGCGAACGAAAAGTTCGTCATCGTTGGCGGCTCGATGGGAAAGACCGTCCTGAATGTCGACGGCGTGAAGGCACTTGCCTCGCTGCCGTCGCTTGACGAACTGCGCGCCAAGATCGTCGGCCTGCTTGTGGCCCCGGCGACCAAGATCGCTCAGCTCGCCAACGCGCCCGCGGGCAAGCTCGCGCGCGTCATCCAGGCTTATGCCTCAAAGGGCGAAGCGGCCTGACGCCCTTCGCAAAACTCAAACCCGAACCAGACTTACATTCAAGGAAACTGAACAATGGCTGACCTGCAGAAGATCGTTGACGACCTCTCGAGCCTCACCGTGCTCGAAGCTGCCGAACTCGCGAAGCTCCTCGAAGAGAAGTGGGGCGTTTCGGCTGCCGCGGCTGTCGCCGTGGCCGGCCCGGCTGGTGGTGGCGCTGCCGCCGCTCCGGCCGAAGAGAAGACCGAGTTCACGGTCGTTCTTGCCGCCGCCGGCGACAAGAAGATCGAGGTCATCAAGGAAGTCCGCGCCATCACCGGCCTGGGCCTGAAGGAAGCAAAGGACCTCGTCGAGGGCGCGCCGAAGCCTGTCAAGGAAGGCGTGAACAAGGACGAAGCCGAGAAGCTCAAGGCTCAGCTCGAGAAGGCTGGCGCGAAGGTCGAGCTCAAGTAAGCAACGCTTGCTGGCACGAGATCCCGGTGAGCATCAGCGCAACGGGATCTCGGTCCACTCCCCAGGAGTGGGCCAGATGCAAAAGGCGTGCGACGGAACCGCCCGTCGCAAGCCGAACACGAAAAAGTGTGTGGATTTGAGGGTTTACCCCTCGAATCTGCACTAATGTCGCCCCATATCGGGTCGACAGCACGAAAGCGCGGTGGGCAGGGATGCCGGATTCCCTGTAAGCCGTTGGGAGAGCAAGCTATTTCGGGCTTTTGCAGTCCGTGAAGAGGTTGGTTGTGACGGGCGGGCGCGCTCCTGCGCCCCGCGCGTCGTTTTGCGTTTTGAAGGTCTGAAGAACAGATTCAGGACATTCCTGCCTGAAACTGAGTCTCCGGCCCCCAAAGCGGGTTCGAAAAATTCAACCCGGGGAGCGGCGGTAGCCGCGTTCCGGAGGGCGCGCCCAAATCGGGCGACGAAAATGAGAGGCCACGATGGCGCAGCAGACATTCACCGGTCGCAAACGCGTTCGCAAGTTCTTTGGACACATCAAGGAAGTTGCCGAGATGCCGAACCTCATCGAGGTTCAGAAGGCATCCTATGACCAGTTCCTGATGGTCGACGAGCCCGAGGGCGGTCGGTCGGATGAGGGCTTGCAGGCGGTGTTCCGCTCGGTGTTCCCGATCTCCGACTTTTCGGGCACCTCGATGCTGGAATTCGTCCGCTACGAGTTCGAGCCGCCGAAATACGACGTCGACGAGTGCCGCCAGCGCGGCATGACCTTCGCGGCGCCGCTCAAGGTGACGCTGCGCCTCATCGTGTTCGATATCGACGAGGAAACCGGCGCGAAGTCGGTCAAGGACATCAAGGAGCAGGACGTCTACATGGGCGACATCCCGCTCATGACGATGAATGGCACCTTCATCGTCAACGGCACCGAGCGCGTCATCGTCTCGCAGATGCATCGTTCGCCGGGCGTGTTCTTCGACCACGACAAGGGCAAGACCCATTCGTCGGGCAAGCTGCTGTTCGCCGCCCGCGTGATCCCGTATCGCGGCTCCTGGCTCGACATCGAATTCGACGCCAAGGACATCGTCTATGCGCGTATCGACCGTCGCCGCAAGCTTCCGGTGACGTCGCTGATGTTCGCGCTCGGCCTCGACGGCGAGGCGATCCTCAGCACGTTCTACAAGAAAATCCAGTACAAGCGGATCAAGGAAGGCTGGCGTGTTCCGTTCGACGCCAATCGTTTCCGCGGCTACTCGACCATCAACGACCTGATCGACGCCGATACCGGCAAGGTCGTGCTCGAAGCCGGCAAGAAGCTCACCGTGCGCGGTGCGCGTCAGATGCAGGAGAAGGGGCTGAAAGCGCTGCGCCTGTCGGATGCGGAGCTCGTCGGCAACTACATCGCCGAAGACCTCGTCAACCCGAAGACCGGCGAGATCCACGCGGAAGCCGGTGAGGAGATCACCGACAAGTCGATCAAGGTTCTCAACGAGCACGGCTACAAGGAACTGCCGCTGCTCGAGATCGACCACGTCAATGTCGGCGCCTACATTCGCAACACGCTCGCGGCCGACAAGAACATGACGCGCGAGGATGCGCTATTCGACATCTACCGCGTGATGCGTCCCGGCGAGCCGCCGACGCTGGATTCGGCGCAGGCGATGTTCCAGTCGCTGTTCTTCGACGCCGAGCGCTACGACCTCTCGGCGGTCGGCCGCGTCAAGATGAACATGCGCCTCGACCTCGATGCGCCCGACACCCAGCGCACGCTGCGCAAGGAAGACATCCTCTCCGTCATCAAGACGCTGGTGGATCTGCGCGACGGCAAGGGCGAGATCGACGACATCGACCATCTCGGCAACCGCCGTGTGCGTTCGGTCGGCGAGCTCATGGAGAACCAGTACCGCATCGGCTTGCTCCGCATGGAGCGTGCGATCAAGGAGCGCATGTCTTCGGTCGACATCGACACGGTCATGCCGCAGGACCTGATCAACGCCAAGCCGGCGGCCGCCGCCGTGCGCGAGTTCTTCGGCTCGTCGCAGCTCTCGCAGTTCATGGACCAGACCAACCCGCTGTCGGAGATCACCCACAAGCGCCGCCTGTCGGCGCTCGGACCGGGCGGTCTGACCCGCGAGCGCGCCGGCTTCGAGGTGCGCGACGTGCATCCGACGCATTACGGCCGTATCTGCCCGATCGAGACGCCGGAAGGTCCGAACATCGGCCTGATCAACTCGCTCGCGACCTTCGCGCGCGTGAACAAGTACGGCTTCGTCGAGACGCCTTACCGCAAGGTCAAGGACGGCCGCGTCACCGACGAGGTCGTGTACCTCTCGGCGATGGAAGAGGGCCGCTACACGGTCGCGCAGGCCAACGTGCCGCTCGATCCGAAGGGCCGCTTCACCGAAGATCTCGTGGTCTGCCGTCACGCCGGCGAAGTCTTGCCGGTGACCCCGGACAAGGTCGACTACATGGACGTGTCGCCGAAGCAGCTCGTTTCGGTCGCAGCCGCGCTGATCCCGTTCCTCGAGAACGACGACGCCAACCGCGCGCTGATGGGCTCGAACATGCAGCGCCAGGCGGTGCCGCTGGTTCGCGCCGAAGCGCCGTTCGTCGGCACCGGCATGGAAGGCGTAGTTGCGCGTGACTCGGGTGCTGCGATCGCAGCGCGCCGTTCGGGCGTGATCGACCAGATCGACGCAACCCGCGTCGTCATCCGCGCCACGGAAGATCTCGATCCGACCAAGTCGGGCGTCGATATCTACCGGCTGATGAAGTACCAGCGCTCCAACCAGTCGACCTGCATCAACCAGCGTCCGCTGGTGAAGGTCGGTGACATCGTCAAGAAGGGCGACATCATCGCCGACGGTCCGTCGACCGATCTCGGCGAGCTCGCGCTCGGCCGGAACGTGCTGGTCGCGTTCATGCCGTGGAACGGCTACAACTTCGAAGACTCGATCCTGCTCTCCGAGCGGATCGTGAAGGAAGACGTATTTACCTCAATTCATATCGAAGAATTCGAGGTGATGGCCCGCGACACCAAGCTCGGACCCGAGGAAATCACCCGCGACATTCCGAACGTTTCGGAAGAAGCGCTGAAGAACCTCGACGAAGCCGGCATCGTGTACATCGGCGCGGAAGTGCGCGCCGGCGACATCCTGGTCGGCAAGATCACGCCGAAGGGCGAAAGCCCGATGACGCCGGAAGAAAAGCTCCTGCGCGCCATCTTCGGCGAAAAGGCTTCCGACGTCCGCGACACCTCGCTGCGCGTTCCTCCGGGCGTGCAGGGCACCATCGTCGAAGTGCGCGTGTTCAACCGTCATGGCGTCGACAAGGACGAGCGCGCGCTGGCGATCGAACGGGAAGAGATCGAGCGTCTGGCCAAGGACCGCGACGACGAGCAGGCGATCCTGGACCGCAACGTCTACAACCGTCTTGCCGAGCTGCTCGAGGGACGGCAGGGCATCGCCGGTCCGAAGGGCTTCAAGAAGGACACCAAGATCACCCGTGCGGTGCTCGAGGAGTACCCGAAGTCGCAGTGGTGGCTGTTCGCTTCGCCGAACGACAAGCTGATGGCCGAGATCGAGGCCATGCGGAAGCAGTACGACGAGTCGAAGAAGGGGCTGGAGCAGCGCTTCCTCGACAAGGTCGAAAAGCTTCAGCGCGGTGACGAATTGCCGCCCGGCGTGATGAAGATGGTCAAGGTCTTCGTTGCGGTGAAGCGCAAGATCCAGCCCGGCGACAAGATGGCCGGCCGCCACGGCAACAAGGGCGTGGTGTCGAAGATCGTGCCGATCGAGGACATGCCGTTCCTCGAAGACGGTACGCACGCCGACATCGTGCTCAATCCGCTCGGCGTGCCCTCGCGCATGAACGTCGGACAGATTCTCGAGACCCATCTCGGCTGGGCCTGCGCCGGCCTCGGCAAGCGTATCGGCCAGACGGTCGATGCCTACCTGTCGAAGCAGGACATCAGGCCGCTGAAGGAAACCTTGAAGAAGGTCTACGGCGAGGACGAGACGATCAAGTCGCTCAACGACAACGAGTTGATCGAACTCGGCCACAATCTGAGCCGCGGCGTTCCGATCGCGACGCCGGTGTTCGACGGCGCCAAGGAAGCCGACATCGAGGAAATGCTGAAGCTTGCCGGTCTCGACGCTTCGGGTCAGTCGACCGTCTATGACGGCCGCACCGGCGATGCCTTCGATCGCAAGGTGACGGTGGGCTACATCTACATGCTCAAGCTGCACCATCTCGTCGACGACAAGATCCACGCGCGTTCGATCGGTCCGTACTCGCTCGTCACCCAGCAACCGCTGGGCGGCAAGGCGCAGTTCGGCGGCCAGCGCTTCGGCGAAATGGAAGTGTGGGCGCTCGAGGCTTACGGCGCGGCGTACACGCTCCAGGAGATGCTGACCGTGAAGTCGGACGACGTCGCCGGCCGTACCAAGGTGTACGAGGCGATCGTGCGTGGCGACGACACCTTCGAGGCCGGTATTCCGGAATCGTTCAACGTGCTGGTCAAGGAAATGCGCTCGCTCGGCCTCAACGTCGACCTGCACAATTCCAAGGTCGGACCGGGAACGGCGGAAGCGGCCGAGTAATACGACCCTCATGCCCGGCCTGAACGGCCGGGCATCGGCGCCCAGTCCCCGAGCCGCGAGGGCAGGGCGCCCCGCATAGTGATTTTCGAATTTGCTGCCGGAGGCGACCGGCACGCGAGGAGAAGACGATGAACCAAGAAATTATGAATCTCTTTAATCCGACGACGCCGGCTCAGGTCTTCGACCAGATCCGGATCTCGATCGCGAGCCCCGAGAAGATTCTGTCCTGGTCGTACGGCGAGATCAAGAAGCCGGAAACCATCAACTACCGCACCTTCAAGCCCGAGCGCGACGGCCTGTTCTGCGCCCGCATCTTCGGGCCGATCAAGGACTACGAGTGCTTGTGCGGCAAGTACAAGCGCATGAAGTACAAGGGCATCATCTGCGAGAAGTGCTCGGTCGAGGTCACGCTGTCGCGCGTCCGGCGCGAGCGCATGGGCCATATCGAGCTCGCGGCCCCCGTCGCCCACATCTGGTTCCTGAAGTCGCTGCCCTCGCGCATCGGTCTTTTGCTCGACATGACGTTGAAGGATCTCGAGCGGATCCTCTACTTCGAATACTATGTCGTGCTCGAGCCGGGCCTGACCGCGCTGAAGGACCGTCAGCTGCTGTCGGAAGACGAGTATCTCAAGGCGCAGGACGAGTACGGCCAGGATTCCTTCACCGCCATGATCGGCGCGGAAGCGATCCGCGAGCTGCTCAAGGGCATGGACCTCGAGAAGCTCGAGCTGAGCTTGCGCGCGGAGATGCAGGAGACCGACTCCGACATCAAGCACAAGAAGCTCGCCAAGCGCCTGAAGATCGTGGAGGCGTTCCGCCACTCCGGCAACAAGCCGGAATGGATGATCATGACCGTGGTTCCGGTGATTCCGCCGGACCTGCGTCCGCTGGTGCCGCTGGACGGCGGCCGGTTCGCGACCTCGGACCTCAACGATCTCTACCGCCGCGTCATCAACCGCAACAACCGCTTGAAGCGGCTGATGGAGCTGCGCGCGCCTGATATCATCATCCGCAACGAGAAGCGCATGCTTCAGGAGGCCGTCGACGCACTGTTCGACAACGGCCGCCGCGGTCGCGTCATCACCGGTGCCAACAAGCGTCCGCTGAAGTCGCTCGCCGACATGCTCAAGGGCAAGCAGGGCCGCTTCCGTCAGAACCTGCTCGGCAAGCGCGTCGACTATTCGGGCCGTTCGGTGATCGTGGTCGGTCCCGAGTTGCGCCTGCATCAGTGCGGCCTGCCGAAGAAGATGGCGCTCGAGCTGTTCAAGCCGTTCATCTACTCGCGGCTTGACGCCAAGGGCCTGTCCACCACCGTCAAGCAGGCGAAGAAGCTGGTCGAGAAGGAGCGGCCCGAGGTCTGGGACATCCTGGACGAGGTCATCCGCGAGCATCCCGTGCTGCTCAACCGCGCACCGACGCTGCATCGCCTCGGCATCCAGGCGTTCGAGCCCGTGCTGATCGAGGGCAAGGCGATCCAGCTCCACCCGCTGGTCTGCGCCGCGTTCAACGCCGACTTCGACGGCGACCAGATGGCCGTGCACGTTCCGCTGTCGCTGGAAGCGCAGCTGGAAGCGCGCGTCCTGATGATGTCGACCAACAACATCCTGCATCCGGCGAACGGCCAGCCGATCATCGTGCCGTCGCAGGACATCGTGCTCGGTCTCTACTACGTCTCCATCATGCGCGAAGGCCTGCCCGGCGAGGGCAAGATCTTCGGCGAGATGGCGGAGCTCGAGCACGCGCTGCACGCAAAGGTCATCCACCTCCACACCAAGATCAAGTACCGGTGGGAAGGCATTGACGAGACCGGCAAGATCTCCAAGCGCTGGATCGAGACCACTGCTGGCCGCGTCATGCTGGGCAATTTGCTGCCGAAGAACCCGCGTGTTCCCTACGAGATCATCAACAAGCTGATGACCAAGCGCGAGATCTCCGGCGTCATCGACCAAGTCTACCGCCACTGCGGTCAGAAGGAGACGGTGATCTTCTGCGACCGCATCATGGCGCTCGGCTTCTACAACGCGTTCAAAGCCGGCATCTCGTTCGGCAAGGACGACATGGTCGTGCCGCACTCCAAGTGGAAGATTGTCGACGCCACCCGTACGCTGGCGAAGGATTTCGAGCAGCAGTACAACGACGGTCTGATCACCCATGGCGAGAAGTACAACAAGGTCGTCGACGCCTGGTCGAAGGCCACGGAAGAAATCGCCAAGGCGATGATGAAGGAGATCTCCTCGACCAAGAAGACGGCGAGCGGGGCGGATGCCGACATCAACTCGATCTACATGATGGCTCACTCCGGTGCCCGCGGTTCGCCGGCCCAGATGCGTCAGCTCGCCGGCATGCGCGGCCTGATGGCCAAGCCGTCGGGCGAGATCATCGAGACTCCGATCATCTCGAACTTCAAGGAAGGCCTCTCGGTGCTCGAGTACTTCAACTCGACCCACGGCGCCCGCAAGGGCCTCGCGGACACCGCGTTGAAGACCGCGAACTCCGGCTACCTGACCCGTCGTCTCGTCGACGTCGCGCAGGACTGCATCATCACGCAGGACGATTGCGGCACCAAGCTCGGCATCAAGATGCGCGCCATCGTCGATGCCGGCACCGTGGTCGCTTCGCTCGGCTCGCGCATCCTCGGACGCACGGCCTGCGAAGACGTGCGTGACAGCACGGGCAAGGTGATCTTCAAGCGCGGTACGCTGATGGAAGAGAGCCATCTGGATGCCATCCAGCAGGGTGGCGTCCAGGAGGTGAAGATCCGCTCGGCACTGACCTGCGAGCTCGTCAACGGCATCTGCGGCAAGTGCTACGGCCGCGATCTCGCGCGCGGCACGCCGGTCAACCACGGCGAAGCGGTCGGGGTCATCGCGGCACAGTCGATCGGCGAGCCGGGCACCCAGCTCACCATGCGCACCTTCCACATCGGCGGTGCGGCGCAGCTCAACGAGCAATCTTTCGTCGAATCCAACTTCGACGGCAAGATCGTGATCAGGAACAAGGCCATCGCCCGCAACAGCGAAGGCCACCTGGTCGCGATGGTGCGCAACATGGTGATCGCGATCGTCGATGCCGACGGCACCGAGCGTGCGACGCACCGCATCCAGTACGGCTCGCGCCTGCACGTCGACGAAGGCGATATGGTCAAGCGCGGCCAGCGCATCGTCGAGTGGGATCCCTACTCCCGTCCGCTTCTCACCGAGGTCGAAGGCACCATTGGCTTCGAGGATCTGGTCGAGGGGCAGTCGATCTCGGAAACGCTCGACGAGGCCACCGGCATCGCCAAGCGCGTGGTCATCGACTGGCGCTCGATGCGCGGCGGCGGGGACCTGCGTCCGGCCATCGTGATCAAGGGCAAGGACGGCAAGGTGCTCAAGCTCGCCCGCGGCGGCGAGGCCCGCTACATGCTGTCGGTCGACGCCATTCTGTCGGTCGATATCGGAGCCAAGGTCAGCACGGGAGACATCCTCGCCCGTGTCTCGACCGAAAGCGCCAAGACGCGTGACATCACCGGCGGTCTGCCGCGGGTGGCGGAACTGTTCGAGGCTCGGCGTCCGAAGGATGCGGCGATCATCGCCGAAATCGCGGGCACCATCCGGTTCGGGCGCGACTACAAGAACAAGCGTCGCATCGCGATCGAGCCGATGGACAAGACCGAAGAGGCACGCGAGTACCTGATCCCGAAGGGCAAGCACATCCACCTTCAGGACGGCGACGTGGTCGAAAAGGGCGACTTCATCGTGGAAGGCAACCCGGCGCCGCACGACATTCTGGCGGTCAAGGGCATCGAGGAACTCGCGGCCTATCTGGTCAACGAGATCCAGGAGGTCTACCGGCTCCAAGGCGTGCTCATCAACGACAAGCACATCGAGGTGATCGTCCGTCAGATGCTCCAGAAGGTGGAAGTCACCGACCAGGGCGACACGGACATGATCTCGGGCGAGCAGATCGACAAGATCGAGTTCGACCAGATCAATGCGAAGGCCAAGGAAGAGGGCAAGAAGATCGCCACGGGGACGCCGGTTCTGCTCGGCATCACCAAGGCGAGCCTTCAGACCCGCTCCTTCTTCTCGGCGGCCTCGTTCCAGGAGACCACCCGCGTCCTCACGGAAGCGGCGGTCAACGGCAAGGTCGATCCGCTCGAAGGCCTCAAGGAGAACGTCATCGTCGGCCGGCTGATTCCGGCAGGCACCGGCGCCTCCATGGCCAAGATCCGCGAAGTCGCCGTGAAGCGCGACAAGATGATCCTCGACGAGCGCGAGAAGCAGGCGGCCGTCGTGCCGCCGGCGCCGGAAGTGGAGCCGATGGCGCTGCCGCCAGCGGAATGATCGGTCATCCGTAGGAATACCGAGGACAATGAAAAGGCCGGCGAAAGCCGGCCTTTTTGCCGCTTTGTTTCCCTGTTGCGGTGCAGGATCAACCTTTGTTCATCTTTCCTTCAGGCGCAAAAGCGCTTCTGCTAGGAGAGCTTAGACCGGTGGTCCCGTGAAGGGGGCGGGCCGGAGACCACGGAATTCTGATGCTTGATCTCGCAATCGTAGGCGGCGGCCCCGGTGGGCTGATGAGCGCTTGGTATCTGAAGCGCAAGCTCGGCGACCTCTGCCGCGTCACCATCTACGAGGCATCCGACCGGCTCGGCGGCAAGATCGTCACGCGCAAATTCGATTCCGCGCCGGCGATGTACGAGGCCGGCGTTGCCGAGATCTACGACTACTCGATGACCGGACCGGATCCGTTGCGCGAGCTGATCCAGCATTTCGGCTTGCAGACCATTCCGATGGATGCCGAGCAGGTGCAGTTCGGCGGCGAACTCCTCAACGACGTCGCGGGCATGCGCCGCAAATACGGCGCCAAGACCGCGGCCGCGATCGAGGCGTTCCGCAAGCGCTGCGCCGAGGCGATGACGCCGATCGAGTATTACGAGGGCGTCGGCGCGCACGACAACGAGAATCCCTGGGCCTACAAGACCGCCGAGCAGGTGCTCGACGAGGAGGTCGAGGACGAAACTGCAAAACGATTCTTCAAGGTGATGGCGCGCTCGGACCTCGCAACCGAGAGCCACAACACCAACGGGCTCAACGCGCTCAAGAACTACCTGATGGATGTCGACGGCTATATCGGCCTCTATTCCATCCAGAACGGCAACGAGCAGCTCATCGAGTGTCTCCAGTCGGAGGTCAATGCCGACATCCAGCTCAATCATCGCATCCTTACCGTCGGCAAGGCGCCGACCGGCCGCTATCAGCTCAAGATGATGAACGGCAAGGGGCCGGAGACGCGCGACTTCGACCTCGTGCTGGTCTGCCTGCCGCATTCCTGGCTCGGCACCGTCGGCTGGGAGGGCGAACAGCTCCGCAAGTCGATGGTCAAGCACGTCGCGTACTTCGACCGTCCCGCGCACTATTTACGCGTCTCGATCCTGTTCGACACGCCGTTCTGGGGCGACAAGATCGCCGGCGCCTGGTTCATGTCGGAGGCCTTCGGCGGTTGCTGCGTCTACAACGAGGGCGCGCGCCATGATGTCGGCAAGCACGGCGTGCTGAACTGGCTGATTCCGGGTTCCGACGCGCTGGCCTTTGCGAATCTCTCCGACCAGGAACTGATCGACGCCGCGCTGAAATCGCTGCCGGCATCGCTCGGCGATGCGCGCGCCCATTTCATGGAAGGCAAGATCCATCGCTGGCTGTCGTCGGTGAACGCGATTCCGGGCGGCTTGCCCGTGCGCGACGTCATGACCAATCACCGGCCCGAACCGAAGGAGCACCCCGGAATCGTGGTGGTCGGTGACTATCTGTTCGACTCGACGCTGAACGGTCTGCTCGATTCCTCGGACGCGGCGACTGACATCATCTTGACCGAGATGATGCGCCTGCGCCGCGAGCGTTCGCAGGACGACAAGCCGCTCTCGGACAAGATCGATCGCGACTATTTTGACAATTATCGCGGGCAGGGTCCTTACAGCGAAGCGTGGCAACACTTCACGGATCCCGACTATCTCACAAAACTGATCGGGATCGTCTGGGGCAAGGCCAAAGGCACGAAGCTCTTGATTGCGGGCTCGGCCAGTGGCGAGCTTGTCGGCGCGCTGCGCGATCGCGGCATCGATGCCTGGGGCATCGAGAACAACCGCGCCATTCACGCCAGAACGCCGAAGGCGCTGAAGAACTACAACAAGCTCGGTTCGATCACTGACATGCCGTTCAAGGACAGAGCGTTTGACTTCGTGTTCGAGACCAGCCTCTGCCATATTTCCCCGAAGCAGGTGGTACGTGCGATCAAGGAGCTGAATCGTGTGGTCAAGACCGGCCTCGTGTTTGGCTCGATCACCTCGGACATGGCGCCGGCACTGATCGACCGCTACGACCTCCTGCGCGGGGTCAAGAAGCTCGGCACCTGGTGGGAATGGTCCGAACTGTTCTTCGGCAACGGCTTTGACTTGTCGATGCACCGCAAGGACTGCACCGACGCGCTCTGGGAGACGACGCTCGCCGCCAACAAGGGCCCGGGCCGGTGGTACGCCGACGCCGATTCCTTGCGCTATTCCTTTTTCGACAAGGTCGAGGACGAGGAAGACGACTAGCTGCTTGAAGCGGGCGCCTTCGCCAATTGTTTTGCCGAATTCATCGTGATCGCATAGAATCGGTACAATAGCGTTCGCCGCTATTTCCTGCTTTCTCTGCGGTCATGCCGGCCGTCAGCATCGGTTGGTTTCATGGCGTCCAAGCCCCTCCCGCCCGACAAACAGAAGCTCGCCGCTGAAGAGGCGGCCGAGCTCGAGGGCAAGCTCGTCCCTGCCGCCAAGCCGGACCTCGAAGACGAGGACGATGAAGACGATGGGGATGACGAGCTGGAGCTCGATGACGACGATGAGGACGAGGATCTCGTCGTCTTTACCGCGCGCGAGGCCGCCGGCGCGCTCGCGACTATCCTGGGTTTCGTCAAACCCTTCCTGGTCAACTACAAGCGGATGCTGTCTTTCGTGGCGTTCGGCGTCTTTGTCGAGACGCTGTTCAACGTCATCATGCCGCTCAGCCTGAAGTACCTGATCGACGACGCGCTCGGCGAGGAGGATTTCCAGGCGCTGTACAAGATCCTCGGCGTGCTCGCGGTCGCCGGCATCTTCACCTCGATCGTCGCGGTCTGGTACGAGCGCTGGGATGCGCGGCTCGCGGCCTGCATCATTTCCGACGTCCGCAAACGGCTGTTCGAGCACGTCCAGGACCTGCCGGCGGCCTATTTCGGCCGGACCAAGCGCGGCGAGATACTGTCGCGCTTTTCCGTCGACCTCGCCGCCTTCGAGGGCTCGGTCAAGACCTTTGCCAACAGCGCGGCACTGCCGTTCCTGGAGTTGATCGCGGGCATCATTCTGATGGTGTTCTTGAATTGGCAGCTCGCGGTGGTTGCGCTGCTGGTGTTTCCGATCACGCTGATCGGTCCGCGCATGCTCACGCCGAAGGCTGTTCAGGCGAATTACGAGCAGAAGCTCAATGAGTCCGCGCTGCTCGGCATGGTGCAGGAGAACGTGGCGGCGCAGGCCGTGATCAAGGCGTTCAGCCTGCAACGCAGGATGTTCGGCTTCTTCACCTTCCGCAATGACGAGACGCGACACAGGATGGCGTCGGCGGCGTTCCTGTCGACCATGGTGGAGCGGACGGTCACCATCTCGGTGCTGCTCTTGCATCTGGTCGTGCTCGCAATCGGCGCGTATCTGGCGACCAAGGGGCAGATCACCATCGGCACCTTCGTCACTTTCGAGAGCGCGTTCTGGGAGGTGTCCTACAACATCGCCCATGTGATGCATTTCATTCCCGTGTCGATCTCCGCGGCCGCCGCGATTCGTCACATGCAGGAGCTGCTCGACGAGCCCACGCGCAGCGCCGATCGTGCCGGCGCGCCCGATCTGCCCCGCATCACCAACGACATCACCTTCGACCACGTGACGTTCCAGTACGAAGGCAGCCAGACGCCGGTGCTGGACAATCTCAGCCTCAAGCTCAACGTCGGCAAGCGCATTGCCATCGTTGGCCCGTCGGGCTCCGGCAAGAGCACGCTGCTCAATTTGATCCTGCGGCTCTACGTGCCGGACGAAGGGCGCGTCACCATCGATGGCGTCGACGTCCGCAAGGTGACGCTGGATTCGCTGCGCCGGAGCATGGCGGTGGTGTTCCAGGAGAACATGCTGTTCAACATGTCGATCCGAGAGAACATCCGGCTCGGCAAGGAGGGCGCGACCGACGAGGAGGTGGAGGAGGCGGCCAAGAAGGCCGAGATCCACCGCTACATCATGAGCCTGCCGCAGCGATACGACACGCCGGTGGGCGAGCGCGGCGATACCTTGTCGGGCGGCCAGCGCCAGCGCATCGCGATCGCGCGCGCGGTCATCCGCAATCCCTCCGTGCTGCTGCTGGACGAAGCCACTT
Organism: Bradyrhizobium sp. 149; assembly: GCF_023073915.1. Classification (GTDB taxonomy): domain Bacteria; phylum Pseudomonadota; class Alphaproteobacteria; order Rhizobiales; family Xanthobacteraceae; genus Bradyrhizobium. Next base: position 150,695 of record NZ_JADPKK010000019.1, on the reverse strand, counting down.
CGGCGCTCGACCAGACCACGGAAGCCGCGATCAACCGCACGCTGCTTAAGGTGGCCAAGGGCCGCACCATGATCTGGTCGACCCACCGGCTGACCTCGGTTGTCGAGATGGACGAGATCATCGTGATTTCGGGGGGCAGGGCGATCGAGCGCGGCTCGCATGCCGAGCTGCTCGCCAAGAACGGCACCTATCGCAAGCTGTGGAACGACCAGATCCACCAGCCGCATGGCGCGGCGGCTCACGTCGACGAGGACAGCGACGATGACGACGAGGATGAAGACGACCTCGACGAGGATGATAAGGACGACGAGGAGGAGTGACCGAGGAAGTTCGGCTCCAGATCGAAGGCTCCTCCAAGCGGCCGCAATAGCCCCTGAATCGACCAAGCGATGAAGCGTGCCCAGCGCTGCGCCGTCCAATAGGGGCTCGTCGCAATCGAGACTGAGCGGAAGTCGAACGCCTTCGCCGCCGACCATTCATCGCACTCCCGCTTGACCGGATCTGCGTAGAAGGCGGCGATCTTGCTTGTATCCATCCCATCGGAGGCCAGCCACCGCGGGATGTAGACGTTGCAGAGCCGCTCGACGTCGGTGAAGACCTTGTCGCAGCCGGTGCCGGCAGCGGGGCAGGACGTCGAGAAGGCATCGCCCACCAGCACGAGGCCGGGTTGGCCGCTGGCATCGTTCACATAGAGATCGACCGGGCGGATTTTCAGCTCTCCGGGAATGTCGAACGGGCCGGTGATGCGCTTGAGCCGTGGCAGCGCGGCGTTCAGCGTCTCGGCGGGCGCGCGGCGCAGCTCACTCAGCCAGGAATCGTCGAAGCTGCGATAGACGAACAGATTGGCGCGCATCCGCGTGCCGATCGGAAACAGCGTGAGGTAGGGAATGCGGTCGCTCGGCCGTTCCGAGAAATAGGTCAGCGCCGGGAAGTCGAACGAGTCCCGTCCCGCGGGCACCACGTCGAACCCGATCGAAATCGAATGGCAGGCACTGATGACTTTTCGCGCGATTCCCAGCTGATGGCGCAGGCCGACGTTGAGGCCGTTGGCGAGCACGACCAGCCGGGCGGAGATCATCTCGTCGTCGGAGAGAGTGACCTTCTGCCGCTCCGCACTCGTCTCGACCAGGATGGCCTTGGCGCAGATGCGCTCGACGCCGGCAGGAATTTCGTCGCGGACAGCGTTGACGAGGGAATCGTAGAGGATGTTGAACTGCCGGCTTGGCGCCTTGTCGAGGAGACGGCCGAAACGCGCGATCCAGTTCTCGCCCACAAAGGTCGCGCGGCGCAGCACCGATTCGGCGATTCCCGTCTGCAGGAATCGGCCGACCTGCACGTGACCACTGAGTTTTTCGACTCGAAAGTCCGCCGAATAGCTCTCATGCGGATCGATCAAGATAGTCGAAATGCCGGTACGGCCGAGCATCGCGGCGGCCGTCGAGCCGGACAATCCGCCGCCGATAATGGCAATGTCGGTGTACCGCATGGCGCTAATCTCTGCCGGAGGCGGCACATTGATGCCCCAACAGGAAAAAAAGCCTTAGCGAAGGTTATAAAAGTATATTTAACCCGGATATAAATAGGCTCGGGATAGCGGAACGTGCTCTTCGCACCCATATCGAAAAGACGCAGCGAGCGGCCCCGGACGCGATTTCGATAGGTGCGGGAAGCGCTTCTGACTGACGTTTCGCCTTGACTCGACTGAGTCCCACTTATAGAACCCCCTCACTTAACGACAGGCGGTGAGCATCGCCAACGTCGGAACGGGCCACCCGTTTGATCCCTCTGGGGTCGCCAAGACGGGCACCAACCTCGACGAATGCCGCTCAAACGCTGTCGATCATAGCTAGGCAATGCCAGTGCGATTTTAGTTCTCTTGAGCATGGTCTCTCGAGATCGAATTCGGATGCATGACCTCGGTGTGCGGGCCGCAGCTTCAAGCTGACCGGTTCAAAGACTGCGGTCCTCTGTGGCGTCGAAGCGCTTTCCGCTCGTTGATGAGTGGTTGGCGCGATTTCGCTTTGTGCGGATTGTTCCGCGGAAGGCGGCCTCGTCGGGCGGGTAGCTCGAAAGAATTTGCGGACCCGGTGACGGGCCGCGGCAGAACACAAAGGGTAATGCCAGGATGCCGACGATCAACCAGCTGATCGCTCAACCGCGGGAAGTGCAGAAGTCGCGCAAGAAGGTGCCGGCGCTGCAGCAGTCGCCGCAGAAGCGCGGTGTTTGCACGCGCGTTTACACCACGACCCCGAAGAAGCCGAACTCGGCGCTTCGTAAGGTTGCCAAGGTGCGCCTGACCAACGGCTTCGAGGTGATCGGCTACATCCCCGGTGAGGGCCATAACCTCCAGGAGCACTCGGTGGTCATGATCCGCGGCGGTCGCGTCAAGGACTTGCCCGGCGTGCGCTACCACATCCTCCGCGGCGTTCTGGATACCCAGGGCGTCAAGAACCGTAAGCAGCGCCGTTCGAAGTACGGCGCCAAGCGTCCGAAGTAAGCGGGAACCAGGTCCATGTCTCGTCGCCATTCTGCCGAAAAGCGCGAAGTCCTTCCCGATCCGAAGTTCGGGAACATCATCGTCACGAAGTTCATGAACTCGGTGATGTACGCCGGCAAGAAGTCGGTCGCTGAAGGCATCGTTTACGGTGCGTTCGGCCTCATCGAAACCAAGACCAAGCAGAACCCGCTCGGCGTGTTCGAGCAGGCACTCGAGAACGTCATGCCGACGATCGAAGTGCGCTCCCGCCGCGTCGGTGGCGCGACCTACCAGGTTCCGGTCGAGGTTCGCTCGGTGCGCCGACAGGCGCTGGGCATTCGCTGGCTGATCTCGGCTGCGCGCGATCGCAACGAGAAGACGATGACCGAGCGGCTCTCTGCGGAGCTCCTGGACGCGTCGAACAACCGGGGTAACGCCGTCAAGAAGCGCGAAGACGTGCACCGGATGGCGGAAGCCAACCGCGCCTTCTCGCACTATCGCTGGTAACGGCGACACACGGAATCTAAGGAACACTCCATGCCCCGCGTTCATGCCATAGAGAATTACCGCAACTTCGGTATCATGGCGCATATCGATGCCGGCAAGACCACGACCACCGAGCGCATCCTCTATTACACTGGCAAGAGCCACAAAATCGGCGAAGTGCACGAAGGTGCCGCGACGATGGACTGGATGGAGCAGGAGCAGGAGCGCGGCATCACGATTACGTCGGCTGCGACCACCGCGTTCTGGGAAGGCAAGCGTCTCAACATCATCGACACGCCCGGCCACGTCGACTTCACCATCGAAGTCGAGCGCAGCTTGCGCGTGCTTGACGGCGCCGTGTGCGTGCTCGACTCGAACCAGGGCGTCGAGCCCCAGACCGAGACGGTCTGGCGCCAGGGCGACAAGTACAAGGTTCCGCGCATCGTCTTCGCCAACAAGATGGATAAGATCGGCGCCGACTTCTACAAGTGCATGCAGGATATCATCGATCGCCTCGGCGCAAAGCCGATCGCGATTCAGCTTCCGATCGGCTCCGAGAACAACTTCAAGGGTCTGGTCGATCTCGTCCGGATGAAGGGCGTGGTCTGGGAAGAAGAGAAGCTCGACGCCAAGTTCGTGGACATCGATATTCCCGAGGACATGGTCGAGAAGGCCAAGGAGTATCGCGAGAAGCTGTTGGAAGCCGCCGTTGAACTCGACGATGACGTTCTCGCCGCTTACCTCGATGGCAAGGAGCCCGATGAGGCGACGTTGAAGCGCTTGATCCGCAAGGCCGTGCTGACTGGCGCGTTCTTCCCGGTATTGTGCGGCTCGGCGTTCAAGAACAAGGGCGTGCAGCCTTTGCTCGACGCGGTCGTGGATTATCTGCCCTCGCCGGTAGACGTGCCCGCCATCAAGGGCGTCGATGAAGACGGCAACGAGGTCGTTCGTCTGCCGGACGACAAGGAGCCGCTGGCTCTGTTGGCGTTCAAGATCATGGACGACCCGTTCGTCGGCACCATCACCTTCTGCCGCATCTATTCCGGCACGCTGCTGTCGGGTACCGGCGTCATCAATTCGACGCGCGACCGCAAGGAGCGCATTGGCCGCATGTTGCTGATGCATGCGAACAACCGCGAAGACATCAAGGAAGCCTATGCCGGTGACATCGTCGCGCTGGCTGGCCTGAAGGAAGCGCGCACCGGTGACACGCTGTGCGATCCCGACAAGGCGGTGATCCTCGAGAAGATGGAATTCCCCGAGCCGGTCATCGAGATCGCGATCGAGCCGAAGTCGAAGGCCGACCAGGAAAAGCTTGGCGTGGCGCTGGCGAAGCTCGCCGCGGAGGATCCGTCCTTCCGCGTGTCGACCGACCAGGAGTCCGGCCAGACCATCCTCAAGGGCATGGGCGAACTCCATCTCGACATCAAGGTCGACATCCTCCGCCGCACCTACAAGGTCGATGCCAACATCGGCGCGCCGCAGGTGGCGTTCCGTGAGCGCGTCACCAAGAGGGCCGAGGTCAAGTACACCCACAAGAAGCAGACCGGCGGTACCGGTCAGTTCGCGGAAGTGTCGATCATCGTGGAGCCGAACGAGCCCGGCAAGGGTTACGAGTTCGAGTCCAAGGTCGTCGGCGGCGCGGTGCCGAAGGAATACATCCCCGGTGTCGAAAAGGGCATCAACAGCGTGCTGAGTTCGGGCGTGGTCGCGGGCTTCCCCGTGGTCGACGTCAAGGTTCAGCTCGTCGACGGTAAGTATCACGACGTCGACTCGTCGGCGCTCGCCTTCGAAATCGCATCGCGTGCTGCATTCCGCGAAGCCTTGCAGAAGGGCAAGTCCGTCCTGCTCGAGCCGATCATGAAGGTCGAAGTGGTGACCCCGGAAGACTACACCGGCTCGGTCATCGGCGACCTGAATTCCCGGCGCGGTCAGATCCAGGGTCAGGACATGCGCGGCAACGCCAACGTCATCAACGCGATGGTGCCGCTCATGAACATGTTCGGTTACGTGAATAACCTGCGCTCGATGAGCCAGGGTCGCGCGACCTTCACCATGCAGTTCGACCACTACGCAGAAGCGCCGGCCAACGTGTCGGCAGAAGTCCAGAAGAAGTTTGCCTGATTGTCGTCGGTCTCGAACTGACGATTGAACGGAGAGTCAAATGGCCAAAGCAAAGTTTGAACGTAACAAGCCGCACTGCAACATCGGCACCATCGGTCACGTCGACCATGGCAAGACGTCGCTGACCGCGGCGATCACCAAGGTCCTCGCCGAAGCCGGCGGCGCGACGTTCACGGCGTACGACCAGATCGACAAGGCGCCGGAAGAGAAGGCGCGCGGTATCACGATCTCGACGGCGCACGTCGAGTACGAGACCAAGAACCGCCACTACGCGCACGTCGACTGCCCCGGCCACGCCGACTACGTGAAGAACATGATCACCGGCGCCGCCCAGATGGACGGTGCGATCCTGGTCGTGTCGGCCGCTGACGGTCCGATGCCGCAGACCCGCGAGCACATCCTGCTCGCCCGCCAGGTCGGCGTTCCCGCACTCGTCGTGTTCCTCAACAAGTGCGACATGGTCGACGATCCGGAACTGCTCGAGCTCGTCGAGCTCGAAGTCCGCGAGCTGCTCTCCAAGTACGACTTCCCGGGCGACAAGATCCCGATCATCAAGGGCTCGGCGCTCGCCGCTCTCGAAGACTCCGACAAGAAGCTCGGCCACGAGGCCATCCTCGAGCTGATGAAGAGCGTCGACGAGTACATTCCGCAGCCGGAGCGTCCGGTCGACCTGCCGTTCCTGATGCCGGTTGAAGACGTGTTCTCGATCTCGGGTCGCGGCACCGTCGTGACCGGCCGTGTCGAGCGCGGCATCGTCAAGGTCGGCGAGGAAATCGAGATCGTCGGTCTGCGCGCCACGCAGAAGACCACGGTCACCGGCGTCGAAATGTTCCGCAAGCTGCTCGATCAGGGCCAGGCCGGCGACAACATCGGTGCGCTGCTTCGCGGTACCAAGCGCGAGGACGTCGAGCGCGGTCAGGTGCTGTGCAAGCCGGGTTCGGTCAAGCCGCACACCAAGTTCAAGGCTGAGGCCTACATCCTCACCAAGGAAGAGGGCGGTCGCCACACTCCGTTCTTCACCAACTACCGTCCGCAGTTCTACTTCCGCACCACCGACGTGACCGGTGTCGTGCATCTGCCGGAAGGTACCGAAATGGTGATGCCGGGCGACAACATCGCGATGGAAGTGCACCTGATCGTGCCGATCGCGATGGAAGAGAAGCTCCGCTTCGCGATCCGCGAAGGTGGCCGCACCGTCGGCGCCGGCGTCGTCGCCTCGATCATCGAGTAATTACGAGAACAGGGATCGGCGAATAGCGAATGTGACATTCGCTATTCGCTATTCGCCACCCCACTGAAGAGAGATCACGGCAATGAACGGCCAAAACATTCGTATCCGTCTCAAGGCGTTCGACCATCGTATCCTCGATACGTCGACCCGCGAGATCGTGAACACGGCGAAGCGCACCGGCGCGCAGGTCCGCGGACCCATTCCGCTGCCCACGCGCATCGAGAAGTTCACCGTCAACCGTTCGCCGCACGTCGACAAGAAGAGCCGCGAGCAGTTCGAGATGCGCACTCACAAGCGCCTGCTCGACATCGTCGATCCGACCCCGCAGACCGTCGATGCTTTGATGAAGCTCGATCTGGCCGCCGGTGTCGACGTCGAGATCAAGCTCTAAGATTTTTGGATCACGTTCGCGACTAGCGGACAGAAAGAACAGGAAGCACGCCGATGCGCTCCGGAGTGATCGCACAAAAGGTCGGGATGACGCGGGTCTTTACAGAGGCCGGCGAACATATCCCCGTGACCGTGCTGAAGCTCGGCAATTGCCAGGTCGTAGGCCACCGCACCGAAGAGAAGAACGGTTATGTCGCGCTCCAGCTTGGTTCTGGCAGCCGCAAGACCGTCTACATGCCCAAGGCGGAGCGCGGCCAGTTCGCGGTCGCCAAGGTCGAGCCGAAGCGGCAGGTCGAGGAATTCCGCGTCTCCGCGGATCAGATGATCCCCGTCGGTGCCGAGATACTGGCCGACCACTTTGTCGTCGGCCAGTTCGTCGACGTCACCGGTACTTCGGTCGGTAAGGGGTTTGCCGGCGGTATGAAGCGCTGGAACTTCGGCGGTCTGCGCGCCACCCACGGCGTGTCGGTCTCGCACCGTTCGATCGGTTCGACCGGTGGCCGTCAGGACCCCGGCAAGACCTGGAAGAACAAGAAGATGCCCGGCCACATGGGTGTCGACCGCATCACCACGCTCAATCTTCGGGTCGTCCAGCTCGATGTCGAGCGCGGTCTGATCCTCGTCGAAGGCGCCGTTCCTGGCTCCAAGGGCGGCTGGATTCGCGTGCGCGACGCCGTCAAGAAGCCGCTGCCGAAGGAAGCTCCGAAGCCCGGCAAATTCAAGGTTGCTGGCGAAGCGGACGCTGCTCCGGCTGCGCAGGAGGCGTGAGATGGAATTGAAGGTCACGACCCTCGAAGGTAAGGAAGCCGGCTCGGTCCAGCTTTCCGACACCATTTTCGGCCTCGAGCCGCGCCAGGACATCATTGCACGTTGCGTGCAGTGGCAGCTCAACAAGCGCCAGGCCGGTACGCACAAGGCCAAGGGCCGCGCCGAGATCTGGCGCACCGGCAAGAAGATGTACAAGCAGAAGGGCACCGGCGGTGCTCGTCACGGCTCGGCCCGCGTGCCGCAGTTCCGCGGCGGTGGCCGTGCCTTCGGTCCGGTGGTGCGCTCGCACGCCACCGACCTGCCGAAGAAGGTTCGCGCGCTCGCCCTCAAGCATGCGCTCTCGGCCAAGGCCAAGGACGGCGATCTCGTCGTGATCGACAAGGCCGCGCTGGAAGCTGCCAAGACCAAGGCGCTGCTCGGCCACTTCTCGGGCCTCGGCTTGACCAACGCGCTGATCATCGACGGCGCCGAGCTCAACAACGGCTTCGCCGCTGCGGCCCGCAATATCCCGAACATGGACGTGCTGCCGATTCAGGGCATCAACGTCTATGACATCCTGCGCCGTCGGAAGCTTGTTCTGACCAAGGCCGCCATCGATGCGCTGGAGGCGCGCTTCAAATGACGAAGAACATCGAGCCTCGCCACTACGACGTGATCCTGTCGCCGGTCGTGACCGAAAAGGCCACGATCGCCTCGGAGCACAACAAGGTGCTGTTCAAGGTGGCCGCGAAGGCGACCAAGCCGCAGATCAAGGAAGCGATCGAGAAGCTGTTCGACGTCAAGGTCAAGAGCGTCAACACGCTGGTCCGCAAGGGCAAGACCAAGATCTTCCGCGGCAATCTCGGCTCGCAGTCGAACTCCAAGCGCGCGATCGTGACTCTCGAAGAGGGTCACCGGATCGACGTGACCACCGGTCTGTAAGGTCGTACGACGATGGCACTGAAGACATTCAATCCCACGACGCCGGGCCAGCGCCAGCTGGTCATGGTCGATCGTTCGGCGCTCTACAAGGGCAAGCCGGTCAAGGCGCTCACCGAAGGCAAGCACTCCTCTGGCGGCCGCAACAACACCGGTCGCATCACGGTGCGCTTCCGCGGCGGCGGTCATAAGCGGACGCTGCGTACCGTCGATTTCAAGCGCGACAAGGTTGATGCGCCCGCGACGGTCGAGCGGCTGGAGTATGATCCGAACCGCACCGCGTTCATCGCGCTGGTCAAGTACGAAGACGGCACCCAGGCCTATATCCTGGCGCCGCAGCGCCTGGCCGTCGGCGATTCCGTCGTTGCCGGCAACTATGTCGACGTGAAGCCCGGCAATGTCATGCCGCTCGGCAACATGCCGGTCGGCACGATCATCCACAACATCGAGGTCAAGATCGGGAAGGGCGGCCAGCTCGCCCGTTCCGCGGGCACCTACGCCCAGCTCGTCGGTCGCGACCAGGACTACGTGATCGTCCGCCTGAATTCGGGCGAGCAGCGCCTCGTGCACGGCCGTTGTCGCGGCACGATCGGCGCGGTGTCGAACCCGGATCATATGAACACCTCGATCGGCAAGGCCGGCCGCAACCGTTGGCTGGGCCGCAAGCCGCACAACCGCGGCGTTTCGATGAACCCGATCGACCATCCGCACGGCGGTGGTGAAGGTCGTACCTCGGGCGGTCGCCACCCGGTCACTCCGTGGGGCAAGCCGACCAAGGGCAAGAAGACCCGATCCAACAAGTCGACCAACAAATTCATTCTCCTAAGCCGCCACAAGCGGAAGAAGTAAGGAACGCCGGACATGGTTCGTTCAGTCTGGAAAGGCCCGTTCGTCGAGGGTTCTCTGCTCAAGAAGGCAGACGCCGCGCGCTCGTCCGGCCGTCACGACGTCATCAAGATCTGGAGCCGTCGCTCGACGATCCTGCCGCAATTCGTCGGCCTGACCTTCGGTGTCTACAACGGTCAGAAGCACGTCCCGGTGGCCGTCAACGAGGAAATGGTCGGTCACAAGTTCGGCGAGTTCTCGCCGACCCGGACCTTCCATGGCCACTCCGGGGACAAGAAAGCCAAGAAGGCTTGAGGATTAAACGATGAGCAAACCTAAGCGCGAACGGAGCCTCGCCGAGAACGAGGCCAAGGCGGTCGCCCGGATGCTGCGGGTGAGCCCGCAGAAGCTCAACCTGGTCGCCCAGCTCATTCGCGGCCGGAAGGCCGCTGCTGCGCTCGCCGACCTGCAGTTTTCGCGCAAGCGGATCGCGGTTGACGTGAAGAAGTGCCTGGAATCGGCTATTGCCAACGCCGAGAACAACCACGACCTCGACGTCGACGATCTCGTCGTGGCGCAGGCCTTCGTCGGCAACGGCCTCGTGATGAAGCGCTTTGCGGCCCGCGGCCGTGGCCGTTCGGGTCGTGTCTACAAACCATTTTCACAGCTGACGATCATCGTTCGTCAGGTCGAAGCCGAAGCAGCGGCTTAAGGGACGCAGGAGAACACGATGGGTCAAAAGATCAATCCGATCGGTCTGCGTCTCGGCATCAACCGTACGTGGGATTCCCGCTGGTTCGCCGGCAAGCAGGAATACGGCAAGCTGCTGCACGAGGACGTCAAGATCCGTGAGATCCTGCACAAGGAGCTCAAGCAGGCCGCCGTTGCCCGCATCGTGATCGAGCGTCCGCACAAGAAGTGCCGCGTCACCATCCACTCGGCTCGCCCGGGCGTGGTGATCGGCAAGAAGGGCGCCGACATCGACAAGCTGCGCAAGAAGGTGGCGGACATTACCTCGTCCGACGTCGTCATCAACATCGTCGAGATCCGCAAGCCGGAGCTCGATGCGACGCTGGTGGCCGAGTCGATCGCGCAGCAGCTGGAGCGCCGCGTGGCGTTCCGCCGCGCCATGAAGCGCGCCGTGCAGTCGGCGATGCGTCTCGGCGCGGAAGGCATCCGCATCAACTGCTCGGGTCGTCTGGGCGGTGCGGAAATCGCGCGCATGGAATGGTATCGCGAAGGTCGCGTGCCGCTGCACACGCTGCGCGCAGACATCGACTACGGCGTTGCGACCGCGTTCACGACCTTTGGCACCTGCGGTGTCAAGGTCTGGATCTTCAAGGGCGAGATCCTCGAGCACGATCCGATGGCCCAAGACAAGAGAATGGCCGAAGGTGAGACTGGTGGCGGCGGCGATCGCGGCGGCCGGCAGCGCCGTGACAACGCTGCAGCCTGACGCCAGCACAGAGAATTTGAGGGCTTGAAGCCATGATGCAACCTAAGAAAACGAAGTTCCGGAAGGCGCATAAGGGCCGTATCCACGGCGTTGCGTCTTCGGGCGCGACGTTGGCGTTCGGCCAGTTCGGCCTGAAGGCGACCGAGCCTGAGCGCGTCACCGCGCGCCAGATCGAAGCCGCTCGCCGCGCGCTCACCCGCCACATGAAGCGCGCCGGCCGCGTCTGGATCCGCATATTCCCCGACGTTCCCGTGTCGAAGAAACCTGCTGAAGTCCGCATGGGCTCCGGCAAGGGCGCGCCGGAACTGTGGGTCGCGCGCGTCAAGCCGGGCCGGGTGCTGTTCGAGATCGACGGCGTCAACACCCAGACGGCGCGTGAAGCGCTGACCCTGGCGGCAGCCAAGCTGCCGATCAAGACGCGCTTCGTCGAGCGCATTGCGGAGTAATGGCCATGGCCCAGATGAAAATCGAAGACATCCGCGCGATGAGCCCCGATCAGCAGGATGACGCCATCCTGAACCTGAAGAAGGAGCGCTTCAACCTGCGCTTCCAGCGCGCCACCGGGCAGCTCGAGAACACCTCGCGCCTGCGCGAGGCCCGCCGTGACATCGCCCGGATCAAGACCGTCGCCGCGCAGACGCGCGCGAAGAAGAAGTAAGAGGCTTACGAAGATGCCGAAACGTACTTTGCAGGGCGTGGTCGTCAGCGACAAGCAAGCCAAGACCATCGTGGTGCGCGTCGATCGCCGCTTCACGCACCCGATCTACAAGAAGACGATCCGCCGTTCGAAGAACTACCACGCGCACGACGAGAGCAACGAGTTCAAGCCGGGCGATATGGTGTGGATCGAGGAATCGAAGCCGATTTCGAAGTTGAAGCGCTGGGTCGTGATCCGGGGCGAACACAAGAAAAGCGCCTGATCTGTTGGCTTTAGCCGACTGACTTCAGGGAAATGTTGAGCGCCGGCTGGGCTGGCGCAAAGAGAAGAGGACGAGGTGCATCAATGATTCAGATGCAGACCAACCTCGACGTGGCCGATAATTCTGGCGCACGCCGTGTCATGTGTATCAAGGTGCTCGGAGGCTCCAAGCGCCGCTACGCCACGATCGGCGACATCATCGTCGTTTCGATCAAGGAAGCGATTCCGCGTGGCAAGGTGAAGAAGGGCGACGTGATGAAGGCCGTCGTGGTGCGCGTCCGCAAGGACATCCGCCGCGCCGACGGTTCGGTCATCCGCTTCGACCGCAACGCCGCCGTTCTGATCAACAACCAGTCCGAGCCGGTCGGCACCCGTATCTTCGGGCCCGTGCCGCGCGAGCTGCGCGCGAAGAACCACATGAAGATCATCTCGCTCGCGCCGGAGGTGCTGTGATGGCTGCGAAGATCCGCAAGGGCGACAAGGTCGTCGTGCTGACCGGCCGCGACAAGGGCCGCACCGGCGAGGTGTTCGAAGTGCGTCCCGATGCCGGCACGGCGCTCGTGCGCGGCATCAACATGGTCAAGCGTCACCAGAAGCAGACGCAGGCCCAGGAGGGCGGCATCATCTCGAAGGAGTCGCCGATCCAACTGTCCAACATCGCGTATGTCGGGAAGGACGGAAAGCCGACCCGCGTCGGATTCAAGATTCTGGCGGACGGCAAGAAGGTCCGCATCGCCAAGAGCTCGGGAGCTGAGATCGATGGCTGAGGCCGCTTACACGCCGCGCCTGCGCGCGGAATACGATGCGAAGATCCGGACGGAAATGACCGAGAAGTTCGGTTATGAGAACGTCATGCAGGTTCCGCGCCTGGACAAGATCGTGCTGAACATGGGCGTTGGCGATTCCGTCAACGACCGCAAGAAGGCCGAGACCGCCGCCGCCGAGTTGACCCTGATCTCGGGCCAGAAGGCGATCGTGACCTATTCGCGTGTTGCGATCGCGACCTTCAAGCTGCGTGAGAACCAGCCGATCGGCTGCAAGGTCACGCTGCGCAAGGCCCGCATGTACGAGTTCATCGATCGGCTTGTGACGGTCGCGCTGCCGCGCGTCCGCGACTTCCGCGGCCTGAACCCGAAGAGCTTCGACGGCCGCGGCAACTACTCGCTCGGCATCAAGGAGCACATCATTTTCCCCGAGATCGACTTCGACAAGGTCTCGGAAGCCCGCGGCATGGACATCACCGTCTGCACCACGGCCAAGACCGACGACGAGGCGAGGGCCTTGTTGACCGCTTTCAATTTCCCGTTCCGGCAGTGAGACGCTGACCTAAAGCCTCTCAAACGCGGATACCCAGGAGCCAAGCATGGCAAAGAAGAGTTCAATCGAGAAGAACAACCGGCGCAAGCGGATGACGAAGAACGCCGCCCCGAAGCGCGAGCGGTTGAAGGCGATCATCGCCGACAAGACGCTGCCGATGGAGGAGCGGTTCGCCGCGACCCTGAAGCTGGCTGAAATGCCGCGCAATTCATCGGCGACCCGCATCCGTCTGCGTTGCGAGCTGTCGGGCCGTTCGCGCTCGAACTATCGCTTGACCAAACTGTCCCGCATCGCAATGCGGGACCTTGGCTCCAAGGGCATGGTCCCGGGCCTCGTGAAGTCCAGCTGGTAAGGAGGGTCGTTTAAATGTCTACGCACGATCCAATCAGCGATCTGATCACCCGCATCCGCAACGCGCAGATGCGTGCCAAGAACAAGGTCTCCACGCCTGGCTCGAAGATGCGCGAGAACGTCCTCGAGGTGCTGAAGAGCGAGGGCTACATCCGCGGTTACGCCACGCTTGAGCACTCCTCGGGCCGCAGCGAGATCGAGATCGAACTGAAGTATTTCGACGGCGAGCCCGTTATCCGCGAGATCGAGCGTGTCTCCAAGCCCGGGCGTCGCGTTTACGCCTCGGTGAAGAACCTGCCGCGGGTCAATAACGGACTCGGCATTTCGGTATTGTCGACGCCGAAGGGAATCATGGCCGACCACAGTGCGCGTGAAGCGAATGTGGGCGGTGAAGTTCTCTTCACGGTGTTCTGAGAAGGATTTTTGATCCATGTCACGTGTTGGCAAAAGGCCGGTTGCGGTGCCGTCGGGTGTAACCGCGACCGTCGACGGGCAGACCGTCAAGATGAAGGGGCCGAAGGGTCAACTTCAGTTCGTCGTCCATAACGACGTCGAGGTGAAGCTCGACAACGGCCAGGTCAAGGTGAACCCGCGGGTCGAGACCAACCGCGCGCGGGCCTTGTACGGAACCGCTCGCGCTCAGGTCGCGAATCTGGTCGAAGGCGTCACCAAGGGCTTCGAGAAGAAGCTCGAAATCACCGGCGTCGGTTACCGCGCCGCGCTGCAGGGCAAGAACCTGCAGCTCGCGCTCGGCTACAGCCACGACGTGGTCTACGCGATCCCGGAAGGGATCACGATCACCGTGCCGAAGCCGACCGAGATCACGGTGACCGGTAGCGACATCCAGCGCGTCGGCCAGGTCGCCGCCGAAATTCGCTCCTATCGTCCGCCGGAGCCCTACAAGGGCAAGGGCGTGAAGTATGTTGGCGAATTCATCTTCCGCAAGGAAGGCAAGAAGAAGTAACGGAGCCGGTCATGTCGAAAGCCAAGATTACGAATGCCCGGCGCAAGCGCAGTGTACGGTTGAAGCTGCGCCGCTCGGGTGGCGGCCGTCCGCGCCTGTCGGTGTTCCGCTCGTCCAAGCACATCTACGCCCAGGTCATCGACGACCTGAAGGGCGAGACGCTGGCCTCTGCCTCGTCGCTCGAGAAGTCGATGCGCGATGGCGGCAAGACCGGCGCCGACATCGATGCGGCAAAGGCGGTCGGCAAGCTGCTGGCCGAGCGCGCCGCCGAGAAGGGTGTCAAGGAAGTCGTGTTCGATCGCGGCAGCTATCTCTATCACGGGCGCGTCAAGGCTCTTGCCGACGCGGCGCGTGAGAGCGGGCTGAGCTTCTAACAGAATTTGAGGATTGAGGCGTAAGCCTCTGAAGGACTGGAAAAACCATGGCAGAACGCGAACAACGTGGTGGACGCGATCAACGCGGCGGCGGACGTGAACGCAGGGAAGAGCGCGACAGCGAGTTCGTCGACAAGCTCGTCCACATCAATCGCGTCGCCAAGGTCGTCAAGGGCGGCAAGCGCTTCGGTTTCGCGGCGCTGGTCGTGATCGGCGATCAGAAGGGCCGCGCCGGCTTCGGTCACGGTAAGGCGCGCGAAGTGCCTGAGGCGATCCGCAAGGCAACCGAATCCGCCAAGCGAAACCTGACCCGCGTCTCGTTGCGCGAGGGCCGCACGCTGCATCACGACATCGCTGGCCGTCATGGCGCGGGCCGTGTTTATCTGCGCGCGGCTCCGGCCGGTACCGGCATCATCGCCGGCGGTCCGATGCGCGCGGTGTTCGAGACGCTCGGCGTTCAGGACGTGGTCGCGAAGTCGATCGGCTCGTCGAACCCGTACAACATGGTTCGCGCGACCTTCGACGCGCTGAAGCATCAGGATTCGCCGCGCTCGGTCGCTGCCCGCCGCAACATCAAGGTGTCCACCCTCCAGTCCCGCCGTATCGGTGGCGACGCCGAGGCGGCTGCCGAATAACGGAAGCTTTTCGGAGTAGACTTTCATGGCCAAGAGTGCCGTTACGACCGCAAAGACGATCAAGCTCGAGCAGACCGGCAGCGCGATCCGCCGCCATCACTCGCAGCGTTCGACGCTGATCGGGCTCAAGCTCAACAAGATCGGCCGCACCAGCGAACTGCCGGACACTCCGGCGGTCCGTGGCATGATCTTGAAAGTTCACCATCTCGTTCGCATCGTCGACGAGAAGTAAGCAAAGGCGCACGATCCCGAAAAGCGGGGACCCGTTTTCGGTGAAGGTCATGCGCAAGAAACAAGGAGCAGGGCGATGAAGCTCAGCGATATCGCCGACAATGCCGGCTCGCGCAAGAAGCGTATGCGCGTCGGCCGCGGCATTGGTTCGGGCAAGGGCAAGCAGGCCGGCCGCGGTGGCAAGGGCCAGACCGCGCGTTCCGGCGTGCGCATCAAGGGTTTCGAAGGCGGCCAGATGCCATTGCATCGCCGTCTGCCCAAGCGCGGCTTCAACAACATCTTCCGCATCGAGTTCGCCGAGATCAATCTCGACCGGCTCCAGGACGCGGTCGATGCCAAGAAGATCGACACTGGCAGCGTCGTGAACGTCGAATCCCTGGTCAAGGCTGGCGTGCTGCGCCGCGCCAAGGGTGGCCTGCGGCTGCTCGGCCGCGGTGAGTTCAAGGCCAAGCTCAACATCGAAGTGCACGGCGCCTCAAAGACGGCGATCGCGGCGGTCGAGAAGGCCGGCGGCTCGGTGAAGATCCTCGCGCCTGCCAAGGAAGAAGGCGAGGCGGCGTAACAACTGCGTCATTGGCCCGCGGCTCGCGGGCCTTTACGCATGCGGGACGATGGACTTATCGAAGCCGTAGCCCCAGATAATGTCCGGTGTCCGGTATAATGTAGCCCGGCCGCGGGCATAACGGCGCATAAAGCGGCGGGAGAAAGTCCAAGATGGCCTCTGCAGCGGAACAACTGGCAGCCAATCTCAATTTCGGCGCGTTTGCCAAGGCCGACGAACTGAAGAAGCGCATCTGGTTCACCCTGGGTGCGCTGCTCGTTTATCGGCTCGGAACCTACATCCCGCTGCCCGGCATCGATCCCAACATCTGGGAACAGGTGTTCCGCTCCCAGGCGGGCGGCATCCTCGGCATGTTCAACATGTTCGCCGGCGGCGGCATCCACCGCATGGCGATCTTTGCGCTGAACATCATGCCGTACATCTCGGCGTCGATCATCATCCAGCTCCTGACCACCGTCTCGCCCCAGCTCGAGGCGCTGAAGAAGGAAGGCGAGTCCGGCCGCAAGCTGCTGAACCAGTACACCCGCTATCTCACGGTGATTCTGGCCGCGTTCCAGTCCTACGGCATCGCAGTGGGTCTCGAAGGCGCCGGCAACGTCGTCAGCGACCCCGGCATGTTCTTCCGCCTGTCCACGGCGATCACGCTGACCGGCGGCACTATGTTCCTGATGTGGCTGGGCGAGCAGATCACCTCGCGGGGCATCGGCAACGGCATTTCCCTGATCATTCTCTCCGGCATCGTCGCCGAGCTGCCCGCAGCGCTCGCCAACATGCTCGAACTCGGTCGTCAGGGTGCCATGTCGACCGGTCTGATCCTGGTCGTCATCATCATGGCGGTGGCCGTGATCGCATTCATCGTGTTTGTGGAACGCGCCCAGCGCCGGCTCTTGATCCAGTATCCGAAGCGCCAGGTCGGCAACAAGATGTTCGAAGGCCAGTCCTCGCATCTGCCGCTCAAGCTCAACACCTCGGGCGTGATCCCGCCGATCTTCGCGTCCTCGCTGCTGCTGCTGCCGACTACGGTTGCGAACTTCAACGCGGGCAGCGGGCCAGAATGGTTCCAGTGGATCAACACCCAGCTCGGCCACGGCCGTCCGCTGTTCCTGATCATGTATCTGGCGCTGATCGTGTTCTTCGCGTTCTTCTACACCGCGATCGTGTTCAATCCGACCGAGACCGCGGACAATCTGAAGAAGCACGGCGGCTTCATTCCGGGCATCCGTCCAGGCGAGCGCACCGCAGAATATATCGACTACGTGCTGTCGCGCATCACCGTGCTCGGCGCGGTCTATCTGGCGATCGTCTGCTTGATCCCGGAAATCCTGATCTCCTACGCGTCGGTGCCGTTCTACTTTGGCGGCACGTCGCTGCTGATCGTCGTCAGCGTCACCATGGACACCGTGGCGCAGGTGCAGGGCTATCTGCTTGCGCATCAGTACGAAGGCCTGATCCGGAAGTCGAAGCTGCGCGGCCGCCGCCGTTAAGCGCGGCGTTCTCTCGGGCGGCGCGACTGCGCCGCCGATTCGCCGCGCGGACAACGCGCGGTGCCCGCAGGAACGGCCAACCGGCCATTCGGTCGCATCGGCAGAGCCGCTCTCACACAAGCGCAATCACTGATCTCAAAGGCCTCCTTGGCGTCCGGCCATTTGCTCCCCTATGATATGGGTAGCGGTGCAGCGCCGATTATGATTTGCACTGTAATTGGACTTCAGAACACAGGTGCGCGACCTATCGCTCACCAATCCGGGGGGCGTACGCCGATGAGAATTATACTTCTGGGACCGCCGGGATCGGGCAAGGGGACCCAGGCGCAGCTGCTGGTGCAGCGCTATGGTATCGTCCAGCTCTCGACCGGCGAGATGTTGCGCGCCGCCGTGGCGGCAGGAACGCCGGTCGGACTCAAGGCCAAGGAGATCATGGCCAGCGGCGGTCTCGTGCCCGACGATGTCGTGGTCGGAATCATCTCCGACCGGATCGATCAGCCGGACGCCAGAAACGGTTTCATCCTCGACGGTTTTCCGCGCACGGTGCCGCAGGCCGAGGCGCTGGATGAACTGCTCAAGCACAAGCACCTCAAGCTGGATGCCGTGATCGAGCTCCGCGTCAACGAGAGCGCCCTCCTGAGCCGCGTCGAAACTCGCGTCGCCCAGATGCGGGAGCGCGGGGAGGAGGTCCGACTCGATGACACTCCGGAGGTCCTGACCAAGCGACTCGCCAGCTACCGCAGCCAGACGGAACCGCTGATTCACTATTATTCCGAGCGGCGGAAGCTCTCGACCATCGACGGCATGATGGCCATCGACGAGGTCACCCGCGCCATCCACCGCCAGCTCCTGGCGCTCGGGGCG
This sequence comes from Bradyrhizobium sp. 149, assembly GCF_023073915.1. GTDB lineage: Bacteria > Pseudomonadota > Alphaproteobacteria > Rhizobiales > Xanthobacteraceae > Bradyrhizobium. The sequence goes on along the minus strand of NZ_JADPKK010000019.1, from coordinate 132,320 downwards.
GTCGAGCCCAAGACTCATGGCAAGACTCATGGCAAGACCCGCGCCCGGAGCGCGGTCAAGGCGGCCCCGGCCAAGACGGCCAAAAAATCGGCTAAAAAGCCGGCGAAGACGGCCGAAAAGGCAGCCAAATCCAGGAAGGCGGCCAAGAAGGCCGTGACGGGTGCCAAGAAGGCGGCCAAGAAAACCATCAAGAAAACCGTCAAAAAAGCGGGGAAGAAGAAGGCAGCCAAAAAGACCGCCAAGAAGGCTGTCAAAAAGGGTGCCAAAAAGGCCGCAAAAAAGGTCACGAAAAGGCGAGCTAAGCGCTAGCAGCGGTTGACGAAAGCCCCCTGAATCCCCTAATAAGCCCAGCATCCAAGTCGGATAGTTTCAAACGATGCCGGGCCCCAGGAAGACCAGGGGTGGGCGTCGTGTTCGCGTTTGTGAACACCTGCCCGAGAAACCAAGCACTTAAAGCCTGATTCCTGACGAGGGATCGGCGACAGGAGAGAAGGCCGTGGCCCGTATTGCCGGCGTGAACATTCCCACCAACAAGCGCGTGCTGATCGCGCTCCAGTACATCCATGGCATCGGTCAGAAGATCGCCGGTGAGATCCTGGAGAAGGTCAAGATCCCGATGGATCGTCGCGTCAATCAGCTCAGCGACGCCGAAGTGCTCCAGATCCGCGAAGTGATCGACCGCGACTATCTCGTCGAGGGCGACCTGCGTCGTGAGGTCGGCATCAACATCAAGCGTCTGATGGATCTCGGCTGCTATCGCGGCCTGCGCCATCGTCGCGGCCTGCCGGTGCGCGGCCAGCGGACCCACACCAATGCGCGCACGCGCAAGGGCCCGGCCAAGGCCATCGCCGGCAAGAAGAAGTAAGTTTCGAATCCAAATCGCGGCGTGTGGCGAAGGGGGATGACCCGTTCGCCACACGCCTTCCGTTCTACAGGTGTAGCCGCTGGCATTACGGCGGCGTTTGAGATCTTCAGGAAAGGTAGTCTATGGGCAAGGAAGCCACCCGCGTTCGTCGTCGTGAGCGCAAGAACATCGCCTCCGGCGTCGCGCACGTGAACTCGTCGTTCAACAACACGACCATCACCATCACCGACGCGCAGGGCAACACGATTGCCTGGTCCTCCGCCGGCACGATGGGCTTCAAGGGCTCGCGCAAGTCGACCCCGTATGCCGCACAGGTTGCCGCCGAGGACGTGTCCAAGAAGGCGCAGGAACACGGCATGCGCACGCTGGAAGTCGAAGTCGCCGGTCCCGGTTCGGGCCGCGAATCGGCGCTCCGCGCGCTCCAGGCCGCAGGCTTCACCGTCACCTCGATCCGCGACGTGACCACGATCCCGCACAACGGTTGCCGTCCCCGCAAGCGTCGGCGCGTTTGATACGAAGTTGCGGGCGCATCGTCGCCCGCGATGACTTTTTTAAGAAGCCGCAGGTGCGACCTGCGGCCTTTCTCCAACGCCAGTATCTGCAACGGCAGTTTGACTGGCCTGTATGGGTGAAACAGTGACGATCCAGAAAAATTGGCAAGAACTGATTCGACCGAACAAGCTCCAGGTGCAGCCCGGCAGCGATTCGAACCGTTTCGCGACCATCGTCGCCGAGCCGCTCGAGCGCGGCTTCGGCCAGACGCTCGGCAACGCGCTGCGCCGCATCCTGCTGTCCTCGCTCCAGGGCGCGGCTGTGCAGTCGGTGCACATCGACGGCGTGCTGCACGAGTTCTCCTCGATCGCGGGCGTCCGTGAGGACGTCACCGACATCGTGCTCAACATCAAGGACATCTCGATCAAGATGCAGGGCGAAGGCCCCAAGCGCATGGTCGTGAAGAAGTCCGGCCCGGGCGTCGTCACCGCTGGCGACATCCAGACCGTCGGCGACGTCGTCGTGCTCAACCCGGACCTGCAGATCTGCACGCTCGACGAAGGCGCGGAGATCCGCATGGAGTTCACGGTCGCAACCGGCAAGGGCTACGTGCCCGCCGAGCGCAATCGTCCCGAGGATGCGCCGATCGGCCTGATCCCCGTCGACAGCCTGTACTCGCCGGTCCGCAAGGTCTCCTACAAGGTCGAGAACACCCGCGAGGGCCAGATCCTCGACTACGACAAGCTGACCATGACGATCGAGACCAACGGTGCGCTGACGCCGGATGATTCCGTGGCCTACGCTGCGCGCATCCTGCAGGATCAGCTCAACGTGTTCGTCAATTTCGAAGAGCCGCGCAAGGAAGTCGCCCAGGAGATCATCCCGGACCTCGCCTTCAATCCGGCCTTCCTCAAGAAGGTGGACGAGCTCGAGCTGTCGGTGCGTTCGGCCAACTGCTTGAAGAATGACAATATCGTCTACATCGGCGACCTCGTGCAGAAGTCGGAAGCCGAAATGCTCCGCACTCCGAACTTCGGCCGCAAGTCGTTGAACGAGATCAAGGAAGTGCTGGCCCAGATGGGTCTGCATCTCGGCATGGAAGTGCCGGGCTGGCCGCCGGAGAACATCGACGAGCTCGCCAAGCGCTTCGAGGATCACTACTGATCCGAACTACAACAGGCCAAGAACAGGCAAAGGCGCGACTCATCGCGCCTTTGCGGGCGAACGCAGGCCGCCCACCTGAGCAACAAGTCCGACGAACCGTCGCGACGAATGAAATTCAAGGAATAGAAAAATGCGTCACGGCAAGGTTCATCGGAAGCTCAACCGCACGGCCGAGCATCGCCGCGCGATGTTCGCCAACATGTGCGCCGCGCTGATCAAGCACGAGCAGATCGTCACCACGCTGCCGAAGGCGAAGGAATTGCGCCCGATCGTCGAGAAGCTTATCACCCTCGGCAAGAAGGGCGGGCTGGCCATGCGCCGCCAGGCCATCTCCGAGATGCGCGACAAGGATCAGGTCAGGAAGCTGTTCGACACGCTCGCGCCCCGCTACAAGGATCGCCAGGGTGGCTACACCCGCATCATCAAGGCCGGCTTCCGCTACGGCGACAACGCCCCGATGGCCGTGATCGAGTTCGTCGACCGCGACGTCGATGCCAAGGGCCAGGACTCCGGTCCGGTGCAGGAAAAGGAAGCCGAGGCGGCGTAAGCCGACCGGTAGAGAGTTTTCAGAAAGCGGCGCCTTCTTCGGGCGCCGCTTTTTTTTGTTAGCCGCCCTCGTTGGTTACGTCCCGCTGCTCACGCGTCAGTGAGTGCCGATTGTTATCGTGCCGGTAGCGCCCAATATCTCCGCCAGCATCAACGGAGATCACGCATGAAGATCGACCTTTCCGGAAAGACCGCCCTCGTGACCGGCTCGACCGCCGGCATCGGCCACGCCATCGCCAGGGGCCTTGCCGCCTCGGGTGCGAGTGTCGTGATCAACGGACGCGGCCAGGACAAGGTCGATGCGGCGGTGCGCAAGCTGGAAGCCATGGGCGGGAAGGTCCGCGGCATCGCGGCCGATGTCTCGACCGCTGCGGGCTGCAAGGCGCTGGCCGCGGCGCTGCCCGATGTCGACATCCTCATCAACAATGCCGGCATCTTCGAGCCGAAGGACTTTTTCGACATTCCAGACGAGGACTGGAGCCGCTTCTTCGAGGTCAACGTGATGAGCGGCGTGCGTCTCTCGCGCGCCTATATGAAGGGCATGCTCAAGCGCAACTGGGGCCGCGTCGTCTTCATCTCATCGGAGTCCGGGCTCAACATTCCCGTCGAGATGATCCACTACGGCATGAGCAAGACGGCCCAGCTCTCGGTCGCGCGCGGCCTGGCGCAGCTCACACGCGGCACCGGCGTCACCGTCAATTCCGTGCTGCCGGGCCCCACAATGTCGGAGGGCGTCGAGACCTTCGTGAAGGATCTTGCCAAACAGAACGGCCAGTCAGTCGATGAGGCCGCGGCCAATTTCGTCAAGCAGCATCGCCCAAGCTCGCTGCTCCAGCGCTTCGCCAGCGTCGACGAGATCGCCAACATGGTGGTCTATGTCGCATCCAAAGAAGCATCCGCGACCAACGGCGCGGCGTTGCGTGTCGAGGGCGGTATCGTCAACACCATCGCCTGAGGCCTGCGCATGCCGGCCTATGTGATTTCCGAGGTCGAGATGCGCGACACAGCCGCCATGGAGGCCTATCGCACGCTGGCCGCAGCAACCATCGCGCAATATGGCGGCCGCTATCTCGTGCGCGGCGGCACCGCCGAAGTGGTGGAGGGCGGCCCGCCGTCCAAGACCATCATCATCGTCGAATTTCCTTCGATGGCGCGGCTCAAGGAATGGTATGCCTCGGCCGATTACGCTGAAGCGTTGAAACTGCGGCAGACGGCACTGGAGCGCCGGCTGCTGTTTGTCGAGGGCGTCTTGCCGTCGTAGGCTGGCGCGCGAGCAGGGCTGACGCGTTTTCTTCACGCGAAGCGGTATCCACTTCGCTCAAAAATGCTCTAATCCTCCTTGATCCCGGCCGTCTGCGCGATCTGCTTCATCTCCGCGGTCTCCTTATTGACGGCAGAGGCCCAGTCACTGTAGCGCGCGAACCCCGGCTCAAAGCCGACCTTGATGAAGCGCTCGACCACGGACGGGTTGTTGATGGTGGCTTCTAACGTGGACGTCAGCTTGTCCCGTATGGCCGGCGGAAGTCCTTTCGGCGTAACGACAGCTCCCCAGGACGAGAAATCGATGCCGGGATATCCGAGCTCCGCGAGGGTCGGCACATCCGGCAGGTAGGGCGTCCGCTTGGCCGAGAACACCGCGAGCACACGTACGGTGCCGGCGTCGAGCTGCGGCTTGACTGCAATCACGGTGTCGACGTGATACTGGATGTGCTTGCCGATCAGATCGTTCATCGCAGGCGCGCTGCCCTTGTACGGCAGGTGCACCATCTTAATGCCTGCACTCGACTTGAACAGCTCGCCTGCGAAGTGCGATACCGTCGCGGCGCCGAAGGACGCGAGCGACAGCTTGTCCGGATTGGCTTTGGCTTCCGCGACAAGCGCGGCCAGATCCTTGATCGGATTGTCCTTGTAGGTGACCAGCACCAGAGTGATCTTGCCGACTTGCCCGAGCGGCTCGAAATCCTTGGCCGCATCGTAAGGCACGGTTTCCTTGACGGCCGCTGGCAGCGTGAAGGTCGAGTTGGAGCTGAAGAACAGGGTGTAGCCGTCGGGCGCGGCGCGCGCGACCTCCTTGCCCGCGATCGTGGTGCCGCCGCCCGGACGGTTCATGACGATGACGGGCTTGCCAAGCCGGGCCTCGAGCTCGCCGCCGATGATGCGCGCGACGACGTCGGAGGCACCTCCAGGAGAAAACGGCACGACCAATTGCAGCGGTCTCTCGGGATAGTCGTCGGCAAGAGCCAGGTTTGCTCCGCCGAACATCGCGGCAGCAGCGGATACAGCCGCAACGATCGTTGTTTTCATCCAGAAGCTCATTCAGCTCATCCCTGATAATCGTCGCCCGGCGCAGCGGGCGGCGGATCGTAACAGAGAGGGCCGGCCGCTTGGAAGCGGCCGGATGTTGAAAACTACCACTCCTCCAGCACGATCTTCCCGCGCGACTTGCCGCTCTCAAGTAGCGCATGCGCGCGCTTGAGGTTGGCCGCGTTGATCGTGCCAAAGGTCTGGTCGAGCGTGGTGCGCAGCACGCCCTTGTCGATGAGGTCGGCGACGTCGTCCAGCAGATGATGCTGCGCGATCATGTCGGCCGTCTGGAACGAGGAGCGCGTGAACATCGATTCCCAGTGCACCGAGATCGCCTTGCCCTTGAACGCGCTCACGGTGAATTCCGCGGGATCGTCGATCAGGCCGAATTTGCCCTGTGGTGCCATCACCTCCGCGATCGCCTTGTAGTGCTGGTCGGTGAAGGTGAGGCTCGCGACCAGCGCGACCGGCGGCAGCTTCAGCTTCTCGATCTGCTCCTTCATCGGCGCGCCGTGGTCGACCACCGCATGCGCGCCGAGATCGAGGCACCATTTTTGCGATTCCAGCCGCGTCGCGGTCGCGACCACCGTCAGCCCGGTGAGGCGACGGGCGAGCTGGATCAGGATCGATCCGACGCCGCCGGCGCCGCCCGTGATCAGCAGCGTGCGCGGATCGACGCTCTTGTCGGGCACCGCACCGAGCCGATCGAACAACAGCTCCCAGGCGGTGATGGAGGTGAGGGGAAGGGCCGCAGCTTGCGCGAACGACAGGCTCTTCGGCTTGTTGCCGACGATACGCTCGTCGACCAGATGGAATTCGGAATTGGTACCTTGGCGCAGGATCGAGCCGGCGTAAAATACCTCGTCGCCCGGCTCGAACAGCGTGACGTCGGGACCGACGGCGTCGACCAATCCGGCCGCGTCATAGCCCAGAATTTTGGTTTCCCCCTCAGGCGGGGCGGCGCGCTTACGCACCTTGTAATCGACCGGATTGGCCGAGACCGCCTTCACGGCGACGCGAATGTCGCGTCCCTTGGGCTCGGGCTTTGCGGTCTCGAAATCAATCAGCGCGTCCTGATCCTCGATCGGAAGCGACTTCTTGTAGCCGACGGCCTTCATGGCTTGTCTCCATCAGATGGCGTGGTCGCCTGCCGCCCTAACTGTCGCTCTAGCTCCAATTTGGCAAGTACTGTAAATTCGGGGATATAGTCCCTGTTTGGATACTGTTGGGAAAATACGCATGAAACGGCGCAATTTTGCCCGTCGCCCAGGCTGCTCGGTCGAGGCGACGCTGGATCTCATCGACGGCAAGTGGAAGGGCGTGATCCTCTACCACCTCCAGGGCGGCACCCACCGTTTCGGCGAACTACGCCGCCGGGTGCCCGGCATCACCCAGCGCATGCTGACCAAACAGCTTCGCGCGCTGGAGGAGGACAAGCTGGTCATCCGCAAGGTCTATGCCGAGGTGCCGCCACGCGTGGAATATTCTCTCTCCGAGCTCGGCGAGAGCCTCAAGCCCGTGATCGACATCTTGAAGGCTTGGGGCGAGAGCCATCAGCAGCGGCTCTCCTGCGCGCCGGCGCCGGTGATCGTGAAGAAACCGAAGCGCGCCGCCTAGATATCCGGGAGCGGACCGTACCGCTCCCGGACGTGATCACCTCAGAACGCGAACTGCGTGCGCATGGCAACCGCGTCGTACTTCGAACCGACATCGGCGGTCGAGACGGGCGAGGCTTGCTTCGACACGTTGCCATGCAGATAATCGAGCATGAAGCGGACGTTGCCGTTGACATACCAGTTGAGCGCAAGCGTGTAGACGGTCTGCCTTCCGCCGGCGATGCCATTGGCGCTCGCGAGCTGGTCGTTGAGGTCGATCGTCGAGAAGCGTCCCGCGATCTCCCACGCGCCCCAGCCGCCGCCATCGAGCGAGAACGGATGCGCGGGCTTGACGCCGTTGTAGGCCGCGTTCGCTGCGTTGTAGGTTCGGCCTTCACCCGTCAGCACGTAGCCGGCCTGCGCATAGCCGCCCTGGAATTTCAGGCTCGGTGCGCCGACCAGCGGCACGCCGGTGTTGGCGGTGCGGTCGATGTTGTACCAAAAGTATTCCCCCTGAACGATGAACGGGCCATAGGTCGCCGCCGCTTCGACGCTGTAGACCTGCGCGCCCGAGACGTTGGGGATTGCGCCGGTCGAGATCAGTGCCGTCGGGTCGAGGCGCAATTCTGGACGGTCGCTGAGCGTGACCGTCTGCGTGTTGGCGATCAGATTGCGCGGCGGCTGGATCAGCCATTCCGCGTCGGCGCCGATATGCACCGAGTAATCCTTGCCGCTGATCGGGTTGCCGGCAATACGCGCCACGGCGCCATATTGTTCGCTCGTCCCGGCTGGTGCCGCGCTGGAGGCGGAGTGGATCGCGCCGGTCGACGGTCCTGTGACATAGCCGCCGATCCAGAGCTGGTCGTTGAACCAGCGTGTGCCGACGGCGGAGCGGAAGTCGCCGGCGGCGATGTTGGTGGCGACGATGCCGGCCGAGGCACGCTCCATAAACATGGTGTCGTTGGAGCTCGTGGCCTCATCCAGGGTGTAGGGCAGGTCCATGATGCCGGCCTCGATCGCCATTCGGCCGCCGAACGGCTTCAGGCCGGTGTAGCTGAGATAGGCGTTCTCGACGCCGGAGACGGCGCCGCCGGGCAGCGAGCCCGGAGCCGCGCCGCCAAATCCGTCGGAGGAGCCGCCGAAGTCGTAGACCAGCGCGAAATTCCAGTCGTTGAAGAACTTGCCGGCGACGCCGATCCGCGCGCGGCGGACGTTCTCGCCGCTGTCGAGCTTTTGCGGCACGGTTGCCGCCGTGTTGGGCCGATAGTCGTAGCCGCCGACATCCCAATGCACGCGGCTGGTGATGCCGACGCAGTTAGCCCCATCGGCAGTGCAGATGGTCGGCCGATTGTTCGGCATCGTCACGACGACACCGGACGCGGGCGCCGGCCCCTTGAGCGGGATCGCCGCGTTGGCGTTGGCGACGACGGCCTTCGCTTCGGAACGCGCTTCGGCTTTCGCCTCCGCCTTCGCCTCGGTCCTGGCCCTTGCCGTAGCCGCGGTGTTCGCGGCGGTCTGACTCTGGAGCTTGTCGAGCTTCTGCTCCAGCATCTTCAACTGCTGCTTCAGGAGCGCGATCTCCTGATCGCTGCTGCTTGCCGATTGGGCCTGGGCCTGCGAAGCCGCCAGCGCGCCGGCGAGACCAATCGCCGTGGCTGCAATTCTTGTCCTGCTCACGTCATCACTCCATCGTTTGACGAACTTCCCCAAGTCGCTGGCGGAGAGCCTAGACATGATCGATGACTGCCCGCGGTTGCGTCCGGTTGCGCGGTTCCCGCTGATGCAAGTTCGCCGCGACCGAATCCGCCTTACGACACCATGCAAGACGACGCGCGTCATGCCAATCCGCAGCCCCGGCCAATTGCTATTTCGCACGCCGAGCTTGCAGGCCGGACACACCAAAGGGGGCTGAATATGCTGCCGGGCGCCCTTCTATTGGCGGGCGAACGCGCCTATATTCCGGCGTCTTTTCCGAGAGGTAGGAATGTTTCGATCGACCTGGACCGCCGTCGTCACGGCACTGTGCATAGCCTTTTCGGCCAACTTCGATCCGGCCGCCGCGCAGGATCGCCGTGTCCCGTCCTCGCCCGCCGAACTGCGGCTGTCCTATGCGCCGATCGTGCAGCGGGTGCAGCCGGCGGTCGTCAATGTCTATGCCGCCAAGGTGGTGCAGAATCGCAATCCGCTGCTCGACGACCCGATCTTCCGTCGCTTCTTCGGCGTGCCCGGCCAGCAGCAGGAGCAGGTGCAGCGCTCGCTTGGTTCGGGCGTGATCGTCGATGCGTCCGGGCTCGTCGTCACCAACGTCCATGTCATCGAAGGCGCCGACCAGGTCAAGGTGTCGCTGTCGGACAAGCGTGAGTTCGAGGCCGAGATCGTGCTGAAGGACTCTCGCAGCGATCTCGCGGTGCTGCGTCTGAAGGACACCAAAGAGAAGTTTCCGGCTCTCGAATTCACCAATTCTGACGAGCTGATGGTGGGCGACGTCGTGTTGGCGATCGGCAATCCCTTCGGCGTCGGCCAGACCGTGACCCACGGCATCATCTCGGCGCTGGCGCGCACGCAGGTCGGTATCACCGACTACCAGTTCTTCATCCAGACCGATGCGGCGATCAATCCTGGTAATTCCGGCGGCGCGTTGGTCGATATGAACGGCAGGCTCGCGGGCATCAACACCGCGATCTATTCGCGCTCCGGCGGTTCGCAGGGCATCGGCTTCGCGATCCCCGCCAACATGGTGCGCGTCGTCGTCGCCTCCGCCAAGGGCGGCGGCAAAGCGGTGAAGCGGCCCTGGCTAGGCGCGAAGTTGCAGGCGGTGACGCCCGAGATCGCCGAAAGCCTTGGCCTGCGTTCGCCGACCGGCGCGCTGGTCGCAAGCGTCGTTCCGAACGGACCGGCGGCCAAGGCCGGGCTGAAATCCTCCGACCTGATCGTCGCCATCGACGGCCAGACCGTGGATGATCCCAACGCCTTCGACTATCGCTTCGCCACACGGCCGCTCGGCGGCACCGCGCAGATCGACGTGCAGCGCGGCGGCAAGCCCATCAAGCTGATGGTGGCGCTGGACGCTGCGCCCGATACCGGCCGCAACGAGCTTGTCATCACCGCGCGCTCGCCTCTCCAAGGCGCGAAGGTCTCGACCATCACCCCGGCGCTCGCCGACGAACTGCATCTGGACGCCGACACCGAGGGCGTCGTGGTCACCGATCTCGGCGGCGACAGCGCGGCCGCGAATGTCGGGTTCCAGAAGGGCGACGTCATCCTGGCGGTCAACAACCAAAAGATCAGCAAGACCAGCGACCTCGAAAAGGCGGCCGCCGAGCGCCAGCGCATCTGGCGCATCACGCTGGTGCGTGGCGGCCAGCAAATCAACGTCACGCTGGGCGGATGAGTCCGAAGCGACCACAGGAGACGCCAACGCTGTTTGCCGCGGCGGGGCTCGATCACGAGGCTCCGCATCCGCTGCCGGATCGGCTACGGCCGCGCGCGCTCTCGGAGGTCGTCGGCCAGGATCACATCCTGGGTCCCGACGGCGCGCTGACGCGCATGCTGGAGACGCGCACGCTGGGCTCGCTGGTGTTCTGGGGCCCGCCCGGCACGGGCAAGACCACGGTCGCGCGGTTGCTCGCGGACGCCACCGATTTGCATTTCGAGCAGATCTCCGCGGTGTTCTCCGGCGTCGCTGATTTGAAGAAGGCCTTTGAGGCCGCGCGTGCACGCCGCGAGATGGGCAAGGGCACGCTGCTGTTCGTCGACGAGGTGCATCGCTTCAACCGCGCCCAGCAGGATTCATTTCTGCCCGTTATGGAAGACGGCACAGTGGTGATGGTCGGCGCCACCACCGAAAACCCGTCCTTCGAGCTCAACGCGGCGCTTCTGTCCCGTGCGCGCGTGCTGGTGTTCCGCTCGCTTGACGCTGCCGCAATCGAAAAGCTGTTCGTGCATGCCGAGGAGGTCGAGGGCCGCAAGCTGCCGCTCGACGAGGAAGCGCGCGCCGTGCTGGTGCGCATGGCCGATGGCGACGGCCGCGCGGCGCTGACGCTCGTCGAAGAAGTCTGGCGCGCCGCGCGCAAGGACGAGATGTTCAACGCCGCGCAGCTGCAGGAGATTTTGCAGCGTCGCGCGCCCATCTACGACAAGTCGGCGGACGGCCATTACAATTTGATCTCGGCGCTGCATAAGTCGGTGCGGGGCTCCGATCCCGATGCCGCGCTGTATTATCTCGCGCGCATGCTGGATGCTGGCGAGGACCCGCTGTTCCTGGCCCGCCGCGTCGTGCGGATGGCGGTGGAGGACATCGGCCTTGCCGATCCGCAGGCCCTGGTCATCGCCAACGCGGCCAAGGACGCCTTCGATTTCCTCGGCCATCCCGAAGGCGAGCTCGCGATCGCACAGGCCGTGGTCTATCTCGCCACCGCGCCGAAATCGAACGCCGTCTACACCGCCTTCGGCACGGCGATGCAGGTCGCAAAGCAGGCTGGCTCGCTGCTGCCGCCGAAACACATCCTGAACTCGCCGACCAAGCTGATGAAGTCGGAAGGCTACGGCGCCGCCTACGAATACGACCACGACGCCCCCGAGGCCTTCTCCGGCCAGGACTACTTTCCGGAAGCCCTGGGCCGCCAGACCTTCTACGACCCGCCCGACCGCGGTTTCGAGCGCGAGATCCGCAAGCGGCTGGATTATTGGGCCAAGTTGCGGAAGGAGCGGGGTGGCTGAAGCCAAATCGCCATTTCGCCGTGACGTGAGGCCGGTTTTGAGCTAGGCAGGCAGCCATGAGCCGCCGCATCAAGAGAATGAACCCAAAGCCCCGTTCGCGTGACGAGCGCGACGATTCGCGTCCGTTGAAGGCGCGCAGCGCGAAGAAGGCAGGGCCGCGGCTGGGCGGGAAGCCGGGTGCTAAGTCGCCGCGGTTTGCCTCTGAACGCACCGAGCGGCGCACGCCCAAATCTGCAATGGAAAAGCTTGCGCAGGAAAAGCCCGAGCCGGTCAAGCCCGTCGAGGTCCTGCTGCCGACCAAGGTGGAGACCGTCAAGGTGACGGCCGACGAGAACAACATGCGCGTCGATCGCTTCCTCGAAGCGCGCTTTCCCGGCCTGTCGTTCTCCCACATCCAGCGTGTCGTGCGCAAAGGCGAGCTGCGCGTCGACGGCAAGCGCGTCGACAGCAAGGACCGCCTGGAGGAGGGCCAGAGCGTCCGCATTCCGCCGCTGAAGCTCGACACGCCGAAGGCGCCCAATCCGCAGTCGGAGGCTGCGCAAAAGACGCTTGCCGCGCTGAAGGAAATGACGATCTACGAGGACGACGACGTTCTCGTCCTCAACAAGCCGGCCGGCCTCGCCGTGCAGGGCGGCTCAGGCATGACGCGGCACATCGACCAGATGCTCGAGGTGATGCGCGATTCCAAGGGGCAGAAGCCGCGCCTCGTGCACCGCATCGACAGGGAGACGTCGGGCTGTCTCCTGGTCGCCAAGACCCGCTTTGCCGCCTCGCATCTGACCGGTGCGTTCCGTTCGCGGTCGGCGCGAAAAACCTATTGGGCGCTGGTGCCTGGCCTGCCGAAGCCGAAGCAGGGCCGCATCTCGACCTTCCTTGCGAAAGAGGAGAGCGAAGACGACACCATCATGCGCATCGCCCAGCATGGCGACGAAGGCGCAAGCCACGCGGTAACGTATTATGCGGTGGTCGAGACCGCCGGCAACAAGCTCACCTGGGTGTCGCTGAAGCCGGTGACGGGGCGCACCCACCAGCTGCGCGCCCACATGGAACATATCGGGCATCCCATCGTCGGGGATCCCAAATATTTCAACATCGAGAATTGGCAATTGCCGGGTGGCCTGCAAAACCGGCTGCATCTGCTGGCGCGCCGCATCGTCATCCCGCATCCGCGCGGCGGGGTGATCGATGCCACCGCGCCTCTGCCGCAGCACATGCAGCAGTCGTGGAACCTGCTCGGGCTCGATGCAAGCAGATTTGATCCGATCGAGAACGCGCCAGAAGAGTAGTTGAGTCCCTCAATTCCGGAACTGCTCCAGGAACGTCCGCAAGCGGTCGTGCGGAGCTCTCGACATCTGTGATCAGCCAACCCGCCGGCCCGTTCACCCGGATGAAGTTCAGCGTACCGGCCGGCCACGGTTTTCGATTTGCCGTGACATAAGTCTTGTCGTGTGGCCTGAAAATGACCGCGATCGCGACGGGCTGAGCTTTCCCGCTCGGGCACGATGACCGCATATTCCTCATGCCTGCCGCTCGCTTTATCGGCCGCCGGTCTTACCTTACAAGCCTAGTATTGAGTGATCAGGGCCGAAAACCAGATGCGCGAATTGTTCGATGAGATGGCGGGGAAGTCCCCGCTCGATCCGCAGGAGGCGGTCCGCCAGGCCACGCGCACGCCGCGGCGCAAGCGCTTCTACAAGGAGGCTGGCGTCGCTGAGGCCGAGGGCGGCTTTGCCGTCACGCTCGACGGCAAGCCGATCCGCACGCCCTCCAAGCGCCAGGTGATCGTCCCTTCGCGTGCGCTCGCCGAAGCAGTAGCCGCGGAATGGGCGGCCCAAGGCGAGACGATCAATCCCATGACCATGCCGCTGACGCGGATAGCCAACAGCGTGATCGAGGGCGTCGTCGACCGCGTCGATCTCGTCACGGACGACCTTGCAAAATACCTCCAGTCCGATCTGCTGTTCTATCGCGCCGGCCATCCCGAGGGGCTTGTCGCCTCCGAGGCCGCGCATTGGGATCCCGTGCTGTTCTGGGCCGCGGAGACGCTAGGGGCGCACTTTATCTTGTCTGAAGGCGTCATGCATGTGACGCAGCCGGATGAGGCTGTCCGGGCCGCGCGTGCGGCACTGCCGGGGGATGCCTGGTCGGTCGCCGCCCTCCATGTGATCACCACCCTGACCGGCTCGGCGCTGCTGGCGCTGGCACTTGCCCATGGGGTGCGCGACGCCGATCAGGTCTGGGCGGCGGCCTATGTCGATGAGGACTGGAATGCCGGCAAATGGGGCGTGGACGAGGAAGCCGCTGCCCGCCGTGCTGCCCGGCTGAAGGATTTTCAGGCCGCCGTGGCGGTTTTGGACGCCGTGAGGCCGCCCGTCGCCAAAGGTCCTTAACGAGAGGTTTACGACGGCGGCCTTAGGGTGGTCCCAGCGTTCCCTGGGCCCCTCGCGATGCCGACGCCGATAAGCTCGATCCTTCCCGTCAGTGCTGCCAGCCCTGTTGCTGATGCGGCGACACCCGATCTTGTGCTGCAGGCCGGCAGCGTGGTCGACGCAAAAGTCGTCAGCGTGCTCGCCGACAATCTCGTGCGGATCGCGATCGCCAATCTCTCGATGGATGTGATGTCTGAGGTGTCGCTGACACCAGGACAAAACCTCCAGCTCGCGGTGTCGCAGAGCGACGGCACCATCCGGCTCGCCATTATTATGGGCGGGGCAGGCGATGCGGCCGCCGATCAGGTCACGCTGACGCCGGCTGCGGCCTCGCTGGTGGACAGCCCGCCGCTTGGACCGTCCGCTGCCACGGCACGCAATACCCTCACCCCGTCCGAACAGGCTGCTGTCACAACGGTCTCGGCCGAGGCCGTGACCAAACAGGGCAGCCAAGCGCCGCTGTTCGCCAATCTGGCTGCGGTCGTCACTGGCAGCGATCTGCCGGCGGGGCTGAAGCAGGCGGTGATTGGCGTGCTGGCGCAGCAGGTGCCGCTCAACGCCGGGCTCGATGGCGGCGACATTGAAGCCGCCTTCCAGAAGTCCGGGCTGTTCCTCGAGGCCTCGCTCGCCGCAGGTGCGACGCCGTCCTCCGGCACGATGCCGGACCTGAAGGCGGCATTGCTGGTCCTGCGTCAGACGCTGACGACTCTCGAGACGACCGTGCCACAGGGGGCTGCGATTCCTGCTGCTACTCCGGGGACACCGCAGGTTGCCGCCGCGCCGGCTTCGGCAGCAGGAGAGGCCGCGCCGGCCGCATTGCCGTCAGCCGATGCCGGGATCGCCCAACCGCCGCAAATGCCGCGCAGTACTAATCTCGCTGCGGCCGTACTGGCCGACATTGCTTGCGGTGCCCCGCAGGCCGCGATGCCGCGAACCATATCCGCCGGCCTTGCCGCGAGCCTGCTGCAAGAGATCACGCAAAACCTGCCGCGCATGACCGGCAACGTGCCGGGCTCGAACAAGGCCGTGCCTGACGGACATTTCTTCGAAGCCGCTGCACGCACGACGCCACCGCCGGTTCGCGGCGCGTTGCCGTCGGCGCAATCCATTGCCTCGCCGTCACTCGCACCGGATACGCCGCTCGCTGCGACCGTGCATCGCCTGCTCGACGACACCGATGCCGCGATCGCGCGCCAGACCTTGCTCCAGGTTGCTTCGCTCCCCGATCGCACCGACGCCAGCGGTCACAGGATCGATCCGACCGTGCCGCAGTGGAATTTCGAGATTCCCTTCGCAACGCCGCAGGGCACCGCAATGGCGCAGTTCGAGATCTCGCGCGATGGCGGCAATGAATCCGCCGATCCCGCGAAACGCGCCTGGCGCGCGCGGTTCACGCTCAACGTCGAGCCGGCCGGACCCGTGCACGCTTTGATTACTCTGAACGGTGACAAGACCTTCGTGCGGATGTGGGCGGAGCGGCCGGCGACCGCACAACAGCTCCGCGCCGGAATCGGTGAGCTCAACCAGGCCCTGACCAGGGCCGAGCTCAAGCCCGGCGACATCCTGGTCCGCGTGGGCACCCCGCCACAGCCCGCACCGGCTCGTGCCGGCCACTTCCTGGATCGCGCCACATGAGCGACCCGTCGAAGCTTGCGATTGCGCTACATTACGAGAGGGGCAGCAACGCGCCTGTCGTCGTCGCCAAGGGCAAGGGCACGATCGGCGAAAAAATTGTCGAGATCGCCAAGGCCAACGACATCCCGATCGAGGAGAACGAGATCTTGGCCGGCGCGCTGTCCAAGGTCGAGCTCGGCGAGGAGATCCCGCCCGACCTCTACAAGGCCGTCGCCGAAGTGCTGGTGTTCGTGCTGCGGCTGTCGGGCAGGCGGTAGAGCATGATCCGGAAAAGTGTGCAGCGGTTTTCCGAAGAGATCATGCTCAAGAAATAACCCGTCATCGTTTCACCACGATAACGGCTGCATGGTCGCGGCCACTTTCATCGTTCAATGGACATCGCTCTTGATCAGCCGCCGTTCCACCCTCGGCCTTCTCGCCGCAACTGCTATCCTGCCACAGCGCTCGTTCGCCCACGTCGCCCCGCCCCGCAACGAAATACGCGACGGCCTGGCAAAGCGCTTCACCGACCTCGGCACATCAGGCACCTTCGTCGGCTACAAGGTCGAGGATTATCTGATCGTCGCCAGCGACAAGGAACGTTCGGGCGAAGCCAAGCTGCCAGCCTCGACCTTCAAGATTCCGAACTCGCTGATCGCGCTGGAGACCGGCGTGGTGGCTGATCCCGACAAGGACATATTTCCCTGGGACGGCGTGAAGCGACCGATCGAAGCCTGGAACAAGGACCATACGCTGCGTAGCGCGATCGCGGTGAGCGCCGTTCCGGTCTATCAGGAGATCGCGCGCCGGATCGGGCAAGAGCGCATGCAAAAACACGTCGATCTGTTCGACTACGGCAATCGCGACATCGGTGGCGGTATCGACCATTTCTGGCTCACCGGCGCCTTGCGCACCGATCCGGTCGAGCAGGTCGATTTCGTCGACAGGCTGCGCCGCCGGGCGCTGCCGATCTCCAAGCGCAGCCAGGATCTCGTCGCTGACATCCTGCCTGTGACCAAGGTCGGCGACAGCGTCATTCGCGCCAAGTCCGGGCTGCTTGGCGCCGAGCGCGGCGAGCCGTCGCTTGGCTGGATGGTAGGCTGGGCCGAGAAGGGCGAAGCGCACACCGTGTTCGCGCTCAATATGGACTGCAAGGAGCCGCGTCTGGTCGGCGAGCGCATGCCGCTGACGCAAGCCTGCCTTGCCGAGATCGGCGCCATCTAGCGCTACCGCGCTGGCGCCGCTCGACTAGCATCTCCCGGCCGAGAAAACTGAGCGAATAAAAACCGGGAGGACAAAATGAACTCAACGCCGCTATGGCTGTCGTCGCTCACGCTTGCCGCCGCAGGCGGCTGGCTTGCCGCCACGATGTTTGCAGCGCCCGCCACCAGCAAGGAGCCGCGCTTTCCGCAGCTCACGATGGACCAGCTCGACGCCAAGCAGAAGCCGCTCGGCGAGCAGATCATGAAGGTGTCGAGCGTCGGCATCGGCGGGCCCTACAATCCGATGATCCGCAGCCCGGTGCTCGGCCAGCGCCTGTTCGACCTGTTCCACTATCTGCGCTGGGAAACCTCGGTCCCGACAAAACTCAACGAGTTTGCGATTTTGATCATCGGGCGGCAGTGGCGCTCGCAGGTCGAGTGGTACGCCCATGCGCCGCTCGCGGCCAAGGCTGGCCTGTCGGCCGACACCATCGCGGACCTGAAGGCCAACAAGCGGCCATCGAACATGGCCGAGGACGAGGCCGTCGTCTACGACTTCGTCACCGAGCTCACCACGACGAAGAAGATCGGCGACGGAACTTATGCGCGCGCGAAGAAGACTTTCAATGACCAGCAGATCGTCGACCTCACCGCGCTCGCCGGCAATTATGTGATGGTCGCCATGCTGCTCGCAATGGCGGAGGAGACCGTGCCGCCGGACAAGCACGAGCCGTTCAAGCCGGGTGAACCGTAGCCTCCGCCATTGCGAGGAGCGAAGCCACGAAGCAATCCAGAACGCGTCCGTGGAACGACTCTGGATTGCTTCGCTGCACTCGCAACGACGGAGTATGTCGCGCCGGCCTAACCCAGTTTGAACAGCGCCTGCAAAAGCTCCTCCACGGCCTTGCGCGATTCCGCAGCAGTCGTTGAATTGCCGCCGACATGCGGATTGAGCTCGACGCAGGAATCCTTGTAGGTGAACGGCGCTTTCGTATCGTTCGTTGATCAGGACGCCGCCATCGCCTTCGCGAATCCGGCAGTTGCGCACGCTCTGCGCGCCCGTGGACACGGCGACCGTATTGACGCCGAGCAGCCCGCTGTCAAAGCCGTGCGCACCGTCCGGGTATTCGGCCAGCACCACATGCGCTCGCAAGAGTGGGAGCTTGGGACGTGGACGCTTCCACGGCGTCATGGCCGGGCACGACCTTCCTTATCGGCTTCAAAGAACGTGGATGGCCGGGACAAGCCCGGGCATGACGACCAATTGTGAATGTGATTGCGTGGGCCTCAGGCGGGATCGGCCTTCTTGACCGTCAGCGCCTGGTCGATCGCAAAACCGCCGATCTCGCTCATCGCCTGCGAGATCACGTCCCCCTTGCGGGCAAAGCCGGCGGAGAGAAAGTCGAACTGGGTGCGCGCCAGCCGCAGCACCTCGATCGGCACGGAGATGGCGGTCTCGTTGAAACTGTCGACCGAGGCGTGCAGCGTCTCCAGCTCGCTTGTAAGCTTGCCGATATGGCTCTCCGCTTGCTGCATCAGGCCGAGCAGGCTGCCGCGCTCGGCATCAAATGCCGCGCGCTCGGCGGCCGCGGCCGCGGTGACCTCGGCGAGCTGGCTGCGCAGCCCGTCAATTTGCTTGACCATGGCGTCGGACGCCATCTCACCGGCCTCGCGCAGCTCGGTGTTGCGCGTGTTCTCTTCGTGCTCCCGGTGATAGAGGCGTTCCGCCGACATCGCCCGTTGCGCCAGCGACTCGATCAGCGCGGCCGCGCGCAGCAGCATCTCGCCGTTCCGCCCCGACACCATGCTGGCCATGCGTCGCAGGAAGTCGGTGGTTTCGGACGAAGGGTTCGGCGGCAGTGGGACGACCGTCGCGGACATGAGGTGATGCTTGCAGCCGGAAATGATGACCGCCGCCGTACCGACTGGGCTCACGCAACATTCGGCGCCTGATCGTAACTCTGGAGCAAGCCTGAATCGGCAGTTCCGGTCAACCGGGCCGGGCCACCAAATTTGCGCGCGGTGGCGGGGGGTCAGGTGTCCGTCTGCCGGCCGATCCGGCCGAGATGGGTGAAGCCGAAGCCGGCCGAGTATTTCAGGCCATAACCCAGAGCCCGGTCGATGCCGATATGGGCGAGCCAGATCAAGGCGATGGACAGGGTGAGCGGCGAGGCGAGGCCGAAGCCGAGCGTCATCAGCGTCACCGGCGCCATGTAGCTGTGGGCGGCGTTGTAGACCAGCGCCCCGAATTTGGCGTCGGCCAGATAGGCGAGGAAGCTCAGATCGGGCACGAGGAAGAGCAGGGCAAAGACCAACCAGGAGCCGTCCCAGGTCCAGTACAGCATCACCATCCCCACAAACAGGGTCAGGCCCTCCAGCCGCAGCAGGATGTTGACGCCGCCCGTCACCGAACCGGTCTCGGCCGTTCCTTCGCTCATGCTCGTCTCCCAGGCAAAACGTTGTAATCCCTCACGGTTTCAGCGCCAACAGGGCAGCCCTGCGAGGCCGAAAGGGCGCTTTCCGGCCCGCAAAATGCCGTGTTAGAACCCCGCATCACTTAAGAACTGGCGGGAGCAAATGAAACACATCCTGGACGCCCTTGAAGACCGTCGCGCCGGCGCAAAGCTCGGCGGCGGGGAGAAGCGCATCGAGGCGCAGCACGCCCGCGGCAAGCTGACCGCCCGCGAGCGCATCGAGCTCTTGCTCGACAAGGGATCGTTCGAGGAATTCGACATGTTCGTCGAGCACCGCTCCACCGAGTTCGGCATGGAGAAGAACAAGGTGCCCGGCGACGGCGTCGTCACCGGCTGGGGCACCGTCAACGGCCGCAAGACCTTTGTGTTCGCCAAGGATTTCACCGTGTTCGGCGGCTCGCTGTCCGAGACCCACGCGCTGAAGATCACAAAGCTCCAGGACATGGCGATGAAGGCGCGGGCGCCCATCATCGGCCTCTATGACGCGGGCGGCGCCCGCATCCAGGAGGGCGTCGCCGCGCTCGCCGGCTATTCCTACGTGTTCCGCCGCAACGTGCTCGCCTCGGGCGTGATCCCGCAGATCTCGGTGATCATGGGCCCCTGCGCCGGCGGCGACGTCTATTCGCCGGCCATGACCGACTTCATCTTCATGGTGAAGAACACCAGCTACATGTTCGTCACCGGCCCCGACGTCGTGAAGACCGTCACGAACGAGGTCGTCACGGCGGAAGAGCTCGGCGGCGCCTCGGTGCACGCGACGCGCTCCTCGATCGCGGACGGTGCCTTCGAAAACGACGTCGAGACGCTGCTGCAGATGCGGCGCCTGATCGACTTCCTGCCGTCCAACAACACCGACGGCGTACCGGAATGGCCGAGTTTTGACGACATCGGCCGGGTCGACATGTCGCTGGACACGCTGATCCCGGACAATCCGAACAAGCCCTACGATATGAAGGAGCTGATCCTCAAGGTCGTGGACGAGGGCGACTTCTTCGAGATCGCGGACGCCTTTGCCAAGAACATCGTCACCGGCTTCGGCCGCATCGCCGGCCGCACGGTGGGCTTCGTCGCGAACCAGCCGATGGTGCTCGCCGGCGTGCTCGACAGCGATGCCTCACGGAAAGCCGCGCGCTTCGTTCGTTTCTGCGATGCCTTCAACATCCCGATCGTCACCTTCGTCGATGTGCCGGGCTTTTTGCCGGGCACCGCGCAGGAATATGGCGGCCTGATCAAGCACGGCGCAAAACTGCTGTTTGCGTACTCGCAGTGCACCGTGCCGCTGGTCACCATCATCACCCGCAAGGCCTATGGCGGCGCCTTCGACGTCATGGCCTCCAAGGAGATCGGTGCCGACATGAACTACGCCTGGCCGACCGCCCAGATCGCCGTGATGGGCGCCAAGGGCGCCGTCGAGATCATCTTCCGCGCCGATATCGGCGACCCCGACAAGATCGCCGCGCGCACCAAGGAGTACGAAGATCGATTCCTGTCCCCCTTCATCGCCGCCGAGCGCGGCTACATCGACGACGTCATCATGCCGCACTCGACCCGCAAGCGCATCGCGCGGGCGTTGTCGATGCTGAAGGACAAGAAGGTGGAAACGCCGGCGAAGAAGCACGACAATTTGCCGTTGTGAGGGCGTAGCCCGGATGAGCGTAGCGACATCCGGGTTTTCTTCCAAGTCCCGCATGTCGTTCTTCTCATGCGGGCTACTGGTTTCTTCTGACTTGGTACTCGCGATCCAATGACCGAAGACGATCCGACCGACGAAATCTCCGACATTGAAGCTCGGATCGAGCGGCTAGCCGAGATTGCCGAGCGGTGCCGGAAGTACATCCTGGCATCCAAGATCGCCATCGGTGGCGGAGGCACGTTGCTGTTGACTACGATCCTCGGCTTGTTGGGATCAGGTCAGACTACCGCGCTCGGATCGATCGCTCTGGTGCTGGGCGGGATCGTCTCGCTTGGCTCGAACGTCAGCACGTTGCGGCAGACGAGTGAGGCCATCAGTGCGGCGGAGGCGCGCCGTTCGGCGTTGATCGGGAGCATCGACTTGCGCGTGGTCGCGGATGCGCCGATGAAGCTCGTGTAACGAACTGCCTTACGCCGCAACCCTGCGCGTCAGCACCTGCAACTCCGTGCGGCACTCGGCTGCGAACGCCTGAAGGCGCTCCGCGGCGTGCTGGTCGAGGATCGCTTTTGCCAGCCGCTCGGCGCGGGCGAGCTGGTCTTTGAGATATTCGATGCGGGCCATGTGTCACCTTTTGCCCTGATGAATTGAAGCCAATTGCTTCGTTGCGATGGCTGGAGCGTATGGCAGACGCCAGGCTAGTTATGTGCGGCACGTCACGCAGATCGTGCCGTGTCCGCGGCGGCGAAATGCGCCATCTGGTCGGCGCGGGCCTTGACGAAAGCCGGGCGGCTCGTGGCGCGCGCGACATAGGCGCGGCAGGCCGGTTGCTCCGTCAGTCCATCGAAATGATCGACGAGGCGCAGCACGTCCGCCATCAGGACGTCGGCGACGGAGAAGGGTCCCGCGAGCCATTCGCGCGCCCCCAGCACCGGCTCCATGTGCTTGAGGCGGAGCTTGAGGAAGTCGTCGAAGAACTTCACGGCCGGTGAGCCGTCGTCATTGCCGGTAAATCTGAAGAGCGCCCAAGGCAGGCTCGCCATCTCCACCGAATTGAGCGCCGCAAACACCCACTTGATCGCCTCGCTGCGACCGCGCGGGTCGGCGGGCATCAGCTTTGCGCTGCGCTCACCCAGATGAAGCAGGATCGCGCCGCTCTCGAAGATCGAGGTGTCTCCATCGATGAGCCACGGCACCTGGCCGAACGGCTGGTGCGCGAAATGCGCGGCACCGCGATCATCGAACGGCACGCTGGCGACGCGATAGGGCAAGGCGGCCTCCTCGAGCGCCCAGCGCACGCGGAGGTCGCGCACGAAGCCGCGCGGGAGTTCGGGAACCCAATTGAAGGTGGTGAGAGTGAGGTCGGGCATGCGGCGTCTCCGTGCTGTCTGGGCATAGGACGGATGGGGGGACCGCATTCCGACAGCGATGGGGCATTTTTTCACACCGTCATGGCCGGGCTTGTCCCGGCCATCCACGTCTATTCCTGCCTATGGCCAAGAACGTGGATGCCCGGGACAAGCCCGGGCAAGACGAGTTTGTGGAAAGGGCGAACCGCATCGTGAGCATTTAAACCGCGGTTGCCGTCGGCTCTCTCACTGCCCGAGCTTCGCCAGCTTGCCTTGCTTTGCCGCCTCGACCGCGCGCTCCGCATCCTCCGGCAGCAGCAATCGCTCCGCGACCTGCCGCGCGGCCTCGCGCCGCACCGCAGCGACATACGCGCCGTCATCCGCATATCGCTCTGCGATCGATAGCCGCGGGTCATGCACTTCCTTGCGCGCGGCCTCGGTTGGTGCGAACGGCACGACTGCGCCTTGCAGCGGATAGAGCGCTGTCGGGCCAAATCCCTGCGCCCGCGGATTCCACGCCGTGTAGGTCGCGCGCGGCACCGCCAATGCGAGCTGGCGGATCCCCGCAATCGCCATGCCGTCAGTGTCCGCCTTCGGCACGAACACGGGATAGCGGCCGATCTCCTTCGGTGGCAGCACGCTCTGGTCGGAGAAGGCGGCGAGCGTGTGGATGCCGGCGTAGGGCAGGCCGGGGATATCCGTCGGCACCGCACCTTGCGCGGTGACCAGCGTGCCGTGGGCGCGCATCGGAACGCGACTAGCGGGCGGCTTTGTACCGTCGCTGATCCAGGCGTTGAGGTCGGTGAGCAGGGCGCGCATCGGCCCGCCCGCATGCATCGGGTTTTGCGGCAGCGACATCGCCGGCAAGGCCCTGCGCATCACGTCGGAGGCTTCGGCGAAATGCGGCGTGCCCGCGATCATGTAGGCGCGGAGGTTGTCGGGGAGGTCGAGATGATTGCCGGCGAGATCGGTCACGAGCAGCGAGGCGTGCGAAGCCCACCATTCGTGCTCACTGTCGGTCTGCATCACCTTCGGACACGTCGCCGAGAGCGCGCAGCGGCGAAGCAGGCCGTCGGTCTTGCCGGAGTAGGGGTCGCTGAGGCTCGCATAGGTGAAGGGGAAGAGATCGGCTTGCCACGCCGGATCCTGCGGATGGCGCGGGTTGCGGCCGGGCTGGCCGAATCGAACGTTGGTCGCCATCCGCCGCGTGCCCGCGACATGCGGCATCAATCCGTCGAACACGGTGCGTCCCGAGAGATCCTCGTTGAAGCCGAGATAGAGGTAGTCGCGCAGGAAGCGGCCGGATTGCGAGACGCCGAAGCCGATGGCGCGGCTGACGGACGCATGCAGGCCGCTCAGCAGCGGGTTCGCCGACGTCTCGTCGTGGCGGAGGAAGCTGATGACGTCGCGCACGGCGGCATAGCCCATGCCGAGCGGCACCGGATCGCGTGCAGTGTAGGTGATCTCGTAGAGCGCGCCCGCGTCAAAACCGTCGGGCCTGGCAATCTCCACCGTCGCGGGATCGATCAGTTTCGCGGAGAGACCGGACGGTGTCTGCCGGGCGTCGGCCCAGGCGGCGCGCACCGTGATGTTGAGATTGGCGGGGTCAGCGGCGGGCCAAATCAGCGTCGCGCGCGCAGGATTGGTCGTGTTGTCGAAGACGAATTCTTCGCGCGCGGGTCCCGTGACGCTCTTGAGCACCGGCGCCGTCATCGCGAGCTGTCCCGGCCTGGAGGCGATGTCGCCCTGCCAGCCGACCCAGACCATCGTAAAACCCTGGCGGTGCAGGAAGCCGATGCCGGCGTCCTCGGCCTTGTCCGCATTGTTGGCGCCGGGCTGGGCGGAATCGTCGAACAGTTGCGGCGCCAGCTTGCGGCCGCGGTTGGGCACTTCCAGCAGCAGCGTGCCGTTGCCATGTGTGGGATCGCTGGGCCGGAGGATCACGACGTCGGCGGCGGCCTCGACCTTTCCGTTCGCATTGCGCGGCGCGAGCGCGAGATCGGTGATGACGGCGTTGCGGTCGTCGGCGGGGTTGAGTGCGATGGTCGCGCGTGCGGTGATGCGCTCGTAGGTTCCGACATTGCCGAAGTTGCGCCCGGCAAAGGCGGGCTCGCGCGCGAGGATGTCGAAGCGCACGATTTCGGCGGGTGAGGCGGCCGGCCACAGCGAGGCGATCGCAATGAGACCCGTGATGATCCTGCGCATGGCCATTCCCCCTTACAGGCGCGACGACAAAATCCGCCGCGCGGGCTTTTTGTTGCCGCCACTATAACCGGGTAAGCTAACGCCAAACAACAGGAGGAAATCCGATGCCGTCAGCCTTCTTCGTCGTCCGCGCCACCGTCACCGACGCCGGCAAGCGCGCCGCGTTCGACACATGGTACGAGACGGAACATTTGCCCGACGCGGTAAAGGCGTTTGGCGTCGCTAAGGCCTGGCGGTTCTGGAGCCTGGACGATCCCTCGCTGCATCAGGCCATGTATCAGTTCGACGATGAGGCCAAGCTAGCTGCGATGCTGAAGGGCGATGCGCTGACGCAGCTGGTGGCCGATTTCAAGCGCGATTGGCCCGACGTGACGCGCACGCGCGAGTTGCTGGTGCTGGCGCAGGAGTTTGGGGAGTAGTGCCCGGGCTACAGGCCGTCACTGCCCGTTTCGCAAGAATCTGAACGCACGATTCAGCTTCGGTTCATGTCGTCACCGCGACACTCGCCTCTGCATCACTGGCACGACCATCCAAGAGGAAAGAAGTCATGGAGCGCCGGAACTTTTTGAAATTTGCAATTGGTGTCGCGGCCGGAGCTGCCGCGTTCACGACCGCCGCACAGGCCGCGCCGCTGGCGCCGCAGCCGCTCGGTGATCCCAGCATGCCGCAACGCAATCCAGACGCTCATCCCGCCGTCACCAACAGCGAAGAGGCTACGCAGTTGAAGCCCGAGCAGGTGCACTGGCACGGCCGCCACCGTCATTGGGGCTGGCGCCGCCGTCACTGGGGTTGGCATCGCCGGCGCTGGCACCGCCGCCATTGGTAAGCTTCGCGCAAGCCGGGCTTGAAAGGGGATCGCGATTGCGGTCCCCTATTTGATTCGAAGCCGTCCGACGCGACGTCAGGCGCTCAAAAAGAAAATGGCCGCGCATGCTTCGCCGCGCGGCCATTTCGCAATGCGAAAAAACGAGATCAGTACGGGCGGCAGCGGCCGGCGTACCAGCGGAGGCCGTAGGGGCACGCGCGCGCGCGTGGCACGACGACGACAGGGGCCGGGGCAACCACGATCGGACCCGGGCGGACAACGACAGCACCGCGCATCGGGCGGCAGTTGCCATAGGCGCCGCGATACCAGCCGGGGCCGCAGCCGCCGGCGGCGCTGGCCGCTTCGCTGAAACCAACGACCGCGCTGGCGAGCATCGCGGCGGCGAGCAGATATTTCATTTGATCTTCCTTCTTGTCCTTGGGGCAGATTCTTGGGGCAGATTCTTGGGGGGAGGTTGGGCAGATTCTAGGAGGACTTGGCGCGTGCACAATGAATCAAAAGACACGCTTCGACATGTTAAATTTTGCAACATGCCGATACGGCGCACCCCAAATCTGCCAATCATGACCTGAATGCGGCATGAACGTTCCCCGCACGCGGCCTCGGACGACAGCAATGACGCTAGTGGCCGAGAAAGCCCAGCACCAGCTCATTGTACTTCTCCGGTGATTCCAGGAAGACGAGATGACCGGTGTCCGGGATCACCTCGGCCCGCGCATTCGGCATCTTCGCGGCCAGCGCCTTCGCCAGCTCGGCGTTCTGCCCCATCTTCGCGCGCAGCGCCTCCGGCGCGTTCGGCCGGCCCGGTGCGTTGTGATCGTCGGCACCCATGATGAACAGCGTCGGCGCGGTGATCAGTGCGACCTCGTGCGCCACCGGCTCGCGATAGATCATCTGGCCGGAGCTGACGAAGGCACGCAGCCAGTGCGGATAATCAGGACTGCCCTTGATGTTGAAGCGGGCGTCGATGAACGGCGTGATCGCCTCCGCCGGCAGTTTGATCGCATAATTGGTCTCGAGCTGCTTGCGATAGCCATCGGCGGTGAGCTTGTCCTCGGTCTCGATGATCTTCTCGGTCGGCGTCGGCGGCACATAGAGGCGGTAGTCTTCCAGCCCAATTGGCGCCGTCAGAACAAGGTGAGCGACGCGGTCGGGATAGGCGCGGGCGATGCGCACGCCCAGCATGCCGCCGAGCGAATGGGCGACGATCTCGGCCTTGTCGATTTTGAGATGATCGAGCAGTGCGATGGTGTTGCGCGCGAGCGTGTCGAAATGCAGCTCGCCCGTCGGCTTGGAGGATTTGCCGAAGCCGATTTGGTCCGGCACCACGACGCGGTAGCCGGCCTCGCTCAACATCTTGATGACGGGTGCCCAGTAGCTCGACGGGAAATTGCGCCCGTGCAGCAGCACGACGGTGCGGCCGTTCGGCTGCGCAGGCGGCACGTCCATATAAGCCATGCTGAGCTGCTCGCCATCGTTGAGAACGGGCAGCAGGTGCACGGGATAGGGATAGGCAAAACCTTCGAGCGCGATGCCGTAGGGCTCGCGCGGGGCGGTGTCGGCGGCGCGAGCGGAGGTGAATGGCGAAGCGAGCAGGGCGGCGGCAAGCGCGACCGGGAGGATACGGTTCATGGGCGTCTCTGATGTGTGGCACCGATGGCCATAAACCCGTGGATGGCGGGGTCAAGCCTCGCTCGCGCCGACGGCAGGCGCTCACACGCAAATGTGCAATCTCGCGCGGCTTGCGTGATCAGTTCTGCTCGTTGCCGAACAGCGCGGCAAACTGCTTCTCGCCGGTGCGCGTAAAATTCACCACGCGGCTGCCGGGCGTGGCGTCGCGGGCGGCCCATTTCAGCTCGGCGAAACGCTGCATCATGGCGGCACCGAGCGTGCCCGCGAGATGGTGGCGCCGTTCGCTCCAGTCGAGGCAGGCCTTGCAGACCGGGCGGCGCGGATGGGCGAGCATGTCGGGCGAGATCTGCAGGTGCTTCGCCAGGAAGCGCTCGCCCTCCGCCGTCAGCTCGATCTCCTGCTTCTTCTGCCGGACCAGGTTTCGCGCGCGCAGGGTGTCGAGCATCTGCACGCCGAGATCGCCGGCGAGATGGTCGTAGCAGATCCGCGCACGCCGCAGCGCCGGATCCTTTGGCCCGGTGCGCACGCGCATATGGCCGGTCCGCGCTGCGAGGCCCGCAAGGCCCTCCAGCACGCCGGCAACGTCGTCGTCGGTGAGGCGGTAGTAGCGGTGGCGACCCTGCTTCTCCGGCTCGATGAGGCCGCCGGCCTCGAGCTTGGAAAGATGCGAGCTCGCGGTCTGCGGCGTGATGCCGGCCTCCTGCGCCAGCTCGCTCGCGGTGAGCGCGCGCCCGTTCATCAGCGCCGTAAGCATGTTGGCGCGTGCGGGATCGCCGACGAGCGAGGCGACCAAGGCGATGTCCGGACCGGATTTCATGCTTCGATGGTAGCCGAAGCATTGTGGTGAGGCAAGCGCATAGCGTGGCTTTGCTCATCATTGCGAGGAGCGAAGCGATGAAGCAATCCAGGCTGCCTGCGCGGAGGGATTCCTGGATCGCTTCGCTGCGCTCGCAATGACGATGTGGAACCAGAGGAGCCCATCATGTCCGTCACCGTCTTTATCCGCTATCAGCTCGATCCGTTCAAGCGTGCGCAATTCGAGGAGTATTCGAAGCGCTGGCTCACCATCATCCCGAAATGCGGCGGCGACCTGATCGGCTATTTCATGCCGCACGAGGGCACCAACAACATCGCGTTTGCGCTGATCACCTTCGAGAGTCTGGCTGCGTACGAGGCCTATCGCGCCCGGCTGCGTCAGGATACGGAAGGCATGGCGAACTTCCATTTCGCGGAGGAGCACAAATTCATCCTCGCAGAAGAGCGCACGTTTCTGCGCCAAGTGGTTTTGTAAGTGGTATTGTAGGCCAGCAACTCAAGGAGACTGTCCATGATCGCCGTAATCTTCGAGGTCTGGCCGAAGCCGGAACACCGCCAGGATTATTTCGACCTCGCGGCCGACCTCAAGCCGATCCTGCAAACCATCGACGGCTTCATCTCGGTCGAGCGTTTCGAGAGCCTGACCGAGAAGGGCAAGATTTTGTCGGTGTCGTTCTGGCGGGACGAGGCAGCCGTGCAAGCCTGGCGCAACACGATGGAGCATCGCCGCACGCAAGCGAAAGGCCGCGCAATGATCTTCGCCGACTATCATCTGCGTATCGCCAGCGTCATCCGTGACTACAGCATGAATGATCGCGAGCAGGCGCCGAAGGACAGCCGCGCGGTGCACGACGCGCACTAGCGCCCGCGGCGGCACGTCCCCATCTCTGCGCGGCCAACAAGGGAGAGAAACATGCATGTGACAACTGCTGACAAGCGCGCGACCTTCAGGAAGATGCACGAGAGCGGCTGCTTCATCCTGCCCAATCCGGTCGACGTCGGCAGCGCGAAAGCGTTGCAGCATCTCGGTTTCAAGGCACTCGCGTCGTCGAGCGCGGGTTTTGCCTGGACCATCGGCAAGGCCGATAACCACGTCTCCGTCGAGGACGTCTGTCAGCATCTGGCGGCATTGAGCACGTCCGTCGACATCCCCGTGAACGCGGATTTCGAGGGCGGCTTTGCGGTCGAGCCGGATAAGGTCGCGGACAATGTCGAGCGCTGTGTGCGCACCGGCGTTGCCGGTCTGTCGATCGAGGATTCGACCGGCGACAAGGACAAGCCGATCTACGAGCGCGCGCTCGCAGTGGAGCGCATCAAGGCGTCGCGCAAGGCGATCGGCGATAGCGGCGTGCTGCTGGTCGGCCGCTGCGAGGCGTATCTGTGGGGCGTGACGGATCTCAAGCTCGTGATCGACCGGCTCGCCGCCTATGCCGATGCCGGCGCCGATTGCCTTTACGCGCCGGGCCTGAAGAGCCGTGAGGACATCGCCGCGGTGGTGAAGGCTGTCGCACCCAAACCGTTCAACCTGCTGATCGGCGGCTCCGGGCTGTCATTGCAGGAAGCCGCCGATCTCGGCGTGCGCCGGATCAGCGTCGGCGGTTCACTCGCGCGCGCCGCCTGGGGCGGCTTCATGCGCGCGGCGAAGGAGATGGCGGAGAAGGGGACGTTCACCGAGCTCGGTACCGGCTACCCCGGGGGCGAACTCAACAAGATGTTCAGCTAAAGACAAACGAAAGCGGCGGGATCTGAAATCCCGCCGCTGTCGCATATTGTTGCAAATCGTTACTTCGCGCCATCAGACGGCGCCGGCGTATCCGGGGCCGGCTTGCTCGGCGCGGCGCCCGTGGTTACGCCCGGTCCGGTGTTGGTGCGCGGCGTCACGTCACGCATGCCGGGAGGTGCGGCCGGATTGGTCGCGGGCGCCTGCTGCGCAGTCTGCGTCGCCGGCGCGTTGCTCGCCTGGTTACCGGTGTTCGTGTTGTTCAGGCCGTAGAAAACGGCACCCAGCACCAAGGCGATTGCCACTGCGAACAGGGCTACCTTGCCGCTGGAGGCGGGGCCTTCGCCAAGCTCCGGGTCGACCTGAAGCTGGGCATCCCGTCGCGCCGCGTTGCGATACTCATCATCGGCGAGATTCGGGCGGTACGGATCGTTGGTAAAACGGTCGTCAGCCATCGATTGGGTCTCCTCGATTATTGCGGCTGGACAACCCTTAGATGCGAGATTCAGTTCCGCGCTCCCTAAGGCTTTCGTCGCATGTTGCCCCCGCGCCGGGAATCGGGAACCTGTTCACTTGGGAACCCCAAGCATAAGTTCCGCGGGGGGAAAGGAACAAAACGATGTGGAGCTTGCCGCCGAGCGATAGCGTGCTGCATCTGTTGTCGCTGGTCGCGGTCGCGGCGCAAGGCATGACCGCCGCGCTCGCAGCCGGCCGCCGCAGCATGGACTGGCTCGGCGTCTGCTTCCTCGGCTGCATCACGGCGCTCGGCGGCGGCACCTTGCGCGATCTCTTTCTCGGTCACTATCCTCTGGCCTGGGTGCAAAATCCCATCTACCTCGCACTGGCTGGGGGCGCCGCCTTCCTCACCATTCTGACGGCTCGCCTCGTGCACAGGCTGAAAGTGGCCTTCATCGTGCTCGACGCCATCGGTCTCGTTGTCTTCACCATGGCTGGCTGCGATATCGCCTGGCAGATGGACGCCACGCTGCCAATCGTCATCGTCTCCGGCATGGTGACCGGCTGCGCCGGCGGCGTCTTGCGCGACGTGCTCTGCAACGACGTGCCGCTGCTGTTCCGCTCCGAGCTCTACGCCAGCGTCTCGGTGGTAACGGGACTGTTCTACGCGACCGCCTTCGGCCTCAAGCTGAACGCCGAGCTCTGGACCATTTTGACGTTCGTCCTCGGCATCAGCTTTCGCCTGCTGGCGGTGCGCTACAAATGGGAGATGCCGAAGTTCGTGTTCACAGAACAGGAGGAGCGGGAGCCCTAAACTACGGCTCCTGCTTCCGCGCCTTGGCCACCTGCGCCGGCGTCACCAGCGGGGCGGCATTGCCCCAGGAATTGCGGATGTAGTTCGTTACCGCCGCGATCTCTTCATCGGATAATTGCCTGGCATAGGCCGGCATCTCGCCGGTGTTGGGCGCGCGCGGCGTCGTCACGGTGTGGGCGCCGTCGAGGATGATGCGCAAGGTGGAGGACGGATTGATCGATTGCAGCAGCGCGTTGCCAGGCAGCGGCGGATAGATGCGCGGCGCGCCGGAGCCGTCGGCCTCGTGGCAGGCGATGCAGAGTTTTGCGTAGACGGCCTGGCCGGCTTTCATCTCGGGATCCTCAGGCGGCGTCACCTTCGGCTCGCGCCGCACCGGCGGCAGGTCTTTCAGATACACCGCGATGGCGCGCACATCGGCATCGCTCATCTTCGAGGTCGAGTTGACGATCACCTCCGCCATCGGCCCGCCGGCATGGCTTTTGGCGTTGCGGCCGCTTTGCAGATACTCCGCAATGTCCTGAGCGCTCCACGATTGCAGCCCGCTCCGTGTGGCGCCATCGAGTCGCGGTGCAAACCAGCCGCCGATCTCGTTGCCGGATAGGGCCTGCGCGGTCTTGTCCGCGCCAAAATAGTTCTTCGGCGTATGGCAGGCGCCGCAATGGCTGAGCCCGGTGACCAGATAACCGCCTCTGTTCCACGCCGCGCTCTTGGCCTGGTCCGGCTCGAAAAGGCCGGGTTTGAAAAACAGCAAGTTCCAGGCCCGCATCAGGCCGCGATAGCCAAACGGCCAGCGCAGCTCCGGCGGCTTGTTGCGGCTCGTGACGGCCGCGAGCGTTCCGAGATAGGCCCGGATCGCCAGCGTGTCGTCCTTCGTCATGCGCGTGAAATAGGGGTAGGGGAACGCCGGATAATAGTTCGAGCCGTCGGGTGCGACGCCGGTGCGCACGGCGCGGGTGAAGTCGGCGTCGGACCAGGCGCCGATCCCGGTGTCGCGGTCCGGCGTCAGGTTCGGCGCGTAGATGGCGCCGAACGGCGTGTCGATGCGCTTTCCGCCCGCGAACGGCTTTGTGGGATCGGCGGTGTGGCAGCCCGCACAGTCGCCGGCCTCCACCAGCGCCTTGCCGGAGGCGATCAGCTCCGGCGACGGCTCGGCAGCGACGGCTGCGCTCGCAACCGCACTGCACAACGCCAGACCCACAAGAGCCAAGCCAGCCAGAATCGTCCGCATGAAAGCCTCTCCTGCGACCCATCGACGTCGTCCCGGATGACCGGGCGTCAATTCGTTTCGCGGCGCCGGGGGTATGGTGACACAAATTGAAAATCGCCGATGCCATCGCCGCCACGAAATTGCGATTTTTACCCGGCGCCACCTTTGGTCCAGATTTGTGATGCGGAGCGTGAAATATCCGACATAGAGTGGCGGAGATGGTCGGCGCGCCCTAGCTAAAAACAACGGGCAGGCAACGGCTTAAGCAGCCAGGCGCTCAAAAGGGCGGAAGAGGACATAATGGGCATCAACCAGGGTCCGATCAGTCTCGATCAGAAGTACACCCAGGACACCGGACATATTTTCACGACCGGCATTCAGGCCCTGGTCCGCCTGCCGATGGCCCAGATCCGGCGCGACCGTGCCGCGGGGCTGAACACCGCGGGCTTCATCTCGGGGTATCGCGGCTCGCCGCTCGGCGGCTATGACCAGCAGCTCTTCGCCGCGCGAAAACATCTCGAGCAGTACAACATCAAGTTTCAGCCCGGCGTGAACGAGGATCTGGCCGCTACCGCCATCTGGGGCTCGCAGCAGCTCAATCTCTCGCCCGGCGCCAAGTATGACGGCGTGGTCGGCATCTGGTACGGCAAGGGCCCCGGCGTCGATCGCTGCGGCGACGTCTTCCGCCACGGCAATGCCGCGGGATCCGCCAAGAACGGCGGCGTCCTGTGTCTCGCCGGCGACGACCACGGCGCCAAATCCTCGACGGTCCCGCATCAGTCCGACCACGCCTTCATGTCGGCGCTGATGCCCTATCTCTACCCGTCGAGCGTCCACGAGATGATCGAGATGGGTCTTCTGGGTATCGCGATGTCGCGCTACTCGGGCTGCTGGGTCGGCATGAAGGTGATCACGGAGACGGTGGAGACCACCGCCGAGATCGACCTCACCGACGAGATGACGCCGTTCGTGATCCCGACCGATTTCGAAATGCCCGAGGGTGGCCTCAATCTGCGTTGGCCCGACGACCGCTTCGCCCAGGACCGCCGCCTGCAGGACTACAAGGGCTTTGCCGCGATCGCTTTTGCGCGCGCCAACAAGGTCAATCGCATCACCATGGATTCGCCGAACGCCCGCTACGGCATCATGGCGTCGGGCAAGAGCTACGAGGACATCCGTCAGGCGCTGCGCGAGCTCGGTATCACACCCGAGGTCGCCGCCAAGATCGGACTTCGATTGTACAAGATCGGTATGCCCTGGCCTCTGGAGCCGGAAGGCGTCAGGCAATTTGCTGTAGGCCTCGAGGAAATCTTCATCATCGAAGAGCGCCGCGAGATCGTCGAGAATCAAGTGAAGCAGGAGCTGTTCAACTGGCGCGACGACGTCCGTCCCCGCATCATCGGCAAAATGGACGATCACGACAAGCGCTTCCTTCCCTTTGCCGAAGAACTCAGCGTCGCCTCACTGGCCAGTTCGCTGACCGAGCGCCTGCTTCGACTTGATCTCAATCCCGAAATTGCAACGATGCTGCGTGCCAAGGCCGATTGGTTCAACGGCCGCCAGGCTTCGCAAATGCAGGCGAGCGCGCCTGTCGCCCGCACCCCGTATTTCTGCTCCGGCTGCCCGCACAACACCTCGACCAAGGTACCCGAAGGCAGCCGCGCTTTTGCCGGCATCGGCTGCCACTTCATGGCACTGTGGATGGATCGCTCCACCGAGACGTTCACACATATGGGCGGCGAGGGCGTGCCGTGGGTCGGCGTTGCCCCCTTCACCAAGGAAGAGCACGTCTTCGCCAATCTCGGCGACGGCACGTATTTCCACTCCGGCAGCCTCGCGATCCGCCAGGCGGTCGCCTCCGGCGCCAACATCACCTACAAGATCCTCTACAACGACGCGACTGCGATGACCGGCGGTCAGCATGTCGACGGCGAATTGTCGCCGCAGCAGATTACCTTCCAGCTCCATAGCGAAGGCATCCGCGAGATCTATCTGGTCTCGGAAAATCCCGACGCCTATCCGGCGAACGAGATCGCGCCCGGCGTCAAGACCGCGCATCGCGACGAGCTCGACGCGGTCCAAAGAACGCTGCGCAAGGTGAAGGGCGCATCCGCGATCGTGTTCGTGCAGACCTGCGCCGCCGAGAAGCGCCGCCGCCGCAAGCGCGGCACGTTGGAGGATCCGGCCCGCCGCGTGCTCATCAATCCCGCGGTGTGCGAAGGCTGCGGCGATTGCTCGGTGCAATCGAACTGCATTTCGGTCGAGCCGCTCGAGACCGAGTTCGGCCGCAAGCGCGCCATCAACCAGTCGACCTGCAACAAGGATTATTCCTGCGTCAAAGGTTTCTGCCCGTCCTTCGTCACCGTCGATGGCGGCAAGATGCGCAAGCGCGCGCCGGCGGGGGTTGGCGATATCGGCACGCTGCCTGAGCCGGCATCGCGCTCCAATTTGGACAAACCCTACAACATCGCAGTCGGTGGCGTCGGCGGCACGGGCGTACTGACCATCGGCGCGCTGCTCGGCATGGCCGCGCATATCGAGGGCAAGGCCTCGATGATCCTCGACATGTCGGGCCTGGCCCAGAAGGGAGGGGCGGTGCTGAGCCATGTGCGCCTGTCCGATCATCCGGCCGAGGTGACCTGTTCACGCATCGTCACCGGCACCGCCGACGTCGTGCTCGCCGCCGATGAGGTTGTCGCGGTCGCCAAGGACACCATTTCGCTCTGCGACACCAGCCGCACCCACGGCATCATCAACAGCCACGTCATCCCGACCGCCGACTTCATCCTCAACCGCGATTTCAACTTCCAGACCCGCAAGCTGAACGGGTTGCTCGAAACCGCGCTACACAAGGACTCGGTGTTCTTCGACTTCACCAAACCGGCCGAGCAACTCCTCGGCGACAGCATCGCCACCAACATGATGATGATGGGCTACGCCTATCAGAAGGGCCTCTTGCCGCTGTCGGCGGAGTCGATCGAGCAGGCGATCGAGGTCAACGGCGTCTCGATCAAGATGAACAAGGAAGCCTTCCGCCTCGGCCGCCTCGCGGTCGCGGACCCCCAGCGTCTCGCCGACATGCTCAAGGGAACGGAGGAGGTCGTCGCGCCCAAGACCCTGGACGCAATGACACTCGACGAACTCGTCGAGCACCGCGCCAAGCATCTCACCGCCTATCAGAACGGGCGCCTGGCAAAACGTTATCGCAAGCTGGTTAATCAGGTCAGCGAAGCTGCCCGGCAGGGCGGCTATGACGAGGCGCTGACGCGCGCGGTTGCGATCAACTACGCAAAACTGCTGGCGTACAAGGATGAATACGAGGTCGCGCGCCTCTACACGAGCGGTGCTTTCGAAAAGCAGCTCCGCGACCAGTTCGAGGGCGATTTCAAGTTCAACTTCAACCTGGCACCGCCGATCCTCAGCCGTGGCGTAGATGCGCTCGGTCGCCCGAAGAAGCGCGCCTTCGGCCCGTGGATGCTCCCGGTGTTCCGCGTGCTGGCGAAATTCAAGGTGCTGCGTGGCACGCCGCTCGACATCTTCGGCCGTAGCGCCGACCGCAAGCTCGAACGCGATCTGATCGCCGGCTACGAAAAGGACGTCGCCACCGTACTCGGCCTGTTGTCGCCGCTCACGATCGACACTGCTGTCGAACTGCTGTCGCTGCCGGACCGCATCCGTGGCTACGGCCCGGTGAAGGAGAAGGCGGTCGCGGACGCCAAGGCCCGCTACGCCCAGCTTGCCGCGGATCTCGCCAATCCGCCGCCAGCGCCAAGGCAGATCGCGGCGGAGTAGGGTGCTTCGCCCGACGGGGGAGGCGAACGTATCGCCCATCTAAACCCCGCCTCCAGCGGTGGCACGCGGAGCCTTCGATCGGGGGCGCGCTCGCGCGCTCCCTTGGTCTTGCCCCTTCAATTCCCGGCCCGATAGCCGACCATTGCTGGATGGCGGCGACAGTCTCAGTTTGCCAATTGGCAACATGCGTCTATCTTGGTAGGCGCCTGAGGGGGATCAATGAAGCCAAGTGTATGTCTTTTAACAGCGTACAACTCTGTTCAGCAGCCGCTTGCAGCTTTGACGGCTCCAAGCCTGCAGGCTTTCGCAAGGGCGCACGGATACACGGTGCAGACTGACTATCGGGACGACTGGGAGCGCCCGCGCGGATGGATCAAGATTGAGGCAATCCGCGCCGTCCTCGAAGACAATTTCGATTTCGTGCTCTGGGTCGATGTGGACGCCATCGTCTTGCGCCGTGATGTCGACGTTCGGACCGTTGCGATCGATGGCGCCTCTCTTCAGATGGCCTGGCACGGGCCTGAAACGTCAAAGATAGAAGCCGAGAATTTCGTGCCGCACTTCAACTCCGGCGTCATGCTGATCAGAGTTGGCGATTGGTCGCGCGATTTTTTCAAGCGAGTGTGGGAGGCCGGACAACTACCGCATCACTGGTCCGATCAGGCGACAATTCACCACCTTCTCGGATATGACGAATGCCTGGGGCTCGGACCAAACCGTCCTGAGGAGCCGGATCGAATCCGTCTCGCGCGCCTCGATACCATCTGGAATTCAGCTCCCGGCCTGGCTGTGGCCCCTGACGCGATCATCCATCACTACGCTGGCATCAGCAATCCCTCGACCCGTCTGAGGTTGGTCGAAGCCGACGTCAATACGGCGCCTCTGCGTGAAGGCGCGAGTCCCTCACTGCGGCAAGCATTTGCCGATCAACTAAGCCTGTGGCGTGAGGACGCGACCATGCGTGACTGGGTCACGGCGGAGCGTGATTCCGCGCTGGCCGACACGTGGAAGCTCAGGATCGAAAGGGATGCGGCGAGATCGGAAATGGTGGCTATCCGAAAGTCCACGTCGTGGAAGTCGACAGCGCCCTTGCGCTGGGGCAGCGAAATTTTCCAGCGCCTGCGCGGACGTGCCTGACTGTTCGGCTAAGGCGAACCGGCCGGCGCGTTGCTCGATGGCCGGCTCCGCAAGGGATTGGGAAGTGAAAAGCGGCGAACCTCCGCGGCGCACATCGAGCAGGCTTGCTCATCCTCCCGCTGCAAAAATTCAACGAGCTCGCGGTCGGTGCAGGTCGGGTCGAGCGGCTTGTACCGCAGATACGGATCCCACTTCGGCGACAGATCGTACTTCGCCTTTTGCAAGTTGAGGTAAGCGAGCGGCGGACATTTCCAAAGCTGGCCATCATGCAGCTGCTTGCAATACTTGGCGGGGCAGACTTCCCAACTTTGTCGGGACCGGTCGTCTTCGAACGGCAACATCTCGGCACCGGAGCCAAGGTAGCGGCGTGTCCAGCCCTGGTCGGATTGCCTGGTCTCGACGACCGTGCCGTGATCGCGTTGCCAAGCCGCCAGGAGATCGAAGGCGGGCCGCAGCTTTTCGAGATATGACGGATCGTTGTGATGCACCGACAATGCGAGGCTGGCGTTGCCATTGACCGCCAGCGTCGCTGGAAGCGCAGGGTGGCGATGCAGGAAAAACCCGTTGGTGATGATGCGAATATGCGCAGCCGGCCAATATTTCCGAGCCAGCACGACGAATTCACAAAGCCGGGGGTTCATGGTCGGCTCGCCCCCGAGCAAGTTCAATTCATCCAGAGTGAGGCGCTTGCTCCAGGCGCTTATCCAGCTTTCCGCCAGGGCCGGGTCCAGGATGCCTTTGTGCGCATGATTGGAATAATGGGAGCAACTCTCACAGGTCAGATTGCAGGTGTGGGCGACATGCAGCTCGATGAAGGAGACATGCCGGGGTGTTGGCTCCGGCCGGCGCAGGCGTCGATACATGTTGGTGAGGATGCCCATCTGATCCCTATAGCAGATAGGGGCGGTGGCGCCACGTTGTCCGGCAGGGCGGACAAGGGCAAGACGAGGCATTCCCGGCTCCGCCAGGACTGGACGGCGAGAGGTGGGTGCGCTTTTTCCGCCTTGCAAATTCCTCTTTGCAATCAACCACCGTTCTACTGTGCATGGGGTTGTTTTCGCGACATTTGGTTTTCGATAAAGCGAAACCGCCTGTGTCGTCGGGCAAATCACCTTTAGGATTTTGGCCATAGCTGACGAACCGTCTCCCTGAGGCGCTCGCCTCTTCGGCGAGATCGAGGGCGACGGGTCAAACGAAATATTTGCGCCAGTCCGCTGCCCTCTCGCGCGACGGAATATTTCCGCGCTTGCCAATCAGGCCACCGCGGTTCAGAAAAACGGAGCAAGAAGAAACGCGAGCGGAGACCTCTGTTTTGACCATCAAGGGCAAGGCCTACATTGCCGGGATTTTTGAACATCCGACCCGGCATGCGCCGGACAAATCCACCGCCCAGCTCCATGCCGAGGTCGCCAAGGGCGCGATCGAGGATGCCGGGCTCAGCAAGGACGATGTCGACGGCTATTTTTGCGCGGGTGACGCGCCCGGCGGCGCCTGGCCGATGGTCGACTATCTCGGTCTGAACACCAGGAAACTCCGCCATGTGGATTCCACCGAGACCGGCGGCTGTTCCTATATCATCCATCTCGGCCACGCCGCTGAAGCCATCGCGGCGGGCAAGTGCTCGATCGCGCTGATCACGCTCGCCGGCAAGCCGCGCACGGGGGCGATGCCGCCGCGCGCTGCCGGCGCCGAGGCCGACTTCGAGTCGGCCTACGGCGCGACCACGCACAATGCCTACGGCATTTGTGCCATGCGCCACATGCACGACTATGGGACCACCTCCGAGCAGCTCGCCTGGATCAAGGTCGCTGCCTCGCACCACGCGCAATACAATCCGCATGCGATGCTCAAGGACGTCGTCACCGTCGAGGACGTCCTGAACTCGCCGATGATCTCCGATCCCTTGCATCGCATGGATTGCTGCGTCGTCTCCGACGGGGGCGGCGCGCTGATCGTGACGACACCCGAGATCGCAAAAAGCCTGAAGAAGCCGCTGGTCAAGCTGATCGGCCACGGCGAGGCGATGAAGGGCCCGCGCGGCGGCAAGGATCTCGACCTCACATACTCCGCTGGCATCTGGTCGGGCCCGCGTGCGTTCGAGGAAGCCGGCATCACGCCGAAGGATATCAAATACGCCTCGATCTACGACAGCTTCACCATCACGGTGCTGATGCAGCTCGAAGACCTCGGCTTCTGCAAGAAGGGCGAGGGCGGCAAATTCGTCGCCGACGGCAATCTGATCTCGGGCGTCGGCAAGCTGCCGTTCAACACCGACGGCGGTGGCCTCTGCAGCAACCATCCCGTCAACCGCGGCGGCATGACCAAGATTCTCGAGGCCGTGCGGCAGCTGCGCGGCGAGGCGCATCCGAAGGTGCAGGTCAAGAACTGCGACCTTGCCATCGCCCACGGCACCGGCGGGCTTTTGGGAGTTCGCCACGCCGCCTCGACCGCCATTCTGGAGCGCGTGTGATGAGCGAAGCCAAGAAATATCCGGCCCCGGTGACCAATCCGGAGACCGCCGCGTTCTGGGACGCGGCCAAGCAGGGCAAGTTCATGATCAAGCGCTGCACGGCGTGCGGCGAGGCGCATTACTTTCCGCGCGCGATCTGCCCGTTCTGCTACTCCGACAAGACTGTGTGGGAGGAGTCTTCGGGCGAGGGAACGATCTACACCTGGAGCTTGATGCGGAAGTCGCCGACAGGTCCTTACGCGATCGGCTACGTCACGCTGAAGGAGGGGCCGTCGCTGCAGACCAATTTCGTCGACTGCGATCTGACGACGCTGAAGATCGGCCAGAAAGTGAAGGTAGTGTTCAAGCCAACCGATGGCGCTCCATTGCCCTTCTTCACGCCGGTCTAGTAGGCGCGGCGAGTTCTTCCCTTCCCCCCTTGTGGGGGAAGGTGGCGCGAAGCGCCGGATGAGGGGTATCTCTCCACAGAGAGATTGTTCGATGAGGAGCGAACCCCTCACCCAAACGAGTTTGTTGCGAGCACCTTGTAGCCCTCTCCCACAAGGGGAGAGGGCGCAACAATGGCGCCGCTCAGCTGAAGCTGCCGGGAGGAAACCAGAAAATGTCCGCCAGATACGACGAACTCAAAGCCCTGAAAAACCTCGGCCAGAAATACGCCTACACCGATCGCGAAGTGATGCTCTACGCCTGTGGCATCGGGCTTGGCGCCGATCCGATGGACGAGAACGAGCTCGCCTTCGTCAACGAGGGCACGTTGACGCCGCGGCCGCTCAAGGTGGTGCCGACCTTCGCGTCCGTTGCGGCGTGGGGCGCGGGTCCGGGCGAGATGAACCTCAACCGGGTGATGGTGGTCGATGGCGAGCGCGACATCACCTTCCACCAGCCGCTGCCGGTCGCCGCGCACATCACCGCCGATTCCTCCGTGGTCGAAGTCTACGACAAGGGCAAGGACAAGGGCGTCGTGATCAGCCACCAGACCGTGCTGAAGAACGAGAAGGGCGAGAAACTGGCGACGCTGGTCGCCTCGCGCTTCGCCCGCGGCGATGGCGGCTTTGGCGGACCGAACCTGACCCAGCCCGATCCGCACAAGATGCCGTCGCGCGCACCCGACACGACCATCGACATCGTCACGCGTCCCGACCAGGCACTGGTCTATCGCCTCTGCGGCGACCGCAACCCGCTACATTCCGATCCCGCGTTCGCCAAGAAGGCCGGCTTCCCGCGTCCGATCCTGCACGGCATGTGCACCTACGGCATCACCTGCCGCGGCGTGCTCCAGACCTATGCCGACTACGACGCCTCCGCCTTCCGCCAGCACGTCGCGCGGTTCTCCTCGCCGGTCTATCCCGGTGAGACCGTGACCATCGACCTCTGGAAGGACGGCAACGTGATCTCGTTCGAAGCCAAGGTGAAGTCGCGCGGCGTCACCGTGATCAAGAACGGCAAGACCGTGCTGGGTTAGGGACGCACCGGCGCTGCACTCCCTCGCCCCGCTTGCGGGGAGAGGGTGGGGTGAGGGGCTCTCACCACGAGCCGAGACGGTATTGAGACCTGTACCCCCTCACCCGGATCGCGAGGGCGATCCGACCTCTCCCCGCAAGCGGGGCGAGGTAAGGAAAAACAAGCAGGGAGACGCCACCATGGGACTGCTCGATGGCAAGGTTGCGCTGATCACCGGCGCGGGCGGGGGGCTCGGTGAGGCCTACGCAAAGCTGTTCGCGCGGGAAGGGGCGTCCGTCGTCGTCAACGACCTTGGCGGGCCCCGTGACGGCTCCGGCGCCGACAAATCGATGGCCCAGCTTGTGGTGGACGCGATCAAGGCGGAGGGCGGCAAGGCGGTCGCCAACGGTGCCGACATCTCCACGATGGAGGGCGGCCAGTCGGTGTTCGACGACGCCATCAAGCATTTCGGCCGCGCCGACATCCTCGTCAACAATGCCGGCATCCTGCGCGACCAGACCTTCGCCAAGGCCTCTGAGTCCGACTGGGACAAGGTCATCAAGGTGCATCTGAAGGGCACCTTTTGTTGCACCATGCCGGTGTTTCGCTGGATGCGGGAAAACGGCGGCGGCGTCATCGTCAACACCTCCTCGACCTCTGGCCTGATCGGCAATTTCGGCCAGAGCAATTACGGCGCGGCCAAGGGTGGCATCTGGGGCCTGTCCAACGTGCTGGCGATCGAGGGCCGCAAATACAACATCCGGATCTGGACGCTCGCGCCGGGCGCGATGACCCGCATGACCGCAGATCTGCCCCGCTATAAGGAGAACCCCGGTGCGGCGCTGGGGCCGGACGGCATCGCGCCGGCCGTGCTATACATGGTCAGCGACTTGTCCGGCGACCAGACCGGCAAGGTGCTGGGCGTGTCCGGGCCCCGCGGCGTACGCGAAATGCGGATGATGGAAATGGACGGCTGGAAGCCGCCGCACACGGGCTGGAACGCCCGGGACATCGCCGATCATGCCGAGGAGATCTTCTTCTCCGAAGAACAGATCAAGATGGGGGCGCGGCGGTTTTAGCCTGATTTCGTCGTTCCGGTGCACGCGAAGCGTGAACCCGGAACCTCGAGATTCTCAGGTGCGCAATTGCGCACCATAGTTCGATGCTGCGCATCGCCCCGGAATGACGAACAAGAGGATAGAGCACTGATGAAACTCACCGCCGATGCCAAGGGCACCTTCGCAATCGCGCCGACGCCGTTCCACGATGACGGCCGGATCGACGAGCGCTCGATCGACCGCCTGACCGATTTCTACGAGGAGGTCGGCTGCGACGGCGTCACGGTGCTGGGCATTCTTGGCGAGGCGCCGAAGCTCGATGCCGTCGAGGCCGAGCAGGTGGCGGTACGCTTCGTCAAGCGTGCCAAGAAGATGCAGGTGATCGTCGGCGTCTCCGCGCCGGGTTTTGCCACCATGCGCTCGCTGGCGAAGGCCTCGATGGACGCAGGCGCTGCAGGCGTGATGATTGCGCCGCCGCCGTCGCTTCGCACCGACGACCAGATCGTCGGCTATTACAAGCAGGCGGCCGAGGCGATCGGGCCTGATGTGCCCTGGGTGCTCCAGGACTATCCGCTGACCTTGTCGGTGGTGTTCACCCCCGCCGTGATTCGCAAAATCGTGATGGACAATCCGAACTGCGTGATGCTCAAGCACGAGGACTGGCCGGGGCTGGAAAAGATCTCGGCGCTGCGCAATTTCCAGAAGGACGGCTCGCTGCGGCCGCTCTCGATCCTCTGCGGCAATGGCGGACTGTTTTTGGACTTCGAGATGGAGCGCGGCGCCGACGGCGCCATGACCGGCTATGCCTTCCCCGAACTCCTGATCGACGTCGTGCGACTTTCGAAGGAAGGCAAGCGCGACGCCGCCCATGATTTGTTTGACGCACATCTGCCGCTGATCCGTTACGAGCAGCAGCCGGGCGCAGGCCTTGCCGTGCGCAAATACGTGCTGCAAAAGCGCGGCATCATCGCCTCCAGCGCCCAGCGCAAGCCGGCTGCGACCATCACGCCGGCGGCGAAGGCTGAGGTCGAGTACCTGCTGTCGCGCGTTGCCCGCGTCGACAAGCGCGCCAATCTCGGCCCGCAATCCAGCGCCGCAGGTTAGTTGAATGGCCGAGACCGCCGCATCACGTCCCGCGTCGACGATCCTCCTGTTGCGCGACCGCGCGAAGGTCGACAGCAAGAGTCGCGACGAAGTTGAAGTCTTCATGATGGTGCGCCATCACCAGATCGAGTTCAATTCGGGCGCGCTGGTGTTTCCCGGTGGGAGCGTCGATGCCGGCGATCAGGAGATCGTCGCCCGGTCCGACCTGTATTCGGGCGGCGAGGGCTTGAGCGCAGCGGACTGCGGCTTCCGGATCGCCGCGATCCGCGAGACCTTTGAGGAAAGCGGCATTCTGCTGGCACGGTCGAAGGATTCGGGCACGCCGGTCGATGCCAAGCGCGCCGGCGAGATCGCTGATGCACATCGCGTCGCGCTCAACGAGCACAAGATCAGCTTCATGAGCATTCTGTCCGACAACGGCCTCCAGCTCGCGCTCGATACGCTCGTGCCTTACGCGCACTGGATCACGCCCGAGGGCATGCCAAAGCGTTTCGACACCTGGTTTTTCCTTGCGGCAGCACCGCCCGACCAGCTCGGCGCGCATGACGGCCGGGAGTCGACCGACTCGATCTGGGTCTCGCCGCGCGAGGCGGTGGAGGGCGGCGAGAGCGGCCGCTTCAAGCTGCCGTTCCCGACCACGCGCAATCTGATCCGGCTCGCCAAGCAGGGCAGCGTCAGCGCCGCGCTCGAGCACGCCCGCGGCATGTCCGTCGTGACGGTGATGCCTGTCATGACCAAGACCGAAACCGGCCGTCAGCTCCGCATTCCCCGCGAGGCCGGCTATGACGGCGAAGTGTTCGAGGTCCGGGCCAGCGGCTAGGACACTTCGACAGAAAGCGAAGTATCGGCGAGGGCAGGCGCGCTAGGTTCCGTCCCCTGACAATGGGACGGAGCGCGCGACATGGACAACCGGCAGGACAATAACATTGTCGTCGAGCTGGCGCTGCTGCTCGCGCTGGCGACGCTCTGGGGCGGCTCCTACACCTTCATCAAGCTCGGCGTCGCCACCATTCCGCCGATCACGCTGATCGCGGCGCGCACCACGATTGCGGGCCTGCTGCTGCTCGCGATCATGTGGGCGCGGGGCATCAGGCTGCCGACGGATGCCGCGACCTGGCAACGCTTCGCCTTCCAGGCCGTGCTCAACAGCGTGGTGCCCTGGACGTTGATCGCCTGGGGCCAGCGCCATGTCGATGCCGCGCTCGCGACCATCCTCAACTCGGCCGGCCCGATCTTCACCTTCCTGCTCACGGCCGTTGTGACGCGTCACGAGGCGACGACACCGCGAAAGCTGGTCGGCGTGGTCGCCGGCATGGCCGGCATCCTGCTGATCGTCGGCGTCGATGCCTTCCAGGATATGGGACGCGGCCTCGTCGCGGAGGCCGCCATCGTTGCCGCCACGATCTGCTACGCCTGCGCCGCAATCTTCGGTCGCAGCTTCAAGAGCCTCGATCCCATGGCGCCGGCGGCCGGCTCGCTGCTGGCGGGGGCGGCGGCGCTGGTCCCGGCCTCGCTCATCGTCGAACAGCCTTGGACGCTGTCGCCCTCGCTGAGTTCCGTGCTGGCGCTGCTCGCGCTGGCGACCTTCTC
The DNA here is from genome assembly GCF_023073915.1 of Bradyrhizobium sp. 149. GTDB lineage: Bacteria > Pseudomonadota > Alphaproteobacteria > Rhizobiales > Xanthobacteraceae > Bradyrhizobium. Next base: position 87,670 of record NZ_JADPKK010000019.1, on the reverse strand, counting down.
GACCGCCGCAGCCTTCGTGATCTATTTCCGCCTGATCCAGACCCTGGGTTCGGTCGGCACCACGGCGCAGGCCTATCTCCGCGTGCCGATCGGGGTTGCCATCAGCGTCGCCTTCCTCGGCGAGAGCCTGAGCCGGACCGCCTGGATCGGGCTTGCCTGTGTGGTTGTCGGCGTCGCCGCCATGACCATCCCGGCCCGGCGGCCGGCCAGTGTCAAAACGTCATAACCCGAGGCCGAGGGGGCGGCACGGCTGTAATATTAAGGATATTCGGCGGCCAGACGCATGTTCCCCCGGGACCGCAATACGTCGTATATTGGGCCTCCAATAGACGGGTCCTCACATCACCAATGTCCGCCGAATTGACGCCGACCCCTGAGAAAAAGCGAACATTCTCACTCTCCATCGGCCAGCTCACCTTCGGCAGCTTCCTTCTGGTGCTGGCGGTGATCATCGTCACCTCGACCGCGAGCGTGATCGCGATCCGGCACATCGACACGACCTTTGCCGAGTTGCAACGGCTCCAGAGCGTCGGCGACCTGGCCGAGGACATTGACCGCCGCATGAACGAGTTGCGGCTCGCCGCGCGCGACTTCGTCACCGACCCCGGCGCCGGCATCCAGTTCAAGCAGGTGGGCGAGGCGGCCTCGACGCTCAGTGACATCCTGAAGAAGACCCGCATCGAACTCGTGCCCGAGCAGCAGGATATGATCGACGGGGTCACCGAGCGGCTTGCGACCTACCGCAGTGGTCTGGAGCGGATCTCGACCTTGATCGACCGCCGTGCCCAGCTGCTGGCCGGCCTGCCGCCGCTCCGCGACCAGTTCGACGCGGCTGTCTCCGGCACCGCGGACCGCGAGCTGGCGTCCCGCCTGTCGGAAGCGCAGAGCCGGATCGCGCTCGGATTGCTCGCGCGCAACCCATCCGCGGCCGAGCAGGCGGCGCAGAGCATGCGGGCGATGGGCTTCCCTGATGCCAAGCTGAGATCGGCTGTCAATGATTACGCGGAGGCGATCATCGCGGTCGCTGTCCGGGAACGGCAGATCGCCGACATCGACCGTGAGGTGCTGGGAACCGAGGGCCGGCTGATCGGCCGCGTCACCGAATTGCTGCGCGAGGTCAGCGCCCGGCGCGGCCACGTGCTGTCGCGCGACTTTGCCCGCACGCTGACGGAGGCGCGGTGGCAGAGCATCGTGCTCGGCAGCATCGGCGTGCTGATCGGCATCCTCGCGGCCGGCTTCGTGGTGCGGCGGACGGTGCGTCCGCTCGCCCAGATCGCGCGGTCGATTCGCGCGCTTGCGGCAGGCGAGAAAGACACCTCGATCCCGTCCGCCGACCTCGACAATGAGATCGGCGACATCGCGCGGGCGGCCGAAGTGTTCCGCCGCGCGCTGGAGGAGGCCGACACGGCGCGGGAGGCGGCGGTGCGCGCACTGACCGAGCAGCGCCTCGCCGAAGAGAGCTACCGAAAACTGTTCGAGGGCTCGGTCGACGGCATCTATGTCACGACACCGGCCGGTGATCTCCTCAACGCCAATCCGGCGCTGGCGCGGATGATGGGCTATGACAGCCCCAAGCACCTCATCGACAGCATCAACGACATCGCCCACACTATCTACCTCAATCCCGAAGCGCGCGTCGAATATCAGCGGCTGATGACCCGCGACGGCATGGTGCGCGAGTTCGAATACCAGGTGCGCCAGCGCAGCGGCGACATCCTCTGGCTGTCTGACAGCGCCACCGGCGTCCGCGACGAGGCGGGCAACATCGTCCGCTACGAGGGCACGCTGCGCGACATCACCGACCAGAAGCGCGCTGAAGACGCCATCGCCGAAGGACGGCGCCTGCTCCAGCAGGTTATCGACACGGTGCCGGCAGTGATCAACGTCAAGAACCGCGACCTGCGCTACGTGCTGATGAACCGTTACATGGCCGGCATCTTCGGCATCGAGCCCGGCGATGCGCTCGGGCGCACCACGGCGGACCTGATGTCGCGCTACGGCGCGGCCAAGTCCGACGAGAGGGACAAGCGCGTGCTCACGCTTCGAAAAGGTCTCGGCTTCTACGAAGAGGAGTACAAGGACGCTTCTGGCCACATGCGGCAATGGCTGGTCAACAAGCTGCCGCTGCTCGATGCCGAAGGCGAGATCGAGCGGATCGTCACCGTGGCGCTCGACATCGGCGAGCGCAAGCGCGGCGAGCAGGAGATGCGGAAAGCCAAGGAATCCGCCGAGACCGCGCTGCGCAATCTGCGCGAGACCCAGGCCTCGCTGATCGAGGCGGAGAAGCTGGCGGCACTCGGGCGCCTCGTCGCCGGCGTCGCGCACGAGGTCAACAATCCGGTCGGGATCAGCCTCACGGTCGCCTCCGCGCTGGAGCGCAAGACCGCGATGTTCACCGCCGAGGTCGAGCGCGGCGAGCTCCGCCGCTCCACGCTCAACGACTTCCTCAGCACCAGCCGCGACGCGTCATCGCAGCTCGTCTCCAATCTCAACCGCGCCGCCGAGCTGATCCAGTCGTTCAAGCAGGTCGCCGCCGACCGCAACTATTCGGACCAGCGCAGCTTCGATCTCGGTGACCTCACCGAGCAGGTGGTGATGAGTCTGCGGCCCGGCCTGCGCAAGCACAATCTGACACTCAATGTCGAGTGCCAGCCTGATCTGACCATGAACAGCTATCCCGGACCATACGGCCAAGTGCTGACCAATCTGTTTCTCAACGCGGTGGCGCACGCCTTCCCGGACGGTCGGCCGGGGACAATCGACATCCAGGTGCGCGAGTCCGGCAAGGACAATGTCGAGATCATCTTCTCCGACAATGGCTGCGGCATGTCGCTCGACGTCCGCCGCCGTGCGTTTGATCCGTTCTTTACCACAAGACGTGACCAGGGCGGCACCGGCCTCGGACTGCACATCGTCTACAGCATCGTCACGAACCGGCTCGGCGGACGCCTCGATCTCGATTCCGAACCGGGCGGCGGCACACGCATCCAGATCGTCCTGCCGCGCGTGGCGCCGCTCGAGCAGGCCGCGGAATAGCTCGAGCGTTTTCGAGGTGCTCTAGTCGACCTCCGCGAGCTTGTGCAGTGTCGCGCCGAAAATCTGGCTGGCCTTGCCGACCAGCGCGGTGCCCGTCATGTCCCCGCGCGTCTCGGTGAAGGTGCCGCTGACGCCGATGCCGACCGCAGCCGGGCCGCCGAACAGCGGATTGTCGTCGCCGCGCGGCGAGGTGTGACGCTGGACCAGCACCTCGCCCTTGAAGGTATTGTCCTTCACCGTGTAGCTGCCGGTGTAATAGAGGTAGGCATCGCCGCCGAGAATCTTGCCGTCACGAAAAAGAATCACGCCGCTGCCCTTGCCGACCCGACCATCGAGCAGGTTCACGTGAATCGAATAGAGGCCGTTCTTCATAACGTCCCGAGGCCGGCCGCCATCGCCCAATGCCGTAACCGGTAGGGCATTTATGCCAAAGCGCATCCGCTCACGCAACGCGGGAGTTTGGCCGCCGATCATGCGTGCCTGCCTGCGAGCCGTAGTTGTCCCAGCTTGTCTATGACACTGCCATGACGGTCTGATCATGAAGTGAGGCCAGTCGTTGCGAATCAAGTTGGCCCACGAAATGCATAACCATTGTTGCACTGGCCGCGGGGTGCTGGAGCAAGACAAACGTGAGCAACAGGATCGTTTCCGGCGGCGAGGAGCCGCGTCCGTGCAGTGTGCGTGCCACGAATTGCGAAACACGACAACGGCGGATTGGCGGCGTGGCACGCTGGCGAAGGATGCGCTGGCGAAGAATGGCGAGCCTCGCTTGCGCCCTGGCCCTGATCGCACTCGCAGCCCCGTTCGGGCACGCGCGCGACCGCGGCCAGTTCGCCAACATCAGTGCCGAATTGAAGGCCTGGTTCGACGGCCTGCGCAGCGGCAAGGGGCCTTGCTGCTCCGATGCCGACGGCTCGGCCCTCTCGGACGCCGACTGGGACAGCAAGGACGGACACTATCGGGTCCGCGTTCCGCGCTATGGCTACGTGATCGACGGCCGACAGCAGGAGCTCGTCTGGGTCGAGGTGCCCGAGGAGGCCGTGATCTCGGAGCCGAACCGGGTGGGGCGCACCATGGTCTGGCCGATCTACGGCTACATGGGGGTCGCCATCCGCTGCTTCATGCCCGGTAGCATGACTTAGGCGCAGCGGGCGGCACGTCGCCCGGTGGCCGATGCGGCGCGCCGTGTCAGGTATATTTCTTGTCGCGCTCGAGCAGCTCGACGGAGATGCCTTCGGGGCCGCGGATGAAGCAGATGCGCACGCCGGGACGGATCGTGGTCGGTTCACGCGTGAAGGTGACGCCCTTGGCCTTGATCTCGGCGGCGACGGCGTCGATGTCCTTCACAGTGAGCCCGAAATGGTCGAGGCCCTGATGGGGATGCGGCGGCGGCGGGTTGACCGGATTGTCGCCCTCGAGAGGCGCAATGAAGATTCTAGCGCCGCCGAGGTTCACGTCGATTCGTCCCGGTGCGTGCACGATCTCGCCGCCGAGGATGTCCCGCAGCCACGCCGCCGTCGCCGCCGGATCGGGGCTGCGCAGATGGACGTGATCCCAAGTGACGACTGGCATTTCATGTTCTCCCGACGGGTCTTTCGATGTTGCAGCGCATGTTAGCGGCCCCGGTCGACGACCGCCACCGCCCTTGCCGATTCATAGCTGCGCGGGAACCATAATTCGCCCTTTGGGATTAAGGTAAACGGCGCAGTGCGTCGTTCGAGCGCGCTTCGGCCGCTATCGGTGACGCAACCATGAACGCTCGGTTTGACTGGATCGGGTCAGGGCGTCTCGCTGGAACCGGCGAGCGTCTGGCGCGTGCCGTGACGATCGCGAGCGTCTCATTTGGCCGAAGCCTCCTGTGGCTGCTGGCGATCATCATCGTCGGTTGCGGCGTCTGGATGCTGCTCCCGCTTTCCAAAGGCAATAGTGCCGAGCCAGTGACGTCCGACGTGGCGGCGATCGAGACGCCGGCTGCGGGCAATGCGGCAGCCCTATCGCCGGCTTCCGAAGCCGAGACTCCGGCAATGGCAGAACTCGGTCGGCTGAGGATTTCATCGCAGACTTGGCGCCGCGGCGGGCTTGGCTCGAAAGCGCTGGTGACGTTCACGCTGCGCAACGATAATGACTATGCCGTAAAGGATATCGAGATCGTCTGCGCTTTTGCGCGGCGCGATGGCAGTCATCTCACCGACCGCAGCCGCGTTCTGGCGGACCCGGTCAGCATGAAGAGCCGCAAGACCTTTGCACGTATTCCCGTCGGATTCGTCAACGTGAATGCCGATCAGGCGAAGTGCTCGCTTGTGGCAGCACGTCGGACGTAAGGGCGGCATTTTCCGGTAGCGGAAAAGTTACTGTTCTGGGGCCTTGGTAAAAAACTTGACGTCGCCATTTGAACCGAACGGCTGGGCCCAGGAACCAATTAAATGATCGCCTGTTAAGGCGAAGAGCCCACGCGGGGATGCGGGGGCGGAGCGCGGCCTATGCCCATCTTTCGGTATTTCGTCTTTGTCGGTGGAGCTTTGCTCGCACTGCTGTTCGCGGCGAACTACGTTCTGCCGGGTTCGCCGGTGACGCCGGCTGTCGCAACCGCAAGCAACGAACAGCCGTTGATCCGGATCCGGTCTGATCGCCACCTGCCGGAGCGCGTCGTGCTCGACACCAGTCAGCCGACGCTCGCTGCCCCTGCGGGGAAGATCGCCGCCGTCGCGGCTCCCCAGCCGCCTGTGGAGGGCATGTCGCCCGCTTTGGCTGAGATGTCAGCCAAGGCGCGAGTCCGCGAGACGTTCGCCCAATTCACGCCGGCCGCGAAGACCGATGCCGCTGCGGTCAGGAAGACAGAAGCCGACGCGCAAGTTAAGGCGCAAGTTCAGGCACGGGCCCAGGTTCCTCAGGCCCAGCCCTCTCAGACCCCGGCGCAGCAGCAGCCCAAGCGCAAGGTCGCCAGAACGCATCCGGCGCCGCAGCAAGGTCGGCCGATGATGGTGATGGCGCAGCAGCCGCATTTCGGCTTCTTCAACAGCACTTGGTAGGAGCCTAGTCTGATCCGTCTCGAATCGAGGCGGGAAGGGCTTTTTATTGGGCGGCCTCTCTGCTAATTCGGACCTATCCAAACGTCGTCCGGCCTGCTGGCTGCCCAGCAGCGATCTGGGGCGTCTGGGTTGCGGCCCAACGTGTGGGCCGGGGCGCTCGTAGCTCAGCTGGATAGAGCATCGGATTTCGATTCCGAGGGTCGGGAGTTCGAATCTCTCCGAGCGCGCCATTTCCGGATATGTTCCGACGGCGGCGCTGACGCCGCATTGTCGTCGCAAGGGTTTGCGACCTTAGCCTGTGTGCCGACCCCGTGCCAGCGTGTCGGATGGCGCCTCGTGGAATGTCGCACGGTAAGCTGCGGCAAACTCGCCGAGATGATGAAAGCCCTGGGCGCGCGCGCATGTCGCGACCGTGGCGCCGCCGCCTTTGAGGAGGCGAGAGCGGGTCGCCCACAATTTTTTCAGGCGGATGTACTGGTGCAGGCTCATGCCGCGCACCTTGCTGACCGCGCCGCCAAGCGTCCGGATCGAGACGCCAAACTCACCGGCGAGATCGGCTGTATAGATCGGAGCAGTCGGATGGGCCGCGACGTAATCGTCGATCCGCTGCACGAGTTTGACCGACCGCGCGCCCTGGACCAAGGCACTCCGGTCCGAGAGCGGATCTATTCGAAACAGATCGTCGAGCGCGAGCAGCAGACCTTCCTGGAGATGGGCGGCGACCTCGGTGGTTTCGAACAGGACCGGCTGCACCGACGCGGTTCGCAGAATGTCGAGCAGGAGCTGCCGTGTGTGGAGCAAAGCGGGCCGGTTCGCGACATAGGCCCGCAGATCGTCGGCCTGATCGAACCAGCCCCGGTCTCTCAGGCCGGGTGAGAAGATGATCATCGCATGATAATTGGTCTGGGGCTCGACGAAATGGCATTCATCCTTGCCGCGGAGCGCGATGAAGAAACGCGCGTCGAGATCCATGCCCTTGGAATTGACCTGAAGGTCGTCCGTCATGGACAGGATCACCATCCCACCGGGCATCCGATAAGCGGCGTCGAGGATGCGCGCGAACGAACGCATCATGACGATGCGGCACGCCGGCAGGGAGACGACAGCGCGAGCCGCGGCGAAGTTAGAGACGTCGAGCGGAATGCTTCTCGCATCTTCCATCGACTCGATCGGCCGAAACGCGTCGACGTCGGCAAAGCCGATCAATTGAAGCGCCGAGGATGGGGCGAGGGCGTCGAACAACATGCGTGTGCCGGCTGTCGCAATGTGACAATCAAATGAACGTCAGTACATCGTCATCAATGGCGAAACATCGCGCTTCAGTAAACCGGATTCCGGGCCGTAGTATTGCGGACATCATGGCATGAAGCCCGGCGGATCGATGTCGTCGTCAACGGTCTCATCGGCTGGCCGGAGGTGAGGTCGATGAAATGGAGCCGCGTGCAGGCGGGACAGGCGAAGGAGGCCAAGCTCCGCCCCTCCTGTCTCTGTTGCTTCTCAAGATGCGTCTGCACATTCATGCCGTCTGAGGCATCGAAAAACGATCAAATCGGCCATCACCGCAGAATGACGGCGCGGCGGATTTCATCTTTGATCTAGATCAGTTTTGGGTTGACTCCAGACCAACCGCGACATCCATGATCTCGCAAAAGCGAAGGGCCCCGGAGGGGCCCTTTAGAATCACCAACCGCGATAGCGGGGACCGTAATAGCGCGGTCCACCATAATAGCGCGGCGCATATCGGGGACCGTAATACGGGGCCGGCGCGCCGTAGTACCCATAATAATTCGGACGCCAGAAACAGCGTCCCCAGGCGTCACAGACCATGCGGACCTGCTCGACGTCGGAGACCTGCGGCGCCGCAGGAGCAGGCGCGATGGGCATGGCATTCGCCGCCGGCGATGCCGCCAAGGCACCGAACATTGCACCCAACAAGGACGCGGCGACGAGGCCAGTTCTAAGCTTCATGATGTCTTCCTCCGCTTACGCAATACAGGATATCGAAGTTTGTTCTGATCAAATTGTGGCGGAACCGAAATGTAATGCTGATGAACAAATCCTCAGCCAGTCCGCCGCAGGCTGACCTTTAGCTCCGCCAGACTATCCCAGGTTCGTGCTCGTGACCAATACTGTGCTTGCATTGTGTTGTCCCGCGGGACATCGCGGCCATCCTTGATCCTGCGCAATTCGCTGGTGCGGCTTCCTCCCTAAGCTTGTCGTCGTGGCCAGCCTTTCGAGGAATTCGAAGAGCAGGCTCGCGAGATCGCTTTGGAGCTGTGCAATGGACAAGATGAGATTAGACAAGGGTGACTGGCTGGTCGTATGCGACGGGCGCTGGCGCTCATTCAGGAAAACCTCGGCGACGAGATGTTTCCGAACCTCCATACTAGGGAAGTGCACGAGCAGCCCAATCCCTCGAGCGCTGCGCAAGGGACCGACGCGCCGGGCAGGCTCCATCCGGGCAGGCTCCATGGCGCGGCCGGCGGCGCGCGCAGCTCGGTGAGGCAAACTGACTGGCACGACGAGGCCGAGCGCGCCTTTCTGCGCAGCCTGGCCGGCCGGCTCGATGCCGCCGTCAGCTCGGGCGAGACTTCGGCCTTGACCATGGTGGCCTCACCGCGTGCACTCGGGATGATCCGCGCCGACTATTCGGACGTGGTGCGCAAGGCACTCCAGGGCGAGGTCGGCAAGGACCTCGTCAAGCTGCCGGTCTGCGAGATCGAGAAGCAATTGCTGTTGTCAGGCGCCGCCAAATAACGGCCCCCGCGGAGGACGCGCCTGCGCCGCTCAGTAGCAGGGGTGCCGGCGGCGGTCCTGGCCGAGATAGGCGGCGGCGCTCTGTTGGCAATGGTTCGTCGACGGGCCGTCGTAAAAGGCGAAGGTCCCGGGGGTGATGCCGGGCCCGTAATTGTGCAGATAGCTGATCGGGTAGGGCAGCGGGTTCGTGTGGTGGCGGTGGTATCGGTGATGTCCCCGCGCCTCTGCGAGGCCAGGGGCGAGGATTGCGGCCGATAGGGCAGCAACCGCGGCTACAAGCTTCAACTTGCTCATCTCGAATCTCCGGAACCCGCACGAATAGGTCAGCCGTTTATAGCCATTTCGGGCGGCCGGAACACCCGTCCGGGGCCGGGAAATCGGGGCCAACCCCGCAGATTCCCGGGTAGGTGTGACAGAATTGCCGGACCTGCGGCCCAGACCTGCCCATTTTTGGCCTTTTCGGGATGCTTAACGAATTTCCCACACAAGTATGACCAAAGAGAATCCGGTTAAGAATCCTGTCGCCGGCCCAAGGGTTCATCTTGGGGTCCTTCGAGGCCGGTCCCATTCCTAAGGGCTTTCGCCGTCACCTCGCCATGCGCATCACGCTTCTGAGCCTGCTGTTGCTCTCGGTCGTCGCCGCCGCGCCGGCGCGGGCCGAGTTGCACATCACCCGCGATCACGGCGGCTATGTCGAGGAGTACAAGGTCAAGTACAAGCGCGTCCGCGAGAAGGGCGAGCGCGTCATCATCGACGGCATCTGCAACTCGGCCTGCACGCTGGTGCTCGGCATCGTGCCGATGAACAAGATCTGCGTGACGCCGCGCGCCAGCCTCGGCTTCCACCAGGCCTATTACGACAAGGCCTTCACCTTCGGCATCAAGGTCACGAGTGCGGAGGGGACGTCCGACCTGATGGCCTATTACCCGGATACGGTGAAGGACTGGATCCGCCGCAATGGCGGGCTCACCACCGACATGAAAAAGATCAAGAACGGCGTCGATCTCTGGAAGATCATCGATCCCTGCCCGGAAGAATGGTGAGCGGCTGAGCCGTCGCCGCCCGTCGCAGCGCAGCATCGTCCCGGACGAAATTGGCCGAAATTCGCATTGCCGCATTGGCCCCTGTGGGGCAATGAGGGCGGCAATGAACCAAAATCAAGAAGCCCTGGCCGCCCGCGCCGCGCCGATCCTGTTCGTCCTGCTCTGGAGCACCGGCTTCATCGGCACCAAATACGTCGTCAACAATGCCGATCCCTTGACTTACCTCGCCATCCGCATGGCGTTCGTGGTCGGTCTGATGGCGATCATCGCTGGCGTTGCACGACCAAAATGGCCGGACCGTATCGGCATCGCGCACAGTGCGGTCGCCGGCATCCTCGTCCACGGCTTCTATCTCGGCGGCACCGCAATCGCGATCGCGCATTCGATTCCGGCCGGGCTCTCCGCGCTGATTCCGGGCCTTCAGCCGATCCTGACCTCGACCATCGCCAACCGCTGGCTCGGCGAGAAGGTGACGCCGGTGCAATGGGCGGGGCTCGTGCTTGGCCTCGGCGGCGTGGTGCTGATCCTGCACGGCCGCCCCATGACCGGCGAAGCCGGGCTCGGCTGGCTCGCCTCGGTGGTCTCGCTGATCAGCATCACGCTCGGCACGCTCTATCAGCGCCGCTACTGCAACCAGATCGACTGGCGCGCCGGCAATCTCGTGCAGTACGTGTCTGTCACGATCTTCTTCGCGATCGGCGCCTTCCTGTTCGAGGACCGCGTGGTGCATTGGACGCGGGAGTTCATGCTCGCGCTGGCCTGGCTCGCCGTGGCGCTCTCGATCGGGTCGATCGGGCTGCTGTACTGGCTGATCCGTCACGCCGCTGCCACGTCGGTTGCGAGCCTGTTCTATATGGTGCCCGCCGTGACGGCGTTGATGGCCTATCTGTTGTTCGGAGAACAGCTTGATGCGCTGGCGATCGCCGGCATGGCGATGTGCGCGGCGGCGGTGGTCGTGGTCAACCGGCGCTTCTAGGCAGATGCGGCGGTACGCGGAATGCATCCCTGACGTGCATGGTGCTTCCATGTTAGGCTTGGGGCATTTCAGCTTCCCTTTCACACGGTGATTTCCATGAAGACAGCGCGTCGTGCACTGCTCGGCAGGTCCCTGAAGCCGGTCCGGATTGCCTGCATCAATTATGCAGGGGAGATGATGAGCGAGCGGATGATGGCGCGGCTCACGGCCGCGCTGCAGAAATGTTACGACGAGCACTTCCTGCCGGTCTGGGGCTACCCCGTCGATCTCGACGTCACCCGCAAGCCGAAACCTACCGACTGGCAGCTGGTCTATTTCGACGATGCGACCCACAAGAATTTCCTCGGGCGACATGAATTGACGCATCGCGGTCAGCCGATCTCGAAGATCTTCCTCAAGGCGCTGGCCGAGGACGATCCGGTCAGTCTGGCAGCCTCGCATGAGCTGTTCGAGATGGTGCTCGACCCCATGGCCAATCTGTGGGCCGACAAGACCCGGCACACTCAATATGCCTACGAGGTCTGCGACGCAGTTGAAGAGGATGCCTTCGTCGTCAACGGCTTCCCGATGTCGAACTTTGTCTATCCGTCCTGGTTCGAACCTTTCAAGCATCCCCGCGGCACCAAGTTCGACCACATGGGATCGCTCAAGGAGCCGTTCTCGATGACCGAGGGCGGCTACGTCATCAAGAAGGTGAACGGCAGGAGATTGATCAAGCAGTTCGGCTCACCCGAGAAGCGGCGGCGCTTCAACGCCGAGGACCGGCGCGGCCATCGCAGCGAATTTCGCGATCCGCAAGGTGAGCATCACCCGGGCCGGCGCGCAGCCAAACGGCGAGGGTAGGGTGCCGCTGCAGCCGTCTCCGGGCGCGTCCGCACCCGGAGACTTCGGCGTTGCGATCAGCGCTTGGCCTTCTTTTTCGATTTGACAGTTTTCTTGGCAGCCTTCTTCGCAGATTTCTTCGTGGCTTTCTTTGCCGTTTTCTTGGCCGCCTTCTTCGACGACTTCTTTGCAGCTTTCTTCGAAGACTTCTTCGAGGCTTTCTTCGAGGTTTTCTTGGCCTTCTTCTTGGAAGCCTTCTTCGGCGCGACCTTCTTCGTGACCTTCTTGGCGGCTTTCTTCACCTGCTTGACGGCGGTGACAGCGGCGTCCTTGGTCGTTTCCACGGCGGCGGTGATCGTGTCCATCGCCTGTTCGGTGATCGGCTTGTCGTCGTCCATATCGTGTCCCCCACGGTTTGCATGGAGCGATGACGATAGCGGGTTTCAAAATTGTGTCAAAGCGACGCTCAACCTTTGCGGATGTTTGCGTAGGCGGTGAGCGCGCGCTCGCGTCCCTTGGCGTGATCGATGCCGCAGCCGGCGACCCATTGCCAGTTGGCGGGATTGCTGCCGGCATCCGCATCGGCCAGCGTGTCCCAGAACCAGCTCTCGCCGTCGCGCCACCCACCAGCGCACCGCGGCGCCCGGCGCTCGCCCGGCGGCGTCATCCAGCACATAGGGGCAGATCACCGGCGCGCCGGTGAGGGGCGGCGCTTGGCGTGGTCGGGGGTGTCCTCGTTAACAATCTGGAAAGCATGTCGCACGCGGCGGTGGGAACCCTCGTTAATGGGACCGTAAGCCGATTGCACGAATATGCAGGGATTACGGGGGTAATTCCATTCATGTCCATTCCTGCAACGGCGAAGTTCCTGCCGCAATTCAAGCTTGGCACCAAGGCGGTCCTCTGCGCCGTGTTGCTGATCGCTGTGAATACAGCGCTCGTGGTTGGCGCCGGCTATTGGTCGCTCAACTCCGCTTTCAACGATCGTGCGCTCCGCGACATCGAGGTGAGCTTGCGCACGCTCGCGCTGGCCTTCGCCGAGGTCGTTCCTGACGCGAAGATCACCATGCGGGATGGTGCGGTGGCGCGCGCCGAGATTCCCAAGATGCCGGACTTCAGGGATCACGCCATCGTCGATCGGGCGGTGTCCTATGTCGGCGGCAACGCGACCCTGTTCGTGTTCGACGACGCGAGCGGGCAGTTCGTGCGACGCTCGACCAACGTGAAGAAGGAGAATGGCGACCGCGCCGTCGGCACCCAGCTTGCCGCCGACCATCCGGCGCAGGCGCCGCTACGTCGTGGCGAGGCCTACAAGGGCCCGGCTACCCTGTTCGGCAAGTCCTTCATGACCGCCTATTTCCCGGTTGCCGACGCGACAGGCAAGGTCGCCGGCATCCTCTATGTCGGCATTCCGATGGCCCAGTTCGAGAGCATGCTGGCCCAGACGATCGAAAGCATGGCGATCGCCGCCGGGCTCGCCGCGCTGCTGGTGCTGGTCCTGACCTTGCTGGTCGTTCGCCGCGTCACCAAGCCGCTCACCTCGGTCACGCGCTCGCTGACGGCGCTCGCCGAAGGCAAGAGCGACGTCGAGATCGAGTGCGAGGATCGCGCCGACGAGATCGGCGAGATCGCCCGGACGGTCGCGGTGTTCAGGAGCAATTCGCAGGAGCGGGCGCGCATGCGCAGCGAGCAGGCGGCGGCCTCGGCTGCAGGCGTCGAGCAGCGCAAAGCCGACCTGCGCAATTTCGTCGAGCAGTTCCGCGGCAGCGTCGGCGGCATTCTCGACAAGGTGCTGTCATCGTCAGGCGAATTCGAGCGGGCCGCGCGGCAGCTCACCGACACCGCGCGCTCCACCGCCGATCTGTCGGCGCGGTCGGCCGGAGCTTCCGAAAATGCCTCCGAGCACGTGCGTTCGGCGGCGTCGGCCTCCGACGAGCTGTCTCAATCGATCTCCGAAATCGCCCGACGGGTTCAGGAATCGAACGCAATTTCCGCTGAGGCCGTGCGGCAGGCCGAGGCGACCGACCAGCGCATCGCGCAGCTCTCCGAGGCGGGCGCGCGCATCGGCGATGTCGTCAAGCTGATCACCTCGATCGCCGAGCAGACCAACCTGCTGGCGCTGAATGCGACCATCGAGGCCGCGCGTGCGGGCGATTCCGGCCGCGGGTTTGCGGTGGTGGCCCAGGAGGTCAAGACGCTGGCCGGTCAGACTGCCAAGGCGACCGACGAGATATCGAACCAGATCGCCAGCATGCAGCTTGCGACCGAGGAATCGGTCGTCGCCATCAAGGCGATCAGCCAGACCATCGAGCGCATCAGCGGTATCGCCGGCTCGATCTCGGCGGCGGTCGAGCAGCAGAAGAGCGCGACCCACAACATCGTCGCCAGCGTTCGTGCGGCGGTATCAGGCACGGCCGATGTCGCCATCAACGTCCGACAGGCCGCCGAGGGCGCGAACGAGACGGGTGAGACGTCCAGCCGGATGTTTGCCTCCGCCCAGGCGCTGTCGGGCGAGAGCCTGCATTTGAAGGCCGAGGTCGACGGTTTCCTCGACCGCGTGCATGCGGCGTGAGAGCCAATGTCGTCATTCCCGGGCGAGGCTAACGCATCGCCCGGGATGACGTTGGGTTATTTCGGCTGCGGCACGATCCGGATGTAGGGCTTCGGCTCCTTCCAGCCCTGCGGGTAGATCGTCTTGGCCTCGTCGTTGGAGACCGAGCCCGCGATGATGACGTCGTCACCCTGCGACCAGTCGGCCGGAGTCGCGACGCGATGCTTGGCGGTGAGCTGGAGCGAGTCGATGACGCGCAGGATCTCCTGGAAGTTCCTGCCTGTCGTCATCGGATAGACCAGCACCAGCTTGATCTTCTTGTCCGGGCCGATGACGAAGACGTTGCGAACGGTCTGGTTGTCGGCGGCGGTGCGGGTGAGGGGATCGCCCGAGATCGCGGCCGGCAGCATGCCGTAGAGCTTCGACACGTTGTAATCGGTGTCGCCGATCATCGGATAGTTCGGAGCCGTGCCTTGCGTCTCCTTGATGTCCTCCGACCATTTGGAGTGACGGTCGACCGGATCGACCGAGAGGCCCATCAGCTTGACGCCGCGCTTGTCGAATTCCGGCTTCAGCTTGGCGAGCGCGCCGAGCTCGGTCGTACAAACCGGCGTGAAGTCCTTCGGATGCGAGAACAGCAGCGCCCAGCTGTTGCCGATCCAGTCGTGGAACTTGATCTTCCCTTCGGTGGTCTCGGCTTCGAAGTCGGGGGCGGTGGCGCCGATCGGAAGTGTCATGCTTCTACCTCATCGCATTGAATTTACTTGATAATTCATCCTTGGCCGTCACCGTCAGTATAGGGTCTTCGGGACCCCAAGTGAACGTCAAGTGAACCGCTTCAAGTAAAATGTGAATTCCTTCTTTGAAGGCCTGATTTCCTAGCACCTTTTTGTTACAGCGGCGCCTGCGGCGAAACATCTCCACCGGGGGCCACACGGGCTCGGTTGCCCCGATAAAGCCTTTTATGACTCCCATCACGCTCGCCCGGCGCTTGCTAGAACCAAAATGGTCCTGACAGCGACCAATTGGCAACTATCTAGAAAAGTCGCGATCCCCGTGCCGAATCATTAACCACCCCTTTACGCCGGCATGAAAATGCTGGCCGATCAGAAGAAATCTGGAAGTGAACTATGTCTGCCGCTGCGCATAAGTCTGTTGAGTCACCGTCCCTCGAACCGTCCTGCCGCGATACCTCGGTCCACGCACTGACCATCGTGCGCGACGGCGTGATCACGGGCGAAGGCCCGACCACCAAGGGGAGGGTGCACTTCTCCCGCTCGCTCGATGCCGATGACACCGCCTGGTGTGTCCGCATCCTGACCGCCACAGCCGTCAACGACCAGCCGGTCAGCCGCGCCGAAGCCGAAGTGCTGTTCGAGATCAACGAAGCCGCGACCGAACGCACCGATGGCGGCCGGTTCGACGACCTGCTCGCCAAGGCAGTGGCCCATTATGCCGCGAGCGCCTCCGGCCTCAAGGTGCCGCCGCGCAGCGTCGCGCTGTCGGCCGAGTCCGATATCGAGGGCTGGGCGCCGTCCTATGCCTCCAAGGTCAACAGCGAAATGCTGGAGTGGATTGCCGGTCAGATGCGCGGCAAGCGCCAGAACAACCGTCGCCTGATGGCGATGGTGGCGACCTTCCTGGGCGCCACCGCGCTGCCTCTGGCGGGCCAATTGCCGAACGTGTTCGACATCGGCATGTGATATCCGAGATAGTCTCGCGCCCCTTGCGAGGCGCGAGAGACAACGGCGGGGTTATTTCCCCGCCGTTTTTTGTTTACCGGCGTCCGGCTCCAGCCCGAGCGTGCGGCCCGGGAAGCCGGCGGCGTCGAAATAGCGCTGGCTGCCGACGCGCTGGACGTTCAGCACGGTCTGCAGGCCGTTCTCGGACTTCTTGGACTTCTCAACCCCCTTGTACGCCTTCGGCACGACGCCGTTGGGCAGGGCCTCCGACATCACGCGGCCGACGAGGCCGCCGTTCTGCGAAGCGCGCAGACCGAGGAGCTGGGCGGCCGTCATGCCGACGTCGGCATTGCTGACCGGGATCTCGCTGACATAGCCGGCTTTGAAGTCCGGACCGATCGCGGCCATGAAGTTCATGGTGTCGCCGCGGCTGAAGCTGCCATGCATGCCCTGGCCCTGGCGCAGCACGGTGTCGGCAACCTGCACCGAGCAGTTGGTCGGCGCCTCGCCGCAATCGCTGGCATAAGAGCGGAAGTTGACGACGATCGCCGGCGTCGGCGTTGCCGCCTTGCCGCGGAGACTGACGCTCGACAGTGGCAGCGTGCCGGGGAAGCGGCCGAGGGAATCGTCGACGAATAGGCCGGAGACGTAGTCCTGCTCGAGCAGCACCTTGACGGTTTTGGCCGCCAGCTTCTTGTCCTTGCTCGGCAGATAGATCAGGTCGGAGCCGCCATTGGTGGCGACGACGAGATCGGGTTTTTCCGGATCCTTGCCGAGCACGCCGTTGCCGGCTTTGGGATGCTTGTTGCCCTCGACCTTGGCGTTCTTGTCGTTGGGATCAAACAGCGGCAGGTCGAGCGCCTTGGCAAGGTCGAGCGCCAAAAAGCCCATCGGCAAAAAGTCCTTCGGCGTGTCGTCATAGCTGACCTTGGCCGAGGGGCTGGTCTTGCTTTCCTTGGAGATGGTCGAGAAGCCGTGGTCGGCCTGGACCATGATGTTGGTGTTGGCGGCAAGGCCGAGCTCGTCTAGCGCCTTGCGGAGCTGGGCGAAGTTGTCGTCGGCATTCTTGATGCCGGCCATGGAGGTCGGCCCGTTGATGCCAGGCATGATCTGGTTGAGGCTGTCGCCGGTGTTGTGCTGACTGCCGTCGGGGTCGCGCGACCAGAACACCAGGACGAACGGCTTGTTGCGCGCCTTGAACATCGGCAGCACGACCTTGGCGGCGACATCGGCGAAATAGGCCTGCTGGGCGACGTTGGCGACGGTGGTGCCCGGCGTCTTGGCGTCGCCCGCCTTGGAGTTGTCGCCGCGCGGCGGCGTCGCGAGGGGCAGGCCGGCCTTGGTCAGAGCGGCCTTGACCTCATCCGACAGCGCCACGCCATTCTTGCCGCCGGTGGCATCGTCGAACACGACCGAATGCAGGCCGGCCTTTTCGGGCTTGTCAGTGTGGTCGAATTGATAGGTCGGGCCGTGCTTGCCGAGCGCGGCGGTGCTGTAGCCCTTGTCGCGGGCCAACTTCAGGATGGTGTCTTCATTGAGATAGTCGCCCTTGAAATGCTCGTCGATGTCGCCGAGCACGGCGTCGTTCTCGATGAAGGGGACCACCGTGTCGCCTGCGGGGACAGAGGTGTAGCCGGTCCAGATCGTGTTGGAGAACACGCCGGTATCACCGAGATAATGCCCGGTCGACATCGCCGAGCCGTTGGCCATGGTGAAGGTCGGGAACAGCGAGTGCGAATTCTTGAAATTGACGCCCTTGTCGCGGATTTCGGCCATCGCGGGGGCGGTCTCGGGTGTGACCTTCAGCGCCCGCAGACCGTCCGGAATGAACAGGATCAGGTTGCGGGGCGTGTTGTTCTCGGCGGAGGCAAGTCCAGTCGACAGTCCGGTGGACAGCACTGTCAGTCCGGCTGACAGCAACACCAGTGAACGGCGCATCAAAATCTCTCCCTGCGAGGCAGCTTGGCCGCCAACCGCGGCGCCCGGCTTCGTTTAGTTTCGCTGCATGACGGTTTTGTTACAAGAGCGGAGCGGCATGCAAAGTGATGGAGAGAGCCGGGGCACGAGACTGTTGTTGAATAACTGACATGGGTTGGCATCGTCGCGGCGTGTTCGCCCGAGCTTTGCTTCGTCGTCTCACCCTCGAAATTGAAAAGGGCGCAGGGAAGACCGGGTGCCGGCTGGCACCCGCGGTCCACTGTGCGAGGTTGCAGTCAAAAAATCTGCACAGCGGCATACAGGTGAAGCCAAACATCCGGCCTTCCCTGCGCAGTGGCTTTACGACTTATGTCGCGCTCTCCCCGGGGAGCGATGCACTATTGCCCCCGTCGCCTTGCGGATGGCTGATGCGCGTGCCCGGTCGGGCCGCCACATCACCGCAACACTTGGCGCACAGACCCCGGGCGCCAGGACCACACGATTTCGCCGTACGCCGATCGCACCGGTCGTGCGCGCGACGCCTTCGCTCACGGCTCTCCGCCCTGCGAAACCATTCGCGCCGATGTTATCAGCGTCCACCGCCGTCCGGCCCGCGTTCGTGACGATCGCGATACGCCCCTCTTCCTTGGGCCGGAGTGAGTAATCCCTATCAAAAATCCGAATTCGAATAAAGGGAAATATTTGTCGCCGTTCCGTTGACCACGGATTTGGGTGTTTCGCCCGAAATGACGCAAGGGGTTGTGGCCGGAGCGGTCAATCCGGCGCGGTCGGCACCCGCGTATTCTGCGCGAGCGCCTTGGCCGGCGCTGCCGTCGTCGAATAGCCGCCACCATTGGCCAGATCGCGGCGGAGCGATGGCGGCGCCGCATGCAGGGCGAAGCTGATTGCGATCTGGGTCCGGTTCTGAAGGCGGTATTTGCGCATGATGTTGCCGATATGCGCCCGCACCGTGTTCTCCGAGATCTTGAGTTCGTAGGCAATGTTCTTGTTCTGCATTCCCCGTGCAATCAACATCATCAGCTCGCGCTCGCGCGGTGTCGGCGTAATCGAAGCCTTTGGATCCGGGCTCATGGTTAGTGCCTCCCTGGCCTTGGTTGGTGCGAACACCCCAGCAATGTTCTCACTCCGTCTTGAGTGCCTCGATCGGGCTGAGTTTGGATGCCTTGTGGGCAGGATAAAAACCGAAAATCAGGCCGGTCGCGATCGAGAAGGCGAGGGCAAGGCCGATCGCTTGGCCATCAATCGAGGTGATCCATCCTGCCATGCGGGCCACCGTCATCGAGAGCGTGACTCCGGCACCGACGCCGATCGCGCCGCCGAGCAGGCAGAGCACGAGTGCCTCGCAGAGGAACTGAAGACGGATGTCCCCCATCCGCCCGCCAAGCGCGCGGCGGATTCCGATCTCCCGCGTGCGTTCGGTGACCGACACGATCATGACATTCATGATGCTGATGCCGCCAACGAGCAGCGAGACCGAGGCGATGGCGACGAGCAGAAGCGCAACGGTGCGGATCGCTCCCTGCTGCGCTTCCATGGCGGCGGCCGGATCCTGGACCTTGAAGTCGTCCTCCTGGCCAACGGGGATACGGTGGCGCTGCCGCAGCAGGTTTTCGATTTCCGTTCGCGCCCCCGCCATCTGTCCGTCCGCAGCCACCTTGGCGATGATGTAGGCCACCGAATCCCGGTTGATGTTGCTTGCGCTGCCGAGGAAGCGCAACTTGGCCGTGGTGAGCGGCACGAAGGCGACGTCGTCCTGCGCCGGTCCCTTGCGATCGAGAACGCCGACCACTTCGAGCGGCACCTTCATGATCCTGATCTGCGCGCCGATCGGGTCGTCGCCGGGGGCGAACAGCTCGTGTGCCACCGTGCTTCCGAGGATCACGACCTTGCCGGCTCCTGCTTCCTCGGTGCCTGAAAAATAGCGCCCAGTCGCAAGCTGCCAGTCGCGAACCATGAAGTGCCCAGTCGTCGTTCCGTTGATGGTCGTGTTCCAGTTCTTGCTCTCGTGAATGACCTGCGCGGTTCCTGCAATCGAGCCGGCCGCTGCCTGGATCTCGGGAATCTGTTCGAGGATCGCCTGCACGTCGCTCTCGGTCATCGTCAGCTTGCTGCCATCCTTGAGACGCACGCCGCCCTGGTACACCGCGCCGGGGTTGATCATCAGCACGTTGGCGCCGATCGAGCGGATCTGCTCCTGAAGGCGAAGCTGCGCGCCGGACCCGATTGCAAACACGGTTACGATGGAGGCGACGCCGATCACGATGCCGAGCATGGTGAGGATGCTGCGCAAGGGATTGAGACGCAAGGCGTGCAAAGCGATCTGAAAGCCCTGGAGCATCGTCATGGCGCGCCGCTCCGTGTCGGCAGGATCGGAGCCAGCGTTTCGTCAGCGACGAGCTCGCCGTCATGCAGGCGGATCGTACGTCGGCACCGGGTCGCGATGCCGGGATCATGCGTGATCATCACGATGGTCTGGCCGGTCCGGTTGAGCGCGGCGAACAGGGCCAGGATCTCGGCGCCGGTACGGCTGTCGAGCGCGCCTGTCGGCTCGTCGGCGAGCACGATCAGCGGGGAGGCGATCAGTGCGCGCGCGATCGCGACGCGCTGCTGCTCACCGCCCGAGAGCTGCCGTGGGAAGTGGTGGGCCCGGTGCACCATGCCGACCGCCTCCAGGCTCTGCTCGGCGCGGGCCAGACGTTCCTTGCGCCCGATCCCGCAATAGACCAGGGGCAGCGCGACGTTCTCAATCGCATTATGGCGAGCGAGCAGATTGTAGGACTGGAATACGAAGCCGATGCTGCGGGCGCGCAGGGACGACCGGCGATCTTCCGAGAGATCGGCGACGTCGGCTCCCTGGAGATAGAGCGCGCCCTCACTCGGCAGGTCGAGCAGCCCGATCATGTTCATCAGCGTCGACTTTCCTGAGCCGGACGGTCCCATCACCGCGACGATCTCGCCTTGCTCGATCTCGAAGCTGACATTGCGCACCGCAGCCACCGCTACTCCGTCGGTGCGATAGGTCCTGGAGACCGACTGCAGGCTGATGAGGGGCGGGAGGGCCGTCATGATCCGAACCTGATTCCGAGAAACTCCATGCCGGCCGGCCGGATTGCCTGACCAACGGCAACCTGACTGCCCTCGACGAGGTCTCCGCTCCTGAGCGCGACCTGTTCGGTGCCGGCTGCGCCGACGGTCACGGCAATGCGCCGGAGTGAGCCGCTTGCGGTGCGCGCCCACACCCCGCTGCGTGCAGCGGCATCCGGCTGCGTGCCGGAGGGCTGGAAGCGCAACGCGGCAAGCGGCACTTTCAGCACGTCGTCCTGCCGCTCGATCACGATCTTCACCAGGGCGGTCATGCCGGGCAGCAACGCGCCGTCGAGATTGGAGGTCGCCAGGACGACGGTGTAGGTCACGACGTGCTGCTGGTTCTGCGGTGCCTTGCGCACCTGCCGCACCACCGCCTCGAAGCGGCGGTCCGGGTAGGCATCCACCGTGAAATGGGCGCGCTGGTCGGGGGCGATGCGCCCGATATCGGCTTCGTCGACCTGCGCGTGGATTTCCATGTCCTCCAGTCGGTGCGCGACCACGAAGGTGGTGCGCGATTCCAGTCCGACCGCGAGCGTCTGGCCCTCGTTGACGAACCTGCCGACGACAACGCCGTCGATCGGCGAGCGGATCACGGTGCGGTCGAGATCGGCCTGGGCCGCAGCGAGAACGGCCGCCTTCTCCGGCACGGCCATTCGGGCCTGCTGCAGCTCCGCTTCGATCCGGCGGACGTCGGCCTGCGCCCCGTCCACCGCATAGGAGTTGAGGGACATCAGGACCTCGGCTTCGCGCTCCTGGGCCAGACGGGCGGTGAACTCCGTCTGCGCGTCATCGACCGCCGTCGTGGCCACCACGTTCTGCGACTGGAGTGCCAGCTTCCGCTGCAGGGTCTTCTGCGCCGAGCTCTTCACCGCCTGAGCGCTGTCGAGCTTGGCGGCGAGCACGTCCCGGCTGCCCCTCGCGTTTTGCAGATCGATCCGGGTGCGATCGAGCTTGGCCCGCGCGA
Source organism: Bradyrhizobium sp. 149 (assembly GCF_023073915.1). Classification (GTDB taxonomy): domain Bacteria; phylum Pseudomonadota; class Alphaproteobacteria; order Rhizobiales; family Xanthobacteraceae; genus Bradyrhizobium. The sequence goes on along the minus strand of NZ_JADPKK010000019.1, from coordinate 65,785 downwards.
TGTCGACCAGGGAATTGGCAACGGCCAGAGAGGCCCTGGCTTCGTCGACCTTGGCCGCAAAGCTGCGCGGATCGATCAGGGCGAGCGGCTGGTCCTTGGTGACAGTGTCGTTGAAATCGACATAGACCCGGGCGAGCTGCCCGGACAGCTGGGAACCCACCTCGATCGTCTTGACCGGCTGCAAGGCGCCGGTGACGGTGATGGTCTGCTCGACGCTGCCGCGCTGGATCGAGGCGTAACGGAACATCGGCGCATCGGAGCCGAAGGTCGGAGCTTCCAGTCCGGAAGGCGTGAGGAACTTCCTCGTCGATTGATAGGCGCGAGCGGCGCCGTCCGCGGCGTGTCCGCCAGCGCTGGTGAAGATGCCCGGCCCCGCGCTGTAAATCGCGGCGAGGCCACATGCAGTCCCGAATAAGGCAATGACAGGTGCAAATCGCATATCAAAAGCCCGCCTTCCTGAAATGACTTTGCTGGCGGAAAGGTCGCTAATCGCGCTATGGTTGTATTTCATCCGAGACGACAATGGCGTCTCGGCAGTATGTCGTCGTTCCCAGTGCGACGGACGGGCGCGCTCCACGATCCAAAAGTAAAAGGCGCAGCCGAGAGCTTTCACAACTTGCACGGATCGCATACTGGGCGTATTCAAAACGGAGCGCGCGGTATCGAAACTCGATAGCTGACTGAACGTCCCGGCAGGTTTGCAGGCGATTGGCGTTCGATTGGCGTATGGGTGGCGACGCCATGACGCAGAGGGCGATATCTCGGCGGCAGCGCTGGACTGCCGCAACCCCCAAAACCCCCAAATGGCATCGCGCCGTGACGCCGCCTATCGCCGCGTCGAACTCTTTCAATCACGAAGTCCGATATGTGAACGCCTTCACTCGTCGCCACGGAGTGTTGGCCCTAAGACGTGAGATCTGCGGACCGATGGGATTCGCTCGGTCATCGCGCATGCCTTCCAAGCACCTTGTTGTCGCGTGCAAGAACGATGGATGGCTCGTTGCTGGATCATCGAGCGCCAAGTCCGGGAGCTTGTTGGAATGAATTTAAATCAAGCCACAGTTTATGTCGTTGATGATGAAATTCAGATACGAAACGCGATCGGAAGTCTCTGCGAGGAAACCGGGCACCAGGTGAGATTGTTTGCCTCGACCGACGACTTCCTCACGGAGACGCTCACGAGCGGACCGTCCTGCCTTGTTCTCGACATCCGCTTTCCCGGAACATCGCCGACCGGGCTCGAGCTTCAGCGCAAGCTGGCGGAAACCGGCGTGCCGATACCGATCGTCTTCATCAGCGGACACTTGGACGTGCGTGTCTCGGTCGAGGCCATGAAGCGCGGCGCAGTCGAGTTTCTTCCAAAGCCCTTCCGCGAGCAGGAGATCCTCGATGCGATCAGGCACGGTATCGAGCGCGATCGCCGGCGGCTGGAGCGTGAGGACGGCGTGCGCGAGGCGCGGCAGCGCATCGAGACACTGACGGCGCGGGAGCGCGAGATCATGCTGCTGATGGCCGAAGGGCTTGTGGCCAAGCAGATTGCGGCAAAGCTTGGCGTCAGCGAGGTGACAGTGAAGGTCCATCGCGCCCGGATGATGCGAAAGCTGGGGCTGCGTTCGCCGATCGAGGTGGCGCGATTGATCGACAGCGTCGGACTACAGGCGGAGCATTTCGACGTCAGACATGCGCAGTCCTAGACGAGCCGGCGGCGATATTATCGCGCGACGTCTAGTCCGTATCGACTAGCATGAACTGCAGTCTATCGAACCAGGCAAGATCGGTTCAGAGTTATCCCTACGATGTCGGCCTCCTCCAAGACGGCATCCGAATCCAGTCAAACATCTTTGCTAGAAAGGGATACTCCATGCGCAAATTGTTTTTTGCTTCCGTTGCCGTGCTCGCCCTGTCCTCCGCCGCGCAGGCCGCCAACACCTCGACCACGGTACAAGTGGGCCTCGTGAACGGTTCCAGCGTCTCGCAGCAGGGCCTCACCAATGACACCTCGTCGACCAGCCAGCTCGGCCTCGTGAACAGTGCGACCACGATGCAGGGGACCAGCGCCGCCTCGCTCAACAACGGCAGCACTGTGAACCAGATCGGCGTGCAGAACTCGGCGACCACCGGCCAGGTGGCATTCGGCAACAACGGCAGCGCGATCACCCAGAACTCGTTCGGGCCCGCCGCGCTCCAGAACAACGCCGCCGCCGTCGGTCAGCTCGGATTCGGCATCAACACGAGCACCGTTTCGCAGACGGCGCACTAAGCCAGCCCCGTTTGGCCGGACGCGTCAACTGCGGCGCGTCCGCGCCATTCCTGAAAGCACCGCCTCGGGCGGGACGACTCGGTGAGAGATTGTCCGCCGACTTCGCGGAGGAAATGTCATGCAGAGCAAATATCTCGTTGCCACAATCGTCACGTTCAGCTTGCTGAGTATTGTCGATGCCCGGGCCGGCAACTCGGCCAGCGTGCTGCAGTTCGGCACGACCAACAGCTCCTTCATCTCGCAGAGCGGGTCCACCAGCAACAGCGCCACCACGATGCAGTTCGGTGCGACCAATACTGCGACCACCTTGCAGACGGGCTCGCTTCTCACCGTCAACACATCGGTGATCGGGCAGGGCGGCACGACCGCGACGGCGTCCAACACCGCGTTACTCGGCCAGGCCGGCGGCTCCAATTCGAGCCTGATCGGCCAGATCGGCGCGAACAACGCGGCCGGAGTTGGACAGCTCGGAATCCTGAACGGCTCGACGATTCTTCAGCAGACTCCGTGATGGCAAATCCATTTTCAGTTGCGAGGCATGTCATGAGACATTTTTCAGGCGCCGCTGGTGGCGCATTTCTCACCTTGTGTTGCATGGGCGGCGGATCTGCCGGTGCGCAGACCGCCGACATCAAGACCATCGTGTCGCTCGGCGGCCCGCCGGTCGTGCTCAACCAGAACAGCCAGCTCAACATGGCCGGCGTGTTCATGATCGGCGGCAGCACCAGCGCGACCGTCACTCAAAACGGCACGAACAACGCGACCGGAATCCTGCAATTCGGCGGAACGGCGTCGGCATCGGTCGGGCAGGCGGGCGTGAGCAATTTCGCGTTTGTCGGCCAGGCCGGCCAGTCCACCAGCAGTTTCCTGTCCCAATTCGGTGCGTTCAACTCGGCGACGGTCGTCCAGAATAGCCATTGAGCCGGGCGCGACCCCGCCGTCGTCGGAAATGTAATGGGGCAAGGCGATGAAATACAGTAGACTGCTCCTGGCAGTGGCGGCGTTGCTCGCCGCCGTCAGCGTCGCGTCCGAGGCATCCGCCGGATCGGTCCAGCGCGGCGTGACGAACCGGAACGTGAGCATCGAAACGGTCGTGCAGTTCGGCAACAATGTTCAGCCGGTCACGATCGAGGAGAACAGCCGCATCAATATCGCGCGTGTTATCCAGATCGGTGGCACGGGAACGGTCGATGCGACGATCATCCAGAACGGCACGCGAAATTATGTCGATGTGGTCCAGGTGGGTGGCACGACCAATGTGGCGATCGGTCAGTCGGGCGTGAGCAACATTGCCGATATCACTCAGGCCGGCAATTCCACGAACGCCCTCCTGCTCCAGATCGGAGATATGAACACGGGAGCGGTGCGGCAATTCGGGCGCTTCAACTGGCTGTCGATATTTCAGTTCGGCCGGTGATCGAGTAGGTGAGGTGCAACATGAGGTTCATCGTACTCGCAGCAGGAATGAGCATCATGGCAATAACAAGCGGGCCGGCCGGAGCCGGCGAGCCAGGCGACGGCCATACCACTGTCGTTCAGGACGAGAACGGCACGTCGGTCATTACCCAGAGTGGCGATCCGGCGCAGGTCGAGGTCAAGATCGAGAAGGAGCCCGGGCGCACCACGGTCTATCGTCGCAGCGGTGGCAACACCGCCATCGTGACGCAGGGCACCGGAAATGCGCAGGACATGCTGGACTGGCTGCGCAAGCAGCAGGGCCGCTGACACACGAAGGCCCATCGTCCGTCATGGACGATGGGCCACATCGTGAGCGGGCGTTACCAGCGATAGACGCCGGTCAGGGTGCCGTTGTTGTTGCCTTCGGGGCCGACATCGCCCTGCGTCGAGCTCGGCGCCGGATGGCGCGTGCCGTTGAGCGCCCCGTACGGTCCGGCGACATCGGGATAGTACGCGCGTGGCTGCACCGGCTCGTAGGCGGGGGCGGTGCGGTCCCATCCCACGCGCGGTCCGTTCCAATCATAGCCTTGGGCCGAGGCAGCCGCCGTGCCCGCGACGAGTGAAGCCGTGATCAGGCACAGGAGTTTTGACTTGTTCTGCATTCGAGATGCTCCTTGCTTGGTGTCGGGGGCCAACGACCGCAGTGCGGGAGCGTTCCGGGCCTAATCGGCTGAAGCGATCAACTCCGATCAACTGGTTTTGAAGTCCGTCGTCCGCGGAACAAGCGCGACATTGGCGGGGAATCGGGCGTCTTGCCGCACCGTGTTCCGCGTTAATCCCGTGTCTTAACCAATAATTAATTATACGTTTGCGGGCGGGCGACAGCCCGGCCTAGCGTGCGGTGGGGAGCCGCTGTTCGCGAAGCCAAACGAGTTGGTGCGTATCATGATGTCCAGATCATATGGCAGATCACTTGGGGCCTTGCTCGCCTCGCTCAGCGCAGCTGCGCTCTTCCTTGCCTCCAGCGACAGTTTTGCCAGGCCCGGCGGCACTGCCGCGCACGCGCTGGCCGGCGCGCCTTCCGGTCCGACGGCGCGTTCATCGATTGCGCCAGGCGCCAGGTTCCGCGGCCGCAACACGCCCTGGGTCTACTGGCCGGGCGGTGGCGGGTTCTTCTATGACAACGCAGGCTACGGCCAGCCTTTCGCCGATACCTCCCAACCCGTCTCCAACGACGTGCGCTACACCTATACGTACGACGTTCCCTGGGACTGGACGCATCGTTTTCCGCCGAACGTGGTCCCGTCCGACCGGCCCTACGTGCCGAGCTGTCCGACGGAGCAGGTAACTGTGCCCGGCCGCGGCGGCGGCGAGCACACCGTCAACATCATGCGCTGCTACTGAGCGGCGCATTCCGCTCAGCTAGCCCAGCTCAAAACTGGTCACGCCGAAGACGCGGTCGATCCGCAGCGGAGGGATCGGTCCTGTGTACATTCGCGCCGTCTCGAACACCGGCTTCAGCCCGAGCGATTCCGCAAGTGCAATCGCCTCGCGATTGACGGCGGGGAGGTCGAGGAAGATTTCGCCGCCACCTGCGCTCGCGAGCAAGGCTTGCACGATCGCGTCCGCTGCCGCACGGTCGTCGGCGACGAGCGGGCCGATCTTGCGGCCGGTCCGGCACGGCCGGATCACGCCCCATGCAGCAAGCTTGCCGTCGCGCAGCAGCGCGCGACCGACATGTCCTGATGTGCCGATCCAGGCACGCAGGAAGGCGCTGCGCGGAGCCGGGAATACCGTTGCATCGTCGGCTTCAACGAGCGCGAACGGGATCGTGTCGAGCGCAACGACATCGACGGGCGGCCTCGATGGCGCGGCGACGATGCCACCATAGCGGATATTGGCGTAAGCAAGCTGGAAGCCGGACTTTTTGTAATTATCCTGCTGCGCCACGACGCCGTCGAGGCCAATCACGCGGGCGCCCGCATGCGCGATCGCCGCGTTCCAGATGCGCAGGCCGTGGCCTCTGTCGCGAAAACCGGATCGCACGATGTAGAAGCCGAGAAAGGCGAAGCGGTCGGCGTAGTTGACGCAGGAGACGGTCGCGACCGGCTCGCCGGCGATCTCGCCAACGAAGAACCCCTTCGCGTCCGGGATCGCGAAACAGGCGGCATCGGAGAGCCCTGGATTCCAGCCCTCGGCCGCGGCCCAGTCGATGGCGACGGCAATCTCTTCGGGGCGCAAATTGCGGATCTGCAAATCGCTCATCTTTCAAATCGTTTCGACGGTGGACCTTCCGGCTGGTCCGACGGTAGAAGGCCTCATGATAGGCCGGGCCTGCGGCTCGCCTCAACGATATCACAGAGGATGATCGGTCATGGCAGCAGAGAAGGTCGCACTCGTTACCGCGGGCGGCAGCGGCATGGGAGCAGGGGCCGCGCGCAGGCTCGCAGCCGACGGCTTTCGTGTCGCCATCCTGTCCTCCTCCGGCAAGGGCGAGGCGCTTGCCGCCGAGCTCGGCGGGATAGGGGTCACCGGTTCCAACAAATCGAATGACGATCTGAAGCGGCTTGTCGACGGGGCGTTGGCCAGATGGGGACGCATCGACGTGCTCGTCAACAGCGCCGGCCATGGACCCCGGGCGCCGATCACGGAGATCACCGACGAGCAGTGGCACACCGGCCTCGACACCTATCTGCTCAACGTCATCCGTCCGACCAGGCTGGTGACGCCTTTGATGCAGGCGCAGAAGGCCGGCGCCATCATCAACATCTCGACCGCCTGGGCGTTCGAGCCGAGCGCGATGTTTCCGACCTCCGCGGTGTTCCGCGCCGGTCTTGCCGCCTTCACCAAGATCTTCACCGACACCCATGCCGCCGACAACATCCGCATGAACAATGTGCTGCCGGGCTGGATCGACAGCCTGCCGCAGCTAGATGCACGCCGCGACAGCGTGCCGATGCAGCGCTACGGCAAGGTCGAGGAGATCGCCGCGACGATCTCGTTCCTGGCGTCCGACGGCGCGGCCTACATCACCGGCCAGAACATCCGCGTCGACGGCGGACTGACGCGTTCGGTCTGAGACGCGGAGACTCGAATCGGGTTTCGTGCATTTGTCGTGATGCGACACGGGCGTGCTTCGTGCGCCGCGGAGGAGGGATAAAATGTGGCCCTTGGGTTACACCTACCGCGCGTTCGCGCGCCGCACGGCTCACACTACGTCACAGTCCCTATGAACTTCGCCGCAGCCCAAGACGGCACGGGACCGGCGGCCTATGCCCGATCTGCGCCGGACGCGTTCCGCCTGCGCGCATTCGAAACGCGAGATCAATCGCGTGGGCAAGGAGACTGGAATGAAGAAGCTTTTGCTGGCGGTTACCGCGGTTGTGTTGGGCTCCGCATCCGTGCAGGCGGCCGACCTCGCGGCGCAATACACCAAGGCGCCCATGATGGCGGCGGCCTACAACTGGACTGGTTTCTATGTCGGCGGCAATGTCGGCGGTGCATGGGGCAGCTCCGATCCGAGCACATCGACCGTGTTTTCTCCGGTCGGCTATTTCGCCGCCAGCAGCGTCCCCGCCATCAACACGGTCGGCGCCCAAGGCGTCAACAGCTCCAGCGTGACCGGCGGGTTTAGCGCAGGCTACAACTGGCAGGTCAACCACGCCGTGCTCGGCCTCGAAGGCGACATCAACTATTTCGGCTTCAAGGGCAGTGCTACGGGCTCGGCGCTCTATCCCTGCTGCGCCCCGACCAGCTTCACCGTGTCTTCGCAGGTCTCGGCCGACTGGCTCGCCACGATTCGCGGCCGGATCGGCTTCCTCGCGGCTCCGACCTGGCTGCTCTACGCCACCGGTGGCGCGGCGATCGCCGAGGTGAAGGGCAATTTCAACTTCACCGATACCTTCTCGCTGGCGACGGAATCGGCTGCGATCCGCGACACGCGGGTGGGTTGGACCGCAGGCGTGGGGACCGAATATGCCGTTGGCGGCGGCTGGTCGCTCAAGGCCGAATATCTCTATGTCGATCTCGGCCGCAGCACGGTCACCAGCACCAATCTGACCGGCTTCGCCGGAACGGCGCCGTCCCCAAGCAACGTCTACACCCACTCGATCGATCTCAAATCGAACATCGTGCGCGTCGGCGTGAACTACAAGTTCGGCGGACCGGTCGTCGCCAGATACTGAACTTCCCGTTCCGATCCTGGCGTGGAAAGCCCCGGTTCAGCCGGGGCTTTCTGTTTCGCGCGGCGCGCTATTCAATGCGAAGCCACGAGGCGCGCCAGCGCCGGCAGGATCTTGTAGCGCGCGATCTCGTGGGGATATTCGCCCCGATTGGCGAGCAGGACGATCCCGATCCGCCGCGCCGGTACGAGGCCGATATAGCCCGATGCGTTGTTGAGGCCGCCCGGCTTGTCGACGACGGTGACCCCTGGAAGACGTACCGTCTCCCAGGCCATTCCCTGTCCAAACTTTTCGTCGATGCGGAAGATCTCGTGCTGTGTCATCCGCAATGCCTCACGCAAGTGAGGGTCGATCGACCGCCCGTCGACGCAGGCGGCAACAAATTTGGCCAGATCCCGCGGCGAAGAAAACATCTGGCCCGTACCGGGAAAATCAAAATAGCTCTGCTGATCGCCGATCGGGCCGATCGCCATGCCCTGATCCGAATAGCCCTGGACCGCGCGCTGCATCCAGGCCTGGTCCATGACGGCACGGCCATCCTCGCCGCGTTCGGGCACGGTGGTCGCGTTCATGCCAATCGGCTTGAGGATGCGTTGCCCGAACTGGGTTGCGATCGGAGCGCCGTAACAGCGCTCGAGCACGAGCTGAAGCAGCACGTAGCCGGCGTGGCTGTAGACGCGCTGCTTGCCGGACACTTCGCCGGCTTGCGGTCGCCAGCTGTTGAACATGTCGATGAACTGCGCGCGGGAAAAAGTTTCGCTCGGCCAGGGCGGATGGTCGGTCGGCAGCAGCATGCCTGAGGTGTGCGTGACGAGCTCGCCGACTGTGACGCGGCGGATATAGTCGCCGGTAAGCTCGGGGAGATATTTCGCCAGACGATCGTCGAGCCGCAACTCGCCGCGGAGGGTGCCGAGCGCGACCAGCGTCGCCTCGAACGGCTTGCGCAGGGAGCCGAGGTTGAACAGCGTGTCCGGCGTGACCGGCCTTTGCGTGGCGTTGTCGGCAAAGCCGTAGTTGAAGAATTCGACATGGCTGCCGGCATAGAGCGCGGCGGCAAGGCCGCCCGGCTGGTCCGACGTCACGGTCGGCGCCAGCTCGTTCGCGACGATGTCGCGCATCTGCGCGATCATGTCGGAATCCGCGGCGGCGCCGCGCGGCCAGGCAAGCGCGAGCGGAACGAGCGCAGCCCGGGCGAGCGCCCGTCGGGTGAGGTGCGATGAGGTGACAACAGACGGCACGGCTCTGACGCATGATGCGATGCTCCCCCGGGTCTCTTTAGCGGGAAGGGCCGTGTCTCCCAATTCACGATTGCGCGTGGTGGGTTCCGTTGACTGCCTCATCCGGGCCGCAAACCGAGCTGAAATTAACTTAGCCAATTGGCTAACAATAATTGACGCCGGACGACGGTGGTCCTATAGTTAGCCCCATGGCTAACCAATTATCCCGGCTCGATCAGGTTTTCGCGGCCCTTGCCGATCCCACCCGGCGGGCGATCGTGATGCGGCTCTGCGCCGGCGAGGCGTCGGTCGGCGAGCTTGCCGATCCCTTCGCGATGGCGCTGCCGAGCTTCATGAAACACATCCACGTGCTGGAGACGAGCGGGCTCGTTCTGTCGGAGAAATCCGGCCGGGTGCGCACCTGCCGTCTCAGTCCTGACGCACTCCTCAGCGCGGAGGACTGGTTCCAGCACCAGCGTGCGATCTGGGAGGCGCGGCTCGATCGCTTCGAAACCTATGTGATGAAGCTGAAGAAAGAGCGGGCGGCTGCCAAACGGTCGTCCAAGATGATCAAGAAGACAACTAACAAGACAATCAACAAGACGACCGAACGGAAAGGTTCCTGACGATGACGAATTCTGCCAATCCCGCCCTGTCGCAATGGTCGCTCGACCGCGAGATCGTGATGTCGCGCGTGATCGACGCGCCGCGCGATCTGGTGTTCGAGGCGTGGTCCGACCCGAAACATCTGCCGCAATGGTTCGGCCCCAGGGGGTTCAAGATCGAGACCTTCGAGATCGACGTGCGGGTCGGCGGGGTCTGGCGCTTTAACATGACCGGCCCGGACGGCACCGTCTACCCGAATCGCATGCGCTTCCGCCGCATCGAGCGGCCGTCGCTGATGGAGATGGACCACGGCGCCGACCAGGACGAGGATCCCGGACTGTTTCGCTTCACCATTACCTTTGCCGAGCAAAGCAACGGCAAGACCGTGCTGATGATGCGGCAGTTGGCGTCGAGCACGGCGCAGCGCGACGGCATGATCAGCTTCGGTGCCGTCGAATACGGCTACCAGACGCTGGACAAGCTCGCCGCGTATGTGGGTGGGATGAAGAGGTAGGTCGAGCAGCCACCTTCCTCCTTCATGCTGAGGAGGCCGCGGAGCGGCCGTCTCGAAGCACGAGGGCCACCGGCGTGGTCCCCATCCTTCAAGACGCGTTCCACACTCCTCAGGATGGGGGTTGCTTCATTCCTTCGCTTCGTCCGTGACGATGTCGCCGAGTTTTTGCCAGCGCTGGCCGTCGAACTGCACCATCTGGAACTGCTTGTTGACGCGATAGTCGGTCGGCGTCGTCGTCACCGAGATGCCCGGCAGCGTCAGGTCGAGTTCGATGTTGTTCAGGCTGGCCGCCTGGCGCATCACGTTCTCGCGCGTGAGATCGTCGCCGCATTGATTCAGCACCTGCACCAGCAGCTGCGCGGTGATATAGCCGTAGACGTTCAGGTTCGAATCCTTGTCGCCCTCAGGGTAGTACTTGGCCATGAAGGCGAGATATCGCTTCATGCCGGGATCGTCCTTCCATTCGGGATCGGCTGAATCCTTGACATAGCCGACGCTGACGAGGCCCCTGGCGTTGTCGAGTCCGGCGGGTTTCAGCACGGCGCTGACCGAGGAGGCGTTGATGTCTATGATGTGCAGCGGCTTCCAGCCGATCTCGGCGACCTTCTTGATCGCCTGCGCGGCCTGTTTCGGCGTCGTGGCGCTGAACAGCACGTCGGAGCCTGCATCCTTCAACCGCAGGATCTGCGAGTCGATGGTCGGCTCGCTGATCTCGTAGGATGTTTCGGCCACGATCATCTTCGCCTTGTCACCGAGACCTGCCTTGAAGCCGGCGAGGTAATCCTTGCCGAGATCGTCGTTCTGATAGAGCACGCCGATCCTGGCGTTCGGATAGTTCTTCAGAAGATATTGCGCGTAGATCCGGCCCTCGACGAGGTAGGAAGGGTTGAAGCCCATGGTCCATGGGAAGTTCTTCGGATCGGTGAAACGCGCCGCGCCCGTTGCCGCGAAGAGCTGCGGGACCTTCTTCGCGTTGAGATATTTCTGCACGGCGACATTCGGCGCCGTGCCGATGATCTGGAACGTCAGCAGCACCTCGTCGCTTTCGACCAGCCTGCGGGTCTGCTCGACCGTCTTCGGCGGGGAGTAGGCGTCGTCATACTGGATCAGCTCGACCTTGCGGCCGGACACCCCGCCCTGATCGTTGATCATCTTCATGTAGGCGGCCTGGGTCTTGCCAATCACGGCATAGGCCGAGGCCGGACCGCTGAGCGGGACGGTTTGGCCGACCTTAATGGTGGTGTCGGAGGCGCCGGGATCGTATTTCTTCTGCGCTTGTGCTGCCGAGATAGACAGCGCGAGAACGATCGCGGATGCCGCGAGGCGTTTGAGACGTACGTTTTTCATTTCCATTCCTGTTCGTGACTGTCACTCGCCCTTGAGACCGGCCTCCCTGATCAGCGCGGTCCACTTTTTTGTCTCGTTGTCGATGAACTGGCCGAATTCGGCCGCAGTGCCGGCGTGCACCTCAAGACCCTGGGCCGTCAGCTTGTCCTTCACCACGGGATCGGCGAGTGCTCGCAGAATCTCGGCCTGCAGCTTGTCGATGATTGCGCGCGGGGTCGTCATTGGCGCCATGAAGCCGTACCAGCCCGCGGCGGCCACGTTGGGAAAACCCTGCTCGCGCAGGGTCGGCGCCTGCGGGTAGAGCGCGCTGCGTTCGCTCGAGGCAACGCCGAGCACGGCGAACTTGCCGCTCTGGATGTAGGGCAGTGCGGTCGGCAGCGCTGTCAGCGTGGCGTCGACGCGACCGGCGAGCAGCTCCGTGTAGGACGCCGCATCGCCACGGAAGGGAATGTTGAGTCCCTTGACGCCGGCATCCCTGAACAGGAGCTCACCGGCGAGATGCGGCTGCGAGCCGGCGCCGGGTGAGGCGAAGGTCAGACCATCCGGCTTCGATTTGCCGTAGGCGATCAATTCGGGGAGCGTCTTGAACGGCGCGTCCGCGTTGATGATCAGGAACAACGGTGCGATCACCGCCATCGCGACCGGCTGCAGATCCTTGCGCTCATAGGTCAGCTTGCCGAACAGCGCTTCGGCGGTGGCGTAGGGAGCCGCGACATAGAGGAGGGTGTAGCCGTCACCCGGCGCATGCGCGACCGTGTCGTTGGCGATGCGCGTGCCGGCGCCCGGCTTGTTCTCGACGATGAACTGTTGGTGCAGGCTGCGGCCGAACTCTTCGGCCAGCAGCCGCAGCGAGATGTCGTTGGAGCCGCCGGGCCCGTAAGGCGAGATCAGCCGCACCACACGCGACGGCCAGGCGTCCTCAGCGCGTGCAGAGAATGGAAGCCCGGATAGCGAAAGGGCGAGGGTGCCCAAGAATGTCCGCCGTGTCACGGTCATGATGGCCTCCCGGTGGCGGAGCGCCAATTGTGTTGTTCATCTCTTGGCGCTCTTCTTGTTTTGCATTTGTGTCTCGATCGGTCCCGCCGCGCCAACGATGGCGCGGATACTGTCGGCAAGGGCGGCAATGCGCGGGCCGATCTCGCTCTCCAGCTGGCCGGGCTGGAGCCGGAACGCGGGAATGCCGCAATTGATAGAAAAAGTCTGCTTCTCCTCACGCGCATGAAACAGCGGCGCGGCGACGGCATGGATCGAGGCCATGTACTCGCCGAAGCAGGTGCAGAAGCCGCGGCTGGCGCATTGTACGAGGCCGGCGCGGTATGTCTCGCGGAAGGCCGACCACAGCTCGGTGTCCTCGCTGGCAATGCGCTCTTCGAGCAGCGCGGCATCGGCCTGCGGCAAGGTCGCCGCTGCGGCGCGGCCCATCGCCGTCATGACCACCGAGATGGGCATGCCGATGTCGGGAACGTGCGCGCCGACGTCGCCGGAGCGCGCGGTCTCGACATAGATCATGGAGGTCGCATCGAGCAGGCCGATCGAAACCGTGCCGCGCACGCTCTGCGCCAATTCCTGCATCATCGGCCGCGCGAGCTGGCGGAACTGCATGTCGGCGAGCAGTGGATGCGCCATCCGAAGTGCGCGCGCGCCGATGCGATATTTGGCGCGTTCGGGATCGTAGCGGAGGTAGCCGAGCTCGGCGAGCGTATGCGTCAGCCGCGCCACCGTCGGGCGCGGAATCCCCGTCAGCGTCGACAGCTCCATGTTGCCGAGCTGCGTCGCCCCCGCCTTGAACGCTTCGAGCACCACGAGACCCTTTGCCAGCGTCGTTGCAAAGGCGGCGTCATCGGCGCTGTCCGCCAGCACGGCGGCAGCGGACGAGGAGGCGCGGATTGGTTTGGACGCGGTTTTGGCCATGCGGCTTTAATGAACCCGGTCATGGCGATTGTCCAATAGATTCAGAAAATAGGGCTTATGTGTCCACTATGCGGACGGCCTGCAGCTGGGACGAATGTGAGCGAAGAGCAACTCCGCACACCGATTTTTGTCCTGATTGCGTGGCTTGTTGTGACAGGATTATTACGACCAGATGTCATATCGGTTACGGCGGAGCAATTCATGTTGCAGTGGTGGGCGCGGTCAAATCCCCTCGCGTGGTGGTGGGGGTCCCTGACGCTGGCCAGTGCTGTCAACATTCTCGTCTGGTTCATGCTGTACCGCGCGTTCTACCCGACGCCTGCGGGGAGTCTCGGTGGGGGCTCCGACATCGGGCTGATGTTCCTGCTCTGCGCCGGCTATGTCTTCGGCTGCGCCTTCCGCTCGTTCCTGCCGCGCGCCGACGTGCAGCGCATCTGCCTGTTCGACACCTGGCTCTCCAGCGTCTTCGTCGGCCGCACCGTCGCGACCGTGGCCGAACTGTGCTTCGCCGCGCAATGGGCGGTTACCCTGCATCAGCTCGGGACCATCACGGGCGCCGAGACGGTCGTGAACATCGCGTGGGTGATCGTGCCCATTATCATCATCGCGGAGTGCTTCTCCTGGTACGCGGTGGTGACGACCAACTTCCTCTACAACGCGATCGAGAACTCGCTGTGGGCGGTGACTTTCTTTCTCGCGGGCATCGTGCTGTGCCGGCTAATGCCGGAATTCCAGGGACCGGTGCGCTGGGCGCTGATTGCCGGCATCGTCGGCATCGCCTGCTTCCTGGCCTTCCTCGTCACCGTCGACGTGCCGATGTACCTGAGCCGCTGGCGGGCAGGGCATGAAGAGGGCAACAGATTGCTCGGCTTCCTCGAAGGCCTGCATGACGTCTCGACGCGCTGGGTCGTGACCCACGACATCGCGCACTGGAAGGGCGAGCTGACCTGGATGTTCCTGTATTTCACCGCCGCCGTGTGGTCGAGCCTCGCGCTCTGTGCGCTCTACGCGATGGAAGGTTATCTGACGCGCTATCTCGCCTGAGCGATCAGGCCTCGCCGAGATCGACGTCCGTCAATATTCCCTGGCGCAGCGCCAGCCGGACCAGCTCGATGTCGGACCCGACGCCGAGCTTGTCCTTGATCAGGGAATGCAGGTTCGCCACCGTCTTCGGGCTGACATGGAGCGTCTCGGCGATCTCCTCCGTCGTGTTCTCGGCGAGCAGCAGCCGCAGCACCTCGAACTCGCGCGGGGTGAGGACATCGGCGGCCGAACTTTCCCCGGCGAGCCGGCTCAGCGCGAGCTCATGGTCGATGTCGGGGCTGATGGCGATCTTGCCGGCGAGCACGTCCATTACGGCGCGCACCAGCGTCTCCGGCGGACTGGTCTTGGTGACGTAGCCCCTGGCGCCGGCGCGGATCGCCTGCACGGCAAAGCCGGCATTCTCGTGCATCGTGAAGACGAGGATCCTCGCGCCCTTGTCCCACTGCCTGATGCGCCTGACCGCCTCGATGCCGCCGATGCCGGGCATGCTCAGGTCCATGATGACGAGGTCGGGCGCCTCCGATTTGTAGAGACGGTAGGCCTCGGCGCCGTCGGCCGCTTCGGCGATGACGCGCAGTCCAGGCTGCTTCTGGAGCACGGAACGATAGCCCTCGCGGACGACGGAATGGTCGTCGACCAGCAGAATGGTCGCGTCGGCCGCGCTCATGCGGCATGCTCCAGCGGCTGCCGATCGGCGGCTGCGAGTGGAATGACCACGCGCAGTGCGGAGCCGCCGTTCGGCGCGGCCTCGAAGCTCAATTGGCCGCGCAAGGCTGCGACGCGCTCGCGCATCCCGAGCAGGCCCATTCCGGATTTCGCGACGGGATCGCTCGCGCGTCCGTCATCGTCGATCGCAAGCGCGATCTCGCTGGCCCCCATCGTCAATTCCAGGCTGACCCGCGTGGCGACGGCATGCTTGGCGGCGTTGGTGAGCGCCTCCTGCACGATCCGGTAGAGGCTGGCGCTGATCGTAGCCGGCAGGGTCTCGAATGCGCCGTCGAACCGGATCGAGAAGCGGGTCTCGCCGCGGCTGCGCCCGTTCCAACCCGCGACCAGGCCTTCGAGGCTGGCGACCAGCCCGAGCTCCTCGACATCGGGCGGCCGCAGCCGGAACAGCGTGCCCCGCAACGTCTCCATCATGCCGGTTGCGGTCCGCGCGATGCCGTCACATTCGCCGAGCAGGGCAGGGCAGTCCTGCGCGGCGGTCTGGCGGGCGGAGGAGGCGAGCGCGCGGATGGCGGCGAGCGACTGGCCGAACTCGTCGTGCAGCTCGCGCGCGAGATGGCGGCGCTCCTCGTCCTGGAGCGCGATCAGCTTCCGCGTCAGTTCGCTGCGCTCGGCGAGCGCGGTCTCGAGGCTTTCGGCGAGATGGTTGAAGCCGTCGCGGATCGCGGAGAGCTCGGCAAGATCGAACGGCGGCAGCCGGGTGGTGAGGTCGTTGGCGGCGATCCGCTCGAGGCCGGTGCGGATCAAGCGGGTGGGGCGTAGCGCCCGTGCCAGCGCGGCGTAGACCAGCGCGCACAGCAGCGGCAGCGCGATCGCCAGCGCGAGCATCAGGCGGCCGGCCTCGTGCCAGGCGTCCGCTGTCTGCACGGCCGGATCGACCGAGACCACGGTGTCGCCGAGCTTCGTACCGCGCACGATCACTGGCCGTGCCGCTTCGCGGCCGGGGTCGAACAGGCCGCGATAGAAGGCCGCGAAGGCTTGCGGCGGCGGGCTCGCCGGAGCAGGCGCGCCGCTGCAGAAGCGCTGGAGGATGTCGCCGCTCGTGCCGCGGAACGCCAGACACAGACCGGGCGTCATCACATAAGCCGAAACGGGGTCGAGATTGGGAAAGTCCGAGCGCGGGCTGGCGACCCACTGGATTTTGCCCTGTTGCAGCTCCAGCGTCTTCGCCACGATGACGGCGATATCGTCGAGGCGCGCATGCGCCGCGCGGTCGGCCGTAATCAGGAAATAGGCGGAGATCGCGGCGAAGCAGGCGGCAGATATCGCGGCCACGCGCAACGTCAGACGGACTTTGAGATCGAACCTCGGGCGGTTCCACATCGGCGGGCACCTGGTGCGAACGGGTTTGTCGCGCCCGCATTAAACGGCAGAACACATCCGGCGCAAAGCCGCCAGGCCCGACTGCGGTGCAGCGTCGTGAAATTTTCCCGGTCATCGGCGGGACTTGCGCCGCTGCATGGCCAGATTCCGCCGTCCAGATTGCGGGCCGCTGCGTCACACGAGGCCCGCTCATGCACCTGCGCCGGTTGATCCTCTCTGCTTGCCTCTTGTTCGTCCTCCCGGCGTCTCATGCGCCGGCCGCCACCGAGACGGCCATCGGCGTCGCCATGGACGACTTCAGTTATACCGATACGTCGGCTGAGCCGGCCAACCAGAGCGCCGCCCACGAGCGACGGCTGTCGGCCTTCATGGCCGCGCTCCGGCAAGACATCGGCGGCGACGGGCGCTACCGGCTCGTTCCGTCGGCCCAGCACGGCGCGGCGTTCAAGGTCATCGGCGGCATCCAGAAGACGAGCACGCTGGTCCAATGGGCCAAGGTCGCCGTGATCGACGTCGGTACCAAAAAGATCGTGATGGACAAGCTCTACACCTTCCGCGGCGACAATGATGAATCGTGGCAGCGTGCCGAGATCTTCTTGTCCCGCGAGGTCATGGTCGCACTCGGCACACCCGCGCCGATTGCGCTGACGGTGTTCGAATTCGAGCTCGAGGACAACACCGCGGCACCGGCCGCCGGCCTCGCCGCCGCAGATGCATCCTATCTGGCCGAAGTGACCGGCAGCGTCCGCGACGCCCTCGGCCAATCCGGCCGCTACCGGATCGTCGATGTCGGCAGTGCAAACGAGGAGGCGGTGAAGGCGCGCGCTTTACGCGACTGCGGCGGCTGCGAGGCGCCAATTGCGCACGGGCTCGGTGCAGATCAGACGCTCATCGGCGTGGTGCGGCGGGTCAGCCGCACCGAATACACGCTCGGCTTCCAGGTGCGCGATGCCAGGACCGGCGCGGTGCTGGCACGCGGCGACAGCGGCCTGCGCCTGGGCGCGGACTATTCGTGGAAACGGGGCGCCGTGCGGCTGGTCAGCGACCGGCTGATCGAGAACCAATAGCAGCGGTCTTCGCTAAGAACGTGACCTGGCTCAGAACGTCAGTTGCACCTTCATCGACTGCGAGCGGTCACTGGCGAGCTCGAACGCTGCGACCGCGTTCTCGAACGGCATGGTCGCCGTGATCAGCGGCTTTACGTCGATCAGGCCTTCGCCCATCAGCCGCACGGCCAGCTCGAACTCGGGATCGAAGCGGAAGGTCCCGCGCAGCTGCAATTCCTTGGCGACGATGGAGTTGATCGGCAGCGTCATCTCGCCGCCGAGGCCGAGCTGCACCAGCGTGGCACCGGGCCTGAGCACGTCGAGCGCAGTGCGCAATGCGGCCTGGTTGCCCGAGGCTTCGAACAGCGTGTCGAACACACCTTTGCCGGTGCGCCAGGGATCGAGCGCCGCGGCGTTGGACGATACATTGATGGCGTGCGTGGCGCCGAGCTTCCTGGCGACCGCAAGCGGCGCCTCCGCGACATCGGTGACCACGATCTCGGCTGCGCCACCGAAGCGCGAGACCAAAATCATCAGCGCGCCGATCGGGCCGCAGCCGGTGATCAGCACGCGCTTGCCGAGCAGGGGCCCGGCCTGCCTGCCGGCGTGCAGGCACACAGCGAGCGGCTCGGCGACCGCGGCTTCCGCCAGCGACAGCTTGTCCGCGATCGGAACGGCCTGCGTCGCATCGACCGTGATGAATTCGCGAAAACCGCCCTGCACATGGGGAAAGCGCATCGCGCTGCCGAGGAAGCGCATGTCGAGGCACTGGTTGCGCATGCCTTCCTGGCAATGCAGGCACTGGCCGCACGGCTTGCTCGGATTGACCGCGACGCGGGTGCCGGCCTTTACGCCGGTGACGCCGTCGCCGGCATCAGCGATCACGCCCGCGATCTCGTGCCCCAGTGCCATCGGTTGCTGGATGCGCACGACGCCGAAGCCGCCGTGGTGATAGTAGTGAAGATCGGATCCGCAGATGCCGCCATTGGCGATCTTGACGCGGACCTCGCCCGGACCGGGCGCTGGATCCGGATAGAGGTCGATCCGCAAATCTTTCGGTGCGTGAATGACGACGGCGCGCATGGCGGGCTCACTGGGCGTTTCGGATCACATCGCAGCGATCATGCCGCCATCGACATAGATGATCTGGCCGTTGACATAGGTGGACGCATCGGACGCGAGGAAGATCGCGGCGCCCACCAGCTCGTCCGGTCGGCCCCAGCGCTTGGAGGGAACGCGGCCCATCAGCCAATTGTTGAAGTCGATGTTGTTGACCAGCGCCTCGTTCATGTCGGTCAGCATGTAACCGGGGCCGATCGCGTTGGCCTGGATGCCATGCTGGGCCCATTCCACCGCCATCGAGCGGGTCAGGTTCTTGATGCCGCCCTTGGCGGCGGTGTAGGGCGCTATCGTCGGACGCGCGAGCTCGCTGCCGAGCGAGCCGATATTGATGATCTTGCCGTGCTTGCGCGGGATCATGCGCTTGGCCGCCTCGCGGCCGATCACGAAGGCGCTGGTGAGATTGGTCTCGATCACCTTGCGCCACTCGTCGGTGGTGAACTCCACCAGCGGCTTGCGGTGCTGGATGCCGGCATTGTTGACGACGATGTCGACGGCGATGCCCTTCTTGTCGAGATTCTCGAAGGCGGCGAGTATCGCGGGCTCGTCGGTGACGTTGAACGCGGCGCCTTCGGCCTGATGACCGGCGGCGCGAAATTCGGCGACGGCCTGCTCGACGCGGTTGGGATCGACGCCGTTGACGATGATCCTGGCGCCGGCCTTGGCCATGCCCTCGGCGATGGCGCGACCGAGGCCGCGGGAGGAGCCGGTCACCAGCGCGGTGCGGCCGGAAAGGTCGAAGAGGGCGGTGCTCATCTCAAATGATCCTCAGACGTTGGAACGGCGCACGGTCAGATCGGAGCGGTCGAATACGGCGGGCAGAAGGTCGACGCCGAGGCCGGGGCCTTCCATTGGATAGACAAAACCATCCTTGATCGTGGGCATGGTGGTGACGAGCTCATTGTACCAGCCCTTGTAGAAAGCGCGCACCGATTCCTGAATCAGCGTGTTGGGCTGGCTGAACGACATGTGGATGGCGGCGATGAAGCCGATCGGGCCGATGCAGTCGTGCGGTGCGAAGGGCCGGTGATAGGTCTCGGCCATCGCCGCGATCTTGCGACCCTCGGTGAGGCCGCCGGTCCAGCACAGATCCGCCATCACCACATGCATGGCGTCGCGGTCGAGCATGTCCTTGTAAGGGAAGCGCGAGCCCAGCGTCTCGCTGGCGCAGACCCAGACGTCGGTGCAGCGGGCGTATTCGGCCAGTGCCTGCGGCGAGTTCATCCGGATGGGGTCTTCGTACCAGGTCGGCTTGTAGGGCTCGAGCGCGCGCGCGATCTGTTTTGCGGTCGGCAGGTTCCAGAGCGAATGAAGCTCGACCATGATCTCCATCTTGTCGCCGACTGCTTTTCGGATCTTCTCGAACGGCTCGATCGCCTGCTTCATCTGCGCGGCGCTGATGTAGAGACCCTTGTTCTCCTGCGCCGCCGGATCGAACGGCCAGATCTTCATGGCGGAGATGCCGCTCTCCAGCAGATTTTCTGCGAGCGCGTCGGCGCGGTGCATGAAACCGTCGAGATCCTCGTAAGGACTTTTGGAGGCACCGAGATTCCAGTTGGCGACCGGGCTGATATTGGTCGAGCGGACATATTGGGTGCCGGCGCAGGTGTTGTAGATGCGCTGCTTGTCACGGCAGAGGCCGCCGAGCATCTGGTGCACCGGCTGATTGCAGACCTTGCCGAACAGGTCCCACAGCGCGATGTCGATCGCCGAAGCCGCGCGATATTCGACGCCGGTGGACGACTGCGCCATCGGCAGGTTCAGCATGTCGCGGTGGATCGCCTCGATGTGCAGCGGATTGCGGCCGAGCAGGCGGCCGGCAAAGGTGTCGTGGATCTGCGCCTCGACTGCACCGGCGCCGTAGAAGGTCTCGCCGAGACCGATCATGCCGGTGTCGGTGTGGACGCGCACCCAGATGACGTTGGAGAATTCTTCGGTGCGCAGCGTCTCGATCGACGTGATCTTCACAGCCATGGTCCTCCCGTCGCAGGCGCGCGCCGCGCCGTCTTGTTGTCATTGCGCACCGCAACATGGTGCGGGCAAGCGCGAGTCTTACGCCCGCTTGTAATATATCACAACATGTTTTAAGGATATCACCAACAAGGCGCCGCCCTGCAACGGCGGCGCAGGCTAAGGGGAGAGGACAACATGGCAAGGCGCAAGCGCGCGCTCGAGGTGGTGAGGAACGACGACGGCGACGGCAAGCCCTCGCGGCGCAACCGCCTCAACTTCTTCGAGCTGGCCTATCAGAGGATCGAAGAGCTCCTCGTCCATTGCGAGCTCAAGCCCGGCCAGTTCATGACGATGCTGGAATTGCAGCACATCACCGGCTTCGGCCGCACGCCGGTGCATCACGCCGTCAATCGTCTCTCCGCCGATACGTTGATCATCATCCGCCCGCGCCACGGCCTGCACATTGCGCCGATCGATCTGGCGCGCGAGCGCATGCTGCTCGGCCTGCGCCGCGACATCGAGCGCTTCGTGATCCGGCTTGCGGCTGATCGTGCCAGCCTCTCGCATCGCAATCAGGCGCTGCATATCGACAGGCTGTTGCGCGAGCGCCGCGCCAGCCTGACCCTCGACGAGTTCAACAGTATCGACCGTCGCATCGACGCGCTGGTCCTGGACGCGGCCGGCGAGCCGTTTCTGGTGCATACGCTGCGGCCTCTGCACACGCTCTACCGCCGCATCGGCTACATCCACCATCGCTTCATGCCGGGGCAGGGGGAGCTGTCAGGAACAATCGATCATCATCTCGCTATTCTCAATGCGGTTGCCAATCGCCGGGTCGAAGACGCGGTGAAGGCGAGCGATGCGCTGATCGACTACATGGGTGAGATGTTCACGGGCATGGAGGCCGGGATCGACCCGCGGCTGCTCGATTGCAGCATCGAGCCGCTGCTCGGCACGTAAGAGAGTTTGAAAAGAGGACCAGACATGTCAACGATGGCGATGCCACAACCGACCGCGAGCGAAGCCGCGGTCCGCTACCTCATCACGAACTACAGTCCCAAGGGCAACAAGGTCGGTTGGCTGATGATGGCCTCGATCCTGGTCGAAGCCTGGGATCTCTATTCGATCGCCTTCGTGCTGATCTTCATCAAGGAGCAATACAATCCCGATCCGCTGATGCTCGGCCTCGCCGCGGCCGGCACGCAGGGCGGCGCCCTGATCGGCGCGCTGCTCGGTGGCTGGCTCTCCGACAAGATCGGCCGCCGCGTCATGTTCCTGGTGACGATGGTATTGTTCATCGTGCTCGCATTGGCGCAGGCCTTCGTGCCCAATGTTTTCTGGCTCGTCGTGATCCGCTTCCTGCTCGGCATTCCGCTCGGTTCGGATATCTCGACCGGCTACACCTACATCATGGAATCCATGGCCAAGGGTGAGCGCGAAGTGATGGGCAACCGCTGGCAGTTCATGTTCGCGGTTGGTGAAGTCCTCACCATCGGCGTCATCGTGATCTTCCTGCTGATCGACATGCAGCACGAGATGCTGTGGCGCGTGACGCTCGGCCTCGGCGCGCTGCCGGCGCTGATCATCCTGGTGATGCGCCACGACGTGCCGGAGACGGCGGTGTGGCTGGTTCAGAAGGGGCGCTACCGCGAGGCCAAGCAGGTCGCGCGCGAGATGTTCAACGACGATCTCGCCATGCTGCCGGACCATGACGTGGAGATGCCCAAGGTTTCGACCCGCGCCTTCCTCGCCGACCTCAAGAAGGACCCGATCCGCTGGCGCGCCACGGTCTACGGCTGGATCGCCTGCTTCGCGCAGGCCAGCGAATTCTCGACCTTCGCGTTCTACCTGCCGGTGCTCTTTGTCATGGTCGGCGTGTCGAGCGTGCTCGGCATCAATCTGGTGACGATGGCGCTATTTTCCTTCGCCGCCGTGTCGGGCTGGGTCGGTCCGCTGCTGACGCCGAAGATCGGTCACCGCGGCATCTCGATCGCGGGCTTCTCGATCGTGCTGGTCTCGCTGCTGGTCGCCGCTTTCGCGCTCTACACCGACAACAAGATCCTGCTGCCGTTCGCGGCTGCCGCGATGCTGTGGGGCCATTATTGGGACGCCTCGAACTGCATGACGATCCCGACCATGGTGGCCAGGCCGAAATATCGCGGCACCGCCAGCGGCTTCGCCTATATGTTCGTGAAGCTGCCGTCGTTCCTGGCGATCTTCCTGTTCCCGACGCTGTTCGCTGCGATCGGGCAGGCGAATGCCACGCTGTACGTCGCGATCTTCCCGCTGATCGGATTGCTCGCCGCGATCTTCATCCTGCCGGAAGTCTACGGCTACGAGAACGACTGACGACGCGCGTTACCTGATCGCGGCGGCCAACGCCGCGATCAGGGCCGGCGGCGTCACCAACAGCCCGAGCTTGAGGAAGGGCCAGGCGCCGACCTCGATCTTCTCCCGCCGCAACGCCACCAGCCACAGGATGGTGGCGAGCGAACCGGTCACCGACAGATTGGGCCCGAGATCGACGCCGATCAGGATGGCGCTGACGACCGCCGCGGGCAAATGATCGCTGGCGGCGACCGAGCCTGCGACGAGGCCGACGGGCAGATTGTTGGCGATGTTGTCTGCGATCGCGGTGGCGATGCCGACGCTCCAGGCCGCCTGCGTCACGGATTGCCCTACAGCTTCATGCAGCAGCGCGCTGAGCTGCCCGATCACGCCGGTCTTGATCAGCGCTTCCACCATAACGAACAACCCGCCGACCAGCGGCAGCACGCTCCAGGAGACGCCGCGCAGCACGGGTAGCGGCGATTGCCAGCTGAGCAGCAGCACGATCGCCGCTGTCACCACACCGCAGACGAAAGTCGGCAGGCCCAATTGCTTGTCCAGCGCGGAGGCCGTGACCAGCACGACGCCGATCGCCACGATGCCGATTGCCGTCAGCTTACCGCCGCGGCCGAGCTTTGGATGCGGCACGCGGCGCGCGATCGTCTCTTCCTTCAGGGCGCGGTGCTGGGTCAGGCGCAGCACGATGTAGGTCAAAAGGATCGAGGCCGCCGAGGGCAGGGCGAACAGGCGCAGCCATTGGGTCAGCTCAGGCATGCGCGCCCCGAACACGACGAGATTGGCCGGGTTGGAGATCGGCAGCACGAAGCTCGCGGCGTTGGCGATGAAGGCACAGACGAAGAGATAAGGCAGCGGCTTGGCGCCGGCCGCCCGCGTCGCGGCATAGACGGCCGGCGTCAGCACGATCGCGGTGGCGTCGTTCGAGAGCAGAACGGTGACGAGTGTGCCGACGATGTAGATCAGCAGGAACAGCCGTTGCGGCGAGCCGCCGGCATATTCCACGGCGAGCGCCGCGAGGTAATCAAACAAGCCTTCGAGGCGGGCGAGCTCGGCGATCAGCATCATGCCGATCAGGAAGAGGTAGACATCGATGCCCTTTCCGATGCCCGTCAACGCATCCTGCCACGGCAGCAAGCCGAGTAACACGAGCGCGCCAGCGCCGATCACGGCCCAGATCGCCTCGGGCAGCCGGAAGGGTCGGATGATGACGCCTGCGGTCGCGGCTACGATGATGCTCCAGGCCCAGATGGCGTCAGACGGCACGTTTAGTCCTCGAAATGGCAAGGCTCATTCGGCAGCGATAGCGGAAGCCGATGCCGCTGTCTTCCCCCGCGGCCGCGGACCGCCATCTGCGATTTGCCGCGTCTCGGGCAGGGCGACAAGACAGGCAACTGCGCCAATCGCTGCGACTGCGCCAAGCGTGAGGAACGCCGCGCTGTAGCCCGCGCGGATCACGACGAAGCCAGCCAGTGTCGTCGACAGCGCCGCCCCAATGCTCTGGGCGGTGATGACGATGCCTTGCGCCACGTTGAAGCGGCCGGTGTTGCGCATGAGGTCGGCAACGATGACGGGAAAGATCGCGCCAAAAATGCCGGCGCCGACCCCATCAAGAAGCTGCACCCCAACCAGCCAGTACGGATCGTCGGAGAACGTATAGAGGGCGCCCCGAAGCGGCAGGATCAGGAGCGCGGCGAGGAAGAAGCGCTTGTGGCCCCAACGGTCGGCCTTTGCGCCGACCAGCATTGCGAACGGTACCATCACCAATTGCGCCGCAACGATACAGGCCGACATCAAGCTGGTGCCCATGTTCTCGTCTTGCAAGGCGAGCTTTTGCCCGACAAGAGGTAGCATCGCGGCATTGGAGAGATGGAAGAGCAGGACACAGATTGCGAACACGAGCAGGGGACGACAGGTAAGGAGCACGCTGAGGCCCGAGAGATGGTCTCGTTGGTCGCCCGGATGGGCATCGTGCAACCCGCGGGCAAGATCGTGATCGATGGCGCGGGCGGAAATCGCAAGGATGCTGACGAGGCTCGCGATCGCCATGGCGCCGAAAATGTAGAACACGACGGCTGCGCCGAACCAATAGGCGGAGAGACCTGCGAGCCCGGCTGCGGCCGCATTGCCGGCGTGATTGAATGTCTCGTTGCGGCCGATCCGCCGGGTGAAAGCGGCATGGCCAAAGATCCGAGCGAGACGGCAGCAATCGCCGGCGGAAACACCACGGCGGCGGCCTGCGCCATGCCTTGCGAGATTGCGACCGGCAGGAAGCTCGGAAAAAGCGGTAGCGACAACGAGGCGAACGTCACAATGGTGGCGGCGACGACCATCACCAGCCGCTTGGACCGGGTTGCATCGACCAGCGCCCCCGCCGGCGTCTGCGCCACGATGCCGGCGATCGTCGCGATCGACATGAAAAGGCCGATCCTGGCCTCGTCCCAATGCTGCTCGGTGAGGAGATAGACGGCGAGATAGGGGCCGAGCCCGTCGCGGACGTCGGCGAGGAAAAAATTCGCCGCATCCAGCGCGCGCCCTGCACGCTTTGCCTGATCGGCATCTTGATGGGGCTTTTGACTCGACATCGCGCTCTCGATCGAGGCTCAAAATCGCCCCGCCAGCAACCCTCGTGATGCCGGTCTGGTTCCGCGGATCGGAAGGCTCCTCAAAACTTGACCGCCAGCAGCACCGCGCCGGCGCCGATCATGGCGATGCCGAGCCAGCCCTGTGCGGTCGGACGCTCGCCGAGAAAGGCGAACGCGAACAGGGCAACGAGCACGACGCTGAGCTTGTCGATCGGCGCCACCAGCGTCGCGGGGCCGAGCTTCAGCGCGCGAAAATAACACAGCCAGGACGCACCGGTCGCAAGCCCTGACAGCACCAGAAACAGCCAGGTCTTCGACGAGACCGCCGAGGGCACGGCAAACTGCCCGCTGAAGAACAGCAGCACCGAGAAGGCGAGCAGCACCACGATGGTGCGGATGAACGTCGCCAGATCCGGATTGATGTTCTCGACGCCGACCTTGGCGAAGATCGCAGTCAGCGCCGCAAAGCAGGCGGAGAGCAGTGCCCAAATCTGCCAGGCCGAGAGGAGGGCGGGTTTCACGAGATTTCTCTCACCGCGTCACCGACAGTTTTGCCGTGATCGCCTTACGCAAAATGCGCGAAAGCGATTCCACCGAATACGGCTTCTGAATCAGCTCGAAACCGCGATCGGCGTTCTCGGCGAGCACGTTGCTGTAACC
The DNA here is from genome assembly GCF_023073915.1 of Bradyrhizobium sp. 149. Classification (GTDB taxonomy): domain Bacteria; phylum Pseudomonadota; class Alphaproteobacteria; order Rhizobiales; family Xanthobacteraceae; genus Bradyrhizobium. The sequence continues at coordinate 39,552 of NZ_JADPKK010000019.1, read as the reverse complement.
GGAGGTGAGCACGACGGGCAGGCCCGGATAACGTTCGCGGATGATGCCGGCGAGGTCCACGCCGTTCATGCCGGGCATGATGACGTCGGAGAAGACGAGGTCGACGGCGAACTCGTTCTCGCCGAGGATGGCCAGCGCCGCATTGGCGTTGGCGGCGCGGCGGACGACATAGCCGAGGTCTTCCAGCAGCTCCGTGGAGAAGCGGCCGACCTCGTCATCGTCTTCCACCACGAGCACGCGATAACCGCGCCCGGTGGCCGTGGCCTCATGGGTCAGCGCCGCCGCTTCCTGGTCCGTGGCGGGGCTTTGCGCTCGCGGCAGATAGATGGTGAAGGTCGCGCCTTCACCATGCGTGCTCGTCACGGCGATGTCGCCCTCGGACTGCTTTGCGAAGCCGAAGGCCTGGCTCAGGCCGAGGCCGGTGCCCTTGCCGACCTCCTTGGTGGTGAAGAACGGCTCGAAGATGGCCTCGATGTTTTCGGGCGCGATGCCGCTGCCGGTGTCGGCGACCGAGATCGAGACATAGTCGCCGCCGCGCGCCGATTGCGCGCGCAGGGTAGGGATGCCCTGAACTTTTCGGACCGCGATGGTGAGGCGGCCTTCGCCGTCCATGGCGTCGCGGGCGTTGATCGCGAGGTTGATCAGCGCGGTCTCGAATTGCGCGATATCGGCGACCGTGAAGCAGTTGGCATCATGAACCTCCACCGCGATCTCGATGCGGCCACCGACCAGCGGCCTGATCAGTTGCGCAACGCCCTCGACCTGGCTGCCGACGTTGAAGATCTGCGGTTTCAGCGGCTGCCGGCGCGCAAACGCCAGCAGCTGTGCTGTCAGCTTGGAGGCACGCTCGACGGTATCGGAAATGGCGTCGACATAACGGCGGCGGCGCTCCTCCGGCAGCTCGCGGCGGCGCAGGAAATCGGTGGCCGAGCGGATGATGGTGAGCAGATTGTTGAAGTCGTGCGCGACGCCGCCGGTGAGCTGGCCGATCGCCTCCATCTTCTGCGACTGCCGCAGCGCTTCCTCGCCGCGGCGGCGCTCCGTGACGTCCACCGCCTCGGGCACCGCGCCCGTGATGTTGCCGTGGCGGTCGAGCACCGGGCGCATGCCGAACTCGAAATCGCGCTCGCCGACGGGAAGGCGCAGGCGCATCTCCAGCCGCACAGCTTCGCCTTTGAGCACGGTGTCGAAGGCCTCGCGCACCAGCGTGCTCATGCCCTCCGTTGCGCTGAACCAGGGTGTCTGCCACAACGGCTTTCCGATCACGTCCGCAGAGCTCGCCTTGATGCCGTCCAGTGCGGTCTTGTTGGCGTAAAGCAGCTCGCCCCTGAGATTGACGAGGCCTTGATACTGGTTGCTGGTCGCCAGGATCGCGCGCAGCCGCGCCTCGTTGGATTCGAGCTCGGCGGTGCGCTCGACGATGCGTTCTTCCAGCGTCTCGTTGAGCTGCCGGAGCTCGATCTCGGCCTGCTTGGCCACGGTGATGTCATGGGCAACGCCGATGAAGCCGATGTGCCTGCCGGTCGGGTCCCAACGCGGCTGCGATTCCGAACGCAGCCAGCGCCATTCGCCGGCGGCGTTCTTGTAGCGCGCTTCCAGCACGAACGGCTTGAGCGATGCTTCGCCCTGGACGGACTGCTGCAGCACATGCGGCAGGTCGTCCGGATGCAGCACCTTGCGCCAGTCGAAGGCAATCGCCTGGTCGTAGGGCAGGCCGACGAAATCGACATAGGCCTGGTTGGCGAAGGACCGTGTGCGGTCGAGTTTGGTGACCCAGATCGGTACCGGCGCGCTGTCGGCGATCAGCCGGAAGCGCTCCTCGCTCTCGCGCAGGGTCTCGCGCACCAGCATCTGGTCGGTGACGTCGATATGGGCGCCGACGAGGCGGAGGGCGCGGCCGTCATCGTCGCGCTCGATCTTGGCGACGACGCGGATCCAGCGGATCTCGCCGTCGCTGGGGCGGATGATGCGGTATTCGGCGGTGTAGTCCTCGCTGCTGCCGGACAGCGCATCGAAGAAGTGCCTCACCGTGGCGTCCCGGTCGTCCGGATGAATGCGATTGATCCAGTCCTCGTGCGACTCGCCGGCGGCTTCCGGCGGCAGGCCGTGGAGCAGCAGATATTCCGGCGAACGGCGGTTCTTGAAGCCTTCGCGGAAGTCGACTTCGAGACCGCCGACCTTGCCGATGCGCTGGATGCGCGCAAGCTCGGCTTCGCGCTCCTGGAGCGCACGATAGGCGTTGTCGCGCTCGCGCGCGACGTCTTCCAGGTGCTGGCGCAGCCTTTCTGCGGCGATGGTCTCGGGCAAAGGATCGGTCAAGGCGTCGGCCGTTGTGATGCGAGAGCGCACGTGCCCGACCGATATTCACACAGACGAAGCGTGATGGCCATTGTTCAAAAAGGGAATTGGAAGGAAAGACGTCGCCGAATGCAGCGACGGGCATGAACGAACGCAGGGTCTGGCTATTTGTTCCGAACCTTGGAACGATGAGCCCTCCGCGCGCGTATCTGCGGGGAGCACAACTTTCATTCACAAAAAACTCCCTTTTCCGAAGAGGCTAGAACTTGAAGCTCTTTGTCTGCCAGGCCTGCCGCAACGTTCTCTATTTCGAGAACCGCGCCTGCGAACGCTGCGGCCATCGCGTCGCGTTCCTGCCGGAGAAGGAGACGATGTCGGCGATCGAGCCCGACGGAGAGGCTCAAGGTGGAGCTTGGAGGACGCTGGCCACCAAAGGCGAAAGCCGCATGCTGTGCAGCAATGCCGAACACGACTCCTGCAACTGGCTGACGGACGCAGGTGATACCACCGGCTATTGCCGCGCCTGCCGCCACAACGGCATCGTGCCGGATCTGTCGGATCAGGCGCAACTCGCCGGCTGGCGCGAGCTGGAGGTGGCGAAGCACCGGCTGTTCTATTCCTTGATCCGCTGGAAGCTGCCGCTCCAGACCCGGCAGGACAATCCCGAACACGGCCTGATCTTCAATTTCCTCGCTGACGATCCGCAGAGCGGGCAGAAGGTCCTGACCGGTCACGACAACGGCCTGATTACGATCGCGCTGACGGAGACCGACGACATCGAGCGCGAGCGGCGCAGGCTGGAGATGGGTGAGCCCTACCGGACGCTGCTTGGGCATTTCCGCCACGAGGTCGGGCACTATTTCTGGGATGTGCTGGTGCGCGACGGTGGCAAGCTGGATGAATGCCGCGCCGTGTTCGGCGACGATTCCGTCGATTACGGCCAGGCATTGCAGCGCCATTATGCCGAAGGCGCCCCGCCGGACTGGCAGCAGAACTACGTCTCGGCCTACGCGACCATGCATCCCTGGGAGGATTTCGCCGAAACTTGGGCGCACTATCTCCACATCGTCGACACCCTGGAGATGGCCTCGGAATTCGGCATGGAGGTGCGTCCCAAGGTCGACCGCGACGGGGAGTTGACGACGCGCATCCGCTTCAACCCTTACGAGGCGAGGGACGTCGAAGCGATCGTCAGCGCATGGCTGCCCTTCACCTTCGCCATGAACAGCGTCAACCGCGCCATGGGGATGCGCGACCTCTATCCGTTCATCCTCTCGCCGGCCGTCGTCGGCAAGCTCGGCTTCATTCACGGGCTCGTCCGGGACGTGGCCAAGGACAAAGCCAAGGCCGGGACGCCGTAGGCCGTCGGGGGCTGCCGGGCCCATTTCGGTCTTGCGCTGGTACGCCAGAGGGGCCGGATTTTGACCGTTGCCTCCGGCCTATTTTGATGTACCACGGGAGCCACACGGCCCGTCCCATAGGCTCCAACGGCCAGGGAAGGGTCCCGCCCAAGGTCGAGACTCAAGAAAAGCATGTTCAAACGCATTCTGATCGCCAATCGCGGCGAAATCGCCTGCCGGGTCATCAAGACCGCTCGCCGCATGGGAGTTCAGACGGTCGCGGTCTATTCCGAGGCCGACCGCGACGCCCTCCATGTCGAGATGGCCAACGAGGCCGTGCTGATCGGCCCGCCGGCGGCGGCCGAGAGCTATCTGGTGATCGAGAAGATCGTGGAAGCCTGCCGCAAGACGGGCGCCGAGGCCGTGCATCCGGGTTACGGCTTCCTGTCCGAGCGCGAGGCGTTTCCGCGCGCGCTGGAGGCGGCCGGCATCGTCTTCATCGGCCCCAACCCGGGCGCGATCGCGGCGATGGGCGACAAGATCGAATCCAAGAGGGCCGCCGCGAAAGCCAAAGTCTCGACCGTGCCCGGCTATCTCGGCGTCATCGAGGACGCCAAGCACGCGGTCAAGATCGCCGACGAGATCGGTTATCCCGTGATGATCAAGGCTTCCGCCGGCGGCGGCGGCAAGGGCATGCGCATAGCGCATTCGACGTCAGAGGTCGCAGAGGGTTTCAACCTCGCCAAGGCCGAGGCCAAGGCCTCGTTCGGCGACGACCGCGTCTTCATCGAGAAGTTCATCGTCGATCCCCGCCACATCGAGATCCAGCTGCTGGGCGACAAGCACGGCAACGTGATCTATCTCGGCGAGCGCGAATGCTCGATCCAGCGCCGCAACCAGAAGGTCATCGAGGAAGCGCCGTCGCCGCTGCTCGACGAAGCCACCCGCCGCAAGATGGGCGAGCAGGCCGTCGCACTCGCCAAGGCCGTGAATTACGACTCTGCCGGCACCGTCGAATTTGTCGCGGGGCAGGACAAGAGCTTCTACTTCCTGGAGATGAACACGCGCCTCCAGGTCGAGCATCCCGTCACCGAGCTCGTCACCGGCGTCGATCTCGTCGAGCAGATGCTCCGCGTCGCCGCCGGCGAGAAGCTCGCGATCACGCAGAAGGACGTCACGCTGACGGGCTGGGCAGTGGAGTCGCGTCTCTACGCCGAAGACCCGTTCCGCAACTTCCTGCCCTCGATCGGGCGTCTGGTGAAATACCGTCCGCCGGCGGAAGCGAGCCAGGACGGCATCACCGTGCGCAACGACACCGGCGTGCAGGAAGGCGGCGAGATCTCGATCCATTACGATCCGATGATCGCCAAGCTCGTCACCCACGCGCCGTCGCGCGCGGCCGCGATCGAGGCGCAGGCCACCGCGCTGGACTCGTTCTATGTGGACGGTATCCGTCACAACATCCCGTTCCTGTCGGCACTGATGAACCATCCGCGCTGGCGCGAGGGCCGGCTCTCCACCGGCTTCATCGCCGAGGAATTTCCCAAGGGCTTTGCGGCGCGGATGCCGGAAGGCGAGGTCGCACGAAGGATTGCCGCGGTCGGCGCCGCCATCGATCACGTGCTCGGCGAGCGCAAGCGGCAGATCTCGGGCCAGATGGGCGGCCGCATCGTTCAGCGCGAGCGTCGCCGTGCGGTCTGGCTCGACCGACAGGAGATCCTGCTGGAGATCGCGCGCGAGGGCGAGGCGGTCGCGGTGCGTTTCGTCGATGCCGACGGCAAGACCGGCCATTCGCATCCGTTGCAGTCGCGCTGGAAGCCGGGCGATCCGGTCTGGCAGGGCACAATCGACGGGCACGTCGTCGCGGTGCAGGTGCGTCCGATCGCGAACGGCATCCGCCTCGCGCATCAGGGCGTCGAGGTGCCGGTCTATGTCTGGACCGAAGCGGAAGCAGCCTCGGCGCGGCTGATGCCGGTGACCACGGCGGCCGATACCGGCAAGAAGCTGCTCTGTCCGATGCCCGGTCTCGTGGTCTCGATCGCGGTGACCGAAGGGCAGGAGGTCAAGGCGGGCGAGACGCTCGCGGTGGTCGAAGCCATGAAGATGCAGAACGTGCTGCGCGCCGAGCAGGACGGCACGGTGAAGAAGATCCACGCCAGCGCCGGCGCGACGCTCGCGGTGGACGCGCTGATTTTGGAGTTTGCGTAGGCGTTGTAAGATTACTGGCGGCGCCACAGGCGCCGTCATTGCGAGCGCAGCGAAGCAATCCAGACTGCCGCCGCGGAAAGATTCTGGATTGCTTCGCTGCGCTCGCAATGACGGAGTATGTTGCGGCTGCGTCGCAACAGTTGAGAGGGCGCCATGGCCTTTCGTTCCCGCCGCGAAAAACTGCGATCGATCCTGTCGGGCGGGACTTGCGTCCATCCCGGCTCGGTCTACGACGCCATCTCGATCCGCATCGCCGAGGATCTCGGTTTCCCGCTCGGCATGTTTGGCGGCTCGGTGGCTTCGCTCGCGGTGCTCGGCGACCCCGATATCACGCTGATCACGCTCACCGAGCTGGCCGAGCAGATGCGGCGGATGTCGCGTGCGGCAGCACTTCCGGTGCTGGTTGATGCCGATCACGGCTATGGCAATGCGCTCAACGTGCGCCGCACGGTGCAGGAGCTGGAGACGGCGGGCGCCGCCGGCCTCACTATCGAGGACACGCTGCTGCCGGCTGGCTTCGGCGAGGCGAAGACGCAGCTGATCTCACTGGAGGAGGGCGTCGGCAAGATGAAGGCGGCACTCGACGGCCGCGGCGATCCCTCGCTCGTGATCATGGGTCGCACCGGTGCGGCCGCGATCACCTCGATCGAGGATGCGATCCGCCGCGCCCGGGCCTATGAGGCCACCGGCGTCGATGCTCTGTTCTTTACCGGCATCAAGTCGCGCGCCGAACTCGAGGCGATCGCATCTGCGACGCGCCTCCCGATCGTGCTGGGCGGTGCGCCAGAAGAGTTGAACGTGCTCGATTATCTCGCTAGCCAGCGCGTGCGCATCGCGCTTCAGGGCCACGCGCCGATCGCGGCCGCAACGCAAGCCGTCTACGAGACGCAGAAGGCGCTGCGCGACGGCACTGCGCCGAAGAATCTCAAAGGCCTGCCATCGTCGGACTTGACCAGCCGCGTCACGCGCGAGGCCGACGTCAAGGCGCGCAGCGCCGATGTCCTCGGACTGAAAACATGAGCCGGGCGATCCTCCAGGTCACCATCCGCGGCCGCGTGCAAGGCGTCGGCTATCGTGCCTGGGTCGAGCACCAGGCGACGACGTGCGGCCTCGAAGGCTGGGTCCGCAACCGCCGCGACGGCAGCGTCGAAGCGCTGTTCGCGGGATCGCCGAAGCACGTCGCCGACATGGTTGCGCTGTGCCGCCACGGCCCGCCGTCCTCGCGCGTAGACAGCGTCACCAGCGAGACGGCCGACGTCGACGAGCTGAACTTGCGCCGGGCAGGGGAGGCGTTTTCGGTGTTGCCGACGGTGTAGGTGCCGAAAGGCTAGCTAAAGACTCACCGCGGCAGCTTGGCGATCGCTTCGCTCAATTCGTGGATCTCGTAGGGCTTGCGCAGGATCGGGAAATCGCCGCGCACGCCGGCGGCGACCTCGCTGTAGCCGGTAGCGAGCAGGATCGGCAGGCCGGGGCGGATCTGGCGGAGGTGATGGGCGAGGCTGAGCCCGTCCATCTTGCCGGGCATGACGATATCCGAGAACACGAAATCGACGCCGTTCTTCTCGATCTCGCGCAATGCGGCCTCGGCGTCGGCCACCCGGCGCACCTGGTAACCGAGCTGCTCCAGAAGGCCGATGCTGACGAGCGCGACGTCCGGATTGTCCTCGACCAGCAGCACCGTGCCGCTGCCCTGGAACGCCGGTTCTCCCGCCGCCTCGCGCGATGGTGTGTCTTCTCCGCGGGGCAGGAGGATCGTGAAGGTCGTGCCCTTGCCGAGCGTGCTCGCGACCTGCACCGTGCCGCCGGCCTGATGGGCGAAGCCGTGCACCTGGGAGAGACCGAGGCCGGTGCCCTTTCCGATCGGCTTGGTCGTGAAGAACGGCTCGAAGATCTTGTCGAGAACGTCTGAGGGAATGCCGAACCCGGTATCTGTGACGTCGATCGCGATGAATTCGCCGGCGAGGGGCGCCTCGTCGAGCACGAGATTGCGCGCGCCGATCGTCACCGTGCCGCCGTCGGGCATGGCGTCGCGGGCATTGATCACGAGGTTGAGCAGCGCGGTCTCGAGCTCGGAGACGTCGGCCTTGATCGGCCAGACGTCGGCGCTGATGTCGAAGCCCAGGCGCACGGAGCTGCCGACCCCGGCATCGAGCACCTCGCGGATCGCCGCGATACGGTCGGCCAAGTCGATCGCCTGCGGATTGACGCTCTGCCGCCGTGCGAAGGTGAGAAGCTGGTTGGTCAGCGCCGCGCCGCGCTTGGTGGCGGTCTCGATCGCCGAGATCGCGCGCTGAAGCTTGGCCTCGTCGTCGGCTCCTCGCTTCAGCATGTGGAGGCTGCCGCTGATGATCATCAGGAGATTGTTGAAGTCGTGGGCGACCCCGCCGGTGAGCTGGCCGAGCGCATCGAACTTCTGGGATTCGGCGAGCTGCTTCTGCATCGCCTCGAGTTTGATCTGGGTGTTGCGGCGCTCGGTGATGTCGCGCGTGATCTTGGCGAAGCCGACCAGCTTGCCGTCCTCATAGATCGGATCGATCACGACGCTCGCCCAGAAGAAGGTGCCGTCCTTGCGGACGCGCCAGCCTTCCTCCTCATAGCGGCCCTTTTCCCGTGCGATGCCGAGGGCACGGGCAGGCTTGCCGTTGACGCGGTCGGTTTCGGTGTAGAAACGGGAAAAGTGCTGGCCGAGGATCTCCGCGGGCGAATAGCCCTTGATGCGCTCGCCGCCGATATTCCAGCTGGTGATGATCCCGGTGGGATCGAGCATGTACAGGGCGTAGTCCGCAACCCCTTCAACCAACAGGCGGAAACTGCGTTCGCTTTCGAACAAGTCTCTCTGCTGACTGAACTTCTCGACCATTCCCGGACCCTGCCTCGATCGGATCAAACGCCGCAGGGGGCGGATTGTTCCCCGAATCTGGAACCTTTTTAGGCAAATATCGGGTCCCGTATGCAGGACGCAAGCCAGCAGACGCTCACAGGGCGTTCGAGGCAATGTCGTAAAGCCGTGCGGCGTCAGACGGCCGCCACGCTCCGAAACGTCGCGGCCACCGCGCGCAGCGCCCTCAGCTTGACGGGATCGCTGACCTTCGAATGCAGCATCACCTTCGAGCTGCCGAGTTTAGGCAGCTTGTGGGCGGGGCCGATATCGGCCAGTCCGGGAGGTGCAATCCGCCGCGCCAGTGGCGCGATCGCAAGTCCGGCAAGCGCGGCTGCGACCACCGCGGTGACGCCGCCGCCGACAAAACGCTCGCGCCAGGCGAAGCCGGCCTTGTCGAGCGCGCGCACGGCGATGGCGCGGACGCCGCAGGGCGGGGCGAGCGTCGCAAGCGGCAGCTGTTCGCCTTTCGGCAGAGAGAAGTGTCTTGACGCGAACCAGCCGAACTCGTCCTCGGCCAGCTTCTCGCCGCCGCGCCGGCTGCCTTCCTGGCGCACGATCACCGCATCCAACTGGCCAGCGTCATAGGCCTCCTGCATCTCGCGCGAGAAGCCGATCGTGACGGCGAGCATGAGATTCGCAGACATCGCGTGCAGCCGTTCAAGCAGCGGTATCAGTTCCGGCCCCGCAGCATGGTCGGAGATGCCGAGCGAGAGCGACTGCGCGACTGAGGCCTCGCCCGACAGCGCGCGGTCATGTGCCGCGATCAGTGCGCGGGCGCGATCGAGGAACGTCGCGCCGTTCGCCGTGAGCCGGACCGCGCGCGGCGAGCGCTCGACGAGGCGCTTTCCGAGCAGCGTTTCCAGCCGTTGCAGCTTGAGGCTGATCGCCGCCTGGGTCGTGCCGAGTGCCTCGGCTGTGCGGGTAAAGCTCTGGAGGTCGGCGACCAGCAGGAAAGCCTGGACGGTGGCGATGTCGAGTGTTGCTGTCATTATGATATCTTATCACTAGTATCAACAAAGATAAGGTACCAAAATGACGGCGGGAGGTCTAGCTTCTCGTCAACGCCGCACGAACCCCGCGCGACATTCTGAGGAGAACGACCATGCCGCTGATCACCGTGTCCTACACCACCTCGCGCCAGTCGCCGTCGCTGAAGGCCGATATCGCGAGCGCCGTGTCCGAGCTCACAGCAAAAATCCTGCACAAGGATCCTGAGGTTACCGCCATCATCGTGAAACCAGTCGAGGCGGGCGCCTGGTTCGCCGGCGGCAAGTCGCTCGCCGAGCAAAAGCTGGCGAGCTACTGGATCGACATCCACGTCAGCGAAGGCACCAACACCAAGGACGAGAAGGCCGCCTATCTCGCCGCGATGTTCAAGCGCATGGCCGGGATCCTGGGCCCGCTGCATCCCGAGACCTATCTGCACGTCGACGAGGTCAAGGGCGACGCCTACGGCTTTGGCGGCCTGACCCAGGAGCGTCGCTACATCGCCGGCAAGCTCGAGGTTTCGCCGGAGAAGGCGTGAGGATTGCCTGCCTTGCGGACGGCGCGTCCGGCGCCGTCCGTGCATTCGTTATCAGCGAGTGGATGCAGGACTGGCGGCCATCGGAGCGTGGTTATCGCCAAAGCCAAGGCCACGACCGAGCGACCAATCCGCCGGCGCGTTCTCGGTGAGCGCGATCATGACGTCGTCTCCGGAAAATCCCGCACGGACCGCCCGATCAGCGATCCGCCGAAATAGATTTCTCTTCTGATCGACCGTGCGTCCTTCGAGAAGCACAATCTCGATGATCAACGCGTCCGGCGTGCGGGCGACGTCAGGGAAAGTCGGGTCGATGAGCATCATTTCCGGCGCATAGGCCGAAACGAGCTGAAATCGATCCTTGGGCGGCACACCACAGGTCTCGACGAGACCCTCGTGCACGGCATCGGCAAGGGCGCGGATTTGGGCCAGCGCCAGATGGGCCGGAACGGAAATGCGGGCGAGGGGCATAGGGAGGTCTCCGGATTTGGGGACCTCCGTCATATTCATGCTAGGGATCGAGATAAATCTCGCTTTTGATAGTCACTCATACCTAGAAGTCATGAATATGCTGATGCACCCGGTGTCGGACCTCGCGGTTTTTGTCCGGACGGTCGATTTGGGGAGTTTTGCGGCCGTGGGCACTGAGGTCGAACTGACAGCCTCAGGCGTCTCTCGCATCGTGACCAGGCTGGAGCGCCGTATCGGGGCCAAGCTTCTGCATCGGACGACACGGCGGCTGGTGCTGACCCAGGAAGGCGAAACGTTCCTCGTTCATGCAAGGAGCATCCTGGCTGCGGTCGAGGCCGCCGAGGCAGATGTGGCCTCCGTCCATGCGCGGCCGCGCGGGCATCTGCGGATCAACAGCGGCACCGCGTTTGCAAGACACCGGCTCGCGTGGCTGCTGCCGCAATTCATGGACCAGTTTCCGGAAATCACCGTCGACCTCTCAGTGGGGGATCACCGCATCGATCCGATCGCCGATCAAGTCGACGTCACGATCAGGGTCGGGCCGCTGGGCGACAGCGAGCTGATCGCGGTCCGCCTTGGTGAAGTCAGGCGCATTATCGCCGGCAGCCCGCGATATCTGGAGCGTCATGGCATTCCCCAGCAAGCGGCCGATCTCGCGCGGCATAATTGCCTGCAGCTCCGCGGCTTCTCGCGCCTCGCGCAATGGCCGATGGTCGAACAAGGCAAGCGCATCATGGCGCCGGTGAAGGGATCGATCCGCTCGGACAGCGCCGACTTCCTGCTCGACCTTGCGTTGGCTGGCGCCGGGCTCGTGCGGTTTGGCGATTTTCTGGGTGAGGCGGCCTTGAAGGACGGCCGGCTGGTGCCGGTGCTGTCGCACTGTCATGAACCCGACCCACAACCGATCACGGCTTTAATCCTGCCCGGTCGACAAAACATTCCGCGGGTTCGCGCTTTCGTCGATTTCCTCAAGGCAAGCGTTTGACGACCGTCAGATCGTTGCTTCCGGCAGCCGGGCGCCGGTTGCGCCGAAACATCTTCAAACGCCCGCCGAAGACGTCGACACCGGCCATCGCCGGCAAGCTCGAGGTTTCGCCGGAGAAGGCGTGAGGACGAAGGCCGCGGGTGAACAAACGTACCCGCGGCTTGAACTGGTTGCGAGGGATCGTCAGCTCGCTATTCGGAATTGAACTTCGGAATTGTTCAGGAAACAGGTCTTGTCGAACAGCTTCAGGTCGAGCGGATTCGGCAGCCTGACATCGTCGAGGTCAGGGCAGGGCTTGACCGAGGGATCATAGGAACGGTCGATCTGCGAGATGAAGACGACGATCAATCCCTTGTCGCGTGCGAATGATTTCAACGCGGGTACCTGGACGGTGAGGTCAGGGTTTTTCCGCCGCTGGTCGAGCAGTTGCAGATAGTCGATCACCACGACTGTGCCGCGCGGTGCTGCGGCCATCTGCTTGACGACGTAATCGGCACTGATAGCGTCGGAGCAATCGACCTCGAAGAGTTTTTCGAATTCCGCCGGGTCCGCGCCGATCACCCGAAAGCGATCCAGAACGTCTTTCTCGGTGTATTCGAGCGAGAAGAACGCGGCGCGGCGGCCGGACCGCATCGCCTCCACGGCAAGTTCGAGGCTCATCAGGGTCTTGCCCTGGCCGGGGCGCGCGCCGACCAGCACCAGGTCACCCGGTTGGAATTGCGGGAACAGCCTGTTGGCCGGAGTCGCCGCGGCAGCTTTCGCCGCAAGCATGCTCCATGCGGAAAATCCTTCCGTGCCGGCGATGCGGTCAAGCGCATCGTGCAACGGAATGCCTTCCTCGCGGGACATGCGCTTCGCTCTCCGCTTCAGATGATAGATGGGTGCAGACAGCTTCATCGTGAGAACCTCCCATTGCGAGCATGATCGCAACCCCTCCTTATGCCTGACGCTCGAACAGTCGGTCCGATGATCAATTCGCCCGGCATGACATCTACTTTCCCGGCGGAGGGGGGAGGCGTGGGCGACACCGGGATCAAGCGTAGCGATTCCGCGTCGGCGGAGAATGAGAGAGGCGGAGCACTCTGCAGAAAGCGTTAGACGGCTTCCGGCAGCAGCGCCCGGGTCGGCCCGAACAGTTCCTCGAAGGCTTGCCGGAGCGCGACGTCGACGTCGGCCATCGTCACGAGCTGGCCGAGATCGACCAGCGAGGTAACGCCGTAGCGGGGATCGGCGACGCCGCAGGGCACGATGCCGGCGAAATGCTCCAGCTCCGGCTCGACATTGATGGCGATGCCGTGGAACGAGACCCAGCGTTTCAGCCGGACGCCGATCGCCGCGATCTTGTCCTCGTGCTCGGGTCCCTTGTCGGGCCGCTTGACCCAGACGCCGACCCGGTCCTCGCGCCGCTCGCCGCGGACATTGAAGGCGCCGAGCGTCCGCAGGATCAATTCCTCCAGGCTCGCGACATAGGCCCGCACGTCCGGCCGGCGGCGCTTGAGGTCGAGCATGACATAGGCCACCCGCTGGCCGGGCCCGTGATAGGTGAGCTGGCCGCCGCGTCCGGTGGCAAAGGTCGGGAATCGCGCATCGAGCAGGTCGGTGGCCTTGCCCGAGGTGCCGGAGGTGTAGAGCGGGGGGTGTTCGAGCAGCCAGACCAGCTCCGGGGCGTCACCGGCCGCGATCGCCGCGACGCGCGCCTCCATTTCGGCCACGGCCTCGGGATAAGGCACGGGCGCGTTCGAAATCCGCCACTCCACGGGTTCGGCGTCTGCGGCGGAAAACGACGCCAAATCGAGGTCTTGACGTTGATCTTGGCGGAGGGTTTTGGGTGAATTAACCATTGGCTAACCATAACCGGGTGATGATCCCAGGCGCAAATGCCGAGTCCTTAGTCCAAGTCCCAAGTTGCGGTGGTGCTGAAGTGCCTACTCTCGACAAAGTCACCGTGGATCTCATGGTCGTCCTCGGGACGACCACCATGCCGATCCATCAAGTATTACGTCTTTCCCGCGGTGCCATCATCGAGCTGGACGCAACCGAGGCCGACGAGGTCAAGGTTTTGGCCAATAATCTGCCGGTCGCCTCCGGCGTGGTGCTGGTCGATCGCAACCGGATCGCGGTCGAGGTCAAGCAGATGCTGCCGCGCGTGCCGGGCACGCGGTAGCGGCCCGGGCACACGGTAGCGGCCTGGGCAGGCGGTAAGGCCGATCCCGGGCAAGAGGCCGGAACTTTCCTGCAAAGCTTGTGGAATTCAGGGCCTTTGGAGGCTTGTACCCCTCTGATGGATTTGTTAGATCGGCGCCGTTGATCCGGTTGGCCTTCAAGCCTCAAGCCGGCATCCCCAAAAGCGCTCGTGGCGGAATTGGTAGACGCGCTGCCTTGAGGTGGCAGTGAGTAAAATCGTGGGGGTTCGAGTCCCTCCGAGCGCACCATTTGGCCATGTCGGCCTTGATATCCTTCAGTTATTTGATGACGCCCGGGAACGTGACTAGTCCGTTTCCGCGCAAGGCCCGCATGCCGACTGCCTGGCGTGAGCCGGGCTCCCAAGCACGGTGCCGATTAAAGCGACGGTGGTCCCCAAACCCACGAGCGCCGGGCTCGTTCGACTCGGCGGTGCGACTGGATCGCGCCTCCCGGTGATGGGGAACGATGATCGTCGGGATCGCATTGCCACCGGCGAGGTCGCCGCGCAAATGCCGGCTGCTGGCGCGTGGCTATGGTTCGATGGTGAAGCACGATGAGGGACAGCGCGTCGGAGGTTGCGGACATCAGAGATGCCGTTCATCTCTGCATCGACATGCAGAACATTTTCGCTCCGGGTGGCCTTTGGGCGACGCCCTGGATGGCGAGAGTTTTGCCGACGATCGCCTCTATCGTTTCGCGCCATCAGGTCAGAACGATCTTCACGCGATTCATCACGCCGGAAGATCCGGAGGATCGTCCCGGACAGTGGCAGAGCTATTTTCGTCATTGGCGCAAGGCGACCCGCAAGCATCTTCCGCCGTCTGCTCTCGACCTCGTGCCGGCTCTGAGCCACTTCGTTCCGCCCGCTGCTGTCGTCGACAAGCCGGCCTATTCCGCGTTCAGCAATCCCGGCCTCGCCAGCCTGCTCATCGAGAAGAACGTCCGCACGGTCGTGATCACGGGCGCAGAGACCGACGTCTGCGTGCTCTCGACGGTCCTGAGCGCCGTCGATCTCGGCTTCAGGGTCGTCATCGTCGAGGATGCGCTGTGCAGCTCGTCGGACGTCGGCCACGATGCGCTCATGACGATGTACCGCACCCGCTTTCACGGCCAGGTCGATCTGATGACCGCCGAAGAATTGGCGGAGTATTGGCGAGAGTAGGGGACGATCCGCTCAATTGACGTTATCGCCGAGCATATTGCGGAATGCCGTGGTGACGGCGGCGATGCCGCTGGCGCCGTGCATCAGCGCGATCTCGCCCTGCTGCTCGTGGCGGATGGCGTGGGCCATGACACGCAAGCGCAGATCGCCGCCGCTATGCCACATCTGGTCGGCCATCTTGACCGCGCCGGCGTGATGCTTGCTCATCGTCTGGACGAACACCGCATCGAATTGGTCCGCCGGCGCGGTCTTGACCTGTCGCATCTCGGCCTGTGTCAGGAAGCCCGGCATCGCGGCACGTTCTTCCGTGTTGCAGTCGGGCATCTCGGTGTCGAACCAGCTCAGCCACCAGGTCTCGAAAATCTGGTTCTCGCCGGTCTGGCTCGCGACCATCAGCATCGCCAGCTTGCGCAGATGCGGATCCTGCGCGCGCTCCGCGCCGATCCGCGCCAGTTCGATGCCCTGGGCATGATGCGCGGTCATATGACGGATGTAAGCTTGGTCCGCGTCCCTGTCGCGGCCCATCCACGGCGGCTCATAACCATGGCTGCCGAACAACGCGGTCGCCCCGAGCAGCATCATTACCGCCAGTGCGCCCGTGGTCCAGGCATTGGTGAAGCGAACATCGCGCTCGGGTGCCGCGCCCCGCGTCCAGCGCAGCCGGGCGAACAGGGGATACATCACGGCCGAGGAGCCGTGGACGAGCAGGCCGATCCAGTAGGGCTGCTGCAGCGTGAACAGCGGCTGCCAGAACGGAAACAGCGGCACCAGCACGAACCATTCCATGCTTGAAGAGAACACGGCCCAGGGCAGCGCGAGCAGCAGGATCGTCAGCGGCCGCAGGTCGGCGGTCCAGCGCCCGAGCACGCCGAAGAAGACCAGCGCCCAGGAAAAGTCCGCCCATTGGTGAAAGGCAATCCCGGCAAGGATCGCGCTCCACGACGGCTCCGCGCTGATCGCCCAATCGCGCGCGGGAATGGCCGCGACCGTCATCCAGTCGACGGCGGCATCGCGTCCGATGCGCGCGGCGAAGAGCTGGCTGACAATGGTCGAGAAGGTGCTGCTGATCAGGCCGAGTTCGGCAGCGGCGATCCAGCGCGAGCGTTGCCGTGAGGCGCCTTCATCACCGGGGCGAATTGGATTGGAAATGGTTGACGGCGCGGCGGCGTTCACGTCAGCTGATTGAGTTTCTTCAACGGATTGAGCTCGCTCGGCTTGCTCTGTTCGTCCCGGCCGCGCTCCGCTTGCTCCTTGCCTTCCTCATGGAGATCCTGATCCCCGACGATCTCGCCGACGACCTGTTTCGTCTTGCCGGCGATCCGCTGACCGAGGCCCTTAGTCTTGCTCATGGTCCGCCTCCTGGCTCACGCCGCTACCCCGGTGCTTGAAGGGGGTGAGCGCCGGGGCCGCGGTTTCGTCTATTCAGCCTCCGGCAGGGGGGACGCCGGAAGCGTTGAAGAGACTCTCCGAGGCGCGGATGGTTCCTCGGCCCTCATCTTGCATCGAGCGCGATGATCACGCCTTCATTGCCGCGGAGCAGGATGGAGGCGTCCGGCATGGGCTCGGACGGCCGGTCCAGATGCGTCGAGATCAGCAGGCGGCCGCGACCTTGCCAGTGCCATTTCCGCGGCTCGGCGGCGATGTTGAGCGCGACCAGGAGCTCGCGGCCGCCATCCGCCCGCCTGAAGGCAAGAACATCGTTCTGTGAGCGTAGCGGCTCGTAATCGCCGCGGCGCAGGCACGCATGCTCGCGCCGCAGTCCCATCAGCGCGCGAAACAGCGCCAGGATCGAACGCGGGTCGCGCCGTTGCCCTGCCACGTTGGCCGCGCCGTCGGGCGGCTCCAGCGGCAGCCATGGATTGCCGATGGTGAAGCCGCCGTTGACGCTGTCATCCCATCGCATCGGCGCGCGTTCGGGATCGCGGCAAAGGCCGTAGCCCGGCACGAGCTTCTCGAAGGGATCGCGGACCCGGTCGGGCGGAATGGGAACGCGCTTGCGGCCGATCTCGTCGCCCATGAAGAAGAACGGCGTTCCCCGCAGCGTCATCAGCAGCATCGCCAGCACCCGCATCTGCGCGTCGCCGAGCTTGGTCGCGATCCGCTGCTTGTCGTGGCCACCGATCACCCAGACCGGCCATGCATGATCGGGGATGGCGTTGAAATACGCGTCGATCGTCGCTTGCAGCGACAGCGCGTCCCAGGGGGCGTCGAGCAGCGCGAAATTGAGCGGCAAATGCAGGCGCGGTCGGTCGTTGCCGTAGAAGTGCCCGATGCGGTCGGTCTTGCCCTGGACTTCGCCGCACAACATCCGGCCCGGATAGCCGTCGATCACCTCGCGAATGAACTCGATGCAACTCATCGTCTCCGGCCGGTCGTCGGTAAAAACGGGGGACTGACGCTGCGGCGGCGGCTTGCCTTTGGCTTGCGGGTTCTGTGGATTGTCGCGCAGGAGCGCGTCCTTGATCAGGACCGCGCTGGCGTCGACGCGAAAGCCGTCGACGCCGCGATCGAGCCAGAAGCGCATGACATCGGCGATCGCGGCGCGCAGTTGCGGGTTGCGCCAATTCAGATCGGGCTGCTCGACCAGGAAGGAGTGATAATAATATTGCCGCCGCGCCTCGCACCATTCCCAACCGCTGCCGCCGAAGCGGCTCAGCCAGTTGTTGGGCGGACCGCCGTTCTCGGCCGCGTCGGCCCAGATGTACCAATCGGCCTTCGCGCTGTTTCGTGAGCTGCTGCTCTCGACAAACCATGCATGATCGTTCGCAGTATGATTGGGCACGAGATCGAGGATCAGACGGATATCCGCCGCGTGCAGCGCCTTGAGCAGGCGGTCGAACGCGTCAAGACTGCCGAACGCAGGGTCGACCGAGCAGTAATCGGAGATGTCGTAGCCGAGATCGCGGAACGGGCTCTTATAGATCGGCGTCAGCCACACCGCGTCGACGCCGAGCCATTTCAGGTAATCGATGCGCGATATCAGGCCGGCGAGGTCGCCCTTGCCGTCGCCGTCCGAGTCCTGGAACGAGATGAGTGCGATTTCGTAGATGACGGCGGATTCCCACCATGCACCGTCGTTACGGGACTCGTCGCTCATTGGCTTGCATCACCTCGTCGTACTTGCTCAGGTTCGTCCCGCGGCGTGCGCTGCGATCTGCTTTGCCGCGGTTCTGGCGCTCTCGATTCCTTTGGGAAAGCCGCTGCGGTTCGGATACAGCTTGCGCCGTGCATCGCGGGGCGGCCGCCGCGGCTTGGTGTCCTGCGCGGCGCGGTAGTCGAGCATCGCGATGCCGCCTACCATCAGCAGCGCCAAGGCGATATTGCCCTTTTTGGGATTGTCCGCCGTCAGACCCGAGAGCAGCGCGGCGGCATCGAGGCCGTCGCCACCGACGCGGGCCCACAGGCCGGCGTTCTTGTCGACCGAGAGCGACATGATCCCGGCCATGATCTCCCGCACGCCGAAGGCGCGAACCAGCGTCTCATGGCCTTCCATGCCCAGCGTTTCCGTGACGCGCCTCGGCGCGAAGAATTCCACGACGCCGAGACCGATGCTGAACCAGCCTAGCGCACGGGCAAGCTGGTCTTCGGGCCGCTTCAGGCTCGGCCCGCCCGCGACGATCTTAGGGTCGCCCTTGGTACGCACGATGTTGGAGAAATGAAACATTGATCTAGCTCCTCAGGGCCTCAGCACGACCTTGACGCAGGAGTCGCGCTTGTCGCGAAACACCTGGTACATCTCGGGGCCTTGGCTGAGCGGGACGGTGTGGGTGATGACGAAGGACGGATCGATCTCGCCTTCCTCGATGCGGCGGAGCAGGTCGTCGGTCCAGCGGTTGACGTGGGTCTGGCCGGTGCGCATCGTCAGGCCCTTGTTCATGAAGGCGCCCATCGGAAGCATGTCGGAGAATCCGCTGTACACCCCCGGCACCGAAATGATGCCGCCGGGACGGCAGACATAGATCATCTCGCGCAGCACATGCGGCCGGTCGCTCTCCACCATCATCATCTGCTTGGCGCGGTCGAGCAGCGTGTCGGGCAGGGAGGCCATCACATGCGACTCCATCCCGACGCAATCGATACATTTTTCAGGGCCTCTGCCGTCGGTGAGCTCCTTGAGCCGCTCCAGAACGCTTTCGCTTTCGAAATTGATGGTGGTGGCACCGCCGGCTTCGGCCATGCTGAGCCGCTCGGGCAGGCAGTCGATTGCGATCACCTGGTTCGCACCGAGCAGGATGGCGCTGCGGATCGCCATCTGCCCCACGGGACCGCAGCCCCAGATCGCAACCGTATCGGTCGGCTCGATGTCGCATTGCACGGCAGCCTGCCAGCCGGTCGGGAAGATGTCGCTGAGAAACAGCAATTGCTCGTCGGGAATGCCGGCGGGCACCTTGATGTGGGTGGCGTCGGCAAACGGCACGCGTAGATATTCCGCTTGGCCACCGGGATAGCCACCGGTCAGATGCGTATAGCCGAACAGGCCGGCGCAGGAATGACCGAACACCTTTTCAGCGAGATGACGCTTGCGGTTGGTGGTCTCGCAGACCGAGAAATTGCCGCGCTTGCACTGGTCGCATTCGCCGCAAATGATCGTGAAGGGCACGACGATGCGGTCGCCCTTTTTCAGCTTGCCGTCAACTCCCGAGCCGACCTCGACCACTTCGCCCATGGTCTCGTGGCCCATGATGTCCCCGGGCAGCATGCCGGGAATGTAGTTGTGAAAGAGGTGCAAGTCTGAGCCGCAGATGGCGCAGCTCGTGACCTTGATGATGGCATCGCGCGGGTCCTGAATCTCCGGATCAGTGACGGTGTCGCAGCGAATGTCCTCCTTGCCGTGCCAAACCAGCGCCTTCATCTCTGTCCTCCCGCGAGCTACGAGGCATCCAAGTCGAACAACGAACGATGGTTGCTATTGCACGCGGAAAATCTTCGCACCGCACAGGCTTTGACCTGAGGTTTGGCTTGGATAGGAACGAGAGGCGGTCGCAGCCATTGGAGCGTCGTCAACGCCATCCCAAGGATTCGCTCATGCCCGCCAATCAACTCGCCGTCGTCACCGGCGCCTCCACCGGCATCGGCCTGGAACTCGCAAGATGTTGTGCCCAGGCAGGTTTCAACCTTGTCATCGCGGCGGACGAACCCGAGATCGAGCGGGTGGCCGTCGATCTCCGCAGGCTTGGGGCCAGCGTCGAGCCTGTCGAGGCCGATCTCGCCACCACAGAAGGGGTCGACAAGCTCTGCGCCGCGGTCGGCGACCGGCCGATCGACGCGCTGCTGGCCAATGCCGGCGTCGGCCTCGGCAAGGCCTTCCTCGATCAGGATTTCCAGCGCGTCAGGCGCGTGGTTGACACCAACATCACCGGCACGCTTTATCTGATCCATCGCGCCGGCAACGAGATGCTCCGCCGCAACTCGGGGCGCATCCTGATCACGGGCTCGATCGCCGGATTCACGCCGGGTAGCTTCCAGGCGGTCTACAACGCCAGCAAGGCCTTCCTCGATTCATTCTCATTTGCACTGCGCGAGGAGCTGCGCGACAGCGGCGTCACCGTCACCTGCCTGATGCCGGGCGCCACCGAAACGGAATTCTTCCGCCGCGCCGACATGATGGACACCAAGGTCGGCACCGAGCAGAAGGACAGTGCCTACGAGGTCGCGAAGGCCGGCTTCGACGCCATGTTGGCCGGCGAGTCCGACATCGTGACTGGAATGAAGAACAAGATCCAGACCACGGTCGCCAACGTCACGCCGAACGAGATGTTGGCGAAGCAGCATCGCAAGATGGCAGAGCCTGGCACGGCGAAGTCGTAGAACGATGCCGTCGCAATCTTCGCTGAGCGGCGCGGCCAATCCCGCGGACCGACAAAGGGGGATGATGATTCACATAGCCTAATGCGCAAGGCTCCCTGAGCCGTCAAGCTGGTTCGGCTCGAAGAGGGGGCCGTGATGGCAATGGATCGTGTCGAACAGGCCTTTGTCGCAACGGCCATCACGGGTTTCCTCGTGATGATGGCGGCGATCGTCTGGATGATGATGGACTGAGGGCGGGAGGCCTGCCGATTTGCGGATCGCGCTGCCCTATGCTGCGGTGCTCCTGTGCATGGCGGTGGCCGCCTGGATCGCTTTCGCACATCTGTTCTGATCGTCGTCCTGCTCAACAGTGCAGATCGGCGATCAGCGCGGCCAGCTTCTGTCCCATCGCCGGCAGATCGATCGGTTTTTCCAGGATCGGCACGTCGTGGAATTCCGGACTGATGGTGACCTTGTCGTATCCGGTCGTGAAGATGAAGGGTACGTTCCTTGCCTTCAGTTCACGGGCGACCGGAAAGATCATCTGACTGCGGATGTTCACGTCGAGCACGGCGG
The DNA here is from genome assembly GCF_023073915.1 of Bradyrhizobium sp. 149. Taxonomy (GTDB): domain Bacteria; phylum Pseudomonadota; class Alphaproteobacteria; order Rhizobiales; family Xanthobacteraceae; genus Bradyrhizobium. The sequence goes on along the minus strand of NZ_JADPKK010000019.1, from coordinate 18,138 downwards.
CATCGAGGATGCTGCCGTCGTGCAGAATCCTGAGCGCGTCGTCGAGATCACCCACCGGGCCCGCGACATCTGCGCCGAGCGCGCGACATGCCCTGCCAATGTCATCGGCGAGAAAATATTCGTCCTCGACAACGAAGATCCGCCGCCCGCTGAGCGGCGACAGCGGACGTGACGACGTGGGCGATATCGCCATGGTGCCTCCCATGCCTTCCTTTCCGGTCCTAGGAACATAGGGCGGTGACCCGCCTTGGTACAAACGATACAAAAGAAAGCGGGTTCCATGAGCAACCGCGACATCATCGTCATAGGTGGCTCGGCCGGTGCGACCGCACCGCTGAAGCAGATCCTCGGCCGCCTGCCGCCCGATCTGCCCGCGGCGGTGTTCATCGTCCTGCACATCCCGGCGCAGGGCATCGGCATTCTCTCGACGGTGGCCAGCAGCGCCGGCCCACTTCCGGTCCGGCAGGCCGAAAGCGGCATGAAGATAGAGCCGGGCCAGGTTTATCTGGCCGCACCGGACCATCATCTGCTGCTGTCCGAGGATCGCGTGTTCCTCGGGCGCGGCCCGCGCGAGAACATGGTCCGGCCGGCCATCGACGCCTTGTTTCGCTCGGCCGCCATCAATTACGGCCCGCGCGTGATCGGCGTGCTCCTCAGCGGCCTGTTGTCCGACGGTGCGGCCGGTCTCAACGCGATCAAGCGCTGCGGCGGGATATCCGTGGTTCAGGACCCCTCGGACGCCATCGCCGATGAGATGCCAAGGAGCGCCCTGGAGGCGACCATCATCGATCTTTGCGTCGCCGGCGCCGGAATGGGTGATGTCCTCTCTGATCTTGCCAGGGAGGCTGCCGGCGCCGCGCTGCCGATCCCGCCGGAGATCCGGCTCGAGGTCGAGATCGCGGCCGGCGAACGGATCGGCAGCGACAATCTCCTCGCCGTGGCTGATCCGGTTGCGCTGACCTGTCCCGCCTGCGGGGGCGTGCTGTCTGAGATCAAGGAAGCGCGTCCGATGCGCTTCCGTTGCCAGGTCGGTCACGCCTTCACTGGCGACGTCCTCGCAAAAGAGCAGGAGGGGCGAGTGGATGAAGCTCTGCGGGTCGCGCTGCGCATCATCGAGGAGCGGGCTGAGCTGGTGCAGCGCATGGCCGCCGACGGCCGCCGCAGTGGCCGGCCTGCGGTCGCCGAGATGTACCAGGCGCGGGCTGCCGAATATCGCGAATATGCCGACATGATCCGGCGGGTTGTGCTAAAGTCGCTCGATCCTCCGGTTCGCAAGCGGGACGCTTGAGGGTCGCCATGAACATTTCTCTCGCCGAATGGACCGAGCAGCTCGACACCGAGCGCCGCCATCTGATCAAGGCCGATCAGGATATTGAAGAGGGTTGGCAGCGCATCCGAGACCAGGAGGATCGGATCCGTCAACTCAGTGCCGGCAGCCATGAGGCGGCCCAGGCGGAACGGTTGGCGGAGGCCCTGAAGCAGACCCTGACCGAATGGCTGCGCCATCGCGTCCTGATCGAGCAGCGGATTGCCTATCTTCGGCAGCAAGTCGGTCCGGAGTGATCCGGGCGGCAGGCCGCCCGAAATCTGCGCCGAGCTCATACATGAAGTCGAGTTGCCGCTCGGCGTTGCGGCGCAAACGATCGTTCTCGCGGAGCAGCCGGCGCGCGGTCGCGATGGCGTCCTCGGCCCGTCTGATCAGGGTCGCAAGGTCTACGGACGTCTGCATCACGGGGCTCCTGCCGCACGTAACTATGGGCCTTTGGTCGGGAATTGACAACGATGCTCGCTGTATGGAACGCAGCGCGACGTTTCCGCCTTTCTCCTGTTGGGATAACATCAATTCTGTTATTTGCGGCGAGCGGGCGTCCGCTGGTCCCCGTCACTGAATGAGAGCTACCGAGACCATGCATGAAATCGGCGACCAGCCGGTCGAAAGAGAGCGCCAGATCAGATCCCCGCTGATCATCGGCGTGGGCGCCCCGCCGACAGCCCTGGATAGCATCGAGCGCTTCTTTGCCAAGCTGACCCTAGGCGCCGACCAAGCCGTCGTGCTGGCGCTTCAACATCATGAGACGCTCGACGAGCCGCGGCTGCGCCAGATCGTGCGAAATTCCAACGGCGGCAAGATCGCCGACGTCAGCGACGGCCAGACCATCGAGGGCGGCACGATCTACCTATGCCCGCCGGCGATGATCACCACCATCCGTGGCGGGCGCTTCGCAGTCCGAGAGGCCGAGCAGGCGCCGGGCGAGCGGGCCACCATCGACAGCTTCCTGGTGTCGCTGGCTGAAGAACGCGCCGAGCAATCGATCGGCGTGATCCTGTCAGGCATCGGCGGCGATGGCACGCTGGGTACCGCGACGCTGAAGGATCACGGTGGTCTCGCCATCGCTGAAAAGGGCGCCAGTGACGAGGCTGATCATCTGAAGGACGCCAACACGCCGGCAGCGATCGCCGACTACGTGCTGACCGCGGAAGAGATCGCCGAGCACATCCAGGTCTATGCCCGTCATCTGCGGCGGCTGGAAGAGAAGCAGGGGTTCGATGAGGTCTTGGCCGCTGCGGCGACCTCGCTGTCGCGCATTGCCGACATCCTGCGCAGCAAGACCGGCAATGATTTCCACGGCTACAAGCAGAATACCTTTCTGCGCCGCGTGCAGCGACGCATGCAGGTGGTTCAGATCGCCGATATTTCCGCCTATGTCGATTTCCTGCGCAACGACCAGGACGAGGTGCAGCACCTCTTCAACGATCTCTTGATCGGCGTCACCGAATTCTTCCGCGACAAGCGCGAATTCGAGGTGCTGGAGAGCCAGATCGTCCCGAAGATCTTCGAAGGCAAGAGCGCGGGCCAGCAGGTTCGCGTCTGGGTGCTCGGCTGCGCCACTGGAGAGGAGGCCTATTCGATCGGTATTCTCCTGCGCGAGCACATGGCCAAAATGGACTCCGCGCCGCAGGTTCAGATCTTCGCTACCGACATCGACGGACGGGCGCTGGCGACCGCGCGCGTCGGCCGTTACCGCACCAAGATCGAGGCGGAGATGACCAGCGAGCGGCTGGCGCGCTGGTTCGTGCGCGAGGGTGACACCTATTGCGTGGTCAAGGAGCTGCGCGAAATGTGCATCTTCTCGCAGCATAACGTGATCAAGGACGCACCGTTCTCCAAGCTCGATCTCGTCTCCTGCCGCAACCTGCTGATCTATCTCAATGCCGAACTGCAGAACCGGGTGATCCCGCTATTCCATTTCGCGCTTCTGCCGGATCGCTTCCTGTTCCTCGGCAATTCCGAGAACGTGACGCGGCATCCAAAACTGTTCGTGCCGATCGACCGCCGCGCCCGCATCTTCAAGAAGCTCGAGACCGGAACGCGGCTGCCGCCGGAATTTCCAATCACGACCGCCGCGGGCAGGGCGCCCGCCGAGGTACCGCCGTCGCGCTCGTTCCGCCCCGACGTCGGGCTCGAGCGGCGCGCGCAGCGGGTCGCGGAACGCTACTCGCCCGCCTATGTCATTACGGACAGCAACTTTCAGGTCCTGCATTTTTCCGGGCGCACCGGCCGCTTTATCGAGCCGACGGCAGGCGCCGCCACGCTCGACCTGCTCCAACTTGTCCATCGCGATCTCCGCCTGGAGCTGCGCGCGGTGCTCAACCGCGCGACGGAGACCAACGAGCCCGCACATGTCGAGCAGGTGCAACTCGGCGCCAACGGCCATCGCGTTCTCGTCGATATCACGGTGGAGCCGATCCAGGATGGCGGCAGCGGCCAGCGCAATTTCGTCGTCCTGTTCAAGGACGGCCCGGTGCGCGTCATGGATGCCGACGAGGGCAATTCCAATGCGCTGGTGCAGACCGAGCATGTCGAGCGTATCGAAGGCGAGCTGAGGGCGACGCGCGAGCGCCTTCAGGCGACCATCGAGGAGCTCGAAAGCACCAATGAGGAGCTGAAGTCCTCGAACGAGGAGTACCAGTCGCTCAACGAAGAGCTTCAGTCCGCGAACGAAGAGCTCGAAACCTCGCGCGAGGAATTGCAGTCGGTGAACGAGGAACTGACCACTGTCAACGGCGAGCTGGCCCACCGCGTCCAGGAATTGACGCGCGCCACCAGCGACCTCGAGAATTTCCTGGAGAGCACCCAGATCGCGACCGTGTTCCTCGACAACGATCTGCGCGTGATGAACTTCACGCCGGCGATCACGCAGGTTCTGCATCTCGTCGAAACCGACACGGGCCGCCCCATCGCCCACATCAAGGCGCGCATCCCGATCGAGGAGCTCTATGACGACATCCGCGGGGTGCTGCGCACACTCGCGATCGCCGAGCGCGAGCTGAGGGACCCGGACGGCGGCACGCGCTACATCGTGCGCATCCTGCCCTATCGCAGCATCGACAATTTCATCGCCGGGGTCGTCATCACCTTCGTCGACATCACAGCCATTACCCGCGCCGAGGAGCGGCAGCGCCTGCTGCTGGCCGAGCTCCAGCATCGGGTCCGCAACACGCTCGGCGTGGTGCGCTCGATCGCCCGTCGCACGGCCGATACGAGCTCGACGGTCGAGGAGTTTGCTTCCCATCTCGATGGCCGGCTCAACGCATTCGCCCGTACCCAGGCGCTGGTGACCCGCGATCCCGAAGGCGGAGTTGATCTCGAATACCTCGCCGTCGAGGAGCTGCTGGCCTATAATGCCAGGGAAGGCGAGCAGGTGCGTGTCAGCGGTCCCACGGTGCGTTTTCACTCGAAGGCAGCGGAGACGTTCGCGCTTGCCATCCACGAGCTCGCGACCAACGCGCTGAAATACGGTGCCCTGAGCCGGCCGATAGGTCGCATCGAGATTTCCTGGCGCATTGAGCAGGGCACCGAGCCGGCGGAGCTGGTGTTCGAGTGGCGGGAGCGCGGCGGGCCGCCGGTTGCGCCGCCGCCGCACAAAGGATTTGGGACGGAGCTCCTGGAGCGCACACTCGCGTTCGAGTTCAAGGGGCAGACCACGATGGCATTCAATCCGAGGGGTGTGGAATGCACGATCACCATTCCCCTCAGTAAACGGGCGTTCCATACACCGGCGGTGGCCAGCTAATGCCCTTGTCGACGCTAGATCGCAGTCTGGTGGAGCCGGTCATTCGCCGGCTGAACGTGCTGAGGCCCCTCTCGACGGAGGCGCGCACCTCGCTCGAATACGCCATGCTCGAGGGAATCCAGCGCGCAGAGTCGGGCGAGGATCTGATCTCGGAGGGAGATCCGGTCGACAGTGTCCGCCTCGTGCTGTCGGGGTGGCTCTGCCGCTACAAGACGCTCGAGGACGGTCGGCGCCAGATCGTCAACTTTCTCTTTCCCGGCGAAAGTTGCGACGCGCATGCGTTCCTGCTGTCGGTGATGGATCATTCCATCGCGGCGATGACTGCGGTGGTCTACACCGAAATCAAGCGCGCGCGGTTCGAGGGTCTGGTGGCGGGCGACCGCGCGTTGGCGGAAGCGTTCTGGTGCGAGACCCTCGTCAACAACGCCATCCAGCGCGAATGGGCCATCAATCTCGGCCGCCGGGTGGCGTTCGAACGCGTGGCCCATCTGTTCTGTGAGATTATCGAGCGGCTGCGTCCGGTCGGCATGGTCGACGGCAATTCCTGCGTGATGCCGGTGACGCAAATGGATCTTGCGGACGCCACCGGGCTGTCGGTGGTCCATCTCAACCGCACGGTTCAGGAGCTGCGTGCCTCCGGCCTGATCGTGCTGCGCGATCGCACGCTGACCATCACCGATCTCGATGCGCTCAAGGACGCGGCGCTGTTCTCGCCGAGCTATCTGCAACTCTATCGGCGGGGCTGAGCGCTCTCTCGCTTGGAAACGGCACGCCGATCCTCTGCCGAAGACGGTCGACGGGTTCCGAGATACTTGATCCAAGTTAGCGTTCGCGGATGTTTTTGAGCGGATCACTGGTTTTGAGTAACTTACGTAACTTACGTAAAGGCGCTGTCGTCGCGAAGCTTTTATACTCTGGCTCCATGAATGACGTCCTGCTTGCCCGCGCTGAGCGCGCGATCGAAGCGAGCCGCGCCCTCCGGGCGCAGCACAGAGCGGTCGCGGATCAGCTTGATAATGCCACGCGCGAGGTGCGCCGAGTGGTGATGGAAAGCGCGATGCTGCGTGCGGAGCTCAAGGCTCTTCGCGATAACCGCGAAGAGCAGGCCCCCCCAAACTTGTGCCGCCGAAATAGAACCGCCGATAGCTAACGTGCAGCACGCGTCGGGATGGCGCCCGACTGCACGCATCCAGCGCTGCTCGGGCGCTGTCCTTCGCACCAGCAAAATCACGCACCGTTAACTTATTGAAATGCTGGAACCTGCCGTTGCGGCCGAAGCTTCGAACGCTGCCGGGCTGGGCCGCCCCCAAACCGGCATGGAAACCTGGGCCCCGGCGCCAGACCTCCCGCCGGGGCCAATTTCCTTCCATCCAAAGGGCTTTGTGAAAGTACAATGACCGCCAAACGCAACCGCAGGAAACAGACCCAATCGCTCCAAGAGCGATTAGCGGCATTTGCCGAAACCGCTCGCGAGCGCGCGCGCAGCCTGCCGCCCGGCAAGGAGCGCGACATGCTGCTTCGGCGCGCCAAACAAAACGAGGTGACCTCGAATCTGACGGACTGGCTGACCGAACCCGTCTACCCGAGACGAGGACCGTAACGTGCGGAGCATCAAGCATTACCGCGCGTTCCAGATCGATCCGGACGGGCATGTGTTCGGATGCATCAATCTGGTCTGCGACGATGATGAGCAGGCCAAGCGCGAGGCCGCCTCGCTCGTGCTGGTGCACCGCATCGAACTGTGGCGGCTGAATCAGCGCATCGCGCAATTCGATGTGCCGCCGGAAGTTGTTCGCCAGTAGAGCGACGAGGAACCCCGCGCTGCGCCCCGGGTTGGTCGGACTGTATCGACCCGCGAGGAGCCAGCATGACGGAAGCCGACGTTCGCAAGGGGATGCCGCCCGTCAAGCTCTCGCGCGAGGCTTTCGAGCGCCGCTACAGGAGCGGCTTCGTCGATCCCGTCTTCGCACCGCTCCAGCGCGAGCTCGAAGCCATCGTCGGCGCTGCCTGGGATGCCTATAGCCATTCGCGCAAGGCCCCGCTGACGCGAAAGGCGGGCGCCGGATTCTCCGATCCCGACTACGACATCGCCATCGACTGGCTCGATGCTCGCGCGAAAATCCTGGCTGCGCAGCGACGCCATGACGATGCGGACGAGGCACCGCGCATCCTCATCATCAACGGCTCGGCCCGCAGCGAGCACACCTGTCCCGGCGAGATGTCCAAGACTTGGCGTCTGGTCGAGCTCGCCGAGCCCGTTTTCATCGAGATGGGGTTTGCCGTCGACATCCTCGATCTGTCGCGCCTGGCGTCGGAGTTCGGCAAGCATATCCATCCCTGCAAGTCCTGCGTCGGAACCGCGATGCCGCTCTGCCACTGGCCGTGCAGCTGCTATCCGAACTATTCGCTGGGGCAGACCGGCGACTGGATGAACGACATCTATCCGCTGTGGGTCGCGGCCCGTGGCATCCTGATCGTGACGCCGGTGAACTGGTATCACGTGCCCGCCGGGCTCAAGGCGATGATGGACCGCATGGTCTGCGCCGACGGCGGCAATCCCGATCCCACCTCGACCCACGGCAAGAAGGCCGCCGAGGCGAAGGCGATGGAGCTGAGGGGCTGGTCCTATCCGCGCCATCTCGCCGGCCGTCATTTCGGTCTCGTCGTTCACGGCGATGCGGTCGGTGCCGAGGGCGTGCGCAGGGCCCTGTCGGATTGGTTGACCGACATGCAGCTGGTCTCGGCCGGCCGCCACGCCGAGCTCGATGGCTATGTCGGCTACATGGAGCCATACGCCACCTCGCACCGCGATCTCGATGACGACAGCGCATTCCAGAAAGAGGTGCAGAACGCCGCGCGCGCACTGGGCAACGCGGTCCGGTTGGCGCGGAGCGGACACCTTCGGCAGCCCGGTGCGGGCCTTTCCGATCCAAATCCCAAATGACCGGGGCTGATCAGTCGTATGATTGCCTGATCGTCGGCGGCGGCCCCGCCGGGCTGATGGCCGCGATCTACCTTGCGCGATTCCGCCGCCGCGTCTGCGTCGTGGATGCAGGCGCGAGCCGGGCGGCGCTGATCCCGCGCAGTCACAATGTGCCGGGCTTCGTCCACGGCTTGTCCGGCAACGACCTGCTCGCGCGCATGTCCGCGCAACTGGGCGAGCTCGCCGTCACGCGCGACGATGCCGAGGTCACCGCCTTGCGGCGGTGCGAGCAGGGTTTTCAGGCGATCTGGAACGGCAGCGCGCATGAGGCTGCCACCGTTATCCTTGCTTGCGGCATCGTCGACACCCATCCGCCGTTCGACGAATGGCGCGCCGCGGTCGCGGACGGGCTGTTGCGCTACTGTCCCGTCTGCGACGCCTTCGAGGCGATCGGCCGTCGCATCGGAATCGTTGGCCCGCTTCACGGTGCCGCCGGCAAGGCGCTGTTCATGCGCGGCTACTCGCGCGACGTGACGCTGCTCGCAACGGGCGAGGATGACGGAAACGCCGCAGCGTCGGAGCTGGCCGACGCGGGCGTCGAGGTCGTCGTCGCGCCCGGCCTGCGTCTGAGGCGAAAAGACAACGGAGTCGAAGCCGTCTTCGCCGACGGCCGGACGGCGCAATTCGAGATCGTCTACCCCGCGATGGGTGCGCAGGTGCGATCGCATCTCGCGATGACGCTGGGCGCCGAACATACCGCGGAGGGGTACCTGAAAGTCGACGACCATCAGCGCACCTCGGTCGACGGGCTCTACGGGATCGGCGACGTCGTCACCGACCTGCACCAGATCTCGGTCGCGTTCGGCCACGCCGCGCTCGCCGCCTGCACGATCCACCACGGCCTGCCGCGGCGGCTGGCATGAGGAGCGGGGTATCGGGACATTGGCAGACATAGCGGCAGAATTGTCCTCGAAGACCTCGGTCTATGCGGCCCTGCTCGGCAACGTCCTCGTCGCGGTCACGAAGATCGGCGCCGCGGCCTGGACGGGAAGCTCGGCCATGACGAGCGAAGCGGTGCATTCGCTCGTCGACACGACCAACGAGATCCTGCTGCTCTACGGCTACCGGCGCGCGAGCCGTCCGCCGGACGAATCCCATCCGCTCGGTTATGGACGCGAGCTGTATTTCTGGAGCTTCATCGTTGCGCTGCTCATCTTCGCGCTGGGTGCCGGCGTCTCGCTCTATCAGGGCATTCTGCACGTCGCTGCTCCCAAGCCGATCGAAAATCCCATGGTCAGCTTCGTGGTGCTCGGGCTGTCGTTCCTGTTCGAAGGCGGCTCCTGGCTGGTTGCTTTGCGGCGCTTCAGCGCGGATGGGCGGCGATTTGGATATTATCAGGCCTTCGTGCGCAGCAAGGATCCTCCGGCCTTCATGGTGCTGCTCGAGGACAGCGCGGCTTTGATCGGCATCGTCATTGCCGCCGCAGCCGTTGCGGCCGCCGTTTGGCTGGACGAGCCGGCCTGGGACGGGATCGGTTCGATCCTGATCGGATTGTTGCTGGCGATTGTGTCTATTGGCCTTGCCCGCGAGAGCAAGAGCCTGCTGATCGGCGAGCCGGCCGATCCGGAGCTTGCGCGGTCCGTCCTCGACATCGCCAGGCGCTCACCCGGCGTGCTCCGGGCCAACGGTCTACTGACGGTGCAGCTGTCGCCGGTCGAAATCGTGGCCGCCTTGAGCATCGAGTTTGCGGATGACAAGCGCGCCGACGACATCGAGAAATGCGTCATTTCGATCGAGACCGAGATCCGCAAACGCCATCCGAGCGTGGCGGCGCTCTTCGTCAAGCCGCAGACCGACGTCCGCTACCGGGCGGTGCGCGCGAGACGGTACGGCTAGCGCGCGGCCCTGCAGGGTTTCTCCGGTGTCAATTCACCGGAACCGGGAACGAAGGGCGTTGCCTGGTCTTGGTGGTGCGGCGGGCTGGGTGACGCGCAACTGGAGAAAACGGATGGCTCAATCCGAAGACATGACGCGCTGCATCGCGCTCTGCATGAGCTGCTACCAGACCTGCCTCGGCACGGCGATGAATCGCTGCCTCGAAACCGGCGGCAGGCACGTCGAGCCCAAGCATTTCCGCCTGATGATGGCGTGCGCCGAAATGTGCCGGACGGCGGCGCATTTCATGCTGATCAACACGCCGCATCACCGGCATACCTGCGGCGAATGCGCCGAAATCTGCACCGAATGCGCCGAGGATTGCGAGCGGGTCGGCGGCATGGACGAGTGCGTCGCCATGTGCCGCTCCTGCGCACAATCCTGCCGTGCGATGGCGGCCTGAGGACGAAGCCATGCTCGAAGAGAAGCTCAAGGAAGCCATCATTGGCGAACTGCAGCGGCAGGCGGCGAACCGGCCGCAATCGCTCGAGGTCCAGGACGGCGACGCTCTGAAAAACTCGGAGGAGTTGATCGTCAACGGCAAGATCGACCTTGCCGCGCTGGTCATGGTGATCGCGGGATCGGTCGCGGGCGGACCCTAGTTCGGCCGGTCAACGGCGCCCTCAGCCATATTCCTCGCCGATGCCGTATTCCCGGTAGATCTCCAGCGGATCGAGGTCGGGAAACAGGCGGCATTTGGCCTGGGCGAGGTGCAGGCTCACCGCCGCCGGCTCCTTGCCGTTCGAGAGCATCTTGCGGATATCGTCCATATGCGCGTTCGGCTGGTGCTTGGCTTCGAGCTGCTCCAGCGCGACCAGCGCAGTCGCCAGCGCCTCGGTCAGAACCCAGTCGTCGTGGCCGGTGATTCCCTTCTTCGGCATCGGCAGACCCCACATGTGGCGGCGGTAGTCTATCGCGGCTTTCGCCAAATCTCCATTGAGCCGTTGCGGGCGCCGAGCGGCCGACGGCCGTGCTCCGGCTTGCATTATGGCCGGCCGTGGCTAAAAGGCGGCAATTGCAGGGGCGATAGTATCTTTGTTGAAACAAAATTGGCGTAGACGGGCCTGCACCGTATCCAGGCCGGCTGTTCCGGTCAGGCCCCGATCCCCGCATTCGCAACACGATCCGGTTGCGCCACCTTCAAGGCTTGAGCCCGCATGGTCTTTTTAAGCTTCGTCTATCGCTTCGTGACCAACTTCGCATTCATGGCGATGGTCTATTTCAGTCTGAACTTCATGGAGAAGTACCAGAACCGGGCGATCATCGCGATCCTGGTGCTGGTCTATACAGGCATGCGCGCAGCCTCGACGCTGCGGGCGTTCTACTTTTATCAGAAGATCGAGAAGCTGGAAGCCGAGACCAAGCGCCTTCAGGCCCCGATCAATGACGGCGCGGGCGGAACGAGCGCGCGCAAGCAGGTCGTGGTCGACGTCGCGCGGCTGCGGCGCGACGGCGAGCTCAAGTCCTATATGGACCTGTTGTTCCTGGCGCTGATCGTGTTGCTCTGCGTCGCCAACATCATGCGGCAGTAGGGCTTTACGGCGCGCGCTTCTTCAGGCTCGCCACACGGGTCGGGCGCGGCACAGTGCTCTTGAGGGCAGTGCTCTTGGGAGCAGTGCCGTTGGCCTCTGCTGCATGCTTCGGTGTGACATGAGCAGCGCGCGCGGTGCGGGGGGCGTGCGACTTGCCGGCCTTGCTCTTGGCGGCGCGAGGCGTCTCGGCCGCCATTGCCAGCCGCGTCGCGGCGCGCCGCGACAAGGTCGTCGACAGCAGCACCTCGACCGAGCCCTCAGGGATCGCAAAGAGATCACGGCCGGGCACGGGCAGGGTGGCTGCGACATCGGCGAGCGCCATGGTTTTGCGCGGCAGCAGCGCTTGATGCTCGGTCCGCGCGTTGAGGTCTGCCAGCGCGGGGGCCGGAAGCGTTTTGGTCTGCGCGAACACGAAGTTGGGCACGGCCGGCCAGCGCGCGATCGGCGTGGTCTCGGTCGGCGGGTGCAGCAGCCATTCCACCGGCGTCGTCGGCGTCGCCGGCAGGTCGGCGGTCGCGGGCACCACATGCACGATGCGATAGCCGCGAGCCTTCAAATCGCGGATGATCTTCGGCAGCGCCGCCACCGTGCGCGGCTGGATATCGTGCAGCAGCAGAATGCCCTTGCCCTTGGCCTCAAGCCGCTGCATCGCGAGCTGATAGACGCGATCGGACGACACATGGCGCCAGTCGTCGGCCGGGAAATCGGCGCTCCAGACCTGGATGCCGCGCGAGATCAGAAGGTTTTCGACGCCTTCGGCGCGCATCAGGCCGGGAATGCGGAAGAACGGCGCCAGCTTGGACGGATCGCTCATCGCCGCCGAGGTCCACTCGATGCCGCCGTTGATCTGGGTCTCGGCCTTGTCGAGCGGCATCCGGTCGAACGTCAGTGGATGGTTCATGCTGTGCGTGCCGACGGTGTGGCCCGCCGCAACCAGCTTGCGGACGCCTTCCGGGTTGGCCTTGGCCTGTTCACCGATGATGAAGAAGGTCGCCTTGATGCACTCGTCGGCGAGGATCTGCAGCACCTGATTGGAATATTTCGGCAACGGACCGTCGTCGAAGGTCAGGACGACTTCGTGGTCCTTCAGCGGCAGCGTCTCGCGGTACTGCATGGTGCCGATGCGGGGATGCGCGCCCGGATCGACGATGAGAGTGCGGGAGGTCCCGAGCGCGTCCGGATGGCCGGGGCAGTCGGCGGCAACGGCCGCCGGCGAGCCGATGGTCAGCAAACCAAGCAATCCGCCAAGCAATCTGCCAAGGCAAAGGACGATCCACGATCGCGTCCGAACGACAACGCTACTTTCGATCATGAACCCGGTCTGCCCTCTTATGCGATTGCCGCCATAGTAGGTCGGAGACATCAGGAAACGGTTCAGGCGCAAGAACCCATCCCGTTACAAGCACCCTTTAATACTTGCATGGCGTAGCATGAACAGACTGTTAATAGGGCCCAAATCACCCCATTTTGCGCCGGCGTGACATTCGGGCATCAATGCGCGTCGGCATTCTTCTGTGATGTGCCCGCGGGCACGACGTGAACCACCCGATAGCCGTTCTCCCTCAGATACCGCAGGAAGGCCGGCATGATCGCGGCCGTGCGCGCCTTGGGATCGTGGAAGAGGATGATACCCTTGCGGGCGGCGGCGAGGCGCTCGGTGACGAGCTTCAATTCCTGCTCCGGCGTCATCTCGTTCCAGTCGCTGGCCCACAGGTCGGCTCCGAAAACGACGATGCCGCGGGACTGGAGCAGGTCCAGCCCGGCTTGCGTGGCTTCGAAATAGGGAAACCGGAAGAACGGCGTCGATGGTGTCGTCGTCGACGTCCCGTGCAGGGCCATCTCGTCGGCGGCAATGCCGCGGTCGATCTCGCTCTTCGCCTTATCGAACGGGATCCGCGCCATGAACGGATGCGAGAAGGTGTGGTGGCCGATGCTGTGGCCTTCGCGGGCGATGCGCTTGACCATGTCAGGGTGTTCGGAGGCGTGCAGGCCGATCAGGAAGAAGGTCGCGCGCACGCACTCCTGCGCCAGCGCGGCCAGCACCTTCGACGTCGTCGGCGGATGCGGTCCGTCGTCGAAGGTCAGCACGACCTCGTGATCGACCAGGGCCAACGTGTGCGGAAAGCTCTTCAGGCCCACGCGCGGCGTGGTTTTGGCGTCGACGCTCAGAATGCGGGAGGTGCCGAGCGTGTCCTTGCGCGGGCACTCGGCGGCTTCGGTCGAGGCGATACCGGTGAGGGCGGCGAGGGCTGCGCCTGCCGCCATTGCGGTCCACCTCAGTCGAAGCATCTTTGTCATTGCGCTCAGAGTTGCCTTGTGGGTATTGCCTGAACCGTCAGCTCAGACAACCCGATCCAACCTGTCAAACGGCGAGGCGCGCCATGGATGAACATATGGACGGTGCCGCCTCTGCCGCGGATTCGGTACTCGACCACGTGCCGATGCGCAATGAAGACGGCGAAATTCGTCACGAATTCGTCGCGGAAATTGCCCATGCGATCGAGGCCGGCAACAGCGCCGCGCTCCGTGCCTGCGTTGCCGAGCTGCACGAGGCCGATCTCGGCGATCTGATCGGGGCTCTCGAGCCCGACGACCGCGTCCGCCTGGTCGAGTTGACGGGGCGCGATTTCGACTTCTCCGCGCTGAACGAGCTCGACGAGGGCGTGCGCGAGGAGATCCTCGAGGAACTGCCGCCGGAGACCGTCGCGGAGGGTGTCCGCGAGCTCGAATCCGACGACGCGGTCGAGCTGCTGGAAACCCTCGACGAGGCCGAGCAGGAGGAGATCCTCGAGAAGCTGCCGCTCAAGGAGCGCGTCGCGCTCGAGCGCAGCCTGCTTTATCCGGAAAATTCCGCCGGCCGCCGGATGCAGACCGAGTTCATCGCAGTGCCGCAGGATTTCACCGTCGGCCAGGCGATCGACTACATGCGCGAGACGCCGGATCTGCCTGACCGCTTCTACGAGATCTACGTCGTCGACAAGGAGCAGCACTGGCAGGGCGCGGTCTCGCTCGACGTGCTGCTGCGCGCCCGCCGCCCGGTGGCGCTTGCCGAGCTGACCGACGAGGATCGCCGCCGCGTCTCCGTCCTGGAGGACCAGGAGGAGGTGGCGCGCATGTTCGGCAAGTACAATCTCGTCGCAGCACCGGTGCTCGACACCCAGGATCGCCTCGTCGGCGTCATCACCGTCGACGACGTCGTGGACGTCATCGAGGAAGAGGCGGACGAGGACCTCAAGGCGCTCGGCGGCGTCAACAGCGACGAAGAGCTGTCCGACACCGTGTTCACCATTGCACGCGCGCGGTTCAACTGGCTGCTGGTCAATCTCGCCACCGCCTTTCTGGCCTCCTCGGTGCTCGGCCTGTTCGAAGGCCAGCTCGAGAAGATGGTGGCGCTCGCCGTGCTGGCGCCGATCGTCGCGAGCCAGGGCGGCAATGCCGCGACCCAGACCATGACCGTCGCGGTGCGCGCGCTGGCGACGCGCGAGCTCGGCTCCTCCAATGCCTGGCGCGTGGTGATGCGCGAGGGGCTGGTCGGCCTCGTCAACGGTCTCGCCTTCGCAGTGATCACGGGCGTCGCCGCGGTGGCCTGGTTCAGGATCCCGGGCCTCGGCATCGTTATCGGGCTCGCCATCATCGTGAACCTCTTCGCCGGCGCGCTCGGCGGCATCCTGATCCCGATGGCGCTCGAACGTGTCAGGGCCGACCCGGCCGTGGCCTCCGGCACGTTCGTGACCACGGTCACCGACGTCGTCGGCTTCTTCTCCTTCCTCGGCATCGCGACCTTGTGGTTTGGGCTGAGGTAGATCTCGCGTCCCGGGCGCGCTGCGTCCGGGGCACGATGCCGCTATCTTTAATCCGAACTTAAGCGACCTGCCGCATCATCGTCCGCGCTTGGGGGAATGAGCATGCGGTTGCGGCTGAAGGCAGACGGACGGATCGTCGAGTTGCGGGACGGGCAGGAGTGTCCGGTCCAACCCACGATCCAGAATCCGCCAAGCCACACCAGCTCGCTCGCTGTGCGCGATTTGCGCCGCCGCGCCTGCCTGACCCAGATGGAGTTCGCGGCCAAACTCGGCGTTCCCGTCGAGACCATCCGCAACTGGGAGCAGGGCAAACGTGCCCCGCGGGGACCGGCCCGCGCGCTGCTCGCGGTGATCGCGCATGCGCCCGACACCGTGTTCCAGGCGCTCGCCAAAGCCTGAGCTCAAGGCTTGACGTAAAAAAGCCTGACAGAAAAGGCCTGACAGAACAGGCTTGGCGCGAACCTCCCGTTAGGATTGCGCTGAAGATCTGGCCCGGCGGCCGGCGTCGTCCGTTGGCAGTTTCGCCAGCCGGGTTCATAATGACGCCTGGGTGAAGATTTGGGCGACCGCGACAGAGAGGATTCCTCATGCTGTTCGTCGAAACCAATGGCGCAAGGATACCGGCGATCGGGCTGGGAACCTGGGAGCTGAGCGGGCGCATGTGCGCCCGTGTGGTCGAGCAGGCGCTGCGGCTCGGCTATCGCCACATCGACACCGCACAGGTCTACGACAATGAGCGCGAGGTCGGCGATGGCTTGCGCGCCTCCGGCGTGCGCCGCGACGATATCTTCCTGACGACAAAGGTCTGGACCAATCATTTCGCGCCCCACGACCTCGAACGCTCGGTCAAGGAGAGTCTGGCGCGCATGCGGCTTCCCTCCGTCGATCTCCTGCTGCTGCACTGGCCCAATTCGCACGTGCCGCTGGAGGAGACGCTGGGCGCGCTGTCGCATGCCAAGCGCATGGGCCTGACCCGCCACATCGGCGTCTCCAATTTTACCGTGGCGCTGATCGAGCAGGCGGTGGCGTTGTCACCGGAGCCGCTGGCTTGCAACCAGGTCGAATACCACCCCTATCTCGACCAGACGAAGGTGAGGGCGGCCTGCGACCAGCACGGGCTCGCGCTGGTCGCCTACAGCCCGATCGCCAAGGGGCGGATCAAGACCGACCAGACGCTCGCCGAGATCGGGCGTCTCCATCGCAAGACGCCGGCGCAGGTCTGCCTGCGTTGGTTGGTGCAACAGAATGTCGCTGCGATCCCGCGCACCTCGCGCGTCGAGCGTCTGTCGGAAAACATCGAGATCTTCGATTTCGAGCTTTCGGACGACGAGATGGCCCAAATCGCCGCGCTGGCCAATCCAAGGGGCCGCCTGACCGATTTCGGCTTCGCGCCAAAATGGGATTGAGAGGGGGCTGCCGTATGCTAGGACCAGCTTGGCAACCTGAAGTCAGGCAATGGAACTGCGGAAGATCATACGGACAGATATTGCAGCGTCAGCGATCGCCCATTTGACGCTGGTCGCGCTGATCATCGTGATCAGCGAAGTCCATCCGTTTCACGCCAGCCCGCCCGAATCGGTTTCCGTCAGCATCGTGACGCCGGAGCAGGTGAAGCAGGAGGAGGCCAAGGCCGAGGAGAAGGTCAAGCAAGAGCTCAAGGAGAATCCCCCGGAGCCGCTGCCTGACCTGAAACTGCCGAAGTTTGATCTCACCGACAAGACGGACGGGGCGACGAAGTCCGCGGCCAAACAGCGGGCCGCATCGCAATCATCGCAGCAGCAGGCGTCGCCCGAACCGCAGCAGCCGACGCAGCAGAAACAGCCACAGCCGCAACCCTCGCAGGCGCCAAAGCCGAGCGAGGCCAACGCACAGCCGCAACAGCCGCCGCCGCAAGCCCAGCCTCAACCGATGCAGCAACCGCCACTTCAGGCGACGCCGCAGCTCCCAACACCGCAGCCACTGCCACAAGCGATGCAGCAGCCAGAGGCCGCGCCGCCGCCGGCCTATCAGGCGCCGGAGGCTGACGTCACCGTCAAGTACGGCGTCATGCTGGGCCTGCCGCCGGAATTGCCGCCGGAGCTGCCGAAAGACGCGCCCAAGGACGATGGCGGCGATGCCAAGGATTCAATCGCAGCCAAGCTGCCGGCCGA
Source organism: Bradyrhizobium sp. 149 (assembly GCF_023073915.1). Lineage (GTDB taxonomy): Bacteria > Pseudomonadota > Alphaproteobacteria > Rhizobiales > Xanthobacteraceae > Bradyrhizobium. The sequence continues at coordinate 720 of NZ_JADPKK010000019.1, read as the reverse complement.
AATCATCGCCGAGCTGCGTCGCCACTTGCGAACCTGCGCCAAGCTGCCGGCTGGCCTCGCGCCGACCGACAACGTCCGCATCAAGCTGCGCACGGTGCTCGCCACCGACGGAACGCTGGCGCGCGAGCCGATCTTGATCGAGGCCCCGCCGTCCGTGAAGGGCGTCGCCCTGGTGAAGTCCGCAATGAGCGCGCTGCAAGCCTGCCAGCCCTACAAGATGCTGCCGGCCGACAAATACGAGGAATGGAAGATAATGGATTTGCCGTTCAGCCCACGGGATTTCGGCGGATAGCTCTCGCGCAGCCGGATGGAGTCTTCCTGGCCACGCCTCCTCGCCTGTGTCGCCGCGCTGTCAATCTCCCGTCACGAAAACATTCCGCTTTACCGAAATTCGGAAACGGCGTATGTGTCGCCCATCCCGGCTCACCCAAGAGGGGCGATCGTACGTCGTCACGATATGCGAGCCGGGCTTGCGGTGGACGCGGCAGCGTCGGGCGCGAGGCTAAGGGCAGGGCGGATTGCTCTCCGTGAGCCCAAGGCGTCGCGCGGACGGACGGCGCTGTCAGGTTCGTCTCGCCAGTAAGTTTCCGGCTCCGTCGACAGGGCTGGAAAAACTGCGGCGAAATGGCGGGCCGTGCGTACGGCAAAACCGTGTGGTCCTGGCCGTCGTTGCTACGGTCAAGCTCTTGCGGAGGCGGCATTCGCGTCAACCGGCGCGGT
>NZ_JADPKK010000007.1 GCF_023073915.1 Bradyrhizobium sp. 149 | reverse complement strand
CAGGCCGGTCGCGGTCGTGCCGTTGGTGGCGATCAGGGTGATGGCGCCGGTCAGGGCCGTGGTGCCGTCACCGGCCGTCGCGCCCGTGCTTGCAAAGGAGCCGATGGTGGCGCCGAGCGTCGTGGTGCCGGTCGCCGCCGTGGTGCCGCCGGCCGTGCCGTTATAGAGCACATTGCTGCTTGCGGTCGCGCTGGCGAAGCTCGTGGTGCCGCGCAGATCGGCCGCCGTCGCACCGGAGATCGTCGTGGAGACGTTCGACTTGGTGGAGTAGCCGACGGTGGTCTGCAACGCCTGGTTGGCGATCGACTTCGCGCTGTCGATCAGCTTCTGCAGCGAGGTCAGGCCGGTGTTGGCAGCCTGCAGCACCTGCACGCCGTTGGCGATGCCGTCGAGCAGATTGTTGATGTCGCTGGCGCGGTTGTCGAGCGACTGTGCCGTGAAGAAGTTGGTGGGATTGTCCAGGGCCGAATTGACGCTCTTGCCGGTCGACAGACGGTTCTGTGTGGTGGCGAGCAGATCAGCGGTGGACTGGAGCGAGAGCAGGTTCTGACGAACCGACGCAGAGAGAACAATACCGGACATGAATTTGACCCTTCTGGCTTACGCGTCTTCGTTCGATCGCTTCGGATCGAGTGACGGGGCCAGCGTGCCGCGACATGGCTAACAAAGGGTGAAACGACACGCGCCCGCATTAAGCGCGGGTTCACCATGAGCGTGCGGAAGGCGTGGTCGCGGCCGGCAATCAGGCTGAAATCATTGGCATTTATCCGCGCTTACTCTCCATTAACCATAACCGCTGGTTACTTTTCAGAGCGTCGCACGGCTGCTCGAATGACGGCTGACGCGCAAAAGAAAGCGGCGGGGCCGAGGCCCCGCCGCCATAGTCGTCTTGCGATGTCGTCCGCTTGTTAGCGGAGCAGCTGGAGCACGCTCTGCTGCGACTGGTTGGCCAGCGACAGCGCGGAGACCGCGATCGACTGGCGGGTCGACAGCGCCTGGCTGTTGGCCGCCTCGACGTTGGTGTCGGCCAGGGTCAGGTTGGACGAACCGGTCTGCAGCACGTTGATCAGGTTCTTGTTGAAGTCCTGACGAACCTGCACGATCGTGAGGTTCGAACCGAGGCTCGACGCTTCCGAACGCAGCGTGCTCGACGCCGAGTTCAAATTGGTCAGCACCTTGTTGGTGGCGGCGTTGTCGATGAAGTCGACACCGCTGGTCAGCGAGGCGAGGCCGAGACCCTTGGAGTTGTAGGTCACGCCGGTGATGCTGAGGTTCGACTTGCCGGTCTCGTCGAACACCAGCTTGAGCTGGTCGCCGTTCAGCAGGTTGACGCCGTTGAACGAGGAGTCCTGCGAGGTCGAGTCGATCTGGTTCAGGATGTTGTTGTACTGAGACACCAGGTTCGCACGCGAGGTCTGGGCAACCGTATCCTGGACGGGGCTGGAAGCCGTCGAGAACGTCAGCGCCGTTGTCAGCGTGCCGCCAATCGCACCACCCGCGGCGCTCGAACCGATCGTCGAGGACGCGTAGTCGTTGGTGGTCGAAACCGTCAGCAGGCCGTTGGCGTCGATCGTCGCCGTCAGGTTGTTGGCCTGAAGCTTCGTGTTGAGCTGATCGAGCGTCTTGACCGTGCCGTTGGTGCCGTCGCCGAAGGTGACGTTGACCGCCGTGCCACCGTTGAAGGAGGAGAAGGTCAAGGTCTTGCCGGTAAGGCCGCCGACGCCGGAGGTGCGCGCCGCGGTGAACGCGGTCGAGGTTCCGGTGTTGCCGGCGAAGCCAAGCGCATTCAGCGCGTTGCCAGTGCCGGTGATCGACAGGTCGGCATTGACACCGGTCGAGATCTTGAGCTGGCCCGAGGCGTTGATCGACGAGTTGGTCTGGCCGGTCGCAGTCACAAGCGACGCGGTGCCGTTGGCATTGACCGTCGCGGTCTGCACGCCGGTGGCAAGGTCGATGGCTTTCAGCACATCGTTGACCGTGCCGGCCTGCAGATAGACCGTCGAGTTGCCGTTGCCGTCGGTGAGGACGTTACCGCTCGTGCCATAACCGCTCGGAACGCTCGGCGCACCGGTCGAGCCCGGGATCGGCGCGTTCTTGAAGGTGATGACGTGACCGTCGACGTTCAGCGTC
>NZ_JADPKK010000001.1 GCF_023073915.1 Bradyrhizobium sp. 149 | reverse complement strand
CAGGCCGGTCGCGGTCGTGCCGTTGGTGGCGATCAGGGTGATGGCGCCGGTCAGGGCCGTGGTGCCGTCACCGGCCGTCGCGCCCGTGCTTGCAAAGGAGCCGATGGTGGCGCCGAGCGTCGTGGTGCCCGCCGCCGCCGTGGTGCCGCCGGCCGCGCCGTTATACACGACGTTGCTGCTTGCGGTCGCGCTGGCGAAGCTCGTGGTGCCGCGCAGATCGGCCGATGTCGCACCGGAGATCGTGGTGGAGACGTTGGACTTGGTGGAGTAGCCGACGGTGGTCTGCAGCGCCTGATTGGCGATCGACTTCGCGCTGTCGATCAGCTTCTGCAGCGAGGTGATGCCGGTGTTGGCAGCCTGCAGCACCTGCACGCCGTTGGCGATACCGTCGAGCAGATTGTTGATGTCGCTGGCGCGGTTGTCGAGCGACTGAGCCGTGAAGAAGTTGGTGGGATTGTCCAGGGCCGAATTGACGCTCTTGCCGGTCGACAGACGGCTCTGTGTGGTGGCGAGAAGATCGGCGGTGGACTGGAGAGAGAGCAGGTTCTGACGAACCGACGAGGAGAGAACAATACCGGACATTGAGTGTTACCCTTCTGGTACGCAACGCAACAAACTTCGATTAGGATTAATCGATGCCGGAACGGTGAACACAGACGGCTAACAAAGCATGAAGCGTGTCGCGCCAATCCTTGCGCGGATTCACCATGTGAGCGATCGGAGCCGGATCGGACTCGCACACATCGTCATGATAGGACGACGTTTTTTCGTGCAGCGATCGGGCGTTTGCGACTTGTCAACCATAACTCAGAGTAAGCAATCGGCTGCATCCGAATGCATCGTCTTCACTTGTCGAGCGGCACTCTGATGCCGGCGCAAAAGAAAGCGGCGGAGCCGAAGCCCCGCCGCCGTAGTCGTCTTAAGATGTCGTCCGCTTGTTAGCGGAGCAGCTGGAGCACGCTCTGCTGCGACTGGTTGGCCAGCGACAACGCGGAGACCGCGATGGACTGGCGGGTCGACAGCGCCTGGCTGTTGGCCGCTTCGGTGTTGGTGTCGGCCAGAGTGAGGTTGGACGAACCGGTCTGCAGCACGTTGATCAGGCTCTTGTTGAAGTCCTGACGCACCTGCACCACCGAGAGGTTCGAACCGAGGCTCGACGCTTCCGAACGCAGCGTGCTCGATGCGGCGTTCAGGTTCGACAGCACCTTGTTGGTCGCGGAGTTGTCGATGAAATCGACACCGCTGGTCAGCGAGGCGAGGCCGAGACCCTTGGAGTTGTAGGTCACGCCGGTAATGCTGAGGTTCGACTTGCCGGTCTCGTCGAACACCAGCTTGAGCTGGTCACCGTTCAACAGGTTGACACCGTTGAACGAGGAGTCCTGCGAGGTCGTGTCGATCTGGTTCAGGATGTTGTTGTACTGAGACACCAGGTTCGCACGCGAGGTCTGGGCAACCGTATCCTGGACGGGGCTGGAAGCCGTCGAGAACGTCAGCGCCGTTGTCAGCGTGCCGCCGATCGCACCACCCGCGGCGCTCGAACCGATCGTCGAGGACGCGTAGTCGTTGGTGGTCGAAACCGTCAGCAGGCCGTTGGCGTCGATCGTCGCCGTCAGGTTGTTGGCCTGAAGCTTCGTGTTGAGCTGATCGAGCGTCTTGACCGTGCCGCTGGTACCGTCGCCGAAGGTGACGTTGACCGCCGTGCCGCCGTTGAAGGAGGAGAAGGTCAAGGTCTTGCCGCTGAGGCCGCCGACGCCGGAGGTGCGGGCCGCGGTGAACGCGGTCGAGGTTCCGGTGTTGCCGGCGAAGCCAAGCGCATTCAGCGCGTTGCCAGTGCCGGTGATCGACAGGTCGGCATTGACGCCGGTCGAGAGCTTGAGCTGGCCCGAGGCGTTGATCGACGAGTTGGTCTGGCCAGTCGCAGTCACAAGCGACGCGGTGCCGTTGGCATTGACCGTCGCGGTCTGCACGCCGGTGGCAAGGTCGATGGCTTTCAGCACATCGTTGACCGTGCCGGCCTGCAGATAGACCGTCGAGTTGCCGTTGCCGTCGGTGAGGACGTTACCGCTCGTGCCATAACCGCTCGGAACGCTCGGCGCACCGGTCGAGCCCGGGATCGGCGCGTTCTTGAAGGTGATGACGTGACCGTCGACGTTCAGCGTC
>NZ_JADPKK010000013.1 GCF_023073915.1 Bradyrhizobium sp. 149 | reverse complement strand
GGCGTATGTGTCGCCCATCCCGGCTCACCCAAGAGGGGCGATCGTACGTCGTCACGATATGCGAGCCGGGCTTGCGGTGGACGCGGCAGCGTCGGGCGCGAGGCTAAGGGCAGGGCGGATTGCTCTCCGTGAGCTCAAGGCGTCGCGCGGACGGACGGCGCTGTCAGGTTCGTCTCGTCATCAGGTCGACGGCAATGTGCACAAAGTCGTCGAAACCGGTGGTGAAATGGCGGGCCGTGCGTACGGCAAAACCGTGTGGTCCTGGCCGTCGTTGCTACGGTCAAGCTCTTGCGGAGGCGGCATTCGCGTCAACCGGCGCGGTGTCGGCGACTTTCGCGAGGGCGAGGGAGGCCAGAACGAACTCGGCTCCCGGGAGAGCACGGCATAAGCCGTAAAGCCACTGCGCAGGGAAGGCCGAGTGATTGGCTACACCTGTATGCTGCTGTGCGGTTTTTCTGCGTGTGCTTTTCGCGCAGCGGACCGCGGGTGCCAGCCGGCACCCGGCCTTCCCTGCGCCCTCTTGGACAGAGGGTGGAGCGACCAAGCAAAGCTCGGGCGAAATGCGCCGCGAGAATGCGAAGGTGTGTCTGCAATTCAAAGATGCGAGCTGGAGGAGTGGCGCTGCCGCCTCATACTCCGTCATTGCGAGCGCAGCGAAGCAAATCCAGAGTCTTACCGAGGAGGGATTCTGGATTGCTTCGCTTCGCTCGCAAAGACGATGTGGCGAGAGTGTGCGCCACATTTTGCTCTCGTGCCCCGGACGCAGCGCAGCGCTTCTTCAGCGGTGCGCTGCAGAGCCGGGGCCCATGTCGCCGCATTCTACCCTGTCGCTCTCCGGGTCCCGGCTCTGCGCCGCAACGCTCCGCGTTGCAGCGCGTCCGGGACACGAGAGCAGCGTCGTTGCCCCCGCAACAAGTCGATCTGCCCCATCACAACCAAGTGTCTTTATTCGGAAACAACCATTCCCTATTATCCCGCAATGCAAAAAACCGCCCGCAAATACCGGTCCGTCGTCGGTCCGCCCGGCCGTCCCCGCGAGTTCGACATGGACACTGCGCTCGACAGGGCCGTCCGCGTGTTTTGCGAGCGCGGTTATCATGCCACCTCGATCAGCGACCTCACCGTGGCGATGCGGCTCGCGACCGGCAGCGTCTACAAGGCGTTTCGCGACAAGCATGCGGTGTTTCTCGCCGCCTTCGAGCGCTACGCCGCGCTGCGCCAGGAGCAGACGCGCAGCGCCGCGGCGCAAGGCGCCAATGGCCGTGAGCGGCTGCGCAACGTGCTGCTCTCCTATGTGGAGCACTCCCAGGGCACCGAGGGGCGGCGCGGCTGCCTCGTGGTGGGCAGCGCGGTCGAATTGTCCGCGGTCGATCCGGTGGTCGCCGCCCTCGTCAGCGCGCGGCTCGAGACCAACGAAGGCTTCATCGCCGGGCTCATTCGCGAGGGGCAAGCCGACGGCTCGATTCCCCGCCATGTGGCCGCCGACGACACCGCGCGTCTGATGATCTGCATCACGCAGGGCCTGCGCGTCGTCGGCAAGGCGCGGCTTTCGCTCGACGGCAAGCGCCTGGTCGCCGTCGCGATGAAGCTGCTCGCCTGAATTGTGTGTCATATTAGGAAACAAGCGTTTCCGATCTCTGGAGACTATGTGAATGACGATGAATGCCACGATCGAGACCGCGCCCGAGCCGGATGCGGTGTCGCAGCGACTGACCTTCGTGCTTGCCGCGGCCTGTGGCATGGTCGCCGCCAACATCTACTACGCGCAGCCGCTGATCGCCCCGATCAGCGCCGCGCTCGGCCTGTCGCACGCGGCGGCGGGGCTGATCGTCACCATGACGCAGATCGGCTACGGCGTGGGGCTTCTCTTCATCGTGCCGCTCGGCGATCTCGTCGAGAACCGTACCCTGATCTGCTCCGTCATCGCGCTGGGCGCAGCAGCCCTGCTCGCCGCGGGGTTCGCGTCGCACGCGCTGCCGTTCCTGATCGCCGCGCTGTTCATTGGGCTCGGCTCGGTGGCGGTGCAGATCATCATTCCCTATGCGGCGCATCTTGCGCCGGCAGCCATTCGCGGCCGCGTCGTCGGCAACGTCTCGACGGGCCTGATGCTGGGCATCATGCTGGCGCGGCCGGTGTCGAGCTTCGTTACAGCGGTGCTGTCGTGGCACGCGGTGTTCTTCTGCTCGGCCGCGCTGATGATGGTGCTCGCAGCCGTGCTCTGGATGACGCTGCCGAAGCGAAAGCCGGTCGCGCGCATGCATTACGGCGAGTTGCTGCTGTCGATGCCGCATCTGGTCCGGACTACGCCGCTGCTGCGTCGCCGCGCGCTCTATCAGGCCAGCCTGTTCGGCGCCTTCAGCCTGTTCTGGACCGTGACGCCGCTGCTGCTCGCGGATGAGTTCGGCTTCACGCAGCGCGGCATCGCGTTGTTCGCGCTCGCAGGTGTCGCCGGCGTGTTCGCGGCCCCGATCGCGGGACGGCTTGCCGATCGCGGCCATAGCCGCATGGCGACGCTGGTCGCGCTGCTGCTCGCGGCCGTGGGCTTCCTGATCACGCATATCGGCGCGGCCGGATCGGTGCTGAACCTCGCCTGCCTGGTGGTGGCCGCGATCGCGATCGATATCGGCGTGCAGGGCAATGTCGTGCTCGGCTTCCGCGCGATCTTCGCGCTGGGGCATGAGCACCGCAGTCGTCTCAACGGCCTCTATATGGCGACGTTCTTCACCGCGGGTGCAGCGGGCTCGGCGGTCGGCGCCTGGGCCTTTGCGCAAGGCGGCTGGACGCTCGCCTCGGCCATCGGCCTCGCGCTCCCCGTCGCAGGCCTGGTCTATGCGGCCACCGAGTAGGGGCCGGGGCGGGCGCAAATCGCGCGATGCGGCCCGTTTACCAAGGCGGTCTGGCTGACAATTTCGATCTCGCGATTTCCCTGCCGCTGTAGTACTTTGGTCGCAAGGGCCTGGTTAACGGGCGGCAGGGGGAGGCTGATGAGGCGTGCGGGGCTGTTTGGCGTACCGCGGGTACGACCATGGTCGTGGCAGGCGTTTCTGCTCGGATTCGTCGTTGTCGCTATGTCGGCCGCGCTCCAGGGCATCTGTGTCGCGCTCGGCGCAAAACTCTATTTCGCGGCGTTCCTGCCCAGCCTGTTCGTGCTCGGCATTGTCGCGGGCGCACCGGCGGCGGCGTTGGCCGCGCTGCTCACTATTCCACTGGTGTGGTGGGCGTTCATGCCGCCTTTCTTCGAGTTCAATTCGCTGACCAGCGCGCATGCCGATTCCATCAAGCTGTTCTGTCTGCTCGCCGTGCTGGTGATCGGCCTTGCCGATCTCTGCCGCGCGACCATGGCGATCATCAGCCGCGGCGGGCTGAAGCCGCGGAGCGAGAGCGCGGCAACGAATTCGCAATAAATCCGCGTCGCATGACTGCACGCGTTGCGCGCCGGCAACAGTCCGGAAACCATTCGCGCGCTTGCCGCGCGGCGCTAACTTTTCGAAAAAGATTTGGCCGCAATTTCTCCCCCGGGAATGACGAGGGAGTTTTCGGACATGAACGGCCAAATAACCGGTCACGCCATCTTGGAGAACGTGCGCCGCTATCGCGGAATCGCATCGCTCTATCGCCAGACCGCTGCATTCCGCCCGGGCCAGAGCTGGTCGCTGCTCGAACAGGCGAGGGATTGGGAAGCACGGGCGCTGCTGGAGCTGGAAGCCTATTTCGCCGCGCGGATGGATCACGCTGTCCCGCGCGCCCAAGGCCCGATCGTCGGGTCGTGCACGGACACCACGGGGCGATTACGGAGTTATCTCGAGCTCCGCATGTGCTAGCAAGCTCCGGACCGAGACATCCCAATTCGGCCGGGGCAAGCGATGACCACCTTCAACCGCATCTTCACGACCGAGCGCCTGTTCCAGATCATCGTCATTTTGGCCGCGACGATCGCGATGAAGCTGATGGGCTGAACGCCGGCGGGCTATCGCCCACCGAGTTCGGGCACTTCCGGCAGGTAATTCGACCCCTCCGAGCCCAGAAAATCGAACATCGCCTGGGCCGGCGGCAACAGCACCTTGTCGCTGCGGCGGATGACGTACCATTGCCGCACGATCGGCAGGCCGGCGACGTCGAGCACGATGAGCCGGCCCTCGGTGAGCTCGTGCGCCACGGTGTGGGCCGAGATGAAGGCGATGCCGAGCCCGGCGATCACCGCCTGCTTGATGGTCTCGTTGCTGCTCATCTCCATGCCGATGATCGGCTCGAGATCCGACTTCTGGAACATACCTTCCATAAGGGTCCGCGTGCCCGAGCCAGGCTCGCGGGTGAGGAAGGTCTCGTGCACGAGGTCGGTCAGGTTGAGGCCGGAATCCTTCTCGAGCCAGTGCCCCTTGCGCGCGACGATAATGTGCGGATTACGCCCGAGCTGACGGACGTCGACGCTGACGTCGGCCGGTGGCCGACCCATCACAGCGAAGTCGAGGTCGTAGCCGTGCATGGCCTCGCGGATCTCCTCGCGATTGCCGACCGTCAGCTTGATCTCGATCTTCGGATGCCGCTTCGAGAACGCCGCGATCGCGTGCGGCACGAAATACTTTGCAGTCGAGACCGCGCCAAGATGCACCGTGCCGCCGGTTCGCCCCGCAAGTAGGTCGAGCGAACCCTGGCAGTCGGCGATTGCGGCCTCGACGCGCTCGGCAAGCGTCAGCACCTGCTTGCCCGCTTCCGTCAGCAGCATGCCGTCGCCGGTCCGCTGCACCAGCGGCAGGCCGGCGAGATCCTGAAGCTGACGCAGTTGCTGGGTCACGGCCGGCTGGGTCAGGCCGAGCTGGCTCGACGCTGCCGTGACGCTGCCCTTGGCCGAGAGCGCCGCGAGCGAGCGGAGCTGCCGGATCGTCAGATGCCGGAGCTGTGCCGAGGCATTATAAGATAATTCTTTAGCGCTCATTATGAATAGAAATTTTCCTTATTAAGCCGCCCCTGTCAATCTCATCCTTGTTGGGACTGACCGCACCGACCTCCAGCGAGGAGGGAACTGGATGCCGCGCCTGCAAAGGGATGGACCGCATGACCGGGCAACTCAGGCTGGACGACCACCTTCAACGGTATTCCGAGACGGCGCCGCATGCGCTGGCCGTGGCGGCTGCGGTCGACGCCATCGCGGCGGCCGGGATCGAGATCGCCGATCTCATCGCCACCGGGGACCTTGCGGACGCCTCGGGCCTGACCACCGGCCGCAACAGCGACGGTGACGTCCAGCGCGATCTCGACGTGCAGGCGGATGCGATCCTGCGCCGCTGTCTCAGCAAGCTGCCGATCGCGGCACTGGCGTCGGAAGAGATGCGCGAGCCGCAGATCGGTGACCGCGCGGCGAAGATCTGCATCGCGATCGATCCGCTCGACGGCTCCTCCAACATCGACATCAACATGACGGTGGGCACGATCTTCTCGATCCTGCCGGCGCCTGATGATCTCGCGCTCGCCTTCCATCAGCGCGGCTCGGCGCAGCTCGCGGCGGGGTTCGTCACCTACGGTCCGCAGACCTCGCTGGTGCTGACGCTCGGCGACGGCGTCGACATCTTCACGCTCGACCGCAAGTCCGGTTGCTTCCGTCTCGCACGCAGCGCCGTGCAGATCTCCGAGACCTGCGAGGAGTTCGCGATCAACGCCTCGAATCGCAGGCATTGGGAGCAGCCGGTGCGCGCCTTCGTCGACGAATGCCTCGCCGGCGTGGAAGGGCCGGCCAACCACAATTTCAACATGCGCTGGATCGGAGCGCTGGTCGCCGAGGCCTATCGCATCCTCACCCGCGGCGGCGTGTTTCTCTATCCCTCCGACGCACGGCCCGGCTATGGCAACGGCCGCCTGCGCCTCGTCTACGAGGCGCACCCGATGGCTTACATCGTCGAGCAGGCCGGTGGCTCGGCTTCGACCGGGCGCGAACGCATCCTCGACCTCTCAGCGCAAAGCCTGCACCAGCGCGTGCCGCTGATCATGGGCTCGAGCAACGAAGTGCAGCGCGTCGACGAACTGCATTGCGATCCGCTGCTGGTCGCCAGCGTCTCCGCACCGCTGTTCGCGCGGCGCGGCTTTTTCCGGCTGTGAGCGAGGCGCCCCATGTCCAGGAAGCATCCGATCATCTCCATCACCGGCTCCTCCGGCGCCGGTACCACTTCGGTCAAGAAGACCTTTGAGCAAATCTTCTTCCGCGAGAAGGTCAACGCCGCCTACATTGAAGGCGACGCCTTCCATCGCTACGATCGCGCGGAAATGCGCGCGCAGATGGCGAAGGAGGCCGATCGCGGCAACAGGCATTTCAGCCATTTCAGCCCCGAGACCAACCTGTTCGAGGAGCTGGAGCGGGCGTTCCGCGACTATGGCGAGACCGGCACGGCGACGACGCGGCACTACGTCCACGATGCCGAGGAATCCGCGCTGCATGGCGCCGCACCCGGCACCTTCACCGACTGGAATCGGCTGCCGGAGAGCTCCGACCTGTTGTTCTACGAGGGCCTGCACGGCGCCGTGGTCACGGACAAGATCAATGTCGCGCGTTATGCCGACCTCAAGATCGGCGTCGTGCCGGTCATCAATCTCGAATGGATCCAGAAGCTGCACCGCGACCGCAGTGCGCGAGGCTATTCGACCGAGGCCGTCACCGACACCGTTCTGCGGCGGATGCCAGATTACATCCACTACATCTGCCCGCAATTTTCCGAGACCGACATCAATTTCCAGCGGGTGCCGACGGTGGACACCTCCAATCCGTTCATCGCGCGCTGGATTCCGACGCCGGACGAATCGATGGTCGTGATCCGCTTCAAGAACCCGCGCGGCATCGACTTCCCGTATCTGCTCTCGATGCTGCCGCAAAGCTGGATGTCTCGCGCCAATTCGATCGTGTGCCCCGGCGCGAAGCTCGATCTTGCCATGCAGCTCATCCTGACGCCGCTGATCATGCAGCTGATCGAGCGCAAGCGAAACCTGAAGTGAACAAGGGGAGTATCCGATGAACATCTCCGTCCACGCCGCAGCCGACCTCTCGGCGGTCGCGCATAGCGATCTTGCCAATGCAGTCCGCTTTCTCGCGGTCGATGCCATCGAGATTTCGCAATCCGGCCATCCCGGCCTGCCGATGGGCATGGCAGATGTCGCAACCGTGCTGTTCTCGCGCTTCCTGAAATTCGACCCGGCTCATCCCAATTGGCCGGATCGCGATCGCTTCGTGCTGTCGGCGGGCCATGGCTCGATGCTGCTCTATGCACTGCTCCATCTCACTGGCGGCGACGTCGGCCTCGACGACATCAAGGCGTTCCGGCAATGGGGCTCCAAAACGCCGGGCCATCCCGAATATGGACACACCCCGGGCGTCGAGACCACGACCGGTCCGCTGGGGCAGGGGATCGCGACTGCCGTCGGCATGGCGCTCGCCGAGCGCATGGCCAATGCGCGGCATGGCGACGGCCTCGTCGATCACTTCACCTATGTGATCGCCGGCGACGGCTGTCTGATGGAGGGCATCAGCCAGGAAGCGATCTCGCTCGCCGGCCATTTGCAATTGTCCCGCCTGATCGTGCTGTTCGACGATAACGGCATATCCATTGACGGGCCGACCTCGCTCGCGACCTCCGACGACCAGCTCGCGCGCTTCGCAGCCTCCGGCTGGTCGGTGCGCCGCGTCGATGGGCACGATCCCGAAGCCGTTGCGCAGGCGATTGCCGAGGAACGCGAGAGCGCAAGACCGTCGCTGATCGCCTGCCGCACCGTCATCGGCTATGGTGCGCCGGATCGTCAGGGCACCGAGAAGGCGCATGGCGCGCCGCTCGGCACCGAGCAGACGGCGGCAGCACGGCGGACGCTCGGCTGGGACTATCAGCCCTTCGTGGTGCCTGTCACGATCCTGAAAGCGTGGCGGATGATCGGGCAGCGCGGGCAGGTCGAGCGTCTCGCCTGGCTCGATCGCTATGAATGCGCCACGCCCGAGCAGCGCGATCTGTTTGTCGAGGGCAAGGCGGTTGCCCTGCCGAACGCCTATGCCCAGGCCTCGGCGAAATTGCGCGAGCGCTTTGCCACCGAGCGTCCGAAGCTCGCGACGCGGCAGGCTTCGCAACAGGTGCTCGACGGCATCGCGGGGACGATTCCCGGATTTGTCGGTGGCTCGGCGGACCTGACGCATTCGAACCTGACGCATGCCAAGGCGCAGACCCCGGTCAAGCGCGACGCATTCGCCGGCGATTACATCCATTACGGCATCCGCGAGCATGGCATGGCGGCCGCGATGAACGGCCTCGCGCTGCACGGCGGCTTCATTCCCTATGGCGGCACCTTCCTCGCCTTCTCCGATTACAGCCGGCCGGCAATCCGTCTTGCGGCCCTGATGCGGATCCGCGTCATTCATGTGATGACCCATGACTCCATTGGGCTCGGTGAGGACGGCCCCACGCATCAGCCGGTCGAGCATCTCGCGGCGCTCCGCGTCATTCCGAACTTGCTTGTGTTCCGCCCCGCCGATGCGGTCGAGACGCTGGAAGCTTGGGAATGCGCACTCGAGGCCGAAAATCGTCCATCCGTGCTGTGCCTGTCGCGTCAGGCGCTGCCGACCTTCCGCAGCGATGTCCGCGGCAGAAACCGCGTTGCACGCGGCGCCTATCTCATCGTCTCGCCCGACGGCGGACGCGACGTGACACTGATGGCGACCGGTTCGGAAGTCTCTATCGCTCTGGAAGCCGCCCGCCTGCTCGCGACCGAGCACGTGCGCGCGGCCGTGGTCTCCGCCCCGTGCTTCGCGTTGTTCGAGGAGCAGCCGGAGGACTACCGCGCCGCTGTTCTCGGCACTGCGCCACGGATCGGCATTGAGGCGGCAGTAGCCGGCGATTGGCATCGCTGGATCGGTACCGAGGGCGAATTCGTCGGCATGCGCGGCTTCGGTGCCTCGGCGCCTGCACCCGTGCTCTACCGCGAATTCGGCATCACGCCGCAAAACGTTGCGGAAGCCGCCCGGCGGGCAATTGCCCGCGTCGGCAAGCAATAACAGGAGGAATTGTCGTGGCCCGTATCACCCTTCGCCAACTGCTCGACCACGCCGCCAGTCACGGCTACGCGGTGCCGGCGTTCAACATCAACAACATGGAGCAGGGCATCGCGATCATGCAGGCGGCGGCCGAGGTCGATGCGCCCGTCATCATCCAGGCTTCGCGCGGCGCGCGCAGCTATGCCGGCGACCTCATGCTCTCGCACATGATCGACGCGCTGGAGCGGACCTATCCGGACATCCCGCTCTGCATGCACCAGGACCATGGCAACGACGAAGCGACCTGCGCGTCCGCCATCGCCCACGGCTTCACCTCGGTCATGATGGACGGCTCGCTCAAGGCCGACGCGAAGACCGCGGCCGATTACGACTACAACGTCGCGATCACCCGCCGCATCGTGGATCTCGCGCATTGGGTCGGTGCCTCCGTCGAAGGCGAGCTCGGTGTGCTCGGTTCGCTCGAGCATGGCGGCGGCGAGCAGGAGGATGGTCACGGCGTCGAGGGCAAGGTCAGCCACGACCAGTTGCTGACTGATCCTGACCAGGCGGTGGACTTCGTCCGCGCCACCAAGGTCGATGCGCTCGCGATTGCGATGGGGACCTCGCACGGCGCCTACAAGTTTAGCCGTAAGCCGGATGGCGACATTCTGGCGATGCGGGTGGTCGAGGAGATTCATCGCCGGCTTCCGAATACGCATCTCGTGATGCACGGCTCTTCCTCGGTGCCGCAGCCCCTCCAGGACATGTTCAACCAATTCGGCGGCGAGATGCCGCAGACCTGGGGCGTTCCGGTCGAGGAGATCGTCCGCGGCATCAAGAGCGGCGTCCGCAAGGTCAATATCGACACCGATTGCCGGCTGGCGATGACTGCGGTGTTCCGCAAGGTCGCCGCGCAAACGCGCTCGGAGTTCGACCCGCGCAAATTCCTCAAACCCGCGATGGATGCGATGCGCGAGCTCTGCCGCGAGCGCTTCGAGCAGTTCGGCACCGCAGGCCACGCGAGCCAGATCAAGGTCGTTCCCTTGAGCGAGATGGCGCGGCGCTACCGCGCCGGCGAACTCGATCCGCGCGTCGACGCCCGCGAGCCGGTCGCGGCCTAATCATTCAGAGAGAGAAGAGCAGGAGAGAGCCATGAATGCACACGCAGGAACCGTCCGCGGCAAGGAAAGATATCGCTCTGGCGTGATGGAGTACAAGCGCATGGGCTATTGGGAGCCCGACTACGTGCCAAAGGACACCGACGTCATCGCGCTGTTCCGTGTCACGCCGCAGGAGGGCGTCGACCCGATCGAGGCGTCGGCCGCAGTCGCCGGTGAATCCTCGACCGCGACCTGGACGGTGGTGTGGACCGATCGCCTGACCGCCGCGGAGAAGTATCGCGCGAAATGCTACCGCGTTGATCCGGTGCCGGGCACGCCGGGATCGTATTTCGCCTACATCGCCTATGACCTCGACCTGTTCGAGCCGGGCTCGATCGCCAACCTCTCGGCCTCGATCATCGGCAACGTGTTCGGCTTCAAGCCTCTCAAGGCCTTGCGTCTGGAAGACATGCGCTTCCCGGTCGCCTATGTGAAGACGTTCCAGGGGCCGGCAACCGGCATCGTGGTCGAGCGCGAGCGGCTCGACAAGTTCGGCCGGCCGCTGCTCGGCGCGACCGTCAAGCCCAAGCTCGGCCTGTCCGGCCGCAATTACGGCCGCGTCGTCTACGAAGCGCTCAAAGGCGGGCTCGACTTCACCAAGGACGACGAGAACATCAACTCGCAGCCCTTCATGCACTGGCGTGACCGCTTCCTCTATTGCATGGAAGCGGTGAACCGCGCACAGGCGGCCTCCGGTGAGGCGAAGGGCACTTACCTGAACATCACCGCGGGGACGATGGAGGACATGTATGAACGCGCCGAGTTCGCGAAGGAGCTTGGGTCCTGCATCGTCATGATCGATCTCGTGATCGGCTACACCGCGATCCAGTCCATGGCGAAATGGGCGCGCCGCAACGACATGATCCTGCATCTGCATCGCGCCGGCCACTCCACTTATACGCGGCAGAAGACCCATGGCGTGTCGTTCCGCGTCATCGCCAAATGGATGCGGCTCGCTGGCGTCGACCACATCCATGCCGGCACGGTGGTCGGCAAGCTCGAAGGCGATCCGAACACCACGCGCGGCTACTACGATGTCTGCCGCGAGGACTTCAACCCGACCAAGCTCGAGCATGGCCTGTTCTTCGACCAGTCCTGGGCGAGCCTGAACAAGATGATGCCGGTCGCCTCCGGCGGCATCCATGCCGGGCAGATGCACCAGCTGCTCGATCTCCTCGGCGAGGACGTCGTGCTGCAGTTCGGCGGCGGCACCATCGGTCATCCCATGGGCATCGCGGCCGGCGCGATCGCCAACCGCGTGGCGCTGGAAGCGATGATCCTCGCCCGCAACGAGGGCCGCGACTACGTCCATGAAGGTCCGGAGATCCTGGCCCGGGCGGCCGAGACCTGCACGCCGCTGAAAGCTGCGCTCGAGGTCTGGAAGGACGTCACCTTCAACTATGAATCCACCGACACGCCGGACTTCGTGCCGACCGCGCTCGAAACCGTTTGAGGAGATTTGTCATGAAGCTGACCCAAGGCTGTTTCTCGTTCCTGCCCGATTTGACCGACGATCAGATCACCAAGCAGGTGCAGTATTGCCTCACCAATGGTTGGGCGGTGAACATCGAGTTCACCGACGATCCGCATCCCCGCAACACCTATTGGGAGATGTGGGGCCTGCCGATGTTCGATCTCCAGGACGCCGCCGGCGTGATGATGGAGCTCGCCGAATGCCGCAGAGTGTATGGCGACCGCTACATCCGCCTCAGCGGCTTCGACTCCAGCCATGGCTGGGAATCGGTGCGGATCTCCTTCATCGTCAACCGCCCGCCGCAGGAGGCCGAGTTCGAGCTGGTACGGCAGGAGGTGGGGGGGCGCGCGATCCGCTACACCACCGTGCGCCGGCAGCCCGCGCACGCGGCGACCTAAGTCATTCTCCTCCGCGCGGAGCACTCCCTGCTCCGTTTCCTTGGCGGACCACTGCTTCGCCGCTTCCCGGCGGCGAAGCTCTTTTCTTCGAGGTGCCGATGCTGGATGCTCCCCACGCAATGACCACTGAGCCCGGCGAGACCAATTTCGATCTCCGCAAGGAGGCCGAAGCGGCTGGAATCACCGATACGTTGCAACAGCTCGAGCGGGAGCTGATCGGATTGAAGCCGGTGAAGAACCGCGTGCGCCAGATCGCGTCGCTCTTGCTGATCGAACGCATCCGGCAGCGCGCGGGACTGGCTTCGTCGCCACCGACGTTGCACATGTCGTTCACCGGCAATCCCGGCACCGGCAAGACGACCGTCGCGCTGCGCATGGCAAAGATTCTGCACGGCCTCGGCTTCGTGCGGCGCGGACAGGTGATCTCGGTGACGCGCGACGATCTCGTCGGTCAATATATCGGCCACACCGCGCCGAAGACCAAGGAGATCCTGAAGAAGGCGATGGGCGGCGTGCTGTTCATCGACGAGGCCTATTATCTGCATCGGCCGGACAACGAGCGCGACTACGGTCAGGAGGCGATCGAGATTCTGCTCCAGGTGATGGAGAACCAGCGCGAGGACCTCGTTGTGATCCTTGCCGGCTATGGCGAGCGGATGACGAACTTCTTCGCCTCCAATCCTGGCTTCCGCTCGCGCATCGCGCACCACATCGACTTTCCGGACTATGCGGAGGCCGAGCTGCTCGTCATCGCCGAGCTGATGCTGAAGGAACGGGGCTACCGCCTCTCGGCGGCGGCGCGCGAGGCTTTCGAGAAATACATCGCGCTGCGCCGCACCCAGCCGTTCTTCTCGAATGCGCGTTCGATCCGCAACGCCGTCGACCGCATTCGGCTGCGGCAGGCGGATCGCCTGGTGTCGGATCTCGACCGCATGCTCGATATCGCCGACCTCGAAACGATCGATCCCATGGATGTCCTGGCCAGCCGCGTCTTCACCGGCGGTGCCGACGCGCAGAGGAGTGCGAAGCCATGACGAGCGAAATCCTCATCGCGCCTTCGATCCTGGCTGCGGATTTTGCGCGCCTCGGCGAGGAGATCGTGGCGATCGACGCGGCGGGCGCCGACTGGATTCATTGCGACGTCATGGACGGGCATTTCGTCCCGAACATCAGTTATGGCGCCGACATCATCAAGGCGATCCGGCCGCTGACGAAAAAAATGTTCGACGTGCATCTCATGATCGCGCCCGCCGATCCCTATCTCGAAGCGTTCGCGAAGGCCGGGGCGGATGTCATCACGGTGCATGCCGAAGCCGGTCCGCATCTCGATCGCTCGCTCCAGGCCATCCGCGCGCTCGGCAAGAAAGCCGGTGTCAGCCTGTGTCCCGCGACCCCTGAAAGCGCCATCGAATATCTGCTCGATCGTCTCGATCTTGTCCTGGTGATGACGGTCAATCCGGGCTTCGGCGGCCAGTCGTTCCTTGAGTCCCAACTCGAGAAGATCGCGCGCATTCGAAGCATGATCGGCGAGCGGCCGATCCGGCTCGAGGTGGACGGCGGCATCACGCGCGACAACGCCGCTGCCGTGGCCGCTGCGGGCGCCGATACGCTTGTGGCGGGTTCCGCCGTGTTTCGCGGCAAGAGCAGCGCGGACTATGCCGCGAATATCGCGGCCATTCGCGTCGCGGCGGAGGCCGGCAGGGTTCCGAACCTGCAACATAGTTCGGCGCAGACGGTGCGTGTCGGCGAACCCGCACTCATCCGGTAGGCTACGCGATGCAGGCGGAGCGAGCCGGCACCGGAATGGCTGTGCCAGGGCCTGCCACTTTTCACCGGACATATTGAGTCCGCGCTGATTGGAACTTTCGCCCGAATACGCATTTCCTAGAACAAGCGAGTCTCGCGCGCGGCGGGCGCAGCAAATCTTTTGCACAACCGCCATCGGCCTGACGCAATAAGAGCGATAAGCTCTGTGAATGCGAGGGAGGGTCTCATGGAGAACGTACGTCGCTACCGCGCGCTGGCGTCCCTCTGTCGTCAGCAGGCCGCCTATCGGCCGCTCCAGAACTGGGAGCTGCTCGGCCAGGCCGAACATTTCGAATATCTCGCCGAAGTCGAACTCAAGGCGCATTTCGACGCGTGCAATGCGCAACACGACGAGGATGATGTCGCTACGGCGTGGGAGAGGCCCGCCGCGGCGTGACGGCGCACGTATCGCTTCCCCTCTGAGGCGACTTCCGCACTCGGCCGTCCTGGTCCATCGCATCGCATAACGAGCCGGCTCGAAGCACTTGGTCCGGCCTCCGATCGTGTATTCTTTGCCAAGATTTAATCGCGTGGACGGGACGCTGTAAGGTGGCGACCGCCATGTTGGGTGCAAGGCGACTTACCCAACATGGACATTTCGACATGAGCGATCGCGTCAATTCAGACACCACTACGTCCCGCAAGGTCCTGAGGCCGCGCCGGCTCGCGCTGCTCGGCACCGTGGCCGCGCTTGGCGTGGCCGTGCTGGCAGCTGCTCCCGGCTCTTCGCCGTTCAGCGTAACCTCCTTCATTGCGCCCGCCCAGGCCGCGGAGACCGCCGCGACACCGCCGGGCTTCGGCGATCTCGTCAGCAAGGTCAAACCCGCCGTCATCTCGGTGCGGGTCAGAATCGACCAGGACAACGAGAAGAGCGCGATGCTGCAACAGAACCGGATGGATTCGGACGAGGAGACGCCGTTCGACCAGTTCTCGCGGCAGTTCGGCTTCCGTGGCCCGGGCGGCATGAACGGCATGCCGCGCCAGCGCCACCAGGTGATCACGGGTGAGGGCTCCGGCTTTTTCATCTCCGCGGACGGCTACGCCGTGACCAATAACCACGTCGTCGATCACGCCGAGTCGGTGCAGGTGACGATGGACGACGGCATGATCTACACCGCGAAGGTGGTCGGCACCGATCCGAAGACCGATCTCGCGCTGATCAAGGTCGAAGGCAAGAAGGATTTTCCGTTCGTCAAATTCTCCGACCAGAAGCCGCGCATCGGCGACTGGGTGGTCGCGGTCGGCAATCCCTTCGGCCTCGGCGGTACCGTGACCGCCGGCATCGTCTCGGCCAGCGGCCGCGACATCGGCAACGGTCCTTATGACGATTTCATCCAGATCGACGCGCCGATCAACAAGGGCAATTCCGGCGGCCCGGCGTTCGATATGAACGGCAACGTGATCGGCGTGAACACCGCGATCTTCTCGCCGTCCGGCGGCTCGGTCGGCATCGGCTTCGACATTCCGGCCTCGACCGCAAAGCTTGTCATCGCACAGTTGAAGGACAAGGGCGCGGTCACGCGCGGCTGGCTCGGCGTCCAGGTGCAGCCGGTGACATCGGATATTGCCGACAGCCTCGGCCTCAAGGAAGCGCGTGGCGCGATCGTCGACAATCCGCAGGACGGCAGCCCGGCGGCGAAGGCGGGCATCGAGGCGGGCGACGTCATCACCGCCGTCAACGGCACCGCGATCAAGGATTCCCGCGATCTCGCCCGCACCATCGCCACCCTGGCGCCGGGCACGTCCGTGAAGCTCGATGTCGTCCATAAGGGTGACAGCAGGGCGGTGACGCTGGCGCTCGGCGAGTTGCCGAACGAGCGGCAGGCTAAAGCCGACGAGGGCAAGACGCAGCCAGATGCCGGCACGCCGCGCCTCGGGCTCAGCCTGGCCCCGGCCGGTGACGTCCAGGGTGCCGGCCAGAAGGGCGTCGTCGTCACGGAAGTCGATCCCCAAGGGCCGGCCGCGCAGCGCGGCATCCAGACCGGCGACGTCATCCTCAATGTCGGCGGCAAGGCCGTCGCCAATATCGGCGATGTCCGTTCGGAACTGGCGCAGGCGAAATCGTCCGGCAAGCGCAGCGTGCTGCTGCAGGTCAGAGGCGCGCAGGCGACCCGGTTCGTCGCGGTGCCGCTCGCATAAGTCGAGCCTCGCTCGGGACAAGTACAAAAAGGCGGCCCTCGGGCCGCCTTTCTCATTTGCCTTCAGGACTTCGGGAGCCCACCGATAACATTCTCGTCAACGGCAGGAATGATGACCCGGTTCGTCCGAAAAAGCCGTGTTCGCTCATCACAGTTCCGGCTTGCGTATTGTCCGGCGGCAGCGAAGCCGCCGAGACGGTTGCAAGCGTGGAACTTCGAACTTCCCGTCGCCTTGTGGAATGGCCGGTAGTTCGCATGTGATCGGTGCCGACATGGATCGATTGAAGCTCTCGCTGAAAAGTGCGCTGCTTGTGGCGACGTTCGTGCTGTGGGGCGGAAACGCTCTCGGGCGGGACGACGGTCGCTACGCGAACTCTCCGCTCAAGCCATGGTTTGACAGCCTGCGCAGCCATCTCGGTCCGTGCTGCTCGGATGCGGATGGGTTTGCCGTCGCCGATCCCGACTGGGAATCGCACAACGGGCATTATCGCGTGCGTCTCGACGGCGAGTGGGTCGAGGTGCCGGACGAAGCCGTGATCACCGAGCCGAACCGGGCCGGCCGCACCATGGTTTGGCCGGTGAAGACCGCGTTCGGCATTTCAATCCGCTGCTTCATGCCGGGCAGCATGATCTGACGGAGGCCAGCACGACTATCTGGAAGATTTACGTTTCGATGCTTTCTTCGAAGTCTTCCTTGAACCCTTCTTGGACGTTTTCTTCGAAGTCTTTTTGGACGTCTTATTGGATGTTTTCCGCTTCGCGGCTTTCTTCGGGACCTTCTTGCCCTTCTTGCGCGCCTTCGACAGGCCGATCGCGATTGCCTGCTTGCGGTTCTTCACGCGTCCGCCTCGACCGCCAGGTCCGCTTTTCGCGGTACCCTTCTTGTAGCGTTTCATCTCGCCTTCGACATCGCTGCCGGAGCTGCGCGAGTAGCGGCGCTTCTTTGCCTTGCGTGCCATGCATGTTCTCCCTTGGCCGGGGAGAACCATCCGCGACAGGCATGGTTCCGAAAGCGGGCACGCAACGTCCTGGATACGCGACGTAGCCTAGAACGAATTCGCCAGCTCGATTTCCGCTTCCAGCACCTGGATGCGCCGTGCTGCCTCGCCGGAGGACAGATCCCGCGCATATTGCGCGGGTTGATACGCTTCTTCGCTTAGCCGTTTCAGCCGGAGGCCCTGCGCCCGTGTCATCTGCTCGGCGAGGAAAGCCCTGGCGTCGTATTTACCCTGAACCTGCATGTCGCTGCTCCCTTCTGAAATCGCGACTATATGTTCTTATTTTGTTCTAACAAGCCATGGACAACAGAATTAATGAAATTCGACGTAGAATCAGCGCCTTGAGGCTGGAAATGGCCGACCTCGAGGTGTCCGTGCGCGAGCTCGTCGACTGCGATCGCGACTGTACAGAGAAGGCGCTGGCGCAGATGGACCTGCGCCGGAAAATCAATCTGCTGATTTGCGAATGGAAGGCTGCAGGTGGCGGCGATGTCCTGCCGGATGTCCGCGATGGGATGCGCCTTCGTTCTGCGAAGACGCCAGGTAGTCCTCTGCGCGAGATCGCGCGCCGCTGAGAGCTTTGGGAGCGCACGGTGGAGGAAGACCCGGATGCGTACCGGATTCTAAAGCTGCGCGCCGAGATTCTCGAACTGGGCTCTGCCATCCGGCAGCTGCAACGCGAGGGGCTCGACCACGCCGCGGCCCAGCTCCTGATCGCCCGCAAGCGCGCACGGCTCGATCATCTCGTGAAAGCAGATCATCCCAACATCTCCGGCGGCTATCGCAGTTGAAGCGTGCGGGCAACGCGACATGTGAGGACGCGCCGGGCCGGATGTCCACGACGCTGCCTGACAAGAGATCGAACACCCAAAGCAAAAGGCCCCGCCATCGCGGGGCCCTTCACGATTTCGGCGAACACCTATTTGGTGTTGCTCATGCCGCCCTTGTTGTTCGTCATGGTGCCGCCCTGATCGGAGCCGGGACCAGAGCCGCCCTGACCGGAGGGATCTGGACCCTTGGAGGGCTTGGTGTTGGCGCCCGTGGTGGTCTGCGACGATGACATCGAGGACCCATGTTTCGCCTTGTGCGACTTGGCCTGCGCGGCGAACGGCGCGGCGGCGAGGCCGGTTGCCAACATTACGGCGAGAGCGAGCTTGGTAGTCTTCATGTGCGGGAACTCCCTGAGTTGAATTGACGCAGGCAGCCAACCCCCATTCGCCGCAGGAGTTCCGAACAAAGAAGCTCCGCGCGCATCGCGCATGCTTCAAGATTGCTTGTCCTCTTCGAGGATGAAGACGAGGCCGGTGAGTGTCGCGCCGATCGCGAACGTCGTCACCAAGGTGAGGGCGAAAACGACAACGGCCTGCCTTCCGCCGTGACTCAGCAGATTGGCGACGGCTGGATTGGACAGCACGAGCACGAGGCTGAAAGCGAGCCCGAGGGCTGCGCCCATCATCGCGTGCGTCATCAGCTTGAGGAGCCCGCTGGGGGAGATCAGGTCCGACGACTTTTTCGCGCGCATGGGAACTCTATCCCGATCTGGCATGCAACGCATGCGCCACGTGCCGGTTCCGTCGAGATGAAGGATTTGTCACCGCCCGCTTCATCCGGCGTTCATGCCGGGCTTGCGAAAATAGGCTTCACCACACGGGAACATTCGACACGGGAACATTCGATATGGGTAAGGTGGTCTTTCTTTACCGCTCGCTGGCCTATCGCAACGCCGCTGCGGACATCCTGAGCAAAGCGCGCAAGCTGCCCCGCGGCGCGGAGCGAAGCGCGGCCCGCCGCTATGCCAAGGCGCTGCGCGATCTCGCCCAAACGGAAGCCTGGCTCGAAGGGCGCGTCGCGCGCGAACCGCGGACGACGCAACGTATGAGAAGTGCGGCGTCAGGTTAACCGGATGCGCGTTGCAATTCGGCCGAGCTGGCAGCTTCAAATTTGCCGGGTGCGGTTGTCGCGGCAGTCTTGCGGACCAGCGGCACCTCCAGACGGCACAACAGACCCTCGGCGCGCCAATCGAATTGCGCCTGCCCGCCGAGCTGTGACTCGACGCTCGCAAGCAGGCTCCGCGTACCGAAGCCGCGGGATTTCGGCGTCATGACAAGCGGGCCGCCGGACTCCTCCCAGATCAGGGTGAGCAGATCGTTCTCGACCTGCCAGCCGATCGCGAGCTGTCCCGTCCGCGTCGAGAGCGCGCCATACTTCGCCGAGTTGGTGAAAAGCTCATGCAGCGCCAGCGCCAGAGTCTGGGCGGTCGCCGGCAGCAACTGAACTTCCGTCCCTGCCAATTTGATCTGGCCGCCGAGAGAATAGGGCGCAAGCTCCTCCTCGATCAGCTTCGAGAGTTCGGCCCCCTGCCAGCTCGACAGTGACAGGATCGTATGCACGCGCGCCAGTGCGTTGATGCGTCCCTCGACGGCGCTGACATAGGCCTTGACCTCGTCGGCGCGGGTGAGGCGCACGATCGATTGCGCCAGCGCCAGCGCATTCTTGGCGCGATGATCGACCTCCCGCGCCAGGAGATTCTGCCGTTCCTCGGCGCGCTTGCGTTCGGTGATGTCCACCGTCACGCCGCTGACGCGCACAACCCGACCGCTGTCGTCGGCCGTGGCGGCGGCCGTGCCGACACACCAGCGCACCTCGCCGTCGGGCCGCACGATGCGGAACTCCGTCTCATAGGAGCGTGTGCCCTTGTTGAATTCAGCGATCGCCTTGCGCAGCTGATCGACGTCATCGGGATGCAACAGTGCCTGAACGTTGGCCGGATTCACCTCGAAATTCTCCGAGCCAACTCCAAAGATGCGATATTGCCCCTCGTCCCACATCCAGTCGCCGGTGATCCAGTCCCAGTCCCAGGAGCCCATCTTGCCGGCGGCGATCGCCATGCTGCGCCGCTCTTCGCTTTCGCGCAGCTTTGCCGTCGAATTCTCCAGCTCGGCGGTGCGTGCACGCACGCGGTCCTCGAGATCCTGGTTCAGCCGTTCGAGTTCGCGCGTCTTGCGATAGAGCTCTGCAAACACCTTGATCTTGGCACGCAGCACCTCCGGCACGACCGGGACCGGGACGTAGTCGACCGCGCCCATTTCGTAGCCGCGCAGGCGGTCGATGTCGCTGACTTGAATGGCCGAGATGAAGATCATCGCGGTCTTCTGGAAGCGCGGGTGCTCGCGGATCATGGCGGCGAGCTCGAAGCCGTCGAGCTCGGGCATGCAGACATCGACCAGGATCACCGCGATCTCGGTCTTGAGAAGCACCTCCAGAGCCTCACGACCGGACGAGGCGATCACCAGGTTCTCGCCCAGATCCTTCAGGATCACCTCATAGGCGAGCAGCTTGGCCGGCTGGTCGTCGACGAGGAGGATGTTGACCTTTTCGTGGTCCATACGGGCATCCAACTCAGCGGTGCAGCCACATGCGGATTGCAAGCAGCAATTGATCTGTGTTGACGGGTTTGGCGAGGTAGTCGGACGCGCCGGCCTCGAGGCATTTCTCGCGGTCGCCCTTCATGGCCTTGGCCGTCAACGCGATGATCGGAAGACGGGCGAAGGCCGGGTTTTCACGAATGACGCCGATGGTCTGATAGCCATCCATCTGCGGCATCATGATGTCCATCAGCACGATGGCGATCTCCGGATTGGATTCGACCAAGGTCACCGCCTCGTTGCCGGTCGTGGCCGTCAGCACCTTCATGCCGCGCCGCTCCAGCACGCTCGACAGCGCGAAGATGTTGCGGGCGTCGTCGTCGACGAGCAGGGCGGTCTTGCCGATCAGGTCCTCGTCGGAACTGTTCAGCTTCTCGAGCATGCGCTGCTTCTCGATCGGCAGTTCCGTGATCACGCGGTGCAGGAACAGCGCGGTCTCGTCAAGCAGGCGCTCCGGCGATTCCACGCCCTTGACCACGATGCTCCGCGCCATGGTGTGGAGCTCCGCATCTTCCTCGGCCGACAGCTCGCGACCGGTGAAGACCACGACCGGGACGTTCGACAGCGCCTCGTCGTTGCGAATCTGGTCCAGCACCTCGAAGCCGCTCATGTCGGGCAGCCGCAGGTCAAGCACGACGCAATCACAGGGGGCCTCACGCAACATCGAGAGCGCGTCGGCGCCGGTGCCTGTCGTCACGATCTCGATATCGTCGTGATGCAGGAGCTCGCGGATCGAGAGCTGCTCGGCCTCGTTGTCCTCGACGATCAGAAGCCGCTTCCGCCGCGGCCGCGCATATTCCTTGATCTGCGTCAGCGCGGCCGAGACGCCCTCGGTGGTCGTCGGCTTGTTGACGAAGGAGAAGGCGCCGCGCGCCAGCGCATGCTGGCGGTCTTCGTCGAGCGTGATGATCTGCACGGGGATATGGCGGGTCAGCGGATTGTGCTTGAGCTGGCTCAGCACGGTCCAGCCAAGCATATCAGGCAGGAATACGTCGAGCGAGACGGCCCTTGGCTGGTACTGTTTTGCAAGCTCCAGCGCCTCCGCGCCGCGGGCGGCGACCAGGACCTTGAATCCCTTGTCGCGCGCGAGGTCGACCAGCACGCGCGCGTAATGCGGGTCGTCCTCGACGATCAGGAGGATGCTGTCGCCGGGTTCGAGGTTGAGCCGGTCGTCGGGGAGCTGCTCGATGACGCGCTGCTGTTCGGGCGCGGCAGGCTGCAACGCCGGCGGCTGGCTGTGCTGGGGCGCAGCGCGAGGCGCGAGCGTCGGACCGGAATATTTCAGCGGCAGGTAAAGCGTGAAGCACGACCCCTTGCCCGGCAAGCTGCGCAGATGAATCTCGCCACCGAGCAGGCTTGCGAGTTCGCGGCTGATCGCAAGGCCGAGGCCGGTGCCGCCATATTTGCGGCTGGTGCCGGCATCGGCTTGCTGGAACGCCTCGAAGATCAGCTTCTGCTTCTCCAGGGGAATGCCGATGCCCGTGTCGGACACTTCGAATGCGATCACGGCCGGCGCCGAGTTCAGCACGGGATGATCCGGACCCCAGCCGCCGACCGCGGCCGCGACCTTCAGGCGCACTTCGCCTTCGGCGGTGAACTTGAAGGCGTTGGAGAGCAGGTTCTTCAAAACCTGCTGCAGGCGCTTGGAGTCGGTGACGAGGCTGCGCGCAAGATTCGGATCGACATCGATCTTGAACGAAAGGTTGCGGTTTTCCGCCTCGTGACGGAACGGCCGCCCGACGGTCTCGAGCAGGTTCGCGGTCAGGATTTCCTCGGCGTCGACCGTCACCGTGCCGGACTCGATCTTGGAGAGATCGAGAATGTCGCTGATGAGATTGAGCAGGTCGGTGCCGGCTCCGTGGATGGTGCGGGCGAATTCGACCTGCTTGCCGGTGAGATTCCCGTCCGGATTGTCGGTGAGCTGCTGGCCGAGGATCAGGATCGAGTTCAGCGGCGTACGCAGCTCGTGGCTCATATTGGCGAGGAATTCGGACTTGTACTTCGAGGTCAGCGCAAGCTCGGTCGCCTTTTCCTCAAGTGCGCGGCGGGCCTGCTCGATCTCCTGGTTCTTGCGCTCGACCTCGACGTTGCGCTCGGCGAGCTGCTGCGCCTTCTGTTCGAGCTGGTCGTTGGTCTGCTGCAATTCGCGCTGCTGGGTCTGGAGCTCGCCGGCGAGCTGTTGCGACTGCTTGAGCAGGCCTTCGGTCTGCATCGTCGCCTCGATCGAATTGAGCACGATGCCGATCGAGTCGGTGAGCTGCTCCAGGAAGGTCATCTGGGAGGTCGTGAACGAGGTCAGCGAGGCGAGCTCGATGACCGCCTTCACCTGGCCTTCGAACAGCACCGGCAGCACCACGAGGTTCTTCGGGGCGACGCGAAGCAGCGCTGAATTGATCGGCACCACGTCGGCCGGAATGTCCGCAATGACGCGCGGGCGCCGGTCGAGCGCGCATTGGCCGATCAGGCCGTCGCCGAATGGCAACACGCGCGGATACGGATAGACGCCGTCGCCGGCGTAGGAGGCAAGCAGCAGGAGCTGCGGACTGTCTTCGTTCTCGACCTGATAGATCACGCCGGTATGCGCGTTCACCAGCGGCGACAATTCGGTCAGCAGCAGACGACCGACGGTGGTGAGGTCGCGCTGGCCCTGAAGCATGTTGGTGAACTTCGCCAGATTGGTCTTCAGCCAGTCCTGCTCGGTGTTCACGTCCGTCGTGAGACGGAGGTTCGTGATCATCGTGTTGATGTTGTCTTTCAGCTCCGCGACCTCGCCGCGGGCGTCGACCTGAATCGATCGCGTCAGGTCGCCCTTGGTCACGGCGGTCGCCACTTCCGCGATCGCGCGCACCTGCGAGGTGAGGTTGGCAGCCAACAAATTGACGTTGCCGGTGAGATCCTTCCATGTGCCCGCGGCGCCGGGCACGTCGGCCTGGCCGCCCAGCCGTCCCTCGACGCCGACCTCGCGCGCCACCGACGTCACCTGGTCGGCGAAAGTCGCGAGCGTCTCGGTCATGTTGTTGATGGTGTCGGCGAGCGCCGCGACCTCGCCCTTCGATTTCACGGTGAGGTTCTGTTTGAGATCGCCGTTGGCGACCGCGGTCACTACCTTGACGATGCCGCGGACCTGCTCGGTCAGGTTCGCCGCCATGAAATTGACGGTGTCGGTAAGGTCCTTCCAGGTGCCGGCGACGCCGGGCACCTGCGCCTGGCCGCCGAGTTCGCCTTCGGTGCCGACCTCGCGCGCAACGCGCGTGACTTCGCCGGCGAAGGCGTTGAGCTGGTCCACCATGGTGTTGATGGTGTTTTTGAGCTCGAGGATCTCGCCCTTCACGTCGACGGTGATCTTGCGGGACAAGTCGCCGCGCGCGACGGCGGTGGTGACTTCGGCGATGTTGCGGACCTGGGTGGTGAGGTTCGCGGCCAGGAGATTGACGTTGTCGGTGAGGTCCTTCCAGGTGCCGCCGACGCCGGGCACGACGGCCTGGCCGCCGAGCCGGCCTTCGGTGCCGACCTCGCGCGCGACGCGCGTCACTTCGGCGGCGAAGGAGCGGAGCTGCTCGACCATGGTGTTCAAGGTGTCCTTGAGCAGCAGAATCTCGCCGCGCACGTCCACGGTGATCTTCTTCGACAGGTCGCCGCCGGCGATCGCGGTCGCGACCTCGGCGATGTTGCGGACCTGCGCCGTCAGGTTCGAGGCCATGAAGTTGACGTTGTCGGTGAGATCCTTCCAGGTGCCGGCAACGCCGGGCACCTCGGCCTGACCGCCGAGCTTGCCTTCGGTGCCGACCTCGCGCGCGACGCGCGTGACTTCACCGGCAAAGCCGTTGAGCTGGTCCACCATGGTGTTGATGGTATTCTTCAGCTCCAAAATCTCGCCACGGACATCGACGGTGATCTTGCGCGAGAGGTCGCCGCGCGCCACGGCGGTGGTCACTTCGGCGATGTTGCGGACCTGAGCGGTGAGGTTGCCCGCCATCGAGTTGACGCTGTCGGTGAGGTCCTTCCAGGTGCCGGCGACGCCGGGCACGTTGGCCTGACCGCCGAGCCGGCCTTCGGTGCCGACCTCGCGCGCCACGCGCGTCACTTCGCCCGCGAAGCGGTTGAGCTGGTCGACCATCGTGTTCAGCGTGTCCTTGAGCTGAAGGATCTCGCCGCGCACGTCCACGGTGATCTTGCGCGACAAGTCTCCGCCGGCGATCGCGGTCGCCACTTCGGCGATGTTGCGGACCTGGGCTGTGAGGTTGCCCGCCATCGAGTTGACGCTGTCGGTGAGGTCCTTCCAGGTGCCGGCGACGCCGGGCACGTCGGCCTGGCCGCCGAGCTTGCCTTCGGTGCCGACTTCGCGCGCGACGCGCGTGACTTCGCCGGCGAAGGCGTTGAGCTGGTCCACCATCGTGTTCAGCGTTTCCTTCAGCTGAAGGATTTCGCCGGATACGTTGACGGTGATCTTCTTCGACAAATCGCCCTTGGCCACCGCGGTCGCGACTTCGGCGATGTTGCGGACCTGACCGGTCAGGTTCGACGCCATCGAGTTGACGCTGTCCGTGAGATCCTTCCAGGTGCCGGCGACGCCGCGCACCTGGGCCTGGCCGCCGAGCTTGCCTTCGGTGCCGACCTCGCGCGCAACGCGCGTGACTTCGCCGGCAAACGCGTTGAGCTGGTCCACCATGGTGTTGATGGTGTCTTTCAGTTCCAGGATTTCGCCGCGGACATCGACGGTGATCTTCTTCGACAGATCGCCGCCCGCGACCGCCGTCGTCACCTCGGCGATGTTGCGGACCTGCGCGGTCAGGTTCGAAGCCATCGAGTTGACGCTCTCGGTCAAGTCCTTCCAGGTGCCGGCGACGCCGAGCACGTTGGCCTGGCCGCCGAGCCGGCCTTCGGTGCCGACTTCGCGCGCGACGCGCGTGACTTCGCCGGCGAAGGCGTTGAGCTGGTCGACCATGGTGTTGAGCGTTTCTTTCAATTGAAGGATTTCGCCCGAGACGTTCACCGTGATCTTCTTCGAGAGGTCGCCGCTCGCGATGGCGGTGGCGACATCGGAGATGTTGCGGACCTGCGCGGTGAGGTTCGACGCCATGAAGTTGACGTTGTCGGTGAGGTCCTTCCAGGTACCGGCGACGCCCGGCACCTGGGCCTGGCCGCCGAGCTTGCCTTCGGTGCCGACCTCGCGCGCGACGCGCGTCACTTCCGAGGCGAACGAATTGAGCTGGTCTACCATGGTGTTGATGGTGTCCTTCAGCTCCAGGATCTCGCCGCGCACGTCGACCGTGATCTTGCGCGACAAGTCGCCGCGCGCTACGGCAGTGGTGACGTTGGCGATATTGCGAACCTGCGCGGTGAGGTTGCCGCACATCGCGTTGACGCTGTCGGTGAGATCCTTCCAAGTGCCGGCAACGCCGGGCACGATGGCCTGGCCGCCAAGCTTGCCGTCGGTGCCGACCTCGCGCGCGACGCGCGTCACTTCCGATGCGAAGGAGCGGAGCTGGTCCACCATCGTGTTGATGGCTTCCTTGAGCTGAAGAATCTCGCCGCGGACATCGACCGTGATCTTTTTCGAGAGGTCGCCATTCGCGACTGCGATCGTCACCTCGGCGATGTTGCGAACCTGGTTGGTCAGGTTGTTCGCCATCGAGTTGACGCTCTCGGTCAGATCCTTCCAGACGCCGGTCACTTCCGGCACCTGGGCCTGGCCGCCGAGCTTGCCTTCGGTGCCGACCTCGCGCGCCACGCGCGTCACCTCGGAGGTGAAGACGCCGAGCTGCTTGATCATGGTGTTGACGATGGTCGCCGACTGCAGGAATTCGCCGCGCAGGGGGCGTCCATCGACGTCGAGCTTGACGGTCTGGAGCAGGTCGCCCTGCGCCACGGCTGCGACCGCGCGCGTCACCTCGCGCGTCGGCCACAGCAAATCGTCGATCAGCGTGTTGACCGAGCCTTCCATGTCGGCCCAGGAGCCGGAGGCCAGCCCGAACTTCACGCGCTGGCGCGTCTTGCCCTCGCGGCCCACCACCTGGCCGACCAGCTCGAGCTGCTGCGCCATGCGCTGGTTGGCCGCGATGATGTCGTTGAAAGTGTCGGCGAGCTTGCCGTCGATGCCGAGATGGTCGCCGCTCATACGCACGGAGAAATCGCCATTGCGCATGGCCTGCAGCGCCAGCAGCAATTCTGCCCGGGAATCCGGCTCCGACATGCCGTTGGTTTTTGGTTTTGGAACGCGACGACCGGAACGTGATGCAGATCCGGGATCGAGGTCGCTCATACTAATTCCCCCGCAAGCGTCGGCCGAATCCCAGGCAAGACGCAATTCATCAAAATAGAGCGGCAGCCAAATTCGAAATCAAGCGCCAACGTGGCGGCGCCAGGAAATGGAACCTGCTTTGCTCAGCCCGGTTAATACAATCGCGATTATCGGGAATGGTTCCATCGGGTTCCAACATTTTTGCGGGGCCGGAAGATGCGTCTCGATGGCCTGTTTTCAGCGACTTGTTTTAGGGACTTGGTCGTCCTGTTCCGGAACGGAGCGTCGGGCCTGCCGTTAGCCCGCAGATACTGGGAGAGCGCACATGAAAGCAGGATTTGCCGTCATCGGGGCCGTGATGCTGGTGGCCGGATCGGCGCTCGCGCAGGGCGGCGCGCCCAGCGGCCGCGGCGCCGTCACCGGCGATCCCGCCGCAAGCTCCGCCACCCCACGCGCGGATACGCCGACCACGGGGACATCGACCCGGTCGAACCCTAGCGGCAGCGGCACATCGAGTTCGGGCGGGAAGGATGACAACGGCGATGCCGGCCGGGACAGGATGCTGGAGGGGGGCGGCAGCGCCCGGCCGGAGAACCAGCCAAGTCATCCGAAAGACAAGTGAACAGGCTATTTGTCCGCCATGGTGCGCTCGGCGTCCTTGACCTGCGAGCGCAACATCGGGAGCTGCTCGCGCGCGAACGCTGCAAGCGCGGCATTGTCGGGCGCCTTGAGATAGCGTTGGAGCAGGTCGATCACCAATTCATACTCGGGAATCTGCGCGGCATAGAAGCTTCTGACGAAAGTCGGTCCGTCCGAGGTTTCGGGTTCGACCAGGCCTGCGCTCGCCGGCGTCGTCTTGGCGACGCGCAGTCCGGTGCCGATCGCCTCCTGAATCTGCTTCAGCGTCTTGTCGCGCTTGGCCGCTTCTTCGGCGCGCAGCGCGGCGAGGTTCTTGACCTCGGCATTGCCCTTCAGGTCGGTGCTCTCCAGCAGGCCCTGCTGGAAGCGGCTGAAGGCGTAGAGGTCACTGAGGACCTCGGTAGCGGTCGGCGTGCGGACGCTCGGCTTTCGCTCCCCGGTGCTGTCGGCAAGCGCTGCAGTGCTGATGAAGGCCAAGACCAACGCGAGAAGAATCCGCATGGGATATCCAATAGCCGATCGCCGGCGAAGTTCCGCAAACGTTACGATCCGGTAAGGGCGGTTGCGACGCGAAGGTTCCGTCCCCACGTCATTTGCATGAAACAGTCTGAGATCTTCAGGGACAACGCCGACAACTGCCTTCAGCTCGCTGAGCGGGCCGAGGGACAGCCGGCATACAATCGTTTTTTGCGCATGGCGAATGCGTGGACGGCACTCGCGAACGAGCAGGAGTGGCTCGACGGCGAGGTCCCGCCCGTTCCGGCCCGGATCCTTCAAGAGCAGGATGCGTGACGCTCTCGTATTCGTGAATCTGCGTGTGAGATCGCTCACGGACCGCAAGCGACCAAGTCCGGATATTTGCAACGTTCGATCGCGCTATTTTCCGATTCCAGGAGGAGGTTGTTGCAATGGCTCCACGTCTGGCTCTTCTTTCGCTCATTCTTGCCTTTGGCGTGTCGGTCGCGTTCGCCACGGTGACGACGGTGCGGCAGGTGCATCATGAAAATGCATCGGCCCCGGTGCACTCGGCGCACAGTTAGCCGCAGTCTCCTCTCGCGCCTCCGGAACCTTCGACGCTCCGGCGCGTAAGCGCTTCGAGACGGCAACGAGGCGAGATCAAATCATGGCGCATTCCGACCAAGGCATCATCAGAGATCAGCGCGGTGAACAGCAGCCGCGGGACAAGCAGCGCGCGCAGACCGTGCACAAATCGGAGCCCAAGGGCTCGCCCTCTCGTGAGGCCACGCGCGATCCCAAGCTGAACGACAACAGCAAGACCCCTGGGTCCGGCATGGCGCCGGATGATTCCGGCGACGCGCCGAGCGGCTAATTCCACGAGGAACGAATCCCAGCGCGAAGAGTCGAGGGATTGCTTCCGGTTGTCATGCCCCCGGTGATCCGGAAGCAATCTCCAAGGACGGCCCTGGCACCCCGTGCCGGGGCCGTTTGCTTGAGCATCAGGCTGGATTAACCCTCGGAGTCGTGCTCCGGATTCGGGTGCGTGTGGCCGTCCGGGCCGCGCCCGAAGACCCCGAACCTGCTCGATTTGACATTAGCCCCTGCATCGACAGCGGCGGTGGCCAGTCCGAGCTTGAGGAGCTCGCGCACAGTGGCCGCTCGCGTCGGCATGCGATGCTTGAACCGGAAGTCGTCCACCGCGGCCAGTTCTTCCGGTGACAGCATGACCTGGAGCCGCTCGGCGCGAAGGTCGTTCATGATCAATCACCCAAATGAGTAAGTTGAGTAGTCTACTCAACAACCTCATTCGACCAGGGTTCCGCAAGATCCGGCGTCGACGCCAAATGAGACGAAAAATAGATATAAATCAATTACTTAAGTTAGCGTGAGAGTCTTCGGGCGGGTGTATGCTCCCGGCAAATGGGAGAGACGTCATGACGAACGAAGTCAGATTGCCCCGCACAACTGCCGAAGAGGGCGACGCACCCAAGCCGGTGCGCCCGAGCCACCAGAAGGTCATCGAGCAGGTCGAGCGCTGGGCCAACAGCCCGGGTCTTCAACCGCCGAGATTGCAGCCTTCGACCCCATGCGAAAGCGGGCTAACGCTTCGTAACGGGAGAGCCCTTTGCGGACGGCGAATGGGCTGATCGGTGCGGTTTGCGGGAGACGATGCGAAGCTTGCGCCTGAGCCACCAAGCCAATACCGAAACGACGGCCCAGACCATCAACGCAGCAGCGAATGCGCCCGGAACGCTCGCAGCCACGGTGAGATGGAAGACGGCGGCGAATGCCAGGAGACCGATGCTTCCCCAGGCGGCGCCAGCCGCGTCGAGTGCGGCAGCCTCTTGCCCGCGGCGCGTGCCACTGAGGCCGGCCTTCTCCTTGGTGCGCCGCTCATGGCTTTCGACCAGCGTGGCGCTCGCGCAGAAGATGGCGGGAAGCGCAAGGAATAATCCGGCGACGGACACACCGAAGCGCGCTCCCAGAATCCCCGTGAGCACGGTCGCCAGGCCGCCGAGAAGGAAACGAATGCCGTATTCGTACCAGCGAGTCTGCTTCAGCGCCGAGAGTGACAGCTTGACCGGCATCAGGCCGCACCTCCGAAACCGGCGAGCAGGCCGAAGGCAACCGCAAGCCACACGATAACAGCCAGGACGGTCGCGGGCAGCGCGGACACACGGTATCTGATCAACAGATGGCAGACGATGACGCTGTAGCAGCCGAGCGCAACCGCGCCATACATCATCGTCCAGCTTTCCGCCGCAGCATATTGCGGGCCGTGCTTGACAACGGCGATGCCGAGCGTCGCCAGTGCGACTGACGGCGCTGCGCCGAGCAGCCCCGCAAAGCTTTTGGGCTTGAGCATATCGCCGAAGATCGCGAAAGCGGAGACGATGACGCCGCCGGCGATGAAGCGCAGGACATATTCGGTCACGACCGTTCCCGCCTATTGACTTGCTTGCGGAACGACTGCGTCAGCGTCCATGGCCGCAAAAGTCTCTCTACGGCCGCGCCAAGTGCGAAGCCTGCGACCACGTCGCTTGGCCAGTGCGCGAGCACCGCGACCCTTGTCAGCGAAAGCGCGACCGCAACCGAGCGCACCAATCGACACGGCGTTTTCGGCAGCAAACCTGCCGCCGAGGCAAGTGCGCCCATGTGGACCGCGTGACCGGACGGAAACGCGTCGCGCGCGTGTCCTGAGATGGGTACTCCATGCCGGTGCCCGCGTATCGTCAGCCGGTCTGGCCTGATCTGATCGAAGACGGATTTCAGGGCATGTGGCAGGAAAGCCGTCGCCAGCGACACAGCCAGAATGTGATTGGCCACGGGCCGCTGTTGCGGCTGCCAAATATGAGTGTAGAGCCATCCCGCTGCGGCCAGCGCCAGCAGCACGTGCTCGTCGGCGGCCCAGGTTAGTGTCTGCGCGGTGTGCTCGACGCCTGAATTGGTGTGATCCGCGATCCTGTTCGCGATCGCGGTGTCGATCCGGTTAGGTTTGACGTCTACTAATGCCATCGGGTTACAAGCGTGATGTCCTTATGTCAGTTTCCAAAGCCGGGAGACAAAGAAGGTTCCTGGGCTCCGCCTGGCGGCCATCAGCCTGCGGGGCTGGGACCGAGTCGCCGGGCTACGGCTGTCCCGATCCACCAGTGGACCCATACACCTGGCCGGTCGCATAGCTCGCGTCCGCCGCGGCAAGCTGCACGTAAATCGAGGCCAGCTCGGCGGGCTGGCCGGGACGGCCGAGCGGTGTCATGCCGCCGAATTTCTCGAGCTTCTCCATCGTGGCGCCGCCGGAGACCTGAAGCGGCGTCCAGATCGGGCCCGGTGCGACGCCATTGACGCGGATGCCCTTCGAGGCGAGCTGCTTCGCCAGCGACTTCACGTAGTTCATCGTCGCCGCCTTGGTCTGCGCATAATCGTAGAGATCGGGCGAGGGATCGTAAGCTTGCTCGGAGGTCGTGCCGATGACGCAGGAGCCGGGCTTCAAATGCGGCAGCGCCGCCTTGATGATCCAGAACGGCGCGTAGATGTTGGTCTTCATGGTCGCGTCGAAGTCTTCCGAGGAGACGTCGAGAATGGACGCACGTGCCTGCTGCCG
This sequence comes from Bradyrhizobium sp. 149, assembly GCF_023073915.1. Classification (GTDB taxonomy): domain Bacteria; phylum Pseudomonadota; class Alphaproteobacteria; order Rhizobiales; family Xanthobacteraceae; genus Bradyrhizobium. Next base: position 743,504 of record NZ_JADPKK010000013.1, on the reverse strand, counting down.
CGCCGCGTTGCAGACGACGATGTCGAGGCCGCCGAGGCCTTGCACGGCCTGCTCGACCAGCTTCTTGCAGAAGGCTTCATCCTTGAGGTCGCCGGGAATCGCGAGCCCGGTACGCCCTTCCTTCTTGATCAGCGCGATGACGTCCTGCGCATCCGGCTCCTCCGCCGGAAGATAGTTGATGACGACGTCGGCCTTCGCGTGCGTAGGCAATGGCGGCGGCGCGGCCCATCGTTGCAAAAACGCGAGGACGCCGACCTGCGAGCCGGCGTCCTCGGAAGCTGATTACTTGGACTGGCCGACGCTCGGCGCCTTGCCGAGCTCCTTGGCCATGTCGAGGTGGTGCTTGAGCGCCGGCAGCGTCTTGCCGGCCCAATCCTTCAGCTCGGAATTGTCGCCGCCCTTGGCGTAACGCTCGAACAGCGAGACCGCGTCCTCGTGGGCGCTGACCTGGTACGAATTGTAATCCGAGCTGAAGTCCCTGCCATTCGCGCTCTTGAGCTTGTCGAGCTTGCTCTGATGCGAGCTGTCGAGTGCTGTCGGCAGGGTCGCCTGCACCTTGCCGCCGCTGACGAGGCCCTTCAGTTCATTGCTGGTCTTGGTGTGGTCGGTCACCATCTGTTGCGCAAAGGTCTTCTCCTGCGCGTTGCCTTTCTGCTCGGCGAGCTTGCTCGACTCGATCTCGAACATGTCGCTGATGGCGACTTCCTTGACGAAGTCGGCGGTGGCAGGCGCGACGCCGAGCGCCGAGTTGACGCCGGTCTTCTCACCGAGCGACTGGGCAAGCGCGGGGCCTGCGAGAAGTACGCAAGCGACGGCGATGATGGTACGTTTCATGGTCCGGTCCCTCCGGTTGGGCGCGCAGCCTCTCGCTGCGCGACGTTGCGCCGACTAACACGCCGCCCCGGCTGAGGTTCCTAACGGCTAATCCGTGGGATGCCGCCCGCTGCGCGGATTGATGGGATCGGTCGGCTTGCGCCGAAGCCGTTCGGGCAGAAACGGCTCGGTCGGCGTGGCGGTGGCTTCGGCACGTACGTCTGCATGGCGTTGTGCCCGTTCATGCGGCGTCCGGTTGTCGTTGATCTGCCGCTTCACGTCGAGGCCGTCCACGGGATCGTTGACGCCGTGCTGGATATCGCGGAAATCGCTCATGCTTCACCTCATTCCTTTCCAGGCAGGATCTTTTCCAACACCTGCCGCGCCGCTCCCTTGATCACTGCGCTCTGGTTGGGATCGCCCTTCATCAGCGCAAGAGAGAAGTTCTTGGCCTGCTGCAAGGTGATATGCGGCGGCAGCGGCGGCACTTCGGGGTCGGTCTTCACCTCCAGCACCACCGGCATCTCGCTCGCCAACGCCCGCTCCCAGGCCGAGCCCAGCAGCTGCGGGCTGTCGACGTAGATTCCGGAGAGGCCGATCAACTCGGCAAAGCGCGAATAGGACACGTTTGGGATGCGCTGCGATGCCTCGAATTTTGGATCGCCGTTGATGATGCGCTGTTCCCAGGTCACCTGGTTGAGGTCTTCGTTGTTGAAGACGCAGACGATAAAGCGCGGATCCTTCCAGTCGCGCCAATACTTCGCGGCGGTGATCAGCTCTGCCATGTTGTTCATCTGCATCGCGCCGTCCCCGACGAGTGCAATCACGGGGCGGTCGGGATGAGCGTATTTCGCGGCGAGCGCATAGGGCACCGCGGCACCCATCGAGGCGAGACCGCCGGAGAGCGAGGCCGTCATGCCACGGCGCATCTTCAGGTCACGCGCGAACCAGTTGGCGCAGGAGCCGGAATCGCTGGTGATGATAGTGCGGTCGGGCAGGCGCGGAGACAGCTCCCAGGCGACGAGTTGCGGATTGACCGGTGCTGCGGCTTGATGCGCGCGGTCATCCAGCGTCTTCCACCATTGCGCGACGTCGTCTTCGATGCCCTGGCGCCAGGTGCCGTCGCTCTTGGGTTTCAGTCGCGGTAGCAGGGCGCGCAGCGTCTCGGCGGCATCGCCGACGAGGCCGACCTCCATGGGGAAACGGATCGACATCATGCTGGCGTCGATGTCGATCTGGACGCCGCGCGCCGCGCCTTCCTGCGGCAGGAATTCGGCATAGGGAAATCCCGAGCCGACCATCAGCAGCGTGTCACATTCCATCATCATGTTGTAGCTGGGTTCGGTGCCGAGCAGGCCGATCGGGCCGGTGACCCAGGGCAGGTCGTCAGGGAGCGCCGCCTTGCCGAGCAGCGCCTTGGCGCAGCCGGCGGACAAGCGGTCGGCGACCGCGATCACCTCCTCGGTAGCGTGGAGCGCGCCGGCGCCGACGAGCATCGCGACCTTCTTGCCGGCGTTGAGCACCTCGGCGGCACGGTCGAGGTCGGCGTCACGAGGCTTGATGCTTGGAGAGCTATAGCCGATGCCAGAGTGCAGGGTGCCGTGAGCGCGCGGCGGATCCTCGTATGGCTCCTCTTGGATATCGTTGGGCAGGATGATCACCGTTGGTGTCCGCCTGGCCAGCGCGATCCGGATCGATCGATCAATCAGATGCCGGATCTGCGCCGGCGAGGATGCCTGCATGACGTAGGCGCCAGCCACATCCTTGAACATCGAGACGAGATCGAGTTCCTGCTGATAATGTCCGCCCAGTGCATTGCGTGCCTGCTGACCGACGATCGCGAGCACGGGCTGGTGATCCAGCAGGGCATCGTAGAGCCCGGTGGTCAGATGCGAGGCGCCAGGGCCCGACGTTGCGATGCAGACGCCGAGCTGGCCCGAGAATTTCGCGTAAGCGGTCGCCATGAAGGCGGCCATCTCCTCATGCCGCGCCTGGACAAAGCCGATCTTACCCTCAGCACGCTGAAGGGCGCCGAATACGCCATTGATGCCGTCGCCGGGATAGCCAAAGAGGTGGCGCACTCCCCATTGATGCAGACGTTGAACGATGAAGTCGGAGACGGTTTGGGACATCGAGGACGGCTCTTCGTTTCCAGGACTTGAAGTCGAGAGGCTTGAAATCGAGAGAACCGCCCGTTTCCGACGATGTTCCTCAAGTCTCGCGGAACACGCCGGAACGATCGCTCACGTTTGCGAGTTTTATCCCCACTGGCTGAGTGGAGAATTGAGATGTTGAATCAGGGCGAACTGGACCAAAACGAGCTGGGTCGGCTGATCGGCAGCGACAAGGTCGAGGGAACATCGGTCTATGGCGCCGATCGCAACAAGATCGGTTCGATCGAACGCGTGATGATCGACAAGATCAGCGGCAAGGTGTCCTACGCCGTGCTTGGCTTCGGCGGATTTCTGGGCCTTGGCAACGACCACTATCCGCTGCCGTGGCAATCGCTGAAATATGACACTGAGCTCGGCGGCTATGTCACCGGCATCACCACCAAGGAGCTGGAAGGCGCGCCGAAATACGGCGAACGGAGTGATTGGAACTGGGGTGATGATGCCGCAGTTCGTGGCATCAACTCCTACTACGGCGTCCCCTTCGCTTAGGGATTTCACGGAAAGGGAGCTCGATGAGCAAGGAACGGCCCAACGACGATCCCCGGCAGCAGAACGACTGGGGTTCGCACAAACAGACGGACACGCCCTGGAAGGGCACCCCGGAAAAGGAACAGGGATCGGACGAGGTGAAGCCCGATCTCGAGAAATGGCACGCCACGAAGACACACTGACATAACCTGCCCATGGGATATCGAGGCGAGCGCGGCATGCACTGTGCCGCGCTCGCTTTTTGAGCAGTGCATTCACGAATGGCGATGGTGCTCGCACGAAGCGGAACCATGATCTGGGGCTGTCGTTGGGCTCGCGGCGCGTGAGCCGCTTTGGCGGCTCTGCCGCCAGTCTAATCCCCGAGAAAGGTGTTCACCGTGGATGCTCAAACCCGGGAGCGTGATCCGTCCGCGGAGCAACCGCAGAGGGCGAAGGAAGCTCCAAAGACCTCTCCCGATCACGCCCGTGACACCAAGGAGCAGAACCCGGCGAAGGCGCCGTCGCTGCGAGACCGGATTCGCGAGCATTGGCTGGTGGCAACCATTGGCGCCATCGTCCTGCTCGCGGCCCTGATCGGCGGACTGCTCTACTGGCTCCAGGTGCGCCACTATGAATCCACCGACGATGCCTTCGTCGCCGCGCGCAGCTTTTCCGTGGCCTCGAAGGTCGGCGGCTACGTGACCGACATCCCGGTCACGGACAACCAGCATGTCAACGCCGGGGATCTTCTCGCCAGGATCGACGAGCGCGACTATCGCATCGCCATCGATCAGGCCAATGCGCAGGTCGCGGTGGCCAGGGCGAACATCGGCAATGTCGAGGCGCAGATCGTTTCGCAGCAGGAGCAGATCAAGCAGGCGGAGGCTCAGCTCGAACAGGCCCAGGCCCAGCTCCAGTTCTCACAGGAAGAATTCGCGCGCGCCCAGGATCTCGTCGAGAAGGGCGCCGGCACCGTGCAGCGCCAGCAGCAGACCCGCTCCGATCTTCAGGCGCAGCAGGCCAACACTGAACGCGCGAAGACCGCGGTGACGGCCGCGCAAGTCGGCATCAAGACGCTGCAAGCGCAGCTCGAGGGCACCCGGGCGCAACTCGCGCAGTCGCTGGCGCAGCTCGATCAGGCCAAGCTGAACCTGCAATATACCAGCGTCGTTGCGGCGCAGTCCGGCCGCGTCGTCAAGCTCAGCGGCGCCAAGGGCACTTTTGTCACGGCGGGACAGAGCCTGATGATGTTCGTGCCTGACGAGATCTGGATCGTCGCAAACTACAAGGAGACCCAGCTCAACGACATGCGGCCGGGCCAGCCGGTCGAGATCCGCATCGACGCCTATCCCGGGCGCAAGCTGACCGGCCATGTGGAGTCCGTGCAGCCGGGCTCCGGCACCGCATTCAGCCTGCTGCCGGCGGAGAACGCCACCGGAAATTACGTCAAGGTCGTGCAGCGCGTGCCGGTGAAGATCGTGGTCGACAGCTGGCCGGCGGATTTGCCCGTTGGTCCGGGCATGTCGGTCGTGCCCTGGACCAGGGTGCGATGACCGACACGACGCAAGGCGACGCGTCCGCGGGCGGCTGGTCGCCGGAGCGCTCGGCGGCGGGCGGTCATAATCCTTATCTCATCGCGTTCGTCGTCTCGATCGCGACCTTCATGGAGGTGCTCGACACCACCATCGCCAACGTCGCCTTGCGCCACATCGCCGGTGGGCTTGCCGTCGGCATCGACGAGAGCACCTACGTCATCACCAGCTATCTGGTCGCCAACGCCATCGTGCTGTCGATCTCGGGCTGGCTGTCGACCGTGATCGGCCGCAAGCGCTTCTACATGATCTGCGTTGCGATCTTCACGGTCTCCTCGCTTTTGTGTGGCTTCGCCTGGAATTTGCAAGCGCTGGTGCTGTTCCGCATTCTTCAGGGCCTCGGCGGCGGCGGCATGGCGACGAGCGAGCAGGCGATCCTCGCCGACTCCTTTCCGCCGCACAAGCGCGGTCAGGCCTTTGCGATCTATGGCGTCGCCGTCGTGGTGGCACCCGTGATCGGACCGACGCTCGGCGGCTGGATTACCGACACCTATACCTGGCACTGGGTGTTCCTGATCAACGTCCCCATGGGATTGCTGTCGCTGTTCCTGGTCGGCACGCTGGTCAGGGAGCCGTCGGGTGCGGAGGAGGAGAGGGAGAAGCTGCTGAGCAAGGGTCTGCGGGTCGACTATGTCGGCTTCCTGCTGGTCGCGATTGGGCTCGGCTCGCTCGAATACGTGCTCGACGAAGGCCAGCGCAACGACTGGTTCGGGTCGAATATGATCGTGTTCTTCGCGGTGCTCGCAGCCGTCTCGCTGCTCGCGCTGATCCCGTGGGAACTGACGCGCGAGGATCCCATCGTCGATCTCCGCCTGCTCGGCCGGCGCCAGTTCGCCGCCTGCTTTCTCGTCATGCTCGCCACGGGCGCGGTGCTGATTTCGACGACCCAAATCCTGCCGCAACTCCTCCAGAGCGATTTGAACTACACCGCCATGCTGGCCGGTCTCGCTTTGTCCCCTGGAGGAATCGCGACTTTGGTGCTGATGCCGGTGGTGGGCCGTCTCGTCAGCAGCGTGCAGCCGAAGTATCTCATCATGTTTGGTGCCGCCATCGTCGCCTTCTCGATGTGGCATCTCACCGGCCTGACCGGCGACATCACCTACGGCTATGCCGCGATGTCGCGCATCTTCCTCGCCCTCGGTCTGCCTTTCCTGTTCCTGCCGGTGACGACCGCGTCCTATGACGGCGTGCCGCCTGACAAGACCAACCAGGCTTCAGCGCTGATCAACGTCGCCCGCAACATCGGCGGCTCCATGGGGGTCGCACTGGCGCAGACAATTCTGGCGCAGCGCCAGCAATTCCATCAGAGCCGCCTGATTGAGCACGCCGCGCCGTCAGACCTCGGCTATCAGCAGACCATCGAGACGATGACCCGCTTCTTCCAGGCCCAGGGCTCGAACGCGAGCGATGCGGCCTCGCAGGCGGTCGCCTGGGTCGGTCGCACCTTGCAGCAGCAGGTCGATTTGCTCGCCTATATCGACGTGTTCTGGACGCTCGCGGTCATCGCGGTGCTGATGATCCCGACCGCCGCAGTGCTGCGCCCGATCAAGCTGGGCGCCCCTGCGCGGGGACATTGAGCCAACGACCGTTCGGAGAGAAATGGTGACCGTGGCGCAAAACTCCGGCTAGACTGGTCCGAACATCAAGCAGAAGTCCGGGAGGTAATTTAAGTGAAGACCGCGATCACCGAACTGTTCGGCATCGAGCACCCCATCATCCAGGGCGGCATGCATTTCGTCGGCTTTGCCGAGCTGGCTGCCGCCGTCTCCAATGCCGGCGGGCTCGGCATCATCACCGGTCTCACGCAGAAGACGCCGGAGTTGCTGGCAAAGGAGATCGCACGCTGCCGCGATATGACGACAAGCCGTTCGGCGTGAATCTCACCTTCCTGCCGACCTTCGCCGCGCCGCCTTATCCGGAATACATCGCGGCCATCGTCGAAGGCGGTGTCAAGTCCGTGGAGACTGCGGGCCGCAGCCCGGAAGCCTACATGCCCGCACTGAAGGCCGCCGGCATCAAGGTCATCCACAAATGCACCTCGGTGCGCCACTCCTTGAAAGCCGAGCGCATCGGCTGCGACGCCGTCAGCATCGACGGTTGAGTGCGGCGGCCATCCCGGCGAGGACGACATTCCCAACATGATTCTGCTGCCGCGCGCGGCGGAGGAATTGAAGATTCCGTTCGTCGCTTCCGGCGGCATGGCGGACGGGCGCAGCCTTGTCGCGGCGCTGTCGCTGGGGGCGGCCGGCATGAACATGGGCACGCGCTTCATCGCCACCAAGGAAGCGCCGGTGCATCAGAACGTCAAGAACGCGCTGGTCGCGGCGACCGAGCTCGACACCCGCCTGATCATGCGGGGCTTGCGCAACACCGAGCGCGTGCTGAAGAACGCCAATGTCGACCGCCTGCTCGAGATCGAACGCGAGAAGGGCGACAAGCTGAAGATCGGCGACATCCACGAGCAGGTCGCGGGCGTCTATCCCAGGATCATGCTGGACGGGCAGATGGACGCGGGTGCCTGGAGCTGCGGGATGGTCGCAGGCCTCATCCACGACATCCCCACCTGCAGAGAACTCGTCGACAGAATCATGGCTGAGGCAGAAGCCATTATCCGTAACCGCCTGATGGGGTTCCTTGAGGGGAAGGAAACGGCGAAAAAGGTCGCCTGACACCGCCAAACTTCTTAACCACGGTGGCAGCTGACCGCTGGAATTGCGCGCGACGCCTCCTAAATAGGGGTAAATTACCTCTCAACAATCAATTTCAGGAGGCGTCCGTGGTCCTGAAGAGCGTTTCTTTTTCAGTTGCCGTCGCCCTCGTGCTTGCATGGGGCGGCATCGCGCGCGCTGACGACTACAAGCCAGACGAATATCTAGGCCTCGATCTTTCGAAGGCCGTGTTGTCGCCGAAGCGGCTCGGGCCCGAGACCCAATTCGCGCCGGTCGCGCTGGAGGCGCGCGGCGCCAACGAGGCGCAGGCGCGCGCCGAACCGGTCGACGTGCCGAAGAAGGTCGCCGCCGAACGCGTGCGCGTGTCGGAGCCGAAGGTTGCGCATGCCAGGCCCGCGCAGCCACGCGGCGCGGCCCGCACCAAGCTCGCGCATCGCCACGGCAATCCGCTCGACGCGCAGGCGATGGACACCCGCATCCAGACCTGGCCTTGCCGCAGCGGCGGCATCTGCAACTGGAAGCATTAGGTCAGCTCCGAGCCGTCATCCGCACGTCGTAAGACCGTAGGCCCGGGTCAAGAAACCGTAAGCCGGGAAGTCAAACGACGCAGGCACCTACCGTCGCGATTGGACGAAGGTTTCCTGAATGGTATCGCTCGAAAACACCTTTGGTCCGGTCGCGATGTACCAGAACGGGTGCAGCGAGGCGCAGGGCGAAAACCTCGGGCCCTGTTTCGGACTGCAGTTCTTCGGCAAGGTCGACATCGGAGGCCGAACCGGCGTCATGACCGTGACGCTGAAAGACGTCGACAACCGTCGGTCGACATCGTGCCGCAGGCGCCTCCAGCCGTGGTGGCGCAGCATTCCTGAGGGATGCGCGACCCTCTCCGTCGTCACGGCCGGGCTTGTCCCGGCCATCCACGCCTCGCGGCGCGATACGAAGAACGTGGATGGCCGGGACAAGCCCGGGCATGACGGTGAGGAAGCACCTACCCCGATCTTGATTGGCCACCTTGCACCTCCCGCACTATGCTGTCCGTTCCCGCCACCTCTTTTCCATCACCCCAGAGTCTGCTCAAGCAGCATCGCTGCTGGCCTCCGGCGGGCTGAACGATGTCAGGAGCCTTTTCATGGATGATCTCAAGACACAGGGCATCAGCATGCCCAAGCTCGGCCTCGGGACCTTCCGCATGCAGGGCGATGCTTGCCGCGCGGCGGTCGAGAGCGCGCTGTCCATCGGCTATCGCCATGTCGATACGGCAGAGATGTACGACAACGAAGAACCGATCGGCGCGGCGCTCGCAGCGGCCGGCGTTCCGCGTGGCGAGCTGCATATCACGACCAAGGTCTGGCACGAGAACCTCGCACCCGAAGCGATCCGCCGCGCCTTCGATGCCAGCCTGAAAAAACTCCGACTCGACCATGTCGACCTCTATCTCGTGCACTGGCCGTCCAAGGCCGCGAACTGGGGTGCTGTGTTCGAGATCTTGACGAAGCTGAAGGAGGAGGGGCGCACGCGGGCAATTGGCGTCGCCAACTTCACCACGGCGCTGCTCAAGACCGTGGTCGAGGACATCAAGGCGCCGATCGCCTGCAATCAGATCGAATATCACGCCATGCTCGATCAATCGAAGGTGCTGGCCTATCTCAATGCCAAGTCGATCCCGCTGGTCGCTTATTGCCCGCTGGCGCAGGGGCGCATTGCGTCAGAACCGGTACTGGCCGAGATCGGCGCCAAGCACGATGCGACTGCTGCGCAGGTCGCGCTGAAATGGCTGCTCGACCAGGATGGCGTCGCCGCGATTCCGAAGGCCTCACGCCTCGAGAGCCAACAGGCCAATCTCGACGCGCTGAAGATCACGCTCGACAATGCCGACCGTAACAAGATCGCCGCGCTGCCGAAGGACAGGCGCTGCGTCAATCCCGGCTTCGCGCCGGCGTGGGACTAACCTCGCCGAACGCTTCGGACACGCAAAGAAATGGCCCCGTGAGGGGCCATTTCGATGTTGCGTTGCGCATTAGTCCCAGTGATGACGGTGACCGCGCTTGACCACCACGACCCTGTCGTGATGGCGCCAGCCGCGATGCCAGCCATGGTCGCGATGCATGCCGTATTCGGCGCGGGCGCCGTAATGGCCGTGATGATGACCGCGCTTGATCACCACCGTCTCCGCGCTGGCGAGCGTCGGCAACGCAACCGCGAGCGCGCCGATAGCGGCAACCACATAACCAAGCTTCTTCATGATGTCCTCCTCCAATCCAATGCAATTGAGAACGGCGCATCCGTAGGAACGTTCCGGACAAATCGAGAGAGAATTCTGAACGGATGTTCAGACGAGGGAAGATCATGCTCGAAAGCAGCGCTCAATCGCAGCGCTGCTGCGCAAGCGTGGACGCGCCGGTCGCAACGTATTTGCCGTCCTTGATGGTGTACACGCCGCGTTCGCTGCGATTGTAGATCGCGCGCAAGCTGCCCTGCTTGGAGAGGAGCAGACCGAACTCGCGCGTCTGCTGGAGCAAGGGGAAGTACACCATCACATTGAGGAGGCCCTCAGCGTTGACCGTCGCCGATACCACTTCGTTTTCGTCCTTGGCCTCGCCGAAATTGCGCCGGTACATCACCCTTCCGTCCTTCCGGATCTCGTAAGTCAGCGCCGCGCCCTTGTCGCGGTCAGGCCGGACCGCGCAATCGACCGCCCATGAGCCGAGCAGGCCCCATTGCTCGACCGTCGCCGCAAGCGTCTCGGCGCCGGCCACTGGCGTGAATGCAAGCCACAGCAGCGCCGCCGTGATCCAGCGGCTCAAACGACGCGTCATGTTCTGAAAAACCCCGCCTCAGATAATTCCAAAGTGTAGCATCTCGCGCGCGATCGTCCACGCTAACCGCCATTCGCTCGCGAATTTGACCCGCGTCAATGAGGCCGGCCATATCTGGGGTAGGATGGCGCTCCCGAAGGCGAAATTGGATAGACCGATGCTGGATCAAGTCAGGGATTTCGCGGGCGAGGTGCTGCCGGGGAGCTGTGCCGTGCGCCTTATTCCGAGACCGCGTTGTTGGCCGAGCTGGGCGACCGCTTGAGGTCCTCGCGCATGCGATGCGACCTGTCGCGGCGGGAGCTTGCCCGCCGCTCCGGGATTTCCGAGCGCTACATCGCCCAGATCGAGGCCGGCAAGGGCAACGTCTCGATCGTGCTGCTGCTGCTGCTGGCGTCCGCGATCCACGGCAGCCAGCCCTAGATCGCCCTTAGGCCCGCTTCTCCACATTGGCGCTGCGGGCCGGCACACCGAACTCCTTGCGGCAGATATCGGCCAGCACGGCGACGCCCTCCCGGATCTGCTGATGCGAGGGGCTGGCAAAGCACAGCCGCAGTCGCGATCTCGAATGGTTTTTGTCGGTCGACCATTCCGGCCCCGGATTGATCGAGACGCCGGCGGCGAGCGCAGCCTGATACAGCTTTAGCGTATCGACCTGATCGGGCAACTTCACCCACAGGAAGATGCCGCCCTTCGGCTCCTCGAACTCGGCGGCTGTCCCGAACTGCTCGTTCAGGACCTCCATCAGCGTGTCGAGCTTGGTGCGCAGCGTCTTCGTCAGCGCCGGCACGTGGGTGGCAAAATGCGGCTTGCAGTAGGCGGCGAGCACCATCTGCTCCAGTGCGCCGGAGCCGGCGTCGGTCTTCAGTGCGAGCATCCGCGACATCACATCCCAGGGCGCGACCACGAAGCCGACGCGCAGCGCCGGCGCGATCGATTTCGAGAACGAGCCGATGTGGATCACGCCGCCGTTCGGGCTCATCGCATGGATCGCCGGCGGCCGCTGTCCCGACCAGACCAGATCAGCATAGCAATCATCCTCGAAGATTGGCACGCCGTATTCTGCCGACAGTCGCAACAGCTCCGTGCGGCGGCCCTCCGGCATGATGCTGCCGGTCGGGTTCTGTACCGTCGGAATGGTGTAGATGTATTTCGGCCGGATGCCGCGGCTCTTGAGGTCGGCCAGCGTCGAGGCCAGCACGTCCATGCGCATGCCGTCCTCGTCGAGGGGAATGCCGATCACATTGACTCCGAGCCGTGCCAGGCGGGTCAACGAGCCCTGATAGCTGTCCTGCTCGAAAATCACGGTATCGCCGCGCGTCAGCAGCGTGGCGTTGACGAGGTCGAGCGCCTGCAGCGAGCCGGAGACGATCAGGAGGTCGTCGACCGTGCAGTTGATGCCGGCATCGCGCTTCAGTTTTGCGACGAGAAATTCGCGCAGGGGCAAATAACCCTGCGGGCCGTGCGCAAGCCCGTAAGTGGCAAGCGATCGGCCCTCGCTGCGCAGTACAGTGTTAGCGGCCTCGACCAGGTCGTCGAGCGGCACCTGCTCGGAGTCGTTGTTGCCGCCAACAAAACTGTACTTGGCGAGACCCGTCCAGCGCGCAGAGGGGGCCGGCAGCCCTGCGGGAAACAGGGGCGCAAAATCGAAGCTGGACGTCATGGGAGCGTTCCTCGTTCTATTCTTGTCAGGCTGCCGGCTTTGCGCCGGTCAGTCGTGCTTCTTGCTTACTTCTTGCCGACGGTCCGGGTCGGACGGCCCTGGCTAATGAAAGCGTAATGCGCATTGGCGACGCCGCCAACCATCAAGGCCTCGACAGCAGGTTCGGCGATCTCGCCGGTTGCAGCCCAGTCGACTAGGAAATTGGCTCCGGTCCCGCCGCGCACATCGTCGGTCGGAATGAAGATCGAGACGGTGGCGAGCGGCTTCAATGCGACCGGCGCCTTCAGATAGCTTTCGACCTGCTTGCCTGCGGTGTCGAAATAGGCGATGCGTTTGACCACCAACGGCTGGGTCTCGGAAGCGTTGTGCACGCTCAAGGTCACCGAGAAGTCGACGCGCAACTTGCCCTGGCTCATCGCAACGCTGGAATAGGCGGGCACGTAGAACCCGCCGGAGACGACGAGATCTTCTTTCGGCGGTGCGGTGAGGGATTCGGCAAAGTTTTGTTCGATATTGACCTTGGATTGAGCGGCTGCGGGCACGGCGCAGGCGAGGGGGCATAGCAGCATTACGATGGCGAGCCCCATCCGCATGTGACGAATTGCTCGCTTGCCGCGCCGCACTCGATCACTAGGGTGCGGCAAAACGGACCAATCTGGCATGCACGAGCTCATTCGCGACATCACTCTCTGTATCCTGTTTGCCTGGATGCTGGGCCTGCTTGCCCACTTCTCCAGGCAACCGCTGATCCTGGCCTATCTTATCGCCGGCTTCTGCATAGGTCCATTCGGCGCCGGCTGGGTCAAGTCGCAGGAATCGATCAGCGTCATCTCCGAGCTCGGCCTGATCTTCATGCTGTTCATGATCGGCCTGGAGATCGACCTGAAGAAGATCGTGCGGGCGGGAAAGGTCATCCTGTTCGCGGCGGGCGGGCAGCTCATCGGCGGCTGCCTGCTCGGGGTGCTGTTCTTCGTCGGCATCGGCCTGTCGCTCGACGGCGGACAGTTCGATGCAGTTTATCTCTGCGTCGCCTGCGCGCTGTCGAGCACCGTCATCATCGTCAAGGTGCTCTACGAGAAGCGCGAGCTCGATACGCTGCCCGGCCGCATCACCCTCGGCGTGCTGGTGCTCCAGGACATCTTCGCGATCCTGTTCCTGGCGGTGCAGCCGAGCCTTGCCAATCTGGAAGTCAGCGTCATCCTGCTCTCGATCGGCCGCGTCGCGGTGCTGGTCGCCGCCGCGCTGCTGGTCAGCCGCTACGTGCTGCCGCGCCTGTTTCACCAGATCGCCCGCCGCCCCGAGCTGATCCTGCTCGGCGCGCTCGCCTGGTGCTTCCTTGTCGCCGAGACCGCCGAGCGGCTGTCGCTGTCGCGCGAGATGGGCGCCCTGATCGCCGGTGTCTCGCTCTCGACCTTTCCTTACGCGCTCGACGTCACCGCCAAGGTCACCACGCTTCGCGATTTCTTCATCACGCTGTTCTTCGTCGCGCTCGGCATGACCATCCCAGTGCCCGGCTTCTCCGTGATCGGCCTTGCCTTGCTGATCGCGGCGTTCACGGTGGTGAGCCGCCTCGTCACCACCTTTACGCCGCTTTATTTGATGAAGCAGGGGCTGCGGGCCAGCCTGTTGCCGGCGCTGAATCTCGCGCAGATCTCCGAGTTCTCACTGGTGGTGATCCAGACCGGCGTTGCTGACCACCACATCGCAGCCGAGACGGCGAACGCGGCCTCCTTCGCCTTCGTGGTGCTGGCGGTGGTCTCGACGTTCGTGATGACCCGCAGCGACGAGATCACCCGCTGGGCGATCGGCCCCCTGAAGCGGATCGGCCTGCGCGATCTCGATCACGGCAATGGCCGAGGCGAGGAGGGCCACGAGGGCGGCCATGGCGAGGCCCGCCGCATCGTCATCCTCGGCTTTTTCCGTGCGGCGAGCGCGCTGCTGGCCGAGATCGAACAGCAGGCACCGGTGTTGCTCGAGCAGATCACTGTGGTCGACTTCAACCCCAATGTGTACCAGACGCTGGTCTCGCGCGGCCTGCACGTGATCTATGGCGATATCAGCAGCGCCGACACGCTGCTCCACGCCGGCGTCGGCAAGTCCGAGATGATCATCCTCAGCGTACCGGATGCCCTTCTGAAGGGTGCCAGCAACGAGAAGCTGGTCCGCCACGTTCGCACCCTCAACCCGACCGCCATGATCATTGCCACGGCCGATCTGTTGTCGGATGTCGGCGAACTTTACGCGGCCGGCGCCAGCTATGTCACCGTGACCCGGCTCAGCGACGCCCATGAGTTGTTCACGGTGATCGAGGCGGCCCAGGCCGGCTTGTTGGCCGACAAGCGTGCCGAGCTCGATCAGCGCCTCGGCGAGCGGCGCGAAGTGCTGCCCTGAGCGGGCGAGCCCGTTTCTTCCCGAGCTCGCCCGCGCCTGGATCTCTGGTATCTTCGGTTCAAGCCTGAAACCCTGTGACGGGTCCGCCACCCGGAATATGAGGTTGCGTCCAGGACACTAGCGCCCCGGCCCAAGTCCGGCTAAGCCTCCGGGCTATAACGGATAGAGATTGGGAAATGCCGGATAACGTCCAGGAAGTCTTGCAGGCCTTTGCCCGGGGTGAGCTCGTGGTCGTCACCGACGACGAGGACCGCGAGGGCGAGGGCGATCTGATCGTCGCCGCCTCGTTCTGCACCGCCGAGAAGATGGCGTTCATCATCCGCCACACCTCCGGCATCGTCTGCGCGCCGATCACCACCGAAGATGCGCGCCGCCTGCGGCTCGATCCGATGGTCGCCCACAACGATTCCGCGCACACCACCGCATTCACAGTCTCGATCGACTACAAGCCCGACGGCGGCACCGGCATCTCGGCCGAGGAGCGCGCCTCGTGCTGCCGCGCACTGTCCAATCCCAATGCCGGCGCCAACGACTTCGCCCGTCCCGGCCATATCTTCCCGCTGATCGCCAAGGACGGTGGCGTGCTCCTGCGCTCCGGCCATACCGAGGCCGCGGTCGATCTGTGCAAGCTCTCCGGCCTGCCGCCGGTCGGCGTCATCAGCGAGTTAATGAACGACGACGGCAGCGTGATGAAGGGCGAGCAGGTCGCCCGCTTCGCCGCCCAGCACAAGCTCAAGCACGTCACCATCGCCGACATGATCGCCTACCGCCAGGTGCGCGAGAAGCTGATCGAGCGGGTCTCGACCTTCGTCACCGAGAGCCCGATCGGGCCGCTTCAGGGCTATGCCTACCGCTCGCCGTTCGATTCCATCGCCCACGTCGCCTTCGTCTACAACGGCGTCGGCGACGGCAAGAACGTCCTGACGCGCTTCCACAAGCCGAACATCGTCAAGGACATCTTCACCGGCCACAAGCGCATGGCGGCGGTGCTCGAGCACTTCAAGAAATCCGGCCGTGGCGTGCTGGTCTATCTGCGCGACGGCGCGGCCGGCGTCCCCGTGGCGCCGCTGCCCGACGAGAGCGCGACCGAGGCTGACCGCAACCGCCAGTGGCGCGAAGTCGGCGTCGGCGCGCAGATCCTGCGCGATCTCGGCGTCACCTCGATCCGGCATCTCACCTCCTCGGTGCACGATTACAAGGGCCTTTCGGGCTTCGGCATCGAGATCGTCGCCAACGAGCAGCTCGAAAGCTAGCGCTGTCATCCTCCGGGTGACCCGCGTCCCGGATTCACGCAGACCCATACATCTGCAACGCAATTGCACTTGTTGCCGCGGCGCTTTACTTTGTCGGGCAAATTTTGACGGAACCAGACGAAAGGACGTTTCATGACCGCGCGCCCTCAGGCCAAGGACAAGCCGACTTCGGCTTCTTTCCAGTGGGACGATCCGTTCCTGCTCGACGAGCAGCTCACCGAAGACGAGCGCATGGTGCGCGACACCGCGCGCGCCTACGCCCAGGACAAGCTGCTGCCGCGCGTCGCCAAGGCCTATCTCGAAGAGACGACCGACCGCGAGATCTTCAACGAGATGGGCGAACTCGGCCTGATCGGCATCACGCTGCCGGAGGAATATGGCTGTGCCAATGCAGGTTATGTCGCCTACGGCCTCGTCGCCCGCGAGATCGAGCGGGTCGATTCCGGTTACCGCTCGATGAACTCCGTGCAGTCCTCGCTGGTGATGTATCCGATCTACGCCTATGGCGACGAGAACCAGCGCAAGAAGTACCTGCCGAAGCTCGCCAGCGGCGAATGGGTCGGCTGCTTCGGGCTGACCGAGCCTGACGCCGGCTCCGATCCGGCAGGCATGAAAACCCGCGCCGAGAAGGTTTCGGACGGCTATCGCCTCACCGGCAGCAAGATGTGGATCTCGAACGCGCCGATCGCCGACGTGTTCGTGGTCTGGGCCAAGTCGGCCGCGCACGACAACCAGATCCGCGGCTTTGTGCTGGAGAAGGGCATGAAGGGCCTGTCCGCACCGAAGATCGGCGGCAAGCTCTCGCTTCGCGCCTCCATCACCGGCGAGATCGTGATGGACGGCGTCGTGGTCCCGGAAGACGCGCTGCTGCCCAACGTGTCCGGCCTGAAGGGCCCGTTCGGCTGTCTCAACCGCGCCCGCTACGGAATTTCCTGGGGCGCGCTCGGCGCGGCCGAGGACTGCATGCACCGCGCCCGCCAGTACACGCTCGACCGCAAGCAGTTCGGCAAGCCGCTCGCCGCAACCCAGCTCGTGCAGAAGAAGCTCGCCGACATGGAGACCGAGATCGCGCTGGGCCTTCAGGGCTCGCTTCGCGTCGGCCGCCTGATGGACGAGGGCAAGTTCGCGCCCGAGATG
Source organism: Bradyrhizobium sp. 149 (assembly GCF_023073915.1). Classification (GTDB taxonomy): domain Bacteria; phylum Pseudomonadota; class Alphaproteobacteria; order Rhizobiales; family Xanthobacteraceae; genus Bradyrhizobium. The sequence goes on along the minus strand of NZ_JADPKK010000013.1, from coordinate 726,531 downwards.
ATCTCGATCATGAAGCGCAACAATTGCGGCAAGGCGCTCGACATCGCCCGCGTCGCGCGCGACATGCACGGCGGCAACGGCATCTCGATCGAGTATCACGTGATGCGCCACGTCCATAACCTCGAGACCGTCAACACCTACGAGGGCACTCACGACGTCCACGCCCTGATCCTGGGCCGTGCGATCACGGGCATTCAGGCGTTCTTCTGAGCAAAACCGCCCGAGCGTGGGATGCGACTGAACTCTCCAATTGCGTCATGGCCGGGCTTGTCCCGGCCATCCACGTCTTAGACCACGCGAAGAACGTGGATGCCCGGCACAAGGCCGGGCATGACGAAGTCAGGAAGGTATGAGCAAGCCATGTCCGACAATGACGACGTCCCGTTCAACCGCAACTTTCCGCTCGAAGCCGGCATCGTCGAGGAAGTCCGCCCCGGTGTGCGGCGTGTGCTCTGTAACAACCCGAGCCCGTTCACGTTCACCGGCACGGTCAGCTACATCGTGGGCCGAGGCAACGTCGCGATCATCGATCCCGGTCCGGACGACGAGGCGCATGCGGCTGCATTGCTCGATGCTGTCAGCGGCGAGACGGTGAGCCACATCTTCGTCACCCACACCCACCGCGACCATTCGCCGAATACCGCGCGGATCAAGCGGGCGACCGGCGCGCCTGTTTACGCCGAAGGTCCGCACCGCGCCTCGCGCCCGCGTTTCGAGAGCGAGAAGCACAACCCTGAATCCGGCGTCGATCGCGACTTTGCGCCCGATATCAGGATCGCCCATGGCGACGTCGTCGAAGGCGATGGCTGGCGGCTCGAGGCCGTTGCGACACCCGGCCATACCGCCAATCACCTCGCATTCGCCTGGCCCGAGCGAAAATTCAACTTCGTCGGCGATCACGTGATGGGATGGTCGACCTCGATCGTGGCGCCGCCCGACGGCTCGATGATTGACTACATGGAATCGCTCGATCGTCTCGCCGCGCGCGAGGAGGATCTGTATTTCTCCGGCCACGGCCCCGAAATTCCCGACGGTCCGCGCTTCGTGCGCTTCCTGATCCGCCACCGCAAGGCCCGCGAGGCCTCCATCCTGCACCGCCTCGCCAAGGGCGAGACCGACATCCCGACCATGGTCCGGGCGATCTATATCGGTATCGATCCTAGGCTCACCACCGCGGCGGGTTATTCCGTGCTGGCGCACCTGGAAGACCTGGTCGCCCGCGGCGTTGTGGCGACGGACGGCGATCCCGTGATTGGCGGGACGTATCGAATGGCGAACGCCTAGCGCTCCGTCATTTCTTCACTGTCTTCGCCGGTGCCTTCGGCGGGATCACCGGCGTTTTCTTCACCGGCTTGAGTGCGTCGGCATCGGCAGCGGCATTGAGATCGTCGATGAACTTCTTCACGCGCGCGGCGTTGCTGCCGAGATCGCTCTCGAAATAGCGTGAGGCGGAGCGGATATCGACGCGGGAATCCTCGCCGTCGGGCACGACCCGGATCGCGATGTCCTCCCGGAATCCCATGATGGGCGAGCGCGCTACCGCCTCGATGCGGCCGATGCGGCGCGGCAGCTGCGGCGCGCGCTCATCGATGACCAGCCATTTGCGTTTGTTGACGAGCTGAAGCGCGATCGCATAGGCGCGGTCGACCGAAATCTCCAGCTCGATCGGCTCGATATCGGGATAGAAGTGACGCTGCTGCTCGGCCGAATAGAGGCCGGCATACACAGCGGTATTTGCGCCATCGCCGGTGCGCAGACGGGCCAGCGCGTCGAAGCGCGGCGGATCGATCGGGTCGGTGGTGATGTCGTGGATTGCCGGCAGCTTGCGGTATTGCAGGCCGAGATAGGCGGGATAGGCGAGGATCGCGCCGTCGATCAGGAAGGCCAGCAGGATGCGCGCCATGCCGCGCGAACCGTTCTGCCAGATCGCGGCAAAGCCGGCGAGCCCGAACAGGATCGAGAGCGCGGCAATCCCGAGCCCGCCGAAGAAGGTCGCGAGTGCCGGCTTCATCTCCAGAAAGCCGAACCGGAGGATGATGATCGAGACCACCACCGCCACCACTGCGAACACGGCCAGATTGCGCGCCCAGCTCGCGAGACTGGACACGGGCTCCGACTGATAGGGAGCGGAAAACCTGCGGGCCATCGGGTGAGCTCTGCCGGGGTCTTGGGGGCGGTGCCGGCCGATTTGGCACGACGATGAGGCGTTGAGACCACGGCCCGGGGGCAATTTCAAGGGTTCCCGGGATGTTACGGCCATTCCGGTTTGATGCCGTTGGCATCGCCCCGGAATGACGGTGTTTGGTTCGGCCTCCTACGCCGCCGCGTTCGGGAAGCGGTATTCCCTAAACTGGTCCCGCAATGCGGTCTTCAGGATCTTGCCCGTCGCCGTATGCGGGATGCCATCAACGAAGGCGACGTCGTCGGGCATCCACCATTTGGCGATCTTGCCGTCCATGAACTTCAGGATGTCCTCGCGGCTGGCCTGTTGGCCCTGCTTCAGCTGCACGATCAGCAGCGGACGCTCGTCCCATTTGGGATGGAATACGCCGATCACGGCGGCTTCCGCCACGGCGGGATGGCCGACTGCCAGGTTTTCCAGCTCGATCGAGGAGATCCACTCCCCGCCGGACTTGATCACGTCCTTGGAGCGGTCGGTGATCCGCATGTAGCCGGCCTCGTCGATAGTCGCGACGTCGCCGGTGTCGAAGAAGCCGTCCTCGTCGAGGATGTTGGCGTCGACCCGGTAATAGGCCTTGGCGACGGCCGGGCCGGCGACCTTGAGACGGCCGAAGGTCGTGCCGTCCCACGGCAGTTCCTTGCCGGCATCGTCGGTGATCTTCATCTCGACGGCGAACGGCGCGTAGCCCTGCATCTGGAGCACGTCGAGCCGCGCCTCGCCGGTCGCATTCTGGAACGGCGGCTTCAGCGCCGCGACGCTGCCGATCGGGCTCATCTCGGTCATGCCCCAGGCGTGACGGACGTTGGAGCCCATGTCGAGGAAGGCCTTGATCATCGAACGCGGCATCGCCGAACCGCCGCAGATCACCATCTTCAGGTTCGGCAACTTGAGATTGTTGGCAGCCATGTGCTGGAGCAGCATCAGCCACACCGTAGGCACGCCGGCGGTATGCGTTACCCTCTCGGTCGAGAGCAGCTCATAGACCGAGGCGCCGTCGAGCTTGGCGCCGGGCATGACGAGCTTGGTGCCCTGCGAGGGCGCGGAGAAGGCGATGCCCCAGCTGTTGGCGTGGAAGAGCGGCACCACGGGCAGCATGGTCTCGGAGGCACTGGTGCCGAGCGCGTCGACATTGTTCGCCATCAGCGCATGCAGCACGTTGGAGCGATGCGAATACAGCACGCCCTTGGGATCGCCGGTGGTGCCCGACGTGTAGCACATCGCGGCCGCCGTGTTCTCGTCAAAGTCCTTCCATTTAAATTTGCCGTCGGCCTCCGCAATCCAGTCCTCGTAGGCGACCACGTTCTTCAGCGTCGTCTGCGGCATGTGCGCCTTGTCGGTGAGCACGACGTAGCGTTCCACGCTTGTCAGCTTGTCGGCGATCTTCTCCAGGACCGGAATGAAAGTGATGTCGGTCATCACGATGCGGTCCTGCGCATGGTTGATGATCCAGGCGATCTGCTCGGGGAAAAGGCGGGGATTGACGGTATGGCAGATGGCGCCGATCCCCATGATGCCGTACCAGACCTCAAGATGGCGCCAGGTGTTCCAGGCGATCGTTGCGACGCGGTCGCCGAGCTCGATGCCGTCGCGCTCCAGCATCTGCGAGACCTTGAGCGCGCGCTTGTGGATCTCGGCATAATTGGTGCGGTGGATCGGTCCCTCGACCGAGCGCGTGACGACCTCCTGCTTGCCATGAATCTTGGCGGCGTGTTCGATGATCCGGTGGCAGAGCAGGGGCCAGTCTTGCATCAAACCAAGCATTCCGACGTTCCTCCGAGAAGCCGCTGGGCGGATTGTCGCTCTCAGCGTTGGGCCAAAGAATTGTCATGAGTTTTAGCCTGCCGGCCTTTCGCCGCAAATGGTCTTGTCGCGGCTATATGTCCGTCGGCGCGGCAATGGTCACCGTCGCGCTTGGGCTGTCGCTCGTGCTCGCGGATCGGGCAGAGGCGCGCAAATACGGGTCCCCGCTGAATATCTTCGGTATTGCTGCACCACGGCCGCGCGCGACGGTTCATTCTGTGAAGTTCTCTGGCAAGATCCCGCTCCCGAGGCCTCGCCCCGAGGAGGCCCCCAAAGCATCGGACGAGGCCGCTCCGGAGACCGCCGGCAAGCCTTCCGAGGAAAGGCCCTCTCCCGACAAGCCTTCTGCGGACAAGCCTTCCGCGGACAAACCTGACGCCAACAAGCCCGCCGAGGCCGCGCCGCCGGCCGAGAAGCAGGCCTCGGCATGCCGCCTCGCGCTCACCGAGGAGATCGCTATCGCGCCCTCCATCCCGGATATCCGCGGCCCCGGCGCCTGCGGCGGTGAGGATCTGGTGCGGCTCGAAGCCATCGTGCTGCCGGACAAGCGCAAGGTGGCGGTCAAGCCGGCGGCGATCCTCCGCTGCACCATGGCGTCCGCAATCGCCGATTGGGTGCGCAAGGACGTGATGCCGCTGGCCGCGAGCCTGGGTTCGGCCATCAGCGATCTCGACAATTTCGACAGCTTCGAGTGCCGCGGCCGCAATCGCGTTGTCGGCGCCATGCTGTCCGAGCACGGCAAGGCCAACGCGCTCGATGTTCGCGCCATCAAGCTGGTCAACGGGCAGTCGATCGGCCTGACCGACCGCACCATGTCGCGCGAGGTGCGCGAGCGCGTGCTGCATTCGGTCTGCTCGCGCTTTTCGACCGTGCTCGGCCCCGGCTCGGATTGGTACCACGAGGACCATATCCATCTCGATCTGGCGCAGCGGCGCAACGACTACCGGATCTGCCAGTGGAACGTCTGGGATCCCCTGCCGCAGGTTGCCCCGCTGCTGCCGGCGGAGCGGCCCGAGGAGGCGCCGCCGCGCGAGGTCGCGGCCAAACCCGAAGAAAAGCCCGACGCCAAGCAAGGAACTGATGAAGAGGCGGCGGAGAAGTCTCCTGCGTCTGCGGACAAGTCGGCGGCGGACGGCAACCAAGCCCAGCCGCACAAGCCGGCAACAAAAAAGCGCCGGTGAAACCGGCGCTTTTGGATCTCAGAGACTTTGGAGGCGATCAGTAGCTGCCAGCCTGGCCGGTTTGGCTGCCGCCAAGCGCAAGCCGCGAATTGTAGGGCGAGTCGCCATGCTTCGGCTCCAGCACCACGACCAGGGTGCCGACCTTGACGCGATCATAGAGATCGATCGCGTCCTCGTTGGTCAGGCGGATGCAGCCTGACGAGATCGAGGCGCCGATATATTCCGGCTGGTTGGTGCCGTGGATGCGGAACAAAGTGTCTTTCCCGCCGGAATAGAGGTAAATCGCGCGAGAGCCCATCGGATTGTCCGGGCCGGGAGCGACATAGGTCGGCACGCCCAGACGCGAAATTTCGCCGGGGGTGGGGTGCCAGGCCGGCCACTCGGTCTTGCTGCCGACCTTGGCAATGCCGGACCAGGCCATGGCCTCTTCTCCGACCGTGATGCCGTAACGGATCGCCTTGCCGCCATCCAACACATAATAAAGATAGTGATTGTCGGAATCGACCACGATCGAGCCCGGCGATTCCTTGCGATGGTAATCGACGATGGCGCGGCGGAACGGCTCTGCGACCGGGGTGTTCTCGTACCGAACCTTGGCAAGGAGTTCCTTGTCCTTCGGCTTGAAGGCCTTGGTGTCGGTCGCTTCAAAATGCGTGGCCTGCATGCAGCCCGACAGCATCAGGCCAGCGGCCAAAATACCCAGCGTAACTTTCAGCGACGACATGATTTGGTTCCAATCGACAACAACAAGCTTTCGTGGGGCTTGAGCAAGCCGAAATTCCACGATTCCGTTGGCCCCATTATCGTTGAAATCTGCCACAATTCCAGCATTTCGAAGCTTTTCCCGCGCTGCAAGACCTTACCTGTGGCTTTTCTGCCGCAAGTTTTGCGGCCGAAAGTCTGTTTCTGGGCAAAACGCGCGGATGTGTCGATTCCATGCCACAGTTGGGACACGGCGCCGCCACAAATGCAAGCGCTCCGTTAATGTGCTTGTCATCATCAACTTGTCAGAATCGCGCTAAGGGCTGTCAGTCTGTCGCAGGCCCCTGCTGGAGTTGTGCATGTTTTCTGTGTTCGTTCCCTCCGAGTCCTCCCTCAAGAAGGCCGTCATCGACGATCTCGCGGCGGTGCCGGAGCATGCGGTGTGGATCGACCTGGTCAATCCGACCGCGGCCGAGGACAAGGCGGTGGAGCGGCTCTCGGGCATCGCAATCCCGACCCGGGAGGACATGCAGGAGATCGAGATCTCCAGCCGCCTTTATATCGAGAATGGCGCGCGCTACATGACTGCGACGCTGATGTGCCACTCCGATACCGATATGCCCCGGACCACGGCGGTAACCTTCATTCTCGGCGACCACCGCCTGGTGACGGTGCGCTATGATCAGCCAAAGCCTTTTGCGCTGGTTGAGGCCAAGCTGGCCCGTTCCTGCACGCCGGCGGTCACCGGCGAGATGGTGCTGATGGAACTGCTGGATGCCGTGATCGACCGCTGCGCCGACATTCTGGAGCGCTGCGGCGCCGAGATCGACCAGGTCTCGCATGACATCTTCGAGCCGGAGAGCGAGCGTCACGGTCACGCCAAGCAATATTCGCAGATCCTGATCTCGATCGGCCGCAAGGGCGACCTGACCTCCAAGGTTCGCGAGAGCCTGGTCTCGATCGGCCGCGTCGTCGCCTTCCTTTCGGCGGTGGTGGAGGGCGTGAAATGGTCGAAGGACATGCGCGAGCAGCTCAAGACCATGCAGCGCGACGTCGTCTCGCTGACCGACCACGCCTCCTACCTCTCCAGCAAGATCACCTTCGTGCTCGACGCCATGCTCGGCGTCGTCAATCTCGAGCAGAACAACATCATCAAGCTGTTCTCGGTCATGGCTGTTGTCCTGATGCCGCCAACGCTGATCGCCTCGATCTACGGCATGAACTTCAAGTCGATGCCGGAACTCGATTGGGCGCACGGCTATCCGTACGCGCTGGTGTTGATGCTGATCGCGGCGATCGTTCCTTACTGGATCTTCAAGTGGAAGAAGTGGCTGTAATAGCTACCGAGACCTTACGCCGGAGGCAGAGAGACGGCGTCTGGTGTCGCAGAATAGAGCGGGATTGCGGCCGCAAGGCGATGTGTGCGCGCCGCCCCAATTCCTCCGGTAAAATTTGAGCGGTGGGCTGAACGTTTGCGCGAAACTTGTCTGCGATAAGCAGCATGTTAGCCGCGAGGAACAGCCATGGTTGAAAAACACATAACGTCGCCCCGCAACGTCATCGATCTGGCGAACTACCGTCAGGTCCTGGCGAGCGGCAAGGCGTCGTCGATGTCGGCACGCATGTGCCGGCACTGTGGTGCTCCGCTGCTCGACGGCGAGAACGACGACGACTGCTCGACTGCGATCGGCACGGCCGCTCCGCAGCCACGCGAGAGGTCACGTCGGATTCGACTCGATTGAGCAACGGAAGCTAAGGGCGATCCAGGTCTTGCGGCGGCGTTGTCTGGATCGCCTTGCTTCCCCCGGCGCGGTTTCCAACATCGTCATTGCGAGGAGCTCTTGCGACGAAGCAATCCAGACCGTCTCCACCGAGGCGGTCTGGATTGCTTCGATTGCGCTCGCAATGACGAGGTAGACTACACGTGCTGGCCGCCGTTGATGTGGATCTCGGCGCCGTTGACGTAGGACGAAGTGTCCGTGCACAGCACGTAGATGATCTTGGCGACCTCGTCGGGCGTGCCGAGCCGGTGCATCGGAATCTGCTGGTCGACGATCTTCTCGGTGCCCGGCGACAGGATCGAGGTGTCGATCTCGCCCGGCGCGATCGCGTTGACGCGCACGCCGACGCGGCCGAAGTCGGAGGCCATCTCGCGCGTCAGGGATGCGAGCGCGGCCTTCGAGGTGGCATAGGCCGCGCCTGCGAAGGGATGTACGCGCGAGCCCGCGATCGAGGTGACGTTGACCACCGATCCCCTGGCCGCCTTCAATTCCTCGATCAGCCCCCGCGCCATCATGATCGGGGCGAAGAAGTTGACGTTGAACACATGCGTCCAGGTCGCGAGGTCGGTATCGATCGAGCCCAGCCTGGAGCCGCCGGCGCCCTTCGGCGATATCGCGGCGTTGTTGACGAGCGCATGCAGCATGCCGCCCTCGAGGCGGTCGCGGATGTCGGAGATCGCGCGCGTGGTATCGGCGGGGGTGGCGAGGTCGACCTGGATATGGTCCTCAGGGCCCGCATCCCAGGGACAATCCTCCGGGAACGGATGCCGCGAGCAGGTGATGACGCGCCAGCCTGCCGAGGAAAATCGGATGACGGTCGCGTGGCCGATGCCACGGCTAGCTCCGGTCAGGAGCAGCGTGCGGCGTGGCGCATTGGAAGGCTGCGGCATGAAGCTCTTTCAGGTTGGAGCGTGATCCGGAAAAGAGTGCAGCGGTTTTCCGAAAAAATCATGCTCAAACAAAATACTAGGGATACATCCGCGTCTTGGACCACTTCTGGCCGGCCGCGTCACGGCGAAATTCGATGCGGTCGTGCAGGCGGAATGGACGGTCGTGCCAGAACTCCATGCGCGACGGCGTGATGCGCCAGCCGCTCCAGCCCGGCGGGCGCGGCACCTCGCCGATGACGTACCTGGCGGCGACCTTGGCGATCGCCTGCTCGAATGCGAAGCGGCTCTCGAGCTCTTGCGACTGCTTGCTCGCCCAGGCGCCGATTTGCGCCTGCTTCGGACGGGTGGCGAAATAGGCGTCGGCCTCGGCCTCGGTCACCGGCGTCACGTTGCCGCGGATGCGGACCTGACGGCGCAGCGACTTCCAGTGAAAAAGTAACGCCGCCTTAGGATTTGCGGCGAGTTCGCGGCCCTTCTGGCTGGCGATGTGGCTGTAGAAGACGAAACCCTCGGTATCGAAGCCCTTCATCAGCACCATGCGCACGTCCGGCAGGCCGTCGGGATCGACGGTTGCGAGCGCCATGGCGTTCGGATCGTTCGGCTCGCTCTTGATGGCTTCGTTCAGCCAAGCCTCGAACAGCGCAAAAGGCTCGTCGGCGGCGGTGAAATCACCGGATGTTAAGGGTGTCTGGTGTTTCATCGAGGTCGTGTCGGTCATGTCTGGAGTCCGAGTTGCGTCCTGCGGTCCAAAACGCGTTGTTGTCCGCTACCGCCCTATATAGGGCATGGGGACGCGTTGGCCTATCCGCGATCCGGCCGTCCGGCTTCGTCATGACGATCATCCTGATCGGGCTCGGCACCGGCGGTTGCAGCTTTTCCCGCAACGACAAGAGTGCCTACGCCAAGGCCGACGACAGCGACCTCACCGGCTCGATCGCAATGCTCGCCAAGGAGGCGGCCCCTACCGAGACCGATCTCGCCTTCGCCCGCAACGCCGCCTCCGACGTCCTCAGCAAGGGCGACAAGGATTCCAGCCAGCATTGGGAAAATCCGGAAACCGGGGCGCGCGGTTCGGTGACGCCGATCGCGCAATCCTATGCCGCCGAGGACGGCCGCAGGTGCCGCGACTTCCTGGCGAGCTACGTCAACGGCAGCACCGAAAGCTGGCTCCAGGGCGCCGGCTGCCAAAGCAGCCGTGGCCGTTGGGAGATTCATACGCTAAAGCCGTGGCGGAGCTAGGAATCGCTACACCGAACTAGTTGCAAAAATACCACTCGCCCCCCACATCAGGGTCAGGTGGGGCGGGGAGCCCTTTGAACAATACAATTTCTTGAAGGAGACGTGACGGATGCGCGACCCCTATGAGGTCTTGGGGGTGCCGCGGAGCGCCAGCGCTGCCGCGATCAAGAGCGCCTATCGCAAGCTTGCCAAGAAGCACCATCCTGACAACAACAAGGACGACCCGAGGGCGGCCGAGCGCTTCGCTGAGCTGAACACGGCCAACGAGATCCTCGGCGACGAGGACAAGCGCAAGCAATTCGACCGCGGCGAGATCGACGCCGACGGCAAGCCGCGCTTCCAGGGTTTTCCGGGCGGCGGCGGGCCGCGCGGGCGTGCGGGTCCCGGCGGATTCGAGAGCTATACGTTCCGCGGCGGCGGCGCAGGCCCCGGTCAGGGCGCCGGCGCATTCGAGGACATCCTCAACAGCATGTTCGGCGGCGGGGTGCGCGGGGCGCGGCCCGGCGCCGGCGGTGCCGGGCAGTTCGAGTTCGACACCGGTGGGATCGGGATTGATCTCGACCTGAACGTCGCCATGACCGTCTCACTGGAAGAATCGGTGCAGGGCGGGGAGAAGCGCGTCCGGCTGCCGACAGGCAAGGAGCTCAACGTCAGGATTCCGGTCGGCGTCGTCAGCGGCCAGCAGATCCGGCTGAAGGGGCAGGGCGAGACCGCTCAGGGCCACCCGCCGGGCGATCTCCTGATCACGATTACGGTTGCACCGCATTCGTTTTTCAAGATCGAGGGCGCCGACCTCAGGATCGACCTGCCAATCACGCTCTATGAGGCAGTGCTCGGCGGCAAGGTTCGCGTGCCCACCCTCGGCAATGCGGTGGAACTGTCGATCCCGAAAAACACCTCCAGCGGCCGGACCTTCCGCCTCAAGGGCAAGGGATTGCCAAAAGCAGGCGGAACCGGGGACCTCTTCGTCACCATCAGGATTATGCTACCGGACGGGAACGACGCCGAGCTTGAAGCATTGATGGAGAAGTGGCGGGACCAACACCCCTACAATCCACGTAGCGGGCTCGGTTAGGGCGAGATCGGCAGCTGAAGGGGTTCTCCTAAAGACTGAGAGCATCGTCCGTGGAGATGATGCTCATCATATGCCCGAGGCGTGATAGCCCTTCTTGGCTCACGTGCTCGACGTGTCGGCTGTCCGGCGGGGCAGCTGATAAAAAGGTGCGGCCTCGAGAGGGGGACCAGCGCGGTACCAAAAACCCCAATCGAGGCCGCCCGCGTCGATCGGCGGATCGAACGCTGCTCATTTTCGCGTGATCATCCGGTGCGATAATGAGACGCGCCGATGTCTTCATTCCAAATTTTCAATGTCGGAATCGAGGCACCGCGCTTGCGTGGTTGTCTAGGTGCCGTTTTTCTCTGCCTGGTCGTAAACCGCCTGCGCCACCTTGGTCAGCCGGTCGCGGTCGCCGCCACCGCTGACGACGTAGCCGACGCCGCGCTCGGCCCAGAACAGCGCCCCGTCCTTGTCCGTTCTGGCGTAGCGCATCTGCGTCGCGCCGTTCTCGGTCTTGGCGGTGTAGATCGTGTAGCGCTCGCCCGAGGCGCCCTCATACATCAGGAAGGATGCGGGTCCACTCGGTCCCGGCAGCAGCCGGCCGCCGACGAGCTTCAGCCCGCTCGCCTCCAGGTTCGGCGCGAACACGGTCCAGCCGCAGCGCCGGGTCAGCCAGGCCTGGAGGTGGTCGCGCTCGTTGCCGCCGACCTCGACGGGGTGGCGAACCTCGACGACATAGAGGCGGTGGGCGTCGAGCGCGTCGGTCGTAAAACTCTGGAAGGTCGAGGGTGCGTTGGCAGCGCCATGCGCCAGCCAGCCGGCGGTGCCGCCGGCGACGAAGGCAACCAGCACGGCCGCGGCGGCGCCATAGAGCCAGCGCCGCGGGCGGCGTTCCAGCCGCTCGAGCTCCAGCCGCGCCGGCACCGGCTCCTGGGCAACGGAATCGTAGCGGGCGTGCAGCATCTCGGCCATGGCGCGCCAGGATTGCACGCGCTCGGCATCCTCGGGCTGCGCGGCGAGCCAGGCCTCGACGTCGGCGCGGCGCTCGGCCGGCAGCTCGCCGTCGACATAGGCGTGCAGTTCGTCCTCGGTCACTGGAATCTTGCGGTCGTTCATATCGGTCGTCTCTGGCTCTGCGGCCCAAAATGTTCTGCGTGGTTCAACTGCGCCGCTTCCCACGCCGTGCAGGGGAAACGACAGGCGCGATGCATCAATCCTGCCATCATTTCACCCGCCTGAGCGCCGGCCGCTCGCCCTCCAGCGAGGCTTTAACGTGGGCGCGGGCGCGTGCCAGGCGCGACATCACGGTGCCGATCGGCACACCCTGGATGTCGGCGACCTCGCGGTAGCTCATGCCCTCCAGCATCACCAGCAGCAGCACAGAGCGTTGCTCCTCGACGAGCGTCGCCAGTGCCCTCTCGATATCGCGCCCTTCGGCTTCGGTCCCGCTGGCATCCGGGTTGTTCTCCGTCAGCTGCATGAATTGCGGGCGCCGTGCCAGCGAGCGCCGCCGGTTCTTGTTGAGGTTGGTCAGGATCGTATAGAGCCAGCTTCTGACGTCGCCGCCGAGGAACAGGCGCTCCGACCGCAGCGCCCGCACCAACGTATCCTGCACCAGATCGTCGGCCGCATCCGCTTCGCGCGTGAGCGCGCGGGCGTAGCGGCGCAACGCCGGGATCATGGCTTCCACACTCTGGCGAAACGCACTCATTGCGGTCTTGACGTCCTGATGTTCGGCGAGCGCCACAACGATCATAACACCCGACCGGAACAGCTATTCCGGCGCTTGAAACAGCGTTAACGCCGCGGATTAGGACTGTACCGCAACGGAGGGCTGGTGTACCTCCAAACCTTACCGAGAGCTCGACGGGACGTTAGCAAAATGGCGCAGAATTCAGGTCTGATGCAGGGCAAACGGGGCGTGGTTCTCGGCGTTGCCAACAACCGCTCGATCGCCTGGGGCATTGCCAAGGCATGCCACGCGGCCGGCGCCGAGCTCGCCTTCACCTATCAGGGCGATGCGCTGAAGAAGCGCGTCGAGCCGCTCGCCGCCGAGATCGGCGGGCTCGTGCTCGGCCATTGCGACGTCACCGATGCTGCGAGCATCGACGCGGCCTTCGCGGTGCTGAAGGAAAAGTGGGGCAAGATCGACTTCCTGGTGCATGCGATTGCCTATGGCGAGCAGCTCGATGGCCGCTACGTCGACACGACGCAGGAGAATTTTTCGAAGTCCATGTTGATCTCCTGCTACTCGTTCACGGCCGTGGCGCAACGCGCCGAGAAGCTGATGACCGACGGTGGCTCGCTCATCACGCTCAGCTATTACGGCGCCGAGAAGTGGATGCCGCATTACAACGTCATGGGCGTTGCGAAAGCGGCACTCGAAGCCAGCGTGCGTTATCTCGCCGCCGATCTCGGCGAGAAGAACATCCGCGTCAATGCGATCTCGGCGGGGCCGATCAAGACGCTCGCGGCGTCCGGCATCGGCGATTTCAGATATATCCTGAAGTGGAACGAGGCCAACGCACCGCTGCGGCGCAACGTGTCGACCGAAGACGTCGGCGGCAGCGCGCTGTATTTCCTGTCCGACCTCTCGCGCGGCGTCACCGGCGAGGTGCACCACGTCGATTCCGGCTATCACGTGCTCGGCATGAAGCGCCCGGACGCGCCGGACATTTCGTTCGGTGGGAAGGACTAACCTTTCACCAGCAATGCCCGTGCCCACGATCTATTATCTTCGCCACGGCGAGACCGAGTGGAATGCCCTCGGGAGGCTTCAGGGCACCAGGGACATTCCGCTGAACGCGCGCGGCCGCGGTCAGGCGGTGCAGGCCGGCGGCATTCTCGCCGATCTGTTCAAGCGCGACGGCCGCAACAAGGCTGCGTTTCCCTACGTGTCGAGCCCGCTTGTCCGCGCGCGAGAGACCATGGAACTGGCGCGCGGCAGGCTCGAACTGCCGCCTGCCGACTACGCGCTCGACGACCGCCTGCGCGAGATCGGTTACGGCGTCTGGGAGGGGCTGACGCTGGCCGAGAGCGAGGCCTCCGATCCCGAAATCTATGCCCGGCGCCTCGCCGACAAATGGACGGTGGGCCCCGCGGGCGGGGAGACGTACGCCGACGTACAGGTCCGCGTGCGCGCCTGGTACGACCAGCTGCGGGCCGACACCGTCGCGGTCGCCCATGGCGGGACCTGCCGGGCCCTGATGGTTTCACTCGGCCTGGAGACGCCGGCGAGCGCCGCCGAACTCTACATCGAGCAGGGCGCCGTCTACGTATTCCGCGACGGCCGGCTGGAGAAGTTTAGCTAAGCAGGCCCGGCGTGCTCCGCCGTCGTGCCCGGGCTTGTCCCGGGCATCCGCGTCCTTTGCGCTCGCGGGCCAAGAACGTGGATGGCCGGGACAAGCCCGGCCATGACGACTGTGTACGCATTTGACCCCAATTTCAGGGCGAGTTAAGTCAGCACTGACTTACGAGCTAGAGACGGATGTCCTTCAACACCTTCGGCCACATGTTCCGCGTCACAACCTTCGGCGAGAGCCATGGGGTGGCGATCGGCTGCGTGGTCGACGGCTGCCCGCCCATGATCCCGCTCGTCGAGGCCGACATCCAGGGCGATCTCGACCGCCGCCGACCCGGCCAGTCGCGCTTCACGACCCAGCGCCAGGAGCCGGACCAGGTCAAGATCCTGTCCGGCGTGATGGCGCATCCAGAGACCGGTGCACAGGTGACGACGGGCACGCCGATCGGGCTGCTGATCGAGAACACTGACCAGCGCTCGAAGGACTATTCCGAGATCAAGGACAAGTTTCGTCCGGGTCACGCCGACTTCACCTATGAGGCGAAGTACGGCCTGCGCGACTATCGCGGCGGCGGCCGCTCCTCCGCGCGCGAGACGGCGACGCGGGTTGCCGCCGGCGCGATCGCGCGAAAGGTGCTGCCCGATGTCAAAGTGCGCGGCGCGCTGGTGCAGATGGGCCCGCACAAGATCGACCGCGCGAATTGGGACTGGGACGAGATTGCGAAAAACCCGTTCTTCTGTCCCGACAAGGACAAGGCCGCGTTCTTCGAGACCTATCTCGACGGCATCCGCAAGAGCGGCTCGTCGATCGGCGCTGTGATCGAGGTCATCGCCGAAGGTGTGCCGGCAGGCCTTGGCGCGCCGATCTACGCCAAGCTCGACGCCGAGCTCGCCTCTGCAATGATGAGCATCAATGCGGTGAAGGGCGTCGAGATCGGCGCCGGCTTTGGCGCGGCCGAACTCACGGGCGAAGAGAACGCCGACGAGATGCGTACCGGCAATGACGGCACGCGTTTTCTGTCCAACCACGCCGGCGGCGTGCTGGGCGGCATCTCGACCGGACAGCCGGTGGTGGTGCGCTTCGCGGTCAAGCCGACCTCGTCGATCCTGCAGCCGCGTCTCACCGTCGATCGCAACGGCACCGACACCGAGATCATGACCAAGGGCCGCCACGACCCCTGCGTCGGCATTCGCGCCGTCCCGGTCGGCGAAGCCATGATGGCGTGCGTGTTGGCCGATCATTTCCTGCGCGACCGCGGGCAGGTGGGGCGCTGATGTCGCGGTACTAGCCCGCCGCGCAGCTTGACGATCTCACAACTTCGCCCGCAAATGCGGCCATGAACAGCTTCGAGCTTCAGCGCGTCTCCAACTGGCTGATCGACGGCGCCTGGTCGTCGGTAGAGCCGGTCGTGATGATCGAGGATTTCTGCGAGCGTCTGGTCGCGGCGGGCCTGCCGGTCTGGCGGTTCGGCATCTTCATCCGCACGCTCCACCCCGAAATATTCGGCCGCAACTTCATCTGGCGGCAAGGCGAACAGGTCGAAATCGGCGCGGTCGAATTCGATGTCCTGGACTCGCCGGAGTTCGCCCAGAGCCCGCTTCGGATCGTGTTCGAGCAGGGGCTGGAGGTCAGAGGGCGCGTCGACGATCCCGGCAGCAAGCGGTTTCCCATCATCAACGACATGCGGGCCGAAGGCGTGACCGACTATGTCGCGGTGCCGCTGCGGTTCCTCGACGGCTCGGTCAACGCGACGAGCTGGATGACCCGGCAGCCCGGTGGCTTCAGCGACGACGAGATCGCGGCGATCCGCTCCATCGTGACGCCGCTCGCGCGTATTGCCGAGATCATCAGCCTGCGCCGCACCGCCGAGATGCTGCTCGACACCTATGTCGGCAATCGTGCCGGCGCGCGCATCCTTGGCGGCCAGATCCGGCGCGGCCACAACGACACCATGCAAGCTGCGATCTGGCTCTCCGACCTGCGCGGCTTCACCGCGCTGTCGGACCGGCTGCCGGCCGAGACCGTCGTCGAAATCCTCAATCATTATTTCGACTGCCAGGTCACCGCGATCCGTGGCCATGGCGGCGAGGTGCTGAAATTCATGGGCGACGGCCTGCTCGCGGTGTTCCCGATCGACGAATATGTCGGCGATGCCGCGCATGTCTGCACGCGCGTGCTGGAGGCAGCGCGCGAATCGCGGGCCAGCGTCGAGGCGCTCGCCTTTCCGGTCGGCGAAATCATCGAGCGCTTCCGCTTCGGCGTCGCGCTCCACGTCGGTCACATCCTCTACGGCAATATCGGCGGCGGCAACCGCCTCGACTTCACCTGCATCGGCCCCGCCGTCAATCTTGCCGCCAGGCTCGAGAAGATCACGGGTCGCCTGGGGCGGACCGTGGTGGCCTCGGAAGGCTTTGCCAAGGTCTGCCACCACGATTGGCACGAGCTCGGCGAATTCCCGATCGCGGGGGTCTCCAAGGCGCAGCGCGTCTACGGGCTGGCGGAGGAGACGCCGGCGGTGATGGCCTGAGGTCGTCCGCCGCCGCCAAGCCGGTAAGCAGAATTCAGGCGTTCGACGCCATCACCGACCTCAGCGGTACATCCAGCTGATAGACAAATCCGGACGGTTCATAGGCCAGCCGCACCTGCCCGTTCAGTTGCTGGCCGAGCGACTCGATCATCCGGGTGCCGTAGCTTCGTCGCGCCGGCGGCGCCACCACGGGGCCGCCGCTTTCGCTCCACTTCAGGTGCAGCCTTTGCTCGATCTCGTCTACCGTCCATGCGATCTCGACATGGCCGGAGGAACTGGACAGCGCGCCGAACTTCGTCGTGTTGGTGCAGAGCTCGTTGAACGTCATGGCGAGCGCTATCACGGCACCGGATGTGATCCTGAGGTCCGGGCCATTGAAATGGAATCGTCGGCCCCCCTGACTGTCAAAAGGATCGGTGGCGCCGCTCAGGGTATGAGTGAGGCTCGCATTTGACCAGCTGACCTGTATCAACAGGTCGTGGGCCCGCCCCAGCGCCAGCAACCGGCCATCCATGGCTTTTTGGCCTTGCTCGAGATTGACTGCGGCCCGGAAGCTCTGGGCTGCGATTGCGCTCACCGTCGCAAGCGTATTCTTGATGCGATGATGCAGCTCTCCGAGGATGAGCTTTTGCAACTTGTCGGCAGCCTCGCGTTCGTGGGCTTCGATGCCGGCTTGAGCGAGCAGGACCTTGGCGTCGGTGTCGGCCTGTTCCAGCAACAGCCGCAGATTGTCGTTCTCCGCTACCAGAACCGATTCCTGTGGCGATCGAGCAACCTCAAGGTTGTCCCCGGGATCCGTCGTTGTGGTCGGAAGGATTTTTAGCGCGCCCGCTCCGATCATCGTCTGCAACTGCGAGATCATTTCGTCGACGGCGAGCGGCTTGCGAAAGAAGCGGCTGTCCGCTGGCGTTTCGTTTTCAGCCGGCTTTACCTGACCGGAAACCAGCACGATCTTGATGGCAGGCCAGCGATCGTGCACCGCATGGGCCAGCTTCAAGCCGTCCATGGTCCCGGGCATCTGGATGTCGCTGAACAGAAGCGAGATGTCCGACCGCGACTCGAGGATCGCGATGGCTTCGTCGGCGTTGACGGCCTGCACAGGGCAGAAGCCTGCATCCTCCACGATATCGACCGCGCGCATGCGCAGGATCATCTCGTCTTCGACGACGAGAACATTCGGCAAGGAGGTTGGAGTTGTTGACATCTGTGCACGACACTTTCCTGGATCGTCCGACAAGCTCGGCCGGCGCTTTGCGATTGTTGTCTAGCGGCGCGCCGTAACCAAACGAGCTTCATGAACCCTGACATCGGATTCAGCTCTGCGCAGGCACGATGCTTCGAAGTCCGGCCAGACTTGGCCCAGGCAATTCCTGACCACCGTATGGCTCGCCAGCCGGTCCGCCTTCGCCAAAGCAACGGGTTCGCGCGCTTTCACTTGCGGAGCGAAGCCGGGCAACACCATTACGGACACTCCGAGGAGCGCGAACATCGCGAACGCGATAAGAGATTTCATCATTTGGGGCTGCTTTGGCTGTTGACCGCCCCGCTTCATTTGGGGGACGCTGTTACAACAACCAAAATGAAATATAGTTCATTTTCTGCAACTTATATTTGAAGTGCGATTTGCAGGCGAATGCCGCCTCGGCCCGGATCGTCGCTCGATGAGAAGAGGCCGCGACCAGGTTGGCTTGCCACTACCTCGGTGTTTTGGGGCCAGGCAGGCTTATCCAATCATGAATGTGCGACGCGGTTTCGCTCAATCGCGCCGCTTTGAGCAGCGATTCTCGCTGAACCCCGGGCGGGGCTATCTCTGCGCGCCGGCGGGCCTCGGCTGCCAATTGGGCAAGGCGATTGCTTAGCGGGATGGTCTTCTTGGTGGTGTTTTGCATGGGACGCTCCGCATTGGGCGGGAGCGCAAAGAACTCTCAGTCACCGATGGATGCCGTGGCGAGCCGGTGATGGCTCAGCATGCGCCTGTTGACGGCCGATAGATACATTATTCGGCAGAGCGGATTTGAAGTCGAAAGAGTTGCCAAAACACCAATCCGGCCGAGGCTTGGGCGTTGCGCGCGATCGAGCCCGATCGGCACCACTACTCCTCCGGCTCCGTCGTGAACAGCAGCGGATAGCCCTTGGTGCGGCCGGCGTCGGTGGCGCGGGTGGCCTTGGTCTCTGCGACGTCCTTGGTGAACACGGCGACCACGCAGGCGCCGAGCTTGTGGGCGGTGATCATCACCTTGTAGGCCTGATCCTCGGTCATGCGGAATTCGGCCTTGAGGATCATCGTGACGAATTCGCGCGGCGTGAAGTCGTCGTTGATCAGGATGACCTTGTGCAGCTTCGGGCGCTCGACCTTGGACTTGGTCCTGGTTTTCGGCTTGATGACGGTGTCGTTCATTCCGCCTCCCGGAAACGGCGGGCTCGGGTTCCTGCCGGAGCGTTCAGCGCGCGGCCTTCTCACCATATTGCAGGACCTGCACCTTCTCCAAGGTGATCAGGCCGCTCGACATCATGCCGTCCAGGATGGGCAGGAATGCATTGATGTTGGCCTCGCTGTCGACGACCTCGATCAGCAGCGGCAGGTCTTCCGAGAGCCGCAGAATTTTCGAAGTGTGCAGCCGGCTCGACTTGCCGAAGCCCATCGGGCCGCGCAGCACGGTGGCGCCGGCCAGATGCCGCTCGCGCGCCGTCATCACGATCGCTTCATAGAGTGGCTTGCCGTCGAAATGGTCGCTCTCGCCGATGAAGATCCGGAGCGAAACTGCCTGATTGGGGATTTGCATGGTCAGCTCCTTGTCAAGCGGTTGATGCGGCTGGCCATCATATGGCCTGCCCACACCGACACCAGCCAGCAAATAACGGATGCCGCGATATAGGCGAGCGCCGTATATCTCATGCCACCGTGCAACAGGCGGAAGATCTCCAGGCTGAAGGCCGAGAACGTGGTGTAGCCGCCGCAGAACCCGGTCATGACGAACTGCCGGTGCTCGGGCCGCGCCAGGACGCGGCCGTCGGGGCCCGTCAGCGTCGCGTAGAAGCCGATGATCAGCGAGCCCGTGGCGTTGATGAACAGCGTCGCGACGGGAAAGCCGGGCCCGGTGTCGAGCGCAAGCCCGACAAGGTAGCGCGTCAGCCCGCCGACGGTGCTGCCGGCCGCAACCCAGGCATAGAGCGTCGCGGTGCGCCAGCGATCGGCGGAGGAGGGGGACTTCATCTGCCTCTAGCCTCCCAGAGTGTCGGCGAGGAGGAAGCCGCAACTTACGGCCGCGAGGCACAGCCCGACCGAGAACACGACGTTGCCGAGCGCGTGCATCGGCTCGCCGCTACGTGCCAGCGTCAGCGTTTGCAGGCTGAACGAGGACACGGTGGTGTAGCAGCCGAGAAAGCCGGTCACCGCGAACAGCCACGGATTGGGCGCTGCGAAGGCCGAGCCGGGGTGGGTCGCCAGTGCGCCAAAAATGCCGATCAGGAAGGCGCCGGTGACGTTGATGGTCATGGTGCCCCACGGAAACGTCTCGCCCAGCCGACGCGCGATCGCGCCGGAGATGAAATAGCGCGCACAGCCGCCCAGCACGCTGCCGATCATGATCGCAAGCACCCCGCTCAGCACGACGAATAGCCCCCCGTCATCGTTTCTCCTCCGTTGCCAGCCCGTTGCCGACGGCGAACAGCCCCACGAGCGCGACCAGCGCGAAGCCCAGTCCGGCCAGGAACGTGCCGGCTGGACCATAGGTATCCCACAGCGCGCCCGCGATCACGCTCGCGGCCAGCAAGGCAAGGCCGGTGAACAGGTTGAAATAGCCGAACGCGGTGCCGCGCAAGCTCGGTGGCGCGGCGTCGGCGACGAGGGCCGAGAGCAGGCCCTGCGTCAATCCCATATGCAGTCCCCACAGCACGACGCCCAGGGCGAGGCCGCCAAGGCTTGGCAGCAGCGCCAGCGCGAGATCGGCGCCGGCGAGGAAGACGAGCCCGAGCGCGAGCAGGCCGGTGCGGTTGATCCGGTCCGAGAGCACGCCGGCGGGATAAGCCGACAACGCATAGGCGATGTTCATCAGCACCAGCACGGCCGGCACCCACATCGCATTGAGCCCGATGTTCTGCGCGCGCAGGATCAGGAAGGCCTCGCTGAAGCGCGCCAGCGTAAAGACGACGCCGACTGCGACGACGCGCCAGTATAAGGATCCAAGCTGCCGCATCGCGGCGGTGTTCAGCGGATTCCTTGGCGGCTCCCGGCCTGGATCCGGCTCCGGCTCGCTCACAGCAAATGCAATCAGTGCGAACGACAGGAACCCCGGCAGCACGGCCACCCAGAACACCGCCGTAAAATTGTCCGCGGTCCACCACATCAGGCCGATCGCCAGGAGCGGCCCGAGGAACGCACCGATGGTGTCGAGCGACTGACGCAAGCCGAAGCTCGCGCCGCGCAGGCCGATGGGTGCGATATCGGCGATCAGCGCATCGCGCGGCGCGCCGCGAATGCCCTTGCCGACGCGGTCGATGAAGCGCGCGGCAACCAGCCATCCGACGCTGGGAGCAAGCGGGAACAGCGGTTTTGTCAGCGCGGCCAGCCCGTAGCCGAGCGCGGCGAGCAATTTGCGCCGGCCGAGCCAGTCGGACAACGCGCCGGAGAAGATTTTCGTGATCGAGGCGGTCGCCTCCGCAATGCCCTCGATGAAGCCGACGGTGAGCGTGGAGGCGCCGAGCACGGTGACGAGATAGACCGGCAGCAGCGCGTGGATCATTTCGGAGGAGACGTCCATCAGCATCGAGACAAAACCGAGCACCCAGATTCCCCTGGGCAGCCCCGCACGCGCAGCGTTAGGTGTGGTCGTCGTCACGTCCAGGACTTCTCCTTGGCCTCTCCTTGGCCCCGCTCCTTGGCCTTCGCATCCAGGCAACAAAAAACCCGCCAGCGGCGGGTTTGTCCATGCTCCCGCCGAAGGCAGAGGCTCAAAGATTGCCCCACCTCAAGCAGGAGTCATCAGCCCACTACGGTCACAGGCCGCCGGGCGGTTGTCGGGGGACTCCATCCCCATCTGTGCGGCCAGCCTAGCATGGAAATCACGCCGGACAAGTGGGCGGGGCGCTCTGTCCAGTGGCCCGTCATTCCGGGAGCGCACCGCGCGCGACGGCATGGCGGCGCCAGTCGCGCCGTTCCAGCGGCGCGAGCACGGCAACATGGCGGCAGCTTTGTGTAAAGCGCGCAAATTGCAAACTCGCGATTCCTGACTCGCAAATCCCTAACTGGAATGTGAAGCGCAAGCGATCTTCTCCCTTTGCGGCAAGGGGATTGCATGTCACCATCGCGTCATACGACGGGAGGCTGCTTATGCGCTTGCTGTTCTCGATCGGGGCTGTGCTGGTGACCGGTATGTTTGCCGGAGGGGACGTCGCGGGCATCGCGGCACCAGGACCCAAATTTGAGTCGCCTAAAATTCAACCGCAGCGGCAAGCAGCCGACAGGGACGCGCAGACGGTCGATGTCGAGCTGATCCTCGCGGTCGACGTGTCCTACTCCATGGACATGGACGAACTCGCGATTCAGCGCGAAGGCTATGCGCAGGCGATCCAGTCGAAGGAATTCCTGCAGGCGCTGAAGCTGGGTCCGAACGGCCGCATTGCCGTGACCTATTTCGAGTGGGCCGCCTCGACCGACCAGAAGATCATCATCCCCTGGCGCCTGATCGACGGACCGGAGACCGCCGATGCCGTCGCCGCCGAAATCTTGAAGACGCCGATCCGGCGCGCCTCGCGCACCTCGATCTCCGGCGCGATCACTTTCGCGATGCCGCTGTTTGATGAGGATCCCTATCGAGGCTTGCGCCGCGTGATCGACATTTCCGGCGACGGTCCCAACAACAATGGCACTCCGGTCACGATTGCGCGCGACGCAGCGATCGAGAAGGGCATCGTCATCAACGGCCTGCCGATCATGGTCAAGGAGCCGTCCTATTCGACCATGGATATCGACAATCTCGACTTCTACTATGAGGATTGCGTCATCGGCGGTCCCGGTTCCTTCGTCATCACGATCAAGGATCGCGACAAGTTCAAGGAAGCCATCCGCACCAAGCTCCTGATGGAGGTTGCGGGCCGTATGCCGGAGCGCCCCGTGATGCGCGTTGCGGAGAAGGACAAGGAGCCGCGCGTGAGCTGCATGATCGGCGAGAAGATCTGGTCGGACCGCTGGGGTCGCTGAACGCTGCCACCGCACGAGACCTTTTGCCCTATTTGCCTCCGATGGAATTTTAACCACGCGTTAACTGTTGCGGGGCCCTAATCGGCTGTTCCAATTGTTTCCGGATAATGTTCTGACGCTCCTGTCGGGGCGCGAACGAAGCGGGCCCGCCAGACTGATCCGCCGAGCAATCCAATGGCCATCGTCACATCGAGCACCAGCCAGATTTCGCCCGCTCTCGAGCGGGTGTATCACCAGAGCTCCCTGCTCGGTGAGTGGAAAGGCAATTGGGCGGGCAACAACCAGCCCGTCAGCTTCAAGGTCGTGAACATCCGCGGTGCGCGGGCGCAGGTCGAGTACACCCATAACGGGCGCACGGAGCGCGGTTTTGGCGAGGTCGCCGGTTCGCTTCTCACCTTCGGCACGGTCACGGTCGGCACCAAGGACGGCAAGAGTCTGGTGCTGTTGTCATCCGCAGGCGCGGGCAAGCAGACCGCGACTCTCGAGAAGCAGGCACCGCCGGCCTCCGACAGCCGCCTGATGGGAAGCTGGGGCGGCTATTCCAGTGACAATGGCAAGAGCGCGAGCTTCAGGGTGCTCGCTGTCAACGGCAACGAAGCGCAGGTCAGCGTCACCACCGACGGCGTCACCCGTCAGGGCACCGGCACCGTCTACAAGAACGTCATCATGTTCGGGCAGGCGCAGATCGCGACTGACGACGGGCAGAACGGCAAGATCATCTACCAGGTCGGCAGCAAGTCGTTCATGGTGCCCGTGACGAAATATCCGCCGGCGGATACGTCCTCTTCGGTGGACAAGACGGCGTAACCGTCACGGCTGCTAGCTGCGGGATTGCATCAGCGCCTTCAATTGCCAGTCGATCTCACGCAAGATATCGCAAGCGGGCGTGAGGGCGCCATTGCCGATCAGCCGCCAGATCTCCTCCGCCTGCTCGTGCAGATGCGGAATTGTCAGCGGCAACCGCGCTGCTTCCAATAGCGCGCCCTTTTCGTTGATGAGATAGCGCTCGTTCAGCGCGAACACGATCTGCGCAACGCAGGCCAGCGACCGGTAGACGCATCCGGCGATATGGGTCTGCTCGTTCCGTGCGACCGCAAGCTCCGCATTCTCGATGCCGAAGAGGATTTCCCACTGGAAGCTCCGGATCAGGGCATCCCGCAGCGGTTGCGGGTAGGGCAGCGCGATCGATTTCAACCGGTGGATCAGGTCTTGCGGATCGTGCAGTGGTTGGCAATAGGCGATTTCGCCCATCCAGATCGCCGAGCAGAAGCCGTGTGGATGGCCGGGCTGGTAGTCCATGGTGATGATGCCGGCCCGGCAGGATTCCATTACGGCTTCGACGGCGTCGGCGTTCCGATAGAGCAGGTCGACCTTTTGTCCGCCAACCGACAGCCAGGCACCTCCGATGATCCACGGCCCCCATTCCCCGATCTTCGTCACCGCCGTGACGGCAGGATCGTCGGCGATTTCCTTTGCGGCGGCCAGCAAGCGTTCGGTATCCAGCGGAAGCGCTGCTTTGAAATACAGCCCGATGTCATAATCGGACGCGGCGTGCCCGCTGCCGCGCGCACGCGAGCCGCCGAGTGCGACGGCCGCGACGCCCCGCACCTCGGCGAAAGCGGATGTCAGACGTGTGAGCAGCGGATCGTGCGACATGGACGGTGGTTGCGGAGTTGCTATTTGGCGGCGAGCGGTGGCAGCGGCGGCACGCTGTCGTTCGGTGCGTCCGCCTGCATGGTGATCAGCGTCATCGAGACCAGGTCGTAATAGCCGATCGGGCCGATGATATCCATGATGCCACGCTCGCCGAATTTCTGCTGCGCCATGCGGTAGACTTCGTCGGAGACCTTCTTGTCGCGGTACAGCGCCATCGCGAGATCGTAGAGTGCGGCCTCGTCGTCCTTCATCGCTTTCGTTCGCACGCGCCCGGATATCGCATCGTCGTTCTCTCATTCCGGCGGACTCGCGCCGCCTTGTTTCGGACGACAGCTTACGGTGCGGTGGGAACCGTGCAAGACCTCGGGAACGCAAGACCTCGGGAACGCATGCGGGAGTTGATCGAAACGACGCCCGTGGGTCAGCTCCACTGGCATTAGCGACATCCCTCGCGTATAATTTCCGCACTTCCTTGACGGTCACCTGATGTCCAGCTTCGCAGATTCACGCACCCTCGCAACTCTCTTCGCCGTGCTTTGCCTTGGCGGAGCAACGGCTCATGCGCAAGTGGCGCCCCTGAGGTATTGGATACCGGGCGGTCCTTTCGGTTGGGGTGGCAGTGCCGGCCAGAGCGCCGATGCCTACGGCAATTTTCCAAGCTTCAAGGCCGGCGATGCGGACGGAAGCTACAGTTTTCGTCCCGGCTTCTTTGTCGGAAGCGAACGCGGCAGTCTCGGTTTGAACGGTTTCAGCCAAAGCGCGTCAGTCGGCAACTTCAGCGCGCTCTCTTATGATGCCACGCAGTTCGGCTACAACACCAAGACCGCGGGCGGCATGCCCGTCACGTTCTTTGCCGGTTTCGATACACTGAAATACGGCGGCGGCATTGGCAGCTCGCTTGCGCCGCTCACCTCCAGCGCCTCGCCCGGCTACGGCGCTTTTGCGGGTGTCGAGTTCAAGCCGACCTCCAACCTGAGCCTGTCGTTCGGCGCCGGTTTCATCCAGCAGCAATCGGGGCGCATGGACAGCGACATCAACTCGTCGATACTGCCCGGCGAGTCACCGGCGTTGGGCGGTCTCAGGCGGTAGAGCATGACCCGGGAAAGTGTGCGGCGGCTTCCCGAAAAGGTCATGCTCAAAAAAAACTAGCGCGTGAACTTCGCCACCAGCTCCACATGCGGCGTGTGCCGGAACTGATCGACCGGCACCACGGCATCCATCCTGTAGCCGCCGTCGATCAGCAGCCGCGCGTCGCGGGCAAAGGTCGCGACGTTGCAGGAGACCGCGACCACTACGGGCACCTTGCTCGCGGCGAGCTTCAAGGCCTGCGCCTGCGCGCCCTGGCGCGGCGGATCGAACACGACAGCATCGAAATCGCGCAGCTCCGGCGGCACCAGGGGGCGGCGGAATAGATCGCGCGGCTCCGCTTTGACCGGCTTGAGCCCCGGCGTGCGCGCGGCCTGTGCGAGCGCTGCAATGGCGCCGGCGTCATTGTCATGGGCGGTGACGCGGGCCTTCTCGGCAAGCCTCAACGCAAACGGCCCGACGCCGCAGAAGAGATCGAGAACGTTCTTGGCCTTGCCGATGCGCTCCGCGACGAGCGAGGCAAGCGTCTCTTCGCCCGCGACGGTTGCCTGCAGGAACGAGCCCGGCGGCAGCGTCACCTCGGCGCGGCCCATCTGCAGGGTCGGTGGCAGACGTTGCAGCACCAGTTCGCCGTGCCGTGTCAGCCGGGCGAGGCGGTGCTGCTCGGCGACGCGCGAGAGCGCGGTCACGAGCGGCGTTGGCAGCGGGCCGGAGCCGCGCACGTCGATGTCGAGACCGTTGGCGGTCGCGGTGACCTGGACGTCCAGCGGCTTCGTCACCGACATTTTGGACGTCAGCAGCTCGGCGAGCGCCCAACCGGCATCGAGCGCGCCCTCAAGCCCGGGATCGAGGATCGGGCAGCGATGGATCGGAATGACGTCGTGCGAGCTGGCAGCCGAGAAGCCGACCTTGAGGATGTCATGGGTGCCGAACCGGCCGTGCAGCGTGATGCGCCTGCGCCCCGCACCGTGGGCGTCAACCAGCGACGCCACCTCGCAGTCGATCCCGGCCTGGGCCAGGGTGTCGACCACGATGCCGCGCTTCCAGGCGTGATACGGTTCAGCCGCCCAGTGCTGGATCGCGCAGCCGCCACAGACGCCGAAATGCGGACAGAACGGTGTGATGCGCTCCGGGCTGGCGACATCCACCGCCAGCAGCTTGCGGCGGTCAGGATGGTTGCCGACGACATGATCGACCTCGACGGTCTCGCCGCCGAGCGTGTAGGGCACATAGATGGCATTCCCGGCGTCGAGCGAGACGCCGTCGCCGCGATGGCCGACGTGATCGATCTTCACGCGCTCAACCACGGCGCGCGCCGAGGAAGAATTCGATATTGCCGTCGCCGCCGGTGATCGCCGACGGGAACACCTCGATATCGGTGCAGCCGAGCGAGGCCGCAAAGGCGGCGATGTCGTCGCAGATCTCGCGGTGCACGGCGGCGTCGCGGATGATGCCCTTCTTGTTGTGCTTCCGGTCCGCCTCGAATTGCGGCTTGATCAGCGCCAGCAGGCTCATCGGCGCGGCCGCCAGCGACAGCGCCACGGGCAGCACCGTCTTGAGCGAGATGAAGCTGACGTCGATCACGACGACATCAGGCCGCGCCGGCAGGCGCTTGCCGTCATAGGCGCGGATGTCGGTCTCTTCCATCGACACGATCTTGGAGTGACCGCGCAGCGAGGGATGCAACTGGTTGGTGCCGACATCGACCGCAAAGACGAGGCTCGCGCCGTTCGCCAGCAGCACCTCGGTGAACCCGCCGGTGGAAGCGCCGACGTCGAGGCAGACATGGTCCTCGATCTCGATTGGGTACCGCTCCAGCGCGCCGGCGAGCTTGACGCCGCCGCGGGAGACGTAGGGGTGCGCGGCCTCGGCCTGGATCACGGCGTCCTCGGCGATGGTCTCCGACGGCTTTGCGACCTGCTTGTCGTCGGCGGTGACGAGCCCGGCCTCGATCGCCGCGCGCGCCCGCGCCCGGCTCTCGAACAGCCCGCGCTCGACCAGCAAAACATCCGCGCGCTTGCGGGCAGGGGACATAATCTCTCCGAAGACGCCTGAGGCGCTTATGTAGCGATCAATCGCGCGGCCGCCATCCGGACGCAAGCCTCGAACGCGGCCAGATCGTGCCAGACGTCGACCGGCATCTGCGCCGGCGTCACCAGCGGGCAGCCATGCAGCTCCAGCGCGTGGATCATCATGAGATTGTCGACGAGGCCAAAATCCTCGACCGTCAGCCCCTGCGCGTCGACCAGCCGCCCGTCCTCGGACGTCACGTCCATGAGGCGGCCGACACGGTCGGCATAGGCGGCGCCGTCGTTGGAATAGGCGAGGCAGAATTTGCGGCGGCCGGCCATGTAGCCGAGCTCGTAGACGGTGCCGGGATCGGCGCCGGCGCCGCGGAACGGCGTGAGATTGGCGATGATGGCGTCGGCCGCGTCCATCATCGCCTCGTTGCCGCAAAAGGTCTGCCGCGACGCATCAGGCGCGGCGAGGTCGATTTCGTTGTCGAGGGGATAGAGGCCGGTGAGGCCGTTCGCGGCACAGATCGCGACCTTCTGCCGGCCGATCTCGTCCGCATCCGGCAGGAACACGTCGGGGCCTGCCAGATAGATTTTCATGAGAGCTGCTTCGCAGAAGGTCGAAGCTCGCTGTCAGGCGAGCTTGACCGTCTCGGCCTTGACGTCCTTGCCCAGCGCCTCGAACACCTTGGCGACGATGCCCTTGGCATCGAGACCGGCACGGCCGTACATCGCCGCCGGCGTGTCGTGATCCTGGAACACGTCGGGCAGTACCATGGTGCGGAACCGCACCAGGCCGCTGTCCAGCGCGCCCTGGTCGGTCAGGTACTGCGCGACATGCGAGCCGAAACCGCCGACCGAGCCTTCCTCGATCGTGATCAGGATCTCGTGGTCGCGCGCGAGCTTGAGCACCAGTTCGGTGTCCAGCGGCTTCATGAAGCGCGCATCCGCGATGGTGGTGGAAAGGCCATGGGCTGCGAGCTCGTCGGCGGCCTTCTCGCATTCGGCGAGGCGCGTGCCGAAGGAGAGCAGGGCGATCTTGCTGCCCTGGCGGATCACGCGGCCCTTGCCGATCTCGAGCGGAACGCCGACCTCGGGCATCTCGATGCCGCGGCCCTCGCCGCGCGGATAGCGCAGCGAGCTCGGCCGATCGTTGATCGAAACCTGGGTTGCAACCATGTGCACCAGCTCGGCTTCGTCGGCCGCGGCCATGATCACCATGTTCGGCAGACAGCCGAGATAGGCGTTGTCGAACGAGCCGGCATGGGTGGCGCCGTCGGCGCCGACGAGGCCGGCGCGGTCGATGGCGAAGCGGACCGGCAGGCTCTGGATCGCGACGTCATGCACGATCTGGTCGTAGCCGCGCTGCAGGAAGGTCGAGTAGATCGCACAGAACGGCTTGTAGCCTTCGGTGGCGAGACCGGCGGCGAACGTCACCGCGTGCTGCTCGGCAATGCCGACGTCGAAGGTGCGGTCCGGGAAGGCCTTGTTGAAGATGTCGACGCCGGTGCCGGACGGCATCGCCGCGGTGATGGCAACGATCTTGTCGTCCTTCTCCGCTTCCTTGACGAGGCTCTGGCCGAACACGTTCTGATAGGCCGGCGCGTTCGGCTTGGACTTTGCCTGGGTGCCGGTCGCGACGTCGAACTTGACGACGGCGTGGTACTTGTCGGCGGAGGCTTCCGCCGGGCCGTAGCCCTTGCCCTTCTGCGTCACGACGTGAACCAGGATCGGGCCGGTCTCCATGTCGCGCACGTTCTTCAGCACGGGCAGGAGATGGTCGAGGTTATGGCCGTCGATCGGGCCGACGTAATAGAAGCCGAGCTCCTCGAACAGCGTGCCGCCGTCCATCATGAAGCCGCGGGAATATTCCTCGACGCGGTTGGCGCGGCTGGCGATGATCTTGGGCAGGCGCTTGTTGATCTGCTTGGCGGCATCGCGCAGCGTGCGATAGGTCTTGCCCGAGTAGAGCCGCGACAGATAGGCGCTCATCGCGCCGACCGGCGGTGCGATCGACATGTCGTTGTCGTTGAGGATGACGATCAGGCGCGAGTTCATTGCACCCGCATTGTTCATGGCCTCATAGGCCATGCCCGCCGACATCGCGCCGTCACCGATCACGGCGATAACGTTGTTCTTGCCGCCGGAGAGGTCGCGCGCGACCGCCATGCCGAGGCCGGCGGAGATCGAGGTCGAGGAATGCGCGGCGCCGAACGGATCGTAATCGCTCTCGCTGCGCTTGGTGAAGCCGGACAGGCCGCCGCCGGTGCGCAGCGTACGGATGCGATCGCGCCGGCCGGTGAGGATCTTGTGCGGATAGGCCTGGTGTCCGACGTCCCAGATCAGCCGGTCACGCGGGGTGTCGAAGACGTAATGGATCGCAGTGGTGAGCTCGACCACGCCGAGGCCTGCGCCGAAGTGACCGCCGGTCACCGAGACGGCGTCGATGGTCTCTTGACGCAGCTCGTCGGCAACCTGGCGAACCTGCTCGATCTTGAGCTTGCGCAAATCGTCCGGCGTCCGGATGGTGTCGAGAAGCGGCGTTTTACTGTATGCGTTCACGGCGATTTCCAATTTGTCAGCGCCGGAAGATCGTTCCGGCGCGCGATGGGTTTGCACAATATCGGCGCAGCGCGAGTCCTTAAACCGTCGGAGCCACCTGCATGGGGCAAAGCCCCGTCTTCAAGCTTAGGTGAGCTTAAATGCTCTCCGGTTCAGTCTCTGTGATCCCTGTCACTTAGATCGGCTTCGTCCATCCCAGCCAATTCATCAGCAGTTTGAAGCGCTTGTCGCCGGCAATCGGTGCCCACGCAAGGCTTACAAAAAGCCACACTCCACGCAGCTTTACACCAAAGCTTGGGCCAAAGCCAACCCGCAGGGCCGATTACGGGCATGCATGTGCAACCCCCGGGCCAGAGTGGTTAATCCTCGCGCCAGCGGAAGGGTTCCAAGCTGGCCCGGTTCCTCGGCACGTTTTGGCGAGAGGGAAGCTGTTTTAGACGCGATTGGGGAGGGCGAACGGCCTTGTGAGGGAGTTCCGCGAGCTTTGGACCGCCCGTTAGCTGGCCCAACAGCAGCAGTGGCTCCGACGACGGCGTGCGATCATGAAAAATTGCCGGCGGCCAATGCTTGGGACGGGCGGCCTCGAAGGCGGCCCTTACTGGACGTCGAGCGGCGCGGTGCCGGTGGCCTGCCCGCTGGCATCGGTGGTGATCTTGTCGACGCGCGCCTCGGCCTGGCGCAGCAACTCCTCGCAGCGGCGCTTCAGGGCCTCGCCG
Organism: Bradyrhizobium sp. 149; assembly: GCF_023073915.1. Lineage (GTDB taxonomy): Bacteria > Pseudomonadota > Alphaproteobacteria > Rhizobiales > Xanthobacteraceae > Bradyrhizobium. The sequence continues at coordinate 695,636 of NZ_JADPKK010000013.1, read as the reverse complement.
CGCTCATAGATCGTCACGGATTCCTCGAGCGGCACCTTGCCGTCCTCGAGCCGCTTCACGATCGTTTCGAGCTCCTCGATGGCGCGTTCGAAGGTCAGCCTGGAGACGTCGATTTGGGTATTTTCGGCCATATAAGTTTCCGATTGCCCGATTCGCTTCACATCAGAGAAAGCAAGGTTTTGCGGGCGTAATGTGGCGGGTGCGTCAGGCGCCCATCAGGGCGCCGACATGCGCCGTAACAGATTCTTTCAGTCCTTGCAGGTCGTAGCCGCCTTCGAGCACAGAAACAACGCGCCCCCCCGCGGTCTTGTCGGCGAGGTCCATCAGCTTGCGCGTCACCCAGGCATAATCCTCCGCGCGCAAATTCAGCGACGCCAGCGGATCGCGATAATGCGCGTCGAAGCCGGCAGAGATGACGAGCAGCTCCGGGCTGAATTTTTCGAGCTGCGGCAGGATCAAATTCTCGAACGCGATGCGGAATTCCGGCCCGCCGTCCTCGGAGGCGAGCGGCGCGTTGACGATGGTGTCGTGGTCGCCGCGCTCGCTCTTGGCACCGGTGCCCGGAAACAGCGGCATCTGGTGCGTCGAGCAGTACATCACGCTCGGGTCCGACCAGAAGATGTCCTGCGTGCCGTTGCCGTGATGCACGTCGAAATCGACGATGGCCGCGCGCTTGATGCCGTATTTGCGCTGCGCGTGGCGTGCGGCGATTGCGACGTTGTCGAAGAAGCAGAAGCCCATCGGCTTGCCGATCTCGGCGTGGTGGCCGGGCGGGCGCACCGCGACGAAGGCGTTGCGATGCTCGCCCGCCATTACCGCTTCGGTCGCCGCGACCGCGCCGCCGACGCCGCGCATCACCGCTTCCCACGTGCCCGGCGACATCGAGGTGTCGCCATCGAGATAGACCTGTCCGCTGGTCGGCGCGATGTGGCGCAGCTCGGTGACGTAGTGCTCGTTGTGGCAGAGCGTGACGAGGTCGAGATCGCCCTCCGGCGCCTCGTCGCGCACCAGGAACTGGAAGCGCTCATGCGACAGCGCTTCCTCCACCGCGCGCAGGCGGTCCGGCCTTTCAGGGTGTCCCGGCGGCGTGACGTGGTCGAGGCAGGCCTTGTGGGAGAGGAGAAGCGTACTCATCAGGTCGGCCTCATGGGGATGCGGGCTCTCGGCGTCGCTTGGCGCATCCGGCGCCAAAACGCAAATGCAAAACCCAATCTATGCGTTCCCCCCGGAATGGCAAAGGGTGGTCCCGGACCGGTCCGTTTGATCCGGATCAGTTCACGCGCTGGATGCGGTTCAGCGGCAGCGGCCCGATTGGTCCGTGCGTCCTGAAGAACGCGAACAGCGCGTCAGCGTCGTAGCCGCCATATTGCGGCGCCGTGCCCTGTTTGGCGACCGTGAAGCCGTCACCGCCGACTGCGAGATAATCGTTGAGGGTGACGCGATAGCCGCTTCCAGCTTCGATCGGCCTGCCGTTGAGCGTCATCTTCTCGGTGATGACGCGCTCGCCGAATGGCTTCGCCGCATCCCAGGCATAACTGAACCCGTTCGAGACCTGGAGAATCCGCGGCCGCTTCGGATCGAGCCATTGCTGCTCCAGCATGTCCTTGAGCTGGCGGCCCGTGAGCGTCATGGTGACGAGCCGGTTGCGGAACGGCTGGCTGGCGAAAACGTCGCCGAAGGTAATCGCGCCGTTCTCCTTTGGAACGATGTCGGTGCGGATGCCGCCGGGGTTGGTGAGTGCGATGACGGCGCTGCCGTCCTTGGCGTCCCTGGTCGCGGCGAACTGCGCGTCCGCGATGATGTCGCCGAGCGCGCTTTCGCCGGCCTCGTTCGGCACGCGCGACAGCGTCTGCGTCACCGATCCAGCCGGGCGATTGGCGATCGGCGCTGAGAGCTTGTCGTAGGCATCGATCAGCGCGGTCTGCTCGGGATCCTTTGGCAGCGAGGCAGTTGCGACGATGACGTTCTCGGCCCTGGCGCTGACGACGTCGCGCGTTGCCGGATCGAGCTTGAGGTCGATCGCGGTGACCAGCGTGCCGTATTTGTCGCCGCTGGTGACGAGCCGCCCATCGACTTGGCAAACATAAGCACGATGAGTATGGCCGCTGACGACGACATCGACGGCACGATCGAATTTTTTCACGATGTCCACGATCGGCCCCGTAATGGCAGGGCATTCATTGTAGTCGCCGGCCGGCTCGCCGCCCTGGTGGATCAGCACCACGATGGCCTCGACCCCACGCGCCTTCAGCTGCGGCACCAGCGCGTTCACCGTCTCGGCTTCGTCGCGGAATTCGAGCCCGGCGATGCCCGCGGGCGAGACGATGCCCGCGGTCTCCTTCAAGGTCAGCCCGATGAAGGCGATGGGGATGCCCTCGAACTCCCTGATCTCGTAAGGCGGCAGCACGCTCTTGCCGGTCGCGGTCTCGATGGTGGACGCCGCGAGATAGTGGAATTTGGCGCCCAGGAACGGATGCGGGCCCTGACAGCCGTCGACGGGATGACAACCCCCGTTCTGCATCCGCAACAGCTCGGTCTTGCCCTCGTCGAATTCGTGATTGCCGACCGAGGTGATCGCGAGCCCCATCATCGAGAGCGACTCGATCGACGGCTCGTCGTGGAACATCGCCGACAGGAACGGGCTCGCGCCGATCAGGTCGCCGGCGGCGACGAAGATCGTGTTCTTGTGTCCCTCGCGCAGCTGCTTCACCAGCGTCGCCATGTATTCGGCACCGCCGGCCGCCACCATCACCTTTCTGGATTTATCCTCGGGATCGCTGATCCGGATGCCGCCCGGCGGCGGGCGCAGATTGCCGTGGAAATCGTTGACCGCGAGAATGCGCAGCTCGACGGGTGCGGCGGTTTGGGCGGACGCGGGCAGGGTGGCGAGCGCGAGCGCGAAGACGGTCAGGCGGAGAACATGTCGCATGGAACCAGACTAGTCGTTCCGCACGAAGATTTCACGAAAGTTCTCGGTGCCCTATTTTTTCTTCCTGTCAGCAAACGCGTTGAACGCGGCAGTGGCTTCTTCGGACTTCAGCCGCTCGCCGAACAGATGGGCTTCCTGGTCGATGCGGCGGGTGAGCTCTTCCGGCGCGGCGCGCAGCAATTTGCGCGAGATCGCGACGGCCTCGGCCGGAAGCTTGCAAATCTCGCGCGCCACTTTGCGGGCCTCGACCTCGGTGTGCCCCGATGACACCACCGCGTTGACAAAGCCCGCGGTATGGGCCTCCGCGGCGGTGAAAGTCCGCCCCATCACCAGCATCGCAAAAGCGCGCTGGTGACCCATCGTGTTCGGCATCAGCAGGCTGGAAGCCCCGACCGGAACCAGCCCGAGACGGATGTAAGGCGCGGAGAAAGTAGCTGCCGTGGATGCGAGCACGTAGTCGCAGTGAAACAACATGACCGTGCCAATCCCGATCGACGCTCCATCCACGGCGGCGATGATCGGCTTGGCGTTCAGGGCGAGTGAATAGAGGAATCTCGCGCCGTCCGTCAGCGTCTGGGGGCGCGACGTGTCGGCGTGCATGAAATCGTCGATGTCGTCGCCGGCGGTGAACACGCCGGAGCCGCCGGTGATGATGATGCAGCGGATGTCGGGATTGTTCTGCGCGGTGTCGATCGCGCGGCTCATCTCCCGGTACATGTCCTGCGTAATGGCGTTCTTCTTGCCCGGGCGGCGCAGGGTGATTACGCGTGTTGCGTGCTCTTCGCTGACGAGGATATTGCCATTCGACATGAGGAGCCCCTGCGGTCGCCGCGACGCCGACGTTGGCGAGTCTTGCCCTCAGCCTACATCATCTCACGGAGGTGCCAATGCCGGGGTCGAAGTTTTTGGCGGGAGCGCCCCAAGCTCGGGGCGATCCGGGTATCCAGAGACGGCCCCTCCTGACAAAGCGGCCCGGGCAATGCGCCGTGTTCCCGAGGCTGGTGTCGGGATCGCCGGGGCGGTGCCATTCACATCCGCCTACGCGGCGCGCACCGTGTTCAAGAAATTCCCGACCTCGAGCTTCAGCCTGTTGCCTTCGAGGGCCAGGGATTGCGCGGCCGCCAGTACCTGCGAGGATGCCGAGCCGGTTTCCGCGGCGCCGCGCTGTACGGCCGTCACATTGGACGAAACCTGATGCGTGCCTTGTGCCGCCTGCTGGACGTTGCGGGAGATCTCCTGGGTCGCCGCACCTTGCTCTTCGACGGCGGCGGCAATCGCCGAGGCGATCTCCGACAGCCGCTCGATCGTCCCGCTGATCTCCTTGATCGCACCGACCGAGGCCTGCGTCGCCGATTGAATACCCGAGATCTGCTGCCCGATCTCGCCCGTCGCCTTCGCGGTCTGTTCGGCGAGCGCCTTTACCTCGGAGGCGACCACGGCGAAACCACGGCCCGCTTCACCGGCGCGTGCCGCCTCGATGGTCGCGTTCAGCGCCAGCAAGTTGGTCTGCCCAGCGATGGTATTGATCAGCTCGACGACGTCGCCGATCCGGCTTGCCGCCTTCGAAAGCTCGCCGACCTCCACGGTGGTCGCACGCGCCTGGCCGACGGCTTCGCTCGCCATGCGCGCGGAATCCTGCACCTGACGGCTGATCTCGTTGATGGACGACGACAGCTCCTCGGTGGCTGACGCGACCGATTGCACGTTGGTGGAGGCTTCCTCGGATGCTGCCGCCACGACGGTCGACAATTGCTGGGAGCGTTCGGCGGTCGCGGTCAGCGTGCTGGCGGAGGCCTCGAGCTCGGTCGACGCCGAGGACACCGTCTCGATGATCTCTCCGACTGCCCCTTCGAACTGGTTGGCGAGCTTGTACATCTCCTGCTTGCGTTGTTCGCCGGCAAGGCGATCCTGCTCGGACTTGGCGAGTGCCTCCTGGCGGGCCTTCTCGGCGAGCATCGTCTTTACGCTCTCCACTGCGCGCGCCGTGTCGCCAATCTCATCGCGGCGGCCCAGCGCCGTCATTTCGACGTCCTCGCCCTTGGCCATGCGATTGAGCAGACCGACCAGGCTCGTCAGCGGCCGCGCGATACCGAAGATACCAAGCAGCAGCGCGCCGGCGATGGCTGAAATGCCGGAGACCGCGGCGAGGATGTACGAACTCCTGATCTCGGCGGCGGCGTCCGCGTGTTGTTCGTCGGCCCTGCTCTTGGCAAACGCCACCATCGTTTCGGCGAGATGGATCTGGGAGGCGACCGCCTCCTGGAGAACGCCATTGCATTCGACGCGCATCCGTTCGGCGGCCTTTACGTTCTCCTCCGCATTGGTGGTGGTGGAGGCGTACGCGATCGCCGGGGTGCAGGCAGCAAATGCTTTTTTGAGGCTCTCGATCTGCGCGCCAACCTCCCCCGCCTTTTCAGGCACGTTCTGCCGGACCTTGTTGAGATTCTCGATCGCCCATTCCGAATTCTCTTTCGTGGCCTTCAACAGCCTGGCGTTGCCGGCGTCAGTGGTTTCGACGAGGAGTTCGAATGCTGCAGCGCGGTAGGTCTCGACCCGGCGCGCGATACGCGCCACCAGAGTGGTGGATGTGTCGACCCTGACGACGATATCCGAATAGGCCGCATCGAGAGCCGCCATTCGGGTCGCGGTGTAGCCGACCAGGGCGATCATGACAGCGCCGAGCACGCCGGTGATCAAGCCGATCTTGGTGGGCATCCGTAGATTATTGAACAATGACATCATTGGCGTTGTCCTGCGGGAAAGGGAAGGTCTTGCAGACGAGCAGGCGGAGCGCAACACGCCGCAAAGCGGCGCTCGTCCAAGCCTGTAGGGCATTTCCAATCACTGCAAAGTACGCGAAGCGGCTCTACACGCGGCTCGCTTCGGCCGAACTAAGGCTAACGCTGGACAGTTAAGAAACCTCAACCATACCCGGCCGTAATGGTACGGGGCCTCCCGCCGCCGCGGAGACGTGCGCAGCGCGAGATGCATCGAGATCAGCGCGCGCAACAAAAGGCTACAATGTTTTTGTTGAATAACCAGGAGTTGTGCGGCACGATCGGCCCTGCTTGGTTTCCATTTGGCCGATTGCTTGATTGATGATTGTCGCAACGGGCACCGACGAATCCTCGCCGCACTATCGCGGCTGGCGGGTCGTGCTGGCCTGTTTCCTGATGGCCTTCTTCATGTTCGGCTTCGGCCTGTACGGCCAGGGCGTCTATCTCGCCGAGCTCCAGCGGGCCCATGGCTGGCCGGGCACGCTGGTCTCGGCGGCCAGCACCTTCTCCTTTCTCCTGACCTCCGTCCTCGTCATCTTCACCGACGATCTCCTCGTCCGTATCGGGCTGCGGTCGTTGATCCTGTGTGGGCTGTCGGCGCTCGGGGCATCGACGGTGCTGCTGGCGGTCATGCAGACGCCCTGGCAGCTTTATCTCGCCTATGCGCTGATGTCGGTCGGCTGGACCGGCATGGGCACGGTGGTGATCGCGACCGTGCTGAACTCGTGGTTCGAACGGCGTCGCGGGCTCGCCCTCAGCCTCGCTTTCAACGGCGCGACCTGCGGCGGCATCGTCCTCGTTCCGCTGCTGCTGACGCTAAGCGGCAGTATCGGCTTCCGTTCCGCGATGCTGGTGGCCACGGTCGCGATGGTGGTGCTGGTGTTGCCGGTGGTGGTCATCTTCACGGGCTGGCGGGCCGAAATGTCGCCGAATTCGGGCGGAGACTTGTCCGCTGGCGGCACCGCCTTGCCTGCGGTTCACTCGCGCAAGACGCTGCTCGCCAGCGCGGCGTTCTGGACCATGGTGCTGCCGATCGCGATCGCGCTGCTGGCGCAGATGGGATTCATCATTCACCAGGTGACGTTTCTCGAACCGCTGATCGGCCGCGCCAGTGCGGGCCTTGCCGTCACCATCATGGCGGCGATGGCGGTGGTCGGACGCCTGTCGCTCGGCCTGTTCGTGGACCGGCTCGACCCGCGGCTCGCCTGCGCGGCTTCGATGACCAGCCAGGCGGCGGCGCTGTTCGTCCTCGTGCAGAGCACAAGCCCGACGGTGCTGCTCGCCTGCTGCGCCGTCTACGGTTTCTCGATCGGCAACATGATCACGTTCCCGCCTTTGATCATCCAGCGCGAGATCGGCGCGAACGCCTTCGCCGCCGCGATGGGACTGGGCACGTCGATCAGCGGCATTGTCAGCGCCTTCGGCCCCGGCATCGTCGGTCTGGTGCGCAGCGTAACCGGCGATTACACGGCGGCGTTTGCGATGTGCGTGGTGCTCGATCTGGTGGCGGCGGGGATCGTGCTGTGGCGGCCGGGAAGACGCGCAAAGCTCGCGGCGTCGTAGCGAGCGCGCTCACCCCAACAGCACCGCGTCCGCCGCCGCGACCGACTCCGCGCTCTCCGTCACGGTGCGCTCGAGCGCGCCGGCCTGCACGGCGATGTTCTCGGCGAAGAAGCGCGCCAGCGAGACGTAGCGCGCCGCGTCCGTGACGCCGTGGGATTTCGCGGCGAGCGCTTCGGATGCCAGCATGCAGCCGCCAAGCGTCGAGCCGAACTGCTGCAGATACGGCGTCGCGCCGGCGAGCGCCTCGTTCGGCGCGGACCCGACGCGCTCCAGCAGCCATTTGCTGGTGCGCGTCAGCGCCTCCAGCGCCTCGCGCAATTTCACGCCCGTGGTGCCGAAGGCGGGATCGTTGGAGGCTTCGACCTGCTTCACAATGGCCGAGAGCTCATCGAGCAGCGGCCACACCGACGCGCCGCCGTTGGCCGCGAGTTTTCGCGTGACGAGGTCGATGGCCTGGATGCCATTGGTGCCCTCGTAGATCGCGGTGATGCGCGCATCGCGATAGTGTTGAGCAGCGCCGGTCTCCTCGATGAAGCCCATTCCGCCATGCACCTGCACGCCGAGATAGGCGACCTCGTTGCCGACATCGGTGGAATAGCCCTTGGCCATCGGCGTCAGCAGCGCCGCGCGCGCGGCAGCATCCGCGCGGACCTTCGGGTCGCTGGCGCGCGTCGAGACGTCGATCGCGACGGCGGTAGCATAGCAGATGGTGCGCGCCGCCGCGGTCTGCGCCCGCATCCGCATCAGCATGCGCTTGACGTCGGGATGCACGAAGATCGCATCTGAGCCGTCACCCTTTTTACCGAGGGCGCGGCCCTGCTTGCGCTCTTGTGCGTACGACAAGGCCTGCTGATAGGCGCGGTCGGCAACACCGACGCCTTCGAGGCCGACGCCCAGGCGGGCCTGGTTCATCATCGTGAACATGCAGCGCATGCCCTGGTTCTCTTCGCCGACCAGGAAGCCGATCGCGCCGCCATGATCGCCCATCGTCATGGTGCAGGTCGGGGAGGCATGCATGCCGAGCTTGTGCTCGACGCCAGAGGCAAAAATGTCGTTGCGTGCGCCGAGCGAGCCGTCTTCGTTGACCATGAATTTCGGCACGAGGAACAGCGAGATCCCCTTGGTGCCGGCGGGCGCGTCGGGAAGGCGCGCCAGCACGAAATGCACGATGTTGTCGGTCATGTCGTGCTCGCCATAGGTGATGAAGATCTTCGTCCCCTTGATGCGATAGGTGCCGTCGGCCATCTTCTCGGCGCGGGTGCGCAGCGCGCCGACGTCGGAGCCGGCCTGCGGTTCGGTCAGCTGCATCGTACCGGTCCATTCGCCGGAGACGAGCTTCTCGAGGTAGATTTTCTTCAGCTCGTCGCTGCCATGCGCGTCCAGCGCCTCCATTGCGGAGGCCGTCAGCAGCGGGCAGAGGCCGAAGGCGACGTTCGAGGCGCTCCAGATCTCGGTGCAGGCCGCGTTGATCGCGAGCGGCAGGCCCTGGCCGCCAAAATCCTCGGGGCCGGAGACTGCGTTCCAGCCGCCCTCGGTCCAGCGCTTGTAGGCATCCGGCCAGCCCGGCGCGGTCGTGACCTTGCCGTCGCTGAGCTTGATGCCGTGCTCGTCGCCGACCTTGTTGAGCGGCGCCAGCACGTCGCTTGCGAACTTGCCGGCTTCCTCCAGCACCGCCGCGACAATGTCGCCGTCGAAATCGCCGTAATGGCCGGCCTCCATGGCAGCCTTCAGGCCGGCGCCGTGGTTGAGGGACAGCAGCATGTCAGAGATCGGCGCGCGGTAGGTCATGGCTCACTCCCATGGACGGGTCTTGGGACAGGTCTTGCCGCCGTATTCCCATGAAACGGGGGAGGTCTCAACTGTCGGGATACCCAGACCGCGCTGGGTCGGAACGGCTGTCGCCAAGCCTGATAATGAAGGCCTATAACTAGGTGTGGCACTCCCAAGCCGGCGGCAGCGGTATTTTGCCCCTCCAGGCGGTTGAAATGCCGCTTCGCTCCCTATAGACCGGCTGCGACCGACGGAATCTGCGGTAGCCAGTTCTTCCGCCCCGCTCCGTTGGTCGCCTGTTGGGGCGTAGCCAAGTGGTAAGGCAGCGGATTTTGATTCCGCCATTCGGAGGTTCGATCCCTCCCGCCCCAGCCAGAGCTTACGCTGATGAGTTCGGCAGGCAGGCAATCCGGCTGCCGCCACTTTTTTGCGCCCATTTGAAATGGGGCTTCGCAAGTTCGCTCAAGCATACCTCGGTCGTAGAATAAGGTGTCGTAGCGAGCAATGCGGACTGGTTTCTGATGTCCAGCCTTGGGCGGCGAAGTCGACCAACGTGGCTCACAAAAAAATTTACCCGGCCCCCTTGAACAAGAAGAGGCTGGGCTCTAGGTCGTTTTCCGCCCGGGGGCCGGTTCCGGACCCGGATTTTGGACATCGCTGAACCTATCAAGGAGGATGTGCATGCATTTCCGCCCGTTGCACGACCGTGTTCTCGTGCGCCGCATCGATGCCGAGACGAAGACCGCCGGCGGCATCATCATTCCCGACACTGCCAAGGAGAAGCCGCAGCAAGGCGAGATCATCGCCGTGGGCCCCGGCGCGAGAAACGAGCAGGGACAGCTCGTGCCGCTCGACGTCAAGGCCGGCGACCGCGTGCTGTTCGGCAAATGGTCGGGCACCGAGGTCAAGATCGACGGCGAGGAGCTCTTGATCATGAAGGAGAGCGATCTTCTGGGCGTGGTCGAACAAGCCGACACGCTCAAGAAGGCCGCATGACGCTGACAGTCATCGAACAGAAAGGAGTTTTGCAACATGGCTGCCAAGGACGTGAAATTTTCGACCGAGGCCCGCGAGCGCATGCTGCGGGGCGTCGACACACTGGCAAACGCGGTGAAGGTCACGCTCGGTCCGAAGGGGCGTAACGTCGTCATCGAAAAATCGTTCGGTGCGCCGCGCATTACCAAGGATGGCGTCACCGTCGCCAAGGAGATCGAACTGGAGGACAAGTTCGAGAACATGGGCGCACAGATGGTGCGCGAAGTCGCTTCCAAGACCAACGACCTCGCCGGCGACGGCACCACGACGGCGACCGTGCTGGCGCAAGCCGTCGTCAAGGAAGGGGCAAAGGCGGTTGCGGCCGGCATGAACCCGATGGACCTGAAGCGCGGCATCGACCTTGCAGTGGAGGCGATCGTGGCCGACCTCAAATCCCACGCCAAGAAGGTCACCTCGAACGACGAGATCGCCCAGGTCGGCACCATCTCGGCCAACGGCGACACCGAGATCGGCCGCTTCCTGGCGGAAGCCATGCAGAAGGTCGGCAACGAAGGCGTGATCACGGTCGAGGAGGCCAAGAGCCTGCACACCGAGCTCGAGGTGGTCGAAGGCATGCAGTTCGACCGCGGCTACGTCTCGCCATACTTCGTGACGAATTCCGAGAAGATGCGGGTCGAACTCGAGGATCCCTACCTCCTGATCCACGAGAAGAAGCTTTCCGGTCTGCAAACCATGCTGCCGCTGCTCGAACAGGTCGTGCAATCCGGCAAGCCGCTGCTGATCATCGCCGAGGATGTCGAAGGCGAAGCGCTCGCGACGCTGGTGGTCAACCGCCTGCGCGGCGGCCTGAAGGTTGCGGCTGTCAAGGCGCCGGGCTTCGGTGACCGCCGCAAGGCGATGCTGGAGGACATTGCGATCCTCACCGGTGGCACGGTGATCTCCGAAGATCTCGGCATCAAGCTGGAGAACGTCACCGTGAACATGCTTGGCCGCGCCAAGAAGGTGGTAATCGACAAGGAGAACACCACGATCGTGGACGGCGCCGGAGCCAAGAAGGACATCGAGGCGCGGAGCCAGCAAATCAGGGCCCAGATCGAGGAAACCAGCTCGGACTACGATCGCGAAAAGCTGCAGGAGCGGCTGGCCAAGCTCGCCGGTGGCGTCGCCGTGATCCGCGTCGGGGGTGCAACCGAAGTCGAGGTCAAGGAGCGCAAGGACCGCGTCGATGACGCGCTGCATGCCACCCGTGCCGCGGTCGAGGAGGGTATCCTGCCGGGCGGCGGAGTGGCATTGCTGCGCTCGGTCAAGGCGCTCGACGGCATCAAGACCGCCAACGCCGACCAGAAGGCCGGCATCGACATCGTGCGCCGTGCGATCCAGGTGCCGGCCCGGCAGATCGTGGAGAATGCCGGCGAAGACGGCTCCGTGGTCGTCGGCAAGCTGCTCGAAGGCCAGAGCTACACCTGGGGCTTCAATGCCGCGACGGGCGAGTACCAGGACATGGTGACGGCCGGCGTGATCGACCCTGCCAAGGTCGTTCGAACGGCCTTGCAGGACGCCGCCTCCGTGTCTTCGCTGCTCATCACGACGGAAGCGCTGGTGGCCGACAAACCGAAGAAGGCGGAAGCAGCAAGCGCTCCCGCGATGGACTTCTGACGCGACCGCGAGCCCGGCCGCGAGCGGCCGGGCTCGTTCTCAAAGAGAGAGGATGTTTGCAAGCCGTTCGAATGACAGGAGGATGAGATGATCAAGGATCAGGTCTTCTCCGCTCGCGCGGAGACCAGAAAGATGTGGCGGCGGCTCGCCGCCTTTGCACTCGGGAGCAGTTTCGCGCTGTTGCCCTTTGCAGCCTATGGCAACGAGGGGGCCCGCCCAGCTCCGAGCGCCGCGAGCACTTTCGAGCACATGCCGCTGCCGCCAGTTCCCGATCACCAGTCGATGCCTTGGCTGGACTGGGAGCCGGCATCCCCGACCATGAAGGTGGATACCCTGCTTTCGCCCGTGCTGGGACCGTCTGGAATCCGGATCGATGCCACGCAACCGGATCGCGACCGGCAACAGCCCGCGATGAGCTGAGCCGGGATCATCCGCTCCGGTCTGCCGCGCCGAGGACTGGGTCATGTGGCCTGGAAACGACAATGTACCCGATGCTCGTCAAAACGAGACGCTGACCTTCCTGATCAAGAGCCAGCGGCGGGTCATTGCGCATTGCGAAAAATTGCTGGCCGCCGACGGCCTCCCGGCCGACGATCGGAAGCGTCTTCTGCGCCTGCGCAATGCCGCCGAAGCCGCGCTCGCAGGCCTGACATTGACTGAGGCCGCTTGACCGCGGCCTCAGTCGACACCTCATCCATGAGCGGCCGATCGGGCCGCCATCGACGCATTTCCAATCTCCCCCCAGGCGAAGCCGCACGTGATAAAGATGCACCCTCTGCGTTTGCTCTCACTGACGTCTTTAATGCTGATGCTCCTCGCATTGCATCCTGCTGGCGCGCAAATTCCCGATCCGAAGATCGGCGGTTCGATCCCGACACTGGCGCCTCTGGTTCGCCAGGTCACGCCGGCAGTCGTCAACATCTCCGTCCACGGCCGCGTCCGCGAGGACAACCCATTGTACAGAGATCCCGTGTTTCGCGAGTTTTTTGAGGTCCCCCGGCAGATCGAGAAGGAGGTCAACGCGACCGGCTCGGGCGTTATTGTCGATGCCCGGAGGGGCTATGTCCTGACCAACAACCATGTTGTGGAGGGCACGTCCTCGGTGCAGGTCACCACAAAGGATGGCCGGCAGCTGTCCGCGAAGGTGATCGGCCGCGATCCGCCAACAGACGTTGCCGTGCTCCAAATTCAGAACCCGGCCGGCCTCACGGCTCTTTCGCTGGGCGACAGCGACGCCCTCGAGGTAGGCGATTTCGTGCTGGCGATTGGCAACCCGTTCGGACTCGGCCAGACGGTCACCTCGGGGCTGGTCAGTGCCCTCGGCCGCACCGGACTCGGCAAACAGGGCTATGAGGACTTCATCCAGACCGACGCCGCAATCAATCCCGGCAATTCCGGCGGCGCGCTGGTCAGCCTGCGCGGCGAACTGATCGGCATCAACTCCGCGATTATCTCTCCTGCGGGTGGCAACGTCGGCATCGGCTTTGCGATTCCGGTCAACATGGCGCGGCGCGTGATGGAACAGATCGTTGCGACCGGACGTGTCGAGCGGGGCCGCATCGGCGTTTCGCTGGGCGATCTGCACCCTTCCGCGGGCAAAGCGCGGACTGAAGGCGCGATGATTGCCGACGTTGCCGCGGATTCGCCGGCGGACCGTGCTGGCTTGCGCAAGGGCGACGTCGTTCTCATGGCCGACGACCGGCCGATCCGCACCGCCGCGCAACTCCGCAACAAGGTCGGCCTCACGCCCGTCGGTCAGGCGGTGAAGCTCGGCGTGCAGCGCAACGGCGTCCCGCTCACAATCTCCGTCCAGGTCGCCTCACCCCAGGAGCAAAGCGATGCCTCCGCCGGCAAGGCCCGCGCTATTCGCTAGTCTCGCGGCATTCCCTATCCCTCATACTGATCCGGCTCCATCGCCCACGCCGCCTGATCGTGGCCAGTCGCATAATTCCTGTTGTTGATCGCCGGATTGCGATTCACCATCGGTCGCATGAACATCGGGTGAGTGGCGCTGCGCACCTCGTGCTCGACCGTGAACAGCGGCTTGCCGCTGTCGAGATCGACGATGTCGCAAAACCGGTACTGGTATCGATTGTCCTCGCGCGAGATCAGATTGCGCGCCGACAGCCTGCGGTAAGGGCCGGAGAAGTCGGTGATGTACATCTGCACATGGTGGCCGTCATAGTCGCCTTGCGGCCGGTCGGTCTCGCGGAACAACAGATGCTGGTCGCGGCCGGTCTTCACGGCGGCGACGGTGCCGTCGCCGTTCCACAAGGCGGATGGCATGCCCATGATCTCGGGATAGAAGGCGCAGATGCGCGCTGCGGATCCCACCGGCACGTCGAATTCGACATAGGGAATGCCGAGCGCGACGCGGCCGAAGCGCGCGGCGTCGGGCTCGTAACAGCGCAGGCGGTTGCCCCACGGACAAACCGCTTCGACATGGTCGTTGTGCTCGGCGAAGGCGAACGCGGTGCCCTCGAGTTTTTTGGCGACCGACGCCAGCCGGGCGAGCAGCGCCTCGCGGCCCGCGATCACCAGCCCGACATGACCGCGCAGCACCTGCGGCCGGCCGCTCGGCAAGTGAAACTGGCTGCGTCCGGCGTTGATCCACATGTTGGTGTCGGACACCATGAGGTAGGGATCGCGCGTGAGCCCGAGGCCGGTGACGTAGAACAACGTGGCGAGGCGCTGGTCCGGGACCTGGATGTTGACGTGCTCGAAATGGATCGCGTTGCCGAGATCTTCTGCGGATCGATCGAATTGTTGCGGCATGGATGGGGCTCTGGCTGGGGGACAGACGGATCATACTAGAGCACAATTTCCGCCGGCCGAAACGGCTAACCCATCACATCTTCTAACCCATGACATCTTGAAGGCAGCGCATGGTGTCCGCCGCGACCTTGCCGTGGCAGGCAGTCCCTGTAATCTGGCAAAAACCTGGGGGACGGAACCGATGCGGGGAGTTTTGGCGGGCGTACGCATTCTCGATTTCGGGCGCTATATCGCGGGGCCCTATTGCGCGACCTTGCTGGCCGAATTCGGCGCCGAGGTCATTCGCGTGGAGAAGCGCGACGGCAGCGAGGATCGCTTCGTGGCGCCGGTGGGCGAAAACGGCGAAGGCGCGCTGTTCCTTCAGGTCAATCGCAACAAGAAGTGCCTCACGCTCGATCCGATGAAGCCGGAGGGGCAGGAGGTGATGCGCCGCCTGGTTGCGACCGCCGACGTCGTCGTTGCCAATTTGCCGCCGCAGACCTTGCTCGCGATGAAGCTCGACTACGACTCGCTCAAGGCGATCAAGCCCGACATCATCCTGACGACCGCGACCGCGTTCGGCGGACCGGGGCCATGGTCGGACCGCGTCGGCTTCGACGGCGTCGGGCAGGTCATGTCGGGATCGGTGTACATGACGGGCGCCGGCGATCCGCCGTATCGGGCGGCGGTCAACTGGGTCGATTTCGGCACCGCGCTGCATTGCGCGTTCGGGACGCTCGCCGCGCTGATCGAGCGCGGCAAATCCGGACGTGGGCAGATCGTCGAGGGCGCATTGCTCGCAACCGCCTTGTCCTTCACCAATGCCACGCTGATCGAGCAGGCCGTGATCAACGTCAATCGCGTGCCATCGGGCAATCTCGGCCAGACCGCGGCGCCCGCCGACATCTACCGCACCAGGGACGGCTGGGTGCTGTGCCAGGTCACGGGGCATCCGCTGTTCAAGCGCTGGGCGAAGCTGATGGGCGAGGAGGAGGTCTGGCTGAACGACCCGCGCTTTGCCGACGACATCAGCCGCGGCAACAACGGCGCCATCGTCAGCGAGCGGATGGCGCGCTGGTGCGCCGAGCGCAGCACGCAGGAGGCCGTCGACACCCTGGGCAAGGCCATGATTCCGACCGGCCCCGTGCTGAGCCCGCAACAGGCGCTGGATCATCCGCACATCCGCGCCGCCAGCTTCATGCAGGACGTCGACTATCCCGGTCTGCCGAAGCCCGCACCGGTGGCGCGCGCCGCCGTCCGCCTGTCGGAAACGCCCGGCGAAATCGCGACGCGTCCACCCACGCTCGGCGAGCATACCGATCTGATTCTGACCGAGCTCGGCTACGACAACGCCGCCATCGCGGCGTTACGACAGGGCGGCATCGTCTAGCGAGACGAGGGCAGGGCGAGCATGTCGCCAACTTGCCCATGCTATTGCCGGGAGCTTGGCCGCGGTGGCCAACGGGTTTTTCTGGAGGAAGGGAAAGCGCCGGCGGATGCCCGGGACGTTACGCACAGAGATCGATGGCAGCGCGACCATCAGGCGGTCGGCCGTCATCGTCGGCGCCCGCATCGAATGCGGGACGCCGCAGCCGCATCGAGGCGCCGCCGCGGGGCGGCGGGTCGTCGTCGTCATCCAGCCTGCGCAGCGCGGCGAGGATGTCCGCGAGCCGGATGGTGTGGTCCATGCCGGGAATCTCGCGCAACGCGGGATGAGATTCGACCGCGTACATGTCGGACGCCCACGACGACAGGATGATCCGCTTCTCCGGTGTCGAGAGGCCGCGGTCGTCGAGGACGGCGCTCGGAGATGCATAATGTGCGGCGGGATGAAACAGCGGGTTGAGGCCGCCGGTGGACGCATTGGCGTTGGTCATGGTCGTCTCCCTCTACACTCCTTCCGAAGGGATGCTTCTTGATGGGCGGACGGCGACCCGGTCGCCATCCGCCCAGCTGATTGCGGCAGTGCCGAACGCGTGCGAGGAGGCTAAGCCGCCTTCTTCTGCTCGATCTGCGGCGACGAAGCGCCCGAGATCTGGATCCGGCGCGGCTTCATCGCGTCCGGAATCTCGCGCACGAGATCGATGATCAACAGGCCGTCCTCAAAGGCAGCCTGCTTGACCTGGACGTAGTCGGCGAGATTGAACACGCGGCGGAACGGGCGTGCCGCGATACCCTGGTAGAGGTACTCGCGCGCGGCGCCGTCGGGCTTCCTGCCCTCGATGGTGAGGGCGCTCTGTTCGGCGGTCACCGTGATGTCGTTGACGCCGAAGCCCGCCACCGCCAGCGTGATGCGGTAGTGGTCTTCGCCGGAGCGCTCGATGTTGTAGGGGGGATAATTGTCCTCGCTCGCCTGGCGCAGCGTGCTGTCGACGAGGTCGGCCAGGTGGTCGAAGCCGATGGTGGAGCGCCACAGGGGCGCGAAGTCAAAAGTGGTCCTCATACCAAGTCCTCCAAAGAGCAAGATGGATACGAAGGAGCGCAGGACAGGGAATCGGAAGGTCCGAAGACCCGGCCGGCGCCCGCGCCGGACCCGACGGGCATCCGGCACGCCGCTCTCGCGGCGAAAAACGAATTAGAACCGCGCAAGGGAGTTGCAAGAGGGGCCTCGAAAATTTTTTTGGCTGATCCGCCGGCGGCCGGGCTGGTCCTTCCAAAGCGCCGGCAAGCCGCGAGGAAGCGCCTTGACAGCGAAAGCAGCCTGATTATTTTTTGGGCCGGAAGATTCCGCTTCCCATACCGCCAAATCGATAAAGGACCGTGGAAGACCGTCAGGGGTGACGACGATGCTCAATCAGGATCTGGCCCGCCTCCGTGTGCACCGAAACAATGTCTCCCGCTACCGGCGCTTGCTGAAGACCAAGCTGTCGGACATCGAACGCCAGTTTGTCGAACGACGCCTCGCCGAGGAGCAGACCGCGCTCGAGGCTCTCGCCGCCGATGTCTTCCCCGTTGCATTCACCCTTCCGAACCAGCCATCGGCCTCCACCGCGAGGGGAGCGGAACGATGAGGGAGGTCCGCGACCTCCTCATTCGCGGCAGCGAGAAGGTGATCGGGCACTATCGGCTGCTGCTGGCCGGCGCCAGAACCGAGAGCGAACGCGAGCTCTACCGCAGCAGAATCCAGCGGGAGCAGCGCCTGCTCGACGAGCTGCAAGGCGGCCAGCCGGACCGATCGGCGGCATGACGGCGCTTCGCCCGGCCTTATCCGTGCGTTACAGCAATTGCTTCAACGCCTGTGCATCGGCCGGCGCCGCGCTCTTCTGGTCGTTGTCGAAATAGACAAAGACGTCGCAGCCCTGCCGCTTCCAGGACTTGATGCGCCGCGCCCATTGCGCCAGCGTGGCTTTGGTATAGTGGCCGTGATAGCGCCCGCTTGGCCCGTGTCCGCGCACATAGACGAAATCCGCCGTGCGCTTCCATGGCGCCGGCGCGTCGTGGTGGTCGGACAAACACAGCGAGATGTTCTCGTCGGCCAGCATCCGCAGGATGCGCGGCTGATACCAGCTCGGATGGCGGAATTCGAAACTGTAACGCCGCTTTCGCGACAACAGCTTGAAGAAGGCGGCGAGCCGGTCCGCGTCGACTTCGAATTGCGGCGGGAGCTGGAACAGGATCGGGCCGGCCTTGCCACGGAGCCGCGAGATGCGATCTTCCAGCAGTTCGAGGCTGTTGACGGAGCGCTCGGACAGCCGCTTCCAGTGCGTGATGAATTTCGATGCCTTCCAGGCGAAGACGAAATCGCGCCCGGTCTGCTCGCGCCAGGCCTCGACGGCCTCCGGAGTCGGGGTACGGTAAAACACCCCGTTCAGCTCGGTGGTGTCGAATTGTCCGGCATAATAGCGAAGCTGCTCCTTCAGCGTCACGCCCTCCGGAAAGAACGGGCCTCGCCAGGAGGCGTAATGCCAGCCGGAAGTTCCGATCAGAAGGCGCGCCATGTCCGTGTCATCGTTCCCCGCCTCCGTTTGCAATCGTCGGACGCGGCCCGCTGGATGCGGGGAGCCGCGTTAGCCAAAAGGGAACGCCCGTGCGGCCGATACGTTGCTCGTGAGCTTGATCAACGCAGGACCGGAACCGATGTACGCGCTGTTCGAAGGCAACAAGCAGATCGGCGACCCATTTCCCTCCGAGAAGGAGGTGTGGGAAGCCGCATTGATCGAGGGGCTGGTGACCGACGTTCCCGTCGCGGACGAGGAGGGCGGCAGGCTCCTGCCTGCCGGCTATCACGTCGCGCAGGTCGAGGAGACGTTCGAGCCGAAGCCGGGCTGGAAGCTGCCGCGCGAGATCTCTTGAGCGTGCCTAGTTCGACGCCAATGCCGTCTTGGCGACTTCGGCCATCCAGCTCGATGCCACCGGCAGGATCGCGTCGTTGAAATCATAGCGCGGGCCGTGCAACTCGGCCCCGTCGCGTAAAGTCCCGTTGCCGATCCAGACGAAGGCGCCGGGGCCCCGCGAGAGAAAGTGGGCAAAATCCTCGCCGGCCATGCTGGGCGCGAGGTCGCGCCGCACCTCGGCGCGCACCTTTTCCGCGGCGAGGCGGGCAAGGGCGGCTTCGACCGGCGTGTTAATGACGACGCCAACGCCAATAACGATCTCGGGCGTCACCTTGACGCCAAAGCTCGTCGCGATCCCGGCGCAGATCGCTTCGATGCGCGCTATGACGATGTCCTTCACCGCGTCGCGATGATACCGCAGTGTGCCGCCAATCACGACGCGCCCGGCGACCTGGTTGCGCGCCGTGCCGCCCTCGATCGTGCAGAGCGAGAGCACGGCGGTGTCGAGCGGATCGACGCTGCGCGACAGGATCGATTGCATCGCCACGATCAGATGGCCGGCCGCCATCACCGGATCGCGCGTCAGATGCGGCATGCCGGCGTGCCCGGCATGGCCATCGATGGTGATGATGACGCGCCCGCCGGAGGCCATCACGACGCCGTCATGGACTGCGATGGTGCCGGCAGCGAGTCCCGGCCAGTTGTGAAAGCCGAACACCCGCTCCATCGGAAAGCGCTCGAACAGCCCGGCCGCGACCATCGCGCGCGAGCCGCCAAAACCTTCCTCCGCCGGCTGGAAGATGAAATCGACGGTGCCGCTCCAGCTGGTGTCGGCGGCGAGCAGCGCGGCGGCGCCGAGCAGCGAAGCGGTATGCCCGTCATGGCCGCAGGCATGCATCACGCCGGGATTTTTCGAGGCGTAGGGCAGACCGGTGTCCTCGGTGATCGGCAGCGCATCCATGTCGGCGCGCAGGCCGACGCGGCCTTGTGCGTGTCCGCGGGTCAAGGTCGCGACGATGCCGTGGCCGCCGATACCTGACTCGAAGGGAATGCCGAGTTCGGTGAGCTTGTCCTGCACGAAGGCGGCGGTGGCTTTCTCCTGGAGAGATAGTTCGGGATGCGCATGCAAATGCTGGCGCCACGCGGTCAGTTTCTGGTGCAACTCGGGGAGCAAGGCGGGAATCTCTTGGATTGTGTGTCGGCGTCGGCACCATAGCCGAATAACCGCAGCTTGCATCAAGCGTCAGCGAATGCCTCGCGTGCAGCAACGCGTTCGGTCCCATCGTCATGGCCGGGCTTGTCCCGGCCATCCACGTCTTGCTTGTTGCACAGAGAACGTGGAAGCCCGGGACAAGCCCGGGCATGACGACCAATTTTCTATGGCGAAAGCTTTGCCAGTCCGTCCCAGTCGAAGCTGATGCCGTGGCCCAGACGGTCCGGCGCGAGCGCAAGCCCGTCCTCCAGCACCAGCGGATGCTCGATGTATTTGTCGAGCCCAAAACCGTGCGCCTCGAGATAAGAGCGGTTCGGGCAAGCCGCGAGCAGGTGCACGGTGATGTCGTGCGCGCCGTGGCTGGTGACGGGCAGGTTGAACGCCTCCGCCAGCCGCGCGATCTTCATGAAGGCGGAGACGCCGCCGCAATTGGTGACGTCGGGTTCGGGATAGGACACCGCGCCCGCGACGATGTAGTTTTTGAACTCCCACAGCGAGCGCAAATTTTCGCCCGCCGCGATCGGCACCCCGCCGGCCTGCATGATGCGAGTGTGGCCCGCGACATCGTCGGGAATGATCGGCTCCTCGAGCCAGGTGAGGTCATAGGGTCGGAAGGCGCGGGCGGCGCGGATCGCTTCCTCGACGGTCCATTTCATGTTTGCATCCGCCATCAGCGGAAAGCCGTCGCCGAGATGCTGTCGCATCGCCGCGACCCGCGCGACATCCGATTTGAGATCAGGCCGGCCCGCCTTCATCTTGATGGCGCGAAAACCCTTGGCGAGATTGCCGTCGGTTTGCTTCAGCAGCGCCTCGACGGAGAGATCAAGGTCGATGCCGCCGGCATAGCAGGGTACCCGCGCGTCGAAGCCGCCGAGCAACTGGTACAGCGGCAGTTTCGCGCGCCGCGCCTTCAAATCCCACAGCGCGATGTCGAGCGCCGAGAGCGCCAGCACTGCCGGTCCGCCGCGCCCGCCATAATGCAGGCCCCACCAGACCTGATGCCAGATCGCCTCGGTATCGTCGGCCTCGCGTCCCTCGACGAGCGGCGGGATCTCGCGCTTGAGGATGTCGGCGACGGCGCCGCCATTGCGCCCGACCGTGTAGGTGTAGCCGACGCCCTCGGCGCCATCGGCATCGCGCACCCGGCAGGTGATCAGCTCGAACGCCGCCATGTCGCCATGCATCGAGTCCGACAGCGTGACAGGAAGGGGGATCCGGTAGAATCCGGTCTCGACGGTCGAAATGCGCGGCATGCGGCCTCCCTGCGTTTTCTTTGCAGGCTAGGCCGACGCGCGCCGCCCGGCAAGCGCGCGCCGTGCAAGGCAGCTCACCGCATCGTCGCAAGCTGCACGGCCAGCGCACAGGCGCGGTCGTATTCGTCGAGATTGATCCATTCGTCGATCGTGTGCGCCTCGTTTTGGCCGGCGCCGAAGGTGACGGTCGGAATGCCGTGGCGGACCATCCAGTTCGCATCCAGGCCGCCATTGGCGGCGCGCACGTTCGGGGTTCCGCCCACGGCAGACACCGCCTCGATCGCGCGTTTCACGACCGGCAAATTCTCCTTCATGCGGAACGGATAATAGTCGGTCTTGGCCTTGAATTTGACCCTGCCGGATTTTCCTTGTGCATTGTTGACCTTCTTGGCCGCCTTCTCGAACGCCGCCTTGTAGGCCTTGGTGATCTCCTTGAAGAATTTTCCGTCGTGGCTGCGGCTTTCGCCGCGCACATGCACGTAGTCGGTGACGACGTTGGTGGCGTCGCCCGCAGGCCGCCCTTCGCCGCCGGTGACGGGGCCGACATTGCTGGTGCCTTGCTGCTTGCGCTTGACCACCTTGCCGAACCAGCCGCCGGCCTTCACATCGGCCAGCGCAAGCGCCATGATCATGGTCGAGGAGATGCCCCGCTCGGGCGCGACGCCGGCATGCGAGGCGCGGCCGAAGATCTCGACAGTCCAGCGATCGGCGCCGACGGCGCCGATGACGACGTTGGAGGCCGAGCCGCCGTCATAGTTGAAGGCCATCAGCGGCGAGCCGAGCTCGTCGAGCTTGACGTGGCGCGCGCCGTAGAGCCCGCTCTCCTCGCGCACGCAGAACAGCAGCGTGATCGGCGGATGATCGAGATTCTGCTTTTCGAGTTCGGCCGCCAGCGTCACCAGCACGCCGCAGCCGCAGCGGTTGTCGCCGCCGAGCGCGGTCTTGGCCCCGTTGACGATCTTGCGACCGGATTTCTTCGGCTTGGCGCCGGCGCACAGCGGCACGGTGTCCATATGGGTCATGAACATGATGCGCGGCTGGTTGTGCAGCGCGCCGCGGCCGGGCAGGTCGACGATGAGGTTGCCGGTCTCGGTCGGCACGGGAATGCGCGTATTGGCGTCGTCGAGCCGGATCGCCTTCGCCGGCACGCCGCTTTCCTTCAGCGCGGCCGTGAGCTCACGCCCGATCGCCGCCTCCTGTCCGGTGACGCCCTCGACGGCGAGAAAGCGCATGAGGCGGTCGGTGGCGGCTTTGGTGTCGACAGGCATGAGTTATTCCTTTGGCGCGCATTCGATGGGGAGAACTCTTTGCGCAGCCCATCCTACGAACGCGGCGAGGTGTAAGTCAAAAAGATCAGCGCGCCGATGCCAAGCATGGCAGCCATGAACAGCAGCACCGCCGGCAGCCCTGCAAAAGCCGCCACTGCGCCGGTCATCGACTGCATCAGGGCCGCGCCGAGGAAGAAGGCGAGGTTGATCGCCGCGAGCGCCTTGCCTGCTACTTGCGCGTCGACCAGCTGACGCGACATGCCGAACAGCAGCGGCTGGGCCGAGGTCGCCAAGCCAATGAGCACGAACAGCACCAGGTCGTATTGCGGCGGCATTACGGGCACACCACACAACATGGAGATGGCATAGTTCGGCGCCCCTAACGCCATCAGCGCCAGCAGCAATGCGCCCGCCAAGTGCGTTCCGGCCACCAACTCGCGGCGGCGGCCGAGCCTGCGGTCGATCATGCCGATGACAAGCGGACCTGCGATCATCGCCAGCGTGAACGCGCCGAGCTGGTTGCCGGCCTCGACCCGGGACAATCCCTTGACCTGCATCAGCCACGGCCCGCCCCACAGGCCGCGCAGCACCAGCGAGGTCGCAAGCGATACCAGCGCCAGCGCGATCAGGCCGCGCAAGGGCCGCGACAATCCGAGCCTGAGCACCTCGACCATCTGCGACAGCGGCGAGGACTCGTCCTTGTGCTCGGCCGGCTGGCTCGGCACCAGCATGAACACGGCAAACGCGACCACGACGCCGCCGAGTGCGGAGATCCAGAACCCGGCGCGCCAGCCATAAGTGTCGACCACGAAGGCGAGCGGGCTCGACGACAACAGCATGCCGATATTGCCGATCGAGAGGATCGTGCCCGACCACAGCCCGAACCGCGCGGCCGACAATTGCTTGGCGGCCAGCGTCATCGGGCACATCAGCATGCCGGAGGTGGCAAGCCCAGCAGCACCTGTCCGACCGCGAAGCTTTCGGGTCCTGTCGCGAACGCCGACGCGATGGCACCGACCACGGTTCCCGCGAGCAGGCTCAGCGACACCGGCCGCACGCCGAACCGGTCCATCGCCGCGCCGACCGGGATCTGCGCGGCTGCAAACGCGAACGGATAGACCGAGGTGAGGCTGGCCAGCGCCTGTGGTTCGATGCCGAAATCCGCCGCCATCAGGTCGAGGCTGACCGCCGGAATGGTGCGCAGCAAGGTCGAGAGCATGTGCCCGCAGGCGAGCGCGAGCAACGCAAGGATCAGCGCGCGGGTGGCTCCCGCGTCGTTGGTGGCGGTCGTCGTCATGGGCGTTGCGTCCCGAGAAGCTTTCGGGTGGGGTTACATGATTGGCGAGTGCATGCCAACATCGGGAACGCCATGGCCGCAATGTCATGGAAGCGTAAGATCCTGGACGCGCAAGCAAGTGGTCTCATGTATCTCGGCATCGATCTCGGTACCTCTGCCATCAAAATCGTTCTGGTCGACGACGCGCAGCGCGTGGTGGCGAGCCGCAGCCGGTCGCTGACGGTCTCTTCGCCGCGTCCCGGCCATTGCGAGCAGGACCCGGCGCAGTGGATCGAGGCGACGTTCGCGACGCTGGACGGGCTGAAGGCAGATCACGCGCGCGAATTGGCCGAGGTCGAAGGCATCGGCCTGTCCGGCCAGATGCACGGAGCAACGCTGCTCGATTCCAATCTCGTGCCATTGCGGCCCTGCATTCTCTGGAATGACGGACGGTCCTTCGCGGAATGCGCCGAGCTGGAGCAGCGCTGGCCCACCTTGCGGACGACGACGGGCAACAAGGCGATGCCGGGATTCACGGCGCCAAAGCTGCTGTGGGTCGCCAGGCACGAACCGGAGATCTTCGCTGCGACAAAACTGGTGCTGCAACCCAAGGCCTATCTGCGCCTGGTGCTGACGGGTGAGGCGATCGAGGATGTCTCGGACGCCTCGGGTTCGCTGTGGCTCGATGTTGTCAGCCGCGATTGGTCGGATGAGGGGTTAGCGGCGACGTTTCTGTCGCGCCGGCAGATGCCGCGTCTGGTCGAGGGCTGCGCGCCTTCGGCACGGCTGCGCAGCGAAATGGCGCAGCGCTGGGGCATGACCCGGCGGCCGATGATCGCCGGCGGGGCCGGCGACAATCCGGCGGGAGCCGTCGGCATCGGCGCCGTCAACCGCGGCGCGGCCTTCATCTCGCTCGGAACCTCCGGCGCATTGCTGGTGCCGACCGAGACGATCGCGGCCAATCCGGAGCGGGTCGTGCACATTTTCTGTCACGCCGTCCCAGATCGATGGATTCAAGCCGGCGCGATCCTCTCGGCGGCCTCGTGCCTGGCGTGGATCGGGCGGCTGTTGGGGACCTCCGAGGCCGAGCTGCTGGCGCCGCTCGGGTTGCGCCCGAAGGCGCCGTCGCCGGTCAGCTTCCTGCCGTATTTGTCCGGCGAACGCACCCCGCACGATGACCCGGAGGTGCGCGGCATGCTCGACGGGCTCAGTCACGCCACGGATCGTGACGCCATCGTGCAAAGCGTGCTGGAAGGCGTCGCCTTCGCGCTTGCGGATTGCCGGGACGCGCTTGCCGACACGGGACTTGTGATCGCAGAGGCGGATGTCATTGGCGGCGGCTCGCGGTCGCGGTTCTGGCTTTCCGTGCTGGCCAATGTCCTCAACATTCCCGTGCATCGCTTTGCCGATGGCGAAACCGGCGCTGCGTTTGGCGCCGCGCGGCTCGGCCGCCTCGCCGTCACCGGGGAGGCGATCGACGCCGTCTGCACCGCGCCGCAGCGGGTCGAGACGTTCGAGCCGGAGCCCGCGCTCGCACAGGCCTATGCCGAGCGGCTTCCGGAATGGCGCCGCCTGTACCGGCCGCGGCGCTGATGGCGATACGCGATGATGTGGCGAAGAAAAGGCATCGCGTCCGAGATCGGTTCGGTCTGAAAAAGAAAAATCTGCGTTCGACCGACTGGTCAGCACGCCGGAGCTATTGCCCTGCGCCGCGGCCTTTTGTTTAATGCGCCACCCGCGCCAGGGACCAACGAGACGCGGGTGAGGTTGCGATGCCGCCGTCGGCGCGTCGGGGAGGTGTGATGAGCGAGCCCATCCTCGAGATGCGCCGGGTCTCCAAATCGTTCTTCAGCATCAAGGCGCTGCGCGACGTCGACCTCACCGTCTACGCGGGCGAAATCCACGCCTTGATGGGCGAGAACGGCGCCGGCAAATCCACCCTGATGAAGATCTTGTCGGGCGCCTACCGGCCGGACCCGGGCAGCGAAATCCGCATCGACGGCCAGCCTGTGCAGATCAGCGGCCCGCTCGGCGGCCGCGCGGCCGGCATCGCGATCATCTATCAGGAACTCTCGCTCGCCCCCAATTTGAGCGTCGCGGAGAATATCTATCTCGGCCGCGAAGTCTCCCGCGGCGGCTTGCTGGCGCGGGAGACGATGCAGGCCGGCGTCGGTCCGATCCTGGCGCGGCTCGGTGCGGATTTCACGCCGCAGACCCTGGTGGCCAATCTCTCGATGGGCCAGCGCCAGCTGGTCGAGATCGCGCGCGCGCTGCACGCCCGCTCCAGGATCCTGATCATGGACGAACCGACCACCGCGCTGTCGGCCGGCGAGAGCGAAAGGCTGTTCGCCCTGATTCGCCAGCTGCGCGCCGAAGGTCTCGCCATCATCTATATCTCGCATCGCATGGACGAGGTCTATGCGCTCGGCGACCGCGTCACGGTGCTGCGCGACGGCACGCTGGTCGGTTCGCTCGACAAGGGCGACATCCGCGCCGACACCATCGTCCGGATGATGGTGGGACGCGACGTCTCGTCCTTCTACAAGAAGGAGCATGATCCCAGAAATGATCTTAAGGCGCCGGCAGCGCCCGTGCTCGCGGCCGTCGACATCGCCGACAACAGGCGCGTCAAGGGATGTTCGCTGACGGTGCATGCGGGCGAGGTCGTCGGCCTCGCCGGCCTCGTCGGCGCCGGCCGTACCGAGCTTGCGCATCTCATCATCGGCGCCGCTCCGATGGTCTCCGGCCATGTCGAGATCGAGGGCCGCGCGGTCTCCATCCGCACGCCCGGCGAGGCGCTGGACGCCGGCATTGCCTACCTCACCGAGGACAGGAAGGCGCTCGGCCTGTTTCTCGACATGTCCTGCCTCGACAACATCAATCTCGCGGTGCTGGGCCGGGATGCGAAATTCGGCGGCATCCTCGACCGCGACAAGGCCCGCGACCGCGCCAGGCGCGCGTTCACCGCGCTCGGAATCCGCGCCGCGAATGTCGGTGTTCCCGCCGGCGGGCTCTCCGGCGGCAACCAGCAGAAGGTGCTGCTGTCGCGGCTGCTGGCGATCGGCCCGAAAATCCTGATCCTCGACGAGCCGACGCGCGGCGTCGACGTCGGCGCCAAGTCCGAGATCTATTCGATCATCGACAATCTCGCGAAGTCGGGCACCGCGGTTCTCGTCATCTCGTCCGACCTGCCCGAGATCATCGGCATCTGCGACCGCGTCGTCGTGATGCGCGCTGGGCGGATTGCCGGGCAGATCCGGCGCGATGCGACAACGCAGCTCAGTCAGGAGGAGATCATGGCACTCGCCACCGGAACGGAGCAGCTCGATGCCTGAGAACGGCGCTTCCGCCAACGCCGCCCCTGTCAAGGCCGCGCCCGCCGCGCCCGGCCTTTCCGCCGCGCAGGAGACGAAGCGGCAGCGTACGCGGATGATCATCCGCGCCGTCGGCATGCTGCCGGTGCTGCTGTTGCTGTGCATCGGCTTTCACGTCCTGTCGGACGGCCGCTTCTTCACCGGCCAGAACATCGGCATCGTGGTGCAGCAGTCCGCGGTCAATACCGTGCTGGCCGCGGGCATGACCTTCGTCATCCTTACCGGCGGCATCGACCTTTCGGTCGGCTCGATTTTGGCGGCGTCGGCGATGGCCGGGCTGATCATCTCCAAATTTCCCGATCTCGGGGTGCTGTGGTTGCCGGCCGCGGTGCTCACCGGCGCCGTCTTCGGCATTCTCAATGGCGGCTTGATCGCGCTGTTGCGCCTGCCGCCCTTCATCGTCACGCTGGGATCGTTGACCGCCGTGCGCGGCGCGGCGCGCCTGCTCGGCGCCGACACCACGGTGTTCAATCCGTCGATACCCTATGCCTTCATCGGCAACGGCGCTTTGACCTTCATTCCCGGCGTACTGTCGATTCCCTGGCTCTGGGTGATCGCATTGCTGGTCATCCTGGTGTCGTGGCTGCTGCTCAAGCGCACCGTGCTCGGGGTCCACATCTACGCGGTCGGCGGCAACGAGAGCGCGGCGCGGCTCGCCGGCATCAAGGTCTGGGCCGTGCTGATCTTCGTCTATGGCGTGTCCGGCCTGCTCGCGGGCCTCGGCGGCGCGATGCAGGCGGCGCGCCTCTACGCCGCCAACGGCCTGCAGCTCGGCCAGTCCTACGAGCTCGACGCCATCACCGCCGTGATCCTGGGCGGCACCTCCTTTGTCGGCGGCATCGGCTCGATCTGGGGAACGCTGGTCGGCGCGCTGATCATTGCCGTGTTGTCGAACGGCCTGATCCTGATCGGCGTCTCCGACGTCTGGCAATACGTGATCAAGGGCCTGGTGATCATCGGCGCGGTCGCGCTGGACCGCTATCGGCTGCAGGGCTCGGCGCGGACCTGAGAGCAAGAAAATGCAGCCGGCACTGCGCCGCGCATGTCCATTCCGTCACGGCAACTGGTCGCCGTGCCGGAGCTTCAAACAGACCAGGGAGGAAACCAATGTTGAAGACGATCTCGTTTGCCGGCGCCGCGATGGCGCTCGTCCTGAGCTCCGCGCCGTCCTTCGCCAAGGAGCTCAAGTCGATCGGCATTTCGCTGGGCTCGCTCGGCAATCCGTTCTTCGTCGCGTTGTCGAAGGGCGCCGAGTTCGAGGCCAAAAAGACCAACCCAAACGTCAAGATCACCACCGTCGGCTTCGAATATGATCTCGGCAAGCAGGTCACCCAGATCGACAATTTCATCGCCGCCGGCGTCGACCTGATCCTGCTCAATCCCGGCGATCCCAAGGCGGTTGGCCCTGCGATCAAGAAGGCGCAGGCCGCCGGCATCGTCGTCGTTGCCGTCGACACCGCGGCCGAAGGCGCCGACGCCACGGTGACCACCAACAACGTCCAGGCCGGTGAGATTTCCTGCCAGTACATCGTCGACAAGCTGGGCGGTAAAGGCGACGTGATCATCGAGAACGGCCCGCAGGTCTCCGCGGTGATCGATCGTGTCGTCGGCTGCAAGAACGTGCTCGGCAAGAACCCCGGCATCAAGGTTTTGTCCAACGACCAGGACGGCAAGGGCTCGCGCGAAGGCGGCCTCACGGTGGCGCAGGGCTATCTGACGCGCTTTGCCAAGATCGACGCCATCTTCGCCATCAACGATCCGCAGGCGATCGGCACCGACCTTGCGGCGCGCCAGCAGCAGCGCACCGGCATCGTCATCACCGCGGTCGACGGCGCGCCCGACATCGAAGCAGCGCTTAAGGACCCGCAGGCGACGCAGATCCAGGCCTCCGCCTCGCAGGACCCGTTCTTCATGGCCCGCCGCGCTGTGCAGGTCGGCGTCAACATCCTCAACGGCCAGAAGCCAACGTCCACGGTCGAGCTGCTGCCGTCGAAACTCGTCACGCGCGACAATGTCGGCGAGTACAAGGGCTGGACGTCGGACCGGTCGCAGTAGCGGGCAGAAAGGCGGCCGGTGCCGTACAAGGCGCCGGCCGTCTTGTGTCGCGCCAAGGGCGACCGAGGTCGCGAGCACCTGCGGCTCGACGTGAAAATCCGCGCCCATCAGACCGAGGCTGACTGCGGAATGGTGCGCATCAGGTAGCGGTGTTCGCAATCCGGTCGTGCAGTATCGCATCGAGTTCAACCGCCGCCGGCACCCTGATCTGGAACAAATCCACAAGCACATCGCGTATCTCGGCAGGCGTCGTCAACGTACGACGTTCCGTGCTCCCGCCGCGGTGGTGAATGGCGAGCTTGTTGTTAAGCAGCGCATAACGTCCGTGGTCGCCGGGGCGAGCTGCCACAAGCGACCTGACGAACGGGGATGCAGGATTTGTGGAGAGGAAGTAGTTGTAGACTTCATAGTCGGCGAGATGTCGCTCGCGCGTGTCAAAGCGATAGATCGGACTCCAGCCGTCGCGCAGCTTCACCTCCAACCTGAAATCCTCGCCGTCCCGCATGAGCCGGAAAGACTCGTGCGGCGTCTCCTGTTCGACCCCAACCATCAGCTGAAGCACGCCGGTCAACGTCATTCCGCCAAAGCCGACGTCAACGAGCAGGTCGGGGCCTTGGCCTTCAACCAGCAGCAACATATGGGTCCGCGCGAGGAACCTGGACTGTTGCCACAGAACCTGCGCAGCCAGCCGCCGTGTCCTGAAGCCGATACTCTGGAGCGCAGCTTCGAGTAGCCGATTTTGCTCGAAGCAATAGCCGCCGCGGCGGCCGAGGACCAGCTTGGCCTGCAGCGAAGCCAGATCGAGCCGTACCTCGCGACCGAGAAGGGGATCGAGATTTTCGAACGGGATCGACTGCGCGTGGCGAAGAACGATCGCGTTCAGAGTCTCACGGCCAGCGTTCAGCGGTTCGCGGTGGCCGATACGAGCGAGATATGCGTCGAGGTCGAAGTGATCAGTCATCTATTTTCTTCCGTGGATTTAATGCGCTTGGCCGTATCTGCGGTTAAACGCGGATATGGCGTGGGCAAGGTGCACCCGGAAGACCCGGCATCCTCAACGGCCAGAAGCCGGCGTCCACAGTCGAGCTGCTGCCGTCGAAACCCATGACGCTGGACCTCGGACCGGTTGCAGTAGCGGGCGGGAGGCGGCCGGCGCCGCAGAAGGCGCCGGCCGTCTCACACGGGGCGAACCTGCCTCCCGTGCGAACCTCGACAGCAGCGACCTAGCTGGAAGGCCGGCCAGCAAAGTTGGCAGATGTCATCGGCTGTCGCGCTACGGCAAGAGATACAACGGGGACTTGCGCACCTCTTCAATGGTGGTCCTCGAGAGGCCCATGTCGGCGAGCAGCCGATCATCAAGTGCGAGAAGTTCCTGGTACTGGCGTCGTCGTTCCAAGGCGCACACAATTCCAGCCAGCCACGCAAACGGAATCTTCCACCGTATAACGTCCGGAAGAGACAGCGAAGGGGGCTGATGGTGCAAGTCGAGTTGGAAGTCGTGCTGCCGCAAGACATGTTTCACCTCCGTATGGAGCGAAACAACACTTGGCTGCGGGAGCTCATCGGGCGGTTGTCAATGTCCCGAGCAATTTATGTAGCATGCCGGGCTGTAGGGCTCAAGGGATACCGCGCCGGGCGTTCCTCATGGCCCGCTGCGCCCTGGCCGGGCTAACCCGCGAGCTCGTCGCGATCATGAGGTCCTAAACTCTGTTCCAAACAAATCCGCAGGTTCTTGTTGAGCGAAGTCTGCTTTTTGACGTGAACCAGGCCATGCACCGCACTAGGTATCATCTGCCTTTGACCCAGAACGGAAGTCCTAGCGGTCGTCGCTAGGAACCCGCAGCGGCCACGCGCGTACACGTAGCCGACGAATACTTCAGTGAACGGGTACGCGGACTCATCGTTCGCGCGCTGGCTGGCTTGATTTCGGTGGCATGACGATGGTGCCACCGTTGGAGTGATGATCGTCGGTGATCGCGCCCCGCCGGACGCCGTCACCTCGCATTCGTCCATCAAATAGAAACGGCCGTGTTCCATTCGTGCTGGTAAGGGCCGGCGCGTCCGATTGTCCAGACGTAGTATCTTGCGCGTTGGCCCCCGTCGCGACCAGTGCCACCACAAGCGCGATTGCTGGTTTCGACATGACGGGATTCTCCTCTTGCGGGCGGGACCACGTGAGAACTCAATCAAGCGCAGGCAGTTTGTCGGAATTGCGGACGAGCCGTACCCAGTGACCCGGAATGTCGCATGTTGGCCCGTTGCCGACCTCCGCTTACACAGCCGCTATGTCTGCCTTCAGGAGATAAGCCGACGTCAGGCCAAGTCGGCGCGGAAGTCTGCCTGTGACCCAAAGCTGACCTGCGCCGATCAGTCAGACGTTCGCTCTTGCCTTCATCAAGACAAATAGGTGAGAGCCAGCGGCGACCATCGAGAAAATAACTATTCCCAATTCAGCGCCGTGCACATGCTGCGGCGCGTATGTCGAAGCCAACAAAATAAGGAGCCGCACGGCCGCCATGAAGATAATCATTCCCCATACGGCTAACCATTTTGGAGCGTACCATGTTGGCTCGCCATTTGGTCCCCACTGCATTGCAACGCGGTCGCGTTCGATCCGAGGACCAAGATAAAGGTTGAATGCGACGATTAACGCAACAGCGAAGCCAAAGACGTAATCTGCGGGTAGCATGCTTTGCGCCTTCCAAGAGCCGGCCAAGCATATCGCGAGGCGAAGAGGCAATCTATGCTTGTCTAACCGGAACCGCTCGCGCAGTTTGTTATGGTTGCTGTCAGCTTGATGCGGTCACACGACGACTGCTTGTGGCCCATCAGCGAAGTAACGCGGCGCCTCCTTGAGGTCTGCTTAGGGGTATCACCACAGACCCGATCTTCACCTGATTGACGGCATCCTTCACCACCTCTCAAAGGACATGTTGGCTCGTTCAATTGCCGCACGTATGGGGCTGACTTACCGCCCGATCTTCTTGATGCAAGTGGGCTCGCCGCTGGGGTGAGGTGTGCAATCCCAGTCCGGTCCAAAGCCCGCATTGGAGTTCCGCTGTGGCAGAAATGGGTAATAAATGACAACCGCCGCAAAGGTGGCGACTGCAATAAATGCTGACAGCAACATCCATACAATGCCTGCACGATCCGGGCTCCAGTGGAGTCGCCGAATGGATCGATGTTTCCTTGGATTGGGATGCTTCACAGCCGGAACATCGATTGCATGCGATCCTGCACTAACGCTTTCGATTATGTCGATCACAACTTAAGCGGTAATCTTTCAAGTCGCACGCCAAGCCCTCGCTCACGATTAACAGATCGTCGCCCGAGACTTACAGGCAGCGCTGATGTCCGGAATTGGCCCTTAGCCGACCTCTAGCCTGGCGCCGGGCATGTCCGCTCTTGACGGCGTAGCCGACCAAATCCATCGCAGACTTAAGGAAATGATCAAGGTGCAAGTCTGTGGGGGCGCCTGCCGCGTGTCCCCGCCACCGTGTTCGGCAACAACAATTGCGATCTTCGCTGGCTGGCCTTCAAGATCTATCCGGCAACTCACGACAGCTCCCTAAGCAGCTTCCGCGCGTCTTCCAGCACGTCCCGGACCTGTCTTCGTTCCGCGGCCGCATCACGCGTGAATTCCCCGTGGGTCCGCGCATTCTGATTCCCCCTTGGCGCGCCTGACCTCCGTGCGCCGCCGTGCATGCGGCAGCGGGTCTTGCCTTGCACCGCAGGTGCGCGACAGGCGGTGCCGCTGCGCGTCGCGGCGCCGCAACGCGGGCTCGTCATCATCGCGCCCGTGTTGCGGATGTGATCGCGGGTCATGCGCCGGCGCCTTGGCTAAATTCGGCCCGTTCGCATTCGCAGGCCTCGCGCGGCGGGACCATTCCTGCAGCTGTCGCGGCGTTCGGCTCGGCGACGATCATGCTCGCGTGCTGGGTCACGTTGCCCACGATCGCCCTGCCGCCGTCTTGCACCGACAGATTCCGGACCGTGATGGCGCGCTCGCCGTTGCTGCGGTGGCGGCTGAGTGCCTCGACCTGGCTTGCGAAGGTGCGGGTCAGCCGGGTCAATGCGCGTGTGATGCTCTCCTGCTGCGGAATGTCGTCGGTGAGGATGAGGCGGCAGGCCGCGCGCATCGCCGCCGCGTGAACCGACACCATCTGCGCCGCCAGCATGGCCTCGATTGAATCCTTCGGCGCGATGCTCTTCATCATCGAGATCATGAAGGCGAGATTGGCTTCATCGGGCTTCCGTCCGGCCAGGCTGGCCTTCACCAGCTGCCTGAGCAGCCCATGCAGCGCGTCGCGGTCGGCGACGCCGAGCGCCTCGGCGAGCAGCCGTTCGCCGGCCTGCGGATCGGTATGCTGGATCACGATCCGCCGCTTGTAGAGTTTGATCCGCGGGCTTGCGGCGGGGCCGCTGCGATCGTTTGCCGCAACCGGCGGCGTGCCGTGGCGTTTGGCAGGTGTCGTCATGTGCTGGGTCCTTTGCTGGCACGGGCTCATCGCGCGCGAAATCGATCGCTTGGCTTGCGCGCCTGTGCGATTTTCGAGATGTCGATGAAGGGCTTACGCGCAATCGCCGCGCGGCGCCCAATGGTCGGGCGGCGTCGAGGCTGGCGATTGTTGCGATGATGGCATTCTGCCGGTGTTTTGCCCGACGAGTCAAACGACATTGCGAAGCGCGCGATTCCCGGTCGTGCAAGTCCTTGTCCGTGTAAGCCCTTGTTCTGACAGAGACCGGCTACTGTGCATGGGGTTGTTTTCGCGCGTTTTGTTTCGAACTTGCTCTGACCTGCCGCGTGACGGAATGCCGGCCTGCAAACGCGATTGCGAAATCCGGCGCGCCCGCTCATCATGATCGGCGAATGCGCCGCGTCATGCCAAAGCGGCCGCGAGCGTCCGGGGAGAGAACGAATGCAACGAACGCTTCGCCTGCTGGCGATCGTCGCCGGATTGTGCGTGACGACCGAGGCCCTCGCACAAAAATATCCGGTGCGGCCGGTCAAGATCATGGTCGGCTTCAGCGCGGGCGGTCCGGTCGATGTCGTCGCGCGGATCATCGCCGATCGGCTGGGCAACAAGCTCGGCCAAGCCTTCGTGGTCGAGAACCGCGCCGGCGCCAACGGCATGATCGCCGCCGAAGGCGTGGCGCATGCGGAAGCCGACGGCTACACGATGCTGGCCTGCAACTCGTCCACCATCACGCTCAACAAGACGCTCTTCAAGGACATCCGCTACGATCCGGAAAAGGACCTCGCACCGCTCACCACCATCGTGTCGGCGCCGCTCGTGCTCGTGGTCAATCCGGAGAATCCCAAGACGGCCGACATCAAGACCGTGGCCGATCTCGTAGCCGCCGCCAAGGCCAAGCCGGGCGAGCTAGCCTACGGCTCCGGCGGCAACGGCAACCTCGCTCATCTCGCCATGGAGCTGCTCAGCCAGAAGGCCGGCGTCAAGATGATCCACGTGCCCTATCGCGGTGGTGCTGCGTCCGAGGTCGGCATCCTCGCGCAGGAGGTCCTGGCGGTGTTCGATCCCTTATCCGCGGTGCCGCTGGTGAAGGCCGGCAAGCTGCGCGCGCTCGCGGTGTCCTCTGCCGAGCGGCTGCCGTCGCTGCCTGACGTGCCGACCGTCGCGGAGGCCGGCTATCCCGGCTTCGACCTCTCGTTCTGGGTCGGATTCTTCATGCCGAAGGCAACGCCAGCGCCGATCCTCGAGGCGCTGCATCGCGAGATCATCGCGGCGGCGACGGATCCGATGTTGAAAGAGCGGCTGGAGACGCAGGGCGTCGTGAGCGTGCTCAGCCCGGTTGAGTATGCCGCCAAGATCGCGAAGGAGACCACGGAGCTCGCCGAAGTGGTGGCGGCGGCGAACATCAAGGCGGAGTAGGGAGCGCTAGAGCCACAGGATCTGCTTGCGATAGCCGAGATCGTTCAGCAGTGGCGCCGCCGGTCCCTGGTGGAACACGGCGCCACGCTCCAGCGCGAAGACGCGGTCGGCGAGCGCGAGCACGAGGTCGAGATTGTGCTCGACGATCACGATCGATACGTGGCGGCGGAGTGCATCGAACACCTTGAACAGCTCGAGCGTCACCGCCGGCGCGAGGCCCTCGAACGGCTCGTCGAGCAGCAACAGGCGCACATTGCCGGACATCGCGCGGGCGACCGCCACCATCTGCTGCTCACCACCGGAGAGATAGTCGGCCGCGATGTTCATGCGCTCCTTCAGGCGCGGGAAAGTGTGGAGGATCTGCTCCTCGTCCCAGACCACGCCGTCGCTGCCGTCGGTCTTGCGCGCCAGACGTCCGAGCGCGAGATTTTCGCGCACTGTCATGCCGGCGAACAGCCCGCGGCCCTGCGGTACGTAGCCGAGGCCGCGGCGCGCGATCTCGGGTGCAGGAAGGCGCGCGATGTCGGCGCCGCCATAGCTGATCGTGCCGGAGGCCGCCGGCACGAGCCCCGCGATGGTTTTCAGCAGCGTCGACTTGCCCGCGCCGTTGCGCCCGAGCAGCGCGACGATCTCGCCCTCGCGCACCTCGAGCGCGGCGTCGTTGAGGATGTGGCTCTTGCCGTAGAACGTGTTGACGCCATCGAGGCGCAGCACGATCTCGCGCTCTCCAGCCGTCTCCTCGGTGCGCCGGTGCTCGACGGCGGGAATGCCCTTGCCGGTATAGATCTCCTGCACTCGCAGATCGGCCCGCACCGCTTGCGGGCGGTCGGACATCAACACCTCGCCCTGGTTCATCACGGTGACCACTTGCGAGAAGCCGAGCACGCGGTCGATGTCGTGCTCGACGATCAGCACGGGAATGTTGGTCGCGATGTTCTTGACCAGGTTGGAGACCCGTTCGCGCTCGGCGGCGGCCAGTCCCGCGAGCGGCTCGTCGAGCAGCAGCACCTGCGGCTTGGAGCCGAGCGCGATGCCGAGATCGACCAGCCGCTGCCCGCCATAGGAGAGCTCGCCGCCCGCGATCGCCTCGATGCCCTCGAGGCCGAGGAATTTTGTCAATGCGGCCGCCTCGGTGTGAATGTCCTGGTAGGCGTCGATGTCGTTCCAGATGTTGAAGCGCATGGCGCGCCGCGCCTGCAGCGACAGCCGCAAATTCTCGTAGATCGTCAGCCCGCGAAACAGATTGGTGATCTGGAACGAGCGCGCCAGCCCCTGATGGCAGATCTGATCGGCCGGCACGCCGGCAATGTCGCGCCCGTTCAGGCGGATCGTGCCGCGGTCCGGCGCGTAGAGGCCGGAGACCAAATTGAACAGCGTCGTCTTGCCGGCGCCGTTCGGGCCGATCAGCGCGTGGATCTCGCCGGCGGCGACTTTGATGCTGGCATTCTCGACCGCGCGGATGCCGCCGAATTTTCGGGAGACGCTGCTGACCTCGAGCACGGTACCTTCTAACGCGTCCGGCCGCAGGACGTCGGGCAGTGGCAGGCCGTCATAGATCTTGCGCCGGCTCATCGCGGCCGTCTCTTCCACGGCGGGGCGGAAGCGCCGCATGATCAGCGCGCCGATGCCGACGAGGCCGCCGGGCGAATACATCACGAAGGCTACGAAGGTGAGACCGAACCAGAACAGCCAGTCCGAGGTCCAGATCGAGAAGAGCTCGCGAAACAAGATGAAGAACAGCGCTCCGAGCGCGGGGCCGAGCAGGCTGCGCATGCCGCCGATGACGACCATCGCCAGCAGCTCGCCGGCGAACGGCACCGAGACGGCCTCGGCCGAGACGAGATAGTTCAGGAACGCGATGAGCGCGCCGGCGAGGCCCGTCACCACGGCCGAGATCACGAACACTGCGAGCTTGTAGCGCTCGACCGGATAACCCTGAAAGCTCGCGCGCAACTGGTTCTCGCGGATCGCGACCAGCACGTGGCCGAATGGCGAGCGTACCAGGCGCATCAGCACGTAGAGCACGACGAGCCCGATCGCCGCGACCACCATGTAGTAGTTGAGCGCGTGGTCGAGGCTGATCGCGCCGATGTCGCCGCGCTTCAAGCCGCCGAGCCCGTCCTCGCCGCCGGTGAGGCTCGTCCAGCGGAAGGCGGTGGTATAGACCAGGGCAGCCAGCGCCAGTGTCAGTAGCGAAAAGTAGACGCCGTGCCGGCGCAGGATCAGCATGCCGACCACGCTCGAGACGATCGCGACGACGATCATCGATCCGATCAACGGCAGCCAGATCTCGCCGGGGAAGAAGCGCAGCTGGATCAGTCCGGCAGCGTAGGCGCCGATGCCGAACCAGGCGCTGTGGCCGAACGAGACGAGGCCGGTATAGCCGATGCAGAGGTTCAGCCCCATCGTCGCGATCGCAAGCCCGACGATCCAGGTGCCGGTGTTCAAGGACAGGCCGAACGCCTTCAGCACGAAGGGCAGCGCGACGACTGCCGCAGCCGCGATCAGCAGCGGTTTCAGCCTGCCGATGGGCGAGGCGCTTCTCATTCGAACTTCTCGATGCGTTCGCCGAGCAGGCCGCGCGGGCGCACCAGCAGCACCAGGAACATCAGGATGTAGATCGAGGCTTCACCGGCCGCAGGTTCGAAGTGGATGGCGATGCCGCGCACCACGCCGACGAGCAGCGCTGCGATGACGACGCCCCAGAAGCTGCCGAGCCCGCCGATCACGACCACGACGAAGGCGATGGTCATGATCTCCGCGCCCATCGCCGGATGTACGGTCGTGATCGGCGCGAAGAAGGCGCCGCCGAGCGCGGCCATGCCGACGCCGAGCATCACGATCGCGGTCATGTAGGGCTGCAGCCGGATGCCGAGGGCCGCGACCATGTCCGGCCGCTGGATGCCGGCCCGCACGACGCGGCCGAACGAGGTCTTGTGCAGCAGAAGCCAGATGCCGAGCAGTATCGCCGCAACGACTGCAAGGATGAGCAGGCGATAGCGCGAGAACAGGAAGTCGCCGACGATGACCGAGCCTCGAAAGCCTTGCGGAATCTCGGTCGAGACGGGTGCGGCGCCCCAGATCATGCGGATCGCCTGCTCGGCGACCATTGCCAGGCCGAAGGTCACGAGCAGGCTCAGGATCGGATCGGCCGTGTAGAAGCGCCGCAGGATGAAGCGCTCGAACAGGATGCCGAGCAGGGCGACCGCGAAAGGCGCGATCACAACGGCGGCGCCGAAGCCGAGGCGTTTCGTCAGCTCGACGCAGACATAGGCGCCGAGCGCATAGAAGGCGCCATGCGCGAGATTGACGATGCCGCCGACCGAGAAGATCAGCGACAGCCCGAGCGCGATCAGCAGGTAATAGCCTCCGAGCACGAGGCCATTCACCACCTGTTCCAGCAAGAACTCGAACTGCATGTTGCGTCCAGGCCGCGCGTCAGGCCTTCATCTCGCAGGGGTTCTGTTCCCTGGTCGGATAGATCGTCTCCAGCGGATCGCCTGCCGCCGGCACGGCCTCGCCCAGCACCAGCATGTCCCACTGATCCTTCATCTGGTCCTTCGGCTTGACTGTGAACGGATAGGCCTCCTGCACGAGCTGATGGTCCCAGGAGCGGAAATAGGCCTTACGTGCCTTGCCGATGTCGAACTGGGCCTGCTTCTCGAAATACGCGATCAGCTCATTACTGTCGGTCGACTTGGCTGTGTTGATCGCCTCCGCCAGCAGCTTCAGCGTGATGTAGTCGATCCAGGCGTGGTTCTCCGGCGTCTTGCCGTACTTCTTGCTGAACGCCGCGACGAAGGCGTGCGACGTCGGATTGTTCAGCGTATGATACCAGACCGTCGGCCATGTGCCGGTGAGATTGCCGGCGCCCGCGGCCCAGGCATCGCCGGTGTTGAGATTGAAGCCGACCAGCGGGTAGGGCAGGCCGAACTCGGCATATTGCTTGACGAGGTTCGTCACCTGGTTGCCGGCAAGGTTGCAGCAGACCACGTCGGGTTTCGCTTGCCGCACCTTGAGCAGATACGGGCTGAAGTCGGTGGCGTCGGTCGGGATCAGCTCGTCGCCGATCAGGTTTGCTTCGTGCGCGCCGAAGAAGGTCTTTGCCGCCTTCAGCAGATCGTGACCAAAGATGTAGTCGGCGGTGAGTGTGAAGAACTTCTTGCCCTTCACCATGCCCTTCTGCGACAGCGCGGTGCCGACCGCGTTGACCATCACGGTGTTCGGGATGTCGCAATGGAAGGAATATTTGTTGCAGTTCTTGCCGCGCAGCGCGTCCGAGCGCGCGCCGGTCGAGAAGAACACCTTCTTGTTGCGCTCGGCGACCTGCATGATGGTGAGCGAGGAGGCCGACGAGATCTCGCCGAGCAGCACCATCGCGCCGTCCTGCTCCAGCATGCGCTGCGCCTTGGTCGACGCGGTGGCGGGGTTGATCGAGTCTTCCGAGAGCAGGTCGATCTGCTTGCCCAGAATGCCGCCGGACTGGTTGATCTCCTCGGCAGCGAGCTTCACGCCGAGCTGCGCGTAGCTGCCGATTACGCCGAGAAAGCCCGTGAGCGGCGTCAGATGCCCGATCCGGATCTTCTCGGCCTGGCCCTTCACGATCGCCGGAAACCCAAGCGCCGACGCGCCAACGAAGGCTGCGCCCGCCCGTAACAACGTCCGTCGCGGGTAGCGGATCATGTCGGTCTCCTCCCGGGTGCATCGCCTGCCTCCCTTCAAAACTGGATATCCGATAATGTGAGAGACCTTGTTCTAATGCTGGAGGATAATCCCGAACGCCATCGCCGGTGTCAACCGGCAAAATCGCCGTCCTGCGTGCAGCTCAGGCTTTTTGCGTGAGCGCCTTGTGCGCCCGGTGTTTGGCGCCGAACTCGGCCGACAAGCGGTCCGCGGCCGCCTGCACGATCTGTGCGCCGGCGTGCAGCGCCTGGTTCGAGAGCCGCCAGATCGGCCCGGAAATGCCGAGCGCACCGACCACTTGCCCGGTGAAATCGGTCACGGGCACGGCGACGCAGCGCACTTCCGGATTGAACTCGCCGTCGTCGAAGGCAACGCCGGTGCGCTGCACCTCGGCAATCTCGCGCATCAGCGCGCCGGCGTTGCTGATGGATTTTGGCGTCGAGGGTTTCAGCTCCACGCGATCGATGAACCGCTTCAGCTGCTCGGGGCGGAGTGACGCCAGGATGATCTTGCCGAGCGCGGTGCAATGGGCGGGCCGCACCACACCGACACGGTCGGTCAGCTGGAACGCACCGGTGCCACTGGTGCGGGCGATGACGATCACCGCATCGCCCATGCGCACGGCAAAATGGCCGCTTTCGCCGGTCTGGCGCGACAGCTCCTCCAGCACCGGCGTCGCGACATTGACCATCTCGATCTCGTCCAGCGCGCTTGCTGCGAGCGCAAACAAAGGGCGGCCGATGCGGTAGCGCTTGCTGTCTTTCTCCTGGCGGAGGTAGCCGAGCGAGACCAGCGTCTTGGCGAGATGAAAGGTCGTCGAATTGTGCAGGCCGACCAGCTTGCTCAGCTCCGCAAGTCCGATTCCCTCGCGATGGCGCGCGACCTGTTCGAGGATCGAGAAGGCGCGGCCGAGCGACTGGACGCCGCCGCTCCGCTGCTTGTCGTCGGTGTCGTCGTCGCCATCGGCTTGCGGCACGGGGATCAGTTTGGCGATCGCGGATTTGCGTGCGCTTGCAGGTTTCTCGCCGGTCGTGGGCTTGGTACGCGATCTCAAGGAAGAGGTCCTCTCTGGTGAATCCGTCGTGACTCCGTTGGTGCGACAGTAGCACGCAACCACGCAACCTTGGGGATCGAGCCCGCGATTCCTCAGATTGGCAGCCTATCACAATATAAATTGACGTACAGCATTATGGGAAATAGGCTTGCCGCGGCCCAGCGACGACCGCCATGTTCTCGGCATCGGTCCATAAGAAGTCGTGGGCCGCAGGGAGACGGGTTGATGTCGAAAAACATGCTCAATGGCGCCCAGGTCATTGTCGATTATCTGATCCAGGAGAAGGTGCCGCAGGTGTTCGGGCTGTGCGGCCACGGCAATATCCAGTTCATCGACGCGCTGTACGAGCGGTCCTCCGAGATCAAGACGATCTCCGTGCATCACGAGAGCGTCGCCGGCTTCATGGCCGATGTCTATTACCGCGTCTCGGGCCGACCGACGGCGACCTTCACCTCGTGCGGGCCGGGCTCGGCGAACTTACCGATCTCGCTTGCCAACGCCTTCCTGGACTCGGTGCCGTTCATGGCGATCACCGGCAACGTGCCGACCAGCCAATTCAACCGCGGCGCGTTCCAGGAGATGTACCGGCACTATCAGGCCGACTTCCCGTCCACCGTGCGCACGATGTGCAAGAAGGTGTTTCAGCCGACGCGCGGCGAGATGGTGCCGCTCGCAGTGCGGCAGGCCTGGAAGACGATGATCACGGGACGGCCGGGGCCGGTGGTGATCGACGTCCCTTTCGACGTCTTCATGGAAGCAGCGGCCGAGGAGGCGCCGAAGGCGAGCGAATGGAGTGCCAATATTTCCAGCCGCTGCGGCGCCGACCCTGATGGCGTCGAGAAGGCGGTCGACATGCTGCTCTCGGCCGAGCGGCCAGTGATGCTGGTCGGGCAGGGCGTGCGCTATGGCGGTGCTGCGGACGAATTGCGCAAGCTCGCCGAGCGGCTTCAGATTCCGGTCGCCGCATCCGCGAGCGGGCTCGGCGCGCTCGACGTCAATCATCCGCTCGCGCTCGGACTCGTCGCGCGTGCCGGCCACTATCAAGCCAATCACGCGACGCGCCAGGCCGACGTCCTGCTGGCGCTGGGCGTTCGTTTTGATGACCGCACCTCGAGCTCCTGGATCCCAGGCTATTCCTTCACGATCCCGCCGACAAAACTGATCCATGTCGACATCGATCCCGAAGAGATCGGCCGCAACTATCCTGTCGCACTCGGACTGATGGCCGACGTCCGCACTTTCCTGCGGCAGATTCACGCGGAACTCGATCGCCGCGACAATCTCTTCAAGAAGTCGGATGTCCGCAAAAAATGGCTGGCGCAGATCGATGGCTATCGCAGGGAATGGGACAAGTTCGTTGCGCCCGGCTTCTCCGACGACACCACGCCAATCAACCCACAGCGTGCGGCGGTCGAGATCGACAGGGCGCTGCCTGAGGACGCGATCCTCGTCTCCGACATCGGCGTGCATCACAATTGGCTGCTCGGCTTCTGCAAGCCGAAGCGGCCGGACTCGCTGATCGGCTCGATGGGGTTTGGCCCGATGGGCTTCGGCGTCGCCGGTGTGATGGGCGCGAAATTCGCGGCGCCCGATCGGCCCTGCGTTTCGGTGTGCGGTGACGGCGCGTTCTTCATGCATGCCAACGTGCTGGGCACGGCGGTCGAGTACAATCTGCCCGTGGTCTGGGTAGTCTGGAACAATTACGCCTATGCCTCGATCCGCGGACTTCAGCGCGGCTATCTCGGCGGCCGCGAACTCGCGACCGACTTCAAGAACCCGGAGACCGGCGAACGCTACAATCCCGACTTTGCGGCGATGGCGCGCTCTTGCGGCGTCGAGGGCGTGCGGGTCGATCGTGCGGGAGATCTTGGCGAGGCGATCCGCAAGGGCATCGCCGCGAACAGGCCGTATCTG
The DNA here is from genome assembly GCF_023073915.1 of Bradyrhizobium sp. 149. Taxonomy (GTDB): domain Bacteria; phylum Pseudomonadota; class Alphaproteobacteria; order Rhizobiales; family Xanthobacteraceae; genus Bradyrhizobium. The sequence continues at coordinate 652,933 of NZ_JADPKK010000013.1, read as the reverse complement.
ATCGACGTCGACATCGCTGCTGACGTCAATCCGGTCGGCGCCGGTGTCTGGGAATTGCCGGGCCTCGGACAGAGCAAGGCCGGCATTGGCACACGATTTCAGCCAGGCTGACGCGCAGCGCGCGGACCACCAAACGAATAAAGAAAGCGGGAGATAGGAATGACGCTCGCAGGCAAGAAGGTCGTCGTGGTCGGCGGCTCGTCAGGCATCGGCCTCGCTACGGCGGAACTGGCCAAGATACAAGGCGGCGAGGTCATCATCGCCTCGCGCAGCGCTGCAAAACTCGATTCCGTCGCCGAGCGGCTCAAGGTCGCGGCTATTCCCACGGATGTCACCAGCGACCAGAGTGTCGCCGAACTGTTCCGCCGCACCGGCCCTATCGATCACGTCGTGCTGACCGCCGCGCAGCTTCGCACCGGCCCATTCAAGACGGTGGCGATGGATGACGTCCGCGCCACCATGGAAGGCAAGTTCTGGGGCGCCTGGCGCGTCGCGCGCGAGGCCGAGATCCGGCCCGGCGGCTCGCTGACGCTGGTCACCGGTTTCCTCAGCGTGAGGCCACGGCCGAATTCGGCGATCATCAGTGCGGCCAATGGCGCGCTGGAATCGCTGTCGCGTGCGCTCGCGCTGGAGCTTGCACCGGTGCGCGTGAATGCGGTCTCGCCAGGCGTGATCGACACGCCGATCCGGGCCGCGATGCCGGAGGCGGCGCGCAAGGAGATGCTGGCCAGGACGGCTGCCACGCTCCCGGTCGGTCGTGTCGGCATGGCCGAGGACATTGCCCAGCAGATCCTGAGCTTCATGGCGAATGGGTTCGCCACCGGCTCGATCGTGTATGTCGACGGCGGCGCGCTGGTGAACTAGGGAGCACGATCATGGCCGAGGACCGCAACGGGGCCTTCATTCGCAACATTGCCGAGGTGCCCTGGCGAGAATTCCCCAATCACTTCGGCGGCGCGCTGTCAAAGCCGCTGGTGATGCCGGAAACGGCGGGCTCGCGCCGCATCGACTATCGCATCTCGATGTACCAGCCGATGGCCTATGTCGCGCGACATCATCACAAAGTGCAGGAGCAGGTCTATCACGTGCTCGACGGCGAGGGCTTGATGGAAATCGCCGGCAAGAACCACGTCGTGCGCAAGCACGACGTGATTTTCCTGCCGCCCGGCGTCGAGCACGCGATCTCGAACTCCGGCCTGACCGATCTCGTGTTTCTTGTGGTGACGTCGCCGGTGACCGACGAGCACGAGCCGGTGTGACCGACACCTTGCAACGACGGCGGTAAGGCGCATCGAAGCGGTTATGCGATGCCGGCCACCTGAGCGAGCCGCTCGAGCAGCGGGCGCTGTCCTGCGTTGATCTTGTCGTACGCTGCTTCGAGCGTGAACCATTCGGCACGATCGACCTCCGGAAAGGTCTGCCGTTTGCCGCTGCGTGGCGGCCATTCCATCTCGAAAGTGTTGCTGCGAATGCTCCGCAGGTCGATGTCGAGCTCGGCTGCGAACGCGGTGACGATCTTGCCCCCGCGCTGCTTGACCTGACCGAGCGCCACCAGCGGCATGGCCAGTTCAAGCCCAAGCTCTTCGGCAAACTCTCGTCGCGCGGCGATGTCTGGGTCTTCTCCGTCCGCATACTCGCCCTTCGGGATCGACCATGCACCGAGGTCCTTGTTGCGCCAGAACGGTCCTCCGGGATGAACGAGGAGAACCTCCATTTCCCGTCGCTTTCGGTAGGCGAGGATCCCGGCACTGTTCGATGGCATCGCAGGTTCCGTGCAGGCGCGGCGTCTTTCGCTCGGGAAAAAGTGGAACAGACGGTTTTAGCGCAGGTTAATAACCAACGCTTTGACCGAACAAGGGAGTGAACCATGATCCGCCTGTTGGCAACGACCGCACTAGGGTTAGTGCTGGCGAACGCCGCCTTTGCGCAATCGCCAAGCACGAACAGCAAGTCCGAGCAGACGCCGCAATCCCAATCGAATTCCGCAGCTCCGTCCACTACCTCGCCGTCTGGGGCGGCACAAACGCAGCAGCCCACGTCGCAACCGCAGCAGTCATCGACGCCGGGAGCGTCGACCCAGAATACCCAGGCGACCACTCCGTCGTCCGGGTCGGCCAGTTCCGGCTCGGGGACCAACGCCACCAACAGCGCGGATACCTCCGCCCGGCCGTCGAGCGGTACGGCAAACTCAAACACGGCTGGCGACCAGCCTGCCTCCCAGCAGAGCGCCAATCCACCGGCTGCGAACTCCAACCAGACGCAGGATCGCTCCAACCCTCCGTCGAACAATACCAATCAGGCCCAGCAGGCGCCCGGTGCATCTGGAACCAACCAGGCCCAGCAATCGCCGAACGCGCCGAGCAGCAATCAGGCGCAGGGCGAGCGGACCGGCGCCAATTCACAGACCGCGGCCCGCGCTGACGTCAACCTCAACAAGCAGCAGGAGACCAAGATCAGCGCGTCCATCTCCCACCTCAACGTGCGGCCGCTGACCAACGTCAACTTCTCGCTGAACGTCGGCACAGTGGTGCCGCGCGATGTCCAGCTGTCGACGCTACCGCCCGACGTCGTCGAGATCGTGCCGCAATATCGCGGCTACAGCTTTGCGCTGGTGAAGGATGAAATCGTCGTGGTCGATCCGGCGACTTACAAGATCGTGACCGTGCTGCCGTACTCGGGACAGTCCACCGCGGCAACGACGACCACGCGCGAGCGCAGCGCCAGCAAGTTTTCGGATCGCGATCGCGAAGTGATCCGCAAGCATGCGAAGACCCGCACCGAAGGACGGAGCGAACGCCAGACCACCGGCAGCACCGCGCGGTCCGAAATCCGTGTCGGCGACCGCGTTCCGGAGAGTGTCGAAGTCGAGGAATTCCCGAGCACCGTCTACCGGGACGCCCCCGACCTGCGGGAGTACCGCTATATCCATCGCGATTCGCGGACCTATGTCGTCGAGCCCAGCGAACGCCGCATCATCGAGGAGATCGACTAGCTCGCGGACAACGGAAGCCGCTCCATCGAGCGGCTTTCGGATTTGCGCATCAGCCCGAAGATCGTTCGCGGGCTGCAAACCGGATTGCACGGGCCTTGCCGTTCTTTCCGGCCGCCCGCGCTTCGATCATGCCGCGCGCCTTGCCGTGAGCCGAAGCGGTGTTGCGGAGCAGGATTGCGAACCGCTTGCGTGCACGATTCGTATTCAACCGAGCGGCCAGCTGCTCGGCCTTCCGAATGATGGTGGCGGCCGAGGGCGTCAGGTTCACCGGAACCCAGGTAACGTCCTTCGCCTTGGACAGACTGCCGATGCCTTCGCATGGTGCTTCGCGCGGCAGGTCAATCCGGATCGCCAAGGCTTCCGAGCGCGCGGTCCAGTCCTCGGCCTTGGTGCCGGTGATGATGCGGACATAGTCGCGCGTCTCGCGCGGCAGCTCGCTTTCTTTGGCAAGCCATTTCTGGATCCGGCCGGGACCTGCGTTGTAGGCGGCTGCCGCAAGACCGAGATTGCCGAAATCGTCGCGCAGCTTGCGCAGGAATTTGGCTGATGCCGGCAGCGCCTTCATCGCATCAAACGGATCGTCCAACCCGACCTCTGCTGCCGTTTCCGGCATGAACTGTGCGACGCCTTGTGCGCCGGCCTGGCTGACCTCGTTCGACTTGAAGCGGCTCTCCTGCCAGATCAAACGCGCAAAGAACGGCACCGGAATGCCGCTGGCTTCGGCAGCTTCACGAAGCGCGTGGCAGAATCGTTCCGTCGGCGAAATTGGCGCCTGCGCGACAGGCTCGACCGCATGCGGCGGCTCGGGTGTCTCTTCATAGGCCGCGCGTGCATTGGCGAGCTCAAGCGCCTGCACGCTGGCGAGGAACAGCTCGACCACCGGAATAAGTGGCGAGGCTTGAGTGTTTTGAAGAACGGCGTGGTCGAAAGCCGATGGTTGGCGGGACGCCGACGGATCGAAGTCGCACATCAGAATCATAAACGCGGCGCAAGCCGCGACGACAAATCGCATTGCTGGAGCAACCTCGAACTGTGGGTGAACGGCCAGCGCTGCGCCGGCGATAAGCAGTTCTTAACCGTGCGATTGCGGCAAAGCTGCGGTCCCGCCGGTTCCGCAGGTGTTACTACGGTGTTCCCGCCGCGAAACTCTCGGTGGGCTTGCGGGCCACCGTCCCGCAAAGCAGCTTGCTGCCGATAAGCTCAACGCCGCGATCGTGAAGCTTCGGATTCTGCTCGTGCACGCGCTGGGCGATTACGCCAAAGCGCGGCAGACCGCCTCACTCTTTCGGAAAGTCCTTACGCATTGCGATCTCGGCGGCGTCGCCGGGCGACAGCACCGTCTGGTCGAACGCTGCTTGCGGTCTCGTCATGATGTCGTAGAGCGAGATGCCTTTGATGGGCTTGCCCATGAGCTCGCGGACGCAGTCGGCGAGCGTGCCGTCGTAGACGAGATAGGGCGGACCTCGGTCCTTCTGCCTCTCGCCTTTGAGCGACGGCCACTTCTTCAGTTCGGCCGGCGCATCATAGGCGATCGGCGGTTTCTCTTTGAACATGCGCTTGGCGCCTGAAGGCGCGGGTAGCCCAGAAGCCTAGGGCCGCCCGGTAAACGCTTGTTAAAGAATTAGTTCAAATCAGCCGGCAACAAAGGCGAGCAAAGTACCGTTGGCCTTGGCCGGCGGCACGCAGATCGCAGGCCCGCTGCGCACCGCGGCCGAACCGAGCGCCTTCTCGGTGGCTGCGAGATCGCCGCTCAGGAGCACCAGGGCCGCACCACCACGTTCGGAAAGACCTGCGAGCGGCACGCCGGGATAGCGTTTGCCGAGCTGCTCCAGCGTCAAGTAAACGAAGTCGGCACGATCGCCGCCAGAGCGCACCGTCACCGCGCCGTCGGCCTCAGCCTTCGGCTCGCGGTCGATCAGCCGTCCCAAATGCGCGGCTTCCTTCGCGGGCTCGGGCGTCGCGATCAATGTCTGCTTGATCCGCCTTGCTGCATTGGCGTGCTTCATCAGCTCGGGAATCCACACGGTCTCGCGGGTCTTGTGCTGGCAGGCGAAAATGCGCACGCCGCCGGGCGCTTCAGCTGTCGGCCACATGAAAGTGCGGAATTTCGCCGCCGACACCGTGCCATCAGGGAGCGTGACCGGCCGCTCGAAATCGGTCGGGCCGATCGGCTCCAAGCCTCGTGCGCGGATTTCCTCCGCGCCGGCGGTTGAATCGACCGCGGTGAAGGCGATGCGCTCGATGCCCTCACCGCGCTGATCGAGGAAGGCGCGCGCGGGCGCATTGTGTTCGGTCGCGACGAGCACACCGAGCAGCTCCATATAATCCGGATCGAACATGATGGTGTAGTTGCCGGTGCCCATATGCGCGCTGTGGGTGCCGCGCGGCGAGATGGTGAATCCGAGCTGCCGGTAATTCTGGGCGGCCTTGTCGAGGTCCTGAACCATGACCACGGCGTGGTCGATACCGATGACGTTCTTGAGGGCCACTGTTCTTTCCCCGAATGCAAACTGACTTGAGGCCGGCTGGCGGCCATTGGTCCTGTCTACGCCGGATAGGCGGTCAAGTCATTTTCAAATCAGCGGGAAAGGCGGAATTTCATTCCGCGAAATGCTCTCAACGCGTCACAGTCGATGGCGTCAGCGAGCCTGCTCGATATAGGCAGCGAGGATCGCGCGCTCATCGCTGGTCATTTCTGTGATGTTGCCCGGCGGCATCGCATTGGACCAGGCGGCGACGCGGCCGATCAGGCGGATGTTGCGATGGATGTGCTCGGGTGCGTCAAGCAGGATGCCCTTCGGCGCGGTGACGATGCCGGCCCAGACCGGCTCGGCCGCGTGACACATGCTGCAGCGGGACATCACGATCTCTTCGACATTGGCGAGGGTCGGCTGCGCCGACAGCGCACTTGTCTTGATTTCGCGCGGGCCCGCGGCGGAGAGAAAGAGGATCGCGATCACGCCAGCCGCTGCGATGCCCCATACCCACCACGGCGATTTGCGCCCGGCGTGGCGCTCGTTGAAGAAGTGCCGGATCACGGGGCCGAGCGCCAGGATGATTGCGACGATGATCCAGTTGAAGCGCGTGGCATAGAGCAGGGGATAGTGGTTGCTGATCATCAGCACGACGACCGGCAGGGTCAGATAGTTGTTGTGGACGGAGCGCTCCTTGCTGGTCTTGCCGAGCTTCGGACCGGGCGCCTGTCTCGCGATCAGGCTGGCTACGATCTTCTTCTGGTTCGGGATGATCAGCGTGAAGACGTTGGCGACCATGATGGTGCCGATGATAGCGCCGATCTGGTTGAAGGCGCCGCGCCCGCTCAGAACATGCGTGAAGGCGTAGGTGAGGGCGACCAGGAACAGATAGCCGCCGATGGCGAAGGGGAGCTCGCGCTGTGCGAGCCCGGTGCGGCAGGCGCCTTCATAGAGCAGCCATGCCAGCGCGAGGCTGCAAAGGCTGAACAGGCCAGCCTGGAACGGCGTGAGGTCGAGGATCGATTTGTCCACCAGGAACAGATCGGCCTCGAGATAATACACCACCACCATCAGCGCGAATCCGGACAGCCAGGTGGTGTAGGCCTCCCATTTGAACCAGGTCAGCTCGTCCGGCATCTGGGCGGGCGCGACCAGATATTTCATGATCCGGTAGAAGCCGCCGCCATGGACCTGCCAGGCTTCGCCCTGCACGCCGTCCGGCAGATCGCTCGTTGGATTGCTCTTGGGCTTGAGGCTGAGATCGAGAGCGATGAAATAGAAGGAACTGCCGATCCAGGCGATTGCCGCCACCACGTGGAGCCAGCGGAGCAGCAGGCTCGCCCATTCCGATATGATGGATCCCCACATGATCACCCCAACAGATGCGACATCAATGCCGCAGCCTCGATGACCGCAACCGGCGGCCTCACCCTTACAATGTGTCGCACCGATCAGCCGCATTTTCCAGTAGGATGGGCTGCGGCTGATGCACATCGTGCGGGCATGAGCTGACGTGGGATTCGGCAGGCATTTGACCTGTCGCAGAACGTTGCGCGTCGATCGACGTTAATGCGCGACACGTGAAGGCCGGGAGGAAACGACGTGAACAACAGGATTTCGTTCGTGGCGATGTCCGCGGGGTGGCTGGTCGCGATCGCGACCTGTGCGCAGGCCGAGGCGGTGCTGCAGGGCAAGGAGGCCTATGGCGATTGGCAGGCCGACAAGCCCGGCGCGGTCAGGTTGATCCGGCCGCAGGATCTGGTCAGGCCCGGGGCCACGCGGTCGGTTGCGAGTTCGTCGCGCCTGGTGCCGCGCCCGCCGGAGGCTGCGCTTCAGGTGCCGGCCGGCTTCAAGATCGAGCTGTTCGCCGAGGGTCTGCGCGCCCCGCGCATTGTCCGCGTCGCGCCGAACGGGGATGTCTTCGTCGCGGAGACGCGCGCGGGCAACATCCGCGTGTTGCGCGCCGGCGAAGGCGGCAAGGCCGCGACCAACGAGGTGTTCGCTGCCGGGCTGCGGCAGCCGTTCGGCATCGCCTTCTTCCCGAATGGCGACAATCCGCAATGGGTCTACGTCGCCAACACCGACAGCGTCGTCCGCTTTCCCTATCAGGCCGGCGATCTCAAGGCGCGCGGCAAGGCGGAGACGGTCGTAGCGAACTTGCCGCATGATGGCGGCCATTCCACCCGCGACATCGTCTTCACGCCGGATAACAAGCGCATGCTGGTGTCCGTCGGCTCGCTCAGCAACGTCGCCGAGGGCATGGGCACGCCGCCGGGCGGAATGGAGGCGTGGGCGAAAGCGCAACCCCTTGGCGCAGCCTGGGCCAGCGAGACCGAGCGCGCCACCGTGCTTGCCTTCAACCCCGATGGCAAGGAGCGGAAGATCTACGCCACCGGTATCCGCAACTGCGTCGGCCTCGCCATCCAGCCGCAGACCGGGCTGCCGTGGTGCTCGACCAACGAACGCGACGGGCTCGGCGACGATCTCGTGCCTGACTACGTCACCAGCGTGAAGGAAGGCGCCTTCTACGGCTGGCCGTGGTTCTATATCGGCGGCAACGAAGACCCGCGCCACGCCGGCGCGCGGCCGGACCTCAAGGACAAGGTGACGGTGCCCGATGTCCTGGTGCAGCCGCACTCGGCCTCGCTCGGCATGACCTTCTATCACGGCACGCAGTTTCCGTCTGAGTATCAGGGCGATTCCTTCGCCGCCGAGCACGGCTCCTGGAACCGGTCGAAGCGCACCGGCTACAAGGTGATCCGAATCCGAATGAAAGACGGCAAGCCGACCGGCGAGTACGAGGATTTCGTCACCGGGTTCGTGGTGAGCGATACCGAGGTGTGGGGACGGCCGGTCGGTGTCGCCGTGGCGAAGGATGGATCGCTGCTGGTGTCGGAGGATGGCAACGGCACGATCTGGCGGGTGACAAGCGTGCGCTGAGCGAGCGCTCGTCTCCTCTCCCGCAAGAGCGGGCGAGGGAGAGCACCTAGCCCCGCCTCACGCTCGCTCCGCCATCCACCGGCAGCGTCACGCCCGTGATGAAATTCGCCTCGTCCGAAGCCAAAAAGAGCGCGGCATTGGCGACGTCCCATCCGGTGCCCATCTTCCTGCGCAGCGGCACCTTGCTGTCGCGCTCGGCTTCGACCTCGGCGCGGGTCTTGTGCCATTCGCGGGCGCGGGTGTCGACCGCCATCGGTGTGTTCATCAGGCCCGGCAGGATGACGTTGGCGCGGATGCCGTATTCGGCGTTCTGGTAGGCGAGCTGTTCGGTGAAGGCGATCATCGCCGACTTCGTCGCCTTGTAGGCGACGTACGGATACGTCGTGATCGCCGCCATCGAGGAGATGTTGATGATCACGCCGCTGTTCTGCGCGCGCATGATCGGGACCACTTCCTTTGCCGCCAGAATGCAGCTCTTTAGATTGATGGCAACGACGCGGTCAAATGCCTCCTCGGTGATTTGCAGCAGCTCGGCGTCGCCGCCGGCCAGGCTGACGCCGACATTGTTGTGCAGCACGTCGATCCGACCCCAGCGCGCCTGCGCGTCCGCGACCATCGCCTTGATGTCGGCGGATTTGGTCACGTCGGCCTTAAACGCCGCGGCGGTGCCTTGCTTCGCGGCGATCATGGCGGCAGTTTCCTGCGCCGATTCCAGATGATGATCGACGCACAGCACCTTGGCGCCCTCACGTGCGAAGGTGAGTGCGGTGGCGCGGCCATTGCCCATGCCTTCGCCGGGACTCTGGCCGGCGCCCACGACGATCGCAACCTTGTCCTTCAAACGCATCTCAGTTCACTCCCGGATCGGGTACTGCTGGAGTACCTCTTTGTAATATGGCTCGTTGTCGATCTTCATGGTGGCGAGCACGCGCACCACGCTGCAATAGAACGCGATGGTCAGGACGAGATCGACCATGTGCTCGTCGGAGAGATGCTGCTTGATCTCGGCAAAGCTCGCATCCGACATCGCGAGCTCGCGCACCATCTCGCGGGCACCTTTCAGGATCGCCCTCGCCTGTGGCTCGAGCATCGAGGGCTTGCCGTCGGTCTCCGCCATCAGGCCGGCGATGTCCTCGTCGGTGACGCCGAATTCCTTGCCGATCTTCACATGGTGGGTGAACTCGTATTCTGACTTCTCCATCCAGCCGACCTGGAGGATCGCAAGCTCCCGCAGGCGCGGGTCGAGCTTGCTCCTGAAGCGGATGTAGCCGCCGATGCCGTTGAAGGCGCGCGCCATCTCCGGCGAGTTGACCAGCAGCTTGTGCAAATTGGTGTTGCGCTTGAGCATGTCGCGATATTCGGGCGCGACCTGGTCGGCCTCGAGATAGGGCAGGCGGGCCATCCCTGTGTATCCTCTTCAGTGTTCTTGCGATTCGCGTTCGGGGGCTTGCAACGTCACACCGCCGTCGACCACCAGAACCTGGCCGGTGATGTAGCGGGCGAAATTGCTGAGCAGGAACTTGACGGCATGGCCGACGTCCCAGCCGGTGCCTTCGGTTTTCAGCAGTGAGGCCTTGGCGCGTTGCGCGCGCGCCTGCTCGCTCATGCCGCTGGCATAGACCATCGGCGTGTACATCGGCCCGGGGCAGATGCAGTTGACGCGGATGTTATCACGGCCGTGATCGACCGCCATCGCACGGGTCAGTCCGATGATGGCGGCCTTCGACGTCGTGTAGCTCGTGAGCCCGCGCGGCCGCAGCGCCGAGATCGAGGAGATATTGACGATCGCGCCGCCCTTGGCGGTCGTGATCATGGCGGGAATCGCATGCTTCGAGAGCAGGAACATGCTCTCGACATTGACCTGCATGACGCGGCGATACTGCTCCGGCGTCTCGTCGACCACGCTGCCGCGGCTGCCAATGCCGACGTTGTTGTCGAGGAAATCGAGCCGGCCCCAGCGATCGAGCGCGGCTTCGACCAGTGTCTTGCAATCGCTCTCGCTCGTGGCGTCGCCGCCGTGGGCCGCGGCGGTGCCGCCGTCGGCCCGGATCATCTCGACCGTGCGTTCGGCGAGCTTGAGATCGCGATCGGCCACCAGCACCCTGGCGCCGGCGCGCGCCAGCAAGATCGCGGCAGCACGGCCATTGCCGATACCATCGCCCGCAGCGCCGCCTCCGCTGACCATCGCCACCTTGCCGACGAAACCGGCATCGTCCTCGGGGCCCCGCATGTCGTTCTTTCCAATTATTTTCGTGCAGATTAGCAATCGTCCCCGCCGGAGAGAAGGGCGCTCTTCCTGCATTCATGTCATTGACATCGCATGGAATTGCATGTCGCGGCCGGCGCATTGAGCAGGGCCGGTCCGTGCGGTTCAGGAACCGTTTTCACGCGACTGCGTTTGCTGCCGGAGCCTTTCCCGCGCTAGGCTCTGTCCCGGGGGCTTCCCAACCGCAGTGGCTTGCCGATGAATCTGCTCGATCCACAAGGGCCTGTGGCTGCGGCCAACAGCACCATCCTGGTCGATTCCGTCTTCATCATGCTCGCGATCGTGGTGCCGACCATCATCGCGATCCTCGGCTTTGCGTTCTGGTTTCGCGCCTCCAATCCGAAGGCGCACTTTCAGCCGGACTTCGTCTATTCCGGGCGCGTCGAGATGGTGGTGTGGGCGATCCCCGCGCTCACCGTGATCCTGCTCGGCGGGGTCGCCTGGATCGGCTCGCACCAGCTCGATCCTGCAGCACCGGTACCCGGCACCGGCAGCCCGGTCCGCATCCAGGCCGTCTCACTCGACTGGAAATGGCTCTTCATCTATCCGGATCAACGCATCGCCACCGTCAACACGCTGACAGTGCCGGCAGGCGCCGAGCTGAATTTCCAGCTGACGTCGTCGAGCGTGATGAACACGTTCTTCATCCCGCAGCTCGGCAGCATGATCTACACCATGAACGGCATGGTGACGAAGCTGAACCTGCGCGCCGACAACGAAGGCAAGCTGCAGGGCCTGTCGGCGCATTTCTCCGGCGACGGCTTTCCGGACATGATGTTCGACGTCAACGTGATCTCGCCGCTCGCCTTTCCCGACTGGGTCGCGACCACGGCGAAGAGCAATGCTGTCCTCAATGAAGAAAGCTACAAGAAGCTGATGCAGCAGGGCATCGAAAAGGGCAGGCCGGCCTACAGGCTCGACGATCCCCGGCTGTTCGACCTGATCGCGACCCAGCATATTCCGCCGGGACCGGGGCCGGAGCTGGCATCCGAGGCAGGCCGGTCGCACAGTGGAGGCCATGATGCTCGGTAAGCTCGATTGGTCGGCCATCCCGTTCGATCAGCCCATCCCCCTGATCGCGGGCGCGGTGGTGCTGGTCGGGATTCTCGCGGTGCTGGCTTGGGTCGTGGTGAAGGGGCACCTGCCCTATCTCTGGCACGAATGGATCACCAGCGTCGATCACAAGCGCATCGGTGTCATGTACATCCTGCTGGCTTCGGTGATGCTGCTGCGCGGCGGCAGCGACGCCATCATGATGCGGATCCAGCAGGCGGTCGCCTACCAATCGCAGGGCTATTTGCCGCCGGAGCACTACAACCAGATATTCTCCGCGCACGGCACCATCATGATCTTCTTCGTGGCGATGCCGTTCGTGATCGGGTTGATGAACCTGATCGTGCCGCTTCAGCTTGGCGTGCGCGATGTCGCTTTCCCGACCCTCAATTCGGTCGGCTTCTGGCTGACCGCGACCGGCGCGCTGCTGGTCAATCTCTCGCTCGTGATCGGCGAATTCGCCCGCACCGGCTGGCTCGCGTTTCCACCGTTGTCGGAATTGTCCTATTCGCCGGGCGTCGGTGTCGACTATTATGCGTGGTCGTTGCAGATCTCCGGCGTCGGCACGCTGGTGGCCGGCATCAATCTCGTGACGACCGTGCTGAAGCTGCGCACCAAAGGCATGAACTATCTGCGCATGCCGATGTTCTGCTGGACCACGCTGGCCTCGAACCTCCTGATCGTCGCGGCCTTCCCGATTCTGACGGCCACCCTGGCGATGTTGCTGCTCGACCGCTATCTCGGCTTCCACTTCTTCACCAATGAGGCCGGCGGCAACGTCATGATGTTCATGAACCTGATCTGGGCCTGGGGACATCCCGAGGTCTACATCCTAGTCCTGCCGGCGTTTGGCATCTTCTCCGAGGTGGTCTCGACCTTCTCCGGCAAAGCGCTGTTCGGCTATCGCTCCATGGTGCTGGCGACCATGGCGATCTGCGTCATCTCATTCATGGTCTGGCTGCATCACTTCTTCACGATGGGCGCGGGCCCCGACGTCAACGCCATCTTCGGCATCGCCAGCATGATCATCGCGATACCGACCGGGGTGAAGATCTACAACTGGCTGTTCACGATGTATGGCGGGCGCATCCGCTTCGCCACGCCGATGCTGTGGTCAATCGGCTTCATGGTCACCTTTATCATCGGCGGATTGACCGGCGTGCTGGTCGCGGTGCCCCCGGCCGATTTCATGCTTCACAACAGCATGTTTCTGGTCGCGCACTTCCACAACGTCATCATCGGCGGCGTGCTGTTCGGCGCCTTCGCCGGCTTCGAGTACTGGTTTCCGAAGGCATTCGGCTTTCGCCTCGACGAGCGCTGGGGCAAGCTGGCGTTCTGGTTCACCTTCTTCGGCTTCTACGTCACCTTCATCCCGCTCTACGTCGCCGGCATGCTCGGCATGACGCGCCGCATGCAGCATTACGACGTCGCGGCGTGGCGGCCATGGATGCTGGTTGCAGCCGTCGGCATGGCCGTGCTGACGATTGGCGTGATCTGCCAGATCATGCAGATCGTGGTCAGCATCCGCAACCGCGAGGCCCTGCGCGACCGCACCGGCGATCCCTGGGACGGGCGTTCGCTGGAATGGGCGACCTCGTCGCCGCCGCCGGTGTTCAACTTCGCCTTCAATCCCGATGTGCGTGGCGAAGATGCTTATTGGGATATGAAGGCCCACGCCAAGCAGCAATCGCACGAGCATGACGCGCCCGAGTATCATGACATCGAGATGCCCAGGAATTCGCCGACCGGCTTCGTCTGCGCGTTCTTCGCCACCATCATGGGCTTCGCGCTGATCTGGCACATCTGGTGGATGGTGGTCTTGGGCGGAATCGGAGCGTTCGCGACCTTCGTCGTGTTCGCCTGGCGCGACCACGACGAATACGTCATTCCGGCCGAGGAGGTCGCGGCAATCGACCGCGTCAATCTCGCGGAGCGGCGCGATCTCGTCAGCATGGCGGGGACAGTCTGATGGCGATGACCGCAACCGCGGACCGTGCGCACGCCGATCCCCATCACATCGGCGTCGTCATCGAGCATCCTGGGCCGGCGCCAAAGCGCATCGTGACTGCCTATGGCTTCTGGGTTTTCCTGCTCTCCGACATCGTGATGTTCTCCTGCTTCTTCGCGGCCTATGCGGTGCTGGCCGACCAGACCGCCGGCGGCCCGAAGGGTTCGGAGATATTCGACCAGCGGAATGTCGCGATCGAGACGGTCTGCCTGCTGCTGTCGAGTTTCACTTGCGGCATGGCCAGTATCGCAGCCGATGTTCGCAACCGGTTCTGGTTCTACCTCGGCATGGCCGTGACCTGCGTGCTGGGGCTCATATTCCTGGCAATCGAGTTTCGCGAATTCGCCGACCTCGTCGCCCGCGGTTACGGCCCATCGCGCAGCGCCTTTCTGACGTCGTTCTTCTCGCTGGTCGGCTGCCACGGCCTGCACGTCTCCGCCGGCGTGCTGTGGCTCCTCACCATGATGGCCCAGGTCTTTGCGAAGGGCTTTCGTGCCGACGTCCTGCGCCGGATGATGTGCTTCGCGCTGTTTTGGCATGCGCTCGACATCGTGTGGGTCGGGGTCTTCTCCGTCGTCTACCTGCTTGGGAGTGGCACATGAGCGATCAGACGCATATGCTGGCCGGCCATGACCTTGCGCCGGGCGATGAGGAGCAGCACAGCGTCGGCGCGCGCATCCTCGGCTACGTGGTCGGCCTTGCGCTTGCGCTGCTGCTGACGGCGACCTCGTTCTTCATCGCGGGTACGGATCTGGTCTGGCAGCCTTCCATTCCGGTCGCGCTGATTGTGCTGGCGATCGCGCAGATGGGCGTGCACCTTGTGTTCTTCCTGCACATCACCACGGGCCCCGATAACACCAACAACGTGCTGGCGCTGGCGTTCGGGTTGCTGGTGGTCTTCCTGGTCGTCGGCGGCACCGTCTGGATCATGTCGCATCTGAATGCGAACATGCCGCCCATGGATCAGATCATGCCAATGCGCCGTTAGCGCATTGTGCAAAAAAGAAGAGCCGCTTGTTGTGACAAGCGGCCCAAGTCTAGGGAGGAAACGCCCGAGCAAAGCAATCGGGCCGGAGCCGGATTGCCGCCAAGGAAACGCTCGCGCAAAGCGCTTGCGTACGCTTACAAATGCAGCAACTCACGATAGAGTTCAATTCCGGATGAATACTGTCTCCGGCTACCGCTCACGGGTGCGTGATGAGCTTCGTTATTTCGACCGGCGGCAATTATATGCCTTGCGGAAGCCTGCGGCCTGGGCGTCGTCCTCCGAGCAGAACCAGCGATCCGGCTTGGTGGTTGCGGGGTAGCTCGGGCAGCCCCGTAAATGGTAGATGCCGATATTGCCGGTGACACGCGCGCGCACCGCGAGCTTGCCCTTGATGCTACAGCTCGGCGGCATGTTCAGATCCTCGGGAAACAACACCGTGCGAATCTCCTTGTCGCGGTCGGCGCGGCAGGCGGCGCCCAGCAGCGCGCCGTCCTTCTTGCCGGCGCGGAATTCTTGCGGTGCAACAAAGCAGCCCTTCCAGATTCCGGTCGAGGCCGATTTGGCATCGGCTGCGGCCGACTCGACGTTCGCCTTGACCGGCTCGCGCGCGATGGCATAGCCGAGCTTGACCAGCTGCTCGTTCAAGCTGGTCTTGTCGCCCTCGGCCGTGCAGATCGCGCGGTGCCGCTTGCCAAAGCTCTTTTCGGGGCCGACATCGTCGCAACGCACCGATCGCTTGCCGATCAGCTTGGCGAGCTGGTCGCGGGCCTCGATGCCGCAGGTCCAGGGATCGGCGTGGTCGTCGATGCAGACCTGGTCCAGCTCGGGCGCGTCAACGCCGTCGAGGCGGTAGGTGACATCGCCGAGCTGGATGGCATTGCCGTCGCGAACCGTCGCGGCGGCGGTCAGCGCGGAGGCGGGGCCGGAGGTGCCCAGAATTCCGGACAGAGCGAGAAACAATACGAGCGCGAAAGCGCGGGCGGCGGCAAATGAATTCTCGAAGGACATAAGGTCTCGCTATCGATGGCTCTTTCGCCTTGTTCCTAGCATCCGGATGTGGCGATACCAATGGTCTGCGTCCTGCGACGTGCGACATTCCGGCCTCGCGGCTTTACTCAGCCGTAGCTCTGATCCTATCGTTCGCCGGCCTCGCGGACCGCGGAGGCCGAATCGCCCGGGAAGCGGCGAGGGGGAGGAAAAGGCTGCGATGAAAGACCCCGTGGACGTCCTGATCATCGGCGCCGGCGCTTCAGGCGCGGCGGTGGCGTGGTCGCTGGCCGAAACCAAAATGCACATTCTCTGCCTGGAGCAGGGCGGCTGGATGAACCCGGCGGAATATCCGAGCACGGGCCGGGACTGGGAGGCCAAGTTCTACGGCGAGTGGTCGTCGAGCCCGAACATCCGCGGCCGGCCCGAGGACTATCCGATCAACGACGACAACTCGCCGATCAAGGTCGTCAACTACAATGCGGTCGGTGGCTCGACGGTGATGTACACCGCGCACTGGCCGCGGCTGCATCCCTCCGACTTCAAGGTGAGGACGCTCGACGGCGTCGCCGACGACTGGCCGATCGACTACGACGCGCTGACCCCGTTCTTCGAAGAGAACGACCGGATGATGGGCACCTCCGGCCTGTCCGGCGACCCGCTCTCACCGCTGACGCATCCGCCGATGCCGCAACAGCCGCTCGGATTGTCGGGCGCGATCATCGGCAAGGCCATGAACAAGCTCGGCTGGCACTGGTGGCCGTCGGATACGACGGTCGCGACCATGGACTACGAGGGCCGCGCGCGCTGCATCAATCTCGGCCATTGCACGCCGGCCTGCGCGCAAGGCGCTAAAGCCTCGACCGACATCACCTATTGGCCGCACGCGGTCCGGGCCGGCGTCGAGCTGCGGACTCACTGCCGGGTGCGCGAGATCACCACCGACGAGAACGGCATGGCCACCGGCGTGGTCTACTACGACAAGGACGGCGTCGAGCAGTTCCAGCCGGCGCATGTCGTCATCATCGCCTGCAACGGCGTCGGCACGCCGCGGCTGCTGCTGAACTCGGCATCGAATCGCTTTCCGAACGGGCTTGCCAATTCGTCCGGCCTCGTCGGCAAGAACCTGATGTTCCATCCTTATGCGCAGATCTACGGCTATGTGAAGGAGCCGACCGACAGCAACCGCGCGCCGCCGACCTGCCTGTGGAGCAAGGAGTGGTATGATACGGACCTCTCGCGCGGCTTCGTGCGCGGCTACGGCGTCCAGTTCGTGCGCGGCGCCGGGCCGGTGTTCGAAGCCGTCGTCAGCGAGCAGAAGGGCATTCTGCCGTGGGGCGCCGATCATCATCGCGTCTTCCGCAAGCTCAATGCCCACCGGCTCGGGTTTTCCGCGATCTGCGAGGACCTGCCAGAGGAGCATAATCGGGTCACGCTCGATCCGATCTTGAAGGACAGCCACGGCATTCCTGCGCCGAAGATCGACTACACGATCAGCGAGAACAGCCGGAAGATGATGGAGCATGCGCTGGCGCGCGGCCGGGAGATTCTCGAAACCGCGGGGGCGACCGACATCTGTGTCAACTCGCCGATCCCGTGGGGCGGCTGGCACCTGCTCGGCACGGCACGCATGGGCACCGACCCCGAACGCTCCGTTGTCAACGAATGGGGCCGCTCGCACGACGTGAAGAACCTCTTCATCGTCGACGGCAGCGTCTTCGTCACCTCGGGCGGCGTCAACCCGACTTCGACCATCCAGGCCATCGCGCTCTACGTTGCCGACCAGATGAAGCAGCGTCTCGCCAATCTCTTCGACTGAGGCCATCATGTCCGCAGACAACCAACTGACACGCGCCCAGCGCGAGGACCTCCGCACCGTCGCCGCGATGATCGTTCCCGCGAGCGACGAATACAAGGTGCCCGGCGCCGACGACCCTGCGATCCAGGCCGACATGCTGGCGACGCTGGGGCGTGACACCAAATTGGTGGCGGCGGCGCTCGACCATCTGGCGCGGTTCGCGGGCCAACCATTCGCCGAGCTCGATGCGGCAAAGCGTGATGCGGTGGCGCAGGAGTTTCGCAGTTCCGGCGGCGCGGCCGCCGCGACGCTCGTCCGCGTGGTGCTGCAATGCTACTACCGCGACGACCGTGTGCTGCGCTCGCTCGGGCTCGAGCTGCGCGCACCTTTTCCCAAGGGCCATGTGCTGCCGGATGGCGACTGGTCGCTGCTGGATCCGGTCAAGGCAAGGGCGGGGACGCTGCGAAGGGCGCCCTAAGCGGGCCACTTGCGCTGGAGGGAGCAGGCCACCATCTGTGTGTGCCTCAAGGACTCTTGCCATGCTGGATTTTACTTCAGACATCGTCGATGACGTGCCGTCATCGCGAACGGCAGCATCTGCCCCGGTCGACGACCGGGCCCTGCTGGACGCCTATTCCAATGCGGTGATCGACGTGACCGACCGCGTCGGTCCCGCCGTCGTGCGTGTCGAGACCGGGCCGAAAGTGCCGAACGGCCGCGAGCGCGGCGGGCTCGGCTCCGGCATCGTGATCTCGCCGGATGGTCTCGTCCTCACCAACAGCCATGTGGTCGGCTCGTCCAAGGAGATCCGGCTGCGCGACGTCGACGGCAATGTTGGCGACGCCCGGGTGCTCGGCGTCGATCCCGACACAGACCTGGCGCTGCTGCGCGCCAATGGCGTGAGGGACTTGCCTTATGCTGCGCTCGGCAATTCCAAGAGCCTGCGGCGCGGCCAGCTCGTGATCGCGATCGGCAATCCGCTCGGCTTCGAATCGACCGTCACCGCGGGCGTGGTCTCGGCGCTCGGGCGCTCGATCCGCTCGGTCAGTGGCCGCACCATCGAGGATGTGATCCAGACCGATGCCGCGCTCAATCCCGGCAATTCCGGCGGGCCGCTGGTGTCGTCGAATGCCGAGGTGATCGGTATCAACACCGCGATTATCAATGGTGCGCAAGGCATCTGCTTCGCGGTCGCCAGCAACACCGCGCAATTCGTGCTGTCGGAGATCATCCGCCACGGCTATGTCCGCCGCGCCTATATCGGCGTGGCCGGCCAGACCGCGCCGATCCCGCGGCGGCACGCCGTGCTGGCCGGCGTCGAGAACAAGATGGGCGCGCTGCTTGCGCAGATCGAGCCGGACGGGCCGGCGGCGAAGGCGGGCCTGTTGTCCGGCGACGTCGTGATCAGCCTCGACGGCATCGAGATCAACGGCGTCGACGATCTGATCCGCGTGCTCGACCGCGATCGGATCGGCCGCCGCCTGGCCATGGACGTGCTGCGACTCGGCCGCCTCCGGGCGATCGACATCGACCCGGTCGAGCGCAAGCCGGCCCGCTAGCGTGTAGGCGCCCAGGCGAGGTATGACGGTGTCATGCCTCGCTTCGGGAACCACACCGCATGATGCCGGCGCATGAGACCTACGATGTCATCGTCGCCGGCGCCGGCGCCGGCGGAATGACGGCGGCGGCCGTCGCCGCCGCCGAAGGCCTGCGCGTGCTGGTGATCGAGAAGACCGCCTTCGTGGGCGGCACCACTGCATGGTCCGGCGGCATGGTCTGGATCCCCGCCAATGCCAAGATGAAAGAGGCGGGGCTCTCCGACAGCGTCACGGACGCCGTGCAGTACCTGTCGAATACGGTGCCGGAGCCCGCCAATGCCGGCTTGCGCGCCGCCTTCCTCGCGCGCGGGCCGGAGGCGGTTGCCTATCTCGAAGCCAACACGCAAGTTCGCCTCCAGCCGGTGAAGGCCTATCCGGACTATTATCCGGAGCGATTGGGCGCGACATCAGGCGGACGCGTGCTGGAGCCGGTGGCGTTCGACGGCACGCGGCTCGGCGCGGCTTTTGCGCGATTACGGCCGCCGCTGCCCGAGTTGACGCTGTTCGGCGGGATGATGCTCAACCGCCTCGACATCCCGCATCTGCGCCAGGTCGGGAAATCGCTGCGCTCGACCCTGCGCGCAGCGCGGCTGGTCTCCGAGTACATGTTGCAGCGGCTGCGCAGCCCGCGCGGCACGACGTTGCATCTAGGCAATGCGCTCGCCGCGCGGCTGTATGCCTCGCTGCTGGCGCGGCAGGTTGAGATCCTCTTCAGCGCGGACGTCGAGGATTTGTCGATGCAGGGCGAGCGCGTCGGCGGTGTGGTCATCCGTCATGGCGCTCGCAATCGCCTGATTGCCGCGCGACGCGGCGTGGTGCTCGCGACCGGCGGCTTTTCGCACGACGCGACCTTGCGCAAACGCTTCTTCCCATCCGCGGCCGGACTCGTCTCGGCGACCGCCACGTCCGTTACGGGCGATGGGCTTCGACTTGCGGCAACGACCGGCGCAGCGCTCAATACGGATGCGACGAGCCCGGCGTATTGGGTGCCGGCCTCGCTGTTCCGTCGCGCCGACGGCAGCCGTGGCGTTTTCCCGCACACTGTGACCGACCGCGCCAAGCCCGGCGTGATCGCGGTCAATGCGGCCGGCCGGCGCTTCGTCAACGAGGCGCTGTCCTACCACGAATTCGTGCTCGCGATGCTGCGCGACGGCAATGGCGAGCCTGATCTGCCGTTCTATCTCGTCTGCGACCGCCCGTTCTTGTGGAGCTACGGCCTCGGCCGCATCAAGCCGTTCACGCGCAGTGTCCGGCGCTATGTGGCGAGTGGAGAGTTGATTGAGGCTCCCGACGTCGGGGAGCTCGCGGCGAAGATCGGCATCAAGCCGACCACACTCTCGGCGACGATTGCGGACTACAACGAAGGCGCCAGGGAGGGCCGCGACCCCGAGTTCGGCCGCGGCAGCACCATCTACCAGCGGCATCTTGGGGACCCATCTCGCAAGCCCAACCCCTGCGTCGCTCCGATTCTTCGTGGTCCTTTTTTCGCGATGCGGATCTATCCGGCCGATCTCGGCACCGCGATTGGCATGAAGGTCGATGCCCAGGCGCGCGTGCTGCGCGAGGACGGCACGCCGGTCGCGGGCCTCTACGCCTGCGGCAACGACATGGCCTCGATCATGAACGGCAATTGTCCGGGGCCAGGGATCACGCTGGGACCGGCGCTGACGTTCGGGTACATCGCGGGGCGACATCTGGCCGAGGGGAGTGTGGCGACGACACTCGGCGCCGCGAAGGCATCCGTCTGATCGGGTCCCCGTCATTGCGAGCGCAGCGAAGCAATCCAGACTGTCTCTGCGGAAGGATTTCTGGATTGCTTCGTCGCAAGCGCTCCTGGCAATGACGCGGAGAGAGCTTGCATTCCCACAGCTACTCCGCCGCCGCCGCAAAGCGGCTGTTCTCCAGTTCTACTTCCAGCCGCGCCTTCTCGGCGGCCGCCAGCTTGATATTGGCTTCCTTGACATGCCCGAAGCCGCGGATCGTCTCCGGCAGCCGTGCGAGCCTCGTCAGCAACGGGATCTGCTCCGCCTTCAGCCCGGAGATCCGCTGATCAATCATGCCGAGATAATCCTCGACCAGCTTCCGCTCGGTCCGGCGCTCCTCGGTGCGGCCGAACGGATCAAACGCGCCGCCGCGCAGGAATTTTAGCTTGGCCAGCACGCGGAAGGCGTGGATCATCCAGCTGCCGAATTCCCTCTTCTGGAGATGTCCGGTGGTCTCGTCGCGCTGTGCGAAGATCGGCGGGGCCAGATGGAACTTCAGCTTGAAGTCGCCGTCGAACTTTTCCGAGACCTTCCTGGCAAAACTGCCGTCGGTATAGAGCCGTGCGACCTCGTACTCGTCCTTGTAGGACATCAGCTTGAACAGGTTTTTCGCGACGGCCTCGGTCAGCTCCGTGGACGCGGGCGAGGCAGCCGCTTCCGCCTTGCGCACCTTGGCGACGGCGGCCAGGTAGCGGTCGGAGTAGGCCTTGTCCTGATAGCCTGTCAAAAACTCCGCGCGCGTCGCGATGATGTCGTCGAGCGACTTCGTCGGCGCGGATGCCCGGCTCCTGAACTGCAGCACACTACGTACCCGCGACATGTCGTGGGCGGCGAGGCGCCCCCAGCTGAAGGCGAGCTTGTTCATCTCGACCGCCGCGCCATTGATCTCTATGGCGCGGAGCAGGGCCTCGAGCGACAGCGGGATCGCGCCCTTCTGGAAGGCGAAGCCGAGCATCAAGGGATTTGTCGCGATCGAATCGCCCATCAGCGCTGAGGCAATGCCGGTGGCATCGATGATGTCGAGGTTCTTCTCGCCGACGGCGTCGCGGAGCACCGTCTGCATCGTGCCCATTTCGAAATCGAGATCTGGATTTTGCACGAAGCTGGCGGTGGGCTGCAGGTCGGCGTTGACATAGGCCCTGGTCACGCCGCGTTCGGCGCGGCTGAGCGCGGAGGGACCAGCCGAGACGATCATGTCGCAGCCGAGGATGACGTCGGCGCCGCCCGTGGTGATGCGGACCGCGGAGATGTCTTCCGGCTTCGCGGCGATGCGTACATGGCTCATCACGGCGCCGTTCTTCTGCGACAGGCCGGTGAAGTCGAGGGCCGAGCAGCCGCGGCCATCGACATGGGCGGCCATGCCGAGGAGCGCGCCGATGGTGATGACACCGGTGCCGCCGATGCCAGTAATGAGGATGTTGTAGGGGGCGTCCAGCTCACGCGCGGGTGGCAGCGGCAGGTCGGCAAATAACTGGCCTGAGTCTACCGCCGAGGTCTTGATCCGCTTGAGCGTGCCGCCATGCACGGTGACAAAACTCGGGCAAAAACCCTCGACGCAGGAAAAGTCCTTGTTGCAGTTCGACTGGTCGATCTGGCGCTTGCGGCCGAACTCGGTCTCCAGCGGCTGCACCGAGACGCAGTTGGACGCCTGCGAGCAGTCGCCGCAGCCTTCGCAGACGAGTTCGTTGATGAAAGCGCGCTTGGCGGGATCCGGATACAGCCCGCGCTTGCGGCGGCGGCGCTTTTCCGCCGCACAGGTCTGGTCGTAGATCACGACGGTGAGACCCTTGATGTCACGCAGCTCGCGCTGAACAGCATCGAGCTCGCGGCGATGATGGATGGTCGCGCCCTGCGGGAAGTAGTTGGCCTCAGGGTATTTGGTGGGATCGTCCGACACGATCGCGAGGCGCTTGACGCCCTCGGCCCAGACCTGATGCGCGATCTGCGCGACGTTGAAGCCGCCCTCGGCCGGCTGGCCGCCGGTCATCGCGACGGCGTCGTTGTAGAGGATCTTGTAAGTGATGCTGATGCCGGCGGCCGATGCCGCGCGAAGGGCGAGAAGTCCGGAATGGGTGTAGGTGCCGTCGCCGAGGTTCTGGAAGATGTGCTTCTCGGTGGTGAAGGGCGCTTGTCCGATCCAGTTCACGCCCTCGGCGCCCATATGCGAGATCAGATCGGTGCGACGCGTCGGCATGCTCAAAGCCATGCCGTGACAGCCGATGCCGGCCATGGCGCGGCTTCCCTCTGGCACACGCGTCGAGGTGTTGTGCGGGCAGCCCGAGCAGAAGAACGGCGTGCGCGCGAGCTTGACCGGCGCGCTGGTGGTCACGGGATTGTCGAAGGCTTCGAGCCGCGCGAGCCGCTGCTCCAGCAGCGGGCTGTGATGGCCGAGCTTGCGCAGCCGCGCCACCAGCGCGGCCGCGACCAGGGTCGGCGTCAGCTCGCCCTCGATCGGCAGCAGCGGCGCCCCGCGCTCGTCGCGTTTTCCCGTCACGGTCGGGCGCCTCGACGCATCGATATTGTAGAGGATGCGCATCAGCTGGTCTTCGATGAAGCCGCGCTTCTCCTCGACCACCAGCACGTCCTGAAGTCCCTCGGCGAAACGCTTGGCCCCGCTTTCCTCCAGCGGCCAGGTCATCGCGACCTTATAGATGCGCAAACCCAGATCCTGCGCGTCCTTGTCCGTAATGCCCAAATCCGCGAGCGCCTGACGCAGATCGAGATAGGCCTTGCCCGTCGCGACAATTCCGAGCCGCGCGGGCTTGGAGTCGAGCACGATGCGGTCGAGCTGGTTGGCGCGGGCAAAGGCCTGTACCGCCGCCATCTTGGGGCCGAACAGGCGCCTCTCCGCGTCCAGCGGCGGATCGGGCCAGCGGATGTTGAGGCCACGGGGCGGCATCTCGAAATCGTCGGGGAGCTTGATCTGGATTCGCTCCGGATCGCTGTAGATCGAGGCCGAACTCTCGACCGTCTCGCTGATCGCCTTGAAGCCGACCCAGCAGCCGGAGAAGCGCGATAGCGCAAAACCGTACAGGCCGAGGTCGAGATAATCCTGCAGCGTCGCCGGATTGATGACGGGGATCAGCGCCGCCGCGAACACCTGCTCGCTCTGATGCGCCAGCGTTGAAGACTGGCAGCCATGGTCGTCGCCGGCCAGCGCCAGCACGCCACCATTGACCGAGGTGCCGGCGGCATTCGCATGCTTGAGCGCGTCGACCGAGCGATCGACGCCGGGGCCTTTGCCGTACCAGATGCCGAACACGCCATCGACCTTGGCGCCGGGAAACAGGCCGACCTGCTGGCTGCCCCAGACGGCGGTCGCCGCGAGGTCCTCGTTCAGGCCGGGGACGAAAGCGATGTCGTGCTGCTGGAGGTGTGACTTCGCGCGCCACAGGGCGTGGTCGTACATGCCGAGCGGGGAACCGCGATAGCCCGAGATGAAGCCGCCGGTGTTGAGGCCCTGAAGCCGGTCGCGTTCGCGCTGCAACATGGGCAACCGGACCAGTGCCTGCGTGCCGGACAGGAAGATCCGCTTCGATTCGAGCCGGTATTTGTCGTCCAGCTCGACCTGCATCAGCGTCATCTCGGAAGTCCTCGTCTCTTGTCCGGCATGGGATTGCGCTGCGGGAGGGAGTGGCGGCTGCGCGACGCGAATTGTGACAGTCAAAGGCATGGACCAGCGAAGTCAATATCGCTGGCCGCATCCGTGGCGCTCCTGCTAGTCATGGCTTGCTTGCGGAGGACACCATGACGGCACAAGCGTTCAATACCGAGATCACGGAGACCGACGGCGCCCTGATCGGGCCATGGCGCCGGCCGCGTCAGATGCTGCAAGCGCAAACTTACGACGCGCACGCCTCGATCCACCACGACGCCACCGCGCAGAAGCTCGGCTTCAAGG
Organism: Bradyrhizobium sp. 149; assembly: GCF_023073915.1. Lineage (GTDB taxonomy): Bacteria > Pseudomonadota > Alphaproteobacteria > Rhizobiales > Xanthobacteraceae > Bradyrhizobium. Next base: position 628,165 of record NZ_JADPKK010000013.1, on the reverse strand, counting down.
GCGGCACCATCGAAGGCCCGACGCATTTCAGCCAGTTCGCTCCGCTCGGTGCGCGTTTGTGGGGACAGGCCTGGTTCGCGAGCGGCTGCCTCTCAGCGCACTACCGCAGCGTCTGTTACGAAGGCGAGGAGGTGCAGGCGATCCTGTCGAAGCCATTGCCCGGCACCAGCCAATGCCAGATCCAGATGGTGAAGCGCGATGGCACCGAGGTGCTGCGCGGCACGGCCTCCGTCGGCGAACCGCACGCCGCAACCGCGCTGGAGGCGCGTCTCGGCCAACTCAAGCCGCTGACCGATCCCGTGATCCTGCACGACGTGAAGGTGGCTCAGACGAGCCAGCGGCAGACGGTGCGGATGGCGTTGGACCAGACCATGGGCGAGCTCTATCCGTTTTCGCTGCAGCAAAAGCTCGCGGTCGTCACCGAGACCTCGCCTTACTATTCAAGCGGCGACAATCCGTGGAGCAAGCCCATCATCCCCATGGAGATGCTGAGCGTGCTGCTACAGTACCGCTCCAAGGACGATCCTCTCCCGGCCAAGGGACCGGCCGTCGGCCTGTTCGCCGATCAGGAGATCAGGCTGGTGAAGGGCCCGCTGTTTGTTGACGAGGCGTACGAAGTCGAGCGCGAGGTGGTCGCGCTCTCCGGCAGCCGCCGCACCGAGAGTGCCTGGGTCAAGACGCGCGTGTTCGACAAGGCGAACATTGTGGTCGCGACCATGCTGCTCAACATGGTGACGCTGAAGGATTCCTACGCGCCGTACGAGGAGGAGTATCGACGGCTGTACGGAGATACTGCCCGCTAAAAGCGAGCTTCGTTGTCGCTCATCCTTTGAGCAAATGCACGTCGCAAAGCCGTCGCACAGCGAATAAGCAGACGCGAGCCATCCTGATAACATTCTGACAGTGCAGCAAATTTTGCCGCGCTGTCCGCCCGCTCGTCATTGTACATAATGGCACGGCGCTTGCAGAACTCCTGGCACAGAGAGTTCTCGCGAGGGGCGGGCGTCATGTTGAACTCAAGCAAGCCGACATGGGGCGTCATCAGCGCCGAACCCGGGCCGATCGAGCTCGACTGGTCGGCCACTGCGCTTCTCATCATCGACATGCAGCGCGATTTCATGGAGCCCGGCGGGTTCGGCGAGACGCTGGGCAACGACGTCAGCCAGCTTGCGCGCGCGGTGAAGCCTATCGGTGCGGTGCTGAAGGCCGCGCGCGACACCGGCATGCTGGTGATCCACACGCGCGAAGGCCATCTGCCCGATCTCTCCGACGCGCCGCCGGCGAAGGTCGAGCGCGGCGCGCCATCCTTGCGCATTGGCGACCCCGGTCCGATGGGCCGCATTCTCATTCGCGGCGAGGCGGGCCACGACATCATCCCGGAGCTCTATCCGCTCGACAGCGAGATCGTGATCGACAAGCCCGGCAAGGGCGCGTTCTACGCCACCGAGCTCACCGACGTGCTGGAGAAGTACGGCATCGAGAACCTGCTGGTGTGCGGCGTCACCACGGAAGTGTGCGTCAACACCACCGTGCGCGAGGCCAATGACCGCGGCTATCGCTGCGTCGTCATCTCGGACGGCTGCGCGTCCTACTTTCCCGAGTTTCACGAGATGGGCCTGAAGATGATCAAGGCCCAGGGCGGCATCTTCGGCTGGGTTGCAAGCTCAGCCGCGGTACTGGAGGCGATGAAGATTTCCACATCAGCGTAGGGGCATCACCATGAGCACAAGCACGACGGGGACGGCCGGCACCTCCGAGTTCAAGCCGGCGCTATGGACACCGGGCGACTGGAACGCGTTTTTCGGCTTCGGCACCAATATCCTCGTCAACATGCTGGTGCTCACGGGCCTGTTGCGGTTCGTGTTGAAGATGCCAGACTCGCTCGTGTTCGGCCGCATCCTTCCCGCACTCGGGCTGATGATGTGCCTGTCGACCTTCTACTATGCATACCTCGCCTATCGTCTGGCGCAGAAGACCGGCCGCAACGACGTCTGCGCGCTGCCCTCCGGCGTCAGCGTGCCGCACATGTTCATCGTGACCTTCGTGATCATGCTGCCGATCACGATCAAGACCGGCGATCCGCTCAAGGGCTGGTCGGCCGGTCTCGTCTGGGTGTTTTTCCAGAGCTTCATCCTGATGATCGGCGGCTTCATCGCGCCGTTCATTCGCAAGATCACGCCGCGCGCGGCGCTACTCGGCACGCTCGCCGGCGTTTCCGTCACCTTCATCTCGATGCGGCCGGCGCTCGAAATGTACATGACGCCGCAGATCGGCCTGGTCTGCTTCGCCATCATCCTGGTGAGCTGGTTCGGCGGCGTGAAGTATCCAAAGAGCATTCCGGCGGGCCTGATCGCGATCGCGGTCGGCATGGTCATCGCATGGGGCTCGAACCTGTTCGGGTTCAATCTGGGTGGATTGAGCATCAAGGGCGTCGGTGATGCCTTTGCCAGTTTCGGCTTCTCGGTGCCGATCCCCGCCGTGGGCTACGTCTTCTCCGGCTTCGAATTCCTCGGGGTCATCCTGGTCACCGCCATTCCGTTCGGCATCTACGACCTTGTCGAGGCCATGGACAATGTCGAGAGCGCGGAAGCGGCCGGCGACGAATATCCGACCACACGCGTTCTGACCGCCGACGGCGTCGTCAGTCTGATCGGCTGCCTGATGGGCAACCCCTTCATCAACGCCGTCTATATCGGCCATCCCGGCTGGAAGGCGATGGGCGGCCGTATCGGCTACTCGGCCGCGACCGGCATCATGGTGGTCGTGCTGGCGTGGTTCGGCATCATCCCGGTGCTGCTCGCGCTGGTGCCGGTGGTCGCGATCTCGCCGATCCTGCTCTACATCGGCATGCTCATCGGCGCACAGGCGTTCCAGACCACGCCGATCAAGCATGCGCCTGCGATCGTGCTGGCGCTGACGCCGCATCTGGCAGCCTGGGCCAAGCTCCAGATCGACACCATGCTGGGCTCGACCATGAACGCGGCTGCGACCGTCGGCGGAATGGCTGCCGACAAGGCCGACGCGGTCAAGGCTGCCGCGATCGCCGCGTTGCCTCAGCAGGGCGTATTCTATCACGGGTTAGACGTGATGGGCGGCGGCTCCATTCTCGGCGGCCTCATCCTGGGTGCGATCGGCGTCTTCATCATCGAGCGCGATTTCGAGAAGGCGTCGGCCTTCGCCCTGGTCGGTGCGGTCCTGACCTACTTCGGCTTCATGCACGGCGAATCCGTGGGCATCGGCGGTGGGTTCGGCGTCACGCCATCCGTCGCTTTCGCCTACGCCGTGATGGCAGCCGGACTGTACGTTCTCAGCCGGCGCACCAGCGAGAACTACATGCCGCATGCGGAGATGACGGCCGCGCCGGCGGAATAGTTACCCGCCCTTGACAGCCCCTGCGGTGAGCCCGGCGACGATCTGTCGCTGGGCGAACACCGTCAGCAGCAGCACCGGGAACGTCACGATCAGCGCGGCGGCCGCCAGCGGGCCCCAGCTCAATTGGTCGAACGAGATCATGTTGTAGACGGCGACGGGCAAAGTGCGCGTCTCCCGTCCGGCCAGAACGATGCCGAACACAAAATTGTTCCAGGAGAAGATCACGGCCAGGATGAAGGCGACGGCGATGCCGGGCTTGGCGATCGGCAGCGCGACATGGCGGAAGACCTGCCAGCGTGTGGCGCCGTCGATGAGGGCTGCTTCTTCCAGCTCCAGCGGTGTTGTCTCGAAATAGCCAATCATAATCCAGATCACGATCGGCACCGTCACCACGAGGTGGATGATGATCTGCGGCACCAGCGTGCCGAGCAGTCCCAGCCACTGGAACATGAGAAACAGCGGGATCAGGTAGGACAGGCCGGGGGTGATGCGGGCGATCAGGATCACGATCGCGGATTTGTGCGCGGACATGCGCGCGATGCCATAGCCGGCGGGCACGCCGACGAGCAGCGCAAGCAACGTCGCGCTGCCTGTCACGATCAGGCTGTTGATGAAATAGGTCAGGAAGCGGTTGGAGGCGAGCACGTCGGCATAGTTCTTCCAGGCGATATGCTCGGGAATGAACACCGGCGGATAGGCGGCATTGTCGATCTCGAATTTGAGCGACAGCGACGCCATCCAGAGGAAGAACAGGATTGCCGGCGACACGATGACCAACACCGAGAACCACAGGCCGATCTTGCCGATGATTTGCCTTGGAGTCATGTTCCGCTCGCGATCTCGGTCCACAGCATGCGCTGGCGCGCATAGAGCATCACCGCCGCAAGCAGGACGATCAGCAGGAAGAACACGACCGCGATCGCCGAGCCGTAGCCGAGGTCGTAATAGGAGAAGGCGACGCTGTAGAGATAGATGTTGATCGTCTCCGACGCCGAGCCCGGGCCGCCCTGTGTGATCGCGAAGATGATGTCGAAGCTTTTCACGGCGTCGATCATGCGGATCATGCCGGCGATGAACAGGAACGGCATGATCAGCGGCAGCGTGATGAAGCGGAACACCTGCCAGATGCTGGCGCCATCGATCTGTGCACTTTCATAGGGCTCGCTCGGGATGGCGGCGAGGCCGCCGAGCACGATCAGCATGACCAGCGGAGTCCATTGCCAGGTCTCGACCAGCACCAGCGAAGGAATGACGGTCGCGGGATGGAATACCCAGAGCTGCGCGGGGATCCCGACCAGTGACAGCAAATAGTTCAGCACGCCGAGCTGCGGGTGGAACATCATGGTCCAGACCAGCGCGATCGCCACCGGCGTCGCCATCATCGGCATGATGAAGACGCCGCGCAGGAAGCCGCGGCCGGGGAATTTCTGGTGAAACACCACGGCCGCAAAGGTGCCCAGCACCAGCGGCAGCAGCACGGACAGTGCGGTGTAGATCAGTGTATGTCCGATGGCCTCAATGAAGCGCGGATCGCTCGTCAGCCGCAGATAATTGGAGAATCCCACGAAGGTGGTCGACGAGCCGACCTTCCACTCGTTCAGGCTCATCCAGATCGTGAAGACCCACGGGAAGATGATGATCGCGAGCACGACGACCAGGGCCGGCACCACGAACGGCCAGTAGGACGGCGGCCGTAACTCTTTCTCCGGCGCGGCATCAGACTGTGCCGCGCCCGGAGCCGATTGTGTCAACGCACTCACGCCTTCTCGCTACGCTCCAGGATCGGCCGGTACTGATCGTTGGCCTTCTTCAGCTCGGCGGCAGGATCGGCGCCGGACAAGGTCGCAGTGACCGCGGCGCCGACGATATCGCGGAATTCGGCGACCGGAATCACGACGGGCAGGCCCAGCTTGCTGATCTTGCCGGAATCGATCACCGATTGCAGCCACTCCTTGGTCTTGACGCCCTTCTGGATCTCGGGATCGCCGAGGATCGAGTTGCGGAACGGCACGCCGCCGCCGGCCTGCAGCAGCCGCGCGCCCTGGGTTTTCGAGACCACCCATTGGCAGAGCAGATAGGCGGCTTCCTTGTTCTTGCTCGCGGCAGCAATGCCGATGCCGTCGCCATAGGTCGAGGAATATTGTCCCTTCGGGCCGGCGGGGACGACGGTGTAGCCGACCTTGCCGACGACGCGCGAGGCGGCCGGATCTTCCAGCGGCGGCGCCCAGCCGACGCCGTCGATCCACATCGCGGACCGCCCTTGCGTGAACGAGGCCATCGACTCCATCCAGTTGAAGCCGGCGACGCCTGGAGGTGCCGATTTGGTCAGGAGCGTCTGATACAGCTTGGTCGCGGCGATGGCTTCCGGACCGTCGGTCAGGATATTGCCCTTGGCATCGAGGAATTCGCCGCCATAATTGAGGAAGAAGTTGCTCCACATCGCCATGTTGGCGTTGCGCAAGCCGCGCCCGACAAAGCCGTAGGTCCCTTCCTTGGGATCCGTGAGCTTCTCGGCGGCCGCAGCCATCTCGTCGAGGGTCTTGGGAACGGCGATGCCCTTCTTCTCGAACAGCTCCTTGTTGTAGTAGAGGATGAAATAATCGACTGACCACGGCAGCGACAGCATCTGGCCCTTGTCGTTCCTGGCGTATTGCAGGCCGGCTGCCGAGAAGTCGCTCTCGACGAGATCAGGGGCGGTCAGCGTCGGGTCCTTCATGAAGGGCGTCATGTCGGCGAGCCAGCCGCCCCTCTCGAACTGCCGCTTCTGTACGTGATAGCTGAGATGGACGACGTCGAAGCTCGGCCGTCCCGAGGTCAGCTCGATCACCACCTTCTGACGCTGCTGCTGCTCCGGGATCTGCTCGGATTCGACCTGGATGCCGGTGAGCTCGGTGAACTCCTTGACATATTTTTGCAGGTTGTCGCCGCGGGGCCCCTTGGCGAGGATCACCTCAAGCTTGGTCCCGGCGTATTTCTTCCAGTTCACCTCGGCGCGCGCCGGCAATCCCGTCAGGCTGAGCGCGCCAGCCGCGGCAGTGCCCGTTAAAAGCGTACGACGCGAGATTTTGTGGTTGACCACTTTAGGTCCCTCCCTGTGACTCAATTTGGGCGGATACTAGCGGCCGTTCCGCGTCTGCCTAGTCCTAATCTGTGGATTCAGGGCCGCACGGCCGGCGTCTCCATCGGCAAGCCATGCGCCCTCGACATCAGATAGAGTTCGAGCGCGACCAGCTCGGGCGCGCCGTAATCATAGGCCTGGGCGCGGACGCCCGTCATGCAACTGCGTAGCCGCCGCTCAAGCGAGCCCAGCGTCTGCCATTCCAGGCGATAAAGCGGATATCCGGTCGGCTGTCCCTGCGTGATCGGCGCGCCGGCAAGTCGCTTATCGAAGTTGTCGTCGTGGCAATTGGTGCAGGCAAGGTTGAGCTGGCCCTCGCGCCGCATGAAAAGGTGGCGGCCCTGTTCGACGAATGGCTTCAGTTGCGGATCGTCGCCAGCCGTGATCGCGATGCCGCGCGATTGGTGCGCGACGAAGGCGGACAGAGCCAGCAGGTCGCGGCTCTCATAGGGTAGCGGCGTTGCCTGCTGATGATTGCTGCGGCAGAGATTGATGCGCTGGTCGAGCGTGACGGGGCGCGCCAGTGCCTTGTCGAAGGCGGGATAGCGCGCCGCGACGCCTTTCATGCTGCCGCGTGCATCACCATGGCAATCCGCACAGGCCTTGTCGGCGCTGCCGGTCCTTTTCGTCCACAACGCCTCGCCGTCGAGCACGAACAGCATGCCGGGATTTGAGGTGTCGTCATCCTGCATCGCGCGCGTGTCAGGCCCCATGAACGAATAGCCGGAGCGGCGTGCGTCCGGCGGAATCTCGCCGGCGAGCAGGGCAGGGATGGTGGCGAGGAGCGCCGCCGCCGCTATCGCGCGCCAAAACTTCATTCGACCGTGATCATTGCCGATGCGCTGGACGAATAACCGTTGTCGCCGATCCACTCGAACTCGAACTTGCCGCTTTCCTTCGCGACCGTGAAGAACGAGAGATATGGATTGGCCGCGATCGCCGGGAAGAGATCGGCGCGAAAAATCTCGGTGCCGTTGTAGCGGCACATAAAACTCGTGATGATGTCGCGCGGCACCAGCGCGCCGTCGGCGGTGTGGCGGAAGCCGGTTTCCATGATGTGCGAGGTCAACGTGCGGATCTCGATGACATCGCCGCGCCGGGCTTTCGCCGGAACGTTGATCAGCGCCGCCATCAGTTCATCTCCTCGGTGCAGGCGGCCAACGTCACGACCACATCGGCGGCGACCTGCCAGAACGTGTCGTCGGAAAGGCGCGCGATCGCCACCACCTTCTGGGTGTCGGCGAGCCGGATCCGGGTGGAGACCTGGGCGCGGCCGGAGGAGGGGCTGAGATAGAAGTTGCCGATGTTCGGCTGCGGGTTCTTCTCGTTGAAGACGTGGATGCTCTTGACGTAGTCGTCGGCCGTCATCGGGCTCGCGACGCTCACCGTCATCGGCACCGTGTTGCCGTTCTCGACCAGCGGCGGAATGTCGAGCTTCACCTTGCCGGTGCGCAGAGGTGCTTCGCCGACCACGTTGCGGATCGCGGCGGTGAGCATCGCCGGTGTCGCCTCGAGCGGCCGCAGCGTGACGATCGGGATCGTCCCGGCGACGGTCAGGCTGCCGGCTAGGTTCAGGAATTGTCGTCGCGTGGTTGGCATGAGCAGTTCTAGTCCCGAAGCGTTGCAAGAAAGGCCACGATGTCCTCGATCTCCGCGGCGGACAAGATCGGCTTGCCGGCGAAATTGCGCCCGACCCGCACGAATCCCTCGTTGCGATAATAGGACGGCATGATGGTCTCAGGGTTGAAGCGTGCGGCATCGACCAGTCGAAGCCGCAACTGGCTCGCCGTCCAGCGGTTCCCCGCACCCGTGAGGTCAGGCGCGAGGTCGCCCTGGAATCGGGTTTCCGGGAAGGGGCCGGAATGGCACAGGATGCAAGTCGTCGTGCGCGCGAGCACCAGCGCGCGGCCGCGCGCGGCATCGCCGGGCGATCCGGTGAGCGATTCCGCAATGCCGTCGCCGGAGATGTTGTAGGGCTGGAGTTCCTCGGCTCCTGCATGGCAGGCGAAGGCGAAACCGGCGGCGATCAGCGCTACGATATGGACCAATGCTCTAGCCAAAAGTGTCCGCCGTGATGGTTTGAAACCAGCGCTCGGCTTCAGTTGCCTCGCGGGCGCGCAATTCGCGCGGCGCATCGACCGGGCTGGTCGCGCCGCCCTCGATTTCGGCGAAGATGTCCCCCTTGGGCTGGTAATTCCCGGCGAGTGAAAAGCCGTAGCCGGGTGCGACAATGTTGTAGCAGACGCCTGTCAATCGCGGCGTATCTGGCGCGCGGCCGGCAAGGAGGTTCACGATTGCGGCAGCGCAGGCCTTGCCCTGTGCGCTTGCCGCGGCGGCCGATTTGGGGATGCCGCCACCGAGACAGGCATCGCCGATGACATGGATGTTCTGGACGAGCTTCGACTCGAAGGTCACGGGATCGATCGGGCACCAGCCGGTGGCATCCGCAGCGCTCGCGATTCCCGCGATGCGTCCGGCACGCTGCGGCGGGACGACGTTGGCGACGTCAGGCGTGTAATTGCCGAACTCGGTGACGATGGTCCTGGTCGCAGGATCGACCGAGGTCACACGGCCGCCTTGCGACAGAGCGATGCGTTCGATCATGTCGCCGTAAAGCTCCTTCCACGCCTTCTCGAACAGCCGCTGCTGGGAGAAACTGTCCTTGCCATCGAGGATCAAGACCTTTGAACGCGGCTTCTTCGTTTTCAGGTAATGCGCGATCAGGCTGGCGCGCTCGTAGGGCGCCGGCGGACAACGCGAGGGATTGGCCGGAATCGCAATCGCGACAGTGCCGCCGTCCGGCATTGCCTCCAACTGCCGGCGCAGCAGCAGCGTCTGCGCGCCGGCCTTCCAGGCATGCGGCATCTTTTCTGATGTCGCGTCATCGTAGCCGGGCAGGGCCTCGAAGTGGAAGTCGATGCCGGGAGAGAGTACGAGACGATCATAGGCAAACGCCGCGCCATCGGCTGCGGTCACGCTACGCTTTTGCGCGTCGATGGTCGTCGCGGCCTGGGGGACGACGGTGATGCCATCGGCTTTGAGCTTTTCGTAGCCGAACTGTTGCGCCTCGATATCGCGCAGGCCGGCGATCACCTCGTTGCTGAACGGGCAGGAGGTGAAGGTCTTGTTCGGCTCGATCAACGTGATCTGTAATGTTGCATCGGCGCGCTTGAGCGCGCGCGCACAGGCCGCACCGCCAAAGCCGCCACCGACCACGACGACGCGGCCCGCCGATTGCGCGCGCAGAATCGAAGGGACGGCGAGCAATGTGGCCGCGGCGGCGATACCGAGGACGGCATCCCGCCGTGTCACCGGCACATTCATGAATTTTGTCCGGAAAATGTGCCGCGGCGGCCGTTATGGCCGCCGCGGCGTTTCTCAGGCGAAGGTGATGTTCTGGTCGCGCAGCGGCACCGAGCGGATGCGTTTGCCCGTCGCCGCGAAGTACGCATTGAGCACCGCCGGCGCCGCGACGCCAATGGTCGGCTCGCCGACACCGCCCCAGAACCCGCCGCTCGGCACCATCACCGACTCCACCTTCGGCATCTCGTTGATGCGCATGGAATTGTAGGTGTCGAAGTTGGTTTGCTCGATCTTGCCATCCTTGACCGTGCAGCCGCCGTAGAACAGCGCGGAGAGGCCATAGACGAAGGAGCCCGCGATCTGCCGTTCCACCTGCGCCGGATTGACGATGTAGCCGGGATCGGTGGAGGCGACGATGCGATGCACCTTGATCTTGTTGCCGTCGGTCACCGAGATTTCGGCGGCGCCGGCGACATAGCTGCCATAGCCCATCACCTGCGCGATGCCGCGATAGACGCCCTGCGGCGCCGGGGTGCTCCAGCCGATCTTCTCCGCCACGGCGTTGAGCACCGCCAGATGCTTGGGGTGATTGCCCATCAGCTTGCGGCGGAATTCGAGCGGATCCTGGCCTGCGGCCTGGGCCAGCTCGTCCATGAAGCATTCCATGTAGATCGCGTTGTGATTGACGTTCACGCCGCGCCAGAAGCCCGGCGGAACGTGCGGGTTGCGCATCGCATGCTCGATCAGGAGGTTCGGCACGGAGTAACCGAACGCGGCCTCGCCGGTCTGGGCGACGCCCTGGAACGCGGCCGGATCCATGCCGTTCTGCAGCGCTTCGGGACGCAGCGAGAACAGGATCGATTGTCCGGACAGCCGGTAGTGCAGCGCGACCAGGTTGTTGTTGGCATCGAACGCGCCGGTCATCTTGCACTGGGTGATCGGGTGATACCTGCCGTGCGCCATGTCCTCTTCGCGCGACCACAACAGCTTGATCGGCGTGCCCGGCATCTGCTTGGCGATCATGACGGCCTGGCGGACATAGTCGGTCTGGCCGCGCCGACCGAAGCCGCCGCCGGGCATCACCTTGTGCACGTCGCACTTCTCCGCCGGCAGGCCCGAGGCTTCCAACGTGGCCGCGAAAGCTGCCTCGCCATTCTGCGTTCCGCACCAGACCTCGCATTTGTCCGCCGTGTAGAGCGCCGTGGCGTTCATCGGCTCCATGGTGGCATGGTTTTGGTAGGGATAGCTGTAGACGGCCTCGATCTTCTTGGCGGCAGCGGCAATCGCCGCCTTGGCGTCGCCGTTCTTGTTGCCGACATAGGCGGGCTGCGCATCGTCAAGGCCCTCACTCAGCCATTTCGCGATCGACTCGCTGGAGACCTTGGCGTTGTCGCCCTCATCCCAGACGATCGGCAGCGCCTCCAGTGCGGTCTTGGCCTGCCACCAGGTGTCGGCAACGACCGCGACCGCGGTATCGCCGACCTTGACGACCTTCTTGACGCCCTTCATGCCCGCGATCTTGGCTTCGTCAAAGCTCTTCACCTTGCCGCCGAACACTGGGCAGTCCTTGATCGCGGCGTTCAGCATGCTCGGCAGCTTGACGTCGATGCCGTAGATCATGGCGCCGGTGGTCTTGTCGGCCGTGTCGAGCCGCTTCACGCCCTTGCCGATCAGCTTCCAGTCCTTGGGGTCCTTCAGCTTGACGTCGGCTGGCGGCGTCAGCTTGGCCGCGGCCTCGGCGACCTTGCCGTAGGTCGTGGTCTTGCCGGACGGCGCATGGGTAATGACGCTGTTGGTGGCCGTGCATTCGGACGCCGGCACTTTCCACGCCTCGGCGGCGGCCTGGATCAGCATCACGCGGGCGGTGGCGCCGCCCTTGCGGACATAGTCTTGCGATGAGCGGATGCCGCGGCTACCACCGGTGGAGAAATCGCCCCAGACGCGCTTGCGGGCGACGCTTTGGCCGGGCGTCGGATATTCGGTCGAGACCTTCGACCAGTCGCATTCGAGTTCCTCGGCGACGAGCTGGGCAAGGCCGGTGAGCGAGCCCTGGCCCATCTCGGAGCGGGCGATGCGGATCACGATGGTGTCGTCGGGGCGGACCACGACCCAGGCGCCGATTTCGGGGGAACCGTCGGCTGCGCGGACCACGGCGGGACCGCCGAAGGGGAGATCGAGGCCGATTGCGAGACCTGCGCCGACAGCGGCGGTGCCTATGACGAAGGCGCGGCGGTTGAGCCGCGGCGAAACATGCTTGTTCATGTTGGGGATCCCTTACGCGCTTGCGATCGTGTGGATCGCTTCGCGCACCTGCTGGAAGGTGCCGCAGCGGCAGATATTGGTGATGGCCTCGTCGATATCGGCGTCGGTCGGTTTCGGCTTCTCGGTGAGGAGTGCCGCCACCGCCATGATCATGCCGCTCTGGCAATAGCCGCATTGCGGCACGTCCTGGGCAATCCAGGCTTCCTGCACCTTGTGCAGCGCGTTGCCGGAAGCGAGCCCTTCGATGGTCGTGATCTTCTTGCCCGCGGCCTCGCTGACTGAAACCCCGCAGGAGCGGGTGGCGACGCCGTCGATGTGAATGGTGCAGGCGCCGCATTGTGCAATGCCGCAGCCATATTTCGTGCCGGTCAGGCCGGCATTCTCGCGGATTGCCCAGAGCAGCGGCGTATCCGGCTCGACGTCGAGTGTGAAGGTTTTTCCGTTGATTGTTAGGTTTGCCATCGCAGTCCCCTGATTGGCCCAATCCACCGATTGGACTCAGGGGCGCAATGTGTCCGGCAAATTGGAAACGTTCAAATCAACAGTCTGAGGGTTGGCTGTCAAAGAGACCCTCCCTGGACGCCCGCGGCACGGCTTGGGGCGACGTCTACCGGCTCCGCGCGCAGACACCTTGGAACCGAGAGCGACAGTTTGTCCCTTTTGCCGGGGTGCAAGGCGACAACTCTCTGCTAGAGTAGGATCAAGCCAAAAGGGGTTCCATGAACGCACCACAGCCTTGCAACGTCCTGATGCTCTATCCGCTGTTCTCGGCAGAGTCCTTCTGGAGCTTTGGCGAATCCTGCAAAGTGTTGGGCGTGAAGCGCCCCGCCGCCCCTTTGGGCCTGATCACCGTTGCCGCGATGTTGCCCGAGAGCTGGACGGTCCGGCTGATCGATTGCAACACGGAGGCCTTCGGCGAGGAGGATCTTTCCTGGGCGGACGTCGTCTTCACCGGCGGAATGATGCCGCAGCAGGCCGACACGCTGCGCCTGATCGAAATCTGCCGTGCCGCGGGCAAGCCGGTGGTCGTGGGCGGTCCCGATCCCACCTCGAGCCCCCACATCTACGAGAGGGCCGACTTCCAGGTGCTCGGCGAGGCCGAAAGCGTCCTGCACGAATTCGTCGCGGCCTGGGACAGCGGCGTACGCTCGGGCGTTTTCATCGCGCCGAAATTCCAGGCCGACGTCACCAAGACGCCAGTGCCGCGCTTCGACCTGCTCAAGTTCGAGGACTATCTCTATCTTGGCGTGCAGTACTCGCGCGGCTGCCCGTTCACCTGCGAGTTCTGCGACATCATCGAGCTCTATGGCCGCATTCCGCGAACCAAGACGAATGAGCAGATGCTGGTCGAGCTCGACAGGCTCTACGCCATGGGCTACCGCGGCCATCTCGACTTCGTCGATGACAATTTCATCGGCAACAAGAAGTCGCTGCGGCTGTTCCTGCCCCAGCTTGCCGAATGGCAGCGCGCGCACGGCTATCCGTTCGAATTGTCGACCGAGGCCTCAGTCAATCTGGCCGACGATCCCGAGCTCCTGGAGCTGATGGGCGCCGCTAATTTCTTTGCCATCTTCGTCGGCATCGAAAGTCCGGATCCGGCGACGCTGGTCGCGATGCGGAAGAAGCAGAACACGCGGCGTAACATCGCCGAGAGCATCCACAAGATCTACGCCGCGGGCATGCTCGTCACCGCAGGTTTCATCGTCGGCTTCGACAATGAGAAGGCCTCGATGGCGGATGCCATGATTGACTTCATCGAAGAGGCGGCGATCCCCGTCAGCATGGTCGGCCTGCTCTATGCCTTGCCGAACACGCAGCTCACGCGACGCCTGGAGCGCGAAGGCCGGTTGCATCCGGGCCACGATTTGGCGCCCACCATCGGCGCCGATCAGTGTACCGCTGGAATCAACTTCGATCCGGTGCGCCCGTTGCGCGACATCCTGACGGACTACAAGCGCGTGCTGGAGCACATCTACAGCCCGGCTGCCTATGCAAGACGCGTCGATCGCCTGATGACGCTGCTCGACCGTTCCAGGCAGCGCCAGGAGCTCGCCCAAGGCGACATTCGCGCGGGGCTCGGGGCGATGGAGACCGTGCACAAGGTGGTCACAGCCCTTCCTGAGGCGCGTGGGCCGCTCTGGCAGACCTTCATGAACTGCGCCAAGCGCGACACGTCATCGGCACGCATCGCCGTGCAGATGATCGCGGCCTATGCGCATCTCGGGCCGTTCTCGCGCAAGGTCATCGATGCCATCGATTCACGGCTCGCCGCGCTCGACGAGGAGACGGTCATTCCGGCCGCGACTCTCGACGTGACGGCGGCCCGACATCTGGCTTGACGATCTACTTCACCGCCAGCCGTAAAAAGCTCATCACGCTGCCGAGTGCGGCAAAGCCGGCGCCAAGTGCCAGCGCTACGGTCGCGCCGTCGTGACCGGCGAGCGAGAAGCAGGCTGCGGCGAGCGCCGCCCCCGTCGTTTGTCCAGTCAGGCGCGCGGTCGCGACGATGCCGGAGGCGCTGCCGCTGCGATGTGGCGGCGCGCTCGACATCACGGCCTTCATGTTCGGCGCCTGGAAAAAGCCGAACCCCATGCCGCAGATCACCATCCGCCAGATGATGTCGGGGATAGCGGGATTCGCGGGAAGCATCGCGAGCAGCGCCATGCCGAGGCCGAGAAGCACGAGCCCGATGCCGCCGAGCAATCCAACGGCATGGCGGTCGGAGAGGCGCCCCGCGATCGGCGCCATGATGCCGACCACCAGCGGCCACGGCGTCATGAAGAAGCCGGTCTCGACCTGCGAGCGGCCGAGCACGTCCTCGAAATAGAATGGGAGCGAGACGAAGGCGAGGCCTTGCACCGCGAAGGAGCACACCGCCGTCGCCGCCGACAAGGCGAACATCGGCCGGCTGAACAGGTCGATCGGCAGCATCGGCGCCGGATGGTCGGCATGGCGGCGCGTGAGAATGAAGCCGAGCGCGAGAGCCGTGACCAGCTCGATGCCCACGACCACCGGCGACAGATTATGCGCGGCGCTGCCGATGCCCGTGATGAACAGGCCGAGGCAGGCCGACGCGAGGGCCGCGCCGAGAAAGTCAAAGCCGTGATCGGCGCGCGGCGTCTTCGGCAGCATCGCAAAGCCGATGCCGATCGCGACGAGGCCGAACGGGATGTTGACGGCGAACAGCCATGGCCACGGGCCGATCGCGAGAATGGCGGAGGCGATCGACGGCCCGAAGGTGAAGGCTGTCGCGACCACCAGCGCGTTGTGGCCGAAGCCGCGGCCGAGCATCCGGCCGGGATAGACGAAGCGCACCAGCGCCGTGTTGACGCTCATGATGCCGCTCGCACCTAACCCTTGCAGCGTTCGTGCGACCAGCAGGCTCTCCAGCGACCACGCCACCGCGCAGAACAGCGAGGCGATGGTGAACAGGATCAGGCCGCCGAGATAGATGCGCTGGTGCCCGACGATCTCGCCGAGCGCTCCCAGCGGCAGCAGCGTCGCGACCAGCGCGATCTGGTAGACGTTGACCACCCAGACCGATTGCTCCGGGCTGACATGCAGATCGGCGGCAATGGCCGGCAGCGCGATGTTGGCGATCGCAGTGTCGAGCGAGGCCATCGCCAACGCGGTGAAGATCGCGACGATGGCCCAGCGCCGCTGTGCGGCCGGAAGGCCGTCGGCGATGGGGTGGGCGGGCTCGCGCGCGGCGGCAGGTAACGTGATTGTCATTGCGTTGGCGCGTTGCTCCGGCGGCGTGGCTGAGGAGCTTGGCATGTACTACGGCCGCGACGGCTTCCACAGGCATATGCTTGCATGCGGTGTATGCGCGAAGGCTGGTGGGAGCAGCAGGCGAGCCGCTTCTCGATCATTTTCCACTCGGTAGCGATGACCAAAAAACAAAAAGCCCGGAAACAACCCCATGCACAGTAGAAAGCCTCTTGATCGATAAGGGATTTCCGAACCTCGCCGCGACGACATTCGCTGCTGCCATGACGTTGACCCGTCGGGCAAAACACTGGCAGGATGCTAAGTTGGCACCCGCCGGCAGGAGACCATGTGTGTGCTCCTCGTGAAGGAGTGATGTCGCTCTTTGCGGTGAAGCAGATATGCGCGGGCAGCTCCGGCATTCCACTTTTTGATCCGAAGGATACCTCTGGCCGAGCCTCGCTGGTCGAACGCCTACGAACCTGGCCTATTCTGAGGTTCTGCGGCGCCAAATTCGTGGGGGGCGGAGTTCACCAAGGGGCGCGATCCTCTGCAGTGGCGAAAAATCCACTTTCCAAAGATCAACTTCAAACAATTCTCCGCGCTGATCGACGTTCAGCGCGACCGAGACTAGCACTCCATCTGCGTCATCAAATTCGGCTTCGCCAATGCACTTGCCGAAACGCCGGTCTGCGCTACCGGCAAAGAGAAGGCTACCCATTCCACCATCGTTCATTTCCTCAACGAGCTCCAAATGGCCCGGCAAAGGTGAATACTGACCTAGAATATAGGAAACCAAATCACGCTCTTTGGAGGTAAGGGGGCGTGGCATCTTCTTTCTCGTCGCGGGTAGTTTGCGTTGGCTATATCACGCCTCAGTTCCTATGTCCGCGTCGGCCTAAAAGCCATTCGCGCCTAAAACTGATACCGCCTCAACCCCCCATCCACCGGGATCACCGTCCCCGTGATGTACCTCGCCACCGGCGAGGCCAGAAACACCGCGAGCGCGGCCAGATCTTCCGGCTCGCCCCAATAGCCGACAGGAATCTCTTCCTCCGCGAAGCGCTCGCGATAATCAGGCGCGTAGTTGCGGCGGATCTGTTCGCTCATGATGCGGCCGGGCGGGATGCAGTTGATGGTGATGCCGTGCTCGCCGATCTCGCGCGACAGGCCCTTGGCCCAGGCGTGCACGGCGGCTTTGGCGGCGAAGGCGGCGTTGAGGCCTTCGGGCTCGGACTTGCCGGTGATGTTGACGATGCGGCCCCATTTGCGTTCGATCATCTGCGGCAGCACCGCGTGCGCGATGCGGCGATAGCTGGTGAAGTTCAGCGCGATCGCCTCGTCCCATTGGCTGTCGGGCGCATTGACGGGGAGGGGGCGGCTGCCGCCGGCATTGTTGATGAGGATGTCGACGTGGCCGAATTCGCTCACGGCGAAGGCCGAAATCTTCTCCGCCGCGTCCCTGGCCATCACGTCCTGCTCGAACGGGACAATCAGACCGGAGCCGACTTCCGTCACCAGCTCGGCGAGCAGATCGGTGCGCCGTGCCACGCCGACGACGCGCACGCCTTCGGCAGCCAGGCCCTTGGCGATGGCGCGGCCGATGCCGACGCTCGCTCCAGTGACGACAGCGGTTTTCGATTTGAGCCCGAGGTCCATGGTGACACGCTCTCTTTATGCTTTTTTGCTTGTTGCCGTTCGTTCTGCTGTTCGTTTCCTGCCCGTCCCGCGGGCCTTGCGAATTGCCTGAGCGGGACGAGCAGTGGTAACCAAGAGCAAGGGTGAAGGAAACACGAAAAAGAAAAGGCGTCGGCGATGGTCTGGGACCCGCAGCAATATCTAAAGTTCTCCGGTCACCGGCTTCGGCCCGCCATCGACCTGTTGATGCGGATTCCGGATTTTGGTCCGCGCGCGGTCGCCGATCTCGGCGCCGGCGCCGGTAACGTCACCAAGCTGATCAAGGAGCGTTGGCCGGACGCGACGGTGACGGGAGTCGAGGGCTCGGCCGAGATGGTTGCCGCCGGCCGCAAGGCGGCGCCGGACGTGGAATGGTCGCACGAGGACCTCGGTCAATGGCGGCCGGCGAAGCAATTTGATTTGGTCTATTCCAATGCCGCACTGCACTGGCTGCCCAATCATGCGGCACTGTTTCCGTCGGTGATGGAGAAGGTGAAGCCCGGTGGCATGCTTGCTGTGCAGATGCCGCGCAACTTCCGGGCCCCGTCGCATGTGCTGATCGGCGAGACCGCGCTGAACGGTCCCTGGCGGTCCAAGGTCGAGCGTCTCGTCACGCCGCCGCCGGTCGAAGGGCCGGCTTACTATCACAGTCTTCTTGCTCCGATGTCGGCCAATATCGACATCTGGGAGACCGAATATCTGCAGGTGCTGGAAGGCGAGAACCCCGTGAAGGAGTGGACCAAGGGGACCTGGCTGACGCGCTATCTCGACATCCTGGAGGGCGACGAGAAGGCCGCGTTCGAAGCCGCCTATGGCGAGCGGGTTGCAAAAGCCTATCCGAAGAATGCCGCGGGACAGACGCTGTTTCCGTTCCGGCGTCTGTTCATGGTCGCCCAGCGCGAGGGCTGATCGCATTGCCGCAATGCGACATAAGCGCTCGCTTCCGGGAACGGCAGCGGGTGCCGGGTTGCGCATTCAGCGGCCGCCACGATAGCTTGGATGCAAATTGGGCTTAGGTCTAGTTGTTCGGGTGGCGGATTGCTGCCACTACTGAAATCGGAAAACAAAAAAGACCCGGTTTTAGAGGTTGTTGGGAGGTTACTTCATGCGCAAGCTGCTTCTTGCGGTCGCCGCCGCAGCACTTCTCATGGCTCCTGCCTTATCTCCCGTCTTTTCTCCCGTCTTGGCCCAGGCCCAGAGCCCGATCGTCATCAAATTCAGCCACGTCGTCGCCAACGACACTCCCAAGGGCAAAGGCGCCCTGAAGTTCAGGGAGCTCGCGGAGAAGTACACCGACGGCAAGGTCAAGATCGAGATCTATCCGAACTCCACCCTCTACAAGGACAAGGAGGAGATCGAAGCGCTTCAGCTCGGCTCGGTGCACATGCTCGCGCCCTCGACCGCGAAGTTCGCACCGCTCGGTATCAAGGAGTTCGAGGCGCTCGATCTGCCCTGGCTGTTCAAGGATGACCAGACCTATTCCAACGCGATGAAGGGCACGGTCGGCAAGTGGCTATTCCAGAAGCTCGAGACCAAGGGCATCACCGGGCTCGCTTATTGGGACAACGGCTTCCACATGCTCTCCGCCAATCGTCCCTTGGCGAAGCCGGCCGATTTCCAGGGCCTCAAGTTCCGCATCTCCGGATCGAAGGTTGCCGACCAATATCTTCGTATCATGGGCTCGATCCCTCAGATCATGGCGTTCTCCGAAGTCTACCAGGCTTTGCAGACCGGCGTGGTCGACGGCTGCGAGAACACCGCGTCCAACTACCTGACGCAGAAGTTCTACGAAGTGCAAAAGGACATCACCGTGTCCTATCACGCGCACCTGCAATATGCTGTCATCGTCAATTCGAAGTTCTGGTCGGGCCTGCCGCCTGATGTCCGCACTCAACTCGAAAAGGCGATGAACGAGGCGACCGACTACACCAACTCGATCGCGCGCCAGGAGAACGAAGATGCGCTGGCCGAGATCAAGAAGACGGGCAAGACCACGCTGCATTATCTGACTGACGCCGACCGCAAGGCATGGCAGGAAGCGATGCAGCCGACCTACAAATGGGCGAAGGGGCGGGTCGGGCAGGAGGTGCTCGATCTCCTCGCCAAGGAGCTCGACGTCAAGATGAACTGACGCCGGCACCGCTATAAGAACAACCATGAACGGTCGGGGGTGATCGCACTCCCGGCCGTTGCTCTTGAATGATGAGCCAAGCTGAGGGGACCAAGTTGCTGCGTGCATTGAATCGTGTGCTCAATCATCTCGAGGAATGGCTGATCGCGACGATGATCGCGGCTGCGACATCGCTCATCTTCGTTGCCGTGCTGCACCGCTATGGCGCCGGGCTGTCGATCGACATCGCCAAATGGGCGGAGGCGCGCAACCTGGCCTTCCTGGCCGTCCCCGCGCGAGCAGCGTTTGTCTGGCTTGCCGCTCTCGACCTGTCCTGGGCGCAGGAACTCTGCATCTACATGTTCATCTGGATGGCGAAGTTCGGTGCGGCCTACGGGGTACGCACCGGCATCCATGTCGGCGTCGACGTCCTGGTCAATGTCCTTCCCGGCGGATCGCGCCGCCGCGTCATCACTTTTGGCCTGATGTGCGGCGCCCTTTTCACTGCCATCGTGTGCTATTTCGGGGCCGCCTTTGTCGGCCAGATGTGGCAGACCGGCCAGCAATCCAACGATCTGGAAGCGCCGATGTGGCTGGTGTATCTCACCATTCCGCTCGGCTCCGGGCTGATGTGCTTCCGCTTCCTGCAAGTCGCCTGGTCGTTCTATCGCACCGGCGAGCTGCCGCATCACGACGTGGCCGGCGTCGAGGGCGTCGAGGTAGACCCGGTTCATCCGGCCCCGGTCACACGCAGCCAGGTCGTCCGCGACGAACGCAGCCCGCTCGGCTGGGTCCTGATGTTGTTGCCGGTCCTGATCGTCGCCGTGTGTTTCGCCCATTCGGCGCACGTGATCACGCTGTCGCAAGGCCTGCGTGTCGCCGTGGTTTTCGGCCTTCTGCTGTCGTTGATGCTCACGGGCATGCCGATCTCGATCGCGCTCGGTCTGACCGTGCTCAGCTTCATGTTCACGCTGACCGACGTGCGAACGGAATCGGTGGCGCTGAAGCTGTTTACAGGCATCGAGAGCTTCGAGATCATGGCGATCCCGTTCTTCATCCTTGCCGGCAACTTCCTGACCCATGGCGGCGTGGCGCGCCGGATGATCACGTTCGCCACTTCGCTGGTCGGCCATTGGTACGGCGGCCTTGCGCTCTCGGGCGTGGTCGCCTGCGCGCTGTTCGCCGCGATTTCCGGCTCGTCGCCGGCCACCGTGGTGGCGATCGGGTCGGTGATCCTGCCCGCGATGGTCGCGCAGGGATTTCCAAAGCGGTTCGGGGCGGGCGTCATCACGACCTCCGGCTCGCTCGGGATTCTCATTCCCCCATCGATTCCGATGGTTCTTTTTGCCGTCTCCACCAACACCTCCGTCGGCAAGCTGTTCATCGCCGGCATCGTGCCGGGGCTCGTGCTCGCCATGCTGCTCGGCGCCACGACGTTCTATCGGGCCTGGCGTAACGACTATCCGAGGATGCCGAAAGCAACCCTGTTCGAGCGCTTCGACGCGTTCCGCAAGTCGATCTGGGGTATCCTGCTGATCGTGATCGTGATCGGCGGCATCTACAGCGGCCTGTTCACACCGACCGAAGCTGCCGCCGTGAGCGCGGTGTACGCCTTCATCGTCGCAGTGTTCATCTACAAGGATCTGAAGCTGCGGGACGTGCCGCGCGTGCTGCTGTCATCGGCAAATCTTTCGGCGATGCTGCTCTACATCATCACCAACGCCGTCTTGTTCTCGTTCCTGATGACTTACGAGAACGTGCCGCAAGCGCTCGCGCAATGGATGATCGACCAGGGCCTCGGCTGGATCGGCTTCCTGCTCGTGGTCAATCTCCTGCTGTTGGTGGCGGGCAACGTGATGGAGCCGTCCTCGATCATCCTGATCATGGCGCCGATCCTGTTTCCTGTTGCGATCAAGCTCGGCATCGATCCGATCCATTTCGGGATCCTGATGACGGTCAACATGGAAGTCGGGCTGTGCCATCCGCCGGTCGGCCTCAATCTCTACGTCGCCTCGGGCATCGCCAAGATGGGTATTACTGAGCTCACGGTCGCGGTGTGGCCATGGCTCCTGACCATGTTGGCGTTCCTTGTGGTCGTGACCTATTGGCCGGGCCTGTCGTTGTGGCTGCCCAGGCTGTTGGGCATGTAGCTGCTGCATCTTTCCGCCTGCGGGCGCGGGCGAACGGATAACTCCGTCCGCCCGCATGGCAATCGACCGCGAGATGCGGTTAGATGCCGCGCAACAGGCGGGGAGGAGAACAAGATGACAGACACGTCCAGCAGCGAGCCGAAATGCGCAACGCCGTCCGTTATCGCGCAGCAAACGGCGATGCTGAACGCGCTGCCGTTCTCCGACACGCGGGATTTCGACGACGCCGCGCGCGGCTTCCTCGGCGCGATCGAGAACGCGGAGGTCACTAATCCGCAAGGGCGGACAGTCTGGAGCCTCGA
Source organism: Bradyrhizobium sp. 149 (assembly GCF_023073915.1). Lineage (GTDB taxonomy): Bacteria > Pseudomonadota > Alphaproteobacteria > Rhizobiales > Xanthobacteraceae > Bradyrhizobium. Next base: position 606,163 of record NZ_JADPKK010000013.1, on the reverse strand, counting down.
GCCTTACGGCTTTCTGTCGACTGAAGAAGCGCCAGCCACGGTCAATCCAAGTCTGTGGCGGCAGTCGCGGCTCAACATGCAGCATGGCCTGTTCGAGGTCGTGCCCGGCGTTTACCAGGTGCGCGGGCTCGACATCGCCAACATGACGCTGATCGAAAGCGACAGCGGCGTCATCGTCGTCGATACCCTGACCTCGATCGAGGGCGCGTGCGCCGCGCTCGAGCTCTATTACAGGCATCGCGGCCAGCGGCCGGTCGCGGCCGTGATCTTCACCCATACCCACACCGACCATTGGGGCGGCGCGCGCGGCGTGCTGGAGGAGGACGCGCTCGCGACCGGCCGCGTGCCGATCATCGCGCCCAATTTGTTCATGGAGCATGCGGTCTCCGAGAACATCATCGCGGGACCTGCGATGCTGCGCCGCGCGCAGTACCAGTTCGGTCCGCTCCTCGCCAAGGGCGTGCGCGGACAGGTCGATTGCGGCCTCGGCAAGTCGATGGCGGCAGGTTCAGTGGCGCTGCTGCGGCCGACCGATTTGATCATGGCGACCGGCGACAGGCGCGTGATCGACGGCGTCGAATTCGAATTCCAGATGGCGCCGAACAGCGAAGCGCCGGCGGAGATGCATTTCTTCATTCCGCGCTACAAGCTGTTGAACCTCGCCGAGAACTGCACCCACAATTTCCACAATCTGCTGCCGTTCCGCGGCGCCGACGTGCGCGACGCGCTGGCCTGGTCGAAATATCTGGGCGAGGCCCTGCAGCTCTGGGACCGCAAGGCGGAGGCGATGTGCGGCCAGCATCACTGGCCGGTGTGGGGACGCGACCGCATCGGCACCATGATCCGGCAGCAGCGCGACCTCTATAAATTCGCGCATGACCAGACCATCCGCCTGATGAACCACGGCCTCACCGCGGCCGAGATCGCCGAAACGATCCAGCTGCCCAAGAGCCTCGAGGGCGCCTGGCACGGCCGCGGCTATTACGGCCATATCCGGCACAATGTGAAGGCGATCTACCAGAAGTACCTTGGCTGGTACGACGCCAATCCGGTCAATCTCGATCCGCTGCCGCCGGTGGAGTCGGGCAAGAAATATGTCGAGTACATGGGCGGCGCCGACGTCATCCTCGCGCGGGGGCGTGTCGACTTCGACAAGGGCGAATTCCGCTTCGTGGCGCAGGCGCTCGGCCATCTCGTCTTTGCCGAGCCGGACAATCAGGCTGCGCGTGCGTTGCTGGCGGATACGCTGGAGCAGCTCGGCTACGCCGCTGAAAGCGCGACCTGGCGCAATGCCTATCTGTTCGGCGCACAGGAATTGCGCCGGGGCATGCCGAAGGTGCCGGCACGCCCGCCGATGCCGCGCGAGACGCTGGCAGCGCTGCGCACCTCACAGCTTTGGGACGTGCTTGGCATCCGCCTCAACGGACCGAAGGCGGAAGGAAAGCACATCGTGCTCAATTGGAGTTTTTCCGACACCGGCGAGACGTTTGCGCTCAATCTGGAGAACTGCGCGCTCACTTACACAGAGGGCATGCAGGCGGAAGGCGCCGATGCCAGCTTCACGCTGGCGCGGTCGACGCTCGACGAGGTGATTGCAAAACTGACCATCTTCCCGGAGGCAGTGGCCGCCGGCAAGGTCAAATTCACCGGCAACCCGATGCGCCTCGCGGAGCTGATGGGCCTGATGGACGAATTCCCGCGCATGTTCGAGATCGTCGAGCCGAAGCGGGCGGCGGTGAGGTAAGCTCCACTCTCTCGTCATTGCGAGCGCAGCGAAGCGAATCCAGGCTGTATCCGCGGCGGGATTCTGGATTGCTTCCCTGCGCTCGCAATGACGGTTTGATAGAGTTGCGCTGGCCGGGAGACTCCCGGCCAGCCGCTTGGGGGAGTGCTCGCTACTCCGCGCTGCTCACCAGCTTGATCCGCGGCGCCTGTTCCTCGGAGAGGCTGCGATAGGCCGCCAGATAATCCAGCGCCATGCGCCGCGCGGTGAAGCGCGTCTCGAACTGCTTGCGGATGGCGGAGCGGTCGAGTTGCGGTAAGCGGCTGACGACGCCGGCTGCGCTGAGGACGTCCTCGACGACGAAGCCGGTGAGGCCCTCGTCGATGATCTCCGGCACCGAGCCGCGGTTGAAGGCGATGACCGGCGTTCCGCAGGCCATGGCTTCGATCATCACCAGGCCAAACGGCTCCGGCCAGTCGATCGGCAGCAACAGGCCGAGCGCGCCACTCAAAAATTCCGACTTCTCGTGATCGCTGATCTCGCCGATGAATTCCACCAGCGGATTGTTCTCGATCATCGGCCGGATCAGCTCGTCATAATAATCCTGGTCGGCGCGATCGACCTTGGCCGCGATCTTGAGCGGTATGCCGCAATGGGTCGCGATCTTGATGGCGCGGTCGACGCCCTTTTCCGGCGCGATGCGACCGAGCACGGCGAGATATTCCTGTTTCGCCGGTTTCGGCGTCAGCAGATTTTCCGGCAGGCCGTGGTGGATCGTCCTCACCCAGTTCGCCTGCGGCACCGGCCGCCGCTGCGCGTTCGAGATCGAGATGACGGGGACCTTCGAGAAGGTGTTGAAGACGGGTTGATGCTCCGGCAGGTCGAGCCGGCCGTGCAGCGTGGTCAGGAACGGCGTCGGCTGCCGGTAGAACAGCGACCACGGATAATAATCGAGATGGAAATGGAGGAAATCGAACTCCTCGTCGTCACATTTCTGCCGCACCCGCTCCAGCATCACCATGTGCAGCGCATTGGGATCGCGTACGGAACCGTCGAGGCGGAGCGCCCGCGGCCACAGCGCATCCAGCTTTGCCGAGGTCTGCGAATCGCCGCTGGCGAACAGCGTCACGTCGTGCCCAAGGGCCACCAGCTCTTCCGTCAACCAATGCACCACCCGCTCGGTGCCGCCATACAGCTTGGGTGGAACAGCCTCCGTCAACGGAGCAACCTGCGCGATGCGCATCTCACCATCTCCTCTGTGCGATCATGATTGTAAAAGAGCCCCCGCCTGTTCAGCACCGGCATGCCAGACAAGGGAACGTTCCCGCACTTGCGAAGTTCCTTCCTCCAGACGTTACTTATTCGACACGTTGGGTGCTCGTCGCGATGCTGCCATCACATCTTCGCAGAACGTCCGCATCCGCATGTCGTGATGGCATTGCCCGGGAACCGAGGCGAAGTGGTCGATGTTCAGTCGACCAGCAACAAAATTTGGAATTATCACGACGGGGTCGATAGTCACATGGATCATCTTTCTGGATACGCGCGCAGGCCATTCGCCTTTGTCTTGCGCTATCTCCGACGTCGTCTCGCGTCGCACCTTGTGATCCTGAGTGCTGTCGTTGCAGCCGTTGCCTGCTCCGTGGGCACGCAGTACGGTGTCAAATCCCTGGTCGACAGCCTGACGGCTGGAACCTCGCACGGTGGTAGCGTATGGCTGGCATTCATTTTCCTCATGACGCTCATCGCCGCTGACAACTTCCTTTGGCGGATCGCGAGCTGGACGGCGAGCTTCACCTTCGTTCGTGTCACGGGTGATTTACGCCGTGACATATTTCGTCATCTGACCGGTCATGCGCCGAGCTACTTCTCTGACCGTATGCCCGGCATGCTGACCAGCCGCATCACGGCGACGTCAAACGCAGTGTTCACCGTCGAGAACATGTTCGTCTGGAATGTGTTGCCGCCGTGCATCGCCACAGTTGCGGCAATCGCGCTGATTGGAACCGTCAGCCCCTATATGGCACTCGGCCTGATCGTGATCGCCGGCGGCATGGTGCTTGCGATGTTCCGCCTCGCTGCCGCGGGCAAGCCGCTGCATGACGATTTCGCTGACAAGGCCGCCGTGGTCGACGGCGAGATGATCGACGTCATCAGCAACATGCCGCTGGTGCGCGCCTTCTGCGGCATCGGGCACGAGCATGAGCGGTTCGACGCGACTGTGAACCGGGAGCTCACCGCACGCGGCCGCAGCCTGCGCTATCTGGAGAAGCTGCGGCTGATCCATGCCGGCATCACCGTCGTGCTCACGATCGCCCTGATGGCCTGGGCGATCATGCTTTGGCAGGATGGTCGTGCCACCACCGGCGACGTCGTGCTGGTCTGCACCCTCGGTCTCTCCATTTTGAACGCGACGCGCGATCTCGCGGTGGCGTTGGTCGACGTCACCCAGCACGTTGCGCGGCTGACCGAGGCGATTGCTACGCTGCTGGTGCCGCATCAATTGCGCGACCACCCCGAGGCCGAGCCGCTGGTGAAGAGCGGCGCCGCAATCGCGTTCAACAACGTCACCTTCGGCTATCCCGGCGGCGAAAAGATCTTCGAGCGCTTCAGCCTGCGCCTGCAACCCGGTCAGCGCGTGGGCCTGGTCGGCCAGTCCGGCGGCGGCAAGTCGACGCTGTTCACGCTGCTGCAGCGCTTCTACGATACCGACGAGGGCAGCATCACCATCGACGGCCAGGACATTTCCAAGGTGACGCAGCTGAGTCTGCGCGAGGCCATTTCGGTCGTGCCGCAGGACATCTCGCTGTTCCACCGCTCGATTCGCGAAAACATCCGCTATGGTCGCCCGAACGCGACCGACGACGAGGTGCTGCGTGCGGCGATCGCGGCGCGCTGCGACTTCGTCGAAAGCCTGCCGGAAGGGCTCGACACCATGGTCGGCGACCGCGGCGTCAAGATGTCCGGCGGCCAGCGCCAGCGCATCGCGATCGCGCGCGCCTTCCTGAAGGACGCGCCGATCCTGCTGCTCGACGAGCCGACCGCCGCGCTCGACAGCGAATCCGAGGAGGCGATCCGCGAGGCGCTGTCGCGGCTGATGCGCGGCCGCACCGTCATCGCGATCGCGCACCGCCTCGCTACTCTGCGCAATTTCGATCGCGTGGTCGTGTTGAGGGGTGGTAAGATCATCGAGGATGGGTCACCCGAGCGTCTGATGCAAGGCCACGGGCCCTATCGTGAGCTGGTCACGCAGGAAATGAGCCGGCTCGCCCAAGCCGCCGCGTAAACCAACAGTCGCGTTCGAGTCGGTTGCGTGTCGAAACAAGCGCAGGGGAGCTGCTGATGTCGGCTGAAGCCGTTACCCAATTCGTCTCCGTGACGCGGACCTTGGACCAGGTCGCGGAGCAGCCTTTCTATATCCCAATGACGGGACCGTCGGCGCGGCCGCGGCGTTCGCTCAAGCACGACGACACCTTCATCGTGCTCGATAGCCATGGCGACATCGGCGCCTCGGCCGGCGGGCCCGACGGCCTGTTCCATTACGATACGCGCTACCTTGCGAGGCTCGAGCTCGTGCTCGACGATCTCCAGCCGTTGCTGCTCGGCTCGAACCTGCGCGACGACAATTCGGCCCTCACCGTCGATCTCACCAATCCGGACATCTACCGGCAGGGCAGCCTCGTGCTGCAAAAGGACCTGCTGCACATCGTGCGCACGATCTTCCTGTGGCGCGGCACCGCCTACCAGCGCATCGGCGTGCAGAACCACGGCGACCGCCGCGCCGGCTTCGAGCTGACGCTGCTGTTCGACAATGATTTCGCCGATCTGTTCGAGGTCCGCGGCGAGCGGCGCCCGCGCCGCGGCATCGGCTCGAGCCGGCTGTTAGGACCGACCGACGTGCTGTTCGACTACCGCGGACTTGATGACGCCGAGCGCACCACGGGCCTGCATTTCGATCCGCGTCCGACGAAATTGTCGGTGAATGCCGCGAGCTGGCAGATCGAACTCGACCCTCATGAATCGAAATCGCTGTTCGTGGCCGTGTCCTGCAATCGGCCGATCGCGGAGAAGCCGGCGCGCTTTTTCAGGGGGCTGCTCGCCCATCGCCGCGAGATGCGGCAATCGACTATGGGGGCCGCCAGCATCGAGACCTCCAACAACATCTTCAACGAGGTGCTGTGCCAGGCCATGGCCGACCTCAACATGCTGATGACGGAGACGCCGCAGGGCCGCTATCCCTATGCGGGGATTCCCTGGTACTCGACGACGTTCGGCCGCGATGGGCTCATTACCGCGCTGCAGATGCTGTGGGTCGATCCGCGGATCGCCAAGGGCGTGCTGCGGCGGCTCGCCCATTTCCAGGCCAAGGAGGTCGATCCGCTCGCCGATGCTGCGCCGGGCAAGATCCTGCATGAGATGCGCGGCGGCGAGATGGCGGCGCTGCGCGAGGTGCCGTTCGCGCAATATTACGGCAGCGTCGATTCCACGGCCTTGTTCGTCCTGCTCGCAGGAAGCTATTTCGAACGCACCGGCGACGAGAAGACGTTGACTGAGCTGTGGCCGGCCATCGAAGCGGGGCTGGCCTGGATCGACGGCCCCGGCGACCCCGACAGGGACGGCTTCGTCGAATACCAGCGCGCCACGGAAAAGGGCCTCGCCAATCAGGGCTGGAAGGATTCCTACGACGCGATCTTTCATGCCGATGGCCAGCTTGCGGAAGGCAATCTCGCGCTGGCCGAGGTGCAAGGTTACGTCTTTGCCGCCAAGCGGCTCGCCGCGCGCTGCGCGCTCCGCCTGGGCAAGCCTGATCTCGCCAAAAAGCTCGAGGCCGAGGCCAAGGCGCTGGCCGAGCGGTTCGAGGCCGCGTTCTGGTGCGAGGAGCTCCGCACCTATGCGCTTGCGCTCGACGGCAGGAAGCGGCCCTGCAAGGTGCGGACCTCGAACGCCGGTCAGATCCTGTTCAGCGGCATGATCCGCGAGGACCGCGCGCGCCTGGTCGCCGCCGATTTGATGGGACCGCATTTCTTCTCGGGCTGGGGCATCCGCACCGTCGCGCAAGGCGAGGTGCGTTACAATCCGATGTCTTATCATGACGGGTCGATCTGGCCGCACGACAATGCGCTGATCGCGCTCGGGCTCGCGCGCTACGGGCTCAAACATTCGGTCGCGCATGTCTTCAAGGGACTGTTCGACGCGGCGACCTACATGGACCTGCGCCGGTTGCCCGAATTGTTCTGCGGTTTCCGGCGCGAAAAGCGGCGCGGGCCGACGCTCTATCCGGTCGCCTGCGCGCCGCAGGCCTGGGCCAGCGCAACGGCGTTCACGCTGCTGGAGGCGGCGCTCGGCATCGAGTTCGACGTGGCGCGCGGCGAGATCCGGCTGCGCAATCCGCATCTGCCTGCGTTCCTGCACGAGGTGATTTTGCGCGATCTGCGTCTGGGCGAGTCCAGCGTGGACCTGCGCGTCAGCCGCCATGGCGACGACGTGGCGCTGGAGGTGTTGCGCACGCGGGGCCAGATCCAGGTCTCGATCGTGCTGGCGCGCTAGCGACGCGCCGTCAGGAGGGTGCATGCGTACCGCCGGATGGTTCGCCCTGGGCGTCGTGTTCGTCGGGGGAATGACGCTCGCGGTGTCACGCGCCGCGGAAGAGCAACCCCCTGCCGGAACTGAAGCGAATGCGCCGCCGACGGTGCAGCCGCCGGCGTCATCGGTCCCGGTCACGCCAAAGAATGCCGCGCCACCACCGTCGGTTACGATCATTGGTGCGAGCGATGCGCACGGTGTGCTTGGCCGTGACGTACTCAGCGCCGCGAACGAGGACATGGGCCGCATCGTCGACGTCATCGTCGATCGGAGCGGGCACGTGCGCGCTGCCGTGATCGATTTCGGCGGCTTCCTTGGCGTCGGCAGCCGCAAGATCGTGGTGGACTGGAATGCGATGCGGTTCGGCAAGATCGTCAACAAGAAGGACAGCATCACGCTGGAATTGACCAAGGCGCAGGTCGCGGCCGCGCCGGAATACAAGGAGGACACACCGATGGTGGTGCTCGGCGCGTCTGGCAGCCTGCAGCCGCTGCAAGCTGTTCAGTGAGGCGCGGGGAGGGATGGCCGCCGGTGCTGTTGTCGAGGAAGCCGAACCATGCGGATCGCGACGGCCGCGTTGAGCAGGACAACGTTTCGGCGCTATCGCCTGCAGGCATTCCGGCGCCGTCGCGCCAGAGCCTGCGCGGCCTCGACTGGTTCATCTTCTTCCTCGCCGACGTGCAGACCGGATTCGGCCCCTTCATCGCGGTCTATCTGACGACCCAGAAATGGACCCAGGTCGAGATCGGCCTCGTCCTGTCGATCGGCGGCATCGTTGCCCTGATCGGCCAGATGCCGGGCGGCGCCATCATCGATGCGGCGAAATCCGAGCGGCTGGTCGCAGGCCTCGCCATCGCCACCATCGGCTGCTGCGCGCTCGCCTATGCGGCGATGCCGATCTTCCCCGTGGTGATTGCCGCGGCTACGTTGCATGCGGCGGCAAGCTGCGTGCTCGGGCCGGCGATCGCGGCGATCAGCCTTGGCCTTGTCGGTCCATTCGTGATCGGAGAGCGGCTCGGCCGCAACGCACGGTTCGCCTCGCTCGGCAACGGCGTTGCCGCCGCTGTGATGGGCACCGCTGGTTATCTGCTCTCGAGCCGCTCGGTGTTCCTGGTCACCTTCCTGCTCGTCATCCCGACCCTGATCGCGCTGTCGCGCATCCGCGAGCATGAGGTTGACATCGCGCGCTGTCACGGCGAGATGCCGCGCGAGGCGGAGGATCGTGGCGATACTAATATCTGGCACTTGATCCGGCAGAAGCCGCTCATTGTCTTTGCGCTGAGCGTGCTGTTGCTGCAACTCGCCAATGCTGCGATGATGCCGCTGATGGCAAGCGCGGTGACTGCGCGATCGAGCCAGTGGGCGACGGTGCTCGTCGCCTTTTGCATCGTCGTGCCGCAGGCGATCGTGGCGCTGCTGTCGCCGACAGTCGGGCGCAAGGCGCAAGCATGGGGCCGCAGGCCGCTGCTCCTGATTGGATTTGCGGCGCTGACGATTCGCGGCTTGCTGTTCGCAACCGTGCGCGATCCGTATCTGCTGGTGCTCGTGCAGGTGTTCGACGGCCTGACCGCGGCGGTGTTCGCGGTGATGATCCCGCTGATCGTGGCCGACGTCGCCTTCGGCAGCGGCCATTTCAACCTCGCGCAGGGCATCGTCGGGACGGGAATGGGCATCGGTGCATCGCTGAGCACCGTGCTCGGCGGCTATGTCAGCGACAAGTTTGGCAATGCCACCGCCTTCTTCGGGCTGTCTGGCGTCGCCGCGACGGGACTTCTGCTTATCCTGTTCGTGATGCCGGAGACGCGGCACAAGGGCATGATCGCGGCAAAAGAAATGGCCGGCTGAACGAGTTCAGCCGGCCAGGAGTGGGTAGGGAGAGGAAGATCAGGCGTCGAGATTGTGCAGGCGCGCGCGGTTGCGCAGCACGATCTGGCGCATTCATCGAATTGCCACAGGCCTTGCGGATCGTCGATCCTCGTCCGCAGTCGAAAGGCGCTGCAAGTGGTGTCCGGGAACGATCTTGAATCTGCCCTCGATCAGGTCCGCGCCGACGCAGCGGGATCGGTTGCCGGCGTGTTCGGCCCGTCCTCGGTGACATGGCAGATCGACCGGGAGGCCGTCATCTTTCTCGGCGCCGGTCGTGCGCTGCTGCTGCAGCTGGCCCACCCTTGGGTCGCCGCAGCCATCGCCGAGCATTCCAAAACCTTCGCCGATCCGATCGGGCGATTTCACCGCACCTTCGACATCGTCTTTGCCATGGTGTTCGGCTCGCTTGACCGCGCGCTGTTGTCGTCGCGGCAATTGCACCGGCGCCACAGTATGATCGTTGGCGACATGCCCGAGACCGTCGGTCCGTTCGCCGCAGGCTCGCGCTACTGTGCCAACGACGTCCCGTCGCTGCGCTGGGTTCATGCCACGCTGGTTGAGACCGCGCTGATGGCGCATGATCTGGTTTTGCCGCCGCTCTCGGCGGAGGAACGCGAACGCTACTGGACCGAGAGCCGGGCGTTCGGCGCCTTGTTCGGATTGAGGGCGGATGATCTGCCCGCGGACTGGTCGGGCTTTGCGGCCTACATCGCGGCAATGACGCAGTCGGACACGCTGACCGTTAGTCCGGCCGCGCGCGAGATCGCGAGACAGGTATTTGGCGGCGCCCGTCCGTGGTTGCGGCCACCGCGATGGTATCGCGCACTCACGGCCAGCCTGCTGCCGGAGCCTTTGCGCGCGGGCTTTGGTCTCGAGCTCGACGCGCGCAACATCAGGTCGGGCGACAACGCGCTCCGATGGATACGGCGCGTCTACCCGAAATTGCCGGATCGGTTGCGCTATGTTGGTCCCTACCAGGAAGCGCAGGCGCGGCTGCGCGGCGAGCCGCAGCCGGACTGGATGACCCGATGTCTCAATAGGGCCTGGATCGGCCGGCCGCAGATGGATGTGAGGGGCAAGAAGTGAGGAGCGCGGTGGCCGCCACAAACGCCGTCATTGCGAGGAGCTCTTGCGACGAAGCAATCCAGGCTGCTGCTGGGGAGGGATTCTGGATTGCTTCGCTACGCTCGAAATGACGGAATATGTGGGTGCGTCCTGGCCTCACACCAACGCCAGCTTCCGGTACAGCGCGTTGTAGCTGCCGGCCGGGATGCTCCAGGAGAACGACCGTCCCATCGCGCTGCGACGCATGGTGTCGAGCTGGTCCTGCGCCACGAAGGCGGAGAACGCTCGGCGAACGCCGCCGAGGAAGGATTCGTGCGAGGGTTTTGAGAACAGGAAGCCGGTTTCGCCATCGGTAATGGTCTCGGCGAGGCCGCCGGTCTGGTGGCCGATCGGCAGCGAGCCGAAGCGCTGGGCGTACATCTGGCTGAGCCCGCACGGCTCGAAGCGCGACGGCATCAACGTGAAATCGCTGCCGGCGAAGATGCGGCGCGCTTGGGCATCGTTGAAGCCGATCACGACCCCGATCGCGTCAGGCCGCCGGCGATGCGCGTCGATCAGCGCCTGCTCGAGCGCCGGCTCGCCGGAGCCGGTGACCACGATCTGCCCGCCGGCATCGACGATCTCGTCGGCCGCCGCCAGCACGAGGTCGATGCCTTTCTGATGCACGAGCCGTGCGACGATGCCGAACATCGGGCCGCGCGATACCGCAAGCCCGAACTGCTTGCGCACATAATCCGCATTGGCCTTCTTGCCGATCCAGTCGCCGGCGCCGAACTGCTGGGCGAGTTGGGCGCAGGAGCGCGGGTCCCAGCTCTCGTCGATGCCGTTGAGGATGCCGGTGAGTTCGGCGGCGTCGGAGCGGACTCGAAGCAGGCCTTCGAGACCGCAGCCGAATTCGTCCGTGGTGATTTCCCGCGCATAGGTCCCGCTGACGGTGGTGAGATGCGAGGCGTAGACCAGTCCGGCCTTGAGGAAGGAGAGCTGGTCATAGAACTCGACGCCGTCGATGTGGAAGGAGCTCTCGGGTGCGCCGATCCGCCGCAGCGAGTCCTTCGGGAAGAGACCCTGATAGGCGAGGTTGTGAATGGTCAGGATCGACGGCAGCTTGGCGCCGCGCCAGGCGAGGTAGGCCGGCACGAGCGAAGCCTGCCAGTCATTGGCATGGATCAGGTCTGCTGCCCAATCCTTGTCCAGCGTGCCCATGGCGAGTTCAGCGGCGGCCGAGGCAAAGCGCGCGAAACGGATGTCGTTGTCGGGCCAGTCGCGCCCCGACTCGTCGCCATAGGGGTTGCCGGGCCGGTCATAGAGTTGCGAGCACAACAGCACATAGACCGGCAGGCCGTCCTTGGTCGCGGCCCGGCCGAGCGAGCAGGCCGGCATCTCCGCGAACGCCGGACAGCGGCCAACGACCTGAATATGCGTGAGTTGTTCGATGATGTCGCGATAGCCGGGCAACATGACCCGGATATCGGCGAAAGGACGAAGGGCTCGAGGGAGTGCCGCGGAAACGGCTCCGAGTCCGCCAACGCGGACGAAGTCGTCCATCTCTGTTGTAACGAACAAGACCCTCAAGAACAGCTGCCCCTCCGCCCGAGCCCGGTTGCTGCTATGCAAGAACGGGTCCAATTGCCCTGGAATTTCCAAGCCTGCCCGCGAGACGCGTCCGTTCGGTAAAGACTTTCCTACTCAGCCGCCGCCCTTTAGGGTCGGCGCATCAACAACAGAGAACTTCGATAGTTCCTAAGTGACTCGAGGACGCAAGCAGGCATGCAGCTATCAGATAAGCATGAGGGGACGACGACAAAGGCCTTCGCCGGCCTCAGGGTCCTGGACTTTTCGACGACCATCGCCGGTCCCCATTGTGCGCGGATGCTCGCCGACATGGGCGCCGAGGTCATCAAGATCGAGACGGACGGCGGCGAGACGATGCGGACCCGGCCGCCGCTGCGCAAGGGCTGTAGCACCGTATTCGGCCAGCTCAATGTCGGCAAGAAGAGCGTCGTGCTCGACCTCAAATCCGAGGACGGCAAGGAGGCGGTCCGCCGGCTGACCGCGACTGCCGACATCCTGGTCGAGAATTTTCGCCCCGGCGTGATGCACCGGCTGCGGCTCGACTACGACAGAATACGTACCATCAATCCGAAGCTGATCTACTGCTCGATCTCCGGCTACGGCCAGAGCGGCCCGTCGGCCGAGCTGCCGGCCTACGCACCGGTGATCCATGCGGCCTCCGGCTACGACATGGCGCATCTCGCCTACCAGCCCGGCCGCAGCCGCCCGGATTATTGCGGCATCTATCATGCCGACGTCGTCACCGGCACCTACGGTTTTGGCGCGATTGCGTCGGCGCTCTACCAGCGCACGGTGACTGGCCTCGGCCAGCACATCGACGTCTCCATGCTGGAATCGATGCTGACGCTGACATTGATCGAGTTGCAGAACTCGCAGTTCACCGTGAAGCCGCCGCCGCGCCCGATGTTCGGCCCGACCGAGACGGCCAACGGCTACGTCATGATCACGATTGCCAGCGAGAAGACGTTTCAGGGCCTGATGGGGGTGATCGGCCGCTCCGAATGGATCTCCGATCCGCGCTTCGCCACCTACGCCGCGCGTCGCGACCATTGGGCCGACTTGATGGACGGTGTCGAGGCCTGGTCGCGGCAGCTCTCGACGGAGGCATGCCTCCTCGCGCTAGGTGCGGCCGGCGTGCCGGCCTCGGCCTACCGCACCGTGTCCGAAGCACTGGCCGATCCGCAGCTCGCGCACCGGCAGGCGCTCTCGTCCGTGGAGGACGAAGGCGGCTCGTTTAGGGTTCTCAACCTGCCGTTCCGGATGTCGGGCGCCGACACGGCGCCGGCCACGGCGATGGCCGTGCTCGGCGAACACACGGGCGAACTGCGCGCGGAGATCGGGCTCACCGACGGTGCGCCAATTCCGTCAGGCAAAACAGCCGCGCAAGGTTGACAGACAGGCTCGTGCAGCGAGCAACGCGGCTTTGCGCGTGGTCGGCTTGCCATTATCCGCCGGCTTAAACTAGACAGGGCCGAGTTTGTCTCGTCACGCCGCCCATGCCATGGTGGCGGCGACAATAAAAAATATCCGGGAGGACGCCGATGAAAAGTTTCAAGGTCGCGAATTTCAAGGCACCGCTGCAGGAGTTCGACGAGGCGACGCCGCAGCCGTCCGGCACGCAGGTGCTGATCAGGGTGAAGGCTGCCGGCGTCTGCCACAGCGACCTCCACATCTGGGAAGGCGGTTACGATCTCGGCCACGGTCGCAAGCCGCTGTCGCTAAAGGACCGCGGCATCAACCTGCCGCTGACCATGGGGCACGAGACGGTCGGTGAAATCCTGGCGTTCGGTCCGGACGTCAAGCCAACCGACCAGGGCGATCTCAAGCTTGGCGACGTCGGCCTGGTCTATCCCTGGATCGGTTGCGGCAAATGCGCCACGTGCCTCGGCGGTGACGAGAACATGTGCCTGACGCCGCGCTCACTCGGCGTCTATTGCGACGGTGGTTATTCCGACCACATGCTGGTGCCGCATCCGCGCTATCTGCTCAATCTTAGAGGACTCGATCCCGCGTCGGCGGCACCCTACGCCTGCTCGGGCGTCACGACCTACAGCGCACTGAAGAAGATCGAGCAGCATTTCGACACGCCAATCGTGATGTTCGGTGCCGGTGGGCTTGGCCTGATGGCGCTGTCGCTCTTGAAGGCCATGGGCGGCAAGGGCGCGATCATGGTCGACATCGATGCGAAGAAACGCGAAGCCGCGGAGAAGGCCGGTGCACTCGCGACCATCGATCCCAAGGCGCCGGATGCGCTGGAGCAGCTTGCCAAGAAAGCCGGTGGCCCCATCCGCGCCGTGCTTGATCTCGTCGGCAACGCCGCCACCACGCAGCTCGGCTTCGACTGCCTGACCAAGGGCGGCAAGCTCGTCATCGTCGGACTGTTCGGCGGCGGCGCGACCTGGGCGCTGCCGCTGATTCCGATCAAGGCGGTGACGATCCAGGGCAGCTATGTCGGAAACTTGCGCGAGACGCAGGAGCTGCTTGATCTCGTGCGAACGAAGAACGTGGCGCCGATCCCGGTGACGCGGCAGCCGCTCGCCAAGGCCAACGACGCGCTGGTGCAGTTGCAGCAGGGCGCGGTGGTTGGCCGCACGGTGCTGACGCCGTAACCAACGCTCCATCCTCCTCATTGCGAGGAGCGAAGCGACGAAGCAATCGAGAGTGTCTCCGCAGATGCAGTTCTGGATTGCTTCGCTTCGCTCGCAATGACGACTTAGCTTTTTCCTGAGGCTCCCCCATGTCCGCAAACAATGCCTTCCACATTGCCGTGCTCGCCGGTGACGGCATCGGTCCCGAAGTCATGACGCCGGCCATCGAGGTCCTGCGCAAGATCGAGACGAAATCCGGCTTGAGTTTCCGCTTCACCGAGGCGCCGGCGGGCGCCAACAATTATCTCGCCACCGGCAAGTCGATGCCTGACACCACGATCAAGCTGTGCGAGGAGGCGGACGCGATCCTGCTTGGCGCCTGCGGCCTGCCGTCGGTGCGCTACCCCGACAACACCGAGATCGCGCCGCAGATCGAGCTGCGCTTCATCTTCGATCTCTATGCCGGCGTGCGCCCGGCGCGGCTCATTCCGGGCGTGCCGAGCCCGATCGTCGGCGCCGACCAGCGCGGCATCGATCTCGTCGTGATCAGGGAATCCACCGAAGGCCTGTTCGCGTCGATGGGCAAAGGCGTCGTCACCCATGAGGAGGCGCGCGAGACCATGGTGATCACGCGCAGGACGTCCGAGCGCCTGTTCGAGTTCTCGTTTCGCCTCGCCGAGCGACGCAAGGCGCGCGGCAAGCCCGGCGCGTTGACCTGCGTCGACAAGGCGAACGTGTTCAAGGCCTTTGCCTTCTTCCGCGGCATCTTCGACGAGATCGAGAAGCGTCATCCCGAGGTGAAGACCGACCGGCTCTATGTCGATGCCTGCTCGGCGATGCTGGTCAAGCGTCCCTGGGATTTCGACGTGATGGTGATGGAGAACATGTTCGGCGACATCGTCTCCGACATCACCGCCAGCCTGATCGGCGGCCTCGGCATGGCGCCGTCGGCCGACATCGGCGACAAGTACGCCGTGTTCCAGCCTTGCCACGGCACCGCGCCTGACATCATGGGGCAGGGCAAGGCCAATCCCACCGGCATGATCCTGTCGGCCGCGATGATGCTGGACTGGCTCGCTAACAAGCACGGCGTCGAGGGCGCGGCTGAGGCCGGCGAGCAAATTGAGCGCGCCGTGGACCAGGTCTATGCTGGCGGCATCAAGCCGATGGAGTTCGGCGGCAGCAACGGCACCGCCGACATTACGAAGGCGGTGCTCGCGGCGCTCTGAAAGCAACCGGACGGCGGGGTGGCGTCACCTCGCCCCGCTGGCGGGGAGAGGTCGAATTCGGGCGAGGCGGCTCGCCGCAAGTCGGACTCTTACCGCGATCGCGAAAGTGGTTCTGACCCCGACTCTCTTAGCGAGCCTAACTTGCGCACCGCTTTTAAGGCTTCGCTTCGAGTGCCTTGGGTTGCCCTTCTGGTCGATGATCGCCTCAAACCCCGCGGGCCGCCTTTGCGGTCCATATCCGCTCCCGAACGACGCTGCAGATCTGGAACTTGAATTCGCTGAAAAAGGCTTCGACTCCGCGCCGCTTCGCCTTGGCGTGCTCGGGATCGATCCGCCAACGATGAAGTGCTTCCTCGGTCTCGAACTCGACGATCGTCACTCGCTCTCCATCATCCGCAACAAAACCCTTATGCGAGATGTAGCCGGGTATTGTTCGCGCAAGTTCGCTCATGCGTTTTGCCATCGGCCCATATTCACCCTGCACGCCGGGATTCATCCGTGTGCGAAAGACAGTGACGATCATCAGACAAGCTCCTGTGCGGGACGAACCTTGTTCACCGCCTTTGCGGCGGTAGTCGCCTGATCGGCAGTGCTGTCGTCCGTGCACGACCTTTACCTGACGTGTATCATCACATATAATGAATAATTGTGATTTAGTTGATCTCCATGAGAGATATATGGATCTGTCAGATCTGCGGATATTCGTTGCTGTTGTGCGCGAAGGCGGCGTGACCCGCGCGGCCGAGCGGCTGCATCGCGTTCAGTCCAATGTGACGACCCGTATCAGGCAGTTGGAAGAGGATCTCGGCGTAGCCCTCTTCATTCGAGAGGGTAAGCGTCTTCATCTGGCGCCCCAGGGGCAAGTGCTGTTTGGCTACGCCAACCGCTTGCTCGCGCTTGCGGATGAAACACGCGATGCCCTCCAAGACGCGAAACCCCGCGGTACGTTCTGCCTCGGCGCGATGGAAAGCACGGCCGCTGTCAGGTTGCCGGGACTGCTCAGCGAATACCACCGGCGACATCCGGGGGTCGTTCTGGAGCTTCGCACCGGCAATCCGCAGGTTCTCGCGAGCGCCATTCTCGCCGGCGATCTCGACGCGGCGCTTGTTGCCGAACCCATCGCCGATGAGCCCTTTGAAAAGGTGCTCGCCTTCGAGGAGGAGTTGGTGATTATTGCGGCTGTCGATCATCCGCCGATCGTCAAGAAAGGCAGCAACCTACCACGTACCATCATCGTCTTCGAACACGGATGCCCGCATCGCAAGCGACTTGAAGACTGGTATGCAAGGCGAAACGAAATGCCGGAGCGCCTGATCGAGTTG
This sequence comes from Bradyrhizobium sp. 149, assembly GCF_023073915.1. Taxonomy (GTDB): domain Bacteria; phylum Pseudomonadota; class Alphaproteobacteria; order Rhizobiales; family Xanthobacteraceae; genus Bradyrhizobium. Next base: position 589,215 of record NZ_JADPKK010000013.1, on the reverse strand, counting down.
GCGTCGTATCACGCAATGCTGGGCTGCGTCGTTGCGGGCATGGGCGTCGCCCTGATCCCCAAAAGCGTTCTGACCACTTTTCCGGACAGAAAGCTGTTGAGCATCCACCCGTTGGGACGAACGGAGAATCGGGCCTGGACTGTACTCATTTGGCGAAGGGGAGCGGGCTCCGCGAACGTTCAGGCCTTGAAGGAGATCTTGCAGAGGTCCCGGTTGGCGAGTCAGAGGACGGTGACGACAGCCACGACCCTATGAGGCGCTACTAACTGCGGCTTGCGCTTCTCCATGAAAGCCGAGACAAAAGCCCTAGATACAGGCAATCGCCGGCTTGGGATAATCGGCAAGCAGCGCGCGCTGGGCGGCGCTGCATTGCCATATTCCTCGGAAGCGGCCGCGTTATGACGTGTCTTGTCGAACTGGCGAATGTCGGCGCCGACACGAACGCCTGCCACCGGCCCCTCGCAACTCACCAGCGACGCCAGTGGCGGTGGCCGCCCCAGCCCCACGGACGCCCGCCGTAGAAGCGTCGCGGGCCGCCGTAAAAGCCGTAGGCGCCGTAATAGTTCGGACGCCAGAAGCAGCGGCCCCAGGGGTTGCAGACCCAGCGCACCTGATCGACGTCGGCTGCCGGGCCGCTCGCGATACGGTCGGCCTGCGGGATGCCGTTCGGCATCGCTGCGAGCGCCTGTCCTGACGCGAGCGCGGCGCCGCCCAGGGCAGCCAGACCAAGAACAGCAAATTTGAGTTTCATCGCAATCTCCATCGTTTTGATGGCGAGAGAACTTTCGGCAAATCAACTGGTTGCTATGGTGTTGCAGGGGCGCGGGAATTTAATCTTCCTGAATGCATGTTCACGTGCCTCCCGCCATCGCGAGAACGGAATCACCGTCCCTGGAAGCGCGGCTTGCGCTTCTCCATGAAGGCTTGCCGACCCTCGCGAAAATCCGCACTGTCCATGCAGGCATTGCCGATCGCCCTGATCGCCTCCATGTCGCGGCCGCTTTCGTCCTTCAGCACTTGCGCGATGGTGAGCTTGGCGGCCTTGATCGCGAGCGGCGCGTTCTGCGCGATCGTCTCGGCGATTTCCATGGTCTCGCCCCAGAGCTGATCCTCCGGAACCACGCGCTCGACCAGCCCGATGCGTAACGCTTCCGCCGCATCGATGCGCATGCCGGTGTACATCAGGAGCCGCGCCCAGGACGGACCGACCAGCGACACCAGGTGCCGCAAGCCCTCATAGCCATAGGCGATGCCGAGTTTTGCCGCGGGAATGCCGAACTGGCTGCCGTGGGAGGCAATGCGGATGTCGGCGAGCATTGCGACCTGCATGCCGCCGCCGAGGCAAAAGCCCTCGATGCAGGCAATCGTCGGCTTGGGATAGTCGGCGAGAAGCGCGCGCTGGGCGGCGCTACGTTTTCCGTATTCCTCGGAAGCGGCGGCGTTATGCCGCGTCTTCTCGAACTGGCTGATGTCGGCGCCCGACACGAAGGCCTTGCCGCCGGCGCCGCGCAGGATCACGACGCGCACGGCAGCGTCGTCGCGCAGGCTCGCCAGCGCCTCGCCAAATCCCTCCCACATCTCCAGCGACATCGCGTTGCGCTTGTCGGGATTGTTGAAGGTGATCACGCCGACGCCGCTGGCCGTGTGCTTGAGGATCTTGCCGTCGGCGTAGGGTGTTTCGGTCGTGTTGGACATGTCGGGCATCGCGCGCTCGCTGATCATTGGCGAGGCGCAATGTGCGGCCGGGGCAGGGCCGGGGTCAACCGCAGCAAGGCGAGCAGGTTTGCATCAGCTTGTGCCGCGGTTGCATGGCGCGATCTATCTCGTCATGTGCGCGGTCAGCGGATGGCTGCCGGCATTGCTGAAGAACGCGGCCTCCTCCGCGGTCGCCTCCAGGAGCTGCTCGTCCTGATGATAGACGTCGTTGCGAAATTGAACGGTCTGGTCCTTCGTCATCCAAGCCGTGAGATAGATCCAGGCCACCGGCACTTTCTTTGCCATGGCGACTTCGAGATGCTGGCCGGTGGCGATTTCCGCGTCGATCGCGGCGCGGCTCCATTTCGGCTGGTCCTTCAAGAGCCAGGCGGCGAGATCGCGCACATTGTCGACGCGCGAGCAGCCATGGGAATCGAAGCGGTAGTCGTCGCTGAACAGGTTGCGCTGGTTGGTGTCGTGCATGTAGACCGAATAGGAATTCGGCATGTCGATCTTGACCGCGCCGAGTGCGTTATACGTGCCGTTGTGCTGGCGCACGGTGAAATTCGGCGTGTGCGTGCCCGACCAGTCGACCGAATTCGGATCGATCGGATTGTCGTGGGCGTCGAGCACCTCCATGTGCATGCGCGACAGGTAGGTGGGATCCTTGCGCATATGCGCGGAGATCTCGGTCTTGGCGATCGAGGAGGGCACTGTCCAGGTCGGGTTGAGGACGACGCTGCTGATCTGCGTCGTCAGCGTCGGCGAGGGCTTTTCGGTCTTGCCGACGATCACGCGATAGCGCCGCACCACGACGTCGTTCTCGACCGCTTCGGCGAAGGCGGCGGGGATGTTGACCACGACATAGCGCTGGCCGAAGCCGAAATTCATGTTCTCGAGCCGCTGGAGCGAGGCCTCCAGCTGCCGGATGCGCTTCTGCACGGAGACGTTCATGGCCGTGATCGTGCGCGGCGTCACCGTTCCAGTCGGCGCGAGGCCGGGGCGGGCCTGGAAGCGTTTCACAGCATCGGCAAGATCCTGGTCGAAGGCGCCGCTCGCCTTGTCGGCGGAAAGATCGCCGGGGACGATCAGCCGCTTGCGCAGGAGATCGTCATTGGCGCCCTGGGCGCCGGGCACGAATTTGGCGTCTGCCGGGATCGTCGGCCAGCCGCCGCGCACGGCGAGATCGGAATAGCTGAGCGCCGCATCCTTGATGCGCTGGGCGGAGCCCTCGTCATAGGTCGGCTCGTGCGTCAGCGCGAGCGCCGCGGCCGAGCGGCTCTCTGCCGTCGAAGCGGACGCTGGCGCGGCAGTCTTCGGTGCGGCTGCGTGGGCCGGATTGGCGGTGGCCGGCACCGTACCAGCCCCAGCCGCCGGCCTGGGCCCGGCCTGTCCAATGGTCTCGGTCTGTGCAAGCGCGGAGGCGCTCGCGAGTACGCCGACGGCAATGATCATCGCATGGCGTTTCGACATGTGTCCCATTTTCCCCATCAAAACGAGGCCCGGACGGGCGCTCGCATCGGCAATTCCCGGTCGTCGTGCTGATTCGAGAAATGGGCGGGAAGCTAGCGCCTCCCGGTTGCGGTCCCCTTAAGCACGACGTATCGCGAACTTCGCGCGCAAGGCACGCGGTCTCTGGATTAGGTCGCCACAGGGCCGGAATGGGTTCGCGAAATCTGCGGGAGACGACGGGAAAAATGGACAACAAAAAGAGGCGGTCATGCCGCCCGAGAAGTCCGCGCAAGTGCGCAGGCCCGGATATATGCAGTCCGGGTCTCGTCCAATCCGGCCGCGCCCCCGTGACGCGGCGGATTGAACATCGGCCGGAAAGGCGCGAACGCCGATCGGCTCAGGCTTCGTTCGCTGCGATCGATTCCATCAGCGAGACGAGCTGACGCTGCACTGTCTGGTCCTTGATCTTGCTGTAGGCGCGCAGCAGCCGCAGGCTGAAGGCGCTATCGAGGAAGAGCAGGCTCTCGACTTCGCGGGCCTTGTTGTCGCCGTCATAGAAGAAGGTCACGGGCACATCGAGAGCAGTGGCGATCTGCTGAAGCCGAGCCGCGCCGACGCGATTGACGCCCTTCTCGTATTTCTGGACCTGCTGGAAACTGACGCCGAGCTTCTCGCCCAGCTCGGCCTGCGAGACCTTCATCTCGACGCGCCGTAGACGGATTCGCTTGCCCAGCTCAATGTCCGGCTTGCCGGCACTGCGCTGCTTCATTCTCTTCGCCGCTGTTTTCATCTTTTTTCTCATCGGTCTTCGGTTGAAAACCCCCCGAAGAGCTGGGTCAGGGGTTCGCCCATATACTCGTCCTTGAATTCATGCGGGTGCACGAACTCTTCCTTAAACCACGGGAAACGCGCCGGATTGAAGGCTTCGATCAGCCAGTCAATCATGTGCCGCACTCTCGGAATCCGGCCGCTACCAGGATGGTAAGACAACCAGATATCCAGCGGTCTGTTCAGCTCGACTTCCAGTGGAATCAACTTCCCGCCAAGCGCAATGGCGTAGCTCGGGAAGACGCCAATTCCGGCGCCATTCGCGACCGCCCAGTAGTTGGCGCTTGAGACGTTGGTCTTCATGACCAGAAGGTCACGCTCCGGAACGCCGGGGAAGAAGCTCTCGAAAGTTTGCTTGGCGGCGAGCTGGTCGGCGAACTGCAGCACCAGGCGGTGCTTGATCAACTCCATCGCCGAACGCGGCGCGCCATATTTTGAAATGTATTTCTCGGAGGCCCAGAACATCAGATGCATGCGGCCAAGCCGCACCAGCTTGACATCGAGCGTCGAAGGCCGCGACAGGTGAATGGCGACGTCGGCCTCGTGGCGGGAGACGTCGGCCGAGCGCATCGCGCAATGCAGGTCGACCAGGATCTTCGGATAGGCCTGCTGGAATTCGACCAGCCGGGGGGCGAGCCAGAATGTGCCCAATCCCTCGGTCACGGCGACGCGGACCTCGCCGGACAGGGCGTTTGCCGTCGAATCGCTGGTGCGCAGCACGTCGAACGCAGCCGCCTCCATTTGCTCGACGGCGGAGACCACCAAGGCGCCTTCGTCGGTCAGATGGGTGCCGTGGACATCGCGGGTGAACAGAGTGGTGCCGGTCTGGCGTTCGAAATCATCGATCCGGCGGCGGACGGCGTTGATCGACAGCGACAGGCGCTCGGCCGCCGAGCGGAAACTTCCGCATCGGACCACTTCCAGGAAAATGCGCGCCGCATCCCAGTCCGAGAGCCCGCTGATGTTTGTCTTTGGGCGTTCCTCCAGTGGAACGCCCCTTTCCGCCAAGGAGTGCATACAAGTCCCTTCGGGTCGCTAAACTGGCAGAATCTGGCGCAAACCACAACCACGGCGGGTTAGGGAACGACGAGTTTTGAACGTCATCCTTACTATGCTGCGGGTGGTATCGGGGTGCTGCCAAGGTTGAGAACAAGGGTTGAGAATCGGGCAGACCATCGCCCGGCTGAGGGGTGTGGCGTGAGTTCCGTTGCGAGCCATGAGATGGCTGCAGGATCGTCGGCGCGGTCCGCAATGAATGTCGTTGCGCGGGAGCCGGTGCCGCCTCCCGCGACGGATCAAGTGCAGCACGCCAGGCGTTTTACGATCGGGCATTTCGACGATAGCCGGCGGCGCGACGCGATGCTCGCCGGAACCGCGGTTTCAACGCAGAAACAGGCTGAAATCATGTTCGGCCCCGCAACGGCCCCGTGTTATCCTCGAAGCTCCATGGGGGCCAAAGAGGTCGTCACAACCACGTCTCACAGGCCGAATTAACGGAAAGAACGCCGGTGTCGCATTCAGACGAACAGTTGCAGTCGGTGCTGGAAACGCTTGAACAGTGCCGCAGGGTTCTGAACGAGAGCAACAGCCGTGAGTCGGCCGAGCTGCTGTCCATTGTCATCCTGGACGTGCGGATGAAACTCAAAGGAATTGACGGTGCCGATCTCAAGGCGCTGTGCGACGAAATGCTGCGGAGCGCTGCTAGCGAAGAACCGCAGCCCCCTTCCAAGCAGACGCAGGACCAGCCCCGGCGTCCGCTGCTCCGTGTGGTGAAGTAGCCGCGCCGCCGAATTTCGCTTTTTGGCGAGATTTGTGCGTGTCCCGATGCCGCATCTGTGATCACAGACGGCATCGGGGGGAGCCCTGGTTTTGTGCGCCTCTGTTGCGCATTCGCTAGCATCGGCTACACCAGAGCCGGTTCGGCTCCGCGCCGCGCGCATTCCCCGCGCGCCGCGCCGGCGCCTGAGATGGCTCCGACTGCATCATGCAAAATGTCTCGATCCCGGCGGCGCTGATTGCCGGCCTCGTCAGCTTCCTCTCCCCTTGCGTCCTGCCCCTGGTCCCGCCCTACCTGATCTATCTGACGGGCGCCACGATCGAACACGTCAAAAGCGACGAGCCCGCTTCGGCCTCCAAACGCGCGATCATGATGTCGGCGCTCCTGTTCGTGCTCGGCTTCTCCACGGTGTTCGTGGCGCTCGGCGCCAGCGCCTCGCTGATCGGCGGGCTGGTCCGCGCCTGGTCGGCCGAACTCTCGATCGTCGCCGGCATCGTCATCATCGTCATGGGCCTGCACTTCCTGGGCCTGACGCGCATCGGCCTCTTGATGCGCGAGGGACGCTTGACTGCGCCCAAGCCCGTCGGCCTCTGGGGCGCTTATGTGATGGGGCTCGCCTTTGCCTTTGGCTGGACGCCCTGCATCGGGCCGATCCTCGCCGCGATCCTCTCGGTTGCCGCAGCCGAAGCGACGGTGACGAAGGGAGCCGGCCTGCTCGCGGTCTATTCCGCGGGTCTCGGCATCCCCTTCCTGATCGCCGCCCTGATGATCGAGCAGTTCTCAAAGCTGTTCGCGCGCATGAAGGGGCATCTCGTCAATGTCGAGCGCGCCATGGGCGTCTTGATGGTCATCACCGGCATCGGATTCCTCACCGGCGCGGTCTCAAATGTGAGTATCTGGCTGCTGGAGACGTTCCCGGCGTTGCAGACGATCGGTTAGGCGTTCGCCGCGAAACGCGCAAGCGCCTCGCGGTCGATCTCGATGCCGAGGCCTGGGCCGTCGGGCACCTGTACGATGCCCTTCTCGTGCTCGATCGGCTCCTTCAAAATTGCGTGCCGGATCGGATGTTCGGTGCGGTCGAACTCCAGCATCGGCCCGATCGGCGACAGCGAAGTCGGCGTGTGCGACGGCAGCACGGCGAGGAGCTGAAGTGAGGCGGCGATCGCGATGCCGGTGCCCCAGACATGCGGATTGTAGCGGATGCCGAACGCCTCGCTCATGTCGGCGATCTTCTTGCATTCGGTGAGGCCGCCGGCCGCGCAGGTGTCGGGCTGGGCGATGTCAAGCGCATGCGAGACGAACAGCTCGCGGAAGCCGAAGCGCGTGAATTCGCACTCGCCGCCGGCGACCGGAATCGTGAGCGCGGATTTCACCGCGCGATAGCCCGCGACGTCCTCCGGCGGCACCGGCTCCTCGAACCATCCGATGTCATGGCGCTCGATCAGGCGGCCGAGCCGGATCGCCGCCACCGCGTCATAGGCGTGGTTCGCATCGACCATCAGCGCGATATCGGGGCCGATCGCCTCGCGCACCGCGCGGGTGACCGCGGCATCCTCCGCGATGCCGAAGCCGACCTTCAGCTTTACGGCACGGAATCCTTCCGCGACGTAACCGGCCGCTTCTTCCGGTAGATATTTGAGCGGGTCGCCTGATTTGCGCCGATAGAGACCGGTCGCATAGGCTCCCACCTCCTTGCGCGCGGCGCCGCCGAGAAGCTGATGCACGGGCACGCCAAAATTCTTGCCTTTGATGTCCCACAACGCGATGTCGATGCCGCTCAGCCCCTGGATCATCACGCCCTTCTGGCCGTGATCGCGCAAGCGAGCGTAGACCATCTGCCACAGCACGTCGGTGCGCGACGGATCCTCGCCAATCAGCCACGGCGCCACACTCTCCACCACCGCCGCCGTCATCCGTGCCGGGCCGTAGCATTCACCCCAGCCGACAAGGCCGTCATCGGTCTCGATCTCGACCAGCATCGCGGTGCGCGTGTCGTACCAGGCGCGCGAGTAAGCGAAGGGCTGCGAGAGCTTTGCCTCCAGAATGTGCGTGCGCACATTGGTGATCTTCATCGCCGATGTCTCCGTTCACCGCGCCTCGTCCAGCGTGCAAATCACCGTGCAGACCACACCGCGCGGCAGGAAGTCGACGGTCGCCTCGCCGCCGAGCTGGTCGCGCGCGCTGCGCTCGATCAGGCGCGAGCCGAAGCCGCGCTGCACCGGCGCAGTCACCGGCGGCCCGCCGATTTCGGTCCAGATCAGGCGTAGCCGCAGCTTCGGCGCATCAGCGATGACCTTCCATTCCAGCGTCACCCCGCCGGTCTCGTTGGATAGCGCGCCGTACTTTGCGGCGTTGGTGGCGATCTCGTGCACGATCATCGACAGCACCACGGCGAGCCGTGGTGACAGCGGCACCGCGGGTCCGGCCATGTGGATGCGCTCAGGACTGTTCAGCAGGAACGGCTGGAGCGCGCGGGCGATCACGTCCCGCAGCTCGGAGCCCGCCCATTTCTCCTGGCTCAGCAAATTATGCGCTTCGGCCAGCGCGCTAAGCCGGCCCTCGAATTTCGTCCGCTCATCCCGGCTCGAGCTTCGGAATGTCTGCACCGCGATCGCCTGCATCAAGGCCAGCGTGTTCTTGACACGATGGTTGAGCTCCTCGATCAGAAGATCGTGCAGCATCTCGCCGCGTGCGATCGTGGTTGCCATCCTGACCGCGAAGGTCAGGCCGGTCAGCAGCAGGATGCCGCCGATCAAGCTGGTGATCGCGATGTTGCGCCAGAGTGGCGCGATCAGCGAACTCTCGGCGACACCGGCGGCGACTGTCCATCCGGTCAGCTGCGACCGTGTGTAGGCTGCGGCCAAGGCGACGCCATCGAGCGATACCGCCGGAAGCGATGCCTCGCTGTTGCGGAACATCTCGGCATAGAGCGAGGGCGAAGCGCGCTTGCCGAACGTTTCGCTGGGGTTCGGCGCACGCGCGAATACGATCCCCTTGTTGTCGAGCAGCGACACGGTCCAAAGCTTGTCGGGCTGTTGCTTCTCCACCAGATCCTGGAAAATGCTGATCGGCGGGCTGAAGCAGAGGTCGTAGATCGCCTCGCCGTTGCGGAGCACCGGAACCTCGACGGTGAGCACCTGTCGCCCATCGATCGCGCCGGTGAACAGGTCGGAATATTGCGGCAATCTGGTCGCAAACACCTTCTCGATGATTTCGAGATGACCGCGAGGCGGCAGGCTCGCGGTGTCCTCGGTTGCGGAGGAAAACAACAGCCGGCCGCTGCGATCGGAGATCAGCACGAGGCCGCCCTTGCCGTACTGATCGACGAATCCGAGCGCGATGCGGCGGAAGTTCTGGAAGTCGTCATTGCGCAGCGAATTCGTCAGCGCAAGGACCTGCAGACCTCCCGTCATCCGCTGCACCTCGGAATCCAGCACGAGGCGCATGCTGCGCACGTTCTCCAGCACGCGGCGAGTCGCGTCGTTCCGGTCCTGCTTGTAATTGTAGACGGCAATACCGACCGCGAAGACGATCAGCGGCAACATCGTTCCCGTGACCAGAAGAGCGAGCCGGACCGGCAGGGTGAGCTTTGACAAACGCAGGCGTCCCGGTTCCAGCGCAGCGGCGCCGGATTATGATTTTGGGGAGACCATACGGGCGGGACTTACGCTGCGCCATGATTTTCAGATCCGGCGAGCCGTCCAGGAGCAAGATGTTGCAGGGGCAAGATGTTGCAGCGCAGTGCCTGGTTACGCCTCAGCTCATGCTAACGGCGGTCAGTAACAGACACACGGCGTAGACAGCCGCCAGGCTGAGCCCGGCGATCCGGGCCTCTCGATGCGATTTCATGTGCAGAACTCCGGGTAGGGCGGCCGCCTCTCGGCGGTCGCCCTTCAGCCTTGATCAATCGATTTCCTGCACGACGGTGCGCGAACCGGGGTCGACGAGCATCACGCGATCGCCGGAATAGACGTAGCGATATTTCGTCAGCGACGGACCCCAGTCCGCGGGAACGGGTGCGAGTTCGACGTCGCTCGGCACTGCCGCACCGACAACAATCTTCTCCTTCGTCGTGACCGGGCGGACGCGATGCTCGGTGATGTAGGATTTGATCTTGGTTCGGTACTGCGGCTCGATCTGAACAGCAGCCGCGTGGCCGGTCCCGGTCGTGGTCACCACGGTGGACTGCGCGAAGGCGCCGGTCGAAATCAAGACCGCCGCGGCGGAAACCAGCAATAGCTTTTTCATCTTGTTCTCCTCGTTGGAATAAGCGCTCCAACAACATCCCATCCTCGACGACGTTCCCTCCGGAACCGGAACAAATTGCCACTTCTTCCCGTTTAGAATTCGATCGGGCTGGAATGCCCGGCAATTGGAGGAGGATCGTATGAAGCTGAGAATAGCAACCGCAGCACTGATGGTTGCTGCATTGTCCCTGCCGGCGTTCGCGGCCGACGAGTTCTACGTCGTGCAGGACGTCAAGACCAAGAAGTGCAGCATCGTCGACAAGAAGCCGACGGACACGTCCATGACCGTCGTCAGCCCGTCAGGCACGATCTACAAGTCGCGCACCGAGGCTGAAAGCGGCATGAAGACCGTGAAGGTCTGCACGTCCAACTGAGGAGGATGACACAATGCCAGTTCTGATTCTGTGGGCCGTACCGGCCGTTCTGGTGATCGGTGGCGGCATCTATTTGATTGGCCATCTGCACTAGCCTGCAGTGGAAGACGAGCGGGTCTGTGATTGGCCATCTGCACTAGCCTGCAGTGGAAGACGAGCGGGTCTGTGCGTGACGCGCACAGGTCCGCAAGTCTTCGCCGACGAGCAAGTCTTCCGTCTCCGAGACTGGGGGCCGCCCATGTGACCTGCCGCGCGCCAGCAGGAGCGCGAGTTGCAGTGCAGCAGGTCGTGCAGGAGTACCTGCGACGAAGAATACCTCCGGCGCACGCGAAAAGACTTCCGTCCCACCGACGTTTTCCATACGCTTCCCTCTCGCAGCCGCATGCCGGCTGCGCTCACGGCCCGGCTACAGGGCCGGAGCATCAAAGGGAGGGGAGACGATGAAGCGAAGATCATTTCTCGCTGGGCTCGGTGCGACCACGGCGGCGGCTGCGATTGGAATGCCGTCGATCCTCAGGGCGCAGACACCCGTCACGCTGAACGGCGCGGTCCAGTTCAACGACGACCACGCCTTCAACCGGGCACTGCTCCGGTTCGAAGAGCTGGTGAAGAAGTATTACGGCAAGCCCGTCAACTTCACGCTGCACAGGAACTCTTCGCTCGGTCTCGAAAAACAGTATTTCGAGTACATGTCGCAGGGCAAAGCGGTCGATTACGGCATCGTCTCGCCGGCCCACATGTCGACCTTTGCCAAGGCGGCCCCGTTCATCGACGCGCCCTTCGTGTTCAAGGGCATCGATCACATGAACAAGGTCGTTGAAGCCAATATCCTGGCGCCGATCGCCGACGAGGTTGCGGCCAAGGCCGAGGTCGTTCTGATCGGCTATTCCGGCGGCGGCATCCGCAATATTTTCGCCAACAAGCCGCTCAAGAATCTCGCCGACCTCAAGGGCCTCAAGGTGCGCGTGCAAGGCGCGCCGATCTGGTCGAAGACCTTTGCGGCCGTCGGCATGAGCCCGACGGTGATCGCCTATAACGAAATCTACAACGCGATCCAGAACGGCGTGATATCGGCCGGCGAGAACGAGGCGGCCGGCGTCGAGGCGATGAAGTTCTACGAAGTGGCCCCGCATCTCAACCTGACCCAGCACGCCGTGTCGATCCGGCCGATCTGCTTCTCGGTGAAGACGCTGAAGACCTTGCCCAAGGACTTGCAGGACGCGATCATGAAGGCCGGCAAGGAGGCCGGCGACTATGGCCGACAACTGGAGTCGAGCGAGGAGGTCGTCAAGCTCGACACGCTCGAGAAGGCCGGCAAGCTCAAGCGGGTCCCGTTCGAGGAGCGAGATGCCATGAAGAAGCTCGCCGACCCCGTGATGGCCACCTACGCCAAGGAAATCGGCGCGGAAGGCATTTTCGAGAAGATCAACGTCGTCTGAGAACTGTCGCTGCCCACGCGACAGGACGTCGGGGCAAGCCGGACGGCTTGCCCCATTCCGTGATTGTGATCCCCCGGAGCCGTGATGACTGAAATGTCGATGCCGCCGAACCCGTCGCCATGGCACCGAGCAACGGCGGCCTATGCAAAACTGCTGGAGATCCTGCTCGCCGCCTGTGTCGGCATTCTGGTCGTTCCGGTCACGTTGCAGATCATCTCGCGCTACACGCCTTTGATTCCATCCTACATCTGGACCGAGGAGATGGCGCGGTTCATGTTCATCTGGACGATCATGATCGGCGCCATGGTCGGCATCAGAGAGTCGCAGCATTTTGAAGTCGACGTCTGGCCTGAGCTGTCACGCCGAAGCGAAGCCATGGTGCGGATTCTCGCGCGGCTCGGCGTGCTGGCGCTGGCACTGGTGTTCGTATCCGCCGGCATCGAGTTCACCCGCTTTGCCTGGAACAGAACATCGGAGCTGGCCGATTTGCCGCTTTGGCTGATTCACGTCGCCTGGCCGGTCGCCGGCGTGACCTGGATCGTGTTCGCCGGTGAACAGATTGTCGACGAGATGCGGATTCTGGTTGGGGCAAATCGATGAGCGGCAATATTCTTTCTGCCGGACAGGCCGCGATGGTCCTGTTCGGTACTTTCGTTGGCCTGCTCATCATACGCGTGCCGGTTGCCTTCGCGCTTGGCCTTGCCTGCGTGCCGATTCTGCTGATCGAGCCGCATCTGTCGCTGATGACGCTCGCGCAGGAAACCTTCAACGCCTACAATTCATTCATCCTGCTGGCGGTGCCGTTCTTCCTGCTCACCGCGAACTTGATGAGCATCGGCGGCATCACCGACCGCCTGGTCGCGTTGTCGCGCTCGATGGTCGGGCACTGGCCGGGATCGCTGGCGCAGATCAACGTCGTACTCTCGGTGTTCTTTGCCGGCATCTCCGGCTCCTCCACTGCGGACGCGGCGAGCCAGTCCAAGATATTCATCGATGCCCAGACCAAGGAGGGTTACGACCTCTCGTTCTCCATCGCTATCACCGCGGTTTCGGCCGTGCTCGCCGTCATCATCCCGCCCTCGATTCTGATGATCGTGTGGGGCGGGCTGATCTCGACCTCGATCGCCGCGATGTATCTCGCGGGCATCGTGCCGGGATTGCTGATCGCGGGAGCACAGATGGCGACCGTGCATGTCTACGCGACGCGCCGCGGTTATCCGACATATCCGAAGGCAAGCTGGGTGGAGATGCGCTGCGCCATCTGGCGATCGATACCGGCGCTGATGACGCCATTCATCATCGTTGGCGGCATTCTGCTGGGATGGTTCACCGCCACCGAATCCGCCTGCGTCGCAGTGCTTTATTCTGTAGCGCTGTCGACATTCTTTTACCGTGAAACCGGCGCGCGCGAACTCTACAGGGCACTGCTCGACACCGGGCGTCTGGCCGGGGTCGCGCTGTTCTGCGTGGGCACCGCGAGCGCGTTCGGCTGGCTGTTGGCTTATTACAGGATCCCGCAGGAACTGCTGGCCAACGTCTCGACCTGGGGCATGGGCGCGATCGGGGCCGGCTTCTTCATCGCCTTCTGCTTTCTGGTGGTGGGCTGTTTCCTCGACGCCATTCCGGCGATCATCATCGTCGGTACCGTTCTCGAACCGCTGGCGAAATCGGTCGACCTTCATCCGGTGCAGTTTGCGATCATCTCGATCGTCTCGCTGGCCTTCGGGTTGGTGACGCCCCCTTATGGCCTGTGCTTGATGATCGCGTGCTCGATCGCCGGGGTGCGGCTGCGCTATGCGCTGAAGGACACGGTGATCATGCTGATTCCCATGCTGCTCGTGCTGGCGGCACTCATCGTTTGGCCAAGCGTGTCGCTGTTCCTGCCGCGGTTGATCGTGCCGGAGATGTTGAAATGAGCGGGGCTCGATCCCGCGGCTCTGATGCCGCGGGATCAGTGCATTTTGTCTAGAGATTGCTCTCGGTGATCGCCGCGTAGACCATGCTGCGCAGCTCGCGCCGGAGCGGGTAGGCGCTGGACGGCAGCACCTGCGTCATGAAGATGGTGATCAGCTCTTCGGCCGGATCGATCCAGAACGACGTCGTGGCCGCGCCGCCCCAATTATACTCGCCGGGGCTGCCGGCGACCAGTGTCTCGGCCGGGCGCATGGTCACGGCGAAGCCGAGGCCGAAGCCGATGCCGTTGTAGGCGGCTTCCGCAAACAGCGAGCGCGACACCTCCGGCAGCGCGCGTCCACCCGGAATGTGATTGGCCGTCATCAGCGCCAGCGTCTTCGGCCCGATCAGCCTGACACCGCCGAGCTCGCCGCCGTTGAGCAGCGCACGGCAGAAGGTGAGATAGTCGGCCGCCGTCGAGCACAGCCCGCCGCCGCCCGAGATGAAGGAGGGCGGCGACAGGAACGAGCTCTTGGTTGGATCGTCCTGGAGCGTCAGGCCCTCGCGGCGCTGGCCGGCATGGAAGGTCATGCCGCCGCCCGGATCGGCCGAGTAGCAGGCGGCGAACCGGTGCGCCTTGGAAGCCGGCACGTGGAAGTCGGTGTCGGCCATGCCGAGCGGATCGAGGATGCGTGTCTTGAGGAACTGCTCGAACGGCATGCCCGAGATCTTGCCCACGAGATAACCGAGCACGTCGGTCGAGACCGAGTAGTTCCAGGCCTCGCCCGGTGAGAACTCCAGCGGGATCTTTGCCAGGCTCTCGATCATGGTCTGGAGCGTGCCTGCCTTCTCGACCTCGCCGATCTTTTCAGTGCGGTAGGCGGCATCGACATTGGAGCGCTGCTGGAAGCCGTAAGTCAGCCCGGAGGTGTGGCGCAGGAGGTCGACGATCAGCATCGGCCGCGACGGCGGCCGGGTCAGGAAGGAGGGCGCGGTGCCGGCGACGAACACGCCGAGATCCTTCCATTCCGGGATGTACTTGGCGACGGGCTCGTCGATCGCGACGAGGCCCTGCTCGACCAACATCATGAAGGCGACGCTGGTGAGGGGCTTGGTCATGGAATAGATGCGGTAGATAGTGTCGTCCTTGACCGGCAGCTTGCGCTCGACGTCGGCAAAACCCTGCACCGAGCTGTGGGCGATCTTGCCACGGCGATAGACCAGGAGATGCGTGCCCGGGAAGCGGCCGGCATCGATGTACCGGCTCTTCAGATGCGCATCGACGCGCTCGAGCGCGGCCGTGGACATGCCGACTGATTCGGGCGAGGCGGGGGTGGGGGCGAGCATCAGTTCCTCCGGACAGCTTTTCTTGGAAGGTTGATAGCCGAAATGGCGGCCCCATTCCAAGCGTGTCGTGCTTAACGCCGGCCGGCCGACTGGTGTAGACTCCGCCTTGGAACACCTCCAGGAAGGCCCTGGAAGGAGCCCCTTGGGGCAATGAGAAAACGCAGGCAAACGCACCATGACCCAGTTCAACGAGACCGAGCTCACCGAAGCCGTCGTCAAGAGCTTCGACAATACGCCAAACCCGCGCGCAAAATTCCTGCTCCAGGAATTGGTGAAGTCGCTGCACGATTACGTGAGCAAGACCGGTCTCACCTTCGAAGAATGGGAATACGCCA
The DNA here is from genome assembly GCF_023073915.1 of Bradyrhizobium sp. 149. GTDB lineage: Bacteria > Pseudomonadota > Alphaproteobacteria > Rhizobiales > Xanthobacteraceae > Bradyrhizobium. Next base: position 573,828 of record NZ_JADPKK010000013.1, on the reverse strand, counting down.
TCGATTTCCTGAGCCGCACCGGCCAGAAATGCACTGACACTCGCCAAGAGTTCATCCTCTTGTCCGACGTGCTTGGCGTCTCCATGCTGGTCGACGCGGTCAATCACCGCGAGCGCGAGGGCGCCACCCAGACTACCGTGCTCGGGCCGTTCTATGTCGGCGAGCACAAGGTGACGGCGCACGGCACCGACATCTCTCCGAACAATCAAGCCGGCGAACGGATGTTCGTGCAGAGCCGCGTCACGGATCTCAACGGCAAGCCGCTCGCGAATGTCCCCGTCGATGTCTGGCATGCCGACGATGACGGTTTCTACGATTCACAGAAGCCGAACTATGACGAGGTCGGCGCCTCGGCGCGGGCGCGCTTCATCACGGATAGCGACGGCCGCTTTTTCTTTCGCACCATTTTGCCGTGCAGCTACCCGATCCCGACCGATGGCCCGGTCGGCGAGATGATCATGCAGACCAAGCGTCATCCGATGCGCCCCGCGCACGTGCACTTCCTGGTCAATGCGAAGGGCTACGAGCCGCTGATCACCCATGTCTTCATGGATGGCGACAAATATCTGGATTCCGACGTGGTGTTCGGTGTGAAGGACGACCTCGTCGCCAAGGTCGAGCCGCGCAACGATCCGGCAATGCCCGATGGCACCAAGGCGAACGGGCAGTGGCACCTGATGAGCTACGAATTCCACCTCAAGCCGGGCGGCGGCATGGCGCCGAAGCCGCTGGGGACGAAGGCGGATGAGCCGGCCTGACGGTCAGGCGCGAGCAGCCTTTCATCTCCCGATAAAGGCCGCCAGCTCGTCAGGCGTCCCCATCGGAAAGGCTTCTTTCATAAAGTCGAGGAAGGCGGATACGCGCGCGCTCAGGAGCCGGCGCGATGGATAGAGCGTCCACAACGCGATCTCCGGTCCGTCGATGTCGCCCCAATGCACCAGCGTGCCGGCAGCCAGGTCGTGACTGACCAGTGACACCGGAAGGCGTGCGGCGCCGACGCCCGCCCGGACTGCATCGCGGACCATGACGAGCGATGACAGGCGAAGGACTGGATCAACGGCGATGCGCGATGTTCCGCTTGGCAACGTCACTTCCCAGCTTGTCAGCTGGTCGCCCGCTCCGCGCATGACAGCCGGCACCTTGATACCGTCCCTCGGTCGTTCCAGGTCCGGGCTCGCCACGACCACCAGCCGATCGCGCAGAAAGATTCGTCCGACAAGGCTGTCATCTGGATCGGGATTGACCCGGATCACCAGATCATACCCCTCCTCGACCATGTCGACGGAGCGATCTTCTGTCGTGACCTCAAGACGGACCTCCGGATATCTGAGCGCGAACCCGGCCGCGAGTTTCCCCATCGCAGTCTGAGAGAACAGCAAAGGCGCGCTGATCCGCATTCCGCCGCGCGGGCTGTCCCCACCCGAAGCGATCGCTGCCGCCGTCTCGTCGAGCTCGGTGAGCAATGCCCCCGTCCGCTCGTAAAGGGCACGTCCTTCCTGGGTGAGTTTCAGGGTGCGGGCGCCGCGCTCGAACAAGCGCAGATCGAGCGCGGCTTCCAGCTCCGCGACCCTGCGGGAGAGGGTGGCTTTCGGGCGCCCGGCGGCCCGTGCGGCGCGTCCGAACCCGCCGTGCCGGGCGACGAGATTGAAATCGGCGAGTGCGAGCAGGTCCATCGTTCCACCAGTGAGACGGTCTGTCTAGATATAGCGTCTATCGGTTTAAATGTGGATCACTAATTTCCCTTGTGTCTTCTGACCCCAACCCGGAGTGATCCCCATGACCATCCTCGTTACCGGCGCGACCGGCACCATCGGCCGCAATGTCGTCGAACAGCTCGTCAAGCGCGGCGCCGATGTCCGCGCTCTCGCCCGCGATCCCGCAAAGGCAAACCTCCCGGCGGGCGTCACCGTCGTGCAGGGCGACCTGCTCGACGTCGACTCGCTGCGCGGCGCGTTCAAGGGCGTCTCGACCCTGTTTCTGCTCAACGCAGTGGTGTCCGATGAATTCACGCAGGCCCTGATCGCGCTCAACGTGGCCCGCGAGGCCGGCGTCGAGCGCGTCGTCTACCTCTCGGTCATCCACAGCGATCGTTACGTGAACGTCCCGCATTTCGCCGGCAAGTTCGGCGTCGAGCGGATGATCGAGCAGATGGGCTTCAACGCCACCATCCTGCGCCCCGCCTACTTCATGAACAACGATCTCACAATCAAGGACGTGGTGACCGGATACGGCATTTATCCGATGCCCATCGGGAGCAGAGGGCTCGCCATGATCGATGCGCGCGACATCGGCGAGATCGCGGCCCTCGAGCTCATCCGTCGTGAGCGCGCCGCAGCGCCGCTTGCGCTGGACCGCATCAATCTCGTCGGTCCCGAATTGCTGACCGGCGCGAAAGTCGCCGCCGTCTGGTCAGAGGTGCTGGGTCGCACGATCGCCTATCCCGGTGACGATATCGCGGGCTTCGAGAAGAATCTCCGGCAGTTCATGCCGAGCTGGATGGCCTACGACATGCGGCTGATGAGCGAGCGTTTCCTCACCGAGGGAATGGTCCCCGAGGCCGGCGACGTCGAGCGGCTGACCGCGCTGCTCGGCCGTCCCCTGCGCTCCTATCGCGACTTCGTCTCCGAGATCGCGGCCTCTGCCTGACGGCACGGGCACGTCCATCACGTGGTGACCCTTGCGTGGCTACACCCTTGATCAGCGCGCGTGCAAAATCGCGAGCAGGACCACGACGGCGCAGGCGAGTGCCGCCGTGGTCAATTTCCAGAACATCAGGGGACTGCGCTCCAGCAGGGGCGTGATCCGCGTGTCGAGATAGGCCGGATTGGGCGAGCGAAGTTCGAAGACGAATTCGGAGAGGTCCTCGTGCCGCTTGTAGGGATCCGGATGAAGCGCACGTCTGAGCGCGCCATCGACCCACGCAGGCACGTTGCGGTCGTCGTCGGCCGGGCGATATCTGAGCCTCCGCACGTCCGCCTTGCGCCGGATCCTGGCGATTTGGCTGCCATAGGGAAGCTTTCCCGTCAGCATTTGGTAGCAGATCACGGCGAGCGAAAACATGTCGGAGCGCGGCGAGCCGCCTTGCCCCAGAAAATATTCCGGCGCCGTGTACTGGACCGTTCCCAGAATTTCGTCGGTTTCCTCCTGCGGCGCGGCCTCCGCGACGCCCGCTACCCTGACCGATCCAAAGTCGATGATCTTCGCGGTGCCGGTCTTGTCGATCAGGATGTTGTCGGGCCTGAGGTCCTGATGCAGCATTTCCATGCGGTGGAAGGCGCGCAGGCCCGCCGCGATCTGCTCGATCAGGCCGCGAACGGTTTCGAGATCGGGGCGTGGATTGTCCGTCATCCATTGCCGCAAGGTCTGTCCTTCGACGAATTCGGTCGCGACGTAGAGATAGCTGCGCGGTTTCGACTGTGACAGCGGCTTGAGCACGTGCGGGCTGTCGATCCGGCGCGCGATCCACTCCTCCATCAGGAAGCGCTTGAGATAGGCGGCATTGTCGCGCAGATCGATCGACGGCAGCTTCAGCGCGACCGGCTCGTCGGTCACTGCGTCGACGGCAAGGTAGATGTGACTGCGGCTGCTGCCGTGGATTTCGCGGACGATCCTGTAGCCGTCGAAGATGGCCCGCGGCTCCGGCAGCGGCGGGAGCGGCAGCTGTGACGTTTGATTGAAGATGCCGGCCGGCTCACGCTGCGGCACCGCGTCGATGCGCAAGATCTGGACTGTGATGTTGTCGTCGCTGCCGCGCCGGTAGGCTTCATCGACGATCGCCTTCGCCGCCCCGTCGAGCTCGGTTGCATGCTCGCCGAGCGCGCTCGTGATGAAGCGCGCGTCGACGAATTCATAGGCGCCGTCGGTCGCCAGCAGGAACGTGTCGCCGGCCTCGATCTCGAAACTCTGGTAGTCGATTTCGAGCTGCGGATTGATGCCGAGCGCGCGGCCGAGATAGGTCTGCTCTGAGGACACGATGATGCGGTGATCATCGGTCAGCTGCTCGAGCGCCTTGCCGGCGACACGATAGACGCGACAGTCGCCGACATGGAAGATGTGCGCGGTGGTCGCCTTGATGACTATGGCGGTGAGGGTGCAGACATAGCCCTTGTCGCGGTCATAGGCATATTGGCTCTTGCGCGTTTGTGCGTGCAGCCAGGAATTGGTGGCGTCCAGCACGCGGCGGGCGGAGGTCTTCACCGTCCAGGATTCCGACGTGCAGTAATAATCCATCAGGAAGCTCTTGACCGCCGACTCGCTGGCGATCTGGCTCACCGTGCTGCTCGAGATGCCGTCGGCGAGGACGGCCGCAATGCCCTTCAGGCTGAGCATCGGCTCGTCCGGAACGAGGACGCCGTGAAAGTCCTGGTTGATGGGTTTGCGACCCTTGTCGGAATGCTGGCCGACCGAAATCTGAAGTCCGCGGGTCATCGTCATCACCGGCAAAGGGGAGCCTCACCCTGATCGGGTGAGGCTCCTCTGTCGAGAGGTGCCTGCTCAGGCCGCGACGCGGGGGGGCGTGCTCTTGCCGGCCTGGCGCTTCGGCTGGGTCATGACGTGCGTGGCATAGAGGGTCATGCCGGTGAAGGCGAGGCCGCCGACGAGATTGCCGAGCACGGTCGGGATCTCGTTCCAGATCAGATAATCCATGATCGAGAACTTCGCGTGCAGCATCAGGCCCGACGGGAACAGGAACATGTTCACGACGGAATGCTCGAACACCATGTAGAAGAACACCAGGATCGGCATCCACATCGCGATCACCTTGCCCGGGACCGAGGTCGAGATCATGGCGCCGACGACGCCGGTCGAAACCATCCAGTTGCAGAGCATTCCCCGCAGGAACAGGGTCGCCATGCCGGCGGCGCCATGCGCGGCATAGCCGAGCGTTCGGCCCTCGCCGATGTTTCCGATGGCGGCGCCAACCTTGTCGGGGTCTTGCGTGAAGCCGAAGGTCGTGACGAAGGCCATCATGAAGGCCACGGTGAAGGCGCCGGCGAAATTGCCGACGAAGACGAGACCCCAATTGCGCAGCACGCCGCCAAGCGTGACGCCGGGACGCTTGTCGATCAGGGCCAGCGGCGAGAGCACGAACACGCCGGTCAGGAGGTCGAAGCCCAGGAGATAGAGCATGACGAAGCCGACCGGGAACAGCAGTGCGCCGACCAGGGGCTGGCCCGTGTTCACGTTGATCGTGACGGCGAACCATGCCGCCAGCGCCAGGATGGCGCCGGCCATGTAGGCACGGATGATGGTATCCCGGGTGGACATGAAAACTTTGGACTCGCCCGCATCCACCATTTTGGTGACGAATTCCGAAGGCGCGAGATACGACATCAATGGTTCCTTTTGCTTCGTAAGAGAGATCACGCCCTCCTGTGAGGGCGATTGAACGTCACTGGCCGTGCGGGCTGGCCTGCCGCGCACGAGGCGATGGAGAGTTGGAAGCCTTGGGAATCGCGCCACGACGACGAGCCGAGAATTGCCGCGAAGCAGTTGAGCTTCCGGGATGCAGCCGCCAGCGCCTGCATCAGTGCGGCTAAGCCGCAGTCTTCGTTGACGCCTACGGAAATGCAAGTTACGTGCCGCTCGGGGTGGTTTTAAAAACGTAGCAAGATCAAATAGATGTCGCCTTCGCTGGTCTGAGTTTTGCGAGGTTCGCGGCCGTTCGGTTAGGCGACTGCACAAGCTTTGTGCGTCGCACAAATAATGAGCAATACGCGAATTTGGCGTGCGCAACGCGCCTGCGACAGACTGGCGCGGTAGCTGTAACCGATTGAATGTATGCCATTTTTATCGATGGCTGGCTTGGCATGAAGCTTGAATAGTTCCAGGCTGACGCCATTGAAGCCGTCCCGCGAGACTTCTCATCCGAATTGCCGACGCCGCCAGACGGGGGTCTCCCGTTGCGCGTTCGCATGCGCTGCTTCAGGCATCGCCGGACGGACGGGCTGCTCGTGTGCACTGACGCAATCATTCTGCAACGACGCAAAGGACGATACCGCCTATGACCAAGCGCACCCGCCGGCCGTCGGACACTGGCCTCAGCCGCCGTCAATTATTGAAGGCCGCCGGCTCGACCGCCGCCCTCCTGGCCGCCGCAAAACTGAATTTCCCCGCCGGCGCCTTCGCGCAGGACGCCGGCCCGGAGGTCAAGGGCGCCAAGCTCGGCTTCATCGCGCTGAGCGATGCCGGCCCCTTGTTCGTCGCCAAGGACAAGGGCCTGTTCGCCAAATACGGCATGCCCGACACCGACGTGCAGAAGCAGGCCTCCTGGGGCACCACGCGGGACAATCTCGTGCTCGGCTCCGAAGGCAACGGCATCGACGGTGCGCATATCCTGACCCCGATGCCGTATCTGATCTCGGCCGGCAAGGTGACGCAGAACAACCAGCCGACGCCGATGTACATCCTGGCGCGGCTCAATCTGGACAGCCAGTGTATCTCCGTCGCGAACGAATATGCCGACCTGAAGCTCGGCGTCGACGCCACGCCTTTCAAGGCGGCGCTGGAGAAGAAGAAGGCCTCGGGCAAGGCCGTGAAGGCCGCGATGACCTTCCCCGGCGGCACCCACGACCTCTGGCTCCGTTACTGGCTCGCCGCCGGCGGGATCGATCCCGACAAGGACATCGAGACCATCGTGGTGCCCCCGCCGCAGATGGTGGCCAACATGAAGGTCGGTACCATGGACGCCTTCTGCGTCGGCGAGCCCTGGAACCTGCAACTGATCCATCAGAACATCGGCTATACCGCGATCAATACCGGGGAGCTCTGGAACAAGCATCCGGAGAAGTCGTTCGGCATGCGCGCCGCGTTCGTCGACAAATATCCGAAGGCCGCCAAGGCGCTGCTGATGGCGGTGATGGAAGCCCAGCAATGGGCCGACAAGGCCGAGAACAAGGCCGAGCTCGCCGCCATCATGGGCAAGCGGCAGTGGATGAACTGCCCCGTCGAGGACGTCCTCGACCGCACCGCCGGTAAGTTCGACTACGGCATTGCCGGCAAGGTCGTCGAGAACTCACCGCACATCATGAAGTACTGGCGCGACCAGGCCTCCTATCCGTTCCAGAGCCACGATCTCTGGTTCCTCACCGAGGACATCCGCTGGGGCAAGTACGAGGCGAACTTCGACACCAAGGCGTTGATCGCCAAGGTCAATCGTGAGGACATGTGGCGCGATGCGGCCAAGACGCTCGGTGTTGCCGCCGCCGACATCCCGGCCTCCACCTCGCGCGGCAAGGAGACCTTCTTCGACGGCAAGGTGTTCGATCCCGAAAATCCGGCGGCCTATCTGAAGTCACTCGCGATCAAGCGCGTCGAAGTCTGATGGAGCAGCGGCCGCCCCAGGGCGGCCGCATCGTCTTTTGAAGCCGGAGAGATATTGCGATGAACATGCCTGCCACCAAGATTGAGGTTGAGACCGCGGCGCCTGCTTCTGTCGCCGCGCCTGTTGTCGCGATGACGCCGAAGCGGCCGCCGCGCACCGAGGCCTACGCACGCATGGCGCGGGAGACCGCCGTGCGCGTGATCCCGCCGCTGGTCGTGGTCGCGCTGCTGGCGCTGATCTGGGAGCTGGTCTGCCGCCGCGCCGGCTCGGCCCTGCCGCCGCCGTCAAAGGTCTTCAAGGACACCAAGGAGTTGATCTTCGATCCCTTCTTCGACCATGGCGGCATCGACAAGGGTCTGTTCTGGCATCTCTCCGCCAGCCTCCAGCGCGTCGCCTTCGGCTATTCGCTCTCGGCGATTGCCGGTATCGCGCTCGGCGTGCTGGTCGGCCAGTCGGTCTGGGCCATGCGCGGGCTCGATCCGCTGTTCCAGGTCTTGCGCACGATCCCGCCGCTCGCCTGGTTGCCGCTGTCGCTCGCCGCGTTCCGCGACGGCCAGCCCTCGGCGATCTTCGTTATCTTCATCACTTCGGTCTGGCCGATCATCATCAACACCGCGGTCGGCGTCCGCAACATCCCGCAGGACTACCGCAACGTCGCGGCCGTGGTGCAGCTCAATCCGCTCGAGTTCTTCTCCAAGATCATGATCCCGGCCGCGGCGCCCTACATCTTCACGGGGCTTCGCATCGGCATCGGCCTGTCCTGGCTCGCCATCGTTGCGGCCGAGATGCTGATCGGCGGTGTCGGGATCGGCTTCTTCATCTGGGACGCCTGGAATTCCTCGCACATCAGCGAGATCATCCTGGCGCTGTTCTATGTCGGCATCATCGGTTTCGTGCTCGACCGCCTGATCGCGGGCGCCGGCAAGATCGTCACCCGCGGCACCGCGCCGAACTAGAGGGGAAGCACATGACCGCTTATCTGAAGCTCGACCACATCGACAAGATTTTTACCCGCGGCAATGCCTCCACGGAGGTGCTGAAGGATATCAGTCTCACCATCGAGAAGGGCGAATACGTCTCGATCATCGGCCATTCCGGTTGCGGCAAGTCGACCCTGCTCAACATCATCGCGGGATTGACCGTCGCCACCACCGGCGGCGTGCTCCTGGAGAACCGCGAGGTGAACTCTCCGGGTCCGGATCGCGCGGTGGTGTTCCAGAACCACAGCCTGTTGCCGTGGCTGACCGTGTACGAGAACGTCAGGCTCGGCGTCGACAAGGTCTTCGCCAAAACCAAGAAGCGGGCGGAACGCGACGCCTGGGTGATGCACAATCTCAACCTCGTGCAGATGGCTCATGCCAAGGACAAGCGGCCATCGGAGATCTCCGGCGGCATGAAGCAGCGCGTCGGCATCGCCCGCGCGCTCGCGATGGAGCCGAAAGTGTTGCTGCTCGACGAGCCTTTCGGCGCGCTCGACGCGCTGACCCGCGCGCATTTGCAGGACTCGGTGATGGCGCTGCATCAGAAGCTCGGCAACACCATTTTGATGATCACCCATGATGTCGACGAGGCGGTGCTGCTGTCCGACCGCATCGTCATGATGACGAACGGGCCAAGCGCGCGCATCGGCGAGGTGCTGGAGGTGCCGCTGGCACGCCCGCGCAAGCGGCTCGAACTCGCGACCAACGCCACTTATCTAAAGTGCCGGCAGCGCGTGCTCGAATTTCTCTATGAGCGCCATCGCTTCGTCGAAGCCGCGTGAACGCGTCGTTAACACATGCGCGGCTCGCACAAATAACAGACATCAAGCTCAATCCTTGTGCGGCGCACAAGGATTGAGCGAATCGCAAAATTTGCGTGCGAATGGAGCCCTGCAAGAATTTCGGGCCGTTCGAATAAGTCTCTGAATTCCCTGTATTTCCCGAATGCGCGCGGTTGGCACGGAAATTGAAATACCAACTGCGACGCCAACGACGACGTCCCTCAACATCATCAATCAGCATCGTGAACTCGCCACCGGGGCTTGGCCTCGGCGCGCGCCTCCGTGGCCGGAGGCTGAGCCTGCAACGACGCAGCGGTGAGCCTGGAAGGGATACTCAATGACGAAGAATCCAAACTGGATTTCAGACTGGCGCCCCGAAGATGAGGCGTTCTGGAATGCGACCGGCAAGACTATCGCGCGGCGCAACCTGATCTGGTCGATCGTGGCCGAGCATATCGGCTTCTCGGTCTGGCTGATCTGGAGCATCGTCGCCACCAAGCTGCCGCAGGCGGGCTTCCACTACACCACCGACCAGCTGTTCCAGCTCGTCGCGGTGCCCGGACTGATCGGCGCGTTGATGCGCTTTCCATACACCTTCGCGGTGACGACCTTCGGTGGTCGCAACTGGACCATCTTCAGTGCGGCGATCCTGTTCATTCCGACGCTCTCGCTCGCCTATTTCGTGAGCCAGCCCGACACGCCGTTCTGGCTGATGCTGCTGATTGCCTCGACCGCCGGCCTCGGCGGCGGCAATTTTGCCTCCAGCATGACCAATATCTCCTTCTTCTTTCCTGACCGGATGAAGGGATGGGCGCTGGGCCTGAATGCCGCCGGCGGCAATATCGGTGTCTCCAGCGTGCAGCTGTTGACCCCGATCCTGATGACGCTCGCCGTCATCAACCTGTTCCAGGCAAGCCCCGTCGACGGCGTCTTCCTGCAAAACGCCGGCCTGATGTGGGTGCTGCCGATCGCGATCGCGGTGTTCGGCGCAGTGTTCTTCATGAACAATTTGACCACGGCCAAGTCGTCGATCAAGAACCAGCTCGCCGTGGTCAAGCGCAAGCACACCTGGATCATGGCGTATCTCTATATCGGCACGTTCGGCTCCTTCATCGGCTACTCGGCTGCATTTCCGCTGCTGATCAAGACCCAGTTCCCGCAAGTCACGATTGCGATCGCGTTCCTCGGGCCGCTGGTCGGCTCGCTGTCGCGGCCACTCGGCGGCTTGCTTGCCGACAAGATCGGCGGCTCGGTCATCACGTTCTGGAATTTCATCGTGATGGCGGGTGCCACGGTCGGCGTGCTCTACTTCGTCGGGCAGAAGGATTTCATCGGCTTTCTGTCGATGTTCCTGGTCCTGTTCGTGACGACGGGCATCGGCAACGGTTCGACCTACCGCATGATCCCCTCGATCTTCCGCGAGCAGAATTTGTTCAGGGTGCGCGGCAAGGGCGATGCGGAGCGCGCGGTCGCCTTGAAGACGGCGAGCATCGAGAGCGGTGCTGCGGTCGGCTTCATCGGCGCGGTCGGCGCCGTCGGCGGCTATCTGATCCCGACCGGGTTCGGCAAGTCGATCGCGCTGACCGGAGGGCCGCAGCTCGCGCTCATGATCTATCTCGGCTTCTACGCCTCCTGCCTCGCGCTAACCTGGTGGTTCTATTTGCGTCGCAGCCCGCAGGGTGAAGGCGCGTCAAGCCTCGCCGGCGCGCGCGTGTGACACTTGGCACGAATGTCGCTTCTCCCCGTACGCGGGGAGAAGTCTCGCTGATGACGTTTGACCCATGAACTTTCTCCGCAATGGCGCGGACAAAGGCAAACCGAAACAGGCAGGAGAACATCATGACGCCGGAACAGATCACGCTCGTCCAGCAGAGCTTTGCCAAGGTCGCGCCGATTTCCGCGCAGGCCGCGGTGCTGTTCTACGATCGCCTGTTCGAGGTGGCGCCGTCCGTGCGCGCTATGTTTCCCGAGGACATGACCGAGCAGCGCAAGAAGCTGATGGGCATGCTCGCCGCCGTCGTCGGTGGCCTGTCGAGCCTGGACTCGATTCTTCCCGCGGCCTCGGCACTTGCCAAACGTCACGTCGCCTATGGCGCCAAGGCCGAACACTACCCCGTGGTCGGCGCGACCTTGCTGTGGACCCTGGAGAAGGGGCTCGGCGAAGCCTGGACGCCGGAGCTCGCTACGGCCTGGACCGACGTCTACGGCGTGTTGTCCGGCTACATGATTTCCGAGGCCTACGGCGCACAGTCGCAGGCCGCTGAATAGGAGATGCATCGTGAGTGAACCGCTGGTCATCGTCGGTAACGGTATGGCGGCCGCGCGTCTGGTCGACGAGCTCGCCAAGACCGCGCTCGGCCGCTACGCGGTCGCCGTGATCGGCGAAGAGCCGCGGCTCGCTTATAACCGCGTTTTGCTCTCCTCCGTGCTTGCGGGGGAGACCGGCTCGCACGAGATCGAGCTGCGGCCTGCCGACTGGTGGCGCCATCGCGGCGTCACGGTGCGCTACGGCTATCGCGTTACCGAGATCGACACCGGCCGACGCGAGCTCAAGATCGAAGGCGAAGAGAGCATGGAATATTCCAAGCTCGTGCTCGCCGTCGGCTCGACGCCGCTGCGGCTCAACGTGCCGGGCGCCGATCTCGCTGGCGTGCACACCTTCCGCGACACCCGCGACGTCGATCTGCTGCTGACGCTCGCGGCCGCCAGGAAGCGCGTCGTCGTGGTCGGCGGCGGTCTGCTCGGACTCGAAGCGGCTTACGGCCTCGCCAAGGCCGGAGCGCCCGTGACGCTGCTGCACCTGATGGACCGGCTGATGGAGCGCCAGCTCGATGCGCCCGCCGCCGACCTGCTCAAGACGCTGGTCGAGCGCAAGGGCATTCGCATCCTGCTCAATGCATCCACGGCCCGCATCCATGGCGAGGGCCATGTCGAAGGGGTCGAGCTTGCCGACGGCAGTCGCATCGAGGCCGATGCCGTGATCTTCGCGGCCGGCATCAGGCCCAACGTTGCGCTCGCAAAGGACGCCGGCATCGCAGTCAACCGCGGCATCGTCGTCAACGACGAGATGCAGACGGCGTCACCCGATATCTACGCGCTCGGCGAATGCGCCGAGCATCGCGGCACCTGCTACGGCCTCGTCGAGCCCGCCTACGAGCAGGCGCGCGTGCTGGCGCGGCATCTCGCCGGCCGGTCTGCGGCCTATCATGGCAGCGTGGTCTCGACCAATCTGAAGGTGTCGGGCGTCAGCGTGTTCTCCGCCGGCGACTTCATCGGCGGGGAGGGCAGCGAGAGTCTCGTGCTCAGCGATCGCAGGCGCGGCACCTACAAGAAGCTCGTCATCGCCGAGGGCCGGCTCACCGGCGCCCTGTTGATCGGCGATACCGTCGATGCGCTCTGGTATCTCGAACTGATCCGCAACCGCGACAAGGTGGCGGCGATCCGCGCCGACATGATGTTCGGCCGCGCGCTCGCGCGTCCTTCCAAAGCGGCTTGATAGAGGCGGCTTGATATGACGGCGATCGATCCCACGCTCCGCGCCACCAAGACGACGTGTCCGTATTGCGGCGTCGGCTGCGGCGTGCTGGCGACGCCCGACGGCAAGGGTGGCGCGGCCATCGCGGGCGATCCCGATCATCCCGCCAATTTCGGCCGGCTGTGCTCCAAGGGCTCGGCGCTCGGCGAGACCGTGGGGCTCGAAAGCCGGCTGCTCTATCCGATGATCCGCTGCAAGGGCGTGCTCGAACGCGTCGCCTGGAGCGATGCGCTCGACCACGTCGCCCACCGCATGCAGCACATCGTCGCGCGCGACGGTGCCGACGCGGTCGCGTTCTATCTCTCGGGCCAGCTGCTGACCGAGGACTATTATGTCGCCAACAAGCTGATGAAGGGCTTTGTCGGCACGGCGAACGTCGACACCAATTCGCGGCTCTGCATGTCGTCCTCGGTCGCCGGTCATCGCCGCGCCTTCGGCGCCGACACCGTGCCCGGCTGCTACGAGGATCTCGACCAGGCCGATCTGCTGGTGTTCGTCGGCTCGAATGCCGCCTGGTGCCATCCGGTGCTGTTCCAGCGCATGGTGAAGAACCGGCAGGAGCGCGGCGCCCGCATGATCGTGATCGATCCGCGCCGCACCGATACGGCGACCGACGTCGACCTGTTCCTCGGCCTCAAGCCCGGCACCGACACGGCGCTGTTCTCCGGCCTGTTCGTTCACCTCGCCGACAATGGTGCCCTGGATCAGGACTACATCGCGCAAAACACCTCGGGCTTTGACGACGCACTGGCGCGCGCACGCAGCATCGCCGGCAGCGTCACCGCGACCGCGCTGGCGACGGGCCTCACCGAACAGGACGTTGCGACGTTCTTCAAGATGTTCCGCGACACCGAACGGGTCGTCACGCTGTATTCGCAAGGCGTCAACCAGTCGGCGCAGGGCACCGACAAGGTCAACGCCATCCTGAACTGCCATCTCGCCACGGGGCGCATCGGCAAGCCCGGCGCTTCGCCGTTCTCGCTCACCGGCCAGCCCAACGCGATGGGCGGCCGCGAGGTCGGCGGCCTCGCCAACCAGCTCGCCGCGCATATGAACTTCACGCCGCCGGACATCGACCGTGTCAGGCGGTTCTGGAAGGCGCCGCGCATCGCCACCCACGAAGGGTTGAAGGCGGTACAGTTGTTCGAAGCCATCAGCCGCGGCGAGGTCAAGGCGCTGTGGGTGATGGGTACCAATCCGGCGGTGTCGCTGCCTGACGCGGACTTCGTGCGCGAGGCGCTGAAGAAGCTCGAGCTGTTCGTGGTCTCCGAGAACGTGCTCTCCAACGACACGGTCGATGCCGGACCGCACGTGCTGCTGCCCGCGCTCGCCTGGGGCGAGAAGTCGGGCACCGTGACCAACTCCGAGCGCCGCATCTCGCGCCAGCGCTCGTTCCTGCCGGCGCCCGGCGAGGCGCGGCCGGACTGGTGGATTCTCAGTGAGACCGCAAGGCGCCTCGGCTTCGGCGACAGCTTCAACTACAAATCGGCCGCCGACATCTTTCGCGAGCACGCCGCGCTCTCGGCGTTCGAGAATGATGGCAGCCGCGATTTCGATATCGGAGCGTTGACCTCGCTGTCCGACGAGGCCTTCGATGCCTTGAAGCCCGTGCAGTGGCCCGCGCGCGAAGGCGAGGCGCCCGGCGAACGGTTCTTTGCGCAGGGCGGGTTCTTCACCAATGACGGCAAGGGCCGTTTCGTCGCGCCGGAGGTGCCGGCGTTGCGCGGCGAGACTGGGCCGTCACGGCCCTTACGGCTCAACACGGGACGCATTCGCGACCAGTGGCACACCATGACGCGCACCGGCCTGAGCCAGCGGCTCGGCGCGCATCTGCCCGAGCCGTTCGTCGAGATTCATCCCGATGACGCCGGCAGATACGGCATCGTCCATGACGGCTATGCCCGCATCACCACCGACTACGGTCATTGCATTCTGAAGGTCGTCGTCAGCGAGCGCCAGCAGCGCGGCACGCTGTTCGCGCCGATCCACTGGAGTGCGATGAATGCCTCCCACGGTCGTGTCGGTGCGCTGGTCGCACCGTTCACGGATCCGTTCTCGGGACAGCCGGAGTCCAAGGCAACGCCGGCTGCGATTTCGCCGCATGAATACGTCTTCCGCGGCTTTGCGCTGTCGCGCAAACAGCTCGATCTGCCGTCGAACCTGATGTGGACCCGCGTTACGGTCGCCGGCGGCTTCGGCTATCTCTTCGCCGACAACGCCGATCTGTCGCGTTGGCCGGCCTGGCTGGATGGCGTCGCCGGCGAGGACGTCGCCGACTATCGCGACTTCGGTGGCGGCGTTTATCGCGCGGCGTCGTTTGCGGGTGACCGCATCGAAACCTGCCTGTTCGTCGGCCCAGCGCATGATGCCGGCGACTGGGAGGTGGTGAAGAGCCTGTTCGTGGCCGACCATGTCACGGACGACCAGCGCCGCATGCTGCTGTCCGGCAAGTCCAGCGAGGGCGCGGCTTCGACCGGTCCCGTCGTCTGCGCCTGCTTCGGCGTCGGCCGCGGCACCATCTGCGACACCATCGCGGCAGGCGCGCGCACGGCCGCCGAGATCGGCGCAAAGCTCAAGGCCGGCACCAATTGCGGCTCCTGCATCCCCGAGCTGAAGCGCCTGATTGCGACGACCGAAATGGCGCCGGCGAAGCAGGCCAAGCTCGCGGGCGCGGCGGGGTAGAGACTCTGGGAACGCAGAGGGTTCGTTTCCTTGCTATGCGCCGGCGAGAAACTCACGGATGGCCGTCGCGACGGAGGCCATCACTTGCGTCCTGTTCGCGATGGCGTCGGCGCCCGATATCAGGATCTTGTCCACCTTTGGATTCGATATGAACTCGGCCTCGATATACGCCGAGGCACATCTCGGGTTCGCGGGCGTGTTGCCCAATGCGGCGTCATTGAGGACGCCCAATGACCCAGGACCCGAATCGCTATCAGGCTTCACCCCGCGGTCCTTGGCCGTCGGATTGACGGCCCGCATACCGGCCATAAGGCCGTCATGAACGGCGTTCGCAAACTTAATGTCGGCTTGGAGATTGAGATTGCCGTTGCTAGCCGCGCGAAAGTACGTCTCCGCGCCGCTGATAGTCGTGTCATCGAGGCCATTGAAATGTAGGCACAGAAACGCCCGTGCATGCTCACTCGCCGCAACCTGCGCGCGATCTGTGATGCCGACATTGACATCGGTTGTGCGCGTCAGCACGACCTTGATTGTCTGACTACTGGCTGTGGCCTGTCTAAGGAGTTCGTCGCGCAGGATCAGCGAAAAATCGAGCGCAAGCTTCTTCTCTTTCACCCCACTCGCGCTCGTTGCATTGTTGGGTGAGCTTCCGCCGACCTTGACCGTACCGCCATGGCCGGGATCGATGACGACCGTTCCAAGGTTCACAGCAGCCACCGCCGCGACCAGGTGCGTGCGTGGCGGAGCAGACAGCAGCCTTTGTGCTTCTTTGACCAGCACCAGGACATCGTCCGGATAGCTCGGCTTCGGCGTATAGATCGGGCCAATGAAACGGATGAAATCCTCGCCGCTATCGATGTGCTCTTCCCACCCGGAATAAGGCGCCCTATTCAGGAAAGCCCAATAGCCGTTAATGAAATTCTCGATCGTTGCGAACTTGCAGTAATATTCGTCGCCGTCGTGGGCCTGATACAGGACGCGGGTCGCGTATGCAGCCATTTCCTTGCGCCATTTCAGCCCGCCGAAATTGTAATGCTCAGTCGCAAGCTTCGATGTTGCACGTCCGCTTTCGAGCATCCATTGGGCCAGCGTGACGGCGCGTAGCTGCGGGTGCCGGATGTTTTCGCCGGCATAGATGTCGGCAAGTCGAAGAAGGAGCTCGTTCATTGGCATTGGCGAAGCCTCAAATTATTCGGTTGTTGCAAATAGCGATGAGACAATACGAGCAGGCTAACGGCCTGCAATCGCTAATGCAACCCCTGTTTGTGTTGGATCCAGACGCACCCAGGAGGACTCCGCCCCTCGGTCTTTGGCAAGGCGCGCTGTCAATCGACGGATTCGGGATTATCCGTTATATTGAAGGCATTCCCGCCGCTCGCACACAATAATCATGATGTACCTGGAAACGCCGCCGCGCCTGATCGAGACCAAGCTCTTCTCGACCATGCCCCATAAGTTCCGCCGCAAGGGCGAGCGGACGGATTGGGCCGATGCCAACCGGCCGGGTGTGCCGACGGACTCCTTCATCGAAGGTCCGTCGTTCGACAGGAAGGCAATCTCTACATCGTCGACATTCCCTTCGGCCGCATCTTCCGCATTACGCCCGACGGCGAATGGTCGCTGGCGATTGAATATGAGGGCTGGCCGAACGGGCTGAAGATCGCGGCCGACGGCCGCATCCTGATTGCCGACTACAGGCATGGCATCATGGAGTTCGACGCCAAAGCAGGGCGCATTGCGCCGGTGCTGACCTCGCGCAACTCGGAGTCCTTCCGCGGCTGCAACGACCTGCATCTCGCTTCCAACGGCGACATCTATTTCACCGACCAGGGGCAGACCGGCCTGCACGACGCCAGCGGCCGTGTCTATCGCCTGGCGCAAAGCGGCCGGCTGGATTGCCTGATCGACACCGGCATCAGTCCTAATGGCCTGGTGCTCGATCCAACCGAGACCGTGCTGTTCGTGGCGATGACGCGCGACAACGCGGTGTGGCGGTTGCCGTTCATGCAGGACGGCAGCGTGTCGAAGGTCGGGCGCTTCTGCTCGCTGTTCGGTACCAGCGGCCCTGACGGCATGACAATGGATGCAAAGGGCCGCCTGTTCGTCGGTCACGCTTCGCTCGGCCACGTCTTCGTGTTCGCGCCGAACGGCGAATTGATTGCGCGGATCAAGTCGTGTGCCGGGCCGAATTGCACCAATGTCGCGATCGGTGGCGCGAAGAAAGATCGGCTCTATATCACGGAGTCCGCAACCGGTAGCGTATTGGTCGCTGACATCGGCGTATTGAACTCTTGAGCTTGATGGCGGTTGCCTGAGCGAAAGAGCGGTATCGGAGCAAATATGAACACAAAACCCTTCGGCAAAACGGGCGCCAGCGTCTGCGTCATCGGGCAGGGCACGTGGTATCTCGATCACGGCGACCGTAAGCGCGCAATCGCGGCGCTTCAGCGCGGGCTCGATCTCGGCATGACCCACATCGACACTGCCGAGATGTATGGCGATGCGGAGTTCGTCATTGCCGATGCGATCGCGGGACGACGCGACGAGGTGTTCCTGGTCTCAAAAGTGCTGCCGAGCAACGCCTCGCGCCGCGGAACCGTCACCGCCTGTGAGCGCTCGCTGAAGCGGCTCAAGACAGATCGGCTCGACTGCTATCTGCTGCATTGGCGCGGCTCGTATCCGCTGGAGGACACCGTCGCTGCGTTCGAGGAACTGGTGAAGGCCGGCAAGATCAAGTCCTGGGGCGTTTCCAATTTCGATGCCGATGATCTCGAGGAGATGCTCGAAATTGCCGGCGAAGGCAACATCGCCTGCAATCAGGTGCTCTATCATCTGAAGGAACGCGCGATCGAACACGCAGTGATCCCGTGGTGCGAACAGCATGGCGTCGCTGTGGTCGCCTATTCGCCGTTCGGCCACGACGATTTTCCTGCGAGCAACAGCAAGGGCGGCGCGGTGCTGGCGGGCATCGCGAAGGCGCGTCGCGCAACGCCGCGCCAGATCGCGCTGAGCTTCCTCACCCGTGCAACTACGGTGTTCGCGATCCCGAAGGCGTCGTCCGCGGAACATGCCAGCGAAAATGCAGCGGCCGGCGATCTCGTGCTGACGAAAGAGGAGATTGCGGTGCTCGATGCGGCGTTTCCGCGCGGTCCGAAGCCGCGCGGCCTGCCCATGCTGTAGTGCACAAACGTCTATTGTTAATGGAGTCTTGACGCGCGCGGACGTGAGCGCATATCGGCATCCTGTTTTCGGAAGTTGTGAAAGCGGCGCAATTATCGTTTTTTACGATCATTCCCGATTCGCATTTTCTAGGTTCCAGCCGTGACCCCGCCGCCCGCCGCAGCCGCAAGGCTCGACAGTATTCCCATGCCTATGCCGGAAAAGAAGCCGCAGGCGCGCCGCGCGCCCGCGCGCGTCGATCATCCCTTCAAGGGCATCGCGCTGGTGCTGCTGTCGACGATCTTTCTCGGTTGCTCCGATGTCACTGCGAAATATCTGTCGTCGAGCCTGCCGTCGATCGAGATCACCTGGATCCGCTTCGTGACGTTTGCGCTGATGTTCACGCCGGTGATGCTGCCGGGCTCGCCGCTCCGCGCCATGCGCACCGACCGGCTCGGCCTGCAGCTGATGCGCGGCGCGGCACTGCTCGGCTCTTCGCTGTTCTTCATCACCGGCCTGAGCTTCCTGCCGATCGCGGAAGCGTCCGCGACCGGCTTCGTCTCGCCGCTGTTCGTCACCGCGCTCTCGATCGTCTTCCTGAGCGAGAAGGTCGGCATGCGCCGCTGGATCGCGACCGCGATCGGCCTGACGGGCGTGATGATCATCCTGCGCCCGGGCTCCAGCGCGTTTCACGCCGCCGCGTTCTTTCCGATCGTCTCCGCGTTCTGCTGGGCCGCGGCGCTGATCCTGACGCGCATGATGAGCGGGCGTGAAGCCGTCCTCACCACGATGGCGTATTCGGCGCTGACGGGCGTTGCTATCCTGTCTCTGATCGTACCGTTCGTCTGGGTCACGCCGACCTGGAGCGCGATCGGACTTGGTATCGTGATCGGTGTCGCCTCGACGGTCGGCCAGTGGATCATCGTACTGGCCTATCGCTATGGCGATGCCTCGGTGCTGGCGCCGTTCTCCTACACGCAGTTGCTGTGGGTCAGCATTTTGGGCTTCTTCCTGTTCGGCGAAGTGCCTGATGTCTGGACCGTCACCGGGGCGGCCTTCATCGTTGCCAGCGGCCTCTACATCGCCCATCGCGAGCGCATCCGTCGTGCCCAGTTGCTGGTGCTGGAAGAGCGTTCCCCGAACCCCTGACCCAAGATCGCGCGTCCCGCTTCGTGCTATCAACGGCTCCAACACCACGGGAGGAGCCGGATGCGCGCTGCGATTTTCAGGAACGGTGAGATTGTCGTCGACCGGATGGCCGAGCCGAGGCCGGGCCCCAGCCAGGTGCTGGTCAAGACGCTCGCCTGCGGCATCTGCGGCTCCGACCTGCACGCGCGCCAGCACGCTCATCGCATGGTGGAGATGGCGCAGAAGACCGGCCGCAAGCCGATGGATCTCGCCCGCGACGTCGTGTTCGGCCATGAGTTCTGCTGCGAGATCGTCGACTACGGCCCGGGCACTGTGCGCAAGCTCAAGCCGGGCACGCGCGTCTGCTCGCTGCCGGCCCTCGTGACGCCGCAGGGCATCGAAGGCATCGGCTATTCCAACGACAATGTCGGCGGCTATGCCGAGGCGATGCTGCTGAGCGAAGCGCTGCTGCTCGAAGTGCCCAACGGTCTCGCGCCGGAGCATGCCGCGCTCACCGAACCACTCGCGGTCGGCGTTCATGCCGTCGCCAAGGCCAACATCCGAGGCGGCGAAGTGCCGCTCGTGATCGGCTGCGGGCCGGTCGGGCTCGCGGTGATCGCCGCGCTCAGGATCAGGGGCCTGCATCCGATCGTCGCCGCCGACTATTCGCCGGCACGGCGCGCGCTTGCGGCAAAACTCGGCGCCGATATCGTCGTGGATCCCAGGGCGTCGCAGCCCTATGCGACCTGGGCCGAGCATGCGCAGATGTCGGACGCGGAGAAAGCGGCGCGGCCGCCGTTGCAGGCAATGCTGCCGGCGCTCAAGCCGGCGATCATCTTCGAGTGCGTCGGCGTGCCGGGTCTGTTGCAGCAGGTGTTCGAGGGCGCGCCGCGCGATGCCAGGATCGTCGTGGTCGGTGTCTGCATGGAGACCGACAGAAGCGAGCCCATGCTCGGCATCATGAAGGAGCTCAACGTCCAATATGTGCTCGGCTACACGCCGGACGAATTCGCAGCCTCACTGCGCCTGATCGCGGAGGGGCAGGTGGATGCCGCGGCGATGGTGACGGCCGAGATCGGCATCGACGGCGTCGCAAAGGCCTTCGCCGATCTCGCCAACCCTGAAGCCCATACCAAGATCATTGTGCAGCCGTGGCGGTGATGCCTTACACCGGCAGCGCGATCGAATATTTCACCTGGCTGAGCGCAAAGCTCGATTCGATCGAGGCGATGCCGTCGAGGCGGGTCAGCTTGGTCTTCAGGAAGGTCTCGTAGGAGGCGAGGTCGGCCGCGACGACGCGCAGGAGATAGTCGCGGTTGCCTGTCATCAGGTAGCACTCCAGCACCTCGTCCCATTTCGAGATCGCGCGCGCGAAGCGGTTGAGATCCTCCTCCTTCTGCCGCGCCAGCTTGATCGAGATGAAGACGCTGACATGCAACCCCAGCGCCTTCTGGTCGACGGTTGCGATGTAGCGAGAAATGACGCCACGTTCCTCCAGCAGCTTGACGCGGCGATGGCAGGGCGAGACCGACAGCCCGACCTTGTCGGCGAGTTCCTGCATGGTCAGCCGGCTGTCGGTCTGGAGCAGTGCAAGGATCTTTCGGTCGATGGCATCGAGCGCTGGCATTGGGATGAAACCTATATTTCAGGACGTTTTATTGGTATGATATCCTAATACTGGCGGGTATGACGCGAAAAATTGAGAAATCCGGCGGGGCCGGCAGGGGTATTATCGGCGTTATTTTCCGGAGCATCGCCATGCCCGTCGATTCCGCACGTCTTGAAACCCTGACCGCACTGGCCCGCAAGGCGCTGTGGCTGTCGTCATGGACCATCCATCACGCCAACCACCTTCGCCCCAATTCGGACGGCTTGAAAGTCGGGGGACATCAGGCCTCGTCGGCCTCTCTCGCGACCATCATGTCGGCGCTCTATTTCCATGTGCTGCGGCCCGAAGATCGCGTCGCGGTGAAGCCGCATGCGAGCCCGGTGTTCCACGCCATCCAGTATCTGTTCGGCCGGCAGAGCCGCGAGAAGCTGGAGAATTTTCGTGGCTTCAAGGGCGCGCAGTCCTATCCCTCGCGCACCAAGGACGTCGACGATGTCGATTTCTCCACCGGCTCCGTCGGCCTCGGTGTCGCGCAGACGCTGTTTGCCTCGCTGGTGCAGGACTACGTCAAGGCGCATGGCTGGATGAAGGATCGCCGCGAGGGGCGGATGATTGCGCTGGTCGGCGACGCCGAGATGGACGAGGGCAATATCTTCGAGGCGCTGGCGGAGGGCTGGAAGCACGGCCTGCGCAACACCTGGTGGGTGGTCGACTACAACAGGCAGTCGCTGGACGCCGTCGTCCGCGAAGGCCTCTGGGAAAAGTTCGAGACCATGTTCCGCAACTTCGGCTGGGACGTGGTGATCGTGAAATACGGCCGCCTGATGCGCGAGGCCTTTGCCGAGCCCGGCGGCGAGGCGTTGAAGCGCTGGATCGACAATTGCCCCAACGCACTCTACGCCGCGCTGTGTTTCCAGGGCGGCGCGGCCTTCCGCAAGCATCTGCACGACGAGATCGGCGATCAGGGACCTATTACAAAACTGATCGACCGCCGCAGCGACGACGAATTGCTGGCGCTGATGTCGAACCTCGGCGGCCACGACATGGCGAGCATGCTGGACGCCTTCGAATCCATCGATCACGATCGCCCGGTCTGCTTCATTGCCTACACCATCAAGGGCGTCGGCCTGCCGTTCCAGGGCCACAAGGACAATCACGCCGGCCTGATGACGGTCGCGCAAATGGAGAAATATCGCGAGAGCCAGAACATTCGGCCCGGACACGAATGGGATAGATACGAGGGCCTTTCGCAAGATCCCGCCGAGCTCGACGCCTTCCTTGCGCGCGTGCCGTTCAACCAGGACGGCCGCCGGCTCACCGCGCCTGTTATCGAGGTGCCGTCGCAGCTCGCCTTCAAGCCGTCGCCGCAGATGTCGACCCAGCAGGGTTTTGGGCTGGTGCTGAACGAGATCGCGCGCAGCGACAGCGAGCTGGCCAAGCGCATCGTCACGACATCGCCTGACGTCACCGTCTCGACCAATCTCGGTCCGTGGGTGAACCGGCGCGGCCTGTTTGCGCGCGGCGAGAAGGCGGACTTATTCCGCAGCGAGAAAATCCCATCCACCTTCAACTGGGACTTCTCGCCCAAGGGCCAGCATCTCGAGCTCGGCATCGCCGAGATGAACCTGTTCATCATGCTCTCGGCACTCGGCCTTTCGCATCAGATCAACGGCGAGCGGCTGCTGCCGGTCGGCACGCTCTACGATCCCTTCATCGAGCGCGGTCTCGATGCGCTGAACTATGCCTGCTACCAGGATGCCCGCTTCATGGTGGCTGCGACTCCGTCGGGCGTCACGCTGGCGCCCGAAGGCGGCGCGCACCAGTCGATCGCGACGCCTTTGATCGGCATGGCGCAGGATGGGCTCGCCTCGTTCGAGCCAGCCTTCGTCGACGAACTCGCCGTGATCATGGCTTTCGGCTTCAACCACATGCAGCGCGATCCGGGCGAGGGCGGCTCGGTCTATTTGCGGCTGTCGACGCGCAGCATCGAGCAGGCGCAGCGGATCATGACACCCGAGCTTGCACAGGGCATCACCGACGGCGCCTATTGGCTGCGCAAGCCGGGTCCCAATGCCGAACTCGTAATCGCCTATTCCGGCGCCGTTGCGCCGGAAGCGATCGAGGCGACCGGCTTCATCGGCGAAAGCCGGCGGGACATCGGCCTGCTCGCGATCACGTCCGCAGATCGTCTGCATGCGGGCTGGACCGCCGCACGGAAACTGCGCCGTGATCGGAGAGGCGTGCAGCATCTCAGCCACATCGAAAAACTGCTCGCGCCGTTGCCGCGCGACTGCGGCATCGTGACCGTGATCGACGGCCATCCGGCGGCGCTCGGCTGGCTCGGCAGCGTCCGCGGCCATCGCGTCGAGGCGCTCGGCGTCGAGCAGTTCGGCCAGACCGGCACGATCGCCGACCTCTACCGCCACCACGGCATCGACGCCAACGCCATCATCGACGCGGCCGAAAGCCTCACCACCGGTGCGCCGGTGCTGCATCGGAAGATGGCGGTGTAGTCGAGGCAACCCGCGTCGTCATTCCGGGGCGCGCGTTAGCGCGAACCCGGAATCTCGAGATTCCGGGCTCGGCTCTTCGACCCGCCCCGGAATGACGGAGGGGCCACCTTGCCACCCCTCCGCCATCGGCTCATATAACCTCCATCCGCCGCAACGCTGGCCCTGCATATGGCGGGTTCAATTGCCGGCGCTTTCGTGCAAGGATGGCTGCCGAAACGCCCCCTCCAAGCCCCAAGAAGAGGTTCACAATGGTCAATCGTATGCAATTCTACATCGACGGCGCCTGGGTCGATCCCGCCGTCAAGAAATCCACCGCCGTGGTCAATCCGGCGACGGAAGAGGCGATGTACGAGGTTGCGCTGGGCTCCAAGGCCGACGTCGACAAGGCTGTCGCCGCCGCCAAGCGCGCGTTCGTGACATTCTCCCAGACCAGCCGTGACGAGCGCGTCGCGCTGCTCACGAAAGTCATCGAGATCTACAAGGGCCGTCTCAAGGAAATCGGCGCTGCCGTCTCCGATGAGATGGGTGCGCCGCTGCCCATGGCTGAAAAGCTGCAGGCCGGCGCCGGCCTCGGCCATCTCATGACCACGCTCGACGTGCTCAAGAACTATCATTTCGAGGAACCGGTCGGCACCGCCATGGTGCTGCGCGAGCCGGTCGGCGTGGTCGGCATGATCACGCCCTGGAACTGGCCGCTCAACCAGATCGCCTGCAAGGTCGCGCCCGCGCTCGCCGCCGGCTGCACCATGATCCTGAAGCCGTCGGAGTTCACCCCGACCTCGGCCTTGATCTTTGCGGAAATCCTTCATGAAGCCGGCGTGCCAAAGGGCGTGTTCAACCTCGTCAACGGCCTCGGCCCGGAGGTCGGCGCCGCCATGAGCGAGCATCCCGACATCGACATGATCTCGTTCACCGGCTCGACCCGCGCCGGCATCGACGTTGCCAAGCGCGCGGCCCCGACCGTGAAGCGCGTCAGCCAGGAGCTCGGCGGCAAGTCGCCGAACGTCATCCTCGAAGGCGCCGACCTGCAGAAGGCGGTGACCGGCGGCGTGATGCACATGTTCAACAACTCCGGCCAGTCCTGCAACGCGCCCTCGCGCATGATCGTGCCGGCCTCGAAGATGAAGGAAGTCGCCGCGATCGCGAAGGCTGTCGCCGACAAGACCAAGGCGGGCGATCCGCGCGCCGAAGGCACCACCATCGGTCCCGTGGTCAACCGCGGCCAGTGGGACAAGATCCAGGGGCTGATCAAGAAGGGCGTCGACGAGGGCGCAACGCTCGTCGCCGGCGGCCCGGGCCTGCCCGAGGGCGTCAACAAGGGCTTCTATGTCCGTCCGACCATCTTCGCCGACGTCACCCCCGACATGACGATCGCTCGCGAGGAAATCTTCGGGCCCGTGCTCACCATCATCGGCGCCAAGGACGAAGCCGAGGCCGTGCATATCGCCAACGACACGCCGTATGGCCTCGCGGGCTACGTCACGGGCGCTTCCGTCGAGGACGCCAAGCGCGTCGGCCGTCAGATCCGCGCCGGCAACGTCAATCTGCAGGGCGTGCCCAACGACCGCTCCGCGCCGTTCGGCGGCTACAAGCAGTCCGGCAACGGCCGCGAGTGGGGCAAGTACGGCCTCGAGGACTTCCTCGAAGTGAAGGCCGTCGCCGGCTTCAACGCGGCGTAAGCCTCATCGCCTGAAACGAACATGACGCCGTAGCGGGCAACCGCTCCGGCGTTTTTGTTTTATTCGTCATTGCGAGCGAAGCGAAGCAATCCAGTGCCGTAGGGTGGGCAAAGGAGCGCAGCGACGTGCCCACCATCGCGTAACGAACAAGAAGTGGTGGGCACGCTTTCGCTTTGCCCACCCTACGAGACCGTCGCCGTTGTAAGATTAGCCCCCCACCGCGCCCTGTGTGTTAACATACAACGCGTAGATCGACTGGCTCGCGGCCATGAACAGGCGGTTGCGCTTGACGCCGCCGAAGCAGAGATTGGCGCAGCGTTCGGGCAGTGCGATGCGGCCGATCATGACGCCGTCGGGCGCGAACACCACGACGCCGTCGAGTTCGGGATCGCCCATGCCCCAGCCGCACCAGAGATTGCCGTCGATGTCGCAGCGCATGCCGTCCGGCGTGCCCGGGCCTGCGTCGATGAAGACGCGCTTGTTCGAGATCGTGGCGCCGTCGGGCGAGACGTCATAGGCGAGAATCTTGCGGTTCGGCACGCCGCGTGATTCCACGACATAAAGAATCTTCTCGTCGGGCGAGAAGCACAGGCCGTTGGGGCCGAGCACGCCCTCGGCGACGATAGTCGCCTTGCCCGTCGCTGGATCAAACCTGTAGACGTTCGGCTCGATCTCGGGCTCGGCCTTGTAGCCTTCGTAATTGCCGAGCAGGCCGAAGGTGGGATCGGTGAACCAGACCGCGCCGTCGGACTTCACGACGACGTCGTTCGGCGAGTTGAGCTTCTTGCCGCCAAAAGAATCCATCAGCACGGTGATGCTGCCGTCATATTCGGTGCGGGTGACGCGCCGGCCGCCATGCTCGCAGGTGACGAGCCGGCCCTGGCGATCCCGGGTGTTGCCATTGGCGAAATTGGAGGGCTTGCGGAACACCGAGACCGCACCGGTTTCCTCTTCCCATTTGACGATGCGCTGGTTCGGGATGTCGCTGCACAAAAGATAGCGTCCGTCGCCGAACCACACCGGGCCCTCGGCCCAGCGCAGGCCGGTGGTCAGCCGTTCCACCGCCGACAGCTTCAGCCAGTATTTTTCGAAGCGGGGATCGAGTGCACTGATCGCCGGATCGGGGTAGTAGCTCGCCGGCCGCCAGCCTTGCGGCGATCCTTGGTTATGGGACGATGCATCGTTCATGTGCAATTCTCGTTGTTACGTTCCCTCTGTCCAAGTCTGCTAGCATCAGATATCTACGACCGCAATTCGGTTGCACATACGAGGAAAGACATGTCGCGCATCTTGATGACGGGAGCTTCGGGCGGGATTGGAACGCGCCTGCGAAAACTGTTGCCGCCGATTTATCCGGACCTGCTGCTCAGCGACATCCGCCCGCCGGCCGATCTCGGTCCCAACGAGCGATTCAAGGCGGCGGACCTGTCCGACCTGGCGCAGGTCGAGGCGATCTGCGAGGGCGTGGACGGCATCATTCACTTCGGCGGTTATTCGGTCGAGGGCCCGTGGGACGACATCCTCCAGGCCAACATCATCGGCGGCTACAATCTGTTCGAGGCGGCGTACAGGAAGGGCGTCAAGCGCGTGGTGTTCGCCTCGTCCAATCACGTCGTCGGCTTCTATCCGCGCCACCACAAGATCGGCACTGACGTCACCGTGCGCCCCGATGGTCGCTATGGCGTCAGCAAGGTGTTCGGCGAAGCGGTCGGCGCGCTCTATGCCGACAAGCACGGGCTGAAGGTCACCTGCATCCGCATCGGCAATTGCGACGAGCGGCCGCTCGACCATCGCCGCATCTCGATGTGGCTGAAGCCGGAGGATCTGGTGCAGCTCTGTCAGATCGGGCTCGAGCATCCCGACATCCATTTCGAGGTGTTCTACGGCGTGTCCCTGAACGAGCGCGCCTGGTGGGACAATCACCGCGCCTATGAGTTCGGCTATCGCCCGACCGGCCGCTCCGAGGACCACGTGGCGCATGCGATGGCCGAGCAGGCCAAGCTGAAGCCCGATCCGATCGGCGATCACTATCAGGGCGGCGCGTTCTGCAGCAACGAGTTCGACGGCGACACAAGCCGGATCATCGACTGGAATAAGCGGTAGGAGCGAATTCGCCAATCTAGGGCGTCGGAATCGACGCCCTAGACAACGCGCTTGCCGGCCTGGGCCGCGATGGGCCTCTGCACCAGATACATCAGGATCAGGGAAATCACCGCAGTCGTCACGACGACGTATCCCAGCCGGTCGAAATGCCGGAGCGTCCCGTCGGCATCCTGCGCGATGAGCGCGGCGGCGAGCACGGAGCCGAGTCCGCCGGAGAGTTGTTGCAGGGACGCGCCGACCGCGCTGAAGGAGCCGCGTTGCGACGGCTCGGGAATTGCGGAAATCAGCGCCTGCGACGGAATCATGCGTGAGAAGATGCCGACGAACATCAGGACGTTGACCAGGATCGCGACCGTCAAGCTCACCTGACCGAGATGAGTGTAGATCAGCACCATGACGATCGACATGGCGCTGCCGAAGACAAAAGTGGGGTACTTGCCGAAGGCATCGCTGGCGCGTCCCACCAGCGGCCCGATGACGATGCTGAACAGGCCGGAGACGAGATAGATCGTCGGCAGGTGAACGATGTCGATGCCGAGATTATGCACCGTGTAGGCGCTGCCGAACGGCATCAGCATGTAGCCGCCGGTCGCCAGCAGGGTCGTCACGGCGAAAGCCATCCAGTAGCGTGGTTGCGTGACCGTTGCGATCAGATGGCGGAACGGGCTTCGATCCTGCTTCAGCGCGAGATGGCCGTTCACCGGCTGCATCAGGAACAGGACGGCCGCCATCCCGATCACCGACAGGCCGACCAGAGCGCCGAACGCGACGTGCCAGTTCCAATGGTTGGAGAGAAAAAGACCCGCCGGGATGCCCAGCACCTGGCTCGCGGCGAAGGCCGTTTGCACAAAGCCGATGACGCGGCCGCGTAACTGCAGCGCAAAGAGATCGGTCACGATGGCGAGCACGACGGAGCCGATCACGCCTCCGAACAGGCCGGTCACGATCCGCCCAAGCAGCAGCACATGATAGTTCGGGGCCATCGCGCAAAGCGCCGTTCCAAGGGTAAAGCCGGCATAGAAAAACAACAGCAGCCGCTTGCGATCGAACCGATCGGCGAAGCCGGCCGCCAGGATGCCGGAAATTCCCGCGCTGAATGCGTAGGCCGAGACCGCCACCCCGAACTGTGCGGCCGAAATATCGAGGGCCGGCATCATGATGGCGCCGAGCGGCGACATGATCATGAAATCGATGATGATCGTGAACTGGACCAGCGCCAGCAGCGCAACGAGGATCGCCTGGTAGCGCGAAAAGCTGCGGGATGGCGCTTGCCGCTCGGGGATCGGCTCCGTCAGGGTTTGTTCGGTCATGGCGTTTCGTTCGGGAGCAGATGGACCTATGGAGTGGCGCCGGAGCCCGGCCCCCTTATTTATTTCCGGCTCTGCGAAATTTCGATGGCTTGACAAACAGATTTGAGGGTTGCGTCGACTCGTTGCGTGGGTCGGGCGGCGACGAGTACTATCGCCACATGCCATGCGGAGAAATCGACTGCGGATCAAAAAGCCGACATCTCGCGAACAGACAGGCACGTTCGATATGAGAAAAATCTATACATCGATTGATCTTCCGAACCACGTCGGTCGGTTGGTCCTCTTTGAGGGAGGGAGGATTCTAAGCCCAACGAAAACTTGGTATGCTTTGAACCTGACGGGCGCGTGAGGTGGAAGGCAAAGCTTCCAACGAGCGACGCAGGCGATTTCTTCGTGGCCGTAGTCCTTGAAGGGGATTTAATCCGGGCCAATAGCTGGAGTTGTCACGCGGTTTGGCTCAATCCGGAGACGGGTGAGGTGGTGCGGGCGCATTTTACAAAGTGAGGGGCGCCTTGTCTCTGATCGAATTTCGCTATGGGTGAAAAACGAAACACCAAAGCTGCCGCACAAGTCTGCTTGACTACTGCAAGCGGACTCCTGTTTCATGACTGCGCGCCCTGGCGCTCAATCTCCTCTTCCGCGATCCGCGCCAGATAGTCCTTCTTGCTGAACTGCATGTGATCGACGCAAAGCTGGGCCAGCGCCCAGCTGTCGCGGCCCCTAAGCAGTTCGATCATGAGCTCGTGCTGGCGCCGTGACTGCGCCAGCCCGTCGCTGTCGGCGAGATTCTTCGCACGCATCGGCAGCGTCAGGTTCATGTAATCCTGCAGCGAGCGCACCAGATACGGGTTTCCGCAGGCCGCGAAAAGCGCGACGTGGAAGGCGTCATTGGACTCGTGAATGCCGCGCAGATCCTGCACCTCCGCCTTGGCGCAATACTGCCGTTGCAGCGCGATCAACTCATCGATCAGGCCTTGCGGCGCGGGCAGGGGGATCATCAGCGCCGCCTGCCGCGTCAGCATCTCCCGGACCTCGTAGATCTGCCGGACCTCCTCGGCCGAATAGAACCGCACGGTGGCGCCGACGTTCTTCTCGCGGCGGACGATGCCGCGGCGCTCCGCATCCACCAGCGCTTGGCGCACGAAGTGACGCGAGGTGCCGTAGCGCGACATCAGGGCGTCTTCGGTGAGGCGCGCGCCCGGCGGCAGGCGGCCGAAGATGATGTCCTCCTCGAGCCGCGCGACGATGTCGTCCGGATCGTCGCGCCGGACCGTCATGGCGTCTGCGGTGTGAATGTCGGACATGCTCTCGGCCTCCCGGCGTCTGGCCGGTCCAATCCTGTGGAGCAGGGAAGGCGCGGATTGTCAATAATCTGGTGACCCGCTGGCGTGCAGATGCGGAAATTGGCAGGTTTAGCGTCTGTCTTATTGACAATCAAGGGGCAGGCTGTACGACAATGACCCGGTAATTGGAGTGGCATGATGACGAGTGGGTTGCGCAAAGGGCTGACGAGCTATGGCGATGCCGGCTTCTCGCTGTTCCTGCGCAAGGCGTTCATCAAGGCCATGGGCTATTCCGACGACGCGCTGGAGCGTCCGATTGTCGGCATCACCAACACCTACAGCGACTACAATCCCTGCCACGGCAACGTCCCGCAGATCATCGAGGCCGCGAAGCGCGGCGTGATGCTGTCGGGCGCGATGCCGTTCGTGTTTCCGACCATCTCGATCGCCGAAAGCTTTGCGCATCCGACCTCGATGTATCTGCGCAATCTGATGGCGATGGATACCGAGGAAATGATCCGCGCGCAGCCGATGGATTCGGTGATTGTGATCGGCGGCTGCGACAAGACTCTTCCTGCGCAGGTGATGGCGGCGATCAGCGCCGACCTGCCGACTGTGGTCATTCCGGTAGGGCCGATGGTGGTCGGCCACCACAAGGGCGAGGTGTTGGGGGCCTGCACCGACTGCCGCCGTCTCTGGGGCAAGTATCGCGCCGGCGAGATCGATGATGCCGAAATCGAGGCGGTGAACGGCCGCCTTGCGCCGTCGGTCGGCACCTGCATGGTGATGGGCACGGCCTCCACTATGGCTTGCATGATCGAAGCCATGGGCCTGTCGCTGCCGATGAGCGCGACGATTCCCGCCCCGCATGCGGAGCGGTTTCGGCTCGCCGAGGCGAGCGGCAGGGTGGCCGCCGAGATGGCCAAGACCAAGGGGCCGAAGCCGAGCGAATTGCTGACGCCGGCATCTTTCAAGAACGCGCAGGTCGTGCTCCAGGCCATTGGCGGCTCGACCAACGGTCTGATCCATCTCACCGCGATGGCACATCGCTCGCCGTACCGGCTCGATCTCGGTGTCTTCGACCAACTTGGCCGCGATGTGCCGGTGCTGGTCGATCTGAAACCTTCTGGCGAGCATTACATGGAGCATTTCCATCACGCCGGCGGCGTGCCGAAACTGCTGGCGCAGCTTGGCGACCTCGTCGATCTCGATGCCAAGACCATCACGGGCGAGAGCCTGCGCGACGTCGTCGCCAATGCGGAAGACGTGCCCGGCCAGGACGCGATCCGCCCGCGTGACAATCCGATCAAGAAGGAAGGCGGGCTCGCCGTCCTGCACGGTAATCTCGCGCCGCGCGGCGCCGTCATCAAGCAATCGGCCGCGAGCCCGAAACTGTTGCAGCACACCGGGCGTGCGGTGGTGTTCGAATCCGTCGAGGACATGACGCTTCGCGTGGATGATCCCGATCTCGAGGTCACCGCCGACGACGTGCTGGTGCTGCGCAACGCGGGTCCGAAGGGCGCGCCGGGCATGCCCGAGGCGGGCTATCTGCCGATTCCGAAGAAGCTTGCGCGTGGCGGCACCAAGGACATGGTGCGCATTTCCGATGCGCGCATGAGCGGCACCGCGTTCGGCACCATCGTGCTGCACATCACGCCGGAATCCGCCGTCGGCGGGCCGCTGGCGCTGGTGAAGAACGGCGACATGATCCAGTTGGACGTTGCGAGGCGCAGCATCGAGCTGCTGGTCGATGCGGCGGAGCTGGAACGGCGGCGCGCGGCGTTGAAGCCCGCGGCTGCGCCGGACGAGGCGCGGCGTGGCTACGCCTGGCTGTTCAACGAAACCATCCTGCAGGCCGACGAGGGCTGCGATTTCGACTTCATGCAGAGGACTGGGAAGCAGACTGATAAGGGGTGACCAACCACCCGAACGAACGCTCAGACCGCTAAAGCGGCGAGCGATAAAACAGGGGGAAACGATGATCGCACGATCCATGCCAAGATTCTTACATCGGCTGGCGGCAACGGCGGCTGTTCTCTTCGTCACAGGCGCGTCGGCACAGGAGGTGAAGCATTATCGCTTTGCCTACGACCAGCCGCGCAATACCGGCTATTCGATTGCCGGGGATCTCTTTGCCGAGAAGCTCAAGGAATTGAGCAAAGGCACCATGATCATCGACCAATATCCGGGCGCGCAGCTCGGGCAGGAGTCGCAGGTGCTCCAGCTCGTGAAAGCGGGCGACGTTGAATTTGCGATCATCTCCTCGGCGAACACCGCGACGATCTCGCCGCAGGCGGGCGTGATGTCGTTGCACTTCCTGTTCCGCGACGAGAACCACGTGGTCAAGGGCCTAGCCGATCCAAAAGTGTTCGAAGCCCTCAAGACCATGATCGACGAGACCACGCAGGGCCTGCACGTCATCGCGACCGGCTCGCAGGGCGTGCGCCACATGTACTCCAAGAGGGAGATTCACAATGTCGGCGAAATCAAGGGCCTGAAGATCCGGGTGCAGGCGACTGCGACCGAGGACACCATGTTCCCGGCCTACGGCGCCCAGACCGTGCACATGCCGTTCGGCAGCGTCTACACCAGCCTGCAAACCGGCGTGGTCGACGTCGCCGAGAACAGCATCAATGTCTACCTCGTCAACAAGCACTACGAGGTCGCCCCGGTCCTGAACATTACCGAGCACGAGGCCAACAACGCGCTGGTGTTCATCTCCGACAAGCTCTGGCAGAGCCTTTCGGCGGAGCAGAAGGGCTGGGTGCAGGCGGCGGGGAACGAGGTCAGCTCCAAGGAGCCGCAGAAGGCGTTCGAGCTGGAGCGGACCGCGGCCGAGAAGTTGAAAAAGATGGGCGTGAAGATCGTCGACAACGTCGACAAGAGGAGTTTTACGGCGATCGCCGACCCCTATCTCGACAAGCTCGCCAAGGAGCTCGGCCCGCATGCCGAGAAGATCAAGGATTTGATCCGCTCGATCAATTAGGCCCCAATCGAAGCCGTCATGCCCGGGCTTGTCCCGGGCATCCACGTTCTTCCTTCGACCGCGAAGTGCGTGGATGGCCGGGACAAGCCCGGCCATGACGGAAAGCTGCAGCCGGGAGCAACAATGTCCATCGCCGACAAACTGCTGGTGCAAAGGCAACGCCACCTCAAATGGCGCGGGCTGGACTGGCTCGAGCTGGCGCTGATGATCCTCTGCGGCGTGCTCTGCTTCGGCTTCTCGCTGTCGGTGACCGCCGACATCGTCACCCGCACCATCGGCCATCCCTGGCTGTGGCTTCAGGAAGTGACCTCGACGCTGTTCATCTATGCGATCTTCGTCGGCACTGCGGCCGCGACCCGGCGCAATGACCATCTCTATCTCACCGCGATCTCCGAGGCGTTGCACGGCGCCTCACGGCTGATCGTGGAAGTGATCATTCGCCTCGTGGTGCTCGGCGTCGCCTTCTGTCTGATCTGGTACGGCTATCAGAACTACCTCCGCGGCTTCGGCAGTTTCCGCCTGCCGTCGGGCACCCCGATCGCTTCGCTCTACGCAATCATTCCGCTGTCGGGCGTGCTGATCGGCCTGTTCACCATCGAGCAGCTCGTCAACGGCCTGCGCAATGGCTTTGACCACCCCGAGCCGCCCGAGGAGGACGACGGGGCGCCTGTCATCACCGACGCACAGATGAGGACGCAGCCGTGAGCGCACCCATTGTTCTGGCGTTGATGACGGTCTGCTTCCTGTCGTTCGGCTATCTCGGCGTGCCCGTGCCGTTCTCGCTGATGGCCGGCGTCTTCATCGGCGCGCTCCTGTCGGACGTCTCGCTCGCCGCGATCATCCAGAAGGTTTTCGACGGCGTGGATTCCGAGGCGCTGCTGGCGATCCCGTTCTTCCTGCTGGTCGGCGAGCTCATGAGCTCGGCCAATGTGGTGGTTCGAATAGCCAACCTCTCGGTGTCCCTCGTTGGCCATATCAGGGGCGGCCTGTCGCAGGTCGTGGTGGTCTTCAGCATGTTCTTCTCGGAAATGTCGGGCTCGACCACCGCCGACGTCGCCGTGATGAGCCGCGCGCTGGGCGGCCCGATGAAGCGCGAGGGTTACGAGCCCGCCTTCATCGCCGCGATCATCGCATCCGCATCGACCATCGCGGCGCTGGTGCCGCCGAGCATCACCGCCGTGGTCTATGGCGCCGTGGGCAACGTCTCGATCGCCGGCCTGTTCATGGCAGGCGTCGTGCCCGGCCTGATGATCGGCTTCGGTCTGATGATCTACTGCTATTTCTTCGGCCCCTCCGGCCTGCGCAAGCCGCGTGCCCCGCTGCGGCAGGTGGTGTTCGCGGCGGGCGATGCGGCGCTGCCACTGATGATCCCTGTGATCCTGCTAGGGGGCATTCTGACCGGCTGGTTCACGCCGACGGAAGCCGGCGTCGTTGCCGTGGTCTGGATTGTCGTGGTCGTGATCCCCGCGCTCAACCGTGCGCATATCAGCAAGATTCCGTATGATTTCTGCCTTGCGGGCCTTATCTTCTCGCTGCCGCTGATCACGATCGGTGCCGCCAATGCGTTCGGCTGGATGCTCGCCTATTTGCGCGGTGCAAGCTACATCGCCGAGGTCATCACTTCGCTCGCCGGCAACGATCCGCATCTCATCATGCTGCTGATGGTGCTGCTCTTCACGGTGGTCGGCGATTTCATCGAGCCGGTGCCGACCATCATCATCTTCATGCCGCTGGTCAACACACTGACGGAAGCCGGCGACATCAATGCCGTGCATATGGGCGTGGTGCTGATCGCAACGCTGGCCTTCGGTCTGATCACGCCGCCCTACGGTCTTGTGCTGCTGATGGCGTCGAAATTCGTGGGCGTCAGTTTCGCCAAAGCGCTACGCGCCGCCTTGCCGATCTACCTGGTGTTCCTGGGGACGATTGCGTTCGCGATCTACTTCCCGAGCGTGGTGCTGTGGCTGCCGCAGAAAGTGCTGCCGGAATCGGTCGGATGCTTCAAGTCGCCGGCGGGCACGGGCTATATCTGTCCCAAGTAAGCCTGCTTGCGTGAATGCTACTTGCTCTTGCTGGTGAATTTCTTGACCGCGGCGCGAAACTCCTCCGTGTTCATGGCCATGATGATCTTGTGCTCCTCGGCATCGAGCTGCTGCTTTACCGGTGTCGTGGCGGCCTGGTAGACCAGCGACTTGGTGCCGGCAATCGCCGCCGGCGGATTCTGTGCCAGCCGCTCGGCGAGAGTTCGCGTTGCCGTCTTCAACTCGGCGGCGGGAACGACCTTCGCAACCAGGTCCCATTCATGGGCCTGCTGCGCGGTAAAATTGTCCTCGGACAGGAAAATCTGCAGCGCGCGACGCGGGCCGACCGTGTTGACGATCCCGACCGTAGATCCGCCATCTGGCGAGACGCCGATCTTGGCATAGGCCGGCGTGAATTTGGCATTCTCCGCGGCGATGCAGAGATCGGTGACGAAAGCGAGGCCCATGCCGGCGCCGGCGGCCGAGCCGTGCACGCTGGACAGCGAGATCTTCGGCATGCGCCGGATGATCTCGATGAAGGCGTGATAGTGCTTCAATAGTTCGCCGACGACGGGCGTGACCGTGTTGGCCTCCGCGGCAGCACCGATCGTCTGCAGATCGCCGCCGGCCGAGAAGGCGCGGCCTTCGCCTTCGAGGATCACAACCCTGACGTCGTCGGCGCCTTCGATGTAGGCCGCAAGCTGTTCGAGCTTTTGCGCGATCGCCAGATTGATCGAGTTGAACGCGGCGGGGCGGTTGAGCGTGATGGTCGCGATCGGGCCGTCGATCCGGAGCAGCGCGGGATCGTCGGGTTGGGAGATGGGAGCTGGCATCTTGAAATCCCCGGCATGAGGTCCTTGCTGCAACTAAATCGCAGAAGCCGAGGGGTGACAATCCCCGGCCGCCAGTGCCCGCCCGCTGCTCTTGCGCAAGCCGGAACTATAGGCTCAAATGGGCCGCCTTTGCCAAGGGACGGACACGAGCGCCGGCTCCTCCTGGGCCAGAAAACCAAAACCAGTGAGAGAGGAGACGACATGGGTCACGCTCGTGTCTTGCGGAAACGGGCTGTCCGATGACGGATGGTCCGGTGATCATTGTCGGTGCCGGCCATGGCGGCTACCAGGTCGCGGCATCCCTGCGTCAGGCGGGATTTTCCGCTCCCATCTGCCTGATCAATGACGAGGCGCATCTGCCCTATCAGCGGCCGCCGCTGTCCAAGGCCTATATCAAGGGCGCGGCGGGGCCGGAGAGCCTGATGTTCCGGCCGGCAAAATTCTACCAGGACCAGGCCATCAATCTGCTCGCGGGCCGCGTCGTGTCGATCGACCGCGCGGGGCGCAAGGTGCTGCTCGCTTCGGGCAAGACGCTGCCCTACGGCCACCTCGTGCTGGCGACGGGCGCGCGCAACCGGCTGCTCGATCTGCCCAACGCCAATCTCCCCGATGTAAAGTATCTGCGCACTCTCGACGAGAGCGAGGCGCTGCGAAAGATCATCCCGTCGAAGACGCGGGTGGTGGTGATCGGCGCCGGCTTCATCGGCCTCGAATTCGCGTCCACCGCGCGCATCAAGGGTCTTGAGGTCGACGTGCTCGAGCTCGCCCCGCGCGTGATGGCGCGCGCTGTGACGGCGGAGGTCTCGGAGTATTTTCAGGCGCGGCATCGCGAGGCCGGCATCCGCATCCACCTCGGCGTGCAGGCAACCGCGATCGAGGCGGACGCCGGCAAGGTCGCCGGCGTCTCCTTGAGCGACGGAAGGCATCTGCCGGCGGATCTCGTCGTGGTCGGCGTCGGCGTGCTGCCGAACATCGAGCTGGCGGCGGAGGCGGGGCTGCCGGTCGCCGCCGGCATCATCGTCGACGAATATCTCTCGACGGCTGATCCCGATATCTCGGCGATCGGCGATTGCGCGCTGTTCGCAAGCCCGCGCTTCGGCGGATCGCAGCGGCTGGAATCGGTGCAGAACGCCACCGATCACGCGCGCTGCCTTGCGGCGCGGCTGACCGGCGACCGGAAGGCCTATGACAGCCATCCCTGGTTCTGGAGCGACCAGGGCGACGACAAGCTCCAAATCGCGGGCCTCACCACCGGTTACGACCGTGTCGTGCTGCGCGGCGATCCCGCCAGGAAGGCGTTCTCGGCGTTCTGCTACAAGGGCGACAGTCTGCTCGGCATCGAATCGATCAACCGCGCCGGCGACCACATGTTCGGTCGCCGCCTGTTCGGCCTGGATCGCTCGATCACGCCGGCGCAGGCCGCCGACGAAAGTTTTGACCTGAAGAGCGCGCTGGCGTGATCAGCCGGCGTTGAGGACGGCGGCGACTTCCCCGGCCGTCGGCATCGACGGCCCGGCGCCCATGCGCTGCACGGAGATAGAGGCGGCGGCATTGGCGAACGCGAGTGCCGCGCGCAGCGCTGCGCCGTCGGCAAGTTGCGCCGCGACCGCTCCCACAAAACAATCCCCGGCGCCTGTGGTGTCGATCGCCTTCACCAAGCGGGCGGGCACCGACAATTCCTCGCGTCCGGCGAGCGCGAGGACGCCGCGCTTGCCGAGGGTCACGCAGATGGTCTGGTCCTCGCGCGCCTGAAGTTTTCGCGCGACGTCGATGATCCGCGCGGTCTGGTCACTGTCGGATAACTCGACACCGGCGAGGAAGCCGAGCTCGGTCTCGTTCAGCACGAGGATGTCGACGAGCGCGAGCAATTCGCCCGACATGTTCTGTGCCGGG
The DNA here is from genome assembly GCF_023073915.1 of Bradyrhizobium sp. 149. Lineage (GTDB taxonomy): Bacteria > Pseudomonadota > Alphaproteobacteria > Rhizobiales > Xanthobacteraceae > Bradyrhizobium. The sequence continues at coordinate 536,008 of NZ_JADPKK010000013.1, read as the reverse complement.
GCCGGGTTGAGCAGCGTCGTGGCCGAGGCATCCCGCGCGCGGCGAAAGAACGCGGCAATCGTCGGCAGCGGGATCTCGAACTGGCTGACGGCAACGTCGCCTTTCAAGATGGGTACAACGCTGACATCATCAGCGCCGACCAGTGCATTGGCGCCGGGAATGACGATGATGGTGTTGTCGGCGTCCGCAACCGTGATGATCGCGGTGCCGGTGTGGGCCTCACTCGTCTCCTGGAGGTAGCCGAGATCGATGCCTTGATCGCCAAGGAAAGCCTTCAGCTCACCGCCGAACGGATCCTTGCCCAGCCGGCCGATCAGCGTGGTCCTCGCGCCAAGCCGTGACGCCGCGACCGCCTGGTTGGCGCCCTTGCCGCCCGGAAAATACAGCACCTGCCTGCCGGCGACGGTCTCGCCGACCTTCGGATGGCGATCGGCTGTCGCCACCACATCCATGTTGATGCTGCCGGCGACGAAGACGCGTCCCATAACAGACCTCGGCGAACGCTAGACCCTGACCTCGAACTCGCGCCTGACCTTGGCGATGTCGACAAGCGTCGGCAGGCCGGCTTCGTTGCCAAGACGCTGGATCTTGAAGGTCGAGGCGGCGCGGGCAAAATCAAAATGCTCGCGCCAGCTTTTGCCGGGATGGGCGAGATAGGAATAGACATAGGCGCCGTGGAAGACGTCGCCGGCGCCGTTGGTGTCGATCACGCGCTCGCGCGGAATCGGCATCGCCGGCATGATCTCGACCGCGCCTGTTTCATTATACCAGAGCAGGCCCTTCTCGCCCATGGTGATGCCGCCGATCTTGCAGCCGCGGCTCTTGAGATAGTCGAGCATCTTCTCCGGCGTCAGATCCATTTGCTCGCACAGGCGCTCGGCGACGATCGCCACGTCGATGAATTCCAGTAGCTCATGCGTGTTGGTGCGCAGGCCGCCACCGTCGAGCGACGTCAAGATGCCGGCCTCGCGGCAGACTTTTGCGTAGTGGATCGCGGCATCGGGCTGATGGCCGTCGACATGCAGCGCGCGGCAGCCGCCGAGATTGAGCATCGGGAATGGATGGATGTGGTCGTCGTCGCGGCAGCGGACGATGGCGCGCTTGCCGTCCTTGGGCATGATGAAGGACAGCGAAGACTGGTTGACCTTCCGCCCATGCAGCGAGATCCCGTATTTCGCGCACATGTCCATGAACATGCGGCCGAGCCAGTCATTGGCCGCCGTGGCGATCAGATCGGGCACGATGCCGAGCTTGGCGCAACAGAACGCCGCCGTCACCGCGTTGCCGCCGAAGGAAACCGCGTAGTCCGAGGCCACGTGCTTCTCGTCACCGGTCGGCATGTGGTCGGTGATGAAAACGACGTCGATATAGGTCTGTCCGATAAAGAGAGCCTGCATTGCTTGTCCGTGATGCGCTTTGTGGTCCCGGCCGGCAGGGTTACTGTAACACCGGTTCCGCCGGGGGACCGCTGAAATTATCCGCAAAACTGCCGCACGAAGCGCTTGAGGTCGGCATGGGGCCGGAATACGACCATCGCCGGGCAATGCCAAGCCCGGACAATTGCCGTCTCTCGGTTCACGGTTCCGGCCAATCAACAAGGGGGAAACATGATCACCGGCCTCGATCACGTCGTCGCTCTGGTCAGGGATATCGGTGCGGCCAAGGCGGCCTATCAGACGCTGCTCGGGCGCGCGCCGGCCTGGCAGAACTCGGGCGAGGGCGCCGACCGGGTGCTGTTCACTCTTGCGAACATGACGATCGAATTGATGGCGCCGAACGGCTTCAGCATGACCGCCGAGCGCATGCGCGCGCTGCTCGATGGCCAGGAAGGCGTGCTCGCCAGCCTGTGCTTTCGTGTCGCGGACATGGGCAAGATGCACCGGCGGCTGGACCGGGTGGCGCTCAAGCCAGATCCGGTTGCCGAGGTCGAAAGCAGCGATGCGGAGAGCGGCGCGATCCTGCACTGGAAGCGGACGCGCGCTGCCACGGAACTCACGCGCAGTGTGCGCATGTTCTTCCTCGAACTGGCTGACGAGCGTCCGTTGTCGCCGGCGACCGATATTGCGCCGATCGATGCGCTGGACCACGTCGTGATTACCACCGAGGATTCCGATCGCGCCGCCGCGCTCTATGGCGCGCGGCTCGGGCTCGATCTGGCGCTCGACCGTTCGCACCAGGATTGGGGCCAGCTGATGTTCTTCCGCTGCGGCGATCTCATCGTCGAGGTGGTACGCCGCCCAGGCGCGGGCGGCGATCCCCTGCATGACCGCCTCTGGGGCCTGAGCTGGCGGGTGGCCGACATCGACGCCACCCGCGCCCGCCTGATCGCCGCCGGCGTCGATGTCAGCGAGGTGCGCCATGGCCGCAAGCCGGGCACGCGCATCATGACGGTGCGGACCGGCACCTGCGGCATCCAGACGGTCCTGCTGGAGCGCTCGCCGAAGCCGGTGGATTGAGAGGCGTTCTGTCCTCTCGTCATTGCGAGGAGCTCTTGCGACGAAGCAATCCAGACTGTCTCCGTGGTGGCAGTCTGGATTTGCTTCGCTATGCTCGCAATGACGAAACTATGCGGCGGGCCGCCCGCGTGTTACACGGCATCCTGAGACCACTCAGCGAGCAACCGGTTTGGCGAAGGCAAAGCGAACTCTGAAATGGCAGCGCGACCCCGAGGGGATGCGGCTGCGCATTCTCGAAGCCGCCAAGCAGGAATTCTCGGCCCATGGGCTTGCCGGCGCGCGGGTCGATCGCATTGCCGAAAAGGCCGGCGCCAACAAGCGGATGCTCTACTATCACGTCGGCAACAAGGACGAGCTCTATCTCGCGGTGCTCGAAGGCGCCTATGACAAGATCCGCAGCGAGGAGCGCGGGCTCGATCTCGAACATCTCGACCCGCCCGAGGCGATCAGGCGCCTGATCGAGTTCACCTGGAATTATTTCCTGCGCAATCCCGAATTCCTCTCGCTGCTCCAGACCGAGAATCTCGCGCGCGCAAAGCACCTGAAGCGCTCGACCAAGGTCAAGTCGATGCACTCACCCTTCGTCGAGATGATCCGCACCGTGGTGCGGCGCGGCGTCGACGGCGGCGACTTCCAGGTCGAGGTCGATCCGGTGCAGCTCTACATCTCGATCGCGGGACTCTGTTTCTTCTATCTTTCGAATTCGGCGACGCTCAGCGTGATTTTCGGCCGCGATTTGCTGGCCAAGGATGCGAAGGACGAGCGGCTGGACCATATGGTCGGCCTCGTGCTGGCAGCGCTGACGGGACGCTCGGCCGCGCTGTTAGCTACGACGAAGGTGCCGAACTCGCGCGCCGCGGTGGCGCAGACGGTGTAGCGGCGCAGTCCGGGCCACGAGGCGGTCTCGTGCCCCGGACGCAGCGCAGCGCTCTTGCGGTGCGCTGCAGAGCCGGGGCCCACGCAACTGTGGAGCACGTCGCCTCTGGGTCCCGGCTCTGCGCAGCAACGCTATAGGGCGTTGCAGCGCGTCCGGGACACGAGCGCATTCGACTCCGCTACCTGCCAAAGCCCGGAACCCCTGCGCAAAACGTCACAGCAAAACCACTGGACAGTATTTACCCAACGGGTTAATTTCTCCGCCAACGAACAAGACTGCCGGGAGTGAGACGTGGCTGAGCTAAAGCCGCAGAGTGCGGTGTCCAAGATCCTGAACGCGGCCTGGATCCGGCCGTTTTTGTTCCTGGTGTTCATCATCGTCGCCTGGGATCTCGCGATCCGGCTGTTCAAGATTCCCGCCTATCAAATCCCGTCGCCGGGCGATGTCATTGCGGTGCTGCGCACCGATTGGCCGGAATTGCTGCGCCAGTCCTGGCCGACGACTTATGCGACCGTCTGCGGCTTCGCGCTCTCGGCGCTATTTGGTATCCCCATCGCGATGCTGATCGCGGGCTCCAAGACCGTGGAGAGCTACATCTATCCGCTGCTGGTGTTTTCCCAATCCGTGCCGAAGATCGCAATCGCGCCGCTGTTCGTGGTCTGGTTCGGCTTCGGCATCATTCCGAAGGTGATTTCGGCCTTCCTGCTCGGCTTCTTTCCGGTGGTGGTCTCCGCGGTGCAGGGCTTCAAATCGGTCGATCCAGATATGGTCGATCTCGCCCGAGCCATGCAGGGCAGCCGCTTCCAGGTGTTTTGTGCGGTGAACCTGCCGCATGCGCTACCGGCGATCTTCTCCGGCCTCAAAGTGTCGGTGACGCTCGCCGTGGTCGGCGCGGTCGTGGGCGAGTTCGTCGGCTCGAATTCCGGCATCGGCTATGTGATGCAGCGCTCGATCGGAACCTTCGACCTGCCGACGATGTTCGCAGCGCTCGTGATCCTTGCGCTGCTCGGCGTCATCCTGTTCTGGATTGTGGACCGGATCGAGAAGCTGGTCATTCCCTGGCATGTCAGCCAGCGCGAGGACGTGATTTTCGCCTCTTAACAACAACCAAAGCAACGAACGGCTGCCAACGGCCGACGCAAACAACGACAAGGGAGAGTGACGATGAAGCGGTGGATAGGAGCTGTCTCGGCGGCGCTGATGGTGTTTGCGGCCATGCCGGCGCAGGCGGCGGACAAGGTCGTGCTGATGCTCAACTGGTACGTCTATGGTGAGCACGCGCCGTTCTACTACGGCAAGGCCAAGGGCATTTACGCGGCCGAGGGGATCGACCTCGAGATCCAGGAAGGCCGCGGCTCGGCCGCGACCACGCAGGCGGTCGCCGCCAAGACCGCCGATTTCGGCTATGTCGACGTGCCCACCATGATGCGCGCCGCGATCAAGGGCGCGCCGGTGGTTGCGACTGGCGTGCTGCTCCAGACCAGCCCGATGTCCGCCATGGGTTTCGTCGACAAGAACATCAGGAAGCCCGAGGATATCAAGGGCAAGACGGTCGCCATCACGCCGGCCGATTCCATGACCCAGATCTGGCCGTTGTTCCTGAAGAAGACCGGGTTGAAGGAGAGCGACTTCCAGACCGTCGCTGGCGACGGCCAGACCAAGCTCAACGCCGTCATCAACGGCCAGGCCGATCTCTTGCTCGGCTACGTCATGGACCAGTCGATGAAGATCAAGGACGCCACCGGCAAGGACGTCTATCCGATCAAGTTCGCGGACTACGGCATCAACATGGTCTCATCGGGCATCATCGCCAACGCTGATTATGTGAAGGCCAATGCCGACCTCGTCCGCCGCTTCATGTCGGCGACGACGAAAGCGGTCGAGGCCGCCGAGAAGGAGCCGAAGGCCGCGGCGCAGTCGATCCTCGACGCCAATCCGAAGGGCGGCAAGATCGATACGCTGACCCAGGGCTTTGAGTTGACCATTCCGCTCTACCGGACTGCGGAGACCAAGACCAAGCGGCCGTTCCAGGTCACTGACCAGAACATGACCGACTCGGTCAACCTGATGGTCGAATATGGCGGGCTCGACGCCAAGGCCAAGGATAACCCAAAGGCCTTCTACACCAACGACTATCTGCCGAAGAGCGGCTCGTGAAACCAGCGGCAGTTATGAGTGAAATCGCGCAGCCGGCCGCACATCTGAGACTGGTGAGCGACCGTGCTGCCGGCGATGCGTCGGGCATCAAACTGTCCGGCGTGTCCAAAACTTATCGGACGCGCGACGGTGACGTGCCGTCGCTGCGGCCGCTCGATTTCCACATCAACGATGGCGAGTTCTTTGTCGTGGTCGGCCCTTCCGGCTGCGGCAAGTCCACGCTGCTCAAGCTGATCTCTGGATTGCTGCCGCCGACCGGGGGCGAGATCCTGGTCGAGGGCGAGAAGGTGACGGCGCCGCACGGCAATGTCGGCATCGTGTTCCAGAACGCACTGCTGCTGCCCTGGCGCAACATCCTGGCCAACGTGATGCTGCCGATCGACATGAAGCGGCTGCCGCGGCAGACATATCTCGACCGCGCCAAGGCGCTGTTGAAGATGGTGGGGCTCGAAGGCTTCGAGAAAACGCTGCCGTGGCAACTGTCCGGCGGTATGCAGCAGCGCGCCTCGATCTGCCGTGCGCTCGTGCACGATCCCAGGATCATGCTGATGGACGAGCCGTTCGGCGCGCTCGATGCCCTGACGCGCGAGCGCATGAACGTCGAGCTGATGCGGATCCAGCGCGAGACCAGGAAGACGGTGCTGCTGATTACGCATTCGATCCCCGAGGCCGTGTTCCTCGCCGACCGCGTGCTCGTCATGACCGAGCGGCCAGGCGCGATCGCCGCGATCTACGACGTGCCACTGCCGCGCCCCCGTTCGCTCGACGTGATGGCTGATCCTGTTTTCACCGAGCTCGTGCAGCGCATCCGCAAGCATTTCTTCTCGCAGGGTTCACTGGACTGAAGCCATGGCACCGCGCCTGAAGCTGCGAGATATCGCCTTCTTCGAACATCCCGTGCAGTTCGCGCGGCCGTTCCGCTTTGGCGCGATCACGATCAACGCGACACCGCAGCTGTTCGTACGAGTCGAGATCGAGGTCGAGGGCAGGGGAACGGCGGTTGGCGCCAGCGCCGAGCTGCTGGTGCCAAAATGGTTCGACAAGCGGCCGGAGCTGTCGCCGGCACGGACCGTCGATGATCTGCGCCGCTCGCTGGAGATCGCTCGGGGGCTTTATCTTGCGCGAACTGGATTTCTGACTGCATTCGATCTGCATGCCTCGTGCATCGGTGCCCAGGTCGCAACGTGTGCGAAAAAGAACATCCCGGCCCTTGCGGCGGCTTACGGACCCGCGGAAATCGACAAAGCGATCCTCGATGCGCTGCTACGCGCCGCCGAGACCAGTTTTTTCGATGGCATGGCCGGCAACATCGCCGGCATCGACGCGCGGCTCTCGCCCGACCTGAAGGAAACGGATCTCACGACGTTTCTATCCGGCCGGAAGCCGCTCTCGCGTGTTGCCATCAGGCATACCGTCGGCCTCGACGACACCGTTGAAGGCGAGGGCGGAATTGCCGATGCCCGCGAGAACTCCGGTGCAAGCTACTTCAAGCTGAAGCTGTCGGGTGATCCCGTGGCCGACGCAGTGCGGCTGTCGCGCATTGGCAAGGAGCTCGATACGCTGGAGCGTGACTACAAGGTGACGCTCGATGCCAACGAGCAATATGCCGATCTCGTCGCGTTGCGAGCACTCATCGACCGGCTCGACCATGATCCTGCGCTGCGATCGATTTCTTCTAGGCTGCTCTATGTCGAGCAGCCGATGCCGCGCGATGTCACGAGGCAGTCGCCGCTCAGCTCACTCGCGGCGCGCGGCTTCATCATCGACGAAGCCGACGATTCTTACGACGCGTTTCCTGCGGCACGGGCGCTCGGCTATCACGGCATTTCGTCGAAGTCCTGCAAAGGGCTTTACAAGTCCATCGTCAACGCGACGCGCGCTGCAAAATGGAGCGCGGACGGCGAGCAGTTCTTCGTGACCGGTGAGGACCTCACTTGCCAGGCGGGCCTTGCCGTGCAGCAGGATCTCGCGCTCGGTGCATTTATCGGAATCACGCACGCCGAGCGCAACGGCCATCACTATGTCGACGGATTTGGCGAGACGCCCGCCGCGGAAGCCGAGGTCTTCGCGGCAGCGCATCCCGATCTCTACTCCGATGCGGGGCAGGGCATCAGGCTCTCAATTCTGAACGGCGATCTCCTGACGGGATCGCTCAACCGAGTGGGCTTTGCGACGTCGGTCCATCCCGACTGGTCGGCACTGTGCCAGCTTGAACAGCCAAAATCACCTAGGGAGCAATTGGCATGACCACCCAACGCCTCGGCCTCATCATGAACGGCGTCACCGGCCGGATGGGCCTCAACCAGCATCTGATCCGCTCGATCGTTGCGATCCGCGAGCAGGGCGGCGTCCGCTTGAAAAACGGCGACCGCGTGATGCCCGATCCGATCCTGGTCGGCCGCAGCGTCGAGAAGGTCGAGGGGCTCGCCAAGCGCTACAACATCACGCGCTGGACCACCGATCTGGACGCCGCGCTGGCGGACAAGAACGACACCATGTTCTTCGACGCCGCCACCACACAGGCACGCCCCGGGCTGCTGACCCAGGCCATCAATGCCGGCAAGCACGTCTATTGCGAGAAGCCGATCGCGACGAATTTCGAGGAGGCGCTCGAGGTCGTCAAGCTCGCCAACGCCAAGGGCGTCAAGCACGGCACGGTGCAGGACAAGCTGTTCCTGCCCGGCCTGAAGAAGATCGCCTTCCTGCGCGATTCCGGCTTCTTCGGCCGCATCCTCTCGGTGCGCGGCGAGTTCGGCTATTGGGTGTTCGAGGGCGGCTGGCAGGAGGCGCAACGGCCGTCATGGAACTACCGCGACGAGGACGGCGGCGGCATCATCCTCGACATGGTTTGCCATTGGCGCTACGTGCTCGACAACCTCTTCGGCGAGGTCGAGAGCGTGAGCTGCATCGGCAACACCGACATTCCCGAGCGTTTCGACGAGCAGGGCAAGAAGTACAAGGCGACCGCCGACGACTCCGCCTATGCCACGTTCCAGCTCAAGGGCGGCGCCATCGCCCACATCAACATGTCCTGGGTGACGCGCGTCTATCGCGACGATCTCGTCACCTTCCAGGTCGACGGTACGCTCGGCTCGGCCGTCGCCGGCCTGTCCGACTGCATGATCCAGGCGCGGCAGGCGACACCGCGGCCGGTGTGGAATCCCGACGAGAAGCGGCTGCATGACTTTTACGGCGACTGGCAGAAGCTGCCTGACAACGTCACCTACGACAACGGCTTCAAGGAGCAGTGGGAGATGTTCATCCGCCATGTCTACGAGGACGCGCCCTACAAGTTCACGCTGCTCGAAGGCGTCAAGGGCGTGCAGCTCGCCGAATGCGCGCTGAAGAGCTGGAAGGAGCGGCGCTGGATCGACGTCGCCCCGATCAAGGTCTGAGTCTATTGGATAAGTGTCGATGCTGATTGAGCCGTCATTGCGAGCGAAGCGAAGCAATCCAGACTGCCACTGCGGAAAGAATCTGGATTGCTTCGTCGCTTCGCTCCTCGCAATGACGGGGAGAGGTCTGAAATCATGAACAAACCCGTCCTGCCGACGTCGTCCCTGTCGCTCAAGCTGCCGAAAGCCGATCGCTCGATCGAGACCTACCGGCTTGCGGCGTCGCGAACGTTTCCCGTGAAGCTCGAGGGACCGCTGAATCGCATCGCCTTTTCGGCCGTGCATACGGTGGTCGATCCCTTCGCCGACAATGATCCCTGGCTTTCGGTTGCCGTCGACTGGGACAAGACCATCGCCTTCCGCGAGCACGTCTGGGACCTCGGGCTCGGGGTTGCGGAGGCCATGGACACCGCGCAGCGCGGCATGGGGCTGGATTGGCCGACTTCGCTGGAGCTGATCACGCGCTCGGTCGCCGCCGCCAAGCGGCGCAATGGGCTGGTGTTTTCCGGAGCGGGCACCGACCATCTCGCGGTCGAGGATGCCAAGACTCTCGACGACGTGATCCGCGCCTATGAGGAGCAGATATCGGCGGTCGAGAAGGTCGGCGGCCGCATCATCTTGATGGCGTCGCGGGCACTGGCGAAGCTGGGCCGCAACGCCGACGATTACGCAAAGGTCTACGACCGGGTGCTGTCGCAGGTCCGCGAGCCCGTGATCATCCACTGGCTCGGCGACATGTTCGATCCGGCGCTGACGGGATATTGGGGCACCAACGATCTCGACAAGGCGATGGACACGGCGGTGGCCATCATCAACGGCAACGCGGCCAAGATCGACGGCGTCAAGGTTTCGCTGCTCGACAAGCAGCGCGAGATCGACATGCGCAGGCGTCTCGACAAGCGTATCAAGATGTACACCGGCGACGATTTCAACTACGCGGAGCTGATCGCCGGCGACGGCGAAGGCTTTTCGCACGCGCTGCTCGGCATCTTCGATGCGATCGCGCCGGCGGCTTCCTATGCCCTGTCGCGGTTGGCAGCCGGCGACGAGGCCGGCTTCCACGATGTGCTGGGACCGACGGTGCCGCTGTCGCGCCACATCTTCAAGGCGCCGACGCGCTTCTACAAGACCGGCGTCGTCTTCATGGCTTATCTCAATGGCCACCAGGACCATTTCACCATGGTCGGTGGACAAGAAAGCACGCGCTCGACGCTGCATCTGGCCGAGCTGTTCCGCCTGGCCGATCAGGCCGGTCTGCTCGCCAATCCCGAACTTGCGACGCGCCGGATGAAGACCGTGCTGGCCTCGCACGGAATCGAATCCTGATGCGTGATTTCTCGTCCGACCATCGCTGGCTGTCGCTCAATACGGCGACAATCCGCAAGCAGGGTGATCTCGTCGAGATCATCGACGCCTGTGCCAGGCACGGCATCCGTGCCATCGACCCCTGGCGCGACCAGGTCGCCGCCGTCGGCCTCGATCGTGCCGCGCGTGCGGTGCGCGATGCCGGTCTCGATCTATCGGGCTATTGCCGTGGCGGCATGTTCACATCCGACGCTGCGCGCCGAGACGAGGTGCGCGACGACAACCGGCGCTGCGTCGACGAAGCGAAGGCGCTGGGAGCACCCTGCATCGTTCTCGTCGTCGGCGGCCTGCCGCAATATTCGCGGCCGGGCAGCGAGGCGTCGAAGGACATCGCCGGCGCGCGGACGCAGGTCGAGGAAGCGCTCGCCGATATGCTCGACTACGCCAAACAAGCAAAGCTGCCGCTGGCGATCGAGCCGTTGCATCCGGCCTATGCGGCGGATCGCGCCTGCGTCAACACCACGAAGCAGGCGCTCGACATCTGCGACCGGCTTGATCCTGGTCGCAGCGGCATGCTCGGCGTCGCGCTCGACGTCTATCACATCTGGTGGGATCCGGAGCTGATGGCCCAGATCGCGCGCGCCGGCCGCGATCGCCTGCTCGCCTTCCATGTCTGCGACTGGCTGGTGCCGACCACGGACATCCTCAACGACCGCGGCATGATGGGCGACGGCGTCATCGACATCAAGTCGGTACGCGCAGCGGTCGAAGCAGAGGGCTTTGCCGGCTATTCGGAGATCGAAATCTTCTCCAACGACTGGTGGAGCAGACCGATCGACGAGGTGCTGCAGACCTGCGTCGCGCGGCACAAGACGGTGGTTTAGGCCGCCGCGATGATTGCCATTCTCGGCGGACAAGAGGCTACGTTGGATACGGCGCCGAAGCGGCTAACTCGTGCGGGTCAGCGAGCTGGTTGGAGTACTACCAACGAGAGGTGGACAGCCATCAGCTTCAAGCAGAATGTCATCACCCCGGTGCCGCAGCCGCGCCACAGTCAAGCTAACCACCATCCAGAGACGGCCGCTCACAATTAAAATTTCAGTCCTGAAATGGAATGCACCTGCGGCTTCGGAAGCCGTCGTTCGGCCGCTGCGCAATTGCAACGAGAGAATGCCACGCTGCCCTCACGGGCTTGCAATCTGTTGCAGCGTATTGAAGCGCGCCTTCTGCTCGCTGCTCAGCGTGGCATAGAACTCGTCGAGCGCGGGTTCGACCAGCTTGGCGGCCTTCAGCATGGCCTCGAGCCGGTGCTGCATCGCCTCCAGCCGTCCGACCGGCGTCAGCGGTAGGTCGTTCGGACAGGCCGCCTGTAGGCCCTCGACGCCCTTGGCCGTTGCTTCGCTCAGGCGGTCGAGCGCTTCCTTCTGCTTGCCCGCGGGGTGAAGTACAGCCTCGATCCTTTGGATCGGCAACTGGGTCAGGCCGGACTTCGGATCGCCGCAGCCGTCGACACGGGCTTCCTGGCCACTGGCTTGCTGCTGCGTCGGCGAGCGGTCGCCGATATTGGGGCCGAGCGCGTTGAAGCGGGCCTGCTGCTCGTCATTGAGCGAGTTGTAGAGATTCTCCAGTGCCGGTCGCACGATCTTGACCGCTTCCAGCGTCGCCCTGACGCGGTTCATCATCGCCCGCAAGCGGCCGGGCGGCGTCAACGCATAGGTCTCCGCGCAAGAATCCTTGAACACACCGGCAGCGTTGGCCGCCGCGGTCTTCAATTCGTCGAGCAGCGCGCGTTGCTCCGGCGTCGGACGCACCGCCCGCGCGATATCGGCAAGCGGCCAGGCGGTGACGCCCTTGTCCGGTGTACCGCACAATTGCTGTAGCGTTTGCGGGCTCACGCTGGCGCGCTGGCGCGCACGGTAGCCGCCGGCTTGCGGATAGTCATACGGGTTGGTGCTGGCATAGGCGGCATAGGGGCTGTCACCACCCCAGAACACGGTGTCGACGAAGTCGTCATACGCGTACGCCCAATAGCCGGGCTCGTAAGCATAGGACCAGAATGTATAGTCAAAAATGTCGGAGTAGGCGTATGGCCAGAACACCGGCCCAAGCCACGCCACGAACACCGCGGGATGGCGGTGCCGCCAGGCCTGCCGGGGAGCCCAGCCGCTTTGGCGGGCGACGAGGGCCGCTTGGGTTTGCGGAGTGGCCTGCTCGCGGAAGCGCGCGGCAAACCGCCCGCGCTCGGCGGCCTGCACGGCAGCCGCAGTGGCTGGGGCGCGCCCGGCCGGAGCCTGTAGTCCAAGCCGCTGCTGGCGTGCCAGGTCGCTTTGCTGCGCCCGCTGCTCACGATCAAGCAGGCGGTTCTGCGTCTGGAGCATCCGTTGCTGCGCGCGTTGCGCCCGCGCGCCTTCTACTTTTTGCGACTGTAATTGCTGCAAGCGCTGCTGCAGGCGATCGATGCGGGTCTGGCGATCCGCGGTCTGGTGCGACAGCATCTCGCGCTGCCGCTGCTGCACCATCTGCTGGCGCTGCTGGATCTGCTGCTGATGCTGTTGCGCGCGCTGGTCAATCTGCTCCCGTCGCGACAGCCGTTGGTTCATGGCCGGCTGTGCGCTTGGCCGTGACGGGGCGGCGATATGCGGCATCGGCCGCGGTGCCATGGCCGGACGTTGCGGCGCTGCCGGCGCCCGATGGAATTCAGGCCGCGGCGCCGCTACGTGCGGGGCAGCTCGCGGTGACGGCGCAGCGAAATGCGGGGTCGGACGCGGTGGCGGTGAGGCAATATGCGGCGCCGGATGTGGCGCCATGGCCGGTCGCTGCGGCATAGCCGGGGGATGGAATGCCGGCGCGGCGGGACGCGCCATGGCAGGTGGTGCTGCCGGCCGAGCTGCCGGCGCCGCAGCCGGTCCCGGTGGTCCACCCCTTCCATGGCCCTGGCCGGGGCCTTGGGCGGATGCGCCGACGCTCGCCGCCAGCATCGAGACACTAACCAAAAAAGCCGTCAGGCAAACGCCACGCGGAAGCATGATCGTCGCTCCCAACTCGTAACCGCGCACAACCTTCAACGCGCAGGTGGCGGAATCGTTCGTTGTCGGCCGCGGCCGGCCTTGCGATCTTCCGACGCAGGCAGCCTCAAGAGAAGTCCTGCGTCAGGGTCGTGGCGAACCGCTCCAGCGCCCAGTCGACCTGGTCGCTGGTAATCACCAGCGGCGGGGCGATGCGGATCGTGTGCTCATGGGTATCCTTGGCGAGGATGCCCTTGCCCTGGAGCGCCTCGCAGTAGCGGCGTGCGCGTCCGGCCTCAGGATGCAGCTCGACCGCCAGCATCAGGCCGCGCCCGCGTACCTCGCGGATCGTGTTGGCACGGATGTCTTTCAAGCCTTCCAGAAAGCGCGCGCCCTGGCTGGCGGCGTTCTCGATCATGCCTTCCTCGACCAGCACGCGCATCGCCGCCCGCGCCACCGCGCAGGCAAGTGGATTGCCGCCGAAAGTCGAACCGTGCTGCCCGGGTCTCAACGTACCGAGCACTTCGTTGTTCGAGAGCACGGCCGACACCGGATAGAAGCCGCCGGACAGGGCCTTGCCGAGCAGCGTCACGTCCGCCTCGATGCCCTCGTGCTGTTCGGCGAGCAGCTTGCCGGTGCGGCCAAGCCCGGTCTGGATCTCGTCGAGCACCAGCATCACATTGTTGGCGGTGCAGAGCTCCCGCACCTTCGTGAAATAGCCGGCTGGAGGAATGATGACACCGGCTTCGCCCTGGATCGGCTCGACCAGAAAGGCGACGGTGTTCGGCGTGATCGCTTCTTCCAGCGCCGCGGCATCGCCGAACGCGATGATCTTGAAGCCGGGCGCGAACGGTCCAAAGTGTGTGCGTGTCACAGGGTCGGTTGAAAAGCCGACGATGCCAAGCGTGCGTCCGTGGAAATTGTTGGCGCAGACGATGATCTCGGCCTGGCCGTCCGGCACGCCCTTCATCTCATAGCCCCATTTGCGCACCGACTTGATCGCGCTTTCGACCGCCTCGGCGCCGCTGTTCATCGGCAGCACCCTATGGGAGCCGGTCAGCGCCGCGATCTCTTCGTAGAACGGGGCGAGCTGGTCGTTGTGGAAGGCGCGCGAGGTGAGCGTCAGCCTGTGCGCCTGTTCCACCATCGCCGCGAGGATCTTGGGGTGGCAGTGGCCCTGGTTGATCGCCGAATAGGCGGAGAGGCAATCGAGGTAACGGTTGCTGTCGGTATCCCAGACCCAGACACCTTCGCCACGCGACAGGACGACCCCGATCGGCTCGTAATTGTGGGCGCCAAAGCGTGCTTCTGTTGCGAGGAAATCAATGATCGACGAGCTCATCTGTCGTCACTCCATTGCTGCGCGCCCGCGTCAACGACTGCACCTGCCGCGCTCAGATTGATGTGGCTATCAGCCTGCCCGCTCGGAAGTCGTGATGCGCGAATGATGGCGTAGTGCCGCCTGATTAGCCCGAAGTGTCAAATGGTTCTGCGGACCCAGATGGCAATCTTCCGCCGACCGCCGTCTACTGTGCATGGGGTTGTTTTCGACATTTTTGCTGCCGGGCCTCAGCCGACCGCGCAGGGCACGCTCAAAAAGCCGCGGAACCGCACCCGTCCACCCCTGACCGGCTGTCCGCTCACGGCATAGTTCGGGAAGCGCGCCAAGAAGCGTGAGACCGCGATGGCGCCTTCCAGCCGCGCCAGCGCCATGCCCGCGCATTGATGCGCTCCGGTGGCGAAGGCGAGATGCCGGTTCGGCATGCGCGCGATGTCGAAGCTTTCGGGGTCCGGAAACTGCGCCGGATCGCGGTTGGCAGCGCCGATGCACAGCGTGATCGACGTGCCGGCATCGAGCATGACGCCGCCGAGCTCGACCCGCTCCGTGGTCATGCGGTTGCCGAGCTGGTTCGAGCTTTCGTAGCGCAGCATCTCTTCGACCGCAGTCTTGATCAGCTCGGGGTTGTCGCTCAGCCCCCGCTTCTGATCCGGGTTCCGGTCGAGCGCGACCAGCCCGTTGCCGATCAGGTTGGTGGTGGTCTCGTGGCCGGCATTGAGCAGGAAGATGCAGTTGTGCAGCAGCTCCTTCTCGGTCAGCCGCTCGCCGTTCTCCCCGCCGTTACCTTCTCCCTGGATCAGCCGCGTCAACACGTCACGCTCGGGGTTGCCGGGCGTTTGGCGCCGGCGCGCGACCAGTGTCTGGAGATAGGCGAGGAAGTCCGTCACGGCCTTGTTGCCGCGCGCGGCCACTTCAGGTGACACGACCGGTTCGAGGGCGCCCAGGATCGCCAGCGACCAATCGCGCAGCGGCGCGCGTTCGTCATGGGGCACGTCGAGCAAATTGCCGATCACCTCGATGGGGATCGAGGCGGCGAAGTCCTCGATCAGCTCGCAGCTGCCCTTGGCAGCGATGCGATTGAGCAGGCCGTCGACCAGCTTGATAATATCGGGCTCCATCCCCGCGATCGCGCGCGGCGACAGCGCGCCCATGATCAGGCGCCGCACGCGGGTATGCGCCGGCGGATCGTTGAAGACGAGGCTCGTGGTGTGATGCTCATAGAGCGGGGTGTCGCCATATTTCGGCGCGAACTCGCGCTTCTTGTCCGAGCTGAACGATCTGGTGTTCTTGTAAGTCGTGACGAGATCGTCATAGCGGGTCAGGAATACGGTGCCGTTGCGCAGGCGCTTGAGCGGCTCGTTCTCCCGCAGTGCACGATAGGTCGGGTAGGGATCGTCGTAGAATTCCGCCGTCAGCTTCTCCAGATCGAAATTGGCCGCCAGTTCATTCGCACTTGCGTTCATGCCGCCATACTCGCCGGTTGAGACCGATATGCCGTTTTCGCTCTTTTGAGCGGCGCAGTTCACCGTCTACAGTCGAGCCATGATTTGCAAGCCGACCGGACAGGAAAATGCGGGCCCGCGCTGACGCTGCCGACCCGGCCCCGAATTGGCCGGACGATATTTTCGCGACCTTGCAACGCTTCGACGTCCGGCAAGTGCCCTACGTGCCGGACGCCGGCCATTCGAGGCTGATCCAGCGCGTGCTGGCCTCGTCCACGATGCGCGGCATTCCGCTGACGACCGAGGAGGAGGGCGTGGCGCTTCTCGCCGGCGCCTGGACCGGCGGCCAGCGCGGCGTGCTGTTGATGCAGTCGAGCGGAGTCGGCAATTGCATCAACATGCTGTCGCTGATCCCCGATCCTGCGCTTTCCCTTCCTCACGCTGGTGACCATGCGCGGCGAGTGGGGCGAGTTCAATCCGTGGCAGGTGCCGATGGGATCGACCACGCAGAGCGTGTTCGAGCTCACGGGTGTCAAGGTGCTGCGGGCTTCGACCGCAGCCGAGGTGCCGGCCGTGCTCGAGGCGGCGGCCGCGCAGGCCTACAACGCGCTCACGCCACGGCCGTCCTGCTGTCGCAGCGCCTGATCGGCGCCAAGGTTTTCACCAAATGAGCAAGGCCAATCTCCTCGACCGCCGCCATCTGGAGCGGATTTTGCCAAGTCGGGATGGGACTTACATTCTCAACCGGATCCGCGGCGACCTCGGCTTCGAGCCGATTTAGAACCTTGCGATACCTTTAAGAGATATTCTTGTAGGTTGCACCGCACCATTCGGCTTGACTTTTGCGTGGGTGAGTGCTTACTCACTAGCATGAGCTCATTGCGTATGACGAGCGACCTGAGGCGTCAATTGATCCTCGGCGCCGCAAAGCGTTGCTTTGCCCGACACGGCTATACCGGCACCACGACAAAGAGCGTGGCGGCGGCCGCTGCCATTTCCGAAGCGCTGCTGTTCAAGCATTTCCCGTCCAAGGCCGCGCTCTATGCCGAAATTCTCAGCGACGAATGCGAGGCGGACCCGGCGCTCATGGAGCTGCTCGAACGGGAGCCTTCTACTGCCACCCTGGTCGAAGTGATCCGCGGCATGGTCGGGCATTTCCTGCACATCGCCGACGGGCCCGACCGGGAAGAGGCCCAGCGCCTGCGACTGATGGCCACGAGTCATTTGGACGACGGCGAATTCGCTCGTTTGCTATATGCCAAGATCGAGACGCTGATCGGGGCGGCCTTCGTCGCCTCGCTCGAGCGTGCGGTTGCCGCCGGGGACGCGCGGCCATACAACGGCGAACCGCTCAACCTGTTCTGGTTTGCGCATCACACGGTGATGACGGCTGCGCTGACCAGGCTGCCGGCCACGCCGTGTCTCGCTTACGGCAAGGCGAACGACCTCGAGCGGCAGCTCTGTGAATTTCTCCTGAGGGGTATCGGACTTAACGACGCCGCAATTGCTTCGCATTTGGGCCGCGATCAGGCCGCGTGTGCGGGCAAGACGGCGATTGCAGAAAGTGCATGACATGAACATCGTAACCGAACACAAGATTTCGGGCGAACCGATCGACAACAAGGCTCCCAAGCGTCCGGTTCGGCCGGTGCTCTGGTTCATCATCGTCGGCACGCTGCTCGGCGTGCTCGTCGGTGGCCTCGTCTGGTTCAATTCTTTCCGCGGCCAGATGATCAAGCAGTTCTTCGCCAACAACAAGCCGCCGCCGGTCGCAGTCAGCGCAGCCGAGGCGAAGTCCGAGGTGGTGCCGAACCTGCTCACGGCCGTCGGCGGGCTCTCTGCCGTGCATCAGGTCGACGTCAGCGCCGACGTCAACGGCCGTGTCACCGAGATCAAGTTCGAGCCGGGCGCGCATGTCGAAGCCGGCACGCCGCTGGTGCAGCTGTTCGACGCGGCCGAGCAGGGCGATCTCGCGAGCTTCAAGGCGCAGGCGACCGTCGCGCAGTTGTCGCTCGACCGCGCCAAGCAACTGGCCTCGCGCCAGTTCGGTCCGCAGGCGACGGTCGATCAGGCGCAGGCTGCCTACGACCAGGCTATGGCCGGAATCGCCAAGACGGAGGCGCTGATTTCGCAGAAGCTGGTGCGTGCACCGTTCTCCGGCGACCTCGGCGTCCGCAAGGTCGAGGTCGGCCAGTATCTCACCGCAGGCACGGCCATCGTTTCGCTGACGGATCTGTCGGAGCTGTGGGCCAACTTCACGGTGACGGAAAAGGACTCGGGCAACCTCAAGGTCGGTCAGCCGGTTCGGCTGAGGGTTGACGCTTATCCGGGCCGCACCTTCGACGCCAAGATCACCACGATCGAGCCGCAGATCTCGACCGACACTCGCAACATCCGCGTGCAGGCGACCATCTCCAATCCGGAGAAGATCCTGAAGCCCGGCATGTTCGTGACCACCACGGTGGTGCTGCCGGACAAGCCAGCCGTGGTCACCGTGCCGGAGACGGCGGTCGACTACACGCTGTACGGCGACTCGGTGTTCGTGATCAGCGAGAAGAAGGAAGAGGACGGCAAGACCAGCCTGAGCGCGGTGCGCACTTTCGTGCAGACCGGCAACCGGGTCGAAGGTCGCGTCGAAATCGTCAAGGGCGTGAAGCCGGGCGACAAGGTCGTCGCCGTCGGCCAGCTCAAGCTCCAATCGGGCGCGGCGGTATCGATTTCGACCGACCCGGCCCCGCAGATCCCGGCGCAGCCGCCGCGATACTGAGGTCGTCACGTCGCAGCATGATCCGGCTTGGCCGGGTCATGCGCTTTGCAAGTCAATGAATCGAGATCGCCGCGATGCGCTTTACTGATATTTTCATCAAACGCCCGGTCCTGTCGGTCGTCGTCAGCCTGCTGATCCTGCTGATCGGCCTGCGCGCGGCGACGACGCTGCCGATCCGGCAATATCCGAAGCTGTCGAACACGGTCATCAACATCACGACCGTCTATCCAGGCGCGTCCGCGGACCTGATCCAAGGCTTCATCACCACGCCGATCGAGCAGGCGGTCGCTTCCGCCGAAGGTGTCGACTACATCACCTCGTCCTCGGTGCTCGGCACCTCGACGATCCAGGTCTACATCAAGCTGAACTTCGACCCGAACCAGGCGCTGACCGAGGTTCTGGCCAAGACGAACTCCGTCAAGTACCTGATTCCGAAGGAATCCAACGATCCGATCGTTACGAAGACCACGGGCCAGACCACGGCCGTGATGTATCTCGGCTTCTCGTCCGAAGAGCTGTCGGGCTCGGCGATCTCGGACTATCTGACGCGCGTTGTGCAACCGGTGCTGTCGACCGTCGACGGCGTGGCTTCGGCGGATATTCTCGGTGGCCAGACCTTTGCGATGCGGCTGTGGCTTGATCCGCTGAAGATGGCTGGGCGCAACGTGTCGCCGGCTGACGTGGCCGCGGCAATCACCGCCAACAACTTCCAATCGGCGGCGGGCCAGACCAAGGGCTACCTCATCGTCTCGAACGTTTCGACGAATACGGGCCTGACCGACGTCAATCAGTTCAAGAAGATGATCGTCAAGGCCAAGGACGGCGGCTTCGTACGTATGGAGGACATCGCCACCGTCGAGCTTGCGGCTCAAAGCACCGATGCGAGCGTCGCCTTCAACGGCGAGCACGCGATCTTCATCGGTGTGCAGGCAACACCGCAAGGCAACCCGCTGACGCTGGTCAAGGGCGTGCGCGCGCTGTTCCCCGAGCTCGAGCGCAATCTGCCGCCGTCAATGAAGATGAAGGTTGCCTACGATTCGACCAAGTTCATCCAATCCTCGATCGACGAGGTCGAGAAGACATTGGGCGAAGCCGTGATCATCGTGATCGTGGTGATCTTCCTGTTTCTGGCGTCGTTCCGTTCGGTCATCATTCCCGTCGTCACCATCCCGCTGTCGATGATCGGCGTCTGCACGCTGATGCTGGCGCTGGGCTTCAGCTTCAACCTCCTGACTTTGCTCGCGATGGTGCTCGCGATCGGCCTCGTGGTCGACGACGCCATCGTCGTGGTGGAAAACATCCACCGCCATCTGGAGGAAGGGAAAACGCCGGTCCAGGCGTCGCTGGAAGGCGCGCGCGAAATCGTCGGTCCCGTCGTCTCGATGACCATCACCCTCGCAGCCGTGTACGCGCCGATCGGGTTCCTCGGTGGCCTGACCGGCTCGTTGTTCCGCGAATTCGCCTTCACGCTCGCGGGCTCGGTGATCGTGTCCGGCGTGATCGCGCTGACGCTGTCGCCGATGATGTGCTCGGTGCTGCTGAAGAACAGCGAAGAGGGTCGCTTCGCCAAGTTCGTCAACAAGGTGTTTGGCGGGTTGACGCGATGGTACGGGCGAAGGCTCGACCGCTCGCTCGACTACAAGGCCATCACCGGCCTGTTCGCGGTGACTATTCTCGGGCTCGTCGGCTTCCTCTACATGCACACGTCGAAGGAGCTGGCGCCTGAGGAGGACCAGGGGATCGTGTTCGCGGTGACCAAGGCGCCGAAATACGCCAACATCGACTACGTCGATTTCTACGGCGAAAAGCTCGACAAGGAATTCCAGAAATTCCCCGAGACCGATCTGCGCTTCGTGCTGAACGGCATCAACGGCCCGCAGGGCGGTATCGCCGGCATGCTGCTGAAGCCCTGGGAGGAGCGCAAGCGCTCGTCGATCCAGCTGAAGTCGCTGGTGCAGGCCGAGCTCTCCAAGATCGAGGGCGTGCAGGCGTTCGCGTTCAACCTGCCGCCGCTGCCGGGCGGCCCGGGCGGCCTTCCGGTGCAGATGGTGATCAACTCTACCGCCAGTTTCCAGACTGTCTATGAACAGATGGAGAAGCTGAAGGCAGCTGCCCGCAAGAGCGGCATGTTCATCGTCTCCGACAGCGATCTTGCGTACAACCAGCCGAACGTGAAGGTGACGATCAACCGCACCAAGGCGCAGGATCTCGGCATTAACATGCAGAACCTCGGCAGCACGCTCGCGGTGCTGCTCGGCGGCAATTACATCAACCGCTTCAACCTCGAGGGCCGTTCCTATCAAGTCATCCCGCAGGTGCCGCGCGCCCAGCGGCTTTCGCCGGAATCGCTCGCCGGCTACTACGTGACGACCAACACCGGCCAGCAGCTTCCGCTGTCGACGGTGGTGTCGATCGAGACCAAGACTGAGCCGAATTCGCTGACACATTACAATCAGCTCAATTCGGCCACCTTCTCGGCGGTGCCGATGCCCGGCGTAACCGTCGGTGCGGCGGTCGACTTCCTCGAGAGCGAGGCCAAGAACCTGCCGCAGGGTTTCAGCCATGATTATCTCGCTGACAGCAGGCAGTATGTTCAGGAAGGCAACCAGCTCGCGATCACCTTCGGCTTCGCGCTGATCATCATCTTCCTGGTGCTGGCGGCGCAGTTCGAGAGCTTGCGCGATCCGCTGGTCATCATGATCTCGGTGCCGATGGCGATCGTTGGCGCGCTGATCCCGCTGTTCTTCGGTGTGGCGACCATGAACATCTACACCCAGGTCGGCCTACTGACCTTGGTTGGCCTGATCACCAAGCACGGCATCCTGATGGTGGAGTTTGCCAACGAGCTCCAGATCAACGAGCGGCTCGACCGCCGCTCGGCGATCGAAATGTCCGCCCGTATTCGTCTGCGACCGATCCTGATGACGACGGCCGCGATGGTGACGGGCCTGATTCCGCTGCTGACCGCGACCGGCGCAGGCGCGGCCAGCCGCTTCTCGATCGGTCTTGTGGTCGTCGCCGGCATGTCGATCGGCACGCTGTTTACGCTGTTCGTGCTGCCTGCCGTCTATGTGGTGCTGGCGACCGATCATCGCGCGGCGGCGGATTCCGAGCGGAACAAGCAGGTCAACGACCTCGACCTCAACACCAAGGCGCTGCGGCCGACCTGAGGCCGCAGGTAAGCGAACCCGAGGGCGGCAGGGGCCAATCCGCTGCCGCCCTTTTCTATTTGCCTCGGGCGCCCCGGCTGCATGAGGCCTTTCCCGCGCCCGCGAGAGACAAGGTCCGGTCTTCTTGCTAGGTTCGGCGCGATGAGCCTTTCCCTCAACCCCGACACCCCGCAAGCACGGACGCTGCCAAGCGCGGCGCCGGGCGGCGTCGTGTCCGGTACCCCGCCAGGGCAGGGGATCAGGAGCCGACTGTTCGCCAAATATGTCGCCCTCTTCGTGGCCGTCGTCGCGATCGCGCTGTTGGCCAACGGCCTGTTCGAGGTCCTCTTCTATTATCGCGAGCACAAGGCGGCGCTGATCCGGGTTCAGCATGAACAGGCCGAGGCGGCCGCGGCCAAGATCGGTCAGTTCGTCAAGGAGATCGAGAACCAGCTTGGCTGGACCACGCAGCTGCCCTGGTCGGCGAGCTCGATCGAGCAGCGCCGGTTCGATGCGCTGCGCTTGCTGCGCCAGGTGCCCGCGATCACCGAACTCGCCCAGGTGGATTCCACGGGCAAGGAACGGCTGCGGGTCTCGCGGCTCGCCATGGACGCGATCGACAGCGGCATCGACCTGTCGGGCGATCCGAAGTTCACCGAGGCGGTCGCGCACAAGGTTTTTTACGGTCCGGTCTATTTCCGCAGGGAGTCCGAGCCGTACATGACCCTGGCGCAGGCCGGGCCGCGCAAGGATGCCGGCGTCAGCATCGCGGAGGTCAATCTCAAGCTGATCTGGGATGTCGTGTCCCAGATCAAGGTGGGCGAGCACGGGCATGCCTACGTGGTCGGCCCGGAGGGTCGCCTGATCGCGCACCCCGATATCAGCCTGGTCCTGCGCAACACCGACATGTCCGGTCTCCCCCAGGTGCGCGCCGCACTTGCCGTAGGCGGCGCCGCGCTCGACGCGCTTTCCGAAGCGCGCAACATCCAGGGACAGAAGGTGCTGACCGCGTCGGCCTCGATCGCACCGCTGCACTGGACCATGTTCGTCGAGCTGCCGGTGGAGGAGGCCTATGCGGCGCTCTATGCCGCGTTGCAGCGGCTTGCCTTCGTGCTGCTCGCTGCGTCGGCCTTCGCGGTGCTCGCCGGGATCTTCCTGGCGCGCCGCATGGTCGGACCGATCCAGGCGCTGCGAAGCGGCGCCGAGCGCATCGGCGGCGGCGATTTCTCGCAACGCATCTTGATCAAGACTGGCGATGAACTCGAGGGCCTCGCGGACCAGTTCAACGACATGGGTGAGCGCCTGCAGGAATCCTACACGGATCTTGAGAACAAGGTTGAGCACCGGACCGCAGAACTCCGGAAATCCCTCGACGATCTTCGCGCCGCGCAGGACCGCCTGGTCCAGACCGAGAAGCTCGCGTCGCTCGGCCAGCTCACGGCGGGGATCGCGCACGAGATCAAGAACCCGCTCAATTTCGTCAACAATTTCTCGGCGGTGTCGACCGAGCTGATCGACGAGCTCAACGAGGCCCTGCAAGCGACCTCGCTCGACGGCAAGACGAAAGAGGAGGTTGACGAGCTGACCGGCATGCTCAGGAGCAACCTCGATAAGGTGGTGCAGCACGGCAAACGTGCCGATTCCATCGTCAGGAACATGCTGCTGCATTCGCGCGAGGGCTCCGGCGAGCATCGCCCCGGCGATATCAACGCGGTCCTGGAGGAGAGCCTTAATCTCGCTTATCACGGCGCACGTGCTGAAAGGCCCGGCTTCAACGTTACGATCGAGCGCGGCTTCGACCCCGCCGCGGGCATGGTCGATATCTATCCGCAGGAAATCATGCGAGTCTTCCTCAATCTTATCTCGAACGGCTTCTACGCCACCGCCAAGCGTAAGGAGAGCGCCGCAGACGCCTTCGAGCCAACCCTGCGCGCGGCAACGAAAACTCTCGGCGACAGGGTCGAGATCCGCATTCGCGACAACGGCACGGGGATCCCGCCCGAGGTGAAGGAGAAGATGTTCAATCCCTTCTTCACCACCAAGCCGGCCGGCGAGGGCACCGGGCTCGGCCTTTCCATGAGCCATGACATCGTCGTGAAACAGCACGGCGGCACGATCGACGTGAACACGGAGCCCGGTGTATTCACCGAGTTCATCATCACCCTGCCGCGCATGATGGCGGCGGGCGGCACATCCGGAGGCAAGAGTTGAACGTTTACATCCTGGTCGTCGATGACGAGCCCGACGTCGAGGCGCTGTTCCGGCAGCAGTTCCGGCGCGACCTGCGCGCCGGCCGCTTCCAGATGGAATTCGCGCCGTCCGCGCCTGACGCGCTGAAGCTCGCCGCCGAGGTTCGCGATCCCTCGTTGATCCTGATTCTGTCCGACATCAACATGCCCGGCATGAGCGGGCTCGACATGCTGCCGAAGGTGCGTCTTGCGCATCCGGACGTTCCCGTCATCATGATCACCGCCTATGGAGACGCCGAGACGCGCCGGAAGGCGATCGAGCGCGGCGCGGTCGGACTTCTCACCAAGCCGATCGATTTCGCGCTGCTGCGGCAGGAAATCGACACGAGGCTCGAGCAAGCCGCATGACCGCGACCATCCTCTTCGTCGACGACGAGCCGGATCTCGAGGCGCTGGTCCTGCAAAAGTTCCGCAGGCAAATTCGCGACGGGCTGGTGACCATCATGTTCGCGCGCGACGGCCTCGAAGCGCTGCAGTCGCTCGAGCAGAACCCGCACGTCGACATGGTCGTGTCCGACATCAACATGCCCAGGATGGACGGGCTGTCGCTGCTGGCGAAGCTTCAGGAATCCGAAGACAAAAAGTCTACCATCATCGTGTCGGCCTATGGCGACATGAGCAATATCCGCACTGCGATGAACCGCGGTGCATTCGACTTCCTGACCAAGCCGATTGATTTCGCCGATCTGGAGATGACGATCCAGAAGACCATCCGCCACATCGAGATGCTGCGCGAGGTGCGGCGCCGCCAGATGGATGCCGAGCGCGCCCACGCCGCGCTCTCGCGTCATTTCTCGCCGGAACTCGCCAAGCGTCTGGCGGCAGGAGGCGAAGGTGAGGAGATCGAAGTGCAGTGGCGCGATGTCGCGACCATCTTCACCGATATTACCGGCTTTACCTCGCTGGTCGAGAGCGCGCCCCCCGAGACGCTGGGCGCGCTTCTCAACGAATATGTCGGCGGAATGACCGAAATCGTCTTCGCGCATGAGGGGACCGTCGCCAAGATCATCGGCGATGCGATCCAGGTGCTGTTCAACGCGCCCGGCGATCAGCCGGACTATGCGACGCGCGCGGTCGCCTGCGCACACGATCTCGACGCCTGGGCGGAGGATTTTTCCGCACGTTGGAAGGTGAGAGGCGTGAATTTCGGCACCACGCGCATCGGCATTCACGCCGGGCCGGCGCTGGTCGGAAATTTCGGCGGCAACCGGTTTTTCGACTACACCGCGTATGGAGACTCCATCAACATCGCGGCGCGGCTGGAAGCCGCGAACAAGCATCTGGGCACGCGGATTTGCGTGAGTGCCAGCGTCGCCAATGCGGCTGAGAATTTTCGCGGTCGTCCGGTCGGTGAGCTGATGCTGCGCGGGCGCAGCGAGCCCTTGCGCGCGTTCGAGCCGCTGGCGCCGGCCCAATTCGCTGCGCCGGAATCGGCGCTGTATTCTGACGCTTTTGCCAAGATGGAGGCCGGTGATGCCGCCGCCATGCCGGCGTTCGCCGCGCTGGTCGGCATGCACGCCGACGATTCCCTGGCCGGCTTTCACCTGAAGCGCCTGCTTAACGGCGCCAAGGGTATTCGCATGCAACTGGAATAGGAGTCCGACATGACACTCGAATTCTCCGCCGGCAATTACCGTTTCATTCCGTCGGTATTCCAGTATTCAGCCGGTGCTGCCGCGGATGACGGTTATGAGATCGAGCGCGTGCGGTTCGATCGCCTTGTGCCGCTCGCGGAAGGGTTTGCGCTCGCCGCTAAATATATCCAGGAGGCGGGGCGGCCGCTGACGGCGTTCTGTGCCTGCGAGCTGCGCTCACCGGCGGCCTTCAGCGAGGAAGGCTTTCGCGCGTTCAACCTGCACTATGTGAAGACGCTGTCCGAATGGGGCATCTTTGACGGCATCACCAATCCGGTGGCGCGCAGCAATGTCTGTCCCGAGATCGATCCACCGGCCGAGCCGTCGTTCTACGCTTACTCCTTCACGCGACCGACAAGCTCGAAGACGCCGAGCTTCGTGATTGCCGGCGGCGCTGAGGCGCGCGAGGGCGGTGGGACCTATGTCGAGCGCACCGTGCGCTATCGCGACCTCAGCCCGGAAGGCCTGCGCGAGAAGGTGCGCTTCACGACGACGTCCCAGATGGAGAACAGGATGACGGCCTTGGGGTTCGGCTGGAAGGACACGACCGGCGTGCAGGCCTATTCCGTGCACGACTTCCACCACGCGCTGGTGGACGAGCTCGTCCGCCGCGGGGCATTGCGCTCCGGCCTGACCTGGCACTATGCCCGGCCGCCGGTGGTCGATCTCGAATACGAGATGGATTGCCGCCGCGTGATGCGCGAAGTGGTTATCTAGCGCTGGCGCGGATCGAGCGCGTCGCGCAGGCCGTCGCCGAGCAGGTTCAGCGACAGCACGACCAGGAATATCGCAAGCCCCGGCCAGATCGCCATCCAGGGCGCCTGGGTCAGGAAACGCTGCGCCGCGTTGAGCATGCTGCCCCAGGACGGCGCCGGCGGCTGCTGGCCGAGGCCGAGGAAGGACAGCGCGGCTTCGGCGATGATGGCGGCGGCAATCGACAGCGTCGCCTGCACCAGCAGCGCCGGCAGGATGTTGGGCAGGATGTGCGAGAACGCGATCCGCCACGGCGGATTGCCGAGCGCGCGCGCCGCCTCGACATAGTCCTCGGCCTTGACGACAAGCACCTGGCCGCGGGTCAGGCGGATGAAGATGGGGGTTGCCGAGATGCCGATCGCGATCATGGCATTGCCGAGGCTCGGCCCAAGGAATGCGGCGAGCGCGATCGCCAGGATCAGGAAAGGGCAGGCCAGCATCGCGTCGGTGATCCGGCTGATCAGCGCATCGACAAAGCCGCCGCGATAGCCGGCAAGCAGGCCGAGCGGAACGCCGACGCCTAGCGCGATCGCGACCGAGATGAGGCCCGCGAGCAGCGACGCGCGCGCACCATAAACGACGCGGCTCAGGATGTCGCGGCCGAGCTCGTCAGTGCCGAACCAGTGCGCCGCAGTCGGCGGCTTGCGGACCAGACTCCAGCTCGTCGCGATGGGGTCGTAGGGCACGACGAGCGGCGCAAGGGCCGCAAGCAAGATGAACGCCGTGATCACGACGAGCCCGAACACGGCGGCCTTGCGCTTGAACAGCCGCCGCCGGGCGCGACGGGCCGGGCTGTCCAGCTCGTAGGCTTGGGTGGTGGGAGTTGCTGATAGTGCAGCCTCGGTCATCGCCTAGCCCCTTAGCCGCGGATTGACCAGGACATAGGCGACGTCTGCAACGAGGTTCAGGGTGATGTAGACGGTGGCTGTCACCAGCACGACACCCTGTACGACCGCGTAGTCGCGGTTGAACACGGCGTCCACGATCAGCTTGCCGAAGCCGGGAATGGAGAAGATCTGCTCCGTCAGCACCGCTCCCGACAACAGCGTACCGAGCTCGAGCGCGCCGAGCGTGATGATCGGCGTCAGTGCGTTGCGCATGGCGTGCTTGAGGATGACCGAGCGTTCGGACAATCCCTTGGCGCGCGCGGTGCGGACGTAGTCGCTTTCCAGCACCTGGAGCATGGCGCTCCGGGTATGCCGCATCAGGACCGCGGAAATCGCGTTGCCGAGGACGAAGGCCGGCATGATCGTCGCGGCGAGGCTCGCGCGCCAGTTCTCGGTCAGCGGCACGTAGCCCGACGCCGGCAGCCAGCCGAGTTCGATCGAGAACAGGAAGATCAGCATGATCCCGAGCCAGAAATTCGGCGTCGAGATGCCCCACAGCGCGAACAAATTGGCGCCATAGTCCCAGGCGGTGCCCTTCTTCACGGCGGAGACGATGCCGGCGGGAATGCCGATCAGGAGTGCGATCAACATTGCCATCGAGCCGAGCTGGAGCGTCACCGGCAGCTTCTGCGCGATCAGCTCGCGCACCGGCATCTTGTTGCGCAGCGATTCGCCGAAATTGCCTGATAGAACGCCCTTGAGCCAGTAGACGTACTGCACGGGAATCGGCTGATCGAGCCGGTATTGCTGGCGGATCTGTTCGATCACGGCGGGATCGCGCTCCTCGCCGGCCATCACCAGCGCCGGATCGCCCGGTAACAATTGCTGGAGCGAGAAGATCAGGACCGACACGAAGAACAGTGTCGGTACGATCTGCACAATGCGGCGGGCGAGGAAGTTCAGCATGGCGCCGGCCGCGTCTCAGACGATGCCACGCTCACTTGAACTTCAGCCCGACCACGCGCACCAGCCCGTCGGGCATCTGCCTGTAACCCTGGAGCTTGGTCGTGTGCGCAATCAGAAGCGTGCGGTGGTAGATGTAGATGATCGGCAAATCGTCGAGCACGATCTTGGTCAGCTTTGCGTAGATCGCCTTGCGCTCATCGACGTTGGCGGTCAGCCGGCCGTCTTCCATCAGCTTGTCGGCTTCCGGATTGGCATAGCCGCCGTCGTTCTGCGGTGCCTTGCTGCGCATGAAGATGTAGGAGTTGCCGTCGGGGTCGATGCGGCCGCTCCAGTTGATCTGGAAGATCTGGAATTCGCCGGCCTGGGCCTGCTTGAACGTCGTTGCGAATTCCACGGCGCGGATCTTGATGTCGAAGCCCGCTTCCGCGGCCATGGACTGGATGACCTGGGCTACGGCTTCGTTCTCCGCGCCTTTGGGAATCATGTAGTCGACGGACACCGGCGAAGCGACTCCGGCTTCCTTCAGAAGCGCCTTGGCTTTCGCGATGTCACGGCCACGGACCGGAAATGCCTTCTGGTAGTAGGGGTGGGTTGGGCTGACCCATTGATTGCCCGGCGTGAACTCGCCGTTGAAAACGACCTGGTTGAGGGCCTCGCGATCGATCGACAGGTCGAGCGCCTGGCGGACTTTCGCCGATTGGCTCAATGGCCCCTTGGCCTTGTCGTTGCCGATATTGACGGTGAGGCCGTAATAGCCGAGCTCCGGTGCCGTCGATAGCACGAGGCGCGAATCTGCGCGCACGTCCTTGATGTCGGTGGCGAGCACGCGCTCGATCAAATCGAGTCCGCCGGACTTGAGGTTCGCAAGGCGCACCGTGGCGTCCACGATCGGCAGGAACACGACTCGGTCGATATGGATGTTGTCCTTGTTCCAGTAATCGGCGAATTTTTCGAAGACCATGCGGTCCTGCTGCACGCGCTCGACGAATTTGTAGGGACCGGCGCAGATCGGATGCAGGCCGAACTTGTCGCCGGCCTCCTTCGCCGCCTTGGGCGACACCATCATGCCGGAGCGGTCGGTCAGTTGGGCGATCAGCGGCGAGTAAGGGGTCTTCAGCACCAGCTTGATGGTGAGGGGATCGACAACCTCGACGTGATCGACGCTGGCAAGCTCGGACTTCCGGAACGAGGTCGGCAGCGTCATGTGCCGCTCGATCGAGAATTTGGCGGCTTCGGCGTCCAGCGGTTCGCCGTCGTGGAATTTGACGTTCGGCCTGAGCTTGATCGTCATCTCCTTGCCGTCGGCCGAGGTCTCGTGCGACAGCGCAAGCTGCGGCACGATGTTGAGCTTCTCGTCGATGTCGAATAGCTTGTCGCAGAAGGCGGAGAACACGATGCGCCCGACATAGGTGCGGCCGATGCTGGGGTCGAGGATATCAGGGTCTTCGGCGATGCCGATGCGAAGCGCGGTCTGGGCCTGTACGCCGCCCACGAGCGACGTCAGCAATGCCGACGCCAGGATTGCCAAACGCATAGGATTCATCGCTCTCAACCTCTGTTTTACGGCTATGCCGGGTCCGTCCCCAATGAACTAACCCCGCTGCCGCGGACTGCTTCCGGGCCGCCGCTGAACGCGGCGACCAATTTTTCGAGAACTGGCGAGAAACCGCCGTCCGTCGGGACGATCGCCGCGGACGATGGCAGTTCCGACGTTCGGTGGCACGCCGTTGCATGTCCGATGCCATCCGGCACGAGTTTTGGCATTTCGCTGCGGCAACGGTCGACCACATAGGGGCAGCGGGTGTGGAAGCGGCATCCCGGCGGCGGATTGAGCGCGCTGGGAATCTCTCCCTGCAGCACAATCCGGCTGCGCTTTGCCCGCGGCTTGGGCACCGGGATCGCGGAGAGCAGGGCCCGGCTATAGGGATGACGCGGCGCGGCAAACAGCGCATCCGCCGCCGCCGTCTCGACGATCTGGCCGAGATTCATCACCGCCACGTGGTCGGCGATGTGCTTGACCACCGCGAGATCGTGCGAGACGAAAATGTAGGCGAGGCCGAGCCGGTCCTGGAGTTCCCGCAGCAGATTGAGGATTTGCGAGCGGATCGAGACGTCGAGCGCCGAGACCGGCTCATCGCAGATGATCAGTTTGGGCTCGACCGCGAGCGCGCGGGCGATAGCGATGCGCTGGCGCTGCCCGCCGGAAAACTCGTGCGGGTAACGTCGGGCCAACCGCGGCTCCAGCCCGACCAGCCGCAAGATCTCCTCGACGCGTTCGCGCCGCCGGGCGGGCGGCACCAGATCGTGCAGCGCCAGCGGCTCGGCCAGGATCTGGCCGACCGTCATGCGCGGATTGAGCGAGGCGTAAGGATCCTGGAAGATGATCTGGGCTTCGCGGCGGAAGGCGCGCAGCGCGCCGGCGTCGAGCGAGAGGAGATCGCGGCCTTCGAAACGGATTATGCCGGCATCCGGCTCGATCAGCCGCAGCACCAGGCGGCTGACGGTGGATTTGCCGCAGCCGGATTCGCCGACCAGGGCCAGCGTCTTGCGGGCCTCCAGCGAGAAGGACACGCCATCGACAGCCTTGACATGCGCCAGCGCGCGGCCGAACAGCGAGCGCTCGGCGACGAAATGCTTGACCAGGCCTTCGACCTCGAGCAGCGCCATCACGACACCAGGCGTTCGAGCGGCGCGCGGATGCAGCGCGAGAGGTGGCCGGGGCTGACTTCGACCAGCGGCGGCGGCGCCCTGGTGCAGGCGTCCAGCACGAAGGGGCAGCGCGCGGCGAAGCGACAGCCGGCGGGGGGCTGCGCCATGTTCGGCACCATGCCCTCGATCGTCGCGAGCTGTCCGGCGCGATGGTCGAGCCGCGGAATCGAGCCGAGCAGGCCGACGGTGTAAGGGTGTTGCGGCGCGGAGAACAGTTCGTCGACCGGTGCGCGCTCGACGATTTCGCCGGCATACATCACCGCGACCTCGTCGCAGACTTCGGCGACCACGCCGAGATCATGGGTGATCAGGATGATGGCCGCGCCGCTCGCAGCCTTCAATTCCCGCATTAATTCGAGGATCTGCGCCTGCAGCGTGACGTCGAGCGCGGTGGTCGGCTCGTCCGCGATCAGCAGCCGCGGGTCGCAGGCGAGCGCCATCGCGATCATGACGCGCTGGCGCATGCCGCCGGAGAGCTTGTGCGGATATTCGTCGATCCGCCGCTCGGGCGAGGGGATGTGGACGCGACGCAGCAGCTCGATCGCTCGTTCGCGCGCACTCCTGCGCGAGCCGCCGCGGTGGCGCAGAATCGTCTCGACGATCTGATCGCCGATGGTGAAGCTCGGATTGAGCGACGTCATCGGCTCCTGAAAGATCATCGCGAGCCGGTTGCCGCGCAGATCGCGTAGCGTCTTGTCCGATGTCTTGAGCAGATCGAAACCGTCGAAGCGGATCGCGCCGGAGATCTCCGCGCCCTGTTTTGGCAGCAGGCCCATGATCGCCAGAGACGTCACGCTCTTGCCGCAGCCGGATTCGCCCACGAGGCCGAGCGTCGCACCATTGGCGACGCTGAGATCGACGCTGTCGACCGCGTGGGTGACGCGGCCGTCATCGCCGTGGAAACGGATGCGCAGATCTTTGATCTCGATGAGAGGGGCCGCGCTCATGATCGTTTTGCGCGCGCTGCGGCGATGCTGGCCTCGATGGCGCTGCGATCGGTGTTGCCGGCCGGGTTCTGACGCGTCGGCATGGAGGCGCGGAAGTGGACCCAGAGCTCGTGGCTAACCCGCTCGAGCCGCTCGAGTTCGCCGAGCGGATCGGGATGATCGTCGGCGCGCACATCCAATGCCGGCCATTCCTCCTCGTCGTGGATCAGGAGCGCGGCGGACTGCTTGCCACGCTTGTCGCCGCCAGCGGCTTCGCCCGCCCGCATCGCGGCGAGCAGGCGGCGCGGGAACGGCAGGCTCTCATTGGCGATATAGGTTCTTGCGGTCTCGTCGAGCACATCGGCGCCCGCGAGCATATTGCCGGCAATGGAAAAACCGTTACCTGCGATGTGTCCGCACCAGTCGACGCAGTCGCGTCCGGTATGCGCGGCAATCGCGCCGCTGGCGTCCATCATGTGGAGCTGGCGAATTTCGCGGCCGTCGTCCGTCGCGAGAAGAGTGGCCAGCACGTCGTGCGCGTTGAGACCCTCACGCAGCAGCTTGATGCCGTCAATCCCGTAATAGGGATTGACGAAGGCCTGCGTCGCGATGGCGCCGAGGCCCGCCGCGATGTAGGGGACGCGCGCGCCGACGGCGAAGAAGCGCGTGGCAACGGCGATGCCGAACTGGCCGGTAGCAGGATCGCGCGCGATGATCGACCAGGTCATGTACTGCCTCTAGCGTCCCGCGGCATAGCCCTGCATGCCGCGCGGATTGGCGGCGGCGCGGCGGCGCGGACCGACGCGCGAGGCCGCGGTGAGGCGGCCTTCCGACCAGTCCGGTCCGACCTCGACGATATGTCCGCGTTCGCGAAGATTCTCTATCGTCGCCTTCGGCACGCGGTTCTCGACCACGAGCACGCCGGGACGCGCGGTGCGGGGCCAGAACGAGATCGGGAAATGCTCGGAATGCCAGGCCGGCGCGTCGATCGCCTCCTGGAGATTGAGATTGCAATGGACGTGCCGCAGGAAAAACTGCGTGATCCACTGATCCTGCTGGTCGCCGCCCGGCGAGCCCCAGGCCAGATAAGGCTCGCCGTCGCGCAATGCCATGGTTGGGGACAGCGTGGTGCGCGGTCGTTTGCCGGGCGCCAGCGCAGCGGGGTGGTCCTCCTCCAGCCAGAACATCTGGGCGCGGCTGCCGAGGCAGAAGCCGAGCTCGGGAATGATCGGAGAGGATTGCAGCCAGCCGCCCGACGGTGTCGACGACACCATATTGCCGGCCTTGTCGATGATGTCGAAATGCACGGTGTCGCCGCGCACCTCGCCGAAGCGGCCCACCGTCGGTTCGCCGGCACCGAGCGCGCCGACCGCCTCGCGCTGACCCTCGGCACGGCGCAGCTTGACCACGCCGCCAAAGCCCTCGATCGAACCGGGGAGGAAGTCGAGCGAAGCCTTGTCGGTGACGAGCTTGCGCCGTTCGTCATTATAGGCGTCCGACAACAGTGTCGCGATCGGGATCTCGTTGAACTCAGGGTCGCCGTAGAATTTTTCGCGGTCGGCGAAGGCGAGCTTGGCGCATTCGATCTGGAGATGGATGAATTCGGGTCCGGTCGGATCGAGCCCATCGAGCGCAAAGCCCTTCAGCAACGCGAGTTGCTGCAGGGTCACCGGACCCTGGCTCCAGACCCCCGCCTTGCAAATGGTGTAGCGGCCATAATCGTAGGTGAGCGGGGCCTCGACAGTGGGCTGCCATCTCGCCATGTCATCGGCCGACAGCACGCCGCGATGTGGCGAGCCGCTGACGTCCATCACGTCCTGCGTCCGGCAGAATTTGTCGATGGCTTCCGCGACAAAGCCATGCGACCAGGCTTTTCGCGCGCGCTCGATCTCGGCGTCCCGCCCGCCGCCGCCGCTTTCGGCTTCGCTCAGGATTCGTGCGTAGGTCGCCGCAAGTGTCTTGTTGGTGAAGAGCGTGCCGGGCCTCGGCACTTCGCCGTTCGGGAGGTAGACGGCGGCTGACGTCGGCCAGTGCTTGCGGAACAATTGCTCGACGGTCTGGATCGTGGCGCAGGCGCGCTCGACCAGCGGATAGCCGTCGTGCGCATAGGAGATTGCGGGCTCCAGCACGTCGCGCACGCGCATCGTGCCGTAGTCACGCAGCAGCATCATCCAGGATTCGAAGGTGCCGGGGACGCAGGCCGCGAGCAGACCGGTGCCGGGCACCATGTCGAGGCCTTCGCTCTTGTAATGTGCGATGGTGGCGCGAGCCGGTGCCGGACCCTGGCCGCAGATCACCTCGGTGCGGCCGCGCTTCACGTCGTGCACGATGATCGGGACGTCGCCGCCGGGGCCGTTCAGATGCGGCTCGACCACCTGGAGCGTGAAAGCGGTGGCGACGCCGGCGTCAAAGGCGTTGCCGCCCTTTTCCAGGATGGCCATGCCGATGGCGGTCGCGATCCAGTGCGTGGTCGCGACGACCCCGAATGTGCCTTCGATCTCAGGGCGTGTCGTGAAGGGATCGGGATTGACGATACTGGCCATGGACTACCTCATTTGCGGCGCGCGCAATTGATCACAGGGCCAGGCCGCCGCCAAATGCGCAGGCTGCATGGCACGCGCGCGTCATGCCGGTACCGGCGCGGTGTTCACCACGTGGCAGGCGACGCCGTCGATCAGTTCCGGGGCTTCCTTGCGGCAGAGATCGAACGCCAGCGGGCAGCGCGGATTGAAGGCACAGCCGGGCGGCGGATTGATCGGGTTCGGGATCTCACCCTTCACTGGAATCCGCTGGCGGCCGCTCATGGCGAGATCAGGCACGGCACCGAGCAGCATCTTGGTGTAGGGCATGCGCGGACGAGCAAACAGCTCGCGTCCTTCCGCGATCTCGACAATGCGGCCGAGATACATCACGCCGACGCGGCTCGCCATATGGCGGACCACGGCGAGGTTGTGGCTGATGAACATGTAGGTCAGGCCAAACTTGTCCTGGAGGTCGCGCATCAGGTTCAGGATCTGCGCCTGCACGGAGACGTCGAGCGCCGAGGTCGGCTCGTCGCAGACGATGAATTCGGCATCGGAAGCGAGCGCACGCGCGATGGCGATGCGCTGGCGCTGGCCGCCGGAGAATTCGTGCGGAAACTTCAAGCGGTCGTCGGGATGCAGGCCGACGAGGCTGAGCAGCTCGCCGAC
Organism: Bradyrhizobium sp. 149; assembly: GCF_023073915.1. GTDB lineage: Bacteria > Pseudomonadota > Alphaproteobacteria > Rhizobiales > Xanthobacteraceae > Bradyrhizobium. The sequence continues at coordinate 500,861 of NZ_JADPKK010000013.1, read as the reverse complement.
GCGTCCCTGGATGTCGCGCTCGCCCTGGATCAGGTCGAAGGCGCGGATCGGCTCGGAGATGATGGCATCCACCCGGAAGCGCGGGTTCAGGCTCGCATAGGGGTCCTGGAAGATCATCTGGATGCGGCGGCGCAGCTTTCGACGTGCCGGCGCCTGCCGCGGGTCGGTCATCGAGACGCCGTCGATCAGGACGTTGCCGGAGCTCGGCGGCAGCAGGCCGACGACCATCCGCGCCACCGTCGTCTTGCCCGAGCCGGATTCTCCAACCAGTGCAAAAGTCTCGCCCTTCCTGATGTCGAAAGTGACGCCGTCGACGGCCTTGAGATATTCGAGCTGGCCGCCCTCGAGCACGCGGTTGAGCCAGGGCTTCGAGACGTCGAAGACGCGCCGCAGATTTGTGGCCTGGACGAAGGGAGCGCTCACGCCGCGCTCTCCGTCGGCACGCTGTCATAGAGGTGGCAGGCAACGGATTGCGTGCCGCGCGGCAGCGGCTCGGGCCGCTCGATGCGGCAGCGGTCGAATGCGAATGCGCAGCGCGGATTGAACGAGCAGCCGCGCGGGATCGCCGACAGGCGCGGCATGGAGCCGGGGATCTGCACCAGACGCTTGTCGTCGCCGGCAAGGGTCGGGATCGCGCCCATCAGGCCCTTGGCATAAGGGTGCAGCGGATTCCTGACGACGTCCTGCACCGGACCGATCTCGGCGACGCGGCCGGCATACATCACCGCGACACGGTCGGACGCCTCCGCGATCACGCCCATGTCGTGGGTCACCAGCATCACGGCGGTGCCGTGGTCGCGACCGAGTCGCTTGATGAGCGAGATGATTTGCGCCTGTACGGAGACGTCGAGCGCCGTGGTCGGCTCGTCCGCGATGATCAGCTCCGGCTCGGCGCAAATCGCGAGCGCAATGACCACGCGCTGGCGCATGCCGCCGGAGAATTCGTGCGGATAGCCGTCGATGCGCTTTTCCGGTGCGGGGATCCCGACTTCGGCGAGCAGGTCGATGGCGCGGCGGCGCGCGGCGGTCTCGGACAGGTTCAGATGGGTTCTGATCGTCTCGATGAGCTGATCGCCAATCTTGTACAGCGGATTGAGCGAGGTGAGGGGATCCTGGAAGATCATGCCGATACGTTTTCCACGCACGCGGCGCATCTCTTCCGGCGGCAGATTGTCGATGCGCAGGCCGGACAGGCGGATCTCGCCGCCCGAGATGCGCCCCGGGGGATCGATCAGGCCAATGACCGCGAGTCCGGTGACCGATTTGCCGGCGCCGGACTCGCCGACAACACCGAGCACCTCGCCCTTCGCGATGTCGAAGGAGACACTATCGATCGCGCGCAGCGTGCCCCGGCGGGAGGCGAACTCGACCTGAAGATTACGAACGGAGAGAACGGGCTCGGTCATGAACGCTGCATACTCATCGGAGTTTCGGGTTAAGCGCGTCGCGCAGCCAGTCGCCGAGCAGATTGATCGACAGGATCAGCGCCGCGAGTGCGATTCCAGGGAAGGCGACGATCCACCATTCGCCCGCGAACAGATAGTTGTTGCCGATGCGGATCAACGTGCCCAGCGATGGCATGGTCTCAGGCATCCCCGAGCCGAGGAACGACAGCGTCGCCTCGGTGATGATAGCGAGCGCGAGATTGATGGTGGCGATGACGAGAATCGGCCCCATCGTGTTCGGCAGCACGTGGCGCAACATGATCACCGGGGCGGGCAGGCCAATGAGCTGGGCGGCGGCGACATAGTCCTTGTTCTTCTCGACCATGACGGAGCCGCGCACGGTGCGGGCATATTGCACCCAAAAGCTCAACCCGATCGCGAAGACCAGGACAGCCAGCATGCTCATCTCGTCGAGCTTGTTGCCGAAGACCGATTTGGCGATGCCGTTGATCAGCAGCGCGATCAGGATCGCCGGGAACGAAAGCTGCACGTCGGCGATGCGCATGATCAGCCCGTCGACGGCACCGCCGAAATAGCCGGCCGTCAGCCCGAGCAGGATGCCGATCGCGCCGGAGAAGACGACGCCGAGCACGCCGACGAGAAGCGAGATGCGCATGCCGTAAAGGATCGCGGACAACACGTCCCGGCCTTGTTCGTCGGTGCCGAGCAGGAACGGGCTCTGGCCGTCGGAGGTCCATAATGGCGAGATGCGCGAGTTCATCAACTGGAGCTGCGCCGGGTCGAAGGGATTCTGGACCGACAGCACCGAGGCGAGGATCGCGACCAGGAAGAACAGCAGCGTCACCGCCGCTGCGACCATGGTGATTTTGGAGCGGCGAAATGAATAGAACAGGTCGCTGTCGAGCGTGCGTTTGAACCAACCCGGCGCGTCGGCGCGCGGGCCGCGTTCGTCGACCTTGTGCGGGACGACGGCTTCGCTCATTCAATGTGCCCGGCTGATCGTCGAGCGCAGCCGCGGATCGACGATGGTGTAGAGGATATCAACCACGAGATTGATGGTGACGAAGATCAGGGACACCATCATCAGATAGGCGGCCATGATCGGGATATCGACATTCTGCACGGCCTGGACGAACAGCAACCCCATGCCGGGCCACTGGAACACGGTCTCGGTGATGATCGCAAATGCAATTACCGAGCCAAATTGCAGGCCAGCCACCGTGATGACCGGGATCAGCGTGTTGCGCAGCGCATGGCCGAAATGGATGGCGCGGGTGGTGAGGCCGCGGGCACGGGCGAAGCGGATGTAGTCGGTGCGCATGACTTCGAGCATCTCGGTGCGGACCAGCCGCATGATCAGCGTCATCTGGAACAAGCCTAGCGTGATCGAGGGCATGATCAGCGCCTTCAGTCCGGACAGCGTCAGCAGACCCGTCGTCCACCAGCCGATATGCACGACGTCGCCGCGCCCGAACGAGGGCAGCCAGCCGAGCGTCACCGAGAACAGGTAGATCATGAGAATGCCGATCAGGAAGGTCGGCAGCGAGATGCCGATCAGCGAGATCGCCTGGAACGCGTGTGTGAGCCAGCTGTCGCGGCGAAGCGCCGAATAGACGCCCATCAGGATGCCACAGAGCATCGCGAAGATGGTGGCGCAGATCGCGAGCTCCAGGGTCGCGGGCATCCGCTCCATCAGAAGATTGGAGACAGGCAGGCGGAACTGGTAGGAGACGCCGAACTTGAACTGCGCAGCGTTGCCGATATAGCGGCCGAACTGCACGATCACGGGATCGTCGAGGCCGAGCGATTTGCGGATCGCGGCGCGTTCGGCGCCGGACGTGTCCATCCCGACCATCTGGTTCACGGGATCCCCGGCGAAACGAAACATCGAGAAGGAGATGATCCCGACGGCGATCATGACACCAATGGCCTGAATGGCCCGGCGCAGTGTGAAAGCGAGCATCTGTTCCTTTCACATAACTTCAGCAGCACGCATCATCGCGTTAGCCCGAAACAGCAAGTCCCGGAAGCCAGGGCTTCCGGGACTTCACAACTTGTCGACAACTACTCGTCCTGCTTGGTCGCCCAGTAGAGCAGGACCTGGTTGTCTGCGCGCTGGGTCAGCTTCACCTTCTTGGACACGCCCCAGGCCAGCGCCTGCTGATGCAGCGGCACGTAGGCCCAGTCCTTCATCGAGATCTCCCAAGCCTGCTTGATCAGCAAATCGCGCTTGGCCGTATCGAGTTCCAGGAGAACCTTGTCCGCGAGTTCGTCGAACTGCTTGTTGCAGTAACCAGCGAGATTGGCTTCTCCGCGGTTGGGATCCTTAGGATCATCGCGGCAACCCATGATGTCGTGCAGGACGTTGTGGGAGTCCAGCGTGTCGGGGGTCCAGCCCAGCATGAAGAACGACGTCTTGTAGCCGCCGGGCTTCAGAACCTTGGCGAAATACTGGGCTTTGGGTTGCGCCAGCAGCTCCACTTTGAGGCCGATGCGGGCGAGCATGCCGACGACGGCCTGACAAATCGCGGCGTCATTGACGTAGCGATCGTTGGGGCAGTCCATCGTGACTTCGAAACCCTCGGGATAGCCGGCGTCAGCCAGGAGCTTCTTGGCGGCGTCGGGATCGAGCTTCGGCCGGGTGAAATCCTTCGAGGCAAAGATCTCTGGTGCGACCATCAACGCGGACGGCGTAGACAGTCCGCGCATGACGCGATTCTTGATCAGGTCGACGTCGATTGCCCGGTAGACGGCTTCGCGGACGCGAACGTCCTTGAATGGGTTCTTGCCCTTGACGTTGGAGTACAAGAGCTCGTCACGCGCCTGATCCATGCCGACAAAGATGGTGCGGAGTTCAGGTCCCGTCAGCACGGTGGCGTTCGGACTCGCTTTCACGCGCTCGATGTCCTGGACCGGAACCGGCTCGATCACGTCGACCTCGCCGGACAACAGCGCCGCAACACGCGTGGCGGGGTTGGCGATCGGCGTGAAGATGATCTCCTTCAGATTATGTTCCGGCTTGCGCCACCAGTTCGGATTGGCCTTGAAGACGGTCTTCACGCCCGGCTGATGGCTGTCGATCGTGAAGGCGCCGGTGCCGTTCTCATGGAGCGAGGCGTAGCTCGGGGTCGTGGCGGCGGCCGGCGTCGGTGCCATCGCATCGTTCGCCTCTGCCCATTTCTTGTCCATGATGTACCAGGTCGCCCACAGCGCCGTCAGAATAGGATTGGGCGAGGTCAGGATGAAATCGACGGTGTAATCGTCGATCTTGACCACCTTGGCATCGGCGGGAACGCGGCTCTGGAAATTCGAGCCTTTCGCCCGCACGCGGTCGGCCGAGAACACCACGTCGTCCGCGGTGAAGGGGTCGCCGTTGTGGAATTTGACGTCCTTGCGCAGGTGAAAGCGCCAGCGTGTCGGCTCCGGCGTCTCCCAGCTTTCGGCGAGTGCCGGGACGATCTTCAGGTCCTTGCCGCGGGCAACCAGGCCCTCATAGACATGACCGAGATGCGCACTGGTGGTCGACTCGTTCAGCGTGTACGGGTCGAGCGACTTGAGCTCACCCTGGTTGGCGTAGCGCAGCGTCTGGCTCGACGCCGGCGAGACCGCCAACGCAAGCATACCGGCGAGCGTCGCCGCAAACAGAGTTCGACCGACTGACATTCTTGACCTCTCCACTCTGCCGCGCCGTGATTTTTGATTTTTCGGCGTGGCGGCCCAATCCATGTTGCCCAGAGTTCTCGACCCGTGCAAGCGCCATTCCAGCAAGGAACGCGCCAAGTTGCACCGCTGTGCAGCAATGCTGACCGGCAATCTGGAGGCGAGGGGCGGATTCGATTGACCATACCCGCTGATCGCGGAAGCCTGAGCACGGTCGCCGGCTCCAGGCCGCTTGCGTTGCACACCGTCTCGCGGCGATACTGCGGCAGGCCGCTCGAATCTCATCTGGAGGGGACATGAAAGTTAATATCGAAATCGACTGCACCCCCCTTGAAGCCCGTCAGTTCATCGGATTGCCCGACCTGGCTCCGATGCAGACGGCGGTGATGGACAAGCTGCAGCAGCAGGTCCTGAGCAACATCGACAAGGTCTCGCCGGAGTCGCTGATCCAGAGCTGGTTCACCTTCGATCCGAAGATCGCCGAGCGGTTTCAGGACATGTTCGTCACCATGGCCGGTCTCGGCAGCCCGCGTAGCGGCGATAAGAAGAAATAATGCCGCCCGGTCCGGACGGGCCGCTGACCCCAGGCCGGCTTCGTCCGCCGGGCCTTGCTTTGCTGCTCGCCGAAGCCCGTGGGATCTTCGAACTCAACGCCAGCCTGGTACTGTCGCTGGTCCTGATGCGCGCGCCCAGAGGCGATGGCCATCCGGTGCTGGCGCTGCCCGGCTTTCTCGCCAGCGACCTCTCGATGGCGCCGATGCGGCGCTACCTCAGCGAGCTCGGCTATGAGGCACATGCCTTGCGGATGGGCCGCAATTTCGGCGGGCTCGGACGGATGCGGGATTCGCTACGCGCCCGTCTCGCCGAAATCCATGCTGCGAGCGGACGCAAGGTCAGCCTGGTCGGCTGGAGCCTCGGCGGCGTCTATGCGCGCGATCTCGCACTCCAAGCGCCCGACATGGTCCGTAACGTCATCACGCTCGGCAGCCCCTTTGCGAACGACGTGCGAGCGACCAATGCCACGCGTCTCTACGAGATGATGTCCGGCGAGCGGGTGGAGGATTTTGCCGAACTGCGCCAGGCGATCGCCGGCGATCTGCCGGTGCCGGCGACATCGATCTATTCGCGCGCCGACGGCATCGTGAACTGGCGGACGTGCCTGCTACGTCCCTCCGACCGTGCCGAGAACATCGAGGTGCATCTGGCGAGCCATATCGGGCTTGGGGTGAATCCCGCAGCGCTGTGGGCTGTGGCGGACCGCCTTGCGCAACCGGAGGGGGAGTTCTGGCCATTTGACCGGGCAGGGCCGTTTGCCATTGCATATGCCCCGCCGGAACAGGCAGTATCGGCCTGACGAGAAGCGCCGCCTAAGGCGCCCGTCAAATAATTGGGAGGGAACTATGGCTGAGGGCAAGAAGCTGTCGTCGCTGGACGCGTCGTTTCTCTATCTGGAAACGCCGGAAATGCCGATGCACGTCGGGAGCATGGCGATCTTTCGCCTGCCGGACGACTACAAGGGCGACTTCTTCGAAGACTTCAAGGCGATGATCGTATCGCGCCTGCACATCGCGCCGATCCTCAAAGCGCGCCTGGAGAAGGCGCCGCTCGACATCGATCACCCCTCCTGGGTTGAGGACGATCAGTTCGACATCGACCGTCACATCTTCCGCGCCAGCCTGCCGCAGCCGCGCGACCGCGCCACGCTCGAACGCATCGTTGGCTGGATGCACGCCAAGCTCCTCAATCGCGCCCGCCCGCTCTGGGAGTTCTACGTGTTCGAGGGCATGAAGGACAACGAGGTCGGGCTTTACTCCAAGATGCACCATGCCGCCATCGACGGCGGCGCCGGTGCGGCGCTGACCAACATGATCTACGACATCTCGCCGGTCCCGCGGAAGGTCGATCTGCCGACCGCAGGAGCCAAGCCCGCACAGGAGCCGCGCGATATCGCCGCGAACCTGCTGGATTCCTACCAGCAGCTCTTCACCCTGCCCCTCGATGCATCGGCCGCCGCGAAGAACCTGCAACTGCCGCGCACCGGCAAGAGCGACATCGGCTCGATCCTGTTTGATAATGCGATGTACCAGATCGAGAGTGCGGTGCGCTTTGCCGGCAACATTCCGACCATGGTCAAGAGCGTGTCGGACGTGCTCGGCAAGATATCCGATCCAAAATCGCGCGAGAGCCTCGCCAGCATGGTGTCGCCGCCGACCATGCTCAACAAGTCGATCTCGTCCGAGCGCAGCTTTGCCGGCGTCTCGATCTCGCTGTCGCGATCCAAGGCGCTGGCCAAGCAGGCCGGCGGCAAGCTCAATGACGTCGTGCTGGCGCTCGCCTCCGGCGTGGTCCGGCGCTACCTCCAGCAATATGCCACGCTGCCGGCGAAATCGCTGACCGCGGCCGTGCCGATCTCGCTACGCGAGGAGGGCAACACCGAGGCCAATAATCAGGTGTTCGGCATGATCTGTTCGATCGCGACCAACATCGACGATCCGAAGGCGCGGCTGGAAGCCATTATCGCGCAGTCGACCAAGTCCAAGGAGATGTCGCATCCGCTGCGCGCGCTGATGCCGCAGGTCTCCAACATCTCGATGCTGGGCGCGCCGATCATCGTTCAGATCATGGCGCTGCTCTACAGCCGCTCCGATTTGTCGAATGTGTTGCCGCCGGCCGCCAACATCACGGTGTCCAATGTGCCGGGGCCGCGGCAAACGCTCTACGCCGCCGGCGCCGAGCTGTTGCACATCTTCCCGGTGTCGATCTCGACGCATGGACAGGCGCTCAACATCACCGTGCAGAGCTATCGCGACCAGCTCGATTTCGGCTTCATCGTCGGCGCCAACATTATTCCGCACGTGCAGGTGATGTGCGACATGCTGCCGGAAGAATTCGCCGCGCTGGAGGCGGCCTACGCCCCGCCCGCGGCCGACGTCAGGGGCGCCGCGGAGTAGGAACGTGACGATGATTGAAATGCCGCCGCTCAAGTTCGCGCGGACGAACGGAATCCGCATGGGCTATTACGAGGCGGGCCCGGCCGATGATAAGCCGCCGATCGTGCTGTGCCATGGCTGGCCCGAGCTTGCTTTCTCCTGGCGTCACCAGATCAAGGCGCTCAGCGAGGCCGGCATCCGGGTGATCGCGCCGGACCAGCGCGGCTATGGCGCGACCGATCGTCCCGAGCCGGTCGATGACTACGACATGGAGCATTTGACCGACGATCTGGTCGGGCTGCTCGATCATCTCGGGATCGACAAGGCGATCTTCGTCGGCCACGATTGGGGCGGATTCGTCGTCTGGCAAATGCCGCTGCGGCATCCTTCGCGCGTTGCCGGTGTGGTCGGCGTCAATACCCCGCATTGGGACCGCGCGCCGATCGATCCGATCGCGCTGTTCCGACAGCGCTACGGCGATCAGATGTATATCGTTCAGTTCCAGGATCCCGCGCGCGGGCCGGACAAGATATTCGGCAGCCGCGTCGAGCAGACGTTCGACGCGTTCATGCGCAAGCCACTGGCGCGGCCGGCGGCGAAAGCGGAGGAGCCGCCGATCGCGGGTGTCGGCGCTTCGTCAAAGACCAATCTGGCTTTCCCGCAGATGATCGCGGCCTATGACGCCAAGCACGATCCGCGTCCGCCTATCCTGTCTGACGACGAGAAGAAGGTGTTCGTCGATACATTCACAGAGACCGGCTTCACCGGCGGCATCAATTGGTATCGCAATTTTACGCGCAATTGGGAGCGTTCGAAGGGGCTCGATCATCACGTATATGTGCCGTCACTGATGGTCATGGCGGAGAACGATGCCGTGCTGCCGCCGTCGGCGGCCGACGGCATGGAGAAACTGGTGGCCGATCTCGAGAAATATCTAGTGAAGGACAGCGGCCATTGGACGCAGCAGGAGAAGCCGGAAGAGGTCAGCGCCAAATTGATCGAATGGCGTAGAAGGCGGTTCGGCTAGCTCGCAACGACGGCGTTGAATACCGAGGCAGGGGAAGCACTTTTAATGTCATCGAAGAACCGTCTGGACCCGATCCCGCAGCCGCCGACCAAGCCGGTGGTCGGCAACATGCTGTCACTGGATTCGTCCGCGCCGGTGCAGCATCTGACGCGGCTTGCCAAGGAGCTGGGTCCGATCTTCTGGCTCGACATGATGGGCTCGCCGATCGTGGTCGTCTCCGGCCACGATCTCGTCGACGAGCTGTCCGACGAGAAGCGTTTCGACAAGACGGTGCGCGGTGCGCTGCGGCGGGTGCGCGCAGTCGGCGGCGACGGCCTGTTCACGGCCGACACCAGGGAGCCGAACTGGAGCAAGGCGCACAACATCCTGCTCCAGCCCTTCGGCAACCGCGCCATGCAGTCCTATCATCCGAGCATGGTCGACATCGCCGAGCAGCTGGTCGGCAAATGGGAACGGCTCAACGCCGACGACGAGATCGACGTCGTCCACGACATGACGGCGCTGACGCTGGATACGATCGGCCTGTGCGGCTTCGACTACCGCTTCAATTCGTTCTACCGGCGCGACTACCATCCCTTCGTCGAATCGCTGGTGCGCTCGCTCGAAACCATCATGATGACCCGCGGCCTGCCGTTCGAGCAGCTCTGGATGCAGAGGCGGCGCAAGACCATGGCCGAAGACGTCGACTTCATGAACAGGATGGTCGACGAGATCATCGCCGAGCGCCGCAAGGGTGGCGAGGCGACCGACGACAAGAAGGACATGCTTGCGGCGATGATGACCGGCGTCGATCGCTCGACCGGCGAGCAGCTCGACGACGTCAACATCCGCTACCAGATCAATACGTTCCTGATCGCAGGCCACGAGACCACCAGCGGCCTGTTGTCCTGCACGCTCTATGCGCTGCTAAAACACCCCGATATTCTCAAGAAGGCCTACGACGAGGTCGATCGCGTCTTCGGTCCCGACGTCAATGCGAGGCCGACCTATCAGCAGGTGACGCAGCTCACCTATATCACGCAGATCCTGAAGGAGGCGCTGCGGCTATGGCCGCCGGCGCCGGCCTATGGCATCTCGCCGCTCAACGACGAGACCGTCGGTGGCGGCAAGTACAAGCTTCCGAAGGGTACGTTCACGACCATCCTGGTGACGGCGCTGCATCGTGACCCCAACGTCTGGGGGCCGAACCCGGACGCGTTCGATCCGGAGAATTTCAGCCGGGAGGCGGAAGCCAAACGGCCGATCAATGCCTGGAAGCCGTTCGGCAACGGCCAGCGCGCCTGCATCGGCCGCGGCTTCGCCATGCACGAGGCCGCGCTCGCGCTCGGCATGATCCTCCAGCGCTTCAAGCTGATCGACCACCAGCGCTATCAGATGCATCTGAAGGAAACGCTGACGATGAAGCCGGAGGGCTTCAAGATCAAGGTCCGTCCGCGCGTCAATCGCGAGCGCGGTGCCTATGGCGGGCCTGTCGTGGCTGCGGCGCCCAAGGCGCCGCGTCAGCCGACCACGCGGCTCGGCCACAACACGCCGATGCTGGTGCTTTACGGCTCCAATCTCGGCACCGCCGAGGAGCTCGCGACGCGCATGGCCGACCTTGCCGAAATCAACGGCTTTGCCGTTCATCTCGGGCCGCTCGACGATTACGTCGGCAAGCTGCCGCAGGAGGGGGGCGTGCTGATCATCTGCGCCTCCTACAACGGCGCGCCGCCGGACAATGCGACGCAATTCGTCAAATGGCTCGGCGACGAGCTGCCGAACGATGCGTTTGCCAATGTGCGTTACGCCGTGTTCGGCTGCGGCAACAGCGACTGGGCCGCGACCTACCAATCGGTGCCGCGCTTCATCGACGAGAAATTGTCGGCGCATGGTGCGCGCGCCGTCTATCCGCGCGGCGAAGGCGATGCGCGCAGCGATCTCGATGGCCAGTTCCAGAAATGGTTCCCGGCGGCCGCCCAGGTCGCCACCAAGGAATTCGGCATCGACTGGAATTTCACCCGTACCGCGGAGGACGATCCCCTCTACGCGATCGAGCCGGTCGCCGTGACCGCCGTCAACACCATCGTCGCCCAAGGCGGCGCGGTGGCAATGAAGGTGCTGGTCAATGACGAGCTCCAGAACAAGGCCGGTTCCAATCCGTCAGAGCGTTCGACACGCCACATCGAGGTGCAGCTGCCGTCCAACATTACGTACCACGTCGGCGATCATCTGAGTGTGGTCCCGCGCAACGATCCGACGCTGGTGGATTCGGTTGCCCGTCGCTTCGGCTTCCTGCCGGCCGACCAGATCAGGCTTCAGGTCGCCGAAGGCCGCCGCGCGCAATTGCCGGTCGGCGACGCCGTGTCGGTGGGCCGTCTGCTCAGCGAGTTCGTCGAGCTCCAGCAAGTGGCGACACGGAAGCAGATCCAGATCATGGCCGAGCACACGCGCTGCCCGGTGACCAAGCCGAAGCTGCTGGCCTTCGTTGGCGAGGAGGCCGAACCGCTCGAGCGCTATCGCAGTGAGATTCTAGCCAGGCGGAAATCGGTTTTCGATCTGCTGCTCGAATATCCAGCCTGCGAATTGCCGTTCCACGTCTATCTGGAAATGCTCTCGCTGTTGGCGCCGCGCTATTATTCAATCTCGTCCTCGCCGTCGGCCGATCCAACGCGTTGCAGCGTCACGGTCGGCGTGGTCGAAGGGCCGGCCGCCTCCGGCCGCGGCACCTACAGGGGCATCTGCTCGAACTATCTCGCCAATCGACGCGCGGGCGACGCGATCTATGCTACCGTGCGTGAGACCAAGGCCGGCTTCCGGCTTACTGATGATTCGTCCGTGCCGATCATCATGATCGGTCCGGGCACGGGACTGGCGCCGTTCCGCGGCTTCCTCCAGGAGCGCGCCGCGCGCAAGGCGAAGGGCGCCGCGCTCGGCCCGGCCATGCTGTTTTTCGGCTGCCGCCATCCCGATCAGGATTTTCTCTACGCGGACGAGCTGCAGGCACTGGCGGCAAGCGGTATCACGGAGCTGTTCACGGCGTTCTCGCGCGCAGAGGGCCCGAAGACGTATGTGCAGCACGTCCTCGCCGCGCAGAAGGACAAGGTCTGGCCGCTGATCGAGCAGGGCGCCATCGTCTATGTCTGTGGCGACGGCAGCAAGATGGAGCCCGATGTGAAGGCGGCGCTGGTCGCAATTCATCGCGAGAAGAGCGGCAGCGATGCCGCCACGGCTGCGCGCTGGATCGAGGAGATGGGAGCCAGGAACCGGTATGTGCTGGACGTGTGGGCGGGTGGATAACCCGGCGGCCGGACGTGCTAAAGCTCTCGCATGATTCCCTGGGAAAAGATCGACACCGCCAAAATCCCCGGCTCCGATGAAGAGCTTCGCCTGATGCGGCGAGGCAAGGAGTTCTCCATCAAGCTCGGCACCAACGAGCTGATGAACAACCGCCTGTCAGGCTCGGAAGCCGCGCTCGCCACGCTCGCGGCGAAGCAGATCGAGACGGTCGCAAAGCCTGTCGTCCTCATCGGCGGCCTGGGTATGGGTTTTACGCTGCGTGCGGCGCTCACCGTGCTCGGAGCTAAGGCGAAGATCGTTGTCTCCGAGCTCGTGCCGGCGGTGGTCGCCTGGGCGCGGGGCCCGATGGCGCAGGTGTTCGGCGACAGCCTCGATGATGTCAGGGTGAGCATCCGGGAAACCGATGTTGGCGAAATCATCCGGGCACATCGGTCGGCGTTCGACGCTATTCTCCTCGACGTCGACAACGGGCCGGAAGGGCTGACCCGGAAGGGCAATGATGCGCTCTACAATGCGAGCGGGTTGAAGGCGGCGAAGACGGCGCTGCGAGCGGGCGGCGTCCTGGCCGTCTGGTCCTCGGGACCGAACCCGGCTTTTACCAATCGGCTCGGGAGTGCCGGCTTCGACGTCAACGAAGTCAATATCCGCGCCACCGGAAGAGGCGGCGGCGCGCGCCACGTGATCTGGATGGCCAGGAAGAGCTAGGCCGTCTGCGCTGCCACCAGCTCAATCCGTCAGAACATCGTGTTGTTGTTCGCGGGAGTTTCGGGGATGGCCTGAACGACGTCCCAGTGTTCGACGACTTTGCCGTTCTCCAGCTTGAAGATGTCGACGATCGCGTTGCCCCTGCTGCCGGGCTCGCGAACTGCGTGAACGTGCAGGATGACGTAGTCGCCATCCACGAAGCTGCGCTTGATCTCGCTGTGCGAGTTCGGGAATTTCTCGCGCAGGAAGCCGATGAACTTTCGGAAGCCGTCTGGACCATCGGCTGCGTTTGGATTGTGCTGGACGTAGCGGTCGCCGACATGGGCGAGGGCTGCATCGGCGTCCTTTTGGTTGAGCCCCTTCTCGTAGAAGGCAAGGACGGTTTTGCGATTGGCTTCTTCTTGCGCGCTACCCGCCATCGCGGCGCCACTGGCGAGGGACAGTGTGAGAACTGAAGCGGCGACGATTGCGGCCGACCGGACGATGAGGTGCATGTGAACTCCGAGAGGCCGCAGCCTGTTTCTTGGCGATTGAGGGAGGCCTGTATAACTTTCGTGCCGGCTCGCGTTAAGAGAGTAACCGGCAGCTCACATGGTCACTGTGAGGAGACCTTCTACCGGTCTACGCCGCCTGCGCCGCAGCGCCATGCGCGTGCTTGTCGATGGCGCCAATGATCTCCGGCCAGAACCGCATCGGCAGCGCGTGGCCCATGCCGTCGATCATCAGCAGCTTTGCCCCCGGAATTGACTCTGCCGTGTCCCTGCCGCCTTCGGGACGGACCAGGGGATCGACCGTGCCGTGGATGACGAGCGTCGGCGTCTTTACACCGTGAAGCCGCTCCTTGCGGCTGCCGGAGGCGAGTACCGCGCGGAGCTGCCGGCCGACGCCGGCCGGATTGAGCCCGCGCGCGAACACGCGCTCGGCACGATCAGGGTCGAGTGCTTCCTCTTCCGGAAAGGACCCGGCCCGCAACACCTTCCAGGTCTGGCCGTAGCGGACGATGAACTCCTCCTTGCTGCGCGGCGGGGGCGCCATCAGCATCGCGGCGGCCTCGCGGGTCGGCGGCGGCACGCGCGGATTGCCTGTCGTCGACATGATCGAGGTCAGCGACCGCACGCGCTCGGGAAACGACAGCGTCACCTCCTGCGCGATCATGCCGCCCATGGACGCGCCGACCAGATGCGCCGACCTGATGCCGAGCGCGTCCATCAGCCCGACCGTGTCCTTGGCCATGTCGATGAGTTTGTAGGTGGCCGCAACGGGAATCCTGAGGAAGCGGAGCTTCAACAGCTCGAGCGGCGTCAGGCGCTTGCCGCCGGTGAAATGGCTCGACTTGCCGATGTCGCGGTTGTCGAAGCGGACCACGCGAAAGCCGCGTGCGGCGAGCTGCTCGCAGAACGCATCGTCCCAATGGATCATCTGGGCGCCCAACCCCATGATCAGCAGCAGCGGCTCGGCATTGTCGTTGCCGAAAATCTCGTAACAGATGTCGATGCCGTTGGCACGGACGGTTTGCGGCGGCTGATGGGCGTTCACGGGTGCGTTCCCTTGGCTTTTGATCATTGCTGTATCGCACGGTTTGACCCCTCAATGAAGCCGCGTGCGCGACACCGTACCCGCTGCTTGCCGGTTGACCGGCACCGCGCAACGGTGTGGTATGGCGAAAAAAGGAAGGGCATCGAAGCTCTCGATTTTCCGGAGGACGCCGATGACCGACAAGACCAACGACCCCGTTGCCCTGTGGCAGAAGATGGTTGGCGATATGGAAAAGGGGTTCAACTCCTTCGCCAATCAGGCCATGTCGTCGCCCGAGTTTTCGCAAGCCATGAACCGGGCCGGCGGTGTTGCTGCAGGTGCTCAGAAGCAGCTCGGCGACCTCATGGAGAAATATCTGGTCTCCATGAATCTGCCGAGCCGGGAGCAGGTCACCGGCCTTGCCGAGCGGCTGCAAGCCATCGAGGGACAGATCGGTGAGATCAAGTCGATGCTGAGCCAGATGGCGGCGGGTTCCGGACTATCTCAACGCTCCGATGGCGCATTGCGCCCGCCGCGCACCAAGCGCCCGCCATCTGAAGGCGGAGAGCAGACATGAATGCACCCGCCGGATTGGATTTTGCAGGGATCCCGGAGCGCATCCAGTCCGAGGTGCAACGCGCCATCCAGCGCAGCATCAAGGGCGTCGAATATTTCTCGACGTCCGGTCCCACGCTCGGTTCGACTCCGAAGGACGTGCTGCATTCGCGCGGCACGATGAGCCTCTACCATTATCGGCCGATGTCCGACGAGATCTACCGAATTCCGATCTTGATCGTGATGGCGACCACCAATCGCGGTTACATTCTCGACCTCGTGCCCGGCCAGAGCTTCATCGAGTTCCTGTTGAAACGCGGCTACGACGTCTACATGCTCGACTGGAGCGCTCCACGGCCGGAGGAGAAGAGCCTCCGCATGGAGGATTACGTCCTCGACTTCATCCCGGACTGCATCCGCCGCGTGCAGCAGGATTCCGGCGAACAGGACGTCTCCGTCATCGGCTATTGTTTCGGCGGTGTGCTGTCGCTGCTCTATGGCTCGATCCACAGGGACGGGCCGATGAAGAATTTGATCTGCTTCACCACGCCCATCGACTTTCGCGAGATGAAGCTGTTCGCGAATTTCTCCGACCGTCGCTATTTCGACGTCGACCGCCTCGTCGACAGCGTCGGCAACGTGCCGCCCGAGATGATCCTGTCGTCGTTCGAGATGCTGCGCCCGGCCTCGCGCACCGTCAGCCAAATCCAGCTCTGGGAAAACATCTGGAACGACGAGTTCGTCAAGTCGTACCGGATGTTCGACCGCTGGGCGACAGACACGTTGCCGCTCGCTGGGGAATATTTCCGCACCATCACCAAGGACCTGATGTGGGACAACAAGCTGTTCAACGACACCATGTCGGTCGGCGGTCGTGCTGCGAAGCTCGAGGACATCAAGGTGCCGTTCCTGCATGCTGTGGCGGAGCATGACCACATCGTGCCGTATGAGGCCGCAAAGCACCTGATCGCCAAGATCGGATCCGAGGACAAGGAAGAGGTGATGCTGAAGGGCGGTCACGTCTCGCTCGTCGCCGGCGCCAATGCGGTGAAGCGGCTATGGCCGAAACTGGATTCCTGGCTGGGGAAGAGATCGACATGAGCGAGCAGCGTTCCTATCCGCGTCATTTCAAGACGGACGCCGGCGATATCGAGATCCGCCTGATGTCGTCCGCGGACGAAGCCGCGGTGCTCGCCTTCGGCAAGGGCCTGCCGACCCACGACTTGTTGTTCCTGCCGCGCAACATCAGTGAGCCGAAGGTGCTCTCCGCATGGGTCAAGGAGATCGAGCGCGGCGCGATCACGAGCCTGCTCGCGGTCAGGGGCGGCACGGTCGTCGGCTGCGGCACGTTGGTGCGCGACCCGCATTCCTGGTCGCCCCATGTCGGCGAGATCCGGATGGTGGTTTCGCTCGACGTGCGCGGGAAGGGGGTCGGACGGACGCTGTCGCAGGAAACCTTCGCACTCGCGCTCGGCGCCGGCCTCGAAAAGCTCTCGGTCCAGATGACGGTCGATCAGCAGGCGGCGATCACGCTGTTCGAGAGCCTCGGCTTCAAGGCCGAGGCGTTGCTGCGCGACCACGTCCGGGACGTCGATGGCAAGACCCACGATATCGTCGTGCTTGGGCACAACATCGCGCAGGTCCAGGCGCAAATGGAGGCCTATGGGCTGCCGGGCGCCGTCCAGCACTGAAAGCCTCTGGTCGGGTGCCCGGGAACCTGGATGGCCAGAGAGGCGCCCGGATGCCTCTCATTAAGG
The DNA here is from genome assembly GCF_023073915.1 of Bradyrhizobium sp. 149. Taxonomy (GTDB): domain Bacteria; phylum Pseudomonadota; class Alphaproteobacteria; order Rhizobiales; family Xanthobacteraceae; genus Bradyrhizobium. The sequence continues at coordinate 484,030 of NZ_JADPKK010000013.1, read as the reverse complement.
CTGTTCACGCTTTCGTGATATCGCACTGCAATATGAATATTGCATCGCACAATTAACTATGGCATATAAGCCGTGCCCCGGGCCAGAACCGGACGGGGTGAGCCCATAGCTCAACGCAATGAGGATGGAGAGACCCCAATGACCACCGAAACCAATACCGCTTTCGAAGGCTTCAAGGACGCGTTCAAGAACATCCAGAACCTGGAAGTTCCCGAGGCGGCCCGTGAGTTCGTCAAGAAGACCGCCAACACCGCCAAGGACCGTGCTGCCGAGGTGTTCGCTGGCTCCGAGCGCGTGACCGCCGCCGTCGAGAACGCGGTGACCGAGTCCGTCACCGAAGCCGGCAAGATCAGCCGCAACATCCAGCAGGCGATCTACGAGGACGCCGAAGCGTTCTTCGCGGGCATCCACAAGCTCGCGTCCGCCAAGTCGTTCAGCGAAGCTGCCGAGATCCAGTCCGGGCTGCTCCGCGCCCGCGGCGAAGCGTTCGTCTCGCGCGCCAAGGCGACCACCGACTATCTCGGCAAGCTCGCCGCGAACGGTGCGAAGTCCGCTCAGGACAATTTTGCCAAGGTCTACAACAAGACCGCGTGATCTGGCGCCCGAGCTTAAACTGAATTTTGAGGCCCGCTTCGGCGGGCCTTGTTTTTTGGGTCGCCGTCATTGCTTCGCTTCGCTTGCAATGACGGGTACTGTGATGCAGTCATGACTCTACTCGCCACCTTCTCCTTCGACACTCCCGGCGACGCCGAACGCGCGGCCGAGCTGCGCCGCGTGAAAGCGCTGGCGACGCTGGTGCTGGGGTCGACGCTTGTCCTGTTCGTCGTCGCGAAATGGTTGCTGCCCGTGCATCCCGTGTTCGGATTCATCGCGGCCTTCGCGGAAGCCGCAACCATCGGCGGGCTCGCCGACTGGTATGCGGTGGTCGCCCTGTTCAAGCGTCCGCTCGGCCTGCCGATCCCGCACACCGCGATCATCCAGAGCAACCAGGCCCGTATCGCCGACAAGCTCGGCGAATTCATCCAAGTGCATTTCCTCGAGGCTGCCCCCGTCGAGGCGAAGCTGAAGGAGATCGATTTCGGCTCCTTCGTCGCCGACTGGTTGCGTGATCGCAAGCGCAGCGATGACCTCGCGCGCTTTGCGCTGCGCCTGCTGCCGGAGGCGGTCTCAGCGACCGAGAGCTCCGGTCTGATGACCTTCATCATCCGCCGCATGTCCTCGCAGCTCCAGGCCATCGACCTGGCGCCGCTCGCGGCCGGCACGTTGCGCGGTTTCGTCGCGGAAGGGCGGCATCAGATCCTGTTCGACGATCTCCTGCGCGTGATGCACGAGACGCTGAACCAGACCGAGACGATGGCGATGATCCGCGAGAAGGTGCGCGCGGAGTTGCCGACCTTGCTCAGGCTCTACCGGGCCGACAAATTTTTGGTGAACAGAATCGTGGCCTCGGCCACCGCGTTCTTCAATGAAGTCCGCAGCGATCCCAAGCACCCGTTCCGCGGCGAGTTCGACCGCATGGTGCTGAGCTTCGTCGATCGGCTCGGCACCGATCAGGCCTATGTCGACCGCATCGACGGCTTGAAGCGCGATCTGCTAGCGCGTCCGGAACTCGCCGATCTTGCTCGAACCGTCTGGGCCAACACGCGGTCCTTCATCGAGCGCAGTGCAAGCGGCGAGACGCAGGTGCTGCAGCATCATCTCGCCGGCATGTGTGTTGCGGCCGGCGAAGCGCTCGCCGGCGATGCCGAGCTGCGCGGCGAGATCAACAAGGGATTGGTGGCGGTGCTGCGCAGTTTCGTCGCAGACCAGAAGAGCGGCGTTTCGACCTTCATTTCGGACCAGGTCAAGTCGTGGGACATGGCGCAGCTGATTTCGCTGATCGAAATCAACATCGGCCGCGACCTGCAATACATCCGCTTCAACGGCTCGCTGATCGGCGGGCTCGCAGGCCTTGCGCTTTACTCCGTAGAATTCCTGCTTCGATTGTTGTGACTTTTGCGTCACGGAGGCCAGCATTAACGCGCGGGCCTATTGTGGCCCGGTGTGTCTGCCGCTTGAATGTCGGGAACCCGCTGCCTAGCTGATTCATGTTGCGTTGCGGAACGATCAAGAAGCCGGCGTGTTGGAATCCCATACCCGATTGCCGGCACGCACCCGGTGGCCTTTTCAGCAATTCTTCCCAGGGGACCATTGATGACCGCTACTGCCCAGACGCTGCGTCCGCCGTCCCGTACTCTGATGTTCCTGGAAGGGCGAGCGATCCACGAGTTCGGCGCATTCCTCGGCGCGCTGCCGCTGCTCAGCCTCGCGCCGCGCGGCGACGGGCATCCGGTGCTGGTTCTGCCGGGCCTCGTGGCCTCCGATATGTCCACGCGCGCGTTGCGCACGTTTCTGTCGGGCAAAGGCTATGCGGCGAGCGGCTGGCGCCAGGGCCGCAATTACGGCCTGCGCGAGGGCGTGCAGCACGCGATGGTCGATCTCGTTCATGAGCTCAGCGACAGGCACGGCCGCAAGATCAGCCTGGTCGGCTGGAGCCTCGGCGGTCTCTATGCGCGCCAGCTCGCCAAGATGATGCCCGACCGCGTGCGCCAGGTGATCACGCTCGGCAGCCCCTTTGCCGGCGATCCCCATTCGACCAATGCCTGGCGCGTCTATGAATGGGCGAGCGGGCGGAAGTCCGACGATGTCGATCCGCAGTTCGGCGGCGATCTCGCCGTTCCGCCGCCGGTGCCGACCACGGCGATCTTCAGCCGCACCGACGGCGTCTGCGCCTGGCAGGGCTGCATGGAGAAGACGGGCGCGCAGACCGAGAGCATCGAGATCGAGAGCAGCCATTGCGGCATGGGCCATCACCCGGCTGCGGTCTACGCGGTGGCCGACCGCCTCGCGCAGAAGGAAGGCCAGTGGCGGCCCTTCGACCGTAGCGGCTGGCGCAGCGTGGTCTATCCCGATCCGCATCGGTAGTTCTTTGCCTCTCCCCGTAAGAACGGGGCGAGGGAGAAGACCGTCGCACCCGTCCATTGTCGCGCCCGCACCAAACGCGCTATGCCTCGCGCATGGCGCAGCCGTTGTCCCGCATCATCGATCAGCTCAAGCGCGAGCCGTCGCGCACCGGCTCCATCGTCATCACCGTGTTCGGCGATGCCATCGTGCCGCGTGGCGGCTCGGTATGGCTCGGCACACTGCTGGAATTCTTTGAAAGCCTCGACATCGACAGCGGCGTGGTGCGTACCGCGATGTCGCGGCTTGCCGCCGATGGCTGGCTGACGCGTGAAAAGGTCGGCCGCAACAGTTTTTATCGCTTGGCCGACAAAGGCCGTCAGATCTTCGAGGCCGCGACGCGCCATATCTATGATCCGCCGCCGTCCGACTGGACCGGGCGCTTCGAGCTGCTGCTGATCGGCAATGGCTGGGATCGCGACGCCTCGCGCGAGGCGCTCCGCAATGCCGGCTTCGGCAGCCCGCTGCCGGGCGTGTGGGTCGCGCCGTCAGGCGTGCCGGTGCCGGACGAGGCCGCCGGCGCGATCCGCCTTGAAGTCTCGGCCGAGGATGACAGCGGCCGCCGGCTGCTCAGTGCGAGCTGGCCGCTGGATCGCACCGCGGACGCCTATCTGAAGTTCATGAAGACGTTCGAGCCGCTGCGCGCCGCGATCGCGCGCGGCACGCACTTGTCCGAGGCCGACGCCTTCACGGCGCGTATCCTCCTGATCCACCATTACCGCCGCGTCGTGCTGCGCGATCCGCTGCTGCCCGAAAGCCTGCTTCCGGCGGACTGGCCGGGCAGGGCCGCCCGCGCGCTGTGCGGCGAAATCTATCGCGCGCTGCTTGCTCCGTCGGAACAATGGCTTGATGGTCATGGAACCAACGAAAAGGGGCCATTGCCGCCAGCGCGAAAACTCCTGGAAAGGAGATTTGAGGCTTGATCATTATGTTACAGAAATATCTTGCATGAGGTAGTTCTTGTTATATATTGCCTCTCAATAAAATGGGAGGACGCGCATGTATACCCAGGCGCTGAACACGGCAGAGGCCGACGATCGCGGTCTTGAGGACGCGGCCAAGGCTGCGCAGTTCCAGGCCCGCATCGATGCCGAGGAGCGCATCGAGCCGAACGACTGGATGCCGGCGGCCTATCGCAAAACGCTGACCCGGCAGATCTCGCAACACGCTCATTCCGAAATCGTCGGCATGCTGCCCGAAGGCAATTGGATCACGCGCGCGCCGTCCCTGCGCCGTAAGGCCGCGCTGCTTGCCAAGGTGCAGGACGAGTGCGGCCACGGGCTTTATCTCTATGCCGCGGCCGAGACGCTCGGCACTTCGCGCGAAGAGCTGGTCGATGCCATGCTCACGGGCAAGGCAAAATATTCCTCGATCTTCAACTATCCGACACTGACCTGGGCCGACATCGGCACCATCGGCTGGCTGGTCGACGGCGCCGCGATCATGAACCAGATCCCGCTGTGCCGCTGCTCTTACGGTCCTTACGCGCGCGCGATGATCCGCGTCTGCAAGGAGGAGTCGTTCCACCAGCGCCAGGGCTATGAAATCATGCTGACGCTGTGCCGCGGCTCGGACGAGCAGAAGGCGATGGCGCAGGATGCCTTGAACCGGTGGTGGTGGCCGGTGCTGATGATGTTCGGCCCGCCCGATGCCACGAGCCAGCATAGTGACACCTCCACGAAGTGGAAGATCAAGCGCTTCTCAAATGACGAGCTCCGCCAGAAGTTCGTCGATGCCACGGTGCCGCAGGCGCAGTATCTCGGCCTCACCATTCCGGATCCCGGCATGATTCAGGATGCGGACGGGCACTGGCGCTACAGCGAGATCGACTGGAGCGAGTTCAAGCAGGTGCTCGCCGGTAACGGTCCCTGCAACCGTGACCGGTTGGCCGCGCGCCGCAAGGCGCACGAAGAGGGCGCCTGGGTGCGCGAGGCGGCTGCGGCGTATGCCGCGAAGCGCGCGCAGCGTCGGACGGCACAAGCAGCAGAATAGGGAAATCGCGATGGCCACGCCGAACACGCCGCTATGGGAAGTCTTCATTCGCAGCCGCAACGGGCTCGCGCACAAGCATGTCGGCTCGCTGCATGCGAGCGACGCCACGATGGCCCTACAGGCCGCCCGCGATCTCTACACCCGTCGCGGCGAGGGTCTTTCGATCTGGGTGGTGCCGTCGACGGCGATCACCGCGAGCGATCCCGCCGAAAAGGGCATGATGTTCGAGCCGGCGGAATCGAAGATCTACCGGCACCCGACGTTCTACGAGGTGCCCGAAGAAGTAGGGCACATGTGATGCGCGTCGCGAACATCCAGGTCTCAGAGACGCCGGTGGTGCTTTACGCATTGCGCCGTGCCGACGACGCGCTGATCCTCGGGCACAGGCTGTCGGAATGGTGCGGACATGCGCCGATGCTGGAAGAGGACATGGCACTCTCCAACATTGCGCTTGATCTCATCGGCCAGGCGCGCGAGCTCTACACCTATGCCGCCAAAGTTGAAGGCAAGGACAACGACGAGGACAGGTTCGCGTATCTGCGCGACGTCAGGCAATACCGCAATTTGCTGCTGGTGGAGCAGCCGAACGGCGACTTCGCCCAGACCATGGTTCGGCAGTTGTTCTATTCCGCCTTCGCCGATCTCTACTGGCGTGCGATGATGACGTCCCGCGACGCGACGCTGGCGGCCATCGCCGCGAAGTCCGAGAAGGAGAGCGCCTATCACCTTCGCCATGCCTCGGAGTGGATCATCCGGCTCGGCGACGGCACGGATGAAAGCCGCGCCCGCGCGCAGGGCGCGATCGATCATCTCTGGGCATTTACCGGCGAGATGTTTGCCGTCGATGAAGGCGAACGCGCCCTGATCCATGCCGATATCGCCATCGATCCCGGAAGCTTGCGCGGTCGCTGGCTGACGACGCTCTCGGCTGTCATCCGTGAGGCCACGCTTGATCTGCCGCAGACCGACTGGATGCAGCAGGGCGGCCGTTCCGGGCGGCACAGCGAGCATCTTGGCCATCTTCTCGCCGAGCTGCAGTCGATGCAGCGCACTTTCCCGGGGCAGACATGGTGACGGTGCTGGAGCGCCATAACGAACTGCGCCAACGCGCCTGGGACGCCGCGGCGAGCGTGGTCGATCCCGAAATTCCGGTTTTGACGATCGCCGATCTCGGCGTGCTCCGCGATGTCGTTCTCGACGGCGATCACGTCGAGGTCGCGATCACCCCGACCTATTCGGGCTGCCCGGCCATGAACATGATCGCATTGGAAATCGAGGTCGCGCTGGAGCGCGCCGGCTTCCGCCGTCCCACGATCCGCACTGTGCTGTCGCCGGCCTGGACCACCGACTGGATGAGCGAGGAGGGCCGCCGGAAGCTTCACGCCTACGGCATCGCGCCGCCGCAAGCCTCGAATTCACGCCGCGCGCTGTTCGGCGAGCAGGCCGTTGCGTGCCCGCAATGCGGCTCAGCGAATACCGAGCTGCTGTCCGAATTCGGCTCGACCTCCTGCAAGGCGCTGTGGCGTTGCAGGGCCTGCCGCGAACCGTTTGATTATTTCAAGTGTCATTGACCATGTCTGCAGCCGTACCGCGCTTCCATCGCCTGGCCGTGAACGACCTCCGCCGCGAGGCGTCCGACGCCGTATCGCTGACATTTGCCATCCCGACGGAGCTTGCGACCGACTACGTCTTCACGCCCGGCCAATACCTCACACTCCGCACCATGCTGGATGGCGAGGAAGTGCGCCGCTCCTATTCGATCTGCTCCGGCCCCGATGACGGCGAGATACGCATCGCCGTCAAGAAGGTTGATGGTGGCGCGTTTTCGAGCTGGGCAGCGGACGATTTGAAGTGCGGCGACGAGCTGGACGTGATGACGCCTACAGGACGCTTCGGCGTGGTCCCGCCGGCCGGCGCCGGCCGCATCCATGTCGGCTTCGCCGCTGGCTCCGGCATCACGCCGATCCTGTCGATCGTCAAGGGGACGCTTGCGCGCGAGCCGGACAGCCAATTCTTCCTGTTCTACGGCAATCGCGCGACGGACAACATCATGTTCCTCGAGGCGCTCGAAGAGCTCAAGGATCGCTTCATCGACCGCTTCTCGATCTTCCACGTCATCTCCGGCGAGGAACAGGACATTCCGATCCTGTACGGACGGCTCGACGGCGAAAAGGTGAAGGTGCTGCTGCGCTCGCTGGTGCCGGCCGCGAGCATCGATCACGTCTTCATCTGCGGCCCGCTTGGCATGAGCGAAGAGATCGAGGCGACCTGCCGCGGCCTTGGCATCGCGGAAGAGCGTATCCATGTCGAGCGCTTTGTCTCCGAGTTCGGCGGTAAGCCGCGGCCGAAGAAGGTCCTTGCCCCCGACGCGCCGCCGAAAGCGACGGCGTCGCTGATCATCGACGGCAAGCGCCGCGACGTGCCGGTCGCCGAGGACGAGGCGATACTTGATGCGGCACTGCGCGCCGGCATCGATCTGCCCTTCGCCTGCAAGGGCGGCATGTGCTCGACCTGCCGTGCAAAACTGGTCGAGGGCGAGGCGCCGATGGACATCAACTACTCGCTGGAACGCTGGGAGCTGAAGGCCGGCTTTATCCTGACCTGCCAGGCGAAGCCATTGTCGGAGCGGGTCGTGGTCGATTACGACCACGTTTGACAGTTATGGCCAAGCAGCAGAGCATTACGGATAAACAATTGGCCGGGAGATGCGTGTGAACGTCAAAGCCGCCCTGTCGCCTGAGGATGTTGCCCGCGCCTGCGCCGATGCGATGTGGGCGGAGGACGATGCCTCAAAGGGCCTCGGCATGGAGATCGTCGAGATTGGCCCGGGTTTCGCGACGCTGGCGATGAATGTACGGCCGGACATGGTCAACGGCCAGCGCATCGCTCACGGCGGCTTCATCTTCACGATCGCCGATTCCGCCTTCGCCTTTGCCTGCAACTCGCACAACGACCGCGTCGTGGCGGCGCAGGGCCAGATCACCTTCATCAAGCCGGGCAAGCTCGGCGACCGTCTCGTCGCAAAAGCGCGCGAGGTTACGCGCGGCGGCCGCTCCGGCATCTATGACGTGCGCGTCACTGCCGGCGATACCGTCATCGCTGAATTCCGCGGGCACTCGCGGGTCATTCCCGGCACTTGGCTGCCGGCGCAAGATCAATAAGAAAAAGAACAAACCAATGATGTGGGGAAACGAGGATGGCTCTGACCAAGCGCAAGGAAGGTGGCGACACATATCGCGCCGAAATGGACGCGCATGAGCGCGCGTCACGTGACGAGATCAAGGCGCTCCAGACGCAGCGGCTGGCCTGGTCGCTGAAGCACGCCTACGACAACGTCGCGCACTATCGCAAGGCGTTCGACGCGGCCGGCGTGCACCCGTCGGACTTTCGAGAGCTCTCGGACCTTGCGAAATTTCCGTTCACGGTGAAGACGGACCTGCGCGACAACTATCCCTTCAACATGTTCGCCGTGCCCCGTGAAAAACTGGTGCGCGTGCATGCATCCTCGGGCACGACGGGCAAGCCGATCGTGGTGGGCTATACGCAGGGCGACATCGACACATGGTCGGACGTGATGGCGCGCTCGATCCGCGCTGCCGGCGGCCGTACCGGCATGATCATCCACAATGCCTACGGCTACGGTCTCTTCACCGGCGGATTAGGGGTGCACTATGGCGCCGAAAAGCTCGGCTGCACCGTGGTGCCGATCTCCGGGGGCATGACCGAGCGGCAGGTGCAGCTCATCAACGATTTCCGGCCCGACATCATCACGGTGACGCCGAGCTATATGCTGGCGATCCTCGACGAGTTCAAGCGCCAGAAGCTCGATCCGCGTCAATGCTCGCTCAAGGTCGGCATCTTCGGCGCCGAGCCCTGGACCAATGCGATGCGGGGCGAGATCGAGGACGCTTTCGACATGGACGCGACCGACATCTACGGTCTTTCCGAGGTGATCGGACCCGGCGTCGCGCAGGAATGCATCGAGTCCAAGGATGGCCTGCACATCTGGGAGGATCATTTCTACCCTGAAGTTATCCACCCGGAGACCGGCGCGGTGCTGCCGGACGGGGAGAAGGGTGAACTGGTCTTCACATCGCTCACCAAGGAAGCATTTCCGGTGATCCGCTATCGCACCCGCGACCTGACGCGGCTGTTGCCGGGCACGGCGCGGCCGGGCATGCGGCGGATGGAGAAAGTCACGGGCCGTTCCGATGACATGATCATCCTGCGCGGCGTCAATCTGTTCCCGACCCAGATCGAGGAGGTGCTGCTTGCGACGGACTGGTGCGGCGGGCATTTCATCCTGGAACTGACTCGCGAGGGACGCATGGACGAGTTGACCATCATTGCCGAGGCGCGGCCGGAGAGCTGGGACGGCCGCGGCCTTATCGACCATGCGAGCCGGATCTCGACCCACATCAAGAACACCATCGGCATCAGCTCCAGGGTGCAGGTGGTTGCGCCGGCCACGCTGGAGCGTTCGCTCGGCAAGGCCAAGCGGCTCTACGACAAGCGGCCGAAGGATTGACTCGACCGCCCCCAAAGGCGACAAGGCCCGCGAGAAGTCATGGGCCGTTCGATGTCACCAGCCGATACCAAAGCCGTCGATGCGCGCTGTGTGCGCCTCAACGCCCAGGCCGAGAATGCTGATGCGCTTGCGCCTGCCGTCGAGTGTCATGCGCTCACCCGTGGTCCGGATGATCTCCTGATCGAGATCAAGGCCGCCGCCGTCAATCCGTCCGACGTCAAGGCCGCGACCGGGCTGATGCCCTATGCCGTCTTCCCGCGCACGCCGGGTCGCGATTACGCCGGCGTGGTGATCGACGGGCCGGCTGGCACAATCGGCCGCGAGGTGTTCGGCTCTTCCGGCGATCTCGGCATCCGTCGCGACGGCACTCACGCCAGCCATCTCGTCGTGGAAACTGACGCGGTGGTAGACAAGCCGAAGACGGTGTCCTGGGAGGAGGGCGCCGGCATCGGCGTGCCCTTCGTCACCGCCATGGAGGGCTTTCGCCGCGCCGGCATTCCAAAGCCCGGTGAGACGGTGCTGGTGTTCGGCGTCAACGGCAAGGTCGGTCAAGCGGCGGTGCAGATCGCGACCTGGCAGGGCGCTCGTGTCATCGGCGTGGTGCGCAAGGCGGAAGCTTATGAAGGCCACACCAACGCGCACGTCGAGGTGATCGACGCTTCCGCGACCGACGTCGCCACACGCGTGCGCGAATTGACCGGTGGCAAAGGCGCCGACATCGTCTTCAATACGGTCGGTGATCCCTATTTCCAGGCGGCGCACAAGTCGCTCGCGCTTCGCGGCCGCCAGATCCTGATCGCCGCGATCGACCGCATCGTGCAGTTCAACATCCTCGAATTCTACCGTGGGCAACACACTTATGTCGGCATCGACACGCTGGGGCTCCCCTCGGCCGCGACAGGTGCTGTGCTGCGCGACCTCGGCCCGGGCTTCGCGAGCGGGCATCTGAAGCCGTTTCCGATCAAGACGAACGCCGTCTATCCGCTCGAACGCGCGAAGGAGGCCTATGTCGCCGTTGCCGGCTCGTCGCGGGATCGCGTGATCCTGAAGCCTTGATCATGGAGTCGTCCACCCAGCTCGTCATTCTCGCCGGCCTCGTCATTGGCCTGGTCTACGGCGCCGTCGGCCTGCTCAGCGGCTTCTGCCTGATGAGCAGCATGCGCGGGTGGCTATCGAAGGGGGATGAGCGGTTGGTGCGGACCTATGCGCTGGCGATCGCGGTTGCGATCGCAGCGAGCCAGTTTCTGGCCGGCAACGGCATGGTCGATCTCGGCAAGTCGATCTACCTGCAGGAGTCCTTTTCGGGACCGGTGCTGTTTCTCGGCGGGCTTTTGTTCGGCTACGGCATGGTACTATCGAACGGCTGCGGTTCGCGCGCGCTGGTGCTGCTCGGTCGCGGCAATCTCCGCTCCTTTGTCGTGGTGGTCGTGCTCGCCATCGCCGCGCAGATGACGCTCAAGGGCCTGATCGCGCCGGCGCGCATCGCGCTGGTCCAGGCCTCGCAAACCACGGTCAACGTGAATTCGCTGCCGTCACTATTGGCCATGTTCGGTCCGGCAGAAGCGGTTTCGCGCGCGATTGCTGCTGCTGTCATGGTCGTTGCGCTGATCCTGTTTGCTTTCGCACAACCGGCGTTCCGGCGGTCGCCCGGCCAGATCGCAGCCGGTGTCATCGTCGGTTTCCTCGTCGCCGGTGGCTGGTTCGTTACCGGCTATCTCGGCGCGGATGACTTCAACCCCGTCCCGGTGACCTCGCTCACCTTCATCGCGCCGATCGCGGATAGCCTGCAATACGCCATGCTCTCGACCGGCCTGACGCTGAATTTCGGCATTGCGACAGTTGCCGGCGTCTTCGCCGGCAGCCTGGTCACCGCACTCGCCACGGGCCGTTTTCATCTCGAAGGCTATTCCTCGCCACGCCACATGCTGCGATCGGCCGGCGGCGCCGCACTGATGGGCATCGGCGGCGTGATGGCCTTCGGCTGTTCGATCGGACAAGGGCTCACCGGCGTGTCGACCCTCGCGCTCGGCTCGTTCGTCGCTCTCGCCGGCATCCTGCTCGGCACGACGGCGGGCCTGCGCGGAATCCTGCGCGTTCAGCCTCTCAAACCGATCACCGACACAAGCTCAAGGACCGCCTAGTAGATCAGGCCACAGCCTTCGTCACGATGCGGATTTCCGAGGTGAGAGTCCGGTGCACCGGGCACTTGTCGGCGATCTCCATCAATTTCTTGCGCTGCTCGGGATCGAGCGCGCCGTCCATCGCGATGTCACGCTCGATCTGGTCGAGCATGCCATCGCGCGTCTCGCACTCCGCGCAGTCTTTTGCGTAGATCTTGGAATGCTTCAGGGTGACGGTGACACGATCGAGCGGCAGCGACTTGCGGTCGGCATAAAGGCGCATGGTCATCGAGGTGCAGGCACCGAGGCCGGCCAGCAGGAAATCGTAAGGACCAGGACCGGCATCTTCGCCGCCGGCTGGGGTCGGCTCATCCGCGACCAGGCGATGCGGACCGACGGAGATGGTCTGGTTGAATTTGCTCTTGCGGGTCTCCTGCACCACGATTTGGCGCGGCGCCTCAGGGAGATCCATTGCCTTCGCAGGTTTGGCTGTGTCGATGTACCGGCTTGCCCAGGCCGCGATCACGTCGGCCGCGTAGAGCGCGTCGGCCGCCTTGGTCAGGAGATGATCGGCATGATCGAGCGAGACATAGCTCTTGGGATGCCTGGCGGAGACGAAGAGCTTCGTCGCATTGTCGATGCCGACGGTATCGTCGACCGGCGAATGCATGACCAACAGCGCCTTGTGCAGGCCGCTGACGTCCTTCATCAGCTCGTGCTCGGCGATGTCGTCGAGGAATTCGCGCTTGATCCGGAACGGGCGTCCCGCAAGCGAGACTTCGACCTCACCCTGCGTGCGAATGTCGTCGATATGCTCCTTGAACAGGCCGGTGACGTGGGCGGGATCGGATGGTGCCGCGATGGTCGCAACCGCCGTGGCTTCCGGAATTTGTCCGGCTGCCGCGAGGATCGCGGCGCCGCCGAGGCTGTGACCGATCAGGATCGACGGCGCCTTGCGGACACTACGCAGATGATCGGCCGCGCGCACGAGATCGGCGACGTTGGAGGAGAACGTCGAGTTGGCGAAATCCCCCTCACTGGACCCGAGCCCGGTGAAGTCGAAGCGCAGCACTGCGATACCCTTGGCGGCGAGCGCGACCGAGATGCGCTTGGCGGCCAGCGCGTCCTTGCCGCAGGTGAAGCAATGCGCGAACAGCGCGAAGGCCGCGGGCTCGCCGTCGGGTAGCTCCAGCGCGGCCGAAAGTTGATGGCCGCCTTCGCCGGTGAATTGAAAGCGCTCTGTCGGCATGGGCTTCCCCCGTCCTTGCTTGAACCTAATCGCCCGAATAGCGCTGCTCTGCCCAGGGATCGCCGCGGTTATGATAGCCACGGACTTCCCAGAAGCCCGGCGCGTCCTCGGTCAGGAACTCGATGGCCTGGAGCCATTTGGCGCTCTTCCAGAAATACAGATGCGGCACGACCAGCCGCACCGGGCCGCCATGCTCCTCCGACAGTGGCTCACCGGACCAGCTATGGGCGAGCAATGCGTCCTCGGCGGCAAAATCTTCCAGCGCGAGGTTGGTGGTGTAGCCATCATGGGAATGCAGCACCACGAAGCGGGCGTCCTCGCGCGGCTGGCAGGCGGCGAGCAGCTCGCGTGTCGCGAGCCCCTCCCACTGATTGTCATAGCGCGACCAGGTGGTGACGCAGTGGATGTCAGAGATGAACTGCGCCTGCTTTTGCGCGATGAACTCCGCAAAGGTCCAGAACACCTGATTCTCGATCGCGCCATAGACGTCGAGCCGCCAGCGCTCGCGCGAAACCGGCGGCACGACCCCCAGATCGAGCACCGGCCAGTCTTTTGTCAAATGCTGGCCGGGCGGCAGGCGCTGATCTTCCGGGCGCGTGATCTTGCCGGTCAAAAAGCGGCCCTCACGCGCCCATTTCTCCTTGGTGCGCGTCAGCTTGTTGTCGGATGGCGTCTCGTCGGCCATGAGCTACTCGTGGCGATGCATCGCGGAGGCGTGCTTGGTGTCGCGCATGGTGGAATAGATGATGAGCGACAGGCAGATGATGCCGGCGAGATAGTAGTAGAACCACTCCTCATGCCCGATGCTCTTGAAATAGAGCGCGATCGCCGGCGCCGTGCCGCCGAAGATCGAGACGGTGATGGCATAGGGCAGGCCGACGCCGAGAGCGCGGACATTGGTCGGGAACAGCTCGGCCTTCACCACGGCGTTGATCGAGGTGTAACCGGCGACGAACAGCCAGGCAGCGCAGATCAGGATGAACGCGATGAACGGCGACTTGGTCTCCTTCAGCGTCATCAGCAGCGGCACGGTTGCGAGCGTGCCGGCGACGCCGAAGAAGATCAGCAGCGGCTTGCGGCCGATCTTGTCGGAAATGGCGCCATAGATCGGCTGCAGGATGGTCGCGAAAATCAGCGTGCCGAAGATCACGAAGGTGGTCTGGTCCTCGGTCAGCCCGACCGAAAGCTTGACGAAGGTCTGCATGTAAGTGGTGAAGGTGTAGAACGCCGCGGTGCCGCCCGCGGTCAGGCCGACCACCAGCAATAGCTCCCGCGGATATTTCAGCAGGTTCGTGATCGAACCGGTCGGCTTGACCACCTTCCTGGCTTCCTCGAAGGCCTCGGTCTCGTGCAGGTGGCGCCGCATCACCGCAGCGAAGATCGCGAGCATGGCCCCGATCGCAAACGGGATACGCCAGCCCCAAGCCTTCAACTCCTCTGGCGTGAGAAAGACCTTTTGCAGAAGCAGCAGAACGATGATCGCGGTAAGCTGGCCGCCGATCAGGGTGACGTATTGGAAGCTCGAATAGAACCCGCGATGCTTGGGATCGGCGACCTCGCTGAGATAGGTCGCGCTGGCGCCGTACTCGCCGCCAAGGCTCAGGCCCTCGATCATGCGGGCGAGCGCCAGGATCACCGGCGCGGCGAAGCCGATCGTGGCGTAGGTCGGCGTCAACGCGATGATCAGCGAGCCGAAGCACATGAAGACGACCGACAGCGTCAGCGAGATTCGCCGCCCGTGATGATCGGCTATATAGCCAAACAGCCAGCCGCCCAGTGGGCGCATCAGGAAGGTCGCCGCGAACACGACGGCGACATTCAATTGCTGTACGACGGGATCGCTGCCGGGGAAGAAGGCGGGAGCGAAATAGAGCGCGAACGCCGTATAGGCGTAGAAATCATACCATTCGACGAGGTTGCCGATCGAGCCGATGAAGATCGCCTTGATCCGGCGCTTGGCGTCGGCGATGTCAATGTGGTCGGAGGCCGGTTGGGTTATTTGCTCAGTCACGTCCGGCCTCTCCGTATCCCTGTTCGGAAAGGTCTACATCGCCTTTCCAAGCAAAAATGGCAACTGGCGGGGGCCTCTGACGGTTCCCTGTGACCAGGTCACCGTGCCTGCCGGATCGAGGGTGAAGTCCGGAATTCGCTTCAGCCATTCCTCCAGCGCAACCTGCATCTCCATGCGGGCAAGGTTCGAGCCGACGCAGCGGTGGATGCCGAGGCCGAAGGCGGCATGGCGGTTCTCGCGGCGGTCAATCACGACCTTGTCAGCATCCGGAAACATTTTTGGATCACGGTTGGCGGCCGGGAAGGACAGCAGCACCATGTTGCCAGCCTTAACCGGGCAGCCTGAGATGGTGGTCTCCTTGATCACTTCGCGCGCCATCGTCACTGGCGAATAGGCGCGCAGCAGCTCTTCCACCGCGGTCGGGATCAGCCCGGGCTCGGCAATCAGGCGCTCGCGGTCGGCAGGCGTCCGGGCGAGATGCCAGAGCGAGGAGCCGATCGCGCTCCAGGTGGTGTCGATCCCGGCGATCAGGAGTAGGCGCAGCGAGCCCAGCACGTGCGAATCCTCGAGCGGGTTGCCTTCCTTGTCCCGGGCATTCATCAGGTAAGAAATGAGGTCCTCGGTTGGCTTGTTCTTGCGCTCCTCGATATGGGCGCTGAAATAGGCGCTCATCTCGTGCACGGCCTGGAGCAGCGTGTTTTCGTCCTTGATGCCGAGCTCCAGGATCATGTGGATCCAGTTGACGAAGAGGTCGCTGTCGCTCTCGGGAATGCCGAGCATGTGGGCGATCGCGCGCACCGGAATGTGCTTTGTGTATCGCGCGGCCGCATCGATCTGGCCTTCGGCGATGAAATCATCGATCAGCTCGTTGCAGATCGCGCGCACCCCGCGGCTCCAGCTTCTTCATCGCGTCCGGCGTGAACGGCGGCAGCAGCAGCTGCTTGGCCGGTTTGTGCACGGGCGGATCGGAGGTGATCGGCGGAGCCGCGTTCCTGCTGATGATCTCCGGCCGCACGTCACGGACGATGATCCGGCGCGAGGAGAAATGCTCGGTATCGTTGGCGATCTCGCGCACGGCCTCATAGGTGGTCGGCATGTAACAGCCGAGAAACCGCTCGGTGTGCACGACAGGTCCTGCAGCGCGCAGTTCGTCCCAGATCGGAAAGGGATCGTCCGTCCATTGCGGATCGGTGTGGTCGAAATCATGAACCCAATCGGTCACGGGCGGATGGGCGGTGGGCTGGCTGACGTCGGACATATCAGGGAATCCCTTGGGGCTCGTGTTCGAGGAAGGCACGCGGGCGGCAGGGCGCGCACTATTCCTCGATCACGTCGATTGCGAGTTCCGGACAATTGGATTTGGCAAGCCAGGCCTTGTCTTCGAGGCCGGGCGCGACGGCGCCGTCGCCGGCTTCGTGGGCGTTGCCGTATTCGTCGAGCTCGAACAGCTCCGGCGCCAGCGCCTTGCAGCGTGCGTGCCCTTGGCATTTGTCAGGATCGACGTGAACCCTCAGTCGCTCTGTCATGGCGGCTTCCTCGGTCGTGTGCGCGTGGACCCGAAGGCGGCGCGCGTTCCCATCTGAGTTTTTATTCAAGTTATAGCCTATTACATTCGCGGCAGGCTTCCCCTGTCAAGCGCGAACTTATAGGCTCGGCGCAACATGCGTTCACAACTTGCCCGCAAGCCCGAGAACACCTACCACCATGGCGATCTCCGCGACGCCCTGATCAAGGCTGCGCTGCGCGAGGCGGAGCAGGGCGGGGCGGAGGCGATCAGCATCAAGGCGCTTGCAAAGCAGCTGGGCGTCTCGCAGCCGGCGCCCTACCGGCATTTTGCCGATCGCGAGGCGCTGCTTGCGGCGGTGACGGCGGAGGCATTCCGGCAGCTCAGCGGGATTTTGCGAGCGGCGATGGCGAAGCCGTCCAAGCGGTCGAAGCTGTCGCGGCTGGCGCAGGCGACGCTGGATTTCGGATTGCGCCGCAACGGTATCTATCGCTTGATGTTCGCCTCGCGCACGGTGTCGTGTGCGGCGATAGGCAGCGAGCTGCACGAAGCGACGCGCGAAACGTTTGCGCTCGTGATCGAGGCCCTGGAAGCTCCGGCAGTTGATTACTTGCGCGAGCGGCAAGCCCTCAAGATATGGGCGGCGCTGCACGGCGTGGTGATGCTGGCTGAGCAGGGTCTGTTCACCGGCGAGGCGGCCCATGCCACGCGCGAGGACCTGGTCGAGGATTTTGTCGGCGAAACGAAGGCCGCGCTTGCGGCGGCGATCAAGGGCGCGCGCCGCCGGAAAAAGGCTGGCGTTTAGGCCTTCGCCGACAACAGCTTCATCAGCTTCTCGACGGCGCTGTCAGGCGTCGTCACGACGGTGCGGCCGGTAGCCTCCGCCACGAGAGGCGCGGTCGCCGCGATGCTGAATTGCGCGAGCGCGACGACGTCGCAATCACGCAGGTCACGCGAGGCTTCCACAATCAGCCGGTCATGAGTAGCGCGGTCGCCGCGGTCGAGCGCGGCCAGTGCGCCTTCGGCCAGCTTCGGCACGATCTCGACGGAGGCCGGAAATTCCGGCGGCATCGAGGCCAGCGTCGGCGGGAAGGTCGAGAGCAGGCCGATGCGCTGGCCCATCGCCACCGCCCGTTCGATCATGGCCTCGTTCGGCTTGAGCACCGGCATCGGCGCAAGCGCGCGCGCGACCGCCTCGATGCAGGGACCGAAGGCCGAGCAGGTAAACAGGATCGCGTCCGCTCCCGTGGCCGCGGCGTAGTTGCCGAGCGCAAGAAAGCGCTCGGTCATGGCATCGTTGAGCTTGCCGTCACGCGCCAGATCCGCCGACAGGCTGTCGTCGAGCAGGTTCATCAGCCGCGCCTCTGGCCACGCCTTCGCGAACGCCGCCTCGATCGGCGCGATGGAATGCTTGAGGGCATGGATCAGGGCGATGCGCATTGGCGTCTCTTCTCCCTCGACCCGTTCTTACGGGGAGAGGGTTGGGGTGAGGGGCTCTATCCGCGTAAGAGGTGAGAGTTAGGCTCGCGGAAGCTCCCCTCGCCCGACCGCTGCGCGGTCGACCTCTCCCCAAGCGGGGAGAGGTGAAGACTGTTACTTGAACGGCACCGCGTACATCAAGCCGCCCTTGCTCCAGAGGCCGTTGAGGCTGCGCTCGAGCTTGAGCGGGCTCGCCTTGCCGACATTGCGTTCGTAGATCTCGCCATAATTGCCGGTGGCCTTGATGGCGTTGACCAACCATTTGTTGTCGAGTCCAAGCCGCGAGCCGAGATCGCCGGAGGCGCCGAGCAGGCGCTGGATCGCGGGCGTCTGCGACTTCGCCATCTCATCGACGTTGGCTTGCGTGACGGCAAGCTCTTCGGCCTCGATCAGGCCGTAATGCAGCCAGGTGATGATGTCGCTCCAGACCTCGTCGCCGTTGCGGGTGAAGGGCCCGAGCGGCTCCTTGCTGATGGTTTGCGGCAGCACGACATAGTCGGCCGCGTTCGGCGCCGCGGTCGTCACGGCGCCTGCGAGCGCGGAAGCGTCCTGGGTCATGGCATCGCAACGGCCGCCGAAGAAGGTCTGGTACATGGTGTCGACGCGGTCGAACACCAGCGGCTTCCAGTCGATACCGTTGGCGCGGCCGTAATCCCCGAGCGTGACCTCATGCGTGGTGCCCTGCGCGACGCAGACGGTGGCGCCCTTGAGGTCCTTGATCTCCTTGACGCCGAGGTCTTTCTTCACCACGAAGCCCTGACCGTCGTAGAAGTTGATCGGGCCTTGCCGCAGGCCCAGCGTTACGCCGCGCAGATAGGTCTGCGTGGAGTTGCGGTAGAGCACGTCGATCTCGCCGGACTGGAGCGCAGTGAAGCGGTTCTGCGCGGTCAGCGAGACGTAACGTACCTTGCTGGCATCGCCGAGCACGCCGGCGGCGAGCGCGCGGCAATAATCGACGTCGAGCCCCTTGTAATTGCCTTGCGAATCCGGCGCGGAGAAGCCGGCAAAGCCGGCGCTGACGCCGCATATCAGCGTGCCGCGGCTCTTCACCGTGTCGAGCGTCGCGGCCGATGCGACCACCGTCGATGCCGCGAGCATGCTCGCTGCGATAACCATTTTCCTCATCATGTGACTCTCCCCTCAGTGATTGACGCTACGCAACACATTGTCGACGGCCATGCCGAGCTTGTTGACGATCAGGTCGATCTCGTCAGCCGAAACGATGTAGGGCGGCGCCAGCAGCACGTGGTCGCCACGAACGCCGTCCACGGTGCCGCCGCCGGGATAGCAACCGAGCCCGTTGGCAAAAGCGTCCGCCTTGATCTTTTGGTTCAGCTTCAGCGCCGGATCGAACGAGGTGCGGCTGGAGCGATCGGCGACGAGTTCGATTGCCCAGAACAGGCCGCGGCCCCTGATGTCGCCGACATGACGGTGGTTGCCGAAGCGCTCGGTCAGCCGCTGCTCGAGCTGCCTGCCGCGTTCCTTGACTTGGTCGAGCAGGCCGTCCTCGCGGATCACGTCCTGCACCGCGAGCGCAGCGGCGCAGGCGAGGGGATGCGCGAGATAAGTGTGGCCGTGCTGGAATGCGCCAGAGCCCGCACGAATCGTGTCGATGATCTTGCCACTCACGAGCATCGCGCCGATCGGCTGGTAGCCGCCGCCAAGACCCTTCGCGATCGCCTGAATGTCCGGGGCGACACCTTCCTGCTCCCAGGCGTGCGTGGTGCCGGTCCGGCCCATGCCGGACATGACCTCGTCGAGGATGAGCAGGGCGCCATGGCGATCGCAGATTTCGCGCACCGCTCTGAAATAACCGTCCGGCGCCGTCACGGCACCCGAGGTGGCGCC
Organism: Bradyrhizobium sp. 149; assembly: GCF_023073915.1. Lineage (GTDB taxonomy): Bacteria > Pseudomonadota > Alphaproteobacteria > Rhizobiales > Xanthobacteraceae > Bradyrhizobium. Next base: position 464,299 of record NZ_JADPKK010000013.1, on the reverse strand, counting down.
GACGACGGGCTCGGCGAGGAACGCCGCGACGGTATCAGGGCCAAGCCGCTGAAACTCGACCTCAAGTTCGGCGGTGAGGCGTGCCACGAACTGCGCATCCGATTCACCATGGTGCTTTTCGTGATACGCGAAGGCCGGGGTCACGTGGCTGAAGGCGTCGGAGAGCAGCGGCGCATAGGGCGCTCGCCGCCAGGCGTTGCCGCCGGCGGCCAGCGCGCCGAGCGTGTTGCCGTGATAGCTCTGGCGCCGCGCGATGAAATGCTGACGCCGCGGCTCGTTACGCTCGATGAAATATTGCCGCGCGAGCTTGATGCTGGCCTCGATCGCCTCCGATCCGCCGCTGACAAAATAGGCGCAGGCGAGGCCACCGGGCTCGTGACCGACCAGCGCCTCGGCAAGTGCTTCCGCCGGCTCGGACGTGAAGAAGGCCGTGTGGGCATAGGCCAGCGTCGAGGCCTGCTTCGCCATCGCCGCGATTACGCGCGGATGCTGGTGGCCGAGGCAAGAGACCGCCGCGCCGCCGGAGGCGTCGATCACGCGGCGTCCGTCCTCGGCAAAGAGATAGACGCCTTCGCCGCCGATCGCCTTGGGCGGCGTTTCGCGCAACGAACGATGCAGCACGCGGCTGGTGCGAGCGGCCATGGTCAACCTTTCTCTGAGACGTAAGTCGAGGCCGCGGCCAGCCGCGCCTCGGTATTTTCCAGGCGCTTCTTGGCGGCCGTGCCCCCGAGGGAAAACGTCACGGCGGCCAGCGATTGCGCGATCGCGATGGCGCCGGTGAGGCTCGGGAAGAAGCCGGGAGAAGCCGCGGCCTCGAACAGCAACACGTGATCGGTGCCTTCGGCCATCGGCGCTGTCACGCTGTCCGCGATCGCGATCAGTGTCGCACCGGCGCGATAAGCGGCCTGTGCGACGCGGACGCTCGCGTGCGTGTAGGGCATGAAGCCGATGACGATGACGGCTTCCCCGGCCCGGAACGCGCCGAGGTCGAGATCGTCGGGGCCGGACGCGCCGACGAGTTGCACCTGTTCGGGACGAAACAGCCGCAACTCGTAGTTCAGTAGTTCCGCGACGCTGCGGCAGCTTCGGTAGCCGGTGATCCAGATACGTTTTGCGTCGTGGAGCGCGCGCGCAGCCTCCGCAATCGGCTGGGCCGGAATGCGCGGAAGGCCTGCGGCCTCCGCCTTGAGCTTGTCGGTGACGAGTGCGATATCGGCGTTCGGGCCGTGGCGGCGGCTCTTGGCGCGGCCGGAGAAGGGCGCGATCTGCGAGGGCCGCCGCGCCTCCGTCAGCGCCGCGCGTAATTCATCCCAGCCGGAATAGCCGATCGCCTTGGCGAGCCGCGTGAACGCGGCGGGATCGGCGCCGGCAACTGCTGCCAGATCGCGCATTGAACGCGTCGTAGCATCGTAATCATTGGCTGCGACGAAACGACCGACTTCCTGCAACCGCATCGGGAGCGACGGCAATGCGATGCGCAGTTCGCTCAGCGGCGAGGATTTCGCGGGCCCGATCATGAAACATTTGTTGCACGAACTGGAGATCGGTGCAACAATTGACGTGCGCTGCCGGAAATCGTTATCTTGAGAGGGATTTTTGTGCTGTGACGTCAGACGCTCCGAGACCGCCGCCGCGCCGCCGCTTCTTCGGCGCTTTCGGGCGACGCGAGCTGAAAGGCCTGTTCTGGCAGGTCCTGGTGGTCGGGATCGCGGTCGCGGTCATCGCCTTTCTCTGGTCCAACACGGTTACCAATCTGTCCGCGCGCCGCATCACGACCGGTTTTGCCTTCCTCGGCCGTGAGGCTGGCATGCCCATCGCCGACAGCCTGCTCGCCTACAATCCAAGAGACTCATATCTCTGGGCCTTCGTGGTCGGCATCGCCAACACCCTGCGCGTCGCCGTGATCGGCATCGTGCTTGCGACCATTCTGGGGACGCTGATCGGTATCTCGCGCTTGTCCGCGAACTGGTTGGTGTCGCGGCTTGCGGCCGTCTATGTGGAAACGCTCCGCGACATCCCGCTGCTGCTTCAGCTTCTGTTCTGGTATGTGCTGATGCAGGCACTGCCGGCCGCACGCGCAGCGTTTCGGCCGATCGAGGGCGTGTTCCTGTCCAATCGGGGCTTGATCTTGCCGGCGATTCCAATTGGGGCGCCGCAGCTTTGGGTGCTCGGCACAGCGGTGCTGGGGCTTGTCGTGTTCTATGTCATCCAGCGATGGCTGATCTCACAGCAAATGCGCGACGGCAAACCGCGGCTGGCATGGCCTTTTGCGCTCGGGTTGCTCGTTGTGCTGCCTGCGGCGGTGTCCGTGCTGCTCGACGTGTCCTGGAGGATCGAATGGCCTGAGTTGCGCGGCTTCAACTTCGTCGGCGGACTGACGCTCGCGCCGGAATATTTCGCGCTGCTGATCGCGCTCGTCACCTACACCTCGGCGTTCATCGCCGAGATCGTGCGCAGCGGCATCCAGTCGGTGCCGCGCGGCCAGTGGGATGCCGGCAATGCGCTTGGCCTCCGCCGCAGCTTCATGCTGCGGCAGATCATCCTGCCACAGGCGCTGCGTGTCATCGTGCCGCCGATGACGAGCCAGTACCTCAACCTGACCAAGAACTCTTCGCTCGCGGTGGCGATCGGCTATCAGGACGTGGTCTCGATCGCCAACACGACGCTGAACCAGACCGGCCAGGCGATCGAGGCTATTGCCTTGATCATGGCGGTGTTTCTCACGATCAGTCTCGGCATCAGCTTTTTCATGAACTGGTACAATTCGCGCATCGCGCTGGTGGAGCGCTGACGATGACGGCAATCGCCGACATTCCGGAAGCGCCTCGCGCCGCCCGCCGCCCGCAAATTGGAAACCCGGTGCTGCGCTGGCTGCGCACCAATCTGTTCTCGTCGATCCCGAACGGCATCCTCTCGGTCCTGTTGCTGGCGGTGCTCGCAAGGGGCATCTTCAGCTTCGTGCAGTGGGGCATTGCCAATGCGGTCTGGCTCACGCCGGCGAACGATTCCAGCGCATGTCACGCGGTACGCGGCGTCGGTGCATGCTGGGCGATCATCCCCGAGAAATATCGCTTCATCCTGTTTGGCACCTATCCGTTCGACGAGCAGTGGCGGCCGGCGCTGGCGGTGCTGCTGTTCATTGCCCTGTTCTATCTATCCACCCGCCGCGCCCTCTGGCGGCGCGAACTCGCCTATCTCTGGATCGCCGCTCTTGCGCTGATCAGCATGCTGATGTGGGGCGGCATATTCGGCTTGTCGTTCGTCTCGCAGGACCGTTGGGGCGGCTTGCCGGTGACGCTGATCCTGGCGACCTTTGGTCTGGCTTTCGGCTTCCCGCTCGGCATCCTCGTCGCACTCGGCCGGCGTTCAAAGCTGCCGGCGATCCGCTCGCTCAGCGTGCTCTATGTCGAGCTGATCCGCGGCGTGCCGCTGGTCAGCCTGCTGTTCATGGCGAGCGTGATGTTTCCGCTGTTCATGCCGAACGGATTCAACATCGACAAGCTCCTGCGCGCGCAGGTCGCGATCATCCTGTTCGCCGGTGCCTATCTTGCTGAAGTCATTCGTGGCGGCCTCCAGGCCGTGCCCAGCGGGCAATACGAAGCCGCCGATGCGCTTGGGCTGTCCTACTGGCGCAAGAACCGGCTGATCGTCCTGCCGCAGGCGATCCGCCACGTCATCCCGCCGCTGGTCAACACCTTCATCGCCTTCTTCAAGGACACCAGCCTCGTCCTCATCATCGGTATTTTCGACCTGCTGACGACGGCCAAGACTGCGATCATCGATCCGGCCTGGCAGCAATTCTCCGTCGAAGTCTACATCTTCGTCGCCGGGATCTATTTTGTCTTCTGCTTCGCGATGTCGCGCTACAGCCGGAGCCTGGAGGCGACAAGCGAGCGGTGAGGATTCCGTGTCCCGGACAAGGTGCGGCGCGCCAGCGCTGCGCCGCAGAGCCGGGACCCAGGGAAGCACGGGAGGTCGCGGATCGTTGGCCCCCGGCTCTGCAGCGCAACGCTGAAGGAGCGCTGCGCTGCGTCACGAGCGGAGACTATTTCTTCGCCCGCGGATCAATCGGCGTCGTGCCGCGCAGGCCCAAAATATCCTCCAGCACCTTCGCGCCGGCGATCACCTGCGCATCCGCACGCGGAGCCCCGACGACCTGCAGGCCGACCGGAAGTCCCGACGCCGTGAAGCCGCAGGGCAGGGACAGCGCGGGACAGCAGGCGAGCGTGATGGCATAGACGATGCCGAGCCATTCGACATAGTTCTCGAACTTCTTGCCTGCGCATTCGGCGACATAGCGGTGCTCGACCGGGAAGGGCGGCACGATTGTGGTCGGTACCAGCAGCAGATCGTAGGTCTGGAAGAACTCGATGGCGCGCGCGGTCATGCCGACGCGCTGTGCTTCGGCGCGTTCGAGCTGCTCGACCGTGAGCTTGAGGCCTTCCTCGATGTTCCAGATCACCTCGGGCTTGAGCAGGTCGCGCTTTGTGCGCAGCAGCTGCGCCTTGCTGATCGCGAAGTCGAATGCACGCAGCACGTGGAAGCACTCATGCGCCTCGCGCCAATCCGGATGCGCCTCCTCGACGATGGCGCCGGCCTCGGCGAAGCGTTCCGCCGCCTTCCGCGTGATCGCTGTGACTTCGGGATCGACCGGCGTGATACCGAGATCTGGCGAGTAGGCGATGCGCTTCGGTTTCTTGCCTGCCTGCGTCGCCGAGAGAAACGACGTCAAGGGCGCCGGCAATGACAGCGGGTCGGCGGCATAATCGCCGCTCATGGCATCCAGCAGCAGAGCGAGGTCTTCGACGTTGCGGGCCATCGGACCGACGACGCCGAGGTTGCGATCGATGGCTGATTTGGGCGTGTGCGCGACGCGGCCGATGCTTGGCCGCATGCCGACGACGCCGCAGAAAGCTGCCGGACTGCGCAGACTGCCGCCCATGTCGGAGCCTTGCGCGAGCCAGGCCATGCCGGTGGCGAGCGCAACGGCCGCGCCGCCCGACGAACCGGCTGCCGATTTGGACGTATCCCAGGGATTGAGAGTTGCGCCGAACACCTCGTTGAAGGTGTTGGCGCCCGCACCGAATTCCGGCGTGTTCGACTTGGCATAGATGACGGCGCCGTTGGCCTCGAGATTTTCGACCAGGATGTCGGACTTCGCCGGGATATTGTTCTTGAAGATCGGCGAGCCCTGGGTGTTCAGCACGCCTGAAACATCGGTCAGGTCCTTGATCGGCACCGGCAGGCCTGCGAGCAATCCGCGCGCACCGGCCGGCTTCTGCATCAGCGCCCTTGCGCTATTGCGCGCGCGATCGAAGCACAGCGTCGGCAGCGCATTGACCTTGCCATCGACGTCGCTGATGCGCTCCTCCAGCACATCCAAGAGCTCCAGCGGTGAGACGTCGCCGGATCGCAGCTTGTCGACGACGGCGCAAGCGGTTTCGCGGATCAGGTCCTGAGACAATTATTTACTCCTGTGCTTATTCTACACTCCGTCATTGCGAGAAGCGAAGCGACGAAGCAAATCCAGACTTTTGCCGCAGATACATTCCTGGATTGCTTCGCTTCGCTCGCAATGACGTGGATAGAGTTAACCCCATCCCGCGCTGATGCCGCCATCCACCGTGTAGATCACGCCGGAGGTATAGCCGGCGCGATCCGACGCCAGGAACGCCATGAGATCCCCGATCTCGCGCGCATGCGCAGGTCGGCCGAGCGGCAGGCTCTTCTGGAATTCCTTGTAGCGGCTCTCGTCGCCGAACTGGTGCTTTGCCCGCGTCTTCAGCAGGGTGACATGACGGTCGGTGCCAACAGGGCCGGGATTGATGCCGACTACGCGGATGTTGTCGGCGAGGCTCTTTCCCCCGAGCGCGCGGGTGAAGGCCATCAGTGCGGCATTGCCGGCGCTACCGCAAATGTAGTTGGCGTCAAATTTCTCGCCGGCCGCGCCGATGTCGTTGACAATGACGCCGCCGCCCTTCGCCTTCATCTGCGCATAGATCATGCGCGTGAGGTTGATATAGCCGAACACTTTCAACTCCCAGGCGTGTCGCCAGGTCGCCTCGTCGATCTTGTCGATGGAGCCGCCGGGGATGTCGCCGGCATTGTTGACGAGCACGTCGAAATCGGCGGCTTCCTGGGCGAGCCGTGCCAAATCCTCGCTCTTGCGCAAATCGACGATGCTCGTGGCGGCGTCGATCTGGTGCGCCGCGCGCAAGCGCTCGGCCAGAGCCGTGAGCTGATCGCCGTTGCGGGCGGCGAGCAGGAGATGAGCGCCTTCCTCGGCGAACGCTTCGGCGGCAGCTGCGCCGATACCCTTGGACGCGCCTGTGATCAGGACGCGTTTGCCACGCAGATGCAGATCCATGGGAGTTACTCGCAGGACAGGAACAGGATGAAATCAGTAGGCGGTCGGCCGCGCCATGGTCAACATTGCAGTGCAGCGTTGCACTGCCGCCGCGTTTGGTCCATTGCAGTGCGGTCAAAAAGGGCGGCGGCTGCCGGACCAATCAAGGACGTTCTCGATGAGCAAGAAACAATACCGGATCGCAGTCATTCCCGGCGACGGCATCGGCAAGGAAGTGATGCCGGAGGGTCTGCGCGTTCTGGAGACCGCGGCGAAGAAGCACGGCGTGTCCCTTCATTTCGATCATTTCGACTTCTCGTCCTGGGACTATTACGAGAAGCACGGCCAGATGATGCCGGACGATTGGAAGGACAAGATCGGCAAGCACGATGCCATCTATTTCGGCGCGGTCGGCTGGCCGGCCAAGATTCCCGACCACGTCTCGCTGTGGGGTTCGCTGATCAAATTCCGCCGCGAGTTCGACCAGTATGTGAACTTGCGTCCGGTGCGGCTGATGCCGGGCGTGCCGTCGCCGCTGGCAAACCGCAAGCCCGGCGACATCGATTTCTGGGTGGTGCGCGAGAACACTGAAGGCGAATATTCGTCCGTCGGCGGCCGCATGTTCCCGGACACCGACCGCGAGTTCGTGACGCAGCAGACGGTGATGACCCGCATCGGCGTCGACCGCATCCTGAAGTTCGCCTTCGAGCTCGCGCAGTCGCGGCCGAAGAAGCACCTGACCTCGGCGACCAAGTCGAACGGCATCTCCATCACCATGCCCTATTGGGACGAGCGCGTGGAGGCGATGGCGAAGAAGTTTCCGGGGGTGAAGTGGGACAAGTACCACATCGACATCCTGACCGCGAACTTCGTGCTGCACCCCGACTGGTTCGACGTTGTGGTCGGCTCCAATTTGTTCGGCGACATCCTGTCCGATCTCGGTCCGGCCTGCACCGGTACCATCGGCATCGCGCCGTCAGGCAACATCAATCCCGAGGGCAATTTCCCATCGGTGTTCGAGCCGGTGCACGGCTCGGCGCCTGACATCGCGGGGCAGGGCATCGCCAATCCGATCGGCGCAATCTGGTCCGGCGCGATGATGCTCGAGCATCTCGGGGAGAAGGAAGCCGGCAAGTCGATCGTCGAAGCGATCGAGCGCACGCTGGCAGAGCGCACGCTCCGCACCAAGGATCTCGGCGGCAACGCCGACACGACGGCTTGCGGCAAGGCAGTCGCGGACATGGTGGATTAGTCTGATCCGCTAACCGCGGGGGTGGTCGTCCCGGCCTCGCCGGGACGACATGGAGGCTACCCGGCGATCTTCTCGATCGCCGCCTGATCCAGCCCGAACTTCTTCCCGGCCTCCAAAATCTCCTGCCAGGTGGTCGGATCGACCGGGATGCCTTCAGCAAGCCGCTTCTTCTTGGTCTCGCGCTCGGGCTCGCCGGCGATCTTCACCTTCTCGACGCCCGGGGCGGACGGCGAGCCGGTGTGCCAGGCGACGAAGCTTTCCACTTCGCGCGCGAGATTCTCCGCGGTGCCGAGCTTGGTCGGATCGATGATGATCGAGAGCATGCCGTTGAGGACGTTGTGCTTGCCGTCGGACGGACCCTTGACCACCTGCCCGCCCGAGAGTGCGCCGCCGAGGATCTCGCACACCAGCGCGAGCCCCGAACCCTTGTGCTCGCCGAACGGCAGGATGGCGCCGTGCGGTGGGATCACGGTGTAGCGCGGATTGACGGTCGGCTTGCCTTCATTGTCGATAATGGTGCCGGGTTCGAGCTCGACGCCCTTGTTGTGGGCGACGCGGGTCTTGCCCTGCGCGATCCTGCTGGTGGCGAAGTCGAGCACGATCGGCTCCTTGCCTGCGCGCGGGATGCCGACGCAGAACGGGTTGGTGCCGTGGCGCGCGTCGCTGCCGCCCCAGGGCGCCACGATCGGGCGCGAGATCACGTTGACGAAGTGGATCGAGACCAGCCCATGGCCGATGCACTGCTCGGCCCAGTGGCCGATGCGGCCGATATGATGCGAGTTGGAGAGGCCGACGAGACACACGCCGTTGCGCTTGGCGCGCTCAGCCGCCAGCTCCATCGCTTCATAGCCGATCACCTGGCCGTAGCCGGTGAGGCCGTCGAGGGTGAGAAGCGGACCAGTGTTGAGCACGATCTTGACGTGCTGGTTCACGGCGAGGCCGCCCGTGGTGACGCTCTGGACATAGCGCGGGATCATGCCGACACCGTGCGAGTCGTGTCCCTTCAGATTGGCCTCGACTAGGTTGGTGGACACGAGTTCGGCCTCGCGGTCTGTCGACCCGCCGGCCTTGACGATGGCACTGATAGCTTCGATGAGCGGCTTTGCCTTGATGGTGCGATAGTCGGCCATTGTTGTTGCTCTTAGCCCTTTACGATTCTGCGGCAGTGCTCCCATGCCGCATGAATGAGGTTCTCGCTCGCCTCGGGCGTGCGGAACGCCGAATGCGCCGACAATGTTACGTTCGGCAATTTTGTCAGCGGATGATCGCCGGGCAATGGCTCGACGTTGAAGACGTCGAGGCCGGCATGGCGGATGTGGCCCGACCTCAGCGCGTCGATCATGGCGGCCTCGTCGACGACGGCGGCGCGCGCGGTATTGATGAGGATGACGCCTGGCTTCATCCTCGCGATCATCTCGCGCGTGATCATGCCGCGGGTCTCGTCGTTGAGCAGCAGATGCAGCGATACGACGTCTGCTCTCGCCAACGCCGTGTCGAGATCGACGAATTCCACGCCCGGATGGCTCTTCGGCGAGCGGTTCCAGGCAATCACCTTCATGCCGCTGCCCGAGGCAATGCGTGCGACCTCCGCGGCAATACCGCCGAAGCCGATCAGGCCGAGCGTCTTGCCAGTGAGCTGCATGCCATCCTCGCGCAGCCAGTTGCCGCCGCGCATCTCGCGGTCCATCATCGCGATGCCCCGCGCCGAGGCCCACATCAGCGCGATCGCGGCTTCCGCGACCGCCGTGTCGCCATAGCCCTTGATCAGGTGCACGGAGATGCCGAGCTCAGCGAGCTCCTCCGGATTCATGTAGCTGCGCGCGCCGGTACCGAGGAACACGACATGCTTTAGCCCCGTGCACTTCTTCGCGACCTCGGTCGGCAGCGCGGTGTGGTCGACGATCGCGATCTCGGCGCCGTCGAGGATTTCCGGGTACTGCTCGGGCTTGATGTCGGGATCCCTGTGGATCCGCACCTTGGGATCGCCGGGCTGCTCCAGCCGCTCCATGATCACGGCCAGGGCTTCGTTGGCGTCGACGAAAACTCCGCGCATGACTCTCTCTCCGGTCAGGATGCGACGCCGGCGATCGCCAGCACCGTGTGCATGAGGACATTAGTGCCCGCGGCGCAATCGGGTTGCGTGGCGTCTTCCAGCTCGTTGTGGCTGATGCCGTCCTTGCAGGGCACGAACACCATTGCGGCCGGCATGATTGTGTTGAGATTGCAGGCGTCGTGGCCGGCGCCGGAGGTGATGCGGCGAGAGGAGTAGCCGAGCGTCTTCGCCGCGTTCTCGACGGCCGCAATCAACTTGGGATCGAAATGCGTCGGCGGCTTGCGCCAGACCAGGTCGATCTTCACCTCGACCTTGCGGCGTGCGGCGATCTCGGCAATCGCGCTGCGCAGATCGCGATCGAGCGCATCCATGATCGCGCCATCCGCACTGCGGCAATCCATCGTGAAGGCGATCTCGCCGGGAATGACGTTGCGCGAGGGGTTTGCGATCACGGCTTCGCCGATGGTGCCGACTGCTTTCGGCCCGTGCTTCCTCGCAATGGCCTCCATCGCCAGCACGATCTCGGACAGCGTCGCCAGCGCATCGCGCCGCAGCGGCATCGGCGTCGATCCCGCATGGCTCTCGAAGCCGGAAATTTTGCCGTCGTACCAGAGCACGCCCTGGCCGGAATCGACCACGCCGATGGTCTTGCCTTCGGCTTCCAGGATGGGGCCCTGCTCGATGTGCAACTCGACGAAGCAGCCGAGCTTCTGGAAGCCGACCGGCTTGTCGCCGCGATAACCAATGCCATCGAGCGCCTGCCCGACGGTGGTTCCATCGACGTCCTTGCGCGACAGGATGTCGTCGGTGGTGAAGTCGCCGACATAGGCGGCCGAGGCCATCATCGCGGGAGCGAAGCGCGAGCCCTCTTCGTTGGTCCAGTTGACGACGCAGATCGGCGCCTCGGTCTCGATGCCGGCGTCGTTCAGCGTGCGGATCACTTCGAGAGCACCGAGCGTTCCCAGAATGCCGTCATACTTGCCGCCGGTGGGTTGGGTGTCGAGATGCGAGCCAATGCCGACCGGCAGCTTCGACATGTCGCGTCCCTTGCGCAGGCCGAACTGCGAGCCGAGTGCATCGGTGTGCACTTCAAGGCCGGCGTCCTCGCAGGCCTTGCGGAACCAGTCCCGCACCTGCTTGTCCTCGGCGCTCAGTGTCAGTCGCCGCACCCCGCCCTTGGCCGTCGCGCCGAACTGCGCGGTCTCGTGAATGGAGCCCCAGAGGCGGGCGGAATCGATTTGCAAGTTGGTGGCGGCTCGGCTCATGCGGTCAGTCTCTCAGTGGTCCGGCGCCTGTTTCAATGACGCGCCGGCGCGGGCGCGTCAACTGCGAGGCTGCCCTGCGCAATCTGACATGCAAGCTCTGCAACGCGCTCCACCGCCACGACGTCGGGCGAGGCGAGCCAGCTTGCGGTGAATGTCAGCGGCGCGATTTCGAGATCCGTATCGAGCAGTTGCAATCGCCCGTCTGCGAGCTGGTTCTCGACGATGGCGGCGGGGATCACAGCGATGCCGAGGCCCTCGATCGCCATGTGGATCACGGTCGCAAGCGAGGCGGAGGCGTGCAGCCGGATCGGCGGCAGCTCCGGCCGGTCGAACACTTCGCGCACGACCTCGTAGGGCCGCGTCTTCCGCGGGAATGTGATGATCGGAAACCGCGCGAGCTCAGCCCGCGTGACCGGTCCATGGCCGAGGCCGAGCGAGGGGCTGGCGAGAAAGCCGATCGGATAGTCGGCAAGCAGGCGATTGTGCACCCCGGAGGCCGAGAGCGGGCCGACGACGAAAGCAAGCTCGATCTCCTGCGCAAGCAGGCGCGCGGTGAGGTTCGGCGTGATGTCGACCTCGATCTCCAGCGACAAGTTCGGATAGACCTCGTTCATGCTCTTCACCAGCCGCGGCAGCCAGGTGTGCACGATGGTCTCGGCGACGCCGAGCCGCATCACGCCGCGCATCGCGGAGCGGTCGCCGATCTCGGCAATCATTGCGGCGCGCAGGCCGATCAGCTTCTCCGCGTAGACCATCATCTGCCTGCCGCTTGGCGTCGGCGAGGCCACGCGGTGGTCGCGATTCAGGAGCTTCACCCCCATCTCGCGCTCGAGCTGGGCGATGCGCTGGGAGATCGCCGGCTGGGTCGTGTTGAGGCGTGCTGCGGCGCCGCGAAAGCTGCCGAGCTTCACAACCCAGAGGAACGTCTCGATCGATCTGAAGTCCAGCATTGGAAGGATTTTCCCAAGCGATAAATGAAATTTATCGATATTGATTAGAAAGGAAGATTAGACTTTATAGCATGCCTGGTGTTGGCTGTCTTTGTCGAGTTTATAGGCAGATCGATCACATGACTGTTTTGGTGGCAGTGCAGCAAACTGAAACGCCCGACACCCTCCCCAGCCGCAAGGCGCGGCTCGCCTATCGCGAGGGGCTGGTCGCCTCCACCGCCGGCGTTGCCCCCGGCTTCGTCCAGGGCAATCTGGCGATCCTGCCGGCGGAATATGCCAGCGCCTTTCACCGCTTCTGCCAGCTCAATCCCAAGCCGTGCCCGATCATCGGCATGTCCGATGTCGGCAGTCCGCACATCCCGGCGCTGGGCGCCGATCTCGACATCCGCACCGACGTGCCGCGCTATCGGGTCTGGCGCGACGGCGAGGTCGTGGATGAGCCGACCGATGTGACAAAGCATTGGCGCGATGATCTCGTGACGTTCGTGCTCGGCTGCTCGTTCTCGTTCGAAGAGGCGCTGCTCGACGAGGGCATGCCGATCCGCCACATCGAGCACAATGTGCGCGTGCCGATGTATCGCACCAACATCGCCTGCGGCGCCTCCGGTCCTTTCGCCGGCCCCATGGTGGTGTCGATGCGTCCGTTCAAGCCGGCGGACGCGATCCGCGCGGTGCAGATCACCTCGCGCTATCCGGCCGTGCACGGCGCGCCCGTCCATCTCGGCCATCCGCATCTGATCGGCATCAAGGACATCACCAAGCCCGATTATGGCGATCCGGTGCCGGTCGCCGACGACGAGATTCCGGTGTTCTGGGCCTGCGGCGTGACACCGCAATCGGTCATCAACGCTGCCAGGCTGCCGTTCGCGATCACGCATTCGCCCGGCCTGATGCTGGTGACGGATCTCAAGAACAGGACCATGGCCGTGATTTAGTGGGCAGCGTTTGCTGCTTCTTCGGGCTTTACCGCATCCATCAATCGCTTCATTCGATCAGCCGAAATTCAGTAACAGGGGACTTGCCATGACGATCACTCGCCGCGACGTACTGTTGGGAGCCACCGCTACAGCCGCGCTGGTGCCGCTGGCAACGCGCGCACAGACTTCCGAAGTCGTGATCGGCGTGATCTATCCGTTCTCCGGCGGCAGCGCGCAGCAGGGCGTCGACGCGCAGAAGGCCTATGAGACCGCGCTAGAGGTCATCAACAAGGACACCGACTTCGACCTGCCGCTGGCGAAGGGCGAGGGCTTGCCGGGTCTCGGCGGTGCAAAGGTCCGGCTTGTTTTCGCCGACCACCAGGCCGATCCGCAGAAGGGCCGCGCCGAGGCTGAGCGCCTGATCACGCAGGAGAAGGTCTCCGCCATCATCGGCACCTATCAGAGCGCAGTCGCCGTCACCGTCAGCCAGATCTGCGAACGCTACCAGATCCCGTTCGTCTCCGCTGACAACTCCTCGCCCAGCCTGCACCGTCGCGGTCTGAAATATTACTTCCGCGCCGCGCCGCATGACGAGATGTACTCGGCCGCGATGTTCGACTTTTTCGATGCCTTGAAGAAGAAGGGCACCAAGATCGAGACGCTGTCGCTGTTCCACGAAGACACCATCTTCGGCACCGATTCCGGCAACGCCCAGGCCAAGATCGCCGGCGAGCGCGGCTACAAGATCGTCACCGATGTCAAGTATCGAGCCAACTCGCCCTCGCTCTCGGCCGAGGTGCAGCAGCTCAAGAGCGCCAACGCCGACGTGCTGATGCCCTCGAGCTACACCACCGACGGCATCCTGCTGGTGAAGACCATGGCCGAGCTCGGTTACAAGCCGAACTCGATCGTGGCGCAAGACGCCGGTTTCTCCGAGAAGGCGCTCTACGACGCTGTCGGCGACAAGCTCGAAGGCGTGATCTCGCGTGGCACTTTCTCGCTCGATCTCGCGCAGAAGCGCCCGATGGTCGGCAAGATCAACGAGATGTTCAAGACGCGGTCGGGCAAGGATTTCAACGATCTCACCTCGCGTCAGTTCATGGGCCTCATCATCCTCGCGGATGCGATCAGCCGCGCCAAGTCGACCGACGGCGAGAAGATCCGCGACGCGCTGGCCGCCACCGACATCCCGGGCGAGCAGACCATCATGCCCTGGAAGCGCGTCAAGTTCGACGAGATGGGCCAGAACAACGACGCGGACCCGGTGCTGCTGCAATATGTCGGCGGCAAGTTCGTCACCATCTTCCCGCCGCAGGCCGCGATCGCTGAAGCGATCTGGCCGATGAAGTAGGTTTCACAGAGCGGGAGCTCAGATGTAGCTCCCGCCCTCATCCCGAGGAGCGGGCGCAGCCCGCGCCTCGAAGGACGAGGGCGTGGCCATCCTCGGAGACGCGCGCAGGGGCGCGCTCCTCAGGATGAAGGTGTAATTCGGGGGACAGACTTTTGACAGCCCAAGCCATTATCCAGAGTCTCGCGAGCGGCCTTCTCATGGGCCTGCTCTACGGACTGATCGCCGTCGGTCTCGCGCTGATCTTCGGCCTGATGGACGTCACGAACTTCGCTCATGGCGAGTTCCTGATGATCGCGATGTACCTGTCCTTCTTCCTGTTCGCTTTCTTCGCCATCGACCCCCTGCTGTCGGCGCCATTGGTCGCCGCGGCAATGTTCGTGTTCGGGGCAGTGGTCTATCTACTCATTGTACGCTTCGCCATGCGGGCCAAGGCCAATGCGGGAATGGTGCAGATCTTCACCACCTTCGGCCTTGCCATCCTCATGCGCGGCCTCGCGCAGTTCTTCTTCACGCCGGACTATCGCAGCATTCCGCAGTCCTGGGTCGGTGGCAAAACCATCTCGATCGGCGGCATATTCCTGCCCGAGCCGCAACTGATCGGCGCGCTGGTCTCGATCGCGGCCTTTGCCGGTCTCTATTTCTTCATCCACCGCACCGATTTCGGTCGCGCGCTGGAAGCCACGCGTGAAGATCCGGGCGCTGTCGCACTCGTCGGCATCGACAAGAACCGCGTGTTCGCGTTCGGCTGGGGCCTCGGCGCCGCGCTGGTCGGCCTCGCCGGTGCGATCATGGCGGTGTTCTTCTACATCTATCCCGACGTCGGCGCGTCCTTTGCGCTGATCGCCTATGTCACGGTCGCGCTCGGCGGTTTCGGCAGCGTGTTCGGCGCCTTCGCCGGCGGTATCATCGTCGGCCTTGTCGAGGCGACCACCGCGTTGTTGCTGCCGCCTTCGTTGAAGTCGGTCGGCATCTATGCCGTCTATCTCCTCGTCGTCTTCATCCGGCCGCGCGGCCTGTTCGGATCGATGTGATGGACAAGACTTTTGCAGCGCGGCGCCGCCGCGACCTCATTATCGCCGCGGTGTTGGCCGGGCTCGCAGCGCTCGCGCCGCTCTTCATCAAGGATGTCTACGTCCAGAACATCCTGATCCTGACCTTGATGTATGCGGCTCTGTCGCAGAGCTGGAACATTCTCTCCGGCTATTGCGGACAGATATCGCTGGGACACGCGCTCTATTTCGGCATCGGCGCCTACACCACCGAGCTCCTGTTCACCAAGTTCGGCGTGCTGCCCTGGTTCGGCATGCTGGCTGGCGGGGTAATTGCCGCGATCATTGCGATGGGGCTCGGCTATCCCTTCTTCCGCCTGCGCGGCCATTACTTCGTGATCGCGACCATCGTCATCGCCGAGATTGGACTGCTCCTGTTCCAGAACTGGGAATGGGCGGGGGCAGCGATGGGAATCACCATTCCCGTGCGCGGCGACAGCTGGCTGAAATTCCAGTTCATGCGCAGCAAGCTGCCGTACTTCTATTTCGCACTGGTGCTGTGCAGCCTCGCCTGGTTCGTCACCTGGTGGTTAGAGGACTCCAAATGGGGTTTCTGGTGGCGCGCGGTGAAGGATAATCCGGAAGCTGCTGAAAGCCTCGGCGTCGTCGTGTTCAACTCGAAGATGGGCGCGGCTGCCGTCTCCGCCTTCCTCGTTGCCATCGGCGGCGCCTTCTATGCGCAGTTTCTCGCCTATATCGATCCTGAAAGCGTGATGGGCTTCCAGTTCTCGCTGCTGATGGCGCTGCCGGCCGTGCTCGGCGGCATCGGTACCCTCTGGGGTCCGGTGCTTGGCGCCGCCATCCTGATCCCGATGACGGAGCTGACGCGCTCCTACATCGGCGGTTCCGGCCGCGGCGTCGACCTCATCGTCTATGGCGCACTGATCGTGGCGATCTCGCTGGCCCTGCCGCAAGGTCTGGTGAGTCTGTTCTCGCGCACCAAAGCGAAAGGAGCCACGCGATGACCGCGCTCCTTGAAACCCGCGGCGTCTGGCAGCGCTTCGGCGGCCTCGTTGCCAACAGCGATGTCTCGATCTCGGTCGGCCGCGGCGAGATCGTCGGCCTGATCGGCCCGAACGGCGCCGGCAAGTCGACGCTGTTCAATCTCATCGCTGGCGTGCTGCCGCCGACCCAGGGTACGATCTGGTTCGACGGCGAGGATGTCACGGCCTTGCCGGCGGCGGAACGCTGCCAGCGCGGCGTCGGCCGTACTTTCCAGGTGGTCAAGAGCTTCGAGACCATGACCGTCATCGACAATGTCATCGTCGGCGCCCTCGTGCGCAACACCGTGATGCGCGAGGCGCGCCGCAAGGCGCATGCGGTGCTCGAATTCACCGGCCTTGCCGCGCGCGCCAACGTGCTCGCGAGCGACCTCGTGCCGGCCGAAAAACGCCGCCTCGAAGTTGCGCGCGCGCTTGCAACGGAACCGAAACTCCTGCTGCTCGACGAAGTCCTCACTGGTCTTACGCCGACGGAGGCGCAGACCGGTGTGGCGCTGGTGCGCAAGGTGCGTGACGCCGGCATTACCGTGCTGATGGTCGAGCATGTGATGGAGATCGTGATGCCGCTGGTCGATCGGGCCATCGTGCTCGATCTCGGCAAGGTGCTGGTCGAGGGCAAGCCCACTGAGGTCGTCCGCGATCCCAAGGTGATCAGCGCATATCTGGGAGATCGTCATGCTGTCGGTGCGTGAAGTCACGACCGCCTATCAGGGCCTGGTCGCGATCTCCGCGATCTCGATCGAGGTCCAGAAGGGCGAGATCGTCTGCGTCGCCGGCGCCAACGGCGCGGGCAAGTCGACGCTGCTGAAATCCATCGCCGGCGCCGAGCGCCCGCGTTCGGGCACGGTGACGTTCGACGGCAGGCGGCTTGACGGCATGGCGCAGTACCACACCACCGCCACCGGCATCGCCTATGTGCCGGAGAACCGCCGCTTGTTTCCACGCCTCTCGGTGCGCGACAATCTTCGCCTCGGCAGCTATCTCTACCGCGGCGAGGCCGACCGCGAGAGCCCGCTCGATCTCGTGTTCCAGCTGTTTCCGCGCCTCTCCGAACGGCTCGAACAGCGCGCCGAGACGCTCTCAGGCGGCGAGCAGCAGATGCTCGCGATCGGCCGCGCGCTGATGACACGCCCGCGGCTGTTGATGCTGGACGAGCCCTCGCAGGGCATCATGCCGAAGCTGGTCGACGAAATCTTCCAGGCGGTGAAGCGCATCCGCGATGCCGGCATGACCGTCTTGATCGTCGAGCAGCGCATGGCGGAGTGCCTGGAAATCGCCGACCGCGCCTACATCCTGCAAACCGGCCGCGTGCTGATGCAGGGCGCAGCGAGCGAGATCAAGGGCAATCCGGACGTGCGCAAGGCGTATCTGGGGCTGTAGGCAGCCACATCCTCCGTCATTGCGAGCGTAGCGAAGCAAATCCAGACTGCCGCTGCGGAAAGATCCTGGATTGCTTCGCTGCGCTCGCAATGACGAGGCTAGAGCCGAGCTTAGTGCTCGTGCCCATGCTCCGGCAACGCCACCCCGAACACCTTCACCAGATCCGTCACCTGCTCCGGCGACAGATAGCGCGGGTTCATCCCGCGGAGCAGGAGATACAGCTTCGCCGTCTCCTCTAGCTCCTCCGTCGCAAACACCGCGGCTTCCAGCGTGTCGCCGGCGACCACCGGGCCGTGATTGGCGAGCAACACCGATGAGTATTTCCCCGCCAGCCCCCTGATCGCATCCGCGACCGCGGGATCGCCCGGGCGGTAATAGGGCACAAGCGCGGTGGCGCCGCATTTCATCACATAATATGCCGTCATCGGCGGCAGCGCGCCGCGCGGGTCGATCTCCGGGAGCATCGAAAGCGCGACCGAATGGGTGGAATGCAGATGCACGATCGCCCTTGCGCTCTCGCGCGTGGCGTAGAGCGCGGTGTGCAGCGGAACTTCCTTGGTCGGCGCATCGCCCGAAACCAGTTGGCCCTGATTGTCCAGCCGCGACAGTTTGGCGGGATCGAGGAAGCCGAGCGAGGCATTGGTCGGCGTCACCAGCCAGCCGCCGCCGTCCAGCCTGACGCTGATATTGCCGGAGGAGCCGGGCGTCAGCCCGCGCTCGAACAGGGACCGTCCGAAGCGGCAAATGTCCTCGCGCAACCGTGTCTCGTTGCCCATGGCCGTCATGTCCGTTTGTCTCACGCTTTGGCAGCGCGGCCAAGCCGTGTTATTCGATTTGCCAAGCTGCCGCAAAGGGCGGCCGTCCGGGAACGTCGCAAGGATCAGTTGCATGTCTGCCTCCACCTCACAGAATCAGCGCATTGCCGTTGTCGGGCTCGGCTCGATGGGGTTCGGCATGGCGACCTCGCTGAAACGGGCCGGTCATATCGTCACCGGCTGCGACGTCTCGGCTGATGCGGTCGCGCGCTTCGTGACGGACGGCGGCGCCGGCGCTAGGACACCGGCCGAAGCCGCCAAGGACGCCGACATTGTCGTCAGCGTCGTCGTCAATGCCGCGCAGACCGAGGCGATCCTGTTCGGCAAGGATGGCGTCGCTGAAACCATGCCCAAGGACAGCGTCTTCCTGTCGTCGGCGACCATGGATCCCGACGTGGCGCGGCGTCTCGCCAAGCAGTTGGAAGCGACCGGCCGGCACTATCTGGATGCCCCGATCTCCGGCGGGGCGCAGCGCGCAGCGCAGGGCGAGCTGACGATACTCGCCTCCGGCAGTCCGGCTGCGTTTGAGAAAGCCCGGCCCGCGCTCAATTCCATGGCCGCAAAGCTCTACGAGCTTGGCGATGCCGCCGGCCAAGGCGCCGCCTTCAAGATGATCAACCAGTTGCTCGCCGGCGTGCATATCGCCGCCGCCAGCGAGGCGATCGCGTTCGCGGCCAAGCAGGGGCTCGACATCCGCAAGGTCTATGAGGTGATCACGGCGTCCGCCGGAAATTCATGGATGTTCGAGAACCGCATGCCGCACGTGCTCGACGGCGATTACACGCCGCGCAGTGCGGTCGAGATCTTCGTCAAGGACCTCGGCATCATCCAGGACATGGCGCGCAGTGCCAGATTCCCGGTCCCGGTCTCCGCCGCGGCACTCCAGATGTTCTTGATGACATCAGCCGCCGGCATGGGCCGCGACGACGATGCGTCGGTGGCGCGGATGTATGCGCAGGTCACCGGCGTCAAGCTGCCCGGCGACAAGTAGACAAGAGGATTCCGATGCCCCGTTTTGCCGCCAATCTCTCGATGATGTTCACCGAGGTGCCGTTCCTCGACCGCTTCGATGCCGCAGCGCAGGCCGGCTTCACCGCCGTCGAGTTTCTCTTTCCCTATGAGCATCAGGCGGAGGCGGTCGGCGAGCGGCTCAAGCGCAATGGCCTCACCCAGGCGCTGTTCAACCTGCCGCCGGGCGACTGGAATGCCGGCGAGAAGGGTTTTGCGGCTCTCCCCTCGCGATTCGCCGAACTCAAGGCGAGCCTGGCGACCGCGCTGCCCTATGCCAAGGCGACCGGCGTCAAGCGGCTGCATTTGATGGCCGGCATCGCCAACCGCGGCGAGCGCGTCGCCATCGAAGCCTTCTACAAGTCGGTGGCGTGGGCCGCGGAATTCTTCGCGCCGCACGGCATCGACATCGTGCTCGAGCCGATCAATGCGCGCAATGTGCCCGGCTATTTCCTCAACGATTTTGGATTTGCGCGTGACCTGATCCAGGAGCTGAGGCTTCCGAACCTGAAACTCCAGTTCGACATCTATCACTGCCAGATCATCCATGGCGACGTCACGATGCGGCTGCGCGAGATGATGCCCGTGATCGGCCACATCCAGATCGCCAGCATTCCCTCGCGCAACGAGCCTGACGGCGAGGAGCTGAACTATCCGTTCCTGTTCAGCGAGCTCGACCGGCTCGGCTATGCCGGATTCGTCGGCTGCGAATACAATCCGCGCGGCAAGACCACCGACGGCCTTGCCTGGTTCAAGCCTTATGCGGGAGTGAAGCCGTGACACTTGCAGCGAAATTATCACTTGGCTGCATCGCCGACGATTACACCGGCGCCTCCGATCTCGCCAACACGCTGACGCGCGCGGGCCTGCGCACGGTGCAGACCATCGGCGTGCCGGCGGACGATCTGGCGCTGCCCGAGGTCGACGCCGTCGTGGTGTCGCTGAAGAGCCGTTCGATCGAGGCCGGCCTTGCCGTGTCGCGTTCGCGCGCCGCGGAGACATGGCTGCGCGGCCGTGGCGCCGGCCACGTGCTGTTCAAGATCTGCTCGACCTTCGATTCCACCGTTTCAGGCAATATCGGCCCGGTGATGGACGCGCTGCGCGCCGATTGCGGCGAGGCGGCCGTGCTGGTGACGCCGGCCTTCCCGGAGACCGGCCGCACTGTCTACCAGGGCAATCTGTTCGTGGGCGCCGTGCCGCTGAACGAGAGCCCGCTGAAGGACCATCCGCTCAACCCGATGCACGATTCCAACCTGGTGCGCGTGCTAGCGCGCCAGAGCAGGACGCAGATCGGCCTCGTCGACCTCGCCACCGTCACGCGCGGTGCGGATGCCGTGCGAGCGCAGCTAGCCGAACTCGCGGACAAGGGCATTAGTGCGGCGATCATCGACGCCGTCTTCGATCGTGACCTTGAGACCATCGGCCTCGTCGCTGTCGAGCATCGGCTGTCGGTCGGCGCCTCCGGCATCGGCCTTGGACTTGCGCGGGCACTGGTCTCGACAGGCAAGGTCAAATCAGCGGCGGCCAGCAGCGATACGGGCGCCGCCATCGGAGGACCGGCGGCGTGCCTCGCTGGAAGCTGCTCGCAGGCGACGCTCCAGCAGATTGCGAATGCCGAACGAATGATGCCGGTGCTGCATCTCGATCCGGACCGTATTATTACGGGCGGCGGCGAGGCGCAGCGTGCGCTGGCCTGGGCGAAACCGCGACTCGCCGACGGTCCGGTCCTGATCGCATCGAGCTCGACGCCGGATCAGGTCGCAGCGCTCCAGGCGCGCCACGGCCGCGACGCGGCCGGTCACGCCATCGAGCAGGCGATGGCCGACATCGCCGAGGGTCTGGTGCAGGCCGGCGTCAAGCGCCTGGTCGTTGCCGGCGGAGAGACATCCGGCGCCGTGGTCGATCGGTTGAAGATTCCCGGATTTCTCGTGGGAGTAGAGATCGCGGCGGGCGTCCCGGTGTTGCGCGCGGTCGGTGCTGAAAAAGGCGACATGTTGCTTGCTTTGAAGTCCGGAAATTTCGGCGGCGCGGAGTTTTTCTCCGACGCGCTTAGGCTCATGCGCTGAGCGCAGGGCGTTCTTAGCGCCGTATTCATTTGTTTCCGGCTTTCGTACTCCTACGGAGTCGTAGTTAACATCTGCTCAGGTGCTCTGGTGTTTGATGTCGGTGCTGCTCCCTCTGGTTGATTCGTAAACTTCCGGGCGCGCCACCGCTCCAGCACAAAGAGACCCGATTATGCTCGCCACCATTTCCATCCGCGCCAAGATCATCAGTGTCGTGGCGTTCCTGCTGGTCGCGATGGCCGGCATGGGTCTACTCGCCGTCATGAAGATGCGGTCGATGAACGCCAATACCATCGAAATCACCACGAGCTGGATGCCGAGCGTGCGGGTGCTCGGCGAGCTTCGGGCCAGCGTGATCACCTATCGAAACGTGGTTCGTCAGCACATGCTGTCCGAAACACTCGAGGACAAGCTCGCGAATGAGAAGACCGCCGGTACCGTGATCGAGGCGCTCTCCAAGGCGCGCAAGGCCTACGAGCCGATGATCACCTCACCCGAAGAGCGGAAGCTGTACAGCGACTGGGGTAAGCTCTGGGACGACTACAAGAAGGGCACCGAAGACGTCATGGCGCTGTCGCGCAAGGAAGCCGGCAAGGTCCCGC
The DNA here is from genome assembly GCF_023073915.1 of Bradyrhizobium sp. 149. GTDB lineage: Bacteria > Pseudomonadota > Alphaproteobacteria > Rhizobiales > Xanthobacteraceae > Bradyrhizobium. The sequence continues at coordinate 442,247 of NZ_JADPKK010000013.1, read as the reverse complement.
ACGAGGCCCAGGAGCTGAACACCAAGACGGTCAACAAGATCGGCCTTGCGTCGGATGAAGTGCTGACCAAGGACATCGAGCTCAACACCAAGGGCGGCGACCAGGCTGCCCAGGATGCCGCCGACAGCTATTCCTTCGCTTTCATGCTGGTCTCGATCATTCTCGGCGGTGCCGTCATCACCGGCATCGGCGTCGGCTTCTACTTGGTCCAGGACGTCTCCAGCGGCATCAACTCGATCATCGAGCCGATGCAGGCACTGGGCAAGGGCGAGCTTTCCGCCGAAGTGCCGCATCGCGGTGAGAAGACCGAGATCGGCGCCATGGCCGACGTGCTCCAGATCTTCAAGGAGGCGCTGATCGCCAAGAGGGGCGCCGACGAGGCCGCGGCTGCCGATGCCGAAGCCAAGATCGAGCGCGGCCGCCGCGTCGATAACGTCACCCGCGAATTCGAAACCATGATCGGCGAGATCGTGCAGACCGTGTCGTCGGCCTCGACCCAGTTAGAGGCCTCGGCCTCGACGCTGACCTCGACCGCCGACCGCTCCCAGCGGCTGGCGACCACGGTCGCCGCGGCTTCGGAGGAAGCCTCGACCAACGTGCAGTCGGTGGCCTCGGCGACCGAGGAAATGGCTTCGTCGGTGGGCGAGATCAGCCGCCAGGTGCAGGAATCGGCGCGGATGGCGGGCGATGCCGTCGGCCAGGCCCGCGCCACCACCGAGCGCGTCAGCGAGCTTTCCAAGGCCGCTTCACGCATCGGCGACGTCGTCGAGCTCATCAATACCATCGCAGGCCAGACCAACTTGCTGGCGCTGAACGCGACCATCGAGGCGGCCCGCGCCGGCGAAGCCGGCCGCGGCTTTGCCGTGGTGGCCTCCGAGGTGAAGGCTCTGGCAGAGCAGACCGCGAAGGCGACGGGCGAGATCGGCCAGCAGATCTCCGGCATCCAGGCGGCGACCAACGACTCGGTCGGCGCCATCAAGGAGATCTCGTCGACCATCGAGCGTCTGTCGGAGATCTCGTCGGCCATTGCGGCCGCGGTGGAAGAGCAGGGCGCGGCAACCCAGGAGATCGCCCGCAACGTTCAGCAGGCGGCCCAGGGCACCCAGCAGGTTTCGTCCAACATCACCGACGTGCAGCGCGGTGCTACCGAGACCGGCACGGCCTCCTCGCAGGTGCTGTCGGCGGCACAGATGCTGTCCAATGACTCGGGCCGGCTGAAGAGCGAGGTCAGCAAGTTCCTGACCAACGTTCGCGCAGCGTAGTCCAGAAACCATGGCAGATCCTGAAAGCGGCGCCTTCGGACGCCGTTTTTTTACCAATAGGGAAGCGGGCTCTGTCATCTGTCGGGCGGGATCTGCATATGTGGAATGCGATTTCGCGGTGCGATAGCAGGGAAGTGACTGCAAGTGACGCAGCGTCGTTGGCCATTTGGGCGGTGTTCAGGTAAATCACCTTTGGAACCCGCGGGGCCGGTGTTTCCTGTCCCTGATTTGGAATTGCCTGACGAATGATTGCTCTGGTTCGTATTGCCTTGAGCCGGCCCTACACGTTTGTCGTGCTCGCGCTCCTGCTTCTGATCATCGGACCGCTGGCGGCGCTGCGGACGCCGACCGACATTTTTCCGGACATCCGCATCCCCGTGATCGGCGTGGTCTGGCAGTATACCGGCCTGCCGCCCGATCAGATGTCGGGTCGCATCACCACGCCGTTCCAGCGCGCGCTGACGACGACCGTCAACGACATCGAGCACATTACTGCCAATTCCTATAACGGCTTTGGCATCATCAAGATCTTCTTCCAGCCGAACGTCGACATCCGCACCGCCAACGCGCAGGTCACCGCGATCTCGCAGACGCTGATCAAGCAGATGCCGCCGGGCGCGACGCCGCCTCTGATCCTGAATTACTCCGCCTCGACCGTGCCGATCATCCAGGTGGCGTTGTCGGGCGATGGCCTCACCGAGCAGAACCTCGCCGATATCGGCATCAACCAGCTCCGTACGCCGCTAGTCACCGTGCCTGGCGCCGCGATCCCGTATCCGTTCGGCGGCAAGCAACGCCAGGTCCAGATCGACCTCGACCCGACCGCGCTTCAGGCCCGCGGCTTGTCCGGCCAGGACGTCGCCAATGCGCTCGCGGCCCAGAACCTGATCACGCCGGTCGGCACCCAGAAGATCGGGCAGTTCGAATACAACATCCAGCTCAACAACTCGCCGCTGAAAATCGACGAGCTCGGCAATCTGCCGATCAAGACCGTCAACGGCGCGATGGTCTATGTGCGCGACGTCGCGACCGTGCGCGACGGCAATCCTCCGCAGACCAACATCGTCCATGTCGACGGCAACCGCTCGGTGCTGATGATGGTGCTGAAGGCGGGCGCGACCTCGACGCTCGACATCATCGCGGGCATCAAGCAGAAGGTGATCGACGTCAAGGACCAGCTTCCGGACGCGCTCAAGATCGGCTTCATCGGGGATCAGTCGGTGTTCGTTCGCGGCGCCATCGAAGGCGTCGCGTTCGAAGGCGTGATTGCGGCGCTGCTCACCAGCGTGATGATCCTGCTGTTCCTCGGCAGCTGGCGCTCGACCGTCATCATCGCGGTCTCGATCCCGCTCTCTGTGCTCGGCGCCATCATCATGCTGTCGGCGATCGGCGAGACGCTGAACATCATGACGCTCGGCGGCCTGGCGCTCGCGGTCGGGATTCTCGTCGACGACGCTACCGTCACGATCGAGAACATCAACTACCATCTGGAGCAGGGCAAGCCGGTCGAGCAGTCGATCCTCGACGGCGCCAACCAGATCGTGACCCCGGCCTTCGTCTCGCTGCTCTGCATCTGCATCGTGTTCGTGCCGATGTTCTTCCTCACCGGCGTGGCACGCTTCCTGTTCGTGCCGATGGCGGAAGCGGTGATGTTCGCGATGATCTGGTCGTTCCTGCTGTCGCGCACGCTGGTGCCGACCATGGCGAACTATTTGTTGCAGGCACATGTCCATCACGAGGACGGCCCGCCGAAGTCGCGCAATCCCCTGGTGTGGTTCCAGCGCGGCTTCGAGGCTCGCTTTGATCGCATTCGCGGCGGCTACCACAATTTCCTTGGGCTTGCGCTCGCGCACCGTCCGGTGTTCGTGATCGGTTTCCTGTGCGTGGTCGGCGCGTCCTTCGCGCTGGTGCCGTTCCTCGGGCGCAACTTCTTCCCCGCGGTCGATGCAGGCAACATCCTGATGCACGTCCGCACCCAGGTCGGCACCCGCGTGGAAGAGACCGCGAACCAGCTCGCCGACGTGCAGAAGGCGATCCGCAAGCTGATCCCGGGCGAGATCGAAACGCTGACCGACAATATCGGCATGCCGATCTCCGGCATCAACATGACCTACAACAACACCGGCGTGATCGGCCCGCAGGATGGCGACATCCAGATCAAGCTGAAGGAGGGACACAAGCCGACCGAGGAGCATGTGCGCGTGCTGCGTGAGCAATTGCCGCGGCTGTTCCCCGGTGTCAGCTTCGCCTTCCTGCCCGCCGACATCGTCAGCCAGATCCTGAATTTCGGCGCGCCGGCGCCGATCGACCTGCAAATCCGCGGTGCGAATATCAGCGCCAACTTCGCCTATGCCAATAATCTGCTGGCCAAGGTCCGCAGGATTCCCGGCGTCGCGGATGCGCGCATCCAGCAATCGCCGAACAATCCGACCTTCAACATCGATGTCGATCGCACCCGCGCGCAATATGTCGGCCTGACCGAGCGCGACGTCACCAACAGTCTCGTGGTCAACCTTGCCGGCTCCTCGCAGGTTGCCCCGACCTACTATCTCAATCCGGATAACGGCGTGTCCTATTCGATCGTGATGCAGACGCCGCAATATCAGATGGATTCGCTCAGCGCGCTGCAGACGCTGCCGATCACGGCCGCCGGCAATTCGCAGTCGCCGATCCTCGGCGGCATCGCCGACATCAAGCGCTCGACCTCGAGCGCGGTGGTCTCGCAATACGACATCCAGTCGATGGTGCAGATCTTCGCCACGACCTCGGGCCGCGATCTCGGTGCGGTCGCGACCGACATCCGCCAAGTGATCGCCGACACCGCCAAGGAGGTGCCGAAGGGTTCTTCCGTGGTGCTGCTCGGCCAGGTGCAGACCATGAACAGCGCTTTCACCGGCCTGCTGTTTGGCCTGCTCGGGGCGGTCGTGCTGATCTATTTCCTGATAGTCGTGAACTTCCAGTCCTGGTCCGATCCCTTCGTGATCATCACGGCGCTGCCCGCCGCGCTCGCCGGCATCGTCTGGATGCTGTTCGCGACCGAGACGACGCTGTCAGTGCCTGCGCTGACCGGCGCCATCATGTGCATGGGCGTTGCAACAGCCAACAGCGTGCTCGTGATCTCGTTCGCCCGCGAGCGCTACGAGGAGCTCGGCGATCCCGTCGCAGCGGCGCTGGAAGCCGGCTTCGTCCGGTTCCGCCCGGTGCTGATGACCGCGCTCGCCATGATCATCGGCATGGCGCCGATGGCCCTGGGGCTGGGCGAAGGCGGCGAGCAGAATGCGCCGCTCGGCCGCGCCGTTATCGGCGGCCTGATCTTTGCAACCTTCGCCACGTTGATGTTCGTTCCCGTGGTGTTCAGTATGGTACACAAGAAGCAAGGCGCCAAAGCCGCCGCCTCCCTGGAGACTCCGCATGCCGCCCACTGAACCCCGCTCCCCGGTGTCGCACCGGAAACTGGGCATCTTCGGCGTGGTGGCGCTGATCGCGGCGGGCCTCATCGTGGGCACCGGCATCCGCGCGCGCGAGGAGCAGGGCTCCAAGCTGAAGGAATGGACCGACGATCAGGCTGTTCCAAGCGTCGCGGTGACGCTGCCCAACGCCAAGGCCCTCAGCGGCAGCCTCGACCTGCCGGGGCGGTTGGAAGCCTATTACCGCGCGCCGATTTTCGCGCGCGTGTCGGGCTACCTGAAGAGCTGGAGCGTCGACATCGGCGCCCGCGTCAAGGCCGGTCAGGTGATCGCCCAGATCGAGGCGCCCGACCTCGACCAGCAACTCTTGCAGGCGCGCGCCGACCTCGCCAGCCAGCAGGCGAGCGCCAGGCTGTCGGAGGCAACGCTCAACCGGCGCAAGACGCTGGTGGCCTCCAACTTCGTCTCCGCGCAGGAAATCGACGAGCGCACCGCCGATCTCTCCAACAAGAACGCCGCCGTGCATTCGGGGCAGGCCAATGTTGAGCGGCTTGAGGCGCTTGCCGGCTACAAGAAGATCACCGTTCCATTCGACGGCGTCGTCACCGCGCGCGACACGGACGTCGGTGCGCTGATCAACGCGGGCGGTGGCTCGGGGCCGGCGATGTTCGTGGTCTCCGACATCACCAAGCTGCGCGTCTACGTCAACGTGCCCCAGAACTATGTGCCGGCGATCAAGATCGGCGCCAAGGCCAGCATCGTGCTGCCGGAGTATCCGAACCGGACCTTCCAGGCGACGGTGGAGGCCTCCTCACAGGCGGTTGACGTCGCCTCCGGCACGACGCGCATGCAACTCGGTCTCGACAATTCCTCGGGCGAACTGATGCCCGGCGGCTACGCCAGCGTGAAGCTCAGCCTGCAGCGCGATACCGCGCCGCTCAGCATTCCCGCCAGTGCGCTGATCTTCAACGGCAACGGCCTGCGCGTCGCAACTGTCGGTCCGGACGACAAGGTCCTGTTCAAGCCCGTGACCATCGCCCGCGATCTCGGCCGCGAGATCGAGCTCGCCTCGGGAATTGCAGCGGATGACCGCGTCATCACGGCGCCGCCGGACGGCCTTTCCGACGGCGACCAGGTCCGCGTGACCGGGGCCGGCGCCAAGGGCAAGCCGGCGACGGCGTCGGAGAAGCAGGCGCCGAAGGGGTAGGGCGAGTTTCTGGGGTGGGTTACGCTTCGCCGCTGGCCACTACGCCACCCTCCACTCCGGCACGCCATCGGCGGCCATCGTGATCTCGCCCAGCGAACCCACCGGCGTTCGATCCATGTCGAGCAGATGCGCCAGCGTCGCCGTATCGCCTGCCGGAACCCGCGCCAGCGTGCGCCTGTCGTCTTCCGTCCGCAGCATCACCACGCCGTGCTCGACATCGCCGCCACGGCCATAGAGCACTGTAAAGCTCTCGACCTTGCCCTCGCCTGAGACATCCGTGACGAACTCAGGCACCGCGCGCTTGTTGCTGTCGGCTGCCGCCTGCACGCTCGTCTCCTGTGCCAATGCTTCACGCGGCGGCATCTTCGACACGGCCAGCGCATGATGTTTGGTGACGAAGCCGCCCTGGCCGTAGAGCAAGCCGAGCTTTGCGCCGTCGCGCACACGTCGCACCATCGCGCAGGCCGCATGCGTCATGTAGGTGTTGAGCGGCGCGCCGAAGAAGGTGAGGCCGCCGGTCACGGTCGGCTGCACGTCCGGGCTCAGGCCCAGCGTACGCCGCGCCATCTTGGGCACGCAGGGGAAGCAGCTATAGAGCTCGATCGCGTCGAACTTTCTGCCGTCGCCGCCGACGAGATCCATCACGGCGTTCAAAACGGCATTCTGCGGATGGCTCTCGTAAAACTGGTCGCGCAGGAGATAGTCGCGCGGCTCCTCGGCCGAGGCGCCGCCGAGCGGATAGACCAGCTTGTCATCGGCAATCCCGGCGGCGCGCGCCCTGGCGAGGCTGGACAGCAGCAGCGCGCCGCCCATGTTGACGCTCGGGTTGGCAACCATCAGCTTGTTGTAGGGCCACGCGATGAGACGGTTGTCCGCCGTCGGCGTCGTGATTTCGTCAGGCGCATAGCGGCGCTTGAGCCAAGCGTTGGGATTTTGCGCCGCCGCCTCGGAATAGCGTGACCACAGTGTGCCGGACTCTGCCATGGCTTCGCGCGGCGTCTGGCCCCAATGCGCGGAGGAGGCCGCCTCGTAGAACGGGTAGACGGTGACGGGGCGGAACACACCGAGCTTCACGGCCAATGGCTTCTGAAATGCCGCGCCGCGCTTCGGTTCCTCGACATCGTGCGCGAAAGGCGTCCATGGCAGCTTCGTGCCGGCGCGCTCCGCCTTGGTCGCCGTCGACTGCGCCTCCGCGCCGCAGATGGCGGCCACCGTGCATTCGCCGCGCGCGATGCGCTTTGCTGCCTCGTGGATGTAGCGGATCGGGCTTTCGCCGCCGACCGGCCCGTAATAGCAGTGCGAAGGCGTGATGCCGAGCCGTTGCGCCAGCAGCTTCTCCGGGTCGCGATAGCGCCAGCTCAGGAAGTTGACGACGTCGAGCGACTGTACCTGGCCGAGCAGCTTCGCGCCGGCATCTGCTTCCGCGCGCCGCAGCGCCTGTTCGAGCAGCTCAAGCGGCTCGAGGCCATCGGTGATCTCTTTGGGTCGGTCGACGATTTCGCCGATGCCGACGATGACGGGGATGCGGTCTTCGGGAATGTTTTTCTTGTCTGTCATGCTTCAATTCACGATGTCAGTTGTTTCGTCATTGCGAGCGCAGTGAAGCAATCCAGAATCTTTCAGCGGTGGCAGTCTGGATTGCTTCGCTGCGCTCGCAATGACCGTGTGTGGCAACTACTCCGCCACCAGCGCATTCATGTGCTCGACGGCTTCGGCAAACTCTTCCTTGAACTCCTGCACCACCGCGCCGGCGGACTTGACGCTGTCGATCAGCCCGACGCCCTGGCCGACGAAGTAGCTCACGAGATCGCGCGCCTTGGCGTTGCCGCCCGCCGCTGCGCGGTCGATCGAGTTGAAGGCGTCGCGGCTGACGATGCTTTGCAGCGGCATAGGCAACGCGCCGGGGCTCTCAGGCGCGCGGTCCCAGGCGTCGGTCCAGACCGAGCGAAGCTGCCGCGCCGGCTTGCCGGTGCGGCCCTTCGAGCGCACCGCATCGCGCGACGATGCGGCGATCATCTTCTCGCGAAAGATCTCCGTAGTCTCGGCCTCGACGGTGGCAAGCCACACCGAGCCGGTCCAGGCGCCGGCCGCGCCCATGGCCATGCACGCCGCCATCTGTCGTCCCGTCATGATGCCGCCGGCGGCGAGCACCGGCACGTCGCGGATCGGCTTGATCGCCTTGATCACCTCCGGCACCAGCACCATGGTGGAGACCTCGCCGCAATGGCCGCCAGCTTCGGTGCCCTGGACCACGAGGATATCGACGCCGGCCGCGACCTGGCGCAGCGCGTGCTCCTTGGCGCCGACCAGCGCCGCAACCGGCACGCCGTGCTTCCTGCCCATCTCGATCATGGCCTTCGGCGGCACGCCAAGCGCATTGGCGATCAGGCGGATCGGGTGGTTGAACGAGACCTCCAGCAGCTCCAGCGCGGTCCTGCCATCGAACGGCTGCGGCTGGCTGTCGGCGACCTCAGTGGTCGTGAGTTCGATGTCGTATTTCTTCAGGAGATCGCGCGTGTAGTTGCGGTGCTCCTGTGGCACGCGCGCTTCAAGGCTCTTCCAGGTGACGTCTTTTTCGCCCGCAGTCGAGATGTTTTCGGGGATCAACACGTCGACGCCGTAAGGCTTGCCGTCAACGTGCTCGTCGATCCATTGCAGCTCACGTTCGAGCGTATCGGGCGTGTGCACGGTGGCACCTAACACGCCGAAGCCGCCGGCACGGCTGACGGCGGCGACGACATCGCGGCAATGGCTGAAGGCGAGCAGCGGGAACTCGATGCCCAGCATGTCGCAGATCGGCGATTTCATCATTCCTCCCGGCGGCCTTCGCGTCTCGTTGCTTTAGCGGGCGAAGCGGCGGCGACGCTAACTCATCATTGCCGGTGATGCCACGCCGGATTCCGCCGCGCTGCTTGCGTGCAGGCGTCGTCAATTGGGACAGCCATTCCGTCGTGCGGCATCCTTCCGCGCGCGCCCGGTGACGGGCTGGTCGCATGACGCCGGCCTGAGGCCCGCGCCTCGCGCAGATCGGGCAGGGCTTGTCATTGACCGATTGCAGGCTAATTAATGCAGACGCATCTTTCCGCCGGAGCCAATTGCATGACCGACACCCCCGCCTACGTGCCGCCGAAAGTCTGGACCTGGAACAAGGAGAACGGCGGGCAGTTCGCCAGCATCAACCGGCCGATCGCCGGTCCCACCCACGACAAGGAGCTGCCGGTCGGCCGCCATCCCTTCCAGCTCTATTCGCTGGCGACGCCGAACGGCGTCAAGGTCACCGTGATGCTGGAGGAGCTTCTGGCGCTCGGCCACAAGGGCGCGGAATACGACGCATGGCTGATCAGAATCGGCAATGGCGACCAGTTCGGCAGCGGCTTTGTCGACATCAATCCGAATTCCAAAATCCCGGCGCTGATGGATCGCTCCGGCCCGGAGCCGATCCGGGTGTTCGAGTCCGGTTCGATTCTGTTCTATCTTGCGGAAAAGTTCGGCGCCTTCCTGCCGAAGGACATCAAGAGCCGCACCGAGGCGATGTCGTGGCTGTTCTGGCAGATGGGCAGCGCGCCCTACCTCGGCGGTGGCTTCGGCCACTTCTACGCCTACGCGCCCACCAAGATCGAATATGCCATCGACCGCTTCGCGATGGAGACCAAGCGCCAGCTCGACGTGCTCGACCGCCGGCTCGCCGACAACGAATATCTCGCCGGCAGCGAATACACCATTGCTGATATGGCGGTGTGGCCATGGTACGGCGCGCTCGCCAAGGGGCTGGTCTACGGCGCGGGCGAATTCCTGTCCGTGCAGGACTACAAGCACGTGCAGCGCTGGACCGACCAGATCGCGAAGCGCCCGGCCGTCAAGCGCGGCCGCATGGTCAACCGCGTCTCCGGCGATCCCGCCAGCCAGCTCCACGAGCGGCATGATGCCAGCGATTTCGAGACCAAGACGCAGGACAAGATCGCGCCCGCGACGTAGGGCGGTACTTCTTTTCCCTCTCCCGTAAGAACGGGGAGAGGGAAAGGAGAGGCTCTTACGCCATGCTCAGCTCGTGGCGTCCCACCACCATCCAGTGCACTTCGTCCGGACCGTCGGCGAAGCGCAGATGGCGGACGTCCTGGTACATTTCGGCGAGCGGGGTCCAGTGCGAGATGCCGGTGGCGCCGTGCATCTGGATCGACTGGTCGATGATCTTGCAGGCGCGCTCCGGCACCATGGCCTTGACCATGGAGACCCAGACGCGGGCCTCCTTGTTGCCGAGCACGTCCATGGCCTTGGCGGCCTTTAGCACCATCAGCCGCATCGCCTCGATCTCGCAGCGCGCCTGCGCGATGATCTGCATATTACCGCCGAGATGGGCGATCTTCTTGCCGAAGGCTTCGCGGGTGAGGCCACGCTGCACCATCAGGTCGAGCGCTTTCTCGGCCTTGCCGATGGTGCGCATGCAGTGATGGATGCGGCCCGGGCCGAGCCGGAGCTGCGAGATCTCGAAGCCGCGGCCCTCGCCGAGCAGGATGTTCTCCTTGGGCACGCGCACGTTGTTGAAGCGCATGTGCATGTGGCCGCGCGGCGCGTGGTCCTGGCCGAACACATACATGGGCCCGAGCACCTCGACGCCGGGCGTGTCGCGCGGCACCAGGATCTGTGACTGCTGCTTGCTCGGCGCCGCATCCGGATTGGTCTTCACCATCACGATGAGGATCTTGCAGCGGGGATCGCCGACGCCGGAGATGTAGTACTTCTCGCCGTTGATGACCCATTCGTCGCCGACGAGCTTCGCGCTCGTCGAGATGTTCTTGGCGTCGGAGGAGGCGACGTTCGGCTCGGTCATGACATAGGCCGAACGGATCTCGCCGTTCATCAGCGGCTTCAGCCACTTCTCCTTCTGCTCCTTGGTGCCGACGCGCTCCAGCACCTCCATGTTGCCGGTGTCCGGCGCCGAGCAGTTCATGCTCTCCGAGGCCAGCGGGCTCTTGCCGAGCTCGGATGCGATATAGGCGTAGTCGAGATTCTTCAGGCCCTGGCCGGTCTCGTCGTCGGGCAGGAAGAAGTTCCAGAGACCTTCCTGCTTGGCCTTGTTCTTGGCCTTCTCAAGCACCTCGAGCTGCTTCGGCGTAAAGCTCCAGCGGTCTTGCTTGCCTTCGCCTGCCTTGGCGAACTCGATCGACATCGGCTCGACGGTTTCGCGGATGAACTTCCTGACGTGATCATAGAGCGGCCGGACCTGGTCCGACATCCTGAGGTCGTTGAGCTCGTCGCCGGGATTGAGGGTGTAGTTGGTGGTGCGCGGAATATAGGTGTGTTTTGTCATTGTTCCTCCCGGGGGCGCTGAGATCGTGTTGGCCGAGAGAATAGTCGCAGCGAGGACAAAGCGCGAGCGCGCATTTTTCACGCGGGCCATGCCATGCGATGGAATATCGCCAGGGCGTTTGAAATGTTGTTTGAATGGAGACAGCATTCTCGCTGTCTTCGCCCGACTCGATCGGGCGATCCAGTACTCCGAGGCGTCTGCAGTCGATCGAGAAGCCGCGGCGTACTGGATCCCTGCCGTCGCGGGGAATGACGGCGGTACGTGTCGCTAGCTGGCCATCCGATGCATCGCGCAAATCTTGTTGCCGTCGAGGTCACGCAGATACGCAATATAGAGGTTGACGCCCGGGCCTTGGCGGACTCCGGGCGGATTCTCAATCGGCGTTCCGCCGGCGGCGACGCCGGCCGCGTGCCACTTGTCGACCTGTTCAGGCGAGTTGGCGGCAAAGCCGATGGTGCCGCCATTTGCGCACGTCGCCGCCTCGCCATTGATCGGTTTCGTGACCGAGAACACGCCGGTCTTGGTGATGTAGAAGATCCGGTGGCCGTCGACCCTGGCCGCCCGCACCTCAAGCGTGCCGAGCAGGCTGTCGTAGAACGCCTTGGCTTTGTCGAGGTCGTTGGTGCCGATCATGATATGTGAGAACATTTGCCCTTCCGCCCTGTTGAATTATGTAGCCCGGATGATTCAAAACGCCGTATAGCCGCCGTCGATCACGAACGTATCCGCCGTGTGATACGACGATGCCTTGCTCATCAGATACACCGCGATGCCGCCGAAATCGCTGGCCTCTCCGAAGCGCCGCACCGGAATGCGCGGCATCACGTTGGCGACGAACTTGTCATTGGCCATCAGCCCTGAGGTCATGTCGCTCTTGATCCAGCCGGGCAGGATCGCATTCGCGGTGACGCCGTGGCGCGCCAGCTCGACGCCGAGCGCGCGCACCAGCGCGTTGATCGCGGCCTTGGTCGCGGCATAGTGCTCGTTGCGTGCGGTGCCGAAGATCGAGGCGAGGCTCGAAGTCGCAACCAGCCGGCCGAAGGGATCGCCGGCCTCGGCGCGCGCGGTCATGTGTTTTGCGGCAGCCTGAAACGCGTGGAATACGCCGTCGAGATTGGTCGCAAACATCGTGCGCCATTCCTCTTCGGTGCGTTCGATGAAGGAGCGCCGGCCGCCGCCGCCGATGCCGGCATTGGCGAAGCAGCCGTCGACCCGGCCGAAAATGTCTAGCGTGGCCTTCATCGCGGCGTTGACCGAAGCCGGGTCGGTGACGTCGCAGACCCGCGCGTCGACCTTGCCTGATAGCCCCGCCAGGCTCGCGGCAGCAGCCTTGTTCTTGTCAGCATTGCGACCCCAGATCGAGACGTTGCAGCCCTGGCCGGCGAGCGCCTGAGCGATCCCGAGTCCAATGCCGCCATTGCCGCCGGTGATCACGGCCACGCGGCCGGTGAGATCGAAAGGGTTCATGGCGCGTTTCCTGTTTTTGGCAAGTCTGCTCGGTATGCGGCGCATCAGCCGCTGCGCGCAAGATTGCTTGCTATGCTCTGATCACCATGGACAAGACCGCGCCAAAAATCAAATATGCGCCCCGGCAAAAGCAATTCCGGTCTGCGAAACTGACCCAGGCCGCAACTCACGAGGAAACCATGCAGTTCAAACACGTCACGCTCGATCTCGATGGTTCGGTCGCGATCCTCAAGCTCGACCATCAGGAGGTGATGAACGCGGTTTCCGTGGACATGCTGGGCGGCCTCGCGGAAGCGCTCGACGCGATCGAGGAGAAGAAGGACGAGGTGCGCTGCGTCGTGCTGACGGGCGCGGGGCGGGCGTTCTGCACCGGCGCGAATCTCCAGGGCCGCAACAACCAGTCGAAGAAGACCAAGGCCGGCCTGACGCTCGAGACCGGGTTTCACCCGTTCCTGCGCCGCATCCGCAATCTGCATTGCCCGATCGTGACCGCGGTCAATGGACCCGCGGCCGGCGCCGGCATGAGCTTCGCGCTGCTCGGCGACATGATTTTGTGCGCGCGGTCCTCTTACTTCCTTCAAGCGTTCCGTCGCATCGGTCTCGTGCCGGATTGCGGCTCGACCTGGCTCTTGCCGCGGCTGATCGGCAAGGCCCGCTCGATCGAATTGTCGCTGATGGGCGAGCGGCTGCCGGCCGAGAAGGCGCTGGAATGGGGCCTCGTCAACCGCGTCTATGATGACGGCGTGCTGATGGATGAAGCGATGAAGCTCGCGCATGATCTTGCGAACGGCCCGACGGTCGCGCTGGCGCTGATCCGCAAGCTCTACTGGGACAGCCCGGAAAATTCCTTCGAGGATCAGCTCAATCTCGAATTCCAGTGCCAGCTCCGCGCCGGCGACACCCAGGACTTTCGTGAAGGCGTCGGGGCGTTCCTGGAGAAGCGCCCGGCGCAGTTCAAAGGCAAATGATCGAGGCCGAGCTCTCCCGCAGCGTTCGGCGCTGGTGCCCTGGTGCGACCGGTGTCGCCGGCGTGGCAAGGCTGTCCGGCGGCGCCAGTCAGGAAACCTGGCGCTTCGACATCGTGCATCCCGATGGGCCGATCGGCGCGATCCTGCGCCGCTCGCCGAAGGGCTATGGCGCGGCGCCGACGCGCGCGGCGGGTCTCACCGCTGAAGCGCAGCTGATGCAGCTCGCCTATGAGGCCGGCGTCCCGTCGCCGCGCGTGATGCATGTGCTGGTGCCGGCGGATGATCTCGGCACCGGCTTTGTCATGCAGCGGGTCGAGGGCGAGACCATTGCGCGCAAGATTCTTCGCGACGACGAGTTCGCGGCGGCGCGGCCGCAGCTCGCACGGCAGATCGGCGGCGTGCTCGCGAAGCTGCACAGGCTACCAGGCGACAAATTGCCCGAGCTGCGCAGCCGGTCCGCGACCCAGGAGATCAGCGAGTTCGATCGCGATTATCGCAGCCTGGACTGGCCAAAGCCGGTGTTCGAGCTGGCGCTGCGCTGGCTGCGCGACCACGATCCCGGTCCGTCCGCCGAGATGACGCTGGTGCATGGCGATTTCCGCAACGGCAATCTCATCATCGGTGCCGACGGGGTGCGCGCGGTGCTCGACTGGGAGCTCGCTCATCTCGGCGACCCCATGGAGGATCTCGGCTGGGTCTGCGTCAACTCCTGGCGCTTTGGCGAGATCGACAAGCCCGTCGGCGGATTTGGCTCGCGTGAGGAACTGTTCGCCGGCTATGAGGCCGCTGGGCGCAAGGTTGACCCATCACGTGTAAAATTCTGGGAAGTGATGGGCACGCTGCGCTGGGGCATCATGTGCGGCGGCATGATGCAGCGATTTCGCGAAGGCCCGGACCATTCGATGGAGCGCGCCATGATCGGCCGCCGCGCCTCCGAGACCGAAATCGATCTATTGCGGCTGCTGGCGCCGCGCGGGAGTTGACCATGCAGGACGAACCGACTCCGATCGAGCTGACCAAATCGGTCGCCGATTTCCTCCGCAACGATATCGCGCCGTTGATCTCCGGCCACGAGGCCTTCAAGCTGCGCGTCGCCATCAACATCCTCGAGCTCGTCACACGGCAGCTGACGCGGGAGGAGGGGAGCGATGCTGCGGAAGTGGAGCGGCTGCGCGGGTTGCTCGGCGTCGACGGCTCGGTGGCCGATCTCAACCGCGCGCTCGCCGAGCGCATCGCCAAGGGCGAGGTCGATCTCGCAACGCCCGGCCTCGCCGAGCACCTCTGGCAGACGACGATGGACAAGCTCGCCGTGGATCAGCCGAATTACGCGTCGTACAAGCGGGAGCTGGGGCGAGACAGGTAGGCGGCCCTCCATCCTCCGTCATTGCGAGGAGCCCTTGCGATGAAGCAATCCAGACTGCCTGCGGAGGCAGTCTGGATCGCTTCGCTGCGCTCGCAATGACGAGGGGGGAGTTTACTTCCCCACCCATTTCGGCGGCCGCTTCTCCGCAAACGCCTTCGGGCCCTCGATGTAGTCCTGCGAGGCCACCATCGCTTTCACCGCCGGATACTCCCGCTGCTCTTCGATCGCCTGCTCCAGTGAAACGCCGAGGCCCTTCTGGATCGCCTGCTTCGAGGCGCGGATCGACATCGGTGAATTCTTAGTGATCGTCTCGGCCCAACGCAGCGCGGCGTTGAGCGCCTCGCCCTGCGGCACCACCTCGTTGACGAAGCCGAGCTCGAGACCTTCCTTGGCGCTGACATGGCGCGCGGTGAGGATCATGCCCATGGCGCGCTTCAGCCCGATCTGCCGCGGCAGCCGGTGCAGGCCGCCGGCGAGTGCGGCCAGCCCAACGCGCGGCTCGGGTAGCGCGAAGGTCGCGTTCTCCGAAGCAATGATGAGGTCGCAGGCGAGCGCGATCTCGAAACCGCCACCCATGGCGACGCCGTTGACCGCGGCGATGATCGGCTTGTCGCAGTCGAAGCGCGCGGTGAGGCCGGCAAAGCCGCCCTTGTCCCAGCCGCGCTTGCCGCCGGCCGCCTGCCATTTCAGATCATTGCCGGCGCAGAACGCCTTGTCGCCGCTGCCGGTGATGATCGCGATCCACTGCTCGGGATCGACGGAGAAATCGTCGAACACCTTGTTGAGCTCGAAATGCGCGTCGGTGTGCAGCGCGTTGTAGACCTCGGTCCGCGACAGCGTGACGATCGTGATCGGCCCCTTGCGTTCCAGCTTTGAGAACTTCAGCTCCATGGTCGCTCCGCATTTTCTCGTGAAGGAATATTGCGGCTATATTAGCGCGCGGACGCGTTTCAGCACCATCGAATTGCGCGGGCGCGCCTTGCGCCTCCCACACGTCTCGCATTGCTTGACTTGCGCGAGCTGTTCTCACCTTAATCGCGAGAAGCAAAAGCGCGCATAGCGCCTTAACGCAAAATCGATTCGGGAGAGAACCGTGGATTTCTCACTGCCTGCCGATCTTGTCGCCTATCTCGCAGAGCTCGACCGTTTCATCGAACGCGAGATCAAGCCGCTGGAGGAGGCCGACGACAACATCCGCTTCTTCGACCACCGCCGCGAATGGGCGCGCACCGATTTTGAGAATGGCGGCCTGCCGCGCCATGAATGGGAAGCGCTGCTGCGCAAGGCCAAGGATCTCGCAGACGCTGCCGGTCATCTGCGTTTTCCGGTGCCGAAGCAATATGGCGGCAAGGATGGCTCCAACCTCTGGATGGCCGTGATCCGCGAGCACTTTGCCGCCAAGGGGCTCGGCCTGCACAACGACCTCCAGAACGAGCATTCCATCGTCGGCAACTTCCCCGTCGCCACCATGCTCGATCGCTACGGCCGCGAGGACCAGAAGGCGATGATCGACGGCTCGATCAAGGGTAAGTACCGCATCACCTTCGGTCTCACCGAGCCAAACCACGGCTCGGACGCCACCCACATGGAAACGCGCGCGGTGCCCGCGACCCGCGACAACGTCAAGGGCTGGATCATCAACGGCGAGAAGATGTGGACCACCGGCATGCATGTCGCCACCCACTGTGCGCTGTTCGCGCGCACTGGCGGCAATGACGGCGATGCGCGCGGCATCACCTGCTTCCTGGTGCCGGCCAAGAGCCATGGCGTGAAGATCGAGGAGTACATGTGGACCTTCAACATGCCGACCGATCATCCCCGCGTCAGCTTCACCGACGTGTTCGTGCCCGAGGACGCGCTGTTCGGCGAGGTCGGGCGCGGCCTGTCGCTGGCGCAGTGCTTCGTGCACCAGAACCGCATCCGTCAGGCGGCGAGCTCGCTCGGCGCGGCTGCTTACTGCATCAACGAGAGCGTCAAATATGCGCGCGAGCGAAAACCGTTCGGCAAGGCGCTGGCCGAAAACCAGGCGATCCAGTTCCCGCTGGTCGAGCTTGCGACGCAGGCCGAGATGCTGCGCCTGTTGATCCGCAAGACCGCCTGGGAGATGGACAAGCTCACCGAGGAGCAGATCGAGCGCACGCTCTCCGACCGCGTCTCGATGTGCAACTACTGGGCAAACCGGCTCTGCTGCGAATCCGCCGACCGCGCCATGCAGGTCCACGGCGGCATGGGCTATTCACGCCACAAGCCGTTCGAGCATATCTACCGCCATCACCGCCGCTACCGGATCACCGAAGGCAGCGAGGAGATCCAGATCCGGAAAGTGGCGGGGTTCTTGTTCGGGTACATGGGGCCGGGGAAGCATTAGCCGTTGCGCGATCTCTTTCCACGAGTCGTCCCGGCGAAGGCCGGGACCCATAACCCCAGGGAGGAGCGAGGGACGAGATGGTCACCACGAGTCTTCGCAAAACCCAATCCTGTGGCTATGGGTCCCGGCCTTCGCCGGGACGACAGTGAAAATCAATTCACCCGCCGGTCGTTCCCCGCCCAGTACGGCTCCCGCAACTGCCGCCGCAAAATCTTGCCGCTCGGGTTGCGCGGCAGGGCCGGCAAAAACTCCACGCTCTTCGGCGTCTTGAACCCGGCGATGCGCTCGCGGGTGAAGTTGATGATGTCGGTGGCGGTCGCCTCTTTGCCCGGCTTCATCACCACGATGGCCTTCACCGCCTCGCCCCATTTGTCGTCGGGTATGCCGATCACGGCAGCTTCCGCGACGTCAGGATGATCGCACAGTGCGCTCTCGACCTCGGCCGGGTAGATGTTCTCGCCGCCGGAGATGATCATGTCCTTGATGCGGTCGTGGATGTAGAGATAGCCGTCTTCGTCCATGTAGCCGGCGTCACCGGTGCGCAGCCAGCCGTCGCTGCGCAGCGTCGCGGCGGTCGCTTCAGGCAAATTCCAGTAGCCTGCCATGTTGGAGCCCGAGCGCGTCGCGATCTCGCCGACCTCGCGCGGCGGCAGCGGCTTGCCGTCGACATCGAGGATGGCGATCTCGACGCCGGGGAGCGCCTTGCCAGCCGAGCGCATCCGCTCCAGCCCCTCGATGTGATCCTCCGGCGGCAGCGCGACGATGGTGCCGGTGGTCTCCGTCATGCCGTACATCTGCACGAAGCCGCATTTGAAGATCTCGATGCATTCCTTCAGCAGCGCCGCCGGTATCGGCGAGGCGCCATAGAGCATGTATTTCAGCCGCGAGAAATCGAGCGTCTTGGCGCGCGGCTGCCGCACCACGAACTGCATCGCCGCGGGCACCATGAAAAGCTTTGTGATGCCCGACTGTTCGAAGAAATCCAGCACCTTGGTGGCATCGAACTCGCGCGCGATCACGCCGCGGGCGCCGTGATAAAGCCCCATCACGCCCCACCCGGAGCCGCCGATGTGGAAGATCGGCATCGCGACCAGCGACACGTCGTCGGTCGACCACCGGTTCCACTCCGGCTTGTCCTCGGCGTTGCCTGTTTGCACCAGGTTGAGGAAGTTGGCATGCGACAGCATCGCGCCCTTCGGCTTGCCTGTCGTACCCGACGTATAGAGCTGGATCGCGATGTCTCGGGTGTCGATCGGCACCTTGGGGTCGTCGCCGCTCTCTGCATCGCGCCAGGCCGCAAAGTCAGGCCATTCCGGTGCGCTGCCCTCGGTGGTGATGACGCTACGCACGCCCGGCAATTGGTCTTTGATCTGGCTGACCTGCGCGATGAACTCGGGCCCGACGAACAGCACGGGCGCTTTGCAGTCGCTGACGATGAAGGCGACCTCGGGGCCCGCAAGCCGCCAATTCACCGGTGCCATCACCACGCCGGACTTCATGGCGCCCATCAGCAGCTCGAAATAGATGTCGCTGTTCTTGCCGAGATAGGCGATGCGCTCGCCCTTGTTCACACCCATCGCGATCAGTGCATTGGCCACCCGACTGGTCTTGACGTCGAACTCGGCAAAGCTCGTGACGCGGCCTTCGAACTCAAAGGCAATGGCGTTGCCGCGGCTCGTCGCGCGCTCGCGCACCATGTCGGCGAGATTCGCCAATGGCGGTGTGGTCATGTTTCTCCCGCAGGCGTTTGTTTTTCTAGCGCGGAGTGTGGCGTCATCCGCGGGCGATGACAAGATGGGACGAGGGGAGTGCGCGCGCACCGCTCTCGCTGCGTCGTCGTCCCGGCCTTTGCCGGGACGACGCGCCAGTGTGGAGCGACGAGAAATCACCCCCGCTGCGCCCGATCCTTCTCGTTCTGCGCCTTGATACTGTCCCGCGCATTGGCCCAATCGTCGTCGCTCCAGTCGCGGAGCTGGTAGAAATTGCCGCCCATCGCCAGCGCCTGGGCGCCGTCCATGGCGATGGTCTCGCCGCTGATCCAGTCGCAGCCGCCGGAAATCAGGAAGACCGCGACGTTCTGCAATTCCTCCATGGTGCCGACGCGGCCCATCGGGTTCATCGCCTTGGTGCGCGCGCCGGCTTCGTCGCCCGGCTTGATGCGCTTGCTCATGCCCTCGGTCGGGATCTCGCCCGGCGCGATCGTGTTGAGCCGGATGCCGTAGCGGCCCCATTCGGTCGCGAGCGACATCGTCATGGCGTGGATCGCGGACTTGCTCATCGCCGACGGCACCACGTAAGGCGAGCCGTTGCGTACCCAGGTCGTGGTGATCGAGACGACGTTGCCGGGCTGCTTCAAGGCGATCCAGCGTTTGCCGACAGCATGCGTCACGTAAAACGTGCCGTGCATGACGATGTTGGCGACTGCGTCGAAGCCGCGCGGCGAGAGGTCCTCGCTGCGCGAGATGAAATTGCCGGCGGCGTTGTTGATGAGATCGGTGAGGGGAGCATCGCGAAAGATGTTTTCGACCATCTCCTCGACCGCGAGCGCGTTGCGGATGTCGACGCCGTGGCTGGTGACGCGGCCGCCATACTGATCCATCAGCTCGGTCGCGGTCTCGTCGCAGACGATCTTGCGCCGGCCGCAGATGTGCACCTCGGCGCCGAGCTGGAGGAAGCGCGCCGCCATCGACTTGCCGAGCCCGGTGCCGCCGCCGGTCACGAGGATGCGCCGTCCCGTCAGAAGATTTTCCTTGAACATGGCTGTTTCCCCTGTCGCGATTGTCGGTTAATTGATCGATTGACTAAATCCGGCCGCCGTCGTCCTGTATAGCGGCACCGAACAAGAACAGCCAGGAACCAGGGGAGAATTCATCCATGGAAGAGCGCGTCTCGATCTCGATCTCGGAAGGTGTGGCCGATGTTCGCCTGGTGCGCGCGGACAAGATGAATGCGCTGGATCTGGCCATGTTCGAGGCCCTTGTGGCCGCAACCGACCGGCTTTCGAAGGAGAAGGGCGTGCGCGCCGTCGTGCTGTCCGGCGAGGGCCGCGCCTTCTGCGCCGGTCTCGACATGGGGCGTTTTGCCGCCATGAAGGAGAAGGGCGGCAACGGAATTCCGGGTGGCGAAAATCGCGATCTCACCAAGCGCACGCATGGCCAGGCGAATTTTGCGCAACAGGCGGTGTGGGGCTGGCGTCAGCTTCCGGTCCCGGTGATCGCCGCGATCCAGGGCGTTGCCTTCGGCGGCGGCTTCCAGCTCGCGTTGGGTGCCGACATGCGCTTTCTCACCCCCGACGCACGGATGTCGGTGATGGAGATCAAATGGGGTCTGGTGCCCGACATGGCGGGCACGCCGATCCTGGCCTCGCTGGTGCGCGACGACATCTTGCGCGATCTCACCTACACCGGCCGTATCTTCTCCGCGCAGGAGGCGATGGCTTACGGTCTCGCCACGCGCATCTGCGACGACCCGCGCACTGCCGCGCTTGAAGTCGCGCGCGAGATCGCCGGCAAGAGCCCCGATGCGGTCCGCGCCGCAAAGCGCCTGCTCAACAATCTCTCGGTTGATCCCGGCCCCGCGCTGCTCGCTGAATCGGTCGAACAGCAGAAGCTGATCGGCAGCGCGAACCAGACCGAGGCCGTGCGCGCCAATCTGGAGAAGCGCGCACCGAAGTTTGCGGACTGACGTTCTCCGTCATGGCCGGGCCTGTCCCGGCCATCCACGTTCTTAGCCTAAGGCGACGAAGCAAGAACGTGGATCACCGGGACAAGCCCGGTGATGACGACTAACTGACATCTGACAACAAAGAAAAACAAATGAGCGAAACCTCCCAATTTCTGGGCATTGTCTCCGGCGAGCGCCGCCGCTCCCATGCCGACGTCGCCGGCCGCGCCGACCGCATCGCGAATGGCCTCAGCAAGCTCGGCGTCAGGCAGGGCGATTGTGTCTGCATGCTGATGCGCAACGACATCGCTTTCCTCGAGGCAGCCTATGCGGCGATGCGGCTCGGCGCCTATGGCGTGCCGATCAACTGGCACTTCAAGCCGGAGGAGATCGACTACATCCTGAAGGACACCGGCACGTCCGTGCTGATCGGCCATGCCGACATGTTGCACGGTCTGCGCAATGCGATCCCCCGCGGCGTCACCGTGCTCAGCGTGCCGACGCCCCCCGAGATCCTGTCCAACTACAAGATCGATCCCGATCATCTGAAGACGCCGGACTTCGCGATCGATTTCGAATCCTGGCTCGCGCAGCACCAGCCCTATGACGGCCCGGTCGTGCCGCAGCCCATGAACATGATCTACACTTCGGGGACGACAGGCCATCCCAAGGGCGTGCGGCGCAATGCGCCGACGCCGGAACAGGCGGCAGCCGGCGAGCGCATGCGCGCGATGATCTACGGGCTGAAGCCAGGTGCTCGCGTGATCCTGCCGGGCCCGCTCTATCACTCCGCGCCGAACTCGTTCGGCATCCGCGCCGGCAAGCTCGGGGGCGCGCTGGTGCTGATGCCGCGCTTCGAGCCCGAAGAACTTCTCGGGCTGATCGAGCGCTACAAGATCGACACCATCTTCATGGTGCCGACCATGTTCATCCGCCTGATGAAGCTGCCGGAGAACGTGCGCAAGCAATACGACGTCTCCTCGCTGCGCCATATCATCCATGCCGCCGCGCCCTGTCCGGCGGACGTCAAGCGCGCCATGATCGAGTGGTGGGGGCCGGTGATCTACGAATTCTACGGCTCGACCGAATCCAGCGCCGTCACCTTCGCGACCTCCGAGGACGCACTGAGGAAGCCCGGCACGGTCGGTAAAATTTCGCCCGGCGCCGAGCTGCGCTTCATCGGCGAACGACGGTCGCGTGCTGGGCGTGGGCGAGATCGGCGAGATCTATTCCCGCATGCCGGAGATGGCCGATTTCACCTACCACAACAAGCCGGACAAGCGCGCCGAGATCGACCGCGACGGCTTCATCACCTCGGGCGATGTCGGCTATATCGACGAAGAGGGCTACGTCTTCATCTGCGACCGCAAGCGCGACATGGTGATCTCGGGCGGCGTCAACATCTACCCGGCGGAGATCGAATCGGTGCTGCACGCGGTGCCCGGCGTGCACGATTGCGCCGTGTTCGGCATCCCCGATTCCGAGTTCGGCGAAGCGCTGATGGCGGTGGTCGAGCCGCAGGCGGGCATCACGCTCGACGCCGGCGATATTCGTACGCGGCTGAAGGCGTCACTCGCCGACTACAAAGTCCCAAAGCACATCGAGATCCGCACCGGGCTGCCGCGCGAAGATTCCGGAAAGATCTTCAAGCGCCGCCTGCGCGATCCCTATTGGGAGCAGGCCGGGCGGAAGATCTGACCCAACGCAAAACCAGCGGGCTTGGGCGCGCGCCTGGATACGAGAACCTGTCCCGCACGCAGGAGTAGCAAGTTCTGCGCGGCTCGGCTAGGTTGTGGTGCTTGCCACATTCGTTTGCGATGACTCATGGCCATCTACCGCACCAGCCCCGGCTTCTTCGAAGCCCCACACGCAGCACTCTACGCCGTGATGACGGCGACCGTCCTGGCCTCGGGCCTCTGCCTCACGCAATCGGGCGGCGGCTCGTCGGCGCCCGCCGAACTGCTGTATCGCTACGGCGGGATGTATTCAGGTGCATTGCCGCGGCATGAGTATTGGCGACTGTTCGCCTATGGCTTCCTTCACGTCAATTTCGTCCACCTCACGACCAACATGCTGTGTCTGGTTCTGTGGGGCGGGCATCTCGAGAGGCGGGTCGGGCCGGCCTATTTTCTGATCATCTATTTCTGCGCGATGGCGTTCGGCGCCATCGTTGGCAATGCCATTCATGCGAGCCCTTACCTGACGGTCGGTGCGTCCGGCGCCACTTCGGGCATCCTGGGGGCGCTGCTCTGCCTGTCGATTCTGGGCAAGCTCAATCTGCGGTTCGACTTCTTTGCCATCAATATCGGACTGAACGTGACTTTCGCGATCAGCAATTCCCGCATCGACTGGGGTGTGCACCTCGGCGGCTTTGCGGCCGGCTTGATTGCCTGCGCGCTGCTCGACCTCGTCGAGAAGGCGAACGCGTATGCGCTTCGCTGCAGGTTTCCGGAAGCCGTGAAAGTCAACCTTGCTCTGCTTTTCTGCGCAGCCGGTCTCTTGGTTTTGACAGGTCAGGCACGGGGCCAAGTCCTGGGAGTCTCGGGATGGGGCGCGGCGATCATGTTTGCGGTGGCATGCGCTGCGATCGTCAAGCTGGTCGATGTCGGGCTCTCGATGAAGAAGGGGCTCGCGATCGTCGTCACGACACTGGCCGGCGCGAACGCAGTCGGCGTATTGCTGGGCGGGTGGGCCGTCGCGTCGTCGGAATGCATGGCGCGCTGGCCGAGCGGGCTCCCGCTGGTCGATAATCTTCTTGGGGCATTCTGTTCGAGCCCCGTCATCGTGACCGCCTTGACGTCGATTGGCGCTTTCGCACTCACGCTCTGGATTTGCTCAACCGAGATCCACCGCGGGATCGAAGATGTCGGATTCGTCGGCGCATCACTTCGCGCCGAACGGCGTCGCCGCCAGGGACTCTGATCTGCACGGAACGACTGGCCAATCCAACGGCCGATCCCGGCAGGGCTTGCGGGCATCGGCACTGTCTTCGCAGCGACAGCTTTCGAGCTTATATAGGACCAATCTTGAATCCGGATCGTCCCATGGCTCCCGTTTCCATCCTGCTCAACCTGCTCTGGATTCTCATCGGCGGCGCCTGGATGGCGCTCGGCTGGCTGGTCGCCGCGGTCATCATGGCGCTCACCATCATCGGCCTGCCCTGGGCGCGGGCGGCGTTCAACATCGCCGTCTACACGCTGCTGCCGTTCGGCTCGCGAGCGGTCAATCGCTATGAGGTCACCGGTGTCGAGGATATCGGCACCGGCCCGCTCGGGGTGATCGGTAACATCATCTGGTTCGTGCTGGCCGGCTGGTGGCTGGCGCTCGGCCATCTCGTGACGGCCCTGGTGCTGGCCGTGACCATCATCGGCATCCCGTTCGCCTGGGCCCATCTCAAGCTCGCGGGCATCGCGCTCTGGCCGATCGGTAAGGTGATCGTACCGGCTTAGGGGATTTGCGGGGCATGCCAGCTGATGACGCTGAGCTGACGCTCAGAACGTGTTGGCAGCCGCTAAAGACGTCGCCGTCTCAGCAATCGTCGCGTCAGCTGCCCGCCAAATACCAGACTGCTAAGAAGCGCAACAGCGAAGACGTGAGGTGGGCTGAAATAAAAGTGAACCATGAAAGATTTGACACTAAGCTCGTCGCTTAGAAGCGAGCCGCCTACGACGTAGATGAACGCGCGGACGGCAAAAGCGTGTGGTCCTGACGCCCGGGGTCTGTGCGTCAAGGCTTGCGGTGGTGTGAGCTGCCCGACCGGGTGCGCGCATCTGAGATCCGCAAGGCGACGGGGACAATAATGCATCGCTCCGCGGGGAGAGCGCGCCATAAGCCGTAAAACCATTGCGCAGGGAAGGCCGGGATGTCCCGGCGTCACCTGTGGTCACCCCGCGTGCGTTTTTCGCGTGCGGACCCTGGGTGCCAGCCGGCGCCCGGCCTTCCCTGCGCCCTTTCTTCTCGATGAGGGCGAAACGGACGGCAAAGCTCGGGCGCCTGCGCCGCGAGACCGCGGATATGCGCCCGCCCGTCAGCGCGGCGCACGGATGATCGGCGATGTTGCCGCGCCGCCCCCAAGTTCATCTTGCGCTGCGGCAAAAAACTTGCACACTCGTTAGGCCGGGGAGCCATAGGCTGCTCTAGAAGAGGAGCGAACCGATGTCCCTCCAGACCGTATCATCCGACACCGAAGACCAGCGCCCCAACCGCCCCGAGGACGTCCAGGCGCTGGAGGCAGATGCGCGGCTGCGGGACGACATCCGCCTGCTCGGGCGAATCCTCGGCGATACGGTGCGCGACCAGGAAGGCGCCGAATTGTTCGACCTGGTCGAGCGCATCCGGCAGACCTCGATCCGATTCCACCGCGATGAGGACCGGCTCGCCCGCCGCGAGCTCGAGCAGATCCTCGACAGCATGTCGACCTCGGAGACAGTGCGGATCGTCCGCGCCTTCAGCTATTTCTCCCACCTCGCCAACATCGCCGAGGACCAGAACAACATCCGCCAGATGCGGGCCCGCAGCGCCGCCAAGGAAGCCGGAACCCGTGGCGGCTCCGGGGAGCTGGCGGAGACGCTGGCCAAGGCGCGGGCCGCGGGGATCGGCTCCGAGGCCTTGCGCAGCTTCTTCAAGACCGCGCTTGTTAGTCCGGTGCTGACCGCGCATCCGACCGAGGTGCGTCGCAAGAGCACCATGGATCGTGAGATGGAGATCGCAGCCCTGCTCGACCGCCGCGAGCGGGTTGTGCTGACGGAGGACGAGATTGCGGCGAGCGACGAGCAGCTTCGCCGCGAGGTGCTGACGCTGTGGCAGACCAACCTGCTGCGCCGGACCAAGCTGACCGTGCTCGACGAGGTCGCCAACGGCCTGTCATTTTATGACTACACGTTCCTGCGCGAGGTGCCACGGCTGATCAACGCGCTGGAGGACCGGCTGGAGGAGGGCGGCGAGCAGGCGGCCGGCGAGCTCGCCTCGTTCCTGCGGATGGGCAGCTGGATCGGCGGCGACCGCGACGGCAACCCCTTCGTCACCGCCGACGTGATGCGCGGCACGCTGCGGCTGCAGTCGAGCCGGGTGATGCAGTTTTATCTCAACGAGCTGCACGTGCTCGGCTCCGAGCTGTCGATCGCGGCGCATCTCGCCGACGTCTCCGAGGAGTTGCGCACCCTGGCGGAGCGCTCGCCCGATACCTCGCCGCACCGGAGCGGCGAGCCTTATCGCCTCGCGGTCTCCGGCATCTATGCGCGCCTCACCGCCACGGCCGAGATGCTCCAGGTCGAGATCACACGCCGTCCCGTCGGCAAGGGAAAGCCTTACGCCAGCGTCAGCGAGCTGCAGGCCGATCTCGACGTGCTGCACCGCTCGCTGATCTCCAACAATGCCCGCGTCATCGCCCGGGGCCGGCTGCGGCTGCTGCGGCGCGCGGTCGATTGCTTCGGCTTCCATCTGGCCCGGCTCGACATCCGCCAGAATTCGGCGGTGCACGAGCGCACCATCGCCGAGCTGATGGACGCCGCCAACCCCGGCATGTCCTATCTCGCGCTCGGCGAGGACGCGCGTATTTCGCTGCTCACCAACGAATTGCGCAGCACGCGCTCGCTGGTGTCGCCCTTCGTCAAGTACAGCGACGAGACCATGGGCGAGCTCAACGTCTTCCATGCTGCCGCGGAGGCGCATGCGAAGTTCGGCTCGGACGCCATTCCCCAATGCATCATCTCGATGTGCAAGGGCATGTCGGACATGCTCGAGGTTGCGGTACTCTTGAAGGAGGTCGGCCTCGTCCATCCCTCCGGGCGCAGCGCCATCAACATCGTGCCGCTGTTCGAGACCATCGAGGATTTGCAGGCTTCCAGCGCCATCATGGACCGGATGCTGTCGCTGCACGATTACCGCCGCCTCGTCGACAGCCGCGGCAGCGTGCAAGAGGTCATGCTCGGCTATTCCGACTCGAACAAGGATGGCGGTTTCGTTACTTCTGGCTGGGAGCTCTACAAGGCCGAGATCGGCCTCGTCGAGGTGTTCGAGCGACATCACGTGCGGCTGCGCCTGTTCCACGGCCGCGGCGGTTCGGTCGGCCGCGGTGGCGGACCGAGCTATGACGCGATCATCGCCCAGCCCGGCGGTGCGGTGAACGGCCAGATCCGCATCACCGAACAGGGTGAGATCATCTCGTCGAAATATTCCAATGGCGAAGTCGGCCGCAACAATCTCGAGATCCTTGCGGCCGCGACGCTGGAAGCGAGCCTGTTGCATCCGCGCCAGAGCGCGCCGCGCCGCGAATATCTGACCGCGATGGACGAGCTTTCAAATCTCGCCTTCAAGGCCTATCGGGGCCTCGTCTACGAGACCGAAGGCTTCGTCGATTATTTCTGGGCCTCGACGGTCATCAACGAGATCGCGACGCTGAACATCGGCAGCCGCCCGGCCTCGCGCAAGAAAACCCGGGCGATCGAGGATTTGCGGGCGATCCCCTGGGTGTTCTCGTGGGCGCAATGCCGCCTGATGCTGCCCGGCTGGTACGGCTTCGGCAGCGCGGTCGAGCAGTGGATCGCGGAGCATCCCGACAAGGGCATGCCGTTCCTGAAAGAACTCTACAAGGAATGGCCGTTCTTCCGCATGCTGCTGTCGAACATGGACATGGTGCTCGCCAAAAGCTCGATCGCGATCGCCTCGCGCTATGCCGAACTCGTGCCGGACGAGGCGCTCCGCGAAAAAATCTTCGGCCGCATCCGCCGCGAATGGCATTCCTGCATCGAGACGCTGCTGGACATCATGGGCCAGGACCGTCTGCTTCAGGGCAACCCGCTGCTGGAACGCTCGGTGCGCCACCGCTTCCCCTATCTCGATCCGCTCAATCACGTGCAGGTCGAGCTGCTGAGAGAGCATCGCGCGCAGAACCCGGACGAGCAGGTGCTGCGCGGGATTCAGCTCACCATCAACGGGATTTCGGCGGGGTTGAGGAATACGGGTTGAGGCGAGGCGGCTGCCACACCCTCAGTCGTCGTGCCCGGGCTTGTCCCGGGCACCCACGTTCTTCGCACGTGGCAATACGTGGATGGCCGGGACAAGCCCGGCCACGACGCAGCAGCTATCACGGCTTCATCGCGCCCTGCACACTCGTGTAGACGGCATAGAGCGATGTCGAGCCACAAATATAAAGCCTGTTTCGCTGCTGACCGCCGAAGCACAAGTTAGCGACTGTTTCCGGAATATGAATCTTGCCCAGCAAGTCGCCCGAGGGCGTATAACAGCGCACACCGTCTTCGTTGGGATCGCCCCAGCCCACCGAACACCAGACCCGTCCTTCGGTGTCACAGCGGACGCCGTCGGTAATGCTCGGTTTTGGCATCTCTGCAAAGACCTTGCTGTTCGACACCTTCCCCGCGGCCACGTCGAGGTCGAACACGCGGATGTGCGATGGATTGTCTGGTCCGTCCGTGAATCCCGTTTCGCAGATGTAGATCTTCTTCTCGTCCGGCGAGAGGGTGATCCCGTTCGGCTCCACAAAATCGTCGACGACGACCTTGACATCTCCGGATTTCGGATCAACTCGGTAGACGTTCTTCTTCTCCTGCTCGGGCTCGGCTTTGATCCCCTCGTAGAAGCCGCCGATGCCGTAGGCGGGGTCGGTGAACCAGATCGCGCCATCGGCGGTGACGACCGCATCGTTCGGCGAGTTCAGTCGCTTGCCATTGAATTTGTCGGCGATGATGGTGATCGAGCCGTCGAGTTCAGTTCGCGTCACGCGCCGACCACTATGCTCGCACGTGATCAGGCGTCCTTCGCGATCGATCGTGTTGCCGTTCGAGTTCATAGAGGGCTGGCGATAGACACTGACGTGACCGTCGTCCTCGGAGAAGCGCATGATGCGATTGTTCGGAATGTCGCTGAACAGCAGGTATCGTCCGGCCGCGAAATACACGGGTCCCTCGGCCCAGCGGAAGCCGGTTGCGACGCGCTCGACGGCCATGGTGCCGGCGAAGGCGGGAAAACCGGAGGGCCCGAATGATGGCGGCCCCTTCTTGGCGGATTCCAGGTGGGCGTCGGGATAGCGGCTGCCCGGCAGTGGCCCCAAGGGTAATGGCGCGGTCGATCTTGTCGGTGCACCCGTCTGGCCCAAGGGCGTTACGGACGCTGCCAGGGCTGCGTTCATGGTTACGCCCGTCGCCGCGATTGCCGCCGCGCCCTTGAGCAGGGTGCGGCGCGCGAGAAAAGGCTCATTGACTTCAGTGGAGATGGTCAGTGGGTTTGTCATAGTCGCCTCCCATTTTTTTGTTGGGAGAAAACTATCCGACCGCAATCAGGCGTAAAACGGGCGATCCCGGGCCGGACAACCCGAGATCGCAATGCAGCAATAGCTGGAATTCGCTTATACGGGATCCCAGGGGAAGATGTCGGCGGAGCGGTCGAGCTTGTAGAACGAGCCCTTCAGCGCTGGCATGCCGTGTTCGGCGATCGACTGCGGCGTCCAGCCTTCGCTCCGATGCACCGAGCGCAGCGGGCGGTTCTGGCTGAACAGGAACAGCTCGTTCATGCGCGCGCCAAAAATCTGTCCGGAGACATCCTTGGCCGCATCGGACAGCAGATAGGCGCAGATCGGCGCAATCTTCTCCGGTCCCATCTGCTTGATCTTCTCGACGCGCGCCTTCTCCGCTTCGGTCTCGGTCGGGATGGTGCCGATCATGCGGGTCCAGGCGAACGGCGAGACGCAGTTGGAACGGACGTTGAAGCGGCCCATGTCGAGCGCGATCGACTTCGAGAGGCCGACGATTCCGAGCTTGGCGGCGGCGTAGTTGGCTTGTCCAAAGTTGCCGATCAGGCCAGAGGTCGAGGTGAAATGCACGAAGGAGCCGGACTCCTGCTCGCGGAAGATCCGCGCCGCGGCGTGGCTGACGTAGAACGAGCCCATCAGATGCACCTTGATGACGGCCTCGAACGCTTCCACACTCATCTTGTGGAAGATCATGTCGCGCAAGATGCCGGCATTGTTGACGACGCCGTCGAGCCGGCCGAAATGATCGGTCGCGGTCTTGACGATCTTGCTGGCGGGGATCGCCTCCGCCACCGACTCGAAATTGGCGACCGCGGTGCCGCCGCGCTTCTTGATCTCCTCGACCACCTCCTCGGCGGGCGTAGCGCTCGTGCCGGCGCCGTCGGCGGCGACGCCGGGATCGTTGACGACGACCTTGGCGCCTTCCGCCGCGCAAAGCAGCGCGATCTCCCGCCCGATGCCGCGGCCTGCGCCGGTGACGATGATGACCTTGTCTTGCAGTGATTTTGTCATGTGGATTACCTCTCGTTCGTAAACACGATCGTGCCCGACGCGGCGAACATGCCGCCGACGCCGTGGCACACTGAAATCTTCGCGTTGGCGACCTGTGCCGGCGCGATGCCGCGCATCTGCCGCACGCTCTCCTGGAGCGCGTACATGCCGTACATGCCCGAATGCATGTAGCTCAATCCGCCGCCATTGGTGTTGAGCGGCAGCTTGCCGCCCGGACGCGTGTTGCCGTCGGCGATGAACTTGCCGGTCTCCTCGTGCGGCATGAAGCCGAGATCGCCGAGGCCGAACAGCGGCAGATGCGCAAACGCGTCGTAGATCATCAGATGATCGACGTCCTTGTGCGCGATGCCCGCTTCCTTGAAGGCCAGGGGACCGGCGGTCTTGAACGCGCGCGAGGAATTAAAAGTCTCCATCTGGCTGACCATCGGCGTCGCCACGCTCTCGCCGGTCCCCATGATGTAGACCGGCTTGCGGGGAAAATCCTTGGCGCGGTCCGCCGAGGTCAGGATCAGCGCGCCGCCGCCGTCGGTGACCAGGCAGCATTGCAGCAGCCGAAACGGATAGGCGATCATGCGCGAGTTGAGGACGTCTGCGACCGTGATCGGATCCTTCATCATCGCGCGCGGATTCTTCGCCGCCCATTCCCGCTGCACCACCGCAACCGAGGCGAGCTGCTCGTGCGTGATGCCGTAGGTCTTCATGAAGCGCAGCACGGGAATCGGGAACATGCTGGGAGGGCCGTAGACGCCGAACGGCGCCTCGAACTGGCCCTGCAGGCTGTCGGCGGGAATCGAGCGCGGCGCCTTGCCGATCATCGACTTGCCGCTCTCGGCATGGGTGATCAGCACGGTCTTGCACAGGCCGGCCTCGATCGCCGCCGCGGCATGACGGACGTGCAGCATGAAGGAGCAGCCGCCGACCGAGGTGCCGTCCACCCAGGTCGGCTTGATGCCGAGATAGTGGCAGACCTGCTGCGGCGTTTCGACCGCGGTGGCGAAGCCGTCGATGTCCGACAGCTTCAGTCCGGCATCGGCAATGGCATTGAGCGCCGCATCCGCATGAAGCTGGAGCTGCGAGGCATTTGGGATGATACCGAGCTCGGTGGTCTCGGCCGCGCCGACGACGGCAACCTGGTTGCTGCGCATGGTCTATCCCTTCGCCGGACGAAATACGGGGAGGGTGATCTTGTCATCGAGCGCCTCGAAGGCGACCTCGAGTTTCATGTCGAGCTCGAGCGCCTCCGGCGTCTGCGGGCAGTCGATGATGTTGCTCATCATGCGCGGCCCCTCGGCGAGCTCTACCACCGCGATCGCGTAAGGCGGCGTGAAGCCGGGCGCGGCGGGACGGTGATTGATCACGTAGCTGTAGAGAAAGCCCTTGCCGCTCGCCTTGAAGATGGTGACCTTGCGCGAGGCGCAGGACGGACAGAACGGGCGCGGCGGGAAATAGACATGCGCGCAGGCGTCGCAGCGCTGCAGACGCAATTCGCCCGCCTTGGTGCCGTCCCAGAAATGCTGGGTCTCGGGCGTCGGTTTCGGTCGCGCGCGCTGCGGTTCGGCCATCTCGGCAGGTCCTCCCAAGGCCAAGCTTAGCCCGGCTGTTGCGATCTTGATGCGACAATCGACCATGGCGCGTCAACGGTCCAGCAATGCGCATGCATGCCATCATGCGCACAATGCTTGTGTCGCACTGAGGCGGCGCTATAGATTGCGCGAAATATTCCGTGAGACAGACATGCCCGATTTTCCGACACTGGCGAAGCTCGCCGACGACTTTGAGAGCGGCCGCACCACCTCCCGCAAGCTGGTTGAGGCGTGCCTCGCCAAAATCGCCGATCCGGCCGGCGAGGGCCAGCGTGCTTTCATCCATGTCGACAAGGACGCTGCGCTCGCGGCGGCGGATGCCATGGACGGTTTGCGCAAGGTGAAGGCGGCGCCGTCGCGCTACGCCGGTATCCCGGTCTCGATCAAGGATCTCTTCGACATCAAGGGCCAGGTGACGCGCGCCGGCTCGCGCGCGCTCGACGATTCCTCGCCGGCCGAACAGGATGCCCCCGCGGTGGCGCGGCTGCGCAAGGCCGGCTTCGTCGTGATCGGGCGCACCAACATGACCGAGTTCGCCTATTCCGGCATCGGCATCAATCCGCATTACGGCACACCAAAGGGCGCCTGGAACCGGGGCGTGGGCCACGTGCCCGGCGGTTCGTCCTCGGGCGCCGCGGTGTCCGTGCTCGACGGCATGGCCCATGGTGCGCTCGGTACCGACACCGGCGGCTCCTGCCGGATTCCGGCGGCCTATAACGGCATCGTCGGCTACAAGCCGACGCAGCGCCGCGTGCCGCTCGACGGGGCTGTGCCGCTGTCGTTCTCGCTCGACAGCATCGGCCCGCTGGCACGATCGGTCAGTTGCTGTGCCATACTCGATGCCGTGCTCGCGAACGAGCCGATCGCCGCGCTGAAGTCGCGGCCGGTGAAAGGCATGCGGCTCGCGGTGCCGACCACGATCGCGCTCGACGACCTCGACGCGGAAGTGGCCGAAACGTTCGAGCGTGCGCTCAAGAGCCTGGCCGATCACGGGGCGGTCATCGAGCGCATCGAGATGGCCGAATTCCACGACATCGGTCCGATGAATGCCAAGGGCGGCTTTGCCTCGGCTGAAAGCTACGCCTGGCACCGCTATCTCCTCACGTCCAAGGGCGACGTCTACGACCCCAGAGTCTCCGTGCGCATCATGCGCGGGGAGGCGCAGAGCGCGGCCGACTATATCGATCTTCTCCACGAGCGCCGCTCGCTGATCGCGCGTGTGAATGCACGCATCGCGCCCTTCGACGCGCTGGTGCTGCCGACCACGCCCAACACGCCGCCGAGAATCGCCGACCTTGTCGATGACAAGGCATTCACGCGCGAGAACATCCGCGCCCTGCGCAATTGCAGCCTCATCAACATGATCGACGGCTGCGCCATCTCGCTGCCTGCGCATCGCGTGGGCGAGATTCCCGTCGGCGTGATGCTGGCGGGGACGGGCGGATCGGACCGCCGCATCTTCGAGCTTGCTGCCGGCATGGAGGCCGTAATTCGTGTTTGACCTGACTTTCACCGTCGACGCCCAGGACACCACCACCCCGCTGACGCTGGCGATCGACCAGATGGTCATCGCCGGCTGGACCGGGCGCGATCCCGTCGCGCGCGACAAGCACATCGCCGAGCTCGAGGCGGTCG
The DNA here is from genome assembly GCF_023073915.1 of Bradyrhizobium sp. 149. GTDB lineage: Bacteria > Pseudomonadota > Alphaproteobacteria > Rhizobiales > Xanthobacteraceae > Bradyrhizobium. The sequence continues at coordinate 408,739 of NZ_JADPKK010000013.1, read as the reverse complement.
GTATCGCCCGGCCGGCCTCGACGCCGATCTACTATCGCGCCTCGGCGCGGCGGCTGACTATGGAAGACAGCATCGAATGCACTGGCGGCGATTCCAGCGGCGAGGTCGAGTTCGTGCTGATCGGCTGGCAGGGCCGCATCTTCGTCGGCTGCGGCTCCGACCACACCGACCGCAAGGTCGAGGCCTACAACGTCACGGTGTCCAAGCAGATGTGCGACAAGCCGATCGCATCCACGCTATGGGAGCTCGAGGACGTCATCGGCCATTGGGACAGGATGATTTTGCGCTCCTGGGCCACCATCAAGGGTGAGCGCGTGCTCTACCAGGAGGGTACGCTGGACGCGATGCTGCCGGTCGACGACCTCATCGCGCGCGGCTTTCCCGGTGGCAAGCTGCCCGACGGCTGCGCCATGTTCGGCGGCACCTTTGCCGCCAAGGGCGGCATCCGTCCCGCCGACCGCTTCGATTTCGAGCTGGAGGACCCCGTGCTGAAGCGGACGATCAAGCACGGCTACGACGTGGCGACGCTGCCGGTGCTGGGCTGATCTGCCTCCGCACCCTCATTGCGAGCGGAACTCTCTCCGCCGTCATTGCGAGGAGCCCTTGCGACGAAGCAATCCAGGTTGGTTCCGTGGCGGGATTCTGGATTGCTTCGCTTCGCTCGCAATGACGAGGAGAGAGTCGGAAATCGGGTGGCAGAGGGCGGGCGGCCTTGCGAAAGTCAGAGCGATGACAGCAACAGCACGCAAATCGACTCAATCTCCGGCAGCCGACATTGCCGCCCACATCGATGCCCTCGACTGGACGCAGATCACCGGCGAACTCGACTCCCAGGGCTGCGCCGTCCTGAAGCGCCTGCTGACGCCGGACCAATGCCGCGCCATCGCCGCGCTCTATCCTGACGACACGCACTTCCGCAGCCGCATCGTCATGGGCCGCCACGGCTTTGGGCGCGGCGAGTACAAATATTTCTCCTATCCATTGCCCGATCTGATCGCGCAATTGCGCCCGGCGCTATATGCGCATCTCCAGGGCGTCGCCAATCGCTGGAATGGGGCGATGGGAATCGACATCCGCTACCCCGCCGAACAGGCCGCGTTCCTGAAGCGCTGCCACGACGCGGGGCAGGCGCGGCCGACGCCGCTGCTGCTGCAATACGAGGCCGGCGATTTCAATTGCCTGCATCAGGATCTCTATGGCGAGCACGTGTTCCCGCTCCAGGTCGCGATCCTCCTGTCCGAGCCGGGACGCGATTTTACCGGCGGCGAGTTCGTGCTGACCGAGCAGCGCCCGCGCATGCAATCCCGCGCCGAAGTGGTGCCACTGGCGCAGGGCGATGCGGTCGCTTTTGCCGTGCATCACCGCCCGGTGCAGGGGACACGCGGCACCTACCGGGTTAATCTGCGCCATGGCGTGAGCCGGATTCGCTCGGGACAGCGCCACACGCTGGGTGTGATCTTTCATGATGCCAAGTGAGCGTGACGATTGACGGCAGACTTGTTCGATAGTGTCGCCGAGGCGCAGCCGTCACGCGAGGAGATCGCCGACGGTGCTGTGCTGCTGCGCGGCTTCGTCAAGCCGATCGAGAGCGAGCTGATCGCAGCGGTGCGTGCGATCGTCGCGCAATCGGCGTTCCGTCGGATGACTACGCCCGGCGGCCACCTGATGTCGGTGGCAATGACCAATTGCGGCGAGCGCGGCTGGATCACCGATCATACCGGCTATCGCTATGACCCCATAGATCCGCGAACGGGCGCGCCATGGCCCGAAATGCCGCCCGTGCTCCGTGATCTCGCCCGCCGCGCGGCGGAGCAGGGCGGCTTCGCGGGCTTCGGGCCCGATGCCTGCCTCGTCAATCGTTACGAGCCCGGCACGCGGCTGTCGCTGCATCAGGATAAGGACGAGCTGGACTATTCGGCACCGATCGTCTCGGTCTCGCTCGGACTGCCCGCGACGTTCCTGTTCGGCGGCATGGCGCGCGGCGACAAGCCGCGCCGCTTCCGGCTGGTCCATGGCGACGTCGTGGTCTGGGGCGGGGCGAGCAGGCTCGCCTACCATGGCGTTGCGCCGCTCGCCGACGGCGAGCATGCGCTACTCGGCCGGAAACGGATCAACCTGACGTTCCGCAGGACGCGCTAGTGTTCGGAGCAGTCGTTCCGGGGCGATGCGAAGCATCGAACCCGGAACCTCGAGATTCCGGGTTCACGCTTTCGCGTGCCCCGGAATGACGAAGACTACGGCTTCGGCGGGTGAATGAACGCCCAGGGGCTGACTTCCGAATCCCGCGTCACTTCCACCGAGATCAGATACGGCCCGCCGTGGGCGAGCGCCTTCTCCATCGCCGCCTTGAACTGGTCGGGCGCTGTGACGCGCGCTGCCGCGACGCCAAAGGATTCCGCGAGCTTGACGAAATCGGGGTTGACCAGATCGGACGCCACCACGCGGCCGTCGAAACGTTCGCGCTGGTCGCGGCGGACATTGCCGTAGGCGTTGTTATTGAACACCAGCGTCACCACGCCGATGTTGAACTGCACGGCGGTGGCAAGCTCCTGCACGCCGAACATGAAGCCGCCGTCGCCGGTGATCGCCACCACCGGCTTGTCGGGATTGGCGACCTTGGCGCCGAGCGCGGTCGGGAAGCCCGAGCCGAGCGTACCCTGATAACCTGATGTGATGAAGGTGCGGGGCTCGTAGATCGGGAAGCCGTACCAGGATGCGAAACCGAACTGGGACAATTCATCGGTCACGATCGCGTTCGGCGGCAGCACCTCGCGCAGGATGGTGAGATACGCCATCTGCGGCTGGATACGCTGGATCTCGGCTTGCGCGGTCGCAGTGGCCTCGCGGATTTCTCCCCGCCGGCCGCTCGTCCTCGCATAGCCGGCCCTCTTCACGGCTGTGACGAGATCCGCTGTGCCGGTCTTGGCATCGGCGACAATAGCGATGTCGGAGGCGAGCCGGCGCATCTCGGCCGGATCGATATCGACACGAATGGATTTCAGCCCCTTCGGCTGATACGGCCAGCGGAAGCCCGATGCCGGCAGTTCCGCGCGCGTGCCGATTGCGATCATCAAATCGGTCTTCGGCCACAACTTGTAGGCCGCCGCCATCGTCAGACCGAGCTCATGCGCGTTGGAGACGATGCCGCGGCCGCTGCGGAAGGCGACGACAGGCGTGTCGATCATCTCGGCGAGCTCGAGGATCTCCTCTCGCGCTTCGATCGCGCCGCTGCCGACGAAGATCATCGGCGCCTTGCTGTTCTTGATCAGCGCGGCAGCCTGGTTGATCATGTCAGAGTCGGGCTGCGGCGCGGGCAGCGGCTCCAGCACCTTTGCGGCGGCCGTGTCGGCGCGCTGCGTGAACACATCCCACGGCATTTCAACCGAGGCGGGGCCACGCCGGCCGGACGTCATCTCCTGGAAGGCGCGCGCGACGGTGGACGGCGCATTGCCGGGATATTCGATCCGGTCCGCCCATTTCACATAAGTGCGCAGGGTCGCGAGCTGATCCGGCATCTCGTGCAGATGGCCGCGGCCCTTGCCGAGAAATGGCGTCGGTACTTGTCCGGTAACGCACAGCACCGGCTCATTGCAGCCGAAGGCGGTGAGCAGTGCCGCGCTGGCGTTGAGCACGCCGGGACCGGGCACCACGCTGAACACGCCGGGCCTGCCGCTCGATCGCGCATAACCGAACGCCATGTAGCCGCAGGCCTGCTCGTGGCGCGCGCCGATCACCTTGAGCTGCGCCTGGTGGAAGGCGTCGAACAGGCCGTAGACCTGCGCGCCGGGCAGGCCGAACACGGTGTCGACACCGTGGGCGACAAGGCCGCTTACGATTGCTTCGCCGCCGGTAAGGGTGGTCATGGCATCATCCCATTTCGATTATTGTTCAGGCTTCGTCGACGACGCCGTTACGTAAAGATCCGATGCCCTCGGCCGCGACTTCGATCATATCGCCTGGCTTTAGATAACGAGGCGGATCGAACCGCGCACCAGCCCCCGTCGGCGTGCCCGTGACGATGATGTCACCGGGAACGAGCGTCGCGAAGGTCGAGATATAGCTGATGAGGTAGCGGAACGGAAACATGAGCCGGCTGGTGCGGTCGTCCTGGCGCAGCTCGCCGTTGACATGCGTGGTGAGGCGGATGTCGGCGATCTGCGATTCCTGTGTGTAGGGCACAAGCCACGGGCCGAGGCTGCCGCTGGAATCGAAGTTCTTGCCCTGCGTGACGTTAAACTTGGCGTGGCGCAGCCAGTCGCGCACCGAGCCTTCGTTGCAGAGGGTCAGCGCGGCGATGTGATCGAGCGCGGCGCTTTCAGCAATGTGCCGGCCGGCCTTGCCGATCACCAGCACGATCTCGCCCTCATAGTCGAGCTGCGCGGAGGCGCGCGGGCGCACCAGCGGCGTGTCGTGGCCGACGAAGGAGCGCGGCGAGCGCATGAACATGCTCGGATATTTCGGTGCGTCCTGGCCGTCCTTGTACTCGGCATTGCGGTCGGGATAGTTGACGCCGATGCAGATGATCTTTTCCGGCGCGGGCACCGGCGGCAGCCAAATGATGTCACCGAGCGCGTGATCCGGCGTGCGGCCGGCAGCCTCTTCGGCGAGGCTCGCGAGCTTTCCTGCCGCGATCACCTCGCGCAGCGTCGGATAGTCTTTTGCGTGGCGCGCGGAGAGATCGACAATGCCGCCGTCGACGACGGCGCCGTAGCGGACAGCATCCTTGACGGAATAGGTGGCGAGGCCAGGGAGTGTCATCGCTTAATCCGCCACCAGCACGTCGGCCACGAACTTCGGCTCACGCACGGTTTGCCCAGCGAATGGCGAGCCCTGCTCGAACCAGGAGCGCGGGGCGGGCGCGCCCCACAAGGTCTGGCGGCGTGGATCGCGCAGCGACCAGCGCAGCGGCTCGTGGTCGTGATCGCCGGTGAAATAGTCGCTGGTGTAGAGTTCGAGACGGTGTCCATCGGGGTCGCGGACATAGAGGAAGAACGCATTCGAGATGCCGTGGCGGCCGGGACCGCGTTCGATGTTCTTCACGAACCCTTGCGAGGCCATGACGTCGCAGAGATGGATGATGTTCATCGCCGTCGGCGTCCAGTACGCGAAGTGATGCAGCCGCGGGCCCTTGCCGTTGGTGATGGCAAAATCGTGGACATTGCCCTTGCGGTGCATCCAGGCAGCCGCGATGCGCCCGTTAGGTCCGTCTTCCTCGGCGTATTCGGTGAGACGGAAGCCGAGCCGGGCATAGAATTCGACGGTGTCCTGCACCTCGGCGGCGAAGACGTTGAAATGGTCGAGCCGCTGCGGGTGGCAGCCCCTGTAGAGGTCGTAGCGACGCAGCAGATGCGGCCGCCGGTCCATCGACGCATACAGCTCGATCTGGAAACCGAAGGGATCGGTGAATTGCAGCGTGCGGCCCTGGAAAGGCTGATCGACGAAGGCGTAGCCAAGGCCGTTCTCGGAAAGGAACTTTGCGGCCTTGTCGAGATCCCCGTCATTGCCGACCTTGAAGCCGAGCCGGTTGCAGGCAGGCACCGCCGCCTTGCGCAAGACCAGCGAGTGATGCTGATGCTCCTCGGCGGCGCGCAAGTAGACGACCTTGTCGTCGGCGTCCTCGACATGCAGGCCGACAACGCTTTCATAGAACTCGCGGCTGAGCTTCAGGTCAGTGACGTCCAGCACGGCATGGCTGGAGCGGATGATGTTGAACGGCGGCTCGAAGATATGTTGCGGCACGGGCATGGTGTTTCCCCTCTCTGGACCCCGTCATTCCGGGGCGGTCCGTCAGGACCGAAGCCGGAATCTCGAGGTTCCGGGTTCGCTTCGCGCCCCGGAACGACGGTGATTCTAGATTCCCAGCTTTTGAATTTTGTGCGTGCCCCGCGCGAGCGAGACGTGCTTGGTTTCCATGTAGAAGTCGAACGAGTAATCGCCGCCGTCGCGGCCGATGCCCGACGCTTTCATGCCGCCGAATGGGGTCGGCAGATGGCGGACGTTTTCTGAGTTCAGCCAGATCATGCCGGCTTCGAGTGCATCGGCAACGCGCAAAGCGCGGCCGAGATTGTTGGTCCAGACGTAGCCGGTGAGCCCATAACGGATGTCGTTGGCGATCTCGATCGCGTCTGCCTCGTCCTTGAAGGACAGCACGGTGAGGAAGGGGCCGAACACCTCTTCCTGTGCCACCCGCATCTTGCCATGCGCTCCGGTCACCAGCGTTGGCTCGACATAATGTCCGCCGCCCGGGCCGTCATAGGCCTTGCCGCCGACCGCGATCGTCGCGCCGTCCTGGCGTGCGATGTCGAAATAGGAGCAGACTTTTGCCAGGTGCCGCTCGTGGATCAGCGGCCCGATCTCGGTCGCGGGATCGAGGGGGTGGCCGACCTTCAAGGCTTTTACGCGCGCGGCCAGCTTCTCGATGAATTTTTCGGCAATGCTGGCCTGGATCAGCAGGCGGCTCGACGAGGTGCAGCGCTCGCCGTTGAGCGAGTAGATCATGAACACGACCCCATCGAGCGCGCGGTCGAGATCGGCGTCGTCGAATACGATCACCGGGTTCTTGCCGCCGAGCTCGAAATGCACGCGCTTCAGCGTCGGTGCGCCCTGAACCATGATCGCCGAGCCCGTCGCGCTCTCGCCGACGAAGCCGATCGCCTTGATGGCGGGATGCTCGGTCAATGCCTTGCCGGCCTCTTCGCCAAAGCCGTGCACGGTGTTGAGCACGCCGTCGGGAACGCCGGCTTCCTTGACGAGCTTTGCCAGAATGGCCGCCGTGACCGGCGACCACTCCGCCGGCTTGTGCACCACGGTGCACCCTGCTGCGAGAGCAGGCGCAATCTTCCAGGTCGAGAGCATGAACGGCGTATTCCACGGCGTGATCACGCCGACCGGGCCGATCGGCACGCGGGTCGAGACGTTCCAATGCTCGTCGCTCGGCGTGTTCTGGCCGTCGCGCGCCTCGCCGCATCTGTCGGCAAAGAAGCGGAAGTTTTCGGCGGCGCGGATCGCGGCCTTGGCCATGAAGCGATAGGCCTGGCCGGTGTCGATGCATTCGAGCACCGCGATGTCGTCGGCATTGTCCTCGATGGCGTCGGCGACCCGATGCAGCAGCTTCTTCCGCATCGCCGGTGCCATGTCGCGCCAGGACTTGAAGGCAAGGGCGGCCGCGGTGGCGGCGCGATCGATATCCTCGGCATTGCCGCGGGCAACGCTTGCGAGCGTCGCGCCGTCGACCGGCGATTTCGTCTCAAATGTCTCGCCTGAGATCGACGGCACGATCTTGCCATCGATCATGTGGCCGATGCCGTCGGCGCGCAGCGTCTTCAGCAGCGGTGCGACGCGTTCGCGGTTGGCCTGGAACACATCGGCTTTGGGCGTGGGCTTATCCATTGGCGGCCTCCATTTTCAGGGCGTCGTGGATGTTGTTGCGCTTCCAGCTCGTGTCCTTGTCGTTGATCTGCATGTCGAACGACAGGGCGAATTTCGAGCTTGCGAAGACGGGATCCAGATGCCGGGAGAGCGCCTGGAACACGTGCTCGCCGGCCTCCTTGCGGGTCTTGAGGTCGCGGCCTTCGCCGATGCGCAGCACCATGTCGAGAAAGCCGTAATCCTGCCTGTTATCGGCGATGGCATAATGCTCGCACCTGACGGCGCGGACGCGGATGCCGCCGAGCGGGAAGATGCCGGTCTCGACCGCCGCCTTGCGCACCACCTCGCACGCCGCGCCGATGTCGACGCGGCCGTCGAGATTGGCCGAATATTCGATCGTGAAATGCGGCATCGCGGTTTCACTCCCTATTTTTGTTGGCCTAAGCGAAGTAGCAGCTCACCGAGCCATAGGCGCCGTAATCGGCCTGAATTGTGTCGCCCTTGCGGGTCTCGATCGGACGGATGAAGGAACCGGCGAGCACGACCTGTCCGGGCTCGAGCGCAAGACCGAGCGGTGCGATCTTGTTGGCGAGCCAGGCGACGGCGGTCGCGGGATGATTGAGCACGCCGGCGGCAAGGCCGGTCTCTTCGAGCTGGCCGTTCTTGAAACAGAGCGCGCCGATCCAGCGCAAATCGGCGTCCAGCGGGCGGATCGGCCGTCCACCCAGCACGATGCCGGCATTGGCCGCGTTGTCGGCGATGGTGTCGAAAATCTTTCGCGTTGCCTTGGTCTGGGGATCGACGCGCTCGATCCGCGTGTCCAGAATCTCGAGCGCCGGCACCACGAACTCGGTGGCGTTCAGCACGTCGAATAGCGTGCAGTCGGGACCCGCGAGGCGCTTGCTCATGACGAAGGCGAGCTCGGCTTCGACGCGCGTCGCGATGAAGCGCTCCGTCGGGACGAAGCCACCATCGGCGAAGAACATGTCGTCGAGCAGCACGCCGGAATCCGGCTCGTTGATGGCGAGCGCACTCTGCATCGCCTTCGAGGTCAGGCCGATCTTGTGTCCCCTGACGATGCGCCCCTCGGCGATCTTGACGTCGACCCAAGCCTTCTGAATCGCGTAGGCGTCAGCGATGCTGATGTCGGGAAAATCCTGCGAGAGCTGCCGGATCTGCGTGCGGGTCTTCTCCGCCTGGTGCAGACGGTTCGCGCAAGCTCGGATATCGTCGTTGGATAGCGCCATTTGTGATCTTACAAATCGGGGTGCGGGAAGATACTTAACATGTTAAGTGAATGCGTCAATCGAATTGTGGGCTTGCTGCACTGCAACATTTCACGGATTGAAGGGGCATTATGGTGAAGAGACCGGCTGATCCAGCGGACGACGGCGCAGCCGCCGTGCGGCAGGTGCCGATGCGCGACTTCTCGCGTTCGCTGCCGATGTCGCTGCTGCGGGCACGCGAGGCGGTCATGCGGCAATTCCGTCCCTCGCTGCGCGAGCATGGCCTGACCGAGCAGCAATGGCGCATCCTGCGCGCGCTGGCCGCGATCGACACGGTCGAGGTCACGGAACTCGCGCGCACTGCGTTCCTGCTCGGTCCGAGCCTGTCGCGCATCCTGCGCGACCTGGAGGCGCGCAATTTGATCGAGCGCAAGACCGCGAAGGCGGACCAGCGCCGCAGCATGGTCTCGATCTCGGAAAAGGGCGTGAAGCTGATGGCTTCCGTCGCGCCGTCCTCCGAAGCGATCTATGCGGAGATCACGCGGCGCTTTGGCGCACGCAAGCTCGCCGAACTGCAGGAGATGCTCGGCGAACTCGAACGGAGTCTTGCAGGGCTTGGCGCGGCCGAAGAGGCAAGTGCCGGGGAGTGAAAGCAGATATGCGCGAGCGCGCGGCAACAATCATGGACATCGCCGCATTTTTTCGCTCAAGTGCCGCTCAAGCCGATGCGCAAAAATCGGCGGCCCTTGCCGGGCGGCAGCTGGGCGGCGATAGTGAACACCGCCCGCAAGGTCGGCGTCAGCGAAGTCAGCATCCAGAGGGCGACTGCATAGGTCTTGCGTCATTGCGAGCGTAGCGCGGCGCCTCGGTTCGCGGTAACAGCGGGTCTTGCCGTCGTGGCACGCCTTATGGTGACGATGGTCCCGACAACACGGTCCAAACAACGAAGAAGGAAGGCAACGTGGCGAACAAGGTCAAGGAAATCTGGAAGTCGGGCAAGGCCGTGGTCAACGCGTGGCTCGCGATTCCCTCCGGCTTCTCCGCCGAGATGATCGCGCAATGCGGCTTCGACAGCGTCACCGTCGACATGCAGCACGGGGTGCAGGATTATCTCTCGATGGTGCAGTGCTTCCAGGCGATGGACAAGCATCCGATCACGCCGATGGTCCGCGTGCCCTGGAACGAGCCCGGCATCATCGGCAAGGTGCTCGACGGCGGCGCCTATGGCGTGATCTGCCCGATGGTCAACACGCCGCAGGAAGCCAGGAACCTGGTTTCCTATGCCAAATATCCGCCGAAGGGCGTCCGCTCCAACGGCCCGATCCGCGCCGGCATGTACGGCACCGCGGGCTCCTACCAGAAGACGGCGAACGACGACATCGTGCTGCTGCCGATGATGGAGACCAAAACCGCCGTCGAGAACATGGAAGCGATCTTCGACGTCGAAGGGATCGACGGCGTCTATATCGGCCCGTCCGACCTCGGCTTCTCCTATGGCCTCGAGCCGAAGCTCGATCGCAGCGAGCCGGAGATCCTCGCGATCTACGACAAGATCATCAAGGAATGCGGCAAGCGCGGCCTCAATCCCGGCATCCATTGCAGCGGCGCCGAGGGTGCCGCGCGCGCCATCAACATGGGCTTCAAGCTGGTGACGCTCTCGAACGAGGTCGGTTTGATGACGACCTACGCGAAGATGCAGGTGAATGCGACCCGCAAGGATGCGGGCGGCAAAGCCTGAACTCCCTGTGTCCCGGACGCGGTGCGGCGCGCAGTGCCGCTCCGCAGAACCGGGACCCAGTCGTTTGCAACGTACGTGACGTGACAAGTGGACCCCGGATCAGCAGCGCACCGTTTCACGCTGCGCTGCGTCCGGGGCACGATAGTTTCGATACAGGAGACCTCCCATGACCATCAGCCCCGTCATTCGCCTGCATCCCGATGATGGCGTGCTGATCGCGCGCGCGAGCCTGCCGCCGGGAACGTTGGTGGCCGACGGCGTAACCACGGTCGAGCGCATTCCCTCCGGCCACAAGGTCGCGATCAAGCCGATCGCAGTCGGCGAGCCCGTGATACGCTACGGCCAGATCATCGGCTTTGCGACGGTGCCGATCGGGCCGGGCCAGCACGTGCACGTGCAGAATTGCGGCATGGGCGATTTCGCCAAGGACTACGCCTATTGCGTCGACGTCAAGCCGACGCCGAATTTCGACCTGCCGGCGACCTTCGAGGGCATCCGCCGCCCGGACGGCCGCGTCGCCACGCGCAACTATATCGGCATCCTGACTTCGGTGAATTGCAGCGCGCATGTCGCGAGCCTCGTCGCCGACGTCTTCAAGAAGAATCCGTTCACCGGCGCCAATCCGCTGGCCGACTTCCCCAATGTCGACGGCGTTGTCGCGCTGACCCACAAGACCGGCTGCGGCATGACGCAGAACGAGCCGCTGGCGCTGCTCCGCCGCACGCTCGGCGGCTATGCGCGGCACGTGAACTTCTCTCATGTGATCGTGCTCGGCCTCGGCTGCGAGGTGAACCAGATCGGCGGCCTGATGGAGGAGCAGAAGCTCGCGGGACGTCTGCGCGCGATGGACATCCAGGAGGTCGGCGGCACCCGCAGGACCGTGGAAGCCGGCATCGCCTTCGTGCGCGAGGCGCTTGCGGATTCCAACAAGGTCAAGCGCGAATCCGTGCCGGTGAGCGAATTGACCGTGGCGCTGCAATGCGGGGGCTCGGATGGCTATTCCGGCGTATCCGCCAATCCGGCGCTGGGTGCGGCCAGCGATCTCATCGTGCGTCACGGCGGCACCGTGATCCTGTCGGAGACGCCTGAGACCTATGGCGCCGAACATTTGCTCACGCGCCGCGCCGTCAGTCGCGAGGTCGGCGAGAAGCTCGTCGATCTCATGCGCTGGTGGGACGAATACACGACGCGCGAAGGCGCCGAGATGAATGCCAATCCGAGCCCCGGCAACAAGGCCGGCGGTCTCACCACCATTTTGGAGAAGTCGCTCGGTGCAATGGCGAAGGCCGGCACCACCAACCTCGTCGAGGTACTGCGCTATGCCGAGCCCATCACCAAGAAGGGTTTCGTCTTCATGGACACGCCCGGCTACGATCCTGTTGCCGCGACCGGGCAGGTCGCCGGTGGTGCCAATCTCATCTGCTTCACCACGGGCCGCGGCAGTGTGTTCGGCTGCAAGCCGGCGCCCTCGATCAAGCTGGCGACCAACACGCCCATGTACAAGCGCATGGAGGAGGACATGGACGTCAATTGCGGCACCATCCTCGAAGGCGAGGAGAGCGTCCAGCAATGCGGCCAGCGCATCTTCGAACTCATCCTGAAGACCGCCTCCGGCCAGCCGACCAAGAGCGAGAGCTTTGATTTCGGCGGTGCCGAGTTCGCGCCCTGGGTGCTCGGCGCGACGATGTAGCAAAGCCGCAGCCCGTGCCATAGGCACGGTCTGCCCGTTGTTAGTGCTTGATCGAGGTCACCAGCGGTGTTCTGCTCAAAAAAGCTGCTGGAGTACCGCATCCCGTGTCGATCTACGTCGCATTACACCACGTCACGCACTACAAATACGACCGCCCGATCGATCTCGGCCCGCAGACCATCCGTCTGCGGCCGGCGCCGCATACGCGCACGCCGATCCTGAGCTATTCGCTCAAGGTCACGCCGGCCAATCATTTCGTGAACTGGCAGCAGGATCCGCTGGGCAATTGGATCGCGCGTTACGTCTTCCCGGAGAAGACGACCGAGCTCAAGATCGAGGTCGATTTCACGGCGCAGATGACCACGGTCAATCCGTTCGACTTCTTCGTCGAGCCCTACGCCGACAGCTTTCCGTTCGAATATCCGCAAGATCTCAAGACGGAACTCGCGCCTTATCTCGAGACCGTCAAGCCGGATCGGCTGTTCGCGAAATATCTCGACACGATCCCGCACGAAGCCCCGAACACCGTCAACTTCCTGGTCGATCTGAACAGAGAGTTGCAGAAAAGGATTGGCTACGTCATCCGCATGGAGGCGGGCGTGCAGACGCCGGAGGAGACGCTCTCCTCCGCGGCCGGCTCGTGCCGAGACTCCGCCTGGCTTCTGATCCAGACCTTCCGTCACCTCGGTCTCGCCGCCCGTTTCGTCTCCGGCTATCTGATCCAGGTCCGTCCCGACATCGATCCGATCGAGGGGCCGCCGGAGGTCGAGAATGATTTCACCGACCTGCACGCCTGGGCGGAGGTCTACCTGCCGGGCGCGGGCTGGATCGGCTTCGACGCGACCTCGGGCATGCTTGCGGGCGAGGGCCACATCCCGGTCGCCGCGACGCCGCACTACCGCTCGGCGGCGCCGATCTCCGGCGGCGCCGGATTTGCCGAGGTCGAATTCGCCTTCGACATGAGCGTCCGGCGCATTCGCGAGGCGCCGCGCATCACAAAACCGTTCTCGGATGAATCCTGGATACGGCTCAACGATCTCGGCGAGCAGGTCGACGGCGATCTCGCCGCGCAGGACGTGCGTCTGACCATGGGCGGCGAGCCGACCTTCGTCTCCGTCGATGATCTCGAAGGCGCCGAGTGGAATACGGACGCCGTCGGCCCGACCAAGCGCGGGCTCGCCGACGATTTGATCCGCCGCCTGCGCGCGCGCTTCGGACCGGGTGGCCTGCTGCACTTTGGTCAGGGCAAATGGTATCCCGGCGAAAGCCTGCCGCGCTGGGCCTTTGGCCTGTACTGGCGCAAGGATGGCGTGCCGATCTGGAAGAATGCCGACCTCATTGCCAGCATCGAAAATCCGCGGCCGGCCCAGGCCAAGGACGTCAAGGCGTTCGTGGAGGGCACGGCGTTGCGGCTCGGGCTCGATCCCGGCTACATCATGCCGGCCTATGAGGACACCGCGTACTGGCTGCAGAAGGAATCCGAGCTTCCCGTCAACGTCGACCCGTCCGATTCCAAATTGTCCGATCCGGAGGCCCGCGCGCGGATGGCGCGGGTGTTCGAGCAGGGGCTCAACAACCCTCGCGGCTTCGTGCTGCCGGTGCAGCGCTGGAATGCGCCGCCACGCTGGCGCAGCGAGCGCTGGCAGCTCCGGCGCAGTCATCTGTTCCTGATGCCGGGCGATTCGCCGCTCGGCCTGCGCTTGCCGCTCGACTCGCTCGGCTATGTCCCGCCCGATCAATATCCCTACATCGTCGAGCGGGATCCGATGGAGCCCCGCGGCAAGCTGCCGGTGTTCAGCCTTCCGGCGCGTCCGGACTCGTCGGAGCAGCTCGAGCCCGAAGAGCTCAACACCTCCGTCCCGGTCCGCACCGCGATGTCGGTCGAGGTCCGCGACGGCGTGCTCTGCGCCTTCATGCCGCCGGTCGAGCAGATCGAGGATTATCTCGAGATGATCGCAGCGCTCGAAGCGACCGCCGAGGAGATGCAGCTCCAGGTCCATGTCGAAGGCTATCCGCCGCCGTTCGATCCGCGCGTCGACGTGATCAAGGTGACGCCTGATCCCGGCGTGATCGAGGTCAATGTCCAGCCGGCGAAGAACTGGCGCGAGGCCGTCGACATCACCACCGGGCTCTATGAGGATGCAGGCAAGACACGCCTCGGCGCCAACCGCTTCCTGGTCGACGGCCGCCACACCGGGACCGGCGGCGGCAATCACGTCGTGGTCGGCGGCGCCTCACCGCAGGACTCGCCGTTCCTGCGCCGGCCCGATCTGTTGAAGAGCCTGGTGCTGTATTGGCAGCGTCATCCCTCGCTGTCCTATTTCTTCTCCGGCCTGTTCATCGGCCCGACCAGTCAGGCACCGCGCATCGACGAAGCGCGCCACGACAGCATTTACGAGCTCGAGGTCGCGCTCTCGCACGTGCCGCCGCCGGGCTACCAGGCGCCGCTGTGGCTGGTGGATCGTTTGTTCCGGCATCTCCTCGTCGACATCACCGGCAATACCCATCGCGCCGAGATCTGCATCGACAAGCTCTATTCACCGGATGGCTCGACCGGCCGGCTCGGCCTCGTCGAATTCCGCGCGCTCGAAATGCCGCCGGATCCGCGCATGTCGCTGGCGCAGCAGCTCCTGATCCGGGCGCTGATCGCAAAATTCTGGCGCGAGCCGCAACAAGGCAAGTTCGTGCGCTGGGGCACCGCGCTGCACGATCGCTTCATGCTGCCGCACTTCATCTGGGAAGATTTCCTCGATGTGCTCTCCGAGTTGAAGCAGTTCGGCTATCCGTTCGAGCCCGAATGGTATCTGGCCCAGCTCGAATTCCGCTTCCCCGCTTTCGGCCGCATCCATCATGGCGGCGTGACGCTGGAGCTGCGGCAGGCGCTGGAGCCTTGGCACGTGCTCGGCGAGGAGGGCTCGGCCGGCGGCACCGTGCGCTATGTCGACTCATCGGTCGAGCGGCTCCAGGTCAAGGCGGAAGGCTTCGTCGAGGGCCGCCATATCGTCAGCTGCAACGGCCGCCGCCTGCCGATGACCTCCACCGCCCGCTCGGGCGAGGCGGTGGCCGGCGTCCGTTTCAAGGCCTGGCAGCCGGCCTCCGGCCTGCACCCGACCATTCCCGTTCACGCGCCCCTGACCTTCGACCTCATCGACACCTGGAACGGCCGCTCGCTCGGCGGCTGCGTCTATCACGTCGCCCATCCCGGCGGCCGCAGCTACGACACCAAGCCCGTCAACACCTACGAGGCCGAGGCGCGGCGGCTGGCGCGGTTCCAGGACCACGGCCATACGCCCGGTCCGATGCAGCCGCCGCCCGAGGAACGCACAAATGAGTTTCCGCTGACCCTCGACTTGCGGACTCCGCTCCTGCAATGAGTATGATGCCGGGGCAGGGAGAGGCGCATGGCCGAGGGCGCAGCCGAAGAGGACGACAAGGCGGGTAGGGCGCAAGGCCAGCGTGAAGGCCAGCGCCGCTTCGCGCAATGGGTCCGCGACTACAGCCGCCTGCCCGGCATCCCCGACGAGTTTCTCGGCCCGGACGGCAAGCCCCGCGCGGTCTGGAGCCGCTTCTTCGATGCCTTCGGCGCACTCGCGCCCGACGAGGTCGAGCGGCGGTTTGGCATGGCCGACCGTCATCTCCGCGAAGCCGGCGTCACCTATCGCGCGCCCGGCGAGAGCGCCGACCGGCCCTGGTCGATCAGCCATCTGCCGCTGCTGATCGACGAGGCCGACTGGAAGCAGCTGTCCGACGGCATCACCCAGCGCGCCGAGCTGCTCGAGCTCGTGCTGCGCGACATCTATGGCGAGGGCCGCCTCGTCGCCGAAGGCGCGCTGCCGGCGGCTGCGATCGCCGGGAGCCCCGAATATCTCCGCCCCGTCTGCGGCGTGCCGCCGCCGGGCGGGCGCTATCTCTCGCTCTATGCCGCCGATGTCGGCCGCGGGCCCGACGGCCGCTGGTGGGTGCTCGGCGACCGCACACAGGCGCCGTCGGGCGCGGGCTATGCGCTGGAGAACCGCCTGGTGCTCTCGCGCGCCTTCTCGGATCTCTACAAGTCGATGAACGTCCCGCGCGTCGCGCCGTTCTTCGAGGCGTTTCGCGACAGCCTTCGCGCGCGTGCCGACCGCGACGAGCCGCGGATCGGCGTGCTCACGCCAGGCAGCTTCAGCGAGACCTATTTCGAGCACGCAACATTGGCGCGCTATCTCGGCTTTTTGCTGGTCGAGGGCGATGATCTCGCCGTCAGCGACAATCATATCCACATCCGTACGGTCGCGGGCCTCAAGCGCCTCGACGTGCTGCTGCGCCGTGTCGATTCCAATTCGCTCGACCCGCTCGAGCTCGATGCCTCCTCGCGGCTCGGCGTGGCCGGCCTGATCGACGTGCTGCGCAAGGACGGTGTCGTCGTCGCCAACATGCCGGGCTCGGGCGTCCT
This sequence comes from Bradyrhizobium sp. 149, assembly GCF_023073915.1. Lineage (GTDB taxonomy): Bacteria > Pseudomonadota > Alphaproteobacteria > Rhizobiales > Xanthobacteraceae > Bradyrhizobium. Next base: position 392,285 of record NZ_JADPKK010000013.1, on the reverse strand, counting down.
GGAGGCGCGCGCAATGCTCGGCTTCCTGCCGGCGCTCAGCCGCCGCCTGCTCGGCGAAGAGCTGAAGATGCCGCACATCGCGACCTGGTGGTGCGGCCAGCGCTCGGCGCGCGACGAGGTGCTGTCACGACTCGACGAGGTCGCGATTGAAGGCGCCTATCGGCGCGGCGTTCCCGGTTTCGACAGCAACGGTCCGGTGCTCGCCAGCGAGCTCGATGCCGCCGGGCGCCAGCGCCTGATCGACGCCATCGCCGCGCGCGGCATGGACTATGTCGGCCAGGAGGTGGTGCGGCTCTCGACCATGCCGGTGTGGGATCAGGGGCAGATCACGCCGCGTCCCTTCGTGCTGCGCGTGTTCGCTGCCGCGACGCCGGACGGCTGGGCCATCATGCCCGGCGGCTTCTGCCGGATCGCCGAGCAGGCGGATGCGCGCGCGGTGTCGATGGGCGACGGCGCACGCTCCGCCGACGTCTGGGTGGTTTCGGACAAGCAGGTCTCGACCGCGACGCTGCTGCCCGCGGTCGACAAGGTGCGCATCCGCCGTATCGCCGGCGTGCTGCCGAGCCGCGCCGCCGACAATCTGTTCTGGCTCGGCCGCTATCTCGAACGCGCCGAGGCGACGCTGCGGCTGGTGCGGGCGCTGGGCTCGCCGAGCGGACCCAACAAGGGCACCGCGGCCTCGCTGCAATCGGCGGAACGTATCCAGCGCCTGCTGGTGACCTGGGGTGCGATCTCGCAGACCTCGCGCGCGGCGCCCGGCCGCATCGTTGCCGAAGCGCTGCAGAGCCCGGAGCGTTTCGGCTCGGCACTGTCGCTGGTCCGCGCGGCCCAGCGCACGGCGACCTCCTTGCGCGAGCGGCTGTCGCCCGATGCGTGGCAAGTCATCACCGAGATGACCGAGCGGCTGGCCTGGGAGGTCGAGGACGAGGACAGCGTGCTGAGCGCGGCCGAGCTGACCTTGCAGGAGCTCGCGAGCTTTGCCGGCCTGGCGCATGAGAACATGAACCGCGCCGCCGGCTGGCGCTTCCTCGATATCGGCCGCCGCACCGAGCGTGCCATCAACACCACGCGCTTTGCCCGGCAGTTTGCCTATGACGAGGCCGGCGACGAGGATCTCGATATCCTGCTGACGCTGGTGGATTGCCAGATTACCTACCGCTCGCGTTATCTGCTGGCGCCGATCCTGGCGCCGGTGCGCGACCTCGCCGTGCTCGACGGCTACAATCCGCGTTCGGTGGCGTTCCAGGTGACGGCGCTGAACGAGCATATCGCCGCGCTGCCTAGCCTGAAGGAGCACGGCCTGATCGAGAAGCCGCAGCGGCTTGCGGTCGCGATGCAGGCGATGCTCGCGACCGCGGAGGCCGAGAAGCTCGAGGTCAAGACGCTGTTCGCACTTGAGCAGGATCTGCTCAGCCTCGCCGAGGCGGTCGGGCAGCACTATTTCCCGCACGGCCCCAATGCCAGCCGCCCGGAAAAGCTGACGGGGCTGGCGTGATCTACGACATCCGTCACGTCACCACCTATGAGTATGAAAGCCCGGTCAGCTTCGCCCGATGCACGCTGCGGCTGGAGCCGAGGAGCGGCAATGGCCAGGAGCTGATCTCGCACCATGTCGAGATCCGTCCGCGCCCTGCGGAGCGTAGCGTCCGGCGCGATTTCTTCGGCACCCTGACCGAGAGTGTCGTGATCGAGGCCGCGCATCGCACTCTGCGCATCGATTCTCGCTCTCGCGTGAAGGCGTCGCGCCAGCCGCCGGCGCGCGCCGCTGTCAGCCCGGACTGGGAAAGCATTCGCGACATGGCTTTCGAGGCGACGAGCCTCGGGCCGTCCTCGCCGGTCGGCTATGTCTTTGCGAGCCCGCTGGTACCGGTGCTGGCACCGGTCAGCGCCTATGCGGCGGAGAGCTTTGCGCCCGGCGTGGGCATCCTCGCCGGGACGGTCGATCTGATGCATCGCATCCGTACCGAATTTCGCTACGACCCCAAGGCGACGGTGATCTCGACGCCGCTCAACGAGGTCTTTGCCAAGCGCCATGGCGTCTGTCAGGATTTTGCCCATGTGATGATCGCGGGGTTGCGCGGGCTGGGCCTGCCCGCGGCCTATGTCAGCGGATATCTGCGCACCATTCCGCCGGCGGGCCAGCCGCGCCTGCAGGGCGCCGACGCTACTCATGCGTGGGTGTCGCTGTGGTGCGGGGAGGAGCTTGGCTGGGTCGATTTCGATCCGACCAACGATCTTATGGTCGCTGGCGACCATATCGTCCTCGCGGTCGGCCGCGACTTTTCCGACGTTTCGCCGGTCGACGGCATCATTGTCGGCTCGCCGAAGCAAAAGCTCGACGTCGCCGTCGACGTGCTGCTGGTAGAGTGACGCGGTTTTGCCGCTACGGTGCCGTCGGCGCTTTGGATGTATCGAGTTGTAATCGCAATCTTATGTTGCGTGGCACAACAGTAATATATTTCCGTGCTGTCGCCCCAGGATTTGGTCAGTCGGCCCAAGATGGGCTATGCTGGCGCTTGCGTCGAGGACGAGAATAAGACGTCGGGAGTTGGCGTGGAACACCACCGACAGACGGGGCTGCATCCATGATGACGTTACCGAGACTGGCGGCCGAGACCTTGGAAAGGTTGCTGGGCTCGTTCATGCGGCGCCGCTACGACGAGTCCTACGCCAGGGTGCTGGAAGGCTCGACCCGCACGGCGATGGAATGCATCGGCAACAGCGACGCACTCTATCACAATATCGAACATACGATGCTGGTGACGCTCGCCGCTCAGGCGATCCTCATGGGACGCAATCTTCACACGCATCTTGCGGCAGAGGACTACATCCACGTTTTGATCGCCTGCCTCGCGCACGACATCGGTTACGTCCGCGGTCTGTTTCCGGAGGATGACGAAGACGGTTTCATCATCGATGATTCCGGCACCAAGGTGTCGTTGCCGCGCGGCGCTTCGGATGCCAGTCTGATGATGTATCACGTCGATCGCTCGAAGCTGTTTGTGCGGCGGCGGCTGCCGCCGGTCCGGGGCGTTGACAGCGAACGCATCGCTCGCGCCATCGAGGGCACGCGGTTTCCGGCCCGGGAGGGCCAGGACTATGACGACGAGGCCTCGATCCTCCGTGCCGCCGACTTCATTGGGCAGCTTGGCGACCCCAACTATCTGCGCAAGGCCAACGCGCTCTACTACGAGTTCGAGGAGGTCGGCATGAACCGCCAGCTCGGCTACGATTCGCCTGCCGACATCGTGAACCGCTATCCCCAATTCTACTGGAACAGCGTCGCACCGCATATCCAGACCGAGATCGGCTACCTCAACAAGACCGAGATCGGCCGGCAGTGGATCGCCAATCTCTACAGCAACGTGTTCCGCGCCGAGCGTGACATCTCGCTGTCCGGGCCGCAGAAATAGCTTCGCTTGTATGCAGCAAAAAACCGCCACCACGGATATCCTCGATATCGCCTATCGGGAATACGGCGCGCCGGACGGCTGGCCCTGCATCCTGGGCCACGGCTTTCCCTACGATGTGAACGCCTATGCCGACACCGCGTCGATCATTGCGCAAGCGGGCGCGCGGGTGCTGGTGCCCTGGCTGCGCGGCTACGGGCCGACGCGGTTCCGCTCCGCTGCGACGTTGCGCTCCGGCGAGCAGGCGGCGCTTGGCGCCGATCTCCTGGCCTTCATGGATGCGCTTCACATCGAGCGCGCGGTCGTCGGCGGTTATGACTGGGGCGGGCGCGCGGCCTGCGTGGTCTCCGTGCTGCATCCCGAGCGTGTGATCGCCCTCGTCTCCGGCAATTCCTACAACATCCAGGACATCGCGCGTTCGATGGAGCCGGCCTCACCTCCGGAGGAGGCGGCGCTCTGGTATCAATATCTCTTCCACAATGAGCGCGGCCGCCGCGCGCTGGAGCGCAACCGGCGCGGTTTTGCGCGCCAGCTCTGGGCGATGTGGTCGCCGAAATGGGCCTACGACGACGCGACATTCGAGACCAGCGCCATCTCGTTCGACAATCCCGATTTCGTCGATGTCGTGATCCACTCCTATCGTCACCGTTACGCGCTGGTCGCGGGCGACCCCGCTTATGCCGCGATAGAGGCGAAGCTCGCCGCGCAGCCGCCGGTCCATGTCCCGACCATCGCGATCGACGGCGACAGCGATGGCGTCAATTCCGGGACCGCGCACCACGCGCGCAAGTTCGAGGGATTTTTCGAGCGGCGCGTCTTTACCGGCGCCGGCCACAATTTGCCGCAGGAGCGGCCGGCCGAATGGGCGCAGGCCGTGATCGATGTGCGGAAAGCGGCCTCATAGAGCCGGGTTTCTGGTCCCGCTGTCTTGCCGCTCCGCCAGCCTTCCAATTTTTCCTGATCCTGGGAACCTTTTCCAACCGCAGCCGTCCAAGCTGTTGGGCCGCCTTCTGTACGCGGTTCGTTGCAGGGGAGGCTCTCGATGAAGACACAAACGCGCAGGCTGGAACGTGTCGCGGTCGCGCAGGCGCCGAGCGAACGGCCTGAGAGGGCGGAGGTCGAGCAGGCGATCCGGACCATGATCCGCTGGGCCGGCGACGATCCCGCGCGCGACGGTCTGCGTGACACGCCGGACCGGGTCGCGCGCGCCTTCGAGGAGTATTTCTCCGGCTATGCGCAGGATCCGACCGAAATCCTGCAAAAGACGTTTGAGGAGATCGAAGGCTATGACGAGATGATCGTCCTGCGCGGCGTTCGCTTCGAAAGCCATTGCGAGCACCACATGGCGCCGATCGTCGGCCGCGCCTGGGTCGCCTATATCCCGCAAGGGCGCGTCGTCGGCATCTCCAAGCTCGCGCGTCTCGTCGACATCTACGCCAAGCGACTTCAGATCCAGGAGAAGATGACGGCGCAGATCGCCAACACGATCAACGATGTGCTGAGGCCCGAAGGCGTCGGGGTCATCATCAAGGCAACGCATCACTGCATGACCACGCGCGGCGCGCACAAGCCCGGGACCGATCTCGTCACCAGCCGCATGCTCGGCGTGTTCCGCGACAATGCGTTGACGCGTCAGGAGCTGCTGGGGCTGGCCAATTCGGACGATTGATCCGCGACAGCTCAAGGAAGCACGTCATGACCGAGGATGAGAAGCCGAGCGGGCCTGACCTGAGCAGGGGCGTGTCGCTGGCCGAGTTCAAGGACAGCAAATTGCTCGGCCATGTCGGCGAGGAAGACGTCCTGCTGGTGCAGGTCGGCAGCGAGATCTTTGCGATCGAGCCGGCCTGCAGCCACTATCACGGACCGCTCGCCGAAGGGCTGGTCGTTGCCGACACCATCCGCTGCCCCTGGCATCACGCCTGCTTCTCCTTGCGATCAGGCGAGGCGACCCGTCCGCCGGCGCTGAACGCGCTGGCGGTGTGGGAGGTCTCGCGCGATCAGGACAAGATCATCGTAGAGCGCAAGCGCGAGATGCCGAAGCCTTCGGTGTCTCACCGTACGGCACCGGCGCCGGAAAAATTCGTCATCGTCGGCGGCGGCGCGGCGGGTTTCGCGGCGGCGGAGACGCTCCGCCGCGAGGGCTTTGCCGGCGCTATCACCATGCTCAGCAATGACAGCGCGATGCCGGTGGACCGGCCCAATCTCTCCAAGGATTACCTCGCGGGCAGCGCGCCGGAGGATTGGCTGCCGCTGCGGGGCGAGGACTACTATCAAGACGCCGGCATCGACCTTAGGCTCAACACGAATGTCTCGGCGATCGAAGCCAAAACGCGCAGCGTGACGCTGGGCAACGGCGACAGGCTGCCGTTCGACCGGCTGCTGCTCGCGACCGGCGCCGAGCCGATCAGACTGCAGATTCCGGGGGCGGACCAGCCTCATGTCTACACCTTGCGCTCGGTCGCCGACAGCCGCGCCATCATCAAGGCGGCCGGCAGCGCGAAGCGTGCGCTGGTGATCGGCGCCAGCTTCATCGGCCTCGAAGTTGCGGCCTCCCTGCGGGCGCGCAAGATCGAGGTGCACGTGGTCGCGCCGGAAGAACGGCCGATGCAGAAGGTGCTCGGTCCCGAGATGGGCGACTTCGTGCGCGCGCTGCATGAGGAGAATGGCGTCAACTTCCATCTCGAGGACACCGTGGAAAAGCTGGACGGCACGCGCGCCACGTTGAAGAGCGGTGGTGTGATCGAGGCCGAACTGGTCGTGGTCGGCATCGGCGTCAAGCCGCGCCTCGCGCTCGCCGAGCGGGCGGGGCTTGCGGCCGACCGGGGCGTCAGCGTGAGCGAATATCTGGAGACCAGCGTATCGGGCATCTTCGCGGCCGGCGACATCGCGCGCTGGCCCGATCCGCATTCGCGGCAAACCATCCGCGTCGAGCACTGGGTCGTGGCGGAGCGGCAGGGCCAGACGGCGGCGCGCAACATGCTCGGCAAGCGCGAGCGCTTCGACGCCGTGCCGTTCTTCTGGTCGCAGCACTATGACGTGCCGATCAACTATGTCGGCCACGCCGAGAGCTTCGACGACATCGCGATCGACGGCAGCATTTCCGGCAAGGACTGCCTGCTGAAGTACCGCAAGGGCGGCCGCGTCCTTGCGGTCGCGTCAATTTATCGCGATCTCGATAATCTCAAGGCCGAGCTGGAGATGGAGCGGACGCGCGGCTGAGGCCGTATCCGATCTTGACTTGCGTCAATGGTGCCGCTGGCAGGGGCTGCTGTGCAGGCTGCCGTCCCGGTGCACCGCCAGCAATCCATGATCCTGGTGCCGAAGGCGACGCCCGGCGTGCGCATCGTGCGCGACATGCTCACCTACGGCTATGACGATGCGCCGGTCGGCCATCCCGAGATCGTCTACGAGAACGTCCGTGTGCCCGCGGAGAACATCCTGCTCGGCGAGGGCCGCGGCTTCGAGATCGCGCAAGGTCGCCTCGGCCCCGGCCGTATCCACCATTGCATGCGGCTGATCGGCTGCGCCCAGCGCGCGCTCGAATTGATGTGCCAGCGCGCGGTCTCCCGCACAGCCTTCGGCAAGCCGCTCGCAGACCAAGGCTCGGTGCGCGAGGACATCGCGCACTCCTTCTGCGAGATCGCACAGGCGCGGCTCTTGACGCTGCAAGCCGCCGACAGGATGGACCGCGAAGGCAACAAGATAGCGCGTGACCTGATCGCGGCCGCCAAGATCGTGGTGCCCAGCATGGCCGCCCGCGTCATCGATCGCGCCATCCAGATCCACGGCGCCGCCGGCGTCTCGCAGGACACTTTCCTGGCGCGTGCCTACGTTTACGCCCGCTTCATCCGCATCGGCGACGGACCGGATCAAGTGCATCTTGCGGCGTTAGGTAAGGAGGTGATCAAGCGCGGCGGCGTGATGACGGGTAGGGTGTCAGTCTCTTGGTAGAGCTTCCGAACGGCCGGCAGGCGCGTTCAAACGGGGTTCGACGAAGGATGTAGGGCTCGCTGGGGAACCGCTTGCCGCGTGGGACGTTAGGGATCGTTCGGCGGGCCCACAGGGGGGCGGTCGACCTTCCATTTCGAGACTGGCGGAACTCGCGTCCGGCCGCCGCCTCCACGCCGAGGGCACCCCATGTCGAACGTCGAAGAATTTCCGCTCTCCGCTCGGCACGGGCCCACGGAGTTCGAGGCGCTGGTTGCGGCCGGCCACGCCGCGCTCGATGCCATTCCCGGAGCGGTCTATCTCTGTGACGCGGAGGGACTGCTTGTCGCCTACAACGCTGAAGCCGTGGAGTTGTGGGGGCGAACACCTGATATTCCGAAGAAGGAGCGCTTCTGCGGTTCGCATCAGCTCTACCTGTTCGATGGAACTCCGCTTGCCCATTCCGACTGTCCCATGGCCACGGCGGTTCGTGTGGGAACGCCGACGCGCAATGCCGAAGTCATCATGGCGCGGCCGGATGGATCTCGCTTCTCGGCCCTGGTCAACATCCGCGCTTTGCGCGACCATTCTGGCCGGATCCAAGGCGCCATCAATTGCTTCCAGGACATCACCGGACGCAAGCAGGTCGAGGAAGAAGTCCGCCGGACCACTCAGGATCTGGAGGATTTCTTCGACAACGGCGCGGTGGGCCTTCATATCGTCAGCGGCGAAGGAATTATCCTTCGCGCTAATAAAGCCGAATTGGATCTGCTTGGGTACGGGCCCGAGGAGTACATCGGCCGCCATGTTGCGGAGTTTCATGCCGACGCTCCGGTGATCGGCGATATCCTCCAGCGCCTTTCGTGTGGCGAGCCGCTCCATCGCTATCCTGCCCGGCTGCGCGCCCGCGACGGCACGGTCAAGCACGTCCTGATTACCTCGAACAGCCGCATGGTGGACGGCAAGTTCGTCAACACGCGCTGCTTCACAACCGACGTCACTGAACTGCATGTTGCTGAAGAGGCACGGCGAGCCAGCGAAGCCCGGCTGGCGGCAACCTATGAGGCCGCCAGCGTCGGCATCTCCGAGACCGACGAGAACGGCCGCTTCTTGCGGGTGAATGATTCCCTCTGCCGCATCACGGGACGCTCGCGCGGCGATCTGCTCGGAATGACTTTCTTTGACTACACCGATCCCGACGACCAGGCGGAGGATGCCGAACTGTACGCGCGGCAGGTCCGCGGCGAAATCGAGAACTACACGGTTCGCAAGCGCGCATTGCGGCCCGACGGGTCCGTGCGCCATCTCGATATTTTCAGTTCGTCGGTGCGGGATACGGCAGGTCGCTTCCTTTATGGCGTACGTGTCGCGCAGGATGTCACCGCTACCAAGCAACTGGAGGACCGCCTGCGCGATGGCGAGCAGCGCATGCGCGATCTCCTGGAGGCACTGCCGGCAGCCATCTACACGACGGACGCCGAGGGTCGCATCAATTTCTACAATCGAGCCGCGGTCGAGATGGCGGGAAGAACTCCTCAACCTGGCGACGAGTGGTGTGTGACCTGGAAGCTCTATTGGCCCGATGGCACGCCGTTGCCACACAATGAATGCCCGATGGCCGTCGCGCTACGCGAAAACCGGCCGGTCCGCGGTGCCGAAGCGGTGGCCGAGCGCCCGGACGGCAGACGCGTACCGTTCATTCCTTATCCAACGCCGCTGCGCGACGCGGCGGGGAATCTGGTCGGCGCCATCAACATGCTTGTCGACATCAGCGAGCGCAAGCGCGCCGAGAACGCCCAAAAGATCCTCATCGACGAACTGAACCACCGCGTGAAAAACACGCTCGCCACGGTGCAGTCCCTTGCGAACCAGACGGCTCGCCATGCTGCCGACTTGCAGGAATTTTTGCCGACCTTCATGGGACGGCTGCTTGCGCTCGCGCGCGCGCACGACCTGCTCACCAGGCGAAACTGGCAGGATGCCCCTTTCGAAAGGCTGGTCCACGATATCGTCGCTCCAGTGTCGGGCGGACGTGTCGCGACAGGCGGGCCTCACGTCGATCTGGACGCGCGCACCGCGCTGAGCATCACCATGGTGCTCAACGAGCTTCTGACCAACGCCGCGAAATACGGCGCCCTCTCGGTGCCGGAGGGGGCCGTGTCCCTCACCTGGCGGGTTGGCACCGGCGAGCGGCCGCAAGGCGTTGTCGAGTGCGAATGGCGCGAACGCGGGGGACCATTGGTCACTCCGCCCAAGCGCCGGGGATTCGGCACGCGGCTGATGGAGCGTTGCGTCGAGCATGACCTCGCCGGAGAGTTCGATCTGGTGTTCGAACCGGAGGGCACCCGCTGCCGCATGGTGTTTCCCATTATGCTTGCAGCGTCCAATGGTTGAGCTGTCCGGCGCCAGGGCGCTCCTGGTCGAAGATGAGGGTCTGGTGGCCCTCATGCTCGAAGACATGCTCGAGGAACTGGGGCTGAAAGTGGTCGCCTCGGCCGCTCACTTGCCAAAGGCATGCGAACTTGCCACCACCGCATCGTTCGATGTGGCGCTCCTCGACGTCAACCTTGCGGGGCAGTTCGTTTTCCCGGTCGCCCACATCCTGCGCGCACGGAAAATTCCCTTCCTGTTCAGCACGGGGTACGGCGGACCGCCGCTGGAGGAAGAGTTCAGGAATACGCCGGCAATCGGCAAGCCGTTCTCGATCGACCAATTGGAGGAGAAACTGCGTACGCTCTTGCCGCGCCCGTAAATGCTCGCTCAGATAGCAGGCGGGCCGCGAGGAGTGGCCAGTCCGGGCCGGTGCACACCGCCATTATATGTCTCTCTCGATGCTCTCGCCGAGGCGAATGCCGGCCTCGGTACTTATAGGCCCTCCTGTCCGGCGCCGTCAGCGCGATCGGACGTCGCTCGATCCTCCGGAACCTGGGTCGTGAACCAGCTTAGGAACGTCCTTGGACTCTCGCGATTGTCGCTGGCGAGTTGGCGCGCTGCCCAGCGCGAGTGCTGGAGATTGTCCGCGTGCAGGAGAGCAATCATCCGACAAAACGTTCGGCACCCCCGGACAATGAACTGTTGCGCCTCGTATTCGAGAGCGCGACGGACTTTGCTATCTTCACAACAGACCCGAACGGCATAACCACCAGCTGGAACCCGGGCGCCGAGCGGTTACTCGGGTACAAGACCGACGAGATTCTAGGAAAATCGGCGGATGCGATTTTTCCCACCGAGGAGGGTGGTTTTGAGGCGGCAGCCGAAGAACGACGTAGCGCGCTAGCTCAGGGCCGCGCCGAGGACGAACGCTGGCAGATGCGCAAGGACGGCACGCGGCTCTGGGCGTCGGGCCTGCTGATGCCGCTGGCGGACCGGGACGCGGGTTTCGTGAAGATGCTGCGCGATCGCACCAGCCAGCACCGTGCTGCGGAGCAGCTCGCGCAAAGCGAGGAGCTGTTCCGCGTTCTCGCCACCAATATACCCCAGCTGGTTTTCCGCTCGAAAGGTGATGGTGAGCGCATCTGGGCCAGTCCGCAATGGACCATCTTCAGCGGTCTGAGCTTCGCTGCCAGCATCGGCCTTGGTTGGCTCGACGCGATCCATCCGGATGATCGCAAAGAAACCCAGGCGGCCTGGCTGGAAGCGCGCGCCAAGGGCGAGTATTACGTCGAGCACCGTGTCAGGCGTTCCGCCGACGGAGAGTTCAGGTGGCATCAGACCCGCGCGGTACCGATGAAAGTCAGTTCGGATGCAGACGCTGTCGATTGGGTTGGCACGATGACGGACATCCACGAACTGCGTATGCTTCAAGATCGGCAGAAGGTTCTCTTGGCCGAACTGCAGCACCGCAGGCGCAACCTGCTCGGTGTCGTCCAATCACTTGCCCGGCAGACGATCAGATCGAGCCCGTCTCTGGACGACTTTGCGGACGATTTTGAAAGCAGGTTGGGCGCCCTCTCCAGGGCCCAAGGTTTGCTCGCGCAAAGCGACAATAGGCCGATCGAACTGGGTGATCTGGTTAGGGCCGAATTGGAGGCGCACGCCAGTGCCGACGCGGGGAAGGTGATGACCGAGGGGCCGGCGGCGCCGTTGCCGGCGATCTCGGCGCAATCGATGGCGCTCGCGCTGCATGAACTCGCCACGAATGCGGTAAAGTACGGCGCCCTCGGCCAACCCTCAGGCCGGCTGATGGTGCGGTGGGAGGTCAAGAACGATCGATCCAGGCGGCAAGCGATCGTGGTATGGCGCGAAAGCGGGGTTGCAATGCCTGAGGGCGGGCCGGCGAGAAAAGGCTACGGAAGCGAATTGATCGAGAGAGCACTTCCTTATCAGCTCGGTGCCAAAACGAAGCTTCGGTTCGAACCTGACGGCGTTCATTGCGAAATCGCCGTGCCGCTAGCGAGCGAGGAGAAGCGTGATGACTGAGTCGCAATCACTCCGAGGCCGGCGGCTCCTCGTCGTCGAAGACGAGTACATGATTGCCGCCGACCTCGCGCGTGCGCTGGAAGACCGTGGCGCTCACGTCATTGGGCCGGCCGGTTCGGTCGAGGACGCCCTGAATCTGGTTACCGCCGAACAGCAGATCGATGGCGCCGTGCTCGACATCAATCTTCGCGGCGAACGCTCCTATCCGGTTGCCGACGCACTTCGGACGCGCGGGGTGCGGTTCGTGTTCACCACCGGTTATGACGCTTGGGCGATTCCGGATGCTTACGCAGCCGTGCCACGTGTCGAAAAGCCAGTTAATATCAAGGCGCTCAGCGGGCTGTTCTCGATCGATCAATCGGACGAGAAACCTCAGACGCTCTAGCCAAGCCCGTAGCAGGGCAGGGCCGCGGGACGGCGGCTATGTCGATTATCCCGCTTCCGGACCGTACTCCGACAAGAAGAGTGCGGCCCTACCGACTTCAGCCCTCCGGCACGCCTGCGATCCGCATTCCCTGAGAGATGTGTTCCCGGCCTGCAAGATAGGTCGGATTATCGCTTGCCGCATTCACGCGATAGCGCGTAGCAGACTTGCCAAGGCGAGGATTGCAAGTCCGATCAAACGGAGCGGGGTGATGGAGTAGGGGCGACCTCTTCTTCCTTCGACAGGAGGGCACCGCCTGCACAGCAGCGTATCTGCATTGATCGCTACTGCGGAAACGACGGTCGATGAGAAAGAAAACGAGGTCAGGCGGGCGAGTGGAACCATCAATGTGATTGGTGAGCGCCGCGAGACTCATGTGGCCGCGCAATCTCGCAGCGGCGCTTCTTGTCACGCTGTTGACGCAATGTCCGTCTTAGACGGCGACAACTAAAAACATCGTTAGGAACCATTCTGGTTCCTGCAATGGTTCCGCAGCCGGGGTTGGCTCGTCTCAAAAGATTGGCAAGTTCCTGAACGCTTCGCGTTCGCTTGATCATGTTTTGCGGCATCGGAACTGGTCGATCGAAAATCACAGGAGATATAATGCTGTTCCGATCCAGCGCCGCGATTTGCGGCGCCGTGGTTGCGCTTGCCGTTTCCGTTACTGTTGCTCGATGTGAAGCTGCTGGAGTTCACTCAAGCGCTGTTGTCAACGCCGCTTCCGGGGAAGCGATCGTCGGCGCGGCGTCCACGTACAATCCGTTCAAGCCGGGTAAAGAGGAGGGCGGCCCGAAGACAGCCTCCGGCGAGCGCTATGATCCCTCGGTCTGGTCGGCTGCCATCAAGACGAATTTGCGCAAGAAATTTGGTGGGGTCCAATTTGGCGCGAAGCCGAAATACGCCCTCGTGGAGGCCGTTGGCAAGAAGGTCATCGTCAAGATAAATGACGTGGGACCGCTAAGGCCTGGCCGCATCATCGACTTCAACGAGCGTACGATGCGCCATTTCGATCCGAGCCTGGAGCGCGGGGTCATTCCTGACGTAAAAGTTCGGCCGCTTGCCGGCGGCGATTGGACCGCCGGACCTGTTGGCTGAACCGTCGAACTAGGGGGCGCGCAGCGTGGCCCTTCCAGAGCAGTCAAAACGCCTCGATGGCTCTTCAGGCGACGACAGCAGGATAATCGTTTCCATGCTCGGCGCGGCCTGCGGGTCGCGTCGGCGCTAGCCGCGTCGTCTTCGCGCTTCGTGATGGCGTAGCGCGTCGACGATCACCTTGAACGCCGCCGAGTTCTGCCGCGAGGTTGGATAGTAGATATAATAGCCATCGAACTTCGGCGACCAATCGTCGAGCACGATGACGAGTTCACCCGACCTGACCCGCTGCGTCACCATGTCTTCGGGGACATAGGCGATGCCGAAGCCCTTCACGGCGGCTTCGATCATTGCGCGCGAGTCGTTGAAGGTCACTTGCCCCTCGACGCGTACCCGCAACTCAGGACCGTTCTTGGCGAATTCCCATACATAATGGCCCCCGGCCGCCTCGCGCCGTTTGATGCAGATGTGATGCAAGAGATCTTGCGGATGCTTTGGTTTGGGATGCTCTCTCAGATATCCGGGCGAGGCGACCGCGACGAGCCGCCAATCCGGGCCGATGCGCACCGCGATCATGTCTTTCTCGACGCTTTCCCCGAGGCGAATGCCTGCATCGAAACCGTCTTCGACGATGTTGCGGAAGGCCGTGTCGAGGCTGAACTCGACCTTGAGGTCGGGGTATTTTTTCAGGACCGGCGACAGCTTTGGCCAGACGACCGTTTCCAGCGCATGGTCCGAGAGCGTAATCCGGACGGTGCCCGACGGCTTGTCGCGCAGGGACATTAGCACCGCGATATCGCGCTCGATCTCCTCGATGCGGGGCGCGACTGATTGCTGAAGCCGCTCGCCCGCTTCGGTCAGGCCGACGCTCCGGGTCGTGCGCGTGAGGAGCCGCAGGCCCATCTGCGATTCCAGCCGCTTGATAGTATGGCTGAGCGTCGACTGCACGACGCCCAGTTTCGCGGCGGCCTTCGTAAAGCTGCGCTCGCGGGCGACGGCTACGAAAGCCAGCAGATCGTTAAAATCCCGGCTTGCCATGGCTTCCACTATTCATGGCCGAGATCGATCAGTGCAAGCAAATTATACCGGCTAATCGAACGCCGCCTCCGGCCCTATGTGTCGCCATGAACAGCGCCAGCTTGGGCGCTTCTCGACACATGGATACCCGATGGAACTCACGACCAATCAACAAGCCTCGCAGCCAATGGCCGCGTGGAGTGCAGTTTTCGCGCTGTCGCTTTGCGCCTCGACGCTCGTCGCGTCCGAGTTCATGCCTGTCAGTCTGCTCACGCCGATCGCCAGCGGCCTTCGCCTGACTGAAGGACAGGCAGGACAGGCAATTTCCGTTTCCGGACTATTTGCCGTTCTCGCCAGTCTGTTCATTTCAGCGGCGACGTCTGGTTTCGATCGTCGCCCGCTCTTGCTGTGGCTGACCGGCCTGATGCTGGTATCTGGCGTTATCGTAGCGTTCGCTCCTAATTATCCTGTCTTCATGGCCGGACGGGCGCTTGTCGGGATCACGATTGGCGGCTTCTGGTCGCTGTCCGCCGCGACGATGATCCGCCTGGTCCCGACCACCGATGTACCGCGCGCTCTTGCGGTTCTGAATGGCGGCAATGCGCTGGCGACCACGATTGCCGCGCCGCTCGGCAGCTTTCTCGGTCAGTACATCGGCTGGCGCGGCGCGTTCTTCTGTGTCGTTCCCGTCGCCGCGCTGACCTTTCTCTGGCTGTTCCTCACGCTGCCCACGATGCCGAGCCAGGAGCGGGCCAGCGCGGCGGCAGCGTTCAAGGTCTTGCGCCGCCCGCAAGTGCCTCACGGCATGCTCGCAGCAGCGCTGTTCTTCCTCGGACAGTTCGCACTCTTCACGTATTTGCGGCCGTTCCTCGAAACGGTGACGCGCGTCGATGTCACGACGATCTCGGCGCTCCTTCTTCTCATGGGGGTTGCGGGTCTCATCGGCACGTCGATCATCGGGTTCGTCATCCGCGAACGCCTCTACGCGTCCCTCATTGTCATGCCCTTCGCGATGGCTTTGATAGCCGTCGCAGTGACGGCATTCGGCGCCTCACCGATTGCAATTGCCCCGCTGATGTTCCTGTGGGGCTTCATCGGGACGGCGGCGCCCGTGGGCTGGTGGACATGGGTCAGCAAGGCGTTGCCCGATGATGCGGAAGCAGGCGGCGGCCTGATGGTGGCGGTGGTGCAACTGGCCATCACCACCGGAGCGGCCGGCGGCGGCGTTCTCTTCGACTACAGCGGCTATCAAAGCACCTTTCTGTTCAGCGCCGTCATTCTCGCTTTCTCGTCTTGCGTCATTTTGGTCGGAGCCCTTCGGCGCAAGGCGAGAGCCGACGCGCGATGCGCTGCTTGCGTGTCGTAGAGCCCCGCATTGTGACGCAGCCGCACCGACGGCGTTTGAAACGAGCGCCCGGCTGGAGCATTGGCGCAAGCAGGAAAGACGACATCAAGGAGGTATCAGATGCAAATAAGACAAGCGGGTTCCCAGCCTTCAGCCCAAGGCCCGGCGGAGTATTTCACCGGCACGGTCCGTGTTGATCCCTTGTTTCAGGCCGCTGAGCCTTCGCGGGTATCCGGCGCTCACGTCACCTTTGAGCCCGGCGCGCGGACCGCGTGGCACACGCATCGATTTGGCCAAACGCTCATTGTCACCTCCGGTCTTGGACGTGTGCAGCGTTGGGGCGGCCCGATCGAGAACATCCGTCCAGGTGACGTGGTGTCGTTCGAGCCAGGCGAAAAACACTGGCACGGCGCGTCGGCGAACACAGCCATGAGCCATATCGCCATTCAAGAGGCGCTCGACGGCAGCCCGGTCACGTGGATGGAAAAGGTAAGCGACGAACAGTACGGCGACCACGCCGGAAAAGGAGCATAACAATGACATACAGCCGGGCAAGGTGTTCGATCTCACGCTGCCGATCGACCAGGTCGCAGAAGGCTACAAGGCGATGGACCAGCGCCGCGCGATCAAGACGCTGCTGACGGTGTGAGGTGGGGCTTGTTAAGGCTAGGACGGCGCCATCGCCATGGTGACATCATGCCGGTGTTTTGCCCGACGAGTCAAATATCATTTCGTAAAATGCGAAAACCTTCGGGCCTTGAGCCAAGCCATTGATATCGCTGTCCCCGGCTACTGTGCATGGGGTTGTTTTCGCGCTTTTGGTGGAGCGACCCCACCGCCGGCTCCGCTGGCGGTGGACGTCCTGTCATCCCGCCTTGGCGATGCGGCCGTCCGCCGCGCCTGACCGCAGGTTCTCGAAGAACTTTTCCACCTCCCGTGACAGCGTGTCCGCCGTCGCGGTCAGGCTGCTCGCCGCCGTCAGCACCGAGGATGCCGCCGTGTCGGTCTCGCCGATGGCGTCGCGGAGCGAGGTGATGTTGGCGACGAGGGTCTCGTTGCCTTGGGCGGCCGATTGCGCGTTGGACGAGATCTCGCGCGTGGCGGCGTCCTGCTGGCCGATCGCGCCGGCGATCGCCGAGGTGACGTCGTTGATCTCGCGCACCGCGCCGCCGATCTCGCGGACGGCGTCGACCGCGTTGCGGGTGGAGGTCTGGATCATCGAGACGTTCTCGCTGATGTCGGCGGTCGCCTTCGCGGTCTGGCCGGCGAGTGCCTTCACTTCGTGCGCAACGACGGCAAAGCCGCGGCCGGCGTCCCCGGCGCGCGCGGCCTCGATGGTGGCGTTGAGTGCGAGCAGATTGGTCTGCTCGGCGATCGCCTGGATCAGGCTGAGCACGCCGTCGATGCGTTGCGTGGCAGCCGCCAGGCTCTCGATCTCGGCGATCGATTTCTCGGTGCGCTGGCCGGTCTGCTCGACCGCGCTGGCCGATTGCCGCACCTGCCGGCCGATCTCGACCACCGACGCCGACAGCTCCTCGGCCGCGCCCGCCACCGCCGTGACGTTGTGGGAGGCCTGCTCGGTAGCGTTAGCCGCCGTGCCGGCCCGGCTGCTCGCGTCCGCCGTGACGCGGGTGATGGTCTGCGCCGTCTCGCGCATGACCGAGGCATTGTCGCTGAGGCCGCGCATGATCGCGCCGATCGCCTCGCGAAACGTGTCGACGGATTGTTCGATGTGGCGGGTGCGCTCCTCGCGCGCGGCGGAGTCCTGCGAGACCTGCGAGGCGAGGTTGCGGTTTCGCCCCATCGCGTCCTGGAAGATCTGGATGGCGCGCGCCAGCGCACCGATTTCGTCGGCGCGGTCGCTGTGCGGCACCACGACGTTCTCGGCGCCGTCGGCAACTTGCTTGATGGTCGCGGTGATGGCGGAGAGGGGACGTGCGATCGAGCGGGCGATGATGACGATGCCGATCACGACGAGGGCGAGCGCCACGCCGCCGAGGCAGGTCAGGACGAAGGAGAGGGTGCGGTTGGTCTCGGTCTCGTGCGCGATCTGCCTGCCGCGCTCGGCATAGACCTTGGACAGCGCCTCGAGATCCTTGTTCAGCGCCGAGCGCACGGCGCGGTTGGCGTCGTTGTCGCCCCATTCGCGTCCCGCGGCCGCATTGATCTCGACGCCGCGGCGCACCAGCTCCTTGCGGAAATCGACGAACTGCTCGATGCGCTTCTTGAAGGTGGCGAACTGCTCGGCATCGTCAGCCCTAACGATGGTCTCCCAGCGCTTCACGACGCTCAGGATCTGTTCGTTGAACTTGAGCAGGCCCTCGCCGTACTTCTTCACAACGGCGGGTTCGGTCGACATGTAGACGCCGCGCGATTCCATCACGACCGCATAGACCAGCGAGTTGACCCGCTCGACGTTCAGCGCGGCGGCGTTCGCGGTCTCGATCGCGGTGGTCAGCTCGGCAGCGCGGCGGCTGTTGTAGTCGGACAGCATCGCGATCGCCGCCGTGAGCAGCGCGAACAGCGCGAAGATGGCGTAAAGCCTGGAGGCAAGCGTGAAGCGGCCGGCGAGACCGGCGGCATTCCCAGATTGGTCGATGGTCATGATGTCCCAAGGCCCGGAATGGCCTGAAGCGGCCGGTGAGCACGGTCGTACGAATTTGATGCAAAACTATGCAGAACGAAGATGGATGCAGTGTTAACGCCACGCTTGGCCCCTTCGCCCTTGGCCGAAAGAAAGGTAAGATATTTCAGCGCCTTGATCTGAAGGTACAGTTTCAGGATCGCCCTGGACTCGGTCATCGGCCGACGAACCCCGGAGAGACCATTGGTCTACCGCCACACCATCGACGCCACGACCTTTACGTTCCCGGATTTGCGCGACCTCCTCGCCAAGGCGGCCCCGCCGCGTTCCGGCGACCGGCTGGCCGGGATCGCCGCCGCCAGCGCCGAACAGATGATCGCAGCGCGGATGGCGCTGGCCGACGTCCCGCTCGGGCAGTTCTTGCAGGAAACCGTCATCCCTTATGAGACCGACGAGGTCACCCGCCTCATCATCGACAGCCATGACACAAAAGCCTTTGCGCCGGTGGCTTCGCTGACGGTCGGCGCGTTCCGCGACTGGCTGCTGTCGGATGCCGCGACGCCCGAAATCATGCGCAAGCTGGCAGCCGGCATCACGCCGGAGATGGCGGCTGCGGTCTCGAAGCTGATGCGCAACCAGGATCTGATCCTGGCGGCACGGAAATGCGAGATCACCACCGCGTTCCGCAACACCATCGGCCTGAAGGGCCGGATGAGCACCCGGCTTCAGCCCAACCATCCCTTTGACGACGCCAGGGGCATCACCGCCTCCATCCTCGACGGCATCCTGCTCGGCGCCGGCGATGCCTGCATCGGCATCAACCCGGCGAGCGACGACCCCGCCGGGATCGGCCAATTGCTGCGGCTGCTCGACGAGATCATCGCGCGGCTGGAGATCCCGACCCAAGGCTGCGTGCTGACCCATGTCACCACGACGCTGTCGCTGATCGGGCAGGGGGTGCCGGTCGACCTCGTCTTCCAGTCGGTCGCCGGCACCGAGGCCGCCAACCGCAGTTTTGGCGTCGACCTCGCGCTTCTGAAGGAGGCGCACGAGGCCGGCCTGTCGCAGAGGCGCGGTACGGTTGGCCAGAACGTGATGTATTTCGAGACCGGGCAGGGCTCGGCGCTATCGGCCAATGCCCATCACGACGTCGACCAGCAGACCTGCGAGGCGCGCGCCTATGCGGTTGCTCGCGCCTTTGCTCCGCTTCTGGTCAACAGCGTGGTTGGCTTCATCGGCCCCGAATATCTCTACGATGGCAAGGAAATCATCCGGGCCGGGCTGGAGGATCACTTTTGCGGCAAGCTGCTCGGCCTGCCGCTTGGGATCGACATCTGCTACACCAATCATGCCGAGGCGGACCAGGACGACATGGACAATCTGCTGACGCTGCTCGCTGCCGCCGGCGTCACCTTCATCATGGGCGTCCCCGGCGCCGATGACGTCATGCTCAACTATCAGTCCACGTCTTTTCACGACGCGCTCTATGTCCGAGACGTCTTCTCCTTGCGCCGCGCGCCGGAGTTCGACGACTGGCTGGTGCGGTCCGGCATTGCGGGCCCCGATTTCCGTCTTGTCGGCGATGCAGGCCTGCTGCCCGATTTTGCCTCACGGCTGATCGCTTGACGCGGCGGAAGCACCCGGCGGCCTGAGGAAACCATTGGCGTCTCCGGGAATTATGCTCATGCCACAATATTGAGAAATTCCGGCGGCAGCATTACGCTATGTGTCTGTCTGGCAATTTCCGCAGCTAAGTCGAGCGTGGCGGGGGAGCTTTGATGCGAGCTGAAAGTAACGGTACGTCCCGGCGGATTCTCTGCGTGTTTCCGCGATACACATCCTCGTTCGGGACGTTCGAGCATTCCTACCCCCTGACCGATGGCGTTCGCGCCTTCATGCCGCCGCAGGGACTTTTGCTGCTCGCGGCCTATCTGCCGAGGGAATGGCAGGTCAAATTCGTTGACGAGAACCTTCGCCGCACGACAAGGGAAGAGTTCGAATGGGCGGAGGCGGTCTTCGTCAGCGGCATGCACATCCAGCGCCAGCAGATGAACGACATCTGCCGCCGTGCCCACGAGTTCGATCTGCCGGTCGCGCTCGGCGGTCCCTCCGTCAGCGCCTGCCCCGATTACTATCCGTCCTTCGACTATCTCCATGTCGGCGAGCTCGGCGACGCCACCAATCAGCTGCTCGAGATATTGTCGCGCGATACCTCGCGTCCGGAAGCGCAGGTGGTGCTGACCACCAAGGACCGAGTGCCGATGACGGAGTTTCCGATCCCGGCCTACGAGCTCGCCGATGTCAAGAAGTACTTCCTCGGCAGCATCCAGTATTCCAGCGGCTGTCCGTATCAGTGCGAATTCTGCGACATCCCCGGCCTCTACGGCCGCAATCCGCGCATCAAGTCGCCGGACCAGATCATCGCCGAGCTCGACCGCCTGCGCGAATGCGGCATGACCGATACGGTCTATTTCGTCGACGACAATTTCATCGGCAACCGCAAGGCGGCGCTGGACCTCTTGCCGCATCTGATCGAATGGCAGAAGAAGACCGGCTACGTGGTGCGGCTCGCCTGCGAGGCGACGCTCAACATCGCCAAGCGGCCGGAAATTCTCGAGAAGATGCGCGAGGCCTATTTCGTCACCATCTTCTGCGGCATCGAGACGCCCGACCCTGATGCGCTGAAGGCGATGCACAAGGACCACAACATGATGGTCCCGATCCTCGAGGGCGTGCAAACCATCAACTCCTACGGCATGGAGGTCGTGTCCGGCATCATCATGGGGCTCGACACCGACAAGCCGAACACCTCGGAGGCGCTGCTCGCTTTCGTCGAGGAATCTCGGATTCCGCTGCTCACGATCAACCTGCTTCAGGCGCTGCCGAAGACGCCGCTGTGGGACCGTCTGGAGCGCGAGGGTCGCCTGGTCGAGGACGACGGCCGCGATTCCAATGTCGATTTCCTGTTGCCCTATGACGACGTCGTCGCATCCTGGAAGCACGCCATGGGCGTCGCCTACGAGCCCGAGAAGGTCTACGCGCGCTTCCAGTATCAATGCGACCACGTTTACGTGCACCGCCTGAAGATGCCGACGCCGGACGAGATGAAGACCTGGCGCAACATCAGGCGCGGCCTGGTCATGCTGCGAAACATCTTCTGGAAGGTCGGCGTGCTCGGCGACTACAAGCGCGTGTTCTGGAAGTTCGCGCTCGGCCGCATCAAGCGCGGCGATCTCGAAGGCCTGATCGGCTGCACGCTGATCGCGCACCATCTCATCACCTTTGCGCGGGCAGCATCGAGCGGCAAGCAAAACGCCTCGAACTATTCGCTGCGGCTGCGCGAGGCCTCCGTTCCCGCCGAATGATGCAACATGTCTGACCCGGCCGTCCCGCGCCGCCCGACCCTCGATCTGCGGTCGCTCACGCCTGCGCGCGTCGCGCTTGGGCGCAGCGGCGCGAGTCTGCCGACGCGCGCGCTGCTCGATTTCACGCTGGACCATGCCCGCGCCCGCGATGCCGTGCATGCCGTCTTCGATGCGCCACGGCTGATCACAGATCTCCGCGCGCTTGGCCTGGTCGTTACCCAGGTGACGAGCCTGGCGGTCGACCGCAGGGACTATCTGCGGCGGCCCGATCTGGGCAGACAGCTCGATGCCGGATCAGTCGAAGCTCTGGCGCGAAGCGCCTCGGAGCCGTGCCAGCTCGCGGTTGTGATCGGCGACGGCCTATCGGCGGCGGCGGTCCACGCCCATGCGGCCGCGCTGGTGAGGGGCCTGCTGCCGCTGCTCGCAGCTGACGACGGTGTCGCGATTGGCCATGTCGTCGTCGCCTCAGGCGCGCGCGTCGCGCTCGGCGACGAGATCGGCGCCATTCTCGGCGCGCGCATGGTCGTGACGCTGATCGGCGAGCGGCCGGGCCTGTCGGCGCCCGACAGTCTCGGCGCCTATTTGACTTTCGCGCCGAAGCCGGGCCGCACCGATGCTGAGCGCAATTGCGTGTCGAACATCCACAAGGCTGGGTTGAGCTACGACGAGGCTGCCTTCAAGATCGCCTGGCTGGTCCGCGAGGGGCTCGCCCGGGAGGCGACGGGTGTGGCGCTGAAGGACGAGAGCGCGGACCGCGCGCCGCGTCGAATTGGCACGGCTTTGCCCGAATGACGGGCTTTGCGGCAAAATCGCCACAACTTGATCGATTTGGCCACACTTCGCCTGCTTGCGAGAAGGGTGACTGACCTGCTAAACCCCACGCGGCGATTTTCCGCGTATTTTCAAAGGGCAAGCCTCCCATCGGTATGGCATTTTCAAGCCGTTCGCGGGGCGCAACAAGCTCACAGACCGAGCCGATTTAGGAACTGGACAAAGGCATGCTCGAAAAGCACAGCGAGAGTGAGGTTCATGTCGACAAGGTCGAGCAGGGACCTGCGTCCTCGATCGCCTTCGGGCTGGAGCGCATCGGGCTGATCGCCGTCCGGGCGCCGATCGTCTCGTGCATCATCCTGCTCGTCCTGATTGTCGGCGCCGTGTTCGGCATCCACCGGATCAAGATCGACGATTCGCTGTCGCAGCTGTTCCGCTCCAACACGCCGGAATTCCGCCAGTACGAAGCGGTGACGAAGAAGTTCCCCGCCGAGGAATTCGACGTCCTCGTCGTGGTCGAGGGCAAGACCCTGCTGGCGCGGAACAACCTCGAGAAGCTGCGCGACTTCGTCACCGACATGCAGCTCGTCGAGGGCACGCGCGGGCTGGTCTCGCTGTTCTCCGCGCGTCAGGCGCCGGCGCCGGGCAAGCTTCCCGCCGCACTGTTCCCGCCCGAGCTCCCCGAGGGCGCGGCGTATGACAAGTTCATCGAGGGCGTCAAAGCCAACGAGATCATCCGCGGCAAGCTGCTGTCGGAGGACGGCACGCTAGCGCTGATCGTGTTGTCGCTCGATCCGGAGGTGGTCGCCTCCAGCAAGCTCACCAAGACCGTCGCCGACATCCGCGCGCTGATGAAGGAAGACCTCAGCGACACCGGCCTCAACGTGCAGCTCTCCGGCGTGCCGGTGATGCAGCTCGAGATCCGCAACGCGGTCGAGCGTGACGGGCTCACCTACAACATCCTGGGCATTCTCGCCGGCTGTGTCATCGCCATCATCTTCTTCCGGAAGATCTCGTTCATGGTGGCGGCGGCGTTCCCGCCGATGATCGCGATCCTGCTGGCGCTCGGCGCGCTCGGCTGGGCCAATTTCAATCTCAACATGTTCCTGAACGTGATGACGCCGCTCATCATGGTCATCAGCTTCTCGGACTCGATGCAGCTCACCTTCGCCGCGCGCGACCGGCTCATCGCGGGCCAGGACAAGTTCACCGCGTTCAAGAACGCGGTGCTGGTGGTGGGACCGGCCTGCGTGCTGACGCACGGCACCGCCGGCATTTCCTTCATCGCGCTCCAGTTCTCCGACTCCGACCTGATCCGCAAGTTCGGCGAGGCGGGCCTCGCCGCCACCATCATCGCGCTGGTCGCGGTGCTGTCGCTGGTGCCGGTGTTCGGCGTGCTGCTCGTGCGCAACGAGAATGTCTTTGCGACCAAGTTCCAGAGCGCGGATGCCGGCGTGCAGGCGCTGCGTAATTTCTGCTACTGGATCGCGGTGCGCATGGTGGGCCGCCCCGGCCTGTTCAGCCTGATCGCGGTGCTGTTCGTCGCCGGCCTCGGCGTCATCTACGCCAATCTGGAGCCGCGCTACCGGCTCGCCGACCAGGTGCCGGACAAGCGCCAGGCGGTCGCCGCCAGCGACCGGCTCGACGCCAAGCTCACCGGCGCCAATCCGGTCAACGTGCTGATCCAGTTTCCCAAGGGTGAAACGCTGTATTCGCCGGAGACGCTTCAGACCATCGCGGACGTGCACGCGACGGTGGAGAAGGCGGCCGGTGTCGGCAATGTCTGGTCGGTCGAGACCCTGCGCCGCTGGCTCGCGGAGAAGGCCGGCAGCGCCGACGTCGCGACGCTGAAGGAATATGTCAGTGTCATTCCGGAGCATCTGGTGCGTCGGTTCATCGATGCCGAACAGGACGCCGTCGTGGTCGCAGGCCGCGTGCCCGACAAGGATTCCAGCCAGCTGCTGCCGATCGTCGACAAGCTCGACTCCGAGCTCGATGCCGTCCGCAAGAAGCATCCCGGCTATGAAGTGGCCGTCACGGGTCTTGCCGCGATTGCAGCGCGCAACTCGGCCGGCATGATCGAGAAGCTCAACCGCGGGCTCACCGTCGAATTCGCGCTGGTCGCAATTTTCATCGGCCTAGCCTTCCGCTCCTGGGTTGTGATGTTCGCCTGCATCCTGCCCGGCATCTTCCCGGTGGTGATGTCGGGAACGGTCCTGTGGGCGATGGGTGAGGGGCTGCAATTCGCCAGTGTGGTGGCTCTGACCGTATCGTTCGGCCTGGGGCTGAGCGCGACCATCCACTTCCTCAACCGCCTCAGGCTCGAGAGCAGGCCGGGCGTCGGCTCGGCGCTCGCGGTGGAGCGCGCGACCGTGCTGGTCGGCCCGGCGTTGATCCTGACCACGCTGGTGCTGGCCTGCGGTCTCGTCGTCACCGTGTTCTCCGACCTGCCGTCGCTGCGGCTGTTCGGCTGGCTCAGCGCCTTCTCGATGGTGATGGCGCTCGTCGCCGACCTCTTCATCCTGCGGCCGACGGCGATGTGGCTGATCAATCTGCACGCCAAGCTTCAGGGCACCGACAAGCCGGCGATCTGAGCGGCTTCATCCATCGGACATGGAAATCGGCACGGTCTGGGCGACTGCGCCGAGTTTCCGAAAAACAACAAGCCCCGGTTCGCGAGAACCGGGGCTTGTTGCTTTCGAAGCGGTAAGAGCTGTCAGCCCTTCGTCATCGTGATGTTGACGCCGCGGATCTCGCCCTTGGATGAGATCTGCACCGTCTGCTTGGTGCCGTTGGTGCGCAGCGACAAATTGGCGGCAAAGCCGTTGGCCTCGACGAACACCTCGATGGAGCCGCCGCCGGCGGTGCCCTGGAGATTGCCGAAGATGTTGCGGCTGGCCTCGCTCCAATTGCCGGAGATGCGGTCACCCTGGCTCGTCACGTCGCTGGTGAGGTCGAACTTGTAGCTGTCGGACGCGCAGTGCAGCGCCTGTTTGAGGTTGAGGCCGCTGCCGGCGACCTTGTAGTCAGCCTTGCAGCGGATGCGCTCGGTTGAGCCGTCGGACAGCGACACCGTCCCGGTGCCGGTCCACGCGCCGTCGAAACCGGCAAAGGGTCCGGACGACTGAGCCTGACCTGCCGAAACCGAGAACAGCAGCACGGCGCCGATGCCGGCCGCCTTGATTGCCAGTTCAGATCGCCCAAAGAATTTCATCTCAAATATCCCGTTTTGGAACGACGTCCGCTTATCACAAAGAACGTCTCGCCACATCGAAGGTTTAGTGTTCCGAGCCTGTGTCAGGTTCAATGTGTGGCCGCCCCACATGTCGGCATCGCGAAGAGCGTTTGCCATGGTTCGCCTCCGGATTCCCTGCGTTTCCGCATGTTTCTGGCGCTCAGCGCAGGGTGGAGAGATGCAGCTCTGCAACAGGTGCGCAGCAAAACGCGGCGTGCCTGAATTATGACGTAGTATCAATCTCTTACATTTGCCAATGAAGGCGCAGGGAAGACCTGATTTGGTGGGGGTGGCGCCAATTTGGCCGCATTTACCAGTGCTTGTGCCTTCTCCGAGGCCGCTACTTCCGCGGCGACTTGCCATCAGAACAATCCCTTCCGGTCGTCCGCCCTGTGCTGTCCGGGACCGGTGCGATTCTGCCGTCAGAATGAAGGAATACAATGCGTAAGCTTCTCGTCGCTCTCACCCTGCTGTCGGCATCCCTTTCCACGGCGGCGTTTGCCCAGCAAGGGCGCGGCACGGACAGCGAGCAGAAGGCCTGCACACGCGATGTGCAGAAGTTCTGCCGTCCGGTCATCGACCAGGGCGATTTCACCATCCTGGCCTGCCTCAAGGAGAACCGGGCCAAGATCTCGCAGGCCTGCGACCAGGTTCTGAAGAACCACAACCAGTAAGCTCGGCCACTGGCCCACAAGGGCGGCCTCCGGGGCCGTCTTTTCGGGCCTGATCCGCAAAGGGCAGCCATCGAGAGACAGGATTGGTTTTGCGGCCGTATTCCCCTATATGGGGGCCGCGGCGGCATCGCCGGCACGGGCCCGCGCGAGCGAAAAAGCCCTTCCTGTCCAAACGATTGTAGACCAGCCCTCGATGACCTCTGCGAGCGAATTGCGATCCGGCAAGGGTGAGCGCGACGAGAATTTTCCCGTCGCGTCCTGGATCATTCATCCGCGTCATCGCGCGCTGATCCTGGCCTATTACAATTTCGTCCGTACCGCCGACGACATCGCCGACCACGCCACGCTGCCGGGCGACGAGAAGCTCGCTTATCTCGACCTGCTCGAGGCGGAATTGCTCGGCACGGGCGACACCCAGGCCGAGGCCGTCAGCTTGCGGCGCGCGCTGGCCGAACGCGGAATGGCGCCGCGCCATGCGCTCGACGTGCTCGTCGCGTTCCGCATGGACGTGACCAAGCTGCGCTACGAGAATTGGGACGAGGTCATCCACTATTGCCGCTACTCGGCAATGCCGGTCGGCCGCTTCATGCTCGACGTCCATGGCGAGAGCACCTCGACTTGGCCCGCGTCGGATGCGCTCTGCGCAGCGCTGCAGATCAACAACCACCTACAGGATTGCGGCAAGGATTTTCGCGAGCTCAATCGCGTCTATCTGCCGCGCGATGCGCTGGCCGCCAGTGGCGCCTCGGTCGAGCAGCTCGGGCTGGCGCAGTCACCGCCGGCGCTGCTGGCCTGCCTTCAGGCCCTCGCCGTGCGCAACGAAGCGCTGCTCGACGAGGGCCGGTCGCTAGCTGCGGAGATCCGGGATTTCCGCCTCGGTGTCGACGTCGCGGTGATCCAAGCCTATGCCGACCGCATCGTGCGCCTGTTGAAGGTGCGCGATCCCCTGCGCGAGCGCGTGCATCTGAACAAGCTCGAGCTCCTAACCTTCAGCCTCGCCGGCATGATCGGCGAAGTCGGCCGCCGCGCGATCGGACGCAAGACCATTTCCAGACCGGGGACCGCACATGACGCTTGAGGCGACCTCGCCCGGCGCCAATTATGGCTCGACCGCATCCGGCAGTTCGTTCTACGCCGCGATGCGCATCCTGCCGCACG
Source organism: Bradyrhizobium sp. 149 (assembly GCF_023073915.1). GTDB lineage: Bacteria > Pseudomonadota > Alphaproteobacteria > Rhizobiales > Xanthobacteraceae > Bradyrhizobium. Next base: position 364,864 of record NZ_JADPKK010000013.1, on the reverse strand, counting down.
ACCAGCGCGAAGCGATGTTCCAGATCTACAGCTTCTGCCGTCAGGTCGATGACATCGCCGATTCCGATGGCCCGCGCGACCAGCGGCTCGCCGCCCTTCAGGCGTGGCGCAACGACGTCGATGCGCTCTACCAGGGCAATCCGCCGCCGCGGCTGAAGGACTACGTCGCCTCGGTGAAAACCTTCGGCCTCAAGCGCGAGGATTTCCTCGCCATCATCGACGGCATGGAGATGGACGTGCCGCAGGACATCCGCGCGCCCGACATGGCGACGCTCGATCTCTATTGCGATCGCGTCGCGAGCGCCGTGGGGCGGCTGTCGGTCCGGGTCTTCGGCCTGCCGGAAGAAGACGGCATCGAGCTCGCCCATCATCTCGGCCGCGCGCTCCAGCTCACCAACATCCTGCGCGACATCGACGAGGACGCGGGCCTCGGCCGGCTCTATCTGCCGCGCGAAGCGCTGCTGCATGCTGGCATCACCTCCAGCGATCCGGACCGCGTGATCGTCGAGCGGGCGCTGCCGAAGGTGTGCCTGCCGCTGGCGCAGCGCGCAAAGGTGTATTTCGAGAAGTCGGACGAGATCATGAACCGCAACCGGCGCCGCGCGGTGCGCGCGCCGCGGATGATGTCGAAATACTATCATGCCATTCTGGATCTCCTGATCGCGCGCGGGTTCAACGCGCCGCGTGAGCCGGTGCGTGTGTCGAAGGTCACACGCATCGCCATCCTGCTCCGTTACGCTCTCATCTGATGCAAAAAACAGCTCACATCATTGGCGCTGGAATTTCCGGCCTCTCTGCCGCCGTGCGGCTTGCCAATGCCGGTTTCAAGATTGCCGTACACGAGGCGACGCAGCAGGCCGGCGGCCGTTGCCGTTCCTATTTCGACGGCGCCACCAATCTCACCATCGACAACGGCAATCATCTGCTGCTGTCCGGCAATAGCCATGCGCGCGCCTATGCGCGCTCGATCGGCACCGAGGCGGGCCTCGTCGGTCCGGAGCGCGCGCAGTTTCCCTTCGTCGATATCACGACCGGGCAGCGCTGGCAGATCGATCTCGGCGACGGCCGGCTGCCGACCTGGGTGTTCGACGAGAGCCGCCGCGTCCCCGACACCGCCTTGACCGATTATCTGAAGCTGGCGCCGCTGATCTGGGCGTCGGAAGAGACGCTGGTCGGCAAGTCCATTCCCTGCGAGGGCGTGCTCTATCAGCGCCTGGTGCAGCCGCTGCTGCTCGCGGCGCTCAACGTCGATCCTCCCGAAGGCTCGGCGGGGCTTGCCGGCGCGATCGTGCGCGAGACGCTGCTCGCCGGCGGACAGGCCTGCCGTCCCCTGATCGCGCGCGACGGGCTCAGCGCGGTGCTGATCGAGCCTGCCGTGACGTTCCTGCAGGAGCGCGGGCACAGCGTTCAGCTCGGCCATGAGCTGCGCTCGTTTGCGACCAAAGATGGCAAGGTCGGCGCGCTGAATTTCGGCGGCGAGGATGTGATCCAGATCGGCGACGGCGACGTCGTCGTGATGGCGGTGCCGCCGCGCGCTGCCTCCAATCTGCTGCCGGGCCTGAAGACGCCGACCGAATTCCGCGCCATCGTGAACGCGCATTTCCGCGTTGAGCCGCCGGCGGGATCGGCTCCGATCCTCGGCGTGATCGGCGGCATCGTGGAATGGCTGTTTGCGTTCCCGAACCGGCTTTCCGTCACCATCAGCAATGGCGACCGTCTGGTCGACATGCCGCGCGAGGAACTCGCGCAGGTGATCTGGAACGACGTCTGCAAGGCGGGCGGTGTTTCCGGCGAGCTGCCGCCTTGGCAGATCGTGCGCGAGCGCCGTGCCACATTTGCGGCGACGCCGGCGCAGAATGCCCTGCGTCCAGGACCGGTCACTGCGCTGAAAAACCTGTTTCTTGCAGGCGATTGGACTGCTACGGGATTGCCTGCAACCATCGAGGGGTCGGTCCGATCCGGTGATCGCGCCGCCGATCTGGTTCTGGCCGCCAAGGATACTGACAGGCGGCCCTGACGGGCATTTGTCCCGGTCAATTTCAATCGACTATCGGAGCAATCGAGCGAGATGGATTCCGTGAACGCGACCAGCCGCGAAGCCCAAGAATTCAGGAGCTTGGAATCGAGCATTGCGTCGGCCACCGAAGGCGTCCTCGGCTTCCAGCAATCCGACGGCCATTGGGTGTTCGAGCTCGAGGCCGATTGCACGATTCCGGCCGAATACGTCCTGCTTCGCCATTATCTCGCGGAGCCGGTCGATGCCGTGCTCGAAGCCAAGATCGCCAATTATCTTCGCCGCGTTCAGGGCGCCCATGGCGGCTGGCCGCTGGTGCATGACGGCGAGTTCGACATGAGTGCGAGTGTGAAGGCGTACTTCGCGCTGAAGATGATCGGAGATTCCATCGACGCGCCGCACATGGTGCGTGCGCGCGAGGCGATCCATCTGCGCGGCGGTGCCATCCACAGCAACGTCTTCACGCGTTTCATGCTCGCGATGTTCGGCGTCGTGACGTGGCGCGCCGTGCCGGTGCTGCCGATCGAGATCGTGCTGCTGCCGTTCTGGTCGCCGTTCCACATCAACAAGATCTCCTACTGGGCGCGCACCACCATGGTGCCGCTGATGGTCATCGCCGCGCTGAAGCCACGGGCGAAGAATCCCAAGGGCGTCGGCATCGACGAGCTGTTCCTGCAGGATCCGCGCTCGATCGGCATGACCGCCAAGGCGCCGCACCAGAGCCTGGCCTGGTTCGTGCTGTTCCGCGCGCTCGACGGCATCCTGCGCGTGGTTGAGCCGATGTTTCCCAAGAGCCTGCGCAAGCGTGCTATCGACGCGGCGCTCGCCTTCACCGAGGAGCGGCTGAACGGCGAGGACGGCATGGGCGCGATCTATCCGCCGATGGCCAATATCGTCATGATGTACGACGCGCTCGGCAAGGACGAGAACTTCCCGCCGCGTGCGGTCACGCGCCGGGGCATCGACAAGCTGCTCGTGATCAATGACGATGAAGCCTATTGCCAGCCCTGCGTCTCGCCCGTGTGGGATACGACGCTGACCGCGCACGCGCTGCTGGAAGCCGGCGGTGACAAGGCGGTGCCCGCCGCCAAGCAGGGCCTCGACTGGCTGATCCCGAAGCAGGAGCTCGAGGTGAAGGGCGATTGGGCGGTGAAGCGGCCCGACGTGCGCCCGGGCGGCTGGGCCTTCCAGTACAACAATGCTTACTATCCCGATCTCGATGACACCGCGGTCGTCGTGATGTCGATGGACCGCATGCGCCGGGAGCACGGTGCGACCGGTTATGACGCCGCGATCGACCGTGCCCGGGAGTGGATCGAGGGCATGCAGAGCGACGACGGCGGCTGGGCTGCCTTCGACGTCAACAATCTTGAATACTATTTGAACAACATCCCGTTCTCCGACCATGGCGCGCTGCTCGATCCGCCGACCGAGGACGTCACCGCGCGCTGCATCTCGATGCTGGCCCAGCTCGGCGAGACCGCGAAGACCAGCAAGCACGTCGCGGACGGGATCGCCTACCTCCGCAAGACCCAGCACCCTGAAGGGTCCTGGTACGGCCGCTGGGGCATGAATTTCATCTACGGTACCTGGTCGGTGCTGTGCGCCCTCAACATGGCCGGCGTCCGCCACGACGATCCGATGATACGCAAGGCGGCGGACTGGCTGGTCTCGATCCAGAACCAGGACGGTGGCTGGGGCGAGGACGCCGTCAGCTACCGGCTGGACTACCGGGGCTGGGAGGCGGCCCCCTCGACAGCCTCGCAAACGGCATGGGCCTTGCTTGCCCTGATGGCGGCTGGCGAGGTTGATCACCCGGCCGTCGCCCGCGGGGTGGAGTACCTGATTGCAACACAGAACGAAAAAGGACTGTGGGACGAGCAGCGGTACACCGCCACAGGCTTCCCCCGTGTATTCTATCTACGGTACCATGGTTATCCGAAGTTCTTCCCGCTGTGGGCGCTGGCCCGGTATCGGAACTTGCGGGACACCAACAGCAGGGTGGTAGGGGTCGGAATGTGACTTTGGGGACGGGGGACTACCTTACCGCGGGCAATGCCATTGATCCGCGGCCGATATTGATCGTGACTGGACTGGTTCAGGAGGCCCGCATCGCGGCCGGGCCCGGAATGGCGGTCATCTGCTCGTCGAGCAGCCCGGCCCAGTTGCGGGCGCTGCTGACGGTGCTGGATCCCGAGACGATTCGCGGCGTGATCTCGTTTGGCGTGGCCGGCGGGCTCGACCCGACGCTGCGCTCCGGCGACGTGGTGCTGGCGACCGAAGTGCTCGCCGGCGACACCCGCTGGGCCGCCGGGCTGTCGCTCGGCGACGACCTCATCGACCGCCTGACGTCGGGGCGCCGCCGCGTGGTGCGCGGCAGCCTCGCCGGTGCCGAGGAAGTGGTCACGGGGCGCTCCTGCAAGGCGGCGCTGCATTCGGAGACCGGAGCTGCGGCCGTCGACATGGAAAGCCACATCGCGGCGGCCTACGCCGCCGAGGCCGGCTTGCCGTTCGCCGCCGTCCGCGTCATCAGCGATCCCGCCCATCGTGCGCTGCCGGCGCTCGCCCGCGCCGCCATCAAGCCGAACGGCCAGATCGACGTGCTGGCCGTGCTGCGCGGCATCGCGCGCAATCCGACAGCGCTGCATGGACTGGTCTCGACCGGCATCGACTTCAACCGCGCGCTGCGCAGCTTGCGCGGCTGCCGCGACTTCCTGATCGGCACCGAACTCGTGGAGAACGAGGCGCTGGTGTCCGAGGCGGCCTGACCTCTTGATGCGATAAGACAAAAGGCCCGGTCACTCTTGCTGACCGGGCCTTTTGTGTTTTGGACGACCGCGTTGCTGCGGCTCGAACGAGGCGCAGCTTGCGGCGCTCACTCGGTCGCCTCCATGCGGGTTCGGTCCACGACGCCCAGCGTGCGTCGTATCATGCCCTCGACGATTGCCGCCGACTCGCTTGGACGCAGATAGATCGCCGTGGACTTCAGCAGCCATGGCAACACCGCCTGCTCGAGCCGCTCCTCATAGGCGCGGCGCATCATGTCAAACGCCTGCAGGCCGGGTCCCGCCAGGATTACATGATGGGGGCGCAGCACTGATATCGTTGCCGCGACCGCCTCCGCAAGCGCGCGACCGGCCTGCTGGAATACGTGCTCGAGACGGGGATCGCCGCCCCGCGCTCGCTCGCGCAGGAGTGCCATCTGCGCCTCGGAAGGCTGTTGCGCCGCCGCCGGCGGTAAGTCGAGAAAGGTGCGGGCGTCGCGGTAGAGCGCATAGTCGGCGAGATGGGCCTCGATGCAGCCGCGCTGGCCGCAGCGGCATTGCGGTCCGTTCGATCCCAGTTTGATATGGCCAATCTCGCTGCCGGCGCCGGCGCCCCAGCGCGCCTCACCGTCGACAACGACGCCCATGCCGACGCCGTGGCCGACCATGATCGTGGCCGCGAGGCCTTGCGCCAGTGACGGCTCCGCGGCGGCGAGGGCGAGCGCAACCGCGACAGCGTCATTCGCCATCACGACTTGAGCGCCGAAGGCTTGGCGCACCGGCTTCACCAGATCGATATCGGTGACCGACAGCGCCGGACTCCACAGATGCCGGCCAGTGTCCCCATTCACGATGCCTTGGAGGGCTATCCCTATTCCCAGCAGGCGATGGCGCGGCGTGGCGGTCGCCTCGAGCATCGCATCGATCTGCGCGATCACGAGATCGCACAGCGCGCCCGCATCGAGAGCCCGCGTCGCGATTTCGAGCCGCGATTGGGCCAAGCTGGAGCCGCTGAAATCCGCGATCAGCGTCTCAATCAAATTCATGCGCAGCGAGACCGCAATGATGCGGCCGAACTCCGGGTTCAGGGTCAGCAGCACGGCCGGCCGGCCGCGGCGGCGGCCGTTCAGCCCATCCGAATCGCCTTCGTCCGTGTCGTCGGACCACGAGCTTGCCGCGGTCTCGCACAGCAACTCTTCCGCGATCAGTCGCGATGTCAGGCCGGAGACCGCCGGGAAGCTCAATCCCGTACTCCGGGCGAGCTCGACCCGCGGCAACGGTCCCTGACGTCGCAAGGCTTCGACGAGGCGGCCGCGATTCGAGCCGCGCGCGCTGGCTGAATTGCGTCTCGACGGGTCAATTTGGTCAACCATGTTGTCTCTTTAAATTCAAGAAGTGAAATTAATAGGCCGGTCCGAAGTGGTGTTGTCAAAAGAACACAGCCAGAAAACGTCGATCTCAAGCGGTATTTACTAATATCGTACCTCATGTACTATCTGAGCTTGAGGAAGTAGCCAGTACATCCTGTTTTTGGTGCTCTTGCTCTGCGACATTTATTCGCTGTGTAAATAAAAGAGGGCGCAAAAGCGTCGTGAACCCCCATCCGGGGGACCAAGGGAGGTACACATGAACGGATCGATCAAAAGATTGCTAGTGGCGTTGCTCGCCACCGCCGCGCTCGCGATGGCGACGGGAACGGCGCAGGCCCAACAGAAAAAGACCATCGCGCTGGTCACCAACGTCGCGGCCGACTTCTGGACCATCGCGGGCCGAGGGCTCGAAAAAGCGCAGAAGGAACACCCGGACTACAACATCGAATTGATCGTCACCAACGAAGGCACGGCGGCGGGCCAGCGGCGCGAGCTCGACGATCTGCTGGTGCGCGGTGTCGCCGGCATCTCCATCTCGGTCGACGATGCGCCGCACGCGACCGAAGAGCTCAACAAAGTTGCGGCCAAGACCGTGTTGATCACGACGGACAGCGACGCGCCGCAGAGCAATCGTCTCGCCTATATCGGCACCGACAACGTCGCGGCCGGGCGGCAGGCGGGCGAAGAGATCAAGAAGGCGCTGCCGAACGGGGGCAAGATCGCGCTGTTCGTCGGCACGATGGACGCGGACAATGCCCGCGAGCGGGTGCAGGGGATCAAGGACGCGATCGCCGGCACCAAGGTCGAGCTGGTCGACGTGTTCACCGATCAGGTGGACTTCGCCAAGGCCAAGGCGAACGTGGAGAACGTGCTGGTCAAATATCCCGACATTGCGCTGTTGTCGGGCCTTTGGAGCTACGAGACACCGCTGATCTATGACGCGGTCAAGGCGGCGGGCAAGGCCGGCAAGGTGAAGATCGTCGGCTTCGATGAGGACCAGCGCACGCTGCGGGGCGTTTCCGACGGCACGATCGAGTCGACGGTGGTGCAGCAGCCGTACGAGTTCGGCTATCTCTCCGCCACCAACATCATCAAGACGCTGAATGGCGACAAGTCCTGGATTCCGCCGGGCGGCAAGCTGATCGTGCCGACCAAGGTGATCAGCAAGTCCAACGTCGCGGAGTTCACCGCAGATCTGAAGAACCTCCTCAAGAAGTGAGTTTCAGGCGCCCGGCGGCACAGCCGTCGGGCGTCATGCAGGAGGAATGAATGGCGGAAATCCTGTTCGAACTCGCCGGGATCAGCAAGTCCTATCCCGGGGTCATGGCCCTCGATGACGTCAGCCTGCGGGTGTGCCGCGGCGAGGTGTTGGGCCTGATTGGCGAGAACGGCGCCGGCAAATCGACGCTGATGCGCGTGCTGGGTGGCGTTGTCGCGCCGAGCAAGGGCGTGATCCGCATCGGCGGTACCGAACACGCCCGTATGACAGTGAACGAGGCGACGCAGGCCGGCATCGCCTTCGTGCATCAGGAACTGAACCTGTTCGAGAATCTCGACGTCGCCGCGAATGTCTTCATCGGACGTGAGAAGCTTGTCGGCGGCCCGCTCAAGCTAGTGGACAGCGCGGAGATGCGCGCCCGCGTGACGCCGTTGCTGGAGCGGCTGGGCGCCGATTTCACTCCGGACACGCTGGTCGAAAATCTGTCGATCGCCGAACGTCAGATGGTGGAGATCGCCAAGGCGCTCTCGATCGACGCCCGCGTGATCATCATGGACGAGCCGACCTCCAGCCTGACGATTTCGGAGACGGAGCGGCTGCTGGAGGTGATTGCAGATCTGAAGGCGCACGGGATTTCGGTGATCTATATCTCTCACCGGCTCGGCGAGATCACGACTTGCGCCGACCGCGTCATGGTGCTGCGCGACGGGCGCACGGTGGGCGAGCTTGCGCGGAACGAGCTCAGCCATGCCGCGATGATCCGGCTGATGATCGGTCGCGACCTGAAGGCGCTGCATACGCCGCCGAAGCGGCCATCGCAGCCGGGCGGCTGCGACATCGTCGGCTTCGTGACATCGGCGTTTCCCGACCGGCAGATCGATCTTTCGGTCCGGCATGGCGAGATCCTTGGACTTGCAGGGCTCGTGGGCGCCGGTCGCACGTCCCTGGCCCGCGCGGCGTTCGGCATCGACCCGCTGCTGGGCGGCGAGATCAGGATCGACAACGCCCCGATCGCTATCGCATCGCCGCGGGACGCGATCCGGCAAGGCATCTATCTGCTGCCGGAGGACCGCAAGAAATCCGGGCTCGTGCTGGAGCTGCCGATCCGGGAGAACGTCACGCTGGCGAGCCTGCTGAATTATGCGCGGATGTGGCTGGTCAGCGGCCCGGCCGAACGCAAGGTCGCGAAAGAGCAGGTGAGGCGGCTCTCCATCAAGGTGCCGAGCATCGACATGGAAGCCGTGACGCTCTCCGGCGGCAATCAGCAGAAAGTCGTGCTGGGCAAGTGGCTTTCCATGCAGCCGCGCATGATGTTCTTCGACGAACCGACCCGCGGCGTCGACGTCGGCGCCAAGAGCGAGATCTACGCGCTGATGCGCGAGCTCGCCGACCAGGGCGTCGCGATTGTGATGATTTCTTCGGATATGGAGGAGGTCATTGGCGTCTCGGACCGGATTGCGGTGATGCATGAAGGCAGCGTCAGTGGCGTGCTGGAGCGGGAGCAGTTCAGCGAATACAACGTGTTGCAGCTTGCAATCGGCCAGGCGCCGGACACGGTGGAAGCGGCGGCGCCATGAACAAGAAAGATCTCGGCCTCGTCCTGCTGCTCGTGGTGATTTCCGCCGTCACGGGCGCGATCAATCCGGCCTTCCTGTCGCTGGTGAACCTGCTGAACATGGCCAATCTGATCGGCCTGTTCGGTGTGTTTGCGCTCGGCGAGGGACTCGTGATCATCACCGGCGGCATCGACCTCTCGCTCGGCTCGATGTTCGCGCTGCTCGGCGTCGTATTCATCGACCTTCTGACGACTTACGAGGTCCCGTGGCCCCTGGCGCTGCTGGCCGTGCTGCTGGGCGGGCTGGCGCTGGGAGGAATTCAGGGCTTCCTCGTCACCCGGCTGAAGATGCAGCCCTTCATCGTGACGCTGTGCGGCTTACTGATCTATCGCGGCGCCGCTCGCTATTATACGAGCGACTCGACACGCGGCTTCGGCTATGGCGACGAGGCCGCGACGCTGAGCAGCATCGCCTCCGGCAATGTGGCGGGCCTCCCGAACACCTTCATCCTTCTGATCATCCTCGCGCTTGTCCTCGGCGTGCTGCTGCACCGTTCGGTCTACGGGCGCTGGCTCTATGCCGTCGGCAAGAACGAGGAAGCGGCGCGCTTCTCAGGCATCAGCACGAATATCGTGATCGCGACCGCCTATATCATCAGCGGCGGGCTCGCCGGAATTTCAACAGTGTTGTTCGTGTTCTACACGAATTCGGTGTCGCCGAGCTCGTTCGGCAATTTCTATGAGCTCTACGCGATCGCGGCGGCCGTGCTGGGCGGGTGCAGCCTGCGCGGCGGCGAAGGCTCCATTCTCGGTATCGTGCTGGGGACTGCGCTGCTGCAGGTGCTGCAGAACCTCGTGAATATCCTGGGCATCCCCAATTCCCTGAACTTCGCGGTGATGGGGACGGTGATTCTGATCGGCGTGTTGGCGGATCATCAGTTGCAGGCACGACGGCGGCGCAAGATGGCGCTGGCTGGCGTGGTCCGCGCGAGGCCACGGTCGACAGCTGAAAGACAGCAGGGCGCAGCAGCGCGCAACGCGGACGCGTTGCCGGCGAGAACGGGCGACCAGGCATGACGGATCCAGGCTCCAGTCGACACAAAGCAGCTTCGTGGGCGCGCGGCTGCGACGGTGTGGGCTCGGGAAGGAGCGCGTTCCGGGCTTGATGGCTTGGGCAGGAACGTGAGGCAAGGGATGACAAGGCCTGAGACGGCGGGAGGACGAGACAAATGTTGCGCAGGTTTGTGAACACCGCATGTGCGTGCGGTGTGGGGATTGCTTTCTCATCGCTGCTTGGCGGTGCGGTACATGCGGCGGATTTTTCGACCAAGGCCGCTCCTGTTCCTTATGCGGCTGACGATTTCTGGACGAGACCCTATCTGTTCGGCGATCTCGGCAGGACCAAGCTCAAGGAGCAGGGCATCGATATCGGCTTGACGCTCGGTAATGAATCCGTCGGCAACCTTTCGGGCGGAAGCAGGAACACCGCAGCCAACGCGGGCCAGTTGTGGTTTGGCGCGAAGCTGGACATGGGAAAACTTGCCGGCATTCCCGGCGGCACGGTCGGCCTCACGCTGGTCGATCGCTTCGGCAAGAACCTGAATACCGAAGCGGACATTCCCGCCTTGCAGCTGACCAACGAAGTGTTCGGCCGCGGCAATATCCTGCGTCTGACACAGCTCTACTACTCCCAGAAGCTGTTCGATGATCGCCTCGAACTGAAGGGCGGCCGTCTTCCGGTCGGCTCCGACTTCTTCTTCGGTTTGTGCGAGTTCATCAACCTGACCTTCTGCGGCGGCCAGCCCGGCAACATCCAGGGCGGGTACATCTACAACTGGCCGGTGAGCCAGTGGGCCGGTGTCGTCCACTACAAGATCGCGCCGGAATTCACGGTTTCGGTCGGCGTCTACGACGCCAATCCGGGTTACCTGACGACGTCAGACCCTGGCGTCTATTTCTTGCCCGGCATTCCCGCCTCAAATCGCGCCAGTGGCGTGATGGTGCCGGTGGAGTTGGTCTGGGCGCCGAAGGGGCCCTTGACCGGGACCTGGAGAGTTGGCGGCTGGTACGACAGCGCCTCGTCCATTGATGGTGGTCTTCCGGGTGTTATCAGCACCATTCCGGGGGTCGGCGGCGTCCCAGATCAAAATCTCAGCGATCAAAGAGGCCGCTACGGTGTCTACGAGTCGATCCTGCAACGGTTGACCGTCGACGGTCCCGGCGCACAGGGTTGGTACACCTTCCTCAATACGACCGTTGCCGATCATCGGACGTCGTACCAGGATTACCAGATCGCCCTGGGCTTCAGGCACACCGGAACGTTCTCCTGGCGTCCCCAGGACGAAGTCGGCTTCGCGGTGGGCACGACGCATGTGAACACGGCGGCGCTGAGCCCCAACGCCGGCGGCAACGAAGTTCCGATCGAAGTCTGGTACGGATGGCAGGCGGCCGGCTGGCTGAACCTCAAATTCGATGCGCAATATGTGATCAATCCCGGCGGGCGCGGCTACAACGCCGCGGGCGTGAAGACCGACAATGCCGTGGTTCTCGGCATGCGCACCGAGGTTCACTTCTGATGGGACGCTAACGCCTGATGTGAAAGCCCGGGCACGCATGGGGGATATTCATTTTTTTGCATGAGGTCGGCCCAACCCAGCAAGGAGGGGAAGGAGCGTAGCCCCGCACATCGCGTCGGTCTTCCCCTTGGCGCTTGAGCTGAACAAAACAAAAGGCCCGGTCGCCAATGGCGACTGGGCCTTTTTCGTTCGTGTCGGCTCGCGCGCTTACGCAGCAGTCGAAGCCTTCCGCGCGGCCTTCTCCTGCGCGGCGGCGGCCTCGTCCTTGCGAATCTCCGACAGGCGCTTCTGCACTTCGGCCGAGAAGATGTACTGCGCCGGGCGCTGCTTGCTCATGTCGATCTCGGGCGCCATCGGGCCCGTGGTCCTGATGCCGCGCAGCGACACCCACATCGCCTTCAGCGGGTTGTTGATGGCTGCGGTCGCCGCGGTCGGTTCGTAGCCGCAATGGGCCATGCAGTCGGCGCACTTCTCGTACTTGCCGGTGCCGTAGGTCTCCCAGTCGGTGGTGTCCATCAGCTCCTTGAAGGTCTTGGCATAGCCTTCGCCAAGCAGATAGCAGGGCTTCTGCCAGCCGAAGATGTTGCGCGCGGGCATGCCCCAGGGCGTGCACTCGTATTCCTGGTTGCCGGCGAGGAAGTCGAGGAAAAGGGCGGAATGCATGAAATTCCACTTCTTGCCCTTGCCCATCGCAAAGACGTCGCGGAACAGCTTCTTGGTCTTGGTGCGGTTGAGGAAGTGCTCCTGGTCGGGCGCGCGCTCATAGGCGTAGCCCGGCGACATCGAGACGCCGACGCCGAGCTCGGTGGTGAAGTCGAGGAATTTCGCGATCTCCTCGGCCGGATGACCGTCGAAGATGGTGGCGTTGACGTTGACGGTGAAGCCGCGGGCCTTGGCCGCCTTGATCGCGGAGACGGCGCGGTCGAACACGCCCTTCTGCGACACGGCCTTGTCGTGGTGCTCCTTCAGGCCGTCGAGATGCACGGAGAAGAACAGATAGGGCGAGGGCTCGAACAGGTCGAGCTTCTTCTCCAGCAGCAGCGCGTTGGTGCAGAGCGAGACGAACTTCTTGCGCGCGACGAGGCCGCGCACGATCTCGCCGATCTCCTTGTGGATCAGCGGCTCGCCGCCGGGAATGGCGACCATCGGCGCGCCGCACTCGTCGGCCGCGTCCCAGCACTCCTGTGCGGTCATGCGGCGGTTGAGGATCGCATCCGGATAATCGATCTTGCCGCAGCCGACGCAGGCGAGGTTGCAGCGAAATAGCGGCTCCAGCATCAGCACGAGCGGATAGCGCTTGCGGCCAAGCAGTTTCTGCTTGATCAAATAACCGCCGATACGCATTTCCTTGAAGAAGGGGATAGCCATTACAAGTTTCTTTCTGGGCTTGAAATTCAGGTAGGTCAGCTCGCAGCCAGTTGGGCCGGAAGCCGGAATTCGATGTTTTCCTCGCGGCCCGGCAGTACCGAGACCTTGACCGGTCCGATCCGCCGCATCGCTTCGATCACGTCATCCACGAGTACCTCAGGCGCCGAGGCGCCGGCCGTGACGCCGACGGTCCTGGCATCTTTCAACCACTCGGGATTGAGCGCGCTGCCGTCGGCGATCAAATAACTCGCGACGCCGGCCTCAGTGCCAATTTCGCGGAGCCGGTTCGAGTTCGAGCTATTGGCGGCGCCCACCACCAAGATCACGTCGACCAGCTTGCTCAAGTCCCTTACCGCAGATTGGCGGTTCTGTGTCGCATAGCAGATATCCCGGATATCCGGACCTTGAATATCTGTAAAGCGGGTCTGTAGGGCCGAAATGATATCCTTCGTGTCATCCACCGATAGGGTGGTCTGGGTGATATAGGCCACTGGCGTATCTGCCGGCAGCTCAAGGGCCTTAACGTCTTCAACGCTTTGGACCAGCAGTACGGGGGCGGGGACCTGGCCCATCGTACCCTCGACCTCGGGGTGGCCGTCATGGCCAATGAGGATCAGGGTGCGGCCCCTGGCGATGTAGCGCTTCCCCTGATTGTGAACTTTCGTGACCAGGGGGCAGGTGGCATTAAGCACCGGAAGGTCGCGCGCGGCCGCTTCTTCCTCGACGCTGCGGGCCACACCATGAGCGCTGAAGACCGTCACTGCCTTTGGCGGCACCTCTGACAGCTCCTCAACGAAGATGGCGCCTTTGTTTTTCAGGCTCTCGACCACGTACTTGTTGTGCACGATCTCATGGCGGACGTAGACGGGCGGGCCGTACTTCTCCAGCGCCCGTTCCACGATCTCGATCGCACGCACCACTCCCGCGCAAAAGCCACGCGGTTGCGCCAGATAAACTTCCATTGGACGCCCATCACGCAAGTTGAACCAATCCGCTTCCGAAGTCCCCGGGGCACTCCGATACTGACCAATGAGCTGCAATATCCGCACCATCGGTTTGGCACGCGGTAGCCGCCCACCCCCGTCGGGGCTCGGGTGCATGGAAGGCGCAATACTTTGTGTCAAAAAATCGGCAGCTAGGAAAGGAGGAATGAACTTTGGTTCCGTACGGGATCACTTTTGCGGTAGTATAGTAGCGGCTGTCCCGTGAGTAAAATGGCGACATGTGTGCCCGCCCCTTCGTCACTTTCCCGCCTCAACTCCCCGGCTATACCGACCGCGCCCACATGATTTTGCCGCGGTCTGTCGCCGTTTACCTCGAACCTTCTGGCCGCGATAACCACTCAAAACAGCAATAGGTTTCGGCTGGGAACTCCGTTAAACAGCGGGCGTTTCCGGCAAGCTGTTAACCGCAGAAAGAAAAGTAGTGCTGCAAAGCGTAGTCGTTGCCATCGTCAGGGCCTGCACCCGGTTTGCCTCCCTCGTCGTCGTTCTCGGGCTCCTGCTGGCGGTGGGGGCGGGCTACTACACGTCCCGGCACTTCGCCATCAACACCGACATCAATTCGCTGATTGCCCAAAATCTGGACTGGCGCCAACGCGACCAGCAGTTCGATCGCGCCTTCGACCGCGATGCGACGATTACGGCGGTCGTGGAAGCCAAGACGCCGGAGATGGCGACGGCGGCGTCGGACGCGCTCTATGCCAAGCTGAAGGACGACAAGACCAACTTCCAGTCGATGCAGCAGCTCGGCACCGGCGAGTTCTTCGAGAAGAACGGTCTGTTGTTCCTGCCGACCGAGGAGGTCGCCAAGGTCACCGGCCAATTCGAATCCGCCGCGCCCCTGATCGAGATCATGGCAGGCGATCCCTCGATCCGCGGCCTGACCGGTGCACTGGAGACCGGACTTGCCGGCGTCAAGCGCGGCCAGGTCAAGCTCGACAACACCGCGCGGCCATTCAACCAGATCGCCCAGACGGTCGAAACCGTGCTCAACAAGGGCAATGCGACCTTCTCCTGGCGCGAGCTCGTCAGTGACGAGCCGCTGACGGATTCGGACAAGCGCGCCTTCATCGAGTTCAAGCCGATCCTCGACTACAACGCGCTGGAGCCCGGCAAGGGCGCCACCGACGCGATCCGCAAGGCCGCCGCCGATCTGGATTTTGCCACCAAATACCAGGCGCGGGTGCGGCTGACCGGTCCGGTCCCGATCGCCAACGAGGAATATGCAACCGTCCAGGAAGGCGCCATCGTCAACGGCGTCGGCACGGTCCTTGTCGTGCTCCTGATCCTGTGGCTGGCGCTGCATTCGGCGAAGATCATCTTCGCCGTGTTCATCAATCTCTTCGTGGGTCTTGCGCTGACAACCGCCGCCGGCCTGATGATGGTGGGCTCGCTCAATTTGCTGTCGATCGCGTTCGCCGTGCTGTTCGTCGGCCTCGGCGTCGATTTCGGCATCCAGTACAGCGTTCGCTACCGTTCGGAGCGCTACAAGCACAACGATCTCTCGGGCGCGCTGGTGCTGGCGGCCAAGCGCTCGGCGATCCCGCTGTCGCTGGCAGCGATGGCGACCGCGGCCGGCTTCCTCTGCTTCATCCCGACCGACTACAAGGGTATTGCCGAACTCGGCCAGATCGCCGGCGTCGGCATGCTGGTCGCCTTCGTCTCCTCGATCACCATCCTACCGGCGCTGCTGAAGCTGTTGAATCCGCCTGGCGAGAAGGAGCCGGTCGGCTACGCCTTCCTCGCGCCGCTCGACCATTTCCTGGAGAAGCACCGCGTGCTGGTGGTGGGGGGCACGCTGCTCCTGGCGCTCGCCGGTCTGCCGCTCCTCTACTTCATGAAGTTCGACTTCAACCCGATGAACCTGCGCAACCCGAAGGCCGAGTCGATCGCGACCTTCCTCGATTTGCGCAAGGATCCCAACACCGGCGCCAATGCCATCAACGTGATGACGACGTCGGAAGAGCAGGCAAGGCAGGTCGAGGCGAAGCTGGAGAAGGTGCCGGAGGTGTTGCGCGTGATGTCGCTCAACAGCTTCGTTCCTCAAGACCAGCCGCCAAAGCTGAAGCTGCTCGCGCAGGGCGCCAAGGTGCTGAACCCCGCGCTCAATCCCGACCAGATCGACGCCGCGCCGTCGGACAAGGAAAACGTCGATGCGCTGAAATCCTCGGTCGACAATCTGCGCCGGACCGCAGGCGATGCGAAGGGCCCGGGTGCGGTCGCCTCGCGCCGGCTCGCGGACGCGCTGGACAAGCTCGCCAACGGCGACGAGGCCATGCGGAACAAGGCGCAGGACGTGTTCGTGACGCCGATGAAGATCGTGTTCGACCAGCTCCGGAACGCTATGCAGGCCGAGCCGGTCACCCTGAAGTCATTGCCGGCAGATCTCGTCAGCGCCTGGAAGAGCAAGGACGGCATCATCCGCGTCGAGGCGCTGCCGAAGGGCGACCCCAACGACAACGACACGCTGCGCAAATTTGCGGCGGCGGTGCTCGTTGCTGAGCCGACCGCGATCGGCGGCCCGGTCTCGATCCTGAAATCCGGCGACACTGTGGTGAAGGCGTTCATCCATGCCGGAATTTATGCCCTGCTGGTGATCGGCCTGTTGCTCTGGATCACGCTGCGCCGGTTCGTCGACGTGCTGATGACGTTGGTGCCGCTGCTGGTTGCCGGCGCGGTGACCCTCGAGATCTGCGTGCTGATCGGCCTGCCGCTCAACTTCGCCAATATCGTCGCGTTCCCGCTGCTGCTCGGCGTCGGCGTGGCCTTCAAGATCTACTATGTCGTTGCCTGGCGCTCGGGCAGGACAAACCTGCTCCAGACCAGCCTGACGCGTGCGATCTTTTTCAGCGCGCTGACGACGGCGACCGCGTTCGGCAGCCTGTGGCTGTCGAGCCATCCCGGCACGTCCAGCATGGGCAAGCTGCTTGCGCTGTCGCTGGTGACGACGCTCGCCGCCGTGCTGCTGTTCCAGCCTGCCCTAATGGGCAAACCCCGCAATCTCAGGGAGTAGGCAGATGTCGCCGACCTGGTCGGCGGCGCCCTTCTGACCGGGCTTGGCAGTGCCGGCGGGTTTCGGGGCTGCGGGCGCAGGCTGAGGCGCTGCAGCAACCGTCGTTCCCTGGGCTTTCGGGGCAGGTCCGGTGGACTTCGGCGCGCCCTTGGCCATGGCGTTGGCGGGGCTCAAGGGAATCGGGGGGCCGACCCGGGTCCAGGTCTCGCCACCGCACAAGAACCCCATGACGCAGCCCTTGATCTCGAGCTGGTCGGTGCCAACCGGCGTGATGGTTGCGCTGTAGAGCTGGCCGTCCTTGGCGTTATAGACCTGACCTTCCCACTGATCGGCGCCGGGCTTTTTCTTCATGTCGATCAGGGTGGCCATGCCCAGAGTGGGCCTGGTCTTTTTCGACGCGTCCGGATTGTTTTCATCGCGGCCGCCGGGCTGTTTTTCCCAGGAAACCGCGCCCCACATGCTGCCGTTGCATTGGGCGACACGAATGTTGGCGACGCCGTCGGCAACCCGCCAGTCGCCGGTGGGATCGGCCGCGAGCGCCGGGGTCAGGCAGGTGTAACCGCCAGCCAGTATTAGTCCGGTGTAAAGGGCTAAACGCATGATAGTTCCTTGGCAGTGCAACATGGTCTAAAGCTGTGCTTGCGAAGATGGTCCGAAAAAGGGCAAAAGGCCGCACAGACCGTTTTCGGCAACGGTCCGTTTTCAGTTGACGAGACGGCCCTCAACCGAAGTATGTAGCGGATGCACAGCCCAAATCCAGACATGTCTCAGCTGTTCGCGGACCGTCAGGCCCAGCGCAGCGCCCTGCATAATCGGCATTTGAACGAGCAGTTCGTTCGGGTTCTGAAGACCATCGGCTATGATGTCGGCTTCCAGAAGGGGCAGGGACAGTACCTCTACGACCGCGACGGGGCGCGCTATCTCGATCTCCTGTCCGGGTTTGGCGTGTTTGCGATCGGACGCAATCATCCCGTCATGCGCGAGGCGCTCAAGAGCGTGCTCGATGCGGAGCTGCCTAACCTCGTCCAGTTCGACGTCTCGGTGCTTGCCGGCGTGCTTGCCGAGCGGCTTTTGAAGTACGTCCCCTATCTCGACAAGGCGTTCTTCGCCAATTCCGGCGCCGAATGCGTCGAAGCCGCGATCAAGTTCGCCCGCGGCGCCACCGGCCGGCCCGGGATCGTCTATTGCGCCCATGGCTATCACGGCCTGACTTATGGCGCCCTGTCCCTGACGGGTGATTCGAATTTCCGCACCGGCTTCGAGCCGCTGCTGCCGGGCTGCACCTCAATCCCGTTCAACGATCTCGCTGCGCTCGAAAAGGCGCTGGCCTCGCGCGAGGTGGCGGCCTTCGTCATCGAGCCGATCCAGGGCAAGGGCGTCAACATGCCCACCGACGAGTTCCTGCCGGGTGCGGCTGCGCTCTGCAAGAAATACGGCACGCTGTTCGTCGCCGACGAGATCCAGACCGGCATGGGCCGCACCGGCCGCTTCCTCGCGGTCGAGCACTGGAACGTCGAGCCCGACATGGTGCTGCTGTCGAAGTCACTGTCCGGGGGCCACGTGCCGGTCGGCGCCGTGCTGACGCGCAAGAGCATCTTCGACAAGATCTTCAACCAGATGGACCGCGCTGTGGTGCACGGCTCCACCTTCTCCAAGAACGACCTCGCGATGGCCGCCGGCATCGCCACGCTCGACGTCATGGAGTCCGAGAAGCTGATCGAGGCCGCCGCCAAGCGCGGTGCCGAGCTGCGCCTCGCGCTCACGCGCATGGTGCCCGGCTACGAGCTGTTGAAGGAAGTGCGCGGCAAGGGCCTGATGATCGGTGTCGAGTTCGGTCCGCCGAAGTCGCTGCGGCTCCGCGCGTCCTGGAACGTGCTGGAAGCCGCCAACAAGGGCCTGTTCTGCCAGCTCATCACCGTGCCGCTGTTCAAGGATCACAAAATCCTCACGCAAGTCGCCGGCCATGGCAGCCACACCATCAAGCTTCTGCCGCCGCTCACCATCACCGAGGAGGATTGCGGCTGGATCGAGCGCGCCTTCGACGACGTCATCGCCGGCAGTCACAAGGTCCCCGGCGCAATCTGGTCGCTCGGCAAGACGTTGGTGGACAACGCGGTGCGAAGGTCTGCGTAAGGCCTCTGCTGCGGCCTGATGTCGCGACGTGCGACCTGCTGAAGCAGTCCGTCTCCTGAAATTCCAAATCGACACTTATTTTCCGGCATTGACCTGACCGGGAGAGGAGTGGGCGATGCCTTTGACTGGCGGCTGTCATTGCGGCGCGATCCGCTATGAAGTGAACGGCGACATGATGGTGCACGCGCTCTGCCATTGCGCGGATTGCCGCCGCCACTCCGGGGCACCGATGGTCGGCTGGGCGATGTATTCGCTCAAAGCGGTCAAAGTCGTGCGCGGTCAGCCGAAGATCTATCAATCATCCGAGCATGGACGACGGCTCTTCTGCGCCGATTGCGGCACGGGGCTGTTCTACATCAACGAAAACCTGATGCCTGATATCATCGATATCCAGAGCGGCACCTATGATGACCCCGATGCAGTTCCGGCGACGATGCACATTCAGGTCGCTGAGCGGATTGGCTGGATGGAGCGGGCTCACGAACTGCCCGTCTTCGAACGATTTCCTCCGCTCGAATGACTGCATGCGCAGAGGCTAACCCGTTATCGCCGCCTCGAACTTCTCGACGAATTCGGCAAGCTCGTCGGCGGCGAGATCGCTGACGGCCCAGAAGTTCAGGCCGCGATTGCCCCAGCGCCGGCAGTTGAAGCCCTGCATGGTTTCGGTCTTGGGCGCGCGGTATTCCGCATTCGATGTCTGCGACACGAACAGATTGACCACGTGCTGGCGGCGCTTGTAGACGACCGCACCGATGGCACGTGCGTCGATATAATCGAGCCTGCCGCCGACCAGCGTAAAACCTTGCGCGGTGAGGTCGATCACGGGCGGGGCGACGTCAAGCTTGCCGTTGAACCACGGCTTCACCGTATGCTGGTCGGTCGAGACCACGTCAATGAGGTGGCCGGCCTGGAGCGAGCGGAGATGCGCGGAGACGACCTCCGACAGGATGCGCTGCTGGTCGTCCTGGCGCAGCACCACCGCGACGACGCCAGAGGCGGCGAGCGCGGAGACTGCCGAGCCCATCGCAAAGCCGCGCAGCACGGAGCGGCGGCTCGGTTGTTGGCGCTGCGGCTGCGGCAGCGAAGCCTCGATCCGGGTGCGCAAACTCGTCGGAGCGGTGTAGCGCAAATCGGCGTCTGCGAGTACGCGCTGCATGTCGCGTTGTGCCAAAAACTCCGCAGCGCAGGCCGGGCACCTGGCGATATGGGCTTCGACCTCGCGCGCATGGCCGGCATCGAGCTCGTTGTCGAGCAGCGCGTGAAGCAGGATCCTTGCGTCGTCGCAGGTCATCTTGCTTGCTCCTCTTCCGCCGTCCAGGCCGCGCGCAGCATGGCGCGGGCGCGGGCGAGGCGGGACATCACGGTGCCGACGGGCGCGCCGACGGCGTCGGCGATTTCACGATAGGACAGGTTGTTGATCTCCCGCAGCACGAATGTTTCCTTGAACGGCTCGGCGAGCGCGTCGATCAGCTTGCGGACCGCGCCTGCATCGCGGCTGCGCAGCACTTCGGTTTCGGGGCTTGCCTCGGTCTCCTGCCAGATCGGCGTCTGCTCGGCAGCGCCGGGCGTATCCTCGATCGGGCTGTGCCTATGCGCGCGCCGTGCGTATTCGGCGTTGCAGACGTTACGCAGGATCGCGAACAGCCAGGGCTTCATCGCCGGCCCGCGATAGCTGTCGAAATGCTTCAGCGCGCGCAGATAGCACTCCTGCACCGCGTCTTCGGCGTCGGAGGCGTCGCGCAGCAGATAGCGCGCGAGCGTGTAGACGTCATCTAGATGGGGCAGCGTCGCCTCGCGGAAGTGCTGCGCCCTCTGCAGATCGTCGCTCACGGGCATCGCTCCTCGCTTTGCCACTTGTTCTGCTCGTTGCTTGGTTTCTTCGCCGTTCGTTTCGTCCCTTTGTGTGATCGAGGGCACACCAGCCCGGCCGGCGTGGGACCACCGGCCGGGCAAGACGTTGATGCCTTGGTTCGAGATGTTACTCAACCTTGATCATCCCCGTCATTTGCGGGTGCAGCGAACAAAAATACTTATAGTCGCCCGCATTGGTGAAGGTGAACGAGAACTTGTCGTCAGTGTCCAGCGTCTTGGACCTGAACTTGCCGGCCGACACCACGGTGTGCGGGATGTCGTCCCGGTTGGTCCAGGTCACGGTGGTGCCGACCTTGATCTTGAGCTCGGCCGGCTGGAAGACGAAATTGTCGATATGCACCTCAATGTCGTCGGCACGGGCGGTTGTGACGGGCAACAGGACGGCCGCGGCCAAAGCGAGACCGAAGTCGACACCGAAGTCGCGGCGATTGAGTGTCTTCATTGTCAGCTTCCGTTAGCCCTGCATCAACCCTGGAGCGGCGTATCGATGATCGCGAGCCGCTGCTCGTTCTGCTTGAAGTTGATGCTGGCAACGCCAAGCATGGCGCGGAGCTTTGCGTCTTCGACCTTCATCGGTCCGGGCGAGGGTGCGGCTCCCGGCGCCGGCTGAGGGAAGGCGGTGGAGCGTGCAGTGTGGAAGGTGACGTTGCCCTCGACCTTCTGCATCACCTGATGGATATGGCCGTTCAGCACGGTGACCGAACCAAAGCCTTTCACCTGTTCCAGCGCGCGAGCGCCGTCCTCGGTGCCCCAGCCCCATTCGGGGTAGACGGTCCAGAGCGGGATGTGGGCGAACAGCACGATCGGCGTCGATTTCGACTTGCCGCGCAGGTCGTCCTCGAGCCAGGCGAGTTGCTCGGCGCCGAGATTGCCGAGACCGCCGGCCTTGAGATCGATGACATTGACGAGGCCGATGAAGTGTACGCCGCCGGCGTCGAACGAATACCAGCCCTGGCCCTTGGTGCCCCGGCCGTAGCGCTCGCGATAGAATTTTACTTCCTCGTCGAGGAAGTCATGCTCGCCGGGCACGTAGTGCACGTCCAGTTTGCTCTGCGAGATGATACGATCGGCGTTGTCGAATTCGGCGGCCTTCGACAAATGAGTAATGTCGCCGGTATGGATCATGAACGACGGCTTGGCCGGCATCGCGGTGATCTTGTTGATGGCCTCCTCCAGCGTGCCGAGCGCGTTTGGGTTGGCCGGCTTGTCGAAGCCGACGTGGCTGTCGCTGATCTGGAGGAACGTCATGCCGGACGCAGCCGCGGTCGCGGCTTGCGCGGAATCGATGATGCCGAGCGAGCGCGGGACCCCGCCCGTGATGGTCCAGAGCACTCCGGTGCCGGCCCAGGTCATGCATTCCAGCACCTTGCGGCGGCTGACGCCGTCGTCGCCGTGATCGTGTCCGCTCATCGCGCGTCTCCTCTCACCCGGAATTGGGCTTCGGGGAGGTGATTGGCGGAGGGACGGATTTATTCCTGGAAGAGATGACGTTTTCGTGAGCGAGGGGGGCGTGTCAGGAGGCGCGGCGCCGCGTCCGGGAGCCGCGATCTCTAACGCGCATCCTCCAGGATCATCGTCGCGCCTTTCTCCGCGATCATCGCGGTCGGCGTGTTGGTGTTGCCTGAGGTGATCGTCGGCATGATCGAGGCATCGACGATGCGCAAGCCTTCGAGACCGTAGAAGCGCAGCCGCTCGTCCACCACGGCCATCGGATCGCTCACCGCGCCCATTTTCGCGGTGCCGACGGGATGGAAGATGGTGGTGCCGATGTCGCCGGCGGCTTTTGCCAGCGAGGCATCATCGTCGCCGACGGAGGGGCCTGGCAGATACTCGCTCGGGCGATATTTTGCCAGCGCCTTCTGCTGCATCAGACGGCGGGTGGTACGAATGGCGTCGGCGCCGACCTGACGGTCGTCGTCCGTTGAAAGATAATTCGGCGCGATGATCGGCTTCTCGTTCGGCGTCGCCGAACGCAGACGAACGGTGCCGCGCGATGTCGGCTGGAGATTGCAGGCGCTCACCGTGATCGCGGGGAAGCGGTGCAGGGGATCGCCGAACTTGTCGAGCGACAGCGGCTGCACGTGGAATTGGATGTTGGCGCGCGCGCGCGTTGCATCGGAGCGCGTGAAGATGCCGAGCTGCGACGGTGCCATGGTCAGGGGACCGCGGCGGCGGAAGGCGTAGTCGAGCCCCATCAGGCCGCGTCGGACCAGATTGTAATAGGTCTCGTTCAGTGTGCGCACGCCCTCGACCTTGTAGATCGCGCGCTGCTGGAGATGGTCCTGGAGATTGCGACCGACGCCGGGCTCGTCCATCACGATGTCGATGCCGAGCGGGGACAGCCAGTCGGCGGGCCCGATGCCGGAGCGATGCAGCACCTGCACTGAGCCGATCGCCCCTGCCGAGAGGATCACCTCGCGTTTCGCACGCGCCTCGATGATCTCGCCATTCTGGATGAAGCGCACGCCGACGGCGCGGCGCTGCTCGATGATCAGACGATCGACCAGCACATGCTTCTCGAGCCGCAGATTCCGGCGGTTCAGTGCTGGCTTGAGGAAGCCGCGCGCCGACGACCAGCGCCGGCCGCGCTTCTGATTGACGTGGAAATAGCTGGTGCCTTCGTTGTCGCCGGTGTTGAAATCCGGAATGCGCTTGATGCCCATCTCCTCGGCAGCGTCGCCAACGGCGTCGAGAACGTCCCAGGACAGCCGCGGCGCCTCAATGCGCCAGCCGCCTCCGGTGCCGTGATGCTCGCTGGGACCGAGGAAGTGATCCTCGAGCCGCCTGAACAGCGGCAGTACGTCATCATAACCCCAGCCTGTCATGCCGAGCTGGCGCCAGTGATCGTAATCGGCGGCCTGTCCACGCATCGAGATCATGGCGTTGATCGACGAACAGCCACCGATCACCTTGCCGCGGGGATAGGCAAGCGAGCGGCCGTTCAGGCCGGGCTCGGCCTCGGTCCTGAACATCCAGTCCGAGCGCGGATTGCCGATGGCGAAGAGATAGCCGACGGGAATGTGGAACCAGATCCAGTTGTCGTCGCCGCCGGCTTCGAGAACGAGGACGCGATTGCTGGAATTGGCCGACAGCCGGTTGGCGACGATGCAGCCCGCCGTGCCGGCCCCAACGACAATGTAGTCAAACTCACCTTCGAGCCGCCTTGGCATTCTGCTTCCACCCGGATGGTCACTTAACGTTCCGTCCTAATAGGCAGACGCGGCGGATCGGGACAAGCCCGGCCATGCCGGGCGAGCAGGGCAAGACCCCGATCGCCGGCAGTTGGGTGGACTGGTGCTTGCATGGTAGACAGTCCTGTATTTTCAATAAGGCTTGAGACCCTCCATGCCCATCGTGAACCGCGTCGCCGACCTTCAACCCGATATTCAGGCCTGGCGCCGGGACATCCACCAGCATCCTGAGCTGCTCTATGACGTCCACCGCACCGCAGCATTCGTCGCGGACCGCCTGCGCGAATTCGGCTGCGATGAGGTCGTGACGGGCATCGGCCAGACCGGCGTGGTCGGCGTGATCAAGGGCAGCAAGCCAGTCGGCGAGGGCCTCAAGGCCATCGGCCTGCGTGCCGACATGGATGCGCTGCCGGTCGAGGAACAGACCAACCTGCCCTACGCTTCGAAAACCCCCGGCAAGATGCACGCCTGCGGCCATGACGGCCACACCGCGATGCTGCTCGGTGCTGCGCGTTATCTCGCTGAGACCCGCAACTTCGCCGGCGATGCGGTGGTCATCTTCCAGCCGGCTGAGGAGGGCGGCGCCGGCGGCTTGGCCATGGTCAAGGACGGAATGATGGAGCGCTTCGGCATCGAGCAGGTCTACGGCATGCACAACGGTCCGGGCATTCCGGTGGGCTCGTTCGCGATCCGGCCAGGTCCGATCATGGCGGCGACCGACGAGGTCGATATTATGATCGAGGGCCTCGGCGGCCATGCCGCGCGGCCGCACAGATGCGTCGATTCCGTTCTGGTCGGCGCGCAGGTGATCACGGCGCTGCAGTCGATCGTCGCGCGCAGCGTCGATCCGCTGGAGTCGGCCGTGATCTCGATCTGCGAGTTCCACGCGGGCAATGCCCGCAACGTTATTCCGCAAACCGCGATACTGAGGGGCACCATCCGCACGCTGTCGCCGGAGGTGCGCAAGCTGGTCGAGAAGCGCGTGCACGAGGTGGTGGCGGGCGTGGCGCAGATTACCGGCGCCAAGATCGATCTGCACTACAAGCGGAATTATCCCGTGGTGAACAACCACGCCGCGGAGACCGAGATTGCGCGTCGCATCGCCGGGCAGGTAGCGGGCGAGGCTAATGTGCTCGAGATGTCACCGCTGATGGGCGGTGAGGATTTCGCCTATATGCTGGAAGCGCGCCCCGGCGCCTTCATCTTCTGCGGCAACGGCGACAGCGCGGGCCTGCATCACCCCGCCTACAATTTCGACGACGGGGCGATCGTTTACGGCACGTCGTACTGGGTCAAGCTGGTCGAGGAATCGCTCGCGGCAGCGTAACGCCAAACGCAAGGTCAAGCCGAAAGCGCACATGAAAAGGGCCCGTGCATCGCACGGGCCCATTGTCTTTGAGTGACGTGATCGGCTTCAGAAGACCCGCGAGAAGATCACGTAGAGCGTGGCCGACAACGCGATCGCGCAGGGCAGCGTCAGCACCCATGCCATCAGCAGATTGCGGATCGTCGGCCATTGCAGGCCCGAGCCGTTGGCGGCCATGGTGCCCGCGACGCCGGACGACAGCACGTGGGTGGTCGAGACCGGCAGGCCGAACACGTCGGCGGCGCCCTGCGCGTAGGTGGATGGGTCTTGCCGATCTTCTCACCAACCGTGATGACGATACGCTTCCAGCCGATCATGGTGCCGAGGCCGAGCGCGATGGCAACAGCGACCTTCACCCAGGTTGGGATGAACTTCGTGGCGGCGATCGAGCGAGCCCTTGTAGGTGTTGAGCAATGCGACGTCGTCCTTGCTGAGATGGTTCGCCTTGTCCTTCATCAGGAAGCGGATGGCTTCCGAAGTCATGTGCATGTCGTTGCGGGTGTTGCCCACTTTCTGTAAGGGCGATTGTCCCCGATGGATTTGAAGGCTGGATGACAAGCGGCGCCTGAAAGGCGTTTTCCCGCCTGTATTTAGGCGGCGCGCGCGGCTTTCCTCTGCAAGCCGGCAACGATCTTCAGGTCTTCAACAAAGCGCCGATATTCCAGCACCTTGGCTTCCGGATCGGGCAGCCGGAGCAGATAGGACGGGTGCACGGTCACCAGCGCCTTGTGGCCGTCGGGAAGGTCGATCAGCCGGCCGCGGTTTTTGCCGATCGGGGTGATCTTGCCGAACACGCTTTGCGCGGCCGTGGCGCCCATCGCCACGATAAGATCGGGCTGGATTACTGAGACTTCCCGCTCATACCACTGCCGGCAGGCGCGGATTTCCGGCGTCGCCGGCTTCTGATGCAGGCGGATTTTGCCGCGCGGCACGAATTTGAAGTGTTTCACCGCGTTGGTGACATAGACCTTCTTGCGGTCGACGCCGGCTTCCGCCAGTGCCCGGTCGAGCATCTGGCCGGCGGGACCGACGAAGGGGTGGCCGGCGAGGTCTTCCTTGTCGCCGGGCTGTTCGCCGACCAGCATGATATTGGCGGACTTCGGGCCTTCGCCGAACACGGTCTGGGTGGCGTCCTTGTAGAGATGGCAGGCCCGGCAGTGGGCGGCCTCCTCGCGGAGCGCTTCGAGATCGTCGGTTGCGGTCTTGCGTCTCATCGGAGCCTCCGGCCGCTTTTGAGGCTTGTGCGGATCGGTTGCGGCATTTGCGATCATGGCGCCGGCCATGCGTTCGGCGTCCTCGATCAGAGGCTTAATGATCGAAGCCTCGGGCAGGTTCCTCCAATATTTCTTCGGCATCTCCGTTTGCATCGCCTTCACCTTCAGGCGGGCCGGATTGAAGATGCTGGCGTAGTAGTGCCGCCAGGTTTCCTCCAGCCGGTCTTCGCTCGGCGCCTCACTCTTGCTGACGCCTGATGTGAACGAGAGCGCGTGGCCATCCCAATGCGCGCACAAATCGGGCGTCAGGATCGACCAGGGCATGTCTGCAAAGCGCTTGGCGAAGAACGGCGCGGCAAGCTCGACGATGTGATGCTCCGGCTCGAACCAGGCGACATAATGTGCTTCGCGTTCCCTGCCGATCTCACGGAAGCGCACGAAGGCATGCATCTTGTGCTCGTCGCGGTAGACCGCCTTCGCCATGGCCGTGACTTGCGCGACATCGGGATCGGTCGCGACCTCGATGAGGTCGTGATTGTTCTTCAGCCGAAACAGCAACCGATAAAGGATCGCGAAACGTTCGCTGTCGCGATTTAGGATCGCGGCCTTGGCGAGTTCGACGAATTTTGCCGGCACGTTGAAGGTGCTATCGCTGCCATCCGGCAGCGGAGACGGCGAGGGCGGCGCGAACAGCTCCGCTTCACCGCCCTGCACGACCCAGGTGACGTCGGCCGGCTTCACCTCGTGAAGCACGAGCGCACGGGCGGCTTTGCGCCAGCCGTCGAAATCGGTTTCGGTGTCGAGAGTAATGAACTGCATCAGAAGCCAAACCCCAGTTGCGTTGCCTTCGGCTTGAACCGCTCGATCAGCCGGGCCTCGTCGAGGCGATGCCGCGGGGGCCGGTGATCGCTGAGGACGATGAACGGCAGCGCCTTGTTCCGGGGCACACGCAGCCGCGCGAGATCGGCGACGCGGATCGTGGTCGTGCGGCGCGTCGCGATGATGCGCTCGACCGCCTTGGTGCCGAAGCCCGGCACGCGTAACAATTCCTCGCGGCTGGCGCGGTTGACGTCGAGAGGGAAGCGGTCGCGGTGGCGCAGCGCCCAAGCGAGCTTTGGATCGGTGTCGAGCGGCAGCATCGCGCTGTCGTCGACGATCTCGCCGACATCAAAACCGTAGAACCGCATCAGCCAGTCGGCCTGGTAGAGTCGATGCTCGCGCAGCAAGGGCGGCGCGCGCAGAGGCAGTGCGCGGCTGGCATCGGGGATCGGGCTGAACGCGGAATAGTAGACGCGCTTCAGTTTGTATGAGCCGTAGAGATTGGCGCTAGTGTGAAGGATGGTGTGGTCGGAGGCCGCGTCGGCGCCGACGATCATCTGCGTGCTTTGGCCGGCCGGCGCGAAGCGCTGCGGCTTGGCTTTCGTTTTCGCGCTGCGGCTTTCTTCGGCCTCGTCCAGCTTCAGCCGCAGCCGGCCCATGGTGCGGCGGATCGCGCGCACGTCTTTCTCGGGCGCGAATTGCTGCAGGCTCGTTTCCTGCGGCATCTCGATGTTGATGGAGAGACGGTCGGCATATTTGCCGGCCTCGGAGATCAATGCATCGTCGGCCTCCGGGATCGTCTTGAGATGGATGTAGCCGCGGAAATGATGCTCTTCGCGTAGTTT
Organism: Bradyrhizobium sp. 149; assembly: GCF_023073915.1. Lineage (GTDB taxonomy): Bacteria > Pseudomonadota > Alphaproteobacteria > Rhizobiales > Xanthobacteraceae > Bradyrhizobium. Next base: position 336,543 of record NZ_JADPKK010000013.1, on the reverse strand, counting down.
TCGCGCGACGCTCACCACTTGCTCCATGGTGTAGTCGGGGCTGCGGATGATGCCGGAGGAGAGAAACAGCCCTTCGATGTAATTGCGCCGGTAGAAGTCGAGCGTCAGCTTGACCACTTCGTCGATGGTGAAGCGGGCGCGCGGCACGTTGGAGGAAGCGCGGTTGACGCAATAGAGGCAGTCGTAATTGCAGGCGTTGGTCAGCAGCACCTTGAGCAGCGAGATGCAGCGGCCGTCCGGCGCGTAGGAATGGCAAATGCCCATGCCGGGCGCGGTCGAGCCCATGCCCTTGCCGTCGCTGGAATCCCGCCTCTCGGTGCCGCTGGAGGCGCAGGACGCGTCGTACTTGGCGGCGTCTGCCAGAATCTCCAGCTTACGTTGCACGTCCATACCTAAAACCCTTTGATTCGGCTTATGAATCCCGAAGAGTGCCAATTCGATTGACTCCAAGGGCGCCGTTAGCTTTATATTAGAACATATCATGAACAATTGAGCCAGTCGTTGGTTCTCCTTTTTGAGAGCCACCGGCAATCACCCTGATGGAGCGGCGAGCATGAGCGGCGCACGAAGAAGCGCGCTTGCGACCTTGCGCGGCCAGATCGAGCGCATCGAGACGGCGGAGGTCGTGCATCATCGCGACCGCGTCGCGCTCGGCCATAGCGAGGCCGACAGCGCGCTGAAGGGCGGGCTCGCGCGCGCGGCAATCCACGAGGTGTTTTGCGATGGACGTCATGGCGCGGCCGCGACGGGCTTTGTCACCGGACTTGCGGGGCGCGTGACGACACGCAAACCGCTGCTGTGGGTGCGGCAGGATTTTTCAGAAATTGAAACCGGCGCGCTGTCGATGAGCGGGCTCGCCGAGATCGGTCTCGATCCGCGCCGCATGGTGATGGTGCGCGCCGCCGACGTGGAGAGTGCGCTACGGACTTCGGCCGATGCGCTCGCCTGCGACGCGCTGGGTGCCGTCGTGCTCGAGCTCTGGGGTGAGACCAGGCAGTTCGATCTCGTGGCGAGCCGCAAGCTGACATTGGCCGCGCAGTCTTCAGGCGTGACCGGCCTGTTGCTGCGGATGGCCGCGCAACCTTTGCCCTCGACCGCAGAGACCAGATGGATGCTGCGCGCGGCGCATTCGCCACCGGGGCCGGTGTGGAGTGCCTGGGGCGCGCCGCGCTTCGATGCCGAGCTCCTGCGCAATCGTCATGGCCCGTGCGGCCGGTGGATCATGGAATGGAAATGTGATGAGTGCCAGTTCTCTGAATCGTCGGCGTATCCTCAGCCTGTGGCTGCCGCGCCTGCCCATCGACCGGATCCAGCGGTTTTTGCAAATGGGCAGCGGCTCGCCGGATGAGCCCAGCATCGTCGTTGCCAAGGACAACAACGCGCTGGTGATCCATGCACTGGACGAGGCCGCCGAGCGGCTCGGTCTGCATATCGGCCAGCCCCTGGCCAATGCCCGGGCGATGTGTCCGGATTTAAAGGTGTTCGACGCTGATGCCGTGGCCGATGCGAAGACGATCAGCGACATCGCCGACTGGTGCGATCGTTTCACGCCGCTGGTGGCGCTCGATCCGCCGCACGGATTGTTCCTCGACATCACCGGCTGCGCGCATCTGTTCGGCGGCGAGGCTGCGCTGTTGCAGACCCTCGTCCGGGCGCTTGGGCGGCAAGGTTTTGCCGTCAGCGCGGCGATCGCCGGCACCTCGGTCTGCGCGCGCACGCTGACGCGGCAGGCATCTGGTAGCATCGTTGCCGATGGCGGGGAGGCGGCGGCGATCAGCCGGTTTCCCGTGTCCGCGCTCGGCGCGGGCGAGACTATCAGCACCGGCCTGCGACGCGCCGGCCTGAAAACCATCGGTGATGTCGCCTCGCGCACGCCGAGCGAAATCACGGCGCGGTTCGGCGCACGATTCTCCACGCTGCTCGCGCATGCGCTGGGGCAGGGCGATGCGCCGATCAATCCACGAAAGCCGCTGCCCGATTACATCGTGGAGAAACGCTTTGCCGAGCCGATCGCGACCGACACAATGATCGCGATGACGCTGTCGCGGCTCGCCGACACGTTGATCGCATCGATGGAGAAGCAGGGCAAGGGCGCGCGCCGGCTCGAGGCCGCCTTCTTCCGCACCGACGGCGCGGTGCGCGCGATCATGGTCGAGACCGGGCGTCCCGTGACACGAAGTGCGGTGGTCGACCGGCTGTTCCGCGAGCGCCTCGATGCGCTCGCCGATCCCCTCGATCCCGGTTTCGGCTTCGACATGGTGCGGCTGTCGGCAAGCCGCACCGAGATCGTGGTGCAGGAGCAGCGCGATCTCGATGCCCATGTCCACGACAATGACGAGCTTGCCGCGCTGATCGACCGCATCGCCGCGCGCATCGGCGGAAAGCGGGTCGTCGTGCACCTGCCTGAGGATACGCATATCCCCGAATGTGCAGTGCTGGCCGCGCCGGCGCAACATCATCTAGCCGTGGCCTTGCAGGCCGAATGGCCAGCGCGCACCGAGAGTGAGCCGCCGCTGCGCCCCTTGCGGCTGTTCGACAAGCCGGAGCCGATCAATGTGCCGTTCGCGACCGTGCCCGACGGCCCGCCGCATCAATTCACCTGGCGCCGCGCGCTGCATGCGGTGGTGCGGGTGGAAGGCCCCGAGCGCATCGCTATGGAATGGTGGCGGCAGGACGGCAAGCAACTGACGCGGGATTATTTCCGTATCGAGGATGCCGAGGGCCTTCGCTTCTGGATCTTTCGCGACGGTCTTTACGAGGGGGAGTGCTTCGATGACGACGGCAAGCCTGCTCCTCCCGGTTGGTATGTGCACGGTCTCTTCGCATGAATACGTCCGCTTATGCCGAGATCGGCATCACCACGAATTTCTCCTTCCTGCGCGGCGGCTCGGATCCGCGCGCCTATGTGCACCAGGCCAGTATCCTCGGCATTCCCGCGCTCGGCATTGCCGATCACAACACGCTCGCCGGCGTGGTGCGCGCCTACAAGGAGCTCGACAATGACGCGGTGCTGCACAAGCCGAAGCTTCTGATCGGCACGCGCATCGTCTTCATCGACGGTACGCCCGATATTCTGGTCTATCCGCGGGACCGCGCTGCCTATGGCCGGCTGTGCCAGCTTCTCACCAGGGGCAAGCGCGGCGACGACATTACGCGGATCGAGAAGGGCGAGTGTCATCTCACCTTCGCCGACCTCCTTGCGTTTTCCGAAGGCCAGCTCCTGATCCTGACGCTGCCGCATCGCTTTGATGCGACGCAAGCGCAGGACATTCTCGCCAAGCTGAAGGCAAGTCGGGCCGAGGGCGTGTGGCTGGCAGCGAGCCTGGTCTATCGTGGTGACGACCGGCGCCGCCTCGCGCAGCACGATGATCTCGCCATAAAAGCAAAAGTGCCGCTGCTTGCGACCAACGAGGTGCTCTATCACCATCCCGCGCGCCGTGCTCTGCAGGACGTGCTGACCTGCATCCGGGAAAAGACCACGATCGAGGCGGTCGGCCGGAAGCTGGAAGCCAATGCAGAGCGGTTTCTGAAGACGCCCAGGGAGATGGCGCGGCTGTTCCGCGATTTTCCTGAGGCTATCGCGGAGACCATGCGCTTTGCGGACAAGATCACCTTTTCGCTCGATCAGCTCAAATACCAGTATCCGGACGAGCCGGTGCCGCGGGGCAAGACCGCGCAAGGGCACCTGGAGGATCTGACCTGGGCCGGTGTCGACAAATATTTTGGCGGCAAGATCGACGAGAAGCTGCGCGCGACGCTCAACAAAGAACTCGCGCTGATCGCCGAGCTGAAATACGCGCATTACTTTCTCACCGTGCACGACATCGTGCATTACGCGCGCAGCCAGAACATCTTGTGCCAGGGGCGGGGATCGGCGGCGAATTCGGCGGTCTGCTACGTGCTCGGCATCACCTCGGTCGATCCGACCAAGGTCGATCTGCTGTTCGAGCGCTTCATCTCCAAGGAACGACTGGAGCCGCCCGACATCGACGTCGATTTCGAGCATTCGCGGCGCGAGGAGGTGATGCAATATGTCTATCGTCGTTACGGCCGCCATCGCGCCGCGATCATCGCTACCGTCATTCATTATCGCCCGCGCAGCGCCATCCGCGACGTCGGCAAGGCGCTAGGCCTGACCGAGGATGTCACCGCCGCACTCGCCGACACCGTCTGGGGCAGCTGGGGCAAGGGCCTCAACGACATGCAGGTCAGGCAGGCCGGCCTCGATCCGCAAAATTCCATGATCAACCTCGCGGTCGAGCTCGCGACCGAGTTGATCGAATTCCCGCGTCATCTGTCCCAGCATGTCGGCGGCTATGTGCTCACGCAAGACCGGCTCGACACCTATGTGCCGATCGGCAATGCCGCGATGGACGATCGCACCTTCATCGAATGGGACAAGGACGATGTCGACGCGCTCAGCATGATGAAGGTCGACGTACTCGCACTGGGCATGCTGACCTGCATCCGCAAGTGCTTTGATCTGATCGAGCAGTACAAAGGAAAACGCTGGGTGCTGGCGAGCGTCCCGCAGGACGATCCCAAGGTCTACGACATGCTCTGCGATGGAGAGTCACTCGGCGTGTTCCAGGTCGAGAGCCGTGCGCAGATGAACATGCTGCCGCGCCTGAAACCGCGGACCTTCTACGATCTCGTCATCGAGGTCGCTATCGTGCGGCCGGGACCGATCCAGGGCGATATGGTGCATCCCTATTTGCGGCGGCGGAACGGCCTGGAAAAAGTGAACTATCCATCGCCGTCACCGGATCATGGCGACAAGGATGAGCTTTACAGAGTGCTGCACAAGACGCTCGGCGTGCCCTTGTTCCAGGAGCAGGCGATGCGAATCGCAATCGAGGCCGCAAAGTTCACGGCCGAGGAGGCCAACGGCCTCCGCCGTGCGATGGCGACGTTCCGCAATGCTGGCACCATCGGCACCTTCGAAGACAGGATGACCAGCAACATGATCGCGCGCGGCTATGCGCCTGATTTCGCCAGAAACTGCTTCGAACAGATCAAGGGTTTTGGCAGTTACGGCTTTCCGGAGAGCCATGCCGCAAGCTTCGCGCAGCTTGTCTACATCTCCTCATGGCTGAAGCATTATCACCCTGATGCCTTCTGCTGCGGCCTGCTGAACTCGCAGCCGATGGGCTTTTACGCCCCGGCGCAGATCGTCAGCGACGCCCGCAAGAACGGCGTCGAGGTGCGCGACATCGACGTGTCCTACAGCTTTGCGCAGAATACGCTGGAGGAGGGGAGCGGCAAATATTGCGCCGTCCGCCTGGGCTTCCGCCAGATCGACGGTTTCCATTGGCTCGATCAGGATGAGGAGAGGCTGAAACGTTCTCAATTGTCATTCCGGGGCGCGCAAAGTGCGACCCCGAAATCCAGGCCAAGTGGCGCGCTAGGGAATGACGATGTGCGGACAGCCCAGGACTGGGCCGACCGCATCGTCGTCGCGCGCAACCGCCGGCCCTTCACCTCGCTGGAAGACTTCGCCCGCGACACCGGACTGCCCAAGCGCGCGCTGATCCTGCTCGCCGATGCCGACGCGTTCCGTTCGCTCGGGCTCGACCGCCGGGAGGCGCTGTGGCAGGTGCGGCGCCTGCCCGACGATGTGCCGTTGCCGTTGTTCGAGGCGGCCACCGCACGCGAGCAGCCGGACGAGCACGCAAAACCGTTGCCGGTGATGCCGCGTGCCGAACAGGTGGTCGCGGACTACCAGACCATTCGCCTTTCACTCAAAGGCCATCCGATGGAATTTTTGCGCGAGATGTTTACGCACGAGCGCATCGTCGCCTGCAAGGACATCAATCATGCCAACGAGCGGCGCCGCGTCCGCTGTGCCGGCGTGGTCCTGGTACGGCAGCGGCCGGGCAGCGCCAGTGGCGTCGTGTTCATGACACTGGAGGACGAGACCGGCATCGCCAATGTCGTGGTGTGGCCCAAGATCATGGAGCAGTACCGCAAGGAGGTGATGGGCGCGCGCCTCATTCTGGTCGAAGGCTACGTCCAGAGCAGCCCCGAAAAGGTGACGCACCTCATCGCCCAGCGCATGATCGACCGCTCGCACGATCTGGTCGGCCTCGCCAACGACGCCCTGAGCCGCAAGCATTCGATGCCGGCCGGCGCCGCCACGATTGAGCCGCTCAATGACGACCCCCGCGCCCACGCGGATGCGCCTGCGCAAAAACTCCGCCATCCCCGCAACGTTCGCATCCTGCCGCCGTCGCGGGATTTCCATTGAAGGCTGTAGCGCGGGCTTGTCGCCACGCCGTCATTGCGAGCGCAGCGAAGCAATCCAGACTGTCACCGCGGAAAGACTCTGGATTGCTTCGCTGCGCTCGCAATGACGATCATGTTCTAAAAATTCACCCGGCTCGAGATCGCGCCATCCACGACCAGATTGGAGCCCGTGGTGAACGACGACACCGGGCTTGCCAGAAACACCGCCGCACTCGCGATCTCCTGCGGCGTCGCCATGCGGCCGGTCGGATTGCGGCTCAGCGCATCCTCGTAGCGTTTTGGCATGTTCTGCTCGACGTATTCCAGACGCCGCCCTTGAAATAGACCGTGCCGGGCGAGACCACGTTGACGCGGATCTTCTTCTTCGCGTACTGCCGCGCCAGCCCCTTCGCCATGTGGATCAGTGCCGCCTTGATCGGGCCGTAGGAACTCGCCGTGTCCGCTTGCGCCGCGGAGATCGAGGAGATGATGACGAAGGCGGCGTCGCCGCTGCTCGCACCGCTGGCCTCGAGGAACGGCCGTGCGGCGTCGAACGCATGCACGGCGCCGAGCAGGTCGAGCCGAAAATTCTGCTCCCACGATGCGGCATCATGGCCCTGCGCCATCGCGCCCGCGTTGGAGAACAGCATGTCGATGCCGCCAAGCTCCTTTGCGGCATTCTCGATCCAGGATTTCAGTGCCGCGCCGTCGGTGACGTCGACCGGGCCGCCGGTCGCGCGGATCCCGCTGGCCTTCAACTCCGCGACGGTGGCGGCAACCTGATCGGCGTTGCGTGCACACACCGCGACATTGGTACCTTCGCCGGCCAGCGTCGCCGCAATCGCCCGCCCGATGCCGCGGGTGCCGCCGAGCACGATGGCGTTCTTGCCCTTGAGACCGAGATCCATTGTTGGCTTTCCTTTTTGTTGGTCGCAGCGAGTGTAGCTGTTTCGAGGGACGCCCAAAAGCCTCCACATCGTCGTTGCGAGGAGCTCTTGCGACGAAGCAATCCAGACTGTCACCGCGGAAAGATTCTGGATTGCTTCGTTTCGCTCGCAATGACGGTGTGGAAACAGCGGGCCTCACTCCGGCGCCGCCCCCACCGGCGGGCCGCCGGGCGGACGGTGCAGGAATGTCAGCGAGACGTAGGCGCCGGCCCAGGAGCCGATCGCGGCGAAAGCCACATAGAAAGCATTTTCCGTGTAACTGATCACCGCGTAGGAGGAGAGCAGGTACCAGACCGCGCTCCAGTTCGCCGCGGGCACACGCTTGCGCGCGATCACGGCCGAGGTGAACATGACATAGACCGCGTCGGTTGCCGCCGTTGCGATGAATACGGCGCCTGCGGTGAGGGGATCGATGGCGGCCATTGCGTTCCTCTGTGCTAATGCAAGGTCGCAAAGCTAGGGGAGAGAAGCGGCCATGCAAAGCCCTGCCAGCATTCTCAGCGATATCTGGACTTCCGCCGGCGGCGACGCCGCCGCGCTCGCGCGCGTGCGGCTAACGGGCGAGGAGCCGCAAATCCCGTCCTCCTTCCGCGTCGCCGTCGCCGGCCAGACGACGATCGCCGCCGCCGGCCTCGCCGCCGTAGAAATCTGGCGATTGCGCAGCGGCGAAGTGCAGGATGTCTCCGTCGACATGCGCCATGTCGTCGTCGAATGCCGCTCCGAGCGCTATTTGCGCGTCGATGACAAGCCGCCGCCACCCGCCTGGGACGCCATCGCCGGCGTCTACAGGACCGGCGACAACCGCTTCGTCCGCTGCCACACCAATTTCCCGCATCATCGCGACGCCGTCTGCAAGGTGCTCGGCTCCGAACCCGAGCGCGAGAAGGTGCAGGCCGCATTGATGCAATGGAAGGGCGAGGATTTCGAGACTGCGGCCTATGCCGCGGGCGGCGTCGTTGCCCTGATGCGTTCCTACGACGAATGGTCGGCGCTGCCGCAGGCCCGCGCCCTCGCCGAATTGCCGCTGGTCTCGATCGAGAAGATCGGCGAAGCCCCGCCGAAGCCGTGGCCGCAAGCACTGTCGACCGGCGATCGTCCGCTCTCGGGCCTGCGGGTGCTCGATCTCTCTCGCGTCATCGCGGGCCCCGTCGCCGGCCGCACGCTCGCCGCGCACGGCGCGGATGTGCTGCTCGTCTCAGGCCCCGAGCTGCCGGCCATTCCGTGGCTGACCATCGACACCGGCCGCGGCAAGCTCACCGCCTTCATCGAGCTGAAGAGCGAGGCGGGCAGAGCGCAGATGAGGGCGCTGTTGAAGGACGCCGACATCTTCTCGCAAGGCTATCGCCCGCGCGCGCTCGCCGCTCTCGGCTTCGCGCCGGAGGACGCAGCGAAAATCAATCCCGGCATCGTCTACGTGACGCTGTCGGCCTATGGCAATGCCGGTCCGTGGGCCGAGCGACGCGGCTTCGATTCGCTGGTACAGACCACGACCGGCTTCAACCATGCCGAGGGACAGGCCGCCGGCATCGATGGACCGAAGGAATTGCCGGCGCAGATGCTCGACCACGCCACCGGCTATCTGATGGCGTTCGGCGCGATGATGGCCAAGGCCCGCCAGGCCTGCGAAGGCGGCAGCTGGCACGTGCGCGTGTCGCTGGCGCAGACCGGGCGCTGGCTGTGGAATCTCGGACGGCTCGAAGGTGGCCTGAACACCCCGGATATTACGGGGGACGCCGTACATGCTGCATTCATCGAGAGCGTGCCATCTGGCTTCGGCACGTTGAAGGCGGTGCGCCATTCAGCACTGCTGTCGAAGACGCCGGCGCAATGGAGCCGTCCGGCGATGCCGCTCGGCAGTCATCCGGCACAGTGGCCGGTGAGAAGCTGACGCGGAGCTTACTTGGAGCTGACGCGTCGCAAAATTTTAACGCAAACCGAAAGGCGCCCGGCGTTTTTTAGGTTGTTTGAAATCACAATTCAGCACTATTAGCGCGACCGATAAGGCAGGCATCCGCCGGTATCGTCGCAGACATGACCGGGCCCAATGGTAGTTGAAAATACCAAGCGATTGCAGGTGCTTACAAAACGGCGGGTGATTACATCCGTAGTTTTACTAGCTCTCGCCGGTGCCGGGGCCTACGGCTTCCTCCGTGTGGGAGCCAAGGAGAAGAGCCATTCCGAGATTTCCAGCCAGTCGCGCAGGAATGCGCAGAACTTCACGCCGACGCCGTCGGAATGGGCGACGCTGACGATCGAGCCGGTCAAGGCCAAGACCTTTCGCGCCGAGTATGTCACGGAGGGCAAGGTCGCGGTCGACGAGGACCGTTCGACGCCGGTGTTTTCGCCCTATGCAGGCCGGGTGACCAAGCTGCTCGCCAAGCCCGGCGAGATGCTGAAGCAAGGTCAACCGCTGTTCACGATCGAGGCCGCCGACACGGTGCAGGCCCAGAACGATTTCATTGCGGCGATGAGCTCGCAGAATAAAGCGAAGTCGGCGATCGATCTTGCCGACATCCAGTTCAAGCGCGCCAAGGACCTTTACGAGGGCCGTGCCATCCCGCTGAAGGACTATCAGCAGGCGGAAGCGAACCAGGTTCAGGCGCAGAACGACATGCGCTCGTCGGCGACGGCGCTGGAGGCCGCGCGCAACAAGCTGCGCATCCTCGGCTTCACCGACGAGACCATCAAGGTCTTCCAGGACAAGGGCGTCATCAATCCGGAAGTCACGATCTATTCGCCGATCGCGGGCACGGTCGTGCAGCGCAAAATCGGCCCCGGCCAGTACGTTAATTCCGGCGCCAGCGATCCGGTCTTCGTGGTCGGCGACCTCTCCACGGTCTGGCTCACCGCCTTCGTGCGCGAGAGCGATGCGGCTGCCGTGTGCATCGGGCAGGACATCAGCGTCAACGTGATGGCGCTGCCGGGCCGCCCCTTGACCGCCAAGATCAACTACGTCGCCGCCGCGATCGATCCGAGCACCCGCCGCCTACTGGTCCGCGCCACCATCGACAACAAGGACGGCCTGCTGAAGCCGGAGATGTTCGCCAATGTCACGATCTATGCGGCTGGCGACCGCGCCGCGCCAGCGGTGCCGAAGCAGGCCTTGATCTACGAAGCCGACAAGGTCCGCCTCTGGGTCGCACGCGAGGACAAGTCGGTCGAACTGCGCGAGATCAAGATCGGCCTCATCAATGGCAACCTCGTCGAGGTCACCAGCAATCTGAAGCCCGGCGAGCAGGTCGTCACCAAAGGCAGCCTGTTCATCGACCGCGCGGCGTCCGGCAGCTGATCGACTACCAAGAAAAAGAGCTGAATGGATCGCCTCGTCGCCCTTGCCGTCAACCGGCGCTTCCTGATGGTCGGGATGTTCGTCGCCGTGCTCATCGGCGGCCTGATTGCGTTCAACCAGCTCAACATCGAGGCCTATCCCGATCCGACCCCGCCGATGGTCGACATCGTGACGCAGAGCCCGGGTCTCTCGGCGGAAGAGATCGAGCGCTACATCACGATTCCGATCGAGACCCAGGTCGCAGGTCTGAAGAACCTGACGACCATTCGCACCATCTCGCTCTACGGCCTCTCCGACGTCAAACTGCAGTTCTCCTTCGCCTACACCTATGACGAGGCGCTGCAGCAGGTCTTGAACCGCCTGGCGCAGCTCGCGCCGCTGCCCGGCAACGTGCAGCCGCAGATCTCGCCGCTCAGCCCAATCGGCGAAATCTTCCGCTACCGTCTCGTCGGTCCGCCGAACTACAGCGTGCTCGACCTCAAGACCATCCAGGACTGGATCCTGCAGCGGCGCTTTCGTGCCGTGCCCGGCGTGATCGACGTCACCGGCTGGGGCGGCAAGAGCAAGACCTACGAGCTCCAGGTCGATTTCAACAAGCTCGTTGCCAACGGCCTGACGCTGCCGCAACTGCTCCAGGCGGTCGGCAATTCCAACGTCAATGTCGGCGGCAACACCGTCAATATCGGTCAGCAATCGGCCGTGGTGCGCGGCGTCGGCCTGATCCGCTCAATCGACGACCTCGCCAACACCATGGTGGCGCAGATCAACGGCAATCCGGTGCTGGTCAAGGACGTCGCCACCGTCACCGTCGGCCAGAAGCCCCGTCTCGGCATTGCGGGCCTCGACGAGTCCGACGACATCGTGCAAGGCATCGTCCTGATGCGCCGTGGCGAACAGAGTTCGCCAACCATCAAGCGTGTCCACCAGCTCGTTCAAACCATCAACGACTCCAGCATCCTGCCGCCCGGCGTCCGCATCGAGCGCATCTACGACCGCGGGGACCTGATCGACCTCACCACCCACACCGTGCTGCACAACATGGTGATCGGCATTCTGCTGATCGTGCTGCTGCAGTGGATCTTCCTCGGTGATCTCCGCAGTGCGCTGATCGTCGGCGCCACCATTCCGTTCGCGCTGTTCTTCGCGGTGATCATCCTGGTGCTGCGCGGGGAATCGGCGAACCTGCTGTCGGTCGGCGCGATCGATTTTGGTCTGATCGTCGATGCCACCGTGATCATGGTGGAGGCGATCTTCCGACGCCTGACGCAGACGACGCCGATGTCGGAATCCGAACAGATGTCGTCCGAGACGCTGTTCGGCATGAAAAGTCACGCCATCCTCAGCGCGGCGGCCGATGTCTCGCGCTCGATCTTCTTTGCCGCGGCAATCATCATCGCGGCCTTCCTGCCGCTGTTCACGCTCTCCGGCGTCGAGGGCAACATCTTCGGGCCGATGGCCCGGACCTATGCCTACGCGCTCGCCGGCGGGCTGCTTGCGACCTTCACCGTCACCCCGGCGCTATCAGCGATCATCCTGCCCGCGCATGTCAGGGAGACCGAGACCAGGGTAATGCTGATCCTGCACCGGATCTACATGCCGGTGCTGAATTGGGCGGTCGCCAATCGCGGCATCATGCTCGGTGGCGCGCTCGGCCTCGTGTTGATGACGGTTGCGCTCAGCCGGTTGCTTGGCCTCGAATTCCTGCCCAAGCTGGAGGAGGGCAATCTCTGGATACGTGCGACGCTGCCGCCGACCATCTCGCTCCAGGAAGGCAACTCCTACGTCAACGAGATGCGCAAGGTGATCCGCGCGCGGCCTGAAGTGGAATCCGTGGTGTCGCAGCACGGCCGTCCCGATGACGGCACCGACGCTGCCGGCTTCTTCAACGCCGAGTTCTTCGCGCCGCTCAAGCCCGCCAGCCAATGGCCCGGCACCCGCGACAAGGAAGAGCTGACTGCGCAACTGCTCAAGCAGCTCGACGATCGCTTCCCCGGCGTCGAGTTCAACTTCTCGCAATATCTCCAGGACAATGTCTCCGAGGCCGTGTCCGGCGTGAAGGGTGAGAACTCGATCAAGCTGTTCGGCAGCGATCTCCAGGCGCTGACCGACACCGCCAACAAGATCAAGTCGGTGCTGGCAACCGTGCAGGGCGTCACCGACCTTGCGGTGTTCACCTCGCTCGGGCAGCCGACCATCCAGATCGACATCAACCGTGCCAAGGCCGCGCGCTATGGCCTTGCGCCGGGCGACATCAACGCCACCATCAAGGTCGCGATCGGCGGCGACACCGCCGGCGACATCTATGAGGCGGGAAGCGATCGCCACTTCCCGATCATCGTTCGCCTTGCGCCGGAATTCCGCAGAAGCGCCGAGGCGATCCAGAATTTGCGGATCGGCGCGCCCGGACCGAACGGCACCGTCACGCAGATCCCCCTCAGCGAGGTCGCGACCATCAGCCTCGTCTCGGGCGCGGCCTACATCTATCGCGAGCAGCAGGAACGCTACCTGCCGATCAAGTTCTCGGTGCGTGAGCGCGATCTCGGCAGCGCGATCCGCGAGGCGCAGCAGAAGATCGCCGCTCAGGTGCAGCTGCCGCCCGGCGCGCACATGGACTGGGTCGGCGAATTCGGCAATCTCCAGGACGCGATCCGGCGATTGTCGATCGTGGTGCCGATCTCGCTCGCGCTGATCGGCATCCTGCTCTGGTTCAATTTCGGCTCGATGACCGACACGCTGCTCGCCATGAGCGTGATCCCGATGGCGATCTTCGGCGGCGTGCTCGGTCTCTTGATCACCGGCACCGCCTTCAGCGTCTCGGCGGCGATCGGCTTCATCGCGCTGTTCGGCATCGCCGTGATGGACGGCATCATCATCCTGTCGCAGTTCAATCAGCTCATCGAAGAGGGCATGGACCGCATGAGCGCGGTGATACGCACCGGCGAACTGCAGCTTCGCCCCGTGCTGATGACCTGCGTCGTCGCCGGGATCGGCCTCTTGCCGGCGGCGCTATCGGAAGGCATCGGCTCGCAGGTGCAGAAGCCGCTCGCGGTGGTCGTGGTCACCGGCATGATGCTGGCCCCTGTCGTGATCCTGGTGACACTGCCGGTCCTGATCTCCTTCTTTTCCCGCCGCGCGCGCTGACGCCGCCTGTCACAGCATTCGCTGCGCGATCCGCACCAGCATCATGGTGCCGAGGCCCAGCAGCATCAGGCTGGCTAATCGACTGCTCATCGACAGCATGCGCGGGGTCAGCCGTGACCGCGCCGTTGCCACCATCGTGCTGAGCACGGTCCACCAGATGGCGGATCCCAAGAAGACGCCCGCGACCAGCGGCGCCGCGGCGGATTGTGCAGCGCCGCCAGGAATAGGATGACGTCCGTGGATTGGTCAGCCCGAGCGCCATGGCGCTGAGATAGGCGCGTATCAGGCGTACTTCGTCGACCTCACCTTCCTGAAGCACGACGGAGCTGCGGTGGGTCCGGATCGCGAACCAAAGCAGCGTGAGCGCCCAGACGATGCCGAAGCCGACGGCGTTGGCCTCGACCCAGAGCTGTGCCAGTGAGCCGAGTCCCAAAACCGCAAGGGCACTGTAGGTGAGATGCACGGTCGCTGCACCGAAGCCGGCTGCGAGGCCCGTGGCCATGCCCGATGCCAATGTGCGCCGAATGCGCAGCATGCCCATTGGCCCGTTGGGAGCGGCGACGGTGAAACCAATTCCAATGCCGGAGACAAGCGCGGCAAGATAATGTGACAAAGACATGCGACCACACAAAAATAAACTGCGACCGCGTACGTACCGGTGAAGTTGAATCGCCGCCTCGACAAACGGGTGAAAAGCAAACGGGAACACAAACACGTTAGTGTGAGACGAAATCGTTGTGCTCTCGTGACAACAGTTCCATGGCGCGGCATGGAATCAAATCGCAGTCGTCTGAACCTAATCGGACTGTCGCGACTCAGAACCCGTAGAGTCGCGCGGGATTGTCGACGAGAATTTTCTTGCGCAGATTTGCGTCCGGTGCCCACACCGGAAGCTGGTTGAGCAGGCGGCCGTCGTCGATCTGATAGAGGGGCGCAACGTCGGTGGCTTTGCGTCCCTCGACGCGGCTCGAATCCGGATGCGGCCAGTCCGTGCCCCAGACGACGCGGTCCGCATTCGCCGTGATCAGCGCGCGGGCATAGGGAACCATGTCCTGATAATCGGGTGCGAGCTTCGACGAGCGGTAGGCGCCGGAGATTTTCACATAGGCCTTGCCGGATTTGACGAGCTCGATCAGGTCGGCAAAGCCCGGCTGCTCGAGCCCGAGCGAAGCCTCGGGCCCACCAAAATGATCGAACACGGCGGGCACAGGTGAAGCCAGCACGAGTTCCTTGATCGCCGAGATCATCGGCAGCGTGGTGTAGAGCTGCACGTGCCAGCCGCGCGCCTTCATGCGCTCGACTGCGGCGGTGAAGCGGGGGCGGCCGACATTGGGGTCATTGACGCCGCCGGTCGCGAGATTGAGGCGGACGCCGCGGAAGCCGTCCTGATGCATCGTGTCCAGCGCGCTCTCCGGCGTCTTGTCATCGATCACGGCGACGCCGCGAGCATTGGCGCCGCGTGCTTTCATGCCAAACAAGGTCGACGAATTGTCGGTTCCGTAGACACTTGGGGTGACAATCACCACGCGTTCCATATGCAGCGCGTTGTGCAGTGCGGCCATTTCCTCCGGAGATGCCAGCTCGGGCGTGTAGACGCGCCCAGCGAAGAACGGAAACTTTTCGGGATCGCCGTGGATATGGGTGTGGCAGTCGCATGCATGCAGCGGAACGTCGAAATTGACGGGCGTCGCGGGCTGCGCGGCACGTGCGTGGGCTCTGTTGGACATGGCAACTCCGGCGGCAAGGGAGGCAAGCAGGACGCTGCGTCGGCTGAGCATGGTTTCTCTCCCGCTTCGATATTGGTACTTAACCGACAGTATCACATCAGCGAGCCGTGAGCCGCCTTGAGAAGGCCAACCGGACGGCACGATGTTCGCAGCAGCGAGCAGGAGAGTTCCGGGCGTCTACTGCCCCGATGGCGTGCGTAGGCCGTGCCAGGCGTCGCGGACCTGCTGGTAGTGCACCTCCGGCAGATAGTCCGGCGTGTTCAGGCTCAAGGTCTTGACGTCGAGATGGCCGACGGCGCTGAGCAGCGTGTAGGAGGCGATCACGCGGTCGCGATTAGCGCCGATCAGGCGGGCCTTGGCCTGAATCAAATCGGCCTGCGAATTCAGCACGTCCACCGTCGTGCGCTGTCCTCCGGCGGCCTCGCGCTGCACGCCCTGGAGCGCGACGGTTGCCGCCTTCACCTCGGACTCGGAAGCGGAGACCGCGATCTTGGCGCCTTCATTGGCAACCCACGCACTGACCGCCGCCGTGCGCGCCTGGTTGCGCACCTGATCGAGCACGAGCCGGCTCTGTGCCGTGATCTCCTTGGCCTGCCGGGTCTGTGCGGCGGCCTGGCCGCCGTCGTAGATCGGCGCGGTGACGTTGGCGACGATCGAGGCCTGGTCCTCGGCGAAGGTGCCGAGCGTCGGGTCGTTGTTGCGGCTGCGACTGGCGCTGCCCTGGATGCTGGCGCTCGGCAGCAGCGCGCCTTCGGCGACGCGGATGTTGGTGGAGGCGACATCGACGTCGAAGCCCGCCGCCATTACCGCCGGGTGCTGGCGGATCGCCATCGTCAGCGCGTCTTCGCGGCTCTTCGGCAGATAGCGGTCGACGACTTCGGCGGCCCGAAGCTGCGACGGCGCGTTGCCGATGACCTGCGCGTAGACCGCCTGGCTCACCGCCAGCGCGACTTCCGCGGCGTTGAGATCGGCGAGCCCGCGGTTGAGCCGCGCCTCGGCCTGGGCGCTGTCGGTCGGCGTGACATCGCCGGCGTTGAGGCGGCGCTGGGTGACCGAGAGCGTTTCGCGCAGGAAGGCAACGTTGGAGCGCTGCGCCTCGACCAGCGACTGGTTGGCGAGCACATTGGTGTAGGCGGTGACCGCGTCGAGCAGTACGCCCTGGCCGACGTTGCGCAGCGCCTCGCGGCCCGACTGCACCTGGAGTTCGGCGGCGCGCACGTTGTTGGCGGTGCGGAAACCGTTGAACAGGGTCTGCGTCACGGTGACGCCGATGATCCACGGCTTCAGATTGGCGGTCTGGATGGTGTTGTCGGGCAGCAGATTGCGCACCGATTGCAGCCCGGCGCTGAGACTTGCCACGATCTGCGGCCGGTAGCCGGCGAGCGCCTGCGGCACGTTCTCGTCGGTGGCGCGCTGGCGCGCACGCTCGGCATTGAGCTGTGGATTGGTCTGGTAGGCTTTGGCGAGCGCCTCCGGCAGCGCTTCCGCCCATGCGGCGGAGGGCAGGGCGCAACAGAGCGCCAGCGTGGTCCATGTCGCGAGCACAGGAGCCACGCCCGATCGATGCCGCGTCATCACGCGACCAGCTCTGGCGGCACGCCCAATCATGTAATCCCACAAATCCCGGCTGTCCGCCCCCGCCGACGGTGGCCCTCTTAGCTGTTTAACCAGCGCCGGTCCCGCAGGCAAACTGCCGCGGGGAAAAACCCCATGTATTCCGTGCTTGTTGCAGGTGCGTCACAGGGTTTCTGCGGGAAAGCGGCAGAGCCTTACACCAGCCTGACTGCTTGCTCGCCTTACCGGTTCTTGTTCACCGGCTTGCGCTTCTCGATGAACGCCGCCATGCCCTCGGAGCGGTCTTCCAACGCGAAAGTCGAGTGGAACAGGTTGCGCTCGACGCTCATGCCCTCGGCGAGCGTGGTCTCGAAGGCGCGGTTGACCGCCTCCTTGGCCATCGCGACCGCGGGCCGCGACATTGTGGCGATCTTCTCGGCAGCGGCCATCACCTCGTCCATCAGTTTGTCGGCCGGAACGATGCGGCTGATGAGGCCGCTTCGCTCGGCTTCGGCTGCATCCATCATGCGGCCGGTGAGGCAAAGATCCATCGCCTTGGACTTGCCGATCGCACGGGTCAGGCGCTGGGTACCGCCGATGCCGGGGATGGTGCCGAGCGTGATTTCGGGTTGGCCAAATTTGGCGGTATCGGCGGCGATGATGAAGTCGCACATCATCGCGAGCTCGCAGCCGCCGCCGAGCGCATAGCCCGCGACCGCGGCGATCGTCGGCTTGCGGCAGCGCGCGACCCGGTCGCCGCCGATCGCGGCAAAATCCTCGGAGAACATGTCGATGAAGCCTTTCGGCTGCATCTCCTTGATGTCGGCGCCGGCGGCAAATGCCTTCTCGCTTCCGGTCACGACGATGCAGCCGATGGCGTCATCGGCTTCAAGATCGTCGACTGCGGCGGCGATCTCGCGGAAGACGCCGAAGGAGAGCGCGTTGAGCAGCTTCGGCCGGTTCAGCTTGATGATGCCGACTGCGCCTTTGCTTTCGACGATGATGTGTTCGAACGTGCTCATGCTCCACCCACGCTTTTGATTGAGCGGACAATGTGCCCGCTGGCGCGGGGGGCTTCAAGGGGCCCCAAAGCGATCAGAGCAAGGACGGCCGGAACACGCGGCGAGACGCGCGTTCCGGACGAGGTCCCGCAGGCCGGCAATCAGGCCATAAACATGCGCGCGGCGGAGGCCAGCGTCAGCAGCGTGCCGACGCCGATGAAGATCTTGCCGATCAGGGAGCTCTGGTCCCAGGCCGAGCTCTGCTGGCTGCTTGCCATCACCGGCGCCGGCCGCGGCTGCGCGTCGATTGCGGCAATCACCGCCTTCTGTGCTGGCGCGTTGTCCTGTTGCAGGGCGCGGTCGATGTCGTTGATCTGGTCGGGTGCGACGACCTCGCTCTCGGCGGTCGGGGCGGCGGTATTATCGGCCGCGGCCTGGACGTTGTCGTTGGCGCGGCCTGTCATTGCGGAGGCGGCAGCTGCGGTCGGCGTATCGCCGGCGGCGAGCTGCGCATTGGCGTTGGCGACTTCCGGCGGCATCCGGCTCGAGGCCGGCACGCCACGATTGTCGGCCTTCGCCTCGTCGGCGGTCGCCGCGGCGTCCTTCTTCTCAGCCTTATCGTCGGATTTCCGCGCTGTCTTGGTGCTGTCGCGGTCACGCGAGATGTGGCGCCGCTGCTTGCTCGGTTGGGCCTCGTCGGCCTGTTTGCCCGCGCTATCAGATTTGCTGCTTGCGGCTGAATTCGGCGCCGCCTGTGCAACACCCCCGAACAGCAAGAAAAGCCCGGCCAGGAGAATCAGGGCCGCGCGCCCGCTGGCTTTCTTCATGTTGACGATCTCCCCAATTCCGCCCGTCCCGGGACCGAACAGAGACCCCGGGGCGTGACGACAGCGGGGCAGAAAATGGGAATCTTCGGGCTACACCGGGCAAAAACGCGGCAAACCGCTCCGTTCGCGGCTGGCCGCCGGTGCGGACGGGACCGATCGGTGTTATGAGCCGTCCCAGATCTTAACGGCCGTATCGGTCGCGTCTCCGACACAGATCACGAATTCGTGATCTGTGTCGGGCCGGCGTAACAAATTGAAAGACCGGCCGAATTGCATGGTGAGGGCGCGCGTGCGCGGACGTGAGGACGAGTGGACCGGCCTGATGCGGTCGGCCATGGCAGGCGATGACGCGGCGTATCATCGCCTGTTGAAGGCGGTCACGCCTGTGCTGCGCGCTGCCGCGAGGCGTGGCTTGGCCCGGGCCGGGCAGTCTCCCGACCAGGCCGAGGATATCGTGCAGGAGATTCTGTTGGCGGTGCATCTGAAGCGGCACACTTGGGACAGCGAAGCCCCCTTCGCCCCGTGGCTGTTTGCGATCGGCCGCAACAAGCTGATCGACATGCTGCGGCGGCGGGGCAGGCGGATCTTCGTCAACATCGACGATTTCGCCGAGACCCTGCCGGGCGAGGTGCCGCAGGAGACGGCCTCGGCAGGCGAGGTCGCCAGCCAGCTCAATACGCTGCCGCAACGCCAGCGCGACGTGTTGCAGTCGATCGCGGTCGAAAGCACCTCGATCAAGGATACGGCGGCGAAATATTCGATGAGCGAGGGCGCGGTGCGGGTCGCGCTGCATCGCGGACTTGCGGCGCTGACTGCCAAACTGCGGGACCACTAGTCATGGATACCGATCAACTCATTCGCTCGCTCGCGGCCGACAACGCCCATCGCGCGCCGCGCGTCGGCGCGGTGCTGACCATGGCGCTGCTGGTCGCCGCGCCCCTGTCGATCCTGATCTTCGCGACGTTTCTCGGCGTGCGTCACGATGTGATGACAGCGATGCACAACCCCTTCTTCGACATGAAGTTCGCGGTCACGCTGTCGCTCGCGATTCCCGCGATCATCGTCAGCCTGCATCTGTCGCGGCCCGAAGCCTTGCTGCGCGGCTGGGGCTGGCTGCTGCTGCTTCCCGTCGGGCTGCTCGCAGTGGCGATCAGCAGTGAGGCGATGATGGCGCCCGCCATGCCGATGACGATGCGTTTGATGGGCAAGAATTCCAGGGTTTGCCTGTTCGCAATCCCTGCGATGTCGCTGCCGCTGCTTGCCGGCGCGCTGTTCGGTCTGCGTCACGGCGCGCCGTCGCATCCCGCGCTCGCCGGTGCGCTCGCCGGCCTGGTGTCGGCCGGCCTCGCCGCGACGCTGTACGCCTCGCACTGCACCGACGATTCCCCGCTGTTCGTCGCGACCTGGTACACGCTCGCGACCGCGCTGGTGACCGCGATCGGGGCGGCGGTGGGGGCGAAGGTTCTGCGCTACTAGGTCGCCGGCTTCACGCCGGCGTCGCGCCCTGCTGCATGCGGTGGAAGCGCAGCACCTGCTGCGCGGTCGAGCCGCGCAGCGCCTCATAAGTGTCGCGCAGCGTCAGTATGTCCGTCTGAGAGTCGCCTGAGAGCTTCTCGCGCAGGGCGATGATGGCGCGCACGCTCGACCATTGCATGGCCGCGACCTTGGCGAGGATCATCACGCCCTCGGTCCGACTTTCGATCATCATGGACTCGGCGGTCTCGACCGCGACGCCCGCAAGCGCCGCCAGCCCCGCATTGGTCTCGTCGAACTTGCCTTGCTCTGCGAAGGTGGCGACCTGGAGCTCGGTGAGGCGGCCGTCCTCGTGCAGCGACTTCACCAGCGCCCGCGCCATCTCGGTCTGTCTGGTCATGGTGGCGGTGCGGATCCGCTGGGCCGCTTCCTGGACCACGCTGGACACGTCGTCCGCGAGCTCCGGATGCGCGGCCTCCAGCTTCCTGCGCGCGGTCAAGGACGCCTTCGCGACCAGCTTCAAATAATGATGGCGAGGCAGGTCGGGCCGCAGGCCGATGCAGGTAGCGAGGTCGTCGTCACGCTCGGCGCGGGTGACGAGATCGGCGAGACTTCCCTCGGACAGCTGCGCGCCCGGATTGCTGACGGTCGATTGCACCACGTCCTCGTCGCCGCGGGTCACCAGCACGTCGGTCAGCGCTTCCGACAGCACCCGCCGCAGCGAGATCGCCTTGAGATGGGCCTGGCCCCTGGTGCGCGCGATCTCCATCAGGGTCGCCTGGTCCAGCCGTTCAGATTTTGACAGCACGGGGCCGGAAACCTCGATCACCTCGTCGAGCGCGAGCGTGCGGATGATCTTCGGCGGCGCAGCCGCGACCGGTGCGAGGCGGTCGGCGAGCAGGGCCCTTGCGGACGTCTCGATCTGCTCGATCAGGTATTGGAACACGTCATCGAACACGCGGACGTGGTCGTCGGAATAGTCCACCGCGTTGCCCACGAAGAGATCGGTGACGCGGCGCAGCGTCTCGACCCGGTGCGCAACAGTGCCGTGCGAGAGCGCAATTTGCAATTCCTCGAGCAGACTCTCGGATGATTCTGCGGATTTGGATCTCATTGCCCTGTCCTGGAGCGTTCGGCCCGGCGGCGGCTTCTGTCGCGCCGGGAGAAAATGGAGTGGTCAGCTCGTTGCAATGCGGTTGCGCCCTTGCGCCTTGGCCGAATAGAGCGCGCTGTCGGCGCGCACGAGAAATGTGTCGGCAGTATCATTGTCGCGCAGCATCACGACGCCCGCGGAAATAGTCACGCGCATGCATGGAGAGAATGCGCTCCAGTCCAGATCGGCGACGATGGCGCGCAGCCGATCGAGCATGCGCGACGCCGCCTCAACGTCCGTTCCCGGCAGCAGCAGCAAAAATTCCTCGCCGCCGTAGCGGCCGAAGCAGTCGGCCGGGCGGATATTGGCGAAAATAGTGATCGCGAAGGTGCGCAGCACCTCGTCGCCGACGGGATGGCCGTGGGCGTCGTTGATGCGCTTGAACCAGTCGAGGTCGATCAGTGCGATCGCGCAAGGGGTCGATGTCTGTTGCGATTTTTCGATCTCGGCGTCGAGAAGCCGCATGATACAGCGGCGATTGTAGGAGCCGGTAAGCTCGTCGAGCTCGGCCAGCTCCTCGATGCGCTGATAGGCGGCCTTCAGCTCGATGCTGCGCCGGTACAGGATCTTGCGCAGGGTCGCTCCGAATAGGCCGAGGGTGGCGCACTGCCCGATCACCAGCACGAAGCACAGCATCGAGGCGGCCCGTTGCAGCCGGGTCGTAACCGGCAGTCCGATGGGCAAGTCCGAGGCGAGGAAAACGAAGGCAAGCCCGCAAGTGGCAAGGCCCCAGGTGAGTATCGCCTGACGCGAGGTCATACGAAGCGTGCCGAACGCGAAGATCAGAAACAGCACGGCAAGGAACGCGACTCCGACTGTCGGCACCGCGAGCAGGAACAGCAGCTGCAGCGTCATATGCGCCGAGATCTGGAAGACGGTGAGGTAATGATCCTCGAACCGGTCACCGACGCCGGCTTCCGACAACACGGCGAAGGTGCCGATGATCAGCAGGCCGCCGAACCAGAACAGCGAGGCAATGTCGATCGAGATCACGCCGTCAAAGGCGTAGAGCAGCAGGACGGAGGCGCCGAGCGAGTAGCTCGCCACCTGACCGATATACATCTGGCGGCGCTGCCGGACCCGGCGGGCCAGGACTTCGGGTGCCGCTGCCTCGGTCGTCAGGACGAGATCCGCGACTTCAGCGGCATTCCTCTCGGGAAAGGACGTCGCGGCCGTGCTCATGGTCCCGCCATTGGTAGATGTCAGCCCAAAAATCTATGTGGCAAGCCTTTAGGTTTGGTATCCTTCGAAACCGAATCCACACCGTGCAGCGCGGGAGCGGGCAGACGTCGATCGGCGAGGAATTTGCCGGCCGATTAGGCATCATGTACGACGCGGCCGAGCCAAAGCAGGGCTTCGGAAGACATACGTCGTGATAGGCTGCTATGGTTCCATGCAGGTCAGGTCGTCTACGCCGGGACGGCATTGCGCAGGAAAGTGCTGCATTACTATGTTACCGTTCTTGAACGACGCGCCCAGCCGCGGGTGGCAAAAGGAAATTTCGCATATGTGTGGTAGATCACACAGCGCCCCGTGTGACTGCGGTAGGTTGAACAATTTTGCCCCTCCCGTCGAACCGTCTGCCGCATCGACCCGACCAACCTTGCGAGACGGCCTTTGAGCGTGACACAAGCGGCGTCGGACGAGATCCTGATCGCCAGGATCGCTCAAGGCGACCGGCTCGCCATGCAGGTGCTGTACGGGCGGCACCATGTCAGGGTGTATCGGTTCGGCCTCCGGCTCGTGCGGGACGAGCAGGCGGCGGAAGACCTCATTAGTGAGGTGTTTCTCGACGTCTGGCGTCAAGCCGGCAAGTTCGAGGGTCGATCCGCCGTTTCCACCTGGCTGCTGGCAATTACCCGATTCAAGGCCCTGTCTGCGCTCCGGCGCAGGAAGGATTTTGAGTTGGACGACGACGCCGCGAACGCGATCGAGGATACGTCCGACAATCCGGAAACGGCGGTGCAGAAGAAGGATACCAGTGCAGCGTTGCGGGAGTGTCTGACGGGCCTCTCGCCGGACCATCGGGAAATTGTCGATCTCGTCTACTACCACGAGAAGTCCGTGGAAGAGGTGGCCGAAATCGTTGGCATCCCGGAGAACACTGTGAAGACGCGCTTGTTCTATGCGCGCAAGAAATTGGCCGAACTGCTGAAAGCAGCCGGCATTGAGCGAGGCTGGCCATGATGGCTTTGAGCAAGAAGATGCTGGAGCAAGAGCCCGGTGAAATTGAACTGCTGCTGCCGTGGCACGCCGCCGGCACGCTGAACGCGCGTGATGCGCGACGCGTCGACGAAGCGCTGGCGCGCGATCCCGAGCTCGCGAAGCAATATGCCGCGATCCGCGGCGAGTATGAAGAGACCATCCATCTGAACGAGAGCCTGGGTGCTCCGTCGGCGCGTGCGATGCAGAAGCTGTTCGCCGCGATTGACGCCGAGCCGCCGCGGGCGGCCGGATCGTTGCCGCTGTCGGCGCGCATCGCCACCTTCTTCGCGAGCCTGTCGCCGCGTACTCTGGCCTGGTCGGCGAGCCTTGGCGCCATGGCGCTCGTGCTGCAAGCCGGAATCATCGCCGCCGTGTTGACGAAGACCCAGACTGCGACCTTCCAGACTGCGTCGCTCTCGACCAGCGCGCCGATCACACGCGAACTCGGCACGACTGTCCCGCCGGCGCGCGCGCTGGTGCGCTTCACGCCCGAGGCACGCGTCGCCGACATCACGGCGTTGCTCGACGGCTACCAGGCTTCGATCATCGGTGATGCCAAGGGTGGCATGTTTCGCCTCCAGTTCGACAAGGCGATGAGCCAAGACGAACTCGCCTCGCTGCTCGGCAAGATGCAGCGCGAGAAGTTCGTCAACCTCGCCGTCGCGGCGCCGTAAGGCGCTTCCAGACCGATGACGCGCAAGTCCGAGAGTGGAGCAAGAGCCGGAGCCTATGCTTCGTCGGTCGGAGCGGCGCTCTTGCTCGCCGCCTGTCTCGACGTCGAGGTTGCGCAGGCGCAGGCGATCATGCGCACGCCGACGATCAGCGTCCCCTCGCGCATGCCGACCATTTCCCCTGGCATCGCCGCGCGCGTCGGTCCAGGTGCTGCCGCCAGGGTGGTGGCCGTCGGCCGCGGTCCCGGCCCGATCGTGACGACGAGGATTTCGGCGCGGATGGGGCCGACGCCGGTGCTGCCTTATGCACGTTACTCCCCGAACCTCTATCCTGCCTGTACCGCGCCCTATCGCGATGCCGCCGGCGAATGCCTGGCGCAGCAGAACGCAGGCGGCGATGGCTCGGGCAAATCCGGCAAGAAGACCACCGGAAAGGGGCGCGGCAACAACACGCCGGTGGCCGTGGACTTGCGCACCTTCGCCGACCAATTCGTCGCCGAGATCGAGGGCGGACTATCGTTGACCGAGGCCGACGAGCTTGCACGCCGCCATGGCCTGACACGCGTGTCCTCCGAGAATTTCCCGCTGATCGGGGCAACGTTCGGACTGTTCCGCGTCACCGACGGCCGTCCCTCCGAGACGGTACGGCGCGAGTTCGCCGCCGACGGCAGCGTGCGCTCGGTCCAGCCGAATTTCCGCTACCTGCTCCAGGACCAGAAATCGTCGGTGCCGACGGAGGGAGATCCCGCCCAATATGCGCTGGCCAAGCTCCGCCTGCCGCAGGCGCATGCGCTGGCGCATGGCGCCAATGTCACGGTTGCCGTGATCGACTCCGGCATCGACGCCCAACATCCGGAACTTGCCAATTCCATTGCCGACAATTTCGATGCGCTCGGCAGCGCCGAGGGCCCGCACGTTCACGGCACCGGCATTGCCGGCGCCATCGTGGCGCATGCCAAGCTGATGGGCAGCGCGCCCGAGGCGCGCCTCATCGCCATCCGCGCCTTTGGCGGCACCACCGGCGGGGCCCAGAGCTCGTCCTACGTCATCCTGCGCTCGCTGAACTATGCCGCCGAGCACGGCGCGCAGATCGTCAACATGAGCTTTGCCGGTCCGAAAGACGCGGTGATCGAGCGGGCCATCGCGGCGACCGCCGCGCGTGGCCTGGTCCTGATCGCGGCCGCCGGCAATGCCGGCCCCAAGTCGCCGCCGCTCTATCCGGCCGCCAATCCCAACGTGATCGCGGTCAGCGCGACCGATCAGCAGGACAGGCTGTTCACCGCCTCCAACCGCGGCAATTACATCGCGCTTGCCGCACCCGGCGTCGATATCTTCCTGCCGGCGCCAGGCGGCAAATACCAGATGACGTCGGGCACCTCGTTCTCAGCCGCCTATGTCTCCGGCGTCGCGGCGCTGCTGCTCGAGCGCAACTACGCCTTGAAGCCGGAAGCGCTGCGCATGACGCTGGCGAAGACGGCGCGCGACCTCGGTTCACCCGGGCGTGATGATCTTTTCGGCCATGGCGAGACCGATGCGTTTGCCGCGGTCATGGCCGTTCCCGCCGACGGTGCCACGCCGGTCGCGGCCGCGTCCGATACAACAAAACGTGAAGATATCGAGAGGCGTCGCGACGAGCCTGGCGTCCGCGCATTAGAGCAACCGTCGTTGTCGAGCACCGACGATAAAGCCACGGTTTCTCAGGCGGATAGGCCGGCAACGCGATAACGGCTGCGACAACTTTGCGCGCGGCGCGAAGATCGAAAAATCAAACGCCGCATTGAACGTTCAGCCCGCTGCCACGACCAAATTATGTGGGAGCGGTTATCCCTCCCCATAAGTCATATCAGGCGCGAGCGCCCATCCACCCCAAGCGCCCATATGGCTCGACCCGTCCGGTTGTCCCCCCGGACGGGTCTTTTCTTTTCGGAGCTCCGATTCCTCGAAGCCCTGGGCGGAAATCAGCTTCCGGTTGAGAGATCGCCCCGCGCTCCTTGCCATCGCCCTTCCGGCACACCGCAGGCGCGCTATGCTTGTGCGAAGCTTGACTCGAAAACCCCTTGAATCTCCGGACGACTACGGAGTTTGGCGACGAAAACGTCGTCGTTGCTGGACAAGTCAAAACTTTTCCACAAAATATTCACGTCGCGCTTAAATTGATTCGTGTGCGTTGCGTCGCGTCCGTATTTTTCTCCTGACGGGCTGGTTTATGACACATCGCCAAGAGGCTGTTCGCGACGTGGCTGTCGGCCGCGACATTGCGGCACGCTGGTGCGCTCTCGCCGAGCAGCGCCTGGTGCATCTCTCCGAAATGTTCGAGACCGGCCGCTGGCGCCGCTATCATTCCGAGATCGCATTCCTCGAAAACATCCAGGAAGCCAAGCTCGCCGTTCAGACGTGGCGCGCGCTTGCCACCGGCGCTGACGTCGCCACGGCGGCGGCCAGCGTGTCGCCCTCATTCGGTTGGTCGCCGGCGACGATGCCCCGCATGTCTCCGCGCGAGCAGCAGACGCAGACCGTGCAACCGAAGGCCGTGCACATTGCTCCCGAAAGCGCCGTGCCGGTCAGGCTCGATCCGAAGCCGAACGTTCTCGCCGAAGTCACCGAAGCCCCGATCGCGCCGCGCGCCGCGCCTGCCGCGATGGCACTGCCCAAGATTCCTGCTGCCGCGGCGCCGCCCACCGCGCCTGCTGCGATGGCAACTCTTCTGCCGCAGTTCTCTCCGCCGGCAGCCGAAATCGTCGCAGCCCCCGAGCGCGTCGTCGAATTCACCTTCAGCCTCGACGGCCTGCAGGCGAAGTATCCGCTGCTGCGGAACGCGTTTTAGGGCGAGCCCTGAAGGATGAACGTCCCCGTCGGAAAACAGCGCAGCTACCGCCGCACCGCATTCCCGCCGACCACCAGCTGCGCAAACCGCTGCGCGCCGTCCACTGACAGGTCAGACGTAACCGCACGCGCGTGATCGAGCCCGACCACGGCGCCGCGCGGGGTTTCCGAGATCATGTTGTTGTTGACGAGTGCGGTGCCGGCGCCCGACACGACGGACACGCCGACGCCGGCCAGCGCCTTGCGGATCACGTTGCCCGTGATCGCGACGTCGCGGAGATATTTGCCCCAGCCGGCGACGATGCCGTAGGACGGCGCGTTTTCGATCACGTTGCCGGTCACCGATGAATCCGCCTCGATGTAGATGCCGACGCCGGCATCATCATCCGGCGCGGTGCCGATCGGCCGCTTCGGGATCAGGTTGCGGATGATGTTGCCCTGGACCACCGCGATGCGGCCGCCTTCGTTGAAATTGCAGACGGAGACGCCGACGGCGGCGCCGTCCACTATGTTGTTAGCGATCACCGCGGCCTCGAACGCGAACTCCGAATAGAGCGCGACCTCGCGCACGTCGCTGACGCTGTTGCCGGTGATGTGGATGTTCGAGGCCGAGTTGCCGCGCACGGCGGAGTAATCGCAGTTCTTGATGCGGTTGCCGCGCACGATGACGTTGCCGGCGCGGAAGGCGTTGATGGCGTTGCCGTACTGGCCGGAGCCGCCGGGGCCGGCCTTGATGTCCTCGATGCGGTTATCAGTCACCAGCGTGCCGTCGTCGCCGATCGCCGTGCGCAGGATCTCGATGCCGTTATCGTTGGCGCCGGTGATGGTGTTGTGGGAGACGTTGAGACCCCTGGCGTCGAACGACACCACCGCCGTCACCGCGATGTTGGTAAAGATGTTGCCGGAGATATCGCCGGAGACCTGCTCGAGCCAGATGCCGCTGCCGCCGGAACCGGTGATCTCGCAATCGCTGACTCGGACGTCGCGCCCGCCGAGGATTTGGATCAGTGCCCGCCGCGTCGGCAGCGGAATGCCGCGGCCATCGAAGGTGATGCCGGTGAGGCCAATCGAATTAGAGCCATCGCTCTGGATCGCCGAGGCCCCGCCAGTGAAGATGAATTTTGTCGCGCCGCGCACGCCGATCAATTGCGCGCCATTTGGCAAGCGCAATAGTCCGGTGCGGTAGATGCCGGGTGGCAGCGCCAGTGGCATCTGCGCCCGCGTGGCCTCGTCGATTGCACGCTGGAGCGCGCGGGTTTGGTCCTCGCTGCTGCCGGGTCGCACACCATATTGCGTGGCATCGCGGCCGAGCAGCGACGTCAGCGGCGCCGCGCGCGCGGCATCGGAGGGCATCGCGAGCGCGCCGGCGATGCCTGCGGTCGAAGCTCCGATAAGATGGCGACGATTGAGGTCCATGACGCGTCCTCCGGCGGACGCGGGAGTCCGCAGCGGTTAGGTAGCGCAAAAATGGGGCCGCGCGGCTGGGGCCGTGAGGATAGTTCGCAGTAGGGTTAAATGTTTACGCAGTCCCCTTCCGCCCCTTCCGCGCCAACTGCACCATTTCCATCAGCATCGCTTCCCCCGCATCGACCAGTTCTTCCAGCGTGATCCGCGGCGCGCCCTTGCGGCGCACGGCGCCACCGCGCGCGAGCAGGGGAATATGAATGAACGCCGCAAGCCGCGGCCCGCCGGCCCTGACGTTCTCGATCGCGCGCCAGCTCAGATAATTGCAGAGATAGGCGCCGGCGTCGCGCGAGGGGCGCGCGTCGATGCCGGTGAGGCGCGCGGCGCGCAGCAGCCTTGCGGTATGCGGGCCGAAATTCATCGCGTCCGCATTGCCGGCGATGCCGCGCTTGCTCGAGCGGGTGTTGGCGGCATCGGGCCAGAGCATGGTGACGGCGTTGCGCGCGCGGCTCTCGATGCGCAGATGGGGCGTGCGTGCCGCGAGACCGAACATTAGCAGCGCATCCGGCTTCTCTTTCGCGAGCACCTCCGGCAATTGCCTGTCCACCGCGGCATAGGTGACCGGGAAGATGTGGCTGGAGATCGCGGCATCGTCGAGTGCGGGACGGCGCAATTGCGCCAGCCGGGCGACCAGCGGCTGGGTCGGATTATAGGGCGCGCCGGGGAACGGGCCGAAGCCGGTGAGGAGAATGCGGAGCTTGTCGCTCATTGCAGCAACTCCAAAATCTTTTCGGCCGCCAGCGCCGGCGTGAGGTGGCCATCAGCGACCTCAGTCTCGATCTTCCGGACCTTGGTCCGCACCGACGCCTCGCTGCGCAGCCGCGCCAGCATGCGCTGCTCCAGCATCGACCACATCCATTTCACCTGCTGCTCGCGCCGCCGCGTGGCGAAATCGCCGGATGCGTTCATCGCCTTGCGGTGATCCAGAATCTTTTGCCAGATCTTCGCGATGCCGTTGCCGGTCAGCGCCGAATAGGTCTCGACCGGCGGATGCCAGTGCTCGGAGCGCGGCGTCAGGATATGCAGCGCGCCGCGATAGTCGGCGGCGGTAATGTTGGCGCGCTTGAGATTGTCGCCATCGGCCTTGTTGATCGCGATCATGTCGGCGAGCTCGACCAGGCCCTTCTTGATGCCCTGGAGCTCGTCGCCGCCGCCCGGCAGCATCAGGGCGAGGAAGAAATCGGTCATGTCGCAGACCGCGGTTTCGGACTGGCCGATGCCGACCGTTTCGACCAGCACGATGTCGAAGCCGGCTGCCTCGCACAGCAGCATCGCCTCGCGCGTTTTCGCCGCGACACCCCCGAGGGCGCCCGAGGACGGCGAGGGCCGGATGAAGGCGTCGTCGGAAGCCGAGAGCCGGGCCATCCGCGTCTTGTCGCCGAGGATCGAGCCGCCGCTGCGCGCCGAGGACGGATCGACCGCGAGCACGGCGACCTTGTGGCCCTGTTCGATCAGATGGGTGCCGAGCGCGTCGATGGTGGTGGATTTGCCGACGCCGGGCGAGCCGGTAATGCCGACGCGGACCGCCTTGCCGGTGTCGGGCAACAGCATCTGCACCAGTTCGCGCGCCAGCGCCTGATGGTCGCCGCGCCGGCTCTCGACCAGCGTGATGGCCCGCGCCAGCGCCGTGCGGCTGCCGGCGCGGAGGTCATGGGCGAGGGATTTGATGTCCAGCGAAAGTTTCTTCTCAACCATGCCCTGCTTTACAACGCCCGGGCGGAGCAGGCGAGGGTTGCTCGCCCGATATCACCGGGATGTCGCCGCCACACCTGTCCGCACCGGTTTCACCTTCCGCCAGACCCAGACCATCACCGGCCACAGCAGCGCTCCGATCGCCATGGCGGCGAGGATGGCGGCGACCGGGCGCTCGAAGAACGGCAGGATGCTGCCGTCGGACTTGATCAGGGAGGTCACAAAAGCCTGCTCGACCATGGTGCCCATGACGATGCCGAGCACCATCGCAGCAACCGGATAGCCGTTTGCTTCCATGACATAGCCGATCACGCCGAAGGCGGCGACGGTGACGACGCCGAACATGTTGTTACCGATCGCGAAAGATCCGACCGCGCAGCATAGCATGATGATCGGCATGATTCCGGAGCGCGGTGCCAGCAGGATGTAGGCGGCAACCCGGATCATGGCGATGCCGAGCGGGATCATCAAGATGTTCGCGATGATGAACATCAGATAGATCGCGTACATGCTCGACGCTTTCTCCGTGAACAGCGTCGGCCCGGGGTTGAGCCCTTTCATGTAGAGCACGCCGATCGCGATCGCGGCGATGGTATCGCCGGGGATGCCGAACAGCAACGACGGCACCCAGCCCGAGGCAATGCTGGCATTGTTGCTGGCGCCGGCCTCGACCAGGCCCTCGACATGGCCGGTACCGAATTTTTCCGGCTCCTTGGAGAAGCGTTTCGACATCGCGTAGGAGACCCAGGCGGCCATGTCGGCGCCGGCGCCGGGCAGCACGCCGATGATGATGCCGACGATGTTTCCGCGCGTCATCTGCCAGTGATACTTCTTTGTCAGCATCCACTGGCCGGCCATGATGCTCCCGAATTTACGCCGCGGCAGCGGGGGAGGCTCGGGCGTCAGCATCGCGCGCATCACCTGGGCCACGGCGAACACGCCGACCAGAGCGGGGATCGGCTCGATGCCGCCGAACAGATCGGTGAGGCCGAACGTGAAGCGCGGCACGCCGCCCGGATTCTCGATGCCGATGCAGGAAACCAGCAGGCCGAGGAACATGCCCGCGATCGCCTTCACCGGCGAGGAGCGCGCCACTAAAGTGGCGCACATCAGGCCGAGCAGCGCCAGCCAGAAATACTCGAACGTCGAGAACGATAGCGCGATCTCGGCCAGCGGCGGCGCCAGGATCATCAGCGACAGCACGCCGGCGATGCCGCCGACGGCCGAGAACCATACGCCGGCCCCGAGCGCCAGCTCGGCCTGTCCCTTGCGGGTCATGGCGTAAGCCTCGTCGGCATAGGCGGCGGAGGCTGGCGTGCCGGGGATGCGCAGCAGCGCACCGGGGATGTCGCCGGAGAAGATCGCCATCGAGGACGCTGCCACGATGGTCGCGATCGCCGCGATCGGCGAGAGGTAGAAGGTGACGGGGACGAGCAGCGCGGTCGCCATCGTCGCCGAGAGGCCCGGCAGCGAGCCGATCACGAGCCCGTACACGGAGGCTGCGAACATCGCGATGATGACCTCCCAGGTGGAGATCAGTGCGAACGCTTCAATCAGGGTTTTCAGCATGGGATCACCAGGGCGTCGGCAACAGGCCGGCGGGAAGCGGCACGCGGAGCAGCTTGCCGAAGATGAGGTGGATCGCGAAGGGCGCCAGCGCTGCCAGCGGCAGCGCCAGCTTCCACTTCGCTCCCAGCGCGGTCGAGGTGACGTAAACCATGATCGCCGCGGTGATGATAAAGCCGAGCCGGTCGGCCGCCACCACGTAGAACAGCAGCAGCGCCGGCGGCAGCAGCGCGCGCAGGCCGTAGAGCTTTCCTTGCGGCGGCGGGGCGGCTGCTGTCTGGCCATCGAGCGGGATCAGCACTTCCTCCTCCTCGAAGGTGTGGCCGATACCGAACACGATTGCGAGCCCGCACAGTGCAAGCCCAATCCCGATCACCAGCGGAAATACGTTGGGGCCGACCGGCTGCCCGGGTACCGGCGGCAGCAGCCAGCCGCCATAGGCGGCTGCTGTGCCGAGCACGACGAGAAACGATCCCGTGACGGAGTCGGGAAGACGCATGGGAGTAGTCCTGTGAGGTTTCTGCTCCCTCGCCCCGTTCTTACGGGGAGAGGGCTGGGGTGAGGGGCCGCGTCCACAATGACGGTGAAAGCTGGATTTGCGGAGACCCTCTCACCCGGACTCGGGCTGCCCTCGATCTCGACCTCTCCCCGCGCGCGGGGGAGAGGTGAAAACTTATGCCTTGCTCAAACCCGCCGCCTTCATCGCTTCGCCCATCTGGGCATCGCCCTTGTCCATGAAGCTGCCGAACTGGCCGGCATCGCCCCACACGGTGCCGAAGCCGCGATTGCTCATGAAGTCCTTGAACTCGGCGGAGTCGTAGACCTTTTTCAGCGCCGCGGTGAGCTTCGTTGCCAGTTCCGGCGGCAGGTTCTTCGGCGCGCCGATGCCGCGCCAGGCGCCGGTCGCGTACTCGATGCCCATCGCCTCCTTCAGCGTCGGCACGTCCTTGAAGATCGGATTGCGCGCCGGCGCCATGATGGCAAGGCTCCTGGCCTTGCCGGCCTCGATGATGGCGCGGGCTTCCGGCACCGAGCAGGTGGTGAGGTCGAGCCCGCCGGCGGCGAGGTCCTGCATCGCGGGCGCGGCGCCGTTCGACGGCACCCAGGCGACCTGGTTGGCGGGCAGGCCCATCGCCTGCATCCAGCCGACAAGCGCGAGATGCCAGATGCCGCCCTGGCCGGTGCCGGAAGCCTTGAACTTGCCCGGAGGGGCCGCCTTGATGGCTTCGGCGAGCTCCTTCACCGTCTTGTAAGGCGAGGAGGAGGAGACCTGGATGCCCGGGGGGTCTTCGTTCATCAGCGCCAGCGGGGTGTAGCTCCTCGGCGCCAGCTCGGTCAGTCCTTGCCAGTGCATCATGGAGATTTCGACCGTGAGCATGCCGATGGTGTAGCCATCGGGCTGCGCGGTCGCAATCGCGGTATGGCCGACGACGCCGGAGCCTCCGGTGCGATTGACCACGTTGAAGGGCTGGCCGAGATCCTTCTCCAGAAGCGCTGCGACAATGCGCGCCGTCGCGTCGGTGCCGCCGCCCGCGCCCCAGGGCACGATCACGGTGACGGGCCGCGCCGGATAGGCTTGCGCAAGTGCGGGTGTGAGGCCGAAAGCGGCCGATGCCGCGACCGCGGCAGTTGAGGCCGCAAAGGTGCGGCGCGTAATCTTGGACATGAATGCCTCCCAGCGGCGCCCGTGACGTCGGGCGCTCTTGTCAATGGCGACATTCTAGTCGGCTTTGCAGCGCCGCCGCAAGTTAGCGCTCTGTCAGCAACGCAGCGCTCCGCGTAGGGCCCGACCACATACGGCGGATAGTGGGAGGTGAAGCCGGAACTCTTGCCCGCGTCGGTTGAAGGCGCAAACGTCACCGCGCCGATCTTGAGCAAGCTCCCTTTCAATTCCGCGCTGACATAGCGCTTCTTCTTCTCGACCATAAAGCGATGCGATCACCGCCTTCACCTCGCTTTCATGGCGGGGCCGCTGTCGGAGGTCGCCGTGAAGAACGGGCGGATCGCCCGAGCGGCGGCCAAACTACTCCGCCGCCTCGCTATGCCCGAGCCGGGCATTCAGCTTGCGGATCAGCTCCTCGGCCGCGTCTGCGATTACGGTGCCCGGCGGGAAGATGGCTTCCGCGCCAGCCGCGTAGAGCGCGTCGTAGTCCTGCAGCGGCACCACGCCGCCGACGATGATCATGATGTCGTCGCGGCCCTGCTTCTTCAGCGCGGCCTTGAGTTCCGGCACGGCGGTGAGGTGGGCGGCGGCGAGCGAGGAGACGCCGAGGATGTGGACGTCGTTCTCGACCGCCTGTCGCGCGGCCTCGTCGGCTGTGGCAAACAGTGGCCCGATATCGACGTCGAATCCGATATCGGCGAAGGCGGACGCGATCACCTTCTGGCCGCGGTCATGACCATCCTGGCCGATTTTTGCGACCAGGATGCGGGGGCGGCGGCCCTCGGCTTCCTCGAAGGCGTCGATCAGCGCTTGAACCCTCTCGACCCGGTTACCCATGCTGGACGCCTCCCTCTTGTAGACGCCGGTGATGGACTTGATCTCGGCGCGGTGCCGGCCGAACACCTTCTCCATCGCGTCCGAGATTTCGCCGACGGTCGCCTTGGCCCGCGCCGCATCGATGGCGAGCGCGAGCAGATTGCCGTTGCCCTCGCCGGCCGAGCGCGTCAGCGCGGCGAGCGCGGCCTCGACGTCCTTCTGGTTGCGTTCGGACTTCAGCCGCGTCAGCTTGTCGATCTGGAGCCGGCGCACGTTGGTGTTATCGACCTTGAGGATGTCGATCGGGGCTTCGTCGGTCGGCTTGTACTTGTTGACGCCGATCACCGCCTGCTTGCCGGCATCGATGCGGGCCTGGGTCTTGGCCGAGGCCTCCTCGATGCGCAGTTTCGGCACGCCGGCCTCGATCGCCTTCGCCATGCCGCCGAGCTCCTCGACCTCCTGGATGTGGCCCCACGCCTTTGCCGCGAGATCGCGCGTGAGGCGCTCGACATAATACGAGCCGCCCCAGGGATCGATGATGCGGGTGGTGCCGCTCTCCTGCTGCAGGAAGAGCTGGGTGTTGCGGGCAATGCGTGCGGAGAAATCGGTCGGCAAGGCGAGCGCCTCGTCCAGCGCATTGGTGTGCAGCGACTGGGTATGGCCCTGCGTCGCGGCCATCGCCTCCACGGTCGTGCGCATCACGTTGTTGAAGACGTCCTGCGCGGTCAGCGACCAGCCGGATGTCTGGCAATGCGTGCGCAGCGACAGCGAGCGCGGATCCCTGGGGTTGAACGGCTTCAGCAGCTTCGCCCAGAGCAGGCGCGCGGCGCGCATCTTGGCCACTTCCATGAAGAAATTCATCCCGGTCGCCCAGAAGAACGACAGGCGCGGTGCGAAACGGTCGACATCGAGCCCCGCCGCAAGGCCCGCGCGCAGATATTCGACGCCGTCGGCGAGCGTATAGGCGAGCTCGAGGTCCTGCGTCGCTCCGGCCTCCTGCATGTGATAGCCGGAGATCGAGATGGAATTGTACTTCGGCATTTTTTGCGAGGTGTACGCAAAAATGTCCGAGATGATCCGCATCGAGGGCGCGGGCGGATAGATGTAGGTGTTGCGCACCATGAACTCTTTCAGAATGTCGTTCTGAATGGTCCCTGAGAGCTTTTCCGGGGGTAGGCCCTGTTCCTCGGCGGCCGCGACATAGAGCGCGAGGATCGGCAGCACCGCGCCGTTCATGGTCATGGACACGCTCATCTGGTCGAGCGGAATGCCTGCGAACAGCGTACGCATGTCGTAGATGGAATCGATGGCAACGCCGGCCATGCCGACGTCGCCGCCGACGCGCGGATGATCGCTGTCATAGCCGCGATGGGTGGCGAGATCGAAGGCGACCGAAAGACCCTTCTGTCCGGCCGCGAGATTGCGGCGGTAGAACGCGTTGGAATCCTCCGCCGTGGAGAAGCCGGCATATTGCCTGACGGTCCAGGGCTGGTTGACATACATAGTCGGGTAGGGCCCGCGCAGGTAAGGCGCGATGCCCGGATAGGTCTCGAGGAAATCGAGCCCGACGAGGTCGGCCTCGCCATAAGCCGGCTTCACCAGAATGCCCTCGGGCGTCAGCCACGGCTCGGCGCTGCCGGTCGGCGCGGCAGTGGCGGTTCGTTCGAAGGCGACGTCGGCGAAATTGGGAATGCGGCTCATGGTTTCAACCATATCATAGGCACTCAATCATGATCCGGATGCTGATGGCTGACGATGGTCGCCATCTTCTCCGGTCCGTAATTCTGCTGCGTGGTCTGGCTCGGCAAATTGGAGATACCGACCACCCAGCCGAGACGGGACTCGGTGCCGAACTGGCGCGTTGGCACGATCTGGTCGGGGCGGTCGAAGGTGCCGGTCATGATCTCGATCCGGTCGCCACCGATGCGGCCAAAACTCAGCGGCGTGCCGCAGGCAGCGCAATAGCCACGTTCGGCGATGGAGGAGGAGCGGAAGAACGACGGCTGCCCCCTGGTCCAGGCAAAGTCCGTCTTGTTGATATCGGCAAAAGAGGCGAACGGCGCGCCGCTGGCCTTCTGGCACATCCGGCAGTGGCAGATCGAAACCCTGTTCGGCGCCGTGGTGACGCTAAAGCGCACTGCCCCGCATTGGCAGCCGCCGGTGAGAACGGGCTTGCTGGCGTCGGTCATGGCTGCTCCATCCGTCGATAGGCGTCCTGCAGCGTCGCAAGCGCATCGCCACCGGCAAAGACGAAGCCTGTGACGCCGGCTGCACGCAGCGCCGCCTCGGCATCGGTCGGGCGGCCTGCCAGATAGATAAGTCGCGCGCCGGCGGTTTGCAGGCCCTGCGCCGCGGCTTCGGCGTGTTCCGCGTAAACCTTGTCGCTGGAACAAAGGCAGGCAAGCTCGGCGCCGGACGCCTTGAAGGCGGCAGCTAGCTGGGCCGGATCGGCAAAGCCTTCGCTGTCGACAGCCTGGATGCCGCCGGTCTCGAACAAGCTTTTGGCAAAGGTCGCCCGCGCGGTGAAATCGGCGGGCGCGCCGAGATTGGCCAAGAACACTTTTGGCCGCGCGCCGCATGCCTTCAACGCCGCGTCGGATTTATCGCGCAGCGCCTCGAACGGTTCCGCCAGCCTGATCGGCGGCAGCGCGTCGAACTTGTATTTTTGCTCGCCATACGGCGCCAGCGCGACCGGCGTCGCCTTCAGCACTGCCGTTTCGCTCTCGTGCAGGTTCGGAAACTCGCTGGCGCCCGTCAGCACGTCGCGGCGTTTTGCGATGTTGGCCTCGCGCGCTTTTCGCGCAGCTGCGACCTTGCTCTGGAACACGCCCTGCTGAAGCGCAGCGAAGGCGCCGCCGGCTTTCTCGCTTTCCTGGAACAGCGCCCAGGCTGCGTCGCAGAGCTGACCCGTCAGCGTCTCGATGCCGCCTGCGCCTGCCGCGGGATCGCTGACCTTGGCGAGGTTGCTTTCCTCCAGCAGCACAAGCTGCGTGTTGCGCGCTACCCGCCGCGCGAACGGATCGGGCAGGCCCAGCGCCAGCGTGTGCGGCAGCACGGTAATCGCGTTGGCGCCCGCAAGTCCGGCGGCAAACGTCGCCATGGTCGCGCGCAGCATGTTCACATAGGGATCGCGCTGCGTCAGCATGCGCCAGGCGGTATCGGCGGCGATGAACAGCGGTTTTGGGGTCAACCCGCACGCCGTCTCGACGCGCGCCCACAGCAGCCGCAATGCGCGGAATTTTGCCATGGTGAGGAATTGGTCTGCATCAGCGGCAAGCCGCGCATAGACCATGCCCTGCGCCTGCTCCAGCGGAACGCCGGCGCTCTCGATCGCGCGGAAATAAGCGACGCCGCTGGCGAGCACGAAGGCGAGCTCTTGCACCTCGGAGCCTCCGGCATCGTGGATCACGCGTCCGTCGGCCGATGCGAACCGGCCCTTGAAGCCGAGCGCGGCGAGGCCCTTGATGGCGCCGGTGACGGCCGGAACGATCTCGTCCCAGGCATAGGGGCTGTGCCCCCACACCGCGCCGGCTGCGAGCGGATCGAGCCCGAAGCGGATGTCGCAGGCGGCGGGATCGATGCCCTTGCTCTTCACATATTCCGCGACGTGGATCGCCGCCATCCGCGATTGCGGACCGATCTGCAGCTCGAGGCCGATGCCGGCATCGAGCTGGACGTCCTTCAAGACTTTTGCGACCGCGTCCGCCGTCGGTTCGAGCCCGAAGCCGTGAGCGCCAGTGCTGCCGGCGAACACCAGCGCCAGACCCGTCGCGCCATTTTCGAGATCGGTCAGTGCCTGCGCATTCGCGAGCGCCGCATCGGGATGGTCGATCCGCTGCATGATCTGCCAGGGCGCCGCCGCCGGCCGCCCCAGCAAGGGCGCAACGCCCTTGGCGCGCGGATAGAGCGGATCGATCTTGATTCCGTCATAGGTCTTGCCGACCAGCTTCTCGAACGGCGCGCCCTTCAGCACGCCATCGACCAGCTTGCGCCAGTCTTCGACGGTCGCCTTGGGAAAATCCGCCGCCAGCGGCAGGTCGTCAGTCGCGGAGGTCATGCGGCGAGGGGCTCCCGAAATCTTGTTGTTCGCGGGCGAAATTGCCACGGCCCGGCGTCCCTGCAAACGGTTGTTTTTGGTTAACCGGTATCCGGAAGCCGCTCAATGCCTTGCGTCGAGACGCTGGCGAGCCCGTCACGGACACGAATGCCCGCGATCACGCGGTCGGGCGCGATCTCGGCCAGCGGCACCAGCACAAAGGCGCGCTCGAACAGATGCGGATGCGGCAGGGTCAGGTCAGGCTTCTGCATCGACACATCGTCATAGGCGATCATGTCGAGATCGAGCGTGCGCGGCCCCCAGCGCCGCTCCTTGTCGCGGGTGCGGCCGAATTTCTGCTCGACCTTCTGCATCACGAACAGCAGCGCATGTGGATCGAGGCTGGTGTCGATCTCGATGCAGGCGTTGATGAAGAGAGCCTGGTCCTCGTCGCCCCAGGGCGGGGTCGTGTAGTCGGCGGAGCGCGCGATCAACGCGGCCTGCGCCATGCCGCAGATATGGGCGATCGCCTTTTGGAATGTCGCGCGGACATCGCCGACATTGCCGCCGAGCGCGATCAGCACGCTTGCCATGTCAGGGATGCCGCGAGCGCGTCAGCATGATGCCGACGTCGTCGAAGATCGCGGCGATCGGCGCATGCGGCTTGTGCACGGTGATCTTCACGGCGCGGATGCGCGGGAAGTGCGACAGGATGGCATCGGCGACCGCGCCGGCCGCGCGTTCCAGCAGCTTGTAATTGGTGTTCTTGAACGCCGCGGTCGTGGTCGCCACGACTTCGGCGTAGGACACCGTATCGACGAGCCGGTCGGTGCGCGAAGGCTCCGACAGGTCGGTGTAGAGCTCGAGGTCGATGACGAAGCGCTGGCCGACTTCCGTTTCGTGATCCATCACGCCGTGGCGGGCATGGATCGACAGGCCGCTTACGAAGATCGTATCGGTCATTGCTTGCTCTCGATTGCGTGGGCGACCCGCAGGGCCTGCAAGGTCTCGGCGACGTCATGGGTCCGGATGATTTTTGCGCCACGCTGCGCGGCGATCAGATGCGCGGCGATCGAGCCGGCGAGCCGCTCTTTCGGCTCCGACGGCGACACCGAGGCGATGAAGCGCTTGCGCGAGGCGCCGACCAGGACCGGCAGGCCGAACATGTCGAATTCACGCAGCCGCGCCAGCGCAGTGATGCTCTGTTCGGCCGTCTTGCCGAAGCCGATGCCGGGATCGAGCACGATCTTGTCGTGGGCGATGCCGGCTTTCGCGGCTATATCCAGCGAGCGCAGGAAGAACGCTTTCATGTCCACGACGATATCGATCGCGGGATCGACGCTGTCACGGTTGTGCATGACAATGACGGGGGCGCCTTTTGCGGCGATCAGCGGCGCCATGCCGGCGTCGCGCTGCAGGCCCCAGACGTCGTTGGCGATGGCCGCGCCCTGGTCGAGCGCAAAGGCCACCACCTCCGCCTTCATGCTGTCGATCGAGACGGGCACGCCGAGCGCTACGACGCCTGATAGCACCGGCTCGAGCCGTGCCAGCTCGTCTTCCACCGTGACCGGCCGGGCGCCCTTGTAGGGGCGGGTGGACTCGGCACCGATATCGATGATGTCGACCCCGGCCTCGATCATCGCCCGCGCCCGCGCGAGCGCCAGCTCCGGCGCGATGAATTCGCCGCCGTCGGAGAATGAATCCGGAGTGACGTTGAGCACGCCCATGACCGCCGGGATCGGCCGCTCCAGCAGCGTCCGCAGCACGTCAGGCCCGACTGAACCGGCCGCCGGGACGGATGGGGAGGGCGAGGCATTCATGCGCGTGGCTTTGCGCGGTCGGGGAGGGGGAGTCAAGACGGGAAGGGGGCGTCAGCGTTTGGGCACGGCGTCGCACACCCTCGCTGCCATTGCCCGCTAAAGCGAGCAATCCGTTATTTCAGAGACAGTGCCGCGATACGGAGGAGCCGCGGCGCACTGGATGCCCCGCTTTCGCGGGGTATGACGGCGGAGTTGGGGCAAGCATTGTTGCCCATTGGGCAAAACGATGCCGAGAGAGTAGCGCGGCAACCCGTACGCGGAGAGGCAGCCCTAATAAGAAATCTTCGGCGGCAGCTTCTTCGCCCTTGCGATGATGTCGCCGACCGACTTCTCCGAGGGCAGGATGCGGAGGAGCTTTTTCTTCTCGTTGGCATCCCGCATGCTCTGGGCGAGCCGTGCCGGATTGCGATAGGCGAGCTCGCGCACGGTGGTGACGCCGGCGGCGCGGACCAGGCCGACCTTGGCTCGGCCCATGCCGGGGATGCGCATGTAGTCGGAGACGTTGGCCCATTCCAGCAGCAACTGCTCGCTGATGCCGGTCTTGGCGGAGAGCGCCTTGCGGCCCTTCACGGTCGAGGCCGCCTCGAGCAGCGCGTCGGTGGTGCGGATACCCTGCGCCTTCAACTTGTTGGCGGCAAAGGTCGACAGGCCCTCAATCTCGGAGATCGGATATGTCATGATACTCGATGTGAAATGCGCGAGCTTCAGGCGAATTGGCTGAGGCCCGGGGTCCCCGCGATGATCTTGCCCATCTGATCCGCTCCGATTTTGTCTCGGCCGAAGCGAAAAAGTTCACGGGCGACGTTCTGAATCTCGGACATGCCAAGTCCCAGGCCCATCAACCGCGTGCCGACCGCCATCAGGCCGCCGCCCATCAGCCGCGACAGTCCGCCGCCGGTTCTGGACGCTTCGATCGCCGCTTCTGCACCTGGAATGTGGTCGATCAGCACCTGGACAGTGTCGGAAGGACCCTCGTTGCGGAGGAAGCCCAGGATAATGCCGACGGTCTTTTCAGCGACAGCACTATCTATGCTGGCGTTTGTCGCCAGGCGCCCGATCAGCTCGTCCATATGGCCTGCCCCTCAGCCGGTTCACATGCCGGAGTATTGCTTTCGAAAACGATCTTGAGCCGGAGTGATTTGAAATACAAGCGATGAACGCCACCAACGTTCCGATTCATTCTCGAACGCGCGCTAAGTGTTGCAGCGATGCAAGAGCGGAGATGGAATCGGCAAGAAAATGCCGCGGTGCGAATGCGTCCTTCCTACTTTCGGCTGATGTCGCCCGCAAGTTTCCGACGATGTCGCATGCCCGGAGCGCGTTGAATGGTTTCAATCGGCACGCGACATGCGTTAAACTACGGAACTGGAGCTTCGAGTTTCGATGTGCGAAACACGGCAAAGAGATCAGAGAACAATGACCGCACAGGACAGCAAGCTCGGCGATACCGACGACAAGATCTTCGTCGGTAAAGGAAACGAGCAGGCATGGCTGACGCTGGCGTTCGCCAATCGCCACGGCCTCGTTACGGGTGCAACCGGAACCGGCAAGACGGTGTCGCTGCAAGTCATGGCGGAAGGATTTGCGCGCGCCGGTGTTCCGGTCTTCGCTTCCGACATCAAGGGCGACCTCTCCGGCATCTCCGAGGTCGGCGAAGCGAAGGATTTCATCGTCAAGCGCGCCACCGAGATGGGGCTGACGTTCCAGCCCGACCAGTTCTCGACGGTGTTCTGGGACGTCTTCGGGGAGCAGGGCCACCCGGTGCGGGCGACCGTGACGGAAATGGGCCCGCTGCTGCTCGCACGCATGCTCGACCTGAACGACGTGCAGGAGGGCGTGCTCAACGTCGCCTTCCGCGTCGCCGACGACAACGGGCTTGTCTTGATCGACATGAAGGATTTGCGGGCGCTGCTCGATGCCATCGTGCCCGACAGCGGCAAGAAGGGGCCGGACGCCGCGGCGGATCCGCTTGCCGACATTCGCAAAGCCGCGCAGGGTTTTGGCAACGTCACCAAGGCCACTGTCGGCACTATCCAGCGCCAGCTTCTGGTGCTGGAGAATCAGGGCGGCACCAAATTCTTCGGGGAGCCGGCGCTGACGCTGAAAGACTTCATGAAGACCGACCGCGACGGCCGCGGCATGGTCAATATCCTCGTCGCCGACAAGCTGCTGCAGAGCCCACGGCTTTACGCGACATTCCTGCTGTGGATGCTGTCAGAACTGTTCGAGGAGTTGCCCGAGGCCGGCGACCTGCCCAAGCCGAAGCTGGTGTTCTTCTTCGACGAGGCGCATCTGCTGTTCAACGACGCGCCCAAGGCGCTGATGGACAAGATCGAGCAGGTGGTGCGCCTGATCCGCTCTAAAGGCGTCGGCGTCTATTTCGTGACGCAAAACCCGGTCGACGTGCCCGACCGCGTGCTCGGACAATTGGGCAACCGGGTGCAGCACGCGCTGCGCGCCT
The DNA here is from genome assembly GCF_023073915.1 of Bradyrhizobium sp. 149. Classification (GTDB taxonomy): domain Bacteria; phylum Pseudomonadota; class Alphaproteobacteria; order Rhizobiales; family Xanthobacteraceae; genus Bradyrhizobium. The sequence goes on along the minus strand of NZ_JADPKK010000013.1, from coordinate 293,989 downwards.
TCACCCCGCGCGACCAGAAGGCGGTCGCCGCCGCGGCCCAGACCTTCCGGCCCAACCCGAAGCTCGACACCGCCAAGGTAATCATGGAGCTCGGCAAGGGCGAGGCGCTGGTGTCCTTTCTCGAAGGCAACGGCACGCCGGCGATGGTCGAGCGGGTGATGATCCGGCCGCCATCGGCCCGGATCGGACCGATCACGCCGGAGGAGCGCAAGGCGATCATGGACGCAAGCCCGGTGAGGGGGAAATACGACACCGCCGTTGATGCAGAGTCCGCTTACGAGATGATCCAGAAGCGCATTGCCGGCACGGCTGCGACTGCCGATCCCAGCGCGGCTGGTGGAATTGGAGGCGGCGGCATCCTCGGCCAGATCGGCTCGATGGTCGGCACCATCTTCGGCATCAACGTCAAGCGCGGGCGACTCTCGACGGGCCAGGTCATCGCGCGCGACGTGACCCGATCGGTCACCAACCAGGTGATCGGCGGAATGGCCGCCAACATAGGCAAATCGGTCGCCGGCCAGCTCGGTGGCTCGATCGGACGCACGCTGGTCCGCGGCGCGCTTGGCGGGCTGCTGCGTCGGTAGGCAAAAAGCCCCGTTTGAGGCAATTGGTCCGCGAACCCGCCGCTTGTGCGCGGCGGGAACAAATTCGGGTGAACAGGACTCTCCAAGCGTCCGTCGGTCTGCTAGGTGCTATGGCCCCTGACTGGACCACACCGTGACCTCATCTGAATCTGCCACTAAACCCCTCGCATTCCGAACTTTGTCGCTGCGTGCGCCGCTCGACCTGCTCTTCCTGCTCTGCTGCTTCATTCTGGTTGCCGATGTCCTCGGTCCCGAGATCTTCGGGCACGGCAAGACCAAGGATTACGGGCTGTGGTACTGGGCCGGGCAGCAGGTGTTGCAAGGGGGACCGCTCTATCCCGGCGACCTCCATGCGTACTTCGAGTTCATCTACCCGCCGCTGCCGGCGATCCTGCTGGCGATCCCGAGTTGGTTCGGCAAGATCGCGCTCTACACCGTGCTGTCGATCCTGAATGTTGCGGCGTGGTGGTACACCGGGATGTTTTCCAATGCCATGACCGGTTCGGGCCGCAGGCCCGGCCCCTGGCTGGAGGCGCTGCCCGCTGTCGTCACCGTCACTTTCGTGTTCGACATGTTCGATCTTGGCCAGCCGAACCTCGTGCTGCTGGCGATGATGCTCTACGGCTTCTGGAGCCTGCAGCATCAGCGCTCCTGGCTCGCAGGCTTCATGTTTGCGCTCGCCACCGCCATCAAGGTGTTTCCCATTGCGGTGCTGCCCTATCTGGTCTGGCGGCGGAATTGGGCGGCCGCTGTCGCCACGGTCGCCTTCACCGGCATCCTTCTCTATGTCGTGCCGGCGCCGATTCGCGGCTTCGAGCGCAACGCCGCCGAGGTCAAGACCTGGTATCGGGGCATGGTCGGCTCGAGTTCGGAAAAGGGATTTGGCCAGCGTGACGAGCAGAACTGGTCCTGGGTGAACCAGTCACTCATTGCTGTCACGCACCGGCTGGTCCGGCCGATCAACTACAATCAGGAAGATGCCAACAAGCCGCCGCGCACGATGAATGTCATCGACGTCGACTACAGCACGGCGAACTGGATCGTGCTGGCGCTGTCGGCGTTGCTCGGCCTCGGCTTCATTGCGGTCATGCCGCGGCAAGCCCGGCGTACGGCGCGCTCGGACGCCGAGGAGCTCGGCATCCTGTTCTGCCTGATGACGGTGGCATCGCCCTTGGCGCGGCAATACTACTTCATGTGGCTGTTCTTCCCGCTGACGGTGCTGATGCATCGTGCCGCCTTCGACGAGCGGGCGAACGTGCGCTTGGGAACCTGGCTCGCCCTGGGCGCCGCCGGTGTGCTCATGCTGCTGGCGCTGCCGTGGTTTCCCAATGTCTTTCAGGCTTGGGGCAATAACCTCGTCGCCACGGCGATCCTCGCAGGTGCGCTCGGATGGCACATCCGGCATCCGCCCGTCGCGGCTAGCTCCGACGCAGCGGCGGGGCTAAAAGCGCAGTGATCTTGAGACCCGATTTCTTCAGACATGAAAGTAGGGAACACGACCATGGCCAATGCACAGCTTCAATCCGTGCTCGACTACATCGACAAGGATTTCGATAACAGCCTGGAGCGTCTGTTCTCGCTGTTGCGGATCAAGTCGATCTCCGCCGATCCGGTCTTCGCGGCCGATTGCAAGATGGCGGCCGAGCATCTTGCCAAGGACATCGCGAGTCTCGGCGTTGCGACTGAAGTGAGGCCGACCGCCGGCCATCCCGCGGTCGTCGGCAAGAGCGTCGGGGGCGGCCGGCCGCATGTGCTGTTCTACGGTCACTACGACGTGCAGCCCGTCGATCCGCTCGATCTCTGGCACCGTCCGCCGTTCGAACCCGTGGTCACCGACCATGCCGACGGCCGCAAGATCATCGTGGCGCGCGGCGCCGAAGACGACAAGGGCCAGGTCATGACCTTCGTCGAGGCCTGCCGCGCCTGGAAGAAGGTGACGGGCTCACTGCCGATTGACATCACTTTCCTGATCGAAGGCGAGGAAGAGGTCGGCTCGAAGAACTTCGTGCCCTTCATCGAAGCCAACAAGGCCGAGTTCAGCGCCGATTACGTGCTGGTGTGCGACACCGGCATGTGGGACCGCGACACGCCGGCAATCACGACCTCGCTGCGCGGCCTTCTCTATGAAGAGCTGAAGATCACCGCCGCTAATCGTGACCTGCATTCAGGCGTGTTCGGCGGCACCGCGATGAACCCGATCCGGGTGCTGACCAAGATTCTCGGCGGGCTGTTCGACGACGACAATCGCATCACCATTCCCGGCTTCTATGACGGCGTGAAGGATGCACCGCCGGATATTCTGACGCAGTGGAAGAAGCTGGACTTCACGCCGGAGACGTTCCTCAAGCCAGTCGGGCTGTCGATACCGGCCGGCGAGAAGGGCCGGCTCCTGGTCGAGCAGGCTTCCACGCGTCCGACCTGCGACGTCAACGGCATCTGGGGCGGGTATATCGGTGAGGGCTCCAAGACGGTGATCCCGTCGCACGCGTCGGCAAAGGTGTCGTTCCGATTGGTCGAAGGCCAGGATCCCGCGAATGTCCGCAAGGCTTTCCGCGAGTATGTGTCAGCGCGGATTCCGGGAGATTGCAAAGTCGAATTCGGCGACCATTCCGCCGGGCCCGCGATTGCGCTCGACTGGAACATGAAGCCGCTCGCCGCGGCCAAGACCGCGCTGACCGAGGAATGGGGCAAGGAGACCGTGCTGATGGGATCGGGCGCCTCGATCCCGATCGTCGCCGACTTCAAGCGCACGCTGGGGCTCGACTCGCTGCTCGTGGGTTTCGGCCTCGACGATGACAACATCCACTCCCCGAACGAGAAGTATGACCTCCGCAGCTTCCAGAAAGGCATCCGCTCCTGGGCCCGCATCCTCGCGGCGCTGGCGGAGGTGAAGTAGGTCGCGAAAACTCTATCCTCGTCATTGCCGAGCGGAGAGTCCGCCGCACCAATAAAAACGCCGCCCGGAATTGGGCGGCGTTTCATTCCAAAAGGCGTAGAGGCTAGTTGACCGCTACCCTACACCAAAATCCCGAAAATTCAAGACCGGTACCCCGGCAGCTCGCGGTCGAGCTTACGCAGCAGCGGCGGCCACACGAGGTTGGTGGCGCGCAGCTCGGCGCGGTCGCGGTTGGCGAGCAGCTCGGTGTTCTTGTCGATCGCGACGTCGTCCACCGGGTAGACCGGCGTGCCCAGCGCGCGGGTACGCACCTGCATCGAGCAGGCGCGCTCGAGATGATACATGCGCTCGAACGCCGAGGCGACCGAGCGGCCTACCGTCAGCGTACCGTGGTTGCGCAGCAGCATGTGGTTGTGGTCGCCGAGATCCTTCTGGAGCCGCGGCCGCTCGTCGTGGTCGAGCGCGATGCCTTCATAGTCGTGATAGGCGAGGTCGTGGGTGACGAGCTGGGCGGTCTGGTTCAGTGGCAGCAGGCCTTCGGCGCTGCTCGACACCGCGGTGCCGTCGAGGGTGTGGAGATGCAGCACGCAGATCGCGTCCTCGCGCACCTCGTGGATCGCCGAGTGGATGGTGAAGCCGGCGGGATTGATGCTGTACTCGCTCTCGGAGAGCTGGTTGCCGTGCAGATCGACCTTGACGAGGCTCGAAGCCGTGATCTCGTCGAACATTAGCCCGTAGGGGTTGATGAGGAAATGGTGGTCGGGGCCGGGCACGCGCGCCGAGATGTGGGTGTCGACCAAATCGTCCCAGCCGTAGAGCGAGACCAGGCGATAGCAGGCGGCGAGATTGACCCGTTGCTGCCATTCGGCCTCCGTCATGTTCGACGGCACTTCCTTCAGGCGCGCTTCCGCTGGCGACATGGCTGATCTCTCCGAACATCGTTGTTGCGGGGAGGGAGCGTAGTCTCGGTGCTGGCCGGCGGCAAGGCGCTGAAAGCGCGGCAGTCAAGCGTTGCCCGCATGGAGAAAATTATTACGGCGCCGGGATCGAGAGCAGGCTGGAAATGCTGCTGCCACGGATGTCGTAGACACGGGCGAACACCACGTCGTCGCGCTTGATCTCAACCAGCACGGGCGCGGTGAGGCCCTTGCAGTAGAACTCACCGAGCGTCATGGCGAAATCGGCGGCATTGGAGTCCCAGCCGATGGTGAAGTCGGGGCCGAGCGCGACCTGGGCAGGACGCTGCGGACCGCACACGGCGACCTTCCATTTGCGGTTACGCGGCGGGACTTCCTGGCGTTCGACCAGCTGCTCGCGCAATTCGTCGGAGGCCTGCTTCAGCGCCAGGCCCCAATAATCCAGCATGAAGCGGTCGTCGGCGCCGCGCACGGTGCCGGCGATGTGGTTGAAATGCGTGTATTGATAGGGATGCAGCCGGATCATCTCGGCGAGCGAGAGCGCCAGGCCAAAGCAGAAGGTGGCGAGCACGACCGGCTGCCAGGTGCGGTGATTGGCTCGCAGGCGCTCCATGGCCCGGGCAAAGGCGACGCCGCCGAGCACCGCCATCGGCGGGATCACGAAGACGAAATGGCGGATGCCGTTGTACAGCGCCGGCCGCTTCACCATCGCGATCACGAGCGGCAGCGTCGCGGCGAGCGTGAGCATCAGCAGGATGGTCTTGCGGCGGGCCGGAACCTCGCGGCGCGGCAGCAGTGCGAAGGTGCCGATCACGGCGCCGAACATCAGCACCAGCATCACCTCGGGCAACTGAAGCGCGAACAGCGTCGGCAGATAGGACCAGGGCATGTCGGGCACGGATACGATTGCGCCGTCGAACATCTCCTTCCAGGGCTTCTCGAAGAAGTGCGAGAAGTAGGTCAGCGCCTCGAAGGGATTGCCGGGCTCCATGATCGACCACGGCCAGATCAGCCCCATCACGAGGTAGCCGAGCACAAGGCCGGGCAGCAGCACGTACACGACATGAGCGAAGCGGCGGACCGACTCGCGCAGGCCCTCGCTGCGCAGCTCCTCCAGCAACAGCGGCGTGAAGCCGATCACGGCGTAGACCAGCGCAAGGCCGCCGAGGATCCGGGTGCCGAGCGAGAGGCCGGCACCAAGGCCGACGATGAGGATCGTGCGCGGCGAAGGCTGCGGATATTCCTCGGCGAGGCGGACGAGACCCAGCATCAGGATGATCATGGCCACCGCGAAGGGCGCATCCTTCGGGTTCATGAACATGTGGCCGTAGAAGATCGGGCAGAGCGCGAGCAGCAAGAGTGAGGCGAGTCCCGCAAGGGGGCCACCGATACGGCGACCGAGCCGCCACGTCACCGCAAGTCCGATCACGCCGACGACGGCGCCGACCAGACGGCGTGTCTCGAACAGCTCGAGCGGAATCACCCTGTGCAGGAGGGCCGCGACCATGTCGAAGCCGCCACCATACATATACAGATTGGCGAAGGAGAGTGCCGCGGTGTCCTTGAAGCCGGAACCGAACATGCGCAGCAGCAGGTCGGCATATTCAGCGTGGGTGTAGTCGTCCCAGCCGAGCCCGTAGTCGCGGAAGGTCAAGCCTGCAACGACAGCGACCGCAGCCAGCACCAGCATGGCGAGATCGTCGCAAGTCCGTTCAACCGAGCGCCGCAGAGGCGTGTCGATCGGCGAAGTCGTGATGGCTGTCATGGCTATTGGTGACCCGGAATCCCCTCTTGGCCCTGCTGGCGCGCGCGGGCCGCTTCCCCGGAATCCCTATAGCGCAGTTCCATTACCAAGTAATTGGGCATTATGGCTAAATTCCTGATGCGACGCAGCAAATTCCACCAACTTGAGAGCAGTCTAGAAGTAGCGAGCCGTAGCTGAAGGGAATGTGAATAAGTCCCTGATTTCCTTCCCTTTAGGAACGCTGCCCATAATTCGCCGTTGGCGGGGAACACAGTATGACGGTATCGTGGCGTAACGGGTGTCGCGTGTGGATGCGCGGCCGGGGGTGAGTTCGATGACCTTGGCATTGTTGATCGCTGGGATATTCGCCGCGGTGGCGGGCCTCCTTGCGATCCTTTTTGGCTTCACAGTCAGGGAGTTCAGTCTCGGCAGCACCCTCATAATCTCCGGTACCATCGGCGTCTGCTCCGGAATGTTACTGGCCGGCCTCTATGTCGTCGTCGCGGAACTGAAGGGCATTGCCCGTCGGCTGGCTGGATCGATCGCATCGTCCGAGGTTCGGATCAGGCCCGTCCTGCCGGGCCTGGGGATGCCTGGTACGCCTGAACCGGCGGGCGCAGCGAAGATCGAGCCGGCGCCGCCATTGCCGGGCGCAGGGCCGCCGCCGTGGCAGAACGAAGCCGCCGCACGCGAGCGTCCGCGCATCGAGCCGCCGCCGGAGCCGGAGGTTCCGACCCCGCCTGAGGCTCCGGAACCGCCGCGCCGGCGCAACCTGATGTTCGCCTCGACGTCGCGCAAGGAGCGCGAGCGCGCGGAGGCGAAGACGACCGACGGCTTGCCGCCGCAGCCCCATGAAGAGCCCGCGGAGCCTGCCGCTCCTGAGAGTCCGCCTGCGAGCTTTGACGACGCCTGGCCGAAGCCGGATCGTATGAGGCCCCCGGAGCCGCCGGCCGCCTCGCGGCGCCCGCCGCCTCGGTCGCCGTCGACCTTCGCTGAGGCTGCCCCGCCGCCTGCACCCGAGTCGGCGCCAGCGGCCGAGCAGGCGCCCGTGACCGTGCTCAAATCCGGCATCGTCGACGGAATGGCCTATTCGCTCTATTCAGACGGTTCGATCGAAGCGCAGATGCCCGAGGGCATGATGCGCTTTGCCTCGATCGACGAGCTGCGCGCCCATCTCGAGCAGCGGGGGGGCTGAGACCTGGCGCACGCAAGTCTGGCGCAGGCAAGTAAAGCGCCCGCGTTCTCGTCGCTTTGTCAGTAAATCACCCATGCTCGTCAGTCCTCCCATTTCAGCCGAACGTATTGTTGACACGCAATACTTTGGCGTCGTCAATGCGTGAGACACAAGGTGGAGAAAGGTCGGGCCGATGTCGGATGCCGGGGCTAAGAATTTCATTGAGCTGACGGCGAGCATCGTGTCGGCCTATCTCAGCAACAATCCGACGCCTGCGGCTGAGATTCCGAACCTGATCAGCCAGGTGCATGGCGCCCTGGTGCGCGTTTCGTCAGGTCGTACCGAGACAGCCCAGCTCGAGCCGGCGAAGCCGGCGGTCTCGCCGAAGAAGTCGATCGCGCCCGATTATCTGGTCTGTCTGGAAGACGGCAAGCGCTTCAAGTCGCTGAAGCGCCATCTGCGCACCCAGTACAACATGACACCGGAGCAATACCGCGAGAAATGGGGCCTGCCGGCCGACTATCCCATGGTCGCGCCGAACTATGCGGTGGCCCGCTCGCAGCTTGCCAAGCAGATGGGACTGGGACAGCAGCAGCGGAAGCGGAAGTAGCTTCTCAGGAAGCTTCCGCGAGGGCTTCTTTCGCGTCGGTCTTGATACGCTCGACCATCGAGCGCAGGCCGTTGGAGCGCTGCGGCGTCAGATGATCGCGAAAGCCGAACTCGTCGAACACGGCAATGGCGTCAGTCGCAAGAATCTCCTGCGGCGTACGGCCGGAGTAAAGCGACAGCACGATCGCCACCAGGCCGCGCACGATGTGGGCGTCACTGTCACCGCGATATTTCAGGATCGGCGCGCCGCCATCGCGATGATCGATGAGCTTCTGAAGCCAGACCTGGCTGACACAGCCATTCACCTTGTTCTCGGCCGAATGCTCAGCCTCGGACATTGGTTCCAGGGTGCGGCCGAGCTCGATGACGTACCGGTAGCGGTCGTCCCATTCGTCCAGAAGCTCGAAATTGTCCCTGATTTCGTCGATCGTCGTCATGCTGGCCCGTGTTCCCGTTCAGGCCAATATAGGGACGCAAGGCCGTGAAATCGATAGGGTTTGGGGCTAATTCGCTGGCGCCGGCGCCGGGCCGCGCCATTCCAGCGCGAGGTCGTCCTGGGACAGGGTGTCGCGCGGCGCCTCACTCGTTGCGGTGTCGCCTTCGCCGGCCAGCGCGATCGAGCCGGTGTGGTCGGGCGCCTTCTTGTCGGGCTTCTCGAGCTGCTCTTTCTTGTCGTTGATGATCTGGTAGATCTTGCGCGCGCCATCCTGCGCGCGTTGGCCGATGATGGTCGCGGCCTGTCCGCCGACCTCGCAGGCCGCGGGCTGGCGCTTGCAGAACTGGGTCACGTCGGAGACGGCCGCGGTCGCAGCCTGCACCGCGTCGGCGGCGCCGATCTGCGGCAGCTTGTCCGATTCGGGCGTCTTGTCCCGCGGCAGGAGCACCAGCACCAGCCCGAGCCAGAATGTGATGCGAAGCAGAAAGCGCATCTTGCGACCTGTATGTTAGATCCCGCCGCGGCGATCTCCGCGGATGTCGGACCTAGCAACTCTCGATAAATCGCAAGTGATTGCCTTCCGCTTAATTCGCGGAAAATTGACCCAAAAATCTTCGCAATTGGCGGTCTCGTAAATTTTTGATTGACGTCCACGCCCGTGTTTCTGCCGGCACGCCCATCCACCATTTCGAAACCATGCGGATCGCGGTGAAACCTTGTGTTCACCATCCTCGCCGATGACGTCGTCAAATCGCTTAAAAGTCTCCGCGATGACACCGTGTCCGGCGGCAGGCTGCATCGCCTTAGCACTCGTTTAAGGTCGCTCTGACACGGTGGCTCAACGATAAGGAGGCGTTCCGGCGCGTCTTCTCGACGAGTGAGCCGAAGCGCGAGACCCGTGACAGTTTTGAGTATCATCCGCGATTGTCTCGATGCGCTGCTGCATCCCTCCGCGCGTTACGACGCGCTGACGCGAGCGCGCCATCGTGCCTTCATGGCCCCGCGGCTGCTCGGCAGCCTGGCCGCCTTTGCCGCATTCCCGGTCTATCTCGCCATGCGCGGCGCGCCGAGCGCGATCGAGGTCGCCGCCTTCGCCTGGCTGATCGCGCCCATCCTGCTGTCCTGGTTCCTGTCGCGCACCGGACGTTACGAAGGCGCGCATGTGCTGTCGTCACTGGCGCTCGCGGGCCTGATTATGGCGGTTGCTGTTACGACCGGCGGCATCGAATCATTCGCCGCGATCTGGTTGGTCGTGGTTCCCCTCGAAGCTGCGCTGTCGGCCTCGCGCCGCGTCGCGGCCTTCGCCTCGCTGCTCGCACTCTCCTGCGCCGGCATTCTGATCCTCGTCAGCCAGCTGGGCTGGCTGCCGATTGCCGATACCAGCGCCGCGGAACGCGGCGTGCTGATGGCGTTCGGCGTCGCATCGGCAACGCTCTATGCCGCGGGCCTCGCCTTCGGCGCGGAATCGCTCGCGCGCACCAGCGTTGCGCTGCTGCTGCGTGAGGAAGAGCGTTACCGCCTCCTGGCGCGAAACATGAGCGATGTCATCTCGCGGCATCAGCGCAACGGCGCGGTGCAGTTCATTTCGCCGGCGGTGGAAGCCATGCTCGGCATGCCCGTCGCGCAGCTGCTCGGCCACGGCCTGTTTGATCGCGTCCACGTCGCCGATCGCCCGGCGTATCTGACGGCGCTGTCCGATGCCGCGCGCGGCGACGTGCGCAGCGTCGAGTTCCGGTTGCGCCGGGAGCGTGTCGGCTCGGAGCGTGGCCAGGTTGATTTCATCTGGGTCGAGATGCGCTGCCGCCCGCTCGATCAGGATATGGGAGGTGACGCCACGCGCGAGGCCGATGTCGTCGCCGTGATGCGTGATGTCACCGACCGCAAGCTCGGAGAGCTGGCGCTCGATCAGGCCCGCGACGCCGCCGAGGCGGCCGACGCCGCCAAGACGCGCTTCCTCGCCACCATGAGCCATGAGCTGCGCACGCCGCTCAACGCCATCATCGGCTTCTCCGAGATGATCGCGCAGGAGCAGACCTTGATGCTGGGCGCGGCCCAGCGGAGGGAATACGCCCAGCTCATCAACGATTCCGGCCAGCATCTGCTCTCGGTCGTCAACGGCATCCTGGACATGTCCAAGATGGAATCCGGCAATTTCGAGATCGCATCGGAGCCGTTCGCGCCGCGTGCATCATTGATCCATTGCTGCAATCTGCTGGCGCTGAAGGCGCGGGAGAACGGCGTCGACCTCGTCACCGATGCGCCGCAGGACCTGCCTGTGATGACCGGCGATCCGCGCGCCTTCAAGCAGATCGTGCTCAACCTCGTCGCCAACGCCGTCAAGTTCACCGAGCGCGGCGGTCAGGTCACCGTAACAGCCGCGGTGTCGGGCTCGCAGCTTGTGCTGCGCGTCAGCGACACCGGAATCGGCATTGCGCCTGACGATCTCAAGCGCATCGGCGCACCGTTCTTCCAGGCCGGCAAGACCTATCAGCGCCGTCACGAAGGCACCGGCCTCGGACTTTCGATCGTGAAGAGCCTCGTGGCGTTGCATCTCGGTGAATTGACGGTACAAAGCAGGCTCGGCGAAGGCACCGCCGTCACGGTCAAGCTGCCGCTCGTCTACATGCCGCCGCAAGCCAACGCTACTGACGGCAAGATGTCTGACAGCAGGGCGAGCGAGAGCAAGATCGCGACCTTGATGCCGGTGCTGCGCCAGGAACTTCAGGACCATCCTCACGACCAAGTTCAGGACCAACCCGCTCCGGTGAAGAAAAGTGCCTAAGAAGTCTGCCAAGGACGAAGCCGCTCCGCGCCGCCGTGGCGCCAAAGCCGCGGTCATCGACGTCGAGACCGAGCGCAATCTCGTGCTGCGCGTGCTGCTGCATAGCCCCAAGGATACGCTGGCCGGTCTCGTCGCGATTGCCGCCATCAGCGCGATCGTTGCCAATGCGCTGTTCCTCCAGACCGGCCGGCATCCGGCGCCGATGTTCGGCACTGTGATTAATCTGCCTGCGCCGTCGTCCCTGTCGCTGTCGAACCCCTTGCCGCGTCCGCGTCCGGTCGGCGCCGATACCTCGCCGCTCGAGCCGAGAGCGACGGAGTTTCGTGCCGAGCCCAAACCTGCCGAGAAGGCGCCGGACAAACCCGTCGAAGCGACTGCATCGACGCAACGCTCCGGCGATCCCATGACCAATCTGGTCAAGCAGACGATTTCGGCGCCGCCGTCCGTCGCGCGTCCGCCGGCGCCGATTCCGGTGCAGCAGAGCCCGGCGGCGCGGCGCATTGCCGGCGTGCAGCGCGCGCTGTCCGAATACGGCTACGGGAATTTGAAGGTCACGGGCGCGATAAGCGGCGAGACCCAGGCCGCGATCCAGAAATTCGAGCGCGAGCACAAGATGCAGGTCACTGGTCAGGTATCCGACCGCTTGCTGCGCGAGCTCGGCGCCGCGATCGGCCATCCCGTCGAATAATCGGCTTGATTATGCGAAGGCTGGTGCTGATTGCAGCACTGGCTTATCGTGCGCTCATGCGTTTGAAATCAAACATCTGGGTCTCAGCCTATCTGCGCCGGTGCCAGACCGAGGGCGTGTTCGGCGCCGTGCGCCGTCGCGGCGCGGAGGAGGCGGGTGCGGTGTTCGTGAAGGTCTCGCTGCTCGACGGCAATGCTATGCTCTACGTGCCGGCGCCGCAGACCTCTTACGACGACGGCCGGCCGGTCGATCGTTTCTTCGTGCCGCTTGCTCCGCAGCCGATGCCGGAGCGCGCGGTGGAGGAGCGCCTGACCAAGGAAATCCGCTTCGATCCGGATGCGTGGATCGTCGAGACCGAAGACCGCGCCGGGCGGCATTTTCTCGAACTGGCGAAGACCTAACGATCCGCCGATCCGCCGCTGCCCGTCCGCACCGCAGGCGCGGAGCCCGGCTGCACTCCAGGTCGCGACTGGCTGGATGCGCCGCGCGCGCGCTGGCGCTCGCTGTCGTGCAGCGACGGCTGGTATTTTGCGCGGGTGACGGCGAGCGTCGAGCCGCGCCAGGCGGCCAGCATCACCAGCGCCGAGCGATCGCTGAGGCGATCAAAGAGCCGCGACAGCCGGTACACGTCGGTCACGGAGTTGCCGATCTCCGGCTTGAAGAACAGCAAGATGCGCTGGAACACAGGACTCGGCATGTCGAGCGCGCGCGCGGCGACCGCGAGCGCTTCGCCGCTTGCATCGTCGACGATCTGAGCTGCGACGCGCGCGGGCAGGATCAGGCTGTCGCTGAGCTCCAGCGTGAAATTCTCGACATCGCGTGCGATCGCCGCCATCTCGAGGATCTGGATCGCGCGCTTGGCGCGCACGGTCGGAATCCGCGGTGCGGCCTTCAGCGGGGTCTGCGCCAGATTGTGCAGGATCAGCGCGCGCTCGGAGGCGCCGGCGCGGAAGAACATGTCGTGGATCTCGGCTGCGTCCGTTGGCTGCATCGCCATGTTCGAGGCCATGCGCTGCTCGGCCTCGCTTGGCGTGCGAACCGGCGAGAGGGCGGGCGGCGGTGCAGGGATTTCGCGCGCGAGCGGAACCCTGCGGCCCTCCTGCGCGGCCGACAATCCGAGCTTCTGCATGATAGGAGCAGGCGTCGACGGATAGATCGCAAGCCGCGCCTTGACGGCCGCGCGCGTCGCGTCGTCGACCTGGTCAATCAGCCGCGTGGCGAGTTCGACGAACTGGCGCTGCTCGTCATCGCTGTGGGTGCTCGCCTGAACATAGAGGTCGGTCAGCACGCGCAGCAGCGTCGGACGAACATCGACGCCTTCGCGACGGGAGAGGTTCATCAGCCCGTCGAATCCTGGAAACAGCGACTTGGTCATGGAGAGATACGCGACCTGGAAGAGATACTCGCCGCCAGCCTATCGCAGGCTCCTTTAAAGGCTCGTTAAGGAAAACGAGGCGTGAAGCCGGACGCATGCTTTGAAGCATTCTCGTGCCGCAACGGGACGACGGGTCCGGCCCGTGCGGTTACGGCCCCGCCGGCACGTTTACACCCCGTTAACCATGAACTGATCTTAATGATCCCATGTTGCAGAGGCGCGCCGGGTCGCGCGGCAATAGAAGAGAGCTGATATGGGGACCATCATCGAATTTCCGGCCGGTCGCCGGGTGGGTGCGTCGGGGGACGTGGCTCCACGCGAGGGCATGGGAACGATTTTGATTCTCCCCGTGATCCGCATCGAGCGCGAGAGCGACCAGACCAGCGGCGATCACGGGCCGGAGCAGGGCACAGCGCCGGGACGCCGTCGTCGTCGCCGCTAGGCTTTCGGCCTTGCCATGCCGGAGAACCTCCGCCAGATCCGCACCGTCGCAACGGCCAGCGTGCTCGCACTGCTGGGCGCGACTCTCGCCGCCTGTAGCGGCGGCGATTTCGGCCGGACCCGCGCGGACATGCGCAGCGACGACATGCATCGCTGGCTGGGCGCGGAAGTCACCTCCAGCATCGGCCTGAAGCCATCGCAATTCCAGCTCACCGACGAAGAGCGCCAGCTTCGCGACCTCGCCTATCCCCTGATCGAGCCGCCGCTGTCGCGGCCCGCCTGGAAGAGCGTGTTCGGCGACTACAAGGCGCTGCCTTCGCCGTGGCGGCAAAAGATCGTGTTCGACCGCACCATGTACGGACGCACGCTGATCGACGAGCCGCACCGTTCGCATTCCTCGCGCTATGCGCAGCTGATCGAGGACGTGCGCAACGACATCACCCGCTTCGAGCCGTTCTTCGGCTCCGCGATCCGCGTCATCGACCTCGACAAGAAGCGTAATGCCAGCATGGCGCGCGTCTCCTCTCTCTCGCCGAAGGAGAAGGATGACGCGGTCGAGCGCATGCAGGAGAATTCGCTGATCATCCAGTGGGTGCAGCAGTGCCTCGAGCAGCGCGTCTCCTCCTATCGCTGGGGTCTGGAGCGGCTGGTGATCCAGGCGCCCGACGCCATGGCCGCGGATGCCGACCGCCTGATCGGCGAGCTCGCCGCCCAGACCGCCAACCCGCCGGTCGCGGCCCAGCCACCCTACGGCCGCGCGGTGGTCTCCAAGGGCTGATCGCGGCAGAGCTGCTACTGCCGCCTCGGCATGGCGCGGTCCAGGAATTCGAAAAGCCTGTCGCGTGAGTCTTCGGTCAAATCTGGCCGAAAATGATACTCGACGTGATGGCCGCGGATGTCGATCTTGCTGAAGCCATGCAGTTGCTGACAATCCCAGCAATGCGTCGCGTCGGGATAAAGGTGCCACTCCACAGGCAAGCCGCTTCGTTTGAGAACCTCAAGCCTGTTGATGCATTCCGACGCGGGCGTCTCGGTGTCCGCATCACCCATCAACACCAGAAGCGGCCGCGAGACGTCCGAATTGAGCAGATCGAACGGCGGCCGTTCTTTCGGCGTGACCCGGAAGCAGCCGGGATAGAAACTTGCGACAGCCGCAAAGCCCGAGTCGAACTTCAGCGCGCCGACGTAGTGAGGACTTGCGGCGAGCAGCCCTGCCATCGCTCCCCAGGAGAAGCCGACGAGAGCGATGCGTGTTCTCTCGACATAGGTCTGCCGACGGAGATGCTCCGCGGCTTGCAGGGCGTCCCTGGCACCGCGGAAGAAATTCACGCCATTCTGCGGTCCAAAGCAGACGCTCTTGACGTTCCGCGATTTGAGGCTGTCCACAAGCAGGACGACGTAGCCGCGGGAGATGGCGGTACGAGCCCACACCGCGATGGCCTGATTCAGTCCGGCGCACTGGTGCAGGAGGACAATGGCGGGAAACGGGCCCGTGCCGTCCGGCCTGATCAACGCCATCCGCGGCGATGCAAGCCGGTCGACTGTCTCCGCCGCCTCGGGGAGAACCAGATCCTGGGCGATTGTTGCTCCGCGGTAGATGGCCTCGGGCTCCCACACCGCAGCTTTCCACTCCGGCCCGTCGATGGCGGCCGCCCCGCCGCCGCACCAAACCGCAGCCAGTGCTGCAAGCAGCCCGACTAGCGTGCGCCGGCTCCGTGGTCGCGCGGACCCTGGGAACCCGTTGCGGCTGCCGCTAACCCTAACCGCGTTGAGCATCCCCGAACCACACTGATTGGCGCTTGTTCTCCCAACCTATAGGGATAGGATTATCAGATTGCTCGAAGTCGTTTCTGGAAAAAGGTCTTTCATCATGAGTCGAGACGCCGGGAATCCGTTTGAAAGCCGTCTGGATTTTACGCTGCCGCGCAGGCTGCTGACCCTTGCCATTTTGCTGGGATCGACCGGTGCCGCCGCCGCCTTGACCAAGGAGGCGGCGATCGAGAACTGCCGGATGACGATCGGCAAGCCGATCGTACAGGGCTGTATGCGCGCCGGCGGCGGGCCGGCGGGCGGCGCCAATCTCGAAGCCTGCCGCGCCAAGGCGTCGCCCCAGGTCAGGGCCTGCGTGCTCGCAGCGCTCAATGCCGCGAACGGCCGCGCCAACGTTGCCGTCGAGCTTCCGAGGGAGGTTGCGCCCAAGCTGGACCCGGGCACTGCGCGACCAAAGGACTTCATCGCGCCGCCGCGCAGTATCTCCGACATCACCGGGATTCTCGATGGCGACAAGCCGGACGAGAAGATGCTGGCGGAGCTGAAATCGGACGCGGCGGCTACGCCCACAGGCAAGGAGTCGCGGCAGGATCTCGCGCAGTTCTACTTTGATCGCGCCAACGCCCGTTCGCAGCTCGGTCGGCTCGCCGAAGCCACGGCGGACGCCGACAAGGCTGTGGAGGTGGGACGCGGAGCGGTCAGCCCGAACATGCTGGGGCGAATGATGCAGCTCCAGTCGCAGCAATATGCTGCCGCCGGTGATCCCAAGCGCGCGCTCGAGATCATCCAAAAACTGTTGCGCGAAACGGCTAGTCTGCCGGGCGCCAAAGGATACCAGTTCAACGCAAACCGCGCGATCGCCGCCATCCTCATTCAGATGGGCGACATCGCGCAGGCGGAAGCCTATATGCGTCGCAGCCTCAGCGCGATCCAGGAGGCGCGCACCAGCGGACTTCCCGGGTGGCGAGCCTCCTATGCGAGGTTCGGCCAGAGCTGGGAGGGCGAAATCGAGATTTCCCGTGGCATGATCTTCGAAGCGCGGGGGCAGTTCGCCGAAGCGGAAGCCGCCTATCGCACCGCGGAGGTTCGCAAGCGCGCCGGCAACAAGGGTGTGTTGGAGTCGGAGAATCCGCCGGCCGAGACCCTTCTGCTGCAAGCGGTCGACAGCACCGTGCTGAATCAGGCGCGCATGAAGGCAAGACAGGGAAGGCTGGCCGAAGCCGAGGTCGACGCGCGTCGGGCGCTGTTGTCGCGTTTGAAGGACACCGGCAAGTACAATCCCGTGACGCCGCGCTATGTCGTCGGTTTGGCCAGTATTCTGGTCGATGAGGGCCGGTACGACGAAGCCGAGAAGCTGGGCCGTGTCGCCCTCGAGATCAACAAGACGGTAGGTGTTCCGGACGACTCGCAAGCGACCGTGCAATTGCTTTCGCAACTCGCGGGCATCCTGAATCTTCAGCGCAAAAACGCCGAGGCGAACGAAATCTTCGCCAGGATCGACAAGGCAATCGCCAATTGGGAGCCACAGCGGCGCCAGGTGATCGAGCTCAATCCGGCGCGCATCATGTCGCTCTACGGTTCCGGTCAGTTGGAGGCCGGCATTGCGGTCGCCGAGCAGCTGGTCAAGAAGCAGGTCGGTCGTGTCGGTGAGAGCCATTTCGATGCCGCCTCCGCGCGGGGCACGCTGGCGATCGGCATGATGCGCGCACGGCGCGATGCCGATGCGATCCGCGAGTTCAAGGCGTCCATCCCGATCATGATGGCGAATGCGAATGAAAATGCCGATGACGAAAACACGAGCGTCGTGGCGGCGCGCAGCCAGCGGCTGCAGGCAATTGTCGAGAACTACCTCCTGCTGCTCGCGAGGTCGGAGGGAAATCGCAGCGGTACGGGAGAAGAGACGTTCAGTCTGGCCGATGCCATTCGTGGACGGTCGGTGCAGCAGGCGCTTGCGGCCTCAAGTGCCCGCGCAGCAGCAAAGGATCCTGCACTGGCCGAACTCGTACGCAAGGAGCAGGACCTGACCAAGCAGGTCAACGCCCAGCTCGGGACGCTCAACAACGTGCTTGCGCTTCCCTCGGCGGAGCGTGATGAGAAAGGCGTCCAGCAGATACAGGCATCGATCGCGTCCATGCGTGGCGAACGGGACAAGGCACGCCAGGAGATCAAACAGAAGTTTCCGACGTATGCCGATCTCGTCTCGCCCAGGCCGCCTAGCGTTGCAGACATCCATGCGACGCTTGCCGACGACGAGGCCATGCTGTCTTTCTATTTCGGTCAGAACGGCAGCTTCGTCTGGGCCGTGCCGAAGTCCGGGCCGGTGGCCTTCGCAGCCGTCAAGGCCGGCATTGGCGAGGTCGAGACGAAGATTCGCAAGCTGCGTGAGGCGCTCGAGCCGCAAGCCGCGATGATCTCGGATATTCCGCCGTTCGATCTCAAGCTCGGCTACGAACTCTACGATCTACTGCTCAAGCCGGTCGAGAGCGGATGGAAGCCCGCAAAGAAGCTGATCGTCGTCACCAACGGCGCGCTAGGCCTGCTGCCACTCTCGCTGTTGCCGACGGCACCGGCCGAGGTCGCTCAAGACGAAGACCCGTTGTTCGTCGGCTACCGCAACGTACCATGGCTGGCCCGCACCCATGCCGTATCAACCGTGCCATCGGCTGCCGCTTTGCGGACACTGCGGCAATTGCCGCCTGCCAAGTCCGGCAGAGGCGACCTGGTGGCATTCGGCGACCCCTACTTCAACAAGGAACAGCAGGCCGAGGCGGAAGGCGGAGATGTCAAGGTTCAGGTCGCCGACGCCGGCGGGAACGTCACCCGCGGCGGGCCGCTGAAGCGTCGCAACAGTCCAAAGCTCGATGGCGTCGATAGCGCCGAACTGGGTCTTCTGCCGCGACTGCCCGACACGGCCGACGAACTGAAGTCGATCGCGCTGGCGTTGCAGGCGGATCCCTCCAAGGTGCTGTTCCTCGGCAAGAGTGCGACTGAGAATGCAGTCAAGACGATGAATCTCTCCGGGTTCAGAATCCTGGCGTTCGCCACCCACGGGCTGGTGCCGGGCGAACTCAATGGATTGACTCAACCAGCGCTCGCCCTGTCTTCCCCCGCGGTGACCGGAGAGGGCGGGGATGGCCTGCTGACCATGGAGGAGATTCTCGGCCTCAAGCTCGACGCTGACTGGGTGATCCTGTCGGCCTGTAACACCGGCGCCGGTGCCGGTGCGGGTGCCGAGGCCGCCTCGGGCCTCGGTCGCGCGTTCTTCTATGCCGGAACGCGTGCGCTGCTGGTGACGAACTGGTCGGTGCATTCGCAATCGGCCCGGCAGCTGGTGACAGACCTGTTCAAGCGGCAGGCCGACGATCCAAAACTGTCGCGCAGCGAAGCGCTGCGCGAGGCGATGATGGCCCTTGTCGATGGCCCCGGCTATCTCAACGGGGAAGGCAAAACCGAGTTCGCCTATGCGCATCCACTGTTCTGGGCGCCGTATACGATCATCGGCGACGGCGGGGTACGCTGAGTCAGGGAAGGTTTGGACGTAAATGAAGCGGAATATTTTGCTTGGATTGATTGCGGCGGGTCTCCTGTATCCGGGCGCGTCGAGGGCGACACAGCTGATTACCGAAGAGGAAGCCAGGCTGCCGCCGCCGAAAGGCGCGATTGCCGCCGATCGGCGCGGCATCTTGCGCGGACCAAAGGTGGAGTTCGTCTCGCCCGGCGACTCCGTCAGCTCGCCGCTTCGGCTGGTGTTGAAGTTTGAATCCTATGGTGGGGCCAAGATCGATCCCGATTCCGTCAAGGTGATCTTCCTCCGCACGCCGAACGTCGATTTGACGGCCCGGATCAAACCCTTTGTGCAGGCTGACGGCATCAACATGCAGGACGCGGAATTGCCGCCGGGCGAATATATTGTTCGCGTCGACATCAAGGATAGTGATGGCCGGCCGGGGACGACCATCTTCACCTTGAAGGTTGCGCCCAAGTGACATGTCCTTACTGCCAATCGGGGAACGCGGTTGGCGCGCTGGTTTGTGCATCCTGTGGGCGTGACATCGCCGTCCCCGCCACCTTGATCGCGGAACGGGACGACCTTCTGCGCAAGCGGGATCAGCTACGCGATGAACTGAGGCGCGCGAGAGACGAAATCGAGGGCATCATGCGGCGCAGGAAGTCGCGATAGCAATGGAATGTCCGTTCTGCGCCGAGACGATCAAGGATGAGGCGATCGCTTGCAGGCATTGCTCGCGCGACTTGCGTGTCGTGCGGCCGACGCTGCGGGAAATCGACGATATCGTCACCGACCTGGACAAGCTGAGACGCGAGCTCGATCGGGTCAATGCCCGCCTGGAGCGACACAAGAACCCGCTGCGATATTTCGCAACGCACGCGGTGCTTTATATTGTCATTCCATCGCTGCTGCTGACGATCACGCATATTCTCGTGACCATCACCTTCAACCTTTCGCCGATTCCGCTTCGGATCGCCTCGATCATCATCCCGCTCCTGTTCGGGTTCCTGGCGTACCCGCTGCATAGGGTGTCCGCGCTCGCCGCGTTCATGCTGGCGTTGCTGGCCGCGGGCGTCAGCATCCTTTCGATGCTGACGGTCACTGGCATCCACGATCGTGTTCCGATCCTGCCGACGGTGTGGGTCGAATGGCGGGAAGTGTTCGAATACGGCGCGAGCATCCTGCTCGCTTTCGTCTCCGGCAACATTCTGGGTGTCGTGATCTTCCAGGTGTTACCGCGCGTGCTCAGCCAGGGTGGCAAGCCGAATGCGTTTGCCTTCCGGGTGGCGCGGCTGCTCGGGCAACATGTCGGCGAGGAACAGCTGCGACGCCGTGCTCGCTTGATCCAGGACCTCATGCAGACCGTCGGCCCCTTGGCCGGCGTCGCCGCAACCGCGGTCGGCTCCATCTACGCCGGATTGAAGGGCTTGCTCGGATAGCTGCTGCACATTGATCGCGCGCCCGTCAGCGCTGTCCGTCATGCACGGAAATCGCGGATGCCGCGAGGCCTCCGATGCGCGCGTGCGGCCGGCCGCCGGTCGCCATCACGAGCCCGAAGGCGATCTCGTCGCGCCGTGGCGAATCCCACAGCGTCATCTCGGCGGTTCCGAAATGGCTGCGGACATAGGCGGCGTG
Organism: Bradyrhizobium sp. 149; assembly: GCF_023073915.1. GTDB lineage: Bacteria > Pseudomonadota > Alphaproteobacteria > Rhizobiales > Xanthobacteraceae > Bradyrhizobium. Next base: position 273,430 of record NZ_JADPKK010000013.1, on the reverse strand, counting down.
GATATGGCCGAGCGGGACCATCAGGCGCGTGCCCGGGCCCCCGACGGTCTTTGCCGCCGGGACGATCGCCTTGGGATGCCCCAGCACCTCGCGCATGCCGTGGCCGCCGGCCTCGTGCCAGACGGCGCCGTGCTCGAGTTCGCCGTCCTCGCCGACGATGATGCCCTTGCCATAGGCTTCGACCTGCGCCGCGCCGCCGAGCTGCGCGATCAGCCGCGTTGCAAGCTCACGCCCGAGCTCGCGCAAGGACGCCTGAAACGGCATCAGATCAGGTTCGAAGCGGCCCGCGAAGGGATTGCGGATCACCGCAATAGCCGTTCCGACCAGCAGCGGCTTCTGCAGCCGGGGACCGCGCTCGTGCCAGATGGTCTCGACGCTGAGCGCGGTCTTGCGGATGTCATAGGACACATCTTGGGCCGACATGCGCTGGCTCTAGGCTTCGTCGACGACGGGATTGCGCAGCACGCCGATATTCTCGATCTCGACCTCGACCACGTCGCCGGGCTTGAGGAAGACCGGCGGCTTGCGGGTGAAGCCGACGCCGGCCGGCGTGCCGGTGGCGATGACGTCGCCGGGGACGAGGTCGAAGATGGTCGAGCTGTACTCGATCAGCCGCGGGATCGAGAAGATCAGCATCGAGGTGTCGGAGGATTGCACCACCGTGCCGTTGACGCGCGTCTCGAGCTTCAGTTTGGTGGGGTCGCCGATCTCGTCCGGCGTCACCAGCCACGGTCCGAACGGGCCGGTGCCGACGAAGTTCTTGCCGGAGGCGATCTGCTGGGCATGACGCTGCCAGTCGCGCACGCTGACGTCGTTGTAGATCGAGTAACCCGCCACGTGGTCCCAAGCGTCTGCCTGGCTGATGTGACGGCCGCCCTTGCCGATGACGACGGCGAGTTCGCCCTCCCAGTCGAAATTGTCGGAGACTTTCGGCCGGATCACCGGCGAGTTGTGCGCGACCTGGGAGCGCCAGACCCGGAGGAAGATCGGCGGAAATTCCGTAATCTCGCGCTTCATGCCGAACGCCACAGCTTCATTGTGGTGGTCGAGATAATTGCGCACGGCGCAGACGATCTTCTCTGGACGCGGGATCACCGGTAGATATTTGAGATCGCTCAGCGCCATCGTGGGCTTGTGCCCGGCGACGATGGCGTCGCGGCGGGCGTAGTCGTCGCTGCCGAGAAAGTCCGCGAGCGTCGGGTACTGGGGCAGGGCGCGGCCGAGATCCACGACGCCATTTTCGACAACGGCGCCCCAGCTTTCCCGATTTCCGTCCAAGAACGACAGCAGCTTCATGATTTAGGCCCTAGGTTCGTATTTTCGATCTTTTCTATTATTTTCGAAAATGCGGCGAGACGCAAGCCCACGGCGCGAAAAAGCCGGTGTCGCCCTATTCGGCATCGAGCAGGTGCCCGGCGTAGGTTGCGACGTTGTCGGCGGTCGAGCGGATATGCGTCTCGATCAGCTGCACCGCGAGATCCGGATTGCGCGAGATGGCGGCCTGCATAATCGCCTGGTGCTCGCCGGCCTTGTCGCGGGGGCGCGGCCGGAAATTGGCCGACAGATGCCGATAGCGCTCGGCGCGATCGAACAGCTCGGCGCGAATGGCGAGAAGGGTCGCGGAGCCGCAGGCGGACACCAGCGCTTGGTGAAATTGGCGGTGGGCGATCTTCCATTCGGGATCACGCAGCGGGTGTTGGGGATCGCGCTGCTCGATCCGCTTCAATCGGTGCAGGGTCGAGATGACGGCGATTTCCCAGTCGTCGTCGCCCCGCTCGATCGCGCGGCGGATCAATTCCACCTCGATCAGCACCCGGGCATCGGTGACCTCCACCAGATCCTGGCGGCTGACCGGCGCCACGCGAAATCCGCGCTGCTCCTGCGCGTCGACCAGGCCTTCGGCGGCGAGCGCCGTCAGTGCCTCGCGCAGCGTCGTGAAGCTGACGCCGAATCGTTCGCGCAGGACATCGAACCGCAGCGGCTCGCCCGGCGTCAGGCCGCAGGCAATGATCTCCTCCCGCAGCCGATGGGTGATGTCGGCGGCAATGGTCTTGCCGAATTCCTTGCGGGGGCGGATGGCGCTATCGGGCATGATTTCTGCCATTGAATCGATGACTCAAGATGCCGTGCTAACGAGCATCTTGCAATAATTTTCGTAAACGATATGATTTTCGAAAATATGGACTTGGGAGGCGAGTGACAGACATCATGAGAGCGGTGCTGGTGCGGCAGCCGGGTGGGCCGGATGCACTCGAAATGGTCGAGCTTCCGGTGCCTGTGCCCGGACGCGGCCAAGTGCAAATCCGGGCCGAGGCGTTCGGGGTGGGGCAGCCCGATGTGCTGATCCGCCGCGGCGTCTACAAATGGATGCCGCCGCTGCCGGCCAATCCCGGCAATGATGTCGCCGGCCGCATTGCCGCGCTCGGGCCCGGCGTCGAGGACTTCAAGATCGGCCAGAAGGTGCTGCTGAGCGCGCGCGACCTGTCGCAGCGCGGCGGCTGCTATGCCGACTATGTGGTCGCGCCCGCGGACGCCATTCATGCGCTCCCCGACAATGTCGATCTGCAAGCGGCCGTGTGCCTGTCGAACTATCAGGTGGCCTACGCGCTGCTGCACGAGTGCCGCCATCCGCGCGCACCGGCGAGCGTGCTGGTGATCGGGGCGGCCGGCGGCGTCGGCACCGCGCTGGTGCAGCTCGCCAAGCTCGCCCAGATGAATGTCATCGGCACGGTCTCCGCCGAAGAGAAAGCCGCGTTCGCGCGCGGCAACGGCGCCGATCAAATCATCTATTACCGCCGCGAAGATGTGGTGGCGCGGACCCGCGAGCTGACCAACGGCGAGGGCGTCGGCCTCGTGCTCGATCACGTCTGTGGGCCGGAATTCACGGGCTATCTCGGCGCGCTCGGAAAATGGGGGACGCTGCTGTCGTACAACGCGTTCGCCGGATTGCCGGAAGAAAACCTGATGGCGGCGATGCGCGACTATCTCGACATCTGCCCGGCAATACGCTGCTTCTCCTTCCACATCTACGACCACGATCGCGACGGGCGTCGCGCGCTCATGCGCAACGTGATCGACGCGCTGAGCCGCAACGCCATCAAGCCGGCTATCTCGGCGGTCCTGAAGCTCGACGACGTCAGACAGGCGCACACGCTGCTCGAGCAGGGCTCGGCGCTCGGCAAGATCATCATGACGCCATGAGGGGGTGGATTGCACGATGACGACACAAGCACCCATTGCACGCTTCACCCGGCTCCGGCACGCGAGCTTTGCCTCGCCCGATCCCGAGCGGCTGCTCGACTATTATCGCGCCGTGATCGGTCTTGGCCTCGTCGGCCGCGACGGCAACCGCATCTTCCTCGCCAACGACTCCGAGCAGCTTTCACTGGTGGTCGAACCTGGCGACGCGGCGCTGACGAGCATCGCCTTCGAGATTTCACCGGATGTTTCGATGGAGGCGTTGGGCGCTGCGCTGAAGCAGGCCGATTTGCGGTCCGAACTCCAGACCGATCCGATGCCTGGCGTTTCCAGGCTGCTGTCATTCACCGACCCCGAAGGGACTCGCTTCGAACTGATTCAGGGCTGGACGCCCACGCCCGCGCAGGAGCGGATCGGTGCGCTCGCGGTCACCAAGCTTGGCCACGTCGCCCTTCGCACGCCCGATCCGCGCGGGGCTTGCGAGTTCTACGCCAACGTCATGGGCCTGCGGGTCTCCGACTGGATCGAGGACCGCTTCGTCTTCATGCGCAGCGGCTATGAGCACCACACGCTGAACTTCGCCCGCGCGCCCGGCCACGGCCTTCATCATGTCGCGTTCGAGCTGCGCGGCCCAACCCATATGCAGCAGGCGTGCGACCATCTCGCCCGGCACAAGCTTCCCGTTCTCTGGGGACCGGTCCGTCACGGCCCCGGTCACAACACGGCGATCTACCACCGCAATCCCGACGGGCATCTGGTCGAGCTGTTCCACGACCTCGACCGCATGACCGACGAAGAGCTCGGCTATTTCGAGCCGCGTCCCTGGCATCGCGATCGACCGCAGCGGCCAAAAGTCTGGGTCGGCCTGCCGCGCGACGTCTGGGGCATGCCGCCATCGCCTGAATGCACCGAGTTCGCTCGCTAGTGGATTCAAGCTCGACTTGAAGAATGCCGCCTCGTGGCGGCCAACGACATAAAAATCAAAAGGGAGGACGCATCCATGCGACGGATGAAGCGGCTTGCTGCGGCGATTTTTCTGCTTGGCGTTTTTCTTGGCTGTTTTCTTGGCGGTTGTCTCGCGACCACCCCGGCATCGGCCGACAATTATCCGTCGCGCCCGATCCGGCTGCTGCATGGATTTGCCGCCGGCGGCGCAGCCGACGCGCTGTCGCGCATCATCGCCGACGGGCTCTCGAAAAAACTGGGACAGCCGATCATCGTCGAGGCCAAGCCGGGCGCCGGCGGAAACATCGCCGCGGACGCCCTCGCGAAAGCGACGCCTGACGGTTACACGCTCGGGCTTGTCACGGGCGCTCACGCGATTTCCGCGGCCACCTACAAGAGTCTTTCCTACCAGCCGGCCGACAGCTTCGAGATGATCTCGACACTGGTCTATTACGCGCTCGTCATTGCGGTGCGTAGCGACTATCCGGCGAAGTCGCTCGGCGAGTTGATCGCCATGGCCAAGGAAAAGCCCGGTGCGCTCAGCTTCGGATCGGTCGGTTTCGGCAGCACGCATCACCTTGCAGGCGAGCTGTTGAACGCGACCGCCGGCGTCGAGATCGTGCACGTGCCTTATCGCGGCGATTCTCAAGTCATCACCGCGCTGCTCGGCGGAGAGGTTCCGGTCATCGTCGGCACGCCCGTCCTGCTCGCCCCGCAGATCCAGGGCGGCGCCATCCGCGGCCTGGCGGTGACCTCGCCGATGAGCACCGCATTGTTGCCCGACGTGCCGACGGTTCAGGAAGCCGGCATCAAGGGATATGACGTGCGCACCTGGGCCGGCCTCCTGGCGCCCAAGGGAACGCCGCCCGCCATCATGGCCGCACTCAATGCGGCGACGCACGATGCACTTGGGGACCCCGAGCTCAAGCAGCGCCTGGAGACGGCCGTCGGCGGCGAGGTCCGCGGCAGCTCGCCCGATGAGATGAAGACCCTGATCGAGACCGAGGTCGCCAAATGGAGGGGTGTGGTTGAGCGGGCCAAGATCCCGAAGATCTGATCCGGAGGCAGATGGCGGCGTCTCGGCCCCTTATCGCGCCTCGACCACCTCGCCGTCCTCTTTCACGAACCGGCCGACGGGATGGTCCAGGAGATCGATGACGGCTTCCGAAGGCCTGCACAGGCGTGTGCCCTTGGGCGTCACCACGATCGGACGATTGATCAGGATGGGGCGCGCGAGCATCTGGTCGATCAGTTCGTCGTCGGACCATTTGGGGTCGTCGAGGCCGAGCTCGTGATAAGGAGTGCCTTTCTCGCGCAGCAGCTCGCGAACGGAGATGCCGAGGGCCTTGACGAGCTCGACCAGCTTTTCGCGGGAGGGCGGCGTCTTCAGATATTCGATGACGATGGGCTCGACGCCGCTCTGCCGGATCATCGCCAGCGTGTTGCGCGAGGTGCCGCAAGCGGGGTTGTGATAGATCGTGACGCTCATCGAATCGTCTCCGCGAGTGGAACAGGGCCGGCCGCGCGGGACTGTCCGAGCAGCCAGTTCATCAGCAGCATGCCGGCGAACGCTCCGCACAGCTCCGCGAGAATGAACTCCGGCAGGTCAACCGGGCGAATGCCCGCGAACGTGTTGGTCAGCGACCTTGCAGTGGCCACCGCCGGATTGGCGAACGAGGTCGAGGCCGTGAACCAATAGGCGGCCGTGATGTAAAGGCCCACCAGCCAGGGGACCGACGTCCGCTGAAACCGGATCCCGGCCAGGATCGTGGCGATCAGCCCGAAGGCGGCGACGGCTTCGGCGAACCATTGCGGTCCTCCGGTTCGCACCTTCGCCGAGAAATCGAGCAGAGACAGTCCGAACATCAGATGCGCCGCCATCGTTCCCGCGATGCCGCCGGCGACCTGCGCAATCACATAGAGAGCGGCTTCGTTGACCGGCAGCTCGCGCTTGCCGGTGAAGACGAGGGTAACCGCCGGGTTGAAGTGCGCGCCGGAGATCGGACCGAGGATCGTGATCAGGACGACGAGGATGGCGCCGGTCGGCAACGTGTTGCAGAGGAGTGCAAGGGCGACATCCTTGGTCAGCGTCTCCGCCATGATGCCGGAGCCGACCACCGTGGCGACGAGAATGCCCGTGCCAAGCGCTTCGGCCGCGAGGCGGCGCGGAAGATCGAATTGATCAGGCACGGCTTCGCTCCTTTCGTCTCGGCTTGCAGCAGGATTGCAGGGTTTCGACGATGGGTGCGCAAACCTCCGGCCGTCCGCCGCAGCAATCGCGCAGCAGGAACACCGCGATGTCGCGAAATTCGACGAGATTGGCCCGGTAGATGATCGAACGGCTGTGCCGCTCGGAGGTGACGAGGCGCGCGCGGGTCAGGATCGACAGATGCGCCGAGAGCGTGTTCTGCGGGACCTCCAACAGTCGGGCGAGGTCGCCCGCAGCGAGACCATCAGGCTCGTGCCTGACCAATGCCCGGAAGGCCTCCAGCCGGGTCGATTGGGACAACGCGGCGAGCGCGAGGACGGCTTCTTCGGTTTCCATATATCCAGACTTATGGAATTGCGGCGAGGCCGTCAATCTGGAATTCTAGCCGACCGAACCAGTATTCCAACATTCTAGAAATATGGTTTGACAGTTTGCCATCGGCAGGCGGATGATGGTGATCATGAAGATCGATGACGCAGCAGCGCGCCTCGAAGCCCTGGGTAACCGGACGCGGCTCCAGATCTACCGCGCGCTGGTGCGGGCAGGGCATGCAGGCATGCCGGTCGGCCGCCTGCAGGACAAGCTGAAGATTCCGGCCTCGACCTTGTCGCATCACATCAAGACCCTGGTCTCGGTCGGCCTCGTCAGCCAGGTCCGGGAATCGACGACGCTGGTCTGCCACGCGAACTTTGACGCGATGCGGGGCCTAGTCGATTTCCTGGCCGCCGAGTGCTGTGCAGACGAGGCCGGATGCAAAGCCGCGCAAACGGCGGCCTGATTTTTTGATGAGTTATTCGATGATTCTAGAAGGATAGGAAAAGCGGATGGACGGGAAGACGGTAGCCATCATCGGTGCGGGTCCCGTCGGCTTGGCCGCGGCCGCGCACGTGCTCGAACGCGGCATGTCACCCATCGTGCTGGAGGCTGGCCCCGAAGCCGGGCACGCGGTGCGTCAGTGGCAGCATGTCCAGCTGTTCTCTCCATGGGAATACAATCTCGACAAGGCCGCGGGGCGCCTGCTCGCGCCGACCGGATGGAATTCGCCGGACCCGAGCGCCTATCCAACCGGCCGAGAGCTGATCGAGCAATATCTCACACCGCTCGCAACGCGCACGCCGTTGCGTGACACGATCCGGACGTCGAGCCGCGTCACGGCGATCAGCCGCGTCGGCTTTGACAAGGCAAAGACGAAAGGGCGCGAGCAGGCGCCGTTCGAAATTCGCTACGAGAACGGCAAGGGCCCGGAGATGTTGCGCGCCGACGCCGTCATCGACGTGTCGGGCACGTGGTTCTCTCCCAATCCTGCCGGAGGTAACGGTCTGCCCGCCATCGGTGAGCGCGAGCGCGTCGACCGCATCGCCTATGGCATGCCGGATGTGCGGGGCGCCGATCGCGCCAGATATGCCGGCAAGACGGTCGCGGTGCTCGGCGCCGGCCACTCCGCGGTGGGCACGCTGATCGATCTCGTGCAGCTCGCTGAAGACGCGCCCGGCACACAGCCCCTCTGGCTGTTCCGCGGCGCCGATCCCGCAAAGTCTTTTGGCGGCGGCAGCAATGACAAGCTGGCCGCGCGCGGCGCGCTGGGCTCTACCTTCGCTGCGCTCGTGGCCGCTGGGAAGATCAGGGTCGAGACCGGTTTTGCCGTCACGCACCTCTCGGAGTCCGAAGGTCGCCTCGAAATTTGGGCCGGCGACGGCTGCGGTGCGCGGAGTTTGGTGGCGGATGAGCTGGTGGTCTCGACCGGCTTTCGTCCCGATCTTTCGTTCCTGTCCGAACTGCGGCTTCGGCTCGACCCAGCGATCGAGGCACCCGTCGCGCTCGCGCCGCTGATCGATCCCAACGAGCATAGTTGCGGGACAGTCCGTCCTCATGGTGCCCGCGAACTCGCGCACGACGAGCCGGGCTTTTATCTCGCCGGCATGAAATCCTACGGTCGTGCTCCGACCTTCCTGATGATGACCGGATACGAGCAGGTCCGCTCCATCGTCGCCGACATCGCGGGCGACAAGGCGGCCGCGGCACGGGTCGAGCTCGTGCTCCCCGAGACCGGCGTCTGCACGCGCGGTGGCGTCGAGTCAGCCGCCGCAACGGAATGCTGCGGCGGTCCGGCGAAGAGCGAACCGTCCGCTTGCTGTGTCACTGACGAAACCGCCAAAAGGGCAGGTGCTGCGGGGTGCGGTTGTTCATGACGTTGATTCTTGAAGTTGATTCTTGCAGGTGAAGCCGGAGATTTGCCCCTGTGGGTCGTGCGTCGTTTCGGCTTGGTTACGGGAGGAGAAAATTCGTAGCCTGAGCGGCCGGTCTCTGATTGCGGTGATGTGCATCGGCCAGGTCGGCAATCTGCTGCCGCATGTGACGCTGTCCGCGAACCTTGCGCAGCATTTGATGCCGGCGTGGGGCATGTCCGCCGCCGAAGGTGGGCTGATGGCAAGCGGCTATGCGTTCGGCTACATGCTCGCTGTGCCCGTGTTGACGACGTTGACCGACCGGATCGATGCGCGGCTCGTCCTGCTCTGCGGCTCGATAATCAGCGGGCTGGCGACCTTGGCGTTCGGACTCTTCGCGCAAGGATTCTGGTCGGGGACCATCATCTGGTCGCTTGCAGGGCTGGGGTTTGCTGGCGCCTATATGCCGGGGCTCAAGGCCTTGACGGACCGGCTGCCCGCCGGTGACACCTCGCGGGCGGTGACCCTGTACACGTCGAGCTTCTCGGTCGGCGTCGGCCTGTCGTTCCTGATCGCGCAAGTCATCGCCGATCGCTGGGGCTGGCGGACAGCCTTCTATGTGACCGGGATCGGTCCCATCGCGATGGTGGTCGCGTGCCTTTTGATCGAGGGCCGTCGGCCCATGCCGAAGGCCGGACGGCTCCTGAACTTCGGGCCCGTCTTCGCCAACCGCGAAGCTCTGGGTTACATCTTCGGCTACGGTGCGCACTGCTTCGAGCTCTATGGCATTCGCACCTGGTTGGTCGGATTCTGGACCTTCGTCATCTCACATCAAGGCGCGCCGTCCTGGTTGAGCCCTGTCGTGTTGAGCTTCTGCTTCGCGGTGATCTCGATGCCCGCAAGCATCCTCGGCAACGAGGCTGCGCTGAAGTTCGGGCGCCATCGGGCGATCACCATCGTGATGATCGCATCGGCCTGCGTTGCGCTGGTCATCGGGCTGAACGCAACCGCCCCGGCCTGGCTGCTGGCGCTGCTGCTGATGATCTATGGCCTGACGGTGCCGGCCGATTCCGGCGCGTTGACCGCCGGCATGTCGGCCGCAGCAGTGTCCGAACATCGCGGCGCGACCCTGGCCTTGCACTCCACCGTTGGCTTTGGTCTATCGGCTGTCGGCGCCTGGGGAACCGGCGTCGCGCTCGATGTTGCAGGGGGCCCGCAGAGCGCGACCGGCTGGCTGCTGGCATTCATCGTCCTCGCGGCCGGAATTGCCTTGGGCCCGCTGGCGCTGTTCTGGGCGCGGCGGGGGCAGTCACCGAAAGCATAGTCAGAATGCTGTCAGGCGGGTTTCCCCCTCACACCAAAGCGTTAGGCATCACGGATGCTTGACCGGGATCAAGGACTGTATCCAAGGCCCGGATATGCTAATCAGGCTCTGCTCCGCTCCGAGAGGTAATTCGTTAATCATGCGGTTCGTCCGTACCATTCTGGCATTCGCGATCGCGGTCTCGCTGGCGTTGCTGCCGGTCGGCACGTCGGCTGCGGGCCCGACGATGGCGTCGGATGACATGCAAATGAGCATGCACATGAGCGGCGAGGCCGCCATGTCGATGGATGAGTGCTGCCCGGACATGAAGGGAACCAGCTCCCACACTGCTACCTACAAGTGCGGGATGGATTTCTGCTGCGTCGGCGGGATCATCGCGCTCGGCGACGTACGACCTGTCGCTTTCGGGTATTTCGCCGTAGCGGCGAGTAAGCTGGCCATTCCCGCCGATCAGGTCGTCTCGTTCCTCGGCGGCAGTCCTCCCTTCCGACCTCCTCGAATCTGATCTCGCAAGGCTGAGACGCGAGCGGCATGCCTGCTCGCGACGATGACCGACGTGCGCGCCCCGGGCGCCACGGCTGAGATTAATCCATGAGGACACGACAATGCTTTCCAAAGTCAGCACCGCGGCGCTTGCCGCCACCCTTTCGCTTGCCGCATCGGCCGCCACGGCGGGCGCCGGCGACTACAGCTTCGAGCCCGTCAATCCGCAGATGAAGAAGGGCGAGGGCGTCATGCTCGCCGTTCGCTTGACCAATAAGCAAACCGGCAAACCGGTCTCGGACGCGGTCATCTTCAAGACCCGCGTCGACATGGCGCCGGACGGGATGGCCGAGATGGAGTCGGCGGTTGCGCCGCTGCCTTCGAAGGAGCCAGGCGTCTACGCGTTCAAGACGGACCTGCCGATGGCCGGCCGCTACCAGGTGACGCTGTCCGCGAAGCTGCAGGGCGAACCGGAGACGGTCATCGGCAAGGTGATCGTCACGGCCACCAAGTGAGCGTTCGGGCGCCGCGCGGCGGCGCCCCTATTTTCCTCTTCCATTCATACGGACGCGCTCTTCGGGTGCGCGGATACACGCCATGAAAACGCTGCGTCTTCTGACGGCTCTTGCGCTGGGCGGCGGCCTGCTCCTGGGCGCCTCCTCGTATTCGAACGCACGCTGGCGCGCGCTGGCCGGGTTCGCCCCGGCTACGGCAGCCGCGGGCCGGACTCCGCTCTACTATCGCGATCCGGCCGGCGCCCCGCTTTGGTCCGCGGCTCCGAAGAAGGACGAGCGGGGGCGGGACTATGTGCCGGTCTTCGATGACGATGGAGCGGCCGCCGGGCCGGCGACGCCGAAGATGCAGGCGGCTTCCCCGCGAAAGATTCTCTACTACCGCAATCCCATGGGGCTGCCGGACACCTCGCCCGTGCCGAAGAAGGACGCGATGGGGATGGATTATGTTCCGGTCTACGAAGGCGACGACACCGACGACGGGGCGGTGAAGCTTTCGCCCGGCAAGATCCAGCGCACCGGCGTGAAGTCGGAGCCGGTCGGCAGGCGCGCGATCCGCATCTCAGTCAAGGCGCCCGGCACGATCCAGCTGGATGAGCGCCGCGTCTCGGTGATCGCGATGCGCGCCGAAAGCTTCGTGCAGAAGGTCGCCGACGTCACCACCGGCACGCGCGTCAAGGCCGGCCAGCCTCTGATGGAGATCTATAGCTCGGCGGTCGCGTCCGCAGCGGCGGAATATCTCGCAACGATCAGCTCCAAGACGACCGGCGGTGTCGAGATCTACGGCCGCGGTTCGCGACAGCGCCTGGTCAATCTCGACGTGCCGGAGCCGGTCATCGCGGAGATGGAGAAGACGCGGACCGCGCTCGTCACCATACGCTGGTCGGCACCGCGCGACGGTGTCGTGCTCGAACGCAATGCGGTCGAAGGCATGCGCGCCAATCCCGGCGATGTGCTGTTCCGCATCGCGGACACCTCGGTCGTCTGGGCTCTGGCCGACGTGGCCGAGCGTGACCTCGGGACTATCGCAGTCGGCCAATCCGTCGCAGTGCGTGCGCGCAGCTTCCCCGGTCGAACCTTCGCGGGACAGATCGGCGTCGTCTATCCGCAGGTGAACCGCGACACCCGAACCGTTCGTGTCCGGATCGAACTCGCCAATCCGGACGCGATATTGTTGCCGGACATGTACATCGATGCCGATATCGACACGGCGGATTCCACCCCGGTCCTGGTGGTGCCCGACAGCTCCGTGCTCGACACCGGCAGCCGGCAGGCAGTCCTCGTCGACAAGGGAGAAGGGCGCTTCGAACCGAGGGAGGTGAAGCTCGGGCGTCGCGGCGGCGGCTATATCGAGGTGCGGGACGGACTTAGCGACGGCGAGGCCGTGGTCACCTCCGCCAACTTCCTGATCGACGCGGAAAGCAACCTGAAGGCGGCGCTGAAGGGCTTCGCCGAGGGGGCGCCCCGCGCCGCCGAGGCGGCTCCCGGCATGGCGACGGGAGATCACAGATGATTGCCCGCGTCATTGCCTGGTCGGCGCGCAATCTGCTGCTGGTGCTGTTCGGCACCGGCTTTGCCGCTGCTGCCGGCCTCTATGCGCTGGTCCACCTTCCGCTTGATGCGATCCCCGATCTCTCGGACACGCAGGTCATCGTCTACACGGAATATTCCGGCCAGGCCCCGCAGGTGATCGAGGACCAGGTCACCTATCCGCTGACGACGGCCATGCTGACCGTGCCGAAATCGAAGGTCGTGCGCGGTTTCTCGTTCTTTGGCGTGTCGTTCGTCTACGTCATCTTCGAGGACGGCACCGACATCTACTGGGCGCGATCGCGCGTCATGGAGTTTCTCAATGGCGCGGCCTCGCGGCTTCCCGCCGGGGTCACGCCGACCATCGGCCCGGACGCAACCGGCGTCGGCTGGGTCTATCAATACGCGGTGATGTCGAGGGAATTGAGCCTGGCGGACACGCGCACGATCCAGGACTGGAATCTGAAGTTCGCGCTGGCCAAGGCCGAAGGCGTCGCCGAGGTCGCCAGCATCGGTGGCTTTGTCAAGCAATACAACGTGGTCCTCGACCCGCAGCGGATGCGTGACCGCGGCATCAGCATGCAGAAGATCCGGGAGGCCATTCGCGCCAGCAACGCGGATGTTGGCGGGCGCACCGTTGAGCTCTCCGAATTCGAATACGTCATTCGCGGCAAGGGTTACATCAAGAGCATCAATGATCTCGGCAATATCGTGCTGAAGACCAGCAACGGCACGCCGGTGCTGCTGCGGGATGTTGCCAACGTCGAGCTCGGCCCCGACGAGCGCCGCGGGCTAGCCGAATTGAACGGCGAGGGCGAGGTTGCGAGCGGAATCGTGCTGCAGCGTTTTGGCGTCAATGCCCTCGACGTGATCGCAAACGTCAAGAAGCGCTTCGGCGAAATCGCGAGCAGCCTGCCGAAATCGGTCGAGATGTTCCCGGTCTACGACCGCTCCAACCTGATCTATGCGGCGATCGACACGCTCAAGCATACCTTGTTCGAGGAGAGCATTGTCGTCGCGTTGGTCTGCATCGTGTTCCTGCTGCACGTCCGCAGCGCGCTCGTGGCGATTCTCATGTTGCCGGTGGGTGTCCTGATGGCGTTCGGGGCCATGAAGCTGCTGGGGCTGGGCTCCAACATCATGAGCCTCGGAGGCATCGCCATCGCGATCGGCGCGATGGTGGATGCCGCCATCGTCATGCTCGAGAACGCGCATAAGCATCTCGAACGCGCCAAACCTGGACAATCGCGCGTGCAGATCCTGATCCACGCCGCATCCGAGGTCGGACCTGCGCTGTTCTTCAGCCTGCTGATCATCACCGTGTCGTTCATGCCGATCTTCACACTGGAATCGCAAGAGGGGAGGCTGTTCAGCCCGCTGGCGTTCACGAAGACCTTCTCGATGGCCGCAGCCGCGCTCCTGTCGGTGACACTTGTGCCGGCACTGATGGTGATCTTCGTCCGCGGCCGCATCGTCCCCCAGAGCAGGAACGTCATCAACCGTTTTCTGATCTGGATCTACCGGCCGGTCATCAAGGGCGTGCTGAGCGCCAAGACGCTGGTGATCCTGGCCTCACTCGCAGTCCTCGCCGTCACGATCTGGCCTGCGCGCCAGCTCGGCACCGAGTTCATGCCGACCTTGAACGAGGGCACGCTGCTCTACATGCCGACGACGCTGCCCGGTATTTCGATCACGAAAGCCGCCGAACTGATGCAAATGCAGGATCGGATCATCAAGTCGTTTCCCGAGGTCGCCTCGGTCTACGGCAAGGCCGGGCGGGCGGCGACCGCGACCGACCCGGCGCCGACAGAGATGTTCGAGACCATCGTCAACCTGAAGCCGAAGGCAGAGTGGCGCCCCGGCGTCAGCATCGACGGCCTCGTCGCCGAGATGGACAAGGCGTTGCAATTTCCGGGCGTCTCCAACGCCTGGACCATGCCGATCAAGGCGCGCATGGACATGCTGTCGACCGGTATCCGCACGCCGGTCGGCGTCAAGGTCATGGGCACGGAGCTCGTCGAGATCGACCGGTTGGCGAAACAGATCGAACGCGTGATCAAGACCGTACCCGGCACCTCGTCGGCCTATGCCGAGCGGGGCATCGGCGGATACTATCTCGAGATCGTGCCTGATCGCGAGGCGCTTGCCCGCTACGGCATCCTGATCCAGGACGTCCAGGACACCATTGCGGCCGCGCTCGGTGGTCAGACGGTCACCACAACCGTGGAAGACCGGCAGCGCTTCACGGTGAACATGCGCTACCCGCGTGATCTCCGCGACAATCCCAACGCCATCGCCAGCGACATCCTGGTGCCGATGCCGGCGGGCGGCGCCGTGCCCCTCGGCGAAGTGGCCAGGATCGAGCCTGCGCGCGGGCCGACCTCGATCCGGACCGAGAACGGTCAGCTCGCGACCTACATCTATGTCGATGTCCGGGATCGCGATATCGGAAGCTACGTCACCGATGCGCAACGCGCCGTGACGGAGAGCATTCAGTTTCCTCCTGGCTACTACGCCGTCTGGAGCGGCCAATACGAGTATATGCAGCGGGCGGCTGCCCGCCTGAAGATCGTGGTGCCCGTGACGCTCACGATCATCTTCCTGCTCCTGTACCTGAACTTCGGCGCCATGACCGAGACCCTGATCGTGATGTCGTCGCTGCCGTTCGCGCTGGTCGGGGGCCTCTGGATGATGTGGTGGCTCGGCTTCAACCTGTCCGTCGCGGTGGCGGTCGGCTTCATCGCGCTCGCCGGCGTCGCCGCCGAGACCGGCGTGGTGATGCTGATCTACCTCGACCACGCGCTGGCCGAAGTGAAAGCCAGGCGCTGCGCCGAGGGCAGTATCCTCACCCAGCGGGATATTCACGATGCCATCATGGTGGGCGCGGTCGAGCGCGTGCGGCCCAAGATGATGACCGTGGTCGCCATCATGGCGGGACTGCTGCCGATCATGTGGAGCACGGGTCCGGGGTCGGAGATCATGCAACGCATTGCGGTGCCGATGATCGGTGGAATGACGTCATCGACGCTGCTGACGCTTGTCGTGATCCCCGCCATTTTCGGCGTGGTGAAGGGCTGGGGACTTCCCCGCGACGGCGAGGAGACCGGCGCAAGCTCGAACCGCGCCTCGCCTGACGTATCCGAGGCCGCTTGAAACGGAGTTCGGACGACGACCTCGGGAGGAACTAATGCTCAGGACGCCCCGGCATGGGATTCTTATCTGCCGGAACCCACCCTTTGCGTCTGCACAAGGCGGTGCTTTACCGTCCGCGCGATCGCCGCCGGGGCTTCCTCGGGGATCGCGAAGCAGGAACTGGCGTTGATTTCGCACAGGACGTACGTGTCGGCGCCGGCCGCATCTTTCGGGCCGTACAGGAAGTCCGCGTCCCAGATGACCGGCAGCGATCGTTCATCGATGTCCAGTGTCTTCATCATTTCCGGAGTCCAGTCGTCCTCCATCACCCTTCGCAGCCTCTGGAATTGCGGAGCATCGGGTCCATGCATGATGCGCGGTCCAGGTTGCGCCTCAGGCGAGTCCACACCTTCCGGCGGCGGCGGGATCAAGGCCTTGACCCGTTGGTGCCCAAAGCCCGCGACCTTCGAACCGCTCATGTAGCAGCGGATCATTCCGTCGGGCAGGCGAGGTTGAAAGGCCTGGTCGATGATGCAGCCGCCCCAGCCGAAATAGGGCTCACATCGCGCCATGAAAGCATCGAGTGGCATGTCCTCGGGCAGGCTGCCGCGTTGTGCATAGAGGACCCGAACCATGCTGTCTGCGCTCGAGAGTGCCTCCACTTTCCAGACCCCTTGGCCTGCGTTGCCGCGGTTTTGCTTCAGCACGCGGGGACCGTCGGAGCGAAGGCGCAACGGAAATTCGGCGCGGAACGCCGCAGCGGTGTCGTAGCGATGCGCGTCGGCACCCCAGCCGAGATGACGCGTGCGGTAGAGCACCTCCTTGACGCCCACCTTCAGGATGACGTCTGGATGCGCGCTTACCCATGGTCCTTGCGCTGCAACATCGCGGAGTAGGGGATCGAGCTCAGCACGCGTCTTGCCCTGGTGGATCGGATCCACCCAGACCAGAACGCCGTCGACCGCGAGCAACTGCTCGCGGACCGCATCGGCAAAGCTTTCGTCATAGATCACCGGCCGGGCGTCGATACCCAGGGCGGCAAGCGCTTCGAAGACGCGGACGAAGCGGCTGTTTTGCGCCGTCGCATCCCGCCGCGCGGCAGCGTCTCCACGTGAGAGGATGGCTACGGTGTGTCGGATTAATGGGTGTCGTTCGGTATCCATGCGCATGCTCCACAAATTGCGTGCTGCGCAGAGCTTGGACCGAGGCCTCACGGGTAGTCTGCTTCATCCCTACGTGAGCGACACTAATGAGGCTGCCCGCCAGTTTCAAGGCCGCGGTGCGGTTCCGTTCGAACAGTGAACTCTTCGTGACGCTCGAGCAGAGACGTTGACAGCTCCGCGTGCGCGGTTTTCTATTTGGGGGCCGGGGACGTGCGATCTCCTCGCGAGGCGACATGCCAAAGAATCGCGTCCTGATCACCAAGGGCGCGGCATGTCATCCTACATCCCGATTTCATTCTACAGATTGTCTCGACTTATCGGCACGTTGGCCGCGTCGACGCTCGTCGAAGGGCGCGTCGATGCCGGCGTCCTCCTGCGCCTCCCGGGCGCCACGTAGGGGGACAAGCTCGTGAAACGGACTTCACCTGGGGCAGGATAAACCAGGAGAAATCAACATGCGAAGGCGGACAATCTTTCACACGTTCCTGCTTTTGGCGCTCGCGGGCGGCCTGTCGCCGGTCCAGCCCTGACCCAGGAGGAGCTGGTCGCCAAGATCCAGGCGGCCGGCTACGCGCAGGTGAGCGACATTAAGTCGACGGCGGAAGGCATCACCGCCAAGGCGGTGAAGAACGGCAAGTCTGTGACGCTTGTCGTGGACAGCAGCGGCCAGATCAAAGAGCGAAACTGAAGGAGAGGAGTAGCACGATGAAAAGAATCATCTGGGCCATGGTCGGCATTGGCGTCTGCCTTCTTGCATTTCGCTTCGGCCCCTTCATCCCGGCATACGCCCAAGATGCCGAATGGCAGAAGGTGGACGAGACCCTGGGCCGCAAGCCCGCCGTCTCCGACGACGTCCGCCGTTACGGCTTTCCCCGCAGCGATCTCTCCGTGACGCTGGACGGCGTCACGATCAAGCCGGCGTTGGCTCTTGGCGGCTGGGTCGCATTCAAGCCTGCGCATGGCGGCGCAATGATCATGGGCGACCTTGTGCTGCTCGAGACCGAGATCAATCCCGTGATGGCGAAGATGATCGCGAGCGGTCTCGAAATCACCGCCGTGCACAATCATCTGCTGCGTGCGAGTCCGGCAACGTTCTACATGCACGTCGCCGGCCATGGCGATCCCGTCAAGCTGGCCGCCGCGATCCGCGATGCGCTCGCCGAAAGCAAGACCCCGATGACAGTCGCCGCCCCGGCGAACGCGCCACCGGCCGTCGACCTCGAAACTGCGAAGCTCGACCAGATCATCGGAGTGAACGGGAAACCGAATGGCGGCGTCTACCAGTTCAACGTGAAGCGGCGCGACCCGATAACGCAAGACAACATGTTGTTGACCCCCGTCGCCGCGATGGGCGTCGCAACCGCACTCAATTTCCAGCCGACCGGAGCAGGCAAGGCGGCCATCACCGGCGACTTCGTGCTGACCAGCGACGAGGTAAACCCGGTCATCCTGGCGCTGCGGACGCACGGCATCGAGGTAACGGCGCTGCATAGCCACATGCTGGATGAACAGCCGCGCCTGTTCTTCATGCACTTCTGGGCCAACGACGACGCAGTCAAGCTTGCCAACGGCTTGCGCGCGGCGCTCGACAAGACGGCGAGCACGAAGAGCTGACGCCAGGGACGGGAGCTGCGCGCCGAGTTCGATGCCTGAACGTCGATGATAGGACAATGGATGATCTGCACCCCCCGCAGGCTTTCCGTCGCGACCTTCGGCATGGGCCAGCTTTGCCGTGGCGTTGATGCTCGCATTGTTAGTAGGAGGAAACGCCGTGGCCGAGACCGTGAATTTTGACAACGCGCCTGCCGGAACGTCGCCCGAAGGTTGGACTTTAACGATGACCGGCAAGGGACAACCGAAATGGACCGTCGAGGCGGAGCCCACGGCGCCAAGCAAGCCGAACGTCTTCAAGCAATCAGGACGGGCGACTTTTCCGGTGGCGGTCAAGAATGATACCTCGATCCGCGACGGCTTCGTTGAGGTGAAATTCAGGGCGGTCGCCGGGTCCGAGGATCGCGCCGCGGGAATCATCTGGTGCGCGAAGGATGCCGACAACTACTACGTCGTCCGGGCTAACGCGCTCGAGGACAACGTCGTGCCGTACAAGACCATCAAGGGAGTTCGAACGTCGCTGGAGATCGTGGATCGCAGAGGCGGCTATGGCGTCGGCACGCCGGTGGCGTCTGGGCAATGGCACGTTCTCCGTTGCGATTTCGCAGGGAGTCGGTTCAAGGTGACCTATGACGGACAGCCGCTATTCGAGGTGGAGGACATCACGATTGCGCAAGCGGGCATGATCGGCCTGTGGACCAAGGCGGATAGCGTGACCTTGTTCGATGATCTGACATATGGTGAGAGCAAATAGGCGTTTTTCCACCTTGCCGGAGACGATCATGAATTTTCGACGTCTGTCGATCGCGACGGCCCTGCTGATTGCGTCCATCTGTCCGTTGCGGGCCGAGGAAAGTCTGGTCGCCTACAAATCGCTCGGCCCGGAGTTGGCGCTCGATCTTGCGCGCGCTGCGCTGGATAACTGCCGCACCCGCGGATACCAGGTTGCCGTCGCCGTCGTCGATCGATTCGGCGTCACGCAAGTGATGCTGCGCGATCGCTTCGCGGGCCCCCATACGCCATCAACGGCAGCCGGCAAGGCGTGGACAGCTGCGTCGTTCAAGACCAGCACGACGGAGCTGAATGCGATCAGTCAGCCCGGCATGATGCAGGCCGGCATTCGCAATCTTCCTGGAGCCGTCGTCATAGGGGGAGGATTGATCCTCGAAGCAGGTGGCTCTCTGGTCGGAGCGGTCGGCGTATCCGGCGCTCCGGGCGGTGATGCGGACGAAGCGTGCGCAAGAGCCGGAATTGACGCCGTACGTGACAAGCTGGAGTTCTGACGGGCAAGAACTCGGACCCGTGCGATCGTCGAGCTAAAATCGCGCCAGCGAGCTCGCGCGCCGTATCGCTGCCGCCTCCTGCTGACACGACGTTGTCAGCAGGGCGGCGTTACAAGCCGATCGTCGTCACCAATACGACGGACCTTCCCAGGAACGAATGATGAAATTTGCTTCGACGCGATTGATCGCTGCTGACATCAAGTCCCTCGTCAGCTTCTACGAGAACGTGCTGGGCGAAGCGGCGGAGTGGCTTGCGCCTGTATTTGCCGAGATCGTCACCCCGAAAGCGACGCTCGCTTTCGGCAGCGTGGACACGGTGGCGCTGTTTAGGGAGGGCAGCGCCGAGCCGGCGGCCAATCGCACCGCGATCCTCGAGTTCCAGGTCGATGACGTCGAAACGGAGTTTGCCAGATTGAAAGATCAAGTGGAGGTCGTGCACGAGCCGAAGATGATGCCTTGGGGAAATTGCGCGGCCCAGTTCCGCGATCCCGAAGGGACGCTCGTGAGCCTCTACACCCCGGTCACCGAAGCTGCCAAAAAGCGATTTGGAGGGCGATGACACGGAAGGACGGAGCCGGCTTTCGCGAACTGTCTCGACCAAGACAGGATCCTTCGATCATGGCAACCTCTGCTCCGGCATGAAAAAACCCGCGGCGGATTTCTCTGCGCGGGCGTGACAAATTTCGATCGTGCCATTCTGCCAGTGTTTTGCCCGACGTGTCAAAGGCGAACCGGTCATGTTGCCGTTCGCGCGGCACCTGATCGGGTGCGTGGATTAAGCCAATGATTTCAACACCCCCGCTACTGTGCATGGGGTTGTTTTCGCAGTTTTGGTTTTGAGCGTGCCGAAGCGCCTGCGCTTCAGCGCCGGCCGCGCGGCGCTTCGGCCTTGGCGGGCGGCTCGGTCTGGGGCCCGCAGCTCGCGGCGGCGAGCGAGCCTTGCGCCTGCGGCATCAGGCCGGGCTCGGGGGCGAGCGCCTTCATCACGATCAGGCCGGTCGTGCTCGGCGAGTCGATGATCAGGCGGTCGGCGGCGGTGACCTCTTCGTCCTCGGGCAGCTCGTTGTGCTGCGGCTCGGTCATCAGGTCGAGCTCGATCACCTTCTTGCCGGCCGAGCGGTCGTTGATGGCGTAATAGGCGATCTCGTTGCGGGTGTAGAACGACACCGAGGTGTAGGCTTGGCTGACCGGCACCGTCAGCTTGATCGGTCCGTTCGACAGATCGTAGCGGCAGATTGCCAGCGCAAAGGCCGGGTCCATGAACGGCATCGGCGAGGTGTTGGGATCGGCGAGCGGAAGCTGCGTGACGCCGTTGAGCTTGGTCATCGGCGTCAGCCGCGAATAGGCGTCCTGCGTCGCGATCCGCGGCAGCGCCAGCACGCTGACGAGATGGACCACGAGGCCCAGCACCACGCCGGCAACGATGGTGAACAGCAGGCGGATCATGAGCAGCCCACCGTCGTGATGTTAGGCATCGGCGCGTCGCGCTGCGTGCGCGTGGCAACGCCGACCGGGGTGTCGTAGAGCCGCAGCATCAGCGCGTAGCGCTCGATGCCGCCGGTCGGCAGCCAGTTGCCGGCCCGCGAGCGCGAGGCGATGCGGATCTCGAACGAGCCGTCGGACTGCCGCACGATCTCCTGGCTGGTGAAGCCGTAGCGCTGCAGCGAGTTGGCGACGAGATGGCCCTTGCGGTCGTAGAGCGTCAGCGTCCAGAACCGCGCCGGCGGCGTCACCCCGGAGACCACGACATCGCAGCGGCCGTCGAGCACTTTCTTCTTGTCGTCCGCTGTTGCGGTGAAGGCGACGCCATCGCCGGTGCCGATCGGCAGCTCGCCATTGCGCACGATGGTGGCGCGCGAATAGGGATCGACGTCGGCGGTGCCGGTGCGCGGACGCGCGGTCCAGGGGCCGATCGTCAGCGCGCCGATCTCGGTACCGCGCGTCGTCGTCATCCAGGTCGCGCCGACGCCCACCACGGTTGCGAGCAGAAGGGCCGTCAATGTGATCAGGATCAGCCGCACGGGGTTCGATCAGTTCTTGCGCGGGGCGGATGCGTTCGCATTCTCTTCCGCATAGTTCTGCGGGAAGGCGAGCGCGCTCGTGGACGATGCCGGCTTGGCTTGCTTGGGGTCGGTGGCGGCCGATTTGGTCGCGGTCCTGGCCGCGTCATCCAGCAGCTTCTCGACACGTACCAAAGCGTCGGCGCCGCGCTTGGTCAATACCGGCGGCGGACCGGGCTTGGTCTCCAGCACCTTCGGCGCCGCATTGGCCTGCGCGTTGGTGATCCGCTCGGGCGGCAGCTTCTGGCCCATGCCGATGCCGGCGATTTCGCGGACCTCGACGCCCTGATGCGCCGCCACCATGATGTCGTGCCAGGTCTGCGCCGGCAGCGAGCCGCCGGTCATGCGGTTGGTCGGTGAATAGTCATCATTGCCGTACCAGACCGCGCAGGTGAAATTGCCGGTGTAGCCGACGAACCAGGCGTCGCGATAGGCATTCGTCGTGCCGGTCTTACCCGCGGTCGGAATGCCGTCGAGGGCGGCACGGCGCGCAGTGCCTTCGCTGACGACGTGGCTCATCATGCCGGCCATGTCCGAGGCCACGGAGGCGGGGATTGCCTGGCGCGGCTTCGGCCCGTCGCGGTCCCAGCGCCAGACCGGATCGCCCGCGCCGGTGCGCACTTCCAGCACGGAATGCGGCGTCACCGCCTTGCCGCGGTTTGGGAAGGTCGCATACGCGACCGCGTGCTCGAGCACGGTGACTTCGTCCGAGCCGATCGGCAGCGACGGCGTGTCGGGCAGCGGCGCCTTGAGGCCGAAGCGGCGGGCGACCTCGACGATCTTGGCCCGGCCAACCTTGGCCGGGTTCTGCGCTTTGGGCTCGTTCTTCTGGCCGATCGCGATCGACAGCTTCACCGGCACGACGTTGATCGAGCGGGTGATCGCCTGCGTCAGCGTCACCGAACCGGAATAGGAATGGCCATAGTTCTGCGGGCACCAATTGCCGATGCAGACCGGGCCGTCCACCACGATCGAATTCGGCGTGAAGCCGTTGAGGAGCGCGGTGGTGTAGACGTACGGCTTGAACGACGAGCCCGGCTGGCGATAGGCGTCGGTGGCGCGGTTGAACTGGCTGGCGCCATAGTCGCGGCCGCCGACCATGGCGCGGATGCCGCCGTCGAGATCGGCGACGACGGTCGCGGCCTGCGTCGCGTGATAGTCGCGCCCGAACTGGCGCAGCTGGTTCTCGACCGCGTCTTCCGCCGCCTTCTGCACATTGGCGTCGATCGCAAGACGGACCACGAAGACGCGCTCGGTGTAGGATTTCGGGAAGGTGTCGACCAGCTTGCGCATCTCGTCGAAGGCGTAGTCGAGATAATAGTTCGGCGACGCCTCGTAGCGGCGATCGACCGCGAAGGCGGGATTGCGGCGGGCGCCGAACACCTGGCCCTCGGTCATGAAGCCGGCGTCGACGAGGTTGTCGAGCACGACGTTGGCGCGGGCGCGGGCGGCGGGCAGATTGATGTGGGGCGCGTATTTGGTCGGCGCCTTGAACAGGCCGGCGAGCATCGCGGCTTCCGCAAGCGTCACGTCACGCGCCGACTTGTTGAAGTAGAAATGCGCGGCGCCGTCGACGCCGAAGGTGCCGCCGCCCATATAGGCGCGATCGAGATAGAGTTTCAAAATCTCATTCTTGGTCAGGCGCCATTCCAGCCAGACCGCGAGGAAGGCTTCGTTGACCTTGCGCTCGATGGTGCGCTCGTTGCTCAGGAACAGGTTCTTGGCGAGCTGCTGGGTGATCGAGGAGCCGCCCTGGCGGACGCCGCCGGCCTGGGCATTGGTGACGAGCGCGCGCGCGGTGCCGGCGATGTCGATGCCGAAATGCTCGTAGAAGCGGCGGTCCTCGGTCGCCAGCGTCGCCTTGATCAGCACGTCCGGAAAATCTTCCAGCGGGATCGAGTCGTTGTGCTTGATGCCGCGGCTGCCGATCGGGTTGCCGTAGCGGTCGAGGAAGGACACTGCGAGGTCGGACTTCTTCAGCCAGTCCTCGTCCGCGGTCTCGCGGAAGGCGGGGATGGCGAGCGTGAGCATCACGACCAGGCCGCCGAGGCCGAGGGTCGCGGCCTCCGACAGCGGCTCGATGAACACCCAGCGCTTCCACCGCCCGACATAAAAGCGGTCCATGAAGGTCGAGTAGCGCTCGTAGAGCTCGCGGATGCCCTTGGCCGAGGAGAATAGCGAGGAGTCGATGCGCGCATCGAGGTCCAGGAAGAAATTCCGGATCCGGGCCTTCCAATGCGATGGTATGATCTGGCGCACCTAGAACCCTTGAGGCTTGGTTCGAAAGCGTTCAAGCACCCGGCCGGGGCGGCATCAAGACGTCTTGCGGGAGTGTTGCGGCAAACCCAAGGCGCCCGGCCAGCGGCCTTAGGGACTTGTTGTTCCTTCTAGCCGAGCAGGGCTTATAAACCAATGGTCACGCTTGCGATTTTGAACAACAGGCCTAATTGACCCCGGTTCATTACGGGCCTCACGCGGGCGCTGCTTGCAGCCCCGTGGCCGCACGCCCTAGATGGCACCAACCGTAGCTCTTTCGAACTTTTGTTGAGGCGCATGACCGCAGCTCCCAAACGACCTTCAGGCCAGGAAGGATTCTTCTGGAAAACCAAGACGTTGGAAGAGATGTCGGGGCCCGAATGGGAAAGCCTGTGCGACGGCTGCGGCCGCTGCTGCCTGAACAAGCTCGAGGAAGAGGGCACCGGCGACATCTATTTCACCCATGTCGGCTGCAAGCTGCTCGACGGGGCGACCTGCGGCTGCAAGGACTACGCGAATCGTTCCGACAAGGTTCCTGACTGTGTCCGCCTGACCCCCGCCAATGTCCGCACCCTGAACTGGCTGCCGCCGAGCTGCGGCTACAAGCTCGTCGCGGAAGGGCGCGATCTCTACTGGTGGCATCCGCTGGTATCAGGCGATCCGAACACCGTGCATGAGGCCGGCGTCTCCGTACGCGGACGGGTCGAAGGCAGCGAGGTGGAGATCCCGGACGATGAGCTCGAGAACCACATCGTGCAATGGCCGGCGCAGCTGCCGAAGCGGGCTCGCCTGAAGCGACGTCCGAAGGACTGATCCGCCGCACCCGACGGATCAATTGTTCGGGATGGCCGTGGGGTGGGATGCACCCATGCGCCGCGGTGCCTGCCTGGCAAGAACTTTGCTGTCTACATTGGACTGCATAGAACGAATCCTTCGCGGCGCTGCGCCGCCTCATGGCTTCCGATCGAGATGAACAAGTTCGAGCGGCAGAGCAGTTCTGCCGACACCCAGACATTGCCCGACGACATCGCCGAGGAATTGTCCCGCCTTCCATCCGAGGTCTTGAGCGTCGACGACGCTCCCTCGCTCGCGCCGCCGGCGCCGCTGTCGCAGGACGAGGTCCGCACCATCGTCATCAGCCTGATGCTGACGATGTTCCTCGCCGCACTGGACCAGACCATCGTCGCCACCGCGCTTCCGACCATCGGGCGCCAGTTCCACGACGTCTCCAATCTGTCCTGGGTCATCACCGCCTATCTGCTCGCCTCGACCGCGGTCGCGCCGGTGTTCGGCACGCTCAGCGACATCTACGGCCGCCGTGTGATGATCATCATCTCGCTCAGCCTGTTCGTCGCGGGCTCGGTGCTATGCGCGATCGCGCCGAACATGCCGATGCTGATTCTTGCACGCGGTCTCCAGGGACTGGGTGGCGGCGGGATCATGCCGGTGGTGCAGACCGTGATCTCCGACGTCGTGTCGCCGCGCGAGCGCGGCCAGTATCAAGCCTATTTCTCCAGCGTCTGGATGGTCGGCGGCATTCTCGGCCCGGTCATCGGCGGCGTGTTCGCCGAGCATCTGCACTGGTCGATGATTTTCTGGATCAATCTGCCGCTCGCGGCCGCCGCAATCGTAATGCTGCTGCCGAAGATGAAGAAGATCCCGGTGTTCCACCGCAAGCGCAAGGTCGACTGGCTCGGCGGCGTGCTGCTGATGGCCTCCGCCGTCGTCTTCATGCTGGTCCTGACCTGGGGCGGCACGCGCTATCCGTGGCTCTCGCCGACCGTTGTTGCGATGGTGGGCGGCGCCGTCGCGCTCGCGGTCACCTTCGTCTGGCACGCGCGGCGGGCGGACGAGCCGTTCCTGCCGCTGCCGCTGCTCGGCGGATCGGTTGCGCCGTTCGCGCTGACGGCCGGCGGCTGCGGGCTCGGCGCGATTACGGGCCTCACTGTGCAGCTGCCGCTCTATTACGAGGCGGTGTATCATCTCAGCGCCAGCGAGGCGGGCCTTGCGCTGATTCCGCTCGCCGCCGTCTCGACCATCGGTGCGGCCGTCGCTGGCCGCACCATGGCGCGTGCCAGGCACTACAAGCGCGTCGCCATCGTCGGCACGTCCTGGGCTGCGATCTGCGCGCTGGGCCTGACGCTCACGACCCTGCCGTTGTGGGGCCTGCTGACGCTGATGGCTGCGTTTGCGCTCGGATTGGGCACGACGTTCCCGGTCTGCGTCGTATCGCTGCAGAACTCGGTTGCACGTCCGCAAGTCGGCACCATCACTGGTGCGATGAATTTCTTCCGCTCGTTGATGTCCTCGTTCATGGTTGCGGCGTTCGCGGCGATCCTGTTGATCGCGCTCGGTGCCGATATTCCGCTCGCCGGCGAGCATCACGGCGCGGGGAGCGTCGCAATCCCGGCCGACGACATGCGCCACGCGTTCCGCTACGTTTTCGGCGCCGCCACGGCGCTGATGACCGGCGCCGCCCTCTGCCTGGTCATGATGGAAGAGCGGCCGCTGGCCGGCCCCGCTGTCACCCAGCAGGTCGAAATGGCGGAGTAGGCATTAGCCGCCGCGATCGTCCCCGGCGTCGCCCGCATTCGTCTTCCGCGCCTTCGCCGCAAGCTGCTCTTTAAGCCGCGCCAGTGCGTCGGCGGACCAATCACGGACATCGGTGACTGCGACCCAGGCATCGAGGTAATGCTCGGGCGCGTAGACATGGCCAAAGCCCATCGGCGTGTCGTTTGCGACCGCCATGTCGAGGGCGAGCTGCAGCATCGTGACAATGGGATACCAGCGCAGTTCCGGCGACACGTCCGGCCCGCGCGGTGCGCTCATCCAGGCCGGGGCCTGATAGGCGTCGCGGTAGGCGAAGAACGTGATCGCGTCACTGGCATATTGCAGATAGACGATCCGCATCGGACCCCAGGGCGTATCAACCGGCACCGTCGGTCCATTTTGATTCATGAAACGCACGAAGCGGCCGTCGCGAAATTGCGGCAGCCACGCCGGGGAGCCCGGATTGCGGCTCGTGGTGACCGAGCGCCAGATGCGGCTCTCGAACGGTGGCCCGCTCCAGAGCGCGCCGGCGATGGGATCGCCGATCGTCTCGAACAGTTCTGCCGATTTCTCCGAGTTCATGGCGCCGAGGCTAAGCCCATGCAAATATAGCCGGGGCCTTTTTTCCTTCGGCAGCGTCGTCCAATAGCCGTAGATTTCCGCAAACAGCGCACGCGCAGCGTCCGCGCCGTATTCGGGCTGAAACAGCAGTGACAGCGGGCTATTGAGATAGGAATATTGCATCGCGACGCTTGCGACGTCGCCATGGTGGAGATATTCGACGGTATCCATCGCGGACGGATCGATCCAGCCGGTGCCGGTCGGGGTGATGACGATCAGGATTTTACGTTCGAAGCCGTGCTGCCGCTTGAGCTCGTCGAGCGCAAGCTTGGCGCGCGCCTGCGCGGTGTCGCCGCTGGCGAGGCCCACATAGACACGCAGGGGATCCTGCGCAGGCCTCCCCGTGATTGCGCCGATGTCTGTTGCGGTCGGACCTGAGGCGATGAATCGGCGGCCCGTACGCCCGAGCTCTCTCCAATTTACCAGCGATGCCGCGCCTCCTGTTCGACCGGGATCAGTCGGCTGCGGCCGCTCGGGCTCATGCAAAGCGTCGAGTTCACGAAAGGACGAATCGAGCGCGTTGAACGCCGTGCGGACCAAGACGTTGGTGGCGATCGCCCAGAACAGCAGGCCTGCAACGAACACGCCGATTACGTTGGCGATCCTCCGCGGCATGAGGCGCCGCTTGCGTGCGGCAAGGAAGCCGGCGGCAAGCACAAACAGCCGCCCCAGCGCCAGCAGCACGATGAACGTGAGTATGGCAATGACGCAGACCTTGAGTGGATGCGCGGTTTCGACAGGGGCCATCTTCATCACAGTGCGGATCGAATTCTGCCATTCGGTTGTGCGCCAGAGGAAGACGATGACGAGTAGCAGGCAGCCGACTGCCGCCAGCGCATTCGCAATCGCTCGTGCGCGCGCCGACGGCTCGGGCAATTCGAGATAGTGCCACAGCCGGCGCCACAGGACGCCGGCGAGATAGCCGATCGCGAAGCAGCCGCCGGCAAGCGCACCTTGCGTGAGATAGCTGCGCGGGATCAGCGTTGGCGTGAGCGCGGCCGCGAAGAACAGCGCGCCCTGAATGAGGCCGATGCCGGACAGCGAGAGCAGTTGCCGGCGAATGAACCACGCGAGACTCTTCAAGGCACCCTCCCGGTAAACGCTATCCCTTGTTGTTCTCCGCAAAGCTGCTGTTACGCGGCAGCAAAATCGTGAACTCGGTGAACGCGCCGGGCTCCGTCGCGACGTCAATCGTGCCGCCGTGCTGCTTCACCACGATGTCGTGGCTCATCGACAATCCGAGCCCGGTGCCTTCGCCGGCCGGCTTGGTGGTGAAGAACGGATTGAACATCTTCTCCTTCACCTCGTGCGGAATGCCGGTGCCGTTGTCGCGGATGCGGATTTCGATGCTGTCGCCCCGGTCGCGCGTTGTGGCGATCACCACCGGCTCGTAATCGGCGGCGCCGCCATCGGACTTGCGCTTGGCGACCGCGTGGAAGCCGTTCGAGATCAGGTTCAGCAGCACCCGGGTGATCTCCTGCGGAAACACTTCCGCTTGCCCGGCCGCGGGATCGAGCTCGCGCTTCAGCGTCACGTCGAAGTGCGGCTTCTCGGCGCGGGCGCCGTGATAGGCGAGGTTGAGGCTCTCCTCGACCAGCGCGTTGATGTCGCTCAGCCGATGTTCGCCGCCGCCTTCACGTGAATGCAGCAGCATGTTCTTGACGATCGAATCGGCGCGCCGTCCGTGCTGCACGATTTTCGCGAGATTGTCTTTCAGAAGCCCGGTCAGCTCGTCCACTTCGCGGCGGACGTCGTCCGCGAGCGGGACAGGCGCGAGCGCCTCGTTCAGCTCGTTCGTCAGCTCGGCCGAGAGCGATGCAAAATTGTTGACGAAGTTGAGCGGGTTCTTGATCTCGTGCGCGATACCGGCGGTGAGCTGGCCGAGCGAAGCCAGCTTCTCGGTCTGGACCAGCCGGTCCTGGGCAGCACGCAAATCGTCGAGCGATTTGGCGAGCTCCCTGGTGCGGTCCTGCACCTCGTTGAACAGGCGCGTGTTCTCGATGGCGATCACGGCCTGGTCGGCGAAGGTCTTGAGCAGCGCGATCGCCTTGTCCGGGAAAGGACCGGCCTCCCGCCGCGTCACGCCGATGGTGCCGATCGCCATACCGTCGCGCAGCATCGGGATCACGAGGATGCTGCGATAACCCCTGGTCCGCGCCAGCTCTCTCATGGCGTCCGTGAGGTCGGGCTCGTTCTGCATGTCGCTGCGGAATGCGAAATCTCCGCTCCTCGCCACCCGGCTGTGAATGCCGGATGCCGACAGCGGCGCGGGGAACGAGCTGCGCAGCTCTTCGTTGCCCGCCTCATTGTCGGTGGTGAAGGCGGCCAGGTGCAGCAGCCCGTCGATGACGCGCGTGACGGTGGAGGAATGTCCGCCGACCAGGGTCTTGGCGCTGTCGGAGATCGCCTGGAACACCGGCGTCACATCCGCGGGCGAGGCCGCGATCACCTTGAGGATGTCGGCGGTCGCGGTCTGCCGCTCCAGCGCTTCCCTCGTGGCGTTGAACAGGCTGACATTCTTGATCGCGATCACCGCCTGGTCGGCGAAGGTCTGCAACAGCCGCACATGATGGTCGCCGAACGCGCCGGTCGCGCGCCGCGTGGCGATGATGACGCCAATGGCCTCGCCGTCACTCATCAAGGGTGCGAACAGCATGCTGCGGTAGCCGCGGGCGCGGGCGATGTCGCGCGCGGCTGGTTCGATCTCGGTGTCGGGCAATTGCGCCGCCACACCATTGGCCACGAGCTGGTAGGGTGGAAACTGCGCGAATGGCACCGGGAACGAGGACTGGAGCGCGCGATCGCCGGCAGGATCGGTCGGCGTGAACGCCGCAAGGTGCGCGGCGCCGTCGATGTAGCGCAACACTGCCGTGGAGAAGCCGCCGATCAGCCGGTTGGCATTGGCGGCAATGGCGTCGAACACCGGCTGCTCGTCGGACGGCGAACCTGCCATCACTTTCAGGATGTCGGCCGTGGCGGTCTGGCGCTCCAGCGCCTCGCGCGTTTCGTTGAACAGCCGCGTATTCTCGATCGCGATCACGGCCTGGTCGGCGAAGGTTTGGAGCAGCTGCACGAGGTCGGTTGCGAACGCGCCGGGTTCGGCGCGGGTGACGCTGATCATGCCGACCGGCGTACCCCGGTTCATCAGTGGCATGAACAAGACGCTGCGGAAGCCGCGCAGCCGTGCAAGGTTCCGGTTCAGCTCCGGGACGTCCGCGGCTTCGCTATCTGGAAACTGGATCGTCTCGCCGCCACGCACCAGCGCGAAGGTCGGAAAGTCGGCAATCTTGCGCGGGAACGACGCCTTCAGCCCTTCATCCGCCTCGGGGCTTGTGGGTGTAAACGCCACAAGGTGGAGTTCGTCGTCGATGAACTGAAGCACGGTGGCGGAGAAGCCGCCGAGCAAACGTCTGGAGCTGGCCGCAATCGCCTCGAAGACTGGCCGGGCATCGGACGGAAAGGCCGCGATGGTGCGCAGGATCTCGGCGCTGGCGCTCTGACGATCGCGGGCAATCGCGAGCTCGCTCCGAAGCTGCGCGTTCTCGGCCGTGGCCGACTGCAACAGGCGCGCGAGTTCCGCGATGTCGTTGGAAGGGATGGTCATTCGCAATCCGGCTTGATGCGGCGAGACGCGCGGCACCAAGGCGGATTATCACATCTCCCGCGGCCGGAGCCAGCACCGGCGGCAGCGAGTTTTGCCGCCAAAATCCGGCCGGATTCACGTGCCCGGCCGCGACACCTCGGTCTCCTTGCTGGTGATGAACTCCAGCAGCACGGGAACGCCTTCCTGCGTCTTCTGGATGCCGCGCTTGATTGCGGGAATGATGTCCTCGGGTCTCGTCACCCGCTCGCTATAACCGCCGAAGGCGCGCGCCATCGCGGCGTAGTCGCCGGAAATGTCGGTCGACCGATATTTTTCAGTCGAGACCGGCATCACCTTCAATTCGATCGCCATCGAGAAATTGTTCAGCAGGATCGACATGATCGGGATGCGCTCGCGCACCGCGGTCTCGAAATCCATGCCGGTGAACCCGATCGCGGCGTCGCCCCAGACATTGATGCAGAGCTTGTCGGGTTTTGCGAGTTTTGCGCCCATTGCCAGTCCCAGGCCGTAGCCGAGCTGCGTCGTCTTGCCCCAGCCGAGATAGGTAAGGGGCTCGACCGACTTCCAGAACGGCGAGAGCTGGTCGCGCGGGCTGCCGGCATCGTGGGTTATGATGGTGTTGCCGATGTTGACGGTGTGTTGCAGGTCCCACAGCACGCGATAGGGGCTCAAGGGCGCATCATTGCTGGTAAGCTTCGGTATCCATTTCGCCAGCCACTCCTTGTGCGAGGCCGCGATCTCGGCCGCGATCGCCGATGCATCGCGATCCGCGGTGACGGTCCTGCCGATCTCCTCCAGCAGGGCGTCGAGCACGAGCCCGGCATCGCCGACGAGGCCGATCCTGGCTTCCACGTCCTTGTTGAGATGGTTCGGATCGAGTGTGGAGTGGATGATGGTCTTGTCTTTCGGCATCGCGATGCCGAAGCTCGTTTCAGTGAAGGAGCAGCCGATGCCGAAAATGACGTCGGCCTCGGCCAGGAACTTCGGCACCGCGCGCGGCACCGCAAGGCCGCCGGAGCCGAGCGAGAGCGGATGCGTTTCCGGAAAGGACGATTTGCCGCCGAGGCTGGTCGTGACGGGAATGGCGAGCCATTCGGCCAGCCGCTTCAGTTGCGGCCATGCCTGTGCGTAATGCACGCCCTGGCCGGCATAGATCACCGGGCGCCTGGCGTTGACGAGCAGCGCGGCTGCCTCCTTCACATGAACGGGATCGGCGCCATAGCGGGTGCGCAGCACCGGCGTGTAGTTCAGCGGCTCCGGCACCTCCTCATTCCAAATGTCGGCAGGAATCTCGACGATGACGGGACCGCCGCGGCCGTTCTTTAGTTTCGTGAAGGCGCGGCGAAAAATATTGGGGACCTCGGCGGCCAGGATGATCGGCTCCGACGATTTCGAAAACGGCTTCATCGCCTCGCTGGAATTGAAGTTCGGCTCGATATGCGCAAGCCGGCGCTGATAGCCCATCGGCAGCACCAGCACGGGAACGGATTCGCCGTAGCATTGCGCGACACCGCCCATCGCATTCTCCGCGCCGGGACCGTGCTGCATGCAGAACGCGCCGATCGAGCGCCCCGATGTCACCCGCGAGATCGCATCCGCCATGTGGATGCCGACGCGCTCCTGCCGCACCATGATCGGCCTGATATCGGCCTTCGCCGCATGCTCGATCAGATGGTTGACCGGATAGCCGCAGAGGATCTCGATCCCCTCGCGCTTCATGATTTCCGCAATCGCGGTGCCGAGCTTCATGGCGTCTCTCTCCCTGGGCAGGCCGGTTGCTCCGGCTGGTTGGGCAGAGAGGATCAGGAATCGGGGAGAGGGTAAAGCGTGAGCAGATGAGAGTCGCGGTAGGTCAGCTATGCAGCGAGCTGGACTACGACCGCTACTTGCAGCTTTGGCAGATCATCAGCTTGCGTTTCAACGCCTCGTCTTCCTGATCGATCAATTGCTCAGCCGCGGCGCCTTTAGTACCCGGATCGGCCCTGGAACCCTTTGCCGTTCGTGACCTTACAGACGGGACTATCTGACTTGAGGTGTCGTTGTCGTCGCCTATGCCTACGCTGAAGCCATCGTAGTCGGAGGCCGGGTTCGGCGCCGATGGAAGCCCGCCGATCACCGGCGGCGAAGCTTCTCTGATGGATGCTGCCGGCGGAGGTCGGGAATTTTTGGCGCCCGCATGCGGCGGCGATGCATTGGGCGGAGAAAGCGAAACCGGCGGCCCGGCCGAAGTCTGTCCTCTCGCGCTGTCCTGCGACCAGACGCCGACAAATGTGAGGCTGAAAGCCAAAAGCATCACGCTTCTCATCCGCACCCTTCAAGCAGCTGTGGTTGGTGGATTGACGTGTGAAAGGTATCAGGACTCACATGGTCGTCAAAGCGCTGCAGCCCGGATTTCGCAGCCGGGACTATGGTTCACAAAGCGTGACCGGCCCGCCGCGCACCAAGCCAGGCGCGGTGAAGTCAAAGAGGAATTTAACGCTTGGGCCCTATCTTGCGCTCGTCATGAGTGACCAAATCGTCCACAGCGAGATTCAACCGTTCTCGGCGCGCGCGGCGCTCCCCTGGCTGGTGAGCATTGGCGTCTATTCCCTGCTGCTGACCCTCGGACCACGGCTGCTCAGTGACCCCGACAGCTATTCCCACATCGAGGTCGGGCGCTGGATCATCGCGCACGGCACGCTACCGGCGAGCGACCCTTACTCCTTTTCGATGCACGGCGCGCCGTGGATCACTTTCGAGTGGCTCTCAGAGATCATCTACGCCGGAGCCTACGCGCTCGCCGGCTGGCCAGGCGTCGTCGTCTTGGCCGCCGCGGCGATAGCGCTCGCCTTTGGCCTGTTCACGTTCTTCCTGCTGCGCGAGCTTTCGCCAACCCAGACGCTGCTCATGGTGACCGCGGCCGTCATCCTGTTGGCGCCGCATATGCTGGCGCGGCCACACGTATTGGTGCTGCCGGTGATGGTGACCTGGGCGGCTGCCCTGGTGCGCTGCATGGATCGTGGTGGGCCTCCGCCGTACTGGGCCCTTCCGCTGCTAATCGTGTGGGCCAATCTGCACGGCAGTGTGGTGCTGGCTCTCGGACTGATCGGCCCTGCGGGACTCGAGGCGCTGCTGCGCGAGAAGCGCAGCGAATGGCCGCGCGTGGTCCTGCGGTGGCTACCGTTCACGGCGCTCGCAGTCGCAGCGTCTTGCCTGACACCCTACGGGCCCGAACCGTTGCTGATGCCGCTGACGACCCTCGGCCTCGGCCCCGCGCTCGGCTGGATCGCGGAATGGCGGCCGCAAGATTTCAGCCACATAGGTTTCTTCGAGTTGCTGCTGCTGGCGGGCATCTTTGCACTCTCGCGCGGGGTGACGCTGCCGGTCGTGCGGGCCTTGGTCGTGATCGGCTTGCTCCATTTCGCGCTGGCCCAGATACGCAATGCGGATCTGCTGGCCGTGCTGGCGCCGCTCTATCTGGCGGCTCCGCTGGGGCGGAAGTTCGGCGGACCGACCGGGGAGGATGCGGCCGGCTCGTCGCGCGGCCTGAACCTGGCCGCGCTCGGCGTGTTGATCGTGGCGAGCGCGGCGACACTGGTGCGTGACATACGGCCGGCTCCGGTCATCACCCCTCAGGCTGCCATCGCTGAAGCCAACCTCGCCAAGGCGGGGCCTGTGCTCAACGATTATTCCTTCGGGGGCTATTTGATCTTTGCCGGCATTCCCAGCTTTATCGATGGTCGCGGCGAACTGTACGGGGGAGCGTTCATCAACCGCTACAATCGTGCCTTGGCGTTGGTCGATCTCGGCGATCTTCTCAAGTTGCTCGACGAATACAACATCGGCGCGACGCTGCTCGCGCCGGAGACGCCGGCGATAGCGATGCTGGACCGGCTGCCCCAATGGCAGCGCGTCTACAGCGACGGCGTGGCGGTCGTGCACAAGCGGCGCGATACGTCGCCAAGATAGATCAAGCGGTCCCGAAGGCGGCGTATTGGCCGCCGAGCGACACACCGCGGAGAGCATCTTCGAGGCGCCGCGCCGGCTTGGTGTCCCAAGGCAGCAGCAGGAAATGGCGCGCACCGATCTCGTGCAGGCCGCCGGCAGCCATCAATTTCCGCGTTGTGCCGGCACCGAGCAAAACGGCGTCCCGATCGAACTCACAACGCGCGACGGCAAGGCGTGTCAGCGGGTTGTACGGATTGTGCTCGATCACGCAGACGAGCCCTCCGGGGCGTGTCACCCGCCGCATCTCTGCGATGAATTGCGCCCATTCGGTCGGCACGACGTGGTGCATCACGCAGACGGCCGTGACCAGATCGAAGCTGGCATCGTCGAAAGGAAAAGTGCGGCCGTCAAACTCATGGTAGTCGACCCAGCCGTTGTCAGCGCGTGCCTGCGCCAGACTGGCCGAGGAAACGTCGATGCCGCTCAAGCGGCCGACCATGCCGTGCAGCAGGGGATGAAGGCTGCCTACGCCGCAGCCGACATCGAGCATTTCGGGCCTCTCCGTGTCGAGCCGCTGTGCGATCAGATTGCCCAGGAGATCGGCCTTGGCGCGCATGAAGAAGTGATGCGGCAAGCCGGAGAAGTCGATCGAGGATTGGACCACGTCACGGTAGTTGTCGTGATAACCGTCGAAGAGCTCGGTCATGCGCTCGGTCACTCGTTGACGGCGTGGATCGCGGGGGCGGCCGCCGCCTCGCTACGGTCGAAGCCAGCGCGTGCCTGCACCACGTAAAGCGGGCGGCGTTTCACCTCGGCATGGATGCGGCCGACGTAAAGCCCCACGATGCCCGTCATCAGCATGTTCATTCCACACAACAGGGACACGACGACCATCGTCGAGGACCAGCCGGTGACGAGATGACTGTCCTTGCTGAGCCACAACAGGACCACCCAGCCGCCGTAGAGCAATGCGAGCCCCGAGACGGTCAATCCGCACCAGATTGCGAGCCGCAAGGGCAGATCGGAAAAGCCGAGCGCGGCGTTCATCGCGAGCCGCACCATCTTGAACAGCGGATATTTGGTCTCGCCCGCTGCGCGTTCGAGGCGGTGGAAGGCGACCTCGGTCTGCCGGAAGCCAAGCCAGGCGATCATGCCGCGCACGAAGCGGTCCTGCTCAGGCATCTGCCGAAGTGCGTCGAGCACCTTGCGATCGATCAGGCGGAAGTCGCCGACATCGGCGGGGATGCCGACCGAGGACATCCTGCCGAGAAGCCGATAGAAGAGATGCGCGGTCGCGCGCTTGAACGGGCTTTCGCCATCGCGCGACAGGCGGCGGGCGTGGACGATGTCGTTGCCTTCCTGCCATTTTGCGATCAATTGCTCGATCACTTCGGGCGGATCCTGCAAATCGGCATCCATGACGATGATCGCTTCACCTTGCGCGGCGTCCATGCCGGCAGTGATGGCGATCTGATGACCGAAATTTCGCGACAGGCCGATATAGCGATAGCGCGGGTCGCGCGTGGCGAGCGCCCGTAGCACGATCGAGCTGGAATCACTGCTGCCGTCGTCGACGAAGATCGCTTCTGCCGGCCCGTCGAGCCGGGACAAGACCAGGTCGAGCCTGCGCAGCAGGACCGGCAGCACGGCTTCCTCATTGAACACGGGGATGACGAGGCTGTAGCGGATCGACTGGAAACTGGCCGCCATGCGAGAGGGTCCAACTCGTTGCAGAAGCGGAAGTCTATGTCGGCGGTGGTTAAGGTGGCCTTGCCACGACCGTTAAGGATATGGGGCGCCGGGGTGGCATCCAACCGGCGGTGCGGATGGTGATGCCCGATTAACCACGCTGGGCAGCCGCGCCTTCGGCCTGGGACCTGCGGCGGATCTTGTAGAGAACAAATCGCTCCGAGGTGTCCAGCGCTTCCAGCAGATCAGGCAGCGGGTTTGCCGCCCGCGGCCCGAGGACATAGAGATAGTCGTAATCCTGGTGCCAGGTGCGGACGAAAGGCGGAACGTCCGCTGGCGGCCGGCTTGCCGCAATCGCGGTAAGCACGTCTAGCGGCACCGGTCCTCCGTAGGGAATGGCAAGACGGCGCACGTCCTCGCGTGGCCGCACGGGTTGCTTGCCCGCTTCCGTGAATAGATTAGGCACGAACGCGTTGGCATAGTGCACGGCGAGCGTCGGCGCATAATACATCGGATATGAGGTGAGGTCGGCGAAGGGGGGGTCTCCATTGTCGTCCGTACTGGCGACGAGAACGCGTGAGCCGCGATCGATCTTGTGGAACGACTCGATGAAGGCCGCATAGACGGTGCGGTAAGGCAACCATACCGCGAGGACGACGGCGAGATTGATCAGTGTGATGCCACTGATCGCGGCGAGTGCGGCCATTCTCCATGCCCGGCTGGGCAGCGATAGCGAGCAGAAGGCCGGCAGGATCAAAGCTGCCGCGGGAATCAAGCGAAGGTCCACGAACGAGGTTCCGAACAGCTTGGAAGGAATGGCCAGGTAGAGAAGCGCAAAGCCGATCGCGATCCAGCTCCCGGCCGGGTCGAGCTTGAGGACGCCGCGTCTTGCGCCGAAAAGCAGCACGACCATCAGCGCCAGCCCGGTCGTTGCCGCGACCGTCAGATTGTAGCCGTTCATGATGCGCAGCGGCCAGATCAGCTTGAATCCGAAAAACCAGCTTGTTCCTTCGCTTCCGATCGAGCCCGCGGTCATGCGCATGATCATAAACAGGGCAAGCGCCGGTATGGCCAACGCGCCGAGCCGCACGACGGTGACCCCGTACGACATTCGCTCGTGGCGGATGCGCGAGAGCTCGTAAAGACCGAGCGTCGCGCCATAGATGCCGAGCGAGAAGAAATGCGCCGCAAACAGCGCCGCGACGAAGATAATGTTGACGGCGAAATGCAACGGCCATGGGCGTTCCGCCAGCATCAGATAGACGGCGATGCCACAGAGGGCCAAGCCCAGGCCGAACTCGAAATTCACGAAGCCCCAGCTGAACGGCAGACAGTAAAGGAAAGCGAGCGCCGCAAAGCCGGCGAGATGGACCCGTCCCTTCCGGGCCCATTCGAGCAAAAGCGCACCCCCGACAACGAGCAATTGGCTCAGGAGCAGAAACAGCCGTGTCGCGGTCTCGACGCTGATCAGCCGTGCCATCTGCGGGACCAGCAGATCCATTCCAAGATTGGGATAGAATGCCCAAGCCACCTCGTAATACGGATTGGCGTCGGGGGTGCCGTTCTGGCTCAGAATATACATCCGGGCGAGATGATTGGGATAATCGACCATCGCGGGGATAGGGGTCAGCAGCACCGGAAGGAACGAGACGGCAGCCAGCATTGCAAGAACGGTGATTGCCACCGATCGGTCCGAGCCAAGACGAGCCCGGATTGTCAAGGTCGGCTTGTCGGAAGGAATCATGTCATCGGGCCGCTGGAGTTTGAGCTTACGCTCTACGATGGTGCGGCCGCACGACACAACGCCATAATGCGAACCTCGCGAAAATCAAGCGGGGGTCGCGGCCGCATGCTCAAGGAAATTCCGCCTCGGGCGAAGCCGTAGCGAGAATACCAAACGCGTATCCGTATTGGAACGTCGACTGCAAAGAGGAGCCCGTCACCGGCGCGCGGACACGCACTGAGCCGACTGTGGCGCGCCGGCTATGTCGGCTACTTCACCGCGGCGCTGATCGAGTCGAATTTGCTGCTCAGGAGTGCGCTGCCCGTGTTGTTCACGGCCGTGATGATCGCGAGCGCGATGCCGGTGGCGATCAGGCAGTACTCGATGGCGGTGGCACCATTTTCATCGGCAAGAAATGACTTGAGCAAAGTCATCGTCAACTCCTGTTCATCCGTCCAACGTAGGCTGGTGCCGTTTTCGGAATGGTAAATTGATTCACTAATTTTTCGTGGGCGCGTCAAAAACGCAGGTCGGATGGTTCTCACCTGTCGTTTCATATGTTGTCATCGATTGACTTAAGGTTTCGTCACCCAAATCGGATGCATTTGGTGATGTCGTCATCCCGCCTTAGGACGAGATCGGGCGTTCCGGCAGGGCCTTGCCGGGGCGTTTCAGCACCGCTGCAAGGCGTCCGACCAGATAGACCACCACGCGCGACTGCGCCCGCGCGCAGCCGCCGGCGAGGCGTTCTTCCTTGGCCGTGTCGTTGACGATGCCGATGTAGTTCTTTCTGGCGTCTTGCTGCTGCACGAGCCCTGCAAATCCCGGTTTCGACCGAGGGGCGACCATGCTGTGCGTAGCCGGAACCGGCGGTTAATTCTGTCTTCCGTACGATTACGTGTCGTCGCCGCGACCGCAGGCGGGCGCGGAAAGCGATGGTGCTGCTTAACCGATTGTTGAGCCTGTTCTCGAAGCCTGTTCTCGGGCAGGTCGGTGGCGGACAGGAGCGCAGACCCAGTGCGGTGCCGGGTTCACGCGCGCCGGCCATCCGCATTCAGCGCCCGCAGCACCGCGATGCGGGCGAACATCATCCAGCCGCCGCCGGTCTCGGCCGCGTTGATCAGGGTTTCGATCGCGGTCTGCCAGTGGCTCGCGTGCAGGATGTCCTCGGGCAGCCGCATGATGTGATCGGCAGCTTCTTGCAGCGTCCGCAGCTTGCGCCCGCCACCCAAGGAAATGGGATCGTCGAACGCGGCCGACCAGGGCATGTCAGGTCGGCCGATCGGCGAGGGGAGGCATCACGGGGCGGTCGAAACGTGCGATGCTGCTAGCCGGCCTTCTTCGCTCGCGCCGGCGCGCGCACCGGCTTGTCCGCCTTTTTGGGAGCGGCTTTCGCAGCAATGTCCTTGCCGCCCTTGCCGGCGATCGGCAGCAGCATCTCGCGCTGGCCTTCGACGCGCTTCTTCGGCTTCTTGCCCTTGGCAGTGTCCTTGACGGTGTCCTTGGCCACCCTGGCCGTGGGGCTCGCGTCCTTCTCGTTCGCGATGCTCTTCTTCAAAGCGTCCATCAGGTTGATGACGTTGCCGCCGGTCTTGGGCGCGGCCTTCGCGGCGATGGGCGCGCCGCTGCGCTTCTTGTTGATCAGGTCGATCAGCGCGGTCTCGTAATGGTCCTCGAACAGCTCGGGCTCGAATGCGCCCGACTTCTTCTCGACGATGTGCTTTGCAAGGTCGAGCATGTCCTTGGTCAGCTTCACGTCCTGGATGTCGTCGAAATAGTCCTTCTCGCCCCGGACCTCGTAGGGGTAGCGCAGCAGCGTCCCCATCAGGCCGCTTCCGAGCGGCTCCAGCGCGATAATGTGCTCGCGGTTGGTCAGCACCACGCGGCCGATCGCAACCTTGTCCATGCTCCGGATCGTCTCGCGGATCACCGCAAAGGCGTCGTGGCCGACCTTGCCATCGGGCACGAGATAATAGGGGCGGATCAGATAGCGGCTGTCGATGTCGGTCTTCGGCACGAACTCGTCGATCTCGATCGTATGCGTGGACTCCAGCGCGATGTCGTCGAGTTCGTCCTTGGTGACCTCGATGTAGGTGTCGGTGTCAACCTTGTAGCCCTTGACGATGTCCTCGGAGGTCACCTCGTCACCGGTCTCGGCGTCGACCTTGAGGTACTTGATCCGGTGGCCAGTCTTGCGGTTGATCTGGTTGAACGAGACCTTCTCGGTATCCGACGTGGCCGGATAGAGCGCGACCGGACAGGTCACGAGCGACAAACGCAGAAAACCCTTCCAATTGGCGCGGGGGGCCATGGGCTACTCCAAACGCAACGGGGACAGAAGACCAAGATACCATCGGGGAACAACGAATCATAGCAAGGCGGATTGCGGAATCTTGCAACTGCGTTAACCGGCCGCCCGGCGCGCGGTTGCGGCCTGATCCGGCCCAAAGGCCGGAACATCATATCCGATCATGCGTTGCCACGGACATCCCGCCGCAAGGAGGTCGCGGCCATCTGACGCGACAGCCAGAGATTGAGGTCACCATGGCAACCACGCGAGACCAACGTCAGATCGTGGAAACTCCGACCGAGGCGCGCCAGGGCGAGCCCGGGCCCTCGGTGGCGGCGCTGCTCGCCATATCCACCGGGCTTGCGATCCTGATCCTCGCCGTCATCTGGTTCGTGTTCTTCCGGACCTGACGGGCACGTCGAGCGGACGGCCCGCACCTTCCGATTCGCCGCGTAACGCGGCAGATTGCGCCCGCCATGCCGCCGGTTCGTCCGGTGGCTTGGCGGGCGCAGTGCGTTGACCGCGAACAGGTCGTATATGACCAAAAAGTAACGCGGCCGGTTCCCCGCGTTCATATTCAGTTCACGCCGGAATTGCTCATCTGTGCGGGTGTTCCATGCGGCCTAATTCTGGAGAGAAGCGTGCGCCTGCTCGTCGTTGAGGACGACCCCGATCTCAATCGCCAGCTCACCAAGGCGCTGACGGACGCCGGCTATGTCGTCGATCGCGCCTTCGACGGAGAGGAGGGGCATTATCTCGGTGACAACGAGCCCTACGACGCCGTGGTGCTCGACATCGGCCTGCCGAAAAAGGACGGCATCTCGGTGCTGGAAGCCTGGCGGCGCAACGGCCGCACCATGCCGGTCCTGATCCTCACCGCACGAGACCGCTGGAGCGACAAGGTTCAGGGCTTCGATGCCGGCGCCGACGATTATGTTGCAAAGCCGTTCCACCTGGAGGAGGTGCTGGCGCGCATCCGCGCGCTGCTGCGCCGCTCGACCGGCCATGCCCAGAGTGAGCTGAGCTGC
This sequence comes from Bradyrhizobium sp. 149, assembly GCF_023073915.1. Taxonomy (GTDB): domain Bacteria; phylum Pseudomonadota; class Alphaproteobacteria; order Rhizobiales; family Xanthobacteraceae; genus Bradyrhizobium. Next base: position 232,127 of record NZ_JADPKK010000013.1, on the reverse strand, counting down.
GGCCCCGTCACGCTCGATACCAGGACCGGACGGGTCAGCGTATCAGGCAATCCCGTCAAGATGACCTCGCACGAATATCGCCTTCTGGCCTATCTGATGCACCATTCGGGGCGCGTCGTGTCCCGCACCGAGCTGGTCGAGCATCTTTACGACCAGGATTTCGACCGCGACTCCAACACCATCGAGGTCTTCGTCGGCCGCATCCGCAAGAAGCTCGACGTCGACATCATCCAGACTGTCCGTGGTCTCGGCTATCTCCTGACCCCGCCGGCCCCCGGCGCTTGAAGCGTCCTGTCTCGGAGTATCTTGTCTCCAAAGAGATCCTGGCTTGACGGGCGGCCCGACAGGGGCCTTGTTCGGGTCATGAGCTCCGACGCCACGCCACCCCGCGCCTCCGGGATCATTCCGATGCCCGCCAGCTCGCTTGCGAACCGTCTGTTCCTGTCGGCGACCGCGTGGCTTGTGGTGATCCTGGCCATCACCGGCGTGGTGCTGTCGTCGGTCTACAAGAACGCCACCGAGCGCGCCTTCGACCGCCGGCTCAATCTCTATCTCCGCACGCTGATCGCCGAGGTCGCCACCCCCGACGAGCCGCCGGACCGCCAGTTCCAGTCGCTCGGCGAGCCCCTGTTCGAGCTGCCGTTGTCCGGCTGGTACTGGCAGATCACGCGGACCGACACCGAAAAGCCGGAGGTGCGTTCCTCGCGCTCGCTCTGGGACAAGAAGCTGCCGAAGCTGGAAGAGCAGGGCACCGAGCTCACCGCCGCCGGCATCCGGATCGCTTATGTCGACGGTCCCGAGGGACAGAACCTGCGCATGGTCGAGCGGCCGGTCGATCTCGGCGCGGACGGCAAATTTCTCGTCAGTGTCGCCGGCGACGACACCGAGATTTTCGACGAGACGCGCAGTTTCGACTACTATCTCGGCGGCACCTTCACCGCGCTCGGTATCGTGCTGCTGCTCACGACCGTGTTCCAGGTCCGCTTCGGCCTTGCGCCGCTCAAGCGCATCTCCGAATCCATCGCCGACATTCGCTCGGGGCGGGCGGAGCGGCTCGAGGGCGAATTCCCGGTCGAGATCGCGCCGCTGGCGCGCGAGACCAACGCGCTGATCGACGCCAATCGCGAGATCGTCGAACGCGCACGCACTCATGTCGGCAATCTCGCCCACGCCATCAAGACGCCGCTCTCGGTCATCGTGAACGAGGCCGGCGCGCATCCTACCGATCCGTTCGCGGCCAAGGTGATGGAGCAGGCCGACGTGATGCGCGACCAGCTCGCCCATCATCTCGAGCGCGCGCGCATCGCGGCGCGGGTATCGATCGTCGCGACGGTGACGGAGGTTGCTCCGGCCATCGAGGGGCTGCGGCGGACCATGGAGAAGATCCACCGCGGCCGCGGCATCGTGGTCGAGGCCGAGGCCGATCCGTCGGCGAAATTTCGCGGCGAGCGGCAGGATCTGGAGGAGATGGTCGGCAATCTCGTCGACAACGCCTGCAAATGGGCGGCCTCGCGGGTCTTCGTCGAAGTTCTGGTGGAAGCGCCGCATCAGGCGAGCACCGGTCCGCGGCTGCGTATCATCGTCGACGACGATGGCCGCGGCCTGTCGGAGGCCGAGCGCGCCCAGGTCTCACGGCGCGGCCAGCGGCTCGACGAGTCCAAGCCCGGATCGGGGTTGGGGCTGTCGATCGTGACCGAGCTCGCCGCGCTCTACGGCGGCAGCCTCTCGCTTGGCGGCGCGCCGACTGGTGGCCTGCGGGCGGAGCTGGTCCTCCCCGGAGTATAATCCCTTGTTCCGACGCGACTATTTGGCTTGCGGCACACCGATCCGCACGAAACCAGGGGTATTCCGAGCGACGTCCTAAACGGCTTCTTAAGTGGACCCCACCTATGATCGAGCAGGACGGATCCCACGTCCGCCATTTTACCGTTCATTACCCGGGCGCATGAGCCAGACATCGATCGAGCGGCTGAGGGAATATCTCGCGCAGCTCCCGCCGCAGGCGCAGGCGCTGCTGATGCGGGAGTTCGAGCGTGCGCTCGAACGCGGCCAGGACACGGCTGTGGCGACCCTCGTGCTCGACCAGCTGCGCAAGATCGTCCGCAAGACTGAAGCCGATGAGGCGCCACCGCCGCGCACGGACGATCTGTCGCGGCTGCTGTTCCAGGTGCTGGAACCGTTTCTGGTAGAAGCAGGCGCCCCGATTCGGGTCGGACAGGTCCGCCGTTCCTCGCTAGCTCCGATCTGGCAATGGCTCGGCCGCGACGGTGCCCCGGACAAGCTGAATGAATTCGAGGCGGCGCTGGCGCGCACGCCGGCCGACAGTGCAGGGCAGGTCGAAGCGCTGGCGCAGAAGCTCCAGGCGGTCGCTGCGGCTGCCATCTTCGAGCTGACGGGACCGGGCGGCGGTGACAAGTCGCGTGCGCTCGCCCGTGTTGGCCCGCCCAACGTGATCGAGGATCTCTATTCGACCGGGGCGGTGCTCGCGGTCCGCGAGGCTATCGCCACCCTGAGCGAGAAGCTGCCGCGCTCTCTGCGCACCTTCGGCGATGCCCAGATCGCCTCGGTGACTGCAGCGCTCAACATTCCCGTCCTCCAGACGCCGCAGATGCTGCCCTTCGCGCTGTCGATCGTCGTGCAGCGGATGACCGCGCCGTGGCAGATCATCCGCCTCGCCATCAAGATTGCCGCGTCCGACGACGAGATCCGCGTCGCGGCTACGCCCTATGGCGTCGCCGTCACGATTGCGCTGCATGATCTGTCCTGCGTGGCCGCCATCCTGCGCATGGACATCAAGCGCGGCTATTTCGACAACGTCGCCGGCAATCTCAAGACGCTGCACGACGGCGTCCGAGGCCTGCGCACCGAGCTCGACCTGCGCAACGATTCCGCCTGGGGCAAGCAGTTGACCTCGATCCGGGCCGACATCTCCAACGCGCTGCAATCCGAAATCGACAGCGTTCCCGGCCGCGTCCGCCGCATCCTGCGCCAGCGCGCCGAGAAGGACATTCCGCCGGGCGCGCGGATCGACAGCACCGAGGTCGAGGAAACCGTGGCGCTGATCGATTTTGTCGCGACTTGCCGCAATTATGCGAGCGAGCTTGCGATCAACGAGGTGACACTGCGCACCTATTCCGACCTCCAGCAATATGTCGAGCGTTCGACCGAGCAGCTTGTGCAGTCGCTGCGCGCCGCCGATCACAAGGTCCGCACCTATCGGCAGCAGCAGGTCCAGGCCGCGATCCGCTTCTGCCAGGTGCTGTTCGGCGATGATTATGCCTCCCTGATGAGCCGCGCCGCGGAGAACGCGGCCACGGGCGAGCGCAAATCGTCGCGCGCGAGCTGATCCAGGCGCATATTTTTGTAATCACAATTTGAGGTTGACGGTGTCGGTGACGGGCCGTACGGTCGCCGTGCAAGCTTTTGGAATTTCTATCTGTGGGCGCATGAAACCCGTTATCAGCTCCATCGAAATCGAGAATCGCGTCGTTGTCGCCAAATATCAAAGGCTGATGGTTGGCGCGAAGATGGTGCTGGTCGAGAAGGCAAGCGGTCGGCAGTTGCCTGAGACCGTCACCAGGGTTGCATCGCCCGTTCCCGTCGGGGCGTTGCGCATCAGATTGCCCGACGCCATCGAGCCGGGAACATACTTCCTGAGGGCCTTCGACGGGCACGGCGAGGACGCCGCTCAAAGCGCGGACTTCGAGATCGGCTAAGCCGTTGGATTTTCACCATTTCGGGACTGTGCGCGGTCGCGCCGAATTGACGATTGTCAATTGCCGCATCGTCCAGCCGTGGTGTAAAGCCACCTGTGGGCGCGGCTCGCGCGCTGCCGGAAGCTTGCCAGATGACGCTATGGTTTGTGTTCGCGCTGATGACGGTGGCGGCGATCTTCGCCGTGCTTCTGCCGCTCGGCCGTAGCGGACGCGCGCAAAATCAGGGCAGCGAGGTCGCGGTCTACAAGGACCAACTCGCCGAGATCGACCGTGATCTTGCCACAGGGCTGATCGCAGCGCCCGAAGCCGAGGCCGCGCGCGTCGAGGTCAGCCGAAGGCTGCTCGCCGCGGCCGGCAGCGAGCCCGCAATGGCACCGAAATCCAGCCTCAAATGGCGCCGCGCGGCGGCCGTGCTGGCGCTTGCCGGCCTGCCGCTGGTTGCGATCGGCGTCTATCTGCCGCTCGGCTCGCCCAGGCTTCAGGACTTCCCGCTGGCGCAACGGGAGCGCGGTTCCGGGGCCGGCATGGCGCAGTCGCTCGAGAATCTCGTCGTGCAGGTCCAGCAACATCTGGAAAAGAATCCGACCGACGGGCGCGGCTGGAACGTGATCGCGCCCGTGCTGGAGCGGCTTGGTCGCTTCGACGACGCGGTGCGCGCCTATCGCAACTCGCTCACCTATAATGGCGAGAGCGCGGAGCGCCGGTCCGATCTTGGCGAAGCGATCTCGGCCGCCGCCGGCGGCGTCGTGACCGCCGAAGCCAAGACCGAGTTCGAGCGCGCGCACGCGCTCAGCGCCGACGACCCCAAGGCGAACTATTTTCTCGGTCTCGCCGCCGAGCAGGACGGCCGCAAGGACGATGCCGCCAATATCTGGCGCGCGCTGCTGGCGAAAGCGCCGGCGGATGCGCCGTGGCGTCCTCTCGTGGAGACCTCGCTCGCGCGGGTCGGCGGCGGTGGCGTTACGATGCCGGCGCTGTCGGATGAGACCCTCGCAGCTTCCAAGGACATGAACGAGGGCGATCGCAACGCGATGGTGCGCGGCATGGTCGAACGGCTCGCCACGCGTCTCAAGCAGAACGGCGACGACATCGAGGGTTGGCTGCGCCTGGTGCGCGCCTATCTCGTGATGGGTGATCGCGACAAGGCGGTGGGGGCATCGACCGATGCACGCCAGGCGGTTGCCAACGATGCCGCGCGGCTGCGTCAGCTCAATGAAGGCCTCAAGACTCTCGGGCTCGACGGATGACGATGTCAGGACGAGACGAGCAGGGAATGGATACGCCATGACGCGCAAGCAGCGACGTATGACCATCATCGGCGGCTCGCTCGCCGTGCTCGCGCTCGCGGCCGCGCTGGTGCTAAACGCTCTGCGCGACTCCATCGTGTTCTTCTCGACGCCGACCATGGTTGCCGAGAAGCACGTTGCGCCCGGCAAGCGGTTTCGCCTTGGCGGCCTGGTGCAGCCCGGCTCGCTCCAGCGCGGCGACAATCTCGCAGTGACCTTTGAGGTCGCCGACGGCGGCGCAAAGCTTCCGGTCGCCTTCAAGGGCATTTTGCCTGATCTGTTCCGCGAAGGGCAGGGCGTCGTCGCCGAAGGCGCGCTCGACGCCGATGGCGTGTTCAAGGCCGACACCGTGCTCGCCAAGCACGACGAAACCTACATGCCCAAGGAGGTCGCCGATGCCCTGAAGAAGCAGGGGCACTGGAAGGATGATTACGGTGCCAAAGCTTCCGATGGCGTAAAGCCTGCCGCCACAACTGCGCAGGGCAATCCACAGGGAGCAGTGCGGTGATCGCGGAGGCAGGACATTATGCGCTGGTGCTGGCGCTCGGACTGGCACTGATCCAGTCCATCGTGCCTCTGATTGGCGCGCGTCTGCGCGATGACGCCCTGATGAATGTGGCGCGCTCCACAGCGCTGGCGCAGCTGCTGTTCGTCGGTGCATCGTTCATCGCGCTTGTGATGCTGCACGTAGCTTCGGATTTCTCGGTCGCCAACGTCTACGAGAATTCCCACTCCATGAAGCCGCTGCTCTACAAGATCACCGGCGTGTGGGGAAACCATGAAGGCTCGATGCTCTTGTGGGTGTCGATCCTCGCGCTGTTCGGCGGCTTGGTCGCGGCCTTCGGCAATAATCTGCCGCTGTCGCTGCGCGCGCATGTGCTGGCCGTGCAGGCGTGGATCGCCAGCGCCTTCTATCTCTTCATCCTGGTGACCTCGAACCCGTTCCTGCGCATCGCTAACCCGCCGATCGAGGGACGCGATCTCAATCCGGTGCTTCAGGACATCGGTCTCGCCGTGCATCCGCCAATGCTCTATCTCGGCTATGTCGGCTTCTCGATCTCGTTCTCCTTCGCGATCGCGGCGCTGCTGGAGGGCCGGATTGACGCAGCCTGGGCGCGCTGGGTGCGGCCGTGGACGCTGGTCGCCTGGATCTTCCTGACGCTCGGTATCGCCATGGGCTCGTACTGGGCCTATTACGAACTGGGCTGGGGCGGCTGGTGGTTTTGGGACCCGGTCGAGAACGCCTCGCTGATGCCGTGGCTGGCCGGCACCGCGCTGCTGCATTCGGCTCTGGTGATGGAGAAGCGCAACGCGCTGAAGGTCTGGACCATCCTGTTGTCGATCCTGACCTTCTCGCTGTCACTGCTCGGCACCTTCCTGGTACGCTCGGGGGTCATCACTTCGGTGCATGCCTTCGCGACCGATCCAACGCGCGGCGTCTTCATTCTCCTGATTCTCTGCCTGTTCATCGGCGGCAGCCTCTCGCTGTTCGCTGGGCGCGCGACTTCGCTAAAGCAGGGCGGCCTGTTCGCGCCGATCTCGCGCGAAGGCGCGCTGGTGCTGAACAATCTGCTGCTCACGGTAGCCTGCGCGGTGGTGCTGTTCGGCACGCTCTATCCGCTGGCGATGGAAATGCTCGCCGATTTCAAGATGTCGGTCGGCGCGCCGTTCTATAACCTCACCTTCGCTCCACTGTTCACGCTGCTGCTGCTCGCCGTGCCGTTTGGGCCGTTGCTGGCATGGAAGCGCGGAGATCTGCTCGGCGTGACGCAACGCCTGCTAGCGGCCGGTGTTTCCGGGCTTGTCGTCGCCGCTATGGTCTGGGGCTGGGCGCGCGGCGGCAGCGCGCTGGCGCCGCTTGCGATCGGGCTTGGCATCTTCGTCATCACCGGCGCCGTCACTGACATAGTCGAGCGGACCGGCCTCGTGCGGCTACCGTTCGCAACGGCGCTGCACCGGGCCCGCGGCCTGCCGCGCTCGGCCTGGGGCTCCGCGTTTGCGCATGCCGGCCTCGGCATCGCGCTGATCGGGATCGTCTGCGAGACCACCTGGAACAGCGAATATATCGCGACCATGAAACAGAACGACGTCGCCCATGTCGCCGGTTACGACGTGAAGCTCGACGGTTTGTTTCAGCGTCAAGGTCCAAACTTCCGCGAGATGATCGCCGAATTCAATGTCAGCCAGGACGGCGAGACGCTCAGCGTGATGACACCGTCCAAGCGCAGCTTCACCACCCGCGGCTCGTCGACCACCGAGGCCGCGCTGCTGACGCGCGGCGCTAGCCAGCTCTACCTTTCTCTCGGGGACGCCACTGCCGAGGGTGCCATCGCCGTGCGCATCTATCACAAGCCGCTGGTGCTGCTGATCTGGTGGGGACCGGTGCTGATGGCATTCGGCGGCGTGCTGTCGCTGTCGGACCGGCGCCTGCGGGTGGGCGCGCCGAAACCGGCGCGCGCCAAGCAGCGCCTGCAGCCGGCGGAGTAATCCGATGCGCCGGATGATCGCCGCGTTTGTCGCGCTGATGCTGCTGGCCTTGCCCGCGGCGCATGCCGTGCAGCCCGACGAGATCATGTCGGATCCTGCGAAGGAGTCGCGCGCACGCGACCTGTCGCGCGAGCTGCGCTGCATGGTCTGCCAGAACCAGTCGATCGACGATTCCGATGCTCCGCTCGCGCGCGACTTGCGGCTCCTGGTGCGCGAGCGCATCGCGGCCGGCGACAGCAATTCGCAAGTGCTGGACTTCCTGGTCGCGCGCTACGGCGAGTTCGTGCTGCTCAAGCCGCGCTTCGAGCGCAAGACCATGCTGTTGTGGCTGCTCGCGCCGCTGCTGCTGATTGGCGGTGGCCTGGCACTGTGGCTGCAAATCCGCCGGCGCTCGCGAAGCGGTGCAGACGTGCCAGCTCCGCCGCTCACGCCCGACGAGGAAGCGCGGCTCGCCGCGTTGATGACGGACGAAGCCAAGTCGCGCTAGCTACCTCGCTTCGCGCACCAAGCCTACACTCCGAAACGAGAAGTCGATGCGCGTAAAAAGAGGCGGAAAGCGCGATCGGCGGGCGTTCCAGGAACTCGATTAAGTTCCTGTAAGGGCACAGCTTTCGCTCTGCGATAAACTGCCGCATCCGCATTCTCCGTTCATTACAAAAGTTTAACCCCGCCGCCAGCGCACGGTAAGGCGGCAGACCCCATGTTCAGGTTCGTAAGGTGCCGCCGTCAGGTACCAAATGGATTTCAAGGCCCTGGAGATCTCTACATGACCGACCGTTCCGACCTCTCGAACCTTCCGTCCTACCGGCAGCCCCGCCGGTCGATTTTCTCGGCCCGCAAGATCGCGCTGATGGCCTCGGTCGTCGCCGGCCTCGGTGCCGCCGTCTACGGCTTCGGCACGTCGACCTCGCCGGCCGAGCTATTCTCGAGCCCGGCGCATGCGCAGGTCAACAACGAGGTTCGCAAGGTCGAACGTCCGGTGGGTTTCGCCGACGTGGTCGAGCGCGTGAAACCGTCCGTGATCTCGGTGAAGGTGAATATGAAGGAGAAGACCGCGAGCAACGACAGCGGTGACGACGAGTCCTCGCCGTTCCAGCCGGGCTCGCCGATGGAGCGCTTCTTCCGCCGCTTCGGCGGTCCGGATGGTTTTCCGGGCCAGAAGGGTGGAGGTGGTCGTGGCCGCGTCGTGCAGGGCCAGGGCTCCGGCTTCTTTATCTCGGCTGACGGCTTTGCCGTGACCAACAACCACGTGGTCGACGGCGCCGACAAGGTCGAGGTCACCACCGACGACGGCAAGACCTACACCGCAAAGGTGATCGGCACTGACCAGCGCACCGACCTCGCCCTGATCAAGGTCGAGGGCAGCTCCAACTTCCCGTTCGCCAAGCTTGCCGACGGCAAGCCGCGGATCGGCGACTGGGTGCTTGCGGTCGGCAACCCCTTCGGTCTGGGCGGCACCGTGACCGCAGGCATCGTCTCGGCCAGCGGCCGCGACATCGGCAACGGCCCCTATGACGATTTCATCCAGATCGACGCGCCGGTGAACAAGGGCAATTCTGGCGGTCCAGCTTTCGACACCAACGGTGAGGTGATGGGCGTCAACACCGCGATCTACTCGCCTTCGGGCGGCAGCGTCGGCATCGCGTTCTCGATTCCCGCGAGCACCGTGAAGAGCGTGGTGGCGCAGCTCAAGGACAAGGGCTCGGTCAGCCGCGGCTGGATTGGCGTGCAGATTCAGCCGGTGACATCCGACATCGCCGACAGCCTCGGCATGAAGAAGGCCGAAGGTGCGCTAGTTGCCGAGCCGCAGGCGAATGGTCCGGCGGCCAAGGCCGGCATCGAATCCGGTGACGTGATCACGTCGGTCAACGGCGAATCGGTCAAGGACGCCCGCGAGCTCGCCCGTACCATTGGCGGCCTGGCGCCCGGCGCGACCGTGAAGCTCAACGTGCTGCACAAGGGCCAAGACAAGGTCGTGAACCTGACCCTCGGCCAGCTGCCGAACACGGTCGAGGCCAAGGCCGACACTGACAAGGACAGTGGCAAGAGCGCGAGCCGCGGCACCGACGTGCCCAAGCTCGGCATGACCGTCGCGCCCGCCGATTCCGTGGCTGGTGCCGGCAAGGAAGGCGTCGTGATCACCGAAGTCGATCCGAAGAGCGCCGCAGCCGAACGCGGCTTCAAGGAAGGCGATGTGATTCTCGAAGTCGGCGGCAAGAGCGTGAGCACCGCCGGCGAAGTCCGCGACGCCATCAACACGGCGCGGACCGACAACAAGAACAGCGTCCTGATGCGGGTGAAGAGCGGCGGCCAGTCGCGCTTCGTCGCCGTGCCTATCGCCAAGGGCTAGGCCCCAGGAGGCCTCCGAGATGAAGGGTTGTCGCCGGCATCAGTCGCCCCCGCCGACGGCGCCCTTCGGGGGAGCAGCGCAACGTTTGCTTCCCCTGTCTACCTTCCGGTGGAATTACGCCCCCCTCCGTCGGAAGGCCTAGGGCGGTGAAGTCCCCCCAGCTTCACCGCCCGCCTTTTTCTCGATGCCAGAGTCTCTCGCTCAGCTTGCATGCGATTGCCGCTCGCGCCATGTTTAGAGAAGGTTCACTCCGTTGACCGTTGCCGAACGCACGATGCGCCTCCTCATCATTGAAGACGACCGCGAATCCGCCGATTACCTCGTAAAGGCGTTTCGTGAGGTCGGACACATTGCCGACCACGCCGCCGACGGCGAGGAAGGCCTCGCCATGGCCGAGAGCGGCGATTACGACGTGCTGGTGGTCGACCGCATGCTGCCCAAGCGCGACGGCCTGTCGGTGATCGGCGCGCTCCGCGACAAGGACGATTCGACGCCGGTGCTGATTCTCTCCGCGCTCGGCCAGGTCGACGACCGCATCAAGGGTCTGCGCGCCGGCGGCGACGACTATCTGCCAAAACCCTATTCTTTCGCCGAGCTGCTGGCCCGGGTCGAGGTACTGTCACGCCGCCGCGGCGGTCCGGCCGAGGACACGCTGTATCGGGTCGGCGATCTCGAACTCGATCGGCTCTCCCACCGCGTCGCCCGCGGCAAGGACGAGCTGACGCTCCAGCCGCGCGAATTCCGCCTGCTCGAATACCTCATGAAGCATGCCGGCCAGGTGGTGACCCGCACCATGCTGCTGGAGAATGTCTGGGACTATCATTTCGATCCGCAGACCAACGTGATCGACGTGCACATTTCGCGGCTGCGCTCCAAGATCGACAAGGGATTTGAGCGGCCGCTGCTGCACACGATCCGTGGCGCGGGGTACATGATCCGTGACGGCATTCGGTAAACTCGTCCGCACCACGGCATTCCGGCTGACGCTGGTCTACCTGCTGTTGTTCGCGATGTTCGCAGCCTCGCTGCTCGCCTATTTTGCCTGGAATACACGTCGGCTGATCACAGAGGAGATCACGCAGACGGTGAACGCCGAAACCTCGGAGATCAACGAGATCTACGGCCGCCGTGGCTTGGTCGGCCTCGTGCGCGCGATCGAGTATAGGGCGCTGCGACCGGGCGCCAATCTCTACCTCGTGACCACCCCGACGGGCCAGGCGATCGCCGGCAACGTCGGCTCGCTGGCGCCCGGAGTGATGGCGACGCGGGGTTGGTCGGAGACGGCGTACAAGCGGATCGAGGACGCGGACGAGCGCAACCATCGCGCGCTGGTGCGCGTCACCGAACTCGAAAACGGTTTCCGCCTGCTGATCGGCCGCGATCTGGACGAGCGGCGACGGCTGTTCGGCATCGTGGCGAAGGCGGCGCAATGGTCGATCCTGATCGTCGTGGTTCTCGGTCTCGGCGGCGGCATCTTCGTGGCGCGGCGGGTTTTGACGCGCATTGACGCGATGAGCGGCACTGCTCATCGCATCATGACCGGCGATCTGAGCGAGCGCCTGCCGGTGGGGCGCAGCGGTGACGAGCTCGACCGCCTCGCCGAAAACCTCAACGCGATGCTGGAGCGGATCGAGGCGCTCATGGCGGGATTGAAGGAGGTCTCCGACAACATCGCCCACGACCTCAAAACGCCGCTGACGCGCTTGCGCAACCGCGCCGAAGAGGCCCTGGCGAAATCGGGCGGCGAGGCCGATTATCGCGCCGCGCTGGAGCGGACCATCGAGGAATCCGACGGGCTGATCCGCACCTTCAACGCGCTTCTGATGATCGCGCGCGCCGAGTCCGGGCAAGCGCGCGGCAACATGGATGATTTCGACGCCGCCGACGTCGCGAACGGTATCCACGAGCTCTACGAGCCGCTGGCCGAAGACGACGGCATGACCTTGAAGGTCAGGTGCGAGCCGACGCCAGTTCATGCCAATCGCGAATTGATCAGCCAGGCCCTCGCCAATCTTGTCGAGAATGCGATCAAATACGGCAAGCCGGTCGCGCAGTCGGCGGAAACCGTGATCAGCATGGACAGCAGGCAGATCACGATCGAATCGAGGCGCGAGGGCGATCAGGTGCTGCTCAGCGTCACCGATCGCGGTCCCGGCATCCCCGAAGCGGACCGCAAGCATGTCGTGGAACGATTCGTACGGTTGGAAGCGAGCCGCACGCTGCCCGGATCCGGCCTCGGTCTCAGTCTCGCCTCGGCGGTCGCGACATTGCATGGCGGTGAGTTGAGGCTGGGTGACGCCCAGCCCGGGCTTGTCGCCACGCTGGTGCTGCCGGCGCGCGCGGGGGCGGGCGACAGGGTTGCTCCGCCAATGCTGGATGTGCCACAGAAGGTGGCATGAACCACTCCGCGCCGGGAAACGCGGACAAGCATGGTGAGAGCCTGGCCGCACGCTTCGCGGAGGCTCCCCATATTGCCGCTTCCGTCACCGACCAAGGACGTTTTGAAAGCTGGCTGGCCGAGCTCGAGCCCGCGCAATTCGCCCGTCTTCTGCTGGCTTATCCCTTCGCGCGGAACATCCTGGCCGGCGTCGCGGAATTCTCGCCTTATCTGTTCGAGCTGGTGCGCGCTGATCCGCAGCGCCTGATCCGGCTGCTGGAATGTGATCCGGATGAGCATCTCGCCACGTTGGTCGCAGGGGCGAGCGGTGCGGTGCTCGCCGCATCCGACGAAGCCGAGGTGATGCGGCTGCTTCGCCGCATGAAGGCTGAGGCTGCGCTTCTGACCGCGCTGTGCGACATCGGCGGGGTTTGGCCGGTGATGCGGGTGACCGCAGCGCTCACTGATGTCGCGGTGTCCTCGGTGCAGGCGGCGCTTCAGTATCTCCTGCGGCAGGAAGCCGCACGCGGCAAGCTCTCGCCGCCCAATCCCGAGGCGCCAGAGGAGGGCTGCGGGCTGATCGTGCTTGCGATGGGCAAGATGGGCGCAGGCGAGCTGAACTATTCCAGCGACATCGATCTCATCGTGTTCTTCGATCCCGATAACACGACGCTGGCAGCGGATATCGAACCCCAGCCATTCTTCGTGAGGGTGACGCAGGGGATGGCACGCATTCTCCAGCAGCGCACCTATGATGGCTACGTCTTCCGCGTCGATCTGCGCCTGCGTCCCGATCCATCCTCGACGCAAGTGGCCATTTCGCGCGACGCCGCGCTGAACTACTACGAGCGGGAAGGGCGCACCTGGGAGCGCGCCGCGATGATCAAGGCGCGAGCCTGCGCCGGCGATCCCAAAGCGGGCGAGGCGCTGCTCGCGGAAATCGCGCCCTTCGTCTGGCGCAAGCATCTCGACTTTGCCGCGCTTGCCGACGTTCACGACATGAAGCGACAGATGCAGACCTATCGCGGCCAGAGCGAGGTTGCGGTCGAAGGGCACAACGTGAAGGTCGGGCGCGGCGGAATCCGCGAGATAGAGTTCTTCGCCCAGACCCAGCAATTGATTGCCGGCGGCCGGCATCCCGAGCTGCGCGTGCGGCCGACGCTCGCCGCGCTCGGCGTGCTCGCTTCCAGCAACTGGATCACGTTCGCGGCGCGCGACGAGTTGGCCACGGCGTACGAATTCCTGCGCCGCGTCGAGCATCGTCTCCAGATGATCGCCGACGAGCAGACCCATACGCTGCCCGAGGACAAGGAGGCGGTCGAGCGTTTCGCCTGGTTCTTCGGCTATCCGGATCGCGAGGCCTTTGCCCGCGACCTCTTGCGCCAGCTCGGGATCGTCCAGGGCCACTACGAAAAACTGTTCGAGGGCGACGATCCGACCGGCACGGCCAAGCTGCCGGCGCTCGACTACAGTGCGGGTCCCGACGATCCGCGGCTGCTTCAACACTTGGCGACGCTAGGCTTCAAGAAGCCTGCCGCGGTCGCGCAGACCGTGCGTGACTGGATCGCCGGCGACTACCGCGTGTTCCGCGTCGAGTCGACCCGAAGCGCCTTCGTCGAATTCGTGCCGGCCCTGATCGACGGTCTCGCTCATGCCGAGGGGCCGGATCGGGCCGTCGTGGCGTTCGATCATTTCCTGGGGGCGCTTCAGCGCGGCGGCCGGCTGATCACGCTGCTCGGCCAGAACCGCGATCTTGTCGCCCTCGTGGCGCTGGTGCTGGGCGCGGCGCCCCGGCTCGGCGAGATGCTGGCGCGGCAGCCGCAGCTCATGGACGGCCTGATCGATCCACGCTTCTTCGGCGCCATGCCCGACAGGCAGGAATTGTCGGGGCGGCTCGCGACGACAGTGCGGGATGCCGCCTCTTACGAAGAGTTCCTCGACCGCCTGCGCCTGTTCGGACAGGAGAGCCTGTTCCTGATCGGCACGCGCATTCTCTCCGGCACGGTGTCGGCGCAGCAGGCGAGCACGGCCTTTGCCGACGTTGCCGAGGGCATCGTCCATACCGTACATGGCCTCGTCGCCGACCGCTTCGCTGCCCAGCACGGCCGGATCAAGGGACAGGAGACCGCGATCATCGCAATGGGCCGGCTCGGCAGCCGCGAGATGACGGCCTCGTCCGATCTCGACCTGATCCTGCTTTACGACTTCGACAGCGACAATCCGGATTCCGACGGTGCGAAGTCACTGCAAGGTGCACACTACTTCGCCCGCTTCACCCAGCGCCTGATCAGCGCGTTCACGACACGCACCAATTACGGCGTGCTCTACGAGATCGACATGCGGCTGCGCCCCTCGGGACGTGCCGGCCCTGTGGCATCGAGCCTTGTCTCGTTCGCGGACTACCAAGCCAACGAGGCCTGGACGTGGGAGCACATGGCGCTGACGCGCGCGCGCGTGGTATCGGCTTCGCCCGAATTTCGGGAACGGATTGAGCGCGTCGTCCGCGATGTCCTGACCCGCCGCCGCGATCCCGCAATCACCGCCAACGACGTCGCCGACATGCGGCGCGCGATCGCCCAGGAGAAGGGCGAGGCCGATTGCTGGGACCTCAAATATGCCGCCGGCGGCATGGTCGACATCGACTTCATCGCGCAATATCTCCAGCTCGTGCATGCTCACGAGAAGCCGGATATTCTCGACGTCGGCACCATGCAGGTGCTGGAAAATGCATGCAGGCTCGGCCTGCTCGCACAATCGGAAACCGAGATATTACGCGCCGCCGCGCGGCTCTACCACGACCTCACGCAGATCTTGCGGCTCTGCGTCAACGACCGCTTCAAGCCGGAAACCGCCGGCACCGACCTCCTGCGCGTGATGGCACGCGCCGGCGACGCGCCGCATTTCTCCTCGCTGGAGGCACGCGTGAAGGAGACGCAGAGCGAGGTGCGCCGCGTCTTCAGGGCGCTGCTGGAAGGGACGCCGCCGGCTTCAGCGAAGTGAGCGCTTCCCGTGACGGTTTTTGCGTGTTGGGAGAAGCAGGGCGTGCTAGCTTGCGTGCCACCACACGATCCGAGGGGATGACGGTTGCTCGACAAGCTTGAACTGCTGCTGGCGCTGGCGAAGGAGCGGCATTTCGGACGCGCGGCGGAGGTCTGCGGCGTGACGCAGCCGACGATGTCGACCGGGCTCAAGCAGCTCGAGGAGATCCTCGGCGTGATGCTGGTCCAGCGCGGCTCCCGCTTCCAGGGTTTTACGCCGGAAGGCGAGCGGGCGCTAGATTGGGCCCGTCGGATCGTGGGCGATGCCCGCGCGATGCGCGACGAGATCAACGGGCTGAAGCATCAGCTCTCCGGCGAGATCCGTATTGCCGCGATCCCGACCGTGCTCGGCATGGTCGCCGCGCTGACGACGCCGTTCCGCGCCAGGCATCCCGAGGTGCGCTTCCGCATCCAGTCCACCACCTCGTCCGAGGTGCTGGGCTTGCTCGAGAATCTCGAGGTGGATGCCGGGCTGACCTATATCGAGAACGAGCCGATCGGAAAGGTGCGCACCATTCCGCTCTACAACGAGAGCTATCGTCTGCTCACCGCGCCGGATGGAATGTTCGGCGATCGCGAGACGGTGACGTGGAAGGAGGTCGGGCAGGTGCCGCTGTGCCTGCTGACGCCCGACATGCAGAACCGCCGCATCATCGACCGCGCGTTACGTTCGGTCGGCGCCGAGGCGACGCCGACCTTGACCTCGAATTCGCTGCTCGTGCTGTTCACGCACGTGAAGACGGGGCGCTGGGCCAGCGTGATGCCGGCCAAGCTCGCCGAGACGCTCGGCCTTTCCGATACGGTGCGCTCGATCCCGATCACCGATCCCGATGTCAATTACAGCATCGGCATGGTGATCCCGCAGCGTGATCCGATGACGCCGCTGATTGCGGCCCTGGTCAATGTCGCGCGGGAAGTCGCGCCGTCGCTGCAATCCTAGGATCAGGCCGCGGCCGATATCCCGGACGCCGCCTTGATCGCGTCGCGGGGCAGGGTCACGCGCACGACGGTGCCGACTTCGAGCTTGGAGCGCAGCCGCATCGAGCCGCCATGGAGCTGCGCCAGCGAGCGGGCGATCGCAAGCCCCAGTCCCGAGCCGTGATAGGTCTTGGTGAGTTGGCTCTCCACCTGCTCGAAGGGGCGGCCGAGCCGCGCCAGCGAATGCGGCGCGATGCCGATGCCGGTGTCGGCGATCATCAGCACGATCCTGTCGTCGAGTTGCCGGCTGCGCACCACGATGCGTCCGCCGTCGGGCGTGAACTTCACGGCGTTGGAGAGCAGGTTGACGATGATCTGCTTGGTGGCGCGGCGGTCGGCGACGACGGAAATGGATTTTGCGATGTCGGCGTCGAGCGTCAGGTGCTTGTCCTGCGCCCGGCCGGTGACGACCCGCAAGGATTCGGCCAGGGTCTGCGCCAGGTCGAGCTCTTCCATGTCGAGCTTCATGCGGCCGGCTTCGATCTTGGACATGTCGAGGATGTCGTTGATGACTTCGAGCAGGTAATGCCCGCTGGTCAGGATGTCGTGGCAGTATTCCTGGTACTTTTCCGAACCGAGCTCGCCGAACATGCCCGAGCCCATGATCTCGGAGAAGCCGATGATCGCGTTCAGCGGCGTACGCAGCTCGTGGCTCATATTGGCGAGGAATTTCGATTTGGTCTGGTTGGCTTCCTCGGCGCGGGTCTTCTCGCGCTGGTATTTCTCGGCGAGATCGGCGAGCTCGCCTGCCTGCCGCTCCAGGGCTGCCTGCGAGCGCTTGAGGTCGATGACGGTGGCGCGCAGGCGCAAATCGTTGTCGACCAGCTTCTGCTCGTGCTCTTTGATGCGGGTGATGTCGGTGCCGACGGAGACGTAGCCGCCGTCCTTGGTGCGGCGCTCGCTGATGTGCAACCAGCTGCCGTCGTCGAGCTGCGCCTCGAAGGTGCGCGCGCCGGGGCCTTGGCTCGCGGTCTCGTTGTGCCGGGTGCGGACCTCGGGCATGCGGCCGACCTCGAGCACGGTCTCGTAGGAGGTGCCGGGGATGACGGCGGAGTCGGGCAGCTTGTGCAGGCGCTGGAAGTGCGAGTTGCAGAGCACCAGGCGGTCGCTCGCGTCCCACAGAACGAAGGCTTCGGGAATGGTCTCGATCGCATCGCGCAGGCGCAAATCGGCTTCGACGGTCCGCTCGGCCAGGCTCTTCTGCTCGGTGATGTCGACGGCGATCCCGATCAGATGCACGCTGGAGTCGGTCGCGCCGCTGGTCTTTTCGCAGCGGACGCGGAGCCAGATCCAGTGGCCGTCGACATGCTGCATGCGGAAGGTCTGGTCGATGTGGTCGATCTTCTCGGAGATGAGCTGGTCGGCGATCTCGAACAGGTCGATGTCGTCGGACTTCACGAGCGCATTGACCTCGCCGAAGGTGAGGAGCTCGTTGCGGCCGTCGAGGCCGAGCATCGAAAACATCGACTGCGACCAGAAGATCCGGCCGCGCGACAGGTCCCAGTCCCACAGCCCGCAGCGGCCGCGGTTGAGCGCGGTGTCGATCCGGCCGCGCACGGCGTCGTTGATCAGGTCGCCCTCGCGGGCACGGGTGGACTGCCAGTGGAAGGCGAAGCCGAGGATCAGGACGACGAAGCCGGTGGTGGCCGACAGCGTCACCGAGAGCGCGGCGTCCGAGCCCCAGATCGGCTCGTTGCGCTCCTGGATCACGGCGACGAAGCCGGGCAGCGATTTGATCTGCCGCGAGGTCGCCATCGCGGCGTTGCCGTTCGGCAGCGTCATGTCGGAAATGTTGCCGTCGCGCGGCGGCGCCGCCAGCAGTTGCGCCGTCGTGATCGCGTCGAGCAGGCGGTCGTTGCCCGCGGGATCGCTGTCGACCGGGATGCGGGCGAGGATGCGGCGGTCGAGGCCGGCCGAGGTGACGACGACGTGGCGTCCCGAGGCGGTGCCCCAGGACGGAATGAGATCGGGCAGCAGCGCCGGCAGGCTCTCGATGTTCTTCAGTCGCTCCTGTCGCGCCGAGGTGAGGCGGTCGATGCGCTCGGCGAGCAGGTCGGCGAGCGCCGAGATGTCGTGGCGGATCACCTGCCGCTTCTGGCGCGTCTGGTCGACGACCTGCACGAACGCGCCGAGGCAAATCGTGATCAGGAACGCGATGATGAGCGTCGGCACGGCGCGGCGCAGTGCCGGCTCCGCGATCAGGAGCCGATGATAGGCAGGTTTCGCGATCGATTGCGCCAATCCTTTGATCGAATCGGATTGGACGCACGCGTTCGCGGCGTCTGCACGCGACATGCCTTAGGCCCCCTGCAACCTGCTTGCAACTTGAGTTCGGAAGCAGCCCCACGTCGCTTCCGAATCATGGTTGATTTGAATCCAGTTTTCGCAGGCTGTCGAGAGTCAACGAATCGTTAACGCGTATTTATTCTTATCCAACGCGCAGTTTGCGCCTCGCGCGTCCGCAAGTCGACGTGCGCGGCGAGTCCGAAACGAGAACGTGTGACTCGCCGCACGTTCTGCCTCACGCGCGCGGCGGTTCGGCGTGACTGATCACGCGCTTCACGCTCGGGAACGCGCGCCGCAACGCGCGCTCGATCGCGTCGACATGCTCGTGCACCCTGATGACGCTCATCGACGGCTCGGCGCGGCAGTGGAAGTTGACGATCTCACCGGCGTCAGTGTTGCGGACGCGGACATTGTGGATGTCGTGGATCTCGCCGCCGGCGGCATATTCCGTCAGGGCGGTGGCGATGGCCCGCACCCGTTCCGGGGCGGCATCGACCCCGAACGGCAGTTCCGGTTCCAGCGGCTCGATGTGGACGTCGACCTCGACGTCAGCGCCGAACTCCTCCTGGATGTTGCGCTCCAGTGCGTTGGCGACGTCATGGGCAGCGTCGAGCTGCATTCCGGCGTCGACCTCGAGGTCGATGCTGACGATCAGCTTGCCGCCGAGATCGTGCACCGTGACGTGGTGGATGGCGAGGCCGGAATTGTGGGCGATGACCATGATGCGGTCCCGCACCGTCTCGTTGTCGCGCGCGACGGGGACTGCGGTGAAGGTGAGGTCGGTATCGCCGAAGGCCTTCTCGACAGCTGCCTGCGCGTTGCGCTTGATGTCCTCGACCCGATCGATCGGGTAAGTGCGCGGCACCTTCGCGATGGCATCGATAAACGTGGTTGCACCGACCATCCGCACGCGGAGCCGTTCGATGCCGATTACGCCCGGCACGCTACGGATCGCGGCCGTGGCCGTCTCATGCGCGCCTTCGGGAGCGCGGTCGACCAGCGTCTGCACGGTCGAGCCGGCCATGCGCAGGCCGAGCAGGGCGATCATCACGGCAACGGCGGCGGCGGCAGCCGCATCGCCCCACCAGAAGCCGAGGGCCGCGAGGATCAGGCCCACGATCACGGCGAACGAGCCCATCACGTCGGAGGCGAAATGCAGCGCATCGGCGGCAAGCGCCTGGCTCCTGGTCTCACGGGCGGCACGGTGCAGCGCACGGGCGCGCCACAGATTGACGAGGATGTCGATCACCAGCACCACGAACGGCACGGCCGAGATGGTCGGCGGCGCGGTTCCCTCGCGCAGCCGGCTGTAGGACTCCACCAGGATGCCGCCGGCGA
Organism: Bradyrhizobium sp. 149; assembly: GCF_023073915.1. Lineage (GTDB taxonomy): Bacteria > Pseudomonadota > Alphaproteobacteria > Rhizobiales > Xanthobacteraceae > Bradyrhizobium. The sequence continues at coordinate 212,271 of NZ_JADPKK010000013.1, read as the reverse complement.
GCACGTAGAGCAGGGCGGTGACGCCCAGCGCCGAGACGCTTTCGAGCTTGCCGTGGCCATAATGATGCTCCTCGTCCGCCGGCTTGTCGGACACCCGCACCACCGCCCAGGTGATGATGGTGGCGACCAGGTCGATCGAGGAATGCAGCGCCTCGGAGATCAGCGCCAGCGAGCCGATCGCGATCCCGACCGCGAACTTGGCCGCGGCCATGCCGCCACTGGCGAAGATCGAGATCGCCGCGACCGAGGTCTTGTTGTGTTGGGAGCTCATGGCGGGGACTTAGCACCCCATGGGTGAACATCAAGCCATGATCCACAGCTGTAGTCGCTAGTGATTTGCAGGAGCGGCGTTGCTGCGAACTGTTCCGAACTGAGTGGTGGCTTGCGCCACTACTCCGTCATGCCCGGGCTTGTCCCGGGCATCCACGTTCTCGGTACCAAGCGGCAAAGACGTGGGTGGCCGGGTCAAGCCCGGCCATGACGAGCGGTGAGAGCGTCGCCATGTCACTCTTGCCCGGTCTCCCACCCATCACACCGTCACGACGATCTTGCCGAGGTGCTTGTTCGCCTCCATGTGCTCGAACGCCTTGTCGATGTCCTGGAAGGCAAACACCTTGTCGATCGGCAGCTGCAGCTTTCGCGACTCGACCGCGCCCCAGATGTCCTTGCGGACCTCGTCGAAGATCTCGCGGACCTCCTCGATGGTGCGGGTGCGGAAGGTGACGCCGACATAGTGGATGCGGCGCGCCGCATGCAGGTCGAAGTTGAAGTCGGCATGGGTACCGCCGAGCCGGCCGACATTGACGATACGGCCCTTTACCTTGGTCGCGGCGAGGTTCTGGTTGGCGACCTTGCCGGAGACCTGGTCGACGACGAGGTCGACGCCGTCGCCGCCGGTCGCCTTGAGCACCTCGTCGACCCATTTGGGGTCGGAGGAATCGACCGCGACGTCGGCGCCATACTCCTTCAGCCGGGCGCGGCGAGCGGCATCGGTCGAGGAGCCGATCACGAGCCTCGCGCCCTTGAGCTTCGCAATCTGCATGGCCATCAGCCCGACGCCGGAGCTCGCGCCCTGGATCAGCACGGCTTGCCCGGGCTGCACGCCACCGATGGTGACGACGGCGTTGTGCATGGTCGCGAGCGCGACGGGCAGGGTGGCGGCTTCTTCGAAGTTCATGTTCGAGGGCGCGCGGAACAGCCGGCCGTGATCGGCCAGTGTGTATTCGGCAAACGCCGCGCCGCCCGAGCCCATGATGCGGTCGCCGATCTTGACGCCCTTGGCATCCGGTCCAAGCTCGGCAACCTCGCCGGCCCACTCCATGCCGAGCACGGTGCCGGCGCCGCCAGCCGAGCCATGGGCGTGGCCCTTGCGCATGCCGGTGTCGGCGCGATTGAGGCCGCAGGCGCGGACCCGGACCAGCACCTGGGTGCCTTCAGGCTTTGGTTGAGCGACGTCGGAAATTGTAGCGCCACCAGGGCCGTAGACGTAAGCCTTCATGAATTACTCTCGCTTCTTGCAGTGATTATTCCGCAGCTTGCGCGGTTGGATGAACGATCATGCCTTCGAGCCGGCTGCGGATGATGGCCTCCGCTTCGCGGACGATGCGTGAGATCAGCTCGGCGCAGGTCGGGATGTCATGGATCAGGCCCTGCACCTGACCCGCCGACCAGATGCCTTCGTCCGAGTTGCCGGTCGCGTACACCATCTTGCCGCGGGCGCCGGCGACGAGCTCGCGGATGTCCTCGAACTTGGCGCCTTCCTTCTCCATCGCGACGACCTTGGTCGAGATCTCGTTCCTGGCGACACGCGAGGTGTTGCGCATGGTGCGGAAGATCAGCTCGGTCTCGCGCTCGTCATTGGCGACGATCTTCTCCTTGATAAGCTGATGAATGGGGCTTTCCCTTGTCGCCATGAAGCGCGTGCCCATGTTGATGCCTTCGGCGCCCAGCGCCAGCGCGGCGACGAGGCCGCGCGCGTCGGCAAAGCCGCCGGAAGCGATCATCGGGATCTTGATCTTGTTGGCGGCGGCCGGGATCAGGATCAGGCCGGGGGTGTCGTCCTCGCCGGGGTGGCCGGCGCATTCGAACCCGTCGATCGAGATGGCGTCGACGCCCATGCGCTCGGCCGAGAGCCCGTGGCGGACGCTGGTGCATTTGTGCACGACCTTGACGCCATGCTTTTTGAACTCGTCGACATGCTCCTGCGGCTTGTTGCCGGCGGTTTCGACCACCGTGATGCCGCTCTCGATGATGGCGGCGCGATATTCGGCATAAGGCGGCGGCTTGATTGCGGGCAGGATGGTGAGGTTGACGCCAAACGGCTTGTCGGTGAGATCGCGGCAGCGCGCGATCTCCTTCCTGAGGTCCTCCGGCGTCGGCTGGGTCAGTGCCGTGATGAAGCCGAGCGCCCCGGCATTGGCGACGGCAGCAACCAGCTCCGCGCGTCCGACCCATTGCATGCCGCCCTGCACGATCGGGTGCTCGACGCCGACGAGTTTCGTGAACCGTGTCTGCAACATGACCTGTTTCCCCCGCCTGCGTGGCGCTCTGTTATCGGTTGATGGTGGCAGGATGCCGCCCGGGTCGGGAAAAGTCTATTGGGAGGGCGGGCAGCGCGTTTACGCGAGAGGTGAGGGAGATTCCGTGAGGCGGACAATTGGAGCGCGGTGAGTGGGCGACGGCGTCGCTCAGTCTCGTGTCCCGGACGCGCTGCAACGTCCTTCACGTTGCGGCGCAGAGCCGGGACCATGCCCCGCGAGCACTCTGAAAGATCGGCCCCGGCTCTGCAGCGCACCGTTGAAGGGACGCTGCGCTGCGTCCGGGGCACGGACGAACAGTCTGCTGATCGATTCCGACCCAACTTTCAATGGTGGACACACCTCCGCCCCCTCGCGGCGCATTTCGCGCGAGCTTTGCCTGATCGCATCGCCCTCGTCATGGCAAGGGCGCAGGGAAGGCCGGGGCCGGCTGGCACCCGCAGGTCCGTGCGCCAAAAGAATGCAAAGACTTGACTGGCGAGCCGGAAAATTGCGCGAGGTGTTTTGCCCGACGGGCTACAAGGCTCCGGCTATTCCGCCGACAGCCGCACCATCTGGCGGCCGCCGTTCATTTCCTTGAGGCTGTTGACGAAGTTTTCCGGGCGTTGCCAGCGGTAGGGGACCTTCAATCCCATGTACTCGGCGATATCGCCGATGAAGCCGGTGCAATTGGTGGTCTCGGCGTTCCAGACCGGCGAGCTCGCCTGCAATTTCTTGATATAGGCAAACACGCGCTTGGCGTCGGCTTCGTTGAGATAGACGCGGTAGTTCGCGGTCAGATAGTCCGGGTCGAGATCGCCGTAGCTCGCGCCGGTCTCCGCCGGCACCCAAGTCAGGTGGCCGAGCACATAAGCCCAGGTGTCGCCGGCCGGCGTCAGGCCCGCGACCTCGACGGCGCGCTCGCTGGTCTTGCCGTACCAGACGAAGGCATGACCCCAGCTCGCGGCCGTGCGGGCGCGGAAGTCGACGTAGTACGGGCCTTTCTCCGCGCGCGCGAGCGGGCGCCGCGTCGACGGCGGTGCCGGTCGTGAGACGGTATCGGCCGGGACAAGCGCATTTGCGTCGGCAACGCGCTTGTTGGCTTCGTGGGCTGAGGCCGATGGCGTCGTGCATGCGAGCATCGCCGCGAGGGCGAATCCCGCGAGGATGCAGGATCCCGATCGATCAGGTTTGTTCGTCACGCTGTGCCCCTCGACTGTCAGCCACTCACGCTGATTCTGCGCGTACTTCGCTGCGCGTCAGTAGCGCGCCGCGACGGGGCCGGGCGCCTTGCCGATCGGAGCTTTTCCAACCGGGCTCTTGCCAATCGGCATCTTGCCGATCGGCGCCTGCTCCGAATAGACGGGAACGGGCTGGCGACGCGGCAGATCCGCAGCGTTCGCAACCGTCACCAGAGCAAGCGTAGCACCCACGACAAATACAATCTTCTTCACAGTCATACCCCTAGAAGGTTTGGTCCAAACACGGCACCGCCGTGCCCCCAGACACGCCCACAGATGGGCGGCCGAATGCGTCCAGAGTGCGGCGCGCGCGGGACATGTTGGCGGCATCTGCCGGGCGCGCGGAGATGTGATGTGTCTGGATGTTTCGGCGGGCGCGGCTCGGCCTCACCCGATCCGGTTCAGGCTGTTCCGGATCGTCGAGAAGATGCCGCCGATGTCTTTTCGCAAGCCATCGAGCGCGTTGAAATTGTCGAAGATGCGGACGAGGCGGTCTTCGACCTCGCGCTTACTCTTGGTCAGCGCGTCGACGCGCGAGGCGAGGGTGACGTCGCCGCTCGCCTCGATCTCGCTGACGGTTTTGGCGAGGAGGTCGCGGGTGGTGCCGACGTCCGCGATCAGGGCCTCGATGCCGAACACCGGCGCCTTTAGCGGGATGAGGTCGGCCTGCGACTTCGACAGCTCCGTCTTGAAGGCGTTCAGCGTCGCCAGCGTCTCCTGCAACGCGCCGAGGCGCTGGCGCGACTGGAGAACAAAATCGTTCAGCGCATTCTGGCGGTCGGCAAGCGTTTTGCCGTCGGAATCGGTCTCGACAGCGGCGAGCGAGCGTTCGAGCTGGGCCTGGCGCTGGCCGAGCTCCTCGAAGTCGAGCCGGATGGCTTTCAGGATGTTGAAGCTGTCGTCGACGCGGGCCAGGCGCTGCTCGATTTCGATCTTGTTCTTCGACAGCGTCTCGACGCGGGCGCCGAGCGGCGCTTCGCCTCCGGTTTCGAGCTCGTCGACGCTCTTGGCGAGGCGCTCATGGCTGAGGCTCAGCTCGCCGATCAGGGCATTGAGGCCGGCGTCCGTCGATCGCAGCGGCACCAGCTCGGCGTGGGATCTCGCCAGATCTTCCTTGTACTGGTTCAGCGTCGCGAACGTGTCCTGGACCGAGCCCACCCGCGACAGCAGCGTCGATACGTCGGCCGCGATGTCCTTGAGCCGGTCGGCGAGGTTGTTCTTGCGGTCGTCGGTCTCGAGGTCGTGCAGCGAGCGTTCGAGCTGGTTCTGGCGGTCGCGGATTTCGGTGAAGACGGGCTCGACTGCACGGCGCTGCTCGGCGACCTTGCCGACCATGTCGCGCAGTTCCTGCTGGCGGCGGCGGATTTCGGCGAGCTGGTCGTGCATGTCGGTGGATTCGTTACGGCCCTTCTGGAGCAGGGCGCGCCGCTCGGTCTCGCCCAGCTTGTCATGGAGGGCGGAGACGGCCTCCCGGGGATCGCTCTCGATCAGGTGCTGGACGGTGGCGTCGAGGTGGTTTTGCAGGGCGTGGGCGACAACGACGTCCTCGCGGGTCTTCTTGAGGCGGTCGCGCAAATTGTCGAGGCGCCGGTCCTGGCGCGAGAGCCGCCAGGCGGAGGCGCCGATCAGTGCCAGCGCCAAGGCCAGGATCGCGCCGGTCGCAACACGCTGCGGGACAGGCAGGCCTCCGAACCAGGCCGGCAGGTGGCCGACATCGTACCCGAACGCCTGCTGGGCGAAGATTGCAATCGCGGCGAGCAGAACAAACCAGGCAAACAGGAAAACCAGCCACATCGTGACTTCCTCACGCCGGCACACATTATCGCCATAGTTGCTATTGGAGAGCGGAACCGAGATCAAGGGCCCGCGAGGCTTGCCGGACGTTTCCGGTAGCGCGATCCACGGCTGGTTGCGTCAGCCGATCGGTGGAGCGCGTGGGACTGCCGGCTTGTCCGAGTGGGAGTGGGCGACGTCAGGCCCCCTCGGCCGTCATCCCGGAATGCATCGCGCGGCGGAGATTGCGCTACAGCCGAAACTCGTTGGTCAACTCGCCGATGCCGTCGATCGCGACGGTCACCGTGTTCACCGGCTCTTTCATTACGCCGACGCCGACGGAGGTGCCGACCGCGATGAGGTCGCCGGGGAGCAGGGTCATGTCGTGGGAGATCCTGCTGACAAGCTCCTGCGCGGTGAAGATCATGTCCGATATCGGATAGTTCTGCCGCTCCGCGCCGTTGAGGATGGTGCGGACCACCAGCTTGGCCGGATCGAGACTGGTCGCGATGACGGGGCCGAACGGGCCGTAATCGTCGATGCCCTTGGCCCGCGCCCATTGCGGGAAGGTCGGGTCGCTGGTCAGGATGTCGTTGGCGGTGATGTCGTTGACGCAGGTGTAGCCGAAGATGAAGCCGTCTGCTTCCGCCGGTGAGACCCGGGCGCAGGTCCTGCCGATGACGATGCCGAGCTCGCCTTCATAGGTGGTCTTGCCGTCGTAGTAAGACGGGCGGCGGATCACCGCGCCGGGCGTCGTGATGCTGGTGGTGGCCTTCAGGAGGTAGAGCGGCTCCGGCGGCTCGGGCTGGTTGAGCTTGGCCGCGAGCGCGTGAAAATTGTTCCAGAGCGCGACGATCTTGCTGGGCGCGCAGGGCGCGAGTAGCTCGACCTCGGAGAGCGCCAGCGTCTTGCCGGTGGCTGCATGGCGGCCGAACATCTCGCCCTCGTGCACGCTGATGCCTGACGAATTCAGCGTGCCGAAGCCGGCCGCACCGCTCTTGCGGAAGCGGAGCCATTGTTTGATCTCGCCGGCCATCATGCCACCGCCAGTGCGCGCGGATCTGATGGCGTCGAGATGCCGTCGTAGAGACCGGCGATGCGGGCGCGCTGGGTTACCATCGCCAGCACCGAATCAAGCGCGGGGGTGGCGACGCCGGTGAGGCGGCCCATCTCCTGCACGACGGTGACGAGCGGGTCGATCTCCATCGGGCGGCCGCGCTCGAGATCCTGGAGCATCGAGGTCTTGTGCGCGCCGACCTTGCGGGCACCTTCGATGCGGCGCTCGACGTCGACGCGGAATTTGACGCCGAACGTCTCGGCGATGCCTTGCGTCTCGATCATGATCGCGCGCGACAGCGCGCGGGTGGCCGGATCGGTGCAGATCACGTCGAGCGTTGCATGGGTAAGTGCGCTGATCGGGTTGAAGCAGACATTGCCCCACAGCTTGAGCCAGATCTCGTCGCGGATGCGGTCGAGCACCGGCGCTTTCAGCCCGGCGGCGACGAAGAGATCGGCGAGGCGTTGCACGTCCGAGGTGATCTCGCCGGAGGGCTCGCCGAGCGGAAAGTTGTTGCCGTAGACGTGACGGATCACGCCGGGTGCCTCGATCTCGGTGGCGGGATAGACGATGCAGCCGATGGCGCGCTCAGCGCCGATTTCGCGCCACTGCCGCCCGCCGGGGTCGATGCTCTCCAGCGTCGCGTTCTCGTATTGGCCGCCGTGCTTGTAGAAGTACCAATACGGGATGCCGTTGACGGCGGTGACGATGCGGGTGTGGGGTCCGAGCAGCGGCTGCATCTTCTCGATCACCCCGGTGATCGAGTGCGCCTTCAGCGTGATGATGATGTAGTCCTGCACGCCGAGCTCGGCGGGATCGTCGGTGCAGCGCGGATGCACGGTGTGCTTCTCTTCGCCCGCGAGCAGCGTGAGGCCGTGCTCGCGCATCGCGGCAAGGTGCGCGCCGCGTGCGACCAGGCTAACGTCGGCGCCCGCGCGCGCGAGCTGAACCCCGAGATATCCGCCGATTGCGCCGGCGCCGTAGATGCAGATCTTCATGGAATCCTCGCGAAGCAGCAGAAGCCGGATTTCGGGACGAAAGATCCGGTCCGGCTCGGAAGGGTCCGAGCCGGGGCCGGTAGTCGCAGCGAAGGGGGCGTGGTGCTTTAAGCTGCTGCTTGCGGCGTGCCGTTGATCGCTTCGTCGATGAAGGAAGCGATGTCGCGCATGCTGATGACCGAGACGAGGCTGTAATCGTCGATCACAGGCAGGTGCCGGATGTGATTCCGGTTCATCAAATGCCGCACGTGCTCGATCGTGTCGCTCGACGTGCAGGACACGAGCTGCTGAACCGAGACGAGCTGCGAGACCTTGACGTTGACGGCATTGGCGCCGTGCTCGGCGACGGCGCGCACGACGTCGCGCTCGGTGAACATGCCGACCGCGGTGTTACCCTCGGAGCGGACCACGTCCTTCACCACCAGTGCGCTGATATTGTTGGCGCGCATCAGCTTGGCGGCGATACCCACCGTTTCGTTCATTCGCACCGTGACAACGCGCGGTGTCTTCTTGCGCAGAATGTCTCCGACCAGCATTGCAACCTCCCTGGGTGAATGATGGAGCAAGTGTGGTATACATAATGCCAATCGTCAAGCATTCGATTTGGCTGATCCGAAAAATCTTGCGGCAGCAACACTGACGTTTGCGGAGTGTCAAAAAACAGGGGCGCATCGCTGCGCCCCTGTCTCACCCGGTGAAAATGCGTCGCTGTTACGCCGTCTCGGTCTTGGCGTTAGCCGTGTTGGTGCTGGCGCTCTCGGCTTCCTTGCCGAGGATGAAGGTACGGCGCAGCGGCTTGATCACGAACAGCGCCGTCAGCGCCGCCGTCGCGTTCAGCGCGACCGCGACCACGAACACGGCCTTCCAGCCGTACGTTGCCGAGATCACGCTCGCGAGCGGAACGAGCAGGGACGCTGTCCCCTTGGCGGTGTAGAGCATGCCGTTGTTGGTGGTTGCGTATTTCGAGCCGAAGGTGTCGCCGCAGGTGGCGGGGAACAGCGAGTAGATCTCGCCGAACACGCCGAAATAGATCGCGGTGGCGAGCACGAAGACGACGGGCACGTGGCCATAGGCCGACAGCGCCAGCAGCATCACCGCGGCGGTCCCGAAGGCGATGAACATGGTGTGCTCGCGGCCGATCGTGTCGGAGACCCAGCCGAAGAAGGGCCGTCCGAAACCGTCGAAGATGCGGTCGAGCGAGATTGCGAACGTCAATGCCGCCATCTGGAAGCCGGCGAGCGTAACCGGCGTGTCGGCGATCTTGAAGTCGTGCGCGATCGGGGCGATCTGTGCCGCGGTCATCAGGCCGCCGGAGGCGACCATGACGAAGACGAGATACATCACCCAGAAAATAGGGGTGCGCAGCACCTGGGGCGGGGTGAAGTCGATCTTGGTCTGCGGCAAATTGAGCTGCTTCTTCTTCGGCGGGATCGATATCCGCGGCGGCTGGATGAAGAAGGCGAGCACGAACACGATCACGCCCTGGCCGATGCCGAAGGTGAGGAACGCGTGCTGATAGCCGCTCGTTGCGATCATGGTCGCGATCGGCACGATGGTGAGTGCGGCGCCTGCGCCGAAGCCGGCGGCAGTTGCGCCGGCGGCAAGGCCGCGGCGATCGGGAAACCATTTCAGCGCGTTGCCGACGCAGGTGCCGTACACCGCACCCGCGCCCATGCCGCCGATGATCGCGGCCGCGTAGAGCAGGGTGAGGCTATCGGCGTAGGAGTTGAGAATCCACGACAGCGCGATCATGACGCCGCCGAACATGATGACGATGCGCGGGCCGTATTTGTCGACGAACCAGGCCTCGATCGGCACCAGCCAGGTTTCGGTGACGACGAAGATGGTGAAAGCGAGCTGGATCGCGGCGCGTCCCCAATGGTGGAAGGCATCGATCGGATCGACGAACAGCGTCCAGCCATATTGCAGATTGGCGATCATCGCCATGCAAACGATGCCCATGACGAGCTGGAGCCAACGAAAACTTGTGCGAAGAGGCGCGGCCGTGACGGCGCCATCGGTGCTGGAAATCATCAAGAACCTCCCAAGCGCCTGTCGGGTCGGACACCGGTTGCAAGATGACCTGATGTCGCAATATTGTGGCTTATCGTCGCAAGCGCGACCCCGACCTTGGTATACCATATTCCAGATTGCAAGCCCTATCTCGGCGCGCGGGTGAGAAAATGTGAGGTTCCGTTCGGAACGCGAAAGCGCCGCGCAAAACGAAAACGCCCGGCCGCGAGGCCGGGCGTCTTGCGCGAGAAAGCGCTTTTGGAGTGCGTCAGACGCTCGATTGCGCGACCACAACCTTGCGCCAGGGCTTGAGCACCGCGATCGCCAGCGCCGAGGCCAGGATGTTGGCGCCCGCCGCGATGATGAACACGTTGTCCCAACTGCCCGACGATTGCTGCATGTAGTTGCCGATCGGGACCAGCAGCGCGGCCGTGCCCTTCGCGGTGTAGAGCAGACCGGCATTGGTGGTCGCGAACTTGGCGCCGAACGTGTCGGTGCAGGTCGAGGGGAACAGCGAGTAGATCTCACCCCAGGCGAAGAACACGAAGCCCGAGAGCAGCACGAACCAGAGCGGATCCTGGCCCCAGAGGTAGAGCAGCCAGATGCCGACCCCTTCCATGCCGAAGGCGATGAACATCGTGTTCTCGCGGCCGATCATGTCGGAGATCCAGCCGAAGAACGGACGCGTCAGGCCGTTGAGCACGCGGTCGATCGTGGCGGCGAAGGTCACCGCGGTCATCGTCACCGCCATCAGCGTGACGGGGACGTTGTCGATCTTCCAGTCGGCCGCGATCGGCTTCAAATTGGCTGTCACCATCAGGCCGCCGGCGCCGACGATCACGAACATGAAGTACATCAGCCAGAAGATCGGCTGACGCAGCACCTCGGTCGGCTGATAGTTGCGGCGGGTCTGCTGCAGATTTGCGTTCGCCACGACGCTCGGCACCTGGCCTGCTTTCGGCGCCAGCAGGAAGAAGGCGAGGATGCAGATGATGATGCCTTGTCCGAGGCCGAAATAGAGGAAGGTGGTCTGGAAGCCACTGTCCTTGATCATCGCCTGGATCGGCGCGACGGTCAGCGCCGAGCCCGCACCGAAGCCCGCCGCTGTGATGCCCGCGGCAAGACCGCGCTTGTCCGGAAACCACTTCAGCGCGTTGCCGACGCAGGTGCCGTAGACGCCGCCGGCGCCGATGCCCGCGATGATCATGCCGAGATAGTAGCCGTTGAGCGTGGTCGCCTCTGCGTTGATCGCCCAGCCAGCGGCACAGAGTACGCCGCCGACCAGCACGACGATGCGCGGACCGTATTTGTCGACGAACCATCCTTCGATCGGCACGAGCCAGGTCTCGAACAGCACGAACAGCGTAAAGGCCCATTGGATCGACGCGCGATCCCAGCCGAATTTCTTCTGGATGTCGGGGACGAAGAACGTCCAGCCGTATTGGTAGTTGGCGATCATCACCATCGCCGCGACACCGACCGCCAATTGCGCCCAGCGATACGTGTCGCTAACGCGCGCGGCTGTAGGGGCGGTTGCTTGCACCATGTCCGTCATAAAGCCTCCCGTGGCGCCTCTCTTTTTCTGCGAGCGCTGGAACGGCATTCTTGTATGCATTATGCCAAGGTTCAAGCGCTGGTCCGGTCACCGCGCGCAAATGCCGCAGACCTTTCCGGTCCCGGCCGTGAATCGGACAGCACAAATAGAAATGGCCCCGACGCGCGGGGCCATTCACCAAAAGTAGTATGCGGACCGTTCTGAAACCGGCGCGTCGCGCTCGCGGCGCGGGAGGCGCTGGGTTAAAGCCCGAAGCGCGGCAGGTCGCCATTGTGATTCGAGATCTCGGCGCTCGCCATCAGGAGACGGTCGATCGTGGCCATCAGGCGGGCGAACAGCGAGGAGGACGGTGCGAGAGCGACGGCAGCAGACTTGGACATCGGAAATCCCTTTCTTGAGACGATCAGTAGTGCTGTCTCATTTCGAAAGGCAATCTATGTATACCAGATGCCAATGTCTATGCATGGCAGTGCATAGCAGCATTTAGTTCTTCGCATTGCAGCATAATAATCCGTTAAATCGGCCGATTTGAGCGCGATATGCCCGAAACCCGCCGAAACTGAACCATTTGACCGCCAATGTCCAAAAAGCGAAGCCTTGGCAGCGGCGTACGAAGCCGTTAGTGGTCTGCCCCTTCCAATCATCTGTCAGAGTGGTTCATGTCGAGCGCCTCGCCCGCCGTCTCGATCGGCATCGATTTTGGGACCAGCAACACGGTCGTAGCCCTTGCGGCGGACGAGCGCCGGGTCGAGGCTATCCGCTTCGACCATGGCGGACAGCGCCACAGCGTCTTCGTGTCGGCGCTGTGCTTCTGGGAGGACCGGCCGGGGGCGGGCGCCCAGGCGGAAGGCGGCCCGTGGGCGATCGAGCAGTTCCTCGAAGGCCGCCATGTCTACCGCTTCCTCCAGTCGTTCAAGACCTTCGCCGCGAGCTCCAGTTTCAACACCACTCAGGTGTTCCGGCAGCGCTACAAGTTCGAGGATATTCTGGCGGCGTTCCTGCGGACGCTGGCGCGCCATGGGGGCGATAAATTCGGCTTCGAGACGTCCACCATCACGGTCGGCCGCCCCGTCCGCTTCGCCGGCGGCAATCCCGACGAGGCGCTGGCGATGCAGCGCTACCGGGCCGCGTTCGAGCGCCTGGGCGCCGGCCACGCGCGCTACGTCTACGAGCCCGTTGGCGCAGCGTTCTCCTTCGCCCGCCGGCTGGAGCGCGATGCGACCGTGCTGGTCGCGGATTTCGGCGGCGGCACCAGCGATTTCTCCGTGATGCGGTTCTCGCGCGCCGGCGGCGCCTTGCGCGCCGAGCCGCTCGGCCATGCCGGCATCGGGATTGCGGGCGACACGTTCGACTACCGCATCGTCGATCACGTCGTCTCGCCGCGGCTGGGCAAGGGCTCCAGCTTCCGCTCGTTCGACAAGGTGCTGCCGATCCCCACCGGCCACTACACCAATCTCGCGCGCTGGCATCAACTGGCGATGATGAAGAGCAACGGCGATCTGCGCGAGCTCCGGGAGTTGTCGCGCTCCGCGCTGAAGCCGGGTCTGCTCGAGGATTTCATCACCATCGTCGATCTCGATCTCGGCTTTTCGCTGTACCGCGCGGTGTCCGACGCCAAGGTCGCGCTGTCGGCGCAGGATCAGGTGGATTTCCGCTTCAGGGGCGGCGGGGTCGATATCGGCTCGACCATCACACGCAAGAATTTCGAAGCCTGGATTGCCGACGACATCGCGAGGCTCGGAGCCACCGTCGACAAGGTGCTGGGCGAAGCCGGCATTACCGCGCGCGAGGTCGAGAAGGTGTTTTTGACCGGCGGCACGTCCTTCGTGCCCGCCGTCCGAAAACTGTTCGCCGAGCGGTTCGGCAACGAACGACTGATGTCGGGCGACCAGTTCGAGTCGATCGCCTACGGCCTTGCTTTGATCGGACATAGCCCGGACCCGGACCGCTGGACCGCAAGCGGCGGGCTCCAGTCGAGGGCGGGCGCGTAGGTGGCGGCGATCGCGGCGTAGCAACAGCCGTCATTGCGAGCGAAGCGAAGTAATCCAGGATCTTGCAGCGAAGGCAGTCTGGATTGCTTCGCTCCGCTCGCAATGACAGGCTCTGTCGCGGTTCGCCTCGTCAGGCGAGACCCACTCCGCCTTGACGCTACTGATTGATCTCGGGCTCGACGAGCTTCGCCAGATTCCGCAGCGATTCCTGCCAGCCGAGATAACAAGCCTCCGGCGGGATGACGTCGGGGATGCCGGCCTGCGTGATATCCACCTCGGTGCCGACGGATACTTTCTTCAGGATCACGGTCACCTGGATCTCGCCCGGCAGATTGGGGTCGTCGAACTTGTCAGTGTAGCGGAGACGTTCGCCGGGGACGAGCTCGAGATATTCGCCGCCGAAGGAGTGACTGTTGCCCGTCGTGAAGTTGCGGAACGACATCTTGAACGTGCCCCCGACCTTCGGCTCGGAATGATGGACGGTGCAGGTGAAGCCGTTCGGCGGAAGCCATTTCGCCAGCGCATCCGCCTCCAGGAAGGCGCGATAGACTTTCTCCGGGCTGGTCGTGAGAACGCGGTGCAGGCGGACAGTGCTGGGCATGATCATTCTTCCTCATGAATCACTGGGCTCGACGTCGGCGTCTATTGCCCATTCATATCTAGATGACGAACGAGATACTGCCGATCCGACAGGGCGTCTCGAATTTTTGAACGGTGCCCGGCGAGAGTTGGCAGACTTCCGCCACATCCTGCGGCGTCATCGTGAACGCCAGCTCGTAGCAACCGATCATCGGATTGTCCCCGCGCGCCCGCGGCGAGGAGGAGGTGGGGTAGTTATTGATCGAGTCGAATCTGCGCTGTTTTGACAATGTCCTGCCAGCGCGCGATCTCTTCGGCCATCCGCCGCTTGAGCGGTTCGGGACCTCGCTGGTCCGGCGGCGGCAGGATCAAGCCTACCAGTTCAAGCCGTCTCCGCACGCTGTCGTCGTCGAGCGCTGCGCGAAGCGCATCGGAGAACCGGTCGCGAATGGCGTCAGGCGCGCCTTTCGGCAGGTAGAAGGCGAACCAGCTCGATGCGACAAACTGTGGAAGTCCTGCTTCCCTAGCCGTCGGTGTGTCCGGCAATTGCGGAACTCGTGCGGGGGCCGAAACGGTCAGAAAACGCAAGTTGTTGTCACCCAGGAAGGGAAGAACGTCTCCCAGCAGTCCACAGCTGAAGTCGCTGCGGCCTGCGATCAGGTCGGTCATCGCCAGCGCCGATCCGCGATATGGCACCTCCACCGGCTTGAACCCGACTACGCTGGTGAACAGCAGGCAACTGATGTGGCTGATCGAACCGACACCCGCATGGGCCAGGGTGAGGTCCGGGCCACGCGCCTTGGCGATCGCGATGAACGACGCCATGCTGTCTGCGGCGAGGTCGCGGCGAACGACGACGAGGATCGGCGTTTCCGCGACCAGGCCAACCGGCGTGAAATCAACCAGCGGATCGTAACGAAGATTCGGATACAGTGCGACCGATGCAGCATGCGTGCCGACGTGACCGCTGACCAGCGTATAACCGTCGGGAGCGCTTTTCGCGACCCGCGTTGAGCCGGTCGTGCCGCCCGCCCCGGCGACGTTCTCGACAATAATCGGCTGCCCGAGTTTTCGCGACATGTGTTCGGACACGATCCGGCTCATCACGTCATTGGGGCCGCCAGCCGCGAACGGGACGATCAACGTAATCGGCCGTGACGGGAACGGCGACTCGGCCCGTGCCGCATTCAACATTGTCAGCATTGCAGCTGCGACGAGGACTGTGCGCGTGCGTTTGAGAATCATATGGTCTCACTCCGCATCGGTGGCGTCGCCTCTGGCGCCGCGCCGGCTGGTCGATCGGCACAGGCCGCGAGGACACGATCGACCTCACGGCCGGACAGGCCGATGTATCGGGCGGGGTCCGCAGCCGCCTCGATCTCATGCGGGGCGATGTGGGCCGTCACGGCCGGATCGCGCGAAAGGGTCTGGGCTAATGTCAGCCCCGAAGCGATGGCGTGCGTGCATGCCGCACTCACCATTTCGTGCGCATGATGGCGCCCGACGCGCGGAGCCAGCGCCATCATGACGGCCTCGGCGGCAATGAGCCCCTGTGTCCGTCCGAGATTGACCTGCATCGCATCGGGTCTGACGACCAGTCCGGTGCAGAGTCGAACCGCGTTATCCATGGCCCGGGAGACCAGCACGAATGCTTCCGGCAGCAGCAACCATTCGGCTTGCCACGGTCCCGTCGCCCGTTCATGGTCGTGGACCGAGGCGTCGAGCATGGCGCTTGCGAGCCGGCGCAGCGACGGTCCGGTGCTGAGAATCTGCTCGCAGATGATCGGGTTTCGCTTGTGCGGCATGGTGCTGGAGGCGCCATGGCCCTGGCCGCCTGGCTCCAGCACTTCGCCGACCTCGGTCTGTGCCATCAACACGATATCGGTTGCGATCTTGCTCAGGGTCGCGGAGATCAACCCAAGCAGGCAAACCGTC
Source organism: Bradyrhizobium sp. 149 (assembly GCF_023073915.1). Lineage (GTDB taxonomy): Bacteria > Pseudomonadota > Alphaproteobacteria > Rhizobiales > Xanthobacteraceae > Bradyrhizobium. Next base: position 196,613 of record NZ_JADPKK010000013.1, on the reverse strand, counting down.
TCGGCCAAGCCGTCGCGCGCGGCATGCCACGTCACCAGCGGTTCGCCGAGTCCGAGCTCGCGGGCCAGCGCAGCGCGGACGCGGTCGCCATCGTCGCCGAGCGATGCGAAAGTGCCGACCGCACCTCCGAACTGAACCTGGAGGACCCTCGGTTTGAGTTCGGCGAGACGTTGCCTGTGGCGCAGCAAGCCCGATAGCCAGACGGAAACTTTGAAGCCGAAGGTGATCGGGATCGCGTGTTGAAGTTTGGTCCTGCCGACCATGGGCGTATCGCGATGAGTGCGCGCCAGATCCGCAATCGCCGATATCAGGCGCTCCAGATCGCAGTGGATGAGCTCAAGCGCGTCGCGTATCTGCATCACGAGCGCGGTGTCCATGATGTCCTGACTCGTGGCGCCCCAATGGACGAATTCGCCATGGGGTTTGCCGGTGAGCCGGATCAACTGCTCGACCAGATTCACGACCGGCAAACCAGCGCGCAAAGTGCCCGCGGCCAATTCGTCGAGATCGAGTAGTTCAGTACGAGCAGCGGAGGCGATCGCAGCAGCAGCCTCGGCAGGAATCATACCGAGCTGCCCTTGAACCTTGGCCAGCGCGACCTCGACCAGGAGCATGGATTCCAGCGAATTGCGCTCACTGAAAATAGCGCGCATCGAAGCGGTGCTGAAAATATCGGCAAGGTGGCGGCTGCTGAAGACCGTTCCGGGCTCGAAACTCAGCATGGCGACGTCTGATTAAAAAATAGCCGCATCGGTCGGTATCGATCCCTCCGTCGTCGCGCTCCATTGCGCAGCCGTACGGCTTGGCATCGATCAAGCTAGGTTACCCCTTCGTTTTGCTAAAATGCATTATTGCGATACATGCGTTCTGAATTGGAGAATGCTGTCGAGCGCGGCGAAAATCTCGGAATTCGGGATATCGCCGCACTGTGATCATGTTGGGTTGCAGGTCGTCGCCGAGCATATCATAGCCGCTAGCGAGACCTTCTCCGACGGTGGCCGCGCTGTGCGGAATCTTCTGTCGGTCAGCCACGATGTCCACGCTTAGCGAGTCGAAGCCACAGTTTGGCTATCGTTCCTCGTTCAACTCTGGCGCGAGATCAGGGGAGCTTCCGTTGCGCAGCACGCTTCGGGCTTTCGCCGTTATTCTCTGCTGTCTCGGTTCGCCCGTGCAGGCGGCGGGCATTCAACTCCTCGAATCCGATCCGGCGCTGTCGGGCGCGATCTGGTATCCGTGCGCGGCGGAGCCGACACACGTGGCGCTCGGTAGCCTTTCCGCGGGTGCCGATTTCGACCTGAAATGTGCGAAGGATTGTCCCGTCACGGGGGCGAAGTTTCCGCTCATCATCTTCTCGCACGGCCGAGGTGGGTGGTTCGGTGCGAACCACGACACCGCGGAGGTGCTCGCCGATGCGGGCTTCGTCGTCGCCGCCATCAACCATCCCGGCGACACGTTCAGCGATTCCTCGCGGCGCGACACGCTGTCCGTCTGGGGATCGCGTCCCGCGGACATCGTTCGTTTGCTCGACTTCGTGCTGAACGACTGGAAAGACAAGGCGGTGATCGATCCCGCCAAGGTTGGCTTCTTCGGCTTCTCGCTCGGAGGCGCTACCGGCTTCGTGCTGATGGGGACCAAGCCGGATTTCGCAAGGGTCGCCAGCGTCTGCAAGGAGACGATCGGCGCTTGCGCACAGCTTCACAACGGCGAGACGCCGCCTGACCCGTTGCGGGATGCGCGCATCCGCACTGCCGTGATCGTCGATCCTGCGCCTGGCGTCCTGACGCGGGAGAATCTCGCCGTCGTCAAAGTGCCTTTCCAACTCTGGCGTTCGCAGTTCGGCGGGCCCGGTGTCGGTGACGGTTCGGGCACGGCGCGGGTCGCGGAGGGCTTGCCAGGGAAGCCGGAGATTCATGTCGTGCCTGCTGGTCACTTCGCGTTCCTCGCGCCTTGTTCGGCCGAGCTGGCGGCAGCCGTCTCGCGCATCTGCACCGATATCCCGGCGGGATTTGACAGGGCGGCCTTTCACCGCGAGTTCAACGGGGCGGTGGTGCAGTTCTTCCGAGAGCAGCTCGGTGGGGGCGAACGATGAGCGCTCGATAGCGAGGCGTCATGTCGGCGTTCTCGGGGGTTAACTGCCAAGCCTTGCAAAAGAGGAAGATGTGGTATACGTTGGGCTGTTCGTTCAGCCGCTGTGCCTTGTTGAATGCGCCCGCGGGCTCCTTTTCCATAGACATCGACGAATAGAATTTGTTCTGCGTGACGATCACGCGGAACCTGCGCGTATGCGCTTTGGAGAAGAAAATGACGACAGGTACTGTGAAGTGGTTTAATGGCCAGAAGGGCTTTGGATTCATTCAGCCGAACGACGGCGGCAACGATGTGTTCGTTCACATCAGCGCGGTCGAGCGGGCTGGTCTTGCGGGTCTCGCTGAGGGCCAGAAGGTCAACTTCGAGCTCAAGACCGACAAGATGCGGGGCAAGGTTAGCGCTGAGAATCTCTCGCTGGCCTAAAGCCTTGGTGCCGTTTCACGGATGTACTGAAACGGCGATGCCACCCGCTCGATCCCCGGATTGAGCGGGTTTTGTCCGTTGGAGAGCAGGGTGAATAATGACCGCCAAGAAACCGGCCGAACCGTCACCCGAAAGCATCGCGCGTTCCAACCGTCAGCGTCTGGCCGCTGAGGAAGGCGCGCGGGCGATGATGGACGTTGGAAAGCAAGCCGTCGATGTTCGCAAGAACATGGCGCGGCTTCGAGAGCTGCGCCAAGCCAAGGAAGCGGCAGACGCCGCCCTTCAGGCATCGTTGCCGGCGCCTGTCCCGACGAAGCGCAAGAAGAAGGTGACGCCGTAGCTGGCTTCCATTGCGCCGACGACAAATTGGAGAGGGCCGATCACATGCCGAAGAGTGCGGGTCGTGTCTAGAATCAAGTCGGATGGCGGTGGCACCATCACCTTCTTTCTCGCGCTTGGCGCGGGCCGACAGATGTGCCGTCTTGCGACGACATTCCTGACCCAGAAGCAGGCTTTCAGCTATCTTCGGAAGAACCGGACCGAGTTCGAGCGCATGGCGCGGGCGCAGCTCGCTTCGGGGGCAGTCGAGGACGGGATCGTCGTGCTATCGATGCTGTAGATCAGGCGCGGATTTCGGCGCCGCGCCTTCAGCGTCATTCGCGGTCGGAGCCTGATACCGACGCTCTTATTCGGAGCGGCTTGCCGGCTTCGCCTCCCGGGCCAAGCGCTCCGCTTTCAGCCGCTCGCGATTCTCGTTGAAGGAGTTCTGGTCCTTCGCATAGTCATTGATCGGCTTCTGCGTTGTCGCAGGCTTGAACGCCTTGTTGGCTTCACGCTTGGCGCGATCAGAGGATTGATCTTTCGACATTTAAGCCCTCAATTTGATCAACGAGCGTGGTCCTGGCGAGTGTCGGATGCGACGCCGCCCGTGCCTGAACTGAAAGGTCGACTTGCCACCCTCGGAAGCGAAGGCGGCCATTCTTCAGCGTGGGGCAGGTCTTTGCGAGGGGCGTGCTGCACTCGCTGTGGAGACGGCATGCTCGCATTTCCGGGAGCACGCCGGTCGAGACAGTAACGGCCGGTCACCGCGTCTGTTCCTCGCGGACCAATCTTTAATCCAGCCTTGGCGGCGCGGCAAGCGTGCCGATGGCGAGACACGGTCCATTTCGGCGGCAACAAAAAAGGCCGCCGAAGCCGGCGGCCTTTTGTTTTCTCTGTAGCTCCGCTTACTCGGCGGCCTGCTTCTGCGGCGGGTCGAGCGCGCCGGACTTGTGGATATCGGCGACCTGGTGGTCGCTGAAGCCGAGCACCGAGCGCAGGATCTCGTCGGTGTGCTCTCCGAGCAGCGGGGAGCGTTCAACCTCACTCGGGGAATCCGACAGCTTGATCGGGTTGCCGACCGAGATGTACTTGCCGCGGGTAGGGTGGTCGACCTCGACCACGGTGCCGGTCGCGCGCAGCGACTGGTCCTCGGCGATCTCCTTCATCGACAGGATCGGGCCGCAGGGGATGTCGTCCTTGTTGAGGATTTCCATCGCCTCGAACTTGGTCTTCGTCATCGTCCACTGCTCGATGCGGCCGAAGATCTCGTTGAGGCGCGGCAGGCGGGCGGCCGGCTTAGCGTAGTTCGGATCGGTCTTCCAGGTCGGCTCGCCGATGACGTCGCAGATCTTCTCCCAGACCGGGGCCTGGGTGATGAAGTAGATGTAGGCGTTGGGATCGGTCTCCCAGCCCTTGCACTTCAGGATGCGGCCGGGCTGGCCGCCGCCGGAATCATTGCCGGCACGCGGCACGGCATCGCCGAACGGCACGCCTTCGCCGAACTGGCTGTATTCCTTCAGCGGGCCGTGGACGAGGCGCTGCTGGTCGCGCAGCTTGACACGGCAGAGGTTTAGCACGCCGTCCTGCATTGCAGCGGTGACGCGCTGGCCCTTGCCCGAATGCGTGCGCTGATAGAGTGCGGTGACGATGCCGAGCGCCAGATGCAGACCGGTGCCGCTGTCGCCGATCTGCGCGCCGGTGACGAGGGGCAAGCCGTCGCGGAAGCCGGTGGTGGATGCAGAGCCGCCGGTGCACTGGGCGACGTTCTCGTAGACCTTGCAGTCTTCGTAGGGTCCGGGACCAAAGCCCTTGATCGAGGCGACGATCATCTTCGGGTTGATCGCCTGGATCTTCTCCCAGGGGAAGCCCATGCGGTCGAGCACGCCGGGACCGAAGTTCTCGACCAGTACGTCGCACTTCTTGATCAGCTCGGTGAGGACTTCCTTGCCCTTCGGGTTCTTGGTGTCGAGCGTGATCGAGCGCTTGTTGTGGTTGAGCATGGTGAAATACAGGCTGTCCACGTTCGGGATGTCCTGCAACTGGCCGCGGGTGATGTCACCCACACCCGGACGTTCCACCTTGATCACGTCGGCGCCGAACCAGGCCAGCAGCTGCGTGCAGGTCGGTCCGGACTGGACGTGGGTGAAGTCGAGAATGCGAACGCCCTCGAGCGCTTTGGTCATCGTGTTGCTCCGTACTCTGTCTGCCCCTGCACCCGCAGGGAATCAAGGATTGAAGGGGTGGACTTACTTCTTCTTCTGCAGAACGCTCTGCGGATTGAGGTTGCCGATGCGGCCGCTCTCGGAACCGGCGGCCGGATCGATCACCGCGTTGATGAGCGTCGGCTTGCCCGAGGCCATGGCTTCGTTGACGGCGCGCTTGAGCTCGTCCGGCGAAGTCGCGTTCACGCCGACGCCGCCGAAGGCTTCCATCATCTTGTCGTAGCGGGCGCCCTTGACGAACACCGTCGTCGCCGGATCGGAATTGACGCTGTTGACGTCGGTGCCGCGATAGATGCCGTCATTGTTGAAGATCACGATGCAGATCGGCAAATTGTAGCGGCAGATGGTCTCCACCTCCATGCCGGAGAAGCCGAACGCCGAGTCGCCTTCCACCGCGAGCACGGGGTGGCCGGTCTCGAGCGTGGCCGCGATCGCTTGGCCCATGCCGATGCCCATGACGCCCCAGGTGCCGACGTCGAGACGCTTGCGGGGCTTGTACATGTCGATGACGCCGCGGGCGAGGTCGAGCGTGTTGGCGCCCTCGTTGACGAGAATCGCCTCGGGATGATCCTTGATGACGTTCTTCAGCACGCCGAGTGCGCCGTGGTAGTCCATCGGCGATTTGTTGTTCATGAGCTTCGGCGCCATCTTGGCGACGTTCTCGTCGCGCTTGGACGCAATCGCCTTGGTCCATTCGGCCGGCGGCGCGGTCCAGCCCGCATTTATCGCCTGATTGAAGGCGGAGACGACCGAGCCGATGTCGCCGACGACGGGCGCGACGATCTCGACGTTGGAGTCCATCTCCCTGGGCTCGATGTCGACCTGGATGAACTTCTTGGGCGCTTCGCCCCAGTTCTTGCCCTTGCCGTGCGAGAGCAGCCAGTTCAGCCGGGCGCCGATCAGCAGCACGACGTCGGATTCTTTCAGCACCGTCGAGCGGGCAGCGCCTGCGCATTGCGGATGCGTGTCGGAGAGGAGGCCCTTGGCCATGCTCATCGGCAGGAACGGGATGCCGCTCTTCTCGACGAAGGTTTTGATCTCCTCGTCGGCCTGCGCGTAGGCCGCGCCCTTGCCGAGAATGATGAGCGGACGCTTCGCGCTCTTCAAAACATCAAGCGCGCGCTTGATCGAATCGGGCGAGGGGATCTGCGCGGGAGCCGCGTCGATCACCTTGACCAGCGACTTCCGGCCGGCATCGGCGTTCATCACCTGGCCGAACAGTTTTGCCGGCAGGTCGAGATAGACGCCGCCCGGACGTCCGGAGACGGCGGCACGGATGGCGCGGGCCAGACCGATGCCGATGTCCTGGGCGTGCAGCACGCGATAGGCCGCCTTGCACAGCGGCTTGGCGATCGCGAGCTGGTCCATCTCTTCATAGTCGCCCTGCTGGAGGTCGACGATCTCGCGCTCGGAGGAGCCCGAGATCAGGATCATCGGGTAGCAGTTGGTGGTGGCGTGCGCGAGCGCGGTGAGACCGTTGAGGAAGCCGGGCGCGGAGACGGTGAGACAGATGCCGGGCTTCTTGGTGAGGTAGCCGGCGATACCCGCCGCATAACCCGCGTTCTGCTCGTGGCGGAACGAGATCATGCGAATACCGGCCGCCTGCGCCATGCGGCCCAAATCCGTGATCGGGATGCCCGGCACATTATAGATGGTGTTGATGCCGTTCAGCTTGAGCGCGTCGATGACGAGATGAAAACCATCCGTCAATTCCTGCTCGGTGCCCGGTGCTTCGGACTTGGTCGCGGTATTCAGCATGGGCCTTGTCTCCCTGGTCTCAAGATGCCGTTTCGGCTTTGGGGGCGAATGCCTCGCCCTTCTGGTGAACGTTGCTGGCTAGAAGAGTTCCTGACCATGCGCTTCGACGTAAGCGGCAAGGCCAAGGGTGTGATCGCGGGCGCGCTTCTCGGCGAGTTCCGTATCGCGCGCCTCCAGGGCTTCGATCATGCCGAGATGCTCGGGTAGCGAAGTCGCGGTGCGGTCCTTGCGTCCGATGGTCAGCTGGCGATAGCCGCGCACGTGCAGCAGCAAATCATTGGTGAGGTCGACCAGCACCGGCGATTCCGACAGCGAGATCAACGCCTGGTGGAAGGCGATGTTGGCGCGCGAATATTCCTCGACGTGATCTTCGGGCAGGCGGTCCTTGCCAAATTCCTTGAAATAGTCGCGCAGCGCCGTGATGTCCTTTTTGCGCGCGGTGGTGGTGATGAGGCGGGCCGCCATGCTCTCCAGCGCCGCCCAGGCGCGGATCATGTCGACGATCTCGCTCTTGGTCCTGCGCACCACCATGATGCCGCGGCGTGGAACCGTCTTCACGAAACCGTCCTGCTCGAGCATCGCGATGGCTTCGCGGATCGGCGTGCGGCTCACACCCAGGCGTTCGGACAGCGCGCGCTCGTCGAGCATCACCGGCTCGGGCGCGGAGTAGATGTCCATCTTGAGGATGGCTTCCTTCAAGGCGTCATACGCCTTGTTCTTGAAGCTGCTCTCCGGGGCAATACGAACGATTGCGATATCTGCCTCGGCCATGTTCGGCAACGCCTTGGTTGGTTTCCGCAGTGACACGACGAATCTCCTCCAGTGGGAGTCGTCTTTTACAGGATTATTAACGGGAAAGTTTTTGGCATACCAAATACCAGTATGTCAAGCTGCCTATTTTTTGCAGCGTTCTAAGCTGCGCTGCAGCTTGACAAGTTGGCTTCTGGCATACCAAATGCCATCGCCAGCCATTTTTGATCCAAGCCGGCGGAGTAATCTCGGCTTTATGCCACTCCGTTCCGCGACATGGAACAGAGCGCGGCGAATGGAAAGCATCACGGGCAGCCGCAACACGCGCGCGCTTTGAGAACGCAAGAACCAAGGTCAAGGGAGAAGCCACATGTCCAATTCCAAAGATGCCGTCCGCAAGGTGCTTGACCAGGTCAAGGTGGACAACCGCACCAGCCTGACCGCGCCGGAAGGCAAGCTGGTCTGCGACGCCTACGGCATTCCCGTGCCGAAGGAGGGTGTGGCGAAGTCGGCCGGCGAGGCCGGCAAGATGGCCTCGTCCATGGGTTTCCCGGTGGTGATGAAGATCGTCTCGCCGGACATTCTCCACAAGACCGAAGCCGGCGGCGTCATCGTCGGCCTCAAGACGGCTGAAGACGCCGAGAAGGCCTACGAGACCATTCTCGGCAACGCCAGGAAGTACAAGTCCGATGCCAAGATCGAGGGCGTCCAGGTGCAGCAGATGCTGGCTGGCGGCACCGAGGTCATCGTCGGCTCGATCACCGACGGCTCGTTCGGCAAGCTGGTCGCCTTCGGCCTCGGCGGCGTGCTGGTCGAGGTGCTGAAGGACATCACCTTCCGCCTCGCCCCCGCGACCCAGCAAGACGCGCTGTCGATGCTCGACGGCATCCAGGCGCATGAGATTTTGAAGGGCGTTCGCGGCGGCGAGCCGGTGAACCGCACGGCGCTTGCAGATGTCATCGTCAAGGTGTCGCAGCTCGTCACCGATTTCCCTGAGATCGTCGAGCTCGACCTCAACCCGGTGTTCGCGACGGCCAAGGACGCGATCGCCGCCGACGTCCGCATCGTCGTCGACTTCGCTTACGTGCCGAAGCCGAAGCCGCGCCCGACCGAAGAAATCGTCGCGGCCATGAGCCGCATCATGCAGCCGAAGGCGGTTGCTGTGGTCGGCGCTTCGGCCGAGGACGGCAAGATCGGCAATTCCGTGATGAAGAACCTCATCAACGGCGGCTACAAGGGCGACATCTACCCGATCCATCCCAAGGCCGCCGAAATCCTCGGCTATAAGGCGTATAAGAGCGTCAAGGACGTGCCCGGCGTCATCGACACCGCAGTATTCGCAATTCCCGCGAAGTTCGTGGCGGCGGCGCTCACCGAATGCGGCGAGAAGAAAATTCCCGGCGCGGTTCTGATCCCGTCGGGCTTCGCGGAAGCCGGGGCGCCGGAGCTCCAGGCCGAGATCGTCGAGATCGGCAAGAAGTACGACATCCGCCTGATGGGGCCGAACATCTACGGCTTCTATTACACGCCTGCCAATCTCTGCGCGACCTTCTGCACCGCCTATGATGTCAAGGGCCATGCGGCGCTGTCCTCGCAATCGGGCGGCATCGGTATGGCCATCATCGGCTTCTCCCGTTCGGCGAAGATGGGCGTTTCCGCGATCGTCGGCCTCGGCAACAAGTCCGACATCGACGAGGACGATCTGCTGGCGTTCTTCGAGCAGGATCCGAACACCAACCTGATCGCGCAGCACTGCGAAGACCTCAAGGACGGTCGCGCCTTTGCGGAAGCGGCGAAGCGCGTCTCCAAGAAAAAGCCGGTCATCGTGCTCAAGGCCGGCCGCACCTCGGCCGGTGCGAAGGCGGCCTCGTCGCACACCGGCGCGCTCGCCGGCAACGACAAGATCTACGAGGACGTTTTGGCGCAGTCCGGCGTGATCCGCGCCCGCAGCTTGCGGCAGCTGCTCGAATTCGCGCGCGGCGTGCCGGTGCTGCCGACGCCGAAGGGCGAGAACGTGCTGATCATCACCGGTGCCGGCGGCTCGGGCGTGCTGCTGTCGGACTCCTGCGTCGACAACGGCCTGTCGCTGATGTCGATGCCGCCGGATCTCGATGCGGCCTTCCGGAAGTTCATCCCGCCGTTCGGCGCGGCCGGAAATCCGGTGGACATCACCGGCGGCGAGCCGCCGATCACCTACGTCAACACGGTGAAGCTCGGCCTGACGGACGAGCGCATCCATTCGCTGATCCTCGGCTACTGGCACACCATCGTCACGCCGCCGATGGTGTTCGCCCGCAACATGGTCGAGGTGAAGAAGGAGATGGAGGCCAAGGGCTTCGTGAAGCCGATCGTCGCCTCGCTCGCCGGCGACGTCGAGGTCGAGGAGGCGGCCGAATATCTCTACCAGAACGGCATCCCGGCCTATGCCTATTCGACCGAGCTTCCGGTGGAAGTGCTCGGCGCCAAGTACAAATGGGCACGTGGGGCAGGGCTGCTCTAAGCCGCACCTTCACCTCTTCCCGCGCTTGTCAGCCGAAGCGTTGGCGGCTGCGGGGAGAGGTGAGAACAGTCAGGTCGCGATGGGCAAGAACGTGATCCGGCGCAAATCGCTCGAGCCTCGATCATCATCGGAGGCCGACCGCGACGGCGGCGTGCAATCCGTGGACCGCGCGCTGTCGATCCTCGAGACGCTGGCCGAGGACGACGTAGGCTATCGCCTCAGCGATCTCGCCGTCCGCACTGGTCTGTCGGCCTCCACCGTGCACCGCCTGCTGGCGACGCTGGAAAGCCGCCGCTTCGTGCAGTTCGACCGCGCCGAATCCAAATGGCACGTCGGCGTGCGCAGCTTCACGGTGGGCGCGAGTTTTGCGCGGAGCCGCAATTTCTCCACGCAGGCGATTCCCTACCTCCGGAAGCTGCGCGATCTCACCCGCGAGACCGCCAATCTCGCCGTCGTCGACGACGAGTTCATCATCGTGCTGACCCGCATGGAGAGCCGCGAGATCATGCGCTCCCTGACCCAGGTCGGTGGCCGCGTCCCGATGGTAACCTCCGGCGTCGGCAAGGCGGTACTCGCGACCTATTCGGACGAGGACGTCGGCGCGGTCATCCGCCACCACGGCATGCCCCGCATGACCGAGAAATCGATCGTGCGGCCGAGCGACCTGTTCAAGGAGCTCGAAAGAATCCGCAAGCATGGCTACGCCCTTGACGACGAAGAGGCCTCCATGGGCCTGCGCTGTGTTGCCGCGGTCGTCTATAACGACTGCGCCGAGCCGCTCGCGGCGATTTCGGTGTCCGGCATGACCACTCGGCTGACCGACCAGAGGTTGCCGGAAATCGGGCAGATCGTGCGGGATGTCGCCGCCGAACTGACAGCTGCGCTAGGCGGGGTGATCCCGACGCCCCGCTAACCAGGCCTCGCGGGGGATGTCACTGGACAGCATCGGCCGTTTTGGCTGATATGCGACCAAACGACACAATGCGGCAGTGATCAACGACGTCCGCATGAGCCTGGAGAATGCCCTGATGTTTCAATTTCCCGCGCGCCTTTTCGGCGCAGCCGTCGCGCTGACCCTCGTCGCAGCAACACCGTCCTTTGCCCAGCAACTGGAGCTCAAGCTGATGGCGCCGGCGGCACCGGGCGGCGGCTGGGACCAGACCGCGCGCTCGATGCAGCAAGCGCTGGTTGCCGCGGGCGTCGCCCGCAGCGTGCAGGTCACCAACGTTCCCGGCGCAGGCGGCAGCGTCGGCATCGCCCAGTTCGTCAACGGCGCCAAAGGCGATGGCAACCAGTTGATGGTCAACGGCTTCGTCATGGTGGGCGCGCTCGCCATGAACAAATCGCCGGTGACGCTCGAGCAGGTGACGCCGATCGCGCGCCTCACCGAGGAAATACAGGTCATCGTGGTGCCGGCGAATTCGCCAATCAAAACTGCGCAGGATCTCGCCGCCGCGGTGAAGGCGGATATCGCCAAGGTCACCTTCGCCGGTGGCTCGGCCGGCGGTGTCGACCATGTCATGGCGGCGTTGTTCGCGGGCGCCGTCGGAGCCGATGCGAAGAAGATCAACTACATCCCGTTCTCCGGTGGCGGCGAGTCGCTGGCTGCCATCCTCGGCGCCAAGGTCACCGCCGGCATTTCGGGTCTCAGCGAATACGATGGGCAAATCAAGTCCGGCAAGCTGCGGGCGATCGGTGTGACCTCGGAGAAGCGCATCCCAGGCAGCGACATCCCGACCTTCAAGGAGCAGGGCATCGACCTCGTGATTGCCAACTGGCGCTCGGTGGTCGCGCCTCCCGGCATCACGCCGGAACAGCGCAAGACGTTGAGCGATGCGGTCGAGAAGATGGTGAAATCGGATGCCTGGAAGGAGATCCTCAAGCAGAAGGGCTGGGAGGACGCCTATCTCGGCGGCGACGACTTCGCCGACTTCCTGAAGAAGGAAACGGTCCGCGTCACCGACGTGCTCAGATCAGTCGGCCTGGTCAAGTCGTGACCGCAGGCGATCCCGTCCAGCCGCGGCGGCGTGTCGACCGCGCCGGCATCGTCATCGCCGCGTTGCTCGCAGGTCTCGCCGCGGTACTGGTCTGGGACGCGCGCGGCCTGCAATCCACCGCGATGTACGGGATGGGGCCGGAAGCCATGCCGGTCGTGATCGCCTCCGGCCTCGCGCTGCTCGCGATCGGCAATTTCATTGAGGCGTTGCGCGGTAACCTGCCGGCGCGCGAAAGCGCCGATCCCGTGCCTGTGGTTTTGATCCTCGTTGGACTTGCGCTGCTGATCGGGATCATCGGCTTCGGCGGCGGCTTCATCCTGGCCACGTCCGCGCTGTTCGTCACCACATCGGCGGCATTCGGGCGCCGGGCCATCGTCGTCGACTCCATCATCGCGATCGTGATGTCGACCCTGATCTATCTCGCATTCGATCGGTTGCTGACGCTGAGCCTTCCGACCGGCCCCTTGGAGCGCCTGCTGTGATGGACACCTTTGCCGCGCTGGCGCATGGCATGGCGGTCGCCGTCCAGCCGATGAATCTGCTGTATGCCCTGATCGGCGTGTTCCTCGGCACGGCCGTGGGCGTGCTGCCCGGCATCGGTCCGGCATTGACGGTCGCGCTGCTGCTGCCGGTGACGTACAAGCTCGATCCCGGCGGCTCGCTGATCATGTTTGCCGGCATCTATTACGGCGGCATGTATGGCGGATCGACCACGGCGATCTTGATCAACACGCCCGGCGAGAGCGCATCGATGGCGACCGCGCTCGAAGGCAACAAGATGGCCAAGGCCGGCCGCGGAGGGCCGGCACTTGCGACATCCGCGATCGGCTCCTTCGTCGCCGGCACCATCGCCACCATCGGACTGGCCTTTCTCGCGCCGTGGCTGGTCGATTTCGCCGTGCGCTTTGGCCCAGAAGATTACTTTGCGCTGATGTGCGTCGCCTTCGTGACGGTGTCGGCAACTTTCGGAGATTCACCGATCCGCGGCCTGACCAGCCTGTTCATTGGCCTGACGCTCGGCCTGGTCGGAATCGATAAGTTGACCGGGCAGGCGCGGCTTGCGTTCGGCGTCCCCGAGCTGCTCGATGGCGTCGAGGTGACGACGCTCGCCGTCGGCCTGTTCGCGCTGGGCGAAGCGCTCTACGTCGCATCGCGCCGCCACCACTCGGAGGAGAAGCTCGAGCCGGTGCGCGGCTCGCTGTGGATGACCAAGGAAGACTGGAAGCGCTCGTGGAAGCCGTGGCTGCGTGGCACCATGTTTGGCTTCCCGATCGGCGCGCTTCCGGCAGGCGGCGCGGAGATCCCGACCTTCCTGTCCTATTCGACCGAGAAACGGCTGACCAAGTACCCGGAAGAATTCGGCAAGGGCGCGATCGAAGGCGTCGCGGGACCGGAAGCCGCCAATAATGCCTCCGCCGCCGGCACGCTGGTGCCGCTCCTGACGCTTGGGCTGCCGACCTCGGCAACGGCCGCGATGATGCTGGCGGGCTTCCAGCAATACGGCCTCAACCCGGGGCCGCTGCTGTTCGCCGAGAGGCCCGACCTGGTGTGGGGCTTGATCGCCAGTCTCTTCATCGCCAATGTGATGCTGCTGGTGCTTAATCTGCCGCTGGTTGGCCTGTGGGTGCGGCTGCTCGCGATCCCGCAGCCGTGGCTCTATGCCGGCATCCTCGTCTTCGCGACCATGGGCACCATCGCCGCAAAGCCGTCGATCGTCGAATTGTCGATGCTGGCCGGCTTCGGGGTGCTCGGCTTCCTGATGCGGCGGTTCGATTTTCCGATTGCGCCCGTCGTCGTCGGCCTGATTCTCGGCCCGATCGCCGAGAGCCAGCTGCGTCGCGCGCTCGCGATCAGTCTCGGCGATCCCATGACGCTGCTCCAGAGCCCGATCTCGGCGACGCTGCTTGCGCTGGCGTTGATCGCGCTGCTGGCACCCTTCGTGCTGAAAGGGATGGGACGCTTCAAGGCGAACGAGGACTAGCCATCCCGACGCGAGCGTCTTCTAATGCTAGGTCCATCTCGTGGGGAAAGTCATGCCGTCAGAGCTCCGTTCGCCCCGTCTCGCTGTCCTGATCGATGCCGACAATGCCTCGGCAAAGATCGCGGATGGGTTGTTCGAAGAGATTGCCAAGATTGGCGAGGCCAGCGTTCGCCGCATCTACGGCGACTTCTCCAATGCCAGGTCCAGGGGCTGGGCCGACATCCTGTCCAAACACGCCATCATCCCGCAGCAGCAGTTCGCCTATACGACGGGAAAGAATGCCTCGGACATAACTCTGGTGATCGACGCGATGGACCTGCTTCACAGCGGCCGATTCGATGGCTTTTGCCTGGTGTCGTCGGACAGCGATTTTACCCGTCTCGCCGCCCGGATCCGGGAGCAGGGCATCGATGTCTTTGGGTTCGGCGAACAGAAGACGCCGGAGAGCTTCCGGCAGGCCTGCCGAAGGTTCGTCTACACGGAGAACCTGCTTGCCGCCCCGGCGAACACCCAGGACGCCGCCTCGAGATCAACGTCGCTTCAGCCGCTTGATGCCGCGACTCCCATCATCAAGAAGGTCATCACCCAGATGGAGAGCGAGGACGGCTGGGTGACGCTCGGGGAAGTCGGCCGCCAGCTTGCCAATCTCGCGTCCGATTTCGATCCGAGAACGTTCGGCTTCCGCAAGCTGAGTGACCTCGTGCGAAAGACAAATTCCTTCGAGATCGACGAGTCGAAGGGGAGGTCGATGCGGATTCGGGTCAAGCCTGCTGCCGAACTGGCCCCGAGACGACGGAACTCGCGCAGACCTGCAAGATCAGGGGCGGCCGGCGGTTCGCCGCCTAAGGCGTAAGCAGGGCGTGCCGTTATATTTGAGCTTGCCCGGTCCGGCGCAGGGCGTAACCATCGCAGGGCCGTAACGCCACGCGAGGGTCCAGATGACCAGACTTACCCGCTTCGCCGTCGCACCGCTGCATTCGATGACCCGGCGTCTCGCCGATGTGGCCTCGGCGCGTGTCGCGCCGGATCTCGTCCTCACCGGCGCGCGGGTGCTCTCGACCTATTCGGAGCGCATTCACGCGAACCGCGAGGTCTGGATCACCGGCGGGCGGATCGTTGCGGTGAAGCCGGCCGGCGCGGCCAAGAAGGTGTGGAGCGATGTTGCGGTTTACGACGCGGCCGGCGGCATCATCGCGCCGGGGCTCGTCGATCCGCACATCCACATCGAATCCTCGATGGTGACGGCCTGCGCCTATGCCGAGGCGGCACTGCTCAATGGCACCACCACGATCTTCTGCGACAGCCACGAGATCGGCAACGTGATGGACGTCGCCGGCGTCGAGGCGATGCTGGAGGACGCGCGCGAGGCGCCGCTTTCAATCTTCCTGACGGTGCCGAGTACGGTGCCTGCGACCTCGGCGGAACTGGAGACCGCGGGCGGCGACCTCACCCCGGACAAGATCGCCGGCCTGTTCGACCGCTGGCCCGAAGCCGTTGGGCTCGGCGAGAAGATGGATTTCGTGCCCGTCACCACGGGCGACGAGCGAAGCCACGCCATCCTCGCCGCCGCCCTGAAGCGCGGGCGGCCGGTGTCCGGCCATGTCTATGGCCGCGAGTTCGTTGCGGCCTATGCGGCGTCCGGTGTCACCGATACCCATGAGGCGATCGACCGCGACATCGCCGACGATTTGCTCGATGCCGGCGTCTGGGTGTTCCTGCGCGGGGGACCGCCGACCACGCCGTGGCATTCGCTGCCGCAGGCGATCCGCACCATCACCGAGCTCGGCGCTTCGCACAAGCGCACGGCCGTGTGCACCGACGACCGCGACGCCGACGATCTTCTGCTGTTCGGTCTCGACTGGGTGGTGCGGGAGGCGGTGAAGGCGGGGATGTCGCCGGAGCAGGCCTGGTCGATGGGCTCGCTGCACGGCGCTACGCGCTTCAACATGGACAGCGATATCGGCGGGCTCGGCGGCGGGCGCCGCGCCGATCTGGTGCTGATGGACGACAATCTGAAGCCGCAATGCACCTGGTATGGCGGCGAGCTGGTGGTCGAGAACCGCAAGATCACGCCGCAGCTCGATCAGGCACTGTCGCAGCGCTATCAATATCCGAAGGCGGCCTATGCGACCGTGAAGCTGCCCGAGAAGGTCAAGCTGACGCCGGAGCTACCGGCGAAAGCCTGTACCGTCAACGCGATCAAGACCGCGCTGCCGGGCATCACGCTCATCCACGAGAAGATCGCGATCGAGCCCGCAAAGGACTGGCCGTCGCTGTTCGCCCGCTACGGCCTGTGCTTCGTCACGGTGGTCGAGCGCCATGGCAAATCGGCCGGCAATGTCGCCTATGGGCTGCTGAAGGATTTTGGCCTGAAGCGCGGGGCGGTGGCCTCCAGCGTCGGCCACGACAGCCACAACATCATCGTTGCCGGAACCAATGAGGCCGACATGCAGGTGGCGATATCGGCCATCAAGGAGCATCAGGGCGCCGTCTGTGTCGTCGCCGACGGCAAGGTGAGGGCGCTGGTCCCGCTGCCGATCGCTGGGCTCTTGTCCGACAAGCGCGTCACGGAGGTGGCCGAACAGGTCAAGCTGCTGAAGAAGGAGTGGGCGGAAGCCGGCTGCACCATCCCCTACATGGGCTTCAATCTGATTCCGCTATCGGTCATCCCCGAAATCCGCATCACCGACAAGGGCCTCGTGCTGGTGCCTCAGATGCAGCTGGCGCCGCTGTTCGAGTGAACGCTTTCACGCGTGCCTCAACCTAACCGGTTGAGAGCGCCGTGTTTTTTCCGCGGCTGCCGCATCGTGGAAAATAAAATCGATCTCGTTGAGTGCAGCCCTCGCTGGCCCGATGATCTCGCTCGAGCCAATGCAACCGAGCGAGGTCCGATATGGCGAAGATGCGAGCCATCGATGCTGCCGTGCGTATTCTGGAGAAGGAAGGCATCTCGACTGCCTTCGGCGTTCCCGGGGCCGCGATCAATCCGCTTTATTCGGCGCTGAAGAAGCGCGGCTCGATCCGCCATATCCTGGCGCGGCATGTCGAGGGTGCCTCCCACATGGCCGAGGGCTACACGCGGGCCAAGGCAGGCAATATCGGCGTCTGCATCGGAACCTCGGGGCCGGCAGGCACCGACATGATCACCGGGCTTTATTCGGCGATCGCCGATTCCATCCCGATCCTCTGCATCACCGGGCAGGCGCCGCGGGCGCGGCTCTACAAGGAAGATTTCCAGGCGGTCGACATCGAGTCGATCGCCAAGCCCGTAACCAAATGGGCGGTGACCGT
Organism: Bradyrhizobium sp. 149; assembly: GCF_023073915.1. Classification (GTDB taxonomy): domain Bacteria; phylum Pseudomonadota; class Alphaproteobacteria; order Rhizobiales; family Xanthobacteraceae; genus Bradyrhizobium. The sequence continues at coordinate 179,282 of NZ_JADPKK010000013.1, read as the reverse complement.
GCGCGAGCCCGCGCTGGTGCCGCGCGTGTTCAGCCAGGCCTTTCACGTGATGCGCTCCGGCCGGCCAGGACCAGTGCTGATCGACATGCCGCTGGACGTGCAGCTCGCCGAGATCGAGTTCGACGACGAGACCTACGAGCCGCTGCCGGTCTACAAGCCGACCGCGACGCGGAAGCAGGTCGAGAAGGCGCTGGAGATGCTCAATGCGGCCGAACGGCCGCTGATCGTCGCGGGCGGCGGCGTGATCAACGCCGACGCGTCCGACCTTCTGGTCGAGTTTGCCGAGATCGCGAATGTCCCGGTGGTGCCGACGCTGATGGGTTGGGGCGCTATCCCCGACGACCACGTGCTGATGGCCGGCATGGTCGGTCTTCAGACCAGCCATCGTTACGGCAATGCCACCATGCTCGAATCCGATTTCGTGCTCGGCATCGGCAACCGCTGGGCCAATCGCCACACCGGCTCGGTCGAAACCTACACCAAGGGCCGCACCTTCGTGCATGTCGACATCGAGCCGACCCAGATCGGGCGCGTGTTCAATCCCGATCTCGGCATCGTCTCGGACGCGAAGGCCGCGCTCGAACTGTTCGTCACCGTCGCCAAGGAGTGGCGCCGGTCAGGCAAATTGCGCGAGCGCCAGGCCTGGCCCGCGGCCTGCCGCGATCGCAAGAAGACGATGCTGCGCAAGAGCCATTTCGACAACGTGCCGATCAAGCCGCAGCGCGTCTACGAGGAGATGACCAAGGCCTTTGGCCGTGACACCTGCTACGTCTCCGTGATCGGCCTGTCGCAAATCGCCGGCGCGCAGTTCCTCGGCGTTTACAAGCCGCGTAACTGGATCAATGCCGGGCAGGCGGGGCCGCTCGGATGGACGCTGCCCGCCGCGCTCGGGGTGCGCGCGGCGTGTCCGGATCGCGACATCGTCGCGCTCTCCGGCGACTACGATTTCCAGTTTCTGATCGAGGAGCTCGCAGTCGGCGCGCAGTTCAATCTGCCCTACATCCATGTCGTCGTGAACAATTCCTATCTCGGGCTGATCCGCCAGGCCCAGCGTGGCTTCGACATGGACTATCACGTCCAGCTCTCTTTCGATAACATCAACGCGCCCGAGCTCGGCGGCTATGGCGTCGACCATGTCGCGGTCGCCGAAGGCCTCGGCTGCAAGGCGATCCGCGTCACCGATCCCAAGGATTCGCAGGCCGCGTTCGCCACCGCGCGCGAATGGATGGCGAAGTACCGCGTGCCCGTGATGGTCGAGTTCATCCTCGAACGCGTCACCAACATCGCGATGGGCACGGAGATCGACAACATCGTGGAGTTCGAGGAGGTGCTGGATCTGCCGCTCGATGAGGTCACGACCGCGCGGCCCGGCGTGCTGCAGCCGGCGGAATAGGAGACAGCATCATGCCGAAATTCGCAGCCAACCTCACCATGCTCTTCAACGAGATGCCGTTCGTGGACCGCTTCGCTGCGGCCAAAGCGGCGGGCTTTTCCGGGGTCGAGTACCTCTTCCCCTACGATTTCGACAAGGCGCTTTTGCGCGAGCAGCTCGACGGCCATGGGCTGACGCAGGTGCTGCACAATCTGCCGGCCGGCAGCTGGGCCGCGGGTGAGCGCGGCATCGCGATCCTGCCCGATCGCGTCGCCGAATTCCGCGACGGCGTGTTCCGCGCCATCGACTATGCCAAGGCGCTCGATTGCGAGCAGCTCAACTGCCTCGTCGGCATCGCGCCAGTGGACGCCGATCCGCGCGAGCTGAACGAGACGCTGGTCGGGAATCTGCTCTTCGCCGCTTCGACGCTGGCGCGGGAGAACATCAAGCTTCTGGTCGAGCCGATCAACACGCTCGACATTCCCGGCTTTTTTCTCAACGGTACCGAGCAGGCCGTGCAGTTGATCTCCGAAGTGCGCTCGAACAATCTGTTCGTCCAATACGACATCTATCACATGCAGATCATGGAGGGCGACCTCGCCCGTACCATGCAGGCATACCTCCCGCAGATCGCGCACATCCAGCTCGCGGACAATCCCGGTCGCCATGAGCCCGGCACCGGCGAGATCAACTATCCCTTCCTGTTCCGCCATCTCGACGCGATCGGCTATCGCGGCTGGATCGGCTGCGAATACAAGCCGCGCACGACGACGCTGGAAGGCCTGTCTTGGCACGCCGCGCAAACATTCGAGACCTGAGGAATTCGGACATGATCGACATCGGCTTTATCGGACTTGGCACCATGGGGCGGCCGATGGCTGGCCATCTTCTGGCCGCAGGCCATCGCGTTCTCCTGCATGACGTCGCGCCGGTCGCGCCCGAGCTGATCGCAGCGGGCGGCGTTGCCTGCAAGTCAAGCAGGGAGGTTGCGGAGGAGGCGGATGCGGTCATTATCATGGTTCCGGATACGCCGCATGTGGAAGCCGTGCTGTTTGGCAAGGACGGCGTCGCGGGCGGCATCTCCAAGGGCAAGATCGTAGTCGACATGAGCTCGATCTCGCCGCTGGCGACCAAGGAGTTCGCCAAGAAGATCGAGGCGCTCGGCGCGGACTATCTCGACGCACCGGTCTCGGGCGGGGAGGTCGGTGCCAAGGCCGCAAGCCTCACCATCATGGTCGGTGGCCCCGAGCGCGCGTTCAACACCATGAAGCCGATCTTCGACCGCATGGGAAAGAACGTCACCCGGGTCGGCGCCAATGGCGACGGCCAGACCACGAAGGTCGCCAACCAGATCATCGTCGCGTTGACGATCGAGGCGGTGAGCGAAGCGCTGCTGTTCGCGTCGAAAGCCGGCGCCGATCCGGCACTGGTGCGGCAGGCCTTGATGGGTGGCTTTGCGTCGTCGCGGATTCTCGAAGTGCATGGTGAGCGCATGGTGAAGCGCAATTTCGATCCCGGCTTCCGCATCGAGCTGCACCAGAAGGATCTCAACCTCGCGCTCGAAGGCGCTCGCGCGCTCGGCCTGTCGTTGCCGAGCACGGCGGTGGCGCAGCAGTTGTTCTCGTCCTGCACTGCGCATGGCGGCAAGGGCTGGGATCACTCCGCGATGGTGCGGGCACTGGAACTGATGGCCGACCACGAGATCGCGGCGGCGTGAGTGTTACGCAGTAACACTTCCCAGATTGGCGTGGCTTTCGGCATGCAGGAACCGGAACAATGGTCCGCTCCCGTGGGTTGAAGGCGCACAACAATCACTGGAGACATGAGCACATGAAAACCCGTTTTGCGATTACGTTGGCTGCCGCGTCGCTGCTGGCGTCCAGTGCAGCCTTTGCCCAGTCGACGACCGAAGAGGGTGCCAGGAACGGCGCACGCGCCGGCGGCGATATCGGCGGTCCGGTAGGCGCGATGGTTGGCGGCACCGTCGGTGCAGCCGTTGGCGCCGGCCTGGAGATTCCGAATGCGGTGCTGGGTGGAATCCCGCGCAGTGATTCGGTCGTCGTAGAGGATCGCGTCGTAGTCGGCGAGCCGCTGCCGCCGACCGTGGTGCTGCGCCCCGTGCCGAACTACACCGAGTATCGCTATGCGGTCGTCAACGATCGCCGCGTGATCGTCGAGCCGCGCACACGCCGCGTCGTCAAGATCATCGACTGATCGGCCGGAGCTAGGCTTTGAAGAGTTGGGCCCTGCGGAGTATCACTCCGCGGGGCCTTGGCTTGTCAGGGCCGAATTTGCGCGAAATCGGGCTATGACCCAATCGGCGACGGCTGCGAGCACGAAGCCGATGCAGGCGGTGCCTGCATCAACCAAAAAGTCTTCCAGCCGCGCATGGCGTCCCGGCGCCCAGAATTGCATCAGCTCTAGCAGGCCGATCAGGATCACCGCGAAGGCGGCGACCATCCAGCGACGATCCCGGTAAGCGAGACCGAAAGTCAGTCCTATTAGGATGAAGGCAAGCGCATGCTCGCGGTCCTGGCCTAGGTCGGAATGGGGCCGCAGGCCGGGCGGCCCGAGGGTTGCAAAAGTGACGGCGGCTGCGAGCAGCCAGGCAAATGCGCGGACCAAAATGGACATCTGATCCGGATAGCACGGATCTGCACCAGCCTGTTGCCGGACCTGCATCAGATCGCCGTGTAGTTAATGACCAAATGTTAAAGTGGCTCGCGTACGCCAAGGCCGTGCATGAAGCGTTCCCGGATCTGCACGGGATCGCGTCGGGTGGCGCCGATTCCGGGCTTATCGTCGATGCGGACGGCGATCAGGCTCGGCCCGGAAGCCGACATGGCTTCCTCGATCAGACGCTCGAAATCCTCCTCGTCCGCGGCCCAGGCGCTGTTGGCAAGCCCTGAGCCGGCGGCGATGGCGACGATATCGGCGACGTGCGCTGCCGGCGTCGGTTGCGCACCGGTGATCTGGTAGATGCCGTTGTCCATCACGATCATGATGAGATTCTCAGGCTTCAAAGTCGCAATCGTCGAGAGGGCGCCGAGCTGCATCAGCAGCGAGCCGTCCCCTTCGAGCGCAAAGACGCGCCGGTCCGGCTGCGCCAGCGCCACGCCCAGCGCGATCGGAAAGGCGAGGCCCATGCTGCCGAGCATGTAGAAATTCTGCGGACGGTGGCCGGCCGCCCAGAGATCGAAATTGGTGTTGCCGATGCCACCGATCACGGCTTCCTCGTGCTTGAGCTTCGCTATCAGGCGCGAGGTGACGTCAAAGCGGTTCATCACTTTGGTGTTGCGGACGTTCATTCTTGAACTCATTTGGCCGGACTCACTTGTCGAAAGTCTTGCCGCCCGTGAGCAGCGGGTTGAGGATCAGCGCCACCGGCGCCTGCGTCGTCACGGCCTGCTTGATCGAACGGTCGGCAATGAATTCGAGCTCGTCGAGCCGTGTGATGGTGTGATGCTCCAGCGCCAGCGAATCCAGCACGGGACGCATGGTGCGGCAAACCAGCGACTGGCCGTAGTTGAACTCGCCGAGCGTGCCGCGCTCGGACACGAACATGATTAGTGGGATTTGGTAGGGCACCGCGAGCGAGGCCAACACGTTGGCGAGCGTGGCAAAGCCGGAGGTCTGCATCAGCACCGCGGCCCGCCGTCCGCCCATCCATGCACCCGAGACGATGCCGACGGCTTCCTCCTCACGGGCGGTGGCAAAGGTGGTGAAGAAGGGATCGGCGTGCAGGTTCTTGATCAGCGGCGTCAGCACGCGGTCGGGCACGTAAGGGACGAGGCTGATCTCGTTCCGCTTCAGGATTTGCAGGACGATGCTGTGCCAGCTCTTGTCGCTGGAGGTCTGCGCCGCCTCGGATGAGGTATGTTGCTCCGCAATTGCCATTGCGTTCTCCCTTCAGCCGCGCATGCTTCTTGATCTTTGCCATTGTCTTAGGGATCGGCTTGGCCGTCGCGGCGGTCTGCCCGAACTTGACGCGGCGGGCGGGATTGTCAACATGGCCGGGCTGCACATTGATCTGCGCCTGGCGACCTGCCGCGGCCGGCGCCGCCGTGTCATAAGTGGCAATAACAAGAACGGAGGAACGCATGACAGGAGCGCGCACCGCGCTGGCCGTGCGGATCTCCTGGAGAGAGCCGGAAGGGTCCTGATGTCCGTCAACAGCAAGCGCGTCTTCTACGTCAAATATCTGGCCAATCCGATCTATATCGACATCCTGAAGGCGCGGCCCGACGTCCGGCTCGATCGCATCGAGAACGAAAGCCCCGAGGATTTTTATGCTCCGATCCTCTCTGCGGCACATGTCTATCAGATCGGCGCCGCCCGAGACGAGCTGGCGCCGCATTTCCATGTTGACGCCGCCTTCCTGAAGCGTACGCCGAACCTGCTGCTCGTCTCCAGCAACGGCGCGGGCTTCGATCCCGTCGACGCCGAGGCGTGCACCGACGCGGGCGTGCTCGTCGTCAACCAGTCCGGGGGTAACGCGCATTCGGTCGCGGAGCATGCGCTGGCGATGATGCTGACGCTGTCCAAGCGTATCATCCAGTCGGACCGCCGGCTGCGCCGCGAGCGCGACGTCAACCGCAACGATCTCGTCGGCAACGAGGTCGAGCACAAGACGGTCGGCATCATCGGCCTTGGCAATGTCGGCCGCCGTATCGCCGCGCTGTGCCGGGGCCTGCTCGGCATGAAGGTGCTGGCCTATGATCCATATCTCACGGCCGAGGTGATGGCCGAGCGGGGCGGCGAGAAGGTCGAGCTCGACGAGCTGCTGCGCCGCGCCGATTTCGTTTCGATCTCCTGTCCGCTCAACAAGGGCAGCCGCAACATGATCAGCGTGCGCGAATTCGCGCTGATGCAGCCGCACGCTTATTTCGTCACCACGGCCCGAGGCTTCATTCACGACGAAGACGCGCTGCTCCAGGCGTTGCGCGACAAGCGCATTGCGGGCGCCGGCCTCGACGTCTGGTCCAAGGAGCCGCCGCCGCCGGAGCATCCGCTGCTCCAGTTCGACAACGTGCTGGCGAGCCCGCATACCGCGGGCGTCACGGTCGAGGCGCGGCAGAACATGGGCCGGATCGCCGCCGAGCAGGTGCTGCTGACGCTCGGCGGCAAGCGCCCGCCGCGCATCATCAATCCCGAGGTCTGGCCACGCTATGCGGAGCGCTTCAAGCAGGCCTTTGGTGTGACTCCGGAGTAGGAAGCAGTCGCTTTGTCATTTGCGGGCTCGCGCCACGGACGCCCCGGAATGACCCGGCGGTCGGGAACCCGGTCCCGACCTTGATCCGCGTCAAAATCTCCCTCCCGCATCCAGGCTAAATGGGATTAGAGTGAGTGCCGCCGGGGCAGGCAGGAGGTCCCATGTCAACTTATGTCGTCAGGTTCATGAAGGACGTGCTCGGGCAGTACGGCCGGCAGATCGAGGTGTGCCAGGGCACGCTGGAGATCGACGCCTCCGACGAGGACGAAGCCAGAGAGCGGGCGAAGGCGAGGTTCTGCAAGGACCAGGCCTTGCACCACTGGTCGCTGCATGCCGACCGCATCCAGGTCAGACCGGCTGACTTTCCGTCGTGAGGCCTAACGGCCGGGCGCCGCGACGGGCGGTGGCGCGGTGACGCCCGCGCCGAGCGACCGCTGCACTATGAAGGTGTCCGACCAGTGGCCGTGGCGATAGGCGACACTGCAGAGCAGGAGTCCGCCTGGCCGGACGATCTGCGTCTCAGTCGAGCACTTTGTCCAGCGTGATCGGAAAGCGGCGGATGCGCTTGCCGGTGGCGTGATAGACGGCGTTTGCGATCGACGCCGGGACGCCGACGATCCCGATCTCGCCCAGTCCCTTGACGCCAAGCTTATTGATGTGTGCGTCCGCCTCATCGACGAAGATCACGTCGATGTCGTGAACATCGGCATTCACGGGAATGTGGTACTCCGCGATGTTCGCGTTCATGATCCGCCCGAAGCGGTGGTCCATCACCGTCTCCTCGTGCAGGGCCATCCCGATCCCCCAGACCACGCCGCCCATGATCTGGCTGCGGCCGGTCTTGGTGTTGAGAATCCTCCCGGCCGCGACGGCGCTCACGATCCGCGTGACCCGGATGATGCCCAGCTCTTCGTCCACCCTGACCTCGGCAAAGACGGCCGAATGGGTATTGCGCGCGTGCTTCTTGTCTTCCGCGAACTGGTTGAGCTTTTCTTTCTCAATGCGTTCGACGCCGCCATGGCGCATCGCGTCAGCGATCGTGACCGCGCGGCTGTTGTCGTCGGCTCTGGCAATGCTGCCATCGATCAGGGCCGTATCGGCCAACTCGGCGCCGGCGAGCGGCGAGCCAGGCATTTTCCCGGCCAGACCTAACAGTTCCTTGCGCACCTCCTCCGCGGCGGCGAGCACCGCATGCGCGCTCGATGCCGCCATCCAGGAGCCGCCTTCGACCGGCGCTTGCGGCAGGGTGGAGTCGGCAAGCCGGACACTGATGTTTTCGATCGGCAGACCGAGGGCATCGGCCGCAACCTGCGCCACGATGGTGTAGGTGCCGGTGCCGATGTCGGATGCCGCGCAGGACACTTCGGCATGTCCGTTCGACGTCAGTACGATACGCACCGCGACCGGCATCTGCAGCGCTTCCCACACGCCGGTGGCCATGCCCCAGCCAACCAGCTCCTTGCCGTCGCGCATCGAGCGCGGCGCAGGACTGCGTCTGCTCCAGCCGAAGGCCTCCGCGCCGCGGGCGTAGCATTCGTGCAACTGCTTGCTGGTGTAGGGCAGGTTTTCGCTCTGGTCGCGATCCGAATAGCACTTCAGCCGCAATTCGATCGGGTCGAGCTTGAGCGCGACGGAGAGCTCGTCCATCGCGCATTCGAGGGCGCAGACGCCCGACGCCGCGCCCGGTGCGCGCATATCGCAGGGGGTGGAGACGTCAAGGTGGACCAGCTTGTGGGAGAAACGGCTGTTCGGGCTGCTATAGAGCTGTTCGGCCCAGCCGGTATCGTTGCGTGCAAAGTCCTCGTAGCGCGAGGTGACGGCAATGGCCTCGTGCGTGACCGCGTCGAGTGTACCGTCGGATTTTGCGCCAAGCCCGACGCGCTCGATGGTCATCGGCCGGTAGCCGAGCCCATACATCTGCTGCCGCGTCAGCACGACGCGAACGGACCGCTTCAGCGCGAGCGCGCCGAGCGTTGCCAGCACGACCTGGTATTGCGGCCGCAAGCCGGAGCCGAAGGCGCCGCCGACGTAAGGCGAGACCACGCGAATGTCATCCGGCTTCTTGTCGAACACGGTGCAGAGAAACTTGTGCACATTCTGGACGCCCTGCGTCTTGTCGTAAATCGTGAGCTTGCCATCGCTCTCCCAGATCGCCGTGGTCGCATAGAGCTCCATCGGGTTGTGATGCTCGGTGGGTATCACGTAGTCCGCCTCGTGGCGCACATCAGCTCGGGCAAGGGCCGCTGCGGCGTCGCCGCGCGGCTTATGCGGCCTGTCCTTCTCGGCGGCTTTGCTGCGCTCGCCTTCGAGGTCGGTCGCAAACCCTTGCTGCTCATATTCGACCCGGACGAGTGTGGCCGCGAATTTCGCGGATTCCCAGTCCTCTGCGATAACCAGTGCGATCGGCTGGCCGTTGAACTTGATCTTGTCGTCGTAGAGCGGGCGGAAAGGCGAACCCTCCGGCGCCACCTCGTCCTTCCACGCCTCGTCCTTGTCGGCGAGCGGCGGACGGTTCGCATGCGTGAGCACGTCGAGCACGCCCTTGACTTTCAACGTCTCGCTCGCGTCGATTGTAGCAATGCGCCCGCATGGAATAGTGGCCTCGACGACGAAGCCATGAACCAGCCCGCCGGCCGGGAACTCGCCGGCATATTTGGCGGCCCCGGTGACTTTGGCCCGGCCGTCGACACGCGACGTTGGCGTTCCGATATAGGCGTTCATCGGTCCCTCACGCGATCTTCTTGTGGGCCTGCGATTGCGGCGTGGCGTTCGCCGCCTGTGCCAGTGTCCGCACGATGGCGCGGCGTGCGAGCTCGACCTTGAAGCCGTTATGTGAGCGGGACGTTGCTCCCTGAAGCAAGAGATCCGCGGCGTGCGAGAAATGATCGGGCGTCGCGGCCTGGCCGCGCAACGCCGTTTCGGCTTCGAGGCTGCGCCAGGGCTTGTGAGCCACACCGCCGACCGCCACGCGTGCCCCGCTGATTGCGTTGCCCTCCAATTCGAGCGCGGCGGCAACCGAGACCAGAGCGAAAGCATAGGACATCCGGTCGCGAATTTTCAGATAACTGTAGTTTTGAGCGAAGCCGTGCGGCGGCAGCTCGATCGCCGTGATGATCTCGCCGGTGCCGAGATTGGTATCGACATGAGGCGTGTTGCCGGGAAGTCGATGGAAGTCGGTCAGCGCGATGGTGCGTTCGCCGGATGGACCCGCGATGTGCACGAGTGCGCCTAGCGCGGCAAGCGCCACGCTCATGTCGGATGGATTGGTCGCGATGCAGGCGGCGCTCGTACCCAGGATCGCATGGTTGCGGTTGAGGCCGTCCATCGCCGAGCAGCCGCTGCCGGGATTTCGCTTGTTGCAGGGCGTGGCCGTGTCATAGAAATAGGGGCAGCGCGTTCGCTGCATCAGATTGCCTCCGACCGACGCCATGTTGCGCAGTTGCGCCGAGGCGCCGGCCAGGATGGCGCTGGCGAGCAGAGGGTAGCGCTGCTCGATCAGGGGATGGTAGGCGAGGTCCGAGTTCGGCACCAGGGCGCCGATGCGCAAGGACCCGTCCGCCGTCTCCTCGACATTGCGGAGCGGCAGGCGGGAAATGTCGATCAGCCGGGAGGGGCGCTCGACATTCTCTTTCATCAGGTCGATCAGATTGGTGCCGCCCGCAATCAGCTTGGCGCCGAGATCGGCGGCGAGCAGGCGGATCGCGTCGGCAACGTCCGTGGCCCGAGCGTACTGAAAGTTGTTCATGGCTGGCCCATTGCCTGCTGGATGGCGGCGACGATGTTCGGATAGGCGCCGCAGCGGCAGAGATTTCCGCTCATCAGCTCCCGGATCTCGTCCGCATCCCGGGCACGGCCTTCAGCGAGCAGTCCGGCCGCCGAGCATATCTGTCCCGGCGTGCAATAGCCGCACTGGAAGGCGTCATGATCGATAAACGCTTGTTGCACGGGATGCAGCGCGCCGTCCTTGGCAAGACCTTCGACGGTCGTGATCTCGGCGCCGTCCTTCATGACGGCGAGCGTGAGGCAGGAGTTGACGCGCCGGCCGTTCACCAGCACCGTGCAGGCGCCGCACTGACCATGGTCGCAACCCTTCTTGGTGCCGCTCAGCGCAAGATGGTCTCGCAAGGCGTCGAGCAACGTGGTCCACGGCACGAGATCGAGCGTGTGATTGACGCCATTGACGACAAGATGGATCGGAATGCGTTCGGGAATCTGATGCGTGAGATCGCTCATGTCCTGCTCCCTGCGGCGGCGACGATGCCGGACGTCAGCCGTGTTGAACGCGGGGGCACGCCTCCGCCGGCCAATAGCGCCCAACGGACCACCGGCCGGTTGGTTCCTTGCCGGCAGTTCGCCTTTCCGAGAGGCCGCGGTCAGCGCTTGGCTTCGCCGAACACCACATTCGGCACGGCGCGGTTGACGACCTCGCGCAGTGCGAAGCTCGATTGCACCCGAGCGACGCGCGGCAGGCGTGACAGCTCGGTGCGATGGATACGCTCGAAATCCTGGATGTCGCGGGCGAGCACGATCAGGATGTAGTCGTCGTTGCCAGACATCAGGAAGCAGCGCACGACCGAGGGGCACTTCACGACCTCCGCCTCGAACGCCTTCAACGCCTCGTCGCTCTGGCTTTCCAGCGCGATACGGACCAGCACCGTGGTGGTGAGGCCGAATTGGGCGAGGTCGAGCGCGGCCTGGTAGGCCTGGATGTAGCCATCGTCCTCCAGCGCCTTCTGCCGCCGTGCCAGCGCGGTGCTTGATAGCCCGACCTTGTTGGCAAGCTCGGTGTGGCTGGCCCGCGCGTTGGTGGTGAGTTCCGCGAGGATGGCGAGATCTTTCCGGTCCAGGGCCAAAGTTTCGTTTCCAGCATGAAAGGGCGTTTGCGCGCCGGAAACCGGCGCAGGGAGGCCAAAGCTAGCGGATATTTGCACGAAACCAAACCGGACACGTCGCTACGATCATGCCGTGAATCAAAGGAGCCCGGGATGCGCGTCGGAGTGCCCAAGGAAATCAAGGTGCAGGAGTATCGCGTCGGGCTCACCGCGGGCGCGGTCCGCGAATATGTCGCGGCCGGGCACGAGGTGACGGTCGAGACCGGCGCGGGCGGCGGCATCGGCGCCTCCGACGAGGTTTATAGGCGGGCAGGGGCCACCATTGCCGACAGCGCGCGGGACATCTTCGCGAAGTCCGACATGGTCGTGAAGGTGAAAGAGCCTCAGAAAAGCGAGTGGGCTCAGCTCCGCGAAAGCCAGATCCTGTTTACTTATCTCCATCTCGCGCCGGATCCTGGACAGGTCAAGGGTCTGCTCGCCTCCGGCTGTACTGCGATCGCCTATGAAACCGTCACCGACGCGGCCGGTCACCTCCCCCTGCTTGCGCCGATGAGCGAAGTCGCCGGCCGCCTCGCCATCGAGGCCGCCGGCGCCGCGCTCAAGCGGTCGGCTGGCGGCCGCGGGCTGTTGCTGGGCGGTGTTCCCGGCGTGCAGCCGGCGCGGGTCGTCGTGCTCGGCGGCGGTGTGGTGGGAACGCAAGCGGCGCGCATGGCCGCGGGCCTTGGCGCCGAAGTCACCGTGATCGACCGCTCCATTCCCAGGCTTCGCGAACTGGATGATCTCTTTGCCGGGCGCGTGCGCACCCGCTTCTCCACTATCGAGTCGGTTGAGGAGGAGGTGTTCGCTGCCGACGTCGTGATCGGCGCGGTGCTGGTGCCCGGCGCGAGTGCGCCCAAGCTCGTGACGCGTGCGATGTTGACATCGATGCGACCGGGCGCCGTGCTGGTCGACGTCGCGATCGATCAGGGCGGCTGCTTCGAGACCTCGCACCCGACGACACATGCAGAACCAACTTATGTGGTCGACGGCATCGTGCATTATTGCGTCGCCAACATGCCCGGCGCCGTGCCGGTGACGTCAAGCCAGGCGCTGAACAACGCGACGCTGCCGTTCGGCTTGATGCTCGCGAACAAGGGCTTTGCCGCGGTGCTGGAAAATCCACATCTGCGCAATGGGCTGAACGTGCATCGCGGCCGTATCACCAACAAGGCTGTGGCGGAAAGCCTCGGGCTGGAGTTTGCTCCGGTGGAGAGCGGGCTGGCGGCCTAGAGCATGATCCGAAAAGCACGCAGCGGTTTTCCGAAAAGATCATGCTTAAAATATATAGAGCCTACGCCGGCTTGCGATGGCGGCTGCCGAGCGCGGCCTCGATCGTCTCGGGCTTCTCGATGCGCGCGATCAGCATGTCGATGCCGTCGCCGCCCCAGAACAGCTCGCCATTGAACACCATGGTCGGTACGCCGAACACGCCGAGCGCCTCGGCCTCGTCGAGGATGCGGTCATGCTCGGTGCGCGCGGGACCGTGAACGTAGGCTTCGAACTCGCTGGCCGAACCGCCGCACGATGTGATGACGTCAGTGATCGCGGCGAGATCGTCGATCTCGAGCTCATGGCTCCAGAAACGGCGAAACACCGTGTCGTGGTACGGACGGAAGAAGCCGTGCGACTGCGCGAACAGCATGCCGACGCTGGAATAAAACGCGTCGTAGATCCGCCGGGGCCCTTTCATGACGAGCCCTTGCGCATTGGCATAGCGCCGCGCGTCCATATAGGCGTAGCGAACCTTGCGCCAGAAATGCGGCGTGCGCTCTTCGACGGTCCCCATAAATTCGGCGACGCGTAGCGTATAGGGCAGCCATTCGAGCTCGACGCCATGCGTCTCCTCGAGTTCGAACAGGCGCTTGTTGGCCACGTACGCGTAGGGGCTCTTGTAGTCGGTGTAGATGCGCACGCGCGGCTTCGGCATCGGCGAACTCCCTTTTTCCTTCCTTCTCCCCTTGTGGGAGAAGGTGGCGCGCAGCGCCGGATGAGGGGTTTGCACCCGCAATGACAGAGTTGCGTTCGCGGAGACAACCCCTCACCCGGCTTCGCTGTCGCGAAGCCACCCTCTCCCACAAGGGGCGAGGGTGCACCGTCCTCTTGGCGCCATCAACGTCTCAAGCCGTCAGGCCGTCGTTAGCTTGTACTGCCGCAGATCCGGATCATGCGTCATGCGCCAATAATCGACGAAGCGCCAGGGCATCGCGGAAAACACGCGGCCGCTCGAATTGCGATAGTAGGTGCTCATGCCGGGATGAGTCCAGATCATCGCCTCGTGCTCGGCATCGACCTTCCGGACGTAGTCGTCCAGGACCTCCTTGCGGACATCGATCGCTGCGACGTCGTGCTCGATCATGTCGGCGAGGCAGGCGGAGATGTAGCGGCTTTGACACTCTGACTGGAAGATGACGCTGCCGCCATGCGCGGGGCCGGAGTTGGGCCCGAGCATGCAGAAGAAATTCGGGAAGCCCGGCACGGTGAGGCCGAGAAACGCGATCGGATTGTCGTTGGCCCAGGCGTCGCGCAAATCCTTGCCGTCGCGGCCGCTGATGTTGAGGCGCGCCGCCATTTCCGTGACCTTGAAGCCGGTCGCGACCACGATGATGTCGGCGGGACGGTGCTTGCCGTCCGCGGTGACAATGCCGTTCTGGTCGAAATGATCGATCGTGTCGGTGACGAGTTCCACGTTCGGGCGCGTCAAGGTCTTGAACCAGTTGTTGTCGAGCAGGATGCGCTTGCCATAGGGCGGATAGGTCGGCACGCATTTTTCGATCAGGTCCGGCCGGTCCTTCAACTCCGATCGAATAAAATCGGTCAGCTCCTGGCGATGGCGGTCGTTGCCCTTGTTGACGGCGCGCTCCGGATGCGGCCAGGCCGGGTCCTTGCGCAGGAAGGGCAGCAGGCCATCGCCATAGCGCCAGAACATGTTGAAGCGATACCACTGCACATAGAACGGCAGATGCGCGAGCAGCCAGCGCGCGCCCTCGCTGATGGGGTCGGCATACCCTTTCACCGGCCGCGCCCATTGCGCGCTGCGCTGGTAGATCGTGACCGAGGCGACGCAGTCGGCAATCGCCGGCACGAGCTGCATCGATGTCGCGCCGGTGCCGATCACAGCGACGTGCTTGCCGTCGAGCTTGATGTCATCGGACCACAGCGCGGAATGCAGGACCGTTCCCTTGAAGTCTTCCTCGCCCTGGAAGCGGGCGCGCGAGGGATCGTTGAGCTGGCCGATCGCCGAGACCAGCGCGGTCGATTCGAAGGTCTCTTCGCCGTTCTCGGTCCTCAGCGTTGAGATCCAGCGCCGCTTGCCCTCATCCCAGCGCGACGAGGTCAGCTCGGTGTTGACGCGCAGATGCTTGCGAATGCCATATTCGTCCGCGACCTTGACCAGATATCCGTGCAGCTCCTCGCGCTGGCAGAAATAGCGGGTCCAGGCATTGCCCGAGCCGAACGAGTAGGAATAGGAGTGGTTCGGCGTGTCGACGCCGCAGCCGGGATAGCGGTTGATCCACCAGGTGCCGCCGAGCTCCTGGTTCTTCTCGACGATGGTGTAGGGGATGCCGAGATGGCCGAGCGCGACGCCGAGCGCGATGGCGCAGACACCGGCGCCCACGATCAGCACATCCTGGCCGGCGATCTTCTGGTCTGAAGGACGCTTGGTCCAGCGCGCCTCGCGCGGCACAAAACCCATCTCCTCGCGCATCAGGGGCGCATATTCCGGCGAGACATTCTCGCCGAGGCAGGCGCGCATCATCTTCAGCAACAGCTCCTCGCCGGGATCGGTGATCACCGGCTTGGGCGTGCCTTCGGCGAACAGTTTGACCACTGCGGCGCGGATCTCATCCTGGATCTCCCGGGGCACGCCGGCCTCGGGATCGGGAATGAGGCGGATGTCGCGCTTGGGCAGATAGGGTGGCTCGAGCCAACGCTCGTCGCCGGTCATGTGCACCAGCACCATCAGCAGGCAGCGGATGTCGCCTTCTGCAATCGCCGAGGTGAGGTCGAGCGCCTTGAGCGGAGATTCGATGTTCATGGCGTGTCCTGATCTCCGGGTGCAGTGAAGAGGCCGCGCGTCATCAGCTTGCGATAGGCGGAGATGACGTGGTCGGGAACGGCGGTGACGCCGTCGGCGGAATAGGAGTAGCGCCGGCTGAGATAGCCGCGTGAGCCCATCAGCATGTGGACGATGGCCTCGAACTCTTCGTCGCTGTAATCCTCGATCGCGCCTGAGCGTCGCGCGCGACGCAAAATGCGGACATAGGCGACCGAGATGTTGTCGAGGTGCTTCTGGTAGCCGAGCGGAGCGAAGAACTCGGCCTCGTTGAGGATGCGCAGAAATTCCGGCACCTCGCGGATGAAGTCGAAGAAGGCGGAGAAGCGCTCGATCTCCTGCCGCGCCGCATCCGCCGTGCCGGTGCGGGCGCGGATGAACTCGACCATGTCGAGGCCAATCTTAGGCAGCAGCTGGTCGAGCAGCTCCTGACGGTTCTCGAAATGATTGTAGAAGGTGCCTTGCGCGACGCCGGCTTCCTCGGTGATGCGGGCGACGGAGGCTTCGGCATAGCCATGCTTGCCGACGATTTTCGTGGCGGCCTCGAAGATCTTCTGCTTGGTCCAGGCATTGCGCTCGACGCGGTTGAGCTTTGTGACTTTCTCGGTGGCGGGGGCTTGCGTCATGCCACGGTCTCCAGTTCGGCGCGCAGCACGCGCTTGAGAATCTTCCCCGAGGGGTTGCGCGGCAGGCTGCTGCGGATGATGAGCTCTTTCGGCACCTTGAAGCTCGCCAGCCGCGTGCGGCAGTGCTCGGTGAGGGCAGGAAGCTCAAGGCTAGCGCCGTCAGCCAGCACGACGATGGCGACCGGCCGCTCGCCCCAGCGCGGATCGCGCAGGCCGATCACCGCGACCTCGCGCACCTCTGGCAGATCGTAGATGACGCGCTCGACCTCGGAGGATGCGATGTTCTCGCCGCCGGAGATGATCATGTCCTTCTTGCGGTCAGTCAAATACAGGAAGCCGTCCTCGTCGAGATAGCCGACGTCGCCGCTGCGGAACCAGTCGCCGAAGAAGGCGGAAGCCGTCTTCCCCGGATCGTTCCAATAGCCGCGCGTGATCTTCGGTCCGCGCAGGCAGATCTCGCCATTGACGTTCGGCGGAAGTTTGTTGCCATCCTCGTCGCGGATCTCGATCTCGACGTGAGCAATGGCGCGCCCCGCGGAGCCGATCTTCTCGATTTCGCGGCCTGCGTCCATGAAGGTGTCGCCGCCGACGGTTTCGGTCAGGCCGTAGGCGTCGATGTAGCGCGCGTTGCGGAAATATTCGGAGAAAGCGCGGATGCGCAGCTCAGGCGTCTTCTCGCCGCCGCCGATCGCCCATTTCAGGCTGGAGACGTCGTAGCGGTCACGCGTCGGACAGGTGAGCATCGCGGTGGTCATCACGGGCGCGAACCAGGCGGCGTTGAGCTTGTCTTCCGCGATCGCGGCAAGCGCGCTCTCCGGCTCGAAAGAGCGCTCGATGCGGATGAAGCCGCCATGCCAGAGCACGGCGATGCCGGGCAAATCGAGCGCGCCGATGTGATAGAGCGGGCCGACGACGAGAAGGCGCGTCTCCGCGCTCAAGGAGAGCGCGATCGTCTGGTCCGCCGACTTCCAGTAGAAATTATCGTAGCTGATCATCACCCCCTTGGGGCGGTCGGTCGTGCCCGACGTGTACATCAGTCGCATCAGATCGGACGGCTGGCGAACGTGCATCGGCGCGGCCGCAGCGTCGCCTGCGAGGCACGTTACGCTCTGCTGTGCGGCCTCGTCGACTACGACAACTCGCGCTCCCGCGGCATTCGCAGCGAATTCCTCATCGGCTATCAACAGGCGAGCACCGGCATTGCCGGCGATGTAGCCGACCTCGTCGCGCGAGAGGCGGAAGTTGATCGGCAAGAACACCGCGCCGAGATGGCTGGTGGCGAAGACGAGCTCGAGGAACGCCGCACTGTTCTTCATTAGCACGGCCAGGACATCGCCGGCGCCGATGCCCCGAGCGTCGAGCCAGCCTGCCACCTTCCGGACGCGCGCGTCAAAGGCGGCGTAGGAGATCTCCTCGCCGCGATATTTCAGCGCGGGCCGCTCCGGTGTGCGCCGGGCATGAAAGGCGATGAAGCTCGAAAGGTTGATCATTTTGCGGGTTCTGGGCCGATTGCCGGCACCGTTTTCGTCGTTGATGAATTCTGACTCATAATTCATCTTTGGCTTGACGTCACCCCCTGCCTCTGAAATCTTGGGAATACGGAGACGAGATGATCTCCGGCAGGGATCAGGACACGCCGACCCCACAGAGGGAGGGAAAAATGACGAGAATCCGCACGCCGGGCATCAGCCGCCGTTCAACATTGGCGCTGATGGGCGCCGGTGCGATGAGTGTTGCCGCGCCGTGGGTGGCGCGCGCGCAGGCCAAGACCATCAAGGTCGGCATGCCGACGATTTTGTCGGGCCGGGTCGCGCAGCTCGGTACGTCGTCGCGCAACGCGGTGATGCTCGAGGTCGACAAGGTCAACGCAGCCGGCGGGCTCGCCGGAAGGCCAATCGAGATGGTGATCCGCGACTCCAAGGGCCAGCCGCAGGAAGCGGCCCGCGTCGCGCGCGAGCTCGTCAACACCGACGGCTGCGAATGGCTGATCGACGCCGAGGCGTCGTCCGGATCGTTCGCGGTGCATGAAGTGGCGCGCGATCTCGGCGTGCTCTGTGTCCACACCTGCTCGGAAGCGTCGTCGCTGACGGCCGATCCGAAGCAGCACATCCCGAACGCGTTCCGCTGCGTCCGCCAGGGCATTCACGATTCCATCGTCGGCGGCAGCTACGCCGCGTCGATCTCGAAGGCCAAGGGCCTGAAGAAATGGGCGACCTGCTCGCCCGACTATGCCTATGGCCGCGACACCACCGGCGAGTTCACGCTGTACCTGAAGCGCTTCGCGCCCGACGTCGAGATCATCAGCGAGTCCTGGCCAAAACTGTTCCAGCCCGACTACACCGAAGTCGTGACCAAGATTTTGCAGGCGAAGCCGCAGGCGCTTTACTCCTGCCTGTGGGGCGGCGATCTCACCTCGTATATCGACCAGGCCAACATCTACGCGATGTTCGGCCAGATGGAGGTGTTTGCGGTCAACATGGCCGACTACACCGCGCTCACCGTGGTGAAGAACCTGCCCAAGGGCATCCATTCGGGTAACCGCTACATCAAGTCGTTCCCGGCCACGCCGGAAAATGCCGCCTGGGGTGATGCCTACAAGGCCAAGTACAACGAGTATCCGACCAACTGGTCGTGGCAGAACGCAACCGCGGTGATGTTCCTGGCAGAAGCCGCGAAGAAGGCGAACTCCACCGACGGCAAGAAGATCGCGGAGGTCTTGAAGGGCCTCACCATCAAGTGCCCGTTCGGCGCCGACGGCACCGTGACCATGCGCGGCGACGATCACACCCTCGTTGGCTACGCCATCGGCTGGGGCACCACGATCCCGCAGGAGCCCTATGTCCCGGAGGTCAAGGCCGGCGATTGGAAGGCCATCTTCGAGCTCGAAGCCGAGTGGAAGAAGAGCAAGGGCTACACTTGACCCTGCATATGGCGGAGGCGAGCGATCGCCTCCGCCTTCATTTGTTTTTCCGCGCCGCGACCGGCGCACGACAATGAAAGTGCTCCCGTGGATCTCGACGCGCTTGCCGGCTGCCTCTCCAGCTCCGCCTGCCTGGTGACGCAAACCACCAGCGGCCTTATCATCGGCATGCTGCTGTTCCTAGTCGCGGTCGGATTGACGCTGATTTTCGGCGTGCTCAAGATCGTCAATTTCAGCCACGGCGCCTTCTACATGTTCGGCGCCTATTTCGCGATGGCGGCCTATCAGTTCACCGGCAGCTTTGCGCTTGCAATGCTGGCCGGTGCGGCCGGCACCGCCATTCTTGGACTGATCTTCGAACGCATCTTCATGAGCCGCGTCTATGGTGCCGACGTGCTGATGCAGCTGCTCGTCTGCTACGCCTTCGTGCTGATCTTCGACGATGTGGTGCGGCTGATCTGGGGGCCGGAATTCAGGTCGATGGGCATGCCTGCGGCGTTCCAGGTGATGCCGCTGTTCATCGCGGGCGGCGTGGTGCCGCCTTATTATCTGCTGCTGATCGGCGTAGCGCTGATCGCGGCGATCGTGCTCGGCATTGGGCTCTCGCGCAGCCGCATCGGCAAGGTGATCCGTGCCGCTGCGCATAATCCCGGCATGGTCTCCGCGCTCGGCATCAACACCGGCCTGATTTACGGCGGTGTGTTCGCGCTCGGGGGTATGTTGGCGGGGCTGGCGGGTGCGCTCGCCGCGCCAGTGCGGTCGCTGACCCCCGGCATGGGATTTTCGGTGCTGATCGAGTCCTTCATCGTCACCGTGATCGGCGGCATGGGCTCGATTGTGGGCGCGCTGGTCGGTGCGCTGCTGATCGGCCTGATCCGCTCGTTCGGCTCGCTCGGCTTTCCGCTGTTCACGGAAGGCCTGATGTATCTGTTCATGGTGATCGTGCTGGTCTCGAAACCCACCGGCCTGTTCGGCAAGGAGGCGGCATGACCGAGCTGGAGGCCGGACGCGCCGACAGGCTGGCGCCGGTGCGCAGCGTCGCCGCGCTTCAACGCTACCGCGATGTGCTGATTGCGCTGATCGCCTTCGCCGTGCTGGCCAGCCTGCCGCTGTTCACGGACAGCAAGGCGCTGCTCGACTTCGTCATCCGCTGCTCCGCCTACGGCCTGTTTGCGACCTCGCTCAACCTGCTGGTCGGCTACACCGGGCTGACCTCGTTCGGCCATGGCATGTTCTTCGGCCTCGGCGCATACAGTTTCGGCCTGATCATGCAGAAGCTCGGCTTGCCCATTCCGGTCGCCTTCGTCGCGACGCTGGCGATCACGGCGGTTGTCGCGACCGTCATCGGTGCGATCTGTGTGCGGCTGAAGGAGATCTATTTCGCCTTCGTCACGCTCGCGTTCCAGATGCTGATCCACTCGACGATCCTGTCCTGGGCTTCCTTCACCGGCGGTGATCAGGGCCTGCGCGGCGGCATTCCGCGTCCCGCATTCCTCGGCATCAATCTCGCCGACCACGTCCATCTCTATGTCGCGAGCTGTGCGCTTCTCATCCTCGGCCTGCTGGCCATGCGCCAGATTGCGCAATCGCCGTTCGGCTACACCCTGCGCATGATCCGCGACAACGCCGCGCGCGCGAGCTTCCTCGGCATTGACGTCTGGCGCGCAAAACTCACCGTCTTCGTGCTGGCGGCGCTGTTCGCGTCGATGGGCGGCATGGTGATGGCGCTGTTCGTCTCCGGCGCCTATCCGGAATTCGCCTATTGGACGATCTCGGGCGAGGGCATCTTCATCAACATGCTCGGCGGCGTCTCGACCTTCCTTGGGCCGATGGTCGGGACCGTGCTGTTGCTGCTGCTCAACGACACCGTGACGCGGTTTACCGAGTACCACGGCATCGTGCTGGGCGTCGTCATCCTGTTCTTCGCGCTCGGCTTGCGCAAAGGCCTTTTGGACTTCGTCGCTGAATGGTTTTCACAACGTCGCGGCGCAGGCGAGGGACGCTAGCCATGCTCGAGATCCGCAACCTCGCAAAATCCTTTGGCGGCGTGAAGGCGACCAACGACGTCTCGCTCGACTTCCTCGACGGCTCGCTCACCGCCGTGATCGGCCCGAACGGCGCGGGCAAGAGCACCTTCTTCAACCTGATCACTGGGGCGCTGAAGCCGGATTCCGGAGAGGTGCTGCTCGGCGGCGTCGATCTCGCCGGCCGTTCGCCGCCGGAGATCGTCCGCCACGGCATCGGCCGCGCGTTTCAGGTCGCCAGCATCTTCAAATCGCTGACGGTGCAGGAGACCATGCTCGCCGCCGTCAGCGCCGACCAGCTATCGTCCGCGGTGCTGCACAAGCGTTTTCCGTTGCCGGAGACCCGCGATCGCGCCGAGCATGTGATGGAGCTGCTGGGCCTCGCCGGCAAACGCAATCGCACCGCCGCGACCCTGTCGCATGGCGACCAGAAGCTGCTCGACATCGCGCTGGCGCTGGTGCTCGAACCAAAAGTGCTGCTGCTGGACGAGCCCACCGCAGGCATGGGCCCGGAGGAGCGCTGGCGCATGATCGATAGGGTCCGCGAGCTCTGGGAGACGCAAAAGATCACCGTGATCTTCATCGAGCACGACATGGACATCGTGTTCAAGATCGCACCGAAGATCGTGGTGCTCTGCTACGGCCGCATCCTCGCAACGGGAACGCCCGACGAGATCCGCAACAACAGCGCCGTGATCGAGGCGTACCTCGGCACCGAACATGCGGGAGCCGCAGCATGAGCGCCGCAATCATCGAAGTCGCCGATCTCGACGTCTATTATGGCACCAGCCAGATCCTGTTCGGCGTCGCCCTGACGGTGCGGCAGGGCGAGACAATGGCGCTGCTCGGCCGCAACGGCGCGGGCAAATCGACGACCATGAAAGCGATCATGGGTCTGGCGCCGCCGCGACGGGGCAAGGTCAGCCTGCGCGGCGCGGTGATCTCCGGCCGGAAGCCGCACCATATCGCGCGCGCCGGCCTCGGCTTCGTGCCGGAGGACCGCCAAATCTTTCCGGAGCACACGGTCGAGGACAACCTCGTCATCGGCAGGAAGCGCGGACCGGAGGGCCAGGACGAATGGCCGATCAAGCGCATCTACGACGTCTTCCCGCTGCTGGAGCCGCTGCGCCACCGCATCGCCGGGCGCCTGTCGGGCGGCGAGCAGCAGATGCTCGCGATCGCGCGCACGCTGATGGGCAATCCGGCGCTGCTGCTGCTCGACGAGCCGAGCGAGGGCCTCGCGCCGATCATCGTGCAGCGGATCGGCGAGTTGTTGCGGCAACTCCGTCAGCTCGGCTCGACCGTGCTTATCGCCGAGCAGAACATGCATTTCTGCCTGGGGCTGGCGAGCCATGCCACCGTCATCGACAAGGGCCAGATCGTCTATGCCGCCGGAATCGACGAGCTGAAGGCCAACGACGCCATCCGCCGCCGCTATCTGGCGCTGTAAGCCGGGGTGCCGGTGCCCCAATAGGCCGGAAGAAGAAAACTATTGCCCCGGGTCTCTCCGGCGGAAGGAGTTTCCCCTCCGGCTGGCAAAAAAGCCAATCGCTTCCATTGCTGTTTGAGGCCGAAACGACGACATTTCTGGCAGAAATTGATGGATTGACTGCTATGGAACGCACCGGGTTTGAGCCTTTCGGCGAGCGATTGGTGTCCGCAACGGACACCCAGCCGCGTTCGCGCGGGTCAAAGCTGCTGCTGCGGGTCGGCACCGGTCTGTTCTGGTCGCTGGTTGCCGGCATCGTGCTCGCGCGTGCGGCCTTCTTCGAGCCGGGCGTCTACGACGGTTTCAGCCGCGTCGCCTCGCTGGCCAAGAGCCTGATCTTCTAGGCTCGATCCTCGGCCTGAGGATAGAACTTCCCTCGGCCCTGATATGTCGAAAACTTATTCCCCAATCGGATGGCGCTGCGTATAAATCCTTCTCCTCTGGGAGAGATTTGTGTCGCAGAATCAAGCATCCAGCCCGGCCGACGCCAAGCCGACCACGGCCACGGGCCGTATCGTCGCGCTGATTCCCGGCATCCTCCTCTGCATCGCCGTGGCCGGCGTCTCGGCCCTGCTCGAGCGAGGGGAGCTCGGTCTGTTCGAGCACCCCTATGTCGAGGCGCTGGTGATGGCGATCCTGCTCGGCATGGCCCTGCGCAGCTTCTGGAAGCCCGCGCCGCGCTGGCAGTCGGGCATCGCCTTCAGCGCCAAGCAGCTGCTCGAAGTCGCCGTCATGCTGCTGGGGGCCTCGATCAGCTTTGCCGCTATCGCCGCGTCCGGCGTCGCGCTGTTGGCTTCGATCGCAGCGGTCGTCGTGGTCGCGCTCTGCGTCTCCTTCGGCATCAGCCGCCTGCTCGGCCTCTCGACGCGGCTGTCGATCCTGATTGCCTGCGGCAACTCGATCTGCGGCAATTCGGCGATTGCTGCCGTGGCGCCGATCATCGGCGCCAACAATGACGAGATCGCATCCTCGATCTCCTTCACCGCGATCCTCGGTGTCATGATGGTGCTGGGCCTGCCGCTGCTGATCCCGCTGCTGCAGCTATCGGCCACGCAATACGGCATCCTCGCAGGCCTGACCGTCTATGCCGTACCGCAGGTGCTCGCCGCGACGGTCCCAGCGGGGCTCGTCTCGACACAGATCGGCACGCTGGTGAAACTGATGCGCGTGCTGATGCTCGGGCCGGTCGTCGTCGGCCTCTCGCTGACGGCCTCGCGCTGGCAGAGCGACGCCAAGAAGACCAATGTCGGCTTCTTCCGCCTGGTCCCGTGGTTCATCCTCGGCTTCCTTGCGCTGGCGACATTGCGCTCGCTGGAGATCGTGCCGGGCACGGTGGTCGGCCCAGTGACGAAGATCACCAGCTTTCTTACGGTGGTGTCGATGGCGGCCCTCGGCCTCGGTGTCGATGTGCGCGTGCTGGCCAATGTCGGCGGGCGGGTGACCGCGGCCGTGACGTTGTCGCTGATGCTGCTGCTCGGGATCAGCATCGCGCTGGTGCACTGGTTCAAGTAGTCTCGCCGCGATGGCGGTGCACCCTCGCCCCTTGTGGGAGAGGGTGGCTTCGCGAAAGCGAAGCCGGGTGAGGGGTTCTCTCCGCGAATGAACCTATTGCAGTGAATGTGCGGAGAGAACCCCTCATCCGGCGCTTCGCGCCACCTTCTCCCACAAGGGGAGAAGGGAAGAAGTGCGAGAGCGCTTGCGCTTCTAAATCACATCCGCGAGCGAAGCGCCGTGCAGTTGGATGTTCAGCCCCTGCATGCCAAGATCGGTGATCTCGCCGCCCATCGCCTTGATGCTCTCCTCGCGGATCAGCGACATCAGTCCGCGGCGCAGCGCCAAAAACTCCGACGACATCATCATCGACTGCTGCCGCGGCCGCTCCAGCGGGATCGGAATCTCCGCCTTGATCGAGCCGGGGCGGGCGGTCATGCAGTAGACGCGGTCGGACAGGAAGATCGCCTCGTCAATGTCGTGGGTGACGAACAGGACCGAGATCTTCAGCCGCTGCCACATGTTAGTGAGGATCTGCTGCATGATGACGCGGGTCTGCGCATCGAGCGCGCCGAAGGGCTCGTCCAAGAGCAGCACCTTTGGTCCCGTCGCGAGCGCGCGGACGATGCCCACGCGCTGCTTCATGCCACCCGAGAGTTTCTCGGGGTAATGTTTTTCGAAGGCTTCGAGGCCCGCCAGCCCCAGCAGCGTGCGCGCGGCGCGCTCGCGCTGTGAGCGCGGCATGCCGCGCATCTTCAAGCCGAACTCGACGTTCTCCCGCACCGTCTTCCAGGGAAACAGCGAATATTGCTGAAACACCATGCCGCGCTCGGCGCTGGGGCCGTTCACCTTCTCACCGTCGACGGTGACGATGCCCGTGGTCGGCTTGAGGAAGCCCGCGACCGCGTTGAGCAGCGTCGACTTTCCACAGCCGGAGGGCCCGACGATCGAGACGAACTCGCCGGGCTTCACATGGATCTGCGTCTCGGTGACGGCCTGTACCGGTCCTTCGATGCTGTCGTAGCTGAGGGAGAAATTCCTGACCTCGATATGGCCCTGCGGTGCTTTGGCAACGATCTCGCTCATTTCAGCCTCCACGGCATCACCAATTGTCCGGCTCCCCGGATCAACATGCTTGATCCGAGACCGAGTACGCCGATGGCGATCATGCCGAGCGCGATGTCGGCATACTGGACCAGCGAATAAGCCTCCCAGGTGAAATAGCCGATGCCGTATTGCCCAGAGATCATCTCGGCGGCGATCAGGGATACCCATGCCACGCCCATGCCGACGGTGAGGCCGGTGAAGATGTGCGGGAGCGAGGCCGGGAAATACACATCGCGAAAGATCGAGCGCTCGCGGGCGCCGAGACATTGCGCGGCGCGCACCAGCACGGGATCGACCAGCGACATGCCGTGCAGCGTGTTGACCAGGATCGGGAAGAACGAGCCGAGGAACGTGATGTAGACGATGCTCTGCTCGTTGGTCGGCCACAGCATGATCGCCATAGGTACCCAGGCGATCGCCGGGATTGGCCGCAGCACCTCCGCTACCGGAAAGATGATCTCATGGACAAGCTTGAAACGGCCCATGATCAGGCCGAGCGGCACGGCGACGATCGCCGCGAGCGAGAAGCCGAAGAAGATGCGCCGGCAGCTCAACAGGACATGCAGCAGGAATTTCGGATCATGGATCGCCTTGGTGAAGCTCGCATAGACCGCGAGCGGCGAAGGCACGTTGGTGAAGCGCACGAAGAACACGACGCGATAGGTCGTCAGCAGGTGCCAGGCCAGCAGGAAGACGATCAGCGAGATGATGCCGATCGCGGTCGCACGGAGCCCGCCGCGGTTGAGCCGGTACCAGCGCAGTGCCAGCGTGCCAAAGGCGGGCGACGTCGCGGGCGGAGTGGCGGGAACGGGGCCCGCCTCGCCGATGGCATCTGCTGCCGGCATGCTGTCCTCGGAATGTCTGAGGAGGGCGGGACTGCTCACGTCTTGCCTCCGCCGACCGCCGCCTTCACGGCGTCGTCGAAGCCGAGCACCTTGCCGCTGATCTTGGCGGCATAGGCTTCGGCGTCCTTCTTCAGCAGGAACGGGGCAACCTCGCCATTGCCGACCGCGAAGAAAGCTTGGTCGGCGAACAGCTTGATGCCGCGGGTGGTATCGAAGACGTAGGCCACGTTGATCTTCTTGCCCTTCGCCTTGTAGTCGGCATAGGCGCCGAGTGTGCAGCTGGCTGACGAGAAGGGCACGATGCCTGAATCGTCGACCCAGACCTCGCCGGCCTTGCGCGGATCGGCGATCGGCTTTTTGCAGAATGAATCTTCGCCGGCGATCTCGTAGTTTTTGGTGCTCGCAAGCTGCGTGTCATAGTCGAGATTCATCTCGGCATAGGCTTTGCGGATGTAGCTGTCGTCGACCCATTTCTTGGGATCGAACTCCTTCATGCGGCCGAGGTTCTGCAGCACCTTGACGTCGGCGGTGGCGGCGTCGATCAGCGCCGGCTTGACCGTCGGGTCGGTGGTCATGTTGCCGCTGGGGCCGAGGAAGATGTAGACGACCTCCTTGCTGATGCCGGTCCATTCCTGGATCTTCTCGGCGGCGAGCTTGGGATCGTCGCGCAGCCATTGATTGGCGGCGATAATCGCCTTGAAGTAGGCGACGACGACCTCGGGATATTTCTCGGCGAAATCAGTGCGCACGACGATGCCGTGGAAGGTCGGCAGATTGGTCTCGACGCCGTCAAAGATCTTTCGTGCAAAACCGCGGAACGGCAGCAGCTCGGCGAACGGGACGAAATCGGCGTGCGCGTCGATCTTCTTCTCCTGGAGATTGGTCGAGCCGACCTCCGGGCTCTGGCTGACGAGCTGGAAAAAATCCGGCGCGTAGCCGCGGTCCTGCATCGCCTTCAGCACCATGCCGTGCGCGGCCGAGCCGAACGGCACGCTGACGAGCTTGCCATTGAGATCGGCGAGATCGTAGTAGGGCGAATCCTTGTGAACCACGATGCCGTTGCCGGAGCCTGACAGGCTGTAGGCGGCGATGCCGATCAGCCGGCTCTTGCTCTCCGGATTGCTGTCGAAGGTGAAGCCGTTCACGATCAGCGGATAGTCGCCCATCATGCCGATTTGCAGCTTATTCGCCACCATTGCGTTGGTGACGGGCGGGCCGGAGGTGAAATTCTGCCACTCCAGCTCGAACTTGATGTTGGCGTATTTGCCTTCCTTCGGCAGATATTTCTCGAGGAAATGGAGCTGACGGATGACGACGCCGGCGGTCACCGTGTTTGTGGTGGTGTCCTGCGTTCCGATCCCGAGCGTGACGGTTTCCGCCGCGGCCGGCTGCGCGAGGAGAAGCGCCAGCGACGTCACCGACATCGCGATCGAGAGCGTGGGAAGATGGCGGACCATTCTCATCCTCATTCGGTTGGATGTGCTGTGATTGCCATGATTGGGTGAGGGCGTGGGCAGGGCAAATCCGGAATGAGCACCACAGTCGATTAGTTGCCGGGAAAAGTTGATTGCATACTCCTTGGGCAGTCCTGCACTATAAAGCCGCATGCATGGGCACCGGCCCTAGTCGGATGCTTGCCCTCGCATCTCTTCCAGCACATCGGGCCGGCAGACCACGATCTGCGAGCGCTTGGTCAGCACGATTCCCTTCTCCTGCATGCGCTTCAGGCTGATCGTGACCCATTGCCTGGTGGCGCCGACCATGTGGGCGATATCGGCATGGGTGAAGGCGGCCGCGATCACACGGCCGTCGGCGTCATGGACGCCATAGAGGTCAACGAGATGCAGCAGCAGATGCGCAAGGCGCTGTGTGATCGAGCGCGTTCCCAGCATCTGGGCCAGCGCCGAATAGCACTTGCCCTTGAAGGTCAGGCCTTCGATCAGCCCGATCGCAAGGTTCGGGATCTCCACGGCAAGGGATCGCAGCTCCTTTCCGGGCAGATGCACCACGCTGCAATTGCTGGATGCAACGCCGGACCATTGATGCGCTGTGCCTTCGAACACTTCCGGCCCGCCGACGAAATTGCCGACATGCCAGTAGGCCAGCGTGATCTCGCGGCCGAGCGGGGAGGTGTAGAACACCCGGATACGGCCGCTCTCGATCAACCAGATACCGTCATGCTTGCCACCCTGGCTGAACAGCGTCTGGCCGCGGTTGAGCACTTTTCGGCGGCCCTGCTTCAGCACCAGCTCGCGCTCGCGCTGGCTGAGCTTGTCCATCAAGGGCGGCGGTCCGCCGATCCATTGCTGGTTCTCGGTGAGCAGCAGCGAGGAGCCGCCGGCCGGCCGGACTGCCGGGGGGACAGTCCCGCGAACCACATTGGCCGCCTGTAACATCGTCTGCCTCCGGAACGTTGAAATCGTTCTAAAGAGGAGCAATGTCCGTGCCAGTCACTCAGCTGTCATCGCCCGGCGAAGACCGGGCGATCCAGTATTCAAGAGAAAGCAATGGGATACGGATAAGCCGCGGGGTACTGGATTCCCCGCGTTCGCGGGGAATGACAGCGGAGTTGGCGGAGAGATTTTGGCCTAGCGCCCCGCCAAGCTCAACAAATACGGCTTCGGGTAAATCCCCCGGTTGTGCCCATCCGAAAACGAGATGTTCAGCCCGTAGCCGAGATCGCCGATCTCGGTGATCGCGATGCCCGGAAACCGCTCGGGGAAGCGGCCGTCGAAGCGGGCGCGGGTGCAATGGGCACATTTGCAGGAGAGGCGGAGCTGCTCGGCGGGAAGGCTGAGCTCGCCGTCCTGCGTGGTGCGGACGCGGAGCGTCGCGAGGTCGGCGCTTGCTTCGTAATCTGCCACGGTCGGTGTCACCAAGGTCATGACGTGTCTCCGACCCTCCCTACGTTGTCGCAGCGCTGCTGCGATAGCAACTAATTGCCAGGCGCGGACGCGAGCCACTGGTCCTCGCTGCCTGCACTTCGATCATCGTCCACGAAATGTGAAACTAATCGACCGGGAATTTCAGTTCGGCGTTGCCCGATTCCTGTCTCTCCGAAACCTTGCGCGCAATCGAGGTCAGGAGAGACAATGAGCGCATTTCAGAAGGAAACGGTTCTGTCGGTCAGGCACTGGACCGAATCCCTGTTCAGCTTCACCGCGACGCGCGATCCGGGCTTTCGCTTCCAGAACGGCCAGTTCGCGATGATCGGGCTGGAAGTCGAGGGCAAGCCGCTGCTGCGGGCCTACAGCATGGCCAGCGCCAATCACGAGGAGGCGCTCGAGTTCTTCTCGATCAAGGTGCAGGACGGCCCGCTGACCTCGCGGCTCCAGAAGATCAGGGAAGGCGACGTCATCCTGGTTGGCCGCAAGGCGACGGGCACGCTGATCACCGGCAATCTCATTCCCGGCAAGCGCCTGTTGCTGCTCTCGACTGGAACGGGGCTCGCGCCGTTCGCCAGCCTGATCAAGGACCCCGACGTCTACGAGAATTACGAGACCATCGTGCTCGCCCATGGCTGCCGCCAGGTCTCCGAGCTCTCTTAT
Source organism: Bradyrhizobium sp. 149 (assembly GCF_023073915.1). Classification (GTDB taxonomy): domain Bacteria; phylum Pseudomonadota; class Alphaproteobacteria; order Rhizobiales; family Xanthobacteraceae; genus Bradyrhizobium. Next base: position 149,723 of record NZ_JADPKK010000013.1, on the reverse strand, counting down.
GGCGAGCACCTCGTCGAAGGCCTGCGCAATCACGAGTTCTTTGGGCCGCTGATCCACGACAAGCTGGTCTACTATCCCACCGTCACCCGGGAGCCGTTCAGGAATCGCGGCCGCATCAGCGACCTGATCGCCTCGAACCAGCTTTTCGACGACATCGGTCTCTCAGGCCTCGATATCGAGACCGACCGCATCATGTTGTGCGGCAGCCCGGCGATGCTGGAGGAACTGCCCGCGATGTTGTCTGCGCATGGCTTCATCGAGGGCAGTCACAGCCGGCCCGGCCATTTCGTGATCGAAAAGGCGTTTGTCGAGCGCTGAGGCGCAAATCGCACCCCGCCGACAACTAATTGCTATCGCCGGGACGCCTGCTGAACAAATCTGATGCAAAGGCGCCGGACCTGCCGGCGAACCAGGAGCAAGCGATGGCACTAGATCAGATCGTCGACGGACTTTCGGAGGTTTCCTGCGACGTGCTGGTGATCGGCGGCGGCACGGCCGGCCCGATGGCGGCACTAAAGGCGAAGCTGAAGAACCCGAAGGCCAACGTCGTCCTGCTCGAAAAGGCCAACGTCAAGCGCTCCGGCGCAATCTCGATGGGCATGGACGGCTTGAACAACGCCGTCATCCCCGGCTATGCGACGCCGGAGCAGTACACCAAGGAGATCACCATCGCCAATGACGGCATCGTCGATCAGAAGGCGGTCTACAAATACGCGCAAAACTGCTATTCGATCATCGAGGAGCTCGACAGTTTCGGCATCCGCTTCCTGAAGAACGAGAACGGCGACTACGCCGTCAAGAAGGTGCATCACATCGGCACCTACGTGCTGCCGATGCCGAACGGCGAGACCGTGAAGAAGGCGCTCTATCGCCAGCTCCGCCGCGCCCGCATCCTGATCTCCAACCGCTACATGGCGACGCGGCTTTTGAAGTCCGCCGACGGCCGCATTGCCGGTGCGATCAGCGTCAACACCCGTACCGCCGAGATCCTGGTGATCAAGGCCAAGGCCGTGATCCTGTGCATGGGCGCCGCCGGCCGTCTCGGCCTGCCGACCTCCGGCTACATGTTCGGCACCTATGAGAACGCGGCCAACTCGGGCGACGGCTATTCCATGGCCTATCACGCCGGTGCGGCACTGGCGAACCTCGAATGCTATCAGATCAATCCGCTGATCAAGGACTATAACGGCCCGGCCTGCGCCTATGTCGCCGGTCCCTTCGGCGCCTTCACCGCCAACAACGAGGGATCGCGCTTCATCGAATGCGATTACTGGTCCGGACAGATGATGCTCGAATTCTACAACGAGCTGCTGTCCGGCAAGGGCCCGGTGTTTCTCCAGCTCAAGCATCTGCACCCGGACACCATCTCCGAGATCGAATCCACGCTGCACAAGGTCGAGCGTCCCACGCGCGGTCTGTTTCAGCAGGGACGCGGCGTCGACTACCGCAGCGAGTCGATTGAGATGCATATCTCGGAGATCGGCTTCTGCTCCGGTCACAGCGCGTCGGGCGTGTTCGTCGACGACAACGCGCGCACCACGGTCCCCGGCCTCTATGCCGCCGGCGACATGGCGAGCGTGCCGCACAACTACATGCTCGGTGCCTTCACCAACGGCTCGGTCGCCGGGATCGACGCGATGGAGTTCGCCGACAATCACGATTTTGCTGAATTCGACGCGGCCGAAGTCGCGAAGGAACGCGACCGCGTGATGGCCCCAACCAAACGCGAGGACGGCATCCCGCCGAACCAGATCGAGTACAAGACCCGGCGCCTCGTCAACGACTATCTGCAGCCGCCGAAAGTCACGCGCAAATACGAACTCGGCATGCGCCGGCTCGCCGAAGCAAGGGAAGACATGCAGGAGCGCATGATCGCGCGCAACGCGCACGAACTGCTCCGCGCGCTCGAAGTACAGTCGATCATGGACTGCGCGGACATGGCTGTGCATGCCTCGCTCTACCGCGAGGAAAGCCGCTGGGGCCTCTATCACTGGCGGACGGATTTCCCGGAGAAGGACAACGAGAACTGGTTCTGCCACACACTGCTGAGCAAACAGGACGGTAAGATGACCAGCGAGAAGCGTGCCGTGGAGCCCTATGTCGTGCCGATCGCCGACGGCGAGAAGGATCTCTACGCCAAGCAGCGCATCCGCGCCACAGCCTGACCCGCCGCACAAGTAACAGGAGACATACGATGCCTCTCGCTTCCTATCAGACATCGGTTCCGGTGGTCGTCGACGACGCCAAATGCATCGCGGACAAGGGCTGCACCGTGTGCGTCGACGTCTGTCCGCTCGACGTGCTGCGCATCAGCGACATGAGCGGCAAGGCCTACATGGCCTATGACGAGTGCTGGTATTGCATGCCTTGCGAGGCCGATTGCCCGACCGGCGCCGTCACCGTCAACATTCCCTATCTCCTGAGGTAGTCATGTCGAGCCCGTTCGAATCCTACGACGATCTCGAAGATGCCGACGAGCGGCTCCAGGCCGCCGATCCAGGGGAGCGCCGTGTCGCGATCATCGCGCTCGGCCATTCCGGCGATCCGGCCGCCGTCGGCCATCTCGCCAACATGGTGACCGATCCCGATGCCGGCGTCCGCCAGCAGGTCGCGATGGCGCTCGGCGAGTTCGACGGACCGGAGGCCGCCAGCGCGCTGGTGAAGCTGCTCGTCGACCCCGAACGAATTGTCGCGGCCGCCGCGGCCGACAGCATGGCCGAGTTCAAGGATCCCGCCTGCGCCGAAATCATCCTGCCGCTGGTCAAGCATGCCCACGCCTTCGTCCGCATGGGCGCATTGCGTGCGCTGAAGGAGCTGCGCTGCAAGGACACGCTGAAGCCCGCGCTGGAAGCGCTCCAGGATTCCGACGCCGCCGTGCGCGTGCAGGCAATCGGCGTGATCGGGTTCCTCAAGCTGGAGGAATCGATTCCGGCGCTGACCTCGCTGATCAACGATCCCGACGCTCATGTGCGCCGTGCCGCCGTCAGCGCGCTCGCCTTCTCGCATTTGAAGCCGGCGGCCGAGACGATCACCCGCGCGCTGAAGGATACCGACTGGATGGTGCGCGAGATGGCGGCGGAAACTTTGGGCCTGAACGTCAACGGCTCGCTCGCCGCCGACCAGCTCATCGGTTCCCTCGCAGACGAATTCTGGCAGGTGCGGCTGAAGGCGATCCGCAGCCTCGGCCGGATGAAGATCGAGCGCGCCGTGCGCCCGATCGGCAATTGCATCAATCATGATCAGGCCAATCTGCGGAAGGAAGCCGCTGCGGCGCTCGGCGAGATCGCCCATCCCGACGGCGAGGCGTTCCTTGCCGTCATCGCCGACGATTCCGATCCTGAGGTGCGCAAGAACGCGCGCTGGGCGCTTCAGCAGATTGCGGCGCGAAAAGCCCGGGCGGGGGCATAGAAGCGCGGCAGGCTGCCGCTCTGGACTTCCCGTCCCAGACGTTTATTGGTCTTCGCCAACGTGATCGGCCTCTGCGAACGCGGCCGATCCGAAAAGAGCGAGGACACGCCATGACGACATTGACGGTTAAGGACCTTCTTCCCGAGGACGGCACGCGCGGAACGCTCGTCGGCCGCGTCTGGCTGCCGCAGTCGAATGGCCCGGCCGTGGTCGTCGTGCGTAGCGATGGTGTATTCAACGTCACGGCAAAATTCCCGACCGTCAGCGCGCTCTGCGAGGAGGACGATCCGGCGAAGGCGCTTGCCGCGACCAAGGGCGAGCGCATCGGCGACCTCGAGCCGATCGTCGCCAACACGCCGCCCGATCAGCGCGATCCGAAAAAGCCGTGGCTGCTCGCGCCGGTCGATCTCCAGACACTGAAGGCGGCCGGCGTGACCTTCGCCATCTCGATGCTGGAGCGCGTGATCGAGGAGCGGGCGAAAGGCAATCCGGCCTCGGCCGAAGCGATCCGGAAAGAAGTGACGCGGCTGATCGGCGATGATCTGTCAAAACTCAAGCCGGGCTCGGACCAGGCGATGCACCTGAAGCAGGTGCTGATCGACCAGAACGCTTGGAGCCAGTATCTCGAGGTCGGCATCGGCCCCGATGCCGAGGTCTTCACCAAGGCGCCGACCTTGTCGTCGGTCGGCACGGGCATGGATGCGGGGCTGCATCCGAAGTCGACCTGGAACAATCCCGAGCCGGAGCTCGTGCTGTTCGTCTCGAGCCGCGGCAAGATCGTCGGCGGCGCGCTCGGCAACGACGTCAATCTGCGCGACTTCGAGGGTCGTTCAGCGCTGCTGTTGTCGAAAGCCAAGGACAACAACGCCTCGTGCTCCATCGGTCCGCTGCTGCGCCTGTTCGACGACAGCTTCACGCTTGACGACGCCCGCAAGCTGGACATCAGCCTGAACGTGAAGGGGCAGGACGGCTTTGTCCTCGACGGTCACTCCTCGATCAGCATGATCAGCCGCGACCCCACCGACCTCGTCGAGCAGACCATCGGCAAGGTTCATCAATACCCCGACGGCTTCGTGCTGTTCCTCGGGACCATGTTCGCGCCGGTCAAGGATCGCGATGCGCCGGGGCAGGGGTTCACCCACAAGCGCGATGACATCGTCACGATCGCGGCGCCCCAGCTCGGCAAGCTCATCAACCGTATGCGCGGCAGCGACGAGTGCGAGCCGTGGACGTTCGGCATCGGCGCGCTGATGAAGAATCTGGCGCAGCGGAAGCTGATCTAGGGCCGGCTCTCCCTCACGTTGCCCCCGAGCAGCGCATTCGCAAAAGGTCGTCATGCCCGGGCTCGTCCCGGGCATCCACGTTCTTTGACCCGCATGGCAAGGCCGCGGATGGCTGGGACGAGCCCGGCCATGACGATGTGGCGCTGGCCAAGCCGCATCATTTCCTTCATCTTCCCGTTGCATCCACGGAACACAATCGCGCTTGGCGTGTCATACGGTGGCCCTCTCGCCGAGCGCAGTGTTCGGCGCAAATAGTCAGATAATATGACTAGTCGGAACCAAACTTCCGTGAAATAGTCCCTCCCGCCGCCTCCAAGGCCGGCCTGCGGGTGCCATGCTACCAATCGGCGCCCTGGATAACATTTTGGGAGACACGCCTGATGATCCTCAAAGCCCTCTTTGCGGCCAGCGCCACCGCCGCGTTGCTGCTCGCGTTGCCGGCGAATGCCGCCGAGCTCACCATCGGCTTCTCGCAGATCGGATCGGAATCCGGCTGGCGCGCGGCCGAGACCTCGGTCTCCAAGCAGGAAGCTACCAAGCGCAAGGTCAATCTCAAGATTGCCGACGCGCAGCAGAAGCAGGAGAACCAGATCAAGGCGATCCGCTCCTTCATCGCGCAGAACGTCGATGCGATCTTCCTAGCGCCCGTCGTCTCGACCGGCTGGGACTCGGTGCTGAAGGAAGCCAAGGAGGCCAAGATCCCGGTCGTGCTGCTCGATCGCGATATCGATCCCTCCGGCAAGGAGCTCTATCTCACTGCAGTGACCTCCGACAGTGTGCATGAAGGCGAGGTCGCCGGCGACTGGCTGGCAAAGACCGTCGGCGGCAAGGCCTGCAACATCGTCGAATTGCAGGGCACGGTCGGCGCGAGCGTCGCCGCCAACCGCAAGAAGGGTTTTGACACCGCAATCGCCAAGCATGCGAACCTGAAGGTGGTGCGCAGCCAGACCGGCGACTTCACCCGCGCCAAGGGCAAGGAAGTGATGGAAAGCTTTATCAAGGCCGAAGGCGGCGGCAAGTCGATCTGCGCGGTCTACGCACACAACGACGACATGATGGTCGGCGCCATCCAGGCCATGAAGGAAGCCGGCCTCAAGCCCGGCAAGGAGGTCCTCACCGTCTCGATCGATGCGGTCCCCGACATCTTCAAGGCGATGGTCGCGGGCGAAGCCAATGCCACGGTCGAGCTGACGCCGAACATGGCGGGGCCCGCGCTCGATGCCATCGCGGCCTTCAAGGACAAGGGCACCGTTCCGCCGAAATGGATCCAGACCGACTCGAAGCTCTACACCGCCACCGATGATCCGCAGAAGATCTACGACAGCAAGAAGGGCCTCGGTTACTGAGGCGAGTGCGTCGCCAGACCGCTCTTTGCGGCCCGGCGCCCCCCTTCGAAACCGCTGCGCGAACGGATAGGCTAGGTGTCCGCATCATCAGCGGGCGCCGGTGGGAGTGAATTTGCTATGGAGAACAGCCCGGATCCTGCTGCTTCCCTGCTGGAGGTGCGCGGGATCAGCAAGAGTTTTGGCGCTGTGCGCGCGTTGCAGGAGGTCGACTTCACGCTCCGCGCCGGCGAGATCCACGCGCTGCTCGGTGAGAACGGCGCCGGCAAGTCCACGCTGATCAAGGTGATCACCGGCGTGTTCCCGCGCGATGCCGGCATCGTCAGGATCAGCGGCGAAGAGGTCGCGCCGCGCTCGGCCAAGGCGGCACTTCAGACCGGCATTGCCACCGTCTACCAGGAAGTCAATTTGCTGCCGAATCTCTCGGTGGCGCAAAACCTGTTCCTCGACCGCCAGCCGATGCGCTTCGGCATCGTGCGCGAAGGCGAGATGCGACGTCGCGCGAAAACGCTACTCGCGGATTTCGGCCTCGACATCGACGTATCAGCGCCGCTCGGCAACTATTCCGTTGCCGTGCAGCACGTCACTGCGATCGCGCGCGCCGTCGATCTCTCGGCGCGGGTGCTGATCCTGGACGAGCCGACCGCGAGCCTCGACCGCCATGAGGTCGAGATCCTTTTCGGCATCATGCGCCAGCTTGCCAAGCGCGGCATTGGCATCGTCTTCGTCAGCCATTTCCTCGACCAGGTCTACGAGATCTCCGATCGCATCACCGTTTTGCGAAATGGTCGGCTGGTCGGCGAGCGCGAGACCGCATCGCTGTCGCGGCTCGAGCTGATCCGGATGATGCTCGGCCGCGAGCTGGCCGAGACCACCAGCGCGCGGGCCTCGGCAGGCGCGCAGAAGACGCGCGAAGTCTGTGCGAGCTTCGAGAATTACGGCAAGGCCGGCTATGTCGCGCCGTTCAATCTCGAGCTGCGGCATGGCGAGGTTGTTGGTCTGGCCGGGCTGCTCGGCTCGGGCCGGACCGAGACGGCGCGGCTGGTGTTCGGCGCCGAGCGCGCCGATTGCGGGCAGGCAAGGGTGGAAGGCACGCCGGTGCGGCTCCAGTCGCCGCGGGATGGCGTGCGCCACGGCTTTGGCTATTGCGCGGAGGAGCGCAAGACCGACGGCATCGTCGCCGAGCTCACCGTGCGCGAGAACATCGTGCTCGCGCTCCAGGCCAAGCGCGGCCTGCATCGGCCGCTGTCGCGCCGCGAGCAGGACGAAATCGCCGGTCGTTACGTCAAGATGCTCGACATCCGCCCGCCCGATCCGGAGCGTCCCGTCGGTCTGTTGTCCGGCGGCAATCAGCAGAAGGTGCTGCTGGCACGGTGGCTCGCAACCACGCCGCGGCTCCTCGTGCTGGACGAGCCGACCCGCGGCATCGACGTCGGCGCGCACGCCGAGATCATCCGCCTGATCCGCGAGCTCTGCGACGACGGGCTGGCGCTGCTCGTGATCTCCTCCGAGCTCGACGAGATCGTGACCTATTCCGATCGCGTGGTGGTGCTGCGCGATCGCGCCCATGTCGAGGAGCTCGCGGGCGAGGACATCGATGTCGGCAGCATTCTCGCCGCCATCGCCGCCGATGGCGCCAGTATCGCGCATGAGGGCCGGGCATGACAGCGCTGCTGCCGCGCCGCGGCCTTGCCCAGATCCTCGCGTTGATTGTCATCCTGGCGGTCGACCGCGTGGTGTCGCCGCAATTCTTCGACCTGCGCCTCCAGGACGGCCGGCTGTTCGGCAGCCTGATCGACGTGCTCAACCGCGGCACGCCGGTGGCGCTGCTCTCGCTGGGCATGGTGCTGGTGATCGCGACGCGCGGCATCGATCTGTCGGTCGGCGCGGTGATGGCGATCTCGGGCGCGATCGCGGCGAGCCTCGCCGACAGCCACAGTCTGACCGTGGTGCTGGCGGCCGCACTTGGTGCCGGCCTGATCTGCGGATTGTGGAACGGATTTCTCGTCGCGGTGCTCGGCATGCAGCCGATCGTGGCGACCCTGATCCTGATGGTGGCGGGACGCGGCATCGCCCAGCTCATCACCGAGGGGCGCATCGTGACCTTCTCCTCGCCGGATCTGGTCTGGCTCGGCAATGGCTCAATTCTCGGCCTGCCGGTGCCGGTCGCGATTGCGCTGGGCATGCTGATCCTCACCGGCACGGTGGTGCGCGCCTCGGCACTCGGGCTCCTGATCGAGGCGACCGGCGGCAATGCGCGGGCCAGCGAGCTTGCCGGCGTCGGCACGCGCGCGATGATTTTGGCGGTCTATGTGTGGTGCGGCGTCTGTGCCGGCCTTGCCGGCGTCATCGCGGCGGCCGACATCATGGGCGCGGATGCCAACAATGCCGGCCTCTGGCTTGAGCTCGATGCGATTCTGGCGGTGGTGATCGGCGGCACCTCGCTGTTCGGCGGCCGCTTCAGCCTCGTGCTGGCCGTACTCGGCGCGCTGATCATCCAGACCATGAACACCGGCATTTTGCTGTCGGGCTATCCGCCGGAATTCAATTTGCTGGTCAAGGCGGTGGTGGTGCTCGCGGTGCTGCTGCTGCAATCGCCGAAGCTGTCCGGTGTTGCCGGCGTCGTGACGCGGCTGCGGAGGACCAAGGCATGAAAGGCCTCCCGCCCGTCCTCATCACCGCCGTCGTGCTCGTCGCCGGATTCGCGCTCTGCGCGGTGCAGTTTCCCAACATCGCCTCCACCCGCGTGGTCGGCAATCTCCTGACCGACAATGCCTTCCTCGGCATCGTCGCGACCGGCATGACCTTCGTCATCATCTCCGGCGGCATCGATCTCTCGGTCGGCTCGGTGATCGGCTTCACCACTGTGTTCGTCGCGCTGGCGATCGAACGCTGGGGCATGCCGCCGCTGGTGGCCTTCGTCGCCATTCTCGCGCTCTCGGCGGCCTTCGGCGCGGCGATGGGCGCGGTGATCCATGTCTTCGATCTGCCGCCTTTCATCGTAACGCTCGCCGGCATGTTCCTGGCCCGTGGCGCAAGTTTTCTGCTCTCGACGCAATCGGTGCCGATCACCGCGCCGGTCTATTCCACCGTGTCGGACTTCGCATTGCGATTACCCGGCGGTGGCCGGCTGACGGCGGTCGCGATCATCATGCTTACGATCGTGATCGGCGGCGCGTTGCTGCTGAAGCTCACCCGGTTCGGCGCCAATGTCTACGCACTCGGCGGCAGCCGGGCGACCGCGAGCCTGATGGGCGTTGCCGTCGGCAGGATGACGGTGAAGATCTACATGCTGTCGAGCCTGCTTGCAGGCATCGCCGGAATCGTCTTCTCCTTCTACACCAGCGCCGGCTACTCGCTCTCCGCCGTCGGCGTCGAGCTCGACACCATCGCAGCCGTCGTGATCGGCGGCACGCTGCTCACGGGCGGGCAGGGATCGGTGATCGGCACCTTCTTCGGCGTGCTGATCCAGGGCATGATCCAGACCTACATCAATTTCGACGGGACGCTGTCGAGCTGGTGGACCAAGATCGCGACCGGCGTGCTGCTGTTCGCCTTTATCGTCTTGCAGCAGGGGCTGGTCGCGCTCGCGCGTCGGCCGGTGGTGAAGCGCGCGGGAGCAGTCTCATGACCTCGCGCATCGTCGTGATCCCGACGCGCCGGGCGCACTCCCATCACGCGGAGGTGGCGCGCTCGATCGGCGTCGACATCATCGCCGGCCGTTACGCGGAGGGGACGCGCCTGCCGGGCGATGCCGAGATGATCGCGATGTTCGGCGTGTCGCGGCCGGTGCTGCGCGAGAGCGTGAAGACGCTGGTGGCCAAGGGCCTGCTCACCACCAAGGCGCGGGTGGGCACCGTGGTGCGCGAGCGCGTCGCCTGGAACATGTTCGACGCCGACGTGCTGGCCTGGCACCTGGACGCCGGGATCGACAAGCGCTTCCTCAACGACCTCGCCGAGATCCGCCTCGCCGTCGAGCCGCGCGCCGCCGGGCTCGCCGCGGCGCAGCGGTCGGAGCAGGACTTGACCGAGCTGCGTCGCTGCATGGAACGGATGCGGCTTGAAGCTTCCGATTCTGTTGGCTTTGCCGACGCCGACCTCGCGCTTCATGTCGCCGTGGCGCGGGCGTCCGGCAATCTGTTCATGCGCTCGATCGGGCACGTTATCGAAGCCGCGTTGCGGGCCTCGTTCCTGCTTAGCGCACCGGTCGAACCGGAGGACCGCGACACCGTGCTGCTCTGGCATCAGAACATCGTCGATGCCATCGCGGCCGGCGATACCCGGACGGCTTCGGAGGCGATGGTCTATGTCATTCACAACGGCATGCGCCGCCACGAGGGTACGGTGACCGTCACCGCGCCGGCCGAGGCGCTGCCGTCCGCGGACACTGGAGAGAGATCGTGACTGAACTTCGCATCGCCATCGTCGGCTTCGGCAAGATCGCGCGGGACCAGCATGTCGGGGCGATCGCCGCGGTACCGGGTGCGACGCTCGCGGCCGTTGCCAGCCGCAACGCCTCGCTGCCGGGGCTACCTCATTTCGCCACGATCGAGGAACTCCTTGAGAAGGGTCCGCGAATTGATGCTGTGTCGCTCTGCGCGCCGCCGCAGGTGCGCCGCGCCCAAGCCGCCGCAGCGCTCGCTGCCGGCAAGCATGTCATGCTGGAGAAGCCGCCCGGCACCAGCGTTGCCGAGCTCGACCCGCTGATTGTGATGGCGGCGGAGGCAAAGCGGACGCTGTTTGCGACCTGGCATTCGCGCCATGCGCCCGCAGTCGAGCCGGCGCGCGAGTGGCTCGCCGCGCGGCGGATCACCTCCGTGCACGTTAACTGGAAAGAGGACGTCCGCGTCTGGCATCCCGGGCAGGCCTGGATCTGGGAGCCAGGCGGGCTCGGTGTATTCGATCCCGGCATCAATGCGCTGTCGATTGTGACCAAGATCCTGCCGAAGCCGGTGTTCGTCACCGCGGCCGAGCTGGCGTTTCCCGCCAATTGTCAGGCGCCGATCGCGGCGAACCTGACGCTGACCGACATCGGCGGCCTGGCTATCACCGCGGAGTTCGACTTCCGCCAGACGGGGCCGCAGAGCTGGGATATCCTGGTCGAAACCGACCAGGGCCGGTTGACGCTGTCCGGCGGCGGCAGGCACATGGCGATTGACGGCAAGACCGTTGCCGAGGCGCCCGATGAGGAATATCGGGAGCTTTACCGGCGCTTCGTCACGCTCGCCGTGACAGGCGCGAGCGATGTCGATCTGGCGCCGCTTCGTCTTGTTGCGGATGCCTTCCTGCTCGGCAGGCGCACGATCGTCGAACCTTTTGTGGATTGATCATGGCGGGCTCGAAAACAGAAAAAGACATCTTCGGAAGGCTGCCGGACGGCCGCAAGGTGGAGCGCATCGTGCTGCGCGGGGAGGGCGGGTTCGAAGCCCGCATCATCACTTTTGGCGCGGTGATTCAGGCGCTGATCGCGCCGGACGCCGGGGGCAGCCATGACGACGTCGTGCTCGGCCACGATGCGTTCGCCGGCTATCTCGCCGAGCGGAAGTTTTTTGGCGCCACCGTCGGCCGCTACGCCAACCGCATCGCCCAAGGACAATTTTCGCTGGACGGCGAGACGGTGCAGCTTCCCGTCAACAACGGCCCGAATGCGCTGCATGGCGGCCTCGACGGCTTCGACCGCAAGCTCTGGGAAATTGCGGAGATCGACGGCGGCGCCGAGCCCGCGGTCACGCTGTCCTATGTCAGCCCGCACGGCGAAGAGAACTATCCCGGTCGCCTCGACGTTCGCCTGACCTATCGCGTCACCGGCCCGACCGAGCTGTCGCTCACCATGGAGGCGCGGACCGACCGGCTGACCATCGTCAACCTGACCAACCACAGCTTCTTCAATCTGGAAGGCGCGACGTCGGGCACGCCCATTCTCGATCACAAGCTAACGGTCGCTGCCGGGCATTTCCTCGCGATCGACCCCACCGCCATTCCATTGCCGGAACCGCCGCGCAGCGTTGCCGGCACGCCGTTCGACTTCCGCGAACCGTGGTCCGTCGGCGAGCGCATCCGCGAGAGCGACCAGCAATTGCGCAACGGCAGGGGTTACGACCATACCTACTGTCTCGCGCGCGACGGCAAGCTTGCGCTCGCGGCGCGGCTGGAGGCGCCGCGCTCGGGGCGCATCATGGAGCTGCTCACCGATCAGCCCGGCCTCCAGGTCTATTCCGGCAACTATCTCGACGGCACGATCTCGGGTAAGGGCGGCAAGCTCTACCGCCAGTCCGACGCCATGTGCCTGGAGCCGCATATCTGGCCGGATGCACCGAACCGGCCGGATTTTCCGAGCCCGCGCCTTGCGCCCGGTGAGGTCTATCGCCATCACACGGTCTATCGCTTTGCAGTGAGGCGGCCGTGATGGAACAAGTGCCGACCTCGGTTCTTTCGGACGATCCTTGCCATCTCGGCGAGGGACCGACCTATGATGTGACCACCGACACGGCCTGGTGGTTCGACATTCGCGAGGGCCGGCTGTTCGAGGCGCAGCTCGGCAGCGGCGGCATTCGCGTTCATGCGCTGGGCCGGATGGCGAGCGCACTCGGGCGGATCGATGCCGAGCGGCAGCTGATCGTCGCGGAGGATGGCCTCTATGTCCGCAAAATTGTCGACGGTGCGATGACGCTGCTCTGTCCGCTCGAAGCCGACAATCCCGCGACCCGCTCCAACGATGCCCGCGTGCATCCCTCCGGCACGTTCTGGATCGGGACCATGGGCCGCAAGGCGGAAGCAGAGGCAGGCGCGATCTATGCGTTCCAGCGCGGCAAGATATCGATGCTGTTCCCCCGCATCAGCATTCCCAATTCGATCTGCTTCTCGCCCGATGGCGCCACCGGCTATTTTGCCGACACCGCGCGCGCGGCGCTCTATGCGGTGCCGCTCCATCCCGCAACCGGCCTGCCGCGCGGCGAGCCGGAGGTGCTGCTGCGCCACACCGGCACTGGCGGCCTCGATGGCTCCGTGTGCGACGCCGACGGAAACATCTGGAACGCCTGCTGGGGCGCGAGCCGGATCGATGTCTACAGCCCGCGGGGCGAGCGCCTGCGCTCGCTGAGCGTGCCGGCGAAGCAGGCGAGCTGCCCCGCTTTCGTCGGCCCTGATTTGTCGCGCATTCTCGTCACCTCGGCCTGGCAGGATATGGACGCGACGGCGCGCGCCACCGATCCGCAGGCCGGCTGCACCTTTCTGTTGGAGGCCTCCGCGCATGGTCGCTCGGAGCCGGACGTCAAGCTCGTATAGGAGACCTGAAGCAGCTCACCGCCACTTTCTCGACGAAACCAAGAAACAGTCCGATACCCAAGGGAGTGAACCATGCTGAAACTGAAGACGACATTCCTCGCGCTGGCGCTGGCCGGCGCTGCAACGATGGCCGCAGTCGCCAGCGCCTCCGCGCAGGACAAGGCGACGGTCGGCATCGCCATGCCGACCAAATCGTCGGCGCGCTGGATCGACGACGGCAACAACATGGTCAAGGTGCTGAAGGAGCGCGGCTACAACACCGACCTGCAATATGCCGAGGATGACATCCCGAACCAGCTCTCGCAGGTCGAGAACATGGTGACCAAGGGCGCGAAAGCGCTGGTGATCGCCGCGATCGACGGCACCACGCTCTCCGACGTGCTCAAGCAGGCCAAGGCCAAGGGCATCATCGTGATCGCCTACGATCGCCTGATCCGCGGCACGCCGAACGTCGACTATTACGCGACCTTCGACAATTTCCAGGTCGGCGTGCTCCAGGCGCAGTCGATCGAGCAGGGCCTCGGCCTCAAGGAGGGCAAGGGTCCGTTCAACATCGAGCTGTTCGGCGGCTCGCCCGACGACAACAACGCCTACTTCTTCTACAACGGCGCGATGAGCGTGCTGAAGCCGTACATCGACAGCGGCAAGCTCGTCGTCGCCTCCGGCCAGATGGGCATGGACAAGGTCGCGACCTTGCGCTGGGACGGCGCCACGGCGCAGGCCCGCATGGACAATCTGCTCAGCGCCTACTACGGCAACAAGAAGGTCAACGCGGTGTTGTCGCCCTATGACGGCCTGTCGATCGGCATCATCTCCTCGCTGAAGGGCGTCGGTTATGGCAGCGCCGGCCAGCCGATGCCTATCATCTCTGGCCAGGATGCCGAAGTGCCCTCGATCAAGGCGATGCTGCGCGGCGACCAGTATTCGACCATCTTCAAGGACACCCGCGATCTCGCCAAGGTGACCGCCGACATGGTCGACGCGGCGCTTGCCGGCAAGCAGGTCACCGTCAATGACACCAAGACCTACGAGAACGGCGCCAAGACCGTGCCGTCCTATCTGCTCAAGCCGGTCGTGGTCTACAAGGACAATTGGGAGAAGGTCCTGGTCGACAGCGGCTACTACAAGAAGTCGCAGTTCCAGTAAGATTCTCACTTCTCCCTCGCCCCGCTCTTGCGGGGAGAGGGCGGGGTGAGGGGCGTCTCCACAAAAGTGGTGGGAGCCGTTGTTACGGAAACACCCTCACCCGATCGCTGCGCGATCGACCTCTCCCCGCAAGACGGGGAGAGGTTAAACAAGGGACAACGACGATGACCGCAATGCTGGAGATGCGCAACGTCAGCAAGAGCTTTTCCGGTGTCCAGGCGCTGCGCGACGTCAACTTCTCGGTTGACGCTGGACAGATCCACGCTCTCGTCGGCGAGAACGGTGCCGGCAAGTCGACGCTGATGAAAGTGCTCAGCGGCGTCTACCCGGCCGGCAGCTATGACGGCACCATTATCTTTGATGGCGAGGAGCGCCGCTTCCGCGACATCAACGATTCCGAGGCGCTCGGCATCATCATCATCCATCAGGAGCTGGCGCTGATCCCGCTGATGTCGATTGCGGAAAACATCTTCCTGTCGCATCCGCCGTCGAAATTCGGCGTCATCGATCGCGACGAGGTGTACCGGCGCACCCGGGAACTGCTCGCGCAGGTCGGCCTCAAGGAATCGCCGGATACGCTGATCACCGATCTTGGCGTCGGCAAGCAGCAGCTCGTCGAGATCGCAAAGGCCCTGTCCAAGCGGGTGCGGATGCTGATCCTGGACGAGCCGACCGCCAGCCTCAACGAGGCCGACAGTGCCGCTCTGCTCGAACGTCTCATGACCTTCCGCGAGCAGGGCATCGGCTCGATCCTGATCTCGCACAAGCTGAACGAGGTCGCCCGCGTCGCTGACCACATCACCGTGCTGCGCGACGGCCGCACCGTCGACAGCATCGATTGCCGCGTTGAGCCGATCCAGGAAGATCGCATCATCCGCAGCATGGTCAACCGCGATCTCGCCCATCGCTTCCCGGAGCGCAGCGTAGACATCGGCGAGCCGGTCCTCACCGTCGAGAACTGGTCGGTCTACCATCCCATCCATCCCGAGCGGCAGGTGATCAAGAACGTCGACTTCAGCGTGAGACGCGGCGAGGTCGTCGGCATTGCCGGATTGATGGGCGCCGGCCGCACCGAATTCGCCATGAGCCTGTTCGGTCGGGCCTGGGGCACCATGATCAGCGGCCGTATCCGGCTCGAGGGCCATGAGATCGTGCTGCCGAACGTCGCCGCTGCGATCGACGCCGGCCTTGCCTATGTCACCGAAGACCGCAAGCAGCTCGGGCTGATCCTGGCCGACGACGTCCGCAAGAACATCACGCTGGCAAGCCTGGATCAGGTCGCGCCGGGTCGCGTGATCGACGACATCGCCGAGCTGAAGGTCGCCAGCGACTACCGCAACCGAATGCGCATCCGCTGCTCCGACGTCTATCAGGAAACCAGCCAGCTTTCCGGAGGCAACCAGCAGAAGGTCGTGCTGTCGAAATGGCTGATGACCGACCCGAAGGTCTTGATCCTGGACGAGCCGACACGGGGTATCGACGTCGGTGCCAAATACGAGATCTACTGTATCATCAACGAGCTTGCGGAAGCCGGCCGCGGCGTGGTGGTGATCTCCTCGGAAATGCCCGAGCTGCTCGGCATCTGCGACCGCATCTGCGTCATGAACGACGGTGCCTTCGTCGGCGAGTTCAAGGGCCGTGATGCGACGCAGGAAAAGATTATGCGCGCCATCATGCGCAACGACAGAAACTTTTACAGCGGCGCGCCTGAGGCCGCGGAGATGGGAGGATCGCAGCCATGACCGACAAGACGGTTTCGCTGCCCGAGGAGGGCCGGCACGGCAGCTTCATCAAGAACAATTTGCGCACCTACGGCATGCTGATGTCGCTGATCGCGATCATGCTGTTCTTCCAGGTCATGACCGGCGGAACGCTGCTGCAGCCGCTCAACTTGACCAATCTGGTGCTCCAGAACAGCTACATCGTCATCATGGCGCTCGGCATGCTGCTGGTGATCGTCACCGGGCATATCGACCTCTCGGTCGGCTCGGTCGCGGGCTTCGTCGGCGCGGTGGCCGCCGTGCTGATGGTGACGTACAAGATCGACTATACGCTCGCCTTCATCGCTTGCCTGCTGTTGGGCGCGGCGATCGGCGCCGCGCAGGGCTATTGGGTGGCCTACTTCAAGATCCCGTCCTTCATCGTGACCCTGGCCGGCATGCTGGTGTTCAAGGGTCTCGCGCTTGCGGTGTTGCAGGGCCAGTCGCTCGGGCCGTTCCCGTCGACCTTCCAGAAATTGTCGTCGGGCTTCATTCCGGAGATGCTGCCTGAAGCCGGCACGCTGCATCCGACGTCGATGCTGATCGGTGCCGTGCTCGCGCTCGGCCTCGTCTATGCCAGCGCCAAGGGCCGCTCGCGCGAGCAGTTGCACGGCATCGAGGTCGAGCCTTACGCGTTCTTCCTCGGCAAGAGCATTCTCCTGGCCTGCGCCGTGCTCTATTTCACCTATCTGATTGCCTCGCATCGCGGCCTGCCGAACGTGCTGGTGATCATGACCGCGCTGATCGCGCTCTACGGCTTCGTCACCCGCCGCACCGTCATTGGCCGGCAGATCTATGCCGTCGGCGGCAACGCCAAGGCGGCCGGCCTGTCGGGCATCAAGACCGAGCGGTTGACCTTCCTCACCTTCGTCAACATGGGCGTGCTCGCCGCGCTCGCCGGCCTCGTCTTCGCCGCGCGCCTCAACACCGCAACGCCCAAGGCCGGTCTCGGCTTCGAGCTCGACGTCATCGCCGCCTGCTTCATCGGCGGCGCCTCGGCCTATGGCGGCGTCGGCCGCGTCGGCGGCGCCGTGGTCGGCGCCATGATCATGGGCGTGATGAACAACGGCATGTCCATCCTCGGCATCGGCATCGACTATCAGCAGGTCATCAAGGGCCTGGTGCTGCTGGGGGCGGTGTGCATCGACGTTTATAATCAGCGGAGGTAGAGGTCGGCCCTACCGACCAAGGTCGAGTTGGTGAGCTATTGCCCAAAGCTTGAGCATATGATCGAATGGCGGGATGGATCCTGGCCAGTTCGATCTGATCATCTTCGACTGCGACGGCGTGCTCGTCGACAGCGAGCTGTTGAGCTGTCAGTGCCTGTCAGACGAACTGTCCGAATCCGGGATATCTCTGACACTTGCACAAGCGCTCGAGCTGTTCCTCGGGCGAAGCACGAGCGCAATCACCCGGCATTATCGCGAACTCGGCCGGGCCGTGCCGGTCGATTTTCCCTCTCGGCTGAAGTCGCGCGTGTTGATCGCCTTCGAGAAGGCCCTTCACCCGATTCAGGATGTCGATACGGTCTTGGCGGGCCTGCGGGCACCATTCTGCGTGGCGTCGTCCAGCGACATCGACCGCGTCGCGCTCTCCCTTGACGTCACCGGCCTGCGGGCGCATTTCGGCGACCGGATCTACACCGCGCAGATGGTCAGGCACGGCAAGCCGGCGCCCGATCTCTTTCTCCATGCGGCAGAGCAGATGGGCGCGCAACCCGCGCGTACGCTGGTGATCGAGGACAGTGCGAGCGGTGTGCAGGCGGGCAAGGCGGCCGGCATGACCGTCTGGGGATTTGTCGGCGGCAGCCATTATCGCGGCCGCGACGGGCGGGCTATATTGTCCGGTGCGGGGGCCGACCGGGTCTTCGCGCGCATGATTGATTTCTGGAAGGACGCCTGACGCCCGCCATGGCCGCCGAGAACGAAAAGTCCAGGCTTGATGACGCCGCGCGCGCCGGCTGGCTCTATTTCATTGCCGGTCACACCCAGGACGAGATCGCCAAGATGCTCCAGGTCTCGCGCGCCTCGGCGCAGCGGCTGGTCTCGCTGTGCCTCGCCGAGCGGCTCATCACCTTCCGGCTCGAACATCCCATCGCCGCGTGCATGGAATTGGCGGCGCGTCTGAAGGCGCGTTTCGATCTCGCCCATTGCGAGGTGGTGCCGGCCGATCTCGCGGCACCGCAGGCCACAGCGGGCATTGCCGAACGCTGCGCCAACCTGCTCGACGCGACGCTGCGCTCCGAGACGCCCGTCATCGTCGCGCTCGGAACGGGCCGGGCCGTACGTGCCGCGGTCGAGCGCGTCATGCCGATCGACCGGCCCAACCACCAGATCGTTTCGCTGGTCGGCAACATCTCCGCCGACGGCTCAGCGAGTTTCTACGACACCGTTGGCCGGCTCGCCGACCGCACTGGCGCGCGGCATTACCCGATGCCGCTGCCGTTCCTGATGTCGTCGGAGGACGAGCGCAACAAGATGGTCCGGATCGAGCCGATCGCGAAGGTGAAGGCGGTCGCGGCCAAGGCGGATTTGCGTCTCGTCGGCATCGGCCAGATGGACCAGAAGGCGCAGGTCCATGTCGACGGCTTCGTCACCCGCGATGAACTGTTCGAGATGATGCGACAGGGGGCCATCGGCGAGATCACCGGCTGGGCCTATGATTCCAAGGGCCGCCTGCTCAAGGCCGGCACCAACAAGCGCCTGACTAGCATTCCGCCGGAGGTTCCGGCAAAGACCACGACCATCGGCGCCGCAGTCGGCGCGGCCAAGGTGCCGGCGATCGCGGCGGCGTTAAATGGGCGGTTGATCAACGGGCTCATTACCGATGAGACGACCGCAAGGGCGATTCTGGAGCGGTAGGGCGGCGATCTCGCCCGTCGTACTGCTGTCATCATCCGCGAAGGCGGATGATCCAGTACGCCGCGGCCTCGCTTAGGGCAAATCAATAAACAACCCGAGTGCTGGATGCCGCGCTTCGCGGGGCATGACAGCCGTGTGCGAGGCGGCAACTCTCATCACTCCCGCACTGCAGCACTCATAAGTTGCGCGAACACCTAGCGCCTGCTTGACAACGGCCCGGCCTCAGTTGAACATACACCCAACGCGTGGGCATATGCTCAAAAGCGCGATCCTAGGGAGGTCACCGTGAAACACGTCCTCGGCGCCGTCTGCGGCGCGTCTTGCCTGTTGCTGGCCGTCCCCGCGATGGCCGAAACGACCCTGACGATCGCCACCGTCAATAACGGCGACATGATCCGCATGCAGGGGTTGACGGCCGAATTCACCAAGAAGAACCCTGATATATCGGTGAAATGGGTGACGCTTGAGGAGAACGTGCTGCGCCAGCGCGTCACCACCGACATTGCCACCAAGGGCGGCCAGTTCGACGTCCTCACCATCGGCACCTACGAGGTGCCGATCTGGGCCAAGAAGGGCTGGCTGGTGCCGCTCGCCAATCTCGGCGCCGATTACGACGTCGCCGACCTCCTGCCCAAGATCAGGGATGCGGTCTCCGTCGACGGCAAGCTCTACGCCGCGCCGTTCTATGGCGAGAGCTCGATGGTGATGTACCGAACCGACCTGTTCGACAAGGCCGGCCTCAAGATGCCGGAAAACCCGACCTGGGATTTCGTCGTCGACGCGGCCAAGAAGCTCACTGACAAGAGCGGAGGCGTCTACGGCATCTGCCTGCGCGGCAAGGCCGGTTGGGGCGAGAACATGGCGTTCCTCTCCGCCATGGCCAATTCCTATGGCGCACGCTGGTTCGACGAGAAGTGGCAGCCGCAGTTCAACACGCCGGAATGGAAGGCGACGCTGTCGACCTATGTCGACCTGATGAAGCAGGCCGGCCCTCCCGGCGCGAGCTCGAATGGCTTCAACGAGAACCTCGCGCTGTTCAATGCTGGCAAGTGCGCGATGTGGATCGACGCCACTGTCGCGGCGTCCTTCGTCACCAACCCGAAGGACTCCAAGGTCGCCGACAAGGTCGGCTTCGCGCTGGCGCCCAACACCGGGCTCGGCAAGAACGCCAACTGGCTGTGGGCCTGGAGTCTCGCAATCCCCGCCGGCTCGAAGAAGTCAGAAGCCGCCGAGAAGTTCATCGGCTGGGCCACCAGCAAGGACTACACCAAGGTCGTGGCGGCGAAGGAGGGTTGGGCCAACGTGCCGCCGGGCACGCGAACCTCGCTTTACCAAAACCCTGATTATCTGAAGGTCGCCCCATTCGCGAAGCTGACGCTGGCCTCGATCGACGCGGCGGACCCGAACAAGCCGACGGTGAAGCCGGTGCCCTACGTCGGCGTGCAATATGCCGCGATCCCCGAATTCCAGGGCATCGGCACGCAGGTCGGACAGCAGTTCTCAGCTGCGCTCGCGGGATCGATGACGGTCGATGCCGCGCTCACCGCGGCGCAATCCGCAACCGAGCGCGAGATGAAGCGCGCCGGCTACATCAAGTGAACCCGAGCTCTCCCTCCTGAGCTCAAACTTGCGGCCATCCACCGCTCCGGATGGATGGCCGCCTTCTTCCCGCTAGCGGAGAAGCCTGAATGGCAACCCGGCAGACGCAGCTTCTCGCACGGACGCTCCTGACGCCCGCCGTGGGGCTGCTGTTCATCTGGATGATCGTTCCGCTGGCGCTGACGATCTATTTCTCGACGCTGCATTACAGCCTGCTCGATCCCGGCTCGGAAGCGTTCGTCGGGATTGAGAATTTCCGCTACTTCCTCACCGATCCCGCGTTCCTCGCCTCGCTCCAGAACACGCTGGTGCTGGTCGGCTCGGTGCTGGCGCTGACCGTCCTGCTCGGAATTCCGCTGGCGCTGCTGCTCGACCAGCCCGTGATCGGCCTCAACATCGTCCGGCTGATGGTGATCGCGCCGTTCTTCGTGATGCCGACGGTGAGCGCGCTGGTCTGGAAGAATTTATTGATGCATCCGGTGTCCGGGCTGTTTGCCTGGATTGCGTCGATGTTCGGGTTGACGCCCATCGACTGGTTCAACGACATGCCGCTGTTGGCCGTGATCCTGATCGTGTCCTGGCAATGGCTGCCGTTCGCGACGCTGATTTTGCTCACTGCGATGCAGTCGCTCGACGAGGAGCAGAAGGAAGCCGCCGAAATGGACGGTGCCAGCGCGATCTCGACCTTCATCTACATCACGCTGCCGCACCTCGCGCGTCCCATCACAGTGGTGATCCTGATCGAGACGATCTTCCTGCTCACCGTCTTCGCCGAGATTTACGTCACCACGGGCGGCGGCCCGGGACTGTCGACCACCAACATCGCGTTCCTGATCTATTCGCAGGCACTGATCCAGTACGATGTCGGTACCGCCTCGGCCGGCGGCCTCGTCGCTGTCGTGATCGCCAACGTCGTTGCCTTCTTCCTGGTCCGCATTGTCGGCCGAAATCTGGAGGCATGAGACATGGCGCGAATGGCGACGAGGCGGCGGGTGGTGGTCTCGACGATCGGGGCGTGGTTGTTCGGCTTCCTGATCTTCTTTCCTATCCTCTGGATGGTGCTGGCGAGCTTCAAGACCGAACTTGAGGCATTCGCCATTCCACCGTCTTTCCTGTTCTTCCACTGGACCACGGAAAACTATGCGACCGTGCAGGAGCGCAGCGACTATTTCCTCCATGCGATGAACTCGGTCATCATCGCCGGTGGCTCGACCTTGATCGCGCTGCTGATCGCGATCCCCGCGGCCTGGTCGATGGCGTTCTCGCCGACCAAGCGCACCAAGGACATCCTGCTCTGGATGCTCTCGACCAAGATGATGCCGCCGGTCGGCGTTCTGGTGCCGATCTACCTGATCTACAAGAGCTTCGGCCTGCTCGATTCCCGCATCGGCCTCGTCTTCATCCTGTGCCTTGGGAATTTGCCGATCGTGATCTGGATGCTCTTCACCTATTTCAAGGAGATCCCGCGCGACATTCTGGAAGCCGCGCGCATGGACGGCGCCACCATCGGCCGCGAGCTGGTCTATGTCCTGACGCCGATGGCGATCCCGGGGCTGGCATCGACCATGCTGCTGAACCTGATCCTGGCCTGGAACGAGGCGTTCTGGACCCTCAATCTGTCGACCTCGAACGCCGCGCCGCTCACCACGTTCATCGCGTCCTATTCGAGCCCGGAAGGGTTGTTCTGGGCAAAGCTGTCGGCGGCCTCGACGCTGGCGATTGCGCCCATTCTCGTCCTCGGTTGGTTCAGCCAGAAGCAGCTCGTGCGCGGGCTCACCTTTGGCGCGGTAAAGTAAAAAGGGCTGCCGGATCATGGGTCAGATCACACTTCAGGACGTGCAAAAATCCTTCGGCCCCGTGCACATCATCAAGGGCGCGGACCTCGAGATCGTCGACGGGTCGTTCGTGGTGTTCGTGGGCCCCTCGGGCTGCGGCAAGACCACGCTGCTGCGGTTGATCGCCGGGCTTGAGGATGTCAGCGGCGGCAAGATCTTGATTGACGGCAAGAACGTGGTCGACACGCCGCCGGCCAAGCGCGGGCTGTCGATGGTGTTCCAGTCCTACGCGCTCTATCCGCATATGAGCGTGCGCGGCAATATCGGCTTCGGCCTGAAGATGGCGGGGCTGGCAAGGGACGAGATCAACCGCAAGGTCGAGGCGGCCGCCGCGACGCTGAACCTCACGCCTTATCTCGACCGCAAGCCGCGCGAGCTCTCCGGCGGCCAGCGCCAGCGCGTCGCGATCGGGCGCGCCATCGTCCGGGAGCCCAAGGCGTTTCTGTTCGACGAGCCACTCTCCAACCTCGACGCGGCGCTGCGCGTGCAGATGCGCATCGAGGTGACGCGGCTCCAGAAGCAGCTCGGCACGACTGCGATCTACGTCACCCATGATCAGGTCGAGGCCATGACCATGGCCGACAAGATCGTCGTGCTCAACGGCGGCAAGATCGAGCAATATGGCTCGCCGCTGGATCTCTACGAGAAGCCGGCCAACCTCTTTGTCGCCGGCTTCATCGGCTCGCCCAAGATGAACTTCGTGACCGGCGAGCACGCCGTGCAGAAGGGCGCGGCAACGATCGGGGTACGGCCGGAGCATCTCAAGATCGAGCGCGACGGCGCCGGCGGCTGGCAGGGAACGATCGCGGTGGCCGAGCATCTCGGCAGCGACACTTTCCTCTATGTCGATGCCGGTCCGCTCGGCATGCTGACGGCGCGCTACATCGGTGAATTGAGCCTGCACGCCGGCGACCACGTGTCGCTGGTGCCGGAGCCCATGCGCATCCATCGCTTCGACGCGAGCGGCAACGCCATCAGCGGCTGACAAGAAACGGCAAGAACACGGCAAGAAACGGAAGAGCAACATGTACCTGGAAAAGTTCAAGCTGAACGGCAAGACGGCGTTCATCACCGGCGGCGGGCAGGGCATCGGGCTCGCCTGCGCCGAAGCGCTGGCTGAAGCCGGCGCCAGGGTCGTCATCGGCGATCGTGACAGCAAGGTCGCCGACGTTGCGAAAGCCAGCCTGAACGCGAAGGGCTTCGACGTCGAGACGGCGATCATGGATGTCACCGACACCAAGCGCGTGGCGGAGGTCGCGAGCGACCTTGTTGCGCGCCACGGCAAGGTCGACATCCTCGTCAACAATGCCGGCATTGCCCGCAGCGAGACGCCGGCCGAGACCGTGGCGGACGAGCACTGGCTCAATGTCATCGACGTCAATCTCAACGGCACGTTCTGGTGCTGCCGCGAGTTCGGCAAGCACATGCTCAACGCCAAGAGCGGTGCCATCGTCAACGTCGGCTCGATGTCGGGTTTCATCGTCAACAAGCCGCAGGAGCAGTGCTTCTACAACGCATCCAAGGCCGGGGTGCACCATCTCACGAAATCGCTGGCCGCCGAATGGGGCGCGCGCGGCGTCCGCGTCAATGCGGTGGCGCCGACCTACATCGAGACGCCGCTCAACGCCTTCGTGAAGAGCAATCCGAGAATGTACGATGCCTGGATCGGCGGAACTCCGATGGCGCGGATGGGGCAGGTCGAGGAGATCGCCTCCGTGGTGCTGTTCCTTGCTTCCGAGGCCGCGAGCCTGATGACCGGCAGCATCGTGCTGGTGGATGGCGGCTACACTTGCTGGTAGGCTTGCGTCAAAACTGACGAAGCGACCAGGAGCGACAATGCCGCGAGCGTATATCGGCGTCGATGTAGGGACCACGAGCGCGCGGGCAGGGGTGTTTGACGAGGCCGGTACCTTGCTGGCGATCGCACGGCATCCGATCAGGACATGGCACGAGGCCGGCGACATCGTCGAACAGTCGTCCCAGGATATCTGGGACGCTTGCACGGCGTCGGTGCGGGCTGCGATGGCGGAAGCTGCAATCGCGCCTGACAGCGTCGCCGGCATCGGTTTCGACGCCACCTGCTCCCTCGTGGTGCTCGATGCCAAGGGCGAGCCGCTCACCGTCAGCACCTCCGGCGACAGGCAGCGCAACGTCATCGTCTGGATGGATCACCGCGCCATTGCGGAGGCGCGGCTGATCAACGAGACCAGGGACGCCGTGCTGCGCTATGTCGGCGGCTCGGTCTCGCCCGAGATGGAGATGCCGAAACTGCTGTGGCTGAAGCGGCATCTGCGTGCGAGCTTCGACGCCGCAGGGCACTTCTTCGATCTGGCGGATTACCTGACCTGGCGCGCGACCGGCTCGCTGCAGCGCTCGACCTGCACCGTCACCTGCAAATGGAACTACCTCGCGCATGATAGCGGCGGCTGGAGCGCGTCGTTCTTCCAGCGCATCGGCCTCTCGGATTTCGTCGCCGAGAAATATGCCCGGATCGGCACCGAGATCGTCGCCCCCGGGACGCGCCTGGATACGGGTCTCACCCGCACCGCCGCCGCCGATCTCGGCCTGTCAGCGGGTACACCCGTCGGAGCGTCCCTGATCGACGCGCACGCTGGCGGCATCGGCGCGATCGGCGGCCGCGATGAATCGGACACCGCGACAGATGTCTGCGACCGTCTTGCCTACATCATGGGAACGTCGGCCTGCATCATGGCGACGACCAGGGAGCCATGCTTCGTTCCCGGCGTGTGGGGTCCTTACTACTCCGGCATGGTACCCAATTTCTGGCTCAACGAAGGCGGGCAGTCGGCTGCGGGCGCGGCGATCGATCATCTCCTCAAATCGCATCCCGGCCATGCCGAAGCGAGCGCGGCGGCGCGCAGTGAGGGCCTCGACCTCATCGAGTTTCTTGAGCGCCGCATCATCGCGCGCGCGGGCGACGCCAGCCGCGCCGCGCTGCTGGCCCGCGACGTCCATGTGCTTCCAGAGTTCATCGGCAACCGCTCGCCCTACGCCGACCCTGAAACGCGCGCCGTGATCGCGGGGCTCGATCTCGACACCGACATCGCCTCGATGGAACGGCTGTTCGTCGCCGGTCTGTCCGGGCTCGCCTATGGGCTTGCCGAGGTGATCGAGGCCTTTGCCGCGCACGGTGTCTGTTCCAGCATCATGATCATGGGCGGCGGCGCCAGCCGCAGTCCGCTGGTGCGGCAGATCATGGCCGATACGACTGGCCTCACCGTGGCGCTGCCGCAGACCAGGGAGCCGGTGCTGCTCGGCGCCGCGATGCTCGGCGCGGTCGCCGGCGGCGCCTACGCTTCGATCGGCGAGACCATGGCAAAGATGTCGGCGCTGGGAGCGAAGAGCGAGCCGACCACGCCCGACATCGCCGCCTTTCACGCCCACAAGCGCAAGGTCTACAAATTACTGCGCGAGGTCGATCGCGGCAGCCGCACCGCGATGCGCGACATCGCAAACGACTGATTTTGGGGTTGAAACGGATGCTGATTTCCTGCGGCGATGCGCTAATCGATTTCGTCCCGACGCGAGCCACCGACGGGCGCGAAGCGGTGATGCCGGCGGTCGGCGGCTCCTGCCTCAACGTCGCCATCGGCATGGCGCGGCTGGGCGCGCCGACCGGCTTTGTCGGCGGGATCTCGACGGACATGTTCGGGCGCATGATCGCCGAGCACGCCGCTGCCTCGAATGTCGAGCTCGCTCTCGCCACCCGCGGCGATCACCAGACCACGCTCGCTTTCGTGCGTATTGTCGCCGGCGAGTCGCATTATGCCTTCTACGATGCCGAGACAGCGACGCGAAGCTGGACCTATCGCCGTGGCACCATTCCATTCGCAACTGTCGATGCCGTCCATGTCGGCTCGACCACGCTCGTCAACGACCAGGGCGCGACCGAAACCGGGGCCCTGATCGCGGACGCACGGGCGTCGTCGACCATCTCCCTTGATCCGAACTGCCGGCCCAACCTCGTGAAGGACAAGCCGGCCTATCTCGCGCGCATGACCGAGTTTGCCGGCTGCGCCGATCTGATCAAGATGTCGGACGTCGATTTTGTGTATTTGTTCGGCGACGAGCCTTATCAGCAGCGTGCGAGCGCGCTGCTGATACGGGGCGCGAGCCTGGTCGTCATCACCCGCGGCAACAACGGCGCGATCGCTTGGCATTCGGGGGCAGGGCAGATCGAGGTCGCCGCGCCCAAGGTCGTGGTCGCCGACACCATCGGTGCGGGCGACAGTTTTCAGGCGGCGCTGCTGTTCGCCTTGCACAAGCAGGGGCGTCTTGCCCGACAGCAACTAAAGGACATCGGCGCGGACGAGCTTCGCCGCGCGCTGTCCTTTGCCGCCAATTGCGCCGGTCTCACGTGTACCCGTCCCGGTGCCGATCCGCCGTGGAGCCACGAGATCACCTGGAGCTTGTAGCGCCGCGTCACAGCGGCGCGACGGCCTTCTCGGCGCATTTGAGGAAGGTGCGGATCAGCGGGCTGTGAGAGTCCCGCCGCCAGCACACCGCGATATCGATGGAGTCGGTCGCATCCCGCAGCGGCCGGAATACGATGCCGCGCGGCGCCCCGAGCCGGGCGCAGGCGGGCAGGATGCCGAAGCCTTCACCGGCCAGAACCAGGCTCATGGCCGAATGTACCGTCTCCACCCGGCTTGCGATCGGCATCACGATCTGATGCCGCCGCAGCAGGGCCGCGACCGCGGAGGAGGAGGGGTCCCGC
The DNA here is from genome assembly GCF_023073915.1 of Bradyrhizobium sp. 149. Classification (GTDB taxonomy): domain Bacteria; phylum Pseudomonadota; class Alphaproteobacteria; order Rhizobiales; family Xanthobacteraceae; genus Bradyrhizobium. Next base: position 122,466 of record NZ_JADPKK010000013.1, on the reverse strand, counting down.
TCCGGAGGCGGCAGTGCAATCAGCGGACGGCCCTGCAGCCGCGCCATCGGCACCGAGCCCAGGCGGGCGAATGGCGAGCGGATCGGCATCGCCAGCATGAACGGTTGCGCGCCGATCCGCGCCACCTGGATCTCGGGATGGTGGATCGCCGGCATGCATAGCGCGACGGTGACGCTGCGGTCGAGGAGCCGCGCCTCGCGCGTCGAGGCACTGAGCTCGGCGAAGTCGAGATCGACGCCGGGAATGGATCGCCGCAGCTCGGGGATGAGACGCGGCAGCATCGCGTTCGCCAGCACGAACATGTAGCCGACGGACAGCCGACCACGGCTCCCGGCCGCGACCGCGCGCGCGGCTTCGATGCCGTCGGCCGCAAGCGCCAGCGCCTCGCTGGCGCGCGCCAGCAGCGCCTGGCCCGCTTCGGTCAGGTCCATGCCGCGCGTGCCACGGCGGAACAGCGGCGCGCCGATTTCGGATTCGAGCTTGCGGATCTGCACCGAGAGCGGCGGCTGCGCCATCCGCAGCCGCTCGGCCGCCTTGCCGACGCTGCGCGCCTCGGCCACGGCGACGAAATAGCGGAGCCGGCGAATATCCATTGGCATACCGAAAACGTATGGGTCGGCGTTAAAAATCGTATTGGACGGCGAGTTAACAAAACTGTCATCCTCGCTGTCAATGCTATCGGCCAACGGCGGCCGGCTTCGGAGCGATTTGACGATGATCGGCGATCCTTGCTTGCTATCCGCAACCGAGCTGCGCGGCCTCATCGCGAAAAAGCAGATTTCGCCGGTCGAGCTCACCCGCGCCGTGCTCGCGCGCGCCGAGGCGCTCCAGCCCCGGCTGAACTGCTTCATCACGCTGTGTGGCGGCGAGGCGATGGCAGAGGCGCGCGCGGCCGAGCGCAAGATCATGGACGGCGAGCCGCTCGGCCTGCTGCACGGCATCCCCGTCACCGTCAAGGATATCGTCAACACCAGGGGTGTGAAGACCACGTTCGGCGCCGTTCCCTACAAGGACAACGTGCCGGTCGAGGACGCCGTGGCGGTTGCACGGCTGCGTGCGCAAGGCGCGATCCTGATCGGCAAGACCACCACGCCGGAATTCGGCAGCAAATGTCTGACCGACTCGCCGCTGTTCGGCCGCACCCGCAACGCCTGGAGCGCCGAGCGCTCGTCGGGCGGCTCCAGCGGCGGCGCGGCGGTGGCGGTGGCGAGCGGGATCGCGCCGCTTGCGATCGCGACCGATGGCGGCGGCTCGACGCGAATTCCCGCCGCCTGCAACGGCGTGGTCGGGCTGAAGCAGAGCAACGGCGTCATCCCGCACAGCCAGGCGCTGGACGTATTCGGCAACCAGACTTACGTCACGCCGATGACCCGCGACGTCGCCGACACCGCGCTGATGATGCAGGCGATGGCCGGCGAGGATTCTTGCGATCCTTGGTCGATCGGCGTTCCCGTGCCCGATTTCATCGGCACGGCCGCCCCGCGCGGCGATCTGCGTGGGAAGAAGATCCTCTTCTGCCTGTCGCCGCCCGGCCGCCCCGTCTCGGCCGATGTCGCAGCCGGCTTCAAGGTGAGCCTGGACCGGCTGGCGGGGCTCGGCGCCGAACTCGAGGAATTCTCCGGTGAGGATTTCGACATCGAGCCGATCTGGCGCGCCATCAACCACACCGTCTGGCGCACGCGCTTTGCAAAACTCGCGGCCGAGCACGGGGACGCGCTGAGTGAGGCCTTCCTGAAGCAGCTTGCGCTTGCCACCGACGTCAGCGGCGTCGCGTATCAGGAGGCGATGTTCGCGCGCACGGCGTTGTTCCGCTGCGTGCAATCCCTGCTTGCGCGTGGGGATCTGCTGGCGATGCCGACCATCACCCGCACCGCCCTGCCGATCGATCAGGACCTGTTCGGCAGCATCGAGATCGATGGCAAGCACTTTGACAGTGTCCGGCCGCACTGGTTCCCCTGGACCATGCCGTTCAACATGACCGGGCACCCCGCGGTCAGCCTGCCCTGCGGCTTCGGCCGTGACGGCCTGCCGATCGGATTGCAACTCGTCGGCCGCTTCCGAGCTGATGCGGACTTGCTGCGCGTGAGCGCGCTGTTCGAGGCTTCGCATGACCTTCTGTCCCGCTGGCCCAGCTAAGGTGAGGCACATGCCGCAAAGGGACCGTTTGCAGAGCGTCTGTTTGCAAAGCACTTGCCTCCGGTGCCCGGACATGTTGATCGTGCAACAGATGAGCCCTGAATCCGAGCGCGCATGAGCGTATTTGTTCTCCGTCGTCTGTTGACTTTGCTGGCGACGCTGGTCGGCGCATCCGTGATCATTTTCCTGGTGCTGGATGCTCTTCCGGGCAATGCCGCGCAGATGCTGATGGGCGCCGATGCCTCGGCGGACGCGGTGCGTGCGCTCACGGTCAAGCTCGGGCTCGACCAGCCGCTGGCGGTTCGCTATTTGCAGTGGATCAAGGGGCTGCTCGTCGGCGATCTCGGCAACTCCTATGTCTACGGCACACCGGTTGCCGCCTTGATCGCGGAGCGGCTGGTGCTGACTATTCCGCTCGCGATGATGTCCATGCTGATCACGGTGACGCTGGCGCTCTCGGCCGGCATCTACACCGCCGCCAACCACAACAAGCTCGGCGACGTCGGCGTGATGTCGCTGACGCAGGTGGGCATCGCGCTGCCGAATTTCTGGTTTGCGATCCTGCTGGTGCTGTTGTTCTCGGTGCGGCTGCAATGGCTGTCGGCGGGCGGCTTTCCCGGCTGGGAGGACGGCATCTGGCTCGGCATCAAGTCGCTGCTGCTGCCGGCGCTCTCGCTCGCGGTGGTGCAGGCCGCGATCCTCGCCCGCGTCACGCGTTCGGCCGTGCTGGAAGTGCTGCGTGAAGACTTCGTCCGCACGGCGCGCGCGAAGGGGCTCGGCAAGCGCGAGGTGCTGTGGAGCCATGTGCTGCGCAACGCCATGATCCCGGTGATGACGGTAATGGGCCTGCAATTCGCCAATCTGCTCGCCGGCACCATCGTGATCGAGAACGTGTTCTATCTGCCCGGCCTCGGCCGCCTGATCTTCCAGTCGATCGCCAACCGCGACCTGATCGTGGTGCGCAACTGCGTGATGCTGCTCGCCACCATGGTCGTCATCGTCAATTTCGTGGTCGACGTGCTCTATGCCTTCGTCGATCCCCGCATCAAGGTGCACGATCTGTGAGCGCGCCGCTGACCACCCTCGTCGACGCGCCGGCCGCAACGCGCCCTCTGCCGGCGCGGACGTTCTGGCGCCGCGCGCTGCGCCATCGCAGCTTCGTGCTGGGCGGCGCGCTGAGCCTGCTGGTTCTCGCCTCGGCGCTGCTGTCGCTGGTGTGGACGCCCTGGTCGCCCTACGAGATCGACATCGCCTCGAAACTCCGGCCGCCCTCGGCCGCGCATTGGCTCGGCACCGATGTCTTCGGTCGCGATATCGTCTCGCTGCTGCTGGCCGGCGCCCGCTCCACCATCATGGTCGGCATCATCGCAGTCAGCATCGGTCTCACCTTCGGCGTCTGCCTCGGCCTGCTCGCATCGGCAAGGCGCGGCTGGACTGAAGAGATCATCATGCGCTTCTCCGATTTCACCTTCGCCTTTCCGGCCGTGCTCTCCGCCATCATGCTCTCTGCGGTCGTCGGGCCCGGCATGGTGACCTCGATCGTCGCCATCGGCATTTTCCAAATCCCGACGCTGATCCGCCTGACGCGCGGCTCGGCCAACGCGATCTGGGCGCGCGAGTTCGTGCTGGCCGCGCGCGCCGCGGGGAAAGGGTCTTTCCGCATCACCATTGAGCACGTGCTGCCCAACATCCTGTCGGTCCTGATCGTGCAGGCGACCATCCAGTTCGCGCTCGCGATCCTCGCCGAGGCCGCCTTGTCCTATCTCGGCCTCGGCACGCAGCCGCCGCAGCCGTCCTGGGGGCGGATGCTGAACGACGCGCAGACGCTGCTGTTCCAGTCGCCGATGCTAGCGGTTTATCCCGGCGCGGCGATCGCAATCGCGGTGCTCGGCCTCAATCTGCTCGGCGACGGACTTCGCGATCTGTTCGATCCACGACTGGCGCGGGAGCGATGACGATGGGCGAACGCTCTACCATGCCGTTGCTGGAGGTCGCCAATCTCGGCGTGCGCCTCAACACCAGCCGCGGGCCGGCACACGCCGTGCGCGGCGTCAGCTTTTCCTTGAAACGGGGTGAGACGCTCGGGCTCGTCGGCGAATCCGGCTGCGGCAAGTCGGTCACCGCGTTGTCGCTGATGGGGCTGCTGCCTGACAGTGCGGCCGTCACCGGCAGCGTCAAGCTGGATGGCGGCGAACTGGTTGGTTTGTCGGACGCGGAATATTGTCGTCTGCGCGGCAACCGCATCAGCATGATCTTCCAGGAGCCGATGACCGCGCTCAACCCGATGCACACGATCGGCCACCAGGTCGCCGAGCCGCTGCGGCGTCACAAGAACTATTCGGCCGGGCAGGCGCGCAAGGAGACGATCGCCTTGCTCGATCGTGTCGGGCTGCCTGATCCGGCCAGGCGCATTGATGCCTATCCGCACCAGTTTTCCGGCGGCCAGCGCCAGCGTGTCACGATTGCGATGGCGCTCGCCTGCGAGCCCGACCTTCTGATCGCGGACGAGCCGACCACCGCGCTCGACGTCACCATCCAGGGCCAGATCCTCGACCTCATCGCCGATATCGTCGAAGAGCGCGGCATGTCGATGATCCTGATCTCGCACGATCTCGGCGTCATCGCCGAGAACGTGCAACGCATGATGGTGATGTATGGCGGCACGGTCGTCGAGAGTGGACCGACCGACGAAGTGTTCCGCCGCATGGGACATCCCTACACGCAGGGCCTGTTCCGGGCTCGACCGAAGCTCGGCGCACGCAAGGGGACACGGCTGACGACGATATCGGGCACGGTGCCGGAGCTCGCCGATCTGCCTTCCGGTTGTACCTTCGCCGATCGGTGTCCGCTCGTAATCGAGCAATGCCGGGTCGCACTTCCACCGATGGTGGACGTCGGGCCGGGCCACTTCGTGCGCTGCATCCGGACGGACGTGTCGATGGCTGAACGCGTCGGAGCGCTGTCCGCATGAGCACGGCGCCCCTTCTCGACGTGAAGGATCTCGAGCAGCGCTACACGCTCCCGCGCGAGAGCCTGTTCCGCCCGCCTGGGCAGGTGCGCGCGCTCAATGGCGTCAGCGTGCGGGTCGACGCCGGCAAGAGCCTCGGCATAGTAGGCGAATCCGGCTCGGGCAAGTCGACCTTCGCGCGGGTGGTGATGGCGCTGGAGCGGCCGACGTCGGGCCAGGTCGCGCTGCTCGGCCGCGATCTCAACCGCATCACTGCCGACGAATTGCGCCGCGCGCGCCGTGATTTCCAGATGGTGTTCCAGGATCCCTACGGATCGCTCGACCCGCGCCAGACCATCGCGCGGATCGTCGCCGAGCCGCTCACTGTGCTGGAGGGCGCCGACCGCACCACGTTTCGCACGCGCGTCTCTGCGGTGCTGAGGCAGGTGGGCCTGCGCGATGCCGACATGGAGAAATATCCGCACGAATTCTCCGGCGGTCAGCGCCAGCGCATCGCCATTGCGCGCGCGCTGATCACCCAGCCGAAGCTGATCGTGGCCGACGAGCCAGTCTCCGCGCTCGATGTCTCCGTCCAGGCGCAGGTGCTCAACCTGATGCAGGACCTCCAGGAACAGTTCGGGTTGAGTTACGTCCTGATCAGCCACGACCTCGCCGTCGTCGACTATCTCTGCGACGAGGTCGCGGTGATGTATCTCGGCCGTATCGTCGAGCAGGGCTGTCCCGAGGACTTGTTCGAGCGCTGCGCCCATCCCTATACGCGGGCATTGCTGGATGCCGTACCGCGGGCGCGCGCCGGTGGTGGCCGGCGCCGCCGCGGGGCCCAGGCGATCGCCTCGCAATCGGCGGCCGCGACCGGATGTCCTTATGTGTCGCGGTGCGCGCTCGCCGACCAGCATTGCCGCGAGGTTCTGCCTGAGCTACGCAAGGTGGGCGAGACGCATCTCGCCGCCTGCCACAAGGCCGAGGCTGTGATGGCGTTGCCGCCATTGCCCGTGGAGGGTTAGCGCCCGCGGCGGGATTGGCGTAGGGTAGGACAAGATGAAGGCCGGGGAGTTACGCATGTTCAGGAAACTATCCATCGTCGTATTCGCCGTCGCGCTTGCCGCGGCACCGTTGCCGGTGCTGGCGCAGAGCAAGAAGGACAGCGTCGTCATGGCGATGGCGCTGGAGCCGCCGGGCCTCGATCCCACCAACGCTGCGGCCGCCGCGATCGCCGAGGTCACGCTCTACAACATCTACGAGACGCTGACCAAGATCAACGAGGACGGCTCCACGTCGCCCCTGCTGGCGGAGAGCTGGACCGCATCGCCCGATCTGAAATCCTATACCTTCAAGCTGCGCAAGGGCGTCAAATTCCACAACGGCGAGCCGTTCGACTCCGCAGCCGTGAAGTTCTCGTTCGAGCGCAATGCTGTCGCCACCAGCACCAACAAGGACAAGAGCCTGTTCCAGAGCTTCGAGTCGGTTACCGCGCCTGACGCGGACACAGTCGTGATCACGCTGAAAAATTCCGAGCCGAACCTGCCGTTCCTGCTCGGGCAGGCGAGCGGCTCGATCGTCGAGCCGAAGAGCGCGCCGACCAATATCACGCAGCCGATCGGGACCGGGCCTTATCAGCTTGGCGCCTGGGCCAAGGGCTCCTCGATGACCCTGACCAAATGGACGGACTACCGCAACGCCGCCGCGATCAAGCTCTCGAAGGTGACGATCCGCTTCATCTCCGATCCGTCAGCGCAGACGGCGGCGCTGCTGTCGGGCGACGTCGACGCGTTTCCCCGCGTGTCGGCCCAGCGCACCATCGCGCAGTTCAAGGCCGATCCGCGCTTCAATGTCATGGTCGGCGGCTCCAGGGCCAAGACCATCGTCGCGATCAACCATCGCAAGAAGCCGCTCGACGATGTCCGCGTGCGCCGTGCGATCCTCGCCGCGATCGATCGCAAGGCCATGATCGACGGTGCCGTCGACGGTTTCGGCACGCCGATCGGCAGCTTCTACGTGCCGGGCGCGCTCGGTTTCGTCGATACCATCGGCATCAACCCCTACGATCCGGAGAAGGCCAAGAAGCTCCTCGCCGAGGCCGGCGTTACCACCCCGCTCGAGCTGTCGCTCAAGCTGCCGCCGCCCTCCTATGCGCGGCAGGGCGGCGAGATCCTTGCGGCCCAGCTCGCCAAGGTCGGCATCATCGCCAAGATCGAGAACGTCGAATGGGCACAATGGCTGTCGCAGGTGTTCGCCGGCAACGGTCCGCACAATTTCGATCTCACCATCATCAGCCACGTCGAGCCGTTCGATCTCGTCAAGATCACCGAGCCGGACTACTATCTCGGCTACAACAACGAAGCGTTCAACGCGCTCTACAAGCAGATCGTATCGACGCCAGACGAAGCTGCCCGTGCAAAACTTCTCGGGGATGCCCAGCGCATGTTGGCCACCGACGCCGTCTCCGCCTACCTTTACCAGCCGCAGCTGATCACCATCACCAACAAGAAGCTGAAGGGCGTCTGGAAGGACGTGCCCCAGTACGAGAACGATTTCTCGACGTGGTATTGGGAGTAGGGTCGCGCAGGACGACTGCGAGCTTTCGGTGGCCATCTCTCCCGACGAAAGAGATGGTCACGACGCTGGTCAAAAACAAAACCTGAAAAACAACCCCATGCACAGTAGCCGGGGCTAGTCATTTCAATGGCTTGCGCGTGGCGCGATTGAATGGCTAGCCCGTTGCGGATGCGGTTGACCCGTCGGGCAAAACACTGGAATGATGGCATCATCGAAGGAGGCCGCGCCCGCTCGGCTTGGCGCCGCCCCGACGCTCCCTCGACCTTGAACGTTCGGAACCCTCATGCGTTAGCTCAGCGCAGGATGGCCGCATGCCGTGCGATCCGGCGCGAAGGTGCGGAGTTCGGCTCTTGCTTAAACTGTACAGGTGGCCATCCGACGACTGGCAGAAGATCGGCGCGGAAATGCCGTCCGAGATCATTTGGGCTGATCTCTTGGACGCGACCGCGGAGGAAAAGCAGTTCGTCGAACGGTTGCTCAGGATACGTATTCCGTCCGAGGATTCGCTCAGCGAGATCGAAGCGTCGAGCCGCCTGATCCTCGACAACGGCACGCTCTATCTCAGCTCGCCGGCGGTCCGGCTCAACGAGGACAACGAGGCCGAGATCACGCCCGTGGGTTTCGTCATCGGCCCGCACGTGCTGGTGACGGTGCGCTTCGCGGAGCTGCCGATCTTCGACGAGATCGGCAAGCGTATAGGTTCGGATGACAGCCTGGAGAACGGCATGTGCGTGTTCACCAGCCTGGTCGAGGCCATGGTCGATCGCGGGGCCGATATTCTCGAGCATCTCGGTGCGAAGGTCGACAGGCTCTCGCGGGGCGTCTTCAAGGGCGGGCTCGTTCGCACCAAGCGGCCGGTCCGCTCCAGCCGCAGGATGCGCGAGGCGCTGGAGAACATCGGGGAGCTGGCCGATCGGCTCGCCAAGGCGCGCGATGTCCTGCTTGGCGTCGGCCGCGTGGCCTCGTTTGCCGGCGATGTCGGAAGTGAATGGATTACGGCCGCGTCGAAGAAGCGCCTCGAGGCCGTCTCGAAAGATGTCGCTTCGCTCGGTGACTACGAGACGCGATTGTCCGACAAGATCCAGCTTCTGCTCGATGCCGTGCTCGGCTTCATCAACATCCAGCAGAACGAGCTGTTCAAGATCCTGACGATCGTCTCGGTCGTCGGTGTGCCGCCCACGATTTTGGTCGGAATCTGGGGCATGAACTTCAAGCACATGCCGGAGCTGGACTGGACGTTCGGCTATCCGCTGGCGTGGCTTGCCATCATTGCCAGCGGCGTGCTGCCGCTGATCTGGTTCAAGCGGCGCGGCTGGTTCGAGTGAAGCGGCGGCGCACCGTCCGAAAACGATGCGCCGCTTTTCCGGATCAGGCCGCTTCCGCGGCGGCGTTGCCGATCCAGTCGCGGGCGAGCGTCACGTCGGCTTGCGACAATTGATGGCCCGCCGGCAGGACCCTGTGACTCACACTCGCTCCTGACTCCGACAACAGAGCCGCCAGCCGTGCCGAGTTGTTTGGCGGCACGATCGGGTCGGCCTGCCCGGACAACAGCAGAACCGGCTTGCCGTCGAGTTCGGCCTTGGGCGGATCCGACAGCGGCACCATGGCGCGGAGCAGGATCGCGCCCGCCAGCACATCCGGCTTCAGCAGCAACAGCGCGGCTGCGATGTTGGCGCCGTTGGAGAAGCCGACCGCGATCGGCGCGGCGATGCCATAGCGTTGCCGTGCGTCCGCGACGAAGTCGCCGAGCTCGCGCGCACGCCGGCGCACATCTTCCTCGTCGAAGACGCCTTCAGCGAGGCGGCGGAAGAAGCGCGGCATGCCGTGCTCGAGCACGCGGCCGCGCGGCGAGAGCTGGGCCGAGCCGGGCGAGATCATTTTGCCAAGCCCGAGCAGATCGTTCTCGTCGCCACCCGTGCCGTGCAGCAGCAGGAGAGGAGAGGAGCCCGCGCCGGTCGCGGGCTCGAAACGATGGATGAATGAATTCTCGGTCACGATACCCTCTCTTCTAAATTCGGCAGAACATCCTCGATCTCCTTGCGTTGCCCTTCGAGGAAGCTCGGTAGCTTCAGGTCACGCCCCAGCGTCGCGACGGGTTCATCGACGGCGAAGCCGGGGATATCGGTCGCGATCTCGAACAGCACGCCGCCGGGCTCGCGGAAGTAGATCGAGCGGAAGTAGTTGCGGTCCCTCTGTTCGGTCGGGTGCAGGCCGTGATCGCTTACGAGCTTTTGCGCCATCTTGCCCTGCTCGGCATCGTCGGCCGCGCGGAAGGCGATGTGATGCACGGAGCCGCCACCCTGGTGTCCGCGCAAAAAGCCCTTCGCTTCGTAGATATCGACGACGCTGCCTTCGACGTCGCCCGGCGCCTTGAAGCGGATCACGGAGCCTTCGCGCGCCGCCTCCTTGAAGCCGAACACGTCGGTGAGGACGGCCGCCGTCTTCGCCGCGCTGTCGAGCAGCAAGGTCACGCCGTGGAAGCCGCGGATCGCATGCTCGGCCGGCACATCGCCGTTGCTCCAGCCAGGCTCGCTCTCGGCGCCGGGGACACCGACGAGCGCGAGCGCCATGCCATCAGGGTCTGTGAACGGCAGCACGGACTCGCCAAAACGCTTTTCCAGTGCCTCGTACGCGATCCCCTTCTCGGTGAAACGCTGGGTCCAGTAGCCGAGCGAGTGCTGCGGAACACGGAAGGAAGTCTGATGGGTTTCGCCGACGCCGCGGCGCCCCGCCGGCACGCCGGCCCACGGGAAAAAGGTCAGGATGGTGCCCGGGCGGCCGGTCTCGTCGCCGTAATAGAAGTGATAGGTGCCGGGATCATCGAAATTGACCGTCTTCTTGACGAAGCGCAGGCCAAGATTCCGGGTGTAGAAGCCGAAATTCCTGATGGGGTCGCCGGCGATCGCGGTGACATGGTGCAGTCCAGACATTGTCGTCCTCCTGAATTCGGGAGCGGTCTTGCTCTGGCCGGAAATATCGTTCCGCTTTGGATTGGAGACAATCCATGCAAATATGACGTCTATGTCTACGATTTGGAAACAATCGCCCACGTCGGCCCATGGATAAGGTCGCCAGCCTCCGGGCCTTCGTAAAGGTGGTCGAAAGCGGCAGTTTTGCCGAGGCCGGGCGCCAGCTCAGGCTGTCGCGCTCGGCGATCAGCAAATACATCGCCGACCTCGAGGAGAGCCTCGGCGTCCAGCTCCTGAACCGGACCACGCGCCACGCGAGCCCGACCGAGAACGGCCAGCGCTATTTCGACCGCGCGGTCGTGATCCTGTCCGAGATCGAGGCGGCCGATCAGGCCGTGACGCAAGCCCAGTCGGCGCCGCGCGGCATGTTGCGCGTCAATGCGCCGATGTCGTTCGGCACCCTGCGGCTCGGGCCGGTACTCGCCGATTTCATGGCGCGATATCCGGACCTGCAGCTCCAGATCGTGCTCAGCGACGACCTGCTCGACCCCGTCCAGGACGGTTTTGACGTGACGTTGCGCATCGCGGAGCTGGAATCTTCCAGCCTGATCGCGCGCAAGATCATGCCGGTGGCACGCATGATCTGCGCTTCGCCTGATTATCTCGCACGTCACGGCACGCCACAACATCCGCAGGATCTGCGCGAACATGCGTCCCTGACGTACGGTTTCCTGCTTACGGGCAACCAGTGGAAGCTCACCGGCGCCGACGGCGATCACTGGATCCAGCCGGCCTGGTCGCTCTGCGTCAACAATGCCGAAGTGCTGCGCGATGTCGCGATCAAGGGCAGGGGGCTCGCGCTGCTTCCCGAATTCATCGCGGCCGACGCGTTGCGGAAAGGCGAACTACGCACCGTGCTGGACAGCTATTCTGCGCCGCCGCTCGCACTCTATGCGGTCTATCCGCCGACCCGGCATTTGTCCGTGAAAGTGCGGCTGTTCATCGATTTCCTTGTCGAGCGTTTCGGGCGTGAGGACGAATCTGACGCGCGCAAACGCGCTGAGGGATCAACGGCTGCATGACGTGAAGGCGGTGGAGCCTTCGGTGGACAGGACATCGGCCATCGCCCCTGATCGCTTTTGCTGCCGTTGCAGTGGGCAAAAAAGCGCAGTTTGCCTAACTGTTGTGCACTGCAAGCCTGCAAATCAATCAGTCCAATGATTGATTTCAATATGCATTCCTGCACGACTGATTGCACATCTCGCCATTTTCTTTCGAGCCCCTGAAGCCAACACTTCTCGTGCTCACGGCGAAAGGCGCGCAGCGAGACGCGAAGACCACGAGGATGCCGATGCAACAGATCACCGCGGCGATTTCGAATCCAAAGGTGAAGCGCGCCATCGAACTCGCGATAGGGCCGCTGCTGCTGTTCGCGTTGTGGTGGATCGCCTTCAAGGGGCAGCTGGTCAACAAGGATCTGCTGCCGTCGCCAGTCGACACACTGCGCGATACCGCGGCCATCATCTTCGCCGGCAAGATGACCGGCGATTTCGTCCATACCATCGCGCGCGTCGGCTATTCGACCCTGATCGCCGTGGTTGCCGGTGTCCCTATCGGGATCGTGCTCGGTGCCAGGGCTGCGATCTATCGTTCAGTCGAATTCCTGGTGGACTTCTTCCGCTCCACGCCGGCGACCGCAATGTTTCCGTTGTTCCTGCTGCTCTTCGGCCTTGGCGATTTCGCCAAGATTGCAGTTGCCGCTTTCGCCGCCTGGCTCGTCATCATCTTCAACGTCGCCTACGGCGTGATGAATGCTCGTCAGACCCGCATCCTCGCAGCGCGCTCGATGGGCGCGTCGTCGCTCCGCATTTTCAAGGACGTCATCTTCTACGAAACCCTGCCGCAGACCTTCATCGGCCTGCGTACCGCAGTGTCGCTTGCGCTGGTCGTGATCATCGTCGCCGAGATGTTCATAGGCGCGACCGACGGCATCGGTCACCGCATCATCGACGCGCAGATCTCCTATTCGCTCACGGATATGTACGGCTCCATCTTGATCGCAGGCGCGATGGGATATGGGCTCAATTTCATGCTTCTGATGATCGAGCGTTCGCTCATCCACTGGTCCGGAAAATAGTCCGCCTAATCATACGAGAGGCCATTATGCAGATGAAGAGATTCCTTGGAGCATTCGCAGCCTCCACGTTCCTGCTCGGCGCGACCGCCACACACGCGGCCTGCGACAAGACCGAGAAAGTGACGGCGGTCTGGCTGCCGATCATGCAGACCACCGCCTATTACGTTGCTCTCGAAGAGAAGCTGTTCGAAAAGGCCTGCATCGAGATTGTTTCCACCAAGATGGAAGCGCCAAACCAGATCATCGACGCCCTGATCGCGGAGCGCGCGGATTTCGGTCCGCCGGGCGCGGCGGCCGGCATCGCAATGATCGCGGAGGCCAAATTTCCCGGCAAGCTGAAGGTGTTCGGCCTGCAGGGCGGGGGTATCGCGGTCGATCGCATCAATGACGGCCTGATCGTGAAGCCGGACAGCCCGATCAAGAGCTTTGCCGACCTGAAGGGGAAGTCGCTCGGTCATGTTCCGGGCATTCAGTGGCGCACCATCTCCCGCCACATGGTCCGATCGGCGGGCCTCGATCCCGATACCGACGTCAAGCTGGTCGATCTCGCGGTCGCCATGCAGATTCCTGCTGTGGTCGGCGGAACGGTCGATGCAACGTTGTCGCTCGAGCCGGTCGGATCGATTGCCGTCGCGTCGGGCAAAGCGGCCCGTGCCATGACCAATCCGGTCGCGCGCGTGATTGCGGATCCGTTCTATTCCGGGGCTTCGCTGATGACCACGAAGTTCTTGAAAGAGCGGCCTGACGCAGCGCGCAAGGTGGTCGCCGCCCTCGACGAGGCGACCGACCTCGTGAACGCCAATTTCGCAAAGTACAAGCCGATCCTCACCAAATACACACCCACCAAGGAAGATCAGCTCGAATTCCTGGCGCAGCCTTATCTGCGCGGCTTCAAGGACCTCAACGAGACCGATATGAAGTCGTACCAGGCGCTGGTCGAAATCTTCATCAAGGAGGGAGTGATGGCAGGTCCGATCAACGTCAAGGACAAGGTCCTTGCCAAGTCCGATCTCGGAAATTGAGTGGGCATTCCGATGGGGAAAGTGACCGCGATCCGCAGCGTAGAGCGGCCAGAAGCTGAAGGCCCATCACCTGTCCTGGCGCGCAAACCGCGGCAGGCCTACGTCACCGTGCGCGGACTGAGCAAGAGCTTTCAGGGCACGACGATCTACGACGACTTCTCGATCGAACTGCCGATGGGAAAGTTCATCTCGGTGTTCGGCCCGAACGGTTGCGGCAAGAGCACTTTCATCAACATGATCTCCGGCCTGATGCCGATGGATGCGGGTGAGGTGCTTTACGACGGCCAGACCATCCGCGACACCAGGATATCGTACGTCTTTCAGAACTACAGGGAAGCGCTGTTTCCCTGGATGCGTGCGATCGACAACATCCACTATCCCCTCAAAGTGATCGGGGTGGATCGTAAGGAGCGCCGCCGCCGCGTCGAAAAGCTGCTCGCGGATTTCGATGTGCCGTTCGATCTCAACGCGTATCCCTACACGCTGTCGGGAGGGCAGCAGCAGACGGTTTCGATCCTGCGCGCGCTAGTGACCGAGCCCGAGGTGCTGTTTCTCGACGAGCCTTTCTCTGCCCTCGATTACGAGATGACGCTGTTCATGCGCGAACGGCTGCAGCACATCTTCATGAAGCTGAAGACGACGATGCTGCTGGTGTCGCACGATCTTGAGGAGGCCATACAGCTCGCCGACCAGGTCGTGCTGCTGACGCGTCGGCCGACGCGGGTGGCAGAAATCGTTCCGGTGGACCTGCCCTGGCCGCGCGACCTCGACGTCACCACGGGCGAGGGGTTCATCAACCTGAAACGCCATTGCCTCGACCGCTTCTGGCGGGAAGTCAAGCGGGACTAGTCCGATCAATCTTCGAAACATGGAGACCAACATGACGAAGCGCCGTTTCCGCGCTGCCGCCGTCCAGACGCTCGCCCGATTGGGAGACTTTGACCACAACATCGCGCTGGCCAAGCAATACGTCGAGGATGCGGTGAGGCAGGGAGCCGAGTTGGTGGTGTTCCCCGAATGCATGGACACCGGCTATCTCTTCGACTCCGCCGAGCACTGCCGTGAACTCGCCGAGACGATGAAGGACGGCCCGTTCGTGACTGCGTTGTCCGCGCTCGCGAAAAAGCACTGCATCTACATCGCCAGCGGCGTCACCGAGTGGGATCCGGATAAGGAGAAGATCTTCAACACCGGCATCATGTTCGGCCGAAATGGCGAGACCGTCTGTCATTATCACAAACAGTTCCTTGCCACACACGATCAGAATTGGTTCGCGTTCGGCGAGCGCGGCTGCCCGGTGGTGGATACCGACCTCGGAAAGATCGGCCTATTGATCTGCTTTGACGGCCGCATCCCCGAGATCTTCCGCTCGATGGCGATGCAGGGTGCGGAAGTGATCGTCGACATGGCGAACTTCTTCAGCATGGACCAGGCGGACATGTGGGGCCCAGCCCGCAGCTACGAGAACGGCCTGTGGCTCGTGGCCGCCACCAAGGCCGGCTATGAGCGGTCGATCTACTATCCCGGCGGCAGCATGATCGTCGATCCCAAAGGACGCGTGCTGTCGAAGGTGCCATACGATACACACGGTATGGCCGTGGCCGATATCGATCTCGACGCCGCGAGCGACAAATCGATCTACTCGGCAAACGACAAGATCGCCGATCGCCGTCCCGAGACTTACGGCCTGATGGCGCTGCCTTATGAGAAGACGCCGGTCTACCGGATCGCGGAGCAGCCGCTGATCCCGGCGAAATCGGTTGCCAAAGTCGCCGCCGTGCAGATGCACGTCACCAAGGACAGTCCAGCCGGGGACGTGTTCGATATGATCGATCACGCGGCCAAGCTCGGCATCAAGGTCCTCACACTGCCGGAATATGCATTCTGTCCAACCGCCATTCCGAACGGGGCGGAGGCCGCGGCATTGGCCGACCAAACGACGACCCTGCTGGCGAGGATGGCCGCGATCTCGTCCCGCTACCAATGCCTGATCGCGCTCCCCACGGTAGAGCGCGCCGCAGCCGGACTGTTCGTCACGACGTTCCTGATCGGGCCGGATGGGAAGGAGATCGGGAAGTACCGCAAGACCCATCTGACCGCCGAGGAGCGGAAATGGGCGAGGGCGGGCGACGAATATCCGGTGTTCGAGACCCCGTTCGGCCGCATCGGCATCATGTCTGGCTACGACGCAGTATTCCCCGAGGTCTCGCGTTGCCTCGGCATCGCGGCGGCCGATATCATCTTGTGGCCGGCCTCGCTGCGCGAGCCGTTCGAACGCGAACTGCTGGCTGTTCCGAGGGCCGAGGACAATCGCGTGGCGGTGGTGCTGGCGAACCGCGTCGATTCGCCCTATCCGGGCGGCAGCCTCGTGATTCCGCCGACCGGTTTTCCGCTCTGGGACATCAACGTCGTAGCGCCGCGCGTTCTCAAGCTGGGCGCTGTCATGCCCAAGCACATCGATCTCGCGGTCTGCCGGCAGAAGCTGATGATCCCGAAGGTCGACATGTTCGCCAACCGGCTGGTCGAGACCTACGCCCCGATCATCGCCGCCTGACGGTTGCGGTAGCGCCCGATATGCCCGAAAGTAGCGAGTGTTAGATGCCGAAGCTCGCGAACGGGCATATCAGGACGGCCGAGGTGGCAAAGGCTGCGCGAACGCTGCGTTACAATTGGGACGACGTCATCTTCTTCCTGGAGGTCGCGCGCACCCGCAATCTCGTTCGCGCGGGCCAGAAGTTGAAGGTCGACCACACGACTGTCAGCCGGCGGGTGAGGGAGCTCGAACGCAGCCTCAACACCACGCTGTTCAAGCGCAGCAAGGCAGGCTTTGCCCTGACCGAAGCGGGTGTGCGACTGCTCCAGTTTGCCGAAGGCATGGAGAACAACGCCAACGCCATCATCGAGACCGTGGTCGGTTCCGAGAAGGCGGACGCCGCCGGAGCCGTGCGAATTGCCGCCATGGAAGGCATCGGCAGCATGTACCTGACGAGATGCATGGCCGCATTCAGCAAGGCCTGGCCCTCGATCCAGGTCGAATTGATCACCGATACACGCCTCCTCGACATGACGCGCCGCGAGGCCGACATCTTCATCAGCTTCTTCAAACCAAAAGGAAGGCGGCTCTCGGTCAAGAAGATCGGCGAGTTCAGGAGCTTCCTTTACGCCTCCAGTGGCTATCTGCATCGCACGCGGGCACCGTCCGACCTGAAGGACCTCGACAATCACGACTTCGTCGACTTCATTGACGAACACATCCACATCAAGGAGAACCGCTGGCTGTCCGACATCCTGCGGCCGGCACACGTCGTGTTCCGCAGTACCAGCCTGGTGTCACAATACGTGGCCGCATCGAACGGGCTCGGCATCGCCATGCTGCCGTCCTATGTAGCCGCCCACAACAAGGATCTGCGCCCGATCCTGCCCAGCTATTTTTCCGTCCGCGATATCTGGATATCCGTCCACGAGGACCTGCTGCACATCGCCCGCATCAAGGCTGTCATGGGATTCCTCGAGAAACGCGTCGCGGCCGACGTCGATTTCCTGATGTCGGCGAGCCATCACGCCTAGGTATAAGGCTGTTGCGGGAGGTGCTAACTGACCGAACGCCGCTCGGCGGGCCGAAGCAGATCGTCCAGCGCGCTCATCGAGGCCTCTCGAAGCGCCGCAAGTTCGCGGACGCAGCTCTGGCACTTCGCGGGGGGCATCGTGGCTGCCGCCAGCTCGACTTCGCGGCAGCCCTCGAACAGGCGGACGAGGCCGAGCGCGCTCGCGGCGCTGCCGAGTTGATGCGCGTGACGCGCGAGCTGCGTGTATTCGCCAAGCTCAGCTGCCTTGGCGATGTCCTCGATCAGCTTCTCGCTGGTCTCCTCCAGCAGGTGACGGAGCTTTTCGATTTGCGCGGCGCCCAGCAGTTCCTTCTGGTCGTCGAGGAAGTGCCGGTCGATCAATGCGCCTGCGGCGAGTTGCGCCGCGGCCGGCTCGTTCTGGTGATCGTCCTCGATCGCCTCGCGGAGGGCGTTGATCAGGATCGGCTTGCAGACGATCTTGGCGATGCCTGCGCCCGCGAGCCGCTCGCGGGCGCGGCGCGACATGTCGGCGGTTACCGCGATGATGCGCGGCATCATCGGCAGACCGAGCTTGCGGATTCGCGATGCCGCCTCGACGCCGTCCATGTCGGGCATGTGCAGATCCATCAGGATGATGTCGAACGTCTGGTCGCGCGCGCGAGCGATGGCAGACGCGCCGTTCGTGGCGATGGTCGCGTGGTGGCCGAGCCTCTTCAACATCGCTTCGCCGACCTCGCAATTGACGGGGTCGTCGTCGACCAGCAGCACGCGAAGCTGCCGCGATGGCGGCTGAACCGCGCCTTGCGCGATGCCCGTCGCGGCGAGGCCAAGCGGTATTTCAAGCATGAACGAGCTGCCCGCACCTGGGATGCTCGCCACCGTCAACTCGCCGCGCATCAGGCGGGTGAGGCGCCGCGCAATCGCAAGTCCGAGGCCAGTGCCGCCGAAACGCCGTGCGATGCTGTCGTCGGCCTGGACGAAATCCTCGAAAATCCGCTCGTGCATGTCGGGCGCGATGCCGATGCCGGTATCGCGAACGGTGATGCGCAGCAGGACACGATCGTCATGCCGCTCGGCGGCCGCGTTCAAGCCGATGCCGCCGCGCGGGGTGAATTTGATCGCGTTGCCGATCAAATTGAGCAGGATGCGATTGAGCCGCACCGGATCGCCGTGCACGGAGGTATTGACCGTCGCATCGCAGGCGAGGTCGAAGGTCAGGCCCTTGCTAGAGGCCTGCGGACGCATCAGGTCGGCGGCCGTTTCGATGAGCTGGTCGAGGCGGAAATCGCGGGCCTCCAAAGTCTCGGCGCTGGCCTCGAGGCGCGCATATTCGAGGATGCCGTCGACCAGCGCGATCAGCGTTTCGCCCGATGCGGCCGCGGTCGTCAGGTGACGCCGCTGTGCCTCACCGAGGCTGCCGTCGTCGAGCAGTTGCAGCACGCCCATGACGCCGTTCAGCGGCGTGCGCAGCTCGTGGCTGACGACCGCGAGGAAACGTGATTTGGTCTCGTTGGCCGCTACCGCCGCGCTGCGCGCCCGCTCGGCGGCGTCGTGCTCTGCAAGAGCCTGGTCGCGGGTCTTTTCAAGTTCGGAGGTGCGCTCCATCACCTTGTGCTCGAGCGTCGCATAGGATTCGCGCAAGTGAGCGGCCATCCGGTTGAACTGATCGCCAAGCGCCTCCAGTTCGTCGCCGGTCTTGATCGCGAGCCGCAGGCCGAGGTCGCCGCTGCCGATCCGTCGCGCCCCCTGCGTCAGGATCTGGATCGGCACGGTCATGCGCCGGCTCAGAAAGAGAGAGACCAACACCGCGCAGGCCAGCAAGACGACCAGGAGAAATGTCGCGCGTCCGATCGATGCATAGATCGGCGCATAGGCTTCGGTGAGCGGCAGCTCGACGAACACCAGCCAGCCCAGCGAGGGGACCGTCGCATAGGTCGACAGCACGCGTTGACCGGACAGATCCTCCTTCACCACACCGCCCGAGGGCGGCCCCACGCCATCGAGCGTGGCGCGGACGTCGGCATGCGCGGAGAGATCGCTGCGGCGCAGCGCCCGCCACAAATCAGGATGCGCGATCAAGATTCCCATGCGGTCGACCACATAGGCCTTGCCGGTGTTGCCGACCCTGATCCCGGCGACGAGGTCCCAGATGAAGCGAAGATTGACCTCGGCGACAATCACATTCGGCGTGAGGCCAGTTCCGCGCGTGGCAAGCGTCATGAATGGCTCGGTATCACCAAAGAAGTAGACAGGCCCGTAATAGGCGCGGCTTTCATTGGCGCCGCGGAAGGCCGGCGAAGCAGAGAGGTCGGCATTGTCGCCGACCCTGTCCGCGACACGGCGCGACACGCGCACCTGCTCGCGGCCGCGTGCGTCGAGCTCGGCGAGTTCCGCGATGGCGGGCGAGAGGCGCAGGAGGCGGATGGCGTTCAGACGCTGGTCCTCGTTCGTGGACAGCTCCGGGGGCAAGCGTGAGAGCCATCTGATCTGGTTTTCGATCTGGCCAATGAATTGGCCGATCTGGATGGCCGCGGAGGCGGCCTGCTCGCGCTGGGTCGCCGCCAGAAGCTGCTTCTGCTCGCGATAGGAGAACCAGACATCGAAGCCGGTGTTGATGGCGAGCGCGGCAAAAGCGAGCGCGACGATCGAGTAGAGGTATTTGCGAAACAGGCGGCCGGGAGGCGGCCGTAGATCTCCCTGGTCGATCGTCTCGTTCACTCGCGGATCTCGTCGGCGCGCGCGAGCAGCGTGAACGGGATTGTCAAATCCAGCGCGCGGGCGACCGTGCGGTTGATCAGGAGCTCGTATTTCCGCGGGGATTGCACCGGCAGATCGCCGGCCTTGGTGCCGCGCAGGATGAGATCGACATAATCAGCCGAGCGCACTTCGAGCGTCGGCCCGTAGCTCATCAGTCCGCCCGCATCCATGAAATAATAGAACGGGTAAATCGTGGGCACGCGATATTTGGCCGCCGCGGCCACCGCCACCTGGCGGTGGACCACGAGGAAGCTGTCGACCAGCGCAATCATCGCCGCCTTGGGCGCCTTGGAAAAGGGCCTGACGGCTTCGTCGATGTCCGTTGGCGCGCTGACGGGGGCGGGGACCACGGACACGCCGGCAAGTGCTGCCTCTTGCTCGATGGAATCGAGGAAGAAGCGGCCGCCGCGAGGTGTGGTCGCCGGGTTGTACAGGATACCGACGCGCGCAAGATCCGGCACGGCCTCCCGGATGAGCTGAAGCCATTTGCCGCCCATCTCGGCGCTGCTGTTGGTGAAGCCGGTCACGTTGCCGCCGGGATGGACGAGACTTTCGACGAAGCCGTTGCCGACGGGATCGTTGGCGGTCGCGAACACGATCGGAATGGTTTGGGTGGCTTCCAGGACTGCTGCGGTTTCGATCGTCGAGCCGGTCAGGATCACGTCCGGCTTGAGCGCGAGCAATTCCTGAACCGCGGTTTTCAGTCTATCCGGAGCGCCGAAGGTCGAACGGAGCTCGAAGCGGAAATTGACGCCTTCGACCCAACCTCGCTGCCTCAAGCCCACGATGAGACCACCCAGGCGAGAGGTCGGGCTGTCGATCATGCTTCTTCTGGTCAATTCGTCGTCGAGCGGCAATGCCGTCAGCGATGCCACGACCCGCACGCGATCCGATGTTGCGCCGAGCGCCAGCCAGCCAGCAGCGGTTGTGCTCGCAAGGCGAATGAACCCGCGGCGATCGACCGCGAGAGCGGAAGGCCGTTCGGTCATGAAACCCTTTGCATGATGGCTTGCCCTAGACCGATGCTTAGCGCGAACGGCGGGTATCCACAATTGATGAAAAAATGCGTTTATGAATGCTCATTCGCAGCGTTTGGCAGCCGGATACCGTATTCCTACGCCGCCCAAGAGTCGCTGTTTCGAGCCTTGCCTACTTCGTGACACCTTGTAACGCATTGCGGCGTTGCAACATTCTCGGTCACGGTTGTGATGACGGTTCGGGGAAGCCGATTTCGGAGTTGTCGATTTTTGAAGCGTTGTTTCAAGTTTTTTCCGAAGGTTTTCGATGCGCAAAATTTATCTCGTTCCGACCCTCGTTGGCCTGCTCACCTCTGTCGCGGCCGGGCCCCTTGCGGCCCAGGGCGCCGTGCCGAAGCAGAAAGCTGCGCCGGCATCGAAAGCCAATGCTGCCGGTACTGCTCCCGCAGCAGCCGGTACGCCGGTCGCTGCCGGCGCGACGTCGGCAGCCGCCGCGGAGACATCGTCGCCAGATGACAAGTCCAAGGCGATCGACGGCTTCCGCTCCGCCAAGTTCGGGATGAACGAGGCCGACGTGCGCGCGGCGATAGCCAAGGATTTCGGCGCAAAGCCCGACGCCGTCAAGGCACAGGACAATGCGTCCGAGCTGACGCACAGCCTGCTGTATTCAGCGCCCGAGCTGTTGCCGAACGGCGGCACCGCCGAGCTCTCCTATGTGTTCGGCTACAAGTCCAAGTCGCTGATCCAGATCGGCGCAGTCTGGTCGAAGGGCAGCGACGCGGCGATCACGCCGGAGAAGCTGTTCTCCAACGCCAACATCCTGCGGGCCCATTTCCTCAGCGAGGGCTTCAAGCCCGACTCCATCGCGGTCAACATGCCCGTCAACGGCGGCATCGTGATGTTCCGCGGTAGTGACGCCAAGGATCGCTCGGTCATCCTGCTTCTCCAGGGCACATTCGAGAACAGGGACAACAACCAGCGTGTGCTGACGCCGACCAGCCTGCTGCTGTTCTACGTGGCCGACGCCAAGAGCCCGGACATCTTCAAGCTGCCGCCCGGCCAGTTCTGATGCCGGACGCTTCCACGACATTCTCCCACCCGATTGTGGATCGGCGCCAATGCCGCTGATGAGGATCTGAAATGCGCCGACGGCCTGCAAGGCGAGACAATGACGAGCTGACGCTGCGGGGACTTGCGCGTTTCCGTTCGATGTCACTGCTCTGCGCGATGCAGATGGTCTTCCTGCCGGTCTTCAGTGTCCGCCTGCAGGCACAGCCGGCGAACGCGATCACCCCGGATGGCCGCACCGGAACCAGCCTCCAGACGTCCGGCAGCGTAACCAACGTCACGACGTCGACCGTCTCTGGCAACAATGCCTTCAACTCGTTCTCGCAGTTCAGCGTCGGGCAGGGCAACACCGTCAATTTGCAACTGCCGACCGGCACGCAAAATCTCGTCAATATCGTTCGCGACGCGCCGGTCTACATCAACGGCACGCTTAATTCCTATATGAACGGGGCGATCGGCGGTAACGTCTATTTCGCCGATCCTAAGGGTTTCGTGGTCGGCCGCAGCGGCACGGTCAATGTCGGCAGCCTCAACGTCTCGACGCCGACGCGCGAGTTCACCGACAGTCTGATCGGTGCGGGGGGACAGATCAACGGCTCGGCGGTAGGCAATCTGATGGCGGGGTCGTTTCCAGTCTCGCCTGATGGCAATATCCGGATTTACGGCCACGTTAACGCCATAGATGGTGTCCGCCTGACCGGGCAGAACGTCTTCGTTGGCGGTGGCGCCAGCCAGCGCGACATTGCCAATCTCGATCACGCCGCGAAGTTCGCAGCCTCGGTCAATTCCAAGGGGCTGCGGAGCGCCGCCGCGATTACCGTGCGTAACGGCTCGCTCCACATCGGTGCGGTCAACAACGCCAGCGTCAATGGACGGCTCACCGCGCGCAGCAAGGCCACGATGCCGAGCAACATCACGGTTGTGGCCGGCAACAAAGCCGAACTCGGCAAGAATGCGCGGTTGAGCACGGCGAGCAAGACTGCAGATGCCGGCGGCGTCCTCGTCAAGGCCGGCAACGACGTGACCGTGAAGAGCGGCGCAAAGATCAATGCCAGCTCGAAAACCGGCAATGCGGGCCTGGTCGAGCTGAGCGGAAACGGCGTCATTGACGTGGGCAGCGGCGTTACCATCAACCTCGCCGCACCCAACGGCCGGGCCGGCACGCTGCTGATCGACCCGACCGACGTGGTGATCGGCGACAGCAGCCAGGGCGACACCGGCGTAACCCTCGGGAACACTTCCGTCGCCAACGCCATCGCGGCGCTGAGTGCTGGTGGCACCTATCTGGTTCAGGCCGACAATTCGGTCACGCTGGCCGCGCATGCCGTGATCGATGCCCGCAATCTCGACGCCACCAAGACTCATTCCGTCGGCAACGCGATCAATGTCGAGATCGACGCGCCGACCATCAGCATCGTCAACGGAGCGCAAATTCTCGCCCAGGCGATCAATACTGGTGGAACTAGCTACACCAGCGGCAATGTCACGCTGGCCGCGACGGCGAGCCAGACCCTGATGTCCGGCCACGCGCATGCGACCACGGGCATCACCGTTGACGGCACGATCACCGGCGGCGCGATCTCGATCAGCGCGAGCTCCACGGCGGTCGCGAGCTTCACGAGCTCGCTCGCTTCGACTTTCGCGCTTGTCGGCGAGTCGGTCCCCGGCATGATCCTGGGCCTCAACGGAGGTTATGTCGCGGCGAGCGCAACCGCGACCGTGAACATCAACGGCCATGCCAATATCTCCGGCAGCGGCAACGTCTCGATCAGCGCATACGGGTCCGAGAGGGCCGAGGATCCCGTTATCGCCTCGTCGCTCCTCGGCGCATCGCCGGTCGGCGCTGCGGTCGTGGTCGGTAACATTGCCGGCAACGTAACTACCAATGTGGCAAGCAACGCGACGATCAGCGCGGGCGGCAGCCTCGGCATCAAGGCCACAAACGATGCCACGATGAACGTCACTGCCGTATCGATGACCTCGAGCGCGGTTCTCGTGGCGACGGTAGCCTATTCGACGGCGTCGGTGACGACGGCGGCAAACATCGCGACCGGCGCCCACCTGAGCGTAGGGACCGCGAGCGGATCGACGGGTGGATTCGCGCTGCGTGCGCTGAACAACAACAGCTTCTCGACCTCTGCGACCTCCGTGGGACTGGATAATCCGGCCCTCAACGGCGGCGTCGGCGGTGCCGTCGCGATCAGCAACGTCAACACGTCGGCGACCGCGACCCTCGGGTCATCGCTGGGGTCCAGCACGTCGAACCGGATGAACGGCTCGGTGACGGTCGAGGCGACCTCGAACACCACGTCGAACTCGACGACGTCCTCGACCATCACCGGTACGCCGGCTCTGATTGCCGGACTCCAGGGCGCCCTGGTTGTCGGCACGATGAATCCCAACCTGTTCTCCCAGCAGTTCAGCACGCTGTTCACCGCGGACCTGAATCTCAAGGCTTCGGCGGCGCTTTCGATTGCCAACAGCACCCAAAGCGCAACGGCGGCGATCGCGCAAAATCCGAGCGGCGGCGCGCCGTCGATCTATACGTCAGGCAACGTCGCCGTCATCAGCAACGTGATCGACGTGGGCGTGCGCAGCATTGCGACGGCCTCGGCGATCAGCTCGAGCCCTGTCGACGGCCAATCGACGGCTGTCGCCGCGGCGGTCGCATGGGGCGATTTCACGCATAACTCGAACGCCTATATCGGCGCCGGGACCCTGATCAACGCGCCGGAGATCGGTGTCTCGGCGAACACCTATCTGCCGATCACCAACACCTGGTTGCAATGGGCTTCGCTGACGGACGTGCTGAGACATCTGAACGGCAATCTCGGCGTCGGCGGCAGCATCCTGACCAGCTATGCCAATGCGACCGCGGACGCCGGCGACACCGTCGGCATCGCCGGGTCGCTCAACAATTTCATGGTCCACAACAACACCACGGCGTGGGTTGCGACCGGCGCCAGCCTCACGGCGACCTGCACGGTTGCGAGTTGTGGCAATGGCGCGTGGACGGCCGCGCTCGACAGCGGCGCAACACAGGCCTTTGACGCAACGCTTGCCATCACGGCGAGTGCCTATTCGGCTTCGATCGATGCCGCAGGCAATGTCGGCACGCTCGGCCTGCTTCCGGGCAACACGTCGGGTGGCTCGTCGCTGGGCGGCGCGCTCAACCTTGTGCAGTTCTGGAGCAACACGATCGCGGGCGTGGCGTCGGGCGCTTCGATCGGCGCGACCGACAACATCTCGATCACGGCAACGACGACCGACCAGTTCTTCGGCGTCGCGCCGACGTCCGGCAAGGCGGCCGGCGCGCTGGCGCTGAACGGCATCACGTCGATCGCACTCGTGAACAACACGACGCATGCTTCGATCGGCATCGGCGCCACCGTGTCGGCTCCGACGGTGAATGTGCTCGCCCAGCAGGATCTGTCGATGCTGTCGGTCGCCGGTGCGGTCTCGGCGGGCGGCAACTCGGCCGTCGGTCTTGCAGTCGCCTATCTCGGTGCGACCACGGATACCGCGGCCTATGTCGGTGACAATCGCAACGATGTCCGGCAGGGAGCATTCAATGCGGACGATCCGTTCTCAGGGAACGGCAGTGGTAACGGGTCGGTCACGGCCGACCATCTGGCGATTTCCGCGACCACTGCGGGCCGGATCACCGCGGCGTCGATTGCGGCGGCGATCTCCGAGCCCTCGGTATCGGACTTCGGCACCAAGGCCGGCGCCGTCGGCGCGGCCGCCACCGGCGGAGGCGGCGGAATTTCGACTGCGCTGGCAAAGATCGGCTCGTCGTCGGGCGCCTCCGGCGACGGCTTCACGATCGATCTGGCCGGCAGCTCGTCCATTAGCGACGTGAGCCTTGGTACAACGGCCTCGATCACCGGCGTCACGATCAACCGCTATTCGCCGAGTCCAACGGCCACGTTGGTGGTCCAGGCGCTCAACAACACGATCCTGAGCAACGGCTCAGGTGGCGCCGCCGCCAACCTCGCGGGCGGCGCCGGCTCGTCGAGCGTGGCCATTGACGGCACCATCGCTGCGGCGATCTCGAACAATGCCACCCAGGCGTTCATCTCCAACTCCACGGTCAACAACCAGCAATCCGTAACCGTGCAGGCCATGAACGGCGGATCGGAAATGGTCGTCGCCATCGGCTTGGCTGCGGCAACACAATCCAACGCTGCCTCGATCGCATTGTCCGTCGGCATCATCACCGACAGCGCGCATGCCTACATCGAAAATTCGACGATCGCCGGCGGGAGCACAGGCGTCCAGCGGGCTCTCGAGGTCGATGCCTACCAAACCAGCAACATCGCGATCGGCGGCGGTTCGCTCTATGTTTCCGGCGGACAGGGCGGCTTTGGCGTCGCCATGACCTATGCCTCGATCGGCGATCCCTCGGGCGGCAAGGCAACCGATGCGCATATCAAGTCCACGTCGATCAGCAATTACGACACGCTTCTGGTGCTGGCGGACAATGCCAGCGTCATTGCGGCCGGCGCCGCGTCGGCCGGGGTAGGGTCCAACGGTCTATCGGGTTCGATCGTCGTCGACGAAATCACCTCGACGACGACGGCCTATATCAGCAGCAACTCGACCGTGAACATCAACGTCGGGCGTGTGACCGTGCTGGCGGATAGCGGCGCTGTGTCGGACCTCGACACGGCGCTCGGAAATCTCGTCAGAAAGTCGAACAACAATCATCTCGCATCGGACACGTGCACGGCCGCGAGCGGCAATGGCACGCAAAACTGCATTGATTTCAGCGCGGCGGCGCTCAACGACGGTACGGCGAACGGTCCGGGTGCCAGCATCATCTCTGTTGCGGGCATCATCCAGGCCGGCAAGAACAATGTCGGCGCCTCGATGGTGTACGATACCATCGCGACGACGCGTTCGGCCTATATCGCCAACGTGCTGCTGACCGCGGGTGTTAACGGCGATGTCAGGGTGAGTGCGCTGGATACCACGAAGATCCAGTCGGTCACGATCGGGTTCGGCCTGGCGACCGGTCAGTTTGCCGGCGTCGGCGGCATGACGATCAGCTCGATCGCCAATATCGTTTCGGCGGCTATCGGCAACAACCTGTCCAGCGCGTCACAATCCGCTATCACGGCCAAAAATATTTCGGTCACCGCGACCGACAATTCCAGCATCACCGGCGCCGCCGCCGTCGCTGGCGCTTCGACGCAAGGCAGCGCCGCGGGCCTGGCACTCGTCTACAGCAGCATTGCCAACGATGTCAGCGCCGGTGTCACCGGCTCCAAGCTGACCGCCTCGGGCAACGTCGCCGTCAACGCGAACTCGGACGCCAGCATCTCCACGGTTGCCGTCGGTATCGCGATTTCTTCGCAGATCGGCCTTGCAGGTTCGGTCGCCACCAACCTGATGGGAACCAACGTCACCGCCAGCGTCGCCGGCGGGGCCGACGTCACCGCGAACAACAATGTTGCCGTGATTGCCGGCAATAATGACAAGGCGGGCGTTTTCGCCGGCGCGGTGTCCATCAGCAAAGGCGCGGCCGGCGGCGCGGGCTCGATGGTCACGAACAAGATCACCGGCACCACCGCCGCCTATATCAGCGGGACGACGACGAAAGTGGATGCGCTCGGAACGAGCACGAGCGACGTGCTTTCGGTCAACAGCGGCACGCTCGCGCACGCGATCGATCTTGGCGGCTTCAGCGCGCCAACCGACACCACGCCCGATCTGAGTGAGACCCAGGATAGTGTACGCGGCCTCGCCGTCGTCGCCAGCTCGCATCAGGCCGTCGTCACCAACGTCGCCACCCTGTCTGCGGGCTCGGGCATCTCGATCATGATCAATCCGATCACCAATGTGATGAGCGGATTCACCAAGGCCTATATCGACGGCGCGGCGATCGACACGCGACTGGCAAGTTCGACGCTGTACCCGCAGATCGACGTGGCCGCCAGCAGCTTCTCGTATTCGGGCGCGTTCGGCGCCGGCGTGGTGCCGCCAACCGGAAACGGGGGCGGCGGTGCGACCATTCTCAGCACGACGATGTCTCGTGACACCGAGGCCTACATCACCAATGCGAGCGTTGGTGGCGTGCAGTCGGCGAGCGCAACAGTGGGCGCCGTCACCGTGAAAGCCAATGCCGAGCAGGACGCGTCATCCATCGCGGTCGGCTTCGGCACCGGCTCGGTCGGGCTGAACGTCTTCGTTGCAACCACCGAGGCCTATGTCGACGGCGGCTCTCTCACGGCGTCGTCGCTCGCGGTCGACGCCTACGACGCCACCGGCATCGCGTCTGCTAACGGTTCCGGCGCCTATGGCAGCCAGGCCGCGATCGGCGCGGCGTTCCTGGTCCAGGTCTCGGCAAACCGGACCGAGGCCTATGTCGGCGACGAGTTCCACTATCAGGGCAATGGCGCGGCGCATACGACCGCGGTCAATCTGAGCGGCGCGCTCGACGTCGAGGCAACGACGAAGAACCGCTTCCAGGCCTATTCGATCGGCGGCGCGCTTTCGACCGGCACGGCGGCAATCGCCGGGATGGCCAACATCGAGATCGCCAACAACACCACCATTGCCGGCGTCTACGACACCACGTTGCAATCGCCCACGGGCGGCGCGGCCGGAGCCGTCACCATCAACGCGACCGAGGACGTGGCGATCAAGGAGATCGCCGGCGCGCTTTCGATTGCCGCCAGCGGGTCCGGCGTCGGCGTCGGCGCGGCGGCGAACGTCATCGTCTTCAAGAGCCAGACCATTGCGGAAAGCCGGAACAGCAACCTCAATTCGTCCGGCGCAATCGATGTCGGCGCGCTCAGCACCAAGGAAGTCCTGTCATACGCCGTCACCGCCGGCATCGGCGGCAGCGTCGGCATCGGTGCGAGCGTCGGCGTTATCATCATCGGCACCAACACCGCTGATCCGGATACGCAAGGCGAGCAGACCGGCCAGCTCAATCAGGGCAACAACGGCACCATCGCCTCGGTGAACGCGGGCACCAATTCCTCGCACGGCAGCGACGCGGTCGCGAGCGGCACCTCGGGCAATCCGAGCAACGCCAGCGCAACCTCCACCTACGACGTCAGCACGGTTCTGACGGGCGGCAATGACGGCGTCACCGCCCAGATCGCGGGCGGCAATGTTACCGGCACGCAGGTCAATGTCGCCGCCACCAGCGCCAACGCGACCAAGATGTTCCTGCTCGGCGCCGGATTTGCCAAGAATGTCGGTATCGGTGCCGGCATCGGTTACACCAGTGTCAACAGCAGCGTGCTCGCCAATCTGAGCGCGATCGTTGCAGCGCCTTCCGTGACGGTCGCGGCGCGGGTCAAGGACGCCGACACCGGACCCTATTCGGGCAAGACCGTCGACAGCGAGGCGATCGCCGGCGGTGCAGCGCTCTACTTCGGCGCGGATGCGGCGGTGGCGGTCGGCGACGTTGCCAATACCGTCACGGCGCAGCTCGGCGGCTCCGTGACCGGCACGGGCGGCACCGGCGTCGCCGTCATGGCGATGGACAGCTCGACCCAGAGCGTGACGGCGGGCGGCGGCACCGGCGGCCTTGCGGCCATCGGGGTGTCGATCGCCACCACGGGACGATCCAGTTCGGTTGCCGCAAAGGTGCTGTCAAACGCCACGGTGAATAGCTCGACACTTGCGGTTGGTGCAGCCGAGGCCGGCGCAATGTCCGCCTCGGCGACTGCGGTCGCCGGCGGCATCGTCGCCGGCGACGGCGCAGTCGCGACGGCAAAGGAAAATTCGACTGTTCTGGCCGAGATCGGTTCCAGCTCATCGATCACCACGTCCGCGACCGGCGCCGGCACGCTGGTGTCGGCATCGATTACACCCAACCTTTCGAGCAGAGCGATCGGCGTCGCGGTCGGCGGCGGCGCCATCGGCGTGTCCGTCGCGGAATCGACGGTGACCGCCACCGTCACCGCCGATGTCGGCGACAACAGTACCTTCTCGGGCGGTGCGCTCGGCGTGACCGCCATGGCGCTGGTTCCGACGGGCGGCACGACGACTTATGCCTGGTCGCTCGCGGGCGGCGGCGGCTCGTTGATCGGTGCGCAGGGCAGCTACGCAAAGGCTTCGGAGAACGCGACCGTCAGCGCCTATGGCGGGACAGGAATCCACCTTCCCAACGCCGACGTCGTCATTGCAGCTGAGAACGACAGCAGCCAGTACGCCGAGTCGACCGGTCTCTCGACCGGGTTCCTGGCCATTGGCGCGACCATCGCGCAGGTCTCATCGAGCGCCCACACCCATGCCTATCTGGGGGCTGACGCGGTCACAACAGCGTCCAATACGGGCGTTCTCCAGATCACGGCCACGGGCACGGACACCAATGTCGCCAGCGCGATCGTCGGTGCCGGCGGCACCTATGCCGGCGCCGCGGCGGTCGCGACGACGAGCACCACCGCGGTCACCGACGCCATGCTCTATGGCGAGGCGACCGACAACACGCTTTATTTCGGCGGCCTCAACATCAAGGCCAAGCATACGACGAACTATGCCGGCAGCGGTGACGCCTATCAGGCCTCCGCGGCGGGCGCCTCCGGCGGCAGCGCGCAGAACGACGTCACCTCGACGACCACGGCTGAAATCGGCACGCATCTGATCGTCAACTCGGCCGGCGGCGACATGGTTGTGATTGCGAACGACGTGGTCAACCAGGCTGGTGGCGGCGCACGCTCCGGTTCCGGCGGCGTGTTTGCCGGCGCCGCCGCGCTCAGCAAGTCCAGGGTGACCCAGACCGTCACGACCAACATCGACGCTGGTACGATCCTGAGCCTTAATGCCGATCCGAAGACGACGACGGGCGCGATCAACATCGAGGCCTACAACACGCTGAGCACGACCGACACGGTCAACCTGAGCGCTGCGGGGCTGTTCGCCGGCGGCGGCGCCCAATCCGACATGACGGCGAACGCCACGCTCGCGGTCAACATCCAGGCCAGAGAGCTGTTCAGCGCCGGCAACATCTATATCGGCTCGGCCTCGCGGATGGCGGCAAACAATTACGCCAATGCCAGCCTCTATGGCGCCGTCGGCGGAGTCGGTGCGAGCACCAACGCATGGGTGCATGCAAGACAGACCGTCAATGTCGGCGGCAGCTCGACCGTGGAGGCCTGGGGCAAGATCAACATCGCTGCGGGCCTGGCCGGCGACGGCAGCATCTACAGCAGCGTTGCCGCGAACGCGACGACCGTGGTTTACAACAACACCGTCGTTCCCATCTCCGGGCTCTACCGCGGCACCGCCAATGCCGACGACGATACCAGCCTGACGCTCGCGATCGGCTCGAAGGTGCTCGGCGCCAAGGACATCTCGCTCACCGCGACCCCGGGCCAGGTCACGGCCTCCGGCCTCGGCAGCAACTACAATCCGTACCTTGAGATCTTCAGCGCCAAGAACAGCGACAACCACAGCAACGACAATAGCGGTGGAACCGGCAATGTCGCGCTCAACGGCCTCGTGGTGGCCGGCATCCACAATGACGAGACGATCACGATCGCACTCGGTGCGACCACGCCGACCCTGTCCACCACCAGCACCTACGATCCGCTCTCGCTCGAATACGTCTCCGACGTCAATCATTTCAATCCGGTGATGAGCTGGAACCACCAGAAGATCCAGTACACCATCGTCGGCGGCTTCAATCCCTACCAGACGATCCTCGCCCAACTCGTATCTCTGAGCGGCCTGACGACGACGCAAGTGCAGACCGCGCTTGCGGCCCCGCAGCCCTCGATCACGTTTGGCGGCACCGATCCGACCGGCGATGTCCAGCGTCAGATCAACACCCTGATCCAGCAGGCGCCGTTCGCCGCCAATGCCTCCGGCAACGCCTTCGCCTTCGGCGATATACTGGTGTCGGCCGGCAACGTTTCGATCCTGGCGCAGAGCCTGTCCGGGGCAGGCGGCGCGGGTCTCGTCGCGCCGTCGGTGATCGCGCGCTCTTCGCCCATGATCAAGATCGAGAACCAGGGCCTTGATTTCGTCGCACTGTCGAACCTCACGATCACCAATGTGACGGGGGGGCTGGTCACGCACCCTCAGGTCGACCCGGGATCGTCATCGAACGTGACTTTCACGTCGAACAACAGCGCGACGCCGATCATCGACATTTCGGCGGTGTATAACCGCAAGGACCCCAACACGGGTCTCGGTGTCGACCAGAACGGCAACACGCTGACGCGCACGCCCGACATCTACTTCGACGGCGTCGTCACCAACGAGAACGGCCTGCTCAAGATCACCAATAATCTCGGCAACGTCGTCGCGTCGCAGACGTTCGATGCCGCGACAATCCAGATGGTGGTGCCCAACGGCTCGTTCACCTTCAACGGCGGCGTCGGCAGCATCTTCAGCTCCAATCACGACGTGGCCTCGCAATGGGCCAATACCGAGTACAAGCCGGCCGACAACGACACATTGACGGCGGTGATGGCGGCGACGACCTATCTCGGTGCCTATGGTGCCTACGACAGTGGCGTGCACATCGCATCCGGCGGGAATCACCCGTATTTCTATTATTGCTGCGCCTCCGGCAGCGAGGGCGTCGCCGGTACGGCGAGCAACAGCACCATCTTCACGGCGCGGCTGCTCGATCTATTTTATGACGGCGTTTCGCTCTATTCGGCGATCTTCCTGCCGATGGGCTCGGGTGCGCCGGGCAACGGCAACCCCAACGCCGGCAGCACCCCCAGCGCGTCCACGCTCGCGACGATCGAGGGGCCGACCACGCAGGCCATCACCACCGCCCCATGGGAGCGACACACCTATGACGGCCAGGGCGTCTATAGTGGCTCCAGCCCGTTCAACTGCGCGGGCTGCTCGGCCTACTTCCAGGTCATCAACACCCAGGCCGATGTGATCACGCCGAAGACGGCGAACACGGCGACCAATCCGCCGGCGAATGCGCCCTTCATCATCGGCAAGGCCATCATCCTGTCGGCATCGGTTCTCAACATCAACGGCACGATCCAGAGCGGCTCGAGCAGCAACTATTCGGTCAATATCGGCACCGGCGCGCTGAACGCCATCAACGCTCTCAAGGCCGACAGCACGGCCTTTGGCCAGGCCCAGACCAACGCTCAGCACGGCAGCTATGTGGATTTGACGCAGTATCTGTCCAAGGTGAGCGGCAGCGACGTCCAGGTCGGCGCGAGGTACAATGCCGCCACCGACCAGATCCTTCTCAACGGCGTGGTGCAGGGTTCGGGCGGCTATGTCTATCTGAACGGCAAGATCATCTCGACCTCGACGGACGGCACGCCGCAGGGCAACATCGTCGTCAACGGTGGCGCCGGCACGATCACGGTGAACAATTCCACCGGCATTCAGCTCGTCACCAACACCATCAATACAGGCGTCAGCGCAGCCAGCGTGATCGAGATCGTCGATCAGCTCAAGGCGCAGACGACGTGGTACGTCTACAATCCGGCCGCGCCGGGCGGCCAGCAGGTATCGACGTATCGGACCAACAGCGTCAATGCGAGCCAGTACGACGCCTCGATGCTTGCCGGAACCAGCGGCACGGCCGGCCTGCAGTACGCGACGCGAGCCAACATGTACTACCAGTGGGTCGACACGGCGACATTGGATCGTCCGACGACGAGCACGCAGTTCGACTATGGCTGGCACTACACCTCGCGGGATCCGAACAGCGGCAGCTCCTTCGTCCGCACCACCAGCCTGGTCTCGGACGTGCAGCAGGTCGTCAACGGCGCCACCACGGGCCAATTGCAGAGCACGAACTACCAGGAGGTAGTCACCGCGACCGGTTCGGCGCACGGCGGCGGCGGCAACACGCATCCTGAGAAGTGCTGCGGCGCGGACGGCCAATACAACTGGTACCAGGAGATCTTCGATCATCTAACCTTGACGCTGACCAACACGGTCAAGGCATCCAACCCGATCAACATCCAGTTCAACGGCGGCGGCACCAGCACGGTCGCGGTCACCTCGAACTCCGGCATCGTCGTCAACGGCCCCATCAACAACCTCCAGGGCACGACCTCGGTGGTGGCCACCGGCGCCAGTTCGGCCATTACGGTCGGCGCGAACGCCAACAACCCGGTGATATCAGGCACCAGCGTGACGCTCTCGGCGGCGGGTGGCATCGGCAGCATCGGTGCCGGCGGGGCCCCGGTTTCCGTGCAGGTCTATGGCGGCAGCCTCACCGCCAATTCGATCGACCATGATATCGCGATCGCGGCCGTGGGCTCGCTGTCGATCAACCAGGTCAAGGCGAATTCGACCGTAGCCGGCAACGCGCCGCAGGGCAGCGTCTTCATCTCGGCGACCGGCGACATCAACTCGGCGTCCGCCTACAGCGTCGCCAATCCCGTCGTCGTCGGCAAGAACATCGAGATCAGGTCCACCGGCGGTGCGATTGGCGCAGTGACCGGCGTCAGCAACGGCGCTACCGTGCTCACCAACGTCAATCCGCTGGTGATACAGGCGACGGGTACGAGGCTGGTCGACGGCAGCGTCGACGGCGGTATCCTCAACAGCTATTCGACGACCGGAACCTACATCGTGCAGTCCAAGGGCGATCTGCGGCTCGGCACGGTCGAGTCGAAGAGCGGCCCGGTCTTCCTGGAGGCCGCGGCCTCCGATGGGGCGCAGGCCAGAATATTGAACGGCCTGTCGTCCGGCGGCCTCACCGCCGAACAGAGCGCGCATCTGGCCGACGTCTGGACCAGCCTCGACCTCCTCAGCGGCAACGGCGCAACCGCAGCCGTCAACAGTTACCAGACGATGGTGACTGCGGCCTATAACGACTACTTCCAGCTCAAGAACATCGCCTTCGCGAACGGCAACGCCTATAGCCCGAATTCGGTCGGCCTGACCGTTCTGCGGGCGCAGGTGGCGGCCAAGCTCGGCATCGATCCTTCCGCGGTCTCGACGACGGACATGAAGAACGAGGCCACGACGCGCTTCTTGCAGGACCAGTTCCTGCTCGGCATGATCGACACGGTTCAGGTCAAGGCCTCGCTGACGACATTGCTCGGCACCGCGCCCTCGGACCCGCTGGCGACGCTGTTCGGCAGCACGCTGTCGTCGAACCTGTTCGCCAAATTGTTCGACGGCGTGGCAACTGGCCAGCAGCTCATGCCGAGCAACACCGCCCTGCAGACGGCGCTTGCGACCTACAGCTCGAGCTATGCCTATACGCTCGCTTCGACCGAGAAGCTCTACGGCATGATTACGGCGGGCTCGCAATGGACTCAGAGCCAGCTCGCCTACACGGTCTCGTCTTCAGCCGTCGGTGCACCGCCGCCGCCGATCAGCGAGGACGTCGCGGCCAACATCAAGGCCAGCCAGGTCATGCTGTACACGCCGAACGGCTCGGTCGGCCAGCTGGCGGCGCCGCAGACGTTCACCTTCACGAGTGCCAATGCCTCTTCGCTGACGGCCGCCCAGAAGGGACTGCTCGCCTCGGCCGGTCCCGGACAGCTCGTCGTCAACGCGTCCACCGACGCGACGACCGGCGTCGTCACCTACAACGTCACGCTGTCGCAGCAGAGCCTCGTCATCCTCGACGACCCGGCCGCGGTCACCGCCAAGGCGCTGTCGGAGGTCTATCTCGGCAGCAAGAACAGCCTCGTGCTCGGCGGCATTGCGGCCGCGACCTACGGTCCGATCGCCGCCGCGCAGGCCAACGGCATCCAGATAACCGGTCGCGGTGACGTCAAGCTCGATGCGGTCAGCAGCATCTCCGCGGGCGTGAGCGGCGTGCCGGTGATCTCCGGCGACATTCCGAACCTCTCCCTGATTGCCGAGCACGGCAACATCGGCGGCGCCGGCGCGGCCGGAAGCAACCCGGCGGCCAACGCGAACGCGATCCAGATCGCCTTCACCAACCCGGCCACCGATCACCTCGATCAGGTGTCGTCCGGACTGGGCGTCTATGTGAAGCAGACCACCGGCGACCTCGTTCTCGGTAACGTCTCGGCGACCGGCGCCATCCAGTTGGCCGCGACCGGCAGCATCTATGCCGAGGGTGGAACCAGCTTCGCCGATCGCACGGCCGTGCATATCGTCGGCGCGGATCTCGATCTGCGCGCCGGCGGCGATATCAGCTTCAACGGCTCGACGTTCCAGCCGCTGCAGGTGCAGCTCTCCGGCGCGCTCACCGGCTCCGCCGTCGGCGACCTCAGCATCCTGGCCGCGGCGCACGATCTCGCTGTCGGTGCGACCGGCACCTATGGGATGCTCACGGCGGGCGGCACGCTGACGCTCAACGTGCCGCATGGTGCGATCAGCCTTAACGCGGATGTCAGCAGCGTCGGGCTGATGCAGTTGCTTGCCAATGGCACCGTGACGTTTGCCGCTGGCACCAGCGCGGCGCCGGTGGTGGCCAGCAGCTCCTCGGGCGGTGTGACGCTGGTCGCCGCCTCACTGTCCATGGGCGCCTATGCGGCTGTTGACGCGGCAGGCGTGATCTCCGTGACCACCACGGCCGACGCGACCATCGGCCAGCTCAACTCGTCGCTGTCCTATGCGGCGGCCTCGAACGCGCCATCGGTCGTCGTTACCGCCGGCGGCGTCGCTTCGCTGGGAGCGATCATCGACAACGGCGATGGCCAGACGAAGATCGTCGCGTCCGGCGCGGGCGCCGAAATCGCGCTCGGCGCATCGAACGGCATCGGCAGCGCGGCGGGTCGGTTCGTTCTCAGCGCGGCTCGGCTATCGGCGAGCACGAGCGCCGGCGTCATCTACCTGAACGCTCTCAGCGACACCGAGGCGAGCCTGCTGTCCGCAGTGAAGGGCAGCGTGAACATCATGGGCACTGATGGCCTGACGCTCGACCAGGTGCTGGCGGGTACCGGCACCGGTGCGAGCGGCAGCTTCAGCGCCGTCGCCAACAATGGCAGCATTGTCATCGGAACGGCGGACAGCAGCGGCTCGCAAACGGTCCACGCCAGCCAGAACGTGACATTCAAGTCGCTCGCGGCCACCGGCAACAGCGGTGACATCGGCAACATCACTGTCACGGCTGACAACGGCTTCATCCTGGCGCAGACGGTGGCGTCGGGCGGCGCGACGACACTGGGCTCGGTCTCGGCCAACGGCTCAGCCACGCTGCTTGCCGCCACGACCGTCACCGGCAACACGCTCGCAGCCACCACTGGTGCGGGCCTGTTGACCGCCGGCGGGCCGATCAACTGGAGCGTCCTCAACGCCGGCACGACGCTGGGCGCGACCGCAGGCCAGGGCAGCATCGACTTCAAGACTGCGCAGAGCGGCGGCACACAGACCATCCACGCCCACGATAACGTCACCTTCAACGCACTGACGGCCACCGGCATCAACGGCGATGCCGGCAGCATCAACGTCAATGCCGATAGCGGCTTCATCCTGGCGCAGACGGTGACTTCGGGCGGCGTGCCGACGCTGGGTTCGGTCTCGGCCAACGGCTCGGCAAGGCTGATCGCGGCGGGCACCAACACCGGTCACAATCTCACGGCAACGACTGGCAATGCCGTCTTGAGCGGCACTGTCGTTCATTGGGATAATCTCACGGCCCGCGACACGCTCGGCGTCACCGCGACTGTCGGGGTGATCACCGTTGGCACCGCCATCAGCGGCGGCACACAGACCCTGCATGCCGTCGACGACATCGTCTTCAGCCAGCTCACCACGATGGGCATCCCGGGTGATGCCGGCGACATCGACCTGCGCTCCGATGCCGGTTCGATCCGGGGCGGATCGATCTCCGCCAACGGCGACACGCACTTCGCTTCAGCGGGCTCGGTCTCGCTCGACCGGATCAGGGGCAACACGGTCAAGTTATCCTCGCCAGGTGACCTGACGATCGGCTTCGTCAGCGTGGTCAAGGAGCTCGACCTCGCGGCTGATACGATCAACGTCAACGGCGAGCAGATCCGCTCGACGCCGTCGATCCCGCTGATCATGAACGTGACGGGCTACAACGGCGGCACCGCGACCTCCGCCAACGTCTCGATCGATCCCGACAGCATCATCATCAACCAGTTCAGGGTGGTGGATGCGAACTTCTGGACCGACGCCCACGCCGTCTCGATCCTGAATGGCTATGCGCCGGGTCAGCTCATGCTCACCACGGCAACCCAGCAGGTGCTGCTCAACAACCGTACGCCGGCTCCGTCCAGCTGGCCGACGCTCCAGCTCTACCAGCCGGGCGGCGTGTTCACGATGAGCCAGGTCGGCAGCGCCAATGTCAGCAACGCCTATGTGGTGTTCTACACCGGCGACGTCTCGGCAACCGTGACCAATTACGGGCCGACCCACACCTGCTGCAACGACTTCACCGGCGCCAGCATGATCCGCAACATCTCCGTGGACGGCGAGGGCAGCGAGAGCATCGAGACCTGGCTCGCGAAGAAGGACGGCGGGACGTTCTACCTGCTCGGCCTGTCCGGCCAGGCGCGGCTCGATGCGCTGCTGACGCCGCGGCCGGTCGAGACCGTCGGGACCGGCCCCGCCGTCAACATCGAGGGACTGATCGACATGCGCAAGCTGCGCCGTCAGGGGCAGCACATCGGTCGCCCGGGTTGGAAGGACGCTTCTGTCGAGATGGCGAAGCCGGCCGTCGGCCGTCTTGCACAAGCATGGTAACGGAATTCGGGATGCGAATTTGGGGGGCAGCGTTGGGGGTCGGGCTGGCAGCGTCCTGCCTTGCCTCTGCGCACGGCCAGTCGATCAATCCCGGCGTGATCCAGAACGACGTCGACCGGCAGCGCCGCCAGCTCGAGCAGCAGAGCGCGCCGCCAAAACTCAACGGGCCGGCGGTGATCGGTGGTGAGCGGGAAAAATCCCAGCTCCTCAAGCCGGGCGGGCCGAAATTCCGTTTGCGCAAGGTCGAGTTCGACGCCTCCAAGTTCATCACGCCGGCCGAGCTCGAGGAGATCGCGAAGAAGTACGTCGGCAAGAATGTCGACATCGCCTCGCTGCTGCAGCTCGTCGCCGACATCAACGCCATCTATACCGAGCGCGGCATCGTCACGGGCATAGCGACGCTGCCTGACCAGGATGCCAAGGGCGGCATCGTCCGTGTCAAGCTGACCGAAGGCCGGCTCCAGAAGACGACCGTCGAGGGCAACAAGCAGACCCGCACCGAGTACATCCTTCAGCGTGTGAAGGAGTCCGAAGGTGAGGTCCTCGACGTTCCAAAGCTCAATCGCGATGTGATCTGGTTCAACCGAACCAACGACGTGCAGATCAAGGCGCTGCTGCAGCCCGGCACGAGCTTCGGCCTGACCGATCTCCAGTTCGCCGTGATCGAGCCGCCGGTCGACACCTTGCAGCTCTTTACCGACAATCAAGGTGTTGAGAACACCGGCCGGTGGGAGGGCGGAGCTTTCTACAAGCGCCACGGCCTGTTCGGCGTCGACGACCGCCTGACTTTCTACGGCGTTCGCTCCGACGGCAACCTCAACGGCAATGTTGCCTACAGCATCCCGGTCAATCCCTGGGGCGGCCGCGCCGGCGTCAGCTATACCGAAGGCAAGATCAAGATCATCCAGGGACCGTTCGTCGCGCTCGACGTCACCGGACGCTCGAGCCAGGCTGCGGTCAATTTCAGCCAGCCGATCTGGGTCACGCAGAACTGGCTGGTGCTGCTCAACGCCGCCGAGACCGAAGGCAAGACGGTGAGCCGCTTCGCCACGGTCTCGGTCACCGACGATCACTACGACAAGGCCACGGCCGGCGTCTCCGTGACCAATTCCGGCAATGCCTATTCGATCACGGTCTCGCCCGCCGTCAACTACATCACATGGCAAGACCACGTGCTCGGCAATAACCGCACGTTCAACACCTGTACCGGCTCGTTGTTCGCGACCAGCGCCGCGGGCCCCGCGAATTTCAGCACCAATGTGCTGGCGAGCTGGCAGTACACACAGGAAAAGCTGCTGCCGGGCGACCAGATATTCTCGATCGGCGGTCCGACCACCGTGCGCGGTTATCCCTCCAACTCGGCGGCCGGCGACAGCGGCTATTATTTCAACGCCGAGCTGCACTACAATTGGTCGTCATGGCTCAAGGGCTTTGACACCTACATCTTCACTGACTGGGGCGCGGTGTATTCGACGTTTCCCGGGATCACCGAGCTGGGCTCCATCGGCGTCGGTTTCTCCTGGACCTACGCGTCGTTCATGACGTTCGAGGCAAATTACGCGACACCGCTGAAGATGGCGGTCTCGACCCAGCACCACTACGAGGCCTATGGCCGGGTCATTTTCCGGCCGTTGCTGATGTTCCAGAAACAGGAAATCCCCGCGCCTGTGGCGGCAGTGGCTGGCAGGAGCAAGTCGTAGCTAAAGCTTGCGCCGCCTCTCTCTCCGTCGTCATTGCGAGGAGCTCTTGCGACGAAGCAATCCAGACTTGCTTCCGCGGCAAGATTTCTGGACTGCTTCGCTGCGCCCGCAATGATTGAGAATGGATCTGGAGCCGAAGCTGACTAGCGCCGCAGCGTGAACTCATCCGCGCCGCGCCGGTGCTCCCACTTCGCCTGTTCCAGCTCAGGCTGGTCGCATTCGACTTCCGGATAGCCGATGCAGAGATAGGCGATGAATTTCCAGGTGTCCGGCACGTCGAGAATGGCGTGGATCCGATCCGGACGGAGGATCGATACCCAGCCAAGCCCGATGCCCTCGGCGCGCGCGGCGAGCCACATCGCGGTGATCGCCGCGACCACGGAATATTCCGTCGTCTCCGGCATCGTCGCGCGGCCGAGGCCGTGACCGACGTCGCTGGCCTTGTCGGCGAACACGGCGAGGTGGCCGGGGGCCTGTTCGAGACCCGACAATTTCAGCGTGGCGTAGCGCGCGGCGCGCTCACCGGCATAGGCATTCAGCGCGTCGGCGTTGCACGCCTTGAAGTCGTCGATCACGGCGCGGCGCCGTGCGGCCTCATCGACTGTGACGAAGCGCCAGGGCTGGCTGAGGCCGACCGAGGGGGAGAGACAAGCCGTCTCGATCAGGCGATCGATGGCGCCGTCCGGCAGCGGCTCGCTGCGAAAGCGGCGCACGTCGCGGCGCCACACGAACAGCTCGCGCAAGTGTTGGCGGAACGTATCGTCGAACTCGATCATGATCTCAGCGTCCGATCTGGAAGGCCGCGGCAACCAGCAGGATCAGGATCTCGCCTAGCTGTTCGAACGCGCCGAGGATGTCGCCGGTCTGCCCGCCGATCTGGCGGATGGCAAGTCGTGCCAGTATCAGGCCGGCGAGGGAGAGCAGGATCACGCTGACGAGCGCCTTGCCCGGTCCGAGCGTAAGGGCGAGCGCGAGCGTTCCAACAGCGATGGCGATGGCGACGCTACGGCCCGGCGGTGATCCGGCACTGGCCGACAGGCCGTCAGGTCGCGCGGGGGTGACCAGCGACATGAAGGCCGGCACGCCCGCGCGGGCAGCAGTGTGCGCAGCGCACAGGGCGAGCGCGACCGCCCATGGATTGGCGATCGCCGCGAGCGCGCTCCAGCGCAGGCCGAACGACAGGATCAGCGCACAGACGCCATAGCTGCCGATCCGGCTGTCGCGCATGATCTCGAGCTTGCGCTCGCGCGTGCGGCCGCCACCGAGCCCGTCAACGGTATCGGCGAGGCCGTCCTCATGCAGCGCGCCCGTGATGAGGGCGGTCGCGGCCAAAGCGAGCAGGGCGGCGAGGTTCGGTGTCAATCCGAACCGGCTGGCGATCTTGTAGACAAAGGCCCCGGCGATGCCGACCAGCAGGCCCGCGACTGGGAGGGCCCAGGTCGCGCGCGCGATGGCGCCGTCAGCAGCGGGCTTCGGCGAAGCGACCGGGAGGATCGTCACGAACGATGCCGCCATCCTGAGATCGGCGACGATGTCTCGCA
Source organism: Bradyrhizobium sp. 149 (assembly GCF_023073915.1). Classification (GTDB taxonomy): domain Bacteria; phylum Pseudomonadota; class Alphaproteobacteria; order Rhizobiales; family Xanthobacteraceae; genus Bradyrhizobium. The sequence continues at coordinate 80,533 of NZ_JADPKK010000013.1, read as the reverse complement.
AGAATTCGTTGTGCGGCATCATTTCAGTTTCATCGGCAGGCCCACGACCACAAACTCGACCTCGTCGGCGGCATCAGCGATGATCTGGTTCATGATCCCGGCAGCGTCGCGAAAGCTGCGCGCCAGCGCGTTGTCCGGCACGATACCGAGACCGACCTCGTTGGTGACGAAGACGACGGGGCTGCTCAAGCGGGGCAGGGCGCCGGCAAGCTCCGTCATCTCGCGCTCCCAGTCGCGCTCCGCATGCATGAGGTTGGAGAGCCACAGTGTCAGGCAATCGACCAGCCGCGCGCCGCCACCGTCGGTTGCGAGCAGCGCGGGCACGAGATCGAGCGGTACCTCGCGCTCGATCCAGTCGGTTCCGCGCCGCGCGCGATGCCTGGCGATGCGCGCCTCCATTTCAGCATCGAGGGCCTCGGCCGTTGCGACATAGACCGGCTGCCCGGGAAAGGCGCGCGTGCGAATTTCTGCACGCTTGCTCTTGCCCGACCGTGCTCCGCCGGTGATCAAAATGACGGCCATATAGTCTCCTGTCCGGCCAGCACTAATCACCAAACGCCGCCGAAGACAAAGCCGAAATCCGCCAGCCGGGGGCTTGCGCTCTGGCCGTGGTTTGCGCAACAGGGGCGGGACAGGAGGCAGCTGTGGGCTTTGCGGGCGCGATGGTGGTGGCGATGGCGGTGGATGCCCTGTTGGGCTGGCCATCACGGCTGTTCGCGCGGATCGGCCATCCCGTCACCTGGCTCGGCCGGCTGATCTCTGCCATCGACACCGGCTGGAATCGGCCGTCCGATCCGCCGGCATTTCGCCGCGCCGCTGGTCTCGCCGGTGCGCTCGTGGTGACCGCGTTCTCGGTCGCGCTCGGCTGGGCGCTTCAATCCTTGCTTCCCCCGGGCTGGATCCAAATCGTGCTGGTCGGCGTCCTGGCTTGGCCGCTGGTCGCCTTGCGCTCGTTGCACGACCACGTTGCTGCCGTCGCAAACCCGATGCGGGCCGGTGACATCGCCGCCGCACGCGACGCGGTCTCGCGCATCGTTGGCCGCGATCCCCTGGCGCTGGACGAGGCCGGCATCGCGCGCGCGGCGATCGAGAGCCTCGCCGAGAATGCATCCGACGGCATCGTCGCGCCCGTGTTCTGGGGCGCGGTGTTCGGTCTGCCCGGCATTTTGGGCTACAAGGCGATCAACACGCTGGACTCCATGATCGGCCATCGCTCCGAACGCCACGAAGCCTTCGGCTGGGCCGCAGCGCGCATCGACGATGTCGCCAATTTCGTTCCGGCGCGGCTGACCGGATTCTTGTTCGTGCTGCTGGCCCCACGGCGATCAGATGCGTTGTCTTGCATGACGCGGGATGCACGCCGGCACCGTTCGCCCAATGCCGGCTGGCCGGAGGCGGCCATGGCGGGTGCGCTTGGTGTGCGGCTCAGCGGTCCGCGGAACTATCACGGCAGTACCACGAACGAGCCATGGCTGAATGAAGGTGCGCGCGATCCGCTTGCTGCCGACATCGATCGGGGATTGACGGTTTACCGCCGCGCCATGCTGCTGCTTGCCGGAATCCTTGCGATCCTGGTCTTCGCGTGAAAGAACAGCGCATGCGCGAGCACGGTGGAAATCTCGATCTGGCCCAGCAGCGTTTCGGCGGACGCGCTGAGGACTGGATTGATCTGTCGACCGGGATCAACCGCCTGCCTTATCCCGTAGGCGAGGTGAGCTTGCGCGCGTGGAGTGCGTTGCCGTCGCGCGCCGAGATCGAGTCGCTGCATCAGGCGGCCCGCCACGCCTACCGCACGAGCGCGCCGGTCGTCGCGCTTGGCGGTGCACAAGCTGCAATTCAGCTGCTGCCGCAACTGGCATCGCCCGGCCAGGCGCGCATCCTCGCGCCGACCTACAACGAATATGCCGGCGTCCTCTCGGCCGCGGGCTGGGAAGTAGAAGAGGTCAACGCGCTCGACGCGCTGGCTGGCGCGGACCTCGCCATTGTCGTCAATCCCAACAATCCTGACGGCCGTTGCCATCCGCCAAAGGATTTGCTGGCGCTACTGCCGCGCGTCGGCCGTCTCGTCATCGACGAGAGTTTTGCCGATGTGACCCCGCAGCTGTCGCTTGCATCTGAGCATCGGCCGGGGCTGCTGATCCTGCGCTCCTTCGGAAAGTTTTACGGCCTTGCCGGCCTGCGGCTCGGCTTCGCGCTCGGCAATTCGTCCGACATCGCCAGGCTCGCCGGGATGTCGGGGCCATGGCCGGTCTCCGGAGCGGCGATCGCGATCGGCTGCCGCGCTCTGCGTGACGATGCCTGGGCCGAGGCCGCCTCCGCGCGGCTTGCGCGAGACTGCGTTCGTCTCGACGGAATGGTGCAGTCGCAAGGCTGGACGCTCGTTGGCGGGACGCCGCTGTTTCGTCTCTACGGGATGCTGGACGCGCTTGCCGCACAGGAGAAGCTGGCGCGTAGCCAGATCTGGTCGCGCGCGTTCGCGCGAGAGCCGACTTGGCTGCGCCTCGGGCTTCCGGGCGGCGAATCCGAATGGACGCGCCTGGCCGCGGCTCTAGCGCGCTAGCGCGAGCAGGCCGTCGACGTTGAGATGTTGCTCGATGTGATCGGCGAGGGATTCGAGCGCGCTCTCGACCCTGGCGTGATAGGGCTCGGCACCTGCGGGAATGTCGAGCTTTGTCAAAAATGCCTTGCGGAAATCATCCGACGTGAACAGGCCGTGCAGATAGCTGCCTTGCACGCGTCCGTCGCGTGAGATGGCGCCTTCCGGTTCGCCGTTCAGCTTTGCGAATGGCCGCGCGCGATCCGGCCCATCGGTGCGGCCGATGTGGATTTCATAGGCTTCGATCGGCTGATCCGTCGCGGCATGCACGGCCGCGACGCGCGTCAGCGTCTTCTGCGGGCTCATCACTGTTTCCACATCCAGAAGTCCGAGGCCAGGTGTGTCGCCCGCAGGACCTTCGATGCCATCAGGATCGGTGACGCTGCGTCCGAGCATCTGATAGCCGCCGCAGAGGCCGAGCACATGGCCGCCTCTGCGGTGATGCGCCAGCAGATCAATGTCCCAGCCCTGGGCGCGCAGGAAGGCGAGATCGCCGCGGGTGGATTTCGAGCCGGGGATGATGACGAGGCGCACGTCGCCGGGGATCGCCTCGCCCGGCCGCACCATCACGAGATCGACGCCAGGCTCGAGCTTGAGCGGATCGAGATCGTCGAAATTGGCGATCCGCGACAGCGCGAGACAGGCGATCTTGCATTGGCCGGGCTTGCGCGCATCGCTCAGGCCGAGCGCGTCCTCGGCGGGCAGCTCGCCGGCGCGCGCGAACCAGGGCAGCACGCCAAAGCCGCGCCATGTGGTCTTTTCTTCGACCAGCTTGTAGCCGTCGTCGAACAAGGTGGGATCGCCGCGGAACTTGTTGATGACAAATCCCTGGATCATCGCGGCATCGTCCGGGTCGATCACCGTTTTGATGCCGACCAGTTGCGCGATGACGCCGCCGCGGTCGATGTCGCCGACCAGCACGACCGGCACGCCAGCCTTGCGTGCAAAGCCCATATTGGCGATGTCGGCCTTGCGCAGGTTCACCTCGGCCGGGCTGCCGGCGCCTTCCACCAGCACGAGGTCGGCGCGTGCCTTCAGCCGCTCAAAGCTCTCCAGCACGGCGCCCATCAGCGACGGCTTCATCGCCGCATATTCACGCGCACGGGCAGTCGCGATGCGTTTTCCCTGCACGATTACCTGCGCGCCGACATCGGTTTCAGGCTTCAGCAGCACGGGGTTCATGTCCGTGTGCGGCTCGACGCCGGCGGCGAGCGCCTGGAGCGCCTGGGCGCGGCCGATCTCGCCGCCGTCAACGGTAACGGCCGCGTTGTTCGACATGTTCTGCGGCTTGAACGGGAGCACGCACAGGCCGCGTTTCGTAAAGGCGCGCGCGAGGCCGGCGACGATGAGCGATTTGCCCACGTCCGAGCCGGCCCCCTGGATCATCAATGCGCGCGCCATGGTGCTTTCAGAACTTGGCGTCTTTAGAACTCGACGCCGGCTTGCGCCTTGATGCCGGAGCGGAAGGGATGTTTGACCAGCGTCATCTCGGTGACGAGATCGGCGATCTCGATCAGCTCGTCCTTGGCGTTGCGTCCGGTGAGCACGACATGCATCATCGGCGGCTTCTGCGTCGCCAGGAAATCGACCACCTCGGCGATGTCGAGATAGTCGTAGCGCAGCGCGATGTTGATCTCGTCGAGCACGACCATGCGGAGGTTCGAATCAAGGATCAGCTCCTTCGCCTTCTCCCAGCCGGCGCGCGCGGCGGCGATGTCGCGGGCGCGATCCTGCGTCTCCCAGGTAAAGCCTTCGCCCATGGCGTGGAATTGGCAGAGGTCGCCGAAATGGCCGGTGAGCATGCGGCGCTCGCCGGTGTCCCAGGCGCCCTTGATGAACTGCACGACCGCGCAGGGGAAGCCATGGGCGACGCAGCGGACGATCATCCCGAAAGCGGAGGAGGACTTGCCCTTGCCGGCGCCGGTGTGGACGATGATGAGGCCTTTTTCGCCGCTCTTGGTCGCCATGATCTTGTCGCGGGCGGCCTTCTTCTTCGCCATTTTCGAGGCGTGGCGGGCGTCGTTTTCCTCGGCCGTTTGGGTATCCGGTTCAGGCGTCATCGGATGGGGTCCTTCGGCTTGACAAGAGGCGGCCGGGGGCAAATGGTGGCGCGGCGTTGGTTCCTGTCCTACGACAGGCGAAGAGGGAATGCGATAGGGTCCGAATCAGCAAGATTCGGTTCCAAAATGCAGCCGCCCCCGCGACCGTGACCGGAGAGATGCCCGATGCCACTGATCCCCTTGGGATCGGGAAGGCGGGGATCAAAGGGTGCAAACCCTGCTCCGCAAGCCGGGAGACCTGCCAGCGCGGACGATTTTGGACCGGCGGACGGGGTGTTCCGCGACGGGGAAACGGGCCTTCGCAAGAACGGTTCGTGGGCCTCTTCGCTTCCCGCTGTTTATTCTGGAAGAAGCGATGACCGTCACACTTCATGTCTGCATCACCTGCCGCGCCGGCCAGACGCTTGGCGAGGGCGAGACGACACCCGGCAAGCGCCTGCATGGTGCGATCCTCGAGGCCGGCGTGCCCGACGGTGTCAGCGTGGTTCCCGTCGAATGCCTGTCGGCATGCAACCAGGGTTGCTCGGTCGCACTCAGTGCGCCCGGCCGCTGGTCCTATGTCTATGGCCGGCTGTCGGATGCGAATGCGCACGATGTGGTCGCGGGCGCCGCGGCCTATGCGGCCGCGCCGGACGGCCTCGTACCCTGGCGCAGCCGTCCCGAGATTTTCCGCAAGCAATCGCTTGCCCGCATTCCCCCCATGGCCGTCGTGCCGGAGGCCGCCGAATGAATTCGCTCGCAAAAGTTCCGGTCACGGTCGTCACGGGCTTTCTCGGCTCCGGCAAGACCACGCTGATCCAGCATCTGCTCGCCAACGCGGGCGGCAGGAAGCTCGCGGTGCTCGTCAATGAGTTCGGCAGCGAGGGCGTGGATGGCGAGATTCTGAAATCCTGCACCGATGCGGATTGCCCGGAAGAAAACATCATCGAGCTCGCCAATGGCTGCATCTGCTGCACCGTCGCCGACGATTTCATTCCGACCATGGAGAAGTTGCTGTCCCGGCCGGTAAGGCCCGACCACATCCTGATCGAGACCTCGGGCTTGGCGCTGCCCAAGCCGTTGCTGAAGGCGTTCGACTGGCCGGCGATCCGTTCGCGCATCACGGTCGATGGTGTGATCGCGCTGGCCGACGCCGAGGCTGTCGCCGCCGGTCGTTTCGCGCCCGACCCTGACGCCGTCGAGGCGCAGCGCGCGGCGGACGGAAATCTCGATCACGAGACGCCGCTGTCGGAAGTGTTCGAGGACCAGATCGCCTGCGCCGACATCGTGCTGCTGACCAAGGCGGATCTTGCGGGTGCGACGGGCCTCGAAGCAGCCAAGGCGGCGATCACCAAGGAGATGCCGCGCCGCGTGCCGATGCTGGCGATCACCGACGGTGCAATCGACGCGCGCCTCATCCTCGGTCTCGGTGCTGCCGCGGAGAACGATCTCGCCGCGCGCCCCTCGCATCACGACGGCGAGGAGGATCACGAGCACGACGATTTTGCCTCCGTCGTGATTGATCTCCCTGAGGTCACCGATATCGACGCGCTGGTTGCATCGGTCCAGCGTCTGGCGCGCGAGCAGAACGTGTTGCGCGTCAAGGGCTATATCGCGGTCGCAGGCAAGCCGATGCGCCTCTTGCTGCAAGCGGTCGGTGAGCGCGTGCGCCACCAGTTCGACAAGCCCTGGGGCGCGGGCGCGCGGCAATCAAAGCTCGTCGTGATCGGCGAGCACGGCGATATCGACGAGGCCGCAATTAGAGCAGGACTCGGTATCTGATGCACGTCGTCTTCCGCGAGAGCCGCGGTCTCGAGGAGACCGCGATACCAAGGGACATCGGCCAGGACCCGGCCGATCTCGTGGTGCTCTCGTATTCGGATTCCGATCTTGCCGCGTTCGCGGCCGGCTGGCGCCGCGGCCGCGACACTCTGCCGTCGCTGCGGCTCGTCAATCTCGCAGAACTGCGTCATCCGCTCTCGGTCGACACCTATATCGAGCGCACTCTTGCGCAGGCGCGCGGCATCCTGGTGCGGCTGATCGGCGGTGAATCTTATTGGCCGTATGGGCTCGCGGCCCTGCAGCAACTGGCGAAGGACCGCGGCATCGTGATGGCGGTGCTGCCGGCCGATGGCCGCGACGACACGCGGCTGGATGCATATTCGACCCTGCCGGTCTCGACACTGCGGCGGCTCAAGGTGCTCTGCGACACCGGCGGCCCTGTCGCATCGCAAGCCGCGATCGCGCAGCTTGCGTTGGCCTCCGGTCTCTATGCCGGCCCCGTTATCGGCGAGATGAACGTTCCCGAGATGGGCTTTTACGATCCCGCGCGCGGCGTCATCGCAATGCCGCAGGCCTGCGAAGGCAAGCCGCGAGCGCTGGTGACGTTCTATCGCTCCTATCTCACCGCCGCGGACACCGGTCCGATCGATGCCTTGATTGCCGCGCTGCGTGAGCGCGGGTTTGACGCGCATGGTGTGTTCGTCACCTCGCTGAAGGCTCCGGCCGTTGTGGATTGGCTGCGGACGCAGCTTGCGCAAAACCCTCCGGCCGCGATCGTCAATGCGACGGCGTTCTCGGCGATGGGCGACGACGGGACGACCCCGTTCGATGCCGCATCCTGCCCGGTGTTCCAGGTCGCGCTCTCCACGGCCCGGCGCGAGGACTGGGCCATCTCGCTCCGCGGCCTGTCGCCCGGCGACCTCGCGATGCATGTGGTGCTGCCCGAGGTCGACGGCCGCCTGTTTGCGGGTGTGGTGAGCTTCAAGTCTGCCGCGATGCGCGATCCCGATTTGCAGTTTTCGCATCTGGCACACAGGCCCGATGAGGAGCGCGTGCAGGCCGTCGCTGCGCGCGTTGCGGCCTGGCGGCGTCTTGCGGAGAAGCCGGCCGCCGAAAAGCGGATGGCGCTCGTGCTCTCGAACTATCCGGGCCGCCCGCACCAGATCGCGCATGCCGTTGGTCTCGATGCGCTGGCCTCAGTCGAGGCTTTGGTGCCCGACCTTGCGGAGGCCGGCTTCGAGGTCGCGCCGGTCCATGCGCTCGGCGAGGCGCTGCTCAAGCAGAATTTGAGCTGGAGCGTCGCCGATTACCGCGCGGCGCTCGCGCGCCTTCCGCAATCCTTGCAGGATGATCTCGCGCAAGCCTGGGGCGCGCCGGAGAACGATCCGGGCTGTCGCGATGGCGCGTTCCATTTCGCTGCGATTCAATGCGGCCGGTCGATTATCGCGGTTCAGCCGGAGCGTGGCGATGCGACCACGCGCGATGCCGACTATCACGATCTCGCTCGCACGCCACGCCACGCCTATGTCGCGTTCTATCTCTGGCTCCGGAGGCAGGGCTGCGATGCCGTCGTGCATATGGGCGCGCATGGCACGTTGGAATGGCTGCCCGGAAAATCCGTGGCGCTGTCGCAGGCGTGCTGGCCGGAAGCCCTGATTGGCGATTTGCCGGTCATCTATCCCTTCATTGTCAACGACCCCGGCGAGGCCGCGCAGGCCAAGCGGCGCATCGGTGCAGTCACGATCGGCCATCTGCCGCCGCCGCTGGCAGCATCAGCGGTGCCGGACGGGTTGCGCAGGCTCGAGCAGCTCCTTGACGAGTACTCGACGGCCGATGGCCTCGATCCCGCCCGGCGCCAGCGTCTGATCGCCGCGATCCGCGACGAGGCGCGCGCGGCAGGCCTCGAAGATGATCTTGGCCTCGATGCATCGGCCGCGCCGGCCGAAGCGATCCCGCGGATCGACCGCTTCGTCTGCGATCTCAAGGAAAGCCAGTTCGGCGACGGACTGCACGTGTTCGGCCGCGGCGCCTGCGGTGACGCCGAGCGGGACGCGTTGCGTGCCGCGCTTGCCGGCCGGCGCATCGCGCCGGGGCCGTCAGGCTCACCCTATCGCGGCCGCCAGGACGTGCTGCCGACCGGGCGCAATCTCTTTGCGATCGATCCGCGTGCCGTGCCGTCGCCGTCGGCGCATGCGCAAGGCATCAAGCTCGCCGAAGAGCTGCTGCGCCGCCACTTGCAGGATCACGGCGACTGGCCGAAGGGCCTTGTCGTCGATCTCTGGGGCTCGGCGACGATGCGCACCGCGGGCGAAGAGTTTGCCATGGCGCTGCATCTGGCCGGCCTCGCACCGCGCTGGGATCACGCTTCCGGCCGTGTGACTGGCTACGACATCATCGCGCTCGCCGAGCTCGGCCGGCCCCGCATCGACGTCACGCTACGTGTCTCCGGCCTGTTTCGCGATGTCTTCTCGGGCCTTGCGCAATTGTTCGAGGCGGCAGCCGAGGCGCTGTCGGCGCGCGAGGACGAGGGCGAGGAAAATCCATATCGCCATCGCACATCGCGCGTGTTCGCGCCGCGTCCCGGACAATACGGCGTGGGCCTCTCGGCAATCCCGGACGCCTTCACGCCCGAGACGCGCGAAGCCGCCGGCGAAGCGTGGCTCTCGGCATCGTCGTGGGCGTTCTCGGCCGATGGCGAGATCAAGCTCGATCGTGCCGGTATCGAGAAGCGGCTCGCATCCGCCGATGCTTTCGTGCACGTCCAGGACTTGCCGGAAACCGATCTTCTGCTCGCGGCCGACTATGCCGCGCATGAAGCCGGCATTGCGGCGGCCGCAGCCCATCTCGGCGCAACAGGACCATCGCTCTATCATCTCGACGCAACGCGCCCCGAGCAGCCGCATGCGCGTACGCTGACCGAGGAAATCTCTCGCGTTGTCCGCGCGCGCGCGGCCAATCCGGCCTGGATCGCCGGCATGATGCGCCACGGTTTTCGCGGGGCGGCCGAGATCACGGCAACGCTCGAGCACATGGCCGCCTTCGCGCATCTGGCCGGCGCCGTGCCGCCGCATCTGTTCGACCTCTACTACGATGCGACGCTCGGCGATGACGACGTCCGCGCCTTCATGGCCCGCGAAAATCCGGCGGCACTGGCGGCGATGGAGACGTGCTTCACGCGTCTGCATGAGGCCTCGCTCTGGCGAACGCGCCGCAATTCGATTGCGGCTGCGCTGCGGGAGGCGTCATGAGCGCTACCGTGGTCAAGGGCTGGTGTCCCGGCGCGCTGCGCCCGATGCAATCGGGCGACGGGCTCGTGGTCCGTGTGCGTCCGTTCGGCGGACGCCTCGACGCTGCACAAATCTCCGGACTGGCCCATCTCGCCGAACGCCATGGCAACGGCCTGATCGACGTGACCAGCCGAGCCAATCTCCAGATCAGGGGCGTCAACGAGACCAGCCACAAACTGCTGCTCGACGGCCTTGCGCAACTGGCGCTGCTCGATCCGGATGCTGAGACTGAATCCCGTCGCAACATCCTTGTGACGCCGTTCTGGCGTGCTGGAGACGCGACACAATCGCTCGCCGCCGAGCTCGAGGAGGCGCTCGCTGACAGCAACCTCGAGCTTCCAACCAAGTTCGGCTTCGCGATCGATGACGGCACCTCGCGCGTGCTTGCGGGCGATTCCGCGGACGTGCGAATCGAGCGCGATCGTTCCGGCGGACTGCTGGTGCGGGCTGACGGCGACAAACTCGGCCGCTCCGTCGCGCGTGGCGAGGCCGTGACCACGGCGCTGGCATTCGCCGATTGGTTCGTGATCTCGGGCGGCGCCAGAGGCGGGCGAGGGCGGATGGCCGCGCATCTCGCCACTGGCGCAATCTTGCCGGCGGCATTGCGCGGCGAGGCCGAGCCGGCGCCGATCATGGCTGCGGCCCGTCCCGGCCTCTATTCGCAAGGTGCGATGGTCGGCATCGCCTTCGGACAGATGGCGCATGCGACGCTGAACCAGTTCGCCGGTTGCGGACATGCGCTGCGCATGACGCCATGGCGGATGGTCTTGAGCGAAGGCAAGCGCGCGATGCCGAACGCGACTGGCCTGATCACCGAGGCCTACGACCCTGCGCTGCGCGTCATCGCCTGCAGCGGTGCGCCACGCTGTCGCGAGGCGCATGCCGATACCCGCGGCCTGGCCGCGGCCCTGGCCCCGAACATCGGCGCGGCCGCACGGCTCCACGTCTCCGGCTGCGCCAAGGGCTGCGCCCATTCCGGTGCGGCCGCCATCACCCTTGTCGCAACCGACGCAGGCTTCGATCTCGTGCGCGGTGGGTCGACACGCGATGAGCCCATCCTGCGGGGGCTGAACCGCGACGATATCATTAGAGATCCCTCCATCCTGATGGGGGGCCACTGATGCCGCACGCGTACGAGACCGACGGCGCGGCGATCTACCGGCAGTCCTTTGCGACCATCCGAACCGAAGCCGATCTTGCGCGCTTTTCGCCGGACGAGGAGCAGGTGGTCGTGCGGATGATCCATGCCGCCGGCATGGTCGGCCTGGAGGCGCATATCCGCTTCACGCCCGGCATGGTGACAACCGCGCGCGCAGCCTTGCAGAAGGGCGCGCCGATCCTGTGCGACGCGCGTATGGTCTCCGAAGGAATTACGCGCGCGCGGCTTCCCACAGCCAATGCTGTCATCTGCACGCTGGGCGACGAGACCGTTCCCGCGCTCGCGCAGTCCATGCGCAACACCCGTTCGGCTGCAGCCCTGGAGCTATGGCGGCCGCATCTCGACGGCGCGATCGTGGCTATCGGCAATGCGCCGACCGCGTTGTTTCATCTCCTCAACATGCTGGAGGACCCTCACTGCCCGCGGCCCGCGGCGATCATTGGCTGTCCTGTCGGCTTTGTCGGCGCCGCCGAATCCAAGGCCGCGCTGATGGCCGATTCGCCGGTGCCGGCGTTGACCGTCGAGGGCCGCCTCGGCGGGTCCGCGATCACGGTCGCCGCGGTGAACGCGCTGGCGAGCCGGAGCGAATAGCGATGGGACGCATCATCTGCTGCGGCCTCGGCCCCGGCGATCCCGATATGATGAGCGTGCGTGCCGACCGCACGGTGCGCGGCGCAAGGCATGTCGCCTATTTCCGCAAGAAGGGCCGGCCCGGCCAGGCGCGCCGCATCGTCGAGGGCATGTTGGCTGCCGACGTCACCGAATATCCCATGGAATACCCGGTCACCACGGAGATAGCCTTCGACACGCCTGAATATGTCCAGGTGCTTGCCGGCTTCTACGATGAATGGGCGGAACGCCTGGCGCGGCTGGCGCGCGCGGTCGATGTCGTCGTGCTCTGCGAGGGCGATCCTTACTTCTACGGCTCCTTCATGCATCTGCACACGCGCCTGCAGGGCCGCGTCGAGATCGAGGTGATCGCCGGCATTCCCGGCATGGTCGGCTGCTGGAACGGCGTCGGACAGCCGATCGCGCTCGGTGATGACGTGACGACGGTGCTGATGGGCACGCTCGCCGAGGCCGAGCTCGAACGCCGCATGCGCGATTCCGACGCGCTCGTGATCATGAAGACCGGGCGCAACCTCGCAAAGGTGCGCCGCGCGCTCGCGTCCGCCGGCCGGCTGGACGATGCCTGGCTGGTCGAGCGCGGTACCATGCCGGGAGAGCGCGTGGTGCGGCTCGCGGAGATCGACGCCGCCGACTGTCCTTACTTTGCGATCGTGCTCGTGCACGGCAAGGGCCGGCATCTGGACGCCGCCGAATGAATGGCACGCTGACCATCGCGGGCCTCGGGCCGGGCAGCGACGCGCTGGTGACGCCCGAGGTCTCCGCTGCGTTAGCCTCCGCGACCGACATTCTGGGCTACGCGCCCTATGTTGCGCGCGTGCCGCCGCGGGCAGGGCTGACTTTGCATCCCTCCGACAATCGCGAAGAGCTGCAGCGCGCGAGCGAGGCGCTGCGGCTCGCGGCCGAGGGCGGGCAGGTCGTCATCGTATCCTCCGGCGACCCCGGCGTCTTCGCGATGGCCTCCGCCGTGTTCGAGGCGCTCGAACAGGCGCCGCAATGGCGGGAGCTGCCGATCCGTGTGTTGCCCGGTATCACCGCGATGCTGGCGGCCGCCGCACGCGCCGGTGCGCCGCTCGGTCATGATTTCTGTGCGATCAACCTGTCGGACAATCTCAAGCCGTGGGCGCTGATCGAGAAGCGCCTGCGGCTCGCCGCGGAAGCCGATTTTGCGATTGCGATGTACAACCCGCGCTCGGCGAGCCGGCCGGAAGGGTTTGGCCGTGCGCTTGCGGTGCTGAAGGAGGCCGGCTGCGGCGAACGCCTCGTGATCTTCGCGCGCGCGATCAGCTCTGCTGACGAAAAGATCGGGACCGTCAGGCTGAACGAAGCGAAGCCCGACATGGCCGACATGCGCACGCTGGTGATCGTCGGTAATTCGCAGACCCGCCGGGTCGGCCGCTGGGTCTATGCACCGAGGCAGGTCCGATGACTGAGCCACTGCATGATCTCGTCCACGCTCTCGGCCCGCAATCGTTCCGGCAGTTGCGGCCGCGAGATCATGACCACGGGCAGGCCGAGCCTGCGGGCTGCGTCGATCTTGGCGCGCGCGCCGTCGCCGCCGGAATTGCGGGCGACGATCCAAGTGATGCCCCGAGCGCGCATCATCTCCAGCTCGCCCTCAAGCGTGAACGGGCCACGCGACACGATCACGTCCGCGGCGAAGGGCAGCGGCGCATCGGGCGGATCGACGAATCTCAGTGTGTAGGCGTGCTGCGGCTTGGTCGCGAACGGCGCGATGTGCTGGCGGCCGATGGCCAGGAACACATTTTCCGCCGCCTCGGGCAGTGCGGCGACCGCGGCGCTGACGTCGGCAATTTCGATCCAGTTGTCACCGGGCTCCTTCGCCCATGGCGCGCGCTCCAGCGCGATCAGCGGCGTTCCGGTTTCCGCGCATGCCACGACCGCATTGCGACTCATCTCGGCGGCAAAGGGATGCGTCGCGTCGATCACATGCGTGACGTTCTCGCGGCGGATGTAATCGGCAAGACCGCTCACGCCGCCAAAACCGCCGATGCGAGTCGGCAGCGGCTGGTCGGCGGGCGCGCGGGTGCGGCCGCCGTAGGAATACACGGCGTCAATGCCTGCGCGTGCGATCTCCGCCGCAAGCAGGCTCGCGTCGGCCGTTCCGCCCAGAATGAGGGCGCGCGTCATGGCTGATCCCTGGCTGACCATCATCGGTATCGGCGAAGATGGCCTTGTGGGGCTGTCCGAAGCAAGCCGAAAGGCGCTCGATACTGCCGAAAGCGTCTTTGGCGGTGAACGGCATCTTGCACTTGCCGGAGTAACCGGGCGCGGCCGCGCGTGGCCGGTGCCGTTCGATGCAGATGTCGTGCTGAGCTGCCGCGGTCGCCCGACGGCGGTGCTCGCCTCCGGGGATCCGTTCTGGTATGGCGCCGGCGCGGGCCTCGCCGAAAAGCTGGACGCCGGCGACTGGATCGCGCATTCCGCGCCGTCCAGCTTCTCGCTCGCCGCCGCGCGACTAGGCTGGCGCGTCGAAGCAATTGCCTGCCTCGGTCTCCACGCCGCGCCGTTCGAGCGTCTCGTGCCGCACCTGGCGCGAGATGCGCGCATCATTTGCCTCGTACGCGACGGCAAGGCGGCCGGCGATCTCGCGAAGTGGCTGACGGCGCGCGGTTGGGGTGCCTCGTCATTCTGGACGCTCACCGCGCTCGGCGGGCCGCTCGAAAGTATCAACGAGCATCGCGCCGGTAGTTTTGCGGGTGATCTTGCTGGAAATCTGGTCGCGGTAGCCGTTGAAGCGGCGGGCGCGCAAGGCATTCCCCGCAGCTCGGGACTATCGGACAATCTCTTTGTCCATGACGGCCAGATCACCAAGCGTCCGGTTCGTGCGCTCGCGCTTTCGGCGCTGGCGCCGCGTCCCGGCGAACGGCTGTGGGACATCGGCGCTGGCTCGGGCTCGATCTCGGTCGAGTGGGCGTTGTGCGGCGGGATGGCGATCGCAATCGAGGCGCGCGAGGATCGCACCGCGAACATTGGCAACAATGCGTCGGCGTTCGGGTTGGCACATCGGATCACAGTCATCACGGGAAAGGCGCCCGAAGCTCTGGTTGCGCTGGAAGCGCCGGATGCCGTCTTCATCGGCGGCGGTCTCGACATCGCGATGTTCGACGCCGTCTGGTTGCGGCTCGCATCCGGAACGCGACTCGTAGCGCATGCGGTGACGCTGGAGACGGAAGCGCTGCTGGGCGAGCTGCACCAGCGCCATGGCGGCGAATTGATGCGGGTCGAGATTGCGCATGCCACTCCGCTCGGCCGCTACCGATCCTGGGAGGCGGTGCGGCCCGTGGTGCAATGGAGCGTGGTTCGATGAAGGTCGCCGGGCTCGGATTCAAAAAGGACGTTACGCTGGCCTCGCTGCGTGAGGCGCTTCTGGCGGCCGGCGGTCCCGAAGGCCTCGCAGCGGTGGCGACGGTCAGCGACAAGGCCGACGCGGAGGCGCTGCAGCAGCTTGCGCGCGAGTGCGGCGTGCCGATAAAGGCAATCGGCGCCGAAATGCTGGCCGGCATCGACACGCCGACACAGTCAAAACTCGTCGCGGAAAAGTTCGGGACGGGATCAGTCGCCGAGGCAGCAGCGCTCGCGGCAGCCGGACCTCGCGCGCGGTTGATTGCGACGCGGGTGGTCTCGGAGGATCGCACGGCGACAGCGGCCATCGCGGAAGGAGACGGCGCATGACGGTGCATTTCATCGGCGCCGGACCGGGGGCTCCTGACCTGCTGACCTTGCGCGGCCGCGATCTCATCGCCGCCTGTCCGGTCTGCCTTTATGCGGGCTCGCTGGTGCCCGAAGGCGCCTTGGCGCATTGCCCGCCGAGCGCGCGGATCGTCAACACCGCGCCGCTGTCGCTCGACGAAATCATCGCTGAGATCGCCGCCGCGCATGCCGACGGCAAGGACGTTGCGCGGCTGCATTCCGGCGATCTCTCGATCTGGTCGGCGATGGGCGAACAGCTCCGCCGCCTGCGCGCGCTCGACATTCCCTACACGGTCACGCCCGGTGTTCCGTCCTTCTCGGCCGCCGCGGCTGCGCTGGAGGCCGAGTTGACGCTGCCGGGTCTTGCGCAGTCCGTGGTGTTGACGCGCACGCCGGGCCGCGCCAGCGCGATGCCGGACGGTGAGAAGCTCGCCGCGTTCGCGGCGACCGGCGCGGTGCTCGCCATCCATCTGTCGATCCACCTGCTCGACAAGGTCATTGCCGAGCTGACGCCGCATTATGGTGCGGATTGCCCGGTCGCGATCGTCTGGCGTGCGAGCTGGCCCGACCAGCGCATCGTCCGCGCCACGCTCGCAACACTCGATGCAGCTGTCGGCAGCGAGATGGAGCGTACCGCGCTTATCCTGGTCGGCAAGACGCTGGGCTCGGCGGATTTTTCCGAGAGCCGTCTCTATGCTGCCGACTATGACCGCCGCTACCGGCCGGTCGGCGCCGAGCCGCGCTTTCCGGAGGCGTCGTGATGGCGGCTGGGCTCGTCATCTCCGCGCCGGCCTCCGGCGTCGGCAAGACGACACTGACGCTGGCGCTTGCCCGCGCCTGGCGCAATAGCGGATTGCGGGTGCAGTGCTTCAAGAGCGGCCCCGACTATATCGACCCGGCGTTCCACGCCGCCGCCACGGGAAGGGCTTCTGTCAACGTGGATAGCTGGGCGATGGATCGCGGGACGATCTCGCATCTCGTCAGCCGCGGCACTGACGCCGATGTCGTGCTGGCCGAGGGCTCGATGGGCCTGTTCGACGGCGTGGCCGCGCGCGGCGTCTGCGGCACCGGGGCGACCGGCGACATTGCGGAGATGCTGGACTGGCCGGTGCTGCTGGTGGTCGATCCCTCCGGACAGGCGCAGACGGCGGCAGCGATCGCCGCAGGACTTCGCGACTATCGCGCCGGCGTCCGCCTTGCGGGCGTCGTGCTCAATCGCGTTGCCAGCCCGCGCCATGAAGCCCTCGTGCGGCGTGCGCTGCTGGATGCCGGCATTGCCGTGTTCGGTGCGCTGCCACGCCATGCCGAAATCAGCCTGCCGAAGCGACATCTCGGGCTGGTCCAGGCCGAAGAGCAGGCGGAAATCGGCAAGCTGATCGACGAGGCCGCACGCTTCGTCGCCGAGCATGTCGATCTCGAAGCGGTGCTGCGTTCGGCTGCCACTTGGTCGCCGCAACCTGCCGCAAGCGGCGTGAACGTGACGCCGCCGGGCCAGCGCATTGCGCTCGCCCGTGACGCCGCGTTCTCCTTCGTCTATCCGCATATGCTGGAAGCGTGGCGCGCGGCGGGCGCAGAGATATCGACATTCTCGCCGCTCGCCGACGAAGGTCCTGACGCGAGTGCAGACGTGTGCTGGCTGCCTGGCGGCTATCCCGAGCTGCAGGCCGGCAAGATCGCGGCCAATGCGCGCTTTCGCAGCGGATTGCGCGCCTTCGCCGAAACGCGCCCGGTGCACGGCGAGTGCGGAGGCTATATGGTGCTGGGCACCGCCTTGACCGACGCCGATGGCATCAGCCACGAGATGACGGGCCTGCTCGGTCTGGAGACCAGCTTTGCCAAACGCCGCATGCATCTTGGTTATCGTCTGGCCGAGCTCGCCGCGCCGATGCCGGGTCATCAGGCGGGTGCACGCCTGCGTGGCCACGAATTCCACTATTCGACGATCCTCGCGCAGCCCGACACGCCGCTGGCGGTCGTGCGCGACGCGACAGGCGCAGTCATCGCCGAAACCGGTTCGCGGCGGGGACAAGCCACCGGCACGTTCTTTCATCTGATCGCGGAGGACCGGTGAGCGGTTTTGTCTCCTTCGTCTCCGCCGGCCCCGGCGATCCCGAGCTCCTCACGCTCAAGGGTGCCGCGCGGCTGCGCGAGGCCGACGTCGTGCTCTATGACGATCTTGCTTCGGGCGCGATCCTCGATCTCGCCCGTCCCGGCGCCAATCTCGTCGCGGTCGGAAAGCGGGCAGGGCGGCCCTCGACCAAGCAGCACCACGTCAACCGCTTGCTGGTCGACTATGCCGCAACAGGCGCGCGCGTGGTGCGATTGAAGTCGGGCGATGCTGGCATCTTTGGCCGGCTTGAGGAGGAGCTCGAGACGCTGCGCGACGCCGGCATCGGCTACGAGATCATTCCGGGCGTCACCTCGGCCTGTGTCGCCGCGGCCCAGGCCGGAATTCCCTTGACCCGGCGCCACACCGCGCGCCGCGTGCAGTTCGTGACCGGGGCGGACGTCACCGGCGAGCTGCCGCAAAATCTCAATTGGGCCGCGTTGGCCGATCCGGAGGCGACGACCGTGGTCTATATGGGCCGCCGCACGTTTCCTGCGCTTGTCGTAAAATTGATCGAGCACGGCCTTTCCCCAACCACTCCGGCGTTGTTCGCCGAATCGCTCGGCCGTCCCGATGAGCGGCTGGTCCGCACCACCATTTCCGAGCTTGGCGAGCAGCTTGCGCGGGGCGGGGCGGCTTCGACCGCCGCGGTCATCCTGTTCGGCGCGATGGCGGGGGATTATCCGTCATGACGGCCTCGGCCGCCCTTCGCCCCTTGACGCCCGGCCGGCGAAAGGGGCACACAGGAGAGGCATGGTGCTCGACGCGGCGCAAAGCGCCGGAGCATAATCGGGAATGGGGGTGGGCGGACCCAGTTGCGGCGCCCAAAACCCCAGCCGCCCCCGCGACTGTAAGCGGTGAGGGACTTCGATCAGCCACTGGCCCGCAAGGTTCGGGAAGGCCGGAGACTCCCAGTGAACCGCGAGCCAGGAGACCGGCCGTGCACGTTTTGAGGCCAAGGCCGTCGGGTGTGACGGCAAGAAGGATCTGAGCCATGCATATCGAACCCGGACTAGTCTCGGACGCCAAGCTCGTGTTGAGTTACGCAACCGGCATCGCCGTCGGCGGCGTTGCCCTGAAGCTCGCGGTCGAGACCGTGCGCCAGCAGGGCATCACGTCGTTCGCGGCGCGGACGCTCGCCACCACGAGCCTCGTGTTCGTCTTCTTCGAGATCCTGCCGCACTTCCCGGTCGGCGTCTCCGAAGTGCACTTCATCCTCGGCTCGACCTTGTTTCTCCTGTTTGGAGCTGCGCCTGCGGCGTTCGGCCTCGCTTTCGGCCTGCTGTTCCAGGGCATCTTCTTCGAGCCGCCCGACCTGCCGCAATATGGCATGAACGTCACAACCCTGCTGGTGCCGCTGTTCGCGATCCAGGCGATCGCCACGCGGATCATTTCGCGCAACACGGCCTATGTCGATCTGAAGTACCGCCAGGCACTGGCGCTTTCGACCACGTATCAGTCCGGCGTCATCGCCTGGGTGGCGTTCTGGGCGATTTATGGATCAGGCTTTGGCGCCACCAACCTCGCCAGCATCGCGACGTTCGCGGCGTCCTACGCGCTGGTCATCGTGATCGAGCCGCTCGCCGATCTCGGCGTGCTGGCGCTGGCAAAGTCGTTGCGCGGCGTCACCGCGCCCGGCCTCGTCACCCCGCGTTTGCACAACGCAGCTTAAGAGACAAGCGAACGGGCGGCCGATGTGCGGCCGCCCTTCGCAGGTAAGATGTTCACGCTCTCCTTGATAGGCATCGGTTGCGGCAACCCTGATCAGCTGACGCGCGCCGCGATCGGTGCGATCAACGCGGCCGATCTCGTCCTGATCCCGCGCAAGGGGCCTGCAAAATCCGATCTCGCCGATCTCAGGCGGACGATCTGCGCGGATGTGCTCACCAGCGACAAGACGCGCATCGCCGAGTTCGATCTTCCCGTACGCGACGCGGCTAAAGCCGATTACCGCAAGGGCGTGGACGATTGGCACGATGCCGTAGCCGCGACCTGGTCGCAGACGATTGCGAGTCATCTCGAAGGTCATGGCAAGGTCGCGCTGTTGATCTGGGGCGATCCCTCGCTTTATGATTCTTCGCTGCGTATTGCGCGGCGGCTCAATCCCTTGCCTGACATCGAGGTCGTGCCCGGCATCACCTCGATCCAGGCGCTGTGCGCAGCGCATGCGCTGCCGCTCAACGATATCGGCGAGCCATTCCTGGTGACGACGGGACGCCGCTTGCGCGATGGCGGCTGGCCGCAAGGTGTCGATACCGTGGTGGTGATGCTCGACGGCGGCACGGCGTTCCAGTCGCTTGATCCGGCGGGCCTGCACATCTGGTGGGGCGCCTATCTCGGCATGCCGGATCAGATCATCATGTGCGGCGCGCTTGCGGAGATCGGCCCGCGCATCGTCGCCGTGCGACAGGAGGCGCGCGAGCGGTATGGCTGGATCATGGACAGTTACATGCTCAAGCGCAGGCCGTGAGGCAAGCGAGGCAGCATGCTCCCCGAATGGGTCTACCAACAGTGCCCCGATATCTCGGCAGTCCATCGCGAGGCGGCGGTGGCCCGGCAGGCGCAACTGACGAAACCGACCGGCGCGCTCGGCCGGCTCGAGCAGCTCGCGATCGAGCTTGCGGGCCTGCAAGCAACTGAGCAGCCGCGCGCGGCGCGGGTGCCGATCATCATCTTCGCCGGCGATCACGGCATCGTCGCGCAGCGCGTCTCGGCCTATCCGCAACAAGTGACCATCGCGATGCTGGCGAATTTTGCCTCCGGCGGTGCCGCGATCTCGGTGCTCGCGAGTGAGCTGGGCTCTAGCCTGGAGGTCGTCGATGCTGGCACGCTGGCGCAGGAGGAGATGGCTGGAATCGTTATCGACAAGCCACGTAGCGGCACGCGGGACTTCAGTGTCGAAGCGGCGCTCACGCTCACAGAGCTGGCATTTGCGTTCGAAGCCGGCCGACGTGCGGTGACGCGTGCGCAGGCCGGGCACCCCGATCTGCTGATCTTCGGCGAGATGGGCATCGGCAATACCACCACATCGGCGGCGATTGCGGCGAGCCTGCTCGGCATGGGCGCCGAGGAGATCGCGGGCAGCGGTACCGGCGTCGACGCGGCCGGCCGTGCGCACAAGGCGCGGGTGATCGACGCTGCGATTGCACACCATGGCGTTGCGGGCGCTTCGCCAGAAAAGATACTGTGCGCCGTCGGCGGTCTCGAAATCGCAGCCATTTGCGGCGCGATCATCGCCGCCGCGCAACGCCGGATTCCCGTGTTGATCGACGGCTTCATCGTGTCGGTGGCGGCGCTGGCGGCGGTGCGGCTGAACCCGTCGTGCCAACCGTTTCTGCTGCCATCGCACCAATCGGCGGAGCAGGGCCATCGGCTGGTGCTTCGCGCGCTGAATGTGCAACCGCTGATCAGCCTCGATCTCAGGCTCGGCGAAGGATCGGGCGCGGCCATCGCGCTGCCGCTGGTGCGGTCGGCCTGCACGCTTCACAACGGGATGGCGACCTTTGCGCAGGCCAATGTGCCCGATCGTCCGGCCTGATCAGATCATCCGCTGATTGACGCGGACGACGCGCCAGCCGCTCGCGAGCCGGTCGATCCGGGTCAGCGACAGCGGATCGATCACAAAGCGCAGGGCTGCTTGCGGCGTCAGATCCAGCGCGATGCACAGCGCCGCGCGGATCGTGCCGGAATGCACGACCAGCGTCGCGGCCCCGGCGTCGATCCCTGACAGACCCAGCCGGACGCGCGCGACCTGATCCTCAAAGCTTTCGCCGCCCGGCGGCCGTCCGCGCGCCGGATCGCTCCAGAACTTTGCATAGGCCTCGCCACCGGTCGCGGCGAGTTCGTCGTGCCGACGGCCGGTCCAGTCACCAAAGTCTTGCTCGCTGAATTCGCGCACCTGCAGCGGCTCGAGCCCCAGCGCGCGGGCCGTTTCGACCGTGCGCCGCGAGGGACTCGCATAGCTACCGGCGTCCCGCGGGAGGCGCTGCCGCAGCGCCTCCAACGCCGCCCGATCGCGGAGATCGGCCGGTGCGTCGGCTGCATGGATGGTCCCGGCGATCCCGTCGACGGGCGCGTGCCGTATCAGCCAGAGGAAGGTCTCGCCTTCCATGCTTTTCTCCAGGGAAATTGGTCGCTGTGGCACTAACGCCGCAACTGGTACATTGACTCTGTCTGGATCGTAATCCTAGATGCTCGTGACGGTTTCCCCGAGAGGGGATGAAAAGGGAATGCGGTGCGGGGACTTTGTCCCCAATGCCGTGGCTGCCCCCGCAACTGTAAGCGGCGAATCTTGCGTCACGAGCCACTGGGTATCTCGGTCCCGGGAAGGCGACGCAAGGTAGTGACCCGCGAGCCAGGAGACCTGCCGTCAGCCGTGGTCACACGCGAAGATGTCGGTCGGGGAGTACAGACATTCGGCTTCATCGGAAGGCTGACAAGCCAAGGTGAGACCTCGTTCGCTGTGACGTGCCACTGACGTCATACCGAGGTCTGAACGATGTTTTCCGTCCAAGCCACCCGGCCGCGCAAATTCCTGCTTGCGTCCGCTGCGCTCACATCCTTTGCCGTCCTTGATCTGCCCGCCGCACTGGCGCAGCAGGCTCGCGAACCTCTGCCGCCCGTCGAGGTATCGCCCTCCCAATCCCGCAAGCAGGCCAGGCCGGCCGGCCGGGACGCGCAGAGCCAACGCCGCGCAGCAGCGCGCCGGACAGCGACGGCATCCGCTGCGTCCAAGCCAATCGCGCCGACCGCAGCGGCGCAAACGCCGCTCAACACCAATGCAGTCGCCGAAAGCGCCTCGCGTCTCGGTCTCACCGTGCGGGAGATCCCCGCGACCGTTGAAGTAATCTCGGCCGAGACCATGCGCGAGCAGGGCTATCGCACCGTCTCCGAGGTCGCCCAGGGCGCCGTCGGCGTCACCTCCGGCGATAACCCGGCCGAGCCCGCGGCGTTCTCGATGCGCGGCTTCACCAACAGCCAGATCAACACGCTCTACAACGGCATCAAGATCGGCCCGCAGAACATGACCTCGCGGGTCATGGACACGGCTAATCTGGAGGCGGTGGAATTCCTCAAAGGCCCGGCCTCGCTGATCTCGGGCGAGGGGGCCGCCGGCGGCGCGATCAACTTCGTCACCAAGCAGCCGCACACCGGAGCGATCCGCAACGAGGCGGATTTCTCCTGGGATTCCCTCAACTCGTTCCGCGCGCATTACGGCTCGGGCGGCAGCACCAACGTCCAGGGACTCGATTACCGCTTCGACGTGAGCCGCTCCTCGCTCAACGGCTTTGCCGACGACACCAACACCAAAACGCTCGACGTATCGGGCCAGCTCAACTATCGCATCTCGGACAGTCTCAAGATCTGGGGCGCGATCGAGTATCGGGAAGATCGCTCGAAGGCTTATTGGGGCGTGCCGTTGGTGCCGATCGCCTTCAGCGGCTCGCACGCGACGACGGGGATCGTTTCCGGGAACTACGTCTCGAACTACAACAAGACGAATCTCGGCGCGGTCACGATCGACGACCGCACCTTCAACACCAACTACAACGTCCTGGACAATCGCAACGTCGCACAGGAGGTGTGGCTGCGCGGTGGCTTCGAGCTGAAGCTGGCGCCCGACCTGACGTTGAAAAGCCAGGCCTATGGCTATGGCGCGGAGCGCAGTTGGTTCAATAACGAGGTCGAGGCGTTTAATTCCGGTACGAACATGGTCGACCGTGAGCGCTTCTATGTCGCGCACAGCCAACGCTTGGTCGGCAACATCACCGACCTGATCTGGGACGCAAGCATCGCCGGTTTCGACAACCGCCTGGTTACGACGCTTTCGTCGAGCTACCTCGATTTTATCAGGCCGGGTGCCGCAAACTTTCCCGGCGATAGCGTTCCGCTAGTCGATCCGCCGCGCGGCTATTACGGCCTGCTCACGACCAAGCAGCAGACCGCCCGCATCGACAACGAGGCGCTATCGTTCGAGGATCGGCTGAAGCTCACGCGAAGCTTCGCGCTGGTCGGCGGCCTCCGCGTCGAGCATATCGGGCTAGACCGCAACTCTACTGACAAGGCCGGACTGGAGAACGCGAATTTTCCCTTCTCGAAATCCTGGGTCCCGACAACGGGGCGTATCGGTTACACGTGGGACGCCGTTCCGGGCCTGACCTTCTTCAGCCAGTATGCCACCGGCGCCGACATCGCCGCCAACAACATCTTCCTGCTCAATCCGACCGATCCGCTCAACCTGACCAGCGCGCGCACCTATGAGACCGGCGTCAAGCACCTGTTCTGGGACAACCGGGCTGAATGGTCGTTCTCGGCCTACGACATCCTGCGCAAGAACGTCTATGCCGCGGCCGGCGGCATGCAGCTCAACCTCGCGGGGCGGCAGGAATCCAAGGGCGTGGAACTCGCCGCGTCCGTGCGGCCGATCGAGCCGCTGCGTCTCTGGGGCAACATCGCCTATGTCGATGCGCGCTACGCCGATTACAATTTCGTCGGCGGCTCGTTCTCCGGCAATACGCCGCCGAACGTGCCGCGCATCGTCGCGAACGCCGGTGCGTCGTACCGGTTCTTCACGCCCTGGGCGGTCGAGCTCGGCATCACCGGCCGCCATGTCGGCGACCGCTACAACACTGACGCCAACGTCGTGACGCTGAAGGCCTACACGTTGGCTGATGTCTATGCCTTCGTCGACATCCCCAAAACGGTGTTCAATGCGGTCGACCAGGCCCGCCTGACCTTCCGGGTGCGCAATATCGCCGACAAGCGTTATGCGATCTGGGGCGATCCGTTCTATCCGGACCAGATCCTGCTGGGTGCGCCGCGGACCTATGAGATCTCGGCCGCGTTCAAATGGTAGGACGCTGATCGATGATGCGCGCGATCGTCCTGCTGCATCGATGGCTCGGGGTCGCGTTCTGCCTGCTGTTCGCGATGTGGTTCGCGACGGGGATCGTGATGCACTTCGTTCCGTTTCCGTCCTTGACGGAAGCGGAACGCTTCGCCGGTCTCATGCCGCTGGATGGTGCTGAGACGGGCATCGCGGTCGCCGATGCCGTTGCCGCGAGCGGCATCGCGGATGCGACGCGCGTCCGCTTGATCCAGCGCAGCGACGGACCGGTCTATGTCGTCTCGGGGCGGTCGCGTGCAGGCGCAGTCCGCGCCTCCGACGGCGGCGGCGCGTCGGTTGCGTCTTCCGACGTCGCGCTGGCCATCGCGCGAGATCACGCACGCAGCCGCGGACTTGATGCTGCGCGGCCCGCGGTCGTTGCGCGCTCGGACTATGACCAATGGAGCGTGCCGAATGGCTTTGACCGCCACCGACCCTTGTTTCGGGTTGCCCTCGGCGACCATGGCGGAACCGAGGTCTATGTCTCCTCGCTCACCGGCGAGATCGTCCTGGATACCACAAGAAGCGAGCGCGGCTGGAATCTCGTCGGCAGTGTGCTGCACTGGATCTATCCAACGGTCCTGCGAAGCAACTGGTCGCTATGGGATTGCGTGGTCTGGACCTTGTCGCTGCTGGCCCTGATCGCGGCTTTGCTTGGCGCCGTGCTCGGCCTTGTGCGGATCAAGCTTCGCGGAGGTCTGATCGGCTCACCCTATCGCGGCTGGCATGCCCTGCATCATCTCATCGGCCTCGCAGCGACGGTCTTCGTGCTGACGTGGATTTTCAGTGGCTGGCTCTCCATGGATCACGGGCGGCTGTTCTCGCGTGGGCAATTGACCTCGGCTGAATCCAGCGTGATGAACGCTGGACCGAACTGGACGACTGCCTCATCGCTCGATCGGCAGCCGGTACCGCCGTCGGCCCGTGAGATCGAATGGTTCGCCTTCAACGGCAGTCTTTATCGGCGGGATCGGATGGGCCTGGCCGGTCAGACATTGTTCAAAGCAGGCGATGCGCCCCTCGATAGGGCAACGGGATTTCTCGATGTGCACGAGGTTCAAAGGCTAATCGCGCGCCTCGCGGTCGGCTGCGGCGCACCGTCCGGACTTGCCGGCAACGACAACTATCCCGCGCAGTCCACCGTCCCGGGTGCCCCGGTCTACCGCTCGTACTGCGGCGGCCTCTGGTTCGACATCGACGGCGCCGACGGCAATTTGCTGCAAAGGCTGGATTCGTCGCGGCGGGCTTATCGCTGGTTCTACGGCGCGCTGCACACGCTGGATTTTCCAGCGCTCATCGCGCATCCGTGGCTGCGCGACGGCTTGGTCGTCGGGCTCTGCGCCCTCGGCTTTCTGTTCTCCACCACGGGCATCGTCATCGGCTGGCGCCGCCTGCGTCGGTCCTTCGCGGGCTGAGAGCCGGAGCGAGGTCGCGATGCGTCGAGCGGGCAAAACCACCTCTTACTGATCGTACAATAAAGAGAGGCTGAGCCGCCCACCATGCATAGCTCATAGGCAATCGGATGCGCGGCAGTGCCGGTCGATCGCCTGCAAATTAGACAGCCAGTGCGGGGCGCGCGGATTGCAGTGCAGCGGATGCCACGTTTCGCGCGGAGAAAACCGTGGTGCGCTGCACTTTTCTGGCGTGAAACGATCCAGGTCGACGTGCTCTCGATGCGGGCAGCGCTGCACCAAAATGTGCCGCGGCGCGCCGCACCGGTCGCACGCCGATCCTGCGCGTTGCGACAACGCTGGCTCTATCCCGAGCCCATCGCTCTGTCGCACGCTCGCAAGCGGTGGCATGACAGGGGATGATGATGAGCGCTCTCGGTTTGGCATTGAACTGGCGATGGACGGGAAGGACCCGGCGTCCGGTTCGGACGTCGTCCGTAGCTGATCCCCCCACATGAGCACTGACGAAAACCACTGGGAAGTCGGCACCGATATCGGCGGTACCTTCACCGACATCATCGCCATCCGGCGCTTCCCCGCGGAGGCACGGATCGCGAAAGTGCCATCGCGACCGCAGGCTCCGGTTCAGGCGATGCTTGAGGCGATCGAGGCGGTCGGACTGCGCAAGAGCGAGGTCAAGCGCTTCGTCCACGGCACCACGCGCGTGACCAACGCGATCGTCGAAGGACGGCTGCCGAAAGTGGCGCTGGTCGCGACCGAAGGATTTGCCGACGTGCTGGAGATCGCGCGCTATCGCCGCCGCGATCTCTATCGTCTCGACATCCCGCCGAAATCGCCGCCCCTGGTGCCGCCTGAACGATGCTTCGGGCTTGCCGAGCGCCTCGATCACGAGGGGCAGGTGCTGAAGGCGCTGGACGAAGCGGAGATCGAGCGTCTGGTGGCATGGCTGAAAACGACGGGCGTTCAGAGCGTCGCGGTCGCACTGCTTCACGCCTATGCCAATCCCGTGCACGAGAAAATGCTCGGCGAGCGCCTCAAGGGCGTCATTGCCCACGTCTCGCTGTCGCACGAAGTCAATCCCGAGGCGCGCGAATACGAGCGGACCTCGGCGACCGTGTTCAACGCGGCCGCGATGCCGATCGCGGTAGAGTATCTCAGCGAGCTGGAGCAGTGGCTGCCGATCGGCCCCGGGCTGCAGGTGTTTCATTCGGCAGGCGCCATGATCCCGATCTCGGCCGTGAAGCGGCGGCCGCTGGTGATGGCGATGTCGGGCCCGGCGGCCGGCGTCTCGGCGTCGGTCAGCATCGCGCGTCAGCTCGGCACCTCGCGGATGCTGACGTTCGACATGGGCGGCACCACGACCGACGTGTGCCTGATCGTGGACGGCCAGGCCGAGATGACCGACGGCCGCATGCTTGGCGACAAGCCGCTGCGCCAGCCGATGCTCGCGGTTCATTCGATCGGGGCGGGTGGTGGATCGATCGTGCGCAACGGCCCGGGTGGCTTGACGGTTGGGCCGGAGAGCGCTGGCTCCGAGCCGGGACCGGCCTGCTACGGCCGCGGCGGTACCGAGCCGACCATCACCGACGCCAACGCCGTGCTCGGCTATCTCAATCCTGAAACCAGGCTCGGCGACCGGATCGGAATCGACATCAAGGCAGCGATCGATGTCATCGCGCCGATCCCGCGCAGCTTGGGGCTGAGCCTGACCGAAACCGCGCTCGGCATCATCAAGGTCGCGAATGCGACGATGGCCCGCGCGCTCCGCCGTGTCACCGTCGAGCGCGGCATCGACGGGCGCGACTGCACGCTGCTCGCCTTTGGCGGAGGTGGCCCGATGCACGCCGCGGGCCTTGCCGATCTCTACGGGATCGCGGAGGTCGTGGTTCCCAGCGCATCAAGCGCGTTTTCAGCGCTGGGCTGTCTCACAGCCGACTTCAGCTTCCTCGAGCAGCAGACCCTGCGCGCTGCGCTTGATCGCATCGATCTCGCCCGTGTGTCCGAGCGGATCGGAGCGCTGATTGACGATGCTTCGGCCCCGCTCATCGCCAACGGCGTTGCCACAGCTGAAATTCAGGTCGAGTTGGTGGCCCTGATGCGCTACGCGGCGCAGAACGACGCTATTCCGGTGCCGTTCGCGCGGCCGCTCGACGTCATCAGGCTGAAAAAGGATTTTCTGACGCGACACCACGAGCTGTTCGGTTATGCGACAAGCGAGAGCTGCGTCATCGAATCCGTGCGGGTGCAGGCTCGCCGCCCGTCGAGCACCGTCGTGAGCCGGCTGGCCACAGCGGCCAGGACGATATCCACCGGCAAGCGCATCTGCTCGTTCGACGGTTTCCACGAGATCGAAACGGCGATCATCGACCGTGCCTCGCTGACCGAAACCGTCAGCGGCCCAGCCATCATCGAAGATGCTTGGTCAACGGTCGTGGTCCCGCCCGGCTGGCAGGCGAGGCCGGATGCTTCAGGCAATCTGTTCCTGACGCGGGGGGTCGCATGAAGCTCGATCCGTTCGTCGTCGAAGTCATCCGGCACGGGCTCTCGGCCGCGGCCGAGGAGATGAGCCTGGTGATGACGCGGTCGGCGCGCTCGCCGCTGCTGCGTGAGGCCGGCGATCTGTCGTCGGCGATCACGGATGGCCGCGGCGATCTGGTCGGCCAGGGCCGCGACATCCCGATTCATCTCGGCGCGATGGCCTATACGGTCCCCGAATTGCTGAAAGTGGTGCCGCGCGACGGCCTGAACGAGGGCGACGCACTGATCTACAATGTCGGCCCGCTCGGCGGCAATCATCTCAATGACGTCAAGGTCGTGCGCCCCGTCTTCGTCGACGGCGAGATCGTGGCGTTCGCGGTCAGCCTCGCACACTGGCCCGATATCGGCGGCACATGGCCCGGCAGCTATTTTGCCAAAGCGATCGACACCTTCCAGGAGGCGATGCGCATTCCGCCGGTTCTGATCGCCACAGCGGCCGGCGTCAATACGCCGATCGTGCAGCTGCTCAAGGCCAATGTTCGCGATCCCCAATCCTGCGAAGGCGATCTTCTCGCCCAGATCGCGGCAACGAAAGCCGGCGAGCGGCGCATCGTCGAGCTTTGCCGCGAGCACGGCAAGGCGGTCTTCACGGCGGCGCAGTCGCGCCTGCACGATCTCTCCGAGATCGAGATGCGCGATGCGTTGCGCGATCTGCCCGACGGTGTCTACGAGGGCGAGGATTATCTGGACGACGGCGGCGTCAACGACGCGCCTGCGCGCATTCATGTCAAGATCACCATTGCAGGCGACGAAGCGACCTTCGATCTTTCGGGAAGCTGCGACCGCGTGTCGAATTTCTGCAACACGACGCCCTTCATGGCGCGCTCGGCGGTGGCCTATGCCGCGCGCATCATGAGCGGGCGCGACATGCACCAGAACGCCGGCGCGCTGCGGCCGCTGACCATCATCACGCGTCCGGGTTCGATCCTGGAGCCGGGCTGGAACGCATCTGTCGCTGCCGGCAACCACGAGACCTCCATGCGCATCGTCGATGCGATTTTTCGCGCGATGCAGGACACTATTCCCGAACGATTGTCGGCCGGTGGGGCGACCACAGCGGGCGTCCTGTTCTTTGCCGAGCCGCGGCAAAACGGATCATGGAAGATGCTCTACGAGGTTCACGGTGGTGGCGAAGGCGCACGGCATGATCGGGCCGGCATCTCGGCGACTCGGGTGCATCTGTCCAACACCTCGAACACGCCGATCGAAGTAATTGAGGCGAGCTACGCGATCCGCGTCGAGCAACAGGCCATTCGCTGGCAGTCCGGCGGCGCGGGCGCGCATCGCGGTGGTGATGGCGTTATTCGTAGCTATCGCATCCTGGCACCGTCGATGCACCTGACCACCTGTATCGAGCGCATGGTGATTGCGCCGTTCGGGATGCAGGGCGGCGAATCCGGCAAGACCTGCCGCATCTCATTGATCCGGCAGGGCGCTAACATCGCGATCGACGGCAAGTCGAATTTGGTGCTGCAGCAAGGCGATCTCGTCACGATCGAGACCTGCGGCGGCGGCGGCTACGGCGTCGGGGCCGCGGAATGAAGGGATTGCAATGAGCAGATTGTTGCGAACCGGGCTGAATGCCGGCGACGGCGCGCCGATGGCCGTGGTCGGCGGCGAGGGCGTCTATTTCCATCTGTCAGATGGTCGCAAGCTCATCGACGGCAGCAACACCGGCGGCGGTCTCGGACATCGTCATCCCGCGATGGTGGAGGCGATCCGCCGCGCCGCCGATACGCCGGTCGTGAACGAGGGGTGGACCTGGGTCGGCCGCGAGCAGGCTGCCGACGATTTGATGGCGACCGCGTTCAGTGGCGAAGAGGATTGGGTTGGCGCGGTGCGCTTCTGCATCAGCGGCAGCGAGGCCAACGACATGGCGCTGTCGCTGTGCCAGGCGCTGACGCAACGCTCCGCGCTGGCGACGCGCGAGCGCGCCTATCACGGCATCACGGGCCTGTCGCGCAGCATGACGGTGCAGCCGCAATGGCATGGCGGCCTTGCGGTGCATGCCGGCGGCTCGCAGCGGCCGGCGTCGATGGCGCCGGTGCGAATCTTGCCGGCACCGGACGGCGCGATCTATGGCGCGCCGGTCAACAATGTTCCCCCGAGCGAGTATCTGGCCGATGCCACGCACCTGCTTTCGGATACCGCGGCGACGATCATCGACTACACGCAGGGCGGCATCTATTACGACGGCGCCTATCAAGACGAGGTAGCCCGTTGCGCTCGCCAAGCCGGCTCCTACTGGATCGCCGACGAAGTGGTTACTGGTGCGGGCCGCGCCGGGCGCTGGTTTGCGTTCCAGGGAGCCGAGAGCCGGCCCGACATCGTGACGCTCGGAAAATCGCTCGGCGGCGGCGCGGCTGCGGTCGCCGCGGTCGTCGTGTCGAAAGACGTCGTCGAGCGGCTCAAGGGCGCGAGCTGGCAGAATTACGGCACGCTGCGCGGGCATCCCATCAGCATGGCCGCCGTCAGCGCCTATCTGAAGGTCGTCAACGAAGACAACATTCTGGAACACGTGAAGAGCCTCGAAAAGCTGTTCACCCGACGCCTGCTCGCCATCGCGCAAAAGCATCCGAGCGTGCAGCGCGTGGCGGGACAGGGGTTGCACTGGACGGTGGAACTGCACGGCCCGGATTGGCGCAACTGGCATGCCGACACCACCGAAGTGCCGATCGCCTCGCGGGTGGCGGACCGGGCGCTGGAGGCTGGCGCCGTGATCGGGACCAGCGGCGAGCAGACCTCGCTGTTCCTGGCACCGCCACTCGTGATCTCCGAGCATGAGGCCGAGCAGCTTCTGGCTGCACTCGACTATGGCCTCGATGTCGCCGATGCGGAGCAGAAATGAGCGTGGATCATGTAACGCACACCATGCCGATGGGCTGGCACCGACTGGAATGTCCGCGCGATGCTGCGTTATGCTGCGCGCGCCGGCACGTGATTGAAACTGCAGCTTCATCCAAGACATCACCAGGAATTCGCTGATGCGTATCGTCAATGTGGCCGCCGCCCAGATGGGCCCGATCCAGAAAGCCGACAGCCGCGAGGCGGTGGTCAAGCGCATGATTGCGCTGATGGACGAGGCCAAAGGCAGGGGCGCCGACCTGATCGTCTATCCGGAACTGGCTCTCACGACCTTCTTCCCGCGCTGGTACGTGGAGGACCGGGCCGAGTTCGACATCTGGTTCGAGCGCGAGATGCCCAACGCGGCGACAAAGCCGCTGTTCGAGCGCGCGTCGCAGCATCAGATGGCGATGAATTTTGGCTATGCGGAGCTGACGCCGGACGGGCATCATTTCAACACTGCAATCCTCACCGATAAATCCGGCAAGATCGTCGGAAAATATCGCAAGATCCATTTGCCCGGCCATATGGAATGCGACACCAAGCGCTCGCACCAGCATCTGGAGAAGCGCTATTTCGAGCCGGGCGATCTCGGCTTCAAGGTCTGGCGCGAACTGGGCGGTATCATCGGCATGGCCGTCTGCAACGACCGGCGCTGGCCCGAAACCTATCGCGTGATGGGCTTGCAGGGCGTCGAGATGGTGCTGATCGGCTACAACACGCCGTCCGTCAACGCGGAGAAGAGCGAGGAGGGCGTCGAGAAACGCCTGTTTCACAACCGCCTCTCGGTGCAGGCCGGCGCCTATCAGAACGCGACCTGGGTCGTCGCGGTGGCCAAGGCCGGCGTCGAGGATGGACATCCGCTGTTTGGTGGCAGCCTGATCGTCGATCCCAATGGCGAAATTGTCGCCGAAGCGAAGACGGAGGAGGACGAATTGCTGGTCCATCCTTGCGACCTCGACGCCACCACATTCGGCAAGTCCACGATCTTCAATTTCGCGCAGCACCGCCGCATCGAGCACTATGGCCTGATCACCAGCCAAACCGGCGCAGTGCCGCCGCCGGAGAAGTGACGCCAATGCCGGACAAGGGCAAATTGGGCATTTCTTTGCGCGAGCTCGATCCGCGCGATCGCTACAAGCTGCTTTGCGGCGTGGTGGTGCCACGGCCGATCGCGCTGGTGACAACGCTCGATGCGAACGGGGCCGTCAACGCCGCGCCGTTCAGCTTCTTCAACGTGTTCTCGGAGAGTCCGGCGCTGATCGTGCTCGGGCTTCAGCACAAGCCGGATCACAGCCCGAAGGACACCACCCGCAACATCCATCGTGACGGGGAGTTCGTCGTTCACATGGTGGACGAGGCGCTGTCGGCGGTGATGAATGATTGCGCGGTCGATTTTCCCTCCGGTGACAGCGAGGTTGCGGCAACGGGACTCGCCACGCTCGCGTCGGTCGACGTGAAGGTGCCGCGCCTCGCTGCAGCCCCCTTCGCGCTCGAATGCCGGCGCCACGTCGTGCTGACCTTCTCGCCTGATCGCGAACTGCTGGTCGGCGAAGTCCTCAGGGTTCACGCTCGCGAGGGTCTCGTCGACGAGGCGAACATGTATGTCGACCTCGACGCCTACCGGCCGATCGGCCGCATGTTCGGCAATCTCTATACGACGCAGCGGGATACGTTCGCGCTTTCGCGCGAGAACCACGCACAGTGGCTCGCGCGGCAGAATGCCAAAGAGCTGAAGGACGCCTAGTGATTAGAGAACTGCACCGTACCCAGCGCCATGGTGACGGCCGCCTGTGTCGGGTCGATCACGGCAATGCCGAGCGCGTCTTCCAGGGGACGGCGATGGCGCGCCATGCCGGCGCAGCCCATCACAATGGCGCGGGCGCCGTCCTCGTCGCGCAGCGCGCGGCCGATGTCGATCATTTTGGCCAGGGTGCCTTCACCCGAGGCGGTTTCCGCGACGCTCATGTTGAGCGGCCGCTCGCCGGCGAGGCGTTCGGTCAGTCCCATCTGCCTGAGATAGCGCATGTGACGCGGGATCGAGCGTTGGGCGATCGCGATGACGCCAAAGGTTTCGGCGCGGGCCAGTGCGGTCAGCACGCCGCACTCGGCGATGCCGAACACGGGGCGATCGGTGCCTTCGCGGCAGACCTTAAGCCCGGGATCGCTGTAGCAGGCGATGACAAAGGCGGCCGAGCTGTTGTCGCCTTCGACCAGCCGGCGCAGCGGCATCGCGACGCTATCGACATCGGCCTGGCTTTCAATGCCGAACGGACCTTCGGCCAGCGTCTGGCAGACCAGTTCCGGCCCGCCCTCGAAACCGAGCGGCTTCAGCGCCTCCTCCAGCCCCTGCGTGACAGCAGGGTTGGAATTTGGGTTGATGACGAGAATGCGCGGTCGGGACATGCTGGTCTTCCTGCAAAATTGCGATCACTTGCCCAAAGCCTATCATGGAGTGCCTTATGACTGAACCCGCTTACGACCTGATCATTCGCGGTGGGCGCGTTGCGACGACAACCGACGTCTTTGAAGCGGACGTCGCCATCTCCGGCGAGACCATCGCCGCTATCGGTCGCGGGCTTCCGCCGGCGAAGCGCGAGATCGACGCGCGCGGGAAGCTCGTTCTGCCCGGCGGCGTCGACAGTCATGCGCATATCGAGCAACTGTCCGCTGCCGGCATCATGAACGCCGACACCTTTGAAAGCGCGACCATATCCGCGGCTTTTGGCGGCACCACCACGGTGATTCCGTTCGCCGCCCAGCATGTCGGCATGAAGCTGCCGCAAGTGGTGGAGGATTATCACGCGCTGGCAAAGAAGGGCGCCGTGATCGACTACGCCTTTCACATGATCATTGCTGATGCCACCAAGGAAACGGTCGAGGAGCATATTCCAGCGCTGGTGAAGCAGGGCCATGCCTCGATCAAGATCTTCATGACCTACGATCGGCTCAAGGTGGACGACGAGCCGCTGCTGGACATCCTCCTCGCCGCGCGCCAATCCGGCGCGATGTTGTGCGCCCATGCCGAGAATCACGGCATCATTGCCTGGATGGTGAAGCGGCTGCTCGCGCGCGGCTACACGATGCCGAAATACCACGCCGTCAGCCACGCCCGTGTGTCTGAAGCGGAAGCCTTCACCCGGCTGATCGGCATGGCGGCGCTGATCGACCAGCCCATCATGATCTTCCACGTCTCCACCGCCGAGGGGGCCAAGGTCATTCGCGACGCGCGCGGGCAGGGACTGAAGGTATTTGCCGAGACCTGTCCGCAGTACCTGTTCCTGACTGCAGCCGATCTCGACAAGCCCGGCGCGGAAGGCGCCAAATGGATGTGCAGCCCGCCGCCGCGTACGCATTCGGATCAGGAGGCGCTGTGGCAGGCGCTGTCGCTCGGCGATCTCCAGACCATTTCGTCGGACCATGCGCCCTATCGTTACGATGAGACCGGCAAGCTGCGCGCCGGTCCCAATCCCAACTTCAAGCAGGTCGCCAACGGCCTGCCGGGGCTGGAGTTGCGGCTGCCGCTGCTGTTCGACGCGATGGTGTCGAAGGGGCGGCTCGGCCTGGAGAAGTTCGTCGAACTGACCGCGACCGCGCCAGCGAAGATCTACAATCTGCATCCGCGCAAGGGCTCGATCGCGGTCGGCGCCGATGCCGATATCGCGATCTGGGATCCCGAACGCGAGGTCGAGATTGCCGATGAGATGATGCACGATCTGACCGGCTACACGCCGTTTGCCGGCCGCAAGCTGAAGGGATGGCCGGTCACCGTGCTCTCGCGCGGCCGCGTCATCGTCGACGGCAACAAGTGTCTCGCGAACCCCGGCAGCGGCAAGTTCCTCGCACGCAGCGGCGGCGAGGCGGCGAAGCCCACCGGCCGGCTCGTCGCCGACATGGATCCCGAGCGAAATTTTGGAGCAAAACTGCTGTGAGGGTGGATCGCGCGCGATGAGGATCGTCATCTTCGGCGGCACGGGCTTTGTCGGCCTCAATCTCGCGGAGGCGCTGCTCGCGCGCGGGCATGAGGTGACGCTGTATGATCGCACGGAACTGCCGCCATCCGCGCGGCGGTCTCTTGCCGAGTACGGCGCGCGGCTCAAGGCCGTGCAGGGCGATATCACCGATGCGGATGCCATCGATGCCCTCGTCGCCGAGGGCGTCGATGCGATCGTGCTGGGCGCGGCGATCACCGCCGGTGATGAACTGGAGAGGGCATCGCCCGCGCGCGTTCTCGAGATCAACGTGATGGCGCAGATCCCGATCCTGCGCTCCGCGATCCGCCATGGCGTGCGCCGCGTCGTCAATCTCTCCTCGGCATCGGCCTACGGCGCCGCGGGTGCGCGGGTCGAGATTCTGGACGAGGACACGCCTTGCGATCCGGTCTCGTTCTACGCCATCAGCAAGTTCACATCTGAACGATCTGTCGCGCGCCATGCCGAGCTCTTTGGCGGCGATTTCCTGAGCGTGCGGCTGAGCGCCCTGTTCGGACCGTGGGAGCGACCGAGTTCCGTACGCGACACGCCAAGCCTCCAGTACCAAATTCGGGCCGCGTTCGCGCGCGGCGAGCCGGCGATCATGCCTGAAGCGGGCATGAGGGACTGGATCTACGCGCCGGATGCGGCCGAGGCCGTCGCACTGCTGATCGAAGCCGAGCGGCCGCGCCACGGGCTCTACAACATCTCCCGCGGAGGGCTTTGGCCAGCGCTGCAATGGGGCGAGGCCTTTGCGGCGTTGCATCCGGGCCTGGAGTGCCGCCTCGCGGCGCCCGGCGAGAAAACCGCCATCAAGCTGCATGGGCGCTATCGCGCGCCGCTGTCGGTGACGCGGATGGCGGATGAATTCGGCTGGCGCGCGCGGTTCGGGAGCGCCGAGTCCGCCGCCGCGATGAGCGCTTGGTTGACACAGCACAAGGAGTGGATCTGAGATGCGGCTCCAGGGGCGCACGGCCATCATCACGGGAGCAGCTTCCGGCATCGGCCGTGCCAGCGCAAAGCTGTTTGCAGACGAGGGCGCGCGTCTCGCTCTGGTCGATTGCGATGCCGCAGGGCTTCAGGAGACGCTGGGCCTGGTGGGCGAGGCGATGACGCATGTTGGCGATGTCGGCGATGCCGTTTTCGCAGAGACCGTTGTCGGCGCGGTGATCGCGCGGCACGGCCGGCTCGATATCCTGATGACGGCCGCAGGCTTTTCCTGCGGCGGCACGGTGCTGACGACGGACCCCGCCGATTGGGACGCGGTGTTCCGCACCAATGTCGGCGGCACCTGGCTGTGGGCGCGCGCCGCCGTGCCGCACATGCAGCGACAGAAGAGCGGTTCGATCATCACGCTGGCCTCGCAGCTCGCCCTGGCCGGCGGCAAGGGCAACAGCGCCTATATCGCCGCCAAGGGCGCGATCGTCAGCCTGACCCGGACGATGGCGGTGGATTTCGCGACCGACGGCATCCGCGTCAACGCGATTGCACCCGGTGCGATCGACACGCCGATGCTTCGCCGCAGCTTTGCCCGTCACGCCAATGCGGACGAGGTGCGCGAAGCCTCCCGCAATCGCCATGCCATGAAGCGGTTCGGCGAGGCCGAGGAGATCGCGCAGACGGCGCTGCATCTCGCCAGCGATGCGTCGTCCTTCACGACCGGCACCGTGATGGCGGTCGACGGAGGCTGGCTCGCGGCATGAGTGATGCGCTGACAGAGCTGGAAGTGAACGTTCGCGCCGATCTCGCGCGGATCGCGCATCCCGGTGCCGCCTGGCTCGAACCGAAGACGGGACCGGATGGCAAGCCGGCGCTGGATGTGCTCGTGATCGGCGCCGGCCAATCTGGCATCGCCATCGGCTTCGGCCTGATGCGCTCCCGCGTCGGCAACATTCTGCTGCTGGACAAGGCCGAGGAGGGGATGGAAGGCCCTTGGCTCACCTATGCCCGCATGCCGACGCTGCGCAGCCCGAAGGATTATACCGGCCCGGACCTCGATATCCCGAGCTTGACCTATCAGTCCTGGCACGAAGCCCGCTTCGGCAAAGAGGGCTGGCAGACACTCGATCTGATTCCGCGCGGGCACTGGGCCGAGTATCTGCTCTGGTTGCGGCGCACGATCGACTTGCCCGTGCGCAACGGGAGCGAGCTTCTGGAAATCCTGCCGGCGGCAGAAGGTTTGCTGGCCGCACGCGTGAAACGTGGCGATGGCGTCGAGACGCTCCATGCGCGCAAGATCGTGCTCGCGACGGGGCAGGAGGGAATGGGCGGCTGGATAGTCCCGGGGCCGTTGCGCCATCTGCCGGCCAGCTCTGTGGTGACTGTCGCCGAGGACATCGATTTCGAACGCCTCCGCGGCAAGCGCGTCGCCGTGATCGGCGCCGGCGCGTCGGCCTTCGACAATGCGGCCACCGCACTGGAAGCGGGCGCGGCGGAAGTGCACCTGCTGTGTCGCCGGGCGCAGATCCAGGTGATCCAGCCCTATCGCTGGCTGACCTTCCGCGGTTTCCTGCGGCATCTCAGCGATCTCGATGATGCCTGGCGCTGGCGCTTCATGCGCACCATCCTCGAGATGCGCGAAGGCTTCCCGCAACCAACTTACGATCGCTGCGCACGTCACGCCAATTTCGAATTGCACGAGGGCGCGCCGATCGAGGCGGCCCGCGAGACCGATCGCGGCGTCGAATTGCAGACGCCGCGCGGCGCCATCACTGCGGATTTCGTCATCTGCGGCACCGGCATCGACATGAATTTTGCCGGGCGCGGCGAACTGCGCGCGTTTGCCGGCAATATCGCGACCTGGGCCGACCGCTACCAGCCGCCGGAGAGCGAGCGCAACGCGCGGCTCGGCCGCTTTCCCTATCTCGCCGACGATTACGCCTTCACAGAACGTGTCGCGGGCGAGACGCCGTGGATCGCTGACATCCATCTCTTCGCCATCGCCTCCACCATGAGCTTTGGTCCGTCTGGATCCTCGATCAACGCAATGACGACCGCGGTGCCGAAGCTGGTCAATGGCCTGACACGCGGCCTGTTCCGCGCCGATGTCGCGCAGCACTGGGCTTCGCTCTGCGCCTATGACGTGCCGCAGGCCGTGGTCACGCGGCCGCAGCGAGATATGGGGGAATCACGATGATTATCCATGCGCCGCCGCGACGAAGCGTCCGCAGGAGCGCACCATGTGACTGGCGCGCGACTTGCTTCTTTCTTGACCTGCCTTGCTGGCGTTCTAGTCGAAATTTTGGGGAAAACCAATGCGTTTTGTGTCTTTCAGGCCGGCATCCTGCGTGCTCGCCACCGCTGCGCTTCTGCTGGTCGCCGCCGCGCCTGCGCAGGCGCAAACCAGAGCGGAGACGTTGCGCTACGTCACCGGCGCATCCGTCAACACGCTCGATCCCAACATCCCCGGTTCGACGCGCGAGTCCTTCGCGCTGAGCATGAGCACATATGATCGGCTGGTGGCGTTCGGCCGCAAGCAGCTCAACGGCAAATGGGTGTTCGATCTCGACAAGATCACCGGCGAGCTCGCTGAATCCTACGACGTCAGCCCCGATGGACTGAAGCTGACGTTCCGCCTGCGCAAGGATGCCAAGTTCCAGGACGGCTCGCCTGTCACCGCCGAGGACGTCAAATGGTCGCTCGATCGCTGCGTCAGCGCGCCGATCCTCGGCAAGGCACAATTGCTGACGGGATCACTGACGTCCGCCGACCAGTTCAAGGTGATCGATCCCCTCACGATCGAAGTGACGCTGCCAAAACCCGATAAGCTCGCGCTGCCGAATCTCGCCACGGTCTACCCGCTGATCATCAACTCGAAAGTCGCCAAGGAGCAT
Organism: Bradyrhizobium sp. 149; assembly: GCF_023073915.1. Classification (GTDB taxonomy): domain Bacteria; phylum Pseudomonadota; class Alphaproteobacteria; order Rhizobiales; family Xanthobacteraceae; genus Bradyrhizobium. Next base: position 41,738 of record NZ_JADPKK010000013.1, on the reverse strand, counting down.
GCGACCCCGGAGGATCCCTGGGCCACCGCCTGGCTGAAGGAGCACACTGCCGGCAGCGGTGCTTATGTGATCGAGAGCTTCAAGCCCGGCGAGCAGGTCATCGTCAAGCGCAACGAGGACTGGAACCGTGGCTCGCCCGACAAGCCGGCGTTTTTCAAGCGCGTGATCGTGCAGTCTGTGCCTGAGCCCGCGACCCGCGCCAATCTGGTCGAGCGCGGCGACGCCGATCTCGTCGTCGATCTCCAGGCCAGCGACGTGCAGTCGCTGGAGGCCAAGGGCAAGCTCAAGGTGATCTCGACACCGCAGTACAATTCGATCACCTTCGTCTCGATGAACAACCAGATCCCACCGTTCGACAATGTCAACGTCCGCCGTGCGGTTGCCTTCGCTCTGCCCTACGAGGACATGTTCAAGGCGGCGCTGTTCGGTCGCGGCGCGCCGCTGTTCGGTGCGAATTGGCCGGACGGCAAGCCGCTGAACGGCATCTATCCGTTCCAGGCGCCGCTGAAGACCGATCTCGACAAGGCGAGGGAGTATCTGAAGGCCGCAGGACTCTCCGAGGGTTTTTCGACCACCTTCAGCTTCAACGTCGGCCAGGCCTCGACCGCGGAGCCGATGGCCGCCCTCGTGAAGGAATCGCTTGCCAAGATCGGGATCAAGGTGGACATCCAGAAGCTGCCGGATGCGCAGATGTCGACACAGATCAACGAGAAGAAGCTGCCCTTGTTCACTGAAGGCATCGTCGCCTGGCTGCCCTCGACCGATTACTTCTACCGCAACTTCTACACCGGCAATCAGCGCTGGAATTACAGCTCGATCAACAATCCCGAACTGGCTACGATCGCGCAGGAAGCGCGCTTCGAGCCCGACAAGGCCAAGTATGAGGAGGCCGGTCGCAAGCTCAACGCGATCCATTTCAGCGAAATGCCGCAGATCCCGCTATGGCAGCCGAACCAGGACGCCGTGATGGCGTCGTCGATCGAGGGCTATACCTACGAGTTCCACCGCCAGGTCGACTACCGCGACGTCAGTCGCAAATGACACCCGCAAATTCGAGGAGCTCTGAAAGGTGATGACCGGACTTGGTGCAACAATGGCGCGGGCGGGCAGGCGGCTTCTGTCGTCGCTGCCGGCGCTGTTCGGTGTGCTGGTCTTCACCTTTCTCCTGATGCGGGTCCTGCCCGGAGACCCCGCCGTGTTCTTCGCTTCGGGGCCCAACGCCGGCAAGGAGGAGATCGAGCAGATCCGCAAGCAGATGGGGCTCGATAAGTCCGTGCCGGAGCAACTCGTGTTCTATCTGTCCGATATCGGCCGCGGCAATCTCGGCCGCTCCATGATGACCGGCCAGCCGGTCCTGAAGGACCTTCGCGAACGGCTGCCGGCCTCGCTCGAACTCACCTTCACGGCGCTCCTGATCGCGCTGATCGCGGCGGTGCCGCTCGGCGTGGTGGCGGCGCTGCGACCGGGATCGCTGGTCGATCACGGCGTGCGGTTGTTCTGCGCGCTCGGTGTCTGCGTGCCGACCTTCGTCTCGGGCCTCTTGTTGATCTATGTCTTCTACTATCTGCTCGGTTTTGCGCCTGACCCGACCGGGCGGATCGACGTCTTTACGTCGTTGCCGCCGCAGCGCACCGGATTCCTGTCGATCGATTTCCTGCTCGCGGGCGACATCGAGGGCTGGTGGACGGCCTGCAAGCAGTTGATCCTGCCGGCGCTGAGCATGGCTCTGTTCGTCATCGCGCCGCTGGCGCGGATCACGCGTGCTTCGATGCTGGTCTCGCTCGGCAGCGATTTCGTGCGCACCGCGCGCTCGGTCGGATTGTCCTGGCAAAAGGTCGTCGTTACCTATGCGCTGCGCAACGCGATCCTTCCTGTCATCACCATTGCCGGCATCGTGTTCTCGACCATGCTTGGTGCGAATGTCCTGGTGGAGAAGGTGTTCTCCTGGCCGGGCGTCGCCTCCTACGCGCTCGATGCTCTGCTGTCGTCCGACTATGCGCCGGTGCAGGGATTTGTGCTGCTGATGGCTGGCATCTTCGTGATGGTCAATCTCGTCGTCGATATCTGCTACGGCATCGCCGATCCCCGGGTGTCGATCGGATGACCAGCGCAACCCTCCGCCATTCGGTCTGGATTTTGCGCGGCAACCCGCTGACCGGTGTCGCCGCGGCCGGTGTCCTGCTGTTTGTCCTGATCGCGATCTTCGGGCCGTGGCTCGTGCCCTATGATCCCGTCGTCTCCAATGTCTCGGAGGCGCTACAGCCGCCGAGCGCGGCGCATCTCGCTGGCACGGACCAGCTCGGGCGCGACGTGTTCAGCCGCCTCGTCGTTGCGGCCCGGCTCGATCTTGCCATCGCGGTCTCGGCGGTCGGCATCTCCTTCGTGATCGGCGCCGTCGTAGGCTCCTTCTGCGGCTATGCCGGCGGCAGGCTCGACCGCGCGGTCGGCCGCTTCGTCGACGTCATGATGGCCTTTCCGCTGTTCGTGCTGGCGATGGCGATGGTCGCGGCTCTCGGCAACCGGATCGAGAACATCGTAATCGCGACCGCGATCATCAATCTTCCCTTCTACATCCGTTTCGCGCGCGCCGAGGTCAATGTCCGGCGCAATGTCGGCTGGGTGGAGGCGGCGCGCGCCTGCGGCGAGAGCCATTTCTCGGTGGTGCTGCGCTTCCTGCTCCCGAACATCCTGCCGGCGATGGCAGTGCAGATCTCGCTCAATCTCGGCTGGGCTATTCTCAACGCAGCCGGCCTGTCCTTCATCGGTCTTGGCGTCAAGCCGCCGACGCCGGAATGGGGCATCATGGTCGCGGAAGGCGCGCGCTTCATCTCGACCGGGCGGTGGTGGCTGGTGGCCTTTCCCGGCCTCGCGTTGATGATGGCCGTGCTGTGCTTCAACCTTCTCGGTGACGGGATGCGGGACATTCTCGACCCGCGCATGCGCACATGAGCGAGGAACTCCTAGGGATCGAGGATCTCCACGTCTCGTTCTCGACGCGGCGCGGGATAGTCGAGGCCGTGCGCGGGGTCACGATCACTGTCAAGGCCGGCGAGATGCTCGGCCTCGTCGGCGAGAGCGGTTCCGGCAAATCGGTCACCGGCTTTGCCACGACGCGGCTGCTCGACGCAGCCGGGCGCATCACCGGCGGCAAGATCCTGTTTCGCGGGCAGGATGTGACGAAGCTCAGGGGTGACGACCTTCGTCACCTCCAGGGCGCCGCGATGTCGATGATCTTCCAGAACCCGCGGGCAGCGCTCAATCCGATCCGCGCGATCGGCCTGCAGATCGCGGACGCAATCCTCACTCACAAGCGGATATCGAAAGACGCCGCGCGCGCCGAGGCGCTGGAGCTGTTGCGCGCCGTTCAGATCCGAGACCCTGAAACGCGGATGAACGCCTATCCGCACGAGCTCTCGGGCGGCATGTGCCAGCGCGTCATGATCGCGATCGCGATTTCCTGCAATCCCGCGCTGTTGATCGCCGACGAGCCGACGACGGGGCTCGACGTCACCACGCAGAAGGTGGTGATGGACCTGCTGGCGGAGATTGCCGCCGCCCGCGGCATGGCGACGATCCTGATCACGCACGATCTCGGGTTAGCGGCGCGATATTGTGGCCGTATCGCGGTGATGGAGCGCGGCCGCATCGTCGAGGAGGCGAGCCCGAGGACGCTCTTCAGCGCGCCGCAGCACGCCTATACCAGGCGCCTAGTCGCGGCATCGCCCACGGCAACGTCCCGCATCGAAGACCTCGTGACGGAAGAGGAGAGGGAAGGCTACGCGGCGGTTGTCAACAGGCCGAGGCAAGAGCCCGCCCATGGGACTCCGCCGCTGCTGGAGGCGCGCAATCTCGCAAAACGCTTCGACCAGGGCGCCGCGGCGGTGGCGGACTTCTCCATGACGATGGCCGGCGGCGAGAGCGTCGGGCTCGTCGGCGAATCCGGGTCCGGCAAGAGCACGACGTCGCGGATGATCTGCCGCCTGATCGATCCGAGCGAAGGCGACATCGTGTTCGACGGGCAGTCGATCGGCCATGTGGCGTCGCGCGACTTTCACCGCTCGCGCTTCCGCAAAGACATCCAGATGGTCTTCCAGGACCCGAACGAGAGCCTCAACCCGCGCTTCACCGCCTTCGACTGCATCGCCCATCCCTTGATGCGGCTGGATAGCATGCGTGCGGGGGACGCGCTGCGCCAGCGCGTCGAGGAATGCGCCGAGCGTGTGGGGCTGCCGCTGGATCTGTTGCCGCGCTTTCCGCATCAGCTCTCCGGCGGCCAGAAGGCCCGCGTCGGGATTGCCCGCGCCATTGCGTGCCGGCCGCGACTTCTGGTGCTGGACGAACCGACCGCCGCGCTCGACGTCTCGGTGCAGGCGGTGGTGCTGCAACTGCTCGATCGCCTCAGGCGCGAGAACGACATCGCGCTGCTGTTCGTCAGCCACGATCTCAACGTGGTGCGTATGCTCTGCGACCGCACCATCGTGCTGCGCAATGGCGCCATCGTGGAGCAGGGCGAGAGCCGGGCGCTGTTCGATAATCCGAAGACGGACTACACGCGCAAATTGGTCGAGGCGATCCCGCATATCGAGGCCAAACCGATGCTGGCAACCGTTCTTTGAGGTCCAAACCGGCGAAGATGACGACGAGATCCCGCTGGCGAAGGTCCGGTTAGTGGCATACCATTTGCACGCCAATGAGCTCTGGTTTCACCTGTTCTTGGCCAACGATGGCCGGCATCACGGCACTATTGGGAGGATTTCATGGATCGCAGGACCGTATTGAAGGGACTGGCCGGCGCGGGCGGTCTGGCACTGAGCGGCCTCTCGGCGCCGGCGATCGCACAAGGCGCCTCCGCGCGCACCCTGCGCTTCGTGCCGCAAGCGAACCTTGCGAATTTCGACCCGATCTGGGGCACGCAATATGTCGTGCGCAATGCCGCCGCGCTGGTTTGGGATACGCTCTACGGCGTTGATTCCTCGCTCCAGCCGCAGCGGCAGATGGTCGAGTCCGAGGAAGTGACCGACGATGGCACCATTTGGACATTCAAATTGCGGTCGGGGCTCAAATTCCACGACGGCGAGCCGGTGCTGAGCAAGGACGTGGTTGCGAGCCTCAACCGCTGGGCTGCGCGCGATCCCATGGGCCTGATGCTCAAGGCGAACCAGCAGGAGCTCACGGCCGTCGACGACCGCACCTTCAAATGGGTGCTGAAGCAGCCGTTCCCGAAAATGCTTTACGCGCTTGGCAAGAACAATTCGCCTTGCGCCTTCATCATGCCGGAACGCATTGCGCAGACCGACCCGTTCAAGCAGATCGGTGATTATGTCGGCTCAGGCCCGATGAAGTTCGCCAAGGGCGAATGGGTGCCCGGCGCGAAAGCCGTGTTCGAGAAGTTCGCCGACTATGTGCCGCGGCAGGAGAAGGCGTCGTGGCTCGCCGGCGGCAAGCAGATGCTGATCGACCGCGTCGAATGGATCGTGATGCCCGATCCGGCGACCGCCGCGGCCGCGTTGCAGAACGGCGAGATCGACTGGTGGGAGAACCCGATCGCGGACCTCGTCCCAGTCCTGAAGAAGAACAAGAACATCAGCGTCGATATCGGCGATCCGCTCGGCAATGTCGGTTCGTTCCGCATGAACTTCCTGTATCCGCCCTTCAACGACGTGCGGGCGCGGCGCGCGGTGCTGATGGCCATGAGCCAGGAAGACTATATGCGCGCGCTCGTCGGCGACGACAATTCGCTGTGGAAGCCGCTGCCCGGCTACTTCACACCGGACACGCCGCTCTACACCGAAGCGGGCGGCGAGGTCCTGAAGGGCAAGCGCGATCTCGACGCTGCAAAGAAGCTGCTCGCCGAGAGCGGTTATTCCGGCCAGCCCGTGACATGCCTGGTGGCGCAGGACCAGCCGATCACCAAGGCCTTCGGCGATGTGACCGCGGATCTGCTGAAGAAGCTCGGCATGAATGTCGACTTCGTCGCGACCGATTGGGGTACGGTCGGCTCGCGCCGAGCGCAGAAGACGCCGCCCGGACAGGGTGGCTGGAACATGTTCCACACCTGGCATGCGGGTTCGGACTGCATCAATCCGGCGCCCTACACCGCCATTCGCGCCAACGGCGACAAGGCCTGGTTCGGCTGGCCGAACAGCCCCGGCACCGAAAAGGAGGTCACGTCCTGGTTCGAGGCCAAGGGCCTCGAAGAGGAGAAGGCCGCGGTCGCTCGCCTCAACAAGGTCGCGCTCGAGGACGTCGTCTACGCGCCGACCGGGTTCTTCCTCAGCTACACCGCCTGGCGCAAGAACGTCACCGGCATCACGAAAGGGCCGCTGCCGTTCTTCTGGGGCGTGTCGAAATCCGCATGACCCTGCGCTGAAGCCAGATGCTCTCCTACATCCTCCGGCGTATCGCCTCGACCCTGCCAGTGATGGCGATCGTCGCGCTGTTCGTGTTCAGTCTGCTCTACATCGCGCCGGGGGATCCCGCCGTGGTGATCGCAGGCGACCAGGCAAGCCCGGAGGATGTGGAGCGCATCCGTCAGAGCCTCGGCCTCGATCGGCCCTTCCTGATCCAGTTCGGAAGCTGGGTCTGGCGCATTCTGCATGGCGATCTCGGCACCTCGATCTTCACCAATCTGCCTGTTTCGACGATGATCGGGCAGCGTTTGGGGCCGACGCTGTCGCTCATGATCATCACGCTTCTGCTCACGATCGTGGTCGCGGTGCCGCTCGGCGTGGTAGCGGCGTGGAAGGCCGGCAGCTTCATCGACCGCGCCATCATGGCGTTCGCCGTGTTCGGGTTCTCGCTGCCCGTCTTCGTCGTGGGTTATGTCCTCGCCTACGTCTTCGCGCTGGAGCTCGAATGGCTTCCCGTGCAGGGCTATACGCCACTTTCCCAGGGCGTCTGGCCCTGGCTGCAAAACCTGATCCTGCCGGCGGTCGCACTCGGCTGTGTCTACATCGCGCTCGTCGCGCGCATCACGCGCGCCACCATGCTCGAAGTGTTGCAGCAGGATTATATCCGCACCGCGCGCGCCAAGGGCCTCGGGCAGGGCGGCGTCCTGTTCATCCACGCGCTGAAGAACGCGGCGGTGCCGATCGTCACCGTGATCGGGATCGGCATTGCGCTCCTGATCGGCGGCGCGGTCGTCACGGAAAGCGTGTTCGCCATTCCCGGCCTCGGCCGGCTCACCATCGACGCGATCCTACGCCGCGATTATCCCGTCATCCAGGGCATCGTGCTGCTGTTCAGCTTCGTCTACGTCCTCGTCAATCTGATGATCGACGTCATCTATACGCTCGTTGACCCGAGGATCCGCTATTGACCGACACGACCGTCAATCCGCAAACGCTGCCAACGGGTTTCGTCCTCGCGCCGCAGCTGCCCGAAATCCTCCGGCCGGTCGCGATCCGGCGCGGCTTCATCGGACTGCTGCGCGGCCATCCCACCGTTGCGATCGGCGGCACGTTGTTGCTGACGCTCGTCCTGATCGCGATCTTTGCGCCTTATCTCGGAACGGTGGATCCGACCGCACTCGCGCCGGCCAAGCGGACCCGCGCACCGTCTGAGCTTTACTGGTTCGGCACCGACGTCCTCGGCCGCGACATCTATTCGCGCGTGCTGTTTGGCGCGCGCGTCTCGCTCACGGTCGGGCTCTCCGTTGCGATATTCGCCTCCGCGGCCGGTCTCGCCATCGGCATCGTCTCCGGCTTCATCCGCTGGGCCGACGGCATCTTGATGCGCTTCATGGACGGCCTGATGTCGATCCCGCCGATCCTGCTGGCGATCGCATTGATGGCGCTGACGCGCGGCAGCGTCGGCAACGTCATTCTCGCGATCACTATTGCTGAGATTCCGCGCGTCTCGCGCCTCGTGCGCAGCGTCGTGCTGTCGTTGCGCGAGCAGCCTTACGTGGATGCGGCGGTGGCTTGCGGCACGCGCACACCGATGATCATCCTGCGCCACATCCTGCCCAACACGGTGGCGCCGATGCTGGTGCAGGCGACTTACATTTGCGCCAGTGCGATGATCACGGAGGCGATCCTGTCCTTCATCGGCGCGGGCACGCCGCCGACCATTCCGTCCTGGGGCAATATCATGGCCGAGGGCCGCGCGCTGTGGCAGGTCAAGCCCTACATCGTGTTCTTTCCGGCGGCCTTTCTGTCCGTCACTGTGCTCGCCGTGAACCTGCTCGGCGATGGCCTTCGCGATGCGCTCGACCCGCGCATGGCCAAGAGCCTCTGATGTCTAGGGGCTGATCGCGATGGCATTGCTCGAAGTCGAGAATTTGCAAACCCACTTCCGCACGCCCAGCGGCATCAACCGCGCGGTGGAAGGCGTGTCGTTCCATGTCAACGAGGGCGAGACGCTCGCCATCGTCGGCGAGTCCGGCTGCGGCAAGTCGGTGACCTCGATGTCGCTGATGCGGCTGATCCCCGAGCCGCCCGGCAGGATCGCCGGCAGCATCCGCTTCGCGGGCAGGGACCTGCTGCAACTGTCCGATCGCGAGATGCGCGCGATCCGCGGCAACGACATCTCGATGATTTTTCAGGAGCCGATGACCAGCCTCAATCCGGTCCTGACCGTCGGCCGTCAGATCCGCGAGACGCTGATGATCCACCAGGGCCTCGACAAGCAGGCCGCCGAGGCGCAGGCGATCGAGATGCTGATCCTCGTCGGCATTCCCGAGCCGAAGCGTCGCGTACGCGAATATCCGCATCAGCTTTCCGGCGGCATGCGCCAGCGCGTCATGATCGCCATTGCACTCGCCTGCAACCCAAAACTTCTCATTGCCGACGAGCCGACCACCGCGCTCGACGTGACGATCCAGGCGCAGATCCTGAAATTGATGCTTGATCTCAAGCACCGGGTTGGTGCTGCGATCATCCTGATCACCCACGATCTCGGCGTCGTCGCCGAGATCGCCGAACGCGTCATGGTCATGTATGCCGGCCGCAAGGTCGAGGAGGCCCCGGTGGCGGAACTATTCCGTTCGCCGCGTCATCCCTATACGCAGGGCCTGCTCGGCGCAGTGCCGCGGCTCGGCTCGTCGCTGACCGGCACCACGAGACGGCTGGCCGAAATCCCCGGGCAGGTACCTGATCTGCGCAAGCCCATCGTCGGCTGCGTCTTCGCCGGTCGCTGCGCGCTCGCGACCGATCTCTGCCGGCAGTACGCGCCGGGGCTCGAAGAGAAGGGGCCACGTCACGTCGCGGCCTGCCACTATGCGGCCAAGGGAGCGGTCGCGGCATGAGTCCCCCGCTGCTCCAGGTCAACGACCTCAAAAAGCACTTCCCGGTCAAAAAGGGCCTGTTCAGCCGCAGATCCGAATGGGTCTATGCGGTGGACGGCGTGTCGTTCGAGATCGCGCGCGGCGAGACGCTGTCGCTGGTCGGCGAATCCGGCTGCGGCAAGTCGACGGTCGGCCGCGCCATTTTGCGCCTGTTCGACATCACCTCGGGGCAGGTCATTCTCGACGGCCAGCGTATCGACGACGCGGCGCCGGCCACGATGCGCCAGATGCGCCGCCGCGTGCAGGTGGTGTTCCAGGACCCGTTCTCGAGCCTCAATCCGCGCATGCGTGTGCGCGACATTCTGGCCGAGCCGATCCGCAATTTCGGCCTCGCCAAATCCGCGATCGACCTCGAAACCCGGGTCACGGCGCTGATGGACACCGTGCGCCTGCCGCGCGAGGCTTTGAACCGCAGGCCGCACGAATTCTCCGGCGGCCAACGCCAGCGCATCGGCATCGCGCGGGCGCTGGCCGCCGAGCCCGAGCTGATTGTCTGCGACGAGGCGGTCTCGGCGCTCGACGTCTCGGTCAAGGCACAGATCGTCAATCTCTTGCAGGACCTCCAGAACGAGTTCGGCCTGGCGCTGCTGTTCATCAGCCATGACCTCGCGATCGTCGAGCACATGACCCATCGCGTCGCGGTGATGTATCTCGGCAAGATCGTCGAGGTGGCGCCCCGCCGCGAGATCTTCGCCGCGCCAAAGCATCCCTACACCAAGGCGCTGCTCTCGGCGGTGCCGCTGCCCGAGCCCGGCGCTGAGCGCAATCCCATCATCCTCAAGGGAGACGTGCCGAGCCCGATCAATCCGCCCAGCGGGTGCCGCTTCCACACCCGTTGCCCCTACGTATTCGATCGCTGCCGGGCCGAGGAGCCGACATTGCGCGCGGCCGGAAGCGAGCAGTGGGTAGCTTGTCATCTTGAGGATGGTGCGACGGTGACGAGCGGCTAGCCGTTTGGGCGGCGCCAAAGCTCTGGATCGAGGCGCAGGGGCGGCCATCGGCGATGATGGCACTTTGCTCCTGTTTTGCCCGACGAGTCAAACAGCGTTGCGGTTTGCATCGGCCGCTTTGCCTTCCGAGCTAAGTCGTTGATTGCGCTATCGCCGGCTACTGTGCATGGGGTTGTTTTCGCGCTTTTGGTTTTGGCCGGCGTCAGCCTTGGCGGCGCAGGAAGCCCGTGATCGCGACCTTTTCCCAGATGCCCGCCGCGGCGAAGGGATCGGCTTTGTTGAACGCTTCGACCTCGCTGCGGCCCGGCGCCTCGATCAGGAACAGGCTGCCGATCATCGTCTGATTGTCGTCGGAGACCAGCGGTCCCGACATCACGATCTTGACGCCGAAGCGCGAGGTGTCGCTCAGGAAAGCCTTGTGGGCGTCGTAATTGGCGAGCCGGGTCGGCAACGCCCCGGCGCGGTCGAGGGCGTGGATGGCGAACAGCATGATGGTCTCCGTTTATGTGTCCGTTTCTTGGGACGGCCGCGGCTGCGGCCGTCCGGGCTTGTCGTGATGGGTGCGCTGACTTACTTGCCGCCGAGCTTGCTGGCTTCTTCGAAAGTCGGGCAGCTCTGTTGCTCCAGCGGCACGTCGAACGGCTGGTAATTGTCCTTGGTGATGACGGTGGGCTTCAGCACGATCTCGGCAATGACGGGCTGGTTGCGCAAGGAGCGGATCGCCATCATGGTGCCAAGGCATCCCTGAAAGAACCCGTTATAGTCGCCGCTGGCGAGCAGCTTGCCGGACTTGATCGCGTCGATCGCCTCCTTGGTGCCGTTGATGCCGATCACCTGGGCCTTGCGGTTGGCGCCGTCGAGCGCTTCGATCGCGCCGACCGCCATGGCGTCGTTGGCGGCGAGGACGCCATGGATCTGCGCGTTCGATTGCATCAGATTTTCCATCACCTGGAGCGCCTGGAGCCGCTGGTAATTGCCGGGTTGCGAGGCCAGCAGTTTTGCGCCGGCGTTTTCCTTCAATGCGTCATTGAAACCGCGGACGCGGTCGACATTGGTCAGCGAGCCCTTGACACCCTCAATGATGACGATATTGCCCTTGCCGCCGAGCGTCTTGAGCAGGAAGCGCGCGGTCTCGAGCCCGAGGCTGTAATCATCGGCGCCGACGAAGGACAGGAACTTGCCGCCGGCGGAGCGATCGGTGATGTTGACGACGGGGATCTTGGCTTCGTTGATCTTTTCGACGCCCGGCACCATCGCCTTGTAGTCGACCGGCGTGAAGACGATCGCGCTGGGCTTCTTCACCACGACGTCCTCGATCTGGCTGAGCTGTTCGGGGATGCTGTCGGGCTTGGTCGGGATGTACTGCAGCGTTTTCGCGTTCAGCGTTTTTGCCATGTTGTCGGCGCCGACCCGCACTGTCTGGAAGAACGGGTTGGTCTGGTTCTTGGTGAAGACGGCGATGGTCTCGCCGTCGGCTCGCGCTGGCGTGGTGAACGCGGCCGCCATCAGCAGCGGCAGCGCCAAATAACCCAGTGTCTGTTTCATGTTGCCTCCATCCCTCGTTTTGCTTGTTGGTAGTTCAAGAACTCATTGCGCGCGGCGGCGGGTCTTCATGTCGAGCCAGACCGCCAGAATGACGATGATGCCGGTGACGAGCGGCTGCCAGTTGGCGCTGACCGACAAGAGGTTCATGCCGTTCAGCACCAGCGTCAGGATCAATGCGCCGATGAAAGTGCCGAACACAGTGCCTACGCCGCCGAACAGCGAGGTGCCGCCAATCAGCACGGCGGCGATCGCGGGCAGCGTCAGGCTTTCGCCGATGTCGGCCTCGGCCGAATTGAGCCGCGACAGGAAGATGATCGAGGCGAGCCCCGCCATGGTGCCGGAGACGGCGTAGACGAGCAGCAGGCGCCGTGCGACCGGAATGCCGGAGAGGCGCGCTGCGACTGGATTGGCGCCGATCGCATAGATCTCCTGGCCCCAGATCGTTCGCTGCGCAAACAGCGTTCCGATCCCGAGGAACACCAGCAGCAGATAGACCGGGATAGGCAGGCCGAATAGATAGCCGCTGCCGATCTGGCGAAAGCCTGCCGGGAAGCCGTGAAGGGTTTCGCCCGCCATGTACCAATAGGTGAGGCCGTTCAGCACCCAGAGCATGCCGTAGGTGGCGATGAACGAGGGGATGCGCAGCGCGGTGACCATGATGCCGTTGAGGAGGCCAACGATGCCGCCGCAGGCGAGCCCGGTGAGGATGCCGAGCGCCGGCGAGCCGGTCTTGTGGATCACGGTCCCGGCGATACAGGCCGACAGCGCGACATTGGCGCCGACGGAGAGATCGAGGCCCGCGGTCAGCACCACCAGGGTCAGGCCCGAGGCGATGAAGAAGGTCAGGCTCGCCTGCCTGAGCACATTGAGGATGTTGCCGAGGCTCAGGAAGGAATCGCTGAGCACGGCGAGCACCGCACAGATCAGCAGCGCCGCGAGCAGGCGATAGAACGCCTGGATCGCGTCCTGCGACAGGAACGAGCGGGGCGGCGCGATGGCGTCTTTGCTGATGTCGGTCATGCGCGGCTCCGCAGGCCGTCTAGGAAGAGGGCAACGATGACCAGGACGCCGACACTTGCGACTTGCACCGAGGACGGCAGCGAGATCAGGTTCAGCCCGTTGCGCAGCACGCCGACCGAGATCACGCCGAGCAATGTGCCGAGCAGCCAGCCATTGCCGCGCTCGAACGAGGTGCCGCCGACGGCGACGGCCGCGATCGCATCGAATTCGAGACCGAGGCCGGCAGTTGGATGCCCGGAATTCATCCGCGCTGTCATCAGCAGGCCGGCGATGCCGGCCATGGCGCCGCCGATCGCATAGACGACGATCAAGAGCCGGTTCGGCGAGAGGCCGGCATAGCGCAGCGCCTCCCGGTTGCCTCCGAGCGCGAAGATGTAGGTGCCGAAGCGGGTATGATAGAGCAGGCCGTGAAACGCCGCATAGGTCACCAGCGCCATCACGATCGGCACGGGAATACCCAGCAGCGTCGCCGAATAGATGTCGCGCACGCTGTGGGGAATGCCGACCACGCTCTGGCCGTCGCTGACGATCAGCGACAGGCCCTGCGCCATGCCGAGCGTGCCCAGCGTCGCGACGAAGGGCGGTATCCCAAGGATTGCAACCAGCCAGCCGTTGACGGTGCCGAAGGCCGCGCCGACGAGAAGCCCGGCGCCGAGGCCCAGCAGCATCGATTGGGTCGCGAGCGATACGATCGCGACGCAGAGCGAGGTCAGCGTCAGCACCGCGCCCATCGACAGGTCCAGCCCCTCGGTCATGATGATCAGCGTCATCGGCAGCGCGAGCATGGTCAGGATGGTCGACTGCACCAGCACGTTGGAGAGGTTGGCGACGGACAGGAATCCGGGCGCGATGGCGCCGAACACCGCGACCAGCAGCACCAGCACGATGGCGACGCCGGGAATGCGTTGCAGCGGATTGGATGGTGAAACGACCGCGGCCTCACGCATGATGCATCCCCAGTCGCACGATGTTCTCCTCTGTCAGCTCGCTGCGCGCCAGGTGCCCGGCAATGCGCCCCTCGCGCATGACATAAGCACGGTCGCAGACATGGCAGATCTCGACCTGTTCGGATGAAATCATCAGCGCCGCCGCGCCTTCCGCGACAAGGCGGTCGATCAGGGCGAAGATTTCAGACTTGGCGCCGACGTCGATGCCTCGGGTGGGCTCGTCGAAGATGAAAAGCTTTGAACCGGCGGCGAGCCATTTGCCGATCACGACCTTCTGCTGATTGCCGCCCGAAAGCAGGCCGACGATCTGGCGCGCGCCCGGCGTCGCAATGCGCAACTGCCGGATCAGGCCCTCGGACGTGCGCTGCGCACGGCGCTGGTCGAACAGACCGCTCGGGAACAGCTTTCGCAGCGCCGACACGACGAGATTGTCGCCGACCGACCGCAACAGCGCGAGGCCCTCGCTCTTGCGGCTCTCCGGGATCAGCGCGATGCCGCGGCGGGCGGCGAGGTCCGGTTCGCCGGACATGGCCTTTCCGTCGAAGATGATCTCGCCTGCACTCACGGGATCGGCACCGAAGATGGCGCGGGCGACCTCGCTGCGGCCGGAGCCAACCAGCCCACACAGGCCGACGATCTCGCCCCTGCGCACCTCGATGTTGATGTCCGAGATGCCGGTGGAGGCGCTTAGGCCCTTGACCTCCAGCAGCACTTCGCCGGGCTCGTCGGCAAAATTGCGCGGATAGGTCATGTCCACGTTGCGGCCGACCATCATGCGGACGAGCTGGTCCGGCGTGACGTCTGCCGGGCGAACGCCGTCGATGCGGCGGCCGTCGCGCAGCACGGTGATGCGGTCGCCGAGCGCGAACACCTCGGCCATGCGGTGCGAAATGTAGACGATCGAGACGCCGTCGGCCTTCAGCCGCGCGATCAGTGCGAACAGCAGCTCGGTCTCGCGATCGGACAGCGCCGCGCTCGGTTCGTCCATCACGAGGATGCGGGCGTTCTGGCTGATCGCTTTCGCGATCTCGACCATCTGCTGCTGCGCCACACCCAACTTGTCAACAATGGTGGAGGGATCGATCTCGAACCCAATCATACCGAGCACGCGCGTTGCGTCAGCCAAGATCTTGCGGCGGTCGATCGTGCCGGGGATGCGGCCCTTTGGCTCGCGGCCGAGGAAGATGTTCTGGGCGATATCGAGATGGGGTACGAGCGAGAACTCCTGGAAGATCACGGCAATGCCGAGCTTCTGCGCATCCGCGGTCGAATTGATAGCGACCTTCTCGCCCTCATGGTAGAACTCGCCGGCATCGGCGCGGTAGGCTCCGCACAGCACCTTCATCAGGCTCGACTTGCCGGCGCCGTTCTCCCCTAACAGCATGTGGACTTCGCCGGGGAAGACGGCAAAGGACACGTCGTCCAGCGCCTTGACGCCGGGGAACTCCTTGCTGATGCCGCGCAGCTCCAGCAACGGAACAGGGGAGGAGGTGTCGGCAGTTAATGCGGCGGTGCTCATG
Source organism: Bradyrhizobium sp. 149 (assembly GCF_023073915.1). Taxonomy (GTDB): domain Bacteria; phylum Pseudomonadota; class Alphaproteobacteria; order Rhizobiales; family Xanthobacteraceae; genus Bradyrhizobium. Next base: position 26,470 of record NZ_JADPKK010000013.1, on the reverse strand, counting down.
CGCGCGCTCCGCTTGCAAAGATCTTTCCGGGGTTCATCAGTCCGCCAGGATCGAGCGCGGTCTTGATCGACCGCATCACGTCGACAGCTTCGCCGAGCTCGTCGGTGAGATAGTCGATCTTGCCGAGCCCGATGCCGTGCTCGCCGGTGCAGGTGCCGTCCATGGCAATGGCACGGGCGACCATGCGGGCCTGCAGCGACTTGGCGCCTTCGACTTCCTCCGATCTTGCGGGATCGATCAGGATCAGCATGTGGAAATTGCCGTCGCCGACATGGCCGACGATCGGGGCGACAAAACCATGCTCGTCCGCGTCACGCCGGGTCTCGGTGAGGCATTCCGCAAGCCGCGAGATCGGCACGCAGACATCGGTGATCACGGCGCGCGCGCCGGGGCGCAAGCCGAGGCCCGCATAGAGCGTGTTGTCGCGGGCGTGCCAGAGCCGGCTGCGATCCTCCGGCGCCTTCGCCCAGGCGAAGCCGTGACCGCCATGATCGGAGGCAATGGCCTGCGCGGCCTCGGCCTGCTCGGCAACGGACGTCTCGGAACCGTGGAATTCGAAGAACAGGGTCGGGGCTTCGCGATAGCCGAGCTTCGCATAGGCGTTGATACCGCGCATCATGACGTCGTCGAGCAGCTCGATGCGTGCGACGGGGATCGCCGACTGGATCACGGAAATCGCGGTGTCGACGGCATTTTTCAGTGTGTCGAAGCTGCACACCGAGGCCGAGATCGCCTGCGGGACGGGATGCACCTTCAGCGTGATCTCGGTGATGATTCCGAGCGTGCCCTCGGCGCCGACGAACATGCGCGTCAGGTCGTAACCGGCGGCCGACTTGCGCGCGCGTCTGGCGGTGCGGATGACGCGGCCGTCGGCCAGCACCACCTCCAGCGCCATGACGTTGTCCTTCATGGTGCCGTAGCGCACCGCCATCGTGCCGGAGGCACGCGTGGACGTCATTCCGCCGATCGAGGCGTCGGCGCCGGGATCGATCGGAAAGAAAAGTCCGGTGCCGCGCAGCTCCGCATTGAGCTGCTTTCGCGTGATGCCGGGCTGCACCACGACGTCCATGTCGCTGTCGTGCACGGTCAGCACCTTGTTCATGCGCGCGAAGTCGAAGCAGACCCCGCCGGCGACCGAGGCCGCATTGCCTTCGAGCGAGGTCCCGGCGCCGAACGGCACGATGGGCATATTCGCGCCGGCGCACAGCTCGACGATCTCGGCGACTTCCTGTGTCGTCTCGGGGAAGACGACGATGTCGGGCGGCAGAATGCGATAATGCGACTCGCTCTGCCCATGCTGGTCGAGCACGCCGCGCGCGACGCTCGCGCGCGGTCCGATCATGCCTGTGAGGCGATCGGCCAATATGCTCGTGCTGACCCGCGGTTCCATCCTTGCTCCCTGTCTAGCCCCTGTTGTCGGACTCTTGTCTGGTCCGCCGTCGTTCAGCTTAAGCGGCTCTTGCGCTGCTCGCGACCTGCTTCAGGCCGAAATCATAGTTGAGATGAAAATACTCGCTGTCTGCCATGCGACCATCCGGCGCACGGCCGGGCGGGCAGCGCACAAAGTCGCGGATCAGGCTGTCCTTGACCCCGAACACCACGTCAGAGTCGAGATACTGGTCGCCGGCGACGAACACATGGGTCACGAGCTGCTCGAAGCCGGGCGTCGAGATCATGAAATGCACATGCGCCGGGCGCCAGGGATGGCGGCCCTGGACTTCCAGCATGTCGCCGACCGGGCCGTCATGCGGGATCGGATAGGCGGCCGGCTTGACGACCAGAAGTTGAAGCGGCCGTTCTGGTCGGTGTGGAAGCGCGCGCGCATCGCGAGATCGCCGATCTTGTCGAGCTGCTGCACATCGTAATAGCCGTCATCGTCGGAATGCCAGACGTCCACGACGGCGCCGGCGAGCGGCCGTCCGTCGACGGATGACACCGAGCCGGTGACGAGCATCGGATCGCCCTCCATGGGACCGGAGATGTCCTCGCCGTTGCTTTTCTCGGGCGATGCCTGCACGAAGAACGGACCGAGCACCGTGGTTTCGGTTGCGCCTTCCGGCACCGGATGGTTGATCGCGTCGACCAGCATGGAGACGCCGAGCGCGTCCGAGAGCAGGATGAACTCCTGGCGCTTGTCATCGCACATGTGGCCGGTGCGGGTCAGGAAGTCGATGCCGTAGTCCCATTCCTTCTGGGACGGTCGCACCTCGCGGACGAAGGCATGAAGGTGGCGCACCAGCGCTTCGCTGACCTCTTTGATCCGCGGATCGCTCGCGCCCGCGATCCGCTCCAGCACCGCGTCCGTGATCGTGTTCTCGTTGAAATTGCGCATAGTTGGCTCCGTGAATCAGAGTTTGGGCTCGCCGAGGCCGGACAGCCGCTCGATGTGCTTGACCGTCGCGATGAAATCGGCGTCGCCGTCGCCCCGGGCGACCAGCGAGCCATAGGTCTCGCGCACTTGGGCTGCGAGCTGAAGCGGCACGCCGACGGCGTGGCCGGCGCCGAGGATCAAGTCGAGATCCTTGGCCATCTGCTTGCAGGAGAAGGTCGAGTCGAAATTGCGGTGACGCAGCGGTGCGGTCTTGTACTTCACCATCGGTGAGGCCACAGCGCTGTCGTCGAGAACTCTCAGAATGTCCTGCCAGCCGATGCCGCCCTTGCGCGCCAGCGCTAGGCTCTCCGCCATCATTGCCGCCGACACCGCGATCATCAGATTGACCGCAAGTTTCGCATATCGGGCCTCCTCGCCAGGCCCGAGATAGGTCTGGGCGCGTGTAAAGGCGGCGAACAGCGGCTTTGCGTTTTCGTAGGCCTCCTTCGGACCCGAGACAAAGCAGCTCAGCGCGCCGGTGTGGACGATGCTGGCATTGCCCGAAACCGGCGCACGCAGGTAGAAGACACCGCGCGCCTGTGCGGCTGCGTCGACTTCAGCAGACGCCTCGACGCTCACGGTGCTGGTCTCGATCAAAACGGTTTTGGGCGCCATCGCGGCGATGGTGCCGGTGGAGCCGAGCAACGCGCCGCGCAAGGCGGCGTCATCGGGCAAGGACGTGACGATCGCGGCCTTGCCGCCCACGGCCTCGGCCGGTGAAGCGGCAATCGAAATGCCTTGCGCGCGCGCCTCGTTGAGCCGCGCGTCGTTCCGGTCGAACGCGGTCACGGCGAAACCGGCCTTGGCGACGAGCGCCGACATCGGCAGGCCCATCTTGCCGATCCCGATGAATGCGATGTTCTTCGTAGCGTCTGTCATTGTCGTTGTCCTTGACACCCTCAGGCGGCGTGTCCCTGTCGTTCGATGTCGTGCACCAGGCGCCGACCGGATTGCACGAGCAGTTGCTTTTTCGCCTCCAGACCGTCGGCCAGCAGCCGTCCATTCCGCTTCTTCCACACGCCGCCGATCATCACGGCCTCGATATTGGCGAGGCTCGTCTGCATCACCACGGTGGAGACGGGATCGTGCACCGGGACGAGGTTGAGATCGCTGGCATCGATGATGACGAGGTCGGCGAGCTTGCCCGGCGTCAGCGCGCCGATCTGGTCCTCGCGGCCGAGCATGCGGGCGCCTTCCGTCGTGATCCAGCGCAGCGCCTCGCGGACGGGGATCGTGGTCGTCGCCGGAATGGTGCCGCTGGCCTTGCGCGCCTCCGCATTGTCGAGCGACCGCTGCATCGACAGCGCAACGCGCGCGGCGGAGAAGAGATCGCCGGCGAGCACGGATTCCAGATCGATGCCGATGGTCGGCCGCACGCCGCGCTTGAGCAGCCGTCCGGTGATGGGAAAGCCGTGGCCCTGGATCATCTCGTTCTCCGGCGTCACCGAGAAGGAGATGCCGAGATCGACCATCCGGTCCAGAAGATCGTCCGGCAGATCGTTGCCATGGACGATATTGATTCCGGCGCCGACCAGGCCCGCCTCGATCAGCTTCTCCCAGCCATCAGGCGTCTTGGCCGGGCCGCCGCCCTGATGCATCGATGCGATCAGCTTGAGCTCGCGCGCCAGGCGGAAATCGTGCATGGCGACGTCGAGCGTCGAATAGTGCGGGCCGAGGATGGCGAGCCCAAGCGTGACGAGGCCGTCGCGGTCGGCGAGGGGCCCGGCCAGCAGCCGCTCGACCTCACGGCGTGGATGCGGGATCTCCGAGAAATGCGGCTCGCCCGGTTTCGGCTCGGGTTTTGGCGAGCCGTGGAAGAAGGCCGCGCGGATGCCGCTCTCGATCAGGCCGCGCACGGCGGCGTCGGTATGATCGGGCGTCGGATTGTTGTGGCACCAGTCCACCAGCGTGGTGGTCCCTTGATTGATCTGGTTCAGCGCGCCGACCAAGGTCGCGATATGGATGTCCTCGGGCCGGAAGACCGTTGCGAGCCCGGCATGCATGCGGCGGAAATATTCCAGCAGCGTCCAGTTGGCGGCATAGCCGCGCAGGCCCGTCTGCCAAGTGTGCATATGCGCGTTGATCAGGCCTGGGATGACGATGCGCCCGGTGCCGTTCACGATCTCCGTTTCGGCCGCGCCGCCGCCGATGTCGATCGATGGACGCACGTCAACGATGCGGCTCCCCTCGATCAGCACGTCGCCGCCAGGTAAATCGCCGATCGAATCATCCATGCTGATGATGACGGCGGATTTGATGAGCGTGCGCCGCATCGAATCAAGCCGTCACTTTGTTGGCGCCGGGCGGCTCGCCGGCCCAGGCGCGCGCGATCAGGTCGCGGATGGCGTCGCGTTCGAGCGGGCGCGGATTCCAGTAGGCATTGGTGACGGCGAGGTCGGCAGCCTTGTCGATGCCGCCTTCGGGCATGCCGATGTCGCGCAGTGCGGCCTTTGCACCCAGCCGCTTCGCGAGCTCGAAAAGTCCTTGCGATGCATCGGCGGCGCCGATCGCGCGTGAGATGCGCGCCATCGCATCGGGCACGGCGGGCGTTGTAGGCCAGCGCGTGCGGCAGCACGATGGTGTGGGTCTCGGCATGCGGCAAGTCGAAGGTGCCGCCGAGCGTGTGGCAGAGTTTGTGATGCAGCGCCATGCCGACGGTGCCGAGGCAGACGCCGCACAGCCAGGCGCCGTAGAGCGCTTCGGTGCGGGCCCCGCGGTCGTCGCTCTTGGCGGCGATGGCGGGCAGGGCACGTGCCAGCGCGCGAATGCCTTCTTCCGCCATCAGCGACGTCACGGGATTGGTGTCGCGCGCGTAGAGCGCTTCGACCGCATGCGCGATCGCGTTGATGCCGGAGGTAGCAGCCAGGCTCGCCGGCAGAGTCAAAGTGAGATCGACATCGTAGATCACGGTCTCCGGCAGGATGGCGGCGTCGCGTACCGTGGTCTTCAGGCCATTCTCGGTCTGGCCGACGATCGGCGTCATCTCCGAGCCGGCATAGGTTGTGGGAATGCAGAGCTGGTTGATTCCGGTGCTCAAGGCGAGCGCCTTGCCGAGGCCGGTCGTGGATCCGCCACCGAGGGAAATGACGCAGTCGGCCTCGCACGCCTTCATCGCCGCGAGCGCCCGCGCCGTGACCTCCACCGGCGTATGCATGGTCGCGCCCGGAAAGATGCCGGCGTAGAGCGGACCGAGCGCCGCGCCCAGGCTCTTGCCTTGCGCCTCCTGTTGCGGCGTCGTCAGCACCAGCGCGCGCTTGCCGCCGAGCCGCTCGACCTCGGCCTTCGCCAAGGCAAGCGTTCCGCTGCCGAACACGACGCGGCAGGGCAGGTTTTCGAAGGTGAACGTACCGATCATGCGCCGGTCTCTTTGATGGGATAATCGACCTGGAAGCGCCCGATCCGCAAGTCGCCCAGCGCCTCGCGTACGCGCAAATGTTCCGGGTGGGTGGCGTAGGCCGCAAGTGCAGCGTGGTCGGTGAATTCGGAGAACAGAACGACATCGCAGGCGTAGTCGACATCGCTGACATCGAGGCCGACTTCGATGTGGGTGAGGCCGTCGATCCGGCCGCGCAGGCCCTCGAACAGGGTCTTGACCTTGACCCGGGCGGCGGAACGCTCCGCTGGCGTCTCCCCGCGCAGTCGCCACATCACGATGTGTCTGATCGGGCCCGACATTCCCTGTTTCCTCGCCTGCTATCTTGCTTGTGTTCTGGCCATTTTGGCTTGCGGAATGCGGAAATAAAGGTCAATAATCGCAACTCTCTTTTCCTGTTTGCGAAAAAATGGACCGCCTGCTCCAATTGGAAGTGTTCTCCAAGACAGCCGAGCTCGGCAGCCTGTCCAAAGCTGCCGAAGCCCTGCGCATGTCGAATGCTGCCGCCAGTCGCCATCTCAGCGCGCTCGAGGAGCGGCTTGCCGTCCGGCTGATCGAGCGCAACACCCGCCGGCTGTGGTTGACGGAGGCGGGGCAGGAGCTGCTGGAGTGCTCCAGCCGGGTGTTGAGCGAGCTGGCCGAGGCCGAGGACATCGTCAGTGATCGCGCGCTGTCGCCGCAGGGCACGCTGCGGGTCACGAGCTCGCTGTCCTTTGCAGTGATCTATCTGGCGCCGATGCTGCCGGCCTTCCGCGCGCGTTATCCGAAGCTCAACATGCAGATCACCACCGCCAATCGGTACTCCGATTTCATCGAGGCCGGCATCGACGTGGCGATCAGGACGCGCGAGCAGGAGCCGGATTCGAACATCATCGTCCGCCGCATCGGCCAGATGCGGCGCGTGCTCGCGGCCGCACCGTCATATCTCGCAAGCTGCGGCGAGCCGGAACAGCCCGCCGATCTCACGCGCCACAACATGCTGGTCTACAATCTCGCCAACGATCCCTATTCGCTGCGCCTGCGCAAAGGTCAGGGCGCGCAGACTGTCCGTGTCTCGCCGACGCTCGACAGCAATGACGGCCAGGTCATCCGCGGCGCCGCACTGGCGGGGCTCGGCATTCTCATCCAGCCGCTCTACATCGTGCAAAGCGATATCGCGGCGGGCCGTCTCGTCCCGGTCCTGTTGGACTGGGAGCTGCCACTGCTCACGATGAACATCGCCTACCAGAACCGTGCCGGACTGCCCGCCAAGATCAGGGTCTTTTCCGACTTCCTGGTCACACACATTCGCGAGCATTCGCAGCCGGGGATCTGGATCGACGCGGCGAAGTGAGCGACATTTTCGAACTCAGGCGGCTTTGCAGAAGGCACATCCATTGAAAGCCAGGACATCCGGCACCGCATGGCGGCATGCCAACATCGGTCGGCTGCTCAACAACGCGGTGCGGCGCTTCGAAGGTCGTGTGCTCGAACTGATGACCGAGAAGGGGCATGACGAAACGCGGATCGCGCATGTCGGCCTCACACGCAATCTCGACGTGGAGGGGACCAGACTCACGGAACTCGCGCGCCGCGCCTCCATGAGCAAGCAAGCGATGGGCGAGCTCGTCGACCAGTGCGCCGAGCTCGGCCTGGTCGATCGCATCGCCGATCCCACCGATCGGCGCGCGCGCATCGTCATGTTCACGCCGGCCGGGCGCAAATGGCTCGACGCGTTCCGCGATGCGGTCGACGTCGCCGAGCAGGAGATGCGCGCCGAGCTCGGCAAGGCCACGATGGATGCGATCCTGAAGGGACTGGCAGTCTATGGCGCGACGTTCGATACGCTCGACGACGCCAGGTAGTCAGGCTACTTGACGATATCGTCAGGCAACCTTACCATGCAGAATAGTGCTGGTAGGGAGAAGCGTCTTGGAAACATGTCTGACGGCCTCGGTGCTCATCGTGGGCGGGGGGCCCTGCGGGCTGATGCTCGCCAACGAGCTCGGCCGGCGCGGCGTGTCCGCGATCTTGGTCGATGAAAAGCCGGGCACGGCATTCAATCCGCAAGCCAATGCGACGCAAGCGCGTTCGATGGAGCACTACCGGCGGCTGGGTTTTGCCGACGAGATCCGACGCGAAGGTCTGCCTGCGGATTATCCGACCGACGTTGCGTATTTCACGCGCTACACCGGTTACGAGCTGGCCCGATTTCAGTTGCCGTCATCGTCACGCGCGAGCGAGCTCGTCAAGGGCATGTCGGGCTCGTGGAGCGCGGCCGAGCTGCCGCATCGCGTCTCGCAAAAATACGTCGAGGCGGTGCTGCGCCGCCATGCCGAACGAATCCCCGGAGTAAAGCTCAACTATGGCCACCGGCTGGTCGGCTATGTCGAGAGCGACGAGGGCATCGTCGCCGACGTCGAATGTCTCGATGATGGCAGCCGCTTTCAGGTCCGGGCCGACTTTCTGGTCGGGGCGGACGGGCCGCGCTCGATGGTCCGCCAGTCGCTGGGGATCTCCTACGGCGGCGAAACCGGAACGCAGCGCGACTTCATGGGCGGCCGCATGCTGGCGGTCTATCTCCGTTCGCCCGGCTTCTACGCGAGCATCCCGCACGCCAAGGCGTGGATGTACAATTGCTTCAACAGCGACCGCCGCGCCTTCATGGCATCCGTGAACGGTCGCGACGAGTTTGCGTTTCACACGCAGCTTCGGCCCGGCGAAGACGAGAGTGCGATCACGATCGACGAGGCCAAGGTCGCGTTCCAGCGTGCCTGTGGCGCACCGATCGACTGCGAGGTGCTGTCGTTCCTGACCTGGACCGCCGGTCACGCGTTGGTCGCGAATGGAATGCAGCGGGGGCGGGTGTTCCTCGGCGGCGACGCCGCGCATCTGTTCACGCCGACCGGCGGGCTTGGCTACAACACCGCGATCGAGGATGCGGTCAATCTAGGCTGGAAGCTAGCAAGCGTCGTCAAGGGTGTGAGCCCGGCGGGGCTGCTCGATAGCTATGAGGTCGAGCGGCGTCCGGTGGCGCTGCGCAACACCGATTATGCGCGCCGTTTCGCCGACTCCCTCGGTCTGTTCGCTCCCGCGCCTGAGATCGAGGACGCCACCGACGCCGGCAGCGAGGCGCGGCGAACCGCGGGCCTCTATCTCGAGCAGCACGCGCGCGCCGAATTCAACATCCCCGGCATCACCTTTGGCGGGCGCTACGACGGCTCGCCGATCATCGTCTCCGATGGCAGCCGGCCGCCGCCCGACGCTGCGAACGTCTACGTTCCGAGCGCCTGTCCCGGCGGCCGCGCACCGCATGCGTGGTTGGACGACGGCGTCTCGTTGTACGACCTGTTCGGGTTCGAGTGGACGCTGCTCCAGTTCGGCGAGGTCATGTCCGCTCAGGCGTCATTCGCCGAGACCATCCGCGCGATCGGGGTCGATGTGAAACCCGTCACGCTGCCGAAATCCCTGCGCGATCTCTACGAGGCGGATCTCGCCTTGATACGTCCCGACCAGATCGTCGCGTGGCGCGGCAGCGCGTCGCAGGCCGGGATGATCGGACGCGTCCTCGCCCGCGCACTCGGACACAGCGCGAGCGACGGCGCGCGCCTGGCAAGCTGATCGGCTCTCGCCGTCGCATCCGATCAGCGGCTGCGCGGCCAACAATAAAAAACAACAATCACACCGGAGGAGGAAACCGTGACAACAAGAGCATTGGAGCACTACGACGATCATGCCGCCATCGCCGCCACTGCCGGGCAAACGGCGAGCAGCCGCCGGCGTATCCTGATCGCCGGCACCATCGGCACCGCGATCGAATGGTACGACTTCTTCATCTACGGCCTGATCGGGCCGCTGGTGTTCGATCAGCTGTTCTTTCCGAAGTTCGACCCGGTCACGGCGAGCATTGCGGTGTTCGCGACATTCGCCGTCGGATTTTTGGCGCGTCCGCTCGGCGGACTTGTGTTCGGACATTTCGGCGACCGCCTCGGCCGAAAGTCCGTCTTGCTGTGTACGCTGCTCATGATGGGACTTGCGACCATGTCGATCGGACTGTTGCCGACCTACGCCAGTGTGGGTGTGGCCGCGACCGTCGCGCTGGTCATGCTGCGCTTCCTCCAGGGTTTTGCGCTCGGCGGCGAGTCGACCGCGGCGATCCTCATGGCGATCGAGACGGCGCCCGGCCATCAGCGCGGCTTCTCGGCCGCAGTGATCCAGGCCGCGGGACCCGTCGGCGTCGTGCTCGCCTCGTTTGCGGCGCTCACGATCTCGCGGCTGCCGGAGGCGGACCTGCTGTCATGGGGCTGGCGCGTTCCGTTCCTGATCAGCGCGGTGCTGGTCGCGCTCGGCGTCTACATGCGCCTGCGCATCGAGGAGAGCGCGACATTCCGCGAGGCGAAGGTGACTGAAGCAGCGCCTGTGGTCGAGGCGCTGAGGGAGCACTGGCGACCGATCCTGATCGTGTTCTTCGCCGAGATGGCGCAGACATCCTATTTCTATCTGACCGCCATCTTCACCATCTCCTTCGCGACCCGTCAGCTCGGCGTCCAGAAGGACGTCATCACGCAGGCCGTGCTGTTCGCCAATCTCGTCGGGCTCGTTGCGATGCCCCTCATCGGCGCCTGGTCCGACCGCATCGGACGAAAGCGTCTGTTCCTGGCGGGCGTCGTGCTCGCAGCCATTTCGATGTTTGCGTTCTACGGTGTGGTCGCGAGCCGTGACACGATGCTGGTGACGGGCGCGGTGATCCTCGCCGCAGGGGTGATCCATCCACTGATGTTCGGCAGCGAAGGGAGCTATTTCCCGGAACTGTTTCCGACCCGCATTCGCTTCACCGGCGTCTCGATCGGAAAGCAGCTCGGGACGGTGCTGGGCGGCGGCATCGCGCCGTTGGTCGCCACCAGCCTGTTTGCGCAGACAGGCTCCACTTACGCGATCACCGCGTACTACGTCGCGCTCGCACTCGCGGCGATCATCGCGCTCGGCTTCGCGCGTGAAACCAGCAAATCGCGCCTGCTCGGCTAGGCCGGGCGCCATCACTTACATCAGGGAGGTTTTCATGGACGTCAGTCTTCTCATCAACGGCCGGGATCAGGCCGCTTCCAGCGGCAAGGTGTTCGAGCGGCGCAATCCGCTGTCGCAAGAGGTCGCAAGCCGTGCGGCCGCCGCGACCGCTTCCGAGGCCGACGCTGCGGTGGCGGCGGCCTCCGCCGCGTTTGCCGCATGGTCGGCGTTCGGCCCGAACGCGAGGCGCGCTCTGTTGCTGAAGGCCGCAGATGCGCTCGAGGCCAAGCGCGACGCCTTCGTCAAGATCATGATGGCCGAGATCGGCACGACCGAGATCTGGTCGGCCTTCAACGTAAAGCTCGCGACCGGCATGCTGCGCGAGGCGGCGTCACTCACCACGCAAATCGCGGGCGAGGTGATCCCGTCGGACAAGCCGGGATGTCTCGCGATGTCCGTTCGCCAGCCGGCCGGCGTCTGCCTCGGCATCGCGCCTTGGAATGCGCCGATCATTCTCGGCGTTCGCGCCGTGGCGACGGCGCTCGCCTGCGGCAATACGGTCGTGCTCAAGGCATCCGAGATTTGTCCGGGAACGCACCGGCTGATCGGCGAGGTCTTCAAGGACGCAGGCTTTCCGCCCGGCGTCGTGAATGTCCTGACCAATGCACCGGCCGATGCGCCCAATCTGGTCGAGCGCCTTATCGCCAATCCTGCCGTGCGGCGAATCAACTTCACCGGCTCGACCCGCGTCGGCCGGGTCATCGCCGAACTCGCCGGGCGCCACCTCAAGCCGGTGCTGCTCGAGCTTGGTGGCAAGGCGCCTCTGGTCGTGCTCGACGATGCCGACCTCGATGCCGCCGTCGCGGCTGTGGCGTTCGGCGCCTTCATCAATCAGGGCCAGGTCTGCATGTCGACCGAGCGGGTGATCGTCGACGAGGCGGTGGCGGCGTCCTTTGTCGAGAAGCTCGCGAAAAAGACAGCTGCGCTTCCGGCCGGGGACCCGCGCTCCGGTCCGGTGGTCGTCGGCTCCATGATCGACGAAGTGCCGGCCAGGCATGTCGTTGCACTGATCGACGATGCGATCGGCAAGGGCGCCGTCAAGCTCGCGGGCGGCGACCGGGTTGGCACGGTCGTCCCCGCGACTGTGCTCGACCGGGTGGCGCCCGGCATGCGCATCTACACCGAGGAGAGCTTTGGTCCCGTCGTCTCGGTGATCCGCGCACGTGGCGTGGATGACGCGGTCCGACTGGCGAACGACACCGAGTACGGCCTCTCGGCCGCGGTGTTCGGCCGCGACGTCGCGAGGGCGCTGACGGTGGCACAACGCATCGAGAGCGGCATCTGCCACGTCAACGGCCCGACCGTGCATGACGAGGCGCAGATGCCGTTCGGCGGCGTGAAAGGATCGGGCTACGGCCGCTTCGGCGGCCAGGCCGGGATCGCCGAGTTCACCGATCTGCGCTGGATCACCATCGAGACGCAGCCGCAGCACTATCCCTTCTAACCGCGCCGCAAGCCAAGCCCACCAGGACGCCAGTTCATGAATTCGAAAGTTCTCACGGTTCGGGAAGCGACCCTCGGTGTGCTTCGCTCCTTTGGCGTCGATCGCGTTTTCGGCAATCCCGGCTCGACCGAGCTTGCCTTTCTCGGCGACTGGCCCGATGACATCGACTACGTGCTCGGTTTGCAGGAAGCCTGCGTCGTCGGCATGGCGGACGGCTATGCGCAGGCCACCGGACGACCGGCCTTCGTCAATTTGCACTCGGCGGCCGGACTCGGTCATGCGCTTGGCAATCTCTTTACTGCGTTCCGCAACAAGACGCCGATGGTCGTGACAGCCGGGCAGCAGGCGCGCAGCCTGTTGCGGATGCGACCGTATCTCTTCGCCGAGGACGCCGCACAATTTCCAAAGCCCTATGTGAAATGGAGCGCGGAACCGGCGCGCGCCGAAGATGTTCCAGCGGCGATCGCGCAAGCCTTCCTCACCGCCACGCAGCACCCGCGCGGTCCGACATTCGTGTCGGTACCTTCGGATGATTGGGCGCGGCCCGCAGTCGCTCCGCCGGTCCGCCACATCGCGACGGAGTTTGCGCCGGATCCGGCGGCGATCGTTCGGCTTGGCGCGGCGATCGGAGCCGCCAAAAGGCCTGCTTTCGTTGTCGGCCCCGAGATCGATCGTAGCGGCTGTGTCGATGCGATGGTGGCTGTGGCTGAACAGGCGAGGGCGGCGGTTTGGACAAGCCCGATGTCGAGCCGTTCGAGCTTTCCGGAATTGCATCCGCTGTTCGCCGGCTTCCTTCCGGCCGCGCCGGCAGGGCTCGCCCGCGCCCTGCGCGGCGCCGATCTGATCGTCGTGGTCGGCGCGCCGGTGTTTACTTTCCATGTCGAAGGACAATGCGATTTGCTCGTCGACGGAACGCCGGTCTGGCAGATCACGGATGATCCGGTGGAAGCCGCATCGGCTTCGGTCGGTGAAACCATCATCAGCACGCTCCCAAAAGCGCTGGCTGTGCTGTCCTCGGTGCTGCCCGAAATCGCGGAGCGCGAGATGCCGGCCGCGGGGACGCGGTCTGCCGCGCCTGCCGCGCAAAATCCGATTCCGCCGGCTTATGCGCTCGCCCGGCTCTCGGCCTTGACGCCGAGCGATGCGATCGTGGTCGAGGAGGCGCCGTCGCATCGTCCCGCCATTCAACAATTCCTGCCGCGGCCGGGCGCGGACAGCTTCTACACGATGGCGAGCGGTGGACTTGGTTACAGCCTGCCGGCCTCCATCGGCGTGGCGCTGGCGCGGCCCGGCCGCCGCATCGTTGCCCTGATCGGTGACGGATCGGCGATGTACTGTATCCAGGCGATCTGGACTGCGGCGCAACGCCACTTGCCGATCACCTTCGTGGTCATGAACAATTCAGGCTATGGCGCGATGCGCGCCTTCAGCCAACTCATGCGGGCGCATCGCCCGCCCGGAATCGACTTGCCCGGGCTCGACTTCGTGGCGCTCGCCAGGGGAATGGGTTGCCCGGGGCAGCGCGTGACCGATGCCGGCGATGTCGACCGCATCTTGGCCGAAGCCTTGGCCTCATGCGGTCCGGCGCTGGTCGATATCGCCGTTGACGACGCCACGACGGACCTGTTCAGCCATCCGCGCTAGCTGGCGGTATAGGGAATGGTTCGCGGCGCCAAGAGAGCCGATGGAAGTTTGCTGGCAAAGGCGCGGGTCTTGGGTTGGACACGCGATCCGTCGATCACCTCGAGCAGCCCGCACCGGTTCAGGGTGTGCAACTTCCTGCCGGGCCATGCCGGTCCGGGTTTGAGAGAGTGGCGGACGATCTGCTTGAACGTCATCGGCGACAGGTCGACGATTTCCGCCAGGGCGAGCCCTGCGCCGTATCCGTCGGCACAATCCTGGACCGGTCGCCACAGTTTGTCATTGATGGTGACGAAATTCCCCGCCGGCCGCGCGCTCGCGCGGTCGATCAGGACCGGGTAGCTGGCATGCGGCAACCAGGGGCCCATGAGATGCTCGGCGTGATAGATCGCCAGCGAATCCGAATACCCGCCGGTGCCGTCGCGCCAGGCTCCGAACAGATAGTTCAAGCCGTTGTGCCGCGTGATCGTGGCATCGGCCAGCTCGAAGCCCGAAAGCAGCGTCGCATGCCGCTCCCATTTGTCCGGAAACCGAACGCATTTATAGATGGCGACGTCCCCATTGAGCGAGCTCTCCGGGATCATCCACAACGCACCATCGTCCTCGATCAGGAATGGATAGGAAAGGTGCCACGGCTCGTCCAGCACGGGCACGACCTCTCCGACCGGGCCCCTGTCGTCGAACTCGATCGCGGAAATGATTCCTTTCCCAACCCGGTGATCGAGATCTTCAAAGAAGACGAATGTTCGCCCCTGCCAGGTGATGGGGAAAGGATCGGCGTAGAAATGGTTTCCGGGATCTGCAAGGACGTTCCAGCGGGGCCCTGACAGATCTCCGGTCTGCCAGACGCCTGCGCCCTTGTTGATGCGCCATCCGACATGCCAATGCGGGGCATAGCAGCAGAGGCGATAGATCTCCTTGGCGATCGATACCGCGAGGCCGCGCGCGACGTACGCCGCTGGACGCCGGGCGATGCCGTGTCTGGCGGAACGCGTCAGCTGCGGCAGAATTCTTGGCCGTCCCGACAGGATGGCCGCCACCATGGTCAGCGTTCGCGCCATGATCGTTTCGAGCGCGCCACTCAAGCCGGCTGCGATTTCGGCGGAGGGGTGGCCGCGATCGAGGACTGCACCGTCGACCTCGTTGACGATTTCGATCACCGGCAGATCGCCGGCGAGAATGGCGGCAAGTGCGGCGTTTTCGCCTGCGGTTCCATTGAACAGTGGGCGGAGATACTGCCGGGCGGAGCAGTTCGGATCCCGCGCGGCACCGGTGAAATCGACGATCACCTCAGTCGTGCCGGCGCGAGCCTGGATCCGGTCCGGACTGATCTTCAGCCTGTCGCTGCCGCTGTGCTTGCCCTTGTGCAACACCAAGCGTTCGAGTTCGAACAGCATGTCGAGACCTGCCGGCCGCGGCTCCGCCGTTGCCGTCCATGCGATCTGGACCGGTACATCCCGGCCGTCGATCGACAGCGTCTCGCGGCCCATCCACCGCCGCGCATGCTCAATTTCACAGCGAAACTCGATGATCATGTCGAGCCAATCCGTTTCAATGCGTTCCGATCACATGACCTGGCCGAGAATTCGAACGTATTCCTCCACCATGGCATCCACTGAATAGCGCAGCTTCAGGCCCTTGGCGTTTTGTCGCAGTTCGTCGCTCAGTTGCTGGTCTGTCAGGAGCCTGGAGACGGCGGCCGACAGCTTGGTATGATCGGAGGCATCGACGAACAGCGCAGTCGGCTTTCCTTCGACGGACAATACCTCGCGCAACACCGGAAGATCGGTGACGACCGAGGGAACGCCGGCATTTGCGGCCTCCACGGCGGCCAGACCGAAGGTCTCCGCCTGTGTCGGAAATACGAACAGGTCGAGAGCGGCGAGAAACTCCGCCATCTGGCGCGGGGTGATTTCGCCGAGCAGATGCAGCCTGTCCGATACTTTCAAATCATCCGCCAGCTGCCTCAGCCGGGCCTCGTCGGCTCCCTGGCCGGCCAGTGCGAGGTGCCAGGATGAATGATCCGGCAACAGACGTATGGCCGCATCAAGTCGCTTGTGCGGGTGCAATCTTGCTGCGCAGCCGAGCAGGATGCGATCCGGCGGCAGATCGAACTTCTGTCGCGCAGCTTGCTTCGACAGCGTGAGGGCCTTGTCGTCGAAGCCGTGCGGGACATGCACCATGCGCGAGCGATAGGCTTTCGGGTAGCGCGAATACTCGCGCTGCATGTCCAGCGAGTTGAGCGTGATGCGGTCGAAGAAGCCGAGACTGCCCATGACGATGTCGGCGGTGCGGACCGGCCAGCTCATCGACAGCGCGGATGAAACCTGATTGGCGATGACGGGCGCGCGGCAAACGAGGCGCGCCACGCCGGCGCCGATGACATTGCCGAAGTGCTGGAATGTCAGAACGGCGTCGGCTCTGGTCGCCCTGATGTGGCGGCGGAGCGTCCACAGCATTTGCAGCAGCGCCCGCGGATTTTCGGGCCGGCTTGAGGCGCAATAGATCGTATCGGGCGGCTCATCGAAGGAATCCGACTTGCGGAAGAAGAACAGATTGGTGACCTGATAGCCGCGGGCGGTCAGCCCGGCGCCAAGCAGCCGCGAGATCTCCTGCGCACCGGCGTTCTCGGCCTGGGTCTGTACGAGTAGCACGTGCAGCTTTCGTCCGCCGCCGTTGGGCGGCGGGAGTGCCGTCGCAGTCGTCTCGCCCAACGCCTTGTTTGGCTGGTAATGGAGCACGAATCCCGACCCGCTGAAGAAACGAAATTTTCACCTTCTTAACTCCTTAGCTACCATGCGGACATCGCGCGGACACCGACTAGCAGCAAACGGAGTTAATGCGCGCCTTGCCGCACGGGCATCGTTCGCGAGAGAATTCTGCTGCTTCCCGAAGAAGTGAAGCGGGCGCGTTAACCAATTGGTCATGGTTGCGCCTGGCGCGGGTAACCGCCGATTAACCATAGATATTTACGTTGGAGCAGGCCACTGAACAGTGTTCGCCAGTTGAATCCGAGTAAAATCCATGACGTTCGGTCGCCGCGCAGACCCGACAAGTTCCGGATCGACCGGTGCCGCCGCGTCGTGGCAGACCCAAAATGCGTCGAACGGCGAGGTTCGCGAATCCGCCGCACGCTCCGGCGGTGCGCTCACAGCCGCGGGTGCTCTTTCTTTCATGCGGGACAACGCTCGCCGCATCCTGACGCTCGCTCTCGCGATTTTCGCCGTTGGCATCGTCGTTCTGTTGGTGATTCCGGTTCGATTTGCAGCGACCGCGCTGGTCGTGGTCGATCCTCGCGAGCAACGCGTGACCACGGAGCAGGACGTTCTGCCGGGCATAGGGCAGGACAGCGCCGCGCTGCAAGGCCTGGTCGAAGTGGCGAAGTCCGACGGCTTCCTGAAGCCGCTGATCGAGCAGCTCAAGCTTCGGGATGACGAAGACATTGCCGGCGGACATACCGACCCCGCGCGGCTGCTCGAGAGATTCCGCAATCGCCTCGACATTTCCCGTCGCGGGCTGACCTATGTCATCGCCATCCGCTTCACCTCGAACCGGCCGGAGCGGGCGGCTTATTATGCCAATGCCATCGCCGAGGCGTTCGTCGCCAGCCAGAGCCGCATCCGCACCGATGCCACGGACGAGGCCGCCGACTGGCTCAGTGGCCGGCTCAAGTCATTGAGCGAGCGGCTGAAGGCGTCCGAGGATGCCGTTGCCACGTTCAAGCTCGAGCACAGGATCGTCAACGCGGGCAAGGATTCCACCACCCAGCAATTGCGGGTCACCGAACTGTCACAGCAGGTTGCCGCTGCGCGCGCCCGGAGCGAGGAGGCGAAGGCCCGCTATGAGCAGGCGCAGCGCGACGCGAAGGCGAATGTCGAGAGCCCAGTAAAGCCGGATCTTCTGAGCGCTTTGCGCGCACAGCGATCGGCGCTCAATGACCAGATTGCGCAGAAGCGAGCGGTGCTCGGCGATCGCCATCCCGACCTCGTCATGTCGTACAGCCAGTTGACCGACCTCAACAGGCAGATCGAGGTCGAGCGGACGAAGGGCATCGACACCGCAAAATCGGAATACGAGGCCCAGCGCGAGCAGCAGAAGGCGCTGGAAGGCCAGATGAAGGCTGCGGAATCGCAGCTTCTGGTCGACGGTCAGGCTCTGGTCAGGCTGCAGGAGCTGCAGCGCGACGCCGAGGCCAACAGAAACATCTACGAGCAGTTCCTCTCGCGCTCCAAGACGACCAACGAGCAGCGCCTCCTGCAGAGCTCCCAAACCAAGATTGCGTCGTCCGCCATTCCGCCGCTGCGCTCGACCCTTCCACCGCTGTCTTTGCTGCTCGCCGCTCTTGCGATCGGTTCGCTGCTGACATCGACGGCGGTGGTTGCCGCCACGGGGCTCGGATCGGGCAAATCAGCTCCTGATATCCGCGACCCCGAACCGGCTCCGCGCCAGCCCGCGACATGGTCACGTCCGCCCGTATGGGCCCGCATTCCCGACCTGACGTCTGGTGAAGTCCCCAGAAACATCTGGCGAGGTCCGGTGTCCGCGACGAACGAACTTGATATCAGCCCCCATCTGCGTCCGGTGCTCGACCGGCTGGAGAAGGTGCCGGGACCTCGTGGCAAGGTCGTCCTCGTGATGTCGGTCGGGAAGCGGGCCGGCGGCAACACCGTCGCGCGGTCGCTGAACCGATGGGCAGTGAACACGGGGAAGCTGAGCGTCCTGATCCGGGTCGAGCCGGACCTCGGCGGTGCCGGGGCTGGCCTCGCCAAGGATCAGGCCAAGGATCAGGCCAAGGGCCAGGCCGACCGCATGACCACCGCGGACTTTCACAGCGTCGATGAGCTCCTGAGCGCCAGCAAGAGGCCCGAGCTGCTTCTCGCGGACGATATTCGTTCGGAGTTCGATCTGATCGTCGTCCACGCCACCTCTCTGGCCTTGCAGCCGGAGGCGGCCGCGCTGGCTGCTCACGCCGATCTTGTCATCCTGGTCGCGCGCGAAGACGCAATCGATTCGGCCGCAATGCGCAGGGCAATTGCTGCGCTCTCCCGGTTTGTCGGTGCGCCGACCGGCATCGTCGTCAATCGTGTGCCGGCCGGCCCGTCGGCCTCGCATCGCGGCGAAGTGCTCGGGCTGGCTGGTTGACGCCACCCGGCAACGGATTGCCGAGCCGTGCAATTGCCTTGATTGAATCGACGGCTATTCGCCGGAGTCCGCGCCCCGGATCGCGTAGGCGCTAGGCTTCGATGCCGACAAGCGCAGAAGGCCCAGAATCGAAGGGTCGACCCCGGTTCGCCGGCGACAGAGGATGTTGAGGACGATGGTCGCGAGCGCCAGCGAAACAGTGGCCGAGATCGCAGCGCCAAGAACGCCGAGCCAGGGAATCAGGACGAGAAATCCGACCAGCCGCAGTGCCACGTTCCCGGCGATGACCGGGACGTACTCGCGCTCATAGCCGGTCAGCTGCAATATCGCCGCAGACGGACCGCCCGCCGCCTGGAACGCAGTCCCGATCGCGAGCACGATCAGGACCCAGTGCTGCGCGGCGAAGTGCGGTCCGAACAGGTTAAGAAGATGGGGACCGCCGATCCAGATCAGGAGAAGTCCGCTGACCACGCACAACGCGGTCACTTCCGCCATGAGCCGCAACGTTCGCTCGAATTCCTCGTGGTTCTTGCTGAAGTACAGTGACGGGAGCCGCCGCGCGCCAAAACTGTACAATGCAGCCGACAGCATGGCGAAGATGTTGGCCAGGCGCGAAGCGGCAAAATAAATTCCGGCGGTTGCCGGGTCCAGCATCCAGTAGACCAGAATGACGTCGAAATACTGGTTCGCGGCTTCGAGGATCGACGCGACCCAGAAATGGAGCGCGCTCGATCTCCAGCGCGACGTCTCGGAACGCACCGCCGTGCCGCGGAAATCCGGCAGAACTCGCGCAATCGCGGTGATCTGTGCGACCAGCCCGACCGACATGGCGATCGTCATCACGCCGATCAATTCGGCGGGATCGAGCTGCCGATGGCCGGACATGATTGCGAGCAGAAACAGCACGACGCTGACGCGCCAGAAGAACTCCCTGTTTCCTTCTCCCATGAGAATGCTGACCAGCGAGCGTGCGATCTGGCTGCCAAGCATCAGTCCCGCATTCACGGCCGTGTAGGCCGACACCGCGAGAACCAGCAGCCACGAGGCGCCTCTGATGTTCGCGCCGATCGCGATTGCGCCGATCGCGATCAGCATCGCGACGGAGGAAATCTTGAAGCTCGATAGCAGCACGCCTTTCGTGAGATCGGGTTGATTCCCCACCCGATACTCGTTCAGAAATCGCACCAGCAGCGATTCCTGGCCGACCAGCCCGACGACCGCTGCCATCTGGGCCACCGAAAGCCAGGTCGCAAAGATGCCGAACCCATCGGGCGACATCGTTCGTGCCGCCAGCGAGAACAACGCAAAGGCAAGCGCACCGCTACCAACCTTGAGAAGGATGGTTCCGGCAACACCGCGCGTCACGTCGCGCCGCATGAACTGGACGATGGATTCGATCATGGAAATTTAGCGGGCAACTCCCCCTGGAGGGACATTTTACGATACCGGCAACAGCCTAGCATGCCGAAAAACTGCGAGTGTTAATGGGCGGCTCCATGATCTTGCCCGCCACCGCGACGTCGCGGCCATGCCTGTTGCTTCACTATGGAACATCGCTGACGCCATTGTCCCAGATAGAGCAAAGTGCAGCCCGATCGCTTGGCGGCGCAGCGCCGCATCGAAGGACCAATGAAGGCGAGATGAGCCGTTTGAATGCGGACCGGCTCGCCGGGGATGGCCGCCGAGTTGTCGGAGACCGGAATTTACCGGGCCTCCCGAGCAAGGCGCGTGCCGGATCTCGTCGAGCCGGGCAGCCCTCTGCTGCATTAACCGAGATATCGAGAAGTGATCGCGTTTGGTCCTGCGATGCGACATCAGGCGAGAGAATTGCACGTGCAACCCTCGTTGACCGTGGGAGCCCAGACCATGACGGCGGATAGCAACGTGACCGAGCCGAGCGCTGGATCAGCGACCGCGACGATCGTCGCCGACATCGCGATCGTTGGCGGCGGCCTTGCCGGCTCGCTCGCGGCGGCGGTGCTTGCGCGGGCAGGGCATCGTGTTGCTCTGATCGACAAGCGCGCGGTTTATCCGGACGAGTTCCGGGTCGAGAAAATCGGCGGCCATCAGCTGGACATGTTGCGCAAGCTGGGCTTCCTCAATGCGCTCGACAATGTGGCCTGCCGATATGATCAGGTGCTCAATATCAGGGAAGGCAAGGTGGTCGATGTCAGCGTCGGCCGTGCTTATGGACTTCCATATGCCGATCTCGTCGCCATGGCGCGCAGCCAGCTGCCTGATCCATCCAGCCTGATCGTCGACGAGGTCACTTCCGTCAACTGCAGTGACGATACCCAGCACATCGAGCTCGCGTCCGGGAGGCGCGTAACTGCACGCCTCGTCGTGCTGGCCACGGGCATGGCGGGCGTTCTCGGCTACAAGCTCGGCATCAAGCGGCGCGTGCTGGCCGAGCGCCATTCGGTTTCGTTCGGCTTCACGATCGCTCGCAGGGATAATGCGCCGTTCGATTTCGAGGCGCTGACCTGTTACGGCGAGCGCACGGTGGACGGCATCGACTATCTCAGCCTGTTTCCCGTGCGTGCCGGCATGCGGGCAAATCTCTTCATGTTCCGCGACCCGACCGATCCGATCATGCGCGAGCTGCGCCGCCAGCCGGAAGCGACGGTTCTGCGCCTGCTGCCGGGATTGCAGCCTTACCTTGGCGATTTCCACGTGACCGACCGGGTGCAGAATTGGGTGATGGACCTGTCCGTCGTGGAAGGACATCTCCAGCCCGGCGTCGTGCTCATCGGCGATGCGTTCCAGACCAATTGCCCGGCCGCGGGCACGGGCGTCGCCCGCCTGCTGGTCGACGTCGAGCGCCTTTGCACCGAATATGCGCCGCGTTGGCTCATGAGCGAGGGCATGAGCAAGGCGAAGATTTCGGAATTCTATTCCGATCCCGACAAGGACGCGGCGGACCAGCAATCGCTGAAGATGGCGCGCTTCCGGCAGGCGCTCACGTCCCGCAATGATATCGGCTGGGACGTGCGGCGGCGGCTGCACTTCTTGCGGCGCAGTATCACTCACCGGGTCGATCAAATGCGGCCGGGCTGGCTCGCGCATGTTCGAAGCGCGCTACGCGCCTGAGAGCCGCACCCAGTCGGCGCCTCGCGCCGGTCAGCGCGTCGGCGTCGAGGTGCGGGTCGGCAGGAGCCTGAACTCCGACATTCGCTTGACAGCCAGTTTCAGCCAGGGCGCCTGTTTCAGTGCGAACAAGGAAATGGCGCCCACGGTGCTGCCGGCCTGCGTGAACGCCCACATCGGCGAAGGCTGCGCGCCGAACAGTTTCTTGTAGGGCTCGTCACCGATGGTGAAATCGAGCATCTGGTCGCCGCGCTCGATGCAATCCCTCGCCACCTGCTCGAACATCAGCGCGCCCAGGGACTGGCTCTTGTATCCGGCAATGTCGAAAGCGCTCATGATGACGAGGAAGCTGCCTTGATGGCAGAGTCCGAGCACGGCGGCGATCACATCGCCGTCCATCTTCATGGCATAGAGCCGGACAAAGGAGCCGAGGCCGCGCTGCGCCACGTCGGAATAGAAGCCGTAATATTCGGGGCGCTGGAGCAGATCTCCGTCGCCTTGTGCCTGAAAGCGCGGACCGCGAAATTTCCTCATGACGTCCAGCGCGTCGAGGGCGGAGGCACTGTCGCTGCAGCATGAGAAACTCAATGCCCCCTTCTTCTGGAGCTGCCGGGATTTTTTTGCGAGCTCTTTCTGGTAGGAACGGTCGATCGCACTGGCGCGCCATTGCTCGAACGGCGCGACGAGAACGGTCGCGTAGGCATTGGAGTCCATCGCTACGCGGCGAGGCGTAGCCAGAAGGTTCTCGATCGGAAGCCGTCCGTCCGGCAGCTTGGTCATTCGGAGCAGATCGAACGGGCGGACGAGGCACCTAATCTCTGCGCACGCACTCTCGTCCTTCAGCAGCTCGTTAAATATTTGTGGGCTGCATACCGGCGCCAGATAGTCGGAGACACGAAGGTCAGCGAATTCGACGGTCCGTATCGGACCGCGCCGCACCCGCAACAAGGGCAGCACCATCGCAAGGGCGCCCGTCGCGTGGTGACGGACCACGACAACCAGAGGAGTTGCGCCTGCATGAGACGCGAGCGTGGTGTAGAGGCTATCCAGCCAGAGCGGATGCTGGAACGCGGTCGCTGCCGAGTTGTCGAACAGCTCGGCGTAGTCCGGCGACAGGAAGTCGAATCCCTGCTCGATGGCGATGTCGAACGTGCTGCTAGATCTGTTCATGCGCAACCAGGGAAACCAGATAGCTCGGGACGGTCGATCGAGCCGGATCTGTGCTTTATAGCAGGGTCGTTACGGGCGAGACACCGGCGGCGTGTGATTTGCATTAATGGCTCGAGCAACGCCCGTATCGTTACCAAGCCGTTAATTTCCCACGGGAGCGGCTTGGCGGCGTGGAGATCGACCTGCGCTAGCAAATTATTAACCGCGCTTAAGGAAGGTCATCTCATGGCCAGCCTGCAGACCGAGGTGGATTCCGGGACACCCGGGAGCGCGATCTGGAAGACGCGCAGCGTCGGCGTTGAGAGGATTGCCCGGGCCGCGATCGGCTGCTCGATCACCATCAACGTGGTCGCATCGATGGGCATCTTCAACGCCGCGCTGCTGCCGGCGGAGCTGAGCTTTCTCCAGCAGGCCGTCGCGCTTCTGATGTGGGCGATCCTCATCTACGCGAGTGCATTCGTGGAACCGCGGCTGCGGTTACAGGTCAACCCCGATCTGGTGGCGCTGGTCGCATTCTACGCCTTCGCAATCGTATCGGTGTTCTGGTCCAGCCTGAGCGTCGCAGCGATCATGAAGAGCGCGGCGCTTGCGATGACGACGTTCGGCGCATTCTGTCTCGTCACGCGCGTCGACCTGGACGAGATCGTGAGAGCCACGGCCCATGGGCTTTTCATATTGGTCGCCGCATCGGCGGTCTGTGCGGTTGCCGTGCCCGACATCGGGATCGACCACAGCTGGATGCACAACGGTCAATGGCAGGGCGTCTACGAATCCAAGCAGACTCTCGGCTTCGTCGGCGCGTATCTGATGTTCCTGGCCTGCTATCGAAAGATGACGGGGCAAGGATGGCTGGCGTTCCTCGTCGTATTCCTGCTGGCGTCAACATGCGTCCTCGCTTCGGAATCGCGCGGCGCCGGCGCTGTCGCCCTGGCTGCTTGCGCAATGCTCGTGACCTCGATGTGGTCGGTCGGCTGCATGAGGCTCTATGCGGTCCTGCCATTCGTCATGTGCATTCTGGCCGGCCTTCTAATCCTGTATTTTTATGCGACGGGATATGACGCCATCCATATCGGCGATGCGCGTATCGATTTCACCGAACGGACCTTCATCTGGCACTACGCGATAAGCCATTTCGACGATGCGCCGCTGCTCGGCTTCGGCATCAACGGCTTCTGGACGGTCCCGTCGATCTACGATTATTTCGAGCAGAACCACGGCTGGGTGCTCGATAACTATCACAGCGGCTACATCGCGATCCTGATCGAAACCGGATTTCTGGGCTACACGCTGTTTGCCGCGAGCGTCTTCCTGTTCTCGCACAAGATCCTCCATTTGATTTCCGCTCGCACGATCGACCGGTCGCACTGTGCCCTCATCATCGGATTCGTCGTCCTCAGCTTTCAGACCAATTTTACGGAGACGACATTCCTTCGTTCGACGATGTTCACATCGGTGCTCCTGGTGGGGCTTTTCTTCGCGACGTGCAGACCGGTGCGACCGACGGAATTCCAGTCTTTACGAATGGAAGCAGTATGACCGCCATACGCGCTCGTCGGCCGAGGAGCTTCAATCTTTCAGCAACGGCGTTTTTCCTGGTGTCGCTGGTCTCCCACGCCCACGCGGCCGAGCAGGCCGCCTCCCGTGACACGCCAAAACTGGGTCGCGGTATCAACATTCTCGGCTACGATGGAATCTGGGAAGGCGGCCAGAACGCGCCATTTCGCCTGGACAATCTGATCGCGATCAAGAAGGCCGGGTTCTCGCACGTCAGGATCAATTTCTTCGGCTTCAAGTTCATGGGCCCGGGGAATGTCCTGGACGAGATCGTCCTGAGGCGGCTCGACGCCGTCATCGAGGACGTTCTCGCGAGGAAACTCGTCCCCATCGTCGATGAGCACGACACCCACCTTTGCCAGCGCGACGTTTCCGAATGCGCCGAGAAGCTCAAGGCGTTCTGGCGACAGATCGCCGAGCGCTATGCCGGCAAATATCCGGCACTTGTCTTCGAGGTGTTGAACGAGCCCGGTGGCGAAATGACGTCCGCCGGCTGGAATTCGCTCCTCAATGAATGTCTCGGCATCATCCGCCGTACCAATCCCGAACGGCCGGTCATTGCCGCCGTTCTCAACACCGATGAGATCCCGGTCGACGAGCTGGTTCTGCCGGCCGACGACAGGCATCTCATCGTCACGTTTCATTATTACGCGCCGATACAGTTCACCCATCAGGGCGCGCCGTGGTCTCCGACGTTTGCGCGGATCGGGCCCCTGGATTGGGGCAGCCCGGACGACGAAGCGAAGGCTGCCGCCGATTTCAAGAAGATGAGCGCCTGGGCGGAGAAAGAGAAGCGCCCGGTTTATCTCGGCGAGTTCGGCGTGTACGAGCGTGCGCCATCCGACGGTCGCCAGCGATACCTGTCGTTCGTGGCGAGAAGTGCCGACAGACTGGGCTGGGCATGGGCTTACTGGCAGTTCGATCACGACTTCGCGGCCTTCGACAGCGCACGCCAGGCCTGGAAGCCGGACATCCTGCGCGCCCTGATGCCGCCGTCGCGTTGAAGCGGCGCCCCCGACTCCACTCGCTTCTCGGGAGGAGTGTCGGGCCGAGACCCGTCGGGCAAAACACCCACCGCTCCGTCAACCCCTCTCGTCAAAAATATTTCACTTTACCGAAATTCGGAATTGGCGTATGTGTCGCCCATCCCGGCTCACCCAAGAGGGGCGATCGTACGTCGTCACGATATGCGAGCCGGGCTTGCGGTGGACGCGGCAGCGTCGGGCGCGAGGCTAAGGGCAGGGCGGATTGCTCTCCGTGAGCCCAAGGCGTCGCGCGGACGGACGGCGCTGTCAGGTTCGTCTCGTCACCAGGTCGACGGCAACGTGCACAAAGTCGTCGAAACCGGTGGTGAAATGGCGGGCCGTGCGTACGGCAAAACCGTGTGGTCCTGGCCGTCGTTGCTACGGTCAAGCTCTTGCGGAGCGGCATTCGCGTCAACCGGCGCGGTGTCCGTGACTTTCGCGAGGGCGAGGGAGGCCAGAACGAACTCGGCTCCCGGGAGAGCACGGCATAAGCCGTAAAGCCACTGCGCAGGGAAGGCCGAGTGATTGGCTACACCTGTATGCTGCTGTGCGGTTTTCCTGCGTGTGCTTTTCGCGCAGCGGACCGCGGGTGCCAGCCGGCACCCGGCCTTCCCTGCGCC
>NZ_JADPKK010000018.1 GCF_023073915.1 Bradyrhizobium sp. 149 | reverse complement strand
TGGTGAAGTTCGAGCAGGAGCCGAACAACGCCAAGATCCTGGATAACATCTTCCGCCTGGTCCACACCATCAAGGGCACCTGCGGCTTCCTGGGATTGCCGCGCCTGGAAGCGCTGGCGCATGCCGGCGAGACGCTGATGGGCAAATTCCGTGACGGCATGCCGGTGACCGGGCAGGCGGTGACGGTGATCCTGTCCTCGATCGACCGCATCAAGGAAATTCTGGCCGGGCTGGAGGCGACCGAAGCCGAGCCCGAGGGCACCGACCGCGACCTCATCGACAAGCTGGAGGCGATGGTCGTGCAGGGCATGGCGGCTATGGCTGCTGGAAGCGCCGCCGCTGCTTCCATTGCCGAAGCGCCGCCGCTGGTGCCGGAAGCGCCGGTGGAAGCTGCGCCCGCCAAAGACATCACCTCCGGCGCGCTGGCCGACCAGACCCTGGAACGACCGCTGCGTCCGGGCGAAGTCTCGCTCGACGAGCTCGAGCGCGCCTTCCGCGAAACCGCGATCGAAGCGCCGATCCCCGCGCCCGTTGCCAAGGCTGAAGTAAAGGCCGAACCGGCGCCGGCCGCGGAAGCGCCGGTGCCTGTCAAGGAAGCTGCCAAGGAGACCAAGGCGGCCAAGGAAAAGCCCGCGCCGAAGAAGTCGATCGCCGACGAGGGCGCCGCCGAGGGCGACCGCGTCGCCAACCAGTCGATCCGCGTCAACGTGGATACGCTGGAGCATCTGATGACCATGGTCTCCGAGCTGGTGCTGACCCGCAACCAGCTTTTGGAGATCTCCCGCCGCAACGAGGACACCGAGTTCAAGGTGCCGTTGCAGCGGCTGTCCAACGTCACCGCCGAGCTGCAGGAAGGCGTCATGAAGACGCGGATGCAGCCGATCGGCAATGCCTGGCAGAAGCTGCCCCGCATCGTTCGCGACCTCTCAAGCGAACTCGGCAAGCAGATCGAGCTGGAGATGCACGGCGCCGACACCGAGCTCGACCGCCAGGTGCTCGACCTGATCAAGGACCCGCTCACCCACATGGTGCGCAACTCCGCCGACCATGGCCTGGAGACCCCCGCCGAGCGTCTCGCCGGCGGCAAGGGCGAGCAGGGCACCATCCGCCTGTCCGCCTATCACGAGGGCGGCCACATCATCATCTGCATCGCCGACAACGGCCGGGGCCTGAACACCGACAAGATCAAGGCCAAGGCGATCTCCTCGGGTCTCGTCACCGAGGCCGAGCTCGAGAAGATGAGCGAAGCCCAGATCCACAAGTTCATCTTCGCGCCGGGCTTCTCGACCGCGGCCGCCATCACCTCGGTGTCGGGACGCGGCGTCGGCATGGACGTGGTGCGCACCAATATCGACCAGATCGGCGGCACCATCGACATCAAGTCGGTCGCCGGTGAAGGCTCCTCCGTCACCATCAAGATCCCGCTGACGCTGGCCATCGTCTCCGCGCTGATCGTGGAAGCTGCCGGCGACCGTTTTGCGATCCCGCAGCTCTCCGTGGTCGAGCTGGTGCGTGCCCGCGCCAACTCAGAGCACCGCATCGAGCGCATCAAGGACACCGCGGTTCTCAGGCTGCGCAACAAGCTGTTGCCGCTGATCCACCTCAAGAAGCTGCTCAAGATCGACGACGGCGCGGTCTCCGATCCCGAGAACGGCTTCATCGTGGTAACGCAGGTCGGCAGCCAGACCTTTGGCATCGTCGTCGACGGCGTGTTCCACACCGAAGAAATCGTGGTCAAGCCGATGTCGACGAAACTGCGTCACATCGACATGTTCTCGGGCAATACCATCCTGGGCGATGGCGCCGTCATCATGATCATCGACCCCAACGGCATTGCCAAGGCGCTCGGCGCCGCCGGCTCCTCGGCCCATGACATGGCCAACGAGAACGGGACCCACAGCATCGGAAGCGGCGAGCAGACCACCTCGCTCCTCGTCTTCCGCGCCGGCTCCAGCCAGCCCAAGGCGGTCCCGCTCGGGCTCGTCACGCGCCTGGAAGAGCTGCCGGCCGACAAGATCGAGTTCTCGAACGGCCGCTACATGGTGCAGTACCGCGAGCAGCTGATGCCGCTCGTCGCCATGGAGAGCGTCACCATCGCGAGCCAGGGCGCCCAGCCGATCCTGGTGTTCTCCGATGACGGCCGCTCCATGGGCCTCGTCGTCGACGAGATCATCGACATCGTCGAGGAACGGCTCAACATCGAGGTCGGCGGATCCTGCTCCGGCATTCTCGGTTCGGCCGTGATCAAGGGCCAGGCCACCGAGGTGATCGATGTCGGCCACTTCCTGCCGATGGCGTTCGCCGACTGGTTCACCCGCAAGGAGATGAAGCCGTCGATGCACTCGCAGTCGGTGCTGCTGGTCGACGACAGTGCGTTCTTCCGCAACATGCTGGCCCCGGTGCTGAAAGCCGCCGGCTACCGCGTCCGCACCGCGCCGACCGCGCAGGAGGGCCTCGCGGCTCTGCGCGCGCAGACCTTCGACGTGGTCCTGACCGACATCGAGATGCCCGACATGAACGGGTTCGAGTTTGCCGAGACCATCCGCTCCGACAGCAATCTGGGCGCGATGCCGATCATCGGCCTCTCCGCGCTGG
Source organism: Bradyrhizobium sp. 149 (assembly GCF_023073915.1). Lineage (GTDB taxonomy): Bacteria > Pseudomonadota > Alphaproteobacteria > Rhizobiales > Xanthobacteraceae > Bradyrhizobium. Next base: position 614 of record NZ_JADPKK010000018.1, on the reverse strand, counting down.
TGTCGCCGGCGGCGATCGAGCGCGGCCGTCAGGCCGGCTTCCACGACTATGTCGCCAAATTCGACCGTCCCGGTCTGATCGCGGCGCTGAAGGAACAGACCGCGGGCGCTGCCGGTGCCTCCGAGCTGAGCCGGGCAGCAGCTTAAACGGGACGAGGAGATACCGAGATGACCAAGAAGACCCAGTCCGGCGAAGGCGCCATGGTCGAATACGTCACCGCGATGATCGGCGGCCAGCTGTTCGGCCTGCCGATCTCCCGGGTCCAGGACGTGTTCATGCCCGAGCGCGTCACCCGCGTGCCCCTGTCCTCGCGCGAGATCGCGGGCGTGCTGAACCTGCGCGGCCGCATCGTCACCGTGGTCGACATGCGCGCCCGGCTCGGCCTGCCCAAGCCCGAGGACGGCAAGACCGCGATGGCGGTCGGCGTCGACCTGCGCGGTGAATCCTACGGCCTGCTGATCGACCAGATCGGCGAAGTGCTGCGGCTTGCCGAGGACAACATGGAAGAAAACCCCGTCAACCTCGACCCCCGCATGGCCAAGCTCGCCGGCGGCGTCCACCGTCTCGACGGCCAGCTCATGGTCGTCCTCGACGTCGATCGCGTCCTCGAGCTC
>NZ_JADPKK010000023.1 GCF_023073915.1 Bradyrhizobium sp. 149 | reverse complement strand
ACACCTGTATGCTGCTGTGCGGTTTTCCTGCGTGTGCTTTTCGCGCAGCGGACCGCGGGTGCCAGCCGGCACCCGGCCTTCCCTGCGCCTTCTTGGACAGAGGGTGAAGCGATGAAGCAAAGCTCGGGCGAAATCAGCCGCGAGGATGCGAAACTGTGTCTGCAATTCAAAATGCGAACTGGAAGAGTGGCGCTGCTGCCCCATACTCCGTCATTGCGAGCGCAGCGAAGCAATCCAGAGTCTTACCGCGGAGGGATTCTGGATTGCTTCGCTGCGCTCGCAATGACGATGTGAGAGAATGTGCGCCACACTTTGTTCTCGTGACCCGGACGCCGCGCAGCAACGCTGCGAATCGCTGCGCGTCCGGGAGACAAGAGGCTCCGTATGCGCCTTCTAGGGATCGCTATCGCTGCGAAATTTTCCGCAAGCTCTGCGCAGGATCCGTGCCCGGAAATTACGTGCGCCTCAGCCCTGGCTCGCCACGCGCGCGCGGTCGAGATGTTCCTCGAGCTTCGGACGGTCGCGGGTGCGCTCGAAACTGGTGCAGAGCAGTTCGGTCTCCTCGAGCGAGACCGGGGCGCGATACAGCCGGCACATGAATTCGGCCGTTGCGCGCCCCCCCTTGCCGGTACTCGGGCCGCGTTCAGCGAGAAACATGCAGTCCCGGCAGACGCTGGCATCGAGCCGCTGATGGGCCGCGTCGAGGTGATTGAGGATCTCCCGCAGCGAATCGCGCAGCCTGACGCACTCGTCGGTTCCGAGCGCCGTGACGGCGTTCAGCACGTGATTGATCGGATCGTGCTGGTTCAGGCACTTTTCGCCCTGCGCAGTGAGGTGGAGCACGACAGAACGCTTGTCCTCGTGCGACGGCTTTCGCACCAGGAAGGACTTGCCCTCCAGCGTCTTCACGATCTGCGATGCAGTCGCCCTTGTGGCGCCGATGAAGCCGGCGAGCGCGGACGGCGTGCGCGAAAACCTGTTGGCACGGCCAAGAAAGCGCAGCGCCATCCATTCTCGATCGCGCAACCCATGCTGATTGCCTTCGAAATACCAAGCCCTCGCCGCCTGAACCAGCAGCTCGACGGCTTCTCTTGCCAATGGCATGAATTCCTACCTTGCCCGGGGAATAACGTCTGCGGCGCCCCGGAGCCGCCTTCTGTCGTTGCGCACGAGCCGTTTGCGAGAAGCCGTACCGACCGCAACGTCCGACATATGCACCGTGCTCTTCTCTGGCGTGAAGGCACGGCCTGCCCGGCGCCCGAGCTGGACTGATGGGCACTGCAAGCCATGGCGCGGGAAACGGTGTTGCTGTTGGTGTGCCATTCGCGGCGTCGTCGCACGGGAGCCCGGGTAGCCGTCGCCAGCAGACGATGGATCGGAGTAGTTCAACCGAAGCCCCTAAAGTTCAAGTCACAAGCAGACGTTTCTTGTCTTCCGGCGAAACGATGAATGAGCTTCTCAACAAAATCAAGTAGAGACCCTCTCGGAGACGGGATGTCGTCGCAGGCGAATGTAACGTTCAAGACAATCTCGCTCTTCGGGACACATGACGGTGAACGCAATACGCTGTCCTACCAGCAACATGCACCAACTATGCGACGGCTTGATTGCACGGCACGTTGCTGGCTGTCGTTGATGCAAGTTGACCGAAGCTTGTGCAAGACGACGACGTGGATCGGCACGTCATCCACAACTTGTGCGTTCTGCCGGAGAATCGCCCAAGGGAACTCACAGGAATTACACGCGGCAGTTGTCCGCGCCAGGGTCGCGGAATCGCCGGTTCAGTCGCTTTCGGTCCGGCTGCGCGATTCCCTCACCCGAATAGGGCAGGTGATTGGCGGCGCAAACCGGAGACGGCCGTGCATGCGCATGCGCTGGAAGAGTGGCGGCATGCGCAATCGCCTGTCGAAAACACGAGCAAGGTGCGATCGTGCGAGGCGCCTCGCGCGACGTCTCAGCCTGAGGTTCGCTAGTCGCCCTTGAGCATGTCCCGCAGTTCGCGGAACGGATCGGCGCTTGGCGGAGCCGAAGCGTCCTGCCGCATCGCGCCGTAGATTCTCGGAACCATATCGACCGCCTGGTCGAGACCCGAATCACGTCCTGCCTGGTATCCGCCCATCAGGCGAAGGTCGCGCGTGTCCTCGTATTTGGCGATCATGGCGCGCAGCTTGCTCACCAATTCGCGCTCTTCGGGATCCCAGACGTTATGAGCGAGGCGGGAGACGGAACCCAGAACGTCCACCGCCGGATAGCGTGCCTGGTCGGCGATGTGCCTGGAAAGCACGATGTGCCCATCGAGTGTGCTGCGGATGGTATCGGCGATCGGCTCGTTGTGATCGTCGCCGTCCACCAGCACGGAGAAAATCCCGGTGATCGTCCCGGATCCCTCCTCGCCGGGTCCGGCCCGCTCCAGAAGGCGCGGCAGATCGGTGAAGACGGTGGGTGCGTAGCCGCGTGCGACCGCGGGCTCACCGGCGGCGAGCGCGACTTCGCGGGCGGCGTGGGCAAAGCGGGTGATCGAATCGACCATGAGCAGGACCGATTCGCCCCGGTCGCGGAAATATTCGGCGACCGCCATGGCCGTCTTCGGCGCCAGCCGCCGCATCATCGGGCTTTCGTCTCCCGTCGACACGATCGTGACGGCGCGGTGACGATCGGCGCCCAGCACGTCCTCGATGAACTCGCGCACCTCGCGGCCGCGCTCGCCGACCAGGGCCAGCACGACGGTGTCGAAACCCTGACTGCGGGCGAGCATCGCAAGCAGCGTCGATTTACCGACGCCGGAACCGGCAAAGATGCCGACGCGCTGGCCGGCGCAGATCGGAGCGAACAGGTCGATGACGCGTACGCCGGTCCGCAGCGGCTTGTGGACGCGCGCGCGCTTCATGGCCGAAGGCGCCTCCGCCTCGGCCGAGACCGGACGCGATCCCGGGGTGAGAGGGCCCTGTCCGTCCAGCGGCGCCCCGAGCGCGTTGATCACCCGGCCCTTCCAGCTCGGATCTGGCGCAAAGGACAGTGGGGGCATCCGGTAGGCGACCGAGCCGAGGCCGCCGGCGAACTGCCGGTCGAACGGCTTGGCCATGATGCCCTCGCTGTCGATCCGGACCACCTCGCCGATCTGGGGCTTGCCGCCGGAGTTGACGCCGATCAGTTCGCCAAGCCTGACGAAGCGCGACAGGCCGGAGACGCGGAAATGCGTCGACGCGATCTCGGAGATCGCGCCGCTGACGCTTGCCAGGGGAGTGCTCTGCTGAAGCTCCAGCAGCGCCCACTCAAGTTGCCGAAGAGCGTTCAAGGAAACCGTCCAACCTCATTGCGCGCGGTGCGCAGTCTATTTGCCGGGTTCGCCCAGCGTCCGGATTGCGTTCTGGAGCGAGCTCTCGGTGCCCTCGATCATCGAATTGGTGCCGTCGAAGGCGCGCGAGGCCGCGATCAGCTTCGTCAATTCCATCATCGGATTGGCGCCGGAGCCCTCGACATAGCCCTGCTTGAAGCCGTCGCGGGAGAAATCGGCGATGGCGGTCGCGGGCCGGTTGGGCGTGACGCCAGAATTGCCGTAGCGGTCGAGATTGGCGTCAGCGGGAATGTTGAACAGGCCGATGGTGCCGATCTCGTTGTTGTCCTGGGTGATCGCGCCGCTGCGCGCGATCGAGACCGGTCCGCCGTTCGGATCAAGGGTGATCTGCGCGCCGCCGGAATCGATAACGGGGAAGCCGGACACGGTCTGAAGGTCGCCGTTGGGGGCGATCTGGAGCCGGCCATCGCGCGTATAGACCGTGCCGTTCGGACCGGCGAAGGCGATCCAGCCCTGTCCGACCACGGCGACGTCGAGCGGATTGCCGCTCTCGGTGATGTTGCCCATCTCGCGCGAGATGATGTTGTCGCCGGGCGAGGAGAAGGCGACCGGGTTCGCGCCCGCCTTGGACAGCACGGTCTCGAACTTCACCACGTCGGTGCGGAACGCCGCGGTGTTGACGTTGGCAACGTTGTTGGCGATCGTCTGGAGGCGCTTTTCGAGGGCGACCTGCGCCGACAATCCCACATAGAGAGCCGATTGCATGACTTACTTCCCAAACCGGATGGACTGAAGCTTCGACAGCATGTCGGTATCCATGCCGACCGACGACGCCCCGCCGATCAGGACCAGCGCGGGGTTGGTCGAGTTGTCGCTCTGGGCCTGGGTCGCATCCCACATCGCCGCGAAGCGCTGCACGAATTTGGTGACCTTGGCCGGATCCTGGAAGTCGGTGAGCTTGACCTTGTCCGTTATCATTTTGGCCTGAGCATCGATGTCGGACGAGCTGATCGTCGACGACCAGCCCATGGCGGTCTGAACCACCTGGGTCAACGCCTTGTCGGCGAGGATCTGGTAGGAATTGGTGATCGTGGAGGCCTTGCGCGTGAAATAGAGCGCCAGCTGGAGGCCCTCATTCTGGTCGCCGGCCTTCTCCTCCATCGTCTGCGTGACGTATTGGGTCGCCGTGCCGGTCGTGGCCGCGGCGGCTTGGGTCGCCTTGTCGCCGAGGGCGGCGAAATTGAACGCGGCGGCGAATTGCCGGTAACGGGTGTCGGTCAGCTTGTTGGCGAACGTCGTGTTGTCGGCGATACCCTCGGTCAGCACCTTGCGCATGAACGCCTTGGCGTAGGTCATGTCGCTGACACCAAAGGCCTTCATCGCGTAGGAGTAGAGGCGATAGTCCTTCAGGAAGTCGTCGATGGTCTTCACATTGCCGATGTGGCTGAGGAAATAGTCGGTGTCGCGGCTGACATCCGGCTGCGTCGCGACCTGCGTCAGCGACTTGCCCATGTCCTTGGTCAGTCTGGTGTAGTCCGCGATGGTGGATAGCATGACACGCGCCCCTCTGGCCGCTCTCGCGACGTCGTCCCAAGCTGCCGTGACTTGCTTGCGCGAGGCTGACGAGGGGGAAGCCAGCTTCGCGCAAGGCTCGCCCACTAGATGTTCCCGATGGGATCGGTGATGGAGCGGCGCGTTGGGCAGTTTCGTGGGGATCGTCATCACGGTAGCGGCACTGCTGGGCGGATTTGCCGCCATGGGCGGGCATCTGGGCGTGCTCATGCAACCGTGGGAGTTCGTGATCATCATGGGCACCGCGGCCGGTACCTTCATCATGGCCAATCCCTGGAAGACGGTCGTGGATACCGGGCTTGCGTGCGTGCAGGCAGTGACGGGGGCGGTGCCTGGTCAGCGTCACTATCTCGATCTGCTCGGCGCGCTCCACGCGCTGATGCGCGAGCTGCGCGGCAAGGGCCGCAACGAGGTCGAGGCTCATATCGACGATCCCGCGTCCTCCGAGATCTTCAAGGCATTTCCGAGCGTGCTCGGAGATCCGTCGCTGCTCCAGTTCATCTGCGACTATGTCCGCCTCATCATCATGGGTAACGCGCGAACGCACGAGATCGAAGCGCTGATGGACGAGGAGATCCACACCATCGTCAAGAGCAAGCTGGCGCCCTACCATGCGCTGGTGGTGGTCTCCGAGGCGCTGCCCGCGCTCGGCATCGTCGCCGCGGTGCTCGGCGTCATCAAGGCCATGGGCGCGCTCGACCAGTCGCCGAAGCTGCTGGGCGGCTTCATCGGCGCCGCCCTCGTCGGCACCTTCGCCGGTATCTTCCTGTCCTACGGCATCATTTCGCCTTTCGCGATGAAGGTCAAGATGACGCGCGAGAAGCGTTGCCGGCCCTATATCATCGTCAAGCAGACGCTGCTGGCGTTCATGAACGGCGCCATGCCGCAGATTGCCGTCGAGCACGGCCGCAAGATGATCGCGAGCCCCGAGCGGCCCTCGATCGACGTCGTCGAGAACGAGACCATCGCGGGCCCCAAGGCTGTCGTGACCGAGGCTGAACCGAAGGCTGCGCGCGCATCATGATGGAAAACCTCGACGTCGATCAGCGGAAGCCGCTGCCGAACTATCTGCTGGACGCCGCCGGCATATCGATCGAGCGCATGCCGATGCTCAATGTGATCTTCGATCGCATGGCGGCATCGTGCACGGACAGCCTGCAGCCGATAGCCGGAACGCCGTGCTATTTCTCGGTCAACGGCATCACCAACGACCGCGTCGGCGACATCGTCAAGGACTACGAGGCCAACGCGGTTGCGGCTGTGCTCTACGCCGAGCAGTGGGACTCCCGCATCATCATCATGCTCGACCGCGACTTCGTGTTCACCATGGTCGAGGCGATGTTCGGCTCCGACGGCGCCGAACCGCCGCTCGACGTCGAGCGCAGCTTCTCGAACATCGAGATCCGCCTGGTCCAGGCGCTGTTCGAGCGGTTCGCCAAGGCGCTGCAATCCTCTTTCGCCGGCACCTCCAACGTCACCTTCCGCGTGGAGCGGGTCGAGACCGCCATGGCGTCGCTGGCAATCGGGCGGAGCGGCAACATGTCGATCTGCGCGAACATCATGCTGCAGGCACTCTACCGCGGCGGCCAGATGTTCCTCATCATTCCGCACTCTGCGCTCAACCCGCTCAGGCAGAAGCTCGCGACCGTCGTCGTCAGCGACGGCCGCGCGGCCGATCCGCGCTGGCGCGAGCAGATGGAGACCGAGGTTCACCGCACCGAGGTAACGCTGAGCGCCGTGCTGGACGAGAAGATGATTTCGCTCGGCGACGTCGTGAAGTTCCAGGTCGGACAGGTGCTTGAGCTCGAAGCCACGCCGCGCACACTGGCTCGGCTCGAGAGCAACAACCAGGTGCTGTTCTGGTGCCAGATCGGCCAGCTTGATGGCTATTACGCCATGCAGGTGGCAGATCCCGTCGATCAGAAACGGGAGTTCGTCGATGATATCCTATCTCGTTGATGCCGTGCTGCTGATTGCGCTCGCCTTCACCAGCATGCGGGTGACCCGGATGCATCGCGAGCTGGCGCGCTTGCGCAGCTACCAGGGCGAGTTCTCGACTATCGTCCAGGAGACGGCGGGCGCCTTCGACACGGTCATCACCGCGGCGCATGATTCCACCGCAAATCTCGGACGGCTCGCCAACGTGCTGAGCACGAAGATCGACCAGGCCCACGACGCGATCGCGGCGCTCGACGCGAGGAGCGGGCTCGCATCCGCGGCGACCGCGGGTGGCGCCGACGTGAACAAGCATTGAAACCGAAAGCCGGCGGAACAAATACGATCGGAACGTTGCGACGCTCCGGGAGCGGAAATACCAAGAGGCGGTACCAAATGGCGCAATCCTTCGACTATGAGTCAGCATCGGCGTCCGACGAGGGGCATACCGAGACATCTCCGCTGGAGCGACTGGCAGAGATCGCCGCGCGCTCTGCGGAGGAGACCGGCAAGTTCGCCAATGTCGATGCCATCCTGCGCATTCCCGTGACCATGCAGGTGGTGCTGGGATCGGCGACGATTCCGGTGGCGAACCTGATGAAGCTCGGCCGCGGCGCGGTGGTTCCGCTCGACCACCGGGTCGGCGAACCCGTCGATGTCGTGGTCAACGGCCGTGTCGTCGCCCGCGGCGAGGTGGTCGTGGTCGAAGAAGACAATTCCCGCTTCGGCGTCTCGCTCACCGAGATTGTCGGGCCGTTGGGGCAGGGTGATACCTGACCATGGCGGCACAGGTCGGCATCGCTCCCATCAAGCAGCGAGGCGTTGCCACGCTCGGCGGAACGGATAAGGTCGCGGCACTGCTGCTCGCCATGGGCCGGCAGGCGGCCGCGAGCGTGCTCGCGCAGTTCGAGCCGCAGGAGATCCGCATCGTTACCAAGGCGGCGGCCGAGCTGCGGCCGATCACGGCGCAGGAACTCGAGTCGATCGTCGAGGAGTTCGCCCAGCAATTCTCGATGGGCGCCAACATTCTCGGCACCCTCGGCGGCCTGGAAGCCGTGCTCGGCGACGTGCTTCCGGCCGACCAGGTCTCGGCCATCATGTCGGACCTGCTCGGCAATTCGAGCCGGTCGGTGTGGGACCGCGTCTCGTCGGTGTCGGAAAACTCGCTGGCAAGCTACCTCTCCAAGGAGCACCCGCAGACCGCGGCGCTCATCCTGTCCAAGGTCAAGCCGTCCTGCGCCGCCAAGGTCATGAGCCAGCTGCCGTCCAGCCTGCGCAACGAGCTGATGCGGCGCGTGCTCAGCCTCAAGCCGATCGTCGACGACGCCATGAGGGTGCTCGAAAAGACGCTGCACGAGGATTTGACGCTGAACTTCGCCCGCAACCTCGGCGCGGACACCTACGCCCGCGTCGCCGACATCATCAACAAGATGGAGCGCGGACACATCGAGGACATGCTGAAGAGCCTGTCGGAGAAGCGGCCGAAGTCGGCCGAAGTGCTGAAGGAGCTGCTGTTCACCTTCGATGACGTGACCAACCTGACGCCGAAGGCGCGCACCATGATCTTCGACCAGGTGCCGACCGATCGCATCGTCATCGCGCTGAAGGGCACCGACAAGCATTTCCGCGAGATGATCCTGTCCTCGGTCGCCTCTCGCGTCCGCAGGGTCGTGGAGCACGAACTCGCCATCGGCGAACCGTCGAACCAGCGCGACGTGCTGGAGGCGCGGCGCGTGATCACCGACCTCGCGCTCGACCTCGCGGAAAAGGGCGAAATCGAGCTCAATCCCGAACAGGAGGATGAGCTGGTCTTCCGCTGACCGCTGAACCGGCATGGCAGAAACAACCGATCAGGCGAGCAAGACAGAAGAGCCGACCGAGAAGAAAGTCCGCGATGCGCTCGAACAGGGCAAAATCCCGGTCTCTCGGGAGGCTTCCATCTTCGCCTCGATGGCCGCGCTGATGGTGATCCAGGCGTTCCTGATCGGCCAGGGCGTGCAGCAATTGACGCCGATGCTGACGGGCTTTCTCGACGATCCCGACGGCTTCCCTCTCAGCACCGGGGCCGACGCTCAGAATCTCCTCACCGTGGTAGGCCTTCAGGCACTGCGGTTCCTGATGCCACTGGTCGTCACCCTGGCGGCATTCGGGCTCGCAGCCTCGCTGTTGCAAAATGCGCCCAGCCTGGTGCTCCAGCGCATCACGCCGGACCTTTCGCGAATCTCTCCGCTCAGCGGCTGGAGCCGGCTGTTTGGGTCGCAGGGCCTCGTCGAATTCGCCAAGTCGCTGTTTAAGCTCGCCGCGGTGACCGTCGTCGTCGCGTTCGTGCTGCGCTCGTCGGAAGCGAAGGCGTTCGAGGCGATGTACACCGATCCGGTCGCGCTGCCGGAGATGATTCTCAACATCGCCATGCGGATCGTCTCGGCGATCTGCATCGCGACCATCGTCCTGGTCGCGGTCGATCTTGCCTGGGCGCGCTTCCACTGGCGACGCGAGCTGCGCATGACGCGGCAGGAGATCAAGGACGAGCACAAGCAGGCCGAAGGCGATCCGCTGATCAAGGCGCGCCTGCGCTCGCTGGCGCGCGACCGCTCGCGCCAGCGCATGATTGCCTCCGCATCGCGCGCGACGCTGGTGATCGCGAACCCGACGCACTTCGCGATCGCGCTGCGCTACAATCGCCAGGAAAATCCGGCGCCGATCGTCGTGGCCAAGGGAATGGACGTGATCGCGCTGAAGATCCGCGAAGTCGCCGAGCAGAACCGGATTCCGGTGATCGAGAACAAGGCGCTGGCGCGCGCGCTCTACGAGGCGGTTCAGGTCGACCAGGTGATTCCGGCGGAGTTCTTCCGGCCCGTCGCCGAGATCATCTACTTCCTGCAGTCCAAGCAGACGCCGCGGACCGAGAAGGTCCAGTAGAATTCCGAGGACGACGTCTCTTCCATCAGCCTGACGAAAGCTTGCGACCCTATTCTCATCGCGAATGAACCAGAATGGTGCTGCCGTGGGACCGCTCTATCTCTTCGAACTCGCATCGTCGCAGGCGCGCTACCTCGAGCTCCGCCAGTCGACGATCGCCACCAACGTCGCCAACGCCAACACGCCGGGCTTCAAGGCGCGCGATGTCGAGCCCTTCAACAAGGTGCTCGACGGAATGCCGGTGAGGCTCGCGATGACGTCGCCGTCGCACATGCAGCTCTCCGCTGCCGAGAGCGACACGCGGGCGACCGCGAAGAAGGACAGCTGGGACGTGGTTCACTCCGGCAACTCCGTCAGTCTCGAGCAGGAAATGATCAAGGGAAGCGACGTCAGTCGCGACTACTCGATGAACTCGGCGGTCGTGCGTTCGTTCCACCGCATGCTGCTGTCGAGCGCGAAGACCTGAGGTGAACTGACATGCTGGACTCACTGCAATCTTCATTGACGGTCGCGAGCTCCGGGCTCGAAGCGCAGTCGACGCGCATGCGCATCGTCTCGGAGAACCTCGCCAACGCGACGTCGACGGGACGTGCCGCCGGCGCCGATCCCTATCAGCGCAAGACGATCACCTTCGATGCCGCGATGGACCGCGCCTCCGGCGCGCAGTTGGCGAAGGTCAAGGAGATCGGGGTCGACACCACGCCGTACCGCGTGGAGTACGATCCGGGACATCCCGCTGCCGACAAGGCCGGCTACGTCAAGCTGCCGAACGTCAACATGATGATCGAGATGGCGGACATGCGCGAAGTCAACCGGTCCTATGAAGCCAATCTCCAGGTCGTGAAACAGGTGAGGTCAATGCTGGGCATGACCATCGACCTGCTGAGGAGCTGACAATGCTTGAAGCAATTTCGTCCACGGCGATTTCGGCCGGGCAAGCGGCGAGCCGCGCGACCGAGGCGCAGGCCATCTCGCCGGCGGCGACGCCAGCGACCCAGTTCGGCGGCGATGTCGGATTCGAGTCGGTGATGAAGCAGGTGACGACGGACGCGATCGGGACGCTGAAGGCGGGCGAGGCGGCCTCGATCTCGGCGATGCAGGGCAAGGAATCGACGCGGCGCGTAGTGGAGGCGCTGATGTCGGCCGAGCAGGCCTTGCAGACGGCAGTCGCGGTTCGCGACAAGGTCGTGCAGGCCTACCAAGAAGTCGTTCGGATGTCGATCTGATCAAGGAGTGACGCTGTGAAATCGCTTGCCATCGCGGCTACGGGCATGAACGCCCAGCAGACCAACATCGAAGTCATCGCGAACAACATCGCCAACATCAACTCGACGTCGTACAAGCGGGCGCGCGCCGAATTCACCGATCTATTCTACCAGATGGACCGCATGCAAGGCATTGCGAACACCAACGGCTCGTCGCCGATCCCGGAAGGCGCCAATCTCGGCCTCGGCGTCAAGTCGGCGGCGATCCGCAAGCTGCACATCCAGGGCGCGCTCACGCAGACCGGTAATCCCTACGACATGGCGATCAACGGTCGCGGCTGGTTTCAGGTGCTCGGCCCGAACAACGAGGTGCAATATACCCGCGCGGGCTCGTTCAACACCAATGCCAACAGTCAGCTCGTCACGACCGACGGCTACCTGCTGGATCCGGCGATCACCGTGCCGCAGGGAACGGTCCAGGTCACGGTCAACCAGACCGGACAGGTGTTTGCGAAGCTCGATACGGAAGTGAATCCGCGGCAAATCGGCCAGCTCAATCTTGCCAACTTCGCCAACGAAGCCGGCCTCGAGCCGCTGGGCAGCAATCTCTATCGCGAGACCACGGCGTCCGGCACGCCGGTCGTCGGGTTACCCGGCGATTCCGGCTATGGCAAGATCAACCAGCAATATCTCGAAGCCTCGAACGTCGACCCGGTCAAGGAAATCACCGAGCTGATCTCGGCTCAGCGCGCCTACGAAATGAATGCCAAGGTCATCCAAGCCTCGGATGAAATGGCCCAGACAGTCTCGAAGGGCATGCGCTAGTTCCGGTGTCTCGATGTTGAACAGGGTAGGTTTGATGGTGCGCGGGCTGGCCGCCGTGCTGCTGGTTCTCGTGTCGGCGCCGGTCGCGGTGGCCGAGGAGAAGCGGCTTCCGGTGCCGGCCATCTCGATCCGCGCCGGCGAGCTGATCCGGGACGACATGATCACCGAGCGCGCCTTCGCGTCCAACGTGCTCGGCGTCGCCATGTTCATCGAAGGACGCCAGGTCCTGGTCGGCCGCATGGCGCGCCGCGCGCTGCTACCCGGTCAGCCGATCCCGACCAATTCGGTCGAGGATCCCTGGACCGTCGCCCGCGGCGCGATGGTCAAGGTCGTGGTCGAAGACAGCGGCCTGTCGATCGTGACCTACGGCGCTGCGATGCAGTCGGGCGCGCCGGGCGCGCTGATCCCTATACGAAACACCGATACGGGCGTTATCATCAGGGGCATCGTCCAGCCGGACGGCACCGTCAAGGTCGTGGACGGGTCATGACCAGAGTCCTGCTTGCGCTCGTCCTGCTCCTGTCCGCCGCCAGCGCCCAGGCCGCCGTCCGCATCAAGGACATCGCGGACATCAAGGGATTGCGCGAAAACCAGATCGTCGGCTACGGCCTCGTCATCGGCCTGAACGGCACTGGCGACACGCTGCGCAATGCGCCTTTCACGGAGCAGTCCCTGCAATCGATGCTCGAGAACATGGGCATCAATGTCAGGAACGAGACCACGAGCACCAACAATCCCCCGCGTCCGACGACGCTGCGCACGCGCAACGTCGCGGCTGTGATGGTGACCGCGGACCTGCAGCCTTCGATCGGTGCGGGCGAGCGCATGGACGTGACCGTGTCGTCGCTCGGCGATGCGACCTCGCTGCTCGGCGGCACTCTGGTGATGACGTCGCTGCGCGCCGCGGATGGTGCGGTCTATGCAGTGGCGCAAGGCGCGGTCACGGTCGCCGGCTACAGCGTCGGAGGCCAGGCCCAGAGCGTCAGCCAGGGCACGCCGACCGCGGGCCGCATCCCGAACGGCGCGCTGGTCGAGCGCGAGGTGCAGGGTAGTCTCCATGAAATGGAGTACCTTGTGCTGGAGCTCAAGAACCCCGACTTCGTCACCGCCACACGAATCCTCGACGCCATCAATCGTTACGCCGGCGGACGCTACCGCGCGCAGATCGCCTTCGAGCGCGACTATCGCACGATCGTGCTGTCGAAGCCGCGCCACATCGGCCCGGTCCGCTTCCTTGCTGAAATCGGCGAGCTGACCGTCGAGCCGGATACGCCGGCGCGGGTGGTGATCAACGAGCGCACCGGCACGGTGGTGATCGGACGCGACGTGCGGATATCGAGCGTTGCCGTGACGCACGGCAATCTGACGGTCCGCGTCACCGAGCTTCCCGTGGTGTCGCAGCCGGCGCCGTTCTCGAAAGGGCAGACGGTGGTGGTGCCCCAGACCGTGGTCGAGGCCAACGAGGCCGGATCGCAGGTGGCGATCCTGAGTGGCGTCGATCTCCAGCGCCTGGTGCGCGGGCTGAACCAGATCGGCCTGAAACCATCGGGCATCATCGCGATCCTCCAGGCGATCAAGACGGCCGGCGCCCTCCAGGCGGATGTCATCGTGCAATGATGCGTAAGCGTCGTGCAAGCTTGGTCGCTCAATGCTCTGGTCTCGACCGAGAATCGCACGCGGGCCGATGTTGAAGCTGGATCATAAAGCCAAAATCCTCCTCCTGGTCGCAGCGCTCGCGAGCGCCTCGCCCGTGCTGGCGCTAGATGAGGCCAAGCCGTCGAAGCCGCTCAACCTGCTGTCCTTCGCGCGCGCTCGCGCGCCGGGACCGCAGAAGCCGATCTCGTCGATCCCAAGCGACAATGCGTCAATCCGGGCGACTGCGTGGGCAGCTGAAGATTCCGGACCCGCGACCACGGGTGCCGTGCCAGCTTCCGAGAAGCCCGCGCCGGCACCAGCAGCCGCGCCGGTGCGACCGGCCAAGCCCGGCAGCGTCACGGCGCCGCCGAAGCCGGTGCCGCCCCAGGCCGCTGCAACCGCGGACAACGAAGTCGCCCTGTTCTGCAGCAATGTCGCCGACCCCGCCGTCGATGCAAGGCTGGCTTGGCAGCTCAAGGAGCTGGAGAAGGCCGAGAGCCAGCTTCGCGAGCGGATCGCCGAGGTCGAGGCCAAGCGCGCCGAATATGAGAAGTGGATGGCGTTGCGTGACGACTTCCTGAAGAAGGCCGAAGCGAGCGTCGTCGAGATCTACTCGCGCATGAAGCCGGACGCCGCCGCAACCCAGATCGCCGGGATGGCGGACGAGACGGCCGCGGCCGTGCTCGCAAAGCTCAGCCCGAGGAGCTCGAGCGCGATCTTCAACGAGATGGAGACGGGGCGCGCGGCGCACCTCGCCGATCTGCTCGGCGGGATGCGTCGCGTGGATGACGGAAAGACCAAATAGATGAAGCATCTGATCCTCATCCTGTCGCTATTATCGCTTGCGGGATGCGTCACTGACCCGGCCGAGGTCCTGACCGGGCCGCGATTGTCGCCGGTCGGCAGCGGCCTGAGGACGCAGGCCGATCCGATTCCCGTGACGCCCCGCATGCGCTCGCCCGTCAGCTATCGCTCGACTTGGGACGACGGCACCGATCTCTACCGCGATCCCCGCGCCCGTCGCACCGGCGACGTCGTGACGGTGATCATCTCGATGCAGGACAAGGCCAAGCTCGACAACAAGACCGGCCGCTCGCGCGATTCGCAGATCAAGTTCGGGCTCGACTGGCTGATGGACGTCGCGGGATGGCAGGACAAGGGCTCGACGAGCGCCAATCTCAACACCAACACCCAGATCAAAGGCAACGGCCAGATCGACCGCACCGAGGACATCAAGCTGTCGATCGCAGCCATCGTCACCGACGTGTTGCCGAACGGCAATATGATGATCAGCGGCTCGCAGGAATTCAAGGTCAACACGGAAATGCGCGTGCTCAACGTCGGCGGCATCGTGCGCCCACGCGATATCTCGCGAACCAATACGATCTCATATGAGAAGATCGCCGAGGCGCGCGTGGCCTATGGTGGCCGCGGAAATCTGTCTGACGTGCAGCAGCCTGGATGGGGACATCGGATCTATGACGCCGTGGCACCATTCTGAGATTCGCGACCGTCGGGCCGCCTCGCGAGGGCAGGGGACGTCATGCGCCTGATTGCAGCCGTCGTGGTGCTGACCCTGATCGCGATCGGCGCGGGCGCGCTTGCCGGGCTGCATCTGTTTGCGGCCGCCGAGCGCGTCGCTGATGCGAAGAAAACCGCCACTCCGCCGCCTCTTGCCTCGAGCTACGCCGGCAGCGCGCGGCTCAGGAAGCTGTCCCCGATCGTGACCAATCTCGGCGCGCCGGCCAACAACTGGGCCCGCATCGAAGCCTCCTTGGTGACCGAGAGCATGAGCGACGAGGATGCCGGCATCCTGGCGGCCCATATCAGCGAGGACATCGTCACCTATCTGCGGTCGGCGACAGTTGCGCAGTTCGAGGGATCGCGCGGGCTTCAGCATCTGCGCGACGACCTGACCGAGCGTGCCAATGTCCGCTCCTCGGGCAAGATCCGCGAATTGATTATTGAGACGTTGGTGATTCAGTGAAACTGAGAGTCCTGCTGCTTGCGTTGATCCTGGTCGTGCTGCCCGAGGTGGCACTGGCCCAGATTCCGGACCTCAATTCGCTGCTGCCGCCGGGCAACGGCTCGACCAGCGGCCGGATCATCCAGCTGATGGCGGTGATCACGGTGCTGTCGGTGGCGCCGGGGCTGCTCATCATGGTGACGAGCTTCACGCGATTTGCGGTGGCGCTGTCGTTCCTGCGCGCCGGTCTCGGCCTCCAGACCACGCCGGCCAATCTGGTGCTGATCAGCCTCGCGCTGTTCATGACGTTCTACGTGATGGCCCCGACCTTCGACCGCGCCTGGGAGACCGGCATCCAGCCGCTAATGAAGAACGAGATCTCGGAGGAAGAGGCCTATCTGAAGATCACTGATCCGTTCCGCGAATTCATGCTGGCCCATGTTCGCGACAAGGATCTGCAGACCTTCGAATCGCTCGCCGCGGAGAGCTTCCGCAGGAAGTTCGACGACAAGCGTGTCGACATGCGCGTCATCATTCCGGCGTTCATGATTTCCGAGCTCAGGCGTTCGTTCGAGATCGGATTCCTCATCATCCTGCCGTTCCTCGTGATCGACATGATCGTGGCGACGCTGACCATGTCGATGGGCATGATGATGATGCCGCCGACGATCCTCGCGCTGCCGTTCAAGATGCTGTTCTTCGTGCTGATCGACGGCTGGAACCTGCTCGCCTCCGGACTGGTGCGGTCGTTCTCGTAAGCGCCGCCGATCGCCGGCCGGCTATTATGGTTAGCGGGAAGTGCCCGTCTATGGTTAGCGGAGGGTAATGTTAACCATCTGATATTGCTCCGTAATTCAAGCCGATCTTAATCTGCGCGCAAGATTCGGCGTGCTAGCAATGCGTCACGGCGGGTTGGACTCCACCCACATCAGTCCAAAGGCATGATGCCGCCCCTCCGTACCGGTGAAAGCCCGGTATGTCCCCTCGTGAAAATGTAACGCGTACATAAAGGGACATTCGCAATGTCAAGCCTGCTTACGAACTCGACCGCCATGACCGCGCTCCAGACCCTGCGGTCTGTCAGCTCGCAGCTCTCCACCACGCAGAACCGGATCTCCACCGGCCAGCGCGTGTCCACCGCGTCCGACAACGCCGCCTACTGGTCGATCGCGACCTCGATGCGCGCTGATAACGCGGCCCTTTCCGCCGTCTCCGACTCGCTCGGTCTGTCGGCTGCGACGGTTGACACCGAATATACCGCTCTGACCTCGGTTGTTGGTGACAGCACCGGCGGCCTGACCAAGCTGCAGTCGCTGCTGGTCGAAGCCAAGACCGCCGGTATTGACCGCACCAAGATCCAGGCGGACGTCACCCAGATCCAGCAGCAGATGAAGGGCACGGCCAATGCCGCGACCTTTAACGGCGTGAACTGGTTGAGCACGACCGCCACCACGCCGACGACCGTCAATCTCGTGTCGTCGTACTCCCGCGTCGGCGGCACGCCGACCACCGGCTCCATCAGCCTGACAGTCGCGAATTATTCGCTCTACACCAGCACCCAGAGCGGTATCCTGGACACGGTGAGCGGCACTGCGTCGGTCGACACGATCAACATCGGCGCGCTGACCGACTCGGCGGCTGACCAGACCACGCTCGATGGCTACATCGCGCAGGTCACCGGCGCGATCAACTCGGTGGCCTCGGCTGCCGCCAACCTCGGCGCCGTCAAGAACCGCATCTCGACCAACACGGACTTCGTGAAGTCGCTGATGGACTCGGTGGATCGCGGTATCGGCCAGCTCGTCGACGCCGACATGAACCAGGAGTCCACCCGCCTGGCGGCGCTCCAGGTCCAGCAGCAGCTCGGCGTGCAGGCGCTCTCGATCGCCAACAACAGCAGCCAGAGCATCCTGTCGCTGTTCCGCTAAGCCTCAAACTATCTGGGGAGGGCCGCGCTTCTCGCGAAGCGCGGCCCTTTCGTTTGGCGTGACGCCGCGCGCACGCCGCAATTCGCCGTCCTGTTGCGGTCGGGCCACAGAGCCACAAGCCCCGCACAAGCTTTGCGCGCTATCGTCACCGTTACGACAGGTTGGGCCTGCTTTTCGCCGCCCAAAGGCATGACGCCGCCCTGTCGTACCGGTGCAAGTCCGGTATGTCCCCAAATTCAATCTACTTCAAAGGGACATCAAAATGGGTTCTAGCCTTCTCACCAACTCGTCTGCAATGACCGCGCTGCAGACTCTCCGCAACGTCAGCTCGCAGCTCGCGACCACGCAGAACCGGATCTCCACCGGTATGCGCGTCTCGACTGCTTCGGACAACGCGGCCTACTGGTCGATCGCAACGTCGATGCGCGCCGACAACGCCGCGCTCTCCGCCGTCTCCGACTCGCTCGGTCTGTCGGCTGCGACCGTCGACACCGAATATACCGCTCTGACCGCGGTTGTCGGCGACACAACCGGCGGCCTGACCAAGCTGCAGGCGCTGCTGGTCGAAGCCAAGACCGCCGGTATCGACCGCACCAAGATCCAGGCCGACATCACCCAGATCCAGCAGCAGATGAAGGGCACGGCCAACGCGGCGACCTTCAACGGCGTGAACTGGCTGAGCGCGACCGCCACCACGCCGGCGACCTTCAACCTGGTGTCGTCGTTCTCGCGCGTCGGCGGCACGCCGACGATCGGGTCCATCCAGCTGACGATTGCCAACTACTCACTCTATACCAGCACCCAGAGCGGTATCCTGGACACGGTGAGCGGCACTGCGTCGGTCGACACGATCAATATCGGCGCTCTGACCGACTCGACGGCCGACATGACCACGCTCGATGGCTACATCGCGCAGGTCACGTCTGCGATCAACTCGGTGGCCTCGGCCGCCGCCGATCTCGGCGCGGTCAAGAACCGCATCTCGACCAACACGGACTTCGTGAAGACCCTGATGGACTCGGTGGACCGTGGTGTCGGTCAGCTCGTCGACGCCGACATGAACGCGGAATCGACCCGTCTCCAGGCACTCCAGACCCAGCAGCAGCTCGGCGTTCAGGCGCTCTCGATCGCCAACCAGAACAGCCAGAGCATCCTGTCGCTGTTCCGCTAAGCCCAGGAACTATCTGAGAGGGCCGCGCTTCTCGCGAAGGGCGGCCCTTTTCATTTTGACGTGCGCTGATCGCGCCGTTACTTCAAGCTGGCGTCATGACTTTTCACCTCGATCTGCCTCATCCTGTTGCGGTCAAGCACGGAGCCGCAAGCCTCGCACAAACTTTGCGCGCTATCGTCACCGTTACGACAGGTTGGGCCTGCTTTTTGCGAGCCCAAAGGCATGATGCCGTTCTGCCGTACCGGTGCGAGCCCGGTATGTCCCCAAAATCCAATCCGTTTTCAAAGGGACGTCAAAAAATGAGCTCCAGCCTGCTCACCAATTCTTCTGCAATGACCGCGCTGCAGACTCTTCGCAATGTCAGCTCGCAGCTCGCGACCACGCAGAACCGGATCTCCACCGGCCAGCGTGTTTCGACCGCTTCGGACAACGCTGCCTACTGGTCGATCGCAACCTCGATGCGCGCCGACAACGCCGCGCTCTCCGCCGTCTCCGACTCGCTCGGTCTATCGGCTGCGACCGTCGACACCGAATATACCGCCCTGACCGCGGTTGTCGGCGACACAACCGGCGGCCTGACCAAGCTGCAGGCGCTGCTGGTCGAAGCCAAGACTGCCGGTATCGACCGCACCAAGATCCAGGCCGACATCACCCAGATCCAGCAGCAGATGAAGGGCACGGCCAACGCGGCGACCTTCAACGGCGTGAACTGGCTGAGCGCGACCGCCACCACGCCGGCGACCTTTAACTTGGTGTCGTCGTTCTCACGCGTCGGCGGCACGCCCACCATCGGTTCGATCACTCTGACGATCGCCAACTATTCGCTCTACACCAGCACCCAGAGCGGCATCCTGGACACGGTGAGCGGCACTGCTTCGGTCGACACGATCAATATCTCTGCGCTGACCGACTCGACGGCTGACCAGACCACGCTCGATGGCTACATCACGCAGGTCACCGCTGCGATCAACTCGGTGGCCTCGGCCGCCGCCGATCTCGGCGCGGTCAAGAACCGCATCTCGACCAACACTGACTTCGTGAAGACCCTGATCGACTCCGTGGACCGCGGTGTCGGTCAGCTCGTCGACGCCGACATGAACGCGGAATCGACCCGTCTGCAGGCCCTCCAGACCCAGCAGCAGCTCGGCGTCCAGGCGCTCTCGATCGCCAACCAGAACAGCCAGAGCATCCTGTCGCTGTTCAAGTAAGCTCCGGCTTTTGAAACGACCGTGCTCCCTTTGGGGAGCACGGTCCCGCCGTGAACACCGGATCTGGCGGCACATGACGTGCCTGTATTCGACCTTCCGACGCCGGACTTGATGCGGCACGCTGCAGCCGATCGCGCGGCCATGCGCCCTGTTGTCGCTGAACCGAACGCGTCACCCGAGATTCTTGTAAAATTGCAACGCCTCGCCCGCGAACTGACACACGCGCATCCTCGCGAAACCTTCAGACAAGGTTGGCGGCGGAGTGTCCTCTACGGTCGCATTGGTACGAGGTCATATGCTCAGTCGCGCGCAGCTACAGCAACTGCTCAACAACATACTGGAGCTTGGGCCGCGGCGTTTGATGGCCTTGGGCCTGATCGGCTTTGCCGTTCTCGTCACCGTCGTCGGCGGCGCCTATTATCTGAGCCGGCCTGAATTCGAAACACTCTACACAGGCCTTTCCCGCGAGGACGTGACGCGCATGGGCGCCGCGCTGCGAGAGCAGAACATCACCTTCGACATCAATACAGCCGGCGACGCGGTCTCGGTGCGTCCGAGCCAGACCATGCAAGCGCGGATGCTGCTCGCCGAGAAGGGGCTGCCGACCAGCGCCAATTCCGGCTACGAGCTGTTCGACAAAATCGGTTCGCTTGGTCTGACCTCGTTCATGCAGGAGGTCACGAAGCTCCGGGCGCTGGAAGGCGAGATCGCGCGCACGGTGCAGTTGATGAAGGGTGTGAAGGCGGCACGGGTGCATATCGTGCTGCCGGTTCGGGGGTCGTTCCGCGCGACGCAGCAGCCGCCTTCGGCGTCCGTCGTGCTACGTACCGACGGCGCGATCGAGGCGCGCACCGCGCAGTCTATCCGTCATCTCGTCGCGGCCGCCATTCCGGGCATGAGCCGCGACAAGGTCACGGTGCTGGACGCCGACGGTTCGATGCTGCTTGCCGAAGAGGACGAGGCGACTGCTGCTCCAACCAAGATGGCAAGTCTTCAAAAAACGGTCGGCGGGATGGTGCAGGAGAATATCCGCAAGGCGCTGACGCCGTATCTGGGCCTGGACAATTTCGAAGTGAGCGTTGCATCGCAGCTCTCCACCGACAAACGGCAGACCAACGAGACCGTCTACGATCCGGAGAGCCGCGCGGAACGTTCGGTGCGGAACGTCCGCGAGAACGAGAAGTCACAGAACGCGGACCGTTCGCAGCCGACCACGGTGCAGCAGAACCTTCCCGACCAGCAGGTGAACGCCGGCGCCACCAAGAATTCCAGCGAGGACAAGACCCGCCGCGAGGACGTCACCAATTTCGAGGTCTCGTCCAAGACCACGACGACGGTGAGCGACGGCTATGCGGTGAAGAAGCTGTTCATCGCCGTGCTGGTCAACCGCACGCGACTCGTGGCCGATCTCGGCGACAAGAGCAATCAGGCCATCGTCGACAGCAAGCTCGCCGAGATCAGCCAGCTCGCAGCCACGGCCGGCGGGCTGGACAAGGCGCGCGGCGACCAGATCCAGGTGACGGCCGTCGATTTCATCGAAGGTTCGCGTGAACTGGCGCCGGTGCCGCCGATCAGCTTCGTCGAGATGATCAACAAGCAGCTCGGCAGCGTCATCAACGCGGTCACGATCCTGGCCGTAGCTTCGATGCTGGTGTGGTTCGGGCTTCGGCCCGCGGTCAACGGCATTTTGACCCATCGCGCGGCGCAGGAGCAGACCGAGGCGGCGGAAGCTGCCCAGCTCGAGGCGGCGGCCGCCGGAGCCCTTGCATTGGCCGATAGCGAGGAGGCCGAGCTCAATCTGGTCGAAGACCTCGAAGGCAAGATGCAGCGAACGCCGCAGAAGCGACTGGAGCAGATCGTCCGCCTCGATCAGATGCAGGCGGCAGCGATCCTTAAAGACTGGATGCGACGCGAGGAGGCGGCATGAACGCGGCAATCGGAAAGCTCCTGACGCAGTTCGACGCGAACGGCCGGGTCAAATCGCCTCCGCCTCCACCGCCGCCCAAGATTCAGGATGTGCTGACAAGGCCGAAGGAGGTCCGGCGCGAGCCGC
This sequence comes from Bradyrhizobium sp. 149, assembly GCF_023073915.1. GTDB lineage: Bacteria > Pseudomonadota > Alphaproteobacteria > Rhizobiales > Xanthobacteraceae > Bradyrhizobium. The sequence continues at coordinate 918,247 of NZ_JADPKK010000023.1, read as the reverse complement.
AGTCGCAGCCCCAGACCCATTCGCAGCCGCAGCTTCAGTCGCCGCCTCCGGCGCCGAAGGCGGAAGCCCCGGCGGCCGATCTCCTGGACGATGCCTTTCGGCGCGGCCATGCGGCCGGCGTAGCGGAGGGCGACTCCAGGATTGCGGAGGAACGGGTGCGCAGCGCGATCCGGCTCGGCGAAGAGCGAGCCAAGTGGTCCGACCAGCAGGCGGTCGCGATCGTCAGCGGCTTCGAGACGGCTTGCCGCGAGATCGAGACCAACATCGCGAGCTCCGTTGCGCGGATATTGCTGCCGTTCCTCGCCGATGCGGTCCGAGACAAGGCGATCGGATCGCTGGTCGAGCAGATTGCGGCGCTGACCGGGAATTCGCCGGTGCCGGTGTTCAAGGTCACGGGCCCGAGCGAACTCCTCGACCTGGTGAGGACGCAGCTCGAGACGGCCCGGCGAACGGGTATCGAGTACGAGGCCGCCGATACTTTCGAGGTCCGCGTCGTAGCCGACCAAACCGTGATCGAGACGCAGATCACGGCCTGGAGCGAACGCCTGAAAGAGGCGCGCCGGTAGTCCATCATGAATGAGGTCAAGTCAGAGCTCGTCATCATCCGCCGGCGGAGCGCCTTCGACGACGAGAAGCCGCACGGCGGGGTCTGGAAGATCGCCTATGCGGACTTCATGACCGCGATGATGGCGTTCTTCCTGGTCATGTGGCTGATCAATGCGCTCAATCAGGATCAGAAGCAGGTGGTCGCGAGCTATTTCAATCCGATCAAGCTGGCGGAGAACGCACCCGCTCCGAAGGGGCTCAAGGATCTCTCCAAGAAAGAGCCGTCGTCGTTCGATGGTCAGGACGGCAGGCGTCAGCCGGGAGGACCGAACGAGGAGCGTCGCGGTGACTCTCCGACCGCCGAGAAGCCCCCCTTCTACGAGGAGAAGGTCCTGTTCCGCGATCCCTATACGACGCTCGCCGAGATCGCAAGCAGCGCGAACCAGGCCTCGGGCCAGCGGCGCGCCGGCGCTCTGACCTCCGCTGAAGAGGATGGTCTCAAGGGAGGCGACGCCTACCGCGATCCCTTCGATCCCGGCTATTGGAAGCTTGCGCCGCAGGCTTCCAAGGATGCCGATCGCATCATCGAGGGCGAGCCCAAGCCGAATGCGTCCGCGCGCGACATGGCGTCCGGCACAGGCCAGGGTGAGCCGCAGGCACGTCGGGCCAAGCAGGACGATGCCGGCGGAAGCGTGGCTCCGAATGCCGATGCGTCGTCCGCAAGCCCGTCGCCCCTGCTGCCGCCGGGGCCCCCGCCGTCGCAGTCTTCACGCGAAGGGAGCGCGCAGCCGGGCGCCCAGGCCGGTCTTCAAGCCACTGCGGCCACGCAGCCGCGCCCCAACGATACGACGAAGGACTCCGAGCCGCGCGACGCGGCGCAGACGCAGCAACCGACGGTCAAACAGCTTCAGTCGGCGATCGCGGATGCGCTGTCGGACGTCAAGCCCGGCGCGGGACCGGTGGCTGAGGTGCGTCAGGTCGAGGAAGGCCTGCTGATCAGCCTGACCGACGACGCCAACTTCGGCATGTTCGCGGTCGGCTCGGCTGAGCCACGGCCCGAACTCATCCGCGTGATCGACAAGATCGGCCCACTGCTGACGAAGCGCTCCGGCATGATCATCGTCCGCGGCCACACCGACAATCGGCCGTACCGTTCGGAGACCTACGATAATTGGCGGCTGTCGACGGCCCGTGCGCAGATGGCCTATTACATGCTGGTCCGTTCCGGCGTCGATGCGCAGCGCATCGAGCATGTCGAGGGCTATGCCGATCGGCGGCCGAAACTTCAAAACGATCCGGCGGCCGCGCAGAATCGCCGGATCGAGATCATGGTCCGGGAGAAGCGTCCTTGATCAGGCCTCTTCTCCGCGCCACGCTGCTGATGCTGCTGCCGTTCACGGCGGCAGGCGCATTTGCGGAGCCGGCACCTATGCCGGCCCCGGCGGCATCGGCATCGGGCGAGCCATATGAGCTCGTTCGCGCATTGCAGGCCGTGCAGGACGGCATCGCCAACGGCGATACCGCGGCGCACGGCAGCCACAGCGCGTTGATCCGGCAGATCGGCGAAAAATTTCTCGCCACCGATCCGGGCGTGTGGAGCAACCCGCAGAACGGGCAGGCGGCCGTCATCTACCTGCTCAGCGGCGGCGCGCCGCAAATCATCCGCAAGCTGCCGCGTGACAAGCTGAACGTCGACGGACGGCTGTTCGACGGCGCACTCGCCTATGTCGAGGGTCGTCAGGACGAAGCGCGCGGGCTGCTCAAGGACGTGAAGCCGCGGACGATTCCGTCGGGCCTGGGCGGGCAAGTCGCGCTGGTCCAGGGCGCGCTGTTCGCACGCGCCGAGGCATCGCTCGCAATCGAGCGTCTGGACGACGCGCGCCTGCTCTTGCCGGGCACATTGGTCGAGGAGGCCGCGCTGCGGCGCGAGATCCTGCTGGTCGGGCAGGCGGAGGAGTTCGACAAGTTCGAGTTCCTGACGCTGGCCTATATCCGCCACTACCGCAACTCGGTCTATGCCGGGGACTTCTGGCAGCGCTTTTCCACGGGCCTGACGCAATCGAGTCTGGCGCTCGACGAGCGCCGGTTTGCGCGGATTACCACCCTGCTGGAGCAGATCGATCGCGCGAGCCGCCTCAAGCTCTATCTCGTGATCGCGCGCACCGCCATGGTGCGCGGAGGGCTGGCCGTGACCCGGCTTGCCGGTGAGCGTGCGCTGACGCTCAGCACCGATGCCTCGGCGGATCGCGAACGGGCGCATTTGTTCCGTGGCGTGTCGCGGGCGCTTACCGACGAATATGACGGCGGTATCGCCGAGTTGAAGGCGCTCGACCGGTCGAAGCTGCCCGAGCGCGACATTCCCTTTCTCAATGCAACGGTGCAGCTCGCACGCGACGTTCGCAAGCCGTTCGCCGGCGCATCCGCCGCCGCAGCCGACAAGCCTCCGGTCACGCCGGCGCGTCTCGATCTCGCGTCGTCGACCGCCACGCTTGCTCGGGCGCAGAAGCAGCTCGGCGAACTCGAACTCCTCACCAGGGATCGCCGTCCATGACGAAGCTCAGTGGAACCTCCGGACAGGTCTTTTCGGGTCTCGCCGAAAGCCTCAACATGCGGGGCACATCGCGCGCCGGCAAGAGCGCCGGGGGCAAAGCGCAGGCGGACTCGTCGTTTAACGATCTGCTGCACACCGTCTCGAACCTCGCGAAGCGGGCGCTCAACGACGAGGGCGGCGACACGGTCATGAAAGCCGGAACGCTGCGGACGCGCCTGGCGCACCAGAGCGAGAGGGACAATGCGAAGGACGAGACGGTGCGCGAAGGCACTGCTGCGGCCGAGGAGCCCAGATCCAGCGAGAAGTCCACCGAAAAATCTTCGGATAAGAAGACCGGCAAATCGTCCGAGAAACAAGGTCCGGTCGACCATGCCGAGAAGGCCGACGTCGAGAGCCGATCGAGCATTGCCGTGATGGTCGGACAGGAGATCGCCGCCGGACCGGTCGTGCAGCCGCAGATGCAAGGACCGGCCGGCGACAAGAACGATGCGTCTGGGCGCGACGGGCGCTCTTCCACGACGAAGCGCGAAGTTCAGGCCATGGGCATGGCGAAGGCGACGACAGCCGACTCCCCATCTGCCGCGGCTTCAACCGCTACGCCCGCGGAGGCCGCGGCTTCGCACGGGACGGCCGCCCAGGCGACATCGACGCAAGACAGCGAGCCATCGCCGAAGACAACGGCACCCGGCTTCGAGGCCGTTGCGGCCAATGTCGAGCGTGCTGCCAAAGCCTCGGCGCGGGACGCATTGCCCGAGACGACCAAGGTCACCGTGATCCAGCAAGAGACCCATCTGCCCCCGGCGCAGTTCAACGCTCCGCAACAGGTCGCCAATGCCGTCGTCGCCGAGCTGAAGGAACCTCCGGCACCGACGGCGTCCGCAGCTCCCGATCTTGCAGCGTCCCAGACCAACGCACCGGATCAACCGCTCAAGATCCTGACCATCAATCTCGAACCGCCCGCGCTCGGTAACGTCACCGTGCGCCTTCGTCTCGTCGGCAACGAGGTGTCCGTCCACCTTGCCGCCGAGCGCAAGGACACGAGCCAGATGCTGGACCAGCAGCGCGATTCGATCCGCGACCTCATGCAGTCCGCGGGCTACGTCGCCGACGTTGCGCCCGTCCAGCACGGCTCGCTGGACGGATTCCAGAGCGGCTCCGGCCAGTCGCAGCCGCAGCTCTCGGGCCAGCAACAGCCATCGTCGCAGTCGCAAGGCACGTTCGACGGTACGAGCAATTCGTCGGGACAATCGGACGGCGGCGCCAAGCAGGCTCGACAGGAGCGCCAGTCCAACCAGGAGACGCGTCATGATCAGGACGTGGCGCCGCAGATTCGTCGCGGCCCTGTTTATCTCTAACGCCGGCGCCGCGGCCGCGGCGACCGACAATTCGCGCCCGTGCGAGCGCGAGATGGCACGTGCGTCGCAGCAGCACGGAATTCCGCTCGGCATTCTTTACGCGGTCGGCCTGACCGAGACCGGGCGGCGCGGCGCGCTTTATCCTTACGCGCTCGGCGCCGGAGGACAGACCGTGTTCGCCAAGGACATGAACGACGCGATCACGAACTTCGAAGCCATGCGCGGCAAGGGGATCAAGCTGATCGACCTCGGCTGCATGCAGATCAACCATTACTATCATGGCGACAAATTCACCTCGGTGCGGGCGATGTTCGATCCCGCCAGCAACGTCGACTATGCTGCGCGCTTCCTGAAGGAGCTCAAGCAACGCGAGGGCAGCTGGACCATGGCGGTCGCCCGCTACAATGCAGGCCCCAACAACCAGCCGGCGCAGAAGCGCTACGTCTGTCACATCGTCGCGCATCTCGTCTCCAGCGGCTTCGGCGCGTGGACCGACAAGGCGCGCTCGTTCTGTCAGCCCAAAACGACCTGAAGGGACGACATCAAGTTGTGCATCGTTCCCCTTCATCAGCCCCGCGCAAGCAACAACCCCCATTGTAACAGCAACCTACCAAAGGAGCCAAATTCATGAGCCTGTATGGTGTTATGCGCACCGGCGTTTCCGGAATGAACGCGCAGTCCAACAAGCTGTCGACGGTTTCGGACAACATCGCGAACGTCAACACCACCGGCTACAAGCGGGCTTCGACCGAGTTCTCCTCGCTGATCCTGAAGAGCGGCTCGGGCAATTACGATTCCGGCGCGGTCGAGACCACGGTCCGCTACGCCATCTCCGATGCCGGCAATTACCAGTTCACGACCTCGACGACGGACCTCGCGGTCCAGGGCAACGGCTTCTTCGTCGTGCAGGATGCGAACGGCAACAACTTCCTGACGCGCGCCGGTGCCTTCGTGCCCGACAGCACGGGCAATCTCGTCAATTCGGCGGGCTTCCAGCTGATGGGCTACAACGTTGCGAACGGGGCGGTGCCCAACACTTCCGCCAACGGTTTTGGCAACCTGCAGGTCATCAACGTCAATCAGATGGCACTGCAGGCGTCACCCTCGACCAAGGCCACCGTGGCCGCCAATCTGGATCCGAGCGCAACGGCGATCGCAGCGCCGGCCGGTCCGCCGGCCAACTACACATCGAAGACGTCAATGGTGACTTACGACAACATCGGCAATGCCGTGACGCTCGACGTCTATGCTGCAAAGACGGGCGCGAATACCTGGGATATCCAGGTCTACAACGGCGCAACGGCGCTGACGACGCCCGGCCCCACGACCACGTTCACCTTCGACGTCACCGCGGTCGGCAAGGGTGCACTGGCCGCAGCGAGCCCGACGTCGCTTTCGGTGGCGATCCCCGGCGGTTCTGCTGCCTTCAACATCGATCTCTCGGCGATGACCCAGGTCGCCTCCGCCTTCGACTTCAAGGCGACGGTCGACGGCAACGCTCCGTCCGCAGTCGAGAAGGTCAACATCGACGACAAGGGCGTGGTCACCGCGGTTCTCAAGAACGGCACCGAGCTTCCGAGCTTTCAGATCGCGCTCGCGACCGTTCCGAGCCCCGACCATCTGACGCCCGAAGTCGGCAACGTCTACTCGCCGAATCTCGATTCCGGAAACGTGCAGGTTGGCATCGCCGGCCAGGGCGGGTTGGGCACCATCCAGTCGGGTGCGCTGGAAGACTCGAACGTCGATCTCGCCGACGAGTTGACCTCGATGATCGAGGCGCAGCGCGGCTTCACCGCGAACTCGAAATCGTTCCAGACCGGCGCCGACTTGCTGGACGTTGTCGTCAACCTGAAGCGCTGAGTCTCTCAGCGCTCGTCCCCGGCAAGAGCAGATCATGAACCTTACCTCCGCTCTCGAATCCGCCCGCTCTTCGCTGATGGCGTCGGGTATCCAGTCATCGACGATCTCGCGCAATATCGCCGGGGCCAGCGCCACCGGCTATTCACGCAAGATTGCCGTGCTGGACAACCTCCCCGGGACCGGCGTCTACGTGGCGGCGATCCAGCGCGCCGCCAGTTCGGGCCTCTACACCAATGTGCTGACCGCAACCTCGTCCTCGGCCAAGCAGAGCGCGATCTATGACGGTCTCCAGAAGATCGCATCTGCCACGGTGGACGATCCGGAGCTCGACCAGTCGCCGACGGCGCAGCTCAATGCGCTGAAGCAGGCACTCCAGCAATATGCCAACGCCCCGGACAACACCACGCTGGCGCAGGCGGCGGTGACGTCCGCCAAGGACATGGCGACCGCGCTCAACCAGGCGACCCGGACCGTGCAGTCGGTCCGCGAGGGCGCGGATGCCGACATGAAAACGTCGGTTCAAAACATCAATCGGTTGCTCTCCCAGTTCCAGGCCGTGAACACCGCGATCGTGAAGGGTACCATCTCCGGCGACGACATCACGGACTACCTCGACCAGCGCGACAGCATCGTCTCGCAGATGTCGCAGGAGGTTGGGGTTTCGATGTCGATCCGTCCCAATGGCGATGCTGCGCTCTATACCGACAGCGGCGTCGTGCTGTTCGACAAGACGGCGCGAACGGTGAGCTTTGCGCCGACGAACGCCTATACGGCCGGCACCACCGGCAATGCCGTCTATATCGACGGCGTTCCGGTGACCGGCGCCAATTCGGCGATGCCGCTCAAGTCCGGCAAGCTTGCTGGCCTGGCGCAGCTGCGCGACAATGACACGGTTACGTATCAGAGCCAACTCGACGAAATCGCGCGCGGTCTGGTCAACGCCTTCAAGGAAAGTGACCAGTCGGCTGTTCCGACGCTGCCCGACGTTCCCGGTCTCTTCACCTATCCTGGCGCGCCGGCCATGCCGGCGAGCGCCACCGTCTCGGTGGGCCTTGCCGGCCTGATCAGTGTCGCGGCGTCGGTCGATCCGGCGCGGGGCGGCAATCCCGATCTGCTGCGCGACGGCGCGATCAGCGGCAACGTCGCATACCAGTACAATACCGCCGGCAACGGCGGCTATTCGGCCCGGCTCCAGCAGCTCATCGGCGGCATGGATGCGTCGCAGCCGTTCGATGCAACCACGCAAGGCAAGCCGAACGGCAGCTTGATCGACTTCGCGTCGTCGTCGACGAGCTGGATCGAAAACCAGCGCAAGACCGCGGACTCCAACGTCACCTATCAGAAAACGCTGCTCGACCGCAGCACCGCAGCGCTGTCGAACGTCAGCGGCGTCAACATGGACGACGAGATGTCGTTGATGCTTCAGGTCGAGCGCACCTATTCGGCCTCGTCGAAGATCATCTCGACCGTCGACGAAATGTTGCAGAGCCTGCTGGCCGCCGTGGGGAATTAAGCCATGATGAGCGCAAACTACATCTCGACGTTGATGCTGTCTTCGTCGTTGAGGTCCTCGATCACGAACAATCAGGCCGCGCTGGCCAAGGCCTCGAAGGAAGCCACCACCGGCCGCTTCGTCGATGTTGGTCTCGAGCTTGGTGCCACGACGGGAAGCGACGTCACCCTGCGGGCGGATTTGAGCTTCGCCGATCAGCTCGTCGATACCAATGGGCTGGTCTCAGGACGCCTAGACATAACGCAGAGCCGGATCACCCAGCTTGGTTCGACCGCAACGGACTTCCTCAAGGATCTGATCGCGGCTCGCAGCACCGACGGCGGCGGGCGGATCATCCTGCCGCCTGCGTCCTCCAACCTCCAGGATCTGATTGGCGCACTGAACGTCTCCTATAACGGCTCGTTTCTTTTCTCGGGCATCAACACGCAGAACGCGCCGGTCACCGCCTACAGCGCGGGCTCGGCTAGCAAGAACCAGGTCGACTCCGACTTTCTTGCGACCTTCGGCTTCTCGCAATCCTCCGCCAGCGTGAGCAGCATCACCCCGGCCCAGATGCAGACGTTCCTCGACACCACCTTCGATGCCGAGTTCGCGAGCCCGGCCTGGAACACCAATTGGTCATCGGCCACCGACCAGGTCATGCAAAGCCGTATCTCCACGACGGAAATCGCCGACACGTCCGTCAGCGCCAACCAGGCCGGCTTCCGCAAGCTCGCCGAGGCCTACACGATGATGGCGGATCTCGGGAACGCGAACATGGACCAAGCGACGTTCCAGGTCGTCGTGGACAAGGCCATCGGCCTTGTCGGAAACGCCATCACTGACCTCGCTACCCTCGGCGGCAATGTCGGCACGGTCCAGCAGCGGATCACCTCCGCAACCGACAAGCTCAAGAAACAGCAGGACATTCTGAACAATCAGATCGTCGGTATCGAGCAGGTCGATCCGGCGGAAGCGTCGGTCAGGGTCAACACCTTGCAGACGCAGATCCAGACGGCTCTTGCGCTCACCTCGCAGCTCCAGAAGATCAGCCTCATCAACTATCTCTGAGTTTAGACTACTTCGTAAGGCTCGTAACCTTTGTCTTGTTCTCCGGTCTCCTGCGCAGAGTTGTCCTGATGACGTTTGAAGCCTATGAAGCGTTCGCCGACGAGAGCGGCTATGAGGCGCGGGGCCGCGAGCGGCAGGCGCTTAGCCTCGGCATCGACAGGCTCGAGCGGCTCCAGAAGGGCCGCTTCACCTTCGAGGATTTGGTCGAGAGCCTGCTCTATGTGCGGCGGCTGTGGACGATCTTCATCGAGGATCTTGCGCATCCGGAAAACGGACTTCCGGACAAGCTGCGTGCCGACATCATCTCGATCGGGCTGTGGGTCGTCAAGGAAGCCGATCGCCTTCGCGAAGAAAGGTCGAACGACGTGGTGCAGCTCATCGAAATCAACCGCCTGATCCGAGACGCTCTTTGATGAAGATATCCTTGCGTGCGGGCGAACGGGTCTACATCAACGGCGCGGTGCTGCGCGTGGACCGCAAGGTCTCCGTCGAGCTCGTCAACGACGTGATGTTCCTGCTCGAAGGGCAGATCATGCAGGCGTCTGACGCCACCACGGCGCTGCGGCAGCTCTACTTCATCGTCCAGCTCATGCTGATGAACCCGACCGACGTTCGGGATGCTTCGGCTCTCTACGGGCAGCATCACGCGGCCCTGATCGCGGTGTGCGAGAGCCACGAGATGCTGGTCGGACTTGGGGCGGTCGACGACCTGGTCGGCGCGACCCGTTACTTCGAGGCGCTCAAGCGGATCCGGGCGCTGTTTCCGGTGGAGCAGGCCATTCTGGCCGGGGCCACGATCGATTCCCCATTCGAGGCTGCCTGACAGCGGAGAAGCACATGAACGTCACCAGCGCGACCGATAGCACCAGCAAGTCTTCCAGTTCGACCAGCTCAATGACATCGACGTCGAGCACCGGCGTCGACTACAACACGTTTCTTCAGCTCCTCATCGCGGAGATGAAGAATCAGGATCCGACCAATCCGATGGATACCTCGCAATATATGAGCCAATTTGCGCAGCTCTCGTCGGTCGAGCAGGCGATGCAGACCAATACGAAGCTCGACGCTCTGCTGTCTTCGCAGGCGCTGTCGCAGGCCGACGGGCTGATCGGAAAGACCGTCAGCTTCACGGACTCGACCGGAGCGAGCTTCAGCGGCAAGGTTGCTTCGATTTCCATCAACAGCGACGGCTCCGTCGCGACGCTCGAGAACGGCACGAAAGTCGCGATCGGCCCCGGTCTCACGATCAGCCAGTCATGAACGAACGGGATGCTCTCGACATCGTCCAGGCGGCGATCTGGACCATCATCGTCGCCTCCGGGCCTGCCGTCGGCGCCGCGATGCTGGTCGGCACCATCATCGCGCTGATCCAGGCTCTGACCCAGATCCAGGAGGTGACGTTGACCTTCGTTCCGAAGATCATCGTCATTCTCGTGGTCGTTGCCGTCTCCGGCTCCTTCATCGGGGCCCATCTCTCCACCTTCACCGAAATGGTCTATTCGCACATCGAGCGCGGCTTCTGATCCGGGCGGCCCCGGCCGTGCCCGGCGACCTCCTGCCACCACCCCCGCGTAAGCTTTGCACGGCAGATTACGGGCCGGATCCTCTGCCGGTGACCCATGGCCGATACGTTAGCTGCTAGCCTGCCAACCCCGCGACGATTGGGCGCCGACGCCTTTTTCGCAGGCGGCATCGTGGCCATGCTCACGATCCTGTTCCTGCCCATACCGCCGATCCTGATCGATCTCGGCCTCGCATTCTCGATCGCGCTGTCGGCGCTGATTCTGATGGTCGCGCTGTGGATCCAGCGGCCGCTCGATTTCTCGGCCTTCCCGACCGTGCTCCTGATCGCGACGATCCTGCGGCTTGCGCTGAACGTCGCGACGACTCGTCTTATCCTGTCGCGCGGCGGGGAGGGGGAGACTGCCGCGGGCCATGTCGTTGCCGGCTTCTCGAAGTTCGTCATGGGCGGTGACTTCGTCATCGGCCTGATCATCTTCGCGATTCTGGTCACCGTGAACTTCGTCGTGATCACCAAGGGCGCAACGCGTATCGCCGAAGTCGGCGCCCGCTTCACCCTGGATGCCATCCCCGGCAAGCAGATGGCGATCGACGCGGATTTGTCCGCAGGCCTGATCGACGACAAGGAAGCCCAGCGCCGGCGGCGCGAGCTGGAAGAGGAGAGCGCGTTCTTCGGCGCCATGGACGGTGCCTCGAAGTTCGTCCGCGGCGACGCCGTCGCCGGCCTGATCATCACCGCGATCAACATTTTCGGCGGTATCATCATTGGCGTGACGCATCACGGGTTGACGCTGGCACGCGCCGCCGACGTCTACACCAAGCTCTCCGTAGGCGACGGTCTGGTCACGCAGATGCCGGCGCTGATCGTGTCGCTGTCGGCGGGCCTGCTCGTCTCGAAGGGCGGTACCAGGGGGTCGGCCGAGCAGGCGGTGTTGCGGCAGCTCGGCGGCTATCCACGCGCGGTGTCGGCTGCGGCGCTGATGATGTTCGTGCTCGCCTTGATGCCGGGGCTGCCGACGGCGCCCTTCCTGCTGCTTGGCGGCGTCATGGCCTTCGTCGGATACTCGCTGCCGAGGCGGCAGGCAGCCTTGAAGCAGAAGGATGATGCGCTCAAGGCCGACGAACGCGCCCAGGTCGATGCCAAGGAATCCGTCAAGGAATCGCTCAAGACCGCGGAGATCGAGCTGGCGCTCGGCGGCCACCTTTCGGTCCATCTGCTGGGCTCGCGCACCGAGCTGGCGCACCGCGTGGCCAAGATCCGCAAGAAGTTCGCCAAGCAGTACGGCTTCGTGATTCCCGAGATCAAGCTCACCGACAATCTGTCGATCGATCCCAAGGGATACCAGATCCGGATCCACGACACCCGCGTCGCCCAGGGCGAGCTCAGGCTCGGCGAGGTGCTGGTGCTCGTCGACAAGGACGGCAAGCCCGACGTGCCCGGCGAAGAGGTGATCGAGCCGGCCTTCGGCATGAAGGCGCTGTGGGTGACCGAGGCGTTCACCGACGAGGTCAAGCGTCAGGGCTGCAAGCCGGTCGACAATCTTTCGGTGCTGCTCACGCATCTGAGCGAAGTGATCAGGGCCAACCTCTCGCAGCTGCTGTCCTACAAGGACATGCGCGGCCTGCTCGATCGGCTCGATCCCGAATACAAGCGCCTAGTCGAGGATCTCTGCCCGTCGCAGATATCGTACTCAGGATTACTGACCATCCTGAAGATCCTGCTGGCCGAGCGCGTGTCGATCCGCAACCTCCATTTGATCCTGGAGGCCATCGCCGAGATCGCGCCCCATGTGCGGCGCTCCGAGCAGGTGGCAGAGCATGTGCGTACGCGCCTCGCCCAGCAGATCTGCGGCGATCTCTCCGACAACGGCGTGCTCAACGTAGTGCGTCTCGGCAACCGTTGGGACCTGGCGTTCCACCAGAGCCTGAAGCGCGACGCCAAGGGAGACGTCGTCGAATTCGACGCCGATCCGCGCCTGATCGAGCAGTTTGCGACGGAAGCCAGCGCCGCGATCCGCAAGTTCACCGAGAACGGCACCAGCGTGGTGCTGGCGGTGACCCCCGAAGCCCGTCCCTACGTCCGGATGATTCTGGAACGGGTATTTCCGATACTGCCGATCCTGTCGCATGTCGAAGTCGCGCGCAGCACCGAGATCAGAGCCCTCGGAGCCATATCGTGATCAGCGGCCTCGCCGACAGCGTGCTGGTGACGTTCATCGTGTTCTGCCGCATCGGTGCCTGCCTGATGCTGGTGCCCGGCTATTCCAGCGTCAATGTTCCGGCCCAGGTCCGCTTGTTCGTCGCGCTCGTCACGACGTTTGCGCTGACGCCGATCCTCGTCGCCGTCCTGAAGCCTCTCACGGACAACGCGGCGCCGCTGACGCTCGCGCTCCTGATTTGCTCCGAGCTCGTGGTCGGCAGCGTCATCGGGCTCGGTGGTCGCGTGTTTTTCCTCGCACTGCAGACCATGGCCACGGTGATGGCAAGTGCCATCGGGCTGAGCAACATCCCGGGGACGCCGGTCGGCGACACGGATCCGGCGCCGGCCCTGGTGCCGCTGATCATGGCGGCCGTCACCACGCTGTTCTTCATGACCGACCAGCACTGGCAAGTCCTGCGCGGGCTGATGAACTCCTACGACGTCTGGCATCCCGGCGACAGGCTCGGCGGCAGCATGGCGCTCGACCAACTTGTCGGCCGGCTGTCGGAGGCATTCGTGCTGACGCTGCGGATCACCAGCCCTTTCATCGTCTATTCGGTGGTCGTCAACCTGGCGGTCGGCCTGATCAACAAGCTGACGCCCGCAATTCCGGTCTATTTCATCTCGGTGCCCTTCGTGCTGTTCGGTGGCTTCCTGCTGCTCTACCTCACCAGCGACGAGCTCTTGACGCAATTCATGCTCGGCGTCTCTTCGTGGCTGGCGGAGTGATCGGTCATGACGTCGCGCGCGGACAAGCTCGGCCGGATGGTCTCGCTCGTAAAGCTTCAGCTCCGGCTGTCCGAGTGGCAGCTCGCGCATCTGCGGCAGCAGGAGCGCAGCTTGCAGGACGAGCAGGAATGGCTGGTCGGAACTCTCAACGAGGGGAAGCCGCCGGCGGGATCATCGAGCGAATCGATCGCGCGGCGCCTGACCAGAACCAGCGTCGGCGAGCGCGCGGTTCAGGCGCAGGCCTCGCAGCAGCTCGATCAGGTTCGCGCGGAGAGCCGCCGTGTGAAGCAGTTCGAGCAGGTCGCGAAGGCGGCGCTCGCGGACAAGCTTCGCGACGCCGAGAAGCGATCGCTCGAGGAAATGACGGGAACAAGCCTCACCGTGCGCGAGTGGACGCCACGGCCAGCCAACCGGAACAAGACATGATCGTAACAGCGACACCCGACCTCGTCCTCGACGTCCTCGACGCCGCCGATCCCGTGACGCAGCGCGCGGCCACCGCGAAGCTCGACGCGCTGAAATCATCGGACACGGATTTCGCCGCCACGATGGATGCGGAGGTCGGCAAGGCCAAGGCGGCGGCTGCCGATCAATCCGCTACGGTGGTTTCGGAAGCGCAGTCGGATGCGGTGAACGGAGCGCCGGTGCAGGTGATCAAGGCGCCGGTATCTGGCGAGGTGTACCGGAAGTTCGAAGCCTTCATCCTCCAGACCTTCGTCGAGACGATGTTACCGAAGGAATCGGAGGAGGTCTTTGGCAAGGGTACGGCCGGCGGCGTCTGGAAGTCGATGCTGGCGGAGCAACTTGGTGCTCAGCTGGCGAAGGGCAAGGGCATTGGCATTGCCAAGCAGCTCGCCGCCGCGCATCCGGCCGGGCCGGACGCTACGGGCAAGGCCGGATGACGATCCGGGACTGGGTGACAGAAGTTGAAGGGTGAATTTCCTATGCAGGCACAAGAAGGCGCGGCGGCCCTGGTGATGGAACAGCCGATCGTGGACACCGAGGCGATGACGACGGCAGCCGCACCAGGCGCTGCGCTGTTGCCGGTGCTGCTGCCGAATGTCGGCGGCGAGCTGGCGAGCGATGGTGCGGACGCGGCGAGATCGGACGAGGTGCGCGGCCTGCTGGCTGCGATCCGCCGGCTCGAAAGCATCGTCGAGGAGGAGACGGCCGCGCTCGCGACGGGCAAGAAGATCGACTTCGACGAGTTCAGCGCTCGGAAGAGCCGGAGCATGCTGGAATTCGTCCGCCTGATGCGGGCACGAATGCATCTCGGCGGCGAGGTCGAGATCACCGAGGAGATCCAGCGGCTGCGCGAGAAGCTCGAGCGAAACCGTTCCATCCTCGAAATGCATTACGATGCGGTGCGCGAGGTCGCGACCATCATCGTCAAGGCCATCAAGGACGCCGAGTCGGACGGCACCTATACCGGTCGCGCAGCACAGGACGGAAAATGATCAGACTGGTGCTGGCCGGGCTCTGGGTATGCATCCTCACCGCGGGCACGAGCTATGCCGTGGCCTATTGGAAGGAAAACGGCAGCCTGCTGCCGGCGAAGGACGAATATCTCGACGGGCTGCAGTACCAGAAGACGCGGGCGCTCAGCGTGCCTATGGTCGAGGGTGGCAGCGTGCAGGGCTACATCGTCGCGCGCTTCGTCTACACCGTGGAGGCGCGGACCATGCACCAGCTCAACGTTCCGCCCGAGCCGTTCGTCGTCGATGAAGCCTTCCGCAGGATCTATGCCGACGACCGCCTCGATTTCAGAAAACTCGCCCGTTACGACCTCTCCATCCTCACGGCGGCCATCAAGCAGCGTGTCAACGAGCGAATGCAGGCCGAAGTCGTCCAGGACGTCCTGGTCGAGGACTTCAATTACGTGTCGAAGGAAGAATTCCAGCAGAAGCCCTAGAGCATATCGGCTCTGATTGAATCAGAAGCGAAGCTCTAGAATCTTGTTTGGACGCGTGCCGCAGCGTCGGTACTGCCGCGCCTATGGTCGCCGTTTAGGCTGCTGAAAGTACAACGGCCTCTGCGGAGGTTGTTCGCAGAGGCCGTCGTCGGCTTCGTGGTAACGCCCTGCCGATCAGTTTCCGGCCGGATACGCCGCCTGGGCGGCATGCGCCCTGTTCAGCAGGATGCCGACCTCATCGAACTCCTGCATCGGTACGTCGATGGTCTCGCCGGCCGGGATGTCGAGGCGGTATCCGACGTAGCGCCGGGCCACGATCGCATCGAATCCGAGGCGGTCGCGTAGCTTCTTGCGCAGCTTGCTGACGTGGCTCTCGATCACGCTCTCGTCGAAGGTCGCCTCGAAGATGCCGTAGACCGCGTTGAAGATCTGCGTCTTGGTGACCCACTTGCCGTGGTTGCTGACCATATATTCGAGAATGCGCAGTTCGCGGCGGGGCAGGGTGAGGGCGTGGCCCGCGATCTCGGGGTCACGTCCGTTGAAGAAGACCTGAATCCTGGTCTCGCAAGGCCTCGGCAGTTCCCCGACCCGGCGGCGCGCAATCGCGGCCGTTCGGGCAAGGATCTCACGGAGATGAATCGGCACGTGGACGACGTCATCGACACCCGATTCGAACAGCTCCAGCGTGTTCTTGAGCATCCTCTGACCGCTCATGGCGATGATGGGAGCCGAGGAACGCTTGCGCATCGCCCTCGGCAGGCTTCCGCGCGTGTCGCAATCCCCGAGGAGAAAGGCGTCCACCGCGGCCAGATCCGATTCACTCGCAGATTGCAGCCAATCCCAGAATTCTCCGGAGGAGAAGCCGATCGACGATACACCTTCGCGAACGAGCCCTCCGACATAGCTGTTCGTGACGCTCTCGCGATCATCAACGATAATATACATCAGTCTTTCGCCCCTGTTTCGCACTTGTTGCGGCCGGTTCGTTGTTGTGATGCCCGGCTCGGCAACGGTGCTGTTTGACGACATTCCTTCCCGCGAACCGTTATTATGGCTTCGATATTCGCGGGCAGCCCTACGCATTCAGTGCCTGCGTCTCGCAGGCCTGCTACTTCGACTCGATACTGAACGCTTACTGCGTGAGGCCCGGCGGGTGTCTTACGGATCACCTCGCGGAGCGGATTGAGACAGCGACCTAGAACAGTTGCGCCAAGTTGCTCATCGCGTCCTAACGCCACTGTACTTTGTCGATCCCCTCGCCAACTGGCGAGAATCACTTGAGTAGGACCGTAACAATTGCCAATTTCCGATCAAGCATGCCCAACGAAGCGGTTGCTACACGTGCTTGATGCTGTTGGTTTGTTTCGAGTTGTCTCTTTGTATATGCAATCGCATCAGTTGATTTGGAATTTAAACTATGTTGCACCATGGTGGTTCTAAAGTTCCGCATCCCCGTATGATTACAGCTATTTTGGATGGTGCTGCAGTTCATGCACATTGAGGGGTTTTCAACCCGGGATTGACTCTCATCATCGCGTTTCCACATGCGACAATTCGACTCATGTATGGCGAGGGGACTCCAGCTTGGCGAAATCTTGGCGAGTGTGTGTCTTTCGAGTCGCACTCTCGCCACGTGCATGACGCGTTTGACTCATGTGGCGTCGCATCGAGCGCGATGAAAATTTTTCGATGCGCACGTTTCGGGCAAGCTTCGGCAAATAATGTCATCGTTCGACAGATCGAACCGAACGGAGCATTCTCAGATGTTGTCCGATGGACAGGCTCGTCCCAACGCAACCGCCGATGTTTCCGCGGCGGCGAAGCCGGCTGCGGAGGCACGCAATGCCAGGGACAATGCGGCGCCAGCCCCCAAGGCTGCTGCGAATATCAAGCCTGCTGCGAACACCAAGCGTACGTCGGCAGCAGCGAGCGATGAAACTCTGGCGAAGGAGGCCCTCGAGGGTCTGAAGCGTATTCGCGCCAAGGCGCGCCTCGACAAGATGGCAATATCCACGCCTACGCCGACCGTAATCAAGCCGGCCGTGATCGTGGCCAAGCCACCGCCGCCGCGTCCGGCATGGATCGCGCCGCTTGCGACATTGGCGGTCGCTGCGATCCTGGTCGTCTGCGCCTGCACCGGCGTGATCGCCTATCTCACCACGCAGCCCGCCCAGGGCAACGCCGCGGCCAATATTGAGATCAGGAATCTGCGCGAGACGGTGGCGCAACTGCGCAAGCAGGTGTCGGGCGTCTCCGACAATCTCGACGGCCTGCGCACTGCGGTCGATCAATCGAGCAAAGCGACCAATGACCGTTTTGGCCGCTTTGGCGAGAATCTGGATCGCATCGAGCGGGTGAGTTCGTCGTCGACGGTGAAGCTCGACAAGCTTGCCCAGGCGCAGGCCCAGGCTCCGACGCCCGTCGCCTCACAGCCAATGCCGATGATGGCTTCGGCCGCGTCGCCCGAGGTCACGGGATCGGTGTCGCCGTCCGAGCGCACGTCGGCGCCGCGCAAGACCGTCAAGGGCTGGTCGGTCCGCCAGGCCTATGAGGGGATTGCGATCCTGCAAGGCCCGAACGGCGTCATCGAGGCGGTGCTGGGACAGCAGGTGCCGGGCCTTGGCCGCATTGAGGAGATTAAAAACGAGAACGGACGTCTGGTGGTCGAGTCCAGCGGTGGCGTCATCTATTCGTCACGCAAGGCAGCGCCCTGATCGAAGGCCGCCTTCTATTTGCGGTGATGCTCGAAGCTGGTGCATAGGAGGTCGACCTCCGCCTCCGCGATCGGCGCTCGAAACAGGCGGCAGCTGAACTCGGCCGTCGTCTTGCTGTCGGTGGTGGTGCGATCTTCGCGGAGGAAGATGCATCGCTTGCAGACGTCGGTATGGTGCCGCTGTTCGGCTGCGTCCGACTGATCCAGCACGTGGCGGAGCGCGTCGCGGAAGCTGACCTTGGCCTCGTCCTCGAGGACGGCGATGGCCTCGACGAGGACGCTGACGGGGTCGCGCACCAGGAACTTCTTGC
The DNA here is from genome assembly GCF_023073915.1 of Bradyrhizobium sp. 149. GTDB lineage: Bacteria > Pseudomonadota > Alphaproteobacteria > Rhizobiales > Xanthobacteraceae > Bradyrhizobium. The sequence goes on along the minus strand of NZ_JADPKK010000023.1, from coordinate 899,986 downwards.
CCTGCTGTGTCACACTCAGCATCACCGACCGCTTGTCCTGGGCCGAGCGCTTTCGCTCGATATAGCCGAGCCGCTCCAGCTCGCCGATGATGAACGATGCGGTGCCGCGCGTGGTGCCGACGTAGCTCGCGAGCGCCGACGGCGTCCGGGAAAACCGGTTGGCGCGGGAAAGGAAGCGCAGCGCCATCCACTCGCGGTCGCGCAGGCCATGCTTGGTGCCTTCGAACCACAGGATCCGGGCGACCTGCTCCAATAGTTCAATCGATTCGCGAGCCAAGTTCATTTCAATTCCAGGTCGGATAAAGCTTTATTCAATTGAGCTTTTGGTAGCGCAATCCGGGTGGCTGATAATGAAGATCCCGAGAGAGGCGGAACCCTCCGGCCGTGGAACTAGAGCGTCACGAAGAAAGTTCGAGTAAATCACCCGGCTCAACTCTTCTGAAAATTTCACTCAAATGAACGCGGTCTGCGTGCAAATTCCGATGGCGTGGGATGTGCCAGCAACATGATGTGTCGTTGCGACCAGCGCAAAGCCCATTTGTTGCGGCGATGCGCTTCGAATTGCGTGAGCAGGCGGATCGGCTGCAACTCATGGCGGCGGAAGTGGGCGCGAGAGAACCGCCCTTTTGGGTTAATGGATGTTGCGTCGCAATGCAGCCAGGCGGTTAAATCGGAAATGAGATCGAGCGCGGGAATGGCAGAGTGTCGTCTGTGATCGAGCAAGCGAAGCCGTTCAGCGTCAAACGGGCAGCGTTGGCTGCCACCGTCGGCAACATGCTCGAGTTCTACGACTTCATCACCTACAGCTTCTTCGCCATCCAGATCGGCCATGCCTTCTTCCCGACAGGAAGCGAGTACGGCAGCCTGATGCTGTCGCTGGCGACCTTCGGCGCCGGCTTCGTAACGCGGCCGATCGGCGGAATCGTGCTCGGGATCTATTCCGACCGGATCGGCCGGCGGCCCGCCATGCTGCTGAGCTTTGCGCTCATGGGGCTATCGATCCTGACCATCGCGCTCACGCCGTCCTATCAATCGATTGGCCTTGCAGCGCCCGTCATCGTGATCGCGGCGCGTATGGCGCAAGGCTTTGCCCTCGGCGGCGAGGTTGGGCCGACCACTGCCTATCTGATCGAGATCGCCCCGCCCGAGCATCGGGCCTTGGTGGTGGCATGGCAGCCGGCGAGCCAGGAGATCGCCGCGACTGCGGGTGCGCTCGTCGGCGTCATCCTGAGCAGGACGATGGCGCCGGAGATGCTCGATGCCTATGGCTGGCGGGTGGCGTTTCTGATCGGGGCGGTCTGCCTGCCGTTCGGGTTCTGGATGCGCCGCACGCTGCCCGAGACGATCCCGCAGGCCGAAGCCGGTGCTCGCACCGTCGAGCACACCAGTCATCTTTCGCAGGCGAGACGGCACCTTGGCATCATCGGACTTGCGCTGATGATCCTGGCAAGCGGCACGATCTCGACCTACGTCACCCAATACATGACGACCTATGCGCAGAACACGCTGCATGTGTCGTCGACACTGGCTTTCACCGTGTCGCTGGTCAGCAACGGCATTCAGTTTGTCGGCGCACTGGTCGGGGGCTGGTTGGCAGATCGTCTCGGTCGCAAGCCGGTGATGATCTGGCCTCAGCTCGCAACGCTGCTGCTGACCTACCCGACCTTCCTGTGGATCGTCCATGCGCCCGGCGCGTTGTCGCTCCTGGTCGGTTTCGGTGTCCTGTCCGTCATCGGCTCGCTGCCGTTCACTGCGTTCTACGCGACCTTCACCGAGGCGCTGCCCCAGAACATCCGCGGCGGTGTGTTCGCGACCGTCTATGCGGTCGCGATCGCGAGCTTCGGCGGTACGGCGCAGCTCGTGGTTACCTGGCTCCTCCACGCCACCGGCAATCCGCTGGCGCCGGCCTGGTACCTGCTGCTTGCGGCGATCGTCGGACTTGCCGCGATGAGTCTGATGCCCGAGACGGCGCCGGTGAGACAGCGTCAAAACAAGGCGTGAAAGCTGCGCCCTCGCAAGCTGGTGATTTGCGTTTCGCCGGCAACTATTGGCGAATGCGTCGCCAGAACGATCAGGGCCAGGCATCAGGAGGATGAACCGATGAGTGTCGAAACCACCATGACATCCGACGTCGTCGGGCTGACCAGGATAGCCCCGGTCTCGCGCCGCGGATTCATGAGCGCCACCGCGGCCGCTACCGCCGGCTACACGCTTGCGGCCGGGCCCGTGCGCGCCGAGGCGATCACGACTGACGCCAAATGTCTCCAGACCGGCGACGCCAAGATCAAGGTCGGCTCCGAGGAGATGCCTGCGTATTTCGCCCGTCCCGCCGGCAACACCAGGGCGCCGGTGATCATCGTGGCGATGGAGATCTTCGGCCTGCACGAATACATCAAGGACGTGACGCGGCGGCTCGGCAAGCTCGGCGCGTTCGCAATCGCGCCCGACTATTACTTCCGTAAGGGCACCGACCTCACGAAGATCATCGAAATCAAGGACCTGCTGCCGATCGTCAATGCCAAGCCGGACGCGGAGCTGCTGTCCGATCTCGATGCGACAGTGGCGTGGGCCGGGTCGCAAGGCGGCGATACCAGCAAGCTCGGCATTATTGGATTCTGCCGCGGCGGACGCACCGTCTGGGAATATGCCGCTCACAGCGGCAGCCTCAAGGCTGGTGTTGCGTTCTACGGCACAGTGGTTGATCCCGCCAATCCGTTGTGGCCGAAGAGCCCGATGCAGCTCGCGCCCGAGATGAAGGCGCCGGTGCTCGGCCTCTATGGCGGCGCCGATACCGGCATTCCCGTCGCTCAGGTCGAGCAGATGAAGGCCGCGCTCGAGCAGAACAAGAAGACGGCCGAATTCAAGATCTATCCGGAAGCGCCGCACGGCTTCCATGCCGACTACCGCGGCAGCTACCGCAAGGACGCCGCAGAAGATGCCTGGAAGCAGGCCGAGGTCTGGTTCAAGAAATACGGCGTCCTGAGCTGACCTTGGAGCATGATCCGGAAAAGTGTGCAGCGGTTTTCCGACAAGATCATGCTCAAACAAGTCAAGAAGGCGGCCCAATCGGCCGCCCTCTTTGTCTTGCGGCGTGCCGATTTCATTTCACCATCGCGCCATAGACGATGTCCTGCACCTGCTCACGATAATATTTCCGCAGCTCGCCCGGCGCGGCCGTTCCCACCACCACCACCAGACGCTCCTTGGGATCGCAGAAGAATTGCGTCCCGTACGCGCCGTTCCAGGTGAACTCGCCGGGATTGCCGGGGACCGACGACAATCCTTCGCTGGTGCGGACAGCGACTGCGAGGCCAAAGCCGAAGCCGGCGCGATGCGGCTCGATATTCGCCACGTTGTTCTTGATCTCGGGGCCGAGATGATTGGTCGTCATGTGATGCACGGTCTTGGGACCGAGGATGCGCTGGCCATCGAGCACGCCGCCGTTGAGCAGCATCTGTCCAAAGCGGATGTAGTCGCCGACGGTCGCGAACGAGCAGGCGCCGCCGCAGTCGAATTTTGTCGGCGTGTCCAAAAGCTTGATGGCTTGCGGCCTGCCGGTCAGGGGATCGTTGGCGAACGGGCGGGCGAGGCGAGGGCGCTGCGCGTCGGTCGGATGAAAGGTCGTATCCTTCATGCCGAGCGGCAGCCAGACATTGGCGGCGAGATAGTCGCCGAGCTTCTGCTCGCTGACCTTCTCGATGACGGCGCCGAGCACGTCGGTCGAGAAACCGTATTCGAATTCGGTCGACGGCTGATGCGCCAGCGGCAGCTTTGTGATGCGGTCGATGAACGCCTGGGTGTCGCCTTCCATCGCCGGCGCAGTGCCTTCCGGATATCGCCGTGCCACAGGGTTCGCGCTGTCAGGGCGTCCGCCATACATCAGGCCGGACGTGTGTCGGTACAGGTCGTGAATGAAGACCGGTGACGCCTGCGGTTCGAGCTTCAATGAACCGTCGCCCTGCTGAATGCCGACCTTCATGTCGGCAAAGCCGGGATAATAGTCGGACAGCTTGGCCTGGAGCGGCAGCTTGCCTTGCTCCATCAACGTCAGGCCCGCGACCGCCGCCATCGGCTTGGTCATCGATGCCAGCGCGAAGATCGCGTCAATGGGCATCAGCGTGCCCTTGTCCGGATCGAGCATGCCATAGGCCTTGTAGTGCACGAGCTTGCCGTCCCGCGCCACCGCCACGACGGCGCCGGGCACGCGCTTGGCTGCGATCTCGCGGGCGAAGAAATCGTCGAGCCGGACAAGGCCTTGTTTGGAGAAGCCCACATCGTCGGGATTGGTTTCGGGCAGCGGCGCGGCGCGCGCTGCGCCGAATGTGATGACGGCGGCCGCCGTCGCGATCATGGCGATCGTCTTCATTGTATCCTCCCAAGCGCGAGCTCGATATGCAGTGGCCCGCTCAGTGGTTAGATCACGACTGCACCGGCGCGAAGTCAAGCGCGGGCAGGGCATGTCTGGGACGTCGGGATGCCGGAACCCTATCGCCCCTCTCCCGCGCGCCACAACGTATCGAGGGCGTGACGGTAGGTCGCATATGCAAGCGTGACGCCAAGCTCGCGCTTCAATTTCGTGTTGGAGACACGGGCGCTGCTGGCGTAGAAGCTCCGGGCCATCGGCGACATCTCGGCGATCTCGAACGCCTCTTCGGGCGGCGGCGCTACATTCATCAGCTTCGCCGCGTAAGCGATTACGTCCTGCGGCGGTGCCGGCTCGTCATCGCAGACGTTCCAGAGGCCGCCGTTCGGGTGACGAACCGCGGCCATGATCGCGCTCGCGATGTCGTCGACGTGGACGCGGTTGAACACTTGTCCCGGCTTGATGATGCTCCGGGCCGTTCCCGCCCGCAGCGTGACCAGCGCGTTACGACCGGGGCCATAGATACCCGCAAGCCGCAGGATCGCGGCGTTGCCACCACTCGTGTCCGTCCAGGCCTGTTCCGCCGCGACCCGCATGCGCGTGCGGTCGAGGCTGGCCTGCGGCGGCGTGCTCTCGTCGACCCATCCGCCGGCGTGGTCACCATACACGCCGATGGTGGAGAGATAGATGATCCTGCGGCGACGGTCCGCTGCCAGCACGTCCGGGAAGGCCGCGATTGCGGGATCGCCGGCGTTGCCAGGCGGGATCGATATGAGAAGGACGTCGGCGTCGCTGATCCGTTGCACTGTCCTGCGATCCCGACTGCCCCCGGAAAACGGATAAACTTCGATGCCGGCGAGATCGCCCCGCTGCGCGGGATCGCGCACCGTGCCGGCGATATGCGAGAAGCCGCCACCGAACAGGCGGACGAAATGCCGGGCACTGTAGCCGAGGCCAAGGATAAAGAGCCGCATACGTCTTCCTTGCAGGTCGGAGTTCCCGTTTGCGCCGCAGCGCGTCGTCCGCTCATAAGAGATTTTTGGGTCCGGCAAAAGATATTGCAATTTGTCTCGCCCGCCTGTGCAGGCGATGGTCGCTCGTCGGGAGGGACGCATCGATCATGCAGGCAGAAGCGCCCGCCATAGTGCCAAGTGACGTCGCTGATCTGGTCCGCCGCGCCGCCGCGCTGATCTTCGATGTCGACGGCACCCTGGCCGAGACCGAGGAGCTGCATCGGCAGGCCTTCAACCATGCCTTCGTCCGCCATGGTCTCGACTGGCAGTGGGACCGGGCCGTCTACAAGGACCTGCTGCGGGTCACGGGCGGCAAGGAACGGATCCGCGCCCACCATGAAAGGCTGCGGATCACAGCGCCATTGCCGGACGAGGACATCGCCGCGCTCCATCGCATCAAGACTGCGCATTACGCCGAACTGGTCGAGACCGGCTGCTGCCCCTTACGGCCCGGCGTGACGGATCTTCTGACCGCTGCCAAGACGCGTGGCCAGCGGCTTGCGATCGCGACGACCACGTCGCACGGCAATATCGATGCGCTGCTGTCGCGGGCGCTGGGAAAGCGCTGGGCCGCGGATTTTGATGCGATCGTTGCCGGAGATGACGTGCCGCATAAAAAGCCTGCGCCGGATGTCTATATCGAGATCCTGGCGCGGCTGAAGCTCAACCCGTCCGTCTGCCTCGCGATCGAGGATTCCGCCAACGGCCTGGTCGCAGCCTCACGGGCGAACATTCCGGTGATCATCACCAGAAGCATGTTCTTCCGGGACGATAATTTCAGCGAGGCGCGGGTCGTGCTGGACGATCTGTCGGGGCTTGTATGAGGCCGCAAAACAAAAACTGAAAAACAACCCCATGCACAGTAGAAAGTGGCCGCGAGCCGGCCGCGTTCAGTGGACGCGGTGGCTCGCTCTATCATCTTCAGACTGCTCGACAATCTGCGCAATTGGGCTCGACTGGTGGTGCACCAGGCGCCAGCCGTCGCCGACGCGCCGAAAATGGTTGGCTGCGGCCAATGCGGTGCCGTCGACGATCTCGATGCAGAGCACGCGCGCGCTGTCGCCATCGACGATGGCCTGCGGTTCCGCGCAGACGATCTGCGGCCGCTCCGGATTTTGGAGGATGTCGCGCCAGCTTCCGATCACCGTGGTCCGGCCGATGATGGCCGGCCAGCCGGGATGAATGCAAGAAATGGCGTCATCTTCGGCCCACATCCGCTCCATTTCGTCGAAATCGCCGGTCGAAAAGGCGGCGTAGAAGGCCGCGTTGGCGGCGATGACCTTGTTGTCCTTTGCCATGCCTCTCGGGTGGGGCAACGACAGGCAAAAATCAAGCGCGACTTCCGTCGACTTTGGCCGCAGTGCAGCATTGCTGCCCAGTTTGTGGTCACGCCGAGACCAGCGTCTCCACCGCACGCCGCGCGCCATCCTTATAGAGTCGGCCGAGCGCCGCGGTCACGGCTTCGCGCAGGCGCGGCTCCGCACCCAGCGGCCCGAACACTTTTCCGACCCCGAGCAGTGCGGGCGCGAGCCGCTCGGCGACGGGACCTGCTTCGCGCGCCAGGCCAGCGAACTCGGCGGCGAGCGGGTCGCGCACGTCGATGGCGCGGCCCTGCTCGTCGATCGCGGTGACGTAGCGCATCCAGCCGGCTACCGCGAGCGCATGGGTCGCGATCGGCAAATTCTTGCGCAGGCGATCCTGCATCGCGCCGAGCAGCCGCTGCGGCAGCTTTTGCGAACCGTCCATCGCGATCTGCCAGGTGCGGTGATGCAGTGCCGGATTGGCGAAGCGCTTGAGCAGCGAGGCGCGATAGGCGGCCAGATCTGCGCCGGCAGGCATGGTCAGCGTCACCGCGGCCTCTTCCATCATTTGCGCGGCGAGACGCGCGAAATGCGGATCCAGCATGGTGTCGGCGATGGTCTCGTAGCCGGCGAGATAGCCGAGATAGGCCAGCGCCGAATGGCTGGCGTTGAGCAGCCGCAGCTTCATCAGCTCGTACGGCTTGACGTCGTTCACCAGCTCGACGCCGGCGGCGGCAAGGTCAGGCCGGCCTGCCGTAAAGCGATCCTCGACCACCCATTGCGTGAACGGCTCGGTCAGGACCGGCCATGCGTCGCGCAAGCCGAGCGCGGATGAAACCGCATCGCGGTCGCTATCCGTCGTCTCCGGCACGATGCGGTCGACCATGGTCGAGGGGAAGGCCGCATTATCCGCGATCCACTTGCCGAGGTCCTTCGACCGCAGCGCGGCGAACTGCGTCACGATCCGCCGCACGGTGTGGCCGTTGGCGGCGAGATTGTCGCAGCTCAACACGGTGAAGGGCGGGGCGCCCAACGCCCGCCGTCGCGCCAGCGCTGCAACGATAAAGCCGGGCGCCGAGCGCGGCGCCTCGAAATTGTTGAGATCGTGCACGACATCGGGATGCCGCTCGTCGAGATCGCCGGTCTGCGGCGTGTGGCAATAGCCCTTCTCGGTGACGGTGAGGGAGACGATGCGAATGGCGGGATCGGCCATTGCCTCGACCAGTCGTGCCGGGCTCTCGCGCGCGACCACGCTGTCGAGCAGCGCGCCGATGATGCGGTGTTCGGTGCCTTCGGCGGCACGGACGGCAACCGTATAAAGATGGTCCTGCGGGGCGAGGGCGTCGCGCGTGTCAGGGCTGCGCAGGCTGGCGCCGACGATGCCCCACGATGTAGCGCCGGCGGCAAGGCAATCGTCGATGACGACGGCTTGGTGGGCGCGATGAAATGCGCCGAGGCCGAGATGCACGATGCCTGGCGTGACGCGCGAACGGTCATAGGCCGGGCGGCGGATGCCAGATGGCAGCCGGTCGAGATTGGCGCGGCCAAGGCGCGTTGAACTAAGGCGCATGGACGTCTCCCTTGCTTTGCCGCTGCTTGACATGGCGCCCGTCGTCGGTCAATGCTGCGGTCAATTGGTAAGACCAATTTTCAAAAATTGGCGGACCGCGGGCGCAAGAGCGCCGGCGCGACCCTATCGGGAGGACCGGCGTGCCGCTGGAAGCTGTGGAGGCGAGACGGCTTTATCGCCAGGTCGCCGATCAATTGCGAAGCCTGATCGACAGCGGCGAGTACGCGGTCGGCAGCCGCTTGCCGACCGAGCGCGAGCTTGCCGAGCAGCTCAAGATTTCGAGGCCGACCGTGCGCGAAGCCCTGATCGCGCTCGAGGTCGAGGGCCGCCTCCGCATCCGCGTCGGTTCCGGCATTTATGTGATCGAGCCCGCCGCGATTGCGGCGCCCGCGGCTGCTTCCGTCATCGAGGGCCCGTTCGAGCTGCTGCGCGCCCGTGAATTCCTGGAAAGCGCCATTGCTGAAGAAGCCGCGCGCGTGGCGACGAAGGACGACGTTGCCCGCATCGATGCGTCCCTTGTTGCGATGGAAAATGTAGAACACCCCGGCGAAGCCTCGATGGTCCACGACCGCGCCTTCCACGTCGCCATCGCCGGAAGCCTCGGCAATGCCGTCCTGGTGCGCGTGGTCGGCGAGTTGTTCGACCAGCGCCTCAATCCTTATTTCGCGCAGCTTGCGCATTATTTCGAGAGCCCGGGCACGTGGCGCACTGCGCTCGACGAGCATCGTGCGGTGCGCGACGCGATCGCGGCGCATGATCCCGGAGCCGCGCGCGATGCTATGCGCGATCATCTCGCGCGCTCCCAAGAGCGCTTTGCGCAGAACTTCGGTGCGGAGAACGCCTCAGGACCATCTTCCGGGCGCGCGGCGCGATCGACCGCAAAGCCGTCAAGGCCGGAACATGCGCCGAAGAAGAAGCGAGCTGCGAGCAGCAGCGCGCGGCGGCGATGAGATTGGGCGGCCCGCACCCGCGTTGGGGCAGGCGGACAAGAAGCAGAGTTAATAAATGGAGGAAAAATCAGTGTTGAAAAAGATGACAATGGTGCTGGCGGTCTCGGCCGCGGCAATGCTCGCAGCAACCGGTTCCGGCATGGCGCAGACCAAGCTGAAATGGGCGCATGTCTACGAGACGTCGGAGCCGTTCCACACCGCGTCGGTCTGGGCCGCGCAGGAGATCGGCAAGCGCACCAACGGACGCTATGCGATCGATGTCTATCCGGCGTCGCAGCTCGGCAAGGAAGCCGACATCAACCAGGGCCTTTCGCTCGGCTCGGTCGACATCATCATCTCGGGCTCGAGCTTCGCGGCCAAGAGCTTTCCGCCGATCGGCGTGACCTACTATCCCTACACCTTCCGCAACGCCGATCATCTGCTCGCCTACACCAAGAGCGACATCTTCAAGGAGCTCACCAAGGGCTACGAGGACAAGAGCGGCCACCACATCCTCGCGGTGACTTATTACGGCGTGCGCCAGACCTCATCCAACAAGCCGATCAAGACCTGCGCCGATATGAAGGGCCTGAAGATGCGCGTGCCCGACGTTCCCGCCTATCTGGCAATGCCGCGCGCCTGTGGCGCCAACACCGCGCCGATCGCGTTCGCCGAAGTCTATCTCGCGCTCCAGAACGGCACCGTCGAGGCGCAGGAGAACCCGCTGACCACGATCGAGGCCAAGAAGTTCTACGAGGTGCAGAAGCACATCGTGCTGACCGGCCACATCGTCGACCACCTCAACACGGTGGTGGCGGGCGCGCTGTGGAAGAAACTCAGCGATGAGGACAAGAAGATCTTCACGGACGTGGCGCAGGAAGCCGCCGCCAAGGCGACCGAGGAAATCAAGCAGAACGAGGCCAAGCTGGTCGCCTTCTTCAAGGAGAAGGGCCTGACGGTGACCGAGGTCGATAAGAACGAGTTCCGCGACACCGTGCTGAAGAACGTGGCGTTCGAGACCTTCGGCTACCGCAAGGCCGACTGGGAACGGATCCAGGACGTGAAATAGCGACAGGTCGTCATTCCGGGGCGGTCTGCAGGACCGAACCCGGAATCTCGAGGTTCCGGGTTCTCGCTTCGCGAGCCCCGGAACGACGTGATTGCTGAAGGAGTAGCCCGATGTCCACCGCCGAAACGCACCGGCAGATCACCGCGGACGAGATCGCCCACACGTTCGAGGAGGAGGCGACACCCAAGGTCGATCTCGGCGTCTACGCTTTCGAGGACTGGGTGGCGCTGGCGATCTTCTGGGTGATGGCGCTCGCCGTCTTCCTCCAGTTCTTCACCCGCTACGTGCTCAACGACAGCTACGCATGGACCGAGGAGATTGCGACTTACTGCCTGATCGGCGTGGTCTTCATCGGCTCCTCCATGTGCGTGCGGCTGTCGCGGCACATCCAGGTGGATCTCCTCTACCGCTATCTGCCGCACCTCATGGCGCGTGTGCTGTCGACGTTGATCGACCTGATCCGGATCGTCTTCTTCGGCTACGCCATCAAGCTGGTCTGGGTCTACATCCACATCATCGGCGACGAGTCCATGACCACGATCAATCTTCCCAAGGACTACGTCTACTACGCGGTGCTGCTCGGCTTCGTGCTGATGTTCGTGCGCTCCATACAGGTGGCGGTGCAACATTTGCGACAGGGCTATTCGATCCTCGAACGTCCCGGCGCCTACGACGGTTTTGAAGGGTAATTTCATGCTGCTGTTGCTTGGAGGCTTTCTCATCCTGATGCTGCTCGGCGTCCCCGTGGCCATTGCCATGGCCGCGTCGTCGCTGCTCTACATCCTGGTCAGCGGCGTGACGCCCGACGTCACGCTGGCGCAGCGCATGATCGCCGGCGTCGAGAGCTTTCCGCTGCTCGCCGTGCCGTTCTTCATCCTGGCCGGCAATCTCATGAACATCGCCGGCGTCACCGGCCGCATCTACAAGTTCGCGGTCGCGCTGGTCGGCTGGATGCGCGGCGGCCTCGGCCACGTCAACATCATCGGTTCGGTGATCTTCTCCGGCATGTCCGGCACCGCGATCGCGGATGCCGCCGGTCTCGGCACCATCGAGATCAAGGCGATGAAGGACCACGGCTACTCCACGGAATTCTCCGTTGGCGTTACCGCGGCTTCGGCCACGCTCGGGCCCATCATCCCGCCGTCGCTGCCTTTCGTGATCTACGGCATGATGGCCAATGTCTCGATCGGCGCGCTGTTTCTGGGGGGCGTCATTCCCGGCGTCGTCCTGACGCTGCTGATGATGGCCACCGTCACCTATTTCGCGCACAAGAACAAATGGGGCAGCGATACGCCGTTCTCCTGGCCGCAACTGGGATCGGCGGGGCTCGAGATCCTCGTCGTCCTGAGCTTCCCGATGGCTGTCTGGCTTCTGACCGTTGCCGGTCTCTCGACCAATTGGGCTGTTGGTCTCGGCCTGGTCACGCTGCTCGCAATCGACTGGTATTTCGATTTCTCCGCGGTGATGGCGCTGATGGCGCCGGTGATCCTGATCGGTGGCATGACGCTCGGCTGGTTCACACCGACGGAAGCCGCGGTCGCCGCCGTGATCTGGTCGCTGTTCCTCGGCCTCGTGCGCTACCGCACCATGACGATGAAGACGGTCGCGAAAGCGACCTTCGACACCATCGAGACCACGGCCTCGGTGCTGTTCATCGTCACGGCAGCTTCGATTTTCGCCTGGCTCCTGACGGTGTCGCAGGCAGCCCAGATGCTGTCGGACTGGATGCTGAGCATCACCCACAACAAATGGGTGTTCCTGGGGCTTGCAAACGTCCTGATCCTGTTTGTCGGATGCTTCATCGACACCACGGCCGCGATCACCATTCTGGTGCCGATCCTGTTGCCGATCGTGCTCAAGCTCGGCATCGACCCGATCCATTTCGGGCTGATCATGACGTTGAACCTGATGATCGGCCTGTTGCATCCGCCGCTCGGCATGGTGCTGTTCGTGCTCGCGCGCGTGGCGAAGCTCTCCGTCGAGCGCACGACGGTGGCAATCCTGCCCTGGCTGGTGCCGCTGATGCTCGCGCTGATCGCGATCACCTACATCCCTGAACTTACTCTCTGGCTGCCAAAATACATGGGACTTTCCAAATGACCTCCACTGCTCTCGCCGCAACCTTGTTTGGACCTGAAGATCTGCGCATGATCGAGCATCCGCTCGACAAGCTCGCCGCAGGCATGGTGCGCATCCGCTTCGGCGCCGGCGGCATCTGCGGCTCGGACATGCACTATTTCCGTCATGCCCGGACCGGCGATTTCGTGGTGAAGTCGCCGCTTGTGCTCGGCCACGAGATCTCGGGCGAGGTCGTGGAGATCGCGGGCACCGCAGCGAACCTGAGGGTCGGCGACCGCATCGCCGTCAACCCGTCGCGCTGGTGCGGCCATTGCGTCGCTTGCCGCGAAGGCCGGCAAAATCTCTGCGAAAATATCTACTTCATGGGCTCGGCCTCGAAGACGCCGCACATGCAGGGCGGTTTCGCCAATTACTTCGATGCGATCCCGGCGCAATGCGTGAAGATCCCCGATCACGTGTCCTATCAGGCCGCGGCGCTGGCCGAGCCGCTCGCGGTCTGCCTGCACGCGGTCGCGCGTGCCGGCAACATTGAAGGCAAGCGCGGCATCATCTTCGGCGCCGGCCCGATCGGGCTCCTGACCATGCTCGCCGCGCGCCGCGCCGGCATGACCGACATCACCGTCGCCGACATCGCGCCGGCGCCGCTCGCCTTTGCGACCCGGCTCGGCGCCTCTCACGTCGAGAACGTCGCGGCCGGGGAGGAAGGCCTGAAGGCGCAGGCCGCGTCGCGCCCCTACGATGTCGGTTTCGAAGTGTCGGGCACGGCTGCAGGCCTTGCCAGCGCGATCGGTATCGTCAGGCGCGGCGGCGTTGTGGTGCAGATCGGCAATCTGCCGGGCGGTCAGATTTCGGTGCCCGCGAATGCGGTGATGGCGAAGGAGATCGACCTGCGCGGTTCGTTCCGCTTCGGGCTTGAGTTCATGACGGCGGTGGAGCTGATCAGCGCCGGCAGCGTCGACGTGTTGTCGCTGGTCACCGCCGAGCGACCGCTGTCCGCCGCGCCGGATGCGCTGCGGCTGGCGCTCGACCGTTCGCAGAGCGTCAAGGTCGTGCTGACCGCCAATTGATCGGAGAACGCCCATGATGCTGGAGGGATGGCGCTGGTACGGGCCCGACGATCCCGTGTCGCTGGACGATGTCAGGCAGGCCGGCGCGACCGATATCGTCTCGGCACTGCATCAGGTGCCGATCGGCGAGGCCTGGACACGCAAGGCGGTCGAGGAGCGCAAGGATTTCATCGAGCGCGGCCAGCCCGGCCGCTCGCAATTGACCTGGTCGGTGGTGGAATCGATTCCGATCCCCGACGATGTCAAGCGTCTCGGGGCTAAGGCGACGCGCTCGATCGAGGCATGGATCGCGAGCCTGGAAGCGGTTGCCGCCGCCGGTATCAAGATCATCTGCTACAATTTCATGCCGGTGGTCGACTGGTGCCGCACCGATCTGGAATGGGAGCTGCCGAACGGCGCCCGCGCCATGCGCTTCGACCAGGACCGCTTTGCCGCGTTCGAGCTGCACATCCTGAAGCGGCCGGCCGCGCTTCAGGAATACTCACCCGAGCAGCAGGCTCGCGCGAAAAAGCTGTTCGACCAGATGAGTCAGGCCGATATCGACTATCTCATCATGGTCATCGCCAGTGCGCTGCCGGGGTCGACCACCGAGCCGATGACCATCCCGCAATTCCGCGACCGGCTCGAAACATATCGTGACATCACGCCGAAAATCCTGCGGCAACATCTCGCCGAGTTTTTGGGCCGCGTCGCGCCCGTCGCCGAGCAGCTCGGGGTCTCGCTGACACTGCATCCAGACGATCCGCCGCGCCCGCTGTTCGGCCTGCCGCGCGTCGCCTCCAGCGCCGATGATTATCAGGCGCTGTTCGATGCCGTGCCGTCGAGGGCCAACGGCATTTGCCTGTGCACGGGCTCTCTCGGCGTGCGCGCCGAGAACGATCTCCCCGCCATGGCCGAACGCTTCGGTCCGCGCATCGCCTTCGCGCATCTGCGCGCGACCAAGCGCGAGGCGGATGGTCTGTCGTTCTACGAGTCCGATCATCTCGACGGCGACGTCGACATGGTCGCGGTGCTGAAGGCACTTTTGAAGGAGAACGCACGGCGCTCGCCCGACAAGCAAATCGTCTTCCGGCCCGACCATGGCCACCGCATGCTGGACGATCTCGCAGCGACCAAGCGCACCAATCCCGGCTACACCGCGATCGGGCGCCTGCGCGGCCTCGCCGAGCTCCGCGGCGCGATCCGCGCGATCGAGCATCGGTAGTCGAGGCCCCACTTACATCGTCATTGCGAGCGTAGCGAAGCAATCCAGAATCCCTCCGCGGAAAGACTCTGGATTGCTTCGCTACGCTCGCAATGACGTGGAGAGAGGAGCGTACCCCAACACCGCCGCTCAATAACATGCTGCCATCGCGCCGAGCTTCGGATAGAGCCGGTCGATTGCGGCGATCTCGCTTTTCATCTGCGCGGTGATCCAGTCGCGGATCTCGGCGGCGATGGGGCGCATCGGCCGGTTGCGCGGCGGCAGGAATTCGCAGATGCGACGCGTGGTGGTGAGTGTGTCGGAGGCCGGCACCAGCGCGCCGGTCAACAGCCAATGCGAGGCGACCGTCAGCCAACCGAGCGCGATGCCCTGGCCGAGCAGGGCGGCCTGCATCACGACGGCATAGTCCGTGAAGCTCAGCGCCTTGGCCGCACCGCGGCGTCCCGTGAGGAGCGAGGCGTAATCCGCGGCCCAGTCGCCCGGCGTCTCGGCGAGCCGAATGATGGTGTTGCCCTCGGTGGCATCGGTTTCGCCCAGATAGCCAGGGCTGCACATCGGCAGCATGACTTCCTTCATCACCAGCGTGCCGCCGGATGACGGCTCCTCGCGATCGCGGAAGCGCATGCCGAGATCGACATTCTCCACCGGTCCGCGCAGCGCGCCGGAGATCAGCTGGAAGCGCAAATCGACCTGCGGGAATTGCTTCTGGAGCTTGTCGATGCGCGGCATCAGCCAATGCGTGGTGAAGGCGGAGGAGACCGACAGCGTCACCGTCTCGGTGCCCTTGCGGCGGCGCTCGATCTCGACCAGCCCGCTCTCGATGCTGCGAAAACCTTCGAGCACGCGGCGATACAACAGTTCGCCTTCCTCGGTGAGCACCGCGCGTCCCGCCTTGCGGTCGAACAGGCGGACGCCGAGGTGCTCCTCGAACTGGCCGAGCATCCGGCTCACCGCAGGCTGGGTGACGTTCAGTTCGGCGGCCGCCGCGGTGAAGCTGCCATTGCGCGCCGCCGCGTCGAAGACGAACAGGGCGTTACTGGAGGGCAGCATCCGGCGCAGCTCGGGCATAACACCATGTTATGAGCTGGGTGAGAATTTGGCAATTGCCGAGTTTTGCCAAGTCTGCTGTCATTGGCTTCACAGCCTAAAGACAGGGCTCGCGAGAGAAGATTTGGTGCGGCGCACGCTGCGATCGTGAGGACTCCAGATCTCTGTCTATAAAGCAGGCTCATGGCGCGCAGTGAGGCACGCCAGCTCAGGACATGGCGAGGTCGATCGTTGGACAAGCGAGCGGAAAGCGTCGAGATCAGGTCCGCGAGCAAGACTTACGGCGCGGTTCGCGCGCTTGACGACGTGTCCCTCAATGTCGCCGCCGGCGAGTTCGTCTCGCTGCTTGGCCCCTCCGGCTCCGGCAAGACTACGCTGCTTGGCATTTTAGGCGGTTTCATCCTGCCATCGAGCGGAACGATCCTGTTCGGTGGCCGCGATGTCACCTGGATGCCGCCGCACAAGCGCGACATCGGCGTCGTCTTCCAGAACTACGCACTGTTCCCGCATATGAGCGTTGGCGAGAACGTCGCCTTTCCCTTGCGTGCGCGGCGCCTGCCGAAGGCGGCCTGGCCCGACAAGGTGCGCGCGGCGCTCGCGATGGTCGGCCTTGCCGGCTATGAAGAGCGCGGCATTGCGCAACTCTCCGGCGGGCAGCGCCAGCGCGTGGCGCTCGCGCGCGCCATGATCTTCGAGCCGCGGTTGATCCTGATGGACGAGCCGCTGTCCGCGCTCGACAAGCAGCTGCGCGAATCCATGCAGATCGAGCTGCGCACGCTGCACAAGCGCATCGGCGCCACCATCATCTACGTCACCCATGACCAGCGCGAAGCGCTGACCATGAGCGACCGCGTCGCCGTGATGAAGGACGGCAGGCTGGTCCAGATCGACGCACCCGAGCGCTTGCACGATCATCCCGCGGATTCCTTCGTCGCGAGTTTTATCGGCGAGGCCACGATGCTTCCCGTGCGACGCGTCGATGCCTTCAGCGTCGCGCTCGGCAGCGTCCTTCTGCGCAGCGCCCGCGCGATTCCTGACGGAGATGCGCTGATGCTCGCCGTGCACAGCGAAAAGCTGCTGATCGACGAGGGCGCGCAGGATACCGCCTGCAACCGCTTGACCGGTACCGTCACGGATATCGTCTATCAGGGCGAGAGCCTGCGCATCTTTCTGGCGCTCGCCGATGGCATCGTCCTCAGCCTGCGCCAGGCGAGCTATCACCAGGCCTACAGCCGCATTCCGCCGCTCGGCGGCAGCCTCACCGTGACCCTTCACCCCGAGGACACCATCGTCGTGCCCAGGGCGAGGGACTGAACTCAAGCCTTGTCCAACCGAGAGAAGAAGCCAAAATGTCGTCAGCAGCCTCGTTCAGCAATTTCAAGGTTCTCACCTTCGACGTCGTCGGCACCTTGATCGATTTCGAGACCGGCGTGCTCTCCGCGGTGCGCAGGATTTCGGGGAAGTCGCGGGCCGAGCTCAGTGACGACAAGATATTCGAATCCTACAAGCGCGGCCGCGACAAGCACCACGAGCGCTCGAGCGAGGTCATGTTTCATGTCTATCGCTATCTCGCGGAGGAACTCGGGCTGCAGGCCGATGACGCCTCCTGCGACGTCTTCCAGCTCGCCGTGCTGCGCTGGGGACCGTTCCCGGACTCGGTCGAGGCACTCAAGCGCCTGCGCACGAAATTTCGCCTCGTGGCGATGACCAATGCCGACCGCGTCGCTCTCTCCTGTTACGCGCACGCGCTCGGCAATCCCTTCGACGATACCGTTTGCGCCGACGAGACGGGGGTTGCGAAGCCCGATCCGGAGTTCTTCGCGTACAACAAGGGCCGCCAGTCTGCTTTCGGCTACAAGCAGTCCGATATCCTGCACGTCGCGCAGAGCCAGTATCACGACATCGGAATCGCGCGGAAGCTCGGCTACAAGGTGTGCTGGATCGAGCGTCGCCAGGGCATGGCCGGCTTTGGCGGCACACCGGCCGTGGAGACGCTGACCAAGCCGGACTTCCATTTTCCGACCTTGAAGGCGCTCGCCGACGCGGCGATCGGGCCGGCGGCGTAACGCATGAGCGATGGCATGACAGGGGACTGGAACGCGCTGCCATCGGCCAACTCGCTGTGGGCAGCCACGGCGGAGCCGGCGCGCGAGTTTCCGGTCCTGTCGGGCGAGCAGCGGGCAGATGTGGTGATCATCGGTGCAGGCTACACGGGCCTCTCTGCTGCGCACCACATCGCCAAGAGCGGTTTGTCGCCGATCGTGCTGGAGGCGAACCACCCCGGCTGGGGCGCGAGTGGCCGCAATGGCGGCGTGATCACCGCAAAGTTCCGGCTGTCGTTCCGTGAGATCGACGCCGCGCACGGCCGCGCCATGGCGCAGCGCATGTACGGGATCGCGCATGAATCCACTGATATCGTCGAGGAGCTGGTCTCCGAATTTGGCATCACCAGTGCCGCGTTGACGCGCACCGGCCAGGTCAAGGCCGCCCACAACGAGACGACGCTGAAGACCGCGATCGACGAAGTGGCGTGGATGAAGCAGGAAATGGGCGATGCGGAGGTCCGCATCCTCGACAAGGGTCAAGTGCGCGACGAGACCGGCTCCGACATCTTCGTCGGCGGCGTGCTCAATCCCGGCTCCGGCGGCATCCATCCGTTGAATTATCTGCGCGGTCTTGCCGATGGCGTGGCGCGCCGCGGCATTCCCATTTTCCAGCAGTCGCCGGTCGTAAAGCTCCGGCGCGAGAACAGCGGCATCATCGCCGAAACGCCGCACGGC
This sequence comes from Bradyrhizobium sp. 149, assembly GCF_023073915.1. Classification (GTDB taxonomy): domain Bacteria; phylum Pseudomonadota; class Alphaproteobacteria; order Rhizobiales; family Xanthobacteraceae; genus Bradyrhizobium. Next base: position 881,564 of record NZ_JADPKK010000023.1, on the reverse strand, counting down.
GTGGTGCGCGCCAAGCAGGCGATCATCGCCACCAACAGCTATTCGGATCTGACGCATGCGACCGCGCACATGCAGCGGACGCTGATCCCGTTCCGGAGCGCCATCATCGCGACCGACAAGCTGCCGCGCAACCTCGCGGGAAGCCTGATGCCGACCGGGCGCACCTACACCGAGACCAAACGCATGATGCGCTGGTTCCGGATGGTCGACAATCGCGTGATTTTTGGCGGCCGCGGCGCGTTCGGCAAGCAGGACTCGGAAGCCGCCTTCGACGCGTTGCGCAAGGCGATGGTCGGCATCTTCCCGGATCTCGCCGACGTTCCGCTCGCCTATAAATGGACGGGCCTGGTCGGGATGACGCTGGACTCGGTGCCGCATATCGGCCGGCTCGACGACCGCACCCTGTTCTCGATGGGCTACAACGGCGCCGGTGTGGCGATGTCGAGCCTGATGGGCCGCTATCTCGCCGCTTTTGTGCGCGGCGAGACGCCCGAGGTCGGGCTGCTCGACGCGCGACGCATGAAGGCCATCCCGCTCTATCCGCTGCGCGAGCCCGCCGTGCGCATGGTCGCCGGCTGGTACCAGTTTCTCGATGCGATCGGACAATGATCTATTTGGAGGAGGCGAGGATGATGACGAAACTGAATTCTGGATTTGGCTACGCCCTGTTGGGCGCTTCACTCGGCGCGCTCACGCTCAGCGGCACCGCCGCGAACGCCGCCGAACAAATCACCTTCGTCTCGCAGGGCGGCGCCTACCAGCAGGCGCAGACGGTGGCGATCCTCGATCCCTCCGCCAAGAAGCTCGGCATCACCATCAACCAGGACTCGATTCCCGATGCCTGGCCCGCGATCAAGACGCAAGTCGGCAGCGGCAAGCCGATCTGGGACGTCGTGGACACCCCGACCGGGTATTGCCTGCGCGGCGGCGAGCAGGGGCTGATCGAGAAGCTCGACTTCTCGAAGATTCCGAACGCAGCAGCGATGCCTGAAGCGTATCGCAACCCCTATTCGGTGTCGTACGAGTTCTATTCCAGCGTGCTGGCCTACAGCCAGAAAACGTTTCCAAAGGACGCGCCGAACAGCTGGGTCGATTTCTGGGACGTCAAGAAATTCCCCGGCCGCCGGGCGCTGCGCAACCACCCGATCGCCACGCTCGAGGCGGCACTGATGGCCGACGGAGTCGCGCCCGACAAACTCTATCCGCTCGACGTCGACCGCGCCTTCAAGAAGCTGGAAGAGATCAAGCCGCACATCACGGTGTGGTGGACATCAGGCGCACAGTCGGCGCAGCTTCTCAATGACGGCGAGGTCGACATGGAGATGGCCTGGAACGGCCGCGTCAGCGCGGTCGCCAAGGAAGGCGCCAAGGTCGCCTTCACCTACAACCAGGGCGTTTTGCAAAGCACCTCGCTCTGCATCCTCAAGGGCGCGCCCAACCTCGAGACGGCCGTCAAATTCCTCAACGAGGCCGTCGATCCCGTGCACCAGGCCAATCTGCCGCTGCATATCGACTACGGTCCCGGAAATCCAAAGGCTTTCGAGACCAATGTGATCAAGCCCGAGCGCGCCGCGCAATTGCCGAGTGAGCCCGTCAATGCGGCCAAGCAGGCACTGATGTCCTACGCGTGGTGGTCGTCGCCGGCGGGCGAAGCCGCCGAGAAGCGCTGGGCGTCGTTCATGCAGAAGTAGGCGAAGCGAGGCCGCGTCGATGACATCCACGCCGGATCCCTCCCAAAAGCAACAGCGCCGCGAGCACGGCCTGATGCTGGCATTGGTGTCGCCGGCGCTGCTGGTGATCTTGGCTCTGATCGTGCTGCCGGTCGGCTGGCTCGCCTGGCAGTCGATCTACCATGACGGCTTCACGCTGGAGAACTATCGCCGCGTCTTCACCGAAGACATCTACTGGCGCAGCTTTGCGCTGACCTTCGAGATCAGCCTCGCGGTCACGGGAATCGCGCTGCTGCTCGGCTATCCCGTGGCCTACCTCGCCAACTCGGTGCCGAAGGGATGGAGCATTCTCATCCTGTCGCTGGTCGTGCTGCCGTTCTGGACCGGTGTGCTGGTGCGTGCCTATGCCTGGCTGGCGCTGCTCCAGCGCACCGGCGTGATCAACCAGCTTTTGCGTTATCTCGACGTGACGAGCGAGCCGCTCGCGCTGGTTCACAACACTTTCGGCGCGGTGGTTGCGACGGTACACATCCTGTTGCCGTTCATGGTGCTGCCGCTCTACGCCACCATGCAGAAGATCCCGAGCGACCTCATGCAGGCCGGCGCCAGCCTGGGGGCGAGCCCGTCGCTCACCTTCGTCCGCGTCTTCCTGCCGCTGTCGCTGCCGGGCGTGCTCGCGGGCTGCACCATGGTGTTCGTGCTCTGCCTCGGCTTCTACATCACGCCGGAGCTGCTCGGCGGCGGCCGCACGGTGATGGTGTCGATGCTGGTGAGCCGCAATGTCGAGCTTTACAATCAGTTCGGCGCTGCGAGCGCGGTTGCCGTCGTGCTGCTCGCCAGCGTGCTGCTGATTTTTGCCGTCGTCAGCCGCTTCATCTCGCTCGATCGCATTTTGGGGCAGAAATGATGCGATTGTCGCCCGCCCGGCTTGCCCTCTATGTGATCAGCGCGCTGGTGCTGGTCTATCTGATCCTGCCGGTGCTGATCATCGCGCCGATCTCCTTCTCCAGCGCGCGCTTTTTGACGTTCCCGCCGCCGTCGTTCTCGCTGCGCTGGTATCAGCAATATTTCGCCAACCCCGCCTGGATGCAGGCGACGCGGGTGACGCTGACGGTCGCGCTCCTGACCGTGGTGATCGCGACGCCGCTCGGCGTCTCCGCGGCCTATGCCATCAGCCAGTCGAAGCTGCGGATCATGCGCGTCGTCCACATGATGCTGCTCTTGCCGCTGGTGGTACCGATCATCATCACCGCCGTCGGGATCTTCTTCGTCTATGCCAAAGTCGGCCTGGTCGCGACGCTGCCGGGCCTGGTGCTCGCCAACGTGATGCTGGGGCTGCCATACGTCATCATTTCGGTGCTTGCGGGGTTGCAGAGCTTCGACCCCGCGCAGGAAATGGTGGCGCGCAGCCTCGGCATGAACCGCTTGCGCAGCTTCTTCGCGGTGACCTTGCCGCAGATCAAGTCCAGCGTGGTCGCGGGCGGCATCTTCGCCTTCATCTCGGCGATGGACGAGACCATCGTCGCGCTGTTCATCTCCGGCGGCCAGTATCAGCCGCTGACCAAGCGCATGTTCACCGCGCTCCGCGACGAGATCGACCCGACCATCGCCGCGATCTCGACGCTGATGACGGCGGCCTCCTTCATGCTGGTGCTGCTGGCGAGCGCGCGGCAGCGCAAAGGGGCATGACGGCGAGGGTACGGTCCGTGCTCTGCGGTTGACGCCCGGGACAGACAGCGCTGCCGCCGCCATTTGCCGGAGAGGCATGACGAGGCCGTGGTGCCGGGCCGCGGTTTCGGCCTTGCACCTTGTTTCCGCCTGTCCTACGCCAGCCCCGAACCAACTTTTCGCGAAGCTGCGAAGCGCATCGCCAAAGCCTGAGGGAGCCGTCATGACCATTCGCAACACCCGCACCGGGGGCCAGATCCTGATCGATCAGCTGGTCGCGCAAGGTGTCGAGCGCGTCACCTGCGTGCCGGGCGAGAGCTACCTCGCGGCGCTCGACGCGCTGCATGACTGCCCGATCGACGTCATGATCTGCCGCGCCGAAGGCGGGGCTGCGATGATGGCGGAGGCCTATGGCAAGCTCACCGGCCGCCCCGGGATCTGCTTCGTCACCCGCGGTCCCGGCGCCACCAATGCCAGCCACGGCGTCCACATCGCGATGCAGGATTCCACGCCGATGATCCTGTTCGTCGGCCAGGTCGACACCGGCATGCGCGAGCGCGAGGCGTTCCAGGAGCTCGACTACAAGGCGGTGTTCGGCACCATGGCGAAATGGGCGGTCGAGATCGATCGGCCCGACCGCATTCCGGAGCTGGTCGCGCGCGCCTTCCGCGTCGCCATGCAGGGCCGTCCCGGTCCCGTGGTGATCTCCCTGCCCGAGAACATGCTGACCGAGACTGCTGCCGTTGCCGACGCCATGCGGATCGAGCCAGCCGTGAGCTGGCCGGCGCCTGCTGATATCGAGCGGGTTGGCGCGATGCTTGCCAGCGCCAAGGCGCCGCTCGTCATTCTCGGCGGCTCGCGCTGGACGGATGAGGCGACCAGGAGCATCGCGCGCTTTGCCGAACGGTTCGACCTGCCGGTCGCGACCTCGTTCCGCCGGGCCTCGCTGATCGACGCCGATCACTCCCACTATGCCGGCGATCTCGGCATCGGCCCGAGCCCGGGCCTGAAGGCGCGCGTCGACGGCGCCGACGTCATTCTGCTCATCGGCGGCCGCATGTCGGAAATGCCGTCCTCGTCCTACACGCTGTTCGATATTCCGACTCCGCAGCAGAAGCTGATCCACGTGCATCCGGGTTCGGAAGAGCTTGGCCGCGTCTATCAGCCGGCGCTCGCGATCCAGGCCACGCCGGCCGCGTTCGCCGCCGCAGTCGAGACGCTGAAGCCCGCCGGGGCGCTGGTGTGGAAGGGTGAAGCGGCCAAGGCGCATGCCGATTATCTGGCCTGGACCGACAAGGCACGCGAGCTGCCGGGCACGTTCCAGTACGGCCAGGTCATGACCTGGCTGCGCGCCCGCCTGCCCAAGGACGCGATCGTCTGCAACGGCGCCGGCAACTATGCCGGCTGGATCCACCGTCATCACCGCTTCCACAGCTTTGCCGCGCAGCTCGCGCCGACCTCGGGCTCGATGGGTTACGGTGTGCCGGCGGCGGTGCTTGCCAAACGGCAATTTCCGGATCGCACCGTCATAGCCTTTGCCGGCGACGGCTGCTTCCTGATGAACGGCCAGGAGTTCGCGACCGCCGTGCAATACGACGCAGCCCTCGTCGTCATCGTCGTCGACAATGCGCAATATGGTACCATCCGCATGCACCAGGAGCGCGATTATCCCGGTCGCGTGGTCGGCACCCAGCTCAAGAACCCGGATTTTGCGATGTACGCAAAAGCGTTCGGTGGCCATGGCGAGCGCGTCGAGCGTACCGAAGAGTTCGCACCGGCCTTCGAGCGTGCGCTCGCCTCGGGCAAGCCGTCGATCCTCCACTGCATCATCGATCCGCGCGCGATGTCGGTCGGCAAGGACTTTGCCCCTGCGGTGAAGGCTTAAACGATGTCGCAAAGCCGCCACGTCGCCATCATCGGTGCCGGCGCGGTCGGCGTGATCAGCGCCATCGAAGCGCTGCGCGAGGGACATCATGTCACGCTGATCGATCCGGGCGAGCCCGGTGGCGAACAGGCGGCGAGCTACGGCAATGCCGGCTGGCTCTCCTCGCATTCGGTGATCCCGCCGGCTGAGCCCGGCGTCTGGAAGAAGGTGCCTGGCTATCTGATGGACCCGCTCGGACCGCTCGCGATCCGCTGGTCCTATCTGCCGAAGGCGCTGCCTTGGCTGATCAAATACCTGCTCTCGGGCTGGACCGAGGCGCGGGTCGAGAAGACGGCTTTTGCGCTGCGCGACCTCCTGAAGGACGCGCCGCTGTTGCACAGGAAGCTCGCGGAGGAGGCGGGCGTCCCTGAACTGATCGAGCGCAATGGCGTGATGCATGTGTTCCCGTCGCGCGGCAATTTCGACGAAGATCCCGGCTGGCGCGTGCGCAAGCGCGTCGGTGTCGAATGGCTGGAGCTTTCGGCCGACGAGATGCGTCAGCGTGAGCCCGATTTGCATCCGCGCTACACGTTTGGCGTGGTGGTGGAGGAGGCCGGGCGCTGCCGCGACCCCGGAGCCTATATCGCAGCCCTCGCGCAACATGCGCTGGCAAGCGGCGCCAAGCTGGTGCGGGCCAAGGCGACGGGGCTCAAGCTCTCCGGCAACAAGCTCGTGGCTGTCCTGACCGAGACCGGCGAGATTGCCTGCGATGCCGCGGTGATTGCCGCCGGCGCCCGTTCGAAGCGGCTCACCGCGTCGGTCGGCGATCCGCTGCCGCTGGAGACCGAGCGCGGCTATCACGTCATGATCGAGAATCCGGAAACGGGGCCACGCAGCTCGATGATGGCTTCGGATGCGAAGATGGTGGTGAACTGGACCGACAAGGGTTTGCGCGCCGCCGGCACGGTCGAGATCGCGGGCCTCGAGGCTGCGCCGAACTGGATGCGCGCCGAGATTCTGCGCAACAACCTCTTCAGCATGTTCCCGAAACTGCCGACGGACATTCCGGCTTCGCGCATCAAGACCTGGTTTGGCCATCGGCCGAGCATGCCGGACGGATGTCCCTGCATCGGTTACGCGCGGGCCTCGCGCGACATCGTTTATGCCTTCGGCCACGGTCATATCGGCCTGGTCGGCTCGGCCCGCACCGGCCGTCTCGTCGCCCAGCTTCTCAGCGGCAAGCCACCGGAAATTCCGCTCGCACCGTTCGCGCCCGACCGTTTCCTCTGAGATCGCACCATGACCGCTCCAGCCAACTCGTCATCCCGAATCGCCCGCGGCGGCAAGGCCATCTATGGGGCGCCGCTCGGCATCCTGATGCTGGAGGCGCGCTTTCCCCGTATTCCCGGCGACATGGGCAACGGCACCACCTGGCCGTTTCCCGTGCTCTATCGCGTGGTGAGTGGCGCCTCGCCGGAGAAAGTGGTGCTGAACGGCGCGGCCGGTCTGCTGCCGGATTTCATCGACGCGGCGAAGGATCTTGTGCGGCTCGGGGCCGAAGCCATCACCACCAATTGCGGCTTCCTCTCGCTGTTTCAGAAGGAGATCGCAGCCGCGGTCGGCGTCCCCGTCGCGACCTCGTCACTGATGCAGGTGCCGTGGGTGCAGGCGACCTTGCCGCCGGGCAAGCGCGTCGGCCTTGTCACGGTGTCGGGCTCGGCCCTGACGCCGGCCCATCTCGAAGGCGCCGGCGTGCCGCTCGACACCCCGCTGGTCGGCACCGAGAACGGCAAGGAGTTCTTCCGCGTCCTGATCAAGGCCGAGAAGGACGATATGGACATCGCGCAGGCCGAGCGCGACGTGGTCGAGGCCGGCAAGGAGCTGGTCGCCGGGAATCCCGATGTCGGCGCGATCGTGCTTGAATGCACCAACATGCCGCCTTATGCGGCGGCGCTTCAAGCCGAGGTCGGATTGCCCGTCTATGATATCTATTCCATGATTACGTGGTTTCATGCCGGACTGCGACCGCGTCGGTTTGGTTAGAGGTCGAGAAGCTGCCTATCGACTGCATCACCTCCGCGATGAAGGAAGGCTACGCGCAAATCTATATGCCGGCGATGACGAGCTCTACGGTGAACTGAGCTGCAAGCCAAAGCGACGGTCCTCCCTTCTCCCCTTGTGGGAGAAGGTGGCGCGAAGCGCCGGATGAGGGGTCTCTCTCCATGAAACAGGTGCGCTCGCGGAGACATACCCCTCACCCCAGTGAGTTCGTGTCTCCTTGCGGTGATGCCCTCTCCCACAAGGGGAGAGGGCGTTGCAACGTGCATCGGGCTTGCGGCAGCTATACAATTTCTCGATAGCTGGTCGTGCCAGACGGTCAGCGCCTTCGCGGACGAATATCGCTAGCGTTCTGCTCGAATGTGACGGAGACACGCGGTGCACCCCCCTCAACCCAATCCCGAAGCGCACGCAAGCGACGACTGGCCATCCGAGCTCTACCGCATCCTAAAAGCCGCCGACGTGCGGCAGATGTCGTACGTCCCCGATGCCGGCCACAGCCAGCTCATCCGCCTGTTCTCCGCGGACCGCGACGTCACCACCAATGTGCTGACGACGGAAGAGGAGGGCGTGGCCATTGCCGCCGGCGCCTGGCTCGGCGGCCAGCGCAGCGTGCTCTTGATGCAGTCGAGCGGGGTCGGCAATTGCATCAACATGCTGTCGCTGTCGGCGATCGGACGATTTCCACTGCTGATGCTGGTGACGATGCGCGGCGAATGGGCCGAGTTCAATCCGTGGCAGGTGCCGATGAGCCGGGCGACGCAGCCCTCACTGGAGGCTATCGGCTTGAAGGTGATGCGGGCGGAGACGGCGGAGGATCTGGTCGAGACGGTGGAATCGGCCGCAGCGCTCGCCTACGATTCCGATCAACAGATCGCGGTGCTGATCGGCCAGCGCCTGATCGGCAAGAAGAAGTGGTGATGCCAATGCAAGCTCAACTCGACCGCCGCGCCGCCGTCGCCGCGCTCTTGAAGAATCGCAAGGACACGCTAGTCGTGTCCGGTCTCGGCTCGCCGACCTACGACCTTCATTCGGTCGGCGACCATGACGGCAATTTCTATCTCTGGGGCGCCATGGGCGGCGCCGCCCTGATCGGGCTTGGCCTCGCCCAAGCCCAGCCGGAAAAGCGCGTCCTCGCTTTGACTGGTGATGGCGAGCAGTTGATGGGCATCGGCGGCATGGCCACCATCGGCGTCGCGCGCCCGCGCAATCTCGACATCGTCGTGATCGACAACCAGCATTTTGGCGAGACCGGGATGCAGGCCAGCCACACCGGCCGCGGGGTCGACCTCACGGCGATTGCGGCGGCCTGCGGCTTTGTTGGGACCGCGACCCTGCGCACGCTCGAGGAAGTGGAGCGCCTCGCGCGGCAGCTCGTGGAGCCGTCCGATGGACCGCGGCTTTTTGTCATCAAGGTTCTGGCCGAAAATCCGCCGCGCTCGCTGCCCTCGCGCGATGCCGTCTTTATCAAGAACCGGTTCCGTGCTCATCTTGGTTTCGCGGCGGCCTGAGCCGGGTTTCTCTCCCGGCGACAGTCTGCCGCGAAGCAGCTATCCTGGAGTGAGACCATGAAACTAACCGGCAAGGTCGCCGCCATCACCGGCGCGGCGCGCGGCATCGGCAAGGCTTGTGCGAAACGATTCCTGGATGATGGCGTCAAAGTCGTCATCTCGGATGTCGATGCTGACGGTTTGGCCGCGACGGCCGCCGAATTCGCGCGGCCGGATGCATTGCGTACCGTCGTCGGCAATGTCGCCAGGCGTCCCGATGTCGACCAACTCGTCGCAACCGCCGTGAAGGAATTCGGCCGGCTCGACATCATGGTCAACAACGCCGGCGTTGCCCGCAACCAGGACATTCTGGATATCTCCGAGCAGGATTTCGACGACGTCATCGCCATCAATCTGAAGGGGGCGTTCTTCGGGGTGCAGGCGGCGGCGAAGCAAATGATCGCGCAAGGCGGCGGCGGGGTGATCATCAACATGTCTTCGGTGAATGCACTGCTGGCGATCCCGACCCTTGCGACCTATGCCATCTCCAAGGGCGGCATGAAGCAGCTCACATCAGTGGCTGCCGTCGCGCTCGCCCCGCACAACATTCGTGTGGTGGCCGTCGGACCCGGCACGATCCTCACCGACATGGTGGCGTCCGCGATCTACACGTCGGAAGATGCCCGCAAGACGGTGCTGTCGCGCACGCCGGCCGGCCGCGGCGGCGAGCCGGGCGAGGTGGCCTCCGTCGTGGCGTTTCTTGCTAGCGACGATGCATCGTACATCACCGGGCAGACGATTTATCCCGATGGCGGCCGGCTGATCCTGAACTACACGGTGCCGGTCAAGGATAAATAGATCACCCCGCCGCAACGGTCATGCCGTGACCCAGCCGTTTCGAAATGCCGCCGGCGCAGTCGCGCAGCGCGTGCGCGATCGGGCTGTCCCAGCGGGCATCGAACGTGCCTTCCGGCCCCATCGCGGTGATCACCAGCGCGACATGGCCGGAATGGTCGAACACCGGCGCGGAGAATGCATTGACGCCGGGCAGGGGATCGCCGAGCGCGCGGGCGAGGCCGTGCTTGCGGACCTCGGTGAGCATGTCGGTGACCTTCGCGCCTTTCACGGTGCGCTTCGGATTGTAGCCGACGCCGTGGCGATCGAGGCCGCTTTCGAGTGCGGCGTTGATCGTTTTCTCCGGCAGGAAGGCCGCAAAGGCCCGGCCCGTGGCCGTCTCCAGCAGCGCCATCACCGAGCCGGCACGCATGACAATGTGCACGGGCTGGCCAGGCTCTTCAAGCTGCACCACGGTCGGGCCGTGCGTGCCCCAGACCGCCAGCGAGACGGCATGCCCAATGCGACTTGCGAGCGCCGCGATCTTCGGTCCGGCGATACGGACTCCGGACAGGCGGCGCAGGCTGATCAGGCCGAGTTCCAGCGCCAACGCGCCGATCTCGTACCGGCCGGTGGTCTCGTCCTGCTCGATCAAGCCGATGCGGGAGAAGCTGGCGAGATAGGGATGCGCCTTGGCCGGCGTCATGCCGGCCTCGCGGGCGAGATCGCGCAGCATCATCGGCTCGCCGCATCTCGCAAGCGCGCGGAGCAATTCTCCGCCGACCTCGATCGACTGGATGCCGCGACTCTCTGTCTTCATGCGCCTCCTGGCGTCCGGCTCGCTTACGCTGCGTTGCGCTTGGCGGCGCTGTCGGCGAGATGACGGCCGGCAATGTAGCCGAAGGTCAGCGCCGGCCCAAGCGTGATGCCTGCACCGGGATAATTGCCGCCCATGATGCTCGCCATGTCGTTGCCGGCGGCATAGAGCCCCGGAATCACCCGTCCCTCCGCATCGAGCGCCCGCGCGTTCTCGTCGGTGACGATGCCGGCATAGGTGCCGAGATCGCCGACCACCATCTTGATGGCGTAGAACGGACCGTTCTCGATCGGCGCGACGCAGGGATTCGGGCCGTGCAGCGCATCGCCCTGGTAGCGGTTATAGGCTTTTGTTCCCTTGCCGAAGGCCGCATCATGGCCCTGCGGTGCGGTCGCATTGAATTGCTTGACGGTCTCGACGAACGCCGTGGCGTCGATGCCCGCTTTTGCCGCGAGCGCCTCCAGCGTCTCGCCGCGCATGAGATAGCCGGTCTCGAGATGATGACCCAGCGGCATCGGGAATGGCGGCACGCAGCCGAGGCCGTATTTGCGCAGGGCCTGGTGATCGCAGACCAGGTACGCCGCGATCTCCTCGCCGGGCTTCGCCGCCTTGACCATGGCCTGAACAAAGTCGTGATAGGAATTGCCTTCATTGGCAAAGCGCTTGCCGTCGCGCATCACCGCGATCACACCGGGTTTTGCGCGGTCGATGAAATGCGGCATCACGCCGTTTGAGCCGTCCTTGCGCTTGGTGACCGAGACCGGGACCCAGGCTGCAGCGTTCGGCAGGCGGTCCTCGACATGTCCGCCGGCGCTTTCCGCAAGGCGAAGGCCGTCGCCGGTGTTGCCGCTCGGTCCCGGCGAAAAATGCTCCTTGCCGGTCGGCGCGTGTGGAAACATCTTCTTGCGCCGTTCGATATCGTGCGGGAAACCGCCGCAGGCGAGCACGACGCCTTGCCTTGCACGAATGCGGACGTCGCGTCCCTCGCGAGCGACGATGGCGCCGGTGACGGCGCCGTTCTCGACCGTCAGCTCGCGCACCGGCGCGGACAGCCACATCGGAATCTTCAGATCCTGCGCGGATTTTGCCAGTCGACCGGCGAGCGCATTGCCGTTGGTCAGCGTCATGCCGCGGCCGTAGCGCAGCACGTCCATCAGATGCCGCGACAGGCGCTTTGCGACATAGACCGCCGAGGTCAGCGACTTTGTCGCGCGCATGAAATGGACGATGTCCTTGCCGGATCCGAGCATCATGCCGAATACGGTCAGCTCTGGCAGCGGCGCACCTAACGTCTTGATCTCGTCGCCGAGCTCGCGGCCGTCGAAGGGGCGTGCGACCATCGAACGGCCACCCTGGGTGCCGCCGGGCGCCTCGGCGTGATAGTCCGGGAACACCAGCGGCATGTCGAAACGGAGCGCGGTCTTGCTGGTGAAGAAATCGACCGCCTCGGGCCCGGCGCTCAGGAATGCATCGACGCGGGCGGCGTCAAAGTTGTTGCCTGCTTCGTGCCGCAGATAGGCGCGGGCCTGCTCCGGCGTCTCTTCGATGCCGTAAGCGCGCGCCAGCGAGGTGCCGGGAATCCAGAGCCAGCCGCCGGAGCGGGCGGTGGTGCCGCCGAAGCGCGGTTCCTTCTCGACGATCAGGACGTCGAGACCGCGATAGCGCGCGGTGATCGCGGCCGACATCCCGGATGCGCCCGATCCGGCCACGAGCACATCGCACTCGTAAGTCTCACTTGCGTTGCGCTCGTTGCCGGTCATGCAGGCCTCACTTCTTGAGCAGAGGACATTTGGACTCGGAGACCGGGCGGAAGGCGTCCTCGCCCTTCACCGTCTTGATGATCTCGAGGTAATCCCAGGGTTCCTTGGACTGCTCGGGCGTTTTCACCTTGGCGAGATACATGTCGCGAATGACGCGGCCATCCTCGCGCAAGCGTCCGCCATGAACGAATGTATCCTCAATTGGCAGCTCGCGCATCTTGGCCATCGCCTTGGCGGGATCATCGGTGCCGGCGGCCTTGATGGCCTTGAGATAATGCAGCACCGAGCCGTAGACGCCGGTCTGGATCATGGTCGGCATCACCTTGGTGCGCTCGTAGAATTTCCTCGACCATGCGCGGGTCGCCTCGTCCATGTTCCAGTAGGAGGCCGTGGTCATGTAGGTGCCTTGCGCAGCCTTGAGCCCGATCGCGTGCACGTCGGTGTCGAACATCAGGAGGCCGACCAGCTTCTGGCCGCCTTGGACCAGGCCGAACTCGCCCGACTGCTTGATTGCATTGTCCGTGTCCTGGCCGGCGTTGGCGAAGGCGACGACGTCCGATTTCGAGCTCTGCGCCTGGAGTGCAAAGGAGGAGAAATCTGCCGTATTGGTCGGATGCTTCACGCCGCCCAGAACCTTGCCGCCCATCTCGTTGATGAAGCGCGTGGCGTCCTTCTCGAGCTGCTGGCCGAAGGCGTAGTCGGCGGTGATGAAGTACCAGGATTTTCCGCCTTCCCTAATCACGGCGGAGGCCGTCACCTTCGACAGCGCGTAGGTGTCGTAGGTGAAGTGCACGGTGTTCGGGCTGCAAAGCTCGTCGGTCAGCGAGCTTGCGCCGGGGCCGGAGAGAAGCGCAACCTTGTTGCGCTCGCGCACCATATTGTGCACGGCGATCGCGATGCCGGAATTGGGGATGTCGACGACGGCATCGACCTTGCCGTTGTCGAACCAGCCGCGCACGATCTGCACGCCGACGTCGGTCTTCATCTGGTGGTCGGCGCTGATGATCTCGATCGGCTTGCCGAGCACGGTGGGCCCGAATTCCTCCACCGCCATCTTCGCGGCCTCCACGGAGCCCGGCCCGCTGTTGTCGCGGCCCCAGCTCGACAGGTCCGTCAGCACACCAATCCGCACGGCGTCGTCGGAAATTTGCGCGTTCGCAACGGTGGTTATGGCAGCCCAAGTCATGGCCGCGAGCATGGCGCAGGCCAAAAACCCTCTCATCGTCGTTCCCTCTCTTTTATGGGCTGGTTTGTGCAGCCGGTTATTGTGGCAGCAAATTAGATAATGGCGAATTAGTTTGTCAATAGCAGATAACAGGCTGGGATGAGTTCCGCTGTCCCACGGACGGTGCTGCCGAAGCGAGCGCGCAACTGCTCCCACACACGTCATTGCGAGCGGAGCGAAGCAATCCAGAATCTTCCGCGCGGGCACTCTGGATTGCTTCGTCGCAAGTGCTCCTCGCAATGACGGGTGTCGGAGCAGTGAGGCGCAAAACCTCGCACCGTGATCTCTGCGAGAGGCGATACCTCCGCAGGTTGCAACCGCCATCGTGATTGGCCATGATGCCGTCCGGGAATCTTGGGGCGTGGCATGACGGCAGTATCGGGGGTCTCCGCGGCGGCGGAGAAATCGACGACGGCGCATGTGGTGTGGGCGAGCGCGCTCGGCACCGCGATCGAGTGGTACGATTTCCTGATCTACGGGACGGCAGCGGCGCTGGTGCTGAACAAGCTGTTCTTCCCGAGCTTCGATCCCTTCGTCGGCACGCTGGCCGCGTTCTCGACCTATGCGGTCGGCTTTGTCGCGCGGCCGATTGGCGGTGCCATCATCGGGCATTACGGCGACCGGCTCGGCCGCAAGAAGATGCTGGTCGCGACCATGATCGCGATGGGACTCGGCACGTTCCTGATCGGCTGCCTGCCGACCTACAGCCAGATCGGCGTCTGGGCGCCCATCTTCCTCGTCATCTTGCGCTTCATCCAGGGCATCGGACTCGGTGGCGAGTGGAGCGGCGCGGTGGTCATGGTGGCCGAGCACGCCGGCAATCGCCGCGGCTTGTACGGCAGCCTGGTGCAGATCGGCTTCCCCGTCGGCGTCGCCGCCTCCACCGGCATTTTTGGTCTGATGACGCAGCTGCCCGAAGCGGATTTCCTCAGCTGGGGCTGGCGCGTGCCGTTCCTGATCAGCATCTTGCTCGTCGGCCTCGGCTTCATCGTGCGGCTGAAACTCGCGGAGACGCCGCACTTCAAGGAGGTGGTCGAGCGCAGGGAGGTGCTGGCGCGGCCGGCGCTGGAAGTCCTGCGCCGCGATTGGCGCAGCTTCCTGCTCGCAATCGGCATCACGGTGTCCGAAGTCGGGCTCGCCTATCTCCTCACCGTTTTCACTGTGGTCTATGCCACCACGCAGCTCGGCCTGCCGCGGCAGGTGATCCTGAATGCGGTGGTCTATGCCGCGCTCGTCGAGCTCGCGACCCTGCCGCTCGCCGGTTGGTTGTCCGACATCTTCGGCCGCAAGGCGCTGTATCTCGCCGGCGGCGTGTTCTCGGTGGCGCTGGCGTTTCCGCTGTTCTGGCTCCTCGACACCAGGGAGCCGGCCCTGATCACGCTCGCGCTCGTCGTCACGATGACACTGACGCATGCGCTGCTGTTCGGCCCGAAGGCGGCCTTCATGCCGGAGCTGTTCCGCACCCAGGTGCGCTACAGCGGCGCATCGCTGGGAGCCAACGTTGCCGCCGCGCTCAGTGGCGGCTTCTCGCCGCTGATTGCGACAGCACTGCTGGCATGGGCCGGTTCTTATTGGGCCGTGTCGGTCTACATCATCGCGCTGTCGGTCATCACCATCATCGCAACGCTGATCGCGCCGGAGACGGCGCGGACCCAGCTCAGGTCCTGAGGACCGCCTTCATCACGTCTGCCGCGCCAGCCGGCCCGCGCGTTCGAAGCTATCGTTTTTGTATGCACGTCCTGACGCCTTCTTATGCGCGCTGCCAAAAGCCGATGCAGCGGGGCGAACCATTAGCCGCGTTTATGCGGCGAATTTTTACTTCCAATTTTACTTCACAACATCCCGCCCATAGCCTCGCCCGCAATTGATCACATCCGCAGCCGGTCAATGGCGACCGGAGCGCAGCGTTCATTGTAGCCAACGAGGGTTGCCATGCTTGACAGGGATAAGGGGACATCCACTGCCGATCCGGCGGGGACGAGCGACAAGCCTGCGAAAAAGCTGAGCAGGCGCACGCTGTTGAAGGGCGCTGCGGCGGTGGCCGGCACGGCCGCAGGATCGGACGCAATCCGCGGCTTCCCGACCATCTGGGCGCAGGAGATCAAGGACATCGAGCTGCGCCATGTCGGCGTGTCCTATTCGGTGGTGAAGGCCATCGGTGACCAGGCGGCCAAGGATCTCGGCTTCAAGGTGACGATGCAGAACCTCGATACCTCCGCCGCCATCAACCGCTTCATAAGCCAGCCCAATACGGTCGACATCGCCGATATCGAGGGCTGGCAGGCCAAGCTCGCCGCCAAGCGCGGCGTGATCCAGGGCATCGAGGTCAAGAAGATCAAGGAGTTCGACAACATCCTGCCGATCTTCACCAAGGGCGAGATCGACGGCCATAAGATTCCGCGCCAGGGCATCTCGCCCTACGAGGCGATGTATATCGCCAAGCCCGATTCGACCGATTTGAACGACGGCGTGACCGAATGGGCGACCTTCCTGCCGCAGGTCTACAACGCCGACTCCATCGGCTACCGCCCCGACCTCGTCGGCCATGAAGTCACAGAATGGAAGGATCTGATCGATCCGAAATTCAAGGGCAAGGCCGCGATCCTCGACGTACCCGCGATCGGCATCATGGACGCTGCGCTCTGCTTCGAAAGCGCCGGGCTGATCAAGTACGGCAACAAGGGCAACATGACCAAGGAGGAGATCGACTTCACCTGCAACAAGCTGATCGAGCTCAAGAAGCAGGGCCAGTTCCGCGCGACCTGGACCACCTTCGACCAGTCGGTACAGCTGATGGCGGCGGGCGAAGTGGTCATCCAGTCGATGTGGTCGCCGGCGGTTGCCGCGGTGCGCGTGAAAGAAATCCCCTGCGTCTACGCGCCGGTCAACATCAAGAACGGCAAGGAAGGCTATCGCGGCTGGTGCAACGGCATGGGCCTGATGAAGCACCTCTCCGGCAAGAAGCTCGACGCCGCCTACGAATATCTCAACTGGTATCTGTCGGGTTGGCAGGGCGGTTTCGTCGCGCGCTACGGCTATTACAGCCCGGTCCCCTCGACTGCGAAGAAATTCCTTACGCCGGCCGAATGGGCGTTCTGGTACGAGGGCCAGCCCGCGCCCGAGGTGGTCAACGACCCCTATGGCGTGCCGATGGAGAAGACCGGCACCAAGCGTGACGGCGGCTCGTTCCTTGACCGCGTCAAGAACATCTCGTGCTGGAACACGCTGATGGACGAAGCCGCCTACATGAACAAGCGCTGGAACGACTTCAAGGTGGCCTGAAACCTGCTTCCCTGACGTGAACGAAGCGCCGGCGCGGCAACGCGCCGGTGCCAAAAGACCGACTTCGAGGCGTTTGCCGATATGCAGTCCAGTCAAACTCTATCACGCGCAAATCTCGCCGGCTGGCTCTACGTGTCGCCGCTTGTGCTGGTGCTCGTGCCGTTTTTCGTCGCGCCGATCTTGGTCGTGCTGGCCGCGAGCTTCTTTGCTACCGACGGCTTTGGCGGGCTGACGCCCGACTTCACGCTGGCGAGCTACATCGATGTGCTGCATTCGGCGCTCACGCTGAAGCTGTATCTGGCGACGATCAAGTTCACGGTGCTGACCTGGATCTTCACGCTGATCATCGGCTTCTTCGTCGCGTACTTCCTGGTTTTCCATGTCCGCAATCAATTGCTGGCGATTGGTCTGTTCCTGCTCTGCACGGTGCCGTTCTGGACCTCGAACATCATCCGGATGATTTCCTGGATTCCGCTGCTCGGCAAGGAGGGCCTGATCAATCAGGCGCTGCTGGCGCTCGGCATGATCCGCCAGCCGCTTGAGGTGCTACTGTTCTCCGACCTTGCGGTGGTCATCGCCTATGTCCATCAGCTCACCATCTTCATGATCGTGCCGATCTTCAATTCCATGGCGCGGATCGACAAGAAGCTGATCGAGGCCGCCATCGATGCCGGCGCCAGCCGCTTCGACATCATGCGCTTGATCGTGGTGCCCATGTCCAAGAGCGGCATCGCGCTCGGCACCATCTTCGTCGTCTCCATCGTGATGGGTGATTTCTTCGTGGTCAAGGTGATGTCCGGCGGCGGCTCTGCTTCGGTTGTCAGCGCGTTCTATGAGGACGTCGGTGTGCTGCAATATCCGACCGCCGCGGCAAGCGCGGTGCTGCTGACGCTGGCGCTGGTCGCGATCGTCTCGCTGATCCTGCGCACCGTCGACATCCGCCAGGAGATCACGCGATGAGCGCGGTTCTTGCCGACATGCCCGAGACGGTCGCGCCGGCGACGACGAAGGCGATCGCGCCGAGCCGCGGGCAGCGGCCCTGGACGTTCTACGTGCTGGCGACGCTGTTCGCGTTCTACGTGCTCGCGCTCTACGGCCCGATGTTCTGCATTTACATCCTGTCATTCCAGGATATCCGCGGCGGCCTCGTCTTCCCGATGAAGGGCACTTCGCTGCACTGGTTTGTCGACCTCTTCACCCAGGTGCGGACCGGCGACGTCAAGGGCTCGTTCGATCGCTCGATCAAGCTCGCAATTATCGTCACTGCCATCACGGTGGTGGTCTCGTTCCTCGCCGGGCTCGGCTTTCGCAGGCGCTTTCGCGGCGACACCGTCGTGTTCTACATGATGATCGGCAGCCTGGTCGCGCCGGGTCTCGTGCTCGGCCTTGGCACCGGCCTGCTGTTCCAGGCGCTCGGACTGAACGCGAGCTGGTACACCTCGGCGCTCGGCGCGCAACTGTCCTGGACGCTGCCGTTCGGCGTGCTCGTGATGTTTGCGGTGATGTCGCGCTTCAACCAGGTCTGGGAGGAGGCGGCCTACGACCTCGGCGCCAGCCGCTGGCAGTCGATCCGGTTGGTGATGATCCCGGTGCTGGCGCCCGGCCTGGTCGCGGTCGCGCTGTTCGGCTTCACGCTTTCCTACGACGAGTTCGCGCGCAGCCTGCAGACCGCGGGCTCACTGAACACGCTGCCCCTGGAGATCTGGAGCATGACGCTGAACGTCACCTCGCCCTCGCTCTACGCGCTCGGCACGGTGACGACGATCGTCTCCTTCATCGTCATCGGCGCGAGCCTGGGCAGCATCGTGCTGATCCAGAAGAAGCGCGGCAGCAGCACAAAGGGTTGAGCGGGGAATGAAGAGCGATCGCGGCGATATCGAGCTGGCAGGCGTCTGCAAGAGCTTTGACGGCGTCACCAATGTGGTCGACGGCGTCAACCTGAAGATCGCCGACGGCGCCTATTGCTGCTTCATCGGCCCGTCCGGCTGCGGCAAGACCACGATTTTGCGCATGATCGCCGGCCACGAGGACCCGAGCGCGGGCGAGATCGTGATTGGCGGGCAGAACGTGGTCGGGCTCGCGCCGGTGCAGCGGCGCACCGCGATGATGTTTCAGTCCTACGCGCTGTTCCCGCACCTGACGGTGCGCGAGAACATCGCCTTTGCGCTCCGCGTGCGCGGCATGTCGAAGGCCGATCGCTTGCGTGCGGCCGATGCCATGATCGAGAAGGTGCGGTTGACGCAATTCGCCGACCGGTTGCCGGCGCAGCTCTCCGGCGGCCAGCAGCAGCGCGTGGCGCTGGCACGCGCGGCGATCACCGAACCGAGGGTACTCTTGCTGGACGAGCCGCTGTCCGCCCTCGACGAGCAGCTCCGCGTGCAGATGCGCCAGGAGCTCAGGCGGATGCAGCAGGAGCTCGGCATTACCTTCATCCACGTCACCCACACCCAGCTCGAGGCGATCGCACTGGCCGATCTGGTCGTGGTGATGGAGCAGGGCAAGATCAAGCAGGCGGGCGCGGCGCGCGACGTCTATGCCCATCCGCACGATCGTTACGTCGCGGAGTTCATGGGCGGGCAGAACGTGCTGTCGGGCCGGGTTGAGAAGGTCAACGGCTCGAGTTTTACACTGGCACAGGCGGCGCCTGATGGCATCGAGGTTCCACTCCAGAGACGGCCGTCGGTCAGCGTCGGCGACAAGGTCGATATTGCCGTGCGCCGCGACGATGTCGCGTTGGTCCGGCCGGGCAGAGAGCTGCCGCCGGGCTGCACCAATTCGCTGCCGAGCCGCGTGCTCGCGATCGAATACCAGGGCTATTTCGTCAAGGTCATGCTCGACACCGTGCCGGACGACGCGTTCGTCGCCTACGTGCCGGAAAAGACCTTCTTCGCGGATCCCTTCACCGTCGGCGACGTCGTATTGGCCACCTGGGCCACCGGCAGCGCACTTCCACTCGCCTAAAGACCCGTCGCGCACAGGAGTATGATCGTGCAGATATCCTTCACACTCAACGGACGGCCAACCACTGTCGATGCCGAGCCGGCGACGCTCGTCGCCGAGCTGCTGCGCGAGCGGCTCAATCTCACCGGCACGCATATCGGCTGCGACACCAGCCAGTGCGGCGCCTGCGTCGTGCATCTCAATGGCTTGCCGGTGAAGAGCTGCACGCTGCTGGCGCCCGCGCTCGACGGCGCGACGCTGCTCACCATCGAGGGGCTCCAGGGCGTGCCCGGTTCGAACCAGATGCATCCGATGCAGGAAGCATTTCGCGAACACCATGGCTTGCAATGCGGCTTTTGCACGCCGGGCATGCTGATGACGGCGGTGGCGCTCGCGACCGAGAAGCCGGACCTGACGGAAGCCGACGTCCGCCACGGCCTCGAAGGCAATATCTGCCGCTGCACCGGCTATCAGAACATCGTGGTCTCAGTGATGGCGGGCGCCGTCGCCATGAACGCCGCCAAGGGAGAGTGACCATGGGCAATGTGATCGGGATCGGCGCCTCGCCGAAGCGGAAAGAGGACCAGCGCTTCCTCACCGGCCGCGGCAATTACGTCTCCGACATCAAACGTCCCGGCATGACCGCGGGTGTGTTCGTGCGCTCGCCGCACGGACACGCGATGCTGCGCGGCGTCGACAAGAGTGCGGCACTCGCATCGCCCGGTGTCATCGCGGTCCTGACCGGCGAGGATGCCGCGGCCGACAAGCTGGGCTCGCTGCCCTGCGGCTGGGGCATCTCGGATGCCAAAGGCGTACCGATGAAGGAGCCGCCATTCCCGATGCTGGCACAGGGCAAGGTGCGCTTCGTCGGCGACATGGTGGCCTTCGTCATCGCGGAGACGCCGGCGCAGGCCAGCGCGGCGGCCGAGCTGCTGACGGTCGATTACGAGGTACTGCCCTCGGTGGTCGGCGTGCTCGAAGCCGTGCGGCCGGGCGCGCCGCAATTGTTCGACGATGTGCCGAACAACATCTGCTGCGATTGGGAGCTCGGCGACAAGGCCGCGGTCGAAACCGCCTTCCGGAAAGCGGCGCACGTCGCAAAGCTCAGCCTCGTCAACAACCGATTGATCGGCAACCCGATGGAGCCGCGCGCGGCGATCGCCGAATACGAGCCCGGCACCGATCGCTTCACACTGTGGACCACCAGCCAGTTTCCGCACGTCGTGCGCCTCCTGATGGGCGCGCTGGTGCTGAACATTCCGCAGCACAAGCTGCGCGTGGTCGCGCCCGATGTCGGCGGCGGCTTCGGCGTCAAGCAGTTCCACTACGGCGAGGAGGCCGTGATCACCTGGGCCGCCAAACGCGTGATGCGGCCGATCAAATGGGTGGCGAGCCGGTCGGAGGGCTATGTCTCCGATCGCCACGGGCGCGATCACGTCACCGAGGCCGAGCTCGCGCTCGACGAGACCGGAAAATTCCTCGCTTTCCGTGTCAACACGCTCGCCAATATGGGCGGCTATCTCTCGACCTTCGGACCGAACATTCCGACCAATCTCTATGGTCCGCTGCTCGGCGGCGTCTACACCACGCCGGCAATCTACTGCAACGTGAAGGTAGTGTTCACCAACACCGTTCCGGTCGACGCCTATCGCGGCGCGGGCCGGCCCGAGGCCACGTTCGTGCTGGAGCGTATCGTCGACGTCGCGGCAGCCGAAATGGGTATCGACCGCGTCGAGATCCGCCGACGCAACATGATTCCGAAGGAGGCCTATCCGTATCAGACGCCGGTGCTGGTGCAGTACGATTCCGGCGATCCGATGGGGTGTCTCGACGGCGCGCTCGTCGCGGCCGACGTCAAGAACTTCGGCATCCGCAAGGCAGAATCGGCGCGCAGGGGCAAATTCCGCGGGCTCGGCTACTCGACATATGTCGAGGCCTGCGGCCTTGCGCCGTCGCGCTTCGCGGGACGATTGGGAGCGCGCGGCGGGCTCTATGAAAGCGCCACGGTCCGCGTGCATCCGACCGGCCAGGTGACCGTCATGATCGGCACCCACAATCACGGCCAGGGCCACGAGACGACGTTCGCGCAGATCGTCTCGGAAAAGCTCGGCGTCGCGTTCGACAATGTCGACATCGTGTTCGGCGATACCGACCGCGTGCAGTTCGGCATGGGCACCTATGGCTCTCGTTCGCTAGTGGTCGGCGGCGCGGCGCTGTCGAAGGCGACGGACAAGGTGGTCGCGAAAGGCAAGAAGATCGCGGCACATCTGCTTGAAGCGGCCGAAGTGGATATCCAGTTCGAGGCGGGAAAATTCTCCGTCGCGGGCACCGACCGCGCCAAGACGTTCGAGGAGATCGCGGGCGCCGCCTACGTGCCGCATGACTATCCGCTCGAAGTGCTGGAGCCGGGGCTGGAAGAGCAGGCCTATTACGATCCCGTCAACTTCACCTATCCCGGCGGCTGCCACATCGCCGAGGTCGAGGTCGATCCGGAAACCGGCACGGTGACGCTGGTCAATTACACCGCGGTGGACGACGTCGGCACGGTTATCAACCCGATGATCGTCGAGGGGCAGTTGCATGGCGGCATCGTGCAGGGCGTCGGCCAGGCGCTGTACGAGAACGCGGTCTATGACGAGGGCTCCGGCCAGCTGCTGTCGGGTTCGCTGATGGACTATTGCATGCCGCGCGCCGACCACATGCCGATGATGAAGATCGCGACCCATTCGACGCTGTGCACGCACACGCCGATGGGCGTGAAAGGCTGCGGCGAGGTCGGCACCATCGGCTCTCCCGCTGCCATCATCAACGCCGTGGTCGACGCGCTATCGCATCTCGGCGTCACCCATGTCGACATGCCGGCGACGCCGAACCGGATCTGGCGCCTGCTGCAGAACGCGTCGCTGCCCGTCGCTGCGGAATAGGGAGGATAACAATGAAACCGTTTGCCTATCACCAGCCGGACCAGATTCCCCATGCTGCGAAGCTGCTCACCTCGATCGAGGACAGCAAGCTCGTCGCCGGCGGCATGACGCTGATCCCGACGCTGAAGCAGCGGCTGGCCAGTCCGCCTGCCTTGATCGACCTGTCGAGGCTCGGGAACCTCAAGGGTATCGCCGATGACGGCGCCACCATCACCATTGGTGCGATGACGCCACATGTGGTGGTGGCTGCCTCGAAGCTGGTGCAGGCAAGGATTCCCGGTCTGGCCGCACTGGCGTCGATGATTGGCGATCCCGCGGTACGCATCCGCGGCACCATCGGCGGCTCGGTCGCGAACAACGATCCGGCGGCCGATTATCCGGCAGGTGTGCTCGGCCTGGGCGCGACCATCGTCACCAGCACACGAGAGATCGCGGCTGACGGGTTCTTCCGCGGCCTGTTCGAGACCGCGCTTGAACCTGGCGAGATCATCACCGCGATCCGCTTTCCGGTGCCGCTCAAGGCCGGCTACGCAAAATTCAAGGCGCCGGCGTCGCGCTATGCGCTGGTCGGCGTGTTCGTCGCGAAATTCGCCGAGGGCGTTCGCGTGGCCGTGACCGGAGCAGGCTCCGGCGTGTTCCGCGTGCCCCCGATGGAGGAGGCGCTGTCGCAAAATTTCGATCCGTCTGCGATCGCGGCCATCAAGATCGACACCGACGGTCTCACCTCCGACATCCATGCCGAAGCCGACTACCGTGCGCATCTCGTCACGGTCATGACCAAGCGTGCCGTCGACGCGGCGCTCAGCTAGTCTTTTAGGGTTGATGATGACTGATGGTTCCGGCCGAACGGCCTTCCCGCCGTCGCCGACTGGCCTCGGCTCGCTTTCCGCAACCGAGATCATGGCCGGCTACCGGCGCAAGGCATTCACCCCGCGCGATGTCGTCGACGATACCATCGCCGCGCTGGAGGCGACGAACGAGACCTGCAACGCGGTGGTGACGCCGATGTACGAGCAGGCGAGGGCGGAGGCCGATCGTCTCACCAGGGAGATGCGCGCCGGCGATGCCAAGGGACCGCTCGCCGGCGTACCCGTCACGATAAAGGACCTTGTGTTTGTCGCGGGCGTGCCGGCCTATGGCGGCTCGCCGATGAACCATGCATTCGTGCCCGATGTCGACGCGGCGGTCGTCTCGGCGCTGAAGGCGGCGGGTGCGATCGTCACCTGCAAGACGACGACCTGCGAGTCCGGTTACAAGCTGACGGCGGACAGCCCGGTCACGGGCACCACGCGCAATCCCTGGAATCCCGGTCGCACCAGCGGCGGATCGAGCGGCGGCGCGGCGGCGGGCGTCGCCGCCGGCTGCGGTCCGATCGCGATCGGCACCGATGGGGTCGGCTCGATCCGTGTGCCCTCGTCCTTTTGCGGTGTGTTCGGCCTGAAGCCGACCTTTGGCCTCGTGCCGCGCTCACCCGGCTTCTCGCCACCATCCTGGGGCTCGCTCGCGCATACCGGGCCGATCACGCGCACGGTTGCGGATGCCGCGCTGACGCTGGAGATCATCGCCGGCTACGATCTACGCGATCCCGCAAGCCTGCCGGTGGCGGCACGGCGATTCAATACGAATGCCGAGCCGTTGAACGGCATTCGTATCGGCGCCAGCGTCGATCTCGGCTACGCCGCCGTCAGCCCCGAGGTGCGCGCGGCGTTCGGAAAGGCGCTGGTCATTCTCGACGCTTGCGGCGCGCAGGTCACCATGGATGGTCCTGGCCTCGATCCCGGTATCCTGGAGCACACGCTGAAGCCGATCGCCTTTACCGAACAGGCGGCCGCGGTCGAGACCAAGAGCACGGTCGATCTCGCCAGCTCCGAACCAGACTATCTTGATGTCATCCGTGCCGGCCGCCGCTACAGCGGCACGGACTATGTCGAAGCGGGTTATCGCCGCGGCCGGGTTCGCAGCGGCTTCCTGAAGCTTTTCGAGCGCGTCGATGCGCTGGTAACGCCGACGGTGGCGGTGACCGCGTTCGGAGCCGGCCGGATCGGTGTCGACACAGTCGACGGCAGCAAGGTCGATCCGCATCTGGGCTGGTCGCCCTTCACCTGGCCGATCAATCTCGCCGGCCTTCCGGCGGCGACGCTGCCCTGCGGCTTCGATCGTGATGGAATGCCGATCGGCCTTCAAATCGTCGCCCCCTGGCTCGACGAGCCCACGATCTTCCGGATCGCCGCTGCATTCGAGGCTGCGCAACCCTGGGCCAAATTCTGGCCGCAGATGGCATTGCGCTAGGAGGCGGAAACTACGATAGCTCGATCGGCCCGCCGCGGCCGCTGAGCTCTTCGTCGAGGCGCAGATAATGCGCGAGATAATCGTGCAACGCGTTTGCCGCCTTCGAGGTCGCGCCGCTTGACTTGTACAGCAGCAGCTCGATCTTCGGCAGTGGCGGCAAGCCCTCGTTCGAGCCGATCGCGCGCATCGCCGGCACCAGCGCGCTGCGGCCGAGCACAGTCACGGCCATGCCGGCGAAGGCCGCCGCCTGGAGGCCGCCGACGCTTTCGCTGACGCATGCGATGCGCCAGCGCAAATTCGCGCGTTCCAGCGCGTCGATCGCGTAGTCGCGATAGATGTTGCCAGGCGGCAGCAGCGCCAGCGGAATGGGCCGTTCCTGGTGCGCGGCGGACTGCTCGCCCGTCATCCAGACCAGTTGCTCGCGCCGCACCACCTGGCCGCCGGTAAAATCGTTCATGCGGGTGACGAGCGCGATGTCGACATCGCCGCGCTTGACGAGACCGACCAGCGGCGTCGAGAGCGCGCAATTGAGCTCGACCTGGACGCGCGGGAAGGATTTACGGAACACGCTGAGGATCTGCGGCAGCATGAAGGCGGCATAGAGATCGGGCGTGCCGAGCACGACCTGACCCTCGATCTCCTGTGACGCCAGCTGCGAAATCAATTCGTCATGCAACCGCAGGATGGATTTGGCGTAGGTGAGAACCGTGGTGCCGTCCTCGCTCAGTGTCAGCCGGCGGCCGGCATGCTCGAATAACTGCTTGCCGGTGAGCTCCTCCAGCCGCTGCAATTGCAGGGTGATGGCCGGCTGGGTGCGGCCCAGCCGACGCGCAGTCTCGGTGATACTGCCGGTCTCGACCACGGAGATCAGCGACCGGAGCATGCGGATGTCGAGGCTGATGAGGTTCATGCGGCGTCCCTGTCGCCCAGAATTTATGCAAGTTCCATGCTAGGGCTAAGGGCGCTGGCTTGGAAGGCTCGGCCGCAGGCGGCCTGTTCTCACAATGAGAGGACGTGCCAGTCCAGCGTTGCTGGCATACTGAATATCGACCATCAGGCGGGCCGGCACGCATGACGCGCCCAACGAACATAAAAGGGAGCACAAATCATGAAAGAGACCTCACCAACGCGGCGTGAGCTGCTCGCAATTGCTGCGGCGGCAAGTGCTGCTTCGATCGCGGAAGTTGTGCCGGCTGCGGCGCAGGCGGGGCCGAAGCCGCTCTTCCCGGTGCCGATGGTCACCATCCCGATTGTCGGCGAAACCAGCGTGTTCCAGGTCCGCCGCATCTACTGCATCGGGCGCAACTATGCGGCGCACGCGATCGAGCGCGGTTCGGACCCGAACCGCGAGCCACCGTTCTTCTTCCAGAAGCCAACCGATGCAATCCAGAACGTCGCTGTGGGCGAGGTCGCCGATCATCCCTATCCGTCGCTGACCAAGAACTATCATCACGAGGTCGAGCTGGTCGCCGCACTGAAGTCCGGCGGCTCCAACATCCCGGCCGAGAAGGCGCTCGATCATGTCTATGGCTACGCGCTCGGCCTCGACATGACCCGGCGCGATCTCCAGAACGGGATGGCCGCGGAGAAGAAGCCCTGGGAGATCGGCAAGAGCTTTGACCACGCCGCGGTGATCGGCCCGATCCACCCGGCCAGCAAGACCGGTCATTTCGACAACGGCGCGATTTCGCTGGCGATCAACGGGAAGGTGAAGCAGAACTCCGATCTCAGCAAGATGATCTGGAGCGTCGCCGAGCAGATCGCAAAGCTCTCGGAAGCGTTCGAACTCAAGGCCGGCGACATCATCTATTCCGGCACGCCGGAGAATGTCGGTCCGGTCGTGAAGGGCGACGTGCTGCTGTGCAAGCTCGAGGGCCTGCCGGACATGTCGATCAAGATCGTCTGATTGATTGTGGCGGTGGCCGTCGGCCCCGCCGCCTCGGCGACGTTCTGAAACAGAGGCCTTTGAATTGCCGGAGTTCCAGCGGCGATGGCCCTGCGTTGGGCAACGAACTAACTTCGTGCAGCCATATTTAAGTATGAGTCACTCCCGTGAGGGAGACGCTCCGATGAACAAGGCTCTGATCACTGCCATCGTGATGCTGGCTAGCGTGCCTGCAAGCGCCGCCGCACAGGAACGAGCTGGTGCTGCGGCATTGGGAGCCGTGTCAGGCGCCGTCGTGCTGGGCCCGATCGGCGCCGTCGCCGGCGCGGTGGTCGGTTATACCGCCGGGCCTGCAATCGCCCGGTCCTGGGGCGTGAGAGGTTCACGTTCGGCGAGACACCGGCAGCCGCCGCGCCGCGAAGCCTACCGCGCAACCGCGACCGGCGTTCCGCCGCGCGCACGCGAGGCGATGGATGCGAACGGCCAGATGAGAGCTGCCGGCAATCCGCCGGTTCAAGCCGCCCCTGCGGTGCAGCCCGTTCAAGCTGTTCCTGCGGTGCCTGCGCAGACCACGCCGCCGCCGATTCAGGGATTTGACTGAGGTCAGCTCAGGCCGCTGCCTTCGGCCGCAATCGGTCGACAGTCCGAGCGATCAGCGCGGCCACCTCCGGCACCTTCCATGATCTCCAGGACGTTTGCGGCTTGGCGAACGATCGTGGTGAGGCTTGCAACCTGATCTAGGGCTGGCCGAGGATTTTCCTCGCGGCGCGAAGATGCGGCTTGTCGATCATCTGACCGTCGAGGCGCAGCGTACCGGAATTCGGATTGTTCGCGAACGTCGCGATCACCTTCTCCGCCCAATTGCGCTCGGCTTCGGTCGGCTCGAATGCCGCATTGACCACGTCGACGTGCTTGGGATGGATCAGCGCCTTCGCCGAGAATCCATCGCGCCGCGCGGCGCGCGTTTCCTGCTCCAGCCCAGCCAGATTGTCGATGTCGGTATAGACGGTGTCGATCGGCGCGACCTCGGCCGCAGCGGCCGCCATGAGGCAGAGATCGCGGGCCAGACGATAAGGGCTGTGGAACACGCCGCCTGACGCCTTTTCAGTGGCGCCGAGCGAGGCCGAAAGATCTTCCGCGCCCCACATCAGGCCCGCGAGGCGAGGGGAGCAGCCCTTGTAGCTGCCGAGCCCGAAGATCGATCCTGCGGTTTCCGTCGCCACGCAGACGATGCGCGTTGAGCCGATTGCGAGACCAGCCGCAACTTCCAAAGCTTCGAGCCAGCTCGCGATCTGCCGCACGTCGTCGCCGCCTTGCGATTTCGGCAGCACAATGCCGTCGGGCTTGCCTGGAATGACGGCGGCGAGGTCAGCGAGCGTCATGCCGGTGTCGAGCGCGTTGACGCGGACATAGAGCTGATGGCGGCCGCGAGAACCTTTCAGCATCGCCAGCGTCAACCCGCGCGCCTCCGGCTTCTTGTCGGTGACGACGGAGTCTTCGAGATCGATGATCAGCGCGTCGGCCTTGCCTTCGCTGGCCTTCTCGAATTTACGCGGGGAGTCGCCCGGCACGAACAGCATCGAACGCATCAAGTGGTCCCTCTTTCATTATTGCCGTGCGGCGGCATTTGCCGTTGATTGATCGTTCCGGTCGGACGATCCCAGACACATGACGTCAGCCATGGTACACCCACTTGACAGGGAAATTGACGTTTATGTACTCAGATTTTCGAGCTCAAGAGCGCGAGTGGCCGCAAGGAGATTAAGCACATGGATTTCGCGCTCACCGATCAGCAGGAGGCCATTCGCGACGCCATCGCGAAGATCTGCGAAGGCTTTCCCGATGCCTATTGGCTGAAGAAGGACCACGACGGCGGCTTTCCGCACGACTTCCACAGGGCGCTGGCCGACGCCGGCTGGCTCGGCATCTGCGTGCCGGAAGCTTACGGCGGCTCCGGGCTCGGCATCACCGAAGCCGCGATCATGATGCGCGCCATCGCCGAATCCGGCGCCGGCAT
This sequence comes from Bradyrhizobium sp. 149, assembly GCF_023073915.1. GTDB lineage: Bacteria > Pseudomonadota > Alphaproteobacteria > Rhizobiales > Xanthobacteraceae > Bradyrhizobium. Next base: position 852,841 of record NZ_JADPKK010000023.1, on the reverse strand, counting down.
GTCGGGCGCATCCGCCGTGCACATCAACGTGTTCGGGCTCAACCCCGTCGTCGTGTTCGGCACCGAGGAGCAGCGCAAGCGGATGCTGCCGCCGATGGTCGAAGGCCGCGAGAAGGCGTGCTTCGCCGTCACCGAGCCCAACACCGGCCTCAACACCACGCAACTCAAGACCCGCGCGGTGGCCAAGAACGACCGCTACATCGTCAACGGCCAGAAGGTGTGGATCTCGACCGCACAGGTCGCCCACAAGATCCTGCTGCTGGCGCGCACCACGCCGCTGGAGGACGTGCGCTCGCCGACGCATGGGCTGAGCCTGTTCTACACGGACTTCGACCGCAACAAGATCAAGGTCCACGAGATCGAGAAGATGGGCCGCAAGGCCGTCGATTCCAACGAGCTGTTCTTCGAGGACTTTGAAATCCCAATGGAAGACCGGATCGGCGAAGAAGGCAAAGGCTTCCAGTATATCCTCGAAGGCATGAACCCGGAGCGCATCCTGATCGCGGCGGAAGCCGTCGGCCTCGGCAAGCTCGCGCTGTCGCGCGCGGCCGAATACGCAAAGACCCGAATCGTGTTCAACCGGCCGATCGGCAAGAACCAGGGCATTCAGCACCCGCTGGCCGTAAACTGGGTTGAACTCGAGGCGGCCTGGCTGATGGTGATGTCGGCAGCCTGGCAATACGACAGGGGCATGCCCTGCGGCGGCGCCGCCAATGCCGCAAAATACCTCGCGGGCGAAGCTGGCTTCCACGCTTGCGAGCAGTCTGTGATGACCCATGGCGGTTTCGGCTATGCCAAGGAGTTTCACGTTGAACGCTATTTGCGTGAAAGCCTGATTCCGCGCATCGCACCAGTGAGCCCGCAGCTCGCGTTGAGCTTCATCGCGGAAAAGGTGCTTGGTCTGGCCAAGTCTTACTGAGCATTCCGCGCTGCGCTATCGGCGCAGCTTTGTCGATGAAGCGAAGCCCGTAGACGCTATTCAGCGGCGATCCGGTCCATCGCCATGGCCCGAAGCCTGGCGCGCTGGATCTTGACCCCGTTGGCACTGTCGGTGACGGGGAAGGCGTCCACGAGATAGATCCGCGCGGGCACCTTGTAGCCGGCAAGTCGCTCACGCAGGTGTGCGACCAGCTTGTCCTGCCGTGGCGGCTCTGTGTGAGGTCCCTGGGCCGGGATCACGAAGGCGACGCAGCGCGCCTGTCCCTTCAGATCGATGGCAACCACTTGGGCGTCGGCCACACCAGCGCACGATTTGAGCTCGTCCTCGATCTCGCCCGGCGCAACGAGGAAGCCGCCGAGCCGCATCGCATCACCCGCGCGGGTTTCGTAGACGAAGGCGCCGCCACCCCGCAGACGGCCGATGTCGCCGGTGCGGAAGAAGCCGTCGGCCGTGATCGCATCGCGCGTCGCGTCCGGGTTATTGAAATAGCGGAGGAAGCGCGACGGCGCGCTGATCTCGATCTCGCCGGAGACACCTGGGGCCGCGAGCTCGCCGGTCTCCGTGTCGCGCACACGCACAATCGTGTCAGGCGACATCGGCCAGCCGCCGCCCTCGATGCGATCGGCGAAGCAATCACTGGAGCGTGCGATCGAGAACAGTGCCTGCACCTCGCTCGAACCGTAGAGGCCGAACAGGGGCATGCCGCGCGCCTCGGCCTCCACGGCGAGCTCGCGCCAGCCGGGCTGGAACGCGGCGAAGCCACAGACTTCGAGATGCGGAAACGGGCGCGACGCCTCAGTGAGCGCGAGGATGCGGCGGAACATCTCGTCCGAGCCAAAGGAGTGCGTGATCCTGCACTCGCGGAGAATCTTGAGCGCCGGCGCCGCCTCGAAGGCGTCGAGCGCATGGACGGTCGCGCCCGCTGCGACGAAGCCGAGCAGGCTCGTCATGCCAAAGGTGCCGCAGAACGGCAGCATCGCCAGCAGCGAATGGCGCTGCGGCGAGAGTTTTAGCGCCTCGGCGACCGAGGCGGCATGTGTGGCCAACGTTCGCTGCGAATGCGCGACAAGCTTCGGCCCCTTGGTGGTGCCCGATGTCGTGTAGAGCAGAACCGGCAGGTCGAAATCGTCCTGAGCCGGCAGGGCGGGCGGATAGGGCTTCTCGAAGGCATCGAAGCGCACGCATGGCCATTGGGCGGCAATCTCATCCCCACCCACAACTGCAAGCTTTTGGAGCGCAGGCACCTCGTCCCTGGCGATGTCGGCGAGGATAGCGGCAAAGTCGATCGAGCGGAACGCGGCTTCGACCACCGTCAGCCTGGCGCCGGACAGCTTCAGGAGATGCGCGACCTCCGCGCTGCGGTAGCGCGTATTGACGGCGGCGACGATTGCGCCAAGGCGGGCGGCGGCGAACAGCAGCGCGATCCATTCGATCCGGTTGACCAGCCAGACCGCGACGACGTCGCCCTTGCCGATGCGTTGCGCGGCGAGCCAGGCGGCAGTCTGCTCGATCTTTTCTGAGAATTCCGCGCGCGAGACCCATGTGCCGTCGAACACGAAGGCCGGATCAGCGGCGGCCTCGGTGCGGATCAGCGATTGTAGCGAAAATTCGTTGGTAGGCATGGCAACCGAAGTAACCCGATCGCACAAAGCTGTCTACTTGGTGCCGAACATCCGGTCGCCGGCGTCGCCTAGGCCCGGCACGATGTAGCCGTGGTCGTTGAGCCGCTCGTCGATCGCGGCGGTCCAGACCGGCACGTCCGGATGCTCGCTCTGGAACTGCGCGATGCCTTCAGGGGCGGCCAGCAGGCAGACGAAGCGGATGTCGCGGGCGCCGCGCGCCTTGAGCAGGGAGGCGCCGGCGCAGGCCGAGTTGCCGGTTGCCAGCATCGGGTCCATCAGGATCACGGTGCGGTCCGACAGGTCCTGCGGCGCCTTGAAGTAATATTCCACGGCCTGCAACGTATCGGGATCGCGGTAGAGCCCGATATGGGCGATGCGCGCCGAGGGCATCAGCGCCAGCATGCCGTCGAGGAAGCCGACGCCCGCGCGCAGGATCGGCGCCAGCGTGAGCTTCTTGCCGGCGATCTTCGGCGCCTGCATCGGCGCAATCGGCGTCTCGATCTCGACCAGCTCCAGCGGCAGGTCGCGCGTCACCTCGTAACCGAGCAGCATCCCGATCTCGTTCAGGATCTCGCGAAAGCTCTTGGTCGAGCGGTCCTTCTCCCGCATCAGGGATAGCTTATGCTGGACCAGGGGATGGGCGACGACGTTGACGTTGCTGATGCTCATGAAACCGATCTACACGGTTCCGTGAAACCGCGCCAGATCGGCCAGGTGTTTTTGGTGCGGGATATGTGGCTTCAAGCGGGCATCGAGACCGCGCTGCGGAGCCGATTGCTCGCCTCGAAGGCAGCCATGGTCAATTCGCGGTCGATTGCCTGAGGTTAGGCTCCGAGCGCGCGCACCACGAGTGTGATGACGAGCGTCAGGACGGCGCCCCAGACCAGGCTTAAAGTCACCGTCAGGACGGTCGTGGTGACCGCCTGCTCCAGATTTCGCTTGCGCGGCTGCACGCTAGCTGTCCGAAGTTGGCGTCGCCGCGATGCGCGTGCCGAGCAGGAGCACCGCCATCAATGCGACCAGGATGATGATCTTCAGCTCGACCATTTGCTGACTACCTCACGGTTTAGGGGGAGCTGGTCACGCCTGAAGGCGCCAGACATAGATCGCCGTCTTCAGCGCGATTAGCGTCAGCGCCAGTGCGGCATCGGCCCAGACTTCCGCGTCGACCAGTCGCATGACGCGCGCGGTGCAGCCGTTTTGTCCAAGCGAGGGGAAGTGCCGGCAGGCGTGGTCGATGATCTCGAGCATCAACGGTCGCGTCATTGCGTGCGCATCGCGCAGGCGTTCGCTGAACGAAGGTGGATCGTAATGTCGGAGTGCGGCGGTCATGTTCAGGCCTCCTGGAATTGGTGTCGGTCAATCGGCCGGCATGCCCAAGATGGCTGGAAGCACGTTTGAAAACGAGATGAGGAGCGGGCGAGAGATCCAAGAATTGCATAAGTGTGCATATGCCTTCGGGTAAGAGGCCAAAGACAGCGCTCATTCTTGACTGTCATCGCCATCAAAAGGTGAAGGCTTATAGAAACCGGCATTTTGAAAAGACCATCCCCACAGTCTGCCTTAAGGATGGGTAGCGATGGTGACGGTGGATCGCGTCGCTGCGCCACCTGCCCGGAAAGACCGCCTGGAATGCGTTGTCAGTGTCGCATCGCCGCTGGCGAAGACGTGCCGGCCTTTATGAGATTCCTATAACTTCGCCATAGGCCTCATCTCGAAAATCTATGCACGCGGTGGCACTTCAGCACGGTGAAAGTCCCGGCCGGGCGCAGACGCCCGTTGCAGTCGCGCGGAGCAAGCGGCCTGCCGGCATCGAGAGATTGGTTACGCCGGATACCGTCTAGCAATAAGGAGTATCGCCATGATGGACATTCTGATGCTGGCGCTGGGCTTCGTCTTTTTTGCCCTTGCGATCGGCTACACCTACGCCTGCGAACGGCTGTGACGGAGCGGACCATGATTTTCGATTATGCGCTCGCCGGCACCGTTTCGTTTGGCCTCCTGATCTACCTCACTTACGCGCTGCTTCGGCCTGAACGGTTCTGACCGTGCTGCTTCTCCTCGAATTACTGCTGGCGGACGCCGTGCTCGTTGCCTGCCTGCTCTCGGTGCTCCTGCCGCTCATGCGCTGGGCACCAAGCCTGAAGGGTTGATTCCATGACTGTGATCGGTTGGCTCCAGATCATTCTGTTTTGCGTCATTATCGTCGCGCTGACCAAGCCGCTCGGCTGGTACATGACGCGCGTGTTCAACGGCGAGCGGACGTTCCTGTCGCCGGTGCTGCGGCCGATCGAGGCCGGCATTTACAGGTTCTCCGGCGTCGACGAGAAGCGCGAGCAGCATTGGCTGAATTATACGGTCGCCATGCTGTTGTTCCACGTCGGCGGCTTCCTCATCATCTACGGCGTGATGCGGCTGCAGGCGGTACTGCCGTTCAATCCTGCCGGGCAGTCGGCGGTCGCCGCGGATCTGTCCTTCAACACCGCGGTCTCCTTCATCACCAACACCAACTGGCAGAACTACGGCGGCGAAAGCACGCTGTCCTATCTCGTGCAGATGCTCGGCCTGACGCACCAGAACTTCCTGTCCGCGGCAACCGGCATCGCGCTGGCGGTCGCCCTGATCCGCGGCTTCTCGCGCGCCTCGGCGCGCACCGTCGGAAATTTCTGGGTCGACGTGGTCAGGTGCACACTCTACGTCCTGCTGCCGATCTGCGTCGTCTACACGCTGTTCCTCGTCTCCCAGGGCATGCCGCAGACGCTCGGTGGCTATGTCGAGGCGACGACGCTCGAAGGCGTCAAGCAGACCATCGCGGTCGGGCCGGTCGCCTCGCAGGTCGCGATCAAGATGCTTGGCACCAATGGCGGCGGCTTCTTCAACGCCAATGCCGCGCATCCCTTCGAGAATCCGACCGCGCTGTCGAACTTCGTGCAGATGCTGTCGATCTTCGCGCTCGGCGCGGCGCTCACCAACGTGTTCGGTCGCATGGTCGGCAACCAGCGCCAGGGCTGGGCGATTCTCTCCGTGATGGGCGTGCTGTTCCTGGCGGGCGTCGCCGTCACCTATTGGGCGGAAGCCAGCGGCACCTCGACCCTGCATGCGCTCGGCCTGACCGGCGGCAACATGGAGGGTAAGGAGGTTCGCTTCGGCATCGTCGCGTCCTCACTGTTCGCCGTGATCACGACCGCCGCGTCTTGTGGCGCGGTTAACGCCATGCATGACAGTTTCACTGCGCTTGGCGGCATGATCCCGCTGATCAACATGCAGCTCGGCGAGATCATCGTCGGCGGCGTCGGCGCCGGCCTGTACGGCATGCTGGTGTTCGTCGTGCTCGCGATCTTCGTCGCTGGCCTGATGGTCGGTCGCACGCCGGAATATGTCGGCAAGAAGATCGAGGCCCGCGAGGTCAAGATGGCGATGCTCGCGATCCTGGTGCTGCCGCTGATGTATCTCGGCTGGACCGCGGTCGGCGTGGTCTACCCGGCGGCGGTCGCCTCGATGGCGAACGCCGGGCCGCATGGCTTCACCGAGGTGCTCTATGCCTTCACCTCGGCGACCGGCAACAATGGTTCGGCCTTCGCGGGTCTCACCGGCAACACGATCTTCTACAACCTCACGCTTGCAAGCGCCATGTTCGTCGGCCGGTTCTTCATGATCGTCCCGGCGATGGCGATTGCGGGTTCGCTGGCGGCCAAGAAGTCGATCGCGCCGTCGGCGGGCACGTTCCCGACCACGGGCGGCCTGTTCGTCGGCCTCGTCGTCGGCGTCATCCTAATCATTGGCGGCCTGACCTTCTTCCCGGCGCTCGCGCTCGGTCCGATCGTCGAGCATCTCGCGATGAACGCCGGCAACCTCTTCTGATGACTGGAGTGACCTCCATGGAAACCATGAAACTGCAAAAGCGGGCGTCCGTCTCGGCGATGCTCGACCCCAAAATCGTCGTGCCCGCGATCCGCGCGTCCTTCATCAAGCTCGATCCGCGGTTGATGGCCAAAAACCCCGTGATGTTCGTGGTCGAGGTCGTGGCCGCGCTCACCACCGTGATTTTCCTGCGCGATATCCTTACGGGAGGTGTCGGCCTGGGCTTCACTTTCCAGATCATCCTCTGGCTCTGGTTCACGGTGCTGTTCGCCAACTTCGCCGAAGCGGTCGCCGAAGGCCGCGGCAAGGCGCAGGCCGATTCGCTGCGCAAGACCCGCACCGAGAGCCAGGCCAAGCTCCTGAGCGGTGCAGGTCAGGCGGTCAAGCGCGTGCCGGGCACAAGTCTCAAGGTTGGGGACATCGTGCTGGTCGAGGCCGGCGATACCATTCCCTCCGACGGCGAGGTAATCGAGGGCGTCGCGTCCGTTAACGAGGCCGCGATCACCGGCGAGTCCGCGCCTGTCATCCGCGAATCCGGCGGCGACCGTTCAGCGGTAACAGGCGGCACCCAGGTGCTGTCGGACTGGATCCGCGTGCGGATCACGGCAGCGCAGGGCTCGACCTTTATCGATCGCATGATCAAGCTGGTCGAGGGCGCCGAGCGGGCGAAAACGCCGAACGAGATCGCGCTCAACATCCTGCTGGTCGGCCTCACCATCATCTTCGTGTTCGCCACCATCACCATTCCGAGCTATGCGGCCTATGCCGGCGGCTCGATCTCGGTGGTCGTGCTGGTCGCGCTGTTCGTGACCTTGATCCCGACCACGATCGGTGCGCTGTTGTCGGCAATTGGCATCGCCGGCATGGACCGCCTGGTCCGCTTCAACGTGCTGGCGATGTCCGGCCGCGCCGTCGAGGCCGCCGGTGACGTCGACACGCTGCTGCTGGACAAGACCGGGACGATCACGCTTGGCAACCGGCAGGCAACGGCCTTCCGTCCCGTGCGCGGCGTGACCGAGCAGGAGCTCGCGGACGCGGCCCAGCTCGCCTCGCTCGCCGACGAGACGCCGGAGGGCCGTTCGATCGTGGTGCTCGCCAAGGAGAAATACGGCATCCGCGGCCGCGACATGGCCGAGCTGGGAGCCACCTTCATCCCGTTCACGGCGCAGACCCGCATGAGCGGCGTCGATGCCGGCGGCTCGTCGGTCCGCAAGGGCGCGGTTGACGCGATGCTCAACTATGTCGGGGGCGGTGCACCGCTGGTGGTCGCCTCAGGCAACACGGCTCGTTCCATCCAGCCGGCCGGACTCTCGGACATCGGCCGCGAGGTCCAGACCATTGCCGACGAAATATCGAAAGCTGGCGGCACGCCACTGGCGGTCGCCAGGGACGGCAAGCTGTTCGGCGTCATCCAGCTCAAGGATATCGTGAAGGGCGGCATCCGCGAGCGCTTTGCCGAGCTGCGGCGCATGGGCATTCGCACCGTGATGATCACCGGGGACAATCCGATGACGGCCGCCGCGATCGCAGCGGAAGCCGGCGTCGACGACTTCCTGGCGCAGGCAACCCCCGAGGACAAGCTCAAGCTGATCCGCGACGAGCAGGCCAAAGGCAAGCTGGTGGCGATGTGCGGCGACGGTACCAACGATGCGCCTGCGCTCGCGCAGGCAGACGTCGGTGTCGCCATGAACACCGGCACGCAGGCGGCCCGCGAAGCCGGCAACATGGTCGACCTCGATTCCAACCCGACCAAGCTGATCGAGGTGGTCGAGATCGGCAAGCAGCTCCTGATGACGCGCGGCGCGCTGACCACGTTCTCGATCGCCAACGACGTCGCGAAGTACTTTGCCATCATTCCCGCGATGTTCCTGGCGTTCTACCCCCAGCTCAACGTGCTCAATGTCATGAACCTGTCGAGCCCGCAGAGCGCCATCCTGTCGGCAATCATCTTCAACGCGCTTGTTATCATCGCGCTGATCCCGCTGGCGCTGAAGGGAGTCGCTTATCGCGCGGTCGGGGCCGGCGCACTGCTCCGGCGCAACCTCTTGATCTACGGCCTCGGCGGTATCGTCATTCCCTTCATCGGCATCAAGGCGATCGACCTCGTGGTCGTGGCCTTGCACCTGGCTTAACCCCGTCATTGCGAGTGAAGCGAAGCAATCCGGAATTCTTGCAACGGCTGAGAGACTGGATTGCTTCGTCGCTTCGCTCCTCGCAATGACGAAAGAGATAGGAGAAAAAACACATGCTCCGAGAAATCCGCCCGGCCATCGTCCTCTTGCTGGTGCTCACCGTCATCACGGGGCTGGCCTATCCGCTTGCGATGACGGCCATCGCCGGCGCGCTCTTCCCCGCACGGGCGCAGGGCAGCCTGATCGAGAAGGACGGCAAGGTGGTCGGCTCCGCCCTGATCGGGCAGGAGTTCAAGGACGACAAATATTTCCAAGGCCGCCCCTCGGCGACGGTCGCGCCGGACCCGAATGATTCGACCAAAACAGTATCGGCGCCCTACAACGCCGCCAATTCGGGCGGCTCCAATCTCGGCCCGACCAGCAAGGCGCTGGCGGACCGGCTGAAGGAAGACGTGGACAAGCTCGAGGGCGAGAATCCCAACGCCGCCGTGCCGGTCGACCTGGTGACCACGTCAGCCAGCGGCCTCGATCCCGACATCTCGCCGGAGGCGGCGCAATTCCAGGTCCCGCGCGTGGCGAAGGCGCGGAATATGCCGGAGGATCAGGTCAAGCAGCTTGTGACCGCCAACACGGAAGGCCGGCTGCTGGGCCTCATTGGCGAACCTCAGGTTAACGTTCTGGCGTTGAATCTTTCACTGGATCGCACCGCCGCCAAGTAGCGGCCTAGGCTCGCGGCGCGCGGATGATTATATTGGCAAAATGGTCCGAGAGCGCCGCGATCCCGAACAACGACCGTCCCCCGAGGCGCTGCTGGAAGCAGCGCGCCGGGAAGAGGGCGCGAGCGGCAAGCTGAAGATCTTCGTCGGCGCCGCCCCCGGCGTCGGCAAGACCTATGAGATGCTGCAAAGCGCACATGCCAGGCGCAAGGCCGGCATCGACGTCGTGGTCGGCTTTGTCGAGACCCATGGCCGCGCCGAGACCGAGGCGCTGGTGCGCGGGCTGGAGGTGATCCCGCGCAAGAGACTCGACCATCGGGGCCAGATCGTCGAGGAGATGGACCTCGATGCCGTGATCGCGCGCCGGCCGAAAATTGCATTGGTCGACGAACTTGCCCACACCAACGCGGCTGGGAGCCGGCATCCCAAGCGATACCTCGACGTCGAGGAGCTGCTGTCACATGGGATCGACGTCCATACCGCCGTCAACATCCAGCACATCGAGAGCCTGAACGACGTCGTCGCCCAGATCACCCATGTGCGGGTCCGCGAGACCGTGCCGGATTCGGTGTTCGACCGCGCCGACGCCATCGAGCTGATCGACCTCACGCCTGATGATTTGATCCAGCGCCTGAAGGAGGGCAAGGTCTATGTGCCCAAGCAGGCGGAGCGGGCACTGGAGCATTATTTCTCGCCAGGCAACCTCACGGCGCTGCGCGAGCTCGCCTTGCGGCGTACGGCCGAACGGGTCGACGAGCAGCTCCTCAACCACATGCAGGCGAACGCGATTTCCGGTCCCTGGGCCGCCGGCGACCGCTTCCTTGTGTGCGTCAGCGAGGATCCGCGCGCGGCCAGCCTCGTGCGCTACACCAAGCGGCTGGCCGACCGGCTGCACGCGCCGTTCACCGCGCTCTCGATCGAGACGCGGAGATCCCTGCAATTGTCCGACGAGGAGCGCGACCGGCTGGCCGATACGCTGCGGCTCGCGGAATCGCTCGGCGGTGAGGCGCTGACGATTCCCGCCGTCGGCCGCCGCCTCGCCGACGACGTCGTCAACTTTGCGCAGGGCAACAACGTCACCCAGATCGTGATCGGCAAGTCGACGCGCTCGCTCTGGTTCGAGATGACGCGCGGCTCCGTCGTGCACGATCTGGTGCGCCGCGCCGGGAATATCAGTGTGCATGTCATCCCTGGCGACGAGCTCACGGGCGAGCCGGCGCCGAAGACGGCGGTGCAGACCGCGGCGCGATCGGACCCGTTCGATGCCCGGCCCTATCTCAAGGCACTCGGGATCACCGCGCTCGGCCTTGCTGCCGCCGTGGCCATCAAGCCGTATGTCGGCATCGAGAACGTCGACCTGATGTTTCTGACCGCCGTGGTGACGGTTGCCGTCCGCTACGGATTGTGGCCGTCGCTGCTCGCGAGTGTCGCGGCGTCGCTCGCCTACAATTTCTTCTTTCTGCCGCCGGTCTATACCTTCACCATCACCGATCCCACCAATGTCGCGGCGTTCTTTTTCTTCATGCTGATTGCGTTCGTGGTGTCGAATGTCGCTGGACGGGTCCGCACCCAGGCCGATGCCGCGATTGGCCGCATCCGGACCACCGAGCAGCTCTATGCTTTCAGCCGCAAGCTCGCCGGCACCGGTACGCTTGATGACGTGCTGTGGGCGACCGCCTACCAGATCGCGCTGATGCTGAAAGTCCGCGTGGTGCTGCTGTTGCCGGACGAGGGTCTGCTCACGGTGAAATCAGGCTATCCGCCCGAGGACGATCTCGATCAGGCTGATCTTGCCGCCGCCAACTGGGCCTGGAGCAACGATCGTCCCGCGGGCCGCGGCTCGGATACGCTGCCGGGCGCAAAACGGCTGTTCCTGCCGATGCGCACCGGGCGTGGTGCAATCGGCGTCATCGGAATCGACAACGACCGCACCGGTCCGCTGCTGACCCCGGACCAGCGTCGCCTGCTCGACGCGCTGGTCGACCAAGGCGCGCTGGCGATCGAGCGCGTGCTGCTGGTCGAGGACGTCGATCGCGTCAAGCGCACCGTCGAATCCGAGCGGCTGCGTTCCGCATTATTGACCTCGATCTCACACGACCTGAAGACGCCGCTTGCGTCCGTGCTGGGTGCGGCCTCGACCATGCGCGATCTCGCCAGCGCGCTCTCCGATACCGAGAAACGCGACCTGCTCGCCACCGTCATCGACGAATCCGAACGGCTCAACCGCTTCATCGCCAATTTGCTCGACATGACCAAGCTCGAATCCGGCGCCATCGCGCCCAACACGGCGTTGCACGATCTCGGAGAGATCGTCGGCAGCGCGCTGCGACGTGCAGCCAAGATCCTCGCCGCCCACAAGGTGGAACTGGAGTTGGCCGCAGACCTTCCTATGCTCCAGCTCGATGCGGTGCTGTTCGAGCAGGTGCTGTTCAACCTGCTCGACAACGCCGCGAAATATTCGCCGCCCCACGCGACGGTCTCGATCCGCAGTCGGCGTGACAGCGATCATGTCGTGCTCCAAATCGCCGACGAGGGCGACGGCATTCCGTCTGAGGAGCTCGAGAGCGTGTTCGACAAGTTCTATCGCGTGCAGAAGGGCGACCATGTCCGTCCCGGCACCGGGCTCGGGCTCGCTATCTCCCGCGGCTTCGTCGAGGCGATGCGTGGCACGATCTCGGCCGCTAACCGCAGCGACCGGAGCGGCGCGGTTCTGACCATCCGTCTGCCCATTCCAGCCCAGACCCACGCATTGGATACCGCCGCATGAGCGCTGCCCCGATCAAGGTGCTTGTCATCGACGACGAGCCGCCGATCCGCAAATTGCTGCGAATGGGCCTCTCGACGCAAGGCTATGAAATCCTGGAGGCGTCGAACGGCAAGATTGCGCTGGAGAAGCTCAGCGAGGATCCTGCGCTGATCATCCTCGATCTCGGCCTGCCCGACATCCAGGGCCATGAGTTGTTGCGGACCATCCGCGCCCGCAATGAGGCTGTGCCGATCGTGGTGCTGTCGAGTCGGGGCGACGAGGTCGGCAAGGTGCAGGCGCTCGATCTCGGTGCCGACGATTACCTGACAAAGCCGTTCGGCATGGACGAGCTGCTGGCGCGCCTGCGCGCCGCGCTGCGGCATCAGCTTCAGATCCAGGGTGAGCGTCCGGTGTTCCGCGCCGGCGATCTCTCGGTCGATCTGGTGCGCCGGATCGTCAGGGTCGGCGAGCGCGACGTCAAGCTGTCGCCAAAGGAATACGACCTGCTGCGCGTGCTGGTGCAGCACGCCGGCAAAGTGCTCACCCATCGCTTCCTGCTGAGGGAGCTATGGGACGAACTGACGGATGCGCAATATCTGCGCGTCTATGTCCGCCAGCTCCGGCAGAAGATCGAAGCCGACCCGGAACGGCCGCAATATGTGCTGACGGAGACCGGGATTGGCTATCGGTTGAAGGCGGCGGACTAGTTTTTCACCCCATCACCAATGAGGCTGTGGCGCGGTCTGCTTCAACATCGGAGTGAATCAACCCGCCTTCCTCTGCCGCGCCGTGGTCCTGTGGGTCTTCTTCGCGGCCCGCTGTCGCCCCGATGCTCGGCGCGCGTGGGACTTCACCGCCGTCTTCTTGCCGCCGCGTCCCTTCAGGCTCTGCTTCAGCGCATCCATCAGGCTGACGACGTTGCTCGGCCGCTCTTCGGGCTCCGGTAGTTCAATTTTCTTGCCGCTGGCCTTCCGCTTCACCAGCGCCTTCAGCGCGTCCTCATATTCGTCCTTGAACTTGCTGGGATCGAAATGCGAAGCCTTGGTGTGGAGGATATGGCCGGCGAGCTCGACCATGTCCTTGGTGATCTTCGGGCTCTTGATCTCGTCGAAGAACTGGCCCTCATCGCGCAGCTCGTAGGGGTAGCGCAGCGTGGTGCCGAGCAGGCCCTTGCCGAGCGGTTCGATCGCGATGATGTGCTCGCGATTGGTGAGCACGATCTTGGCGAGCGCCACGCGGTCCTGGTCCTTCATGGCGTCGCGGATCACGGCAAAAGCATCGACCGCAGCCTTGCCGTCGGGTGCGATATAATAGGGATGATTGAGATAGCGCTGGTCGATCTCGTCGCTCGGCACAAAGCTCTCGATGTCGATGGTGTGGTTGCTCTCGATCTGCACCGCTTCGAGCTCCTCCGGCTCGATCTCGACATATTTGCCCTTGCGCAGCTCGTAGCCGCGTCCCTTCTGGTCACTCTCGACGATATCGCCGGTCTCGGAATCGACCATCTGCTGCTTGAGCCGGTTGCCAGTCTCGCGGTTGATCATGTGAAACCGCGTCTTCTCCGCGGCGGTCGCAGCCGGATAGAGCACGACCGGGCAGCTGACCAGCGAGAGCCTCAACGTTCCCTTCCAATAGGCGCGCGGTGCCATTCCGTTCTCCAGGGCTTTCGAGGCATTTTGGAACCCCAACCATCCCGTGGGGTTTTGGTTCCGGGCGGGACTTTTGCTGTGCTAGGCTTCATCGCCGAAAGAGAATGCGGGACCGGTCGTGCTGCAAAAACTCTCTACATATCGACAGAAGCGTGATTTCGAGAAGACGCCGGAGCCGTCGGGCAAGTCGGCCGTGGCGCCATCGAAGCAGCGGCGCTTCGTGATCCAGAAGCACGACGCGACGCGGCTGCACTACGATCTGCGGCTCGAGTTCGACGGCGTCTTTAAGTCCTGGGCGGTGACGAAGGGGCCCTCGCTCGATCCGCACGACAAGCGTCTGGCCGTCGAGGTCGAGGACCACCCGCTCGACTATGGCGATTTCGAGGGCACGATTCCGGAGGGCCAGTACGGCGGCGGCACGGTCATGCTGTGGGACCGCGGCACCTGGGAATCCGAGGACCCCGAACGCGGTTTCAAGAAGGGCGATCTGAAGTTCACCCTGCATGGCGAGAAGCTGCACGGCAGCTGGGTGCTGGTGCGCATGCGCAACGACCGCACCGGCGGCAAGCGGACCAACTGGCTCCTCATCAAGCACCGCGACGAACATGTCCGCGAGGGTGCGGACAACGACATTCTCGAGCAGGACAAGTCGGTCGCCTCCGGCCGCACGATGGATCAGATCGCCGGAGGCAAGGGGCGCGCGCCCAAACCCTTCATGCTGACGAAGGGCGCGAAGGGCAAGGCCGATGCGGTCTGGCAGTCCAATCGCGCCGAGGAGCCGAAGGGGCGCACCGTTAAGCCGGCGCCACGCGCGGCGCTGAAGGGCGGCAAGAAAGCAAAGAAGGCACCCGCGACCACGGCGAAAAAAGCCGATGTGATGCCGGATTTCGTCGCGCCGCAACTCTGCACGCTGGTCGAGCGCCCGCCGGGCGGCGATGGCTGGTGCCACGAGATCAAGTTCGACGGCTACCGCGTGCAGCTTCGGGTCGAGGATGGCAAGGCGACGTTGAAAACGCGCAAGGGCCTCGACTGGACCGAAAAATTCGCAAGCATCGCGAAGGAGGCGGGCGCGTTGCCGGACATGATGATCGACGGCGAGATCGTCGCGCTCGACCACAACGGGGCGCCGAATTTTTCGTCGCTCCAGGCCGCGCTGTCGGACGGCAAGACCGAAGAGCTCATCTTTTTCGCCTTTGACCTGTTGTTTGCGGAAGGCCTCGATTGCCGCCGGCTGCCGCTCGGCGAGCGCAAGGCGCGATTGAAGGAGCTGCTGGAGGCGCGCAAGCGCAAATCGAGTCAGATTCGTTATGTCGAGCATTTCGAAAGCGGCGGCGACGCCGTGCTGCAATCGGCTTGCAAGCTCGAGCTGGAAGGCGTGGTGTCGAAGAAGCTGGACGCGCCTTATCGTTCGGGACGGACAGAAAGCTGGACCAAGGCAAAATGCCGGGCCGGCCATGAGGTCGTGGTCGGCGGCTACAAGACCACCAATGGCAAATTCCGATCGCTGATGGCGGGCGTGCACCGTGGTGATCATCTCGCCTTCGTCGGCATGGTCGGCACGGGCTTCGGCGCCGACAAGGTCAAACGCATCATGCCGCAGCTGAAGGCGGTGGCTTCGGACAAGAGCCCGTTCGGCGGCAAGAACGCGCCGAAGAAAGCGCGCGAGGTGCACTGGCTGAAGCCGGAGCTCGTGGCGGAGATCGAGTTCGCCGGCTTCACCGCCGACGGCAATATTCGCCAGGCCGCCTTCAAGGGTCTGCGGCAGGATAAGCCGGCGGAGGAGGTCGAGGCCGAGACACCAGTCGATACCGAACTTGCCGAACCCTCGACGAGGCAGGCCAAGTCCCACGCGAACAAGTCCCGCGCGAACAAGCCGCCCGCGCAAGCGAAGACGGGCGCACGTACGGCCCAGGCCGGCGGCGGTGCCGAAGTGATGGGTGTCGTCATCTCCAAGCCGGACAAGGAGCTCTGGCCGGACGACGGCAATGGCGATCCCGTCACCAAGCTGGATCTCGCGCGCTATCTCGAAGCCGTCGGCGAATGGATGATCGTGCATCTGAAGGGCCGGCCGTGCTCGCTGATCCGCGCGCCTGACGGCATCAAGGGCGAATGCTTCTTCCAGCGCCACGCCATGCGGGGCACGTCGAACCTTCTGGAGCTCGCGCAGGTCTCTGGCGACCGCAAGCCCTACCTGCAGATCGATCGCGTCGAGGGGCTCGCGGCCGTGGCGCAGATCGGGGGCGTCGAGCTGCATCCCTGGAATTGCGCGCCTTACGCCTACGATACGCCGGGCCGGCTGGTGTTCGATCTTGATCCGGCGCCGGACGTCGTCTTCGCCGGTGTCGTCGAGGCAGCCAAGGAGATGCGGCAGCGGCTGACCGACATCGGCATGGAAAGCTTCTGCAAGACCACCGGCGGCAAGGGCCTGCACGTCGTGGTACCGCTGCGTCATGGCGCGCGCGACCAGGTGAGCTGGAAGGAGGCCAAGGCCTTCGCGCAAGGCGTCTGCCAGTGGATGGCGGACGACGCTCCCGAGCGCTATCTGCTCAACATGTCCAAGAAGCTGCGCAACGGGAAGATCTTCCTGGACTATCTGCGCAACGACCGCATGTCGACCGCGGTAGCCCCTCTGTCGCCGCGCGCGCGCGCCGGCGCCACCGTATCGATGCCGCTCACCTGGGCGCAGGTGAAGACCGATCTCGATCCGAAGCGCTACACGCTGCGCAGCGTCCCCGGCCTGCTGCCGCGGTCGAAGGCGTGGGATGGTTATGACGATGCGGCCGCGTCGATCAAGTCAGCGATCAAGAAGCTGGCTGGGAAAATGAAATAGGGTGGGTCGAAGGCGTAACCCACCACTGTCTCCGCGGCAGCGAAACAGGTGGGTTTCCCTTCGCGAACCCACCTGACGCAATCGTTCTTTTGGCTAGATCCGTCCGAGCAGGAGCAGGATCAGCAGGATGACGATGACGAGCCCGAGGCCGCCGCCGCCGTAATAGCCGGTACCGTAGAATGGTCCCCCGCCGATGCCGCTGAAGCCGCCGAGCAGCGCGATGACCAGAATGATCAGAATGATCGTACCGATAGACATGCGAAATCTCCTCCAGCCCTTCGTCAGAAGGGTCGTTTGCAACCTGTCCCGTTGTGCGAGGGCAACTTGCCGCAGGTTTTAAAGTTCCGCCGATGAAACACCGGTTGCCCGGCCAACTTGCATGGAACTTTTGGCGCAGCGGCGGGCATGACTATGCGGCTTCAATCACCAACGGGGAGGGCCATGTCAGCACCGCTTGTCGTTTCCATTCCGCATCGTCTCGGCCGCGAGGAGGCGGTGCGCCGGCTCAAGACCGGGCTCGGACGTGCCACGGCCAGCATTCCAGTGATGCAGGTCGAGGAGGAGCGCTGGAGCGGGGACAGCATGAATTTTCGCATCCGTGCGCTGGGGCAGATTGCGAGCGGTCAGGTCGACGTCGCCGACGACCATGTCAAGGTGCAGGTAGTGCTGCCCTGGCTGTTGCAGCGCTTTGCCGAGATGGCCCAGGCCACGATCCGCAAGCGCGGCCAGTTGCTGTTGGGCAAGGACCAGAAAAACTAGCGTTCAAGCGCGGGTGCCCTGTCGCACCGGCTTTGCCGTACCCGCCGGGCGTGCCGGCATTACAGAAGCGGGAAAAGCGCGAAGCGCCTGCGCGATGGGCAAATCGTTGCCTGTGAAACCCGGCAAATTGTAACCCGTGACGTCGATGGTCGCGTCGAACCCATCGAGCGCTGGCCATTCGCGTCCTGCCTGCGTGAACGGTGCGAACTGGCGCCCGACCGCGACGATCGCCGCGGCGCGGCCGTGGCGGCGGGCAAAGGCCACGACATGGTCGGCATGTGCGCCCCGCACCTGAAGTGGCCGATAGTCACCTCGCGCGAAGACGTCAGGAAGCTCGTTGCGCATCTTGAGGAGGTGTCGCGTCCAGGCCAGCTTGAGCTGGCCGTCAGGCCAGCTCTTGATCAGATGATTCCAGTCCGGATTGTCCAGCGTGCCCAGTGCCGCGTGCCGCGCGGAAAAATCCACCGGGCGGCGGTTGTCGGGATCGACCAGCGACAGGTCCCAGAACTCGGTGCCTTGGTAAAAGTCGGGGACGCCGGGCAGGGTCGCCTTGAGCGTGAGTTGGCTCAGCGCGTTCAGCGCGCCGAGCAGCGCGACGCGGCGTGCCAGGGTTTTCAGCGCCTCGAGGAATTCGCCTGACAGCGCGGGATCGAGGATCTTCGCGATAAAGCTCGTTACGCCGTTCTCATAGGTCTCATGCGGGTTGAGCCAGCTCGTCTCCTCCTTGCCCTCGCGGGCTGCCTTGACCGCATAGGCCTGGATGCGCTCGACGAAGCCGGCTTCGGCCGTCTCCCCAAGCGGCCAGGCGCCGAGCAGGGTTTGGTAGAGCATGTATTCGAATGTTGCCGACGGGCCGCGCAGATTGCCGTCGAGCGCGAGGTGCGGCGCGTTCAGGACTTTCCAGCGTGCCACGGCGCTGGTCCATTCGCCGGGAATTTCACTCAGCGCTGCGATCCGCGCCCGGGCGTCCTCACCGCGCTTGGTGTCGTGCGTGGCAGTTGCCGTCATCCCTTGCGGCCAACCCCTGGCGCGGGCCTGCATGGTCCCGTGGAAAGCGGAAATGGTGAGGCCCTTGCTCGCAGGATCGCTGCCGACCTCGTTCAGCGCAAGCAGCCGGTGGAATTGATAGAACGCGGTGTCCTCCAGCGACTTCGCCATCATCGGCCCAGTGAATTGCTGCACCTTGAGCGCAAAGCGGCGCACCCGCGGGGCGCTGTGCGGGGGGCGGCCAGGCTTAAGCAGGTCCATGGTGAGCGCGTTGCGCAGGAAGTCGAAAATGCCATCGTCCGCGGCGAACCATTCCCGGCGCGCGTGCTCGATGGTGTCGTCGATCAGCTTGCGATCGCTCGGCGCAGGCGCGCTTGTCGTCAAATAGGTGCGGTACACCGGGAAATGCAGCACATAAAGCTCGAGCGCCTGTCGCAGACTGTCGGCGGAAAAATCGCGGGTCGAGTAGTGTCCGTTGGCGATGCGCGCGAGCAGCCGCGTCAGAACCGTGAATTCGCTGGTCAGCAGCGTCTCCAGCACGCGCCTTTTGGCGTCCTTGACGTAAGGCGCGAGCCGCGGCGGCCGGTTGCTGATCTGTCGCCAGGTTTCGTCCAGGGCCTCAAGCCCCGTGGCGTCGACCAGAACGTGAGTGATGGCGTTCATCCACTCATAGCCGGTGGTGCCCTGGACGCCGGCGAAATGCGGCAGGCGCTCGTGCTCGCACAGAATTTTCTCGATCACCGTATAGAACGGCTTCGTCGTGCCCTGCGCGTCGCGCACCAGCCGACGTAGCCGCTGGCAATATTGCGCCGGATCGCGCAGGCCGTCGATATGATCGAGCCGGATGCCTTGCAGTTTGCCGTCGGCAATGAGTTGCTTCACCAGCCGGTGCGTGGCGGCGAACGTGCCGGGATCCTCGACGCGCAGGCCGGCGAGCCCGTTGACGTCGAAGAAGCGGCGATAGTTGATGTCGCTGGAGGCAAGCCGCCAATGCCCGAGCTTGTAGTTTTGTCGCTCCAGCAGGTGATGCAGCGCCAGCGTCTGCGCGGGACGGTCCCTGGCGGCGCGATAGGCGCCGAGGCCGCGCGCGATGACGTCGGCGCCGCCTGCGATCTCCTTGAGCTCCGCCTTGAACCCGGGGGCTTCCTTGCGGTTGGGGCGGCGCAGCCCCGTGTAGCGCGCCGCAAGCGACAGCAGCCGCTTGCCGGCCTCGGTCTCGGCCGCGCCCGCCTCGTTCACGATCATCCGCAGCATCTCGCCATAGCGCTCCGGCGCGATCGGCAATCGATGTTCGAAATACCAGGCGGAGAAGCTGCCTTCTTCCGCATCGTAGCGCAGCTCGATCTCGCCGCGCTCGAGCGCTTCGCCATAGGACGCTCCAAGGATCGGCAACAGCACGCCGCCACGGGCGCGGAAGGCCAGTTGATCCCAGTCGATATCGAAGGAAACGGCGTGCGGTGAAGCCTGCCCCCATTCCAGCACGTCCAGCCACCAGGGATTGTCGGCAAAGTGCACGCCGACATGGTTCGGTACGAAATCGATGATGAGGCCGAGGTCGTTCTGCGTCAGCGCCTCGCTCAGCCGCGCGAAGCCGGCCTCGCCGCCGAGCTCCGGATTGAACTGGCTGTGATCGACGGTGTCGTAGCCGTGCGTCGAGCCCTTGCGGGCCTTCATGACCGGGGAGGCGTAGAGATGCGTGATCCCCAGCGCCTTCAAATAGGGCACCACCGCGGCGGCCTTGTCGAAGTCGAAATCCGCGGTGAGCTGAAGCCGGTAGGTTGCCAGAGGAATGGCTGGAGGCATGTCAACCTCCGAGGCGCCAGACCACGGACCAGGGCGGAAGCCGGTCGTCGGCTGCGCCGCTCCAGATCGGGGTCCCCAGACCGCTGTCGGAGTATGCGATGTCCTCGTCGGAGAGATTGGCGACGAGGCGCAACGTCGCGCCATCTCCCATGCGCCAATGTGCAGCGAGCAGGCCGTTATCGGCCGCGGCGGCATCACCGAAGCGCGCGCCTTTCAGTCGTGGTGCGATCTCTCTGTGGCGGAGTGCGAGCAGCTCCCGCACCAGCGCGAGGCGTGCGTCCTGCTCCGGTGTGTGGCCGGTCCAGTCGAGCACGGCCGATTCCAGCGTTGCCGGATCGAGCGGGTCGGGCACCTCGTCGCCGTACTTCTCATAGGCCCAGGCGTACTCCTGCTTGCGCCCCGTGCGCACGGCATCAGCCAGTTCGCCCTGGAAATCGCAGAAGAACGGGAAGGGCGCGGCGGAGCCCCACTCCTCGCCCTGAAACAGCATCGGCACCATCGGCGCGAGCAGGGTCACCGCAAGCGCGGCTTCGATCTGCTTGGGCGCTGCCAGGCTTTCGAGCCTGTCGCCGAGCGGCCGGTTGCCGATCTGGTCGTGGTTCTGCAGGAAGTTGACGAAGGTTGCCGGCGGCAGCTCATCGCTTTTCTCGCCGCGCGGCTTCTTGCCCCAGAATTCCGAGATCTCGCCCTGATAGACGAAGCCGGAGGCGAGCGCGCGTGCGAGATCGAGCCGCGGCGTTTGATAGTCCGCGTAATAGCCGGCGAGCTCGCCGGTCAGCATCACGTGCCAGACGTGGTGGTAGTCGTCGTTCCACTGTCCGCGATATTTGCCGTTCGGGGGCTCCTGCGCGGCGTCGAGCAGGCTGGCGCGGTTGTCGCCGTTCTCCAGCACGAGATGGATGTGCCGCCCCGTCGCCTTGGCAAGCTCGCCCGCGGCGACGCTGAGGTCCTGCAGCATCGATTGCTCGCCGGGGATCGTCATGATGTGATTGGCGGCATCCAGCCTCAGGCCGTCGAAACGGTAGTCGCTGAGCCAGCACAGCGCGTTCTCGACCGCAAACGCGCGAACCTGCGGCACGCGATAGTCGATCGCACTGCCCCATGGCGTGTGCGCGTCGGTGAAGAAGGCCGGCGCATAGCGGCCGAGGTAATTCCCCTCGGGGCCGAAATGATTGTAGACGACGTCGAGGAACACCATCAGCCCACGCAGATGCGCTTCGTCGATCAGCATCCTCAAATCGTCCGGACGGCCATAGGCGCTGTCGGGCGCGTACCACAGCACGCCATCATAACCCCAGCCGCGGCGACCGGCGAAATCAGCCAGCGGCATCAGTTCGACCGCGGTGATGCCGGTCGCGACGAGATGATCGAGCTTGTCGATCATGGCGCCATAGGTGCCTTCCGCAGTGAAGGTGCCGACATGCGTCTCGATCAGCACCGTCTCTTCCCAGGGGCGGCCGCGCCAATCGCGCGCGCGCCAGGCGAAGGCGTCATGATCGATCACCTCGCTGGGGCCGAACACATCCTCGGGCTGGAATGCAGACGCGGGATCGGGCACGTCGATCTCGTCGTCGATCCTGAATTTGTAGTTGCTGCCAACAGGCAAGCCGGCAATTTCGGCGACATACCAGCCATCCTGCCGGCGCTGCATCGCATGTCGTCTGTCGAGCAGGAGATCGACACGGCGAGCGGCGGGCGCCCACAGCCGGAACGACACGCCGTCCTTCGTCGGCCTCGCCCCGAAGGATGGCCTCATAGCGCCCCCGCGAAAGCGAGCACGGAGCGCGGCGGCGCCTTGCTGTCGCTTCCGGGCGGGAAGTCGATCGTGTTCAGCTTGGCGTCGGTCGTGTTCAGGATCTGTTGCCAGCTCTTGTATTCTGTCATTTTGGGCAATTTGAATGCGATCTCTTCGGGGGCGGCGTTCAGTACGATAAAGATCGCGGCGCTGCCCGGTTCCATCGGCCCCATCACATAGGAGAGAAACCGCCCTTCGGGGAATTTCCAGTCGCTTTCCGTCATTTCGTCGCCGGCCGGCGTCAGCCATAGCGCGCCGTAGGAGATGCCGTCCTTGGGGCGGCCGTCGAGCCAGCGATGGCTGCGAAGCTGCGAGAACCGGCGCCGGATATCGGCGAGTTCGGAGACGAAATCGACCATGTCGTCGCCGTCCTTGCCGAGATTGTCCCAGCCGACCCAGCCAACCTCGTTGTCCTGGCAATAGGCGTTGTTGTTGCCGGATTGCGAATTCCCGACCTCGTCGCCGGCGAGGATCAGCGGAATGCCCTGCGCGAGCATCAGGCAGGCCAGCACGTTCTTGCGAAGCTGCCGGCGCAAACTGAGAATTTTGGGATCGTCGGTCGGGCCCTCGACACCGCAATTGTTGCTGTGGTTGTCGCTGGAGCCGTCGCGATTGTCCTCGCCATTGGCCTCGTTGTGCTTCTCGTTGTAGCTGAAGAGGTCGGCGAGCGTGAAACCGTCATGCACTGTGATGTGGTTGATGCTGGCGCGCGGCCGCCGCCCGTCATGGTTGAACAGGTCGGAAGACGCCGTCATGCGGCTCGAGATGTCGCCGATCAGGCTGCCTTCGCCGCTCCAGTAGCGGCGCATGGCGCTGCGGTAACGGTCGTTCCACTCCGACCATTGCGAGGGAAATGCGCCGACCTGATAGCCGCCGAGGCCGAGGTCCCAAGGTTCGGCAACGAGCTTGGCGCTCGCCAGCACCGGATCCTGCCGGACCGCGGTGAGGAACGAACTGCCGCGATCATAGCCGTTCGGCCCGCGCGCAAGCGTGGTGGCGAGGTCGAAACGGAAGCCGTCGACGTGGCAGACCTCGACCCAGTAGCGCAGGGAATCCATCACCATCTGCAGCACGCGCGGATGGGTGAGGTTCACCGACGAGCCGCAGCCGGTGAAGTCGTCGTAATAGCGCGGGTTGTCGCGGTTCAGCCAGTAATAGGAGGCGTTGTCGATGCCGCGGTAGCACAGCGTCGGGCCGAGGTGATTGCCCTCGGCGGTGTGATTATAGACGACGTCGAGCATCACCTCGATGCCGGCATCGTGCAGGCGTGCGACCGTGGTGCGAAAGGAATCGAGCGCATTGTCCTGGGCGTAGCGCTGCTCGGGCGCGAAGAAGGACAAGGTGTTGTAACCCCAGTAATTGACGAGCCTTTTCTCCACCAATATCCGGTCGTCGACGAAGCTGTGCACCGGCAGAAGCTCGACTGTGGTGACGCCGAGCTTCTTCAGGTGCTCAATCATCGCCGGCGAGGACAGGCCGCCGTAGGTGCCGCGCAGATTCGGCGGTACGTCGTCGCGCTTCTGCGTCAGCCCCTTGACGTGGGCCTCGTAGATGATGGTGTCTTCCCACGGAATGTTGGGCCGGATCTCGCGGCGGCCCCAGTTGAAGGTCTCGTCGACGACGACGGCCTTGGGCATGCCGCGCGCATTGTCGCGCCGGTCGAAAGACAGGTCCTCGCGCGGGCTACCGGTGCGATAGGCGAAATGCGCGTCGCTCCAGACCAGCCGCCCGGACAGCCGCTTGGCATAGGGGTCGAGCACCAGCTTGTTGGCGTTGAAGCGGTGGCCATGCTCCGGCTCGTAGGGGCCATGCACGCGGTAGCCGTAGAGCTGGCCGGGCGAGACGTCGTTGAGATAGCCATGCCAGACATCCTCGGTGCGCTCCGGCAGCTCGATGCGCTCGAGTTCGCGGCGGCCCTGCGTGTCGAACAGGCACAGCTCGACCTTCTGCGCGTTGGCGGAGAACAGCGCGAAATTGGTGCCGCGTCCGTCCCAGCTTGCGCCAAGGCGTGCGGACGATCCAGCAGTGAGGCGCATCGTTCAGCTTTCCGGAACGAGGAAGATCGCGGCGAGCGGCGGAATGGTGAGGCGGAGCTCGCCATTGACCGCATGGACCTCGCCGATGTTGCCGACGTTGCTGCCGCCGTAATGGGCGGAGTCCGAGTTGAGCACTTCCTTCCACTTGCCGCCGAACGGCACGCGGACGCGGTAGTTGCGATAGACGTTGGGTGAGAAGTTGACGATCACCATGCACCGGGCATGCTCGTCAAATCCCTTGCGCAGCCAGGCGAACACGTTGCGGTTGGCGTCGTCGGTGATCAGCCATTCGAAACCAGCCTGCTCGCAGTCCATCTGGTGCAGAGCGGGCACCGCGCGATAGAGCCGGTTGAGGTCGCGGATCAGCGCCTGGATGCCCGAATGGGTCTTGTACTCGAGCAAATGCCAGTCGAGCGACTGGTCGTGATTCCATTCGCGGCTTTGCGCGAGTTCGGCGCCCATGAACAGCAGCTTCTTGCCGGGATGGCCGAACATGAAGCTGTAATAGGCGCGCAAATTTGCAAAGCGCTGCCATTCGTCGCCGGGCATGCGCCCCAGGATCGAGCGCTTGCCGTGCACGACCTCGTCATGCGACAGCGGCAGGATGAAGTTCTCCGAGAAGGCGTAGTGCAGGCCGAACAGGATGTCGCCGTGATGATGCTTGCGGTGGATCGGATCCTTGCTGATGTAGTTCAGCGTGTCGTGCATCCAGCCCATGTTCCACTTGTAGCCGAAGCCGAGCCCGCCGAACTCGACCGGACGCGAGACCTGCGGCCAGGCGGTGGACTCTTCGGCCGCCGTGGTCGCCTGCGGGAAACGCGCGAACAACTCGGTGTTGAAGCGGCGCAGGAACGCGATTGCCTCGATGTTCTCCCGGCCGCCATGCTGGTTCGGAATCCAGGCGCCGGGCGGCCGGCTGTAGTCCAGGTAGAGCATGGACGCGACGGCATCGACGCGCAATCCGTCGATCGCGTAACGCTCGAGCCAGAACAGCGCGTTCGACACCAGGAAGTTCGTCACTTCGGTGCGGCCGTAATTGTAGATCAGCGTGCCCCAATCGAGGTGCCGGCCCTGGAGCGGATTGGCGTGTTCGTACAGTGCGGTGCCGTCAAAACTGCCGAGCCCGTGCGGATCGTCCGGGAAGTGGCCGGGCACCCAGTCGAGCAGCACGCCGACGCCCTCGCGGTGGCAGGCATCGACCAGTGCGGCAAAATCCTCCGGCGAGCCGAAGCGGCTGGTCGGCGCATACAGGCCGGTCGGCTGATAGCCCCATGAGCCGTCGAAAGGATGCTCGCTGACGGGGAGGAATTCGAGATGGGTGAAACCCATGTCACGAGCGTAGGCCGGCAGCTGCTCGGCCAGCTCGCGATAGGTCAGCCATTCATCGCCGTTCTTGCGCCGCCAAGAGCCGAGATGGACCTCGTAGATCGACATCGGCGCCGACAATGCGTTGATGCCGTCGGGTGCCGGGCGCGGCCGCGGCAGATGCGCCTCGTCGAACACGATGGACGCGGTCTTCGGCCGTACTTCGCTTGCGAAGGCCATCGGATCGGACTTCAGCGGGAGCAGATGGCCATGCGGCCCGATAATTTCGAACTTGTAGTGATCGCCGGCCTTGGCGTGCGGGATGAACAACTCCCAATAACCTGCGCCGCGTACCCGCATGGGGTGGCGCCGCCCGTCCCAGAAATTGAAATCGCCGACCACGGAAACACGTCGTGCATTCGGCGCCAGCACCACGAAGCCGATACCATCGACGCCCTCGAGCCGCATCGGGTGCGCGCCCAGCTTGTCGTAAATGCGCTGATGTGTGCCTTCGCCAAGCAGATAGAGATCAAAGTCGGTCAGGATCGGCGGGAAGCGGTAGGCGTCCTCGAACTCGACGACGCTGTCGCCGAACTTCGCACGGAGCTGGTAGTGCTTCGAGCCGTTGGGCAGGGCGCCGATGAACAGGCCGGAATCATGGACGCGGTCGAGCTTCGCCACCTCGCCGTGCTCGCTGACCGCCTCGACATTGGAGGCCTCGGGGAGAAACGCGCGCACCACGCTCTTGCCGCCCTCGGGATGCAGGCCGAGATAGTGGAACGGGTCGGAGTGGCGGCCCTCGATGATCGCATAGGCCTCGGCAGGGAGTTTAGGCATGGGCTTCGCTCTCGGTACTGGACAGCATGCGAAGCAGTCCGGACAGCGGCGCATGGAGCCCCTCAGGCCGGTGGGACAGCTCGTACTCTACTTCGTCGAACGCTTGATCAAGCAGGAAAAACCTTAACAGGCTAGCCGCAGATTGCCGATCTTCGGGCCACAGCCGCCGATCGGTCATGGCTTCGCGGTAGGCGGTGAGGAACGTCGCGGTGGAGCGCTCGCGCCATTCGCCGAGCGCAGCCGTAAGCCGGCCTTGTTCGTCGGAGGCACCCGTGAGCGCACGGTTGAGCGCCGCGTTAACCGAAAGATCAATCGAACGGATCAGGCCGGCAACGTCGCGCGCGGCGGGCAGCTTCCGCCGCTTGTCGGCCTGCGGCAAACGCGGGTCCCCGTCGAAGTCGATGATGAAGATATCGTCCTTCACGATCAGAGTTTGCCCGAGGCGGAAGTCGCCATGATGACGGATGTTCAACCCGCCGATCTCGGAAGACAATAGCGCATTCAGCCGGCCGGACAGGGACGCGCGCTCCGCGGCGAGCTGATCGATCAGCGGCCGCTCCATCTCCCGCAGGCCGTCGCGCCCGTCGGCCAGCCGCTCGAAAACCTGCTCGGCCCGCGCCTTGAGGTCGGATGTCCAGCGCTTGACCTGTGCGGAGCCGATCGGCTCCGGCGCCAGATCGCGGGGCTTCGCAGCGGCCAGAGCCACATGCAGCTCGGCGAGCCGCCGGCCGATCTGTGCGATGAAGTGCAGATAAAGCGCTTGCTCCTGGGTCTCGCGGGGCATCTCGCCCGGCGGCAGCACCCGCTGCTCGTCGATATAGCGGTCGAGATAGCCGGCGGTGACGGCCCAGCCGTCGCCCTGGTTCTCGACATAGGCGTGCAGCACGCCGAGCGCGCTGCGACGATCGCCTTCGACCAGCTCGACGCTGCCGAGCAGTGCCGGCGTATTGGCGAAGCGGGCGATTTCGGTCAGGTAGGAGCCGATCTCGATCTCGGGATTGATGCCGCCTTCGAGCTGGCGATAGATCTTGGCGACATACTGGTTGTCGACCAGCGCGGTGCTGTTCGACTGCTCGATCGCGCGGATGCGTTCGGGCTCCTTGATGATGTAATCGGCAAACCGGCTGGTCGCCTTGAACTCCAGCCGCAGATTGTTTTCTTCCACCACCAGGTTCTGCGACAGATTGCGCAGGAACAGGCCGATGAAGATCTGCTCGGTTGCGACATCAAGCAGTGTGCCTTCGCGGGCACCCTGGCGCACGGCGGCGAGTGCCCTCGGGTTGAAGCGTTCGCGGTCGAAGCGCACCCATTCGATCTGCATCGGCAGCACGTAGCGCGTGGTGACGCCGTCCTGCGCCGCCTCGAAGAACGCGATCCAGGGCCTGTTGTCGCCGATGTCGCAGAATGGCACCGCCGAGGTCAGCGTCGGCTTGATGTGCTTCGGATTGTGCTCCGGATACCAGCGCGTACGCGCCAGGAATCCCGGCAGCACGTCGTGCTCGAACACGCCGCGCTCGCGCGCCAGCGACACCCAGGTCGAGTTCACCGGCACCACCAGCGTCTCGAATTCCGGCACCGCGCGCGGCGTTACCGGCTCGGACTTGTCACGCTCGGTGAGCTGGAACCAGTAGAAGCCATAGGGCCCCAGCGTGACCATGTAGGGCAGTTCGCCGATCGCTGGAAAACGCGTGCGGCCGAGCATCTCCTGCGGGATGCGGTCCTTCCATGGCGACAGATCGAGCTCGGTTGCCTGGGCCGCGCGCGACAGATTGGCGACGCAGAGGATCACCTCGTCGCGGTACTGCCGGACATAGGCCAGCACGGCGCGGTTGGCCGGACGGATGAAGGTCATGGTACCGCGGCCGAAGGCGAGCGTCGACTTGCGCACCGAGATCAGCCGCTTGGTGGCGCTGAGCAGCGAGGACAGGCTGCGCGACTGCGCCTCCACGTTCACCGATTCGTAGCCGTAGACGGGATCCATGATCAGCGGCGCGTAGAGGCGCGCCGGGTCGCAGCGCGAGAAGCCGCCGTTGCGGTCCGGGCTCCACTGCATCGGCGTGCGCACGCCGTTGCGGTCGCCGAGATAGATGTTGTCGCCCATCCCGATCTCGTCGCCGTAATAGATGATGGGCGTGCCGGGGAAGGACAGCAGCAGGGAGTTCATCAGCTCGATCTTGCGCCGGTCGTTGTCCATCAGCGGCGCGAGGCGCCGGCGGATGCCGACATTGATGCGGGCACGCGGATCGTTGGCGTAGGTGGTCCAGAGATAGTCGCGCTCGACGTCGGTCACCATCTCCAGCGTCAGCTCGTCATGGTTGCGCAGGAACAGCGCCCATTGGCAGCTTGCCGGAATGTCCGGCGTCTGGCGCAGGATGTCGGTGATCGGGAAGCGGTCCTCCTGGGCGATCGCCATGTAGATGCGCGGCATCAGCGGGAAGTGGTAGGCCATGTGGCACTCGTCGCCGCGGCCGAAATATTCCTGCACGTCCTCCGGCCATTGGTTGGCTTCGGCCAGCAGCAGCTTGCCCTTGGAGTAGGAATCCAGCTCCTGGCGCAGGCGCTTGATGATCGCATGCGTCTCCGGGAGGTTCTCGTTCGAGGTGCCTTCGCGCTCGCAGAGATAGGGAATGGCGTCCAGGCGGAAGCCGTCGACGCCGGCATCGAGCCAGCGCTTCATCACCTGGATCAGGGCGCTGACGACGCGCGGATTGTCGAAATTGAGGTCCGGCTGGTGCGAGAAGAAGCGGTGCCAGTAGAAGGCGCCGGCCTCGTGATCCCAGGTCCAGTTCGACTTCTCGGTGTCGGTGAAGATGATGCGCGTGCCCTGGTATTTCTGGTCGGTGTCGCTCCAGACATACCAGTTGCGGGCGCTCGAGCCCGGATGGCTGCGGCGCGCGCGCTTGAACCATTTGTGCTGGTCCGAGGTGTGGTTGACGACGAGCTCGGTGATGACGCGCAAACCGCGCTTCTGCGCTTCCTGGATGAAGCGCTTGAAATCCTTCATCGTCCCGAAATCGGGATTGACCGCGCCGTAGTCGGCGATGTCGTAGCCGTCGTCGCGGCCGGGCGAAGGATAGAACGGCAGCAGCCACAGCGCGGTGACGCCGAGCTCCTGCAAATAGGGCAGCTTCTCGGTCAGCCCGGCAAAGTCGCCGATCCCGTCATTATTGCTGTCCGCGAACGCCTTGACGTGGAGCTGGTAGATGATGGCGTCCTTGTACCAGAGCTCATCCACGATCTCGGCAGCCTCGGCTTTCTTGGTGTCGACGGAAGGCAATACGTTCATGGCGTCAAGCCTTTACGCCAGGCAGCGGAACAGCAGCGCCGGATCGCGATCGGGATCGATACGCAACCTGATCCCGCCCCATTCGATGCGGGACTGTTCGCCGGTGAGGAGGTTTTCGAGTGCCGACACGTGGTGTCGCTGCCCGCCGGCGTCAACCGTGATGTCGCCGAGCGGCAGCCAGAATTCGCGCACGTGGCGCGACAGCGCAATCACGACTACAACGGTGTTGGCCGGGTCGGCCGCCTCCTTCACGAAGGCGATCGTCTCGCCGTCTTCGATGCCGAGGAAGCGCAGGTTCGCCGTCTGCTGAAGCGCAGCATTCTCGTTGCGGATGCGATTGAGCTGCGCGATATAGGTCTTGATATGACCGGGCTTGTCCCAGTCGCGCTGCTTGATCTGATACTTCTCGGAATTGAGATACTCCTCGCGTCCGGGGATTGCGTCGTGCTCCAGCAACTCGAACCCGCTGTAGATGCCGTAATTGCCGGACAAGCTCGCGGCCAGCGCGACGCGCGATTTGAACGCCCAGGTCTCGCCGCCCTGGAGATGATAGGGCAGCAGGTCGGGCGTGCTCACGAACAGGTTGGGCCGATAGAAGTCACGTTCGGGATAGCGCGTCAGCTCGCCGAGATATTGCTCCAGCTCCCACCTCGCCGTGCGCCAGGGGAAATAGCTGAAGGATTGTGAAAAGCCGAGCTTGGCGAGGCCCTTCATCAGCTTCGGCCGCGCAAACGTCTTGGAGAACAGGATCACCTCGGGATGCCGGCGGCGGATGTCACGGATCAGCCACTCCCAGAAGGCAAGCGGCGCGGTGTCGTGATTGTCGATGGCGAATATGGTGACGCCGTGGTCTATCCAGAACAGCAAGGCGTCGCGAAACGCGTTCCACAGTCCAGCCCGGTCGACGGACGTGAAATCGGGGATGACAATATCGGAATAGGGCCCGTCAGCCGTCCGTACCGAGCGGTCCGGGCGCCATTTGAACCATTCCGGATGCTGTGTCAGCCACGGATGATCCGGTGAACATTGCACAGCGAAGTCGAGCGCGAGCTCGAGGCCGTATTCCAGGCAGGTCGCGACCAGCGCGCGAAAATCCTCGATCGTGCCGAGGTCGGGATGCAGCGCATCGTGGCCGCCCTCGGCGGTGCCGATCGCGTAAGGCGAGCCGGGATCGCCTTCGGCTGCTACCGGCGCGTTGTTGCGGCCCTTGCGCCGGGTGCGGCCGATGGGGTGGATCGGCGTGAAGTAGAGCACGTCGAAGCCCATCGCCGCGATGTCGGGCACGCGCGCGATGCAGTCGCGGAGCGTGCCGTGCTGTCCTGGCACCACGCTCTGGCTGCGCGGCATCATCTGATACCAGGCGCCAAAGCGCGCCTTGTTGCGGTCGACGATGAGCGGGAAGGGCGCCGAGCGGGTAAGGTCGGGCCGCGACTGGCTCTCGGCCATGGCTTCGCCGAGCTCGGTTGCCAGCAGCGGGGCAACCTCGCCGGTCTGAAGATAGTCCTCGCATTGCCTGGCGATGACAGCGGCGGCGTCCAGCTGCGCGCCGTGCGCCTTGGTCAGAAGACCGGCGCCCTCGATCGCATCGAGCGTGACATCGGCACCGGAGCGCCGCTTGCGAGCGACCGCGTGCGACCACGTCGCGAACTCGTCGGTCCAGGCTTCGATCGCATAGACATATTTGCCGGGCTCGACGGGTGTGAACGCGCCGGACCAGCGGTCATTGCCGTGGGGGATCATCGGCTCGCTCCGCCATTCGCGGTCCTGCTCTCGTCGCCAGATCAGCGCTGCGCCGATCACGGCTTCGCCGTCGCGGTAGATGTCGGCCCAGACCTCGACCCGTTCGCGCGCGATCCGCTTCACGGGGAAGCGGCCGCCGTCGATCAGGGGATAGACGTCTTCGATGAGGAAAGCGCTGCCGGCTGCGGCACTCTCGACAGTTTGAATTGTCTTGTTCACGGTGATGCCATTGACAAGAAAGCAGGACCCCGTTTCCCTTGGCGGGAACCTACGCTTGATACCTATATAGAAAGCCGCTTGTGTGTCATTGGTTCCGTTGGGAACGGCAGGCGCAGTTTGCGAGTTAACCCTGACTAACCTCTTCCGCGACCTCGTTAAAATCGATGCCCCCGGCCAAAGAATGGCCTGCAAGCTGCGTGCCGAATGGATCTTTTAGCTCAAGCCCGGATCAAGGGCGTTCAATCCGAATTCGTCGATGCCCTCGGAAAGCTGCGGGTCACCGATCCCGTGGCTCTCAAGTCCATCCTCGAGGCCCTGCCGGAGAAGCGGGTTTACCGCTTCGTCAGCGGGCCCGTGGTGGTACGCGCCTTGGGACATCCGCGCACCGAATTGGTGACGCTCGGTGCGGCGCCGCTCAAATGGAAGGTGACCGGCAACGGCAATGTGATCGCACAAGGCGAGACGCGCGAGCCCGTGATTGCCTGGCCCGCCGGACTGCCGCTCGGCTATCACCGCCTGACGCTGACCGATGCCGAAGGCGTGACGGAAGAGGTGCCGATGATCGTGGCACCGGAACGGGCCTTTGGCGGCGATTTCGACCGCGGCTGGCTGCTTGCCGTGCAGCTCTATAGCGTCCGCTCGAACCGCAATTGGGGTATCGGCGACTTTACCGACCTTGCCGATCTCGTCCGGCTCGCCAAGCAGCTCGGAGCTGACGGCGTCGGGCTCAATCCCCTGCACGTGTTGTTCGACGACCATCCGGCCGATTGCAGCCCGTATTCGCCGAACAGCCGGCTGTTTCTCAATCCGCTCTATATCGACGTCGAGGCGATCCCGGAATTTTCCGCAGACCTCGTCCCCGACGCGGCCGCGACCGCGGCGCGGCTCCGTGAAGGCGATCGTGTGCCCTATGCGGACATGGCGGCCTTGAAATGGTTGGCCTTGCGTGCCGCCTTCGACAGCTTCGTGAAAAGCGCGAGCGGTGTCCGCCGCAACCAGTTCGACGCCTTCCGCGCGGCTCGCGCGCCGCTGTTGTCCCGTTTTGCCTGCTTTGAGGTGCTCCGGCATCGTTTCGCGGCACCGTGGTGGGAATGGCCGGTGGAATGGCGGCAGCCGGATGAAGCGAAATGCGCCGAACTGCGCAACGGGCCCGACAAGCACGACGTCGAGTTCGTCGAATTCGTGCAATGGACCGCCGATAGCCAGTTGCATGCCGCCAAGGAGTTGGCCGGCCAGCTCGGCATGCGCGTCGGCCTCTATCTTGACGTTGCCGTCGGCGTGCAGTCCAACGGCTTCGATGCCTGGAACGAGCAGACGGCGATTTCCCGCCATCTCGCCGTCGGCGCGCCCCCGGACGTGCTCAACACCATCGGCCAGGACTGGGGCCTTGCCGGCTTCAACGCCGGCGGCCTGGAGGCGCAATCCTTCGTGCCGTTCGCCGACATGCTCGCGGCTTCGATGCGCCATTCGGGCGCCATCCGTCTCGATCACGTGCTGGGCTTGAAGCGGCTTTATCTGGTGCCGCGCGGCTTCAAGCCTGATAACGGCGCCTATGTGCAGATGCCGTTCGAGGCGCTGCTGGCGACCGTGGCGCGCGAGAGCGCGGCGCATAAGTGCATCGTGATCGGTGAGGACCTCGGCACGGTGCCGGAAGGTTTTCGCGAAACCATGCAGGATTTTGGCATCTGGTCCTACCTCGTCATGATGTTCGAGCGCGACGATTCCGGCCACTTCCGGCCCGTCGATCACTACCGGCCCAACGCGCTGGTGACGCTGAACACGCATGATTTGTCGACCTATGCCGGCTGGCGCTCATTCAGCGATCTCAAGATGAAGCGCTCGCTCGGGCTAGATCCCGGCGAGAACGACCAAGCCCGCTGGGATGCGCTCGGCATGCTCGACGAGATCCTGCGCCAGAACGGCATTCGCGCACACGACCTCTATTCGGTGCTCGCCTTCCTGTCGCGAACGCCGTCGCGGCTGCTTGCGGTGTCGCTGGAGGATCTGCTCGGCGTGATCGACCAGCCCAACATTCCCGGCACGATCGACGAGCATCCGAACTGGCGCCAGCGCCTTCCTGTTACGCTCGACAAGATCGCCTCGAAGGTCGATCTCGCGGCTTTGAAGGCCGCGACGCGGGAACGCTCGTTGCCCGGCGGGCGTTGATCGGCGGGTCTTCAGGATGCCGTTTTCGAGGCTTGCACGACATTGTCTCAAAGGATCGAGGACTATGCGCTGATCGGCGATTGCGAGACCGCCGCGCTGGTTGGGCGCAACGGCTCGATCGACTGGCTGTGCTGGCCGGCTTTCGATTCAGACGCCTGCTTTGCCGCGATCCTCGGCACGCCCAAGAACGGCCGCTGGCTGATCGCGCCGGCCGGGGACGTCATCGCGACGTCGCGCCGCTATCTCCGTGACACCCTCATCCTCGAAACGCGATTCGAGACGAAGAGCGGCACCGTCGTGCTGATCGACTTCATGCCGCCGCGCGGCAAGGCCTCCGACATCGTGCGGCTGGTCCGCGGCGTCAGCGGCACGGTGAAGATGCGGATGGAGCTCGTGATCCGCTTCGGCTTCGGCGCCGACATTCCCTGGGTGCGGCGGATCGACCATTCGCTGCTCGCGATCTGCGGCCAGGACATGACGGTGCTGCGCACGCCGGTCGAGACCCGCGGCGAGGATCTCACCACGGTGTCGGACTTCGAGGTGGCCGCCGGCGAGACCGTGCCGTTTGTGCTGACCTATGGCCCCTCGCATCTCGATCTGCCCGCGCCGATCGATCCGGAGGTGGCGCTCCAGGAGACCGAAAAATTCTGGCAGGACTGGTGCAGCCACTGCACCCGCGACGGTGACTATCACGATCTGATCGTGCGTTCGCTGATCACGCTGAAGGCGCTGACCTTTGCCCCGACCGGCGGCATCGTCGCCGCGCCCACCACCTCATTGCCGGAGAAGCTCGGCGGCTCCAGGAACTGGGATTACCGCTTCTGCTGGCTGCGCGATGCCACTTTCACGCTGCTGGCGCTGATGAACTCCGGCTATACCGAGGAAGCCCTGGCCTGGCACAATTGGCTGTTGCGCGCGGCCGCCGGCTCGCCGGCGAACATGCAGATCATGTACGGCATCTGGGGCCAGCGGCGATTGCTGGAATGGGAGGCCGGCTGGCTCGACGGCTACGAGGGTGCGCAGCCGGTGCGCGTCGGCAACGCCGCGCATGCGCAGCTCCAGCTCGACGTCTATGGCGAGCTGATCGACGCTTTTCACCAGTCGCGAATGGCCAAGCTGAAGCTCGACGACGAGGCGACCTGGGCGCTGGAATGCGCCGTGCTCAACCATCTCGCCGAGGTCTGGGACCAGCCCGATCACGGCATCTGGGAGCGGCGCGGGCAGCCCAGGCACTACGTCTTCTCCAAGGTCATGACGTGGGTCGCCTTCGACCGCGGCATCAAGAGCGCCGAGACATTTGGCTTCAAGGCGCCGCTCCTGCATTGGCGCGCCTTGCGCGAAGCCATTCATCGCGACGTCTGCAACAACGGTTTCGATGCCGGGGAAAACGCCTTCGTGGAATCCTACGGATCGAAACTGCTCGACGCCAGTGTGCTGCTGCTGCCGGCCGTCGGCTTCCTGCCGGCCGACGACCCGCGCATCCGCGGCACGATCGCGGCCGTCGAACGACATTTGATGCGCGACGGTTTCGTGCTGCGGCACGATCCGCGCGAGATGCCCGCGGGGCAGCCGCCGCTCGAAGGCGCCTTCCTCGCCTGTAGCCTGTGGCTGGCCGATGCCCATGTGCTGTCGGGTGATCTGGACAAGGCGCAGGCATTGCTCGATCGCGTGGTCGGCATCGCGAACGACGTCGGGCTATTGGCCGAGGAATATGATTCAGGTGCCCGGCGCCAGACCGGAAATTTTCCGCAGGCCCTTACCCATATCGCGCTCATCAACACCGCGCACAATCTGTCGGCGGCGAGGCAGGGGAGCGAGAAGCCGGCGGTGCAGCGGTCAAAGCAGTGACCTAAGCGACCTCATTCCGCTTCAATATCATCTCGATCGCCTCCGCAAAACCGTCCTGCTCATTGGAGACGGTGACGTGGGTGGCCTGGTCCTTGACGTTGTCGGCGGCATTGCCCATGGCGATCGAGACGCCGCTGACGCGGAACATCGCGAGGTCGTTCTGCATGTCCCCGATGGTGGCGACTGCGTCGGTCGAAATGCCGAGGCGCTTGGCCATCGCCTGCACGAATGTGCCCTTGTCGAAGCCGGGCGGGGTGATGTCGAGATAATAGGTCTGCGAGCGCACGGCGGTCGCCTCGCTGCCGAGCGCCCCCTGCATCACCTTCTCGCAAGCTTCGAGGCCCGCCGCGTCGGCGCTGGCGCCGACGATCTTGCAGGCGCTCGCAAGGTGGGGCGAAAAGTCCGTCACGATGGTCGGATCGGAGCGGATGGTGTGCTGCTCATGCGCGACGTATTTTCCGCTCGGGTTATTGATCAGCCATTTGTCGGTGGTGAACAGCCAGATGTCGGCGCCGAAGTCCCGCAGAATTTGCAAGCTTCGCTCGGCCGCGCCGGCCGGGATGAGATGCTGCTCGACCGGGTTCATCTCGGGATCGACGATCGAGGAGCCGTTGAACGGGCCGACCGGCAGCCAGAGCGCCAGCGGCTCGATCAGGAAGCGCATGCCGATCGCGGGGCGGCTCGACGTGATCGTGAAACCGATGCCGGCCTGGTGCAGCCGCTGCACCGCGGATCTCGCCCGCTCGGTCAGCGTCTTGTCCTTGGTCAGCAGCGTGCCGTCGACGTCGGACACCACGAGTGAGATTTTCGTCATGGCAGGACCTTAGGTTTTCGCTTCAGCGTTTCGCGCCGCCCAGTTTCAACTGCCGCACCACGCCGTCCACGATCGCTTCGACGGATTCGTCGATCGAGACGGTGATCACGTGCTCGCCCGCCTCGGGCGGCTCCAGCGTCGTGAACTGGCTCGTCAGCAGGCCCGGCGGCATGAAGTGCCCCTTGCGTTGCGCGAGGCGAGCGGCGATCAGCTCCTTCGTGCCCCTCAGGAAGACGAAGCGGACGTCGTCGCGTCCGCGCAGGAGCACGTCACGATAGATGTGCTTCAGCGCCGAACAGGCGATGATGACATGCTCGCCCTTGTCACAGACCCGCGCGATCTCGTCGGCAATAGCGTTGAGCCAGGGCCAGCGGTCCTCGTCGGTGAGGGGATGGCCGGCCCGCATCTTCTCGACATTGCTGGCGGGGTGAAAGCTGTCACCGTCCTCGAAACGCCAGCCGAGGCGCTCGCCGAGCGCTTTTGCAACCGTGCTCTTGCCCGAACCCGACACGCCCATCACGATCAATGCACAAGGTGCTTCAACGCCCGCCACGAATTCCCTCCGGTAGCGCGGCCTGGTCGACCAGCCAGACGGTCTCACCATTCGAGCGCGCGCGTACAGCCGGCAGAGTCTCGCCATTGAGCAGGCGCGTCAAGATCGGCTGCTTGTCGTGCCCGGCAATCTCGAACAGCATTTCGCGGCTGGATGCTAAAGCGGGCAGGGTGAGCGACACCCGCGGCACGAAGGGGGCAACATTGGCCTTGGGGACGCCGACCACCCAGCGTCCGGTCTCCTCGATCTCGGGGTAGCCCGGGTAGAGCGAAGCCGTGTGGCCGTCCGGGCCCGCGCCCATCAAAACCAGGTCGAACAGGGGCCGTGCCGGATCCAAGCTTGCCGCGCCGTAGAAAGACTGCAGCTCGCGCGCATAGGCCTCCGCGCTCCGATCGGGGTTGTCGACCGTGGTCGGGATCGGGTGAATATGGCTGGAGGGCGCGTTGCGATCGAGAAAGGTCGCGCGCGCGACCGCCATGTTGTTGAGGGGATCGCTTTCGGGCACGAAGCGCTCGTCGCCGATGAACCAGTGCACGCGCTGCCACGGGATTTTTTCGCACCAGACGTCGCTGCCAAGCAGTTGGTAGAGCCTCTTTGGGCTCGAGCCGCCGGTGAGGCAGATCGCGATGCGCCCGGGATTGTCCGCGATCCGCGCCATCAGCCGTTCGGCCGCGGCCTGCGCGAGAGCCTCGGCGTCGGCCTCAACGATCAGCTTCGGCTGTCCGGCCGCTGCCATCACGAAAATTTACGCCAGCTTCGGCCGTCGCGGCGGAGCAACTCGTCGGCACAAGCGGGGCCGTCGCTGCCGGCCTGGTAGGTCTCGATGCCGTTGCTGCCCGCGTTCTTCCAGGCGTCCAGGAACGGCTGCACCGCCTGCCATCCGGCTTCGATGCCGTCGGCGCGCTGGAACAGGATATTGTCGCCGATCATGCAGTCGTAGATCAGCGTCTCGTAGCCGGTCGAGGGATCGGCCCGGAAATAGTCGCCATAGCGGAACTTCATCTCGACGCCGTCGATGGTGACGCTTGGCCCCGGGACCTTGGCATTGAACTGCAGCTCGATGGTCTCGGTCGGCGCGATACCGATAGTGAGGAAGTTCTGGGAGAGGCGATCGACAGCCGTGCCTGAGAACATCGACAGCGGGGCCTGCTTGAA
Source organism: Bradyrhizobium sp. 149 (assembly GCF_023073915.1). GTDB lineage: Bacteria > Pseudomonadota > Alphaproteobacteria > Rhizobiales > Xanthobacteraceae > Bradyrhizobium. Next base: position 815,042 of record NZ_JADPKK010000023.1, on the reverse strand, counting down.
CTTGATCGCGACCTCGGTGCGCTTATTGCCCAGCGCCTTGCCGGTTCGAAGGTAGAAGGGAACGCCGGCCCAGCGCCAATTGTCGATCATCAGCTTCAGCGCGACGTAGGTCTCGGTGGTGCTGCCGGGCGTGACGTCCTCGGTCTTGCGATAGTCCGGGATCTCATCGTCGCCGATGCGCCCCGAGAGATATTGGGCGCGCACCGAGCTCTTCAGCGCTTCCTCCACGTTCGGCTGCTGGATCGCGGTGAGAACCTCGGCCTTCTCGGAGCGCACAGAATGGGCGTCGAAGCGCGCCGGCGGCTCCATCGCGACCAGCGACATCAGCTGAAACAGATGGTTCGGCACCATGTCGCGCAGCGCGCCGGTGGCGTCATAGAAGCCGCCGCGATGGCCGACGCCGAGCTTCTCCTCCACCGTGATCTGGATGTGGTCGATATGGTTGCGATTCCAGATCGGCTCGAACATGCCGTTGGCAAAGCGCAGCACCAGGATGTTCTGGACGGTCTCCTTGCCGAGATAGTGATCGATCCGGTAGATCTGGTGCTCGTCCATGATCTTCAGGAGTTCGGTGTTCAGCGCGCGCGCCGAGGCCAGATCGGTGCCGAACGGCTTTTCGATCACCAGCCGCCGCCAGGCGCCGTTCTGCTTCATCATACCGGTGCGGCCGAGCTCGCGCGCGGTCGGCGCGAACGCGGCCGGTGGCGTTGCGAGGTAGAATAGCCGATTGCCGCCGGTACCTTCCGAACATTCCAGCTGATCGAGGTGCGCGCGCAAGCGATCGAACGACGACGGATCCTTCGGATCGGCTTCGACGAAGGTCACGCATTGCAGGAGCTGTTTCGCGACGACGTCATCGACCGGCCTCGTGGAGAACTCGCGCAGGCCCTTCATCAGGCCGTCGCGCAGCTCGTCATCCGACTGGCCCCTACGGGCCACGCCGACGACGCAGAATTTGTCCGGCAGCATGTTCTCGGCCGCCAGATTGTAGAGCGAGGGCATCACCAGCCGATGGGTGAGGTCTCCGGTCACGCCAAAGATGACGAAGGCGCAATTTTCCGGCTTGCGCTTTGGCTGCGGGTCTTTTGTCACGAATTGTTGGCCTTCGCTTGATTACGTTTCACTTCGGCTTCGAGCTATTTGGGCTCGAAGCAGCCGGCTGCTTCGGCTCCTTATGGCCGCCGAAGCCGGCCCGCATCGCTGAGAGAATTTTCTCGGCGAAGGTGTGTTCCTTGCGGGAACGGAAACGTGCAAAGAGCGCGGCGGTCAGGACTTCGGCCGGTACGGCCTCGTCAATTGCCGCGTTCACGGTCCAGCGTCCTTCGCCCGAATCCTCGACGAAACCGGAATACTCCGCCAGTGAAGGGCTGTCCGCGAGCGCGGTTGACGTAAGGTCGAGCAGCCAGGACGGGATCACGCTGCCGCGCCGCCACACCTCGGCGACGTCGGCAAGGTCGAAATCGTAACGATGATCCGCCGGCAAGGCCTCGATGTTGGCGTTCTTGAGGATATCAAAACCTTCGGCATAGGCTTGCATCAGGCCGTATTCGATGCCGTTGTGGATCATCTTGACGAAATGCCCGGCGCCGACGGGGCCGGCATGGATGTAGCCCTGCTCGATTCGGGGATCGCGCCCCTCACGTCCCTCCGTACGTGGAATGTCGCCAGCGCCGGGCGCGAGCGCGGCGAAGATCGGATCGAGCCGGTCGACCACCTGTTTCTCGCCGCCGATCATCATGCAGTAGCCGCGGTCGAGGCCCCAGACGCCGCCGGAGGTGCCGACGTCGACATAATGGATGCCGCGCGCCCTCAGCGCCTTGCCGCGGCGGACGTCGTCCTGCCAGAACGTGTTGCCGCCGTCGATGATGACGTCGCCTTCCTGCATCACGCCCGCGATCGTGTCGATCGTGGTCTCGGTGATGTGGCCGGCCGGCAGCATCACCCAAGCCGTGCGCGGCCGCTCCAGTTTCGCGATGAACTCTTCGAGCGTCGCCGAGCCTACCGCGCCGTCTGCGGCGAGGGCCGCGACGGCCTTGGCGTCCTTGTCGTAAACCACGGTCGAATGTCCGTGGCGCATCAGCCGGCGAACGATGTTGCCGCCCATCCGGCCGAGGCCGATCATGCCGAGTTGCATCTGAGAGATTCCCTTAATTCAGTGCGTCGTTAAGCGCCGCGTTGAGCGCCGCGAGGCCTTTCTTGAGCCCGCCCTTCAAGTGGACCCGCAGCGCGCGCCGGCCGCGCTCGGTGAGCACGTCGAAGTCGCCGCGCGCCTGCGCGGCCTTGATGACACCGAAGCTGGCCTTCTGGCCCGGCACGGACAAGTCCTTGGCATCGTCGGCGGTGATCTGGAGGAACACGCCGCTGTCGGGCCCGCCCTTGTAGGCTTGCCCGGTGGAGTGCAGGAAACGCGGTCCGAACTCGGCGCAGGTGGCGACATGTCGCTTCTCGCGCACTTCGAGCCGCATGGTCTGGAGGGCGTCGATCGTCGCCTTGTCGCGCGCGATGTAGCCGAGCAGGGCGACGTAATCGCCGTGCTCAGAGCGCGACAGATGCGCCTTCAGCCATGAGGTGAGGTCGCCGTTGGCGCCGGCGGCGCGCAGGGCCGCGGCATTGGTCTCGTCGGTGTAGAGATCGGCCTCTGCGGTGCTGACCACCGGCTGTTCGGCCGGCAGCGCGCCAGTCTTTTCGAACGACGCGGTGAGCTCGCGGGTCTTGATCTTGGCCGCTTCCACGTCGGGCTGGTCGAACGGGTTGATGCCGAGGATGCTGCCCGCCACGGCCGTCGCCATCTCGAAGCGGAAGAACTCCTGGCCGAGATGGTCGATCGACTTCATGACGATGCGCACGACGGGATGACCGGCCGCTTCGACCGCGGCAAGCTTCGAGTCATGGGCAGCGTCCGCCTCGCCTTCGACACGGATGTCGATGAAGAGCCGGTCGTTTCCGTAGACCGAGGGTTCGCCCAGCGGCTCGCCGTCGATCGGGATCAGGCCCTTGCCGTCCTTGCCAGTCGATTCCGCGATGAGCTGTTCGGCCCAGGCGCCGAAATCGGCGATCTTCTTCGACGACAGGATCGTCACCTTGTCGCGGCCTTCGAGCCCCGCGTGGCCCATGGCAAGGCCGAGCTGCACGCCGGGGTTCTCAGCTGGCGGCACGTCCGGTCCGCAGGAGCGGGCCATCGCAAGCGCGTGCTTGACGAAGGTCTTGATATCGATGCCCGCGGTTGCCGCCGGCACGAGGCCAAACGGCGAGAGCACCGAGTAGCGTCCACCGATGGAGGGCTCGCCGTGAAAGATGCGCGCATAGTTCAGCGTCTTCGCCGCCTTCTCCAGCGACGATCCGGGATCGGTGACCGCGATGAAGCGATGGCCGGTCTTGACCTTCGGCCCGACCGCCTGCGCGACGCGCTCGTGGAAATAATCCTTCATCGCATTCGGTTCGGTGGTGCCGCCGGACTTGCTGGAGACGATGAACACGGTGTTGGCGATGTCGATCCTGGCCTCCATCGCCCGGACCTGCGCCGGATCGGTGGAATCCAGCACGTGCAGTTTCGGGAACCCGGGCTTCTTGCCAAAGGTCTCAGCCAGCACCTCAGGGCCAAGGCTCGACCCGCCCATGCCGAGCACCACGGCGTCGGAGAACTTCTGACCCTTCACGCGGCTGGCATAATCCTCATAATCGGCGACGTCGGCCTTGGCGGCGCTGTCGAGCCAGCCGAGCCATTTGTCCTCGTCGCTTCCGGTCCAGACCGATTTGTCGCGCTGCCACAGCCTGCGGATCTTTGCCGATGCGCGCCATTCCTCGGTGCTCTTGGCCACGGCCTTGCCGAGACCGTCGCCGAGCGAGAGAAGCTGGCGATCGATCGTGGCCCCGAGCACGGTGGCGCGCTTGTGGGCGACCGCGCCATAGAGCTTGTCGGCGGCGTCCGCAAACTGCTTGACACCGTCTTTGACGAGTTCCTCGGTGATGGCATCGAGCGAGACGCCCGAGCGCTCCAGTTCTTCCAGCACCCGACGGGCATCGTCGACATTCTCTTCCAGGCTGTCGCGCGGCGTGCCGTGGTCGCGGAACGCATCCAGTGTTGCCGGCGGCACGGTGTTGATGGTGTCGGGACCGATCAGCTCCTCGACATAGAGGACATCGCTGTAGTCCTTGTTCTTGGTGCCGGTCGAGGCCCACAGCATACGCTGCGGCTTGGCGCCCTTGGCCGCGAGCTTGTCCCAGCGGGGGCCTGAGAACAGGCGCTTGTAGTCCTGGTAGGCGACCTTGGCATTGGCGATCGCGACCTTGCCCTTCAGCGCGGCGAGCCGTTCCTTCTCGCTCGGATCGTTGGCGCGGGCGATCTTCTCGTCGAGCTGCTTGTCGACCACCGAGTCGATGCGGCTGACGAAAAAGCTCGCCACGCTCGCCACGTGCGAGGGGTCGCCGCCACCTGCGACGTATTTCTCCAAGCCGGCGAGATAGGCCTCGGCGACTTGCAGATAGACGTCCCTGGAAAACAACAGCGTGATGTTGATGCTGATGCCGTCGCCGATGAGCTGCTCGACCGCCGGCAGGCCCTCCGGCGTCGCCGGCACCTTCACCATCAGGTTCTTGCGGTCGACGTCCTTCCAGAGCCGCCGCGCCTCGGTGACCGTTGCGGAGGTGTCCATCGCCAGATAGGGCGAGACTTCCAGGCTGACATAGCCGTCGCCGCCCTTCAGGCGGTCATAGACCGGGCGCAGCACGTCGGCGGCGTTCTGGATGTCCTCGACCGCGATAGCCTCGAACAGGTCGGCGACTGACCGATCGCCGCGCTTCAACGCCTTGCCGATCGGCGCGTCGTACTCGTCCGAGCTGCCGATTGCTTTCTCGAAGATCGAGGGATTGGAGGTGACGCCCTTGACGCCGTCGGTGTCGATCAGCCGCTTCAGGTCGCCCTTGGCGATGAAGCCACGGGCCAGGAAGTCCAGCCAGACGGCTTGTCCGTGCTTTTCCAGTTCTTTGACGGGATTCATGATGCTTATTTATCTCCAAGCCTGCGGGCGAGGGGTTTCCGCGCCGGTCCTGACGCGCTATCCTCTAGCTTACATGCTTCCTTGAGGGAACCAATCAAGGGTATGGGAGTCATACCCTCCGGTGTAACTCCGTCGCGATCATGGCGATCCGCGCAGGAGGAGCCGAGTTGCGTAAAAAGCCATGGGCCGTGAGGAATCGGCCGGGCCTCGTTGCGTAGCGTCAGCTGCCTCTGTCTCGTCGCTAGTGGCTGTGCGGAGTACCATCGGCGGATTCTGGTCCGCCTGATGCATCGTGGCTCGGTCGCGAATGGCCATGCTGGGGAAAAGCATGCACGCACATCATGATGGCCTGGCGCTCGCCATCACAGACAGCCAGCAATCGGTCACGTCGGCCGGATGCGTCGATGCGTCCCAGGATCTCGAAATCGGTCCATGTACGACCCAACTGCGGCTGCTGGTCATAGCGGGCTTCGCCATGACATTGCTCAGCGCAACCCTCGCCCTGGGCTGGTGGAGCGCTGTTGGCGATTACGATACGGCGGTCGGCTATGCCGGCGTCGCGGTGTTCGCCCTGATGACCGGCCGGCTGATCTGGATGCTCCCCGCCGAACGGGGACCGGTGGTGATCGTCACCCCCTATGGCATCCGCGATCTCCGCATCGGCAATGAATTTCTGCTGTGGGACTCGATCGCGGAGATTTCGGCTGAAGAACGCCGCGGGCGCAAGACGATCGTGCTGACGCCGACGCCAGCCTTGCGGCGGCAGCTCTGCACTATCCGCGGCCTGGCCCGCTGCGTGAGGGACGACAGCATCGTCATCCGGTCGGAGGGCCTGGCGACCGATTTTGATGCACTGCTGCGCGCTTGCCGCGACTGTCACGCTGCCGGCCGTCCACGCACTGCATTGCAGCAGGAAGATGAACGCGGCCCGCAAGGCTTCGCCGCACAAGCGTCATAAGATCGCCGTTCGCAGACCGCTATGCTGCGGCGCCGGCTGGACTCATCCCCGGTAACGCCCGGATGTTGCGAGCAAGTGACATTTTCTGGAAATGAGCCAATATAGACAGAGATTCGCTCAAAGATCAGGCAGGTGCCTGTTCGTAACTCACCCTGTGCCTACGTTGTGCGTTGCGCCGAGAAGGCGCCCGGGTGTCGAATGATCGTCATGTGCTCACGCTGATTCGAGAGTGGCGCTAAGGAACGGTCCGGTCGCTGCTTTCGTTCAGTTGTGTAGCGGAACTCACGCGGAGAGGGATCATGTATAACGATTCTCTATTCAACGCTTTCGCTAAGTCGTTCGAGGCGAGAAGCCAACACGACATGTCGATGGCGGAATATCTGGAATCGTGTCGAAGCGATCCCATGAAATACGCGAACGCGGCCGAACGACTGCTCGCAGCGATCGGTGAGCCCCAGACGATTGACACGGCCAAGGACCCACGCCTTGGCCGTATTTTTTTGAACCGCACGATCCGCACCTATCCGGCCTTCGCCGGCTTCTACGGCATGGAAGAAACCATCGAGCGCATCGTCGGTTTCTTCCGTCACGCGGCGCAGGGCCTCGAAGAGCGCAAGCAGATACTCTACCTGCTCGGTCCGGTCGGCGGCGGCAAATCCTCGCTCGCCGAGCGGCTGAAGTCGCTGATGGAAGTGCATCCGATCTACGTGCTCAAGGCCGGCGACGAGCTGAGCCCGGTGTTCGAAAGCCCGCTCAGCCTGTTCGACCCGGATCAGCTCGGCCCGATGCTGGAAGAGAAATACGGCATTCCGCGCCGCCGTCTCACCGGCCTGATGAGCCCGTGGTGCTACAAGCGGCTGGAAGCCTTCGGCGGCGACATTTCCCAGTTTCGCGTCGCAAAAATCCAGCCGTCGCGGCTGCGCCAGATCGGGATAGCCAAGACCGAGCCGGGTGACGAGAACAACCAGGACATCTCCTCGCTGGTCGGCAAGGTCGACATCCGCAAGCTCGAAACCTACGCGCAGAACGATCCTGACGCCTACAGCTATTCCGGCGGCCTCAACCGCGCCAACCAGGGCGTGCTCGAGTTCGTCGAGATGTTTAAGGCGCCGATCAAGATGCTGCACCCGCTGCTCACCGCGACGCAGGAAGGCAATTACATCGGCACCGAGAACATCGGCGCGATCCCGTTCACCGGCGTTATCCTCGCGCACTCCAACGAAGCCGAGTGGTCGAGCTTCAAGGCCAACAAGAACAACGAGGCCTTCATCGACCGCATCTGCGTGATCAAGGTGCCGTACTGCCTGCGGGTCACGGAGGAGCAGAAGATCTACGAGAAGCTGATCCAGGGCTCCGAGCTGGCGGCGGCGCCTTGCGCGCCCTCGACGCTGGAGACCCTGGCGCGGTTCTCGGTGATGTCGCGCCTGCGCAAGCACGAGAATTCCACGGTGTACGCCAAGATGCGGGTTTACGACGGCGAAAGCCTGAAGGAATCCGATCCGAAGGCGCGCAGCGTCCAGGAATATCGTGATGCCGCCGGCGTCGACGAGGGCATGGACGGTGTCTCCACGCGCTTTGCCTTCAAGATCCTTGCTGCCACCTTCAACCATGATCCGCAGGAAGTCGCCGCCGACGCCGTGCATCTGATGTACGCGCTGGAGCAGTCGATCAAACGCGAGCAGCTGCCCGAGGAAGTCGAGAAGCGCTACCTCGAGTTCATCAAGGCGGATCTGGCGCCGCGTTATGCCGAGTTCATCGGCAACGAGATCCAGAAGGCCTATCTCGAATCCTACTCGGATTACGGCCAGAACCTGTTCGACCGTTACGTCGATTATGCCGATGCCTGGATCGAGGACCAGGATTTCAAGGATGCCGATACCGGCCAGCTGCTTGATCGCGAACTCTTGAACCAGGAATTGACCAAGATCGAGAAGCCGGCGGGCATCGCCAACCCGAAGGATTTCCGCAACGAGGTGGTCAAATTCTCGTTACGATCGCGCGCCCAGAACGGTGGCAAGAATCCGACCTGGATCTCCTACGAGAAGATTCGCGATGTGATCGAAAAGCGGATATTCTCGCAGGTCGAGGACCTGCTTCCGGTCATCTCCTTCGGGTCGAAGAAGGACGGCGAGACGGAGAAGAAGCACGGCGAATTCGTCGCACGCATGGTGGAGCGTGGCTACACCGAGCGTCAGGTTCGCCGGCTCGTCGAATGGTACATGCGCGTGAAGCAGGCCGGTTGAGGCGGATGGAAAAGTGCCGATTCACATTATTGACAGGCGCCTGAATCCAGGCGGCAAGAGTCTTGAGAACCGGCAGCGGTTCTTGCGTCGGGCCAAATCCCTGGTGCAGGGCGCCGTCAAGAAGACCTCGCAGGAACGCGACATCAAGGACGTCCTGGAGGGTGGTGAGGTCACGATCCCGCTCGACGGCATGCACGAGCCGCGCTTCCGCCGCGACGGCGGAACGCGTGACATGGTATTGCCCGGGAACAAGAAGTTCATCGAGGGCGACTACCTCCAGCGCTCAGGCCAGGGCAGCGCCAAGGATTCCGGCCCCGGCGAAGGCGACAGCGAGGACGCCTTCCGCTTCGTGCTGAGCCGCGACGAGTTCGTCGATCTCTTCCTCGACGATCTCGAGCTGCCGGATCTTGCCAAGCGCAAGATCGCGCACACGGAGAGCGAGGGCATCCAGCGCGCCGGCTATACCACCTCCGGCTCGCCGTCCAACATTTCGGTCAGCCGGACGGTGCGGCTTGCGCTTGCGCGCCGCATCGCGCTCAAGCGTCCGCGCAAGGACGAGATCGAGGAGCTGGAAGCCGCGATCGCCGCATGCACGGATGAGGACGAGCGTGTGATGCTGCTTGCCCAGCTGGAAAAGCTGAAAGCCAAGATTAAGCGCATTCCCTTCATCGATCCGCTCGACATCCGCTTCCGCCGCTTTGAGACGGTGCCGAAGCCCGTTGCCCAGGCCGTGATGTTCTGCCTGATGGACGTGTCGGGCTCGATGTCCGAGCACATGAAGGATCTCGCCAAGCGCTTCTACATGCTGCTCTACGTGTTCCTGAAACGCCGCTACAAGCACGTCGACATCGTCTTCATCCGCCACACCGACCGCGCCGAGGAGGTGGACGAGCAGACCTTCTTCTACGGCCCGGCCTCGGGCGGCACATTGGTCTCCAGCGCGCTGCAGGCAATGCACGAGATCGTGCGCGAACGCTTCAGCCCGTCGGACTGGAATATCTACGCCGCGCAAGCCTCCGACGGCGACAATTCCTATTCCGACGGCGAGCTCACGGGCATGCTGCTGACCGACAAGATCCTGCCGGTCTGCCAGTTTTTCGCCTATCTCGAGGTCGGCGAGTCCGGCGGCAGCGCCTTCGATCTGTCCGATTCCTCGCTCTGGACCCTCTATGAGCGCCTGCGCAACAGCGGCGCACCGCTCTCGATGCGCAAGGTCAGCGAGCGCAGCGAGATCTTTCCGGTGTTCCACGATCTGTTCCAGCGCCGCGAAACTGCCCAGGAGAAAGCCGCTCCATGACGGAACGCTTGTTCGAAGGCGCCGATTGGGATTTTCAGACCTTGCAGCGCATCACGGATGCCTGCGAGGAGGTGGCGACGAGAGATCTCGGGCTCGACGTCTATCCGAACCAGATCGAGGTGATCACCGCCGAGCAGATGCTGGACGCCTACTCGTCAGTCGGCATGCCGTTGTTCTACAAGCACTGGTCGTTCGGAAAGCATTTTGCGTATCACGAGGCCTCCTATCGCAAGGGCCTCATGGGGCTCGCCTATGAGATCGTGATCAACTCCTCGCCCTGTATCTCCTATCTGATGGAGGAGAACACGGCGACGATGCAGACCCTGGTGATCGCGCACGCCGCCTTCGGGCACAATCACTTCTTCAAGAACAACTATCTGTTCAAGCAGTGGACCGACGCCGACGGCATCCTGGACTATCTGGATTTCGCCAAGAACTACGTCATGCAGTGCGAGGATCGCTACGGCCGCGTCGAGGTCGAGCGCACGCTGGATGCCGCGCATGCGCTGATGTCGCACGGGATCGACCGCTATCCCGGCAAGAAGAAGCTGGATTTGCGCGAGGAAGAGAAGCGTGCCGGCCGTCGGCGCCAGCACGAAGAGGAGGTCTTCAATGATCTCTGGCGCACCGTGCCCAAGGGGGCGTCGAAGACCCGCTCAGCGATCTCCCTGGAACGCCGCCGCAAGCTGCTCGGCTTGCCGCAGGAAAACCTGCTGTATTTCCTGGAGAAGAGCGCGCCGCGGCTGGCGCCCTGGCAGCGCGAGCTGTTGCGCATCGTCCGCCACATCGCGCAGTATTTCTATCCGCAGAGCCAGACCAAGGTGATGAACGAGGGGACGGCGACCTACGTCCACTATCGCATCATGACCAAGCTGCATCAGCAGGGCCGCATCAGCGACGGCAATTTCCTCGAATTCCTGCAGTCACACACCAACGTCGTGTTCCAGCCGGAGTTCGACGACCCGCGCTACTCGGGCTTCAATCCCTATGCGCTCGGCTTCGCCATGATGCAGGACATCGAGCGCATCGTCACCAGGCCGGAAGACGAGGACCGTGAGTGGTTCCCGGACATCGCCGGCAAGAACGACGTGATGGGCGTGCTGCGCGACGTCTGGGCCAACTACCGCGACGAGAGTTTTATCGCCCAGTTCCTGAGCCCGAAGCTGATGCGGCACCTCCGCATGTTCCACTTGCATGACGACCCCGAGGAGCGCGCCGGCATCCGGGTCGACGCCATTCACGACGAGCGCGGCTTCCGCCGCGTCCGGCGCGAGCTCGCGCGACAGCACGATGTCGGCTACATCGACGCCAATATCGAGGTGGTCGACGTCGATCTCTCCGGCGATCGGCGGCTGATCCTGCATCACCATGTCATTAAGGGCTCGCAGCTCAACGAGACCGACGCCAAGCGCGTGCTCCAGCATCTGGCCGATCTCTGGACCTACGACGTCGCGCTGATCGAGGTCGACGCCAACGACAAGGTGCTGCGCGAATATGTCGTGAGCCCGCGCCCGATCTCGGCGGTGGCCTGACGCAGCCGTCTATGCAGGCCGTTTGGCCGGCTTCTTCTTGGCTTTGGACGCGTTCAACGCCACGGCTGCGCGAATCAGCGCCTTCAAAGCCTTCTCGTTGATCTTCTCGCCCTCGCGAAAATCGATCGCGCGCCGCACATTTCCCTCGAGGCTGGAATTGAACAGGCCGGCGGGGTCGTCCAGTGCGGCGCCCTTGGCAAACGTCATCTTCACCACGGCCTTGTAGGTCTCGCCGGTGCAGATGATGCCGTCGTGCTCCCACACCGGCACGCCGCGCCACTTCCATTCCTCGACGATTTCAGGATCGGCCTCCTTGATCAGGTCGCGGATTCGCCCGAGCATCTCGCCGCGCCAGTCGCCAAGCTCCTTGATCCTGCCGTCGATCAGCTTGGAGGGCGACGGCCCATTCGCGTCCTTCTTTGTCGCGGTCACGGTCTTCTTCATGACCTCGCCTCGCGTTGCGTGCCGTCGCGTTGGCCAAGATATGGTAGCGCGAACATATAGAGCCCGGTCGCGAGCAACGGGATCAATGGGACGAGCGCGAGGAAGCCGATCCACACGGCCTGGACCTGCATGGTCATGGCGACGATATTGGCGATGACGGCGAGGGTGAAAGCGATCGACAGCCAGCGATGGATCTGCCGAACCCACATATTCCCGGTCAATGAAACCTCCTCTTGAGATGATCGAATGAAGGCCGGTGGCCGAGCTAGTCTGCTCTTGCCAGCAGCTCGTCCAGCTTGGCGAAAAACTGCTTCCAGCCGGCATGCGCGCCGCCAAAAGCCTGCTTCTGCGTCGGGCTGAAGCCGGCTTGCTCGACACGCAGATGCGTGCCTGCGCCCGTCGGCGTCAGCGTGAAGGTCACGACGCTCTTGAGATCGAACGCCGCGTCGTCATGCGAGAAATTCCAGGTGTAGGCGAGCGTCTTCTGCGGCTCGATGGTGAGGACCTCGCAGTCCAGCACGCCGCCCCACTCGCCGCGAAGGTTGAAGCGGTGGCCGACGGTCGGCTTGAAATCGTTCTTCATCAGCCACTCTTCGATCAGATGCGGCTGCGTCAGCGCACGCCAGATCCGTTCTGCCGGAAAGGCAAATTCGCGCTCGATGACGACGGAACGCATATCGGCGGCAGCTTCGGTCATTGGTCCATCCTCTTCAGGAGATCGTCGAGCGCGTCGAGCCGGTTCTGCCAGAACCCGGCCATCTGGCTGGTCCAGTCGATCAACGGATTGAGCGCGCCGGGCTGGGCGCTGTAATGCGTCTGACGTCCTTGATGCCGGTCGCGCACGAGGCCAGCCTGCTTCAGCGCGCCGAGATGTTTGGAGACCGCCGGCTGGGAGACCCCTGACAACGCCGTCAGTGCCCCGACCGTCTGTTCGCCCTCGCGGCACAATCGCTCGAAGATCGCCCGCCGGGTGGGGTCGGCGAGCGTCCTGAACAGAAGGTCGTGCGCGGCGGACATGAGATCCATAACTTGTAAGTTATGGATTAATTCATAACCCTGTAGTTATGGATAAGTCAAGCGCGATGTGACGCTCGGCGGGGCGCCACATCCTCCGTCATTGCGAGCGCAAGCGAAGCACATCCAGTCCCTCCGTGGAGGCAGACTGGATTGCTTCGTCGCAAGGGCTCCTCGCAATGACGGAGAATGGCTGCGCGAGCGCGCGAGCCTACGGCCGCAGATAGAGATAACCCTGCCACTGGAGCTCCGCCAAACGGACCACGCCGCCCTTTTCGGCGCTGACGAAGCCCGGCAAGAGATCCGCGAGAGTGACGTTCTGCGCCTTCATTGTGTTGCCGCAGGCGGCAAGCTCGACGCCGTCCTTGGAGAAATCGCCGACGCGCTTGCTGATGTCGGGGTTGGCCTGCGCCCAGTGAAACGCCTTAAGTGCGGGCCCGTGGATCACCAGCGCGATCGTCACATGGTCCGGACCGCCGACGCCGTCGATGTGGTTCTGGATATTGCCGAGCACGAAATTGACCTTCTCGGCATCGCTCAGGTGGTAGACCACCTTCAGCTGGTTGCTCGTGCCGGCTTCCGTCGCGGCCTTCGCGCTGGAGGCGCCAAGCGCCGCGCCCAGGCCTGAGAGCGCGCTCCACAAGATGTTCCGGCGATTCATGACGATCTCCCTCGATTGCGCTGGACACATATCATTTGTGACGGAGCGCGGCGAGTTCCTTGCGGTCGGTCACGAGCGAGGCGCATTCCCTGTTGTCCATTCGATCTAGGCGGAAAATCCCGTCATCGGCGCCGGCGACCAGTGATTGCTCGGCATCCTCATCCGGCTTGTTGTTCTGCCAGACCCTGACCCGCGCCAGCCGCACCATCGCCGATTTGTCGTCCTTCGACAGCGCGACGCCGATGCCGCCGCCCTCGCAGTCGACGCCGCAGCCGAGCCGGATCTCGGCGCCGTCCTTGGTGAACACGGCATGATGGCAGGAGCCGCTGGTGTCGAAATCGCCGGAGCGGTGACGGTATTTGAATCCGAGGCGGAAGGAGTTGTGGAGCTGCTTGTCCTCCGAGTCCAATTCCGCCGAGATCAGCAGCTTCATCGCGGCGACCTTCTGCTTCGGATGCCGCGCCAGATGCTCGGCGTCGTAGTGCCGCACGAAGCAGGCATAGGCCTTATCGCCGGGTGCGCCCGCATACATGCGTGCGTTGAAGGTCTCGGCTTCGGCCTTGCTGGCCTCGCGGATGTCGTCGGCCTTTTCGGCGTGGGCGGCGCCGAACGCGGCAACGAAGACGGCGGCAATGAGAGAAAGCTTCATGATGGCCTCACGTGCGGCGGCTGAGCTGTACGCTGTAGACGCGGCCCAGATGCAGGGCATTAGTCATCGGTGGGGTCGCGAAGGTTCAATCGATGTGACGCCTTCGCCGTTCGGAACTCGATGCCGACGATCGCTCCGAGATTGCCCCATTTCATCGATGTGATAGCGTTCACAGACGATCGCCTTTGGCAGTCGTAGGCTGGGGCCTGCCTTTGCAAGTTTGTGGAGTCCCCCCGCAATGGGTGAAATTCGCAACTTCAGATCCGGGAATGACGAGCCGCCTTCACACGGCCCTATGCCTCGTCGTCTCGCGGCCATCATTGTCGGTGACATCGCGTCTTACAGTCGCCTGATGCAGGCGGACGAGGAGGGCACGCACGTCCGCGTCAAGCGGATCGAGCGGGATCTTATCCAGCCCAGCATCGTCGAGCACCATGGAAGCCTGGTGAAGACCACGGGCGATGGCTTCATCGCGATTTTCGACAGTCCGGTCGAGGCCGTGCGATGCAGCATCGTCATCCAGCAGAATCTCATCGGCCGCAACGCCTCGCTTCCGAAGGATACCCGGATCGAGTACCGGATCGGCGTCAATCTCGGTGACGTCATCGTAGAGCCTGACGACGTTTACGGCGACGGCGTCAACATCGCCACGCGCATCGAGGGCATCGCCGAGCCGGGCCAGGTCTATATCTCCGGCGCGATCTACGAGCAGATCAAGCACAAGGTCGTGTGCGGTTACGAGTCGCTCGGGGACCGCAAGGTCAAGAACATCACCGATCCCGTGCGCGTCTATCGCGTGCTGCCGGATGCAGATGCGGTCGGCAGAACACGGGGGCGGCGCGAGAATGCTCTAATCTTTCTCCTCGGAATCACGCTGTCGGTGATTGCCGCCGGCGTGCTGTGGTATCTGCTGGCTCAGGCACCGGGCAAGGTGAGCGAGCAGGCGGCCGTGCCCACCGCTTCTCCAGCCGCATCACCTAGTGCGCAGCCTCCGCCGCGCGACGCGGCGGCGCAGACGCCACAGCCTTCTCCCTCGTCGGCTTCGTCATCTCCGTCGCCCTCTCCCGCGCCAAGTCAATCGGCCATTCCCGTCCGCGAACCCGAGATGGTGGCCATTCGCGGCGGCAGCTTTGCGATGGGAAGCAACGACGACCCGACCGAGCGTCCTGTCCACCAGGTCACGATCAAGCCGTTCTCGATCGGAAAATATCCGGTGACCGTGCAGGAATGGAACGAGTGCGCCGCTGCAAAGGCGTGCGGCTTCACAGCGATCGGCAAGGACGATGCGCCGGTCAGCAATGTGAGCTGGACAGACGCGCAGCAATATGCGGCCTATCTCGCTCAGGCGACCAAGAAGGCTTATCGGCTTCCGAGCGAAGCCGAATGGGAATACGCCGCGCGGGGCGGAACGCAGACCAAATATTGGTGGGGCGACAAGCTGCAGCCGGGCGTGGCCGGTTGCAAGGATTGCGGTGATCTCGCGGCCGAGCAGCCAGCGAAGGTCGGTAGCTTCAGGCCGAATCCGTTCGGGCTGCACGACATGGGCGGCGGTATCGATCAGTGGGTCGAGGACTGCTGGCACAAGACCTATCAGGGCGCGCCCGGCGACGGCTCGGCCTGGAGCAGCGGGGACTGCAGCGCTCACGTCCTGCGCTCCGGCTCCTGGAAGAACGATTCGAGATATGTGCGGCCGTCCAACCGCGATGGCTACGACACCAATGTTCGTTATCCGACGCACGGATTCCGCGTGGCGCTCAGTCCTTAAGTGGTGGAGTTGGTTTGATGCAGATCCTTCGTTGCGTCGCGCTGGCGGCGGCGCTCGCATTGCTTCCGGGGGTCGCCTTCTCGCAAGGCAAGACAGCTCCCAAGGACGCAAAGCTCTATTTCATCACCCCGCATGACGGGCAGAAGGTCCGCGGCGGATTCTGGGTCCGGTTCGGCTTGCGCAACATGGGAGTGACCCATGCCGGCGACGAGTATCAGAACGCCGGTCATCATCATTTGCTGATCGACGTCAACGACCCCGTCGATCCCAAGGAGCCGATCCTGCAGGACAAGTCGCATCTGCATTTCGGAGCAGGGCAGACCGAAACGCTGCTCGAGCTTCCGCCCGGGACGCACACGCTTCAACTCGTGCTGGGCGATGCCAGGCACTATCCGTTCGAGCCGCCCATCGTGTCGGAGAAGATCACCGTCCGCGTCAGGCAGCCCGCCGCAGGGCGGTAGGGATCACCGCAGTCTGGCGTTGAACTTGTCCAGCACCGCCGACCCGGGGCAGAGCGCGTCCGCTTCCAGCGTGTTGAGCGGCGTTTCGACGGTGTTGAGATGCTCGTGCAGATCTTCCGCATCAGGGTCGACGTAGAGCAGGCCGGTGACGATCTGGCCCTTTGCCGCGTGCTTTTGCAGGAAAGTCTGGGCGCCGAGCCGGTCATGCGGATCGTAGTCGGCGTCGATCTTGCGCAGCGCGATACTGCTGCCGTCATGCTGCTCGACCATTTGCACCGTGCCTGGTGCGTAATCCACCGCAATGGGATCGCGGCCGACCAGCACGTCGAGCCGGTTCACCGCGTCATTGTGCTCGCGGACATAGTCAAAACTCTTGGTCGAGCCGGCATGGTTGTTGAAGGCGATGCAGGGGCTGATGACGTCGATGAACGACGCGCCCTTGTGGCGGATCGCGGCCGCGATCAGCGGCACCAGCTGGGTCTTGTCACCGGAGAACGAGCGCGCGACGAAGGTGGCGCCGAGCTGCAGCGCGATCGCGACGAGGTCGATGGCGTTGTCGGTGTTGGTGACGCCTTTCTTTGACTTCGAGCCGCGGTCGGCGGTGGCCGAGAACTGGCCCTTGGTCAGGCCGTAGACGCCGTTGTTCTCGACGATATAGGTCATGTCGACGCCGCGCCGGATCGAATGCGCGAACTGGCCGAAGCCGATCGAGGCGGAATCACCGTCGCCGGAGACGCCGAGATAGATCAGGTCGCGGTTGGCGAGATTGGCGCCGGTCAGGACCGACGGCATGCGGCCGTGCACCGAGTTGAAGCCGTGCGAATTGCCGAGGAAATAGTCCGGCGTCTTCGACGAGCAGCCGATGCCGGAGATCTTGGCGACGCGATGCGGCTCGATCGAAAGCTCATAGCAGGCTTCGATGATCGAGGCCGTGATCGAGTCATGGCCGCAGCCGGCGCACAGCGTCGAGATCTTGCCTTCGTAGTCGCGATGGGTGTAGCCGAGCTCGTTCTTCTTCAGCCCGGGATGGTGGAATTTCGGCTTTGCGATGTAGGTCATGACACGGCCTTGCGGAGCGGGGTCACCTTGAGGTGATCCTGGTGGTCGCCAATAGCTTTTGCGATGAAGCGGGCGGTGATCGGCGAGCCGTCGTAATGCACGATCGGCACCAGCCGCACCGGGTCGATGCCGTTCTCGTTGACGATGAGCTGGCGCAGCTGGCTGTCGCGATTCTGCTCGACGACGTAGACGAAATCGTGCTCGGCCAGGAAGCTCGCCACGCTCGAGTGGAATGGGAAGGCGCGGATGCGCAGGCGGTCGAGCTGATGGCCCCGTGCCTCCAAAAGTCCGATCGCCTCGTCCATCGCCGGGGTGGTCGAGCCGAAATAGATCACGCCGTATTTGGTCGGCCGTTCCGCATTGGCCTGGAGCGGCCGCGGCACCAGATCCTGCGCCGTCTCGAACTTGCGCATGAGACGCTGCATGTTGTCGACGTAGACCGTGCCTTCTTCGGAGTAGCGCGCATAGCGATCGCGCGACGTGCCACGGGTAAAATAGGAGCCCTTGGTCGGATGCGTGCCGGGATAGGTCCGGTAGGGGATGCCGTCGCCGTCGACGTCCAGATAGCGGCCGAAATCACGGCCTTCGTCCAGCATCTCCGCGGTCATCACCTTGCCGCGGTCATATTGCCTGGCGTCGTCCCACTTCAGCGGACGACAGAGCCGGTGGTTCATGCCGATATCGAGGTCGAGCATCAGGAAGATCGTGGTCTGGAGCCGCTCGGCGAGATCGAAAGCCGCGGCCGCGAACTCGAACGCTTCAGCGGGATCCTCCGGGAACAGCAGCACGTGCTTGGTGTCGCCATGCGAAGCATAGGCGCAGGCGATGATGTCGCATTGCTGGGTGCGGGTCGGCATGCCGGTCGACGGACCGGCGCGCTGGATGTTCATGATCACGGCCGGGATTTCGGCGAAATACGACAGGCCGATGAACTCCGTCATCAGCGAGATGCCGGGGCCGGAGGTGGCGGTGAAGGCGCGCGCGCCGTTCCAGGAGGCGCCGATCACGATGCCGATCGAGGCCAGTTCGTCCTCGCCCTGCACGATCGCGTATTTCGCCTTGCCGGACTCCGGATCATGCCGGTACTTTTTGCAGTGGGCGGTAAAGGCCTCCGCCACCGACGAGGACGGCGTGATCGGATACCACGCGCACACGGTGGCGCCGCCGTAGACGGCGCCGAGCGCGGCGGCGCTGTTGCCCTCGATGAAGATGCGGTCGCCGACCTTGTCGGACTTCTTCACCCGCAGCCCGGTCGGGCATTTCAGGTTCTGCAGCGCCCAGTCGCGGCCGAGATGCAGCGCGTGGACGTTGGAGGACAAGAGCTTCTCCTTGCCCTTGTACTGCTCGCCGATCAGCTGCTCGATCAGTTTCGGGTCCATGTCGAGCAGCGCCGAGAGCGCGCCGAGATAAATGATGTTCTTGAACAGCTGGCGCTGGCGCGGATCGGTGTAAGTCGAGTTGGTGATCGCGGTCAGGGGCACGCCGATCACGGTGATGTCGTCGCGGAATTTCGTCGATGGCATCGGCTTGGTGGAATCGTAGAACAGATAGCCGCCGGGCTCGATGCCGGCGACGTCCTTGTCCCAGGTCTGCGGGTTCATCGCCACCATCATGTCGACGCCGCCGCGGGCGCCGAGATGGCCGTCTTCCGTGACCCGCACCTCGTACCAGGTCGGCAGGCCCTGGATGTTGGAGGGGAAGATGTTACGGGGGCTGACCGGAACGCCATGGCGCAGGATCGCGCGCGCAAACATCTCGTTGGCGCTGGCCGAGCCCGATCCGTTGACGTTGGCGAAGCGGACGACGAAGTCGTTTACGCTGCTGATCGGCTTTTTGTCGGACATGCTGAACCTGCGTGAGTCATCTCGATCAAATATTTCTGCATGTCCCAGGCTCCGGTGGGACAGCGCTCGGCACACAGCCCGCAATGCAGGCAGACGTCCTCGTCCTTGACCATCACGCGCCCGGTCTTGAGATCGGTGGAGACGTAAAGATCCTGGTCGGGGTGCAGCGAGGGCGCTTTCAGGCGCTGACGGAGGTCGCCTTCCTCGCCATTGTCCGTGAAAGTGATGCAATCCATCGGGCAGATGTCGGCGCAGGCATCGCACTCGATGCAGAGCGAGGTCGAGAACACGGTCTGCACGTCGCAGTTCAGGCAGCGATGGGCTTCGCCGAGCGCGAGCTTGACGTCGTAGCCGAGCTCGACCTCGGTGCGGATGTCCTTCAGCGCGATCACCTTGTCGCGATGCGGCACCTTGAAGCGCTTGTCGTTGGAGATGTCGTTGTCATAGCTCCATTCGTGGATGCCCATCTTCTGCGAGGAGATGTGCACCTCCGGCAATGGCCGCTCGGTGATGTCCTCGCCCGAGAGCATCTTGTGGATCGACAGGGCGGCATCATGGCCCTGCGCCACCGCCCAGATGATGTTCTTCGGACCGAACGCGGCGTCGCCGCCGAAAAACACCTTTGGGTTGGTCGAGACGAAGGTTTTCGGATCGACCTTGGGCATGTGCCATTTGTCGAACTCGATGCCGCAATCCTGCTCGATCCAGGGGAAGGCGTTCTCCTGACCGACCGCGACCAGCACGTCGTCGCATTCGATGGTCTGGTCCGGCTCGCCCGAGGGCACGAGGTTGCGGCGGCCCTTGGCGTCGTATTCGGCCTTCACCTTCTGGAAGGTGATGCCGGTGAGCTTGCCGTTGTCGTGGACGAAGGCTGTGGGGACGAGGAAGTTGAGGATCGGGACGTCCTCGTGGAGTGCGTCCTCCTTCTCCCAGGGCGAGGCCTTCATCTCCTCGAAGCCGGACCGCACGACCACCTTGACGTCCTCGCCGCCGAGCCGGCGCGCGGTGCGGCAGCAATCCATCGCGGTGTTGCCGCCGCCGAGCACGATCACGCGCTTGCCTATTTTGTCGGTGTGGCCGAACGAGACCGAGGACAACCAGTCGATGCCGATATGGACGTGGGCGGCAGCCTCTTTCCGGCCGGGAACGTCGAGCTCACGACCGCGCGGCGCGCCGGAGCCGACGAAGATCGCGTCATACTTCTCCGCGAGCAGCGCCTTCATGCTCTCGATGCGGTGACCGCCCTTGAAGTCGACGCCGAGGTTGAGGATGTAGCCGGTCTCCTCGTCGATGACCGAATTGGGCAGGCGGAATTTCGGGATCTGCGTCCGCATCATGCCGCCGGCTTCGGGATCGCCGTCGAACACGGTGCAATGATAGCCGAGCGGCGCGAGGTCGCGCGCCACCGTCAGCGAGGCCGGGCCACCTCCGATGAATGCGACGCGCTTGCCGTTCTTCGCGGACGGCTTCGGCAGGCGTTGCGTGATATCGTCCTTGAAATCAGCGGCGACGCGCTTGAGGCGGCAGATCGCGACCGGCGTTTCCTCGACGCGTCCGCGGCGGCACGCCGGCTCGCATGGACGGTCGCAGGTGCGTCCCAGAATCCCGGGAAACACGTTCGATTTCCAATTGATCATGTAGGCGTCGCTGTAGCGGCCTTGTGCGATCAGTCGGATATATTCGGGAACCGGGGTGTGCGCTGGACAGGCCCATTGGCAATCGACCACTTTATGAAAGTAGTCGGGGGCCGCGATATCGGTCGGTTTCATTCCTACCCTGTCCGCGCAGGCTCAAGGACCCGGCGGCCTCTTCTTGAGCTTGTCGGACGCTTAACGCGCGTCGATCTGGTTTCTGAATGACGTCATTGGGTTAGCTTATTAGAACCGTTTCGAAGTACAACGGCAAACTTTCGCGATTGACCGCTTTCATGGGAGCTGCGCGCGCACAGCATTAACGCGCCGCGCGCAACCAATGCGGCGGTGCAATATGTTGCGTTGCGAATGCGCTGGCCACGTGTGGTATTGCTTTGTGTCGAGGGGCATTGGCGTCAGATTGCGCAACCCGCGCTTCAATTATCTCTCGTGAGGGCGTGTGATGGATCGATCTGTGTCAACCGAGTTTGAGATTGACAATGGGCTGAGCATTGCCCTCACCGAAGCTGGCGCCTGGATAATAAAGGCCGACGATAGAGAGTTTCGTCTCGAGGAAATCAACGATTTCTATCGAGCTTGGCTGTTGCTGGAGCAGCCCTTCTCCGAGGTGAAGACTGCGCTCGACCAAATAGCTCGCGACGCAAACGCGGCGACACCTTTTCCGTTCGCGAAACTCATCGGGTCCGCGCTAAAAGCTCAATCACGTCAATGGACCGATTGCGCGATGGTTTGGGTCCCATTCCTTGCGGCAGCAGAAAAAGCGACCTTGAAAGGCCTGCTGTCGGACACCAGAGATTCAAAATGGGCCAGCCAGAAGATTAGGCAGCTAGCTCGAAAACACGTGAATGAAATCGAGCGAGGCGATCAAGACGCATAAGCTGGCTGGGCCTTACCCACGAATGCGCGAGAGATCAACCGACTGCGATGTCGCTCTTCGCGAGGTCCCACATCAGGCCGTAAGTGCCGACGGAGACGGGCAGCGGGAAGGGTGATGCAGCAGGGCCGGTGAAGCGTTCGGCGATGACAGCCGAGACCGCGCCGACATGGGTGCCGTCGATCAGCACGAACCAGTCGCGCGCGCCTTCGTTGCGCGTCGCCGGAATGTCCGCAGTTGCGCCTGATAATTCCGGCTCGCTTTCGAGCAGATGCATCGAGATGATGCCCTCGCGCGTTTCCGGTGCCAGCTTTTCTTGCAGTGCATCACGCCATGCACCCGCATTGTCCTGCGTTGGCCGCAGCCGTATGAGGCCGAGCGCGGCGCCGCGGCCGGTGCCGTTGCTGACGGTGATGCGCGCGACCACACGCAGCATGTTCTTGAAATGCGCCATGGTCCGCCGCGACCATTCGGTCTGGTTGGCGAGCCGCGCCCGGTAGGCGGGACTGTCGAGCACGTCGAGCGTCGCGGTCGAATACAGCGACAGATATTTGGGATTGGCGGCATGCGCGACATAGCGCCGCGCCTCCAGGAAACCCTCGATCGCGACGCGCTCTTCCAGATGCTCGCGATCGTACCAGCGGTTGAACTCGGCTTCATCAGCTGCGTCGATGTTCATCGACGTCAGCAGCATGCCTTTCCCGGCGAGCGGCATTTTCTTGTGTCCCGTTATCGCGAGATCTTCGAAGCGAGATCTGCGATCGACTTCATGACCGCGTCCCGCACGCCGCCATCATAGAGCGAATGGCCCGCTTCTTCCACGATGCGAATCTCGGAACCCGGCCACGCCTTCGCGAGCGCGTGGGATGTCTCGGGAGGACACAACAGATCGTAGCGGCCCTGGACGATGATGCCGGGAATGCCGATGAGCTTGCCGGCGTTCCTCAACAACTGGTTCTCCGTCATGAAGCTGTCCTGGACGAAATAATGCGCCTCCATGAACGGCGTCGCCGGCAATGTGCGCCAAACGTTCAGCGAGGCCAGGTCCAGCCGCGTCTTGGCCGCCTTGTGCTCCGACAAGGCGCGCTCGGTGTCGTGCCAGGCGCGCGATGCCGGACCATGCACGGCCGGATCGGCATCGAGGATGCGGCGCCAATAGGCGTTGACCGGCCGCTCGCGCTCCTGGGCCGGCAGCACGCTCAGAAAATCCTCGTAGAGCGCGGGGTAGAACTGCGACAGGCGCGAGGTGAAGGCGATCTCGACTTCAGCGCGCGTGCCGAGAAACGTCGCGCGCAGCGCAATCGCGGAGACGCGCTCGGGATGCGCCTGCGCATAGGCCAGCGCCAGCGTCGCGCCCCAGGAGCCGCCGACCACCATCCAGTTGTCGAAGCCGAACTTTTCGCGGATCTTTTCCATGTCCGCGACCAGGTGCGCCGTGGTGTTGTCTTGCCGCGATCCCTTCGGCCGGCTGCGGCCGCAGCCGCGCTGATCGAACAGCACGGCATGGAAACGGTCGGGATCAAACAGCCGGCGATGGTCGGGCTGGCAACCGCTGCCGGGGCCGCCATGCAGATAGACCGCCGGGATTCCGCCGGCACGCCCGATGCCCTCGACATAGAGCTCGTGGCCGTCGCCGACATCGAGCATTTCGGAGGTCAGTGGCGCAAAGGGATCGGCGCGCTTGACTGCATTGGCCGCGTCGGCGTCAGGCATCATTCCCGGATTCCAGAGTGCCGCCGGCGAAGTTGCGATAGAGGAAGCGGTTGGTTTCGCCCTCGGCCTCGCGCTCGGCCTGCTTGAAGATGGTCTCGTGCAGCGGCGACAGCGCGCAGGCAGGATCGGTGTTGGCGGCGTCGCCGGTCAGCGCAAAGGCCTGGCAGCGGCAGCCGCCGAAATCGATCTCGCGGAATTCGCAGGTCTTGCACGGCTCCTTCATCCAGCCGGTGCCGCGATAGCGGTTGAAGGCGTCCGAGTTCTGCCAGATCCAGGCGATCGAATGGTTGGAGCGCACCGATTCGAAGTCGAGCCCGGTGATGCTTTCGGCGGCATGGCAGGGCAGCACCTTGCCGGCCGGCGAAATGTTGAAGAATTGCCGGCCCCAGCCGCCCATGCACTTCTTCGGCCGCAGCGCGTAATAATCGGGCACGACATAGTCGATCGTCAGCCGGCCTTTCAGCCGCTCGCGCGCCTCCTCGACGATGCGGGTGCACTCGTCGAGCTGCGCCACCGTTGGCATCAGCGCGGCGCGGTTCTTCAACGCCCAGCCGTAATACTGGACGTTCGCGACCTCGAGCCGGTCGGCGTCGAGATCGACCGACATCTGGATGATGTCGGGGAGGTGGTGCAGGTTCTGCCGGTGCATCACCGCGTTGACGGTGAGCGGCAGGTCGAGCTCGCGGGTCCATTTTGCCACTTCGAGCTTTTTGTGGTGCCCGCCTCTGTAGCCAGCGACGCGATCGGCGAGGCCTTCTTCAACGCCCTGGAAGCTGATCTGCACGTGGCAGAGCCCGGCATCGGCAAGCTCGCTCAGCCGCTCGCGCGTCAGCAGCACCGCCGAGGTGATGAGATTGGTGTAGAGGCCGACGTCGCTGGCATGCTTGACCAGCTCGACCAGATCCTTGCGCGCCGTCGGCTCGCCGCCGGAGAAATGGACCTGGAGCACGCCGATCTCGGCGAGCTCGCTCAGGACTTTCTTCCATTCCTCGGTGCTCAGCTCCTTGCCCGAGCGGTCGAGCTCGACCGGGTTGGAGCAATAGGGACATTGCAGTGGGCAGCGATGGGTGATCTCGAGCAGCACGGCCAGCGGAATGCCGAATGTCTCCGCCGTCGAGCGCTGCTTCTCCAGCACCGCGAGGCTGTCGCTGGCGTCGGGCGGGACGACGGGATTGCCGAGCACATCGCTCATGAGGTCTTCTCCCGGGCCTCCGTGAGAAAGCCCTTGTCGGCGAGATCCTGCAGCATGACGATGACGTCGGCCAGGATCGCCTCGCGCGGCGCGGTGTATTTTGCCGCGAGCTGGTCGGAAACGTCGCCAACATTGCGTTCGCCGTCGCAGAGCTGCAAGACCTCGACCGCGATCTCGTCCGGCGCCAGCACGCGTTCGGGCGCCAGGATCACCCAGACCTTCCGCGTCTCGTCATATTTCAGCTTGGCGTGCCGCGGCAGAACCGGCCGGCTGGTCTCGCTGACGCTGATGTGACGCGGCCCGGCCATCGGTGTTCCTCAGCTCGCCTTCTGGTGTTCTTTGGGCACGAACGCGCCCGGCGGAATTTGGCCCTCGACATAGGCGTGTTGGAGCGCGTCGAGCTGTACCCATAGCACGTTGGTCTTGAAGATCAGCGCGTTGCAGACGGATGCCCGCTCTTCCGGCGTCCTGGCATGCGCCTTGACATAGTCGAGCGCAAACCCGGCGTCGCGCGGCGCCTGCGCCAGGCGGCGCTTGAAGTAGCTCATGGTGTCGGGATTGACGAAGTCGTAGTGCTCCAGCATGCCGGAGATGCGCTCCTCGTGCAGGTTGGGCGCAAACAATTCGGTGAGCGAGGAGGCGATCGCTTCCAGCGGCGACTTCTCGCGGCAATAGTGCACATAAGCTTCCACCGCAAAACGCGTCGCCGGCAAGATGCCCTCGGTCGATTCCACGTAAGCCGTGTCCAGCCCGAGGCCTTCGGTCAGCTTCAACCAGCGCTCGATGCCGCCCTCGCTGCCGATATCGCCGTCATGGTCCTCGATGCGGTGACGCCATTCCAGCCGCGTGGCGCGGTCGCGGAAGCGCGAGATCACCACCGCGTCCTTGATCGGGATCGTGCTCTGGTAATAGTAGCGGTTGAGCGCCCAGGCTTGCACCTGGCCTTTGTTCAGCTTGCCGCCGTGCAGCAGTCTATGGAACGGATGCAGGCTGTGATAGCGCGTCGCTCCGATATGGCGCAGCGTCGCCTCGAGTTCCTCGGCCGAGTTGAGCTTGATGTCCTTGCCGATCGAGAGCGAGGTCATTCCAGTCAATGACGCGGCATTCACAGCACGATCTCCGTTCCGTCGGCGGGTATTTGCCAGCCCGCCGCTTCAGCGGCCTGGCGCTCGGGGGACGAGGGCAGCAGCGCCGGGTTCGAGTTATTGATATGCAGAAATATCTTCCTGTCGAGTGTGAGATCGGCGAGCCGCGCGATGGCGCCGTGGTCGCCGGACATCGCGACATGGCCCATGCTCTTGCCGGTCTTGTGGCTAAGCCCGGCCCTGATCATCTCGTCGTCCTGCCACACCGTGCCGTCGAAGAACACCAGCGCGGCGCCATCGATCTCGGCCTTGAGCGCGTCCGTGACTTCTGCGCAGGCGGCGATGAAGTAGAAGCATTTGCCGGTCGATTTGTCGGTGATCTTCAGCCCCAGCGTATCGCCCTCGCCGGTGTCGCCGCCCGGATGCGCCTTGCCTTCCAGGTACCAGGCCGATTTACCGGAGACCGCGAAGGGCAGCACCTCAAGTCCCGAGCGCGCGCCGTCCCGCAACCGCGGCTCGAACGGCTCATTGATGTCGATGGGCTGGCGCCGCACGTTCTTCGCGTTCAGCACGTCGAAGATGCTGTTGGCCTTCAGGATCGCCAGCACCTTCTCATGCGCATAGATCGTGAAAGGCGAGCCCTCGCGCATCGACAGTAGTCCTGTCACCGCATCCACTTCGCTGTTGGTCAGGATCACGCCTGCGATCGGCGTATGGCGCAGCGCGCCTGCCTTCGGATGCAGCTGCGGCGTGGCATTCAATTGCTGGCGGAGGTCGGGGGAGGCGTTGATCAGGAACCAGTGCTCGCTGTCGCTACTGAAAGCGACCGAGGCCTGGGTTCTCTGGAGCTCTTGGCCGTTTTCACGGGCCGTCCGGCAGCCCTCGCAACCGCAATTCCATTGCGGCACTCCGCCGCCGGCTGCGGCGCCCAGGACGACGACGCGAAGCATGATCCGTCTCCTGGAAGGAACGCTGCGAGGTGGATCTCAGGCCAACACAGTTTCCGTCGTCCGGAAACCTGCCAGGACCGAAAGACCCACCTGCGCTGAACGCAGTTCGCCAGCCACTTACTTGCGGGTGGCGCTCACATACATGTTGATTTCCATGCCACAGGGCACTTCGACGATCTTCGGGGCTTTCCAGGCCATTTCGGCTCTCCATTTTCGTGAATTCGGACGTATCCGCCCACCCTTAAGTTAGTGCGGGCGAAAAAGTTCGCTAGTGAAATCTTCCCGAGAAACTCATGGTGCGCCGCGAAAAATGCGGCGGAACACCACTTCTGGGGACGCAGCCTTGCGCTTGGCGCATTCGGTCGCGAACCCTGTCCTGATAAAGCAGTTGTGAGTGCGGTGCAGCTTTCAATCCGGTACAGGCGACCCAATTGGACTTTCCTGATGCCCAGATATTTCTTCAACACCCGTATCGGCGACGACCTGATCGTGGATCCTGAGGGGGAGGATTTGCGCAATCCCGACCGCGCCTGGGAGGTCGCTCGCCAGATGATTCTGGAGGTGCTGAGATCGGAGGGCACCCAGCCGGCCCTGCTTGAGGCCGTCATCGAGGTCACCGACCGCGAAGGCGAGATTGTGCTCGAATTCCCCTTCACCGAGGCTTTGCTGGACGTTCCGGACCAGTCGGCGACAAGGCATTAGACAAGGCATTAGAAGGGTCCACCGCTCCCTCCACGTCATTGCGAGGAGCCCTTGCGACGAAGCAAATCCAGACTGCCTCCGCGGAGCGATTCTGGATTGCTTCGCTTCGCTCGCAATGACGGAAGTCCCTGCGAAATCCGCATGGCTTTGCCGCGTTCCCGGAGCTAAAAGACGCCGGTTACACGGAGCAAGTCATGCAAGATCTCTGGCGCCTGTCGGCCGCCGACCTCGCCAACCTCGTCAAAGCCAAAAAAGTCTCCGCCAGGGAGGCCGCGCAGGCGGGCCTCGCCCGGCTCGATGCCGTCAATCCGAGCCTCAACGCCGTGATCGACCACCGGCCGGAGGACGTGCTCAAGCAGGCTGACGCCGTCGATGCCGCCATTGCGAGGGGGGAGGACCCCGGCGTGCTGGCCGGCGTGCCCGTCACCATCAAGGCCAATGTCGACCAGGAGGGCTTTGCCACCACCAACGGCCTGAACCTCCAGCGCGACCTGATCGCGAGCGAGGACAATCCGGTGGTCGCCAATTTCCGCAAAGCGGGCGCCATTCTCCTTGGGCGCACCAATTGCCCGGCCTTCTCCTATCGCTGGTTCACCACCAATCTGGTCCACGGCGACACCAAGAACCCCCGCGACGCCTCGCTGACGCCGGGCGGCTCGTCCGGCGGCGCCGGTTCGGCGGTCGCGGCCGGCATCGGTCATATCGCCCATGGCACCGACATTGCCGGCTCGATCCGCTATCCCGCCTATGCCTGCGGCGTGCATGGCTTGCGCCCGACCCTGGGCCGCATCCCAGCCTTCAATCCGGCCCTGCCGGAGCGCCCGGTCGGGCCCCAGATCATGGCGGTGTCGGGACCGCTGGCGCGCACCGTCAACGACATCAGGATTTCCCTCGCGGCCATGTCGGCCCGCGACATCCGCGATCCCTGGTTTGTGCCCGTGCCGCTGGAAGGCCCTGCGCGGCCCAAGCGCGCCGCGCTCTGCCTCAATCCGGACGGCCTTGCGACGGCTTCCGAGGTGAAGGCGGCCGTCATCGATGCCGGCAAGCGCCTGGAACGCGCGGGCTGGACTGTCGAGTTGATCGAAAACACCCCGCCGATGCGTGAAGCGGTCGAGTGGCAGACAAAACTCTGGCTCGGCGATGGCTACGAGGCCCAACTCGAAATGGCCGAGCGTGAGGGCGATCCCGGCGCGCTGGCGTGCCTGCGCGGCAACCGCGCCAGGGTCACGCCGATGGACCAGGCGAATTACGCCAAGGCATTGACCCGCCGCGCCACGCTGACCCGCGAATGGATGCTGTTTTTCGAGACATATGCCGTGCTGCTGACGCCGGTCTCCGGCGAATTGCCGTTCCCCGATCATCTCGACCGCAAGGACGACGACAGCTTCAAGCGCGTCTGGGAAGCACAGCTGCCGCAGATCGCCATTCCCTTCATGGGCCTGCCGGGCCTCGTGGTCTCGACCGGCCTCGTCGGCAAGGCCCCGGTCGGCGTGCACATCGTGTCCGGCCGCTATCGCGAGGATCTCTGCCTCCTCGCGGGCGAGGCGATCGAGGCGGGCGGCGTGCCGCCGTCGCCGATCGATCCCGTGGGTTAGCGATGTCTGTGATCTACGACTTCAAGGCCAACTCGCTCCTCGGCGAAGAAGTGCCGATGCGCAGCTTCGAGGGACAGGTGCTGCTGATCGTCAACACCGCGAGCAAATGCGGCTTCACGCCGCAATATCGCGGGCTGGAGGATCTGCATCGCGATCTCAATCCTCGCGGCTTCTCGGTACTCGGCTTTCCCTGCAACCAGTTCGGCGCGCAGGAGCCGGGACAGGCGAGCGAGATCCAGGCGTTCTGCTCGACCAATTACGACGTCACCTTCCCCCTGTTCGAGAAGATCGACGTCAACGGCAGCAATGCACATCCGTTGTATGAGTACCTGAAACGCCAGCAATCCGGGCTGCTGGGCGCCTCCATCAAATGGAATTTCACCAAATTCCTGGTGGACCGTGCCGGCAAGGTGGTTTCGCGCTATGCGCCGACCGCGCGGCCCGAAGGATTGCGGCAGCAAATCGAGACCTTGTTATGAGCGAGACAATCATGAGCGATGAATTTCCGGACCGCCTCTCGGTCGATCCGAACAGCCCCTATTACAACGCGGACATCCTGTCGCGCGACGTCGGCATCCGCTTCAAGGGTGTCGAGAAGACCAATGTCGAGGAATACTGCATCAGCGAAGGCTGGGTCCGCGTCACCGCCGGCAATGCCAAGGACCGCCACGGCAATCCGCTGACCATCAAGGTGCACGGCCCGGTCGAGCCGTATTTCAGGGATAAGAAGTAGAGCGCGGCGCGCACACTCTCTCCACCGTCATTGCGAGGAGCCCTTGCGACGAAGCAATCCAGACCGCCACCGCGGAAAGATTCTGGATTGTCGCTGCGCTCGCAATGACGAAAGTGAAAGGCTGAACACCCATGTCCGTCCGCATCGTCGACGTCCGCGAGATCACGAAACCCATCTCTTCGCCGATCCGCAACGCCTATATCGATTTCACCAAGATGACGACGAGCCTGGTTGCCGTCGTCACCGACATCATTCGCGACGGCAAGCGCGTCGTCGGCTACGGCTTCAACTCCAACGGCCGCTACGGGCAGGGCGGCCTGATCCGCGAGCGCTTTGCGTCGCGCATCCTGGAGGCCGATCCGAAATCGCTGCTGAACGCGGCCGGCGACAATCTCGATCCCGACAAGGTCTGGGGCGCGATGATGACCAACGAGAAGCCGGGCGGTCATGGCGAGCGCTCCGTCGCGGTCGGCACCATCGACATGGCGGTGTGGGATGCCGTGGCGAAGATCGCGGGCCAACCGCTGTTCCGCCTGCTGGCCGAGCGTCATGGCGTCAAAGCCAATCCGCGCGTGTTCGTCTACGCCGCCGGCGGCTATTATTATCCCGGCAAGGACCTCTCGATGCTGCGCGGTGAGATGCGCGGCTATCTCGATCGCGGCTATAACGTCGTGAAGATGAAGATCGGCGGCGCGGGACTCGAGGACGACCGCACCCGCATCGAGGCGGTGCTGAAGGAGATCGGCAACGACGCGCAGCTCGCGGTCGACGCCAACGGCCGCTTCGATCTCGAGACCGGGATCGCCTACGCAAAAATGCTGCGCGACTATCCGCTGTTCTGGTACGAGGAGGTGGGTGATCCCCTCGACTACGCGCTGCAAGCCGCGCTCGCCGAATTCTATCCGGGCCCGATGGCGACCGGTGAAAACCTGTTCAGCCACCAGGACGCCCGCAACCTGATCCGCTACGGCGGCATGCGGCCTGACCGCGACTGGCTGCAATTCGACTGCGCGCTGTCCTACGGCCTGTGCGAATACCAGCGCACGCTGGAAGTGCTGAAGACCCACGGCTGGTCGCCGAGCCGCTGCATCCCGCACGGGGGCCACCAGATGTCGCTCAACATCGCAGCCGGCCTCGGCCTCGGCGGCAATGAGAGCTATCCCGACCTGTTCCAGCCCTATGGCGGTTTCCCCGATGGCGTGCGCGTCGAGAACGGCCACATCACCATGCCCGACCTGCCGGGCATCGGCTTCGAAGGCAAATCGGATCTCTACAAGGAGATGAAGACGCTGGCGGAGTAGACGCGGATCCGGCCGCACTCTCCGTCAGGCGAGGCGTGGCCGCATTCTCCGTCATTGCGAGCGTAGCGAAGCAATCCAGAATCTCTCCGTGGGTGGCAGTCTGGATTGCTTCGTCGCAAGAGCTCCTCGCAATGACGATGCGGCGAAAGTCTCCAAATCATCTTTGGTTGTGTTATCGTGATGCTCTCGGCCAATCGAGCACGATCATGAAGCAGCCTTGCGTGTACATGTTCGCCAATCGCCGCAATGGGACGATCTACACAGGCGTCACCTCCAATCCGCCGCGCCGCGCGTTCGAGCATCGTGAGGGATTGGTAAAGGGCTTCTCATCGAAATACGGTTGCAAGCTCCTCGTCTGATACGAACTGCATGCAACCATGATGGACGCGATTACGCGCGAGAAGCAGATCAAGGCCGGCAGCCGGGCAAAGAAGCTTGCCTTGATCGAGAGTATCAATCCGGACTGGATGGATTTGTACGACACACTGATCTGACCGCCTGGCGAACAGTACCGATCATTAGCAAGCTGTCGCCCCACAGTCCGTCATTGCGAGCGCAGCGAAGCAATCCAGAATCTCTCCGCGGAGGGACTTTGGATTGCTTCGTCGCAAGAGCTCCTCGAAATGACGGAGGGAGCCGGCCGCATCCTACGACAACCGCATATCCAGCAGCCGCCGTCCTTCGCCCTTCAGCAGCTTCTTCACCGCGCTCGACGCCACGACCTCGCCGTCATTGGCGTAGGCTTCGTGGTTCTTCTCGATGTCGTCGAGGCGGTAGAGGTAGTTGACCATCACGCCGGCGGACTCGCGGACGCCCTTCGGCGAGAGATCGCCGAGCCAGTTGACGCGCTCGAGGCGGGCGCCGTTGCCGAGATGGAAACGCGCGACGGAGTCGATCAGCTTGCCTTTCGGCGTGCGCGCCTTGAGGAAGTAGTGCGCCGCCAGCGGCTCGATCACGCCACGCAGCAGCGCTGTCGTCTCGGGCTGCTCGAACCATTTCGGATCGTCGAGACGCTTCAGCACCTCGCGGTCCTCGTCCGACAGCGGCAAATCCTTGTCCTGCTTTATCCATTGCATGAAGCCGGGCACCGGCGACAGCGTCACGAAGTTGTCGAGTTTGGGCAATTCGCGGCGCAGCTCCTCGACCACCTGCTTGATCAGGAAGCTGCCGAAGGAGATGCCGCCGAGACCGCGCTGGGTGTTGGAGATCGAGTAGAACACGGCGGTGCGCGCGCGCTCGATCGGGACGGATGGGCGATCGACTGCGAGCAGCGGCGCAATCGCGCCGGGGATCGTCTCGGTCAGCGCCACCTCGACGAAGATCAAGGGCTCGTCGACCATCGCGGGATGGAAGAACGCGTAGCAGCGGCGGTCGACCGGATCGATGCGGCGGCGCAGATCGTCCCAGTCGCTGATCTCGTGCACGGCTTCGTAACGGATGATCTTTTCGAGGATATTGGCCGGGGTCGACCAGTCGATCCTGCGCAGCACGAGAAACCCCCTGTTGAACCACGAAGAGAGAAGATGCGAGACGTCACGATCGAGTGCGGCGAGATCGGCGTGCCCGTTCATCATGTCGAGCAGATCGGCGCGCATGTTGACGAGATCGCCGGTGCCGCCCGGTGCGCGGTTGAGGCGGCGGATCAGCTCCTGCCGGCGCGGCTCGGAGGCGAAATGAAGGGCGCTGGCATCCTCGTCGGCCGGCTTGGCACGCCATGTCTCGATCGCCCTGGACAGGCGTTCCCGATCCGGGCCGAAATCGCGCACCAGGGCTTCGAAGAAGGCGCGGCGTCCCGCCGCATCCAACTCCTGGTAGATGTCGAGCACCTCACGCGCCATGGCGGTGCCGGAAGCTTCGCCCCGGCCCGAGAGCAGCGCGCCGCAGAGCTCGATCAGCCCGTCGGCATCCTGCTTGGTGTCGGCCGAATCCCCGCGGCGAAGCAGCGTGCGGCCGCGCTCGGAGATGGTGGTGAGCAGGTCGGAGAAGAAGGCGTTGGCCATCTGGGCTTTCGTGTCAGGTTTGTGCGGTGCGGCAAGCTTACAATGGATTTAAGTGGAATCCGATCACAATCAAGCGCGGGAATGGGGCAAGTTTAGCCGGGCCATGCATCTCAGGAACGCCGTCATGCCGCCGGCTCGACCGTGTATAGAGCCTTTCGAGAATGAAGCGGCCGCCTCACACGCCGTCATTGCGAGCGCAGCGAAGCAATCCAGACTGTTGCCGCGGAAAGATTCTGGATTGCTTCGCTGCGCTCGCAATGACGAGGCCGGCCATCACCCTTTCCCCGCAAACTGCGTTGGCGTCCGTCCCGTCACCTGACGGAACGCGGCCGAGAACGCCGGCACGCTGGCATAGCCGAGCTGGGTCGCGAGCTGCTTCACCGACACATTGCCATCCGTGGACAAGCGCTGGATCGCCGCCGCAATTCTTGCGCGCTGGCACCAGCTCTTGAAGCTCAGCTGCGTCTCTGTCGAAAACAGCCGCGACAGCGTGCGCGCGGAGGTTCCGACCTCGCGCGCCAGCGCGTCGATGTCGTGCAGGCCGGTGGGATCGTCGAGCACGATCATGGCCGCGCGCCGGCAGCGCGGCTCGTGCGGCAGCGGCACGAAGGTCGCGGAATCCTCGGCCTGGACCAATTCCAGCATCACCAGGCGAACCAGCAGATCGGTTCGCTCCTCGGTATTGCGGGCGTCGAACAATGCGAGGATCGCCTGATTCAGCAGCGGCGACACCCGCACCACGAATTCCTTGGTCAGTCCCTCATGGCGCTGCTCGCGTTTCAGCCAGGACAGGTCGAAATAGAGCGTGCGCATCTCGATGTCGGCGAGCAGGTCGATGGCGTGTTCGAGCCCGGCCGGGACCCATACCGCCCGGTCCGGAGGCACCAGCCAGCGCCCGCCGGGCGTCGTCACCTGCATGGTGCCCTTGGCGGCATAGATCAGCTGTGCCTCGCGGTGCATATGCGGATCGATCCGCATGCCCTTGGGATAATCGCGGGCGACCAGGTGAACGCCCGCGGGCGAGCGGTGGTTGCTTCGGACCGCTCGGAGGATTGGCGTCTCGACGACAGTCATTGGCAGCATCCCGTCAT
The DNA here is from genome assembly GCF_023073915.1 of Bradyrhizobium sp. 149. GTDB lineage: Bacteria > Pseudomonadota > Alphaproteobacteria > Rhizobiales > Xanthobacteraceae > Bradyrhizobium. Next base: position 781,230 of record NZ_JADPKK010000023.1, on the reverse strand, counting down.
GGGTCCGACATATAACTCATTTCCGAGCAGGAGAGGATTCGCATGAACAGCCCCAGCCGGGTGATCAGCTTCGTCAACGCAGGCCATTTCATCGACCATTATGCGATGCTGATCTTCGCCGCCGCCGTGATCATCATGGGGCCGGCGCTCGGCATGGCCTATTCGGAACTCCTGCCCTACGCGACACCAGGCTTCGTCGCCTTCGGCGCGGGCTCGCTGCTCACCGGCTGGCTCGGCGACCGCTGGAGCCGCCGCCACATGATGCTGATCTTCTTCGTCGGCATCGGCGCCTCCATGATCTCGGTCGGCTTCGTGCAGACCCCGGCGCAGCTCGGCACCGCGCTGTTCGCGATCGGCATTTTCGCCTCGATCTATCATCCCGTCGGCACCGCGATGATCGTGTCTTACGCGGACAAGCTCGGCCGCGAGATGGGGTTGAACGGCGTCTGGGGCAATCTCGGCGTCGCCTCGTCGGCGCTGGTCTCCGGCGTGATCGGCCAATATCTCGGCTGGCGTTTTGCCTTCATCGTCCCGGGCATCGTCACCATCCTGATCGGCATCGCGTTCGCTATGATGGTCGTGCACGAGGACCGCAAGGGCTCGAAGCAGGCGGCGGCGCAGGCGCGCGTGGCCAAGCAGGACATGTGGCGCGTGATCCTGTCGCTGCTGATCGTGGTGATCGCGATTTCCACCACGTTCAATGCCGTCACCGTCGCGCTGCCAAAACTGTTTGCCGAGCGGCTTGCCGATCTCACCAAAAGCCCGGCGCTGCTTGGCGTCATCGCCGCTTGCGTCTACGTGTTCGGCGCGATGACGCAGTACACGATCGGGCGGCTGCTCGACAGCTATTCGCTGAAGACCGTGGCGCTGCCGCTGTCCTTCATGCTGGCGCCGTTCCTGTATCTCGCCGCGAGCCTGTCCAATTTGCCGCTGATCCTGGTCTCGATCGGTATCGTCATGGGCGCGTTCGGGCAGGTCACGGTCAACGACGCCATGGTCGGTAAATACACCAGCGAGGAATGGCGCTCGCGCGCCTATGCCGTGCGCTATTTCATCGGCTTCACCGCCGCCGGTGCCTCGGTCGGCCTGGTCGCCTGGCTCTACGAGCAGGGCGGCTTCGTCACCATGCTGCACGCCTTCGCAGCACTCTGTCTGCTCGCGATCGCAGCGGCGATCATTCTCCCGCGCGAGATCAGGACGCCGCACGCGGTTTGAGGGGAGTCGCGCTTCTCCTTCGTCATTGCAAGCGAAGCGAAGCAATCCAGAATCCTTTTTGCGGAGGGACTCTGGATTGCTTCGCTGCGCTCGCAATGACAGGGAGGGCACCGCGGCACGTCACGCATGCCACCCGATGATGCCACTATGCAGGTGTTTTGCCCGACGGTGCAAGCCGTTTCGGCAAGGCCGAAATTTCCCAAGCTTCTCAATCCCATCTCTACTGTGCATGGGGTTGTTTTCGCGCTTTTAGGTCTTCACCTCCGCCACTGCCTTCGGCGTCTTCTTCGACGCACGCCAGTTCTCGAAGCGCTGCACCACCACGAAGAACGCCGGCACGAACAGCACCGCGAGGCAGGTCGAGGCCAGCATGCCCGAGAATACCGTGATGCCGATCGACTTGCGCGCGCTGGCGCCGGCGCCGGTCGCGATCACCAGCGGCACCACGCCGAGGATGAAGGCGAACGACGTCATCAGGATCGGGCGGAAGCGGGCGCGCGCAGCTTCGATCGCGGATTCCAGCACCGGCTTGCCCTCGCGGCCGTGCAGCTCGAGCCCGACCTCGACGATCAGGATGGCGTTCTTGGCCGACAGCGCGATCAGGAGGATCAGGCCGATCTGGCAGTAGAGATTGTTGTCGATCTTGAGGCCGTTGAGGATCAGCATCGGCCCGAGCAGCGAGAGCGGCACAGCCAGGATCACCGAGATCGGCGCATACCAGCTCTCGTACTGGCCGGCGAGCACGAGATAGACCAGCAGCATGGCGAGCCCGAACACCCAGTAGATCTGGTTGGAGACCGCCTTCTCCTGATAGGACATCGCGGTCCATTCGTAGCCGGTGCCCGGCGGCAGCGTCTTGTCCGCGATCTCCTCCATCAGCTTCAGCGACTGGCCGGAGGAGTAGCCCTGCGCCGGCAGGCCGATGACGGTCGAGGACGGATAGAGATTGTAGAGGCTGATCAGTGACGGGCCGGTGGCCGGCGTGATCGTGGCGACGGTGCCGATCGGGATCATGTCGCCGTTCGAGTTGCGCACCATCATGTTGGCGATGTCGCGCTCGGTGACGCGGAAGGCGGGATCGGCTTGCGTGTAGACCTGGAACACGCGGCCGAACTTGTTGAACTGGTTGACATAGGACGAGCCGAGATAGGTCGATAGGGCCGCGAACACCTGGTCCGTCGTGACGTGCAGGGTCTGGGTCTTGATGCGGTCGATCTCGACGCTGAATTGCGGCACCGAGGAGCGGAACGAGGACTGGACGCGCTGCAGCGCGCTCTGGCTCTGGCCGTTGCTGACCATCGCACCCGTGATGGCCTGGAGCTTCGCGAAATCGCTGTTGCCGTCGCGCAGCTCGACCTGCATCGAGAAGCCGGCCGCGTTGCCGATGCCCTGGATCGGCGGCGGCGGCAGCACCAGCGTGCGCGCTTCCATGATGGCCGCGAGCTTGTCGTTCAGCCCGTAGACCAGCGAGCGCAGATCCTCGCCCGGTCCTTTGCGCGCGTCCCAGTCCTTCAGGATGATGTAGGCGACGCCGGCATTGGCAAGGCTGGCGCTGTTGTCGAGCGCAGAGATGCCGGCGATGGTGATGACCTGCTGGACTCCGGGCGTGTCCTTGATCAGTTCGGCCGCTCTGTCGAGCACCTTCTGGGTCCGCTCCAGCGCGGCGCCGTCGGGCAGTTGCACGGCGGCGATCAGATAGCCCTGGTCCTCGATCGGCAGGAAGCCGGTCGGCACCCGCGACAGGCCGTAGCCGCCGACCCCGATCAGCACCAGCGCGAATGCGACCGAGATCGTGCTGTTCCTGCACAGCACGCCGATGAGCCGCGTGTAACCACGCTCGACGCGGTCATAGACCGCGTTGAAGCCCCGGTAGAAAAAATTGCGCTGCGCGGGCGGTACGGTCGGCCGCAGCCGGAGCGCACATTGCGTCGGCTTCAGCGTCGCCGCGTTGATGGCGGACAAAAGTGCGGTTGCCGCGATCACCAGTGCGAATTGCGAATAGATCCGCCCCGTGAGGCCTGCGAGGAACGAGGCCGGCAAGAACACCGAGATCAGCACCAGCGTGATGCCGACGATCGGCGCGAACAGCTGGTCCATCGCCTTGATCGCGGCGTCGTGGCCGTTCATGCCCTGCTCGAGGTTGTGCGCGGCGCCTTCGACCACGACGATGGCGTCGTCGACGACGATGCCGATCGCAAGCACGATCGCGAACAAGGTGGACATGTTGATGGTGAAACCGAGCGCGGCCATGGCGGCGAAGGCGCCGATGATGGTGACCGGCACCGTGGTTGCCGGCACCAGCATCGCGCGCCAGTCCTGCAGGAAAACGAGGATCACGACCAGCACCAGGAGGCCGGCCTCGATCAGGGTCATGTAGACCTCGTGCACCGAGGCTTGCACGAATTTGGTGGTGTCGAACGGCGTGTCGTACGTCATGCCTTTCGGGAAGGCCTTTGCGAGCTCCGCCATCTTCTTCTCGACCGCCTGCTCGACCTGGAGCGCATTGGCGCCGGGCGACTGGAACACGCCGATGCCGGTGGCCGGCTGCTTGTTCAGCGAGAAGATCTGGCTATAGGTCTGCGCGCCGAGCTCGACCCAGCCGACGTCGCGCACCCGCGTGACGTCGCCGCTGGTGCCCGATTTGACGATGATGTTCTCGAACTCGGCGGTGTCGTCGAGCCTGCCGTTGACGTTGAGGGTGTACTGGAACGCCTGTCCAGACGGTGTCGGCGGTGCGCCGACTTGGCCGGCCGAGACCTGCTGGCTCTGCTGCTGGATCGCCTGGATGACGTCCTGCGGTATCAGGCCACGGACCTGCAGCTTGCTTGGATCGAGCCACACCCGCATCGAATACTGGCCGGCGCCGAATACGGTGACGTTGCCGACGCCGGGCAGGCGCGAGAGTTCGTCGCGGAGGTTGATGGTGGCGTAGTTGCTGAGATAAAGGCTGTCGAACGTCTTGTCGGGCGAGGTCAGCGTCACGAACAGCAGGATCGAGGTCGATTTCTTCTGGACGGTGACGCCCTGGTTCTGCACGGACGACGGCAGTTGCGACAGCGCGCTGGAGACGCGGTTCTGCACCAGCACCTGAGCGAAGTTGAGGTCGGTGCCGATCTTGAACGTCACCGTCAGCGTATAGGTGCCGTCGGAGCCGCTGTAGGACTGCATATAGAGCATGTCCTCGACGCCGTTGACCTGCTGCTCGATCGGCAGTGCCACGGTGTCGATCACGGTCTTGGCGCTGGCGCCGGGGTAGCGTGTGGTGACCTGCACGGTCGGCGGCACCACGTCGGGATATTGCGCGATCGCGAGGTTGAACAGCGCGACACCGCCGATCAGGATCATCAGCAGGGCGATGACGTTCGAGAGGACCGGCCGCTCGATGAAGAATTTTGAGATCATGGCCGGCGCTCCTGCTTGCAGATCTTACTTGGCAGACGCCTGCGGCTGCTCGATCTTCGTCACCTGCGGGTCGATCTTTTGGCCCGGAATTACCCGCAGCAGCCCTGCGATCACCACGCGGTCGTCCGGCTTCAAGCCGCTTTCGATCACGCGCAGGCCGTTGTCGACGGGACCGATCTGCACCTTGCGCTGCTCGACAATGTTGTCGCCGTTGATGACGAGGAGATAGCGGCCGCCCTGGTCGCTGCCGAGCGCGGTGTCGGGGACGAGCAGGGCGTCCTTCTCCTGGGTGAAGGGCACGCGGAGGCGGACGAAATAGCCGGGCAGCAGCACCCGCTTGTCGTTGGGCACGAGGCCGCGCACCGCGAGCGTGCCGGTCGACTGGGTGAGGGTCGGCGCGACATAGTCGAGATGCCCCTCATGCGGATAGCCGGGCTCGGTCTGCAGGCCGACTTGAATCGGAAATTGCTTGAGGTCGGAGGCGGTCAGCCCGCGGCGGGCGGCTTCGGCGCGGATGCGCAAGACGTCCTGCTCGTTGACGGTGAAGTTCACATAGATCGGGTCCATCGCGACGATGGAGGCGAGTTGGGTCGGGGAGGCGACGCCGACGAGCTCGCCGATCGAGACCATATGCGCGCTGACCACGCCGTCAAACGGTGCGCTCACCTTGGTGTAGCCGTAATTGACTTCGGCGAGGCGGGTATTGGCCTGGGCCTGCTGGAGATTGGCCTGCGCGTTATCACGCGTCGATGTCGAGGTGTCGAGCGTGGCTTGCGAGACGGCCTGGCGCTGCACCAGCTCGGTCTGCCGTTTGAAGTCGGCTTCCGCTTGCCGGAGCGAGGCTTGCGCGCCGGCCTCGGCGGCTTGCGCCTGATCGAGCTTGAGCTTGTAGGTCTCGGGCTCGATCGTGAACAGCTGGGTGCCCTGTTTGACGAACGTGCCGTCCTGGTAATCGATCGATTGCAGGAATCCCTGCACGCGCGCGACGAGATCGACATTCTTGATCGGCGCGGTATTGCCGGTGGCCTCGACATAGCGGTTCACCGGGCGCTGCACGGGCGCGGCGACGTCCACCTTGGACGGCGGCGGGGCGACGAAAATGTTCTTGTCCTCGCAGCCGGTGAGCGCGGCCACGGCGATCGCGGCGGCCATTGCCCGCCCGACATGTCTCCACGCTCCGTTGCGCCGTGCGGGATTCGCGCAGGTCATTCGGTGGTCCCCGGTTGCTGTCTGTCGGGGCGGGAGGCTACCAACAAATGACCGACCGTGGAACACCATAGCCATGGCGGTCATCGGGTGACAGTAATGGGCCTTGCACTGCAGACCGCGCTGTGGCCCTTGGCAGTTCTGCTATGACAAACCGCTTTTCATTGCGCGCACGATCGACCAGAATTATCTCAAAGGCCGAGCGGCGGCGCGCGGAGCGGTCGGGACGCACAAGAGAAGAAGAGAAGAATAAAAGAAGAAAAGGTCAGGAGATCATGACATGCCCACGTCTCTCCAATCGGTCCTTGAGTCTGTCCTTGCCGGCCTCGTTCTCGCAATGGCCGTTGCCATGCCCGCGCTAGCCGACGGTCTGAAGGACGACATCGCACCGACCGGCAAGCTGCGGGTCGCGATCGCGATCAGCCCGGCGGGCGGCGCGTTCTGGTCCACCAAGACCGAGGCCGGTTATGCCGGCGTGCCGGTCGATCTCGGCAGGGAGATGGCCGCCCAGCTCGGCGTGCCCGTCGAATATGTCGTGCACCAGAATTCCGGGCAGATCACGGATGCTGCGTCGAAAGGCAGTTGGGACGTCACCTGGCTGCCAAAAGATCGCGAGCGCGAGACCAAAATGATGTTCGGTCCAATCTACGAGGTCGCGGACGCCACCTACATCGTCAAGGCCGGTTCGAGCGTCACCAATTTCGCTACGCTGGATCAGCCCGGCATCAAGGTTGCGGCCGTCAACGCCACGACGACCATGCGCGGCGCGGCCGCGCATCTGAAGAATGCGAAAGTCACGGGCTACCAGACCTATGACGAGATCTTCGGCCTCCTCAGCAGCGGCCAGATCGACGCCTTCGCACTGTCGCGCGACCAGCTCAACAAGATGGCGCAGAAGATCCCGGGCACGCGAGTGCTGGATGAGACGTTCAAGAAGACGGTGACCGCAGTCGCCGTGCCGCTCGGCCACAGCCAGGCTCTGGCGTTCGTGACCAAATTCATGACGGAAGCGACGACCAACGGCACGCTGCGCAAGGCCTATGACAATAACGGCCTGAAGGAGTCGGCGATAAGGACGGAGTAAAGGCGGCGGCGCCTCGATGAGAAAAGAGATCGAAATTCGCGCCTTCGCGTCGTCCGATGCTGCTGCAGTGCGCGAGCTGTTCATCCGGCTGAATCGTCTATTGGCGCCAGCGCATATGGCGGAGGCGTTCGAACGCTACATCGTCCACTCGCTTGCCGAAGAGATTGATCGGATTGCCGATTATTATGCGAGTCGGAACGGCGGATTCTGGGTCGCCGTCGTCGACGACGAGATCGTCGGCATGTTTGGTCTGGAGGCCTCAGGCGCGCAGGCGATGGAGTTGCGGCGCATGTATGTCGCTCCCGGCTTGCGGCGCCGGGGAATTGCGCGAAAGATGCTGGCATTCGCGGAGGATGAATGCCGCCGACGCAATCGGCGGCGACTGCAGCTGAGTACGTCGGAACTTCAGAAGGAGGCGCTGGCGCTGTATCGAAACGCGGGATACCGAAGCATACGCGAAGAGATTGCCGATGCCGCCAGCAACAAGACCGTAGGCGGCGGCATTCGTCGCTACCATTTCACCAAGCAGCTTTGACAGCCCTTCCGAACCCGTGGTGGGGCAGAATCCATGTCGCCACGGACGGTAGGATCTTGTGCGAGACGCTGACGGACGGCTACAAGCCGGAGAACCCGCGCCCCTTGCCCGTGTGCCAGGCGGCGAGCAACCAGCTCCTCAGCGCGGCTTGATCTCCGCGTATTTCGCCATCGCCTTCTCGAATTTCCGCTTGAACAGCCACATCGCGCCAAGGATTTCCCGGAAGCTTGCCGAGGTGCGTGCCCGGTCGGCCTGTCCGAATGCGAAGATGCTGTTGTTGCGCAAGTGCTTCATGATCGTCGGGCTGGACACCCGGTAGTTCAGGAGATCGCCGGACTTGAGCGCCGACCGCGTTGGCGTGGGAATGATCTGGATCAGCTCGAACAGCTTCATCTGGTCGATTGGATCGGGCAGCGTCTTCACGATTGCCGGGATCTCCCGGAAAACATCCGCATGCGCGTTCATCAGGCCATCGCGCACGTTGGTCCAGTGATTGAAGCGATAATCGGTGCCGCGGGCGCGCGCCTCCTCTTTGTCGTCGCGCGCGCTCAGTTCGGGGTCGGCTGCCGCGATCTCTGCCTTGATGGCGTCCCATTTCCTGCGGCCGTTGCGGTCTTCGGACGGGCCGGTCTGGAAGCTGCCCATATAGGTGTTCGAGCGCCCGTTGCGGACGTTCTGCTTGCCGTTGGTCTCGGCGAAGAACAGCCCGAGGCTGATCCGGCCCGCGGCTTCGGCGTAAGCCGGCGCAAGCCCCTTGGCGCGCGCGATGGCGACCGTGAGATCGACCACGTCCTTGAACGGTGTCGCCGAGTTCTGCGCGCCGGCCGGTGGCGCCTCCATGATCTCGAAGAGCTTTCAATATTCGTCGACCAGCGGCTCGATGTCGGCATCGAAATAAGCCGGAGGAATCTCGAACTTGTTGGGCCTGCCGATCCGAGACGGCATGGCGTCGGTGAGGTCCTTGTAAGCACTGATCACGGCGACGCGTGCCAGATACAGCGCCTGTCCCGGCAGGTTCGGCAGCGGCTGCTTGGCGTCGATCTGGCGGCGCCGCTCGGCAAGGATGGATTTGAAATCGGCGAGCGCACGCTCGTAGGAAGCAAGCGCTTCCGCTTGCCTGCTCGTGAGCGTTTGCGCCTGGCTCGGGACGAAGGTCGCAAGGACCAGCCCAAGCGCCGCGATGGTGGCGAGGAGGTGACGTCGTGCAGGCATGGCCGGTTCCCCGAACGATTCGAAAGGTCAGGGGGATCGTAGCCTAGTCGTTGGCTTCGGGCGGCAGGAAGTCGACCTCGTGCAGCGCTGAGATGCGCACGACCTCGGCCGGGTCGGTCAGGTCATGGAGCTGGTTGAACAGCGCCTCCAGCTTCTGCATCGGCGAGACCCAGAACAATGCGCGGGCCGGCTTGTCGGATTTGTTGAAATAGCCGTGCGGGATGCCGCGCGGCAGGCGCACGAGGTCGCCGGCATGGGCCTTAACCCATTGGCCATCGAGCTTGAGGTCGAGCGTGCCTTCCTGCACCAGGATGAATTCGTCCTGGGTCGGATGGATGTGCACCGGCACGAACTGGCCGGGGTCGCTGTTGGTCTCGAACGCGAAGGTGGACTCGGTGACGGCCTTGGGGAAATAGACCTGGCCCAGGATGTTCCAGGTCTTGCGGCCATAGCCCGTGCCGTTCGCGGTGATGCCTTTTTCGAGTGACGTCATGGCTTGCCTCCACTGGAATTTGGCTGGGATGAGTTTTGCGCAGGGATCGCGCGCTGTCCATCCGTTCCACTGCACTAACGCCGGTCGCGTTCAGCCGCGCCCTGCCGAGGAGCGATTTGTCGTGGCGCCGGGTGGCGGACCCTTCAACCTGCCGGCGAATCGGTCTGGCGCAGCGTCGTCACCCAGATCACGCGCGCCGTCTGCTGGGTGGGGTTGTCGAACATGTGCGGCACGATGCTCGGAAAGCGAAAGCTGTCGCCGGCCTCGAGCAGATGGGCCTGGTTATCGAGCCACAGCCGCAGGCTGCCGGAGAGGATATAGCCCGCCTTCTCGCCGGTGTGCTGCAGGAAGTCGGTGCCGGACGAGGCACCGGGATTGAGCGTGAGCTCGTAGAGTTCGAGCTGGCCTTTGTCGGCCGGCGTCAGCGCTTCCTTGACGACGCCGCTGGCGGTGAGCCGCAGCAGGCGCCGGCTGTTCTTGCGCACGATGTAGCGCTGCACGTCGGCGGGATCGGTGGTCTCGAAGAAATAGGAGATGGGAACGTCGAGCGCGATGCTGAGCAGGCGTAGCGTGCGTATCGACGGCATGGCGCGCGCGCGTTCGAGCTGGCTGATCATGCCGTTGGAGAGGCCGGTCTTGTTGGCGACGTCCTGGATCGAGAAGCCCGCACGCTGACGCAGCAGCCGCACGGTTTCGCCGAGGCGCTGGTCGATCGCATCATCGGCCTCGATCGCCGGGGCGTCCTTCGGACTGTTCGTGTCGCCGCGACCATCCATGTCGCTCTCCCATGCATCATCTCAACCCGGACAAGGCGGCCCCGGGGCTTCAGTCGGTGTGAAATGGTCGCGCATCCTAGCAATCCGATTGACAGCTGTATTTAGTCGTGATGAACTTTTGATAGAAAAATTTAGAAGCACTAAAGCCCACTCCTGTCCCTTTGCCGGGGATCTCGGGGCGCGGGAGCCGGTGCCGCGTGCGACAACGGAGAGTGGTCATGGCAGACGACACCGGCGGGTTCGGCGTTGGGGCACTGCATCTCGGCATTCCGAATCGCCGTCAGCTCTTCCAGCTCGGTGCAGGCGCCGCGGCGGGATGGACGCTTTCAGGCAACGCATTTGCGCAGACCGAACGCCCGACCAATCCGCCGGACAAGCCGCGCGGGCAAGTGATCGCGGCGCTCTCGCAGGAGCCGACGGTCTTTCATCCCTTGATGCCGGGCATCGAGGTCGATCAGGGCATCTGGTGGCAGGTGTTCTCGCCGCTCTGGTTCATCGATCCCGACGGCAAGTTCGTTCCCGACCTCGCCCGCGAAGTCCCGACCATTGAGAATGGCGGCCTGTCGGCCGACGGCCTGACTTGGAAGATCAAGCTCCGCAGCGACGTGAAATGGCACGACGGCACGCCGTTCACGGCCGAGGATGTAAAGTTCTCGCTTGAGCTGATCAACAATCCCGACTTCCGCGCACGCAGCCGCGTCGGCCATAGCCTCGTGAAGGACATCAAGGTCGTCGCGCCCGACGAGATCCATTGGCGGATGGAAACGGCCTATTCGCCCTATGTGTCGATCCTGGCGGCGCTGACCTTCATCGTGCCCAAGCACATCCTTGAGAAGGTGACCGATCCGAACGCCTCGCCATTTCACAATGCGCCTGTCGGCACCGGGCCGTTCCGCTGGGGCGAGCGCGTGCCCGGCGACCACATTCAATTGAATGCCCATACCGGCTACCACGGCAAGGGACCTTACGTTGAGCGGGTGGTGTTCAAGTACATCCCGGACCTCACCGTCCTCTACACCCAGTTCCGCACCGGCCAGGTCGATTACACCGGCCTGCAAGGCATTTTGCCGAACTTCGTGCAGGAGGCGAAGACGCTGAAGGGGCGCAAGATCTTCGTCTCCTCGACGTCCTCGGTCGAGCACATTGCGCCCAATCTGGAGTTTGGTGCCTTCACCGATCGCACTGTACGTGAGGCGCTGTATCTAGCGATCAACAAGCAGGCGATCATCGATGCGCTGAATTACGGCTTGCCAACGCAGACCGAGAGCTTTGTGCCGCAGCAGGCCTGGTCGTTCCAGCAGGGCCTGCCGCAACACAAATATGATCCGGCCAAGGCCAATGCACTGCTCGATGCCGCCGGATGGGTTCGCGGTGCGGGCGGCGTGCGCGAGAAGGGCGGCGTCAAGCTCGAGTTCACCAACTCGACGACATCTGGCAACGCCGTGCGCGAGCAGACCCAGCAACTCCTGGTCCAGGATTGGCGTGCGATCGGTGCGGCGATGCGCGTCAACAACATGCCGGCCGCGGTGATCTGGGGCGACTTCTGGCAGCAGTCGAAGTTCAACTCGGTGATCGTGGGGGTGAACTTCATGCTGGGCAGCGATCCCGATGTGACGCCGCGCTTCGGCTCCGGCGCCATTCCTGCCAAGGGCGGCCGCGGCTACAACACCTATCAGTATCGCAGCCCGGAGGCGGATCGGCTTCTCGCCGAAGGCGCCAGGCAGTTCGACCTGGCGCAGCGCAAGACCACCTATGGCGATCTGCAAAAGCTCATCCGCAACGACCTCGCGATCCTGCCGCTGTTCCAGGGCTTCATCGCCGAAGGCGTGAAGGAAGGGCTCCAGGGTTTCCGCCCCAACATCAACATGTCGATCAACTGCTGGAACATCCGCGAATGGTATTGGGCCTGATGTCTCGGGTGCGCGAGATCATCTGAGATGGCCCGTTACGTCGCCAATCGCCTGGCGCAGGCGGTCATGTTGTTGGTGATCGTGTCCGCGATCGGCTTCGCCATCCTGCATCTGGCGCCGGGCGGCCCGCTGTCGCAATTCGCGGCGTCCGCGCAGATGACGCAGGAGGACCTTGATCGCGTCACGCGGCAGCTCGGCCTCGATCGTCCGCTGCCGATCCAATATCTCGACTGGTTCGGCCGGATGCTGAGGGGCGATTGGGGCCGCTCGTATCGCGACGGCGAGGCCGTGCTGTCGGTGATCTCCTCGCATCTCGGCGCCACCCTGGAGCTGATGGCGACCGCGACGATCATCGCGGTGCTGCTCGGCTGCTGGATCGGCGTGCTCGGTGCGCTGCGCCGCTATTCGATATTCGACACGCTGGCGACCGTCGGTGCCATGATCGCGCTGTCGATCCCGACCTTCTGGTTCGGCCTCGTCACGATCTACGTGTTCTCGGTGAAGCTCGGCTGGCTGCCGGCCGGCAACCGGCAGACCGTCGGCGATGGCTCGCTGCTCGATCTGCTCCATCATCTCATTGCGCCGGCACTGGTGCTGGCGCTGGTCGAGACCGCGATGTGGGGCCGCTTCATGCGCTCCTCGATGCTAGAGGTCATCAACCAGGACTACATTCGCACCGCGCGTGCCAAGGGCATGCCGGAATGGCGCATTCTTACCGTTCACGCTTTGCGCAATGCGTTGCTGCCGATGATCACGGTGGCCGGCCTCCAGTTTCCGACGTTGCTCGGTGGTGCGCTGGTCGCCGAGACCGTGTTCACCTGGCCGGGCATGGGCCGGCTGTTCCTCGATTCCATCGGCTATCGCGACTACCCCGTGGTCATGGGCATTTTGATGTTCTCGGCGATGATGGTGCTGATCGGTTCGCTGCTCGCCGACATCCTCTATGCCGTCGTGGATCCGCGGATACGGGTGGGCTAGGCGATGACGAGCGCCGCCCTCTCGACCGTTCAGCTCGCGCCGGGCCAGGCAGCCTGGCGGCGCTTCCGCCGGCACCGGCTCGCGCTCGCGGGCGCCGTGACCATTCTGGTGCTCGTCCTCGGCTCGGCCTTTGGTCCCTATCTGCTGCCGTTCGACGACACCTATATCGACATCATGAAGCGGTTCGCACCGCCGCTGTCGGGCGGGCACATCCTCGGCACTGACGAGCTCGGCCGCGATGTGCTGGCGCGGCTGATGATGGGCGCGCGTGTCTCGCTGTCGATCGGCTTCGTCGCGATGGTGATAGCCATGGCGGTCGGCATCGCCGTCGGTGCCTTCGCCGGCTTCTATGGCGGCGTGGTCGGCGCGGTCCTGATGCGGCTCGTCGATGCCGTGCTGTGCTTTCCCACCATCTTCCTGCTGCTTGCGCTCGCGGCGCTCATCGAGCCCGGCTTCATCACCACCACCGTGCTCATCGCGGCGACCGCCTGGATGTGGGTGGCTCGCGTCGTCGAGGCCCAGGTGCGCTCACTGCGGGAACGCGAGTTTGCGGTTGCTGCCCTCGCATTCGGGTCTTCAAACCTGCGGATCATGTTCCGCGAGCTCGTACCCAATGCGGTTGCGCCGATCGTGGTGGCGGCGACGCTGAACGTCGCCAAGTCGATCCTGCTGGAATCCTATCTCAGCTATCTCGGCTACGGCATCCAGCCGCCCGCCGCGAGCCTGGGCAATATGCTCAACAACGCGCAGATCTATCTCACCAGCGCGCCCTGGCTTGCGATTGCGCCGGGCCTCGCGATCACGCTTGCCGTGACGAGCTTCAACTTCCTCGGCGACGGCCTGCGTGACGCGCTTGATCCGCGAATGAACATCCCGTGACGAGCATGATCTCGATCGAACTGAATATCTGGAGTGTCCCATGTCCCCGCCGCTCACCCGTATAAACAGCGACGAACGCGTGCCGGCGCAGGTGGACGTTGTCGTCATCGGCGGCGGCGTCATCGGCGTCTCGGCGGCCTATCATCTCGCGAAAAAGGGCCTCTCTGTCGCGCTGGTTGAGAAGGGCCATGTCGGCGGCGAGCAGTCGAGCCGCAATTGGGGCTGGTGCCGCCAGCAGGGCCGCGCGCGCGAGGAGATACCGCTGGCGCGCGAGGCGCTACGGCTCTGGGAGGACATGCAGAACGACGCCGGCGTCGATGCCGGCTTCCGCCGTACCGGCGTGCTGTTCCTGACCAAGAACAAGGACGAACTCGCCAACTGGGAGCGATGGGCCGCAACGGCGCGCGAGATGCAGGTGCACTCGACCGTTCTGACGCCGGCGGAAATCGCCGAGCGACTGCCCGGCAATTCCGAGACATGGGTCGGCGGCCTGCACACGCCGAGCGACGGGCGCGCCGAGCCGTCGATGGCCGTGCCCGCGCTCGCCACCGCCGCACGCAAGCATGGCGTCACCATTCATCAGGGCTGCGCCGCGCGTGGGCTAGAGACGCAGGGCGGACGGGTGAGCGCCGTCGTCACCGAGAAGGGCACCATTCGCACGCAATCGGTGCTGCTGTCCGGCGGAGCGTGGTCGTCGCTGTTCTGCCGTCGCCACGGCATCGAGCTGCCGATCGGCCTCGTCAACGCCACTGCATGCCGGACCACGCCGGGGCCGGAGATCACTTCCGGCGCGCTCGGCACCGACTTCTATTGCATCCGCCGCCGCCTCGACGGCGGCTTTACGCTGGCGCTGCGCAACCGCGGCACGGTCGAACTGTCGCCCGATCTGTTTCGCTACGCGCGGACCTTCTGGCCGACCTATCTGCATCGCAAGAATGGGTTGAAACTGTCGCTCGGCAAATCCTTCTTCGACCAGCTCATGCGCGGCACCAGTTGGAGCCTCGACAAGCCGTCGCCGTTCGAAACGGAGCGGGTGCGCGATCCCGCGCCTGACATGTCGCTGGTCAATGCGGCGCTGGCTTCGCTCATCAAATCGAACCCGGAGTTGAAGGACATCGAGATCGCGGAGGCCTGGGGCGGCACGATCGACTGCACGCCGGATACCATTCCGGTGATCTCGCCGGTTGACGCCTTGCCCGGCTTCTTCCTCGCCACCGGCTTCTCCGGCCACGGCTTCGGCATCGGTCCTGCGGCGGGCAAGCTCGCCGCCGACATCGTGACCGGCGCGACGCCGCTGGTCGATCCCGCGGCGTACAGCCACAAGCGCCTGATCGACGGCCGCCGGCTCGCGCCGGTCAGCCCGTTCTGAGAGTTTTGGCGGCATGACGATTCTCTACAAGGCCAACATGGCTCGCGGCGCTGAGTGGGCGGGCTTCTTCGCCGAGCGCGCGCCCGATATGCCGTTCCGGCTCTGGCCCGACATCGGCGATCCCGCCGACGTGCGCTATCTGGTGGCGTGGGTGCCGCCGGACGACATCGCGACCTTTCCCAATCTTGAGCTGGTCTTCTCGGTCGGTGCGGGCGTGGACCAGTTCGACGCGTCAAAACTTCCGCCGCACATTCCGCTCGTGCGCATGCTGGAGCCCCGCATCGCCGAGACCATGGTCGAATACGTCACCATGGCTGTGCTCGCCCTGCATCGCGACCTCCTGGACTTCATCAGCCAGCAGAAGGCGCAGGTCTGGTGCGAGATCCGGATCACGCCGGCGAAGCGGCGGCGGGTCGGCGTGATGGGTCTCGGCCAGCTCGGCCAGGCCGTGCTCGAACGCCTCAAGGCGTTCGGCTTTCCGCTCTCGGGCTGGAACCGGTCGCCGCGCGAGATCGAAGGCGTCACTTGCTATGCGGGCATGGAGACGTTGCCGGATTTCCTTGCGCAGACCGACATTCTCGTCTGCCTGTTGCCTCTGACCGATGAGACCCGCAGCATCCTGAATGCGGATCTGTTCGCGCACCTGCCCCGGGGCGCTTCCCTCGTCAACGTCGGGCGTGGCCCGCATCTGGTTGAAGCCGACTTTCTCGCGGCGCTCGACAGCGGTGCGCTGTCCGGCGCCGTCCTCGACGTCGCCGAACCGGAGCCGCTGCCCGCAGGCCATCCGTTCTGGAGCCACCCGCGCATCCTGGTTACGCCGCACAATGCCAGCATGACGTCGCCGGATACGGCGGTCGATTTCGTGCTCGACGTGATCGCACGTCACCGCAGCGGCGAGGATTTGCCGGGGCGGGTCGATCGTACGCGGGGCTATTAGGACATTGGCATGAGCATGGGCGCAAGCATACCTGACCACGTCGCTATCGACGCGCAGGCGCCGGTGCTGTCGGTCTCAGGCCTCACCACGTCCTTCCTGCGCGAACGGCAATGGAGTCCCGTCGTCCGCAATGTCTCGTTCGATATTGCCCCGCGGGAGACCGTGGCGATCGTCGGCGAATCCGGTTCGGGCAAGAGCGTCACCGCACTCTCGATCATGCGGCTCATTCCGAAGGAGAACGGCCGCGTCGAAGGCAGCGTTCGGCTTGCCGGCCGCGATCTGCTGTCGTTGCCTGAAGCCAGTATGACGGATATCCGTGGCAACGATATCGCCATGATCTTCCAGGAGCCGATGACGAGCCTCAATCCGGTGCTCACCATCGGCTTCCAGATTGCGGAAGCACTGATCCAGCATCGTGGCCTGTCGCGCGCTGCCGCCGATGCGGAGACCATCCGCCTGCTCGATCGTGTTCGCATCCCTGCGGCGAAATCGCGCTTCCACGAGCACCCGCATCGCTTCTCCGGCGGCATGCGCCAGCGCGTGATGATCGCGATGGCGCTGGCCTGCAAGCCGCGGCTGCTGATCGCGGACGAGCCGACCACCGCGCTCGACGTCACGATCCAGGCCCAGATCCTGGAGCTTCTGAAGGAGCTTCAGCAGGAAGAGGAGATGTCGATCCTCTTCATTACCCACGACATGGGCGTGGTTGCCGAGATCGCGGACCGTACCGTGGTGATGTATGGCGGCCAGGCGGTGGAGACCGACGATACCTCGCGCATCTTCGCCGCCCCATCCCATCCCTATACAAGGGCACTGCTCGCCGCCGTGCCACGCCTCGGCTCGATGGGAGGGCGGACGCGGCCGATGCGTTTTCCGATCGTCGACAAGGTGACGGGCACCTCGGACGAGCCGGCGGAGACGCCCGATACGGTCTCGATTGCCGAGCGACCGCTGCTCGAAGTCTCCAACCTCACGACGCGCTTCCCAATCCGCTCGGGCTTGTTCGGCAAGGTTTCGGGCCGCGTCCATGCGGTCGAGAACATCTCCTTCACCTTGCGTGCCGGGGAGACGCTGGCGCTGGTCGGCGAATCCGGCTGCGGCAAGTCGACCACGGGCCGCTCCATTCTGAAGCTGACGGAGCCGGACAGCGGCACCGTCCTGATCGACGGGCAGGATGTGCTGGCCATGAATGCCCGCACCTTGCGCGACTTCCGCAAGCAGATGCAGATCGTGTTTCAGGATCCGTTCGCGAGCCTCAACCCGCGCATGTCGGTGGGAACGGCGATCGCAGCGCCCTTGCTTGCCAACGGGCTCGCCTCGGCGTCGCAGGCGCGCGAGAAGGTCGCCGATCTGCTCGTTCGCGTTGGTCTCACCGCCGACATGGCCGCACGCTTTCCGCACGAATTCTCCGGTGGCCAGCGCCAGCGCATCTGCATTGCCCGTGCGCTCGCGCTCGGACCGAAGCTGATCGTCGCAGACGAGGCGGTCTCGGCCCTCGATGTTTCGGTCAAGGCGCAGGTCGTCAATCTGATGCTGGACCTTCAGGCCAGCATGGGACTCGCCTATCTCTTCATTTCCCACGACATCGCGGTGGTCGAGCGCATGAGCCATCGCGTCGCGGTGATGTATCTCGGTGAGATCGTCGAGACAGGTCCGCGCGCGGCATTGTTCGGAAATCCGCAGCATCCCTATACCAAGAAGCTGATGGCGGCCGTGCCGGTACCCGATCCAGCGCGCCGCGGCACCAGGCGCGAGGCCACGAACGACGAGATCAGAAGCCCGGTACGCGCGCCCGACTACCAGCCGCCGGTTCGGCAATATCGCGAAGTGTCGCCGGACCACGTCGTCCAGCTCTGGGGCGGGGAATGGACCGGCTGACGCGACGAAGGCGCGCTGCGAATGCTTTCAAGAACGCACGATGAAGTCGCGCGGTGACTTGCCGGGCAGGTTAACGGCGTCGTGCTTCGCGACGCCGGCCTCGTGACATCACGCGGAAATCACAATGAAATTATCGCGGCGCGATCCCTGCGACAGTCTGCCGCGACCGCTTCGTGTTATGCGCTGCAGCTGGACCGTCGGCCGGCGATCTCCGATAATGTGCGAATCTCGGGAAGGCCGACGAAGACGTGCCTTTACGGATGGGTTTATTGAAATGACACAAGCAGGCGTTTACGGACGGAGGCTCGCGCAGGGTCTTCGCTCGCAGCAAGCACCGGTCCTGATCACGCGTTCGCTGCACAGCGCCGAGCTCGCCGTGACCGAAGTCCGCAACGACGATCCGACGCCGGATATTTCCGGCTCCCTCGCCGCGGAAGATGCCTATCTCGTCAGCCTGAAGTTCCGCGACTATCCGGATTGCGAATGCTGGGAGGAGGGCCGCTGTGTCACCAAGGCGGATGTTCGCGCAGGTGCGACCTACCTCTACGACCTCAAGCGCGACCCGCGCTATGTGATCGACAAGCCGTTTCACTCGCTCTTCTTCTATTTGCCGCGCTCGGCGCTCAACGGCATTGCCAAGCAGCCCGGCGGGCCGCGCGTTGGCGAACTCACCTACGAGCCAGGTGTCGGTCATGACGACGAGGTCGTTCGATATGTCGGCGCCTCATTGCAGCAAGGACTGCGTCGGCCCAAGGAGACCAACCAGCTTTTCGTCGATCACATGATGCTCGCGCTCACGGCTCACGTCGCCCAGACCTACGGCGGGCTGAAGCCGGCCGCAGAATCGAGCCGCGGCGGTCTCGCGCCATGGCAGGTGAGGCGTGCGTGTGACCGGCTCGATTCCGATCTTTCGGGCAAGGTCGCGCTGCAGCAGATCGCGACCGAGCTCGGGCTTTCGGTCAGCCACTTCTCGCGCGCGTTCCGGATCTCCACCGGCCTGCCGCCGCATCAATGGCTGCTCCAGCAGCGCGTGAAGGCGGCCAAGCAACTGATGACGGTCCGCGACCTGCCGTTGTCCGAGATTGCCATCTCGGCCGGATTTGCCAATCAGAGCCATTTCACGCGGGTGTTCTCGTCCATGGTCGGCCTCAGTCCGGGCGCGTGGCGCCGCGAAACGGATGGAGGCCGGACGACGCGACTTAAACACGAGACTTGAATCAGCGGCGCCTCGCCAGCGAGATCGTGTAAGCCGCGCGGCGCGCCGCAAAGATCTCGTCCGGCGGATGGCCAATGCCGTCGGCAAGATTGACCGGATTGAAGACGGACCCGTCGCAGGCCTCATTGGCCTCAAGCCTGGTCACGACGATCGTTCCCAGCCGCACCTCCTCGCGGTTATCCTCGTCCGGCCATCGCAGGGTCACGTCCATGATGGGATCGCCGGGGGCGTCGAGCAGGGCCATCACGTTGAAGCGGATATCGCCGGCTGCGATCTTCTGCGCGAGATCCTCATGCAGGAAGGCGGCGGACTTTGTCGCGGCTTCGTCCTCGCTCAAGGTGACATCGCCGCCGGCAGGCGTGACCTTGAACTTGATGAAGCGGGTCTCACCCTTGGCGTTGGTCGCGGGAAAGGCGTGCACGCCCCAATAGGTCGTGCCGGCAAAGCTGCCGGGCAGCCGGCGTGCGGCGATGTAATTCGCCTGGTTCAGTGTTTCAGGATTGGCCGCGGAGAAGGCCTTGATCTTCTCGATATCAGGCTTGCCGTCCGCGCCCGGAATGCGTGCCTTGAGGAAGGCGAGCATCTGATCGAGCGTCCGTGCAAAATGCACCGGAGCGCTTTGCGTCAGGATGTCCGAGCGGTGGGCGTCGTCGCCAAGCTTGAAGCTGAAGCCGCGCAGCACGAAATTGTTGGTGTCTGTCACCCCGGGATTGCCGCCGCCGACGGAGAAGCGCGCCAGCACGCGCGACGGTTTTGTGAAGCTCTGCGATCGCGTGATCTCTGCCGCGCGGTCGGACGGGGTATAGGTGCCGCGCACGCATCGGCCCTTGGCGAAGCTCGCGCGCACCTTCGGCGGATTGCCTGCGACCGCCTTCAGTGCGTCGACGATCGCGGCGGGTGTTGCTGTGGGGGTGGGGAATTTGGACATGGCTTGGCCTCCGGCGCGAGCGGCATGTCCGTGTTTTAGGGCTCGTGCAGCGCCGGCGTCTTTCCCAAAGCCGTGCCGCTTTGTCCGATCCTGCTGAAGGAATTTGGCGCCGCTTCAGGAGTTCACGTGCACGAAATCCCGCAGTAGCGGATAGATCTCGTTATTCCAGCGCTTGCCCGAGAATACGCCGTAATGGCCGACGCCGGCCTGCATGTGGTGCACCCGGCGATAGGCGCGCACGCCGGTGCAGAGGTCCTGCGCGGCCAGCGTCTGGCCGATCGAGCAGATGTCGTCCTTCTCGCCCTCGACCGTCATCAGCCCCATGCGGCTGACGGCCTTGGTGTCCACGGGACGTCCCCGATGCATCAGCTTGCCTTGGGGCAGCAGGTGCTCCTGGAACACGTCGCGCACGGTCTCGATGTAGAACTCGGCCGGCAGGTCCATCACGGCGAAATATTCGTCGTAGAAGGTTTTGATGCTGGCCGCCTTCTCCTTCTCGCCCTTGGCGATGTGATTGGCGAGGTCCATGTGCTGCTTGATGTGGCGCTCGAGATTCATCGAGACGAAGGCGGTGAGCTGCACGAAGCCGGGATAGACTTTCCGAAGTGCGCCGCGGCACTGCATGGGCACGTAGTTGATCAGGTTCTGCTCGAACCAGTCGATCGGCCTGCTCTTGGCGAACTCGTTGACTCTAGTCGGCTGGATGCGCGTGTCGATCGGGCCCGCCATCAGCGTCAGCGTCGCCGGCCGGGAAGGATGATTGCCCTCGCACATGATGGCCGCGGCCGCGAGCGCCGAGACCGACGGCTGGCAGATCGCGACCATATGCGGACGCGGGCCCAATTGGCCGAGGAAGTCGATGAGATGCTCGGTGTAGTCGTCGAGCCCGAAGCGACCCTCGCTGCGGGGAATGTCGCGCGGATTGTGCCAGTCGGTGATGTAGACGTCGTGGTCCTGGAGCAGCGTCTTCACGGTGCCGCGCAGCAGCGTCGCGAAATGGCCGGACATCGGCGCCACCAGCAGCATGCGCGGCTGCTCGCCCACGCCCTCTTTCTTGAAACGCAGCAGCGAGCCGAACGGGGTCGCGTAAGCGACCTCCTCGGTCACGGCGACCTCGCGGTTGCCTACCATGACGCTGTCGATGCCATAGGCGGGACGGTGATAGGTGAGGGTGGAGCGGGAGATCAGCTCCAGCGCGGCCGAGAGCCGGCCGACGACCTGATCCGACAGGCCCTGCGGCACCAGATTGAGGAATTTGAGCGCGGACGAAGCCCCCGACCGCCACGGCGCCGTCAGGTCCATATGGTTCTGGAAGGCCTGATAATACATCGACATCATACTGAAACGCCCACCTGTCCCGTGCTGCTATGCAATATCGAAGCCAAATTGGAGGTGGGTGGCCCGCAAAATTGGCACGTCGCTTGCTGCTTTATTCGCGGGAAGCGAGCATTCCGCAGGCCGGGCGGGTGCGCGTCACAGGTGTGAGGCAGGCGTGAGGGAAGGCCACATGGCGAAGGCGACACTGACCATCAGCAGCAAGAACTACTCGTCCTGGTCGCTGCGTGGCTGGCTGCTCACGAAATTTTCCGGGCTCGATTTCGAGGAGATCGTCACCGCCCCGGACGACGCGTCCGCACGTGCGGAGATCCTGCTGTTGTCGTCCTCGATCCTGGTGCCGTGCCTGCGGCACGACGGCGCGACCGTCTGGGACACGCTGGCGATCGCCGAATATCTCAACGAGGTGATGCCGGATGCCGGGCTGTTGCCCGCGGATCGCGTCCAGCGCGCGCATTGCCGCTCGATCTCAGGCGAAATCCATTCCGGTTTTACCACGCTGCGCGCCTCGCTGCCCGTCAATCTGAAGGGGCATTTCCCCGGCTTCAAGATCTGGTCGCGCGCGCAGGCCGACATCGATCGCGTCTGGTCGATCTGGCGCGACTGCCTGGAGAAGTCGGACGGCCCCTTCCTGTTCGGCGAGAGGCGCACGATGGCGGACGCGATGTACGCGCCCGTGGTGACGCGCTTCGTCACCTATAACGTCAAGCTCGACCCGCTCCTGAAGGCTTATGCCGATACCATCCTGGCCATGCCCGAAATGCAGGAATGGATCGCAGCGGCCAAGGACGAGCCGGCCGAGATCGAGGAGCTTGAGGTCGAATATTAGGCAGGTCTGGTGCCGTCTGCTCGTTTTAGGAGCGAGGCTCCAGCCGCCGCACCCGGCAGTCATGCCATTGAAGCCGTTAACCTTTGACGCCCTTGGCTGACTGGGCCTGCTCACGCGTTGCGCAGATATTGTATGCGCGCGCCGGCTGTTTGCGACATCTAGCCGTGAACAGGCGCGTACAGGGTCCTACGGGTGATTCGGACGTGATTCGTTCGGGCCGCGTTCCGAAAGTTAAGGCGAGACGCGGCCCCGTTGCATTTTGAGACAGAGTCGGTGTTCAGGCCACGCCCGAATGCTTCATGCGCGGGACGCGCCAGCCGATGACGGTTGCTTCGACCGCGACGCCGGCCGCGTGGTTCTGCCAGCGTCCCTCGACATAGCGGCAGGCAAACGGCAGCTGATACGTTCCGCTGTGGTCCTCGCACAGCACTTCGACTGCAAGGCCAGGCGGTGGTTCTCCGGCGCCGTCGAATTCCGCCAGTCGTCTGTCGCGCGTTGCCATTAAAAACTCCCCTAAACAAAGCCGCGGAAGGAGCGCCCATTTCCTCCGCGTGCAGATCATCGCTCCCCGTCCGAGGGAACAGCCGCAAGCTCAACGCGAGAATGCGGTACGAGTGTGGTAGTCTCATGCGGCTGCGTGCAAAAAGCGCACATTGCCGTGATTGAATTGACGAGGAACCTGCATGCTGATTCGAAGCGCCGGCGTCTGTTTCGCGATGTTGCTGCTCGCCACGCTGGCGATGGCGCCGGTCCGCGCGCAGGACGTGCCCGGCATCGAGATCTGCACCGTCGAGAAGACCATGGAGCGCCGCACCAGCTGCCTCCAGAGCAACGTCGACTTCCTCCAGAAGACGATCACCAAGCTGAGCCTCGATCACCAGCAGAAGCTGGATGCTGCGGCTCGCCAGATCGATGCGTTGAAGACCACCGTGGCCGGTTTGCAGAAGACGCTCGGCGATCTCCAGGCGGCGCAGGCGAAGATCGCGGACGACGTGAAGAAGAAGCAGGATGCGCCGCCGCCGAAGGATGCGAAATGAATGCCGTGTCCCGGACGCGGTGCAGCGTGCAACGCTGCTCCGCTAAGCCGGGACCGTAAAGCAGTCGCGTGCAAGGCTGGCATTCCATCCCGCTTGCTTGGCAAGCCCCGGTGACTTTGTCATAACCGCAGGCAAATCTTGCGTGTGGGGCCCGTGCCGGACATCCCGCGCAAGTCATAACAAGCAGCCGGGAGGGTCCCCCACATGTCCAACGTCCGCGTTCTCGCCGCCGACCTCGAATTTCCCGAAGGGCCGGTCGTGATGCCGGACGGCTCGGTCGTGCTGGTGGAAATCCGCGGCCAGCGCCTGACCCGACTCTATCCCGACGGCCGCAAGGAGATCGTCGCGAAGATTCCGGGCGGCCCGAACGGCGCCGCCCTCGGCCCCGACGGCAAGATCTACATCTGCAACAATGGCGGCTTCTCCTGGATTCCGACCCGCAACATGATCATGCCGGGTCCGCAGCCGGACGACTATCTCGGCGGCTCGATCCAGCGCGTCGATCTGCAATCCGGCAAGATCGAGACGGTCGTGACCAAATGCGGCGAGCACGATCTGCGCGGGCCGAACGATCTGGTCTTCGACAAACAGGGCGGCCTCTGGTTCTCCGATCTCGGCAAGCGCCGCGCGCGCGAGATGGATGTCGGCGGCATGTATTATCTCAAACCGGGCATGAAAGAGATCGTCGAGGTGGTGCACGGCGTGCTGCCGGCCAACGGCATCGGCCTGTCGCCGGATGAGGCCACCGTGTACATCGCGGAGACGCCGACGGGCCGGCTCTGGGCCTATGAGCTCTCCGCGCCCGGCACGCTCAAGCCGCGCGATGTGATCTATCGCGGCGAGCGCGGCAAACCGATCTGCGGCCTCGGCGGCTACCAGATGTTCGACTCGCTTGCGGTCGAAGCGAACGGCAATGTCTGCGTCGCCACCCTCGTCTCCGGCTGCATCTCCGTGATCGCGCCGGACGGCACCCTGGTCGAGCAGGTCCCGACCGGCGACCGCGTCACCACCAACATCGCCTTCGGCGGCGCCGAGCTGAAAACCGCCTACATCACGCTCTCGGGCAAGGGCGAGCTGGTCGCCATGGACTGGCCGCGCGGCGGTTTGCCGCTCAATTTCCTAAACAAATAAACGGTGCTAGTGACCGTCATTGCGAGCGAAGCGAAGCAATCCAGGACTGCGTCCTCGGTAAGATTCTGGATCGCTTCGCTTCGCTCGCAATGACGCAAGGAGAGATTTTCAATGCCCTGGCCCGATCCCATCACCCTGCGCGGACAGCATGCCCGTCTGGAGCCGCTGTCGCATCAGCACCGCGAGGAGCTCGTCGAGGCCGTGAAGGACGGCGAGCTCTCCACCATCTGGTACACCGCGATCCCGACGCCGGAGAATCTGGGCAAGGAAATCGACCGCCGGCTCGGTCTTCAGGCCGCGGGCTCGATGCTCCCCTTCACCGTGTTCGATGGCAGCGGCAAGATCGTGGGCATGACGACCTACATGAACATCGATGCCGCCAACCGCCGCGTCGAGATCGGCTCGACCTGGTACGGTAAGAGCGCGCAGCGCGGCCCGCTCAATACGCAGTGCAAATTGCTGCTGCTCACCCATGCCTTCGAGACGCTGAATTGCATCGCGGTCGAATTCCGCACGCACTTCTTCAATCATCAGAGCCGCAATGCCATTGAGCGTCTCGGCGCCAAGCAGGACGGCATTCTGCGCAGCCATCAGGTCGCGCCCAACGGCACGCTGCGCGACACCGTCGTCTACAGCATCACAGCGGCCGAATGGCCGACCGTGCGGACGCATTTGAATTATCAACTCAACGACAAGCCGCGCTAGGGATGATGCACCAGGGATGACGTGTGCTTTTCGCAACGATGTCGCCGCGGGCTCTCTCACCTCTCCCTCCGGGAGAGGTGTAGGCATCCGCGGTCGCAATTCATTTGGTATCAAGACACAGTAGGGGCCTTCGATGGACAGATTTGACTATGTGATCATCGGCGCGGGCTCCGCCGGCTGCGTGCTCACCAGCCGGCTGAGCGAAGATCCCGGTACCAGTGTCTGCGTGCTCGAAGCCGGACCCAGCGACTGGCATCCCTACATCCATCTGCCGGCGGGCTTCATCAAGACCTTCCACATGAAGAGCATCAACTGGGCCTACCAGCAGGAGGTCGGGCCCTGGACCGGCGGGCGCAGCATCTATGCGCCGCGCGGCAAGACGCTCGGCGGCTCGTCCTCGATCAACGGCCATATCTACAATCGCGGCCAGCGGATGGATTTCGACACTTGGGCGCAGATGGGAAATCGCGGCTGGGGCTATGCCGACGTGCTGCCCTACTTCCGGCGGCTGGAGAAGCGGGTCGGCGAGGGCGAGGACATCTATCGCGGTCGCGACGGCAATCTCATCGTCACCACCATGAACTGGCGCGATCCGCTTTGCGAAGCCTTCATGGAAGGTGCGGTCTCGCTCGGCATCCCGCGCAACCCCGACTACAACGGCATGACCCAGGAAGGCGTCTCCTACTGCCAGCGCACCATCGACAAGGGTCTGCGCGTCTCCGGCGCCACCGCGTTCCTGAAGCCTGCGATGAAGCGGCCGAACGTGCATGTGCGCACGCATGCACACGCCACCGAGATCATCTTCGAGGGCAAGCGCGCCGTCGGTGTGCGCTACATGAAGGGCGGCCATGGCGGCACGCCGGTGGAAGTGCGCGCCAACAAGGAAGTGATCCTCTCGGGCGGCACCTATAATTCACCGCAGCTGCTTCAGCTCTCCGGCGTCGGCTCACCGGATCTGTTGCAGGCCCACGGCATCGCCGTGCGTCACGCGCTGCCAGTCGGCGAAGGCCTGCAGGACCATTATGCCCCGCGCACGGTCGCGCGCGTCAAGGACATCAAGACCATCAACGAGCTCCGCCGCGGCTTCTCGCTGTGGATCGAGGCGCTGAAATGGGCGACCGCGCGCAAAGGACTGCTCTCGCTGTCGCCGACCATGGTCTATTGCTTCTGGCATTCCGGCGAGAGCGCCGAGTCTTCCGATCTTCAGCTCACCTTCACGCCGGCGTCCTACAAGGAAGGCGTGCAGGGCCAGCTCGAGGACGAGCCCGGCATGACGGTGGCCTCCTGGCAGCAGCGCCCCGAGAGCCGCGGTTATGTCCGCATCCGCTCGTCTGATCCTTTCGCGCCGCCGATCATC
This sequence comes from Bradyrhizobium sp. 149, assembly GCF_023073915.1. GTDB lineage: Bacteria > Pseudomonadota > Alphaproteobacteria > Rhizobiales > Xanthobacteraceae > Bradyrhizobium. Next base: position 754,818 of record NZ_JADPKK010000023.1, on the reverse strand, counting down.
CAGACCAACTACCTCGACGCCGAGCTCGACCGCCGTGTCATCGTCGGCGGCATGAAGCTCGCGCGTCGCCTGCTGAAGTCAGCGCCGCTGTCGCCCTATTACGCCTACGAGGATTTTCCAGGCCCGAACATCAACACCGACGACGAATTCCTGGCCGCCGCGACCGAGCGAGGCACCACCACCTTCCACCCCGGCTGCACCTGCCGCATGGGCCCGGCGGACTCGACCTGGGCGGTGGTCGACGACCAGCTCCGCGTCCACGGGTTGGAGGGCCTGCGCGTGATCGATGCCTCGGTGATGCCGCGCATGATCTCGGCAAATCTCAATGCATCCACCATGATGATCGCCGACCGCGCCTCGGACCTCATCCGCGGGAAGCAGCCAATGGAAGCCGCGCGCGTGCCGGATGCGGCGGTGGCGTGAGAGATCTTCGTAGGATGGGTAGAGCGCAGAAAACCATCCTACGCGCCCGTTCGGCAAACACCCGCGCTGTGTCGCCCGCAGGTCAATCCCTTTCGACCTGTATGCCGCTGTGCAGTCCTTTGGCGCTACCCGCGCACAGCGGACCGTGGGTGCCAGCCGGCACCCGGCCTTCCCTGCGCCCTTTTTGTTTATGAGAGGGCGATGGAGAGAGCATAGCTCGGGCGAAATGCGCCGCGAGGATGCGAAGGCGGTCTGCGATTCAAAATGCAAGCTGGAAGAGCGGCGCTGCCGCCTCATACTCCGTCATTGCGAGCGCAGCGAAGCAATCCAGCCTGTCACCGCGGAGAGGCTTCGCTGCGCTCGCAATGACGATGGGAGAGTGCGCAACTCTTCGCTCTCGTGCCCCGGACGCAGCGCAGCGCTTCTTCAGCGGTGCGCTGCAGAGCCGGGGCCCATGACGCCGCATTGTACCGTGTCGCCTTCTGGATCCCGGCTCTGCGCAGCAGCGCAAGCGCTGCAGCGCGTCCGGGACACGAGAAGCCTACACTTCCCGTCGGCTCAGGAACGCCAGCCGCTCGAACAAATGCACGTCCTGCTCGTTCTTGAGCAGCGCACCGTGGAGAGGCGGAATGAGCTTGCGTGGGTCGCGCTCGCGCAACTGCTCGACGCTCATGTCTTCGTTGAGCAGCAGCTTGAGCCAGTCGAGCAACTCGGAGGTGGAGGGCTTCTTCTTCAGGCCGGGCACCTCGCGGACCTCGAAGAAGATGCGCAGCGCTTCCTCGACCAGACGCTTCTTGATGCCGGGGAAGTGGACGTCGACGATCCGGGTCATGGTGTCGGCATCGGGGAACTTGATGTAGTGGAAGAAGCAGCGGCGCAGGAACGCATCCGGCAGCTCCTTCTCGTTGTTGGAGGTGATCATCATGATCGGGCGCTGCTTGGCCTTGATCGTCTCGCCGGTCTCGTAGACATGGAATTCCATGCGGTCGAGCTCGAGCAGCAGATCGTTCGGGAATTCGATGTCAGCCTTGTCGATCTCGTCGATCAAGAGCACCGGGCGCTGCTCGGCGGTGAAGGCGTCCCACAACTTGCCGCGCTTGATGTAGTTCTTGATGTCGGACACCCTGCTGTCGCCGAGCTGGCTGTCGCGCAGGCGCGACACCGCATCGTATTCGTAGAGGCCCTGCTGCGCCTTGGTGGTGGACTTGATGTGCCAGGTCAGAAGCGGGGCGTTCAGCGCCTTCGCTACTTCCTCCGCCAGCACCGTCTTGCCGGTGCCGGGCTCGCCCTTGATCAGCAGCGGGCGCTCCAGCACGATCGAGGCATTGACCGCGACCTTGAGATCGTCGGTGGCAACATAGTCCTTGGTGCCGGTAAATTTCATCGCGCGTCCTTGTTGGTCGTCGTCCCGGTCATTGGACCCGGTCGCGACATAGGAACGGCCGCGCGTGGCGGCCGTTCCTGGTTCATTCAGGCTTTCAGACCCGTTTTATCAGCGAAAGGATGACCAGCACAATCACCGCGCCGATCGTCGCATCCACGATGGCCCCGATCGTGCCCGTTGCGAGCTGGATATGCAGCTGAGGCAGAATCCAGCTCGCCACCAGCGCGCCAATGATGCCGACGACGATGTTGCCGATCAGCCCAAATCCCGCCCCATGGACAATCTTGCCGGCAAGCCAGCCTGCGATCGCGCCAATGATGAGCGCTGCGAGAATTCCCATTGCAAACGTCCCCAAAACAACCCCGTGAGACCGTCAATTCTAGAGCAAAAAGCCTCCCGGTCCAGCGCAGAGCAGTGGCCTCCGCCCCTTGACGTTCGTCCCCCGACGGGCAATCTATCACCCATGTTCCTGCAATTCTTCACTTCTCTGCGCGACGCGCAGGTCCCCGTGACGCTGCGCGAATACCTCACGCTGGTGGAGGCGCTCGACGCCGACCTCGCGGATTACTCGGTCGAGAATTTCTATTATCTGTCGCGCACCGCGCTGGTGAAGGACGAGCGCAACCTCGACAAGTTCGACCGCGTCTTCGGCACCGTGTTCAAGGGGTTGGAAAGCCTGCTCGACGCCATGGAGGGGGCCGAGATCCCCGAAGAGTGGCTGAAGAAGCTCGCCGAGAAATATTTGACGGACGAAGAGAAGAAGCAGATCGAGGCCATGGGCTGGGACAAGCTCATGGAGACCCTGAAGAAGCGGCTCGAGGAGCAGAAGGGCCGCCATCAGGGCGGCTCGAAGTGGATCGGCACGGCAGGTACCTCGCCGTTCGGCGCCCATGGCTACAATCCCGAAGGCGTCCGCATCGGCCAGGAGAAGAACCGCAACAACCGCGCCGTCAAGGTGTGGGACAAGCGCGAGTTCAAGGACCTCGACGGTAATGTCGAGCTCGGCATCCGCAACATCAAGGTGGCGCTGCGCCGCCTGCGCAAATTCGCGCGCACCGGCGCGCCCGATGAGCTCGATCTCGACACCACGATCCGCGAGACCGCCAATCACGGCTATCTCGACGTCCACATGCGGCCCGAGCGGCGCAACGCGGTGAAGCTGCTGGTGTTCTTCGACATCGGCGGCTCGATGGACGCGCATATCGAGCAGGTCGAAGAGCTGTTCTCGGCGGCGAAGAGCGAGTTCAAGCACATGGAGTATTTCTACTTCCACAACTGCCTCTATGAAGGCGTGTGGAAGCAGAACAAGCGCCGCTTCACCGACCGCACGCCGACCTGGGACGTGCTGCATAAATACCCGCACGACTACAAGATCGTGTTCGTCGGCGACGCCTCGATGTCGCCTTACGAGATCATGGTACCCGGGGGCTCGGTCGAGCACGTCAACGAGGAGCCCGGCTCGGTCTGGCTCGACCGCATCATCCGCACCTATCCGCATTCGGTGTGGCTCAATCCGGTGCAGCAGAAGCACTGGGACTATTCGGAATCCACCACCATCATCAAACGCATCTTCGCCAACCGCATGTATCCGATCACGATCGAGGGGCTCGAGGGTGCGATGAAGGAATTGACGCACTAGCTCCTGTCATTCCGGGGCCGCGCAGCGCAAGGCCCGGAATCTCGAGGTTCTCAGGTGCGCAAGGGCGCACCGTAGTTCGATGCTTTGCATCGCCCCGGAACGACGGAAGAGAAGAAGGGAAGACACGTGCCCCAGACCATCACCCGCGGCATCAAGGCGCTGATCGACGAGGCCAATGCCGAGATCGAGACGCTCACCGCCAAGGACGCCATCGAGATCTCCAAGAACGGCGACGTCGTCATCGTCGATATCCGCGATCCCCGCGAGATCGAGCGTGACGGCCGGATCCCCGGCGCGTTCGCCTGCACCCGCGGCATGCTCGAATTCTGGATCGATCCGCAGAGCCCTTATGCCAAGCCGGTGTTCCAGGAGGACAAGAAGTTCGTATTCCACTGCGCCGGCGGCTTGCGCTCCGCGCTCGCCGCCAAGACCGCGCAGGACATGGGCCTCAAGCCCGTTGCCCACATCGCCGGCGGCTACGCCGCCTGGCGCGACGCCGGTGGCCCTGTCGAGCAATGGGAGCCGAAGAAGAAGGGGTGAGTAGACCCCTCACGTGCCACGCACTCCGTCGTGGCCGGGCTTGTCCCGGCCATCCACGTCCTTGATCGATGCGCCGAAAGACGTGGATGCCCGGGACAAGCCCGGGCATGACGACCGAGAAAATCGCCGGAGAATACGTCAATGACTGACACGACAGCCGATCCCCTCGTCTCCACCGAATGGCTCGCCGCCCACATCAACGATGCCAACGTCAAGGTGCTCGACGCCAGCTTCAAGCTGCCGGGCGTGCTGCCGCTGCCGAAGGATGATTATCTCGCCGCGCATCTGCCGGGCGCGGTGTTCTTCGACGTCGATGCGGTCTCGGACCATTCCAACCCGCTGCCGCATATGTATCCGAGCGCCGAGCAGTTCGGCCGCGACGTCGGCAATCTCGGTATCTCCAATGCAGATACCGTCGTGATCTACGATGCCGGCGGCTGGGTCGCAGCGCCGCGCGCATGGTGGATGTTCCTGGCTTTCGGCCATGCCAATGTGCGCATCCTCAATGGCGGCCTGAAGAAGTGGCGCGCCGAGGGGCGTCCGGTCGAGACTGGCGAAGTGAAGCCGAAGCCAGCGACCTTCAAGGCGAGCTACGATTCCAAGCGCGTGCGCAGCATGCAGCAATTGATCGCCAACGTCGAAAGCCGTGCCGAGCAGGTGATCGACGCGCGCGCCGCCGACCGGTTCGAGGGCCGGGCGCCCGAGCCGCGCGCGGGCATCCGCTCCGGCCACATCCCGGGTGCGCGCAACGTGCCCTACAATCTCTTGTTCGACGCCGCGACCGGCACGATGAAGCCGCTCGATGATCTGCGCGCCGCCTTCACGAGCGCCGGCGTCAAGCTCGACGCGCCGATCGTGACGAGCTGCGGCTCCGGGGTCTCTGCCGGCGTGCTGACGCTGGCGCTCTACCGCCTCGGCATCACCGACACCGCGCTCTATGACGGCTCATGGTCGGAATGGGGCCAGGAAAAAGGCCCGCCCGTCGCGACCGGGCCGGCGTGAGCGACCACTAACGTGGACGCGCGGTGGCGGCGACCGTGGGCTGCTGCTGCGCGAACGGATCGAAACTCTGCTGTACCTGCGGAGGCGGGGGCCGCCGCACCACGCGGTGTTTCTTCTTCGCCTTCGCCCGCCGCTTGGTCGCCTTGTTGTCCGCTGCGCCGGTGTCCGCCTTGGCCTTCGCCGGCGGATCTTTCAAGGCGGTGGTCGCGGGGTTATTCAGCGCGGCGACCTTGGCCGAGGCGATATCGGGCGCGGAAGAGGCGAGGGCGGCACTGGGCTCGGCCGGGCCGGCGGTCGCGGCGGCGTCAGGCTTGGTCTCGGGGATCGATGCCGTGGTGTCGGCCGGGGTGAGCGTGTCGGCGGGAGCCGGCGCCGCGGCGTCCGTCGTCGTCTCGGCCTTGGTCTCGCCATTGGCCGGTTCGGCCGGGACGCCAGCCGGGGGCGCAACGACCTGCGGCGGAATCTCGATCTCGGTCGTCAGCGCGATGACCTGCTCGGGCTCGTTCGCCGGCAATCCGATCGTCGGCACCAGGTCACGCAGCGACGGCGTGGGCTCGGCCGCCTCCGGCTCGGCGCGCAGGGCCGCGAGCACCGGCTGGGCCGGCTCGGGAGCTTGCGCAAACACCTGCTCCTGCGGACCGTTCCGCCAGGAGGGGTTGCTGACATACTGCTCGTGGCTCGCCCGCAGCAGCGCGGCGGCGCCCAGGCCGAACACCAGGATGGAGGCTGACAGCAGGATCGCGGCAAACAGGAAGCGAAAGCCGGGAAGCATCGAGGGATTGCGAATTTCCGCCCCGGCGGCGAAGTGGCCAGGGCCCATGAGCCATCTGAACGCGGTGACGGTACTGCTTGCCGCGTTCGCCGCGCGGGGATCGAAGCTCAAAGCGGGCGAATCAGGCTGATTCGAACATACCGCAACGATTCCGCGCCGTTCCGCAAAATACGGAGCCGGCGAGTCGGGCGATCTCAGGCGCGGGTTGATTTTCGTCCCATGATGCAACGGGGCAACGGTAGTCTTGCGGATCACAAATCGCCAAATCAGGCACAAATCCGCCTGTAATGTCTTGAATGTGCCGCTATCTTCGGTCATCTGGCCGTTAACGGTCCGGACGGGGCCCGGGGACCATACAAGAGCGATGATGATCAAACATTTTCTGACGATATGCGCTGCCGCAACAGTCGCTGCGGCGGGAACCTCGCTCGCGCAAGCTCAGAGCTATCCGGTCCAGCAGGCGCCGAGCTATGGCGCCCCGGCCGAGTATCGACCCGGCGACCGCACGCCGAATTTCGACGCGCTGGAAGATGACGACGACGCGATGCCGCAGGCAGCGCTGCCGCCGCCCGGCCCGGACCCGCGCTACGGCCGTCCGGCCGGCGCTCCCCCGGTCTATTCGGCGGCCCCGCCGCAGGGTCCGGTGATGTCGCCGGATGATCCCCGTTATGGCCGTCCCGCAGGCCCTCCGGTCTACTCGGCCGCGCCGCCGCAGGGTCCGGTGACGTCGCCTGACGATCCCCGCTACGGCCGCCCCGCCGGCCCGCCCGCAGTGATCTACGCCGATCGTCCGGCTCAGGCGCCCGGCAGTGACGGCCTGCGTCCGCCCGAGGCGGTCGGTGGTCCCGCCGCGACCGGAACGGTCCAGGCCGGGCAGCCGCCTGTTGGTGCCGACGGCCGGCCGATGGCGATCGCCTCGCTGCCGCCCGAGGAGCAGCCCGACGCCGCTCCGGCGCAGTTGCCGCAGAACCTGCGCCGCCAGGAGGTCTCGCTGGCGACCAAGGAGCCGGCCGGAACGCTCATCGTCGATACCCCGAACACCTATCTCTATTACGTGCTCGGCAACGGCCGCGCCGTCCGCTACGGCGTCCGCGTCGGTCGCGACGGCTTCACCTGGACCGGCGTGCAGAAGATCACCCGCAAGGCGGAGTGGCCGGATTGGCATCCGCCGACCGAGATGATCGAGCGCCAGCCCTATCTGCCGCGCTTCATGGCCGGCGGTCCCGGTAATCCGCTCGGCGCCCGCGCGATGTATCTCGGCTCGACCGTCTACCGCATCCACGGCACCAACCAGCCCTCGACGATCGGCAAGTTCGTGTCCTCCGGCTGCATCGGCATGCTGAACGAGGACGTCTCGGACCTGTTCGATCGCGTCAAGGTCGGCACCCGCGTGGTCGTGATGCCGGGTGGCCCGCCGCCGGGAACGGCGACCGCATCCGCTGCGCCCGTGCCCGGTGCTGCTGGTCCGGCTCCGATGGCAGCCCAGGCCGGCCCGGTCGGTGGCACCCAGCCGACAGTCGTGCCGCCGCTGCCCGCGCCGGTCACCGTGCGCTAAGTAAGCGCTTCGCAAGAATTGATCTGATGACGGCGCGTGAACTTCGGTCACGCGCCGTCATCATTTGAGGCATGCGCGCATGTCTCGCTTGCGCATGCCTGACTTGAACGGCTCCGCAGCTCGACTACCTCGAAAGAGGATTGCAACGAATTGAGGAGCACAGGATGCGCATCTTTGTTGCAGGCGCAACCGGCGCGGTCGGCCAGTATCTTGTTCCGGCGCTGGTCGCTGCGGGTCATTCCGTGATTGGCACGACACGGAGTGCAGGAAAAATAGACTTCGTGCGTCGATTGGGTGCGGAACCGGTCGTCGCCGACGGCCTCGATGCCGAAAGCATGCGCGCTGCGGTGATTGCGGCAAAGCCCGACGCGCTCATCCAGCAGATGACGGATCTCGCGGCCGCCACGGACCTCCGGCATTTCGATCGGGCTTTCGCGCGAACCAACGAGCTCCGCACGCGCGGAACCGAGATTCTGCTCGACGCCGCACGTATGGCCGGCGCCAAGCGCTTCATCGCGCAAAGCTTCTGCGGTTGGACCTTCAGTCGCGCCGGTGGAACGGTGAAGACAGAGGCCGATGAACTCGACCCGCATCCACCGCAAGAGCTGCGACGCACGCTCGAGGCAATCCAGTATCTGGAGCGAAGCGTATCCGCATCAACGAAGCCGGAGGGCATCGTGCTACGCTATGGGTTCTTCTACGGGCCTGGCACCGGCACGCTCTCGCAGGCGATGATCGACCAGCTGCACCACCGGCGTGTGCCAGTGCTCGGCGATGGCGGCGGCACGTGGTCGTTCATTCACACCGAAGATGCCGCCTCTGCCACACTTGCCGCGGTCGAACGCGGACGCGCCGGCAGCATCTACAACATCGTCGACGACCATCCGGCGCAGGTGAAGGATTGGTTGCCCGCGCTGGCCGAACTGCTTGGTGCCAAGCCGCCGCGTCACATTCCCGCCTGGCTCGGGCGCCTGCTTGCGGGCGAGCATATGGTTGCGATGATGACAGAGGTGCGTGGAGCATCCAACGGCAAGGCAAAGCGCGAGCTTGGCTGGCTGCCGGCGCATGCCTCGTGGCGCGACGGCTTTGCCGATGCGGCAAGGCAGTCCACCAGCCACCGCTCGGCGGCCTGAGGCATCACGCCAGCTTCCGCGGCAGCTCGCTGCCCTTGGTGAAGGCGTCGATCGCCTCGACCATCTGGCCGTAGTGGATGCGCAGGCCGTCCTCGGTGGCGTAGCCGAGATGCGGCGTCAGCACGAGATTGTCGAGCTTGCGGAAGGGATGGTCCGTCGGCAGCGGCTCGATCGAGAACACGTCGATGCCGGCGCCTGCAATTCTCTTCTGCTGCAACGCCTCGAGCAGCGCCTGCTCGTCCACGATCGGTCCGCGCGCGGTGTTGACCAGGTAGGCCGTCGGCTTCATCCGCGCGAGATCGTCGCGCCCGACCAACCCGCGCGAGCGATCGCTCAGGACCACGTGGATGGTGACGATATCGGCCTTGGCGAACAGCTCCTCCTTGGTGGCGTAGCCGACGCCGGCGTCCTTGCACTTCTCCGGCGTCAGGTTCGGGCTCCAGGCGATCACGTTCATGCCGAACGCCTTCGCGATACCAGCCATCTTGCTGCCGAGCTTGCCGAGGCCGACGACGCCGAGCGTCAATCCGTCGATCTCGACACCGGCAAAGACCTGCCAGGGCTCACCCGCATGCATGCGCGCGTTCTCGCGACCGATGCCACGGGTCAGTTCCAGGATCAGGCCCATGGCGAGCGGCGCGGTCGGATCGCGGGAATATTGCGTGCCGCCGATCGTGACACCACGCGCCTTCGCGGCCTCCATGTCGATCGAGGCGTTGCGCATGCCTGAGGTCAGCAGCAGCTTCAGCTTCGGCAAGCTCTCGAACAAGCTCTTGGGGAACGCGGTGCGCTCGCGCATCGCGCAGACGATCTCGAAACTGGCGAGCGCGCTCGCCGCGGCCTGCTCGGAGGCGAAGGGATGGCTGAACACGGTGACGTCGACGCGGTCGGACAGGCTTTGCCAATCGGCGACGTCGAGAGCGAGATTGAAATAGTCGTCGAGAATTGCACAGCGCAGCCGCGTCATCATCGTTCATCCATGGCGAGAGGTGGAACCAGGCCATGGTTGCGCGCAATCAGGATCGTGCGCAAGTCGTTCGCGTCTTCAAAAATCCGATAGGCGTTAAAGGCTCAGAGGTCGCGGGGCTTGAGCCGGAGCGGCGCATTCATGCCGTGCTTGGCGCGCCAAGCAGGGCCGGGGCCGCGCATGTAATGCAGTTCGGGCCGGTAGGGGTTGAAAGCGGTGGCGAAGAAGCGCTTCCAGAAGCCCCGGATCTCCGCGACGAACGCGGTCGCGTTGCCGGCTTCCGCCGGAACCGGAAGGGAATTGGTCTCGATCATGGCCATGACGCTGTCTCGCTGTGCTCCCCGTTCATTCTGACCGGGTGACGCTGTTTCCGCGCGAAACCGAGCTTTGGCCTGATTTATTAAAAGATGGTTTCAATTGTCCGGATCGGCGGCGGGATGGTGTCCGTCCCGTATTCATCCGTGGTGAACGGAGGGAAAACATTGCCCTTTGGGGGCGGGGTCGCTACATCGGCGGCAAGCAAATTTCCTCAAATCGAAGGTTTTCGGGACCGATGGCGCGCCAGTTCATCTATTTCATGCAGGGCCTGACCAAGAGCTACCCGACCCGGAAGGTGCTCGATAACATCCATCTGAGCTTCTACCCGGACGCCAAGATCGGCGTGCTCGGCGTCAACGGCTCAGGCAAGTCGACGCTGCTCAAGATCATGGCCGGCCTCGACAAGGAATATAACGGCGAGGCCTGGGTCGCCCAGGGCGCCCGCGTCGGCTATCTCGAGCAGGAGCCGCATCTCGATCCGGCACTCAGCGTGCGCGAGAACGTCATGCTGGGTGTCGCCAAGCAGAAGGCTATCCTCGATCGCTACAACGAGCTGGCGATGAACTACTCCGAGGAGACCGCCGACGAGATGACCAAGCTGCAGGACGAGATCGAGGCCCAGGGCCTCTGGGATCTGGACAGCAAGGTCGACCAGGCCATGGACGCGCTGCGCTGCCCGCCCGACGATGCCGACGTATCGAAACTCTCGGGCGGCGAGCGCCGCCGCGTCGCGCTATGCAAGCTGCTGCTCGACCAGCCTGAGCTCCTGCTGCTGGACGAGCCGACCAACCATCTCGACGCAGAATCCGTGTCGTGGCTGGAAGGGCATTTGCGCAACTATCCGGGCGCGATCCTGATCGTCACCCATGATCGCTACTTCCTCGACAACGTCACGAGCTGGATCCTCGAGCTCGATCGCGGCAAGGGCATCCCCTACGAGGGCAATTACTCGGCCTGGCTGCAGCAGAAGCAGAAGCGGCTCGAGCAGGAGGGGCGCGAGGACGCTGCGCATCAGAAGACGCTGGCCCGCGAGCAGGAATGGATCGCGTCCTCGCCGAAAGCCCGCCAGGCCAAATCCAAGGCGCGCTATCAGCGCTATGACGAACTGCTGAAGCAGGCGAGCGAGAAGCAGACCCAGACCGCGCAGATCACGATTCCTGTGGCCGAGCGACTCGGTCAGAACGTGGTTGACTTCGAAGGCCTCAGCAAAGGCTTTGGCGATCGTCTCCTGATCGACGATCTCACCTTCAAGCTGCCGCCCGGCGGTATCGTCGGCGTGATCGGCGCCAACGGCGCCGGCAAGACCACGCTGTTCAGGATGATCACCAAGCAGGAAGAGCCGGACAAGGGCACCATCACGGTCGGCGAGAGCGTTCATCTTGGTTACGTCGACCAGTCGCGCGACGCGCTCGATGGCAGCAAGAACGTCTGGGAGGAGATCTCCGGCGGCAACGAACTGATCCTGCTCGGCAAGAGGGAAGTCAATTCACGCGGCTATTGCTCTTCGTTCAACTTCAAGGGCGCGGATCAGCAGAAAAAGGTCGGCGCGCTCTCCGGCGGTGAGCGCAACCGCGTGCATCTCGCCAAGATGTTGAAGTCCGGCGCCAACGTGCTGCTGCTCGACGAGCCGACCAACGATCTAGACGTCGACACGCTGCGCGCGCTCGAAGAGGCGCTGGAGGATTTCGCCGGCTGCGCCGTCATCATCAGCCATGATCGCTGGTTCCTCGATCGCATCGCGACCCACATCCTGGCCTTCGAAGGCGACAGCCATGTCGAATGGTTCGAGGGTAATTTCCAGGATTACGAGAAGGACAAAATGCGCCGGCTCGGCCAGGACAGCGTCGTTCCGCACCGCGTGAAGTACAAGAAGTTGACGCGGTGATCTCGGCATGATGCGGCGGGCGCTCATAGCTGCGGTGATCGCTATCACCTGTGGCCTGTCGCCCGCCGCCCGCGCCGCCGACACCGCCTTCACACAGTTCATCGCCTCGCTCTGGCCGGAAGCGCAGGCCGCGGGCGTCTCGCGCACGACGTTCGAGCAAGAGACGCGCGGGCTCGAGCCCGATTACAAGCTGCCGGATCTGATCCTGCCGGGGCGGCCCGCAACGGGTGCGCCGTCGCAGGCCGAGTTCGTGCAGGTGCCGGCCGACTACGTCAGGGAAGCCTCGATCGCGCGGCTCGCGGGCGAGGGGCAGCGGCTGCTGCAGAAATATCGACCAGCACTGGCCGAGATCGAGAAAAACTCCGGCGTGCCCGCCACCGTCATGCTGGCGATCTGGGGCCGCGAGACGGACTACGGCCGCTACACACTGCCTTACGATCTCGTTCGCGTGTTGGCGACGCAGGCCTATGTCGGCCGCCGCAAGGACACTTATCGCAACGAGTTCATCCTCTCGCTGAAAATTCTCGGCGACGGCGTTGTGACACGCAAGGACATGCGCTCGTCCTGGGCCGGTGCCACCGGGCTCACGCAGTTCCTGCCATCCGAATATTACAAGCACGGCGTCGATTTCGACCGCGACGGCCGCGTCGATATCTGGCATTCGGTGCCGGATGCACTGGCCTCCGCCGCGCAGCAGCTCGTCAACAAGGGCTGGCAGAGCGGCGTGCGCTGGGCTTACGAGGTGCAGGCACCGGCCAAGGTCGATTGCACCAGCGGCGTGCCCGAGGTGACGAAGCCAATCGGCCAGTGGCTGCGCGACGGCTTTGTACCAGTGCGTGGACAAAAGCTCAGTGCCGCCGAGCAGGCACAGCCGACCTCGCTGCTGCAACCGGAAGGCATCTACGGCCCGTCTTTCCTGACCACGAAGAATTACTTCGTCATCAAGGAGTACAATTTCTCCGACCTTTACGTGCTGTTCGTCGGCCATCTCAGCGACCGCATGACGAGCCCGCAGCCGTTCGCGACGCCGTGGTCGGCCTCCAAGCAATTGCGCACCAAGGATGTCGAGGCCATGCAGCGGGGACTTACGCGCGTCGGGCTCTACAAGGACAAGATCGACGGCAAGGCCGGCATGCAGACGCGCGCCGCGCTCGGCGCCTACCAGAAGTCGGCAGGCCTCAAGGTCGATTGCTGGCCGAGCGAAGAGGTGCTGCGCTCGATCCAGGCAGCGCGATAGGGAGCTGCAGCTCTTCGCCAAAGAAAAAGCCCGGCCGAGTGCTCGGCCGGGCTTCGATCGCAGCGCTCATGAACGCCGTGCGATCAGATCAGTAGCAGACGCGAACCGGGCGGACGGTCCAGCCGTAGCCATCCCAGTAGCGCTGGCGCTGCCAGTAGCAGGGCGGGGGCGGTGGGCCGGGCTCGGCCACATAAACCGGTCCGCCATAGGCCGGACGGCTCGATGCGATGGCACCGCCGACGATCGCGCCGCCGATCAGGCCGGCTGCGATGCCGACGCCGACGCCGTCATGGGCCTGGGCGGACGGAGTGGCGGTCGCCAGCGAACCGGCGATCGTCGCAACCGTGAGGGCGGCAACTAAAGTCTTCTTCATACTCTTGGCTCTCCTGAGAGATGGATGCTCCTTGTTAGGAGCGCCCGGGGTTTCAAAGGTTCACGCAGACTCTGATGGAATTGGCCTTGCAGCTAGGAAGCGCGCAAATGGTCAATCCGCGGTAAACGCACACGGAGCTGTGACGAGAAAAAGCGGTCTTTTTCAGGCCCGGAGATGAACGGCGCATCCGCAATGAACCGGCGTGCGGCGACTTAGCCGCAGACTCTGACGCGGCGGGCGCGCCAGGCATATCCGTCCCAGAAGCGCTGCTTCTGCCAGACGCAGCCGTTGCCGTAATAGTCGTCGGCAACATAGCCCGGGCCCGGCGCGTAGTAGCGCGGCGGATAGTAGCCGGGGCCATATCCCGGACCATATGCGTAGCCGGGGCCAGGGCCGGTCCCGTAATAATACGGAGAGGCCAGCGCTCCACCGACAATAGCGCCGCCGATGATCCCGGCCGCCACGCCCGCGGCGACGCCGCGTTGCGCCTGCGCCGGTGTACCGGCCGCAAGGGCCACAGCGGTGACGGCAGCGATTGCCAGGAACGACTTCTTCATTGGCTGACCTTTCGAGCAAACACGCGGGAACTCCTCGGGGTAAAGTTCCATACTTCCTACCAATGATCAATGAACGGCACCTTTGCCGGGGGCGACCAATTGGTATGGGCCGCAGCTCAGCAAGGAAGGCGTGATGGGTAACGCGATGATAAATGCATTGATCGCTGCCGGGGTCGTTTTCGCGATCGGCTACGGCTGGATCACCCATCTCCAGAACCGCGGCCAGCGGCGCTCCCGCGCGGGGGCCGGCGCCGATGGTGGCGGCGATACCCCGACAGGCACGAGCGACGGCTTCTCGCTCGGGAGCTGGTTTTCCAGCGATGGGTCCGGCAGCTCGGCCGCCGATGGCAGCTGCTCCAGCGGCGATAGCGGCAGCAGTGGCGGGGATTGCGGAGGCGGCGGCGATGGTGGTGGTGGAGGCGGCGGTGGGGGCGACTAGGTCCGCGGCAATCTTGGTCCAGCACAAGGCCCTGTTTTAGAGCCGTTCTAGGCTGCTTCCAAGCCAGTTTGGAATAGCTTCAAATACCGCTTTTTCCTTTTGCATCCGGCCGGCCCCTTAAATATCGATGATGGCGCATCACCAAAGGGCCTGCCGCTTCCATGATCGTTTGTTCCTGTAATGTGCTGAGCGATGACGACATCCGCGCCGCCGTCGCCGAGTCCGACGACGCCGTGCGCCATGCCAAGCAGGTCTATGGGTGTCTCGGCTGTAGCGCCGAATGCGGCCGCTGCGCGCGGACGATCAAGACCATTATCGACGAAGCGCTCGGCCCCTGTGCCACGTCCTGCTGCTCCGGCTGCCCGCACAACCACACGGTGGCGGCCAATGACGAGACGGCCCAGCCGGCCGAGTTCGCCCTCGCGGCCTGCTGAAATCTTTCGCAATCTCGGCTGCGCTTTTTCCCGGCTGCGTCCCTGTAGCCGGTTGCCCCAGTCTTTAAACTCATTTAGAAGCGTTCTAAATTCGGTTTACGGCCGATTTGGACTGCAAGAGCTGGAGTGAACCATGCAGGGCGACGCAAAAGTCATCGACTATCTCAACAAGGCACTGCGTCACGAGCTGACTGCGATCAACCAGTATTGGCTGCACTACCGCTTCCTCGACAATTGGGGCCTGCGGGACATGTCCAAGGTATGGCGCAAGGAGTCCATCGAGGAGATGGAGCACGCCGACAAGCTCACCGAGCGGATCCTGTTCTTCGACGGCTTCCCGAACATGCAGGTGCTCGATCCCTTGCGTATCGGCCAGAACGTCAAGGAGATCATCGAGTGCGATCTCGCCGCCGAGATGAGCGCGCGGGCGCTCTATCAGGAGGCAGCAACCTACTGCCACAGCGTCAAGGATTACGTTACGCGCGACCTGTTCGAGAAGCTGATGAGCGACGAGGAGCACCACATCGACTTCCTCGAGACCCAGCTCGATCTGATCGGCCGCATCGGCCTTGAGCTCTACACCCAGAAGCACGTCGGCGGGCTCGAGGGCGAGGGGCATTAGTCTGGCGCGTTAGCGCTGCCACAAGCTTCGTGTCGGCCTGGTTCGCAATTGCGCACCAGGCCGGGACGCCAATTACAACTGCGTCTTGTAGAGCTCTTCCACGATTTCCTGACTCTGCGGTTCACCAAGGCCGGTCTGCTCGTGGACCACCTCGACGATGCTCGGCATCACCGAGCGCGGCACCTTCTCGGATGACCACAGCTTCGAGCGCATCAGTGCCTTGCCGCAGTGGAAATAGACTTCGTTGACGGCGACGTTCAGCACCGCGCGCGGCGGCTTGCCAAACTCCACCATCGAGGCGAGCAGGTCCGGATCGGCCGACAGCGTGCCGCGGCCGCCGACGCGCAGCGTCTCGTCGATGCCGGGGACGAAGAACAACAGATGCACGAAGCCCAAGCTTTCGACGACGTTCCGAAAGCTATCGATCCGGTTGTTGCCGGAGCGATCAGGCATCAGCAGCTGGTTGGGGCCGGCAACGTGGACGAAGCCAACGCCGCCGCCGCGTGGTGAGGCATCGACGCTGCCGTCCGCTCCCGATGTCGCCAGCACGCAGAACGGCGACATCTCGATGAATTTCTTCGCATGCGTATCGATCGCCGGGCGCGCTTTCGCGATCACGCGGGGGCTCGGCTGGGCATAGATGGTGGCGAGGTCTTCGGCGCGAAGATCAGTCACGAAGTTCTCCCTGATTTGAATGCCCGAGAATATCATCTCTCGGCCCGATCGCTATCCCCTTGTCACTCCGCCACAGATCAGCGCAGTAGAGAGCCTACCAGATCAGGACGCGCGGCGCCGAGGCGCTGTCGCGCGCTACACCGCATCCGCCGGCACGAAGCAACTGATGATGATGGCGCCGCGGTGACGGACGTACCACACCACGGCCTCGCCGACCGGATTGCCGCGGTCGCGGATGATGGCGCGCTCGGGCACCTCTATCCATTGTCCCTCGATCGGCACCCAATAGGCGCCGCTGCGCACATCGTACTCCGTGCGATAGCCATCTGAGACGTCGCAGCAGGGCACGCCGTTCGGTGCGATCACGCTCTTGAACCAGGCGCGGACGTCGGGCGGGACGTGATCATATTGCCCGTTGTCGAACGCGAACGCGGCGCTCGTCAGCGCCGCCAGCCAAACGCACAGTACGAGCCTGTGCATGCGATCCTCCTCATCGCGTCGTGCCATTGGCGCGCGATTGTCCCGCGCGTCGATTCGTATCGTTGATGCAATTAAGCCCGAGCCGTCAGCCTAATGCATGCTCAAATAATATGCGGCGTGGAGGCGCCGCATATGATGCATCACGGTATGGCGGCGAGCTTGACAATTCTACATCGTCCGCTGCGGCACGGTTTGTAGAAACTGCCGAATTTGCTCGCTGTAGAATTTTGCGTTACCGGTGGTGCCGTGGCCGCGCGTCTCGATGCTCGCCGGGATGAGATACAGTTTGCCGTTCTTGACCCGCGTCATCGCAGCATCCGTGATGCCGGTCTCTGGGGGGTTACGCTCGTCGTCCGCCGAATTGATAAGCAGCAACGACGCTTCGATTGCCTCCAGCTTCTCGCCCGCATTGTAGTCATGCGAAGACTCCCACTGATAGACGAAGTCGTTGGCATCTGCCGTGATCGGCGTGGCTAGCCGCTCGTCGACGATCTGGTCGGCCTTGGCCGCCGTCGGCGCCTGCGATTGATAGGCCAGCGTTCCGCCGATGCTCGCGATGCCGTAGGCGGTGATGGCGTATTTCATCATGCGCGGCTGGCCGGTGTAGTTGCCTCCATTGTAGTCAGGATCGATGCGGATGGTGTCGAGCATCATCCGCCGCAGCATCCAGTTGCGCGACGCCATCTCGGTCGGCTGCGAGGCCATCGGGATCAACGCGTCCATCGCCTTCGGATATTTCTCGCCCCCACAACCAGGTGTGCATGCCGCCCATCGAATTGCCCATGACGAGCCGCAGGTGCTTGACCCCGAGCCCTTCCGTCAACAGGCGATGCTGGGCCTCGACCATGTCGTCGTAATTGTATTTCGGGAAGCTCGTCTTCATCCCGTTGGATGGTTTTGACGATTTGCCATGGCTTTCATGTCGATTTCCCCCGTGCGGCTCTGGTCGGCGGCCGCGTTGCGGCGGAAGTTAGCAGAACTCTCCGGAAGGATGTAGGATTTCGTTTTCGCCGATCGTCTTTGAGGAAAATATCGGGAGAGGCTGCATGTGCCGTAATATCAAGACGCTGTTCAACTTCGAGCCGGAGGCGACGGAGGATGAGATCCAGGCCAGCGCGCTCCAGTTCGTTCGAAAACTGTCCGGCTTCAACAAGCCCTCGCAGGCCAACGAAGCGGCCTTCGATCGTGCGGTGGCGGAGGTCTCGGAGGCTGCGCGACGGCTCCTGACGTCGCTGCACACCCATGCGCCGGCCCGCGACCGTGAAGTCGAGGCGGAAAAGGCCAAGGAACGTTCGCGGCTGCGCTTCGGCTAGGCGTCTCGCATCTCCGTTCCGTGATGTGGCTCACGGTGGCAACGGTCTCAACGCGCGATGATGTCCGCCGGGGTTTTGACAACCCGGAGCACCACCATGAGCCGCCCTCTTCTTCCGCTGAAAGCAGGTGCCATCGTCTTCACGCTGCTGTGGACCGCGTGGATGATGTGGTGGAGCGGCTCGTTCTCGAGCGCGAACGTCGTGATCCTCGCCGTGTGCGGCGCGGCGGTCGGCTATCTCTGGTACCGCGCCATGCGCTGGCAGCTCGAGCGCATGGGCATGCTGCCGCGACGCGAGAACGGGACGAAATAGATCCGTCCCTCAGCAATATCCGCCCGGGCTCGCGGCGGGCTTGATCAACATCGATCGGCTGCACGTCACGCGCTAGTCGTGATAGGCCGGCACCTCGATGCCCGAGGCGGCGTAGAGCCTGATCTTGTTGCGCAACGTGCGCACCGACAGGCCCAGCACGCGCGATGCGCGCGTGCGATTGCCGTCGCAGCGCGCGAGCGTCTGGAGCACGAGCTCACGCTCGACCTCGTCGACGGTCGCGCCGATCAGCAGCGGAACGATCTGGTTCGGGGCAAGAAATTGTGCGCCCGGTTCGGACGCAGCGACATGAACAGTGGTCATCAACACACCTCCCGATCAACGCCCGCTTCCGTCTCTGGAAGCGGATCGAGAACCAACGACCCCCAAGCCGTAGATCTACGGTGCGCGGGTTTGGTTAACGAAAGGCTAACCGCGGGCGATCGCACCAATTGACCTCAGGATTGCCGCGAAGGCGCCGCGATTGGCCTGGGATGCATCGTGATGCGGGCTTAGCTCGCACTGTAGCTGCGTCGTTGCGCCCCGCTCACACGGTCCGGTATCCGCCGTCCACCATCACGATCGTTCCCGTGACGTAGGCCGACATATCCGACGCAAGGAAGATCGCGGGGCCGACGATGTCCTCGGGCTTGCCGGTGCGCGCCAGCGGGGTGTGATCGACGAAGGCCTGCACCAGGGCCGGATTGCTCGCGCGCACATTGGCGTTGATGTTGGTCTCGATGAAGCCGGGCCCGATCGCATTGACGCGCACGCCTTCCTTGCCGAGCTCGACCGCGAGCGCCTTGGTGAAGCCGAGCACGCCGTGTTTCGAGGTGGTGTAGGCCGCCGAACTCGGCGTGCGCAGATGCACGAAGGACTGGATCGAGCCGATATTGACGATGCGGCCTTTGCTCGCGCGCAGCGGCGCCAGGAACGCCTGCGTCATGTTGAAGACGCCGTTGAGGTTGAGGGAGATGATGTCGTTCCAGTCCTTCGCCACTGTCTCGGGCTCCGCGGTGAAGGCATTGCGGCGGGTGATGCCGGCATTGTTGACGAGGATCGAGACCTGCCCGACCTTGTCGGCGATCTGCTTGGCGAGCGCAAAGCAGTCGTCGCGGTTGGTCACGTCGAGCGCAAAGCTCTCGGCCTTGCCGCCGGACTTGCGAATATCCTGGGCGGCTTCCGCAACCGTGTCGGCGTTGACGTCGAGCAGCACCACTTGCGCGCCTTCGCGGGCGTAGCCGGCCGCGATTGCCCGGCCGATGCCGGAACCGGCGCCCGTGATGACGGCGATATGGTCAGCGAGCAATGCCATGACAATTTCCTCCCGATTTCGTTTCTAAGTTTCATGAAAGGCTAACCCGAAATTAAGGGGTCGGAAACGGCGGCCTTGGCATACTGATCCTGATTGCTAAACGTTGCGCGCATGATGGAACGGCTTGAATCCTGGAAACTCGCACTCGAACGCCTGCGGTCGGCGGACGGCGCCGATTGGGCCGAGGCGGGCCGGCTCGTCGCCGAGATCGTGCGGATCAGCACCGATACCATGTTGCGGCAGGCTGCCGAGCAGGCGCTTCCGGTGCTGCGCCAGGCCGTGGACAACGACGATCACAGCGTCACGCTGGCGGCCCGGCGTCGTCTCGGCGTGGTGCTCGATGTCGTTCACGACCTGACCGCGCCGCGCTTCGGCCGCCGCCATGCTGCACCGAAGAAATTGTCCAGCGAGGATCGCGCCCGCAAGCTGCTCGGCCTGCCGCTCGCGGTGCAGCTCACCTGCGAGGACATCAACCAGGCCTATCGCCGCGCCGCCAAGGGCACGCACCCCGACCGGGGCGGCAGCGCGCAAGCGTTCATCGACCTTGCCGCCGCGCGCGACATGCTCATCCATCCCGGCGCGCACAAGGACGCGTGAGTAGGTCGAGCATGCGCATGACCGCAAAAGAAGAAGGCGGACCGCTTGCGCGATCCGCCCCTGAAATCCGATTCGTCGCGTAAGGCCTAGAGCGTGCAGCGGCGCTCGGCGCGCAGCTTGATCTGGAGCTCCGAGGCGGCCGTGAAGGTCGGGAGCGGCTTGCTGACGACCTTGTAGGTCGAGACGCCCCACTGGAACGGCTTGTACTTCAGGTCCTCGTTCCAGACCTGGCAGATGCCGGTGTTGTCCCAGCGGATCACGTAATAACCGACCGCCGCAGAGGCCGGCGCGGCGAACACGGAGGTGGCGATGCCGGCAACGGCACAGAGGGCGAGAACGCGACGCATGAAATATCTCCTGATGAGAACGTGAGAAGGGAACTGGTGCGGCAAATCTGCGCGGCTGGCAAGCGGGGCGGCGACCGTTCACGGATATGTCAGCCGTTGGTCGGCTGTTCGGACGACCCTTATCCCTTGACTGGCGCTTGTCTGTCCCTTGCCTATCCTTTGGCCAGCGACGCCACCGCCTCGATCTCGATCAGCATCTTCGGATCGGGCAGTGCGTGGACCACGCAGGTGGTGCGGGCGGGGTAGGGCGGTGGGCCGAAGGCGCCGGCATAGAGCGCGTTCATGGCGGCGACATCGGAGGCGCGGGTCAGGAGCACATTGACCTTGACGAGATCGCGGATGCCGGCGCCGGCCTCCGCCAGCACGCGCTTGATGTTGACGACGACGTTGGCGAACTGCGCGTCGAAGCCGTCGGGCAGCGCGCCGCCGGCGTCGAAGCCGGGAATGCCGGAGACGAACAGGAGATCGCCGGCGCGCGTCGCAAAGGACAGTGGCGGCGCCTTGACGTGCGGCGGGGGCGCAAAATGCTGGATCGGCATGGGTCACCTCGGATGACGGGCTGGAGGCCCAAGCGTAACGGCAGATCGGGCCCGCTCAAACACAAAACGCGAAAACAACCCCATGCACAGTAGACATCAAGCAGAAATCATTGGGCTTTTTCAGGCTTCGGGAAAAGCAAAATATTCGTTTGCTCTGTCGGGCAAAACAGGGGCAGAATGGCATGGTGGCCAGGTGGCGTTCGCGAGCGCAGACGGCCCGCCTCGGTCTGCTGGCGTGGAGAGGCAGCAATCCATCCACCCGTCATTGCGAGCGCAGTGAAGCAATCCAGACTGCCTTCTCGGAAAGATTCTGGATTGCTTCGCTGCGCTCGCAATGACGGAAAATAGGCCGTGGGACGAGAGAAGCAGCCCGACCACGCCGCCCCGATCATGTTGCCGCCCCGATCCATCGGATACATTCGCTGCGTCTGATTCGATCCCCCTTGAAAAATTGCCCCCGGAGCCCCCATGAAGATCGCATCCACCTTCCGCGCCGCGCTGGTCGGCATTGCCGCGCTTGCCGGCCTTTCGACCTCGGCGCTGGCCGATGGCGGCACCGTGGTGCTGACGATCTACAAGGCGGGCTGGATCATCGGCGGCTCCGGCGGCTCGGGCGTGATGAACTTCCGCGGCCGCGCCTATTCGCTCTCGACCGGGGGGCTCGATTACGGCCTCGTCTTCGGCGGCTCCAAGACCGTGCTGCGCGGTCGCGTCTCCAACATCAACCGGCCCTCCGACATCGCCGGCGTCTACGGCGCCGCCGGTGCGGGCATCGCAGTGGGCCGCGGCGCCCGTGCCATCGTGCTGACCAACCAGAAAGGCGCCGTGCTGGAGTTGTCCGGCACGCAGGTCGGTCTGATGGCGAATGCGGATCTCAGCGGGCTCGCGATCACGATGCGGTAGGGCGGCGATCACCTCAATACGTAGCCCGCATGAGCGACGGCGATATGCGGGGCAGCCCTCAGCTCCAGATGCCGCTATCGCTCATCCGGGCCAACTCCAGTTACTGCCGCATGAATCCGCTCGCAATGCGCGACGAGTTTCAGGAAAGCATAGACCTTGAGGCCGTGGCCGTTGTTGTCGGCGACCCCGAACAGCCGACAACACCGCCCGGGATCGCTATACTCCGGATCCTGGTGACCTCGGCAAGATGGTGATCCCTATGGCGAGAGACTTGGAAGGCAAGATTGCGGCCGTGACCGGCGCCGCGTCGGGCATCGGATTGGCCAGCACCGAGGCGATGCTGGCCGCGGGCGCGCGCGTGGTGATGGTCGACCGCGACGAGGCCGCGCTGAAGGCGCTCGGCGACAAGCACGGCGACGCAGTGATCCCGCTGCTTATCGACCTGCTGGACCCGAAGGACTGCGCGACGCTGCTGCCGCGCGTTCTGAAAAAGGCCGGCCAGCTCGACATCCTGCATGCGAATGCGGGGACCTATGTCGGCGGCGATCTGGTCGATGCCGACACCATGGCGATCGACCGGATGCTGAACCTGAATGTCAACGTCGTGATGAAGAACGTGCACGACGTGCTGCCGCACATGATCGGGCGCGGGACCGGCGACATCATCGTCACGAGTTCGCTGGCGGCGCATTTTCCGACACCGTGGGAGCCGGTCTATGCGTCGTCCAAATGGGCGGTCAACTGCTTCGTCCAGACGGTGCGGCGCCAGGTCTTCAAGCACGGCATCCGCGTCGGCTCGATCTCGCCCGGTCCGGTCGTCAGCGCCCTGCTCGCGGACTGGCCGCCGGAGAAGCTGAAGGAAGCCAGGGAGTCGGGAAGCCTGCTGGAGGCCAGCGAAGTGGCCGAGGTCGTGATGTTCATGTTGACGCGGCCGCGCGGCATGACCATTCGTGACGTGGTGATGCTGCCGACCAATTTCGATCTTTAGGGCGCTAGCCGCCCCTACGAGCCCTTCGATGCGGCGATGAAAACCGCCAATTGCGCGTCGAAAGCGCGCCTGAAGGCAGGCCGCGCTTCGCCGCGGGCGACATAGGCGGCGATACCTGGATATTCGTCCAGCAGGCCCGACGCGTTCGACCGGCGCAGCACCGTCACCATCATGAGATCGCCGGCACTGAACGCGCCGTCGAGCCAGTCGGCATCGCCTAGATGACGGGACAATTCGCCGAGCCTGACACGAACGCGATCCTGCAGCATGGGCAGGCGCTCCGCGTACCAGCTCTTGTCGCGCTCGAACAGCATGGCCATCCCGAGTTCGACGATCGGCGGCTCCAGCGTGCTCAGCGCGGCAAACATCCAGGCGATCGCGCGCGCCCGGGCGTTGGCATCGTCAGGCAGCAGCCCGGCATGGCGCTCCGCGATATGGAGCACGATCGCGCCGGATTCGAACAGCGTCAGATCGCCGTCCTCGAACGTCGGAATTTGCGCGAACGGATGCAGTGCAAGATGTGCGGGCGCCTTCATGTCCTTGAACGAAACCAGGCGCACGTCATAAGGCTGCCCCACCTCTTCGAGCGCCCAGCGCACCCGCATGTCGCGCGCCTGCCCCTTGCCGCGATCGGGCGACCTTTCGAAGGCGGTGATGGTGGGGGGCATGGGGGGCTCCGGGTGGTGGCGTGTTGTGTCCAGAGGACGAATGGCGGCGACGGTTTCCGACAGACTATCTGGATTTCCTGGGGCGTATGCGAAGCCAGACCCTCATGGTGAGGAGGCGCGCAGCGCCGTCTCGAACCATGCAGGCCCGCATCTCGCCCGCGGCCATCCTTCGAGACGCCTGCTTCGCAGGCTCCTCAGGATGAGGGCGGTGGGTGTTGAAGGTCCAGCGCAGCAATCCACGCCGCAAGCTCCCGCCACGGCTCCAGCGTCCAATGCCCCGACGCGGCGCCTGACGGTGACGGCAGCACGAACACCTCCGCCGGACATTCATCCCGCGGCTGCCGCCCCAGCGCAATCACGCTCGACGCTCTGCCATAAAACAAGCTCGCAGCCTTCTTGCTCGTGAACGCAACCGTCCTCGGCCGATACTTTTCGATCTTGGCTTTGAACCCTGGCACGTCGATCGATGCGGCCTCTATTCGGTGATCCATCCCGGCGCCCGACTTGGAAAGATCGGTGAAGCCGATCCCGAGTTCGAGCAGCGCGGCAAACTCGCCCGGCTGATAGCGCCGCGGCGTGATCCCGGCCTCATGGATCGCGCGCCAGAAGCGGTTGCCGGGATGGGCGTAGTAGTGCCCGAGCTCGGCCGAGCGCGTGCTGGCCGCGGTGCCGACGAAGACGAGGCGGAGGTTGGGAAGGAGTTGGTCGGGGAGGCGGTGGAGGGTGGTCTCGGGCAAATCAATTATCCGTAGCGTTGTTGCCCCGCGTGAACGAGATGAGACTCAACTGTCCTGGATGCCGCCTACGCTTGCTGCGAGCAGTTATCGATGGGAAAGACTAGTCGATAGCATCTGCAACACTTCAATCGTTCCTTGATCGGGCACTCCCGGGAAACTTTTAACTTTCGTCAGCGCTTCCTCTGCAACGCGTCGCAGGAGGTCTCTCTTTTCGCCTGTGTCGCTAATATTTGCGACGTTCTGTAGGGCTAGTGCGGCGTGGTAAAGAAGAAATGGCTGCTGCTCAACCGAGAAGCGTTCACCCAACCAAGCCAAATCCGCCACGCGCGGCACCATCTGCATCATGGCAATAGCGGCGAGTCGGCTTCCCGGCGATCCCGATCCTTTGTATATGCCAAGCGAATCCAAGACGCTCGGTGCGAGGGATCGCATCTTCACAACGGCGCGGGTCATAGCCCGGGTACGCTCTGGCCCTGGTGGCAGGGCCCGTCTAAAAGAATCGTACTCCAAGCACAGCCTATCCAATTCGCGAAGCAACTCCTCTGAACCAACGCCTCTTGCCTGGACCTCTATCCGCGCCGCGGCTTCGATTTGCCTCGGCGTTATTTTTCCGCCTTTGTCTTTGTCGGTCTCACTCTCAGCGTCTGCAATACGGTCTAATTCGAGAGCAACGCCTGGAATGGTCGCTTTTCTCACTCGATCCATCATTAGCGGCAATTTGCCTAACGCAGATTGCAGTTCGCGACGAAAGAACGACACAACTATCAAAGCTGTCGTCGGCCAAGCGATTGCTCCTATGAAAGCGGCTGTGGCTGTCAGGAGCTTTGCATACTCCTCCATGGCGTCCCCCGATGTGCTTCGAATTGCCCGATCGTTCGAACCGAGGCGCACACCCCGCGGACGCCAGCTTAAACAAAACTATTCACCAACTCAATCAAAGGTAGCACGTCGGCCACTGGCATAGAATAAGAAAGCCGGGCATTCACCCGGCTTTCTCACTTCCGATCTCCTCCCGGAAGCCCGGGTCTGAATTGCGGCGGCGATCCCTCACAGCACCCGATTGCTCTCCTTCACCTTCTCCGCATCCAGATACAAGTTCTCGCCCATCTCCTTGAACTTCGCGCTCATCTGCTTCATGCCGTCCTCGGCGGTCCCGCTCATCGACATGCCGACGCCGTTCGGATCATTCAGCGTCGCCGCATAATCCCGCACGTCCTGCGTGATCTTCATCGAGCAGAATTTTGGGCCGCACATCGAGCAGAAATGCGCGACCTTGTGGGCTTCCTTCGGCAGGGTCTCGTCGTGGAAGTTCTTTGCGGTGTCGGGGTCGAGGCCGAGGTTGAACTGGTCGCTCCAGCGGAAGTCGAAACGGGCGCGGGAGAGGGCATCGTCGCGCAGCTGGGCTGCGGGGTGGCCCTTGGCGAGATCGGACGCGTGGGCGGCGATCTTGTAGGTGATGACGCCGACCTTGACGTCGTTACGATCAGGCAGGCCGAGATGCTCCTTTGGCGTGACGTAGCAGAGCATGGCGCAGCCGAACCAGCCGATCATGGCGGCACCTATCCCTGAGGTGATGTGGTCGTAGCCCGGCGCGATGTCGGTGGTCAGGGGCCCGAGGGTGTAGAACGGTGCCTCGCCGCATTCCTTGAGCTGCTTGTCCATGTTGATCTTGATCTTGTGCATCGGCACGTGGCCGGGGCCTTCGATCATGACCTGGCAGCCCTTGTCCCACGCGATCTTCGTCAGTTCTCCGAGCGTCTCGAGTTCGGCAAACTGCGCGCGATCGTTCGCATCCGCGATCGAGCCGGGGCGCAGGCCGTCGCCGAGCGAGAACGAGACATCATACTTGCGCATGAGGTCGCAGATCTCGTCGAAATGGGTGTAGAGGAAGCTTTCCTTGTGATGCGCCAGGCACCACTTCGCCATAATGGAACCACCACGAGAAACAATGCCGGTGACGCGGCTGGCGGTGAGGTGGATGTATTGCAGGCGCACGCCGGCGTGGATGGTGAAATAGTCGACGCCCTGCTCGCACTGCTCGATCAGCGTGTCCTTGTAGAGCTCCCAGGTCAGCTTGACCGGATCGCCGTCGCACTTCTCCAACGCCTGGTAAATCGGAACGGTGCCGATCGGCACCGGCGCGTTGCGCAAAATCCATTCGCGGGTGGTGTGGATGTTGCGGCCCGTCGAGAGGTCCATCACGGTGTCGGCGCCCCAGCGGATCGCCCACACCATCTTCTCGACCTCCTCCTCGACCGATGAGGTCACCGCCGAGTTGCCGATATTGGCGTTGATCTTGGTCAGGAAGTTGCGGCCGATGATCATCGGCTCGAGCTCGGCGTGGTTGATGTTGCAGGGGATGATGGCGCGGCCGCGCGCGATCTCAGAGCGCACGAACTCCGGCGTGATGAAGGCGGGGACTTCGGCGCCAAAACTTTCGCCGTCGGCAAGCGCTGCCTCCGCGCGCTCGAGCTGCTCCTTGCGGCCGAGATTTTCGCGCGCGGCGACGTAGATCATTTCCTTGGTGATGATGCCGGCGCGGGCGAATTCGAGCTGCGTGATCTTGTGGCCGTCGAGGCCGCGTAGCGGCTGGTGATAGGCCGAGAAGGCGCGCGCGGCCTTGTCGGCGGAGATGCTGCCATTGTCCTCCGGCTTGATCTGGCGGCCCTGATATTCCTCGACGCCGCCGCGCTCCAGCACCCAGGCCTTGCGGCCGCGCGCGAGACCGGCGTTGACGTCGATGGTCACGCTTGGGTCGGTGTAGGGGCCGGAGGTGTCGTACACCGGCAGGTTCGGCTCGCCCGCGCCTTCGGAGAGGATGATCTCGCGCAGGGGCACGCGGAGATCGGGCGCCGCGTCGGGCGAGGCGAAGATTTTGCGCGACGAGGGCAGCGGGCCGGTGGTGACGGCGGGGACGGTCTTCTCGGGATTGGAGCGGATGTTCATGGGATCCTCCGGTTTAATTCGTATGTGTTTGCGTCTGGGCGACGGTGGTGAATTCTTGCTCCGTCATTGCGAGCGCAGCGAAGCAATCCAGAATCTCTCTGCAGAGACAGTCTGGATTGCTTCGTCGCAAGTGCTCCTCGCAATGACGATGTGGGGAGAGGGCGCGCATCACGCCGCCTCCGCAGACAGGCCGAGCCATTGCCGTACCCGCGCATCGGGATCGGCATTTTGCGTCACGTCGCTGACGACGGCGATGGAATCCGCGCCGGCGGCAAAGATCTCCGCGGCGTGCTCGAACTTGATGCCGCCGATCGCGACCAGCGGGATCGTGCCGATACGCTTCTTCCACTCGGTGATCTTTGGAATGCCCTGCGGTTCGAAGCGCATCGATTTGAGCGTGGTGAAGAAGATCGGGCCGAGCGCGACATAATCGGGCTCGGCGGCGAGCGCGGTTTCCAGCTCCGCCTCGTCATGGGTGGACACCCCGAGCGACAGGCCGGCCTCGCGGATGGCATGGAGATCGGCGTCGGCAAGGTCTTCCTGGCCGAGATGCAGGTATTTCGCGCCGGCGACGACCGCCGCGCGCCAATAGTCGTTCACGACCAGCCTGGCTTGCGTGCCGTTCGTGATCGCCAGCGCGTCGGTGACGATCTGGAGCGACTGCGAATCGTCGAGGTCCTTCGCGCGCAGCTGGATGGTGCCGACGCCGAGCTTGGTCAGGCGCTCGACCCAGGCGAGGCTGTCGACGACAGGATAAAAGCGATCAGGATACGGCATGCCAAAAAGGTGTCCCAACGACAGGGGTGGAAGGGGAGGCGAAATCGCGGGCGTTCATCAGCCCGGCTTCGTAGGCGGTGCGGCCGGCCTCGATGCCGAGGCGGAAGGCGTTGGCCATCGCGACGGGATCGGCGGCCTTGGCAATGGCGGTGTTGAGCAGCACGGCGTCGTAGCCGAGCTCGAGCGCCTGCGCCGCATGCGACGGCGCGCCGATGCCGGCGTCGACCACCAGCGTGATATCGGGCAGCCGCTCGCGCATCAGTTTCAGCGCGTCGCGGTTGGTGATGCCTTTTGCGCTGCCGATCGGCGCGGCCCAAGGCATCACCACCTTGCAGCCGGCATCGACCAGGCGGTTGGCGACCGAGAGATCCTCGGTGCAATACGGGAACACTTCAAAGCCGTCCTTGATCAGGATGGCGGCGGCCTCGACCAGGCCGACCACATCGGGCTGCAGCGTGTCGTTGTCGGCGATGACTTCGAGCTTGATCCAGCTGGTGCCGAACAATTCGCGGGCGAGCTTGGCGGTAGTCACCGCCTCGCGCACGCTGCGGCAGCCGGCGGTGTTCGGCAGCACGGTGACGTCGAGCTCGCGGATCAGATTCCAGAACGCATCGCCGGTCTTGCCGCCGGCGGATTCGCGCCGCAGCGACACCGTGACGATGTTCGAGCCCGAGGCGCGGATCGCCGCCTGCATGATCGCAGGCGAGGGGTAGAGCGCGCTGCCGATCAGCAGGCGGGAGGTGAAGGATTTGCCGTAGAAGGTCACCATGTCGAAGGTGTCTCCTCAATCAATGCCGTCGTCCCGGCGAAGGCCGGGACCCATACCGCGTGATCTCGCTTGGGGCATGCGCGGAGAGACTTTCCGTCCCAACGAAAGCCCGTGGTTATGGGTCCCGGCCTTCGCCGGGACGACGAGGGGAGAGAATGTGCCATCCTCCTCACCCTCCCTGCCGCGGCGCGATGATCTCGATCTCGTCGCCGGCTTTGAGGTGGGTCTCGGCCCAGCGGCTCTTCGGCACGACATCGTAGTTGAGCGCGATCGCGAAATGGGTGCCCTCGTAGCCGAGTTCGCTGAGCAGCGCGTCCACGCTGGCAGAATTGATCTCGCGTTGCTCGCCGTTAACGATCACCCGCATTGCATCACCTCATTGTCGATCTGGCCGCGCTCGACGTAACCGAGCGTCAGCTCGGCCAGCGCCGGGGCGATCAGGAAGCCGTGGCGGTAGAGGCCGTTCACGGCGATGGTTTCGCCGCGAATGCCGATGCGCGGCAGATTGTCGGGGAAGGCGGGGCGCAGGCCGGAGCCGAATTCGACGATGCGGGCCTCGCCGAAGGCGGGATGCACGGCATAGGCCGCCCCCAGCAGCTCCAGCGCCGAGCGGACGCTGACGCCGGTGTCCTCTGCCTCGATCGAGGTCGCGCCCAGCATGAACAGATTGTTCTCGCGCGGGATCACATAGAGCGGCCAGCGCGGATGGATCAGCCGCACCGGGCGCGCGAGCTGCACTTCGGCGGTCTCGATCAGGATCATCTCGCCTTTGACGCCGCGCAAGCCAGGCTGCTCGTCGCGCGCGGAAAGGCCGCGGCAGTCGATCACAATGCCTTTAGGATCAAGTTTTGCGAGTTCGGCCGCGGCGACATCGCTGGAGAATTTGATGGTGCCGCCGGCGGCGCGGATGCGCTCGTGCAGTTTCGGCAGCACGCGGCGCGGCTCGACATGGCCTTCGGTCGGGAAGAACAGCGCGTCGCGGAAGCGGCCTTCGAGCGACGGTTCGAGCTCGGCAAGGCTCGCGGCATCGAGCCGGCGATGGCCCTCGGTCATCCCCGCAAAACGCTCGAAATCGTTGCGCTCGCGCGGATGGGCGACGACCAGCGAGCCGTTGAAGGGCGTGTCGGGCAGCTCGCGCCGCCAGATGTCGAGCGAGCGCAGGCCGAGCCGACTGATGATCGGTTCCGAAACTTCCGCCTCGCAATAGGGCGCGAGCATGCCGCCGGCCCAATGGCTGGTGGCATCGGTCATTTCCGCGTCACCGCGCTCGTGCAGGGTGACGGCGTGGCCGGCCTGCGCGAACAGCAGGGCCTGCCAAGCACCCGCAATGCCTGCTCCGATGATGGATACCGCGGAATCCGGTCGCTTGGTCGTCTGTAACATCCCTGTCCCTTCGCCGGCATGACCCGGATCAGGTTCAAAGGGTCACCGCGGTCCTGGGCGGATTTGCCCATTTAGCGGTATCTCAGCTCCTCCTCGGAGCACCCCTCGGAACGGCTCTAATGTATGCCAGTGACGGGCTGTGTCAACGTGCACAGCTCGTCATGCCCGGGCTTGTCCCGGGCATCCACGTTCTTGGACGCGGACGAAGGACGTGGATGGCCGGGTCAGGCCCGGCCATGACGGCGATTATCGGGTGGGAACCTGCGCCCGGGCGTTGCGGACCCGCTGGGCGAGCTTCCGGTGCGGGACGGTGCCGAACATCGGCTGCGGATTGCCGTTCGGCTCGAGCCAAGGGGCGCCCATATTAGCCTCGCCCATATTGGCGACCTGGACGACCTCCTGCCGCTGCCGCTTCGCGGCGTAGTAATAGCCGCCGGCGAAATAACGAACGGCCCGGGCGTGATCGCCATTGGCGGCGTGATAGGCGCCGGCGAGATATTTGACGGCATAGGTGAGGTTGGTGTTGGGATCGCGCAGGCCTGCGGCGTCGCCGGTGTAGCCGACTCCGCGCGCGGTCGCGAGCTTGATCTGCATCAGCCCGATGGTGCCGCCATGGCCGACCAGGCCGGGCTGGTAGCGGCTCTCGCGCATGATGACACGGTGTACCAGCGCCTCAGGCACGCCGTTGGCGCGCGCATGGGCCGCGACCATTTCGGCGTACTCCGCTTCGCCCGCGAATGCGGCCTGCGGCAAGGTCAGTCCGGCCGCGAGCAGCGCGGCAACACGTAAAATTTTCATCAGATATCCCTGAGCGGCTGCTTGAACGGCCTGCACCCGGCTGCCGTTTAGGCCCCCGAACGCGGCGATGATGTGACCAAACGCCGCCGTTAATTTTTTTGCGCCGCCGAGCCGCTGTTACGACTCAATGCTGGCGCAAGGCTTCCCCAGGCGGACAATTCGCGACAGCAGGCCTGTCTATTCGCGCGGGCTTGCGAAAGCGAGTATGTAAGCGCTGCGAATAGGGGAGAGGTGCCATGCCAAAACCAACCATGGTCAAAGCCCACACCGGCGACATTCCTAGAAATAACCCCTGTGGCCAATGCGGCACGCCGATCCCGAGGCCCGACTGGATCGAGCCGGGCGACGGACGCATCTCCTATCTCTGGGCTTGCCACGCCTGCAGTTATCGCTTTGAGGCGGTGGCGATCTTCGACGAGGCGGTCCTCGAGCACCCGCCGCTCGCGGCCTGAGTTGCTGCCTTAAGCGGCCAGCCGCGGCTGCTGCCACACCGGCAATTGCATCCGCACGATCAAGCCGTGCGGCTCCCGATCATGCAGCGACAGCTCGCCGCCATGGGCGACCGCGATCGCGCGCGCGATCGTCAGGCCGAGGCCGAAGCCGGTGGACTCGTCCATGGTGCGCGCATCGTCGCCGCGCACGAATGGCTCCAGCATCTCCTGCTTGCGCGCATCCGAAATGCCGGGACCGTCGTCCTCGACGTCGATGACGAGCTTGCTGCCCGAGATGTCGAGGCGGATCGTCACCTCGGCACCGAAGCGCACCGCGTTCTCGACCAGGTTGGTGACGCCGCGATGCAGATCGTCGGGCCGCGCCGCCGCGGTCGCCGAAGCGGGGCCGTCATAATGCACGGCATGGCCCATGTCGCCGAACTGGTCGGCGATGAGCTGCAGCGTGCTCGCGATGTCGACCAGCGTCACCGCCTCGATCTGGCGGTCGTTGCGCAACAGCGATAAAACGGATTCGAGCATCGAGCGCATCTGGTCGAGATCGATCAGCATGCGCTTGCGGTTGCCTTCGTCCTCGATGAACTCGGCGCGCAGGCGCAGCCGCGTGATCGGTGTACGCAGGTCGTGGCTGATCGCGGCGAGCATTCGCGTGCGGTCCGACATCAGCCGCGAGATCCGCTCGTGCATCCGGTTGAGCGCACGCGCGACCGAACGGATCTCCTCCGGCCCGCGCTCGGGCAGCGGATCGGCCGCGCCGTCCAGGCTGAAATTCTCGGCCGCCCTGGCGAAGGACGACAGCGGCGCGGCCAGCGCCCGCGCGGCCCACAGGCCGAGCACGGTGACGCAGATGAAGGCCGACATCAGCGTCGTCAGCCACGGCCCGCCCCAGAACCACGGCCGGGGGCCGCCGTCGACATGGCCCGCGATCATGGTGCCGTCGGGCAATTGCACGCCGATGCGGCGTGCGCCACCGTCGTCCGGCGCAAGCTGCACCACCTTGTAGGCGCGGCCGAGATGCCGGCGGATCCCGTGCAAGTGCTGGCTCTCGCTGCCCTCGACGACATTAGCGGTGCCGGGCGCGAGCGTCTCGATCTTGAGCTTCGGGAAGGCGCGCGCGAGATCCGCGGTGAGGCGCGGCCGCTCGCCTTGCTCGGCCGAGCCGAGCAGCAGGGCGGCATCGGCCAGCTGAGGGGCGCCGTCCGGCGACGTCTCCGGGCGGTCCGGCCGGCTGATCAGGAAGGCCGTGGTGACGACGAGATGCAGCGCGACGGTCGAAGCCACAACCAGCGCGGCGATCTGTCCGCCAATTCCATTGAGGTGGAACAATCCGAACGGCTTCATCGTCGGATCCCCATTAGCTGTTCAGGGGGGCCGCGATCGCTTCGCTGCTTGCCGATTCAGTTCTTGGCGTGAACAGATAACCGCCGGAGCGCACCGTCTTGATGATGGTCGGATCGGCCGGATTGGGCTCGATCTTGCGGCGGATGCGGCTGACCAGCACGTCGATCGAGCGTTCGAACGAGCCGGTGTTGCGCCCCTGCGTGAGGTCGAGCAGGCTATCGCGCGACAGCACGCGGCCGGGCCGCTCGCAGAACGTCCGCAGCAGATCGAACTCGGCGCTGGTCACCGCGACGCGCGCGCCTTCGGGATTGCGCAGTTCGCGCAGGCGCAGATCGATGCGCCAGCCTTCGAAGGCGAGCGTGCTCGCGCCTTCGATCGAGCTCGCTGCCTGCGCGGACCCCTGCCGGCGCAGCACCGCGTTGATGCGGGCGAGGAGCTCACGCGGGTTGAACGGTTTCGGCAGATAGTCGTCCGCGCCCATCTCGAGGCCGACGATGCGGTCGATGTCCTCGCCGCGTGCCGTCAGCATGATGATCGGCGTCTGTCCCTCCGCGCGCACCTTGCGACATAGGCTGAGGCCGTCCTCGCCGGGCAGCATCACGTCGAGGATGATGAGGTCGACGCGATGATCGGCCATGGCGCGCGACATCTCGCGGCCGTCGCTCACGGCGGTGACGTTGCAGGCGTTGTTGCGCAGGTATTTCGCTATCAACGTCCGGGTTTCGCGGTCGTCTTCGACGACAAGGATGTTGGGATTGGGATTGGCCATGCGCTTTGTTTGTCCAAGATTCGGGCCAAATGGCGAAGATTTTTGTTGCAGATTGTTTCTATGGACCATGTGGCAACAGCAGGACATCACCGGCCGGGTAAGCGGGAGAACTCGTTAAGACCGTCAACCATACCGTGACTTGGTCGGCTACGAAACCGCAAAACCCACGGAGCCATCATGACCTCGATTTCGGCGGTCTCCGCCGGTAACTACCAGTCGCCGTTGCAGCGGCTGCAGCAGGAATTGCAATCGGAAGTGTCGGCCGGCACGGTCGCGTCGTCGGACCAGCCGGCGCTTTCGACGGCGCTGAGCGACATCAATACGGCGCTTCAGCAGAGCCGGTCCAGCGATCAGTCGAGCGGCACGCGTCCCTCCAAGGACGACATGAAGTCGAAGATCGACGACCTCATTTCGAACGAGGTGTCGAACGGGACGCTGACCTCGGACCAGGCCGACGAGTTGAAGAACGTGTTCGAGTCCGCCTTCGGCAATGGCCCCGGCGGCGCCGGCGGTCCCGGTGGTGCGGGCGGGCCCCCGCCCGGTCCGCCGCCGGAGGACAGCCCTTCGGATTCGTCGTCGACGGACTCGACGAGCAGCACGTCGACCGAGTCCACCACGGCCGAGATCCTCCAGCAGTTCCTCCAGGCACTGCAGCAGTCGCAATCGTCGGCGTCGTCCTACGGCGCCAGCGGCAGCTCATCCACCAGTTCGGACATCTCCGCACTTCTGATCGATTTCAAGAGCTGACCTGATCGACGCAGGTCGGCGCATTCCTCGCCGCGATCGTGCTTCACCCAGGGCGCGTGATCGTCGGCGGGGAATCGTGCGCCGCAATATGTTCCTGGGTGACTTAGGAACAATCGCCGCGTGCGATCGCGCGACTCGCGACGAAATTGCAGCACCCAGGGAACTGCTAGTGACCGGCGCTGTTTTCTCCGCACAAGTTTTCTGCTGAAGGAGAGGACGATATGTTGATGAAATCGATCGCGGCCGGCCTCGCCGGTACCGCACTGCTTGCGACCGTTGCGTTCGCGCAATCGCCGACCGCCACTACGGACAAGCCTTCGACCTCGGCTGCCACGACGACCAGCACATCGGCGTCTGGCCAGTGGCGCACGTCGAAGATGAGCGGCCTGAAGGTCTACAACGACGCCAACGAGAACATCGGCTCGGTCAACGACCTCTTGATGGACAAGAGCGGCAGCATCAAGATCGCCGTGATCGGTGTCGGTGGCTTCCTGGGACTGGGCGAGCATCTGGTTGCCGTGCCCTATGAGAAGCTGAAGTTCGTCAATGAGGCGGTTGCCTACACCGGCACCGCCGGGAACAACCCGAACGCCGCAGCCAACCGGCCCGCCTCGACCACGACGACGACCGGCGCCGCGACCGGCACGGACAACCGGCCCGCCACGACCGCGACCACGTCCTCGTCGAAATGGTATCCGGACCACGCCGTGTTCAATGCCAGCAAGGACGAGCTGAAGAACATGCCCGAGTTCAAGTACTCGGAGTAATGCGGCTCTGAACGGCTAAACGAAGCGCGCCCGGTTTTGCCGGGCGCGCTGTCGTGACTTTTTTGGTTTGCTCGTCACTGCGAGGAGCTCTTGCGACGAAGTAATCCAGACTGTTAGCGCGGATGCATTTCTGGATTGCTTCGCTTCGCTCGCAATGACGGAGAATGCGCCTAGTTCCCCTTCACCAGCGGGCAGCCGCCCTTGTCGAGCGGACGGAAGGCTTCGTCGCCGGGCACGGTGGCGATCAGCTTGTAGAGATCCCACTCGCCCTTGGATTCCTCGGGCTTCTTGACCTCGAACAGATACATGTCGTGGACCATGCGGCCGTCGATCCGGATCTTGCCGTTCTTGGCGAAGAAGTCGTTCACCGGCGTTTTGCGCATCTGCTCCATCACCTTCGGTGCCTCGTCCCCCTTGATGCCGAGCGAATGAACGTCTGTGATCTCCATGAGCAAGGCGATCATCTTCTGGCCGCCTTGCGTCAGGCCGAACTCGGCCGCCTGTTTCAGCGCGTTGGTGGTGTCGCCGCCGGCATTCGCCAGCGCGACCATAGCGGCGAGACGGGTGAGGGGGTCTCTCTCCGCGAGTCCAATTCTCAATTGAGTGTGCGGACAGATACCCCTCATTCGGCGCCATAGCCGATGCGAAGCATCGGCGTTTTCAAGAACGGCGGCGACGGCCGCCTACGCCACCTTCTCCCACAACAACGGGAGAAGGAAGAAGAGCACCGCCTTTCAGGCGCCGCCGCCCTTGAGCCGTTCGTTGCGTCGGCGCAAGGCTTCCAGAGTGGCGAGCAGGATGACCGATATTGTTGTCAGAATCACCGCCGCTGCCGTGATGGTCGGGCTGATGTTCTCGCGGATGCCGCTGAACATCTCGCGCGGCAGGGTGCGCTGTTCCGGACCTGCCATGAACAGCACGATCACCACCTCATCGAAGCTGGTCGCGAAGGCGAACAGCGCGCCCGACGCCACGCCGGGGAGGATCAGCGGCAGGATCACACGGCGGAACGCCTCAAACGGCGAGGCACCGAGCGAGGCGGCGGCGCGTGCCAGATTGGTGTCGAAGCTTTGCAGCGTCGCGCCGACCGTGATCACCACAAAGGGCGTCGCCAGCGCGGTGTGGGCCAGGATCAAGCCGAGATAGCTGCCGGTCAATCCGATCGGCGCGAAAAAGAAATACAGGCCGACCGCGGTGATGACCCCGGGCACGACGACGGGGGACAGCACGAACGCCAGCACGAGCGGCTTGAACCGGCTCTTCCACTGCGCCAGCCCCAGCGCGGCCAGCGTGCCCAGCGTCATCGACAGCAGCGTCGAGGCGACACCGATGATCATGCTGTTCTTCAGCGAATTCATCCAGCGCGGCGAATTGATGAAGTCGTCGTACCAGCGCAGCGAGAGGCCCGGCAGCGGATAAGTGAGGTACGAGCCCGAGCTGAAGGACAGCGGCATGATCGCAACGATCGGCGCGATCAGGAAGATGAACACCAGCGTGGAGACAATGATGGTCGCGGTCCACGCCAGACGCTGGCTCGGTGTGCGGAGGGAGGGATTGTTGCTCAATTCTTCATTCCTCCCGTGACGTGCTGGCCCTGCACCAGCTTTCCGTAGACGAGAGCGAGCAGAACAGTGGCGAGCAGCAGCACCGCACCCAGTGCCGAAGCAAGGCCCCAATTGGCCGTCTCGGTCGTGTAGAGCGCGATGAAGTAGCTGATCATTTGGTCGGCGGCGCCCCCGACGAGTGCCGGCGTGATGTAGTAGCCGAGCGCCAGGATGAAAACGAGCAGGCTTCCCGCGCCGATGCCGGGCAGGGTTTGAGGCAGGTAGATCCGCAGGAAGGCGGCGATCGGTGGCGCACCGAGCGAGGCGGCGGCACGCATGTAAGCAGGCGAGATCGCCTTCATGCTGCTGTACAGCGGCAGGATCATGAACGGCAGCAGAACGTGGGTCATTGCCACGCAGACACCGAAGCGGTTGTAGATCAGGCGCAACGGCTCGTCGATGATGCCAAGCCAGAGCAGGCTGTCGTTCACGACGCCCTTGCTCTGCAGCAGAACGATCCAGGCGCAGGTGCGGACCAGAAGCGACGTCCAGAACGGCAGCAGGACGAAGATCATCAGCAGATTCGACCGGCCTGGCGGCAGCGTCGCCAGCAAGTAAGCGACCGGGAAGCCGAGGATCAGGCAAAGCACCGTGACACTGAGGCTGATGACGAAGGTGCGGGCGAAAACGCCGCGGTAGATGGCCTGATCCGGCGGGGCTTCGACGATCGTGCCCTCCACGTTCCGCGTCAGGTCGAGTGCCGCCAGCAGGTAGAAGCCGGTGATTGGACCACCGGCGTCCTTGATTGTCGTCCAGGTGGTGCGGTCGCGCCAGGCCGGGTTGATCTTGCCCAGCGCCTCCTTGGCCGTGCCGGGCTCCGGGATCGCCCTCAGATTGCGTGCGGTGCTGGTCAGGATGGTGCGGAAGCCGTTCAGCGCGTAGTTGAGCCGCTTCGCCGCGATGGCCATGGTGCCGGAGGCTCGCGCCGCCAGGACGTCGCTTGCCAGCGCCGCGTAGGCCTTTTCATCCGGCAGGTCCTTGCCGCCCCAGTCGGCGAGAGCAGCCACGGTTTGGGGCAGAACCTGACGCACCTCCCGGTCTTCGACCGAGCGCCACAGCATGCCCGCTATCGGGCCTGCGAAGGTGAAGAGCAGAAAGACGAGAAGCGGCAGCACCAGCGCCAATGCCTTGACCTGGCGTCTTCGCTCCGCGCGCCTCAATCGGCGCTTGAGCGGGACTTCGGTCGACGCATCGGCGCCGGTCAAGAGCGCGTTCGTCATTGGTCGCTATTTCGCGGCCCATTTGTTGAAGCGCTCGGTCAGGCGGTCGATGTTCTCAAGCCAGAAGGCAACGTTGATCTCGACCGCATTCTTGATGTTGTCAGGCGCGGTCGGCAGGTCCTTCAGAACGGCGGGCGCGAGCCGTCCGGCTGCGTCCTTGTTCGATGTGCCATAAGCAATGTTCTCCGATAATTTCGACTGGTTCTCCGCTTTGCCGACGAAGTCCAGGAACTTGTAGGCCGCGTCCTTGTTCGGGCTGCCCTTCAGGATGACCCAACTGTCGAGGGTGAAGAGCGCTCCGTCCCACACCATGCCGAAATTCTTCTTCTCGTTCTTGTTTGCGGTGTCGATACGGCCATTGTAGACCGAGGTCATCGCCACCTCGCCGGAGGCGAGCAATTGCGGCGGCTGAGCGCCGGCCTTCCACCAGACGATGTCGCCCTTGATGGTGTCCAGCTTCCTGAAGGCGCGCTCGATGCCCTCGTCGGTCGCCAGCACCTTGTAGACGTCCTTTGGCGCGACGCCGTCGGCCATGAGAGCGATCTCCAGCGTGGTCTTCGGGCCCTGACGCAAGGCCCGCTTGCCGGGAATCTTCTTGGTGTCGAAGAAGTCGGCCCAGCCGCGAGGGGCGTCCTTCAGCTTGTCCTTGTCGTAGCCGAGAACGAAATCGTAGAGGATGGCGCCGACGCCGCAGGGATTGACTGCCGGCGGGATATAGGCGGCTTCGCCGCCGATCTTCGAATAGTCGATCTTCTCGAACAGGCCTTCCTCGCAGCCAACCGCCAGTTCGTCGCTCTCGACCTGGACGACGTCCCAGGTGGCGGCACCACCCTGCACCTTGGCGCGCAACACGCCGACGCCGCCGTCCCATGACTCGTCGTTCAAGGGAATACCGGCCGCTTTCTTGAAAGGCTCGAAATAGACTTTCTTCTGGGCATCCTGATAGGCGCCGCCCCACGACACGACGGTGAGGTCACGCGCCTGCGCGACCGTGGCCAGCGCCGCGCTGGCGGCGACTGCTGCGGCGACACCCAGAACAATCTTGCGCTTCAGCATGGTCTTTGTTCCTTCTTCATTGAATTGCGTTGAGCTTGGTCGATGCAGGTCCGCCGGCGTTGGAAGGATGCTGCATGGTTGGATCAGACGGGATCGAGGGCCAGGCAGTCCTCCGGGCGGAAGGTGATGAACACGCTATCGCCAGGTCTTAGGCTGTCAGGTCTTAGGCCGTCATGCGTCCCCGGCTGAAGCTTGACCATGAACTCCCTGTTGTCGGCGACGTCGAGCACGGCCAGCGCGTGGTCGCCGAGATAGATGGTGTTCTTCACCTTGGCCGGCAGTCGGTTCGGTTCGTCGCTGGAGGTGCCATCCGGCATAATGGCAATCCGCTCCGGCCGCACCGACAGGGAGGTCGATGCGCCCACGCCCGATACGTTGATCGCTCGCGCGGTCACGGCGCCGCCGCCAGCCAGCGCAACGCGGCAATATTCTTTCTCGACCGTCTCGACTGTGCCGGCCAGCACGTTGTTCTCGCCGATGAAATGGGCGACGAAGCTGTTCACCGGATGCTCATACAGCGCGTCGGGCCTGTCGATCTGCTGCACGATGCCGTCGTTGAACACCGCGATGCGGTCCGACATGGTGAGCGCTTCGCTCTGATCGTGGGTGACGTAGACGACGGTGATGCCCATCGTCTCGTGCAGTTGCTTGATCTCCAGTTGCATCTGCTCCCGCAGGCGCTTGTCGAGGGCGCCGAGGGGCTCGTCCATCAGCACCAGTTGCGGATTGAAAACCAGGGCGCGGGCCAGCGCCACG
Source organism: Bradyrhizobium sp. 149 (assembly GCF_023073915.1). Classification (GTDB taxonomy): domain Bacteria; phylum Pseudomonadota; class Alphaproteobacteria; order Rhizobiales; family Xanthobacteraceae; genus Bradyrhizobium. Next base: position 715,285 of record NZ_JADPKK010000023.1, on the reverse strand, counting down.
CGCTGCTGCTGACCGCCGGACAGCTGCCCGGGACGCCGGTGCGCCAGGGTTTCCATCTTGATCATGCGCAGCGCCGCTCTCACGCGCTCCTGCGCTTCGGCCTTGTTCGTGTTGCGGACGGAGAGCGGGAAGGCGATATTCTCCGCAATCGTCAAATGCGGAAACAAGGCATAGTTCTGGAAAACCATGCCGATGTCGCGCTTGTGCGGCGGCACGTTCTTGATCGGCCGGTCAGCGAGGTAGATATCGCCATGGGTCGGAACCTCGAAACCGGCCAGCATCATCAGGGTGGTCGTCTTGCCCGAGCCCGACGGGCCAAGCAGGGTGATGAACTCGCCCTTCGTGATTTCGAGATCGAGGTTCTTCACCACGAGGTGCTCGCCATCGTAGGTCTTTTGAATGCCGGAAAAGCGCACCAGTGCCGGCGCAGGGGTGACCATGCCGGCTTCCATGTTGTCCTCGCGTTATCAGCACCAGTGCTGCCAGCACCTCGTCCGAGGCTGCGAGGAACAGCTTAGCATCCTCCGACCAGAATGCCAGCGGCGCACGACGACGCGCACGGACCCGTTGAGGAAAGGCGCGCGCTACATCCCCGACAGTTTCGTCACGGACACATTCAGCGAGCCGCCGGCTTCCGCGATCACGCGCAGTGTCTTGGAGTCGAAGGCGATGTCGGCGAGCGTCAGGCTGTCGATCCTGGCCTCGACTTTAACGCCGTCCTCGTTCTTCTGGTAGTCGGCGATCGCGGCGGCGATCTTCTCGCGCGCGTTGGCGGCAATCGGCTTCAGGTCGATCGTCGCTTTCTGCACCAGCGCCTGCTGCATCTGCGGCACCACCGCACGCGCCGCGGCACCCAGCAGGCCAAAGGCCGCCTCGGACTCCACCGCGAGCTGGATGTCGGCGAGCCGCAGCGTCTGCTGCGCCTGGTCGAGCATCGGCCGGCCCCAGATGTGCACGGTCGCTTCGGCGCCGAGACCGAGCCAGCTCTTCTTCTCCTTGGCGCGCACCAGCAGCGAGATCAGCAGGCGCTCGCCCGACGGGATCACGTTGACGCTCTTGACGGTGACGTCCACCGGACCGGAGCCGTCCTCGGGATAGGTGTGGCCGACCATCTGCGCCGCGATCAGCTTGTTGATCTCGGTGAAGGGCACGTCGATCGGAATACCGATGTTCACGCCGGTGCCGGTCGGCGGCACGATCGAGATCTTGTCGGGGAACGGGCAGTCGGGCTTGGTCGGCGTCGAGGTAACGCGCGTCTCCGCTTCCAGGCCCATCAGCAGGGTCACGGCCTGCGCGTCGACGCGCGGCTGTGCTGCGATGGCGCGGATCGGCTTCATCTCCAGCCAGAGCGGCGGCAGCGCGGCCGACGAACCCGAGCCTTGCAGCGGAATCGAGCGGCAGGCCTTGGCCCATTGCAGCTTCGCGTTCTCTCGCAAGCTCGGATCGTTGCGCATGCGTTCGGAAACGGCGTTGATCTGTTCGCCGACGGTCTTGTCGATCAGCGGCTTGACCTGGGCCGGCACGTTGACCTTGGCGCCGGCGACGTTGAGGTTGGTGTCACCGAGATTGACCTGGGCGCCGAGATTGGGCTCCAGATGCCAGTTGGCCGCGAGCTTCGGCCGCGCGGTCACGACCACGTTGCCCTTGATCTCGGCGCTGGCGTTCAAATTCTTGATATTGACCGCGCCAATCTGTTTTGCGGCATTGCCGCCGAGTACGCTGCCGAGCGCCTCGCCGAGTGCGCCGGTGGCTTTCGAGGACAGCGATCCCGTCACGTTCAGCTTGCCGTTAAGTGGCGTCGAGATTGTCAGAACGTCCTTGTCGCCGGCAGCCGACATCGGCCCGCGCACGGCGGACCAGCCGATGTCGGCGTCCTGCAGGATTTGCGAAATCGGGTTCTCGGCCTTGCCGGCGAAATTGCGCGGCGCGGCCTTCTCGGCCTGCTCGCGGATCGCCGACAGCGCGATGGCGACCGGCGCCACCACGATCGAGCTCTTCGCGACCGGCGGCAGCGGCGGCAATTGCGCGACCGGCGGCGCGGAATTCGTCGCCCGCGGCGACAGCCAGTCCATCGCCTTCAGGCTGACGAAAAACGACGCCACGAGCACCACGACGGCGATCAGGACAGTTTTCAAGTTCAGCGTCAGTCGCATCAATCCCCCAGGCCGCCCCGGGGCAGAAGTCTACAGGGCAGGCGAGGAGGGCGCTAGAGCGCATGGATGGGGTGGAATTGGGGCGAACAGGTTAACGGCTGCGGACGCGCCGTTGCCGCGCATTCGTCACTGCGCACCTAGCTGCGCTTCGGACGGCGGACCGCTCTCACGTTGCCGCGACTTCCGCCGCCGGCGAAGAAACAATCACCGCCATCGGATTCCAACCCTGAAACCATCGTCCCGGCGGGCAGGTCGAGCTGCTCCAGCACCTTGCCGGTCTCAGGGTCGATCCGCCTGATGTCGCTTTCCTCGCCTTCCCAGGTGCCGTGCCAGAGCTCGCCGTCGACCCAGGTCACGCCGGTGACGAAGCGCTTGCTTTCGATGGTGCGGAGAACCTTTCCCGTCTGGGGATCGACCTGATGGATTTTGCGTTCCCGATACTGCCCGACCCAGAGCGAGCCCTCGGCCCAGGCCAATCCGGAGTCGCCACCGCCGCCAGGTGCAGGGATGGTGGCGAGCACCTTGCCGGTCGCAGCGTCGATCTTCTGGATGCGGTCCTCGGCGATCTGGAACAGGTGTCGACCGTCGAACGCCGTTCCCGCATGTGCGGCGACATCGATGGAGCGCGTGATCTTTCCGTCGGCCGGATCGACCGCGTTCAATTTGTCGCCGGACGCGAACCACACATGGGCTCCGTCATAGGTGACGCCGTGCACGGCTTCGACGCCCGCAAAGGGCCCGTATTCCCTGACAATCTCGGCGGCTGAACGCTTCATCTGCTTGATCCTTGTGGTGTGAATCCCACCTTACGTCTTCAGGAGCGGTCCTGGGAGTAACAAGCCTGTCGGGAAACCCGGGACGGGCGGCGTCATCCAGTGCCGCGCCCGTCCGTGTCCGAACGACTGCACCTTGTTCGATCGCGCCAGCTGTTCGAGAGCCCGTTGCACGGTGCGTGCGCTCGTTCCCAGCGCCAGCGCGAGCGCCGAGCTCGACCAGGGCTCGCCGTCGGAGAGGAAGGCGAGCACATTGGCGTGCTTCTCCTCGACGGGCCGCGCCAGTACAAGGACCTGCCGCGTCTTGTGCGATGTCTTGCGCGGTGTCAGCGCAAAACCTTGCCTGGTCGCGTTGACATCGGCGAGAGGCTTGAGCTTGGTGCGGAGCCGCCCGATTTCGACACGGAGCCGGGCGCGATGCGATTCGTCGACGTGCCTTGCCTGAAATGCTCCTGTGATCAACGCTTCGCGCGAGACATCCGCGGGCCAGGCCTGCGCCAGGATGCGGGCGAGCGCGAACAGCACCGGACGCCTTTCGAGCGGCACGAGGATGCCTCGCCTGCGAACCGCGTGATGGAACGTGTCCACCACGAGCGCCTCCGACGTCACGAGGTCCTCGACCTCCCAAAGCAGCAACGGCCGTTCGTGCCCGCGCGTGATCAGGCGCGCCGCGGGCCTATCGAGCACCAAGGTCGTGCTTTCGACCTCGGCCGCAAGCGCTGCAATGCCGGCCTGCTGTGCTGCGCGAGCCGCGCGGCGAAGCGCCGCGCGCGCGTCTTTCGTTCTGAGCCGCCTGATGGCGATGCCGGCGATCACGAGCTCGCGCGCGACCTGCGAAGCCGGGGGCAGCGGCGTGGTCTTGATCTCGGCCAGCGTGCGTTCGGCCGCGTCGAGGCGCCCGACGAGGAGAAGACGGCGCGCCTCGATGTGACCCGCATGGGCGGCGTTGGCGAGATCGCCGTGTCGTTCGAGCGTCGCCCGCGCGGCCGCGAGCGTCTTCGCCGGCCAATTCAGGTCGCGCGAGACGAGCGCGATCTCGGCTTCCGCCACCACGCATCTTGCGCGCGCCACGGCCTCTCTCGGCCCGAACGCGCGTGCGGCGCTCCGCAGCAGCGTCTTCGCCTTCGCGAGATCGCCGAGCTGCGCCATCGCGATGCCGCGCAGCGCCAGCGAAGGTGCATCGTTGCGCAGCGCAACGCGGTTCAGCGCGCCGAGCGGATCGCCGGCCTCTAACGCCCGGGCCGCGGCCGTGATCAGCGAGTCCATTCAAATCCCGCCACACTTGTTACTCCCACGACGCAACTGTCCGGTGCGAGAAATCGTTCACGGCCGACAATGTGCGGAAATAGCTTTGGAGAGCCATGATGACATCAGCAGACAATGCAGAAACTAACAGACAGGACGCCATGCAAACACCGCCGGTGGTGTCGCCGCAGGACTGGGAGGCCGCCCGGCAGCAACTGCTCCTGAAGGAAAAGGCGCATACCCGTGCCCGCGACGCGCTCGCCGCCGAGCGCCGGCGCATGCCGTGGATGGAAGTCGCCAAAACCTATGCGTTCGAGGGCCCCGGCGGCAAGGTCAGTTTGGTCGACCTGTTCCAGGGCCGGCGGCAGCTGATCGTCTACCGCGCCTTCTTCGAGCCGGGTGTGTTCGGCTGGCCCGATCATGCCTGCCGCGGTTGCTCCATGGTGGCCGACCAGGTCGCCCATGTCGCGCACCTCAATGCCCGCGACACCACGCTGGTGTTCGCCTCGCGCGCGCCACAAGCCGATATCGCACGGCTGAAGCAGCGGATGGGCTGGACCATGCCATGGGTCACCGTGACCGACAGCTTTGACGCCGATTTCGGCGTCGATGAATGGCACGGAACCAACGTGTTCTACCGCGACGGAACGCGCGTCTTCCGCACCTACTTCGTCAAGAGCCGCGGCGACGAGCAGATGGGCGGCACCTGGAACTACCTCGACATCACGCCATTGGGACGGCAGGAGGTCTGGGAGGATTCGCCGAAGGGCTATCCGCAAACGCCGACCTACAAATGGTGGAACTGGCACGACAGCTACACCGAAGGTGCCGCGCCCGACAAAAAATGGGTCGAGATCTCGACCGCCGGCGAGAAGGCCTTTCGCGAGGAGGCAGCGGGCGAAAGGACATGACCGATCCCATGAGCGCGGCCGCGGACGCCAGCCGTGATGGCGTCGTGGCCGCGCGTCACCTCGCCAGATGGCTGGGGCTCGCGGCCACCCCGACCTTCGCGATCATGGCCCTGCTGACGGCCGTGCTCGGCGGCGGCCCGGCGGACATGCTGTGTGCCGGACACGGATCTTTGCTGGGCGGGATGGTGCCGATGTATCTGCTGATGAGCGCGTTTCATTCGGCGGCATGGCTGAGGCTGGTCTCGAAGTGGAGGAGCGGATGAGCGGTCTCCCGCCGGTGCGAACGCCTCGTCCTTCGAGACGACCGCTTCGCGGTCTCCTCAGAATGAGGCTAATTGGCATCGATGCCGCCGCAAGGATGATGCCGCGCACTCCGCCCTCATCCTGAGGAGCCCGCCGGAGGCGGGCGTCTCGAAGGATGATGAGATCCGCGCTTCGCTAGCTCATGCAGCTCGGAAAAATCGCTGCGCATGAAGGCTTCCTTCTTGGCGCGGCTCCATTTCTTGAGTTTCCTCTCGCATTGGATCGCGTCGGTGATGCGATCGAACCATTGCGAGAAGACCAGCGTCACCGGCCTGCGCGACTTCGTATAGCCGGCGAATGTCCCTGCGTTGTGCTGGGCGATCCTGATTTCAAGTTCGGTTCGCGTCGTTCCGATATAGTAGCTGCCATCGGCACATCTGAGAATGTAGAGGTACGCGCCCTCGGTCATCGTGCCCGCCTCATCCTTCGAGACGCGCGCAAGAGCGCGCTCCTCAGGATGAGGCTAACTGCTGGTTGCGGACTGGCGCAAGCATTATGGGCATTCGTTGCCGCGTCAATTCGCCAGACAGACGCCTAGCGGCAACACAATCCGCCCTCATCCTGAGGAGCCCGCCGCAGGTGGGCGTCTCGAAGGATGGCCACGATCACCGACGCCAAACGAAAGTGGCCCCTCCATCGCGGGGCTGGTTACTGCGAAGTCGCCTGCAAATAAGCAACCACCTTCGCCGCTTCCTCCGCCGAGATGCCGCCATAGGGCTGCATCTTGTTGCCGGATACGACCTCGTCGGGCTTGACCATGAAGCGGGTGAGTTTGTCCTGGTCCCAGACGAAGCCGGCTTCCTTCATCGATGGAGAATAGTTGTAGTTCGGCAGCGAGCCGGCCTTGCGTCCGACGATCTTGCTGAGATTGGGACCCAGACGATTGTCGCCTTCCTTCACCGAGTGGCAGGTGCGGCAGGAATTGTTGAAGGCCTGCCGTGCTGCGTCCTCGCTCGCCGGCTGCTGCGCGAGCGAGCAGGGCGCGGATAGCAGCAGCGTAAATGCGCCGGCGATCGCGATCGCGCGCAACCATGTGCCTGGCGTTTGCGGGCGTGATTGCATTTGCGCCTCCATCGGGGTCGCGCCGCAGCACGCGCGCGCATCGGGAGGCAAACGAAAACGGCCCCGGTGGGTTCCGGGGCCGTTTGCGTCACAATGTCCTGTCGCTTACCGCGTCGCGGCTCCCAATTCCGCGCGGCGCTCGGTCATCGGCAGCACGATCACCTTGGTGCCGACGTTGACGCGGGAGTAGAGATCCGCGACGTCGTCATTGGTCAGGCGGATGCAGCCGGAGGAGACGTGCTTGCCGATGGTGTCGGGCGCGTTGGTGCCGTGGATGCGGTAGATGGTGCCGCCGAGATACATGGCGCGGGCACCGAGCGGATTGCCGGGGCCGCCGGCCATGTGGCGCGGCAGATAGGGCTGGCGGGCGATCATCTCCGGCGGTGGGGTCCAATCCGGCCACTCGGCCTTCTTGGTCACGGACTGGGTGCCGGACCAGGTGAAGCCGTCGCGGCCGACGCCGATGCCGTAGCGCATCGCCTGGCCGTTGCCGAGCACGAGATAGAGGTAGGTGTTGGGCGTATCGATGATGATGGTGCCCGGCGCTTCACGCGTCGCGTAGGAGACGGTCTGGCGGCGGAAGCGCGCGGGCGTTTCGATGGCGTCCTGATCTTCGGACGGCACGGCCTGATAGGGCGTGGCTTGATAAGGCTGGTACGGCTGCGGCGCTGCGATCGGCGGCAGCGGCTGGAAGAACGGGAAGAGCTGCACGGGCGCGGCCTTGACTGGGCCTGCGCACGCGATCACAGCCGCTGCGCCAAAAGCAACGGCGCGCGAATTTTTCTTCAACGTGTCCAGATTGATCATTGGTCGCCCCTGTTTGCGCGGTGTTCTTCGTCACCCCGGCACCGTTTCGGTGCTCTGTTACGTAAATCACTAACGGCAAGAAGTTTCGGGACGTTTGCGCGGAAACCCGAAAACGGTTTCATGGCGGAAAGGATTGTTTCATGACGGTTTCGTGGCTGCGCGGACCCGTTAACGAACAAAACAGCGGGCCGACACTTCCATGACGTCACACGCCTGAAATATCCGTGGTTGATGGTCGAAAGCCGAGAATCATCAAACTCTCGGGATTTTCCCATGCGGGTATTAATCGCGACTGACGCCTGGCATCCGCAAGTTAACGGTGTGGTCCGGACGCTGACCTCGCTGGCTGGCGCGGCCAAGGCATTGGATGTCGAGATCGACTTCCTCACGCCGGACGGCTTTCGGTCGTGGCCGTTGCCGACCTATCCGGGGCTGCGCATTGCGCTGCCGAGCGGCAAGGAGATTGCGCGGCGGATCGAGAAGGCGGCGCCGGAAGCCCTGCACATTGCGACCGAGGGACCGATCGGCTGGGCGGCCCGGGCTTATTGCCGCCGCAACCGGCTTGCCTTCACCACCTCCTACACTACACGCTTTCCCGAATACGTCTCGGTGCGGACCGGCATTCCCGCCGGCGTCGGCTATGCCGTGCTGCGCCATTTCCACGATGCCGCCGCGATGACGATGGTGGCGACGCCCTCGCTGCGGCAGGAGCTGTCCGAGCGCGGCTTCAAGCGGCTCGGCTTCTGGACGCGCGGCGTCAACACCGAACTTTTCCATCCTGACTCTCCGGCAAAGCTGGATCTGCCCGGGCCGATCTTCATGACGATGGGTCGCGTGGCGGTGGAGAAGAATCTCGAAGCATTTCTCTCGCTCGACCTGCCCGGCACCAAGGTCGTCGTCGGCGAGGGCCCGCAGAAGTGTGCCCTCGAAAAGAAATATCCCGACGCCGTCTTCCTCGGCGAGAAGAAGGGCGCCGATCTCACCGCTCATCTCGCCGCCGCCGACGTGTTCGTGTTTCCGAGCCTCACCGACACGTTCGGCGTGGTGCAGCTCGAAGCGCTCGCCTGCGGCACGCCGGTTGCGGCGTTTCCGGTGACGGGCCCGAAGGACGTCATCGCCGATCATCCGATCGGCGCGATCGACCACGATTTACGCGCCGCGTGCCTGCGCGCGCTCACCATGTCGCGCCAGACCTGCCGTAACTTTGCGCTGGAGCGTTCCTGGGAAAACAGCGCGCGCCAGTTCGTCGGCAACCTCACTTCACTTCAGCCCAGCCGTGCCTTGCGCGCCTCGCCTCGCATGGCGCGGCGGCCGGTGCGCAGTTGACCTCAACGTTCTGAACCACAGCGAGAACCTCATCGATGGCTAAGACCATGAACCTCGACGGCACCCAGCAGCTCGACCTCACCCGTGGCACCGTCGAGCAGGCGTATGACCGCTGGGCGCCGGTCTACGACCTCGTGTTCGGAGGCGTGTTCGCCAAGGGCCGGCAGGCTGCGATCGCGGCTACCAACAAGATCGGCGGCCGCGTGCTCGAGGTCGGCGTCGGCACCGGCATCTCGCTGCCGCTCTATGCGCCGCATCTGCGCATTTTCGGCACCGACATATCGGAAGCGATGCTCGACAAGGCGCGCCAGCGCGTCACCGAGGGCAAGCTGAAGAATGTCGAGGGTCTCGCGGTGATGGATGCCGAGAAGCTCGAATTCCCCGACAATTCCTTCGACGTCGTGATGGCGCAATACGTCGTCACAGCCGTGCCGAATCCGGAGGTCGCGCTCGACGAATTCGCCCGCGTGCTGCGCCCAGGCGGCGAGCTGATCATCCTCACCCGCGTCAGCGCCGATACCGGCATGCGCCGTTTCATCGAGCAGAAGCTGCAGCCGGTGGTGCGTCCGCTTGGCTTCCGCACCGCCGAGTTCGCCTGGTCGCGTTACGCCAGATGGCTGGCCGGTGCTGACGGCGTCGAGCTCGCCGAGCGCCGCCTGATTCCGCCGCTCGGTCATTTCTCGCTGGTGCGCTTCCGCAAGATCGAACTCGCCAAGGCGGCGTAATCCAAGCTCACGCGTCGCGAGCGTCGTCGCGGCGCTGCACATCGCCACATGACAGAATGATGATGTCACACGACGTACGTCGAATCCCTGTAAATCCTGAACCCGAAAGCATTTGGGGGAGAGCATGATCAAGAACTATCTCGAGCAGCTGCGAATCCAGCGCTGGGACGACCATCGCTACTATCACCACAGCCGCATCAATCAGAGCCTGCACTTCGTCAGCGCGCTGAGCTTCCTGTCGCCTATGTCTGGCTGTTTGTCGATCCCATGGTCTCCGCGCTGGTGGGCTGGCTGGTCTCGATGACCTCGCGCCAGGCCGGTCACTTCTTCTTCGAGCCGCACGGCTACGACCAAATCAACCAGGCGACGCACGAGCACAAGGAAGAGATCAAGGTCGGCTACAATCTTCAGCGCAAGGTCGTGCTGATGTCGATCTGGGCGCTGTCGCCGCTGGTGCTGCTGGTCGATCCCACGCTGTTCGGCCTTTTCACGCCCTGGGCGGGCGCGGCCGACTTCATGCGGCAGGTCGCCAAGATCTGGCTCGTCGTCGGCGGCGGCGGTCTCCTGTTCCGCACGGTGCACCTGTTCTTCATCCGCGACGTCGAGACCGGCCTCGTCTGGATGACGAAGATCCTGACCGATCCCTTCCACGATTTGGTGCTCTATCGCGCTGCGCCGCTGGCGCTGCTGCGGGGCGAGCTGATGGATCCCGGCCTGCATCTCAACCCCGAGCACACGCTGGGCCTCATCGGCGAGCCCAGGCTCGAAGAGCAGCACGCCTGAGCGCCGTTCTCACCAAGGCCTCCGATGTCTGATGGTTGCGTCATGCCCGGGCTCGTCCCGGGCATCCACGTCTTGGAGCTAGCGCGCGGAGACGCGTGGATGGCCGGGACAAGCCCGGCCATGACGGTGTTGGAGGAATTGGCCTCCGCGCCCGAGGCGCTTGGCCAGCATCTCTTTCAGGATCTGCCGCTTGATGGTCTTGTTGGTGAGGACGCCATCGTGCCACCAGAAGCCGTCGGCCTTCATCTTCTCGGCGGCGCGGACGAAGCGCTCGGCCACTTCCATGAAATCGGCGTCGGTGTAGTTCAGGCTGAAGATCAGCCGGCCGGTGCCGACCCAGCTCAAGGACAGGCCTTCGGCGCGCAGGTAATATTGCAGCATCCAGTTGTAGCGGGACGGCGTGGTGTATTTCACGGTCCAGATCGACGAGAAGTTCGCGAAGCGCACCGGCAGGTCGGCATCGGTCATCATCCGGTTGAGCTTTTGCGCGCGGCCGTTCCAGGTCGCGTCCAGTCCGTCATAGACGGCGCGGAAGTTCGGGCTGGCGAGCCGGCTCAGAAACTCGTCCATCGCCGTCATGACGTAGGGGTGCGAGTTGAAGGTGCCGCGGGCGAAGCAGACGTCGGCCGGGCGGTCGTCGCGGAAGCGGCGCATCAGCTCGCGTTTGCCGCAGACGACGCCGACCGGCAGGCCGCCGGCGAGGCTCTTGCCGTAGGTCACCATGTCGGCGCGCACGCCGAAATATTCCTGGGCGCCGCCTGCGGCGAGACGGAAGCCGACGAAGACCTCGTCGAAGATCAGCACGATGCCGCGCTCGGTGCAGACCTCGCCCAGCTTCTTCAGCCACTCGGTGTAGGCGGCGCGGTCGAAATTGCCGCCGCGGGACGAGTCGACCAGCGCGGAATCGCCGGGCGCATTGGCATTCGGATGCAGCCCCTGCAGCGGGTTGACCAGCACGCAGGCGATGTCCTTGCGCGTCCGCAGAACGTGCAGCGTCTTCTGCGACATCTCGGCGAGGGTGTAGGTCTCGTGCGCGGGAATCGGATTGCCGACGCCGGGCTGCACGTCGCCCCACCAGCCGTGATAGGCGCCCGCGAAGCGAACCAGATGCGTGCGCCTGGTGTGGTAGCGCGCGAGCCGCACCGCCTGCATCACGGCTTCGGTACCGGACATGTGGAAGGAGACCTCGTCGAGGCCCGAGATCTGGCACAGCCGCGCCACGTTCTCGAGGATGACGGGATGGTAGGGGCCGAGCACCGGTCCGAGCGCGTGCGCCCGCTTCTCGGAGCCCTCGATGCACTCCTTGTAGAAGTCGTTGCCGAAGATGTTGACGCCGTAGGATCCCGTGAGGTCGTAGGCGGTGTTGCCGTCGACATCGGTGGCCGTGACACCGCGCGACGACTCCACGAAGGTCGAGGTGCCCAAATGCTCGCGAACCAGACGCGAGAACTGGAACGGCACGCGGTAGGTCTCGGTGAAGTGCAGGTCGGAGATCTTTTCCGCCGCTTCCTTCGTCATCGCGCGGCCCTTGGGGTAGCGCTCGGCGTAGAGGGCGGCGAGACGGAAGAAGCCGTCCTTGCGCTGCGCTGCGACGTTCGCCGGCGCGCCGTCGCAGGCGAAGTACGCGTCGCCTTCGAATTCGTAGAAGGGGAGCAGCTTTGCCACGCGGCGCGACATCTTGGAGTGCCCGGCGAGCGAGCGGTGCTTGGCGCGGGAGAGCTCCAGGCGCGCTTTCAGCTTCGGGAAGGCGGCGGCAGCGGACGCTGCGGCGGCCACGGACAAAGAGAGAATCGGGAGTGTCGTTTCCATGACAACAAGCGCTAATACTGCGAGCTGACAGATTCATGACAGTCAAAGCCCTCATCGCCTCTTTCACGCAGCAGGAAGACCTCAACTTCCTGTTGACCAACCGCATCCCCCGCGCGGCCCTGACCCGCTTCATGGGCTGGTTCTCCAAGATCGAGAATCCGCTGGTGCGGGACGGCTCGATAGCGCTGTGGAAGCTGTTCTCGGACCTCGATCTGTCGGAGGCGCACAAGACCCATTTCAGGAGCCTGCACGATTGCTTCACCCGGGAGCTCAAGCCCGGCCTGCGGCTCTTTGATCCGGACCCCTCCATTATCGCCAGTCCGTCTGACGGCATCGTCGGCGCTCATGGCCGGATCGCCGACACCGAGCTGTTCCAGGTCAAGGGCGCGCCTTACTCGCTGCTCGATTTGCTCGGTGATTCCGCGCTCGTCGACCAGCACCGCAACGGCTCCTTCGTCACGCTGCGGTTGACCTCGAGCATGTATCACCGCTTCCACGCGCCTTATGACGCGCATATCGAGCGCGTCACGCTGATCCATGGCGATGTCTGGAACGTGAATCCGATCGCGCTGAAGCGGGTCGAGCGGCTCTTTTGCAAGAACGAGCGCGCGGTGATCCGCACGCATTTGTCGACCGGTGAGGCCGTGACGCTGGTGCCGGTCGCCGCGATCCTGGTCGCAAGCATCCGTCTGCACTTCCTCGACATGGTGCTGAATGCGCAGACCAGGGGGCCGGTCAATTTTCCCTGCGACGTCAACGTGAGCAAGGGCGAGGAGCTCGGCTGGTTCGAGCATGGCTCGACCATCATCATCCTCGCGCCCGGCGATTTCACCTTTTGCGACGGCATCGCCGAAGGCACGCGCATTCGCGCAGGTCAAGCGCTGCTCAGAAAAAACTAGCCTTCAATCCGCCGCGTCGGCCGCCTATATCGTCCGTGGGGACGCTTCTACGACTACGGATTTTCTGATGGCGCGGGCGCCGGTCATGGCGGCGGGCGGTATTGTGCTGCGGCGTGGTGCGCCGCCGCTGATTGCCGTCGTGCGCCAGCGCAAGCGCAACGAATGGGTTTTGCCCAAGGGCAAGCTCGACGACGGCGAGACGCCGAAGCAGGCCGCGCATCGCGAGGTGCTGGAAGAGACCGGCCACGACGTCGCCATCCATGAGTTTTTGGGCACGCTCGTCTATCAGTCCGGTGGCCGCTCCAAGGTCGTGCATTTCTGGCGCATGGAGGCCGAGGGCGGTCCCGTCCGCAAGCTGATGAGCGACATCAAGGCGGTCGACTGGCTGACGCTGGAAGACGCGCTCGCGCGCCTGTCGCGAGAGTACGAGCGCGTGTTCCTTGTGCAAGTCGGCCCGATCGCGCTGGCGGCGGCGGGATGGGCATCGTCGCCAGATCCGGAGCCGACGCCGGCGTTGGCCGCAGACGACGTCGATGCAGCACTGCAGACGGTGACACCGGCCGAAGTCGCTTCTGTTGATGAGCCGCGACACGGTCTGTTGCAGAAGGTGCGGACTTGGCTGCGCGGCGAGGCGTGAGTTTGCCCGTCCTGCGGGTAAGAGAATGTCCGCGAGTTACGATGGCGAGATAGCACCAAGCTCTCTCCAAGTCGTCATTGCGAGCGTAGCGAAGCAATCCAGAATCTTTCCGCGGAGGGACTCTGGATTGCTTCGCTGCGCTCGCAATGACGAAGAGGAGGAGGCTGATCGCGATCGACGTCAATCCTCAGGGTGAGGGGCGGCACAATCACCGCCGCTCTTTCTTCTCCTTTGGAACTGGCACTTGCCTTCGCAGGGCTGCGGGACGCTGCGCGGCGGGGAGGCGCTGCTGGAATCCGCCCGGGCGCTGGATGCCTGGCTGTTGAGCGGCGGGCGGCTGCCCCGGCTGCATGCCGGTGTGCGGCAGTTGCGGCTGCTGCTGCGTCCCGCCCGGCTGCGGCAGCACGACTCCGCCGGGCTGCGTCGGAAGCTGTCCACCGCGCTGCGGCTGGATTTGCGGCGTGCCGTCAGGCTGCGCGCCGTGCCCTGTACGCGGCGTAGCTGCCGGACGTCCCGCACGTTGCTTCTGGCCTTGTTGTTGCTGACCTTGACCCGCGCGCGGTGTGCCCGGCTGCACGGCGCCCCCTTGACCCTGTCCTTGACCCTGTCCGTGGCCCTGCCGCTGCGGCGGTTGAGCACCTTGCCGGCCTGGCGCGCCGGGCTGCTGCTGGCCTGGACGGTTGTTCTGACCGGGCTGGCCATTCGGCCGCTGCGGCTGTTGTCCGGGCGCCGTGTTCGGCCGCAATTGCTGCTGTTGCGGCGGCTGCAGCGGCCGCGGGATGCGCGGGCTGGCGGTCGGATTGGCGCGGCGGAAGTCGCGCTGCTCGGTGACGATCTGCCGGCCCGTGGTCTGCGCCAGATGGACCTGGCTGACGAAGCCACGGTCGCGCGCGATCTGCTGTGGCGCGATCGTGATCGGCACCGCGGCAAAGCGCATGACGCCAGCAGCGGCTGCGCCCGGCCGGATCGCAAAACCGCTCGATCCTTGCGTCAGCGCGCCGAGCCGCGTCCCGCTCGTGCGGTCATCGACGTCGATGTGTCCGACCCGGCCGTCGGCGTCGGGATAGAGCTTGATGTTGACGTTGTTGGTGCTGTTCGCAGCGGCGCCTTCCGGCACGTCGACGACGCCCGTGGTGCCGCGGATGCCGAGCGTCGCGGTCGGCGTCGTGATCTTCATGTTGCCGGTCTTTGCCACCGCCGCCGCGACGAAGGCGACCGTGCCCTTGCCGATGTCGAACACACCTGCGTTCTGCTTGCCGCCGTCCTCATAGACGTAAGTGTCGATGGTGACTTTTGCGCTGGCGGAGAGATTGAACGTGGTCGCGTCATTGAAGGTGATGCCGAGCGAGGAGTTCGAGGAGGTCTGCACGACGTCGTTGAGATAGATATCGTCGCGCACCCGCAGCGGATAGGAATTCCTGTCGCGGATCACGGTCGCGATGCCTGTCACCGTCGCGACGTTGCCGATCGGCTCGACGGCAGCGGGCTGTGCCTCCGTCGCAGGAGCGGGTGTCGCCGATGGCGTCGGAGAGGGGGCGGGCGCCGGCTGCGCTTGTGGCTGCGCCTGCGCGAGCTCGATCGCGTCGGATGCAAAAGCCACGCTCACGTCGGCCGGCGGCAACGCCAGCAGCACAAGCGCGAACGTGAAGCGGCGCCAGGCCACGATAAAATTCAAGAGGAGGTCCCGGTGAGAAACGCGAGGCGAGATCGACCGATATCAGCCTGATGCAGCTGAACGGCGGATGAATGTCTATCGCACGGGAGCGGTGAACGTTCAAATGCAACTCTTTCCCCTCATGGTGAGGAGCGCGCTCTTGCGCGCGTCTCGAACCATGCAGGCCCGGCTCTCGATCCGGGGCCTCGCCCTTCGAGACGCCTGCTTCGCAGGCTCCTCAGGGTGAGGGGGCAAAGTGGAGTTGTCGCGCGAGATCCCGGGCCGATGCTTTGCATCGCCCGGGATGACGAGAGTATGGGACGACGGTGGTGCGTCAGCTCACGCGCTTCCAGGTCTGGCCGCCGCAGAACATGCCGCCGAAGGCGCAGCCCTGCACGCGCATCGCATTCGGGCCCTTCATCGCGATCGTCGAGTCGTAATTGCGGCCGGAGTCGGGATCGTGGATGCGGCCGCTCCACTTCGCGCCCTCGGGCTTCATGTTGATCAGGATGCGCTCGTTGGTCTTCGCGGCATAGCCGCACAGATTGGCGCCGCACTGTTCGACGCGAACATTGCCCTTGTTCTCTTCGGTGGCCCAGACGCCGATCGGCGTGTTGGCGGCCGGCGCAGGCGCGGCGGCGACCGGAGCAACCGTGGCCGGTGCGGGCGCGGCAACGGGAGCAGGAGCTGCAACGGGCGCAGTCTGCGCCGCGTTGTCGTAGCTGGCGGCGGGAGCAGCGGCAATCGTCGTGGTCGGCGCGGCCGGGGCAGCAACTGAAGGCGCGGTCGCCTGCACCGGGGCCTGCTGCACCGGCTGCTGCTGCACCGGAGCCTGCGCGGGCTGCGTGTTCGTGGCCGGAGCGGGGGTGGTGTCGACGTCATCATCCTTGGAGCCGAGGCCCTTGAGGTTGATGTTGTTGAGCTTGATCGGCTTGTCCGACAGGCCCGGCGCGACGATGGTCACGCAGTTGAGCGAGGCGCAGTTGCGCGGCGTCTCGATGCGGATGTGCTGGCCTTCGATCTGGAACGAGACCGCATTGCCGGCATGCGCGGCGGCGGTCGAAGCGAGGAAAAGCGCGGTGGCGGCGATGGTGAGCTTGTTCATGACAACCTCTGAAAGATGTGTGGTCCGATATGGACTGAAGTCGCTGGTGGATGAAGTGTGGTGCGACCCTACGCCGGGCTGGCCGGGCGTTCTGTGATAGACGTCACAACGGCTCCCCTGTGCTGGGTGAGGCAGCGCACATTCAATCCCGATTCCATCTGCGTAACGTCGTCGCGACACAGCGGGAGGCGCTGATGATGCGGCTTGTAACTGCGCTTGGCACATTGATCGCGCTGATGGCGATTTCGCCCGCAGCCGAGGCCGGCTCCTACGTCTTCTCGATCGGTGGTCATCGGTTCCAGGTCGAGTCGCCCAGGAATTGCCGATCGCCTTCCTGTGTTTCGGTTTCCTCCAATCGCAGCTTTCGGCCGGACGTCGATACGACACCGGTCCCGCCTGCGCCGCCGCCGGTGGCTGCGCCGTCGCAGCCGGTCTATCCCGTGGCTCCGGTCAGGCCGGCGCAAGCCATTGTGGTCGCGCCTGCATCGGCGCCGACGCGTCCTGTCGTTGCATCAACGACGTCGCAGCCCGTTGTCCTGCCGCAGGCGCCAAGCTCCAGTCCGCCGAGGGTTGAGCTACCGCGGACGGATCCGCCGAAGACCGTCGCGCTCGATCCGCCGCGCATGGAGGCGCCGGTTGTCGCGCCGAGGCCCGAGATCAATCAGACCAGGACGATCGCGCAGCGCGGCGACGACGAGCCGGCCTATTTGCCGCTCGGCGAGTGGGAGAGCGCGGGCGCCAAGGGCACGGTTCGCATCGAACGCTGCGGCCCTGCACTGTGCGGTTACGCGCTGACCGAGGCGTCGAGTAGGGGTGAGAGCGTGCTCGTCAACATGAAGCCAAAAACGCATGACGTCTGGACCGGCAATATCTACAGCCGCTCCAGCGGCAGCACCTACTATGCGACAATGACGCTGCGGAGTTCTGGCATGCTTCACGTCGAAGCCTGCGCATTGGGCCACTTCTGGTGTTCCGGTAACGACTGGACGCGAGCCGAAGAGCGGCCGGAGAAACTGATCACGACCTCGCGGCAGGGGAATGCACGGTCGTAGCGTAGCGCAGGCGCGCGCGTTGAGGAGTCGCTAGATCATGCCGAGCACGATGGCGCCGACGAAGGCCATGGCGAGGTAGGCGGTGATAACGCTCAGTCTGCCGGCGAACGTCATGAGATCGCTCCAGCTGTTCGCGCCACTTTGCGCGAGAGCATGGTTAACAGAAAGTCTCTTTTCGAAAAAGTAAGCCTTGCTGTCGCTCATCGCGCCAGGGTTCGGCCGTGCGCTGGCCGGCATGGTTAAAGAAGGCTGAAATCAACACGTTGAAGAGTCTTTAAGTAAATTCACCGAACGTGCGTGCATGACGCGCGGAGTTCGTTTGTATCTCGTCGGCTCCATCGTCCTTGTTTCGCTAGCGGGTTGCGGACGCGGCTTCTTCCAGGCCGAACGTGAACCGTGGCGGGCCGAGGCCGAAGCCGCGTGCCTGAAATCGGGCGCGGTGAAAGAGGGGCCGGATCTCGTCCGCATCGACCCGATCTCCGGGCCGGGCATGTGCGGCGCCGAGTTTCCGCTCAAGGTCGCCGCCATCGGCGAAGCCTCGAGCAGCTACGGCTTTGCCGATGAGGAACTGCGCCCGCCCGGGAGCATCGGCAACCAGCCGCGCTGGCCGGTGACGCAGCCGCGATCGAATTACCCGCAGAGCCAGAACACTCCGGCATCCTCCTATCCGCAACGGTCGAACTATCCCGAGAGCGCGGTGCGCCAGCCCTCCGGGTACGGCGCGCCGTCCGGCCCGGTGTCGCTGAACGCGCCCGGCGTGGCGCCGCAGGAAGACGAGATCGATCTGCCGCCCGAGGGTATCGATGCCGCGGGCGCGTCGCGCTATATGAATGCGCCGAGCTATCCGGCGCGGCCGGCGCCTTACTCGCAGGCGCCCGCGCAGCAACCGCCGCCGCGGCTTGGTCCGGCGCAGGGCAATCCCGTCACCGCCGTCGGCCCTGTTGCGATCAAGCCGGTTGCGACACTGGCCTGTCCGATCGTCTCCGAACTCGACCGCTGGCTCGCCGACACCGTGCAGCCCTCGGCGATGCGCTGGTTCGGCACCCGCGTCGCGGAGATCAAGCAGATCTCCGCCTATTCGTGCCGCGGCATGAACGGCAATTCGCATGCCCACATCTCCGAGCACGCCTTCGGCAATGCGCTCGACATCGCCGCCTTCGTGCTCGCCGACGGCCGCCGCGTCACCGTGAAGGATGGCTGGCGCGGCATGCCGGAAGAGCAGGGATTTTTGCGTGACGTGCAGTCGGGCGCGTGCGTGCATTTCACCACGGTGCTGGCGCCGGGCTCGAACGTCTATCATTACGATCACATCCACGTCGATCTGATGCGCCGCGCCAGCCGTCGCCTGATCTGCCAGCCCGCCGCTGTCTCCGGCGAGGAGGTCGCAGGGCGGGCGGGCCGGCGCAATCCTTATGCGAATGCGCGCGATCCCTCCGTGACCGGCTCGCTCGGTACGCGCAAGAGCACCGCGCACAAGCGCGAAGAAGACGAGTACGCGGACGACTAGAAGTTCCGGCCTCGCGCTGAGCCCTGCGTGTTCAGCCGGCGCGCCGCGTCTTCGGCAGAGCGCATCTCGGGCGCAAAAATTTGCGCATTCGCGATTCTTTTCTAAGTCATTGAAATCAAAACGATAACTGTGAGGCTGCGGGCTTTTCCGGCAGTTGGCACGGTCGCTGCACTGAGGAGGCTGCCACGAAGCGGCGCTGCCGGCGCCGTGAGCCAGCGGAATCCGTCATGCAGATGCCTGTCACCCCTCCTTATTCCGAACTCGAACAGCGCGTGCTGTCGCATATCACCGAGGAGCGCTGGCTTGAACTCGCATCCGAACTGATCCGCACCGGGCAGCCCCGTTCCGGCAATCCGCTGGATCCCGATTTGCCGCCTGCCGAGGAAGAGGCGATCTCGATGCTGGTCGCGGGCAAGCTCGAAGCGCTCGGCATGGAGGTCACCAAGCACAGCGCGCAGCCGCACCGGCCGAACGTGCTCGGCGTGCTCAAGGGACGGGATGGCGCGCCCTCGCTCATTCTCAACGATCACCTCGACACCTATCCGGTCGTCGAACCCGAGAAATGGCACATGACGGATTTCGATCCGTTCAAGGCGACGCGCCACGGCGATCTGCTCTATGCGCGCGGCACGTCCGACACGCGCGGAAACCTCGCTGCATCGCTGCTCGCAGTGCAGGCCCTGATCGAAGCGGGTGTGAAGTTCGATGGCACCTTGATGTGCTGCTACACCGTCGATGAGGAGCGGAACGGCACCGAGGGCTCCATCTACATGCTGAACAAGGTCGGCCTTACCGCCGACTACGAGATCACCGCCGAGCCGACCGCCTGGGGTGATGTCAACAAGGACTGGGGCATGAACCTGTCGGTGGCCAATTCCGGCCACTGCCTGATCGAGCTCACCGTTCACGGGATCAAGTCGCACATCTGGCGTCCCGACATCAGCGTCAACGCCATCATGGAAGCGGCAAAGCTGTTGCCGAAGTTGAAGGACATGACGTTCACGCATGTGCCCAGCAAGTTCATGGGACATACGCCGCCCTGCTGCGCCGTCGTGCGCATCCGGGCCGGCCTGCCTGGCGAGATGCAGTTCTCGCCGGATGCCTGCACCATCACGCTCGCCGTGGTCGGCATCGTGCCCGGCATGACGCTGTCGAGCGTGATTTCGGATATCGAGCGTCTCGGACGGGACACTTTCGCGGGCGTGAACGACGTCAAAATGGAGGTGCGCCAGGTGCCCGGCTCGCTGTTCGTCAACGCGACCGAACCGGTGCCGGTCGAGGAGGAGCCCTGCCGCTCCTTGCGCGGGGTTTACCGGCGTCTGATGGGCCGCGAGCCAGGGGTCAACCGCAAGAACGCCTTCAACGACACGATCCGTTTCCGCGAAGCCGGCATCAATGCGGTGACGTTCGGTCCCGGAGAAGATGGCTGGGCCGTCGATAACGAGAACATCTCGATCACGAAGTCGGTGATGGCGACGCGGATCTACGCGCTGACCATCATGCAGATCCTGGGAGTGCGGGCATGAGCGTGGAGGCGAGCCCCATGGCCATTCCGGTCTCGGCGGATCGCACGCGACGCGGCAGCTTGCGGCTGCGGCTTCCGAAAGTCTCACGATCGGTGCTGCTCTCGACGCTGACCGTCGCCGTGCTGCTCGCGGGCTGGGCCATCGTCACGGAGAGGGGCTGGGCTAACGAGCTGTTCCTGCCGAAGCCGCAGGCGGTCTGGGCCGCCTTCGTCAAGACCATGACGAAGGGGTACCAGGGCGCGACCCTGCTTCAGCATCTCGGCGCAAGCCTCTATCGTATCCTCACGGCCTTCACCCTGGCCTGCCTGATCGGCATCCCGCTCGGCGTCCTGATGGGCGTGTCGCGCAACGCACGCGCGCTGCTCAATCCGTTGATCGAGTTCTACCGGCCGCTGCCGCCGCTCGGCCTTTATACGCTGCTGGTGATGTGGCTCGGCATCGGCGAGAGCTCGAAGTTGTCGCTGCTGTTTCTTGCCGGTTTGCCGGGCATCGTCATCTCGACGATCCAGGCTGTCACCAGCGTGGACCCCGTCTATGTGCGCGCCGCACAGTCGCTCGGTGCGACCCGGCGCCACCTGCTCTTCCACGTCTATTTGCCGGCGGCGGGACCGCTGATTCTCGCCGGCATGCGCATCTCGCTCGGATTTACCTATACCGTTCTCGTCGCCGCCGAAATCGTCGCGGCATCCGCCGGCATCGGCTGGATGATCTGGGACGCCGCAAAATTCCTGCTGTCCGATGTCGTGATCATGGGGCTGATCGTGCTGGGTCTCACTGGCGTCGTGCTCGACCTCATGATGCGCGCGATCGCGAAACTGTTGATGCCGTGGGCCTGAATCCAATTTTGATCGAGGGGAGATCGACATGACAAAGAGACTGATTGCAACGCTCGCGTTTGCCACGTTGGCGCTCACGGCCGCAGTACGCGCCGAGGACAAGCCCGCGAAGGTGACCGTCGGCTATCTGAATCTCGTGAACGCACAGCTGGTCACCAAGCATCTTGGCCTGCTCGCCAAGGAGATGCCGGGCGTCGACATCAAATACGTCAAGATCGGCGGCGGCGGCGACATGCTGCGCGCGATTGCAGGCAACGACGTCGACTTCGGCGGCCTCGGCAACCCGCCGACCGCGATCGGCGCGACGCGCGCCCTGCCGATCAAGGGCATCCTGGTGATCAACATGCTCGACTACGTCGAGTCGATGGTGGTGCGCGCCGACAAGAACATCACCTCGCTGAGGGATCTCAAGGGCAAGACAGTGGCGGCACCGTTCGGCTCCACGACACACTATCTCCTGCTCCAGGCGCTCAAGGACGAGGGTGTCGATCCCGCCTCGATGAAGATTTTGGACCTCGCGCCGTCGGACATCGCGGCGGCCTGGCTTCGCGGCGACATCGACGCGGCCTGGTTGTGGGAGCCAAATCTCGGCAAGGCCGTGAAGAACGGCGGCAAGATCCTCGTCACCTCGGGGGAGATGGCCAAGCGCGGCTACCCGACCTGGGACATCGGCGTTGTCATGAACGCGTTCGCGGAGAAGTATCCGTCCTACGTCGACAGGTTCATCAAGGCCGAATGCGAAGGCATCGAATTCTGGCTGAAGAACCCGGAGAAGACCGCGGAGATCATCGCGGAGGAGCTCTCGCTGCCCATCGAGGACGCAGAGCGCATGATGAAGGGGACCGGGATGATCCCCTGCAGCCAGCAGCTCACGGAGGAGTATCTCGGCACATCCGCGAAAAAGGGCAAGTTCGTCGACACGCTGGTCGCGACCGCCGACTTCCTGGTGAAGCAGGAGCGCCTGCCGAAGCTGCTGCCGCGCGCCGACTTCGAAGCCTTCATCCAGCCCGCCTATCTGGAGAAGGCGACCGGCCGCTAAGGTCGGGACGCGCCGCGTTGCAATCTGAGCGGAGACCTCCTAGCCTTCGAGCCGTCACTCGAAGGGAGACCGAACGTGGAGCGCAGCAATGCGCATGAGGTGGCCGATCCAGCTGAGCCGCGCGCCGGACTGCCACGGCCGGGGACCGGACGTTATGTGCTGAAGGCGTTGGACAAGCCCGATCTGGACCTGGTGATGCGAACCGGCAGGCTCGCGACCTACCAGAACCGCGAATATCTGCTGCGGGAGGGCGAGCCCGCGAACGGTGTCCACATCATCCTGAACGGGATCGTCGAAAGCACCCATGCCGGCACGCAGGGGCGCGAGCTGATGCTGTCGACCTGGGAGGCAGGTGACTTCGTCGGCGCGCCCTATATCCTCGGCGATCACCGTCACAGCTGGTCGGCCCGCGCGCTTGGGCGGGTCGAAGCGCTGCATCTCGACCAGGATGCGGTCCGCCGGTTGATCGCGCAGTCGCCGTCGTTCGCAGTCGCGCTGATCGAGTGCCTCGGCTTCAAGGGCGAGACCTATTCGATGCTGGCGCAGACGCTGGCGGGACAGAAGGCGGCGGAACGGCTGGTGCTGCTCCTGGTCAAGCTGTGCGAGAATGCGGCCCAGGATGAGACGGGCCCGATCTCGCTCGGCCGCATCACGCAGGCCAATCTCGCGCGCATGATCGGCGCGACGCGCCAGTCGATCAGCCTGATCCTCAGCCGCCTCCAGGACGACGGCATCATCTCGACTGGCCCGACCAAGATGGTCGTCAACGATCTCGCTGCGCTCCGCAAGCAGGTGGCCGAGTAGAGAGCTTGCGCTTTCACTTCGCCCGGTACGCCGCCAGAAACATCCGCGTCGCGCTGTCGACGACTTCGCTCATGCGCTGTTCCGATGGCGGGGGGGCGGCCTGGAAGACGAAGGGTAGGAAGAGCGAGGCCTTGCACAGCTCCATGAACTGCGACGCCGCAAGGTCGCAATCGTCGATCTCGAGATCGCGGGCGGCGACACGGGCTTTGAGATAGCCGGAGAGGCGGTTGATGCTCTTGTCCAGCACCCGCGCATAGTAGCGGCGGCCCACGTCGGGCATGCGCTCGGCGATCGCCATTACGGTGCGGATCGCGGACCCGCCGCCGGGCCGGCACAGCAGGTGGATGTAGGCCTGGCCGAAATCCTTCAGCGTGGTCTCGGCATCGCGCGCGGGATCGAAATTGAACACGATTTGACCGTGCTGGAGCGCCTCCTGCTCGAGGATGGCTTCGAACAGCGCGGTTTTGTCGGCGAAGTAGACGTAAAGCGTGCCCTTGGAGACCTGCGCTGCGCGGGCGATCTCGCCCATGCTGGCGCCGTCAAACCCGAGATCCATGAACACCTTGCGGGCCCCGTCCAGGATCTGGCGGCGTTTGGAGCTGTCCTCCTCTTGGATGACGTGCAGATGTTCGCGGCCGGCTACAACCATTGGTTCAGGGTCTCGGAAAGTTTTTGGATCGGCCCAGGGCCATGAAACCGAAATAAAGGGTTCGGACCAGTAGGGTCTGACCGGGATATTATCTATATTGACCGAACCGTTCGGTCAATGGTATTTGGGATGGGCGAGAGGGAACCGGCCGCACGGCGGCCGTCCCTCATCGCGCTTTTGTGGGGAGGCCTTTATGGCCGTATTGCGAGACCAGGCTGCGCGCGTCCTTCGCGAGAACACCGTGGAGACGCCGGCGCCCGCGGGCGGTGACGCTACCATCGAGACGTCCGCAGGTCTCGCCGAGCAACTGCGCTCTCATGGGGCCGAGGAAACCAAGCGCCGCCCCAGCGAGGCGCCGGAGACGCCCGTGACCGACAAGCCGGCCGCAGCCCCAGGCGCGCCCGCCGCCGCCGGCGCGCCGAAATCCGGCAAGCGTAAATTCGTGATGATGGGAGTAGGTCTCTTGCTGGCGCTCGCGGCCGCGAGCTATGCCGGTTATTACACGCTGGTCGGCCGCTTCTACGTCGCCACCGACGATGCCTATGTCCGCGCCAACAACACCATGCTGGGCGCGCGCGTTGCCGGCCACATCTCCTCGATCCTCGCCGGCGACAACACGACGGTGCGCGCCGGCGACATCGTCTTCCGCATCGACGACGGCGACTACAAAATCGCGGTCGACGCCGCCGCGACCAGGATCGCGACCCAGCAGGCCACCATCGATCGCATCGGCCGCCAGGTCGCGGCGCTCGACAGCCAGGTCGCACAGGCCAAGGCGCAGCTCGTCTCCGCCGAAGCCGGCCTCAAGCGCGCCGACCTCGACTATGAGCGTCAGCAGGCGCTGAGCAACAAAGGCTTTGCCTCGCGCGCCACCTTCGAGAGCTCCGAAGCCGGCCGCGACCAGGGCGCCGCCGCGGTCAAGGCCGCGCACGCCGCTTACGATGTTGCGGTCAGCAATGTCGACGTCGCCAAGGCGCAGCAGGCCGAAGCGCAGGCGCAGCTCGCCGAGCTCAAAACCACGCTCGCCAAGGCCGAGCGCGATCTCGCCTTTACTGCGGTGCGCGCGCCCGTCGACGGCACATTTTCGAACCGCCTCGTCAGTGCCGGCGACTTCGTCGCGGTTGGCCAGCGGCTCGGCAACGTCGTGCCGCTCGACAACGTCTATATCGACGCCAATTTCAAGGAAACCCAGCTCAAGCGCATCCGCCCCGGCCAGCCGGTGACGATCAAGGTCGATGCCTACGGCATGCGCAAATTTTCCGGCGTCGTCGACAGCATCGCGGCGGGCTCGGGCTCGGTGTTCACGCTGCTGCCGCCTGACAACGCCACCGGCAACTTCACCAAGATCGTGCAGCGCGTGCCGGTCCGCATCCGCGTGCCGAAGTCGGTCGCGAAGCAAAACCTGCTCCGCGCCGGCATGTCGGTCTATGCGACCGTCGACACCAACAAGGGCGCCGCCGACGCCGACAGCGAGATCGATCTCGACGATCCCACCGCGGTCCATCCGCAGTAGCGCGCCTGCGCCGCGAGGTCACAGACCATGGCGAACGCCACGACCGCTTCACCTGCCATGATGGCGGACCCCGCTTCCGAGCGCATCGCGCCGAAGCGGCTGTTCGCTTTCATCATCATGGTGTTCGGGATGTTCATGTCGATCCTGGACATCCAGATCGTCTCGGCGTCCCTGAGTGAAATCCAGGCCGGCCTGTCGGCAAGCTCCAGCGAGGTCTCCTGGGTCCAGACCGCCTATCTGATCGCCGAAGTGATCGCGATCCCGCTGTCGGGATTTTTGTCCCGCGCCTTCGGCACGCGGCTGTTGTTCGCGATCTCGGCGGCCGGCTTCACCGCCTCGAGCCTGCTCTGCGGCTTCGCCACCACCATCGAGGAGATGATCCTCTGGCGCGCGCTGCAAGGTTTTCTCGGCGCCGGCATGATCCCGACGGTGTTCGCCTCGGCCTACACCGTCTTCCCGCGCTCCAAATTCCATATCGTCGGTCCGATCATCGGCCTCGTCGCGACGCTGGCGCCGACCATCGGGCCGACCGTCGGCGGCTACATCACCGACCTGATGTCGTGGAACTGGTTGTTCTTCATCAACATCGTGCCCGGCATCGGCATCACCATCGGCGTGCTGGCGCTGGTCGATTTCGACGAGCCGCATTTCGAATTGCTCGACCGCTTCGACTGGTGGGGCCTGCTGTTCATGGCCGGCTTCCTCGGTACGCTGGAATACGTCCTGGAGGAAGGCCCGCAATATGGATGGATGCAGGACCCCTCGGTCGCGATCTGCGCCTGGATCTGCGGCATCTCGGCGATCGCCTTCTTCTGGCGCGTCTTCACGGCGGCCGAGCCGATCGTCAATCTGCGCACCTTTTCCAATCGCAACTTCGCGATCGGCTGCGTACTTCAGTTCTGCATCGGCATCGGCCTCTACGGCCTGACCTACATCTATCCGCGCTATCTCGCCGAAGTGCGCGGCTATAGCGCGCTGATGATCGGCGAGACCATTGTCGTCTCGGGCATCACCATGTTCCTGGTCGCGCCGCTGGTCGGCCGTCTCATGGCGAAGTACGACATGCGCTACATGATCGCGTTCGGATTGATCGTGTTCGCGCTCGGCTCCTACCAGATGACCTGGATCACGCGCGACTACGATTTCTACGAGCTGTTGATTCCGCAGATCCTGCGCGGCATCGGCATGATGTTCGCGATGGTGCCGACCAACAACATCGCGCTCGGCACGCTGGCGCCGGAACGGGTGAAGAACGCCTCGGGCCTCTTCAACCTGATGCGCAATCTCGGCGGCGCGGTCGGGCTCGCCGTCATCAACACCGTGCTCAACGACCGCACCGACCTGCACATCACGCGCCTGCAGGAGCGCGTCACCTGGGGCAATGCGACCGCGACCGAAACCCTGACCATGTTCATGCAGAAGTTTCAGGGGCTCGGCGACTCCACGCTAATGGCGATGAAGCAACTGAGCCAGATCGTGCACCGCCAGGCGGTCGTGATGAGCTTCGGCGATGCTTTCTTCATCCTGACGCTGTTTTATCTTGGCCTCACCCTCACGGTCACGCTGCTGAAGAAGCCGGCCTCGCCCTTCGGCGCCAGCGGCGACGCGCACTAATTTGCAACACTCGTGCGTGATCTCGCGCGAGCCCCGTTGCAAATCACCAATGACACATCTATAAAGCGCACCTCATTCAATCGAGCCGGGAGGATTTGCATGATTTCGTCGCATTCGCAGATCGCACGCCCGCGCTCGATGATGTTCTGGCTCGGTATGTGCTCGGCCTCCTAGAGGCCTCTTCCGCCAGCTTCGATTGGGCTTCCAGTCCCGATCGCTCCGCTCTCCAAGTCAAAGCCAAGTTCAAGTGACGCCGTCTCGGCCCTCGCGGCCGGCCTGCGTCCATCAATGGAGCCGGCCTGCGCCATAAGCGGCCGGATGATGCCATGACCGCTCTGTCAAAAAAGCCCGCGGCGATACGTGTGGTGCTGCCTTTCGTGTTCCGGCATTGGCTGAAGCAGCCGGGGCGTACCCTCATCGTGGCCGGCGGCTTGCTGGGTGCGACCATCGCCGACCTGTTCATGCCGGTCTTCTCCGGGCATCTGGTCGACGCCCTGACGCGCGGCCCATCCGATCCCGCTGCGCGTCACGCGGCGCTCATGGCATTGGCCGGTATCGTGACGCTGGGCGCGGCCTCCATGGTGCTGCGGCTGACCGGTCTCCAGGCCATCGTGCCGTTCACGCTGAAGATCATGTCCGAGGTGGCGCAGGAGGCCTTCATGCGCGTGCAACGGTTCTCGACCGACTGGCACGCCAACTCCTTCGCGGGATCCACCGTGCGCAAGGTCACCCGCGGGATGTGGGCGCTCGACCTGTTGAACGACACCATCTTGATGGCACTGGCGCCGTCGCTGCTGGTGCTGATCGGGTCGATGATCCTGCTTGGCGTGCACTGGGCCTCGCTTGGCGCGGTGATCGCGCTCGGCGCGCTGGTCTATGTCACGATGACGGTGCTGTTCTCGACGCGCTACATCGCGCCGGCCGCGCGCATCTCCAATGCCTGGGACACCAAGGTCGGCGGCACGCTGGCGGATGCGCTGACCTGCAACGCGGTGGTGAAGTCCTTCGGCGCGGAAGCGCGCGAGGATGCGCGGCTTGGCCGTGTCATCAACCGCTGGCGCGCGCGCGTGAGGCGGACCTGGCTGCGCTACAACTACACCAATCTGGCGCAGCTCTCGGTGCTGCTGGCCTTGCGCGCCTCTGTGATCGGCGGCGCGGTGCTGCTGTGGATGTCGGGGCGAGCCTCGCCCGGCGACGTCACCTATGTGCTGACGAGCTATTACGTCATCCATGCCTATTTGCGCGACGTCGGAATGCACATCAACAACCTTCAGCGCTCGGTCAACGACATGGAGGAGCTGGTGGCGATCCATGACGAGCCGATCGGGATCGCGGATGCGATCGACGCGCGGCCGATCGCGATCGAGGGCGGCGAGATCGTGTTCGACGACGTCACGTTCCATTACGGCGGCCATCACGCGCCGCTCTATGACGGACTGTCGGTCACGATCCGCGCCGGCGAACGCGTCGGTCTCGTCGGCCGCTCCGGTTCCGGCAAGACCACCTTCGTCAAGCTGGTGCAGCGGCTCTACGACGTCAGCGGCGGCCGCGTTCTGATCGATGGGCAAGACATCGCCAGGGCGACGCAGCAATCGCTGCGCAGCCAGATCGCGATCGTGCAGCAGGACCCGATCCTGTTTCACCGCTCGCTCGCCGAGAACATCGCCTATGGCCGGCCCGGCGCCAGCCTGGAGGCAATCGAGCAGGCGGCACGGCTGGCCAACGCGCACGACTTCATCCTGCGTCTGCCCCAGGGCTACGGCACGCTTGTCGGTGAGCGCGGCGTCAAGCTCTCGGGCGGCGAGCGGCAGCGCGTGGCGCTGGCGCGCGCCTTCCTGGCGGACGCGCCGGTGCTGATCCTGGACGAAGCGACCTCGAGCCTCGATTCGGAATCAGAGGCGCTGATCCAGCAGGCGATGGAGCGGCTGATGAGAGGCCGGACCTCGATCGTGATCGCGCACCGGCTGTCGACGGTGCGCAGCCTCGATCGCATCCTGGTGTTCGACCGCGGCGAGATCGTCGAGCAAGGCACGCATGCCAAGCTGGCGGACAAGCCCGGCGGCATCTATCGCGGCCTGTTCGAGCGCCAGGTGGTGGAGCTCGGACGTATTGCAGCAGCGGAATGAGAGCGGGCGGCCGCGGGCCAAAGTCGCCGCGTCTCCGAGGAATCCGTCAAGGATGGAATGACATGAAAGACCTGACCAACGGCTCCGTCGCGAAGCACATCCTGGGCATGGCACCGCCGATCATGGTCGGCATGGTCACCATCATGCTTTGCCAGCTGGTCGATCTGTACTTCGTCTCGGGCCTGGGCGATGCGGCGGTCGCTGGCGTGGCGGCGGCCGGCAATGCCGGCTTTCTCGTCAACGCGCTGATGCAGGTGCTCGGCGTCGGTGCGGTGTCGCTGATCGCGCATGCCGTGGGACGCAAGGATCGGTCGGACGCCAATTTGATCTTCAATCAGGCAATCGTGCTGTCGGTGCTGTTCGGACTGCTGACTCTGGTCGCAGGCGCAGCGCTGTCGCGAACCTACATGGATTCGATTGCTGCGGATCAAGCCACGATCGAGGCGGGAACCACGTATCTGCTGTGGTTCATGCCGGCGCTCGCGCTGCAATTCGCAACCCAGGTGATGGGATCCGCGCTGCGCGCCACCGGGATCGTGCGTCCCACGATGCTGGTGCAGGCGCTTGCGGTCGTCATCAATATCGCGCTGGCGCCGGTCCTGATCGCGGGCTGGGGCACGGGCCATGCGCTCGGCGTTGCCGGTGCGGGGCTGGCCAGCTCGATCGCGGTGTTGATCGGCGTCGTGATGCTGCTTGCGTATTTTCGCAAGGTCGAGCGCTATGTCGCCTTCAATCCGGCGCAGTGGCGTCCGCAGGCGCACCATCTCAAGCGCATTCTCAATGTCGGCCTGCCTGCCGGCGGCGAGTTCGCGATGATGTTCATCTTCATGGCGGTGGTCTATTTCGTGCTGCGCGATTTCGGCGCGGCGGCGCAGGCGGGATTCGGGATCGGACAGCGCGTTTTGGCCCTGATCCAGATGCCGGCGCTCGCGGTTGCACTCGCCGCCGGGCCGATCGCCGGCCAGAACATGGGCGCCGGAAAAGGCCAGCGCGTGCGCGAAACCTTCGTCAAGGCGGCGCTGATCACCAGTGTCGTGATGATCGGCTTCATGTGCCTTGCTCAGTTGAAGCCGCAGCTCCTGCTCGCGGGGTTCTCGAACGATCCCGAGACCATGGAGATCGCCTTCCTGTTCCTGCGGATCATCTCGCTCAACATGATGGCGCAGGGCCTGATCTTCACCTGCTCGAGCATGTTCCAGGGCCTCGGCAATACCAAGCCGGTGCTGTGGAGCTCGGCAACGCGCGTGTTCACCTATTCGCTGCCGGCGATCTGGCTGTCGACGCGGCCGGGCTTCCGGATGGAGCACGTCTGGTACCTGTCCATCGCGGCAACCACGCTGCAGGCGGTGCTGAGCTTGTGGCTGCTACGGCGTGAATTCAGGAAGCGCCTGGTGGTGCTCCGGCACGAACAGGCTCCGGAGCAGGCTGCGCCCGAGCCGGTGGCGTCTCCTGCACGCGCGCCCGCGTAGCGATCGCTTGTCGCCGCCCCACGGCTCCGGCTAATTTGCCGCGCCGTGGGGATGGCGGCTGCAAGGGGCCAAATGACCGAAATGTTGGACGAGCAGCGGCCGAATTCCTGGCTCTCCGCGATCTGGGCGGCACGCTATCGCACACCGGCCCGCTTCGTCGCGCTGATCGCGCTGCTCCTGCCGTGGACCACGACCGGGCTCATCTTTGCGCTCATTCCCTGGCTGATCGCGTTCGCGTTCCTCGACCTCCGCGCGTTTCCGCGTTCGCTGCTTCGGCCGATCTGCCTGCTGCCGATCGCGCTGGTCGCACTCGCCGCCATCGGCACGCTCTGGTCCGATGCGCCATGGCCGGACCGAATCCATGCGATCGGGCCGGCCGCGAAGCTGCTGGTGATCCCGCTTCTGATCTACCAGTTCGAGCGCTGGCCCTGTGGCAATCGGGTGTTTTCCGCGTTCCTGGCGTCCTGCACGGCGCTGATGCTCTATTCTTTCGCCGTTGCCATCGACCCCGCACTGTCGCTGAAACTCTATCTGTCGCGCGGGCCTTACAAGGTCGAAAGCGGGATCGCGGTGCGCAACTACATCGACCAGAGCCAGGAGTTCGCGCTCTGTGCCATCGCGCTGGCCTACCCGATCGTGTTGCTGCTGCGACAAGGGCGTTTCCGCATCGCGGCGCTGTTCGTGGCGCTCGCGATCGGATTCCTCGCCAACATGATGTTCGTCGTGGTCTCGCGCACGGCGCTGGTAACGCTGCCGATCCTGATCGTGGTATTCGCGCTATTGCACTGCGCCGCCGCACCGCGCTGCTCGCCGCCGGCGCGGTTGCGCTGCTGGCCGTGCTGCTGTGGACCGTCTCTCCGCATCTGCGCGCGACGGTCGCCAAATTCAGCGGAGACTATGAAGTCAGCATCGCCGGCAACGACGTCAGCGGCATGGGGTCGCGACTGGAGTACTGGCGCAAATCGCTCGTGTTTACCGCGGACGCGCCGTTGCTCGGTCACGGCACCGGCGCGATCCGCGGTCTGTTCGAGCGCGCGGCTGCCGGCGAGAGCGGGGTGCGCGCGGAAATCGTCGGTGATCCCCACAACCAGACGCTCAATGTCGCCGTGCAGTGGGGGGGGCTGGGCGTCATGATCCTCTACGCGCTCTGGTTCGCGCACCTCTCGCTTTTTCGCGGCGAGGGGCTGGCCTGCTGGGTCGGCCTCCTGGTCGTGGTGCAGAACATGCTGTCCTCGCTGCTCAACTCGCATCTGTTCGATTTCGCCGAGGGCTGGATCTACGTGCTCGGCGTTGGCGTTGCGGGCGGCATGGCGCTCGCGGCGAGGAAAACACGGAGTTAGTGCGCGCCAATACTGTTCCAGACGAGGCCGAGGCCCGACAGGAACAGGAGACCGAGCACGACATCGCCGAAATGCTTGTCGCTCAGCGCGTGATAGACGCGGGCACCGGCCCATGCGCCGATCAGCGTGCCGGGAAAAGCGACCAGCGCGAGCCAGACCACCTTGAATGCGACGAGGCCCGAGGCGGTCTGCAACACCAAGGCGGTGGCGAGCACGGTGAAATTGAAGAGCTGGAAGATGCCGCGCCGCTCGTGCTTATTCCAGCCGCGGATGTTGGCCCACAGGATCGGCAGCGGCCCCGATAGTCCGGCAAGGCCACCCAATATGCCGCCGGCAAAACCGATCGCGCCGTCGGCAATGCGGCCGCCGAATGTGAGGGCGAGCGGCTGCTTGTTCAGATAGAGAGCCGTCGAAAAAACAAGGATCAGCACGCCGACGCTCAGCTTGAACACTTTTGGATCGGCGGAGGCGACCAGCATGGTGCCCAGCGGCACCCCGATCAGTCCCCCAATCAGGAACGGCCACACCAGTGAGAGGTCAAAACTCTTCCACATCGACGGCAGCGTCGAGCTTTGCGCGATCACCGAGCAGATCAGCACCAAGGGCACCGCGAGCGAGGGCGGCAGCACGTAGAGCCAGATGCCGAGCGCCATCAGTGCCGTGCCGAATCCGGCAAGGCCCGAGACGAAGCCCCCGGCCAGTGCGCCGAGCAGCAGCAGCGCGTAGGTGAGCGTTTCCAACAGATTGTCCCTGTGGCCTGGGCGATCCCGAATTGTTGATCGCCATCGCTCGCATAGCACAGCTGCGGCCGCGCAGGTCAATTTCAAAACTGCACGCAAGCGTGATGCCCAACGGCGGGCGTTCGCGAAAGACTGGCCTACATGATGCTCGTACTTCAATCTGAGGGGCGCCCGACGCCATGATACGGTTCGATCGGCCAGTCTCCCGAATGAGAATACGGAAAAGAACGATGACCCGCACGAAGATTGCCGTGGCAGCCGCGCTAGTGTCGGCGGCGGCGTTGATGCCCACAATGGCGCAGGCGCAGTTTTCCGAGCCTGCGGCCTATCAGGCCGCCCATCCCGACCGCGACGTGCTGAACGGCGGCCAGCTCACGCCCGCTGCGCGTGCGGCCCGTGGCGAGACGGTGGCGCCGAGCGAGGCCTATGCGGCCTATCCGTCAGGCGTGACGCCGCTCGTTCGCTCTCGCCATCGCCGCCCGCATCACTAATTGCTAGACGATCTGCCTGGTGTCGGCGGGCCTATGCAGCGCGCTCACGAGGATGCGTAGCGCTTCCGTCAATTCCGCTCTGTTGCGCGCTGCGCCAAGCGAGACGCGCGCCGCATGTGGCGGCGTCCCGTCGACGGTGAAGGCATCGGCGGCGACGACGGCGAGCCCGTTCCGCAACAGATGCGCTGCGACGTCGGGGCGGTCTTCCGGCAGCCGCAGCCACAGATGGTGGGCGGCGGGCTTCGCCTGGAACTCCAAGCCTTTGAGTGCCCGTTGCGCGAGCTGCTGGCGGCCGAGCGCCTCGCTCCTGATGGCGGTGATGATGCGGTCGGCGATTCCGGTCTCGATCCAATGCGTCACCAGCGCGACCATCAGCGGCGCCGGCATCTGCACCGTCGCCTGCAAATAGTTGCGCATCTCCCGCTGCGAGCTGCTGTCGGGCGTCACCAGATAGGCAACCCGTAGCGCGGGCGCGATGCACTTTGACAGTGTGGTCGCGAGATATGTCCGCTCCGGAATGAGATTGGCGATTGGCGACGCCGAGCGATCGAGCAGCCCGTAGGCGTCGTCCTCGATTAGCGTCGTATCGGCATCGTTGATGATCTCGGCGGTGGCACTGCGGCGCTCGGGGAGAAGCGTCGCGGTGGTCGGATTGTGCAGTGTCGGAATGAGATAGACTGCTTTCGGCTTGTGCGTGCGGCAAGCCTTCGCCAGCGCGTCGGGCAGGATGCCGCCGTCATCCATGGCCACGCCGACGAGCTTGACGCCGAGCCGCGCCGCGGCGGCCTTGATGCCGGGGAAGGTGAGAGCCTCCGTCAGCACGATGTCGCCGGGCCGCGTTAGGTGGGCGAGCAGGTTGAACAGGATCGTCTGCGCGCCGGGAAAGATCACGAGTCTGTCGGCATGCGCATGCGGCGCGCGGGCGCGCATCCAGCGCGCCGCGACCTCGCGCTCATGTGCGCTGCCGCCGGGCGGTTGGTAGTTGAGATGCGCCGTCAGGCCCGATTGCGCGCGGATGGCTTCCATCCCGGCGATGATGCGCTCGTCGAGCTGGGCTTCGAGTGGTTGCGGCGGCACATTCATCGAGAGGTCGATCGCGACGGGATGCGGCAGATCGATCGCGCGGCGTGCGCTGGTCTCCGACACGAACGAACCCTGGCCGACCCGGGCTTCCATGATGCCGCGGCGCCGCGCCTCGGTATAGGCGCGCGTCACCGTGGTGAGGTCGATGCCGAGCGCCTTTGCCAGTGCCCGCTGCGTCGGCAGTTGCCGCCCGCGTACCAGACGGCCGGCTGCGATATCGGCCTCCATGGCCTCGACAATGCGCTGGTAGCGTGGCCCGCTCAGCTCCGAGATTGCAGGGGTCCAATCCATGCAATTTAAGCCCATATCCTTTGAATGTATGGATACAACATAGTATTGTATGGACCGAAGAAAAGGAAGAGGTGCTGTCATGGCAGCGGGTTCAGTTTCCCTAGCGAAAGCAATGTGGCGCGGTTTCATGAGCAAATGCCCGAGTTGCGGCCAAGGGCATGCGTTCGGCCGTTTCCTGAAAGTGGCCGACACCTGCGACCATTGCGGCGAGGAGCTGTTTCACCAGCGCGCCGACGATTTTCCGGCCTATCTCGTCATGGTTGTGGTCGGCCATCTCGTGGTTCCCGCGATCCTCGCGGTCGAGACTGCCTATGCGCCGGCAGTCTGGCTGCAACTGGCGGTGTGGCTGCCGGTGACGTTGTTCGCTTCGCTCGCGCTGCTGCAGCCGACCAAGGGTGCCATCGTCGGGCTGCAATGGCAGATCGGCATGCACGGTTTTGAGGCAGGCAAGCTGCGGCGCGAAGCTGGTCGGCCTGCACCCGTTCTCGTGAAAGCGAACGCGCCGCGCGCCGCCTGAGCGCCGCGTTTACATCGCGCGCTCGGCCGCTACACTCCATCGTACAAACAAGAACGATGGAAACGCCGATGGCCGCACGCTCAAAAACCTTCCTGCTTTGTCACGGCGCCTGGTCCGGCGGATGGGCCTGGAAGAAGATGCATCCGCTGATGGCGCAGGCCGGCCACCGCCTGATTGCGCCGACCTATACTGGGCTCGGCGAGCGCGCCCATCTGGCAAGTCCCGCGATCGACCTGGAGACGCATATCCAGGACATCCTCAATGTGATCGCCTTCGAGGATCTCAGCGACATCGTGCTGCTCGGTCACAGCTATGGCGGCATGGTCGCCACCGGCGTCGCCGATCGCGCCCGCGAGCGTGTGTCGCAATTGATCTATCTCGACGCCTTCGTGCCCCGTGACGGCCAGTCGCTGTTCGATCTCAACGAGAGCGGACGCGAGCCGATGCGCAAGGCCGTGGCCGCGGGCGACGGCTACCGCATCCTGCCCAACCCGCCCCCGCCGGATACGCCGCAGGCCGATCTCGACTGGCTCATCGCCCGCCGCGTCGCGATGCCGATCAAATGCTTCGAGACCAAGCTGAAGCTCGAACATGGCGAGCCGGCGATGCCGCGCAGCTACATTTATTGCACGCGCATTCCGCCGGGCGACGTGTTCGCGCAGTTTGCCAAGCGCACGAAGAGCGAGAATGGCTGGCGTTACGTCGCGCTCGACGCCAGCCACGCGCCGAACGTCACGGCACCGGAAGCGCTGATGGGCGTGTTGCAAGAGATCGTCGGATAGCGGGCCCCAAAATGGTGAGGGGCCCGATGCGGTCAGCATCGAACCCCTCGTCACGTCTTAGCAAGACGCGTTTTCTTCATGCGAACCGGAAAACCACTTCGCTCGAAAACGCTTTAGAATATCAGCCGGCCTGTAAGCCGGGTTCTGTAGGGCACCGTCCGCTTGCGCGAACGATACGTGACGGCCATTCCTCTGGGACCATGTTTGCACATGGCCTCGAGCAACCTACCCGGACGGCGGGCCTGACATCGCCCCGCGGCGTTATCGCTTTCGCGAACAGCCCGCTATGCCGTCCCTATTCGGTTTTGCTCCCGGTGGGGTTTACCATGCCGGCTCCGTTGCCGCAGCCGCGGTGCGCTCTTACCGCACCTTTTCACCCTTACCCTGCGAAGCCCGAAGGCGAAGCAGGGCGGTTCGTTCTCTGTGGCACTTTCCCTAAGGTCACCCTCGCCGGACGTTATCCGGCACCGTATGTCAAGGGAGCCCGGACTTTCCTCCCCGGCGGCCTTTCGGCTGTTACAGGGGCGGCCGTCCGGCCGACTGACGGCTTACGCATGGAGCATTTGTGACGGTTCCGTCAAGCCGATATCGCCATGCACGCTTCGCCCGAAATAATTTATCCTGAAGATGTCGTTGGGAGCGTGCCCCATTCGACTGGATGTCGGCGATCCAGCCGTGCAACAGGAGTTAAGCGATGCAGTATTTGCTGATGATCTACCAGAACGAAGCCGAGTACGCGAATATGCGTCCGGCGGCCGGCCAGCAGATGACGGCGGAGTATCAGACCTTCACGCAAGGCATCATTCAGAGTGGCGCTTTCAAGGCCGGCGACCGGCTTCAGCCGACCACGACCGCGACGACCGTGCGCGTGCGCGATGGCAAGACGCTGACGACCGACGGCCCGTTTGCCGAAACCCGCGAGCAACTCGGCGGCTATTACCTCGTCGAGGCCAAGGATCTCGATACTGCTATCGAGATCGCGGCGCGGATTCCGTCGGCGCGCATCGGCTCGATCGAGGTGCGGCCGATCTGGGTCTACGAGAAGTGATGGCGCAGCCGCGCATCGGTGCATGACGCTGTCCGAGATCGACAAGATCTTCCGCGACGAGGCGGGGCGGGCGCTGGCCACGCTGATCCGCCTCGTCGGCGATTTCGATCTCGCCGAGGACGCGCTCCAGGACGCCTTTGCCGTTGCATTGGAACGCTGGCCGGCGGGCGAGTTTCCCGAGAACCCGCGCGCCTGGCTGGTCAATGTCGCCAAGCACAAGGTGATCGACCGTATCAGGCGCCAAGCCGTCTTCCGCGGCAAGCAGCTGACGCTTGTGCACGAGCTCGAGCTGAACGCGCAAGCGCCCGACGAGCCGCCGGCGGTGCTCGACGACGACATGCTGCGGCTGATCTTCACCTGCTGTCATCCCGCGTTCGCGCCCGAGGTCCAGGTGGCGCTGACGCTGCGCACCGTCTGCGGGCTCTCAACGGCGCAAGTCGCGCGCGCCTTCCTTGTCAGCGAGGAGGCGATGGCGCAGCGTCTCGTTCGCGCCAAGCGGAAGATCAGGCTCGCCGGCATTCCCTACGAGGTGCCCGAGCGCGACACGCTGGTGCCGCGGCTCGACGGTGTGCTCGCCGTGATCTATCTCGTCTTCACCGAAGGCTATGTGGCGACTTCGGGTGCGGATTTGATGCGGCCCGATCTTGCGGCCGAGGCGATCCGGCTTGGCCGTTTGCTCGACCGGCTGCTGCCGGATCGCGCCGGCATCAAGGGATTGCTGGCACTGATGCTGCTGCACGATGCGCGTCGCGCCGGGCGCGAGACGGCCGCCGGCGACATCGTGCTGTTGGAAGAGCAGGATCGTTCGCGATGGGACCGTGCGCAGATCGAGCAGGGTCTGCGTCTGGTGGACGACGCGCTGCGCGTGCCCGGCCGGCCGCAGCCTTATGCCGTGCAGGCCGCGATCGCCGCGCTGCATGCGCGTGCGCCTAGCTATGAGCAGACGGACTGGCCGCAGATTGCCGGGCTCTACGAGGTTCTGCTGCGCATCAACCCTTCACCTGTGGTCGAGCTCAACCACGCGGCGGCGGTGTCGATGGTCGATGGGCCGGCACGTGCGCTCGATCTTGTGGATGCGATCGCCGCGCGCGGCGGGCTCGATGGGTACGAGCTGTTGCCCGCGGTGCGGGCGGATCTGTTGCGGCGGCTCCGCCGGAAGGAGGAGGCGCGCGAGGCCTATCGCGTAGCGACGGAGGCGACGCAGCTGGAGCCGCTGCGGCGGCTCTATGCGCGGCGAGTGAGGGAGATGGAGTAGCTGCCGCCTCATACTCCGTCATTGCGAGGAGCACTTGCGACGAAGCAATCCAGACTGTTTCCGCGAAGGCAGTCTGGATTGCTTCGCTTCGCTCGCAATGACGGGGTGTGTGGCAGTCGCCCTCACTTCGTGGCGATGGTCGTTGCCTCCTGAGGGAGACTCCCCAGCAGCGCCTGCAAGGTCGAGAGCGTCGAGTGATCCGCGACCCCATCCAGTCGCGCCGGGCGGAAATGGCGCTGGAACGCGGTGACGACTTCCATGGTCGCGGCGTCGTATTTGCCGGTGAGGGGAACGCCGTAACCGTATCTGGCGAGCGCCTGCTGCAGGCTCAGCACCTCGTCGCTGATGGTGCCGAGCATCAGGCTCTCGCCGCGTACGACCGGCGCGGGCGTGACCCAGTGGCCGACGCCGGAATTCGCCAGCGAATGCCACGGAAATTTCTCGCCGGGATCTTTCTTGCGCGCGGGCGCCACGTCGGAATGGCCGAGCACCCGGTGCGCCGGCACCTTGCGCCGGAGCATGATGCCGCGGCATAGCGCGATTACGGCGGCGATCTGGCGCAGCGGAAACTCGGGATAGCCCCAGTCGTGGCCGCGATTGACGATCTCGATCCCGATCGAGCAGGAATTGATGTCGTCCTCGCCGGCCCAGGACGAGACGCCGGCATGCCAAGCGCGCCTGGCCTCCGGCACGCATTGCACGATGCGGCCGTCTTCCAGCACGACGTAGTGCGCCGATACTTCGGTTCCCGCGGAGCAGAGCCGCGCCAGCGCACCCTCGACGTCGGGCATGCCGGTGTAATGCAGCACGATCATATCGGGCTGCCGGCCCTTGTTGCGGTCGCCATGGTTCGGTGAGGGGATGATGTCGGAGACGATCGAGGAATCCGGCTCGAACGTCCGCATGTTCGCCGCGGCCTTGGGAACCGGGAGAACGCGCTGACGCTTCGAATCAGATCCAGATGGCGTGGACGAACCGGACGACATAAACAGCTCGAGACAGACGGAGAGCGGGCCAAGCCCTTCTCTTTACTATTCCTTTACCCTCAACCGTGCGCAATCGCGCGACTGGGTTAACGGATGTATTTTGGCGCATGTGTGTGGATGAAGCATCACCGCCGCGTCGGCTTTTCGACTTGTCGCGAGCCGATCAACGCTTTCTTAACGCTAAGGGCCGTTACTGAGAGATGAAGAGCCGACCCGCGTCCGGAGGCGGCCAAAGCGTATTTTGGCTCGAAAATCCCATGGCTGCCCGACAAATTCCACTGGGAACACTGGGTTGGCGGCTCAGGGTCACCGGGCTGGCTAACCATGCTGGACGGGGGCTGGGTCGTGGAACCGCCGCAACGCGGAATCATTCGAGGCGTTATGAGCTTGTTCGTCCCCGATCTCACTTGGGAGCAAGGCGGGGCGCTCGGCAGGCTTGGCATCGGCAGGCTTGGCATCCGCAAGCTTCCCATCGGCAGGCTTGGCACATGAGCTCGGCTCCGCACGTCCCCGTTCTCGGCCGTGAGGCCATCGACCACCTCGCCCCACGCGAGGGCGGCGTCTATGTCGATGCCACCTTTGGTGCCGGCGGCTATAGCCGTGCCATTCTCGACGTGCCGGGAACCCGGCTCATTGCCATTGACCGCGATCGGACCGCGATCGCGGGCGGCGCCGAGCTGGTCGAACGCTCCGCGGGCCGGCTGACGCTCGTTGAAGATCGCTTCTCCAACCTCGCCGAGGTCTGCGCGGCGCAAGGCATCGACGGCGTGGACGGCGTCGTGATGGATGTCGGCGTGTCCTCGATGCAGCTCGACCAGGCCGGTCGCGGCTTCTCTTTCCGCCTCGACGGTCCGCTCGACATGCGGATGGGACAGTCGGGCCCGACCGCGGCCGACATCGTCGCGCGCGCGTCGGAAGGCGATCTCGCCGACATCATTTATCTTTTCGGCGAAGAGCGGCATTCGCGCCGCATCGCCCGCGCCATCGTCGCGGATCGGCAGGAGACGCCGTTCACGACCACGCGCGCGCTCGCCGATCTCATCGGCAGGGTGGTTCGCTCCAAGCCCGGCGATATCCACCCGGCAACGCGGACGTTCCAGGCCCTGCGCATCTTTGTCAACGAAGAGCTCGAGGAACTCCAGAGCGCGCTCAATGCTGCCGAGCGAGTGCTCAAGCCGGGTGGTCGCCTCGTGGTCGTCTCGTTCCATTCGCTGGAAGACCGCATCGTCAAGAATTTTCTCGCCGATCGCAGCAAGACGGGCGGCGGATCACGCCATCTGCCGGAGATGTCGCAAGCTGTGCCGAGCTTCCAGCTTCTGACGCGGCGGCCGGTGATCGCAGGCGAAGACGAAGTCGGCCGTAACCCGCGCGCGCGGTCTGCAAAACTGCGCGCCGCCGAGCGCACCTCGGCACCTGCGCATGACGATCGCGAGCAATCGTCATGGCCAAAGCTCTCCGACGTCATGAGGGGTGGCTAGCGCATGCGCTTCATCCACCTCCTCGTCATCGGCGCGCTGGTCTTCGCGGCGGCCTATGTCTACCGGATCAAGATGGACTCGACGGCGCGCACTGAAAAGGTGCTGCGGCTGCATGCGGAGATTCGCGAGCAGCGCGATGCGATCGCGGCGCTGCGCTCCGAATGGGCCAAGCTCGACGCGCCCCTGCGCCTGCAAGGCCTGTCCGACCGGCATCTGCAGCTCAAGCCGGTCAACGGCACGCAATATGATTCACTGAAGAATTTGCCCGAGCGTCCGCCGCGGATGTTCAGGCCGGGCGAGCCGGATCCGATCGGGGCCATGCTCAACACTATCGAAGCCGCGAGCGATCCCGATAATGTGACGGGCTCCGTGCCTCACCCCGAGGACAAGCAATGAATGCTGTGACCCCGGCCAAACCTGCAGAAAAGCCGACTGAGCCTTGGCGGCAGCGGCTGATCCGCAGTCTGCTGTACGGGCGCAACGTCGATCGCGCGGCGAAGGCGCGGGCGCGCGTCGGCCT
Organism: Bradyrhizobium sp. 149; assembly: GCF_023073915.1. GTDB lineage: Bacteria > Pseudomonadota > Alphaproteobacteria > Rhizobiales > Xanthobacteraceae > Bradyrhizobium. Next base: position 674,427 of record NZ_JADPKK010000023.1, on the reverse strand, counting down.
GGCGATGCTCGCCTTTGCCGCGGTCTACGCCCTGATCGGCGGCCGGCTCGTGATGTTCGCGATCGGCGCCGACGCTCATGGCGCGCGCCGCGCCGCGGCGCAGGAGGTGGTCGCGACCGCGCGGCCCGATATCGTCGATCGCAACGGTGCGATCCTCGCGACCGACGTCAAGGCCTCGAGCCTGTTCGGCGAGCCGCGCCGCATCATCGACAAGGACGAGGCGATCGAGCTTCTGACCGCCACGGTGCCCGATCTCGACGAGGCCGAGGTGCGCGAGCGCCTGAGGACGCGCAAGGGCTTCGTCTGGCTCAAGCGCGAGATTACGGCAAAGCAGCAGCAGGACATCCACAAGCTCGGCATTCCGGGCATCGGCTTCCTGCGCGAGAACAAGCGCGTCTATCCGACCGGCAACGAGGTCGCCCACCTCATCGGCCTCGTCAACATCGACAATCAGGGCATCGCCGGCATGGAGAAGTGGCTCGACAATCAGGGCCTCGCCGATCTCCACCGCGCGGGCTTTGCCACCGACCGGCTGCAAAAGCCGATCGAGCTCTCGGTCGATCTGCGCGTCGAGCACGCCCTGCGCGACGAGCTCCTGAAGGCCAAGGAGAAGTACCACACCAAGGCCGCCTCCGGCATCGTCTCCAACGTCAAGACCGGCGAGATCGTGGCGATGGTCTCCCTTCCGGACTTCGATCCCAACAATCCGAAGGAAGCGCACGATCCGGACCGCATCAACCGCCTGACCACCGGCGTCTACGAGATGGGCTCGACCTTCAAGGCGTTCACGCTGGCGATGGCGCTCGATTCCGGCAAGATCAATTTGAACACGTCGTGGGATGCACGCGGAAACCTGCACTACGGCAAGTTCACCATCCACGACAGCCATCCGCTCGGACGCTTCATCAACACCAAGGAAGTGTTCACCTTCTCATCCAATATCGGTGCCGCGCGGATCGCGCTCGGCCAGGGCGTCGAGGCCCACAAGGCATTCCTCGCCAAGATGGGCCAGTTGACCCGGCTGCGCACCGAGCTGCCGGAAAGCGCGGCACCGCTGATACCGCGCCGCTGGGGCGAGCTGAACACGGTGACCATCGCGTTCGGCCAGGGCATGTCGGTGGCGCCGCTGCAGGCGGTGATGGGTATCAACGCGCTGGTGAACGGCGGCTATTTGATCCCACCAACCTTCATGAAGCGCAGCGAGTCCGAAGCGGCGGCGATGGCCAAGCGCGTGATCAAGCAGGACACCAGCGACAAGATGCGGTTCCTGATGCGGCTCAATGCCGAAATCGGCACCGCCAAGACGGCCGACGTCAAGGGTTACTACGTCGGCGGCAAGACGGGTACGTCCGAGAAGGTCATCAACGGCCGCTACGCCAAAAAGCGGGTGCTCAACTCCTTCACCGCGATCATGCCCTGCGACGATCCCAAATATCAGATCCTGATCATGCTGGACGAGCCTCAGGCGATTCCCGAAACGAAGGGTTTCATCACCTCGGGCTGGAACGCGGTGCCGACCGGCGGCAAGGTGATCGAGCGGATCGCGCCGCTTTTAGGCGTCGAGCCGCGGTTTGACCTGCCGCCGTCCGAGCGCCTTATTCTTGCAGCATCCAGGACAACCCAGTAATCAACCGGGTGGGCCGTTGCCGCCGCTGAGTCGGGATTTCCCTGGAGATTCGGCTTCCGGCGCGGCCATGTCGACTGGAAGACCATGAAGCTGCGCGACCTCCTAGGCCGGAACGTTCAGGGCGATGATGCTGCAATCGAGCCCGCCGTCGCGGCGCTCGAGGTAACAGGCATTGCCCTCGACAGCCGAATGGTCAAGCCGGGCAATCTCTTCTTCGCACTTGCGGGCAGCAAGACCGACGGTGCGCGCTTCATCGATGCCGCGATTGCCGCAGGCGCGGTCGCGGTCGTCGGCGACCACGCGCCTGATGGCTGCAAGGTGCCGTTCATTGGGGTTGCCAATCCGCGCCGTGCGCTGGCGCTGGCCGCGGCAAAATTCTTCCCCGCGCAGCCCGCGACCATTGCCGCGGTGACCGGCACCAGTGGCAAGACCTCGGTCGCCGCGTTCACGCGCCAGATCTGGGAACGGCTGGGGCACGCCTCCGCCAGCATCGGCACCATCGGCCTCGTTTCACCGAAGCGCACCGTCTACGGCTCGCTGACGACGCCCGATCCGATCGCGCTGCACCGGCAGCTCGACGAGATCGCGCGCGAGGGCGTCACGCATCTCGCTTTCGAGGCCTCCTCGCATGGGCTCGATCAGTATCGTCTGGACGGCGTGCGCGTCTCGGCCGGCGGCTTCACCAATCTCTCGCGCGACCACATGGATTATCACCCGACGATCGCGCATTACCTCGCGGCAAAACTCCGGCTGTTCCGCGAACTGGTTCAGCCCGGAGGCGCGGCGGTGATCTCAGCCGATCATGATTGCTCGCCGGAGGCGGTCAGTGCTGCGAAGTCGCGCGGCTTGCGCCTGATGGCGGTCGGTCGCAACGGTGACGGGGCAGGCGAGGGGATTCGCCTCGCCGGTGTGGAGGTCGAAGGGTTTTCGCAAGTGCTCGCGCTCGATCATCGCGGCAAGCGATATGCGATCCGGCTGCCGCTGGTCGGCGAATTCCAGATCGAGAATGCGCTGGTGTCGGCCGGCCTTGCGATCGGCACCGGCAGCGACGCGGCCAACGTATTCGCGAGCCTGGAACATCTCGAAGGCGCCAAGGGCCGGCTGGAGCGCGTCGGCGAACGCAACGGCGCGCCGATCTTCGTCGACTACGCGCACAAGCCCGACGCGTTGGAGAAAGCGTTGCAGGCGCTACGCCCTTACGCCAAGCGCAGGCTGGTCGTCGTGTTCGGTGCCGGCGGCGATCGCGATGCCGGCAAGCGTCCGATCATGGGCGAGATCGCGGCTGGTAACGCTGACGGCGTCATCGTCACTGACGACAATCCGCGCAGCGAGAAGCCGGAAGCCATTCGCGCCGAAATCCTCGCGGCCGCCAAGGGCGCCCGCGAAATCGGCGACCGCGCCGTTGCGATCCGCACTGCGATCGAGGAATTGGAAGATGGCGATGCGCTGCTCATCGCCGGCAAGGGACACGAGACCGGGCAGATCGTCGGCGGCGAGGTGTTGCCCTTCAGTGATCACGAGGCGGTCGCCGCCGCATTAGCGTCGAGGAATGCATGAGCGCGCCAATATGGACGGTGGCCGAAGTGGCGCGCGCGCTGGGCGCTGCCGGATCGTTTCCGGACACGCCAATCGATCTCGTCACCCAGGACAGCCGGCTGGTGAAACCGGGCAGCCTGTTCGTCGCGCTGAGCGGCACGCCGAGTGGAGGCTTCATCTCGGCTTTCGCCAGCGCGCGTGACGGTTGGGAGTTCGCGGACAAGGCCGAAGCCTCGGGCGCAGTCGCAATGATCGTGCCGCACGAGATCGCGGGCATCCGCATTCCCCAGATCGTCGTCAAGGACACGCTGATCGACGGTCTCTGGGCCCTCGCGCGCGCGGCACGTGCGCGCTTCAACGGGCCGGTGATCGGGCTCACCGGCAGCGCGGGCAAAACCAGCACCAAGGAATTCCTCGCCGCCTATCCCGGCGCCTATGCCAGCCCCTCGAGCTTCAACAATTTCTGGGGCGTGCCGCTGACGCTGTGCAATGCGCGGCCGGACGCCAGTCTCTGGGTCGTCGAGATGGGCATGAACCAGGCCGGCGAGATCGCGCGGCTCAGCGAGCTGACCCGGCCCACGGTTGCGCTCGTCGTCAACGTCCAGCCGGTGCATCTGGAGAAGCTCGGCTCGCTCGAAGCCATCCGCCGCGAGAAGGTGTCGATTGCGCTCGGCCTGCCCCCGGACGGCGTGCTGGTGCTGCCCGCCGGGATCAAGGCGCCGGACTGGAAAGGCAAGGTCATACGCTTCGGCGACAAAGCCGAGGTGCACGAGGTCGCGCACGCGCCGCACGGCGACAGCTGGCAGGTCGTGGCCGCGCTCGGCAAGAAGGAGATCGCGTTCAGCCTGACGCCGGGCGCGCCGCACCGCGTCCAGAATGCACTCGCCGCGCTCGCATCGGTCCGTGCCGCGAACCTCGATACGGCGACGCTTGCGATCAAGCTCGACCGGGTCGGCATCATGACCGGCCGCGGCGTCGAGCAGGCGGCCGGCGGCGTCACCGTGATCGACGACAGCTTCAACGGCAATCCGGCCAGCGTCGCTGCCGCGCTGCAAAGCCTGCAGGCGCGCAACACGACAGGTGGCCGCCGCATTGCCGTGCTCGGCGACATGCTGGAGCTGGGCGATGGCGCGGCCGGCTATCACACCGACCTCGCCAAGCATCTGAACGGCATCGACGGCGTCTATTGCGTCGGGCCTCTGATGCGTCACCTGTTCGAGGTGCTTCCAGCCGGCAAGGGCCTCGGCTGGCACGACGATCCGGCGACTCTCCAGCCCAGCATGGTCGCAAATCTGCTCAGGGCAGGCGATGTCGTGGTTGTCAAGGGCAGCAAGAAGATGTTCTGGGTCAACAAGTTTGTGCCGGGCCTAGTGGCCGCCTTGCAGGCAAAGGCGTAAACTGCTTGGAAGACGCTGATCCCGAATCCCACCCTTTCCGGCGCGAAGCCGTCCGGTTTTCTTTAGAGGTCGCCCGGCCCGATGATGAAGACCAGCGAGTGCGCGGGAGGCACGTTGAGGCCAATACCAAGAACGCGTGCCCAGGGCGCCATAGGACCGTCTGAATGTTTTACTGGCTGATCGAGCTCTCCAACACCTTTCCGGGTTTCGGTGCCGTTCGCACGTTCCTGAACGTCTTCCGCTACATCACCTTCCGCACCGGCGGCGCCGTCGTCACCGGCGCGCTGTTTGTGTTCCTGTTCGGGCCCTGGATCATCGACCATCTGCGCCTCCGCCAGGGCAAGGGCCAACCGATCCGGGCCGATGGCCCGCAATCGCATCTCGCGAAGAAAGGCACGCCCACCATGGGCGGGCTGATGATCCTGTCCGGCCTGACGGTCGGCACGGTGCTGTGGGCCAATCCGCTCAACCCCTACGTCTGGATCGTGCTGGCGGTGACGCTCGGCTTCGGCTTCGTCGGCTTCTATGACGATTATCTGAAGGTGACCAAGCAGACGACGAGCGGGTTCGGCAGCAAGCTTCGCCTGCTGATCGAGGCCGCCATCGCGCTGGTGGCCTGCTACGCGCTGGTGCGGCTGAACCGCGATCCCGCGTCGACCGCGCTGACGATTCCCTTCCTGAAGGACACCGTGCTGCATTTTGGCTGGTTCTTCGTCGTGTTCGGCGCCTTCGTCATCGTCGGCGCCGGCAATGCGGTGAACCTCACCGACGGTCTCGACGGCCTTGCCATCGTGCCGGTGATGATCGCGACCGCGAGCTTTGCGATGATCGCCTATCTCGCCGGCAACGCGGTGTTCGCCGATTATCTCCAGATCAAATATGTCGCGGGCACCGGCGAACTCGCCGTGCTCTGCGGCGCGCTGCTGGGCGCCGGCCTCGGCTTCCTCTGGTTCAACGCGCCGCCGGCCTCGATCTTCATGGGCGACACCGGCTCGCTCGCGCTCGGCGGCATGCTGGGTGCGATCGCGGTCGCGGTGAAGCACGAGATCGTGCTCGCGGTGATCGGCGGCCTGTTCGTGCTGGAGGCGGTTTCCGTCATCGTGCAGGTGGTGTCGTTCAAGATGACGGGAAAACGCATCTTCCGGATGGCGCCGATCCATCACCATTTCGAGCAGCTCGGCTGGACCGAGCCGCAGATCGTGATCCGGTTCTGGATCATCTCGGTGATGCTGGCGCTTGCCGGCCTGTCGACGCTGAAGCTGCGGTGACCTGTCGATGATCCCAGTCACGTGCTTTGCCGGCAAGACGGTCGCGGTGTTCGGCCTCGGCGGCTCGGGACTCGCGTCCTGTCACGCGTTGAAAGCGGGCGGCGTCGAGGTGATAGCCGCCGACGACAGTGCCGAGAACGTTGCCAAGGCCGCGCAAGCGGGCTTCATCACGGCTGATTTGCGAAACGTCTCCTGGGCGAATTTCGCAGCGCTGGTGCTCGCGCCCGGCGTGCCGCTGACACATCCGGTGCCCCATTGGAGCGTGCTAAAGGCGCGCGAAGCCGGCATCGAGGTGATCGGCGACATCGAGCTGTTTTGCCGCGAGCGGCGCCGGCACGCACCGGACGCGCCGTTCGTCGCCATCACCGGCACCAACGGCAAGTCGACCACGACGGCTTTGATCGCGCATCTGACCAAAGTCGCCGGCTACGACACCCAGATGGGCGGCAATATCGGCACCGCGATCCTGTCGCTGGAGCCGCCGCGCATGGGCCGCGTCCACGTGATCGAGATGTCGTCCTACCAGATCGACCTCACGCCCTCCCTCGATCCCTCCGTCGGCATCCTGCTCAATGTCAGCGAGGATCACATCGATCGTCACGGCACCATCGCGCATTACGCCGCGGTGAAGGAACGGCTCGTTGCCGGTGTGCAGGCTGGCGGCACCGCCATCATCGGCGTCGATGACGGCTTTTGCCGCGACATCGCCGATAGACTCGATCGCGCCGGCAAAAACGTCGTGCGCATCTCGGTCAAGAATCCGCTGGCGTCCGGCATCCATGTCGAGCACGGCGCCATCGTGCGCACCGCGGGAGGCGCGCGCAGCGAGGTCGCAAAACTCGGCGGCATCGGCTCGCTGCGTGGCCTGCACAACGCGCAGAACGCGGCGTGCGCGGCCGCCGCCGCGCTCGCGATGGGCATCAGCCTCGATGTGCTTCAGAACGGCCTGCGCAGCTTTCCGGGCCTTGCGCATCGCATGGAGCAGGTCGGCCGCCGCGGCAACGTGCTGTTCGTCAACGACTCCAAGGGCACCAATGCGGACGCCACCGCGCATGCGCTGTCGTCCTTTTCGGACATCTTCTGGATCGCCGGCGGCAAGCCGAAGGCCGGCGGCATTACGGGCCTGACCGGCTATTTCCCGCGCATCCGCAAGGCCTATCTGATCGGCGAGGCCGCGCAGGAATTTTCGGGAACGCTGGGCACTCAAGTGGCGCACGAGATCACCCAGACCCTCGACGTCGCCGTCGAGCACGCCGCACGCGATGCGGAAGCGTCGGGGATCACCGACGCGGTGGTGCTGCTGTCGCCCGCCTGCGCCTCCTTTGACCAGTACCGCAATTTCGAAATCCGCGGCACCAGGTTCCGCGAGCTGGTGCAGGCGCTGGCGGGTGTGAAGCCGGTGGTGTGAGCGCGCATTCGCGTTCCGATGTCGTCGCCCGGCTTGACCGGGCGACCCACTATTCCAGATATCCAGCTTGAGCCGAGAGGCCGCAGCGTACTGGATGCCCCGGTCAAGCCGGGGCATGACGGTGTTTTGTGGCGGCAGCGGGGATCATCTCCCCAATCATCGGCGTTCCCTTAACCTCCCGTAAACCAACCTCGGCGACCAATGGACCGACCTCTGTCCGAAAGCGGCCGCCATGCTCTCCCGTGAAGAACGCACCCCCTTTTCCGAGTGGTGGTGGACCGTCGACAAGCCGCTGATGGGCGCCATCCTGGCGCTGATGCTCACCGGCGTGATCCTGTCGCTGGCCGCGAGCCCGCCGGTTGCCACCCGTATCGGGCTCGATCCCTTCCACTTCTTCAGCCGCCACGTGCTGTTCCTGGCACCGTCCTGCCTGGTGCTGCTCGGGGTCTCGTTCCTGTCGCCGCGCGCGATCCGCCGCAGCGCCCTGATCATCTTCACGGTCAGCATCATCCTGATCGTGCTGACGCTCGCGATCGGCCCAGAAGTGAAGGGGTCGCGGCGGTGGATCACGCTGCTCGGCCTCAACATCCAGGCCTCCGAGATCGCAAAGCCATCGTTCGTCGTCATCGCCGCCTGGCTGTTCGCGGAATCGACCAAGCGGCCGGAAATGCCGGCGACCTCCATGGCGCTGGTGCTGCTTCTGATGCTGGTGTCGCTGCTGGTGATGGAACCGGACTTCGGCCAGACCATGCTGATCCTGATGGTGTGGGGGTCGCTGTTCTTTATCGCGGGCATGCGCATGATTTGGGTATTTGGCCTTGCCGGGATCGGAGCGGCAGGTCTGTTCAGCGCCTATCTGTTCGTTCCGCACGTCGCCGGACGCATCAAGCGCTTCATGAATCCCGCTTCCGGTGACACCTTCCAGGTAGATACCGCCATGGAAGCCTTCTACAACGGCGGATGGTTCGGGCTCGGGCCCGGCGAGGGCATTGCCAAGCGCAGCCTGCCGGACAGCCACACCGACTTCGTGTTCGCGGTGGCCGCCGAAGAGTTCGGCATCATCCTGTGCCTGGCAATGCTGACGCTGTTCGCCTTCGTCGTCATCCGCACGCTGTCGCGCGCCTATGCCAATGAGGACATGTTCTCGCGCTTTGCGGCCTCGGGTCTTGCGATCCTGTTCGGCGTGCAGGCCGCGATCAACATGTCGGTCAACCTCCAGCTCATCCCTGCAAAGGGCATGACGCTGCCCTTCATCTCCTACGGCGGCTCTTCGATCGTATCGCTGGCCTATGGTGTCGGCATGATGCTGGCGCTGACGCGGCTGCGCCCGCGCACCGAGGTCGAGGCAAGCGGCCACGCCGAGGCGATGCGCAGCTACGCGTAGTTTTTCGTCATTGCGAGCGAAGCGACGCAATCCAGAATCCCTCGGCGGTGGCGGTCTGGATTGCTTCGCTTCGCTCGCAATGACGGGGGAGACACTGTAAAACTCCCCGTCATGGACAATTCCCCCCTGATTCTTCTCGCCGCGGGTGGTACCGGCGGCCATTTGTTTCCGGCCGAGGCGCTTGGGGTCGAACTGATCCGGCGCGGATTCCGCGTCCGCCTCGTCACGGACGAGCGCGCGCTGCGCTACAGCGGGCTGTTTACCAAGGACATGATCGACGTCGTCTCGAGCGAGACCGCGCGTGGCCGCAATCCGCTGCAGCTCGCTTATGCCGGCCTCACGCTCGCCGCCGGCACGCTGTCCGCCTACGGCCTCATCAAGCGATTGAAGCCGGTCGCTGTCGTCGGCTTCGGCGGCTATCCGACGCTGCCGCCGCTGGTCGCGGCGAAATTCGCCGGCGTGCCCGGCATCATCCACGATGCCAATGCGGTGCTCGGCCGCGCCAACCGGTTCCTGTCGAGCCGCGTCCGCGCCATTGCGACGTCGTTGCCCGGCGTGCTCGACCGCGATCCGGCGCTATCGGGCAAGACCACGACAGTCGGCACGCCGATGCGCCCGGCGGTCCTCGCCGCAGCCGGCGTGCAATATGCTGCGCCTGAGGTGAACGGCCCGCTGCGCCTGCTCGTCGTCGGCGGTAGCCAGGGCGCGCGCATCATGGCCGATATCGTGCCGGGCGCGATCGAGCGCCTTGAGCCTGCGCTGTGGAGCCGGCTCGTCCTCACCCAGCAGGTGCGCGACGAAGATATGAGCCGCGTGCGCGCGGTCTACGACAGACTGAAGATCAATGCCGAGCTCGCGCCGTTCTTCACCGATTTGCCGGCACGGCTCGCTTCCAACCATCTGGTGGTGTCGCGCTCAGGCGCCGGCACCGTGGCCGAACTTGCCGCGATCGGACGTCCCTCGATCCTGGTGCCGCTGCCGGGCGCGATCGACCAGGACCAGTTCGCCAATGCCGGCGTGCTGGCCAAGGTCGATGGCGCGATCCGCATTCCGCAGACCGAGTTCAACTCCGATCGTCTCGCCGCCGAGATATCCGCCTTCGCCGCCGAACCCGCGCGTCTTGCCGCCATGGCGCAGGCCGCCCGCGGCGCCGGCCGGCTAGACGCGGCGGAGCGGCTGGCCGATCTGGTGGCCAAAATCGCGGGAATCTGACGCGAAAAAGCCCTTGTCTTCGCCTTCTAAAGCGGGGCATCCAGTAGGAAAGGCGCGCGGCTGATTTGCCGTGACCTTCGCCAGATGCCGCCCTCTCCGGCGGCGAGGTCAGGGAACAGAGCATGAGACTGCCGCGCGAGATCGGACCCATCCACTTCGTCGGGATCGGCGGGATCGGCATGAGCGGTATCGCCGAGGTGCTGCTCAATCTCGGCTATTCTGTGCAGGGTTCGGACGCCTCCGACAATTACAATCTCGACCGTCTGCGCAAGAACGGCGCGAGGGTCTCGGTCGGCCACAAGGCGGAGAACGTCGATGGCGCGGAGGTCGTCGTGGTCTCTACCGCGATCAAGCGCGACAATCCGGAACTGACGGCGGCGCGCGAAGGGCGTATTCCGGTGGTGCGCCGCGCCGAGATGCTGGCCGAGCTGATGCGGCTGAAGAGCTGCGTCGCCATCGCGGGCACGCATGGCAAGACCACCACGACTACGATGGTCGCGGCGCTGCTGGATGCCGGCGGCCTCGATCCGACCGTGATCAACGGCGGCATCATCAACGCCTATGGCTCGAATGCGCGGCTTGGCACCGGTGACTGGATGGTGGTGGAGGCGGACGAGAGTGACGGCACGTTCCTGAAGCTGCCGACCGAGGTCGCGATCGTCACCAATGTCGACCCCGAGCATCTCGATCATTTCAAGACTTTCGAGGCCGTGCAGGAGGCCTTCCGCCATTTCGTCGAGAATTTGCCTTTCTACGGCTTTGCCGTGATGTGCATCGACCATCCCGTGGTGCAGACTCTCGTCGGCAAGATCGAGGATCGGCGCATCATCACCTATGGCGAGAATCCGCAGGCCGACGTGCGCTTCGTCGATCTGACCCCGATGGGCGGCGGATCGAAGTTCAAGGTTGCGTTCCGCGATCGCAAGACCGGCCGGGTGCACGAGATCGCCGACCTCATGCTGCCGATGCCGGGACGCCACAACGCCTCCAACGCGACGGCCGCGATTGCGGTCGCGCGCGAGCTCGGCGTGTCGGACGAGGCGATCCGCAAGGCGATCGCCGGCTTCGGCGGCGTCAAGCGCCGCTTCACCAAGACCGGCGAATGGAACGGCGTCACCGTCATCGACGATTACGGCCATCACCCGGTCGAGATCGCGGCGGTGCTGAAGGCGGCGCGGGAATCCACCAGCGGCAAGATCGTCGCTGTGGTGCAGCCGCATCGCTATAGCCGCTTGCAATCGCTGTTCGAGGAATTCTGCACCTGCTTCAACGATGCGGATGCGGTGATCGTCGCCGACGTCTATGCCGCGGGCGAGACGCCGATCGAGGGCATCGACCGCGACCATTTCGCCGCGGGCCTGCGCGCCCACGGCCACCGCGAGGTGATCCCGCTCCCGGCGGCGTCCGATCTCGCCGGCATCGTCAAGAGCGTGGCGAAGTCGGGCGATCTCGTCGTGTGCTTAGGGGCCGGCAACATCACGCAATGGGCGTACGCCTTGCCAGGCGAATTGAAGGCGCTGGGGTAGGGCAGTGAGCTTCCCCGACATCACACCCGACCTCAAAGCCGTGATGCCCGATCTTCGCGGCCGGCTGCTGGCGAACCAGTCGCTCGCCGAGCTCACCTGGTTTCGCGTCGGCGGTCCGGCGCAGGTGCTGTTCACGCCGGCGGACGAGGACGATCTCGCCTACTTCCTCGCGCATCTCGCAAGCGACATTCCCGTCTATGTCGTCGGCGTCGGCTCCAATCTGATCGTGCGCGACGGCGGCATCGCGGGCGTCGTGATCCGGCTTGCGCCGCGCGCCTTTGGCGAAGCGAGCGCGAGCGGCGATGTCGTCACCGCGGGCGCGGCCGCGCTCGACAAGCGCGTGGCGGAAGTCGCCGCGTCAGCCAATATCGGTGGGCTCGAATTCTACTTCGGTATTCCCGGCACGATCGGCGGCGCGCTGCGCATGAATGCGGGCGCCAATGGCGGCGAGACCAAGGACGTGTTGATCGAGGCGCGCGGCGTCGGGCGCGACGGCACAAAGCACATCTTCTCCAATGCCGACATGAAGTTCGTCTACCGCAACAGCGGCGTCGATCCCTCGATCATCTTCACCTCCGCACGTTTCCGCGGCGAGATCAGGGATGCCGAGGCGATCCGCGCGCGCATGGCGGAGGTGCAAACTCATCGCGAGACCGCGCAGCCGATCCGCGAAAAGACCGGCGGCTCGACCTTCAAGAATCCGCCCGGTCATTCCGCCTGGAAGCTGGTCGATGCCGCCGGCTGCCGCGGCCTGCGCGTCGGCGGCGCCGAGGTCTCCGAGATGCACTGCAATTTCCTGATCAACACGGGCAATGCCACCGCGCATGACATCGAGACGCTTGGTGAGACCGTGCGCGACCGGGTGAAGACGAATTCCGGAATTGAGCTACACTGGGAAATCAAGCGGATCGGAATTTCCGGCTAATTTGGACAAGCGACGAGAGAACATGCGCATCACCATCCTCTTCGGCGGCTCCAACCGCGAACGTCTGGTTTCGGTCGCGTCAGCCCAGGCGCTGCATCAGGCGCTGCCCGAGGCTGATCTCTGGTGGTGGGACGTCGAGGACAAGATGCATGTCGTGCAGTCGAAGCAGCTGCTCGAACATGCCCGTCCGTTCGAGGACGAGTTCAAGCCGGGCACGCGTGGCATTCCATTGGAGCAGGCGCTCGACCAGGCCAGGGCCGAGGACCGCGTGCTGGTGCTCGGCCTGCACGGCGGGCGTGCCGAGAATGGCGAATTGCAGCTGATGTGCGAAGCGCGCGGCGTGCCGTTTACCGGATCGGGCTCGGCCTCCTCGCATCTCGCGTTCGACAAGATCGCGGCCAAGCATTTCGCAGCGCTCGGCGGGGTAACGCCGCCGGCCAACGTTGCACTGGACGAGATCGATGAGGCCTTCGCCGAATACGGCCGGCTGATCGCAAAGCCCGCGCGGGATGGCTCGAGCTATGGCCTGATCTTCGTCAACGCCAAGCAGGATCTCGTCGCCGTCCGCAATGCCGCCAAACACGAAGAGTACGTGATCGAGCCTTACGTCGCCGGCGTCGAGGCGACCTGCGGCGTGCTGGAGCGACCGGACGGCTCGATCATCTCGCTGCCGCCGATCGAGATCATTCCGGGCGAGGGCAGTTTCGACTACGCGGCGAAGTATCTTTTGAAGTCGACCCAGGAGATCTGTCCAGGCCGCTTCACGGCGGAGATCACCGCCGCACTGAAGCAGCAGGCGATGCTGGCGCACCGGGCGATGTCCTGCACCGGCTATTCCCGTTCGGACTTCATCGTCTCGGACAAGGGGCTGGTCTATCTCGAGACCAACACGCTGCCCGGGCTGACCAAGTCGTCGCTCTACCCCAAGGCGCTAAAGGCAGAGGGCATCGCATTCGTCGACTTCCTGCGCGGCCTGGTCGAGCTCGCCGGGCGGGGTGTACGGAAATAATTAGGATTGGTTAACGGCCGAAGGGGCGAAACGGCCGGTTTTGGAACCCAAAACCGGTAAAATGCCGGACATCGCGGCATAAATGCCTCACTGGGCTGGGCAAAACGCATCCGCCGTTAACGAACTTTACCTTTTGTTTACCAGGACGTCCGAAGGTTAACGCTGGCGGCGCATATGACGCTTTGGCTGCCGGCGCGTGGACCGTTGCGGGTGTTGTCACTCCCAGCGAACGCTCTGAAGGGGAGAGGTTTTCTTCTGCTGAAGACCAGCACCCGGCCCGGCAAGTCCGAGACGTCATGTTCGCCAGGACCCGCGCGATGTCGCGGGCAAACTGTTGACGAGCTCGTGCAATGGATGGAGCAGGAAGCCTCACTCGGTCGCTTTTGAGATCGCTGAGGCCCCAAGCTGACTTGAAGGCGGCCGCTATCGGAGCGGTCGTGCTTCTGCGCGAGTGGGTGCAGGACAAGCGCCAGGAAAGACTTCACGGAGCGCGCGCTGCCGCCAAGGAAAAGATCAGGGCCAAAGCCGTCGTCGAGCGGGAGCCGCCGCCGCGGTTGATCGCGCTGATCGAGCGCTATCTGCCGCGCCGCGTCGGGATCAGCATGACGGTGCTGCTCCTGATCGGAAGCTGCGGCTTCGGTATCGTCAAGGGCGGCCATCTTCAGGATTTCATCACGGCGGTCAACGACACCCGCAACGCGCTGGCCAATTCCGCCGGCTTCCGCATCACCTCCGTCGTGATCAACGGCCGCAAGCAGCTTAGCCAGGATGAGATCCTCGCGATCGGCGGCGTCAGCGGCCGATCCTCGCTGCTGTTCCTCGACGCCGACGCCGTGCGCGACAAGCTCAAGGCCAATCCCTGGATCGCGGATGCGACCGTGCTGAAGCTGTATCCGGGCCAGCTCATGATCGAGCTCACCGAGCGCAAGGCGTTCGCGCTGTGGCAGGAGGCCGGCCGGCTTTCCGTCATCGCCGATGACGGCGCGGTGCTTGAACCCTATGTCTCGCGTCGGTTCCTGTCGCTGCCGCTCGTGGTCGGCAAGGGCGCCGAGACGCAGGCCCGCGATTTCCTCGCTTTGCTGGCGCGCTATCCGCAGGTCAATTCGATCACCAAGGCCGCGATCTTCGTCGGCGAGCGGCGCTGGAACCTGAGGCTCAAGGACGGCCTCGACATCCGCCTGCCCGAGCAGGACGTCGGCAACGCGCTTGCGATGCTGTCCAGGCTCGACAAGGACGACAGGCTGTTCTCCCGCGACATCGTCGCCGTCGACCTGCGCCTGCCCGATCGGCTGGTGGTGCAGCTGTCCGAGGACGCCGCCAAGGCGCGCGAAGATTTGTTCAAGGACAAGAAGAAGAAAAAGGCCGGGGACGCTGCATGACCGGTCTTGATCGCACCCAGACACCGAAGACGCGCCCGATGCCGCACAAGCGCGGCGGCCTCGTCGCCTGCCTCGACATCGGCACCAGCAAGATCGCCTGCATGATCGCGCGGCTGAAGCCGTCGGCGCCGAGCGAAGCCCTGCGCGATCGCACCCATGCGGTGGAGCTGATCGGTTACAGCCAGATTCAGTCGCGCGGCATGAAGGCCGGCGCCGTGATCGATCTCGGCGAATGCGAGCAGGCGGTGCGACAGGCGGTCGGGCTTGCGGAGAAAATGGCCAAGGTGCGGGTCGAGTCCGTGCTGCTGTCGGTCTCCGGCGGCCGACTCTCCGGCCAGCTGGTCGAAGCTGCGGCCGACATCCGCGGCGGCGCCGTGACGCCGGCCGATGTCAGCCGCGTCACCTCCACCGGCATGCGCCACGCCACCGGCGAAGGCCGCACCGTGCTGCACGCGCTGCCGGTTGGCTACACGCTCGACGGCGTCAAGGGCATCCGCGATCCCCGCGGCATGGTCGCGCACCAGTTCGGCGTGGACATGAACGTCGTCACCTGCGACGCCACCGTGGCGCGGAACCTGATGCTGGCCGTGGAACGCTGCCACATCAATGTCGAAGCCATGGCGGCGAGCCCCTATGTGGCAGGCCTGTCGGTGCTGACCGACGACGAGGCCGATCTCGGCGCTGCGGTCATCGAGATGGGCGCGGGCACCACCACGATCGCGGTCTATTCCGGCGGCCGGTTCGTGCACGCCGCGGGTTTTGCGGTCGGGGGGCAACACATCACGATGGATCTGGCGCGCGGGCTCTCCGCGACCATTGCCGATGCCGAGCGAATCAAGACGTTATACGGGACCGTCATCACCGGCGGATCGGACTCGCGTGAGCTGATGTCAGTACCGACAGCCGGTGACGAGCAGGATCTGCCGCAGATCGTCTCCCGCGCGACCATCGCCAACATCGTCAGGCACCGTGCCGAGGAAGTCTTCGAAATGGTTCGGGACAAGCTGAAGGATTCGCCCTTCGCCTCAGAGCCCAACGGCCGCGTCGTGCTCTCGGGCGGGGCCTCGCAGCTCACCGGTCTGGTCGAGCTCGGAACACAGATTCTCGGCCGGCCCGTGCGGGTCGGACGTCCGCTCGGTTTCGGCCGACTGCCCAACGAGGCGAAGAACGCCGCCTTCGCGGTGCCGGCCGGACTGCTCGTCTACCCGCAATATGTTCACCACGAACATGTCGAACCGCGGCATACGCGGCAGCAGGTCAGGACGGGGACCGGCGGGTATTTCGGAAAGGTCGGACGATGGCTACGCGAGGGCTTTTGATGACTCCTTCCCGCAATATTCGATTTTCACCAACTCCCGCGGCCGCCGGCCGGGGCGAACCCACGCGCGCGTGATCGAGAGGCAAACATGACCATCAGCATCAATGTTCCTGATATTCACGAACTGAAGCCCCGCATCACCGTGTTCGGCGTCGGCGGCGCCGGTGGTAACGCCGTCAACAACATGATCACGGCGGGCCTCCAGGGCGTCGACTTCGTGGTCGCCAACACCGACGCGCAGGCGCTGACGATGTCGAAGGCGCAGCGCATCGTGCAGATGGGCACGGCGGCGACGCAAGGGTTGGGCGCAGGTTCGCAGCCGGTCGTCGGCGCGGCCGCGGCCGAAGAGGTGATGGACGAGCTGCGCGACCATCTCTCGGGCGCCAACATGGTGTTCGTCACCGCCGGCATGGGCGGCGGCACCGGCACCGGCGCGGCTCCCGTGATCGCCAAGATCGCGCGCGAGATGGGCATCCTCACCGTCGGTGTCGTGACCAAGCCCTTCCACTTCGAGGGCGGCCGCCGCATGCGCACCGCGGAAGCGGGCATCAACGAACTCCACAAGGTCGTCGATACGCTGCTGATCATCCCGAACCAGAACCTGTTCCGGGTCGCCAACGAGAAGACCACCTTCGCCGACGCCTTCGCGATGGCCGACCAGGTGCTCTATTCGGGCGTTGCCTGCATCACCGACCTGATGGTCAAGGAAGGCCTGATCAATCTCGACTTCGCCGACGTCCGCGCCGTTATGCGTGAGATGGGCAAGGCGATGATGGGTACGGGCGAAGCCTCCGGCGACAAGCGCGCGCTGACCGCCGCTGAAGCCGCGATCGCCAACCCGCTGATCGACGATAGCTCGATGAAGGGCGCCAAGGGTCTCCTCATCTCCATCACCGGCGGCAAGGATCTCACCCTGTTCGAGGTCGACGAAGCGGCGACCCGTATCCGCGAGGAAGTCGACCAGGACGCCAACATCATCGTCGGCGCCACCTTCGATGAAGCGCTCGATGGCCTGATCCGCGTCTCGGTCGTCGCCACCGGCATCGAACAGGCCGCGATCGCCCGCAACAGCCAGGCCACCAGCGCTCCCGTCGCGAACCCGGCACCGCAGGCGCAGCAGGCTCCTGCTGCTCCCGCCGCGGCCGCCGAGAGCCGTCTTGCCGATTTGACCGCGCGGCTCCGCGCCGACAATCAGCGCATGGCCGAGCGCGCCCAGAAGCTGGACACGTCGACCCCGGCCGCCGGACCGGGCCAGTTCGCCGCCGCTCCCATGGCACCGCGTCAGAACGTCGAGCGCGCTGCGCTCGCCGCCATCGCCGCTGCCGTTGCGGACGTCCCGCAGGCCCCCGCGCCGATGCAGACCTATGGCGACGTCACCGTGCGCCCGATCGCGCAGAAGCCCACGCTGTTCCCGGAGCCCGAGCAGGCGCCGATGGCCATGCATGAGCCGATGACGCCGGAAACCTTCATCCCGCCGCAGGCCGAGCGTGCGCCGGTCCGCACACCTCGGATGCCGCGAATCGAGGAACTTCCGATGCCCGCCCAGGCCGAGCTTCGCCAGGCCCGGGGCGAGATCGAGGAGGAGACCCCGCAGAAGACCCGCCTGTCGCTGCTGCAGCGCCTCGCCAATGTCGGCCTCGGGCGTCGTGACGAGGAGAGCGAGGCACCGATCGCTGCCCGCACCGCCGGTCCCGCGATGCCGCCGCTGCCCGATCGCCGGCCCCAGAAGACCGTGGCGCAGCAAATCGCTTCTACCGAGCCGGTGTCCGAGTATGCCCGCCGTCCCGCGCCGCAGGGCCTGGACATGCATGGCCGTCCCGCGCCTGTTGCCCCGGCGCCACAGGGAGATGACCATCTTGATATCCCGGCCTTCCTGCGGCGGCAGGCGACCTGAGGATTGTTACAATAAGGCAGACGAAAAAAGGTCCCGGCGGGAAGCTTGCCGGGACCTTTCCTTTTGTCCCGTGCATATCCGGATTGCGCAGCCAAGCAACTGATTTTAAATCATTAATTACGTATTCGATGGTTCAGTAAAACTGCCAATGACGGTCCCAAACTCCGGTCCAATTTGGTTAAGCCTTGGCGCGAATACGGCAGGTTTGGGGTAACAATCGGTAAAAAAGCGTGAGTTGGCGCTGTTTGAGGCAGTGACTATGGTTTGCCGTGACTTGGGGATACGGATTCGGAACGAGCGGTCTTGGCCGGTCAGTCGGGTTCAGTATAAGTCGCGATGGTCGTAGTGGGGCGGTTCCTGATGAAATTTAGCCGGCAAACAACGCTTCGTGCGCAAGCCACCGTGGCAGGCGTCGGCGTTCATTCCGGTCTTCCCGTCACCCTCACGCTTGGGCCCGCGCCTGTTGACGCGGGTTTTATTTTTGTCCGTACGGGACTCGAGGGAAGTGACCGCGAAGTTCAGGCGACGGCCGAGCAGGTGATCGCCACCGATTTCGCTACCGTCCTCGGCGATCGCAATGGCCCGCTGGTCTCCACCGCTGAGCATGTACTTGCCGCGCTGCGGGGCATGGGCGTCGACAACGCCGTCATCGAGATCGACGGGCCGGAAGTGCCGATCATGGACGGCAGCGCCGCAGCCTTCGTTGCGGCGATCGACCAGGCCGGCATCGTTACCCAGCCGGCACAGCGCCGCTTCATTCAGGTTTTAAAGCCGATTTCGGTCAAGATCGGCGACTCCTTTGGCGAGATCAGGCCCTATGCCGACGGGTTCCGCGCCGAGGTCGAGATCGATTTCACCAATCCTGTCATCGGCCAGCAGAGCTACGCCTTCGACCTCAGCCCGGAACGTTTCCGCCGCGAAGTCGGCCGGGCCCGGACTTTCGGTCTGATGTGCGACGTCGCGCGGCTCTGGAGCGCCGGCTATGCGCTCGGCGCCTCGTTCGACAATACCGTCGTGTTTGACGAGGAGCGGTTGCTCAACACCGAAGGCCTCCGCTACGCTGACGAATGCGCCCGCCACAAGGTGCTGGACGTGATCGGCGACCTCGCGCTGGCCGGTCTGCCCCTGCTTGGCGCCTACCGCTCGGTACGTGGCGGCCACAAGCTCAACCACGCCGTCCTGACCGCGCTGCTCGCCGACCGTACCGCCTGGCGGGTGGTCGAGGGCGAGACAGCCCGCCGCACCACACGTCCGGTGGTCGAAACCGGTCGCGGCATCGTCGGCGGCCGGATCGCCGCGGCCTACGGGCCGGACGTTTCCTAAAGAGAGACGGTCCTGAAGAGACCCGTCGCCACCGGCGTTTGGCCGCGGCTTTCCCCGGGAAACTCCTGGTAACGATGATCGACTAGGATTGCGGCGCGTTCGCCTTAATCCGGGCGAAATGCCTGCCTATCCGGTTGGTTGAAGATCGGTTTTCGGTTACACCGGCGTGGTCGCATGGCGGGCACCACGGCTAGATTTCGCGCCCATGACGGGGTTCATGGGCTGGCGGACACCGCACACAGGGCGTCAGGGCAATATTCATGTCGGCACAGCGGATGACGCGCGGATATCTTCAGGTCTCGTCTCGAGAGGCCTCGTCTCGAGCCCGTGGGCTGCTTCAGGCTGTCGCCCTCTTCGTGCTCGCGCTGCCGCTGGCCGGCTGCGGCACCGGCGCGCTCTGGGACAAGTTCACCGCCAAGGACGACACCTTCGTCGAGGAGCCCGCCGACAAGATCTACAATGAGGGCCTGTACCTCATGAATGAGAAGAAGGACATGAAGGCGGCGAACAAGAAGTTCGAAGAGGTCGATCGCCAGCATCCTTATTCCGACTGGGCCCGCAAATCGCTGCTGATGTCGGCCTACGCGTCCTACCAGGGCGGCGATTATGACGGTTGCATCGGCGCGGCCACCCGCTACGTCACGCTGCATCCCGGCAGCCCGGACGCGGCCTATGCGCAATATCTGATCGCCGCCTCGCATTACGACCAGATCCCGGACATCAGCCGCGACCAGACCCGCACAGAGAAGGCGATCGCCTCGCTGGAAGAGGTAGTGCGCAAATATCCGACGTCCGAATATGCCACCTCGGCCAAGGCCAAGATCGAAGGTGCGCGCGACCAGCTCGCCGGCAAGGAAATGAATGTCGGCCGTTATTACGCGCAGAAGCGCGACTACACGGCGGCGATCAACCGCTACAAAGCCGTGGTGACGCAGTACCAGACCACCCGCCATGTCGAGGAGGCGCTGTACCGCCTGACCGAGGCCTATATGGCGATCGGCATCGTCGGCGAGGCCCAGACGGCCGCCGCCGTGCTCGGGCACAATTTTCCTGATAGTCGCTGGTACAAGGACGCCTATAATCTTGTAAAATCAGGCGGTCTCGAACCGAGCGAGAATCAGGGGTCCTGGATTAGCAAGACCTTCAAGAAAATGGGCCTCGGCTAGGAAATAGAGTTCCATGCTGGCGCGTCTGTCGATCCGTGACATCGTCCTGATCGAACGGCTCGATATCGAATTCGCAACGGGCCTCGCGGTTTTGACCGGCGAGACCGGTGCGGGCAAATCCATCCTGCTCGATGCCTTTGCGTTGGCGCTCGGCGGCCGCGGCGACGCCGGCCTCGTGCGCCACGGCGCGGAGCAGGGGCAGGTCACCGCCGTGTTCGATATCCCCAAGAATCACCCCGCAGCGAAGATCCTCGCGGAGAACGGGCTGGAGGATACCGGCGAGATGATTCTCCGCCGGGTCCAGCTCGCCGACGGCCGCACCCGCGCCTTCATCAACGACCAGTCGATCAGCGTGCAGACGCTGAAGGCGGTCGGTGCTGCCCTGGTCGAGATTCACGGCCAGCACGACGAGCGCGCGCTGGTCGATGCCGCCACCCACCGCCGCCTGCTCGACGCTTTCGCCGGTCTCGAAAAAGACGTCTCGGCCGTCGAAGTGCTCTGGGACGCACGCCGCACCGCCAACACCGCGCTGGAGGAGCATCGTGCCGGCATGGAGCGCGCCGCGCGCGAAGCCGATTACCTCCGTCACGCCTCGGACGAATTGAAGCAGCTCGCGCCCAAGGATGGCGAGGAGACCTCGCTGGCGTCCCGTCGCACCACGATGATGCAGGGCGAGAAGATCGCCTCCGACCTGCGCGAAGCGCAGGAGGCGGTCGGCGGGCACCATTCGCCGGTCGCCTCGCTGTCGGCCGCCGTGCGCCGGCTGGAACGTCGCGGCGTCAACTCGCCGGCGCTGGTCGAGCCCGCGGTGAGAGCGATCGACGTCGCGATCAACGCGCTGGAGGAAGCCGACCAGCATCTCCAGGCCGCGCTGGCCGCGACCGATTTCGATCCTTCAGAGCTCGAACGCATCGAGGAGCGCCTGTTCGCGTTGCGCGCCGCCTCGCGCAAATATTCGACGCCGGTCGACGGGCTCGCCGCGCTTGCCGCCAGATATGCCGCCGACGTCGTGCTGATCGATGCCGGCGCCTCGCGGCTGAAAAAGCTGGAGCAGGCCGCGATCGAGGCCGATGCGCGTTATGCGGCTGCCGCCAAGAAGCTGTCGATGGCGCGGCAGAAATCGGCCGAGAAGCTCAACAAGGCGGTCAATGCCGAGCTCGCGCCGCTCAAGCTCGAACGCGCAAAATTCATGACCCAGGTCGAGACCGACGAGACCGCACCCGGACCGCAGGGCTTCGACCGCGTCGAGTTCTGGGTGCAGACCAATCCCGGCACCAAGCCGGGGCCGCTGATGAAGGTCGCGTCCGGCGGCGAGCTGTCGCGCTTCCTGCTGGCGCTCAAGGTCGTGCTGTCCGACCGCGGCTCGGCGCCGACTCTGGTCTTCGACGAGATCGACACCGGCGTCGGCGGCGCGGTCGCGGACGCCATCGGCGGGCGCCTTGCACGACTCGCCGGCAAGGTCCAGGTGATGGCCGTGACCCATGCCCCGCAGGTCGCCGCCCGCGCCGACCAGCATTTGCTGATCTCCAAGGATGCGCTGGACAAGGGCAAGCGCGTCGCCACCCGCGTCAATGCGCTCGCCGCCGACCACCGCCGCGAGGAGATCGCGCGGATGCTCGCCGGCGCGGAGATCACGGCCGAGGCGAGGGCTGCCGCGGACCGGCTGCTCAAGGCGGCAACGGCTTGATGTCGTGTCCCGGACGCGCGTCGCGCGAGCCGGGACCCAGAACGCCGCGCATGGGCCCCGGTTCGGCAGCGCATCGTCCAGGGAACAATGACCCGGACCCACCTTTACCCTCCCGCCCGCTCCATCGTATCCAAGCACCATGGCCAGAGCAGTAAAATCCAAAGCAAAGCCGCTTCCCGAGGTCGCCGACCTCACCAAGGCGCAGGCCAAGGTCGAGCACATGCGGCTCGCGCTGGAGATTGAGGGGCATAATGAGCGCTACTATCAGGACGACGCGCCCACCGTCACCGATGCCGAGTACGACGCGCTACGCCAGCGCTTCAACGCGATCGAGAAGCGCTTTCCGGAATTCGTCAGCGCGGACTCGCCGTCGCAGAAGGTCGGTGCTGCACCGTCAGGCCGCTTCAAGAAGGTGCGGCATTCCGTTCCCATGCTGTCGCTCGACAACGCCTTTGCGGAAGAGGATCTGCGCGACTTCGTTGGCCGCATCGTGCGCTTCCTGAAGCTCGACGACGACAAGATCGACTTCTCCGCCGAGCCGAAGATCGATGGCCTCTCGATGTCGCTGCGCTATGAGGGCGGCGAGCTCGTCACCGCGGCGACGCGCGGCGACGGCGCGGAGGGCGAGGACGTCACCGCTAACATCCGCACGCTCGAAGACGTGCCGCAGAAACTTAGGGGCCGCAACGTCCCCGATGTCTGCGAGGTGCGCGGCGAGGTCTATATGACCAAGAAAGCCTTCCTCGCGCTCAACGAGCGGCAGAAGGCCGAAGGCAGCACCATCTTCGCCAATCCGCGCAACTCGGCCGCGGGTTCGCTCCGGCAGAAGGATCCGACCATCACGGCCTCGCGCCCGCTCGGCTTCTTCGCCTATGCCTGGGGCGAGATGAGCGCGATGCCGGAGGGCACCCAGAGCGGCATGATCCACTGGTTCGAGCGGTGCGGCTTCAAGACCAACCCTCTGACCAGGCTCTGTCACTCCGTCGAGGAACTGCTCGCCTTCCATCATTCGATCGAGGAGCAGCGCGCAAAACTCGACTACGATATCGACGGCGTCGTCTACAAGGTCGACCGCATCGACTGGCAGGAACGGCTCGGCTTCGTCTCGCGCACGCCGCGCTGGGGCATCGCGCACAAATTCGCGGCCGAGCGCGCCATGACGGTGCTACGCGACATCGAAATCCAGGTCGGCCGCACCGGCTCGTTTACGCCGGTCGGCAAGCTCGAACCCGTCGGCGTGGGTGGCGTGATCGTGCAGAACGTCACGCTGCACAACGAGGACTATATCAGGGGCATCGGCAGCAAGGGCGAGGTGCTGCGCGAGGGCCGCGACATCAGGATCGGCGACACGGTCGTGATCCAGCGCGCCGGCGACGTCATCCCGCAGGTGGTCGATGTCGTCCTCGACAAGCGGCCGAAGGCTGCCAAGGAATTCGCGTTTCCGAAGAAGTGCCCGTGCCCGCTGCACACCGACGTGGTGCGCGGGGAGACCGCGGCAGGCGAGGAGGCTTCGCGCGCCCGCTGCACCGGCGAGTTCGCTTGCCCCTATCAGAAGATCGAGCATCTGAAGCTGTTCGTATCGCGGCGCGCCTTCGACATCGACGGTCTTGGCGAGAAGCAGCTCCAGTACTTCTTCGACGAGGGTTTTGTGAAGGAGCCAGCCGACATCTTCACGCTGGAAAAGCGCAATTCGAAGCTGAAGCTCGAGGACATCGAGGGTTACGGCGAAACCTCGGTGCGCAATCTGTTTGGCGCGATCGAGAGCCGTCGCAAAATTGCGCTGGAGCGCTTCATCTACGCGCTCGGCATGCGCCATGTCGGCGAGACCACGGCGCTGGCGCTGGCACGCGGCTACGGCTCCTGGGACGCCTTCCACGATGCCAGCCTCAAGGTCGCCAAGGGTGACGAGGAGGCGATGGCCGAGATGGATGCGCTCGACCAGATCGGCGAGACCGTGATCAAGAGCATCGCCGACTATTTCGGCGAGAGCCACAATCGCGGCATCGTCGAGCGGCTGACCAACGAAGTCGAGATCATCGATGCCGAGGAGCCGAAGAGCAACTCCGCCGTCGCCGGCAAGACCGTGGTGTTCACCGGCTCGCTGGAGAAGATGACGCGCGACGAGGCCAAAGCGACAGCGGAGCGTCTGGGCGCCAAGGTGTCCGGATCGGTGTCCAAGAAAACCGATCTCGTCGTTGCCGGACCCGGCGCGGGTTCGAAGCTCGCGGAAGCCAACAAGCATGGCGTCAAGGTGCTGACCGAGGACGAGTGGTTGCAGCTGATCGGGGAGTGAGATTCTCTCCTTCGTCATTGCGAGCGAAGCGAAGCAATCCAGAATCTTTCCGCGGGTCGCAGCCTGGATTGCTTCGCTTCGCTCGCAATGACGGGGAGAGGGTAACCCCCCTCACATTATCCCGCTCTCTTCCTCTTCCGCCCGCTCGATCAGCGTCTCGCTTACCACCACCTCGCGGCGGGGGACGACGAAGATCATCGTGCAGGCGCAGAGGAGCGAGATCGCCAGTACGGCGGAAGTGAGCGGCAGCGTGGTCGCGGAGTGGCCGCCGAGATAGGCGCCGAATTGCGACATCAGTGCGCCAATGCCCTGCTGGAGGAAGCCCATCGCACCTGACGCGGTGCCGGCGGCCTCTGGACGGATGCTGATCGCGCCGCCCGCCGAGTTCGCCATCACGAACGCATTGCCGGCCATCACGATCATCTGCGTGCCGAACAGCCATGCGGGCGCCTCGTTCCAGCCTGTTAAGCTCCAGAGCAGGTTCAACAGGCTGCCGCAAAGCTGGAGCGCGAGGCCGAACCAGATCAACTTCTCCAGCGAGTGCCGCGGCGCAAAGCGCACGCAGAGCAGATTGCCGACCAGATACGCAAATCCCGTCGTCGCGAACCACGCGCCGTATTCGGCGCTGGTCCTGCCCATCTGCGTCACCACGATATAGGGGCCGCCGCCGGCGAAGGTGAAGATGATCTGCGAGGCCAGCACCTGGCACATCACATAGCCGAGGAAGGCGCGGTTGCGGATCAGGATGCCGACATCGCCGCGAAAGCCGCTGCCGGCGGCGCGGCTGCGGCGCGTCTCTGGCAGCGCGACCGCGATGCCGACGGCGACAATGATCGCGGCGATGGTGATGGCGTAGAAGATCGCGCGCCAGCCGAATGCGGTCTCGATCAGGCCGCCGGTGAGCGGGGAGACCATCTGCCCGATCATCAGGGCCGCGATCACGAGGCTGATCATCGAGGCGACGCGATCACGCGCGTAGATGTCGCGGATGATGGCGCGGCTCACCACCATGCCGGCGGCACCGCCCAGCGCCTGGAAGAAGCGCGCGGCGATCAGCTGCGGCAGGGTTTCCGCGAAGATGCAGGCGACGCTGGCGACCACCATCAGCGCCAGTCCTCCGAGCAGCACTGGGCGCCGTCCGAAACGGTCCGACAGCGGGCCCATGATGAGTTGCGACAGCGCGATGCCGACCATGTAGAGCGACACCGTCATCTGTGCGACCGAGATGTCGCTGCCAAATGTCGTCGCCAGCACCGGCAGCGCCGGGACCAGCATGTAAAGCGAGATCGGCGCGATGCCGGTCATGACGACGAGCAGCAGCAACACCATGCGCGAGGTCGCGAGGTTCTTCGCCGCTTCCGGCGGCTTGCTGATCATGCCGTGCATGGAAAAGACACTACCCGGTTCGCGATTGCCGCGAGTACGGATGTTTCGGCATGCGGCTATGCACGATGCCGGCGTGGTCGCGAAGGGCAGCCTTGCGCAAATCGGGTAGGGCCATGCGGCTTTGGAACGGCGCGCTTACGCCTTCATCTCCGCCGTCGCCTGATCGAGCCAGGCCTTCGTCGTCTCGTCCAGCGCCGGCCGCACCTCGGCCCTGACGCGCGCGTGGTAGGCGTTGAGCCAGTCGAGCTCGTCCTTGCCCAGCATGCCGACATCGATCAGCCGGCGGTCGATCGGCGCCAAGGTCAGTGTCTCGAACGCGTTCATCGACTTTTCCGCGCCCTTGATGTCGGCTTCGACCACCAGTTCGAGGTTCTCGATGCGGATGCCGAAACCGTCGGACTTGTAGTAGCCGGGCTCGTTGGACAGGATCATGCCGCGCTTCAGCGGCGTCGTGCCGAGCTTCGATATCCGCGCCGGTCCTTCGTGCACCGAGAGATAGCTGCCGACGCCGTGGCCAGTGCCATGCTCGAAATCGATGCCGGCGGCCCAGAGATATTGCCGCGCGAGTGTGTCGAGCTGCGCGCCGGTGGCGCCATCGGGAAAGATCGCGCGGGCGATCGCGATGTGGCCGCGCAGCACACGCGTGAAGCGGTCGCGCATCTCGCCGGTGGGCTCGCCCACGGCCAGGGTGCGGGTCACGTCGGTGGTGCCGTCTTCATATTGTGCACCTGAATCGATCAGCAGCAGATCGCCCGGCACGATCCGCCGGTTGCTCTTGCGGGTGACGCGGTAGTGCACGATGGCGCCATTCGGGCCGGTGCCTGATATGGTCGGGAACGACACGTCCTTGAGCGCGCCGGTGTCGCGGCGGAACGTCTCCAGCGCCTCGACCGCGTCGATCTCGGTGAGCTTGCCGCTTGCCGCCTCGCGGTCGACGAAGGCGAGGAAGCGCGCCAGCGCCACCGCGTCGCGCCGGTGCGCCGTTTGCGTGCCCTTGATCTCGGTCGTGTTCTTGACCGCCTTGAGTAGCGCGACCGGATCGCTGCCGCGCACCGGCTTGCCGCCGGCGCCCGTGATCAGCCGGCTGAGGGCGTCGGCCGCGGTCGCGTTGTCGAGCGCGATCGATCCACCGCTCTTGGCGAGCGCCATCAGCGTGGGCGCCATCGCATCGGGCTCGCGCACGTCGGCGGACTGCTCGAGATGGTCGCGGGTCAAATTGGAAAGCTTGCGGTGATCGATGAAGATGGTGGGACGGCCGTCCTTCGGCACCAACGCATAGGACAGCGGCAGCGGCGTATGCGCGACGTCCGCGCCGCGGATGTTGAAGGTCCAGGCCACGGCATGGCTGTCGGACAGCACCAGCGCATCGACGCCGAGCTTGCCGATCTCGCTCCTGATCTGCGTCAGCTTCTCGGCTTCGGTCACGCCGGCATGTTGCATCCCGTGCACCGCGACCGGCGCAATCGGCGGCTGTGGCCGGTCCTGCCAGATCGCATCGACCGGATTGCTGTCGACGGCGACCAGCTCGGCACCGACCTTGGCGCAGGCGGTGGACAAACGCTCGGCTGCCGCAGAAGTGTGCAGCCACGGATCAAATCCGAGGCGGTCACCGGCCTTCAGGTGTGCCGACATCCAGCTTTCCGGCGGCGGGTCGATCAGGGATTCCACTGCCCAAGCTTTTGAATCGACCTGCTTGGCCGCCTGGATCGTGTAGCGGCCATCGACGAACAATGCGGCCCCATGGGTCAGCACCACCGCCAATCCCGCCGAGCCGGTAAAGCCGGTCAGCCAGGCCAGACGCTCTTCCGACGGCGGCACATACTCATTCTGCTGCTGATCGGCGCGTGGGATTACGAAGCCGGTCAGCTTGCGGCGGGCGAGTTCTTCACGGAGTGCGGCCAGCCGCGCCGTCAATGCGACGCCGGCCTCGGGCTCCTCGAAAGTCTGGAAGTGCGCTTCGAACATGGTGGATCACTTTATGATCATGCGGATCAGTCCGCAATGTAGACGCATTTGAGGTCGTATCTGGCACGGACTGTGCTTGAACAA
This sequence comes from Bradyrhizobium sp. 149, assembly GCF_023073915.1. GTDB lineage: Bacteria > Pseudomonadota > Alphaproteobacteria > Rhizobiales > Xanthobacteraceae > Bradyrhizobium. The sequence goes on along the minus strand of NZ_JADPKK010000023.1, from coordinate 646,640 downwards.
GTTCCGTTCGAATTGAGTGGAGTACAGGATGCGGCAGTTGCGCTTCGTCCGGATAACAGGAAAATTCGAGCAAGTGGTTCATCTCAATGGCGAGGGGACACACGATGCCAGCGTTCACGTTTGAGAAGATTCCTCCGCCGGTGCGCCGCGCCCCGACTACGGCGACACCGAAGAAACCGCGCGGCCTCATCAGCCAGATGATCGACCGTTTCGCCGAACGCCGCGCGAGGCGCGCCTCGCGGGTCAAGCGCGCAATGCGCCGCGACAAGAAGGCGACGGAGTAGGACGGCGGCGAGTCTTAGGGTGGGCGAAGGCGCAAAGCGCTTTGCCCACGATGTCTCTCGATCACGATGAATTTGGCGGGCACGCTACGCTTTGCCCACCTTACGGGATATCACCCCATCTTTCGCAGCAACAGGCTGCTCCAGCCCTCGATCCGCAAGTGCTTCAGCGGCACGAGGCCGCGGGCGCGGTAGGCCGCGATCACGGCGGGGGCCTGGTGCGTCAACAGGCCGGATAGGATGACGCGCCCGCCAGGCGCGAGGTGCCCCGTCATCGAGCCCGCCAATTGCCGTAACGGATTGGCAAGGATGTTGGCCAGCACCAGATCGAACGGGCCGCATCTATCAAAATCAGCCGCAGCAAAGCCGATGGCGCAAATCGTTCGCACCTGGTGACCAACCTCATTCAAGGAGGCGTTCTCGGCTGCTACCCGTACCGAGGCCGGGTCGATGTCGGAGGCCAGCACCGCGCGATGGAGCGCCTTCGCCGCCGCTATCCCCAGCACGCCGGTCCCGGTGCCGAGGTCGAGCACGCGGCCGGGCCGGGCGCTTTTCAGGACATGGTCAAGCAGGAGTAAACAGCCGCGTGTGGTGCCGTGATGGCCGGTGCCGAAGGCGAGGGCCGCCTCGATCTCGATGGCGACCTTGTTTGGCGCCACGCGATCGCGGTCATGGCTGCCATGGACGACGAAGCGCCCGGCCGGCACCGGGACGAGATCTTCCAGGCTCGCCTTGACCCAGTCCCTGGCTTCGACGGTGTCGAAGGCGAGCGTGTCCGCGATCTCGTTTCCTGCTGAGATTGCAACGAGTTCGCGCAGCCACGCCCGGTCCGGCGCGACCGCGAAATGTAGCGCGACGTCCCATTGTCCGTTCGGCTGCTCGAAGGCGGCAACCGCCGCATCGCCCTCGAAAAACACCTCGTTAAGCACGTCGACTACGCGCTTCGCAGCGATCTCGCTGCCGATCGAAAAACTGGCGCGATGGGTGGGGGAAGGCTGCATCCGTACGATTCCGTCCGGTTCAATTTTTGGAGCTTTTGTTCCGATTCTTTGCATAACTTGCAATCACGCGGTTAACCCGACCGCAGGTTGTGCGCCGTAGATTTGCGGGTGTCGGGGGTCACCCAACACAGCTTGAAATGGAAAAGGAGGCGAGACTTGAAGCGCATGATTTTGAAGTTCTGGACTGACGATTCAGGTGCAACTGCGATCGAGTACGGCCTGATCGCAGCCGGTATCGCGCTGGCGATCATCACCGTGGTGAACGGCCTCGGCAGCACGATGAACGAGAAGTTCACTTCGATTAGCACCTCCTTGAAGTAATTTCCGCCTCCCATTTCCCGGCGGGGCCATTTCTCCATACAACTGCTTCGAACAGCGCCCGCCGGGGGAATTGCCCTGGCGGGCGAAGTCGTTTGGCGGACTGGCTTTCACAGGAATGCCCGCAGGTTACCCGCTCGTTTTCCGGACATTGTCCACGGACTTATCCCGTCGCTCATCCCCAGATTTTCCACCGACTTATACCCCGCTGGTATGGCGGGCCGCGACGGGCAACCAACCGCCCTTTCACAGCTTTGCCAACAGCCTGTCCACAGCCCATCCACAGGCCTATCCACGGCTACCGAACAGCGACCGATGATCCCTCAGGATCGCCTGCGCGGCGTTGTGGCCGGGGGCGCCGGTGACGCCGCCGCCGGGGTGGGCGCCGGAGCCGCAGTGATAGAGGCCCTTCAGGGGCCCGCGATAATCCGCGTGGCCCAGCATCGGCCGCGCCGAGAACAACTGGTTCAGCGTCAGCGCGCCATGGAAGATGTCGCCCCCCAACAGGCCGAACTGCCGTTCAAGATCGAGCGGTGACAGGATCTGGCGGCCGAGCACGCTCGTCGCAAAACCCGGCGCGTATTTGTCCACCGTCGCAATCATGAGGTCGGCCACCTCGTCGCGACGGTCGTCCCACGACTTTCCATCGGGAAGCTCCGGCGCGACATGCTGGCAGAACAGGCTCGCGACATGTTGTCCTGCGGGCGCCAGCGTGTCGTCGAGCGTCGATGGGATCAGCATTTCCACCACAGGCTCTCGGCTCCAGCCGTGCGCCCGGGCATCGAGAAAGGCGCGGTCCATGTAGCCCAGGCTCGGCGCCAGGATGATGCCGGAGGTGAGATGATCGCCGTCGCCTGGCAACGCCGTGAAGGAGGGTAGGCGGTCCAGCGCCACGTTCATGCGGAAGGTGCCGGAGCCGTTCTTCCAGTACCGGATGCGGTCGAGGAAATTTTGGGGAAGGGCATCGGCGGCAATCAGCCGCGTATAGAGCAGCTTTGGATTGACGTTGGCCGCGACATATTTAGCGCGGATGGCCGTGCCGTTTTCCAGCAGCACGCCGACCGCGCGGTCGCGCTCGACAATAACTTCGCGCACGCCCGCATCGGTGTCGATCACAACGCCGCGGTCGCGTGCGGCGCGCGCCATGGCTTGCGTGATCGCGCCCATGCCGCCGATGGCGTGACCCCAGACGCCTTTTTTGCCGTTCACCTCGCCGAAGGCGTGATGCAGCATCACATAGGCCGAGCCCGCGGCGTAAGGGCTGGCATAATTTCCGACGATGGCATCGAAGCCGAACAGCGCCTTGACCAGATCATGCTCGAAACGTTCGTCCAGCATCTCGCCGGCCGAACGGGTGAAGAGATCGAGCAGGCTGCGGCTCTGCTCCAGCGATAGTCCGCGCAGGATATTGGCGCTCTGGAATGCGTTCACCGCCTCGCGGATCGAGGCCGTTCCGAAGCCGTCGAGCAGGTTCGGCGGTGCACGCAGCACGAATTGCCTGAGCACGTCGGCGATATCTTCCAGCTCGCGCGAAAACCCGTCGAGCGCGTTTGCGTCATGCGTGCTCAGCCGTGCGACGGACGATTGCGTCCGCCCCTCGCCGGTGAGGAGATAGCGGCCGTCCGCCGCGGGCAGAAAATTCTGCGCGCGGCGTTCGACGACCCGCAGGCCCTGCTCCGCCAGCTTGAGGTCGCGGCTCACCTGCGGATTGAGCAGGCTCACGGTGTAGGCCGCGACCGAATTGCGGAAGCCCGGATGAAACTCCTCCGTGACCGCGGCCCCGCCGACCACCTTGCGGCGCTCGACCACGCGCACGCGCAACCCGGCCATCGCGAGATAGGCCGCGCAGGTGAGGCCGTTATGGCCAGCGCCGATGATGATGACGTCGGTTTCGATCATGATTCCTGCTGGTCTCATTCCGGGGCGCGCGCGAAACGCGAACCCGGAATCTCGAGGTTCCGGGTTCGATGCTTCGCATCGCCCCGGAACGGCCGTCTTATATCAGGCATTTCTCGCTGCAACATCACGAGACCCTTTATTGCCCGTTCAGGCGCCTTGTGCTCCATTGCGCCCGCCCGGCGCCCGCCGGGATGATGCCGGAGCTTCTATGGATTCGATCGTGCAACCCGCCGCCACGGAGCAGCCGTCCTCGTCACGCAACCGGCTGCTGCTGGTGGTCTACACCGCCGCGATCTTCGTCAGCGCACTCTTGCTGTTCTCGGTGCAACCGCTGTTCACGAAGATGGTGCTGCCGCGGCTCGGCGGCTCGCCGGCGGTGTGGTCGGTGGCAATGGTGTTCTTCCAGTCGCTGCTGCTGGCGGGCTACGCCTATGCGCATGTGTTGATGCAGGTGAGGAACCGCATCGTTCCGGTGGTGGTGCACCTCCTGCTGCTGATCGCGGCCTTCGCCACGCTGCCGCTCGGCATCGCCACGGCCTATGGCGATCCGCCTGGCTCGGGCTACGCGATCTGGCTGCTCGGCCTGTTCGTGATCTCGATCGGTCTGCCGTTCTTCGCGCTCGCCGCCAACAATCCGTTGCTGCAGGCCTGGTTCGTCCGCACCGGGCATCCTGCCGGACATGATCCATATTTTCTCTATGCGTCCTCCAACATCGGCAGCTTCCTCGCCCTGCTGTCCTATCCCTTCCTGCTGGAGCCGATCTTCACGCTGCACACGCAGAACCGGCTCTGGACCGGCGGCTACGGCCTTTTGATCCTCCTGATCGCTGCATGCGGCGTGCTGCTATTGCGCTCGCCGAAGCTGGCAATCGTCGATGCGCGAACCGAGGATTTGAATGCGCCGGCGCCCGGCTTCATGACGCGGCTGCGCTGGATCTTCCTCGCCGGCGTGCCGTCCGGCCTGCTCATTGCCGTCACCGCGCACATCTCCACCGACGTTGCGGCAGCGCCGCTGCTGTGGGTGCTGCCGCTGTCGCTGTACCTCTTGACCTGGGTGGTGGTGTTCCAGTCGCGGCCGCTGCTGCCGCACAAATGGATGCTGATGCTCCAGCCAGTCGCGATCGCGGGCATCGTCTTCCTGCTGGCCTACGGCGGCGAACAGAACCTGCTACTGACGCTCGGCGGTCATCAATTGTGCTTCTTCGTCATCGCCATGGCCTGCCACGGCGAATTGGCGCGGACCCGGCCGGCCGCCAAATATCTCACCGGATTTTACGTCGCGCTGTCGTTCGGCGGCATGGTCGGCGGCCTGTTCGCCGGGCTCGTTGCGCCCTTCACATTCTCATGGATCGCCGAATATCCGATCCTGGTCGCGCTTGCCGCGCTGTGCCGGCCGGCCGCGAACGAGCGGCTGGCGGGCATCGTCAAATGGTACTGGCTGGCGCTAGCCGCGCTCGCAATAGTGCTGGTTGCGCCGTCCACCACGACGGGCGGTCCGTCGACCTGGTTCGAAGATCACCGCGTCTGGGCGGCCGGCGGCGTCGGCGTGCTCGCCGCGCTGCTGGCGCTGGCGGTCAACGCCGGCCGCTGGAAGATATTCGCCACCGTCGCGCTCGCGCTGGCGTTGATCCGAGTTTATCCGGCGGACGAGGGCCGCGTCACCACGGTGCGCAGCTTCTTCGGCGTGCACAAGATCGTGGTGACGCCCGGCGGCTATTTCCATGTGCTGATGCACGGCACCACGATCCACGGCGCCGAGCGCTTCCTCAACAATGACGGCACGCCGGTCACCGGCCGGCCCGAACCGATCACCTACTATCACAAGGACGGCGGCATCGGTCAGGCCGTCACCGCCATCCGCGAGCGCAAGGGCGCGCCGCTGAAGGTCGCCGCAATCGGCGTCGGATCGGGCACGCTCGCCTGCGCCGCCGAGCCGGGCGAGAGCTGGACCTTCTTCGAGATCGATCAGTCCATGGTCGATGCGGCAAGCGATCCGAAGAACTTTCGTTACATATCGAGCTGCATGCCGGGCCTGAAGCCGGTGATCGGCGATGCCCGCCTCACCTTCGCGAAGGAGACGGACGGCGCCTATGATCTCATCATCGTCGACGCCTATTCGTCCGATGCGATCCCGATCCATCTTGCGACCGAAGAGGCGATGAAGATCTACAAGGACAAGCTCGCTCCGCACGGCGCCGTGGTGATGCACGTCTCCAACCGGCACCTCGATCTCGAGACCGTCGTGGTCGGCATCGCCGATGCCAACGATCTCAAGAGCTGGGTCTACAACGAGGATTCGGGGCGCGATGGTGACTACATCTTCTCGACCGACGTCGTCATCTCCGCCCGCGAGGATGCCGACGTCGGCAGGCTCGCATCGTCGAAAGTATGGGAGCAGACCGAGGCCGACGACAGGGTGCGGGTCTGGACCGACGATTACTCCAATATTTTGGGCGCGCTCTATCGGCGCCTACGGGACGGGGAGTAGGGGCCGCTTCTACGGCTCCACCGGTGTCCCCGGCGGCAATGCAATTTGCTTCTCGCCCGCCACCTGTCGTAGCAGGTCCGGCCTGTCCGAGATGACGCCGTCGACGCCGAGCTCGATCATACGCGCCATGTCCTCACGCTTGTTGACGGTCCAGACCACGACGCGCAGCCCAAGCGCGTGCGCCTCTGCGATCAGTGCCGCGGTCACATCGCCGAAATAGGGCGACCAGACCGTACCGCCCGCAGCCTTGATGGTTCGGGGCAGCGACCCGGCGTGATCGGCCGCGCTGAACCCCGCCATCCAGTTGGTCGCCTTATCCAGCGCCACCGTCTGGCCCGAGCCGCGTTGGAGCGTCAGGTACACCGTCGGCATCTTCGGGGTCCGCTGCTGGACCAGCTGCAGGGTTCGCCAGTCGAACGACTGGATCATGACGCGGTCGGAGAAATTTTCGACTTCGATCAGCCCGAGCAGCTTGGTGACGAAAGTTTGCGGATCGAGCGTCTCGTCCGGCTGGTTCGGATCGATCTTGGTCTCGATGTTGAAGCGCACCCGCGTATTGCTGGATTTGCGCACCAGCGCGAACAGCTCGCTCAGGCTCGGAATGCGTGTCCCGGGCACGGCGCGCTGGTCGGGGAATTGCCTCGCGTAAGGGCCGTCGGGTCGGATCTGGCCGACGTCGTAGGCCCTGACCTCGGCGAACTGCAGCTTCACGAACGGCGTGCCAGGCGGGGCGACATAGGCTCCATTCGCATCCCGCGCCAGATCGGGATTGAGCCCGCGCTCATGCGAGACGACGACCTCCCCGTCGGCGGTAATGCCGACGTCGAGCTCCAGCGTGTCCACGCCCATCGACAGCGCATTGGCGAAGGCCGGCAAGGTGTTTTCCGGCAGCAGCGCCCGCCCGCCGCGATGCGCCTCGAGGTCGAATCCCATGGCGTTTCCCGCAAACGAAACCAGGATCACAGTCAAGATCGTTACGATGCGTGAAAGCATGGCGGCACGCGGGCAAGAGGCAATGCTGGTAGTCGAGCACTTTGCCCGGCTTGCCGGCAACGTCACAAGGAGGAAGCCGCGACGGGACCCGAGATCCTCCAGGCAGTCGCCCGTGTCTTCGTCCAAGCTGCGCGAAAAATCGTCGAGCGCGGCAACGCCGCGTTCAGATAGGGTGGTCAGTTCTGGTAGTAATAGCCGCGCGGTTGGTAAACCTGCCGCGGCTGTTGCTGCTGATAGTAGTAGCCCTGCTGGCCAGTGCCCTGGTCGTAAGAGGGCCGCTGCTGCTGCTGCTGGTAGACCTGTGCGTCATAGAGCGGGCGGCTGCCGCGCGGCGCGGGATAGCGCGCGCCGGTGTCGCTGCCGTCGGCGGGATAGATGTAGTTGTCGTCCTGCGGCATGTAGCGGCGCCCGGGTGCGGCGGGAGGCGTCAGGTTCACGGGATCGCCTGACGTGGCGTACTGCTCTTCGGCCGGCTGAGGCGCGCGGGCGACTGCGGTGGGGTTGCGGCCACGCGGATTGCGGGCAAGCGCCACCTGCGCCGAGCCGGTCAGCGTCACCGTGGTGTTGAGCACGCCCTGCTGCTGCACCAGCGCATACAGCGTCGTGGCATTCTGGCGCGACAACCGCACGCAGCCATGCGAGGCGGGCGAGCCGAGCCGGCCGACCGAGTCGGTGCCATGGATGGCGTGCCCGACCTTGGTGAAGAAGATCGCGTGCGGCATCGGGGCGTCGTCGAATTCCTTGGAGTAGTGATCCTCTTCCATGCGGAAGGCACGGAACGCGCCGTTCGGCGTTTCGCGCGAGGGAATGCCAGTCGACACCGGCCAGTGGTAGCGCGCGACGCCGTCGACGGCGACGGTCATCTGCTGATTGTCCTTGTCGACGGTGATCTCGACCTTGGCTTGCGCGGTGCCCGCGCTCAAAAGCATCAGGGAGCTGAAAGCAATAAAAAACGAACGCATCTGACTTCTGGCCTCCGGCCTGTTCACGCTAGGCGCCGCGGCTCTCCGTCCCCGGCGTGCACTATGCCTGCAATCCGGCTTTCGTTCCAGCGGCCTGCCCGTCCATCGTTAACGGGACGCCCGGCGTAAGCAAGGCCGCTTTGTGCCGCAAAGCCAGCGGCGGCGCTGACATTTTCGCGAGCGGGATGCATTCACAACGCCGACAATTCGTCACAATGGTGCAACCATTTGGCCGCTCGGTGCGTTGACGGCGACCTGCCTCGACTGGCGGCTTCCGCTGCCGGTTTTACCTTTGGGAATGAAGATGAACAGAGTTCGCGCCACCGCCGCTTCACGGCCGGCCGGTCTGCCTTTCAGTCTGCTCTTCGCTGGCGCCGCTGTTCTGGCCGCCCTGTCCTGTGTGCCACAGCCTGGGCATGCCCAAGGCATCGTGCGCGGCGCTCAGGAAGGCTCCTATGAAGGCAATCGTATTGCCGGCCCGGAAGACGGTGCGGTCGGAGGCGTCGTCGGCGCCGGTGTCGGCGGTGCCGTCGGCGCAGTCGAGGGTGTGTTCGGCATTCCCCATCGCGGCCACCGTCGCTGCCGCGGCTATTACGACGGGTACAACCGCTTCCATTGCTATCGGTAGCCGCTGGCGATTCCGGCGCGCGCCCCGGAATAAAGGCCGGGGTCAATTCTTCAACCGATATCCCGTGCGGAAAATCCACCAGATCACCACCAGGCAGATCACCAGGAACGCCGTGGTCATGCCGATGCTGACGGACACGCTGACGTCCGCGATCTCGTAAAAACTCCAGCGGAAGCCGGAGATCAGATAGACGACCGGATTGAGCAGCGCCACCGTGCGCCAGGTGGGCGGCAGCATGTCGATGGAATAGAAGCTGCCGCCGAGAAAGGTCAGCGGCGTCACCACCAGCATCGGGATCATCTGCAGCTTTTCGAACCCGTCGGCCCAGATGCCGATGATGAAGCCGAACAGGCTGAACGTCACCGCCGTCAGCACCAGGAAGGCCAGCATCCAGACCGGATGATGGATGTGCAGCGGCACGAACAGCCCGGCCGTGGCGAGGATGATCAGGCCGAGGATGATCGATTTGGTCGCGGCCGCGCCGACATAGCCGAGCACGATCTCGAAATAGGAGATTGGCGCCGACAGGATCTCGTAAATCGTGCCGGTGAATTTCGGGAAATAGATGCCGAACGACGCGTTGGCGATGCTCTGCGTCAGCACCGAGAGCATGATCAGGCCGGGCACGATGAAGGTGCCGTAGCTGACGCCCTCGACCTGGCTGATGCGCGAGCCGATCGCGGCGCCGAACACCACGAAATACAGCGAGGTCGAGACCACCGGCGAGACGATGCTTTGCAGCAGCGTCCGCCAGGTGCGCGCCATTTCGAACAGATAGATGGCGCGGACAGCCCGGTAGTTCATGACGCCCTCACGAGGTCGACGAAAATGTCCTCGAGCGACGATTGGGTCGTGTCGAGATCGTTGAAGCGGATGCCGGCGGTGCGGAGGTCGCCGAGCAGGCTGGTGATGCCGGTGCGCTCGCCCTTGGTGTCGTAGTCATAGACCAGCGTCGCGCCGCCGTCGCAGAGGTCGAGCTCGTAATGGCCGAGGCTCTCCGGCAGCGCATCGAGCTTGCCCTGCAGATGCAGCGTCAGCCGCTTCTTGCCGAGCTTCTGCATCAAGGTGGCCTTGTCCTCGACCAGCACGATCTCGCCCTTGTTGATGACGCCGATGCGGTCGGCCATCTCCTCGGCTTCCTCGATGTAATGCGTGGTCAGGATGATGGTGACGCCGGATTGCTGGAGCGTGCGCACCACCTCCCACATGCCCTTGCGCAGCTCGACGTCGACGCCGGCGGTCGGCTCGTCCAGGAATAGGATCTGCGGCTCGTGCGACAGCGCTTTGGCGATCATCACGCGGCGCTTCATGCCGCCGGAGAGCGTGATGATCTTGCTGTCCTTCTTGTCCCACAGCGAGAGATCCTGCAGCACCTTCTCGATGTGCGCAGGGTTCTTCGGCTTGCCGAACAGGCCGCGGGAGAAGCTCACGGTCGCCCATACGCTCTCGAAGGCGTCGGTGTGCAGTTCCTGCGGCACCAGCCCGATCAGCGAGCGCGCTTTGCGGTACGAGGTCTGGATGTTCTCGCCGCCGACCAAAACCTTGCCTTCGCTCGGATTGGCAATGCCGCAGATGATCGAGATCAGCGTGGTCTTGCCGGCGCCGTTGGGGCCGAGCAACGCGAAGATCTCGCCCCGCTTGATGTCGAGATTGACGTTCTTGAGCGCCTTGAAGCCGGACCCATAGGTCTTCGACAAATTGGCGACGGAAATGATGGAGGACATGATGGCCGCAAGTCCGAGGGGCAAATGCTGGGGAGGGGAGGCTGGAACCTGCCGGGAGGGGCGGGTCAGCGGAGCCCTGAGATAGGAATGCCCTTGCCCGGCTGCAATCGGCGGGAGAAAAATGGTCTCAAAACAGGCTCTTCCGTGGCAGGTTACGGGCAAGTGTTGCGCGATGGTCACGGCCTGCTGTTAAGATCGTCGTTCACGCGGCTCTTTGTTGCGTCTGCGAGCAGGCCATGGCTACGATTCCGGCCAATCGCGAAGCGTATTCCCCGGGGAAAACATCGATGAGACCGAACGGCCGTCACACCGCCGGCGCCAGCCAGTTGTCCGCCCTCCGTGTGTGGGCGATGGGCCTGCTCCTGCTGTCAGCTGTTGCCATGAGCCCGACCACCGCCAAGGCGGCGCCGAGCCAGTCCGCGGCCGCGACCACGCATGTCTATTTGCTCCGCGGCGTGCTCAACATCTTCTCGCTCGGTCTCGACACGATCGGCGCCCGGCTCCAGGCGCAGGGCATCCCGGTGACCGTCGCGAATTTCGTGTCCTGGTCCTCGCTCGCGGATGAGGCCGCCACCGCCTACAAGGCCGGCCGGCTCAAGACCATCGTGCTGGTCGGGCACTCCTCCGGCGCGACCGCGCTGCCGGACATGATCGCCAAGCTCAACCGCCTCGGCGTTCCCGTGAAACTCGCGATCGGGCTCGACTCCGTGTTCAAGACCAAGCTCTCCACCGGCGCGGAGCGCTACATCAACATCTATATCGGCGACGGCCCCGGCGAGCCGGTGAAGCGCGCCGACGGCTTTCGCGGCAAGCTCGACAATGTCGACGTTCGCGGGTCCGGCGTCGGCCACATCTCAATCGACAAGAACGAGGCGATCCAGCGCCGGGTGATCGCCGAGATCGACGCTGCAATCATGCGCTCGCGCGCACCTGCTCCGGTTGCCGAACCCGGCGCGCCCAGGCCGGCGCGGTCGGCGGCGGCAACGGCTCCGGCGAGGAACTAGGCGGCCGTCACGCGGACCGGCATGCTCTCCAGCCCGCGCAGGGAATTGTTGAGCCTGCGTGTCGGCTCTGCCGTGAGCTCGATGGTCTTCACGCGTTTTGCGAGCTCGCTGAAGATCAATTCGCCTTCCAGACGTGCGATCATCTGGCCGACGCAGGCGTGGATGCCGGCGCCGAAACCGACATGTCCGGTCGCGAGACGTTCGACGTCGAAGCGGTCGGGCTTGTCCCAGCGCACGGGATCGCGGTTGGCGGAGGCCATGAACAGCAGAACTTTGCGGTTTGCGGGGATCACGCCGCCGCCGATCTCGACATCGCGCGAGGTGGTCCGAAAGAACGTCTGCACAGGTGAATCATAACGCAGCCCTTCCTCGAAAGCATTGCGCGCCAGCTCAGGCCTATGGTGCAGCTTGCGGTATTCATCCGGGTGAGTGGCGAGTGCGAGCAGGGTATTGCCGATGCCATTGACGGTGGTGTCGATCCCGGCGGTGAGGAACGGTCGCACCAGATGGGTCGCTTCGTGCTCGCTGATCTCGCCTTCGTCGGCGGCCTGATAGATCATCATGCCGAGCCCGTCCGGCCGCAGCGCATCTCGCGCGCAACATTCCATGATCCAGCTCTGCGCGGCGAGCCCGTCTTGCCGTGACGCTGCCAGCGTCTCGTTCTCCGGGCCAAAGCTGTCGAACACAAACGTGCTCCAGGCCAGCAGCTTGTCGCGGCCGTCCGGGCGGATGCCGATCGCATCCGGAAAGACCTTCATCGGGTAGGCCTCGGCGAGATCGGCGACTGCATCGAACGTGCCCTTGTCGATCAGCTCCGAGACCTTCTTCTCGGCCTCCTGTTGAAATGTTTCGCGCAGTCGCCGCGCGACACCTGGGGACAGGGTGCGGCCGAGGACGCGCCGGCCCTTGTCGTGATCGGGGGGATCGATCTGGAGCGTCAGCGGCTTTGGCAGGGCCGGGTTCATTCCGTGCAGCCCGACACCCTCGCCGCTGATGAACGTCTTCCAGTCCTTCAGGGCCGGCTCGACTTCGGCATAGCCTGCCATGGCCCACACGCCGTAGCGCTCTAATGCGAACGCGGGACCGAGCGCGCGCAACGCCGCATAGGCGGGATAGGGGTCCATCAGGAAATCTGGCGCAAACGGGTCGGCCAGACTCGATGCAATGCCGCTCATGGTCAGCTCCCTCCCGCTATTGCTTGGTCAGCGGACACTGGCCTTCGCTCTCGGGGCGGAACGCGTCCTCGCCCCTGATCGTGGCAACGACCTTCAGCAGATCCCAGGTCGATGTCGACTCTTCCGGCGCCTTGACCTGGAGCAGATAGAGCGGGTGGATCTTGCGTCCGTCCTTGCGGATGTAGCCCTTGCCGTACAGCGGATCGTCGGTGGGCATTTCCTTCATCGCCGCCACCACCGCCTTGCCGTCCTTGGGACTGCCGACCTTGTCGACCGCCTTGAGATAGTGAATCACCGAGGCATAGACGCCGGCCTGCATGTCGTTTGGGTAGGCCTTCGACGGAATGCGTTCGGCGAACCGCTTGGCGAAAGCCCGCGTGCCGTCGTTCAGATCCCAGTAGAACGGGTTCATGATCTGCGCGCCCTGCGCAAACTTCAGCCCGAGCGCGGGGAGGCCGTTCATGCCCAGGATCAACCCGACCAGCTTGTGGTCCTTGGTCAAACCGAACTCGGCGGCCTGCTTCATCGACGTGATGGTATCGTCACCGGCGTTGGCGAAGCCGACGACGTTCGCGCCCGACGCCTGGGCCTGGAGCAGGAAGGAAGCGTAGTCGGCCGTTCCCAGCGGATGCCGGACGCTGCCAAGCACCTCGCCGCCAGACGCCTTGACGGCCTCCGCCGCCTGCTTCTCCAGATCGTGACCGAAGGCGTAGTCGGCGGTGATGAAGAACCACTTCTTGCCGCCCTGCTGGACGATCGCCTTGCCGAGGCCGCGCCCGTAGGCGTAGGTGTCGTAGGTCCAGTGCACGGTGTTCGGCGTGCATTTTTCGCCGGTCAGAAGCACCGTTCCGGCGCCCGATCCGACGAAGACCTTGTTCTTCTCGGCGCTCATGCCGGCCACGGCGAGCGCGATCGACGAGTTCGGAATGTCGAAGATCGCATCGACGCCGTCGTTCTCGTACCAGCGCCGCGCGATGCCGATCCCGATATCCGTCTTGTTCTGGTGATCCGCCGCGACGACCTCGACGGGCTTGCCGCCGGCCTTTCCGCCAAAATCCTCCACCGCCATTTTGGCGGCGACGACCGAGCCGACGCCTTGATAGCTCGCGAACGGACCCGACTGGTCGTTCAGGATGCCGATCTTCACCGCGTCCTGCGCGAATGCCGGCGCGGCCGCAGCCAGCATCAGGGCCGAAATGCACAATTTGTGCAGGAATTTGCTGTTCATTGTCTCCCTCCCGTGGGCGGTCTTGGCGCCGCTGAATAATAGTTATATTTTATATCTATTTTCGGGAGAGTCAATTCGGCGGACTTTTGGCCGTCGCGCTTCGAGGATCATGAGCCCGTGAGACCCGTAGGGAAGTCCGGCCAGCAGCCGGAGAAATCGTTGAACTTGCAGGCGCTCCAGCGCACCCCGGGCTTCATGCTGCGGCTCGCACAGCTGAAATTCTTCGAGGGCTTCTACGAAGCGTTCGCCGCATTGGGCGTGACCCCCGCGACCTATGCGATCTTCGTCGTCATTCGCGACAATCCTGGCGTTCCCCCGAGCAGCCTTGCAAGCCTGCTGCGGCTGCGCCTGCCCAATCTGATCAAGATCCTGAACGAGCTCGAATCGTCGGGCTTCATCAAGCGCAATCGCTCGAAGGCGGATCGCCGCGCCGTCGAGCTCGTGCTCACGCCCAAGGGCGCGAAGCTCATTCACGAGGCGGCAAGGCTGACGAAGCCGTACAACAAAAAGATGCTCGTCCCGCTCAGCGAGGCCGAGCAGCGCACCTTGCTCGAATTGCTGAACCGGATTCTGCCGTTTTGAGCTCGCGGACGCCCCCGTCGGCAAGAGCGAGCCGCGCTCGTCCAGCGCCGCAGGGCCGGTTCCGTGCCCCAAAAACCACCCAATCGGTGGTCACTAAGCCGGGCGGGGGAGGCCTTTGCCTTCCGTAGTGGGACTGCTGGACTGATGATTGACCCAAGGCGAATTGTGGTGCTGGCAGCCGTTGCGCTGCTCGCCTTGAGCACCGGGACGGCCGTTGCCTCACCTGCCAAGACGAAGCCGACCGCGGCGGCACCCGCCGCGCCGCCGCCCCCGCCCTTCGAGCCATTGGCGCTGCCGAAAATCTATCTGTTCCGTGGCGCCATGGGGCCGTTCTTCTCCACCGGCATGGACCGGCTCGAAGAGAAGCTGACGCAGGCCGGCTTTTCGGCCAACGTCTATGAATTCACCATCTGCCGATGGATCGGCGACCGCGCCATCTCCAGCTACAAGGAAGCGCCGGCGCCGATCGTGCTGATCGGGCACTCGATGGGCGGGCTGTGCTCGGTCGTCATCTCCGAGATGGCGGCCAAGGAGAACATCCCGATCAGCCTCGTCATCACCATCGATCCCGCGCACGCGACCGGCGACGTGCCGCTCAATGTCGAGCGCTTCATCAACATCTTCCTTTCCGACAGCGTGCTCGGCGGCGGCAACGTGGTGGCGGTGCCGGGCTATCGCGGTCATTACGCGAGCTACGACCTGAAGGAAAACGCGCGGGTCAGCCACATCAACATCGAGAAGTCCGACGACATCCATCGTCAGATCGTCGAGATGGTGACGCAGTTGCCGCGCATCCCGCCCCAGACGCAGGTCGATGCCGTGCCGCTGCGCTATCTCGTACCGGCAAATACGCTGGTCGAATTGTGGGATAGCGGCGTGCGGCTGCCGGTGCGCCGGGGCGACACCATGGAGAGCATCGCGGCAGCCAATCGCGTGCCGCTGTGGTCGCTCGCGCAGAGCAACTCGCTACCGGAGAACGCGCCGCTCACCCCCGGCCAAACCATCATCGTCCCGCGCCATCTGGCGCCGCCGGAGCCGGCCGCGGCGATGGCGGTGCCACCGCCGGCGCGGAGGTAGGGCGCTCCGCCTCTCCCCGCGCAAAGCGGAGCGAGGGGGCGCACCGACGTTGTCGCGCCGGATTCAGCCTACGCGTTCGATCCCTGGATCGCGTCGATCACGGCATCCGTCACTTCCTTCGTCGTCGCCTTGCCGCCGATGTCAGGGGTCAGCACGCCGGCCGCGCAGACGCGCTCCACCGCCGCCATCAGCCGCACCGCGGCATCCTTCTCGCCGAGATGCTCCAGCATCTGCGCGCCGGTCCAGAATGTCGCGACCGGATTGGCGATGCCCTTGCCGGTGATGTCGAAGGCCGAGCCGTGGATCGGCTCGAACATCGAGGGGAAGCGGCGCTGCGGATCGATATTGGCGGTCGGCGCGACGCCGAGGCTTCCGGCCAGCGCGCCCGCGAGGTCGGAGAGGATGTCGGCGTGGAGGTTGGTCGCAACGATGGTGTCGAGGCTCTTCGGATGCAGCGTCATCCGCACGGTCATGGCGTCGACCAGCATCTTGTCCCAGGTCACGTCGGGGAATTCGGCCGCGACCTCGGCGGCGATCTCGTCCCACATCACCATGCCATGGCGCTGCGCGTTCGACTTGGTCACGACGGTCAGGAACTTGCGCGGGCGCGACTGCGCGAGCTTGAACGCATAGTGCATGATCCGCGTCACGCCGACGCGGGTGAACACCGCGACTTCGGTGCCGACCTCTTCGGGGAGACCCCTGTGGGCGCGGCCACCCATGCCGGCATACTCGCCCTCCGAATTCTCGCGCACGATCACCCAGTCGAGATCGCCGACGCCGACATTGCGCAGCGGCGAAGCGACGCCCGGCAGGATCTTGGTCGGCCGCACATTGGCGTATTGGTCAAAACCCTGGCAGATCGGCAGGCGCAGGCCCCACAGGGTGATGTGATCGGGCACGTCGGGCGCACCGACCGCGCCGAAATAGATCGCGTCGAACTTCTTCAATTCGTCGAGGCCGTCAGCCGGCATCATCACGCCGTGCTTCTTGTAATAGTCCGAACCCCAATCGAACGTCTTGATGTTGAAGGCGAGGTCGCCGCTGCGTTTGGCCAGCGCCTCCAGCACGCGAATGCCGGCGGAGATGACCTCGGGGCCGATGCCGTCGGCGGGGATCGCTGCAATCGAATGGGTGCGCATGAGATGCTCCGTTTGAGATGTCAGTGGGATTGCGGGACGGGTTCGACCGGCGCGGTCTTCGCGCGCGATCCAGATCCGTGCGCCGACCTTGTGCAGGATGACGTTGGAGGGCACCTCGAACAGGAAATAGCCCCAGAAGAAGATGCCGGCGCCAAAACCGTAGACCGTCGGCGACAGGCCGATGTCCTTGTTCATCGTCAGCGAGGCAAAGCCGATATTGACGCGATCGATGAAGGCCACGAAGTAGAGCAGCATGATGAAGGGAACGATCCGCCACGTGATCTTGCGCAGCACGCGCGTCTGAATCTCGCTCGCCACCTTGGCCTCGCTGAAATTCCGATTGTTGTTGTGAGGCAAACCGAAGGTCTACGCCGGCTATCAGCGTAGGCGACGGGAGGAGGCATACTCAATCGGCACTGGTTTATACAAAAAAATGATATAATCTTCGCCGGGAAGGCTGCCGCAGCGTCATGGCCGGGCTTGTCCCGGCCATCCACGAACTTCCCGGCGGCGCAAAGAACGTGGATACCCGCGATATGCCCGGGCATGACGACGACCTCGCGTAAATCTTCGAGCGGGTTCGGGCGAAACGAGAGGATCTGTGAGATGGAATTGCATCAGCTCCGATGCTTCCTGGCGGCGGCCGAGCAGTTGCATTTCGGCCGGGCGGCGCAGCATCTCCAGATGTTGCCCTCCGCACTCGGCCGCCAGATCAGGCTGCTGGAGGAGGATCTGGGCACGCGGCTGTTCGCGCGGACGACGCGCGCGGTGTCGCTGACTGAAGACGGTGCGACTCTGCTGCGCGATGCCCGTGCCATCCTCGCGCGCGTCGAGGCAGTCGAGAGCAATCTGCGCAATCGCTCGCGCGCGGGGGCTGCTCGCAAACTCCGCGTCGGCGCCATCGACAGTGCCGCGGCGGGACTGTTGCCGGCGTTGCTTCGCGATTTTCGCGCAAAGCATCCGGAGGTCGCGGTGCAGCTTCTGGAGGAGAAGACCATCCGGCTGCTGCCAAAGATATTGACCGGCGCGCTCGATCTCGCCTTCGTGCGTCCCCCGGTTCAGCCGGACAAGCGGCTCGAATTCCGCGATCTGCTGCAGGAGACAGCCATCGTGGCGTTCCCGCAGCGCCACGCGCTGGCCGGCCGCAAGTCGATCACGCTGGCGGAGATCGCCGAGGAGGCGATGCTGGTGCCGGACCGCCGCTCGCGGCCGCACAGCCACGACCTTACGATAAGACTGTTCGAGCAGGCAGGCCTCACGCCGCGCATCGTGCAGGTCGCCGACGAGAAGCAGACCATCATCAATCTCGTCGCAACCAAGCTCGGCGTCGCGATCGTGCCGCGCTGGACCACGCGCATGGCGGTATCAGGCGTGCGCTTCGTGCCGCTGCGGCCCAAGCAGATCGGACCCGTCGGCCGGCTGCCGCTCGCTGCCGCATGGCTGCGCGGCTCCCGCGATCCGGCCCGCGACGCGATGCTGTCCGTGCTCGAGACGCGCCTGCGCAGCTATGCGCGGGACGCTTGAGCGGCTATGACTTCGGCGTGGCGAGAGGGGTGATGCGATGACTGAACGGAGAGCTTCGGACGAATTGCGGGTGGCCATCGCAGGGCTGGGCTCGATCGGCACCAAGATTGCGACCGCGCTCGATGAGGGCATCGCGGGGCTGACGCTCTCCGCCGTGGCGGTGCGCGATCGCGCAAAGCATCAGACGTTCCTCTCCGGCCTGCGTCATCCGCCGCAAATCCTGCCGATCGACCAGCTCGGCGACGCCGCCGACATCGTCGTCGAATGCGCGCCGAGCAGCCAACTGCGCGCGATCGTCGAGCCTGCGGTGAAGCGCGGCAAGGCCGCGGTCGTCGTCAGCGTCGGCGGGCTGCTCGACAATTTCGATCTTGTCGATCTTGCCCGCGCCAATGGCGGCCGCATCCTGGTGCCCACGGGCGCGCTGATCGGGCTCGACGCCGTCAACGCGGCCGCGATCGGCACCATCCATTCGGTGAAGATGGTGACGCGCAAGCCGATCGACGGCTTGAAGGGCGCGCCGTTCATCGTTCAGAACAACATCGATATCGTCAATCTGCGCGAGCCGCTCAAGCTGTTCGAGGGCACCGCGCGAGAGGCTGCAAAAGGCTTTCCGGCCAATCTCAACGTTGCGGTCGCGCTGTCGCTCGCGGGTGTCGGGCCGGATCGCACCTCCGTGCAGATCTGGGCCGATCCGACCGTGACGCGCAACGTTCATCGGATCGAGGTCGAGGCGGATTCGGCGCGGTTCTCGATGTCCATCGAGAACATCCCGTCGGAGAATCCCAAGACCGGGTTGATCACGGCGCTGTCCGTGATCGCGCTGCTGCGCAAGCAGCGCGCCACGCTCAGTGTTGGAACGTGACCGTCAAGCGCCGGTGACACGCCAGATCACGTTGCCGACGTCGTCGGCCATCAGCAGCGATTTGTCGGGACCGATCGCGACGCCGACCGGGCGGCCGTAGGATTCCTTCTCGTCGGGCGCCAGGAAGCCCGACAGGATGTCGCGCGCCGGGCCGGAGGGGCGGCCGTTCTCGAACGGGATGAACACGACCTTGTAGCCGGACAGCTTGCTGCGATTCCAGGAGCCGTGCTGGCCGATCACCATGCCGTCAGGGAAGCCCGGCAGCGTGCCTGCCGGCATCCAGCACAGGCCGAGCGAAGCGGTGTGGCCGCCGAGCGCGTAGTCCGGCGTGAGCGCCTTGGCGACCATCGCCGCATCCTGCGGCACGCGATCGTCCACCGTCTTGCCCCAGTAGCAATAGGGCCAGCCGTAGAAGCCGCCGTCGCGCACCGAGGTCAGATAGTCCGGCGGCGTTTCGTCGCCGAGGCCGTCGCGCTCGTTGACGACGGTCCAGAGCACGTTGGTGGTCGGCTCCCAGGCGAGACCAACCGGATTGCGCAGGCCGGCGCCGAAGATGCGGTGCGTGCCGGCGACGAGATCGAGCTCATAGACCGCGGCGCGGCCTTCCTCGACCTCCATGCCCATCTCGGCGATGTTGCTGAGCGAGCCGACGCCGGCATAGAGTTTCTTGCCGTCGGGACTTGCCAGCAGGCTGCGGGTCCAGTGGCCACCCGGCTTGAAATTGGTGAGGCGCTTGCCCGGCGGGGTGATGCGGTCGGCGTTCGCCACGTACGGGAAGGCCATCACGCCATCGGTGTTGCCGACATAGAAGGTGTCGCCGACCAGCGCCATGCCGAACGGCTGGCTGAGATTTTCCATGAACGCGCCGCGATACTCCGCGACGCCGTCGCCGTCCTTGTCGCGCAGCAGCGTGATGCGGTTGGCGCTGACGCCGAGCGCGGCGGCGCGCCGCATCGTCGCCTGCATTGCGTAATGAAACACCGACCTCGGCGCCCCCGCGATCTGCGTCGCCTCCGCGATCAGCACGTCGCCATTGGGCAGCACCTCGATCCAGCGCGGATGGTCGAGACCGGTTGCGAACGCGTTGACCTTGAGCCCGGGGGCGACCGTCGGCTTCTGTCCTTCGCTCCAGCCCCTCGCGCTCGGCATCTTCAGTGTCGGGATGGCGCCTTGCGGCTTTGCTTCGGGAATGGCCGGCGACTGGCCCCAGGCCGGCGCAGGCACGGTGCCCGACAGCTTCCGCCATTGCAGCGCGATGCCGCCGAGGAGCGCAACGAACTGCGCAAAGATGCTGGAAAAAGTCATGAGAGGCCGCCCCTGTTTGCGCGCGCATCCAACGGGCTGACGGGGCAGACGTCAACCTGTGGGGCGCGCCGCGGGGCTCTATTCCCGTGGAATGGCAGCCGTTCGAATTTGCATGGGACGAATGCGGACAGGCGGGGCCCGGAGATCAGCGGCCGATCTGCCGCTCGAGCTGACGCGCCGCGCGAAAATCATCCAGATGATGGATGTTCGGCGCGAGCGCGGCCTCTCTGGACAGGAGATGATAAACTCGCGCGACCGTGCGCTGCTTCTGCTTCGGCCGCCCGGGCGGCAGCGCCCGCGCCTTGCGGACGGCGGCGATCGCATGCTCGCGAAAATAATCGTAGGCGTCGGACATGGCTCGATGCTCTGCGGTCGATGGCAGGTATCGAGGGCTAACGGGCGGGTGCAGCGGCGGTTCCTTGCAAAATGATCCCGCAGTCGCCCATCAGGGAACCGATCATGAACCTCAGCGTAGCGACAGGAACGGGATGATCATCGGCACGCGGCGGCAATAGGCGCCGTAGGCGTCTTCGCCGAGCTCCTTGGACAGGAACACTTCTTCCATCCGGCCCTTCTGCCACATGCCGAGCGAGATCAGGATCGCGCCGAGCATTGCGGTCACGGTGCCGACCGCGATGCCGGTAACCAGCATTCCGAGGATCAGGCCGGTGTAAATCGGATGGCGCACAATGCCGTACGGGCCAGTGTCGATGACGCGGTGGTCTTGCTTGTGAGTGATGGTGTTGGACCAGAATTGTCCAAGATGGAGCCGTCCCCACCAGGTGAAGGAGATGCCGGCCAGCACGATCAGCGCCACGATGTAGACAGCGGTATTGCTGAACACCCAGAGCGGCTTCTCACCGAGCACCTCGGCGGTCCAGGGCGTGAACAGGATGCCGCCGACCAGGATGGGGATGCGATAGCGGCCGGACTCCAGCGTCATCACCTGCTTCTGGGTGCGGCCTTGCCAGAACGAGGCGCCGACCCAGCTTGCGAGCCAGGCGAGCCAGATCAGGGCGAGCAGTTGCGTCGGCCAGGTCGTGGTCCAACCACCCCAGGCGACAGAGAGAAGCTTGCTGAAATCGAAGGACATGCGGAAAGGTTCTTTGGGTTGGGCGGCAGCTCAGCTGGCGCGCGAGGAGAGCGCGTGATGCTCGATGGCTCCGGAGGCAAGCGCGCCGCCGCGGGCGAGAAGATGGGTGATGGTTTCGCGCAGGACCGGCTCGATCGGGCGCGGCGCGTAGCCGAGCTCGGTGCGCGCCTTGCCGATCGAGAGGTCGCTCGCGGCGAGCGCGATGCGCACGCCCTCGGCGGTGCCGTTGGGCGGCCGGCGCGTGACGTGGTCAGATAAATATTCGAGCATGATGCCGGAGAGCTCGGCGATCTTGCCGGGAACGACGACCGGGAATTGCCGGCGGCCGCTCATCGTAGACATCATCCGCAGAATCTGGCCGAGCCTGACGCAGTCGCCGCCGAGGATGTAGCGTTGGCCGGTGCGGCCGCGTTCCATAGTCAGCACCAAGCCCATGGCGACATCGCGCACGTCGACGAGATTGACCAGGAAGTCGAGATGCGGCTGCACTTTCTTCTGGAGGAAGTACCAGAGCATCGCGGTCGGCGGCGTCAGATTATGGTCGGCAGCACCGATCGGCATGGTCGGGGTACCGATCACCAGCGGGAAGCCCGCAGCCGCGGCCTTCGCGACGCAATGCTCGGCGAGCGATTTCGACCGGGTGTAGGCGCCCGGCATCGCATCGGCGGGCTGCAGCGCCTCTTCGGCGGGAACACCGTTGAGGTCGGAATAGGGGAACAGGATCGATTCGGTCGAGCAGTGCAGGAAGCGCGAGACCCCGCGCTTCATCGCGGCTGCGAGCACCATTTCAGTGCCGCGGCAATTGACGTCGTGAAAGGCCTGCTTGTTGGCGACCCACATGCCGGGCAGGCCGGCGAGATGATAGACGTGATCGACACCCGCAATCGCCGCATCGACCGCGGCACCGTCCAAAACCGAGCCATTGGCATATTCAACGTCGGCATGCGCAGTGGCCGGCGCACGGACGTCGAGAACACGCACCCGCTGCCCACGGGCGCGGAGCGCTTCTACGAGATGATGTCCGATGAAGCCGCTGCCACCGGTAACCAGTACGAGAGCCATGCAGAAGGTTTGCTGTTTTGCGTCTAGAACTATCGGGTTGAAAGGGAATTGGTCGGAAGAGGCGCCAGAATCGCGGCAAGGTCGCGACGGAAGCCCAATGCAATGAATAATTTCGCCATGACAAACATCGGTCCAAGCAGAAAATGCGTAGGGTGGTCGACCATCGACGGCTGCCGCTCCTCGAAAACCTTGTGGCCGACGATCTGCGATGCCACGCCAACCCCGATCAGCACCGCAAAAATCGACCACATCATGACGATCGAGACCTGATTGCCGATCGCGGTTGCGACCGAAAGCAGCACGATCATCGCGGCGAGGATGCCGAGCCCGATCCCGGCGTCCAGCATCAGCCAGTAGACCAGCACCGGCAGGGCAAGAATTACGGCCAGGCTCACCTCGATCCCGAACAGCGAGAAATGCACCAGCGTCAGCGGCAGCACGGCGCCGGTGAAGAGCAGGAGGATACCGACCACGTGCATCGCGCAATTCCAGGGATCGCGATGATATTCGACGTAATCGGCCAGTTGGCGTTGAAAAGAACTGGCCATCTCGGTCTCGTGCAGCATTGGGGTCGGGAAGGGCGAAAAAAGCCTATAGCACCTGATAGGGCGGTGCACAAACCGGCGCTATTGTCGCGCAAAGCCGTTCTGTCGCGCTGTGAGACAGGTCACAAAACAATCGGGACTTCAAAGGGTTCCGCCGGGCACCGTGGTGCGTGCGCTCAGCGCTTTTTGGCGGGCTTTTTCGTCGCAGGCGCAGGCGCCGCAGCCGGATGCGCGGGGACGTCCTCCGGCACCTTGGCATAGGTCAGGATTTGCAACTGGCCATTGACGGCCGAGGTCGGCTTGGCCCGGTCGAGAAACTGCTCCTCGCCGAGGCCGATCGGATGCAGCCGCTTGGTCGAGATCTTGAACGTGTTCACCAGCACGTCGCGGATCGCGTCCGCCCGGCGCTGGCTCAGGATCGCATTGGCCTCGCGCGTCTTCACGTTGGATTCGACATGGCCGACGATCAGGAACGTGTAGGGCAGCAGCGAGGCATGGACCAGCGCGTCGGCGAGGCGGCCGACGGTCTGGTAGGACGCCGGCTGGATGATCGGCGTGTCGGCGTCGAACTGGATCTGCGCGGTGAAGGTCGGCAAATTGGCAAGATCAGGCGCGATCAGCGGCCGGTTCACCGGACCCGGATCGTTCTTGATCCTGGCCTTGGCCCGCTCCATCACCTGCAGCTTCAGCGCGGGGATATCGATCTCGGCGGGCTGTTCGAAATGATTGAGCTTGGCGATGATGTCGTCGCGGGTCGGCGGCGCCGTCTGCGCGTCTGCTGCGCCCGCGAGCAAAGCGAGGCCGAGCGTGATGCATGTTCCGGCGGCGAAAAGCCTGTTCGCTGGCATCATCGATACCCCGCGTCGTCGACGGCCTTCAGGCAGTTGTTGCTGATGCCCTTGGGCGTCGAGATCAGGCAGGGGACCGCCTTACTGGTCTCCTTGGTCGAGCCGCCGCAGACCTTGACGATCTCGCGTTGGCAGGCGTTCGCCACCGTGACGCGGGCGGCGACGCGCTTCTGGATCGCGTCGAAGGCGCCGAGGTAGTCGCTCTGGCACTGCTGGGAGAGCACGTCGCGGTTGCGCGACAGGCACTCTTTCAGGCGGGTCGAATCCGGATTGACCCCGCGGCAATTGGCGACGATTTCCGCACCGCAACTTTTCGCCAGCAGCCCGATCGAATCGCCAAAGCTCATGGTTTCCGCCGCCGCAAGCGGCGGCATCCCCAATGCCAGCAAGATCAGTGTGATGGAGCCCCGGACCATGGCCGCATCTGATACGGGGAAGTTCGCGGTGGTCAAGGGGCGTTCGGGCGAGAACTGTCGACAGCGCCATCAGTGCGGCGAACAGTCCTCACTCCGCCGCATCGGCGCGGGCCGGCAGTTCGATCAGGGCGACCATGTAGTTCCTGAGGTCGTCGGCCACGTCCGGATCGGCCTTGAGTTCGGTCAAGGTCCTGGGCCGGGGAAGCTGGCGGCCATCCCCACTCAGATCTTGCGCGTAGAGCTCCAGAGCCTCGGGTGCATTCTGCAAGGCCTCGTCGACGTCGTCGCCGCCGGAAATGCAGCCGGGCAGGTCCGGAAACCACACGCCAACGGCATGGTCCGGGCCGGCATCCTCGATGATGGCAATGTAGTGAGCCATGTCGACCTCAATCAGGCTTCCAGCCCGTGCCTTTATAAATGGCATGGACTCCCTTTCCCGAGTCCTTCTTGGGGTGCGGAATGACAAGTGTATCGCTTGAGATGGGACTTTTGAACACGTGGTGTGAACCGGTCACGCGGACAAGCTTCCATCGCTCTCGTTCCAGGCGCCAAATGATGTCGCGGCTCGCGGTCAGCCATGACATTCCCCAAATAATCATCTGACCGTTAAACTAGAACGGGCCAACTAGCATTAGTGAGCGCGCCGCAATCGCTCACGCCCGCTGCACAAAACTGTCCACGACCTTCTTCTCGCCGGCCTTGTCGAAATGGATGGTGAGCTTGTTGCCGTCGATCTTGGTGACGTGGCCGTAGCCGAATTTCTGGTGGAAGACGCGCTCGGAGAGGGAGAATTCCGAGGTCGTGCCGGTGGATTTGGCCACGAGCTCGCCCTCGATCGTCATCGGGCCGCGGCGGCGCGAGGAGAAGCTGCCGAAATCGGGCGAGGACGACTGGGACGAGAACGACGAGGCCTGTTCCTCGAAGCTGCCTTGGCCGCCGCCATTGCGGCCTTGGCCATTCGCTTGGCCCCGATTGCGATTGGCCTGGGCGCGCTGCCAGCCCGGGGTCGAATAGGTGGAGCCGAACGCTTCCATGTCGTCGAAGCGGGAGGCGCCGTAGCCGCCGGTGCCGCCCCAGGCCGAGCCGCCCTTGGATTCCGTGATCTCGACATTGGCCGCCGGCAGTTCGTCGAGGAAGCGCGACGGGATCGTGGTCGACCAGGTGCCATGGATCCGGCGGTTGGTCGCAAAATAGATCTTGGCGCGCCGGCGGGCGCGGGTAATGCCGACATGGCCGAGCCGGCGCTCTTCCTCGAGGCCGGCGCGGCCCTGTTCGTCCAGCGTGCGCTGGCTCGGAAACAGGCCTTCCTCCCAGCCGGGCAGGAACACGTTGTCGAATTCCAGGCCCTTGGCCGAATGCAGCGTCATCAGCGACACCGCATCGTCGTCCGCGCCGCTGTCGCGGTCCATCACCAGCGAGATGTGCTCCAAAAACCCTTGCAGGTTCTCGAACTCCTCCATCGAGCGCACCAGCTCCTTGAGGTTTTCGAGCCGGCCCGCGGCGTCCGCCGAACGGTCCTTCTGCCACATCTCGGTGTAGCCGCTCTCGTCGAGCACGATCTGGGCCAGATCAGTATGCGCGGTGACCTCGCGCTGGGCGCGCCAGCGGTCGAACTGGGCGACGACGTCGCGCAAGCTTCCGCGCGCCTTCGGCTTCAGCTCGTCGGTCTCGACCACCGCGCGCGCCGCCTCGAACAGCGGAATGCGGCGCTTGCGGGCGTGGTCGTGCAGCATCTGCACCGTGGCATCGCCCAGGCCGCGCTTGGGCGTGTTGACGATGCGCTCGAAGGCGAGGTCGTCGGCCGGCGAATTGATCACGCGCAGATAGGCCAGCGCATCGCGGATTTCGGCGCGCTCATAGAAGCGCGGGCCGCCGATGACGCGATAGGGCAGGCCGAGTGTGACGAAGCGGTCCTCGAACTCGCGCATCTGATAGGAGGCGCGCACCAGGATCGCGATCTCGTTGAGCTTCTCGCCCTGGCGCTGGATCTGCTCGATCTCCTCGCCGATGCCGCGGGCTTCCTCTTCCGAATCCCACGAGCCTGTTACCGTGACCTTCTCGCCGTCATGGTCCTCGGTGCGCAGCGTCTTGCCGAGCCGGCCTTCGTTGTGCGCGATCAGGTGCGAGGCGGCCGCGAGGATGTGGCCGGTCGAACGGTAGTTGCGCTCGAGGCGGATGACCTTCGCGCCGGGGAAATCATGGTCGAAGCGCAGGATGTTGTCGACCTCCGCGCCGCGCCAGCCATAGATCGACTGGTCGTCGTCGCCGACGCAGCAGATGTTTTTGACGTGCGCCTTCTCCCTCTCCCCGTCCGTTACGGGGAGTGGGTCGGGGTGAGGGGCTGCCTCCACGAGCTCGGTGCTCGGAGAATCCCCCTCACCCGCCGCGCGTTGCGCGTCGGCCTCTCCCCGCAAGCGGGGAGAGGCGAAGGAGGCCGCCGCCGGCGCCTGCGACAGCAGCCGCAGCCACAGATACTGCGCGACGTTGGTGTCTTGATACTCGTCGACCAGGATGAACTTGAAGCGCTGCTGGTACTGCCGCAGGATATCCGGGTGCTCGCGGAAGATGCGGATGTCCTCGAGCAGCAGATCGCCGAAATCGGCGGCGTTCAGGATCTTCAGCCGCTCCTGGTAGCTCGCATAGAGCTTGCCGCCCTTGCCGTTGGCGAACACTGCGGCTTCGCCTGACGGCACCTGCGACGGCGTCAGGCCGCGGTTCTTCCAGCCGTCGATCAGGCCGGCCAGCATGCGCGCGGGCCAGCGCTTGTCATCGATATTGTCGGCTTGCAGGAGCTGCTTCAGCAGCCGGACCTGATCGTCGACATCGAGCACGGTGAAGTTCGACTTGAGCTGCGCCAGTTCGGCATGGGTGCGCAGGATGCGCCCGCCGATGGAGTGGAAGGTGCCGAGCCACGGCATGCCTTCGACGGCATGGCCGAGCATCTGGCCGAGCCGGTGCTTCATTTCGCGGGCAGCCTTGTTGGTGAAGGTCACCGACAGGATTTCGGCGGGGCGGGCCCGGCCCTGGCTCAGGATATGGGCGATGCGCGTGGTCAGCACGCGGGTCTTGCCGGTGCCGGCGCCGGCCAGCACCAGAACCGGGCCGTCCAGCGTCTCCACAGCCTCGCGCTGCTCCGGATTGAGCCCGGACAGGTATTGCGGGCCCACCGAGGCGCGGGCGCGCGCGGCGATGCCGCCGGCTGCGGGCTGGTGGTCGGGGACGCTCTGGGACGTGATCTTGCTCGGCTCGGTCATGCGAATCATTGGCCCCACGATGGCACCGCGGGGTGGTGGAAGGGGAGCCTTCTTAACAGGGATCGGTCCCTATATGGGGCGGCCGCGAGGGGTTTTCCACGTGCGCGGACAGCCAATTTGTTCCTGTCGGCCAAGCGAATTTCCGGCTTCAGCGGCCCGGAACCAACGTTCCGAGCTGGAGATTGGTTCTGCAAGTGAGGCGCGTCAGCCGCGCCGATCGCAGACAGACATCGAAACGGAGGTTCGGATCATGCTTAGCTGGGTTGTGACGTTTCTGGTTATCGCCCTGATCGCCGGTATCCTGGGCTTTGGCGGCCTCGCCGGCGCGTCGATCGAAATCGCCAAGATCATCTTCTTCATCGCGGTCGTGCTGTTCCTGGTCTCGGCCGTGGTTGGACTGGCCCGCGGCCGCACCAGGATTTAGCGCGCTGACCGCTTCGTGGGCATCGCCACGCTCCGGCCGATGCCCACGGGCCGCGGCATGGCGCTGTGGGCCTTGACCACCGCCGCAATGCGCTCGCTTATGTCCGGTGGAAAGGCCGCCACCTTTCGTGAGTTCATGTCGATGTGAAGCGACATGTTTTCCGACGTGGCGGACAGCCAGCCCTCGGCGGCGTGTCGCAACTCCTGGAACGTGTGCAGCCGCTTGTCGTCGGCTTCCAGCAGCCAGACCGAGACCTGCACGGGATCGCCGAGGTGTATTTCGCGCAAATACCTCACGTGGCATTCGGCAGTGAAGGTCGAGCCGCCTCGCTCCTTCATGTAGCCAGGCCCGATCCCGAGCGTCAGCCACATCTGGTCGATCGCGCGGTCGAACATGACGTTGTAATAGGCCATGTTGAGGTGGCCGTTGTAGTCGATCCATTGCGGCTCGATCTGCATGATCGACGAGCGGAACGGCGCGGCCTCGGTCGCTGTGGCGGTAGTCTTCGGCATGTTTCCTTCCCCAGCTATGCGCCCGGTCGCTTGACTTGACCGGTCAGATGTCCTTTGCCACGGTTCGTCTCGTCGGGAGGAACGTCCGTGGGTACGATCATCACAAATAATCCGCCGCGGCCGGAGCCGAAAGCCCTCGCAAGCGCGCTGGAGCAGCTTGCCGCGCGGTTCGGCAACCGCCTCATCACCTCGCAGGCCGTCCGCGAGCAGCACGGCCATACCACCACATGGATCGTGAACCAGCCGCCGGATGGCGTGGTGATGGCGCAGGAGACCGCCGACATCCAGGATGTGGTGCGCATCTGCGCGAAAAACGGCGTGCCCGTCATCGCCTTCGGCACCGGCACCTCGCTCGAGGGCCAGGTCAACGCACCCGCCGGCGGCATCTCCATCGACCTGCGCGACATGAACAAGGTGCTCGCGGTGCATGCCGAGGACCTCGACTGTGTCATCCAGCCGGGAGTCACCCGCAAGGCGCTCAACGAGCATCTGCGCGACCAGGGCCTGTTCTTTCCGATCGACCCCGGCGCGGATGCTTCCCTTGGCGGTATGGCCTCGACGCGCGCCTCCGGCACCAACGCGGTGCGCTACGGCACCATGCGCGACTCTGTGCTGGCGCTGAAAGTGGTGCGCGGCGACGGCGAGATCATCACGACCGGCACGCGCGCGAAGAAATCATCCGCCGGCTACGACCTGACGCATCTGTTCGTCGGCGCCGAAGGCACGCTCGGCATCATCTCGGAACTGACCATCCGCCTGCGCGGCATCCCCGATACGATCGCGGCCGGAGCGGTGTCGTTCGAAACTGTGCATGGGGCCTGTCAGGCCGTGATCCTGGCGATCCAGACCGGCATTCCCGTGGCGCGCATCGAGTTGCTCAACGCGGCCCAGGTGCGGGCCTGCAACGCCTATTCGAAGTTGACGCTGCCGGAGACACCGCTGCTGCTGATGGAATTCCATGGCAGCGAGATCGAGGTCGCCGAGCAGTCCAAGGCCTTCGCCGAGATCGCCGGGGAATTCGGCGGCGGCGATTTCTCCTGGACCACCAAGCCGGAGGATCGCACAAAGCTGTGGCAGGCGCGGCACGACGCCTATTGGTCGGTGAAAGCGCTGCGGCCCGGCGACAGCATCGGCGTGGTCGCGACCGACGTCTGCGTGCCGATCTCGCGGCTTGCCGATTGCGTCAACGAGACCGAGGAAGATCTCAAGCGGCTCAATCTGTTGTCGCCGATCGTCGGCCATGTCGGCGACGGCAATTTCCACTGCTCGCTGGTCTGCGACACCAACGATTCCGATGAGATGGCGCGCGGCGAAGAGTTCATGCATCGTCTGGTCGAGCGCGCGCAGACGATGGACGGCACCTGCACCGGCGAGCACGGCATCGGCCAGGGCAAGCAGAAATATCTTGCGGCGGAACTCGGCCCCGAAGCGCTTGATGCGATGCGGGCGCTGAAGAAAGCGCTCGATCCCCAAAACATCTTCAATCCCGGCAAGATCGTACCGGAGGCGTAGCGCGGCTTGCCGCGTCGCGGTGGCGGAACTTTCCGCAGCCGCGCCGGTTCCAATTCCCGTAGACTTCCGACGCCTCAATGGCGCGGCTCTGCGGGAGGATGCCATGTTGCGACCGGTCATTGGAATTGCCGTGATGGCGCTGGCCTGCATGCTGGCCAGCGCGGCTCTGGGCAAGGGCGGTGGCGGCCATGGCGGCGGGCACGGAGGCGGTCATGGCGGTGGTCATCATGGAGGTGGTCACCATGGCGGTGGTCATCATGGCGGCGGCCATTTCGGTGGTCACGGATTCGGGCACGCGCATGGTGTCGGCGGGCATCATGGCCGGATGCGGTTCTCAACCGTAGCCCGACATGGCGGCCCAAACTTCGGTCAGATCCGGAATGCGGCCGTCCGTCCCGCGAACTTCCGCAATGCGCTCAACGCGCACTCCGGTGCCTTGCGCAACGGCCGTCTGATCAGCAATCCGGCGGCGCGGGCCCAGATCGCAGCCGCTGCCGCACTCGCCGGCTGGCATGGCGCAAGCAGCGGATGGTGGCAGCATGCGGGGGGCGGCTATGGCTGGGTCGGACCGCTGTTCTGGCCGTTCGCCTATAACGACCTCTACGACTATGCAATCTGGGGCGACGGCGTCGGCTTCTGGGGCTACGGCTATCCGGACATCTATGCCGGTATCTTCGGGCCCTATGGCTATGACCGTCTCTCGGCCTATCTGCCGCAACGTCCGCAGGGACGACGGCAAGCGCGAGGCGTTGCGCTCGATCAGCTTTGCGGCAGCGACCGCCGCGAAATCGTCGGTCTGCCGATCGACCAGATCGCGGCCGTCGTGCAGCCGACCGACGCGCAAGGTGCAAGCCTTGACGATCTCGGCAATGCCTCGATCCAGGCGGCGGAGATGATCCGCGCGTCCTGTCCGGCGCAGGTCGCGGCTACGGCGCCTGGTCGGCTGGCGGCCATGCAGCAGCGCATCGAGGCGATGGAGAGAGCCGTCGATCTCGTTCAGCCCGCACTGGATAGATTCTATGGCTCGCTCACCGACGAGCAGAAGGCGCGCTTCAATGCGCTGGCCGAGGATCAGCGTCGCGGGACAGCTTCCAACAATGCCGGTGGATCGCTGGTCCAGAACTGCGGAGCGTCTGCTGCACTCGATTGGCCCGGCGCCGACATCGAGGCGAGGCTTCATCCCGACGGGACCCAGCGCGCCGCGCTGCAGGTGCTCCAGGATACCAGCGCCAGGGTCAGCGCATCGCTCAAGGCGGCTTGCCAGCCCAACGACGTGATGACGCCGCCGGCACGAATGGCCGCGGTCCGCAAGCGGCTCGACGTGATGCTCGATGGCGTCAAATCGGTGCGCGCTGCGCTCGAAGATTTCTACGCCACGCTGAACGACGAGCAGAAGGCGCAGTTCGAGGCGATCGGGCCACGTCGGACGTCCTGAACGTCGCGCGCCGCGAAGTCTGGCGGAAAAAACCGTCTCGCCGATCTCACCACGGTTCTCTATGCTGGACGCGGTTGAAGCGCGACGACGCGGCGGCTGGAAGACCACGGGTGGCGGGGCGATGAAGTGGTTCGCGCGCAGGACGCGACAGGACATCTGGGACGAAGCGGTCGAGCGGCCGCTCGGCGACATCGAGGCGGCCGAGCGCATCCGCGCGATCTGTGACGCCGCTGCGGCGAGCGCGGCTGGCTCTGCGCGCGACGACAAGCGCGACAGCGAGCGCTATGAGCGGGCGGCGAAAGTCGCGATGGAAATCGCGATGAGGATCTCGGATGGATTGATGCGCGACGACGCGGTCCGTCGCATCGTCGATCTCTGCATGAAGGCGAACGACCTCAAGACCGCGCAGATCCTGTTTCGCGCGATCCATGCCAGCTGGGTCCGCGAAACGATACAGCGCGATCACCCGGCGCTGGCGTCGTGAGTAGATTTATCTGGCCAGCTTGCGCACGGCTTCGTCGACGCTGTGGAAGACGTGCTCCCGGGGCAGCGCCTCGAACAGTCTGAACCGCTCGAACGCGTCCTGTGCGCGCACCGATTCCAGCCGGGCCAGCGCGACCGTGACGCCCTGTTCGCTGCACGCCCTGAACACGTCGAGCAGGATCTGCGCGGCGGTAAAGTCGATCTCGACCATGCCGCTCGCCTCCAGCACCAGCAGCTGCGGAGGCGTCGCGCCGAGCACCTTGGTCACGTCGCTGCGAAAGCCGGGCGCGTTGAGGAAGGACAGCGGCGCCTGCAGCCCGATCACGGCGACGCCGGCAATGCGCTCGCCGGCGATGTGCGGATGTGCCGGCCACCAGATCGTGGTGCCCGGCACGCGCTCGAACTCGACCAGCCGAGCGCGCGTCGTGCTCCAGATGCCGTGCAGCAGCGACAGCACGATGCCGAGGAACGCACCCTGCTGGATCGGCAGCACGATGATCAGCGCGGCGGTGGCGACGATCAGCAGGAATTCGCTTGGGGATTGGCGATAGATCGTGACGATCTGCTTCACGCGGATGATGCGCAGCGCGACGAACAGCAGGATGCCGCCAAGCGCGGCGTCCGGAACGTGCTGCAGCAACCCCGTTCCAAACGCGAGCAGCGCCAGCACGATTGCGGCCGCGGCGAGGCCCGCGAGTTGCGACTGCCCGCCGGTCTCGGCGACGATGCCCGTCCGCGGCGGGCTGGCATTGACCGGAAACGCACCGAACAGGCCCGACAGCACGCTGCCGGCGCCCGCGCCGAGGAAATCGCGATCGACATCGGCCGGCTTGTCGGGATCGGACGGGAACGAGCGCGTCGTCGCCGCGGTCTGCACCATCACCACGACCGTGATCACGAAGGCGAGCGGCACGAGGCGGACCCATTGCTCCGGTGCAAGCTCGGGGAAGGTCGGGCGCGGCAGCGTCCCCGGCACGGCGCCGACGACGTTGACGCCCTTACTCTCGAGGCCGAGCGCAATCGTGGCCAGGGTCGCTGCGACGAGCCCGATCAGCGCGCCTGGAAGTTTTGCGCTGACTTTCTCGGCGACGAAGACCACGGCCAGCACACCGAAGCCGATACATAACGTGAAGGGATTGCTGCGGCCGAGCTCGCTTGCGAGCACGCCGATGCGATCGAGCGTCGGCCCGCTCGGCGATTCCAGACCCAGCACGCCCGGCAGTTGCGACACGATGATGTGGACGGAGATGCCGGCGAGGAAGCCGATCATGACGGGCACGGACAGGAGATTGGCGATGCCGCCGAGGCGGAAGGCGCCGCCGGCCAGCATCATTGCGCCGACCATCAGTGCCAGCGCAATCGCGAGGCCCTGATAGTCCGGTGAGCCGGCAGCGGCCAGCGCCGCCAGTCCGCCGGCGAAGATCGGGGTGATCGTCGAATCGGCGCCGCAGGACAGGAAGCGGTTGCCGCCGAGCATCGCAAAGCCGAGCGATCCCGCCATGAAGGCGAAGAAGCCGATCTGCGGCGCGAAGCCGCCGAGCCGCGCCGTCGCCATCTGTTCGGGAATCGCAATTGCCGCCAGCGTCAGCCCGGCCATCAAATCGCTCGGGAGTGAATAGGACGCCAGCGACCGGAATAGCGGCCAAGCGCGGGCGTGAGAGTCGTGCGGCATTGATGTGGAGTCCCCGGAAAGCCTGGCGTCAGTCGGTTAGACTACAGCATTTCCGTATCGGGAAGCAGCAGACGCAGTTTATCTCCATCCGTCGTCATTGCGAGCGCAGTGAAGCAATCCAGGATCTCTCCGCAGAAAGACTCTGGATGATTGCTTCGCTTCGCTCGTAATGACGGAGGACAGACCTGTCCTCCGTATTGCAGGAGGTCGTCTCAGTACCGGCCGCGGTCGTTGTGATAATCGCCGCCGCGGCCGCCGCCCATACCCATGCCGATCCCGACACCAATTCCGATGCCTTGCATGATGGCGCCGGGCGGCGGGCCGCGATCCGGCGGCGGCGCGCGCTCGTAGATCACTTCATCAGGCGGCGGCCGGCGCGGCTTTGGCGGCGTCTCGACCACCTTGCGCTTCGGCGGGGTGTCGTCGACGCGCTTCTTGATCACAGGCGCGATCGTCGGGTTGATCGGCGTTGCCGGTGTCGAGGGCGTCGAGCACGGGCAGGTCGGCGCCATCGCGACGGCGACCGGGGCAGGAGCGGCCGCGACCACAGCAGGCAAGACGTAGTTGCGGTTCTGCACGCGGAGCAGCAGCCTGCGTGCGGTCGCGGCCAGATCGCTGTTGTCCCAGTTCGCCAGATAAGCCTCGAACGAGGCGCGGGTGTTGATCGCGGTGGCGCGCTCCCACGCCAGCATCTGGCGCCGGCGCTCCAAAATCGTGCGCAGGCGCGGCGTACGGGTATCCTGAGCGTACAACTCGATATAGGCCTGATACGCCGGCACGGTGTCGTCGGTGATCACGATCTCATAGGCAACCATCGCCGGCTTGCCCTGCAAATCCTTGCGCCAGTCCTCAAGGCTGCGCGTGCCGCTCGCAAGCGCCATGGAGGATGCGCCAGGAAGCGCAGGCTGACCGCCGCTGCTGTCGCCGCCGAAGAACTTGAAGTCGGTCGTCAGTGACGAGCTTTCCCAGGGAATCTGCCGTCCGTCCGTCGATTGCGCCACGGCGACGCGAATGCGCTTGAACACTTCCTCGATCGGCAGATTGGGCTGCTTGACGACGGTCAGCGCCGCGGTGGTGTAGGGGCTGTCGATGCCGGAGCCATCCTCGGCTTCGGAGCCCGGCGAGGTCGAATAGGAAATGAAGGAGCCCGGCGCGCCGGCCTTGGTGTCGACGATCGCAAGCCCGTGTCCGGCGCCGCTGAGGGCCGGGAACGGGTTGTTGCGGCAGGCATCGAGCATGAAGATGCGCGCACGCGTCGGTAGCGCGCCGAGCGTGTTGAGCAGATCGTTGAGCCGCACACCCTGCAGCGGAATGTCGGCTTCGCGCTTGGGGTCGAGATCGACGGGAACGAGATAGTTCTCGCCGTCGATCTGGAGGCCGTGTCCGGCGTAGAACACCAGCGCGACGGTGTCGGCGCCGCTGGCGCTGACCTTGCCGGCGAAATCCGAGATCGCCTGACGCATATCGTTCTGCGCCAGATTGGATGCCGTGGTGACGGTGAAGCCGGCATTGCCGAGCAGCTCCGTCATGCCCTTGGCGTCGTTGGCGGCGTTGGGCAGTTCCGGCACGGTGCGATAGGCCGATTGACCGATCACCAGCGCGAGCCGCGCTTCGGCCGCGGCCTCCGTCGGCGTCGTCAATTGCGTGAGCGCGAGAAGACTGGATGCAAGAAACAAATTGCGAAGGACTGGACGGCGCATGGTGTCACCTCCATCGGCAATGCGCGCGATGATGTCACCTTTTCTAGGTGGCCGCCATGCCTCCGTCTGTGCACTGGATCACGTTGAGCTGCGGCAAAAAGGGGCAGGAGGTCTGCCCGAGCTGGTGCAGCATCGTTCTGGCGCCATCCATGTGAATAGTGCATTGATCCATGCGCCAATTGGATTGATCGCTGATGCCGGGCGAAGCATCCTCTCGCAGATCGAGGACCATGCAGATCTGATCGGGAAATCCCGCAAATTTCCCGCGCGCTGATGCCGTCGATTGTCGCAGGGCGCCGCTTTGCAGCAGGCGGCCGCAAGCCTTGCCTGCGCCGTCGCTTTGGCCATACAGTCCGCGCAACGGGCTGCGGCAACGACCGCGGCGCGAAAAATAATAATTGGGGAGAGACCGCATCATGTCCATCGTGCCCGTGAACCGTCGCGCGTTCATCAAGTCGTCGACGGGACTTGCCGCCGGCCTCGTGTTCTCCCCCGC
The DNA here is from genome assembly GCF_023073915.1 of Bradyrhizobium sp. 149. Taxonomy (GTDB): domain Bacteria; phylum Pseudomonadota; class Alphaproteobacteria; order Rhizobiales; family Xanthobacteraceae; genus Bradyrhizobium. The sequence continues at coordinate 610,995 of NZ_JADPKK010000023.1, read as the reverse complement.
ACTCATTGGCCGCGCAGAGGCCGCGACGCTGAAGCTGAAATGCTCCTCCTCGCTGCCGAACGATCCCAAATTCGCCAACGGCCGCGTCTACTACGACAACCTCGTGAAGAACCTGAAGGCGAACGGTCTCGGCGAGCAGGTCGAGGTCGCCTTCTTTCCCGACAACCAGTTGGGGCAGGAAATCGATGTCATCAACTCGGTGAAGCTCGGCGTCATCGATCTCATGGTGTCGGGCTCGTCGATCTCGGCCAATCTGGTGCCGCTGGTCGGCACCTACGACCTCGGTTTTCTGTTCTCGAGTTTCCCGCAGCAGACCAAGGCGTTCGACGCCGGCGCCGCCAAGCCGATCGAGAACGCGCTGCTCAAGGGCAGCAACATCCGCATCATTGCCTGGGCCTATAATTTCGGCTCACGTAGCGTGTTCGCGAAGAAGCCGGTGAAGACGCCGGAAGATCTCGCCGGTCTGAAGATCCGCACCCTGCCCAATCCCGTCATCACGGAATGCCTGCGCCTGATGGGGGCCGCCGCGACGCCGCTGGCGTTCGGCGAAATCTATACGGCATTGCAGGCCGGCGTGCTGGACGGGCTGGAGCATGATCCGCCGACGATCCTGGCCAGCAAGTTCTTCGAAACGGCAAAATTCTATGCGCTGACGCAGCACAATTTCTCCCCGCTTGCGATCTATTTCAGCGACATGACCTACAACCGCATGGATCCGAAGCTGCGCGACGGATTTCTCGATGCCGCGAAGAAGGCCGCATCCGACACGCGTACCCATGGGCTCGCGGTCGAGAAGGAGGCGCTGACGGCCTTGACCGAGAAGGGCGTGACGGTCGCCGAATGCGACCGCGAGGCGTTCAAGAAGCGTGTCGCGCCGCAGCACGAGAACTTCATCAAGGCGCGGCCGGACTCCAAGGCAGTCATCGACATCATCCGCGCCACGCAGGCCTGACGTGGCCATGACAGCTGCCGTATCTCTCTCGGGCGGCCGCCACGGGAGCATCGCCCTGCTGCTTCGCCTCAGCGACGGGGTCGCGGCCATTCTTCTGGCCGCCGATCTCGTGGTCGTCTGCGGTTCCGTGCTGCTGCGCTTCTGCTTCAACGCGCCGGTCGAATGGTCGGACGACGTCGCGCGCGGCCTGATGGTCGGCTCGGCCTTCTTCGGCGCGGCGAGCGCGCTCGCGCGCGGCGAGAATGTCGGCGTCTCCTTCTTCCGCGATCTGGCTCCGGTACGGCTGCGCGCGCTGGTCGACGCCGCGAGTGCCGTGCTCGTCGTGCTGATCTCCGGCTACGTCGCCTACAACGCGATCAAGCTGGGTTCGCTGACTGCGGGCCAGACCACCGGATCGGGCCTGCCGCTGGAGCTGACCTTCTACCCGATGGGCGTCGGCGCGCTGTTCATGGCGGTGTTCGCGATCGACCAGCTCTGCGCGCGGCCGCTCCCCGAGATCGTCAGGGGCCTCGTCGCGATTGCCGTCGTGACCGGCCTCTATCTCGCCTGGGATTATCTGTCGCCCGCCACGGTGCCGTCGGCGGGCACGCTGATGCTGATCGGTTTCTTCGCGACGTTGGTCGGCGGCTTGCCGATCGGCTTTGCGCTGGCCCTGGCCGCGCTGATCTTCATCTGGGTCGAGGGCGCGTTGCCCGGCGTGATCTTCGCCCAGCAGATGGCGCGCGGCATCGACAATTTCGTGCTGCTCGCGATTCCCTTTTTCATCCTCGTCGGCTACCTCATGGAAGCCAACGGCATGTCGGTGCGGCTGATCGAGCTGTTGCAGCGTGGGGTCGGGCGTATGCGCGGCGGCCTCAACGTCGTGATGGTGGCATCGATGGTGCTGTTCTCCGGCATCTCCGGTTCGAAGATGGCCGACGTCGCGGCCGTCGGCTCCGTGCTGATCCCGGCTGCGCGCCGCTCGAAGCAAAATCCGGGCGGCGCGGTGGCACTGCTCGCCGCATCCGCCGTGATGGCGGAAACCATTCCGCCCTGCATCAACCTGATCATCCTTGGCTTCGTGGCGAACCTGTCGATCGGCGGCCTGTTCGTCGCAGGGCTGTTGCCGGCCGCACTGATGGCGCTCGTCCTGATCGCTGTCTCCATCATCTTCGGCAAGAGGCCAGCGGATAAGGAGGACGTCGCGCCGCAGATGCCGGTGTCGGGTCTGTGGAGCGGCGCGATCGCCTCGTTCGGCCTGATCTTCATGATCTTCTTCGGTTTCAAGAGCGGCTTTGCCACAGCGACCGAGATTTCGGCCTTCGCCGTGGCTTACGCGCTCGTCGTCGGCAGTGTCGTGTTCCGCGAGCTCGGCTTCAAATCGGCCGCGCACAGTTTCGTGCAGGCGGCCACGCGATCCGGGCTCGTGCTGTTCATCGTCGCCGCCGCGCAGTCGTTGGCGTTCACGCTGACCTTGCAGCAGGTGCCGCATGCTGTCGGCGATTTCATGCTGGGATTGTCCAAGACCTCAGGCGTCTGGCTGTTCATGCTGCTCGCGATCGCCGTGCTGATCGTGATGGGCTCGGTGCTGGAAGGGGCGGCCGCGCTGATCATTTTCGGGCCACTGCTGATGCCGGTGGCGGTGCAGCTCGGCGTCGATCCCCTGCATTTCGGCGTCGTTCTCGTGATCGCGATGGGCATCGGCCTGTTCGCGCCGCCGCTCGGGCTCGGGCTCTACGGCGCCTGCCTGATCGGCAACGTCCCGATCGAGCAGACAGTGAAGCCGATCATGGGCTATCTCGGCCTGTTGTTCCTTTGCCTGCTCGTGATCGCGTTCGTGCCATGGCTGAGCACGGCATTGCCGCGCGCGTTTGGCTATTGAGGGAGTGTTGCCGTGAAAGTCCTGCTGGCCCACACGCCGGAGATGCGCCGCAATTATTACGGCGATCGCAGCCTGAACGGCCTGCGCGCCACCGCCGAGGTGGTCCTGCACGAGAGCGATGATACGCTGGACGCCGCCGGCCTCGTGAGTGCTGCGAAAGATGCCGACATCATCGTCGCAGATCGCATGACCGAGGGGCGCGGCGAGATCTTTGCGCAACTGCCGCGGCTGCGCGCTTTCGTCCGTTGCGCCGTCGACATCCGTAACGTCGATGTCGAGGCCGCCTCGATCGCCGGCGTGCTCGTGACCCGCGCCGGGCCCGGCTTCGTGCAGGCGGTGGCCGAGCTCGCGCTCGGATTCATGGTCGATCTCTCCCGCGGCGTATCCCGGGCGACGGCCGACTACCAGGCCGGCCGCAAGCCGGAAGCGCGGATGGGCCGCCAGCTCGCCGGAAGCAAAATCGGCATCATTGGCTATGGCAGCATCGGGCGTTACCTCGCCGAGGTCGCAAAAGTGCTGCGCATGGAGGTGCTAGTGTCCGATCCCTTCGCGACCGTCAGCGATGCTGCGATCCGCCACGTCGGTCTCGGCGATCTCCTTGCCGCGTCGGACTATGTCGTTTGCCTTGCGGTTGCGAATGAAGCGACCGAGAGCCTGATCGGGGAGGCGGCGCTGGCGCGCATGCAAAGGCACGCCGTCTTCGTCAATCTCTCGCGCGGCAACCTGGTCGACGAGGCGGCGCTTGCGAAGGCGCTGCTGGAGGGCCGCATCGCCGGTGCGGCGATGGATGTCGGCCGTGCAGCTGACCAGATGCCGACCCCGGAACTGGCAAAACTCCCCAACGTCATCGCGACGCCGCATGTCGGCGGCCTGACGCCGCAGGCAATCGAGTATCAGTCGCTGGAAACTGTGCGCCAGGTCGAAGCGATCGTGAAGGGCGAGATCCCGCAAGGTGCCGTCAACGCCGACCGCTGGACGCGTCGTCCCTGATCCGGCTCTAAAGCCGGTCGACCGCTTTGAACGTCCCGTCCTTCTGGATCACCGTCAAAAATACCTTCGGCGGCGCGTCAATCATGCGCATGCCGACGGTGATGGTGCTGCCGCTGATGTCGAAGCGGCCGACATCGTTGATGGTGCGCAGCAAGCTCGCGCGCGTCGGTTGCGGTCCCGCCTGTTCCAGGGCCGCGGCCGCAAGGCGGCCGGAGAGGTAGCCTTCGAATGACACGAAGTCCGGTGTCAGGGTCGGGTCGAACGCCGTCTGCGCCGCCTGGTAGTCGGCGACCAGTTTGAGCGAGCGGTCCCAGGGAAACGGCACGACCTGCGAGACGATGACGCCTTCGCCCTCGGGGCCGAGCTCCCTGGCGAGCGCAACGGCGCCGACGAAGGAGACGTTGACGAAGGTCGGACGAGCGCCGCTGCGGCGCGCCAGCTTGATGAACTCCGCGCAGGGACCGTAGGTCCCGACCATGACGATTGCCTCGGGTTCGGCGCGTTTGATCGTCCGCCAGGCCGAAGCGACCGCGCGGGTGTTGCGCTCGAAGGTGCCTTCGGCGGCGAGCTCGAGGCCGCGCCTGGCAAGTGCGCGTTTCACGCCAGAAAGACCGTCGCGCCCGAAGGAATCGTCCTGGTAGAAAATGGCGATGCGGGTGAACTGGCGGTCCTCCGTGAGGTGCTTGATCCACGTCTCGGCCTCCGCGCCATAGCTCGCACGGATGTTGACCACGTTCGCAAGCTCGAGGTCGCGCAAAAATTCGGCGCCGCTCAACGGACCAATAAAAGGCACGTTCCTGGCGCTGGTGATCGGTATCGTCGCCAATGCGGTCGGCGTGCCCACCGCACCGATCAATGCGAACACCTTGTCGTCCTCGATCAGCCGCAACGTCTGCGCCACCGAGCGGTCGGGGTCGTAGCCGTCGTCGCGGCTGACGAGCTGGAGCTTGCGGCCGTGAACGCCGCCCCTGGAATTGATCTCGGTGAAGGCTGCAACGATGCCCTGCCGCATCCGCTGTCCGAGTGCGGAGGAGGGGCCCTCGAGCGCGGCGGCCTGGCCGAACAGGATCGCATCCTCGCTGATGCCGATCTCGTCGCCTTTCGCCGGGAGCATCGCGGCAGTCAGCCATGCGATGGTCAAGGCGAGGAATGTCGCGGATCGAGATCGTGTCATGAGGAAGCTTGCCGGATGCTGGACGCGTTGTGGAAACGATAGGTCTTGCGCCCTGAACAGGTCGCTAACCGGCGCAGCGTCGACGCTCCGTAAGACACCGGGGAAAATCGGCAAGTTACTGCCAGACCGTCGCAGCTTGCCGGGTCAATCGTTAACTAAATCGCGTGATGCGGAACGCCCCAGTTCCAAAATTGTGCAGTTCTTAACCGCGATCCCCGACCGATAGTGGTTCCGGTGGCTCAACCAGAAGTTCGGGCCGCCGCGTGATGGGGGACTTGGGGATCAGGATGGGCGGTCGGGATCAGAACGATCAGGATCGGGGGCGTATGAGCCGATGGTGGCGTGCCGCGCCGCTGCTCGGGCTCTATCGCCCTGCGCTCGTCGCGGTCGGCGTCGGTCTTCTGTTCTCGGTCGTGGGTGCGGCCGCCGTGGCGCGATGGGAAGACCGCGTCAACAAGATCGAGTTCGAGAACGCGGCCGAGACCGAAGCCATCGTGATGCAGAACGGCATGGGCGAGTACATCTCCAGGCTCGTCGCGCTGCGCACGCTGTTCGAATCGACCAATCATGAGATCACCCGCAGCGAATTCGAGACCTTCAGCGCCCGCCTGTTCGAGCGCCATCCCGGCATGCTGCGTATCGCCTGGGTGCCGCGCGTGAATCGCAAGGAGCGCGCCGAATACGAGGCCGCGGCGATCACGGACGGCGTGTCCGGCTATCGCATTAAGTCGCTCCAGGGTGATGCGTTCGCGACCGCGCCGCAGAGCGGCGAATATTTTCCGGTGTTCTACTCGACCCAGCCGAAGACGTCTTCGGTCTACGGCATGGACTACGCGAGCGTTCCGGAGCGCCGCGCGGTCCTTGAGCGCGCGCGCGACAGCGACCAGATCGCGGCCATTCGCACCCGCCTCTACGAGCCGAAGGAGGGCGGCCGGCTGCCTGACGTCCTCGTCGCGATTCCCGTCTACGCCAAGGGAACGTCGCGCGACACGGCCGTGGACCGGCGTCGCAATCTCGCCGGTTTCGTCGTTGGGGTGTTCGACCTCCCGCTGCTGATCCAGTCCATTCGCGTGACCACCAAGGCAAGCCCCGCGGTGAGCGTGAACGTCTATCCGCCGTTCACCGGGCAGATCGTCGGCCTGGACGAAATGCTACCGGATTATTCGTCGGCCGCCACGGCGCCGCAGTCGATGCGGGACGTCGCGCGGGCCCTTCACTGGTCGGGCAATCTCAGGATCGGCGACACCGATTGGCAGGTGCGCGCGGTTCCAACTGCCGGCGGTCCGCTGGAGACGACGTACGATCGCGCGGGCGCGGTGCTGACCGTCGGCATGCTGCTGACGCTGTCGCTTTCGATCTATCTCATGCTCGCGAGCCGCAATTCGCAGCGGCTGTCGCTGGCGAACCGGCGGGTGCTCGAACTCGCCCAGACCGACATCCTGACCGGACTGCCGAACCGGGCCTTCTTCCTCGCCCGGCTCGACGAACTCAATGGTCAGTTGAACGACGGCGGCCCGGCCTTCTCGATTCTGATGCTCGACCTCGACCGCTTCAAGAACGTCAACGACTCCCTCGGTCACGGTGCCGGCGATGCGCTGCTGCGTCAGGTCGCGCAGCGGCTGAAAGCCGCCCTGCGCGCCAACGACGTGCTGGCCCGGCTCGGCGGTGACGAATTCGCCATCATCCAGGAAGCCTGTGAGGATCAGCGCGTCTGCTCGACCGAACTGGCGGGGCGGATCGCCAAGCTCGTAGCCGAGCCGTTCCTTCTTCCCGGACACCGCGTCGAGATCGGTACCAGCATCGGCATCGCGATCGCGCCCGATCACGGCGGCGATCAGGAGCAGCTCCTGAAGAAGGCCGACCTTGCGCTCTACCGCTCGAAATCGGCGGGTCGCAACTGCTTCACCATCTATGACCAGGCGATGTCGGCCGAACTCGAGGCGCGCAGCATGCTGGAAGGCGATTTGCGCGACGCCATCGCGCGATGTCAGCTCGAGGTGCACTACCAGCCATTCGTCGACGCCATCAGTGGCGCGCGGCGCGGCTTCGAGGCGTTGGTGCGCTGGCGCCACCCGAGCCGCGGATTGATTCCGCCGGACCAGTTCATTCCGCTTGCCGAGGAAACCGGACTGATCGTGCCGCTCGGCGAATTCGTGCTGCGGCGCGCTTGCGCGGACGCGGCCGGCTGGCCCTCCGACCTCGCGGTCGCGGTCAACCTGTCGCCGATCCAGTTCAAGGAGGCCGAGCTGTTCGAGATGATCAGCGCGGCGCTCGCCGATTCCGGGCTGCCGCCGCAGCGGCTGGAGATCGAGATCACGGAATCCGTGCTGCTGGAACGCGGCGTGGAGAACCACGCCTTCATGGGGCGGCTGAAGAGTATCGGCATCGCGCTCGCACTCGACGATTTCGGTACCGGCTATTCGTCGCTCAGCTATCTGACCGCGTTCCCGTTCGACAAGATCAAGATCGACAAATCGTTCATCCGCAACCTCACGCATCAGCCGCGCAGCTCCGCCATCATCTCCTCGATCGTGACGCTGGCGCGCGGGCTCGACATGTCGGTCACCGCCGAGGGCGTCGAGACCCGCGAGGAATACGAGCGGCTGAAGGCGCTCGGCGTCAATTTCGCGCAAGGCTATCTGTTCGGCCGCCCGCAGCCCATCGACCGGATTTTGGTCGACGCGCCGATCAAACCGTCCCAGCGCGACGCCGCCTGAGCGCGCGCAAGCATCGCTGAAGGGGCATGCGCGAAAAGCGCTTGACCCGGGCAGTCCCGGATGGTCGGAAGGACCGTCCGGGGATGAAACACACAATGCGGCTTCCGTTCTTCTACGGCTGGGTCGTGGTCGCGGTGACCTTCGTCACCATGGCCATCGGCGTCAACGCGCGCACCGCCTTCTCGCTGTTCTTTCCTCCCATCATCTCCGAATTCGGCTGGGAGCGCGGCATCACCGCGGGCGCCTTTTCCTTCGGTTTCGTGGTATCGGGCATGGTTAGCCCGCTGATCGGCCGGCTGATGGATCGCGCCGGCCCGCGTGCGGTGATGGAGCTCGGCGTGGTTCTGATGGGCGGCGGGCTGCTGCTTGCGCCGCTCACGAGCCAGCCCTGGCATCTCTACGTGACCATCGGCGTCATGGTCGGCGCCGGCTCGGTGTGTCTCGGCTATTCCGGCCAGTCGCTGTTCCTGCCGAACTGGTTCATCCGCAAGCGCGGCTTCGCGATCGGCGTCGCCTTCGCCGGCGTCGGCATCGGCTCGGTGACGCTGCTGCCATGGGTGCAGCACATGATCGAACAAACCGGCTGGCGCACCGCCTGCACCGCGATGGGGCTAATGATCCTGATCGTGCTGGCGCCGATCAATCTGTTCCTGCATCGGCGCCCCGAGGATATCGGCCTCCGGCCGGACGGCGATGCCGCGCCGGCCGCGGGTGCCGCAAAGCCTGTCTCCAATATCGTCGATCCCGACTGGGTTGGCACCGACTGGACGCTTCGGCGCGCCGTCGCTACGGCGCGGTTCTGGTGGATCGCGCTCGGCTATTTCTGCGGCCTGTACGTCTGGTATGCGGTGCAGGTGCACCAGACCAAATTCCTGCTCGACATCGGCTTCAGTGCGAACGTCGCGGTGTGGGCCCTTGGCATCGTCAGCCTGCTCGGCATTCCCGGCCAGATCCTGCTTGGCCATGTCTCCGACCGGATCGGGCGGGAATGGGTGTGGGCGATCAGCTGCGCGGGTTTTGCGATCTCTTTCGCGGCGCTGATGGCACTGAAATTCCAGCCGTCATTGTGGCTGGTCTACCTCATGGTGTTCACGCAAGGCGCGCTCGGCTACGGCCTCACCTCGATCATGGGCGCGGTGGTGTTCGAGATTTTTCAGGGCAGGCACCAGGGCAGCATTTTCGGCACGATCATGCTGGCGGCATTGGCCGGCGGCGCCGCCGGTCCCTGGGTCACCGGCTTGCTGTATGATCGAGCCGGCAACTACACGCTCGCCTTTGGCATTGCCATCGCCGTGAGCGGATTGTCGGCGCTCTCGATCTGGCAAGCTGCGCCGCGCAAGGTCCGCGCGGTAGCCGGCAAGCTCCAGGGCGGAACCGGTGCCGAATAGGTTCCGTATGCACTGACTTACCGTCGCGCTTTTGGCAGAACGTTAAGCATGCCGCGTCTTGCCGGTGTATCGGGGAGATTGCGAAAACGTCTTGGACACCATCGCGGCGCTAGCGTTCATTGCCGTATCTCCGATGCCTCCGGGTCTAGCGATGTCTGCCTCCGATGCCATGACAGAAACTCCGGAAGTGCTGTTGGCCGCGCTCGAACGCGCCGACGAGGCGATCGTTGTCGTCGACAGCGCGCATCGCATCACGCATTTCAATGCCGGTGCAGAGCGCATCTGGAAACTCGCCCGCGCTGAAGTGCTCGGCCGCGATTCCGAAATTCTCAGTCTCAAATGCCTTCGGGCCGATCCGGTTGCGGAATTCCGTGACGAGATCAGCCTCGTGCGACGCGACGGCAGCCGGATCCGGGCGGCCATCTCGCTTTCAAGCGTTGCAAGTGGCGGCGCTGCCCATCACATCGTGTTTGCGCGCGACGTCACCGCCGAGGCCGAGCGCCGCGTCAGGATCGGGCTTCTCCACGCCGTCTCCGACCAGACCAACCGCGCGGTTCTCATCACGGACACGGACCAGAACATCGTCTACGTCAATTCCGCCTTCACGACGCTGTTCGGCTACACCAGCGAGGAGGCCGAGGGCCGCCGTGCGAGGAGGCTGATCGCCGGCCGCCACACCGATCGCAAGGCCGTCGCGAAGCTCGTCAAGCGCCTGATACGTGGCGGCCACCGCGGCGAGGTCGAGATACTCACCTATGACAAGGACGGTGAGGAGATCTGGGTCTGCGCCCGCATCGATGCCTTCCGCGACAGGAAGGGCCGAGTCAAACATATCTTCGCGCTGCTCGAAGACGTTACCGAGACCAAGCAGCTGCGCTCGCTCCAGCAACTCATCACGAGTGCGCTCGCCGACGAGGTTCCGATTGGCGAGATCGCCGACCGGCTGTGCCGCCGCGTCGAGCAGATCGCGCCGGACGTGGTCTGTTCGCTGCTACACGTCGACGCTGCCGGCGTCATCCATCCGCTCGGCGGCCCAAGCCTGCCCGAGGACTATTCCCGCGCGCTGGACGGCGTTGCCATCGGCCCTAATGTCGGCAGTTGCGGAACCGCGGCCTTCTACGGCGAGCCGGTGCTGGCGACCGATCTGGAGACTGATCCGCGCTGGCAGCCCTACAAGGCGATGCCACTCGCGATTGGGCTGCGCGCATGCTGGTCGACCCCGGTCAAGGCCAAGGACGGAAGGGTCATCGCCACCTTCGCCTTCTACTACCGGGAACCGCGCGCGCCGAGCAATTGGCACCGCCGCATCGTCGAGGCCTGCGTCGCTCTCGGCGCCTTCGCGATCGAGCGCAAGGAAGCGCGCGCCGAGATCGCGCGGCTCGCCTATCACGATATCCTCACCGGCCTACCGAACCGCGCACAATTGCGGCGGCTGATCACCACCGCCATCGATGCTTGCCCGACCGGCAGCCACGTCGCGCTGGCCTTCCTCGACGTGGATCATTTCAAGGACGTCAACGATACATTCGGTCATGCCGCCGGCGACGAGCTCCTGATCCAGCTCGCGCAACGCCTGCGCGAGCAGATCGGTCCCGAGGACATGCTGGGACGGCTCGGCGGCGACGAATTTGTGATCCTGCTGCCGCAGCGCAACGCCGAGAGTGCCGAGCGCGTCGCGGCCGGACTCACCGAAGCGCTGGCCGCGCCGCTGCGGCTTGGCTCCAGGCAGCTGCAGATGTCGGCGAGCATCGGCGTCAGCCTCTATCCCGATCATGCCACCGACATCGACACCTTGATGCAGCAGGCGGACGCGGCCATGTACATGGCCAAGCAGGCCGGACGCTCGACCCATCGCCTGTTCAGCGCCGAGATGAACGGGCTTACCGAGCAGCGGCTGGCATTGATCGCGGCGCTGCGCCGCGCCATCGCCGACGGCGAGCTGACCCTCAGTTATCAGCCGCAGATCCGCAGCTGCGACGGCGCGATCCATGGCGTCGAGGCGCTGGCGCGATGGCACGATGCCGAGCTCGGCGACGTCTCGCCGGCAAAATTCATCCCGCTCGCCGAAGAGTGCGGCCTGATCGAGCAGATCGGCCTGTGGTCGGTGCGCGAGGCCTGCCGGCAGATGGCGAGCTGGCGCCGCGCCGGGCTCAACATTCCCTGCGTGTCGGTGAACCTGTCGCCGATCAATTTCCGCAACGTCACGCTGGCCGCGCGGCTCAAGGACATCCTCACCGAATACGATCTGCCGGCGGATGCGCTGATGCTCGAGATCACCGAGGGCGCGTTCATGCAGGACAGCGTCGCCGCGCTCGAGACGATGAACGCGATCCGGGAGCTCGGCGTCGGGCTTTCCGTGGATGATTTCGGCACCGGCTATTCCAGCCTCAGCCGGCTCGCCCATCTGCCGATCCACGAGCTCAAGATCGACCGCAGTTTCATGCGCGACATCGAGCGTGACGCCGGCGCGCTCGCGATCGCTACCGCCGTGGTGCGTGTCGGGCAGGGCCTCGGCATGACCGTGGTCGGCGAAGGCGTCGAGACCGAGGCGCAGCGCAAGGTGCTGGCCGAGCTCGGCTGCGACGTCGTGCAAGGCTTCCTCTACGCACCCGCGCTCGCGCCCGCCGCCTTCGAGCGCTGGTTGATCGAGCACTGCGCCGAGCAGGCGCGGACGATGCTGGCCCGGCTGGATGTCACGCCGGCCGGCGTGGTTGCGGTGAAGCGATCGGCTTAGCCGACGCGCCTACTGCTGGCTGGCTGTATCGTGCGGCGGCTTGATCTAGGATCGGCGCGACATCCTGCTTGCAACGATTGGTGGGCCGAGGCCGGGCGTAACGCGCGTTCAATTCGCGGATCGGAACCTCCGGCTCTTCCCCACGTTGTCGGCCGACCAACGCAAACCCGTGCGATGAAGAACTATGCGATGAAGAAGATCGCCGCCATCCTAGTCACGGTCTGTGCCTTGCCGGCGGCTGCCGGTGCAGAGAACTGGAACGGCTATCGTATTCCCGAGACCGGGACCAGCGTCGACATTCCCTCGTCCATCTTCACCGAGCAAGCCGGCCGGCCCGACGGCTATGGCATGCAGTACCGGACCAGCGACGGCCGAGCAGACTTGACGGTGCAGGCCGTTCCGAATGACGGCAGCTCACCGGCCGCTTTCCTGTCGCGGAAGAATCCGCCATCCGGAATCATCTACAAGCGCATTGCGCCGCGCTTCTTCGTGGTCTCCAGCACCCGACGCGGCAAGATCTGGTACGACCGCTGCAACTTTGGGCGTCGCTACGTCCATTGCGTGCTGATCAACTATCCGGCCGCCGAGAAGCGGCAGTGGGATGCCGTCGTGACGCGCGTCAGCCGCACGCTGAGCGGCGGTTGATCCGTTCACAAGGAAAAAACACAAAGAAAAAACTGCCCGCAGGTCGCGGGCAGTAGTCTCGTGAGGATGGTTCAGCGCACCTTGGTCGATGTCGTCGACATGGTCGGCTTGGAGCCTGGCACGTGCGACATGGTCTTGGTGGTGGATCCGACCTCCTCGCCCGCCTTCACTTTCGTGCGGGTGTGGGAGCGGCTGAACGTACCACCCTCATGCGCCTGCGCGCGCGCATTGGAATTGAGCACGGGACCATTTCCCCTGTTCATGCTGGTGCCGGACTGCGCCTTGCCGTTGACCGACGCGGCGCTGCCGCCCGCTGCGATCGACGAGCCGGTCTGTCCGGACGTCGACGTCGACGTGCCGCCGGTGCCAAGCGTGCTGGCCGAGGTGCCGCCGGCGGCAGCCGAGCCGCCGGTGCCGCCGGTCATGCTGGTTTGCGCCAACAGCGGAGAGGCGGCGGTGAGCAGGAGTGCGACTGCCGAGGTCGCGATCAATGTTCTCATCTGTCAAATCCTTTTGCTATGGCGACGATGTCGAGATGGTGCAGCCGTTGACGGTGACGGTGCTCGCGCTGGTCGAACCGGGGCCGCCGGCCGTCGAGGACGAACTCGACACGTTGCCACCGCCGGCCTGGACGTGCACCGATGATCCGCCGGCCGAGCTCGAGCTCGAGAGCGAGCCGCTCGATGCGGTAGAGCCGGTTGTACCTGAGCCCGATGAGCCCAGCGCAGTGATGCTGCCGTCGGGATGTTTTTCGACCGTGACGCGGCAGGTCTCACCGGATGCGGTCTTGCCGGTTTTCTGCATGGTTTCCCCCGCAGCGGCGCTGCTTATCAAAGTCAATGCTGCGACCGTGATGATTGATCTGTTCATGCCAGTCCTCCTCAGGAAGGACGAAGGAGCGGCATTGCTGCCGCTCCGCCGGCCGGGATGTCAGTCCTTATCCTTGTCCTTCTTCATCTCGTCCTTGTGGTGGCCTTTGCCCTTCTCCATGCCCATCTCGCTGGCATGGCCCGCGGAGGAGCCGGCCGCTCCCACGGTCGAGCCGCTCTTGCCGTCGCCCGCCGACGAGCCGCCGGTGCCGACCGTCGATGCGGAGTTAGAGCCGGAGCCCGAGCCTGCCGCAGACCCGCCCGTGCCGACGCTGGACGAACTCTTGCCGCCGCCGGCCGACGAACCGCCGGTGCCGAGCGTCGAGGCCGAGCCCGAGCCGCTGCCTGAGCCTGCGGCCGAGCCGCCAGTTCCGACGGTCGAACTGCTGGTGCCGCCGCCCGCCGACGAGCCGCCGGTGCCAAGCGTCGACGCCGAGCCCGAGCCGCTGCCCGAACCCGCAGACGAACCGCCCGTGCCGACGGTCGAGTTGCTGGTGCCACCGCCGGCTGACGAGCCGCCGGTGCCGACCGTCGAACTCGACTGCGCCACGGCGAGCGCCGTACCGGCCAGCAGCGCAGCTGCGGCCGCAGACAATTTCAGAATCCTCATCGTTGTCTCCTCCAATCATCCAAATTGCCAAAACAGGCTCGGGATAAAGTGGCAGGCTGTCGAAACGTTCCTTGGGCAGTTACGAGGATGTAGAAAATGCGCGCGCATGATTGCGGCCAGGTTCCAGTGGCGAGCACGACAAGCCAATGTCGAACAGGAACAGCGAAGCGCGGACGATCTGAAGAAAACAAATTTAGTCCGACGACAATCCCGTCCTGCGCCGCAAATCCGTGATCGCGCGCAAGAAGCTGTCGGCCGGCGTTGTTTCCGGATCGATCAGGCGGTGCAGGCGAAAGCCGTCCTCCAGGGCCAGCACGATGGAGGCCATCCATGGCGGGTTCAGCGTGTCGCCCTTCGCGCTGCTCTTCAACGTGGCCTCGACGATATCGGCGACCAGCTTGCGCCGCGCGCGCAGGCGTTTTGCAAGCTCGGGCCGGCGCTTCTCTGCGCGCGCGACAAACAGGATCATCTCCATGTGCAGCAGGGGCGAGCGGCCGAGCGGATCCTGCCTGCTGCGGTCCATCGTCTTCAGCGCCGCGATGAAATCGTCGAGATTGTCATGCTGCGCGAGGATGTCCATGTTGCGCCGGATCGACTGCTCGACGTGATCCTCGAGCATGGCGATGATCAATTCGTCCTTGCTCTTGAAGTTGGAATAGAACGCGCCGCGGGTGAAGCCGGCGGCCGCCGCGATCGCCTCGATGCTGGCGCCGCCGATGCCGTCTTCCTCGAACATTCGCGCGGCCGCCTCGAACAGTCGGTCGCGCGTGTCGTCCCTGGTCGGCCTGGTTCTCACCCTTGACATCGGAGCAGTTTAGGGCAGAATGCAACTCGATACAATAATGTATCGAGTTGATAATTCAGGGATGGTTACGCTGCGCAAGAGGGGCTGCCCGGCGTATGCGATTCATGCGGCAACCGATTTGAGGTCACCATGAACGAGCACGTGCAAGGCGCCGGCGGTCCGCTGTTCAATCCGCTGTCACCGGACTTCATCCGCGATCCCTATCCGCATTATGACCGGCTCCGCGCGATCTTTCCGATCCACGTGACGCCGTTCGGCCAGTTCGTCGCCAGCCGCCACGCCGATGTCAGCCTCGTGATGCGCGACAAGCGCTTCGGCAAGGATTTCGTCGAGCGTTCCAAGCGCCGCTATAGCGAGAAGATCATCGAGGAGCCGGTCTTTCGCAGCATGAGCCACTGGATGCTGCAGGCCGATCCGCCCGACCACACCCGCCTGCGCGGCCTCGTCGTGAAGGCGTTCACCGCCCGCCGCGTCGAAGACATGCGGCCGCGCATCCAGGAGATCGTCGACCAGACCATCGACGCCGTGATCGACCGCGGCCACATGGACCTGATCGAGGACTTTGCCTTCCGCCTGCCTGTCACCATCATCTGTGACATGCTCGGCATCCCCGAGGACCATCGCGAGACTTTCTATAACAGCTCGCGCGACGGCGGACGGCTGCTCGACCCGGTGCCGCTCTCGCCGGAGGAGATCGCCAAGGGCAACGCCGGCAACATGATGGCGCAGATGTATTTCCAGCAGCTGTTCGAGCTGCGCCGCCGCAATCCCGGCGACGATCTCATCACCCAGCTGGTGCAGGCCGAGGAAGATGGCAACAAGCTCACCAACGAGGAACTGACCGCCAACATCATCCTGTTGTTCGGCGCCGGCCACGAGACCACGGTCAATCTGATCGGCAACGGCCTGCTTGCGCTGCATCGCAATCCCGACCAGCTCACACTCCTGAAGAAGCGGCCGGAGCTGATGGTGGGCGCCATCGAGGAATTCTTGCGCTACGATTCGTCTGTGCAGATGACCGGGCGGGTCGCGCTGGAGGATATCGACGATGTCGGCGGCGCGAAGATCCCCAAAGGCGAGACCGTGCTCTGCCTGCTGGGCTCGGCCAACCGTGACCCGGCGGTCTATCCAGACCGCCCCGACCGGCTCGATGTCACCCGTCAGAATGTGAAGCCGCTGTCGTTCGGCGGTGGCATCCATTTCTGTCTGGGAGCTCAATTGGCCCGCCTCGAGGCCGAGATCGCCATCGCCACGCTGTTGCGCCGGCTGCCCGACCTGCGCATCGACGACGTCGAAAACCCGGAATGGCGGCCGACCTTCGTGCTGCGCGGCCTGAAGCGGCTGCCTGCGAGCTGGTGATCGCTGCCGGCGTTAACCTCCGCGCGCAACAGCCGCTGTGACTTCGCCACACTTCCCCCTATATAAGGGGCTGTTCCGGTACGTCTGAGGCCCTGCGGCTCAGGCAAGGCCCGCATCCGGTTTGGCCGAGGGGAGACCCGTGCAGACGACGCTGCTCGGATTGGCGATTGCCTTTATCTTAGCGCTGCTGGCCGCGCTGATCGGGCCTTACTTCGTCGACTGGAACCAGTTCAGGCCCCAGTTCGAAGCCGAGGCCGGCAGGATCATCGGCGTCCCGGTGCGGGTGGCGGGCGAGCTCGACGCGCGGTTGTTGCCGGCGCCGACGTTGCGGCTGCGCGCGGTCACCTTCGGCGGCAACAACGATCTCGGCCGTCTGCGCGCCGACAAGCTCGACGTCGAGTTCAGCCTGAGCTCCCTGATGCGCGGCGAATGGCGCGCCACCGAGCTTTCGGTCAATGGCATGGCGGTCGATCTCGGCCTCGACGCGCGCGGGCGCGTCGATTTGCCGTCCACCGCGAGCGGCAGCTTCAATCTGGCTTCGCTGGCGATCGAGCGGCTGAACCTCACCGGCCGCATCGCCCTGCATGATGCCGCCAGCCGTTCGACACTGGAGCTGAGCGACATCGCCTTCTCCGGCGACGTGCGCTCCCTGGCCGGCTCGGTCCGGGGCGACGGCAGTTTCACCGCCACTAGGGTGCGCTATCCGTTCCGTGTCTCCTCCGGCCCGAGCGCCGACGGCAACGCCACCCGCCTCCACCTCAACATCGATCCCGGCGAGCGCGCGATCTCGGCCGATCTCGAAGGCGTGCTTGCCTTCGACAACCGCCTGCCGAAATTCGAGGGCGCGCTGACGCTGGCTGTGCCAGCGCCGAAGAAGCTGGGCGATGCGGGGCCGATGCCCTGGAAGCTCACAACCAAACTCAAGGCCGATCCGGCCGGCGCCAAGTTCGAGCAGGTCGATGCCAGTTTCGGCCCCGAAGACTCCGCGCTGAAGCTCGGCGGCGTCGGCGATATCAGGTTCGGCGCTTCGCCGCTGTTGCGTGCGGTGCTGTCGGCGCGTCAGGTCGATGCCGACAAGCTCACGGCCAAGGACGATGCCGAGCCGCAGCGCATCCTTCCGGCGCTCCGTGCAGGGCTGGCCGCAATCCCGCAGGCGCCGATTCCGGCGCAGATCGAGTTCAACTCCGACCAGATCATGCTCGGGGCACGTCCGCTCCAGAACATCACGGCCGAGCTTGCGACCGACGGAAGGTCCTGGACCTTCCAGCGGCTCGAGCTGCGCGCGCCAGGCCAGACGCAGCTCTCGCTCAATGGCGCGACGCCCGGCGCCGACAGCTTCAGCGGCCGTCTCAGCGTCGATTCCTCCGATCCCGATACGCTGGTGGCCTGGCTCCAGGGCCGCAGCGAGGTCAATCGCCGCAGCACGCGGCCGCTGCGCCTTGCCGGCGACGTGACCATCGCCGCCAACCATTTCGCCATCGACAGGCTGAAGGCCGAGATCGAGGGCGGCGCGGTCGAAGGCCGCATCGCTTTCGTCCAGACCGGCGCGAGCAAGGGCTCGCGGATCGACGCGGAGCTCAAGGCCGACCGCCTCGACCTCGATGCCGCCGCAAGTTTCGTGCGCGCGCTCGCGGGGCCGCAGGGAGAATGGCCGGAGGAAGCGAAGCTTTCACTCGATATCGGCCGCGCGATCTCGGCGGGACAGGAGTTGCGGCCATTCGCGGCGAAGCTCGGCTACGGTCCGGCGGCGCTGTCGCTGGAGCGGTTGCGGTTCGGCCAGGCCAGCGGCGTGACCACGGAAGCGAGCGGCAGCTTCGACCGTGCCAAGGCCACGGGCAGGCTCGCACTGAAATCCTCCGCCAATTCGCTGCGCGAGCTCACGGCGCTGCTCGAGCCGATTGCGCCTTCGGTGCGCGCGCGCTTCGACGCCATCCCGTCGCTGTCAGGTGCGACCCGCCTGAAGCTCGACCTCAGCCTCGACAAGAACGCCGAGCACGCCGATCGCAATGACGCGCGCGCCGTGCTCGACCTCGACGCACCGCAGCTCAAGGCCACCGCGACGCTGGTCGCGCAGACGCCGGTGGCGGCCGTCAACGGCATCGACATCGACCGCTTGCGCAACAGCGACTTCACGCTCGACTCGAAAATCTCGACACCGCGGGCCGGCGCACTGCTGGTGTTGCTCGGGCTCGATCGCGTCATGGCAGCAGGCGAGGGTGCTTCGCAGTTCGAGGGCAAGCTGAGCGGCGCGTGGCGCCATCCGTTGCAATTGAATGCAAAGCTCAGCGGCGGCGGACTGGACGCGGACGCACAAGGCAGCGTCGAATTGTCGGAGCCCAAATCGTCCGAACTCAAGACCAGCGTGAACCTGCGCGTGCGCAATGCCAATCTGGCGCCGCTGTTCGGGACCAGCGCGGCCGATAAATCGGTGCAGGCCGTCAATCTGTCCTCGCGCGTCGGCCTCTCCGGCAATCGCCTGACTTTCGACGATCTCGACAGCAGCGTAGCCGGCTCGCATTTGCGCGGCCATCTGGCGGTGACGCTCGATCAGGAGAAGACCGTCGACGGCGAAGTCGGTCTGGATACGCTCGACCTCGTGCCGGCACTCGCGATGGCCATCGGCGCGGCCGGACACGATGCCGGCGAGCCGTTGGGTACGGGGCTTCTCGGTGGCTGGCGCGGCCGCATCGCCTTCCAGGCGTTGCACGGCACGTTGCCCGGCGGGATCGAGCTGCGCCCCTTCGGCGGTACGATCCGGAGCGACGGTCAGTCGCTCGCGCTCGATGCGCTCAAGGGCGGCGTCGGCGGCGGCCAGATATCGGCGAGTCTTGATGCACGCAATGGCGCCAATGGTCTGACGTTGAACGCGCGTATCGAGCTCGGCAATGTCGATGCGGCGGCGCTGCGCTACCGGGACCTCGCCCTGCCGAAGGGACGGGCCTCGGCGCAGATGGCGCTGACCAGCCAGGGTCGCAGCGTTGCCGCGCTTACCGGCGCGCTTGCCGGCAACGGCACGGTGACGCTGGACGCCGCTGAAATCTCCGGCCTCAATCCGCGCGCCTTCGAGATCGCCATCCGCGCCAGCGACGGCGGCCAAATTGCCGACGACAACCGGCTGCGGCAGCTGGTGGAGCCCGCGCTGTCGGCGGGCCCGATTGCAGTGGCTTCGGCGCAGATCCCGTTCACGATCCGCGACGGCCGCCTGCGCGTCGGCGCAACGCCGTTAGAGGCGAAGAACGCGCGTGCCATCGTCTCCGGCGGCTACGACATCCCCGCAGACCAGGCCGACATCCGGGCCAGCCTGACGCCGATCATGACCGGGCTCTCGGGCGCGCCGCCGGAGATTCAGCTGTTCGCGGCCGGTCCCCCCGACAGGCTCAACCGCACTGTCGATCTCGGGCCGCTGTCCTCATGGCTCGCGGTGCGCATGATCGACCGCGAGACGCGGCGGCTGGATGCCATCGAGCGCGGCGAGCCGCCGCCGGCAACCGCTGCGCTGCCGACACTGGTCTCGCCAGATCCGGTGCCGGAGCCGTCGCTGCTGGATGTGCCGATGCCCGGCCGCGATCCGCGCCGTGCGCCGGCGAAGCCTAAGATCGCGCCGACACCGAAGGCGCCGCAGGCAGCTCCCGCCGCTCCGAGCCCGCCGCTTGCAAGCCAGCAGATCGCACCGTTGCCCCCGCCGATCGACGTGAGGCCGGCCCCAGGCCCGCCGCCCGCCAAGCCCAGGCCCAAGCCGCCGCTGGTCCTGACGCCGTCGAATCCTTAAGGGCAGAACTCGTCATGCCCGGGCTTGTCCCGGGCATCCACGTTCGTCATGCGGCGACGCGTGGAGGCCGGGACAAGCCCGGCCATGACGATGAGGAAGCTTCATCCTCCAAGCTCTGACGCCACAACTGAACCCTGCCCAGCGATAAACCTATTCCTCCGCATTTTAACGAATTTTGCTCGGCAAAACTGATCTGCCGACTTTACCGGATTCTCGCGTTTGTTCCCTAGTCTCTGTTCCCAGAGAAATCCGGTGTCCCGCCACGAGCGGCTGGGCCGCTCGCCCAAGAAACTGCCAAGAACTGGGGTTATCGAGATGAACGGCGCGACAACACTTCTGCAGGATCTGGACGATGCGATCGCGCGCGGCACCGACGAAAGCCGGACCAAGGCGTTGTGGCATGCGACGGACATTCTGATCACCGGCCGCTACAGCGACGACGAGATCAGCATGTTCGGCGAGGTCATCGGCCGGCTCGCCGACGAGATCGAGGTCGCCGCGCGCGCGCAGCTCTCGGAGTTGATGTCGGCGTGCGATCACGCTCCGCTCAACGTTATCGAAAAGCTCGCGCTCGATGACGAGATCGATGTCGCCGGTCCCGTGCTGCGCGACTCCAATCGTCTCGACGAGAAGATGCTGCTCGAGAGCGCAATGACCAAGGGCCAGTCGCATCTGCTCGCGATCGCCCAGCGCAAGTCGATCGGCGAGGCCGTCACCGACGTGCTGGTCAAGCGCGGCGACCAGGAGGTGGTGACGTCGGTTGCCAGGAACGAGGGCGCGCGCTTCTCCGGTTCGGGCCTGCTCCACATGGTCCGCCGCGCCGAAGGCGACTCGATTCTTGCCGAGCAGCTCGGCCTGCGCAAGGACGTGCCGCGCCACATCTTCCAGCAGCTGATCTCGAAGGCTTCGGAAGACGTCCGCCGTAGGCTCGAGCAGGAGCGCCCCGAGATGATGGCGCAGCTCCAGAGTTCGGTGACCGAGGTCACCGGCGACCTGCAGTCCAAGTTCGGCCCGTCCTCGCGCAGCTATTTCGTCGCCAAGCGGGTGGTGACGACGCAGTACCGGCAGGGCAACCTGAACCAGGCGTCGATCTCGAACTATGCGCGCCAGCACCGCTTCGACGAGGTGCAGATCGGCCTGTCATTGTTGTCGTCGCTGCCGGTCGACGTGATCGAGCGGGCGATGATGGACCGCAATCGCGAGATGATCCTGGTGCTGTGCAAGGCGCTCGACTTCTCCTGGGACACGACCATGTCGCTGCTGTTCCTCGGCGCCAAGGATCATCTGATCACGGCGCGCGAGCTCCACGACAACGAGCGCGATTTCGGCAAGCTCAAGGTCGAGACCTCGCGCAGCGTTTTGAAATTCTACCAGTCGCGCAAGACGGCGGGTGCCGACGCGGGCCGTCAGCCCGAGCTCCAACAGGTGCACTGAGCATCATCCCGGAATTCAAAGGGGAGTATTTGCAATGTTGCCTCAATTCGGCACCGCAGTTCGCAAGACTAAAAGCCTCACCGCCGACGTCGGCGGAGCACCGGACAAGGCCTCGGTCGATGCCGCCTGGCTCGTCCTCGAAGCCGCCAACGACCTCGGCGACCACGCTGCCATCGCAGCCTGCCGCCGCGTCATCGACGCCGAGCTGAACGGCACGGCGGCCGGAAGCGCGGATGTCGATCTCGTGGTGGGGTATTTCAGGTAAGACGAATTTCTGTTCAAGAACATCGTCCTGCTGTGCGTTTGCGCGGTGTTGTTTCTGGCCTCTCTGCCGCAATCCGTTGTCTGGCTGCGCACCGGGTGATCGTCGGGCCGTCTCTCACCGCCGGATGCGGTAGATTACGACGTCTTCGCCGTGACGGACCGTGCTTCGCTCGAGCAGATAGTTCGACTTCTCCAGCACGCGTCGCGATGCGCCGTTTCCGGCGAAGACGATGCCGATCAGAGACGGCAGCTGGTGGTGTAACAGTCCGATATCCGTCAGCGCGGTCGCGATCTCGCTTGCAAGTCCCTGGCCCCAGAGTTCGCGCTTGAACGCGTAGGCAATCTCGATCTCGTCGATGTCATCCACCAGGATGTGCCGGATTCCCGCCCGCCCGGCGAATGCCCCGTCTTTCGTGCGCAGTGTCCACAGCCCGAAGCCATGCTGGTCCCAATGCGCCATATTGGCGTCGAGATAGGTCTTGGTCCTCTCCGCCGGGCGCACACCCCCGATATAGCGGGACACCTCGGCATCGAGATGCAATGCGACGAGGTCGGCGAGGTGATCTTCGTGCAACCTCTCGGCCGTGAGCCTCGCCGTGCTGAAATGTTCCATTGGGACCGTTCTGTCTGGCATTTGGCCTCGCATTGGCGGCACAGTTTGCGCTTAAATGGAGCGGATCGGAACGGTGCTGGCACATAAGCCAGCTTGATCCTAGGTGTGTTCGGTCATAGCGAGGCTTTAGCCACCGCTGTACCGTCGCGGAGCCGTCAAAGCCGATCAAAACGCGGTGGACTGTCGAGGCAGCGGAATCGCCGGGGGCGCATGCCAAAGCGGTGACGGCATCACGTACGTTCCAATAGGGAAACGAGACCGGAGGCTGCTTCGAGCCGTCTCCCTTTGATTGTCCCGGCAATCTCTCGATAATGCCATCATGCTCCTGTTTTGCCCGACGGAGCAACCGGCCTGTGTGCCGGGCGCTGGTTCTGTGCCAGCTACGGTCAGCTGATTTAGCACACGCGTAAGCCATTGATTTCACAACCCCCCTCTACTGTGCATGGGGTTGTTTTCGCGCTTTTGTTTCGAGAGGGCGCTACCCCGCGCCGAACGCGACCGCGACGTTGTAGGTCAGAAGGCTCGCCGCATAGGCCAGCACCAGCATGTAGCCGAAGGTGACGGCCATCCAGGTCCAGCTTCCGGTCTCGCGCCGGATTACCGCCAGCGTCGATGCGCATTGCGGGGCGAAGATGTACCAGGCCAGCATCGACAGCGCGGTTGCGAGCGACCATTTGGTTGCCAGCACCTGGCCGATCTGCTCGGCCGCTTCCTTGCCGCCTTCGATCGCGTAGACGGTGCCGAGCGCCGCGACCGCGACCTCGCGCGCCGCCATGCCCGGGATCAGTGCGACCGCGATCTGCCAGTTGAAGCCGACCGGAGCCAGCAGGGGTTCGAGCGCCTTGCCGATGATCGCGGCCAGGCTGAAGTCGATCGCCGGTTCGGTCGCGCCTGCCGGGGGCTGCGGGAACGAGGCCAGAAACCAGATCAGCACCATCATCGAGAAGATCGTGGTGCCGGCGCGGTGCAGGAACATCTTGGCCCGGGTATAGACGCCGATCGCGATCGATTTCAGCCGCGGCATCTTGTAGTCCGGCAGCTCCAGCATGAACGGCGCCGGCGCATAGTCGCGCAGCATGAAGAATTTTATGAGGAACGAGACGGCTAGCGCGCTGGCGATGCCGACGGCATAGAGGCCGAACATCACCAGGCCCTGGAGGTTGATGAAGCCCCAGACCTCTCTTGCCGGAATGAAGGCGGAGATGATCAGCGTGTAGACGGGAATGCGCGCCGAGCAGGTCATCAGCGGCGCGATCAGGATCGTGGTCAGCCGGTCGCGCTTGTTGTCGATCACGCGCGTCGCCATGATGCCGGGGATGGCGCAGGCAAAGCTCGACAGCAGCGGAATGAAGGCGCGCCCGTGCAGGCCGGCGCCGCCCATGATGCGGTCCATCAGGAACGCGGCGCGCGCCATGTAGCCGAAATCTTCTAGCAGCAGGATGAACAAGAAAATGATGATGATCTGCGGCAGGAACACGATGACGCTGCCGACGCCCGAGATCACGCCGTTCTGCAGGAAACTCTGCAGCAGGCCGGCGGGCAGGGTGGCGTGCACGAACTCGCCGAGCGCGTCGAAGCCCGAATTGAGCAGCTCCATCAGCGGCTGCGCCCAGGCGAACACCGCCTGGAACATCACGAACAGGATAGCGGCGAGCACGATCAGCCCGCCGACGGGATGCAGCACGATCGCGTCGATTCGCGCCGTCCAGGTGTCGGGTCTAGCAGGCAGGCTGACGCAGTCGGCGATGATGCGGTCGGCCTCGCGCTGGGTGGCCCGCAACTCGGCCACGCTAAGTGCCCGCCAGTTGTTCTCCCCCGGCTCGGCGGCGAGCTTGGCCGAGATCTCGTCGGTCAGCGACAGCAGGTCGGCGGTGCCGCCCTTGCGCACCGCGATCGAGGTGACCACGGGCACGCCGAGCTCCTTGGCGAGCCGCTCGACGTCGACAGTGATACCGCGGCGCGCGGCGATGTCGAACATGTTGAGCACGAGGATCATCGGCCGGCCGGTGCGCTTGAGCTCGAGCAGCAGGCGGATGGTCAGGCGCAGATTGGTGGAATCGGCCACGCACAGCACGAGGTCGGGCACGGTCTCGCCGGTGGCCTTGCCGAGCACGAAATCGCGGGTGATCTCCTCGTCCGGGCTGCGTCCGCGCAGTGAATAGGTGCCGGGCAGGTCGACCACGGAGACCTGGCGTCCCAAGGGCGTGACGAAGAAGCCTTCCTTGCGCTCGACGGTGACGCCGGGATAGTTCGCGACCTTCTGCCGGCTGCCGGTCAGCGCATTGAACAGCGAGGTCTTGCCGCTGTTTGGCGTGCCGACCAGGGCGAGGTGAAGGAGAGGCAATTCCATGGAATTGGGGTCCGGTCGCGTCAGGCGACGATAATGGCCATGGCTTCGCGACGGCGGACCGCGATGGTGATGCTGTCGACCCGCACGGCGATCGGATCGCGCCCGACCAGCCCCTCGTGCAGGACCTCGACCCGGGCGCCCTCGACGAAGCCGAGCTCGATCAGCCGGCTCTCGAGCTCGACGTCCGAAAGCGCCGAGCCCGCGTCCTTGGCGGAAAGGTGCTGGATGACACCGGTATAGCCGCGCTGGGCCAGGCCCAGCGGCATCTGCGAACGCGTATCATGGATGTCGGTCATGCCCTGTATTTTCAACGCAGGGCATCGAGGTCAAGCGCGCTTGGTCGCCGAAACTGCACCTTAGAGTGATTTTAAAGTAGCAGCTTCGTGACGGAGGCGATCGGCGGCAGGATCGACGCCAATGCGGCCTACTGGGCCGGGACCTTCTCCGCCTGGATGGCGGCCATGGCGCGGCTCTTGAAGTAGTCGAGGACGAACAGGCGGATCGCCGAGGACAGATTGCCCTGCTGCCGGTTGCCGTCGATCTCGCCGACCAGCTCGGACAGCGTCATGTTGCGCAGGCCCGAGATCTCCTTCATGCCATTCCAGAACGCCTCTTCCAGGCTGACGCTGGTCTTGTGGCCGGCGACGACGATCGACCTTTTCACGACGGGCGACTTCATGGCTGCTCCTCGCGATCGATCTGGTGCTGGTCCAGATGTGCCTTCGCCTGTTCCGCGCGCGTCTCCTCCGCCGACCGCTCCGCCTTCGTGCGGCCGAACTTCGTTCGGTTGGCGTCCGCCTGCTTCGCCGTGGCTTCCCGCTCGGCGCGCTTCCGGAAACGATTCAGGTTGATGACGTTCGCCATGTCGCGTCTCCATCATCCGATCCTCCGTACGCAGGATGAAACATTCAGAAACCGTGCGCCGCACTGCGCCCAATGAGACTTGATCGCCATTCGCTTGTCCTCGTCAATCGGCCACTTCGGCCATCAAACGATGAATTCCGCCCAGTGGAGGGCAGAGGGGCCGCGTAACACGCCTTCCCGCCGCGACATTGACGGTAATCAAATCCCGCCTTCAAAGCCTCATGTTTCTGCGACACGCGGGTCCGTATCACTACGGATGGCTATCGGAATTCGGAAGTCATCCAGGCCGCGTCATTTTCTCCGGCTGCACTAGGCGGTCGAACTCGGCCGCCGAGACGAAGCCGAGCCGCAGCGCCTCTTCCTTCAGCGTGGTGCCGTTGGCGTGCGCCGTCTTGGCCACCTTGGCAGCGTTGTCATAGCCGATCTTGGGGGCGAGCGCCGTCACCAGCATCAGCGAGCGCTGCATCAGCTCCCTGATGCGCTTCTCGTCGGCGCGGATGCCGCTGACGCAATGGTCGGTGAAAGATCGCGCGGCATCAGCCATCAGCCGGATCGAGTGCAGCATATTGTAGGCCAGCACGGGCTTGTAGACGTTGAGCTCGAAATGGCCCTGGCTGCCGGCGATCGTGATCGCGGTGTGATTGCCGAACACCTGGCAGCACACCATGGTCATCGCCTCGCATTGCGTCGGATTGACCTTGCCCGGCATGATCGAGGAGCCCGGCTCGTTCTCCGGCAGCATCAGTTCGCCGAGGCCCGAACGCGGACCCGATCCGAGCAGGCGGATGTCGTTGGCGATCTTGAACAGGCCTGTCGCGACCGAATTGATGGCGCCGTGCGCCAGCACATAGGCGTCGTTTGAGGCCAGCGCCTCGAATTTGTTGGCGGCGCTGGTGAAGGGCAGCTTCGTAATCCCGGCGACGTGCTTTGCGAACGATTTTGCAAAGCGCGGCTTCGAGTTGAGGCCGGTGCCGACGGCGGTGCCGCCCTGCGCCAGCGGATAGAGCTCCTTCACCGCGACCTTGAGCCGGGCGATGCCGCTTTCGACCTGCGCGGCATAGCCGGAAAATTCCTGGCCGAGCGTCAGCGGCGTCGCATCCTGGGTGTGGGTGCGGCCGATCTTGACGATCGTTGCGAACTCCTTCTCCTTCTTGCGCAGCGCGCGCAGCAATTCGCCGAGGGCAGGGACGAGATCGGCGGTGATGCGGCTCGCCGCCGCGATGTGCATCGCGGTCGGGAACGAGTCGTTCGACGACTGGCTCATGTTGACGTGATCGTTGGGATGCACCGGCTTCTTGCTGCCGAGCTCGCCGCCCAGGAGCTCATTGGCGCGGTTGGCGATGACTTCGTTGAGATTCATGTTGCTCTGCGTGCCCGAGCCGGTCTGCCACACCACCAGCGGAAAATGGTCGTCCAGCTTGCCCTCGATCACCTCGCGCGCGGCGCGGATGATGGCGCTGGCGCGGCGCTGGTCGAGCAGGCCGAGCTCCTGGTTTGACTGCGCCGCGGCAAGCTTGACGATGCCGAGCGCATGCACGAGCGAGATCGGCATGCGATCGATGCCGATGCGAAAATTCTGGCGCGAGCGTTCGGTCTGCGCCCCCCAATAGCGATCGGCGAGGACCTCGATGGGGCCGAAGCTGTCGGTCTCGATGCGGATCGCGGGGTGGGAGCGGTCGGTCTTCGAGCGGGCAATCTTCGAGCGAGAAGTTTTGGCCATGAGCACATCCATTCCGCCGCACGAAATGCCGCGCGGCCTCTTTATGTGCCCCTATATAGGGAGTTTGGCCGCCTGCGACGGGCTCCGGCTCGATCTAGATCATTTCTTGCGGAAACGATCCAATCGCACGACTTCGGCGCCGCCCTGGTTCGGGGCCGCCGGCTCATCAGTGCTTTCCGCCGGATCAGTGGCAGGTGTCGGCACTGCGACCGCGGATGGGGCAGGAGCGGCCGGCAATGTCTCGGGCGAGGCCTCGGCGACATCGGAGGTCTCGAATTGGAGGCCGAATTTCACGGACGGATCGAGGAAGCTCTTGATGGCGCTGAACGGCACGACCAGCCGCTCCGGAATGCCGCCGAAGGACAGGCCGACCTCGAAGCGGTCCTCGAGCACGGTCAGATCCCAGAACTGGTGCTGCAGGATGATCGTCATCTCTTCCGGATATTGCGCCAGCAGCCGCGGCGAGATCTTCACGCCCTCGGCCTTCGAGGCAAAGGTGATGAAGAAATGGTGCTCGCCCGGCAGTCCCTGGGACGCGGCATCGGTCAGCACTTTGCGCAGCACGCCGCGCAGGGCGTCGCGGGCCAGCACATCGTATCGGATATGATCGGTCGCCATGGTGGTCCTGTTGCATTCCAGGAGTTGGGCCCTGCCGGCCCGACTCGCCAAGTCGCAATAGTACCGCGCCTGACGGGTCAGCAGGAGTCCCCGCCGGGTAGGAAATAAGAGGTAAGTGGAGGCTTCTGTTGCCAGGTGCCTCCGAACCCCGCCTAACGGAGCTTAACCCGTTAGGACTTCAGAATGGTCTTTCAAACTGCGTTACGCAGCCTGAGCAACCGGAGCAAAGTTGTCGTTGGCAACTATTGCATAGCCCGATAACGGCGGAACAATACCGGGAAAAAGTTCGCCCTTTACGCCCTCGTCGATCCTATTTCGCCCCCGCCAAAGCCCGCTTTTTGGGCTAGCCCGCTGGTGGGCTTTGGTGGAGGCGCCGGGTACCGCCCCCGGGTCCGAATGGTTTATTGCGACGACCGTTTATTTCCATAGCCGGCGAACCGGCACCCCCAATATAGGGGGCAAACGTTTCAAATAACAGGTGTTTCGAGCCGCCATTCCAAGGTTCTCTTGGACAGGTTCCGGGCGGGCTTGGCCGCGCGGCAGCCGGCATTCTAAGCTCCTGACATGTCCGAGGTTTCCGCACCGGCTGCCCAAGAACCAGATCAAGCACGAGATCGAGCGCCGGACCGTCCAGCCACCAGCGCCGCCCCGCCGGGCTTGCTCGCGCTGTTCCTGGCCTTCGCCCGGATGTCGCTGGCGGGTTTCGGCGGGGTTTTGGTATTCGCCCGGCAGGCCATCGTCGAGCAGCATCGCTGGATGACGGCGGACGAGTTCAACGAGACTTTTGCGCTCTGCCATTTCCTGCCCGGGCCCAACATCGTCAATCTGTCGATGGTGTTCGGCGCGCGGCTGCGCGGGATCGCCGGCGGTATTGCCGCCTGTGCAGGGCTGCTGCTGCCGCCCACGCTGATCATGACGGTGCTCGCGATCATCTACGCCCGGTTCGGCGATGGGGAGGTGCTGCGCCGCATCCTCGCGGGCATCTCCTGTGCGGCGGTCGGCCTCTTGATCGCGGTGGTCTTCCGGATGATGACGCCGCTGCTCAAGCGGCTGGACGCCGTCGCGCTCATCCTGATGCTGGGCGTGTTCCTCGCGATTGGCGTCGTTCGCCTGCCGCTCCAGGCCGTGCTTCTGGTCGCGATCCCCGTCAGTGTCGGCGCCACCTTCCTGATGCGGCGTAAGGTAGCAGCATGAACGCGGAGAACCCGATCCGGGCGCTGATCTCGACCTTTGCTCTGATGTCGCTTTTCGCAGTCGGCGGTGCCGCGGCAGCGGTGCCCGAAATGCACCGCATCGCGGTCGATGTGCATCACTGGATGACCGACAAGCAGTTCACCGACGCCTATGCGATCGCGCAGCTCTCACCAGGTCCGAACGTGCTTATCGTCACGTTGATCGGCTATGCCGTCGCCGGAATTCCCGGCGCGCTGGCGGCGACCTTGGCCATGTGCCTGCCCACCGCGCTGCTTGCCTATTATGTCAGCCGGCTCCTCAACCGGCCCAGCCAATCGCGCTGGCCGCGGCTGATCCAGGCTGCACTGGTTCCGCTCTCGATCGGCTTGATGGCGGCGAGCGCCCTGATCCTTGCCCAGTCGACCGATCGCACGTTTGCTGCGCTGCTTCTGACCGCGGCGGTTGCAGTGGTCGCATCCGTCTCGCGCATCAATCCACTGTGGTTTTTGCTTGCCGGGGGCCTTTTGGGTTTTGCTGGCATTGTGTAATGAAAATCGCTAGGCAGTGGCCGGGCGGGGGATCCAATTCCAGCCGATAGAACAACATTGCGCGTGACTTAAAGAGTCGCGGAGGAGACATGCATGGCCGATACGATGGGCCACTCGGCGACAGCCAACCGAAACACCTCGGTGGTGATCAGCTTTTGTCTGCTGGCCATAGCGCCGCAGATTTTCGAATTCATCTGGTCGTTTGGGACGATCTTTGGCTGGGGCGCCGGACGCGGCCCGGCCGCCGTCGTGATCAGCCACGGTACGGCGCTGCTCGCGGGCGCGCCCGGCGCCGCGCTCGGAGCGGTTGGCGGTGACACCAAGAAGGCGTCATCCGATGTGCTGCTGGCGCTGATCTATTCCTATCCGATCTTTGCGGTGGCGATTCTCACGATCTTCATGACGATCAGGTCGGCGCAGGACTATGTCGGCGGCATCGCTCTGATGGCGCTGGCCTTGTTCGCGCTGTGGGCTTCCAGCGATTTGCAAGGAATGCGCGGCTTCTCCTTTGGCGCCGGCACGGCGCCGCGGATGTTTGGCGGGCTGCTCGTCGCACTTGGCGCCGGCATCGCGTTGACGGGACTGCTGACGGATGGGCCGGGGATGGCGCACTATGCCTGGCGCGGGCCCCTGTTCGTGATGGCCTCCATTGTTTTCTTCGCTCTGGCGATTCGTCCGCTTGGGGTGGTGGTTACGGCGTTCGCGAGCTTCATGATCGCGGCGATGGGCACGCATGAGACGCGCTGGGTCGAAGCGATCATCGTCGGCGCCTGCCTGACGCTCGGTTGCGCGCTGCTCTTCCCCTACGTGCTCGGCCTGCCGATGCCGATGTTCCCGCGCTTCCTGGTTCAGTGAGGGTGTGATGTTCGATATCTTCCACAATCTGGGCCTCGGTTTCGGTGTGGTGTTCCAGATCTCCTGGTGGTCACCCTGGTGGCTCTACGGCGCGTCGCTCCCGATCTCGATCAATATTCTCATGTGCCTGATCGGCGCATTGGTCGGCACGCTGGTCGGCGTGCTGCCCGGTATCGGCACCGTCGCAACCGTGGCGATGCTGCTACCGATCACATTCGGATTGCCGCCGGTCGGCGCGCTGATCATGCTCGCCGGCATCTATTACGGTGCCCAGTACGGCGGCTCGACCACCTCGATCCTGGTCAATATTCCCGGTGAGGCGACATCGGTCGTCACCGCCATCGACGGCCACCAGATGGCGAAGCAGGGCCGTGCCGGCCCAGCGCTGGCGATCGCGGCGATCGGCTCGTTCTTCGCCGGCTGCGTCGCGACCGTGCTGATTGCCGTCCTCGGCGCTCCGCTGACCAAGCTCGCGCTGGCGTTCGGTCCGGCCGAATATTTCTCGCTGATGGTGCTCGGCCTGATCTTCGCGGTGGTGCTGGCCAAGGGCTCGGTGCTGAAAGCGATCGCGATGATCGTGTTCGGCCTGTTGCTGTCGATGGTCGGCTCCGACATCGAGACCGGCGCCTCGCGCATGGCGTTCAACATTCCGGAGCTCGCCGACGGTCTCGGCTTTGCGACGGTGGCGATGGGCGTGTTTGGTTTCGCCGAGATCATCCGCAATCTCGACGCCGGCGCCGAGATGAACCGCGACCTCGTGCAGCAGAAGATCACCGGCCTGATGCCGACCAGGAAGGACCTGATCGACTCGACGCCTGCGATCCTGCGCGGCACCGTGCTCGGCTCGATCCTCGGCATCCTGCCGGGCGGCGGCGCCGTGATCGCGTCGTTTGCGTCCTACACCCTCGAGAAGAAGATCTCCAAGAACCCGTCGCGATTCGGCCGCGGCGCGATCGAAGGCGTGGCGGCACCGGAAAGCGCCAATAACGCCGCGGCACAGACCTCCTTCATCCCGCTGCTGACGCTCGGCATCCCGCCGAACGCTGTGATGGCACTGATGGTGGGCGCGATGACCATCCATGGCATCGTGCCGGGTCCGCAGGTGATGCAAAAGCAACCGGAGCTGGTCTGGGGCATGATTGCCTCGATGTGGATCGGCAATCTGATGCTGATCATCATCAACCTGCCGCTGGTTGGAATCTGGGTGCGGCTGTTGCGCGTCCCCTACCGGTTGATGTTCCCCTCGATCGTGATTTTCTGCGCGATCGGCATCTATTCGGTGAACAACGCGCCGGTCGACGTCATTCTCGCAGGCGTGTTCGGTCTGGTCGGCTACTGGCTGATCAAGCACGATTTCGAGCCGGCGCCGCTGTTGCTCGGCATGGTGCTCGGACCGCTGATGGAAGAGAACCTCCGCCGCGCGCTGCTGATCTCGCGCGGCGACTGGAGCGTGTTCCTGACGCGTCCGCTGTCGGCCGTGCTGCTGGCGATTGCGGCCTTCCTCCTGGTGCTCACGGTGCTGCCCGCGCTGCGCGCCAAGCGCGACGAGGTGTTCACCGAATCCGAGAACTGAAGGCGCGCGCCGCCGGAGGCGCTGGCTGCTCTCGTCAAGAACGAGATCGCGAACTGGACGCCGGTGCTCAAGCCGGCAAGTTAGCGAGCAGGATCAAGTCGATAGGCAAGGGGCGGAACGCTGAGTTCCGCCCCTTGCCGTTTGCACCGGGAACGCTCACTTTTCGGGGTATAATGCGTATGGATGGCGAATCGCCGCTGTCGCAGCGCGGGGGCGGCCGCTAAGTTCGCCGCCTCCCCAAAGGCTCACGCACATGCACCAGTATCAGGACCTGCTCGAGCGGATTCTTTCAGACGGCGCCGAAAAGACCGACCGCACCGGCACCGGCACGCTGTCGGTGTTCGGCCATCAGATGCGCTTCAACCTGTCCGCCGGCTTCCCGATGCTGACCACCAAGCGCCTGCCGCTGAAGGCGATCGTGCATGAGCTGTTGTGGTTCCTGAAGGGCGATACCAACATCAAATATCTGCGCGACAACGGCGTCACCATCTGGGACGAGTGGGCCGACGCCAATGGCGATCTCGGCCCCGTCTACGGCCATCAGTGGCGCTCCTGGCCCGCGCCGGACGGACGCAGCATCGATCAGATCGCGAACGTGATCGATATGATCAAGCGCAATCCGGACTCGCGCCGCCTGATCGTCTCGGCCTGGAATCCGGCCGAGGTCGACAAGATGGCCCTGCCGCCGTGCCACTGCCTGTTCCAGTTCTATGTCGCCAACGGCAAGCTGTCGTGCCAGCTCTATCAGCGCTCGGCTGACGTGTTCCTCGGCGTGCCCTTCAACATCGCCTCCTACGCGCTGCTCACCATGATGGTGGCGCAGGTCACGGGCCTGAAGCCTGGCGACTTCGTGCATTCGTTCGGTGACACCCATCTTTATTCCAACCATCTGGAGCAGGCGAAGCTCCAGCTCACGCGCGCGCCGCGCGCGCTGCCGGTGATGCGGATCAATCCTGATGTGAAGGATATCTTCTCCTTCCGTTACGAGGACTTTGAGCTCGTCGGCTACGATCCGCATCCGCACATCAAGGCGGCAGTCGCGGTCTGAAGTCGATGTCGCTCAACATCCGCCGTGTGCGTTCTGGCGAAGCCGGGCTAGTTCTCGCTTTCGTCCGCGAGCTCGCCGAGTACGAAAAGCTTTCGCACGAGGTCGAGGCGAGCGAGGCGATGATCGCCGCCGCACTCTTCGGCGAGCGACCGCAAGTCCATTGCGCCCTCGCCGAGTGGAACGGCGAGCCGGTCGGCTTCGCGGTGTGGTTTGCCAATTTCTCTACGTTCAGCGGCCGCCACGGCATCTATCTCGAAGATCTGTATGTGCGGCCATCGCATCGGGGCAGGGGCCTCGGCAAGGCTCTGCTCGTGTACCTTGCCAGGGAATGCGTCGAGAACGGCTGGTCGCGGCTGCAATGGGCGGTGCTCGACTGGAACGCGCCGTCGATCGCGTTCTACAAAACGCTCGGTGCTGTCATGCTGGACAACTGGACGCTGTGCCGCGTCACCGGGCCCGCGCTGACGCGGCTTGCCGGGAGCGCGTCCTGATGGAGATCGTCTTCGTGGTGGCGATCGCGGAGAACGGCGTCATCGGCGCCGGCAACGCAATGCCGTGGCGAATGAAATCCGACATGACGCGCTTCAAGGCGCTCACGATCGGCAAGCCCGTGATTATGGGCCGCAAGACCTTCGAATCCCTGCCCCGGCCGCTTCCGGGCCGCACCAACATCGTGATCACGCGCGATGCGGATTATCGCGCCGCTGGTGCCATTGTCACGACATCGACCGCGGATGCAGGCGCGGTCGCACTTGGCGATGCCCTGCGGCGTTCGGTCGCCGAGATCGCCGTGATTGGCGGCGCCGAAATCTATCGGCAATGGCTCGATCGCGCCGATCGCCTCGAGATCACCGAAGTGCATGCGCGCCCCGAAGGCGACACGCATTTCGACATCGACAGGGCAGAATGGGATGAGGTTGAGCGCACCCGCCATCCTGCCGGCCCCCATGACAGCGCCGACTACTCCTATGTGACATATCGTCGGCGGGCGGGCCATTAACCGCATTTGCCAATGTTAACATTGACTTTTCTGCCCCCAAGCTTAGCTCGATGGACGGCGATGGCTGCGTTGTAAGGGACCTGCCTGTCCCCTATAAAGCCGGACCGGACAAAGCGGGCGGGGGCAATCTCACCCTGCCGAGGAGAGCGTCGAATGCCGTGGAAGAATCAGGGCGGTGGCCCATGGGGCTCGGGTCCGAAGGGGCCATGGGGCAACGGCCCGCAACCGGTCGGGCCGAGGCCGCCGGATCTGGAAGACCTTCTGCGGCGCGGCCAGGACCGCCTCCAGCAGATCATGCCCGGCGGCTATTTCTCCGGCATCGGCATCACGCTGATCGTGCTGCTCATCGTCGCGTTCTGGCTGCTGTCGGGCTTCTTCCGCGTCCAGTCCGAAGAGCTCGGCGTCGTGCTGCGCTTCGGCAAGCATGTCCGTACCGTGGATCCAGGCCTGAACTATCATCTGCCCTATCCGATTGAGACCGTGCTGCTGCCAAAGGCACTGCGCGTTTCCACCATCTCCATCGGCATGACGCTGATCGACGATCCGGCGCGGCGGGGCCGTTCCATTCGTGACGTGCCGGAAGAGAGCCTGATGCTCACCGGCGACGAGAACATCGTCGACGTCGACTTCACCGTGCTCTGGCGTATCAAGCCCAACGGCGTCGGCGATTTCCTCTTCAACATCCAGAATCCCGAAGGCACCGTGAAGGCGGTCGCCGAGAGCTCGATGCGCGAGGTGATCGGCCGCTCGCAGATCCAGCCGATCCTGACCGGCGCGCGCAACGTCACCGAACAGGGCGTGCAGGAACTGATCCAGAAGACGCTGGACACCTACGGCGCCGGCATTCAGATCAGCCAGGTGCAGATGCAGAAGGTCGACCCGCCGGCGCAGGTGATCGATGCCTTCCGCGACGTCCAGGCGGCACGCGCCAATCTCGAGCAGCTGCAGAACGAGGCGCAGACCTATGCCAACCAGGTCGTGCCGCAGGCACGCGGACGTGCGGCGCAGATCATGCAGGCCGCCGAAGGCTATAGGGAGCAGACGGTCGCCGAGGCCAAGGGCCAGAGCTCGCGCTTCCTGAAGGTTTACGAGGAGTACAAGAAGGCGCCCGACGTGACGCGTGAACGGATTTATCTGGAGACGATGGAGCGCGTGCTCGGCGGCTCGGAAAAGCTCATCTATGACGGCGGCCAGTCGGGCCAGGGCGTCGTGCCTTATCTGCCGCTCAGCGAATTGACGACCAGGCGGCCGCCTGCAACCGGCCAGCAGACGACCGGAGGCAACCGATGAGGTCCCCGGTTTCAGGTATCGTCACGCTGCTCGGACTCCTGCTCGTCGTGATCGTGGGCTACATGTCCCTGTTCACGGTGGCGCAGACCGAGCAGACCATCGTGCTGCAGTTCGGCAAGCCCGTCGACGTCGTCACCGATCCCGGCCTGCACTTCAAGGCGCCGTGGAATTCGGTGATCAACATCGACAAGCGGATCCTCGATCTGGAGAACCCGTCGCAGGAAGCGATCGCGTCCGACCAGAAGCGCCTGGTCGTTGACGCCTTCGCACGCTACCGCATCAAGGACGCGCTGCGCTTCTATCAAAGCATCGGCTCGATCCAGGCTGCCAACATCCAGCTCACGACGCTCTTGAACGCGGCGCTACGCCGCGTGCTCGGCGAGGTCACCTTCATCAACGTGGTCCGCGACGATCGCGAGAAGCTGATGCAGCGCATCCGCGATCAGCTGGACCACGAGGCCGACGGCTACGGCATCCAGGTCGTCGACGTCCGGATCCGCCGCGCCGATTTGCCGGAGCAGAACAGCCAGGCGGTCTATCTGCGCATGAAGACGGAACGCGAGCGCGAAGCTGCCGAGTTCCGAGCGCAGGGCGGCCAGAAGGCACAGGAGATCCGCTCCAAGGCCGACCGCGAGGCGACCGTGATCGAGGCAGAAGCAAGGTCGCTGGCCGAGCAGACGCGCGGCGTCGGCGATGCCGAGCGCAACCGTCTGTTCGCCGAAGCCTACGGCCAGGATGCGGATTTCTTCTCCTTCTACCGCTCGATGACGGCCTATGAGAACGGGCTGCGCGCGAACGACACCCGCTTCCTGCTGCGGCCGGACTCGGATTTCTTCCGGTTCTTTGGTAACCCGTCCGGCAAGACGGCGACCACGACGCCGGCGAAGCCGTAAGCTAGACGAGGGCGGCCGGTCTGGCCGCCCTTCGTCCAGACAAGAACAGCACAACGGGAGGTTCCAATCCGATGAGGTCCATTGCGTTCACCGACTTCCTCATCGGTTTGGGCATCCTGTTCGTGCTGGAAGGCTTGATGTTCGCGGCAAGTCCGGCCTGGATGCGCAAGGCCATGAAAAGCGCCATGGCCACACCGGACAATGTCCTGCGGGTGGTCGGCATTGGTTCGGCCGTGGCCGGCCTGATCCTGATCTGGGTTATGCGACGTCCAATTTAGCCGTCGCACCAACGCCAAAGTGAAGCCGAGGAACCGGTTTTCGCCTTATTATCCGGGTCTTGAAGCCCATTAAGGTCCGCGCTTGCGCCGTCCCCCCGTTCGAGCGCAGTCTTGACGCCGAATCCTTGCTTCCTGGAGATCACAATGACCGCTGCCACCATTGCCCCGACCCGTTTGCGCTTAGGGCTGGCCGCGCTCGCCGTTGGCGCTTTCAGCGCATTCGGCACACCGGCCTCTGCGCGCGGACCGGATGGCATCGCCGACGTCGCCGAGAAGGTGATCGACGCGGTCGTCAACATCTCGACTTCGCAGAACGTCGAAGCCAAGGGCAGCGGCGGCGGCAATGCCATGCCGCAACTGCCGCCCGGCTCGCCCTTCGAGGAGTTCTTCGACGACTTCTTCAAGAATCGCAAGGGTCCCGGCGGCGGCAGCAAGGGCGGCGAGAACAGCCCGGCGCCGCGCAAGACCAACTCGCTCGGTTCCGGATTCATCATCGACACATCAGGCGTCGTCGTCACAAACAACCACGTCATCGCGGATGCCGACGAGATCAACGTCATCCTCAACGACGGTACCAAAATCAAAGCCGAACTGGTCGGCGTCGACAAGAAGACTGATCTTGCCGTGCTGAAGTTCAAGCCGACGAAGCCGCTGGTATCGGTGAAGTTCGGCGATTCCGACAAGCTGCGGCTCGGCGACTGGGTCGTCGCGATTGGCAATCCTTTCAGCCTCGGCGGCACCGTGACGGCCGGTATCGTCTCGGCGAAGAACCGTGACATCTCCTCAGGTCCCTACGACAGTTACATTCAGACCGACGCCTCCATCAACCGCGGCAATTCCGGCGGTCCGCTGTTCAACCTCGATGGCGACGTCATCGGCGTCAACACGCTGATCATCTCGCCCTCCGGCGGCTCGATCGGCATCGGCTTCGCCGTACCGTCGAAGACGGTCGCTGGTGTCGTCGACCAGCTCCGCCAGTTCGGCGAATTGCGCCGCGGCTGGCTGGGCGTGCGCATCCAGAGTGTCACCGACGAAATCGCCGAGAGCCTCAACATCAAGCCGCCGCGCGGCGCGCTGGTTGCCGGCGTCGACGACAAGGGGCCGGCCAAACCGGCCGGCATCGAGCCCGGCGACGTCGTCGTCAAGTTCGACGGCAAGGACGTCAAGGACCCGAAGGATCTCTCCCGTGTGGTCGCCGACACGGCGGTCGGCAAGGAGGTCGACGTCGTCATCATCCGCAAGGGTCAGGAGGAGACCAAGAAGGTCATGCTCGGCCGGTTGCAGGATCCCGACAAGGTGCAGGCCGCAGTGAAGACTGACGAGCCCCCGCCTGAAAAGACTGTGACGCAGAAGGCGCTCGGCCTCGATCTCGCGGCGCTGAGCAAGGATCTGCGTACGCGCTACAAGATCAAGGATACGGTCAAGGGCGTGGTCGTCACCAATGTCGACGCCAATTCGGATGCCGCCGAGAAGCGGCTTTCTGCCGGCGACGTCATCGTCGAGGTGGCGCAGGAGGCCGTCTCCAGCGGCGCCGACATCCAGAAGCGCGTCGACCAGCTCAAGAAGGACGGCAAGAAGTCTGTACTTCTGCTCGTCTCCAATGCCGAGGGCGAGCTGCGCTTCGTTGCGCTGAGCGTGCAGTAAGGGGTGGTCGCAGCCCACAAACACTGGGTGCGCCGCTAAGGGCGGGCACCCAGGAGGTCGCGGTTTTTAAATGTCGGATCGCCTGCTGGTGGTCGCAAAAGGCTGAACGGCGGGCCGACCCTTCAGCATGCCGGCGATGCTGAGATCTTCGTCAAGCCCTGGCCAGTGAATGCCCATCGGCATCAATTCAAACTGACTGCGGGCAGCCACGCTCGCGTCCCTGAGACGCGGGTACCAGGCGAGCGGCGTCGCGATCTTCCGGCCATCGGCGAGTGTGACCACCAGCTCGTCAGCAGTGAAGGCGACCCCGACCGGCCGGATGTCGCCGACATCAATTTCCAAAGTGCTCATGCCACTTGCCCTCGAGAAAATCGCGGTGCGACCTTAGATGCCTGACTATAGCGCCGATTTCGTGTGCTGGAAATCCAGCGTTGACGGCCAGATCCAGGTCGTGCAGCCAGAACTTGGCTTCATGGTTGCCTGCGCGCACGTGGATGTGTGGTGGCTCATTGCTTTCGTTTGAGTAGAAAAATGCTCGATAAGGTCCCCAGCGCAGAACGGTCGGCATCTACGCCTCTACGAATTCCTCGCGCCGATACCCCTGCGCATACAGCAGCGCGGTGAGATCGCCGTGGTCGATCCGGGCCGCCGCAGCCGCGGCGACCGCCGGCTTCGCATGATACGCCACGCCCAGTCCCGCCGCCTGGATCATCGCGAGATCATTGGCGCCGTCGCCGACCGCTAGCGAGTCGATGTCGTCGAGATCGAACGACTCCATCAGATCCACCAGCGTCGCAAGCTTTGCCGCGCGGCCCAAGATCGGCTCCTTGACCTCACCGGTGAACTTGCCGTCGCGGACGACGAGTTCGTTGGCGCGGTTCTCCTGGAAGCCGATCCTGGTGGCGACCGCGCTGGTGAACAGGGTGAAGCCGCCGGAGACGAGACAGGCATAGGCGCCGTGGGCACGCATGGTCGCGACCAGTTCGCGGCCGCCCGGGGTCGGCGTGATGTGCTTGGCCAAGACCTCGTCGACGATGCTGGCGGGGAGGTCCTTCAGCAGCGCGACGCGCTCGCGCAGCGCCGGCTCGAACTCGATCTCGCCGCGCATCGCGCGTTCGGTGATGGCAGCCACATGGGCCTTCATCCCGGCGAAATCGGCGAGCTCGTCGATGCATTCCTGGCCGATCATGGTGGAATCCATGTCGGCGAGAAAAAGCTTCTTGCGCCGGAAGCCGACTGGCTGCACGACGATGTCGATGGGCAGGTCGCCGCGAAGCTCGCGGAGCCGCTGTTCGATGGCGTGACGGTCGCCTTCGAGGTTACTGTCGGCGCCGAAGGGGATGTCGGCTGCAACCCCGTCGAACAGCCAGTGCGCGGGAGCTGCCTGAGGCAGCACGGCGCGGGCGCCGTCGACGATGGTAGAGTCGAGCGCGGGATTATTCGGGTTGCAGATCAGCGTGGCGACGAGGGACATTTGAGGTTTTCGTGAGCGAGGGGCAAGTCGGCAGAAGGCATGTTGGCAAGGCCGTGCTTATCGCAGGCCCGACCGCCAGCGGCAAGTCGGCGCTGGCGCTCGAGCTTGCGCTCGCTACGGGCGGCGTCGTCATCAATGCCGATTCCATGCAGGTTTATGGCGACCTCCGCATCATCACCGCGCGCCCGACACATGGCGAGGAGGCGCGGGTGCCTCATCGCCTGTACGGCCATGTCGATGCGGCCGTGAATTTTTCGGCCGGTGCCTGGGTGAGCGACGCGGCGAAGGCGCTCGAAGAGGCGAAAGCCGAAGGCCGCCTGCCGATCTTCATCGGTGGCACCGGGCTGTATTTCAAGGCGCTGACGGCGGGCCTTTCCGCGGTGCCGCCGATCCCTCCTGAGGTCCGCGAAGACGTTCGGGCGCGGCTGGAGCGGAACGGCGTGGAGGCGCTGCGTGCCGAACTCGCGCGTCGTGATCCGCAGGCAGCCGCGCGATTGAACCCGCGCGATCGCACGCGCATTGCGCGCGCGCTCGAAGTGGTCGAGGCCACCGGCCGTTCGCTGCTGGACTGGCACCATGAGGGCCAGCCCCCCTTGCTATCCAGGGACAGTTTTCGCGCGGTGTTCCTCGCGCCCGAGCGCGACGAGCTCTATGCTCGCATCGACGCCCGCTTCGACGCCATGTTAGATGCCGGCGCGCTGAACGAGGTCGAGCGTCTCGCCGCCCGCAACCTTGATCCGCTGCTGCCGGCGATGAAGGCTCATGGCGTGCCGGCCCTGATCCGGCATCTGCGCGGTGATCTCAGCCTGGAGCAAGCGGCCACGGTCGGCCGCGCCGACACCCGCCATTACGCCAAGCGGCAGTTCACCTGGTTCCGGCACCAATTGCCCGAATTCGAGTGGGTGAAGCCACAGGAGGCGCGAGGTTGGCTGGCGACGATCGTGAATGCGGCCCGGGACCCTGGCTGACCCGCTTTTGTGCCTGGGTTCCCGAATTTACCTCTCGCCCAACCCAGGGAACACCGCTACACTGCCAAAATCGCGCGGGAACGGCCGCTTTGCCTTGACATCGGGGCGCTGGTCGCTATGTTTCGCGCAACCTTTGGGAAGCTAGGCACCTGCCATGCGTAACATTATTACCAAACTCCTTATCGCCGTCGTACCCAGGCACACCGCCGGGGGTGGCTAGCTGCCATCCACATGACAGGCGGTGTGCATGGGTCCCTCTTCGGGGCCTTTTTTATTTCCCGAATCCGACACGAACGAAGCCGCTGACCACAGCGCATCCGGAGCAAGCCAATGAGCGACAAGAGCCACGATCCGAACCAGATGACCGGCGCCGCGATGATCGTCCGCGCGCTCATCGATCATGGCGTGACCGATATTTTCGGCTATCCTGGCGGCGCCGTGCTTCCGATCTACGACGAGATATTCCAGCAGAGCGAGGTCCAGCACATCCTGGTCCGCCACGAGCAGGGCGCGGGCCACGCCGCCGAGGGCTATGCCCGTTCGACCGGCAAGCCGGGCGTTGCGCTGGTGACCTCCGGCCCCGGCGCCACCAACATGGTGACGCCGCTCACCGACGCGCTGATGGACTCGATCCCGCTGGTCTGCATCTCCGGCCAGGTGCCGACGCATCTGATCGGCAACGACGCGTTCCAGGAATGCGACACCGTCGGTATCACGCGCCCCTGCACCAAACACAATTGGCTGGTGCGCGACGTCAACGATCTCGCAAAGGTGCTGCACGAGGCGTTCTACGTTGCGACCACGGGGCGACCGGGCCCGGTGCTCGTCGACGTGCCCAAGGACGTGCAGTTCGCGACCGGCACCTATCATCCGCCGCGCAAGTCCGACGTACATCGCTCCTATGCGCCGCGGGTGAAGGGCGATGCGACGCAGATCCGCAAGGCCGTGGCGCTGCTCGCAGGCGCCAAGCGCCCCGTGATCTACAGCGGCGGCGGCGTGATCAATTCCGGCCCCGAGGCGACCAGGCTGCTGCGCGAGTTGGTCGAGGTCACCGGCTTTCCGATCACTTCAACGCTGATGGGTCTCGGCGCATATCCTGCGTCAGGCAAGAGCTGGCTCGGCATGCTCGGCATGCACGGCACCTACGAGGCCAACATGACCATGCATGATTGCGACGTCATGCTGTGCGTCGGTGCGCGCTTCGACGACCGCATCACCGGCCGCGTCGACGCGTTCTCGCCGGGCTCGAAGAAGATCCACATCGACATCGACCCGTCCTCGATCAACAAGAACATCCGCGTCGACGTGCCGATCATCGGCGACTGCGGCAACATCCTCGGGGACATTCTCCAGGTGTTCAAGGCGGAGGCGAAGAAGCCCGACGTCAAGGCGTGGTGGCAGCAGATCGCGCAGTGGCGCGCCCGCAACTCGCTTTATTACAGGAAGAGCAACGACGTCATCCTGCCGCAGCACGCGATCCAGAGCCTGTTCGAGGCGACCCGCGGCAAGGACACCTACATCACCACCGAGGTCGGCCAGCATCAGATGTGGGCCGCGCAGTTCTACGGCTTCGAGGAGCCACATCGCTGGATGACATCCGGTGGTCTCGGCACCATGGGCTACGGCCTGCCGGCCGCCGTCGGCGTGCAGGTGGCCCATCCCGACAGCCTCGTCATCGACATCGCGGGCGATGCCTCGGTGCAGATGACGATGCAGGAGATGTCGACGGCGGTGCAGTATGAGCTTCCGATCAAGATCTTCATCCTGAACAACCAGTACATGGGCATGGTGCGGCAGTGGCAGCAGCTGCTCCATGGCAACCGCCTGTCGCATTCCTACTCGGAGGCGATGCCGGATTTCGTCAAGCTGGCGGAAGCCTATGGCGGGGTCGGCATCCAGGTGCACAAGCCCGGCGATCTCGACGGTGCCATCCAGGAGATGATCTCGGTCAAGCGCCCGGTGCTGTTCGACTGCCGCGTCGCGTCGCTGGAAAATTGCTTCCCGATGATCCCCTCGGGCAAGGCGCACAACGAGATGCTGTTGCCGGAGCAGGCGAACGACGAAGCTACGGCGAAGGCGTTCGCCGGCGGCAAGGCGCTGGTGTGAGGTGATGTTCGACCTGAAGCAGCTGGAGCACGCACATGCGATCGTGGGGCAGGCGGTGCCGGCGACGCCGGCGCACGCCTGGCCGCTGCTCAGCCAGCGGCTCGGCACGCAGATCGTGGTCAAGCATGAGAACCACACGCCGTCGGGCGCCTTCAAGGTGCGCGGCGGGCTGGTCTATCTCGAGCGGCTGAAGCGCGAACGGCCGAACATTCCGGGCATCATCTCGGCGACGCGCGGCAATCATGGCCAGAGCCTCGCCTTTGCGGCGAGCCGCCATGGCGTGCCTGCCGTGATCTACGTGCCGCGCGGCAATTCGGTCGAGAAGAACCGCGCGATGCAGGCGTTTGGCGCCGAGCTCATCGAGCATGGCGAGGACTTTCAGGCCGCACGCGAGGAAGCCGGACGCCACGCGCAATCCGCCGGGCTTCATATGGTGCCGTCGTTCCATACGGACCTGGTGCTCGGCGTGGCGACCTACGCGCTCGAGCTGTTCAGGGCAGCGCCCGATCTCGACATCCTCTATGTGCCGATCGGGCAGGGCTCCGGCATCTGCGGCTGCATCATGGCGCGCGATCTGCTTGGCCTGAAGACCGAGATCGTCGGGGTGCAGTCGACCGAGGCGCCGTCCTACGCGTTGTCTTTCGCAGCGCGCGCAGTGGTCAATACCAAAAGCAGCAACACGCTCGCCGACGGCATGGCGACGCGGATGCCAGATCCGGAAGCTCTCGCCATCATCCTCAAGGGCGCCTCGCGTATCGTCCAGGTGACGGACGATGAGATCGCGCTCGCGATCCGAGCGCTCTGGACCGACACGCACAATCTCGCCGAAGGCGCCGGCGCCGCCGCCCTCGCCGCGGCGCTTCAGGAAAAGACAAGTCTGTCGGGCAAGCGCGTCGGTCTCGTGCTGTCCGGCGGCAATATCGATTTCGATCTGTTCCGCGGTTGGGTCGGGACGGATGCGCAGGTCGCTCATCGGGCGACGGCGTAACGCCGAGAATGAAGGGGACGACAATGAACCAGCCCGCATCCGCCTACTTCATCGAGGAGCGTCA
Source organism: Bradyrhizobium sp. 149 (assembly GCF_023073915.1). Classification (GTDB taxonomy): domain Bacteria; phylum Pseudomonadota; class Alphaproteobacteria; order Rhizobiales; family Xanthobacteraceae; genus Bradyrhizobium. The sequence continues at coordinate 567,357 of NZ_JADPKK010000023.1, read as the reverse complement.
CGATCCGAACGAGACGCACACGCTTTCGGTGCTCGTGCAGAACGAACCCGGCGTGCTCGCACGCGTCATCGGCCTGTTCTCCGGGCGCGGCTACAACATCGAGAGCCTCACGGTCACGGAGACCGAGAGCCAGAAGCATCTCTCGCGCATCACCATCGTCACGACCGGCACGCCGATGGTGATCGAGCAGATCAAGCATCAGCTCGATCGCATGATCCCGGTCTATCGCGTCGTCGACATGACGCTGACCAAGCGCTCGATCGAGCGCGAGCTTGCGATGGTCAAGGTGCGCGGGCAGGGCGAGCATCGCGTCGAGGCGCTGCGGCTGGCGGACGCGTTCCGCGCCCGCGTGATCGACGCCACCACCGAGAGCTTTGTGTTCGAGATCACAGGCAATACCGACAAGATCAACCAGTTTATCGACCTGATGCGTCCGCTTGGCCTCGTCGAAGTGTCGCGCACCGGCGTTGCCGCGATCGGCCGCGGGCCTGAAGGAATGTGAACCATGCTGGCGCGCGACTGGTATTACAACGAGCGGAACCGGATGGGCATCGGGCCCGCTGTGGCGTCAATCTACGACAGCCACGACGACGCCGATCTGCGGGCGCGCGCCGCGCTGAAAATGCTCGGCGTCCAGCGCGGCTGGCGCATCGCCGATATCGGATGCGGCAACGGCGTGCTGGCGACCGAGGCGGCGCTGATGGGCGCCGAGGTCGACGCCATCGACATCTCGCCCGCGATGCTGGCGCTCGCCGAGATCTACGCGCGCGACCGCAAGGCGCCCGTCCGCACGCAGTCCGCCGGCCTGCTCAGCTTCGCCTACCGGCCGGAGTCCTATGACCTGATCGTCAGCGAGTTCACGCTGCACCATCTACCGGATTTCTGGAAGGCGGTTGCGATGTCGCGGATCTATCGCGCGCTCAAGCCCGGTGCGACCTTCTATTTGCGCGACATCGTCTACGCCTCGATGCCCGATGCCCTCGAGCGCGACGTCGAGCAATGGGCCGACTTCGAGATCACGAACCACGATGTCTCGCGTCAAAGCGTCGTCACCCACATGCGCGACGAGTATTCCACTTTTGGCTGGGTCATGGAGCGGATGCTGACCGACGTCGGCTTTACGCTGGTCTCGGCCGACTACCATGCCCCGATGCACGGCACCTATCTGCTGCGGAAATCCAATTCTTCCACCTAAGGGCCGGCGACCAAGGCTCGACCAGAACAACAAACAGGGCTGCACAGGGCAGAACCGGGAACAATAATGAAGCCGGCCGACATCCTCATCGCCATCGTGGTGGCGATCATCTGGGGGCTTGCCTTCGTGGCGAGCCGGATCGCGCTCGACGAATTTTCGCCGGAGCTGATGACGGCGATGCGCTTCACCATTGCCGCGGTCCCGTGCCTGTTCATTCGCAAGCCGAAAGTTGCCTGGTCGCTCCTGATCGCGATCAGCTTCACGCTCTTTCTCGGCCAGTTTCTGAGCCAAGCCTATGGCATCGCCCACGGCGTGCCGGTGGGGCTGACCAGCGTCATTGTGCAGAGCCAGGCGCTGTTCACGATCGGCTTTGCCGCGATTGCATTCGGCGAGCGTCCGACGCCGGCGCAGACGCTGGGCATCGTCATCGCAGCAATCGGCCTTTTGATGATCTGCGGCACGGTCGGCTATGATTTCAGCGTCGGTGCCTTCGCCGTGCTGATGATCGCGCCGGTCAGCTTTGCGGTCGGCAATATCTTGCTGCGCGGCGCCCGCGGCGTGCCGATGTTCGATCTGTTCGCCTGGTTGTGCCTCGCCACCGCGGTGCCGCTGTTCGCGCTCACGCTGGTCGTCAACGGACCGACGCCGACCTGGCATTCGCTGATCCACATGTCGCTCACCGGCCTCATTTGCCTGCTGGTGATCGGCGGCATCTCCACCAGCATCGCCTATTGGCTGTGGGGCCGGCTCTTGCGCGACTATCCCGCCGCGCAGGTGGTGCCGTTCGCGCTGCTGGTGCCGTTCGTCGGCTCGGCCGCTTCCAGCATTGTGTTCGGCGAGAAGTTTGGCCCGCTGCGGCTGGCCGGCATGCTTACCGTGGTCGGCGGCATCGCTGTGATGGTGTTGGCGAAGCGCCCCGAGGCGTTACCCAAAGAACCGCAGCCGAAAGCCGCGTGAGGTGAGCATGTCTCAGTCGCTGCTGTATGCCTTCCTCGTCTTCATGGCCGTGATGTATTTCACGCCCGGTCCGAACAATATCATGCTGCTGTCCTCGGGGCTGACCTATGGCTTCCGGCGCACCATTCCCCACATCGCCGGCGTCGTCATCGGCTTCGCCTTCATGGTTGCAGCGGTCGGCCTCGGGCTCGGCACCGTGTTCCTGGCCTATCCGATACTGCAGACCATTTTGAAATATGCCGGCGCCGCCTACTTGGTCTACCTGGCCGCCGTGATCGCTTTCTCGGGCCCGGCCAAGCCGGGCGAGGGGGATGGCCGCGGCCCGATGACCTTCTTTGGCGCCGCCATGTTCCAATGGATCAACGCAAAGGGCTGGGTGATCGTGATCGGCACCATCACTGCCTATGCGGCCATCGCCCAATTCCCGCTCAACATCGCGATCCAGACCATGATCAGCCTGCTCGTGGGCACGATGTCGACGGTGGTCTGGGCCTTCTTCGGCACCGCACTGCGGCCGGTCCTGACCTCTGTGCGGCTGGTCCGCGCCTTCAATATCCTGATGGCGATCCTGCTGCTGGCGTCCCTCTTCCCCGTCCTCATGGATGCATGATGTCGCGGATTTCCATGCAGAAACGGGTTTCCCAGGGGGTCGAAAATGCTCTAGACAGCCACCGAAATCCGCAAATTTCAGCGTCCAAGACCTGACTGAGAAGACCTGACCAACGGCCGATTCCGGCCCCTGAACGAGGAAACGACCATGCGTGTTTATTACGATCGCGACGCCGACCTGAACCTGATCAAGGGCAAGAAGGTCGTCATCGTCGGCTACGGCAGCCAGGGCCACGCCCATGCGCTGAACCTGAAGGATTCCGGCGTCAAGGACGTGGCGATTGCGCTCCGCAAGGGTTCGGCCTCGGCCAAGAAGGCGGAAGCTGCCGGCTTCAAGGTGATGGAAGTCGCCGAGGCCGCCAAATGGGCCGATCTCGTCATGATGCTGACCCCGGACGAGCTCCAGGGCGACATCTATCGCGAGCACCTGCACGACAACATGAAGAATGGCGCCGCCCTGGTGTTTGCGCACGGCCTCAACGTCCACTTCAACCTGCTCGACCCGCGCGCCGACCTCGACGTGCTGATGATCGCGCCGAAGGGTCCCGGCCACACCGTACGCTCGGAGTACCAGCGCGGCGGCGGCGTGCCCTGCCTGATCGCGATCGCCAAGGACGTCTCGGGCAACGCCCACGACCTCGGCCTGTCCTACGCCTCCGCCGTCGGCGGCGGCCGTGCCGGCATCATCGAGACCACGTTCAAGGAAGAGTGCGAGACCGACCTGTTCGGCGAGCAGGTCGTGCTCTGCGGCGGCCTGGTCGAGCTGATCAAGGGCGGCTACGAGACGCTGGTCGAAGCCGGCTACGCCCCGGAGATGGCCTATTTCGAGTGCCTGCACGAAGTGAAGTTGATCGTCGACCTGATCTATGAAGGCGGCATCGCCAACATGAACTACTCGATCTCCAACACCGCGGAGTATGGCGAGTACGTCACCGGTCCGCGCATCGTCACCGCCGAGACCAAGGCCGAGATGAAGCGCGTGCTCAATGACATCCAGTCCGGCAAGTTCGCCCGCGACTGGATGCTCGAGAACAAGGTCAACCAGACCTCGTTCAAGGCGACCCGCGCCAAGCTTGCCGAGCACCCGATCGAGGAAGTCGGCGCGAAGCTGCGCGACATGATGCCCTGGATCAAGAAGGGCGCGCTGGTGGACAAGTCGAAGAACTAAAGCACCGTCGTTTGGGGGGCGTGACGAGGTCGCGCCCCCAACCTCGATCCTATTCACGAGCTTCCGGGGTTTGCATGGAGCAGTCCTGAACTAATGCGGCCAGGCGAGTCCACCTCGCGCCGGCGCGATCCCGCTGATCGTGCGCGCAGCCCCGTTCGCCGCGCGAAGCTCCCCGCCGAGGCAAGCTTCGTTGTGCGAGAGCCTCGGGCGTTCTTCCACTCTCCGAGTATTAGGACACCGTTACTGACGTGATTCCGTACGATTACGGAGACGAATTGCCATGGGAAGATCAACCAAATCTTAGCGCGACCGAGCGAGGGTGGACCATTGCTCGTACCGCAGATGGACAATGCTGAACCCTTGGCGAAGGCTGACCGGATCGCCGGGATCGTCCGTCACGATTCTCGGCTTGCTGTTTTCGCTCGTTGTCGTCGCCCTGTTCCTCGTTGATCTGGCCGTTCGCTATCGAGAAGCGGTCGCGTCTGCGAAAACCGATGCTCTCAACCTTTCGGCCATCCTGGCCGAGCATGCCGCGGTGACGTTCGAAGATATTGATCGTGTCCTGCTTGAGGCGCAGGCAATCCGCAACGACTCCTTCTCCGGAAAATTCGCCGACGCCGGTGCGGCCAACACCGCGCTCCGCCAACTGGTCAAGAGTTCGTCGATCCTGGTCGCGGTCGGCTGGACCGACGCATCCGGAGCCGTCGTTGCGCATTCCTATGATCGTGCGCCGCCGCGCGGCAACATCTCCGACATGGCGCACTTCATCGCGCAACGCGATGGCGCCGGCACCGAATTGTTCGTTGCCCCGCCCTACCGCTCGGCAGGCGGCGACAAATGGTTCAGTGCGGCGTCTCGTCGGTTGAACAATCCGGATGGAAGCTTTGCGGGCGTGGTGACTGCGCCGCTGGATCAATCCTTTCTGTTGAAGATCTATCGCAAAATCAATCTGGGCCCCGACGGCTCGGTGGTCTTGATCCATCGCAACGGACGGATCCTGGCGCGCGTCCCGGAACAGAACAACGTTCTTGGCATGTCGGTCGCGGGCGGCCCGCTGTTCAATGAGCATCTGCGAGCATCCGAGGCGGGCTCATATGAGCTGATGAGTCCCGTTGACGGCGTCGCGCGCATCGCAGGCTACAAGACTGTGTTCGGCCTGCCGCTGGTTCTGGTCGTAACCTACTCGCGCAATTACGTGCTGCAGCCGTGGTATCGGCATCTCTACACCTTCGGTCCCCTGGGTGCCGCGATAGTCGCCATCATTCTGATCGGAACCTTCCTGCTGCGACGACAAACGAACGCACTCGCGGCCGCAAGTGCCCGGTTCGATGCTGCGTTGAGCAACATGCCGCATGGGCTCAGCATGTTCGACGCCGATGAGAAGCTGCTGGTCGCCAACAGCCGCTATCGCGAGATGTATGATCTCACGGAGTCGCAGGTCGAACCTGGAACGCCGCTCGGTAGCATCATCGGCAACTACAAGAGCGCTGGGGGTGATCTCGACGTCAAGGAATTCCTCGACGGCGCAAGGCACCGGACCCCGAAGATCGTCGTACTTGCCGATGGCCGGATCATCTCGATCGTGCGTACGCCAATGCAGGACGGCGGTTGGGTAGCCACCCATGAGGACATCACCGAGAAGCGGCGCGACGAGACCCTGCTGGCGGAAAATGCCGCCGAGCTGAAGCTCATCAACACGCGGTTCGATATCGCCATCAGCAACATGTCCCAGGGGCTCTGTCTGTTTGATTCAGACAAAAATCTCGTGATATCGAACGGCCGCTATCAGCAGATGTACGATCTGCCGGACGAACTCGTCAGGCCCGGCACGCCGCTGCAACGGATATTGCAGCATTATGCGGATCGCGGCGAAACCAGCTCGCTTACGGTCGACCAGCATGTCGAGATCATGCCGACCGAGCGACAGCAGAACTACGCGTTGAAAGACCACCGCCAGATACTGATTCAGCGCAAGCCGCTGCCGGACGGCGGCTGGGTCGCGACGCACGAAGACGTTACCGAGCAAAAGCGCGGCGAGCAAATGCTGGCGCAGAAGGCCGCGGAGCTTGAGGCAATCAACATGCGTTTTGACGTCGCCCTCAACAACATGTCCCAGGGCCTTTGCATGTTCGATGCGGACCAGAGGATCGTGGTATCGAACGCGCGCTATAGCGAAATCTACCATATTGCCCCCGATCGGATAAGCCGGGGAACCACGCTGGCCCAGATTCTCGAATATCGCCGCGAGCAAGGCACGCATTTCGCCGGCGTCGCGCCGGACGTTTATCTCAAGAAAAACGTGAAGCAACTCAGCGAAATACAGGAGCTTGCGGACGGGCGGGTGGTCGCCATTGCGCGTCACATGATGCTGGATGGCGGTTGGCTGACGACCCACGAGGATATCACCGATCGGGCGAGAAACGAGAAACGCATCGCATATCTGGCGCAGCACGATCTGCTCACAGGCTTGGCGAACCGCGCCGTCTTTGCGGAAAAGCTGGCCGAAGCGGCAAAACGGTCGCAGCGTCATGGCACGACATTTACCGTGCTGATGCTCGACCTCGACAGGTTCAAGCTCGTCAACGATACGCTCGGTCACGCCGCAGGCGATCATCTGCTGGTCGAGGTCGCGCAGCGGCTGAGCTCATCATTGCGAGATACGGACGTGCTGGCCCGCCTCGGCGGCGACGAATTTGCGATCATTCAGGAGAATGAGAGCGATCAGAGCGAAGGCGCCATCGCATTGGCGCTGAGGATCATCGGCCTGATCGAGCAACCGTTCGATGTTGGCAGCAATCGTGCCAACGTCGGTACCAGCATAGGCATCGCGTTCGCGCCCGAACACGGTGCCGACGCGGAAACGTTACTACGGAAGGCGGACGTCGCGCTCTACGTGACGAAATCCTCAGGCCGGAATGATTTCCGGATCTTCCAGCCGCAGATGACGGAGGCTGCCGACACACAGAAGTCGATGGAGAGCGAACTGCGGGGGGCGATGGCCCGCAACGAGTTCGAGCTGCATTACCAGCCGGTGATCGACGCCGAAACGCGCGCGATGACCGGGCTGGAATGCTTCGTGCGCTGGCATCACCCCGCGAAGGGCATGCTGGCGCCCATACAGTTCCTCGATGTTGCCGAGCAGGCCGGATTGATGCTGCCGCTCGGTGAATGGATCTTGCAGCAGGCCTGCCTGGACGCGGCCGCCTGGCCGGTGCACATCAAAGTCGCCGTCAACATGAGCGCCGCCCAATTCCACCGGAGTAACGTGCTCGATGTCGTGCTGCGCGCGCTGGTGGAATCGGGGTTGTCGCCCGAGCGCCTCGAAGTCGAAATTCCCGACGCTGCGCTCCTGGACGGGAATCTGGCGGCTCACTTGCTCGCGGTGCGGCAACTGAAGAACCTCGGTGTCGGGGTTGTGCTCGACAATTGCGGCGTGGGCTATTCCGCAGCCAGCTATCTCCAGAGTTTCCCATTCGACAAGTTCAAGATCGACCGCGCGATCGTGCAGGGCTGCACGACGCGAAGGGATTGCGCCGCGGTTGTCGCCTCCGCCGTGGCATTGGCCCGGGGCCTGGATGTCGCAACGGTGGCCAAGGGGGTCGAGACCCCTGCGCAGTTCGATGCTCTGCTCGCGGCAGGAGTGGACTACGCGCAGGGCTATTTGATCGGCCGGCCCGTGCCGAATTCCGAGATCAGTTTCGATCCGCCGTTACCAGCGCGAAACGTGGCATGATCTCATGATCTCATGATCTCATGATCTCCGTGAGCCGGAGCTGTCGAAGCGCGCCGAACTCCTGCGTCAGGTCGCTGACCTCTTCGTGTTCGGCACGTGCGCTGGTCCGTTCGCAGCCCGAGCAGATCCTCATCCTCGCGAAGGCGATCGGTCTGTCGTGGGACACGAAGAAGGAGATCCTGGGGTTTTATCCCGGTGCGGCTCGCGAGAGCGGAGAGCGATTGGAGCAGTGCTTCGCGAGCTTTCTCCGGTTGAGTCCAAATACCGCGAAGGCTGCACTCCGGTTCTACAGGCTTCGCGAGCGAGCCAGCCAGGGTTCTGTCCACTAGCGGCATTGCGCACCGGCACCTTTCTCCTACATGATCACGGGAACTCAAGGGGGGAAAGACCATGCGATCCGTCGTCGTCACCGGCGCGTCCACCGGCATCGGCTGGGCCATTGCAAAATTCATGATCGGGCGCGGCTATCGCGTTTTCGGTAGTGTCCGCAAGCAGACCGATGCGGATCGGCTCACGGGCGAGTTCGGCGCCAACTTCACGCCGCTGCTGTTCGACGTGACCGACGAGGCGGCGGCCCTCGCTGCTGCGCGAAAAGTCCGCGAGGCGCTGGGCGGCGAGACGCTGGCCGGTCTCGTCAACAATGCCGGCGTTGCGGTCGCCGGTCCCGTGCTCGAACTGTCGGCCGATGATTTCCGCCGGCAGATGGATATCAACGTCATCGGCCCGGTGATCGCGACGCAGGCTTTTGGTCCGCTGCTCGGCGCCGACCCGTCACTGAAGGGGCCGAAGGGACGGATCGTGATGATCAGCTCGGTCGCGGGTAAGAACGGCAATCCGTTGTCGGCGCCTTACTGCACTTCCAAGCATGCCATCGAAGGCCTGTCGGAGAGCTTGCGCCGCGAACTGATGCTGTTCGGCATCGACGTCATCATCGTCGCCCCCGGCGCGGTGAAGACGCCGATCTGGAGCAAGGCCGAGCAGATCGATCTGTCGGTCTACCAGAACTCGCCTTATCTGCCGGCGCTGAACAAGGTGATGGAGTACATGATGAAGCTGGGCGAGACTGGGCTGCCGGCCGAGCGGATCGCCGAGGTCGTTTTCGAGGCGCTCACCGCTGAGCGGCCGAGGGTTCGCTACCAGATCACGCCGGACCGGATGCGCCATTTGATGACGGCCACGCTGCCCAAGCGTGTGGTCGATCGCATCATCGCCAAGCGCCTCGGCCTGCTGCCGCAGGGCTGACCGATGCTCAGCCGGCCTCCGCCGTCCACCTGCGTGGATGGGCGGCCATCGCGATCAGGCGCAGCGCCATCACGGCGATCAGCGGAATGAGAAACGTCGCATAGAGCGGCATTGCCGGCACCCGCTTGCCGAACGACACCATGAACTGGAACCAGAGATAGTATCCGGCTGTAAGATGCAGCGCGCGCAAGGTGTGCGGCCCGAGCAGCGCGGCGGTGCGATCGAACGAGGTCGCGCTCATGGCGATGATGAAGGCATAGCCGATACCGCCGAAAATGTAGGAGGCCGCCGAAGTGGCCTCGGCAAAGCCGGTCGGATCCATCTTGGCGAACGCGACGATCGCAACCGCGTGAATGGCGTGGGAGGCGGCGAAGCTTAAGCCGAGATAGCGCCGGTTGCGGCGCTGCCAGCGCGTCCAGGTGTTGGGCCACAGCTGCGCCAGCGCCGCAGCACTGAAGGCGAGACAGAACAGTAGCAGCGAGCTTCGCGCCGTGAAGCGGATCACCATCCGCACGCCCTCGGCCTCGAACTGCCGCGTCGACCCGATCCACAGGCTGAGCACGATCAGGTTCAAGGAGAGGGCGGCAAGCAGACGCCAGCCTTCAAACCAGCTTTGGCGTTGTGACATGGCAATTTCCTTCGTTATGTAATCATCGATTACATTTCCCTTGGCTGTGCGGTCAATGGGTGTAATCGCTGCTTACATTCACGTTCGGGTGATGCTAAGGAAGCTCCATGCCCGCCCGACAACCGGCCAAGCCGCGCGCTCGCCGCAACACCTCTGAAGCCCGGCCCTATCACCATGGCGATCTCCGCCGCGTGTTGATCGATGCTGCTCTGCAACTGGCGGCGGAGGGGGCTGAAATCTCGGTGCGCGAGGCGGCACGCCGGGCCGCGGTTTCGCCGGGGGCACCGTTCCGGCACTTCCCAAACCGCGACGCGCTCATGTCAGCGGTGGCCGAGGAAGCGCAACGGCGATTTCGTGCCGAGATCGAGGTGGCGCTGGAACAGGCACCGGCTGCCGACCCGTTTGGCCGCTTCCGCGCCTTCGGCCTCGCCTACCTGCGCTGGGCGAGGCGCAATCCCGCGCATTTCGAGATCATCTCCACCGGGCGGTATTTCGCCCATGGCAGCTCGGCGGAGCTGACGCGCGATAATGCCGAATTGATCGCGCTGACCGAGGGAATACTGATTGAGGCGGCAAAGCAGGGCCTGCTGCGGCCGGCCGACCTCAAGCGCATCCAAATCGCCGGCCGCGCCCTGGTCTATGGGTTTGCCAGGATGAATCTCGACGGCCACCTTTCGCGCTGGGGCGTGGAGGAGGGCGAGATCGAGCGGATGGCAGAGGGGGTCATCGACCTCTTCATCGCGGGCATCGCCAAAGTCTAACGTGGCTGGCCCATGCGGCCCATTCGCCCATCACTAACATTAAGCGAAGGTCCGACCGCGACACGCGTTGCTTGTCCGTGACCGTTCCATTACAGTTTTATGACACGGCGCAGGCTTTCCGGCTGCGCCGAACGCCGCAGGCCCGGTCAGCCGGCTCGGCATCACCGTGCCGGACCAGCAGTTGCGTGTCGTCGATGGCGTCCGCGCCCAATCCAGGTCCTTCTGCCACCACCGCCGTGCTGGCGAGCGTCGCCGCGCTCGGCACCTGGCGGCGGCTCGCGGTTGCCGCGCCCCATCTCGCAGCGCTTGTCCTGATGTACGAGACCGAGACGGATTTCGGCGCACGGCTCTCCTTCGTGCTGGCCTGGGGCATTCTCAACTTCTTCTGGATCACGCTGCTGCGGCGGCCGGCGCTCTCGGGTGCGTTGTCGCTGACCATGGTCGTGGTGCTTGTGCTGCTGTCACGGCTGAAGCACGACGTCGTGCAGATGACGGTCAACTTCATCGACCTGATGATGATCGACCGCGACACGGTGGCGTTCCTGTTCACGATCTTCCCGAATTTGCGCTGGTCGGTGATCGGGGCCGGCCTCGTCACGCTGCCGCTGATGTATGCGCTGTGGTGGCTCGACCCGTTCCGCGTCCGTAGGCTACCGGCGCTTGCCTCGATGCTCGCCTGCCTCGCCGCGCTGGTCGGCTACTCGCTTTATCATCCGGACGAGGCCTGGCGCGGCTATTACGACGACGGCTATCTCTCGAAGTTCTTCCGCTCCGGCGTCAGCGCGGTCTCGGACTTCGCGCAATACGGTTTCATGGAGTCGGCTGCTTCCACCAACGAACGGCTCAACATGCCGCTGGTCGATGCCTGCCATCCCGCGGGCCGCCGTCCGAACATCATCATGGTCCATGATGAATCGAGCTTCGACATCCGCGCCGCTGATGGCATCAAGGTGCCGCCGGGCTACGGTAGCCATTTCAAATCCTGGGACGGCAAGGAGCGCACGTTTCTGGCCGAGAGCAATGGCGGGCCGAGCTGGTTCACCGAATACAACGTGCTCGCCGGCCTTTCCTCGCGCTCGTTCGGCCGCTTCGCTTATTTCGTGACGCGCATCGCAACAGGCCGTGTCGAGCGCGGTCTGCCGCTGGCGCTGCGCCGCTGCGGCTACGATACGATGTCGCTCTACCCCGCCCATGGCGGCTTCATGGCCGCGCGCAGCTTTCAGATGACGACTGGCATCGAGCGCTTTCTCGATTCCAAGGATCTCGGCGCCAAGGATGTCGAGCCCGACAGTTTCTTCTACGACAAGGCGCTTCGGCTGATGGGTGAGCGGACGCCGAACAAACCGCTGTTCACGTTCATCTATCTCGGCGCCAATCATTTCCCCTGGGAGACGCGCTTTCGCCCGGATCTGCTGCCGAACTGGCGCGCACCGGGCAATGTGCCGTCGATCGACGAATATCTGCGCCGGCAGGCGATGAGCGCCGAGCAGTACAAGGGTTTCCTCGCGGGCCTGAAGAAGAAATTTCCCGGCGAGCCCTTCCTGATCGTGCGCTACGGCGATCACCAGCCGGAATTTGCGCCTGGTATTCTCGAGCCCGGACTCGACGAGGGCGCTCTCGGCAAGAAGCTCGACGCCTACGACCCACGTCTCTACGCGACCTACTACGCGATCGACGCCGTCAATTTCGAGCCGGTGAAGAGCGAGGCCGTGATGGACACGGTCGACGGCCCGTATCTGCCGCTGGTCATCCAGGAAGCCGCCGGCATCCCGCTCGATCCGTCCTTCGCCGAGCAGAAGGAGATCATGCTCCGCTGCAAGGGGATGTTCTACAATTGCAAGGACGGCGCTGAGGCGCGGCGGCTGAACCGGCTGTTGATCAATGCGGGAATGATCAGGGGACTGTAGCGCCAGTGACGCGCGGCGCACCGATCACTTGCCCACCTTTTCCCACAACCACTTCCCCACCGCATCCGGAGACGAGTTCGCATCGTTGCCGGCGGCGTGCAAATTGGCCTCTCGCATGGTCGCGATATCGATCTTGCCGAGCAGCGGCTTCAGCGCAGCCTGCAGCCGCTCGTCGCCGGCTCGCTTTGGGGCCAGCAGCAGGATCGCATCGTAGGGCGGGATCGCGTGCCTGGGATCGTCGAGCGCAACGAGATCGTATTTTGCGATCAGCCCGTCGCTGGTGTAGCCCGCGATGACATCGACCTCGCCGCTGGCGGCGGCCGCATACATGAAGTCCGGCTGCATCTGGCGCTGGGCGCGGAACGAGAGGCCATAGGCCTTTTGTAGCGCCGCCCATTCGGGCCGCGAGAAGAACTCGTAGTCGCCCGCGATCGACAAGGACGAAGCATGCACGGCGAGATCGGCGATGGTGCGGATGCCAAGCGCCTCGGCGCGCTTCTTCGGGATCACCAGCGCGTAGGCATTCTCGAAACCGAGCTCGCCGAGCAGCGTGATGTTCTCCTTCGCGAGCGTTGTTTTCAGCTCCGCCAACAGTTCCGCACGCGGCTTGATGTCCGTGCGGTGAAGCTGATTGGCCCAGAGCGTGCCGGAATAATCGACATAGAGATCGATATCGCCGGCTTTCAACGCCTCGAAGATCACGCTCGAGCCGAGGCCCGATCGTGAGACGGCGGAAAGCCCGACCGCCTGGAGCCGGTCCGTGATCAGCGCCGACAGCACATACTGCTCGGCGAACGTCTTGGCACCGACGACATAGCTCTGAGACGAGCGCCCCATCGTCGGTATCAATGTTGCGACGACCAGTGCCGCGATCCCGGCCGCGCCAAGCGCTGTACGCACGCGGCTGCGCCGGCGCAGGCCGCTCTCGATCAGGCCGAGCAGCTGATCGACGGCGAGCGCCAGCAGGGCCGAAGCAAAGCAGCCGAACAGCACGAACACCCAGTTCTGGGTCTGGAGCCCGGCAAAGATGTAATTGCCGAGGCTGGTTTGCCCGATCGGGGTCGACAGCGTCGCGGTGCCGATCACCCACACTGCCGCGGTACGGATACCCGCCATCATCACCGGCAGGGCCAGCGGCAGTTCAACCGTCACCAGCGACTGCCGTGCGGTCATTCCGACACCTTTCGCAGCCTCGATCAGCGCGGGATCGATGCCGTTCAGTCCGGTGATGCCATTGCGCAGCACCGGCAGCATCGAATAAAGCGCCAGTGCCAGCATCGCCGGCAGGAAGCCGAAAGCGGAGAAGGCGATGCCGAACCAGGCCAGCGTCACGGAGGCCGCGAGCAGCAGGAGCGGATAGAACAGCGCCAGCAGGGCCAGCCCCGGCACGGTCTGCACGATGCTGGCGAGCGCGAGCAGGACGGCGCGCGGGGTGGGGCGGTTGCGCGTGAGGATCGCCAGCGGCAGGCTGACGGCGAGGCCGAGTGCAAGTGCGGCGAGACTGACCCGGACGTGGTTGCCGAGATAGTCGGGCAAATGCGCCAGCGCGTCGCCCCAGCGCGGATCGGTAAAAAGGCTCATGCCGCCCCGCTCTGTGGCAGCAGCGCGTTCAATCGCTCGACCTGGCGCCGCGGCGTCCGCAGCAGCTCCAGCACGTAGTCGTCCCCGCTTTTCGAGAGCTCCGCCGGCGTGCCCTGCGCAAGCAGCTTTCCGCTGCGCATCACCGCGATGCGGTCGGCGAGCAAAATCGCTTCCGTCATGTCGTGGGTGATCATCACGGTGGTCAGGCCGAGCCTGCGGTGCAGCTCGCGAAAATCGTCGCCGAGTGCGTCGCGGGTGAGGGGATCGAGCGCGCCGAATGGCTCATCCATCAGCACGATGCGGGGCCGTGCTGCAAGCGCCCGCGCCACGCCGACACGCTGGCGCTGGCCGCCCGAGAGCGCATCCGGCAGCCGGTCGCGATGCGCGCCCCGGTCGAGCTGCACGAGCTCGAGCAACTCATCAACGCGCGTCGCGACAGCCGCCGCCGGGACACCGAGCAGCTTCGGCGTGATCCCGATATTGTCGGCGACGCTCAGATGCGGAAACAATCCGCCGCTCTGGAAAACGTAGCCGATGCGGCGCCGCAGCGCGACCGGATCGACGGATTGCACGTCGTCGCCCTCGACGGTGATGGTGCCCCCGTCCGCCTCGATCAGGCGGTTGGCGAGCCGCAGCAGCGTCGTCTTGCCCGAACCCGAGCCGCCAACGACGGCCACAAACTCGCCCTCGGCGATGTCGAGTGACACATCGTCCACGGCCTTGAGCGGGCCGAAGCTCTTGGTGACGCGGGCATAGCTGATCATCGGCCTGGATGGCATCGGGCGGGGCTCACTGCGCTGACCCGCCCGTGGAGGGAGGGGATGACGAGGCCCATGCGTACCACGCTTGGCGGCTTGATTGAACTTGGCCGCGCGAGCGGCTAAGGCATCGGCCAAGTTCGGAGGAAACACATGACAACGCCCACGGCAGTGGCGCTGGAAGATGCCGAGGTCGCGTTCCAGCTGGGGGACGGGCGGGTCTATACGGCGGTGGAGAAGGCGCATCTGACGGTCGCGCAGGGCGAGTTCGTCGCCATCGTCGGCCCGACCGGCTGCGGGAAATCGACGCTGCTCAACGTCGCGGCCGGGCTGCTGAAGCCGGCGGCCGGACGCGTCGAGATATTCGACCAGCCGCTCGCCGGGCTGAACCGCGATGCCGGCTATCTGTTCCAGGCCGATGCGCTGTTCCCCTGGAAGACCGCACTGGACAACGTCGCGATCGGGCTCGAAATCAGGGGCACGCCGCGCAGTGAGGCGCTGCCGCGGGCGCAAAAATGGCTGACCTCGGTCGGCTTGGGCGCCTTCGCCAACCGCTATCCGCACATGCTCTCGGGTGGCCAGCGCAAGCGCGTGGCGTTGGCGCAGGTGCTGATCCGCGACCCGAAGATCCTGCTGATGGACGAGCCGTTCGGGCCGCTGGATGCACAGACCCGGCAGGTGATGGGCAACCTCTTGCTCGACCTCTGGAACGCCGACCGCAAGGCCGTGCTGTTCGTCACCCATGATCTGGAAGAGGCGATCGCGCTCGCCGACCGCGTCGTGATCATGTCGGCGGGGCCGTCCTCCCGCATCATCGGCGACTGGCGCGTGAGCTTGCCGCGCCCGCGCGACATTTTTGAAGTGCGGCTGGACAAGGAGTTCCATGCGTTGCATCGCGAGATATGGAGCGTGCTCAAGGACGAGGTCATGAAGGGCTACGCGCAATCCGCGCAAGCGGCGGAGGCGGTTTGATGTCGCGAGTGACGCTCCTCTCCCTGCAGGTGCTGGTCGCGGTGGTCTGCCTCGCGCTGTGGCAATTGCTGTCGACCGTGCCCGTCTTCGGCAAGATCCTGCTGCCGCCGTTCTTCTTCTCCAACCCGATCGATGTCTTCGCCCAGATCGTCAAATGGTTCTCGTCGGGTGTGATCTGGAAGCATCTCGGCATCACGCTGACGGAATCCATCCTGGCCTTCGTGATCGGATCGCTCGGTGGCGTGCTGATCGGCTTCTGGTTCGCGCGCCAGCCGCTGGTCGCCGCGGTGTTCGATCCCTACGTCAAGATGGTCAACGCACTGCCGCGTGTGGTCCTGGCGCCGATCTTCGCGCTGTGGCTTGGGCTGGGCATCTGGTCCAAGGTCGCGCTCGGCGTGACGCTGGTGTTCTTCATCGTGTTCTTCAACGTCTATCAGGGCGTCAAGGAGGTCAGCCGCACCGTGCTCGACAACGGCCGCATGCTCGGCATGAGCGAGCGGCAGCTGATGCAACACGTCTATTGGCCTTCGGCGCTGTCGTGGATGTTCTCCTCGCTGCACACTTCGGTGGGCTTTGCCGTGGTCGGTGCGGTCGTCGGCGAATATCTGGGGTCGGCGGCGGGGCTCGGCTATCTAATCCAGCAGGCTGAAGGCATATTCGACGTCGCCGGCGTGTTCGCCGGCATGTTCGTGCTGTCGGCCTTTGTCATTCTGATCGATTTTGGCGTCACATTGGTGGAGCGGAGACTGTTGGTCTGGCGCCCCACCGTGGACGGGCGCGGCTAGGCCGCAAGGGGCCGCGCCGCGCGAGCCCCGGGTCGATCAATCCAGCAGCTTGGTGTCGTCCGGCGCCTGCGGCGGTGTCTTGATCGCGATGGCCTTGACCTGTCCGCTGATCGGCTTCGTGCCGCCATGCGGCGTCCCCTTCGGGATGATGACGAGGTCGCCCGGCTTTACCGTAACTTCCTTGTCGCCGAGCCAGATCGTTCCAGTCCCGTCCAGGATGTACTGGATCTCGTTGGTGTTGGGATGCATGTGCTTGGGCACATTGCCGACCTGGATCGAGATGGTGGCGCCGTCGGCGCTCGCGAACATCTTGGAACGGTAGCCGACAGCGTTGGCATTCCCGAGCGCGTCGCCTTCCATCTCGCCGGTGTGGATGATCTGCGGCGTGATGCTCTCCGCGGCCAGCGCCGGCCGCAGCAGGTGGGTGGCGCCGCATCCGGCGGCAAAAGCGGTAGCGATCGACAGCCCGATTGCAAGGCGATTCATGGATGATCCTCCCCATCATAAGTTTGTTGTTGTGCGCCCATGCTATTGGGTCGAAAGGCCGATGGCCAGTGCCATAAGCCATGCTTCTCAAGCCGGTCCCGCTGCTCTATGGTGCGGCCAGCCGAACGGAGGAAACCAATGAAGAATACGATAGCCAGGCTCGCCGGCGCGTTGCTCGCGCTGACGCTCACCACCGGTCTTGCCGCGGCGCAAAGCAAAGTCACGATCGCGATCGGCGGCGGCTCCTGCCTGTGCTACCTGCCGACGGTGCTGGCAAAACAGCTCGGCGAATACGACAAGGCCGGCCTCAATGTCGAGCTGGTGGACCTCAAGGGCGGCTCGGACGCGCTCAAGGCCGTGCTCGGCGGCAGCGCCGACGTGGTCTCCGGCTATTTCGACCATTGCGTCAACCTCGCCGCCAAGAAGCAGGAGCTTCAGGCCTTCGTGGTCTATGACCGCTATCCCGGTCTGGTACTGGTGGTTTCGCCCTCGCACACGAACGAGATCAAGTCGATCAAGGACCTCGCCGGCAAGAAGGTCGGCGTCAGCGCGCCCGGCTCCTCCACGGACTTCTTCCTCAAATACATGCTGAAGAAGAATGGCGTCGATCCCGCCAGCACCGCCGTGATCGGCGTTGGCCTCGGAGCCACTGCCGTCGCAGCAATGGAGCAGGGCCAGATCGACGCGGCCGTGATGCTCGATCCCTCCGTCACCGTGCTCCAGGGCAGTCACAAGGATCTGCGCATCCTCTCGGACACCCGTACGCAGAAGGATACGCTCGAGACGTTCGGAGGCGAATATCCGGGCGGCGCGCTGTACTCGACCGCGGCCTGGGTTGCCGGCCACGAGAAGGAGACGCAGGCGCTGACCAACGCGATCATGGGCACGCTCGCCTGGATCCACTCGCACTCGCCCGAGGAGATCATGGCGAAGATGCCGGAGGAGACGGTCGGCAAGAACAAGGAGCTCTATCTCGCTGCGCTAAAGAACACGATCCCGATGTTCTCCGAGACCGGCAAGATGGACCCGAAGGGCGCTGACGCCGTGCTGGCGGTGTTCAGCGTCGGCTCGCCGGAGGTGGCCAATGCCAAGATCGACGTCAGCAAGACCTTCACCAACAAATATGTCGAGCAGGCCAAGAAGACCACGGGGAGCGCCAAATAGCTGACGCGAAGGCGTGGTCATCAAGCGTCATGACGTCACCAATCATTCATCGCGTCACGACGCTTGATCTCGCGGTGCGGCCGATCGTCTGGCCGTTCGCCGAGGAGCGGCGCGCCGAGATCGCGGTGCATTTCGCCGAGAAGCAGCGTGAGCGGCCAAAACTCTGGAACGGCCGCGTCCTGCTCGGGCGGGACGCCGTGTTTACCGACGGCCATCTCACTGCAACCTATTTCGAGACCGATTTCGCGAGCTTCCTCGCCTGGCGCGACTGGGGCTTTCCTGACAAGGCGGTGTTCAACGGTTTTGGCATGGGCGCGCTGCGCACCTCCGACGGCGCATTCGTGATGGGCGAGATGGCGGAGCACACTGCCAATTCGGGCCGGATCTATTTCCCGTCGGGTACGCCCGACCTCGGCGACGTCAGGGGCGACACGCTCGACATTTCCGGCAGCGTTATCCGCGAACTCGAGGAAGAGACCGGCTTGACCGCGGCCGACTATCGAGCCGAGCCGGACTGGCACTGCGTCGTCGCCGGCCCCACGATTGCAATGCTGCAAATTATCAACCTGGACATGCCCGGTCACGTGGCTCGTGCGCAGATCGAAGCCAATCTGGCGCGCGAGGCCGAGCCTGAACTGTCGGCTATCCATCTCGTGCGCGGGATGAGCGATTTCACGCCGTCCATGCCGCGATTTGTCACGGCCTTCGTCGAGCAGCAGTTCGCCTCGCGCTGATGCGCGAGGCTTGACATCGCTGCGCTCAGCCCATGTGATGGGCGAAAATGCAAAGCAACAAGAATGCAATGCACAATCGTCCAGGGAGGTTTTGATGCGCGTGCGCATGGCTGCCCGTTTGGTATCTGGGCTGTTGGTCGCGATGTCAGCGACGGGCTTGGCGGTGTCCGCCCACGCCCAGGAAAAGAAGATCAAGATCGGCGTGGTTTTCGATTTGACCGGGCCTCTCGCCGGCGGCGGCTCTGAGCTCGGCTATATCGGCGCAAAAATCGTCCTCGACCATTTCGCCAAGACCGGCGTCGAGGGTTACAAGATCGAGGCGGTCTACGCCGATGCGCAGAGCAAGCCCGACATCGCGATCAACGAATCCGTCCGCCTGCTCGAGCAGGAGAAGGTGGATATGGTGCTCGGCTTCTTCTCCTCGGCGCAATGCGTGCCGGTTGCGGCCCGCGTCGAGCAAATCAAGAAGTTCATGTGGATGACGACGTGTATCTCGTCGGCCGTCTTCAACGAGAAGGGCTACAAATACGTCTTCCGCCCGCAGGCGAGCGGCGACCAGTTTGGCATGATGACGATGGATTTCATCGCCCAGAACGCCAAGGCGAAGTTCGACAAGGAGCCGAAGGACGTTCGCGTCGCCATCATTCACGAAGACGGCGCCTACGGCGTCGACGTGTCCAGGGGCAACGAGGCCGGCGCGAAGAAGGCGGGCTTCAACGTCGTGATGAAGGAGGGCTATTCGGCCACCGCGCCTGATCTGTCGGCGCTGGTGACCAAGCTGAAGCGCGCCAAGCCCGACGTCATCTTCCACACCGGCTACAATCCTGACATCACGCTGTTGCTGCGTCAGGCGCGCGAGCAAGGACTGAAGTTCGGCGCGTTGATGGGGCACGGCGCGGGTTACGGCGTCTATGAGAAGCTGAAGGAGGGCATGGGGGCGGATGCCACCTACATCTTCAACACCGACCCGATCTCGATCTGGCTTGCCAACCAGAAGACCATGGATCCCAAGCTCCCGCCCGTGATCAAGATGGTCGGCGAGGAGTTCGACAAGATCCGGCCCGGCGTCGCCATCCGCTCGGCGCATGTCGGCATCGGTGCGTCCAACACTTACGTGTTCATGAGCGACGTACTGCCGCGCGCGATCAAGAAGTATGGCGGGGTCGATCCGGATGCGCTGCGCAAGGCCGCGCTGGACACCGACATCCCCGAGGGCGGCACCATGCTGGGCTTCGGCGTCAAGTTTTACGGCGAGGGCACGCCGATGGCGGGCCAGAACGAGCGCTCGTTCCCGGTCGTGATCCAGTACATCGACGACAAGTCCTCCGTGGTGTGGCCCAAGAGCCAGGCGCAGCGCGAGGCCGTGCTGCCGCTGCCGAAGGGCACCACCTACAGCAACCAGTAGCGCAAATACGCGAAGCAAGGAGAGCGGGACGGTGCTGGAAGTCAGCGGGCTGTTGAAGCGGTTTGGTGGCTTCACTGCCGTCAACAACGTGTCGTTCAAAGTCGATCAGGGCGAGATCCTCGGCCTGATCGGTCCCAACGGCTCGGGCAAGAGTACGATCTTCAATATGCTCTCGGGCACGCTGGCGCCGACGTCCGGTTCGATCCTGTTCGGCGGCTCCGAGATCGCAGGCCTTCCGCCGCACCGGATCATCAACAGCGGCATCGGTCGCACCTTCCAGATCCCGCGGCCATTCCGTCGCTTGACGATCTTCGAGAACGTCGCGCTCGCCGGATTCTACGGCCAGGGCCGCCACAGCCGTGCCAGAGCCGAGGAGGCGGCGGAGCGATCGCTGGCGATGGTCGGCCTGCCGACCGATCGCCATGCCAGCGTCGATGGCCTCGGCGCCGCCGGCCTGAAAAAGCTCGAACTGGCGAAAGCGCTCGCCACCGCGCCAAAACTTCTGCTGGCCGACGAGAGCCTCGGCGGTCTCGACGAGGCCGAGATGGGTCAGGCCGCCGACATGCTGCGCAACATCCGCGACGAACTCGGCATCACCATCATCTGGGTCGAGCACATCATGGGCGTGCTGATGCGCGTCGTCGATCGCGTCATGGTGCTCGATCACGGCGAGAAGATCTCGGAAGGCTTGCCGAGTGCCGTTGCCGGCGATCCTCGCGTCATCGAGGTCTATCTCGGCACCGATGCCGAGATCACGCAGGCCGCGGCCGCTGCAGCGCGCCGCCGCGCGGGAGTGCAATGATGCTGGAGCTTCGCGCCGTCAACGCCGGCTATGGCACGTTCCAGGCACTGTTCGACGTCAATCTCGACGTGAAGGCGGGTGAGGCTGTGGGCGTCATCGGGCCCAACGGCGCCGGCAAGACCACCTTGATGCGCGTCATCTCCGGCCTGATCCGCCCCTCCCGCGGGTCGATCAGAATGGAAGCCGTCGACGTCGTTGCCACGCCGCCGCACAAGATCGTGAGTCTCGGGATCGCGCATGTCCCGGAGAACCGGCGGCTGTTTCCGCAGCTCTCGGTCGACGACAATCTCAAGATGGGTGCCTTCATGAAGGAGGCGCGCGACCACTATGCCGAGCGGTTGGACGTCGTGTTCGACCTGTTTCCGCGCCTGAAGGAGCGCCGTCACCAGATGGCCGGCACCATGTCCGGTGGCGAGCAGCAGATGTGCGCGATCGGCCGCGCCCTGATGTCGAATCCAAAGCTGCTGCTGCTCGACGAGCCGTCGGCGGGGCTGGCGCCGGTGGTGGTGCAGCAGGTGTTCGAGCTGGTGAAGCGGATCCGTGCCAGCGGGCTGACCGTGCTGATCGTCGAGCAGAATGTGCAGCAGGTGCTGAAAGTGGTTGATCGCGCCTACCTGATTGAGGCGGGCTCGATCAGGTCCTCAGGCACCTCCGCCGAGATGCTGGCGAGCGACACGGTCAAGGAAGCGTATCTCGGGGTGTGAGGTTCAGGCGGGCATGCAGGCATTTTTCGATATCTTCGACATCTACCTGATGGAGGCCGTGATCAACGGCATCCTGCTCGGCGGCGTGCTGGCGCTGCTCGCGCTCGGGCTCAATTTGATCTTCGGCGTCATCGACGTGACCTGGATCTGCTATGCCGAGCTGGTGATGATCGGCATGTACGCCATGTACTTCCTGGTGCAGTCTTACGGCCTCAGCTATTTCGTCGCCGCGCCGCTCACCATCCTGCTGGTCGCGTTGCTCGGCGCGGCGCTGCATTACCTCGTGATCGCGCCGCTGCTCACTGCGCCGCCGATCAACCAGTTGCTCGCGACCGGCGGGGTGCTGTTCGTGCTCCAGAGCTTTGCCACCGTCGCCTTCGGCATCGACTTCCGCAATCTCGGCATCCGCTTGCCGGTGCTCGCCTTCGGCGACATGAATTTCAGCTACGCGCGACTTCTGTCCTTCCTGGCCGCACTGGTCGGCATGGTCGCGGTCTATCTGTTCATGACGCGGACCTTCACCGGCACCGCGATCCGGGCGATCTCGCAGGACCGGCAGATCATGGCGCTGATGGGCGTTGATACCAAGCGGATCTATCTCATTACATCCGCGATCGGCGGCGGACTGGCCGGGCTCGCCGCCTGCCTGCTGGTGCTGCAATATGACGTGCATCCCTTCGTCGGCCTGTCGTTCGGGCCGATCACCTTCCTGATCTGCGTGCTCGGCGGCCTCGGCAATTTCATTGGCGGCTTCATCGCGGCCTTCGTCTTCGCCGAGATCATTTCGCTCGGCGGGCTGTTTTCAGACCTCGAATGGGGTTACGTGCTCGCCTTCGCCTTCTTCATCGTCATGATGTTCATCCGGCCCGCGGGCCTGCTTGCGAGGCGCCGATGATGGGGCAGGGGCGACTTGCAGCTTGGGGGATCGGACTGGCGGCGCTGGTCGCGCTGCCCTTCGTCTATCGCGATCCCTATCATCTGCACATCCTGGTGCTGATCCTGATCTGGTCGTTCGCCTATACGTCGTGGTCGATGATGGGGCGGTTCGGCCTCGTCTCGCTCGGCCATGGCGGTTTCATGGGAATAGGCGCCTATGTCACCGCACTGCTCTGGAATCACCTGGGATGGTCGCCCTGGATCGGCATCCCCATCGGCATGGTCGCGGCCGGCGCGCTGGCGCTGATCGTGGGCTATCCCTGTTTCCGCTTCCGCATCACCGGGCACTATTTCGTGCTGGTGACGCTCGCGCTCTCCGGCATCGTGCTCCAGGTCATCACGGCGACGCGCGACTACACTGGCGGCTCGCTCGGCTATACGCCGAACCGGGCCCCGGGCGACAAGCTCTGGGCGCTGCAATTCGACGACAAGATCACCTGGTATCTGATCGCGCTCGGGGTCTGGCTTTTCGGCATCATGGTCTGGCACTGGGTCGATCGTAGCATGGCTCGCTACGCGCTGGAGGCGATCTCGGAGGACGAGGACGCTGCGGCCGCAGCCGGCGTCGACGTGACCGCGGAGAAGCTGAAGATCACGCTGCTCAGCGCGCTGATGACGGCACTGGCCGGCGCGATCTACTGCCAGTACCAGATGTTCATCACGCCCGACACCGTCAGCGGCATCGCGGTGTCGCTCCAGATGGTGTTCGCAGCCATCGTCGGCGGCCTGTTCGTCTCGCTCGGCCCGACCTTCGGCGCCGTCATTACGATTCTGCTGGCCGAGACCTTGCGCATCGGATTTGGCACCAAGGCGGTCGGCTGGGACAATCTCGTCTATGGCGTGTTGCTCGTGCTTTTCATCATATTCCTTCCCAAGGGGATCCTTGGTAGCTTGCTCGACCGATTGAAGCCGCAACGCAAGGTGCCCCGCGCTCATGAGCAAGAAGCCGTCCAAATCGCTCGCCCAGGAGCTTGATCGCTACATCACGCCATTCCGCTACGACGGTTCGGGCAAGTTTCATCTCAAGGACCACAAGACCAACGAGAAGGGCGACCTCGACAAGGAGAAGGCGCAGGACATTCTCGACGCCAACAAGAAGCGGCTGATCGATTTTCAGGAGAAGCTCTACGCCCAGGATCGCTGGTCGGTGCTGATCGTGTTCCAGGCGATGGACGCCGGCGGCAAGGATTCTGCCATCAAGGCGATCTTCGAGGGCATCAATCCGCAGGGCTGCCAGGTCAGTGCCTTCAAGGCGCCGAGCAGCAAGGAGCTCGACCACGATTTCCTCTGGCGCCATGCGGTCGCGCTGCCCGAGCGCGGCCATATCGGTATCTTCAACCGTTCCCATTACGAGGAATGCCTGGTGACGCGCGTGCATCCGGAGATCCTCGCCAAGGAGAAGCTGCCGGCAAAGCTCGTCACCAAGAACATCTGGAAAGAGCGGTTCGAGGACATCTCCGCCTTCGAGCGCTATCTGTCGCGCAACGGCACCGTGGTGCTGAAATTCTTCCTCAATCTCTCCAAGGACGAGCAGCGCGAGCGCTTCCTGGACCGGCTGGAGGATCCGTCCAAGCAGTGGAAGTTCTCCATGGAGGACATCAAGGAGCGCGCGCTGTGGCCGCGCTACCAGGCGGTTTATCAGGACATCGTCCGGCACACGGCAGGGTCTCATGCGCCGTGGTATGTCGTGCCGGCAGACCACAAATGGTTCGCGCGCGTCGTGATCGGGTCGGCCATCGTCGCGGCGCTCGAAAAGCTCGATCTGCGCTTCCCTCACGCGGACAAGGCCTCGCAGGGCGAGTTCGACGAGGTGCGCAAGGCGCTGGAGAAAGAGGAGAAGGCGGGCAAGAAGCGAGCACGAAAACAAAAAGCGCGAAAACAACCCCATGCACAGTAGCCGAGGATAGCGAAATCAATGACTTGACGGCACGGCCCCGGCGCTTGCGGATTTAACGAAACCGTTTGACCCGTCGGGCAAAACAGGGGCAGGATGTCGTCATCCCAAACTCTCAGTAGCCGCGTTCCATCAGGGACCAGAAGGGCTCTACATTGGCGGCGGCCTCAAATGTGATACCTCAGGCGGTCGATCCCGCTTGACAGTTTTGTACCACGGGAGGACCATCCCAACGGTCGCGAATACGCGACGCGCAACGTCCACATCAAGAGCAAGGGGAGGTCTATGACACCACCTCCGCAGATCCAGCCGCGTTAAGTGCGATGGAGCTCGTTCGGACTATCGCATAGCGGCAGAAACCGCGAACGGCACGCCGGGTCCAGGTCTAGTGGGCTGCATCAGTAAGGCAAAGCCCCTACCTGCCCGGCGCTGTATTTTGCATCACATCGATCATGTCGGATGGCCGTGACGAGGCCGCCGCAACAGGCGCTCTTGACATCCTGCTTCTCTCCTCCTCATCGCCGTCATTCCGGGCCGACTCCCGGAATGACGGGAGAGGTTTTGCGCGTGCGCGCATTCCATTCGCTGCACGTCACGTCTCGAGACAGCGGTTCCCGCTTCCTGCACCGCGGTAAATGCCAAGAGAATGTCGCCTCCTTGGCCAACTTCCGACACAGCGCCCGGGCGAATAGCGTCGATCCGACATGATGCATGTGCTTCGGCGGTGACGGTCCCGACGTCGCCGTCGCATTCATTTTTCCCAGGGAATCCCTCGTGTCGCATAAGCTTGCCTCCGCGCTTCTCGCCGCGCTCTTCATCGCGATCTCATCTCTCTCCAGCGCCTGCGCCGAGCCGCCTGCGCCAGCGGCACATGGCGCTGCCGCGTTGTCGCCCGAAGAGGCCAAGCGCGCGCTGGAGACGCTCCAGGACGACAAGAAGCGTGCGCAGATGATCGACACGCTGCGCGCGATCGCCAATGCGTCTGGTCCACAGCAGCCCGCGCCCGAGCCAAAATCGCCGATCCCGCTCGCGGCCGACGGCCTCGGTGCGCAGCTCATGCTCACCGTGTCTGAGGAGATCGGCGAAATTTCGCGAGACGTCGCCGACATGGCCAGGACGCTCACGCACTTCCCGGCGTTCTACTACTGGATCGTGCGGACCGCGAACGATCCGGCGGCCTACAACCTCCTGATCGAGATCGCCTGGAAGCTCGCCTTGGTTTTCGGCTCCGCTTTCTGCGCCGAATGGGTGATGTTCCGTCTGATCCGGCGCCCCGTCGCGTTCCTGGAAGGGCGCATGCCGCAGACGGTGCGTCTGCCGGTGCAGGTGTTGCCCATTGCCGATCCGCCGTCATCGGTCGCCGATGTCACCTCCGCGCCCGAATTGTACAGGCGCCGCCATAGCCTGGCGCGGGCCTGGCAAATCATGCTGCGGCTGCCCCTCGTGCTCGGACGCTTTCTGCTCGAACTGCTACCCGTGTTGGTCTTTGTCGGCGTCGCCACGGCGCTGCTCGGCACCGAGATCGGCGAGCCCACCACCGTCCGCCTCGTGATCCTCGCCGTCGTCAACGCCTATGCGTTCTCGCGCGGGCTCATCTGTGTGGTCCGCGCGCTGGCGGGACCGTTCGGCTTGTTTCCGGCCAGGGCCGAAACCGCTGCCTATGTCGAGATCTGGGCGCGCCGTATCGTCGGTGTCGGCGTCTCCGGCATCGCCTTTGCCAATGTGGCGCTGCTGCTCGGCCTGCATCGCGCCGGCTATGCTGCGCTCTTGCGCATGGTGATGCTGATCGTGCATCTCTTCATCGTCGTCATCATCCTGCAATGCCGCCGCCAGGTCGCCGAAGCCATCCGCGCGCCGGCCGACCGGCAGGGGATCGCGGCGCGCCTGCGCAACCGCGTCGCGGGCGGCTGGCACTACCTTGCGATCGCGCTCGACCTTGCGCTGTGGGCGGTGTGGGCGCTGAACATCCGCAATGGCTATTCGCTGCTGCTGCAATATTTCGTCGGCACCGTCCTGGTGGCGCTGATCACGCGCGTTGCCATCATGCTTACCCTGGGCCTGATCGACCGCGGCTTCCGCATCAAGCCGGAAATACTCCAGCGCTTTCCGGGCCTCGAGATCCGCGCCAACCGCTATCTGCCGCTGCTGCGCAAGATCGTGTCTGGCGTGATCGCCTTCATCGGCCTGGTGGCCGTGCTCGAAGTCTGGGGCGTCGATGCCATCGTCTGGTTCTATGGCGGCCAGATCGGCAGCCGGCTGATCTCGGCGGTGGTGACGATCGGCCTTGCCGTTTTCATTGCCGCGGCGATCTGGGAAGCCAGCAACGCGCTGCTGGACCGCCAGATCAATTCGCTGTCGCGCGACGGGCACTATGCCCGCGCCGCGCGGCTGCGGACCTTTCAACCGATGCTGCGGACGGCCTTGCTTTGCGTGATCGCCACCGTCGTCGGCCTCACGACGCTCAGCGAGATCGGCGTCAATGTCGCGCCGCTGCTGGCGGGCGCCGGCATCGTCGGCATCGCCATCGGTTTCGGTTCGCAAAAGCTGGTGCAAGACCTCATCACCGGCCTGTTCCTGCTGCTGGAGAACACCGTCCAGGTCGGCGACAACGTCAGCGTGTCGGGGCTGTCGGGCGTGGTCGAGAACGTCTCGATCCGCACGATCAGGCTCCGCGCCGGCGATGGTGCCGTGCACATCGTGCCGTTCAGTGCGGTCACGACCATCACCAATGCCAGCCGCGGCGCCGGCAATGCGTCCGTCAGCGTCAACGTCGCCTACAAGGAAGACACTGACCGCGCCGGTCAGATCCTCAAGGATATCGTCGACGAGATGCGCCACGAGGTGGAATTCCGCAGCCTGATCCGCGGCGATCTCGAGCTATGGGGCATCGACAAGGTCGACGGCGCGATGGTGTCGATCGTCGGCCAGATCCGCTGTACCGAGGCCGGCCGCTGGCCGGTGCAGCGCGAGTTCAATCGCCGCATGAAGCAGCGTTTCCAGCAGAACGGCATCGAGGTCGCATCCGCCACCCAGACCATCTTGATGCACATCGCGCCGCCGGCTGATAGCGCCACCCATTTGACGCCAAGGCGAGCGGCAGGATAGTCGTTCCGCCAATTTCCGGCTTGCCTCTGCCCGTCCGGCAGCGTTCACTTCGGCCCCAGCCCGCTGACAACATGCGGGCGGCAAAAACGGTGGGAGAGACTGATGCGGGGGCTGTGGGCCGGATTGCGCGGCCATGTGATGGTCATCATGTGCGCCTTGATCGGAAGTGCCGCGTCGACTGCTCCGGCGAGCGCCCAGCCGTTGCCATCGCGCCCGATCACCCTGGTGGTGCCGTTCGCGGCGGGCGGTCCGACCGACACGCTGGCGCGCATCCTGTCCGAACGCTTCGCCGCCGAACTACGCACGACGATCGTGGTTGAGAACGTGGCCGGCGCCTCCGGCAGCATCGCCGGCGCCCGCGTCGCACGCGCAACGCCTGATGGCACCACGATCACGATCGGCCATTGGGGCACGCATGTGCTCAACGGCGCGATCTTCAAGCTGCCCTATGACGTGATCGCCGATTTCGAACCGGTCGCGACGATCGCAATGGGCACGCAGCTCATCGTCGGCCGGAAGTCGCTCGAGGCCAACAATCTGAAAGAGATGATCGCGTGGCTGAAGGCCAACCCCGGCAAGGCGACTGCCGGCACAGCCGGAGCCGGCACGGGTGCCCACGTTGCCGGTGTTTTCTTCAAGGAGAGGACAGGTACCGACTTCCAGTTCGTGCCGTATCGCGGCGCGGGGCCCGCCATGATCGATCTCGTGGCCGGGCAGATCGACATCATGTTCGACCAGGCCTCGAACTCGCTGCCGCACTACAAGAACGGTGCGATCAAGGCGTTCGCAGTGACGTCGCCGACGCGGCTCGCGTCCGCGCCCGATATCCCGACGGTCGACGAGGCGGGGCTGCCCGGTCTCTACATCTCGTACTGGCACGGCTTCTGGGCACCGAAGAACACGTCGAAGGAGATCGTCACGAAGCTCAACGCGGCCATCGTCACCGTGCTTGCCGACGCTTCCGTCAAGCAGCGTTTTGGCGAATTGGGGCAGGAAATTCCTCCGCCCGATCAGCAAACCCCCGCGGCGCTCGGAGCCTTCCAGAAGGCGGAGACCGAGAAATGGTGGCCAATCGTGAAGGCCGCCGACATCAAGGCGGAATAGCTTACGGCGTTAACCTTTTCGCGCGCACGACGGCCGTCTGTCACGAAAGTCTCGCTGCGGTGCGAGATCACAATCCCTGCCGCGGTTTTCTGCGTCCTTGATCTCAGGTGAGCGCTGGCCGACAATGCTGGCCGTTCAATAAGAAACTCCCTGGGGGAATTCGTGAATAGACCTGCTCGGGTCAGCGCCCATTCGACATCGTCCGATTCCATGCACGGCATGACACTGCTGCGCGATCCCCTGCTCAACAAGGGCACCGC
Source organism: Bradyrhizobium sp. 149 (assembly GCF_023073915.1). Lineage (GTDB taxonomy): Bacteria > Pseudomonadota > Alphaproteobacteria > Rhizobiales > Xanthobacteraceae > Bradyrhizobium. The sequence goes on along the minus strand of NZ_JADPKK010000023.1, from coordinate 538,467 downwards.
CTTCACCGCGCAGGAGCGCGATACGCTTGGCCTGCGCGGCCTGCTTCCGCCTTGCGTGCTGACGATGGAGACCCAGGTCGAGCGCGTGCTCGTCAATCTGCGCACGCTGCCGACCGACCTCGAAAAATACGTCGCGCTGAATGCGTTGCATGACCGCAACGAGGCGCTGTTCTTCCGCGTCGTCGTCGACAATATCGACGAGATCCAGCCGATCATCTACACGCCGACGGTCGGGCTCGCCTGCCAGAAATACGGCCTGATCTTCCAGCGCCCGCGCGGCATGTTCATCTCCTCGCGCGATCGGGGCCAGATCACCGAAATCCTGAAGAACTGGCCTTATCCGGCCAAGCTGATCGTCGTCACCGACGGCGAGCGCATTTTGGGACTTGGCGATCTCGGCGCCAACGGAATGGGTATCCCCGTCGGCAAGCTCTCGCTGTATTCGGCCTGCGCGGGCGTGCATCCCGAACTGTGCCTGCCGATCGTGCTCGACGTCGGCACCAACAATGAAGAGCTCCTGAAAGACCCGTATTATCTTGGCCTGCGCGAGCGTCGGCTCACGGGCGAGGCCTATGACAGCTTCGTCGACGAGTTCATGGTCGCCGCGCGAAAGACCTTCCCGGGTGTGCTGATCCAGTTCGAGGATTTTGCCAATCATTCGGCGTTCAAGCTGCTGCACAAATACCGCGATGAAGCCTGCGTCTTCAACGACGACATCCAGGGCACGGCGGCGGTGGCGCTCGCCGGCCTGTTTTCGGCGCTGCGCGTCAACGGCGGCAAGCTGAGGGATCAGCGCATCCTGTTCCTCGGCGCGGGCGAGGCCGCGACCGGCATCGCCGATCTCGTGACGTCCGCCATGATGGCGGAGGGCGCCTCCGAGGCCGAGGCGCTCCGGCGCAACTGGCTGGTGGATTCCCGCGGCCTCGTCGTCGGCGGCCGTGAAGGCCTGTCCGGCCACAAGCTCCGTTATGCCCATGCGGACCAGGCGCCGATCGCCGACTTCCTCACCGCGATCAGGACGCTGAAGCCGACGGCGATCATCGGCGTTGCCGCGGTCGGCGGCGCCTTCACGCCCGACGTGCTCAAGGCGATGGCCGCGCTCAACGAACAGCCGATCGTGTTCGCGCTCTCCAACCCGACCTCGAAGGCCGAATGCTCGGCGGAGGATGCCTATCGCTACACCGAGGGCCGTGCGCTGTTTGCCTGCGGCAGCCCGTATGACCCGGTCAAGCTCAATGGCCGCACCTTCGTGCCGCGCCAGGGCAACAACTCCTACATCTTCCCTGGCGTCGGCCTCGGCGTCATTGCCAGCCGCTCGCGCCTCGTCACGGACGAGATGTTCATGGCGGCCGCCCACACGCTCGCCGATTGCGTCGGCAAGGACGATCTTGCGCAGGGCAGCCTCTATCCGGCGCTGCCGCGCATCCGCGAGGTCTCGGTCCGCATCGCCGCCGCCGTCGCCGACGTCGCCTATCAGCGCGGGCTCGCGGACGGACCCGCGCCCAACGACGTGAAGGGACTGGTCCAGTCCCAGATGTACGAGCCGAAGTACTGAGCCTGGGGCTCCGGCCAACCGCAACCAGGTCAGCGTAGCGATGCCATTTCAGGTGGAAACGCCGTTGCGCGGTGAGGCCTCGCAAAGCCTGACGGTCCGCGTGTCGGCGCGATGGGCTTCGTCGGCTGTGCACATAGGCGAGAGCGCGGGCTTATCCCGCGAGCCTGTCTCGATTCAGGACAAGCCACTGTGGTGGAATCGTCACAGCTGAATGCGAAACGGCTGCGGCCTCAGGCGTGCTTTTGTTCCGACAAGGTTCTGCCCTCATTGCCCACCGAAACTCCGGGCATTCGGAGGCGCATCATGTCTCACTTTGCACGTACCGAAAATGCCCGGATTTCGCTGGCAACCCTGTGCCGGGTATTGCTCGCCATCATCGGTGCGGCGTCGCTTGCGGCGTGTGCCCAATCGCCGGTCGGTCGTCAGAAGGCCGACCTGGCCGGCACCAGCAGGCAGGCAACCGTCGAGCGCCCGCATAGGGTGGCGGCACTGCATCCGCGTCCGATCAGCCGGGCGCGCATCCCAGACGGCGAGGCCAAGCAAAGCGTCTCGCATGGCGTCGCCAGCTTCTATTCGGACACGGAGACGGCGAGCGGCGAGAGGTTCGACAGGAACGAATTGACCGCGGCCCATCCCTCCCTGCCGTTCGGCACGAAGCTGCGCGTCACCGAGGTCTCATCCGGTCGCTTCGTGACCGTCAGGATCAACGATCGCGGGCCTTATGTTCGCGGACGCGTGGTCGACATCTCTCCCTCCGCGGCCGAGGCGCTCGGCATGGTCGACAAGGGCGTCACCAATGTTCGGCTCGACGTGGTGCGATAAGCGCGGTTCTCATCGATCCGAGACGATCTGCTTAACCGGCTGTTAGCCGCCCCCACTGCACGATGGATACCGAGACAATTCGGGACTCCAAGTCGGAATTCTTTTGGGGGGGGCGGCGTTTGAGTACGATCCAGTATCTCGAGGACCAAGCCGCACGCGCCGAGCGGCTCGCGAAACGGATCACGGATACATCTACTATTGAAAAGCTGCTGATCTTCGCCGGCGAACGCCGCCGCGAGATCGAGGTCATCGCCGGCAAATATCGGCGCGCCTGATTCCCCGCGCGCTCAGCTATAGCTCTCGACGAAGTCGCTGAGATAATCGGGCAGCGTCACGCCATCGATGTCGCAGCGCGCCCGAATCTCGCCGGCGACGTCGGTCGAGATGTCCTTCATCCAGTGCTCGAGCGTGTTGAACGAGATGACCTTGATGGGATCGTTGAAGCAGCCGGCGACGAGCTCGCCGATCGTGGCGTCGAGATCGCTTCGCTCGATGCGGATCTCGGTCGCCTTGTCGAGGCGGTCGATCACCACGAACAGGGTCTGGTCTGCGCCATAGGGCACGACCGGGGCTGGCACGCCGGCTTCAAGCATGTGAGGCACTCACGCCTTCGCTTCCGATCACCATCAACGGGAAAAACCGGAAGAAGGTTCCTGCGCTCGATCGGTGCTTCCGCAAGGATCAGAGAAATTCTCTCAGCCGCGCCAGCTCGGTGACGTGCTCGGGCGAGAGGATGTCCGTGACCAGCGGCGGCTGGGCGATCGTGCGGATCTCATACAGATGCCTGGTTGCGGCCGGCTTCGCCATGAACGCCGAGATGCATTCGTCGAGCGTGCCCTCGCTCACCTGGTAGGACGCTCTGTCCGACCGCCGCTGGTTCGCAAGCGACGGCCATTTATACAACACCGCAAGGACACCAAAATCGACCTTTGAGTCCCCAACCACGTCCCCCATCGTCCCGCCTCACGCAAAAACAGCCCCAGCACGCTCAGCTGCGTGCCGGGGCCTACACCCATCGCTTCATCTCGATGCCACAGCAGCAAACGCGATGACGGGGAAATAGTTCCCGGCGTTCGCCGTCAGCTCGCGGCCGCCGCGATTCTGTGGCCGGGACTGGTGCGGCCGTGGCTGGTTTCATCGCCGCGACCAAGCTCGGGCGGAAGCCCGGCGAAGCGCCGCAAGGCCCCAGCCATCTGCACCCGGCCGGAGACCCCGGTGATCACCACGTCCACCATGGTGAAGGACGAATGGAAATGACCGCGCGCCTTGAGCTGCTCGACCGGAACGCCGGCGGCTGCCATCGCTTCGGCATAGGCGATGCCTTCGTCGCGCAGGGGATCGAATTCGCAGGTGACGACGAAGGCCGGCGGCAAGCCTGAGACCTTGCCGCGGAGCGGCGACACCCGCGGATCGGTGCGGTCGGCCGGCGAGCAATAGAGATCCCAGAACCAGTACATCAGCGAGCGGGTCAGGAAATAGCCGGTCGCATTGTCGTTGTAGGAGGGGCGGTCAAAGGTGCAGTCGGTGACCGGGCAGATCAGGAGCTGGCCGGCGATCTCCGGGCCGCCGCGATCGCGGGCAAGCTGACAGGTGACGGCGGCGATGTTGCCGCCGGCGCTCCAGCCCGCGACCAGCACCGGACCCGGTTTGCCGCCGAGATCGGCGGCGTGCTCGGCGATCCAGCGCGTTGCCGCATAGCCGTCTTCGGCTGCGGTCGGGAAACGATGCTCGGGCGCATGACGATAGCCGACGCTGACGAGCATCATGCCGGTCCGCCGCACCATGTCCCGGCAGAACGGATCGTCCGACTGCTCGTCGCCGAGCACCCAGCCGCCGCCGTGGAAATAGACCACCACCGGATGCGGCCCGGGCGTCGCAGGCTTGTAGACGCGGTAAGCCAGCGGGCCGTCGGCGCCGGGCAGGGTGCCGTCGACGATGTCGCCGATCGGCCGTCCCGCCGGGCGGCCCTTGTTGAACTCGTCGACGAAGGCGCGGGCACCAAGCGCGCCCATCGACTCGATCGGCGGCAGGTTGAGCGATGCCAGCAGGTTCAGCACCAGCCGCACATCCGGCTGCAAGCGCACCACCTCGCCGTCATTGCATTGCGCGGCGATATTGGGGCCGGTCAGCTTGAAGCCGAGCATGCCGCGGCTGACCACCTCGTCGCAGATGCTGCGATAGGGGCCGACGCCGCCGGTATAGGGCATCAGGCCCTGCACCTTGCCGGGCACGTTGGCGCCCGTGTACCAGGTGTTGGCGAGCCGGTGCAGCGTCACCATCGAGCAATCGACCATGTGCCGGCCCCAGCCGGCCTGCGCCGTCTCGGTCGGCTCGATCGTGGTGAAACCGGCGTCGTGCAGGGCCTTGAGCCGGTCGACGACCCAGTCGACATGCTGCTCGATCGACACCGCCATATTCGACAGCACCGACGGGCTGCCGGGTCCGGTGATCATGAAGAAGTTCGGGAAGCCTGCCACAGTGAGCCCGAGATAGGTCTGCGGCCCCTGTGCCCAGACATCGGTGAGCGACTTGCCGCCACGTCCGGTGATCGGATGCACGGCGCGGATCGCGCCGGTCATGGCGTCGAAGCCGGTCGCGAACACGATGACATCGACGTCGACACTGCGCCTGGACGTCGTGATGCCGCTTGCGATGATCGCCTTGATCGGCTCCTGACGCAGATTGACCAGCGTGACGTTCGGCCGGTTGTAGGTCGCATAATAGTTGGTATCGAGGCAGGGGCGTTTTGCACCGAAGGGATGATCGTGCGGCATCAGCGCTGCCGCCGTCTCCGGATCTTTCACGGCCGCGGAGATCTTCTCGCGGATGAGGTCGCAGATCAGCTTGTTGCCGTCGACATCGACGGCCTGGTCGGCCCAGAGCTGCGTGAGGATATAGACGAGGTCGCCCTTGCCCCAGGCTTCCTCGAAGCGCGCGCGCCGCTCGGCATCGCTGAGCTGCCAGCTCACCGCGGTCTGCTGCGGATAGGGCACGCCCGCCATCGACAGGCGCGCCTGCTCGCGATAGGCCGCACGGTCGCTTTGCAGGAGGCTCGCGCGATCCGACGGTGCGGGACCGTTGTGTGCCGGCAGCGCGAAATTCGGCGTGCGCTGGAACACGGTCAGGTGCGCGGCCTGCTCGGCGATCAGCGGGATCGACTGGATGGCCGACGATCCCGTGCCGATCACAGCGACGCGCTTGCCGGCGAGGTCGACGCCATGATGCGGCCAGCGCCCGGTGAAATAGACCTCGCCGCCAAAATCCTTGACGCCTTCGATTTCCGGCGGCTTCGGCGCCGAGAGGCAGCCGGTGGCCATGATGTAATGGCGGCAGGAGACCGGTGCGCCATTGTCGGTGGTGAGCTGCCAGCGTTCGGTCGCCTCGTCCCATGTCGCTTCCGTGACCTTGGTCTCGAAGCGGATGTCGCGCCTGAGATCGTAGCGGTCGGCGACAAAGCCGAGATAGCGCAGGATCTCGGGCTGGGTTGCGTATTTCTCCGACCAGGTCCAGGCCGTCTCGAGGTCCGGATCGAAAGTGTAGCTGTAATCGATGGTCTGGATGTCGCAGCGCGCCCCGGGATATCGGTTCCAGTACCAGGTGCCGCCGACATCGCCGGCTTCTTCGAGGCCGAGCGCCGTGAGGCCGGCCTTGCGCAGCCGATGGAGAAGATAGAGGCCGGCAAATCCGGCGCCGACCACGGCAACATCGACCTGCTGGCTGGTTCCGCGTCCCGCGTCAGAGGCACGTGCAGCGACCATTGCATCCGGCATGGCATTTCCTCCCGTGTGTTTTGTTTTGCCCGGCAGGCTATCGCCGCAGGCTTGGCTTGTCATCAGAGCAAGTGCAATCTTCGGTAGCCGTTTGCGGCTTCATCATGGCCGCGCGAACGTTGCTTCAATGCACGCATCGCGATGCACAATGGCCGTGATTACCCGGGCTAATCATGGACGATCCGTCTGTGTATGCTTGCGGCTACAAGCCACGCGTTTCCAGGGCGTCATGACAGAGTTGAGTGAGCGAACCAAAGCGAACATGGACGTCGTCCTGGAGGAGACGTGCCGCCAGCTGCCGTACGGTGGCGATCACGACAGCCGCAGGTTCATCGCAGAACGCCTGATCGAGGCGGCGCAGTCCGGTCACTCGACGCTCGGTGAACTCGGCATCATCGCACGTCACGCACTGGCGGAGCTTATCGCGAAAGGGAGCTAGGCGCAGTTGCGACGCTTGCCCTGCGGTGGGCCGCGGACATAACCTGCCCAAATCCTTCCGTGCATCGAGATGCTCCGAAGATGCGGTTCGTGCTCGCGCTTTTTGCGACGTCTCTCGTCCTCTGTTGCAACGGCTCGGCCGTGGGCCAGCCGGTCGGCCAGTTTCCGTTCGCGCTGACGCGCGAAGGGCAGATGCTTGGCGCCGTCGAAGGCGAGGTAGCCTCGTTCAAGGGACTGGCTTACGCGGCCGCGCCGGTCGGGCCGCTGCGCTGGCGTCCGCCGCAGGCGACGCCCGAGAGTTCGGAGATGCGCACCGCCTATGCCTATGGCGCACCGTGTCTTCAGCCGTCGCTGCCGGGCGCGAGCGAGGATTGCCTCACGCTGAACGTGTTCCGTCCGTTCGGGATCGATGGCCCGCTGCCGGTGATGCTGTTCATCCACGATGGCGCTTTCGCCAGTGGCACCGCGAACGATCCGCTGTTCGACGGTGGCAGGCTCGCGCAGGCCGGTCTCATCGTGGTGACCGTCAATTTTCGCCTCGGCGTGTTCGGCTGGTTCACCGATCCCGCGCTGTTCGAAGGCGGCTCCGGCAATTACGGCCTGATGGACCAGATCGCCGCCTTGCATTGGGTGCACGACAACATCGCGGCTTTCGGCGGCGATCCCGACAATGTCACCTTGTTTGGCAGCGGCGCAGGCGCGACCTCGATCGCGCTGCTGATGCTGTCTACGCGATCTCGCGCGCTCTTTCAGAAAGCCATTCTGCAATCGGTCCCTGGCCGTGCGCGCCTGCGCTCGGCGCAAGAGGCCGAAATTGTGGGCCGGCAATTCGTGGCGGCGCTTGGGCGGCAGGCTGATTTGCGCGCAGCCGAGCCGCGAGATCTGCTCGCCGCCGAAAAACATCTGCTGGAAGAATCGCCGCGCAGCTTCGCGCCGACGATCGATGGAAGTCTGGTGAGCGAGGAGATCGCCGCAGGCTTCGCGGCCGGACATGAGAGCCGCATTCCCCTGATTATCGGGTCGAACGACGACGAGACGGGTTTCGACAGCGAGCTCGATATCAGGGAAGAGCTGGCGTCGTCAGGCATCACGAGCGATGAACTGCGCAAGCTTTACCCCGATGTCGCCAGACCTTCGGACCGCGCGGCGAGGTTCTACACCGACAAGGTCTTCTCCGAGCCGGTGAGACTGCTGGCGCGTCTGCATGCCGCCAGCGGAGCGCCGACCTTTCGCTATCGCTTCGCCTATGTGCCGGAGGCACGGCGCGCAAATCCCGAGGGTGGTCACGGGCGGGAATTGCAGTTCATCTTCGGCGTGGAAGGCGTGCCCGGGGCGGGTATCTTGTCACGAGGGGATCGCGACGTCGCAAGCCGCATGCGCGCCTACTGGATCAATTTCGCGAGGAGCGGCGATCCCAACGGCGCTGACCTGCCGCATTGGGATGCGGCCGCAGGCAGCGATCGCCTGCTGCTGATCACGAACGATCCCATCGCGAGCGAAGATGACCCCTGGTCGGAGCGCCTGGACCGGCTCGGGCGTTAGGGCAGGGTGAGTTGGGCTTAAGCCGCGAGCTCGACGCGCGGTGCCGGGCTCAGCCGGTGTTCCTCCAGATAATCCATCGCGCCATCCTTCTCGACGGCGTAGAATTGCTGGCCTTCCTTCGACCTGTAGGCGGCGCGAACGACGCCGCGGCGGCCCTTGTCACTGTTGACGACGTCCCCCAGCGCAAACTTCTTCATCTCACGTCCCTGACTGCTGGCCGACTCCTTCGGCCACGTCCGGGATTTTGGGCGGCAAATCGTTAACGCCTTGCTAACCATACGGGTTTGCCTATGCTCACGCCCGATCGCGCGGGCAGCTCGCACGCGCATGTTGGCGATGAAACGAGCCTTGGCCCATGGTGCGATTTCCGACCTTCTTCCTGTCGCATGGCGGCGGTCCCTGGCCGTTCATGGAAGACAGGCGGGTGCAATATGCGAAGACCGCCGAGGCGTTCGGCCGGCTGCCGCAGCTGTTGCCGGCAAGCCCGAAGGCGGTGCTCGTCATCACCGGCCATTGGGAGGCCGAGGCCTTCACCGTGTCGACCTCGGCGCATCCGCCGATGGTGTACGATTATCACGGTTTCCCCGAGCACACATATCACCTCAAATATCCGGCGCCGGGCCAGCCCGAGCTCGCCGCGCGGGTGAAGGCGCTGCTTACGCGTGCGGGCGTCGATTGCCGGGAGGATCCCAACCAGGGTTTCGATCACGGCACCTTTGTGCCGCTCGGCCTGATGTATCCGAACGCCGACATGCCGATCGTGCTGCTGTCGCTGAGATCGAGCTATGACGCGGCCGAACACATCAAGGTCGGGCAGGCGATCACCTCGCTGCGCGATGAAGGCATTCTGATCGTTGGCAGCGGGCTGACCTATCATAACATGCGCGGGTTCGGACGGGCGGAATCGAAGCCGGTCTCGTATGATTTCGAGGCCTATCTGAACGAGGCGATCAGCCATGAGGACGCGGCGCGCCGCAACGCGATGCTGGTTGACTGGGAGAGCGCACCGAGTGCGCGCCTGGCCCATCCGCGCGAAGATCATCTGCTGCCGCTGATGGTGGCCGCCGGCGCCGCCGGCAGCGACGCGGGCAAGCGCGTCTTCGTCGACGAGGTCGCGAATGTCGCGATGGCGTCGTATGTGTTCGGGGGGTGATCTTCTCCCTCTTCCTGCAAGCGAGGAGAGGTGAAGAAGAGTGGCTCACCCGTATTTCAGCTTCATGAACAGAATGCCGCCGGCGAGCACCATGGTGACGGCGTTGGCGGCGACGAGGGGCGCATCCCCCGATAGCAGGCCATAGACGAGCCAGAGCGCCAGCCCCAGCACCATGACGAGGAACATGCCGAGCGAAATATCGCCGGTGGAGCGGGTCTTCCACACTTTGATGGCTTGCGGCGCGTAGGCCACGGTGGTGCAGGTGGCGGCGGCAAAGCCGATCAGCTTGATCAAGAACGGGTCCATGAGCGCTCTATAGCATTGATTCGACGATGGTCGCGCCTCAGGCGCGCGCCGTCATAAGGCCGCGATAAAGCGCGGCATAGTCGCCGGCGCGGTTACGCCAGGACACGTCGGTCGCAAGGCCGCTCAGTTGCAGCCGGCGCCAGGTCAGCTTGTCATGGAAGGCGATGTTGGCCTTGCGCAGTGTGCCGGCGAGAGCATCCGCGGTGACGGGTGCGAACTTGAACCCAGTGGCATCGTGGCCCGATTTATCGGCCTCGCCGATATCGACGATGGTATCCTCGAGGCCGCCGACGCGCGAGACGATCGGCACGGCGCCGTAGCGCAGTGCGCAGAGCTGGGTCAGGCCGCACGGCTCGAACCGTGACGGCACGATGAGCGCGTCCGAGCCGGCCTGGATCAGATGCGCCATGATCTCGTCATAGCCGATCACAACCCCGATCCGGCCAGGGTTCGCGCGCGCTGCGGCCTGGTAGCCATCCTGGAGATCGCGGTCGCCGCTGCCGAGCAGCGCGAGCTGCATGCCTTCGCGCAAGATGGTCGGAATCGCCTCGAGCAGGAGATCGAGCCCCTTCTGCCAGGACAGGCGGCTGATGACGCCGAGCAACGGCGTTTCGTCCGATGAATCCAGATTGAACTGTTGCTGAAGCACCGCCTTGTTCGCGGCCCGGAACGTGAGGTCCTCCGCGCCGAAGCGGTAGGCGATGTGCGGATCTTCTTGCGGATTCCAAACGGATACATCGATGCCGTTGAGGATTCCGCTCAGCACGTTGGCGCGGGCGCGGAGCAAGCCGCCGAATCCCATGCCGCCCTCGTCGCTCTGGATCTCCTGCGCATAGGTCGGCGAGACCGTGGTGATGCGATCGGCGAACTGCAGTCCCGCCTTCAAGAAACTGATGCCGCCGAAATATTCGAGGTCGTTGACGCCGTAGGCGTGCCAGGGCAGGCCAATCGAACCGATCAGTGCGCGATCGAACTTGCCCTGATAAGCCATGTTGTGGATGGTCATCACGGTGGCCGGCCGCGGCCGATTGTCATAGTGCAGATAGGCCGGTGCGAGCCCGGCTTGCCAATCGTGAGCGTGTACGACATCGGGCACGAAGGCGGGAATGAGGCCGTGGCCGATGTCGGCCGCGATGCGCGACAGGGCGGCGAACCGCACGCCATTGTCCGGCCAGTCGACGCCTTCGGCCGTCACGTAGGGATTGCCAGGCCGCGCGTAGAGATGCGGCACGTCGAGCACGAACAGATCGAGTCCGTCATGCGAGCCGGCGAGCAGACGTCCGGGTCCGCCGAAATAATCCGGCCAGCGCCGGATTTCGTCGGCTCCCCCCAACGTCCGCATCACGTCGGGATAGCCCGGCATCAACGTGCGCATCTCGACGCCATGCGCCTTCAGCGCGATCGGCAGCGCGCCCGCGACATCCGCGAGGCCGCCGGTCTTGACGATGGGATAGACTTCAGAGGCGACCGCGAGGACGCGAACAGGCGTCATGTATTGAGCCTGTCGAGCATCGGCTGCGTGATGAGCGAAATGCCCTGTTCGGTGGTGCGGAATCGCTTTGCGTCCAGCTCGGGATCCTCGCCGACGACGAGCCCTTCCGGGATCTCGACGCCGCGATCGATCACCACGTTCTTCAAGCGCGCGCCGCGGCCGACATTGACGTAGGGCATGATTACGGCGTTCTCGACATTGGCGTAGGAGTTGACGCGCACGCCGGTGAACAGCAGTGAGCGCCGCAGCGAGGCGCCGGAAATGATGCAACCGCCCGAAACCAGCGAGCTCACGGCCTGGCCGCGCCGGCTCTCCTCGTCGTGGACGAATTTTGCCGGCGGTGTGATCTCTGAATACGACCAGATGGGCCAGGCGCTGTCGAACAAATCGAGCTCGGGGACCACGTCGGTGAGATCGATATTGGCGGCCCAATAGGCGTCGACCGTGCCGACATCGCGCCAATAGGCGCGGGGGTCGCTGCCGGAGCGGACGCAGGAGGTCGAGTACTGGTGCGCCATGGCGCGGCCGTTCTTGACGAGGTAGGGGATGATGTCCTTGCCGAAATCGTGGTTGGAGTTCGGGTCCTCGGCGTCGCGCTTGAGCTCCTCGAACAGGAATTTCGCGTCAAACACGTAGATGCCCATGCTGGCGAGCGAGACGTCCGGCTTGCCCGGCATCGGCGGCGGATCGGCCGGCTTCTCCAGGAACTCTTTGATCCAGCCGTTCTCGTCGATATGCATGATGCCGAAGCCCGAGGATTCCGCCCGCGGCATTTCGAGGCAGCCGACGGTGACGTCGGCGCCGCTGTCGACATGCTGGCGCAGCATCACCTCGTAATCCATCTTATAGATATGGTCGCCGGCGAGAACCACGATGAAGCGGCAGGCGTGGGATTCGATGATGTCGATGTTCTGGTAGACCGCATCGGCCGTGCCGACGTACCACATGTGTTCGGAGACGCGCTGGCTCGCCGGGAGGATGTCGAAGCTCTCGTTGCGCTCGGGACGGAAGAAGTTCCAGCCCATCTGAAGATGCCGGATCAGGCTGTGCGCCTTGTACTGGGTGGCGACCGCGATGCGACGGATGCCCGAGTTCACCGCATTCGACAGCGCGAAATCGATGATGCGGGATTTTCCTCCGAAATAGACTGCGGGCTTGGCGCGCCGGTCGGTCAGCTCCAGGAGCCGGCTGCCGCGTCCGCCGGCCAGGACGAACGCCAGCGCCTGTCGGGCAAGCGGCTCGGGTCTCGCGGCACTCATGTCATCCTCCCACAACTCTGGCGCTTCGCGAGAAGCCTCCCGGCCGCGCACATTGGAACCGATAGTAACGGCACGAATAGTAAATCGGGAAGGTGGTTGTTGGTTGCGAACGCGCGGGAAGCTTAATGCTTTGCCGCGGTGATTGGGCCCCAAGGCACCGTCGTGCCGGTGTCACACGCGGCGAGGTTGTCGAGCCCATTCGGGTACCGGTTGATCAGAATGGAGGCACGCCTCTTGTGCGGTGCACGCCATTTTCGAGGCCAAATTCGATGCTTTGACTTGGCGCAAGGATGCCTGATCATGGAGCTGCGATCCATTTTCCAAGCGAAACGTCAGACAGGGAGTAAGACGATGAGGATCTGGAAAACGGCAATTGCCTGTTCGCTGGCCAGCGCGGTCCTGGCCGGCCAAATCGGGCAGGCCGCAGCGGGCCCGATGCCGACCAATGTCGCGACCATGAAGGCGGCCACCGGCGACGATGTCACGCAGGTGCACTGGCGCGGCCGAGGTTTTGGATGGGGTCTCGGGGGCCTTGCGGCCGGCGCGATCATCGGCGGTGCCATCGCCAGCAGCTCAGCTTATGGCTATTACGGCGGAGGCCCGTACTACGGCGGCTACGGATATCCGGGTTACGGCTATGGGTATGCGCCGGCCTATTATGGCGGCGGCTATGGACCGGGTTACGCCTACGGACCGGGCTATGGTTATGGGTATCGGTCCTACTACCGTCCCCGTCCCTATTATGGCTACCGCTATGGCTACTACCGGCCCCGAGCGTATTACCGGCCTTACTATCGCGGCTATTGGTGATCTTGCGCATTAGAGCGAGAGCCACACGATCAGGCTCATGCAGGCAAAATGCGCGAGCACGATCGCGGCGAGATGCAGCGGGCCAGCCTTGAGACGGAGCCGGCGCATCTCGCCGCTTCCGTCTAGTTCGATCCAGCGGCCGCAGCGGTGAAGCTGCGGTCCACGGCCTGCCTGACGTCGAGCTTCTTCGGCAGGATGCCGTAGCGCGTCGAGCGATCGGAGGCTTCCTGCACCTCCTTCACGACGTTCTCGTCGATCACGATCGGGCTGGTGCGCTGCGCGGTGTAGGCCGAGAGCAGCACGTCCTCCGGCAGCCTGGTCAGCTCAGCCGTGCTCTTGGCATATTCGCCCAGGTGATCCAGCGACCACAGCCGCGCCTTGTTCAGCCGCTGCACGAGGTCCTGCACCGCCGCGCGCTTGGTGGTTATGGCGTTATCGGAGGCGACGATGAAGGTGATGGTCGGCGTCAGGCCATCGCCGTTTGCGATCACGCGGGCCTTGTCCTTCAGCGTCGCGAACGTGACGTAGGGCTCCCACACTGCCCAGGCGTCGATCGAGCCCGCGACTAGCGCGATCTTGGCGTCGACCGGGCCGAGCGGCGCGAAGGTCGCGTCTTCCAATTTGATTTGCGCCTTCTCCAGCGTGGCGTCGATCAGGAACTGGCCCCAGCCGCCGCGCGTGCCGGCGAGGCGTTTTCCCTTGAGATCCGCGGCCGATTTGATCGGCGAATCCTGGCGCACGAGGATGGCTTGCGTCTTCGCATCCGACCTGGTGCCGCCGATCGCCTTGATCGGCGCGCCGGCCGCGTAGACCGAAAGGAACGAGAGGTCGCCGGTATAGCCGACGTCGAGCGCGCCGGCGTTGAGCGCCTCCAGGATCGGCGCGGCCGCGGGAAATTCCGACCACTCGATTTTGTAAGGCAAATCCTTCGCGTAGCCCGAGATATCGAGCAGCGAGCGGTTGCCGCCCTTCTGGTCACCGACGCGAAGCACGACGGCGTCAGCCGCAAATGCTCCCGCGGCCGTCGATAGCGTGATGGCGGCGGCAAGCAGCGATGCGGCGAGCCGGCGGGTGATGGAATGATGGAGGGAGTTGATGCTCATGTGGCCTGTCTTGTGCTTTGCTCACGATGTGTGAGCGAACGATGCAGCGAGACGATCAAGTCTAAGTTCGCGCGATGCGCAGTCAATGAAATGGCCAACCGTATTGCGCGCGCGACGGGCAAGGACGTTTCAGCGAAGCGCTGCTTTCGAGAACGTGCGGTATGCGCGGTCGCAGCTGCGCAAGAATGCAGCAGGCGAGGGAGCCGCACCGCACCCTGCCAGCCGATGCATCGGCTGAAATCCTTTCATCGTCCCCGCGCGCGCCGATGGAGAGAATGACTTCGCTTGGCGCCACATTCGAAATTCCATTTCATTGACGATGCGGCAAGCGCGCCGCATGATTTGCGCATCGCATCAACGCGGCGCGTGAGGCGCCGGCGAAAACAATTTCTCTCAACGCAGCTCCGCACGGAACATGCGCAACGAAAACCGTTGTGCCGACGGCGGAGCCGTGCCAGCGCAGGAGTGGGGACGGATGAACGACGACGACAAGCACGGCGGATCGAGGCTCGACCGGCGCCACCTGCTTCAGGCAGGGTTCGCTGCGGCTTTCGCCGCGCCGCTCGGTGCCTTCGGTGCGGCACAGGCCTTTGCGCCGCGGGCAATCGCGCCTGGTGTCGATCTCTCGGAGTTCCCGCTGTGCCGGACAGCCTCGGATGCGCCCGCGCTCACCGGCGCGCCGCGCAAGCTCAAACTGTCCTGGAATGCCGGCGCGGTCTGTCTCGCTCCGGTGCCGGTCGCCATCGAGCACGGCTTCTTCCAGAAGCACAATCTCGACATCGAGCTCATCAATTATTCCGGTTCGACCGACCAGCTGCTCGAGGCCATCGCGACCGGCAAGAGTGATGCCGGGCTCGGGATGGCGTTGCGCTGGCTGAAGCCGCTGGAGCAGGGCTTTGACGTCAAGATCGCCGCCGGAACCCATGGCGGCTGCATGCGCGTGCTGACGCGCGCCGAGTCCAGCGTGAGCAAGCTCGCCGATCTCAAGGGCAAGATCGTCGCGGTCGGCGATCTCGGCGGCCCCGACAAGAATTTCTTCTCGATCCAATTGGCGAAGCTCGGCATCGATCCCAACAAGGATGTGGACTGGCGCGCCTATCCCGGCAACCTTCTCAACGTCGCCGTCGAGAAGGGCGAGGTGCAGGCGTTCCTGTCGTCGGACCCGCTGGGTTATCTCTGGCTCAAGGACAGCCAGTACAGGGAGGTCGCCTCCAATCTCGATGGCGAATATCGCGACAAGAGCTGCTGCATCCTCGGCCTGCGCGGCAGCCTCGTGCGTGAGGAGCCGCAGGTCGCGCGCGCCCTCACGCAGGCGCTGCTCGATGCCGCGATGTTCACCGCGCAGAATCCGTCGGTGACGGCGAAGTCGTTCCAGCCTTATGCGCCGAAGACGGCATCGCTGGCCGATATCGAGGGCATGGTGCGCTACCACACCCACCATCATCATCCCGTCGGCGAAGTCTTGAAACGCGAGCTCAAGGCCTATGCCGACGATCTCAAGAGCGTGCAGGTCTTCAAGCAGAGCACCGATACCGCCAAATTCGCGGAGCGCATCTATGTCGACGTATTCGCTGTCTGACGGCCTTGCTTCCGGCGCGCCGCGTCTCTCTCGCGCGCCGCTGCTCGGGAGCTGGGTCCGGGAATCCGGTATCGGCATTCTCGCCAGCGTGGCGTGGATTGCCTTCGGCCTCTGTTGCCTGTGGTGGGAGGACGTCGGCGACTGGTCGCGCACCCATTCGCTCGGGATTGCCGCGTTTGTCATCGCGGCCGTCGCGCTGTTCGGGACCGTCGGCGCCGACTACCTCGGCCCGGCGGGCCGGGCCTTGCGCCAGCGCGCGCCATGGCTCGTCGTGCTCGGCGTCTTCCTGACCCTGTGGGAAGTCGCGACGGCAAAGTTCGCATGGCTGCCATTGCCGTTTTTCCCGCCGCCGCAGTCCATCATCGAGGTCTACACCGACGATCTGCCAAAACTGCTGGATAGCGTGTTCGCCTCGGTCAAGCTCCAATTGGGCGGCTATCTGATCGGCGCCACGGTCGGCTTCCTGACTGGCGTCTCGATCGGCTGGTCGCGCGCGGTCGGCTATTGGGTGCATCCGGTGCTGCGCTTCATCGGCCCGCTGCCGGCGACCGCCTGGCTGCCGATCGCCTTCTTCACCTTCCCGTCGAGCTGGAGCGCCTCAACCTTTCTGATCGCGCTGGCAACTGGCTTTCCCGTCACGGTGCTGACCTGGTCGGGCGTGGCGAGCGTGAGCAATGCCTATTACGACGTCGCGCGGACGCTCGGGGCAAAGCCGTCCTTCCTGGTGCTGAAGGTCGCGATCCCCGCGGCCTTGCCGCACGTCTTCGTCGGCCTGTTCATGGGGCTCGGCTCGTCCTTTGCCGTGCTCGTCGTCGCCGAGATGATCGGCGTCAAGGCCGGGCTCGGCTGGTACCTGCAATGGGCGCAGGGCTGGGCTGCCTACGCCAACATGTATGCGGCGCTGATCGTGATGTCGCTGCTCTGCTCCGGCGCGATTACGCTGCTGTTTTCGATCCGCGATCGCCTGCTGGTCTGGCAGAAGGGGACCGTGAAATGGTAGCCTCAGCTGCATTGGCTGAAATCGACGCCCACCGGGCCGCCGGCGCCGCGCTCGACATCGAGCAGGTCAGCCACGCCTTCGACATCGACGGCGCCGAGCTGCCGGTGCTCAGCGAGGTCAGCATCTCCGTCGAGCCGGGCGAGTTCGTTGCGCTGCTCGGCCCCTCCGGCTGCGGCAAGTCGACCTTGCTGCGCCTCGTCGCAGGCCTCGACAAGCCCAGGTCCGGAACGCTGCGCGAGGACGAGGTTCGCATCACGCGACCGCACCCGTCGCGCGTAGTCGTATTCCAGGATCCGACCTTGTTTCCCTGGCGCACGGTCTGGGACAACGTCGCGCTGGGGCTGGAGGCGCAGGGCATCTTGAAGAGCCAGCGTCACCGCGTCGATGCCGCGCTTGATCTCGTGGGGCTGTCGGACTTCCGCACTGCCTATCCGCACCAGCTCTCGGGCGGCATGGCGCAGCGCGTGGCGCTGGCCCGCGCGCTGGTCAACGATCCAAAGATCCTCATCCTCGACGAGCCGCTCGGCAAGCTCGACTCGCTGACCCGCATCACCATGCAGGCCGAGCTGGTCTCGCTGTGGCAGCGCAAGGGCTTTACCACGCTGCTGGTGACCCATGACGCCGAGGAGGCGCTGGTGCTCGCCAATCGCGTCATCGTGTTCAGCGACCGCCCGGCGCGGGTGAAGGCCGACATCCGTGTCGACCGGCCCTATCCACGCCATCGCGGCGATCCATATCTGGCCGATCTGCGCCGCCAGATTCTTGGCCTGCTGGGATTGGACGCCACATGGTGACTTCGATAGCCAAGGGGCGCACGGCCCACAGCGAGCCCGACTACATCGCACGTGCCGAGGCGCTGGCCGGGGCCTTCGCCGCGCGCGCGGCCGAACACGACCGCGCCGGCAGCTTCCCTTTCGAGAATTTTCGCGAGCTGTCCGAGGCGGGCCTGCTGTCGCTGACGGTGCCGGCCACCCATGGCGGGGCCGGAGCGGGCGCACGATACGCCGCACGCGTCCTCGGCATCATCGGCAAGGCCGATCCGTCGACCGCGCTGGTGCTGTCGATGCACTACATCAACCATCTGGTGATGGCACGAAGCCCGACCTGGCCGGCGCGGCTGTCGCGCAAGCTCGCGCGCGAGAGTGTCGAAGGCCTTGCGCTGGTCAACGCGCTCCGCGTCGAACCCGAATTGGGCTCGCCTGCGCGCGGCGGCCTGCCCGCGACCATTGCACGTCGGACCGAAACCGGCTGGCGGCTCTCGGGGCACAAGATCTATTCGACGGGCTCGCCGATCCTGAAATGGTATCTGGTGTGGGCGCGGACGGACGAGGCCGAGCCGCGCGTCGGACAGTTCCTGGTGCCGGCGGGCCTGCCGGGCACGCGCATCGTCGAGACCTGGGATCATCACGGCCTGCGCGCCAGCGGCAGCCACGACGTCATCTTCGACGACGTCGTGATTCCTCTCGATGCCGAGATCGATGTGCGCAAGCCTGTCGACTGGCGGGCACCCGATGTCGCGCAGGCGACCGTCCACACGATCTTCGTCGCCGCAATCTATGACGGCGTTGCGCGGGCTGCACGCGACTGGCTGGTCGCGTTCCTGAAGCAGCGCGTGCCGGCCAGCCTGGGCGCGCCGCTTGCGACCTTGCCGCGCGCGCAGGAGATCCTTGGCGCGATCGAGGCACGGCTCGCCGTCAATGCGCGGCTGATCGCATCCTTCGCCGGTGATTTCGATGACGGTGTCGAGCTCTCCGCCGGCGAGTCCAACGTCATCAAGCTCGCCGTAACCAACAACGCCGTCGCCGCCGTCGAGGATGCCTTGTCGCTCACCGGCAATCACGGCCTCTCCCGCACCAATCCGCTGGAGCGGCACTATCGCGACGTCCTGTGCGGTCGCGTGCACACGCCGCAGGACGATTCCACGCGCACGGGCCTCGGCCGTGCCGCATTGGGACTCTAGCTTTCCGGCTAACATTCAGGGAGAACATCATGTCGGTCGAGTTCATCGGCTTTATCGCCAACAGTAATGCTTCCGAGACCATCGTGCGCCAGGGTCCGGTGCTCGACCCCGCTTATATCGAGACAGTCGCGAAGGCGCATGAGCTCGCGGGTTTCGACCGCGCGCTGCTGGCGTTCCATTCGACCACTCCGGATGGGCTCCAGGTCGCCCAGCATGTGCTGACCATCACCAAGTCGTTGAAAGTGATGATTGCGCAGCGACCGGGCTTTACCGCGCCGACGCTGCTCGCGCGGCAACTGGCGACGCTTGACCAGCTCTATGGAGGCCGCGTCTCGCTGCACGTCATCACCGGCGGCAATTCCGCCGAGCTCAGGCAGGACGGCAACACGCTCGACGACAAGGAGGAGCGTTACGCCCGCACCAGCGAGTTTCTCGATGTGGTGAGGCTGGAATGGACCAGCGAGAAGCCGTTCAACTACAGCGGCAAGTACTACAACGTCGAGAACGGCTTTTCGCAGGTGAAGCCGCTGCAGAAAGCCGGCATCTACACCTTCGTCGGCGGTGGCTCCGACGCCGCAATCGACGTCGCCGGCAAGCACGCCGACACTTTTGCGCTGTGGGGCGAATCCTATGCGCAGGTGCGCGACGTCACCTCGCGCGTTCACAATGCGGCCGTCAGGCAGGGCCGTCCGACCCCGCGCTTCAGCCTCTCGGTGCGGCCGATCATCGCCCCGACCGAGAAGCAGGCCTGGGAAAAGGCGGAAGAGATTCTTGCGCGGGCCACCGCGCTCCAGGACAAGACCGGCTATCGCAAGCCCGCCGACGGCCATGCCACGGCCGGCGCGCGGCGCCTGCTTTCGCTCGCCGACCAGGGCAGTCGCATCGACAAGCGGCTCTGGACCGAGATCGCAAAGCTCACCGGCGCCAACAGCAACACCACAGCGCTCGTCGGCACGCCCGAGCAGGTCGCCGAAGTGTTCGGCGACTATTACGACCTCGGCATCAGCCATTTCCTGATCCGCGGCTTCGATCCGCTGATCGACGCCATCGAGTATGGGCGCGAGCTGATCCCGCTGACGCGCGAGCTGATCGCCAAGCGCCAGGCCGTTCGCGGCGAGGCGGCGGAATGATCCGCCTCATGCTGGCCGGCGCGCTGCTGTTCGGCTCGTTGGAGCTGACGGCGGCGCAAACCACCCTGCGCGTCGGCGACCAGAAGGGCAATTCGCAGGCGGTGATGGAAGCCGCCGGCGTGCTCAAGGACGTCCCCTACAAGATCGAGTGGAAGGAGTTTCCGGCGGCTGCGCCACTGCTGGAAGCGCTCAGCGCCGGCGCGATTGAGACCGGGCTCGTGGGTGACGCACCCTTCACCTTCGCCGCCGCCTCCGGCGCGCCCGTGAGGGCGATTGCTGCGATCCGGCAGACGCGCGAGGGGCTTGCTATCCTCGCGCCCGAGAATTCGCCGATCAAGAGTTTTACGGATCTGCGCGGCAAGAAGGTCGCGACCGGTCGCGGCTCGATCGGCCATCAACTGATCCTCGCCGCGCTGGAAAAGAACGGCTGGAGTGCGACCGACGTGCAGATTGCGTTCCTGGCGCCGTCCGATGCCAAGATCGCCTATACGCAAGGCTCGGTCGATGCGTGGTCGACCTGGGAGCCTTATGTCAGCCAGGAAGAGGTGCTGTTCAAGTCACGCCGCATCATCACCTCGGAAGGCCTGACGCCGGGATTGAGCTTTCAGGTGGCGCGGCCCGACGCGATCCGCGACAAGCGCGCGGAACTGACCGACTTCATCCGGCGCCTCACCGCGGCGCGGGCGTGGTCGCTGAACAATGTCGAGGGCTATGCCGCCACCTGGGGCAGGCTGATGAACATCCCGACTGCCGTGCCGCAGAACTGGCTGTCACGCGCAAAGATACGGATCGCACCGATCGATGACGGCGTGGTGGCGGACGAGCAGAGCACGATCGATCTGTATTTCCGCTGGGGCCTGATCAAGCAGAAGCTCGATGCGGCCGAGATCGTGGATCGCTCGTTCTCGGATGCGATTGCGAAGGCGGGGTTGTAGGAACATCTCTCGTGTCCCGGACGCGGCGCAGCGTGCAACGCTGCTCCGCGGAGCCGGGGACCCAGGCCACACAGGATGCGCTCTCGGTTAGATGGGCGCCGGCTCTGCGGCGCACCACTGCGTGATGCGCTGGCGTCCGGGGCACGAGACCTCACGTCCGCTCAAGTGTCCGTGAAGTGAAGAGAGTCGCTCCTAATCCGATTGCGTTCGTTGAAACGATCCTTCTGCCTCTTGCCCTCTCAACAACGCTCCCATTGCTATTTGCACCACCACCCTTGCGCCACGCGCGGTCCCCTCAAAAATCATCCAGACGACCACATCGGGAGACCGGCCATGGGCCTGCAAGAAACAAAAATCGAATCGCTTCCCTTCGTCACCGCTGAACTCAACTATCTCGCGCCGGTTTCGGGCAAGCCGCGCACCTATGCCTTCGATCCGCCGCCTGGCGAGCTCAAAAGCACGTCATTTCCGGAGCCGCATCAGGTTCCGATCTTCGATGCGCGCCTGATCGCGGAAAATTTCTCGCTCGACCGCGAAGGCTTTGCGCTGGTGCGGCATCCGACCCAGGTGAAGGACTTCAGCAACGACGAGGAGGTGAGGGCGGTCTACTATCCCGCCGTCGAGGCCTTCCTGCGCGCAACGCTGAAGGCCGACCGCGTCTTCATCTTCGACCACACCGTGCGCAGGCGCGTCGAGGGCGCCGCGGACATTCGCGACGGTGGGCCGCGCCAGCCGGCAACGCGGGTCCATGTCGACCAGACCGCAATCTCCGGCGCCAATCGCGTGCGCGAACATCTGCCCGATGAGGCCGAGGAGTTGCTGAAAGGCCGCGTCCAGGTGATCAATCTGTGGCGGCCGATCCGCGGCCCGTTGCGCGATTCGCCGCTCGCGATGGCCGACGGCACCACGGTCGCGCCCGACGATCTCGTCGCCTCCGATCTGATCTATCCCAACCGTCGCGGCGAGACCTATTCGGTGAAATACAATCCGAACCATCGCTGGTTCTATTTCCCCGAGATGACGCCCGAGGAAGCGCTGCTGCTGAAGTGCTACGATTCCGCAACCGATGGCCGCACGCGCTTCGGGCCCCACACGGCGTTCGTCGATCCGACCACGCCGGCGGATGCGCCGCCGCGCGAAAGCATCGAGGTCCGGACGCTCGTGTTCCACAAACAGTAACAATGTGTGATGGCACCGGCGGGCGCGGCCCGCAGTGGCTTGGAACCTTGAGGAACAACGGAACGTTTGTAGCGCCGGGCGGGGCCAACCCGGAGCGGTGCCGTGCGAGGACAGACGACGCTATTCTCTTGCCTTGCTACTTTTTCTCTTTCCGCCTTTTCAGTTGCTCACGCCGAAAACGGACTTGCTTCTTACTACGGATACGGAAAGCCGGGCAAAGGCGGCGAGTTGACCTGCGCGCACCGGACGCGTCCCTTCGGAAGCGTGCTGAAGGTGTCCTACGGCAGCCGCTCGATTCAATGCCGCGTCAACGACCGCGGCCCATTCATCCGCGGCCGGATCGTCGATCTCTCGGTGCCGGCCGCCAAAGCGCTGGGCATGATGAACGCCGGTGTGGTGCGGGTCTCGGTGGAATAGACCTGCCGGCGCGCTATAGTGCGGCCCAAAGCATGGGTCAGGGGGCACTATGGCCAAGATCAGGGTTGGACTCGTCGGCTGCGGCTTCGTGTCGGAGCTGCATATGTATGCGTTCCGGCGCGTCTACGGCGTGGATGTCGAGGTCGCGGCGGTCGCTGCGCGCGGCGACCACGTGGTCGAATTCGCCGGCCGCCACCAGATTCCACGGGTCTACCGCGGCTTCGCCGAGCTGATCGCGGACCGCGAGCTCAATGTCATCGACATCTGCACGCCGCCCAATCTGCATGCCGAAATGATCGTGGCTGCCATGCAAGCCGGCAAGCACGTGATCTGTGAAAAACCCTTCGCCGGCTATTTTGGTCGCGCGGGCGACCGGCAGCCGATCGGCAAGCATGTGCCGAAGGCGCTGATGTATGAGCGCGTGCTGGAGGCGATGGACGTCACGCGTGCCGCGATCGAGCGTACCGGAAAGCTCTTCATGTATGCCGAGGACTGGATCTACGCGCCGGCGGTGACCAAGACCGCGGAGATCATCAAGGCGACGAAAGACAAAATCCTGTTCATGAAGGGCGAGGAGAGCCATTCCGGGTCGCATGCGGCGCATGCCGCGCAATGGGCGATGACCGGCGGCGGCTCGCTGATCCGGATGGGCTGCCATCCGCTCTCCGCCGTGCTGTATCTCAAGCAGGTCGAGGCCAAGGCGCGCGGCGAGACCATCCGCGTTGCCAGCGTCACCGGCGATGTCGGCAACGTCACGGCCGTCCTGAAGCCGGAGGAGCGCACCTACATCAAGGCCAATCCGGTCGACGTCGAGGACTGGGGCACGCTGACCGCGACGTTTTCGGACGGCACCAAGGCCACGGTGTTCTCCGGGGACATGATCATGGGCGGCGTGCGCAATCTGATCGAGACCTACACGTCAGGCGGCTCGCTGTTCGCCAATATCACGCCGAACACGCATCTGATGAGCTACCAGACCTCCGAGGAGAAGCTCGCCTCCGTCTACATCACCGAAAAAGTCGACCGCAAGACCGGCTGGCAATATGTCTGCCTCGAGGAGGAGTGGACGCGCGGCTACTTGCAGGAAATCCAGGACTTCATGGAATGCGCCGCGACGGGACGGCAGCCGCTGTCCGATCTGGCGCTGGCGTATGAGACGATCAAGGTGAACTACGCGGGGTATTGGGCGGCGGAGGAGGGGAGACGGGTGGTGTTGTAGGGGGCACCGGCCCCGCCGCGACGTCACCTCGGCCCGCCTGCGGGGAGAGGTCGGATTGCATCGGAGATGCAACGCGGGTGAGGGGGACTCTCGCGAGTCCAACTTTCACCGTCCCGGGGGAGGCCGCCCCTCATCCCAACCCTCTTCCCGCGAAGAGCGGGGCG
The DNA here is from genome assembly GCF_023073915.1 of Bradyrhizobium sp. 149. GTDB lineage: Bacteria > Pseudomonadota > Alphaproteobacteria > Rhizobiales > Xanthobacteraceae > Bradyrhizobium. Next base: position 514,634 of record NZ_JADPKK010000023.1, on the reverse strand, counting down.
AGGGAGCGCAATCCCGCCGCGCCGCCGCCTTACGTCCCGTAAGTCGAGCCCTTCGGCAGCGGAAACACCGGGTCTTGCGTCCTGATGTTCGTCGGCCACACCACCGAGATGTGCTCGCCGGCATTCTGCATCACGACCGGGGTCGAGCGCTCGTTCTGGCCGGAAAGCGACGTGCCCGGCGGGAAGAATTTCACGCCATAGCCCTGGATGGTGGCGCCGGCGGGAATGTCGACGTCGAGCGCGGCCTTGCGAATGGCCTCGGGATCGAAGCTGCCGTACTTCTCCTTAGCGACCGGCAGCACGTTGTTGAGCAGGATCCAGGTCTGGTTGAAGCCCATCGAGCAATGCGGCGGCACGTCGGTGGCGCCGGTCTTGGCTTGGTAGCGCGAGACCATGGTCTTGGTCAGATCGCCGATTCCAGGCGCAAGCTTGGCGGCATCGAGCAGTTGCGCCGGCACCGGATCGATGTTGCAGAAATTGTCGATGTCGGGACCGAAGGTCGCGCGCAGCTTGTCGAGCTGGCTGTAGCCGGCGCCCGCGCCGAACAGCATCTTGAAGCGCAGGCCGCTCTCGCGGGCCTGACGCAGGAACAGGGTGATGTCGGGGTTGTAGCCGGCATGCGAGATCACATCGACCTTGGCGCGCTTGAGCTTGGTCACAAGCACCGAGAGGTCGGGCGCGGAAGCCGAATAGCCTTCGCGCATCACCACCTGGATGCCCGCCTGCTTGGCATAGGCCTCGTCGGCCGCGGCGACGCCGACGCCGTAAGGGCCGTCCTCGTGGATCAGCGCAACCTTGACGTCCTTCGGGTCCATGCCGAGCTTGCCTTGCGCGTGCTCGGCGACGAAGCCTGCGAAGGCCTGGCCGTACTGATCGGAATGGATCTGCGCGCGAAACACGTATTGCAGGTTCTTGTCCTTGAACACGGCGGTCGAGACCGCGGTCGTGATCCAGAGGATCTTCTTCTGCTGCTCGACCTTCGCCGCCATCGGCACAGCATGCGCGCTGGAATAGACGCCGTTGATGATGTCGATCTTTTCCTGGCTGATCAGCCGCTCGGCCTCGTTGATCGCCACGTCCGCCTTGCTTTGCGAATCCGCTGCGACCGGCACGATCTTGGTCTTGCCGCCGATGCCGCCCTTTTCGTTGACGAGGTCGATGGCGATCTGGGCGCCGACCGAGGAGGCGACCGAGCCGCCGGCGGCGAACGGACCGGTGAGGTCGTAGATCAAGCCGATGCGCAAATTCTCGGCTTGCGCCTGGGCCCGTGTCCAATCGAGGCTGAGTGCGGCGGCGGCAGCCGCCGTGCTCTTCAGCAGCTGCCTGCGTGAAGTCGGCATTCTATCCTCCCTCAAAACCGTCTTTGTGACTGGCTCTTTTTTCGAAGTATTCAGAGCGGACGGTAGAAAGTCAACATCGCCCAAGGTCGATACGCGCGCCGGCCGCAGCACAACGCATCTGCGAAAGGCAAAGAAAAAGCCCATCGCTCCGCGCGGAGCGATGGGCCGGTGCTGGCGCGAGGCTGGTTACTGCGACAGCTTCACGAAGCTTGGAAACTTCAGCTTGCCTTCCGCGATCTTCTCGGGCCAGACCACGACCTGCTTGGAGTCCTGCCACTGGAAGACCAGACCGGATACGGTCGTGGGACCGGACTTGATGCCGTGGGTGAATTCGTCGTCCTTGCCGTAGAACTGGATGCGACCGATCGTGCCCTCGTAGTCGGTCTTTTCGAGTTCAGTGACCATCTTGTCGGGATCGGTCGAGCCCGCGCGCTTGATCGCGTCCGTGATGAAGTAGACCTCGTCATAGGCGGTGTAGCCGGTATAGGCCGGCGGCGAGCCGAACTTGGCCTTGAAGGCGGCCGCGAACGGCTTCGTCTTGGAGGTCACGGCGACGTCGGGCGTTGCGACCGCCAGTGACGGGACGCCGTCCGCGGCACCATTGGTGTCCTTCCAGAAGGTCGGGCTCAGCGCCTGCGCGCTGATGCCGAACATGGGGATCGGCACTTGCTGGTTCTTCCACTGCACCGTCGGCTGCACGCCGACGTGCGAGATGCCGGTGACGATCACGTCCGGCTTCTTCCCCTCGATGTTGTTGAAGATCGGCGTGAAGTCGGTGGTATCAGGCGAGAACCGCACGTGCTCGACGACCTTGAGGCCCACTTTCGGAAGACACGCCTCGTAGCCGACATCGAGCGGCTTGGTCCAGGCGGCGTCCTCGCTCATGATCGCGACCGTCTTGAACTTGAGCTTGTCGACCAAAAGATCCTTGGCGGCGTCGCAAACGAGCTGGGCCTGAGCGGCCGAGGTCAGATAGCCGTGGAAGGTATACTTGTTCTTCTCGTAGTCATTATGGATCGCCTTGGTGATCTCGTTCGAGGCGGCGCCGGGGGTGATCAGCGGCATCTTGAGCCGTGCCGCCCAGGGCTCGAGCGCGAGGACGACTTCGCTGATGTAGCTCGCGATCACGGCGGAGACCTCGTCCTCGCTCACCGCGCGCTGGAACGCACGAACCGAGTCCGCCGATGAGCTCTTGTTGTCGTAGATCACGATCTCGATCTTGCGGCCCAGAATGCCGCCCTTGGCGTTGATCTCGTCCGCGGCGATCTGCGCGCCGCCGGGCGTCGCGGCCCCCGCGATCGACTGCACTTCGGCGATGACGCCGATCTTGATCGGATCGTTCGACTGCGCGTAGGCGGGAGCGGCAAGGCACAGCGCCAGCGCGGAGGCGAGGAGGAAGCTGCTGGTCAAATTCGGCGATGGTCGCATGGTCGTTTCCCTTTGCTTGTTTTGTTGTTGGTATGGGCGAATTAGAGAAAATCGGCGCCAGCCTCCGCGGCGAAGCGGCCGGGATCGCCCTCCCAGACGATCCTTGCATGCTCGAGCACATAGACACGGTCGGCATGCGGAAGCGCGAAGGTCACGTTCTGCTCGCCGAGCAGCACCGTGATCGAGGTCGTCTGCCGCAGCTTCGTTAGCGCCTTGGACAAGAGTTCGAGGATGACGGGGGCGAGGCCCAGCGTTGGCTCATCCAGGATCAGGATCTGCGGCTGCATCATCAGCGCGCGGCCGATCGCAAGCATCTGCTGCTCGCCGCCGGAGAGCGTTTGTGCCATCTGGCCCTGACGCTCTTTCAGGATCGGGAACAGCTCGAACAGCCAGGCGAGCTGTGCCGCACGCTTGTCGTCGGCCAGATGTTGCCCGCCGAGATCGAGGTTTTCCCGCACGCTCATCTCGCCGAACAGCTCGCGCGATTCGGGGCACTGCACGAGGCCGCTGCGCGCAATCTTCGCGGGCGTCGTGCCGCGCAGCTTCTCGCCGTTGCGCACGATCTCGCCGCTATAAGGCAGGAAGCCGGAGATGGTGTTGAACAACGTGGTCTTGCCGGCGCCGTTGAGGCCGACGATCGAGACGAACTCGCCCTCGTGGACGTGGATCGAGACATTCTCCAGCGCCTGCGCCTTGCCATAGAACACGCTGACGTTCTCGACCTGGAGCAGCGGCACCTTGTCCTTGAAGCTGGTCTCCGGCCGCGCATGGGTTTCGATGGCGCCGCCGAGATAGACCCGCCGCACCGTCTCGTTCTTCATGACGTCCTCGGCCTTGCCGGTGACGATCTCCTCGCCGAGATACATAGCGAGCACGCGGTCCACTAACGCGGCAACGCTCTTGACGTTGTGATCGACCAGCATCACCGCACGGCCCTCATCGCGAAAACTGCGGATCAGGTCGGAGAAGACGTCGACTTCCGCGCGCGTCAGGCCGGCAAAGGGCTCGTCCACGAGCACGACCTTCGGATCGCGCGCAATCGCCTTGGCGAGCTCGAGCCGGCGCAGATCGGCGAAGGGCAGCGTCGGCGGGCGGCGATTCATCACGTTGCCGAGCCCGACGCGGTCGGCGATCCATTTGGCGCGCTCGACCAGCGCCTTGTCCGGAAACAGCATGAACAGGCTGTCCGGCAGCAGCGCGACCATGATGTTTTCCAGCACCGTCTGCCGGTTCAGCGGCCGCGAGTGCTGGAACACCATGCCAAAGCCTTTGCGCGCGATCTTGTGCGCGGGAAGGCCGGCGACGTCCTCGCCTTCGAAGATCACTTCGCCCGCGGTCGGGCGCTCGATGCCCATCACGCTCTTCATCGCGGTCGACTTCCCCGAGCCGTTCGGCCCGATCAGACCAAAAATCTCGCCGCTATTGACCTCGAAGCCGAGGTTCTTCACCGCCGTCAATCCGCCGAAGCGCTTGGTCAGACCGCGGACTTCGAGCACGGCCCGGTTTGAAGATCGCATATCCATCACGAGCGCGCCTCACGGGAGAGGGCCGCTCCGAGGAAGCCGCCGGGGAAGAACAGCACGACGAGGAGCGCGACAGCTGAGACGATGAAGGTCGCTAGCTCGCCGGTGGGCCTGAGGAACTCGCCGGCTACGATCAGGAAGATCGCGCCCAGCGCCGCGCCAAGCACGGTGCGCCGGCCGCCGAGCACGGCCGAGACGATCACGTTGACGCCGACCGCAACGTCGACGACGGTGCCGACCGACGCGGTGCCGAAATAGAACACCAGCAGCGCGCCCGATAATCCTGAGAAGAACGCGCTGACGATGAACGCGGCGAGCTTGTGCTTGACGATGTTGAAGCCGAGCGCGCCGGCCTGCACCGGATCCTGGCCGCTGGCTTGCAGCACCAGGCCAACAGGCGATTGCGACAGGCCATAGAGGATCGCCGCCGAGATCGACATGAAGCCGAGCGCGATCCAGTAATTGGCGCCGGCGTTGATGGTGATGACGTCGGGGATGGTCAGGCCGATCTCGCCGCCGGTAAGGTCTGCAAACACCACGATGAAGTTCTGCAGCATCAGCACCGCAACAAGCGTAGTCAGGCCGAAATACGGTCCGCGCACCCGAAGCGCCGGAAGTGCCAGCACGAGGCCGGCGATGACGGAGGCGAGCGCGCCGAGCACGATGCAGAGATAAACCGACCAGCCGAACTGGGCGTTCAGGATGCCGGCGGTGTAGGCGCCGACGCCAATCAGGAAGGTCGGTCCGAAATTGACCTCGCCGGCGAAGCCGAACAGCAGGTCCCAGGCCATGGCGAACACGCCGAAATAGAACGCGACGGTGAGGAGCCCGAGCACGTAGCCGGAGACGTAGAGCGGCAGCGTCGCCGCGACGATGACGAGCGCGAGCGAGATGAAGAACAGGCGTGTCGTAAAGAAGCTAGCCATCTCAGCGCCTCCCCAGAAGGCCCTGGGGCCGGATGTACATCACGAACACGAGCAGCAGCAGCGCCGGAATGGTGCGGTATGCCGGCGAGACCAGATAGGCCGTGAGAGTCTCGAGATAGCCGACCACGAAGGCCGCGATCAGCGAGCCGGAGACGCTGCCGAGGCCGCCGAGCACGACGATCGAGAACGCGCTCGCGGTCAGCGGGCCGACGCTGTAGGAGCTGACGCCGAGGAACATTCCGAGCAGCACGCCGGCGATGCCGGCAAGGATGCCGTAGATCGCCCATACCACGACATAGATGTTGGTGAGCTCGAGGCCGAGCAGGGTGACGCCGCGCGGATTCATCGAGGCCGCCAGCACCGCCTTGCCGGTGCGGGTGCGGTTCACCAGGAGCCACAACAGCGCGATGACGAAGCAGCACACGATCGCGGTAAAAATCTCGTTCTTGGGCGTGCGTACGCCGAGGATCTCGACGACGCCCTCGACGATCGGCAGCACGGTCTTGGCGTTGTTGGTGAAGAGATAAGCGATCACCTCCTGGATCATGATCCCCCACAGCAGCGTGCCGGTGAGGACGAAGATCTCCTTCTCTTCATTCGGAATGCGCCGGGAGTCCTGGATCGGCTTCACCACCGCGAAATAGGTGGCGAAGGATGTGAGGAGGGCGACACCGACGCCGATCAGCGCGCCGGCATAGGTGCCGACATTCAGGATGCTGGCGGCAGCCCAGGCCGCCACCGCTGCCGCCACCATGATGGCGCCGTGGGAGAGGTTGAGGACGCCGGAGACGCCGAAGATCAGCGTGAAGCCGGTGGCACCGAGAGCGTAAAGAGCGCTGATGGCAAAGCCATCGATCAGAATCTGGAAAGCTCGCATCTATGGTGGCAATCTGATTTGGGAGAGACGATCTTGCTGGAGGAACGTGCTGCGGGAGCCGCATGTGGAAGCTCCCGGGAGCTGGTCCCGGGAGCTGTTCCGGCTAGTTCGAGAGCTTGATGAAGCTCGGGAACTTGACATCGACCTTGGCCACGTCCTTGGGCCAGACCGCGCTCTGCTTGCCGTCCTGCCATTGCAGCATCAGCCCGGTGATCAGGCCCTTGCCGTATTTGATCGAGTGCGTGAACGGATCGTCCTTGCCGTAGAACTGGACGCGTCCGATCGTGCCTTCCCAGTCGGTCTTCTCGAGCGCATCGACGAGCTTGTCGGCGTCGGTCGAGCCGGCGCGCTTCACCGCGTCGGCGATGTAATAGACCTCGTCATAGGCGGTGTAGCCGGCATAGGAGGGATAGTTGCCGAACTTCTTCTTGAAGGCTTCGGCGAACGGCACCGATTTCGGCGTCACCGCGACACCTGGGCCGGAGACGCCCTGGTAGAGCACGCCCTCGGCGGCCTGATTGGTGTCCTTGCCAAAAGTCTCGTTGGTGGCCTGCGAGGAGATGCCGAACATCGGGATCGGCACCTGCTGGTTCTTCCACTGCACCGTCGGCTGCACGCCGACATGGGAGATGCCGGTGATGATCACGTCGGGCTTGGAGCCCTCGATCTTGTTGAAGATCGGCGTGAAGTCGGTGGTATCAGGCGAGAAGCGGATGTGGTCGAGCACCTTCAGCCCGATCTTCGGCAGGCATTCCTCGTAGCCGATGTCGAGCGGCTTGGTCCAAGCGGCGTCCTCGCTCATGATGACCGCAGTCTTCATGTGCATCTTGTCGACCAGCAGATCCTTGGCGCCGTCGCAGACAGAGAGCGCCAGCGCGGCGGAAGTCAGGTAGCCGTGGAAGGTGTACTTGTTCTTCTCGTAATCGGAATGGACGCTCTTGCTGATCTCGTTGGAGGCCGCACCGGGCGTGACGAACGGGGTCTTCAGCCGCGAGGCCCAGGGCTCCAGCGCCAGCACGACCTCGCTGATGTAGCTGGCGATGACCGCGTTGACCTTGTCCTCGTTCACCGCGCGCTGGAACGCGCGCACTGAATCCGCGGAGGACGAGTGATTGTCGTAAGAGATGATCTCGATCTTGCGGCCGTCGACGCCGCCATCGGCGTTGATCTCGTCGGCGGCGAGCTGCGCCGCCTGAGGGATGGAGGCGCCGGCAATCGCCTGCGCTTCCGCGATCACGCCGATCCTGACCGGATCGGCGGCAAGTGCCGCGCCTGACGCCGTCACCAGCGCGCCGACCGCTATTCGCAATGCAACAGAGAGTCCTTTTTTCATGTTGTTTCTCTCCTTTGAACAGGCCTCTTGTGAGCCATTATGTTGCGACTATACCGAGGGACACCTTCTCGGCAAGTGAAACCGCGTTCAGGATTGTGAGAGACGAACTAAAGTCTAGCGCGGCGCAAATTGAGAGTGGTTCGGATGTTCCAGCAAATCAGGCATGCGGATTTCGTCGGAGACAGCGCGCGCCAGTGGACTAGGCTAACAGCAAACGAGCTAGCCTTAACAATAAGGGCGCCGGCATGATGCCGACGCCCTTGCGCGTGTTTTGCGTCTTCGCGCTTCAGCCCGGCCCTGCGCCTTGCGTGCCCGTATACACCGCATAGAGCGACTGGCTCGCGGCCATGAACAGACGGTTGCGCTTGGGACCGCCGAAGCAGATGTTGCCGCACACTTCGGGCAGCCGGATGCGGCCGAGGAGCTTGCCGTCCGGCGACCACACGGTCACGCCGCTGTAGCCGACGGCGCGGCCGGCATTGCTGGCGGCCCAGACATTGCCGTTGACGTCGCAGCGCACGCCGTCGGGCCCGCACTTCACGCCGTCGATCACGCACTCGCTGAACTTCTTGAGGTTGGACAGCTTGTTGTCGCCGCCGACGTCGAACACGAAGATTTCGCCCTTGCCGCCGGGCCCGGTGTCGCCGGGTCCCTTGCCGGTCGACACGACGTAGAGCTTCTTGAAGTCCGGCGAAAAGCACAGCCCGTTGGGATCGGGCACCTGCTCCTCGGTGACGACGAGATCGACGCGGCCCGAGGGATCGATGCGATAGCAATTGGTCGGCAGCTCGCGCTTGCTCGGTGCGAAGCCGGCCGGCTGCCCGATCCGCGGATTGAGCTTGCCGCCGGAGTTGCTCGGACCGCCCGCGGCGTCGGGCTCACCTTCGTAGAGCTGGCCGCCATAGGGCGGATCGGTGAACCAGTAGCTGCCGTCGGGATGCGCGACGACGTCGTTCGGCGAGTTCAATTTTTTGCCGTTGTAGTTGTCGCAAAGCACGGTCGCGGTGCCGTCATGCTCATAACGCGTCACCCGCCGGGTCAAATGTTCGCAGGAGAGTTGACGGCCCTGGAAGTCGAACGAGTTGCCGTTGGAGTTGTTGGACGGCGAGCGGAACACGCTGACGCGACCGTCGTCTTCGCTCCAGCGCATCTGCCGATTGTTGGGAATGTCGCTCCATAGCAGATAGCGGCCCTGTGCACTCCACGCCGGGCCTTCAGCCCACAGCACGCCCGTATAGAGACGCTTGATCGCAGTGTTGGGCTGGGCGAGATCGTTGAAGGACGGATCGACCGCGATGACGTCGGGGTCCCAAAAGTAAGTGGTCGGCGCGCCGTTGGGACCGAAATCGCGTGGCGGGGTGGTGATCGTGGTCGGTGGCGCGGCGGGTCCGGTCTGGGCCAGCGCGGAGCCGGCGCCGGCCATTGTGGCGGCGGCGCCGAGCGCAAACCCCCGAACGAGTGTTCGTCGTGAAAGCGCAGCATCGTGGTCACGCTGCTCGTGGTCACGAGCTTCATGGCGTGTCATCGCGTCCTCCCGGTCATGTTCGGCTGGCCGGTTGATCCGGCCGAGCAGGGGAAGGTTAGTCCGGTCCGATGACGGTTTCGAGGGGGAGGTACGCATCCTCCGCGCGATATCGGGGCGGCAAAAGCGCTGCAACTTCGAACATGGAAACGACAAATTCGTCCCGCGTGACGGGGTTTACCGGAACTGGTTGCGGGACATTGCCAAGCTATGGAGCATGTCAAGGCTTGACGTCCTGCGCGATGCTGGCAGAACGTCACTCGGGGCGTAAGTCGGAGTTCACTGTGGCAGTTGGTGTCGTCGTACTGGTTTTGCTGCTCGGGATTGCATTTGCGGCCGGCTATTTCACCCGCGACTACGTTTCCCGCAAACGGCGAGCCGAGGCGCGCCGCTGGCGTGAATACACCGAGCCGGATTGGCTCAGTGCCAACTCACCCGCCAACACCAACGAGATCGCGAGCGCCGGTAGGGCCGCGCCGGTCGCCACCGGCGAGCTCGGTCAGATGCTGGATCGCTGGGAAAGCAGGGCCCGCGCCCGCCGCGTTGGGTAGCGGCCAGATCGCCGGACGGCTGATCAGTCTGTAGCCCCGGAGCCCGAGTGGGTCGGAGCGCAGAGGCGTGTCTGCGCATCGAGTCCACCTCCCTGAAAGCGAAAGACGAACGCGTCGGGTCGCCCTTGTGCCGGTCATGGGCTCGTTGCGGGCAAGATTACTGAGTCGGCGGCAGCAGACCGCGGGCGGCGCGAGCCATCATGTTGCCAAACTGGGCAGCCGGCGAAAGCGCGCGTGCAGTGCCACCTCGCGCGACGTGCGGCGATTCGCTGGTGCAATTCGCCCAGGTTGTGTGAACTATCTCACGCACGTGATGCTGCATAGCGCCTAATCATGGTTCGACTGGATTCACCGGCAGGCGCAAAGGAGCCCGTCATGAGAGCGGCAGGGGTTGTCGTCGTTCTGGCCATGATCGCGGGCTCGTCGTGCCAGGCCGATGAGTGTCAGAGCTTTTCGGCGAGTACAATGAAGGCGAATGGTACGGTTGCCGCGGCCAAGTGGCGAGTCGACTATCCGCCGGCGCGCCCCAATCCCAACGATCCGCAGCCTTGGGAATCGGTCGATTTTCGCACCAAGCCGGCTGACTACATGAATGCCGTGCTCAGTACCGCGAAGACGTCCTTCAAGATCGCGGATCGCAAGCTCGTCGGCACCGGTCAGGAGGAGTGGTGGATCTCGCAATGGCTCGACTACGGAAACTCCGGGCGCGAGCCGTTGATGGGGCTGACCAAGGAACGCGGCCCCGATCCCGGCGATCTGTCCAAGACCAACACACGAGGCTCCCAGGTCTGGGCGGTCGGCTTCTACAACAAGCCGGGAGCAGCGGTCTTCGGGGAGGTCTTCGCCGAGCCCTGCAACCCAGCCTTCCCGGTCGCAATGAAATTTCCGAATGACACCGTCTCCGTCAAATTTCTGTTCACCGATGCCTCACCCGACGAAGTTGCCTACCTCCAGGGCGCACCGGAATACGACGCCTTTATCGACAATTTGGGCGCTGGCTCCGGCGGTCAGGATCCCAGCACCCGCACGATCCGGTCGTTGCGCCTGCTTCAGGTCGATATTTCAGTGAAGGATTCAGCGAAGACCGGCCGGTCGCTGGACACCGGATGGGTGTTCGGCACGTTTGTGTGGCGCGGCCCGGCGAAGGGCGACGCCCTGTTCGACAATCTCGTGCCGGTATCGCTGCAATGGGGCAACGACCCCGGTGTCTACGACGGTGCGATCCGTGAGAGCTGGATCAATCCCGATTTGCGGAACGTGACCTATGGCTGGGACCAGCGTCTCACCATGGGCTTCATGGGGCGCGCCAACGGACCTGCCGACAATATCCGCTCATCCTGCCTGTCGTGCCACTCGGCGGCGCGCACGCCGCGAGCCTCGATCGGACTGCTCGACAGCCGCTTCAACATGGACGACGTCGCCAATCCCGCGAAGGTGAAGGGCCACATCGACACCTGGTTCCAGAACATCAAGGGCAGCCAGCTCTTCCAGCCGTCCGAGCCGGCTGCATCGACGCTCGACTATTCGCTCCAGCTTGAGGCGGCGGCGTTCCGAATTTGCCTCGCCTGCCAAGCCGGTGATCTTCGCGGTCCGACGCCCACCTTGTGTCGCAGCAGCGGCTTCTACAATCGGCCGGTCTGCAACGCGCCTCTGGAAGTGAGCGTCCGCGAGCGGTTGCTCGATCTCGTGCCGCCGCCCCGGCAATAGCCGGGGGAAACCAGGTCAACCCTTCTGTCCATCTTTTGGCGTTGCAGTTGCTGCCATTTCTCGTCTAGAAACGGCCCATCGAGCTTCCCGGCAACCAACCGTCAACGGTTTTGACCGAGGATTTGAGGGCTCAACAGGGTCTGGCAATGCTGATTCGCGGCCAAATCGATGGGATTTCGGGGGAGGTGGCTCTGGCCGCCGCCACGATCCCGGCCGCGCTGTTGCCCACCCTCCTTATCGGCGGTCTTCTTCTTACTTGCCCCTGAGGGCCGGCTGGGCGCCATGCGCCTGGGCGCTCAGGGGTTTGGTCGAGATCACCGGACACCTCAAGCGCCCAGAAGACTGACGGCGCAAAAGCTCAAAAGGAATTTTCGAAATGACCTCCGTGAACAAGTCCGAGAAGGACCGCGTCATCATCTTCGACACCACACTGCGCGACGGCGAGCAGTGTCCCGGCGCCACCATGACCTACGAGGAGAAGCTCGAGGTCGCCGCGCTGCTGGACGATATGGGTGTCGACGTCATCGAAGCCGGCTTCCCCATCACCTCCGAAGGCGACTTCCAGGCGGTTAGCGAAATCGCCCGCCGTTCCAAGAACGCTATCATCGCCGGCCTGTCTCGCGCCCATCCGGCCGACATCGATCGTTGCGCCGAGGCGGTGAAATTCGCCAAACGCGGCCGCGTCCACACCGTCATCGCGACCTCGCCGCTGCATATGCGGGTGAAGCTGAACAAGACGCCGGAGCAGGTGCTCGAGACTTCGGTTGCCATGGTCGCGCGCGCCCGCAACCAGATCGACGACGTCGAATGGTCGGCCGAGGACGGCACCCGCAGCGAAATGGACTATCTGTGCCGCATCGTGGAAGCCGTCATCAAGGCCGGCGCCACCACGGTGAACATTCCGGACACCGTCGGCTACACCACGCCCGACGAATACACCCACTTCATGAAGACGCTGATCGAGCGCGTGCCGAACTCGGACAAGGCGGTGTTCTCCGTGCATTGCCATAACGATCTCGGCATGGCGGTGGCGAACTCGCTGGCCGGCATCGTCGGCGGTGCGCGCCAGGTCGAGTGCACCGTCAACGGCATCGGCGAGCGCGCCGGCAACGCCGCGCTGGAAGAGATCGTGATGGCGATCAACGTCCGCAACGACAAATTCCCGTTCTGGAACAAGATCGACACGACGCAACTCACCCGCGCCTCGAAGGTGGTATCGGCGGCGACCTCGTTCCCGGTGCAGTACAACAAGGCCATCGTCGGCCGCAACGCGTTCGCGCATGAGAGCGGCATCCATCAGGACGGCGTTCTGAAGGACGCCTCGACCTACGAGATCATGCGGCCCGAGATGGTCGGCCTGAAGCAGTCCTCGCTGGTGCTGGGCAAGCATTCCGGCCGCCATGCCTTCGTGCACAAGCTGGAGGAGATGGGCTACAAGCTCGGCCCCAACCAGCTGGAAGATGCGTTCACGCGGATGAAGGCGCTGGCCGACCGCAAGAAAGACATCTACGACGAGGACATCGAGGCGCTGGTCGACGAGGAGATGGCGGCTTCGCACGACCGCATCAAGCTGACCTCGCTGACCGTGATCGCCGGCACCCATGGCCCGCAGCGCGCGACCATGAAGCTCGATGTCGACGGCCAGATCAAGATCGAGGAGGCCGAGGGCAACGGTCCGGTCGACGCGGTGTTCAACTGCATCAAGCGCCTGGTGCCGCACGACGCCAAGCTCGAGCTGTACCAGGTCCACGCCGTCACCCAAGGCACCGACGCGCAGGCCGAAGTCTCGGTGCGACTGTCGCATGAGGGACGTGCGATGACGGCGCGCGCGGCGGATCCGGATACGCTGGTCGCCTCGGCAAAGGCCTATCTCGGCGCGCTGAACAAGATCGTCATGAAGCGCCAGCGCGACACCGTGACGACCGCGGCGGCGAGCTGACGTTGCTGCCTTCGCCTCTCCCGCGGGCGATAGAGGCGGTACGGCGGTGCTTTCGGGCGTTCACCATGAATGGCTGCCCTGCTAACGGCCAATAGCAGGTGGCGATGTCGGCCTGTATTGATGCTGCCGACATGAAGATTGGCCGCCCGCCCGCCGGGCGGCCCAAATAATAACATGGAGAGATAGAGATTATGCGCACCTTCGCAATCGCCGCGTCCATCGCGGTCCTGGCACTTGGCTTGACCGGACCGGCATCGGCCCAATCGCCGATCATTATCAAGTTCAGCCACGTGGTGGCCACCGACACGCCGAAGGGCAAGGCGTCGGAGAAATTCAAGGAGCTTGCCGAGAAGTACACCGGCGGCAAGGTCAAGGTCGAAGTCTATCCGAACTCGACGCTCTACAAGGACAAGGAAGAGCTCGAGGCGCTCCAGCTCGGCAGCGTGCAGATGCTGGCGCCGTCCAACTCCAAGTTCGGCCCGCTCGGCATCCGCGAGTTCGAGGTGTTCGATCTCCCCTACATCCTTCCCGACCTGAAGACGCTGCGGAAGGTGACAGAAGGCCCGCTCGGCCTTCGGCTGCTCAAGCTGCTGGATTCCAAGGGCATCACGGGCCTGGCCTATTGGGACAATGGCTTCAAGCAGATGAGCGCCAACAAAAAGCTGGTGACGCCGGCGGACTATCAGGGCGTCAAGTTCCGCATCCAGTCCTCGCGCGTGCTCCAGGCCCAGTTCAAGGCGCTCAGCTCGCTGCCGCAGGTGATGGCATTCGGCGAAGTCTATCAGGCGCTCCAGACCGGTGTGGTCGACGGGCAGGAGAACACCTGGTCGAACATCTATACCCAGAAGATGCACGAGGTGCAGAAGTACATCACCGAGTCCAACCACGGTTACATCGGCTACGTTGTGATCGTGAACAAGAAGTTCTGGGACGACCTGCCGGCCGACATCCGCGACCAGCTTACGAAGGCGATGAAGGAAGCGACCGACTTCAACAATACGCAGTCGCAGAAGGAGAACGAGGACGCCCTCGCCGAGATCAGAAAGAGCGGCAAGAGCGAAATCATCAAGCTCACGCCGGAGCAGGACGAGGCGATGCGCAAGGCTATGGAGCCGGTCTACAAGGATGCCGCGGGCCGCGTCGGCCAGCCGCTGATCGACGAATTCCAGAAGGAAGCGAAGAGCACGACGAACTGATTGAACGCACAATGAATGGAGGGGCTTCCGTGCCGGGCGCGGAAGCCCCTTTGTTGCGAATGATTTCCGATTGCGACTGAATGAAAATTCAGGAGCGTTAGATCTTCGAAAGAACGCGTTCCTGTCCAAGTTGTAAGTTGCGCGTGAGCCGCGCTGCGCCCATCCTCACGAGATCCTTCCAGAGGAGAGTTCGCATGAGGAAGTTCACCATTGCCGCCATCGCCGTGCTCAGCATCGCCGGCTCGGGCGCGGTCTATGCCCAATATCATCGCCCGTGGATGGAGCACATGCGCCACATCCGCATGAACCCGGAAGACCGCGCCGCCATGGTCGACGCGCGGATCGCCGCCGTCCATGCCGGGCTGAAGCTCAACGCCGATCAGGAGAAGCTGTGGCCGCCGGTCGAGGCCGCCGTGCGCGACTTCGCCAAGCTGCGTATCGACCGTGCCAATGCGCGGATGAATGCCGGTCCCGGCGACGCCAACAAGGACGCGAACAAGCCGGAGGATCCGGTCGCCCGCCTGCGCCAGCGCGCCGAGGACATGGGCGCAACGTCGTCGGCCCTGAAGAAGATCGCCGATGCCGCCGATCCGCTCTACAAGACCCTGGATGAGGGCCAGAAGCGGCGCCTCGCTGTGCTGACCCGCCACCGCGGCCCGTTCGGCGGCGGCGAAGACGGGCCGCGCCACCACTTCATGGAACGCGGCATGGACCGCATGATGGAGCGCGGCATGGACCACTTCCACCGTGACCGTTTCGACCGCGACGGCGGCCCGGAGCGGGAGCGCGAGGGCCGGCTCTGAGCTTTCAAGGGTTGTCTCGGATCAACCCTGGCGAAGCCGCTGGAATCCAGCGGCTTTTCGCTTTTTGGGGGATGTGGACGAACCCTTGGCCAACCCCCTGGCCAGCCCTTGGCAAACCCTTGGAAAACTTGCGTGGCGTCGCTTGCCAGACCTGGATCGCTTTGCTAAACGACCGACCTCGCAAGGCATTGGCCGCCTTTCGGGCGCATAGCTCAGTTGGTAGAGCAGCTGACTCTTAATCAGCGGGTCCCAGGTTCGAGCCCTGGTGCGCCCACCAAATAAACAAGACGTTAGCCAGAGAAACCGTTTGAGAGGGCCGAATTAAAACGGTTTTTCGAACGGTGTTTTTTCAGAGCGGGGAAGTAGGCTGCTCTCCACAATGTGATCAGTGTAACCGTCAAGCACAGGCGGACCGCGCAGCGCTTTCTCGCCCTCCTGATGAGCGAGGGCCTCAGACCATTGCGCCTCGCATCTCGCAGTAAATCGGGTGCGGCCACCGTGGAGTGGCTTCTTGGCGTGGCGACGTCCCTATTCACAACATGGTCTCATCGCCCTAGGCCTTCGATGGGGGCGTATCAGGCGAAGCACCTGTGTGCTCGCGGCGGGATCCGCGAAGATCGCGCTAGTCATGCTCATACTGTTCCGAGAGAAACTGGTCGATCACGTCGAATGCCTGCAGCGGCGCCCGTCATTCTTGCCCGTAGCGACTGCATCTGCACCCTTCCGCGACGTTTTCTCATGCGCTTCGCTCACGAGCTCGATCTTACGCCGCCGCCGCTCGATCTTCCGCCTGCGCGCATCGTCGCGCTCTGGCATCCGCGCAATCAGGAGGACCGAGCTCATGCCTGGCTTCGAGAGTGCCTAAACCAAGCGGCCGCCTCCTGATCTGGATTTACATCAACCGCTGAGCTCCCGCTTCTGGACGGGGAAGTAACAGGAGCTTGCTGATTCGCCGGCAAAGCGCCGAGGTGTGCGGACAAAGCCGTCGTTCGCTGCTGATGCAAAATCTGTGTGCGCGCGATCCTGAACTATAGGGCGGGGGCCTGAGCGGCAACATCGAGAACCATTGGAGCCCGAGAAAATGATCTCAGCCGAATACTGCCTGACTTATGGCCCGTTACAACAGTTGGCAGAACGCCTCTTTGGTAACTGCCGCTGATGGACTGACGAATGTGGATCGCTGGAAGGATCGAGGTGCGTTCTTTCAATCGATCGCAGCTACACCTCAACGGGATGCATGTTTGGTATCCGCGGGATGGTTCAACTCGGACCGGGAAGCCGAAGGCTCTCTGTGTTATTGAACTCTTCAACCACCAGACCCATCACCGCGGTCAGGTCCACGCGATGCTGACAGCAGCGGGTGCAGAACCAGAACCAACTGACCTTTCGATGCTGCCATAGCCTGTTCGCTTTGGGGTCACAAGCTACCGTTGTGACAGCGTTCCCGTCCCGTCCGGTGAACATGGGACAGGCTGCCGGACTTGCTCGGATGCGGAAGTCTGGCTCTCCATCATTGCCCAAGGGATCTGCCTCGCGCGGAGGCGTTTGAGCCGGACCCTGAACGGTACGGCAGGGAGCGAATCACCCTAAAGCGTAGTTTCGGGGTCTCATTAGTCGTTGAATTTGAAACCGGGTAAGGGCTCGCCCGCCGGCCCAGGTTCGGCAATCGAAGCGCAATTGGACTGCATTGGATTGCCCGCCAGCGCGGCCTGAACGAATGCAAGCTCGTCGGAATAGGCTGCGTGCACCGTTCCGTTATGGCTCACGCCAGCATAGGTCTTCCAAACCACGGGGCTCCCGGCAGCGCAGAGCGCTGCAACAGCGGCATATTGGCGCTGCGGTTGGATCGCCTTGTCGGCCAGACCTGTGGCGAGAAAGACCGGTACCGGCATTTGAACCGGGCTCATGTCTATGACGGCACTTAGACGATCCGCGATTTCAGGATCTTTCAGGCTGTTGGCCAGGGTCAGGCCGTTGCTGCGAACGACCTGTGCAAGCTCCGCGTTGCATCCCTCGCGGGCGGCCTGCAGCAGTGGCTTGCCTACCTCAGTCACGAGGTCGTCCGGCTTTATCGCGTCGTCCCCGAGAGCACCGCCGATCATCATGAGAATGGTGAGTTGCGGCGGAACTGAACGCGCAAAACTCTGCTCGCTTGAAGGCTTCTTATCTGCCGGGGGAAACGCGGAAATGATGCCGGTTGCGATCGATGCCTTGATGTTGAGGTCGGGCGCGTAAGAGGGCGCCAGACGCGTTGCGCCGAGAGCGGCGCCGGAGCCTTGCGACTGACCCGTGATGATGATGGCGTTGGCGATCTGTCCGTTCGCATGGCCAAGCGCTGCTCTTGCGGCATCGAGCACCGAGCGTCCTTCTGCTCCCCAATTGAGATAGGGATGCGGGCCGGGGCCGCCAAGACCCTGGTAGTCAGTGGCAACGACAGCGAAGCCTTGTTCCAGCCAATTGTTGATGTACTCGCCGTCCCGCGGTCGATGCCTGCTCCAGGACGGGGCACACCTGTCGGAAACGCCGAGCGTGCCATGCGCCCAGGCAACAAGCGGCCATCCGCCCTGTGGCGCGGCTCGCTTCGGAAGATAAAGCGTGCCGCTTACCGGAATGATGCCGGATTGCCATCTTGCATCCGTGGAAGTGTACAAGATTCTTCGGGCCGTTGCCACCGCAACGATCTCAGGCTGATCGGGCAACCCCTCCTGGCGTAGCATGAGTCCTGGCTTCTCGGGCAAAGCGCCGGTCCAGCGGTAGAACGGCGACAAATCCTGGTCACCAACGCTCGGCCCTTGAGGTGGTGACTCCGCTGCGGCGTACAGCCTGCCCGGATAAGGCGAGGCGCAGAGAGCGAGTGCCGCAACGCCCATTGTTGCAAGTGCTTTCATCGTTTGCGTTCCTCCGTTTTTGTGCAGCTCGTGAGCTGCACTCGTTTGTGACTCATCACGTTGCTCCCTACGGGCGCTGATCCCTACGCACGTTCCGAGCTAAGTCTATTTTCCCGCACTCGAAAGGCGTTAGCAGCCAATCGAGGATCCTATCCCACCTGCGCCCCGATCCGCCGGATGACATCTTCCCGCTTTTCCAATTCGCCTTGCGCGGCGCGGCCGCTTGGGTGCCCTATAGGAGACGACCGCGGCAATCGAGCAGCTCGATCCATTTCGCATCTTGCGGCATGAGCTCACCGGCCCTTGAACACCGGCTTTCGCTTTTCGCGGAACGCCGTCAGCGCCTCCTTGGTGTCCTCGGTCTCCGCCAGTGCTGCGGTCTGGCTCTGCTCGTAACGATAGCCGTCGCGAAGCGGCATTTCCTCCGTAAGGCCAAACGAGCGTTTGGCGGCAATCACGGCGAGCGGAACCTTGTCGGCAATGGTACGTGCAATCGAAGTGGCTTCTTCGAGCAGCTTCGCCCTCGGCACGCACAAGGATGCAGCGTTCATTCGCAGCAGCTCCGGTCCGTAAATGCGCTTGGCCGTGTAGATCATCAGGCGTGCATCGGAAGGGCTGAAGGCGCGCAGCACGTGGCGGACGCCGCCGGCAAGACCGTAGTCGACTTCCGTCATGGACAGGAACGCTTCCTCGGCAACGACGAGGATGTCGCACACGAGCGCGAGGACGCAGCCCGCGCCGATCGCGGCGCCGTTGACCGCGGCAATCACCGGCTTCGGGCATTCGAGCACGCAGTCGAACGACGCGCGAACCAGCCGGTTGTGCCGCGAATACCCGCCGGGTTCGGCCAGGATTGCTGCGCGCTCGGAAAGATCCGCGCCTGCGGAGAAGGCCTTGCCGTCGCCGGTCAGGACGATGGCGCGGACGTCGGCGTCTGCGCCGAGCACGTCGAAGACGCGAATGCATTCCTCGCGGAAACGACGGTCCTGGGCATTCACGGGCGGGGCGGTGATCGTGACGGTTGCGACATGGGCCCCGACCGTGACACGGAAGCGTTCGACGTCCTCTAATCCTCTCATGCTTGTTCCTCCTTGTTGAAACCGTAAAGACTGGCCGGGTTCACGACCAGGATGCGCCGAATGAGCGCGGCGTCATCGATCCACTCCTGGAAGAGGTCGGCAAGACGTCCGGCATCCGGCGCCGGCTGCATGCGGACATAGGGCCAGTCGGAGCCCCACACGAGCCGGTTCGGTGCGCGCTCGACGAGACGATCGTGAAGCGGTCGGATGCGCGCGTAGTCCGAACCGCCGGCGGACAGCCGGCACAGCACCAGCTTCATCCACAACGTGCCGTCGGCGAGTAGGTCGACGATCCGAGCAAAGGCCACCCCGTCCGGACCTTCGCCCGGATCGGGGTTCCCCATATGATCGACCACGAGCGGCACGCCGAGCCGGAGCAATGCGGGAAGATGCTCTGCAAGCTGAGATGCACTGGCCCAGAGCTGCGCGTGCATGCCGGTCTCGCGCATGCGCGGCGCCAGGGCACGAAGGGCCGCAAAACCGACGCTGCCGGGATAGCGTTCACCGGACGGTGTGCGCATTTCGGTGAAGCGCAATCCGACGATGCCGCCCATGCGCCAGCGCTCGAGAGTCGGGTCGCCGATGGATTCGTCCGTCACCGCGACTCCGCGCAACGCCTTGGGGGCGCCGGCGATGGCGGCCAGCATCGCGGCGGGATCATTGGCATAGGGCGCAGGTTGCGTCAGCACGCCGCGCGCCACACCGAGCGTGTTGCGAACGGCGGAATGAATCTCGGGCGCGGCCTCCGGAAGCGCGTAGACGGACCGTTCGATCGGCGGAAAGCGATCGAAGGGTCCGAACACGTGACTGTGTGCGTCGCAGGCTCCCGGGGGAAGGGCGCGTAAGGGCGCTGAGGCGAGCGGGGGAGGGACGGTCACGACTGAGCTGCCGCCACTGACGAGGCCGCTCCAAGCCGGCCCGGCGGAAGGATAACGAGATCGCTTTCCAACGGCAGCTCATCGATGCCCTCGGGCAGCGGCAAGCGGTGCGCATTCAGCGTGATCGAGACCATCGTGTAGTAGCCGATCACGGCCGTCAGCTCGACCACGCCGCGGGTGCCCCAGCGGCGCTGAATGGCGTTGTACGTCTCCTGTCCAACCTGGCCCATCTGCTGCAGCGACCGCGCAAATTCGTAGACCTCCAGATCCGCCTCTTCGGTAAACACCGGCGCACGTTTGGCGCCGATTGCGTCGATCATCGTTTCAGGCATTCCGGCCGCGGCGCAGGCGCGGGCGTGCACCCACCATTCGACCTGACTGGTCCAGCGTCGCGCGGTGACGAGGATGGCAAGCTCGTTCAGCCGCGGCGGCAGACATGTGCGGTAGCGTATGAACTCTCCGAATTCGGACCAGAGCGCGGCGAGTTCCGGACTGTGAATAGCGGCGCGGAGCGGACCAATCATCTGGCCGCGCGGTCCCGACACAACCTGATCATAGATTTGCCGCTGCGCGGGACTCATCTCGTCGGCGCTCAGGAGCGGAATGCGCGGCTCATGGCAGGACACTTTCTTTTCGTCGATGCTCAAACAATGCCCTCCACCGCGAGCGCCGCGATTTCGGTGTCGCTGAGACCGATCTCTTCCAGGACCGACCGCGTATGCTGACCGAGGGTAGGAGGCGCGCGGTTGAAGCGGAGCGGAGCGTCCTGCATCCGGATCGGGCTGACGATCTGGGGCAAGCTTCCGGCGATCGGGTGAGGAAGCTGCTGAAGCATCCCTCTGTGCCGGATCTGGTCGTCGGCCAGCACCTGATCGATGGTGTTGATTGGGGCGGCGGGGACGCCGGTCTCGTCGAGAGCAGTGACGATCTCATGTCGTGTGCGCCCGGCGAACTGCCCTGCCAGAAGCTCTGTCAGCACAGCGTTGTTGATCACGCGGGCAGCGTTGGTGCTGAACCGCGCATCGTTGGCCCATTCGGGCTTGCCCAGAACCGAACAAAGCTTGGCAAACTGGCCGTCATTGCCGACGGCGAGGACGAACGTCCCGTCCGCGCAGGCGAATACGTCTTGCGGTTGGATGTTCGGATGTTGGTTGCCGCCGCGCGTTGGAATCCGGCCGGTGAGCAGATGGTTCATTGCCTGGTTTGCGAGGATCGCTGCCGAAACGTCCAGCATCGCAAGGTCTATGGTCTCGCCCTGGCGCGTCTCTGCGGCGCGCGTCAAAGCGGCCAGGATCGCGACTGCCGCGTACATGCCGGTCATGAGATCGATGATCGGAATGCCTACCTTCTGCGGGCCCGCTCCGGGGCGGCCGTCGCGCTCTCCGGTAATGCTCATGAGCCCGCCCAACGCCTGGATAGCGAAGTCATAGGCAGCCTGATCGCAGCGCGGCCCGTCCTGACCGAAGCCCGTCACGGAGCAATAGATCAGCGCGGGATTGAGCGCTCGAAGCGAATTCGCATCCAGGCCATAGCGGGCAAGCGCGCCGGCCTTGAAGTTCTCGATGACGACGTCAGATGTCGCCGCGAGCTGCCGCACGATGGCTTGTCCCTTGGGCTGCGCGATGTCCACGGTGATGGACCGTTTGCCGCGATTGACGGCGAGGAAGTAGCCAGCATCCTTGGTGGTCCGGCCCTCCGCGTCGCGCAGGAAGGGCGGGCCCCAACTGCGCGTATCGTCGCCGGTTTCCGGCCGTTCAACCTTGATTACATCCGCACCCAGATCGGCGAGAATCTGCGTCGCCCATGGCGCAGCCATGATGCGGCTGAGGTCGAGAACACGGATGTGACTGAGCGGACCGCTGCGCTCGGCCGCTCGCGTGTCGTCAGTCATCGACGGCCTCCGTGGCCTGCGCGGATGGACGGGCGGCGAAGCTTTCGTGCCAGCTGGAAAGATGGGGACGTCCGGATCGCCAATCGAGCTCGGCAAACCGGAAATCGGCGTAGGACAGCGCACAGCCGAGCGCGATCTCGCCGATCCCGAAACTCGACGCCGGCGAATTCGCGGCCTGCTGCTCGAACCGATCGCATGTCGCATTGACCTTGGTCGAGAACGCTTCGAGCCACGCCTCTGTCTGCCGCTCCACCGGTTTCGTGCGCTCGTTTCGCCACAGGATCAGCAGGTCGAGCAGGCCGTCCGCCAGCGCCTGCCGGCTGAGAGCGCGCCAGCGCGCCGGCCCTTCAAGCGGCACCAGCACGCCCGGTCCTGCCAGACTGTCCAGATATTCGACGATCGTGCGCGAATCGAGCAGGACATCTCCGTTATCGAGGACCAGGGTCGGGATCTTGCTCAGGGGATTGTCCGCCATGATGATAGGATTGGGGGTCGGCAGGGCTGCAACGCTGCGCACGCAAGTGATGCGCTCGGCGAGCCCGAGTTCATGTGCGGCAACCATCACCTTGCGGACGTAGGGCGAACGAGGCGACCAATGAAGCTTCACCCCCGGCCTCCTCGGAAATGGACATGAGACACCCGGGCGTTCCTATCATGCAGCGTTATGATGCCTCTCGCCATAGAAGGAAAAAGATCATATGTCTAGCCTATTGATCATTCGTGTCCTGCAGTCCTGTCATGCCTAGCCGCACCACGTCTCCGGCCAAGCCGGACCTCTCGCGCAGCAATGTTGCCCGCTATGTCCAGCTGGCGACGCTGTTTCGCCGCAACATCGAGTCCGGTCATTGGCCAGTGGGTGATCAGATCCCAACCGTCGATGAATTGGCCGCGCAGCATGGCGTAGCGCGCGCCACCATTCGCCAGGCGCTTGGCATCCTCGAGAGCGATGCCCTGATCAGCCGCTTCAGGGCGAAGGGGACTTTCGTCAACGCGCAGGAGCGCCAACATCTTTGGCTCGACATGACCACGGACTGGCGCGGGCTTCTCAATGCGCGAGAAGGCGCCGTCATCGAGGTCTTGGAAGAGGACGATGTGAGCCATTTACCGCGGCGATTTCATGATATCGGCGCGCCGACGTCACGGTATCGCCGGCTGAGGCGGCGTCATTCGCGCGAGGGACAGATATTCCTGGTGGCCGACGTGTTCATCGATGTGGAGTTCTTTCCGCTGATCCCCCGTGAAGCTCTGAGCAGCACGACGGCGATGCGTCTGGCGAGCTTCTTTCCGCGCAACATCAGCCACGCGCATCAAACCATCGTCATCGGCTCCGCCGATCTCGAAATGTCGGCACTGCTCGAGCTTCCGCTGAACGCGCCCGTGTGTCTCGTCGATCGATCGGCAGTCGATGATCGAGGACGCCTCATTCTCTTGTCCAAGGGCGTCTATCGGGGGGACCTTGTGCGTCTGGACATGCGCCTCTGACAACGCCCCCGCTGGACAAGATTAGCCCTATAGTTCATGCTTATGACATAAGGCTAAACGACGCGCCACGAGCGCGGCCGGCAGGGGAGGCGCGCGTGACGGACACAAGTATCGATATGCCTGGTCACCAGGAGGTGGATGCGACGTTTCGCAAAGTGGCGTGGCGCCTGGTTCCGATCTTGATGCTGGCATATGTGCTTGCGTTCATTGATCGCGGCAATGTCGGGTTCGCGAAGCTGCAGTTCATGGGTGACCTGCGTTTCAGCGAGGCGACGTACGGCCTCGGCGGTGGCCTTTTTTACCTCGGATACAGCGTGTTCGAGGTGCCCAGCAATCTGTGGCTCGCCCGCATCGGGGCGCGGACCACGCTGCTGCGCATCATGGTCTGCTGGGGGCTTTGTTCGGCGGCGCTCGCTTTCATGACCGCGCCTTCTCACTATTACATTCTTCGCTTCATGCTGGGGGCCGCCGAGGCTGGGCTGTTTCCGGGCGTGCTGTTCTATCTCACCACTTGGATCCCGCCGTCGCGCCGCAGCCAATTCACCGCGCTCTTCATGTCTGCGATCGCCATCTCCGGCATCGTCAGCGGGCCGTTGTCCGGAGCTATTCTCGGTGGCGCCGACGGGCTGCTCGGCCTGAAGGGCTGGCAATGGCTGTTCATCATAGAGGGCCTGCCTTCGGCGCTCACGGGCATCGTTGTCTACTTCGTGCTCGCCGACAGTCCCCAGACGGCGAAATGGCTCTCGGCGCGTGAGGTTGCAATCATTACCGCCGAACTGCAAAGCGAAGCGAATGCAGGTCAGCGACAGCGTCAGCACAATTTCGGAGCGGCTCTGCGCGATCGACGCCTGTATATTCTTTGCGGCATGTCGGTCGGCCTGATCGCCGGCGGAGCCGGAATTCCGCTATGGCTTCCGACCATTCTCCGCGGAACCGGAATTCACGAACCGCTTGCACTGGGCCTGTTCTCCGCCATCCCCTACATCGTCGCCGTGGCAGCGCAGCAACTCATTGCGCGAAGCTCCGACCGTTTGGGCGAGCGACGCTGGCACGCCGCGGTCCCGACATTGCTTTGCGCGATCGGCTGGTTGTTGCTTCCTCAGGCAATGGGCCATCCCTGGATGGCTATAAGTCTGCTCACGGTGATGACGGTCGGATATCTCGGCGCGACGGGCCCGTTTTGGACGATGCCCAGCCTCTATCTCTCGGGATCGGCGGCGGCCGGCGGAATTGCGATGATCACGACCTGCGGCGGTATCGGCGCGTTCTTCGCGCCGACCTTAGTCGGCTGGATGACCACGGTGACGGGGTCGCTAACATACGGACTATACGTCTATGGGGCGGTGATGGCATTCGGTGCTGTGGTGATGCTCGTAGGTACGAGCTCGACCGGATCTGTGAGCGCTACAGCGCAGGTTCACGAGGGAAACCTTCGGCAGGCAGCAAAGCAGCGCGCTGATGCGTGACAGAATCTCGCATGGGCGCTGGATTGCCGCCCTGCGGTTAACCTAGCCAAACGTTGCAACAGACGGCTCCTCGCCAAGCCTCGGATAAATGGCATCCGGCATTTGCGCGTCGAGCTCAGGTGGAAGAAACCATGACCGGAGTTGTTCTGGGCCGCGCCAGCGTCACGATCGGGTTGGTGCTTCAGCTTACCATGGCATCCGCGGCCGAAAATCGGTCACGGCATATCGTCGATGTTGGCGCAACCAGGATCGAGGTGATCGCCGAGGGGCACGGACCCATGATCGTCCTGCTCCCATCCACCGGTCGTGATTCGGAAGACTTCGACGTGCTCGCCGGGGGACTCGCGCAGGCCGGCTTCCGCGTGCTGCGTCCTCAGCCGCGCGGCATCGGCAGCAGTGTCGGGCTGATGACAGGCGTCAGCTTTCATGATTTCGCTAATGACATCGCAGCGATCATCAAGCACGAGGGCGCTGGTCCGGCTATCATTGCGGGCCACGCCTATGGCAATTGGATCGCCCGCACCGTTGCAACTGACCATCCCCAGCTTGTCCGCGGCGTCGTGTTGATGGCGGCGGGTGCGAAGAGTTGGCCACGCCAGCTCAGCGACGCGATAACCACGATCAACGATCTCAGCCAGCCGACGGCGTTACGGTTGAAGGCGCTGGAGTTCGCCTTTTTCGCTCCAGGCAACGACGCGTCCTCTTGGCTTGAAGGGTGGCACAAGGATGTCACCGAGAGTCAGCGGGCCGCTGGCCTCAACACGAAACGAGAATCCTGGTGGGCAAGCGGCGCGGCACGCATGCTCGATCTGCAAGCCGCAGATGACCCGTTTCGGCCGCGGGACACGGCTGATGAGCTGAAGAACGATTTCGGAGACCGCGTCAGCGTGGCCGTGGTGCCAAACGCCAGCCACGCTCTTCCCTGTGAACAGCCAGCGGCTGTCGTTCGAGCTATCGTCGCATGGGCGCGGGGGCTGTAAAGCGTGGCACCATCGATCAAGCCGCACACGTTCGAACACCGACTTGACCATCAGCGACTTAGTTCTGGTCCAGCTTACCACCGCGGTGCTAGCCCCGGCCGCCGCGTCGGGGCCAACGTTCAGAACCACCCCGGGAGAGGCGAAGAGGGACCCAGCGGTAGTTCCTAACTGTACCAGCGGTGAGGGACGGATCTGGTGTTTTCAGTTTATCACGTGCGGGCGACTGCAGTCGCGAATGACTGCGCATCGTCGCTCCGACAACTTCCAAATACTGCAGCTCGATTTGATCATGAGCAAGAAAGTTCGTCTCGACCGCATCTGGAGTATCATCCAAAACCTAGGCGTTTGCATGCTGACGACGCATTTCGGGGGCGGGCTACGTGTGCGGCCGCTTGAAGCAAGGCCCGAACACCTGCAGTCAGCGCACATGTCCGGCACTTCGTCGCTACGCATCGTGCTGCGGCCGCCCGCTCAGCCCTTGTTCGCGAGCACGTGCTGAAGGGCTATCAGCCTCATTATCCTCGGAAGCAGATTTTCCGCATTGGCCTCACCAGGTCTGCGTTCCGCACCAAAGCGGACGTCTGCCGACCAGTCCGAATTTGTGGTGAAGCGCTGCGAGCTTGGCTCCGAGAAGCCATAGGTTGGTGTGGCGCACGATCTCCTCCATCGTCTGGCTGGCGTTGCATGGCCTTCACAGCCTATCGGCAGCCTGCAGGATTACGCGGGTGGGCTTAGCACCACCTCCATCCGCAGCGCCGATGAACGCGATGCCACCTGCAAACCCAACGGCGCCTGCGCGGTCGGCCTCGGCCGCAGCCAGGATGAGGCGGCGGTCCCCGCTGTGCTTGCGTCAGGAGATTCGAGTCGGTCTGGGCCGCGCTCGCGTGCGATCGGCATCGCGTCCGCAATCCGTTCATCTTGAGCGCGGCGTCCAAGCACTCCCGGAGCAGCGGCTGCAGCCGATCCGCACACGCCTAGGGCACGACGGGGGGCTCGGGACGGCGTTCTGCACATCAAAAAAGTATCAGTTGCACATTGAAATGGTGGTGGCGTGCCTAGGGACCGGTCGCTACTCTCCCGACGAGAGGAAGCGCTGAGCAAATTCAGCCGATAAGGGAACAGGGCGGATCATCGCAAGCCGCACCGGCCCGAAGGGAGCGGACATGGAACCGGACCTGGAAGTTGTCCAGATACGGCGGGGCGAGTCGTTCAAGGCGTGGTCGCACGGCTACCCATTCCACACGGTCCGCTGGCATTTCCACCCCGAATTCGAGCTCCATCAGGTTGTAGCCACCTGCGGTCGCTATTTCGTCGGCGACTTTATCGGCGAGTTCGAGCCGGGCAATCTCGTCCTTACCGGTCCCAACCTGCCGCACAACTGGGTGAGTGATCTGCCGGCGGGGAGTACCATTCCGCTGCGGGGACGCGTCCTCCAGTTCAGTGAAGAATTTATAGGCGACCTGATAAAGATCATGCCTGAGCTCTCCGGCCTTGCCTCGCTGCTGGAATTCTCCCGCCGCGGCGCGCTTTTCACCCGCAGCACGAGCGACAAAATCGCCTCGCTCATGGAGGAGATCGTGACGGCGAACGGCGTGCGTCGGATCGAGCTGTTCCTGATGATCTTGGGAACACTCTGCCGCGCCCGCAATGCGCGCCCGCTCTCCAGCCCGAATTATCTGCCCGACCCGTCGGGTTATATGTCTGCGGGCATGAACAAGGCGCTCGCCTTCATCCGTCAGAACCTGACGCAGCCTTTCGGTGAAGCGGAGCTCGCGGCAATCGCCGGCCAGTCGCAGAGCGCGTTTTCGCGCTCCTTCCGCCGCCACACCGGCATGCCACTGGTGCGATACGTCAAGCGCCTTCGCGTCAACCTCGCCTGCCAGATCCTGATGAGTGACGAGCAGGCGTCCATCACCGACATCTGCTTCGAAGTCGGCTTCAACAATCTCTCCAATTTCAACCGGCAGTTTTTGGCAGAGAAAGGCATGCCGCCTTCGCGCTTCAGGCGATTGCTGGCGCAAAACATCAATACGGCGCACGCTGCCTAGCCGGCGAAGAGCAAAAGGAGACGATCACCACGGAAAGAATGACGCGGGCATGCGACAGCAGCCCGCGACAGGAATCGCTTGTCCAGGAATTTCCGCGGCTTCGGAGCACCTGCACTCGTCGGGGACGGAAGCCGCGAAGGCCCATCTTCAAGGATCAACCACAGCACTCTAGTTCTGGAAAGGAAAGTCTGAATGAAAAGATTCTCCCCGAAACATACGGGCACACTTGCCCTGGCGCTGTCGCTGCTCGGCATAACGGCCATGTTCTCGCAGGCAGCAGAGGTGAAGGACGCGACCGTTGCCTTCCTCATGCCGGACCAGGCTTCCACCCGCTACGAACAACATGATTATCCGGGCTTCGCCGCGGAGATGAAGAAGCTCTGCGCCAGTTGCAAAGTGATCTACCAGAACGCCAGCGCGGACGCCGCACGGCAGCAACAGCAGTTCAATTCGGTGATCTCGCAGGGCGCCAAGGTGATCGTGCTCGACCCGGTCGACTCGACCGCGGCGGCCTCCCTCGTCAAGATGGCGCAGTCGCAGGGCATCAAGGTCATAGCCTACGACCGGCCGGTCCCCGACGCCAAAGTCGATTTCTACGTGTCCTTCGACAATCAAGCCATCGGCAAGGCCATCTCCGAGTCGCTCGTCAAGCATCTCAAGGCCGCCAACGTGACGGCCAAGGAGGGCGAAGGCGTGCTTGAAATCAATGGGTCTCCGACCGATGCCGCTGCGGGACTCATCAAGAAGGGTATCCACGAGGGCCTTGACAAGAGCGGCTATCCAATTCTGGCCGAATACGACACGCCGGACTGGGCGCCGCCGAAGGCGCAGCAGTGGGCGAGCGGCCAGATCACCCGCTTCGGCAAGAAAATCCTCGGCGTCGTGGCCGCCAATGATGGCACGGGCGGTGGCGCAATTGCAGCTTTCAAGGCCGCAGGTGTTGATCCGGTGCCGCCGGTGACAGGCAACGATGCCACGATTGCCGCGCTTCAGCTCGTCATCGCCGGCGATCAGTACAACACGATCTCCAAACCCAGTGAGATCGTGGCAGCTGCGGCGGCGCAAGCGGCAGTGAAATTCCTCTCCGGCGAGACGCCCAAGGCGGAAACCACGCTTTTCAATGCGCCATCGAAGCTATTCGTGCCGGCCGTCGTCACTCAGGAGAACCTGAAGGCGGAGATCATCGACAAGAAGATCCAGACGGCCGATCAGCTCTGCACGGGCCGATATGCCGCGGGTTGCAAGAAGCTTGGCATCACGCAGTAACGACGTCGGTCCCGGCCGCTACCGGCGGCCGGGACGGACGACGAGAGGGCGAATTGGGACATGACCACGATCTCGGATGTCGATGACGCGCAGGGCGGACCGCGCAAGCCGGTCTTGAGTCTTCGCGGAATTTCCAAGCATTTCGGCGCCGTGTCCGCCCTGACCAACGTGGATCTCGACGTGCATGCCGGCGAGGTTGTGGCACTCGTAGGCGACAACGGTGCAGGAAAATCCACGCTGGTGAAGATCCTTGCCGGCGTGCATCAACCCACCTCCGGGTCGATTGCCTTCGGCGGCCAGCCTGTTGTCCTGTCCGATCCGGCCACCGCGCTCGGTCTCGGCATCGCCACCGTTTTCCAGGATTTGGCGCTCTGCGAGAATCTCGACGTGGTCGCAAATATTTTCCTCGGCCGCGAGCTCAATCCGCTGCGGCTCGACGAGGTCTCCATGGAGCTTCGCGCCTGGACGTTGCTCAACCAATTGTCGGCGCGGATCCCGAGCGTGCGAGAGCCCGTGGCCTCGCTCTCCGGCGGACAGCGCCAGACCGTGGCGATCGCTCGCTCGCTGCTGACCGAGCCAAAGCTCATCCTGCTCGACGAGCCGACCGCCGCACTTGGCGTCGCCCAGACCGCTGAGGTGCTCGACCTCGTCGAGCGTGTTCGCGCCCGCGGCCTCGGCGTCATCATGATCAGCCACAACATGGAGGACGTTCGCGCGGTTGCCGACCGGATCGTCGTGCTGCGCCTCGGTCGCAACAACGGCGAATTCGAGCCCGACGTCTCCAACCAGGATCTCGTCACGGCGATTACCGGTGCGGACGAAAACTCGGTTTCTCGCCGCGCCAGCCGGCGCGGCGCCCATCCGTCGCCGGAGCTTGGGCGATGACCGGCGACACGCAACAGGTTTCGACGGAGCGGCCGCTCGACCGCAGCGACGAACGGGTCAAGCACGCGGACACGCTTGGAAACACGATCAGCGCTTTTGTCGACCGCGTACGGTCGGGCGACCTCGGTTCGCTGCCGGTCGTCGTCGGGCTCATTGTCATCTGCACGGCATTCGAGAGTCTCAATCCTGTTTTTCTCGCGCCCAACAATCTGGTCAATTTGCTGTTTGATTGCTCGACGGTGGGCGTCATCTCGCTAGGCATCGTCTGTATCCTGATGGTCGGCGAGATCGATCTCTCGGTTGGGTCGGTGAGTGGGTTTGCATCCGCGCTCGTCGGCGTGCTTTGGGTCGCTCAAGATTGGCCGGTGGCCGCGGCGATCGTCACGGCGCTCGTGGTGGGCGCTGCCATCGGCGCGCTCTATGCGTTTTTGTTCAATCGCCTGGGAATGCCGAGCTTCGTTTCGACGCTGGCCGGCCTGCTGGCGTGGCTCGGCCTGCAGCTATATCTGCTCGGCTCCTCCGGCTCGATCAATCTTCCGTACGGATCACCGCTGGTCAATTTCGGGCAGATGCTCGTCATGCCGCCGATCGTGTCCTATGTGCTGGCGGCGGTCGCGAGTCTGGTCATGTTCGTGACCGGCTACCGCACGGCCGCGCGGCGGCGGCAGGCGGGGCTATCGGCCAGTTCGCTTGGCCGCATGGTGCTGAAGGCGCTGCTGGTTACCATCGTGCTCGAATTCGTCGTCTATTATCTCAATCTCGGGCGCGGCATTCCCTGGATGTTCGGTCTGTTCGTCGGCTTGTGCGTGGTCATGAACTACGCGTTGACGCGGACCAAATGGGGCCGCTCGATGTCTGCCGTCGGCGGCAATCGCGAGGCGGCGCGCCGCGCCGGCATCAACGTCCGCCGGGTCTATTCGACTGCGTTCATGCTGTGCTCAACGCTGGCGGCCGCTGGCGGCATTCTTGCCGCAGCGCGGCTGGCATCGTCTAGCCAGCAGGCCGGGACCGGGGATGTGAACCTCAATGCGATCGCCGCCGCAGTCATCGGTGGCACGAGCCTGTTCGGCGGCCGTGGGAGCGCCTATTCCGCGCTGCTCGGCGTCATCGTTATCCAGTCCATCGCGAGCGGTCTCACGTTGCTCGATCTCTCCTCGTCGCTACGGTACATGATCACCGGCGCGGTCCTTGCCATTGCGGTCATCGTCGATTCGCTGGCACGGCGCTCACGCCTCTCCCATGGCCGAGCTTGAATAACTCTCACAAGAAAAGGACAAGCCTTGGCACAGGAAATTGCAGGAAAAGTTGCCGCGATCACCGGCGCCGCGTCGGGCATCGGACTCGAATGTGCCAGGACGTTGATCGGGGCCGGCGCGCGGGTGGTGCTGATCGATCGGGCGGAGGAGGCACTGAACAGTGCCCGCGTCGAGCTGGGCGATCGGGCGATTCCGTTACGTATCGACCTCACTGATCCCGTGAGCATGGGATCGATGATGCCGCAGGTATTGGAAAAGGCGGGCCAGCTGGACATCTTCCATGCGAATGCTGGCGCCTATGTCGGCGGCGAGGTGCTTGGCGGCGATCCCGATGCCTGGGACCGCATGCTCAATTTGAACATCAATGCGCTGTTCCGCTCGGTCCATGCGGTGCTGCCGCACATGGTCGAGCGCAAAAGCGGCGACATCATCGTCACCAGTTCGATCGCAGGTCTCGTCCCCGTCGTCTGGGAGCCGATCTATACCGCCTCCAAGCACGCCGTGCAGGCTTTCGTGCATACTGTGCGTCGGCAGGTCGCCAAGCATGGTCTGCGTGTCGGCGCTGTTGCGCCCGGCCCCGTCGTGACCGCGCTCATCAAAGACTGGCCCAAAGAAAAGATCGAGGAAGAAATGGCGGCTGGCGGCTTGATGCAGCCGGTGGAAGTCGCACAGGCGGTGCTTTTCATGTTGACGCGTCCGAGAAACGTCACCATCCGCGACCTCGTCATTCTGCCGCAGAGCAACGATCTGTAGCGCCTTCCGATCGGCAACCCAGATGACGACCAAGCAATTCGATAACCGCAATTTTCTTGGCATCGACGTCGGCACGGGCAGCGCACGGGCCGGAGTGTTCGACCGCTCCGGTAGACTGATCGGGAGTGACAGCGCCCCTGTTGCGCTTTGGCGGGAGGCCGGCGACATCGTCGAGCAGTCGAGCGAGGATATCTGGCGTGCCGTATGCCGCAGCGTGCGTGGCGCGGTGGCGGAGGCCGGCATCGCGCCGGATGGCATCGCCGGCATCGGCTTCGACGCGACCTGCTCACTGGTGGTGCTGGGCCAGGGGGGCGCGCCGCTGCCCGTCGGGCCGTCCGGCGATCCGGCTCGTAACGTCATCGTATGGATGGATCACCGCGCCGCCGATCAGACGCGCCGGATCAACCAGACGGGCGAGAAAGTTCTCGACTATGTGGGCGGAACGATCTCACCCGAGATGGAGACGCCGAAACTGTTGTGGCTCGCCGAAAACATGCCCGGCACGTTCTTCCGTGCGTGGCAGTTCATGGACTTGACCGACTTTCTCACGTGGCGTGCGACAGGGAGCTTGTCCCGCTCCATCTGTACCGTGACCTGCAAGTGGACCTATCTGGGTCACGAAGACCGCTGGGACGATAAATTCTTTCGCAAGGTCGGCCTCGGCGTGCTGGCGGACGAGCAGTTCCGCAGGATCGGCACCGAGATCGTGCCCGGCGGAACGAGGCTGGCAGCGGGGCTGACTGCGGAGGCAGCGGCCGACGTCGGTCTCGTGGCGGGCACGCCGGTCGCTGCAGGCCTGATCGATGCGCATGCCGGTGGCGTTGGTACGGTGGGGGCGCGCGGTACGGCGGGTACGGTGCTGACGCGCATGGCCTATGTCTTTGGAACGTCCGCCTGTACCATGACGACCACTCCGAACCCGTCTTTCGTCCCCGGTGTTTGGGGACCCTATTTCTCCGCCATGGTGCCTGGGCTTTGGCTCAATGAAGGCGGGCAGTCGGCCGCCGGCGCTGCGGTCGAGCATCTGCTGCAGATGCATCTGCATTCGGCGCAAGCAACACAAGTGGCAAGCCAGAAGCAGCAGCCTCTTGCCGATTGGCTTGCCTCGGAAATTGAATCACGCGGCGGTGCCGAACGGCTCCCGGGGTTGGTCGGCGAGCTTCATGTCGTCCCCGAATTCCTCGGCAATCGCGCGCCGTTCGCGGATCCTGACGCGCGGGCGTTGATTGCCGGCCTTGATATGCGCTCGGATCTCGAGAGCCTGCTGGCACTGTATCTTGCCGGGCTATGCGGCCTCGGTTGCGGGGCCCGGCAGATCGTTCGCGCTCAGCAAGACAAAGGCATTGCGCTCGATACGATCGTGGTCAGCGGCGGTGCCGCAAAGAGCCGCTTGGTGCGGCAGGTGCTCGCCGATATTACGGGGTTGACGGTCGCTGCGTCGGCCTCCCCAGAGGCGGTCCTTCTCGGCTCCGCAATGCTTGGATCGGTTGCCTCGGGCGATCATGCCGACCTCCGCGAGGCGATGGAGGCGATGTCGGCCTTGGGAGACATCCATCTCCCCCAGGCCGTTTTGGCAGGCTGGGCCGATCGCCGCTTCAAGGCCTTCGAGGCCCTGCAGAAGGTCGGTCGGGCAATTAGAAGCGCTTCGTAGCCCTATGCCGACTGGACCCGGCGCACCCAAGCACGGCTTGCATCTGACGCCGGTCCCGCTGCCGGACGAGAGCGGCGTTCGACCCTCTTTCATCATCGTGACACATATGTCATGATAGAGATACAAATGTATAGACCGGGCCTCTTGCCTGGCGAGGGAGGGCTGCCCATGGGTAGGAAAGTCGCATTCATTGCGGCCTTGTTCGGCGCGTTGGCGTTGGTTGGTCCGGCACAGGCGCGGGTCGAGGTACAGTGGTGGCACGCCATGAGTGGCGTCCTCGCCGATCGGCTCAATGAGCTGGTCGAGAAGTTCAACACGTCGCAGGACAAGTACACAGTCGTCGCGGTTGCCAAGGGGAACTATGATGAGGTGACCAACGGGGTGATCGCCGCCTATCGCGCCAAGCGGCCGCCGGAAATGGTGCAGATCGCCGAGCGCGGTTACATGACGATGCTGCTCTCGGGAGCCATCGTTCCCGTGCAGGACCTGGTGGAGCAGAAGGGCTACAAGATCGACTTTGCGGACTTCATCAAACCCGTGGCAAGCTTCTGGAGCTATAAGGGGCGGATGTCGGCGATGCCCTTCAACTCGTCGACGCCGATCTTTTGGTACAACAAGGATCACTTCCAGAAGGCGGGCTTCGATAAGCCGGCCGACACCTGGCAGGAGCTGGAGCGCCAGCTCTACGCGATCAAGTCCAAGGGGATCAGCGAGTGCGGCACGGTGCTGCCCGGCGATTTCTACTGGAGCCTGCTCGAGAACTACAGCGCCATCAATAACCAGCCCTACGGTACGCTTGCGAACGGCTTCGAAGGGCTCGGCACCGAGTTCATCTACAACAAGACGAAGGTGGTGTCGCAAGTCGCGCGGCTCAAGAAATGGCTCGATGACGGCCTGATGCAGATCGCCGGCCAGGGCTTCAGTCCCGAGCAGCTGTTCACGTCGGGGCGGTGTTCGACTTTCGTCAATTCGACCGCATCGCACGGCAACATCGAACGCAACGCGACCATCAAGTGGAGCGCCACCTTTCTGCCGCACGAGAGCGACATCAATCCGCCTCTCAACAGCACCATCGGCGGTGGGGCCATCTGGATCATGAAGGGCCACACGCCGGAGCGCTACGAGGCCGTCGCGGCCTTTCTGGATTTCGTCGCGCAGCCGGAAACCCAGGTCTGGTGGCACGGCGCGACCGGCTATGTTCCCGCCACCAACCGAGCCTATGCGCTCGCGCGGGAGCGGGGCTACTACAAGGATCATCCGACCAGGGAGATCGCGGTGCTGCAGCTCTCGCGCGGCACGCCGAACGAGAATTCGCGCGGGTTTCGTTTCGGCAACTTCGTGCAGACGATGCTGGCCCAGCGCCAGGAAGTCGAGGCGGTGTTCGCCGGTCAGAAGCTGCCGCAGCAGGCCATGGATGACGCAGTCAAGCGGGGTAACGAAATCCTGCGGCAGTTCGAAAAGCTGAATGCCGGGAAGACTCCGGAAACCGAGCGTCCATGACGTTGCGCCTGTCCATCCCGTGGCGCGAGGCACGCGCCCCCGTGCTTCAGCGAAGGCACGGGGGCGGTGGGTCCAAGGCCGTGCCGGTGGCATCCGCCGGTCGATCGCGCGCGTCGGGAAAGACGCGGCGGCGTGAAGAGGCCGGACTGAAACGAGCCAATTTCGGCGACGGTCCCGGTCTGCCGACGCTGCTGTTGCTGCCGCAATTGCTGATCCTGCTGTTCTTCTTCTTCATTCCGTCGCTGCGGGCGCTGATGCAATCCGTCCTGCTCAGCGATCCCTTCGGGACCAACGTCCAGTTCGTGTGGTTCGACAATTTCAAGGCACTGCTTGCGAGTAGCGACTACCGCCAGTCGATCGCGGTGACGTTCTGGTTCACGCTGGCGCAGAACGTGCTCACGCTGGGCAGCGCGCTCGTGCTGGCGTTCGCGACCGACAGGATCGTACGCGGCCGTTCGGCCTATCGCACCATCATCCTGTTGCCCTATGCCATTGCGCCCGCGATTGCCGGCATCCTGTGGGCCTTCTTGTTCAATCCGGCGGTGGGCCCGCTCGCGCAGGTGCTGCACAGTTTCGGCGTTGCATGGGACCCTAACCTCAATCCGACTGATGCGCTGATCCTGGTGACGCTCGCCGCGTCTTGGAAGCACATCTGCTACGACTATATCTTTCTGGTGGTGGGGTTGCTCGCGGTACCGGTGTCGCTGATGGAGGCTGCCGCTGTGGACGGCGCGGGACCGATCCGTCGCTTCGTCTCGATCGCGCTGCCGATGCTCGGGCCCACCATCTTCTTTCTCACAGTGATGAACTTCATTTATGGCTTCTTCGAAACCTTCGCCATCATCGATGCGGTGACGAAAGGCGGGCCGGCCGGTGCAACCAACATTCTGGTCTACAAGGTCTTCGTCGACGGCTTCGTCAATCTCGATCTCGGCTCTTCGGCCGCACAGTCGGTTCTCTTGATGAGCTTTGCGCTGATCTGCACGCTGCTGCAATTCCGCTACTTCGACCGCAAGGTCAATTACGGAGTCTAGCCGGATGGTGGAACGCTCGCCGGTTCTCAACCTGGTCTGTCACGCGATCCTGATCGTCGGCGCGCTCATGGTCTGCGTACCGCTGTATTTCGCGTTCGTGGCGGGCTCGCTCACGGTGGCCGAGGTGCAGAAGGTGCCGTTGCCGTGGCTGCCGGGAGGCCAATTCTTCGACAATCTGCAGCTGGCCTGGAGCAAGGGCAACTTCAGCCGGACCTTCGCCAATTCGATTATCGTGGCGCTCGGCATCACGGCCGGCAAGATCGCAGTATCGCTGCTCTCGGCCTTCGCCATCACCTACTTTCGGTTCCGCTATCGAATGCTCGCATTCTGGCTCATCTTCGTATCGCTGATGCTGCCGATCGAGGTTCGGATCGTACCGACCTTCGAGGCCGTGGCAAATGCGGCGCTACCCCTGCAATGGCTCTTGGATAGCGTGTATGTCGCGGATCTCTGGGGCTGGATCAGCGGTCACGAGGTCGCGATCGCCCTCGAATGGAACATGGTCAACACCTATCCCGGGCTGATCCTCCCGCTGATCGCCTCAGCCACTGCCACATTCCTTTTTCGCCAATTCTTCCTGACGATCCCGGATGAGTTATGCGAGGCGGCGAGGCTGGATGGCGCCTCGCCGCTGCACTTCTTCTGGAGCATTCTGCTGCCGCTGTCCGTTCCGAATATGGTGGCGCTCGCCATCATCCTATTCCTGTTCGGCTGGAATCAGTATCTCTGGCCGTTACTATTCACCACCGATAAGGACATGGCGACGGCGGTCATCGCGTTGAAGGGTCTGATCCCCCGCTCCGACAGTGAGCCCGCCTGGAACATCGCCATGAGTGGTGCGCTCCTCACGATGTTGCCGCCAGTGTTGGTCGTTCTGCTGTTGCAACGCTGGTTCATCAAGGGTCTTGTCGACAGCAGCAAATAGGACTGATCATGGTTTTTATCGCCGGGCATCGCGGCGGACGCAATCTTTGGCCGGAGAACAGCCTGACGGGCTTTCGCAACCTTTGCAGGGAAGGGGTCGACGCAGTCGAGTTCGACGTCCATCAGAGCACGGACGGCGGGCTTGTCGTGATCCATGATCCGCTGCTCGATCGCACCACATTCGAGAGCGGGCCGGTGGGCGAGCGCAGCCTGCGACGCTTGACGGCAACGCGCCTTCGCGATTCCGGTGATGAGTGCATTCCATCCCTGGACGATGTGCTCGATGTGTTCAGCGAAACCACGCTCGAACTGCATATCGAGATCAAGACGGACGCGCTCGGCAACCTCTATTCAGGGCTGGAGGCACGGCTGATCGACCAGATCAAGCGCCGGGGCCTGGAACGGCGCACTGTTATCACCTGCTTCGTGCCCGGCGTGATCGAGACCGTGCGCCGGCTCTGGCCGGAGGCGCGTGTGCTGGTTTCGCTCGATCGTCGTTCGGCGGAGATGATGGGCGGAATTGAGCCCGCGCTGACGCAATTGGCCACCATTCGCGACTGCGTCGTCGCAGTTGAAAAATCGCTCCTGGGGCTCGCCTTGCCGCTCGCCCTGAAGATGCTCGGGTCGGAGCGTCTCGGTGCATGGGTGACCAACGAGCCAGAGGATATTGCTTATTGGCTTACCCAACCGGTGCGGCAGATCACGACCGATCGGCCGGATCTCGCTGTGAGCATTCGCCGCAGGCTCGAAACGATGCCGGCGCGCCCATGATTCCCCGCCCTCACTTTCTCATGGCATCGCTGGCGAGCGCCGCCTTAGCCGCGCCGGTTGGGTTCGTGCGAGGAGCGCCGGTGTCGTTCACTGCGGATCTTTTCACGCTCGGTGTTGCCTCCGGATGCCCGCGGGGGGGACCGCGTCATTCTGTCGACCCGCCTTGCGGCGCAGCCGCTCGAGGGCGGGCGGCAAGCAGGACGCATCAGTGGACGTCGAATGGCAGGTTGTGGACGAAGAGGCCTTCTGGCGCGTCGTCTGCCGCGGCGTCGTTCGGGCGACGGCAGAGCTTGCGCATTCGGTGCATGCCGAGGCGAAGGGGCTGCGACCGGACCGAGTCTATTGGTACCGCTTCCGCGCCGGTCAGGCCCTGAGTCCGATCGGACGCACCCGTAGCGCGCCCTCCTACCGCGGCATGGCGGCACGCGATCTCGACCTCGTCGTGCATCTCGGCGACTACATCTATGAGAAATCCTGGGGATCGCACCACTCCGCCAGCACGGCGTCGGAATTCCGACGACGCTCGAGGAATTCCGCAACCGCTATGCGCTCAAGAGCGATCCCGACCTGCAAGCGGCGCACGCTGCCCTTCTCTGGCTTACGGTCGGGGACGACCACGAGGTGATGGACGACTATGCCAATGATCGCTCCTACACGGTGCGCGACCCCGGTCAGTTCCTGAAGATCCGCGCGGCGGCCTATCAGGCCTATTACGAGCACATGCCGCTCTCACCTCCGGCTCGGCCGCGCGGCGCAGATGCCACGATCTATGCGCACTATCGCTTCGGCGACATGCTCGACGTGCTGCTGCTCGACAACCGGCAATATCGCTCGGCATCGGCGTGTGTCGGAAGCAGGCGGCCGACCTGGGTGACGGAGTGTGCACGCCGGACGGACGAAGCGCGGACAATGCTGGGCCAGGAACAGAAGCAATGGTTCGATGCCAGCCTGCGCCACTGCCTCGGCCGCTGGACAGTCGTCGCGCAGCAGACACTGATGGCGCAGCACAAGCGGGAGGGGACGAAGGCACGCATTTCTGGACGGACGGCTGGGACGGCTATCCCAATGCACGCCAGCGGCTCCTCGATTCGCTCGTGGCGCATCGCCGGCGCAATCCGATCGTGATCGGCGGTGATCGTCACGCCTTCTTTACGGCCGATCTGAAGCACGATTTCGCTCGACCGGAAGGACCTACCATTGCGACCGAGTTCGTCGGCACGTCGATCACCTCGGACGGGCCGAGCGAAGCCAGTGTGCGCAAGGCGCTGGCGGCGGACCCGCATCTGGTCTATGCGCGTGGCGACAAGCGCGGCTATGCGACCGTCGACCTCGACGCCGAGCATTGCACTGTGGGATTCGAGGTGATCGACGACGTCAAGGACGCGGGAGCGCCGTGCGCCGGCTGACGAGCTTTGTGGTCGAGGATGGCGTGCCGGGCGCGAGGGCCGCATGGTGAGATCCGCGCGGCACAGATTTGACGGCCAACGAAAGATCGCCTCAAATGTCCCGACGTCTGACTGTGCTTTGAGGCCGCTGCGGGGGGCTGCGCCATGACCGATCAAACCATCCTGCGGGTCGCCTGGCTCTACTACATGGAGAACCTGACCCAGGCCGACATCGGCGAGCGGCTCGGGCTGACCCGCGCCCGCGTCAACCGCATGCTGTCGGAGGCCCGGCAGACCGGCATCGTCAACATTCGCCTCAACTCCGCCTTTGCGAGCTGCACGGAACTGGAGCATCGCCTGTGCCGGGAATGCGGCCTCGAGGATGCCGTCGTCATCCCGAGCCCGGAGAATCCCGAGCAGGTCGGCCGTCTGATCGGGATGGCGGCGGGAGCGTATCTATCGAAATTCCTCGAGCAGAAGCGCCCGCGCATCATCGGCATCGGTTGGGGCTCGACCTTGCGCGAGACCATCCGTTACGTCACGTCGGCGGACTATCCCGAACTGTCCATCGTCTCCATGATGGGAGGCCTGTCGCGCGGACTAGAGCTTAACACCTTCGAAATTGCTGGTGAGCTCGCACACCGGCTGCACGCCCAGTGCAGCTATCTGGCCGCCCCAATCTTCGTCAGCAGCCGGCGCTCGCGCGACACCTTTTTGGCTCAAGAGGTCTATCAGGAGGTGCTGAACAGCGTTGATCGGATCGATCTTGCGCTTTTGAGCATGGGAGATTTGACACCGCGCTCGCTCCTGATGCGCCATGGGCTGCCACCGGACGTGCGTGCCGAGCAGCTGCGGGCGGCAGGCGCCGTCGGCGACATCCTGGCGCAGTTTCTCGACAAGACCGGCCAGCCGATCGATCATGGCATCAACAGCCGTGCCATTGCACTGCCGCTCGACAAGCTGGCGCGCGTGCCGACGTCGATGCTGATTGCCGGCGGGCTCAACAAGGCGCCGATCATCGCCGCGGTGCTGCGCGGCCGGATCGGCAAGGTGCTGGTGACCGACGAGAACGCCGCCGTTGCCGCGCTGAAACTGATCGACAAGCAGAAATAGCCGAATTTTCGCGACGGATAGGGGGAGACGCGCCTTCAACACGGGTGGCGCGATAGCCCTCGTAAGCGCCGATTGGCCGCAAAAGCATTTGTCACTTCGAAGTTACATATGTAATATGGAGGAGTCAATTGCTCAGAAGGATAGCGTCGACATGCGCGCTGCGGTGCTCCAGGACATTCGTGATATCCGCGTCCTTGATATCCCCGAGCCGAGGCCGCCCGCGGAGGACGAGCTCATCGTCCGCGTCAAGGCTGTTGGCGTCTGCGGCAGCGACCTGCATTCCTATCTCGAGGGCGGAACAACCGGCCGGACGCACGTTAGGCCATTCGTCCTTGGGCATGAATTCTCGGGCGTGCTCACGCCGGATTCGGCGCGCAAAGCGGGGCTCTCGGCCGACGCGCTGGTGGCGGTCGATCCCTCCATTTCCTGCGGCCACTGTGAGTGGTGTCACCGCGGCCACACCAATCTCTGCCCCAATGTCAAGTTCCTCGGCTACGCCCCTCACAACGGCGCCATGGCCGAATTCGTCTGCGTGCCCAGATCCGCCGTGCATTTGATGCCGGACAGCATCGACCCGGCCGGCGCGGCGATCCTGGAGACGCTCGGCGTCGCAATCCACGCCATGGATCTGGCGCGTCCGCGGCTGCTGGAAACCGTGGCGGTGCTCGGCTGCGGGCCGGTGGGATTGTTGCTGGTGCAACTGGCGCGATTCGCAGGCAGCGGAAAGA
Source organism: Bradyrhizobium sp. 149 (assembly GCF_023073915.1). GTDB lineage: Bacteria > Pseudomonadota > Alphaproteobacteria > Rhizobiales > Xanthobacteraceae > Bradyrhizobium. The sequence continues at coordinate 473,511 of NZ_JADPKK010000023.1, read as the reverse complement.
TCGTCGCGATCGACCCCGTCGAGCAGCGCACCGCGCTGGCCTGCGACCTCGGGGCGGATGTGGCGTGCCGCAGCTATGCCGAGATCGGAGATGCCACCGAAGGCCGCGGCGTCGATCTGGTGATCGAGGCGACCGACTCCTCGCATGGCTTCGAGCATGCGGCGCGTTGCGCCCGTATCGGTGGCCGGGTCGTTCTCGTCGGCATCCCCGAGAACAACCAGTACATCCTCAGCGGCGCCGAGTCGCGCCGGAAGGGCCTGTCGATCAAGTTTTCACGCCGCATGCCGGAAGTCTATCCGCGAGCCATCGCGCTTGCGCATGCCGGGCAGATCAAGCTGGCGCCGCTGGCCACGCACCGGTTCTCGCTCGAGCAGACGCCCGCCGCGTTCGAGCAGCAGGTCGCGCGGCGCGATGGCATCATCAAGGCGATCATCTGCCCGTAGATTGAGCGCTATCCAAGAGCTGGTGCAGTGGGATAGGCACAGAAGCAGGACCTGTCGTGATGGCGAAATCGTCGAAGTTGGTCGTCGCAAGAAAAGGGCGCGTTCTCCTGGTGCGGCGCAGGCGCGACGGGCTCTGGATGTTTCCCGGCGGCCGAAGGCGGGCAGGCGAGAGCGACAGGAGCTGCCTTCGTCGCGAGATCAAAGAGGAGCTTCCCAAGCTGAACCTCGGGCCGTTCAAACTATGGAAGGAAGTAAAAGCGAGGAAGAGCCGAAACGGCCGGCGAATGAGTGATGCGATCTTCCTGGCCAAGAAGGTGTCGGGGCGCCTGAAGGTCGGCGACAAGAAGGAGATCGACAAGGCGGTCTGGCGTAAGGCGCGCGGCGCGAGACTGACGCCGACCTCGTGCTACATCCGCGATCAGCTGTTCCCAAGGCGAGGCCGCCGCTGGGCCGTATGCGCCAAACGCTTCCTTGGGTGAAGGATCGTCCGTCATGCCGGTTTGGAACTGCTCGTCATTGCAGCGCCTGGCGCAGGAGAGCGAGCAATTCCTCGTGGATCAATCCATTGGAAGCGATCTTGACGAGATCGTCGTTGCGGCACGGACGTCCCGTCAGCGTCGTGACCTGGCCGCCGCCGGCCCACACCATCGGGATCCCGGCCGCGTGCGAGACGATGTCCGCTTTCAGTGAAACAAAGCCGTCCAGCCGACCCGAGGCGACCATCGTCGTCTCGAGGGCGCCGGAGACGACGATACGCACGCCGCGCGCCACCCTGCCGAGCAGTTCGATCACGCGCGTGGTCCGTCGGACCTCCTCGGGCGAGAAGTGCGAGGTCAGGATCACCGAGACGACCGCATCCGACAGCGAACGCGTCGTCGACACGCGTGCGGGCACGCCATCGATCGTCGCGCCTTCCCCAGCCAGATAGCGCGCCGTCAGTCCGATCTTGGGCGCGTTGATCAGGCCGAGTTTCGTCTCGCCGCCAACCTCGTAAGCGACCGTCACGGAAAACCACGGCAGTCCCCGCGCGTAGTTGATCGTGCCGTCGAGCGGATCGATGATCCAGCGCGCAGCGTTGTCCCCTGGGCTCGCGCCGCTCTCCTCGGCCAGGATGCCGGCGTCCGGACTCAGCTCCTTCAAGCCCGCGACGATGATCGCCTCGGAGGCAAGATCCGCCTCGGTGACGATGTCGAGATGGTCCTTGCGCTCGGTGCGCAGCGGCGTGGATTGCATCGCCACCAGCCTGGCCGCAGCCTCGTTGACTACGGCGCCGGCGCGGGCGAGCAGCGTCGGAAGGCTCTTGCGCTGCTCGATCTCCGGAGAGTGCCCATCGGGCGCTGCTAGGTCTAATGGGCGACCATAATCTCCGATCGGAACAAAATGGCTGCTGATGCCCATATCCGGCCGCCAACAGTGCAAGGCAAAGCCCGGCGGCTCCTTGATGAAGCGATTGGTGCTGCCAGACCGCAGGTCGAGCGCGACCTGGTGCGCCGTGCTGGGCGCCACGTAGCCCACGGTTCCCGCATAGCGCACCGTAATCGAACGGTGATAGTGACCGCACAGCACGCGTTCGATTTCCGGATGGTCTTTGATGATCGCGTCGAGCGCGTCAGCTTCGAGGAGGCGCAGATCGTCCATCCCGTCGGCTCCGACGAGGAACGGCGGATGATGAATGACGATAAGTGTCGGCTTGCCGCGTCCGGCCGCGAGCACGTCGAGCAGCCATTGTTGCCGTGCCGGACAGAAGGTTCCGTGGATCTTTCCAGCCTCGACGCTGTCGAGGAAAATCAGCCGCAGCGGAAAATCGTCCACGACAAAGTTGATGAACCCGTCGGGCGGAACGTAGCGGTGGCTCGGGCGGAGCGACGATATGAGCTGCTCGCGCCGGTCGTGGTTGCCGGGAACGACGAACACCGGCATCGGCAGCCTGGCCAGGCCGGCGGCGACGATCTCGTATTCTTCGTCGAGCCCGCCATCCGTCAGGTCACCGCTGACTAGGACGCAATCGGGCCTTGGGTCGAGCCTCAGCACGGCGTCGATCGCGCTCTGAAACATCGCGTTGGTGTCGACATCGCCGTAAGCGAACTTGCCGGGCGGTCGGACGTGCAGATCGCTGAGCTGGGCAATGATGAACACAGAATTCCGTCCCGAAGAGAAGAGTTGCGGCCTGCGTCCGGCCGCTTGCCGCAATCGATCGCCTGCTGCTTACGAACTCTTCATCAAAGCGTTGCTTTCCTTGACCATGCGGTCGAGCCCGGCCTCGAGGGGCGTCTCGCCGCGCATGACGGAATGGATGATCTCGCGCTGGGTGCGCCAGATCTTCACGGACTGTCCGCCCGGATAGCCCTGCCATGGCTTCGCGCGCTCGATCTGCTGCGATACGGTGCGGAAGTTCGGGTTCTTGTCGTAAAACGAGGCCAGGAATTCGGGCCCCGAGGCGCGCAAGTTGGTCGGCATATAGCCCGTCGTCTCAACGACTATCTTCTGCGCTTCCGGACCACTCACGAACTTCAAGAACTCCCAGGCAGCCCGCTGCTTCGCCGGATCTTTCGCCGTGATGATGGCCGCGTTGCCGCCGGTCGGCAGTCCACCCTTCTGCTTGTCGTCGATCGGGAAGGTGCAGGTGCGCAAGGTGAACTTGTCACCGATCAAGTCCGTGACCTGGCGCAACCGGGCCGGTGTGTCGGCAAAAATGCCGATTTTCCCGGCGATGAACTGCTGACGCGAGGAGTCCCAATCGATCACCGGCATCTTGGCGTCGGCCACGAACCGGCGGCAATGGGCCAGGGTCTTCAGCCCGGCGTCGCTGCCGAAACCGGCCGCGGTTTCCGATACGTCGAGCATCTGACCACCACCTTGCAGAATCAGGGAACGGAACAGCCAATCGTCGGGCCAGTCATGGATGTTATAGGCTATGCCGGCGACATCGGACCCTTTGCTCTTGATGTTGACGGCGAGGGCGATCATGTCGGCCCAGTTGTCGGGCATCTTGTCGGGATCGCCACCCGCATCCTTCACGAGCTGTGCGTTGAAATAGATGATCGGCAGGGACGCATTGAAGGCAAGGCCGTAGATCTTGCCGTCGACCGCGCCGAGCGCCAGAATCCCGTCGGAATAATTGGCCTTGCGCCAGGCGGCATCCTCCTTCTGCAGCATTGGTGCCACTTCCGTGATCTGGTTGCGCTTCACCAGCGTGCGCACGAGCTCGGCGAGCAGGTGATAACCCGAATAATAGACGTCGGGCAGCTGGGTGGTGACGGCCTGCCGCAGCATGGTCTGATGACCTTCGTCATAGCTCGCCGCCGGCGCCCGGAACTGGATCTTGATGCCGGACTGCTGCTTCATGAACTCCTGTGCGATCGGTTCATGGAATTTCGCGAAGGCGGGAAAGGCATAGAGTACGTCCAGCGTCACGTCCTGCGCGTGGGCCGGCCGCGCCAGAAACGGGCTTGAAAGCGCGGTCGTCCCGACAGCCGCGGCGCTCTTCAGGAGGTCTCGACGATGCAGCATGGCGGTATCTCCCCTGGCAGTGGTTGAAGTCATTTGATTCCGGTCATCGTGATGCCGGCGATGAAATGCCGCCGCGCGATCAGGAACGCGACGACCAGCGGTGCCGTGATGATGGTGGCGCCGGCGGCCAGCGCCCCGTAATTCGAGCCCAACTCGGAATCGGCGAAATACATCATGCCGAGTGGCGGCGTTGCGAGTTTAGTGTCGGAGACAACGATGAGCGGCCAATACAGATCGTTCCAGTGCGCCACGACAGAGAAGATCGAAAACGCCGCGATGGCCGGCCAGGCGCTCGGCACGACGATGCGCCACACGATTTCGAACTCACCGACACCGTCGAGCCGCGCGGCCTGGATGATCTCGTCCGGATAGGACTTGAAGAACTGGCGGAACAGGAAAATCGCGAATACCGACAGGAAGAACGGCAACATCATCGAGAGATAGGTGTTGAGGATGCCGAGCTCGGCGAACGCGATGTAGAGCGGGAGCGAGGGTGCCTGGACAGGGATGCAGAGACCGAGCAGGACCAGCGAAAACAAGATCGGCCGTCCCGGAAAGCTCAGCTTGGCAAGGGCATAGGCGCAGGGAATGGCGACCAGCAGCTGGACGACGAGGATTCCGCCGCAGACGACGAGACCGTTGAACAGAAAACGCAGGAGCGGTGCGGTGTTCAAGGCAGAGTCGAAGTTCTGCCATCCGTAGAACTGGCGCGGCCAAAGCCGGAAGGTCGCCTCGAATATCTCGCCCGGCGGCTTGATCGCGCTCGTCAGCATGAAGACGAACGGCAGCAGCATGAAGACTGCGCCGCTGATCAGCACCGCGTGGACGAGGGCAAGCGACACCAGGCGCCGCATCCGGACGGCAACCGGCGCAGGCGGACGGGCGATCGTGGCCGATATGCGCATCAATAGTGCACCCGTCGGTCAAGGATAAAGGTTTGCAGCACCGAGAACACGAGGGTGAACGCCAGGAAAACCAGCGTAAGCGTCGCCGCATAGCTCATGTGAAAGTACTGAAACCCCTCCAGATAGATCGCATACAGGAGCACCTCGGATGCGCCCCCGGGCCCGCCACGCGTCATCACCGCAACAGTGTCGAAGATCTTGAACGCCGTGATGAAGGTCGTCACGGTCACGAACATCGTCGTCGGGCCAAGCATCGGCCACGTCACTTTCAGGAAGCGGTCGATGGGATGGCTTGCGCCGTCGATATCGACGGCCTCATAGAGGTCTCGGGGAATCGCCGAGAGGCCGGCAAGGAACAGCACCATGTTGAAGCCGACAAGCTGCCAGATGCCGATCGCGGCGAGCGTCGGAATGACGAGGCGCGGCTCGCTCAGGAATGCCGCCTCGGCGAAGCCTAGGCTCTTGAGGGCTTGGTTGATGAGCCCCAGGGTCGGGTGCAGCATGAACTGCCACATCGTCGCCATCGCAATGAGCGTCGAGGTAACGGGGAGAAAATAGATCACTTCATATAGGGCGCGCGTGCGCTTGCGCCGGTGAATTAGGATTGCCACCAGCAGCGAGATCAGGACGCCGCCGGGCACGACGATCGCCACATAGAGTAGGGTGTTGGTAACCGAGCGCCGGATCACGGGATCCTGAAGCGCCGTGCCGAAGTTCTTGAGACCGACGAACGAGAAGTCGAGCGCGCCCAGCTCGTAATTGGTAAAACTGAGAAAGGCGAGAGCAGCCAGCGGCGCCAAATTCGTCAGGACCAGCAGGATGAAGGCGGGTGCTGCAAAGCCTAGCCCCGCGAGCCGTTCGATCCATCGCTGGCGGCTGGCCGGCGGCGCCGCGTCGAGCGGAGTGATTTGAGCCGCGACCGTGGTCATCGAACCTCGCTCGCGCGGCGTACGTCGCGGCTGGCCGCATTGCGGCTCTCCACCTCGATGCGGCGGCCATTGTTGTCGAACACGTGACAATCCCGTGGCTCGAAGGCGAGCGTGACCTCGCCCTCGGGAATGGGCATGCCGTTGTCGATCCGGCAGAGCACCGGCACCTCCGGAGAGGCCACGAGGTCAAAGTGAAGGATGCTTTCCGAGCCGAGATTTTCACGGCGCCGTAACCTGCACGTGATCGTGCACGGCCCGCCTCCGATCCGCATTGCCTCCGGACGCACTCCGATCGTCAATTCGGGAGCTGGCGCGTTGCGAACGTCGATCGGCAGTGTGCGGCCGAGCAGCTCGATCTGGCCGCCGGATCCCACTCGGGCCGGAAATAGATTGATCGCCGGACTGCCAATGAACTGCGCGACCGCAATCGTGGCGGGCAGTTCATAGACATCGGCAGGTGTACCGAGTTGGAGTATTTCGCCGTGATCCATCACGGCAAGGCGATCGGACATCGTCATCGCCTCGATCTGATCGTGTGTCACGTAGACCATCGTTGCACCGAGACGCGCGTGCAGCTCGGTCAGCTCGCCGCGCATGTGCACACGCAGCTTGGCGTCGAGGTTCGACAACGGCTCATCCATCAGGAAAGCTTGCGGATGACGCACCATTGCGCGGCCGAGCGCGACGCGCTGCCGTTGCCCGCCCGAAAGCTGTCCGGGACGGCGATGAAAGAAGGTTTCGATGCGAAGCTGCTCGGCGACGACCCGCACCTCACGCGCGATCTCGTCCATGACGCGCCTGCGCCGGAGCGACAGATGACGCATCAAGGGCAGGCGCTCGAACAAGCTGAGGCGCGTCATGGTGAGCGGCAGCGCGATGTTGTCGAACACCGACATGTGGGGATAGAGCGCGTAATTCTGGAACACCATGGCGATTCTGCGCTCGTGAGGTCGCATATGGTCGACCGAAGTACCGCCGATCGACACCGAGCCGCGGTCCTGCGATTCAAGGCCGGCGATGATGCGCAGGAGCGTCGACTTACCGCATCCGGAGGGGCCAACCAGCGTCAGAAACTCGCCGTCCGCAATATCGAGATCAATGTTATTGAGAACGGCCGTGTCGCCGAAAGTCTTGCCGATGCCGCGCAATGTGAGGCCGGCCATCGCGGATCACGCCTCAGCTTCGCGCGGCGGATAGACCTCGTGCACGACATCGTCGATCCAGTAATCGGTAAGGCCGGCCACCGGACGAATATTCACTTCGATGCTTTCGCCGTCGATGTCGTAGATCACTGCTCCGAGCCGCGCGGTGCCGCCCATCGGCGGCGCCAATTTCTCACCGACCAGAAAGCTGGCCGCCGGGCCCCAGACGTAGTGGGTGCCGTTCAGCCGAATCTCGTGCCAGCGGTGCAGATGTCCGCTGGCCACGATCTTCACCCGATAGCGATGCAGCAAATCGAGAAGGGCCCGACGCGGCTCCGGCTTGACCGACCAGTAACCAGTATCGGCCTCAGTCGGTGATTCGATGAAGAGCGGCCGGTGCATGAACCAGGCAATGCGACGCCCCGCAGCATCGGCCATCGCTGTCTCCAGCCATTGGGTCTGCAGCGCCTCCTCGGGGCCGCCGCCGAAGATCATCGAATTGAGCCCGATCAGGCGCCAACCCTCCACATCGCGTAGCCAGCGGTCGTCACCGAAGTGGCCGCGAAAGCGATCGAGCCGCTCGTCATTCACCGGCTGGTGCGGGTTGCCGACTTCGCCGACATCGTGATTTCCCGGAACCGCCAAGACCGGGACGCCGAGCGACGCCAGTTGGGTTGCGCAATAGGCTCCGTCGGCTTCCTGATCGGCGCCGTCGATCGTTACGTCACCGGTATGTATGACGAGATCTGGTTTATGCTGCGCGATCCAATGCGCAAGCGGTGCCCAGTTCGCCTCGAAGTGCTGCTTGCTCGGGCTGAGATGCGTATCGGAAATCTGAATAACTCGGACCATGACGCCTCTGCTTTGGGTCGCGTGTCATGCCGTGCGTTGGGCGCACAGCGGTCTCTCTCTCTCTCTCTCTCTCTCTCTCTCGAATCGAACGCCTTGTTTCTCGCCGCGCCAGGTTGGCACAGTCATTTGCAATTGCTTGACTTGAGATTTCTGGCGCGCTCCCTCCCTTCGGCGGCGCTAAGCAGCTTGAATGTTTTCGCTAACTATACATATGATCGTCTCTGGTGACAATTGTAATTTCGACTCGGAGTCTGAAGGCCGGTTTCGATCGGCTCACTGAGGTTCGGCCATGCCAAGACTACCTCAGACCAGTGCCCTGAGTACGTTGCCTCATCGAGCTGCTCGTGGAGGTCTGCGCATGGTGCCGAAGGTGAGTTCTCCCTCGCGTGCGGTGAGAAGAAACGGCACCTGCTGCCTGCCAACGTATCAGCTGGTCGCCGTCGGCTGCTGCAGCTGAATGTCACACTTGAGGAGCCGCGGGGCGCGTTGCGGTCAAAGTGTGGAGCTTCTGAAGCAGCGAACGTCAGTTTGGGAGAAGTGAGCTGACGTGGTTTGATCTCTGATTGCTGTAGCTAGTTCAATTTGCCTATGATGGATTGGAGCGAGAGTTAAAGCTTTTCAATCGGCTAGATCTCGGCGTGTGCGCGACGTGTGCGCCGGAACATCAAACAAAATCTCACTAGAGCCAGCGGGGCCAGGCGAAAGCGAAGCGGATGTCGCTGACCAACTGGTCGCGTCCAAGAGGACGCGCTGCTTCCCGCTTTCGAGGGGTTGGTCGTTTTGCGAATTCGTCGCGTCGAGGCTCAGGCCATGCAGGTATAGTCTTGGGCGCCGATCCTTCGGTAGCGTCGTCCAATGTCCATAAATTGCGGCAAATAGGGCTCGTGCGGCTTCCGTGCCGTATTCCGGTTGAAACGGCAGCGACAGTGGGCTGTTGAGATAGGAGTACTGCACGGCAACGCTGGCAACGCCGTCATCGGCGAGATACTCGATGCATCCATTGCAGCCGGGTCGATCCAGCCGGTCCCGTCGGAGTAATGACGATGAGAACGGAACGCTCGAAGCCTCCCTGAATGCGCGATCTGCGCGGCGGTCGGTCCGGAAACCACGAACTCCCGTCCGGTACGGCCGAGCTCATTCCACGTCACCAGCGACGCTGCGCTCCCCGTTCTTCTGGCTTCGCCCGCCTGCGGTCGCTCCGGTTCAAGCAGGGCGTCAAATTCCCGAAACGAAGAATCCAAGGCGTTGAAGGCCGCGCGGACGAGCAGATTGTTGGCGATCGACCAGATCAGCAGGACGGCCACGAAAAGGCCGACGAAGTTCGCGATCCGCCTTGGAATGAACCGCCGGATTCGGCCGGAGAGGAAACTGGTTGCCAGCTTGAACGATTGCGCCAGCAACAGTAGCGCGACAAACTTGATGAGCGCAATCACGGAGACTTTGAGCGGATGGGCAGTTTCAACCAGCTCCATCTTCATGGCGGCTCGGATCGAATTCTGCCATTCCGCCGCCCGCCTTTTCTCTTTCACGCAGTGTGAAGCACGACATGAGTGGTTGATCCCTGGCTTGCGAGAGGCTCGATCGGGCGCAGCCGGGAGTGGGATCATTTCGGACGAACGTCCTTGTAGATGATGCCGTCCTTCATGATGACGGCCAATTTGTTCTCTGGGTCGGCGATGAGGCGAATGTCGTCCAAAGGATTGCCGTCGACGAGTAGAAGATCCGCCAACGCGCCTTCTTCGACCACTCCGAGCTTGCCGGGATAGGGATTGCGTGCACCGGAGAGGGTGAGCAACTCTCCGTTGGCCGAAGTCGCCATTGCCAATGCTTCCGCCGGGGTGAACCAACGTGTGAGATCCACGATTCCCTGACCCTGATGCTCGGCCAACGCCTTGGAGAAGAGAATATCAGTCCCGAAGGCTGTCTTTATCTTAAACTCTTTGACAAACCCGTACGTGGTGTCGGTGCCCGCGACGACTTGGCGCATCTGCGCTTGTTGCGCGGGAGGAAGCATGCCTGCGCCGCCAAGGTCCACGAATGGCTGTGTGCTCAGCCAGATCTTCTCCTCGGCGATGAGACGTGCGGTTGGCTCATCCATGAGATGGCCATGTTCGATCACCTTGACGCCTGCCGCGATGGAGCGCCGAATGGCATTCGGTGTATAGGCGTGGGTCGCCACATAAGTCCCCCAATCAGTAGCCGCTTCGACGGCCGCCCGCAATTCAGCCTCGCTGAAGGTGGTCACATCGAGTGGGCTGAAAGGCGAGGCGACGCCGCCGCCTGCCGTCAGCTTGATTTGGGATGCGCCCTGCATGAGCTGTTCGCGCGTGCGCTTCCGAACCTCGTCGGCGCTATCGGCGATTATGCTTCCACCGAGCTGCTCGACGCGGCTTGTTCCGCGGAGACTTTGCGGCAGCTCCCAGAGCTCACGGAAGTCTCCGTGGCCACCCGTGACTGTGACGACGGCACCCGACGGATAGATGCGAGGACCTATAACGATACCTTCGTCGATCGCGCGCTTGAGCGCGAAGGCGGGCCCGCCCATGTCCCTGACGGTGGTGAACCCGCGCATCAGCGTAGCAGTCGCTTCCGCGCCCGCCAGCAGCGTCGTATAACCCACGTCGTTCGAAAGCATTTGGGCCGGAGTCGGACGAACCATCGTCGCGTGCCAATGCATGTCGCTGAGCCCGGGCATCAGCACGCGTCCGCCGCCTGCTATAACGCGGGTATCCGGGCGACGATCGACCGGAATGGGAGCGATCGCAATCCGCTCGATGATGTTGCCTCGGATGAGGACATTCGATGGTGCGGAGAGCGCATGGCTTCTCCCATCGAAGATGCGCACGTCCTCGAAAACGGTTACGGCGGTGCGCTCCTGCGCCACCGCCGGGGTGAGAAAGGTGAAAGTCGCAAGAATAGTCGCAGCACATTTGGTTCTTTGCATCCGCACAACTCCTTCCAGGACATGCCGTCATCTCCTGCCCCGCAGGGCTAACGTAAAGTTGGTCACTCGGGCGGAAAGCTTCAGCCAGATTGATCGCTCGACCGACAGCGGCTGGAGGCGAAATATCCGCCCGCGACGGGGATCAAGGTGAGAAAGGCGATCAGCCAGCGTTTTCGATTGTTTGCCATGCTCTAGACCGCTTCATCGATAGGCGGTGTCGGCCCATGGGTGGCTTTGGACGCCCCCTTGGCGCGCTCGCGCAGGCGCTGGAACGTCACGTAGAGCATCGGCACCAGGAAGATCCCAACCGAGCTCGCCGCAAGCATGCCAGCAAATACCGCGGTGCCGACGGCCCTGCGGCTGAGCTCGGCGGCGCCGCTTGCAGTCACGAGAGGCAGGAGACCAAGGATGAAGGCGACCGAAGTCATCATAACGGCGCGAAAGCGCATATGCGCGCCCTGGATCGCGGCGTCGTTGAGCGCTACGCCCGCTTCGCGTTGCTCCTTGGCAAATTCCACGATCAGGCTGCCGTTCTTGGCGGCGAGCGCGATCAGCACCACGAGTCCGATCTGGCCGTAGAGGTCGAGATTGAGGCCGGCGAGCTTGATGCCGACATAGGAGCCGAGGACGCCGGCGACGACCGACAGCAGCACCGGGATCGGGATCACAGTGCTCTCATAGAGAGCCACCAGGAACAGATAGGCAAACAGCACTGCGAGCATAAGCACGATGCCGGTCTGGCCGGCGGCCTGTTGCTCCTGATAGGCGGTGCCGGTCCACTCGAAACTGTAGCCCGCAGGCAATACGGCATGTGAGACATCGGCCATCGCCGTGATCGCGGTGCCTGACGAGACGCCGGGCGCCGGGCTGCCGTTCATCGTCACCGAACGATAATTATTGTAGCGGGTAATCACCTGAGGCCCAGTCACGATCTTGATCCGGGCAAGAGATCTGATCGGCACCATTTGGCCGGTGCCGTTGCGCAAATAGATCCGCCAGATGTCCGAAATGTCGGCGCGATCGAGCGCTTCGCCCTGAACGTTGACGTGCCAGGTGCGGCCAAACAGAGCGCTCTGCACGCGATTGTTGACATTGACGGTATTGATGTCGGGGTCGGTGCCGAGCGCGAACGAAATTGTCAGTGTGTAGCTGCCGTCATTGGCGCTGGTCGATTTCATGTAGAGCGCGCGGTCGACGCCGATGATCTGCGCCTCCAGCGGCTGGGCGACGCTGCTCTCGACAACCTCGGCGGACGCGCCTGGGAAGGTGCCGGAGACCGTGACCTGTGGCGGCACGATGTCCGGGAACTGCGCCACCGGAATTTGCATCAGCGCCAGCGCACCGGCAATGGTGATGATGAAGGCGATCACCATCGAAAGCCGCGGACGATCGATGAAGACGGCGGACATCATGGCTTGTCGTCCGCCGCGCGCGTCTTGCCGGAGGCGCCGTGATCCGCTTGCGGAGCCGTGCCGTCTGCGGCGGCCTTCATGCTCGACAGGATCAGCGCGCTGGCCGGTCCCGGCGAGACGGTCTGACCGGGACGAACCCGCTGCAGGCCTTCGACTATCACCTTGTCGCCGGCCGCAAGTCCGGCGATCACGGCGGCGATGGTGGGGGTCGATTGCCCGAGCTGGATGCGGCGCTGCTCGGCCTTGTTGTCGGCGCCGATAGACAGAACATACTCGCCTTGCTGGTCGGAGAGCACAGCAGAGCGCGGGATCGCCAGCACCTCGACCGGCTGGACGCCCTCGAGCACGACGGTTGCGAACTCGCCGTCGGTCAGCTCGTGAACGGTGACGCCAGCCGCCGAGGGAGCCCGCAGGATCGGATTGGCGATCTCCCCACGCACGGTGATCGTGTCGGTGTTCTGAGCGACGGTATTGTCGACGAAATTTCAGCTTGCCGGATTGGCCGTACATGCGGCCATCGGGCAGTCGCAGCCTGATCACGACGGCCTCCAGGCCGCCTTGCGGCCCGTATCGTTCCCGCAGCTCCAGCCCCTGACGTACCGACACGGGGAAGATGACATATATCAGGTCCTGGCTGACGATGGTGGTCAGCACGCCCGAACTTGGAGCGACGACGTTGCCCTCCGTCACCGCTGTGCGCCCGATCTTGCCAGCCATCGGCGCGCTGATCAGGGTGTAGTCGAGATTGATCTGAGAGGCTTGGGCCTGGGCTTGCGCGACTTGCACCTGGGCTTCGAGGCTGCGCTGGTTCGCAATCGCCGCGTCGTAGATGGACTGTTGCCCGGCAGGGCCTCCGAGCAGGGTCCGCGCGCGTTCGGTCGTCAACTTGGCATTTTCAAGCGTCGCCTGGAGTTGCGCCACCTGCGCCTGTTTCGATGCGAGATCCGCTTCGAACGGACTGCGCTCAAGCCGATAGAGCTCATCGCCTGTGTTGATCTCGGCGCCCTCCTCGAACAGGCGCCGTTCCAGAAATGCGGTGACGCGCGCAACGACATTGACTCGATTGATCGCCTCGATCCGCCCGAGAAATTCACTGCTGTCGGTGATCGGTCGCCTTGCCGCTTCCACGACGCCGACCGCTGGTGGCCCCGGCGCGGCAGGTTGGGTCCGGGCCACCCCGCCGGCGATAGTCGTCAGGAGAGTTGCCGCCAGCAGCCTGATCGAGACGCCAGCAAGGTTCATTGTCCGCTCCTTGCAACCGGACTCGAGACGGAGCCGGTACTTCAATGGCGCCTTGTTACTCCTGCGGTGTTCGATCGCTGCGCGCGGGCTCGTCGTAACCCCTGCGGCGGCTATAGAACATCAGTGCGAGCAGGCCGCAGCCGGACACCAGCATCAGGATTGCAGCCCCTGCCAGGATGACGTTGCGGTAAAGCGGCATTGATGGTGTTTCCTGCCATGCCGCCACGGAGTACCAGATCGCCACACCGAGAAGTGCTGCGAGAATGGCTCCGAGAAGCCATGGATTGGTGTGGCGCACGATCTCCTCCATCGTCTGGCTGGGGTTGCATGGCCTTCACAAGCCATTGGCCACCTGCGGATTGCGCAAGCGTGGGCCTAGCGCCATTGCCATCCGCAGCGGCGACGTCCGCGATGCCACCAGCAAACCCAGCGGCGTCGGCGTGGCCGGGGTCGCGGCCGGCCCCAACCCGGACGATGCGGTGGTCCCCATTGGGCTTGCGTCAGGAGATCCGAGGGCCGGCCGGTCTGGCCGAGCTCGGGTGCGATCGGCATCGCTTCCGCAACCGCGATGAAGCGAATGCCGATGGCGCCTATCGCCGCGGCAGCTACCGCATTCTGGGCAAGGCCAAGGAAGGCGCGACGGTTGGGGGTATCCATATCTTCTTCTCCTTATGTTACGCAGTCCGCCGCACGGATTGAAGCGCGTAAAGCAGCCAGGCGAGGCCGTGCGAGATCAGGTCGACGCCGAGCAAGAATCCGAGGACCCATAGGCTCATGGTGGGGAAGCTGAACAGGATCAGCGCGCCCGCGACCAACCCGAAGAGGCCGGAGATCAGCATCATCCATCCGTTCTGGCGCCAATGGACGAAGCTCAGCATGCATCGAATGACGCCTGAGGCGATCAGAACCGCGCCGAGGAAATAAGTGAGGATCAGGGGCGCCAGAGGCGGGCTGGGTCAGCAGCACGAGCCCGAAGGCGACGTAGAGGGCGCCGAGCAGGATCCGCCACAGGAAGCCGCCCCATCCTTTGGTCCAGAAGGCGTGGACGATCTCGAACGCGCCGGCGGCGATCGCGGTCAGGCCGATCAACTTCACGCTGATGATGGTCGCGAACGCCACGTCGCTGAGAGCTGCGATACCGGCGGCGATCAGGACGACGCCAAGCAGAGCGCAGACCCACAGGGGTGGAGGGCCCAGAGCTGCGATGCCGGACCGGCTGTCATAGACTGTCATGCCACGCTCCTGATCTACGAATGATCGGCACCCCGACGCGACGGTAGCTTTGGAGGTGGAGCGTCGACATCCGACGAAACCCTGAGCGACCGTGCGGGAATGTTCGCATGGAGTCTCGGAGGGATCCCCGTGACCGAGCTATCGCCTGCCGCGCGGACCCAGAGTCAGGTTGGTCACGCCCGCCGCGAGATTGATCCCGATCGACCGCTCGATCGAAATCGGCTGCAACATCACGCTCCGGCGCGAGCCGCCAATCAGGACATTGGCTCCGAGGCCGGGGCCGAATGCGACATTGCCGCTCGCGCCTACGTAGTTTCCTCGCAAGGTGGCAGATCCGATTTGCGAATTCTTGGCGAAGACAGTCCACGACAAGCTGCCCGCCGACGTCACGCCCAGGTCGAGGCCAACGCGCCTGATGCGTCCCTCGTAGACATATTGCCGGAGCCGTCTGCGCGAGAAGAACACGCAACGCAGCGATTGTGCCGATCCGAGGACCAGCCCCACGCGCGGTGAGCTGGAGCACAACAGTCTGCCGACCCGGAACATGTCGGCGCGGGCCGGCGAGGCGGCGGTGCAAAGCAACGCACATGCGGCCATGCAAAGGAACCGTATCATTGGCATTCAAGCCTCCATCTGGTTGTTCATGGACGCGGCCGCCGGCCGACGGTCCTGGCGAAGCCAGAACGTGATGCCGAGGCCGGTCAGCAGCACCGCGCCAAGCAGGAAGAAGAAAACAGATTGCTTCAGCCAGGATATCGCCGGGACGGTCACGCCCGTCGCAAGGCCGAGAAACGAAGATTGTAGCGCCCGCGAGGAAGGGTGCCGAGCGCGAGCAACGTCAGCAGGACCAAGCCGGTCGCCGGTGTCGGAAGCAATTGCTGGACACCAGACATCAGCATGATATTCATCGTGACTAGGACGGCGATCCAGTGCAGCGCCTAGGTCCAGATCAACCGGAGCTGGGCCCCCTTGCCTTGCGTCTCCGGCCATTTCGTCACGAAGCAGACCACGCCGATGGCGAGCGCCAGGAATTCCCAGCAGCCGACGAGAGGCCGGTGGGAGACGTTGGTATAGGCGATGCCCGCGACGGCGAGCACCAGCGCCACCACATAAGGGAGTTGCTGCCACAAGAAACGGGCCATCCTGAATTGAGGCGGTGCACGCTCCGGGCCCTCGTTCCGTCGTAGATCGGTCTCGCTCATGGGCCACCCACTCACGATCGGTTGCTGCTGAGCGTCAGCTTGGGGTCGTCGCCGAGATAGTCCTCGACGTAGAACCGGATGATTGCGACACGGCCGATCGCGACTAGGGGCATGGCCATCGCGACGCCCAGGACGCCGAACAGCGCGCCAAGCATGACGATCGCGACCAGCGTCCAGGCAGGGGGGATCTCGACCGCCTGACCTTGGATCAGCGGGCCGATCACATAGCCTTCGATCGACTGGATGATTGTGTAGATGACCACGGCCCAGATCAGCAGCGAGCCGCCGAGTGGCATTGCGACCAGCGCGATCGGAACCGCCGCCACGATCGGTCCGAGGTATGGAATGAAGTTCGACAAGCCCGCCTGCAGTCCGAGCACAAGAGGTCCAGGCAGCCCGACCAGATAGAGTGCGACCCAGACGCACAGCGTCATGAGAATGATCCGGATGAGCTGCCCGATCAGCCACAACCGCATCACGCTGCCCATCTCATCCATGACCTCTCTTGTTCGCGCGCGGTAGGGTCGCTTCACCAACATGACCAGGCTCTCGCGATGGCTGGTCGGATCGAAGGCGAAGAGGATACCGAGGAACACGATGACCAGCGCGCCGGTCAGAAGACTCGACGCTCCGCCGAGCAGGAATTGAGCGTGGCTGAGAAAACGCCCCTGGTCCGAGAACAGCCATTGCGCAAAGTCGCGGCCCCATTCCGGGCCTAGCAGGTCGACGCCGTATGACAGCAGGTGCTCCTGCAGGACGTCGATCTGGCTGTCCATGACGTTCAGCAGGAGGCGGCTCTGCTCCGGTAGCTTGCCCGCGCCCCATACCAATCCAAATGTCGACAGAGCGGAGAACAACAGCAGGACCAGCGTCAGCCGCCAGGCGCGCGCGAGCGGAAGGACCGGGGCCAGCGCCCTTGCGCAGGCATCCAGAAATGCACCGAACAATACGCCTGCAAAGATGAGCAGGAGACTGGACACTGTCTGCCACGCCAGAAACAGGAAGACACAGGCAGCGAGCAGGCTGAGCCCAGTCGCGAGAACGCCGCGCCCGGTGTGCTCCGGCAGACCGCTGGAATAGTCGTGTGGAACGAGTTCGCGAAGCCGTTCCGGCCCTGTCCTGGAATCGCTCATGGATCGGTCCAATCACGGATGATGGTTCGCGCACCTAGGTGCGGACGCGCCGGCTGCCAAAGTGTGGATGCTTTCCGCCGCGATGACGCCAGTAACGGTGCTTGGTCGGATTCGTATTGGTGTTGGGCGCCACGTTCTTCGGCGCCGATACGCCAGTGTCCTTCGGCGCCAGCACCCCCGTGTCAGTCGACTGGGCCAGCAACGCGGTTGGAGATGCGGAAACCGCTACTAGCCCGCTTAGGATCAGGGCGCCCCAGACGGTTCGAATGCTCATCTTCGCCTCCATGCAGCCAAGGACAAGGACTCAAATCGAGATGGCTCCGGTGGACAGTGCGTAGACGCCGGCACATGCGGCGACCGTGATCGCTGCAAAGAGGATCGCCTCGAATGGCCTGAACGTCGATTCCTTGCGCTCGCGCTTGGCGACAAGGAACAGCAGCGTGCCGGGTGCATAGAGGATCGACGACAGCAAGAGAAACGTCGGCCCCCCTGTGTAGATCATCGCGCCGGCGTAGAGCGTCGCGACAGCCGAGCGGATCCAGTCGCCAACGCGGGCACGCTCGCCAGCGTGGTAGGCCTCTCCGGTCCAGGCGAGCTTGAGACCGTAGGCCGCAACAAAGAAATACGGGATCAGCGTCATCGCGCTCGTCATCTTCAAGGCGAGCGTGAATGCGTATTCCGCAAACCAGGTGACGAGAAGGAAAGTCTGGATCACGCAGTTGGTGAGCCAGAGCGCTCCAGCAGGGACCTTGTACTTGTTCACGTTTGCGAGAAAGGAGGGCATGGTGCGGTGGACCGCGGCGGAATGCAGCACTTCAGCCGCCAGAAGTGACCAGGACAGGTAGTTGCCGAGGACCGAGATCAGGAGTGCCACGCTGATGAACACGCCGCCCCAGCGGCCGACGATCGCCTCCATGACGCCGGCCATGGACGGCGTCGGCAGGTCCGCCAGTTCCGGTCGCAGCAGCACACCATAGGACAGCAGTGTCACGAGGACGAGCAGGCTGAGCACCGTCAGGAAACCGACAATGGTTGCGAATCCAACATCGCTGCGGCTCCGGGCATAGCGAGAATAGACGCTGGCGCCTTCAATCCCGACGAACACGAACACGGTCAGCAGCATCGTGTCGCGAACCTGAGTGAGCACATTTGAATGCTCCGGCTGCTCCGTTCCCGTGAAATTCATGGAGAAAAGCCTGCTGTCGAAGGCGATGGCGGCGGCTGCAATGAACAACAGGATCGGAATGATCTTGGCGTAGGTCGCGATCGTATTGAGCGCGGCGGCGCTCTTGATGCCGTGCAGCAGAAGAATGTGCACTCCCCACAGCAGGACGGACGCCGAAGCGATTGCCACCGCCGTTGTGCCGTCACCGAACACAGGGAAAAACTGTCCGAGTGTTGCCTTGATCAAGACGAGACAGGCGACATCCGCAAGGCAGCATCCAATCCAGTATCCCACGGCCGAAGCAAAGCCGATATATTCGCCAAACCCGTCCCTGGCGTAGGCATAAATGCCGGCATCGAGGTCCGGCTTGCGGTGTGACAACGTCTGGAACACGAAGGCCAGCATCAGCATGCCGGTGCCTGCGATCGTCCAGGCGATCATCGCGCCGAGCGCACCCGTGCTCCGCCCGAACGATGCGGGGAGGGCGAAGATGCCGGAGCCAACCATCGACCCCACGACCAGCGCGATGAGCGCATTGCGCGAGAGTTTTTGATCGACCTCGTTCGGTGACGGAGCCATGAAAGATGGCCTTCCAATCCGCGATCGGCGGGCACTGATGCCGGCCGATCCCGGCAGACCTTAAAGGCGGCTTTCCCCCTCGCACATCAGGGATTCTCTGTAGGGAGCAGGGGCAGGAAATCGCCAGACCGTTCTGCACGCCGCCTTCAGGCCTTTGCCGTGGGGCCGGTCGCGCCTTCGCCGGGGCTGGATGATGGCCCCGGAACGGCAGCCAAGAGCACGACGCCGGAACGGCAGAATTCGCCGACCTTCGCGAGCTCGGCCGCAATGCGTTCGGCATGCAGAACTGCCGTACCCTGATCGGCGCATCCGGTCCCATCGGGAGTGAGACCGTATTTGTCCACGATGTGGAAATAGAAGCGCATGTCAGCCGATTAGGCCGTGCCGCGATCATCTCCTAGTGACAAACGCCTAAGGCCCCCCTCCAAAAGGAGGACGGGTGAGCGGCGGCTCCAGGTTGCCCCTTGGTAATGGGCGGGGGCGCGGCGAATGGTTGCTGCGGATCGCCGGAAAATTGCATGGGCAACAGCGTGGTTTCCCCGCCGGCATTCGGGTGATTGTCCGATGCCGTCCTCTGAGCCCGAGGGATAGCCTAGGCTCCGTCAGCAAGCTCTGAGAGGAGGCGAGCAATGTCAAATTATGATCAGAACCTGACGTCCTCGAGTGCGGGCGGTGGTGGCACAATCGCGGTGGACACCGCGCTGCGCGACTACATGCTGCGCATCTACAATTACATGGCCGCCGGCGTTGGCCTGACCGCCGTCGTCGCGTGGCTGACCTATCAGCTGACCGGTCCCGCCTTGCTGCAGAGCCCGTTGATGTGGGTCTTTATCCTGGCCCCGCTTGCGCTGGTCTTCTTCATCGGTTCGCGCATCAATACGCTGTCGGTATCAACGGCACGGCTTCTGTTCTTCATCTATGCCGCCCTGGTCGGGGTGTCGCTCTCGACGCTGTTCCACATCTACACCAGTGCGTCGATCGCACGCGTCTTCTTCATCGCGGCGGCGACCTTCGGGGCCCTCAGCGTATTCGGCTACACCACACGACGCGACCTGTCTGGTCTCGGCACCTTCCTGTTCATGGGCCTGATCGGCGTCATCATTGCCAGCGTGGTCAACCTCTTCCTGCAGTCTTCCGGGCTGGACTGGCTGATCTCGGTCGTGGGCGTCGGTGTCTTTGCCGGACTCACGGCCTACGACACGCAGCGGATCAAGGCGATGTACGACGGCAGGGATGATGAAACGACGGCCGGCCGCAAGTCCGTGATTTCGGCGCTGTCGCTCTACCTCAACTTCATCAACCTATTCATGATGCTGCTGCGCCTCGCGGGCGGTCGGCGCTGAGCGGGCCAATGGCGGCCGTTCAGGCCGCCGGCCGTTCCGTCGCACTTGCGAGCGCGTCGCGCAGGGCCTGTTCCTTGGTGTCATCCAGAGACGTCTTCAGCACGGTCCCCCCGGCGTCCTTGATTTCCTTCAGCACTTTGTCCGCCGTCATGTTCTTGATCAGGACGAACAAGGCGGCGTTGCCGGTGTGGAGCGAGGCGGACAATTCCTTCATGAAGGCGTCGTCGATGCCGAAATCGGACAGGGCGCCACCGAGCGCGCCGGATGCCGCGCCGAGCGCGACACCGAGGATCGGATTGAGGAATATGACGCCGATCAGAAGTCCCCAAAAGCTTCCGGTCATCGCGCCCATCGCCGTCGCGTTGACGAGTTGATTGAGCTTGATGCCGCCGGAATCCGTTTTCACGGCGATCACAGCGTCGCTGATCGTGATCAGATACTCCTTCTGCAGCCTGAGCAGCCGTTGACGCACTTCTTCGGCCTTTGCCTCGGATGGATACACGATCGCCACGAGATCGGACATGCAAGCCTCCTGCTGGATCGAGGTCCGCCGGCTAAGTCTGGTAGGCCCCGGCTAGACACGCTGACAAAGATTAGCTGCCGGTCCGCCGTGGCGGCATCGGAGAAAACCCTGGGGTGTAGGGATGAATGTTCCTGATCACCGGCTGGGTAGGGCACGGCATTCGCCACCGATGCTTGACGTTCCGTCTCACACGGCCATAATCAGCGCGCCGAATAGCAAAGCTAGCGCGAGAAGGCAGATGCTTGCCGCCGGCCATTGGCAGAGAATGCCGTTGCCCCGCTCGACAAGACGGTCAGATGCACGGCAAATGCGTCGGAATGGATCGAGTGTTTGGGTGGCGAACTTCCAACGCGCCGACACCCAAGCTGCTGCGACGAGGGCGTGAGCAGAATCGCCAACACGACGCCTCCCAGGACGGTGAAAAACGTTTTGGAGAGCATCCCGGTTTCGATGAGGCCTGACGTCGAAGTGTTGGGGACGGGCAGATAGGGAGTCCAAGGCAGAAGTCCCAGCAATAGCGAGCACAATGCCAGGACGAGCGCCGCCGCGTTCCGGAGGCGCGGTGCCGGGCCGACCAACGCAATCGGATCGTCCGAGGGCGCTAGCGCGTGAGCCAGCACCAGCACCACGTAGGCGGCCGTGAACATTCCGCCCGCTTCGAGGGCGATTGCCCACCACCACTGCCCCGTTCCCGCCGCAGCGAGGTGCAACAGCTCTTTCGCCAGGACGCGCCGCTCGGCTGTACGCCGATCAGCGCGATACCCGCGACGGCGAAGGCCAGGACACTCAACGGCAAGGCGCGTGCGACACCCCGGAGCCCGGTGATGCGATCATGGCCCAGGCCGACGTAGATGGATCCGGCAGCCATGAACATTGCCGCTTTCGCGGTGGCATGAGAGACGGCCTGCAGCAGACCGCCTGCCAAAGCTTCGCCACTCTCCAGCTTGCCCGAAGCATCGAGCGCGAGTGGAATCATCAGGAAGAGATATCCGATCTGGGCCAACGTAGAATAGGCAATCAGAAGCTTCAGTCGCTGCTGGCGCAGCGCGACAATGCTGCCGAACGCGATTGCGGCCGCTCCCAGAGCGGCGAGCAGTTGGGCTGCTGCAAAACCGGGCAGTCCGGGCATCACCTGGAACCAGAGCCGCACGATGATGAAGAACGATCCCTTGACGACGAGGCCGGACAGAATCGCACTGGCGGCAGGCGGTGCGCCTGCATGAGCGGGCGGGAGCCAGAGGTGCAGCGGAAAAAGCGCGGTCTTGGCCAGAAGACCGGTTGTCATCAATGCCGCCGCGACCCGCGCGGCAGGCTCCGCTCCGGTCTGATGCGACAGCAGCACGATGTCCAGAGTGCCATATAGACCGTAGAGGAGTGACGTGCCCAGCAAATAGAGCACGGAGCCGAACAATGCGAACAGCAGATACAGTATCGCGGCCCGCAGCGTCTCCGGGCGCCCATCCAGCGAGACCAGCGGTACCGCGGCGAATGTCAGCAATTCTAGCGCAACGTAAAGCGTGAAGAGGTCTCCGGCGACAAAGATGGTGTTCAGCGCTCCCCAGACGGTCAGCAGCAAGGTCCAGAACGCGAATTGCGCGCGGGTTTCGTGCGCCGTTACGGAGAAATCAGCATAGGAAAAGACGGCGACCGCGCAGATCACGATTGCGGTCGCCCCGAGCATCACCGCGGATAATCCGTCCGCGCGCAGTGCCACCCCGAGCGGCGGCGGCCACGCGCCGAGCAGATAAACGAGAGGTCCCGTACTCCGCGGCAGCGCCAGCAGAGTCGCCACCGCGGTCGCCAGTCCAAGCGGGCTCGTCGCGCATGCGACCAGCCTGACGTGTCGGTCGCCCAGAACGAAGGCCAGCAACGCGCCGCTGATTGGGATGGCAATCGACAGCACCAGCACGAAGCCGCTCGGGGTTGTTGCCGCGTCAAGCGCTGGGGAGGGGGGCATCAGCCACCGGCCTGATCCGGGCCGTCCTCCGGCGACCCACCACTTCTTGGCGCCGCGGAGGCGGTCGCCCGGCACAACCGGAGCAGGAGCGCAATTGCCAGAGCCGTTGCGGAAAAAGCGACGACCACACCGGTGATCACCGAGGCCTGCGGCACGGGATCGTTGCCCATCCCGGGCGCCGCACCTCGCCGCCCAACAGGAGGAACACGCCGCTGCCGAGCAGATTGCCGTGCCGAGCAGCAGCAGCGCCGCCATGCCCCCGGTCCCGATCAATTGGGTCGCCGTCACGCGGTCAGCGTCGCCAGGGCCACGCAGGATCGACACCAGGCCAAGCGCCAGCATCGCCAGTATGAAGCGGACCGCGGCCGTCAGGAACTCAGTCATTGTAAAGCGCTCGCACCAGGCCGCTTCCTCCCGGGCAAGCTCGGCGACCACGGCCTGTTCGACGTCAAGGCAATGATAGAGGAGTTGCGCGTTCGCTTCTCCGGCCAGCACCGTGCCAGGCAACAGGCTGGTCAGCGTCGCGAATACATTCCGGCGCTGGCCACGAGGAAGACGCGTTGGATAGGTGATGAATCCGGGGCGCAGCGGCAGGCGGGGATCGAGTGCGCGCCTTGCGACGTCCGTTCCGGCCACGACGGAGTGATACAGGAACAGACACCCCAATTGGAGGATGGCACGAGGCGAGCGCCGCGACGTGGCCGGCCCCAGTAAAGCCAAGCTCGTCCAGGTGGCCGCGGCGACCGCACGCGCATCTTGCTTTCCGGAAGAGCCTCTCACATCGGATCCCTCGATCGGTGACAGGTTGGCCCGTACCATCCTGCGGTGTTTCGCAAACGGGGCCTTGCACATCGAATGCTGCATCTCGGCGGCGGCTCTGCTTTTGGTGTCCGCAGCCGGGAGTTGCTCGGTAAGTCGAAGCGACAGCTCGCGTAGCGATATAGCAGCATCCATACCGGTTCCAAGGGCGTCCACGAGCGGATCGTTCGACGCCATCGCTTTGGACGGGCTCTTGCGGCCCTACCGCGCAACTAGCGCGACGCCTGCCGTGGGAAGCAGGTGCCGCCTCTGCCGCTGCGTGACGCGCGGCACTGATCCTCGGTCGAGTATCTGAAGTTCACCATTCCCTTGAACTTGGAGCACCATTGGCTCTGCTGAGCTTGCGCAGGTACCGTTGATGGCACGACCAACAGCATTCCCGTGATTGCGGTTGCCACTAAGACAAGCTTTCGCGAGGCGGAGGACCAAGTGAGCGTTGCCTTCCGGATCTCCGGACGCTTGCTTGCGAACCACACCAAGCTAGGTGACAGGGTTGAGGGCGGCCAGCTGCTGGCCCAACTGGAGTCTCAGAACGAGCTGAGCGCATTGCGGCAGGCGAAGGCGACTTTTTCCGCTGCACAGGCCCAGCTGACGCAAGCGCGTAACCACTATGAGCGCCAGGAGACGCTGTTGGCGCAGGGGTGGACCACGCGTGCCAATTTCGAAGCGGCAACGCAAGCACGACACACCTCCCAGTCGCAGGTCGAGGCCGCGGAAGCGCAAATCAGTTCCGCGCACGATCTCGTCAGCTTCACTGAGCTGCGAGCCGACGCGCCCGGCAAGATCACCGCGACGGTGCCGTCGGCGGGCGAGGTGGTTCAGGCCGGGCAAATGATCGCGAGGATCGCCCGGCAGGATGGCCGGGACGCGGTCTTCGACGTCCCGGCTCAGATGGTCAGATCGGCGCCCGCCGACGTGCAGGTCACCGTCAGCCTGGCCGATGATCCGACGATCACGGCGCAAGGCCGCATCCGTCAGATCGCTGCGCAAGCGGACCCCGTCACCCGCACCTTCGAGGTCAAGGTCGGCTTGACGGATCCGCCGACAGCCGTGCGGCTCGGCGCCACCGTGAACGGACGTATCGAGACCGGCTCCGGGCCGGTGATCGACATACCCGCAACAGCTTTGACGCGGATCGATCGGCAGCCGGCCGTCTGGATCGTCGATCCCTCGACGAACGTCGTGTCGGCGCGAAACGTCGACATCCTGCGCTTCGACCAGGCCGACGTCATCATCTCGCAGGGATTGGACGCAGGGGAGATCATCGTCACCGCTGGCGTTCAGGCTCTTCATCCCGGCCAGAAGGTGCGCGTGCTCGGGGCGGCGCCATGAGCGGGCTCAACCTTTCCGAATGGGCGCTCAAGCATCGCTCGGTGGTGGTCTACGCCATGTTGGTTGCCGTGATCGCCGGCTACCTCGCCTATTCCGCCTCGGCCGGAATGAGGATCCATCGTTCACTATCAAGACGATGCTCGTTCAGGCGGCCTGGCCGGGCGCAAAGGCCGAAGAGACGATGAAGCAGGTGACGGAGCGGCTCGAGCGACGATTGCAGGAGACGCCCCATCTGGACTTCCTGCGCAGCTTCACCCGGGCGGGCATGGTCACGATTTTCGTCAACCTGAAGGGGAGCGCGAAGGCAAGGCAGGTCACCGATACCTGGTACCAGGTGAGGAAGAACATCGGTGACATGCGCCGCACGCTGCCGGCGGGAGTTGTCGGCCCCGGCTTCAACGATGATTTCGGCGACACCTTCGGCATCATCTATGGCTTTACGAGCGACGGTTTCTTCCAGCGGGAGTTGCGTGATCACGTCGAGGAGATCCGCTCGCGATTGCTCCAGATCCCGGACGTATCGAAGATCGAGCTGCTGGGCGCACAAGACGAGGTGATTTTCGTCGAGTTCTCAAAGCAGGCGCTTGCGACGATCGGCGTCGATCGGGCGGCTCTGCTCGCCGCGCTGCGATCGCAGAACATTGTTCGTCCGGCGGGCGTGATCCAGACGGGCAAGGAGACCATTTCCGTTCGGGTTTCCGGCGGCTTCCAATCCGAGCAGGACATCGCCGGCGTCAATTTTGTTGCAAGCGGTCGCACCATCCGCCTGAGTGATCGCGCAGGTGCGGCGCGGCTACGTGGATCCGCCGCAGCCGATGTTTCGGGTCAATGGTCAGCCGGCAATCGGGCTCGCTATCGCAATGCGCGATGGCGGCGACATTCTCGCGCTCGGTCGCCACGTCAAAGGCGCGATGGCGCAGATCACGGCCGACCTGCCGATCGGAATCGAGCCGACGCTCGTCGCCGACCAAGCCGTCGTGGTCGGCAACGCGATCGGCGAATTCATGACCTCGCTGCTGCAGGCGATCGCCATCATCATGGTGGTAAGTTTCATCAGCCTCGGAATCCGCCCGGGCCTCATCATCGCGCTTGCCATCCCGTTGAGCAGAGCTTTCCGCGGCTGTTGATGGTCGTGAGCGTGGCGCCGCTCGGCATGATCGGTGTTGTCGCCGCGCTGCTACTTTCGGGGAGGTCGATGGGTTTCGTCACCATTCTCGGCGTTCTCGCCTTGCTTGGCATGATCAGCAAGAATGCCGTGATCTTGATTGGCCAGATCGATGCGGAGCGGGCGGAGGGCAAGAGCCCCTGGGAGGCGGCGCTGGATGCCAGCAGCTCCCGCTTTCGTCCCATCATGCTGACTGCAATATCGACCGTGCTCGGCGTGATCCCGATCGCTCCGACCGTGTTCTGGGGACCGATGGCGGTCGCAATCATGGGTGGCCTGCTGGTTGCGACCTTGCTGACGCTGATTTTGCTGCCGACACTCTACGGGACCTGGTTCGGAGAAAAGGGAGAAGCCGAAGCTTCCACTTCGTCTCCAGTGTGAGCGCTCCGTCACCGGCGAGGAGAATCCCGATCCTCGACTAGGTAATCACCTAATATTCTGGCCGCGGCGCAAGGTGCATGGTGCGACCGGTGGGCAAGTCGATCGACCGGGATGCAACGCACGCTCGTGTCGCGAGGTCTTCACATGACTGAGACGTCCTCAATCCAGAAGCTCTCGTTGTTCGCGTTGACCGCGATGGTGGTCGGCTCGATGGTCGGCTCGGGTATCTTTTCACTGCCGAGAACCTTCGGTATCGCCACCGGGCCGTTCGGAGCCATCTTCGCCTGGTGCATCGCCGGCGGCGGCATGTACACCCTCGCGCGGGTGTTCCAGGCGCTGGCGGAACGAAAGCCCGAGCTCGATGCCGGCGTCTATGCTTATGCGAAGGAGGGGTTTGGCGACTATCCCGGCTTCCTGTCGGCATTCGGATACTGGGTCGGCAGCTGCATCGGCAACGTCTCCTATTGGGTGCTGATCAAGTCGACGCTCGGCGCTTTCTTCCCGGTCTTCGGCGACGGGAACACCGTGATCGCGATCGTCGTCGCCTCGATCGGAATATGGCTGTTCCACTTCATGATCCTGCGCGGTGTGCAGCAGGCAGCTGCGATCAACACGATCGTGACGATCGCGAAGATCGTACCGATCCTCGTCTTCATCGTGATCCTGATCGTTGGGTTCAAGGCGGACCTGTTTCGAGCGAATTTCTGGGGCGGAGAGGGCATGCCGGACAAGGGTCTGTTCGAGCAGATTCGCGCGACCATGCTGGTCACCGTGTTCGTCTTTCTCGGCATTGAGGGCGCCAGCGTCTATTCACGCTACGCCAAGGAACGTGAGCATGTCGGCGCTGCGACCATTCTGGGATTTGCGATCGTGACGAGCCTGATGGTGCTCGTGACCATGCTGCCCTATGCCGTGCTTCCCCGCGCCGAGATCGCCGGCATGCGGCAGCCCTCGATGGCGACGGTGCTGGAGGCCCTCGTCGGACATTGGGGCGCGATCTTCGTCAGCGTCGGGCTCCTGGTTTCGGTGTTGGGGGCCTATCTCGCCTGGTCGCTGATCTGCGCCGAGGTGCTCTCCGCCGCCGGCCGGACCAGGGACATGCCGGCCCTGTTCGGCACGGAAAATGCGAACAAGGTGCCGGCTGCGGCGCTTTGGCTCACCAATGTGATCGTTCAGCTCTTCGTCATCAGCACCTATTGGTCGCAGGATGCGTTCGCGTTGATGCTCAATCTGACGAGCGTGATGTCGCTGATTCCGTTCTTCCTCGTCGCAGCCTATGGGCTTCTGCTCACGGGGCGAGGCGAGACCTATGAGAAGAGCGGCCGCGCTAGAACGCGCGACATGGTCTTTGCCGGCATCGCCGTCATCTACACGCTATTCCTGATCTACGCCGCCGGAATGAAGTTCCTGCTGCTGTCCTTGATCCTCTATGCCCCCGGTACGGCACTCTACTTCTGGGCGCGTCTGGAGCAGAAGGCGAGGGTGTTTACGGCCGTCGAGTGGGCCATCTTCATCGCCGCCGCCCTTGGCGCCGCTATCGGTATCCACGGATTGGCCACCGGCTACATCACCATCTAGGCAACGCAACTCCCGGGAGAATTCCCATGGCAAAGCAGGCGTCGGACGGCTCGGTTTCCTTCGGGGTCCATTCGGAGGTCGGTCAACTCCGGAAGGTGATGGTCTGCTCGCCCGGCCGCGCCCATCAACGCCTCACGCCGTCCAATTGCGACACCCTGCTGTTCGACGACGTGCTGTGGGTCGAAAACGCCAAGCGCGATCACTTCGACTTTGTGCAGAAGATGCGCGACCGCGATATCGAAGTCGTCGAGATGCACAATCTGCTGGCGGAGACGGTCGCGATCCCCGAGGCCAGGAAGTGGATTCTCGACAACCAAGTCGTTCCCGATCAGGTCGGCCTCGGCCTCGTCGATGAGCTGCGGGGCTACCTGGAAAGCCTCAAGCCGCGCGACCTGGCCGAAACGCTGATTGGGGGCGTTTCGACCCATGACTTCCCGGATGCCCATGGCGGCGAGATGCTCAAGCTCGTCCGCGAGGCCGCCGGCATGACCGAGTATCTGCTGCCGCCGCTTCCCAACACGCTGTATACGCGGGACACGACCTGCTGGATCTACGGCGGGGTCACGCTGAACTCGCTCTACTGGCCCGCCCGGCACGAAGAACCGATCCTCACAACAGCCATCTACATGTTCCATCCGGATTTCGCCGGCAAGGTCAATGTCTGGTGGGGCGATCCGACGCGGGACCACGGCCTTGCGACGCTGGAAGGCGGCGATGTGATGCCGATCGGGAAGGGCAACGTGCTGATCGGGTTGAGCGAGCGCACCTCGCGGCAGGCGATCAGCCAGGTCGCCGCGGCCTTGTTCAAGAACAAGGCGGCGGAGCGCGTGATCGTTGCCGCGATGCCGAGGCTCCGTGCGGCGATGCATCTCGACACCGTCTTCACGTTCGCTGACAGGGATTGCGTTCTGCTGTATCCCGACATTGTCAACAACATCGCGGCGTTTTCCTACCGGCCAGCCGACAATTCGGCCGGCCTCGAGCTGCGCAGGGACGAAAAGCCGTTCGTGGACGTCGTGGCCGAAGCCCTTGGCCTGAAGAAGCTGCGTGTGATTGAGACCGGGGGCAACGCCTATATGCGCGAGCGCACACAGTGGGACAGCGGCGCCAATCTGGTTTGCGCCTCCCCGGGCGTGGTGTTCGCCTATGACCGCAATACCTACACCAACACCCTGCTGCGCAAGGAAGGGATCGAGGTGATCACCATCGTCGGGGCAGAGCTCGGGCGGGGCCGGGGAGGCGGTCATTGCATGACCTGTCCGATCACCAGGGATGCGGCAGACTACTAGACTATGCGGATCGACTGGTGAGGCCAGCGTGTCAGGGCGGAGCGCCGCTCCGGCCTTGCACCAGCGATCGACCGGATCAGGCGCAGGTTTGGCTCCATACGTTTATTCCGCGACGGGCGAGCGAAAACCTTTCGGCAAATTACGAAATGGCGATCCATCGATTCAATCACTGATTTTGAATCATACCACTAACACGCCACAATCGCCGCCCAGGCTAGGGCGATTCCTGGTGCACGGAAAGCCATCGAGGAACACCATGCGCGGGTCGAGTGCTCTTTTGCCGGTCCTAGGATTGTTGGGAACCGGCACTGCGTGGGCAGCGGACGTCGATCTCACCGAACTGAAGGCGAGCAGCCCCGTACCGTATTACACCGCTCCGTCATGGAGCGTCGTCGGCTCCGTCATGCCGAACTTCACCGATAATGCCTTGTTCAGCCGGGACAATCGCAAGTCCGATTTCTTCTATGAGCCCGACGTGAGCGTCAGGCTGGCCGGGAACCTCACAGAGGACCTGTCGTACCGGCTCTATGCACGCGCACAATTTGACGCCTTCGCGAGAGAGAAAGACGGCAATGCCGCAGTGGCGCGGATGGGAGCGCGCGTGACGGAGAATTGGGACGGCTGGCGCTTCTCCGCCATCTACGAGCAC
Source organism: Bradyrhizobium sp. 149 (assembly GCF_023073915.1). Taxonomy (GTDB): domain Bacteria; phylum Pseudomonadota; class Alphaproteobacteria; order Rhizobiales; family Xanthobacteraceae; genus Bradyrhizobium. Next base: position 443,784 of record NZ_JADPKK010000023.1, on the reverse strand, counting down.
CGATACGATTTCGACGGGGTCTATCGCAATCTCGCTTTCACGTCGGAAGACGTGATGGGCTCGGTGGCGCGCGACTTCCGCGTGAGCAATGTGACATTCTCACCGCTGTTGCTCCTGACCTACCGGTTTTCTGATCTCGCGGAAGCTCGCCGCTGGCGCTTCGATGCCTTGCTCGGCATTGAGGTCAAGCTCGATCCAAAATGGTCGATCGTCAGCACGCCGTTGTTCGAAGCCTTCTGGTTCACCGACGGGCTGAACAGGGGACGACAGGATCAAATCTACTCCGCGGATATCGGCCTGAAGTATAATTTTGCCAGCAACGTTTCGCTTACGACGAGCGTGCTGTACGAGGCGCGAGAATCGAACGTCATGGTGCGGCGCTACAGGGATCTCAGGATCGGTCCCCGACTTGATTTTGCGTTTTGAGAGGTCTGCAAGATGACGTTGAGGCGTGCTCGGGTGGTGATCGGGGTCATTGTCGGTTTGACGGCAGCATCCGCCGCGGCCGCGGACCCGCGCGACTCTGCTGACCGGAGCCAGCGTCTGGATACGGATGCACTCAGGGACGATGCCGGCATCCAGCGGCTGCGCGTGCCGTCTCATCCGCTGGCGATCGCGCCGCCGCAACAGCCTGCGCCAAACGCGAAGAAAGGAAAGAAAAATAAGTCCAACACGCGCGATATGAGCCGCTAGCACATCGCGTCTCAGCCATGGTGCGATCGCCTCGACGCGATGATGAAAGCTGTTTGCGCCGCTTGAGTATCTGTTGCACCTTATTTGAATTGCGGCGGGACAATCTGGCAAAAACCACTCATCCGATCCCTCCCGATGTCGTCTCACAGCTACGAGATTTTATTCTGTCAGCAACACTACCTGGTGGTGTGATCAACCTGACGGTGTATACTCTGCCGACCCCAAGGGAGGAGACTCTCGATCTTCAGCTTCAATGTATTGAGCTTCAATATGTTGAGCTTCAACGTCGGGCGTCACCGGTGAATAGTGAGTGCGTACCGTGAAGTTACATAGCTCGCCCGCCCGTCAGTCGAGTGGAACCAGTATCAAAGCGTGGTTGCGACTTGGCTCGGAAGAAACCAGCGAACGCCTCTACTGGGTCTTCTCACCCGATCTTCTTTTTGCAGTACGCCCTTCGTTTGAAGGGCACTTCGTGTATGAGGGGATCAATCCGGCGTTCGAGCTTCGTCTCGGCGTCTCGTCGGAAGACATCCGGGAGATGGACGTTTCCAATTGCCTCGGCCGGGACGACGCCAGAGCCGTCAGCGAAGCTCTCCGGGCGTGTTTCGCAGAAGGAACAGAGGTCAGGATTCGCCATCGCCTTGCGTTTGGTGGACAGCGTCAGACTATGGAAACGACGATCGTTCCGATCATGGACGCCGCGGCCGCTGGTGCGGTCCGGTTGATCGGCAGCCATCGCGTCGCGCCCAATGGACTTCTTGAAAACGCCGTTGAACGGTCGGACGCCGCGCAGGCGAGCGTCAATTTGCTATCCATTCAGGAGGATATCCAGCAACGGATTGCGTCCGATCTGCATGACTCGACGTGTCAGCATCTGATTGCCGCGAGCCTCGGTCTGATGCGGATCCGGCGGACCATGGCCGATCCGGTCGGGGCCGAGCGCCTCTGCGATGAGATCGACGCGTCGATCGATGAGGCTCTCAGGGAAATCCGCGCTTTTGCCTACCTGCTGCACCCGCAGAATCTGACAGCCGAAGGGCTCAAGGTCACGATCGAGCATTATGCCGATGGATTCGCGGCGCGCACGTCGTTGCGGGTCACGACCAGGATCGTGGCCGACGTCGATCGATTGCCCTACGAGAAGCAGCGTTCATTGCTCCGGGTCGTTCAGGAAGCTCTCACGAACGTATTCCGCCACGCAAAGGCAACGGAGGTGAGGATCGTCATCGACGGGACCGGCAGCCATTTTCGGCTGACCATCAGCGACAACGGGCGCGGCCTTCAGGCCGGCCGCGCGAACCGGGCGATATCGACCGGCGTTGGAATTCCAGCCATGAGAGCAAGACTTGAGCAGATCGGAGGTTCGCTGGAGATCCGCTCCGATCGGGCAGCGCACCGTTCCGGCACCGTTCTGTGCGCAGTCTTTCCGCATGCGTTGGTCTCGAACAGGCGAAACCGGCGAAAGGACGCCACTGTCATGAGGGTCCCCGCAGGCACCCACTGAGGGAAGAAAAACACTGATCACCGGCGGTAGGTGGAAACGGGTTCGTTTCGGCCCCAACCGCCGAGTAACGGCACTGGAGTGCTCGCATGAAGCGATTTCTCATCGCAGATGACCACGAAGCGGTTCGGTCGGGCTTGCGAGCGGTGCTCGAACAACGAGCGGATTGGGAAGTGGTCGCCGAGGCGAACGACGGCGGCAAGGCGCTGTCAGCGGCGATCGAAAGCCGGCCTCACGTGGCCATCGTCGATTTTTCCATGCCGCGAATGACCGGACTGGAGGTCGCGCGGCGGATCAGGGAATATCCGCTGCAGACCGAGGTCCTGATTTTCACGGTGCACAGCTCCGGTCTACTCGCCCAGCAGGCATTCGAGGCCGGTGCGCGCGCTTTCCTAGTGAAATCGGACGCAAACAGATTGTTGATGGCGGCCGTCGACTCGCTTCTGGCGCACAAGCGGTTCTGTACCGAAAGGTGCCGGAACGAACTGAACGGCGGATCTGGCAGCAGTGCAGACAGGCACCCGGGGCTCACCCCACGCGAGCAACTCGTCGTCAAACTGGTTGCCGAAGGCTACAGCAATAAGGGCATCAGCGCGGTCCTCAACCTCAGCGTCAAGACCACTGAGGCTCATCGAGCCGCCGCGATGCGCAAGCTGGACGTGAGTTCGACTGCGGGCCTGGTCCGATACGCCGTCCGCGCGCAGCTGATCGAGGCATGACATTTGCCTTGCTGAGGTTTGATGGCCGCGGCCGGGTCGGTACATTCGCCCGGCTATCTCGGGGTTTTGCAGGATAATGCTTCGACCCGCGATCGGTATGATCGCTCGACTGTTCTGCTGCCGATCATCTCCGCCGATTGCGCTCGGATAGGGGAACGATGCCGTGAAGCGCATCTTGATTGCGGATGATCATGAAGTCGTGCGTTCAGGGCTGCGCGCGATTATCGAAACACGCTCCGACTGGATCGTTGTCGGCGAAGCAACGAATGGCGAGCAGGCCGTCGCATTGGCTTTGGAGACGAGACCGGACATCGTGATCGTCGACTATTCGATGCCCCTCATGAATGGGTTGGAGGTCAGCCGCCGCTTGAAGTCGCTTCGCTTGTGCAGTGAAATTCTGATTCTAACGATGCATGAAAGCGAAGAGCTGCTGACCGAAGCCATTCTGGCGGGTGTCCGTGGCTTCTTGTTCAAATCGGATGCGAGGAAACACCTATTGTCCGCTGTCGAAGCGCTGGTGGATCGCAGACCTTATTTCACCAGCGTGTTGCTGGAGAAAATGCTTCACGACTACCAGCTTAACAAGCTGAACAAGTCGGAGATGTTGCTCAGCTCGCGCGAGCAGAGCGTGGTCCAGTTGATAGCGGAAGGTCATACCAACAGGTCCATAAGCATCATTTTGCAGTTGAGCGTGAAGACCGTCGAGACCCATCGTGCTTCGGCAATGCGCAAGCTGAGGATGTCGTCGACCGCTGAACTGGTTCGCTATGCCATCCGCAAGAAACTGGTGGCGCCCTGAGATTCTTGCCGTACCCGGCTTTTCGTCAACTCCGTTCCGCTGAACATGCTGATCGCGCCCGAGCGGTCGAGCGTTGCCCGAGTGCGTTGCTGGCGGACTATCTCATGGGGCGCAGACGCCCGGAGCGAAACGACCGAGCCCAGCAGCAGAACGGGAGCGGCGCTGTTCTGATCAAGCCGGAGCTGGACGCTGCAAAGCACAACGTTGAATTTGCTGTGCTTATTCGAATTTGGCGCCGGCAGAGATCCGGCACCGAGCTCGCATGTCTATGCCGCCCAACCGGAGCTGGAGAGGAGTCTTGCTCTGACGAACCGGACTATTGCTCATGCCGTGGGGGATGGAGGTTCGGAACTGGATCGTGTCCCGTGGCGTGGTGTAGCTGGCGGAGGGTCGCCGCGTCCGCCGGTAAGGGCCGGGCTGGTCAGCCGGCGATTGCCGGAAGGCTGACGGTCGGATCATCGCTCAATGGTGCGATGGTTTCCAGCGTCATGTAGCGGGCACGCTGGACGGCCCCACTCATCGTTTTGCTCGAGCAGGATCGCGCCGATGAAGGTGCGAGCGTTCGCATGAATTCCGCTCCAACGAAGGTTGTGCAGCGGTTTGAGCTCGTCAGTTTCATCTGAACCGGCATCTTTCCAATGCAGCGTTGACTGGTAAGGCTGCGGTTGCATTGTCTTCCAATTCAATGCCGGAACCGAGACCGGCTGTGGATAGCCAGGGACAGCACGTATCAGATCACGATGAGCGCTCGGCAAACACACCGGATCGACAATTTCCGCGCAAAGAGAACCATCTCTTGATCTACGGTGATCTTTTTGGCTGGACTTACCCCAAATTGGCCGATGATGGATTGGGGCGAGAATTCAAGTGTTCATTGGTTACAGGGCCGCGTGTGCACGATGTGTGCACCGAGAGATCAAGAAAAATCGATCGTTAGCAAGCGCGGGGGAGCGCTCCTTGGACTGATGCGGGTTTGGGCAGGGGACTGGCGCGAGCTTGAGGGCTAACGGTGCACGCCACCAACGAGATCTCTATTCGGCTTTCAGTCGATGCCGCGGCCATTTGCGGTAAAGACAAAAACAGTGGCGTTCGGAGGTTCGAGTCGCCCTACGGCTTCACGCGCACCGCGTTGGAGGCCGACGATCTGTTCGGCTTTAAGTGGACAGGCAGGCCGGCGCCCGCGGGCGATGCTATTACGAGCTCGCGTGTCAGCCGGCCTGGGACGAAGGAAAAAAATACATCAAGTTCGAGACGCGTGCCGCCGCCGTCGCATTTGTCGCTCAGCGGCTCGCAAATTCTCCTTACGATCGAGCAAGCACCGATGCCTTCAGAAAGGCAATGAAGCGTGGCGGTAGCCGTAAAACAGCCATCATCGACTGGGTTCCGGGTATTTCGGACCCATCCAACTACAAGCCCGCTGCCTATGTGCGGATATCGTCCGTATCATGAACACCCCATCGACCCGTCGGACGATGGTAACCCCGCGCGAGCCTCTTTCTCCGGAGATAGATTGGAGCGTCGGGATGCGTGCATTACTTGGGTTTGCTGCAGCTCTGCTTCTATTCGGCATGCAAAACGTCAATGCCGAGGCGGCTACGTCGCGCTGTTCTGTACCACAGGACTGGCACACGCGTGCGGACGCAGACCGCGACCGCCGTCGCTCGTACGCAAAAACAACTCGCGCGACTCCGAGATCCAATAACATCGCGCTCGCCGGCGTTTGAATGATTGTTCGTGCTTGTAATGCGAACTGCACGAAGCACTTGTCCTGTAAATCTTATGGAACTCAAACTTGTTGCGAGCGGGGCAAGGGCAGCGGCGGGCGTCCAATCTGCGAGGTGGTCAGCGACGGCTCCATCTCCGGGGGCTGGCAGGCTACCTTCAGGATGCGCTGAATCCAATGATCGACAAGGCGGCGGCCGCCAGTGCGGCCGTCGCTGTCTGACATCGGCCGGTTGAACCGGCTTGTCCGTATTTTTTTTAACGCTTTCTTCATCAATCTCGCGGTTTCTATTTATCTTCGTAGGTTGTCGATCGGCGTCCCTGCAACTAAAATTTCCGACAGTTCTGCTGGAAAGATCTCATCATGACTTCGATCACGAACAACTCGCCTCCTAATATTCTGACTTCATGGCTTGATCCTGCGTCATCAGCCACGTCAACGAGTTCGACAGCCGTCGATTTGCGGGCGCAGACGACCTCCGGCGATCCCGTGGACGTGGTGGACCTCTCCGATCGCGCCAAGCAGATTTTGGCGCGCGCAAATGTCGAGCAGGCGGCCGCTGACAAGCTGAGCGGCTTTCTCCAATCTCTGAAAGATCCCGATGGGAACAGTGCTACCTCTCACGACCGCACGCATGGACAAGGCTCCCTGTCCGACAAATTGAGAGGGCAGACAACGGCCAACGCGGAAACCACCAGTTGGATTGCAGGATCGAAGGCAGGCGATGCGTCGATCTCCGATGCTGACTTCGTTGCGAAGTACAGGGATAGCCTTGAGGGTGCGTTGCAGGATTTTCCCGCCGACAAGCGGGCAGCTTTGGAAGGGGCCATCAGCAACGGTACTTTGAAGATTCAAAAGGGCTCTGACGTGGAAGGTTACAACACAAGGACGACAATTGCCTATAACGTCGGTCCGGGTGGCGGGCAGGGCATGTCGACGTCGGGTTACCGGCCTCCGACAGGCGCAGCGAAGGAGGCAATTGCCTCTGGGAATGCCGTGGGCCTCTGGACAGAAGATCGCGGCGACGTCTATATCAGCTGGTAACGAAAGCTGCGGGGGCGGCTCGACGACATCCCGATTGTCCTGGTGCGATTTCGTCTTGGGAGGGGGATCAATAGCCCCACTGACCAAGAGAAATCGGGCGATGCTCCCGACGACGCTCTCTTGCTTAGTCACATGAGTGATTGCCAAGGGACTATTGCCTCGAAGATAATTCGGTCTGCTGAGCAGTTGCTTGGGTATTGAACTATCGGTAAGCTCGCAATCCGCATATTCCGCTGAGCAGAGAGATCTCTCCCGCTTGGTCAGTCGGCACCTTATTGAGCCGTCAAGCTCTTGCCCGGCATCAGTATCTTCGATGACCCTTGGGGCGGAATTTTCCCTAGGCAGTAAAAATATCAGACTAGGATCGAGCGGTATTCGGCGAATAGCCGGAGACGGCGGGCCGGGACCGTCTATGTCACGTGCCCGACTTGCAGCCGGAGCCAATTGAACCCGCGATCGTAATCAAGGTGTCGCCTCCTCCTGCAGCGGTCGTGATCGCCTGAGCAGGACACCGTTTATTCGATCGACGGTTTCAGCCCGTCCGGCGGCACCGGCTTCTGGGTTTCGGCGGTAAAAAGGGCGGCCGCGTCTTGGCCGTACCCCGGTAGGCATCAAGGGCGGACTGGCATAGTAGGGAAATTGCCTCGTCAAGGTCGGCCACCTTGCCGGACTTGGCAGTGGCGGCATCGCGATATTTCTTCTCCCAATCCCGGCTTGATGCCCGGCCGAGCGCTCGTTGGACGCGCCGGTCGCCCGGATTAGTTCTGCTTGGACTCGAGATTGAGGCTGACGGTATTGCAGCCGCAGCGCAGCGACATCGGTTTGCGGCGTGGCGTCACTAACAACCAGCTTTCGCAGCGCTCGCATCTGAAGCATTCAAGCCGCTCTCGAAAGGCGTTAGCGACCGGCGCGAAGTCGCGCTTGCCCAAATTCTCCCATCCGTTGTAGTGCACGGCCTTGTTGATAGCCCATTGCTCGACCGAGGACGCCGCGTTTGCCTGCAGACATGTCCGAGGTGGCGCCGCAGGGCTGCGGCCGCTACCCCGACCCGCGGACTTCATCTGCTCTGCCCAGATGCGGTCGTGCGTGGTGATGACGAACTGTGTGTCCTTGAAATGCGTCTTCAGCACCTTGCAAAACTGATAGCGATGGCCGGTATCGACGGACATCACGACGTCGCTAGCAGGGCGAATGTGAATTGATTGCCGAACAGGCGCTTCATCAGAGCGAGGTAGAGACATACGCCCATGCTGTCCTGATGGCCTTCGCTGTGAAAGGCGCCCGCGGATAGAGGCCGCGCTCGTAGAAATTGACATCCAAATCGAGCTTGCAGGCGCTGGGCGAGAGCATGGCGGTAAACTCACCCTCGTCATCTTCGATAACGAGCCGATAGAATGTGCTGAAATCCTGCTGCACGTCGTCAATCTCTCTCCCATGGGCTATCGCAGAGCGGGCAGTCCGAACCGTCGATCAGTTCGATGTCTTGTTCGACCAGCGTCCGTCGCCGGAGCGAGGCAAGCCGCGCCGGATCGTTCGCGAGAGTGCTGATAGTCGCGAGCAGGGCGGCGACCTCGTCCTTGGCGAACTCGGGAAGTTGCTTGCGAGCGCCAGCCATTGCAGCAAGGTCGCGCAAAGCCGATTGCTTGTTGAGCGCTGGCGCAGACGGGCTCGAGGTGAGCCCAGCGTCGAGCCTAGTGTCCGGGGTCAACTGATCGAGCAAAGGCGGGCCGACAAGCTTGCGGCGAGCGTTGGCGGCCGCAAGCAGTCATCGATCTTGACGCTCAGGATCTGTATATGGGTCTGCAAACTGCTGCGTGCCGCCTGAAACTGGGCTTCGGCCGTTCCCTTCAGCGCATTGACGCGGTTCTGTGCGCTATTGAGCACGGCCCGCCTTCGCCGATCTCCTCGAGCTTGAGGATCGCTTGCACCTCCTCGGCGCGCCGCGACGGCTCGACCAGGATGAAACGCAGGATGTCACGGCGCGACAGTGCGATTCTGGATGATCGGCAAGCTGCTCGAAGGCGACCTTGATGTCAGGGTCGGCCGGTTCGATCTTAGGCTTTGGTGCCGAGACCTTGCGAGTGACGGTTGCCGATTTTTTGAGAGCCGGGAAATAGACCTTGAGCGTGACGAGTGCTGCGTCGGAAAGCGGACGCGATTAACATGCCGGCCATGCTCAGCGAGCGAGAGCGATTTGGTGCCGGATCCTTCTGAGAAGTTGTCCAGGTGTCAGATGGTGGAGATTGCCAAGGCGCTCTCAATCGACGCCCGCGTAATCATCATGGACGAGCCGACCTCCAGCCTGACGATTGCGGAGACTGAACGGCTGCTGGAGATGATTGCCGATCTGAAAGCGCACGGCATCGCCGTGATCTATATCTCGCTCTGGCTCGGCGAGATCATGCGGCATGCATTCGATCGAGTGTCGCAAAGGGATTTGCGTGGAACTCTGAAGCCAAGATGTCGAACCGCCGCTTGAGACGCCCCCTTGCGGAGTCCGTCAGTTTCCAGCTTCATGCGATTTGTTTTCGGCGAGAGCTCCAAGCTGCTCGACATGCGGCCGAGCCCGGCCTGAAGGAGGGCGGCGCCCAAGTGCTTGCGGCCGGTGAGGTGGATTTTGAGGCCCGGCGAATGGACGGCGGCAGGGCCGCCCAGCTTCGGCCGCCCTCCAGCAAGGTCAACCGTATTTGCACGGAGATGCTTGTTAAGATCGTCTGCGGAAGATCGAGTTTTCGAGCGGAAAGGCTTGCACGACCATCTTGCCCTAAACGGAATCATGGGGCGGCAGCGCCCATCTTTCCTTCACAAGGACGGCAATTGACAGTCTCTTTCGCCGGCCACTGCACCTGTGTGAGGTTTCGCACGCTCGATTTGGGAGCATTGAGACATGATGGAAGCGTGCTGCAATCAAGCAGCTCCTTTCGTGGAGACTTCTCATGTTTTCCTACCCTCGTGCTCTTGCAGGTTTTGCCCTTATCGTCGGCTTCGCCTCGGTCCTCGCCTCTCACTCGGCTTCGGCGACTGGGCTGGATTTTTTGAATCATATGAATCCCGAATACACCAAATGCATCAGTAATGTACGTGCCTCGATGCACTACAGAGATCGAAATGACGGCAAGCTGCAGAATGCGGTCGTGAACGCCTGCAATCGGGCGCACCCAGCTTTTGGGAAGGGTTAAGCGCGGAAATTCCTGTTCAGCAGGCCAGGCTGCTTGCCCCCGGGCGTCCTCGTGCTGAACAGACTGCTAGTGGGACGACAAGGTGTTTGCTCTGTTATCAACTGCCCCGGCCAGAGCCTCTTGAGTAGGAGAAGAAAGATGACTGAGCAAACCGCCTTTCTAGCGCTGTTGTCGATGTGCTTACTGCTACTAGTCGTTCTAGCGATAAGGCGCCTGGGTCATCTCGATCGACGGCTCGCAAAGATATCTGAAATCGATGCAAAACTCAGCCTGCTATTGAGCCATTCCGAGCTCAAATATGATCCTTTCGAGCAGCTGCCGATTGCGGTTGCGAATGCCCTTAGAGACGGAAACAAGATTGAAGCCATTAGACAGTATCGGAGAGCCGCTGGAGTCGACCTCAAGACGTCGAAAGCGTTCGTTGAGCAATACGTTCTGATCGAGCAAGGGTTCGGCGTAGCTTTCCGCTAAAGACGATAGAAAAAATTTGGTAGAGGAATCCAGCCAAGTGACTCAGCACAATCAAGCTCTCCTGATCTTCAGCTTTATTGGCATGCTCATGCTCTTGAGCTTCGGTATCGGCATCTCGGTTGGAGCATGGATATCGGGACACCGGCCGGAACTCTGGACAGTGGGACTTCCGGCAGTAACTATTTTGTTTTTCTTCGGAATCCTGGTTCTTTTGGTTTCGAGTGCACTTAACCGACCATAGGCACAGGCGTGAGATTCCGCCCCTCGTCTCGAGCGCTGACATTGTTCAGGGGTAAGGTGGCGAATTACAGGGCGCTCGTCACCGACGTCAACTTGAAGGGCTCGCTAAGCGGCTGGGAAATCGCGAAACAGATCAGGGAAATAGCCGGGGGGGGTCCGGTTATCTTGACCAGCGCAAGCGCCGACCAGTGCAGGTCGCACGGCATCCCGTCAGCATCCTGTTGCGAAAGCCGTTCGCGCCGACTCAACTGGTCACGGCAGTCTCGTAGCTTAAGGCCGCAGGACCGACGGCCACGTAGCTCCGGCTCGCTTTTGAAGTCGGGAGATTATCGCGACGCCGTATTTGACTCATTGGACCACCGCCTCGGTATGAGGACGGCGCCTGTCGCGGACAGCCACAGGCTCACGCCAGCTGTTCAATAACGTGCGCTCGCGCGGATAGCCAAAGGCGGTGGTCCCGTTCCGAGCGGTGAAAGAGTCGGCTTGAAGAAGCCGGCAAACGCGCGAAGAACTCGAAGCAGCGATTAGGCTGGAGATGGAAGACATCTGCGCGTCGCCGACATCGCCATCTCTGTTGTGCCCTGTCACGACACCCGGAAGGTGGCGATCATGACGGACGGACAGCTGGATGCGGGTGCTCCGAGATGAAGAACGATCGCGGACCGGCTGCGCACCGAGTTCGCCTTGAGAAGTTGAACAAACGGCTTCACAGTGTTCTCAGGTCGTCGGGGGCCTCGCCGAACTGCTGGATCACGGTTGCGTCCCCGAAGTCGCCGGTCGCCGGAGTCCCCGCTGCGGCTGAAGGCCACCGCGCCGACAATGCCAGGCTTTCGGGAAAGCGCCTCGGCCTTCATCACGGCGAGCGTCGGCATCGCTCGCATCGGCAATTTCAGCCTCGGCGATGCGATCGCGGAGGGTCGCGTGCCCGGGTCGCCGGCGGACAGGACTACTAAGTACGCTACGAAGCGCGCAAGACCGGACAATCCAAGGCGGCGGTGAAGAAGGCTATGACGAAGGTTGGCAGCAGCCGCAAAAAGGTCGAGCGGCGGCTCACGCGTTGACCGCGCCTCCACGGAAGCCGCTGCGAATCCGTCACGGTTCGTCTGGTCCCGATAGCGCGAAGGGGCATGCGGACGCGGCGACGGGGACTGGTGCCGGTGAGCTGCTCAAGTATGCTCTTAGCTCGCCGCCAAAGCGATTCAGCAAGCGCGGCGACGTGAGAACCCGTGTGAGCTTGAGGAACTCGCGGCTGAATCGGCATCTGTGCTAAAGGCGCAATCTGGGCAATGCGCATACGGCTCTTCTCCAGTGTCATGCTGAGGCAAGCGGACTGCAGCAAGCAACGGACCTGAGAGACACGCTTCCATAAGCGGGTAGCCGCCATCCAAACTCGCTCTGTGCGGAGCGCACAATCGGAAAACAGGATCGCTTCGAACCATGATCCAACAGCTTGGGTTACGATCGACGGGCCACGCGCACGATCGCTTACCGGGAACAAGTGGCAACCTGGACGGTTGTGAGCCCATGGCGTCAGCTTGCTCCGCGCGCTGAAGCCTTTTTGCTTGGCGTGCCGACGCAGCTATGGACGAGAAAATTGCTCGATCTCTGGTACAAGAATGCCATCATCTACAGTCTGAACGTCGCCACCTATAAGGACGGCAATGGCGATGGTATCGGCGATTTCGCGGGGCTGATCGAGCGATTGGATCATATCGCACAGCTAGGTGTCACTTGCTTGTGGCTGCTTCCGTTCTATCCCAGTCCGGGGCTGGATCACGGCTACGATGTCACCGACTACTACAACGTGGCGCCGGCCCTCGGCACGCTCGGTGACTTCGTCGAGTTCAGTCACCAGGCGAGGCTTCGTGGATTGCGGCTGATCATCGATTTGCCGATCAACCATACTTCGGAGCAGCACCCATGGTTTCAGCAGGCGCGAGTCGATCCTTCATCGCCTCATCGAAAATACTATGTGTGGTCGAACACCGAGCCGGAGAACAGCGCAGACGGGGTTGTTTTCCCAGGCTTTCAATCCAGTGTCTGGACTTACGACCTACGCGCGCGGGCCTGGTACTATCATCGTTTCTATCAACATCAGCCTGACCTTGACATTACCTGCCCCGCGGTTCGCGACGAAATCTTCAAGATCCTGGGCTTCTGGCTGGAGCTTGGTATATCCGGATTCCGGATCGACGCGGCGCCGTTCGTGGTCGAAGAGGTGCGTCCGAACCGATCGCCAAAACGCCACTATGAATTCTTTGGCCAATTGCGCGATTTCCTGTCGTGGCGCAAGGGCGACTCGGTGCTGTTGGCGGAAGCCAACGTGCGTGCCTCCGAGCTCCACAGATATTTCGGTGACGGCTCACGCATTCACATGCTGTTTGCCTTCCTCATCAACCAGCATTTGTTTCTGTCGCTTGCGGAAGAACGAGCCGAGCCCCTGCGACAATGCCTGACGACAGTTCCGAAGCTGCCGCAATCGGCACAGTGGGCCCATTTTCTGCGCAATCATGACGAACTGGACCTGGGCCGCTTGCTGCCCGAGCAGCGCGATCAGGCGTATGCGGCCTTTGCACCAGAACCGAAGATGCAACTGTACGGACGGGGCATTCGTCGCCGGCTGGCGGGCATGCTAGGCAATAATCGGCATCGGATCGAACTCGCATTCAGCCTACTGTTCAGTCTTCCCGGCACGCCGGTCATCTATTACGGTGACGAATTGGGAATGGGGGACGATCTCAGTCTGCCGGAACGCTGGCCGGTTCGAACCTGCATGCAATGGACCGACGATCCCAACGCTGGATTTTCGACGGCACCGAACGAGCGTCTGCTGCATTCGGTGATCGCCGACGGCGAATTCGGATCGAAACAGGTCAACGCCGCCGCGCAGCAGCGCGATCCAAATTCGCTATTCAACTGGTTCCGTCGGCTCACCGAGGTGCGAAAATCTTGTCCGGAGATAGGCTGGGGCGATTGCATCTTGCCGCAAGCCGATTCCTCCTCGATTTTGGTGCAGCATTATTCGCTGGAATCCAAGTCCGTCCTCATCCTGCACAACCTTGGGCCGAATGAGTGCAAAACGATGCTTCATGATGTCTCAAGCAGTGACAAGCTGACTGATCTGTTCGGAAATCGAGTCTATCCGGCCAAACGCGCCATGGGTACCGAGATCGAACTCGACGGTTATGGCTATCGTTGGTTCCGGATCGACTCTGGCTGATCCCAATGACGGTGAAATAGGGCGCCAGCGCCTCTACGGAGTTCATGTGTGTACGGTCGATGCGGTAAAGGAGATTCTCATCACGGGCGGTTAGCACTGGCCCGGAGAGGGCCACCGCACGACATTTCGAATATCCCAATTAATCGCCGAATGATGGCGCGGATACTCAGGGTATAGGCTTCCATCCTGACTCCGTCTTCTGGATTCGCGATGCCAACGGATGGAACCCTTGTCCGAGTGTTCAACGCGCGTCACGCCGCATCAGTGAAAAGATCGACGTAGCGCTGCAAATAAAGCGGCCAGCCCTGATCACCAGCAACACCGTCGCGCACGCCTTCCGAGCCGTCGCCATGGCGTTCCAGCTCGCGATGCTCGAGTTCTACGCGCGTCCGGTTCGGTGTCTCGGCAGTGAAGCGTACCTCCCACTCGCTGGTCTTTTCTGGATTAGTCTCGATCTGCCACCGCGGGCTGATGTCCCAGCTCAGGAGCACCCGGTTGGGTGGCTCGTAAGCCAGCACGCGTGCCCAGCGGCACTCGCTACCGTCGAGTCCGCGATCGTAGACGTGGCCGCCTACGCGCGGCTCGAACACCGTCTCGGCAATTGGCACGGCCAGCAGGTTGTGCTCGCGAGGTTTGAAATTGCCGAATTGCTCAGTGAAGACTCTGAATGCATGTTCGATCGATGCCTCGACCACGACGGATTGCTTCACAGGCGCGATCTTTATGTGGGGGGTCATTGTGACTCCTCTGGGCGTTGCTCGGCAGCGACCTTGTAAGTCGCCAGGGTTTTAATCCAGAATCGGTCGAGCCAACCACGCATCTGACCGAGTCCGGCCGGGTCGAGGTGGTAAACGTTGCTCGCGCCCTTCGGCTCGGAACGAACGAGGCGTGACTCGCGCAACGTCTTGAGGTGCTGGGAAACGGCCGACTGCGAGACCGGCACCTGCCGCGTGATCTCGGCGACCGAGCGCGGACGCTCCGCCACCAGTTCGAAGATCTTGCGACGGGTCCGGTCGCCAAGCGCATCCAGTTGCATATCATCAACAGTCATGACTTATGATTAGCTCAAACTGATAGTTATGTCAACGGCGTCGATCTCGCGGCTGGCATGGCATCGACGCTGCACTGTTGGCCGTTCGGTTCCATCGCGAGATCGGCACCTGCTTGGGCGGAGCTCGCTGACAGCCGCGAAGATCCCAACCGCTCTCAGTGCGTCGTTCTTGACGCCGCACGCCCAACGAAATCGTAATGAAGTACGTGGAGCAACCATGAACTAAATGGGACAGAAACAACTGTCACGCCGAAAACCTCAATGACTTACCGGCTCACCGCGTGCGCGACGCCAGCATGGTGCTTGCGCCTCCGCGATTGAATCTATTGAGCGCTCCGCAACGCTTTACGATCCGGTCGTGGCCGACGCTTTGGCTCATTTTCCGCCCGTGGCAGCGCAGTTATGTCGCGATGGCCCAATTGGAGACGCAGTCCGCCCCAAGCTCCGCCATCGCCCGTCCGGCGACGGGTTAGTGTATGGGCCCGCGCGGCAACAATGGCTATGGCAATGGACGCGGTGGCGGCACTCCCAACGGCAAACCTGATAGCGATCGCTGATGCTGAGGAGCCAGAACGGCAGGCGCGGAGCGATTTGCCGATTGACGACTGTTCCCGAGGCCCGTCCCCGAGATCGACCCCGTTCGGCCCCAGCTTCATCCACATTGCCCCCGGAGCGGGGCCATTTTACATGAATCCCAAATGAAAGGGCCGCAAATGGCGCAGCCTCAGCTCTTGGTTAGTGGCTTCTTTGGCTCGTCGGCGGCTAGCTCAATATCAGCCGCGGGCAACTCGCCCGTGCGTTCCTTCAGGTCGGCCGCTCGCTGGATCAATCCCGACGCAACCTGCGGGTCCTTTGTTGTTTTGGCCATTCGTAGCAGCGTTGCTGCCGCCTCTCGGGCAAAGGAGGTGTAACGCGGCACGTCTTTTTATCCCATCAAAGTCGCCGTAGGATGACTCAGAAACCCGGATTGCGTTCCGGTGCTGTGTGCAAAAATGTACACAAGCGACAAAAAGGCCTCAGCTCCCGCGCCGCCAAGCTGAAGCCTTGTATCGGCAACACGTTTGTCGAGGCGTGATCCGGAAGAATCAACTAGCTCCTGCTCCTTAGTTTCCGGTGCGGTCGATCTCGAAGCATAGTTTGAGTGCAGGTTGGGCCGTAAGCCCTCTGAGAACAAGCTGCTCAGCGACTGGGAGTTTATCTTGGCAGATTGCTATCGCAAGAGCCTCGATCTGCTCGACAACACGAGCGGGCATGTTGATCCATGTGCAAGCACCTTCCCCATGAAGCTTATCGGTCATTTGGCGGCTGAAGATCGGGCGAACTCACCCAGTCATTCAGGTGGGACGCGGTTTGGGCGACGCCGGCCTTCTCCAGGAGCAGATCCCGGTCAGGTTCCAGAGCAAGCTCACTTTAAGGTGCCAGTCGGCGACTGCGAACAATCTCGCACGTGAGGAAAGACGGACCTCTATGCGCAATCTCCAAATCGCTGCAACCGCTCTCGCACTTTCTTCAATGTAGCCCGTCTTGGCCCAAAAGCGTATCTGAATTTCATCAGACTGGGGAATGTCGACGCGGAGCTCTCCGACAACAACGCGGCGCGCTCACTTCTGAGCATGCTGCCGTTGACTATCGAACTGAGCGACCACCTGCGTCAGAAGAAGACAGGTAGTCTGCCGTTGCCGCTGCCGGAGGTTTCGCGTCAGCGGGATTTCGAGTTGGGAACACTAGGATTGTGGGGGCCCGATCACTTCGTGATCTACTATCGCAAAGGACGGGTCCCACAGCCCGGGATCGTGATACTCGGCAACGTAATCGGCGATGTCTCCGTTTTCGACCGTCTTGGCCCGATTGCCGTTCGCATCGAAGTCGAGAATCGGTGAGTAGCTCTGGTGCGATGGACGCCGCATAGCGCTTCCGGCGCTTCAAAGGTTCGGTCTTTCCAGATGGGCTGGGGCAGGTTGGCGCGGTGCCCTCTCCCGCGCGCTCACGATGTGGCGCTGATCGGTCGCGTGAACTTCCAGGTGACGGTCCTCAATGTCCTGGTGAGCTATCCGGATGGCTTTGCCGTCATGGAGGACCTCAAACGCGACATGGCCATCCTGGCGACCAGTGGCCGCGAAAGGGCGGACCGGACCAAGCACCTCGCCGCCCAAGTGCCAGATCTCGACATCTTTTCACACGGACTGGTCGAACGCACCACCAGATCCACCTGGATGCGACGTCTCTGTAGTTCTGTGCGGGGCAAGCGTCCGGCGAAGCTCCCGATCACCTGATCTCGCTACACGAGCCTGTCACGTCATTGCTGCCGAGATGAAGGGCACCTGCTCCGGATTGAGCTAGAGCGGCCGTCTGCTCAATTCGCCGCCGTCTCAATGGTGGTATTCTAAAGCCGCCAATTCTCGGTGTGAGGTGCTGCGCACCGGCGACGCGCGAATGCCGCAGCAGCGATCTCTGGACGCTCTCCAGAGGCTGCCTGGAAGCGGCGGTTCGACCTGATACCGATCTGCTCGATCTTGTTCGCCAACCGACGCCCGGCTCTTCAACGGAACGGCACGCCGCGCTGCACGAATGACAACTTTCTAGGGCAGACCGGACTCCGCAACCTGTTAAGCCTGGCTTCTGCTGTTGATCCTGGCTGTGTGAAAACGCTGCTGGTTGCTATGATTCTCTTGTGATTCTGCGGGGGAAGCTGATGAGGCGCTTCGTTGAGCAGGCGGATCGAGGGCAGTCGACGCTATTACCCGAATGCCTTGATGATTTCATTGACGAGAGCAACCCTGTTCGAGTGATCGACGTGCACGCCCGGGTCAGAGCGACGGATCACGCGATGGAAACACGAGCATCTGCTCGCCGCTGTGCAGCAGCGCCTTGATTCGAACCCGCTCGCTATGCGCCAACGCCGCGAGACTGTCGAACGCCCGTCGGCACTATGAAGGCTCGCATGGGCGCGACGCACTTCCTTACCAAAACGCTCCCGAAGGTAGCCGCCGAGATGGCCCTCTCGGTACTGGCCTACAACCTGACACGGGTCATGAACATGGTCGGGACCAAGCCGCTGGTCGCTGCGATCGTGGCCTGAGATCGAACCGGCCCTGGCTTCTCAGCGACTTCCCTAAGAAGGGTGTTTTTACACGGCCAAGATCCAAGGCGGACATGCGGGATGCTGTTGCCGATGTCAGCTTTCTCACCCGAAGGCGGACAAGCCGTGTCCGCGGCGCACCTCGCGCCGTCACGGCAGATCGATTGCCATAACGGTACGTATCTTTCCGAGGTATTCGACTTCCTCGATTGGCTTCCATCCTTGCGCAGCGTAGTACGTGGGCAATGCGCCCGACGTACAGAGATGGACGCGCTGAAAGCCGAGTCCGACAGCACGATCCATCAAGGCTTCGATCAATGCGCTTCCGCCCCCATGTCCTCGGGCCGAGTTGATCACAAAAGGCTGGGCGATCCACGGCGAAAGCGCAGGCCCTATCGTCATCTCGCTGGCCAGTAAGTTGACCGAGCCTATGTACATTCTGCCGCGCCGAGCGACCAAAACCATTGGTCAGTCCCAAGGCACCGACCGGACCGCCCGTCGAGCCCTATGAAAGCCAGACGGTGGCCGCGTCCAGCCTCATGTGCGGCGCTTTCAATTGCGACGTTGCCGATCCCCAGCACGCCCTGATCGATCGATCGAAGCGGCCGGGCCTCAACTATCGCGATGCCTGGACGGCTAGTCGTCCAGACCGTCAGCGGTCGCCGACCTGCGGGCTATACGACCGCGCGCAATGGATAGCAGGACCTGATTGCCGAGATTTCATTTTTGTGACGGAGGATTTGGCCGGCCGTGTCCTTGGCGTCGATGTTAATGGCAAGACAGATGCTTCCGATCATCAGCCGCTCTTCATCGAATTGGCGGATTAAGAGCGGCGGATTCGACGGGCTGTTGCGTTTTGATCATCGCGAACAGCTTCGTTTGTCGGATCACCAGATCGAGCGGCTCGCGCGGCTGAAGGTCATCTGAATTCGGGCCCTGGCGCGCGACTATTCTCGAGCGGCGATGGCCGTCATCTCGAGTCTGACGCCCGGACCGAGATCGGCCACGCCGATTGCGGCGCGCGCCGGCAGATGAGCTTCTGCAAAATGCGCCTTCCAGGCCGCATTGAACTCTGCCTTCTCCTTCAGGTTGGACATGTAGATGGTGACTTGCAAGACGTTGGCCAGATCGGACCCAAGGGTCTTCAGCAACTGCGCCAGTTGCCCGAGCACGTCGCTTGCCTGGCCCGACATATCGAGGCTGGTGTCCTCGGGGACGATTCCACCGATGTAAAGCACGCCATTATGCTCGACCACTTCGTGGAGCAGACCTTCGTAGGGCAAGACGCGCTTGATCATGATGGGACCGACGTTGCTGTGGATGGGGCGGCATATTGCACATTTCAATGTCGCTGTCGTTGCAAGAGATCTCGCAGGAAGTCTGACTGAAAAGACAGACTGCGCGGCTCCGAATGCCACTGATTAAGACATTGAAAAACTGGGTATAAATGGCTCCAAGAATCGCCGCCGTTCGTGCCTGCGCACCTCCGCCAAGCTGTCCCTGCACGAGCACCCGGCATTTTCGCCGGCCCTGAACCGGCGACATCGAACAGCGGATCGTTATACTGCCACCCGAATTGAAGCCGGTGCGGCCGGGACTGTGCCGCCACCGGAACAAGGAATGCGACGATGGACGATACGATTGGCTTTCCCGACCCCGGCCTCGACCTGTCCGACGGCTTCAAGCCGCACACCTCGCATTGGGGCGTGTTCTCGGCGCGTCAAAGCGAGGCCGGGCTCGAGGTCAGGGCGTATGCGGGCGATCCCGATCCGAACGGCATCATCGACAATTTCCCCGGCGCGCTCCGCCACCAGGCGCGCATCACCCAGCCTGCGATCCGCCGCGGCTGGCTCGAACGCGGTCCCGGTCCCGACGATCGCCGCGGCCGCGACGAATTCGTCTCCGTCAGCTGGGAGAAGGCGCTCGATCTGCTCGGCGACGAGCTGGCACGCATACGCGACACGCGCGGCCCCGGCGCCGTGTTCGGCGGCTCCTATGGCTGGTCGAGCGCGGGCCGCTTCCATCATGCCCAGAGCCAGGTGCATCGCTTCCTCAACACCGCTTTGGGCGGCTATGTTCGGTCGGTGAATTCCTATTCCTCCGGCGCGTCCTCGGTGCTGCTGCCGCAAATCCTCTGCGGTTACGAGGACATCACCAAGCGCAACGTCACCTGGGAACAGATCGCTGCGGACACCGAGATCGTGGTGGCGTTCGGCGGCATGGCGCTGAAGAACTCGATGGTCGCCGGCGGCTCGATCAGCAAGCATGTCGAGCGCGGTGCGATGGAAGCTGCACGCCGGCGCGGCTGCGAGTTCATCCTGGTCAGCCCGCTGCGCGAAGACCTGCCCGTCGAGGCTGGCGCGGAGTGGATGACCTGCGTGCCCGGCACCGACACCGCGCTGATGCTTGGCATCGTTCATACGCTTGTGCGCGAAGGCCTGCACGACCAGGCCTTCCTCGATCGCTACACCGAGGGCTGGCCGGTTTTCTTGCGCTATCTCACCGGCGAGAGCGACGGCCAAGCCAGGGATGCCGAATGGGCCGCCGCGATCTGCGGCGTCGATGCGAATACCATCCGCACACTTGCGCGCCGGCTCGCAGGCAAGCGTGCGCTCATCACCGTCTCTCATTCGTTGCAGCGGGCCGAGCATGGCGAGCAGCCGGTGTGGATGGGCATGGTGCTGGCGGCGGCGCTCGGCCAGATCGGCCTTCCCGGCGGCGGCTATGCCTATTCGCTGGGGGCGATCGGCTATTACGGCCGCCGCGTCAACGACGTGCCGGGGCCGACGCTGGGGCAGGGCCGCAACGCCGTGCGCGATTTCATTCCGGTGGCGCGCATCGCCGACATGCTGCTCAACCCTGGAAGCACCTATCGCTACAACGGCGAGACGCGCACCTATCCGGACATCCGCCTTGTCTACTGGGCCGGCGGCAATCCCTTCCATCACCACCAGGACATCAACCGCCTGCGCAAGGCGTTTGCGAAAGTCGACACGCTGGTCGTGCACGAGCTCGCATGGACCGCCACGGCCCGGCATGCCGACATCGTGCTGCCCTCGACGATGACGCTCGAGCGCGAAGACATCGGCTATTCCAGCAATGATCCCCTGATGGTCGCGATGCACCGGATCGCCGAGCCGTTCGGCCTTGCGCGCGACGACTACGAGATCTTTGCCGATCTCGCCGACCGTCTCGGCGCGCGCGAACCATTCACCGAGGGGCGGACGTCACGTCAGTGGCTGGAACATCTTTATGAGCCGACCCGCGCCTCGCTCGAAGCGCGCGGCGTGGAGGCCCCGAGCTTCGAAGAATTCTGGCGGCGCGGCAGCCTGGTCGTGCCGCAGCAGCCCGACGACGGCGGCCGGCTGCGTCGCTTCCGCGACGATCCGGTCAATCATGCTCTGCCGACGCCGAGCGGTCGCATCGAAATATTCTCTGCCAAGATCGCGGGGCATGGCGATGCGGATTGTCCCGGCCATCCGGTCTGGCTCGACAAGACCGATATGCCGAAGCCGGGGGCGCCGTGCTTCCTCGTCGCCAACCAGCCAGTGACGCGTCTGCACAGCCAGCTCGATTTCGGCGGACATTCGCTTGCCGCAAAACATCGCGGCCGCGAAGTCGCGCGCATGAACCCACGGGACGCCGGCGCGCGCGCGATCAAGGACGGCGACATCATCCGCCTGTTCAACGAACGTGGCGCCTGTCTCGCCGCGGTCCACGTCACCGACGGCATCGCGCCCGGCGTGGTCCAGCTCCCGACCGGCGCCTGGTACGATCCGATGGAGCCCGAAGACGACGCGCCGCTCTGCGTGCACGGCAACCCGAACGTGCTCACCCGCGACGTCGGCACCTCGTCCTTTGCGCAGGGCTGCACTGGCCAGCTCACGACAGTCGAGGTCGAGAAGTTTACCGGCAATCTGCCGCCGATCCGGGCGTTCGATCCGGTGTAGGGAGCGCGGATCCGGGCCACGCGATCTTGCCGTGTCGCCCCTTGCTTCGTCTTTGCGAGCGCGGCGGGAGTCCTGAAGAAAAAAGGAGCCGTCCTGTGTCGGTGCAGGAACAGCTCCGAGTGGCTCGCAAGCCCGGGAGGAGGAGGGTGCGAGCGGATGCTTACGCGGCTGCGCTGATCCAGTCGCTCTCCGGAGAAGGACGACGCGGCGGGAGCGCTTTCACCTCGCGCCGCTGTCCCTTGCTGGCGAGGCGCCAGCGTGCCGGGGATTGACCGCTGATGCGCTTGAACACGGTCGAAAAATGCGCCTGCGTGCTGAAGCCGACGGCAAGCGCGATCTCGGCCAGCGGCCGCTCTGTGGTTGCGAGCAGCGTCTTGGCATGCTCGATCCGGTGATTGAGCAGATATTCCCGGGGCCGGTAGCCGGTGGCGACGCGGAATTGCGCCGCAAAATGCATTCTGGACAGGCCGGCGACATTGGCGAGTTCGGACAGGCTGATGCAGCGGTGGAAATGATCGGTGACATATTGCTCGACGCGCCGCAGCCGCCATTTCGGCAGGGCATTGACCCTGGCGCGCGGCAATTCCAGGCGCGCGAGATGCATCGCAAGGGTCTGGCCGATGCAGCGCGTAAACTGCTGGTCCGCGGCGTCGCCAAGTTCGGTCAGGGCATTGGCAAGCTCGGCTGCAAGCGGGTCGCGCAACAAGACGAGATCATTCAGTCCTTCGGTCTGGGAAGCTGGAAAATGATCCGCGGAGATGTGAAAGTGCAGGAAGGCGCATGGCGACCGGAATTGCACGGCGAGAGGCTTCGACGGTGCGGTGAGATACAGCGTGCCCGCGGGCATGGTGCCGTCGAAAACGACTTGGCGGTCCCGGGTCAGTTTCGCGCGCGTCGCCTTCAGGGCGATGCCGACGAAATAGCGATCCTCAGGCGTCATCGCTTCGTGCGACGACGTGCTCCGCAGGTCCTCCCATCGCGAGATCGCGACGTCCTCGGCGGCCGCCCCGGGCTGCGGATCGATCTGGCGCCATTGTCGCTCCCGAATGATCGGCCGTGTTGTTTGCGGGACCTCGCCATCCCGCGAGGTGGCCGGAAAATCAATCCAGGCATCAGCCGCCTGCAAATTGGTCAACATCGTTCGTCCTCTCCGGGCGTTTCCGCAGTTTGCAACCAGCAAACGCGCAAAGCCCACGCTTTCCATGCTCAGAGGATAGGCGCGAGCCGGCCTGGAAGCTCGTTAGTGGTGATTAGGATCTGTTAGTTTTTGTGGGAGCGCATCGGGTGTGGCAGCTCGTCTCAGGAAGGGTCGTTTTTGGACAATTTATCAAATATTTGCGCATCCCCGATCGCAGAAATCTCGACGCGTCCGAGCCAGACCTTGTCGCCTCGATCTCGCTCGCCAAACAGCAGGGCGCATTGTCCTGGCGGCTGCGAGCCAAGATGTCGCTGGCGCGGCTTCGGGCCCGGCAGGGCGCGCAGAACTCGCTCGAATAGCTTGTCAAAATCTATGCGGTTTCGAGGCCGCCGATCTCAAGGCGGCACGGTGCATGCTGAACGAGCCGGCGACCTGATCAGGTCGAAGCGAATTTTCCGCGCGTGCCGCTACTCGAAGACGGCGTCGAAGATCTCGACGTCCATCAGCACGGGCTTGGCAACCACGGTTCCGTCGGGCCGCAGCGTCTGCGCACGTCGAAGCGTCGGCACCACGATGCCGCCGAATCTGTCATGCGCCCAAGAGTAATGCGCGACTTTCATCCCGAAGAGATCATGATCGGTCCGCCGTTGCAGCGCGCTCTCGTCGAAATAGAAGATCTGCTCGGACGCCAGCGTGATCAGGCTCGGCGGGAACTGCGCCCGCAACCGCCGCCATGACTCTGTGTTCTCCTGCCACCGCGGCAGTTCCTCCACCACCACATCGGGATGGGCGAGCAGGAACGGATTGGTCAGATAATTCCAGATCGCGACGCCGCAGAAGAAGACAAGCTGCAGTTCGTCCGCGAGCGCAGGCGAGCCGGCCTCGGCGAACGCAAAGCTCGGATTGCGCCAGGTCCGCAGGACCTCACCCTCGAGGCTTTCGATCGTGATCGCGTCCGGTTGAAACGAGCCGGAGTGTTCGCCTCCGGTGATGCCGGTGAAACGGACCGACTGCGTGCGGGTCGAGCCCTCCGCGGTCACGTCCTTGAATTCGCTGGCATGTCCGGCGCTGGCGAACAGCGTTCCCGCGACGGAGAGGTGAAGCGTGAACCGGCTCAAGCTATTCCAGCGGGCCATTCCGCCGCTGGCATCAATTACATCGTCAAGAAGCGCCATGTCCCGCCATATCCACCATGAAGTGCCAGCACCATGGCGGGGTGGATGGGGCTTGGCGTGTTAGAAGTTGTTAGGAGTTGCGAGCGGAAATTCTTGCGGTATCCCGTTGAAGATACTCTCAATTCAGCGCTGTAAGGAGCTCCTTGGCGGTGACGAGATCACGGGTTTGGAGGCCCTCCTGATATCGCACGACGAGCGAGGTGAGCAGGGTGCGCGCGTCGGCGGCGTTGCCGGCCTGCTTCCAGGCGCGGCCGAGGCTGATCGCTCCGCGGAGTTCCCAGCCGACCGCGCATTGCCGCCGCGACAGATCAAGCGACTTGCGCAAGTAGTTCTCAGCCTCTGCAGCGTTACCCGACCGTGCAAGGATGTCGCCCTTGACCCTGAGCATCTCGGGCATGTCGAAGGATTCGCCATGATCGGGGATCTCTGCGATGGCCTCGTTGATCGTCTGCAAGGCTTCGTCGGCCTGGTTCTGTGCCACGAGACCCTCCGCGAGCGCCGTCGCAAACACCGTCGTCATGATCCGGTGCCGTGTCGCGTACAGCGTGGCCTGGCTGCGGCGAAGGTGATCGATCCCGGCGGCGACGTCGCCGCGGCGAAGCAGCAGCTCACCCTTCTGGCCGATGCCGACCGCGTGATAGGGCCCGAGAAAGTGCCGCGCGGAATGATCGATCAGCCGCTCGATCAGGATTTCGGCATTGGCCCAGTCGCCGACCCAGAGGAACACGTAGATCGTCCAGATCAGGGAAATACCGAGAGTGAGCGGCTGCTCGAGTAGCTCGGCCTCGCGAACGGTGTATTGGGCGACCTCAATCGCACGATCGGGCCGGCCGGTGAGCCAAAGCCCGCGCGCCAGCGCAACCAGTGCGACGATGCGGTCGTCATAGCCGAGATGCCCGATATTCAGCCGCTGCGAGCCGGGATTATGCACCATCGCGCTCTCGCAGAACTGCACCGCCTTGTCCTGGTTGCCGATCAAATGATGGGCAACACCCAGCATCCATTCGACGTTCAGCGTGCTGGCGGGATCGTTCAATTTTTGCGCAACGCTCTCACCCTGTTCGCCGGTCCCAAGCGCGCCGTGAAAATCTCCGACCCTGGTCAGGTAGATGTGCAATCCGCGCAGCAGCCAGAGCTGCCAATGTAAATCCTGCAGCTCTCGGGCGAGCTGGAGACTGCGCGTAAATGCCGAGCGGACCGCTTCGGTGTTGCCCTGCGTGAACATCGCGGAGACGCCGAGCGCGGCCTGCAAGATCATCTCATGGCGACCATCCACCGGGGTCGCGTCGCGGGACGCCAACGCCTGTTGAGTCCAGCGATAGCACTCCGTCAGCAGTGTCAGTTCGAGGAAGAACTGGGCTGCCGATGCCGCCAGATCCACGCCGATCGTCCGGTCTCCGCCGTCCGAAAAGCTCCAGGTCAGCGCGGCCCGGACATTGGGCAGGTGGTCGGCATAGGGAAGGAAGCCGCCGGCGCTCTGCATGCCCGTGGATTTGAGCGCGACGTCGCGGAGGAAGTCGCGGAAATATTCGGCGTGGGCGCGCGCGCCGCGGTCAGCTTCGCCGTTCTCGACGAGCTTGTCGGCGACGAAGGCACGCGTCGTATCTAGCAGGCGATAGCGCAGCCGTCGCTCCGCAGGGGAAGTCGCGATCAGCGATTTGGAAAGCAGGTTCGAAATCGCCTCGACGGCTTCCTGCTCGCCGATGCCTTGACAGGAGGCGACCGCAAGCGCGGCTTCCAGGGTGAACGGCCCGACGAACACCGACAATCCGCGCAGCGTTGCGCTTTCGGCTGCCGGAAGCAAATCGTAGCTCCAGGCGAGGGCCGCACTCAGGGTCTGGTGCCGCGGGACAGCGGTGCGCCGGCCGCGCCACAGCAGCGAGAAACGGCTGTCGAGCAGCGAGGCGGTCCCGGCAATGCCATAGGCGTTCACGCGCCCGGCCGCGAGCTCGATTGCGAGCGCGATGCCGTCCAGCCGACGGCAGATATCGGCAACGAGCGGCGCATCCTCCTCGCTGAGCTCGAATTCGCTCAGGCTCTCCGCAATGCGCTCCACGAAGAGCTGAGTTGCGGGATAGGCAAGGACGTCGGCGATGCCGAGTCCGTCGCGCTGTGGCGGGCAATCCAGCGGAAACAGCCGATGGACACGCTCACCTTCGGTGCGGAAGGATTCGCGGCTGGTGGCGAGAATATGCAGCTCGCCCGCTTCCCGCACGATGCGCTCGGCCAAGGGGGCGAGATCGTCGAGGATGTGCTCGCAACTGTCGAAGACCAGCAACATCCGCCGGCTACGCAGGAACGTCAGCAGCCCCGGCACCGGGTCGTCGGAATTGACGGTCAGGCCCAGCGCAGCCGCAATCGTTCCCGGAACGAGCCGGGCCTCCCTCAATGCGCCGAAATCGACAAAACACACCTGGCCATCGAACGCTTGGAGCTCGCCATGCGCGACGGCCAGTGCGACCGAGGTCTTGCCGATCCCGCCGGGGCCGACGATCGTGACAAAGCGATGCTGCGCAAGCTCGGCTGAAATTCTCTCGACCGCATCGTCCCGCCCGATCATCTTCGCGAGCGGCGACGGCAGTGAGCGAGGCGAAGCCGCGGGCAAGCTGGTCCGGCTCTCCAAGGGAGCAGCCCGGAGCAGCGGGGCCGCGAAACAATAGCCGCGTCCGGGGACATTGACGACGTAGCGGGCGCCTTCGCCGGCATCGCCCAAGGCTTTGCGCAACGTCGTGATGTGGAAGCGCAGGCTGCCTTCGTCCACATTCACGTCGGCCCAGACCCGCCGGATCAACTCACGCTTGTCCACGACCTCGCCGGCGCGTTCCGCGAGAAAAACGAGGAGGTCGAGCGCACGGCCGCCGAGGTGCACCGGGGCGCCGTCCTTCTCGAGCAGCCGCGACTTCGCGAAGAGCCGGAATGGCCCGAAGGCAATAGCCGAATCCTGGTCGTTAGCGTCCGGCACGGGCCAATGATTCCAGTGAAAAGGCTGATATCCGCACTTTGATCTACCACAAGGGAACCCTGAGTAAACTTGTCGAAAGTGGCGAAATCGGGTGGCGGCCGCATTTGGCAGGTTGCGCGACAATCCGTAGCAAATTTTGCTCAAGCATTAGCGAAGTGATCGGGGCAATTCGGCAGCGTGCTTGGCCGCCGAGCTGACAGTTCGGCCGTTGCACCGGGATCATAACAGAATCTTGCAACGTCTAACGAGCAATGCGCGCGAACTGCATCCAGTATCCGCTGCGAGTTTGGCGCCAACGGGGAGGCTACGATGTCCGGTATCAATGCTCGGCCGAATGACGATGTCGTTCGATCTCAATTTGTGGCCAGTCTTGACGATCAGTCGCGTGATTGGGAACTCGTGCTGCGGGAATCCCACCATCGGATGAAGAACACGCTGACGATACTGGGTGCGTCAGTCCGCCGCGATTTTACGCGGACAGGTACCAGGGACGTGTCGCTCGCAGCGGACCGGCTCGAGCGGCGCATCGTCGCATTCGGCAGGCTCTATCAACTCTTGTCGGACAATAACGACCATACGGCGATCCCTATCGCGGTCTTTTTCGAAAACCTGTGCGGAGCGATTTCCGAGGCCGTGCTGGAGCCGGCGAGTATCCGCTGCGAGGCTGCGATCGAAAGCGGCACCCTGCCGGCATCGCAATGCCATCGGCTCGCGCTGATGCTGACGGAGCTGGTGACGAATGCGGCCAAGCATGCCTTCCCGAACAGGAATGATGCACTGATCCGTATCGACATGACCAGTCGTGACGGCGCCTGGTTCTGCACGGTGGCCGACAACGGGATCGGCGCGACCGGGCCGCTTCAGGGCACAGGCAGCCGGATTCTCGAAGAACTCGCACGCAGCATTCGCGCCCGACTGCACGGCGAGGCGGGGGGAGACGGCACACGCGTGACCATCGTGATGCCGATCGCAGCCGCTTGAAGCTCGTCTTAAATCCAACTGAGGAAGTTCGACATGGCTACTACCGAAATCGACCGCGACGCCGCGGTCAAATCTTCGAACAAGTCTTCGACATCGCGCAGCGTTGATCAGAAGCTCGAGGTGATCGTGATCCCCGTATCCGATGTCGATCGCGCCAAGGCCTTCTACGCGCGTCTCGGTTGGCGATTGGACGCCGATTTTGCGTCAGGCGATGACTGGCGTGTGATCCAGTTCACGCCGCCGGGTTCGGCCTGCTCGGTAATCTTCGGCAGAAACGTGACGGCGGCGGCGCCGGGCACGGCGCGAGGCATGTACCTGATCGTCGCCGATCTGGAGGCGGCGCGAGAGGATCTGCTCGACCGCGGCATCGAGGTCGGCGCTCCATTCCACGGTGCCGGCGATGTTCACGCCGGAACTGACGAGCCCTATCTGTCCGGCAGCGTCCGGGTCAACGGTGCCGACCCGAAGCGCGGCAGCTACGGCTCTTTTGCGGCGTTCAGCGACCCCGACGGCAACGGCTGGCTGTTCCAGGAGGTCACGACGCGACTGCCGGGACGCATCGCGGGTGACGGCACGACATTCGCTTCGCAGACCGAACTGGCGGCGGCGTTGCGTCGCGCGGCAGCAGCGTATGGCGAGCACGAAAAGCGGACCGGCCGGCACGACGAGAACTGGGCCGACTGGTACGCCGACTATATCGTCCGCGAGCGGGCGGGCCAGCCGCTGCCATCCTGAGTTGGACAGCACGGATTCTTCGACTGAACCAAGCCGAAGCGGCGCGTGATGACTGATCTCACCGCGCGCCGTGTTGCTTTTGCTGCGAGCATCGCGGGTTCACGATCGCTCTCCTCGATGCCGCGCAGGCTCGCAACAGCTAACGCGGTCTAACAACCCATAACGAGCAAATTGCCAGGGCCTGCGCCAATCTCTCTGCATGACGAACCGACGCGTTGATTTCGAATTCGGTCAGCGTCACCGACCAAAGACAGGGAGATCGAACATGACTACGCACGCACGTACCGACATTCTCAATCCAGACCGCCGTCAACTGTTGAGCCAGGCCGCCATGACCGCGATCGCCGCAAGCGTGTCGAGCCTGCTGCCGCTGCATTCCGCGAAGGCTGCCGTGAGTGGAGCGGTTCGCCCGTTCCACGTCAGCGTGCCCGAGGAGGATCTGCTTGATCTCCGCCGCCGCCTCGGGGCGACGCGCTGGCCGGATCGTGAGATCGTTGCCGATCAATCACAGGGCGTGCAGCTGAGAACGGTGCAGCAGCTCGTGCGCTATTGGCAGAACGACTACGACTGGCGCAAGATGGAGGCGCGGCTGAATGCCTTGCCGCAATTCGTCACCGAGATCGACGGCGTCGACATCCATTTCATTCACGTCCGCTCTCGCCACGAAAACGCACTGCCGATGATCGTCACGCATGGCTGGCCGGGCTCGATCATCGAGCAGATGAAGATCCTCGGCCCGCTCACCGACCCCGCCGCACATGGCGCGAAGGCGACGGACGCCTTCGATCTCGTGATCCCCTCGCTGCCTGGCCACGGTTTCTCCGGCAAGCCGACGGAGCTGGGCTGGGACCCCCGGCGCGTCGCGCGCGCCTGGATCGTGCTGATGAAACGTCTAGGCTATAACCGCTACGTCGCGCAAGGCGGCGATTGGGGCAATGCCGTGACGGAGCAGATGGCGGTGGTCGCGCCGCCGGAGTTGCTCGGCATCCATACCAACATGCCCGCGACCGTTCCTGACGACATCGCCAAAGCGCTCCAGCCCGGCGGATCGCGGCCGTCGAACCTCTCGGCCGACGAGCGGCTTGCTTACGATCAGCTCGACGACTTCTACAAGCACGGTCTCGGCTACGCGATCGAGATGTCGAACCGGCCGCAGACGCTCTACGGTCTCGTCGACTCGCCGGCGGGCCTCGCGTCCTGGATGCTCGACCATGATGCGCGCAGCGCAGCGATGATTGCTCGGGTGTTCGACGGCAAGACGGAAGGGCTGTCGCGGGACGACGTGATCGACAACATCACGCTTTACTGGCTCACCAACACGGCGGTCTCGTCGGCGCGGCTGTACTGGGAGAACAAGCTGGTGTTCTTCGAGCCCAAGCACATCGAGATCCCGGTCGCCGTCAGCGTCTTCCCGGACGAGATCTACGCCGCGCCGCGCAGCTGGACCGAGAAGGCGTATTCGAACCTGATGCACTACAACCGTCTCGACAGGGGCGGCCACTTCGCGGCCTGGGAGCAGCCCGCACTGTTCTCTGCGGAAATGCGCACCGCCTTCAGGCCGTTGCGTCAATCGATCTGACACCTGCAGGGGCGCGCCTCCGCGCGTCCTTGTCTTTCTCCGCAGACCAGGAATCCAATCATGAGCCGCCCCGAACGCAATTTCACGACCGAAGACATTGAAGTCGCGCGGCTTCCACGTCGGACAGATCGGTGGCTGACGGAACTGTCGCGGCGCTCGACCTGTTGAAATGGCGACAGGCGGTCGCGCCAATGTCGCTTTCATCCGGTACCGAGCGCCAGTGCGAAAAATGTACAAGGAGAATTGAGATGATCCGCAAGGCAACAGCAGTCTGGAAGGGCACCGGTCGCGATGGCACTGGTCAGCTATCGAGCGAATCCGGCGTGCTCGCCCAGACGCCCTATTCGTTCAACACCCGGTTTGAGAATGAGAAGGGCACCAATCCCGAGGAGTTGATCGCGGCGGCCCATGCCGGCTGCTTCACCATGGCGCTTGCCTTCGGCCTGCAGCTCGCCGGCTTCACGCCGGACGAGCTGTCGACGGAAGCAGCGGTCAGCCT
Source organism: Bradyrhizobium sp. 149 (assembly GCF_023073915.1). Classification (GTDB taxonomy): domain Bacteria; phylum Pseudomonadota; class Alphaproteobacteria; order Rhizobiales; family Xanthobacteraceae; genus Bradyrhizobium. The sequence continues at coordinate 413,046 of NZ_JADPKK010000023.1, read as the reverse complement.
CGAACCTGAAGGCAAGGGATTCAAAATCAGCAAATCGGCACTCACTTTGCGGGCGAAAGTGCCAAACCTGGACGACGCAGGTTTCGCCCGCATCGCCGGCGAGGCCGAGAAGAACTGTCCGGTGTCGAAAGTGCTCAACGCCGAGATCACACTCGACGCCAAGCTAACGTAGTGGCGAGCACTCCATCTGTGTCCATCTGGTTCTGGTTGGGGAAGCCGAGACTGTCGAATCTTTGGCCTCCACACGAGGAATTGGATGGACAAATGCCCGGCTTTCGGCGGAGCTGCCAAAAGCGTAGTATACGACAGATGCAGACCGCACAGACGGACCAATTGGGAGCGGAGACATGACGACAGAACGCGCAATTTTGGCTGGAGGCTGCTTCTGGGGCATGCAGGATCTCATCCGCAGGCAACTGGGCGTGGTCTCCACGCGGGTCGGCTACACCGGCGGTGCGGTGAAGAATGCCACCTACCGCAATCATGAAGGCCACGCCGAAGCGATCGAGATCGTCTTCGATCCCGCCAAGACCAGCTTCCGGACCATGCTGGAGTTCTTCTTCCAGATCCATGATCCGACCACGCTCAACCGCCAAGGCAATGATTTGGGCACGAGCTACCGCTCCGCGATCTTCTACACGAGCGACGAACAGAGGCGGATCGCCGAGGACACAATGGCAGACGTTGAGGCGTCCGGCTTGTGGCCCGGCAAGGTGGTGACCGAGGTTGCGCCGGCCGGCGAGTTCTGGGAGGCCGAGCCGGAGCATCAGGATTATCTCGAACGCTATCCGGATGGCTACACCTGCCACTTCATTCGGCCCGAATGGAAGCTGCCGCGGCGCAGGGCTGCAGCGGCAGGCTAGGCCAGTCAGCGCGGTCAGGCCCGCAGTTGGGCGATCAGGTCGCGGGCAATGCGGAGATCGGCGATGTCCGCGCCTTCGGAAAACGCCCCGCAGACATCGTCGAGAGTCGTCCGAGCTTCCGCACTTCGGCCGGCCCCGATCATGAACCGCGCGAGGCTGACTGCGCTTCGCAGCTCCCAGAAACGCGCGCCTTGCCGGACGGCAAGGTCCATGGCCTCGCAAAAGCGCGCCGCGGCATCATCTGAATGCCGCGCGCTCCTGAGCATCAACTCTCCCTTGATGCGGGTCAGCTCGGGTAAATACCAGAGCTCCTGCCGGTCGTTGCAGCGGGTCAGGACATCCTCGATCACGTCGAGTCCCCGGTCGACCTGGTCGGCCTCCCCGGAACACGCGGCGAGCTCGCCGAGCAGGGGCAGAAAGCGCGGCAGGAAGCGCGCATCGCCGGCGCGGTTGAGTTCTTCGCGAAGCAACGGCAGGCCGGTCGCGACGTCGCCGCGTTTCACCATGACTGCGGCATTGAAGGCCCGCGCCCACAGGCCCCACAGCCGGATCGCGTGGCGCTCGGTGTGTTCGAGCAGCTCCGTGCCGTGACGCTCGGCGGCCTCGAAATCGCCGGCCCAGAAAGCGATCGGACAGGCGGCCTGTCCGAGGACGCTGCAGAAGGTCAGCGCGTGGCCGTTGGCGCGGCCTTCCTCGATGTTTCTGGCGGTGAGGGCCTGAGCCTGCTCGGCCAGGCCCTGAAGCCACAGGATGCGGGCGCGGAAATATTGCGTCGATATCCTGAGATCAAGCGGGAAGATTTTCGGCTTCTCCGCCAACACATGCAGCGATGCATTGACCCGGTCGATGCGCAGCCGAGCCTCGTTCTGGTCCCCGAGATAGTGCAGCGCGACAGCCATCAGCCGGTCGCCCAGCATGACATCGGTCTTGTCGGGCGAGTTCGCCGCTGCGTTCGCAAAACGATCGGCGAGCGTACGGGCCTTGCCGAACTGTCCGTTGTTGAACTGGTCGATGCACAAGCCCCAGAGCGCGCGCAGCCGGAAATCCTTGTCGTCGAGCCTGTCAGCCAGCTCGAGAGTCGTCTCGAGGATCGGCCGCGCCTCGCGCGCGCGGCCCTCGCCATACATCAGCGACCAGCCGAGCGCCGACAGGAGCTGCATACGGATGCGGTCGTCCTCGGCGGTGTCACCGAGCGCTGCGAGCGCCGTTCTGCTGCGCTCACGGCATTCCGCGAACAGCGAAAGACGCACCCACAGCGTGACCGCAGCCGCCGTCAGCGCGATACCGAGGGTCGCCTCGCCGTCGGGTCCGAAGGCCCAGTCCAACGCCGCGCGCACATTGTCCAGCTCGGCGCCATAGATGCTCAGCCATTCGGGCAGCGGCGTCGAATTGTCGGCCTCCGCGCGCGCGAAGAAATCGCGAAAATGCTCGGCATGACGCCGCGCGAAATGCCTGGTTTCGCCGAGCTCGTTGAGTTTTCCGTGCGCATAGGTGCGCGTGGTGTCGAGCAGCCGATAGCGCAGGGTCCGCGAGCCGAACGGCGAGATCAGCGACTTGGTCACCAGGCTGTCGATCGCTTCGAGGGTCTCGGATGCGTTGAGGCCCTCACCCGATGCAACAGCCGCCGCCGCTTCCGGCGCGAAAGGCCCGGCAAAGACCGACAGGCGTCGCAGCGTGGCGCTCTCCGCAGCGGGCAGAAGATCGTAACTCCAGTCGAGGGCCGCGGCGAGTGTCTGGTGCCGCGGCACGGCGGTACGCCGGCCCCGCCATTGCAGCGAAAAGCGGCTGTCGAGCAGGGATGCCGTGCCGGCAATGCCGTAAGCATTGACGCGGCCCGCCGCGAGCTCGATCGCCAGCGCGATGCCGTCGAGGCGCCGGCAGATGTTCGCGACGAGGGGCGCCTCTTCTGCGCTGAGCTGGAACGGGCCCGAGCTCTGCGCAATACGCTCCACGAAGAGTTGGGCTGCGGGGTAGGCAAGGACCTCGGCGACAGCAAGCCCTTCGCGCTCGGGCGGACAATCCAGCGGGAACAACCGGAAAATCCGCTCGCCTTCGCTCCGGAACGACTCGCGGCTGGTTGCTAGCACACGAAGCTGCGGCGCCTCGCGAACGATGCGTTCGACCAGCGGCGCCAGATTGTCGAGCACATGTTCGCAACTGTCGAAGATCAGCAGGGCCGGGCCGGCCTTCAGAAATGTCAGCAAGGCCGGCGTCGGATCCTCGGCGCTGATGGTCAGTCCGAGCGCCGATGCGATAGTGGTCGCGATGTGACTGGCATTCCTCAGCGGACCGAAGTCGACAAAGAAGACATTTCCGCCGAAATCCTGAGAACGGCGATGCCCGACGGTGACGGCGACCGCGGTCTTGCCGATGCCGCCCGGGCCGACGACGGTCATGAAGCGGTAGAGCGAAAGTCCGTTCGCGATTTTCTCGATGACATCTTCCCGGCCGACCATCTTGGTAAGCTGAGCGGGCAGAGAGCGGGGAGGTGCGATTTCGGCCGGGGGCGGGGCGGCCGGCGGGGCTGGTTGAGCGAACGAGGCGACAAAGCAATAGCCACGGCCGGGCACGTTGACGACATAACGGGCCGACTTGCCGGTGTCGCCGAGCGCCTTGCGCAGCGCCGCGACATGAAAGCGCAGGCTGCCCTCGTCGACATTGACGTCGGCCCAGATGCGCTTGACCAGCTCTCTCTTGTCGACGACTTCACCGGGGCGGCCGGCCAGGAAGATGAGTATGTCGAGCGCGCGGCCGCCGACATGAAGCGGCGAGCCCTCCTTCTCCAAGAGCCGGGACTTCGGAAACAATCGAAATGGCCCAAAGGAGATGGCCGAGTCTTCGTTACGATCTGGCACGCGCCATCGCCCCCGCGAAGGGAGTCAAAAGGTAATACTTTCTGCTCTACCAGAACGAGGCGTACAGTAAACTGGCCGAAAGCAGTGGGCAGGGCTGGCAGCCCTGCGCGGACGGCTTGGGTCGGCTGGCTCGCGAAATAATGCTTGAAAAGTAACGAGTTAGGCCGACGTGACAATGCGATGACGCCGAGGTTCGTCCGGATGGAGCATTGACTATGGCGGCGGATTGCTGCGATGGCATGGTCCGGGATCCGGTCCCCGCCACCACATTGCCTGCCCACTTCCGGAATTCCAGCATGTCTTGCTTCACGCGGCGACAATTCGTCCATGCGTTGTCGGGCGCAGCGGCGCTCGCCGCGCTTGCCCGCAGCGGACAAGCCGCCGACTATCCCTCCCGTCCCATTCGTCTCGTGCATCCGTACGGGGCCGGCGGAGCGGGGGACCAGATCGGGCGTCCCTGGGTCGACAAGATGTCGTCGCTGCTCGGGCCGACCTTCGTCGACTATATCGGCGGTGCCGGCGGCGCGATCGGGACTGCCGCGGTCGCGCGCGAGGAGCCCGACGGCTATTCGCTGCTGCTCGGCAACGGCAGCACGCAGGTTATCATTCCCCTGACCTCGGCAAATCCCGGCTATTCCGTTGACGATTTCCGCGCCATCTACCGCCTGATCAGTAGTGCGCTGGTCTTCGCCGTCCATCCGTCGCTGCCTGCCGCAAACCTGCGCGAGTTGATCGCCTACGCAAAGGCCAATCCGGGAAAGCTGTCCTACGGGACGCCCGGCGTCGCCACCGGAAACCATCTGGTTGGCGAATCCTTCAAGCAGCAGGCGGGTGCATTGGACATCCTCCATGTGCCTTACCGGGGGATGTCGCAGGCGGCCAACGACCTCGTCAGTGGCCAGATCTCGCTGATCATTGGCGTGATGTCCGTCCAATTGAAGGAGCTGAGCGAGGCCGGGAAGGTCAGGTTGCTGGCGGTCACGACCGAAAGGCGGCTGAGCGGCGCACCGGAGATTCCGACCGCCGTCGAATCCGGCATGCCGGATCTTCGTTATGAGGGATGGTTCGGCATCTTTGCACCCAAGCACACCGACGATGCCATTATCGACCGGATCGCGCAGGCGACGCGGCTAGCCATGTCCGATCCGGCGCTTCTGGCGAGCTACCGCGCCCAAGGCCTGGAGCCGGACAGCGATTCGAGCCCGGACAAATTCCAGCGCATTGTCGAGGCCACGTCCGCAAGCCTGGCACCCGTTATCAAATCGATCGGGCTGAGCAATTTGTGAGCTTGCTCAGGCGTCGGCCCGCGTCACAATGCGTGCCGATAGTGTGACGAGGCCCATCAATGCGGCCAGAAGCCAGAACGCCATCGGCAATCCGCCAAAATGTGCCACGAAGCCCACACCGGCGGGGCCGACGAGAACGCCGGCGTAGCCCGCGGTCGTGATCGCCGCGACGGCAAGCCCCGTGGGCATTACTTTCTGCCTCGCCGCCCGGCGGAACAGCACCGGCACGAGATTCGATGCGCCGAGGCCGATGAGCAGGAAACCGGCCACGGCGACCGCCACGACGGGAGCCGTGAGCAGGACCACGAAGCCCGCGATTGCAATGAGGCTGCCCCAGACCAACGTCGTGCGGTCTCCGATGCGCGCGACGACGGCGTCGCCGCCGAGCCGCCCTATCGTCATCGCGACCGAGAAAACGATGTAGCCGATCCCGCCTTGCGCCTCTGAGACGAGGCCCGCGCCGATGACGAGCAGCGCGCCCCAATCGAGCATCGCGCCCTCGACGAGGAAGGTGATGGCGCCGAGCAATGCGAGCAGGAGCACGGAGCCATGCGGCAGCACGAACAGCGGTCCTTCCTGCACCTGCGCTGAACGAAGCAGGCGCGGCCAGGCCGCCAGCATAGCGATCAGCATCAGGGCAGAGCAGATCAGCGTGCACGCGAGCGCACCGAATTGCAGCGAGAGCAGCGCGGTCATCAGCGCGGACCCGGCGAAGCCGCCGATGCTGAACAGCGCGTGGAAGCCGGACATCAGCGGGCGTCCCGCGGAGCGCTCCACCTCCACAGCGTGGATGTTCATGGCGACGTCGATTGAGCCTAGCGCGGCGCCAAATGCGAAGAGTGCCAGCGCCAGCGTCGCGGGCGAACTCGTAATTGCCAGCAGAGGCAGGACGAAAACAAGGCCGAGCCCGCCCGCAATGATGATCGGTTTGCTGCCATGGCGCGCGCTTAGCACGCCGGTCAGAAGCATCGCGACGACCGAGCCGATGCCGAGGCTGAGCAGGAGTAGTCCGAGGATGCCGTCATCGACGCCAAGCCGCATTTTCGCGAACGGCACCAGCGGTGCCCAGCACGCAATGCCGAAGCCCGCGACGAGAAAGGCAAGCCTGGTCGCAAGGCGCGTTGCCGGCCGGTCGGCAGAATGCATGGGAACTCCGGGGGAGCAAGCAGGGCAGGGGCGATCGACAAGCCCCACGATTGCCGCGTCTTTATGTCCGCGGCGGGCTCGAATTGTCGCAGGCAATCTTCGATAGCTGCAAGCGGACGCGCGGGCGCTTTGGTGTGTTGTCGAGCAGCTGAAGCGTTCCGTCATGCGCGGTCAAGATCGCGCGCGCGATCGAGAGGCGGCACATCTTTCTAGCCGCCGAGTATCCGCCGGCAAGCGTCGACGAACACGCGCGCACCCGTGATGATGTCGGCGTCGGCGGTGTTTTCGGTCCAGTGATGGCTGATGCCGCCGATCGACGGTACGAACAACATGCCCGCGGGCATGACAGTCGCAAGCATCTGCGCGTCGTGGCCGGCGCCGCTGGGCATGCGGACGGACCGTCCGTCGGCGAGGGCCTTGCTCGCGGCTTCGATCGCGTCCTGGATGCCCGCGTTCATCATGGCCGGCGCGCCGGTGCGCAGTTGTTCCACGGTGACGGTGCAGGGGCCGTTCGCGCTGAACTCATCCGCCATGCTCCGCAGCAGCTGCTCCAGCCGCGCGATGACGGAGGGATCGTCGTCGCGGATCTGGAAAAGCATTTCGGCGCCTCCGGGGATGATGCTCGGCGCGCCAGGATCGAGCGTGATGCGGCCGGTGGTCCAGACCGTGCGCGGGCCGCAGCTAGCAGGGAAACGCTCGTCGATCGCCACGCAGAACTTTGCCAGCGCCAGTCCCGCATCCTTCCGTGCCGCCATGCGCGTGGTGCCGGCGTGATTCTGCGCCCCGACGAAATTGATCTGGTATTGCCAGATGCCGACGATGGAGGTGACGACGCCGATCGCAAGGCGGCCGCTTTCGAGCGTGTCGCCCTGCTCGATATGCGCTTCCAGATATCCGACGTGCCGGCCGGGCTCGGCGGTGATGCGCGGTCGTCCCGCGAGCCCCATGTCGGCGAGCGCGTCCCGCATGGTGCGGCCGCTGCTGCGGTCGCGCGCAGCATCGATGTCAGCCTCGGTCACCTGCCCGACATAGGAGCGCGAACCGAGGAAGTGCCCGAAGTGTCCTTCCTCGTCGCACCAGGCGACAACTTCGACCGCGCCGTTGAGCGAGGGATCGGCATTGAGCACGCGGGCCGCTTCGAGCGCGTAGACGACACCGAGCGGGCCGTCGAGCCAGCCGGCGTAGTTCTGGCTTTCCAGGTGCGATCCCGCCAGCAGCTTGGGTCCCGGCTTTGCGCTGGTGCCGAAGACATTGCCGATGCCGTCGATCGCGGCGGAGAGGCCCGCCTCGGGCAGCTTCTGCACCAGCCAATCCAGCGAAAGCTTGTGCGGCTCGGAAAAGGTCGGCTTGTGCGCGCCGGTCTTGTAAGCGCCGATGGCGCGGAGCGCATTGAGATCGGCGAGAACCCGCTCGCCATTTGTGTGCGAAAAGGCATCAGGCATGTTCGGCAACCTTCAATGCCTCGGTGCGGATTTCCTCGACCAGCCGTTCCTTCAACTGGACGAATTCGGGCGTGGTCTTGATCTTGTAGGAGCGCGGATGCGGCAGGTCCACATTGATCTCGGCCTTGATGCGGCCGGGACGCGCGCTCATGACGATGACGCGGCTGCCGAGGAAGATCGCTTCCTCGATGTCGTGGGTCACGAACAGCACGGTCTTCTGGTCACGCTCCCAGATCCCGAGCAGCATTTCCTGCATCAAGGCGCGGGTCTGGTTGTCGAGCGCGCCGAAGGGCTCGTCGAGCAGCAGGATCTTTGGATCGTTGGCGAGCGCGCGGGCGATCGCGGTACGCTGCTGCATGCCGCCAGAGAGCTGTTTTGGCCAATGGTTCTCGAAACCGGAGAGACCGACCTGACGGATGAAGGCGTCGGCGATCTTGCTCCGCTCGTCCTGTGGCACGCCGCGCTCGCGCAGGCCAAAGGCGATGTTCTCGCGCACGGTCAGCCAGGGAAACAGCGTGTAGGACTGGAACACCATGCCGCGGTCGGCGCCCGGGCCAGTCACCTCGCGTCCGTCGAGCACCACGCGTCCGCCGGTCGGGCGATCGAGGCCGGCGACGATGCGAAGCAGGGTGGACTTGCCGCAGCCGGAAGGGCCGAGGATAGTGACGAAGTCGTTGTTGCCGATCACAAGATCGGTCGGCTCCAGCGCCGTGGTCAGTGCGTTGCCGTGGCGCGCGGGAAAGGTTCGCGAGACCTGTTCGATCTTGAGGGTCGTCATGCGAGCCTCCAGGGAAACAGCCACGCGTTGAACGCCTTGAACAGGAAGTCCGAGACGAGGCCGATCAGTCCGATCACGATGATGCCGAAGATGATCTGGCCGGTGTTGAGCAGCGCCTGGCTGTCGGTGATCATGTGGCCGATGCCGGAGGACGAGCCGATCAGCTCGGCGACGATGACATAGGTCCAGGCCCAGCCCAGCACCAGCCGCAGGATTTCGGCGATCTCCGGCGCGGAGGAGGGCAACAGCACGCGGCGGATGATACCGCGGTCGCTGGCCCCGAGCGTATACGCTGCCTCGACCAGATCGCGCCGCGTCGTGCCGACGGTGACGGCGATCATCAGGATGATCTGGAACACCGAGCCGATGAAGATGACGAGCAGCTTCTGTAGTTCGCCAATGCCGGCCCACAGGATCAAGAGCGGGATGAAGGCGGAGGCTGGCAGATAGCGTGCAAAGGAAACGAAGGGTTCGAGGAACGCCTCGACCGGCTTGTACGCGCCCATCAGCACGCCGAATGGTACCGCGATGATTGCGGCCAGCACAAAACCACCGACGACGCGCCAGATCGTCATGCCGATGTCGAACAGGAAGCCCTGTTTGATGATCAAATCGACGCCTTCCTGCACCATGGTCAGCGGATTGGCGAGGAACACTTTCGACACGTGGCCGCCGAAGGTCGCCCAGGACCAGAGGGCAACGAACACCACGAAGAACGCAAGCCCGTAAGCCACGCGCTGCCTTGACGTCACAGGATCGAGGGGACGCATCAAACTGTTATCCGGGCGGTGAACAAATTTACCGGCCCCGCCGCGAGACGGGGCCGGCGGCTCCTGGGAGGTTTACTTGATGTAGCTGGCGTCGAAGAGATCCTCGACCTTCGGCGCGGCCTTGATGATGCCGATCTCCAGCAGGAGGTCGGCGGCCTCCTTGTTGAAGGTCAGGAAATCGCCGGCGAAGAATTTCTGGTTCGCGGCCTTGTCCTGCCAGCGCAGATACTTTGCCGAGTTGCCGAACGCCTCGCCGCTCTGCTTCACGTCGGCGCCCATGATCTCGTAGGCCTTGGCCTGGTCCTTGGCGATCATGTCGAGGGCTTCGAAATAGCTGTCGGCGAGCGCCTTGGCGGCCTTCGGGTTCTCGGTGAGGAATTTCGGCGTGCAGCCGAACGTGTCCATGACCATCGGATAGTCGAGCGTGGTCGCGATGATCTTGCCCTTGTCGGGCGCGGCACGAACCGTCGACAGATATGGCTCGTAGGTCATCGCGGCATCGTTCTGGCCGGAGACGAAGGCCTGCGCGGCAGCGGCCGGCTCGAGGTTCACGACGGTGACGTCCTTCACCGACAAGCCGTTCTTCTTGAGCATCCAGGCCAGCGCGAAATAGGGCGAGGTGCCGGGCGCGGAAGCAGCAACCGTCTTGCCCTTCAGATCCTTGATCGCGGCGAGCTCGTTGCGCACGGCCATGCCATCGGCGCCGTAGCTCTTGTCGAGCTGGAAGATCTGCTTGGTCGCGACGCCGTTGGCGTTCCAGGAGATCCAGGTTTCGACGGTCGTTGCGGCGCACTGGACGTCGCCGGAGGCGATCGCGAGATGGCGATCCTTCTGCGGAATCTTCTTGATGGTGACGTCGAGGCCGTTCTTTTTGAAGATGCCGGCTTCCTTGGCCAGCGTCAGCGGCGCGAAGCCGGTCCATCCGGAGATGCCGACGCCGACCTTGATGTCGTCGGCGAGCACCGGCGTGGAAGCTGCGAGGGCAATGATTGTCGCGAACACTTTCGAATTACGCATGATTGTCGTCCTCTTGCCGATCGATGGATTGACGTTCTGTTGATCTTGGTCGGTCCTCATAGGCCGTTGCCCGAAGCGTTGCACGATTTGTGCCGACATCGTCCTCTCAGCCTCCCTTGAATCGCGCGACAAGGCGGTGAGAGTCACCGGGATAGAGCAGGCGCACCGCGGTGATCGTGCGCGCGCTGCGCCAAGTGTAACGGTCGATCACGAGGCAGGGCGCGCCGACGGCGATGTCGAGCGCTTCCGCCGTGCGATCGTCTGCAACGATCGCGCTGATCGTGTGCTCGGCCTCTGTCCATGGAACATGGTGAAGCAGCCACGATCCGGGCGGCTCGCGCGAAAAATCCGCGGTCGCCGCATCCGGCACCGACGCCAGATCGATCAGCCTGTCCTCGACAGCGAACGGCACGTTGTCAGCGCTGTGGCGGCAGGTGATCGCGACCACCTTGCCGGCCTTCTTGACGCCGAGGCGGTCACGGTCGGCAGCGGTCGCGGCGCGGACCTTGCGGCCGATCAGCTCGTAGCCGTAAGCGCGCCCGAGCGCGGTGATCTCGGCGCGCATGTCCGCGATCTTGAGCACGGCAGACTGGTGTTGTGGCCGGCGGACGAAGGAGCCGGCACGTCGCCGCCGCTCGATCAGGTCGGCTTGCGCGAGCTCCGACAGTGCCTTGTTCACGGTCATGCGCGAGCAGCCGTAACGTGCGACCAGTTCGTGCTCGAACGGGATGCGATGCCCAGGCGGCCACTCGCCGGTCAGAATGCGCTTCTCGATATCCGCACGGATTCGCTTGTACAGCGTCGGCTGGTCGGTCGTATCAGTGGCGAGGCTCATGCAACGAGCCTCCGCACCGATGCGTTGAAGCGTTCGCGCGCGCCCCGGCGCAGTCTGTGCCGGCCGCCTTCGACGACCTTGTCGCCGCCGGCCCAGACGCAATCGATCGCACCGCTGCCCGCCGCAAAGATCCAGCCGTCGATGGCGGCGTCGCGCGCGCGGCCCGCCAGCGAGGGATGCGTGATGTCGAGCGTGACGATGTCGGCGCGCGCACCGGGCGTGAGACCGAAGGACATCTGTGCCAGTGCCCGCGCCCCACCGGCAAGCGCATGATCGAACAGGGCGCGTCCGGTCGAGCGGCCTGCGCCGGCGGAGAGCACGTTGCGCTCGCGGTGCTTGAGCCGCTGGCCGTATTCGAGCTGGCGCAGCTCGTCGGCGACGCCGACCAGCACATTGGAATCCGTGCCGACGCCAAAGGCACCGCCGGCAGCGACGAATTCGCGAGCCGGGAAAATGCCATCACCGAGGCTCGCCTCGGTGATGGGGCAGAGGCCCGCAACCGCGCCGGTCTTGGCGAATGCAGTGACTTCTTCATCCGTCGTGTGGGTGGCGTGGATGAGGCACCAGCGCTGATCGACCGGCGCGTGCTCCAGCAGCCATTGCACCGGACGCTGTCCGGACCAGCCCAGGCAATCCTCGACCTCCTTCACCTGCTCGGCCGCGTGAATGTGCACCGGTCCGCCCTCAGCAAGCGGAATGATCGCTGCAAGCTCGTCCGGCGCCGCAGCGCGCAAACTGTGCGGCGCGATGCCGATGTTGGCATCCGGCAATGTCGCGATCGCCTTGCGCGAGGCGCTCATCAGCGCGGCGAACTGATCGATCGTGCAGATGAAGCGACGCTGGCCGGCATGCGGGGCCGTGCCACCGAAGGAGCCGTGCGCGTAAAAACTCGGTAGCAGCGTCAGCGCAATGCCCGAGGCCTCGGCGGCCTGCGCGATGCGAGCGGCCATTTCGCCGATGTCGGCGTAGGGCGAGCCGTCGCGATCATGATGCAGATAATGGAACTCGCCGACGCGGGTAAAACCCTGCTCCAGCATCTCGACATAAAGCAGTGTCGCGACGGCTGCGACGTCGTCAGGCGTCATAGCGAGCGCGAAGCGGTACATCGTCTCGCGCCAGGTCCAGAAGGTGTCGGTGCTATCGCCGCGCAGTTCTGCGAGACCCGCCATGCCGCGCTGGAAGGCGTGGCTGTGCAGGGTCGCAAGTCCCGGAATCGCGATGTCGTGGCGTTCGTCGCCGGGGGCTGGGACTACGCCCGGCGTCACCTCGGCGATCGCGCCGGCGGTGATCACCACCTGCACGTCATTGGCCCAGCCCGAGGGCAGGAGCGCGGAGGCGAAATGCAGTCGTGTCATGTTTCCATGCCGGCTGGACAGAACCGCCCCACGATTATATGTCTAGACATATAAGTCAAGCATCCCAAACCAAGGGACAGTTGCATGGCAGAGCGCTTCGACCGGATCTGGCATAACGCCCGGCTCGCCACGATGCGGGCCGACCGTCCCGATCTCGGCGAGATCGAGCACGGCGTGATTGCCGCGCGCGGCGGCCGTATCGTCTATGCAGGTGCGCAGACCGATTTTCCGGCGGATGCCGATGCCGCCGACCGGATCGATTGCGCAGGGCGCTGGATCACGCCCGGCCTCGTCGACTGCCACACCCATCTGGTCTATGGCGGCAACCGCGCCTACGAGTTCGAGCTGCGCTTGAAAGGCGCGAGCTACGAGGAGATCGCGCGCGCCGGCGGCGGCATCGTCTCCACGGTTGCCGCGACGCGCAAGGCGAGCGAGACCGAACTCGTTGGAAGCGCGCTGCCGCGGCTCGATGCGCTGATTGGCGAGGGTGTGACCACGATCGAGATCAAGTCCGGCTACGGCTTGGACACCGAGACCGAGATGCGGCAGTTGGCGGCCGTGCGAAGTCTGGGCCGTCAGCGGCCGGTTGCGATCCGCACCTCCTTCCTCGGCGCGCATGCGCTGCCGCCGGAGGCGGAGGGCGACAAAGATCGCTACATCGATCTCGTCTGCAACGAAATGTTGCCGGCTGTCGCGAAGGCCGGCCTCGCCGATGCCGTCGATGCCTTCATGGAGGGTATCGCATTTTCCGGTGAGGATACGGTGCGTGTGTTCGAGACGGCGAGGCGGCTTGGACTGCCGGTCAAGCTGCATGCCGACCAGCTCTCGAATCTCGGCGGTGCCGCGCTCGCCGCAAAATTCTCGGCGCTCTCGGCCGATCATCTCGAGCACACCGACGAAGCCGGTGCCGCCGCGATGGCAAAGGCTAAAACGGTGGCCGTGCTGCTGCCCGGCGCCTTCTACTTCATCCGCGAGACGCAAAAACCGCCGGTCGAGGCGTTCCGCAAGCACGGCGTGTCCATGGCGCTCGCGACCGACTGCAATCCGGGCAGTTCGCCGCTGACGTCGCTCCTGCTCGCCATGAACATGGGTGCGACGCTATTCCGGATGAATGTGGCCGAATGCCTTGCCGGTGTTACCCGCGAAGGCGCGCGAGCGCTCGGCGTGCTCCATGATACCGGCACGTTGGAGGCCGGCAAATGGTGCGACCTTGCGATATGGGACATCGAGCGTCCCGCCGAACTGGTCTACCGCATCGGCTTCAATCCGCTGCAGCGCCGGGTGTGGAGGGGACAATGACGGAGCAGCGCGCCCCGATCGTTGTCAAGCCGGGAACGGTCAGCCTCGATGATCTCGCGCGCGTGCTTGCGGGGCAATCCGTGGTGCTCGATCCCGCGTTCTGGCCGCGCGTCGACGCGGCCGCGGAGATCGTTGCAAGGGCCGCCCGAGCCGACGCTCCCGTCTACGGGATCAACACCGGCTTCGGGAAGCTGGCATCGAAGCGCATTCCGCCCGATCAAACCGCGCTGCTCCAGCGCAATCTCATCGTCTCGCATTGCTGCGGCGTCGGCCTGGCGACGCCCGAGCCGATCGTCCGCCTGATGATGGCGCTGAAGATCATCTCGCTCGGGCGCGGTGCCTCCGGCGTGCGCCGCGAGGTGATCGAGCAGCTGCAGGCCATGCTGGCGCGGCGCGTCTATCCGCTGGTGCCGCAGCAAGGTTCGGTCGGCGCTTCCGGCGATCTCGCGCCGCTCGCGCACATGACCGCTGTGATGATCGGCGAAGGACAGGCGATCGTCGATGGCAAGACCGTATCGGGCAGCGAGGCGCTCGCCGCCGCCGGAATCGTGCCGCTGACATTGGGCCCCAAGGAAGGGCTCGCGCTGATCAACGGCACGCAGTTCTCGACTGCCTATGCCGTCTCTGGCGTGCTGCGTGCATTTCGCCTGACCCGCGCCGCGCTCGTCACCGGCGCGCTGTCGGTCGATGCGGCGATGGCCTCGACCGCGCCGTTCCGCCCCGAGATCCAGGCGCTGCGCGGCCATTCCGGACAGATCGCGGCGGCGGCCACCTTGATGGCGCTGCTCGACGGCAGCGACATTCGCCTGTCGCATCTCGAAGGCGACGAGCGCGTGCAGGATCCCTATTGCCTGCGCTGCCAGCCGCAGGTCGCCGGCGCAGCGCTCGACCTCATCGTGCAGGCCGCGCGCACGCTGATCGTCGAGGCCAATGCCGTCACCGACAATCCGCTCGTGCTGGTCGAGACCGGCGAGATCGTCTCCGGCGGCAATTTCCACGCCGAACCGGTGGCCTTTGCCGCCGATGCCATCGCGCTCGCGCTGTCGGAAATCGGTGCGATCAGCGAGCGGCGCATCGCGACGCTGGTCGATCCTGCGCTCAATTTTGGCCTGCCGCCGTTCCTGACCCCCGATCCCGGTATCAATTCCGGCTTCATGATCGCCGAGGTGACGGCGGCCGCGCTCTATGCCGAGAACAAGCAGCGCGCGGCCGCCTGCTCGATCGATTCGACGCCGACCAGCGCCAACCAGGAGGATCACGTCTCGATGGCCGCGCATGCTGCGCGACGCCTGTCCGACATGGCCGACAACCTCACCGCCATCCTCGGCATCGAGCTGCTGGTCGCCGCCCAAGGCATCACGTTGCGCGCGCCGCATGCGACGAGCGTGCCGCTCGCTGCCGTCATCGCCGCACTGCGCGAGCAGGTGCCAGCGCTCGGCGCCGACCGCTACATGGCCGGCGATCTCGCCAAGGCTGCAGCGCTGGTCGAAGCCGATGCGCTGCCGGCTGCGGCACTCGCCGCGCTCTCAACTGACCCGTTTCCGACACTTGCCTGACGAGGTGTTCCGCATGAACCGCCGATTGGACAATGACCGCACCATCCGCGCGCCCCGCGGCAGCGAAATCAGCGCCAAGAGCTGGTTGACGGAAGCGCCCTTGCGCATGCTCATGAACAATCTCGATCCGGACGTTGCGGAACGTCCGAGCGAGCTCGTCGTCTATGGCGGCATCGGCCGCGCCGCGCGCGACTGGGAGAGCTTTGACCGGATCGTCGCGGCCTTGCGCAAGCTCGAAGGGGACGAGACGCTGCTGGTCCAGTCCGGTAAGCCGGTCGGCGTGTTCCGCACCCATGCGGACGCCCCGCGCGTGCTGATCGCGAATTCCAACCTCGTGCCGCATTGGGCCACGCTCGACCATTTCAACGAGCTCGATCGCAAGGGCCTGATGATGTACGGCCAGATGACGGCGGGGTCCTGGATCTATATCGGCAGCCAGGGCATCGTGCAGGGGACCTACGAAACCTTCGTCGAGGTCGGGCGTCGCCATTATGGCGGCAGCCTTGCCGGCAAATGGATTCTGACCGCCGGTCTCGGCGGCATGGGCGGCGCGCAACCGCTGGCAGCGACCATGGCGGGTGCCTCGATGCTCGCGGTCGAATGCCAGCCGAGCCGCATCGAGATGCGTCTGCGTACCGGTTATCTCGATCGCCAGGCCGCAACGCTCGACGAGGCGCTCGCGATCATGGCGGAGGCGGCGAAGACGAAGAAGGCCGTTTCGGTCGGCCTGCTCGGCAATGCTGCGGAGATTTTTCCCGAGCTGGTGCGTCGTGGCGTCAGGCCCGACATCGTCACCGACCAGACCAGCGCCCACGATCCGATCAACGGCTATTTGCCGAAGGGATGGACGCTCGCTGAGTGGGAGACCAAGCGCGCCGCCGATCCCAAGTCCGTGGAGCGCGCCTCGAAAACCTCGATGGTCGAGCACGTCCAGGCCATGCTGGTTTTTCATGCGCAAGGCATCCCGACGCTCGACTACGGCAACAACATCCGCCAGATGGCGCAGGACATGGGCCTGAAGAACGCGTTCGATTTTCCCGGCTTCGTCCCGGCCTATATCCGTCCCTTGTTCTGCCGCGGGGTCGGGCCGTTCCGCTGGGCAGCGCTGTCGGGCGATCCCGAGGACATCTTCAAGACCGACGCCAAGGTCAAGGAGCTGATGCCTGACGACAAGCACCTGCACAATTGGCTCGACATGGCCAAGGAGCGCATCAAGTTCCAGGGCCTGCCCGCGCGGATCTGCTGGGTCGGCCTCGGCGATCGCGATCGCCTGGGCCTTGCCTTCAATGAGATGGTGGCGCGCGGCGAATTGAAGGCACCCATCGTGATCGGCCGCGATCATCTCGACAGTGGCTCGGTGGCGAGCCCCAACCGCGAAACCGAGGCGATGAAGGACGGGTCGGACGCAGTGTCCGACTGGCCCCTGCTCAATGCGCTGCTCAATTGCGCCAGCGGCGCGACCTGGGTGTCGCTGCACCATGGCGGCGGCGTCGGCATCGGCTATTCCCAGCATGCCGGCATGGTGATCGTCGCCGACGGCACGCCGGAAGCGGCGAAGCGGATCGCGCGCGTGCTCTGGAACGATCCTGCCAGTGGCGTCATGCGCCACGCCGACGCGGGCTACGACACCGCGATCGAATGCGCCCGCGACAAGGGGCTCGATCTGCCGAGTCTCGGCTAGGTCTGACTCAGACCACGACCCTAGTTCCGTCGAGGCGCTGGCGTTCTTTTGCGAGATAATCGTCGATCGCGTCGCCGTGCATGGGCAGCCCATCGTCTTCAATGCCGCGATCGACTGTTGTGCGCGCACGAATCGGCTCAGCGTACAGTCGCATCATCAATGGTGCGAGTCGCGCGCGCACACCTCTCCTCGTCGAGGACAGGTGTGCGGATGCTCCGATGACCGCTACTTCTTCTCGATCGCGGCGGTCTGCTTGGCGAGCTGTTTGTCGAACTCCTCGGACAGGCCGGTGGCATAGGTTGCGAGTTCGCCCGGTTTGACGAACGGGTTCGGCGCTCCGTCCTTCATCGCCGCGCGCTTGGCCTGCATGCTATAGACTTCGGGATGCGGCCCGAGCAGCACGTCGATCTTCATCGCCTTCACCTTGGCGTAGGTCGCGCGGTAGTCGTCGACGATGCCGGCATGGGTCGGCTGGCCGACCAGCCTGTTCAAGGCCACAGTGCCGCTGCAGAAGAACAGCACCTCGCGGTCCTGATTGCCGTCCTTGACGGTCATCTCCCAGCTCGTGCAGCCAGGCGAATGGCCGGGTGTGGCGTGAGCCGTCAACGTGGTGTCGCCGAGCGTCACCTTGTCGCCTTCCTTCACGGCACGATCGACCTTCACCGCCGGGAAGGCAAGATCCTCGTTCTTCTCGTCGCCGGGATAATAGCCGCCTTCGAGCAGCGGCCTGTCGCGTTCGCCGGCCACGAGCTGCGCGCCGGTCTCCTTCTTGATCTCGGCGAAGCCGCCGGTGTGGTCGAAATGCGCGTGCGTGTTGAGGATGATCTTGATGTCAGAGACCTTGAGACCGAGCTTCGCAATATTGTCCTTGATCATGCCGGTCGACCGCGGCAGCGCTGTATCCATCAGGATCAGGCCCTGCGAGGTCTTGATAACGTAGACGGCGATACCATCGGTTCCGACATAGTAGATGTTGCCGATCAGCTGGAATGGCTCGAACGGCGTGGTCCATTTCTTGGTGACTGCGGCAACGAAATCCTTGACGGTCTGCGCCTGCGCGCCGGTTGCGAGGAACGCCAGCGCGCAGAGCGCGGCCGTGAGCTTTTTCATCGTTGGTCTCCCTTATTGTTCTTGTCGTTTTGATCGCGTGCCGCCTTCGCGGCACGGCCGGCCGGCAAGCTACGTCGTGAGAGGTGCGGCAGCAACGGCCACGTGTCCCGAAATTTCGTGGCATGCGCGGAATAACCGTCCCTGTCCGTTTGAGCATGGCGGCCATTGCTGGAACGCGGCCGGCTGGGGTTTGACCGCGCGCAGGCGGCTCGTCATACTTTGCGCCAAGGCGAGCCAGAAAGACTCGCCAGGACCGGGAGCTCAAATGACCAACTCATTCTCCGTTCTTGCGGGGACGCTGATTTCCCTCGTCTCGTTCACTTCCGTCGCGGTCTCGCAGCCGGCCTGCGTCGCACAGAACATGGCTGTGCCGCCTGGGGCCAACACCGCCGACAAGGCGGGCCCGTTCTTCATCGATACGGCGGGTCTCGACTTCAAGACGACGCCCCCGACGCGCGACCCCTCCAATCCCAATTACCCGCGTGCAACCGAGCTGCCCGATGGAACGCTGCCGCCACCGGGTGCCGAGGGCAATTTCATCATCGGTCCCACCCACAATCCTGCGCCGGAGACGATCGCGAAGGAGGGCGTGCCCCACGGGACGACCAAATCCTTCACGCTGTCCTCGAAGGAGAGCACCATCTACAATCCTGGTCTGATCCGCGACGACGCCGCCGGCTGTACCAATTCCTCGATCATGACGACCGTCATGGCGCCCGACGACAAGTCGCACATGATCGTCACCACCAGCCACCCGGGTATCTGGTCGCGTACCATCGACGTCTACGTGCCGGCGCAATATGTGCGCGGCACCGAGGCGCCGTTCATCGTGGTCGGCGACGGCGGCTCCAACGCGTACAAGGATCTCGCCGTCACGCTCGACAATCTGATCGCGCAGCGCCGCGTGCCGCCAATGATCGCAATCCAGATCGGCAATGGCGGACAGGACGCACAAGGCAGCCAGCGGGGCCGGGAATATGACGCGGTGTCAGGCACCTACGCGCAGTTCGTCGAGCGTGAGGTGCTGCCGCTGGTCGAAAAGAACGCCGACGTCAGGCTGACCAAAAATCCCGATGGGCGTGCGACCATGGGGCTAAGTTCGAGCGGCGTGGCAGCCTTCACCATGGCGTGGTTCTATCCCGAGCTCTATCACCGCGTGCTGGCCTTCTCGCCGACCATGGTCAACCAGCAATGGCCGCATGACCCGTCGTTGCGCGGCGGCGCCTGGGAATATCACAGCGCATGGACGGGGCCGGCCACACCCAACCTCATCTCGAAGGCCGGCGTGCTCACGCCGGCTGAGCCGCCCGGCGTGCCGCTGATCGTCGCTGCGCCGACCAAGCCGATCCGTTTCTGGTTCTTCGGCGGCGACCAGGACCTGTTCTATCCGAACCCCACCATTCCCGACGGCATGCACGACTGGACCCTCTCCAATGCGCTAACGGCCAAGGTGCTGGCGGAGAAGGGCTACCACTATCAGTTTCTGTTCGTGCGCAACGCCAAGCACGTCGACCGTCCGACGATCGCGCAGACGCTGCCGTCAGCACTGGAGTGGGTCTGGAAGGGCTATCCGATCCCCTGAGCGCAAGTGGCCTAGCGCCCGATCGTCACGCCGGCGGTCGAGCGCATTGCGTCCTTGAGGCTCGTTGCGTTCTTGTCGTCGAGAACCTGACGCGTCAGCACGGTGGTCTGGCCGGGCGCATCGAGGATCGTCTCGCCGCGCGAAGACGAGAGCCGATCGGCCTTGTAGGGTGCAGCCTGATCTATGGCGAGCGCATGGCGCGGCCGCTTGCCGGCTTCTGCAAACGACGTGTGCGAGACGCAGAGGGCGGCGATCACGACCAGTCGCAATGATCTTGCGGGCATGTGATCTCCTGTGTTCAGGACATCAGCCTAGCACATCGCGCCCATCATGGCCCCAAGACAAAGAGGGATCAGGCGAGCGCGGCCTGGCGTTCCCGCACGGGTTCGCGGACCCGCTCGAGTTTTCCAGCGCCGGCGAGCGAGGTGAAGCTGCGATGGTTCGCCTGCACGGGCGCCTCGACGATGACGCCTTCGCAGACGATCTGTCCGCCGAGTATCCTGAATTCCAGCTTGTCGTAGCGCGGCATCGTCTCGCCGGGCGCGGGCGGCAGCAGGCTGGCGCTGCCCTGGATGTTCAGCGCGGCGTCGCCGGCGCCGTGAAGTCGCGGATTCCACATCCTGATCCCGGTCTCCGCCCAGCGCTGCCGGATCAGCGCGGCGCGGTCGAGGGGTTCTGCGGCTCTCGGGCGAGCTTTCGGTGCACTGAGGACCTCCAGAGCCGGAGACACGAGAGCCGGAGCAGGCTCGATAATCGTGACGGCGCTGGGCGTGTCGGCGGAGATTTCCGCGGCACTGGCGGAGAGATCGACGACAGAGGAATGAGCCCCGTTGACGACGAGAGCGGGCGCATCAACCGGAGCGAGTTCAATACGGACAGACGAGACCTCCGCGACAACGGGCTCGGCGTCGGCCGCGAGTTCGGACGATGGATCGCTGTTGGTGACGAGTTCGGGGACGTCGACCGGCTTGCGGTCGACGTCGATGGTCGCGACTGAAGCTTCCTCCACGACGACTGGCTCGACTTCCGTCAGCGTCGCCCAGAATGAATCGTCGCTGACGCTGACCTCGGCTGGCGCTTCCGACCGGCTCTCCGCGATGACGGGACTGGCGGTGTCGTCTTCGGCGGCTGAAGCGGCGACCGCGGGATCGCAGTGCGACGCATCCGCGCTGATGCGGGTGTCGAGCGCCGGAGCGGCTTCTGCAATTTCGGCAATGCGGGCGAGCGAAGCGTCTGCCGTATCAGGTGCGACATCAATGCTGCCGCCCTGCGGCGAGGGCCGAAGCCGGGTGAACGCCCAATTCACCGCGGGGATGCGGCGCAGCAACGATATCAGTCTCGAAAGCACTGGGAGTTGTCCAAGAGGTACTCGGCTTGAGGCCATCGCTGATTCGCCAGCAATGTAAAAATCCCCGGCTGTCACACTGATGTCAATGTGGATGGGACCAATTGCAGAACATCTAGCCCTGCGTGACGCGCGCGTCGCGTTCGCGTACGTCGTCGGCAATGACAAGTTTTGGCTGCACGAAGATGATTGGGTGAAAGAGCCGAGCCGCGGCCAATCCGCGCCGTCACGAGGTACCGTCCCGACGCTGACGACGCTCAGCCCGCCCTATCTGGAGAGGGACTGACCGCCCTCTCCAGATTTTCGATCGATACCGGCCTACTTTCCGGCGCCGGAGCCGGAGCCCGCGCCCGCGCCCGCGCCGCCGCCGGCTTGGCTGCCCATGTTGTTCGTGTTGCTGCCACCGGCGCTCGGAGCCTGCTTGCCCTTGCTGTCGGCGGCCTCGTTCTGCATGTTCGACGACGTGCCGGTCGTCATACCCTTGGTCGCGGGGCCTCGCGAGGAAGGACCGACGTCGCCTTGTCCGGATGCGCCTGGGGCGGGTTGTGTCTGCGCGAAGGCGCCGCCGGTCGCCAGCGCCATGATGCACGCGGATGCCAAAATGATCTTCTTCATCTGGTTTCCTCCTGGGTTGACTCGGCAACAACTTGCGCGCGGAGCGGACGTTCCTCACAGGGGAGCGCCGCAGGGATGATGACCAAGCGCGTTGCGGCGAATGTCGAGGTTCCCTGCACGGCTCCACCGGCCGCAGGGTTTGGAAAATCCGGCATCTGGTGTAAGGACGACGCATGAAAAGGATACTGACCTTCGCAGCGGTTTTGCTCTGGTCCACGATCGCATTCGCGCAGGATCGCACCATCACCGTGGCCTCGACGACATCGACGGAACAGTCGGGGCTGTTCGGCTATTTGCTGCCGCTGTTCTCGAAGGCCGAGGCCATCGACGTCAAGGTCGTGGCCGTCGGCACGGGGCAGGCGCTCGACATGGGGCGACGCGGCGATGCAGACGTCGTGTTCGTCCATGACAGGCCTGCCGAGGACAAGTTCATGTCCGAAGGGCAGGGCGTGAAGCGCTTTGACGTCATGTACAACGACTTCGTCATTGTCGGGCCGAAGAGCGATCCCGCGAAGATCGCCGGCGGCAAGGACGTGGCCGAGGCGCTACGCAAGATCGCAGCCGCGAAGGCGCCGTTCATCTCGCGCGGCGACAAGTCCGGCACGCACGCGGCCGAACTGCGGCTTTGGCAGGACGCGGGCGTCGACCTCGGTGCCGCCAAGGACGGCTGGTATCGCGAGATCGGCCAAGGCATGGGCCCGGCCCTGAACATGGCGTCGTCGTCGAATGCCTATCTGCTGTCGGACCGCGGCACTTGGTTGTCGTTCAAGAACCGCGGCGAGCTTGCCGTCCTGACCGAAGGCGACAAGCGGCTGTTCAACCAGTATGGGGTCATGCTGGTCAATCCGGCCAAGCATGCGAACGTCAAGGCGCAGGACGGGCAGGCCTTCATCGATTGGCTGATCTCTTCCAAGGGGCAGGAGGCCATCGCCGGCTACAAGGTCGGAGGCGAGCAGCTATTTTTCCCCAACGCGTCCCACTAGCAGGAAGGCGACAGTCGACACTGCGACGCTGAGGGCAAGCAGGATCAACCCGAGCCCGAGCGCCAGCGGCAGGTCGCCCTTGCTGGTCTCCAGCGCGACCGCGGTCGTCATCGTGCGCGTGAAGCCGCGGATGTTGCCGCCGACGATGAGGATGGCGCCAACCTCGGCGATCGCACGCCCGAAGGCTGCGAGAAAGGCCGTCAGCAGCGAGGTTCGGCCCAGCGCGAACAAAAGTGCGATGCTGCGCAACGTTGACAGCCCGTCGATCCGTGCCAGGTCGCCATATTCCGCCCACAGCAGGCTCGCCGGCCGGTGCACCAGTGCGACCACGATCGGTGTCGCGAGCAGCGCCTGCGCGATCACCATGGCCGCCGGCGTGAACAACAGGCCGGCCGCCCCGAGCGGGCCGGACCGCGACAGCAGAAGGTAAAGCGCGAGCCCGACCACGACCGGCGGAAGGCCAAGCAAGGCATTGGTCAGGACAATGATGACCTGCCGCCCGCGAAACCGGGTGATCGCAAGCAGGGCTCCGAACGGTGCACCAATCAGAAGCGCGACGATGCTGGCGGTGAGGCTGACGCGCACCGACAGTCCGACGATGCCCAGAAGCTCTGAATCGGCCTCGCCGATCAGCGTGAATGCGGCGCCGATGGATCGCGCGAAGTCGTTCATCCGTGCCTGAGCTTCGGCGCCGGCCACAATGTTTTGGGAGCGTCGATCTCGGCGCTGCGGAGGTGTTTCACGTATATTTCCCTGAGGGTATCGTCGTGCAAAGCAGCGGCGGAGCGGTTTGGTACCCCGAATTTGACCGGAAATCAAAGCCGCGGGCGGGCATGGCACGAGGCCCACCTTCGGCCGCATCCTTTGACATTGGCCGATGCCGAGACCGCCGGGCTCAGATCAAGCCGCGCAGCACTTCTACAAGCCGGGCACACTCGGCCTCCGTCCCGACCGTGATGCGCAGGAAGTCCTCGATCCGCGGCTTTCCGAAATGCCGGACCAGAACGCCACGCTGGCGAAGTGCTGCCGCGAGATCTGCTCCGCTCCGCTTTCGATGGCGCGCGAAGACGAAGTTTGCAAGCGACGGCAGCACCTCGAAGCCGAGTTGTCCAAGGTCGCGGGCCAGCGTTTCGCGGCTTGCGATGATACGGGCCCGGGTCTCTCGGAACCAGCCGTCGTCCTCGATCGCGGCGACGGCACCGGCGATGGCGAGGCAATCGACCGGATAGGAGTTGAAGCTGTCCTTCACCCGTTCCAGCGCTTCGATCAGCGGTCGTTGGCCGATGGCAAAACCAACCCGCAGGCCAGCGAGCGAGCGCGACTTCGAGAAGGTCTGGATGACCAGCAGATTGTCGTGGTGTGCGACCAGCGGCACGGCGCTCTCGGCACCGAAATCGACATAGGCCTCGTCCACCACGACCAGCCGGTCCGGCTGTTCGGTGAGCAGCGATGCGATTGCGTCCCGCTGAAGTGCGATGCCGGTAGGAGCGTTCGGATTGCAGAGAAGGACGGCGCTCGATGGTCGCCTGTAGCCGGAGATATCGATCCTCATTGCGGCATCGAGCGGCACCTCGTCGTGCGCTATTCCATAGAGGCCGCAATAGACGGGATAGAAGCTGTAGGTGACGTCGGGAAACAGAAGCGGCGTATTGTGCTTCAGAAGAGCCTGGAAGGTGTGGGCTAGAACCTCGTCGGAGCCGTTGCCGACGAAGACTTGCTCGGGCGCCACATCGCAATGGGCCGCGATCGCCTCGCGCAGGCGTGTGGCGCGCGGATCGGGATAGAGGCGCAGTCGCTCCGCAGCCGATGCGATCGCCGCCAGCACGCGCGGCGAGGGCGGGTAGGGATTCTCGTTGGTATTGAGCTTGACGATTCCGTCCTGCTTCGGCTGCTCGCCGGGGACGTAGGGCGAAAGCGTGTGGACGACCGGACTCCAGAAACGGCTCATGATCTCCAATCCGAATTTGATCGGGCCACACTAAGCTATGCGGGACCTCCGCGAAAGTGCGCTTGCATTCAGCAGTCCAGGTAAATCTGCGCAAGCCTTGTTGCCGGGGACATTCCCGCAAGCGCGACCCATGTGCTAGGGTCGTCGCGCCACCGCCGAGAATAGAAAAAAAATGAAGGCCGGTGCGCCCCATGGCGCAGAACAGCCGAAAGAGAGGAATACATGCCGGGTGCAGCCTTTCCCACCGCTCCCTCGATTCCGACCGGGCGCGTGACGTCGGCCGTTCTCGACCGCTTGCGGGCAATCGTTGGCGACAAAGGGCTGATCCTGGACGAGCAAGACAAGCAGCCCTTCGTGACCGACTGGCGCGGCACGCTGACGGGGCAGGCCGCCGCGGTCGTGCGTCCGGCCAGCACCGCGGAAGTCTCCGCTGTCGTCAAGCTCTGCCACGACAACGGCATTGCCATCGTTCCGCAAGGTGGCAACACCGGCCTGATGGGGGGTGCCACGCCGTGGCCGATACACTGCGGCATCGTGCTGTCGCTCGGTCGCATGAACCAGGTGCTGAATGTCGATCCCATCGGCTATGCCATGACCGTGGAGGCGGGCTGCATCCTGGAGACGCTTCAGGACACGGCCGCGCGCCACGACCGCCTCTTTCCGCTCAGCCTGGGTGCTCAGGGCTCGTGCATGGTCGGAGGCAATCTCTCCACCAATGCCGGCGGCGTGCAGGTGCTGCGTTACGGCAATGCGCGAAATCTGGTGTTGGGTCTCGAGGTCGTGCTGGCTAATGGCGATGTCTGGGACGGCCTGCGCGCACTCAAGAAGGACAACACCGGCTATGACCTCAAGCATCTGTTCATGGGCGCCGAAGGGACGCTCGGTATCATCACCAAGGCGGTGCTGAAACTCTGGCCGGCGCCGAAAGACGTGTGCACGGCATGGCTCGCAATTCGCGATCCCAAGGCAGCCATCGACCTGCTGTCGGCGGCGTATGCCGCTTCCGATGACAATGTCGGCTCCTGTGAGCTCGTCAGCCGCGCGTGCACCGACATGGTGCTGCGCCACATTCCTGGCACCCAGGATCCTCTCAAGGCCGAGACCGAATGGTATCTCCTTCTCGAATGGTCATCAGCCCGGCCACGGCAGGACGTCGGCGCGGGCATGTCGGACAGGATGGAGCAGTTCCTGGCCGACCAGCTCGAGGCGGGCCGGGTGCTGGATGCGGTGATCGCGCAAACCGAAGCGCAGTCGCGCAACATGTGGCGGATTCGCGAGAGCGTGGCCGAGGCATCGCGCGCCGAAGGTCCGGGCTTGAGCTACGACGTGTCGGTCGCGGTCTCCAGGATTCCCGAGTTTATCGACAGCGGTCTTGAGGCCGTGCTCGCAATCCTGCCGGCGATCCGCCCCTATCCGCTCGGCCACATCGGGGACGGCAATGTGCACTTCTCCTTCATGGGCCCGAAGGGCATGGACCTCGATACGCTCTCGCAATATTCCGCGGCGATCACGCGGGCCGTCAACGATCTCGTCACCTCCATGGGCGGCTCGATCTCGGCGGAACATGGCATCGGCATCGAGAAGCTCGACGAGCTGCAGCACTATCGCTCGCGGACCGAGCTCGACATCATGCGCACGATCAAGCGGGCGCTCGATCCCAAGAACATCATGAACCCGGGCAAGGTGCTTCGTCTCGGTTGAGGCGCTCCAGCCTCGAGCCCAGTCCTCCAGACCCTCGGCGCTCCCGGGAGCAGGATGCTGCAGATAGCTCAGCCAAGCAGGCCGGGGGGCCAAATCATGCCGTTTCGCGACCGAAAGGCGGCTTTATTCCAGCGTTGGATGCTTTAAGGAAGGGACAGGATCAGGTCGCACCCGCCCGGGAGCGGTGCTAGACCCTGATGCAGGAACAATGGGGCGAAGCCGGTATGGCACGTCCGTAAGGATGAAGGATTTGAGGCAATGATCCAGACCGTTGGCATCATCGGGGCAGGGACCATGGGGAACGGCATCGCGCAGATTTGTGCCGCGGCCGGGCTTCCGGTCGTGATGGTCGACATTTCCGATGCGGCGGTGAACCGTGGCATTTCGACCGTCGGCGGCAGCCTCGAGCGCCTGGTCAAGAAGGAGAAGATGTCGGCCAGCGACCGTGACGCCACGCTCAAGCGCATCACCGGCACCACCGACCGCGCGAAGCTCGTGGATTGCGATCTCGTCATCGAGGCCGCGACGGAGAACGAGGAACTCAAGGTCAAGATCCTGAAGGATCTCTGCGCGACGCTGTCGCCGCGCACACTGCTCGCGACCAACACCTCCTCGATCTCGATCACGAAGCTCGCTGCGGCGACCGACCGCCCCGACCGCTTCATCGGCATGCACTTCTTCAATCCGGTGCCGGTGATGGCGCTGCTGGAACTCATCCGCGGTCTGCAGACCTCCGACGACACCCACGCCAAGGCGTTGGATTTCGCCAAGCGCGTCGGCAAGGTGGCGATCACGGCCAAGAACAGCCCCGGCTTCGCCGTCAACCGCATCCTGTGCCCGATGATCAACGAGGCGATCTTCGCGCTCCAGGAGGGGATTGCGTCGGCGGAAGAGATCGATGCAGGCATGAAGCTCGGCTGCAACCATCCGATCGGGCCGCTGGCGCTCGCCGACCTCGTCGGGCTCGACACCATGTTGTCGGTGATGGAGGTCTTTTACAAAGGCTTCAACGACCCTAAATACCGTCCGGCCCCCTTGCTCAAGGAAATGGTCGACGCCGGCCATCTCGGCCGCAAAACGGGACAGGGCTTCTATACCTACAGCGCCTGACAATGGCGCAGGCGGCGGGCGTTTAGTGCTCGCCGCCGGACCCCGCAATTTGCGCTGCGACAAAGACGCCGCGCGCAATTGGCCCGACAATGTCGAACGGGCGGCCTGCGGGATAACGGAACGGATAACAGAGGACATGTCGGATCGACTGAAGGCCGAGCGCGAGGCTGCGACCGCGCGGCGGAACTTGCTAACCCAGGATGCAATCGAGCGCACGGGGATCACCGAAGACATGATCGGGGAACTCGTCACCCGCTTCTACGGCCGCGTGCGCGAGGATGCACTGCTGGGCCCGGTGTTCGCGAGGGTGCAGAACTGGGACGAACATCTCGCCAAGCTCATGGATTTCTGGTCGTCGGTCGTGCTGATGAGCGGCCGCTATCAGGGCTCGCCGATGCGGGCGCATATGCCGCTGAGCCTGGTGGGCGATCATTTCGACCGCTGGCTCGATTTGTTCGAACAGACCGCGCGCGAGGTCTGTCCGCCGGCGGCGGCCGCGCTGTTCATCGACAAGGCGCGCCGCATCGCCGACAGCTTTGAGATGGCGTCGGCCACCCTGGCGGGTCGGATCGCCGCGCCACGTCACGTGCTCAGGCCTTGACGCAGCCAGCTTGTTTCGGTTTTGCGTGCTACGGGATAAGGCGGCGCAGCAATTCCGTCATCATCGGTCTGGTCTGCAAAATCATCATGCGAAGCACGCAATGTGATGTTGATATTGCGAAAACGCGGCTGATTGCTTTCATTCTCGCTCAATCAAAGCGAGCAAAGCCATATTGATGCATTGCGGCGCCAATTCTTTGCCTTTTTTTCGGCAGAGTTCCGGCGCCAGCTAGCGCACATGTCGAGCGCACCGTTCACCATCAGTCCATCATCGTCCGAAAATGTTGTGGAACCTGAAGGCGACGCGCATGCCGAGCAGACGCGGCGAGCGCTTCTGCTCGGTGCGCTCGCCACCGCTTGCCTCGGCTGTGCCGCGCAAGTGCATGCGGGCGAGGAACCGCCCGGCTCGGATGAGCGGCCGCAGAAGGGCGATGTACTGGTCTTCTCGGAAGGCGATCAGGAGGGGAAACTCATTGCCGCAGCCGATGTACCGTCCGGCGGACCGCCGGTGCATGCCTGGCCGAAAGACCCGAAGACATCGGTCGTGCGCAGCGCCTCGCGCCTCAACGAGATCCTGATCATCCGGCTCGACCCCGCCGAGCTCGACGAGCAGACGAAAGCGCGCGCCGTCGACGGCATCATCGCCTATTCGGCGATCTGCTCGCATGCCGGCTGTCCCGTCACTGCCTGGATGAAGAGCGATGTCGGCGACAAGGAGGTGTTCAAGTGCATGTGCCACAATTCCGAATACGATCCTCGCGCGGGCGCACAGGTCGTGTTCGGGCCGGCGCCGCGACGGCTCGCTGCGCTGCCGCTGGCGCTCGCTGACGGTTCGCTCAGCGTCGCCGGCAACTTCATCGGAAAGGTAGGTGGCGCGCAGCCGGGATGATGGACGTGCGGGTCGCGCCCGCGTCACAAGAGGCCGCGTCCGCCGATGGGCGGACGACGGGACGAACGACAACGAATTCAAAACAACAATTCAAAACAAGAATTCAAACGGATGAAAAAGGGGAACGTCCATGACCAGGAAGCAGTGGTACCTGTCCGGCTTCGTCGCCTTCACGTGTCTTGCCTCGACTCTTGCCTCGACCGCCGCCGTATCAGGCCCCGTCGAGAACTACGCACCCGTCACCGCGCAGCGGCTGGAAAACCCGGAGCCCGCCAATTGGATGCTCTACCGGCGGACCTATGACGGGCAGGGCTACAGCCCGCTCGACCAGATCAACACCTCAAATGTGAAAAACCTCACCCCGGTCTGGACCTTCGCGACCGGCGTCGTCGAAGGCCACGAGGCGCCGCCGATCGTCAACAACGGTGTGATGTTCGTGGCGACCCCGATGGGGCAGGTGATCGCGCTAAACGCCAAGACCGGCGACGAATATTGGCGCTACAAGCGGCAGCTCCCCGACGATCTGTTCCAGCTGCATCCGACCAGCCGCGGCGTCGGCCTCTGGGAGGACAAGCTCTATCTCGCCACCACCGATGACCATGTCGTCGCGCTCGACGCCAAGACCGGCAAGGTGGTGTGGGACACCAAGGTGCAGGACTACAAGAAGGGCCAGTACATGACCCTGATGCCGCTGATCGTCGACGGCAAAGTCATCGTCGGCGGCTCCGGTGGCGAGTTCGGCGTGCGCGGCTATGTCGCCGCCTATGATGCCAAGGACGGCAAGGAGCTGTGGCGGACCTATACCATTCCCGGCGAGGGTGAGCCCGGCCACGACACCTGGCAGGGCGACGACTGGAAGAATGGCGGCGGCTCGGCCTGGATGACCGGCAATTACGACAAGGACACCAAGACGATCTATTGGGGAGTCGGCAACGCCGCGCCCTGGCCGGGCGAGATGCATCCTGGCGACAATCTCTATACCTCGTCGGTGCTCGCGCTCGATCCGAACACCGGCAAGATCAAGACCTATCACCAGTATCACCAGAACGATTCCTGGGATTGGGACGAGGTCGAAGCGCCGATGTTGATCGACCTGCAACGCGACGGCCGCAACATCAAGAGTCTGGTCCATCCGGGACGCGATGCGATCTTCTGGATACTTGAGCGCACGCCGACCAAGATCAACTACGTCGCCGGCTGGCCGTTCGTCTCCACCGACGTCTGGAAGGGCATCGATGCGGAGAGCGGCAGGCCGATCGTCGATCCCGCGCACAAGCCGATGGTCGGCAAGCGCGTGGAGTTCTGTCCGTCGCTGTGGGGCGGCAAGGACTGGCCGTCGGCGGCCTACAGTCAGAAGACCGGCCTCGTCTACGTGCCCGCCAACGAGAATTTCTGCGGTGGTTTCACCGGCGAGAAGGTTCCGCTCAAGCCCGGCGAGCTCTGGCTCGGCACCAAGCCGGAGGACATCGGGCTGAAGACGAAGCCGGGCGCGGATCATTTCGGCGAGCTCCAGGCCTGGGATCCCGTCACGGGCAAGAAGATGTGGCAACACAACTTCCCGAAGTCGCAGCTGTTCGGATCGGTGACGGCGACCGCAGGCGATCTGGTCTTCGTGGGGGGCACCAACGACCGCAACTTCCGCGCCTTCAACGCCAAGAGTGGTGAGCTGTTGTGGGAGCAGAAGACCAACTCCGGCATCATGGGCATGCCGGTGTCCTATGAGATCGACGGCACGCAATACATCGCGATCCAGTCGGGATGGGGCGTGGATGCGCAGCGCATCCAGGATGCACTCGTGACCAACAATATCGGCATCGAAGCCAACGTGCCGCAGGGCGGCGTCGTCTGGGTGTTCGCGCTGAAGAAGTAGGCTCCGCTGGCGGATCGAAAGAAGCGGAGTATCAGGGGGCAAATGCGGCGGACGGCAGCGTCCGCCGCATTTTGCGTGCGCGATGGGATTGCTGTCCGTGCCACGAAATCGTCATGCCCGGCTTGTCCTGGGCATCCATGGTCTTCGTGTCAGAGCAAAGCTCGCGGATGGCCGGGACAAGCCCGGCCATGACGATGCGGTCGCACGCAACGCCAGAAGTCTACTTCCCCTCGCGCTCGACCTTGTCCTTTTCCTTCTGGTTCATCTCACGAACCTTGGGATCGGGATTGTGCTGCCCGGTGGTCTGGGTGGTCGATGGGGGCGTGGCATTGGCGTTGGGCACGGAGTTCTGGTCCGGCGTGCTCGGGCGCGTCGCGGTGGTCGGCGGCATCGTGGTGCTCTGGGCGAAGGCGCCAGTGGCCGTCAAAAGAAAGGCGCTCGACAGCGAAACTGCGAGCGCCTTTGAGATATGGGTCATCGATCTGCTCCTGTCAGATCGATGCAAACGGCGCGAGGCCGCCTTGTGTTCCCGCCTTTACGCTTCCAATTGCTTGCCGAGCGGAAGGTTGCGGATGCGTTTTCCGGTCGCGGCGAAGATGGCGTTCATCAGCGCCGGCGCGAACGGCGGGACACCGGGCTCGCCGACGCCGCTCGGCGGCGTGTCGGGTCCGGGCGGCACGATGTAGACGTTGGTCACCGCAGGAGATTCGTCCATCCTGAGGACCTGGAAGTCGTCAAAGTTCTTCTGCTGCACCTTGCCATCCTTGAAGGTGATCTCGCCGTATTTGGCGAGACTCAAGCCCATGATCGCCGCGCCCTCGATTTGCGAGGCGATGCGCTCGGGGTTGACATAGGTACCGCAGTCGATGGCGGTGTCCACCCGCGGCACCGTCAGCTTGCCCTTGTCGTCGACGGCCACCTCAACGATGGTCGCGATATAGCTGACGAAGCTGCGGTGCACGGCGATGCCAAGGCCGTGGCCCTTCGGCACCTGACGGCCCCATCCGCCCTTCTCGGCGACCAGCTCGACCACCTTGCGCAGGCGCGCGGTATCGATCGGATAGCTGTCCAAGGGCTCGCCGTAGTTCCACATGTCCTTCACGGCCGGCTTGACGATGCGTGGGCTGCCGATCAGCGCGAGCAGCGTCTCCTTCTGGTCACGGCCGGTCGCATGCGCGATTTCGCCCACCATCGACTGCACCGCGAAGGCGCGCGGGATGTTCGAGACCGAGCGGAACCAGCCGATGCGGGTGAACGCCGCGGCTTCCGGGTTTTCGCAGGAGATGTTGGCGATCTCGAACGGCATGTCGACGAGGCCCATGCCGAGTTCGAAGGGCGCCTCGTTCTTGGCACCCGCCGCGAACGTCGAGGCGATGGTCGGAGCGACGCTGCGATGACGCCAGGCGATCACCTTGCCGCTCTTGTCGAGCCCCGCCTCGATCCGCTCGACCGAGACGGTGTGCAGGAAGTCGTGCCGGACGTCGTCCTCGCGCGTCCACTGCACCTTGACGGGCGCGCCGAGCTCCTTCGACAGCAGCGCGGCCTCGAGCGCGAAGTCGCATTTCGACTTGCGGCCGAAACCGCCGCCGAGCAGCGTGACGTTGACCGTGACATTGCCCTCGGGAACGCCGAGCGTTTTTGCGACGTCCTCGCGGGTGCCGCCGGGGCTCTGCACCGGCGCCCAGATCTCCGCCTTGTCACCCTTGACGTCGGCGACCGCCACCGGCGGCTCCATGCTGACATGGGCGAGGTGCGGCAGATAATATTCGCCGACGACCACCTTGTCGGCGCCTTTCAGAGCAGTATCGGCGTCGCCTTCCTGGCGCACGACGAGACCCGGCTTGCGCGAGGCCTCCTCGAGCTCCTTGCGGTAGGCGACGGAGTCGTATTTGCCATTGGCCCCGTCGTCCCAGGTCAGCTTCAGTGCGTCGCGGCCCTTGATCGCCGCGCCGGTGTTGCGCGCGATCACGGCAACGCCGCCGAGCGGCTGGAATTTCGACGGCCACGGCCAGCCGCGCACCTGCATCACCTTCTCGACCCCGGGCACCTTCAGCGCTGCGTCCGGATCGAACGAGACCAGCTTGCCGCCGGTCACCGGCGGGCGCGCGATGACGGCATACTTCATGCCAGGCAGCCGCACGTCGGCGCCGTAACGCGCCTTGCCGGTGGTGATGTCGTGGAGATCGACGATGCCGATTTGGCCCTTGCCGAGATAGCGGAAGTCTTTGGGGTCCTTCAGCTTGAGGCCTTCGATGCTCGGTACCGATTCCCTGGCGGCATCGGCTGCGAGCTCGCCGAAGCCAAGCTTGCGGCTCGTCGCGCTGTGAACGACCTCGTGGTTGACGGCCTTCACCTCGGTCGCCGGCACACCCCAGCGTTTCGCGGCGGCTTGCTCCAGCATGGTGCGGGCGGAAGCACCGATCTGGCGCATCGGGATCAAATAATGCCGCGTGCTGCGCGAGCCGTCGGTGTCCTGGTTGCCGAACTTGACCTCGTCGCCATGGGCCTGTTCCACCTTGACCCTCGACCAGTCGGCTTCCATCTCCTCGGCCACGATCAGCGGCAGGCTGGTGCGCACGCCGGTGCCCATCTCGGCGCGGTGGGCGAGGATGGTGACGGTGCCGTCGGGCGCGACGGCGACGAACACGCGCGGATCGACTACGACGCCATGCGGCATCTTGCCGGCGCCGGTCTCATAGGCGAACGCCTGGCGTGACATCACGGGGGCGGCGAGCACGAAGCCGCCGGTGATGCCGAGTCCCTTCAGGATACTGCGGCGCGAGATCTTTTCGACACGGATGCTCTTTTCGAAGCCACGAAGCTTCTCGGGGTTGTCGATGAAATTCATGTCACACTCCCGTTGATGCGAGATGGACCGCATTCTCGATGCGCTGGTAGCAGCCGCAGCGGCAGATGTTGCCCGACATCCCCTCGCGGATCTGGTCGTGCGACGGCTTTGGGTTGTCCATCAGCAGCGCAGCCGCCTGCATGATCTGGCCTGCCTGGCAGAATCCGCATTGGGGAACGTTGAGCTGACGCCAGGCCTTCTGCACCGGGTGATCGCCGTTCGGATGCAGTCCCTCGATCGTTGTGACTTCGCGGCCGGCGACGTCGTTGATCGACGTGATGCAGGAGCGCACGGCTTCCTTGTCGACGATGACGGTGCAGGCGCCGCACAGGGCCTGGCCGCAGCCGAACTTGGTGCCGGTCAGCCCGGCCTCGTCGCGCAGGAACCAGAGTAGCGGGAGATCCGGGTCGCCGTCCCAGCTCTGTTCCTGGCCATTGATCTTCACCTTGATCATGATCGTCCCTCGCTCTTCATAAGCTTGCCAATTTCATAAGCTTGCTGATTTCAAAAGCATCCCGACGTCGGTCGGTGCAATGCCCGCTGCGTCGTGTCGTATTCCGGCCGTCGTCCCCCGCGCGGGCAGATCCCGGCAGGAAGCAGGAATGCGAATGTCATGTCCGGATGTGCTCGATACCTCCCGTATTGTTCTTGATTATTGAATCGCGCGGCATCGTCACGACGCAATCGTAGCAGAGATCGCTTCGCTCCGGCGTTCACAGCCAAGTGTTCTTTGGTCAGCTGTTTTCGACGGGAAAAGATTGCAACCAAGGTTTGTCAAAAGCAGGGCGCGGCATCACGCCGTGCGCTTCTCGAAATGGGCACAATGAAAAAAGCTTCGTCCGCCAGAACAACTGTGCGGACGAAGCAAGGATGCCTCAGTCGAGGGAGGGAGAAACGCAAGCGCCACGGACTTCAAGCAGGAAGCCGGCGGCCCTGCGCAGTCATTCAGAGACCAGGACTGAGGGAGCTGACGGCCCTCAGATAAGCAGAGTGGAGAAGCGGCGGCGTCGCCGCGATGGTCCCGGGGCCGGACCCGTCCGGCTCGTTGGCGGTGGTGGAACCAGCGAGCGGACGGGGCGCGGCAAACGTCAGGCAGCCTTGCTCAGGCGGCTTTGGCCTTCGCTACATGGGTCGCGATCGCGTCCATCAGCGCCGGCGACAGGCAGTCATAGGGCTCAAGTCCAAGCTCCTTGAACCGAGCCCGTATTCCGCCCATCTGCTCCGGCTTCACGCCCGATTCGATCACCGAAGAGACGAAGGCGGCGAATTGCGGCGCTGCCGAGCCCTGTTCCTGGAACAGTTCGGGGTGGATGAAGTCGAGGCCGTAGAACGGATGGTCCTTGTTTTCGATCCGCCCGTACATGTGCGTGCCGCAAGCCTTGCAGGCGTGGCGCTGGATCACCGCGGAGGGATCGACGACCTGGAGCTTGTCGCCGTTCTCGAGCACGGTAACGTTCTGGCGCGGTACCACGGCGACGACGGAGAAATTCGCGCCCTGGGGCTTCCAGCACTTGGTGCAGCCACAGGCGTGGTTATGCGCGACGTCGCCCTTGACGGCGACCTTGACCTGATGGTCCTTGCATTTGCACGCGAGCGTGCCGCCGGCGAAGCTGCCGCTGCCCTGTTTAATGCCGTTGTCGATCGAGGGATGGAGTGCAACAGTCATGGGTCGATCCTCCTTGGGGTGACGCTTTTCGAGCTAGAACACGACGACTGAACGGATCGATTTGCCCTCATGCATCAGGTCGAAGCCTTTGTTGATATCTTCGAGCTTGAGCGTGTGGGTAATCATCGGGTCGATCTGGATCTTTCCGTTCATGTACCAGTCGACGATCTTCGGCACGTCGGTGCGGCCCCGCGCGCCGCCGAAGGCGGTGCCGCGCCAGTTGCGTCCGGTGACGAGCTGGAACGGACGGGTGGCGATCTCCTTGCCGGATTCGGCAACGCCGATGATGATCGAGGTGCCCCAGCCGCGATGGCAGGCTTCCAGCGCCTGGCGCATCACTGTGGTGTTGCCGGTGCAGTCGAAGGTGTAGTCGGCGCCGCCGTCCGTCAGGGTCACGAGATGCGGGACGATGTCGCCGGTGATCTTCTTGGGATTGACGAAATCGGTCATGCCGAACCGGCGTCCCCATTCCTCCTTGGAGTCGTTGATGTCGACGCCGATGATCTTGTCCGCGCCAGCCATCTTGGCGCCCTGGATCACGTTGAGGCCGATGCCGCCGAGGCCGAACACGACCACGTTGGAGCCCGGATCGACCTTGGCGGTGTTGACGACGGCGCCGACGCCGGTGGTGACGCCGCAGCCGATGTAGCAGCTCTTGTCGAACGGTGCGTCCTCGCGGATCTTGGCGACCGCGATCTCTGGCAGCACGGTGAAGTTCGAGAAGGTCGAGCAGCCCATGTAGTGGTAGATCGGCTTGCCCTTGTAGGAGAAGCGGCTGGTGCCGTCGGGCATCACGCCCTTGCCCTGCGTCGCGCGGATCGCGGTGCAGAGGTTGGTCTTCTGGCTGAGGCAGCTTTTGCATTGCCGGCATTCCGGCGTGTAGAGCGGGATGACGTGGTCGCCCGGCTTCACCGAGGTCACGCCGGGACCGATCTCGCGGATGATGCCCGCGCCCTCATGGCCCAGGATTGACGGGAAGATTCCTTCGCTGTCGAAGCCCTCGAGCGTGTAGGCGTCGGTATGGCAGATGCCGGTCGCCTTGATCTCGACCAGGACTTCGCCGACCTTCGGTCCTTCCAGGTCGACCTCGACGATCTCGAGCGGCTTCTTGGCTTCGAAAGCGACGGCGGCACGTGTCTTCATCGGTAACTCCTCAAATTCTCGCAAGGCGCCAAGAACCAGGTCTGGTCAAGCTCCGCACGTTCACTTCTTGCCCATGCACGAATCTTCGTTCTTGGTATAGGTGTCCAACTTGTCTTCGTGCTTGCCCGGTCGGGTGCGGCCCCAGGCCTCATTCGAGCGGGCACGCAGATAGACATAGAGATCGTCCATGTAGCAGGCGACGTTCGGGTTATCGCCGAAGGCCGGCATCACGTTGTCTGCGGCAGTCGAGATATTCTTGCGGCCCGAAGCGACGACGCCGAGAAAGTCGGCATAGCTCATCGTCTTCAGCGAATCCTTCAGCGCCGGCGCGTAGGTCGAGCCCATTCCATCCGGGCCATGGCAGACATGGCAGTCCGAGTGATAACGGCGATATCCGGAGTAGGTGTACCAGTCGACGGACCCCTCAGTGACCTTGTAAGTCGGGTTGCCTTCCTTATCGAGCCATTCGCCGGTTTCGTTCTGCGTGACGGCGGTCGGATCGCCCGAGCCGTCCGCGACGGCAATTCCCCCGGACGCGACCAAGAACATCGCAGCAATGGCAGAGCAGAGTTTACGCAAGAGATTTTCCTCGGACGGCATTCGGTGAGACGAGCCGGCGCGTGGAGCTGATCCACGCGCCGGAGCGATGCTGCAGAGGCTTAGTTGGGCAGCGAGAACACGGTCAGCGTACCGCCGAGCGCCGTGTAGTTGCTGAGTGCCGCGTAGCCACCGACTGCGCCGAGACCGGCGGTCGGATCGGTCAGACCCGCCGCCAGACCGATGCCGGCCCAGCCGCCCACGCCCGAGAGCACGGCGACATACTGCTTGCCGCCATTCTCATAGGTATTGACGTTGCCGATGATGCCGGAAGGAGTCTTGAACTTGTAGAGTTCCTTGCCGGTCTTGGCGTCGACCGCCTTCAGGTAGCCTTCGAGCGTGCCGTAAAACACCACGCCGCCGGCGGTTGCGAGCGCACCCGACCAGACCGAGAACTGCTCCTTGTTCGACCAGACGATCTTGCCGGTCTTGCCGTCCCAGGCAATGAAGTTGCCCATATGGGTTTCACCCTGCGGCGGATACATCGAGAGCGTCGCACCCACATAGGGCTGACCCGCGGTGTAGCTCACCTTGAACGGTTCGTAGTCCATGCAGACGTGGTTGGTCGGAACGTAGAACAGCTGCGTGTCCGGCGAGTAGGCTGCCGGCTGCTCGTCCTTGGTGCCGAGCGCGGCCGGGCAGATGCCCTTCACGTTGTGGTCCTCGCCCGCCTTGTCGGTCGAAGCTGCGTCGAGCACCTTCGGACGGCCATAGGTCGGCGAGTTCTTGTCCATGTCGACGCCGGAGGTCCAGTTCACCTTCGGATCGTACTTTTCCGCGACCAGCAGTTCGCCGGTGCCGCGATCGAGCGTATAGCCGAGGCCGTTACGATCGAAATGCGTCAGCAGCTTGCGCGCCTGGCCGTTGATCTGCTGGTCCGAGAGGATCATCTCGTTGACGCCGTCATAGTCCCATTCGTCATGGGGCGTCATCTGATAGACCCACTTGGCGACGCCGGTGTCCGGATTGCGCGCCCAGATTGTCATCGACCATTTGTTGTCGCCGGGACGCTGCTTCGGATTCCACGTCGATGGGTTGCCCGAGCCGTAATAGATCAGGTTCATCTCGGGATCGTAGGAGATCCAGCCCCAGGTGGCGCCGCCGCCGATCTTCCACTGATCGCCTTGCCAGGTCTTGAGGCTGGAGTCCTTGCCGACCGGCTTGCCCAGCGCGGTGGTCTTCTCGGCATCGACCAGGATCTGGTCATCCGGCCCTTCCGAATAGCCGCGCCAGACCTGCTTGCCGGTCTTGATGTCGTAAGCGGTCATATGGGCTTGAACGCCGAACTCGCCGCCGGAGATGCCGACGAGAACCTTGTCCTTGACCACGAGCGGCGCCGAGGTGCCGGTCTCGCCCTTGCCGGGATCGCCGTTCTTGGCGGTCCATGCAACCTGACCGCTCTTAGCATCGAGCGCGACCAGGGTGGTGTCAGCCTGATGCAGGAAGATCTTGCCGTCGCCGTAAGACAGGCCGCGGTTGACTGTATCGCAGCACATGACCGGGATGACGTTCGGATCTTGCTTCGGTTCGTACTTCCAGACGATCTTGTTCTCTTGCGAAAGGTCAATGGCGTAGACCTTGTTTGGGAACGGCGTGTGGACGTACATCATGTTGCCGATGACGAGCGGGCCGCCTTCATGGCCGCGCAGCACGCCGGTCGAGAAGGTCCAGGCGACCTGGAGCTTGCCCACGTTTTGTGCGTTGATCTGGTTCAGCTTGGAATAGCGGGTATTGGCGTAGTCGCCTGCCGGCATTACCCAATCTTTCGGGTTCTGCGACATCTTGTTCAGCTCATCATTGGCTGAGGCGCTGCCGACAGCGAGAGCTGCCGCGGAGCCAAGAAAGGTCGCCAGTAGCACCTTGCGCATAGTCATTCCTCCGTTGATTTCGTTTTATTGTTTCCGAAGCATTGCTCAATCGCCGGGCTTCTCGTCCGGCGTCTGCTCGTGCAGGGCGGTCACGTTTGGGACCAGAAACGATGCTGTGGTGTTTTCTCCTCCTGATGAGAGCTACGGGTCCGCGTGCAGGAGCGGCCCGTTCTTGTTGTTCCTGATGTAATCCGTAACGCCTTCATCATCGGGAAACTTGCCCGAGAGAGAAGCTGCTTTGCTTGACAGCGCACGGGTACGAAGATTTTGATTTTGCAGTAGCGAATTCAGCAGCTTCCGTAGCGCTTTGAGACCGTCTTCGACGCTCAGGTTCCCCTTGACGGCGCTGCAACTAAGGCGGAGGATTAACTTTCAAGGGTGGCAGTGGAACGATGGCGCTCGTTCCAAAAGATCGCTCAAAATCGAGGTAAACGTCACGCAATCACGGCTCAGGGCTCCGGCAGCGCGGCTCGCGATTCGCGTCAAATTTCCGGATCAAACCAGTGGCTGGATTAATGTCCGACACAATTCACACGCTCTCGACGACGGGAATGACGCCGAAGCGACAGATTCAGAGCTGGATCGACGGGCTGACGAGCCTGTGTGGGCATTTCGATGTCGATCCGCTGGAAGCCTCTTCGCTCGAAGGCCGCATCGACTACACCAGCGTCTCGCGCTTGAAGCTCTGCCAGATCGAGGTGAGCCAGCATCGCATCGCGCACACGCTGGCGCGTGCCAAGGCCAATGAACACCCGTATATCAAGATCCACTTCCAGACTTACGGTGTGTCCTATTTCGAGCAGGAAGGCCGCCACATCGAGCTGAACCCGGGCGACATCATCGCCTATGACGTCTCGTGCCCGCATTCGATCATCAGCCCCGCTTTCACGCGCCACGACGTGGTGATCGTGCCGAAGGCGCTGCTGCGCGACCGGGGATTCCCGTCGCAGCGAATGCCCGCCTGCAAATTGACGTCACGCACGGGGACGGGGCGGATAGCCCATGATTTCGTCCATGCGACCTTCGACGAAGCGGCCAAGCTGTCGGCGAACAGTGCGGTCGGCGTCGCCGATTCGCTGATCGACCTCTTGCTGCTGCCGCTGCGCGAGGCGGACACGATGCTCGACCGCGTCGGGCCCGAAGCGACGTATGTGCGCGCGCAGTTCTTCATCCGCGAGCATTTGCGCGATCCGGATCTGTGCATCGACCAGATCTCGGCCGAGCTCGGCTGCTCCAAGCGTTATCTGCACATGCTGTTCTCGGAGCGCGGCACCACGGTGAGCGACTACATCTGGCAGGCCCGTCTTCAGAACTGCCGTCAGGAGCTCGAGGCTCATGCCGGCAAGACCATCACCGACGTCGCGTTCTCCTGGGGCTTCTCCAGCTCATCGCATTTCAGCCGGGTGTTCCGGAAATACTTCGGCGTGGTGCCGTCCTCGATCCACAAGGCGCAACAGGGCGCGGTTGCCGCGGGCGAGCATTAGGGACGCGGCGCATCAAGCGCCATCGCAGTTTCGCTGTTCGTCACCCTGAGGTCGCAACGTAGGGAATACCCGCGAGCAGAGCGGCGAGCAGCACCGCATTGCCCAGCATTCCACTCCAATGCAGTCGGCGTAGCCGGCGCGGGGCTTCGGCATCGCCGGCCTCCCTGGCGCTGAGCTGGTCGTCCATCCGTTGCATGAACCCGCGGCGTCCGCAGATCGCCAGGGCTGCAACCAGGCCGACGCCCATCGCGGCGACCAGACGACCGTCGAGCAGGAAAGCGACCGTTCCAATGAGCCCTGCAACGCGCATCACCAGAAAATGGGCATTGAACATCCCGCGCAAAAGCTGGGCGACGGGCTGGATATCCAGCTTCACGAGCAGGAAGGCGGGAGAAGCCAGCGTGAAATAGCCCATTGGAAAGAGCAGGATGATCATGACGGCTACGGCGACGCCATCCGGTGTCATTGGATCCGCCTTTCTCGTCGGTGCCGGTGAGCCTTCCACGGGCGGCGCACAATCATAGCGGGAAGGCGCGTTTTCGACACTAGGCTTTGGTCGGATGCCGCCGCCGCGAGGGCGTCTGGCCTTGAGGTTAGGCCGGCTCGAGGCCGAGAGACCGCGCGCTCTCGAGCCAGATCGGCAGCTCGCGCTGATACAAGGCGTTGGTCTCCTTGAAGCCGAGCGCCGGTTCGAGCACGAACGTGTTGAGCACCTCCTTCACCTTGGGATCGCTGTTGGCGGCCACGCAGAGCTCCGCCAGCCGGTCGACGATCGGCTGCGGCGTTGCCTTCGGCACGGCCCAGCCCGTGAAGCCGCTGACGGTGAAGAATTTTGACGTCGCGCCCTGTTCGGGCAGGGTCTTGATATCAGGGATCGCGCCGACCTTCTTGGAATGCACCGCGAACACGGTGCCACGATCGCTCTGCAAAACCGATTGCGCTGCCGTGTAGCTTCCCATCGCGGCATCGAGCGTACCTTCCAGCATGCCCGTCCACATCGGGGCTTCGCCGCGATAGTGGATCGGCTCGATAGCAAGGCCGTATTGCTTGTTGAGCTCGTGGATCGTCATATGCGGGGCTGAGCCCGCGCTATAGGTGCCGAAGTTGACCTTACCGCTCTTGCGCGCGAAGGCGACGAAATCCTCCAACG
Source organism: Bradyrhizobium sp. 149 (assembly GCF_023073915.1). GTDB lineage: Bacteria > Pseudomonadota > Alphaproteobacteria > Rhizobiales > Xanthobacteraceae > Bradyrhizobium. The sequence goes on along the minus strand of NZ_JADPKK010000023.1, from coordinate 371,654 downwards.
TCTTGATGCCGGTTTTAGGGTTCGCCACCAGCAGCAGCCCGGCGCCCGGAATGACGCTGGCGAGCGTCAGATCCTTGTCCATGTCGTAGCCCGGGGTCTTCATCACCACCCGATTCATGACGTAGGTGGTCGAGATCGAGCACAGCACGGTGTGGCCGTCGGGCTCCGCGCGGGCGACTTCCGCCGTACCGATCGCGCCCGAGGCGCCGGGCTTGTTCTCGACGACGACGGTCTTTCCGAGCTGCTTGGAAATGAATTCGCCATAGGCGCGTGCGAGCAAATCGGTCTGTCCGCCGGCGGGATAGCTGCAGATCATGCGGATCTGCCGCGATGGCCACGTAGCTTGCGCCGAGGCGCTGCGCGAAAGGAAAGGCATCGCGAGTGCGGTGGTGCCGGCGGCAATGAAGTGGCGGCGATCGAGCTTTGCGGACATGATTCTCTCCCGGTTTTCGCCGAAGGTACTGCATCGGGTCGCCTCTGCCATGGGCGTCAGGCGAGACAGATTGGCGCATTCCAGGGCTGCGCTTCGTGCGCCAGGTGTCATTAGCGCTGAATGATCTTCATCCAGACGTCGCCGAGGATCGCAGGCTCCCGCGGCGGCAGATAGGTCAGCCCCGCCTGCCGGCCGAATTCGGCGATCTTGCCCTCGGCAGCAAGCTCGGTTAGTGCCTTGTTGACGGCGTCGATCAGCGCGGGATCGCTGGCGAGCCCGACATAACCGCGATTAGCCCCGATCGGATAATAATAGCCGGACGCGGTGATGGCCGCATCAGGGTGTGCGGCGCGATGGGCGTCGAAGCGGCCGAGGTCGATCAGCGTCGCGTCATAGTTGCCACGAGCAAGTGCGCCAAGGAGATCATCGCGGCCGGGGACGAGATGGGTGATGTCGTCGATCAGGCGCCCCTTGTCGAAGGTCATGAGGATCGCATCGCCGAGCGAGCCGCTCTCGATGACGAGGCGCAGGCCGGCGAGGTCGCCGATATCGCCGATCTTGCGACCCTGCGCCTTCGGCCCGAGCACGACTGTCATCGGCGAGTAGACATAAGGCTGGCTCGGCGCGAGCACGCCGAGCGCGACGCGGCGGCGTCGGTCGTCGCGCGTGGCGCCGGCAAAATCCGGCAAGCGCGCCGTTTTCGTGCCGGGCTTGACGAGGGAGTCCATCGTCAGCGCGTAGCCACCGACGAGCGAGCAGCGCCCGTCGGACAGCAGCGCATTGGCCTCGAGCTGCGGGCTCGAATCCTCATCCAGCTTGCTCTCGAACCACTGGATCGTCAGCGGACGTCCGAGCCGGTCGGCGATCGCCCGCGCCAGCAGCACGTCGAAACCCGAGTCGGGCTTGCCCTTGTGATGCACCGAGAGCGGTGGCCGGTCCTCGTCGAGACAAATCTTCAGCGGATCGTCGGCCGCGCGCGCGGCTGTCGTCGCCGCCGCGAGGATCGCGGCAGTTCCCCACGCGGCGAGCCAGCGCCTCATGGCTTCCTCCGGCTCGAGATGAAGGCCCAGAGATCCCCGATCTCGTCGTCGCTGAGAATGTCGGCCCAGGGCGGCATCTTGTTGTTCTTGCCGTTCTTCACGGTGGTGACGAAGCGCGTCTTGTCGTCGGGGAAGGCGCGCAGGTCCGGCGTGATGGTGCCGGGGTTCATCATGTTGGGGCCGTGGCAGTGCGAGCATTTCTCGGCATAGGTCGACTTGCCGTGATCGATCTGCGCCTGCACGGGCTTGCCGGTTGCATCATCCGCGGCACGAACGGTCGCCGCAAGCGCGACCGTCAGCACCGCGACGGCGGCGAGGATCGCCACCGTCTTGTGAGATACTTCTTTCAGCATCGTGCCGTGGTTATTGCTTGACCGCAAAAACCCAGAGCGAGCCGCCGGGCGGCACCTTGGCAAGCCGCTCGTCGCCGGAGAACAGCGAGTAGACGCCGCCATAGCCGCTCGTCACGGCGACATACTGCACGCCGTCCTGCTGCCATGTCACCGGTTGTCCTTCGATGCCCGAGCCGGTCTGGAACTGCCAGAGCTTCTTGCCGGTGTCGGCATCGAAAGCCTCGAACTCGCCGGTCAGCGCGCCCGAGAACACGACGCCGCCCGCGGTCGACAGCACGCCGGAGAAGCGCGGGATGTCGCTTGGCGCTTCCCACTTCGCCTTGCCGGTCATGGGATCGATCGCCTTCAGATGACCGCGCGGACCGTCGCCCCATTCCCAGAGATCGGTGAGATCCATGCCGAGATACCATTCACCCTGCTTGAAGGTGACGGGTTCGGTCTTGTACCTGCCACCGAAGGCGAGCGTGTTGGCGTAGGCAAGACCTGTCTGCGGATTGAACGACATCGGCTCCCAGTTCTTGCCGCCGAGGATCGACGGATAGACTGTCACCTTCTTGCCGTCGCGCGCGTCTTTCGAGACGTCGGTCTCGATCGGACGTCCGGTCTTCATGTCGATTCCGGTCGCCCAGTTGACTTTCACGTAAGGATTGGCCGCGAGCAGCTTTCCGTTGGTGCGGTCGAGCACGTAGAAGAAGCCGTTGCGGTTGGCGTCCATCAATACCTTGGTCGGCTTGCCCTCGACGTTCATGTCGGCGAGGACCATCTCGGCCACGCTGTCATAGTCGAACGGATTGTTGGGCGAGAACTGGTAGTGCCACTTGATCTTGCCGGTCTTGGGATCCATCGCCAGCACGGAGCAGGTGTAGAGGTTATCGCCCGGGCGCACCGCCGAATTGAACGGTCCGGGATTGCCGATGCCCCAATAGACGGTGTTCAGCTCGGGATCGTAGGAGCCCGTAATCCAGGTCGAGCCGCCGCCGAGCTTCCAGGTATCGCCCTTCCAAGTGTCGCCGCCGGGCTCGTCAGGGGAGGGGATCGAATGGGTGCGCCACAGGTGCTTGCCCGTTGCCGGATCCCAGCCGTCGATGAAGCCGCGGGTGCCGAACTCGGCGCCGGAGATGCCGGTGATCACGATGCCGTCGGCGACCAGCGGCGCCACCGTCATCGAATAGCCTTCCTTGATGTCCGCCGCCTTCTGCCGCCACAGCTCCTTGCCGTCCTTGGCGTCGAGCGCGATCACGTTGGCGTCGAGCGTCGTGCGGAACACCTTGCCCTCATAGAGCGCGGCGCCGCGATTGATGATGCCGCAGCAGACGATGCGCGGCGTTTCGGCGGGATACTCGACCTTGGATTTCCAGATCTGCTTGCCGGTCTTGGCGTCGACCGCCATGGTCGCGTTGTGCGAGGTCACGTAGATCACGCCCTGGTACACCAGCGGCTGCGATTCCTCGCTGCGATCGTCGTTGAAAGAGTAGTTCCAGACCGGGACAAGGTTCTTGACGCTATCCTTGTTGATCTGGTTCAGCGTCGAGAAACGCTGGAGATTGTAGCCCATCCCGTAGTTGAGAACGTTCGATGTATCGGTCGCGCCCTTGACCAGCTGCTCGCTGGTTTGTGCATTTGCACAAGTCGATGCAAGCATGACGAGGCTCGCGGCCATCGCAAAGCGTTTCATCCGTTCCTCCCAATATGCGCGCCTATTGACGCTGCGACAGCAACACTCCGCCGGAATGCAAAACGCGTCAATACGAAAGTCGTAATTGCGACGCCGATATGGTCGGCGCCGGATGTCGGTCACCTGACGGAAACCTGACAAACAACTCTCACTTGTGCGCAGGCGCTGAAGAAATTCCGCGGCATGAAGCAGCGCGCGTGCCGGGCTGCCCCGCTCCGGTCGTCGGATTTCGCGAGTGGTGCGGTGCGCAGGTTGCAATTCCGGGCTTGAACCGGGGCTCGCTTGTGCACTTATGTCGTTCGATCTGGCTCGAAACGGAGCTCTTTGGTCAGGGAGGTTTTGATGATATCGCGTCGCTCTGTTGCGCTTGCGCTCACGATTGCACTGCTGTCCGGTCCGGCATGGTCCGCCTCCGGCAACGCTGTCAAGACGTTCGATACCGACAATGACGGCACGCTGGATATTGCGGAGGTCAAGAAGGCCGCCAGCGCATTGTTCGCCAAGCTCGATCCCGATCACGACGGCACGCTCGACGCCCGCGAATTGCGCGGACGGTTAACGGCGAAAGAACTTGCCGCCGCCGATCCCGATCGCGACGGGACTCTCACGCTCGATGAGTATCTCGCGGTGGTGGAGCAGCGCTTCAACGCAGCGAATCCCGACAAGGATCGGACGCTGGATGCGAAGGAGCTGAATTCGCGCGCCGGCCGCGCGCTGCTGCGATTGTTGCGGTGAGAACAGCGCTGCTTGACTGGGAGCGAAGGCGATTTGCCCGAGAGAGAAATTTGCGAGCGCGATGCGACAGTTCGCTGTGTCAGCGGTTCGCTTCCAGACTTGCGCTATGCCGGACGCAGCCCTAGGTTTTGCCCCGCGCGATGTCGCGCTCAATCCCTTGGGAGTCCCCGAATGGCCTGGAAAGCTCCGAAGATCGTGGAAGTGCCGGTCGGCATGGAGATCAACATGTACGCCTGCGCTTTGCGCAAGTAAGACTGCAAGTAAGACTTGCGACCTGCCGCGGCTTCGATGGCAACCACCGTCGAAGCCGTGGTAGTGTCGGGGATGCGCGCGAGAGCCCATACCTTCTGGACCATAGCCGCCTGCAGCGTCGCGCTCGCGCCGGTATGCGTCAGCGCCGAAGAGGGTTTTGATACCGAGCACATCTTCGGCTTCATGATCGGCACCGATGTCGGCAATCCCGGCGAGCGCGAATTCCAGACCCAAACGACAGGGCGATTCGGTAAAGGCGGCGGGACCTATCGCGCCCTCTCGCAGGAGGTCGAGATCGAGATCGTGCCGCTGCCGAACTTCCGCATCGAGGTCGGCGGCACCGCCTCACTGCACGACATCACCGGCGTCCCCGATATCGGCGACCGCCGCCAGTTCAATTTTCAGGGCGCTTCGCTCGACCTGCGCTATCGCCTGCTCGAACGCGAGCGCGCGCCGTTTGGCTTGACTGTCGCCGCCGAACTCCATGGCGACCGCATCGACGAGACCTCTGGCGCAAAGGGCCGGATGTACGGCACCGATTTCACGCTCGCCTTCGATCGCGAGCTGATCCCGAACTTCGCCATCGGGGCGCTCAACCTGATCTATCAGCCGGAATGGGCGCGCTTCGAGATGGCGGGACTGTCCGAAAAGAGCTCAACCATCGGCGCGGCCTTCGCAGGCCTCGTGCGCGTGCGGCCCGATGTGCTGCTCGGCGGCGAGGTGCGCTACTTCCGGCAGTACGAAGGCATCGGCCTCGGCGAGTTCGCGGGCCAGGCCCTCTTCGTCGGTCCCACCGCTTATTTTCAGCTTTCCGAGCGCTCGCGCCTGACCATGAGCTGGAGCATGCAGGCTTGGGGCCGTCCGGCCGGGTCGGGCGCCAATCTTGACCTCGCCAATTTCGAGCGCCACCAGGCAAGGGTCATATTCGGCGTCAATTTCTAGGCGCGCTCTCCGCCTCTTCCCGCGTGCAGGGAGAGAGGAAAATGCCCCGGTTGCTCCCACCGAATTGAAACTTCCGGCTCCTCGGAGCGTAACCTTTTATGCTAATCTCCATCGCCTCTGCGAGGATTCCGGCATGAACCCGATCGACTTGGTGGTGACTGTGTGTGCGCTGCTCTCGCCTGCGACCTGCGAGGAGCAGCATCTGGTGTTCAACTACGCAGGGTCGCCGACGCAATGCGCGATGGCCGCGCCGCCCTATATCGCGCAATGGATCAGCGACCATCCGAAATGGCAGGCGGTGCGGTGGCGCTGCGAATATCCGCACCCGAACGACAAGGCGTAAACCGCTGCGCTGCGTTTGCCGGCCGCGACCGGCGCTACTTCGTGCAGTCCTTCAGATCCTTGTCGGCGACCGAGAACACCGCATCCGCCTTGATTTCGATGTCGCGCACGATGCACTGCCGTGCATTGGGGTAGCTGACCCTGGCGTCGTAGCGGCCGGGCTCGATACCGGTGATGCGCAGTCGCTCGTCGTGGTCGACCTCCTTGTCCTTGTCGTTCAAGCACTGGTTCGGCCCCCACTCGGTCTTGCCCGCGGGCGAAAGCTGAAAGCCGGAGATCGTCTCCGTAGTCAGATTCCAGAGTCGGATGCCCTTGCCCTTGGCTTGCGCGAGCGCCGCGTCCGGCATCGCAACCAACAGGATGCCGATCGCAATCAGCGTACGTCGCATCGTGAACCTCCCGCGAAGAGTTCGTTGGCCCAGTTGACCATGAGTTCTCATTTCGATTCAAGCTGCAAGGCCGCGAGCTCGGCCCTGATCCTGCCGAGCTCGGATTCGCTGCGCTCCGCGCGCGGGATGGCGATCGGCACCTCCCGCACGATGCGCGCCGGTCGCGGCGACAGCAAGAACAGGCGGTCGCCGAGCCGGATCGCGTCATCCAGGCTGTGGGTGACGAGCAGCGTCATCACCGGACGGCTCGCCACCAGTGTCGCGATCTCGTCGCGCAAACGGCCAGCGAGCGCGTCGTCGAGCGAGGCGAGGGGCTCGTCGAGCACGAGCAGATCGGGCTCGACCGCAAAGGCGCGGGCGAGCGCGACGCGCCGGGCGAGGCCCAGCGACAGTTCGCCGGGAAAATGGCTGCGATGCGCCTCCAGCTCCAGGATCCTGAACAGCTCGGCGAGCTTAGCGTCAGTGACGTCGGGGGCCGCAAGCCGCACATTCTGCTCGACCGAACGCCATGGCAGCAGCCGCGGCTCTTGGAAGACCATGCCGATGCGTGCTTCCGGCGGGCGCGAGACATGTCCCCCGAAGTCGCGGTCGAGCCCAAGGATGATGCGCAGCATCGTGCTCTTGCCGCAGCCGGAGGGACCGATCAGCACGCCAACCTCGCCGGATTGAAGCGCGAAACTGACCGGCGCCAGCACCTCCTGCGTTCCGCCCGCGGCACTCCTGAACGTCTTGCCTGTGATATCGACCTTAAGCCTCACGGGGCCGCCACCGTGATGCGCGGGCTTCGAACGGTTGCACCAGCGCGGTCTCGATCACGAGCACGACGGCGGCGAAGGTCAGGGAATAGGCCAGCAGCCGCGGCGTGTCGAACAGCTGGAAGGCAACGCCGATCTCGAAGCCGACGCCGTTCGGTCGTCCCAGGAGTTCGGCGACGAGCACGATCTTCCACACCAGCGACAATCCCGAGCGGGCCGAGGCTGCGATATAAGGCGCCAGCTGCGGCAGCACGACGTGGCGGAACGCGCGCCAGCGCGGCATCGCGAACACGCTTGCCATCTCGTCGAGCGAGCGGTCGAGCGCGCGGGTGCCCTCGCGCAAGGTGACGATGGCGGTCGGCAGCTTGTTGATGGCGATCGCGGCGATGGCGGCGGCCTCGGTCAGCCCGGCCCAGATGTAAGCCAGCACGATCACGACCAGCGCCGGCAGGTTCAGCAGCAGGATCAGCCAGGGATCGCCGAGCCGGTCGGCAAGCTTCACCCGTCCCATCAAATAGCCGATGGCGCTGCCGAGCGACATCGCCAGCACGAAGGCGAGGGCGACGCGGGCGAGCGTGGCACCGAGATGCAGGAACAGTGCGCCGTTCGATGCTTCCGCGATGATGATGTCGAGCACGGCGGGCGGGGAGGGCAGCTTTGCGGCGCCGACGAACAGCGCGGCAATCCACCAGATCGCGAGGAACAGGGCAAACGACACAAGACGCAGCACCTCAGTCTCCGGGAACTGCGTGATAGAAGGTGCCGGGCTCGAGCTCGGCGGCCGGCCCGACCAGGTCGCGTCCGCCCATCTCGGCGAGCACGCGGTAGAGCACGCGCGCGTCCTTTTCCTCGTCATCGATGCTTCGGTGCGGAATGCCGTCGCGATAGCGCTCGCGATAGGTCTTGAGCAGGGTGGCATCGCTCGCGCCGGTGAGAGGCGCGATCTTGTCCCAGGCGGCATCCGAGGTCACCAGCAACTGCTTGGCCTTGCGCGTCATCGCGATGAAGCGCGCCACCGCGTCGCGATGGCTTGCCGCCCAGCTTTCGTCGAAGACATAGCCGACTGCGGAGACCGCGCCCCTGGCTCCCAGCTTCGGCAAAATGTCCTCAATGCCGGTAAGGCGGCGAAAACCCTTGGCCTCCAGCTGCGCGCAGAAATTCCAGAAGTTGAGGCTCGCATCCATCTCGCCGTCGAGCGCCTTGGCGGCGATCAGGGGCGGGGCACCATAGACGATGGTCGCCTCCGACTTCAGGTCGATGCCGTCCTGCTTCATGCGCGCCTGGAGCAGCAGCCAGCTCTTGTCGATGGGACCACCGCCGACGGCGAGCTTGCGGCCCTTCAAATCGGCGAGCGACTTGATCGGCGAGGAAGCCGGCACCATCACCGCGCCGAGCGCGCTGGAATAGGGATAGAAGGTGAGCTTGGCGCCGAGCGTGCGCTCGCGCGACACCCACAGCCAGTCGGACAGGATGATGTCGGCATTGCCGGCGCGCAACGCGATCTTGCCGGCCTCGGGGCTTGCAAGCTCGGTGACGTCGAGCGACAGGTCGGCCTCCTTGTCGAGGCCGCCGGCGCGGATCGCGGCCAGCTCCCAGGAGAATGTTCCGGTCTTCTGCACCGCGAGGCGGATGGTATCCGCGGCGCGGCCGGGTCCGGCTAGTATCAGCGCCAGTGTCACCGCGAGGGCCAATGGTCGACCGAGTGCTGTTATCAAACCAAGTGCTCTCATCACCTTGTGAGCCGTTTCCGCTGATAGAGTGCTTTTCAGGACAATACGCATAGCATAGCTTTCGTCGCAACCAGCGGGAGGACGCGCATGAATCTGGCCGGACAGCTACGACCGATTGTCGCCGCATTGGCGGTGTGGGCTGCGACCGCGCTTGCCGCGCAGGCCGAAGAGGCCAATGATTATCCGACGGCGGCGCGTGCCGAGTATGTCTATGGCTGCATGAAGGCCAATGGCGAGAGCCGGCAGGCCATCGAGCAATGCTCCTGCTCGATCGACGTGGTGGCCTCGATCGTATCCTATGAGCGCTACGTCACCGCCGAGACCGCGCTCAGCATGTCCCAGGTCCGCGGCAATCTCGGCGTCCAGTTCCGAACCTCGGAGCAGGCGAATTCGGCCGTGACCGATTTGAGGCGTGCGCAGGCGGAAGCCGAGGTGAGGTGTTTCTAGTTTCTGCCGCGTAGACGGTGCCCTTTTCCTTCTCCTGTTGCGGGAGAAGCTGGCGCGAAGCGCCGGATGAGCGGTATCTCACTTCATTCCCGGGGTGCGAGCGGGCAGCGCGAGTACCGCGTTCTACGTCCCCGGCTTCTCCAGATCCCACTCGTTGTGGAACACGTGGCCATCCGTGTCCTTGGCTTCCGCGCGAAAGCGCCTGGCGCCGTTGGAGACATAGGTGAAGCGCAGATTGGGATCTTCCGAGATCGAGATGCCGCCTTCCATCGAGAGCACGGGGCTGTCGTCCTGCGTCAGCCTGAGCTGGTTGACGAAGAAGGCGGGAATATAGAGCTGCGTGACCTGGTCCATCTGCAGGCCGGAATTGTTGGGATGGCCGATCATGATCTGCGCCTCCCGCATGCGGCTCGCCGGGGCATCCTCGCGCGCGAATTGCCGGTAGCGCATCTGCCCGAGCCGGTTCTGGGCTTCCTCGGCATTCTTCCCTGCCGGTGCCGAGCAGCCGCCGGAGGCTTTTACATAGACTTTCGAGACATAGAGCTGGCCATCGCTGAGCTCGGCCACCGCATGGACGTCGGTGTAGTTGTTGACGCGCACGCGCGTCGAGATTTCGGTGACGTTGGCATCCGGTCCGAGCTCGAACTTCGCCGCCATCGGCGCCGGGTTACGATCGATCACCAGTGTGATCGAACGGATGCGGCGAGCGTCGCCAGGCGAGAGCTTGCTGCGCAGCGTCACCGGCACGATGGCCGCGTCCTCGGCGCGGTACGGCATCTCGATGCCAATGACATTGTGACCGTCATTCATCGGACGGTTGCTGAAGATGTCCTGCACCAGGCCCGGCCAGGGATCGTCGGCTTCTTCAGCCTGCGCCGGCACGGCGAATGCAATGCCGAGGAGCAGGGCGATCAGGGGCAGGCGGCGCGTGCATCCCGTCATGGTCATGGTCCCGCGGACGAAGCAACGTTTCGCGCATCGTAGCGCGTCCGCTATTCCCATTCAATTTCCGAAAATGCTGCGGTTGCGTTGCGGGCGTTGTAGTCGTCGAACAGCTCCCAAGACGGCCGCTCCGACGCAGCCGCCTTGTCAGCGACGGTTCGGATCGGCTCACCCTTCTTGTTCGAGGCCCGGACGTCCGCCAGCAGTGTCCTCAGATAGCGCCGTTCATCGGTCAGTGCTGCAGGCCACTCGCTCACGGGCCCGTGACCGGGAACGACGCGCTGCGCCGGAATGCCCTCGAGTTCCCCGAGGATGCCGAGCCAGCCGCGAATGCTGCCGTCCATCACCGGAATATGGCGGAGGAAGACGAGGTCGCCTGTGAACAGCGTCTTCGTGGTCTCATCGAACACGGTCAAATCATTGTCGCTGTGCCCGGCCGGCCAAGCCCGCAAGGTCAGGCGGCGCGAGCCGAGATCGAGCGTCAGAGTGTCCGTGACGAGCATTGTGGGCGGCACGATCTTGACGGGAGAGATCAATTCGTCGCCCATGATGCGTCTAAAATTGTCGAGATAGTACGGCCCGCGCGCAGCCAGTGCTCGGGGCAGCCTGCTGTGGCCGACGAAAATGGTGTCCCCGAGGGTGAAGGCCGCATTGCCGAAGACATGATCGGGATGGCCGTGGGTGTTGATGACGTAGCGGATCGGCTTGCTGGTGCGGGCCCGCACCGCCGCCAGCAGTGCCTCGCCCTCGCGAACGCTACCGCCGGTATCGATCACCGCCACCGCATCCGCGCCCACAATGAAGCCGACATTGGCGATGTCGCCCTCGTTCTCGCGGCTCATCAGGGCGATGGTCCCGGAGTGTACGAAAATTCCCGGCGCGACTTCGCTCACAGGCAATTCGGCCGCTCCGGCGCATGCTAGCGTCGTGAGCCCCAGCAGGGACAAGGCTGCGGTCACGAGAGCGATGCGAGACACTTTTCCGCCTCAGTTCAAGGGATTGTGCGCGTTGCAATGCAACAAAGGAAAGCCGGCACAAAGTCTGGCAAAACGTGACGCATCATGCGTTGCATGGCTAGCATTCAAACAAGCCGAGGAGGAAGCGCGATGACGGAGGCCGGGCGACATCGTCGCTGGTTGTTTTCACTGAGTATCCTGGTTGCGTCTTGCGCGCTCGGCGACGTCGCCCTCGCGCAGACCAATGACGCCGGCGACCTCTCCTTCGAATTGGTCGACCCCAAGGTGCTGCGCGTCTGTTCCGACCCGCGCAATCTGCCGTTCTCGAACGAGAAAGGCGAGGGGTTCGAGAACAAGCTTGCCGAGCTGTTTGCGGACAAGCTGCAGAAGAAGCTTGACTATGTATTCTTTCCGCAAGCCACCGGCTTCGTGCGCATGACGCTCGGCTCACATCGCTGCGACGTCATCATGGGCTTTCCCCAAGGCGATGATCTCGTCCAAGGCACCAATCCGTATTACCGCACGAGCTATGCGCTCGTCGCGAAAGCAGGCAGCGGACTGGAGGAGGTCGACACCCTCGAGGATGCCAGGCTGAAGGGCAAGCATGTCGGGATCGTCGCCGGCACGCCGCCTGCGACCAACATGGCCATCGCGGGATTGATGGGTGATGCCAAGCCCTATCCGCTGATGATCGACACGCGCTACGACAATTCGGCGCAGGCAATGATCAATGATCTCACGGCAGGCACCATTGACGCCGGCGTGCTGTGGGGACCCATGGCGGGATTTTACGCGAAGCAGGCGGGCTCGCTTCATGTCACGCCGCTGGTGAAGGAAACCACCGGGCCAAAACTGGTCTATCGCATCGGCATGGGGGTGCGTGCCGCCGACCAGAACTGGAAGCGGCAGCTCAACAAGCTGATCCAGGAGAACCAGGGCGAGATCAACAAGATCCTGCTCGACTTCGGCGTGCCACTGCTGGACGAGAGCGATCGGCCGCTCGGCGCGGAGACGGCCAAGAAGACTCCATGAGGCAGACGCCATGAGGCGGCACCTTGTCGCTGCGCTCGTCGCCGTCGCGCTGGTGGCGCCGGTACTCGCGCAGCAACAGGAGCCGTTCGAGCCCGAGGGTTATCGCGCCGACAATTTCCGCGCGCCTGTGCCCGCGACGCTCGGCGGCGCGCGCGTGCTGACGACCGCGGAGGCCGAGGAGATCTGGCGCGCGAAGAGCGGCGCGTTTATCGACGTGCTGCCGCGTGCGCCGAAGCCGAAGAACCTTCCCACGGGGACCGTCTGGCGCGAGGCGCCGCGCAAAAACGTTCCGGGCAGCATCTGGCTGCCGGATACCGGCTACGGCACGTTGCCGCCCGCCATGGACGATTATTTCCAGCGTGGCCTCGCGCGTGCATCGCACGGCGACAAGGCCGCGCTACTGGTGATCTATTGCCTGGCCGATTGCTGGATGTCCTGGAACGCCGCCAAGCGCGCGCTCGCGTACGGCTACTCCAACGTCGCCTGGTATCCCGATGGCACCGACGGCTGGGAACGCGCAAAGCTTCCCACCGACGAGGCGCAGCCGGAGCCGCGCCCAGAGCAGTAAGCATAGATCGTCATGCCGGGCTTGTCCCGGGCATCCACGTTCTTCGTGCCGCGTGGCTATGCGTGGAAGGCCGGGACAAGCCCGGCCACGACGCCGTGTCGCACATGGGAAGGGGCGAGGAAAAGCCTACTGCTTCTGCAGCTTGGTCAGCGTGCCCGTGCCGTTATTGTCGGTCGCCGAGTACGTCACTCGGTCGCCGGCATGGACGGTGTCGAGCATCGCGGCATCCTTGGCCTTGTACTCCTGGAGCGCGCCAGCGCCGCCCGCGCTGCCGCCGACCGTTCCCTTCTGCGTCTGCTGGATCGAGATCGTGCCGTTGAGCCGGTCGATCCGCGAGACCATTCCGGTCATGTCGTCAGCAAATGCGTTGAATGCGAGCATGCTGATCGCCGCAGCGCCCGCGAGGATGAATTTCGTAGTGCCCATCGAGGCCTCCCGACGTCTTGGATTCCCTTCGACAAGACATCCTAGATCGATTTGGTTCCGGCCGATAGCGTTGCAAATGTTAACGATTGCGATGAAACCCCGGGAACTCTCCGGATGGAGTCAGCAAAACTGACGCTATTCCAATTCCTGCTGGATCACGCGTCCGAGTGCGAACAGGCGCTGGTCAATGGTGGTCGGAACCTCGCAGACGAACCGCACCACCTTGTGGCGGTCCTCGAAAATGCGGGTTTTCCAGACCAACTCGTTGCTGAGCGCCTCGACCTTGGCCTCGTCGCGCGGCGTTGCACCCTGGAGCGCCTGGAGCTGAATCGATTCCTCGCGGATCTTGTCGGCGGCCTCGCGCTGCTTGCGGCTGACGCGTTCCAGCCCGCTCATGACCTGCGACCGCTGAGCGTTGAGCGTGTCGAACAGGCCTGAGAACAGCAGTTTTGCATTCGCGGTCTTGTCGGCCGCGGAGCCCGCCAGGAACTCCTTCACCGACTTCTCGGCCTCGTCCAGCGGCGTCTTGCGTGCCGACAATTTCGAGACCAAAGCGCTGACTTTGGCGTCGTCCTTCCACTTGTTCTGCACGTCGTCGAGCGCAGGACCAGCCCAGACGGCGGCGAGCGAAATCTCCGGAACTTTGGCTTGGGTGCAGGGCCAGTCGGGATAGCGCGGATCGGCGGCGCGCGCGGCCTTGCCCGACAGCTCGAGCGCCAGAACGGCCATCGTCACGAGCCAAAACTTCATCCTTCGCCTCCCGCAAGGCCCCGTCGCGCCAGCCCGCGCGAGGGATCATAGGCATAGATCGCGCCGATCATGAAGACGATTGTACAGGTCGCGACCACCGCCAGCGAGACCCAGTTGATCTGTCCGTACAGCGCGAAGCGTATCAGCTCGACCGCATGGGTGAACGGATTGGCCTCGCAGAGATAATAGAGATAGGGGCTGCCCTCCTGCACGCGCCAGAGCGGATAGAGCGCCGATGACGCGAAGAACATCGGGAAAATGACAAAATTCATGACGCCGGCAAAGTTCTCCAGCTGCTTGATGCCGGAGGAGATCAGCATGCCGAGCGAGCCCAGCATCAGTCCGGACAGGATCAGCGCCGGCAGCACGGTGAGATAGCCTGATAGGGGAGGGGTGATGTCCCAGAACCAGGCGATTAGCAGGAATGCATAGACCTGGAGCAGCGACACCGCGGTGCCCGCGAGCAGCTTGCAGAACAGCAGGTAGCCGCGCGGCAGTGGGCTTACCAGCAGGGTGCGCATGTTGCCCATCTCGCGGTCATAGACCATCGACAGCGAGGACTGCATGCCGTTGAAGAGCTGGATCATCGCCATCAGCCCCGGCGCGATGAAGACCTCGTAGAGGATGTAGGTCTCGTAAGGTGGGATGATGGAGATGCCGAGCACCTGACGGAAGCCCGCGGCGAAGATGAACAGCCACACCAGCGGCCGCACCAGCGCCGAGACGAAGCGCTCGCGCTGGTGCAGGAAGCGCAGTCCCTCGCGCCAGACGATGCCGGTGAGACAGGTCATGTACTCCTGGAACGAGAAACCGCGCGGCGTGTCGCGTGTTGTGATGCCGCTCATATGCCGCCGCCCGGCAGGGTCTGCGCGCCGGTCAGGCGCATGAAGGCGGTATTGACGTCCTGCGCGCCGGCTTCCGCGACGACGCGGCTCATCGGCCCCTGCGCCAGAACCTTGCCCTGGTGCAGCACCACGAGATCGTCGCCAGGCAGGATCTCGTCGAACAGATGCGTGGCCCAGAGCACGCCGATGCCTTGCTCGCTCACGAGCTGGCGGACATGGCTGATGATGTCGGCGCGCGCCTTGACGTCGAGGCCGACGGTCGGCTCGTCCAGCAACAGCAGGCGCGGCCGGTGCAGCAGTGCCCGGGCGATCTCCAGCCGCCGCATCTGCCCGCCGGAGAGATCGCGCACCTTGCTGCCGGCGCGCTCGGTCAGCCCGATGCGCCCGAGCAGCTCGGCGCTGCGCGCGGCCGCCTCGCGGCGGCTGATCCCGTGGAGCGCGGCGTGATAGAGCAGGTTCTGCGTCAGCGACAGATCGAGATCGAGCGTGCGCGGCTGGAACACGACGCCGAGCAACCGCAGCGCTTCGCCGGGGTTTTTGCTGATGTCATGGCCGAAAATGCCGACGCGGCCGGACTGGATGCCGAATAGCCGCGTGATGAGCGAGAACAGCGTGCTCTTGCCCGCGCCGTTGAGGCCGAGCAGGGCCGTGAAGCTTGCGGGCTG
The DNA here is from genome assembly GCF_023073915.1 of Bradyrhizobium sp. 149. Taxonomy (GTDB): domain Bacteria; phylum Pseudomonadota; class Alphaproteobacteria; order Rhizobiales; family Xanthobacteraceae; genus Bradyrhizobium. Next base: position 356,377 of record NZ_JADPKK010000023.1, on the reverse strand, counting down.
CACGTTGAAGGACACGTCCATCAATGCCCGGCGCGGGCCATAAGCGTGGCTGACGCTGTCGATCGACAGCGCCGGCGCCGCTGCCGGACCCGGCCGTGGCGTCTCGCGTTGTTCGGCGATGGGAGCAGGGCTGGTCATGGCGCGATCGTGATGCCCCAGGGCAGTTCGCCCACTTGAATCGTCTTGATCACTTTTTGCGCGGCGACGTCGATGACGGAGACGTCGTTCGACACGCCATTCGTGGTGAGCAGATATTTTTCGTCGGGCGTGAATGCCATGTGCCAGACCCGCTGTCCGACCAGCAGATATTTCGTCACCTTGCGCGTGGCGGTATCGACCACAGCGATGCGGTTGGCGGGACCGAGCGCGATGAAGGCGGTCTTGTCGTCCTTGGTCATGCCGATGCCAACGGGCTGGATGGCCTCTTTCCTCAAGCCCGGAATCTCGAAATTGATCTTGCCGGTTACCTCGTGCTTTCCGGGGTCGATGATCGACACGGTGCCGCCGATCTCCGAGGACACCCACAATTCGGACGCGTCGTGCTTGAATTCGGCGAAGCGCGGCCGCGCATCGACCAGCACGTTGGCGACGATCTGGCGCGACGATGTGTCGATGAAATGCGCCATGTTGGTGGTCTCGGAGGTGTTGATCAGCGTCTTGCCGTCCGGGCTGATGGTCATGCCCTCGGGCTCGACGCCGACCTGGATATCGCCAAGGCGGGCGCGCTTCTCAAGGTCGATCACGGTCACCGTGTTGTCGTTCTCGTTAGCGACATAGAGGATCTTGCCGGCGGCATCCTGGGCGAACAATTCAGGGTCGGGCCCGGAGGGCAGGCTGTCCACCACGGTTTGCGTCTTGGCATCGATCATCTGGATGGTGTCGTCGTCGCCGACCGCGACCATCACGAACTTGCCGTCGCGCGTGAAGTCGATGCCGCGCGGGCGCTGGCCGACCTTGATGGTCTTGGTCACCGCCCAGCTGTCGGTGTCGATCACAGAGACTGTGTTGCTCTTCTCGTTCGAGACATAGGCGATGAACGCATGCGCGGGCGCTGCCGCCAGCGCCAGTCCGGACAGCACCCCAACACGCCACATGCGCAACATCCAGGTCCTCACTTTACGGTCCTCATTTCAGCTTGCATTTGCTCTCCGGGCGGTCATAGCCGAGCGTATCGAGTTCGGAGACCTGGTGCAAAAAACCTTCCTGCGGCGACACCGAAACCACCATGCGGCCGTCGACCAGCAGGATCGGCTGCCGCAGCTGCAGGTTCCAGTCGCGCAGGGTCAGCTTCGTGCCCTTGAAGGCAGCAACCGAAAAATCCGGACCCTTGATGAAATCGGTGACCTTCTTGACGTCGCCGGAACTGGTGCGCGAGGTGGCCTCTCCGATCATGCGCACGGCGGTCCATGCCTGCATGTCGAGCGCGGTCATCCGCCGCGCGTTCAGCTTGACGAAGCGGTTCTGCATCTGGATCGCGCCCCACTGGTCCTGCGCGGCGTCCCAGCTCCGCGGCACCAGGCCGGCAGAGCCTGCGACAGGCCGCGGATCCCAGGTGCGATAGGGCAGGTAGGCGCCGAACACCTCGCTCTCGTCCGCGGCGACCAGCACGTCATAGGCCGGTGCCTGTTGCGTGAACACCGGCATCTGGCGCTGGATCAGCGTCACGCCCGAATCCGTGCGGCGCGCGCCGCCTTTGTCTTCGAAGCTACGCTCCTGCACGACCTTGGCGCCGAACCGCGTCGCGGTACGCCGCAGCGCATCGGCGAACAGTCTGTCCTCGTCATGCGAGCCGACCACGAGCAGCCAGCGCTTCCATTGCTTCCATACCAGATACTGGCCGAGCGCGTCCGCCAGCATCGCGCGCGTCGGCGCGGTGTGGATGACATTGGCACGGCAATCGGCCTCGCGCAGCCGCTCGTCGATAGCCCCGGCGTTGAACAGCAGCGTGCCGCGCTCGCGAAGGGCGTCGGCGACTTTCAGCAGCGCATCGGCCGGCAAGTCGGCGATGATGAAGCCGTTGCGTGCGGCGAGGTCGGTCGCCGCTTGCACGGCATCCTCGCCCTCCTTGATACGCCGCTCCTCCAGCGCAAATCGCTGGTTGAGGAATTTGCCGGTGGTGTTGTTGTCCTCGGTGGCGAGACGCGCGCCGGCAACGCCGTCATTCTCCGCGGGCTGCTCGACCAGCGACAGCGTTGATCTGGTGCCGGCGACACCGAGATAGCCGACGCCGATCATGACAGGGTTGGCCGCGAGCGCGCCCGTCGCAGCAAGACCCAAGCCGATCAGGCCGACCAACCATCGGATCATGTTTCCTCCAGATGTTCTCCCTGGCTTGACCGCCGGTGGAGAATTGTCTTCTCTCAAAGCATGACCGATTTGTCAGGGCATGCAACCCCGCATTTCGTCCTCACGCTGCCACGTCGAGAATCACGATCATGCGAGCGCTGATATGTTTCGCAGCTTTGCTGTTGACGGGCTCGGCCGCGCTCGCCGATCCGCCGAAACTTGCGGTGTTCGACTTTGAGTTGATCGATACTAGCCTGCCCGGCGAGTTCTATGGCTCGAAGCCGGAGGAGGCGCGGCTCGACCTCATCAGCGAGCAGTTGCGCAAGGCACTGGCTGAGTCAGGCCGGTTCCAGCTGCTCGATATCGCGCCGATCCGGGATGCCGCCCGTCACAGCAATTTACAGGCCTGCGGCAACTGCGATCTTCAGCTTGCCGGACAATTGGGCGCCGACCTGGAGATCACCGGCATGGTGCAGAAGGTCTCGAACCTGATCATAAATCTGAACATCTACCTGCGCGACGTGAAGACCGGCACCATGATCACGGCCGCCAGCGCCGACATGCGTGGCAACACGGATGAAGCCTGGACGCGCACAATGAGCTATCTGATCCGCAACCGGTTGCTGGCGCCGAATTACGGCAAACCGTCAATTGGTGGTGCTTACCGTCCAGGGAGGGTAAGAGAAGAGATCACGCCTTCAGTCTCTCCGCATGCCAGTGCAGATGGTCGCTCATGAAGGTCGAGATGAAATAATAGCTGTGGTCGTAGCCCGCCTGCCGTCGCAGCGTCAGCGGGATGTTGGCCTTGGCGCAGGCCGCCTGCAGCAGTTCGGGACGAAGCTGCTCCTTCAAAAAGTTATCGGCCTCGCCGACGTCGACCAGGAAGCCTGAAAACTTCGCCCCGTCCTCGATCAGCGCCACCGTGTCGTGGCTGCGCCAAATGTCCTTGTTGGGGCCGAGATAGCCGGTCAGCGCCTTGATGCCCCAGGGCACAAGCGATGGCGCCACGATCGGCGCAAAGGCGCTGGCCGCGCGAAAACGGTGTGGGTTGCGCAGCGCGACCGTCAGCGCGCCGTGGCCACCCATCGAGTGTCCCATCACCGATTGCCGCTTCGCATCGACCGGAAAGTTCTCGGCCACGAGTTTTGGCAGTTCGTCGGTGACGTAGCTCCACATGCGATAATTGCGTGAAAACGGCGCTTCCGTGGCGTCGACATAGAAGCCCGCACCGAGGCCGAAATCATAGGCATTGTTGGCATCGCCAGGCACGTCGGGGCCGCGCGGGCTGGTGTCGGGCGCGACGAAGATCAGACCGAGCTCGGCGCAGGCCTTACGGAATTCGCCCTTCTCGGTGACGTTGGCGTGCGTGCAGGTGAGGCCGGAGAGATACCAGACCACGGGCAGCTTGGCGCCCTGTGCATGCGGGGGAACATAGACCGAGAACACCATGTCGGTTCCGGTCGCCTGGCTGGCGTGGCGGTACACGCCCTGCACGCCGCCATAGGATGTATTGGTCGAGACAGTCTGGATCGTCATGCCGATATGCTCCGTGGCATCAAGCCACATCAGGATTGCAACGCTTGTGCGGCGGCCGTCAGGCCACGCCGCTGTCGATCGCCAGCCGCACCAGCTCGACAGAGGTTTTCACCCCGAGCTTCTGGCGCATGATCGACGAGGTGTTGGCCACAGTCTTGTAGGACGACTGCACCAGCCAGGCGATCTCGGACAGGCTCTTTCCGGCGCTGAGCAGCCGCAAGATCTCCATCTCGCGCGCGTTCAGCTTCGAGAGCGGGCTTTGCGCCAGCGCGGGTCCCGCAAAGGCGATGCTGCGCGCGATCGCGCTCGGCAGATAGGTGCCGCCGCTGCCGACGGTGCGGATCGCCTCGACGAGATCATCGGGGTCGCCGGACTTGGAGATGTAGCCCTTGGCGCCGCACTCGATCGCACGCGCGGCGAAAGCAGGATCGTCGTTCATGCTGAACATGATGATTCGGGCCTCGGGCGCGCGCTCAAGGATGCGGCGCGCGAGCTCGAAGCCGGACACGGTCGGCAGGTTGATGTCGATGATCGAGAGGTCGGGGCGCTCGACGATGAAGACGCACTCGCCGTCTTCGGCGTCAGCGGCCTCCAAAATCTCGACCTCGTCCTCGTCGGCCAGCACGGCGCGGCAGCCGGAGGCGACGATGGGATGATCGTCGACGATCAAAATGCGCATAGGCGTTCCTCGCGACAGCGTCTTGGCCTATTTCGCGCCCGGCCGGGATTGCTGTACGTTTCGATTAGATATCGGGCGCTTCGCCTCTGTCAACGTCATCGGACAGGCGCAGGCAATCCTTCGCGGGGGCACGGGCGACACCAATGTGGCAAAATCTATCCTTGCGCGGGCGCATCAACCTGCTGCTGGCGCTGCTGCTGGCGCTGGGGCTCGCGGTCAATATCGGCCGCCAGGTCGCGGAAGCCGGGCCGCGCGTGCAGGCCGAGGACCAGAGCGTGATCCGGCTCGCGCGCGAATTCATCGAAATGATCGTCGCGGACCTCAACGAAGCGCCCGATCCGGATGCCAGGCTGAACCAGATCGCGCGCGACCTCAGCCGCCTGCGCCATGTCAGCATCGCGCTTCGGGACGAAGGCGGCAGTCCGCTGACGCAGCCCCGGACCGACGCCGATGACGACACCCGCGGACCGCCGACCTGGTTCGTCAGCCTGGTGCATCCCGAGCAGACCGCGGTGAGCGTGCCCGTCTCGATCCATGGCAAGCCAGGCTCGCTCCTGATCACCTCGCATCCCGACGACGAGATCGCCGAGATCTGGGACGCCATCGTGACCCAGCTCGAGGTGGGCTCGGTGATCGCGCTCGCGCTGTTCCTGGTGATGATGAATGTGGTCGGCCGGGCACTGGCGCCGCTCCATTCCCTGGCGGATGTGATGGCCGAGCTCGAAGACGGGCGCTATCAGGCGCGCGTCGCCCCGGGGGGCGCGCCGGAACTCGCCGCGATCTGCACCAAGCTCAATCATCTTGCGGCAACGCTCAGCGAGGCGATCGAGGACAAGCGGCGCCTCGCCGAGCGAACGGTGTCGCTCCAGGACGTCGAGCGCAAGGAGATCGCGCGCGAGCTGCATGACGAGTTCGGGCCATATCTGTTCTCACTGCGCGCGCATGCCAGCGCGCTGGCGAAGCAGGCGGACGGACGCCCCCCGAATGCGGAGGCCGTGCGAAAGCACGGCAGCGCCATGCTGGAGCAGATCAACGCGCTTCAGCAGTTCAATCGCCGCGTGCTGGAGCGCCTCCGGCCCGTCGGCCTTGCCGAGCTCGGCTTGCGCCAGGCGCTGGAATCGTTGTCGCGGCTGTGGCGAGAATCGCATCCCGATGTCGCCATCGAGACCGTGATCTCGCCGGCGCTTGGTGTTACGGGGGAGACCGCCGACCTCACCATCTACCGCATCGTGCAGGAGGCGCTCACCAACGTGTTCCGCCATGCCGGCGCGACCTCGGTCAACGTCGTCATCGAGCCCGTGGAGCCCGCAGGCGATGGCCGCGGCTGCGCCCGGGTGCGGGTCAGCGACAATGGTCGCGGCATGGAGGCTGGTCAGAAGCTCGGCTTCGGCCTCGTCGGCATGCGCGAGCGGATTATGGCGCTGGGCGGCACGCTCAATGTCGTCTCCGGCGATGGCGGCCTGACCGTCGAGGCGCTGGTTCCGACGGCGGCGGCCTGAACACATCGGGAAAAATTCCCGATTTCGTCGGGAAAACGGGTGCGGATATTGCCCGACCTTTTGTGGCTGGCGCGCGCTCGGCTGCCAACTACACTCGTCTCGACCAACCGGCGAAAATCAGAACAGCCGGTGGTCACGCATGGGAAGGCAGGGATAGGCAAGGCTAGTTGGTTCATGGCTCTCTGGTTCAAGGCTCTTTGGTTCAAGCGTCGTTTGTTGATGGCCTCGGTTTCGACCGGGTTGGTGTCGGGCTTGATCTTCGCCAGCCCCGCGAGGGCCGCGCAGGACGAGGAGACCAACGTCCAGAACCTGCCGCCGGTCGAGGTGACGGCTCCGCCGCCGTCAACGGCGCGGCGCACTGCGTCATCGCGTCCGGTCGCGCACATCGGGGCGCCGTCATCCGCCAGCCCCAAGACACGCATCTACGTCTACCCGACCGCGCCGGGCACCGGCAGAGGACTTGACGTCGACAAGGTTCCGTCGGCGGTCAACGCCGTCGACGCCAGCCAGATCAAGCGCACCGGCTCGCTGAACATCACCGACGCGCTCCGTGACAACATCGCCGGCGTCAACATCAGCGAGGTCACCGGCAATCCGTTTCAGCCGGATGTCGAATTCCGCGGCTTCGTTGCCTCGCCCGTGACGGGCACGCCGCAAGGCCTCGCGGTGTATCAGAACGGCGTCCGCATCAACGAAGCCTTCTCCGATGCCGTCAACTGGGATCTGATCCCGACCGCGGCGATCCGGTCGGTGACGCTCGTGACCAACAATCCCGCCTTCGGTCTCAACGCGCTCGGCGGCGCGATCAATTTGCAAATGAAGGACGGTTTTACCTATCAGGGCGCGGAACTTGATCTCATGGGCGGCTCGTTCGGCCGCATCCAGGGCTCGGCGCAATGGGGCAAGACGGTCGACAAGAACTACGGCGTCTATGCCGCGCTCGAAGGCCTGCATGACAACGGCTTCCGCAATTTCTCCCAGTCGGACGTGCGGCGCTTCTACGGCGATCTCGGCTACAAGGCCGGCGACAGCGAATTCCACGCCAACATGGGTGTCGCCAAGAACGATTTCGGTGCCAGCGCTGCCGTTCCGGCCGAGCTGCTCGACAAATATTGGGGCGCGACCTACACGACACCGCAGACCACCTCCAACCGAGTCGGCTATCTCAACCTGACCGGCAAGGTCGACGCGACGCCGACCTGGACGCTCGAAGGCACCGCGCATGTGCGCAGGTACGAGCAGAAGCTCGTCGACGGCAATCCGACCGACGCGCAGGAATGCACCGATCCGGGGCTCACTGGCCTTCTTTGCTTCGGCGACGGTGCCACACCGGCGAACGGCGTGAACGGCCTGCCGCTTGCGAATCCTTTTGCGTCCGGGACGATCCTTGGCGAGATCGACCGGAGCTCGATACGGTCGACCACGTTTGGCGTATCAGGGCAGGCCACCAATACCGATCAGCTGTTCGGCCACGACAACCGCGTCGTGGTGGGCGCGACCTATGACGCCAGCGTCACGCGCTATAACGCCACCGCCGAGATCGGCACGATTGGAGAAAACTACGTCGTCAGCGGCAGCGGCCTGTTCCTGGGGCCGACCGGCGTCCCGAACACCGTCGCCGGTCCCGTCTCGCTGCGGACCGTCAATCAATATAACGGCCTTTACGCGATGGACACGTTCAACGTCACGGATGCGTTTGCCGTCACGGGCGGCGGCCGGTTCAACGTGGCGCGTATCACGCTGGAGGATCAGCTCGGGGCCGATCTCAACGGCGATCACACCTTCACCCGTTTCAATCCGGTGATCGGCGGCACCTACAAGATCACGCCGGAGTTGACGGCCTATGCCGGCTATTCCGAGGCCAACCGCGTGCCGACGCCGCTGGAGCTCGGCTGCTCGGATCCAGCCCGTCCCTGTCTCATTGCCGCGTTTCTCGTCTCCGATCCGCCGCTGAAACAGGTCGTGTCCAAGACCTTGGAAGCGGGCTTGCGCGGCAGCAGGGAGCTGAACATCGGCACGCTGGGCTGGAAGCTCGGCGGATTCCGCGCCACGAACTACGACGATATTGTTGCTGTACCCGCCGTCGGGCGTACCGGCTTTGGCTATTTTTCAAACGTCGGCAGGACGCGGCGGCAAGGGCTAGAGGCCGAAATCAATATCAAGTCGCCCACGCTTCAGTTCCAGGCGAGCTATGCCTTCGTCGACGCGCGCTTCCTCGACGCGTTGGAGCTCGGATCGGAAAGCCCGTTCAGGGATCCTGTGACCGAGACCATCCAGGTCTCGCCGGGCAACCAGCTCCCGGCCATCCCACGCCACCGCGTCAAGATCGGCGTCGACTATGCCGTCACCGACGTCTGGAAGGTCGGCGGCAACGCGCTGTTCGTCTCCAGCCAATATCTGGTTGGCGACGAGTCCAACCAATATGCGAAGCTGCCGTCCTATACCGTGTTCAATCTCCACACCTCCTACCAGGTGACCAAGACCGTCCAGCTCTATGGCAAGATCGACAACATCTTCGACAGGCGCTACGCGACCTACGGACAGTTCTTCGACCGGGAGGCCGTGCCCAACTTCACCAATGGCGGCGCTGAGTTCACCGACCCGCGCTCACTCAGCCCGGCACGGCCGCGTGCGTTCTATGCGGGGATGCGGGTGACGTTCTGATCCTGGCGGGTAAGCCGCCCACGACTGGTGCGGGTGACGAGGAGGTAGGTCATGGCCGGCGCGACGTGCCGCTATGGATGTGTTCTACCTATGGCCGATTGACTCAATGTTCATGTTTTGTTCTTATGCTGGTCGTCAGCCAAGGGACCGAGCCATGGACAACCGCATCAATGAAATCCGCAGAATAGTCAGAGCATTGCGTGTCAGCATGCGTGAGGCTGAAGCCATCATGCACGAGCAGATCAACAGGGACGAAGACTGCACCTTCGTCGCCGGGGAAGTCATGAAGATGCGCACCGTGATGAGCGGGCTTGTCCGGGAGCGGGCCGCTCTCGGTGACACCGACCCGATCGTCGTCGCCAGCCTCTTCGTTCCCCGCCGAAAACCGACGCCGCCGCGCGTCCATGTTGAGAAGCGCCGTCTCCTGCCGCCGCGAGAGGTGGCACAGGCATGAAGGGGGAGAGGCCGACCTACTTCTCCGACATGCAGGAGCCGCCGGAATTTTTGAAGGCTCTTCATGATGCGCGGCGCCTGTCTTGCCTCGAAGGCTGGTGCCGCATGCACATCGAGGCCATCCAGGTCTCGATCGATCAGTACGCGGAGGCGGCTCTCGGTAACCGGGAGTTCTTTCTCAACAAGCCGCACAGCATCGGCGAGAATCGCAAAAGCGGCGACGTGCCGTGACAGCGGCGCATGTCGGCGTATCGACCTTTCGAAACGTCCAAGGATCCCGCGCGGCAAAGCTTGGCCTGCGTTGCTTACCGATTAGAAACCATAGCGAATGATCCGAAAATTTTAACGAAACGATTTGGCTGCGTCTGCGTCGGTCCGTCGGAGGACCCGTCCGATGACAGAGCACCAGTTGATAGAGCAGGAATTCCAGATCGCGCGTTACCGGCGTTTGGAGCGCGAAGTCACCGATCCGCTTGCCGCGTGCCTGCTTCACAGCATCATCGAGGAACTTGAAGCCGAGTTGCGAAGGGATCGACCGGATTGGCACGCGCCGCGCGATTAACGGTTTCTTAGCGCTAATCATGCGGATTGTTGCGAGCGAATCCCAGCGGAGGCTGCTCCCATGCTGAAGGACGGCACCTACGCGGCGTGGTACAAGACGCCGCTCGACCAGGGTACCGGGATCGTCCATGTCGCAAACGGACAGATCTGGGGCTGCGACAGCCTGATGACCTATCACGGCTCCTGCAAGGTCGATGGAGATCGCTTCACCGCGTTCGCGCTGATCGCAACAGCAGCGCCGTAGCCCGGCGGGAGTACCTCATGTCTGCGTCCGACCGACGGCAGACATTCCGGAACGTCTAAGTTCGCCAAGCAACGACAGTAGGCCCGTCGCTCATCATGGCGACTCAGAGCCAATTCATCCGCGTTGGACTCTCACGGCCATCAAGCAGATCACTGCGAATACGAAAGCTGATCTTCCGTAACGACCCGCTCGATCTTTTCGGACTTGCACCTGATGCGGTACCTAAGACGTCCATCGGCCTCGATGGGCATTTGCCGGACGATGGTGTAAATCATCGGTTCGTCCGTTGCCGCACGTCCTTGTGGGCCTTGGGCTTGGTGGCGAACGTCTTCGTTTAGCTTATAGGCATACGACATGTATCTACCTCGAAATTGATGGCTGCTCGGGAGAGGGGTCAGTCGTGGTGGTCTGTAGGACAGGCACTTAGTCAAGCCGGAGGGATTACCACAATTTCAGGCGGTTGAACCGCGCCACCAGCCAGCTGTCCTCCTGCTTGACCGGCAAACCCAGTTGATCCGGCTCAGCCGAACCGGGCAGAGGTCTCGGCGGGGCGATCTTCTCAAAGTAAACCTTCATGACGAGCCCTCGGAATTGTTTGCACCGGCGCTGGGGGCTTCAGTCATCCCAGATACGTTCGCCGCACTCACACACGAACATCCGAATGGTCTATCCGGGAATCCAGCATCTGGTGCACGACGCGCCTGTTGCCTGGAGCCGAGCGGCAATGGCCGTACCATACACCAAATTGCGGACTTTGTCGTGAATTCTGAGGGGGTTCGGCATTCTGTACGCAGGCGGCCCTGTTTCGGCAGAGGATCGCCTCAGGTTACCTGTACGGCCCAGACCTGAGCAGCGTTGGCTTAGCGGGCTCCGATTCGACGTACGCTTGGGCGGAGATTTATGTTCCGGGCGCTGGATGGATTACGTTTGACAAAACCAACCAAAGTGTGGTGGCCACAATCTGATCCAGTTCGCCGTGGCCCGGGAGATCCGCAGGTGACGGCGGTATCTGGAAGCTATGCGGGCACCAGCTCGGCGACCGGAATGATGTGCAAGTGAGTGTTTCGGCTGGGTAGGTCGGCCGACGATCGCCGTGGACTCTTTCAGACAGCTTCGTCGTATCCGGCAATTCTGCATCCTCAGCGTTCGGCTCGCCCGCTTCTCAAACGACCCGCGATTCGCCATGGTGCCGCCGCAAGAGCATCAGCCCGGAGCAGCATCAATGTCGGACCAGGTCTCGCGTCGCCAGTTTGCGAAAATCGCGGGGTTGTCCGCAGCCGGACTGGCAAATCCTCTGGAGGCCGCCGAGGTCAAGCCGCCACCGTCGCCGCGGGTTATGGACGGCTTTCCGGCCGGCTTCGTCTGGGGCACGGCGACCTCGTCCTATCAGGTCGAGGGTGCGGTCAACGAGGACGGGCGAGGGGCCTCGATCTGGGACAAATTCGTCCGTATTCCCGGCAAGATCGAGGATGGCACCACCGGTGACCGCGCCAACGAGCACTATCACCGCTACAAGGAGGACATCGCGCTCATCAGGGAACTCGGCTGCAAGGCCTATCGCTTCTCGGTGGCTTGGCCGCGGCTTTTTCCGGACGGCGACGGCAAGCCGAATCCGAAGGGGCTCGACTTCTACAATCGAGTCATTGACGAGCTCCTGAAGAACGGCATCGAGCCGTGGCTGACGCTTTATCATTGGGACCTGCCGCAATCGCTCGAGGACCGGTTTGGCGGCTGGCGTTCGACGGAGACCTGCAAGATCTTCGGCGATTACGCGGCCTATGTCGCCGAACATCTCACCGACCGCGTCAAGAACGTATTTACGCTGAACGAGAGCGGCCGCTTCGTCTATTTCGGCTATGGCATCGGCATTGACGCGCCGGGCGTGACGCTGCCGCAAGCCGAGGTCAACCAGATCAGGCACAACAGCGCGCTCGCGCACGGGCTCGCGGTACAGGCGGTGCGCGCCCATGGCCGCCGCGGCACCAGGGTGGGACCGGCCGAGAACATCGATGCCTGCGCGCCCGCAATCGATACGCCGGAGAACGTCCGTGCCGCCGAGATCGCGCTGCGCGAGATGAACGCCGGCTATCTCAACGTCATCATGACGGGCCAGTACACCGACGCCTTCCTGAAATTCGCCGGACGCGATGCGCCGAAATACACCGACGCGGAGCTGAAGATCATCTCCTCGCCGGTCGATTTCCTCGGTCTCAACATCTACGCGCCGCAGAATTACGTGGTGGCCTCCGACCAGGGCGCGGGCTTCATGCCGCTGCCGATTCCGAAATCGTTCCCGCACATGAATTCGGACTGGCTGCGCGTCGGGCCCGAGACGATCTACTGGGTGCCGAAGCTGGCGGCGAAGATCTGGAAGACGGATGCGATCTATATCAGCGAGAACGGCACCTCTGGCGAGGACGTCGTGACGCCCGACGGCAAGATCTACGACACTGACCGCATTATGTACTTGCGCAACTACCTCGCCCAGCTTCAGCGCGCCACCACGGAAGGCGTGCCGGTGCGCGGCTACTTCCTCTGGAGCCTGATGGACAATTTCGAATGGGTGTTCGGGCTCAACAAGCGTTTTGGGCTCTACCACGTCAATTTCGACACGCAGGTCCGTACGCCGAAACTCAGCGCCAGTTTCTATCGCAACGTGATCGCGAAGAATGCGGCGGGGGCGTGATTGCTCTCCCTCGCCCCCGTACTTGCGGGGGCCCGACGAGCTACGCTCGCGCTGAGAGGGGCGGGATGGGGTTGCGCAGCGCGCATTGACTCCCTTCGTCCCCTGATTCAAAACGCCTCTAACCATTCAAAAAGAGGATAACGCCAATGACCGACGCACTCATCATCGATGCCTGCCGGACCCCGCGCGGCGTCGGCAAGGCCGGCAAGGGGGCGCTGTCGGGCATTCATCCGCAACAAGTGGGAGCGACCGTGCTGCGCGCTCTCGCCGAGCGCACCGGCATCGACACCGCCGACGTCGACGACATCATCTGGGGCTGCAGCGCGCAGGTCGCAACGCAAGGCGGCGATCTCGGCCGTATGTCGGCGCTGGATGCCGGCTATGACGTGCGCGCGAGCGCGGTGACGCTCGACCGCTTCTGCGGCTCCGGCATCACCAGCGTCAACATGGCCGCAAGCTCGATCATGGCGGGCGCGGAAGATCTCGTCGTCGCCGGCGGCTGCGAGATGATGTCGATGGAGGGACGTCGCGGCGGCGGACCGATGATGATGGATGGCGGCAACCTGCGCCTGCGCGCGCGGCATCCGCAATCGCATCAGGGCGTCTGTGCCGACGCGATCGCGACCATGGAAGGCATCACGCGGAGGGACGTCGATGCGCTCGGGCTCGAAAGCCAGAGGCGCGCCGCGCATGCGATCGCGAACGGCCACTTCAAGAAGAGCCTCGTGCCGGTGCATCGCGAGGACGGCAGCCTCGCGCTCGACCACGAAGAATATCCGCGGCCGCAGACCACGATGGAAGGGCTGAGCGCATTGAAGCCGGCATTCCCCGCGGTTGCCGACCATGCGCTCGACGACAAGGGCACGACGTATCGCGGCCTCATCCTGCAGAAGTACCCCGACCTCGAGATCGACTTCATGCACCACGCCGGCAACTCGTCCGGCGTGGTCGACGGCGCCGCCGCGATCCTGCTGGCTTCGCCCGCTTACGCCAGGGCGCACGGCCTGAAGCCGCGCGCCCGTGTCGTTGCGATGGCGAACATGGGGGACTCGCCGACGCTGATGCTGAACGCGCCGGTGCCCGCGACGCGCAAGGTGCTGGCGAAGGCGGGGCTGACTGTTGACGACATCGACCTGTTCGAGATCAACGAGGCCTTTGCCGTGGTCGCGGAAAAATACATCCGCGACCTCAAGCTCGACCGCGCCAAGGTCAACGTCAATGGCGGCTCGATCGCACTCGGCCATCCCATCGGGGCCACCGGCTCGATCCTGATCGGCACCGTGCTCGACGAGCTCGAACGGCGCGACTTGAAGCGCGGTCTCGTCACCATGTGCGCGGCCGGCGGCATGGCCCCGGCAATCATCATCGAGCGCGTCTAGCCTTATTTTCCAGGGTGAATCGCGACCAGCCTCTCACAAAGAGGCCGGTCGTCGCTTGTCGAAAGCATCGAATCAGCTTTAGCAAGGCTGCGTACGGGCCTTTGAAACAAGGTAAAATCCGCTGCCTGAGGCTTCTCCCACTCCGGAAGTAGCTAAAAAGCAGGGTTTTTTGCCACAGAGGGCAAAAAAAGCCCGTAAAACCCCGACAAAACTGTGCAGAAGGCTATAGGCCTTCGCCGGTTGGTCTAATATGCAGCCGTCAACGAATCAGAGGAGACACGATGGCCACCCAAATGTCGAAATCGCAGCTGATCGAAAAGATCGCGACCACCACCGAGCTTTCCAAGCGCGACGTCAAGAGCGTCATGGAGACGCTGACCGACGTCGGTCACAAGGAGCTCAAGAAGAACGGCCTGTTCCTGGTGCCGGGCTTCGCCAAGTTCGTGGTCATCAAGAAGCCCGCGACCAAGGCGCGCAAGGGCACCAACCCGTTCACGGGCGAAGAGATGATGTTCAAAGCCAAGCCGGCCCGGAAGATCGTCCGTGCTCGCCCCGTCAAGGCCGCCAAGGACGCGGTGGGCTAACAACGCAAAGGCCCCCTCCAGCGAGGGGGCCTTTTGTATCGGGCTGCCGCGGGGGCTTGAGACGGAGGGCTCAACCCTTGCGGCGCTTCACCCGGACCGGCACCGGCTGAAGCCGCGGTCCTGGCGCCAGCGTATCGCGAACCCCGTCGATGGCGCGATCGAGCAATTGGCGCAGCCGCTGCGTCTTCCGGGATCGCTTCGCTCTTTCCAGCAGTTGCTTCATCGCATTCACTCCGCCGCTTCGACTTTGGCCTCTGCCGGCTCGAGCGCTGCGGCGATGGCCTCGTCGACGCGCTCCAGCCAGATGAATTCGAGGTTGTCCCGCGCGCTCTGCGGAATCTCGTCATAATCCCGCTTGTTGCGCGCCGGCAGCATCACCCGCTTCAGGCCCGCGGCCGCCGCCGCCACCACCTTCTCCTTGATACCACCGACCGGCAGCACGAGGCCGCGCAGCGAGATCTCGCCGGTCATCGCGGTGTCGCTGCGCACCGTGCGATTGGTGAGCAGGGATGTCAGCGCCGTGAACATTGCAACGCCCGCGCTCGGCCCGTCCTTCGGGGTCGCGCCCGCCGGGACGTGAACGTGGATGTCGCTCTTTTCGAACAGCTGCGGATCGATGCCGAGCTGCGTGGCCTTGCTCTTCACCAGCGTCATCGCAGCCTGCACGCTCTCGCGCATGACCTCGCCGAGCTGGCCGGTCAGGATCATGCCGCCCTTGCCAGGGACACGAGACGCCTCGATGAACAGGATATCGCCGCCGACCGGCGTCCAGGCAAGGCCGGTGGCCACGCCTGGAATGCTGGTGCGCTGCGCGATCTCGCCCTCGAAGCGCGGCTGGCCCAGCACGGTGCCGATGTCCTTTGGCGTCACGACGACCTTGGCAGCCGTGCCCTCGGCGACCTGCACCGCGGCATGCCGGAACAGTTTTCCGATCTCGCGCTCGAGGTTGCGCACGCCGGCCTCGCGGGTGTAGCCCTTGACCACCAGCTTGAGCGCCTCCGGCTCGATCTCGGCTTGCTCCGGCGTCAGGCCGTTGGCCTCGAGCTGCCGCCGCACCAGATAGCGCCGCGCGATTTCCAGCTTCTCATCCTCGGTGTAGCCGGCGAGGCTGATCAGCTCCATGCGGTCCAGCAGCGGACCCGGGATCTGCTCCAGCATGTTGGCGGTCGCGATGAACACGACGCGCGAGAGGTCGAAGGGCACGCCCAGGTAATTGTCCCGGAACGTCCCGTTCTGCTCGGGGTCGAGCACTTCCAGCATGGCCGCCGAAGGATCGCCCTGCACGCCGCGGCCCATCTTGTCGATCTCGTCCAGCATCATGACGCAGTTGCGGGCGCCGGCCTTCTTGATGCCCTGGATGATGTTGCCCGGCAGCGCGCCGATATAGGTGCGCCGGTGGCCGCGGATCTCGGCCTCGTCATGCACGCCGCCGAGGCTGACGCGCACAAAGGGGCGGTCCATCGCCCGTGCGATGGATTGGCCGAGCGAGGTCTTGCCGACACCGGGCGGTCCGACGAAGCACAGGATCGGCGCCTTGCCTTGCGGCGCCAGCTTGCGCACCGCCAGGTATTCGATGATCCGGCTCTTGATCTTCTCCAGGCCGAAGTGATCGGCGTCGAGGATCCGGCGCGCTTCCTTGATGTCGATCGGCTTTTCCGCGGGCAGCGCCCACGGCAGCTCGATCAACCAGTCCAGATAGGTGCGGACCATGCCAGCCTCGCCGGCGGCCTCCGGCATGCGCTCGTAGCGGCGCAGCTCCTTCTTCGCATGCGCGTCCGCCTCGGGCGGCATGTCGGCCTTGGCGATGGCAGCCGTCAGCTCGGCGACCTCGGCGGCCTTGCCGTCGCCTTCGCCGAGCTGGCGCTGGATGGTCGCCATCTGCTCGCGCAGGATCGCCTCGCGCTGCCGCTCGTCGAAGCTGGCGCGGGTCTGCTGGCCGATCTCGTTGCTGATGCGCAGCACCTCCAGCCGTTCGGCCAGATGCTTCGACACCTTCTCGACACGCAAGGCGAGGTCGATTGTCTCCAGCACCTCCTGCTTGTCCTGCGGCTTGATATCCATGAACGAGGTCGCCAGGTCTGCCAGCGCGCCCGGGGCGGTCGTGCCCTGGAACATCGCGGCCAGCTCGGGTGGCGCCTGCGGCAGCAGCTCGATCGCCTCGATGGCCTGGCGCTGCAGGTTCAGCGCGCGGGCCTCGATCTCGGGCGAGCTCGTGGTCGGCTCCGGGATCTGCTGGATCCGCGCTGCCGGGAACGGTGTCCCCGGCAGGAAGTCGAGGATGCGCGCGCGCTGCACACCCTGGCAGACGATGTGATGGGTGCCGTCGGGCGCGGTGATGTAGCGTACGATGTTGGCGATGGTCGCGACCCGATAGAGATCGTCCGGGCCGGGCTCGTCGGTCTCGGGACTGCGTTGCAGGACGATGCCGATCGGCCGCTGCTCGCGCAACGCCTGCTGCGCGGCCGCGATCGACTTCAGCCGCGCGATCGCGATCGGCGCGATGGCGCCGGGGAACAGCACCATATCGCGCACCGGGACAATGATGAGTGCGTCTTCGGGAATCTTCACGTCGGAATTGCTCTGGGAAATGCTCTGGGGATTGGTTTGTGCGGTATTCATCGGTTCGATGGCCATGGTCGACCTCAGGATTTGGCGAGGCGCAGTGCGACGCAGCCGTCCATCACGAAGCGGCTGATGGCGTAGCGGCCAACGGGCAATGCAATGCGGCGCTCAAAGCGCCCCTGCGGCAGCTCGAGGCGATGGATGCGGGCATTGCGAAGCTCCGCCGGCAGAGTGCGCTGGCCGGAGATCACGAGCACGCCGTCGTGGATCACGGTCTCGACGTTGTCGGGATTGACGCCGGGAAGCGCGACCAGGATCAGCAGCTCATGCTCGGTTTCGAGCACGTCGATCGGCGGCTCCCAGCAGGCTTCCTGGCGGCCGAACTGCTGGCGCAGCCGTTCACCGCGGGTCAGCGAGTCCAGGGCTTCGGACAGCATCCAGTCGAGGGGATTTTTGGGTGGCATGATGCGGGGCTCGGCGGTGGGATCGACTGGATATGGGGCCGGTTCCCGAGAATTCCAGCCCGGCGGCGCGGAGGTGCCATGCGGATCGTGCGATCCGAAAGACAAGCGCCGCGGCCTCGGGCCGCGGCGTTGTTTATCACGCGATGTGTGGCTCAGGCCGCTTGACGGTATTCCTCTTCCGCCTCGAGGTTGATCACGGAGGTGGCGAGCTCGGTCAGGACGTGATCGGTCGCCTCTTCCTCGTCCAGCGTCGCCTGCAGCAGCCTTGCGGCGTCTTGCATGCCGAGCTCCTCGGCCCAGGTGCGCAACGTGCCGTAGCGGGAGATTTCGTAGTGCTCGACCGCCTGCGCGGCTGCGAGCAGACCGGCGTCGAGGGCAGGAGCGTTCTTGAACTCCTTCATGATCTCGGCGCCTTCGTCGGTAATGCCGTTGATCGCTTCGCAAGGCTTGCCGCGGGCCGGCTTGCCGAGCAGCTTGAAGATCTGGTCCAGCCGTTTGACCTGGCCCTGCGTCTCGCGCAGATGCTTGTTGAAAGCCGCCGCGAGCTCCTTCGAGTTGGCGGCCTTGGCCATCTTGGGCAGGGTCTTGATGATCTTGTTCTCGGCGAAATAGATATCCTTGAGCGTTTCCAGGAACAGGTCGCTCAGCATCTTCGGCGCCTGACGGGCGCGGCCCGCCGACGATTTCTTGGTTGTGCGCTTCTTCGCTTTCTTGGCCATAAATCCTCCTGTCGAGGTGAACGGGAAGGCCCCGCCTTCCTCTATCCTCGGGCGATCAAGACTCTGCGCGGCCAAAGGTTCCCAATCTGCAACGGGCTGCCAGCTAACCCGGCCGTTTGTACGGATCGTCCTGGCGCTGTCGCGCCTCCGTCGCGCGATCGAGGCGTGCGCGCTCGCTGCGGCGGAGGTGGCCGGCCTTCATCACGCCGTAGACGAGGGCGCCGCCGAGCACGAACGCGCCGATGAACCAGAGCCAAAGCATCTGGGCCGAGGCGTGGCCCAGCAGCATGCTAACTCCGCTGTCGCTCATAGATGATCTCCACCATGTCCCTTGCGGTCATGGTCAGCTAAGTCGGTTGGCGGAAGGTCGTTCCTAGACCGGTCGTCGTCGCATGCGGCGCCTCACACCGGATGGGCCAGAGGCTGCCGCACCGGAGCCCCCTTCGGCTCGCCCGCCCGTGCGGTGAAGTCGCCGGCCTCGGTCGAGGTCCGCAGCCATTTGGTCACGTCGCCGATCGCTTCTCGCGGCGAGCGGCCGAATTTCCTCAAGCCCCGGAAGTATTCGAGCTGGAGATGCGCCGACGTGCCGCGCTTGGGGATGGCCTTGAGGTGCTGGATATCGCCCTCGAGGCCGAGATGCGCGATATCGGGCGCCAGCATGGCGATGACCGTATCGAGCCAAGTCCTGAAAGAGACCGGCTCGAACGACACCAGATCGATATACGTCCCGTCGGTTCCGTAGCGCTGGGCGCGCCAGCGGTTTTCCTCGATCAGCGCGCGGTGCACGGCCGAATAGGTGGCGTTCAGATCCGGATGGTGCACGGCGTGCCTGACCAGAGCGCGAAACAGCGCCGCGATCGCCACTGAATCGGCGATTGCCGTGCAGCAATCGGTGATGCGCAGCTCCAGGGTGGGATGTTGGAGCGAAGGCCGCAGCGCCCACCAGACATAGGTGGCATTGGGGACGATGCCTGCGTCCACCAGGGTTCTCACATATGTCTCGTATTCCGCGAGGTTGCGAAACATCTCGGGAAAGCCGGTCCGGGGCAGGGCGTCGTTGGCGGCATTGCGGTAGCCGAGCAATCCGGTGGGATAGCCGCACCAGAACGGCGACGAGGTCGACAGCGCCAGCAGCAGCGGCAGGAACGGCACCAGGCGGTGCATGATCTCGACGCGGTGGTCGGGCTCGGGCACCTCGACGTGAACGTGCAGCCCGCTGATCGGATTGCCGAGGCCGACCATTCCGAGGTCGCTGATGACCTTGCTGTAGCGGCGCTTGCGCGTCATCCGCTGCTGCTGAGGTTGCGCCAGCGGATGCGTCCCCGCCGCAATGATGCCGACCCCGTGCTCCTTGCCGACCTCCGCCAGAACCGCGCGGTAATGCGCAAGCTCGGCGATCGCATCGGCTGAAGTCGCCAGTGGCGGCGTCGCCACTTCGATCTGCGATTGCAGGATCTCGGTGGTCA
This sequence comes from Bradyrhizobium sp. 149, assembly GCF_023073915.1. Taxonomy (GTDB): domain Bacteria; phylum Pseudomonadota; class Alphaproteobacteria; order Rhizobiales; family Xanthobacteraceae; genus Bradyrhizobium. Next base: position 336,595 of record NZ_JADPKK010000023.1, on the reverse strand, counting down.
GCCGTTCTCCCAGGCGTTTCTGGGCCGCTGCCATATAGGGCTTGGGCAGCTCCGATCTCGGCACTGCGGATTGGCGGTTGACCAGAAAATATTCCTCCTCGATGCCGAAGCGGTAACGGTGCATGACCTACGCCGCCCCTTGCGTTTTCGCATGCTGGCGAACCGCGTCTCCGAAGGCAGAGAGAACGCGGGCCGACGCATGGTCGGAGCTCGCCCAATAATCCGGATGAAAGACGGTGCCGAGCGCAAAAGCGCCCGCGCCTTCGACGCTGACGGCCTCGACCGAGCCGTCCTCGGCCACGGCCTCCGCCACGAGACCCGGTGCCAGATCGGCGATCAGGACGCTATGCAGCGAATTCACCGTGATGGCGTCTGCGCCGCAGATCTGGTGCAACACGCCCTCTTTTCGCAGCGTTACTTTTTGCCGCAGCCGGTAGCGGGCATCCTCATTGTCCGCCTCGGGTGTGCCGTGGCGTTGATCCTCCGGCAGACCGTCTGGCTCCCTCGCCAGCGTGCCGCCAAAGGCGACGTTCAGCTCCTGCATTCCGCGGCAGACGAAGAGGGCAGGAATGCCGCGCGCCAGCGCGCGCGGAATCAGGCGAAGTGCGACCTCGTCGCGGAATTCATCAAACGGGCCGTCGCGCGCTTCGTCGACGGTTTGTCCATAGCGGGAGGGATGGACGTTGGTCTGCCCGCCGCCAATGAAGAGCCCGTCCAGGCCGTCGAGATACGCATCGACATCTGCTTCGGGGGCCGCGGGCAGGACCCGCGGCACGGCCCCCGCGACGAGGCCGACCGCGTTGACGCAGATCAAGGCGACCGAGGCAAGCTGTTCGCCGCGCGCAACGATGGAATCAGAGAGGATGCCGACCTGCGGTGCGCCGCTGCGGGCTTGCCACTGGCCACGGGATGCGGTGAGCCGCCACTGCTGAAGACCGTACGCCACGGCGTCAGCGGCGCTGCCGAACTGGTGAATGGCGGCCTTGAGTTCTCTGACGTTTGTCCCTAATCGAAGCGCCCAGCGGCTGCAGGCAACGGGATCGTGCGGATCAATTCTGGAACGCGGCTCGTGCAATTGGCTGGGCTGCTTCTATTGGTGTGTCGATATCAAGTGCAACGGCAATCCCGCAGAATGGTTGCTTCGCGATTGAGCTGGTTGATCTTTTTGACTGGCCGCTGAACTAACTTTTGTTATTGCGACGTGCTTGGGCCGTCGGATCGGAAGAGGCGCCATGATTGATTTCTCCCTGTCCGCGTTCGTGACGTTGCTGCTGGTGGTCGATCCCGTTGGTCTCGTGCCCGCCTTCCTCGCGGCGACGGCCGGAATGCCTGAGACGAGCAAGCGCACCATCGCGCTGCGCGCGCCGCTGATTGCGGCGTCGATCCTGGTGGTGATCGCGCTGATCGGAAACTGGCTGCTGCGCCAGCTCGGGATCGGCATCCCCGCCTTCCAGATCGCCGGCGGGCTGCTGCTGTTCGGCGTGTCCTACCAGATGATCTTCGGCGACCGTCCGCATCGCGATGCCCGCGAGGCCGACAAGGCGACATCAGAGCACGCCTCCGACGTCGCGGTGTTCCCGCTGGCGATCCCGATGATGGCCGGTCCGGGCGCGATCGCGACCACGCTGCTTCTGTCGGGCGATGTCGGTTATGGGCCGAGGCTCGCGGCCATCATCGCGGTCGTGGTCTGCGTTTGCCTCATCTGCATGCTCTGCTTTCTCTCCGCGAACATGATCGCGCGGACGCTTGGACGCACCGGCAACGCCGTCCTTTCGCGCGTGCTCGGCATGCTGCTCGCGGCCTATTCGGTGCAGTTCGTGATCAACGGGATCGCGGCGGTCCGGGCGAGCTTGCCGTAGGGCTCCGACAATCTGTTAATGCGTTGATTTTCATGTTTATTTCACGATGCCATGAGGCGGCTGTCAGGATCGCGCGCGATCCGGTCTGCTTTCTCTTGCGCTGCCACATTGCTTTGACGTACTCCCCCTCTGACAGGCGCCCATCGTCAGGAAATCGAGATGTCGATGACAGCGGACGAGCTCGACAAGAGGCAGGCCATCATCGGCGCCTGCCGCCGCATGAATGCGCTCGGCATCAACCAGGGCACCTCGGGCAATATCAGCGTCCGGCATGCGGACGGGCTTCTGGTCACGCCGACCAGCGTGCCCTATGACGCCATGACGCTGGACCAGATCGTGTTCATGGCGATGGACGGCTCGCATGCCCCGACTCAGAAGCCGTCGAGCGAGTGGCGCTTCCACCTCGACATCCTGAAGGCCCGGCCCGACGTCCACGCCGTCGTTCACGCCCATCCGACCTATTGCACCATTCTGGCGATCATGGGCCGGGAGATTCCGCCTGTGCACTACATGATCGCGGCCGCCGGCGGCGACAGCATCCGCTGCGCGCCCTATGCCACCTTCGGAACGGCGGAACTGTCGGAGCATGCGGTGCGGGCGCTGGAGGGCCGGCTCGCCTGCCTGCTGGACCATCACGGCATGATCGCCGTCGGCAAGTCGCTGGACAAGGCGATGTGGCTCGCCGTCGAGGTCGAGACGCTGGCGCGGCAATATCACGGCTGTCTCCAGCTTGGAGAGCCGCCGCTGCTTTCGAGCGCCGAGATCGAGCGGGTCCGCCAGCGCATGTCCGGTTACGGCATGTCGGAAGGGTAGGGCGGACAGAAAGTGTTCCTGCGGATCAGACATCTCACCGACCGCAAGGGGACGAACCGCGTCATGGTTCGGCTGCGCGCGCTTCTGCGCAGCAACGAATTCTATCTGATCCCGCTGGCGCTGGTGATCGGCACGCTCGCCGGCGCCATCGTGACGCTGATGGCCGAGATCGCGCAGATTGCCCATATGGTGATCTACGGCATTCCCATCGACGTCCGCCTGTCGGCCAATACAAGCGTCAGTCCCTGGGCCGCACTGATTGCGCCCGCCCTGGGCGGATTGGTGCTCGGCATCATGGAGTGGTGGCGGCGGCGGCTGAAGATCTCCAGCGCGGTCGATCCGATCGAGGCGAACGCGCTGCGTGGCGGCAATCTGTCGATGCGCGACAGCGTGGTGGTGTCGAGCCAGACGCTGATCTCGAACGGCTGCGGTGCGTCCGTCGGCCTCGAGGCCGGCTACACCCAGATCGGCTCCGGTATCGCCTCGCTGCTCGGCAAGTTCTTCAATCTGCGCCGCAACGATCTGCGCCTGATCGTCGGCTGCGGGGCTGCCGCTGCGATCGCGGCGGCGTTCGGTGCGCCGATCACGGGAGCTTTCTACGCCTGCGAGCTGATTGTCGGCGTCTATTCGGTCGGCAGCGCCGCCCCGATCCTGGCGGCCTCGCTCGCCGGCGCCCTGACTGCGCAATGGCTCGGCGGCGCACCCTATTCGCTCGAAATACCGAAAGTCAGCTCGGTCGGCGTCGAGCAGTATCTGGCGCTGATCGGGCTCGCGCTCGTCACCAGTGGTGTCGGCATCGCCGTGATGCGCTCGTCATCGACGTTCGAACGCCTGTTCGCCTGGCTGCCGATCTGGCTGCGCCCGGTGATCGGTGGCCTCATCGTCGGCGGCTTTGCGATCCTTACCCCGCAGGTGCTGGCGGCCGGACACGGCGCCATGGTCCTCGATCTCTTTCACGACATGACGATCGGCCTGATCGCGCTGATCATCGCCTTGAAGGTGACGGCCTGCCTGATCTCGCTGGCTTCGGGCTTCCGCGGCGGATTGTTCTTCGCCTCGCTGTTCGTCGGGAGCCTGATCGGGAAGTTCTTTGCGGCGGTGCTGTTGCTGATCAGCCCGAACTTCGTGATTGATCCGCTGGTCGCGATGCTGACCGGCATGGCGACGCTCGGCGTCGCCATCGTCGGCGGCCCCTTGACCATGTCGTTCCTCGTGCTCGAGATGACCCGCAACGTCGACGTCACCGCCGTGGTGCTGGCCGGTTGCATCGTCACCTCGATCTGCGTCCGTTTCATGTTCGGACACTCCTTCTCGACCTGGCGCCTGCATCTGCGTGGCGAGACCATCCGCAGCGCCAACGACGTCGGCTGGCTGCGCAATCTCACCGTCGAGCGGCTGATGCGCTCCGATGTCGGCAAGGTGCCGTCGACCACGACCATCGCCGCGGTCCGCCGCGAATTCGCGCTGGGATCGCGGCCCGGGATCGTCATCGTCAACAATTCGGACGAATATGTCGGGCTCGTCCTGCTGCCCGACCTGTTCTCGGGCGATCTCGACACCATCGCCGACGAAATCCAGGTGATCGAGCTCGCCCGCCTGACCGAGATCGTGCTGATTCCGGAAATGAACGTGAAATCGGCGATGGCGGTGTTCGACGAAGCGGAAGCCGAGATGCTGGCGGTGGTCGATTCCACCGACAGTCGAAAGGTGGTCGGCTTCCTCACCGAGACCTTCGTCCGCCGCCGCTATGTCGAGGAGATCGACAAGGCGACGCGCGGTGTGCTCGGCGCGCTGTCGTAACGCCCCTCGAGCTGAGAAGCGTCGGAAGCGGGACGGCGTGCGTCATGCGCCGCCGTCCGCGCCTTCTATCGGCCTGCTTGAGGAGGGGAAGCGACCACGCGCGCCACGATCCGGCGGACCAGTGGCAGCACCATCAGCAGCGTCGGAAAGGCGACGAGCCATGACAGTGCCCAGGCGCCCGGCCAGGTCGCGAGAAACGCCGGCGTTGCGCCGAGGCTTCGAAGCGTGGAAATGACTGACACCACGGCCGTCATGAGGATGGACAGCACAAATGGCATCACGATCGGCGCACAGCGCGCCGGCAGTTTGCGAACCGCAATCATCTGGTTTCTCTTTGGGATAGGACGCGTCAGTCACGGTGAACCTGAAAATGGCATCGATCCCGACGGCGTCGGTTGATGCGTTGGTTCACGTAAAACGCTTACGGCGACCGAAAAACGGTGCGGCTGTTCATTATCCGCTCATGTTGGATGGTTCAAGGTGGATCTGGTCGTTCCGTTTACAATCGTTCAAAGCGTGGCAGATTGCCGCGATCACGAAACCATTTCAGTGGTTTGCGCATTATGCGTCGTTTGCTTATGTGGCTTTGGGTGAGAACAGAGGCGAGAACAGAGGAAGGTCAAGATGAGTAATGGACCGATGACTTCCGCAGCCAGCCGCAAACTTGCACTGGCCGCGTTCGCGAGCCTCGCCCTGGTTACAGCCTCTACCGCGCCTTCGGCTGCGGCCTCGACCGCGCCGCAATCCCAGGCGGTTGCGGCAGACCGCGCCGCGTCGGGTGCCACCGATTTCAGCGCCGCGCGCCGCCACCGCTATTATCGGCGAGGTCCGAACGCTGCAGGCCTCGCCTTCATGGGCGTGGCCGCGGGGCTGATTGGAGGTGCGATCGCCGAGAGCCAGCGCCGCGAGTACTACGAGGATCACTATTATTATGGCCCGCGTCCTTACTACGGCGGCCAGGGCTACTACGGCGGCGGTCCATACTACGGTCCGCGCGGCTATTACCAGCCATACTAGGCGGCAATTGACGCCATAGCCTCGACAGAGGCGTGGCCCGGGGTCGTCTTCGCTCCGATCTGCGGGAAGCTTGCGGGATTCGCAAAACGGGCGGTGCTTTGCACCGCCCGTTTTGTTGCTTCCCGGCGACGGGTCTCGCCTGCGTCCACTCTGTGTCGCCCCTCTGTCAATCACGTCTCGCTAAAAGATTCCACTTTACCGAAATTCGGAATTGGCGTATATGTCACCCATCCCGGCTCACCCAAGAGGGGCGATCGTACGTCGTCACGATATGCGAGCCGGGCTTGCGGTGGACGCGGCAGTGTCGGGCGCGAGGCTAAGGGCAGGGCGGATTGCTCTCCGTGAGCCCAAGGCGTCGCGCGGACGGACGACGCTGTCAGGCTCGTCTCGCCAGTAAGTTTCCGGCTCCGTCGACGGGGCTGGAAAAACTGCGGCGAAATGGCGGGCCGTGCGTACGGCAAAACCGTGTGGTCCTGGCCGTCGTTGCTACGGTCAAGCTCTTGCGGAGGCGGCATCCGCGTCAACCGGCGCGGTGTCCGTGACTTTCGCGAGGGCGAGGGAGGCCAGAACGAACTCGGCTCCCGGGAGAGCACGGCATAAGCCGTAAAGCCACTGCGCAGGGAAGGCCGAGTGATTGGCTACACCTGTATGCTGCTGTGCGTTTTTTCTGCGTGTGCTTTTCGCGCAGCGGACCGCGGGTGCCAGCCGGCACCCGGCCTTCCCTGCACCCTCTTGGACAAGAGGGTGAGCGACGAAGCAAAACTCGGGCGAAATGCGCCGCGAGGACGGGAAGCTGTGTCTGCGCTCGCAAAGACGAAGTTGAAGCAGTTGCGCTCTACGCTTCCAGCATCACCGTCCCGCCGGTGCCGACATCGCGCCGTTGGCGTAGCGCGGCCAGTCGGGCGCGGTTGGCTGCGAGGACCAGAGCGCGTTGGAATCCCGCACCGACTGGGTGATGGGGGCCGGTCGTGCCTTGCGGGCGTGGTGACGGTCGCTCGCAGCGGCGGTTTGGATGGTGGCGGCGGCGGCGATCAGGGTGGCGCTGAGAATGGCAAAGGTTTTTTGCATGGTTGTTTCTCCCGTGACGGCGGCTCCGGCTGTGAGACATGTGTTCGCCGCCGCGGCTGACATGGCGATGCGGCCTGCCGAATATCAACGACGCCGGCTGCACGATCGCCAATGCAACCATCACATTGGGGGGAGCCAATTTTCTAGCCTCGGCTAAATATTCGGCAATCGCGCCCGTAGCCCCGATGGACTTGACCTGCGCAATCCGGTTCAATGGGCCAAATTTGGTTTCAGGCGACAATGATGTCGAGATATCTGCTGGTCTTTCTGCTGATCGCCTTGCCGGCCGTGGCGCAGGTCAAGCTGACCCCAAAAACCTCGGCGGCGCATCCGGACCGCTGCGCGCCGATCGGACGTACCGCGGACGGCAAGCTGGTCTACTCCACGAAATGTGAGAACCTGCCGGCGCCGCCCCCGCCACCGCAGGCGGAACTGAAGGAGGCGCCGCAGCCTGCCGCCGAGCCGGAGACGCGGCGGAGTGGCGTTTTCGGCTGGTCCTACGACCGCAGGTAACGGGCCGCGGCCCTTGCGCGAAGTCCGATGGAATGCTCTTTGCCTGAAAATTCCCCGTGGGGCCACCGCCCCGATCCAGAGAGATGAGATGAGCAAACTCGTTATCCGCGCCGGCGACTTCACTTTCGATGCCCGTTTCGAGGAGCAGCTGGCGCCCAAGACCGTCGCCGCGTTCCGCAAGGCGCTGCCGTTCGAAAGCCACATCATCCATGTGCGCTGGAGCGGCGAGGGCGTGTGGATGCCGCTCGGCGACCTCGATTTCGGTGTCGGCTACGAGAACCACACCAGCTATCCCGCGCCCGGTCACATCATCCTCTATCCCGGAGGCATCAGTGAGACCGAGATCCTGATGGCCTATGGCGGCGTGCACTTCGCGAGCAAGATGGGCCAGCTCGCCGGCAACCATTTCATCACGCTGACCTCTGGCCTGGAGAATCTGGCAACGCTCGGCAAGAGCGTGCTGTGGAAGGGCGCGCTGCCGATCCGCTTCGAGGAAGTCTGAGTGACTGGTACCCGCTACCCGCGCGATCTCCGCGGTTACGGCCGCAGCCCGCCGCACCCGCAATGGCCCGGCAATGCACGGGTCGCGGTGCAGTTCGTCGTCAATTTCGAGGAGGGCGGCGAAAACAACATTCTGCACGGCGACCGTGCCTCGGAAGCGTTCCTGTCCGACGTGCTCGGCGCACAGCCGTGGCCCGGCCAGCGCCACGCCAATATCGAGTCGATGTTCGAGTATGGCTCGCGCGCCGGTTTCTGGCGGCTGTGGCGGATGTTCAGCGAGCGGAAGTGGCCGACCACCGTGTTCGGTGTCGCCACGGCGCTGAAGCGCAATCCGGAAATCGTGGCTGCCATGAAGGAGGCGGGCTGGGACATCGCCAGCCACAGCCTGAAGTGGATCGAGCACAAGGATATGACCGAGGCGCAGGAGCGCGCGGACATCGCGGAAGCGATCCGCGTCCACACCGCGGCGACCGGATCGCGGCCGCTCGGCTGGTACACCGGGCGATCCTCGGTCAACACCAACCGTCTGTTGATGGAGGAGGGCGGCTTCCTCTATCTCTGCGACTCCTATGCCGACGATCTGCCCTATTGGGTCAGGGGCGTGAACGGGAAGCAGCTCGTCATTCCCTATACACTCGACGCCAACGACATGCGCTTCATCAATCCGCAAGGGTTTGCCGAAGGCGAGCAGTTCTTCACCTATCTGAAGGATGCCTTCGACGTGCTCTACGCCGAAGGCGAGAGCGCGCCGAAGATGATGTCGGTGGGCCTGCACTGTCGTCTCGCCGGCCGCCCCGGCCGCGCGGCGGGGCTGATCCGCTTCCTCGACTACATCGGCAAGCACGAGCGGGTCTGGGTGCCGACGCGGTTGCAGATCGCACAGCACTGGCACGACAAGCTCGCGCATCTTGCGGCCGACGCATTCGAGATCGGGTGAGGACGATGTCGCAGATCTCGCTGTCCGATCTCAACGCCGCCGATGAAGCCGATTTCGTTGCCGCGCTCGCCAACGTCGTTGAACATTCACCGTGGATCGCAGGGCAACTCGCCGGAAAGCGGCCATTCGCCGGCATCAACCAGTTGCATGCCGCGCTGATGGCGGCGATCCAGAGTGCCGAACCCGAGGTGCAGTTGGCGCTGATCCGGGCGCATCCGGACCTCGCCGACAAGACCCAGCGCGCGGCGGGACTAACGGTAGAGTCGATCGACGAGCAGAGCAGCGCCGGGCTGGACCGGCTGTCGGATGCCGAATACGCCGCCTTCGAGCGCGTCAACAGCGCCTATCGCGAGAAGTTCGACATCCCCTATATCGTCTGCGTGCGTCGTCACACCAAGGATTCAGTGCTGCGCGATTTCGAGACGCGGTTGCGCAATATCGCCAAGACCGAGACGCGATGCGCGATCGAGGAGATTGGCCGTATCGCCGCGTTACGGCTCGATCAACTCGTTGCAGCCGATGACAAGCTCAGGGTCCACGGCCGGCTCTCGACCCATGTGCTGGACAACCACGTCGGCAAGCCCGCGCCGGGCATTCCGGTAGAGCTCGTTGAACTCTCCGCGCTCGGCGAGAATCGTGTGATCGCGCGCACCATCACCAATGCGGACGGCCGCACCGACCAGCCGCTGATCGGCGGCCGCCCGCTGCCGATCGGCCGCTATGAACTCCGATTTAACGTTGCCAAATACTACGCCGAGCGCAACGTGCAGCTCACCGATCCGCCGTTCCTCGACGAGATCCCGCTGCGCTTTGCGATCAGCGAGCCGGAAAGCCACTATCACGTGCCGCTGCTGGTCACGCCGTGGAGCTATTCGACCTACCGCGGCAGTTAAACATGTTGTGCGGATGAGGCGACCGCTGCTGCATCCGCTTCCGCCGCCGCACCGCCGCTCAATCCGTTGAAGAAGGCATTGAGCAGCACCGAGACGATCGCGCAGAGCAGGATACCGGACTCCAGCAGCGGCTGGAGATCGTGTGGCAAGTTCCTGAAGAAGCCGGGTGCGGCGAGCGGGATCAGGCCGAAGCCGATCGAGATCGCGACGATGAAGAGATTGTAGCGATTGTTGCGGAAATCGACCGCGGTGAGGATGCGTGCGCCGGTCGCCGCGACCATGCCGAACATCACGAGGCCGGCGCCGCCGAGTACGACCAGTGGCACGGCCTCGACCAGCGCGGCGAGCTTCGGCAACAGGCCGAGCAGGAGCATGATGCAACCGCCTGTGACCGTCACCCAGCGCGAACGCACGCCGGTGACCGAGACGAGGCCGACATTCTGCGAGAACGACGTGTATGGGAAGGTGTTGAAGATGCCGCCGAGCAGCGTGCCGACGCCGTCGGCGCGCAGACCTCGGCTCAGGGCTTCGCGATCGACCGTCTTGCCCGTGATGTCGCCGAGCGCGAGGAACATGCCGAGTGATTCGATCATCACGACGATCATGACGACGCACATGGTGATGACAGGCACGAGATGGAATTGCGGCATGCCGAAGCGGAATGGGATCACGACGGCGCCCCAGGAAGCTGCAGCGACCTTGTCGAAATGCATGATGCCCAGAATGCTGGCGAGCACGGCGCCCGCGATGATGCCAAGCAGCACGGAGACGTTGGCGAGAAAGCCGGTGCCCCATTTGATCAGGCCGAGGATGAACAGCAGCACGAACAGCGAGATGCCGAGTCCCTGCAACTGTCCGTAGGCCGGATTGGGGAAGCTGCCGGCGACGCCGTCCACCACCTTCGTCAGCGTCGGCAATCCGCCGCCGGCCCAGTTGATGCCGACCCGCATCAGGGAGATGCCGATGACCAGAATGATGCTGCCGGTGACGACCGGCGGAAAGAGCGGCAGCAGCCAGCTGACGAATGGCGCCGCGACGATGCCGAACAGGCCGGCTGCGATGACCGAACCGTAGATGCCGAGTAGTCCGATGTCCGGTGAAGCCGCCATGGATAGCATTGGACCGACGGATGCGAACGTCACGCCCATCATTACGGGCAGTCGGATGCCGACGCCGGGAAAACCGAGGCATTGCACCAGCGTCGCGAGTCCGCAGGCGAACAGGTCGGCGCTGATCAGGAACGCGACGTCCTGCGGCGGCAGTTTCAGCGCGCGCCCGATGATCAGGGGCACCGCGACCGCGCCGGCATACATCACCAGCACATGCTGGAGGCCCAGCGCGAGCAGGCGTGGCACCGGCAGGACTTCATCGACAGGATGCACGTCGCTGGTCATGGATCAATCCCCCGAAATATGCCTATCCAAATTTGTCGTGCAGCGCCGGAAACAGCCGGTCCGGCTTGAAAGGCGGCGCGGTGAAGCGGATGCCGGTGGCATCAGCAATCGCGTTGCCGAGGGCGGCGGCGACCGGATTATATGGACTCTCGCTCATCGACTTCGCCCCCAACGGTCCGATCGTGTCGGACGTCTCGGCGAAGAACACCTCGGTGCGGGGCACGTCGGCGAAGGAGGGCAGGTGGTACTCGCGGAATTTGGGGTTGGTGACGCGGCCGTCCGCGTCGATCACCATCTCCTCATACAGCGCCGCACCGAGCGCCTGCGCGACGCCGCCTTCGACCTGACCCCGGCACTGCATGGGATTGGCGACGACGCCAGCGTCGGCCGCATGCACGCTCCTGAGAATCCGGAGCTCGCCGGTGCCCTTGTTCACGGCGACGCGAAAGCCCTGCACGTTGAAGCCGACCGAACGCGGCGTGCCGCTGGAATTGCCGGTGCCTGCGAACGGCTGTCCACGTTCGCGCGCAAGCTTTGCCAATTCCACAAAGGACATGCGCCTCACGCCACTGACGACGGCCTCGCCTTCGAGCGTGCAGCTCCCGACGTCGCAGAGCCATGCGCTGGCGGCGGCCGCCTTCAGCTCGGTTGCAAGCTGCATGGCTGCCGCGTGTGTCGCCTTGCCGGCGACGAACATACCGGCGCTGCCATAGGCGCCGGTGTCGTGGCCGCCATGGGCGGTGTCGGACTGGCGCAGGTGGATCCGGTCGACGGTGGTCGCAAGCGTCGTCGCTGCGATCTGCCGGTGCACGGTGCTGGTGCCGTTGCCGAATTCGGCGGTGCCGACGGTGAGGTCGAAGCCGGCGTCGTCGTTGAGCGCGACCATCGCATCCGCGAGGTGGCCGGCCGGGGGCACCGTGTCGATCATGGTCAGCGCGACGCCGTCGCCGATCAGCCATTCCGGCGACAGGTCCGGCTGCGGACCATCAGCCAGCATCGCGCACTCGACAAGGTCGAGGCACTGGTCGAGGCCGTAGGAGCCGTAGAGCACGTCGTGGAATTCGGACGGCGGCGGCGACAGCATGGGATCGCCCGGCTTGACGACGTTACGGCGACGCATCTCGTAGGGGCTGATGCCGAGTTGCCTCGCCAGCTCGTCGATCGCGGCCTCCACCGCGATCAGCGTTTGCGGCAAGCCATAGCCGCGAAACGCGCCTGCGGGCACCGTATTGGTGTAGACCGCGTAGCCGTCGACCCGCTTGTTGGGGCAATTGTAGACAGCGATGGACTCGGCCAGCGAGTGGAACATCACGGGGCCGGCGTGATTGCCGTAGGCGCCGGTGTTGGAGAGCACGTCGAGCTGAAGCGCGGTGAGCCTGCCATCCGCGTCGGCCCCGGCCTTGATGTGGACCCGCATCGGATGTCGCGTCGATGTCGCGATGAACTGCTCTTCGCGGGTGAGCTCCAGCTTCACCGGCCGTCCCGTCTTGAGCGCGGCGAGCGCCAGAATGTCCTCGACGAACATCTCCTGCTTGCCGCCAAAGCCGCCGCCGACGCGCTCGCAGAAGACGCGAACCTTGTCGACGGGAAGCTCGAAGATATCAGACAGCGCGCGCCGGGTCAGGAACGGCACCTGCGTCGAGGTGCGGACATTGAGGACGCCCGAAGCGTCGAGCCAGGCCAGGCCGCCATGGGTTTCCAGTGCGGCATGCTGCACGCGATGGCTGTGGAAGGTGCCCTCGAAGGTAACGGCGGATGTCGCGAGCGCAGCCGCCACGTCGCCAAATTCGCCATGCGTCTCCGCGGCGAGGTTGCGCGGGGCGTCGGCGACCCGGTTCGCGGTGGTGCGGTCAGGATGAATGACGGGTGCGCCCGGCGCCATCGCCTGCTCCGGATCGATCAGCGCGGGGAAAATCTCGTAACTGACCTTCAGCCGGCGGCATGCGTCCTCCGCGGCGGCCTCGGTGTCAGCGACGACCGCGGCGACCTTCTGGCCGATGAAGCGGACGACGTCGTCGAGGATCCGGGTGTCCTCCGGATCCATCCAGTCCTTCTCGTGCCGCGCGGTCGACATCAGGATCGTTGGCGCATCCTCATGCGTCAGCACCGCGTGCACGCCGGGAGCGCTCAGCGCTTCCGACTTGTCGATCGCGATAATCCTCGCGTGGGCGTGCGGTGAACGGAGCAGCTTGATATGCAGCAAACCATCAATCTGCGTGTCGAACGTGTAGCGCGCCTTGCCGCGCACGACATCGGGGCCTGCTGGCGCCGGCAGGCTGCGGCCGAATGCGGCGCCGGCCTCGACGTTCTCCTCGACATTGGTCTTGCCGAGCAACACATCCTCGATCGAACGATAGCCGGTGCAGCGGCAGATATTCCCCTTCAGCGCCACGCCGAGATCGGTGCGCTGCGCCTGGTTCAGCGAGGCGCAGGTCAGGATCATGCCGGCGGTGCAGAAGCCGCATTGGAAGCCCTGCGCGTCGAGGAAAGCCTGCTGCATCGGATGCGCGCCGCTGTCTCCGCCGAGACCTTCGATCGTGGTGACCGCATGGCCTTCGGCGCGGAAGGCCGGAATGAGGCAGCTATGCACCGGCTCGCCGTCGAGCAGCACGGTGCAGGCGCCGCAATCGCCGGCATCACAGCCCTTCTTCACGCCGAAATGGCCAAGCTCGCGCAGAAACGTGCGCAGGCACTGGCCGGCGCGCGGTGCTTGCGAATACGGCTTGCCGTTGACCTCGAAGCTCATGATGGTGTCGCACTCAGGAGTTCGTCACGGACCTCTTCGGCAAGCCGCAATGTCATGTGCTTGCGCCAGAACGGCTTGCCGTGGATGTCGGTGTGGTAGAGCTCGTCGGTGATGTGCTGCTCGATCGCATCGCGAAGCGCATTCGCGTCGGGGAACTTGGGAAAGGACAGCTGGATCGGTCGTACCGTCGATGCGGTGACCGTGAGCGTCAGTGTGCCATCGCTATCCAGGCTGCCGATCAAAAGCGCCGCCGAGCGGCCGACCGGCGCCAGCGAGATCTGGCGAAAGGCCGTACGACGCTTCATCGCGGCAATCGGGATGTCGATCTGCCGGAGCAGGTCCCCCGTCCCCAGACGGTTGCGCTGGTTGCCGGTGACGAAGTCGGCGACCGGTACCGTCTGTTCACCACCGCCGGCCTTCCAGATGGTGCAGAGGCCGTCGAGTGCTGATGTGAGCGAGATCATCGGCCCCGCTGGAAGCGACATGCAGAGATTGCCGCCGACAGTGGCTGTCTTCCAGATCTTGAACGAAGCAAGGAAGGCGCGGCAGCACTGGTTGATCAGCGGTGCCGCAAACCAGTCGGGTGGGCAGACGAATCCATCGAGCTGCGCAACGGTGCAGGTGGCCGCGATGCTGAAATGGCTGTCAGTGACCGTCAGCGCCGGCCATTTCAGGTCGGCCAGATCGACGAGCCGAGTGAGGTGGACTTGCGGCTCCGAGAACAGCCAGGTGCCGCCCGCGAGCCAAGCATCGCCTGGCGCCCAAACGGGCAGCTGCGCGCGCGTTTGCGGATGGGCCACTGTCGTGATGGTATTCAAATCCATGGCTGCGCCAACGCTTCCGCCCGGTGAATCATGCAGATGAGTCTTGCAAGACCGGAGCCAAGTCGCAACAACAAGTCCGCTGGCTGGGAGGCGTTCGGGCGACTTCCGCGTGGAGCAGCCGCCGTCAATGGATGTGAGGAGAAGCAGGATCATGAGCGATGCAAAGCCGATCTGGATCAGGGATCCGCTGGCCATCCTCGCCGACGGAGCCGAGCGCGGCGTCGTGGTGAAGGACGGCCAAATCGTCGAGCTGGTGCCGGCCGGCGGTGCGCCCGTAACCGCGGATGTCGCGGTGTTCGACGCTGGCGACCACGTGGTGCTGCCGGGCCTCATCAACACCCATCACCATTTTTACCAGACGCTGACACGGGCGCTGCCGGCGGCGATGGACCGCGAGCTGTTTCCGTGGCTGCAGGCGCTCTATCCGGTGTGGGCAAAGCTGACGCCGGATGCGCTCGATCTCGCGGTAACGGTGGCGATGTCGGAGCTTCTGCTCTCGGGCTGCACCACCACGACGGATCATCACTACGTATTTCCGGCAGGGCTCGAAGATGCCGTCGATATCGAGGTGGCGGTGGCCAGGCGGCTCGGCGTGCGCGTGCTGCTCACGCGCGGCTCGATGAACCTGTCGCAGCGCGACGGCGGTCTGCCGCCCGATAGCGTCGTGCAAGATGAGGACTCCATCCTCGCGGACAGCGCGCGCGTGGTCGCCAAGCACCACCAGCGCGGCGCGGATGCGATGGTGCAGATCGCGCTTGCGCCTTGCTCGCCCTTCTCGGTGACGACGTCCTTGATGCGCGCCACCGCCGATCTCGCCGACAAGCTCGACGTGCGCCTGCATACTCATCTCGCCGAGACTGAGGACGAGAACAGGTTCTGTCAGGAGATGTATGGCTGCCGTCCGCTCGATTATCTCGAGCGATGCGGCTGGCTCAATGCGCGAACGTGGCTCGCCCATGGCATCTTCTTCAACGCGGACGAGATGAAGCGGCTCGCCAAAGCGAAGACGACGATCAGTCATTGCGCGTGCAGCAACCAGCTTCTGGCCTCCGGCTGCTGTCCCGTCTGCGAGATGGAGGAGGCCGGTGTCGGCATCGGCATCGGCGTCGATGGCTCGGCCTCGAACGACGGATCGAACCTGATGCAGGAAGTGCGGGCCGCGTTCCTGCTGCAGCGGTCGCGTTATGGGGTGACGAAGGTCAGTCACAAGGATGCGCTGCGCTGGGCCACGAAGGGCTCGGCGGCCTGCGTCGGCCGGCCGGAACTCGGCGAGATTGCGGTCGGCAATGCGGCCGATCTCGCGCTGTTCAGGCTCGACGAGCTACGCTTCTCCGGCCATGGCGATCCCCTCGCCGCACTGGTGCTGTGCGGGGCGCATCGGGCCGACAGGGTGATGGTGGCAGGAAAATGGGCCGTGATCGACGGCGCGATCCCCGGCCTGGATGTGGCAGACCTCATTCGCCGCCACAGTTCGGCGGCGCGAGCCATGCACGCGGGATAACAACCAGGCGAAAATAGAAAGAGGGGGCGACCACAAGTGCCGGGTGCTTCTGGCCACCCCCTCCGAACCTGTTCCGGGAGGAGCAGGTGATCTAGGCAATGCAAGAAGCGTGCTACTTGCCCGGCAGCTTGTCGTCGATGCCTTTGACGTAGAAATTCATGCCGAGGATCTGGCCGTCGTCGAGATTGGCGCCGCCCTTGCACTCGACCGGCTTGCTGTCCTGCCCAACGACCGGGCACTTGAACGGATGCAGCTTGCCCGCGGTGATCGCGGCCTGTGCATCCTCGGCGAGCTTCTTCACGTCGTCAGGCATGTTGGTGTAGGGCGCCATCGCGAACATGTGGCTGTCGAGGCCGCCCCAAGTGTCCTCGGATTTCCAGGTGCCGTCGAGTTCCGCCTTGACGCGGGCGATGTAGTACGGACCCCAGGTATCGAGGATCGAGGTCAGCTGGGTCGTCGGCCCGAACTTGATCATCTCGGAATCCTGGCCGAAGGCGAGCTTGCCGCGTTCGCTGGCAATCTGCATTGCGGCCGGCGAATCCGTGTGCTGCATGATGACGTCGGCGCCCTGGTCGATCAGCGCCTTGGCGGCGTCGGCTTCCTTGCCCGGATCGAACCAGGTGTTGGCCCAGATAATCTTGACCTTGATGTTCGGGTTGATGGTCTGCGCCGCGAGGATCGTCGCGTTGATGCCGGAGACGACCTCCGGGATCGGGAACGAGCCGATGTAGCCGAGCACACCGGACTTCGACATCTTGGCCGCGATCAGGCCCTGGATATAGCGGCCCTGGTACCATTTGGCCGAGTACGTCGACATGTTCTTGTCGCGCTTGTAGCCGGTCGAGTGCTCGAAATGCACGTTCGGATACTTCTTCGCGACCTTCAGCGTCGGATCCATGTAGCCGAACGACGTGGTGAAGATCAGTTTGTTGCCGGCGCGGACGAGCTGCTCGATGGCGCGCTCGGCGTCGGGACCTTCAGGCACATTTTCCAGATAGGTGGTCTCGATCTTGTCGCCCAATTCCTTCACCAGCGCTTGGCGCGCGAGATCGTGCTGGTAGGTCCAACCGAGGTCTCCGATCGGACCCAAATAGATGAAACCGACTTTCAGCTTGTCGGCGGCGGAGGCTGCACTGACGCTCCCGGCAAGCAAGAGCCCAGCAGCCAGCGCAAGAAGTGATTTCCTCATCATCAATCTCCAAACATCAGGGGAAAGCCACGATCCGCAACGCACGCGCCCCATCGCGCACGCCGCGGAAATGAAACTCAGCGATCCGGCACGAACACGGTGCCGAGCGCGGCCGGCGCGGTCGATCCGCCCGTGCGCGCGCGGGAGAGCAGGACCAGGACGAAGACGGTCGCAAGGTAAGGCAGCGCCGACATGAACTGCGAGGGAACGCCGACGCCCCACCCCTGCGCGTGCAGCTGCAGGATCGTCACCGCGCCAAACAAGTACGCGCCAACCACGAGCCGTCCCGGCCGCCAGGACGAGAACACCACCAGCGCCAGCGCGATCCAGCCGCGGCCCGCGGTCATGCCCGGAATGAAGAAGGGCGTATAGGCGAGCGGCAGATAAGCGCCGGCAAGCCCGGCGCAGGCGCCGCCGAACATCACGGCGATGGTTCGGATGCGCAGCACGGGGTAGCCGAGCGCATGCGCGGAGACGTGGTTGTCGCCGCAGGCGCGCAGGATCAATCCTTGCCGCGTGCGGTACAGGAACCACCAGACGCCGACGACCAGCGCCAGCGAGAAACAGACGAAGGCGTCCTCGCCGAACAGCACGCGGCCAACCAGTGGAATCTCGGTGAGGCCTGGAATGTAAAGATGCAGCGCCGGCGTGATGCGTTCGCCGACGAACCCCGCGCCGATCAGGCCGGAGAGACCGACGCCGAGAATGGTCAGTGCGAGACCTGTTGCAACCTGATTGACCGCGAGCCCCAGTGCCATCAGCGCGAAGACCAGTGACATCATCGTGCCGGCGACGATGCCGAACAGCGCGCCGATGAAGATCGAGCCGGTCAGCCAGGCGCCGGCAAAGCCGCAGGCCGCTCCGACGATCATCATGCCCTCGACGCCGAGATTGAGCACGCCGGATCGTTCGGTCACGAGCTCGCCGGCCGCCGCGATCAGGAGCGGCGTCGAGGCGGCGAGCACTGCGAGGATGATGGCTTCAACCAGCTCCACGAGCCACCTGTCGGTTCGGAAAGACCAGCTTGAAGCGGTAGAGAATAAGGGAATCGCAGGCGAGCACGTAGAACAGCAGGATGCCTTGAAAAACCTTGGTGACGTCCAACGGGATCTTCATTGCGATCTGGGCCTGCTCGCCGCCGATAAAAGTCAATGCGAGAAAAAGGCCTGCAATTAGTATTCCAAGCGGGTTCAATCGGCCGAGAAAGGCAACAATGATCGCGGTAAATCCGTAACCGGGCGAGATGCCAGGCTGAAGGTGTCCGATGGGACCCGCGACCTCGATGATTCCGGCGACGCCCGCCAGCGCGCCCGAGACAGCGAAGGTCAGGATGATCAACTGGTTGGAATTGAAGCCGCCGAACCGCGCGGCACGGGGCGCCGCACCGACCACGCGAATCTCGAATCCCTTGATGGTGCGGCCGAGCAATATGGCCACCGCCGCGACGACCAGCAGCGCGATGATCGAGCCGAGATGCAGCCGGCCGCCTTCGATCAGCAAAGGGACTGTTGCAACCGGATCGAACTCGGCCGTGGTCGGGAAGTTGAAGCCGTGCGGATCGCGCCAGGGTCCGCGCACGAGATAGTCGAGGAAGAGGTCGGCGACATAGACCAGCATCAGGCTGGTCAGGATCTCGCTGGCGCCGAACTTCACCTTGCAGATTGCCGGGATCAGCGCGTAGAGCGCGCCTGCGGCGGCGGCGAGCACGAGCATGACCGGCAGCACCCAGACACCGGCGTCGGTGCCCTGCGTCTTCACCGCAATCCAGCTTCCGGCCACGGCACCGATCAGGAACTGCCCTTCGGCGCCGATGTTCCAGGCATTGGCGAGATAGCAGAGCGACAGCCCGATCGCGATCATCACCAGCGGCGTCGCCTTCACCGCGATTTCCTGGAGCGAATAGCTGTCGGTCAAAGGCGCGATGAAATAGGCGTGCAATGCGAGCAGCGGATTCTTGCCGAGGATCGCGAACAGGATGACCATGGTCAGGATCGTGAGGCCGATCGCGATCAGCGGAGAGATCAGCGCGATCGTGTTGGAGCGCTCGGCGCGCTTCTCAAGCACCAACTGCATGCGCGGCCTCCTTCGGCTCCAGCGTGCTGCCGCCCATCAACAGCCCGAGTTTCTCGCGCGTCGCCTCGCTGGTGGCGAGCGGAGCGGACAGGTGGCCATGGAACATCACGGCGATACGGTCGGCGATTTCCGCGAGCTCGTCGAGGTCCTGGCTGGTCACGAGCACGGCGGCGCCTGCCGTCGCGAGATCAAGCAGCGCCTGGCGGATGACTGCGGCAGCGCCGGCGTCGACGCCCCAGGTCGGCTGGCTCACCACCAGCACCGCGGGATTGCGCAGGATCTCGCGTCCGACGATGAATTTCTGCAAATTGCCGCCGGAGAGGGACGCTGCTTCCGGATCGCGCTTGGCCTTGCGGACGTCGAACGTCTCGGTTGCGCGGTCGACCGTCTTCAGAGTGGCGGCAGTATCGATGAAGCCGTGGTGGACCATTCCGCTGGCGGCGTGCCCGGTGAGCAGCGCATTCTCCGAAAGCTTCATGCGCGGCGCGGTGCCGTGGCCGAGCCGCTCCTCGGGAACGAAAGCTGCGCCGAGCTTGCGGCGCTGCGTGATCGAGAGATGGCCGGCAGCAAGGCCTTCGATCACGATCGTGCCGGGATCCTTCGACAGGCGTTCGCCGGACAACGCCGCGAACAGTTCGTCCTGGCCGTTGCCGGCGACGCCGGCGATGCCGAGGATCTCGCCGCCTTTCAGCTCGAACGAGATGTGCTCGAGCCGCACGCCGTGCGGCTCGGCGGGGGCAAGCGAGAGGTCGTTGACGACGAGGCGCGGTACGGTGGTCTGCCGGCCGGCGGCCGCCTTCACTTGCTTGATCTCGCCGCCGACCATCATGCGCGCGAGCGAGGCCGCGGTCTCAAGCCTGGGATTGCAGGTTTCCACCTTCTTGCCGCCGCGCAGGATCGTTGCGGTGTCGCACAGGCGCTTCACCTCCTCGAGCTTGTGGCTGATATAGAGGATAGCGCGACCTTCGGCCTTGAGCCGCTCCAGCACGATGAAGAGCTGGTCGGCTTCCTGCGGCGTCAGCACAGCGGTGGGCTCGTCAAGGATCAGGAATTGCGGATCCTGCATCAGTGCGCGGACGATCTCGATGCGCTGGCGCTCGCCGACCGACAATTGCCAGACCTCGCGTTTGGGATCGAGCGGCAATCCATAAGTCTTCGACACCTGCTCAAGCCGCGCCGACATGTCCTTGAAGGATTCTCTCCCGTCGAGGCCGAGTGCCACGTTCTCGGCCACGGTCAGATTGTCGAACAGGGAGAAATGCTGGAACACCATGCCGATGCCCCGGCTGCGCGCTTCCGAAGGACCGGACAGCACGATTGGCTGGCTCTTCCAGAAGATCTCGCCGGCGCTGGGCTGGATCAAACCGTAGATCGCCTTGACCAGCGTCGACTTGCCGGCGCCGTTCTCACCCAGCAGCGCGTGGATTTCCGTGGGCCAGATATCGATGTCGATTGCATCGTTGGCGAGGAAATCCCCATAGCGCTTGGTGAGCCCGATCGTCCTGAGGAGCGGGGACTCGCCGGAATACAGGCCGTTAGTCGTTGGATCCAACATTGGCTGATGCGCTGGCATAGGGAGAAGTGCCTCAATAGTGGGCTAGTTTGAACCGCAGCGTAAGGTGTGAAAAAGCGTCATGCCTTGCTCAACGCTTCGGCAGGTCCGGCCGGCATCGCGTATAGTCCTCGCTTCGGGACGGTCGCCCCAGCTATCTCCGTTGACGGTAGCCGCGATCGGCTTCAGTGCGATGTCTGTTGCAAAATTGTGACGGTTCGAGCAAATCGGAACCCGCGATGCGGGCTTGACGCGAAGTTGAGCAATGGTGTGCCACCACACGTATGCATTGCCGTGCAGTAACGATGATCGTCTCCGAAGATCACGTTGGCGCTCCCACACGACGCGAAAGGCAAGCAAAATCAAACGGGAATATTCGGCAATCACCGGCCTCGCGTTGCAGGTCGCAGCGAGACGCGAGACGCAAACGCTCTTCAATTATGTTCCGAGACGCCGCTCGATGCGCAAACAAGCGGCATGCCTTGAAACAAGTTGAGGCTTCTCACTCCGGGAGATCGGCGCAAGTGTCGCACCCAAGGGACGTTCATTTTTACGTGTCCAAACTTGGGGGTATTCAGGATGTCGTTTCGTTTCAAGGCAATTGCAGCAGGGGCGCTGTCACTTGCTACGCTCGCTACCGGTAGCTTGGCTCAGGCGGCAGATCTGCCGGTCAAGGCCGCCAAGAAGGCTGCTGACCTTCCGTTCTTCCTGGTGATCGACGATCGCGTCACCTTCTCCTACATCTTCAATGCCTCGCAGCCCGGTGCGTTCACCAACACCAACGGCGTCATCAACGCCAAGACGACGAAGCAGGTCTACTCCTTCACCCACTTCGATGCCTGGGCTTACGGCACCAACTTCTTCACCATCTCGATGTTCAAGTCGGACCACAACGATCCGGCAGGCCCGTGTACCGCCACAGGCGTAATCGTGTCGCCGGCTGCAGGCTTCGCGGCGACGCCCACAAGCTGTGCCGGCGCGACGGAAATCTATGGCCTTTTCCGCTCGACCTTCGGCTGGAACGAGATCTTCAACACCAAGGCCTTCACTCAGGGCCCGCTGCATAACATCTCGTTCGAAATTGGCATGGATGCCAACACGGAGAACCGGTATTTCGGCGCCGCCAAGCGCGACGTTGTCGCCGGTCTGCAGTTTGCCTTCGATCTTCCCTACAAGGGCTACTTCAACGTAGCGCCGCTGGTGTATTGGGAGTTCGCCAACCACAACTCCTTCTCTCAGTGCGGCGCTGGTTGGTCCGCTCCGTGTATTGCCGATGGCAATACGTCGTTCAAGCCGACCTGGGCCGTTGAAACGAACTACTACATGGATCTCGGCTTCCTGCCGCCGAACATGCAGTATTTCTCGATCAGCGGCCGCGCCGGCTGGTACGGCAAGAAGGGCACCGACACCGAGCCGCTTCCCGCCAGTGTCGTGAACGGCGTCTATCCCACCAAGGTCGAGTTCAATTCCGAGCCGATCCGCCTGACCCTCGATGCCTCGAAAGCGATTTGGGGTGATAAGTACTCGCACTTCGTCGACGTCTGGGTCGCCTATCGGTACTGGCAGAACAAGTTTGGCCTCGATCACAACAACGCCGTGGCCTGCACCACCCTGGTCGGTGGAGCCAAGGTGAGCACCGGCTCCTGCACCGAGTCCTCGCTCTACTCCGGTATTACCGTGAAGTTCTAAACACCTGACACTCTTCAGGTGAACGACGATGACGCCGCGTCAAACCTCCGCGGCGTCATCTCCGTTTGTGGGATGGGGCCTAGCCGTCAGGCAGCCCCTCGCGAGCGCGGGCGAGGTCCGCTCCGGGCGCCGCCTACTTCGTCCACACGCCGTCGTGCAGCGCTTCGGCCTCGTCTTCGAGCAGCGGCCCCGCAACCTCTGTCGGCCGCTGGCCGCTGGCAAAGACCTCTCGGCAGGGCAGGTCGAGCGTCGGGTTCTCCGGATGATCGCCGGTGATGCCGCGCAGGCGATGCTCGCTGAGGCCATAGACGACACGGCCGATGCCGGCCCAGTAGATTGCGCCGGCGCACATCGCGCAGGGCTCGGCGGAGGAATAGAGCGTGGCCTTCGCCAGCACCTCGCGGCCGAGCGTGCGGCAGGCCTGCGTCGCCGCAAGACGTTCGGCATGCGCGGTGCCGTCATGATCCGGCATGTAGCCGTTCTCGGCCTCGATCAGCACCTTGCCTTCGACATCGACGACGATGCAGCCGAAGGGATGGTTGCCATGGGTGAGGGAACGGCGGGCGACCGCAAAGGAAAGACGGAGGAAGTGCTCGTCGCGCCCGGATCCGCCGCTCATTACTCTTCCCTGGTCAATGTCCCGCCATATGCCGGCCGATCACGGTGAGATCGGCCTCGCTGGTCCGTGCTTCATACACGAATTCGCCGTGGAACATCACCACCAGCCGATCAGAGAGTTCAAGCAGTTCGTCGAGGTCCTCGCTGACCAGCAGCACCGCGGCGCCGCGGTTGCGCGCGGCCATGATCTCGGCATGGATCTGGGCCACCGCTGCGAAATCGAGCCCAAAACAGGGATTGGCTGCGATCAGCACCTCGACGTCACCGCCGAGCTCGCGGGCCAGCACGGCGCGCTGGACGTTGCCGCCCGACAGTGCCGAGATCGGCGTCTCCGGCGTGCGGGTCTTGATCTTGTACTGGGCGATCTTCTTCCTGGCGTCGCCGCGAAAGGCGCCGCGGTTGAGCCACCAACCGCCGCTGGCGAACGGGGCGCGGTCGAACTCGCGGAAGGCGATGTTGTCGGCGACACTCATGCCGCCAACGCAGGCGTTCTTCAGCGGCTCCTCGGGCAGGAGCGACATCTTGTGCCGCCGCATCTCCTCGCGGCTGGCGCGATAGGGATCGCCAGCGACGCGGATCTCGCCACTCTCGGCTTCGCGCTGGCCGGCCAACACCTCGACCAGCTGGCGCTGGCCGTTGCCTGAGACGCCGGCGATGCCGACGATCTCGCCGGCACGGACGGTGAGGGAGACGTCATGCACGGCGATGGCGCCGGCGTCGTCGAGTGCGCGCACCTTCTCCAGCTCCAGCCTCGCCATGCCGGCCTCACCGGTGCGCGGCGGTTGTACCGTCAGCTCTTCGGCGCCGATCATGGTGCGCGCCATCGCATCCGGCGTCAGCTCGGAAACCTTGCCGGCGCCGGCGAGCTTGCCGCGGCGCAGGATCGTGACGTCGTCGGCGAAGGCCATGACCTCGCGGAACTTGTGCGTAATCATCAGGATGGTCAGCTCGCCCCTGACGACCATGTCGCGGAGCATGCCGAGTACTTCGTCGGCTTCCGCCGGCGTCAGCACCGACGTCGGCTCGTCCAGGATCAGGAAGCGGCGCTTCAGGTAGAGCTGCTTGAGGATCTCGCACTTCTGCCGCTCGCCCGCGGAGATGTCGGAGACTTTTGCGGCGAGTGGTACCTTGAACGGCATGCGCGCGAGAAAGACCTCGAGCTCCTTCATCTCTTTCGGCCAATTCACCACGGCCGGCACGTCATCGCGCGCCAGCACCAGATTTTCGGCGACCGTCATCGCCGGCACCAGCGTGAAATGCTGGTAGACCATGCCGAGGCCGAGTGCGTGGGCGTCCTTCGGATTGCCGATCGCCTGCTCGCGCTCCCCGACGAGGATGTCGCCCTCGGTCGCGTGATAATAGCCCATGATGCATTTGACGAGGGTCGACTTGCCGGCGCCGTTCTCGCCGAGCAGCGCATGGAACGAACCCGGCCGCACTTTCAGCGCGACGTTGTCCAGCGCCAGGAAATCACCGAAACGCATGGTCATGGCAATGGCATCGACGCCGAAGGCGCCCGATGGCGGTGGCGCTTCGCCGACGATCACGAAATCGCTCCGATGAAGGCCTCGGAGGTCGAGACCGCGCCGAACACGCCGCCCTGCATCTTGATCATCTTCAGCGCGTGCTCGTGGTTGCTCTTGTCAGTCGCACCACAGCAGTCATGCAACAGCACGCATTCGAAGCCGCGGTCGTTGGCCTCGCGCATGGTGGTGTGGACGCAGACGTCGGTGGTGATCCCGGTGAGAACGATGTTGTCGATGCCGCGCACGCGCAGGATCAGCTCCAGATCGGTGGCGCAGAACGAGCCCTTGCCGGGCTTGTCGATGATGGGTTCGCCGGGCAGCGGCGCCAGCTCCGGAATAATGTCCCACCCGGGCTCGCCGCGCACCAGAATGCGGCCGCACGGGCCGGGATCGCCGATGCCGGCGCCGATCTGCCGGGAACGCCAGCGCTTGTTGGCGGGCAAATCCGAGAGATCGGGGCGGTGGCCTTCGCGGGTATGGATGATGTGAAAGCCCTGCTTGCGCATCGCCGTCAGCAGTTTCTTGATCGGCTCGATCGGCGCCCGAGTCAGCGAGAGATCATAGCCCATCTTGTCGACATAACCGCCGATGCCGCAGAAATCGGTCTGCATGTCGATGATGATGAGCGCGGTGTTTTCGGGGCGGAGATCGCCGTTGTACGGCCAGGCATAGGGCTCGGACTTGATGGTGCGCTCGGGCATGATTTCGCTTCCTAGCGGGTGATCGACAATTCGGCCGGGGCTCCGGTGAGCGTGCGCTTCGGCGAGCAGGTGATGATCATGATCGCCAGCGTCAGGATGTAGGGCGCGGCGTTGAAGAGGTGATAGCCGGAGGTGACGCCGACCGATTGCAACGCGGGTCCCAGTGCCGCGGCGCCGCCGAAGGCGAGCGAGGCCCAGAGACACAGCAAGGGGTCCCACCGCGCGAAGATCACGAGCGCTACGGCGGTGATGCCTTGGCCCGACGACAGCCCCTCGTTCCAGCTTCCGGGATAGAATAGCGACAGGAAGGAGCCACCGATACCGGCGAGAAAGCCGCCGACCATCGTTGCGCGCAGGCGGATCAGCAGCACCGAATAGCCCATCGCACGCGCCGCATCCGAACTTTCGCCGGCGGTGCGGATGAGGAGACCCCAGCGCGTGGTACGGAAGGCCCAGTACAGGATCGGGGCCAGCGCCACGCCGATCAGGAACATCACATTGATGCGGAGCGCGGCGCGAAGCTGCGGGATATCGCTCCACCAGCCGAAATCGATCGCGGGCAATCGCGGTGCGGTCGGTTCGATCAGCGGCTTGCCGAGATAGAAGGCGAGCCCGGTGCCGAACAGCATCAAGGCGATGCCGACCGCAATGTCGTTAACGCGCGGCAGCGAGCAGATGCCGGCATGCAGTGCGCCCAGAAGCGCGCCGGTGATGCCGGCAGCGAATACACCGAGCCACGGCGATCCCGTGAGGTAGGAGATGCCGTAGGCGCTCATTGCCCCCATCACCAGCGTGCCTTCGAGGCCGAGATTAATGCGGCCTGAGCGCTCGGTGATGCATTCGCCGAGGCTCACGAACAGGAACGGCGTCGAGACGCGAATGGCGCCGCCGAGCACGGCGAGCGGAACGGTCCAGAGCCCGATCGAGCCGTCTGCCATCTCAGGACCTTCCCTTCAAAAACCCGATGCGGCCGTAGAGCACATCGCTCGCCAGCACGAAGACGAAGATGATGCCTTGCAGCACCAGTACCGATGCATCCGGCAATCCGAGGCGGCGCTGCAACAGCCCGCCGCTGGCACTGATGCCACCGAGCAGGATCGCAACGGGGATAATGGCGAGCGGATTTTGCCGCGCCAGGAAGGCGACGAGAATGCCGGTGAAGCCGTAGCCCGCGGCGAGGTTGGCATTGGTGCGCCCCTGCACCGCGGCGACCTCGACCATGCCGGCGAGCCCCGCGGCGCCGCCGGCGAGAAAGCAGATGGTCAGGATCAGCTTGCTGACATTGAGGCCGACGATCTTCGCGGCGCGGATGTTGCCGCCGGCAACGCGCGCGGCGAAGCCGAACACGGTGTGATAGATCAGGATGTAGGCGGCGATCGCGGCGATCAGGCCGAACACGAGGCCCCAATGCACGTCGGTGCCGGGAATCGATCCGATCATGTTGGCCGCGCCGATCTCGCGCGTGGATGGCTTGTTGAGGCTGGCGGGGTCGCGCATCACGCCTTCGACGAGATGGTTGAGAACCGCGAGTGCGATGTAGACGAGCAGCAGGCTCGAGATCGTCTCGTTGACACCGCGATATTGCCGCAGCGCGCCCGAAAGCATGACCCATAGGCCGCCGCCGATCACGCCGGCGATGACCATGGCAATCTGCACGATGAATGGCGGCAAGCCCTGAAGCACCAGTGCTGCGCTGGTTGCCGATAGCGCGCCGATCAGGAGTGCGCCTTCGCCGCCGATGATGACCATGCCGAGCTGCGCGGGCAGCGCCGTGCAGAGTGCTGTGAGGACCAGCGGCGCCGCGCGCGTCAGCGTGTTCTGCCACGAGAACCAGGTGCCGAACGCGCCGTAGTACATGTAGAAATAGAGGTCGAGCGGGTTCTTGCCGAACATTGCGACGAAGATGCCGAAGACCCCAAGCGCGCCGGCCAGCGCCGCGCCCGGGATCAGGACATATTCGATCGTTCCGCCGTGACGTTGGAGGAATCCGGAATCGGCGGCCGGGGCAATTGTCCCGACCGCTTCAACAGGATCCGCAGCTTCCGTCGTCACGAAGTCGCCCCGACCACGCCCTCCACGAGGTAGTCCATCTTCTCGAGCTCGGGATCCTTTTGGCCGCGATCGGTGCCGGCCGCGATCACCGTCTTGCCCTTGTTGTCGACCAGGCCTCCCTTGAAAATGGCATAGCCGTCAGCGGACAAGAACTTGGCCTTGACGTCATCGGCGCGCTTGCGCGCCTCGGCGGAAACCGCTTCGCCATAGGGCGAGGTCTTCACGATCTCTTCCTTGAGGCCGCCGCGATAGAAGTTCGGGATGCTCTCGCCGGCGGCGATCATCTTGACGAACTTGGGGTAGAGCGCTTCCCAGTTCCACTCGGCTCCCGTGAGATACGCCTTCGGCGCGAGCGGCGACTGGTTGACGTGATAACCGCACACCATGGCGCCCCGGCGCGCGGCGTTCTCGACCATGGTCTTCGGACCGTCGACGTGGCAGGTCAGCACGTCGACGCCCTGGTCGATCAGGCTGTTGGTGGCCTCGGCTTCCTTGACCGGCATCGACCAGTCACCGGTGAAGATGACCTGCGTGGTGGCCTTGGGATTGGCAAGCCTGGCACCGAGCGCGAATGCGTTGATGTTGCGCAGCACCTGCGGGATCGGTTTCGCCGCGACGAAGCCGAGCTTGCCGCTCTTGGAGGTGTAGCCGGCGACGATGCCGGAGATGTATTGCGCCTCGTCGATATAGCCGAAATAGCTGCCGGCGTTTTTCGGATCCTTGTCGCTCCAGAGGCCTCCGCAGTGCTCGAAATGGAGCTTCGGGAACTTGTTGGCCATCTTGACCATGTGCGGATTGTAGTAACCGAACGAGGTCGGGAAGAGCAGGGTGGCACCGTCGAGATTAATCATGGACTCGATGGTCTTCTCGACTGCGTCGGTCTCCGGCACTTTCTCTTCTTCCACGACTTTGAGGCCGGGAATCTTCTTCAGCGCGGCCGCGCCCTGCGCATGCGCCTGGTTGTAGCCGTAGTCGTCGCGTGAGCCGACATAGATGAAGCCGATGGTTGTCTCGGCGGCAAAGGACGGGCGGGCGCCGGCCGCCGCGCCGAGGGTGAGGGCCGCACCGCCCTGCAACAAATGACGTCGTGAGATCCTGCCAAATTCCATTGCTTGCTCCCCTTGGCGGATGCACCGCCTCATCTCGCGCTTCGCCGGTCTGGCGGAGCCCGGATAGATTGTCGCAAGCTTCGTGCCAGAGGTCGCCGCGACAGAAATTCCGCCTAACGTATTGAAAGGGAAGAAATATTCATCACGCCCCGAACTTGATCAGGAAATCGGCAGATGAAATTCTAGGCAGTATTTTGTGATTGTATGCAATGGAGTTGAGCAATCTTAACCGGCTTGGGCGTGTGCATGACGAGGACTAGGCGGTCTGTTGGCGGCCCGCATTCATGCTAACCACGCGCTGATTGGGACGGCGTCGGCAGCGCGATTTTCGCTGGCACCGAACTTGTATCGATTGCCCGCTAGGACCGCCGCTGCCGCGGTCCCAAGAGATGGAAAGCTCGCAGAGATGGCTGCTCGTAGCGCCGTTCAGAATGTACCGCTCGGCGAAGAGATCGTGCGATGGATCAACGAACTCGGGGCGATCTCGGAAGAAGGCGACAAGCTCACCCGCATCTATCTGACCGGCGAGCTGCGTAAGGCCGCGGACCTCATCCTGAGCTGGATGCGTGATGCCGGCATGAGTGCGCATCTCGACGCGATCGGCAATGTCTGCGGGCGCTACGAAGGCGAGCGGCCGGGCGCGCCTTGCCTGATGCTTGGCTCGCACTACGACACCGTGCGCGATGCCGGCAAATGGGACGGGCCGCTGGGCGTGATCACGGCGATCGCCTGCGTCGCCGATCTCAACCGCCGCGGCAAGCGCCTGCCGTTCGCGATCGAAATCGTCGGCTTTGCGGATGAGGAGGGCGTGCGCTTCGCCTCGACCTTGCTCGGCAGCCGCGCGGTGGCCGGTACCTTTGACGAGAGGGTCCTGAACACACGCGACCGCGATGGCGTGTCCATGCGCGATGCGCTCGTGCAATTCGGGCTCGACGCCGATCATATCGGCGCGGCCGCGCGGGCCCGGCGCGAACTGCTCGCCTATATCGAGCTGCACATCGAGCAAGGGCCGGTGCTGGAAGCGCAAAACCTGCCCGTCGGCGTGGTCACCGCGATTGCGGGTGCGACACGGCTTGCCGCGCGGCTGACCGGCATGGCGGGGCACGCGGGCACCGTGCCGATGGAGCTTCGGCGCGATGCGTTGGTGGGCGCGGCCGAATGCATCGGCGCGATTGAGCAGTTTTGCCGCACCGATGAGGGTGGGCTGGTCGGCACCGTCGGCTACATCCAGGCGAGGCCCGGCGCGACCAACGTCATTCCGGGCGAGGTGTCCTTCACCATCGACATGCGCGCGCCGACGGACATGCACCGCAAGCGCGCGGTCGCCGATGTCGTCAGGCAGATCGAAGCCATCGCAAAGCGCCGCCAACTGACGCTTCAGCTCGACGTTACCCACGAGAACCGCACCGCGCCTTGCGCGCCCTGGCTCAAGGAGCAGATCGCGCAGGCGATCGGAGCGGAGGGCTTTTCCGTGTTCGAGCTGCCAAGCGGGGCGGGGCATGACGGTATGGCCATGATCGACATTGCCGATGTCGGCATGATCTTCGTCCGTTGCCGCGGCGGCATCAGCCATCACCCGGACGAGCATGTCGAACTCGCCGATGCCGACGCCGGCGCGCGGGTATTGTTGCGGCTGATCGAGAATTTTCGGCCGCGCGAAGGGTAAGTCGGTCTCGCAAGTCATGGGATAGAGACACGAATCAGGCAGGTCAAGACGGTGGCGGCCTCGCTCCGGACCACGAGACACCATCAGACGGCGCCTATGAACAGCGACATCTCTTTTCCATCCCATGCGCGCATGCCGGCCGCCTGCTGCTGGCCGAATATTGCGGTGACCTGAAGCGCGCCATCCTCCAGCTCGCAAGCGAGCTCGAACCTTTCAATGATGACGGCGTATTTGCTGTGCGACGCCAGCGTCCGTCGCTCCGCGGCAACAGACACGCGCGCCGAGCGCAGGCGTTTCGTCACCAATGCCTGCGTCTACAGGACGTTCGCCTGGGGCGTGCAGCTCGGTATCGTCGACGAGAACGAGCTGAAGCGGCTGCTCGGACGCGACCTGGCGCAGTACAAGAGGGACCTGCTCCGCCTGTTCGGCAAGGCCGGCTATATCAGCATTCCCTGGATGGCCCCACGGGGTCGCCGGTGTCCTCGGTCGCGCTGGATTTCGTCAGCGTGCATCGCGGCTTCTGGAATCTGAACCAGGAAAGCGAGCGCGCTCTGTTCGCGGCCACGGCGGATCTGATCATTGCGGAGCCACGCTTTCGCATTCCCGGCACGTTCCACTTCCTGGTGTCCACGGATAATCCGCGGAACAAGATAATCCACAAGATCGCGGCTCCCGCCTACCAGGGACGTTCCTCCTGGCCGACCTTCAACGTCGAGTTCGCAGATCGCACGCTGGACTATGATGACTTCTCGGGGAGCGATACCTATCGCGCCTGTGCGCAAGGAATATTGACGGACATCCGCACTGCAACCGAAGTCCACGGCGGCTATCAGGAATTGATCTCGGAGCAGGACCTGAAATACCGCACCTGGGCCTACAAGGGCGCCGTGGCCCACTCCTGGTTTCCGCGTTTCCTGTCCGTCAGGAGGAGGGCGTATGGAACGCCGCTCCTCCAGTGGAATGACTGATCGGCGCTACCCCGCCGTCACGTCCACAAGCTCGCCGCCATCGAGCACCTTGGCCGCCTTGGCGCGGTCGAGGTCGCCTTCCCATGCGGCGACCACCACGGTCGCAACGCAATTGCCCGTGAGGTTGCCGAGCGCGCGGGCCATGCCGATGAACCAGTCGACCGACAGCACCAGCACGAGGCCGATCGCCGGAATGCTCGGCACCGCGTTGAGTGTCGCCGCCAGGATCACGATCGCCGAGCCCGGCACGCCATGCGCGCCCTTCGAGGTGATCAGGGACACGCCGAGCACCAGCAGCAGATCGCCGAAGGACAGCGGCGTGTTGGTCGCCTGCGCGATGAAGACGACCGCAAGCGTCAGGTAGATCGAGAAGGCGTCGAGGTTGAAGGAATAGCCGGTCGGGATGACGAGGCCGACCACGGAATCCTTCACGCCCATCCGCTCCAGCTTTTTCATGATCTGGGGCAGCACGGCGTCGGAGGAGGCGGTCGCGAGCACGATGGTCAGCTCCTCGCGCAGGTAGGCGAGAAATTTGAGGATGTTGATGCCGGCGAGCGCCATGACGCCGCCGAGCACGCCCAGCACGAAGATACCGACCGAGACGTAGAATAGCGCCACCAGTGAGACGAGCTGCTTGAGCGAGCCGACGCCGTATTTGCCGACGGTGTAGGCGACCGCGCCGAGCACGCCAAGTGGAGCAACGCGCACGATAAGCCCCATGACACGGAACAGCACGGTGGAGGCGGCATCGATGATGGAGGTCACGAGCTTGCCCTTCTCGCCGCCGACCAGCGCCAGGCCGACGCCGAACAGCACGGCGAAGAAGAGGACCTGGAGCACGTCGTTGCGCGAGAGCGCATCGAACGAGGTGCTCGGGATCACGTTGAGCAGGAAGGAGCCGATACCGCCGCCCTGCAGCTTGTGCGCGTTGTCGGCGTAGGTGTTGAGCGCCTTGGCATCGAGTGTCGAGGGATCGATGTTCATGCCATGGCCGGGCCCGAACGTGTAGGCCAGGATGAGACCTACCACGAGCGCGACTGTGGTCATCACCTCGAAATAGACCAGCGCCTTGACGCCGACCCGGCCGACCTTCTTGAGGTCGCCCGCGCTGGCAATGCCGTGCACGACGACGCAGAATACGATGGGGGCCACGATCATCGAGATCAGCTTCAGGAAGGCGTCGCTGAGGATCTTGAGGGAGATGGCAAAATCCGGCACGGCCACGCCGAGGAGGATGCCGAGGATCAGCGCGGCCAGGACCTGGACGAACAGCGATGTATAGAGCGGTTTTGGCTCGGCGGCCGGGGCCGCGGCAATGGTTGACATGGGTGACTCCCCCGTTTTGACGACGTCTCGATCGTCGAAAGGAGCAACTAGCGTGCCAGATTGTCGCGGTTTTCGCTGAAAATCGCCTATTCGGCCGCGTTCGCTGTCCTGCCGAACATCCGGGTCGGCGCCGGGAAGCCGCAGGAGGTGCCGTCGGTGACCTTGACCTGGTCTTCCCATGGGAGCCGGTAGGTGCCCGCGACCATGTCCTGCATGAAGGTGTAGGGGCAGTCCATCGCGCCGCCCTTCACCGCGACATAGCCGCGGTGCCAGAGCTGGTAGATGTTGTTCTCGACCCCCCAATTGATGCGGGCCTCGCGCACGAGGTCGGGCCGTACCTCGGCAGTGATGATCTCGTCGGCACGGCCTGTGGTGCCATGCGCAAGCACGCTGCCGTCGAAATTCACGATCATGCCTTCGCCCATGGAATCGAACGAGCCGTCGGAGCCGCACATGCAGACGTTCGCCGTGACCATTAGGTTGTGGAACGAGTTGGCCTGGTTGGTGAAGCGCCATGCGTCGCGAATCGGTGCAGTGTAGCCGGCGGTGCGGATCATGATCTCCGCGCCCTTGTAGGCACATTCGCGCGCCATCTCCGGAAACATGCCGTCATGGCAGATAATCAGCGCGATTTTTGCGCCGTTCGGGCCTTCGATCACGGGGATGCCGAGGTCGCCCGGCTCCCACGGCTCGACCGGAATCCAGGGATGGAGCTTGCGGTAATAAAGCTTGATCTCGCCGTGGTCGTCGATGATCAGGCCGGAATTGTAGGGGTTGCCGTGCGGGTTGAACTCCATGATGGAGAAGCAGCCCCAGATCTTGTTGTCGATGCAGGCCTTCTTGAAAGCCGCGACCTCAGGCCCGTCGGGCCGGCACATGATCTCGGGATTGGTGTCCATCGAGAGGCCGTGCAGGGAATATTCGGGGAAGACCACCAGATCCATGGTTGAGAGATTGCGGCGCGCCTTGCCGACCATCCAGACGATGCGTTCGGTCTGCCTGGTCAGGCCCGCCCGAGTCACGACGTTAGGCAGTTGCAACTGCACGAGCCCGATAACCACGCCCTTGGGAGATTTATTCAGCCCGCCAAGCCCGTTCATGATCAGCTCCCTTGCCGTCCGCGCGGCGCCGTTGCGCGCAGTTCTCAGCAGAGCAAATCCGATTTTGGCGGCGCGCAAAAGTCCAATTTTCAGGCGACGGGCGAAAGTCGGTCGCGCGCGGACTGTGGGCGTCCAGAGAGGCGGATGACGCCCATTCTTGCGGCGCCCCGTGCCTCAACTCTCGGCTTGCGCCTCCAATCCGCTCGATGTCAGACTTATGACATGAGTACAGCGAAGAGACATATCGCCAGCCTTCGCGACGAATATGCCGAGATGACGCGGCAGCGCATCGTCGCGGCTTTTGTCGAGACGTTGGAGGATGATGCGGCTGACGACATCTCCATGGCCGCCGTGGCGAAGCGCGCGAAGGTGGCTGAGCGAACCATCTATCGGCACTTCAAGACTCGCGCGGAGCTGTTTGCGGCGGCCGGTGAATGGATCGAAGACAATGTCTTCGGCTATATTCCCTTCACGTCACCCGACGAGCTACCCGATATCTTCCGCAAGCTGTGCAAGCGGTTCGATCGCCATCCGCATCTGGCGCGCGCCATTGCGATGACGCGAGCGGGCCGCCGGGTGCGCGCCGGCTTCCGACGGCACCTGATCGACCAGCATCACAAGGCGATGGCGCCGCTGGTGCGGCATCTCCCCGCGAAGGAGGTCCGCCAGGCGGAGGCCCTCGCATCTTATCTCAACAATGTGCTGGCCTGGAATGCGATGCGTGAGGATTTTGGCATGTCCAGCGCCGAGATTGCCGACGCGATCGAGTGGGCGCTTACGACCCTTTTGAAGGATCTCCGGCGGCGCGATGCTGCCGCGGGACGCAGCAACGCCGGCAAATCGCCGCGAAAGCGAACCACGGCCCGCGAGACTACCGGCGCAGTGTGAGGCAAGGCCATGAACGCGATACCCGACGATCTCCTGATCAACGCGCCCGACGAAGTTCGCATCCGTCAGGACCTAGTGCTGACGGCGCTCGGCCGCCGCCCGGCCGACCGGAGCTTGCGGGTCGGCCGGGTGCTTGACGTGCACAGTCGCACCTGGAGTGAAGATCAGGAGATCGTGTTCAAGGGCCGTCGGATCGCGTGGGTCGGGCCGACCGGGAGTTATCTGGGCGAGGTCCGCGAACGCGTGCATCGCCCGGACCTTGCAGCCGTTCCCGGCTTCGGCGAAGTGCACAAGCATATCGAAAGCTCGCATCTGACGCCGGAATGGGAGGCCGCGTTGGTGCTTCCGCATGGCAATACCTGGACGTGCGAGGCGAGCCACGAATTCTCCAATGTCAACGGCGCACGCAATCTTGAATTTTGGTTCGAGGCGCGCCGTCGCGGATCGCCGCTGAAAATCTTTCCGCAACCCGGATCGGCGGTGCCACCCACGGCCTATGAGTGGGGCGGCGGTTGGTACGGTCACGACGAGCAGGCGCGCTTCATGAGCGAGAGCCTCATGGTCACCGGTCTCGACGAAGTCATGGACTGGCCGGCGGTCTGGAATCCTGACAATCCGTCCTACAAGCGGCTCTGGGGCATGATCGAGGCCACGTTCGCGGCTCGCGGCGTCGTCGAAGGCCATGCCTCCGGCCTGCGGGACTTGCCATCCATCAACGCCTTTGCCGCGGCCGGGCTCGCCTCCGACCATGAAGTGCAGACGCCGGAGGAGACTTGGGACAAGCTGACGCGTGGCCTCTTCATCGAGTTGCGTGTCTACGCCATGCCCGAGATCGTCGCTTGGCTGCTCGCCAAGGGCTTGCAGGATTGGTCGCAGATCGCTTTCACCACCGACGACCGCAGCGCCAGCCATACGCTCGAGCTCGGCGCCAGCGATCACAACGCGCGGGTCGCGATCGAAGCCGGCCTCGCGCCGGAAGTCGCGATTCAATGTCTGACCATCAATCCAGCGCGGCACATGCGCATCACGCCGTTCGTCGGCAGCCTCGCTCCGGGACGTTTTGGCGATGTCGTGCTGCTCTCGGACGTCGCCAAGCTGACCATCGCCGAGGTTTGGGCCGACGGCGCGCAGGTGTCCGAAGGCGAACGTTACCTGGGGACGGTCCCCGAAATCTCCTGGCCCGATTGGGCGATCAGGACGGTGAATATCAAGCGCAAGATCCAGCCGAAGGACTTCGAGCTGCTGGCCGAACCCGGCCGCACCACGATGAAAGCCGCCGTGATCCGCCCGTTCCATTGGCATCCGGAGTTCTACACCCTCGAATTGCCGGTCCGTGACGGCGCCGTGCAGCGCGATGAGAGCCAGGCCATCACCAAGTTTGCCATCGTCGATCGCTTCTCCGGCGACGGCCGGGTTGCAAAAATGTTCTGGCGGGGCTGCGGGCCGCGCACGCCGGACACTGCGGTCGCCTGCTCGGTCGCGCACGACAAGCACAACATCTGGGTGGTCGGCTCGTCCGACGCCGCGATGGCCAAGGCCGTCAACGCACTGGTCGAGCGTCAGGGCGGATGGGCGCTGGTGCGCGAAGGCGAGCTCGTCGCCACCGTGCAGTTCGAGGTTGGCGGATTGATGAGCTGTCGTTCGGCGCAGGCGCTCGATGCCGAAATGCAGGCGCTCTATGCGGAGGGCCGCAAGGTGGACTGGATGTATGAACCGACCTTCCGGCCGCGCTGGTATCCCGGATTTCCGGAACGGCTGATGTTCGCGACGCTGACCTGCGCGCCCTGGAGCTGGGTGCTGGTTGCGCCCTGCGAGCAGGCGCCGCTCGGTTTCATCAACGTTCAGACCGGCGACGCGCATCCGGTGGTCTGGTGAGCGCGGGAATGGGGAAGACGGCGATGAACGAGATGACGCTGCCGGAAACGGTTTCCCCAGACACGGCACCAAGATCCGTCGGGCCGTCGGGCCCGCAAGGGCCGATCGACCGCCTCTTCGGTCTCTCCGAGCGCGGCACCACCATTGGACGCGAGGTGATGGCCGGTGCGACCACGTTCGCAGCGATGGCCTATATCATCGCAGTGAACCCGGCGATCATGTCCAATGCCGGAATGGATCGCGCCGATCTGGTCAGCGCGACGGCGCTCGCGGCGATCTTCGGTTCGGTGATGATGGGGCTTTGGGCCAATCTGCCGCTCGCCGTTGCGCCCGCGATGGGCTCCAACGTCATCTTCACCTATGTGATCGTCAAGCAGATGGGCATGCCCTGGCAAGGCGCGCTCGCCATGGTCGCCTTTACGGGCGTGCTGTTCCTGATCCTCAGCCTGTCGAAGCTGCGCGAGCGTGTCGCACGGGACGTTCCCGAAGCGTTGAAGATCGGCATCCAGGCTGCGGTCGGCACCCTGATCGTGTTCATTGCGTTGCGCGGTGCGGGCTTTGTGGTGCAGAACCCATCGACCTATATCGCCATGGGATCGCTGCGCAGTCCGCCGGTGCTGTTGACCCTCGCAGGTCTGCTGCTCACGCCGGTGCTGGTAGCGCGACGTATTCCCGGCGGACTCATCCTCTCGATTGCCGTGCTGACCCTGATCGGCTTCTTCGTTCCCGGTGCAAACGGCAAGATGGTGACCGCGGTGCCGTCGGCGATCGTTTCATGGCCGCGCTGGCCCACCAGCACCTTCATGGCACTCGACGTCGGTTACCTCGTCAGTCACTTCGTCGTGGCGCTGCCGCTGCTGTTCTACTTCCTGTGCGCCGAATTCTTCTCGACTCTGGGAACCCTGATCGGCGTGACCGGTGCCGCCAATCTGCGCCGCCCCGACGGCTCGATCCCGAACGCCACCGCCGCCTTCGCCACCGATGCGACCGCGTCCATCCTCGGCCCGCTGCTCGGCACGTCGGTGGTGACCGCCTATATCGAGTCGATCACTGGCGTGCAGGCCGGAGGACGCACCGGCCTGACATCGCTGACGGTAGCTGCGTTCTTCTGCCTTGCCTTGTTCTTCTGGCCCGTCTTCGTCATCATTCCACCGCAAGCAACCGCACCCGCGCTGGTGCTCGTCGGCGTGCTGATGATGCAGGGCCTCGCCCGCATTGACATGACCGATCTCGTCAACGCCGTGCCCATCGTGCTTACGCTGCTGGTCACCGTGCTGACCAACAATCTCATCAACGGAATGGCGCTGGGGACGCTGAGCTATATCGCGCTGGAGGTTGCGGTAGGCCGGCGAGCGCGGATTCCTGCGATGGTCTGGGGTCTCGGCTTGGTGTTCATCGCCTATGCGGTCGTGATCTCACAGATCTTTTGAGATGTCCGGATGTCGCGGAAGACCTAGGCTGCCAGATCCAGCAGGTGGCATGATCCTCGCACCAGCACCTTGCGTCCTGTCAACGTCATCTCGGGAACGCTGTCCCTGATCGCGACAAGGCCGAGCTTGACGAGGTCTTCGACGACGTAGGCCTTCGTGAGGCGACCATACGATGCGGGATTGCGGAGCGCTTTCAGAACCTCCCATTGGTCCGGCGAAAGATCGAAGTCGATGTCGCTGCTCATGTTGCCTCAAGCGCCATAGTATCGTTCGTGCGCCTCTGTTAGCGGCGCTGCATGAAGACCGTGCGACGACAATGAGTCGGGAATTCGGTGAAGTGTTTAGAACTTCTCTTCACAAATTGCCGCATGTCGTTGCGCCGCAGAATTAAGGCCGCAAGACGACGAATATCGTCCCAGACCTCGATCACATATTGATGATGTGCACTTGATGTCGGTCCGCGAGTTACCGCGCTGCACGGCAAGCGTTGCTGTCCCATTCTGCGGCGCGATATGCACAGAAATCATGAGACGAGGGGTTCGAGAGTCTGTTACGCTGATTAGCGGGGAATGGCTTCACATGGCAGGAGTGTGAGTGCATGAACAGGCTGGTCGAAATTCGCAGTCAGGAATCCCTGTGCCGAGAACGCGCCGCGCTCGATTTCGAGCGCCGGGTTTTCTGGCTTGCGCAAGCCCAGGAATGGGAACAGCGCGCGCTCGACGAGATCGCCTATCATTTCCGGGAGTGCAATGTGGCTCACAGAGAGCTGGCGCGAAACTGACGTCGGCTGCGGCGTAAGGCCTACTGATAAGTCGCCACGATATCGGACACCGCGCGCTCGAGCTGCTGCGCGGTGGCGCACTGGCGCACAACGCTGCAGAAAGTCGCATAGCGCGGCATCTCGGAATCGCCAAAGCCCCAGGCGAGACGTCCTTCGGGATTGAGCCACACCAGCCGTTTCGAGCGCTCCGAGATGCGGCGCAGGATGTCGGCGCGCGGATCGAGATTGTTGCTGCGGGCATCGCCGAGCACGATCACCGTGGTCTGCGGTGTCAACGTGCTCATAAACTCCTTCTCGAAATCGACCAGCGACGAGCCGTAGTCGGAGGAGCCGAAGCCGACCTTGGACATGATCTCGGCCATCGCCTCTTCCGGCGATTTCGATTCCAGGATGTCGCTGACTTCGATCAGATGTGAGGAGAAGGCGAAGGAATGGACGTCGTCGACCACCTCGTGCAGCGAGTGGATCAGGAGCAGGAAGAAATCCGAGACCTGCGCGACCGAGCCCGAGACGTCGCAAATCGCAACGATCTTCGGCCGGTCGCGATGCTTGCGCTTCCATGCCGTGAGGAAGGGGATGCCACCCCAGGCGGCGTTGCGGCGCAGCGTGCGGCGAACGTCGAGATGACCGCGGCGCTGGCGCTTGCGTGGTTTCGAATAGCGCTCGCGCAGGCGCCGCGCAATCTGGCGGATGAGAGCGCGCATCTCCGCAACGTGGCGCCGCTCAATGCGGGCAAGTGGCGCGTTGCGCAGGATCTCGTTGCGGAGGTTTTCTGCCTCCTCGCGGGCGTAGAGCGCAAGTCCCTGCGCAACGGTGTCGCGCACGGCTTCGCGCAAGGCGTCGAGCGCGGCGCGAAGCCGCTCGGCCAGTGCCGGGTTGGTCGCGCTCAGCTCGTCGAGGTCGTCGCGCAGCCGCTGGAGCCCCATGGCGTCGAGGATGCGGCTGGAGAAGATGCCGCGCTGGGTGGAGTAGCGGATGTCGGACAGGGAGGCGGCCCCGGAAGCGCTGGCGATCGCGGCGGC
Source organism: Bradyrhizobium sp. 149 (assembly GCF_023073915.1). Classification (GTDB taxonomy): domain Bacteria; phylum Pseudomonadota; class Alphaproteobacteria; order Rhizobiales; family Xanthobacteraceae; genus Bradyrhizobium. Next base: position 297,164 of record NZ_JADPKK010000023.1, on the reverse strand, counting down.
GACCGCGCTGCGATCCTGCGACAGCAGCATCTGCGCGAGCGCGCCCAATTCTGCGGGAGGCGAACCGGCGCTCGCATCGCTGGCCGCACCGGACGACGGAGATTGGTCCGCGTTCTGTGAAGCGTCCTCGCCCTCGGCCTCGGGCTGATCCTGCCGCGGCTCCGGCTGGCTGAAGAACAGATCAAAACAGTCACCGAGCGCGAGCTTCTCGTCCTGCGACTTGGCGAGCGTCAGAAGGAGCGCATCGCGCAGGATAGTCCGGTCGGAAACGCCGACCTGTGCGACCGCACGCATCGCATCGATGCTTTCGGCAGGCGAGACATGGACGCCGGCGCCCCGCGCCGCCCGGAAGAAACGATGAATATTCTCGCGCATCGGCGTCAACCGAAGACGTTGGATCGTGCTGCCTTGGCAATGAAGGTCGTAATCTGAGGCTGAGCCGCCTCGATGTCGGCCTCGTATTTCAGGAGCACGTTGAGCGTGTCCTTGACTATGTCGGTATCGAGCTCGGAAGCCTGCAAGAGCACCAGCACGCGCGCCCAGTCGATGGTTTCGCTGACCGAGGGCAGTTTCTTGAGGTCGAGCGAGCGGATTTCGTGGATGAAGCCAACCATCTGCCGCCGTAGCGTCTGCGAGATGTTGGGGACGCGGCTCTCGACGATGCGCTCCTCAAGCCGCTGCTCGGGGAAGCCGATGTGCAGATGCAGGCAGCGCCGCTTCAGGGCGTCGCCAAGATCGCGCTCGCTGTTGGAGGTGAGGATCACCGTCGGCGGCTTGATCGCAGAGACGGTGCCGAGCTCGGGAATCGTGACCTGGAAGTCGGAGAGGATCTCAAGCAGTAGCGATTCGAATTCCGCATCCGACTTGTCGATCTCGTCGATCAGGAGCACGCAGCCGCCTGGCTGCTCCAGCGCCTGCAGCAGCGGCCGCGGCTCGACAAATTCCTTGGAGAAGAACACGTCGCCGAAGTCGTGGAGCTGATTAAGTGCCGCGTGCAGTGTCTGCGCGCCGCCGAGGACTTCGCCGAGCTTGTCCTTGAGGATCTGCGTATAGAGAAGCTGCTTGGCGTATTTCCACTCATAGAGCGCCTTGGCCTCGTCGAGGCCTTCATAGCATTGCAGGCGGATCATCTTCATGCCGCGCCAGGCGGCGATCGCCTTGGCGAGTTCGGTCTTGCCGACGCCCGCGGGACCCTCGACCAGAATCGGCTTCTCGATCTGTTGCGACAAATAGACGGCGGTCGCGATCTGCCGGCTCGCGATATAGCCTTGCGCAGCAAGGCCGCTCTCTACTGCCTCGATCGCTGTCGAGGGCTTCTGTTCGGCCACGAAAAGGCGCTCCCAAAGGTCTTGATTGAGGCTTGTTCTGCCTGCGTTCGCGGCAAAGAACAAGCCTCGTTTGGGAGAGGCCAGACCCGCGCGAATGGTCGCTTTTTTCCGCTCAACGCAAATAATTGAGTGGGCACCGGCCGCGCGATCAGTGCCGCAGCAACTCCGGCTTGCGGATAGTCTGTCTGACCTCGGCGCCGCAATCGGCGCATTCAAAGACGAAGTCGATCTTGGCAAGACTCCAATGCGGTTCGACCTCGCGCACATACATCGGAAGGAACCCCATGCAAGCGGGGCAAATCACAGGCGCGATCTCGATACCCTGATGATGCTGTACATAAGCTGGCATCTCGGCTCTCCTTCGCAGACGACCACCAAACCCGCGCGAAGGCTACTGCCGGTCGGCGCAAGGCCGACATCAACTCTTTCGAACAGAGACGGAACGGCGAAGGTTTGTCGTTCGCTGTGACATTCTTGTTACGTCTCTGGACTGTGACGGGTGGACCAAATACCTATTTCAAAAGGCCGATCCGGTATTCGGATTCTTACCTCAACGATAAGGGAGCAACGCCCATGACGCATGCCATTCGCTTTCACAAGACTGGTGGTCCGGAAGTGCTGATCTGGGAGGAGGTCAGTGTCGGCAAGCCCGGACCGGGCGAGGCGCGCATCCGCCACACTGCGGTCGGTCTCAACTTCGTCGACATCTACAACCGTTCGGGCCTTTACCCGGCGCAACTGCCGAGCGGGCTTGGTAGCGAAGCTGCTGGCGTCGTCGAGGAGGTCGGGCCCGGTGTCACCGATCTGAAGCCGGGCGATCGCGTCGCCTATGGCGCCTCGCCGCTCGGGGCCTATTCCGAGGCGCGGCTGATCCCGGCCGACCGACTGCTGAAGCTGCCCGACGGTGTCGACGACAAGACCGCGGCGGCGATGATGCTGAAGGGGCTCACCACGCAATATCTGATCCGGCAGACCTACCGCGTGAAGGCTGGCGACACCATCCTGCTGCATGCGGCCGCCGGCGGCGTTGGCCTGATCCTGAGCCAGTGGGCCAAGCATCTCGGCGCCACCGTGATCGGCACCGTCAGCAGCGACGAGAAGGCCAAGCTCGCCAAGGCGCATGGTTGCGACCATGTCATCATCTATAGCCGCGAGGATTTCGTGAAACGCGTGGACGAGATCACCGGCGGCAAGAAGGTGCCGGTGGTCTATGACTCCGTCGGCAAGGATACCTTCCTGAAGTCGCTCGACTGCCTCGCGCCGCTCGGCGTCGCCGCGCTGTTCGGTGCGTCGTCCGGCGCTGTCGAGCCGCTCAATCTCGGTTTGCTGGCGCAGAAGGGCTCGCTCTACGTCACCCGGCCGACGCTGTTCACCTACGCCGCCAAGCGTGAAAGCCTGGTCGCGATGGCAGGCGAGCTGTTCGACGTCGTCAAGTCTGGCGCGGTCAAGATCGAGGTGCACCAGACCTATCCACTGAAGGACGCCGCCAAGGCGCATGCCGATCTCGCCGCGCGCAAGACCACGGGGTCGACCGTCCTCACCGTGTGATCTCCGACCGGGCCGTGGCGCAGGCCGCTTGGGCCTGCGTCACGTCCGCTCGTGCTTGCGCAGATCGCGGGTGTGATCGAGGCGGATAGCCTGGAGGTCGACATCTTCGGGCGGGACCCGGGGCAGGGCAGCCTCAGCGAGGATCGCCTCGGTCACGTCTTCGACCGAATTCTCCACGATTTCCTGGATGAACAAGATGTTCTGATATTCACCTGACGCGACGCGGGAAATGACCTCGCGCCTGGTGATTTCAGGGTCGACGACCGCCTCGCGGCCCCGGCGCCCATAGTCGATCATCACGACGAAATACTGCATGAAACGACCCTGCCGTGCCCTATGGCCGGGCACGGCAAAGTATTTCCGAAAAACGGAATAAAGTCAAGGCTCATTCGAAAAAACGGAAATCAACGCCTACTTGCCCCTCTTGCGAGGGCGTGCCGACTTGGCGCGCAACCGCTCCAGCTGGCCCTTGGGCATGGACAGGCAGATCTCGCCGACCCACTCCAGTTTCACGCCGACGATCTGCTTGGCATTGAAGCTGCTGAGATTGACGACGGAGGGGGATTTGCCCCGCTCGATGGTCTTCAGATAGCGCTCGCCGGTCTTGAGTCGGACCACGGCCTCTTCGCCGTAGAAGCTCGACAGTGGATGGCGCTGGTCCTTGTAGACCACGATCACATCGCCGCTCTCGTATTTGGGCAGCATCGAATCGCCCACGATCTCGAACGCGATGGTCTCCTCCATGATCGGAAAGGGCAGCGCGATGTCGCCAAGGCCTTCCGGGGGAACTTGCTCATAATCCGGCTCGATCACGGCACCGGCGCCGACGCGACCCATGATCGGCGCGAGATTGAGCTCGAGATATTCCATGATCGGAATGATTTCCGAGGCCTTCACCAGGCGTTCGCCGCCCAGGATCTCCGAGACCGCGCCGGGCCGTACGCCCATGGCGGCCGCCAGGCCGCCCTTGCTCTTGCCCGTCTTTTCCAGGCCCCGCTCGATCATTGCAGCGTCCAACATGGTGATTCCCTCGATTGTCCATCGTTCCGCCTCTTATAATCCGAAATTCGGAATTGATGCAATTATGAATATCAGAATTATCGCTTGACTCTGACTTCGGAATACCGGAATGTACACGACGCCTTGCGATCGTGCGATCGGAGGAGGCGCATCACAGGATAGCAGCATGGAACCGGGCCATTGGCCGTCGGAGCACTCCGACGCGCTTCGCGACTATTTTTTCAAGGGAATGTCTCATGCGGAGATCGGAAGACAGATTAACGCAAGGTTTGGAACGGCTTACACGCGCAACGCCGTGGCCGGCCGCGCCAAGCGGCTCGGCTTGATCGTGCAGGTGCGGACGACGAGTCCGTCGATCGTGCCGGTGTTGCCGTCTGGAGCCTGTCTTATCCTCCCGCACCGTCCCGCGTTACTGAACCTGCCGCCGAAATCCGCGATGAAGCCTGCCGCGCCGGTCAAATTGCGCTGCGTCGGCGTCCAGCCGCGCCTGATCCCGTTGGTCCGGCTCGCTCGCGACGACTGTCACTATCCGTATGGCGGCGACAAGGAAGGAGAGGAGATTACCTTCTGCGGCCATCCGCGCGAGCCGGGCTCGAGCTATTGCGCGCCGCATGTGCGCCTGACGCGCCGCTCCGGAGCTGGGGCCGCCGCCCGCGTCGCTAGTCCCGTCGTGCTGAGGCTGGTCTTCGCCGCCTGACTTGGCGACCGCCCGTTCAATCCTCAATTTCGCAAGGAGTTATCCGAGTGGCACGTGTCCGACGCAGCAGGTCCTACAAATTGGCGAATGTCCACGACCGACGCTCGCTCGAGATACCGTTCAATGCGGAAGTGGCGGAAGTCGAGGTCGACAACCCGCTGGCGCTCGACCCCGGAGAGAAGATCATGGCTGTGCGTTCGATCCGCAGCGATCCGCTCGGCCGACTGCACGCGCACCATCAGATCGACGAGGCGCAATATCGCGGCGGGCGCGCCTTCCAGAACGATTGGGAGAGGGCCGAGCGAGGCCCTCAGGCGATGGATCCGACTCGCGAATATGTCGATGGCGCGCGCACGCGCGAGCCGGTCACCGAGAGCCAGCGCCAGGCGGTGCTGCGGCTGAACCGGGTCGAACGCGAACTCGGCACCGACGGCGCCGCCCTGGTGCACGACGTGTTGGTGCTGGGCCTGACCATGGACGAGATCGGCCAGCGTCGCGCCGTCCGAACGCAGCGCTGGAACGACTATTTTGCCCGGCGTTTTCGTGAATGCCTGGACCGCCTGGCGCTGATCTATGGCTTTGCGACGGAAACGGGGACGAAGCGTGCAGGGCATTGCAGATGACAACGGCGCGCCTGCGGCCTCGACCGCGGGCGCGCCAGCCTGCTGCTTAGGGATGCGGTAGGATCTGGTAGGGCGTGGTATAGGGCTCGACGCGCAGCGAAGCGTCGGCCAAGAGCCCGATCCTAGCGGTCGGTGCCTGCTGCAATTCCCCGTTCGAACCGCGATGCACGTTGTATTGCCAGACGGTGAGATCGCCCTTCTGCGCCAGGGCGTGTGCAACGGCGCTGGCATCGTTGCCGCCGAGCGCCTGAAGCTCCTCCGCCGACAATCCGACGACGATTTCGTCCTTGATGGTGACGATCTTGAACAGGTTCATCCGGGTTTCCTGCGCCCATGCGCCTTGTGTCGAGAGGGTGAGAAGCGCGACTGCGGCGCCCTTGATGAGATCGCAGCGAGAAAGCATGCCGTCGTCCTTTGGTGCTGAGGAGCGCCCGAATCGATCAGTCCGGCGCCCGTGATCTGCGTGAATGTTCCGCCACCGCTTTGTCGTTTTCTCCTCAACAACGGTTCACGGTCAGAAACAAATGCGGCCGATCAACCCTGATGCGATGAGGCGCGTCCAGGTCCTACAGTTCGAGGGGGCGCGTTTGGATGAAATCCAGCGTCATGGTTCGCCTTCACGTCTCTTGGTGCAGCAGACAGCGCTGTGGCTGCCGATCCCCATAGTACCAGATCGGCGTTCATTTCGCCGACGATACAACCGCCGAAGTCGGACTCAACAATTACGTGTATACGCTGAAGAAGCATTCATTCGCACCCGCCAATGTCCATCCATTCACATCCGAAACGCAGCGCCGATTGACAGCGATCAAGGCCGCGTGCCTGGTTGATGACGCTTCCTGACGCAGGTGGGTGACGGCGGGCCATATTCCTGTTATCCGGAATTGCCGTAGCGCGATGCAGACGAAGCATCGCTACGCCAACTGTTGGGCTTGCCGGAGGGGTTGTTCCTTGGCATAGTTACAACCTGTTCGCTTGAGCCCGTCCGTTTGGACATGTAGCTCAGCGTGCTAACACGCCGGGCTCCCCCGGCCGAAAGCTCGCCGTCGCCATGGCATCCCGTTATGGCATTCGGTTCTCAGTTGGGACTTCGACGACGGATCACGAAGGCCGATGCTTGTCATAGGTGCGAGATGAAAAACCTCAATTTCGCGGCTCAACTGCACCTCAAGCTCGGCGCGCCGGCAAGCGGTACGGTCGAAAGCCTGCGCCTGCTTCGGGCGTTTCTGAAGCTCGCGCCCCGGCAGCGTTTCGAGGTCATCAAGCTTGTCGAAGACCTCGCCACCGAAGAAGCCCTTCCCGAACACCCCCTGTCCTGAGCCGGACCGCGCGCCGGCCTTACACGCCTTACCCTTCGTTTTCCTGCCAGAGACGGCCGCCGGGGCGACGTTTGCCCCAGGTTGGACGCTGGAAGGCGATCCGGCAAGTGTGGTATTCAGTTCAGAAAAAGGGAGGAGTGCGACCATGATCGAACCGAAGCTCGAAGTTCCGGCCGAACTGCGCGACCTGGCCGAGAAGACGATTGACCAGGCGGAAAAGGCATTCGGAATGTTTTTCGAAGCCGCCACCAAATCGATGACGACCGTTCCGGGCGCGGGGGCAGACGTGTCGAGGCAGGCGCTCGCTTTCACCGAGCAGAACATGAAGTCGGCGTTCGAGCATGCTCGCAAGCTCGTCCATGCCACCGACCTTCAGGAGGCGATGCGAATCCAATCGGATTTCCTGCGCAGCCAGTTCACCAGTGCCGGAGATCACATGCGCCAGATGACCGGCAGTCTCATGCAACCGGGGAAGGGCAAGTCCTGATACTCGGTGTGTTCACGGCGCGTCACAGATTAGACTTGCGCGGCGTGAAGATACGCACGTCGATGCTGGTCCAGGTCATGATTGGCCGCCGAATGGACCTCATTCGACGGCCATCATCCTTTCTGCTGATCCCTGTCGGTTCTCCGGCACGGATTTGCATTTGTTGCAGGTGTCTTGACCGGCCGGCGCTCTGCTAACGCAGCGACGCGATGTGGGTCGCGATGTCGCCGGCTTCGGTCCGACTCAAGGGGAAATTCGGCATCTTCGGGTGCGGGTCCAGCAGGAAAAAGGCGAGCCGCTCCGAACTGAAGTCAGGCCTGCGCGCAACGGACGCGAAAGGAGGGGACGTCGGCGCTCGCCTGGGTCTGGCCGTTCGCCACGACATGGCGAGTGGCGCACTAACGCCTCGCAGGGTTGGCGCCGTGATCGGCATCGGCGGCGACAGCGGACGACGTGCCCAAGCTCGAGGCCACTGCAAGCAGCAGGCAGATTCGTCTCGAATGCCGGTGCATAGGGCAACCCTGTGTGTTGGCTCGCGACGTCGTGCTCATCCGCAACACGAACCCGGAAACTGCGAGAGGTCGACGCGGGCGATGATCGACCGCAGCAGATTGCGGGCCGAACGGTAGAGATGCCGGGCAAATCTCGGCGTCCTTGCCGCGGGCAGGCCAAAGCTTGTCCTAGCGGGTCTTTTCGTATCAAGGCTTTCGATGGAGTGCGACACGTGCCTCTCCGAGATGGCGAAGCCCTTTCTATCGTGGCCGGCCGGCGGCAGCCCTGATCTGCCGCAAAGGGGCCAGCCTAATAGTCGCCGGGGTTCATGATCATCGGGCTACGTGTATCGGCCGGCGCGAGCGCGCTGCTGGCGCTGTCGCGCAGGAAGCGGTCGAGTGTCTCCTGGATCTTCTGCTTGACCGCATCGGGACCGCGATCGCTCATCTCGGTATGCTGTGCGCCAGTGTGGATAATGTCGATGCCGCGCGCCTTGGCCTCTTCCGGTGTTGGCAGTACGCCGGGATCGGTTACGAAATGCGGATCCTTCGAGCGGAACGACAAGATCTTCATGTTGTCGCTAAGCACGAAAGGCACCCGTAGATTGTCGAGCGTGATCACTTTCGACACCAGTTCCGGGTGCTGATGGGCGACATACATCGAAACGTCGCCACCGTTGGAATGCCCGACAAGCGTGATGTGGTCATAGTCGGCGTTCTCTTGCCGCCTCTTCAACTCGCCCAAGGCGAAGAGGATGTTGGCCTCGCAGCGGATATAGACCTCGCGCCGGCCGACATATTGCTGGCCAGCCTGGGTCATCAGCGGCGGATCGCTCGGCAGGTCCTGCTGGATGCTGGCGACGAGATAACCGCGTGCGGCGAGCACGTTGGCGAGGAAGGAATATTCGGTAGCCTTGACGGTGTTGCCGTTGCTGATGATGGCGAGCGGGAGCTTCCAGAGGCCGAGATTGGCCTTGGTCTCGTAATCGCGCCGTACCGCGATTTCGACCGCAATCGGCCGCTGGCGCGCGGCGTCGAACAGGGTCAAAACCTCATGGCGGATCGCGAACCGGCTGACGACGAAATACTGGCCGACGCCGAGGACGCAAAGAAACGCCAGAACTGCAAACACCCTTTTCATTGTTCCGTCTCAAATCACTTCTGAGTGACATGGTCATTGGGAACTCCCGGATCGAGCGATCGTGAGCAGGTTACGGGATTAAATTTAGGCAAGTCTGTGAGCCGCGCCCCAAAAGAGCCGCATGCCCGGGGCCATAGCGCGAAGGGCGAGGGTTTACAGACAGCCGCCCTTGCCGCGTTCGGAGCAGAGCCGCAGCGCGCTGGACAGAGTAAACAGGAAGCGGGGGCTGCGGCGGTCGTTGTCGGGCGCCCGGTAGCTCAGGGGGACGGCCACGCCGAGATCGGCCTGGAAATCGTCCGGCAGGAAGAACCGCACGCCAGCTCCGGCCGAGGTCAGCGACAGGCCGTCGCTCAGGCGGTAACGGTCGTTCCAGACGGCGCCGGCGTCGCCGAAGGCATAGAGCTGATAGCCGGTCCAGTAGCGGTAGTTGAGTTTCTGGTCGAAGCGCAGTTCGAGAGAGCCGGCAAGACCGTTGTCCCCGCTGATCTCTGCTGCGCCATAGCCGCGCCCGAAGGCAGCGCCACCGAGATAGAATTGCTGCGAGGTGAACAGCGGCCGTGACGCCGTCTGGCTCGCAGCGGAAAGCTTGAGCGACCAGACGTCGTTGAGCGTCTGGTAGCGCGTGAACCAGAGGTTTAGCACCGAGAAGTTCGATGACGCGCCATCGCGCGACAAAAGATCGTCGTCGAAATGCGAGGCACCGAAGATGTCGAGGCCCTGGCGGTAGGTCAGCGTCGCGAAATTGGTGCCACCGAAATGGTCCTGAAGCCGGTAATCAGCGGTCAGGCTCGCGGTCCTGATGTGGTCGTTGTACCAGGCGCCGTAAAGGTCATGCTCGGACACGTTGCTGAAGGTCGTCGCCGCGGTCAGGGTCAGCGAGGAGGATTGCGACTGCAATGGGACGATGCTGGCACGCAGCTCGAATGCCTCGGTCGTGGTGATGTCGCTGTCGAGGCGGCGTGCATCGCCCGGTCTAACCGCGCTGTACAGGACGGACCCGCCGAGACGCACACCGTCGGCACCGACCGGTGCATCGTAGGACAGCCGTGCGAAGCCAAGCTGGCGGGGGTCGTTGGCGATGGTCGACAGATTGACCGCCAGCGTGTCGCCGGGCGTGAGATAGGAGTTGAACGCGCCGGTCGCATAGGTCTGCCACGGACCGACTGATGATGAGCCGAGATTGTCCAGACCGAACGACGAGAAGACGTGCCAGGTCTTCAAATGGACAATGAGGCGGAATCGGCCCGTTGCAGTGCCGATCTCCTCCAGTGCGATATCGGTGATCCGGACGCCAGGTCTGCCGTTGACGAGAAACAGCTGACGTTCCAGCGTTACCAGGCGCGACGGTTGCTCGGCCAGAACCGGCCCAAGCATCGGTCTCACGCCGAACTGCTCGGCGCCGTCGCCTTTCAGCTCGGCCTCCAAGATGGCGCCTTCGACCACCTGGATCCGGACGCGTCCGTCCGCAATATCCTGCGGCGGCACGATCGCACGGCTCAAGTGAAAACCATCGGCGCGGTAGAGATCGCTGATCGCGCCGGCGATCGCGGCGAGATCGGCCTGCGAAACCTTCTTGCCGACATAGGGCTGGTAGACAGCGGCGATGCGATCGGGGGATACGGCCCGGGCTCCAGTGACATCGACGCCGCGCAGCACGAATTGAGGCTTGGTATCGCCGCCGGTGTTGGGCTGGCCGACTGTCGGCAGCCTGACCGGAGGGCGGCTCAGCGATTCCCGCTCGGTTTGGTTTTCAAAATATTTCTCGGGTTGGCGCGGATCGAAGCCCGGCTGGTTCGCCTGTTGTGCGAAAGCCTGAGGAACTCCCGCAAAGATCGGCGCCAACAGCACCAGTGTGGCAAGGAGATACCGCTTCTCGACGCGCGCAGCGCGCCTGTCCCCGTAGTTTGACGGAGAAGTGCCCGTGCGACGGTAAGAGCTCGTTAGCGACATGATTTTTCATAGTTTTTTATGGTCAATGAACCGTTAACGCGACCGCTCCGCTCGCCGCTTCCTGATAATTCTATGTTGAGGCATTTCGGATACCCCTCAGGACCGGCTGTAACGCGGACTGAGGATTGTCATGCTGGTCAAAATTGGAATGCGGTGCGCCTTCGCGGCTGCGCTGATCCTGGGAACGGTCTCCGGCGCATCCGCCGCGGACGATGGCGTCTGGTCGGTCGGCAGGGCCACGGGCGAGGTCTGGGTCGCCACCAGCGGCGCGCAGCAGGTATCATTGAACCAGCAGGAGGCGCTCAAGCCCGGCGATACCATTCGTACCGGACGGAACGGGCGCGTGCTGCTCGTCCGCGGCGAGGAAACCATACTGATCTCTCCCAATTCGGTGGTCGGCTTGCCGACGGAGAAGAAGGAGGGTCTCTCGACCACCATCATCCAGCAGGCAGGTTCGATCCTGCTCGAGGTCGAGAAGCGCAACGTCAAGCATTTCGAGGTCGAGACGCCCTATCTCGCCGCCGTGGTCAAGGGAACGCAGTTCAGCGTCACCGTGGATGCAGGCAGCACCAAGGTCGGCGTGCTCCGCGGCCAGGTTGAGGTCTCCGACTTCAAGACGGGACAGATCGCTCAGGTCCTGCCGGGGCAGGCCGCCACCGTCTTCGAGCACGGCAAGCCCGGCCTCTCTCTGAGCGGCTCCGGGACCTTCAATACGATCGAGCAAGGCAAGCCGCGCGCCTCGAGCATCGAGCGGATCCCCGTGCCGAAATCGGGCCTGTCCGCCCCGCGCAATGCCGCGAACGGCCATGCGATCCATGCGCTTGGTGCGACCGACAAGGGCACCAAGGCGGCGGGCGCGCCCAAGCAATCGCATCAGGCGGCCGGAGGTCACGCGGGCAAGTCTGGTGGGGCCAAGGCCGGCGTCGTGCGCATCTCGAACTCGCTCGGCGAGGTCAAGCTGAACGTCCACAAGGTCACGAATGGTCTCGCCCACGGCGCCGTTGCGCCCGGGCAGGTGCGCAACGCGAACAGCAGCACCGAAACCGTCTGGAGCGACAGCAAAGCGAGCACGACGGCATCCAACAGCACCGCCCAGAGCGCGGTGACGACAAGTGGCGTCGTAACGGCTGGCAGCAGCAGCTCGTCAAATCCAGGCGCCACGATCGCCGCTGCCGCCAACAACGGAAACGCTGGCAACAACGGCAACTCCGGCAACGGAAATTCCGGCAACGGCAACGGCAACGGCAACAGTAGTGCCACCGGTAACGGCAAGGGCAACAATGGTAACGGCAACGGCAATGGTGGCGGCAACGGCAGCAACGGTCACGGCAACGGATACGGCCACAACAAGCATTGAGGCTGTTGCCTAGGGGATGAGGGGCGCACCTGCAGAAGCGGGTGCAGGAGGATCGGGTGAAACGCTATCGGCCGCATATTCTTGTCGTGACTGCACTCGCGGTGGTGCTGTCCACGGGGTGGCACAGTACGCTTCGCAACGCGCTGACCGACCTCAGGTTCGCCTGGCAGTCGCGTGACGCCAGCGGCAATGTCGTCGTGGTCGCCATCGACGCGCCCTCGATCGACCAGATCGGGGTATGGCCTTGGCCGCGCCGCCTGCATGCCGAACTGTTGCACAGGCTCGAGGCGGCGAGGGCGCAGGACATCGCCTTCGACGTCGATTTCAGCTCGCCATCGGATCCTGCCTCCGACGAGGCGTTCGTGAAGGCGCTACGCGAGGCCGGCGGCTCGACGATCCTGCCGTCCTTCAAGCAGCCGGCGCCGAATGGCGGCGCGGCTCACATCAATCGGCCGCAGAAGCCGTTCAGCAACCAGTCGTGGCCGGCACTCGTCAATGTCGCGATCGAATCCGACGGGCTGGTTCGCCGCTATCCGTTCGGCGAGAAGCTCGGCGATGCCCTGATGCCGTCGATGGCGGTCGTGCTGGCCGGGCAGGACGCCAATCGACGGCCGCCGTTCCTGATCGATTTCAGCATTCGGGCGACCTCCGTTCCGACGGTCTCCTATGCCGACGTGCTCCGCGGCGAAACCGCCACGCTCGACAAGCTGAGAGACAAGAAGATCATCATTGGTGCGACGGCGCTCGAACTCGGCGACCGGTTCAGCGTTCCAAATGGCCGCATCATCTCCGGACCCATCCTCCAGGCGCTGGCAGCGGAATCGATCCTCCAGAACCGGATGCTGCGCTGGACCTCCGATACCGGCATGATCCTGGGTCTGGCTGTGATCTGCCTGCTGATGGTGTATTCGTGGCGCCGCTTCGGACCCGGTGTTCGCGTCGCAATCCTGATCTCAGCCGGGGCGCTTTCCGAGCTGGTTGCGGTGCTCGTGCAGGCAAAATGGCCCTTCATCATCGACACATCGCTGTTCCATATCGCGATTGTCGCTTATCTGACGGCGATCGCACTCGACGAGATCGACTTCCGTGGTCTCCTGGGGCGCATCGCCGAAAGCCGCTTTCATCGTATCGCGATGTCGCTCGGCGATGGCCTGGTCTGCACCGACGAAGATCAGTCGATCACCGTGTGGAATCCCGGCGCCAGCGCGATCTTCGGCTATATGCCCGCAGAGATCATCGGCCGCCCGTTCGAAACGCTGTGCGCTGTCTCCGTGGACGGTGACGCGAGGCCGTCCATGCGCGACGCCGCACGCCAGGCACTCCTGGTCCCCGGCGGGGCGGTCGTCGTCGAGTTCGAAGGGCGGCGCAAGAACGGTGAAACTTTCCCGGTCGAGGCCAGCTTCTCGGGCTGGCAGGGAACGGACGGCTTCCAGTACGGAGCCATCCTGCGCGACATCTCGGTCCGCAAGCGCGAGGCCGAACGCGTCAGATATCTCGCCGAATACGACGCGCTGACCGGTCTTGCCAACCGCAACACGCTGCATGCCGGCCTGGCCGGCATGATCGCGGATGCGAGGCAGCACCCTTGCGAGGTCGCGCTGCTGGTGATCGGGCTCGACGGCTTCCAGAGCATCAACGACATGCTGGGCCATTCCGCCGGCGACCTCGTGCTGCAGGCGGTGGCTACTCGCCTGAAAGGCCAAGCGGGCGACGGCGCTATCGTTGCCCGGCTTAGCGGCGACGAATTCGCCATTGCACGCGAAGGCTCAGATGGTGCCGAGCCGATCGCGGAGTTTGCCGAACGAATTGCGCGCGCGTTCGAAGCGCCGCTTGCGACCGGGGCGCGGCAGCATCGCGTCAGGATCAGCATCGGCGTCGCCGTCTATCCGGCAGGCGGGTGCAACACGGACGAGCTCCTGAGCAACGGCCATCTCGCGCTGAGCAAGGCAAAGCTGACGCGCCGGGGCAGCCATGTGATCTTCGAGAGCGCGATCAGGCAGGAGCTGGAGAATCGGCTGACGCTGGAGAGTGAATTGGCGCTTGCCGCCGATCGCGGAGAGTTCGAGCTGTTCTACCAGCCCCAGGTTCGCCTGATCGACGCCAGCTTGGTCGGAGCGGAAGCGCTGATCCGTTGGCGGCACCCCGTGCGCGGCTACGTTTCGCCCGGGGAGTTCATGCCGGTGGTCAATAGCTCGGCCCTGTCCGAGCGGATCGGAAACTGGGTGATGGAGACCGCCTGCCGGCAGGCACGCGCCTGGGAATTGTCCGGCGACAGCGTGCGCGTCGCAATCAACCTGTCGCCCTCGCAGCTCCAGTCAGGCGATCTTGCGCATTCGGTTGCGGGGATGCTCGAAGCGACGGGGCTCACGCCGTCGCTGCTCGAGCTCGAGGTCACCGAGGACATCCTGCTTCACGACGAAGCCCGCGTGCTCGACATGTTCAAGCGCATCCAGCAGCTCGGCGTCCACGTCGTGTTCGACGATTTCGGCACTGGCTATGCGAGCCTGAGCTATTTGAAGAAGTTTCCGCTCGACGGGCTCAAGATCGACCGGTCGTTCGTGCTCGATCTGCTCGCGGATTCCGACGATGCCGCGATCGTCGGGTCGACCATCGGTCTCAGCAAGCAGCTCGGTCTCACGGTCGTGGCCGAAGGCATCGAGAACCGCGCGACGGCCGATTTCCTGGTGAGCATGGGATGCGAGCAAGGCCAGGGCTATTTCTTCGGCCGGCCGATGCCGGCGGAAGCATTCGAGCGGCAATTCGTCGCCTCCGAGCGCGCCGCAGTCAGTGCCGCCTGAACGGGCTCGCTTGGATCTCTAAAGCGCGATGCGCTTCAGGTCATTGTTTGAGCATGATCTTATCCGGAAAACCGCTTCGCACTTTTCCGGATCATGCTCTAGCGCCGACGCGCTATCGCGACGCCGAACAGGAAAGCAACGATCAGGCTGGCAAGCGGTGCTTCGCGCGTGATCGCGGCGACGGTCGCGAGGGGCCGGCCGGGCTTTCGCGCTTCCTCGATGGCGGAAGTCAAGCGGTCGACGGCTGCGTGCAGGCCACCTGCGACTTCACCGACGGTGCGGGATATGTCCGTTGCGGCGTCGATGGCACGCTCGGCCATGCCGGGATGGGACGTGGACTGCGGGATCTCCGTGCTCAAGCGCGCGACCTCCAGACTGATCATGTGACGGAGGCCGATACCTTTGGCTATCCGCGCGAGCGCTCGTTCTGAACAGCGGGTCAGATGACCTTTGGCTATCCGCGACAGGCGCCGTGGTGTTTACGGCGGGTACCGGCCTTGGATGAGCAATTCGGCGCGCGGGATTTTGTTCCGGGCTGATACGCCTCTGCGCGGACCTCCCCCGTGAAACGACGGATGCGAATCTCTGTTAGGCTGGCTCAATCTTGTTGATCTCGGGAGACAGCTGTGACCGACCGGACCACGACGGATCGAGCCCGGCGCATCGCCTTGCTCGGCGCTCCCATCGACATGGGGGCTTCGCAGCGCGGTACCCTGATGGGCCCTGCGGCGCTTCGCACCGCCGGCCTTGCGACATTGCTCGAGAGCCTGGATTTCGAGGTCGTCGATTACGGCGATCTCTCGGTGGCCGAGGTTCGCGACCTCGCAGACAGTCCCCCGGATAAAGCCAATCACTACCGCGAAATCCAGCGCTGGACGCGCCTGCTGAGCCGCAGAGGCTACGAGATCGCGAAAACCGGTGCGCTGCCGATCTTCCTCGGCGGCGATCACACGCTGTCGATGGGATCGGTGAATGCCATGGCCCGTCACTGGCAGGAGCGCGGACGCGAGCTGTTCGTGCTCTGGCTCGATGCCCATGCCGACTACAACACGCCGGAGACGACAATCACCGCCAACATGCACGGCATGTCGGCGGCATTCCTGTGCGGCGAACCCGGCCTCGACGGGTTGCTCGGCGATGATCCGCGCGCCTCGATCGGTCCCGACAGGCTCGACCTGTTCGGCGCGCGCTCAATCGACAAGCTCGAAAAGGAGTTGATGCGCACGCGCCGGATCAGGGTTGTCGACATGCGCCAGATCGACGAGTTCGGCGTCGCCGTGCTGATCCGCCGCGTCATCGAGCGCGTCAAGGCCAGCAACGGCGTGCTGCATGTCAGCTTCGATGTCGATTTTCTCGACCCCTGCGTCGCACCCGGCGTGGGCACGACGGTGCCGGGCGGAGCGACCTATCGCGAAGCGCACCTGATCATGGAGCTCCTGCACGATTCCGGCGTGGTCGGATCAGTCGACATCGTCGAGCTCAATCCGTTCCTCGACGAGCGTGGCCGCACCGCGCGCACCGCGGTCGAACTGATCGGCAGCCTGTTCGGCCAGCAGATCGCCGATCGGCCGACCCCGAGTAATGCGATCGCGCCGGGCGAGTAAGCCAGCGACTGACGAAGACGTGGGCTTCAATCAGCTAGGTGGGTCGCAGATTGCTGCCTGGCAGCTGCGACAGTGCCGTATCGATGGCGGAATGCAGTTCTGCCAGCACGCACCCCGCTGCGCGACAAAGTGCCCATAGCGGCCTTTGTCCAGCGGCGGAACAGATAGCCTGCATTCAGGCGTTCAAGTTAGGCGGCTTTTCGCTGGGAATCGCGTCGAGCTGCTTGGGCCAGACTCGGGTCCTCGCGTTTTCAAAATTGGACAGGAACATTCGCGCGATTGCCAAGTTTTCCCGGTGCCCTTCCCCAAGGGTGACCCCGCGGGCCCCAGCTCCAATGCCCCCCACTATCCCCCGCGAGCTGGGGCCTTTTTTCCATCCGGGGAGACTGGACATCGATCGTGCACGCAAATCCCGCTCTGTCGGGGTTAGAGGATCTGGCTCGAGCATGTCTTGTCAGCGAGATCGGCTGGAAGCCGCCGGAACTTTGCCGTTCCCGATGAGCAGGCGCGAACATAGGCGGAAACCATGAAATGGATGCTTGTGGTCCTCGTGGGTGGCGTCGCGCCCGTCAATACCGATCTCGTGTTCGACAAGTTCAGTGACTGCCTGTCCGCCGAGGAGCAAATGCGACAACATTACTCTGATGCGTTCGATGCCTGGGATCGTTTGGCCGCAGCACGAATTGGCCGGCGTGGGGACTACAAGAAGGCCCGCGATCTCGAGGCGAAAAGACTGCTGAGCAACGTAGGCACCTGTGTACCACACGGTGGTGGAGACGTTGTCGCGCCCGCGGAGCAGCCCAAGCCGCCCGCTGCATCCTCGCCGCAACCTGCTGCGCCCTCGCAGCCGTCGCCGCGAACTTAGCGGTAGCGTAAGGCCATAGCGGCGGCCGAGAGATGTCGGTCATTCGCCGCTGCCGGGTCAGGAGAAGCGCCGACACGACTTTCGACCGGCGCGATCCCTTCTTCGCAGCGGGTGAGCGAAACGCCGCATCTTATCGAAAAGGCCGCACTCATCGGAGCGCGGCCGCATTCGTGATGACGAGCGAAGCGCTCACCGGTGGTGATGATGCCAACGGTGCCGCACGACGGGATACGATCCACGGTAATAGGCGTAGGCGGGGCGCACGACGCGGCGATAGCGATAGCCGTAGGAAACGGGCTGCGTGTAATAGGTGGTTGTGGTGTATCCGCCGCCCCAACGATACGGTGCATCGTACGTGTCGTAAGCGTATGGGCCATCATAGTAACCGGCGCCGTAGTAGCCTGGACCATAGCCATAGCCGGGCCCCCATCCATACGCCGAGGAGGCAAGCCCGCCGATCACGGCACCTGCGACGAGGCCGCCGGCGATGCCCGGTCCCCAGCCTCGCCAATGGGCTTCAGCTGGAGACGTCGCAGCGATCGAGCTTAAGCCAAGAGCGCCGGCCATCAGGGCCGACATTGCGATTTTCTTCATCGAGATACCTTTCACATCGCATTGCTTCCGCCCCGGAGGTAACGGGAAAAATAGGCAATGGTTGCTAGCTCTAGACCGTTGGTCGAAGCGGCTGCCTCGACAGCGCGCGACAAACCGTCCCTCCGTGATTTGAACCGTTCGACTAAAGATAACCGGGAAAAACTGGAAACATTCAGGGATGCCTTGAGTTGGCCGCGATGGATGCGATGTTCGGAGAGCAAGCATCGTGGACCACGCCGTCTTGAAGAATGCCACCGAAACCGCCAGGACGGTCTACCGGGCCCGGCATCCCGATGTCGACTTATTCGACAGTCGGCGATGCCTGCTGGAACGCCATTTGCTCAGGAGAAGGGAAGAGCGCGAGAGCGATGCCGAAGAACTCGCCAGCTTCGGGATAGCCTACCTGTACCGGCTTCCCGGCGGCGAATGTTGACGAGCATGAAAATGCTTCTCGCGCGCGTGGCCCGCGGAACAACAAGGCCCAGCTGGACGCTGCTCGCGATTTCGTTTCTCGTCTCGGCGGTCATCGTGATCGCCTTGCGCATCATGATCGAGAGTTAGTTGCGGGCACACCAGAACGCTCGGGCTACGGCCAGCCTTACGCCGCAGTGCAGGCCCGGATCGGACCTAATGCAGGCAGTTCAGTTCCTTGATCCGACCGGCAGTGTCGAACGCCAAAAGTGCACTCATGACACCAGTGCTGGTGACGTATGAGATGATGGTGCCCTCGCCTGAGGGATTGAGGTCATCCAACGTACCTGCCGGATATTTTTGGAGACGCTCGATCCAATAGGCACGGAGCGCCTCGCGGCCGGTAATGGTTTGGACGCCGCAGCAGCCGCAGTGCACCACGGCATCTTGGGCGTAGAGGTCCAGGATGGCGTCGATATCGCCCGCGCGGTACGCATCAAGCCAATCGACCGCAACGGCCATAGGGTCAAAGGACATATTTTTCACTCACATGCGTCCATTTCTGGTTCAGGCCGGGGAACCGCCGAGCCTCTTTTGATTTTAATATCTCACCCGGCCACGGCCATATGCCGAAGGACATAGAGGACCGGGCCGAGGGCAAGGTCGATGTTGGACGCGTCCGCGAGGCAGGGGATACTCAAGCCCGTCCGGCTTGTGATCGTCGATCGCCAACCCATCGTTCTGCAGGGGCTGAAGTCGGTACTTGGGGCCCAGCAGGATTTTGATGTTGTCGCATCGTCCAGCGACGGGACAAGCTGCCTCGAGGCCATTCGGAATTTGACGCCGGACGTCGCGCTTATTGCCGACGCCCTGCCGGATCTGAGGGCATCCGAAATCCTCGCGATCGCAAAAGCCGAGAAGCTCTCGACGCGCCTCGTGTTCTTTACGGACTGCGACATCGACCACGGTCTGACCGCAGCGATTGCGGCTGGTGCCTGCAGCGTAATTTCGAAATATGCCGCTCCTGCCATCATGCTGCAATCACTGAGGCTGATGACGACGAGCGGCGTGTCACTGCAGCAGCGCGATTCAATTGACAAGGAAGCGAACGGCGGCCAAATTGAAAAAAAGCTGGAGCTATTGACGGATCGGGAACGTCAGATTGCGCGGCTCGTGTCGGAGGGAATGTCGAACAAGGAGATCGCGCGCCACCTCGACGTTTCCCAAGGGACAGTCAAAGTCCACCTGTACAATATTTTTCAGAAGCTTGAGATCACCAACAGAACCGTGCTTGCGACCATTGCCTTGTTGCAACGCACCTCTGGCTTCGGCGCGCTTGCTCTGGCCTTTCTGGCGTTCGCAATTGCGGACGAACTCAAGGCGTCCGAAGTCAACGACAACTGGCCGGATGACAACAGCATCGGCCTCGCGGGCGAGCACGCCGTCTATGAGGTCTTCAAAAAGGCCATTCTCCAGCGCCTCGTCGTCTCGGAATCTGGCGAGACGCCTCGGTTCACCGAGAGGGACTTTGTTGCCAAGACGATCCAGGTCACCAACCCGGCGGCGGCAATGGAAGCGCTGCGCGCGGCCGAGCAATTCATCGGCTCGAAGCCGTGGGCAGACTACGGTCCTGCTGGATCGAGCGCCTCGAATTTCCCTGCGCTCTTCCTGCAGGAAACCAGCAACACGCAGATTGGACGTGAGCTATTCCCGCAGCATCAATTGCCACGGCTTGCTTCCGATCCGATGATCCATGGTGGTTATGGCACCTTCGCCGCGCTCGCCGGGGCGTTGATCTACGCGCTGAGCGAGTCTGAAGCCGCCGCGCAGTCGCATGATCCGGGGCAAGCATCGATCGACAGCTTCTTGGCTACCCTCGGAGGGAATGCGAGCACGAAACTGGCCGCGACCACCCATGTTCCCGCCAATCACGCAGACAACTCAGCTCCGGATTTCCCTTCGCACGAGTCGGGCCGCCCCTCTACCTTTGTGAAGACTGCAATCGACATCGCGAAGGAAGGCGTTGGGAGCCAAGCGGCCCCAGACGTTGCGGGTGACAACCTCCAAAAGGCTGTTGGTTTGGATCTCGATTTCGGTCCCGGCGGACATAGCCGCGATCAGTTGATGGGCGGCAATTTTGAAAACGTTGTTCATCGCGCTCCGATCGATTCCAAATCTCGGTCTTCAGACTCTGCCTCTTCCGACTCTGCGTCTTCCGACTCGGTCTCTTCCGACTCGGTGCTGGATTTCGCATCCGGGCCGGGCAGGCTCAATCTTGCGGCGTTCGGAGGGCTTGCCTGGCTGCATCTGACGGCAGCAGCCAAATCAATACCGCCACATACTCTCGCGTGGGTCTACGACCCCGCAAGCAATCAAACGATCGTCTATGTGAATTCGACCGACCGTAGCCTCGATATCGGGGATCGAGGCCTGCTGGAAATCCATCTGCAGGGGATTGTATCCGTTGCGGAGTCGGATTTCGTTCACCAGGCAGAAGGCACGGTTGTGGCATCCACCTTGGAGCAGCTCGAACAAGCGCTGCCATCGGGAACCGCAGCCGATGACACCGTTCTGAGTACGCCGGGCACCCATTCGGCCGAGGGCGCACTTGGAGAGTCCGGAGTTTGGAGCGCTTTTGCCGACGAAGGCTTCAGCTTCCAATTCGCACAGGCCCGGAGCGGTTTCGGGACGTCGACGAAGTTCAAGACCTTCACGCGCGATTCGTCGGATAGAGCCGACGAGAGCGGGGATGTATCCGGTGTGTCGGCTCACGGATCATCGAACGGCGCTGGTCAGGGCGCGGCGGCTCCGGCAGGTGAAAAGCTGACCTCGAACAGTGAGGCGATGAAGGCGGACACCGACGCTCTTTCGACACAGCAGAACGAGATGATCCCGCCAGGCCTCGCTACGGCCGACAATACGAGCCACCGGAATTCCGATCACGCTTCGGAGACGGGGGTCGGCAAAGCCGACCATGGCAGCGATGAAACCCGCGGCAACGGCATCGGTAAGGACGCCGAGCATCACGCTCCGGCATCGGAGGCAGCGAATGGGTCTGCGGCAGAGAAGATGCCAGAGCCGGCGGCCGTGGAGCACGGCAACGCGGGACACGATAAACACCCAAGCTCTGCAAATGCACCGGAAGCCGCCGCAAACGCCGACAGCGCGGACGGCGGTCACTCGCATCATGGTTCGGAGCCAGGCTCTGCAAAGGTGGCGTCCAAGGAAACGGCCGAAGCCAAGTCCACACCGGACAAAGGCCCGGGCAATGACAATGGGCATCATTCCTCGGCCTCGGACGATTCGCGAGCGTCGGCGAAAGCGGCAGAAAAAGGCGGCGTCGAACACAGCAACCCGGGACACTCAACTTCTGCAAACGCACCGGAAGCAGAACCGAGCGACGCAACCGCCCACGGTGTAGGCCGCGACAGCTCGCAGCACGCTTCGCACCCGGATTCTGCGAAGGCGGCCGGAGAAAAGGCGGAAGCTAAGTCCATGCCGGACAACGGTGTCGGCAATGGCACCGAGGGCAATCACAATGAGCATCATTCCTCGGCTTCGAACAATTCCCGAGGCGAAGTGAAAACGACAGACCCAATTGGCGTCGAACACGGCAATCCGGGGCAAGCGGGCGGCGGAAACGCGCAGCAGGCTGCGCATGCCCATGCGCCCGCATCAGAACTAGTACAGCCGGCGAAAGCTGCATCGCAGAGTGGCGGCGTAGATCACGAACCGGCGTTCCGCTTCGATGGCGGGGCTGGTCCTTCCACTCCCGCCGCGGTCATCGAGCCTAAAAAGCTCGATGATCCCTACGTTCCGCAAGCTCAGAAAAACGACGTCCAGCTGATCGTCGACATGGTCCCCGGTACCCTGGACGAACATGCGGCCCATCAAGATGGTCATGCTCCGCATCACGGCCTTGGACCTGCGGCCCATGACTGGCTGATTTGAAGCTGGCTGATTTTGAAACGTCGAGGTCCATTGGCTGAGAAGTAGCCATGAGCGCTACGCCGCAGACCCCAGGCTTGCTCAGGCATTTGGAACCTGCATGGCGGAAGCTGGAACCCGGAGGGGCGCCTTTGCATTAACCTGCGATGGGAAAAACGCATGGGTTCTCCGATGGTAAGCGATCGCTTCGCAAACTCGATGTCCTCGGCGCTCCGCCATCCCGGCGTGATTGCGTTGATTGTGGCCGGCATTGCGATTGCTGCGATGCTCATCGTGGATCATGGACCCTGGAATCGCGCGAAGACACAGCCGGCCCATGTTGCGATGTATGCGACCACGGGAGAAGCAGCACGCGCTGCAGGTGCCGCAGTGCTCCCGACGGAACACAAGTCGCCAATCGAGCCGGAGCGGCCGGGGCCGAAGACCTCCCCGACCGTCAATCCGGTGACGCCTTAGTTCTTGCGACCGTAGTTGAGAAGCCCGCCGCTGGTCTTTGGCGGATGCGCACGAAGGGCTTCCTCGTTCGGCTCGGTGCCCCAGCCGGGCCGGTCCGGAATGACCAAATGCCCGTTCTGGATGTCCGGCTCATGGGTGAACAGCTCGCGGTCCCATGCCAAGCGATCGATATCGATTTCCATGATACGCAGATTCGGCACGGCGGCGCAGAAATGCGCATTCATCATCGAGCAAAGATGCCCGTAGAAATTATGCGGCGCGACGTTGACTTCGAAGGCCTCCGCGGCGGCTGCGATCTTCATCGATTGCCAGACGCCGTTCCAGGGCGTGTCGATGATTGCGACATCCATCGCCTGCTGGTGGAAATAGGGCAGGAATTCGCGCAGCCCCAATAGTGTCTCGCAGGACGAGATCGGATGCGGGCTTTGCCTGCGGATGTAACCGAGCGCTTCCGGGTTGAAGCTGTCGATCTCGATCCAGAACATGTCGAGGTCCGCAATGGTGCGCAGGATCTTCAGATAGCCCTCGGTCTTGGCGTTGAAGTTGCAGTCAAGCAGGATATCGACGTCGGGGCCTGCACCGTCGCGGATCGCTTCCAGATGCATGCGCAGGTCGCGCAGGATTTTGCGATCGACGTTGATCTCGGGGGCGAAGGGAGAGCCGAAGCCCGGTCGCCAGCCGGTCGGCTTGCCATCGTCGTAGGAAAAAATGTTGGTCTTGAGCGCGGTGAATTTCTTCTCGCGCACTTCGCGCCCCATTGCCTTGACGCCGTCGAGGTTCTCGATCGGCGGCTTGTACCAGGACGGATGATTGATCCGCCACGTCGCGCAATGCGACCAATAGACCCTGACACGGTCGCGGATCTTGCCGCCGAGCAGTTCGTAGCAGGGCACACCGAGACACTTCGCTTTGGCATCGAGCAGCGCGTTCTCGATCGCGCCGAGCGCCTGCGCCACCACACCGCCAGCCGCGGGACGTGTGGCCGCGAACAGTTCGGCGTAGATGCGCTCGTGCTGGAAGACATTCTGCCCGATGACGCGGGCCGAGAGGCGCTGGATTGCAGCGCCGACGCCGGGCGAGCCAAAGCCTTCGTCGAACTCGCTCCAGCCGACGACACCGTCTCCGGTTGTCAGCTTGACGAAGTGATAGTTTCTCCAACCGGCATCGCAGGCGAGAATTTCGAGGCTCGTTGCTTTGGATGATCTGGTCATGTCGCTCCCTGTGGCCCGGCCGGGCTTTTTTCTTGTGGTCTGGTCGCAAGGCAGACCTGACCGCAATGGGCTTCGCCGCAATTGACTTGGCCGCAATCGCCCTGGCCGCAATTGTTAGGGCAACCAGGGATCGGCGTGAAGTCCGCTGTCGCAAGGTTGGTCAGCCGATCGCGGATGAGCCCAGCAGGGCGAGCACGGCCAGCGCCATCAGGGCGGTGCCGAGCCAGCCCAGCACAACGAGCCATGGCCGGGCCTTGAAGCGGCCCATGATGGTCCTGCTCGAGACGATCAGCATCATCATCGCCATGACCGGGACAGCGACGATGCCGTTGAGCACGGCGCTCCAGACCAGCATGTGAATGGAGTCGATGCCGGTGAAACCAAGCCCGAAGCCCATGATGGTTGCCACCGCGATGATGGTGTAGAAGCCGACCGCTTCGTCGGGCTTTGCCTCCAGCGTCGCGCGCCAGCCGAAGATCTCCGCCACGCCGTAAGCGGCCGAGCCCGCCAGCACCGGAATGGCGAGCAGGCCCGTGCCGATGATGCCGATCGCGAACAGGGCGAAGGTGAAGTCGCCGGCGAGCGGCCGCAGCGCTTCGGCGGCTTCCGTCGCCGAATTGATGTTGGTGACGCCATGTGCGTGCAGCACCGAGGCGGTGGTGAGGATGATGAAGAAGGCGATGCCGTTGGACAGCAACATGCCGGAGATGGTGTCGGTCCTGATGCGCGCGAGCTCCGGATTGCCGCCGCGCTTCAGCTCGCGCAGCGGCTTGTCGCGCCTGCCCTGGTTCATCTCCTCGACCTCCTGCGAGGCCTGCCAGAAGAACAGATAGGGGCTGATGGTGGTGCCGAGCACGGCGACGACCATCATGAGGTAGTCGGCGCCGACATTGGCCTTCGGCCAGACCGCAGCGAGCAGCGCCGTGCTCCACGGGATATTCACGGTAAAGGCCGTCGCGACATAGGCGAACAGCGCCAAAGTGAGGAATTTCAGCACCGGCGAATAGCGGCGATACGGCAGGAACACCTGCAGCAGCGTCGAGCCCGCCGCGAAGATCAGCGCGTGCTCGTGGTTGAGGCCGCCGATGACCAGCGAGAGCGCCTCCGCCATCGCGGCGATGTCGGCCGCGATGTTGAAGGTGTTGGCGGCGACGAGCATGGCGACGAGCGTCAGCACCGCCCATCGCGGCGCAATCCGCATGACGTTGGCGGCCAGCCCCTTGCCGGTGACGCGGCCGATCCGGGCGCTGACGAGTTGGATGGCGATCATGAACGGTGTGGTCAGAAACACCGTCCACAGCAATCCGTAGCCGAATTGCGCGCCGGCCTGCGAATAGGTGGCGATGCCGGACGGATCGTCGTCGGCCGCCCCGGTGACGAGACCCGGCCCCAGCCTTTGCAACAGCGTCGGCGCGGATTTCGCGGGGGTGACGGCACTGTCGGTCATGGCAGGAGGGACCTCGGTCGGGGCGCGTCCTTAGCAAATGCTAATCTGGGAACAAGGTTCCCCGGGCGTGCGCGCGGCCTTAGATCCGATTTCTGATTTTACTAATCGCTTTTGACTCGTCGGGCAAAACACCTGTATAAGTGCATTATCGCAAGAATAGTCGCTCCCGCACTTGCTCAGGGGACAAATAACTCGCTGGGGTCCATGCAATCGGGACTATTTGATGCTGACGAACATGCCCCAGGCGCCGGCCAGCGCAGCGCCGGAAAAAACGATCAGCGGGTTGTCGCAAAACGCACTTCCATAGGTGCACATGGTGGCGCCGAACGAGCCGATCTCGTGATGGCTCGCGGAGTAGAACAGTCCGGACAGCACCAGCAACGCAGCGGCCACGTAATACATCGACGATCTCTCCGAGCTTTCCCGGTTGCGTCTTTCGCAAGGGACATGTCCCAGCATGGCGCGAACGACTTGCATCCTGCCGAATTCGCCTTGCTGCATTTGAACTAAAATCGACCTGTCCCGCGAGACATTGTCGCCTTTGGTTGCAGTCTTCTGCGCGGTCTACGTTATCGGGACGGGAACACTCACAGGGGAACTCTTGGACGCGCTTTCCATTAAGGAACATGACAGCTGGACCAACCTAGGGGAGTGGCCCATGGGCGCCGAACGGATGCACCCTCCGCGGTACTGGCGGATGCGGGCGGAAGAATTCCGCACCAAGGCGGATAATTGCGAGTACCCCGAGACGCGGGACGTGCTGCGCAAGGTGGCGGAAAACTACGACGAACTGGCGCGCCGTGCCGCGCGCATCTGCACCGTCCAGAGTCTGGACGATCGGCGCGGGCAGGAAGCCCGCCATGTCGTTCAGGATTAGGCCGATCAATTAGCAGCGCTGCCGTGCCAATGGAACGAATGTCCACTTTGGTACTTAGGAACTCATTCCTCCCAAGAGGGTGAGATGAGCAACGAACAGCAAGCATGGCCGGCCACGAGTCCAGGTCGTCACTACCAGCCGGGGCCGGCGTGCCCGAAATGCGAGACGGCCACGCGTTGCCTGACCTCGGTCTTCGACGTGAGGCGCGATCGCTCGATCCTGATCTACCGGTGCGACGCTTGCCGCGAGGACGTCTGGATTTAGGCGGGGCCGCTCTGCCGTCCGGGTGCCGGAGCGCAGGCATACAAGATGATGGTTCCGCCGTTGGTCGGCTGGAGATTGTCGAGGCCCGACGCGGGGGGGAGGTCTTCAGACGATCGACCCAACAGGCGCGCAGGCCTTCCCGGCCCGAAATCGTCTTCATGCCGCCGCAGCCGCAATGGACCGCCGCGTCGTCAGCACATTGCCAGAATGATTTCGAGATCGCCGTCGCGGTAGACATCCAGCCAGTCAACCGCAGCGGCCATCGGGTCAAAGGACATGATCCCGCCTACGTGCCGTTTTGTCGCCCGTCGTGTAGGGGCGGGGTCATGAATGTGAGGTGAAAGGCGCGCGGGTTCGGATTGGAGGGCAAGAGCGCACCGGATGGCTGCAGGCGGGTTTCCCGCGCGTGTTCACTTTTGGACTGTCCTAAACCCTTTCGTGACGTACCTTGCGAATGGAACAAGGACGGGAGCTTGTCATGCTCACCAGCAAGGAATTCGAGGCGTATTTCGACTGGCAGAAAACGCACCAGCTTGATGCAAGCCAAACGACGCGACAAATGCTGCGCCGTTCTCGGGAGCAGATCGCGGTGTCAATGGCACTGCTTCGGCAACAGGTTCCGAAGATCTGGCACCCTGAGGCTCCAGAACAATAGAAACCTCGTCCGTCGTTCCCGCGTTGCGCGGAATGGCGAACCGAGACACCAGGCAGCAGCCAATTTGTGCTGCGTGCAACAAGCCCATGACATTCATCGACGCGGTTGGTTCACCGGACGGGGCGATTGCCATCTTTCGGTGCTCCGACTGCAACAAGCTGTTCTGGGAAAAGCCGAAGGCAGACCAAAAGCAAAAGTAAGGCCGCCTCGGTCGGCGCCTCCAGGTCTGCTTCCATAGCGCCTGAAATCTCTGGCCTGCTTTGACCTGCGAGTGGAAAGAAACGGCCCCAGCGCGGCAGACCGAGCTGAGGCCGTGCGGGTTGTCGGTCGTGCATCCGGACCGACACCCGGATAACCCTTTGGCTGTTAAAGCTGTTCCTAATCAGGTGGCGTGTTTTCGTTTTCTCGTGTTGCCGCCTGAGTCGTGCCTCGGCCGTTTCTGTGCACATTTGGACATGGCGCGTTCCCGACGAAACACGCCTGAAACAGTGCTGAAACCAGATCGTCTCGAACTTGCCGCCCGCTGCGCCCGACCAACCAAGCGAAGAGGAGATCATCATGATCCAGGTCGGTTCGAAAGAAGAAGTCGCGTTTCTGCTGGCGCTGTTCGGCACGCACACCCAGCCGGTGAAGCGGCCGAAATCGACATCGCGGCAGGCGTGAGGCGCTGATCCCATGCCAGGTTTGGCCGAATGCCAGAGCCTCTTGCGCCTTCTGATCGCAAGGGGCGACCCGAAGGCGATCCCGCTCGCGAAAGGCGCCATCGATGGATATCTGAACACGGCGCCGGTCTGCATGCGCGGGAGGGGCTTGCGCGTACTCCAGAGCGATGCGCTCGACCAGCATGGTGCCGCGGTCGGCGTGCAGCGCTCGTTCGCCGAGACGGTGGATGCCTATATCGAGCGGAAGCTTGCGGAGGAGTGAGGGCGCGAAGTTTCGTCGCGCTTGGCGCTTTCGCCCCTGACGGAAACCGCCACGAACGCGGCAACTGCTGCTGCCGCTTCGCGTCTTTGATCAATTTCGCGGCCCGACCCGCGCGTTTGTTTTGTTTGGGAACGTCGTCGTGGGATGAGTGATAGGCGGACACGGCGCGTGCATCCGTGACGCCGCGCGCACAGCCGGCGAAAACCTGCTTCGATGGGACCGAGAAAAAAGGCGAGGCGCCGCGCGGCCGGCGCTCGTGCCCCGATTGGATGGACGCTCGCACCGGGCCGCACGCTGGCGAAGTGCAGGCGCGGGATCGTCAGCCGGTGCCGGTTGGAGTTCCCGGAACCCATTGATCCCTCACAGAATTTTTCGCGCCGCCCCGAAACCCTTTGTCCGCTTCGGACCTATACCGGCAAAGGATGCTGCAATGCCCCGATATTATTTCGACCTGCGCGATGAGACCGGTGTAGCGCTCGACGAGGAAGGGCTGGAGCTGGCCAGCCCACGCGCCGTTCAGGCGGAGGCCGCCAAGTCGGTCGCGGATATGGCGCGAGATGCCATCGTCTCCGCGCCGCCCGCGGGCCGCAGGCAGTCGATGGCGATCGACGTTCGCGATGCCGCGGGTCCCGTGATGCAGGTGAACTTCTCGTTCGCGATCGAGACCTTCAGGACGCCTTCGACATCACGCGATCATTGACGCGTGAGCACTCCCGGCTGGGATGAGCAGGACTCCAGCACGGCGATCTTGCGGCCGAGCTGCCAGACCTCGACCTTGCCGTGCCGCGTGAACTGCTGCGCGAAAATGAGGGCGGACGCATCCGACGTGGCCTCGAAAGCTTCGGCGGAGCGGAACACGCCGTTTTCGCCGACGAGATAGGCGCGATATTGCTGGGTCATGTCGGCGGCCTCAGGCCGGGCGAATGCAGCCAGGCGTCGATCTGCATGGCGGTCTCGTCCTGCCGCGCCTTGCGCAGCAGCATCTCGCGGCGGCGCCCCGGCGCCAGCGCGCGCGCCTCTTCGCGCAGCCGCATGGCCTCTTCGGCGAGCCGTTCGGTGAGTGTCGTGGTCTGCTTGAAACGTCGTCGCATCTGCATGGCGCATGTCCATTGCGAGCAGGGTGGGAGCGCAACCCCGGCGTTGTCGTTGCCGATCGATGCCGAGTGAGGCGCGGTGATGCCTCAAGCCTAGGCCGCCGGTTTCGGACCGTCTCTGTCATTTGCTAGTTTGTTTCGAAGAATCTTTCGGGCGTGCGGACGCGAAGTTTGAGCGGCTTGCTCATTTTGTGGTGCAGGAGATTGCAATGTTCACTTTTGAACGGAAGGGGTGATGTGTGTCTGCGCGTTGGCTCACGCGCTCTCGCTCGGGCATGATGTCCTCGAGCAGCAGCGCCGCGGTGCAGATGATCGGGATGGGGCGCATCGATCTCACCTCCGCGCTGCCGTCGCCCGGCTGCTTCAGCGCGCCATGGTGCCGGCGGCGAACTCGCACGCGTTCCGGCGAGATGCGGCACCAGACCGTAGGCGGGGTCGCCGGAGCTCACCGAGATCGATCGAGAACATGCACGGGTTGTGTGCGATCTGCATCGATATTTCGTACGACTGAAGCACCAGGCGCGAGAAGCATTTTTGTCAGAACGAATGTGCGTGTCGCCGACCAGCTAAACCGACCCTGTTCGGCTAGAAGCCGACACTTGTTTTGTGCTCCCACGAGGCAAGGAATTTTCGTTGACGTTGTTCTTGTTTTGTTCTAGAAAAGTAAAGTTTCAACCTTTGGGCGAGAACGAAGTTGTGTCTCGCCTCAAATTTCTGCGGGGCAGTGGATGAGTAACTCGCTTCTCGCTTTGGTCCTTTTGGACAGTCCGGCAACGCCGGACATGTCAGCGATTGCCAAGGTCCTTCGCGCGCGACATCCGGAATTGGGGACGGAGGTGGGGGAGAACGGGACTCTGCCACAGGTCCAACCAAACTCTCCGCTCATTCGCTGCGGCAACGAGTTTGTTGCCGTCATGTCGATGCCGGCGCGTATTCCTGACGATCCCGGCCTGTGGTCGCGCGCCGGCTGGTCATGGCCGGAGAGCAAGACGGTTGCGGCACGACATCGAGGTCATCTGATCGTTTCGATGCTTGGGCAGGGTCAGAGACCGCTCATCGCCGCGCGCATCACCACGGCTGTGATTGGTGCATTGATTGCCACCATGCAGGAATGCAGCGGCGTCGTGTGGGCCGGGCAGGTGGCGCGGCCCGCCAAGCTCTGGCTGGAGATGTCGAGTCGGTCGTTTGTGCCGTTTCCTGATTATCCTTTCACGCTCTGGGTCGACATTCTTCCATTCCAGTCAGATGGGAAGATCGGCGCGATCACGATGGGGCTGTCGGCTTTCGTCGGGCGCGAGATCCAGTTCGACACGGGCAAGCTCACGCTTCCGGCGCTGATCGATAAAGTGAACGGACTTTCCGCTTATCTGATCGAGCACGGAAACGTAATCAAGGATGGCGACACGATTGGCAAAGACGAGCGCGAGCGCATCGAGGTTCGTTATAAGAACTCCGAGGTCTTCGGTGGTTTGCCTGTGTTTTCCTGTGTTGATGACTTCGCATAGCCGCACAATATTTTGGAGCGTCATTAGATGGGCCAGGCAATCCGCACAATGCCGTTCGAGATCCGTCGTTTGACTCGTCGGGCAAAACACTGGCAGAATGGCATTATCGAAGGAGTTTGGATAAAGCCCGCGGGATGCCGCGGGCTTTATTGTGGGCAGTTAATATTGGTTCTCTGCACGGCGCCATTGTGGGCACGACGTTCAATGGGACTCGGTCATGGGTAGCGAAAGGGCGGCTTCGATCGCAAAACGACCCAGAGCGCGAAAGCGCCGCTACCACGAAATGGTCCCGACTTCCGGGTGGGAGGCAAGCCGGGCTATTGGCTAGAAGACGAGAGTGTCCTTCCTCCCTACGAGGTTTTCCGTCTGCCGGCTTCTACCGCGCCTGCAGCTTTCGTGTTTGACAAATCGGCAGGCGATTTGCCCTACGACTTGGAGCCCTACCACGGCTGGTGGCTTATTTCGGATCGGACAAAGGTGGTATTCGAGGGGCTTGACCCGGAGGCCTTTGTGTTCGTGCCGTGCGATGTGCGAGTACCGCAAGGTAGCTACCATGGGCCGAACTATTGGCTCTGCGATGTAGTTCGCGTTCTCGACGCGCTGGATGAATCGCAATCGCGTTTGATCATTCGAATTGAAGACGATGCTCGCTCTCTCAAGTTCGGAAAGAAGATCTACTTGGCCCTGCCGGGCTCCAAACTGGTCTTTAGAGAGACTGCAATCGGCGAAGCGCATATCTTTCGTATCCAGATTTGTCTTCAGAGAGGAGGCTATCGGCTCTGCTCATATTTTCCGGCTGCGCTTTCTGCATCCAACGATCATTTGTGATCAGGCAATGAAGGATGCCTGTAAAGCCGCCGGTTTGAGGGGCATAAGCTTTGGAAATGCCTACGGCAATTACTAGCTTGTTCGCGCATATTGTTTCTGCATTGAAGTTCGTCGAACACCTGGTTGGCTTCGGTCATTGGTAGGTCGATGTGCAAATAGCTCGCTCTTGAAGCTATCTTCGCTCTGCCAGCAGAGGCCGAATGCGTCACATTTCCGTTTTCAAAAGCGCAGATCGCCGCCGTCGTAACGCCGACCTAAGATGTCGGCGTTGAAAACGGTCGTGTGCCGAAGGGCGACGCCCGCCCGTTGCGGCTGCATCAATACGTAGCGCGCAAATACAGCGCCGGCTCTCTGTGCTGGCCATCAACAAACATTTCAGATCAGTACCTCCGGCTGTGATTACGAGCAGCTCGGGTGCCAGCATGCGTCAGAAAGTAGCGGTCGTATGTTTCAATTCCATCACATCTTGCCCCAGCGTTTCGCAACTCATCCCGTCGTCAAGTTCATGGCGGACCGTTTCAATCCCGACGCGACTGGAAATCGTATGGCCTTGCCGTCCAGGCAGGGGCTCGCAACCAATTTCAGTTCGAGCCCACATACTGGGGGACATCTAGGAGCGTACTACAAGGGATTTTGCGAGTATTTGAAGAAGGTCGAAGCGTCTCCGAGATTCGATGCGGCTCTCGCGGGCGATGCACGTGCGCTCGACGAATTGGTTTCCCGTTGCCACCCCCCGAATGGCAACGTGCCATGCAATTGCCTCCGACCACGGCCACGCCGTCAGAGCCACAAGTCTTGCAATTCCATCCAGAGACGGGCCAACCGCACACGTTCTCTGATAGATCACAGGTGCTCGGGCCGCCAGCACCTGTCGACGACGGCTCTGCCTTGCTGATGGGCGCGGGTGTGCTCGGTACAGGAGTGATGATGGTACCTGGAGCACAGGGGCTCGGTGCTGCGTTGCTCGCGGGCGCGACTGCTGCCGCTGCGACTCGACCTGCTTTCTCAGCAAATACCTCAAGTGGCACCAAAGTTGCCGACGGAAGCGTCTTCTCCAAAGGGGCGGCTCCTTACGATCCATTCAATCCCGACTACTCCACGCCTCGCCATGGCAATCGTCTGGGCAACTTGCCTGGACTTCCATCCGGACCATCATTGATTGAGAGCCCGGCACTTGAGCCAGGAGCAGCTCCGGCTACCACCTTTGCAGATCGCAATCGCGCCTGAAGACGTCCGGCGTCTCACCCGTTTGAACGCATCGAACGCAGGCAGCGTGTTTACGTCAGGGAGCGCGCCCGTCCCCTATCTGCCTTCCACGGAATTCTACGATCGGTTTGGCAGCTGGAGTATGCCAGCTGCCAACGGCGGGCCACGACAGCCGAGCAAGCCGATCCGTACGCTCGCGGATGAGACGAGCTTCCTCATTCCACCCCCTATCTTCGGAGTGGATGGTCCAGGCAACCCGCACAATGACGCAGAGGAGTGGTTCTCGCGCTGGATACGACCGCTACTCCGGCAGGAGTGAAGACCGAGTTACGGAGCGGTGCGTATGCCGTTTCGGTCGTTTGACACGTCGGGCAAAACACTGGTAGAATGATATCATCGAAAGAGTTCGGATCGAGCCCGCGGCGTGCCGCGGGCTTTGTTTGTTTCGACGCGCGTGAGAACGCGTGCGCTAAGCCGCAGCCAGTCCGAACCAACTCGTCAGCGCCTCCGCAAATCCGCGACGGCTTTCATCGCCCACCCAGGCCACATGCCCGTCGGGCCGCACCAGGACGGCTTTGGGCGCTGCGACCTGTCCGATGGCCGGAAGCTCCCAGGCGCCGTCGTATTCGGCATCCACCATCTTGATGCGATCCGCCCACGGTGCGATATCGAAGCTGTTCCTCTCGTAAAAATTGAGCAGCACGCCCCGCGCGTCGTGCAGCAGGGTGAACAGTTTTAGCGGACGTCCCTCGACCATCAGGTCGAGGTCGGGCATGCGGCGCCCGAGCAGCGCGTGGCCTTCGCCGAGATCATAATGCACGTCGAGCCCGCTCATCATCGCGCCAAAGCGTTTTCGCGGCTCGTCCATCGCGAGCAGTTCGCAGACGATTTCGCGCGCGGCCTTGAGGCCGTCCTCGCCGCGGCGGAGCAGGGCGATTTGCGCCATGGTGTTGCGCAGCACCCGCGCGGCGACGGGATGGCGCTCGGCGTGATAGGTGTCGAGCAGGCTGTCCGGCGAGATGCCCTTGACCACCTGCGCCAGCTTCCAGCCGAGATTGACGGCGTCCTGCACGCCAATGTTGAGGCCTTGCCCGCCCACGGAGTGATGGATATGCGCGGCATCGCCGGCGAGCAGCACGCGTCCCCTGCGATAGGACACGGCCTGCCGTGCCGCATCGGTGAAGCGGGAGATCCAGGCCGGATTGTGCAGCCCGAAATCGGTGCCGTAGACGGCGAGGAGCGCCTCGCTGAGATCGCGGGGGCCGGGTTCGCCGGTGCGGTCGAGCGTCGCTTCCGTCACGACGACCAGCACGCGTCCGCTCTCGGTCTTGCTGAGTCCGTGAAAGCCGAGCGCGTCGTGACGCAGGCCCCATGCGGGCTCATCACGCATCTCGACCTCGGCCATCAGGTTGCTCAACGTCGGATCTGAGCCGGCGAAGTCGATGCCGGCGGCCTTGCGCACCAGGCTGCGACCGCCATCACAGCCGACCAGATAGTCTGCGCGCAAATTCTCGCCGCCGGAGAGCGTGACGTCGATGCCGGTTTCGTCCTGCGCGAACCCCGTCACCTCGCGCTTGCGATAGATCGGCACCGCGAGCTCTTCGAGCCGATCAGCCAGAATGCGCTCGATGCGGGTCTGCCGCAGCTTGAGGCCGTAGGCGTGCCGGGTGGGGAGGTCGCTGATGTCGAGCGGGGTCCAGGCGAAGCCCGCGAGCTGGACGATCTGCCCTTCGCGCAGCAAGCGGTCCGCGACGCCGCGCTGATCGAGGATCTCGATGGTGCGCGCGTGCAGGCCGCCGGCGCGCGTCTCGACGATCGCCTGGTCGGGGCGCCGCTCGACAATGGCGACGTCGACCTTCGCGAGCGCGAGCTCGGCGGCCAGCATCAACCCGGTCGGGCCGCCGCCGGCGATCACCACGGCGTGGTCATTTGCGTGATCTTGGGCGCGGCCGGCGCCGGCCGCTCTGGTGTGGCCGCGCGTCCGGGACGTCGGAAGCAATACAGGCATGGATGACCCCTCGTGATCTGCATGTTGTTCGGGTCGAGGGTTCTACGGCAGGGTCGGGGGCTTGAAGCAAGCCCGTCGCGCACCACATATCTGAGTGGGGAGGACGGAATTGTTCTTCCGCGTTCGCCGCGTTGACACGTCGGGCAAAACACCGGCATAATGCCATCATCGAAAAGAGTTTGGTTCAACCCGCGCGGACGCGATCCGCCGCGGGTTTTGTTTTGAGCGCCGCGCTAATCAACAAGGCGGTTCGCTGCATCGCGTCGGCGCGTTCCTCGAACGAAAACGGAGCGGCTTAATCGTCCTTCGACAAATCGCCGGGCCTTGTGGGAAGGTCGATGGCGCCGCCCTCGCCGCGCACGAGATCGCGGCCCCTGTCCTCGGTCTCGCCGGTGTCTTCGATGATCGCCTCTTGCATGTCGCGCTCCTTGTCGACGCGCGGCTTTGCTCCTGGACAATTTTTCGAAGTCTCTTGTGATGTCTCGCGTGTCATCCGCCGGTCCTCCTGATCGCCTAACGCGGCTTGAACGGATTCGTTCGTTTGACACGTCGGGCAAAACACCGGCAGAATGGCATCATCGAGACAAGTTTGGTTGACCCGCGCGGAAAGCATCCGCCGCGGGTTTTTTCGTCTCGATGTCGAGATCGGACGGCGGCGGCGCATTGCGGCCACGCACTCGTCAAATTTGGAGCGCCGATCGGCGCG
Source organism: Bradyrhizobium sp. 149 (assembly GCF_023073915.1). Lineage (GTDB taxonomy): Bacteria > Pseudomonadota > Alphaproteobacteria > Rhizobiales > Xanthobacteraceae > Bradyrhizobium. The sequence goes on along the minus strand of NZ_JADPKK010000023.1, from coordinate 261,802 downwards.
CCGTCGTCCGTACCATTGCTGGCCGTGCACGCGCGAACGTGCCGGTCCGCGGCGCCGGGCCATTTGCCCGCGCCGCTGCGGCCTCCGGGAACGGAGATAGGGTTCGCGCCCGAAACGATCGCGCCGCGTTGCGCGATCTGCCGCGCATTTCTTTTGTCCTGGAGAGATGATGACCGCTTACCTGATATCGCTCGCGCTCGTGGGTCTGGTTGCAATCCTGTTATGGGAGATTTTTTCTTGAGCGAGGCGGTCGAATGTGAGGGCGCGGGCGAGCCGGTCCGCTCGCCCAGGACCGGGAAGACGATCAGGAAGACATCCAAGGCGCGGACGCTGACCGAAATCCGCTCGCTGGCGCGCAGCCACACCCGAACCGCAATCCGCGTCCTCGTTGGCATCATGCGCAGCAATGAGGCAACGCCGGCGGCCCGCGTCTCGGCGGCCAGCGCCATCCTCGATCGCGGCTGGGGCAAGGCCGCGCAGCCGATGGAGAACGGCGACGACGGAGCGCCTGATGCGGTTCACCGGGTCGAGCGCATCATCGTGCAGCCGAATGGATCGAGCGAGGATGATGCTGCGCGATGTGTGAGTGGCGAGACAAACCCGATTTGAAATCGTGCGGATTTGCCGTTTGACTCGTCGGGCAAAACACCGGCAGAATGGCATCATCGAGATTTCGTTGGTTCAGCCCGCGCCGAGCAATTGGCCGCGGGTTTTTGTTTCGACGATCCTCTCGCTAACTGATGCTCTGGTTGCTGCTCTGGCGTTGCCCGGCATCCTTGCTGACGTCGATCAAACTCCGCTGGAACAACCCGACATTCCGAACAACGAAGACTGGTACGCAATGTGGCGAAGGCGTACCGGGCAGCCGTAAGGCGAGCGAGCGCATCCATTGTCCATCCTGAAAATTCCGACGGCCAAGATCTTTGAGCCGCTGTTGAAACCTGCGCGCTACAAGGGCGTCTATGGCGGGCGCGGCTCGGGCAAATCGCATTTCTTCGGCGAGCTGCTGGTCGAGACCTGCCAGGCCGAACGTGGCACGCTCGCGGTCTGCATCCGCGAGGCGCAGCGGACGCTGGCGCAATCTTCCAAGCGGCTGATCGAGGGCAAGATCGCAAGCCTCGGGCTCGGCCACGGCTTCAGGCCCTTCAGCGACAAGATCGAGACGCCCGGCGACGGGCTGATCATCTTTCGCGGGCTTCAGGCCAATCTGGTTGTCTCCTTCTACTTCGCCAAGCGCGGCTTCGAGAACGTTGCGAGGATCATCAAGCGGTGAAGATGCCAGATGACGAAATCAGGGCGATCGTGGCCGAGACGCTCGCCGAGCAACACCGGCTCCAGCAGGCGAATATCGATGCGATCGTATTGACGACGGTCGCGTCGGTGCTGGCATCTTTCGGAATCGAAGATGACGACCGAAAGGAGCTGAGGGCTGATTTCCAGCACCTGCGGAGGTGGCGAACGAGCGTGGAGCAGGCGCAGAGTTACACCTTCAAGGCCGTCATCACGGTGATCGCCACCGGGCTCATGGGCGCGGTTTGGCTTGGCGTCAAGGTGGTGCTGGGCAAGTGAGCCCTCAACCGCGACGACATCCCCGCACTTCCACTCATGTTATTCCTCGCCGATGGACCGTCTCATGTACAGAATTCGCATTGTCGATGCGTCCGATGACGATCGCCGGCACATTGGCCGATCTGCATCAGTTGACGTTCTTCGATGCGGCTGCCCTGCCGCAATTCGAGTTAGGTGCGTGGTGGCTTGCCTATCATGGTCATGAGCCGGTAGCCTTCGCCGGTGTCGTACCGTCAACGCACATTCGAAATGGCGGCTATTTCTCCAGAGTTGGTGTGTTGCAGCGGCATCGGGGACGTGATCTTCAGTGCAGGCTGATGCGGGCGATCGAGGCGAGGGGGCGGCGTATTGGATGGGACAGCATCGTCTCGGATACGACAGACAATTCGGTGTCTGCCAATAATTTCATCCGGGCGGGTTACCGGCTCTTTGAGCCCCATGTGCCCTGGGCTCGGTCGCATACGCTCTACTGGCGAAAGCGGCTTCGCTGAGCAATGGAGCCAGGTTTCCCGCGGTGCGGAACGTAATTCCCGCAACGTAAAATGGTTCGCGCGAGACGAAGCGCTGCACGAAACGTCCAAGGGCCCGGCAGCTTGACAGCTGCCGGGCCCTTTTTGCGTATTGAAGCGATGCGGGCGGAGCTCTTGCGAATTCAGTGGTGCCGGGCTTTAAGTTTGCTCTCGCAGGAAATTCGGCGACCACAAGCCGATGTAAGGGAGCCGCCGATGCCCACCAAGCCTCAATTGCCGGAACGTTCGTCGCGGGCGACGGACACGCCTAGCGCGCTCGATGGTCTGCTGGTCGTCGATTTTACGCGCGTGGTTGCCGGTCCGGCCTGTACGCAGACGCTTGCTGATTTCGGCGCGCACGTCATCAAGATCGAGAATCCAGACGGCGGCGACGATACGCGCGCGTATGAACACGCCGAAATCGGTGGAGAGAGTGCTGCTTATCTCAGCCTGAATCGCAACAAGCGCGATATCGCGCTCGACCTAACCGTGCCGGAGGCGCGTGAGATTGCGCTGGATTTGATTCGCAAGGCCGACGTGGTCGTCGAGAACTTTTCCAGCGGGGTCATGAAGAAATTCGGTCTCGACTATGAAGCTGTTGCGCCGCTCAATCCGCGGCTGGTCTATTGCTCGATCTCCGCCTATGGGCGCACCGGACCGTTTGCCTCGCGTCCCGGTTTTGATCCGATCACGCAGGCGGAAAGCGGCTTCATGTCGCTCAACGGATTTGCCGATGGGCCTGCGGTTCGCACCGGTCCGCCCATCGTGGACATGGCGACGGGGATGTCTGCCTGCAATGCCATCCTGATGGCGCTGCTGGCGCGGGATCGGCTCGGCCGCGGCCAGCATGTCGAGGTGGCCCTGTTCGACGTTGCGATGGGCATGACGGGCTTCTACGGCATGGCTTATCTGATCAACGGCGAGAACCCTGGGCGGTTCGGTAATTCGCCGAGCGGGTCTCCCACCGTCGGCGTCTACGAGGCCTCCGATGGGCCGCTCTACATCGCGTGTGCCAACGATCGGCTCTATCGCAGGCTGGTCGTCGAGGTGCTGAACAGGCCCGATCTCATCACCGATCCGCAGTTTGCAACGCGCAAAGCCCGCTCCGAGCACAAGGAGCTGTTGCGAGCAGCCATCGCGGAGGTCTTTGCAAGCGATACCCTCGAGAACTGGATGGCGAAGATGAAGCTGGCCAATATTCCGGTCGGCTATCTCCGGACGGTCGAGGAGGGGTTCAATGCGCCGGAGGCGCGAGAGCGCCATCGCCTGAACCGGATTCCGCATCCCACGGCGGAATGGGTCCCGAACATCGAGCCTCCGATCAATATGAGCTTGACGGGAGCGATCGATCCCGTGGCTGCCCCCTTGTTAGGCGAGCATACCATCGACGTCCTGCGTGATACGCTCGGATACGACGAGCGTCGGATCTCGGAGTTCACCCAAAAGGGGGCCTTTGGATCGGGCAAGCCATCGGCGCCGGTTTGAACCCGGGCGGTCGTTCCCCTTGAGGGCTGGGATCGCGTCCTAGCGCTGCATCGCTTGCTTTGGCGATGTTCCCGCCGCATAAATGCGTGAACGCGAGGGAGACGAATGGCGCCTGCTCAAGAGCCAAGCATGGGCCAGCCGGCGGGAGAGGAAGCCGGCGAAGGCACCTATGCAGCAATGATCGCGAAGGCCCGGTCCCTTCTGCCGCGGCTGCGAGAGCGAGCGGCGCGGACGGAAGAGTTGCGGCATCTGCCGCCGGAAACCGAGAAGGATCTGCACGACGCCGGCCTGTTCCGAATGCTTCAGCCGAAGCGCCTTGGCGGTGCCGAGCTTGACTATGTCGCTCTTGTCGACTGCGCGGAGCTTCTCGGACAAGCGGACGCGTCGGTGGCGTGGAATCTCGCCAATTTGGCAAGCCATCATTGGATGCTCGGCATGTTCGGACAGACGGCGCAGGATCTGGTCTGGGGCCGTGATCCGGACGCGCTGATCGCGTCCTCGTTCATTTTTCCCGCCGGACGCGCCGCGAGAGTTGAGGGCGGATACCGGCTCCACGGCAGCTGGCCGTTCTCCTCGGGCGTTGCCTCCTGCGCATGGAACATGCTTGCAAGCGTGGTTTACTCCGACGATGAGGCAGACGGCATCGAGTATCGGATATTCTTGCTGCCGAAAGCCGACTACAAGGTCCTCGACACCTGGAATGTCGCGGGACTGCGCGGGACAGGGTCTTGCGACGTGGAGGTCAGGGACGCTTTCGTGCCGGACGACATGACGGTCGCAGTCGGCGATCTTGCCGGCGGACCGACTCCGGGAAGCAAGCTCAATCCCAACCCGCTGTATGCGCTTCCCGTGTTTTCGCTGTTTCCTTACGTCCTCTCCGGCGTTGCGCTGGGGAACGCGCAGGCATGTCTCGACGATTATGCGGAGGTCGTCCGCCATCGCATTTCCACCTACAACCACGCCAGGCTGAGCGATTATCAAAGTACTCAGATCAAGATCGCCGAGGCGTCGGCGAAGATCGACGCTGCACGCTTGATCATGCGCTCGGCCTGTCTGAATGCCATGGAGGATGCACGGCGCGGTCATATTCCCGACATGGCGACCAAGACCAGATATCGGCGCGACGGAGCTTTTTCGGTGAACTTGTGCACGGATGCGGTCTCGATGCTGTTTGCCGCGAGCGGAGCACGGGGCCTGTTCACGACGGGCGTGTTGCAGCGGCAGTTCCGCGATGCGCACGCGATCAACTCGCATCTCGCGTTCAATTTCGATGCGGCCGGGACCAATTATGGACGTGTGGCGCTGGGCCTGCCGTCCGAGAATCTCACGCTGTGAGGCCGGCCGATGAATGATCTGCCGAAACAGCCGGGCATTCCCGATCCGGCCAACGAACTCGCGAGCGACAGCTCGCCGATCGATCCCCGTGATTTTCGCAGTGCGCTTGGCACCTACGCCACCGGCGTGACGATCATCACAGCCGCGGCTCCCGACGGCAGGCCTTATGGCCTGACGTGCAATTCATTCGCCTCAGTGTCGCTGAATCCTCCGCTGGTCCTTTGGAGCCTCGTCGTCTATTCCTCCAGTTTGACCATCTTCCAGAACGCCAGCCATTTCACCGTCAATGTGCTTGGCGCCTCGCAACAGGCGCTTGCGAACAAATTCGCCAAGTCGTCGGATGACAAGTTCACGGGCGTGGACTGGACGCCGGGTCTCGGCAACGCGCCGGTGCTCGCCGAGAGCGTCGCCAATTTTCAATGCCGCTCGGTCAATCGCTATTACGGCGGCGACCACGTGATCTTTCTCGGTGCCGTCGAGGCCTATACTTACAATGCCAGGGAGCCGCTGCTCTTCGCGCGGGGCGCGTTTGGCCGATTTCTTGCCGACGGCTAGCGCAAGCAGTCACTCTAGGCCTGCTTCAGCTCGCGCTCGACGGTTCAGCGTTCCCGGCCGAAAGCTTGTAGATTTCGAGCGCATCCGCGTCCGCGCCTCGGGCGGCTTTGGCGAGCCGGAAAAGTTGTCCTGCGAGCGAGGCCATGGGCACCGGCGTCGACGTCGTCCGCGCGACATCGGCGACCGTATCGAGGTCCTTGAGCATCGTCGCGATGTGACCGAGCGGCGGTGAGTGAATGCCTTGGACCATCCGCGGCACAAACAGCTGAAGCGGAATGGAATCCGCGAAGCCGCCGGCGAGTGCTTCGGGCAACCGGTTGGCGTCGATTCCGGCGTTCACGGCAAGGCGCGTTGCTTCCGCAAGAACAGCCATCGCGCATCCGACGATCACCTGATTGCATAGCTTGGTGGTCTGGCCGGCGCCGGTCGGGCCCATGTGGGTGAACCTGCGTGCCATGGCGAGCACGTAGGGGCGGACCCGCTCGACGTCGCTGGCCTTTCCGCCGGCCATGATGGCAAGCGTGCCTTCCTCGGCGCCCTTGGTGCCACCCGACACCGGCGCATCGATCCAGCCCGCGCCGTTCGCAGCAAACAATCGCGTTGCAAGGTCCCGTGCGGCGTCAGGATGGATCGACGAGAAGTCGACCACGAGCTTACCCGCGCCGGGCGCTGTTGAGATGCCCGCGGGCCCGAAGATCACCTCTTCCACGGCGGCCGCATCCGTCACGCACATGAAGACGATGTCCGAGCTCGCCATCAAGTCGCGGGGTGTGGCTGCGCGTCTGGCACCGGCCTCGACGAGCGCAGCCATCTTCCCTTCCGAACGGTTCCAGACGGCGACCTGGTAGCCGGACGCGAGCAGGCGCCGGGTCATGGGTGTCCCCATCAGTCCAAGGCCGAGATAGCCGAGCCGCTCGACGCCTTGCGGGTTTGTCTTGCTCGCTTCAGCCATAGGTTGCCTCCATCTGTCGCTCCGCGATGCCACGCGACGCTGCACTACCATACATGGCCGATCCCACGACGAAACCGCCCGGCCCGCATGGCTTGCTTGATTGTTTGAACCATGAAACATTTGCCGCGGCCGGATTGGATGGCGCCGGCCGGCGCCTGGGCAGCGGAGTGGGCATGATGCGAACCGTTTCGAAGTGGATCCTGGCTTTGGGGGCGGCAGCGGCCGTGAGCGCGAGCGCAGGCTCATCGTTGGCGCAGCAGACGATTCGGGTCGGCTGGACGATTCCGGCAGAGGAATCCAAATATTGGATGATGCGCCGCCCGGCTGAGTTTCCCAATCTCGGCAAGACCTACAACGTCGAATGGACCCAGTTTCAGGGCACCGCTCCGATGACACAGGCATTGGCGGCCGGCGCGCTGGATTGCGCGACGCAGGCGCCGCTGTCGCTCGCCAACGGCGTGGTGGGCGGCAACCTCAAGGCCTACATCGTGGCGCAGCATGTCTTCGAGAAGCCCCGCGGTTTCTCGGTTTACTGGGCTGTCATGGAGGACTCCCCGATCAAGACGATTGCCGATCTCAAGGGCAAGACGGTCGGAATCTCCGTGATCGGCGGCGGCACGCAAGGCCCGTTCAATCTGCTCCTCAAGCAGAATGGCATCGATCCGGCCAAGGACATCAAGCTGGTCGAGGTCGGCTTTGCCGTCTCCGAGGATGCGTTGCGGCAGGGCCGCGTCGATGCCGTCAACATGAACCAGCCGTTTGCCGCGCGCGCGGAGGCAAAGGGAGGCACCCGCAAACTGTTCTCGCTGTCGCAGGCGATGCCGAACATCGTGCACATCCTGGAAGCCTGCCGTGCCGATTTCGTCGACAAGAACCCGGAGTTGGTGACCGCTTATGTGCGTGACATCACCTCTGGCATGAAGAAAGCGCTGGCCAACCGCGAAGAGACGTTGAAGGTCGTCAACGAAGTCCTGAAGGCACCTATTCCGGTTCTCGAGACCTATCTGCTCAAGGACAACGACTTCGGCCGCGATCCGGGTGCGGCCCCGAATTTCCCCGCGATCCAGAAGATGCTGGACATCTACGCGGAGACAGGAATGCTGCCAACGTTGGATGTCGCGCAATTCAAGCATTCGACGATTGTCGCTCCGCTGCAATAGGCGATCGGGCGACTGATCCGGGCGAGGAGGTCGCGGCGTCCAGGGACGTTGCATGAAGAAGATGCACGTATGAAGAAGTTGCGATCTCGGATCACGACGGACGGCCTCGACCGGGCTCCGCATCGCGCGTTCATGCGCGCCATGGGGCTCGACGACGCTGCGATTGCCAAGCCGATGGTCGGCGTCGTCAGCATGAAGGGCGAACAGACGCCCTGCAACATGACTCACGACTTTCAGGTCGCGGCGGCCAAGACCGGAATCGAGGAGGCCGGCGGCACGCCGCGCGAGTTTTCGACCGTGTCGGTTTCCGACGGTATCAGCATGAATCACGAGGGGATGAAGTTCTCCCTGTTTTCGCGTGAGCTGATTGCCGATTCGATCGAAGCCGTCGTCCATGGTCTCGCCTACGATGCACTGATCGGATATGGCGGATGCGACAAGACGCTTCCCGGCGTGATGATGGGCATGGTCCGCTGCAACGTGCCGTCGATTTTCATTTACGGCGGCAGCTCGCTGCCGGGCCGCGTGGACGGGCGGACCCTGACCGTGCTCGATTCCTATGAGGCGGTCGGCAGCTTCATGACCGGAGAGATCGACGGCGCCACGCTCGAGCGGATCGAGCGAGCCTGCCTGCCCACCATCGGCGCGTGCGCCGGCCAGTTCACCGCCAACACCATGGGGATGGTGTCGGAGGCGATGGGCCTCACCATTCCCAACGTGTCCACGGTGCCAGGGGTCTATGCCGAGCGTGCGCAGATATCCAGGCGGGCCGGGCGCCTCATCATGGAGATGCTGGAGCGCCGCGGGCCGCTGCCGCGCGACGTCGTGACGCGGAAATCTCTGGAAAACGGCGCGGCAATCGTAGCCGCAACGGGCGGTTCGACCAATGCCGCGCTGCATCTGCCGGCGATCGCGAACGAGGCTGGCATCGCATTCACGATCGATGATGTCGGCGAGGTTTTTGCCAGAACGCCGCTGATCGGGAACTTGCGGCCTGGAGGGAAATATACGGCCAAGGATGTTTACGACATCGGCGGCGCCGCCGTGGTGATCCGGGAGCTGATCCAGAGCGGGCATATTGATGGCACCAGCTTATCCATCACGGGCCGTACACTTGCCGAAGAATATGGCGACGCCAACGCGCCTGATGGAGAGGTCGTTTACGCGGCCCGCGCACCGATCATGCCCGATGGCGGCGTCGCGGTGCTGAAGGGAAACCTCTGTCCTGATGGCGCGGTCATCAAGGTCGCGGGCCTGAAGAGCCAGTTCTTTGAAGGCGTGGCGCGCGTTTTCGAAGACGAGGAAGCCTGCGTCGCGGCTGTTCGTGATCGCACCTATCACGCGGGCGAGGTGCTTGTGATCCGCAACGAGGGGCCGGTGGGCGGCCCCGGCATGCGCGAGATGCTCGGTGTCACAGCGCTGATCTACGGACAGGGCATGGGCGAGAAAGTGGCCCTGATCACGGATGGACGGTTCTCCGGCGCCACCCGCGGAATGTGCATTGGCTATGTGTCTCCCGAGGCCTTCGTCGGCGGTCCGCTGGCGCTGGTTCGCGATGGCGACAGGATCCGGATTGATGCCGCAAACCGGCGAATGGATATGCTGGTCGACGAGCAGGAACTCGCCGCTCGCCGACACGATTGGAAGCCGCGTCCGCCTCGTCATCGTGCCGGCGCGCTGGCGAAATATGCGCGGTTGGTTGGCCAGGCACCGGGCGGGGCCGTCACACATGAGGGGCCCGCAGAATGGCCCTGGTTCGGATGACGCGGCGAACCTGCCGAAAACAGCCAATGATCTGGCAGGTTTCTTGCTAAGCTAGTGCCGCTGATGGAGGACATTCAGCTAGTCTGTTGCGCGGGGTTCGCGCGCGAAATGAAGTGAGACGGGATGAAGGTAGTGCCTTCAAGATCGAGCGAATGGGTGAAACCGGTGATGCCGAAAAAGCCGGCTTCTGCAATCATCGAGATCGAGCGCGTCTCGCAGGTATTTCAGACCTCGGCGCGCAAGGATCATGTGGCGCTATCGGATATCTCGCTGACGATCGAGGAGGGAGCCTTCGTCTCCATCCTTGGTCCGTCCGGCTGTGGCAAGTCGACGCTGCTTTACGTCGTCGGCGGCTTCGTCAACCCGACCAGCGGCTCAGCAAAGATCAAGGGACGGACGATCACGGGACCAGGGCCGGACCGCGGTCCGGTATTCCAGGAATTCGCGTTGTTTCCGTGGAAGACCGTGCTGGGCAACGTGATGTATGGCCCGCGTCAGCAGGGCGTGCGCACCACCGAGGCGGAAGCACAGAGCCGGGCCCTGATCGAAATGGTCGGGCTCAAGGGCTATGAGAACTTCTATCCCAAGGAGCTGTCCGGCGGCATGAAGCAACGCGTAGCGCTGGCTCGGACGCTGGCCTACCATCCTGAGGTTCTGTTGATGGATGAGCCGTTCGGCGCGCTCGATGCTCACACCCGGACGCGCCTGCAGAACGATCTGTTGAATATCTGGGAGCGTGATCGCAAGACGGTGCTGTTCGTCACTCATTCGGTCGACGAAGCCGTTTTTCTGTCGGACAAGGTCGTGATGATGTCGAAATCTCCCGGCCGCATCCGCGAGGTCATCGACATCGATCTGCCGCGGCCCCGCCGACGCAGCGAGCTGCTGCTCGATCCGCGCTATCAAAAATACGTCGTCGATATCGAGCGGATGTTCGACGAGGTCGACGAGACAGGGGCGCTATTATGACGGCGCCGGCGGCCCTGGCCAGACGCGCTGCCCCGGTGTTCGCCTGCATCGGGCTGCTGGCGGTATGGCAGGTCGCGTCGCTCGTTCTGAAGAACGACAGCTTCCCCACGGCGATCGAGGCGATCCGGGCGATTCCGGATATCCTCGGCGACAAGGAGTCGCTGATCAACATCCTGGCCTCGCTCCGCCGCATGGCGCTCGGGTTCGGCGTCGCCGTGCTGGTTTCGATTCCGCTCGGCCTGTTGATGGGCCGCAGCCGGGCCGTCGCGGCCTTCTTTAATCCGCTCCTGATGGTGATCTACCCGGTGCCGAAGGCGGCCTTGATGCCGATCATCATGCTGTGGCTGGGCGTCGGCGACATCACGAAGACGCTGGTGATCTTCCTCGGCGTCAGCCTGCCCGTGATCTATCACAGCTTCGAGGGCGCCAAGGCGGTGGAGGAGAAGATGCTGTGGTCGGGCGCCGCGATGGGGCTTTCGCCTGGGCAACGGCTGGTCCGGATCGTACTGCCGGCGGCGCTTCCGGAAATTCTGACCGGATGCCGGACTGGACTCGTATTGGCGCTGATCACGATGATTACCAGCGAGATGATCGCCCGTCAGTCCGGCGCCGGCAATATTTTGTTCAACGCGCTCGATATGGGCCAATACGACACCGTCTTTGCGATGATCATCATCGTGGGGGCGATGGGAATTTGCCTCGATGCGATCTTCGAGCGGGTCCGCGCAAGGCTGGTGCGCTGGTCCGAGCCTCAGTTCGACATGCCGCTGAGCTTCTCATGACATCGCAGCTTCGCTCCACAAGCATCATGCTCGGGCTCGCGCCAATCGTGCTGGTGATCGCGCTGTGGCAGAGCCTCGTCTCATTTGGTTTTGCGCCTGCGGTCCTGCTGCCGCCGCCGGGATACGTCTTCAGCAGGTTGCTGCAGCAGCTCATGACCTGGACGTTTCAGCAGGAGATCGCGGCGACCCTGATCCGGCTGTTTGCCGGCTTCGCGATTGCGGTCGTGCTCGGTGTCAGCATCGGCATCGCCGCTGCCGCCAGTCCGGGTATCAACGCCGTGGTTCGGCCGATCGTGCGCGTGCTCGCGCCCTTGCCCAAGGTCGCGCTCTATCCGGCATTGCTGCTGCTGCTCGGCTTCGGTCACGGATCGAAGATCACGCTGGTCGCGGCGGATGCGCTCTTTCCCATTTTGCTCTCTACTTATTACGGCGCTTCAACGGTGGAGCAGAAGCTGATCTGGTCGGCCATGGCGGCGGGAACGCCGCGCTACGAGATACTGTTCAAGGTGGTGCTGCCGGCGGCGATGCCCTCGATCCTGACGGGTTGCCGGATCGGCCTTGTCATTTCCTGCATCGTGGTGTTTCTGGCCGAGATGATCACCTCGACCGACGGGCTCGGACATGTCCTCGTCACGGCGGCCCGGACCTTTCAGGCCGTCGATATGTTCGTGCCGCTGATCACGATCTCGCTGCTGGGCTTGATCCTGAATGTCCTGCTGGGGGCCGTGCGCTCCTACCTGCTGCGGGGTTTTCCCGAAGCGTGAACTGACGCAGAAGAAACCAGAAGACCGGGAGTAGACCATGCTGGCTGATCGCATCGAGGCAAAATGGATCGACGCGTTTTGCGAGATTTTTGAGCGATGCGCCGTCAAGGCCGGCGATACCGCGGCGATCCTCTCGGAAACCCAGTCGCGTGCGTTGAATGTTCATCTGGCCGAGCTCGCGCTGCTACGGATGGGCGCGCGGCCGTTTCACGTGGTTATGCCGACCCCGCGTAACCGGAATATCGTTCCGGTTCGCTCAACCGGCGCAAGCGAGGCGATCCAGCGGCTTGGCCCGGTCATCACCGCGCTTCAACAGGCCGGCTTTGTGGTGGATTGCACCATCGAGGGCCTGATGCATGCCGTGGAAACGCCGGAGATCCTGAAAGCCGGCGCGCGCATCCTGGTGATCTCCAACGAGCATCCCGAGGCGCTGGAGCGGATGGTGCCGGATTCCGCGCTCGAAAAGCGCGTCCGTGCGGCGGCAAAGATGCTCCGCGGGACCAAGCGGATGCGGGTGACTTCAAAAGCCGGCACGGCGCTCGACGTCGACATGATCGGAGCGTCCACGGTCGGCGTGTGGGGATGGACCGACAAGCCCGGTACGCTGGCGCATTGGCCTGGGGGCATCGTCGTCAGCTTCCCCAAGAGCGGCACGATCAATGGCACGCTGGTGATGGCGCCCGGCGACATCAACCTGACCTTCAAGCGTTACCTGACATCTCCGGTGAAGATGACACTGAAGGACGATTACGTGGTCGAGCTGGAAGGCGAGGGCACGGATGCCGCGATGATGCGCGCCTATCTTGCCGCCTGGGGCGATCGGGAAGCCTATGCAGTATCCCATGTCGGCTTCGGCATGAATCCGGGCGCGCGCTACGAGGCGCTGTCGATGTATGACCAGCGCGACACCAACGGCACGGAAATCCGCGCCGTCTCCGGCAATTTCCTGTTCTCGACCGGTGCCAACGAATTCGCCGGCCGTTACACGGCGGGCCATTTCGATCTGCCGATGATGGGGACGACGATCGAGCTCGACGGCGTCGCGGTGGTGCGTGAAGGCGTTCTGCAGGACGTCTTCGGCTAATCGCGATCGAGCACCGGTGGCCGCGCCAGCTCGAAATGCCGGAGCAGGTCGACCATGGCCTGAAGCCGTTTTGTCCGATAAGCGTCGACGTCCATGCCTGAATAGTCGAGAAAGCCTGCGCCTGTGCGCAGGCCAATCCGGCCCTCCTGCATGTTCCGTGAAATGACCTCCGGCGCGCGATAGCGGTCGCTGCCGAGTGCGCCTTCGAGATAACGGCTGGCGTAATAGAGGATGTCGCCGCCTCCCCAGTCGATGAATTCGAGCAGCCCAAGCACGGCGTAGCGGAAGCCGAAGCCGTAGCGGATCGCCTTGTCGATCTCCTCGGCGCTGGCGACGCCTTCCTCGACCATGCGTGCGGCCTCGTTCATGGCCAGCGCCTGGATGCGCGGAACGATGAAGCCGGGCGTCGCCGCGCAGACCACCGGCACCTTGCCGATGCCTTCGAGTAGCGCCTTGACCTCGTCGACGATGGCGGGATCGGTGGCCTGGCCGGGCGAAACCTCGACCAGGGGGATCAGATAGGCCGGATTGAGCCAGTGCACATTGAGGAAGCGGCGAGGATTCACGATCGCGCCTGAGAGATCGTCGACGAGAATGGTCGATGTCGTCGATGCGATGATCGTATCGGGGCCGACCTGTCTTGAGGCGGCCCCGAGCACCTCGCGCTTGAGTTCGACGACCTCGGGGACCCCTTCGAAAACAATTCCCGCATCGGACAGTGCCGCATTGCTCTGGGCGGCCGGCACCACGGAGACCCGTGCGATCAGCGGATCGACATCCGCCTCGGTCAGTAGCCCCAGCTTCGACAGGCTGGCAAAGGTCTTCCTGATTTCGCCGAGCGCATCTGCCTCCAGCCTGGCGAAATCTTCCGCCGAACGGGCCTTGATGTCGATCATCGTGACCGTATGCCCCGCGTAGGCGAACGCGACGGCGATGCCGCGCCCCATGCGGCCGGCCCCGAGACAAGCGATCGTGGCTCGGCTGGTCATCGGTCAAAATCCCTTGCGAAGAAGCGTCTGCAAAGCCGCCTTGCCGAGATTGCCGAGCCCCAGCGTCTCGAGGGTTCGGCCGCCTTGCGCAAAATCTTCGCCGCAGACTGCGCCACCGATGGCCAGGAATGCTTTGGCCAGCGGCGTGGCCATGCCTGCCAAGTCGGCGACGGAGACCAGCAGCGATAGCCCAAGCCGCAAATCTTCTCTCATATAACGGTGCTCGGTCAGCACGATCTGCTCGCGCCAGTCACCGGAATCGGTCAGCCGGTCATGCGAGCCGCGGCCATACATCCAGATCTCGCCTTCCCTGGCGTAGTGATGGGCGAGCGGAAAATGCGGTGCGCCATATCCGAGCGCCTCACGCACGGCGATCCGTTCGGCGTCGAGCGCGTCGGTGACCCGGCGAATCGCGGCTTGCGTTCCTTCCTTGTGAATGTCCCACTTCTCGAAATGCTCGATCGGACCTGCATTCATCACGATCAGCGGCGGATGAATGATCGGGCCTGCGTTCATCAGCGCACCGGAGAGAGCATCTCCGCACGGCTCGACCGCGCCGGGGAAAGCCTGTCCAATCACCTCAAGTGCACGCGGCGCCTGATCGAGCGGGAAAACGCCGACCGGCAGTCGCTTGGCGCGGATGGTGATCGCGACCTCGAATGGCCCGTGCTTGCGGGTCAGCCAGGGCAAGGTCCCGGTCTCGGCAAAGCTCGCCCTGGCGTGGTTGCCGGCATCCCGCGCGGCCTGGGCGAAGATCATCGAGCCGAACGTGGCCGGCGGCAGAAACACGACCTGTCCATCCCGCAGATGTGGCACGAGCAGCCGCGCAACATCAGGCTGCGCGAAGGCGGGGGCGGGGCACAGGATCAGCTCTGCGCCGTTGACCGCTTCGGCGATGCCGGTCGTGACCAGCGCGAGCTTGACGTCGTGACGGCCGTTATGATCCTTCACCAGGATGCGCGAGCCGGCGGCGCGATGTGCTGCGACCTGTTCCGCGTCGCGGCGCCAGAGTCGGACCTCATGTCCCGACAGCGCAAAATCGCCCGCGGCCGCGAAAGAGCCGTTTCCCCCACCCAGAACCGCAATCTTCAAGATGCTTCTCCTTGCGCGCGCGATTGCGCATCAAGCTGCTTCAGCAGGAAGTGCTGGACCTTGCCGAGCGCCGTCCGCGGCAGGTCGGTGACGAAAACGATCTCGCGCGGAATTTTGTAGCGGGCGAGTTGTGCCTGAAGATGCACTTTCAACGCATCTGCTTCGAGCAGACTGCCGGATCGCGGGATCACGTAGGCGATGGGCACCTCGTCCCAGCGTGGATCGGGCCGGCCGATCACGGCGCATTCGCTGACATCGGGATGTTCGAGCAGGACCCGTTCGACCTCCGCCGGATAGATGTTCTCGCCGCCGGAAATGATCATGTTCTTCTTGCGGTCGCGGACCCAGAAATAGCCGTCCGCGTCGCACAGGCCGATGTCTCCGGTGCGATACCAGCCGTCGTGCAGCGCATCGCGCGTGGCGTCCGCGTTGCCCCAATATTCGAAGAACACGTTGGGACCGCGCACCGCGATCTCGCCCGGCGCTCCCGCCGGCACCTCGCGGCCGGCCTGATCAATCACTTTCGCTTCGCAGCACAGGCCGGCAAGTCCGGTCGATCCCGTGCGCGAGAGATCGCCACCAAGCCGGGTGTAGACTGCAATGGGGCAAGTCTCCGTCGAGCCGTAGACCTGAAGCACCGGGACGCCGCGCGCCAGGAAGCGGTCGATCAGATACGGCGGCACGATGGTCGAGCCGGTCGCGACGGCTTTGAGTGACGAAAGGTCGGTCGTGGCCCAGGCGGGATGCTCGCTGACGGCCTGGATGATCGCCGGGACCATCACGGTCAAGGTCGGCCGTTCCCGTTCGATGGCAGCAAGCGCGCTGTCCGGCGTGAAGCGCGCGTGAACCGTGACCGTCGCGCCCAGCTGGAGCGCCGCCGTGGTCTGGATGTTGAGGCCACCGACGTGGAAGAACGGCAGCAGCGTCAGCACATGGTCATCGGACGTCATGTTGTGCATGTGCTGGCTCATGACGCCGTTCCAGAACAACGCCTCCTGGCGCAGCACCGCGCCTTTGGGCCGTCCGGTCGTTCCTGATGTGTAGACAATGAGGAGCGGGCAGGAGAGATCGGTGTGCGGGTTGCGGCCGGTGCCCCGGCTTCGCGCCAACAGGTTTTCGAACGTCGTGCCGCGAGGCGGCTCGAAGTCGAGCCCGACGATTGCAGTCCCCTCAAGTTCGGCAAGAACCCCCTCAAATGCCTGCTCGAGCACCAGGACCTTGGCGCCGGCATCGGTGAGGATGAAAAGCTGCTCGGCGATAGCCAGCCGCCAGTTCAGGGGCACCAGCATCGCGCCGAGCCGCGCGCAGGCATAGAGCAGAACCAGATAGTCCGGCCGGTTCAGGCTGAGGATCGCGACGCGGTCGCCCCGGCCGACACCGAGCTCCTGCTTCAATGTCGCCGCCGTCCGCTCGATGCGTGCGGCGAACGCTGCATAGCTCAACCGTTCGCCTTCGAAGGCAATGGCTGTCTTGTCTGGCGCGAACGCCGCGTTGCGATCGATCAGACTACAGAGGTCCACGGTCAGTCGTCCGTCTCGCCGGCCTCGTACAGCGCCTCGCGCCCGATCCGGTCGAGGCAGAGCTCGGCGGTCCAGGGCAGCATCAGCGAGCCGCAGCGGCTGTCGCGATAGATCCGTTCGAGCGGCAGCGAGCGGAGCATGGCCTGACCGCCGCAGGTGCGGATCGCCAGCGCGGCGAGCTCATTGGCGCCCTCCATCACCGAATATTGCGCGGCATAGGCGCGCAGCACCTGCTCCTTGCTCGGATTGGCGCGGGCCTCGGTAACGGCCTGGAACCAGATCGCCTTGATCTGCTCGAGCTTGATCTGCATCTGCGCGACCGCAATCTGCTTGGTCGGATACATCCTGCGCTTGACCGGCGGCATGCCCGGTACTTCGCCGCGCAGATATCGGACAGTGAAGTCATAGGCGGCTTGCGCGAGGCCCATATAGGTCGGTGACAGCGTCAGGAACATGTGCGGCCAGCGCATCGCGGCCTGGAAATAGACGCCGCGCGGCATCAGCGCCGAATCTGCCGGCACGTACACGTCCTTGAACAGCAGCGTGCGCGAGACCGTTCCGCGCATGCCGAGTGGATCCCAGTCGCCGACGACGGAAACGCCTTCCGATTTCGCGGGGATGGCGAGGTAAAGCGTATTGCGGCGCGAAGCCTTCTCGCCTTGCTCGATCTCCGTGCAGAGCACGCCATAATAGTCCGCATGGCCGGAGAGCGATGCAAAGATCTTCTTGCCGGTGACGATCCAGCCGCCCTCGACCGGCCGCGCTTCCGTGCCGAAGGCGACGCCGCCTGCCGCTGCCGCGCCGCCCTCCGAGAAGGGCTGCGAATAGATCGCGCCGTCCTCGACGATGCGCTTGTAGTGGACTGCACGTCGCCCTTCGTGCTCGGCGCGGGTCTCTGCATCCATGTCGAGATCGTCGGCGAGCGGGCCCGACCACAGCGTCGAGCAGACATGCATGTTCCAGGTGAGTGCAGTCGCGCCGCAATAGCGGCCGATTTCGGCTGCCGCCAAAGCGTAGGTCTGGTAGTTCGCCCCGAGCCCGCCATGCTTCTTGGGCACGGCAATACCGAGCAAGCCGACGCGATGCAGGTCGCGATAATTCTCGGATGGGAAGATCGCCTCGCGGTCGTAAGTCGCGGCACGGCCAGCGAACACGCTTTGGCCGATCTCCCGCGCACGCGAAATGATGCGGGCCTGCTCGTCGCTCAAACGGAACGCGACGGGATCGAAGATCGGCGCATCCAACGCGACCTTGTCAGTTGCGCCGATGGTCTTGCTGACTTGCATGGTCATTGCGCAGTCACCCTAATTTTTGGTCGCGACGGAGGTCAGGAACCGGCCGAGAGCCTCGTCGAAGGCATCGGGGCGTTCAAGGTTGGCGAGATGGCCGACAGAGTCGAGCTCGACATATTCAGCCGAGGGAATGTAGGTCGCCGTCTTCGCCATCATGGGGGCAGGCGCATTGTTGTCCTTGGAGCCGGACAGCAGCAGCGTCGGGATGAAAATGTCCTTCAGGGTGCTGCGTTGGTCGAAGCCGATCAAGGCCAGCATCATGGCGCGATAGCTCGCTTCGGGCACGCTTGCCATGCACTCGCGTGCAAGCTCCATTCCCCTGGGATCAGGATCGTCGCCCACGAGTTCCTTCACCAGAGCGGGCGCCAGCGACTTCATCGTTTCCCCGCGATCGAGTGGCCCGAGCCGCGCGGCGATAAACGATTTCTGCCAATCGCCGTCGGCCTTGCCGAAGGCCGGGCTGGTCTGCGCCAGCACGACCGCGCGCGCCAGGTTTGGGGATTGCACCAGCCATTTCTGGACGATCATGCCGCCGATGGAATGGCCCACCAGAATTGGCTTGCTCGCACCAAGCTGCTCGATGAATTGCTGAAGCGCATCCGCCAGAGCAGCGATGCTGACGCTGGCGAGCGGCGCCGATCCGCCATAGCCCGGCATGTCCCATGCAATCGCGTGGAAGCGGTCGCTGAATGTGGCAAGCTGCTGCCGCCAGGCCCGTGCCGCACCGCCGATGCCATGCAGGAAAATCAGAGGTGTCGCGCCCGGATCGCCCGCGGCTTCATAGGCGAAGCGGCCGTCCTTTGTTATCATTGGCGCAGGCTGCGACACGCGACATCCTTTTGCTTGGCCCTTCGATGCTAACAGGCCTGTGAGGGATGGGAAGAGATAATTTTATACTTAAAGCAATTTTCGGGCCGGCCTCTCCACGTGCGGCCGTTCGCGGTGCCGAATGAGCTTTGTTTGCAAAAGTTTGAAGGTTAAAATATATCGAGGGAGCGATCAGCAGAATGCAAGGAAGCCAGCGCATGTCCGGATTACCGCATTCGCCGCACGCGCTGGTGACCGGTGGCGGTCGCGGCATCGGTCGCGCCATCGCAGCAGCGCTCGTCCAGGCCGGTGCGACGGTGACCGTCCTTGGCCGGAACGCTGCGACGCTTGAAGAGACCGTCAGTGCGGGGGCCGCGCATTTTGTGGCCATCGCCGACGTCTCGGACGAAGCCTCATTGAAAGCCGCCATCGCTGAAGCGAGTGCGCGGCAGCCGATCGACATCCTGATCGCCAACGCGGGAAGTGCCGAGTCCGCGCCGTTCTCCAAATCCGACAGCGCCCTGTTCGCGCGCATGATGGACGTCAATTTCATGGGCGTGGTTCATGCTATCAGCGCTGTGCTGCCCGGGATGAAGGATCGTCCCTATGGCCGTATCGTCGCGATCGCGTCGACGGCGGGGCTCAAGGGCTATGCCTATGTCAGCGCGTACACTGCGGCGAAGCACGCCGTGGTCGGTCTCGTGCGCTCCCTTGCTATCGAGATGGCGGGCAGCGGCGTGACCGTCAACGCGGTGTGTCCCGGCTTCACCGACACCGATCTGGTTGCCGGCAGCATCGAGAACATCATGAAAAAGACGGGGCGTAGCCGCGAGCAGGCGATTGCCGAGCTCGCGAAACATAATCCGCAGGGACGGTTGATCTCGCCGCAGCAGGTCGCGGATGCCGTGCTCTGGCTGTGCGGCGAGGGCGCCGGCGCAATCACCGGCCAGGCGATCGCTATTGCCGGTGGTGAGATCTAGCGCGCATGTCGCAGGCGCGGAACATGGAAGCTAAGGAGATCGCATGAGCAGACCAGCCAATCCCGTGACCTTACCGCTTGCGGACTACTCGCCGCAGCACTTCCTCCTGGGCGTGGTCGACGGTGTTGCAACGGTTACGCTCAACCGTCCGGAACGGAAGAATCCGCTGACCTTCGAGAGCTATCGCGAGCTCACCGATTTCTTTCGCGCTTGCGCGTTCGACGACGCTGTCAAGTCCATCGTTGTGACCGGCGCTGGTGCCAATTTCTCCTCCGGCGGCGATGTGTTCGAGATCATCGGTCCGCTCGTGAAGATGGACACCAAAGGGCTGACGGCGTTTACGCGGATGACCGGCGACCTC
Organism: Bradyrhizobium sp. 149; assembly: GCF_023073915.1. Lineage (GTDB taxonomy): Bacteria > Pseudomonadota > Alphaproteobacteria > Rhizobiales > Xanthobacteraceae > Bradyrhizobium. The sequence goes on along the minus strand of NZ_JADPKK010000023.1, from coordinate 241,833 downwards.
GTCAAGGCGATGCGGGCCTGCCCGCAGCCGATCGTTGCCGCGGTCGAAGGCATCTGCGCCGGCGCGGGCGCGATCATCGCCATGGCGTCGGACATGCGGCTTGCGGCGAGCGGGGCCAAGGTCGCATTCCTCTTCAACAAGGTGGGCCTGGCCGGTTGTGACATGGGCGCCTGCGCGATCCTGCCGCGGATCATCGGACAGTCCCGCGCCTCCGAGTTGCTCTACACCGGCCGGTTCATGACCGCGGAGGAGGGGGAGCGCTGGGGCTTCTTCAGCCGCCTCGTCACGCCGGAACAGGTGCTACCCCAGGCACAGCTGCTGGCCAGGCAGATCGCGGAAGGACCGACCTTCGCCAACACCATGACCAAGCGGATGCTGGCCATGGAATGGGCGATGTCGGTGGAGGAGGCGATCGAGGCGGAAGCTGTTGCTCAAGCGCTGTGCATGACGACGGCCGATTTCGAGCGGGCCTTCGAGGCCTTCGCCAACAAGGTCAAGCCGGTCTTCAGGGGCGACTAAGCCGGGCTGTGCCGGCAGCCCGCCGCAATGGGGGCTTGCGCGAGATTATTTTAGGCTTAAAATAGTTTCGGCGGGTTGAATTGGCGAGGCTCCCATGAAAGTCGCGATCATCGGTGGCGGACCTGCGGGTCTCTACGCTGCAATCCTGCTCAAGAAGCAGCGGCCGGGCGCCGAGATCACGGTGTACGAGCGCAACCGCGCCGATGACACCTTCGGCTTCGGCGTGGTGTTCTCAGACGCCACGCTCGACAATTTCGAGAAGCACGATCTTCCGAGCTATCGCCGTATCACCCAGGAATTCGCCTACTGGGACGACATCGCCGTGCACTTCCGCGGAACGGTCCATCGGGTCGGCGGCAACGGCTTTTGTGGCTGCTCGCGGCAGAAGCTGCTCCTGATCCTCCAGGCGCGCGCGCGCGAACTGGGCGTCGTCCTGAATTTCGAAGCGGACGTCGAGGACGAGTCCCGTTTCGCCGACGCCGATCTCATCCTGGTCGCGGACGGCATCAACAGCCGCTTCCGTGACAAATACGTCGATCATTTCGAACCGGAAGTCGACCTCCGTACCAACAAGTTCGCCTGGATGGGCTCGACAAGGCCGCTGGATGCCTTCACCTTCATCTTCCAGGAGACGGAGTGGGGCCCGTTCATCGCCCATGCCTATCAATACGAAGCCGGGCACTCGACCTGGATTTTTGAGACCGATCCGAAGACGTTCGAGCGGGCGGGGCTGACAGGGCTGAACGAGGCCCAATCCGCCGCGCGGATGGCCGAGATATTCGGCTGGTTCCTCGAAGGGCACCAGCTGCTCACCAACCGCTCGACGTGGCGCAATTTCCCGATGATCCGCAGCAAGCGCTGGGTCAAGGGCAACATGGTTCTGCTCGGCGACGCCAAGGCGAGCGCGCATTTCTCGATCGGCTCGGGCACCAAGCTCGCAATGGAAGACGCGATCGCGCTGGCCGACGCCATGGAGAAGGCGCCCAGCATCGAGGCGGCGCTGGACGTCTATGAGCACGGCCGCCGCGAAGAGGTCGAGAAGACGCAGCACGCCGCTGACGTCTCGCTGGTCTGGTTTGAGCATGTCGACCGCTTCTGGGATTTCGATCCCGTGCAGTTCGCCTTCGGCGTGATGACGCGCTCGAAGGCGATCACCTATGACAATCTGAAACTCCGCGCCCCTGACTTCGTCGCTGAAGTCGATAAGTCCTTTGCCAGGCAGGTTCGCAACGCCGGCTTCGACGTCGACGCCGGCAAGCCGATGGTGCCGCTGTTCCAGCCATTCCGGTTGCGCGAGATGGAGATCGCCAACCGCGCCGTGGTGTCGCCGATGTGCATGTATTCGGCGAAGGAGGGCGTGCCGACCGATTTCCATCTGGTGCATTACGGATCGCGCGCGATCGGCGGCGCCGGCCTGATCTTCACCGAGATGACCTGCGTTGCCCGCGACGCTCGTATCACGCCCGGCTGCGCAGGACTGTGGAATGACGAGCAGGAGACGTCCTGGCGGCGCATCGTCGATTTCGTCCATGCCAATTCAGCTGCAAAAATTTGCCTGCAATTGGGCCACGCCGGGCGCAAGGGCGCGACCAAGCTGATGTGGGACGGCATGGATCGTCCGCTGGATGAGGGCGGCTGGGAGGTGTTCTCGGCATCGCCGCTGCCCTATTTCCCCGACAGCCAGGTTCCGCGCCAGCTCGATCGCGCCGGCATGAATGCGGTGAGGGCCGCGTTCGTCGCGGCGGCCGAGCGCGGCGAACGCTGCGGCTTCGACATGCTCGAATTGCATTGCGCCCATGGCTATCTGCTTGCGAGCTTCATCTCGCCGCTGACGAATACACGGACTGACGACTACGGCGGCTCGCTCGAAAACCGCCTGCGCTTTCCGCTCGAAATCTTCGAAGCGCTGCGGGCTGCGTGGCCATCGCACAAGCCGATGTCGGTGCGCATTTCCGCGACCGACTGGGCCGAGGGTGGTATCGGCGGCGACGATGCGGTGGCGATCGCGCGGGCTTTTGCCGAAGCCGGCGTCGATCTCGTCGACGTCTCAACCGGGCAGACCGTGCGCGATGCGCAGCCGATCTATGGCCGCATGTTCCAGACACCGTTCTCCGACCAGGTCCGCAACGAGGCGCGCGTGGCCACGATGTGCGTCGGCAACATCACGACCGCGGACCAGGCCAACACCATCCTGGCTGCCGGCCGGGCGGACCTGGTCGCGCTCGGGCGGCCGCATCTGGTCGATCCCTCTTTCACCATGAGGGCGGCGGCCTGGTATGGAGCGCGCGACGCGTTCTGTCCGCCGCAATACCTTCCCGGAAAAGACCAGATTTTCCGCAACAGCGTACGCGACCGGCAGGATCTCGAGGAGCTGAGAATTAAGGCTAAGCCCAAGACCCGGGCCGAGCTCAAGGCGGAGGCGACAAAGCCGCTTGCGGCGGAGTGACCGCCCGTGCGAATTTAGCCGCATTGCCTGGTGTGTATCGAGTGGAGTAGGGGTGATGAAGGCGATTATCGTCGGTGGCGGTATCGGTGGTCTCACCACCGCATTGATGCTGCGCTCGCGGGGCATCGGTTGCGAAATCTTCGAGCAGGCCGATACGATCCGCGAGCTTGGCGTTGGCATCAATACGCTGCCCCATGCCATGCGCGAGCTGGCGGGCCTCGGTCTGCTGCAGCAGCTCGACGATGTCGCGATCCGCACCGACCAGCTCTACTACCTCAACCGTCACGGCCAGGAAGTCTGGCGCGAGGCCCGCGGCATCGACGCCGGCCATGATGTGCCGCAATTCTCGATCCACCGCGGGCGCCTTCAGGGCGTGATCCATCGCGCCGTCGAGGAGCGGCTCGGGCCGGAGGCCATCCACACCGGCTGCCGCCTCGGCGCCTTCACGCAGGACGAGGGCGGCGTCACCGCTTACTTTTTCGACCGCTCGGGCGCGCACATCCATACCGCGCGGGGCGACATTCTGATTGGTGCCGACGGCATCCATTCGCGGGTCCGTGACACGCTCTTCCCGAACGAGGGGCCGCCGTGCTGGAACGGCCTGATGCTGTGGCGCGGTGCGCGGGATTGGCCGCTGTTCCTGACCGGCAAGTCGATGATCGTCGCCGGTGGCCTCAACGCCAAGGTGGTGATCTATCCGATCGCGGAGGGATCGAGCCCGGCGAGCCGTCTCACCAACTGGGCGGTGCTGGTGAAGGTCGGTGAGGGCAATGCGCCGCCGCCGCGAAAGGAAGACTGGTCCCGGCCGGGCCGGCGCGAGGAGCTGATGCCGCATGTGGCGCGCTTCTCGGTGCCTTACATCGACGTGAAGAGTCTGATCTCGGCCACGCCCGAGTTCTACGAATATCCGACCTGCGACCGCGATCCGTTGCCCTATTGGTCGTCCGGGCGCGTCACGCTGCTCGGCGATGCCGCGCATCCGATGTATCCGGTCGGCTCCAATGGCGCCTCGCAGGCGATCCTCGATGCACGCTGCCTCGCCGACGCGCTGGTGCGCGCCGAGCATCCGCGCCAGGCGTTGCTCGAATACGAGAAGAAGCGCCTGCCCATGACCGCGGACATCGTCCGCTCCAACCGGCGCGGCGGCCCTGAGGGCGTCATCGACGCCGTCGAGCAGCTCGCGCCCGACGGCTTCGACAATGTCGACAACGTGCTGAGCTATTCCCAGCGCGAGGCGATCGTGCGCGGCTATGCCACCAAGGCCGGCTTCGCCGCAGTGCCGGGACTTGCGGCGGTGCGGGCTTGAAGCTAACCGCCGGGAGGCGGCGGCAGGAAGTGGATGTTGAACTCGGCGGCCATGGCCACCACGTCCTCAGGCTTCTGTTCCTTCATATTGTGAAGGCCCCAGAACAGGTCGAACAGCTTTTTGGTCGGTGACACCCAGAACAACACCTTCGCGGTCTGCTCCGACTTGTTGAAGATGCCGTGCGGCACGCCCATGCCGAGCCGGATCAGGTCGCCCGCGGTCGCCTGCGACTCGGAATTGCCGAGCATGAAATCGAGCTTGCCCTCCAGCATGTAGAGATACTCATCCTGGTCGGGATGAATGTGCGGCGGCACGAACGTGCCCGGCGGCAGCGTCGCATGCCAGGAGAAGCTATGCTCGGTTTTGCTCTTCGGCACATAGGTCTGGCCGAGGATGTTCCAGGAGATGCCCTGGATCCCCTCATTGGCCCGCGTGATGCCGGTGATTTCGCTTGTCATTGTGATCCTCCCTCAACGCGACGTGGGCTTAGTTCGCCGCCTTGCAGTCCTTCGCATAGCGGTCGCCGTAATTCTCGAAGACTTTCTGGACGATCTCGGTCTGGAACTTGCCGTCCGCGCGCTTGGCGACCTTGGTCAGGTAGAAATCCTGGATCGGATAGCCGTTGGTGTTGAACTTGAAGGCGCCGCGCAGCGAGGTGAAGTCGGCCTTCTTCAGCGCGGCCCCGACAGCATCCTTGTTCGAGAGATCGCCCTTCACGGCCTTGACGGCGCTGTCGATCAGCATCGCGGCATCATACGCCTGGAAGGCGTAGGTGCCGGGCACGCTGTTGTAGGCGGCCTCGTAGGCGGCGACGAACTTCTTGTTTTGGGGATTGTCGAGATTGGGCGCCCAGTTCGCGCCGCCGAACATGCCGACCGCCGCGTCCTGCTGCGCCGGCAAGGTCGATTCATCCACCGTGAAAGCCGAGAGCACCGGAATGCTGTCGGCGAGGCCCGCCTGCTTGTATTGCTTGACGAGATTGACGCCGAGGCCGCCGGGCATGAACGTGAAGAGAGCATCGGGCTTCTGCGACGAAATCTTGGAAAGCTCCGGCTGGAAGTCCAGCGTGTTGAGCGGCATGTAGGATTCTTCGACGATCTCACCCTTGTAGTCGAGCTTGAAGCCGGCCACCGAGTCCTTGCCCGCCTGATAGTTCGGCACCATCAGATACATGCGCTTGTAGCCGCGATCCTGCGCGACCTTGCCGAGGATCTCGTGCACCTGATCGTTCTGATACGAGGTCACATAGAAGAACGGGTTGCAGTCCTTGCCGGCGAAAGTAGACGGTCCGGCATTGGGGCTGATCAGGAAGGTTTTCGATTCCGTCACCGGTCGGTGGATCGCCTGGAGGATGTTGGAGAAGATCGGGCCGACCACGAAGTCGACCTTGTCGCGTTCCAGAAGGCCCTTGACCTTGGTGACCGCTGCGTCCGGCTTCAATTCGTCGTCGACCACGACAATCTCGATATCGCGGCCGCCCATCTTGCCGCCGAGATCCTTGACCCCGAGCGCAAAGCCGTCGCGCACCTGTTGGCCGAGCGCTGCGGCGGGTCCCGAGAGGGTCACGATCACACCCAGCTTGATCTTCTCCTGGGCGAGGGAAGGGCTCACCGCGGTGCCAAGCAGCATGGCGGCTGCGGCCAACGTCATTTGCGTCTTCATGATCTGTCCCCCGTGACATCAGGTCTTGCGCTGCAAGCCGCTACTCACATCCAAGTTTATGCCGATGATTGCTGCCGCGGCAAGCGAGCTCAAGGCGCCGTCATCCTGCGGCTGCGGCGCATGCAAGCGGCGCGCCAATTATTTTAAGCCTAAACAAATCGGCGTGCGGTCGATTGTTGCGGCTTTAGGCTTGCAGCCGGCTTCGATTTATTTGAAGCTCAAAACGTTGGGAATCCGTGCCGGGCGCCTATGCCGGCGACCGTGAGTGACTGCATCAACATGCTCGATTCCGAGACCAAGGCCGTCGAAACTCCGGAGGATCACGCCGAAGAGCTTCGGCTGTGGCTGCGCCTCTTGACCTGCACGACCCTGATCGAGGGCGAGGTTCGCGGACGGTTGCGGCAGCGTTTCGACGTCACATTGCCGCGTTTTGACCTGATGGCGCAACTCGACAAGGCACCCGACGGCATGACGCTGTCCGACGTGTCCAAGCGCATGATGGTGTCGAACGGCAACGTGACCGGCCTCGTCGAACGCCTCGTGGAATCCGGTCACCTCGACCGCCGCACTTCGGAGACGGACCGCCGCGTCCAGGTGATCCGCCTCACCAAACTCGGTCGCGCCGAATTTCGCAGAATGGCTGCGGAACACGAGATCTGGATCGCCGATCTCTTCGCCGATCTGACGCCGAAGGATGTCCGCGAATTGATGCGGCTTCTCGCCAAGACCAAGGCGTCGGCGCAGAAATCGGCCGGTCGCCGCAGGGCCTAGCTCGGCAGGCTGACGCACCTGCCAGTCCCATTGCCGCCGGAAAATGCACGGGATGCCTAAAATCCGCTATTGCACCAAATTGCTTTAAGCCTAAAATGTTTCCCAGATAGTGCTGCCGGGTGCAATCCATGCTGAAAGGAGCGTGCGATGGCCAACGCCGCCAAGGTTCAAGTCTCGGGCTCGTGTGACGACAATGCTGCGACGGCCCATGTCGATACGTTCGCGCGGGAGCATCTTCCGCCGCGTGAGCTTTGGCCTGAATTCATCTTCGCGCGGCCGGAACTGCAATATCCGGCGCGATTGAACTGCGTCAGCTATTTCCTCGACCGCTGGGTCGAGCAGGGACATGGCGACGCTCCTTGCGTCATCAGCCCCGCCATCAGCTACACCTATCGCGAGCTGCAAACGCTCGTGAACCGCATCGCCAATGTGCTGGTCGGCAAGCTAGGTCTCGTCACCGGCGGGCGCGTGCTGCTACGCTCGGCCAACAATCCGATGATGGTCGCGACTTATCTGGCGGTGATCAAGGCCGGCGGCATCGTCGTGGCGACCATGCCGCTGTTGCGCGCCAAGGAGCTGTCGTATCCGATCCAGAAGGCGGAGATCACACTCGCGCTCTGCGATGGAAAACTCGCCGAGGAAATGGTGAAGGCGAAAGCCGCAGCCCCCGGCCTCAAGCAGGTGGTCTATTGGGGCAACGGTGCCGGCGACTCACTCGAGGCTCTGATGGCGGATGCAAGTCCGGAGTTCAGAGCTGTCGATACCGCCTCCGACGACGTCTGCCTGATCGCGTTCACGTCGGGTACGACCGGCGATCCCAAGGGCACCATGCATTTCCACCGTGACATGCTGGCGGTCTGCGATGGCTATGCGCGCAACATCTTGCGCGCGGAGCAGAGGGATCGCTTCGTGGGCTCGGCACCGCTGGCCTTCACGTTCGGCTTCGGCGGCGTGCTGTTTCCGATGCACATCGGCGCCTCCTTCGTCGTTCTGGAGAAGACGGCCCCCGACGACATTCTGAATGCGATCGAGCAGTACAAGACCACGGTCTGTTTCACCGCGCCGACCGCGTACCGGGCGATGATTGGCAAGCTGCCGGGCCGCGATATTTCCTCGCTCCGCAAATGCGTGTCCGCCGGCGAGACGCTGCCGAAGCCGACATTCGATGCCTGGCTGAAGGCGACCGGCATCAAGCTGATGGACGGCATTGGCTCGACCGAGCTGCTGCACATCTTCATCAGCGCGACCGAGGACGAGATCCGCCCCGGTGCGACGGGCAAGGCGGTGCCGGGGTATGAAGCGAAGATCGTCGACGATTCCGGCAATGACTTGCCGCCGGGCACGATGGGCCGGCTCGCGGTACGCGGGCCGACCGGATGCCGCTATCTCGCCGACGAGCGGCAACGCAAATACGTCCAGAACGGCTGGAACATCACCGGCGATACCTATCTGATGGATAGCGACGGTTATTTCTGGTACCAGTCACGCTCGGACGACATGATCGTGTCGGCCGGCTACAACATCGCAGGCACGGACGTCGAGGCGGCGCTGCTCACGCATCCCTCCGTCGTCGAGTGCGGGGTCGTCGGTGCGCCGGACGAGGCGCGCGGCATGATCGTCAAGGCCTATGTCATTGCCGCGCCAGGCGTAACGGCGGACGCCGAGCTCGTGGCCGCCTTGCAGGAGCACGTCAAACGCGAGATCGCGCCATACAAATATCCGCGCGCGATCGAGTTCGTGACCCAACTACCGAAGACCGAGACTGGCAAACTAAAGCGCTTTGCCCTGCGGCAACTGGCGCAGGCCGCAGTGACGTCCTCTGGCGTCGCGCCGGAATGAGAGAAGGATAGAGAATTGTCCGTGACGACGCCGAAAGGCCCGCACCTCGCGGTGCAGCCGACAGCAGCCGAGGACGAAACCCGATCCAGGGCGCAGGTGCTCCAGCCGTCTGGTTGGCCGGTGCCGAAAGGCTACGCCAACGGCATGGCCGCCGAGGGACGCATCGTCGTCACCGGCGGCGTGATCGGCTGGGATGCCGAGGAGCGTCTCGCGGAGGGTTTTGTCGCGCAGGTGCGCCAAACCCTCGGCAACATCGCCGCGATCCTCGCGGAGGCCGGTGCGCAGCCCGAGCACCTCGTGCGCCTGACCTGGTACGTCGTCGACATGGACGAGTACCTGGCGAACCTCAAAGAGCTCGGCAAGGTCTACCGCACCATCTTCGGCGCGCACTATCCGGCGATGGCGCTGGTTCAGGTCGTCCGCCTCGTCGAGAAGGCGGCGCGCGTCGAGATCGAAGCCACCGCCGTCATTCCGCGCTAGAAATAGCAATGTGCGGAGCATGGATCCACCGGTAGGAATTTGACTTGACGCAAGTCAGGCAGGGTTGGTCCACACCTAATCCTCGGGCTCCGCATTCGGCGCAAGGTCGGTGGAGCGGAACGGCTTGGCCTCGTCCAGCTTCCGGTAGGCTTTCGAAGCGGTTCGCAACAGCTCGTTTTCCCGCTTGCGATTGAGGAAGCGAATGCCCGCCTCGGGCACCGCTCCGTTCAACGACGCCGCAAGGGCTTGCCCTCGGGCATCGTCGTTCAACTGTCCCAGCGACTTTTGCGCCTTGCGCAATTGCTTGAGGATCGACTTCTGCTTCGCCAGCTTCTCGTCGGAGAACAGGTCTTCCAGGGACTCGATCGAATAAGTCAGCCGCTTGTTGAGAAGTCGCAGCTTGTGACGTTTCTCGACGTCGAGCTCGCGGAGTTTTCGCGCCTTCCGGAGTAGCGTCGTCTCCCATGCCGTGAGTTTCGCTGTTGCGTGGTCGCCAAGCGAGCAGCGGCGCAATCTGATGGCCTCCTTGCTGCGCCGGGTCGACCAGGGACCACTCTCGATCCAGGCCGACGTCTGCTCGACCAGACGGCGATACCGCGCGGATTGCAGCGCGCGCGCCAGCAGGCGATGGCTCTCGGCCCGCTTCTCGTCCCAGTGCTGGAGCTCGGCAATTACGGTCAACTCGCCTCCGCTCTCGGCGATGACCCGATCGATCGCCACGTCGAGGTCCCGCACCATGCCGAGCTGGCTGTTCAGCCATTTCAGTTCGGTCCAGACGCCCGGCCGCAGGGCGTCGTCGACCATCGGCGAGAAGAAGCGGATGGCGGTGCGCAGATGCGTCAGTGCGATCCGGATCTGGTGCAACGCCTCGGGATCGCCGCGGCAGGTGCCGTCATGCTGGGCGAGAACGGCGTCGAGGTGACGGCGGGCGATGATCCGGAAGGCGGTGTCGCAGACCATGCCGGGGCTGAGGCGGCCGGGCAGGGCATTGCGCCTCGCCGCAGGCCTCGCGCGCGCGGCCGTCGAACTCGTGCTGGGTCGCGCCATCCTTGCCCGCGTCAATCAGTTTGCCTTATTTGCAGATTGCCTTGCTTGCTCTCGGCGATGGCGTCCCGGCAGTTCTGGAGCGTCTGCTCTTGTGTCCCGGATGCGTCGATGGTCGACCAACCGACATGGCCGATCTTATAGTGCTCTTGCAGTGCGGCAACCTCTTGCGTGGCGTCGGATGCGTCGCCCTGGCGGCCTCCGATCCGCGCCTGCCGGGTCGCGAGGTCCGCAACCAGAAATAGGCCGCTCAGCGGCACGTTGCGCACGTGCGCCAGTGCGGCGACCGCCTCTCGTTCGTCTTCACGGGCGAACACGCCGTCGATGATCGCTGAATGGCCTTGCGCCAGCACCCGCCCGGCGTGCCGAACCAACATGTCGTAGACGCGGGCCGTAACGTCCGGCGTGTATGCGGATGCCGGCAGCCGGTGCGTTTCCTCGGCCCCGAACATTTGCTTGCGGGCGACATCGCTGCGCAGCACGACGGCCCCCGGCTGCGGTGTAACGTCCGGCGCGAGCGCGCGTGCCAAAACCGTCTTTCCGGTGCCTGACAGTCCGCCGACCACGATCAGCCGGGGAGCGGGAGGGCGGATCAGCGCGCGGGCGAGGCCAAAATAGTGCCGTGCGTCGTCGAGAATGGCCGGATCATCGGAATGCGGCGGCTTCAGCCTTGCCAGCGCCACCTGGGCGCGGATCGCCGCCCGGATGGACATGAACAGCGGCAGTGCGGAGAGCGCGTCGAGATTTTCGACCGAAGTCGCGGCGAGATAGCGGTTCAGCACGGTGTTGGCCGCGCCTGGTTGATCGTGGCGCAGCAGGTCCATCAATGTGAATGCGAGATCGTAGAGCACGTCGATGGTTGCCATCTCGGCGTCGAACTCGATGGCATCGAACAGCACCGGCTGTTCGTCGATCGACACGACATTCGCAAGATGCAGGTCGCCGTGGCAGCGGCGCACGAAGCCTTGACAGCCGCGCTCCTCGAGCAAAGGCCGGAGGCGGAGGAACATCGCGTGCGAGTCTCTGCCGAGCTGTCCGATCTCTTCGGCTTCGAGATGATCGCCGGCCCTCAGGCCATTGCAGTTGCCGTCGATCAGGCCGGGAATGGAGGAAACCCATGCCTTGCCATCAGCGCGAGCAGCCTGCGCATGCGAAGCCACGATCGCGTCGGCGACAGCCGAGGCAAAATTGGTGTCCAGCGGGCCAGCCTTGGCCAGATGATCCAGCGTCCGGCTTTCGTCGAAGCGCGACATGTCGACCGCATACTCGATCGGCCGGCCGCGTCCGTCGACCTTCACCGATCCATCGGCCTCTTCCGTGATCGCCACGACGCGGTGATAGATCTGCGGCGCCAGCGGCCGGTTGACCCTGAGCTCCTCCTCGCAGGCCGCCTTGCGCTTCTCAAGCGTCGAATAATCGAGGAATGGAAACTGCACAGCGCGCTTGATTTTCAGCGCGCGCCTGCCTTTGAGAAAGACCGAAGCTGCGTGCGTATCGATCCGCATCACGTCCGGATGCCCCGCGGAATCGGCGAGCGCCGCAAAGATCCGGTCCTGGGTCGCAGAATCGTCCGTCATTCCAGCTGGTACATCCAGATGTGTCCGGAAGGCCGCCCGGCGGCCAAGGTAACCCTTAGAAGCAGATCGCGGCCAGTCCTTGACCTCGGTCAGCGCCTGTCTCCGTCCGACCGGTCGGAGTTCCCCGCGCTTGACGAGGATCAAGCGTCCCGACGAAAGCCGGTCTATTCTGGCCGCCTAGGAGAATCCCGATGCCCATCAAGGACGTCTTTCTACCGCTCGTCGGCCAGCCGCGCGGGCCGGCCCTTGCTGCGATCGAGAAATGCGTGGCCGTTGCCGCCGGCCTCGGCGCCAGGATTACCGCGCTTGCGCTCGAAGAGGACGTTTTCGTGCGGCCAAAGTTGGTGCTCCCCGATGATTCCGATGCGGTCGAGGCAAAAGGGTCGCTTGGGGCGAGCGACATGCAGCATCTCCTGAATGCGTTCACGGGTGCAACCTCCCGCGCCAGCATCCGCGCTCAAAGCCGATCGGCCAAGGTGCCGCCAGACCAGATCGCGTCGATCCTGGCCGAGCATGCGCGCTTCAGCGATCTCACGCTGGTTCCGGTGAAGCCGCACGACAGCCGAACCGAGCACATCATCGAGACGCTCCTGTTCGAATCCGGGCGGCCAGTGCTGCTCTGCCCGGAGCAGCATGTGGATGCGCTGCGACCGGAATTCGAGAACGTCATGATTGCCTGGGATAATTCCGCACGTGCGGCGCGGGCGGTCGGCGACGCGCTGCCGATGCTTCAGGCAGCCGCCTCGGTCCGCGTGGTGACGGTGGCGGACGACAAGTCCGACGCGATCGTTCAATCCGGCACGGCTCTCGTCGACCACTTGAGGGAACACGGGGTCGACGCCTCGTTCGAAACCGCGACGGGCAGCGGCAGCTCGATTGGCAAGGTGCTCGGAAGCTGGGCGAATTCCCATGCGATCGACGCGATCGTGATGGGTGCCTACCATCATTCGCGCCTGAACGAGATCGTTTGGGGCGGTGTGACAAAGACCGTCATTGGCGAGCCACCGTGCTGGGTTATGATCTCGTACTAGGCGGGTAGCCAGTTTACTGGCCTGATCGTCAACCATCGGAACCGCCACCGACCGGGCGCATTTGCTTTCATGTCAACCTATCGTCTGAAGAACCTGCTGTCGCCGCGTTCGGTTGCGCTCGTTGGTGCGAGCGCCCGCCCGGTCTCCCTCGGACGTGCCGTTCTGGAGAACATTCAGAACGCCGGATTCACGGGGCAGTTCGGCCTCGTCAATCCGCGCCATGCCGAGATCGGCGGCGTCGCGGCGGTGAGCAGCCTCGACAAGTTGCCGTTTGTGCCCGAGCTCGTGGTCATCACCGCGCCGGCGCACGCGGTTCCCGGCATTATCGATCAAGCCGGGCGACGCGGGTCGGCGGGTGCCCTGATCGTCTCGGCCGGGCTCGGTCACGGACCGGGCTCCCTGCACGAGGCGGCCATCGCCGCGGCCCGCAAATACGGCATGCGGCTGATCGGGCCGAACTGCCTCGGCATCATGATGCCCGGCGTGAGCCTGAATGCGAGTTTTGCCGCGCACATGCCGGGGACGGGAAACCTTGCGCTGATTTCGCAATCGGGCGCGATCGCGGCCGGCATGGTCGATTGGGCCGCGCAGCGGGGCGTGGGCTTCTCCGGCATCGTCTCGATCGGCGATCAGATCGATGTCGATATTGCCGACCTGCTCGACTATTTCGCGATGGATCATAAGACCCGCGCGATCCTGCTCTATATCGAAGCCATCAAGGACGCGCGCAAGTTCATGTCGGCAGCGCGTGCCGCGGCGCGCGTGAAGCCGGTCGTCGTGGTCAAGTCCGGCCGCATGGCGCAGGGCGCGAAGGCGGCCGCCACCCATACCGGTGCGCTCGCGGGTGCCGATGCCGCCTACGACGCGGCGTTCCGCCGCGCAGGCGTCCTGCGGGTCTCCGATCTGCGCGAGCTGTTCGATTGCGCCGAGACGCTCGGCCGCGTCGAGTCGCCGGCCGGAAAGCGCCTCGCCATCCTGACCAATGGCGGCGGCATCGGCGTCCTTGCCATCGATCGGTTGGTCGAGTTCGGCGGCATTCCGGCAACCATTTCGGCGGACGCCCGCAAGAAACTCGATGACGCGCTACCGCCGACCTGGTCCGGCGCAAATCCCGTTGACATCGTCGGCGACGCCGATGCCTCGCGCTATGCGGCGGCGCTGGAGGTGTTGCTCGCCGATCCCGACAACGACGCAGTCCTCGTCCTCAATGTGCAGACGGCGATCGCCTCGGCTGCCGACATTGCCACGGCCGTGACGGAGCTCGTCGGCAAATATCGAGAGCAGCACCGCAGATGGGCGAAGCCCGTGCTGGCAGCATGGGTCGGAGCCGATCAGAACATCATCCAGGCACTCTCTGGCGCGGGCATTCCGAACTATCCGACCGAGGATGACGCCGTGCGCGGTTTCATGCACCTGGTCCGGCACCGCGAAGTGGTGGAGGAGCTGAGCCAGGTTCCGCCCGCAATGCCCGATAGCTTCGTGCCGGACGCTCGTGCTGCGAAGCAGATCGTCGCTGCTGCCATCGCGGACGGCCGCCAATGGCTCGAACCCGTCGAGATCAAGCACCTGCTCGAAGCCTACCACATCGCGATGGTGCCGACCTACGCTGCGACCGATGTCGAGCAGGCGGTGGCCTACGCGAAAGAAATCTTCGCGCAAGGCGCCACCGTCGTGCTGAAGATCATGTCGCGCGACATCGTCCACAAATCCGATGTCGGCGGGGTCGTGCTCAATCTGACGACGCCCGAGGCGGTGCGCGCCGCGGCCACCGACATTCTCGCACGGGCGAGGAAGCTGCGTCCGCAAGCCCGCATTGAGGGCATCATCGTGCAGGCGATGGTCGTGAAGGCGAAGGCGCGCGAGTTGATTTTGGGCCTCGCCGACGATCCGACCTTCGGCACCGTCGTCGTGTTCGGCCGCGGCGGCACCGCTGTCGAGATCATCAACGACAAGGCGCTTGCGCTGCCGCCGCTCGATCTGCAACTGGCCCGCGACCTGATCGACCGCACGCGCGTGTCACGGCTGCTTCGCGCTTACCGGGACGTGCCGGCCGTGAAGCCCGACGCCGTCGCCATGGTCCTGGTCAAGCTGGCGCAGATGGCCGCCGACATTCCCGGGATCCGCGAATTCGACATCAATCCGCTGCTCGCGGACGAAACCGGCGTGACCGCGGTCGACGCTCGCGTTGCAGTGGGGCCGCCGCAACGGAAATTCGCCGGCTCAGGCCCTGCCAACTTCGCCGTTCGGGCCTATCCGTCGCAATGGGAGCGCCACCTCGAGCTCAAGGAGGGCTGGCGTATTTTCGCGCGGCCCCTGCGTCCGGAGGACGAGCCCACCATCCACGAATTCCTGCGTCACGTCACGGCGCACGACCTTCGCCTGCGCTTCTTCGCGCCGATGAAGGAGTTCACCCACGAGTTCATCGCCCGTCTGACCCAGCTCGACTACGCCCGCGCGATGGCCTTCATTGCATTCGACGAGGCCACCGGCGAGATGGTCGGCGTGGTTCGGCTCCATTCGGACTCGATCTACGAGAGTGGCGAATACGCGATCCTGCTGCGGTCCGACCTCAAGGGCAGGGGGCTGGGATGGGCCCTGATGCAGCTGATCATCGACTACGCGAGATCGGAAGGCTTGAAGGCCATCTCGGGCGACGTGCTCGGGGAGAACACCGTGATGCTCGAGATGTGCCGGCAGCTCGGGTTCGAGGTGAAGCCGGATCCGGCCGAGCCGGATATTTGCGATGTCAGGCTGAAACTCTGAGCGCGCCATCTTTTGGAGCAAGCGATCTCTGCCGAAATTGACCTGGATCAACCGACTTTGGCGCAGTGCAGTAAATTGCAGCCTGCGCGGTGGCCTCGGCCCTGGCAGCGCCTCAACACAATACGACTTGCATTACCTGCAACTCTGTATCTACCCCAATGCACCGGTACATCCTTCGGGTGCGAAATCCGGGCTCGACCGCCGCATTTTCGCGGCATTTGCCTGCGGATGCGCGCGTGCTTTCTGGTTGAAAAGCCTGATAACGTTCACTACGCAGAAACTTTAGTGCCTCGCAGTCTTAGGAGCCCAGTGGCGTGCCTCAGGACAAGACCGGCGACCCCCGACAAGTGGCGGGGAATAAACTATCGGTCCTGCGCAAGCACCCGATCTTTGCGGATCTCGAGCCGGACGCGCTGGATCAGCTCTGCCGTTACGCCAAGCACACCACGGTGAAGCGCGGCGCGACGATCGCCGCCAAGGGCGATCCCGGTAACAATCTGTTCGCGGTAATCACAGGGACCGTGAAGATTTCCTCTTCGTCGCCCGACGGCCGTAACGCCATTCTCAATCTGATCGGTCCCGGAGAGATCTTCGGCGAAATCGCGGTGCTCGACGGCGCCCCCAGGTCGGCCGATGCGACCGCCAACACCAATTGCGAGCTCTACATCATCGATCGCCGGGACTTCCTGCCGTTCGTGAAGAGCCAGCCGGCACTCGCAATGAAATTCATCGAGCTACTCTGCGCGCGCCTGCGCTGGACCAGCCAGCAGGTCGAGCAGGTGATCCTGCAAAATCTGCCGGGCCGGCTCGCGAGTGCGCTGCTCGGCCTCACCGAAGAGCGCAAGTTTGACTCCGGCAGCGGCACGCTCGCCATCACGCAGCAGGAGATCAGCGAGATGGTGGGGATGACACGCGAGAGCATCAACAAGCAATTGCGCGCCTGGGCGGGCCGCAACTGGGTTCGCCTCGAGCACGGCGCCATCGTCGTGCTCGACATCGATGCGTTGCGCGAACTTGCCGAGAGCCGGCTCGGCAGCAACTAGCTGTCGATGATCGCGACGGCGCGGGTCCAGCCCGCGGAGGCACGCTCGATCTTCACCGGAAAGCACGAGACAGTGAACCCGGTCGAAGGCAGCTGGTCGAGATTGTGCAGCTTCTCGAGATGGCAATAACCGATGTGCCGTCCCGCCTTGTGGCCCTCCCAGATCAGGCCGGCATCTTTCGTTTCGGCATATTTTTTCGCGGTGTGGACGAATGGCGCGTCCCAGCTCCAGCCGTCGGTGCCGGTCAGCCGTACGCCGCGTTTGAGCAGATACATGGTCGCCTCATAGCCCATGCCGCAGCCTGAGCTGACATAGTCGGCCTGGCCGAATTTGGCGCCGGCGCCGGTGTTGACGACGACGATCTCCAGCGGCGACAGCGCATGCCCGATCCGCCTCAACTCCTTCTCGATGTCGTCGGCGCTCGCCACGTAGCCGTCGGGCAGATGCCTCAAGTCGAGCTTCACCCCGGCTGGAAGCACCATTCCAGCGGCACCTCGTCGATCGTCCATGACCGCTCGCCGCGATTCATCGTGGGATGGAAGTGCCATGGCGCATCGAGATGGGTGCCGTTATGGGTCGACAGCGAGACCTGCTCGACGGCCCAGCCTTGGCCATCCGGCAGGTCCTGCGCCGTGAGGCCGTCGAAGAACTGCAGCATCCGCGGCAGGCCCTGCTGGTGATCGATGTACTGGATCGTCGGATGATTGTCCGGCGGATCGGCCGTCACGTCGTTTCTGAGCGGCACGGAAATGTCGATCAGCTTCCGTGGCATGGGCATTCCTCGCGATGGTCCGTCTTGTTTCGGAGCATCTTGAGGGGGCCACGCCGGCGGCGTCAAGCGACGGGCATGCGTTTCCAGCGGCCAACGGCCAGATGGTTTCGGAAAAACGGACTATTCGCAGATTGCCTCCCCGAGGTCGGCGTGATCCATTGATGCGACTCTAGCATTGATCGATGCCGGATTTGGCTTGGACTCAGAATGCCGCCCGCCCTACGGACGACATTGGCGCTTGACTTCACCGCTGAAGTGGAGCGACCCAAGGCGGCCCGCAGCATCTGCCCAACGACATAATCACCTCAGGAGGAAGCCCAGATGAAGACACTCACCGGCATCATCGCAGCCGCTCTGCTGGCGGTCTCAGCCCCCTTGGCGACCGCACGCGATTTCCGTTCCGCCGACATCCACCCCGCCGATTATCCGACCGTCGAAGCCGTCAAGTTCATGGGCAAGCAGCTCGCGGCAGCAAGCGGCGGCAAGCTTGGTGTGAAGGTGTTTCCCAACGGAGCCCTGGGCTCCGAGAAGGACACCATCGAGCAGCTGAAGATCGGCGCCCTCGACATGATGCGGATCAACGCATCGCCCTTGAACAACTTCGTGCCGGAAACCATCGCGTTGTGCCTGCCCTTCATGTTCCGGGACACGCAGCACATGCGCACCGTCCTTGACGGGCCGATCGGCGACGAGATCCTGGCGGCCATGGCGCCCGCAGGCCTGGTCGGTCTCGCTTATTATGACAGCGGCGCCCGGTCCATTTACACCGTCAAGGCACCGATCAAGTCGCTCGCGGATCTCAAGGGTCTGAAAATTCGCGTCCAGCAATCCGACCTGTGGGTCGGTATGATCCAGAGCCTCGGGGCCAATCCGACGCCGATGCCGTATGGCGAGGTCTATACCGCTCTCAAGACCGGTCTGGTGGATGCTGCCGAGAACAACTGGCCGTCTTACGAGTCCTCGCGCCATTTCGAGGCCGCCAAGTTCTACAACGTCACCGAGCACTCCCTGGCGCCCGAAGTTCTCGTGATGTCCAAGACCGTCTGGGATACCCTGAGCAAGGAAGATCAGGCGATGGTCCGCAAGGCGGCCAAGGAATCGGTGCCTGTCATGCGCAAGCTCTGGGACGAGCGTGAGCAGGCGTCCCGCAAGACCGTCGAAGCGGCCGGCGTTCAGGTCGTGACGATCGCCAACAAGGCGGAATTCGTCGACGCGATGAAGCCGGTGTACGACAAGTTCGCCGGTGACGAGAAGCTGAAGGGCCTCGTCAAGCGGATCCAGGACACGAAGTAAGACCATAGCGTCGGTCCGGCGTCGCCGAATGGCGATGCCGGACGCGTTGGAGGCGCGCAAGGAGACCCGGATGACAGACCCTCACGTCGCAGACCACGAGCTGGACGTTGCCGCACGCCCGTCCACCGGCTTGCTGTCCCGGATCAATGCACCGGTTGCTCGCGCGGGGATGTATCTGTCGGTGACCGGGCTGCTCGTCATCGTCACCATCGTCTTTTACCAGGTGTTCGGGCGTTACGTGCTCAATTCCAGCCCGACCTGGACGGAGAACCTTGCGCTGGTTCTGATCCTGTATGTCACGCTGATCGGCGCCGCTGTCGGCGTGCGCGATGCCGGGCACATCGGCATGGACAGCTTGCTGGTGATGCTGCCGGATCACGCGCGGGAGAAGATCGAGCTTGTCATCCACGTCCTGGTGGCTGGGTTCGGCCTCGCGATGGCCTATAACGGCTGGATCCTCGGAGCGTCGGTCGGAACGGTGAAGATCCCCAACCTCGGCCTGCCTGAGGTCATCCGCTACGTGCCGCTGATCGCCTCGGGCGTCCTGATCGTCTCCTTTTCAATCGAGCACATCATCGCTCTCCTGCGCGGCGAAGAGGTCGTCCCCTCATGGAACTGATCATTCTCGGCGCCACTTTCTTCGGCTTCCTCGTCCTCGGCGTACCGGTCGCCTTCGCGATCGGCCTCTCGGCGATTTGCACCATCCTCTACGAAGGCCTCCCGGTCGCCGTCATCTTCCAGCAGATGATGTCGGGGATGAACATCTTCTCCTTCCTGGCCATCCCGTTCTTCGTCTTCAGCGGTGAGCTGATGCTGCATGGCGGCGTCGCCGATAAAATCGTGCAGCTCGCCAAGAACCTCGTCGGACACATCCGCGGCGGGCTCGGCATGTCCAACGTGGTCGCCTGCACGCTGTTCGGCGGCGTATCCGGCTCGCCCGTGGCCGACGTGTCGGCGATGGGGGCCGTGATGATCCCCATGATGAAGAAGGAAGGTTTCGACACCGACTACGCCGTCAACGTCACCACCCATGCTTCGCTGGTCGGAGCGCTGATGCCGACCAGTCACAACATGATCATCTATGCGCTCGCCGCCGGCGGCAAGGTCTCGATCGGCGCGCTGATAGCTGCCGGCCTGTTGCCGGCGCTCGTGCTGATGGTGTGCATGCTGGTCGCGGCTTACGCGGTCGCGGTGAAGCGAGGCTATCCGGCCGGCAAGTTCCCGGGCTGGCCCGCGGTTTTTCGCTCGCTTGCGGCCGCGCTGCCCGGCCTTCTGATCGTCGGTATCATCCTGGCGGGCATCCTGTCCGGCGTGTTCACGGCAACCGAATCCGCGGCCGTCGCGGTCACCTACACGATCCTGCTGACGTTCTTCATCTATCGCACCATGACCTTGCCGAACTTCCTGCGCGCTGCGGCCAAGGCGGTGAAGACCACGGGCGTGGTGCTGCTGCTGATCGGCGTCTCCACCATGTTCCAGTATCTGATGGGGCTTTACGAGGTGGCCGACTTCGCCGGCGACATGATGAGCAGGGTCTCGACGCAGCCCTGGGTCATCTTCCTGCTCATCAACGTCATCCTGTTCGTGCTGGGTACGTTTATGGACATGGCTGCGACCATCCTGATCTGCACCCCCATCTTCCTGCCGATCGCGATGAAGGCGGGCATGGATCCGGTGCAGTTCGGCATGCTGATGCTGATCAACTGCGCGCTGGGGCTGAACACGCCGCCGGTCGGGACGACACAGTTCGTGGGCTGCGCCATCGGCGGCATCTCGGTCGGGGCGGTGATGCGCACCATCCTGCCGTTCTACGCCGCCCTCATCGCCGCTCTGATGTTCGTGACCTACGTCCCCGCCTTCTCGCTGTGGCTGCCCCGCCTGCTGATGGGCTACAAGGGATAGCAGCAGTACAGGAGAACTATCCGTGACTGACTATCGCAAGCTCTTCGATCTCACCGGCAAGACCGCCGTGGTGCTGGGCGCCGCATCGGGCATCGGCAAATCGTCGGCCGAGGTGCTGGCCGGGCTCGGCGCCCGGGTCGTCTGCGCCGATCGCGCGCTTGACGCCGCCGAAGCGGCAGCCGCCGGCATTCGCGAAAAGGGCGGCTGGGCGGAAGCTGCTGCGTGTGACGCCGCGAGCGCTGCGGACGTCAATGCGCTGGCCAAGACCGTGATGCAGAAATTCCCGCGGCTCGACATCGCGGTGACGACGCCCGGGCTCAATATCCGCAAGACCATCCTCGACTACACCGAGGAGGATCTCGACCGCGTCGTCAACCTTAATATCAAGGGCACGGTCTGGTTCTTCCAGGCCTTCGGGCGCATCATGGTCGAGCAGAAGGGCGGCAGCATCATCGCCTGCTCTTCGGTGCGGGCGGTGACCATCGAGCCGGGCCTCGGTGTCTACGGCTCGACCAAGGCGGCCATCGGCCTGCTGGTGAAGGGCTTTGCGTCCGAGGTCGGCCGCTCCGGCGTGCGCGTCAACGCGATTGCGCCGAGCATCGCCGAGACCGCGCTGACCGGCCCGTTCAAGCAGCGTCCCGACATCTACAATCTCTACGCCGGTCACACCGTGTTCAACCGCTGGAGCAGCGCCGACGAGGTCGCGACAGCCGTCGCCTATCTCGCCTCGGACGCCGCAAGCTATGTCAGCGGCAGCACGCTGTTTGTCGATGGCGGCTGGACCGCCGTCGACGGTCCGCCGACCGGCCTCACCCAGTTGCACACATAGGGCGGTTATCTAGCCGGTGAAGCCTGCGCGCTGGCGCAGTTCCTTGCGGTCCGCGCCGGTCAGCAACGCGATCAGCGCGGCCGCCTGTTGCGGATGCGCGGCCCGCGTGGTCACGCCGGCGCTGTACATCGTCACGAGCTCGCAGCCCGGCGGCAGCGCTCCTGATAGCGCGATGCCGTCGGTCGCGATGATCTCGGTCGCCTGGGTGCAGCCGATCGGACGCGTTGCACTGGACGACGCAAGCTCCCGCATCGCGGCCGCGCCGTTGGGAAAGATCTTGAGACGCGAGGCTACCTCGTAGGCGATGCCGAGCTGATCCAGGATCTTTGCGACATGCTGGCCCGCGGTCGATGCCCTGGTGTCCGGGACGAAGATCGCGTCGGCGCTGCGCAGCACCTCGCGCAAATCGGCCTCGGTCTTCACGGTCACCTTGGGATCGCGGCTACGGACCGCCAGCGCGGTCTCGACCCGCCCGACATCCGAAATCGAGGTGGGACTGACGAGCTTCTCTTCGGCAAGCTTTGCAAGCAGCGCCTGCGTCAGGATGACGAGATCAGCCGCCGTTCCCGCGCGCAGCTTGTCGGCCATGATGCCGACCGCGCCGAACTCGCCGTCGATGCCGAAGCCGGTCTGCGTCTTGAAGGGATCGCTGAGACCCCGCACCAGGCCTTGCGCCGCGCCTCCACTCAAAATGTTCACTGTCGTCACGACGCCGGCTCCATGGCTGCAATGATCTTCTCGCGGGTGATCGGCAGGTCGCGCACGCGCACGCCGAGGCAATCGTAAACGGCATTCGCGATCGCCGCCGTCACCGGGCCATGGGCAGCTTCGCCGGCGCCGACCGGCTCGATTTCCGGTCGCTGGATGACCTCGACATCCACCGCCGGCACCTCGCTGAAGGTCAGGATCGGATAGTCGGTCCAGGAGGTCGAAATGATGCGTGTGCGGTCGAAGCGGACGCGTTCCTTCAGCACCCAGCTCGTTGCCTGGATCGCGCCGCCCTCGATCTGGTTGATGACGCCGTCCGGGTTGATGGCCTCGCCGACATCGACCGCAAGCGTCAGCCGTTTGACGCGGATGTCATCGGTGCCTTCGATCTCCGCAATCGCGGCGCAATAGGCCCCCGTGTTCTTGTAGCGGGCGAGGCCGACGCCATGACCGATGCCGGGTTGCTTCGGCGGTTTCCACTGCGCGCGTCGTGCCGCGGCGCGGATGACGTCCTTCGCCCGTTCGTCGCGCAGATGACGCAGGCGGAACGCGATCGAGTCTTCCCCGCGCAGGGCGGCGATCTCGTCGAGCAGGGACTCGATGGCGAAGACATTGCCTTGCGCGCCGAGGGTCCGCAGTGCCGAGGTCCGCACCGGCATGGTCAGCAGCCGGTGGCTCGTGACCGTCCAGGCCGGGAGGTCGTAGAGCGGAACGGAGTTGCGATCGCCGCCGCCGCCGTTGGCGGCGGGCGGGTTGGTCGAGATCATGCGCGGGTAGGGGTTCGCAATCTCGGTTGCGGCAAGCAGCGCGGGCTGTGCCGCGCGCCCCGGCCGCGCTGCGTGACCGTTGCTCCAGATCGCATGACGCCAACCGATGATTTCGTTGTCGGCATCGAGATCGGCCTCGATCTCGATCACCATCGCCGCGCCGAACGGCGCGTGAGCCATCTCGTCATGGCGCGACCACTGCACCCGCACCGGACGGCCGCCCGCCGCTTTCGCCAGCAGCACGGCATCGAGCGCGACGTCGTCGGCGGCATTGTGGCCGTAGCAGCCCGCGCCCTCCATGTGCTCGAGGACAATGTTTTCTGCCGGCAGCTTGAGCACGATCGCGAGATCGGCGCGCAGCAGGTAGACGCCCTGGCTGTGCGTCCAGACATGGACGCGATCGCCGTTCCATTGCGCCATGGCGCAGGATGGAGCGATCGAGGCATGCGCGATGTAGGGGCGGGTGTATTGCCGGCGGAGGGTACGAGCATGCCGGCGCGTCGTCGCATTGGTCCTGGTGTCGATGACATCAGTCTCGACCGGTTGGCTCTTGAGGAAGCCCGCCAGATCATCTTCATCGGGCAGCGGCTCACCGGCCGTCCATGTCGCGCCCTTGCGCAAGGCTTTCAGCGCGGCTTCCGCCGCTGCCTCGCTGTCGGTAATCACGCCGGAAAAGTTGCCGTCGCGGATGATCGTGACGAGGCCGGGAACAGCACGCGCAGCCGTCTCGTCGAGCGCGATCAGCCTGGCGCCCGAGATGTCCGGTCGCAGCACGCGTCCGTGCAGCAGGCCCGGCAGTGCGCAGTCGTGAATGAAACGCCGCCCTGCAAACACCTTGTCGGGAATATCGACGCGCTGGACCGAATGTCCGGCGACGGCGCGTTTGGCGGCGATCTTCGCTGTCGCGCCCGCATTGGCGTCGTGGTCGAGCGACACATCACCGGCGAGCTCCCAATAGCTGGTCCTGACATTTCCGGGACCCGAGATCGTGCCGTCCTGGATCTCGAGCAGCGACGCATCGACACCGAGACGCTCCGATGCCGCGGTGAGGAAGCGCTGGCGCACCTCGGCGCAGACCTGCCGCAACGCGCGGCCGGATTGCTGGACCGAAAGGCTGCCCGAGGTGACGCCCTCGTTCGGGCTGGCCGCCGTGGAGGCGCGGATCATCTCGATGCGGCCAATGTCGACGTCGAGCTCGTCCGCCGCGATCTGGGCCAGGGCCGTAACGATGCCCTGGCCGATCTCGACCTTGCCGGGCGAGACCACCACACGGCATTCGCCGATGAACTTCACCCAACTGGACAGCTTTGGATTGGCCGCAAGGCTGACCGGCAGGGTCGGGGCAGGGAACGCCGTAGTCATGACGCCGCCATCTCCGACGCCGCCCGCAGCACTGCGCGGACCATGCGATTATGCGATCCGCAGCGGCACAGATTGCGATCCAGCGCCGCTTTCACCTCCGCCTCCGTCGGCGACGGATTGCGCTTCAGCAACGCCGCCGAGCTGATCAGGATCCCCGATACGCAATAGCCGCATTGCATCGCCTGCTCGGCGATAAAGGCGCGTTGCAGCGGATGCGGTTGCTCCGCCGTGCCGAGGCCCTCGACTGTGACAACGTCCTTGTCCGCGACCGACCACATCGGAATCTCGCAGGAGGCCATCGCGCGGTCGCCGACCATGACATGGCAGGCGCCGCACTCACCCGCCCCGCAGCCGAAATGCGGACTGGTGACGCCGAGCCGGCTGCGCAGCACGTCGAGCAGCGGCTGATCCGGATCGGTATCCACGGCCGCCGCCGTGCCGTTGAGCTGGAATTGAATGGTAGGCATTGTCGCTCTACGGCCTCAGGACTTGTCGAATTTCTTGACGACATCGGCCCATTTCTCGATGTCGCCGCGCAGGAACTTGTCGAACGCTTCCGGCGTCATCGACATGGGTACGGCACCCTGCTCGGTCCAGAGCTTGATGATATCGGGCCGCTTCACCATTGCGTTCACGGCGGCATTGAGCTTGTCGATAACAGGTTTCGGCGTGCCGGCCGGCGCCATCAGGCCGAGCCAGATCGTGGCTTCATAGCCTGCTACGCCCGCCTCGATCGCTGTCGGAACATTCGGCAGCACCGCCGAGCGCTGCTTGCCGGTAGTTGCGAGCGCGCGGACCTGGTTCTCGCCGATATTCGGCGCCATTGCCGGCACCGCGTCGATCATCATCTGCACCTGCCCGCCGATTACGCCGCTGCGTGCCTCGCCACTGTTGCGGTAGGGCACGTGGACGAGGTCGATGCCAGCCATGGCTTTGAACAACTCGCCGGCCATGTGGTAGGGCGTGCCCTGGCCGGAGGAGGCGTAGTTCAGCTTGCCCGGCTGCGACTTCGCGAGCGCGATGAAGTCCGGCAGCGTCTTCGCTGCGACTTGCGGGTTCACCACGATGACGAGATCGGAAGAGTTCACCGGTGCGATCGGCGCGAGGTCGCGCATCAGCTCGTATTTGCGCTTGTCCGGCGTCAGCAGGGATTCGTTCGCGGTCTGGGTGTTGGACATCATCAACAGCGTGTAGCCGTCGGCGGGCGACTTCGCCGCTTCGGCCGTGCCGATGACGCCGCCCGCGCCGGTGCGGTTCTCGATCACGAAGGGCTGGCCAAAACTCTCCTGGAGCGCATTGCCGATCAGCCGGGCCGCGACGTCGGCCGGCCCGCCGGCGCCGAAGGGCACGACGATCCGGACCGGGTGGGTCGGGTAATCCTGTGCGAATGAGGGGACTGCGGCGAATGCGCCGAGCAGGCCGGCGACCAGCGCCAGCATCCATCTTCGGGCCACGCCCACCTCCCTGATGTCGTTCTTGTTGGTAGGTACTGTAGCGGCAGGGAATGCGGGCTGTCGACGCCTCACAAAGCCGATCGTGCCGGGAATATCCGGCGCTTTTCGGTGTGGCCGCGCCGCTCTTCGCG
This sequence comes from Bradyrhizobium sp. 149, assembly GCF_023073915.1. Classification (GTDB taxonomy): domain Bacteria; phylum Pseudomonadota; class Alphaproteobacteria; order Rhizobiales; family Xanthobacteraceae; genus Bradyrhizobium. The sequence goes on along the minus strand of NZ_JADPKK010000023.1, from coordinate 216,134 downwards.
GTCGCGGCAGGAACCGGCGGCGCATGCGCTCTGAGCAAATCGCATGGGCGTTGCCGGATAAATGCCCTCGGCTCACAGGTATTTTGGTGTTACCAAATTGGACATGAACCAGCACGCCAAGATCGAAATCCGCCATTCGACCTGCCCGCATGATTGTCCGTCGGCCTGTGCCCTCGATGTCGAGGTGGTCGAGGGACGCAGCATTGGCCGCGTCCGCGGTTCGAAAAAGCAGACCTATACGGCCGGCGTGGTCTGCGCCAAGGTCGCCCGTTATGCCGAGCGCATCCATCATCCTGAACGGCTGATGTACCCGCTGCGCCGCACCGGGCCGAAGGGCTCCGGCCAATTCGCGCGGATCACCTGGGACGACGCGCTGGACGAGATTGCCGATCGCTTCAACGACGCGGAGCGCGAGCACGGCGCGGAATCGGTCTGGCCTTATTATTACGCCGGCACGATGGGACTGGTGATGCGCGACGGCCTCAACCGGCTCACGCATGTGAAGAAATATTCGCGCTTCTATCAGACCATCTGCGCCAATGTCGGGCGCATCGGGTTCGCGATCGGCACCGGCAAGATCGCCGGCGTCGATCCGCGCGAGATGGCGCTCTCCGATCTCGTCGTGATCTGGGGCACCAACCCCGTCAACACGCAGGTCAACGTGATGACGCACGCTGCGCGCGCCCGCAAGGAGCGCGGCGCCAAGATTGCGGCTGTCGATATCTACGACAACGAAACCATGAAGCAGGCTGACATCAAGATCATCCTGCGGCCCGGCACCGACGGCGCGTTCGCCTGCGGCGTGATGCACGTCCTGTTCCGCGACGGCTATGCCGACCGCGCCTATATAGACAAATACACCGATTGCCCTGCCGAACTCGAGGCGCATCTGAAGACGCGCACGCCGGAATGGGCGTCCGCGATCTCAGGCGTGCCGGTGGCGGAGATCGAGGCCTTTGCCAAATTGGTGGGCGAGACCAAGCGGACTTTCTTCCGGCTCGGCTACGGCTTCACCCGCTCGCGCAACGGCGCGGCGCAGATGCATGCCGCGAACTGCATTCCCGCCGTGACGGGCGCCTGGCAATATGAAGGCGGCGGCGCCTTTTTCAACAATTACGCGCTGTGGCACTTCAACGAATCCATCATCGAAGGCCACGACGCCATCGACCAAACAATCCGCGCGCTCGACCAGTCGCAGATCGGCCGTATCCTCACCGGCGATTCCAAGGCCCTGCACGGCAAGGGGCCGGTCAAGGCAATGCTGATCCAGAACACCAATCCGATGACGGTGGCGCCGGAGCAGGCGCTGGTGCGACAGGGTTTTGCGCGCGAGGATCTGTTCGTCGCGGTGCACGAGCAGTTCATGACCGAGACGGCCGAGATGGCCGACATCGTGCTTCCGGCGACGATGTTCATGGAGCACGACGATCTCTATTATGGCGGCGGCCACCAGCACATCTCGGTCGGGCCGAAGCTGATCGACCCGCCCGGCGAATGCCGCTCCAACCACGAAGTGCTGCAGGCGCTGGCGCCGCGGCTTGGCGCCAGCCATCCGGGCTTCGAGCTGACGCCGCGCGAATTGATCGATGCGACGCTGAAGCTGAGCGACCACGGCGACATTGGCGGCCTCGAAGCCGACCTCTGGCGCGACCTGCAGCCGGACTTCCGCACCTCGCATTATCTCGACGGCTTTGCCCACGCCGACAGGAAATTCCATTTCAAGGCCGATTGGGCGCATCCGCCGTTCGGCCAGACCATGGGCGACTTCGACACGATGCCGTCGCTGCCGGATCATTGGGCGGTGATCGAGCATTCCGACCAGGCTCATCCGTTCCGGCTCGCCACGAGTCCGTCGCGCAGCTTCCTCAACACCACCTTCAACGAGACGCCGTCCTCCCAGGCGCGCGAGGGCAAGGCGAGCGTGATGATCCATCCCCTGGATGCGGCCGCGCTCGACATCGCCCATGGCGACGCCGTGACGCTCGGCAATACGCGCGGTGAGACCACGCTGATCGCCAAGCTGTTCGAGGGCGTGCGGCGCGGCGTGCTGATCGCGGAGTCCGTTCATCCCAACAAGAACCATATCGGTGACCGCGGCATCAATATGTTGACGGGCGCGGACACGATCGCGCCGATCGGCGGAGCCGCTTTCCACGACAACAAGGTCTGGATCAGGAAAGCGGTCGCGGCCTAATCGCGCGCGCTTCGATCGTCCGCAAGTTTGTGTCGAGACGCTAAAGCGGCGCCGCGCCACAGATTGCCCTTGAACCTTCCGCCCGAGCTGCCGCAAATGGTGGCAAAACGGACATCAAGGAAGCGAGCGTGCCATGACCGACACCACCGCCGTGATCACCGAAAAGCGCGGGCAGGCGCTCTGGATCACCATCAACCGGCCCGAGAAACGCAACGCGCTGAATGGCGAGGTCATCGCCGGCATCAGCAAGGGCTATCGCGACGCGCATGAGGACAAGGACGTCCGGGTCATCGTGCTGACCGGCGCGGGCGACAAGGCGTTCTGCGCCGGCGCCGATCTGCAGAACTCCGGCGCGGCGTTCGCGATGGATCATTCCAGGCCGAATGTCGACTATGCCGATCTGCTACGTTTGTCGCAGAACGCGACCAAGCCCGCGATTGCGCGCCTCAGTGGCGTCTGCATGGCCGGCGGCATGGGCCTGCTCTGCATGACCGACATGGCGATTGCGGCTGATCACGTCATCTTCGGCCTGCCGGAGGTGAAGGTCGGCGTGTTCCCGATGCAGGTGTTGAGCCTGTTGCAGTCCATCGCGCCGCCCCGGCTCGTCAACGAATGGGCGCTGACCGGCGAGCCGTTCGACGCGATGGCCGCTCAAGCAGCGGGCCTGCTGAACTACGTCGTGCCCGCGGCCGAGCTGGACGCCAAGGTCGGCTGGCTGATCGGGCGCATCGTCGACAAATCGCCGACCGCGATCCGCCGCGGCAAATACGCGATGCGCGCCATAGCCTCGATGTCGTTCGACGAGAGCATCGCCTACACAGAAAGCCAGATCGCGCTGCTCGCCATGACCGAGGACGCCAAGGAAGGGCTGAAGGCGTTCAGCGAGAAGCGCAAGCCGGTGTGGACAGGAAAATAGGCGATCATTCAACGCTATGTGGGTGCTGCAGCTCGCGGACGCACCTCATTCCGGGGCATAATTGGCGTTTTGTCGAACGAGGAGTGATCTTATTCGCTCCTCGCGGCGCTTCTTCGTAGCCGTGATCAACTGCTTGCCGGTACGCTTGGCGTAGGTCGGCAGTTGGCGATTTGATCTATGGCGGCCGGCGGCGCGCAACTCTGCATCCGTGAGGTCACTGTCGGCGCCCTCAGTGAATCCCCCATGTCGGAAGGACCTAAAAGAAAGTTCCTTACGAAGGCCCGCCTCGGCGATTATCTGCTTTACCACGCTGCGTAGATAGCGCAGATCCTTGCGTGGGGTAATCCATGGAAGCGGGATTGTAGACTGACGATGCGCATGGTCACGCCGGAATACCAAGCCAGAGAGGGTGGTCTTTTTGATCTCGTCGAGCTCCTCCATAAGTTCGGGAAAGAGAGGGGCCGCCGTTTCGTCTAACAGTGGCCACCAGGCTTCCTCGCCATTCTTTGGATGCACGATTCTGACGCTATTTGGCCGCTCGCTCGGGCGGTAATGCGAAATGTCGAACGCGCCGAACACGTGCTGCTCTCGTTGCAACCACTCCCACGACAACAAGGCAGCTGTTGCGATGGAGCGGTAATCAAGTCTTGTCGCCGCAGCTCTGAATGCGACGAGTTCATCCCAAGTTGCGGTCGGCGTGGGCCGTATCGACCGTCCAGGCGCATGAGATCTTAACCCCATCCGGGAAAATGGATTGCTCGCTGGCACGATCTTTTCTTGAGCACGCTGACCAACGAACCAGGCGCGGCGGCACGCCGCCATAACCATATTTACATAGCGACGACGCTCGCGAACCGTCACCTCCCCACTGCTACTTACTCTTGTGACCACCAGCAGCTTTCCATAAACTGCGTCGACGAAGGCTTTGGTGAAGTCGGACAAATGCTTCGACCCAACGCGACTTCCATCCTTCAGCTCGTGGTTGGCGAACATTGCAAGACTTTTCGTGTAATGCCGCTGAGTAGCGCTTTCGATTTCGTTCCACTTCGGATGAGCTTGAAAGATGCCGACGAGCCAATCGAACGTGCCGGGTTCGGGAGAGGCCGGCGTCATGTCAGTCAAACCTCGTGAGCGCCAACTGTCGAATGCGGGCAACAGGACTTGCTCGACCCGCTCGACTGCGCTTGCGTAGTCGCTTCCTAAAGCTTCAGGGTTTAAACTACAGCCCTGTCGACGGGCCCAGGATGGCGGTTCAAAATAATAGGCCACCCTGTTGTTCGCTAATTTCGTTTGGCGACAATATCGTGGAAGTCGCAGTGCCCTATCAAGTGATGTTATACGAGGCATAAGAGGTCCTCTGCTTCATTAAGGTCTCTTTTTCCGGTAGACGCTGCGAAGCGGTCCATAGCCGCCTTTGACCAAACTGGCTCCCGCAGTCGTCCTGTGCCGCGATAGCCACGCGGCGGCGGTGCGTCACCTCGACCAATCGCGCGCGCGAGTTCGCCTGTGTCCTCAAAGTCGAGATAGGCGGCAGCCATGTCCGCTCTCATCATCCCGGGCCAAGTTCCAGCGGGTGGGTAGCGGGCAGGCAGCGGGGTGCGCGGGGACGTTGGGCGTTCTGGTTTCACAGCTGGGGGTCCGCTCGATTTAACAAGAGCTGAATTCACTGAAGAACGACGTCCGATCTAGAAGATCTAGATTGCTCTGTGCTCGGGATCGGTGAGCGGGAGTTAGGATGGCTCATCAAGCGGTGTTCTACGGTAAAAGGAATTTCGGCTCTACCGCCCGGCGCGGCCGCGCGACGATAGGCCAGAGTAGCGCGCAAAAAGGTGGGTCTTGGCTGGCAGTTCTTGTGCAGAGCTAATTCCCATCGGGGAAATTCAAGAAGCGGCAACATTTCTATGGGGGGCCAGGTCGGCACAGCCGTTAGCGGGCAGCCAGCTGCTTTGGATGTATGATCAATGGCCTATTCGACAAAATTGACGGTAGATCTGCATTGAAGCCATCGGATCGGCATCCAAAGTCGGAATTTTGGTGCGCGCTGCACCAGGGGCTTCTTCTCGCGGCGACGCCGATTCGAGCACCTGCTCGGCAGGTCTCGCTTCGTCTGGTCTAGTCATTTCCGACGGCCGCCGCATAGTGGAACTAACGGCTCCAGTTGTCCGTGAGCTGCCGGCCTCGGATGACGCGCTTGGACGGCTGGCCGATCCAAGACCGAATGCAATCAGAAATGCCCTCACCGCAGATGGTGTAAAATCGGACAAACGGTCTGCTATCCATCTAGATCAGAATCGAGGCGCAGACGAATGCGCGCTAGGAATTTGTGTCCTCCACTTGACGCCTTGGTGGAGTTCTTCCGCCTCCGCGCGTGCGGCTTTCGCCGCATCGGGCTCTTTTGTACCGAGCCGCGTTGCGTCTCGGCCATCCGGCTTCGATCCCTCGCGCAAACTCTGCGGAGCTCCTCGCCGGGGGCACTCGTGAAAGGGGCTCGCCTTCGGCGATCGCTATCACTGCCCCGTTCCCGGGTGCCCTCTTAACCGGTCTCGTCGCTGCACTCGGACCCGCGTGCCCCTTCGGATCGCTATGCTCACGCTCTCGGGTGCCATTTCGCGTGGAGGCGATGCGCCGTTGGCGCACGCCTGGTCGAGACCCTCAGCCCCAGGGCATCTCAGCGCCTATTCTCATGAAGGCTTGGACGGACGGCCGACCGGGTCGCAGACGTCGCATTCTGAATTAGAGGCTGAGAGTAAGAGTGTCGCGCGGTTTTGTCGTGACGGGTTATAGGCTGCGAGAGAGGCTCGCAGCGCTCGTCGCGGAGATCCGCGATGTCCAGACATCATCCTCGGGCGCGCGCCGGTGAGGACCGGGCAAGTCTTTATGACCACATCACCAACAAGATCATCGCCGAGTTGGAGGCTGGCCGAGTGCCGTGGGTGCAGCCTTGGGGCACCGCGGCGGCGGAGGGGCCGCCGGCCTTGCCGAAGAGCGCGGCGTCCGGTCGCCAATACAGCGGCATAAACATTCTAGTTCTATGGGGTGCCGCGACCGAACACGGATTTAAAGGGGAGAGCTGGCTTACCTTCCGCCAGGCGCTGTCGCTCGGTGGTCACGTCCGCAAGGGCGAGCGCGGCACGACTGTCGTCTATGCCGACCGCTTTGTGCCGGTCGACGAAAAGTGCCGCGCACATGAGGCCGGTGAGGAGGCACAAGTTGTTCCTTTCCTCAAGCGCTTCACGGTCTTCAACACCGATCAATGTGCCGGCCTGCCTCCAGAGATCGCAACAACGGCGCCATCTCCGCCGCCAGGCCCGATCGAGCCGCACGTCGAGTACCTGATCAAGGCAAGCGGCATCGACTTCCGCATCGGCGGCAACCGCGCCTTTTATGCGCCGACTGAAGATTATGTGCAGGTGCCGCCACCGCAGGCCTATTTTGAACCAATAAATTGGCATCGAACGGCCCTCCACGAGCTGGCGCATGCCAGCGGTCATCCGTCACGTCTGAACCGCGACCTGTCAGGCAACTACGGTACCAGGAAGTACGCCTTCGAGGAGTTGGTTGCAGAAATCTCGTCTGCGTTCAGTTGCGCCTCGCTCGGCATCGTGCCGACGGTGCGGCATGCCGCCTATATCGGCTCATGGCTTGAAGTCTTGCGCGAGGACAATCGTGCCATTATCCGGGCTGCTTCCCAGGCCGGCAAGGTTGCCGATTATCTTCTTGGCTTTCTCCCAGAACCCGTCGGCGACATGTCGACGGAGTAGCAGCGGGCGGCGTGAGCTTCTGCTCGGGGGGCGCGGGCACAAGAGTAAGAGGGGCAGGGTCGCTTCCGTGACGGGTTGCAGGCCGAGAGAGAGGCTCCGGGCTGGCCGTCGTGGAGAATCAACATGCCAAAAGCTGTCCAAAAGATCACGTCGGCTAATGTCAGAGTGACGCGTGGAAAGCGCATCGAAGTGTCGGCCGATGCCAAGATGCGCAATAGCTTGCGAGGCTACGGCCTCTTTGGAGAGATCATCTTTTGTAAGCTCCGCATGTTCGTGCGGATGGACGCAAGTGGCATAGAGATGCTGTCGAAGGCACGCGTCCAGTATACAGTTAGAGGTGCCAGTTGGCAGGAGGCGGCCTGATGTCCCGCCAACCTTGTGAACTGGCACGCCGCCTCGCGCGCGAGGCGGAGGCGGTGTGCCGACACTATCTCTCCAATGGCAAGCGGACGGGGCGGTACTGGGTAGTCGGCGACGTCCACAACAACCCGGGCCGCTCACTATTTGTGCGGCTCCAGGAATCGCCGAAGGGAGCGGCGGGCAAGTGGACCGATGCCGCAACCGGTGCGCATGGTGATCTCCTCGACATCATCCGCGAAACTCTGGCTTTGCGAGACTTTCGTGAGGTCGCCGAGGAGGCGAGGCGCTTTTTGAACCTGCCTCGTTCTGAGCAGAAACCCGCCCCAAGACCTATTCCCGCAGTCGTAACGCCCGGATCGCAGGAAGGTGCCCGTCGGCTCTTTGCGATATCCAGCCCGATCGAGGGGACCATTGCCGAGGCATATTTGCAGGGCCGCGGCATAACTCGCATCTATCATGGCGGCAGTCTGCGCTTCCATCCACGCTGCTACTATCGGGCGGACGACCATCTGCCGACCGAGACCTGGCCGGCGATGATTGCCTGCGTCACGGATCTCGATGGTCGGATCACCGGCGTGCACCGGACCTGGCTCGATCCGGACGGCTTTGATCTTGTTCGGCTCGGCAAGGCTCCGATCGATACCCCACGACGCGCCATGGGCGATCTGCTCCGCAACGCCGTTCGGTTCGGCGTGGTGGATGACGTGCTCGCTGCCGGCGAGGGTATCGAGACCATGCTTTCGCTACGTTACCTGCTGCCGACTATGCCGATGGCGGCTGCGCTTTCGGCTAATCACCTATCCGCCATGACGCTGCCGTCTAGCCTGCGCCGGCTCTACATTGCGCGCGATGCCGATGCCGCCGGTGATGCAGCACTGGCAACTCTCAGCCAGCGCGCAGCAGACGCCGGCATTGAAGCGGTCGTGCTGTCGCCCCGGCTGGGCGACTTCAACGAAGATCTGCATATCCTTAGTATCGAGGCCCTCCAAGCGGCGTTGCGGATTCAACTCGTGCCGGAGGACATCGCTCGCTTCCTGCATTCGTCGATGGCGCCCGCGGAATAGCTCCCAGTCTTCGATCGAAGTTGATAGGCCGCTCATGGGCGACGCCAATACCGGAAGAGGACGCGACCATCGCGGCCTTCTAAAGGGCGATCGGACGGCAAACGGCCCGGGCCGGCAATGGCTGCGTCCGGCTATTTTCCGCCGCGCGCCGGTGATGTGAAGACACATCATATGGTTGGCCAGCGCGCTTTGCACCGCGAACCAAAATAGCCGGCTTCCGCCATCCTCCGCTGCCGCTTCGGCCCTTTCGGGTTCTGGCCCGTTCCTCCTGCCGTCAGAGGATCGCCCTGAAGGCCGCGATGGTCGCGGCCGATCCGGCAAAGGACCTCTTCCCATGACCGACCATGACGACATCGAACCGCCGTACGCCACATCTCCGACCGACCACGTGCTCACCGAACTGCAGCTCTTCAGCTACCGTCCCTTCGACGACCAGCCCGATCCGAGACCGCTGCCCGAGGGCAAGATGATCGTCGGCTCTGTGGCCAATATCTTCGACGCCTTGGTTGCCACCTTGAGCGACACGCGGCTTGAACCGGACCTTGACGACCTGCTCTGGTCAACCGTCAACCTGTTCCATCGGGCCGTCGACCGTATCGAACGCCAGCTCGACGACAACGAACAGGCGCAGCTGAAGAGCCAACGCGAGCAGAACGGCTCGGAGGTGCGATCGGTCGAACTCGAACGCCTGACGGCCGAAGGCATAACGCTTATCGAGCGGCGCAATTGCCTGGAACTGTTCCGGGATCAGGCCATCGAGCGATTTGAGGTCCACTCCGGTTCAGCGTGGCGCCCGCGATCAGGATCATTGGTCAATCACCGCACGCTCACCGCGGCAGTGATCGACTCCCGCGACTTCATCGCGGCCAAGCGCCGCTCCGAGACTGAGGTCATGCTCCCGCCAGGTCCGAAAATTGCACTCACCGGTGGACTCGACTTCAATGACCACAACCTCATTTGGGATCGCCTCGACAAGGTTCACGCCAAGCATCCCGACATGGTCCTGCTCCACGGCGGCTCCCCGAAAGGCGCTGAACTGATCGCCTCGAAATGGGCGACCAGTCGCAAGGTGCCACAGATCGCCTTCAAGCCAGACTGGACGAAGCACGCCAAGGCGGCGCCGTTCAAGCGCAACGATGCGATGCTCGAACTGCTGCCGATCGGCGTCGTGCATTTCCCAGGCACGGGAATTCAGGACAACCTTGCCGACAAGGCAAAGCGGCTCAGCATTCCCGTCTGGAAGTTCGGCGCGTAAGCGCCGTCGCCTTGAACACGCCCAGGTGGAGTTGCACGCTGCAACTCCGCCTCGTTTCGATTTTGCGTCCGAAGCCGCGCCGCGGTGGTGGCGGAAGGCGCGACTGGTACGTCTATGTACATGGAGCCACCACCATGCTCGCCCTTCAGCTTGTTCTCTACGCCGTTGGCTTAAGCATATTCTGCTGGCTGATCTTTACGCTGGCGGTGTATGCGTTGCCGTTTTTCGTCGCACTTAGTGTCGGGATGTTGGCATTTCGTGATGGCGCGGGCGTCTTCGGCGCACTGCTTATCGGAATTGCTTCTGGCGCGCTGACGCTTGCCGCTGGTCAGGTTGCCGTCGCCCTTCGTCGCTCCTTGACCCTGCGCATCGCGATTGCAGCCGCTTTCGCGGTGCCAGCGGCTATCGCTGGCTATCATGTGATATTCGCCCTGTCGTAGATCGGGGTGCCTTCGCTGGCTTGGCGCGAGGCCTTCGCTCGCCTGGGTGCGGTTTGCATCGGCGGAACGGCATGGACGCGCTTGACGGTTTTCGCGGAGCCCCGCCCGTTGGAGTCGACCGGAGGGGTGGCGAATTTGCCTCGACCAGTTCTTACGGCCGCCACGCACGAGCGATGACACTTCGTCGCCGTCATCGATCGAACAAGACCGCAGGGCGCGTTACGTAGAAGGAGGAGTCGTCCAGCGTGAGCGAGAGGTGAGGTAACCGCACTTCTCCTCGGAGCGCCTTTAAGGGAGCCGTGCCAATCTCTGTCTGGTTCACATAGTTACGGTGGAGCGACGCGCCGCGCTTGATCATTCCTTCCGGGACGATACCGCCCTTTGTGGCAGATTGTTTCTCTTCTGCGCCGAACCGTACCAACCTCTTGTGCAGTTCAACCGAGCTTCGCCAAGTCTTCTCCTTAAGATTGCGGTTCAGCACGCGGACGCACGTGGCCTCTTTGATGGCTTGATGTGGCCGAAGACCGGCTGCGCCTCGATCGTCTGAGCCGCAACGCCGTTGATGCGACTTTCTTCCCCTGGGCTTACGCCCGTTCCTCGCGAGGCAAGAAAGTCGCTCTAACAGCGTCCTCCGCTGCGCTCCGGCCGGCAAGCGGGTGCGTCGCCAATCGTCCTCGGCCTCTAGATCACCATCGAGGCCGCGGTGGTCGCGGACTCGAAACACAACAGGAGAAGTGACATGGCTAACATCGGTTCTTTCAAGAAGGTCGGCAACGATTTCCAGGGCGAGATCGTCACCCTGAGCCTGCTAGCCAAGGGCGTCCGTATCGTCGCCGAGACCAACCGATCCAACGACAACGCTCCGAGCCACCGCATCTACGTGGGCCGGGCCGAGATTGGGGCAGCCTGGTCGAAGCGCTCCGAAGAGGGCCGGGATTACCTCTCGCTCAAGCTCGATGATCCCTCATTCAACGCACCGATCTACGCGAACCTGCTCGACGACGAAGGCGGCGAGGGCTACACGCTGCTCTGGTCGCGGCCCCGCAAGAACGGCGAGTAGACGCTCCGCCAAACCCCGTCCGGTCCGCCGGGCGGGGCTTCTCAAATCGTACCTCGGTCGATGATACCGACTGATTGTTTTTAGGACGTTGCGCCCATTTAAGGGAGATTTCGTTTGATGGGTCGCGCTCGGCGCATACCTCTGGGCGCCTGTTCGAGGCCTGATGCGATCCAGCAAGCCGGATCGGTGGCCGTGACGCCTGTCCACGTCGGGCGCTCCCGGACCGCCGGCCCGGCTCGCGGAAGTTCATGATCGAAATTTGGACACCTTCTCCTCAAGCAGGTCTGCAGGCCGGACCCCTAAAGCTTGAGCAATCTGCCAGATTGTTATCAATGTCGCGTTTTGCAGCCCTCGCTCCATGCTGCTTACAAAGGCCCGGTCGACGCCCATGCGTTCCGCCACGGCCTCTTGGCTCAAGCCAAGGGCCAGTCGAAATCGACGCGCGTTCGCTCCAAAGACCTTGCGAATATCCATCCGCAGGATAGGAAGCAATCGCGTATTTTGGCGCTACGTGTTATAATACGCGGAGCCGGGTGTTGCAGGTTCGGACGGAGCTTCGATTGCTGAAAATGTGGGAAACGCGGCTTCTTGAACGCTCGCCCGAGCACCTGGCATGCCATATGCTACAGCAGGGAACTGTTCGAGCCGGCAAGGCTTGCGTCTCGCGATTTGATTTTCAATCCAGCGCATATTGTAGCCTCTGATGTCGAAGCCACCGCTAGATCCTGACGTCGCGGATGTCGCGCCGAACGAGCCGGCGCTGACAGCCTATGACGAACAGCACGTCGTCACGTACGTTCGCCTTCTGCAGGCTGAGAGCGAGGGGGCTGACTGGATGGAAGTCGCTCGTGTCGTGCTGCATATAGACCCAGAGCGAGAGCCGGACCGTGCGCGGAGCGCATACCAGAGTCATCTTGCGCGCGCTAAATGGGTTACGGAGCAGGGTCGTCTGTTACGCGGGTCCGGCTCATAATAGAAGAAAATCGCCGACTGGCGACTTGCATGCAGAACGATTTTCTTCCGCTATCGGGTGGTCATTCCAGTGCACCACGTGGTGCCAAACTAGGGGCTTCCTACAACCGTTTCGTTCATACCTATTGCGCCGCAATCGTTGTTAGCTGAGTGCAATGGGACGGAAGCAATGCCTGAATTCGACTGGCGGTCGCCGGATTCCTATAAGAGCCTACAAGACGCCGAAATCACCGACATCGCCTGGGAATGTCTTCGTCGTAACGCGGACTATCGACGTGATTACGAAGCGATGATCGCTAGCAGCCCAGATGGCGAAGCGACCGCGAAATTCAGGAGGAGGTGGGGCATCTGCTTTCGCCCATGACCCCCAGTGGTCCTTCGACGAGCAGATAATCTTTTGGGCGCCTGAGGTTCTAACGACCGTTGTTCCAGTCACGGTCGCGTCGACCGCCGATCGCAGTTCGGCCTCTCGGCCACTGCACGACCTTACAGCGGGGCAGGTGCGCCGCGCAGCCGACGGCTGGCATATCGTGCTTCGCATCGGGGCGATGGATCACCGTGTCTGGTCCAAAGACCCCCCCCGTGCTCGGCGCGTCATACGCAGCCGAATTGCCGTTTGACGGCGATTTGGAAGCTCGCGCGTATGCTGCCCGACGGCTGTGGCGCGCGATGAATGGACGTGCGCCAGGTCCTGCATTTTACAAACTATCTAAACAGCGGCGCGAGCGTCTGAGCGCCGCGATCCGTGCGCTCGATGCTCGCAGCGCCGGCGGTAGTTATCGCGCTGTCGCCGAAGCGCTGTTCGGTAAAAAGCGCATCCCTGATCGCGCCTGGAAGACGCACGATTTGCGCAATCGAACGGTCCGCCTAGTGAAAGGCGGCCTCGCGCTGGTACGCGGAGGTTACCGCAAACTTCTGCGGCCCGGCCGCAGCGACGAATAGCCCCTCGGCCGAGGGGTATCGAAAATCATGTCCCCCATATTCGGCATCCCCCTCCGAGATCGCGCTTCTCCATGATGACCGCATACACGCCGACGCCGCCATGCGCGGTGCGCTGTCACCTTGGAGTTCTCAAATGCCCGATCCCACGGCCGGAATGCCCCCGCGCTTCCTGCGGACACCGGAAGCCGCGCGTTACCTTGGCCTCTCCGGTCGCACGCTCGAGAAGCACCGCACGTACGGCACCGGGCCGACCTATCGGAAGATCGGCGGGCGTGTCGTCTACGCCGTAGACGACCTGAAAGCATGGGCTGATCTCGGCGCCAAGACGTCAACGTCGGATCCCGGCAAGGGCACTGTACTGCCCGCCAAGAAACATCCGGTCCTGCGTCCCTATGCGGGCCAGGAACGTCGCTGATCGCCGCGCAAGAGCAGTGACCATGCGGCGTAAACCCCATTCCGAGCGCGACCAGCTGGAGCTCTTTCGGGCGTTGCCCGGCGATCTCGCACCGCGCGATGCGCGGGATCTGATGGCTTATCCCTTCTTCTCGCTCGCGAAGACAAAGCGGATTGTGCCGATCAATTTCCGGGCCGGTGCAATCGCAATTCGTGTCGAAGCCGTGCCTGAACACGGCGTGGCGACCATCTGGGATGCAGATGTTCTGATCTGGGCCGCGTCCCAGATCGTCGAAGCGCGTGACGCTGGCCTGAAGACGTCGCGCCTGATGGCTGCAACGCCTTACGAGATTTTGACGTTTGTCGGCCGCGGCACCAGCGCGCGTGACTATGACCGGCTGAAGGCGGGTCTCGACAGACTTCAGTCAACGACGGTGCTGAAGTCGATCCGGCAGCCGGCAGAATGGCGGCGGCATCGCTTCTCCTGGATCAACGAGTGGAAGGAGACGGCCGATGCAAATGGCCGCCCGTTTGGCCTCGAGCTTTGTCTGCCGGATTGGTTCTATGCGGGCGTCATCGATGACGCGCTCGTGCTGATGATAGACCGCGCCTACTTCGATCTGACGGGCGGACTTGAGCGCTGGCTCTACCGGCTCGTGCGCAAGCATGGCGGGCGTCAGGACGGCGGCTGGAGCTTTGACCTTGTACACCTCCATGCCAAGTCCGGCATCCTCTCGCCGCTCAAGCACTTTGCTTACGACGTGCGTCAGATCGTCCAGCGCCAGACATTGCCCGGTTATCAGCTCGTGCTCACGCGCGACCCGAACGGTGCCGAGCGGTTGAACTTCGCGCCCGCGCCTGTTGATCCCTTAACGGCACGGCCTGCGCCGCCGCGGTCTCGTTCCAAATTCGGAGGACAACCTGTGAATCAGCTCGTGCTATCGGGGACCGCAACCCTCGTGCTATCGAGGACGCAATCCTCGTGCTATCGGGGACCGGAATCGAGCTTAAGAGCTTGTTTCTCTGCGCTTTCCAGCCGCTCTAGCTTTACTAACCAGAAATCCTTTGGATTTCTTCTAACGGGCCAAGCCGGAAACCGCATCGCAGGCGACTGGCAACCGCGGGCCGTTAATCCTCCTTGTCGGCAGAAGCCCTACAGGTGCTTCACCGCCGCCAATGCTTACGACTCCCGATTTCAGTCTTCGGGAGCGGCGGCATGAGTGATCTCACCGAAGTGGAGGTGCTGTGGCTCGAGAAGCGTATCGAAAACCGCATTCGGTTCGGTCGCATTGTGAAGGAACGGAAGCTTGATCGTCACCGGCGTGTTCTGTCATTTGCACCCGGCAGCATCTTTGCCTTCGTCCGTTGGACATCCAACGACTTTGGCACGATCATTTCGCGGATTGACGTCTTGCGCGCGGTCGCGCCTGGACAGCGCTGCTCGACCGTACCTTATGTGACACCCGGCGGAGAGATTTTGCTGCGGCTCTCCGGTTGGCCGAAGGTCGAACGGGTGCTGCAAATGGTTGATGCCATAGAGGCGCTTGGCATCAATCCCGCGGACGTCGCGCCTGATCATTGGCATCACGTCCACAACCGTCTGTCCGTCAACGAGAACCCCCGTCCATACACCAAAGCGCGCCACCAGGTCTGGCTTCATCGTCAAAGGGTGACGCGATGACAAGCCGCCTGATAATGCTGATAACCACGTTTGCGGTTTCTGCTGCGCTCGTCTCCACAATGGCCTTGGAGCCGCTTCCACGCTACATTTGGAATGCATCGGCAAGCGTGCCAATCGGTCTCTATAGCTTGCAACCAGTCGAACACTTGCATGTCACCGAGCTGGTCGCCGTTCAACCGCCGGGGCCGCTTGCGACCTTTCTCGACCTGAACGGCTATCTGCCGCTCGGCGTCCCCATGCTCAAGCGGGTGTTGGCACTGCCAGGGCAGACGGTCTGCAGAAACGCGCTCACGATTTCCGTCGATGAAATTGTAGTGGGCGAGGCGCGAGATCGCGATGGGCGGGGCCGGCCGCTGCCGAAATGGCAGGGTTGCCGCGTGGTCGGCGACGGTGAGCTGTTCCTCATGAACTGGCAGTCGGACGACTCCCTTGACGGCCGATATTTTGGAGTACTTCCGGCGTCGGCCGTGATCGGCCGTGCGCTCCCGATGTGGACGTGGGAGGAATGATCGTGCGTTTTCTTCGTTCCCGTCCTGCCATTCCTCTGTTCGACCCAGTGCAGGACCATTCCTCCGTCCCGACCAAAGCTTGCAAGGCCGATGCGCGCAGCGGCGGTCCAGGGCGGCCGAAAGGCCGGCGCGAAGCGGCTTTACCCTGGGCGGGCGCGAGCACGGCGGCACGCTTGCGTTTGTTCGAGAGGAGCCTGCTCGCTGTTGTATCGTTGTTCGCTGCGCTGACCGTGAGCAACGTTCCTGCTGTCGCGGAGACGCAACCCGCGGACCCCACAGCAAGGTATGCAACTGGCGAGCCATTTGCGGATTTCGTCGAGCAAGCCTCACGTCGCTTCGGCGTGCCGGAGCGTTGGATACGCACAGTCATAGACGTCGAAAGTGCCGGAGACGCGCGTGCCAGGTCACGGAAAGGCGCCACGGGGCTGATGCAGATCATGCCGGAGACGTGGGCAGAACTACGCCTGCGGTACGACCTCGGCAATAATCCCTACGATCCCCGCGATAACATTCTTGCGGGGACTGCGTACCTTCGCGAACTGCACGACCGTTACGGCTCTCCGGGCTTCGTTGCAGCCTACAACGCGGGACCTGGTCGCTATAAAGAACATCTCGCCGGTCGTCCATTGCCGGCTGAGACCCAGGCCTATTTGCAGAAGCTTGTGCCTCTCATCGGTAGCGACATCGCAGCTTCTGGTGCCGTCGCGGGTCTGCGGCCACCAGCAGCGGCGCTCTTTGTTGCTAGATTTGAAAGTACGAACACCGCTGACCCGCAGCAGTCCGGGCGCTCGTCAAATCGGGCTCCGGCGGCGACCTCCTTTCACGAGATCTCGGCCATCGTGCCACCGGCAACAGGGTTGTTCGTCGCGAGATCTAATGCAGGGGGCTCGCGATGAGCGAATGCGCAAGCTGGCATGCAGTGGCGTACGTTGGAGATGAATGGGCGGAAAGGCGAGCGCGATGGGCAGGTACGACGTAAGCGTCCGGCCGATGCACGTGAGGTCAGGTCTTGACATGATCGACTGGTTTCCAGCTCCAGGGCAGCAGTTCGTCGAGGCGGTTGACGGGATGTCCGTCGACCATCCGCTGCAGCACGTCGCGCAGGTAGGCGTAGGGTTCGACGTCATTGAGCTTGCACGTCGTGATCAGCGAGCAGACGACTGCCCAACGAGTCCCTCCGCCGTCGCTGCCGGCGAAGAGATGGTTCTTCCGGCCGAGCGCCACCGGGCGGATTGCCCGTTCGACCGGATTGGTGTCCAGTTCAACGCGGCCATCGAGCAAGAAGCGCTTCAGACCTTCCCAACGGGAGAGCGCGTACCGGATCGCTTCCGCAAGCGTGCTGCTGCCGGGCACGCGTGCAAGCTGCGCCTCAAACCAGGTTTGCAGGGCCTGCACGGCCGGCTTCGAGAAGGACCGCCGCTCAGCGAGCCGATGGGCAGACGACTGCCCACGGACGCGGGCTTCAATTGCATAGAGTTCACTTATCCGGCGCAAGGCTTCCGTCGCAATTGGCGAACCGGTGGCTTCGGCAACTTCGTAGAACTTGCGTCTTGCATGGGCCCAACATGCCGCGAGCATGACTTTGCCGTTGCCGGTCAGCTGCTCGAAGCCCGCATAGCCGTCGACATGCAGGACACCTTTGAAGCCCGCCAGGTGCGATACCGGACGTTCGGCCTTCCGGTCGGGTGCGAACAAATAGACGGCTGCCGGCGGTTCTGGTCCGCTCCAGAGCCGCTGCTCGCGGACGTAGACCCACAGGCGTCCGGTCTTGGTGCGTCCTCTTCCCGGATCGAGCACCGGGATCGGCGTATCGTCGGCGAACAGATGGTCGGAGGCAAACACGTTCTTGCACAATCGCTCGTGCAGCGCCTCGAGCCACCAGCATGCGCCGCCGACCCATCCAGCCAGCGTCGAACGGCCGAGATCGACGCCATGCCGGGCGAAGATTTGCGACTGCCGATAAAGCGGCGTGTGATCGCAATACTTGCCGACCAGCACGTGGGCGAGCAGATTCGGAGTCGCCAATCCACCGGCGATCGGCCGCTCTGGCGCAGGTACCTAGGCAACCTTACCGCAGGCCCGGCAGCCGTATTTAGGGCGCGTGATGCGTATCACGCGAAGCTGCGCCGGCACCCAGTCCAGCATCTCGCTGACGCTCTCGCCGATAGCATGCAGTGCGCCACCGCAGCAGCTACAAGCCTCACCATCGACGTCAAGCAGAATGTCCTCGCGCGGCAGGTGGTCGGGAAGCGCCTTGCGCCGCGATGGTGCCTCGGGCGGCTCCGTTACAATGGCCGGCCGGCTTTCCTTAATGCGGCCGATATCGCTGTCGCTATCTTCCAGAGTGAGCGCAAGCTGGTCGGGATCAAGGCGTTCGGAGCGACGCCCGAACTGCGCGCGCTGAAGCTGCTTGATGATTGCCTGAAGACGCTCGATCTCGCTGTCTCGATGCTCAATTGTCGCGGCGATGTCGCGCACCAAGCGATGCAGAAGTGTCGTATCAGACGGCAGATTGCTGAGATCAAGCTGCATGCCCGAGTCTACTCGAACACGCTGATTCGAAGAAGTAAGTTCGCTTTATTCTATGCGGGTTTCTGCGATTCAACCCGCGACGGCGGGGCGCCATCGACGCTCGGGTGTGCGCCAATCGATGCCTTCGATCAGCATCGCAAGTTGCGCTGGAGACAGCGTCACGGTGCCACCTGGATCGCTCATTCTAGGCCAGATGAAGCCACCTTGATCGACGCGCTTGGTGAACAGGCAGAGTCCGTTGCCGTCCCAGAACAGGATCTTCAATCTGCTCGCACTCCTGCCGCGGAAGGCAAACAGGTGGCCGGAGAACGGATCCTTCTTGAGGTGTTCCTGAACCAGCGTAGCGAGCCCGTCGAGGCCCTTGCGCATGTCGGTATATCCCAAAGCCAGATGCACCTTCACTCCGGCCGGCACGATCATCATCGTGCTATCTCCTGCTCGTTGACGTGTCGACGGACTGCATCCGGATCGCTGCCCATTGGTGCAAAGACAAGTCGCCCGTCGTCCAACTGGACAACCGTCATGCCGTCGGGGGGCTGCAACAGATCGTTCAGGACGAGCGTTCCCGGGTGCGCTCCGGTCACTTGCACGGCCACCAACTTCGCCCGCGCTCGCTTGCCGAACCCGAACTGTACCCGCCACCGGAACAGCATGCTGCTGACGATGCCGTGGCGCCGGCAAACCTCGGCGGCGGTGGCGCCGGGGTGTTCGCACTCGCGCACGATCTCCAGCTTTTCCTCGTCACTAAAGCGACGTCGGTTGGCAAATCCATCGCTCGGCGGATCACCTGTCGGCGCATCTGTCAAGCGCGTTTCGGCGACGGACTCCTTAGCAGCGCTGCTAGCACTAGTGCTTATTAGCGGACGGGCACTCGGATGAAGGTGAGTACGCCAGTCGATTTCCACTTCATTGGCGTCGATCAGATCGCGCCACCGCCTCCGGCTGTGCTGCGATATGCCATGTGCCCGGGCATAGGCTTGCATGCTCAGTCCGCACCACCTCATCGCTTCAACGTGCATTGTCCAGAATGCTTGGACGGCTCTGCAGCGTTGGTCCTTCGACACTGGACTTCGCTTCCTGCGGAGCCGCTCCCGACGTTCCTCTCGACGCAATTCCGCACGCGTTTTCAGAGCTTCGGCGTCAATCAGATGTCGCAGCCAGCGATCGAATGTGCCTCCGGAGAGACGATGCTGACGACAATATTTGCGCTTGCTGAGACCGCTTCGCCGCCACGCCTCAACGTGTACCGACCAAAAAGAGCGACGCGCTTCGTTCTTGAAATATTCCGTACCCACCGGAGATCCTCCAATGCAGCAAGGAACCCGATATGGAACGACTATGCACTCTCGGAAAGTCGTGCAGGATTCGGACGCTTACGGTACGACATCAGGACGGCGAGATAAAAGGGGCTCGCCGCTCGAAACACAAGCCATTGACATGGCTGGGGTTCTACCGTGCCCCTCGGTTGGGGCGCGTGCCGCGCCGGATGCTTTCGCCAATGATTTCAACCGTGCTTTCGGCACTGTCCGCGATTTCATGTCCCTGGAGCCGTTGCCGTGAGCGTAGGCGACAGCGATTTACGCGTCCGGCCTGGCCGCATCCGCGGTACGCGAGCGCCAAAGCCCAAGAGCTTCATCAGCCAGGTGCTGCGCGCGGCGAAGAAGGCCGGTCACAGCCCTTCGCACGCGGCTGCGGCTAAGCGCTCCTCGAGCTACGGACGCTCGACCTTCGGGCGCGGCCGGATCAGCTTTAGCCGCAACCGCCTGTTCAGCCCGGCGCGGCGCGTAGTGGTGAAGGCGCGCGTCGTTCGTCACCAGGGACGATCCTTCCGTTCCGCGCCGCTGGCGGCCCATCTCTCCTATCTGAAGCGCGACGGCGTCACGCGTGACAGCGAGAAGGCGGTGATGTTCGATGCCGGCAGCGACCGCACCGACGACGCAGCCTTCGCGGATCGCTGCAAGGACGACCGGCATCATTTCCGTTTCATCGTCTCGCCCGAGGATGCCGCTGAGATGACCGATCTCAGAGCTCTTGCGCGCGATCTCGCCAGGCAAATGGAAGTCGATCTCGGTACTCGGCTCGATTGGGTCGCCGTCGATCACTGGAACACGGACAATCCGCACGTTCATCTGCTCGTGCGCGGTGTCGATCAGACGGGTGCCGACCTCGTGATCTCGCGAGATTACATCAGCCGGGGACTGCGCTCGCGCACCGAGGAGTTGGCGTCTATCGAGCTTGGTCCGAAGCCCGAGCACGAGATCAGCAACGCCCTGAAAAAGGAGATCGCGGCTGAACGTTGGACGCGGCTCGACGTTGAGATTCGCATGGTCGCCGATGAAACCGGGGCCATCGACCTGCGTCCCGAAAATCCCGGTGCGGCCGATCCGAAAATCCGTCGTTTAATGATCGGACGGCTCCAGCACCTGGAGAAGATGGGCTTCGCTGCGTCTGCGGGCCCTGGCGAATGGATGGTCGGGCTGGAGGCCGAGCGCAACCTTCGCGACCTCGGCATGCGTGGCGACGTCATCAAGACTATGCACCGCGTCTTCACCGACCGCGGAGAGGCGCGTGGCGTCACCGATTATGTGATCGATGGTGAGAAGCCGGGGTCGTCGATTATCGGCCGGCTGGTCGATAAAGGACTTCATGATGAACTGACCGGCGAGGCCTATGCCGTGATCGATGGCACGGACGGACGCGTTCACCACGTTCGCTTCCGAGGCATCGAGGCATTTGATCACGCCCCGCCGATCGGAGGGATCGTCGAGGTCCGCCGCTTTTGGGGGCCGGACGACCGGCGCCCGACGTTGGTGCTCGCCAACCGCTCCGATCTCGACCTCAACCAGCAGATCACCGCTCCTGGCGCGACCTGGATCGACCATCGCCTCGTTGAGAGCGATCTCATGCCGCTCTCCATGGGCGGGTTTGGTCGCGAGGCGCGCGACGCCATGCAGGCCCGTGCCGAACATCTCGCAGGCGAGGGGCTCGCCCGCCGGCAGGGTCGGCGCGTCATCATGCAGCGCGGCCTGCTGAACACGCTGCGCCGACGTGAGCTGGACGAGGTGGGGGCAAGAGTGTCTGCCGATACCGGCCTGCCTCACGTGAAGGCCGCCCCCGGGGAGCACGTGGCAGGCACGTATCGCCAGCGGCTGACGCTGGCGTCGGGGCGTTTCGCCATGATCGATAACGGACTCGGCTTTCAGCTCGTACCCTGGTCTCGCGAACTCGAGAAGAAGCTCGGCCAACACGTCACCGGCGTCGCGAAGGACGGCGGAGGCATCGAATGGGGCTTTGGCCGCAAGCGCGACCTGGGTCTCTAGCAATCTCTCCAATTCAGATGCGGAAGGACGTTCGGGATGTCTGGAACCAAGATCCTCTGGGGACAGGTGATCGTTGTCGGCCTGATCGTCTTGCTGGCCATCTGGGGCGCGACTGAGTGGACGGCCTGGCGGCTCGCCTGGCAGCCTGCGCTTGGGCGGCCCTGGTTCGAACTGGCGGGCTTCAAGATCTACTACCCGCCGGTCTTCTTCTGGTGGTGGTTCGTCTTTGATGCCTATGCGCCCCAGGTCTTTGTCGAGGGCGCCTTCATCGCGGCGTCTGGGACCTTCGTCTCGATCGCGGCGGCGATCGGCATGTCGGTTTGGCGGGCGCGCGAGGTCAAGAACGTCGAGACCTATGGTTCGGCGCGCTGGGCTGATGCAGAAGAAGTTCGTGCGGCCGGACTTCTTGGTCCGGATGGCGTGGTGCTGGGCAAGCTCGATCGCGACTACCTCCGCCATGACGGGCCGGAGCACGTGTTGTGTTTTGCACCCACCCGGTCGGGCAAGGGCGTCGGACTTGTCGTCCCTTCGCTATTGGCTTGGCCCGGCTCGGCCATCGTGCACGACATTAAGGGTGAGAACTGGCAACTGACCGCAGGCTTCCGCTCGCGGCATGGCCGCGTCCTGTTGTTCGATCCGACGAACCCGAAGTCCTCAGCCTACAATCCGCTGCTTGAGGTTCGGCGCGGAGAATGGGAGGTTCGCGACGTTCAGAATGTGGCGGATGTCCTGGTCGATCCCGAAGGCTCGCTCGACAAGCGGAACCACTGGGAAAAGACCGGCCATTCACTCCTGGTCGGAGCCATTCTCCACGTCCTCTATGCCGAGGCAGACAAGACTCTGGCTGGCGTGGCCGCCTTCCTGTCCAACCCGAAGTGGCCAATCGAGGCGACATTGAAGGCCATGATGACCACGCCGCACCTTGGCGTGAAGGGGGCCCATCCCGTTGTCGCCTCGACCGCGCGTGAGCTCCTCAACAAATCCGAGAATGAGCGCTCCGGTGTCCTGTCCACCGCGATGTCGTTCCTCGGCCTCTACCGCGACCCCGTCGTGGCCCGGGTCACTTGCCGTTGCGACTGGCGAATCGCCGATCTGATCGCTGATCAATTCCCGACGACGCTTTATCTCGTGGTGCCGCCCTCCGATATCTCACGGACCAAGCCGCTGATCCGTTTGGTGTTGAACCAGATTGGTCGTCGCCTGACCGAGGATCTGCACGCCCGCGACCGCCGGCATCGCATCCTGATGATGCTCGACGAATTTCCGGCGCTTGGGCGGCTTGATTTCTTCGAATCCGCCCTCGCTTTCATGGCGGGGTACGGGATCAAGAGTTTCCTGATCGCGCAGTCGCTCAATCAGATCGAGAAGGCCTATGGGCCCAACAACGCCATCCTCGACAACTGCCACGTCCGGGTCAGCTTTGCGACGAATGACGAGCGGACCGCGAGGCGAGTATCCGATGCGCTTGGTACGGCGACCGAGATGAGGGCGATGAAGAACTATGCTGGGCACAGGCTAAACCCGTGGCTCGGGCATCTGATGGTCTCGCGGCAGGAGACGGCGCGCGCGCTTCTGACTCCAGGTGAAGTCATGCAACTTCCGGCGACGGACGAGATCGTCATGGTGGCGGGTACGCCGCCGATTCGAGCTCAGAAGGCTCGCTATTATGAAGACCGGCGGTTTGCCGAGCGGGTCTTGCCGCCGCCCGACCCAGCGGCATCCGGCCGGTCATCGCGAACGGACGGATGGTCTACATTGGGCACGCCCAAGCCGGCGTCGCTTCCAACCGAAAGGGGGCAAGCGGAGGAAGACGCGGCGAACAGTGGCCTTCGTCGTGAGCCCGAACTCCCCGATCATGTCGCGATCGTCAAGGAGACAGCCGAACCGACGCCGGTCGAGGAATTTGCCGCCGTTCTTGATGACGACGAGGACGCGATCCGCCAGTCCCGGCTTCGCCGTCAGCAAATGCGTGGCGTTGCCCGTCAAGCCGCCATGGACCCGAATGACGGCATGGAGCTCTGAAGCAATATGCGCGACCGCATGAACGTGTATTTCCCGCCTGAGCTTCTGAAGCAGATCTCGGATCTGGCCGATCGCCAGAAGCTCTCCCGGTCTGCGATCGTGGAGGCGGCCGTTGCTTCGTTTCTGTCGCCGGATGGATCGGACAGGCGGGAGGCGGCGTTTACCCGTCGCCTGGATCGGCTGTCGCGTCAGATGCAGAGACTGGAACGTGACGTTGGTTTGACAGCCGAGAGCCTGGCCCTCTTCGTCCGTTTCTGGCTGACGGTTACGCCACCGCTACCCAACGACGCGCAGGCGGCTGCGCAGGCGAAAGGCCGGGAGCGGTTTGAAGGATTTGTCGAGGCGCTCGGGCGTCGTTTGCAAAAGGGGCAGAGCTTTCTGCGTGAAATACCGGAAGATATCATCCGTCAGGAGCCCGCCGACGAACCTGACTGATCGCTCTCAATGCGCCATCGCGCGGACCCTTCTTTTTGTACGCCAGCCTACGACCACAGCAATTCAGCCGAGCCTATAAAAAGCTGGACGCGCTATCGGCTCGAATGAATTGATGAGCAAGAAGGTCGGCATGCAAGTTACAAGGACGTGGCGTCTCACCGTGCGCGTATTTCTACCGTTTGCTGCTGGCTACTATCTTTCGTATCTGTTTCGGACGATCAACGCTTTGATCGTGAGTCATCTCAGCTCGGATGCCGGGCCTGGGTCAGCGAACCTCGGACTACTTACGTCAGTCTATTTCCTGGTCTTCGCGGCCGCTCAGATCCCGGTCGGTATATTGTTGGACCGCTTTGGTCCGCGTCGGGTCCAGAGCGCGCTGCTCTGGTTCGCAGCACTGGGCGCCGGACTGTTCGCCGTATCGACCGGCTTCCTGTCATTTTTGATCGCGCGTGCGATGATCGGGCTTGGCGTGGCGGGGGCGCTGACGGCAGGACTTAAGTCCATCATACTTTGGTTCCCCAAGGAACGAGTCGCCTTGCTGAACGGCTATATGATCACGCTGGGATCACTAGGAGCGGTGACCGCCACAGTTCCGGTCGAACACTTGCTCGGTTGGATGGGCTGGCGGCAGCTCTTTGAGGTCCTGGCGGTTGCGACCGGTGCCACAGCGATCCTCATCTATGTCGTAGTTCCAGAAAAACGCGTTATTCCATCGAAAGCAACAGTCTCCGCCACCCTGGGATCCGTTTTCAGCGACAGGCGGTTCTGGCGGATAGCTCCGTTGTCGGCGACTTGCGTTGGTTCAGCTTGGTCACTGCAGGGATTGTGGGCATCACCGTGGCTTGCAGACGTGGAGGGGCTCGATCGCGCAGGCCTCGTCAGACAGCTGTTCATCATGTCGATCGTTCTCAGCGGCGGTGGCTGGGTGTTCGGTATGACGATCCATCACGTCAAGCGAACAAGCCTCACGGCTGAGACGATATTCGCGATGGTGGCCGTGCTGTTTATCGCAGCCGAGCTAGCCCTGATCCTGCGAGTACCTCTGCCGTCCATCTTGCCGTGGTCGGTTGTCGCAATCATCGGAACGGCAACTGTGGTCAGCTTTGCCGTGATGGCTGATTACTTTCCGTCGGAGCTTGCCGGCCGTGCCAATGGCGCCTTGAACGTCTTGCACTTTGGTTGGGCATTTCTGGCACAATATGCGACCGGCCTGATCCTGGAGCAATGGTCTACGAACGATGACCATAGCTCGATCACGGCTTATCAAGTCGCGTTCAGTCTCAACGTAGCACTACAGATCGCGGCTTTGGTTTGGTTCGCGCTACCTTGGATCCAATCCTTTGCTTCCTGGATGAATTCAGTCGCTTCCACCGTGCCGGTCAGTGCTTTCGACGTGGTTGAAGCAAGTATTTTTTGCGAGCGATCGGACGGCGAGGTGGAGTGGTGACCCGCGCGACCTAAGCGCCGCTCTCCGTCGTGACGAGGCTTTTGAGGCGTCGCTTGGCGCCGGTCGCGATGGATTCTGCCATCGCCTGCGGGAAATCCTTCGGCAGCTTCGCAATCGTTGTGTCGATCTTCGTGCCAGCTGTATCCGCGAGCTCTTCGATGATACCGCGAACCACGCTGTCGGGCAGGCCGCAAGTCTTTGCGGTTTGCATGAAATGTCGACCGAGAACCGTGTGCACCACATAGTGGCGACTATTGCCGATCGCCATGGCGAGCTTCATTTGGTTTTGTGTGATCTGCTTGGCATCGAGGCTCGGTTGCGTCGAGATGATGTCGTACAACGGCGCGAGGACGAACCGTCCGCCGGGCGAGAGGCGGATGCTGAAGTTCTTGGCGTGGCCGTCGGTGGCCGCCAGAAGCCAAAGGATAATTTGTGCCTTGAAGAAGGTCGCTTGGTCGGTCGCCGGCGTATCGCTGCCTTTGAGGAGATCAGAGATATTTCGGATGCCCGGGCCGCCGTCGGATTCGTATTTGCGCCCGGGCGGGACGGAAAGCGCCTGACAGCAATCTTCCTGTGGTAGGCGCAAAAGCCGTCCGTCGCGTGTCCATGTGCGGTCAAAGCGTTCAATGGCGAGCACGCGCCGGCCCGCGAAATCAACGATGCGCGACTTGGCGACGGGCAAGTCGAGTGCGGCGACGAGCTTCAGGCAAAGATGCTCGTTTTCAACGCTGTGGGTCAGGTCGACGCCGTTCGGTAACCTGCCGATCTGCGGTTTGATGATGTGCGTGGTGGCGGTCGTGCCGTGCGGCACATGCCACTTGTCCTCCCAGTAGAGAAGGGCGGTTTTTTCCTGGGCTCCAGCAAGAGAGATACGAAACTCCTGATCGGGACCGATGCCGAGCGGATTGTTGGCGAGATTGGCAAGGATCGCCGCGATGTCCTGATCGCTCGCGACGCGAGCGTCAATTGCGCCCGCCGCTCCGGGTGCCGTTCCATCCGGAAGGAATTGCAGGGCGCCGACACAGTCGCGGCCGATCGCGGAAAGCAGGCTGTAAGCATCGGCTCCGCCGGCATGCGCGCGTTCGGCGACACGCCGGCGGATGTCGTCGTTATCGGGAAGCAGGTTATCGAAGACCGCGATGACGGGGTCACCGATATAGCGGTCTTCGCGTAGAGGCATCGATACCGAGACAGGGATGGCGTTCTCCCATCCCAGCCAAGCTTCGTCGTATTGGAAGTCGATAGCGCCGCTGCCCTCCCGCCGCAGCCGCCCGACCAAACGAGCGTTCAGGTAGACGTTGAGAGGCTTTCGGAGAGGACGGCGTCCCATCAGAACAAATCCTCGATGGCTTTGGCCGGCACCTTCGTGCGTGGCCGGAGGACCAGTTCCAGGTTGAGCGCGGCCAGCGCATCCATGAGGATGCGCAGTTGCGTCGCTGGTTCGCCGGCCTCCAGCTTCGAGACAGTCGCTTGGCGCGCGTGCATCTTGTCGCCCAAGCTGCCTTGGGTGAGTTTTTTTTGCCGGCGGTGCCGCTTAATGGCGGCGCCGAGCTGCTGCGGGGTGCGGGCGATCGTATCCATTGGGATAGGATACGCAAGCGCGTATAAAACGTCAATATACGCGGTGCGTATATAGAGAAAATATACGGTATTGCGTATATTAATGCAATATACGCAATCGCGTATATCGATTTGGCCCGATCACACCGGCAGGCGGCATGATTGAATGAATAGCGCTGGCGCCACGGTAATACTCATGACCGCGGACGATGAGGCGCAGTAGTGAGCAGCAACTCGCCGCGACCCGATGCGATTGAGTAAGCCTCAAACGTCGGTTCTCAGTCTTTCTTTTTCTACGCCAGTCTACGATCACCGAAAGCGCTTGTTGCGCTAAGCCCATTGGTGCCTTTTCTAATCATCCCCACCTGAGGCCCGCTGTGGAGGTCCTCATTGGGTGGGGGCGTCGGTGGCAATCCATTCCTTTCAATCGGAAGCGAATTCGCGCGGTGCGCGAATGCTGCGTAGCGCGCTTGGCGCGGCGATTGCGGGCTACCTCGAGGATGAAGCGATCATCGAGGTGATGCTCAACCCGGACGGGCGGTTGTGGATTGATCGGTTGTCGAGTGGCTTGGTTGACACAGGCGAGACTTTGTCAGCGGCCGACGGCGAGCGCATCGTTCGCCTGGTGGCTCACCACGTTGGCGCCGAGGTGCACGCCAGTTCACCACGCGTGTCGGCCGAACTTCCCGGGACCGGCGAGCGCTTCGAAGGCCTATTGCCTCCGGTCGTCGCTGCCCCTGCTTTCGCCATCCGCAAGCCAGCTGTCGCTGTCTTCACGCTCGACGATTACGTGGCCGCCGGGACCATGACCTTCGGGCAAGCCGAGGCCCTGAGGAGTGCGGTCGCCACTCGCAAGAATATCCTGGTGGCCGGTGGTACCTCGACCGGCAAGACCACCTTGACCAACGCGCTTCTGGCAGAGGTAGCGAAGACCGCTGACCGCGTCGTCCTGATCGAAGATACGCGCGAACTCCAGTGCAAGGCGCCCAATCTCGTCGCGCTAAGGACCAAGGACGGCGTAGCCACGTTATCCGACCTTGTCCGCTCCTCGCTTCGACTGCGTCCTGACCGCATCCCGATCGGCGAGGTCCGCGGTGCCGAAGCTCTCGACCTTCTCAAGGCGTGGGGCACAGGTCACCCCGGCGGCATCGGCACCATTCATGCGGGCAGTGCGCTCGGCGCTCTGCGGCGTCTCGAGCAGCTCATCCAGGAAGCGGTTATCACGGTCCCCCGCGCCCTGATCGCCGAGACCATCAACCTCGTCGCCGTGCTTGCGGGGCGCGGCGCCGACCGTCGCCTTGCAGAACTCGCTCTAGTGACAGGGCTTGGTGCCGCCGGCGACTACAGCCTTTCACCAGCAGGAGACTGACATGCGTCAGCAATTTCGTTTTCTTCGAGATGCCGTTCTACTCGCCGCCTCCGGCACGCTTCTTATGGCGTCGGCGCCAGCATGGGCTGCCGGCTCGAACATGCCGTGGGAGCAGCCGCTCAATCAGATTCTGCAGTCGGTCGAGGGGCCGGTCGCAAAGATCATCGCAGTCATCATCATAGTCGTGACGGGGCTCACCCTCGCGTTCGGGGACTCGTCAGGCGGTTTTCGCAGGCTGATCCAGATCGTATTCGGGCTGTCGATTGCATTTGCGGCCTCGAGCTTCTTTCTGTCGTTCTTCTCCTTCGGCGGCGGCGTGGTGATCTGATGGACGAGGCGGTCGCAGGTTTTGTCGTGCCGGTTCACCGTGCGCTTACCGAGCCGATCCTGATGGGCGGTGCGCCGCGGGCGGTTGCGATCGTCAACGGCACGTTAGCGGCTGCCCTTGGACTCGGACTGCGGCTCTGGATCGCAGGTCTTGTCCTCTGGTTCATCGGCCACATGGCCGCCGTCTGGGCCGCCAGGCGCGATCCCGCCTTCGTCGACGTGGTGCGCCGCCATCTGCGCATTCCCGGTCATCTCAACATCTGAGCCCTCGATCATGATGAACCTTGCCGAATATCGCCATTCAAATGCCCGTCTTGCAGATTTCCTGCCCTGGGCAGCCCTCGTCGAGGAGGGGATCATCCTCAACAAGGATGGTTCGTTCCAGCGGACTGCAAAGTTCCGGGGACCCGACCTTGACAGTGCGGTGCCGGCTGAACTTGTCGGTATCGCAGGTCGTCTGAACAACGCCCTTCGCCGCCTGGGTTCTGGCTGGGCCGTATTCGTCGAGGCGCAGCGTCATTTTGCCGGCAGCTATCCCCCGAGCACCTTCCCAGATGTCGCATCTGCATTGGTCGACGCCGAGCGCAGAGCTCAGTTCGAGGAAGCCGGCGCGCACTATGAGTCCAGCTATTTCCTGACCTTCCTCTATCTGCCGCCGGAGGAGGGCGCAGCCAAGGCAGAGCGACTGCTCTATGAAGGGCGCGATCGCACCGCTGGCGCAGATGCTCGCGAGGTGCTGCGCGGTTTCGTTGACCAAACCAGCAGGGTGCTCGGGCTTCTTGAAGGGTTCATGCCGGAATGCGCCTGGCTCGATGATCAGGCCACGCTGACCTATCTGCACTCGACGATTTCGACCAAGCGTCATCGCGTGCGTTTGCCCGAGATTCCGATGTACATCGATGCGCTGCTCGCAGACCAACCGCTGACCGGCGGGCTCGAGCCGATGCTGGGCTCAGCCAATCTGCGGGTTCTCACGATCGTCGGCTTCCCGGGAGCGACCACTCCGGGGATCCTGGATGATCTCAATCGCCTGCCATTCTCGTACCGCTGGTCGACGCGGGCGATCATGCTGGACAAGAGCGATGCCACCAAGCTTTTGACCAAGATCCGCCGCCAGTGGTTCGCCAAGCGGAAGTCGATCGGGGCCATTCTCAAGGAAGTCATGACCAATGAGGCCTCGACGCTGCTCGATACCGACGCCCACAACAAGGCGCTTGATGCCGACGCGGCTTTGCAGGAACTGGGATCGGACCAGATTGGGCAGGCCTTCGTCACGGCGACCGTAACCGTCTGGGACGGCGATCCCAATGCTGCCGATGAAAAGCTCCGCCTGGTCGAGAAGGTCATTCAGGGCCACGATTTCACCTGCATGATCGAGACGGTGAACGCCGTGGAAGCCTGGCTCGGCAGTCTGCCCGGGCATGTCTATGCCAATGTGCGGCAGCCGCCGGTTTCGACCCTCAACCTTGCTCATATGATTCCGATGTCGGCGGTTTGGGCGGGCGAGGCGAGGGATCTGCATTTGGGCGGTCCGCCGCTCCTGTTCGGCAAGACCGAGGGTTCGACACCGTTCCGGTTTTCGCTTCACGTCGGTGACGTCGGCCATACCCTGGTGGTAGGGCCTACGGGAGCTGGCAAGTCGGTCCTGCTTGCCCTCATGGCAATGCAATTCCGCCGCTACGCGAACTCCCAGGTATTTGCGTTTGACTTCGGTGGTTCGATCCGGGCGGCCGCGCTCGCCATGGGCGGCGACTGGCATGATCTCGGCGGTGCCTTGTCTGACGGAGGCGACCGACCCGTCGCATTGCAGCCGCTGGCCTGGATCGACGACGCTTCCGAGCGCGGATGGGCCGCCGAATGGGTCGGTGCAATCCTGGCACGCGAAAAAGTCGAGATCACCCCGGAGGTCAAGGATCATCTGTGGTCGGCACTGACGTCTCTCGCGTCCGCGCCGAGGGAGGAACGTACGCTGACGGGCCTGTCAGTCCTCTTGCAATCGAACTCCCTGAAACGCGCTCTGCAACCCTATTGCCTGGGCGGTTCGTCCGGACGCCTGCTTGACGCTGAATTCGAGCGCCTCGGCGAAGCTTCGGTCCAAGCGTTCGAGACCGAAGGGTTGATCGGAACGAGCGCGGCGCCAGCCGTGCTGGCTTACCTGTTCCATCGGATCGGAGACCGTCTCGATGGCCGGCCCACACTCCTCATCGTCGATGAAGGTTGGCTTGCGCTAGATGACGATGATTTTGCCGGCCAGCTTCGCGAGTGGCTAAAGACGCTTCGCAAGAAGAATGCGTCCGTCATCTTCGCCACCCAGTCGCTTTCGGACATCGACGGCTCGGCAATCGCGCCGGCGATCATTGAGAGCTGCCCAACACGCCTGTTGCTGCCGAACGAGCGGGCGATTGAACCGAAGATTATGGCCATCTATCGCCGCTTCGGCCTGAATGACCGCCAGATCGAACTTCTGAGCCGGGCAACACCCAAGCGTGACTATTACTGCCAGTCCCGCCGAGGCAACAGGATGTTTGAACTGGGCCTAGGCGAAGTTGCGCTCGCATTCACCGCAGCCTCATCCAAGACAGACCAGGCAGCGATCGAGCGGCTTCTTGCTGAGCATGGAACTGACGGCTTCGTCCCTGCCTGGCTCCAGCATCGCGGCGTCGCCTGGGCCACGGACCTGATTCCCAGTCTCGTCAATCTGGAGAAATCGCAATGAGGCGCCTTGGTCTATTTGCCGCCGCTGGCACGATCGCCCTGACGCTTTGCGTCACGGCGCCTGCACAGGCGCAGTGGGTCGTCTTTGATCCCAACAACTACGTCCAGAACGTGCTGACTGCGGCGCGCGAGCTGCAGCAGATCAGCAACCAGATCACCTCGTTGCAAAACGAAGCGCAGATGCTGATCAATCAGGCCAGGAATCTGGCGAGTCTGCCGTATTCCTCCCTCCAACAACTGCAATCATCGGTCCAGCGGACCCAGCAGCTGCTGAGCCAAGCCCAACGCATCGCCTACGACGTCCAGCAGATCGATCGCGCGTTCTCGACCAGCTATGCGCCAGCCAGCGGCAGCCAATCCAGCCAGCTGCTGATCACCAATGCTCAATCACGTTGGCAGAATTCTGTCGCCGCGTTGCAGGACGCGCTCCGGGTTCAGGCTGGTGTTGTTGGGAACCTCGACACCAATCGCGTCCAAACATCAGCGCTCGTGACCTCAAGCCAGGGTGCCAGCGGCGCCCTGCAGGCGACCCAGGCCGGCAATCAGATCCTCGCGCTTCAGGCGCAGCAGCTTGCCGACCTCACCGCCGCTGTCGCGGCACAGGGCAGGGCGCAGAGCCTTGAAGCGGCGCAGCGCGCCGCAGCCCAGGACCAGGGTCGCGAACAGCTGCGGCGATTTCTGACGCCAGGGCAGGGCTACCAATCCCAGGACGTGCGGATGTTCCACTGATGACTGAGCCGGGCCCATTCAAGGCACTATCGCTGCTCGTGTCGGTCGGGGTGGTGATCGTCGCAGGCTGCGCGATCCAGCTTCGTGGCGGGAAGAATACCTCTGCGCCGCCAAAGGCAGAGCAGGCCAAGGACGTTGACCGTTCCGAGCTTGCGCGCTGCCGCACCGTCTCTTCGGAAGATGCCGCGGACCATCAGCATTGCCAGAAGGTCTGGGCCGAAAATCGTCGTCGCTTCTTTGGCAGGCGGGACGGTGTTGCCGCGGGAGAAACCGCCGTGACACCCGTGCCAAAAGATCAGAGTCGGATGCCGCAAGGATATCCGTCCGTCGGGGTGCCCGAGGAGGATAAGCCATGACCGGCACCGGCGTCATCGATCAGTTCCTTGAGACATTCACCCGCTACATCGATAACGGCTTCGGCCTGCTGGGTGGCGAGGTCGGGTATCTCGCGACAACGCTTGCGGCCGTCGACATCACGCTTGCCGCGTTATTCTGGAGTTGGGGCACGGATGAGGACATCATCGCGCGTCTCATCAAGAAAACGCTGTTCGTTGGGGTCTTTGCCTATCTGATCGGCAATTGGAACAACCTCGCACGGATCGTCTTCGAGAGCTTTGCCGGGCTTGGTCTGAGAGCGTCCGGTTCAAGCCTTTCCGCGTCAGACTTCTTGCGGCCGGGAAAGATCGCCCAGGTGGGGCTCGATGCCGGAAGGCCGATGCTGGATTCGATCTCGAACCTGATGGGCTACATCAGCTTCTTCGAGAATTTCGTGCAGATCGTCGTTCTCCTGTTCGCGTGGGTCGTGGTGCTGCTCGCCTTCTTCATTCTGGCGATCCAGCTCTTCGTCACATTGATCGAGTTCAAGCTCACGACGCTGGCCGGCTTTGTGCTAATTCCCTTTGGCCTGTTTGGAAAGACGGCCTTCGCGGCGGAGCGGGTCCTCGGCAACGTCATATCGTCCGGGATCAAGGTTTTGGTCCTAGCCGTCATCGTGGGCATTGGCTCAACCCTCTTCTCACAGTTCACGACCGGTTTTGGCGGCGCGCAGCCTACGATCGAAGATGCGATGACCCTGGTGCTCGCGGCCCTCTCCTTGCTGGGGCTCGGTATCTTCGGTCCCGGAATTGCAAACGGCCTGGTATCGGGCGGACCCCAGCTCGGCGCCGGCGCCGCGATTGGGACGGGCCTTGCTGCCGGCGGCGTTGTTGCGGCGGGTGCCGGCCTTGCCGCCGGCGGCGCTGGTCTTGCTGGTGGTGCGCTCGCAGGTGCGGGGCGCGGTGGGGCTGCCATGGTGAGTGGCACATCCGCGGCGTATCGAAGTGGCGGCCTTGCTGGCATCGCGGAGGCGGGTGGCTCGGCTGCCGTGAGTCCGTTACGTCGGGCCGCGGCCGCATTGGCCGGCAGCGGGCAGGCGAGTGAGCCGGCTGCGAGTACGTCCACAGAGGGGCAACCCGATTGGGCGCGGCGCATGAAGCGGGCCCAGACCGTTCGGCACGGCGCGTCGGCGGCCGGCCACGCCGTGCGCTCCGGCGATCATGGCGGCAGCGGCTCTTCTGTCGATCTCTCGGAAGGAGAGCGCTGACAGCCCGCCAACCGCCAATATTCCGCCGGTCAGCAACGGAATCAAACGACGCACCGCGCCACTCGTAACCAATCACTCGACGTCAGGGGCAACTATCGATGTTCAAACGACCTTCCGTTCACTACGGGCGTATGCCCGAACCGGTCACGCCGTACCAAAAGGCAGCGCAAGTCTGGGACGAACGCATTGGATCTGCGCGCGTGCAGGCCAAGAATTGGCGCTTGATGGCCTTTGCTTGCCTCATGCTCTCGGGCGGCCTGGCCGGTGGGCTTGTTTGGCAGTCAGCACAAGGATCGATCACGCCATGGGTCGTTGAGGTGGATCGCCTGGGCCAAGCCCAGCGGGTTGCGCCAGCCAACATCGATTATCAGCCGACAGATGCTCAGATCACCTTCCATTTGGCGCGCTTTATCGAGGACGTTAGGGGCTTGCCGGCCGACGGCATCGTTCTGCGCCAGAACTGGCTGCGAGCCTATGACTTTACGACGGATCGTGGTGCGGCCGCGCTCAACGATTTTGCGCGCAACAACGATCCGTTTGCCAAGCTAGGCAAGGCGCAGATCTCGGTCGATGTGTCGAGCGTCATCCGAGCGTCTTCAGAGAGCTTCCGGGTCGCCTGGACCCAACGCATCTACGAGAATGGCTCGCTGAGTGCGACCGAGCGCTGGACCGCGATTCTCACGGTGGCAATCGAGACGCCGCGAGATGCCGAACGCCTGCGCAAGAATCCCCTTGGCGTCTACGTCCGCGCCATCAACTGGTCGAAGGAGTTGGGTCAGTGATCAAGACGACGCGTGACATGTGCTCAAAGGGTCCGATCCAATACCGCAGGTTCAGCTCGAGCAGGTGCAAGCTCGCCCCTTTGAGGCGCGCCCTCTTACCAGCTCTGCTGCTTGGCACATGTGCCCTCGCTGGATGCGCCAGCTACGTTCCCCCGGAAATCAGCTATGACGCCGAGGTCCCGCCGTTGCCTCCGCCTCAAGTGTCTCTCGACGACCGACCTCGGCCGCTTCATGTTCCACCACTCTGGAAACCTGTTCTGGGCGGCAAGCCGGGGGCGAAGGAAGACGCCGAACCCGTGAGGCGGGTTGAGGCCGCAAACAGCGCCGCGCGCGTCGAACCGCGGAAAAGAGGATATTTCAACGCCGCGCAGATCTACGCCTTCAGCCCCGGTGCGCTCTACCAGGTCTACGCTGCTCCCGGACAGATCACGGACATTGCGCTGGAAGAAGGAGAGCAATTGACGGGATCTGGACCGATCGCAGCCGGAGATACCGTGCGCTGGGTCGTGGGAGATACCGAGAGCGGGAGCGGGGACACGCGTCGCGTCCACATCCTGGTCAAACCGACGCGGGCTTCGATCGAGACCAATCTTGTCGTCAATACCGACCGGCGCACCTACCTGATCGAACTCCGCGCCCGCGAGCAGCCGTACATGCCTTCCGTTGCCTGGTACTATCCGGAAACGGTTCGCGAACGATCGCGCTCTGTCACTCTCAGACCCTTCATTCCAGATCCCACGCAACGTGTCTTTCGTTACGCGGTCGAGGGCGACAGCCCGCCCTGGCGGCCGCTCGCGGCCTATGATGACGGCCGGAAAGTTTACATCGAATTCCCGCAAGGGATCGTCCAGGGCGAAATGCCACCGCTTTTTGTCATCGCGCCTGACGGCAAGACCGAGCTCGTCAATTATCGCGCCTACGGCAATGTGCTGATCGTGGACCGGCTGTTTGCAGCCGCAGAACTGCGGCTGGGTGGTGAGCACCAGCAGAAGGTCAGAATTGTCAGGACTGACGGGAGGCCGTCGTCATGAACACGCAGAACGAACATCGCGCGGAGGCGATTCCGCCGCAAACACCGGAGGAGCAATCCGCGAGCTTCCGCCTCCGAGCCGAACCTCCGCGGGTCACGCGACTGTCCCGTAAAGTTCTCGCCGGCGGCAGCGCTGTCGCCTTGCTTGTCGCTGGCGGAGCCGTGTTGTGGTCGCTCCAGAGCAAAAGCTCCCGCAACCAGGCCGCGGACGAGCTCTATAGCACTGATCATCACAATCTGGCTGACGGTATTGAGGCGCTGCCGAAGGATTACACTGGGGTCTCACGCCAGACCGTGCCGCAGCTTGGTCCGCCGCTCCCAGGCGACCTCGGTCGACCGATCCTGGCCGCTCAAGGCCAGTCGCCGACGACCGGCGGAGATCCGCAACAGCAACGCCGGGATCAGGAGAGCGAGGCAGCCCGTGTCAGCCATTTGTTCGCTCCGACCAGTGGGAGAGAAGTGCGGCCGGCCGCCGCTGCGGCTGCTGGAGGCGAGCGCCTCCTGCCGCCGAACGCAACCAGCACCGGCGAGGATGGATCTGCGCAAAACGCGCAGGACCGAAAACTTGCCTTTGTGAACGCTTCTGTTGACCGTCGCACGGTAAGCCCCGACCGCGTCAGCAGGCCCGCTTCACCATACATTGTGCAGGCCGGGACGGTCATTCCGGGAGCGTTGATCACCGGCATCCGGTCGGATTTGACGGGCCAGATTACGGCGCAGGTCACAGAGAATGTCTTTGACACGCCGACCGGCCGCTTTCTGCTTGTGCCTCAGGGAGCGCGCCTGATCGGGATCTACGATAGCCAGGTCACTTTCGGCCAGTCCCGCGTCCTGCTCGTCTGGACCCGGCTGATCATGCCGAACGGACGTTCAATCGTTCTCGAGCGGCAGCCTGGCGCTGACACCGCGGGGTATGCAGGCCTTGAGGACCAGGTCGACAATCACTGGGGTGAGCTGTTCAAGGCTGCGGCACTATCGACCTTTCTCGCGGTCGGGACCGAACTGGGTGAGGGTTCGGACACCAACAGCAATAACAGCGCAATCATTCAGGCATTGCGCCACGGTGCGGCCGACTCGCTGAACCAGACTGGCCAGCAGGTAATCCGGCGAAGTCTGAACATCCAGCCTACGCTCACGGTCCGGCCGGGCTTTCCGGTCCGCGTCATCGTCAATCGCGATCTGGTGCTTCAGCCTTACAGGGGATAGCTCAGTGCCCAAGCTCAGGATAGCTGCAGTTGCCGACGAAAAGCCGGTGAAGGTTTCGGCCGAGTTGCCAGCGGCCGTCCATCGGGATCTCCTTGCATACGCGGAGGCGGTTGCTCGCCAGACCGGCGGTCCTGTGAACCCGTTGAAGCTCATTGCGCCGATGCTGGCGCGGTTCATGGCGACTGACCGCGCATTTGCGAAGCTGCGGCGTGTCCGTCATCCGCCCGGAGAAGACACAGAACGATGACGTTCAGTCAGCAGCTCGACATAACGCTTCAGGACGGGGCTCTTGTTGTCTGCCCGCCATTGCGCATAAAACTGTATGCGCGCGTGACCGATCTCACCTTCCAGTTCTCGATACACAACCCCCGCGAATGTTGCCCCGAGGTCGGATTCCATGCCTACGCTGAATCCCAGACCCATGCTGACGAGGCTCTTCACGAGTCCCCGGCTGACGTTGTGCCGCTCGATCCTGGGGCATTCGTGATCTGCCAGAAGTCCTGAAACCAGGCGCAGTTCCAGGTCTGCATCCGGATCGCGTTGACTTAGTAGCAGGGTCTCGTTGCGAAGATCGCTCCAGTGGACGAGTTTCCGTGAAGCCAGAGGGTGGTCCCCGGGCAGCACAAGCAGGAAGCGCTCGCTCCAGACCGGCAGACCTTCCAGATCCGCCGGCGTGCTCTGTTCCGGTACCACCGCGAGGTCAATTGTGCCGCTGTGAATGGCATTCCGCAACTGGAGCGGTGACAGTTCGACAACTGCGAGTTCAACCGACGGGGCCCGCTTTCTGAATTCGATGAGGCTTGCGCGCAGATTGCCAGCCGAGATTGAAGTGCAGAAGCCGACTGCGAGCCGGCCCGCGTGTCCCCTTGCGATCGACTGTCCCGCAGCGACGAGCGCATCAACATGCTCCAGAATTGTTCGCGACCTGTCTAGTATGTTGAGGCCCGCTGCGGTGGGCGTTACGCCGCTGGTCGAGCGCCGGAACAGCGGGACGCCGACGATGTGCTCGAACTGGTTGATTGAACGGCTTAGCACCGAGTGTCTGACAGACAGGAGATCAGCAGCCCGCCGGAAGCTACGGCAATCGTCCGCGGCCACCGCATAGCGAAGCTGCTGGAGATCAATTCCATGGACCATAGCTGACCGCCAAAAGCCTGGTTGCGCTGCTGAGTGCGGGTTTCCTTGAATGGGGAAGGGCGTGCCTGGCCAGTTTGGCGCCAAGGCCTTCTAGGCCACGGCAGCCACTACAGGTGTCCAGAGGGCCGGTCCTGCCAGATGACCTGCGGTACGGATCGCGAGGAGGCTCTCGTGAGAAACCTGAAGGGCACCTGCAATGGCCAAAGTGTTATCTATACGGCAGGGGGACCCGAGTGGCCGTAATGGCCAACCTGCCCGACGCAGGATGCGCTCCATTCGGGTATCGGTGACGGTAACAATCTCTGCCAGACGCCGCGACAGTCCAAATTCGATCATGCCTGCAAACAGCTCGTATGTTGATCGGGCAAGCCCGTGCTGGCCTTTGGGTTCGTCGCTCGTCACATCGATAGCAAACCGGCTGCTTTCCCAAATAAGAGGACTCGACGGGGCCGGCTGACCTCCGAGCAGCACAGGGAACGTGTCGCGTAGCATCGTGGGACCAAGCGTGGGCAGGAGACGAACTGAACCGCGCACCTGCCCTGTGCTGGAAAACTGGACGAGGTAGACGGGGCTGAGCGCATCAAATTCATCGACTTCAAGGTCGCCGCTCGTCACCACGTCCCAGTCCAGACGAACCTTGAAAGTCCTGTAACGCAGCCGGTACATGTCTGCGAGGACATTGGAGAAGTCCTGGTACGACGCCGGGGTAATGAGCTGGATCATGGTCCCCTCCAGAAGGCGATTGATCCCTTCTTGGAGCGGTTTCCCGGACTAAATGCACCACCCGCAATTACAGGTAGTATTCGTCAAAATTCTGCTCTTCTTTTTTGTCAGCGGCCATCCGTATCGCGGCCTGCACGAGGGTTCGCACGCCGAGCTTTTTCTTGACATTATTGAGGTAGGAAGCGGCTGTATGCTGCGAGATACCAAGTATGCGCCCTATTTCCCACGCGGACTTTCCTCGTGCTGCCCATTCGAGACACTGGTGTTCGCGGCGAGACAGCCTGATTCCGTTTGCTGTGGCCGTTGTCGCCAGTTTCATCTGAACCTGGGTGTGGAATAGCAGGCTCATGAGCTGCAGCACGCGCCCTTGGGAGTTGACGCTGCTTTCGAAAGTGGCACGTCGCTCGTCGGTTGCGAAAGTCAATGCAGCAATGGCGCGGCGGCCACGATGCACGGGTACCGTGAAGCCGAAGCGGATTCCGGATTGAGAAGCCTCGTCAAATAGCTGCTTCTGCGCGATCGACAGGGATTGCGACGGCAAGTCAACTCCCCAGCAAAATGGCTCGGGGCTGTGAGTCGCGGAGATGAGAACGGGATCGATGGATTGGTAGTTGCTCCGCAGGTAGTGTGTCGTCCACCGTGATGGATATGTGGAGATCAGCCGTGGACTGTCCTGCGACCTGGACCATAGTCCCAGATAAGCAAAGCACGGAAGATCGAGCTCTGCTGCGGCATCCGCAAGTGCCCTGGAGAAATCCTCCGGGCTTTCCGCCGCAGCCAGATGATCGATGAACTGCTGGAAGACGCGGTGCATTTCCTGCCCTGTGTCGCGCCGAATGGCGGAAGGAAGACTGTCGAAGGTTTCGCCCAGGGCGAAACCTTCGATCTATCTGCTCAGGATCCCGGGGGATGAGGATCGATCTGCAGCTAGCCTCGCAACCCCAGTTGCTGCCAATGACCCGGATTGACGATCAACCGGCCTGGACCGTCGAACCTGAGCGTCAGGGGATATCGATCGGGGACAGTGAAGTAGCCGGGACTGACGGGCAGCAATTCCACTGGCTTGTCTTTTCCAATCGCATACGCAGGACGCTCACCTGTAGCCAGGGCGAACAGGCGATCGCCATCGACCTTGATCTCAAGCGTGACGAACGGGCTGAACACATATTTCCCCGCGAATGCGGCAATGTCCCGTCCCTGGGGTTTGTAGTCCCTGGACGGTGCGACCGCCTTTGGTTGATCCGGGATCGATGCGAGGATGGAATCCCACATCATCTCGGAAGCGATTGCTCCCAGGTCTGCCGTGCCGAGTTCGTTGTTGAGGTCCGAGGCAGAACGCCCACCGGCCCCGCGCTCGTTGCCTGTCTCTGCCGTGGAGATTGCGTACAGAACATCGCCGTCGCTGACTGTTGCGAAGGGCTGAATGGCCCGCGCCATTGAAGTATGCACCTGGACGGCCAGGCGCTGGAGTTCGGCGTTGCTCAGCTTTTGGTTGGTGACGACGAGGCTGATGGTGGTGTTCTTGTTGTCGCCGCCTCGAGGAACACCATTCCAGCCCGCTTTGCGGCTGAGGGGAATGGCTGCAAGCAAGTCCGTCGTCTTCAGGGCTTTTGGCCAACTGGCGTCATCATAGCAGGCGGCTATTTTGCCATCACGTGTCGTGATCAGGCCGCCGGCGTTCAGGACGACGAATGTCGCGATCTTGATGTTGCCGATTTGCCGGAAAGCTCCGCCCTGACCGGAGTAGCTGCCGCAGTTGAAGAAGCCTCCGGTTCGCGCAAATCGGCCCGCGCCCTGGGCGCCCTGCGGGAAGACGCCGGGCTGTGCCGCGCGGAGAGCGGCCTGGGCAAGTTTCTTGTCGGGATAGACCTCGTTCAATCTTCGGTCGCCGAAGTCGTAGATGATGGCACCTGCAGTGACCGCAGTGTTGTTCCAGAACCCGTTGCGGATGTTATCGTCCTTCAGTGCCGTCGCGACAGCCGTTGTCGTCTCAAGTCCGTACGCAGAGCCTCCCGAGAAAACGATGGCGTCGATATCGGGGGACTCGTAACCCAGGCGCAGATAGTCGGTCATGACCGTGCCAGGTGCACCGCCCCTGACGTCGACCACCCCCATCGCCTTCCTGGGGAAGCGGAAAACGGTCACCCCGGTCGGGCCTTCGGCATATTCGCCGGTGCCGATCTGTACCTCGGGCCAATCGAATTTGAGCACCTTGTCTCCCGCCACGTTGACCGCGGGCGCAAGATTCTGATCCGCGGCAGCCTCGCAGACAGCACCGGTCGCAGCCATTCCGATGGCCGCTAAGGTGATGGAATCCCTGATGAAATTCCGAGCTCGAATTCGCCGCATGAGAGTCCCTCCACTTGTTGTTAGTACTGTTTATAATCATAAATGATACGAAGCTCGTCAAGTGCTCGGCTTTGGCTCGCCGTTCGGCGGGCGAGGGAAGGGTCTGTAGAGGGGTGAGCTGTCGAATGACGATGAACTGGGACCATCTCCGTGTTTTCCTGGCAGTCGCCCGCGCAGGCCAGATTCACGGTGCGGCACGCCGCCTCCGGTTGAATCACACGACAGTCGCGAGGCAGCTCACCGCGCTCGAAGGCGAACTCAAGGTGAAGCTTGTTGATCGACGAAGAACCGGCACCCGCCTGACCTTGGCGGGCGAAGAGGTATTCGCCGCCGCAGAGTGTGCGGAGGCGGAGTTTCTCAGAGCTGGCGCTCGCCTTGGCCGTTCCTCGAAAACGCTCTGCGGCACAGTGCGAATTGGTGCCCCTGAAGGTCTCGGAAACTACTTTCTTGCAAGCGAGCTGGCGTCACTGGCTGCCCGGAATCGCGATCTTGTCGTCCAGCTCGTTCCGTTGCCGAGAACCTTTTCGCTATCGAAGCGCGAAGTGGACATCGCGGTCATGCTCGAACGGCCGATGCACGGCAGGTTGCTGGTCACAAAGCTCACCGACTACACGCTCAGCGTTTACGGGACGGAGAGCTATCTGCAACGAAGCGGACAGGTTCGCTCGCTGGAAGATCTGGCCGATCGCTTGCTGGTCACGCAAGTGGAAGATATCGCCTACAGTCGCGCGCTGGACTACGCCTCTTCACTCGGAAAATTCATGACGAGGCAATATCAATGCGGGAGCATCATCGCCCAGATAGAGGCTGTCAAAGCGGGCCACGGCATCGGCATCCTGCACGATTTTGTCGCAAGGCGCTTTCCCGAGCTGAAGCGCGTATTGCCCGCGATTCGTTTCCAGCGCACCTACTGGCTGGTGTCGCACGCCGACACTCATCGAACGCCAGCAGTGGCGGCGCTCTGTTCGCACATCGCCACCGCGGTCCGCGGCGCAAGGGGCGAATTTGATGGGCGGGGCTGATGACTGAATGTTGTTGCGCGGCCGCGACGTCGCGCAGCTGGCGTCCGGGAAGCAGGCTTCGCCTTGCTGATCCTGTCTGGCGGACCCGGCGTGACGTGAATCATGAGGAAGGACATCGACGAGAGATTCTGACGTCGATGCTTGACAGGCGATAATTCATGATCATAAATAGCAGGAAAGAGGAAACGTTCAATAATGGTACTGGAAATCCGCCCCAAGTTGGATTCCGTTCGGCAAAAGCGTTCGGACGCAATCGCCGAGCAGATCAAAGACTACATTTTTCGGATGGAGCTGAAACCCGGGGAGCGGCTTCCTCAGGAGGGGCAGCTCATCGAGATGTTCGAGAGCGCTCGTTCCACCGTTCGGGAAGCGCTCAGATCACTCGAGGTTCAGGGGGTCATCCATAACTCGACAGGACCCACCGGCGGAGCCCGCGTCGCAGCCGTCTCGCTGCAACGCTCCATCGATCTTCTAAGCAATTATTTCTATTTCGAGCCGGTCTCTTCTCTCCAGATCTACCAGGTCCGGAAAATCATCGAGCCTGAACTTGCCGGAACGGTTGCGTCCGTGCTGACGGAAGATCATCTCGGGCAACTGGAGAGGACGATTTCGTTGCAGCACGAGCTTTCCGGGTCTGCGAAAAACTGGGAGCGGTTGCGGCACATCGAAATGGATTTCCACGACATCCTCGTGGAGGCCTGCGACAATCCGATCCTCGCCCTTGCTGCGCGCTTCATCAATTCGGCCATACGCTCGACCATTCGTCGCGCCCATCTCGATGAGAATGCCCAGTCATTCACCGACGACAACATCGCGTTTCACCAGAAGCTGCTTGAAGCATTTCGTGCCCGCGACGGAGGCGCGGCCCGTGAGATCATGCGCGAGCATGTGATCAGCGCCGAGCCTTACGTGCTGACGGTGGACGAGCGAATCGACGTGCGGGATGTACGTCACGTCATTCGCCAGTCGCGGGGATAGTCTACCAAACCGGAGTAGTATCACATGAAGACGACACGTCGGGAGCTGCTCGCAGGAGCGGCTGCGGGAATCTTTTGCCCTGCGCTACTGAAGAATGCGTTCGCAGCTGATGCCACCAGGATCTGCTCTGTCCTGTCCTTGTCCGGTCCGTTCTCGAGCGCCGGAAAGCCTGCAGACCTGGGGGCCCGTCTCGCTGTCCGGGCGCTCGCAAGCAAATATGGTCTCTCCGCGGAATACGTTGCCCTGGATGACGAAGGCAATCCTGGACGAGCGATGCCGAAGATCATCACCGCCGCTCAGCGGGAAAAGATCAGGTTCTTCAGCGGCCCGGTTCTCTCGTCGGTCGGACTGGCAATGTCACAGGCCGTCGCAAATCTCGGTGGTGTCTACGTGAGCTCGATTGGCGCAGACGAGGTGACCGGATCCGAGTGTCGAAAGAGCACCTTCCGATGGCCGGTGCCGAGTTATGGCGCGATCCAGCAGACTGTCCGTCCACTGATCGGGATGCTTCCCTCGGCCAGGCGCTGGTTCACGGTCACCCCAAGCTATGTCTTTGGAGAAGCGCTGCTCCGAAACTCCAAAGCCATTTTCAAGGAGCTCGGCGTCGAGCACGTCGGCAACATTGATCATTCCCTGACCGAAACCGAATTCTCGGGTCACATCACCAACATTCTGGCAGCAA
Organism: Bradyrhizobium sp. 149; assembly: GCF_023073915.1. GTDB lineage: Bacteria > Pseudomonadota > Alphaproteobacteria > Rhizobiales > Xanthobacteraceae > Bradyrhizobium. The sequence continues at coordinate 172,640 of NZ_JADPKK010000023.1, read as the reverse complement.
AGCCGGATGTCATCCTTGTTCTGAACTTCGGGCCGCAGACAACCAACTTCCTTCGCCAGGCTGCCGAATTCGGTTTGAAGGACAAGATGAAGATCCTGGTCGCATGGGGTGCCGGACTGGAGCAGTTCTCCGAAATCGGCTCTGACGTGCTGGATGGCGTCTATTTCGGCTTGCAATACTGGCACGACGTGGACACGCCCAAGAACAAGGCGATCGTCGAGTTGTTCAGGAACGAAGCCAACACCCTGCCGAGCTGGAGCATGGTCAATCTGTTCACATGCAATGACCTGTTACTTCAAGGGCTCAAAAAGGCGAAATCGGACGACCCCCAGGAGGTGATCAAGGCCCTGGAGGGACTGACCTACGAAGGGCCGACCGGCGAGGAGAATATTCGGCCGTTCGATCACCAGTGTGTCAAGGAATACTATCTCGCTCTGGCGAAGCCGGCCTCGAAGAAGAAGAACGACGCAGACTTCGTCGACATCGTGAGCTCGGGGCGCTCGTTCGTCGAGCAGGCCATATCCCAATGCAGGATGACGTAGCTCGAGCGTAGACATTTAGCACTCGGAAGGAGCCGCTGCCTTGGCGTCCATGTTGTTGTCCCAGGTCGCCAATGGCGTCGGGATCGGAATCATTTATTTTATGATAGCGGTCGGAATGTCGATCACGTTCGGGATGATGCGCTTCCTGAACATCGCACATGGTGGCTTCTATCTCTTAGGTGCCTATGTCGGCTTCGAACTGGTGCAGCAGACCGGCAGTTTCTGGTTCGCACTGGTGGGAGCGCCGATCTGCATCGGCCTCGTAGCCTGGCTTTCGGAGCCCGCCTTCAGCGTACTATATCGACTGTCTCACAACATGCAGATTCTGGCGACGCTCGGCCTCGCGCTGGTCATCCAGGAGACGGTCGTTCTGGTATGGGACACGGTGGGCAAGCACGTCGCGGCTCCCGGTGGACTGGTCGGAGCCGTGGCCTTCGGCGATTTCGTCTACCCACGTTACCGGTTGTTCGTGATTTGCGTCGGAGTGGTTCTGGCTGCGGGTCTCTGGTTGCTGCTCGAGCGGACGAACTACGGTGCGGTCCTTCGCGCGGGGACGCAATCGACGGACGACATCGAATTGCTTGGCATCGATATTCGCCGTGTGTTCGCGGCGACCTTCGGCCTGGGCGCAGGCCTGGCCGGCCTTGCCGGCGTTCTGGCTGCTCCCATACGTGGCGTTGAGCCATTTATGGGGCCGGAAGCGCTTGCGATCGCGTTCGTGGTTGTGGTTGTAGGGGGGCTGGGGAGCTTCTTCGGTGCACTGGCCGGAGGGCTGCTGATTGGCATAATCCAGAGCACCACTTCTGTTTTCTGGCCCGCGGCATCAGGCGTTGCGATGTACGTGGGAATGGCTGCCATCATGCTCATTCGGCCGCGCGGCCTTCTGGGGAGGGCGTGATTGTGAGCCGGTATGGCACGAACTGCGCCCAGTCCACCCGCGAGATCCTCGGCTTGATCGCAACCGTGGCGCTCCTTCCCGCGGTGCTTCCATCCGTCTCGCTTGCCACCGAATGCGTGATCTTCGTGATCGCCACGCTGGGGTGCAATCTCCTGCTAGGCCGTGTCGGTCTCCTTTCGTTCGGACAGGGCATTTTCTTCGGAGCGGGATCCTACGCGACCGGTCTCGCCATCGTTCGCCTGGGCGCGGGACCTGTCTTCAGCCTCTCGGCGGCCCTGTTGCTCGGATCGATGGTTGCCGCTCTCATCGGCTCCCTTGCAGCAAGGCGGCGCGGCGTCTACTTCATCATGTTGACACTGGCTTTTACCCAGATGTGCTACTTCCTGGCCTTCGGCATGTCGGGCGTCACGGGGGGTGACAACGGACTTCTCGGCGTTTCCCGCCCGCCATTGAGCTTCCTCGGCACCACATTGTTGCCGCTCGATTCCGATCTCTCGTTCTACGCGCTGTGCTCGATCATCTGCGTTGCGGTTTACGCGCTTCTCGCGCGCGTGACCGGATCGCCATTCGGCGCGGTCCTCGTCGCCATTCGGGAGAACGAGAGCAGGACGTTCGCGGTCGGCTACAATCCGCTCGCCTACAAGATCCTTGCTTTCGTCCTCTCCGGCATGGTGACGGCCGTAGCCGGCGGACTCTACGCCATGTTTCTCAGGTTCGTACCACTCAGCAACATCGATATCTCGATGAGTGAGCGGATTCTCATCATGACCATGCTTGGCGGTGTCGGCTCGCTGTTCGGAGGCGTGATTGGCGCCGTGACGGTGGTCGTTCTCAGTCATCTGCTGTCGGATCTGTGGTCCCGCTGGATTTTGCTGCTGGGTCTCGTCCTGATCGTCGTCGCCGTCTGTCTGCCGGGCGGCCTGTGGTCGGCCCTTCAATGGATCGCGACGGCGCTGCGGCGGGGCGTGATCGGCATGTCGCCTCGTCGAGCTCACTTGCCGCTGGAGAAGTAGTTCGATGACAACTGAATCCAGCGCCGCTCCCCGGGACGTCGTGCTTCGCGTTGATGGTCTGTCGAAAAGATACGGCCAGTTCGCGGCTATCAAGAACGTATCCTTTGCAGTCCACAAGTCGACGGTGCATGCCTTCATCGGGCCCAATGGCGCCGGCAAGACCACTCTTTTCCACTGCATTACCGGCATACTTCGGCCTACGAGCGGAAGCATTACCCTGAACGGCAGCGAGATCACCCATCTGCAGGCAAATCTCAGGTCCCGGATGGGGCTCGGCAGATCCTTCCAGATTACGAGCATCTTTCCCGCACTGAGTGTTTTCGAGAACGTGCGTCTCGCAGCGCAGGCCCGTTCGTGGCTGCGAGCGTTTGACTTCCTGAGCGATGTTTCCCGTCTTCACAAGTCCTCCAGCAAGACGGAGGAGCTTCTTGTGAAGCTCAATCTGCAGGGCAGTTCGGGAGACATCGCCGGTACCTTGTCGCACGGCCAGCAACGTCGGCTGGAAGTCGCGATGGCGCTTGCGGGCGACCCTTCCATCCTGCTTCTTGATGAGCCCACCGCCGGCATGGGCGTCGACGATATTGAACATATGGCGCAATTGATCCGCTCTCTCGCTGCAGAAATCACTGTCGTCCTTGTCGAGCACAACATTCCACTCATACTTTCGGTGAGCGATGTCGTGACTGTAATGAACTATGGCGAGGTTCTGACGCAGGGGCCGCCCTCGATGGTTACCGCCGACGAGAAGGTGCGTGAACGCTATCTTGGAGCCGCATGATGCTGAGCGTCAGGGATCTGCACAGCTATTATGGCAAGAGCCACATCGTGCAGGGAGTGGATCTTGACATAGGCGCCGGAGAGATCGTGAGCCTGCTTGGCCGAAACGGTGCAGGAAAGACGACGACGCTGAAATCACTCGTCGGCCTCGTGTCCGGCTCAGAGGGCAGGGTAGAACTCGACGGCAGGCGGATCGATGGTAACCGGACCTGCGCGATTGCGCGGCAGGGTGTGGTCCTCGTTCCCGAACACCGGGGAATCTTCGCCGAACTGACCGTGGAGGAAAACCTGGCCATAGCCGAGCGGCGGGGAAGCGGACGAACGCGCTCGGCGGTCTATGACCTGTTTCCTCGCCTGGCCGAACGACGGTGCAACAGGGGCGACGCGATCTCGGGAGGCGAGCAGCAGATGCTCGCGATTGGCCGGGCTGTGCTGTGCTCGCCGAAGGTCCTGCTTCTGGACGAGCCGACCGAAGGCCTGGCGCCGGTCATTGTCGATGAGCTGATCAGGATCGTGAGAGGACTCGCGCAGGAAGGCATCGCCGTGCTCGTGGTCGAGCAGAACATCAGGTTCTGCGAAGCGGTCGCCTCCAGACATTACATTCTCAGTCAGGGAAAAATCGTATTCGAGGGTACGTCCGACGAGTTCGGGCGGGCTAGCGATGCTCGCGAGACCTATCTCGCTCTGGGATCACCGGGCAAGTCCGCCGGAGACGCACAAACAATCAGGCAAGGGATAAATCAATGAATGAGCTTTGGCGCCGGGATGCCGTCGATCTGGCCCGCGCGATCCGGACGAAGGAAGTGTCCTGCCGTGAGGTCGCGGTCGCTTGCCTCGACCGTATCCAGTCGACAAACCCGTCAATAAACGCAATTGTCGACTGTCGCCCTGAAGAAGTTCTCAAGGACGCAGAATCGGCGGACCAGGCTGTTCGACGCGGGGATGATATTGGCCCGCTCCACGGCGTACCGGTGACCACGAAGGTCAATGTGGATCAGCGGGGCTACGCCACGACGAACGGCGTCCCGGCATTGCAGAAGACCATCGCCGCGGATGACAGTCCCGTCGTCAGGAATTTGCGGAATGCCGGTGCGATCCTCCTGGGGCGGACAAACACTCCGGCACTTTCCTTTCGCTGGTTTACCGATAACGACCTTCATGGCGAGACTCTCAATCCGGTAAATCCCGATATCACTCCCGGAGGGTCCAGCGGCGGAGCTGCGGCTGCTGTGGCGACGGGGCTTGGTGCGATCGGGCATGGAAACGACTATGGTGGCTCCATTCGCTATCCTGCATATGCCTGCGGGGTGGCGGGCCTGCGGCCGTCCTTCGGACGGGTGCCCGCCTTCAACGGCACTGCCGGGCAGGAGCGACCGATAACGGCGCAGCTGATGTCGGTGCAGGGACCTCTGGCGCGTACCGTAAGGGATCTGGAGCTTGCGCTTTCGGTAATGGCACAGGGAGACCCGCGAGATCCGTGGTGGGCAGGCGCCGAACTCCGCGAGACCAGGGAGGGCAGGCCGGTTCGCGTGGCAATGTCAATCGATCCCTTCGGACAGGGCGTTGATCCTCTCGTTGAAAATGCGGTCAAGGAAGCCGCGAAGCGCCTGATGAACGCAGGGTATGAGGTTGAAGAGGTACGGCTGCCCCGAATTGCCGAGGCGGCTGATCTCTGGCGGCTCCTTGCGATGAACGATGCCCGCCGATCCATGATGAAGTTCGGGCTGGATCATGCCGGACCCGCATTCAAGAACTCGTTCCTGGGAATGCTCGAACATACGCCGGAGGTGGATATCGAGAGCTACCTCGATGCGCTCGAGCGGCGCACCACCATCCTGCGGGAGTGGACGCTGTTTATGGAAAGCTATCCCGTCGCCCTGCTGCCCGTTTCAATGGAACGCCCGTTCGCCCGGGGCCTCGATCAGGAGGGAGCTGACGCCATGGGCCGCATCATGAGAGCGCAGGAGCCGCTGTTCGCATTTGCGGTCCTGGGTTTACCCTGCCTTTCCGTTCCCACGAGCACCCGGGACAGGATCCCGCTGGGCGTCCAGCTTGTGGCAGGACGGTTCAGGGAAGACCTTTGTCTGGAAGCGGCGCGGGTCATCGAGAGCCAGCGCTGAGAAGACGATCCGACCGTTCACCGGCGATCCTGCCGGGAGCGGCGGCCGGTTTCAGGTCTTTACCCCGGGCTAGCAGTTTTGACCTGCCCGGGAGCGTTGGCGCGCGCGTCCAAAATCGGTATACAAGCACTGTCTGACCCTGCCCTGGATAAAGCGGAGGGCAGAACCGCTCCCGGTTTTGCCCCGTTTCCCGTTTGCCCGGCATCGCAAAGGAAACGGAGTGCCGCGTTTAACTGTCTCGAAACCGGAGCTGATGTCGGGCGGTAACGACAACCGTTTTCGCCAGTTCGTTCACGACTTTCTCGCCTTCAGCGCCCGGGTCGACCAGTGCCGCAGCTTCTTTGGCCAACGGCTCGGAATTTCAGGAATCGCCTACACCACCCTGATTTCCATTGCTCATCTGGAGAGTGAAGAGGGGGTCGGTGTCAGCCGGATTGCCGAACATCTGCATCTCTCGGGAGCTTTCGTGACCATAGAGGTCGCCAAGCTTGTGAAGGCGGGACTGGTCAGGAAGCGGACCAACGACCTCGACCGCCGCCGCGTCCTTCTGACGGTCACGCCAAAGGGACGCAAGATGCTCGATGATCTTGTCTCGATCCAGGCTCCCGTCAACGACGCACTGTTCGATTGCCTGTCGGCCGACGACTTCAACAGGCTTTCTGCCATGATGGCTCGTCTGGTTGATTGCGGGGATCGGGCGGTGGCCATGCTGGCGTACATGAGCGCCCGGGCGCCGCAGGAGGCTGCCCGAAAGCCTGCTTCCGCGACGTCGGGTCGCTCCAGAAAGTCCGTTCGCGCCCGTTAGAGGCGCTCCATTTTTATCATGGAAAGCGGAAGCAGCTGGCCCACAAAAGCCGGCAGCATCTCTTCATTCCCTGCCGACCGATTGCGCTGCAGCACAAAAAGGCTGCAATCCGCGATGTTTTTCATCTTGACCGGCTTTGATAAATAGCTTTGTTATAAAGCTAGTAGACAAAGCAAGGTCGTCAGCTCGGCCGGTTTGCAGTCTCTCGACTGTTCACCGAACTGGCCCGACGCGGCCAATGAAATGCTGGAGGGAATAGCCGTGGTCAACGTCACCGGAGGTTTGGCTTCAGTCGCCTTTGCAGTTGCGGTCGGGCTGGCTGCGGCTTGTTCGGCGCAGGAGAAGCCGGGCAGTCTCAATTTCGGGATCTTCACGTTCACGTCCGGTGCTGCGGCGGCGTATGGCATGCCCGGCAAGAATGCCGCCGATCTGATGATCGACAGGATCAACGCGAAAGGCGGCATCGCAGGCGTCCCGCTCAAGGCGACCTACGTCGATGAAGCGCAGGGTGCCCAGGGGGTCATCGCCGAATACAGGCGGCTTGCGGCGGACCCGAACAATCAGGTGATGATTGCGGCATTGTCGAGTGCCAATTGTCTGGCTCTGGCGCCGATCGCGGAACAGCTTCAGATTCCAACTGTCGGTTGGAATTGCGATACCCACCAGCTGCTTGCCGACGGCAAGGGCAAATATGTCTTCCGCCCGAACGGCAATACAGTGCCCGAGTTTGTTGCGTACGCAATCTACCTCCTGCAGCGAAATCCAGGAGCAAAATCGGTAGCAATCATCAACCCCGACTATGCCTTCGGTCACGACGGCGCGGTGATCTTCAAGGCGGCACTCAAGGCGCTCAAACCGGACATCCAGATCGTCGCCGAGCTCTACCCCAAGCTTGGATCCCCGAACTACCAGACGGAAATTTCGCGGCTGACCACGACAAGGCCGGACGTTGTGTTTTCGAATCTCTGGGGGGCCGATCTGGAGAACTTCGTCAGGCAGGCGGAGCCCCGCGGTCTGTTCCGTTCGAGCCAGGTGATCCTCGCACTCGGGGAAACGGTGCTGCAGCGCGTCGATCTGCCCGACGGGGTCATCGTCGGCGTTCTGGGCGACGGATGGTGGATGTCACCGGATGCCAGGGCCAATCCGGCCGCGGCAGACTTCAGCAGAGCGTACAAGGACCGCTTCGGTGAATACCCGGTCTTCCCGTCGCTGAAGATGGCCAACTCACTGATTTACATTCAGGCCGCTTACGAAGCTGCCATGCGCAGGAACGGCGGGAAGTGGCCGAGCCGTCCGGAGCTGGCAGATGCCATGAAAGGCAGCCGCGTGGCGACGCTTACGGGGACTACCGTAACCCGAGCCGACAATGACGGCGTTGTCGATCAGATCGTGGGCGTCACCGCCAGATCGTCGGGGCAGCCCGGCGTCACGATCTCCGACATGGTGCGCTACAGGGGGGACGAGCTGATGCCGAAGGCGGGCACCGATCCGATCGCCTGGATCTCGACGCTGACTCCTGAATTCGCCAGCAGCCTGCCAAAGCCCGGCAGCTACAAATAGCACGCAGCAGGTCAGAGTTTGAGAGAGCCATGTCGAGTGCATTCATTCCGCTACTCCTGGACAGCCTCGCGAGTGCTGCATTGATCTTTTTCGCGGCAGTCGGGTTGACGCTCGTATTCAGCGTGTTGAAGGTGCTGAACGTCGCGCACGGCAGCCTCTATTCGATCGGAGGGTATCTCGCCGCCTCATTGAGCCTGTTCGTCGCAAGCCGTGGTCTCAATCCATACTTCTCGTTCGTTGCGCTCCTCCTCAGCGCAGCACTGGTGGCCGCTGTTCTAGGGCCGCTGCTCGAAGCCACGCTGATCCGGTGGGTCTGCGGAAAGTCGGAGGCTGTACAGATACTCGCAACCTTCGGCCTCTTCCTGATCCTGGAGGACCTGCAGCGCATCATTTTCGGTGTGCAGTCCTACTACGAAGACACCCCGATGCGCCTCATGGGCACGACAACATTAGGTGGTGTCGTGTACCTGAACTATCAGCTAGTGCTGATAGGTGTGGCGCTGGCCGTCATCTTCGGCCTGCGTTTCCTGATACGCCACACCCGGCTCGGACGATTGATGGCCGCGGTCGTGGCCGATCGCGAAATGGCTCAGTCAATCGGGATCAATACCGACAGGATATTCCTGCTTGCATTTTCGCTGGGCGTATTTCTCGCCGCGCTGGGCGGTGCGCTTTCCACCCCCACCTCGGGCATCGCGCCGGGACTTGGTGCAGACACAATGGTGCTCGCGTTCGCTGTCGCTGCGATCGGCGGTCTTGGGCAGATCGAGGGGGCGGCGCTTGCGTCGCTGATCGTCGGTGTAGCCCGCGTAACGGCAGTCTACGTCGCTCCCGAGTTTGATGCAGTTGCACCCTATGCAGCCATGCTGGTCGTACTTCTGGTTCGGCCATACGGGCTGCTTGGTACCATGAAAATCAGGAAAGTCTGATGCGCTTCCAGACCGCGGCCGCTTCCCTTCTCGGGCTTGCTGTTCTGCCCATTCTGATGCCCTGGCTTGAGTTTGTTCTCACGCTGGCAATCGCCAAGGGATTCGCGGCGCTTGGTGTCGCAGTGCTGCTGCGCGCAGGTTTGATCTCGATCGGGCATGCGATGTTCTTCGCCGCCAGCGCATACGGAGTGGCCTTTCTGTCCCGGGCCGGTGTCGCGGACTTCGCGCTGGCCATGCTCGCATCGGTGTTGCTTGCAGCATCCCTTGGTGTGATCGTCGGAACGTTTCTTGTCAGATATCGCGCGATCTTCTTCGCGATGCTCAATCTGGCCGTCTCGATGGTGTTCTACGCGCTCTGCTCCAAGCTTTATGGTCTTACCGGTGGAACGGACGGAATGGCCGTTCCCATACCGACCGTCTTTGGTGTCTCGCTTCCGGATCCTGCCTTCAAGTCACTGCTCTACTATTTCTCCCTGATCCTCATGGTGGTCGTGGGCTTCGCCCTTCACCATTATCTGAACAGCCCCCTGGGGCAGGCGCTGTCTGCCGTTCACAGCAACGAGATACGGCTTGAGTATCTGGGAGTGCCGGTCTGGGCGGTGCTTCTGATTGCGTATGCGGCGTCCGCCGGCCTGGCCGGGATGGGAGGTGCGATCGCCGGATTTGCCGTCGGGCGAGTTGTCCCCGATTTCGCGTTCTGGACCGCTTCAGGTCATTTGATCCTCATAGCCGTTCTCGGCGGCATCGGAGGTGTACCAGGGGCGTTTATCGGAGCGGTTTTCCTGGAGCTACTCCACAGCGCCGCTGTCAGCGTGACGGATGCATGGAATCTCATCGTCGGCGCCGCCCTGATCCTGGTCATCGTGTTCCTGCCGAGCGGCTTCTACGGCCTTATGAAGCAAGAAAAGGCGCCGTCCCTATGACCAGCGATGTCATCCTGAAGGCGACCGATCTTCGCGTCTCATTCGCCGGCATCAAGGCCGCGGACGGCGTCAACATTCAGGTCAACAGGGGCGAGTTCGTCGCTGTTATCGGCCCGAACGGCTCGGGAAAAACGACTCTCCTCAACATCTGCACGGGGTATATCACCCCCGGATCGGGAAGCGTGCATCTGGAGGGAGCAGAGATCACGGGTCTGGCTCCCCGCAAGATCGCGAGACTTGGAATCGCGCGTGCCTTCCAGATTCCCCAGCTCTTCTCCGACCAAAGCGTTATCAATAACATCATGCTGGGCCTCGCTGCGCGGCATGGTCTCTGGACTGCGCTTCGACCGCTCGAGACGCCCGCGCGGCGGAAGGAGGCGCAGGATCTGCTTGAGCTTGTCGGTCTCGGCGAGGACGCCAACAGGATCAGCAGTACGCTGCCCGAAGGCCATCGCAAGCTGCTGGACATTGCCGTCGCGCTTGCGCTCGAACCGCGCCTCCTTCTGCTGGACGAGCCGACCAGCGGGGTGAGCGCACTTGATCGTTTTCCGCTGATGGAAGCGATCATGGGGGCGATCCGGCAACGTCGGATCAGCGCGCTGTTCGTCGAGCACGACATGGATGTGGTCGCGCGCTATGCCGACCGTGTCGTCGTCTGGAATGCCGGTCAGATCATGGCCGAGGGAACTCCGGCCGAAGTGTTCAGCAATGATGAAGTGTTGAAGCGCGTAGTCGGGGTCGCGTGATGCTGGGAATTGTCGATCTGACCGTCTCGATCGAAGGCGTTCGCGTGCTTCGCAACGTAGGCTTCGAGCTTCAGGACGGCAAAACCACCATCCTGATTGGTCGCAACGGCGCCGGAAAGACGACGACGCTGAGGGCGATCATGGGGCTCGTGGCGTGCGACAGCGGAACGATCTGGCTGGACGGCGAGCACCTCGAGGCTTTACCCGGATATCAGCGCGCCCGGCTGGGAATTGGCTATGCGCCCGAGGATCGCCGGCTGATTCCGGACATGAGCGTTGAAGAGAACATGCGTCTTCCGATGCTGGCGCTCAATCTGCCGAAGCGGGAGACGACGGATCGGCTGGACGAAATCTACGCCATGTTGCCCGAGCTCCATGTGATGCGGGCACGGGCCGCAGGCAGCATTTCAGGCGGGCAGGGCAAGATGGTCGCGCTGGGACGTGCGCTTACCGTTGCGCGCAAGGTGCTGTTGCTTGACGAACCGTTTCAGGGCCTCGCGCCAGCCCTTGCTCTCGAATACGCCCGGACGCTCGGGCAGCTCCGCAAGCACCGTCCTGATCTGGCCATCCTGATCACTGAATCCACACCCGCGCTTCTGGACCGGATCGCCGATCGTACGTTGCAGATCGAGCGCGGGGAAATAACGGATTCATCAAACCATGAGGTTCAAACATGTATCTCCAGTTCGACCGTAGCGCGGGAAACAGAAACGATCGTATCGGGGTCGAAATCGATGCGCTCGTAATCGCAGGCTGGGCGGGCCGGGACATCGCTGCGATCGAGCATCATGTCGAGGAGCTTGCCGCTCTTGGCGTTCCGCGGCCGTCCAGCACGCCGCTGTTTTACAGGGGCGCGCCACAGATTCTGACGCAATCGAACCGGCTGACTGTGCTCGGCGCCGACACTTCAGGAGAGGTCGAGCCCGTTGTGATCGCCATGGCTGACGGCCTGTGGGTCGGCGTCGGTTCTGATCACACCGATCGCAAGGCTGAGGCTTCAGGTATCGCGCTCTCGAAGCAGCTCTGCGGCAAGCCGGTTGGCCGATCGTTGTGGTCATATTCTGACGTCGAGAAGCATTGGGACAGCCTGTTGTTGCGCTCGTGGGCGGTCATCGAGGGCAGGCGTGTGCTCTATCAGGACAGCTCCGTTTCGGCCCTGAGGGCTCCAACCGATCTCATCGCCCGATATACAGGCCTGAAAGCGCTCGATGCCTCGACACTGATGTTCTGCGGGACCCCCGGCGCCATCGGCGGAATCAGGCCAGCAAGCCGTTTCGAGATCGAGCTGCACGATCCGGTGCTCAAGAGATCGCTGACGCATCACTACGACGTCGAGGCTCTTGAGGTGATTTCCTGATCCAGGTTCGCAAGCCGGATCGTCAAGTCGAGGGGGACGGAAACATGGAATTGCCGATCGATCAGAGCGTGTTTCTGGAGGCGAAGCGACAGGAGCCACGAAAGCGTAGCCGGTTCGTGTACAGGATCATGATGGCGGCCTCGCTGCTCACCGTAGCGGGGCTCGGTGTGCTGGCATTCGTGAGCGCGTCGGTCGCTGAAAGGACCCTGGATCAGGATGCCCGGTCCGAAAGCAGGCTGATGGGCCAGGGGGCGGCGGACCGGATCACTGCATGGCTCGAGGCGCGGCGGCGTCTCCTTGAAGCTCTCGCGGACGGAATCGAGCTCACGGGAGCGGCAGAATCCGAAGCGAGCCTCCGTCAGCTTCTCCACGCAAAGACCCTGACAGATACTTTTTATCCGGTCCACTTCGGTCTACCCGATGGCGTCCACATCAGGGAGCCGAACCTGCAGATGCCCGTCGGCTACGATCCCCGAACGCGTGGCTGGTACCAGGCTGCGGCGGTGGAGAAGCAGACGATTGTGACAAAGCCGTTTGTCAGCGCGGCCGCTGACGGGAGCCTTGGCATCACGATTGCTCGCGCCGTACAGGGGCCAAACGGTGTGGCTGGTGTGGCTGGTGGCAACGTCGAACTCTCCGCCATTCGCGATTTTCTGAGAGGACTGCCGCTGGAGGGAAAGGGTTACGCGTTCCTCGTGGATTCGGAGGGCACGGTGCTGGTGCATCCCGAGCAGCAAAAAGTGCTCAAGCCACTGGATGGAGGATTCGATCCGGGCGCGGCCGACGGAGCCATGCGGGAGACATCGGGGGCTGGCTCTGGCCGGCTCGCCGGCTTCTTCCCGATAAGCAGCGTGCCCTCGGCCAGGTGGTTCGTGGGGATCTCGCTTGATCGCGGCAAGGTCCTTGAGCCGGTCCATGCGTTCCGGCGGATGCTCGTGCTCGTGGTCGTCATTACTGTTCTTGTCCTCGTGCTCTGCCTTGGCCTCATCATCTCCAGACTGGTCGCGAGGCCGATCGCCGCAATATCCAGCTCAATGAGAGAGCTCGCAAAGGGCAATCTTGACGCTGAAGTGCCGGCCCAGGGGCGCTCGGACGAAATTGGCGAGATGGCGGACGCACTGGTTATTTTCAGACACAGCATGGTCGAGAACGCCAGACTTGCTGCGGAACAAAACAGCCTGAAGGCTCGCGCCGAGCAGGAAAAGGTCCAGGCGATGAACCAGCTTGCGGATGCCTTTGAGGCTACCGTCGGAAACGTGATCAGCTCCGTTTCGGAGGAGGCCGGCCAGATCGAACTTCGCGCTCGGGAAATGGCCGCTGCGGCAAGCAAGACCGGGAGTCTGACCGGGGCAGTCAATAACGTCACGAAGGAAACCGCGATAAATGTACAGTCGGTGGCAGCGGCGACCGAGGCGCTGTCCAGCGCGATCGGGGAGATCAGCCGGCAGGTGCATCTGTCCTCAAGCACGGCCGATCAGGCGGTTTCAGCGGCAAACAGGACAAACGAAAAGGTATCCGGACTTCTTTCCGCCGTGGGACGCATTGGTGCAGTGGTCGACCTGATCAGTTCGATCGCCAACCAGACCGATTTGCTGGCTTTGAACGCGACCATAGAGTCGGCGCGTGCCGGCGAACTTGGCAAGGGCTTCGCGGTCGTGGCGACCGAGGTGAAGGCCCTTGCTGGACAGACGGCCAGGGCCACTGAGGAGATCGCGTCCCAGGTGCAGGGCATCCAGTCCGTCACGGACGAGGCTGCTCATGAACTGAGGAAGGTTTCGGAGATCATCGCAACCATCAGCAGCTACTCCGCGCTGATTGCATCCGCCGTGGAAGAGCAGGGCGCCGCTACACAGGAGATCAGTCGAAATATCCAGCAAGCAGCGGCGGGCACGAGCAAGGTTTCCTCCAATATCACCGTGGTGAATGAGGCTGCAATGAGGGGAGATGCCGTCGCCAACGACGTCCTGCATGCAGCACGTCAACTGACAACCCAGGCCGGTGTTCTCGACGGCGAGGTCCGTCGGTTCATCGGGAGCGTTCGCGCGACATGACCCGGGCCTTCCGGTCGGGAGCTCGCTGTCTCCATCGATGCGGTGCAGCAGAGAAATCCTGACGAACTCGCAGTTTTGACTTGACGACAACGTCATAATAGCTTTGAAATAAAGCTATTATACAAAGCGACAAGGACCTATGTCATCTGATCGATCATTTCGACGTGCGTTGTCCCAGTTCGCCACCGGTGTCGCGATCATTACGGCGCGCAGCGGTGCGGGCGAGGCGATCGGAATGACGATGAGTTCGTTCAACTCCGTGTCGCTGGATCCGCCTCTCGTGCTGTTCAGTGTGGATCGTCGGGCGTTGAGCCTGCCCGCCATGAGTGCGGCCGCCGGATTTGCGGTCAACATTCTCAGCGGGCAGCAGGAGGCTCTTTCGAACCAGTTCGCAAAAGCACTGGGCGACAAGTGGCGCGATGTCGCGCATTCGCTGGGGCACGCCGAAGCACCTCTCCTCGAGGGCGCGCTGGCGCACTTCGAATGCGAGCCCTACGCGCAATACGACGGGGGAGATCATCTGATTTTCGTGGGCAGGGTTGTCCGTTTCAGCTCGCGCGAGGATGAGGCGCCGCTTGTGTTCTTCAGGGGAAAATACTGTGCGCTCGCCGAGGCCGGCCAGCGCGAGCCAACATGGCCATTGCCGATCCACTACTGACCGGCGGTCGCCTCAACAAAGGAAGGGACGAAATGATCAAGACAGGCGAACAACACGTAGCGTCGCTCCGTGACAAGCGGGCGATTGTCATTGACGGTTGCAGGATCGAGGATCCGACGAGCCATCCGGCATTCGAGCGGCTGGTGCATTCAGTGGGCAGCCTCTACGACTTCGTCGCGGATCCGGGAAACCGCGAACTTATGACCTATCCGACGAAGAGCGGCGACCGTGCCAATCGGATCTGGCAGTTGCCGCACACCGCCGGGGATCTCGTTGAGCGCCGGCGCGGGCTGGAAGCCTGGGGAGCATTGCACGGCGGCTTTCTCGGACGCGCGCCCGATCATGTGGCATCCTGCATCGCGGGTATGTACATGGGACTGGACGTGTTCCAGGCCTACGATCCCGCGAGGGCTGGGGCACTGGCGGACTACTACACGTTCGCCCGCGACCGCGATCTGTACCTCACATACGTGATCATCAATCCCCAGGCGGACCGCTCGAAGCCGGCGGCCCAGCAAAAGGACGCATTCCTGACGGCCGGGGTGGTCGATCAGGATGCCTCGGGCATCACCGTGCGTGGCGCAAAGATGCTTGCCACCGGGGGGGTCGTCGCGAACGAAGTCTTTGTCACCTGCATCCAGCCGCTCCAGCCCGGCGACGAACCCTATGCGCTCTCATTCGCCATTCCGATGAACACAAGGGGGCTCACGCTCCTGTCCAGGAAATCCTACGAAGCGGCATCTCCCTCCGTGTTCGACAACCCGCTTGGAAGCCGCTTCGACGAGAACGATGCGGTGCTCTATTTCGATGATGTAAAGGTGCCGTGGGACCGGATCTTCGTCTTCAAGAACCTGGAGATGTGCCAGAAGCAGTTCCATGCGACGCCTGCGCATGTCTACCAGAACTATCAGGCGATGATCCGGCTCTCGGTAAAGGTTCGCTTCCTGCTCGGTATCGCAAAGCGGATCGCCGAGGTGAACGGGGTGATCGGCTTTCCGCAAGTCCGGGAGACGCTCGGTCAGCTGGCCGCCGAAGGCGGCATGATCGACGCGATGGTCGCCGCCATGGAAGCGAAAGGAACGTTGTACAACGGCTATTTCATCCCGGATCGTCACACCCTGTATGCTGCCCAGGCGCTCACTCAACAACTGTATCCGAAGATCATCAACACGCTTCGCGATCTCGCCGGCGGCGGTCTGATCATGTTGCCGTCGTCGGTCAAGGACTTTGCAAATCCGGAGATCGCCGAACTGATTGAGCGGACGCAGCAGTCACCAGCCGCCAGCGCCACGGAACGGGTCAAGTTCTTCAAGCTGGCATGGGATGCGGTCGGTTCAGAATTCGCCTCGCGGCATCTGCAGTACGAGATGTTCTATGCCGGCGCGACCTTCGTGACAAAGGGACACTCGTTCCGCACCTATGACTGGTCGGCCGCGAGCGCGCTCGTCGACGGGATTCTCGGAGGCTACGCGTTGGCCGACGAGGTTGGAAAACAGCAGGCTGCAGCCTGAGGAGTACGTACAATGGCGATGAACAAGGCGCACGACGAATTTCACACGCTCGATATGAACGAGGGCTGGGAGACACCGCCCGGGTATCCGGCCGGCATCAAGCAGAAGATCCTGGCTGGAGCGCTCGACGAGGCCAGACGCGGCGGCAGCCGTACGCGACTGCTCAGGTTCGAGCCGGGTGTCTACACGACGAAACCTTTCGTGCATGAGTACTGGGAAGAGGTCTTCCTCGTATCGGGCGATCTGACCGTCGGCAACGATGAAAGCGGCGAGGGTGGCGAGCCGTTCAGCCCATACACCTACGCCTGCCGGCCCCCCGGCGCCTATCATGGTCCCTTCAGGTCGGAGAAAGGGTGCCTGCTGCTGGAGATCCATTACTTCGACCCGGTATAGGACCCGCCATGACTGCTACGCTTGCGTCACTCGCGCAGGATCTGGAGGCCGGGCGCACAACAGCGGTCGAGCTGGTGGAGACGTGCCTTGCCGCCATCCGCAAGGAAGGCGGCGAGGGACGGGCCGCGTTCGTGCAGGTCAATGAACGGGCGCTGGATGTAGCGCACGCGATGGATGGGCTGCGGCGCGCAGGAAATGCGCCATCCCGCTTTGCGGGCATTCCGGTGTCGGTGAAGGACCTGTTTGACGCGGCGGGGGAAGTGACACGAGCAGGATCCATTGTCCGGTCCAGTGTCGCTCCTGCCGGAAAGGACGCGACCGTTATCTCGAGGTTGCGCCGGATGGGCTTCATCCTGATCGGACGCACGAACATGTCCGAGTTCGCTTACTCCGGGCTCGGTCTGAACCCGCACTACGGGACGCCGAAAAGCGTTTTCGAGCGAAACAAGGGGCGAGCGCCTGGAGGATCATCCTCCGGGGCAGCTGTTTCTGTCGCCGACGGTATGGCGCACGCTGCCCTGGGGACCGACACGGGAGGCTCCTGCAGAATCCCGGCGGCCTTCAATCGACTGGTCGGGTTCAAACCAACCGCCGAACGCATACCACGTGACGGGGTCGTTCCGCTTTCGACAACTCTGGATTCCGTGGGGCCGCTCGCGCGCTCGGTTGGCTGCTGTGCGGCGCTCGACTCGATCCTCGCGGGGTTTGATCCGTTAACGCCGGAAGCTCGATCCGTTGAGCATCTGCGAATCGCCGTACCCGCGACGGTTGCTCTTGATAACCTTGAGCCAGAGGTCGCCAGTGGATTTGAAACGCTGTTGCAGACGCTTTCACGAGCGGGAGCTGATATCGTCGAGGTCAGGATCTCCGCGTTTTCGGATGCTCTCGCGCTTCAGGCGAACGGGGGATTCGCGGCAGCGGAGAGTTACGCGTTCCATCGTGGGGACCTCCGTGAAAAATCCGACATGTTCGATCCGCGGGTCCTGGCGCGCATCGGACGCGGGGCGAACCTCTCTGCCGCGGATTACATAGATCTCGGAAAGGCGCGTTCCGCTGTGATCGAGCGGGCAAGCTTGCAGCTTTCCGGGTTCGATGCGGTGCTGATGCCCACGGTCCCGATCATTCCTCCGCTCCTGCGCGTACTCGAGGTGGACGAGGAGTTTGGCCGGCTCAATGCTCTCGTCTTGCGGAACAGCTCATTGGTGAACCTGATTGACGGATGCGCCGTGTCCTTGCCTGCAGGTAGCCCCTATGGGCCCCCCGTCGGCGTCACGATCGCGGGTCTGGCCGGTGATGACCGGAGAATATTGGCCATCTCGGCAGGCATCGAGAAGCTTGCATCGACCTCGGACTGACGGCGCGAACGCATCGATCGCAAGAAGCTCCCCGGAGAAGGGACACGAACTTGAGACGTCTTAGAGCAGTGCCAGTCCCGACTTGTGAGCGCGGCAGTCCCGCGGCTCCGCTGTAGCGGGCGAACACTCGCCCGTTGACCCCGCAAGGGGTCTCCTCCCAGACTTGGCCGCCCTTTCTTTCGAAGGGGCGGCCATTTTTTTTGGGGGGAGCGCTGGACGACGAGAAAGTTGATTTCCTTTTCTGCAGCTTCATGGGCCTGGCGTGGAGCTGTTCCGGGGCCATATCACTGTCGCGCTCTCGACAGGGCCGATGTGGCACCAGCGGGGTCTCGATCGCCGGGCGGCGATTGGTCCTGCGCCGATGCCTTCATCGGACAAAGTCAGAGAAGGCAGAGCAAGTTTGCATGTCATGGCCCGGGAGTTTCGGCAGCCTACCCTAGCCTCTGCGCCCTGCGCCACTTCCGCGTGGCGTTTCCGGTTGATCAGGTTCAGCAGGTGGACGGAAGCGCGCGCGTCGCAGAGCGCCCGATGATGATTGTCCAGCTCGATTCCGTAGACTTCGCAGAGTCTCCCGAGCCCGTAGGATTTATGACGGGATAGCGCCGCCGCATTCCCGCGCATGTGCAAAGTTTGGGAAACCGGAAGCGTCGCTCCAGCGGTTCGTACTCATACGCGATGAAGCCGTAGTCGAAGTTGACATTGTGGGCGACGAAGATCCCGTCACCCATGAAATCCATGAAACTCCTGCCACGTCCGCGAACACGGGCGCGTCCCGCACATCTCATTGGTGATGCCGGTCAATTGAACGATTTTGGCCGGGATCGAACGTTGCGGATTAAGCAACGTGTGCCATTCGTCGACGACCTCGTGATTGCGAACCTTTACGGCGCCTCTTCGATCGAAGCGAAATTGGAGGCCATTGAATCCGGCAAGGCGCTGGCGATCATCCTGCAGACCATCGCCGCCAGATGGGGACGGCCCAACGGAACTTCGCGTGGGACAACGTGCAGGTGGAAGCGCTACGCGCGCTGCTCGAAGGCACCAACCGGGCCGGCGCAGCCGTATCGTCCGCTGGATGTGCGACGACTTCCCTCAGTTCGACGATCGTGTCTGAATCCTGTGCTATCACCGGGGCGCTGTTGCGCCATATCAGATGGTGAAGGGCGCAAATTCGGCACGTAGATGATGCCAGCTTTTTGGGTCGGTTGAACCAGCCGGAAGACATCGCCCGACATCAAACACTGCCAGCGCCGACAGAGCCGCGACAGTCCAGAACGCGCCCCGCCATCCCCAATACTCGCCAATGAAAGCGCCCGCCGGGACGCCGGCGATATTGGCTATGGTGAGGCCCCCGAACATCACCGCAATTGCGCGAGCCCGCTTTCCTGCTCCACCAGCTCGACGGCCGCAACCGCTCCGATCGCGAAGAACGGTCCGAAGGTCAGCGCCGTGGTGATCCGGGCGCCCAGCAGCCAGCCGTAGGTCGGCGCGAGGGCAGCAAGAATCTGGCCCAACGTGAAGACGCTAAGGAGGACCAGCAGGACTGTCCTGCGGGGCTGCCGCACCCGAAAACACTCAGGGGTGGCGTGCCAAGCGCCACCGCCAGCGCAAAGGCGGAGATCAAGAGCCCGACCGCGGAAAGCGACACGTGAAATTCGTGCGCTAGGTGCGCGGCAGAAGGCCTGAGATCATGAACTCGGTGGTGCCGAGGCAGAAAATGCTCAGGCCCAGGACGTAGACCGCAAGAGGCATCGCTGCACCTCAGTCCGCCGTCAGGTCAAGCCGCCGTCTACGCGAATCGTGCGACCGTTGATCCAGCGGGCTTCGTCAGACGCCAGAAAAGCGATGACGTCGGCAACGTCGTGGGGTTCGCCGAGGCGACCGAGCGGAGTGGCCTGGGCGAACAATGCCTTCTTCTCCTGGGGCATTTTCGCCGTCATGTCGGTGTTGGTCACCGCGGGCGAGACGGCGTTTACGGTGATCTGCCGCGGCCCCAGCTCGATCGCGAGCGCGTGCGTGAGCACGGATACCGCCGCCTTGCTCGCTGCGTAGATGCCAGTCCCGTCACGCGGGGCGAACACCCGCGCCGAGGCGATGTTGATGATGCGGCCCCCGCGTGGAGGAAAGAAAGGAAGAGCGGCTTGCGTGACCTGAATGGTCCCCCAGACGTTCGCATTAAACTGGCGGGCGTAAAAGGCGAGGTCAGCCTCGGTGACGGGCTTTGTTGCGAAAACGCCCGCATTGTTGACGAGGATGTCAACTCGCCCGAATTTGGAAACCACGCCTTCAGTCATGGCCTTAACCGAGGCGCCGTCCTCGATGGCGGCTTCAAAGGCCGCGGCATCGCCACCGCTGCGGCGGATTTGCTCGACGATTGCATCCGCCGCCTCGCGATGCTGGTAATAGGTCAGCGCGACTTGGGCTCCAAGCCCCGCAAGCCTGTTGGCAGTCGCAGCGCCGATGCCTCGCGAGCCGCCAGTAACGACTGCTACTCTGTCTCTGAGATTCATCTTCTCGACTCCGTCGGATGGTGCCTTCGGAACGGAAGATGGATGTTGCGTGTAGAGGATATAATCGTCCGGATTGTGAAAACAGTTTTTACCTTTGCTTAAAGGTGGGTGATGGATCGGCTGAGCAGCATGAATGTTTTCCTCCGGGTGACGGAGCGGGGCAGCCTCTCTGCGGCGGCACGGGAGCTGTCGCTCTCCCCGGCGGCCGTGAGCAACCATATCCGCGCCCTCGAGGATTGCTGGGCGCGCGGCTCCTCAACCGGACAGCCCGCCAATTAACATTGACCGAGGCCGGCGAGGAATTCCGGAAGCGCTGCGAGGTCATTCTATCGGAAGTGAGCGAGGCGGAAGCGGCAGCACTATCTCTTCAAGCCACGCCGCGTGGCATCCTCCGGCTGAGTGTCCCTACCACGTTTGCGATAAGGCACTTGGGCCCGGTGATTGCTGGCTTTCTCGATCGGTACGCACAGATGCAGATAGATGCGGTCCTCAGCGATAGGATTGTGGACCTCATCGAAGAAGGGTTCGATCTTGCCGTCCGGATCGGCGATCTTCCGGATTCGCGGCTCATGGCTCGCCGGATCGCGCCCTGCAGATTCGTTGTTTGCGCCTCGCCTGTCTACCTCGAACGACACGGTGCACCCAAGCAACCGTCCGACCTAGCAAAGCACCATTGCCTGGAGTACTGCTGCGGTCTGCCAGATGGCACTTTGCAGATCGTGACGGCAAGAAACTGGCTGTACCGATCAAGGGACGCCTCAAGGCCACGAATGGAGATTTGCTGCGTAGCGCCGCTATCAGCGGCCTCGGTATCACCTTGGCACCCACCTTTATCGTGGGAGACGATCTGAGGGAAGGTCGTTTGGTGCCCGCTCCTTCAGCATTACGAGGCAGAGTCCTCGAGCATCTTTGCGGTGCATCCGCCCGGGCGGCATCCGCCTCCGAAGCTGCGCAGTTTCATTGATTGGATGGTTGAAAGCTTTGGTCCCGAGGCGCCCTGGGACATCTGGCAGAACGGTCTGTAGGCGAGCACAACCGCTGGCGCATCAAAGTGGAACCTTCGACTTCTTGCCCTGCTTTGCCCGGTACATTGCGGTGGAACCCATTTTTACTGACCGAGCGCAACATGGATGCAGGTCACGGCAGAAACGCACGTGTGAACGCCCCGGCTTTGCCGGAGGCCATTTGGTCGAAGTGATGCCGCCAATGGCGGTTGTCCAGCATGGCATAGTAGCGTTGCTCGGCTTCGGCGGCAGGGCCTTGCCGATAGGCTTCAGGAGCCGCCGGTTGTTGAACCAATCTACCATTCCACCCCGTGAACTTGACGGCCTCAGTTGCGCAATGGCCCGCGCTGATGGATCACCTCGGCCTTGCAGAGACCGTTGTTGGTTGGAGAGCATTGTCATAGAAGGCTCCGACGCTGCCAACAGATGGACGATCCTCAATTCGCCTCGGACTGCGGTCGGGGCGCCGTCACACGACCGACAGGCTCGGCGATCGAGAGCGAGCGCGCGGCGAGCGCCGAGAACCCGGCTTCCGGGCCTGGACGCCGGCGGGCAATCTTCTGGTAGAGCCTCAGATAATCGGTGGCCATCCGTGAAGCGGAAAAGCGCTCCTCAAACCGGGCGCGAACGCTTCGTCGGTCCAGGGCCAGTACGTCCGGAATCGCCCGCACAGCCTCCTCCATAGTCGAGACAACCCGCCCCGTACGCCAATCTTCGACGATCTCCGGAACCGAGCCGCGTCGGAAGGCGAGTACCGGGGTGGCGCAGGCCATCGCTTCGATCAGGACCAGCCCGAACGGCTCAGGCCAGTCGATAGGAAAGAGCAGGGCAGCGGCTTGGCCGAGGAATTCAGTCTTCTCGCTCTCGCTAATCTCACCCATAAATTCCACTCCCGGTCCATTCAGCATCGGCGCGACGACTTCGCGGAAATAGGCTTCGTCGGCCTTGTCGACTTTCGCTGCGATCTTGAGTGGTATCCCCGCCGCGCGAGCAATGGCGATCGCTCGCTCGGGCCCCTTCTCCGGCGAGATCCGCCCCAGAAATGCTAGGTAGCGACCGTGGGCTTCGAATGTCGGCCTGTGAAGATCAAGCGGCAGGCCATGATAGACCGTCGCCACGAAGTTTGCGCGCGGAAGCGGCGCGCGTTGGGCATTCGAGATTGAGACGAGCGGCATCTTCGCGAAGTGCGCATAGAACGGCAGGTGGTCGGCTAGGTCCTGGCGGCCGTGCAGGGTGGTCAACGTGCGGCCGGCTTCCGCTCGGAACAACGGGAAGTGCAGATAGTCGGTATGGAAGTGGAGGACGTCGAATTCGGCGGCGCGCTCGCGAACTTTGTCGAGCTGCAGCATCTGGTGAGGGACCGAATCCCGGACATCAGGGTCGAGCCGCAAGGCTCTCGGCGTGCACGGGACCAACTCGGCGGACGTGATAGAATCTCCGCTCGCAAACAAAGTGACCTGGCGTCCTTGCTTGACGAGCTCCTCGGTGAGGTAATGGACGACCCGCTCCGTGCCGCCATAAAGTCGCGGTGGGACGCTTTCAAACAGTGGTGCAATCTGCGCAATCCTCATCTCCATCCTCCGTGTATGCACAATTGGCCCAAGCCGTCCTGACAAGCTCCGGATGCGCACGTCAAACCGCTGCATCCGTTCCGGCAAACGCCTTCGACCCAATGCACCTGGTAGCTGGCCAGCGCCGCTTTGAGACATCGGTATGGGGCGCTGGTTTCGTTCTATCTGGCATTGGGATGCCCCGGCGCTTGGCTCCGAGCACTCCATCCGGAGTGGCGTCGCCTCGCTGTGGCGAGCCAATCGCCACCCCGCGGGCGACGAAACTCGGCGGGTCGCTGGCTGGGAAGGACTCCAGAAGCGCTGTATCGACCAGGTCGTCTTGCCAGGAGGTCATGGTAGCTCTCGCTTGCTCCGATTGGAATTCATTGCGCGGCGCTGGATGCCGCCTACAGCAAGAAAATGGGATTGCAGCCCAGGATTTCGCAAGGGTCCGAAGAGGTTGTTTGAAGGTGGTCGCTCGAGAGTGACTGATGTCTCGGCCGGCCATGTGTGTCCAAGCGCGCCAGATCGATTCGATTCAAAGGATCTGGTGCACGACTTCAGGCATGAACCCGTCGCGAGGACAACTCGGCAGCCGTCGGTCCCGGAGACAATGCCTCTGCCGTCCTCTGTAAGGCTGCTTAAGTGGTGGCCGTTGTAGTCTGCTTCTTGGGCGAGGGTGCGTGCGGTTCGCGCCGCACGCAGGTCGACCCATTCGATCGCCATCCCCGTTTTCAAGAGGAGCAGCCCCTACAGATATCGGGGACAATCTCCTCCGCCCGGAACGTGTCCATACTGATGTTACGCTTGGTTCTGGTACTCCGGCCATGCATCGTTCGTTCGGGCGATGAGGTCTGAACGACTGCGTTCGCACCGTCCGGCCGCTTCGAAGGCTTTTGCTCTGCGCCGGCCAATTCTGTCGCGCTCAGCAGCAGTGCCAGTGCTAGTAAAGCTGAAACCAAGGGGCACCACGCTCGCGCGCCAGCTTCAGCCATCGCGGAAAGTGGCCCGACGCTGCGAATCCTGGATTGCGCAGCGATGCGCCGGGCTGAGCGCCGCAGAGTGCGGCCCATAATGCGCTCTAACGAAGCGCCGGTTGTGAGATGACACGTACTTTTCATAACCACATCCTCCTAGAAGCAACGTGGATCCAAGCTTCTTGCCTGGTGATCGCGCCAATCCTGCCGAGGCATTGGCAACAAAAAATCTAGGAAATCTCCGGCGACGCCTCAAGCATCTCGACTGAATTCCGAACGGAAGCAAAGCATATCGGCCGCCGACGGGAAGAATGGCTGACGGTTGCTGGTTGTAAGTCGCGCTAGTCTCAGTCCTTGTGGCCAGCGCGGCTGCTCTTGGAGCTACGAGCACTAAGTTTCTTGCGAGGTCAGGCGTGGCGCGAGCCGGTGCTGGAGGAGCGGGGGTGCCCAGCCCGGCGTTCCGCTCTCGGCAACACAGAATGCTACTCTTGGTTCAAGAGACCGCGACGAAAAGAGACTGGCCCTCGCGTTTGACGCGCAGGAGGACCGGCCTGTTCTCCCGCCGAGCGTTCGCCCACGCCTCGGCCACGTCGGACGGCTGATTGACCTCGCGGTTGTTGACGCTCGTGATGACGTCCCCCGGCTGGATCCCGCTCTCGGCAGCCGGACTACCGGGCTCCACATCGCCGACCATCAAACCCGCCGTGTCCGTGCCCAGCTGCTTCCGAGCCGCCTCCGGGATCGGCACGAGACTCAATCCAAGTCGTTTGCTCGTCCTACCCGAGTCCTGCAAATCGCTCATTCCGCTCCGCCGGTCCTCTTGAGGCCGGCCGAGCGCGACGGTGAGTTCCTCCGTGTTGCCGTTTCGGACCACCGTTAGATTCAACGGCGATCCCGGTTTGGTCCGCGCGACGGCGCGCGACAGGTCGCGCGGTCCGGCGATGGTTTGACCATCAGCGCGGGTGACGACGTCCCCGATTTTGATCCCGGCCTTCTCCGCGGGACTACCCGGCTCCACGGATGCAACGAGGGCGCCCTTCGTATCGGAACGGCCTAACGCCTGTGCGATTCCGGTCGTCACTTCCTGCAGTCGGACGCCGAGGTAGCCGCGTTCGACTTTTCCCGTGCGGATGATCTGATCCGCGACGGTCTGCGCCGTCCGCGACGGCACAGCAAATCCGATGCCCACGTTAACTCCAAGCGGCGAAAGGATCGCCGTATTGACACCGATGACCTCGCCTGCCGCGTTGAACAGCGGACCTCCGGAATTGCCCTGATTGATTGACGCGTCCGTCTGCAGGAAATTATCGTAGGGCCCAGCTTGAATGTCGCGTGCCCGCGCCGAGAGGACCCCGACGGTCACCGTGCCACCGAGTCCGAAGGGGCTGCCGATCGCGATCGTCCACGCCCCCGGCTCCATCTTGTCGGAATCACCCCACGCCGCTACAGCCATGTTGGGCCGCGGCTCGATCTTGAGCACCGCGATATCCGTCGATGGATCACGACCGACCAGCTTCGCCGCCACGTCGGTTTTGTCCGCGAAGCGGACGTGGATCTCGCTGGCGTTATCCACGACGTGATTGTTCGTGACGATGTGCCCCTCGGGGCTGACGATGAAACCCGAACCTAGCGCGGTCCGCTCGCGTGCGCGAGGTTCGCCGAACCGCCGCCGAAATAGCTCGCCAAGGGGCAGATCGTCCGGAGCCTGGCGCGCTTCGTCTTCGATCATCTGTTTCGTCAGAATCGCGACCACCGCGGGGGCTTTCTGTTTCACGACGGCGGTAAAGTCGGTCGGAACTGCCGCCTGCTGTGAGTGAGCCGGCAGCGCCGTCGAGCAGATTGCGGCACCAAGAGTACTCGCGAACAAGGTGCAGAATAGTCGCGCTTTAAGATTGCCGGCCATAAGACAGTCCTTTCCGTCAAGGCAAACGAGCCCGCCTTTCCGGTTGCGCCGGGCGCCTCGGGGTCGGGCGGTTTGCGGGCAGTAACGTCGCTTCGAGTGCAGGGTTGCTATGTGGGCCGGCATTCCGGCAGAAAAGCTCTGTCGCGGCGCCGTACGTCCGCAGTGGCAAGGCCTCTTTCCAGGTCGGCAATAAGGTGCAGGCGAGCTGGCCCGCGTTGCGGTTGCGGTTGCGGCCGGACGGCACCGGGCCTATCGCCGCATAGGCCGCCCGGGAATTCCGCTAAACGAGGCGTTCGCTGTCCATGCTTTCCCGGGACCACGCCTTGGGCGGGGCACCCCGGATTTGCGCCAGGACACGTCGACGTACCGGCTCATCCTGTGCGGCAATGGCCGACGCGATGTCGCGCAACGTTCCGCGCAAGCCATACAGCTGATCCAATAGGTCCAGGATGATCGCAACGCCGTCGTCGTTGACACCCATGTCGCTCTTCAGGTCTCGGATCAGCTGGGCACGGGCGACGTCGATCTCGGCAAACAGCCATTCCTCACCTTCGCTGCTGGGGGTAAGCCAGCCGGCCTCGACCCAGCTGTGGAGGTGCTCGCGGTCGAGCCGCGCGTGAACGAGAAATTCATTGATCTCCATGCCGGGCCTCATCGGTTCACGCTGCATGACTTGCCCCGGCGGTCCAGCTCGATATCAGCCTTTCAAGTTCCAGGTCGCGCTTTTCGGGCAACATGATCTTCAACGTGACGTATTGATCTCCTCGCGTGCCGTTGGAGCGCCGAACGCCTTTTTGCTTGAGCCGCAGGACCGTTCCGGTGTTGGACCATTTCGGCACGGTCATGGTGACAATTCCTGTCGGAGTCGGCACCTCGATCTTGCCGCCGAGCACCGCTGTTTTAAGCGGGATCGCCAATTCGACATGGATGTCGTCGCCGTTGCGCGTGAACAGCGGGTGTCCGTGCACCTCTAATTCTATCAGGGCATCCCCGGCGGGTCCGCCACCGTGACCCGGCCGTCCCTTGTCGCGAAGCCTCAGTATTTGGCCGTCGCGACTCCCGGGCGGAATGGTGACTTCGAGGGCAGAGCCATCCGGGAGCGTGATCTGGCGCTTTGCGCCGTTCACCGCATCAAGGAAGTCGACTTCCATGCGATAATAGACGTCCTCTCCTCTCATCCGGAAAGTCGCGCCGGCGGCTCCGGATCGTCCGCGCCGGCGGAACAGTTCGCCAAACAAATCCCCTTCGTCGTCAAGATCGGAAAAGCCGGCGTCGCTGCTATAGGCCGAGGCTCCGGCACCTTCGGCAAAGTCCCGATAGGAACGGTACCGCGGTCGCTCGGCTCCCGAGGCATCGATTTCTCCTCGGTCGAAACGCGCTCGCTTGTCGGGATCGCTGAGCAGGTCGTAGGCGGCCGAAACCTCCTTGAATTGTTCCTCTGCCCGCTTGTTGCTTGGATTAAGGTCAGGGTGCAGCTTTTTTGCCAACCGGCGATAGGTCTTTTGGACCTCCTCCTGCGACGCGTCCTTCTTCAGGCCCAGTGTTTCGTAGGGGTCGGTGGCCAACGCCTTCTCCTCTCATGTCTCGAAATGGTGGAATTCGTCGCGGTCTCGAGGTTTGACAGCTTCGGAATGCGAGGCTCGTTCCTGCCGTCGCCTCGCAACGGTGACCCGGGCCGGAAGCAGCAGCCGCTCGTGGATGATGTAGCCTCCTCGAGAACTTGCACGACGGTGCCCGGATCGTGTTCGTCATCCTCCACCTGCATTACGGCTTCGTGCAGGGCAGGATCGAACTTTGCTCCGAGCGCCTCGACCCGGCGGACAGCAAACCGCTCAAGCGTTGAGGTCAGAATCCTCTCGGTGGCTTTAATTCCTTCGAGCAGGGAAGAGTCGTCGGTCATATCGGCGCGTCGCTGCTCGGCGGCAGCAATGGCACGATGCAGATTATCGAGCACCGTCAGGAGCTCGCGAGCGAAGTCGGCGATGGCGTACTGGCGGGCATCCTTCGCCATGCGCTCGCCGCGCTGGCGAGTGTTCTCGGCATCCGCCAGCGCGCGCAGCAGCCGATCACGTAGGGCGGCATTTTCCGCCTGAAGAGAATCGCGCTCTTTGGCTTCTTCGACAGGCGGCGCCTGCTCGCCCGTGACGTTCTCCTGCATCCGGACCTCCTATCGCGGATCTGTTGAGCGGCTAGAGGAGCTTTGAGAGCCGCAGTGCCTCATCCCGTCTTGCGATCTTTGTCATCCAGCTCCTCGAATTCGGCATCAATCACGTCGGCGTCTCCCCGATCGCCGGATGTTCCGGAGGATTGCGAGCTGCCTGCTCCGCTACCGTGCTGCTGGATTTCCGCAAGACGCTGCGCAGCTTTCTCCAGCTGGGCGACAGCTTCCCGAACCCGGCCGATATCGTCGCCCTGCATGGCGTCCTTGACCCGGGTGATGAGTTGCCCGACTTCATCCTTCAGGGCGGCTGGTATGCGCACGCCCAACTCCTGCATGGTCTTCTCGATCCGGTAGACTGCGGCATCGGCCTGGTTGCGCGTCTCCACCAGCTCTTTCCGCCGGCGATCCTGCTCGGCGTTCGCTTCGGCCTCGCGAACCATCCGCTGAATGTCCGCTTCACTCAGTCCGCCGGATGCCTGGATGCGGATGGACTGCTCCTTGCCGCTCGCTTTGTCCTTCGCGGAAACATGCACGATGCCGTTGGCATCGATATCGAAAGTGACCTCGATCTGCGGCATGCCACGGGGAGCGGGTGGAATTCCCACCAGGTCGAATTGGCCGAGCAGCTTGTTGTCGGCGGCCAGCTCGCGTTCCCCTTGGAACACGCGCACTGTGACGGCACTCTGATTGTCCTCTGCGGTCGAGAAGACCTGGCTGCGTTTCGCGGGAATGGTGGTGTTACGGTCGATCAGCTTGGTCATCACGCCGCCGAGCGTCTCGATTCCCAAGGACAGGGGAGTGACGTCGAGCAGGAGCACGTCCTTCACGTCGCCCTGCAGCACGCCGGCTTGAATGGCGGCCCCGATGGCCACGACCTCATCGGGGTTGACGCCCTTATGGGGCTCGCGCCCGAACAAGGCCTGGACGGTCTCCTGCACCTTGGGCATGCGGGTCTGGCCGCCGACCAGTACGACTTCATCGATCTGACCAGGCTCCAGACCGGCGTCCTTCAGGGCAGCCTGGCATGGTGGGATGGTTTTCTGGATGAGGTCGTCGACGATCGCTTCCAGTTTGGCTCGGGTCAACCGGATGTTGAGGTGCTTGGGTCCGTGCTGATCCGCGGTGATGAACGGCAGATTGACGTCGGTCTGTGTGCTGCTGGACAGCTCGATCTTGGCCTTCTCCGCAGCGTCCTTGAGACGCTGTAGCGCCAGGCGGTCGTTCCGCAGCTCGATGCCGCTTTCTCTCCTGAATTCATCCGCCAGATAGTCGATAATGCGCTTGTCGAAGTCTTCGCCCCCTAGGAAAGTGTCGCCGTTCGTCGCCTTGACCTCGAAGACGCCGTCGCCCACCTCGAGGATCGAAATGTCAAACGTGCCGCCGCCCAGATCGTACACCGCGATCTTGCCGGTGGCCTTCTTCTCCAGTCCGTAAGCGAGTGCCGCCGCAGTGGGCTCATTGATGATGCGCATGACCTCCAGGCCGGCGATGCGGCCTGCGTCCTTCGTGGCCTGGCGCTGGGCGTCGTTGAAGTAGGCCGGCACCGTTATGACCGCCTGCTTGGAAAAAGCCCGAATGGCGCGGCCTGAGCATGTTGAAAATGGGCCTGCGCTTGTACTGGCGCCGGTCGGTAGGGATGCGGCAGTAATCTGTTCGATGCTGCAGGCTGACGGCACTTTTGCTCGTGAGCAGCGGAGCCTTATCGAGCTGGTGGGCAATCTGGGCGAGGCGGCAGCCGCCGTGATTGCAGAAGAGGCCTTGACCCACGAGGATCGCGGCAGCCTTGCGCGGTGGATTCTCAACCAGCCGCCATGGTCGGATTTTCCTTTTGTCCTGCTGACGCTGAGGGCAGCGCGCAATCCGCAGCCAGATCTCGTCGAGTTGCTCGGAAACGTGACCGTGCTCGAACGGCCCCTCGCTGCGGCTTCGCTCAAGAGCGCGGTCAAAGCGGCCGTCCGGGCGCGGGTAAAGCAGCGACAGACTGAAAGCTATCTGGATCAGTTGACACATCTGACCGACACGCTGGAACGGCGCATCGAGAATCGTACCCACGAATTGGCGAATGCAAATCGGCGGTTGATGGCCGAAATGGTTGAGCGCGAGCGGACCGAAGTCGCGCTTCGCCACGCCCACAAAATGGAGGCCGTGGGACAACTCACTGGTGGCATCGCACATGACTTCAATAACCTGTTGACGACCATCATGGGCAATCTGCAGCTGCTTGGCTTGCGCATCGAGGACGAGCGCCTCCAGCGTTACCTGCGCAATGCCATGCACGGGGCGGAACGCGGCGCCAAGCTGGTGAAGCAGCTCATGGCATTTTCGCGTAAGCAGCACCTCGCGCCAGAGCCCATCGACATCAACGAGCTTGCCGGAGTGGTCGCCGAGCTCCTGTCGCGGACGATCGGGACCGGCATCCGCCTTGAAGTCGCCACCCAAGAGGGCTTGTGGCCGGCGCTGGTCGACCCGACCCAACTTGAACTCATGCTTCTCAACCTTGCGTTCAATGCACGCGATGCCATGCCGACGGGTGGCACCATCGTCATCGAAACTACCGCTCTGAACCGCGTCCCCGACCAACTGGCGAGCGAGCTCAAAGCAGGGCAATATGTGTGCATCTCCGTCAAGGACACCGGCACGGGCATGCCGCCGGATGTTCTGGCCCGTGCCTTCGATCCGTTCTTCACCACCAAGGCTCCCGGCAAAGGCACGGGCCTCGGCCTGTCACAGGTCTACGGCTTCGCCCGCCAATCCGGTGGGACGGTCAAGATCGAAACCGAGCTCGGTCGAGGCACCGTGGTCCGCATCTTCCTGCCTCGTTCTACTGAGGCCGTCGTTGCCGGCCAGGGATCCAGCGAGCTGACGGCGTCTGCGAGGGGGACGCTCTGGTTATCGACGATGATGCTGACGTGCGCGAAACGACCGGCGGCATGTTGGAGGCATTAGGTTACCGGGTCGTTGCCACTGATGACCTTGAAGCCGCCTTGGCAGCTCTCGACCGCGAGAGCGTTGACCTGGCGCTGGTTGATTTGGCCATGCCGAAGATTTCCGGAGTGGATGTAGGGCGACAACTACGGGAACGCTCGCCGCGCCTTCCCATTCTGTTTTGCAGCGGCTTTCCAGACCTGATCGAGGAGAATAGAAAGCGCATCAGCAAGGAGGCATTTCTCAGCAAGCCTTATTCCCTTGCGGAGCTCGCGGCAACAATTGAGGCGATCTCAGGCGCAAAGCCGGTTGCTGTCGATCCGTCCCCGGCCGTCATGAACGGCTGACCTGCAGGGCTACACTCAGCCGTTTAGCCATCGCGAGACCACGAGCCAGAGCCTAGGTTCACCGCAGAACGGCTTGGGCGTCCATCACCAACCCGGTGCCACGTAGTCGAGCTCGGCAACATACCCGTAGGGCGGCAGCGGCGTACGATATACCGGCGCGGGCACATAGACGGGGCGCCTCACCACGACGGTCCGTTCGCGGACGATTGCGGCGGGCGGCTCCACGATCGGCCGCCTGACCACGTACGTCGTCGCCGGTGGTAAGATCGCGGGGTACGGATCCAGATAGATTGTCTGCGCAAACGCAGTGCCCAGGCCGGGGCCAAGCCATCCGGTGACGGCCAAGCCCATGACCACGAGTAATCTCGGTACAGCTCTCATCTCTTCGCCCTCAAATTCAAGCGCCTAGCGGTCGAACGGGCACGGCTCATCAAAGTTCCTTTGACCGCTCGCAAATGCGTTGCTTGAGCGAGTGGCTCGAGCTGAGCACGCGCGGGGACAGGCGCAGGCATTCTGTACGTGAAGCACGGTCGCCCGCGAGCTGCCGCCTCGCCACGAACTTCAGTCGAGTTAAACTTTGCCATCTAGTTTGAAACCACGCAGCTTCCTCTTGGTTGTTCGCGATGTCCGCCTCGATTGAGCCACTCGACGGTCGCGACGGAGAAACTGCCCGAGAGAAATACTGACTCGGTCGGCACATTGTGGCGCCGTCCGTTTCAGAGGCCGGATCATGCTGGACGTCGACATACAAGCGGACGCCGCGCCCCACGTCATTGTGGTTGGAAACGAAAAGGGAGGTACGGGAAAGACGACGGTCGCGATGCATATCGCCGTCGCGCTGTTGAAGGTCGGCCAGCGGTTGGCGACCATCGATCTCGATGGCCGCCAGCGCACCCTTACCCGCTATATTCAGAACCGGCGCAACTGGGCTCGCAGATGTCATATCGAGCTCGAGCTGCCGACTCATTTCACCGTCACGCGTGCCGACGGTCTCAAGGTGGACGAAAACGAGGTCGCCGAGCTGCAAGAGTTCGAGCAAGCCATCGCATCCATCGGGCGCCGCCACGACTTCGTCGTGATCGATACCCCACCGCACGATAGCTATTTGATGCGGCTGGCGCATTCCATCGCGGACACAGTTGTGACACCGCTCAACGACAGTTTTGTCGATCTGGACGTGCTGGCGAGCCTCGATGCCGTGACGCTGGGCATCATTGGCGTCAGCCACTACGGGGAATTGGTGCGCGAAATGCGTCGCCATCGCCGGTCTGTCGACGGCACCCTGATCGATTGGATCGTGCTGCGCAACCGGTTTTCCCCTGATCCGGCCTCAAGTAAATCGGTGCTATCTGAAAGCTTGAACGAACTGGGATTGGCGCTGGGCTTTCGAACCGGCGCTGGGCTACCTGAGCGTCCGGTTTACCGGAATCTCTTTCCCCGTGGCCTTTCGGGGCTGGACGGCGATGTGCCCGGTATTGATGCCGATGCAGCGCATTCCGTGGCTGAGCGCGAGGTGCAGAGCGTCCTGGATGCATTGAGGCTACCGGTAGACGGACGCGGTCGCCGCCGTGCGGCTGCGCGACGGGAGTGGTTCGCGGCGCGAGGCGAGCCCCTTAAGCTTGACGACTTGCTCGCCGAACTGCCCCGCTGAGCCGCGGGGCACTTCTGTTGTTTAGCCGGTCGTCCCGAGAACCCGACCTGCCAAACGGCCTCGGCGCCAGGGGCAGGTCAGGCTTGGAAGCTGAGTCGGAGGGTTGGCTGGTCAGGCCCGAAGTTCGGCATGCAGGCGGGTTGGAGGCAACGGAGCCGCGTCCAAGCGAGTGCCGACTGCGCTTTTGATCTTCTGCAGCGCGCGCGCCTCAATCTGGCGAATGCGCTCGCGCGACACGCCAAACGTGACAGCAAGCTCGTCGAATGTCTTCGGTTGTTCCGTCAGGAATCGCGCTTCGATGATGCTGCGCTCTCGCGAAGTCAGGGCTGCGAGCGCATTCTTCAAGGCGTCCCTTATCCGCTCGCGATCTTGTGCGTCGGAGACCAGCGTTTCAGGATCAGGCGAGGGATCGACCAGGCGGTCTTGCATCTCCTCGGAGGTGTCCGCCTGCGCCATGGGGACGTTGAGCGAAACGTCTCCTCGGATCCTTCCGTTCATCTCGACCACTTCGCCGGGCTCAACCTTTAATTGCCTGGCGATGTACGCGGCTTGCTCCGCTGACAGCTCGCCTTCCTCGCCCGCTCCTATTCGGTTCTTGAGCTTGCGCAAGTTGAAGAACAGCTTCTTTTGCGCTGCCGTCGTGCCGATCTTGACCAACGACCAGGATCGCAGGATGTACTCTTGGACGGTTGCCTTGATCCACCACATCGCATAGGTGGCGAGACGGAAGCCCTTCTTGGGCTCGAACCGTTTCACGGCGAGCATCAGCCCGACGTTCGCTTCTGAGATCAGGTCGGCGACCGGCAGACCGTAGCCGCGATAGCGCAGGGCTATCTTCGCAGCCAACCGCAAGTGACTTGTGACCAGACGGTATGCGGCCTCGCGATCGCCGTGTTCGCGCCATCGTTCGGCGTACATGGCTTCTTCGGCGGGATTGAGCAGCGGGAAATTGCGAATTGCCGCTAGGTACCGGGAGAGTCCGCCTTCAGAATAGACCGTGGGCATGGTTGATGGAAGTGACAGGGAGCTCATATCCAATTCCTCCTGAGAGCAAAGTGGGTTGGAGCACCGAGGGTGCGGCTTGGGCCCGGGAGCGGCACCCAAGCGCATCGGTCGCGCCCAGAAAATCCACGACCAGTCGCATTGTTCCCGTCGCGCCTTGGAAAGAGCATCTGTTGAGAGGGGCTCGGCTGGCGATACCCGACAGGTGCCGCGGTGGCAGAGAGTCCTGAGGTGACGGCTTGTCGCTGCCATTCCGAACTCATGCGTCCATATAGGCGAATCGGCAGCGGTCATCGCAGAAGCAATGTGGGGACGAGCCATGGCTTGGAATCAATTTGTCGGAATTACCATGCTCCTGTACGCATTGAGCAACCCTATCGGCGCCATTCCGATTTTCTTGGCGCTCACTCGACACGCAGGCGCCGGAAAGGCGCACCGGGTGATACTCCTGGCTTGCACAGCGGTAGGTACCTTCTTCTTCGGCGCGGTGCTCCTTGGCAAGGAGATCCTGAAGTTCTTCAATGTCGGACTGGACGATTTCCGCATTGCGGGCGGGCTGCTCGCGCTGGTCATCGCGCTTGAAATGTTTCAGGCGCAACATGGCAAACTGATACCGCGCTCCGACGAGGCGAGCCGCAGCGAAGTCGACGTCCACGGGCTCGCCATTACCCCTTTTGCCTTTCCGCTGCTGGTCGGGCCGGCCGAGATGGGCATCCTGATCACTCTTTCCAATGACAATCCGGGGTGGCTTGCCAAGGCATTCCTGGGGGCCGCCGCACTCGTGGCTACTTTCCTGATCGGACTGACCTTGTGGATGGCGGCGGCGGTCCAGCGCGTGCTGGGTCGTACCGGCATCAGTGTCATGACCCGCGTGATGGCCCTTATCGTCGCCGCGATCGGCGTGAATTTCATTATGACGGGCATTCGAAGTGAGCTGCCGGGATTGGCAAGCCCATAGCCTACCACGGCATGACCGCCCCGCGGGCGACGTGCAGCGCCTCAAGAGAGAGCTGGCTGGAAGCGCAGCATCAGCTGTGGAGCGAATTGATGAAGGTGTCTAACATCGTTCGGCTTTGCTGGTGCTGGATCTTGTCTGCGCGGCGAAGCAGAGTAACGGCCAAAAGCGACAAGGCTGGCGATCAGCGTCAAGTCGCCCGCCCCCCTGTGCCGTGGTGGCGCCGAGTTGCCGCAGGCTCTCCTGCCTCTATCGCGGGGTCCACCGGTGAAGGCTTGGCGCGCTGCGCTGCGGCACGAGCCTTGGCAATGGCCATCCAGTCCCGCAGCAGCCCCTTGTCTTCCTTCGAGAATGCCGCCCGCCGCTTGAGATGCTCGAAAGTGTCGTCGGGGTGGCAACGCTCGAATTCGGCGCGCACGAGCGACTCGAGATAGCTCTGTTCCTCGTTGTTCGGCATGCTGGCTGTTCCGTTTCCGAAGGTCCGCGTTCGCTGCTACGCCATAACCAGTTTGCGACATGCTGGTTCGCGCCTTGGATCGACAAGACCGAATGGAGCCGTTGCGAATGGCGATGATCCGTTCGAAAGTGCGGAGTTGCTGGGGCAAGTGGGGGCGCGACTATCTGGCCCTACTTGCGCCAGCTATGCATTCGGGCCAGGGCGCAGAGTCGTGCGTGTAACCGGACCGTTCGCGTATGTTATGTTGTATGGCGCGCTATACGCAGCATTTGGCGTGGCATCACCGTTCTGGCCGAAGTTCTTCGAAGCGAAGGCGCTGAGCGCCCAGCAGATCGGGGGGCTACTCGCCGCCGCGATGCTGATGCGGCTCGTCTCCGGACCAGTTGTCGCAGCCTTCGCCGACCTAATCGGATCGTTGCGCCTTGTGCTCGCCGGCTGTGCGATCGTTGCCGCAGGCGCCGCCGCTGCTTTGCTCGGGACGGATACATTCGTGCTGTTGCTCCTTGCCGCACTGGTCCAGGCGGCGGCTCTTGCTCCTACGACGGCGATTGCCGATGCGTTGTCGGTCAATGCCGCGCGGCCGCAGACGGCAGGGAGGCCCCTCGAGTACGGCTGGATACGAGGTGCGGGTTCGGTCGCTTTTGTGCTGGGAACGTTGGCAGTTGGGCAGCTCATAACTTCCACGGATCTCGCGCCGGTCGCCTGGGTGAATGCGATCCTCCTGATCGCGGCCGCCGGCGCAACGGCATGGGTTCCCCGTCCGGTCGCTCAAGCCTCATCGTGCGGCGGGCTCCGCTGTGGACGAAGTGTTCGCAGTTCTCAAGATTCCGGGGTTCCGATCGGTTATGGCGGCTTCAGCTTTGGTCTACGGCAGTCACGCAATGCATGACGCCTTCGCGGTCATCCGATGGAGCGATTCTGGCTTTGCCCCGTCGACAATCAGCTTCCTATGGGCCGAAGCGGTCCTGGCAGAGGTCTTCGTCTTTTTGCTGGTCGGTCCGGCCATGCTTGATCGGTTTGGCGCCCGTGCCGCCGCTGTTCTCGCGGCCGCCGCCGGCGTCGTGCGTTGGTGCGTTGCGGGACTGACGAGCTCGGTTTTGCTCCTTGCGATGATACAGCCGTTGCACGGACTGACTTTTGCTCTGCTTCATCTCGCTTGCATGCGCCTCATGCGGGCCGTAGTGCCCATAACCATCGCGGCGACAGCCCAGGCGGTGTACGCGTTCGGCTCCGGACTGGTGAGCACGCTGCTGACTCTCGTTTCCGGCGCTCTCTACGAGGCCTATGCCGGGGCAGCATTCATTCCGATGGCAGCTCTCTGCATAGTCGCCGTCCCGCTTGCGTGGCACGGGTTCGCGCGACGGACGGCCCGGTCTGGATCCTTTGGCTGAAGGAACCAGGCGACATACGCGCATTGAATGCACCTAAAACTAAACCGCCGCCCTGGCGAATAGTTTGGAGTTGCCACTAGAGCGCGTGTCGTCTGTCTCCTTGTTCCTCGTCGGGTGCCCTCCGCGTCCGACCAGCAGACGGAAGATGATGGCGCGCGGCTGAGCGCTTGCCCGACAGCCCTCGTCCCGCTCTGCTCTCGGATCGGAACGGCCTCTCTGTGAGGTGCAGACGCGGGCCCATGCAACGGCCGGCAGACGGTCCTCCTAGGAACCCCGCCGCCGGCGTGCCGGGTGCCGAGCAGCACACCCGTGACTTCGAAAATTCAGCAGAAGAGCGGGCGGGATCTCTTGACGTCGAAAAACGTGCTTCTAAATGGTTGCTTGCCACCGGTGTGGCGCCGGACGCGTTCTACGGTCCGGCAGAAACCGCCGGAAGATCCCGGCGCGCTCTTATCCATGTTGCTCAAAGGAGGATATGGCTATGAGGACCTATGATCTGTCCCCATTCTGGCGTTCGAGCATCGGCTTCGACCGAATGCTTGACCTGGCCAACGACGCGATGAACGACAGGGACAATTATCCGCTGTACGACATCGAGCGGACTGGCGAGGACCAGTACCGAATCTCGCTGGCGTTGGCCGGCTTCACCCCGGATGAGATCACGATCACTGCGGAGCAATCCAAGCTCACCGTGGAGGGCCGCAAGGCCGACAAAGGTGATCACAACTTCCTGTTCCAGGGCATCTCCATGCCGCCGTTCCGCCGCGTGTTCAACCTGGCCGACCACGTCCAGGTGAAGAATGCGACGTTCGAAAGCGGTATGCTGATGATCGATCTGGTCCGGGAAGTGCCGGAGTCAGTGAAACCGCGTCACATCGAGATCGGCTTGGCCGGCAATGACAACCAGCAAATCGAGCAGAAGCAAGTAGCCTGACCGGTCTACCGGTCAGAGCTGCGGGTGGTGCGCGGCGTTGCCGCGCGCCCGTCCGGCAAAAAGCAAACAAAGGAGAGAATACCATGGCACTGCGAGATCTCATTCCATTCGGAAATGGCTCACGGGAGATGTCCTTCCAACGCAATGAGGCCAATCCGTTCTTCGCGCTGCACAGCGAAATGAACCGGCTGTTCGACAATGCGTTTCGTGCGTTTGATATCGCCCCGTTCAAGTCAAACGGGCTCGGTAGCAGGACTGCAGCTTCGATGGTTGCAATCGCGCCAGCTCGCATCACAGGCCGAATGGATAGGTGTCGGGGGACGCCGGCACGGCGATTGTTCGGGCCCTAGAGGCCGGACTGCGTGAGACTCGTCGAACCACAAGAAGGCGTCAAACTGCTGGGCCAAGGAGGCTTCCGCGTAATTCTTTGCAGTTCGGTGTCGGGTCGGTAGATAACTCCGATAAAGCGTTCGAGCCGCGGCTCGATCAAGCGACGGCGAAGGCTCTCATCGCGACGAAACTCAAGGAGGCCGCGCGCCACACCGGAATCGTGAAACTGGCGCTCGTAGCTGTCCGGCCGAGAGGCCCGCACCTGCATCACTTCCATCTCGCCGTCCCAGTCCGACGCGGCGGCCACGGTACCCCGGGTGCCAAATCCGACCAAGCATGCTGCGCCGGCGAACTTGTTTCGACAAAGCTGCCCAAGGTTCAGCTCCTCCCGGACAACACCCATCTCCGTGAAGCGGGCATCGCCGATATGAGAGTTGTGCGCCCAGACCACTGCCTTCGATTGGGGACCTTGCGCCTCGAGGATATGCCCCAAGGTCTCGAACATGTGCGTATCGCGCAGATTCCAGGATTCGGCGCCTCCGTAATACATGATCCGATAGTAGCGTTCGGCGGATGCGACAAGACGCGCGTTCTGCGCCGCGTCCAGGAAGCTGTCCGGGTCGTTCGCGGCGTAGTCGAGGTGCTTTCCGAGGATCTCCTGGCACTGTCGGACCACCTCCGCTTCGCATTTTCGATAACCTTCAGTCAGGACGGCACGACCGTAGGTCGATGGTTCGCGCTGCCAAGGGGTCAGGCACCCATAACGCTCGCGCGCAATTGCTGCTGCAGGATCTACCCTATCGAGATAGGTGAGGACGGCAACGATGGAGCTTCGCATGTTGTAGATATCGAGACCGAAGAATGCGGCCCGCTCGCCGCGGGCTTTCTGTCGTTATGTTCGCGCATCCACTCGACGAAAGCGGCGACATCCGTATTGCGCCACATCCAGCTTGGGAAACGCTGGAACGGCTTCCCGCTCGAGCTGCGGGACGCTCGCTGGCGAACGTATCGGTCGATCGCCGCGGCGTCAGGCCAATCTGCTTCGACGGCAACGGCCGTAAAGCCGTGCTTCTCAATCAGGCGGCGCGTGATCGCGGCTCGCGCCTGGTAGAACTCAGACGTGCCGTGGCTGGCTTCCCCAAGCAGGACAATCCGAGAGGACGCGAAGCGATCAAAGCATCCCTTCAAATACGGCCGGCGACATTGTCGAGATCTGGAGCGCGTTCGTCGAAGCTCACCGCCGACGAGATTATGTCCTGGCGTTTCTCCGTAAGCGGTTGGGCGCACTGAAGGTCGCCGCTTAGTTTTGGCGTACCGATCGGCCTACTAAGTATTCTGTAGGGCGTACCCGTTAGGGTCGGGCGCAGCGTCTTCCACCCAAACCGTGCTCTCCAAGCACGAGTTTCGCCTCCATGCGACCCCTGTTTCAACGTCAGGCAGACTTCCGCCGCGTCCCGGCCGCCTGCTTCTTCGGGGTGACTTCCTTTGCCGGCTTCTTGCCGGCGATCGGCAGCATTTCCTTCTGGCCAGCCGCCGCCTTCTTCACTTTCTTCGTGAGCTTCTTCGCTGTCTTACTCTCGGCTGCTGCACTGCCGACGCTCTTGCGTAGCGCGTCCATTAGATCGACGACGTTCTCACCGCGCGGACGCTCCTTCGGGGTAATCGGCTTGCCGGCGCGCTTCTGGTTGATGAGCTCGATCAGCACGCTTTCATGGTGATCCTCGAATTTCTCCGGATCGAAGCGCCCCGCCTTCTGGTTCACGATGTGCCTGGCGAGATCGAGCATATCCTTGGTGACTTTGACGTCCTGGATCTCGTCGAAATACTCCTGTTCGCTGCGCACTTCATAGGGGTAGCGCAGCGGCCCTTATCCATTGGCTCGAGGGCGATGATGTGCTCGCGGTTGGTCAACACCACACGCCCGATGGCGACCTTGTCCATCTCGCGGATGGTCTCCCGGATCACCGTGAACGCGTCGTGACCGACCTTGCCGTCGCGGCGGATGTAATAGGGGCGGATCAGGTATCGCGGGTCAATATCGGTCTTGTCGACGAACTCGTCGATCTCGGTGGTTCGCGTTGACTCAAGCGCGAGCTCCTCGAGCTCTTCCTTGGAGACCTCGATGAACTGATCCTTCTCGAGCTGGCAGCCCTTGACGCCCTTGACGATGTCCTCGTTCGGGACCTCCTCGCCTGTGTCGGCGTCGACCTTGAGGTACTTGATGCGGTGACCGGTCTGCCGATTCAGCTGGTTGAACGAGATCTTCTCGCTCTCGGAAGTGGCCGGGTACAGCGCCACCGGACAGGTGACGAGGGACAGGCGCAGAAAGCCTTTCCAGTTCGCGCGGGGGGCCATGGGTACGCAAAACTCCAGGTACGAGGACTTGGACTCAAGACGAACGGCCCGACACGGTTCCGACACTGCCGCCGCCGTCGACGCATATTGGGCCTGACCGCCGAGAGAGGCGCTACGGCACATGGCGCGCACGCTTGACTTTTGCGAACATAATGAGAACATTCACCTATGAACCGACCCCAGCCATCTGAACCGGCCAGCTTCGAGCTGGAGGCCGCCGCCGACCAGACGATCGCTGCCTGCGGCGGAGATGCGCGCGAAGCTGTCAAATCGCTGCTTGTCGCCAACGGCTTCCTGGAGGCACAGGTCGTGGAGCTACGCGCCTCGGTTTCCGCCGGCTACTCGCGCCGCCGGCTCGACATCCCGCGCGATCGCAAGGATTGGTACGACTGACATGGCCGAGATCACCTACTGCGTCGCGTTGCCCTTTGTTGCCGCGCGGACGATGGCACCGCCGCCGGCGAGGCGTCGGAGTGCTTCTCGGCCAATGCTGCGGTGATGCGTGCCGAGGCGCTGTCTCGCAAGCCCGGGATCCTAGGCTCAGTCGCATTCAGCCGTACTGGAGATCCTGCGACCGGCGAGTTCGGAGACGTCACCGTCATTCGCAAGTTCGGCGAAGTCCCGGACGACCTGAGCGCTTTGAACGGCGGGACCGCGAAAATGTCAGCCTGAGCCAATAGAGAATCTATTTGCCGCTGAGCGACAGACTGATGCGAGTGACGATCTTGTCCCAGTCGTGCTCTTCGTCCGCGGGATAGTTGATCAGGATGCAATGGACCAGCCGCCCGGAGAAGTTGCAGCGGTTGTACCAAACCTTGTCCCCCCCTGTAGCTGGACACCGCAACGAACCGTGGCGTCATTCGCTTGTATTGAATGCGTGAAGGCGGATGCTTCTTTGCTAGAAAGGTAGCGGGAGAGTCGTTCCCGACGCTCGGCGCGGCCTGGATCGTGAGGTCTGCGCGTCCGTCGGCGGTGCGGAACCGTTGACCGTAACCGTCGGGTCGGCCGGCTGCCTCGGTAAAGATCGCGGACGGAAAGTCAACGGAGGTGCCGCTCTCCGGAATGTTGTATCTGGTCCATCTGACCGGCTGGGCCGAAGCCGCCAATGTCGAGGCAGCAAGTGTCAATGTGAGAGCTGCCCACGTCGATTTCATCGCGTTCCTCCGGCGATCATAGAGAAAAGCGGAGAAGGTCACTACGTTCCAAGATGTCTGATGCTGCCGATTGAAGCACGCGAGCTACTCACCTTCCTCGACAGGATCATTAGCATCGAGAATTCTTGGCGAGAAACCCGCACGAGCATCTGCCGCCCCTTGGAGAACGCAATGGCGTCAGTTCCTTGGCTCTGGGGCGGTGATATCAGGCAGCGCGCAGCGGGGACTGCGGACGACGGAGCCAGCCGACCTCTTCCGCCCGGCACCTCGGACACCTGAACTGGATTTCGCGTCGCACGGAAGCGGTCTTTTGGATGTTCGCCGCCATAGGCCATGCGCCGCACCGGCGACATTTTTCGAGCAGGCTCTCCGTTTCTATCATCGCACTCGCTCCTCCCCTGCACCACCGCTCGCCAACGCCCGGAGGCAACCCACGTTCCGGGGATCCGCAGATGAGACAAGGAACGAATCGGCGTGACGACGTTGAATCGCAATGTGTGCTGTGGAGTTGCGTCAGTCTCGTTCGGGAGTATCGCGTGTCCACGGCGCCATCAAAGTTGCTATTCCTGGTTACATCGAGCCGTGTGATCCCACGTTGCGCGAGAAGCCGCCGCGCGGCAAAGACTGGGTCTACGAGATCAAGGCCGACGGCTACCGCGCGCAGCTGCACCTGCGAGATGGTGATGCCAAGGTCTATTCACGCACGGGCCTGGACTGGACCGAACAATTCTCCTCGATCGCCGCGAGCGCCGACCTACTCAAGGCAAACAGTGCGATCATGGACGGTGAGGCCGTGGTGTACGGCAGTGCCGGCCTGCCGGACTTCCAGCAGCTGAGGCGGGAGCTCGGTCCGAAGCGCAGCGAGCGCGTGCGCTACCACGCTTTCGATCTCCTGTACCTGGACGGCTATGACTTGCGTGCTGTCGCGTATGAGGATCGCAAGCGCCTGCTGCAGCGGCTTCTGAAGGACGCGCCAGAGACTTTCATCTATGTCGAGGCGCTTGCGGCGGACGGCAACGTGATATTCGACAACGGGTGCAAGCTGGGCCTCGAAGGTCTGGTCGCCAAGCGGCTGGGCCAGCCGTACCGCTCGGGTCGGCAGGAGAGCTGGATCAAGCTCAAGTGCAAGAAGAGCGAGACCCTTCCGATCGTCGCCTTCGTGGAGAAGCTTGGGGCGCGCCCGCGCAAGGTCGCCTCGCTCTACGTCGGCCGGCGCCAGAACGGCAAGCTGCTCTACGCCGGCAAGGTGCGTACCGGTTACACCGAGACGACTGCACGCGAATTGCGCGAGCGGCTGGATCCGTTGATCCGCAAGAATTCTCCGCTCGATGCGGCGGTCAAAAAGCCGAAGGCGACCTGGGTCGAGCCGACCCTTGGGATCGAGGTGCAATATGGTGCGCTGACCGATGATGGCCTGCTCCGCGAAGCCGTGTTGAAGGGGTTTCGCGATGATCTTGCGGTGCGCAAGGTCAAGGCGCCGCGGCTGGTGCCGTCCGTCGCCGGCCGGCCGAAGCTGGGCGTCCCCCGGGAGAACATCCTGCAGCTTCTGCCCGAGGCCGTTGCTCCGTCCAAAGAAGAACTCGCCGATTATTGGACCCGGGTGTGGAAGAAGGCGCTGCCGCACCTCGGCCATCGTCCGCTGAAGCTCGTGCGTCACGTGCACGGCACGACCTTTTATCACAAGGGGCCGCTGCCGAAGGACATTCCGGCCGCCGTGCATCAGCTTCGTATTCAGAAGCGCGAGGGCGGCCAAGGAACGCGCCTGTGGGTCGACAGCCTTGATGGTTTGCTTGGGCTCGTCGAGATCGGCGCGGTCGAGCTTCACCCGTGGAATGCGACCGCCGAGGACTTCGAACATGCCGACCGCATCGTGATCGACCTCGATCCCGGCGAGGGCGTCGACTGGAATGCCGTGGTGGAGACCGCGCTCGATCTACGCACGCTGATGAAGCGCGAGGGTTTTGAGACCTGGCCCAAGCTC
Organism: Bradyrhizobium sp. 149; assembly: GCF_023073915.1. Classification (GTDB taxonomy): domain Bacteria; phylum Pseudomonadota; class Alphaproteobacteria; order Rhizobiales; family Xanthobacteraceae; genus Bradyrhizobium. The sequence continues at coordinate 129,415 of NZ_JADPKK010000023.1, read as the reverse complement.
ACCGGGGGCAAAGGTATTCATCTGATGGCGCTACTGGATCAGCCGATGCTGCACGACAAGGCGCATCGGGTTGCGCATCAGCTGGTCTCCGCCCTCGCAGCGCGCCATCCAGACCGCTACCTGCTGTCTGCTCAGGCAAAGCGCCGCGATCGCATCTTCCTCGACTATCTGCGCAATGGTCGCGGCACCACCGCCATCGGCACCTATTCCCCGCGAGCCCGAGAGGGATTTCCGATCGCAGCGCCCGTGACCTGGAAGCGGATCGAGAGCGGGATCGCGCCGGACGCCTTCACCATCGACAGTCCGTTCCGTGCGAAACCAAGGAGGTGAACAAGATGTCGGACGCATTCGATCAATGGGTGGAATGGCGCTCCAAGCCTCCCGGCGACAGGCGCAGCATTCCCGCCGAACTCTATGCGGCGGTGACGTCGCTGCCTGAAACCGATCGTTCCAACCGGCAGAGGGTCAACGAGGTGGTGCGCAGTCATGACACGGCTCGCCGAGAGGGCAGAACCGTATGGCTCTACCTTGATGACTACGAGAACGGCGAGGTGCGCGCGGCGGGGCATCCGGAGTGGGTCAAGATATTTGCAGCTTGGGGTGCCGCCGACGCCTGGCTCCACGACAACGACCCCGAAGGCGTTGCCTGGGAGTACGAAGTGGAAGGCGGTCCAGCTCAAGCCTCGGTGTGGCTCTGCTTGCCCGATCCGGCGTCCAGAGCGTTCGGTGAGCCCGACTGGATCAAGCTCTTTGCCTCGAAAGAGCGCGCGCAAAAATGGCTTGAGGGCAACGAGCCAAAGCGCGACATTTGGCAGTACCCGGTTCAGGAGTTACACGAATGAGTGGTTCGTTGACAGCTCCGTCTGGTTCGCTGCAGCGGCCAAGCAAGATGCTCAGAATGAGCGCGCCAAGTCGATCCTTCAGAGCGTCGGCCAATACCTCACGACGGACTTGGTGCTGGTCGAGACGTGCCAGCTTCTAAGAGCCCGATTGGCCGCGGTGTGGCGGAAGTCTTCTGGGAGCGGCTGCGCGACAGCGGAGTTCGGATCGAACCCATCGTCCGCGCCGATCTGGATGCGGCTTCGGAGATAGGAGCGCGCTTCCCGGACGAGAGCTTTTCCTTCGTCGACCGGACGAGTTTTGCCCTGATGGAGCGCATGGGGATCACGCGAGCAGCGACCTTCAATCCGGACTTCGCAGCGTACCGACCCAGCCGCGCTCAGAAGCGGCCATTCCAGATCCTTAGCGCAGGCCACAGCAAAGTCTTCATCACGCTCAGACAAGCGCTTCTTGAACGCCGGCCCGTTCACGTCAGCCGCGACGGCAAGTGCCAGACGGTCTGCCCCTATATCCTGGGCCATACCACCGGAGAGGAGCGCGCATTCGTCCTCCTTGTGCACGCGAGTGAGCGGACGACGCGTCCGGCACAAGCCAAGTGGATCTGCCTTCGGCTTTCGAAGATCGACGATGTTCGCTTTGCCGATGAGCCTTGGATCGAGCAAGACTACCCGGGTCCGGTGCAGCGATGTGTCGATCAGGTGCACTTGGAGGCGACGCGACTGCCACAGCTTCTGACATAGCGTCGCATAACCGCCGGCTCTGCAAGCCAAACCGGAAGTCACGCCGATTGACGGTGATCGGCCGGCTAGCGACCCCCCTCCGGAACGGAAACCTGGAACTTCTCAGCCCAGCGCATGTTGTGGGCGATGAATTATGCGGCGGCCCGCCCAGGCGGGTCGCCCCTTTTCTTACGTGTTTGCCGATCCTCGAACTCAGGAGCTCAGAATGCGGCTTGGGCGATATCTGGCGCCGGCAGATCGGGCCGTGCGGCAAATACCACCGCTTCGGTCTGTGCCGCGCGCCTTTGAAAAGTTGCGGCGGCGGGCGAGGGCGGGTGTGTCGCATCAAAGGTCGATTGCAAGCACCTCGCGAGGCGCCATGGAGCGCATCTGCCGGGAGAACGGCGCTCTATGCCGCCCTGACGAGCCTCACGAAGCGCGACCAATGGCATCTGCCTACAATCCTCAATTTGTCGTAGATCAGAGGATATCCACTCCTCCCAACCGAATTGCCTATGACGTAGGACCCTTAGCGTTTTTGGAAGGTCGCTCTTAGGCAGCAGGAAGAAGCTACGGTCATAAGCTACGACCAGACCAGTTAGCTATGAGCAGAACAGAGAATTGTTCGTCAGGAGCTTCCATTTTAGTGAAAATAAACCGGGGAGCCCGCGCCCAAGACAATCTCCACCTTGGGGCCAAATCGTAAGATTGCCTGATCCGGCTGGCGCGCGCACCAAGCGCCACGGTCGGCGGTGCGCAGTATTCCAAGGTCATCCAGGAACAGCCGTGACGCACTATCGCCGCTGACTACATCAGCCCCACAGCTATAAGCCGCCGTCCTGTTGCTCCTGAGATCGCAAGCATCCGATAAGCATCGAAACGCGACCTCGGCTGCATGTGATCGCCTGCAACAGACCTTACGTGCGGCCTGCATTTGGGGGGCGTCCAGAGGGCCTACGCTGCTTCAATAGTGAATCTGAACGTTTGTGGAATGGCCTTCGACCAGCCCGGAAAAACCCGCCGCAACCGGAGGGATAGCGCGAGTGGGCAAGTTCTTCTGGCCGATGAATTCCACCGTGCGCTGTTTCAGAGAAAGCCCAGCCACGAACGCAGTGTGGAGCCACGATCGCCTGCACGTGACCAGCTTTGCGCGAGCTCTCATTTGCCACCAGGCGCTGAACTTGTACGCTGACGCAGGTAAGGGTCTCGCGAACCTTCTCGATTTCCGAGAATGTGAGCCGGACGGTTTGCGCCATCGTGCGCTCCAGCTCCCTTAGTAGGGGGTCGTAAACGGACCTACACTCAGCCCGTCACGTTGGCCGGCCGCTTCCGGGAATGTTGAAATCCCGGGCGGCAAGCTCCAGCTCGAGTTCAGTGATCCGCTCAAAGATGCGAGCAGCAATCGCCTCCGGCTCCTCCGCGGTCAAGGATCGAATGCCCCGCAAGGCAAGTTCGTCTCTGAGAACCTTCGCCACAATCACTTGGATGGCCATTGGATCAACAGTCCTAAAACGATAATCCAACCGCAACCGAAGGGTGAGCGCAAGTGGTTGGGCGGTTTTCCTGGCGCTCCGGCTAGCTCTCTCGGCGTGGAATACCGAAGCTGTCGCAGCTACTCGCGAACGCCTCTTTTGCCGCAGTATCTTCGAAGCAAAAGAGCGTGCCCACGTCTGCACGATCGATCCACCAGTCGATCTTCCTCCCTTTTGCAATGCGAGACGCTTCATCGCGTAGCAGATCCAACTGTCTCCCGGCTGCTTGAACGATCAAGCAATGATCCTTCCCCATGAATGCTCTCCTGTCGAGATTAGAAGTTGTGCCGATGAAATGCGTACCTTCTGCAGCATGAATGGAACGGGGTAAGCGCAGCTAGCCTGCGGGGTCATCTGGGCCGCTTGATTGATCGTGGTGTAGGTTGCTTGAGCGCGAACTGACCAGCATCTTCAGCTTCGATTGCTCCTCGCGCAGGCGCCTTTCGACGAACTGGCGCTCGAACTCCGTCAGAGTGGTTTGCAATAAGAGGTGGTAGCGTTGAATATTGATGTGATGTGCACGCGCCGAATTGTCGGCGATCATCGTCGTGTTCCTGTGAAGGATAGCAATGCATTTCCCTTTTGCTTCACGGTGAGACCGGTGAGGGGCCATTCCAAAACGTTGCTGGATCGGAGTATCTCCGGTCCGCGCGAGGGTAATAAGCTTTTCTGTTCGCGCGTGTGAAATACTTCACAAGCCCAGCGGTCGTCGGCTGTGATCGTTTGCTCGCTGCTTAGACCAGCTGAGTGCTTGAAAAGCACGCCGGTTCGCGCGCTGTTAGGCTCAAGGCGATCTTCATCCGGCCCCGAAGACGGCGACAAGGATGTTGTTGTGCATATTAGCTCGGTGGAACGCGCCGGCTTGTCAGGTTTGGCTGAGGCCAGAAGGTCCCTTATGAAGTCCAACTTGATCGTAAGCGCGGCAAGAGTTCGCAAAAAAATCGCGCGTTTGACGACTGCCGCAGCATGAGCGCGGCGGCTTGATCACTGCACTTTTTGGCCGAGGTCTCTTAAGAGTGCGTGGAGAAAGTCGCTGGCATGGTCATAACGCGCGTTACCATCGGTGATTTGACGGGCGCGCGGCTCCATTATGCGGCCAACGGTCTCGAAGCCGAGCAGGTCAACTCTGTTCGACCATTGCTGCAATAAGCTTCCAGGAATGTCTTCAGCAGATCCGAACAGCTTCAAAAGGCAATGTTCGCCCTCGTGTTTGTGGTCGTGATGAGCTTTCGCAGCATAGAAGGCGAACAACCCACGAAATGCATCACGGGAAACGGCAGGTTTTGCCATCACAATGTCCCCGGAAACAATTGAGTTTTCAATGAGGACGAGTATGAAGCCGTTGAGCGGGAAAATCCAGCAAAAAAGCGATTCATTCGCAGTCGATGTCAGGCAAAGAGGCCGCCCGAACGCGGCATCAGTTGTGTAAAGCGCCGATTAAGGATCGTTGCTTGAAATTGACTAGCCTAGCAGGGCTGCCGCTCCAGACCCGGGTGAAAATAGATGCGAGATGAACCGGTGCCAGCCTCGGTCGCGGAAGCATGCCAAGGTGGCTTACCCGTTGCCCGGCCAATTCTAACAGAAGTTCGGGAAAAAGCGCAATCTAATCTGCGATGCAAGTTTCTCAGCTTGAACTTAGATGGCTCCGCTCGCGACGTATTTGGCAGAATTCGAGCCCTGATTCACATAGGAGAATGCAAATGCTGCGAGAGCACGCTAAGCGATCTCCCACGTCGCGGCCTTCAACGCTGCCGCTTCTGGGTACCTCCAGCCCAGACTGCCGGAGCTTGAAGCTGCGGCGCCCAAGCGCAAGATCCCGCCTCGTGATGTTTCGGCTGAGCCGCGCCACTGTGCTCTTCATCTGCACGAAACATGCTCCACCCCCCGCGCAGCTCTGCGCGTACCCACTGCGGAAAGCGTCATAGTCGTCATCACCTGGTCGACGGAATGGCGGACGCGGAGCATATCGGTCGGAGCAATGACTTGCGCGACATCGGCACCTCGGACGGCGGAAACCAAACCTACCAGCGACACGAAGGCCGACCCGGCATAAACTCCTACGCAGACCAGCACAACCAGGAGGATACCGATGAGCCACTTCATGGAAATGTAGGCAGGTGAGCTTTGTTCCGAGGCTGGCCGAGGCTAGCTAATCGTTAGCAATCGCCAAAGGCGCTCACGAGACCAATCGAAATGAGAACGACGGCAACGCACGTCCATAAGGCTGGCGAGCTGGAAGTGATACTGGCAACAAGGATCCCGACGCCTACAACGACGATGAATATCGAAATCGCATAAGCAACCGCTTTGTCCATCGGTGTGATCGCGGCTTTGTGGCCCTCCGACTCTCTGGATCTCGAAATGTTCCTATTGAGCGGCCGGCTTCAAGCCAAAGGACTGGTGCGGGATTTGACCGGTGATTTCGACGCCCCTCTCGTCCGAGATCCGCCAGGCTGACACTCCGAGACAGACGGTCAGAAATACGGCCGTCACCAACAGCAGCACGGATAAAAAGTGGCTCATGCCTCAACTCCGCAACCCGAGATATAGCCGTGACCGAGCACGTTCGGCGATTCGGAAAAAGCAGACCGGCTGACCTAAAGCAGTTTTCCCATGTTGCAAACTGGTGTTCAAAACTCGGCAGCCTTTTGCCGTCGACTCAATTGCTTCTTGTTCGGATCTCCAGTGGTCGCAAGCTGTCGGCGCGAGGGCAGAACTCGAAACTACGATGGGTCGCACGAAAGCCGAAGACGGGCGTTTTGCTGCGAAGCGGGAGGGGCGCTGCACATAGACGTGGACGTATAAGGCGCTTCTAGAATCGCTCTATGATGGCTCAGCCAGACCTTACGGGGAAAGCAGGGAATGGTTAGGCCCGGCGCGTCTTACCGGACAGCGGCGCGTCGGGCCGCGAGGGCGTAATCGCGCGCAACTACTGAAGAAGAGCAGGGAATTCCGCTTTCGAAGATCACGTCCACCAGACCATCAACGTCCTGCAGGACGGACGGAGTGGGGCGGCGGCCCCGCCAACGCGGCTACAAATGGCGAGGCCGCCTGCGCTCCGGACAGGGGGGCTGGGGCTTGGAGCCCGGACGCCGCTCCATCCTACGCCTGACGAGTGAGAATGATGATTGCGCGGAAGAGGCACCCCTTCAGAGTGTCGTAGCTCCCTAGCAAGTATTTCGATAGCCAAGGGCGGGGCCCGCAGGCGCGCCTCGTTCGAAATCAGATCGGATCTCGGCGCCACGGCGACCGCAGCCTTCGCAGATAACCCGCTCGATGTCCGAAAACCGCACGTAGTCCGGCCAGCTACCGGCCGGCATCGCGACGTTTTGGCTGCATCGCTAGTGCCTAGCAATGAACCACGACGTCGCGCACGCTCATCTCCCGCATCTCGCCGAAGGTGATCTTTTGAGGCCGCATTCCGCATTCAACGCGGTATCGTCACCACATCGCAAATTACAAATCCCTCGGGCTCGGGACGCGCGCGAGCTACTGCACGTCACGGGCGTGAGAAAGCCGCTATCTACTTCTTCAGGAGCAATCCCATCTTCCGCGCCATCCGCTTCACCGCCCGGTATACCGGCCGAGGACTGCCGCAATTTCCGTTGCACGGAGGCGCCGACGCCGAGAATTCCCGCAAGCGCATCTTATTTGGTGGGAGTAATCTGGGGAAGCGCAAGGTTGCCTATCGGGGCATCGATACTCGAGTCGCCCACTATCCATAATGTGGCCGGCGTGCCCACGCCGCAGGATTGATGCGCGCTCGCTCGAATGCGTTTGCGGCCGATGATATCGATTTGCTCTTGCTGGCGGGTTGGCTGGCGCCGCGGCTTGTTTCTCCGGCGAGAGGGCTTATCGCGACCTGAGCAAGAGGCAGTGGCGGCGGATGAAGCTCGCCGCCGAAACCGATGGTGTAGCGCGCGGACGCAGGCGGGACTGGGGCCTCGCGCCCCGCGTAGGCGACAACAAGCTAGATGGACTGACACTGGGAAACGCTTGAAGGTATTCTAACAGCAGCATTGGGCAGAGCAGAAAGGATTAATCTGCCTTATGTATTAGGCACAAACTGCCAAACAGCGGGCCGGCCGCAGCGTCGCGCGGTGACGGTGTGGTTTCGACAACCTCCGGATCATTGCTTCCCGCGTGCCAGCAACGTCCAGACCGGTGACGTGCCGTCCCAGCGCCGAAGCCGCCCGTAGAACCGCACCCGAACCCCGGCTTGTTTCAGCCGCTCGACCACCAGATGCAGTGCGATCACGTCGCCATCTGCCAGCTCCACGCAACCGCGCTTGCGAGACCACACCGCGCCAGGGAAGCGAAACAGGTTGTGCTTCAGCCATCGGCCGCCGCGCTCGGATAGCGGTTGTAGGTCTACCTGTGCGCCTTTCCGAGGCCGCAGGCCGACATCCGGCCGGCGGAGCAAATTCGCGATCCAGCCCACTAAATTCTGCTCCTAAATCGCAACAGCCTTCCGGTACCATCGCAATAGCAGTGCACAGGCCATGTTAACGACGCAAGCCAAAAGACACGAGAGATGCTCCGCCGTTCTCGGGAGCAGATCGGCAAAGGCAGTGCTTCAGCACAAGGTCCGAATATCTGGCGCCCTGAGCTTTCGGAACAATAGCTCTGGCGCTGAGCCGGAATGGCGAAACAAGAAACCCAGCAGCTGCCGATCTGTGCAGCGTGCAACAAGGCTTGGTCGTTATGGATGCAGGTGGTTCGACGGACCGGAGCGATTGCTAGGTTTCGGTGCTCCGGCTGCAGCAAAACTGTTGCGGGACAAGCCGAAGCGAGATCGAGTAAGGGGCTCCGGACTGCCCCCTTCTGCCGAGGTTCGGGTCCTCTCCTCTAATGAGGCGCAACCAAGCTGTCATGCTGAATGCGACTACGCAGGCGGCTCCCAGGACCAGAGCGCATGGCGATCTCTTTGCGCAGTGGTGGCCTCTCCGCGTGGCTGCTCCGGATAGACAACGAAGCAATTCCGCTCGTCCGCCAACAAATTCATTCGGGTACTGGCAGCGAAATCGCCGGTTGACTGTGCGCAGCCGAGAAGCATGACGATGAGGGACGCGGTCCTCCATCAGCGCGGCTCGGGATGAACAGCTTGTAGGTCCGGCTTCCCGCCGCGTTGGTGAAGGTGACAGAGACGAACCTTGTGCAGTCGGGTGCAATACCGCCTCGGACAGTGGGGCGCGCCCGACCGGACTTGGCAGGCTGCACCGAAAGATCTTTCATGCCGCCGAAGGGGGCGCGGCCCTTGTGTCGTTTGACCTACGTGGCTTGCGTCAGGGCCGCTCTCCCTCTCCTCGCACACCTTGGCCTTCAGGTCCGGTGTCGGCGGTTCCAGCCCCGCTGGCCGGACACGCACAGCACCGCCCCTTGTCGCTGCCGGGCCACCATCGCCGCACAGCATCCGCTGCGGGAGGGCCCTGGCCTCGACGAGTTGGCCGGCATGTGTGAGGCGAGCCGCTTCGCGAACATGTCTGGATTCAGCATCGTTTCACCTCGTTGTGTCGGCTAGAGCGGCCTTGACCGCGGGAGTGGTATGAAGGGCTCCGAGCACCGAGACCTAGGCAATTGTGGCGCGGGCCAGCTCGGGCCTAATGACTTGATCGATGGTCGCCGGGCCGAAAACGTTGATGTGCAGCATCTTGCCCTTGCCGCGCCCTTTCGAGATCGACGCGGGCATAATTCCGCAGCCCTAGGTCCAGACTTTTCCGGGCGGTCGACTGTTTGACCACATCCGCGTGCCGCTCGAGCTGGTTGCGGATCGCCGTCCGGATGAAATCTGTGCCATTCGAGTAGAACCGTTCCTTGCGTTTGCAAACGAGTCAAATCTAGCGCAGAATTTTTGTCACCGGGGCTGGCTGCATATTTCACTTGATCCTTTTTATCCGGCTTCATTTGACCACGCGCGGCCGCAGCGATTTAACGTCCCTGCGGCCTTCGTTAACCGGCGGCCATCCACAATATCCGAGGCTCAAAAGCTAGCGCCCCGTTGTAGAGGCAGTGAGAACGCCTCAAGCCGTGCCCCCGCTTTCAGGAAAGTGTCATCAATACTGCCGATCGAAGCTCGCAAGCGCGGCTGCCATGGGCATTTGTCGCTCGAAAATCTTGGCGGCAAAACGATGCCGCTTGCACGAAAGGGTCGGCGTCCGCATTATGCTTTTGCTGGGCGAAGCGAACCTGCCGTGGTTCTGAAGAACCCTGATTCTATTGCGGTAGTCGTGAGCGCCCTCCGGCTTGCTCATGGCGATGAAGCTGCACGAACTATGCTGGTCAGCGGCATGAGCCTGGCCGTGCTAGTAGAGGCGATGTTCTGCGCACCGGTCGAGCGACGCGACCCCCGCTCGATACGTCGCGACTGCCTTTGGACGACTTCGCCATCTCGCCGGAACGCGGCCCGGTCTGGCACCTTCGCTACGTTTACCAAAATCATGGCTCGTTTCGAGTGGTCGACATGGAGATCGCGACGCCAACCGGCACGCTATCCAGTAAAGACGTCTGGCTTCGTCTGCCCGTCTAGCTAGTCGGCACCTCTGCGATGGGGCCGGTGCTGTCGACAATTAGGGAGCGCGCGGTGCCTTGCTTGACGGCGTTGTAGGTCTTTATCTTTTCGGCCGGTGGTTGCTGGATCCGCGAGTAGCTGGCCTCGAAGTGTTTAGACCGGAGACATAGCTGACGCCTGTTCGGACACATCACTGACAGTTTGGCCGCGGGTCAAGTCGATCGATCCGAACTGCCAGCTGGCAAAGAAGATTCCGTAATGGCCATCGCGGGCGAGCGGCCTGATGGCCAGCCGCTCGCCGCAGAAGGCTTGAGAGACTTTCCACATTTGCCCTTTGAAGGCGATGTAGCTCCGGGTGGAGGAGACGGTACGAACGATCTCCCCGGCGTCGTATTGGACCTTCGGCACACGATCCGGCATGGCGCGTAAACTGGGCCGGTAGCGATCGGCCGGGATGCCCATGCCCAAGCTCTCGTGGGGCCGCTCCAGATTGTAGACCGTTCGCCAGCTATCAAGGGCACGCTGGACTTCCCCCAAAGTGCGGAACGTGCGCAGAGCGAACACTTCCGCTTTCAAGCTGCGATGGAAGCGTTCGTTCTTGCCTCGGCCCTGCGGATGACGCGGCCGGGCATGAACCACCCTGACGCCGAGCTTGAGCAGCCACACTTTCAGCGCAGTCCAGCGAACGCCGGACGTGTCGCCCCAGGGAGAACCGTTGTCGAGGTAAAAGGCTTCCGGCAGCCCATAGCGTCGGAAGGTGTCAGTCAGATGCCTCTGCACGTCGGGACGCTGCTCGTTGGCGCACGCCTTCAAACACAGGGCATAGCGGGAGTGGTCATCGACCATGGTTAGCGGATGGCAACGCCTTCCGTCGGCAAGCGGCATGTGACCCTTGAAGTCCATCTGCCAGAGCTGGTTGGGCGCGTCCTTCTCGAACCGGTGGCCTGAAGGGCTCGGCGCGGCTTTCTCGCTCGGCTTGATCCGTTCGTTGCGGCACAGGATCTGATGCACTGTGGAGGGCACCGGCACGCTCTCGCCGCCGCGCTTCAGGCAATGGGCAATCTTGCGAGCTCCCCAAGCCGGATGCTTGTCTCGCATCGCCAGAACCCGCGCCTCGACCTCAGGCTCGCTCCGCTTGGGCATGCTCTTGGGCCGGCGAGACTTATCCGCCAGTTCGTGATCTCCAGCCTGCCAACGCTTCAGCCATTTGTAGCCCACATCAGGACTGATTCCGAACCGTCGGCACAACTCCCGCCGGTTCGCCCCTTCCTGCAACGCAAGCCGAACAAACTCCCGCCGCTGATCCATCACCGACACCTCGTTCCAGGGCATGGAAGGCCTCCCGAATCGACCATTCCAGCCCAGTTTGATGTGTCAGCTATGTCTCCGAACACCTGTCAGTGATCTGTCCGGTCTAAACAGAAGCTTGGCGAGAATCTCCTCCGATTTCAGCCCGAGCCCGGACGAGCACCCCCAAACCAGTGCGCGGGCAGCTACGACGAGTGACTTCCCCGCTTGCGCCCTCGCGGCCATCGAGTTGGCGCGTTAGCCTAGCCGCCGACCGGCCCCGACAACGTCTCCAGACCCGCCTCTATTGCCGCTATGTCGTGCTCGATTTGCGCGATCGACAACCTGCAGTCAAAGCCCGCCCAGGCTTTCAGGTCTCCGGCAAGGCGCCGGCGATGCATCCTCAGATCCTCAAGCGACTGGCGGTCTTTGAGCCTCGCGTAGCCGTCCACAATCAATTCAATCGCACTCGACATAACATACTCCACAAAAAACAATTTGGGCCTAGTCGGATGAGCTTAGTGCAAGCCGCGAGGTCGACGCAACTTCTACACGGGCGTCTCGACGCTAGCGCCCTCGCAGGGGCGCGCTTCAGTTATGGACCCGCCGGTGAGCACTAGAGGTAGAGAGCGCCTTGAACCTCGAAATTTCGGGGCGAATGCCCACCAGGGCCGCGGGAAAATGAATCACGATCGTTGACCGAGTTTGGCTTTTCACCGTCCAACGGCAAACCCTCCGATAACGGATGAGTGATCTTTTTCTAGCTTTTCCCGCGCTGAGGCGTCAAACTTGCTTCCATTGAGGACGTAACGTTTTTCAGGGACATTGCGATGGGAAAACCTGCCGTTTCCCGTGATGCCTTTCGTGGGTTGTTCGCTTTCTATGCGGCGAAGGCTCATCACGACCACAAGCCCGAGGGTGAACGCTCCGTTTTGAAGATGTTCGGATCTGCGGACGATATACCCGATACGTTACTGCAGCAGTGGTCGGACAGAGTTGAGTTGCTCGGCTCCGAAACCTTTGGTCGCTTATTGGATCCACGCGTCCGCCCAATCACGAACGGCAACGCCCAATACGATCATGCGAGCGACTTTCTCCACACGCTGCTGAGAGACCTGGGGCAGAAACTGCAGTGAATCGAATCGCCGCACCACTGTCGCTGCAGTCATCAGACGCGCAGATAGGTATCCTATGCTGTCGATCAAATGCGCAGGGAAAATAGTTCTGGCCCTCAGTCAAGCTCGATCAGTCGGCGCGCTCCGCTAAGGCCCTCGGCTCGTTCAGATCAATATGCGTACGGTGCTGCTCGGGAAGGTGCTGTTGATCTCGGTCAATCAGCTGTCGCCTCTCGGCCTGTGCCATCGCTGAAGTAAGGCCTAGCATGGTGATCGCCGCTGTTGTGGCTAACCATGCGAAGCGGTCCGCTAGAGACATATTTCCTCCTGCGAAATGCCGACCGTTCACTCTCACACGAGAGCATTGGAGACAAGCAAGCTCTATTCTTTGGCTTCCATGAAGTTGATCGAAATATTCGGCAGGTTTTCTAACTTTGAAGCGAATTGTCGGACGATCCTTGCGGAGCTGCACAACCTTCTCGTCCTGTTATGAAGTTCACTGTTTTGCTCGGAGGTTGGTGGGCCGGCTTGGACTTGCCTAGACTGTTCGGCTCAAGTGCACACGGTGTCCATCGCTTCACGCAGAATGTTACTGGACAACTTCTCGCCGATGACTGCAGCAGCGCCACCACTTGGTTCGGTGGCCTCTATGGCGGGAAAGATCAGCATGGCCGCGCGACGCGAGGTGTTGTCGGCGGTGATGTAGCGTTACCCGTCGGCCGACCGGGCGAAGAAGGGGCGCATGCGCGACGAGCTGTGCGCGACGACCGGTCGGCATCGCAAGCATCCGGTGCGCGCACTCCGGCGACGCGCAACGGCTGGACCCGGCTCAGTCGAGGCACCTCGAGAGCGCACCCTAGATGTGGAGGACCCGGTGATGGCGCTGTGGGAGGCGTCGGATCGGGTGTGCGGCAAGCGGCTCAAGTTGATGATCCCGACCTGCTGCCGGCCTCGAGCAACATGGCCGATTGCAGCTTGGCCAAGCGGACCGTGGTCGTGTTCTGGTCATCAGCGCCGCAACCATCGATCGCCTGCTCGTCGATGTGAAGAGCGCGGCGAGCGACGGCGCCGTGCCGGATTCTATTCGGCGACCCGGCGCGAGGTCTCGATCCGCAAGTTCAATGACTGGACAGCCCGGTGCCCGGGTTCTACGAGGTTGACATGGTCGAACATGGCGGCACGTCGGTCGCTGGCCGTTCAGTCAGACCCTGACGATGGTCGATGTCGCCACAGGCCGGACGGAGTGCCTGCCGCTGGTGACTGGGGAACGTTCGCTCGTTGTCGAGGCCGTCAATCCGGCACAGAGCCTCTTCCCTGGGTTCTTGCGCCGGCGGACTTCGACAACGACAGCGCCTTCATGAACGATGTCGTCGTGCGATGGTGTCGCGAATAGAAGCTCGAACCACGCTCCGCGCCTACAAGAAGAACGATCAGGCGTTCGTCGAGCAGAAGAATGGCGCCGTCGTGCATTGCCTGACGCCTGCGGCCGCTTCGATGCGATCGAGGCGACCCGTGGAATTCGGCAAGCGAAATCGACCATAGTCACGCTTATTGATCGGCTCTATCATTTCGCAAGGCAATGGACCGTGGGACTTGAGTGGAGGTCACGGAGCATCTGCTCATTCAGCACGCCCAATGGCTGCGCAAGGCCGAGTGGGAAAAAGTAAAAACGGAGGCAAGAGGGCCGCTGAGTCATTTGCCCGCCAAGTGGCGCGAACGCCAGCATCTTGCCGAGTATCGATAACTAGCAAAAGGACATGGTTCCTTTCTCTCTCCGATCCGTGAAGGACGAGAGCACGGGCATTTGCGTCGAGGAGGCTGAAGCGGCATGTGGTGGAACATTACGGGTGCCGGTGGCGCGAAGTTCCGGACCATCGCCGCGGCACAGCCAAGGCTAGCACGAAAGCCGGCGGTCTTCTATTCCACGCCCACCACGCGCAGTAGCTCGCGCCACTGCGGTGAGCATCGGGAACGTATGGGGTCAATCGCGTGGGCAATGAGGATTGCAACGCTGACGGCGATTACGATTACCAGCAGCCAAGTGATTACGTTCGTCCAGGCATGGAGCTGAACGCGCACAACCGCGCACAGTCAAAAACAACCAGCCGGAAACCTCAGTTCGGCGCTGGGGTGAGGTTTCAACGCAACTGTTGCGTCCGCTGTCGGCCCTATAGGCGGAATGCTAGCAGGAGAGACACCAACAACGCACGCCGCGAGCAAGAGCAAGAAAGTACCCACGGCGCCCCCGAATCGTTAGGGATTGTTGAGTGGGAACTTATCATGCGAGGCGGGCTCCGGCACTCCTTTAGCTAGTGGCATTCTTCCCAGCTTGGGGACGGGGCATTTAGGGGATGAAAATATTTGCAGGCAGTTGCGATACTCTGAAGGGGTGCCTCTTTCGCGCATTCATCATTCTCACTCGTCAGGCGTATGATGGAGCTGCATCCGGGCTCCACGACCGGCCCCCTGTCCGGAGCGCAGGCGGCCTCGCCATTGCCGCCGACTTGGCGGGGCCGCCGCCCACAGGGTCTGTCCTGCAGGACGTTGGTGATCTGTCGACGTGATCATCGCCGCGGTGAAGCAGAATGCTCCGTTCTTCGGTGGCCTCTAATGCGATCGGCTCAAGAAATTTTTTGCGAGGCAATCTGGCCCCCCGCTTGGTGAAGTAGCGGGGAGGACCGCCCGCGTGAACCGGCCGCACGCGCCCCGGCGGAGTCCAAAAACCGGCCCGCAGGGGATGAAGCCCTTGAGGCCGGAGTTTACGCTACGCTGCTCCGGTGCCGGAGCTAGAAACGAACGCCCTCGGATTGCCGGTTGTTCCCCAATTCGTAAAATACGACGCACCGTCTATCTTTTCGCAGATGCTTTCGACGGTGAACTTGCCCGGCGACCACCGGCAAGCAGGTTCCATCGACCGGACTGGAAATGACGAGCTGTGACGATGGCGTATTTCGTTTGGCTTCGCGGCTTGCGGGGTCCAACGAGGTGTTGCGGCACAACGTTGACGTTTACCGCCGCCGAGCTGAGGTCAAACTCCCAGGCTTTCGCGAACTCACGGATGCTAAGGCTGACGAGCCGCTGGGCCGGCCGGCCAAGAGGTATCCGCTCGACCGTACTCCTGAGGGCTGACGCCAGAACGCAGCAGGCCAGGAGCTCAACACGAGCAGATGCACTCGCCGGAAAATTTTAGGAGCTCCGATTGGACATGGCGCCCGATCCTGACCATGATCATTCTGTCATCGGCAGCGCCAAAGAAAACCGCCGACCTTGGATGGGCCAGCCGAACGAAAAATAGCACAATGGGACGTTCGACACGCACCCTACTCATAATACTCGGCTTGATCGCCGGATGGGTCACGCTCAGTATCATTACCTTCGATGACGCTCCGACGCTCCTTACCAGACTCAACTAAGGTCGGAAATCGAGAGAAACTCCCGCCGACTTTGTGAGCCGGCGGGAGTTTTGACGATGATGTTGGCGGTCGGCGGGCACTGACCGCCAAGATTACTTACCAGAGTCGTACCTGGGGTGGCCTTCTCGTCAGATGCCGGAAATTGCCTTGTTGGCAATGGTGAGCCACATGGTCAGCCCGTAGCAGCCGAGGTGAAGATAAGGCAAGGCGCATCGCTCATCGGCAACCCACGTCGGAGGCTATGGCCCTCGGCTAGGTAGTGCCATTCTTCCCGACCTTGGAAACCGCTTCGATCAGGACCGGACACTTTTATATTCCTTAGCATCGCCCGCAATAGTACCGCGAAGCTCGCTGCATTCGCCGACGTCAAAGAACCACCTGGTCGAGCCAATGGCGACGATTACTTTGCATCTGGGGCACGGCACCTGCATTCGCCCAATATGCACCTACAAGTGTTCTGTTTCCAGTCAGAAAACGGGTAATGGAAAAGCGGGCGCGCTGAGCCGGTCCACGTGCGGTAGAATAGCCGCTTCGCCCGTGCCAAATCGGCCCTGTGCCGCCGGGAGGTCCGCACCCAATCCGCAGCACAGGGCCGAGTGGGCTGCTCACCCCGAGCAGACCGGCGTCATAATGCGCTACGTTGCCGGGCGGGCGCACTAGGACGAAAGGAGCATTCGAGAGCCGGGCTTTGGGGGCTTTTGAGGGTTGCGACAACTTTCCGCACCTTCTGTAGCGGCTAGCTCCGCCCATCTCGCAATCTGTTCATCGCGCTCGAGCATTTCCGGGGGAACGCAAAGACCCGAGATCCGAGTGAGGTCGGAGCTGGGGTCCAAGCGTACCAGAAAGGTCGCTCGGGTGTGCGACGTCCGAACAGGGACGGCCTGAGCTTCAGCTCCTAGTTTATCGTTGCGATTACGGATCGGCACCCGCGACGCGCAGTTGTTAGTGCAGGTCGTCGAGACATACTAGGAAGGGATTATTTGCGGGCCGCTTTGATGCGGCATGCGCGCTCGCCGTCGATACGCAAAATGGGCCGGCCATTATCCGCCCCGCAGCCCTGCTGAATGGCTGGCCGACGGCCATGTGACATGCAGCATTCAGTGCCCCAACTGCCGCTGCCGTCGAAGGGCCGACGTGCGGCTCGATGTTCTCCCGCAGGATCAGCCGTAGTCGCGCATCGGCTTGCGTATGGTCTGCTCGGCATGCGGCGCCGCAGGATCTGTGCATATCGGCCTGAACTGGCATGACACTCGCGGGCAAGTCAGGCCAACAACTGAAGCTGGGTGCATCAGAGGAAAAAATTGGGCGAGAGCCGCGCGCCTATCCGCGGGTTCTCCCAAAGTACCAAAACCCCGATAGACCGTCGGAGACTTGGGCCGGCCGCGGTAAGCAGCCGCGGTGGGTAACTGCTCAACTCAAATCTGGAAAAGTTCAAGGACTTGTAGATCCGACCTTCGTCTGATCGGAAGCCGGTTGCCCGCGAAGTCGGCGGAACTCTAATCCAGCATTGAAGGATCTTAGCCTGGCCGCCGAATTTGGAATTTGCAAGTCGCGTGGGGCCTTCGGCTCAGTAGTTCGCTCAGGCAGAAGCTTATGCAGCAGTTGTTCGGCCTGTTCCCTCGTCAATCTGGCCGCGAGCTCTGTTCCGATCAGCGCGGGGGCCTTGCGCTCCCTGTCGTAGATCATCCACCCGATGCCACCCATCCGAACGAAAAATCTGCTCTCCCGGACCGCTTGGTTAGCCAACATCACGAGCTCCATCGGCTGCCAGATCAACACGCATCACTGAACCACCCCGGCATGCATTCAAGCATGTGAATCGCTCGGGAAGAAGCGGTAATTTTCCTTCTAGAGTAGGGTACACGGAGGACTCCAAGAAAGCGGCGCCCCCTATCTCTTTGCCATGTTGAAGGTGTTCGAGTTCTGCCTGACACGGCAGCGAAAGCCGTGCCTGTCGGCCCCGACTGGATTCACGAATCAAACATGACGGCTATCATCGCCTGCGCGTCGAGCGCGACCGGTCGCAGTTCCACGCGTATGCGGGGCTGCGAGCTTTGCTTACAGCCATGAGGCTCTTGGGTGAGCACCCCGAATGCGGGCTGTTCAGGTGCGACGATGGCGCCCTTGTCAGCACGGATGCCCTTGATACTCGGCCCCCCCGGCCTCAAGTAGTCGCGCTGTCGCGGCAGATCGAGTGACCCGCAGGCGGCCCCGCCGGCCACGGAGGTTGGGGGCTGTTGCAGGAGCAAAAACGCCGCCCGCTTAAATCTATCGCGGACCGCGGCATTCCAGCCGCGGGTGGGATGGCAAAGATCCCGGTATAGACTAGTGTGAATGGATTAGCCGAAGGTTCAACCGGACACCGACAAAAAAGGACCGAAGGGCACGCGATGATGGCGGAGGAGCTTTCCCTCTCTGTCTTTACGATTGAGGTCGATCGAAAGCCGGTCGTCGCATTCGCGGCCAGAAAATATTCCGAAGCCGAGACGCTCTGTGCGGACCAAAGAATACGCGACAAGCTCAGTTCGGCGCAATCGGGCGGCAAACCTCTTTGCGACGAACTGGCAACCTTGCGCGTTCGATTAGCCAATCCGGACGAAAAGAACCGCTACTGAGAGCGGACCTCCGCGCGATCTGCAGATGCTGGTCTGCCCGTATATTTGGTCGACCTAGATTGATAATCGGTTTGATCGCAGGCCCGACGACATGCGGCTGTCGAACATTGAACCAAGAATGCGAGATCGGATCAGGCTCTCATAGTCGCGAGCATTTGCGCGGAGGACCAACGCGTAAACGAGTTCGGGCCTGAGACGAAGACTGTCGCCGTCATTGGGTCCACCAGCTTGCCGTATTCTTTTGTCCCCAAATGGGGATTGCGGCATCGCTCTCTTTTCATCCAAGGTTGCTTGATCGGAGCCCACATCGATCGGTGATGGGCATCAAGCCAAACCCGAAATCTGCGACGTCCATGACGAGTCGCAATGCGACCCGCGTCGCGCATTTCCATGCAAAGGGAGCGGAGACTATGGCACTCATCAATGGAACAGCAGGCGACGATCCGCTGGTTGGCACGGCTGCGGACGATCAGATCAACGGCCTGCAAGGCAACGACAGCATCAGCGCTCTCGACGGAAACGATACCGTAAGCGGCGGCCCGGGCAACGATGTCATAGATGGCGGTGCCGGCAATGATACCCTGGATGGAAATGCCGGTGTCGATACGATTACCGGTGGCGATGGCGATGACACGATCAATGGCGGCGCGGGCGACGATACGCTGAACGGAAATGCCGGCGTGGACACCATCCATGGAAACGCGGGCATTGATGCAATCGATGGTGGAACCGGCGACGATCACCTGTTTGGTGACGCCGGCGACGACAGCATCCACGGCGGGGACGGCAACGATGATGTCCATGGCGGCGCGGGTGCCGACGCCCTGTGGGGCGACGCCGGCGAGGATACCTTGAGCGGCGACGCCGGTAATGACGTATTGAACGGCGGCGGCGGTAACGACGTACTCAACGGCGGCCTCGGGGATGACACTCTGAATGGCGACGCCGGCAACGACACGCTGAACGGCGGACTTGGCAATGACCTGCTGAATGGCGGTGCGGGGGTCGACATCCTGAACGGTGGTGCCGGCGCCGATACGCTGAACGGTGGCGACGGCAACGACACCATGCACGGCGGTGCCGGCGATGATCTCATGGACGGCGGCGCGGGCAACGATACGATGTTCGGTGATGCCGGAGACGACCTCATGGCCGGCGGTGCGGGCAACGACACCATGAGCGGCGGTGACGGCGATGACGAACTCAGCGGCGGAGCCGGCAACGATACGCTCAACGGCGACGCCGGAGACGATACCCTGGCCGGCGGCGACGGCACCGACGTCCTGAATGGTGGAGATGGGGCCGACTCACTGTCGGGAGAGGCCGGCAACGACACCCTGAATGGCGATGCCGGCGATGACGAGTTGAGCGGCGGCAACGGCGCCGATGTCCTCAGCGGCGGGCTTGGCGACGATGTCCTGACGGGCGGCGCAGGCACCGATACGCACAATTTCGGTGACGGCACGGCGACCAACTTCGGCAATGATGAGGTCACCGATCTCAGTGCTGCTGACGGCGATGTCGTTCACGTCGATGCTCCGCCAAGCTTTGACCCGGCCACGGTCGTCGTGGACGACGACGGCACCAACACCGTGCTTGATTTCGGCTTCGGCACTATCCAGCTCGACGGCGTCTCGGGCGGTGCGACACCGTTCGAGTCCATCGATGACATCAACAATGCCGCCGGTTATACGGCGATCGAGGTTGTTTAGCGCCGACTAGCAGCGGGGCGGCTATCAGGCCGCCCCGCCGTCTGCATGTTTTGAGTCAGTGATAGTGTCGGCCAGTTATGTATTCGCGTAACCGTGGGGCGATCCCAGCATCTGGCCAAAGATTGCTGGTGACCTTGATTCCGGGACGATTCGCGTTGATGTGGATCGTGTGTTTCAGCGTGTGCGTAAACATGCTGCTGCTGGTCGTACCTTTCTATTCCATCGAAGTGTTCGACCGTGTGCTCAGCAGCGGTAGCGTTGAGACGCTTGTCGGCCTCACCGTCATCGCCGTGGGCGCTCTCGCCTTCAGCGCCGCCTTCGACACGTTTCGTAACCGACTGTTGAGCCGGTTCGCGGTTGGGTTTGAGCATTGCCTCGCTCCGATCATCCTTGAGGGCAGCATTATCGGCACGGCGCCGGGCGACGGCCGGCAGCTTGATCTCGTCAAGCTTCGCGAGTTGAGAACTTTCCTGTCGAGCGGGACCGTCACATCGCTGATAGATGCTCCATTCCTCCCGGTGTTCATTCTCATCCTGTTTTTCCTGCACCCCTGGTATGGCGTCATAGTACTGATTGGGGTGGGGGTCTTGTTGGCGATGGGTGTTGCAAGCCACTGGATCGCGCGCGGGGAAATTGCGCAGGCTTCGCAAGCCGCGTTGAAGACGCAGGCGATGCTCGATGGAATCGTCCGTCACTCCAGCGTGGTGCGGGCGATGGGCTGGACCCGAGGCGCCATCCGCGCCTTCATGAGCCTCAATGACGAAGCCCTATCTCCGGTCGTGCGGGCCAGCGAACGCATCTACACGATTGCGGCCGCCGCGCGAATGGTCAGGACGATTCTGCAGATTGCCGCGATCGGCGCCGGTGCCTGGCTCGTGCTCCGGAACGAGGTGCTCTCCGGCAGTCTGATCGCGAGTTCAATCCTGATAGCTCGCACATTGCAGCCCATGGAAGGGTTGGTCTCGGCTTGGCGCGCGTTGGCATCTGCGCAGGACGCCTGGACGCAAGTCAGCAACGCTGCGATGCCGGTTCTTGCACGTGCGCAGAAGACGTTGCTTCCGCCGCCATCCGGCATTCTCCAGGTCGAACGGGTGACATTCCGGATTGGCGGGACGCAGCGTCCCATTCTCGCGGGCATATCATTTCAATGCCGGCCATCCGAACTTGTCGTCGTGATCGGACCGACCGGCGCTGGAAAATCCACATTGCTGCGCTTGATGGCAGGCCTCGAGCGGCCGAGCAGCGGTACAATCCGGCTGGACCACGCAGCACTCCATACCTGGGATGCCGACCAGCTTGGGCAATTCATCGGCTACCTTCCCCAGGACGTGCAGCTCTTGGGTGGAACGGTGGCCGAAGCCATTGCCGGGTTTGATGAATGCGCAAGGGACGAGGCTATCGTCGCCGCGGCCATGCTCGCGCAGGCGCATGAAATGATCCTGTCCCTTCCGGCCGGCTATCAGACCGAGATCGGCCGCGACGGCAGCAGGCTATCTGGCGGCCAGCGTCAGCGCATTGGTCTTGCACGCGCTTTCTTCGGCGATCGCAAATTGATCCTGTTGGATGAGCCCAATGCCAATCTCGACCCGGACGGCGAAGAAGCGTTGTGCTCCGCCATTCAATCAGCCAAAGCACGCGGCGCAGCATCGGTCATCGTCACCCACCGGCCGCGGCTGTTGACCATCGCCGATGCTGTGCTGCTGTTGAGGGACGGCAACCAGATCACCTTCGGACCGCCATTTGAAGTTCTTCGCGCCCAGCGGCCGGCACCGGTACCGGGTTCGGCTGGGCTCCCTCGCAATGTCGAACCTCAGAAGCTGCCAGGCAGGAGGATCCTTCCATGACGCAGACCGGTCATGCTGTTGCCGGCCTCGGCTCGAAGACGTGGCCGACGGAGCAGCCGCGATCTGACATGCGACGGATCATCGCATGGGGTTGTGTGCTGCTCGTCCTGCAATTTTGCGGCTTCGGCTTGTGGGCAACCACGGTTCCGCTCCGCGGCGCCGTCGTAGCACCAGGATTCATCAAGGTCCATTCAAAGCGCAAGGCGGTGCAACATCTGGAAGGCGGAATCATCAAATCGATCTATGTTCGGGAGAACGATCACGTCGAAGCCGGTCAACTCATTGCACGGCTCGACACCGCGCAGATCGAAGCGACCCTTGGTTCCCTCGAAACAAAGTTCTTTGCTGACCTAGCGATGGAGGCCCGGCTGGCGGCGGAGCAAGACGCCGCAAAGTCAATCCGGTTTCCGGCCGAATTGCGGGAAAGTGCGACCCGTCTCTCCGCACGTATCGCCATTCAAACCCAGGAGGCTGAATTTGCCGCGCGACTGGCCGCGATTGAAAACGAGCGCAAGGTGATCGATCAGCAGATGCTCCAAAACGCGGACGCCATCCGCGGCCTGGAGAGCAACACTCAAGGACTTGAACAGCAACTCAAACTGCTGCGAGAAGAGATAGCCGACACGAGCTATCTCCTCGCAAAGGGCCTCGCCCGCAAACCACGCGTGTTGGCGTTACAACGCGCGGAAGCCGAGGCTGCCGGCCAGGTCGATCGCAATGCCGCATCGATTTCGGAGATGCAGGGCAAGATCTCGGAGTTGCAGGACAGACGCCGGCAGCTAGGGTTCAACCAAAATCAGGATATCGCCAAACAGCGGCATGCGACGAGCGAGGAAATCGGTGACCTCAGACATCGAATTGCCGCGTTGCGTGCCCAGCTTGTCCGGTCCGAATTGCGTGCCCCGGAAAGTGGAAGGATCGTCGGCCTCAACAGCAGGGACCTCAATGCCGTGCTTGGACCTCGAGAAACCCTTTTGGAAATCGTTCCGACGCAAGATCGGCTTGTCATCGAGGCGACATTGAAGCCTGCCGATCGGGAAGAGGTCTATGTCGGACAGATGACGCGTGTGCGGGTTCACGCGCTGAACGTTCGTCGCCGGCCGATGCTCGAGGGAAGGGTCGTCGGCGTTGCGGCAGACGCGCTGACCGACACCCGTTCCGGCGAGAGCTCCTATTTGGCCGAGGTTGAGCTGGACCCCAACGCGCCGACGGCCTCCTACATCTCCACATTGATGCCCGGAATGCCTGTCGAGATATTTGTCGAGACGGGGGAACGAACCTTTGCGGAATATCTTTTGCAGCCGATGACGCTACGGATCAACCGTGCGTTCAGGGAGAATTAAGCGCTGGTGAGGGGTAGGCCGGCCTACCAGGGAGGCGACCGTGCATGAGTGCAGTAAGGCACTACCGTCCGCACAGGATGATTTTCGTTCCGGTTGCGTCGAGCGCGCCTCGAAGCAAGGCAATGACGGATGTGGTCGATCAGGGCCTTGTCCGGAGCCGCGCCCGCCACAGATCGCAATGGAATATTTCGCGAAGGCCATGGCGGAATTGCTCGGTTGCCGGAGCTGCTACGTTGCCATGATATCCTCCTCCGGGCTTGAAGAAGTCAGAATCGGAGAGGCCCCAACCGACCCGTCATGCACGACGATAGTTGAGCGAATTGCGCGCACGGGCACCCCCGAGGACGTCGCCTCGCTCGAGCCGATCAATTCCCGGACCTCGTTCGTCCGCAAGTTGATCGGTGCGGAACCCCCGGTAAAGAGTCATTCAGTCATTGGCAGGTTTGCTTCCGATGAGCGAGCCACAGTCGTATTCGTGGCCGGATGGCGGCCGGCCGCGCTTGCGGCAGCCGAGATTCCTGGTTTGGCGCATACCGTGCGCCCGTTATGGAAGGCCGCTCATGCACTTGCCCGGCAAACGGCGGGGCATGTCGATGCGCAACTCTGGCTCGAAGAGCTGACCTTTCCCGCCATCCTCGCGGACCAGAGCCTGCACATTTACGCAGTCAATCGTGGTGGACGAGTACTGCTTGCCAAGCGCCAGCTGCTAAGGGTGGACGGGGGCAGGCTCGCGGGCTCATGCGGTTCCGTGACCGAGAGCTTGCGGGAGGCAGTCGGGAAGGTGTTGATCGAGAGCGAGACTCATGGACGGTTCAATACTACGGTACCGCTCTCGATGGATCGTCAGCAGTTCGCCTTCGCCAAGATCGGCGTTGTTCCGACGAATGCCAAGCTGGGACAGGCCCTCATTGTCGTGCCGCAATTCGACGACGTGCAGGGTGCGCACTGCATTGCATCTGCCTTCGGATTGAACTGGGCTGAGGAAAGAATCGTCACCCGGATTCTTCAATTCCAGTGCCCTCGCGATATTGGAGCCGAGCTTCGGCTGACCGAGGCAACGGTGCGAACCTACACCAAGCGGATCATGCTGAAATTAGGGATCAATCGACAGTCGGAATTCTTTCTTCTGTATCATCTCACCCAGTCGCCTTTTGGCGCTGGCAGGCGGGAAAATTCGGTCAGCCGGCTGGCCTCCGACTGGCGATTGGACAAAGAGGTCCAATGAGATTGCGGAGGGCGTGCAAGCGTTCGCCTGACTGAGTACGGGGTCTCCGTGATGTCGAGTCGCATGAGCTGCGCAGGTTTGATCCACTGGGCGTTTGCCGCCCTGGTATTGGTTGGGGCCGGCTTTCATGCCGATGCCCAGAGGATTCAATTGGCGCTTCCTATTGCCTGCGAGCCTGGCCATACCTGCTACATCCAGAACTACACGGATCTCGATCCGTCTCGGTCGGCGAGAGATTACAAGTGCGGCACGCTGACTTATGACGAACACAACGGCACCGACTTTCGCTTGCCCTCACTGGCAGTGCAAAAGGCTGGCGTGGAAGTGCGCGCAGCGGCAGGCGGCCGCATTCTTCGTATCCGCATTGACGCTCCAGACGGGTCTTTTACAAAATCGGGGCGCGAAGCGGTGCGCGAGGCCGAATGCGGCAATGGCGTCGTCATCGAACACGCGGAGCAGTGGGAAACCCAGTACTGCCACCTGGCCGCCGGAAGTGTGTTGGTCAAACTTGGAGACAAGGTCGAACTTGGACAGCCGATCGGCCGTGTCGGTCTCTCCGGCCTCACGGAGTATCCTCACCTGCATTTCACCGTGAGGCACAATGGCGTGGTCGTCGATCCCTTTGCGTATGGCGTTCGTCCTGAGTCTTGCCAAGGCGGTCAATCCCTCTGGCTTACTGCCTTGCGCTCGAAACTCGAGTATCAGGAACGAGCCATCCTCAATGCGGGCTTTACGACGGGTCCGGTCACGATGGAACTCATCGAGGACGGCAGTGCCGAGAGGCAAATGCCGTCTGCCAGTTCGATAGCAATCGTCGCATTCGTGCGGGCTATCGGGCTCAAGGCAGGCGATGCGCAATGGCTGGTCATGAAGGATCCTCTCGAGAACGTCATTGCGGAAACTCGGTCTGCGCCACTTCAGGCCAACAAGGCGCAATTCATGCTCTTTGCGGGGAAGAAGCGACCTCCTGGGGGTTGGGAACGCGGGTCCTACAAGGCCACTTACGTTGTAGAGCGCGATGGCCAGGTCGTGCTCAGGAAAGACCTGGAGCTCATGCTCTAGCGCTGTGCCTGTGCTCGGGGGGCCTGACTCCACGGGCCTTTTAAGGTCTGATCGGCTGCCGGAACGGCCCGCTCCTGTCATTCGGCCTGCAATATTTGCTAGCCGATTGACAACCCGCCCGGTGGCGCTTTACCCGGCCACCTCCGAATCCGAGAAGAACTCCTACAATCAAGTCAACCGCGCGACCGGCCAACGGGTCCAATATCTCAAGGTGGATGCCGACACTGGCGACGAGGTGCCGAACGAGGCATCGTCAAAGGCTACCAGATCGAGAAGGACCAATTCATAGACGTCACGAAGGAAGAACTTGAGGAAGTCGCGCTTGAATCTACGCGCACAATCGGATTGACGAGTTCGTCGACAAGTCCCGACATCGTTACTTGATTAGACGGTATTACCTTCGTCGCGACGGCAAGATCGGGCACGATGCTTTCGCTGTCATCGAGAGACCATCCGAGAGATGAACAAGGTAGCGATCGGGCGGGTGGTCCTGACCAGCCGAAAGCACATCATCGCGCTTGAACCAACGGATAAGGGTCTGGTCGGCACCTTTCTGGGTTTCCTATACGAGGTGCGCACGAGCAGGGCTATTTTGACGAAATCCAGGACGTCAAAGTAACCAAACATATGCTCGACCTCGCCAGGCACATCGCCAATCAGAATGCTGGCCGCTTCGAGCCTGAGAAGTTCGAAGACCAGTACGAAAGCGCTCTGATCGAACTAATCAATCAGAAGCGAGCCGGTAAGACGATCACGCCCAAAGAGCGTCCGTGGCGGAAATGTCATCGACTTGATGGATGCGCTGCGCAAGAGTGTCGGCAGCCCCGCCCCCGTGACCAAGGCCACGAAAAAGCCTGCAGCGGGTCAGAAGGAAATGCTGATGCCAATCGCGGGCACGAAACCTACGAAGCAACTCGCGGCGAAGAAGCCGGCGAGGCCGCAGCGCAAGTCAGCGTGAAGTATCCGGGAGGTGGGATGCTCCTCTGATTAAAACTGGCGTGCTTCTCTGACAGCGTGATAGGCCGCGTTTATTCGTCGTGTTTCTTGATTTGCGAGATCTTTGACTTTCTGTCCGCGGCCTTCGAAGTGATCGGGGTGGTATTGCTTCATTCCCTCGCGATAAGCTGACTTGATTCGATCCACCGGGGCATCCGCACCGACATTCAAGACGGTATACCAAGTCTCCGCAGCCGCCTGTTTGGTCCCAAGCTTTGATGGCCAGGTCGAGCGCATGAACCGGACGATCAAGGAAGCGACCGTCCAACGCTATCATTACGACCGACACGATCAGCTCAAGGCACACCTTGCCGACTTCATCACCGCCTACAACTACGCTCGGCCGCTGAAAACCCTGAAGGGCCTCACGCCTTACGAATACATCTGCAAATGCTGGACCTCCCAGCCACAACGATTCAATCTCAATCCGCTCCAGCAAAATGCCGGGACTAAACACCTACCTCGTCACGGTTTTACGTAGGTCCAACCCGTCTCCTGCAGTTCCATCACGCGCACAACGCCTGACTTTACCACCTGCGCCTGAGAAACAATGGGTACGTCCTTGTGCTCGGCTTGGCGCATTTTGTCCTGGGTGTTACCGCATGCCTTGAATGATATCTCCGGCGTGCTCAGCGCCATCTGCTCAATTCGAGCTTTCACAGGCGACGTGTCATCGCGGAGCATATGCAGACCAGGCCCGAACGTGATCACCTCGATTTTCACTTCCTCCCTGAGTTCCCTATAATGTTCCGTAACGTTCGTCGCGTTATTCAACGCGAGATTCATCGCGGCCGCGTCATTGGTGTTGACCTGCAGGATCAAACGGTGCGTTTCGGAAACGGGAGCGATCCGAGCCGTCGCAGCGAGAGAGGATCGCGTCCGCGACTGTTTAGCAGCAAGCCGTTTGGTCGAGTTCTTCACCAGCCATCGCCCATGCGGGGATGGATGCGTCATCAATTCAGAGGATGGAGCTGCAGGCGTCATTGTTGTTGGCTGGGAATCCTGGGCTGACGGTCTCCAGGATGGGCCGGCGCTTGTCGTCTTCGTTACCCAGTATCGTCCGCCTTGCTCCGCCGCTGCCGTCGGGACGGCAAGCAGGACTGCGAAGGCTCCCATACTCGCGACCTTCGCAATTTGTTGAAAGATGCACATCGTATTTCTCCGTCGCAATTTTGCTGGACCATCAAATAGTCAAATAGGGAGGCGGTTCGCCCCGCTTTCCGCGACATCGCACGCGGGCCGGTATCATCCAACTGAGAGGGTATGTGAGCGAAGAAGCCGTCGAACCCGCCGCCGACTTCCTTTCTCATCCGGCTGCCGGATCCGCGCCTCGTTGATGATCATCGTCGCCGCCTTCGATTGTCGGTTCGGTGTGTCCGCCAGCACAATTGGTTGAGAGACCCGCTTCTAAGTCGCTCGTTTTGCTTGTGATGGAGAGCTCCGAGGAAAACGCCTGCTCTTGCACAGCAGTGTCGGTCGTTCGTCTGCGCGCTATCCTATGCCGCCTAGCCATGACTGACGTACCTATTTCGAGGTAGGCTGCAACTCTTACGAGCGCGATAGCCGCCGTGATTGATGAGAGCGGCTGAATGACAGGCTCGCTTGCAGGAAGCTGCGCCTCACGCGCTGGATTGTGAGCGTACAGGGCGGAGAGACAACCAGTTGAGCCGTTGTCGTCTCTCCTTCATAGAAGTATGTCTCCGTTTCTTGCCGGAACGGTCGAGTCGTCAAGTTGAACCCGATCTCAGGGGTGCTGTGACCGAATGTACGGCTCTCTGCGCCGCGATCGAGAATCGCGCTTCTTAGCAGGGAGCGGGATGCAAGATCGAACCCACTAGGGATTGGCGCCAAGCTCTGCGTGTGGTGGTGCGTTCAACAAAAAAGAACCCGCCGATGCTGGGCCTTCCGATTAGTCCGCTGCGGCTGCAGGTTGCAACGAGCACGTGCTCGCCCGGTGTCCGGGTCCGTTGCACATCGAGCACTTGGCAACACGGGGCTCGCGAACCGCGCCGCCAAGAGGCTCGCCGAGTTTGGGATCCAATTCTTCGCGTCTCGCGATAAGCTCATTAACTCGCGCGATCTTGCTGTCCAGTTCCATGTGCACCAACCGCAATAGATAGCCGCTGCGGCGTCGTTCGGCTGCCCATTTCAGCGCTAGGCGCTTCGGCGCGTTGTTGTGCTATGTACCGATATGTTGCTGGGCGAGTCACAGTAACGGCTTCACCGGTTTGTTGGGCGCGCGATGGACCGTCCGCATGCACGGGCATCTGATACATTTGCATTTGACCTTAGCGTCAGCTACGAAACGTCGGGCTCGCTTCCGACGTTCGTCAGAGCCCGTTCCGTTTCGGATCACGGACGGTGACACGCTTATCTTGCGGCGACTGGCGCGCTATCGCTTCTTGCCATCCACTCATGTTGCAGCGCTCATTGGCCGCTCACTCGATCGCGCCAATGATCGACTACGTCGCCTGTATCATGCCGGATACGTCGGCCGCGGGCGCAGCTCGACTACTACCCCACATCCAGTTATGCTTCTGCCTGGCTGGGTGAAGGTACGGACGAAACCAGATTCGAGGGGATTCGTCGCCGGGGCCATGACGATCGGGATTGTTGACGTGGACTTCTGGGCTGCTGCGATGGCAGGCGTTGCGTTTGCCACGATAACATCAGGATTCAGCGCGACCATCCTCTGCTAGAGCCCGCTGGAGGGCGTACTTCCCGTTCGCTTCACTAACGTCAATAACCAGGTTCCTTCTTTCCACATACTCCAGTTTGCGCAGCGCGGCTCTCAGGGTACTGACGCCAATCGCGGACCTTCCGGAGTCAAGGTAACCTACGCACCGCTGGCGCAATGTCTCGGCATTCGAGATCGTTGGAACAGACCTGCAATGTCGCTGGTCAGCAAAGCGCGGCGTGTTACTAGGCGACGCATGGATCGACCTCATCTAAGAAGACCGTCCGACATTCTTAGCACCTTCATAAGCGATAATCGAGAGAGGCCAAATGCTGGTTGCCGGCCCCTATGCCGCACGCGCCAACTCGGGACGACGCTTAAAGTTGCGTTCGGGCATCGCGATCGTATCCTGAAGATTGGCGCACCGAGCTCGGAGGTTCAGCGCGAGCATGGGTTAGGAGAGGTTGGCTGGGTCGGGATTTCCTGCCTTTCGCTCCTCCTCTTGGGATCGCTCTCGAGCATGCGGACCTGTCGATCCAAGTCGCAAGATAAGAGTGTGGACGTGAATGATGTGGTTGCGTCGAAATGGGATTGTGGGTGCATGTGATCGCTCGATCAACAAACAGGCGCGCTTGCGCGCCTGTTTGTTGATGGGCGACGAAGCAAGAGAGGTGCCAGGGACGCCGACATAGAAGGCCAGAACCGACGCTAAATCTTGGCACGGCTTATGCCCCGGATTTGCCACCGGGATTTTGCTCATTCCCCGGGGCTGGGAAGCTGCCGGCCGCAGATTATTAAGCGGGCTGCGTTTCTTTTCTTCTGAAATGAATGATGATTAACCTGCCCAAATTGATCGAAGCGTGCGCCGCCTTAGCAGTCTAATCGAGTGGGTCGTTTCCTTTCGGCTCTTGCAAGAATTTTGGCAGGTGTGCACGCGCTTCGCGATCGCGCGGAGCCGGGCGTTCGGACGGGTCGCGGCCGAGCTTGGACTGCAGCTCAAGGAGGTCGGTGAAGACGTCGGCCTGGCGGCGCAACTCGTCGGCGATCATCGGCGGCTGGCTGGCGATCGTGGAAATCACGGTGACCCGCACGCCGCGCCGCTGAACGGCCTCGACCAGCGAGCGGAAGTCGCCGTCGCCCGAGAACAGCACCATCTGGTCGATATGCTCGGCGAGCTCCATGGCATTCACGGCGAGCTCGATGTCCATGTTGCCCTTGACCTTGCGGCGGCCGGAGGCGTCGATGAACTCCTTGGTCGCCTTGGTGACGACGGTGTAGCCGTTGTAGTCGAGCCAGTCGATCAGGGGCCGGATCGAGGAGTACTCCTGATCCTCGATGATGGCGGTGTAGTAGAAGGCCCTAAGCAGCGTCCCGCGGCTCTGAAATTCCTTCAGCAGGCGCTTGTAATCGATGTCAAAGCCGAGAGTTTTCGCGGTCGCATAGAGATTGGCTCCATCGATGAAGAGCGCGATCTTGTCCGTAGAGGAAGCTGACATTCGATTCACGCCTTCAGTGGAGCAGCTCGGAGCAAGCTTGGAAGCATCTCCGATACGCGATGCGCATGGGCGGTCGCATTCTATATAGATCACTACCGAAGACGTCGAGTAGACGGACGGTTCAACCTTCTACTTGTTTCAAATGGTATCACGCCTAGGAATCCTGACACTAGCCGAAAGTTGGGCTGTCAGAGTTGTAATGTGTCTTGTCTATTTCCAGGTGCTTTATTTCAGGGCGCTCGCGCCACCCGGCGCCGCCACTGTGGTCAAGCCTCCTCTGAGGCCAACCGCGCTGTCGGATGGCGGCTTCGGGGCGTCACCGCGCTGGAAGCGACTATTTGAAACATCGCGACTGGTTTTGAGTCAGCCTGCTCCTGACGAGTTCGGCGTGTACGCCGTCGCAAGGAAGCGCAGCGCAGCGGCGGACGGGCAGTGTCGGCGCTGCGCAGACATTGAAGGCACCGCGCTGGGCAGCGCATCCAATTGCATCCGCTCAATCGGAAGTTCAACAGTAATCCTACCGCTCGCCTTGGCGCACAGTTCCAGAATTAACTTGCAACACGAACATCAAGCTTAATTCCAGACCGTGATTGCGGCCGCGCTCCAGAGGATTAGGTTTGGGCACACGGACATTGCCCTTGTCCGGTCCACCCAGCGAAGTCGCCGCACCATCATAGTCGGTGCAACGACTTCGTTTCGGGATAGTCGCGAGAGCTTCATTTGAGAGAGCAGCCGGACCGCGAAACGCTTGATCTCATCGAGATGCGCCGCCAACTTACGGCGCTCCGTTCGAAACACTCGGGCAACCTTCCAATTACATCGCTGTTGAACCGCTTCCTCGTGAAAGTCGCATTTCTGGCACAGCCAACAGACCTCGCGCACGAGCAGTATCTTCGATCGGAATTCGAACGAACGCTGACGAAGGTCAACGAGATTGCTGCGCGGGCGAGATCTGACTGACCGGCACCTGAACGTGCTGCTTTGCATCCGATTGGTCGGTAACTTGCCACGAACTTGCGAGCCTCCCCTAGCATTCCCAATGTCGGATGCGAACCCCGCTTTGGTAGTGCCTAATGAACTTCAGCCACACTAAATCTGCGCGGTCCCAGCAACGAGCCCGGGCGGTTTATCTCCACCCGGGCTCAACAAGCGGACATGAGCTGAGGGTTTGGGCTGTAGATCGTCGGCGCTGCTCAAGGTCGCTCGACGACTACTTCTTCAACAGTAGCCCTTCCTTCGCGGCCATTCGCCTCACTGGCCCAGCGTACCGGCCGAGTTCGGCAGCTATCTCTATACGCCAGCTCCTGCCTGGGCCAGCTTGAACGATTGCTGAATCTCGCGCTCGGCCCATTGCTTTGGCTTCGGTGTTTTCATTGTGCGGCGCTCACAACCTGCCGGAAACCACAAACCAGTACGCCTGGTTGCCAACACTTCGGCTATTTACGGGTGGTGGTGCCCGCTACGACGCTCATCGGTGCGGCGGCTGTGGCGCTCGCGAGATGGGCGTGCGCAACGTCCCGGTTATTGCGCGAAACTCTATTGGAGATCGGATCGGCGCAGGGATGGCGGGCGCCCTGGTTTTGCGTAGGTCCGCTATCAAGGATACATCAGACCTGCCATATGCGAGCGCCGGACCACCGCCTTTTTGACCCCAAATGTATGGTCCGGCCGCGCGTCGCAAGAAGAATTCGTCGGGTTAGTGGTGAGCGGTCTTGCATCAATGTATCCGGCCTCCGATTGGAGCATATGCTCCGGGCCATCATGGATATCAGCGCGCGTGCGTTCTCGTTAGCGGACAGGCCTCGATTGGGCCATTTGGGTCACCAGTGTTCGCATGCGCCGGGAAGACCGAACCTCCATCTCGTGTCATCCTCTCGCAGACCTCGGCTGGAAATAGTTCATAGGGCTACGTCATCGCTTGCTCCTCATATCGCTCAGTTCCTTTGTTCGAGCCAAGGGCCGTTCCTTCGTCCCGGCCCGCAGAACGTCCATCGCGTCGCGCGCAAGGGCGGTCAAGGCCAGCCGTCGCGTTTGGCTTGCGGCTGGCTCGGGCGTTGCCAGGCTGCGCCTTGACCGCGCCGAGCACGGCGCGAGGATCAAGCGGGTCGGACGCCTGCATCGTCGGTCCTCGTCAGCTCGAAGGCGCGTCCTTTGGCCAGCACCGCCCAGGCGATGCGGGCAAGCTTGTTGGCGAGCGCGATCGCAAGCACGTTGTGGTGCAACCGCCTTTTGGCGGCTTCGATCCAGGACTTGAGCCCGTAGCGTTCCCAGTTCTTTATCCTGACCAGCACAACCCATGCCGCCTGCACGAACAGAACGCGCAGGTAGCGGTTGCCGCGCCTCGAGATTTTGCCGAGGATCGTGCGGTCTCCCGTCGAGATCTGCTTGGGCACCAGTCCGAGCCAAGCGCCGAAGTCGCGGCCTTTGGAGAATACGTCTCCAGTGCCGATCGCGGCCACCATGGCGCTCGAAATGATTGGCCCGATGCCAGGCACCGTCATCAGGCGCGAGCATGCCTGATCTTGACGGGCCAGTGCTTCGATCTCGCAGGATAGGCCATCGATGCGCTGGTCGAGCCGGCGCCAGTCGCCTGCCAACTCCTCGATGACACGCAACATGCGTGGCGACATGGCATCGGTGCGCGTCGCAAGAATGGTGGGCAGTTCCATGCGCAAGAAGCCGATACCCTGGCGCACGGCGATCCCGCGTTCCAGCATGAAGGCACGAATCTGGTTGATGATGCCGGTGCGTTGCGACACCAGCCGCTCGCGCACCCGGTGCAGCGCCTGCAGATCCAATTGCTCCGCGGTCTTGGTCGCCACGAACTTCATCGTCGGGCGCTGCACGGCTTCGGCAATCGCTTCGGCATCATTGAAGTCGTTCTTCTGTCCCTTGCTATAGGGGCGGACATATTTGGCCGGCATCAATCTGGCATCGTGACCAAGCGATGCGAGTTTGCGGCTCAGATGATGTGCGCCGACGCAGGCTTCCATGCCGATCAAGCAAGGCGGTATATTGGCGAGCCGCGCTTCCACTTGGCCACGCGACCACTTTTGCCGCAGCACGATGGCGCCGCGCGCATCGTGGCCCACGACGTGGAACGAGTTCTTGCCGATATCGATGCCGATCACGGCGATCGCGGTATTGGGTGTCTGAGACATGGCGTGCTCCTTGTCTTTGGCGCCCCTTGCCAGCTTCGCTTACTGGCGGGGCAGGAGCACGGCCGGACCATCCCATTAGCAGACCCTCGCTTCGGGAATCGATAGTGATCAGGTTTGGTCTAGTTAGAGAGACCGCAGCTGAGCGTCTCGACCTTCCGGCGACATTGACCCTCAGAAAGCGCATTCACCACCCGGGCGTGAGTGACATAGGGGATGAGCCATCCAGCGACTGGTGGAGGCGATCCAGTCGGACGCTAGGTAGCGTTACAGGCGATACTCGTAGCGTGTAGACCTTCGTATGTAGTTCTTAGTCGGATTTGGCGTGCACCGAGAAATCCAAATCGGTAAACATACGCTCGGGACATATGAGCGGGTGCGGATGATCAGGGCAGCACGGGAAGCAGTCGACCTGCTCCGAAGCGCCTTCGCCAGGTCATCTGCCAGGAAGTATTTCCTCAATGTGTTCACTGTACTCGGCATTCGTAATGGCGAGGTGGCTGCGTGAATGACGATTTCAAGGACGAGGTCTTCTTCTGCCGTTGAGCCTAACCCGCTACCACGGTGCAGCGGTTGCGGCGCAAAGCCGGCGCTGGCTTTGAGGCTGTTGAATCCCAAAAATGGCAAAATAGTCCGTATGTTCAAATGCGCCTGCGGCGAGCACATTTGGACGGAGGACAAGGCGTAGGATTCCCTCTTTGCGGGGGCTCTTTCGGTTCAGCGCCACTCGCGGCATTCGCCCGCAAACAGCGCGACGACGGAGCCTTGCCTCACCTCCAACGAGCAGCATACTCACATTCTGAAAGCCTCTTTGGGATCAAAGGTTGGGAGGCGGGATATTGGATGCATGTCTCCTTAGGCAGCCATCTTGTATTGAGCTGCCCGTGCATTCTTTGTAGAGCTCAAGAAGCTTACCATCGGCTAGGTGGTCCCAGTACTCCGCCTCGGCGAGTAGGTTCCAGCTTCTGTCAGGATGATATGCGGCGCTCTGTCGGCACAACGAGGCCATTGCGCGCAACCGGCGTACAGCTTTCATGCCTTCCTCCCTTCGTTTTCTAACTTTTCCCCACCTTATTTTCTGTTTTTGCGTCAGAGTCATTATAATTATGATCTAGAAGTATATTTACGTTCGTTCGATCGTCGTCCAGTCGGTTGATGGCGCGCTTGCTGCGGAAGACTTTCGGTTCAGCTTCGCATTGGTTCACGCGCGGTGCGCTGCCGGCCGGACCTTCGTTCCGCACTGGGAACTTGTCGCTTTGCTGTGCCACTGAGCCCACACCGGCAGTTTGGGTCTGGCATATCCCTATCGCCAACCCGGGCTCGCGGTTCGGCAGCGCGGCTGCCTCGATGAGGCAAAGGCCCAATTCAAGCAGGCGTACCTCGCCACCGTGCGCGACCTCGAACTTAGAGTTCGTTAGCGTTCATGTGGCTAACTGGCAGCGTGCCGATTACCGCTGATTGCGGCTCATGGAATGGGAATGCCGGCCCCGGCTGTCTCCCAACCTGCGGCTGGGGCCGCTTTGAACTTGCGCAGCATTGTTCACCCTGTCCACAACTATGATTAAGGGCATTGCTATCGCGCTATTTGCACTGGGCATTTTATCTCAGTTCGATCAGACGCTCGTCTATGGCGCAATACTGAGGCTGCGCTTAGGCTTGTGCGCGAGATCAGCCGCGTTTCGCGTGTAGGCCGTCGTTCTATCGCGGAAGCGTTTCGCGCTCTGCTGACAGATGTCAATCTGGGCGGTCGATTGAGCGGTTGAAGGGTCGCCAAGCGCGTGCGCGAGATCAAGCCCGACATGCCGGTGATCTACAGGGACTGGTGTCTCGGCGGCGAGTGGCCTTCCCACGGCGGGCCGGGCAACATCCTTCTCACCAAACCGCTCGCACCAGTTCAGGTTGTCACCGCCGTCGCTCAGCTTCTGAACGTTGCCCCGGCAAAACCATAGGTCGGTTCCAGTTGCAGCCATCGAGCCAACTGGATTGGCGCCTTCTACCAACGGACCGCCGCTTGCGACAAAATGGCTATTCCCCGTCCGTGGCGCTCGCATCCCGATATCGCGCTCTTCATCCGTCGTGAGATTCACCGGCATCGGCTTCGGATGGGTCGGTTCAACCATGGCGTTCGGCGTAGTCATCAGGAACTATAGACAAGGTGCGGGCCTGAGATCGGCTTGAACTTGTGCCGTGATCCGCCCGGTGCCGACAGGCTGTGCGATGTGTGTCTGTGTCTAATTCCCACGGTTGCGACCAAAAGCGCATCCGTTTGTCGCCTTTCGAACAACGGGCCACATCCACTCCGCTCCAACTTCACCAGTGGAAGCAGTCATCGGTTGGGGAGGCAGAATGGACCGTTCCTGTTAATTGAGATGACGCGCGACAATATGTCGAGCCGTGCAAGCAGCGAGCTTTCGATCATCTCGACCGAGGTGACCCTAAAGAACTCGATCGCCGTCGTTTGTCGGGAATATGAACGCGCGTCCCATTGCGAGTTGCCAAACTACTTGGCAGGGATTGGCAGTTCGCTTCTGACGGCGAACGATGCGTTCAGCTGGAGAACGCTCATTGAAATATTGAGGTGATGGTCCGATGGATCAAGCCCGCCAGGATCTGGCGGGGATCAATTCGACAGGGCATGAGCCGAGCACATCGGCCGGACACTGATGGATGAGGGGTGGGATGGCGCACTAACGAGCTTACTTTTTGGATCACGACGGCCACGTTATAAGCGTTGCCAATTTGCACTGCGCCGACGAGCAGGAAGCACCGGAACGTGTTCAGGAGCTAGTTAGTGCCAACGACATCGAGCTGTGGCAGCTTGATCGGCGCATTGCGGTGTTTGAGGCCCCACAACCAGAACCTCGCAGGCGGCGGCAGAGGAAAACGTTCAACGGGACGCAACCTCCTCGAACGAAACCCTAAGTAAGGGTGCGACCAAAATAGGCGCACAACTCGGTTGAGCGCGAGGATGGCGGCTCGGCTGGTAATGATGCCGTCACCGGCGTCCGACCTTACGCACGTCGATCATCCGCTCCTTGCTGGCCCGCAGGCTGCGGAGGTAATAGCCTCGCGCCTGAACCGCTGATTTGATTTCGTCGCTGACCTTGAGAACTCGTTTTCTGCTCTTGCGCCATTTATGCGCAGAGTAAAGCACGGGTATGGCAGAGCCTGTACTTAGAACGAGGAAGTCGCGCTTGTCATTGCGATAAACGTCAAACACCTTTTGCCCCCGTCAATAATGTAGAAGTAAGCACGAAATATTTTTAGTGGTCTCTCGACCAGCTTAGTGTCTCGAATGGCTTTGCGGGTTGTAAATGTGCAACGTTCGAGACTTCTTCAGCGTGTTCCGGTTTAGGAACGACCTGGTGCAAGCTCGGCCATGGGGTGACCAAACTCTGCAGGTCGCTCGATTTGAAGAGCCTTACCGAATTTCCGCCACGACTGCGTGGGCGATTCCGCAAATGTTCGAAATCCCCCGCTGTGATCACTGCAAAGACGAGTTCGCCCCAGAAGAGCTAACCATCCTCCACCGCCGCACGGGGACGGCGAGCTGATTTGCGTCCGGTGCATGGAAATCGAATTCCGCCGAGCTGTCCCGAAGTTACCGCGATGACAATTGATGCCTCCGATGCATTGCGGCTTCCGCATTGATGAAGGATGGTTTGAGGGCGGCACCCGCCAAGGCGGCTTCCAGGTTCATTTCATTTGGTGCCGGTTAACGCCTCGCCAAGCCGAGCAAAAACAAGCAGCACCACGCCGGACAGGGATTGAGCAGTGCTGACGCCATCCGTCCAGTTTGAGAGACATGCTGCCATCTCTGAAATCGCAACTATCTCGCGTTTATCAGGCAGAAAGAAAGCAAACCGAGGCGAACGGCGAGCTGGAGCAGCATTGGCTTGCCTGCGCACAAAGGTGCATGTGCGAACACCGCGATGCCTGCGGCGAAGAGCCGAATCAACCAAACCGTCGGAAGCCAGATGCTATCGCTGTAACCACTCGACAATTGATAGATGCCATTGAGAAGCCAACCTCCTGAGAACATTCGAACCCACCCTGGCGCGCACGCAGCTCTTTGCGGAAGAACTGTTGTTCGTCTTCATGTTTCCTCAGCCGCTCCATTTCCTGCTTGAGGCGGACCCCTTCCGAGTGCTTGGTCCGGTTTGTGCGAGCGCTGGCAATCAGGCACGCCCGCCTCGACGCCGCTCAATTTTGTAATCCCGACAATGATATTCGAACGTACTGCGCAGGGCGCCGCGCTCGGGTCCGCCTTGCCAAGCTTGTCCCTTTGGTAACAACGAGCCAGTTACCCATGCACCCCTCCTGCCACTTCAGAGGTACCCGCGACCGCAAATACATCTTCGGCGCGTCGAGGCACTAGACCGCTACTGCCTTTCCCAGTAAGGGCCGATTCCGTTGAAGTAATCCCGAGTATTGGCGTCCCCCCCGAAGCAGTCGAAGGGCTCCGCCGTTCTTAGTTGGGCATTGGGATCAGCTTGGCCATCTTGCGGAGGGGCTGGGCGGTGGCTGCGAGCGTGAACTCGTCGGGCAGGCCGTTTGGTCCTCGCAAACGCAAAGGATCGAGCTTGAGAATGCGTTTGAGGTGCGCGAACAGCATCTCGATCTTCTTCCGGAGTCGAGGTGAAGTGTGGCCTGCCCACGATCTTGCGATCTCGCGCGCCATGTCGCGAGCGCCTTCGTAGATCGAGCGCGGCCACCCTTCCAAGCTGAATACGAGGGTTCGATTGCCTTCACCCGCTCCAATGGTTTCAATAGCTTAGCGCATCCAGACCTTTTCATTCTGACAAGTCGCGCATTCCCATTCTGAACCTTCACTTTCCCTTCCCCTTGTTTTGCACGCCGCTTGATGCGTTTCATTTGCTGCTTGGCTTCGTCATGGTCGTGCAGATAGTGCGCCATCGCGATTGTCGACGACCACTGACCCTCTTCATCAGCTGTGTGCCGTTAGCTCGGATGTGCTTGCTTCGGTGGTGCCGCCGTGGCGACCAAATGAGGTGAAAGTCAGCTCGGGCCGTAAACCTGCAGCCGAGAGAATCGTTTTCGTAATGCGCTGGGCTTGAGTCAGCATCTCGCCCTTGCCAGACCAAGGAAGACTGCTGCCATCACGCCGTAACATCAGACCTCCTGTGGGACGCAGTTCCTTGAGTAGCGAGCAAAGTGCTTTGCGGTTGGCGTTGAACAGGGGCTCCCAAGATCCAGTTCTGGTCTCCTAGTTGATAACGTAGAGGTGGCTCGGCCGGCTGGGGGGACGGTGTAATCGGTCGTGAAACGAATGAAAATGTGAGCCTCGCGCTGAAGCAGCTTCCAGCCGATCAGTGCACCGGTAGCGAGCGAAGAAGAGCCCATCGATCGCCTTCGAGCGGAACGGCACTGCGCGCGGTGGAGGATACGCCGGCACACCCGTGTTCCTTCTTTACACATCGGGCCCAACCGGTGCTCCCAAGGGCGTCGTTCACACTACCACGGGCGGCGATCTCGTTGACCAGGATCTGGTAGAGAGCCTGCGCAACTGGTGAATCAAGCTGATCCTGCCAGGCCAGTGCGGTGGCGTCGGGGAAAGAAAAGACGCTTCCCGACGGCTTCCGGGCATTTCACAGGACCATTGCGATGACCGCTTGGGGCCGCAAGATGCGAGTTAGGATGATTACGATTCGTCTGGGTGACGCACGCAGGTGCTCTGCGACTGCGACGCCCGTTCGATGATGCATTTAAAACGCAACTCGCGGGTTGACAATTGTGTACCCCTTCAATGAACGCGCGTGTATTCTCGTTGCCCGCCCGCCAGAGTTGCCATCATATGTCATCCACACGTCGCCTCCGATATGGTGTTCAAGAACAAAGACGTGTCCGCGTCTTGCCGCGACCATTCCGGGCGCTGGCGGTGTCCGGGGAAAGCGTAGCCAATTGGCTGCTAGGTTTAATTCCGGCACGATGCGGCCGAACAGGTGCAACGCCGCGGCACAACCGCAGAACGAGGAGGGGCAACCCGCCGGTCGGCCCCCGACGACCTTCTCGCTAGAAGCAACATCAAGCGGCGCTCTTGCGGCAGCGACGAACGGGACTTGTTTTGACTGGTGTGTCAACAAGGAGCGTTGCAAGCTACGCTGGGCCGGCGCTCGTGAGTAGGACGAGAAGTCGCACGGCATCGTGACATTGCATTCGGCGGCGTGATCCATACGATATGTTCGTGCCTCCGAAGAGGCTGAAGTGACTACAACGAAGCAACACGCACAAACGGATTGTTTTAACATCGCAGGACTCCGGGTTTGATGGATCCTGCCCCGGGCCACAGAACAAACGACGGCACTTGGCTGAAATGGGTTTAAAGAGCGGCCGAATTCTGGATTCGAGGCCGACTATCCCTCAGGGGTAACTCGCAACGCGCCGATCGCTTGAGGAGCGCCTTTGCGCGCATTCGGCGAGGGCGCGCTCGCTTCAGCTGTCGATCATGGCCACGTAGTCCATATGAAGAGTGATTGGCCCCTTTGATCCGTCCAACACCACGCGGAGACTCTTCGAATATTGGCCGGCTCCGATCACAGTCCCTGTCCTTCCGGCCAGGCGAGGGCCGGCTGTGGGCTTCACCTGAATTCGTGAGCCCGGCGGAAAGTTGAGGTTGCTTTGGGCGGATCCTGACATGATCTTCCTTAAGACGATAAGCCCACGCCACCAATTCTCTAGCAGGTCCTTGAGCCAAAGGACCGGTGCGCAGTTTGGTCGAACAGCGCACGTTCGGCAAAAATGGCTCGTACGCTTCCGACCATGGAAATAGAGCTGGGAGGACATGCTGGAGAGCCCTCATCAGCGCGCTCTATGACTAAATTCCTCCCTTTCGCCGAAGGGTGTCCCTCACTGAGTACCGGAAGCGCCTTGATGGAAACATCCTCCGTCAGGGGTACCCCGCGAGCTTCGGATCGAGGTTGTCCGTCTCCGCCGACTGCAGGCGCTTGCCACATTGAGCGATTCCGCCCGCCTTTTGCCGCGGGCTACAATGTATTTCTGGGCCCTAATCGGTCGCATGCAGTTGAATCTCCTGCTTCATTGAAATTAGGCGAAGACAGCGCCTGTGAGTTGGGGTCCAAGATTCGGGCACAATAAGCCCTTGGTTCCGCCTGATGGAACGGAGATTCCTGCCTTAAATCTAAACATACGTTAACGCAGTGGGACGCACGATCGGTTGTCGAGCGCTCAGACCTACGGGTCACTGGGGGTTTTCAACACAGACAGGGGAATATCATTGGCAACTTTACACTACGCAGCGGGCGGGGGACTGGACTCGCAAGGTAGCTTCGCACCAGCGGAAGCTGGCTTCAATCTCGCAGATGTCCAGTACGTTGACCAGGTAAACGCACTGCCAGACGGCGTGCAGGGTCTGGTCTGGCTCGACCAGTACCAAGGCGCGACTCAGGAGTTCATCGACCAGGTGACGCCGTTCCTCAACAATCCAAAAGTGTTCGGCTTTTACCTTGTGGACGAGCCCGATCTGACCGGAGAGTGGGGACCGCAGGCCAGCGCTGCGGATCTAAAGGCTGAATCCGACTGGATTCATCAGCATGATCTCGGGGCGAAGACGTTCACGGTCCTGATGAACACAGGGTCATCGGACGATCCAAACTACATGAACACCTACAACGCGGCGAACACACACATCGACTACTTCGGTCTCGATTGGTATCCGGTGTGGTCGGACCGTTCGAACGTCGACCTCAGCACTATCGACAAGTACGTCTCTGCCGCGGAGCAAGCCGGGATATCGCTCGAGTCCATCGTTCCGGTTTATCAGGCGTTCGGGGGCGGCGACTGGTCCACCGAAACCGGCAGCAAGGTCGTGATGCCGACTGCCGCCCAAGAGCAGGCGATGATCGATCATTGGGCGCAACTCGTTCCCAATCCGGCCTTTGACTATGCTTACGCGTGGGGTTCGCAGAATGGCGATACTGCGCTCGAGAGTTCGCCGGAGCTGCAGCAGGTGTTCCTTGCGCACAATACGAGCGATGGCACCTCGACGGGTGGCACGACGGCTCCGCCCGTTACCGATCCGGTGACCGACACGCCGCCGGTGGACGCTGGTGGCAGCAGTGGGACGGACGGCAAAACTCCGCCGCCGGTGGACAGTGGCGGTAGCACCGGCACGGGCGACACCACGCCGCCTGTTGCGGATGCTGGCGGTAGCATCGGAAGCACCCCTTCCGTATCGGGCTCGGACGGAACGACGGATAGTGGCAGCTGGGGTGATCATCACCACGGCGGCTGGTCGGACGGTTCG
Organism: Bradyrhizobium sp. 149; assembly: GCF_023073915.1. GTDB lineage: Bacteria > Pseudomonadota > Alphaproteobacteria > Rhizobiales > Xanthobacteraceae > Bradyrhizobium. Next base: position 87,589 of record NZ_JADPKK010000023.1, on the reverse strand, counting down.
TCTTCGTTCACGGTGGGCGGTGATGGTGGGCACAACCACGGCCGTGGTGGACTCGATTTCTCGCAGTGGCTCAATGCCGGAACGTCGTCGGCCGCAACCGGAGATCACTCGTGGTGGCGGGGTCCAACTGCAACGTCGAACACGTCTGCGGATGCCGATTCTAGGCAGACGGATACGCCGGACACAGGCTCGTTCGTTGCGCATGTGGCTGATCTGATGTCTCACCACAGCGATCATCACGCCTGGCACTCTTAAGCTCGTAGTTCGTCTACATCGACAAGGACATGCGCGCGGCGCGCCGCGCGCATGTCCACTCTGGGGAGTTCCTCGCGACCACGGGTCGGTCGAGAGGCGGGGTGCCATTCCGCGCACGGCGGAATGTTGAAATGCGGGCGCCTTGACGCTCGATCGCATGCAATTCTTTTCAACCGTTTACCGCCGCCCGGCCAAGGGCGGCCCGGATATGCACATGCACGCTTCGGCAAAACAGTCTGCGCTCACGGATGCCTTCCGTCGGATACGCCCCGGTCTGCTCGCGGCCGGCGGACTATCCATCTTTATCAATCTGCTGGTGTTCGTGTCGCCGATCTACACCATGCAGATCTACGATCGCGTGCTGACGAGCCGAAACGGGATGACGCTGCTACTGCTTTCGCTCATCGCGCTCGCGCTCTTTGTCAGCTACGCGACGCTCGAGCATTTTCGCAGCCGGGTTCTCGTGCAGACCGGATTGCGTTTCGACCGATCCCTCTCGGGCGAGACCTTCGAGACCGCGCTCGGACAGGCGCTGAGCACGAGCAGCTCGCATCATGTTCAGCTGCTGCGCGACGTCGACACCTTGCGTGAGGTGCTGTCGGGGGGCGTCATCACGTCGCTGATGGACGTGCCGTGGACGCCGATCTTCCTCGCGATGTGTTTCCTGCTCCATCCGCTGATCGGCCTGGTCGCCCTGATCGGTGCGATCATCATCCTGACGCTCGCCTTCCTCAACGAGCGTGTTACAAAGGTGCCGCTGAATGCGGCGGCCTCGAAGAACCTTTACGCACTGGACCGGTTAACGTCCTCGCTGCGCAACGCAGAAGCGATCCGCGCGCTTGGAATGGGACCCGCGGTCCGCGCCGCCTGGGCGGAAACTCATGGTCAGGCTCTGCTAGAAAGCGCGACGGCCGGAGAACGGGGCGGGACGTTGCTCGCCATATCCAAATTCCTGCGGATGGCGATTCAAGTGGCCATCATGGGAGTGGGCGCTTATCTCGCGATCCAGCAAGAGATTTCCGGCGGCGTTCTGTTCGCCGCCTCGCTGATCATGGGACGTGCGCTCGCGCCCGTCGAGGCTGCGGTGTCGCAATGGAAGGCGCTGGTTGCCGCGCGTACTTCATATGCCCGGCTGGACCGCGCGCTTGCGACCCGCGCGCCTGAGCGACAGCCGACACGGCTGCCGCCCCTGATCGGCGAAATCTCCGTCGAGGCCGTGACGGTGCTCGTCCCCGGATCCCAATTGCCAGCGATCGCCGACGTCTCGTTCCGGCTAGCTCCTGGTGAAGTCGTCGCCGTGGTTGGCCAGTCCGGCTCCGGTAAATCGTCGCTGGCACGGGCCCTGGTCGGCGCCTGGCCGTTGGTGCACGGCTGCGTCCGCATCGACGGCAACGACGTCAGGCATTTCGATCCCCATTTCCTTGGACAAAACCTCGGCTACCTTCCGCAGGACGTCGAACTGTTCGCCGGTACGGTGCGCGACAACATTGCGCGGTTCCGCGACGACGCTTCCGACGAGGCGGTCGTCGAGGCGGCGCAGTTGGCGTCGGCGCACATGATGATCCAGCGTCTTCCCAATGGCTACGACACCGCTATTGGGGATAATGGCGCGGGTCTTTCTGGCGGTCAGCGGCAGCGCATTGGGCTCGCGCGCGCTCTGTTCGGCAAGCCAGTGCTGGTTGTGCTCGACGAGCCGAATGCAAGTCTCGATGGCGACGGCGATCGCGCCCTAGCCGATGCAATTCAGCGATTGAGGCAGAGCAAGGTGACGATCGTGATCATCAATCACCGGCCCAACCTGCTCGCGGCAGTAGACAAGATCGTGTTCATGCACGAGGGACGGCTCAGGCAAATCGGCTCGCGCGACGAAATGCTGCCCGCGCTGCTCGGAAAAACGGTCGCGCCGATGCGGCGAGACGTGCGCGAGCCTGCTGAACATCATCGCGCGGATCATCATCGCCAGGCCGACGGCAGCTACCGTACTGACGGCGCTCACCGTCAGCCCCAGCTTTCACATCAAGTGCGTCAGGCGCACGCGACGAGGCAATAATGGACAAGCTATTGCGGCCGGGAACGGACGCTCTTCACGATGAACTGGCGGAGCTTTTGAAGCAATTCAACAGAACCGATAAGGCGGCGAAGGAGTCGCGACCTTCCAGCAAACTCCTTGCAAAGGCCGAGACGGTCACAAAGTCGCTGGTCGACCTTGCCAAGGCGAAACTGCCGACCTTGTGGCCCCGAGGGTCGGTGGGCAACGATGAGGATCCTTCGGGCGATTGGCAGACACCCGCGCGGCGGGGCTTCCTGGTTGTCTTCCTCACCTTTGGCGTATTCGGCGGCTGGACCGCGCTCGCATCGATCGACGGTGCCGTGGTGGCTCCCGGCTCCGTCGTTGTGGAAAGCGACCGTAAGGTGGTGCAGCATCTCGAGGGTGGAATCGTCCAGAACCTGTTGGTCACAGGCGACTCTCATGTCACCGAAGGTCAGATCCTGTTGCGGCTCGATCCGACCCAGGAGCGGGCTAGGGAAGAGATCGCTCGCTCGGCGGTGTACTCGGCGGTTGCCGAGGAGGCGCGCCTGCAGGCGGAAGCCGAAGGAAAGGACAGCATCACGTTTCCGGCCGAGCTGCTCCAGAAGACCTCTGATCCGGGCGCGCTACGGGCAATGGGTGACCAAAAGCGGCGCTTCGATGAACGTCGCGCTGCACGAAAGATCGAGATATCAATCCTCGAGGAGCGCATCGCGCAGGCGGAACGGCAGATCCAGGGGAACACCGCGCAAAACAAGGGGGCGCGCGCGCAGTTCGACAGCGTCAGTCAGGAATACATCAAGCTCAAGCCGCTCGTTGATCAGGGCATTGTACCGTTCACGCGTGTCGCTACGCTGGAGCGCTCCAGAGCCGACCTCGAGGGCAAGATCGGTGCATATGAAGCGGATATCGCTCGGTATGGCCGCATCATCGACGAGTCGCGCCTCCAGATTGATCAGGTCGGGCAGAAGGTGCTGGAGGAAGCGACCGGCAAGCTCGCCGACACGCGCGCCCAGCTTGCTGATGCGCGTGAGAAGCTGCGCGTCGCGGTCGACGTTCTGGCCCGCATGGAAGTACGCGCGCCGCGGTCGGGGCGGATTGTGAACCTCAAGCTTCACACGATCGGTGCCGTGATCAAGGCGGGCGATGTGTTGATGGAGATCGTGCCAGACAACGACGTTCTCGTGGTAGCTGCAAGGGTGTCCGCGCTTGATATCAACCACGTTCAGCTCGGCCTTCCGACAGAGGTGCGGCTTCCCTCGTTCAAGGCGCGCTCCACTCCGATCGCTGTCGGCGAGGTTCTCTCGATCTCGGCCGACGCCACGCGCGACGAGGTCACCCATCAGCCCTATTACGAGGTGAAAGTCTCGGTCCAGGTCACACAATTTCCCGAGAAAGTCCGCGATAAGCTCAAGCCGGGCATGATGGCCGACGTCCTGATCGCCACCGGAGAACGCACCATTCTTGCTTATCTAACGCAACCGATCACGGACGCGATCCGGCGCGGGATGCGGGAGAGCTGAGAACGAGCTGCCTCTCTCTGAGCGGGCCCCGTGCATGGGCCGCTGGGTCCAGGGTGCTACGCTGAATGCCAATGATCATGGGGTTGGACGAACCTGGCTATCCCGTCGCGCAGGCCTGGACGACGCGACCGGCGCCCGCGTCGTCCAGGACCACGCGGACATTTTCGTAAGCATTGTTGCGTTCGAGCAGGGTTGCCACTTGTCGATCTTGGCCGCGACCCACTTCGAACAGCAGAAGTCCTCCCGGCCGCAAGTAGCGAGGCGCGTCTTTCGTAACGCGCATATGGATGTTCAGTCCGTAGGGCCCGGCGGCGAATGCCTCGCGCGGCTCGTCCGTGAGCAGAGAAGCGCGCTCGCCTTTGAGCCGGGATTCCGAAATATAGGGCGGGTTGCACACGATCATATCGATGGTACGCTCGAGTTGCAGCCCTGCGAGGGCTTCAAACAGATCGCCCTGCAGCACGGTGATGCGGGACTCGGCGCCCTGCCTGTCGGCATTGCGTCGCGCGAGCTCAACGCATCCCTCAGTCAGGTCGCTCGCCCAGACGCGAGCGTCGGGAAGATTGAGTGAGATCGCGCATGCCAAATTGCCGGCGCCGCAGCACATGTCGACGACGCGCGGGCCGGGGAGATGTGCTCGGTGCAGTGCTTCAACCGCCGTCCTTCCAAGCAGCTCCGTCTCGGGCCGGGGCACCAGCGCCCCGGGAGCAACCAGCAGTTCGATTCCCATGAACTGAGTACGTCCTCGCTCGTAAGCTTCGGCTACATTGATCGTCTCGCTCATCGCATCCATACCTCACGCGTGACGTCTTCGCTGTCAGCCGTTCAGCCCGACTTACGGCTATTCAGCCCGGCCAGACGCAGACCTTTGCAAATCGCCGGCGGACGGCTTCCAGACCTGTCAGTTCGAATGTTTCCTCGTAGGGCGCAGCCATTCCAGCATACACTTTGACCAGAAGCGGGCCTGTCCCTGGAATGGAGTTGATAAGGCGGATGACATCGCCCGGAAAGGTGAGACTTCGTCCGCCATCAGCAACCCTCCAGCGGTGATCGACAGGCGGTCGATTGTTGATCTGGAACACGACCCGAATGTCCATCGCCGGGGTTCTGGTCCAGGTACTCGCCGCGGAGAGCAACAGCTCGGTCCGATTGGCGCGACAATGGATGGCGAGAGACGACGGCCCATCCTTCGATCCGGCTCGTGCGGTGGTCCGGGCGGCGATCTGCGGCTTGTAGTCCACGGGTGATGTCGTTTCGCTCAAGATCCAGTTCGGAGTTTGCGGCGGAGCCTGGAGGGACTGCTCAGGTGCCTCCCCAACCTGCTCGTCGATGCATGTCATGTGCGCCATTCCCTGAAACAGCGCACATGCTCTCGAACGATCCGGCGTGTCGCCGGCTTGCGCGCAACTTAGATGACCGATACCCGCGAGCAAGGAGGCGGCAAGGGTACCGGTTTGCTTCATCGCGATAATCCGACCGTCGCGCTGGACGAGCGATCGAGCCATTCCTGCGCCGGACCAAAGCGGGCCAGAGTGGGCACGCTGGCGCGGAGATTCACGTCCTTCCATTTTCTATCGAAGCCAGCGGATTGCAACCGGTCGAGCCGTCCGAACAGGTGATCAACGAAGCGCACCATCCGTCGATAGCGATCGGTCTGCGGCTGCCAATTGTAGGCGGCAAGAATCGTCGGCACGGCAATGGTCGCGATCCGCTTGCCCGCTGGCACCAGGTTCGGATAGTCCTGTGAATCGAGGGACGACGGCAGATAGTAGTCTTCAAATTTGGGATCGTATTCGATCGGCAAGAACTTGAATCCATCATCCCAATGTCCCTTCAAGAAGGCGTCGACCGGCTTTGATGTGATGAAGACGACCGCTGCGATTTCGCCGCTCTTCATCTGCTGCAATGCGACCTGGTGGGGAATGAACATCTTTTCGACGTTGAGTCCCAGCCGGCTGAAGATCAGCGGACCAGAATATGCGGCTGCTGTACCCTGGGTGTTGAAGTTGACCTTCTTTCCGTTGAGGTCGTCGAGCGACTTGATCTCTGGACGTACGAAGACGTGCAGCTCGGCCGGGAAGAGGTTGAGAACATAGACGATGCGCCGTTCGATCGACGGAACTTGCGCCTTGTATTCGTCAAGCGCATCCATGTTGATGATCGCGGCATCAACGCCCCTGAGATAGAGTAGCGAGTTGACGTTCTCGGTCGCACCGGTCGTCACGATCGGAATGACGTGAAGCTTGTTCTCCTCATTGACGATGCGTGCAATCTCTGCCGCGAGCCGGAGCGGTGCGCCCTCGATAAGTCCTCCAGCGAGCCCCACCGTCCATGCATTGATACGTTCCTTTGCGGTCGTATCAGCATTCCGTGGCGCAGTCGGCACCGGCAGGTCGCGCGGCGAACGAGATTGGGCGTTGGCAGCAAGCTGCAGGCCGGCCAGTGCCAATGCGACCGTGAACGCGAGCCTACTCAATGACATGGGCCTCTCCACTCTCTGGTCTGGCTTCCGGGGCTCGCTCCAGCAGCTATTTGAGCCTCTTGATCCGTCCTTCTGCATTTCGAATGCCGCCCGCCTGGGCTCGTTCATACAGCTCGCGCGCCTTCGCGGAATCGCCGGCGACGCCGCGAGCGTCCCAAGATTGCAGCACATCAGGATCGTAAGTTTCGGCTAGCATAAAGGCTGCTTGCGCGCTGCCATGTCCGAGCACGTAGGCCAGCAACTCGCGGGCACCGTTGATGTCGGCCTGCCGCAACAATGCGCTGGCGCGCGCGAGCAGGCGCTCCTCGTTGGCAAGCGGGCGCGGAGCTCCGCTCGCGGCGGCCTGTCGCTCCATGGAGGCCATGGACGTCGACTCGGCGCCTGTTGGAGCAGTCCCCTTTGCGATCTGCGGGCTCGGTTGAGCTGGGGCGGAGGCCGAAGGTGCGGGTACGGGCGAAGCGGCAGGCTGAAGGCTGCTCTGGCTCGACGCGCGGCCGGGGGGCTCACGCGATGGTGCCGTCACAACTGCGGAAGCATTCCATGCGGCAAGCTGATTCCCGACGGATGCGAACGTTGGGAGCAGTGCGGTGGCGCTACCCGGTCGCTCCTTTTCGCCTTTGTTGGCTTCGGCCTTTGCGGCTGCCGCGACAGCTCGTGCAATCTCTGACTTTTCAGCTCGCGCCAGGTCGCGTTGATCCTCCAGCGACGCTGCCTCGCGCGCGAGAGCGTCCGCACGTCCGCGCTGCTGTTCGATCTCGCGTTTCAGGGCCGGTTTTTGCTCGGCGTCTGCAGCTCGGGCCGCCGCCAGCTCGGAGCTAGCGGCTTTGAATTCGCGGAGTTCGGCCTGAAGGGACTGCAGCTGGCGGTCCGCGCTCTCAGCTCTGTCCCGCTGCTTCTCTAGCTCGCGGGTCAGCATCAGCTTTTGATCGACATCTGCAGTGCCGAGCCTCGCGGTCTCGGAGGCCGCGATCCGAAGGGTGCCGAGTTCGTTGGTCAGGGCTTCTGTCTTGTCCTGCCCCTGCTTTAGTTCGCGCTCGAGAGCCTGCCTTCGTGCGGCCTCCGCCGCGACGGAGTTCGTGGCTTCTGATGCTGCGCTCCGCGCCGCCTCCAGCTCCAAGCGAAGCGAGGCAAGCTGAAGGGCAAAGCGCTTGGCTCCGTTCCGTCGCTCGACCGGACGCTCCTGCTTCGGCTCGGGCTCGGGCTCGGGCGCCTGCATCGCCTTTGAAGCCGCAACCCTTGCGACGTCGAGCTCTGCCTTCAGGAAAGAGAGCTCACGCGACAGATTATCAGTCTTTTGCCGCTCCTGCTCGAGCGCCTGGGTTTGCTGAATACCAATCTCGATGGCACGGACAGTATGCGTCTGCGTCTGACGCGCCGCGTCGAGTTCCACTCGAGCCGCAGCCAGTTCGCGCGCAAGCTTGTTCGCTCGTTGCCGCTCCTGATCCAGCGACAGGTTCTGGTTGAGCTGTTCCGCCTCGGAAGCAGCTTGAGCCGCATTTGACACCGGGGGTGGCGTAGACGTCATTTCCTGCGCAGCGACATCCGCAGCCACGCGGGGCGGCTCGGTCCCGGTCCTCCCTCCGCGTGATCCGGCCGCCGCGGGTCGGCTTCCAGCGGGCTGTGTCGCGACAGATCGAGCCTCGTCCGCGCGCTGGACGAGCTTCAGCCTTTGTTTGATCCCGTCGAACTGCTCTGGTTCGCGCGGGCATCTGCATTGATCGAGCAGCGCCGGCGTGCCGCCATGATCGCCGTCGGCCCAGGATTTAGCATCGGCAGTTCCAATCAGAACCGGCAGAAAGCAGGTGATCACAACCACGATGATCTGGCCGGCTCTGTCGCTGGCGCGCGACGTGTCACCGATGTCGAACAACCCTATGTCGAACAACCCTAGTCCGCGGAATGCAAAATGCCGGTGCCTGGCCCGGCGCGCAGTTCTGCTCAGCAAAACGGCTGTTCGTTTCGGCAGATTGAATCCGTGTACCCCCATTGCGACGCTCAACTTCTTGGTAGCGATCATGGCATGTCGTTTATGACGGCGCTTTCATCGACGCGATGTCGATGTCGCAGTTGCGGTAGCCAAAACGGAGTAGTACGCCGACGATGGGAATTAAGTAGATTGGGCGGACCCCTGCCCAAAGCTGCTTGCCCGGACGGTTGTGCTTAAATAGCTTGTGAGTTGCACACCTCGTCACACACGCAGGAAGCAGAGCAATGAGCAGATCATTTGTCATTTTTGCCGGCGTGGCGGCCGTCGGACTTGTTCTCATGAGCGGCGTCGAAACCCGCGGTTCCGCACAATCCGCCCTCTCCACCAAGAATCCCGGCACTAACGCCAGGAACGCAAATGCTAAAATGGGTGTTGCAACGCTTCAGAGGCAGCCGCCTCATCGACTTGCCATCCATGTTGACGTCAATGATCCGGCCGTCATGAATCTCACTCTCAACAACGTCAGCAACGTCGTTCAGCACTACGGCGACCTCAGTCAAAAAGTCGAAGTCGAAGTCGTCGCATACGGGCCAGGACTGCACATGCTGCGAGACGATACCTCTCCTGTGAAAGGGCGCATCAAAATGATGAGCGAGACAACGCCTGAGCTGACGTTCTCGGCCTGCGGAAATACACGTGAGAACATGACCAAGAACGAGGGCAAAGAAGTGCCTCTCATCACGCAAGCGAAGGTCACCAAATCCGGAGTTGTCCGCCTGATGGAGCTTCAAGAGCAAGGCTGGAGCTACCTGCGGCCCTGATGATCGCAGGCGGCACTCCCATGCGCGAAGCAGTGGCTTCGAGCTAAGTTTGGGCTGAACCCGCGTGGTGCTCGGTGATGACCTGTGGTGCGCAGCACCGGCCCCTGAAAAAGCATTGTGTTGCAAGCATTTGTGTTGTGGCTCAGGAGCAGGACGTCCCGAATGCGCGCTCGATGACGGGCCGATTGATCGAGAGGTGGGGCTCGACCACCAGGTCAAGATGTCCACCGGCGATCGGAATCACGTCCAGTTCCTCAAACAAGGAGTCCCATCCAAGGCGCGGCGTCACGCCAGGCCGATGGCAGGCAAAGACAGTACCCTTGATAGCGAGACGAGGCTTGGTATCTTCGACCCAGCGTCCGAACGCGCGCATCCGGAGAATTTCCTCGAGCTCGAGCTTCAGCATGAAGCGCGTGTTTGCCACGCGAGGCCATGTAATGGTGTCGATGAGCCTGCAGAATCGAACCTCCTGGCCCAAGCGAGCGGCGAACTTCGCCACCGAGCGGCAGAACATGCGGTAGATCGTCACTCGATGGGATCGAATCCGCTGTAGCGCGCGAGAGAAGGCTTCTCGGTGATTTGCTCTGCGAGGGCCGACATTAGTGTCGAGGATGCCCAGGAATTTGACTTTACGATCTTGTTCGATCAACCGTCTTGCGACTTCGAAGGCGACGCCGCCGCCCAGGGAATAGCCGATCATTCGGACGTCGCCGCGTGGTTGGGCTGCGTTGATCTGTTCGAGAGCCACCGCGGCCATTTCCTGCACGGAATCGCTGCCCGCGAGGCTCCAGGTCAGGTCCGGATAGCGGATCGGTATCACCCGCGCCACCTTGCCGAGCTGAGCGCCAAATGCTGCCATGCTGGGGCCATACCCCATGGAGCCGGGCAGTATGACAAGACTTGGGAGACTCTGGTCGTTTAGACGCTGCTGCACCCGTGGAGGCACCGTCGCGATTGCCCCGATCATGTCTTCGGCGCTCATATCGATCGTGAACGCTTCCATGCTGACCTCGCGGCCGATGAGGTCTTCGAGATCCATGACACAGCGCAGGAGCTTTAGGGAATCGCCGCCGGCCTCATCCCATCGTCCGACAGCTTCCGGCACGCCCAGGATGCTGCTCCACACCTGCTGCACGATCCGGTTGGCTTCGGCCATTCCTTTCGTCTGCGGCGCAGGCGCCGGCGCCGTCCTTTTAACCTGCAGATCGAGCAGCTTCAGCTTGGCGTCATCGATCTTACCTCCTGGCAGGCGAAAAATCTCCGGTATCTCGTGGATCCTGGTCGGATGCAAAGCCGCAGGAACAGCCTGCCGGATGCTGTTGCGAACGTCGGCCTGGAAGTGCGGACTTAGCGGATCGGTGGGCGATGCAAACAGGACCAACTCGTTCGCGTCCGTCACGACGGCGACAGCGTCCTTCACATAGGTGAGCTTGCGCAGCGCACTCTCGAGCTCGGCTGGCTCCACACGCTGCCCATTGATCTTAAGCTGGCGTCCTTTCCGTCCAACGATCCGCATCAGTCCGTGCGTATCCATGCTGACGAGGTCGCCGGTCCGATAGATGCGAGACTGTGGGTCATCCGGGGCGGACGATGCCGGAGAAAGCCGTCCATCCTCCCAGTATCCGAGCATGACGTACCTGCTCTTGATCACCAGTTCGCCGACTTCACCCTGCAGGACGGGTTTCCCACTTTCATCGAGCACGCCGTACGATATGCCGGGGAGCAGGTAGCCAACAGGAACGCTGACGCCGTCCTCCCGCCATTGTTTGGGGAGAAACCATTGGGTGCCGGTGGTTTCCGTCGACAAATAGCTGACTTGGATGAAGCAGCCCGGTTGTACTGCTCGCCGAACGAGTGCGATATCGGTCCACAGGACCCTCTCCCCGCCGATCCGAATTGTGCGAAGGGAATCGAAATCGCCTGGCCGGCTTGCGTTGATCAGTGCACGCAGCAAGGCGGGTACAACGTATGTAATAGTCACACGTTGCGTGGTGATCTGGCGAAGAACGCCGCGCAATCCGAGCGCCTCGACGTCGACGATGTGCAGTTTCGCTCCGGTCAACAAGGCCGACAACATTTCCCGGCAACCCGCGATCGTGGTGGGGCCGCTCAGGGGCATGAAGACGTCTGTCGCACTTATGTGGCAAGCGTCCACATATTGCTGGACGCGCTGGAGCAGGTTGCGTTGGCTGTTCACGACCCCCTTCGGCGCTCCGGTGCTGCCCGAGGTATAGAGCACTACGGCAGGGGCATCGACCGAAACCTGGGCGATTGTTGAAGTTGCTTCGGAAGGGTTGCTGGCGCTGGCGACGTCGAGCCAGAGTAGGCCGTGCTGCTTGATCCACGCGGCGGAACTGTCGCCGTCCTGCCCTATCAGCACGGAAATCTGGGACGCCGCGGCGATAGCGGTGAGCCGCTGAACTGGATCGCGGGGATTGAGCGGGACGAGGACTCGTCCGGCTGCCATGCACGCTAGCATAGCGATCGGCTGCCACGCCGAGCTGCGCAATAGCCATCCGACGGCTTCATGCTCCGGGATAAGTGCGCTGATCGCCTGGGCCAGGGTCAAGACTCGGGACAACAGCTGCGCGTACGTGAAGCTGTGATTGCCGTCGCTGATTGCGACCCTGTCGGCGAACTTCGCCGTGACCGCAATCAGGTGTTCGATGGCGGCGACGCCGGCAAAGCCGGCTTCGAGGGCATCGAATGGTCGATCGACTGGACCGTTCAGATCGAGAGGCACTTCCAGCGGGCTTACCCAGCTCAGCGTCCGGTGAAGTTGCTGAAAATTCGAGGGCAGGTACGCCTCCAGGGTCTCGCATGGACCACCGGGCGGATCGCCAGATATCTCAAGCCGCATCACGGTACCCGTCATTTTCCTGTACCAACGTATTCAATCAGGCTTGGGGACGCATACTTCAAACGAAGGATGCTGGCTCGCAGCCACCATCTGGCCGATCGGCTGGCTGCCATATCGAAAGACCCAGGCTATTAACCCAGTCCGCCTGGTGGTCATTGCAGTCATCTCGGCCCAGACTCAGCCTGCTCGGAAATATTGATTTCAGGTTCGATGCTTGTCCACCGTACCGCCCCTGATTTAAGGCGGCGACAGTAACGCATAAAAGTCGATGTTGATGACGGCTCGAGAGTCGAAGGCGCGAGCTCGGACGCTACTCCGTGCGTCAGGACACACCAGAGCTTGAGACGCGCATCGAGATCCGACGTCCCGGCAAACCGATTCAGGGTGCTCCGTACGACGTCGCGGCTCGTGCTCCCGGCGCGGACAGCGAGCAGAACGTGATCTGCCCAGGAGGCGAGGAGGCGCACTTCCGGCGCGTCATCCAGAGATGGTGCGCTGATGACGACGAGATCGTAGGTGTTTCTGAAGTGCTCGAACAACGAGGCGACTTTCGGACTGGCCAACGGCCCAAGGCGACTGCCCTCGGACAATCTCGACGAGATGTAGTCGATTCCGAGCTCCGGGATGTGCTGGACGGCCTTGGCTGCCGCTCCGTCGTGCGCCAGCAGCTTGAACAGGTCCGCAGCCTCACCACCGACCCGCCGCGGTACTTGGGAGAAGTCCACGAACAGAACGCGCTGCCCGAGCTGAGCCGCGCAAAAGCTAAAACTCCAGGCGATCGCGCTCTTGCCTTCACCCTGCAAGCTGGATGTCACCAAGACAACATACGGCGGCAGTGGCGAGTCTGGATCGGCGGTCATGAGAGATACGACGGTCGATCGAACGGCCCTGTTATGTGAGAGAGCCGATTGCTTTACAAACCGCTGCGGCGAGATGCTCAGCTCCGGCGGGATCGACGGGATCAATCCAAGGCACGGGATGTCCAATGCCTCTGCAGCTTCTGCCTCTGTGTGCAGACTCCGATCGAAGTGCTTCAGGATGATCGCGAGGAGACATGCTAGTAGAGCGAAGACGATCGTGATTGGCGGGACGAGGAGGAACGGGTTCAACGAGCTCGGAAGGTCAGGCGGCGAGGCGTCCGCGATGACGGTCACGTCTGGCTCAGCGACGACGCCTTTCGTGGTAAGATCCTGCCGCTTTCGTATGAGTGTCTCATATTGCTGCGCCAGCGTGGTGATTTTCCACTCCAAGGCCGCAGCTGTCTGTGATGAAGGCTGACCTGAGTGACTGGCGTCCCATTCCGCTTTCGCCGTTGACAATTCGCGCTGAACGTTAGCCGATTGTGCTGCGATGGCGTCCAGAGCTTGGAGCTCCACAGCTCGCTTTTGCCTGACTAGCTCGTCAGCGTAGGATCGGGCGACCAGATTCGCGACATCTGCGGCCCGTTGCGGATTGAAGTCGCTGGCAATTACGCTGATAACTCTGGACCGGCGCTCCTGGCTGACCTTGAGACGCCCTTTCAATGCTGCCACCGCCGCGCCGTCGCTCGGTTGGTCTTTCCGGAATGAGAGGAACCCCTTTATCTTTGACAAGGCAGTGCCGAGCAGCGCAGCCGAGCCGCTCTCGTGGGCAGGGTTATCGATCAACCTCAGTGCCGGCAGCAGACGCCGCAGATAGGCATCGGATGACATGACCGTCACGTGCGTATCGATTGTCGGGTCGTCCGAACCGCCAGTCGGCGCAGCATTGCCGGGCGCGCCGGCAGTGTCGGCTGCTCCCCCGCTTCGAGCGCTCAGGACAAGCTGTGCCGTCGCGAGGTAGGTCGGGGACATAAAAAGACTACCGAGCACTGCGAGCAGCGCGCCCGCGCTGATCATTTTGACGATGAAGAGCTTGTATCGCCTGATGCTCTCGAAGACATGCTTGAATGCCGCGATGGCGTCGTCGGGAGGTGACTCGTCGCGTTTCGACCGGTCCTGGGACAGGACAGTCACCGGCAGAATCCGCTTACTTGTGAACGCTTCCATCACACGCTCCTCTACTGCGCCGGCTCCATCACGCCCGCTGTACGGGAAGGCCCGGAGGCAACTGCTGAGTCGAGCCAGGACTGCAGCATCAAGACGGCCCACAACGGTCGTGAGAAATCGCGGCGACCGCTAAGATGTTGAAGCCAGCACTCCTGCACGCGGGAAACGTCCAGAAGATTCTGGTTGCGAAGGCGCGACTCCGAAAGGAGGTCTGACGCCCACGAGCGAAGAGGTCCCTTCAGCCAGGAGCCGATCGGTACGTCAAAGCCCTGTTTTGGCCGCTCGAAGAGGGGGCGCGGTAGGTACCGGCGGAGGACCTGGCGCAGGAGCCATTTTCCCTGACCATGACGCACCTTCGCCGAATTCGGTAGTGTCCAGCTGAACTCAACCACCCGATGATCCAGAAGCGGGCAGCGAGCCTCCAGGCTCGTGGCCATGCTAGCGCGATCGAGCTTCACGAGAATATCGCCCGGAAGATATCCAAGCATATCCCGAACGATAAAATCAGACAGCAGATCGTTGAGCGGCGGGATGGAGTCAGGCGCCGAGCCAGCTTGGTTCCGCGTTAACTGGAGTTCGGAGAGCCTCGTCGACCGACGGTACATCTCGCAGATGTCGTTGCTGCCAATAAGGTCTGCCAGGCGGTTGATCCGATCGCCGTGTGTCATCCGCTGCAACCAACCCGGAAGACGAAGTTTTTCGACAACGCTTTCGCGCATGCCGCGCCCGAGCAGCGCCACACCGCTCGCGGCCATGGTCCGTATCGACCGGTTGGAATTCAGCAGAGGGGCTAAACGGGCGGAAAGGACGTGCCTGGAATACCCTCCGAAGCACTCGTCACCTCCGTCGCCCGAAAGTGCAACGGTGACTTCCTGCCGTGCAAGTCGAGATAGAAGCAGTGTCGGGACCTGCGATTCATCCGCAAACGGCTCGTCCCAGATGGTTGGAAGTTCGGGTATGACCGCTCTGGCGTCCGCGGAGGTGAGACGTAGTTCGGTATGGCTGGTGCCGAGGTGCCGCGCCACGGCCGCAGCGTTAGCCGTTTCATCAAAGGCGCGCTCACCGAATCCAATCGTAAACGTCCGTACCGGGCTCGCCGATTGGGCCTGCATCAGGGCCACGACGGCCGAACTGTCTATTCCGCCCGAGAGGAACAACCCGACCGGAACGTCGGCAACCATCCGGTCGGCAACCGCGGCCTTGAGCAGATCGCAAGCGTGGGAAACGAGCTGCTGGTCATCCGCAGTGGACAGCGCTGCGCGGCCCGCGTGTGCCACATCGGTCAATGACCACCAGGAGCGCACGCGTTCTTGCAGCGCTGCGGCATCCCGGCAAACCGAGAGGTCATCGGCACGGATCGTTAGAGCGCCCCCGGGTGGAATCTTGAAGACGCCGCGCCATATGCACTGGTCTTCCGGCAGCCATCCGCGCGTTAGAAACTCCGCAACCGCCCCTGGGGCGATCTCCTGATGAAAGCCGGGGAATGCCGCGATCGCCTTCAACTCCGACGCGAACACCACCGCATTCGACGTCCGCGCGACGTAGAGCGGCTTTTTTCCCATTCGATCGCGGGCCAGGTGCAGCGTGCGGTTCCGGCGATCCCACAAGCCGATTGCAAACATGCCATTGCAGCGTTGGAGGGCCTTCTCCAGGCCGCATCTCTCGATCAGGGCCAGCAGGACCTCCGTATCGCTATTGCCGGTGAAGTGCTTGCCTGCGCACTCGAGCTCTCGCCGCAACGGCTTGTAGTTGTAGATCTCGCCGTTGAACGTGATGACGAAGCGGCCGTCGCTCGAAAGCATTGGCTGCCGGCCCGCATCGGAGAGATCGATGATGGACAGCCTGCGATGTCCGAACGCAACGCCGGCGTCACGATCGCTCCAGAACCCGTCCGCATCAGGACCGCGCTGGCGCAGGCGAGCCGTCATCGGCCCGATCGCCGCTAGGTCGGCGGATCGAGAAGCATCCGGCGCCTGAAGTATTCCTGTAATTCCGCACATGACTTAATTTCCAACTCGCGCTTGCGCCACTGAGCGCCGATCCGAGCCCAGGATAAGGCCCAGCGTGACGGCAAACCACACGGTGGGGTGCCGCAGAATGAAATGGCTGATGCTGAAGACGGCGAGTGCAAAGATCAAGACAGCCAAGGCGTCGAGCCGCGCGCGGAGCAGGAGCACAAACGTGCCGGCAAGCAGGCTGAAAATGGCAATCACGCCAAGCAATCCGCCTTGGGTGAATACGTCCAGCAGGGTACTGTGAGCTTCCACCGGGAGTGGTACGCCCTTGTCCGTGATGCCGGTTGGCTTCTCCAAATGCGGCCCGGGCCCAAGGCCAAGCGAACCAGACTCCAGTCCGGCATGCAAAGCATCCTTCCAAAGACTTAGCCGCAGATTGGTAGTTGCCTTCGTTGCCTCACCGCCGCGGTCCTTCATCATGCCGGCGGCCAGCCCCTCGACATCATTCGCGGTTGCCACCCCGTAGGGGAGTAGTGAGAGCAAAAGGGGAACTATGGCTAGAACGGCGATCGCTGCAGCTGCGAAACGCAGACTCCATCGATGTTCGGGTGATGTTAGCCAGCCTCGGAAGCGCAGCGCAATGAGTAACGGTATCGAAAGCGACATCGAGATAAGAAAGGTATCGCTCTTCGTCAGCCGGCCCACGACGAACGTTGCGATGCAGCTCAACACTGCAATGAGCCGGCCAAACGGCTTCGCGGTAAGGGCCATGTGAAGCGAAAGCGGTGTCAAGACCGCACAGTAGATTGCAAGCTGGTTTGGATTCTCCGACCACCCGCGAAACCGGTCCCAGTACCAAGGATTGACCGACGAGATGCCAAGGTAGCCCCAACCCAATGCAAGTTGCACCGCCACGGCGACGATCCAAAATCCGATCAGGAACCATAGCGACTGGCGTAGGGTACCCTCGGGTCTCAACGTTGCAGCCACCAGGCAAGTGAGGGTCGCCACTAGGAGATATGCGAAGATGTCATGCACGACGAGCTGTGGGTCGACGATCTCCGGGCGCAGCAATGCAAGGAAGGCTCCGAAACTCTGGATCAAGATAAAGCAGCTCCAGAATGCAGAAAGCCAGAGCAGAGCTCGCGGATTGCAAATTCTTGAACCCGCCAAGAGATGCAGGGATGCAAGACCGAGCCACACGACGAGGCAGGCTTCTCCTATTCCCAAGGGGAAGTTGGGAAGGCGCAGCTGCGAGGCCGTCCCAAGCACGAGGCCTAGCGCAAGAAGGGCACTGCTAATCATCGTATCTCACTGATGCTGTGCGCCGCAGCCTGCCAGCCACTGGCATGGCTGTGGGAATGCAGCCGCGTGTAAAGCTCTTCATAGCGATCGGCGACGACGTTTAGGTCGAACTCCTTGCGCACAACATTGATCGAGCGTTGCCCCATCATCTCTGCACGCGCGGAATCCTGAAGAAGCTCGAGAATTGAGGCCGCGAGCGCGCGCGGGTCGCGCGGGGGTACAAGTTTGCCGTTCCACTCCTCGCGGACCACGTCATCACACCCTGGCATGCGGGAGGCTACGATTGGCACGCCGGCCAATCCGGCTTCCAATAGAACACGGGGAATGCCTTCGCGATATTCGGTCGGAAAAGCAAAGAGCTTCGCGACACGCAGAAGTGCGGGAATATCGGATCTTGCGCCGGTCGCAATCACGTATGGTGCGTGCGCCTCGATCAGCGCCTGAGCTACAGCGAACGGGCCCTCGCTTTCGCGCGGGCCGACGAGCAAAAAGCGGACCTTCGGGCGGACCTCATGCACGAGCTTCGCTGCTTCGAGGAGCGTTGTGATTCCCTTTTGTAAAGTTAATCGGCTTACGGTAAGGACAATCTCGGCGTCGCCCAACCCGAATTCGGCGCGTAGCTCGGCAGGCGAGGTCGTCCGCGCTTGCGCGGCCTCGAAGGCGCCGACATCGATCCCCGAGCTTCCGATGATGACAGATGAGCTCTTTCCAAGCAGGCGGTGCCGTTGAAAGAAACTGCTGTCGGCCTTGTTCTGGAAAACCGTCGCTGCGGTCCAGCAAGCAGCCAGGCGTTGCATCGCTAGATAGACGGGGCGGAAGGCCAAGGCTTTCAGTTCTGTCGATGAGAATACCCATCCCATTCCGTTGATCGTGCGCACGACGGGGACGGAGCCGCGAAGCGCCAGCGGCGCAAAAAGGTTGGGCTTGGTATCAAACGTCTGGATCACATCGGGCGAGGCGCTCTTCACGAGCCGCGCCAGCTGGCCCATGGCTGCGTGATCGGCAAAGCCCACGCCAAATCTGTCGAACTGATATTGATGATACGGGATCCCGGCCTTCGCGAATGCCGATCCTGCACCAGTGCCTGCCGCGCTCACCCGCAGGCCGCGGCTCTGCAGAGCCGCCAGGAACGGAATGCGCAGAGCGTGATCCTCGCCTCCTACGCAAAGCAGGCGCAGCGCCATGTTGGTTCCTCCCAGCCTTTGAGCAATCCCGCCAAGATGTTAATCTTGTAAGCCCTCGGTCTTCCCGGCGAAAGTTTGACAGGATCAGGTTAAGACGTGGCCGCGGCCTGTCTTCATTCATTCGCATGACAGCGGAAGTGAGCGGTGGGCGGAGGAGCTCGAACAGGGCTGAAGAGACGACGCGGCGTGAGTGCATTTTGTCGAACGCCGAACCACGTCGGTGTAAGAGTGTTCGAGATTGCGCGACACCGTGTCCCCCGTTCGCGCTAGGGCAGGACAGCGAGGCGGCCCAGCAACGCGATCAGGTCGGCTTGCCGGCGTGTCTGTGTCTTGACAAACAGGGAAGCCAATTGGGAGCGTACTGTCGTTCGACTTAATCGTCGCGCACGAGCAATGTCGATCACGTTGTTGCCTCGCGCCAGCTCAAGAGCAAGCTGGGTTTCGGCAGCGGTGAATCCAAACAGCCGCTGCAGCGTCCGCGGCGAAGGCTCCGGATGCGCGTCGAGATCCAGCAGGATCAATGCGATGGTCTCGTCGGACCATGCGTTCGCGACTTGGTTGATCAGCGCGGTAAAGCCGTCCTTGGTGGATGTCGCCAACCAGGATGTCGAGCCCGCCGGAAACTGCGCGCCTGCGCGGTGGACCAGTTGCTTGACGGCGCCATAGAGCGTTTCGTGGCTCGCATCGACGCGCGCTTCGCGTTCCAATATTGCGCGGCCGGCCGGACTGAGTTCGATGACCTTGCCACGTCTGAGCAAGACCTGTCCGCAGCCGATCCGCGCGAGCACCCCGCGCAAGCCGTCCTGCTTGGGGGGCTGGGCTTCAGAGTGAGCAGATGACACAGGATTAGAAAGATTGAATATCGATTCGGAAGAAGAAGAATGAGGCTGCAGAGCAATGGTAGTCCGTGGCAATGCTTGGCTTGAGTTCAACATTTTATCCCCCGGCCGCGCTGACCCGATGGAGTGAACGAGCCGCAAAGATTCCAAACTTCTGCCGAGCCTGTAAACGTTGAATGGGGGGTAACCCCGCAGCGGTCAGAGGGCTTAAAAGTCGCCGAGTCTTCCGGGTATCGGCCCGGCGTGATCAACGAAGAGGTAGCAAGGCGGGTTGAAGGGGTAGCAAGGCGGGTTTAAGCCTCGCGGGAGCAGCCATGGTGGTACGCCGAAGCTACTCCGGAAGGAGCGCCCTGTTTACTCTGAAGGGGGTACCTCTGCCCGGGGTCAGTTCGAGAAGGTCGCCGCGGGACGCAATGTGACTTCGATCACGTCGCCGGGCTCCACGTCGAAGTCGACGGATGCGGGTATCCTGTCCCACTGTTGACCGAGCCGCCGCACGACGACCACGTCGGGATTGAGCTCGCCTGAATTGACGGGGATGGCACCGGAGCCGCCGATCGGCTGCAGTTTTTGACTGAGCGCCTGCATTCTCACGCGCAAATCCGCCAATCGAACATTCGAGTCCTTCTGCTCCCTGAGCAGATTGATCGTGCGCTGGCTGCTGACACGTCCCGCCTGCCGCAGGAAGTCCTCACGCTGACGCTGGAGTCGCATGAGTTCGACGCTCGTCTGGAGGCGTCGCGTCGACGACAGCAGCAGGGCGCGCCGGCTTTCGCTGACGCGAGGACTTGCCAGCAGGCCGGAGCCGAACGCCTTCATGACCCGCTCGAGCTCCTCCTCGTCGGCCTGCACTCCCTTCTCTTCACCTTCCTGTTGCTTCTTGAGCGTAGCGAACTGCGCGTCCGTCTGCTTTACGGCGTCGTCCAGAAAGCGTTGTTCTGTGCGGTAGTCGCTTTGCGAGGTCTTCAGAGAGTCCCTCTCAGACTGAACGACCGAACCGATCACGCTCGCAGGCAGCGAAATGTCGCTTGGAGGTGTCGCGTCGAACGTGTCGCGGCCATCAAGCTCCGCGCCGGCTCGGACGATATGGAAATACTCCTTGGTGTATTCGGTGGCGAGAGACTGGTAGTCCCGTACAAGATCCACAGGGTCGGTGGCGCCGGGTTGCATGCCACGCGATCGTAACAGGCTGAAGCCGCCGGCTACTGCCACGGCCTGGCGCACGGTCATTGAAGCCCGATAGGTCTGCTGTCCGGGGGTGAGCACATCGCCGGAAACATAGACCGGCCGATACTCCACGACGCTTGCCATGACGTCGCCGGGCTTGACCACAAATGCCTGGTCGCGTCCGTCGGTCAGGCGTTGGCGCAGTATCCGTGCCTGTAGCAGCGTCTCGATGCGGTTCTGCATCTGCGCCGGGGTCAGGCCCGCAACCTCTACCGTCCCACCTCCCGGAAGCGGGATCGTGCCGTCGATCTGGATCTGCGTGCGGTTGCGTTGATCGGGGAGGCCGCCGATGGAAATCTCGATGGTATCACCCGGTCCGAGCTTGTATGGCGCGGCAATGGATAGCCCGCTTGTCGCGAAAAACAGAACTGCCGCGCATCGACCCAGCAGGTGGTGGGAACAGGACCGGCCTTGCTTCTTGCGCTTCATGGACGAACTCCCGATACAACCGAGCCTTCGCCGCTCGCGATTTAGGGATACCGCTGGAGGATCCTTCTCAGCCGGCCCGCTTCAAATCCGCCACCCGGGCCGCTGGAAGAAAGATCTCGTAGTTTCCGAAGAAGTGCCTCTGCTCTTCGACGTGGTCGAACAAGCCTTGGCTCAGGGCAGCGAGGATTTCGCTGATCCCTTGCTGAACGCTGATTTCAGGGGTGAAATTGAGTACCCGACGGATCTTGTCGAAATTCACGCGGTAATTCCGGGGATCGGCACCACGCTCCTGATACGTCACTTTCGATCGCGGAATGTACCTCATGATCTCCTCGACGACCATCAGCTTGGTGAAGTTGTTTTCCTCGCAGCCCACATTGAAGACTTCGAAGGCGACCTTGTCGACGGGCGCGCGGAGCACTTGCTCGATCGCGCGGGCAAAATCACGAACATGGCAGTAGGGACGCCAAGTCTTGGGATCGAATACCAGCAGCTCTTTTCCCAGATGGAGTTCACGCACAAATTCGTTCACCGTGAGATCGAAGCGCATTCGCGAGGAAAGACCAAAAGCGGTTGCAAAGCGGAGAACCGTTGGATGGAATCCGGCCTTTCCCTTGAGACCCAGGATCTTCTGCTCCATCTCCACCTTGTGCTTGGCGTAGAGGGAAAGTGGCGCGAGCGGGTAATTCTCGTCGACGGCCTTGTCTTCTTCCACTAGCCCATAGTTCGAGCAGGTGGACACAAAGATGAGCCGATCGACCGGATGGTGCTGCATCGCATCGATGAAAGACGCGACGCCATTCCGATTGATGGCGTGACTTTCGCCCGGGTACTTGCTCGTGATCGGGTCGCCCACCAGCCCAGCCAGGATAACGACGTCATCCACGCCCTTCAATGCTTCAGCGGCGAAACGCGGATCGCGAATATCGCCTTGCATGAACTCGTATTGCGGAACGCTCAGATAGGGCCATGCACAGCTCTCGTTCTTATAGATGAGCTGATCCAGGCAGCGGACGTGCCAACCCTTTTTCAGGAGATGGCCCGTGATCACGGAGCCTACGTAACCAGCACCACCTACCAGAAGCACAGTTCGTTTTTCATTCGCCATTTGAGCACCCGTCTACTTTTGAAATAAGTTCGCACCGACAGATGCGCCAGTTGGCGCTATGCCGCTCTGGGCGTCCGGTCGGGGTCTTCGCATGCGGTTGAGAAGCGGCTCCCCCACGGCGATCCAGGCGGCCTGAACGATCCATCGGAGATCGGACGTGATGGTCCGATTGGTATAGTATGCCAGGTCGATTTTCGCCTTGGCGGGAAACAGAACCTCCCGATAGAATTCCGCCACATTGCCGTCCGGCGGGAACAGCGTATTTTCATGCCGGAAGAGAACCTGGCATGGCCCGACGAGGCCTGGCCGGTGCTCCAGAATCTTTTCGAACCCGTCCCTGAAACAGTCGGCAAATACCAGGGTCTCAGGTCGGGGGCCGACAAAAGACATGTCACCCCGCAGGATGTTCCAAAGCTGAGGTAGCTCATCCAGCTTGAATGAAGCCAGCAGCCCCCCGATCGTCGTCATGCGGTGGTCATTCACCATCGTGAGCGGACTTCCGCGATCGTCGCAATCGGCTCTGAACTTCCTGAACTTGTACATGCGGAACGGCGACCCGTTCAGCCCGAGACGAAGTTGCGAAAACAGTATCGGTCGCCCGCCTTCGATCCAGACTGCAAGCGCAATAACTAACAGGACTGGCAGCGAGGCCATTATGGCCATCCCAGCACAGAGGACATCGACGAGGCGCCGCAAACGCAGGGCCGGAGCTGCCGGCCGAACGCATCCCGTATTGACCGTTTCGCTCATGCCTGTACGACCTCCGCGGGACAGGTTGCCCGAAGTCCATCAGCGAGGCTGTTTGCCACGTGATCGACGTCGGCGGGAGTCATCGCGGGATGGAGAGGCAAGGTGAGCTCACGTCCGCAAAAATCCTCAGTGTTGGGTAGGCTGATGCCGGGATATTGATCTTGGTAGAACGTCAACCGATGCACCGGGGGATAGTGAATGGTCGTCTGAATGCCGCGCTTGCTCAGGTGCTCGATCAGGGGCTGTCGCGCGCTTGCCACAGGGAGAACGACGGGCATCAGATGGTGGGCCGATACCCACGACGCGTTGAATGGCACCACGATCGAAGGGCAACGCTCGGCGAGCCGCAGCCGATAGTGCAGCGACAGATGCCGCCTGATGTCGTTCCAACCCGGCAACTTACGGAGCTGCACCAGGCCGACCGCGGCGCGCAATTCGTCCATGCGGTAGTTGAATCCAAGAAGCGTCACGTCGTATTCGGGGCTGCGGCTGACGAGGCGCTGGCGCGTGTTGGTGGTCATACCATGCGACCTGGCGCGCTTGATCATGTCGTTCAAGATCCGGTGACGCGTTATGATTGCGCCGCCTTCAGCAGTCGTCATGTTCTTGTTGCCGTAGAAGGAAAACGCGGCTGCATCGCCAAACGTGCCGACCCCCTTGACGCCGGGCGCATGCGCGGCGTCCTCGATCAGGAGCAGACCCTTGCTGCGAGCGAAGGCCTGCCACTCCTCTCGGTCAGCGATGTAGCCCCCAAAATGCATCAGGATCACCGCTTTCGTCCGCGAGGTGCACTTGCGGAGCGCGTCGGCCGCGGACATGAGAGGAACTCCCCCCGACTGGACATCGACGAATACGGGTCGTGCTCCGACGTAGAGCACGGCATTGGCCGTGGCAACGAACGTGAGAGATGGAACGAGGACTTCATCGCCGGGGCCGACTCCGAGCGCATGCAGGATGAGGTGAAGTGCGGCCGTGCATGATCCGACTGCGACCGCGTCCTCGGCGCCATGCATGCGTGCAAACGTTTGTTCGAACTCCCGTACGCGATCCCCCATGGTGATCCAGCCGCTATTGATCACGGCAGCAAGAGCTTCCTTTTCGTCAATTCCAAGGGCCGGTTCTGATACCAACAGCATGTGTTCCTCTTCCCGTTCATTCCCGATGCGAAGGGCGGCGCTCCGTCACGCAGCTGCAGTCGCGAATGCAGACGATTGCTCGTCCCACGCAATGTCCTGGGCTTTCAAGAAATCCTCGACCCGGCCAATGTCGAGCCACAGACCAGTGTGCTTGAAGACGTTGACGCGGGCCTCTTCCTCGAGCATCTGGAACATCAGGTCGTCGAATCCGAAGGGGACGCCTGACGGAATGCGTTCAAGGACGACCGGATTCATGCAGTAGATTCCCATGCTGACGAGGTTTGTCAGCTCTGGCTTCTCGCGAAATCCAATCACTCGTCCATCGGTTTCATCAATCACACCGAAGTCCATCTTCGTGCTCCGAACGGAGGTCGCGATAGTGATGTTGCCATCGGATTTTCGGTGATTGTGAATCAGCTGGTTCAGGTTCAAGTCTGTCAGGACGTCGCCGTTGAGGACCAGGAAAGGCTCATTGAGTTGCTCTCGCAGCAATGACAGCGGACCGATCGTGCCGAGCGGCTCGAGCTCCTGCGTGTAGGTGATCTGCATGTTCCACTGGCTGCCGTCACCACAGACGCTACGGATCAGATGGCCGAGATAGCCGGTGGTGACGAAGACTTCTCCGATCCCGTTTCGTCTCAACCATTTGAGAACGAGCTCGAGGACGGGACGGGCGCCGATGGGCATGAGAGGTTTTGGCAAAATGGACGTATGTGGACGAAGTCGAGTTCCTCTGCCGCCGCACTGAACTACCGCTTTCATCTGAACCTCCATGTACTCAAGAAAATGCGCTCGAATATGCTCCTCAGGAAAAAAGTAGGAGCAAATCATGCCTGCGTCTTCGTTCGTTTGCATGAGAGCGTTGGAATCGAACGGCAGAAAAATGCTGCCGGGTCGTCCACACAGTCGTGCAGTGAGGCGTACTCTCCGGAAGAACCGGAACCGGGCTCCGCCGTGAGTGAGGTACTAATCCGGAAGGGGCAGGTTCGGGAACAGCGAAAGCGCCGCACTCGGCCCCAGTGAGTCCGAGCGCCAGGCCGCAATCGGGCCGCAGGATAGCTTGCTTCCTTTCGCTGCCAAGCTCGCCGGCAGGTCAGGTATCGGCGGCCGAGTTGACCTTGCTGGCGATGTAACGTGCCATGC
Organism: Bradyrhizobium sp. 149; assembly: GCF_023073915.1. Classification (GTDB taxonomy): domain Bacteria; phylum Pseudomonadota; class Alphaproteobacteria; order Rhizobiales; family Xanthobacteraceae; genus Bradyrhizobium. The sequence continues at coordinate 62,589 of NZ_JADPKK010000023.1, read as the reverse complement.
CCTGAATGGAATCGAGATTCTCGGGCAGGATCTCGTTGTCGTCGATGGCGATGCCGAATGTCATCTCGATGAACCCAACCACCTCGAGCACTCCTGTCGAATCGATGATCCCCTGGTCGAGCAGGGAAGCATCGTCGTTCAGCGCCGCGATATCGCTGATGTAGAAATTCGATGTCAGAAAAGCGCGGATCTGCTCCTTGCAGCGGGCGGGTGCCAAGACCAGTGTCATTGCGTTGGTGCTCCATTTGAAAAAGCAGTGCGTCAATTGGTGGTCCACAGCTATTCGTTGATGAGCTCTCTCTTGTTGATCTTGCCCGTATCCGTACGCGCCAGTTCCGGCACGATAACGATGTACTTCGGGACCATGAAGCTCTCGAGGCGCTTCTGACACTCCCGCTGAATCTGCTGAGCGTCGAGCGGTCGCACCTGGTCGACGACTACGAACGCCTTGATCGCGTGGCCGAGCACATCGTCCGGAACACCAACCACTGCCGCTTCGCTGACACCGGGAATGTCCAGCAAAGCGCTCTCCACTTCCTTGGGCGCGACCTTCTCACCACGTGATTTGATGACTTCGTCGCTCCGGCCGACAAAATACAGATATCCATCGGCGTCCATTTGGCAGTGGTCGCCGGTGTAAAGCACCTGCTCGCCAGGAAGCGGTCCGGGCTTGAGTTTCCTCGCAGTAGCTTCCGGCTTTCGCCAATACCCCTTCATGACGGTCGCGCCGCGGATCACAAGCTGCCCGGCGATGCCGGCGCCGACTCGTTGATCGCGCTCGTCGACGATCCACATTTCTGTATTCGGGATGGCAATTCCTACACTCGATGGCTTCCGGTCGAGGTCCTCCGGCGGCAGATAGGTGCAGCGTTGGCATTCCGTAAGACCGTACATGGAGTAAATGCGTGCGCCGGAGAAGGTGTTTCTCAGCTGGAGCAGGTGCCGTACCGGCAGTGCCGCACCAGTGCTTGTCACGTAGCGAATGCTGCTCAGATCGTAACTCGTCAACGACCCAAGCTGCAGCAGAGTCGAGAACATCGTAGGCACGCCGGGAAAACCCGTAACGCTCTCTTCACCAACACGACGAAGCGTATCGGCGGGGAAAGCAAACGAGCGTTCGAGAACAAGGCGAGCGCCGGCGCGTATGGCCATGATCATCTGATACAGGCCGTAGTCGAAGGCGAGCGGTAGAGCGTTTAGGATCACCTCATCATCACGCACGTCCAGATATGAGGCAACTGACGTACACGCTGTCATCATGTTCCGGTGCGTAAGCATCACCCCTTTCGGTTCCCCAGTCGAGCCCGAGGTGTAAATAATGGCGGCGAGATCGATGTCGATTCCGCGGCGCGCGGGTGCTCCGTGGTGCTCGGTGGCCGTTGCGGAGTTCCATCGCGCGGCATGTGGCAGCGCGTTCAAATCGGCGTCGTTGATGGGGCCGGACACGATCACACGGCGTAAGGATGGGCAATGTCGCGCAGGTTCGCGGAACGTCGCGTAGAGGCGCATTTGCGTAACGAGCGCAGTTGGCTCGCAGTCGTTGAGGAGATAACCGAGTTTGTCGGCTTTCGTGAGAGGATTGATAAGACACACGATCGCGTTGGCCTTAAGGATGGCCCAGAAACTTACGGCCGCCTCGACGGCGTTGTCAGCAAAGATCATCACACGGTCGCCCCGCTGGACGCCGGCCTCGACCAGGTGGTGCGCGACCGCATTCGACCACACCTCGAGCTGGTCGTAGGTGACCCGATGACCGTCGCATACGAGCGCAACCTTGGCGCCCTTTCGACGGGCCGCATGGATTAGGTAGTCATGCAGGAGGGGCACAGGATCGTTTACCATGCCTCAACTCCCGGCACGGCTTGGTGGTCGACGTCAACGGTAAGCTCCAGGTCGTGCTGGGTCCGCGGCTCGCCCGCGACGAACTGCTGGAACAGCAGCTGGGTGGACAAGACGCCGACCAGCGCCATGTTGTCGAAATTGGACAGGTCGCCAGCGTGGGCATGAGCTTGGCACTTCGCGCGCAGCCGTTCGACCGCCAGCGGATCGAAAATGTTCGCGGTGCGGATGCTCATGCCTGAGAGGGCTTCGTCGACGTAAGAGGGAGCATTCTTGTCGGCGAAACAGAGCGCATTGGGGGTCCGGTAGGGCTGCTTCTTCCGTGTGACGATCTCTGGTGGAACCTGCGACTGCGCCAAACGCTTAAGGACGTGTTTCTCGTCAAGGATGCGCAGTTTGCAGGCATCGGGAAGTGAGTTCGCCAGCTGGACGACATCGTCATCGAGGAATGGAAAACGTCCCTCGACGGAGTGCGCCATCAGCATCCTGTCTCCCTGTGAGGAGAGCAGGTAGCCGGAGAGGAGCGTTTTGGTCTCCAGGTACTGATCTTGTGCAAGCGGCGTCCAGCGGGAGAAATCCGATGGCAGACGATCGAGTAATTCGGTTACCGGGTCGGATCTTGAAGTGGCCGCTCGCATGTCGTCTGAGAACAGACGCTTGATCGCGCTAGTGCTGCGCCAACGCGGCGAATGAGCAAAGCCGGGCATATCAGGGACAGAAATTCCGTGCCCGAAGAACTTTATCGCGATGGCCTGCATGTGGACCGGCGATCGCGAGATGTAGGGATAGAGCCGGCTCAGGAGGGCGGCTCGCCGCGTTGAGGCCGGCTGGCGGCTCCAAAAGCGTCGGATCTTGCCTTCCCGAAACACATCATAGCCGGCGAACATCTCATCTGCGCCTTCGCCGGTCAGGACGACCTTGATGCCGCGCTCGCGCACGAAGTTTGATAGCAGGTAGAGCGGTGCAGGGGCGGTTCTCAGAATTGGACGCTCAGTGTGATAGATGACCTTCGGAAATGCCTTGGCGATATCCTGCCGTGAGACCAAGAGTTCGTGGTGCTCGCTCGCGATCGTGCGCGCCATTAGACGTTGATAGGAGGTCTCGTCATACTCAGCGTCGGTAAAGCGAACGGAAAACGTCTGCAAGCGCCTGCCTGCAAACCGGCTTCCCATTGTCGCAATAAGCGAACTGTCGAGACCACCGGAGAGATAACTTCCCACGGGGACGTCGGACCGCACCATTCGGAGCGCCGTAGCCCGCTCCAATGCCGTACGCACAGCATCGATCACGACGTCATTGCAGCCGGCGGACACAATGCGATGCTCTTCGAACCGGGTAGCGTAGCACGGAGTCCAGAATGCGCGGTCCCGAATAGCGCCGCGCCCGTAACTGCGTACGTGTCCCGGTTCAAGTTCCGTGATCCCGTGAAACACGGTTTGAGGCGGCACACTACTCCAGAATGTGAAAGTCTGGTCGATGCCTGCTGGATTGAACGCCCGAGAAATTGCCAGGTTTGCTGCGAAGATCGCCTTGATCTCACTGGCGAAGTAAAGTTGACCTTGATGGTCGCAGATATAGAGAGGACAGATTCCGGTCCGATCTCGGGACAAAACGAGGCGGTTGGCGGAGGTATCCCAGATGGCAAGGGCCCATTGCCCGTTCATCCGTTCGAATGCTGCTTCGCCCCAGGCGCGATAGGCCTGAATGACGACCTCCGTGTCACTGCGGCTGCGGAAGCGATGGCCGAGCGAGATCAGCTGCTCGCGAAGTTCGATATAGTTAAAGATCTCGCCATTGAACACGATCCAGGAGGTTCCGCCGGCATCGGAGAGTGGTTGTTGTCCGCCCTCTACGTCGATGATCGAGAGCCGGGCGTGCGCCAGGCCCGCGCGTTGGTCGCGGTAGAGACCCCGCTCGTCCGGCCCGCGATGTGCAAGCGCCCCGACCATCCGCAAGAGCGCTTTCCGCGAAGGACTCGGAGCGTTGGCACTCAGCGCCACGATGCCGGCGATGCCGCACATGTCGTTTAGTCCTCAATTACCGCATCAACGAGTAGAGGCCGGGTGTGAAGATAGCGCGTCGCCCGACGTTTGGAAGTGATGTCCTTGAAGACCTTCTGAACCTGCGCTGTGGCCATACCCAGGGCCTCGGCCACTTTGTCGGCAGAAATGCCGTGGTTGACGGCGTACATGCAAACATCAGTCAACCGATAGGGGGCAGCGAAATAGAACTCCTCCTGGCTCTGCGGCAGCGAGAATGTGTCAGACGTCGGCGGCCGTCGCCTAATCTCGTCGTCAATGCCAAGGTATTCGGCCAGTTGATAGACCTGGCTTTTGTAGAGATGCGCGATCGGCATGACGTCCGCATCCCCGTCCCCCTGCTTCACGAAGAAGCCCTGATCGTGTTCAAGCCGGTTCGGCGTACCTACTACCGCGTATTTCAGACGGTCGGCGTGATAGTACTCGGTCATCTTGCGGACGCGTTGCTTGTAGTTGGTGGCAGCAACTATCTGCAGGTAGACTTCGGGCTGAAGACGCACGGTGGAGGTTTCGCCGTCCGGATCTTGGACGGTGAGACGAGTGATATTCATGCCAGCGCTCCCCGAACCCGAGCCGAGTACCAGCTTGCATTTCCAATCCTTTCCGTATTTGGGTACGACGGCTTGAATCGCGTCTTGCTGCCTGCGGTATGCGCCCAATGCTTCGAGAGCCGGTGCAATGTCTTCGACGACCGTCGTGAGGCGCAGTTGCGCGGCAACGGCCCGCCCGAGCCTCAGCGAATCGGCAGACGAATCCCGTTCGGGCATCAGCAGACCGAGGACCTTCGTACTCCCAAATGCGCGTGCACAGAGCGCTGCGACTACGGAGCTGTCGATGCCGCCAGAAAGTCCGACGATGGCTCCCCGTCGGCCAAGCACGCCGAGGACACGGTCGCGCAAGAACGCGACGATGCGCGCGACCTCCGCTGGCGCGTCCAGGACCAGTGCGTCAAACGCGGGTTCAGTTGGGCTGTGAGCTGCTTGCAATGTCACGGGATCAGTCCGCCTCTCGCTCGGGAAATTCGGCAGTGGAGTAGGTTTGCGACAGCGCCGTCTGGACGAGGTGCAAATTCATTGCGAGGTAAGGCGGCATTACCAGATCCGTGTGAGTGCCTGCGCTTGGGACGACGTCGATCTCGGCAAACGCACGATCCCACCCCAGAGCTAGCGGCATCTTCTTTCGCTGGCATCGGAACAAAACGGCGGAAATCGGCAGCATCGATTTCGGCTCCGCCAACCAGCGGAAATAGGCCTTAGCCCGCAAGACTTCCTGCAGTTCCTGCTTGAGCCTGAATGAGGTGAGGTTGAACTGCCCCTTCGCGCGGTGATCGATCATTCGGGCTAGGTAAGCCTCATGGCCGAACGCAACGGTTGCTTTGGCGAGGGCCCGACAGGCCATCCGGGGAGCCGTGATCCGGTTGTTGCGGATCCGGCGAATCGTGCGCGTCAACGTCTCCCATGCAGAACTGCGCTCGCCCATGAGGCTAGTGTCGAGAATACCGAAGAACTTCACGGAGCGGCCGGCGGCAAACATTCGCGTCGCGACCTCGAAGGCGACCGCTCCACCAAGTGAATGACCGAGAAGTCTGATGTGGCCCTGCGGCTGGATGCGATTGATCTGCTCCACGGCTGCGGCAGCCATATCGCAAACGCTGTCCCGACCCTGCAATATCTTGCCGAGATCCGGATAGCGGATCGGAACGACGTGTGCAATCTCGCGCATGGAGGCCGTCAAGGCCACCAGGCTGGTTCCGTAGCCAAGTGAGCCGGGCAATAGAAAAAGCACGGGCGGGGCCGCCGCCACAATGCGCAACGGCGGAGAAGCCAAATCCTCGCTTGTATCGATCAATGGCCGTAGTTTCATTGGATCTAACCGACCGAACTCCGGAGGGGTGGAGTATGAAGATGTTCGAAATCGTCTCATCATTCGTTTGCATGAAGCATACCGCGCGCCGACGAATTGACTGTCTTCGCCCTGCGCAACTATCGTCCATGTCCGCCTCCTCAGGCGTACTCTGTCGACCGTCTGGGTCATACAGGCCCATTGATCGGTGCGCCCGACGTCCGCGCACCGCCATGCCCATTCAACAGAAACAGCGCCACGATAATTCCTAAGGCGTAGCCGGTAGCTCCTCCGGCGGCCATCATGTAGATCACCTGCAACGGATCGTGACCCAGGTGAGCACCAATGAGAAGCGGGGCAAATACAAAGACGGCTCTCACCAGGTCAACCAGCAGCCGTAGTTCCTGACGACGAAAAAGTGTCGGGACTTCTTGAATGGGCGTCGACAGCGCCTGCGCGGCGCACATGAGCGCCAGAGCGGCCATGATCTGACCCGTAGGTATCCAGGACGCTCCGAGCAGCGGAACGACAACATAGGGCGAAACAAATCCAAGGCCGAGTACCGGTAGAACGATCAGGCCGGCCGCAACGACCAGCAAGCCGCATGCGGTGCCGAGCAGATGCTGACGATCGAAGCCCCTACTAGCTTCGGCGACGAAGACATTGCTGAGCGGCAAGGCCATCAGGGTGACCGGACCGGTCACGAGACGGGCGGCGACGCCAAAATGCCCGGCGAATGCGGTACCGAATAGCGAGCCTATGAAGATTGCGGGGAGATTGATGATAGCAAATCCTGCGAGAGCCGAGGGCAGCTCGAACAGGGGAAACTTGTACTCGCGCCTAGCAGTCGCCGCGACCGCACCCCATGGAGCTTGCCTGATGCGGCGGATATCCTCCCATTTCAGGAGCCGGGCGCAGAGAAATGCGATCAGCACAGCCTGGCTCAGGATGTGGGCTTGGATCATCGCATCGTCCCCGAGGCAAGCGAGGCCGAAGCTCACCTGGAGCAGTGCCATCGTCGCAGGCAGGATGAGGCGGCCCATGCCGAAGTCGCGCATATGATTGAAGCGCAAGCACCAGCAGTTCATTGCGTCGGCGATGCCGACCGCAGCCATCCCGATGGGTGCCAGGTAGGTAAGATGTTGCAGGCGTCCTGGCACCACGTCCGACAGCATGTATCCCGCGGTGGTCACAACAGAGGTCGTAAAGCAGACCGCGACGAGTGTGAGCTTGAGTGCGACCAGCGCGTGAGTTCTGTCCTCAACAACATACAGAGAAGTGCTGAAGCGAAGCCCAGCGATCGCGCCGAGAATGTTTACGATTGAAAGATAGATCGTGAAGATTCCAAAATCCTCCGGCGAATAGAGCCGGGTGAGGATGGGAATGGCCGCTACGAGCATGAGCTGGCCGGTGAGTGCGAGGGCGGAGACGCCCGCCGCTACACGAATAAGGGCCGCTGTCCGCGTCGGACCGGTAGCCGGTTTCGCGGCCATGAAAACGTTCCTCGGTCCAGATTTCAGTCAGAAGGGCAAGATCGTAGCGGCTGAGCGATGTACTTCGGTGATCCTAGGATGGAGCCGCGTGCACGCCATCATTCGTTCGCATGACGTTGACTGAAGTGTCGCGAAATCGAAGGAAGGCTTGCACGAACGGATCGTGCTTTGCGGAAGAGGCGACGCCCGGATGGCAGATCCGATTGGTGATGCGCGTGGCCTGTGGCGGACAATGGATCTTCACGCAAGCCGCGCGGCCGGGAAACGCCGATCTACAGACGATGGTGATGTGAGCTGTGCGAGTCGAAGGCCCGTCCGCGCGAGCAGGTCCGACAAGGCTGATGGTCTGACGGCGATCAGGTTATCGTCATCCGGTCCCGGTATGTCGGGAGACGCCGGCTCAAGTCGTCCCGCCCTGAGGTGGAAGAGCTCAAACCCGTGATCGGTCAGTCGCTTATACATCTCGGCACGCGAGGTGCCGGCCCGCCGAAGGTTGAGCTCAGAATCTTCTATGTAGAGACATCGACAGTTGGCAACGGTCTGGACCGCGCCCTTGAGAAGATCGACTTCGAACCCTTCGACGTCGACCTTAAGAAGATCCACTGGCCGATCGCCGACGATCGAGTCGAGCGTCCGTACGGGAACTCGGAGCGCCGCGCCGTCGGCGGGAGAAGTAGCGCATGCGAAGTTCATGTCATCACTCCGAAAGTTGGTGAAGACGAGTTCGCCTTCCGCGCTGCCGATGGCGGTGTTGTGGACCTCGATGGTCAATCGGTTCAGACGAATGTTGCCCAGCAGGTATTTGAAGATGCGCGGATGTGCTTCGATAGCAATTACTTGTCCCGACCGTGCAACCCGTACCGCGGCTGCGAGGCTTAGCTGTCCCACGTTCGCGCCAACATCGACGAAGGTTTCTCCGGGTTGGAGGTAAGTTCCGACAAAGTGGGCGTCTTCGGCGCGAAGGTTCCGTTCGCGCCAAAGTCCTGCGGACATGGAGCTCGGATAGAAACGCATTCTGTATCCGGCCGGAAAGCCGAAGGTGAAAAAGCGGCACAATCCGCTCGCCCACAGTGCGCGTGAGAGTAGGAATCGAGCCTTGTCGGGCTCCTCTTGAATTCTGGTGAGCAGTTGATGCAATTTGTGCAAGGATCGACCCATCTCTAGCGGTTAGGTGCTCGGCAGAGCGTAGGCTGACCGAAGCGCTCAGCCATCCTTCATTTGCATGAGGGCATCGATTTGTCGGTTCTGAATCCCCGCTTCGCCATGAGCCTGCCCAAGGAGCTGATAGGTTCACATTCGCGCCTCGGGGCAATCATCCTCATGCGAATGAAGGATGACCAGGCCCACTCCGCTACCTAGCATTCTTCGTGCTCGTTCGGTCGGTGTCGACGTTCACTGTCCATCAGGCGACGACGCGGTCCAACAGAATGACGCCGGCTGTTTGCCGAGCCATCCGGGTTCGGGATCGGCTGCTGGAATGAATGAACTGAGCTTGAGGGAAAAGCGATGAACCCGTTGCAGCTCGACTGGCCGGAGGGTATCCGAGATCCGTACATCCGCCCCACGATTTCGGTAGCCATACCAACCTTCCGTCGACCGGATATGATACGCCGTGCGATCGAAAGCGTACTGCAGCAGAAGTACCCCGATTGGGAAATGGTGATCAGCGACGACGAAGGCCCAAAAGGCCTCAGCTGGAGCATTCTATCTGAATACGCTCGGACCGACTCCCGTATTCGGGTTGTAGAGAACCGCCGAGGACGGGGGCAGGTCGAGAATACGAATAGCGCGATGCTCGCATGTCGCGGTCATTGGATTAAAGTGTTGCACGACGACGACTGGCTTGTGCCGGAATCGCTGGAGACTTTTGCGCAAATGGCGAGAACGTACCCCACGGCCGCATTCATGACCTCCACGTCTCATCTCGTTCAGGATGACGGCATAAGATACCGGAAGGGAGGGCGGGTCACGCTGTATTCGAGCCAACAGTGCCTGACGGATCTCTATCTGGTTGGTAAGACCCGGGTGCTGGGTATTGTTCCGTCCACCCTGCTGATCAACAGCGAGGTCATTCATGCCGGTTGTCTGATGCGAAACTACAAGTCGATCCGTTGGGGGGTGGACCAGCTGTTCTTCGTCGACCTCGCCTGCCATGGCAACATGGTTGCAATCGACAATGGCTTGATCTTTTACGATATGACGGACCACGATAATATAACCGCTTCCAAATCGTTCTCTCAGATCGATGAGGAGACCCTTGATCTCAAAACTGTAACTTGGAGCCTCCTGGAGGACAAGCAAGGGCTTCCAGATCCCGAAACGGTCGTGCGTGCATTGCGGGTTGCAAGATTGCGCGGAAGATTTCGCCATCAGTCCTGGGAAGCAACGATCAGGGACGCGCTCCAAATCCTGCGCCCCTCGGTTCTCAAGGCGGCCCACAAAGCCATCCAGGCGCGAGCGCGTACAACGGCAGGGGGCTCACCTATTCGTTTGGGTCACGCATGACGGAACGGAGCCGCCGCCGATCATTGTCGGGAGAAGGCGCTGGTCCGATCAGGAGCATCGAGGCGCGTTACAAAGTCGAACACGGGCCCGGCCGGGACCCCCCAATTGGTCGACCAGATCACCTGGGAACCGTCGGGCGACGGTGAGCCGTGAGTCTCGCTCCAGTAGTTGTTCGGGACGTTGCGTGTGTATGCAATGCGTCGGAATTCGCCGCTGCCGTCAATTCGCAGAGCAATAACCTCCCGAGCGAAGGGCGCAAACGTTGGTTGCTGGGCGATCTCCGTTGGATCGCCACCATAGCTTAAAATCACCCAGCCGGGCGAGTGGATCGCGCGTGCGGATGCATGTGAAGCCTCTCCACGCGGAGCAAGGGCGGTGACCAAGCCGTCATCCAGCCGGCGTTTGATCACTCGGTATATGTCGGGATCAGACTTGCTGATTCCTACGTATACCTCGCGTCCATCAGCGTCCACAGCCATGTCGCCATGACTCGGACGATGATGCTCGGTCCAGCTTTGCACCAGATCGCCCCCGACGGTAAATATGAATGCCTCATCTTTCCCGTCGACCCATCGGCTGCATCTGATGTAATTGCCCAAGGCAGAAATCTCGCAAACGCCGTCTCGCCCGGGCAGTTTTCCGACTTCGATATCCGGAAACTTCTGTCGGCTCACGAGGTCAAACGCGAACGCGACGACGACGCCGTCGGCGCGAGTGCCCCGCACGGCGATGCGCCGGCCGTCCTGAGAGGGGTTGCCCTTACCCGGTCCGAACTGAAGGTTGCGATAGCCGTCGGCCATCATCACGATCTCCTCGGCATTGGTTCGCGGCCTCCAGAATGAGATTTTGCGCCCTATCACGCATATCATGCGCTCTGGATCACGCGGGTGCCATTCGCACTCGTCTTCGCGTTGCCGACGGAACAATGGCACGTAGGTCCGCCCGTCAAGAAAGCAGAGGCCGTTGCAGCCGTTCGCGATCAGAAGCAGAGTCTGGTCGGCATTCCAGGCCTGCGCGCTTGAATATCGGTGAGTACAATAGGTTGGTTGACAGGCCAAGCCAGCTCCCAACGACCCCGGGGTCGTTATCCGCACGATCGTGGCGCCCGTGTCCGGGTCGGTGACCGGAACGAGATAGTCGGGCAGGTTCAGGCTGCTGGCAGCAGTGAGCCTGGCCTTTGCAAGCGTCTGTGCGGCAGCGATGCCTGCCAAAGCAAGCACGACCACCACAGCGCCGGGCAGGCCAATTCGCGTGCAGAGGGATCGAGACATCGGTATCATGCTCCAGGGCAAGCAGGGGCTCGGATCATCCAGGTGGGCAAGCGCCCGAGATGAGGTTCGACGCTCCCCGGTCACCAGGCTCCGACGGCGACCGGCAAGATTGGTCGACGATGCCTTCTAGCTGCTGAGTCGAAACGCGCATCATTTGAATGCAGGAGACGTCACCCGCAAGATGGTGAACCCACGGTCGGACTCCATCCTCTCGATCCATAGATCAATCCCGCGCGGCAGGCTGGGCGGCGCGTACAGACGCCGCGCAGCTTTCGGCGGCTTGATGGGCGTGAGGCCATCGGCGAGGCTAGTCTGGTTCGGAGGCGCCGATTTCGTGACGTCCGCGGTCACTTGGCACAAGGCTAGGCCGAGTTCTCCGATCGATCGACAACGGCAGCGCGTGACCATTCGAGACCCGCACCAGTGGTCCGTTGTTCATTCCCCAAATTGCGGCCTGCGTCCTGTTCCGAACGCGTATCTTGCGCAGGATCGCCTTGACATGAACCTTCACCGTCGCCTCGGCAATATCGATCTTTCGCGCAATGCACTTGTTGGAGTTGCCCTCGATCAGGTATGCGAGAATAGCGCGCTCTCGCGGGGACAGATGAGGTGCTACTTCTTCGGCCGCAACAAGCAGATCTGATGGCTCTTCGATCCCTGGCTGAAGCTGAGGCTCGCGATCGAAACCGCTATCGAGCACGAACGACAGAAATGCCGGCGGAAACACCGTCTCGCCCATTGTCACGAGCTCGATCGACTTGATGAAAGCGTCGCATGAATTGACGTCGACAAAATAACCGCTGGCACCGGCCTTGTAAGCCGAGATCAGCTCATCCGGCCGGTAATGGTCCGAGACGATCGCGACGCGCGCGTCCGGATAGTGCTCTCTTACAAATCCGATATGCTTCAGCGCATCGAGTTCTCCGGCGCTGTGGATAATCACAAACAGGAGCTTGTAATGTGCCTGGAAGGTACTTGTTATTTCATCGGTGCTTGAGGCCGATGCCGCAATCTGAAAATCTGCCGCACGCAGTATTTGTGAAATTCCCTCTCGCAGCAAAATACTCCGTCCGATCAAAATAACCTTGCAGGATTGACGCGTCCTCATCTTACCCTCCGCAACAAACGCAATCACACAACTTGAATGAAAAAGCGCCGCAAAAGACCAAAGCGTAGAGCGGGCCCGGTTTCCCCCTTAACAGAGGCCGGAACGTCGTTTGGTTAATGTTTGCTGAAGGTTAGATTCGATTTTTAGGTCTTGCCTATATACCTTTCGATATACTCCGAGGCATTCCAAGCTGCTGGTGAACAACCACCAGAGATCGATTGAGGCGAACAATTATACTGACGCAACCTTTGAATGTTCGTCCTCAGCGAGTGGAAACCGCTCGCGAAAGCCATCCGTCCACCATGTTGCCAAACGGATAGTTGCGCTCGCCAGCGCTCTCTAGGCCTGACCACCGGGTTTGTACGGCCCTTTCATCAGCCAAACTTGTGTATATTGGAATCACAGACTGGTTGGGCTATTTGCCTCATGGGTTCGCATCGAGAGAACTTAGGGAATTGCTGGAAGTTTGTTTATTGGTGATCAATTTGTGGAGCGGCAAGGGGGGCCTGTAGCTTCAATCGCGGAATTTTGGGGGCGGCAGGTTAGGAGCGCCTGATGCATCGTGCGACTGTAGTAATTGCAGACAGACATCCAATGATTTTGCAAGGTCTCGCAAGTGTCCTCGGTTCAGAATCCGAGTTCGAGATCGTTGCGGCCTGCGTCGACGCGGCGAGCTGCATCCAGGCGATTTTGACACTTGCGCCCGACATCGCGATCCTAGATGCGGCAATGCCGGAGCTGGCCGCGCTGATGAACAATTCGCTCGGCCCTTTGGACGGCCGATCAACGCGCTTTGTGTTCTTTGCGGCTGGCGAGGATTACGATCTTGTCTCGGCGCAGGCCCCCGCCGGGTACAGTATCCTCCTAAAAGAGATGACGAGCCAGGCCGTGGTGCAAGGCTTGCGAGATGTTTTGGATGGACAGACCGTTGCTCCATTAGCGCCCAGCGATCAGGCCGTGCCTCGCGAGCAGAACCTGAATCCGGAAAGTGCGCTCGCAGTGCTCACTGAACGCGAGCGGCAGATCATGTACCTGGTCTCTCGGGGGCTGTCGAACAAGGAAATTGGGCGCCGGCTTAACATTGCAGACGGCACCACCAAGGTGCACATGCACCGCATTTTCCAGAAGCTTGAAATCAACAATCGCACAGAGCTTGCTGCCCTCGCCATCTCGGAGGATGACCGCGCCAATTCAGCGCAGGACAAACCGGCGCATGCTGGATCTAATCCGGTGGAGGAGGAGCGGTAAAGCACCAGCACGCGCTGCTTGCGATCTGTGGGCATTGCGCCGAAGCGCAGCCAACGAAGGTGCGCCATCAGGTTGCACAGGCTTCGGCAAAGCCGGTTTTCGGTCCCCTATTCCTCAACGGAGAACTGAAGAACGAACAGCGACCGGCCGCCAAGCTCGGGGCTGTCGCTGACTTCCACCTGCCATGAAATGTGATGCAGGAGTGGGTCCATCGCGTCATGCTTGAGGATTTCGCCGCTGAGCTCGATCGCCGCAGTCCGGGCCGCAGAAATGTCGGGGAGATCCAGTCCGACATCATCAAGCACTGAGTGGCTGTCATCGAGCACTGAGTAGCCGTCATGAATATGAAAGAAATACCGCGGCATAGATGTCTCCGGACAACGCGAACATTCCGACGACTGCAGCGAGCCCCCCATTGCGGTCGAGACTTCGCACCACAGGGGAGCGCTAGCAAGCGACTATTCTAGGAGGCTCATTCACCATGATGGGTACCCCCACGTTGATCTGTATGATCACGAATTCAGAGTGAACGATTGCTTCCCAATGACTACGTTTATGTTGCGTCGATGGAGCCCACCTCGGCGCAGCGTTGCGGCCCCGGACCTGCGAATCCCCAATGCCCCCGGGGCCGCATCTTTTCGAGTCCCGCCTGGTCGTTCATCACAGCCGCGGAGAAGTTGCAACCGATACCCCGATCCGTCGGGTGCGGACCGTTGAAACTTGTGGAAGAGACCATCGGAAGGTCATATCTCGTAGTGTCGCGATACCATCGGACGGAATTGCATATACCGGTTTCGATAAGGGTGGATGGCGAAAACCCGGTATCACGGGTCAGATCACCAATGTCGGCAAACGTTTCTGAACATCCACAAGCTGCATCGGCAGCATCTCCTTCGCTGTGGTTCGTCCCAGTTCTTTCTCCATCAAGTCGAGGACGTGCATCAGCATTCCGGGCAATTATTGCCTAGATTGTAAAGCTTGGTTGGAGCGCCCATCGCATCGACGTTGTCGTCCGGAGGACGTTCGATCAGCCGCGGGATAGGCGAGTGACGTGGTCGATATAGGTGAGTCGCGCCGCATTCCGCGATGGTTGAAGAGTTTGATCGACCGGCCTTTAACGATCGCGTCAGCGAACAGGAAAATCGCCATGTCGGGGCGCCCCAAAGGCCATAGATCGTAAGGAACCGTAAGCCGGTGACCGGAAGCCGGTAAAGGTGGCTCTAAGAGTGGGCTATCAACTCATTGGGTCTCTTCCTCGGGGCATAGAAGTTGAGGGGGTGATCAGCCCTATGCCCCGTCGAAAATGGCAACTCGGCATCGGAGCCGTATTGGACGATGATGATGCGTAGATCAAATGACCGCAGGCGTTATGCGCCTTCCAGGACCGTAAGGAAACCTTTTGAGATTGGGTTCGACATAGGTGATCCAATTGGCCGCTCAGGCTGGCGCCCGGCATTCGATCGATCAGCCGCACGCCTACGCGCAAATCGATGCTTTGCGAACAGCTCGGCCATCCTCGACCGATGTCCAAGATCCACCTGGACAAAAGAAAAACGCGGATCACGGCGACAGAATGTCGAGCCGTGCGCGCTTCAGTGCGGGATCGTAGTAGCTGTCGAGGTTGTCCAATCCGACGACCCGGCGCGCCTCAGCGAGCAGCCGACGGGCAACATGAAAACCGATGAAGCCAGCTGCTCCGGTCACCAGAACCTCGCCGGCAACTTGTTCTGAGCGTGATGGCATTCTTGTCTAAATTACATGAGGTCTTCGTGCGGTGAATAGGGCGCCATCGATCGCAGCACATCAGCTCTCAACCGCGCCGCATCGTTACTGCGCAAATGGGCGCACCTGATAGTGGCGGCGGAGTCGAGCTGCCGATACCCGCTCGAACGGATTACTCCGTGCATCCTCCCCACTGTCTCAAGTTCCAGCGGCCAACCGTATGTGATGCCCGAGCGAACCCCGTCATCATTCATTTGCATGAAGATGAAGCCGATCAAACCTGCACAGTTCCTTCGGCGTCCGGGTTGCCGGACGTGCCCGTCGGCTTGGAAGTACGCGCCGTCTTACGATCGACGTCAGTGACTTGCGCGCAAACGGTGTAGTCAGGAGTGTTTGCGATGAAGATGGTTCGTGTTGATTCTCTCGGCGCGAATGTATCGAGCATCGGTTTCGGCTGCGCTTCGCTCGGAGGGCGCGTTGGGGCTCGCAGGGGGATCGAGGGGCTCGAGCGTGCATACGACGCCGGAATAACCTGGTACGACGTAGCGCCTTCGTATGGCGATGGGATGGCCGAGTCGATCTTGGGGCAATTCGCATCCATGAAGCGGGGCAGAGTCTATATCTGCACAAAGGTCGGGATGCGCCCACCCGATATCTCCGCGGCCATGCGAATCCTGAAGCCGATAGCGCGCGCCTCTCTTGCTGTGTTTCCCGGGATTCGGCCGCGCCTCTCCGCGATGAAGTCAAAGCCCTTTAAAGTGCCGTTATCAGCCGACCTAATCAGGACGAGCATCGACGACAGCTTGAGACGTCTTCGCACGGACTATGTAGATGTGCTTGCTCTCCATCGTCCGACACGCGAAGAGGTAGTTCGCGAAGACATCATTCGAGCGCTCGAGCGCATTCTTCAAGACGGGAAGGCGCGGGCGATTTCGATTGCGGGCGATAACGAGGGTGGAATTGGTGGCCTCCACGAAGCGTTGCCATACCGTCTGATACAGATCGCCAATAACCCGTTCGAGCCGAATCTCCAGAGATCAGCGGAGATTGCGCTGCGGGGGACGTTTGTCACGTATGGATCATTTTCGAGCCTCGATCTGCTTGTCGCAAAGATCGGATCGGACAGAGAAATATTAAACGCCCTGTGCGAGATGGGATATCAGGGCGATTTCACCGAGATTGCTGCTGCTTTTATCGTGGATTATGCGCTGGCAACAAATTCGGCAGGAGTCACACTGTTCTCGATGTTCAGAAAAGAGCATCTGGTATTCAATCTGCTCCGGTTGGCGCAAGCGCCAATGCTTCATCAACTCAAACGCTTAGCCGCCGCGTTCTCGAATGGCCCTCGGCAAACTGAGCGAATGTGCGGCGTCTCGAATGATCAGCGCGTCAAGAGATGCTGATCGCGGCGCGGGCAGTGTCTGCTGCCCGGATTCGGTCATGCGTGTTTCCCTGTAGCGATTAAGTGCAGAGCTATGGCATGAGGCCTACTCCTCCATCATCATAGAATCGGGGCTGCGTATGGTACAGCTCGCGCCCAAATACTAATCGCCAATGCTGTCGACGACTCGAAAAGCGCGGGGGGCGGCCCGGAGACCGCTAGGTTGAGCGTCTCGGTGAAGCGTGCGCAGCAGGGAAGGCCAAAGGTGAGGGCGCCAAGCCGCTGCAAAGGAGTTGTCCGCAGTTGCGGTTGCGCTTCGTGAGGCCGTTGCTAGATGCTTGGAGGCAGCCTATGTGCGGAATTGTTGGTGTCGTCGGGCGGGGTCCTGCCTCGACTATCCTTTTAGATGCGCTGAAGCGGCTTGAATACCGGGGATATGACTCCGCGGGTATTGCTACTCTCGAGGACGGTTCGTTGAGGCGTCGTCGTACCGTCGGAAAGCTCGCGAATCTCAAGTCTCGGGTCGACTCGGAGCCGCTTTCTGGGCGAATTGGAATCGGTCACACTCGCTGGGCGACGCACGGCCGTCCAGATGAGACGAATGCGCATCCTCACATGGTTGATGGTGTGGCGATTGTGCACAATGGAATCATCGAGAACCATCGAGAATTGCGCAATGACCTCAAAGCGGCCGGTGCCCACTTTACGACCGAAACCGATTCTGAAGTGGTCGCGCATCTCGTTAGCCGTGAGCGGAAGAAGGGGTGCGAACCGGTCGCTGCCGTGTGTAAGGTGCTCCCGCGCTTACAGGGAACGTTCGCGCTCGTGTTCCTTTTCGAGGGGTACGAAAATCTTTTGATCGGTGCACGAAAGGGCTCTCCCTTGGCCGTCGGATACGGGCGAGGCGAAATGTTCCTGGGCTCGGACGCGATCGCGCTTGCGCCTCTGACGGACATTGTTACTTACCTGGAGGACGGCGATCTTGCCGTCGTTACGCGAGAACAAATCAAGTTCTTCGATGTGAACGGCGACGCTCTGGATCGTGCGTCGGCGAAAATAGCTATCTCGGGTGTGGCAGTTCATAAGGGCGAACATCGTCATTTCATGGCCAAGGAGATCCACGAACAACCGACGGTCGTCGGGCAGACGCTTGCACAGTATATCCAGCCCAACGGTACAATCAGGCTGCCGAGAGGCGCGGATGTTGATTTCAGCACTATTAGTCGCCTCTCGATCGTGGCTTGCGGCACGGCCTTCTACGCCGGTCTCATCGCGAAGTACTGGTTTGAGCGGTACGCCAAGCTTCCGGTCGAAATAGATATGGCTTCGGAGTTCCGCTACCGCGAGGTTCCGTTTCGCGTAGGCGACGTCGCGCTTTTTGTGTCGCAGTCTGGCGAAACGGCCGACACGCTTGCCTCATTGGAATTCGCCAAGACCCATGGCCAGGGCATTATCTCTGTCGTCAACGTGCAAACCTCGACTATGGCGCGTGCGAGCGATGTCGTATTCCCTACCTTAGCGGGCCCTGAAATAGGCGTCGCATCTACGAAAGCGTTCACCTGTCAGCTGGCGACGCTGATGTGCATTGCAATTGCGGCCGGTCGGTGTCGTGGCGTACTCTCGGCCAAAGATGAGATAGCACTCGTCCGAGCACTTGCCGATACTCCAGGCTATATGGCTCGCGCGCTCGAGTTGGAGCCGAAGGTTCTTGAAATCGCGCGCGAGGTTTCAATGGCCGGCGATGCGCTATTTATAGGCCGGGGTACGAACTATCCCTTGGCAATGGAAGGAGCACTCAAGCTCAAGGAGGTAACCTACATCCACGCAGAAGGCTATGCGGCCGGTGAGCTTAAGCATGGACCGATCGCGCTGATCGAGAAGGACTTTCCTGTTATGGTGATTGCGCCGAGCGACTCGACTTTCGAGAAGACAATGTCGAACATGCAAGAGGTAATGGCTCGTGGCGGGCGCATTATCCTGTTAACCGACCAGCGAGGTGCTTCAGTCGCCCCGCCCAGTGCTTGGTCGGTGCTGGTGCTCCCGGATATGCCGCAGAGCGTGGCGCCGCTGGCTCTGGCGGTGCCGCTACAACTGCTAGCCTATCACAGCGCGGCAATTCTGGGAACGGACGTAGACCAGCCGCGCAATCTCGCCAAGTCGGTGACGGTCGAATAGTCCGTTCGCTCGCACGATGTCGACAGGGCTCCGCTTCGGAAAGAGTGTTTTCTCCCGAGGTCCGGACCCGAGCGGTTCGAATGGTTCTGGATCACATCCGGTAGCCCCCCTCGCGCTGGGCGACGTTGGCGTCAATCACGGCCAAGATTGGCTGCACGCCGCAGACACCGCATGACTGGGTTAAGAAGGCCGAAGTCGGTAGCTGCAGGCGTTCCGACGCGATGGCCGAGAAGCAGAAGCCCTCGAACGGGAGAACCGCGAGCTTCGGCAGGCCAATGAGATCCTACCAAGCGCCTATTTTGCGATGGCGGAGCTCGACCGCCGGTTCAGCCATGATCGCCTTCATCGACGATAGTCGTGGGGCGCATGGGTCGAGCCGATCTGCAACGTCTTGCCGACGGCCCGCCGACCTACCACGCCAATGCGGCGAAGCGGCGTGATCCCGCGAAGCTGTCGCGCATGCCAGGCAGGAGGTCGCGCTGAACATCGAGGTTCGGCGCGTCTTCGATCAAAACTTCTCCGTTTACGGCGTGCGCAAGGTCTGGCGGCAGCTCAAGCGCGAAGGCTTCGATGATGCCCGCTACGCGATGTCGCGGCTGATGCGGGAAATGGTTCTGCAAGGGGCCGCGGCGGCAAATCCGTCAAGAGCACGATCACCGACAAGGCCGCGCGAGGCCCCTGATGACGTCAATCGCCAGTTCAAGGCACGTCGCCTTCGTCATGGACGCGTATGCCCGAAGACTCGTGGGCTGGCGTCCTCCCGCACGGCGCACGTAGGCTTCGTGCTCGAGGCTTGGAGCAGGCCCTGCACGATCGCGACCAGTCCATCGCGGCGAGCTCGTGCATCATAGCGATAGGGCGGCCAATATGTCTCTATCAAGTACTGAAGCTGGCGTCGAACTTTCTGTCGGCAGCGTCGGAGATTGCTATGACAAACGCTCTCGCCGAAACCAGCAACGGTCTCTACAGGGCCGAAGTGATCGATCTACGCGGACTATGGCGCAGCTTCGAGGCCATCGAGTTCACGACCGCTGGGATGGGTGGACGGGATCAACAACCGGCGGCTCCTCCGAGCCCATCGGCAGGATTACCGCCGGCCCAGGCCGAGCAATGCTACGCCGACCAACGCTACTACGGCTGGAACGACCGGGCCATGGCGGCATAACTTAAATCAAATGGCCTCAGGCAACCCGGGACGGTTCAAAGGTGACATTTGGTCGAGCCTTTGGCAGCGCGAGTCGAGGGACCGGAGCGGCGCCCGAACTCGACTGCTCTGACCACGCACTGAACCTCTAGGCAGGAGCAGGTAGCGGCCTTCCCAAGATGTTCTCAACTTCTACGGATATGAACGCACAAGGTTCTGTCGCACGCCCTCCACCGTCCTCCGGAGCAGATCGTAAATGGAATCAGTACCGCGCTTCGTCATCTTGGTCCGCCCTCGCAACTCTTCAACCTTGATCAAGTCGCGCGGGGCAAGCTCCAGCTCAAGATCAGTGATCCGCTCGAAGATGCCAGCAGCGATCGCCTGTAATTCTTTGGCGGTCAACGATCTGATGCGAGCTCGTCTCTGAGTATGTTCGGAACATCAATAGGATGGCCACAGGGCGATTCCAATCCAGATCCAAACCGCAACTGGAGGGCGAGCGCAAGCTCTCAGCGCGCGGGCAGCCTGTCCATCTGGGCGAGGACACGAGGCGGTAAGGTGATGCCGGACAGCTTCCATGTTGTCCCACAAAGCGCCTACTGATGCTGCCACCGTTCTCGCCCTCGGCATGCCGCAGGCAACTCGACGGGCTTAACGAGCCTGATCCGTCCGGCAATGGCGAAGATGTTCGAAACGTCTAGTTCTGCCAAGGACCACATCGATCCAAACGTAATGTCGCCCGCCGCATTGCGAACTGTGCAGCTTTTCAGAAGGACTGACAGGTTCGCCGGTGTCATGACTTTGGCGGTGAGATCATCGGCGATTGTTGAGGCAAAGGTGTTGATTGCCATCCGCTCATTGGTCGGACTGGCCGTTTCTGCTCAAAGCGATCCAGGGGAGGCAATCACCTGGTCGAGGGAGTGGCGGAGGCGCGTCATATCCGTCCGGGCCACGATTCGAGCGCGACATCTGCATTCCGAACGGCCGAAACCAAACCTAGTAGCGAAACGAAAGCCGATTTTGGCTTTAGACGCCCAAACAGAGCATGACGGCGTCAAGCGTCCCGACGAGCCATTTCATGCCATTACTAGGGAGGCTGAACTTATTCCAAGCGACCGGGCATAAGGCGTTAGCAGTCATCAAAAGCGCTCACGAGGCCGATCGCAAGCAGAGCAACGGCAAGGCAAGTCCAGATGGCGGGCGAACTCGAAACTGATACCGCAAAAAGGGCTACGGCGCCGAAGACACGATGAAGCCGAGATGCATAGGCAACCGCTTTGTCCATAGGTCGAATGGCACCTTGGTCGTCATCAGACTCGCCAGCCAAATGTTCCAATTGCGCGGGCGCTTTCAATCCATAGGACTGGCGCAGAACCTGGTCAGTGATTTCGAGGGATTCTGGTCGGAGATCCGCCAGCAATCACTCCGAAACATCAGCCACGGATAAACACTGGTTCACGCCCACCCTCGCGACCAGAACACCGAGCCTGCACGAACACGAATAACCGATTGGAGAAATGCAGTAGGACTGACTTGGAGACAGTTTTACCACGGCTGCGAAAGGGTGGAGCTGCCAGAATGGCCAGTTCTTCTTTGGTCGTCTGTACCTCGGCCTTGGTCCACTGCTTAGGTTTGTGGTTTCGCACGGCCAAGCTCCGGTCGCACGGTGCTTGCAACCAAGGCAAAGCTGCGGCAGAATTTTTGTCACTTGGGCAGGCTTTCATATTTCACTTGGTCTTTTTAACCCGGCTTCATTCGAGCATGCGCGGGCCGCAGGGAAGATGATGCACAGATCCTGCGGCGCCGCATGCTGAGCAGACCGCAAGTCGACGCGACCACGGCCGATGCCGCGGGAGTGCGTCGAGCCCGAGTAATCTACTCCTGACCAGGGTCCTTTTTGCGACTTCTGCACTGTCTTCTGAGGGACCTCGGCACAAGTGCAGTGACAGGGCCGCGCGGCCCCGCCTTCCTTGAATTCCAAGGCCAATGACAAACCACCGCTCCGAACAGACCGCCACGATGTCAAGAGAGATTGCGATAGCGCTTTGGCCTTGGCAGCTGGTGCGTGATCGCGTTCAGTCCGGCTGCAGTCATCGCGACCGTTACCGGCAAAGAAGAACCAGTCGGCTCCGGTAGGAGACGCGGCTCTCAATTCCATGCGTAACGCGGTAATCGTCACCTAGCCGCCATGACAACTTTGTACCCGCTAACTTCTTGACGGACCGTTCTGCCTGAGCTGTCGGCCCGCCTTCTATACGTCTGACATTCCGCAGTCACCCTACTTTCCCGCGGCAATGGCCACGTGGACAAGATCATCAACGTCCTGCAGGACGGAAGCTGTGGGCGGCGGCCCCGCCAACGCGGCTACAAATGGCGAGGCCGCCTGCGCTCCGGACAGGGGGCTGGGGCTTGGAGCCCGGACGCCGCTTCATTCTACGCCTGATGAGTGAGAACGATGATTGTGCGAAAGAGGCACCCCTTCAGAGTGTCGTAGCTGCCTAGCAAGTATTTCGACCCAAGCGCGGGGCCGGCAGGGGCGCCTCGCTTCGAAATCAGGTGGATCTCGGTGCGACGGCGACCGTAGGCTTCGCAAATAAAGCCGCGGTTCGAATGTCCGATCGCCGCGTAGTCCGGCCGGCGATGGTGCGGGGGTTGGCCGGTGATCTCGAAGCCATTCCCGTCGGAGTTCCGCCAGGCAGCCACTCCAAAACAGCGCCGGCAAAACCGCCGTGACAAGCATCGGCACGGATAGAAATTGCTCACGGGCACCTTGCGACCAGAACACCGTGCCTAAGTGAACACGGATAACCGATTCGAAAGATGCAGTATCACTGACTTGGAGCGAGTTCTCCCTAAGTCGCGTAACGGTGGATCAACATTCTGGGACTTTTTCCCCGAGGGGCGGGCTCGCTGCTGTCCAGGACCGAGCTGTATGACGACCGGCTTGAGGCCGCTCGCGAGGCGACGGTGTCGGGAGCTGGACTAAGCCAGTCAGTCACTGCTCTGTACAGCGCTTAGGCAAGGCGCTGGTGGTGGGGGTGGCTGGGAAAGATCAGCAGTACAGAAAGAGCATCTGAATGGTCGAGCTGAGGCGGTAAGAGTCCGTCAGGAGGTAGCAGTACAAACTTGTCGTCGAGAGTGGTGACGAGTACCGCGGCACGCATGGCATGCGACTACCTGAGCCGGCCGGTTTTTCTTTGCAGCCAATGGGGCGCGACGACTGCAGCCAGACTGAATGCGAACACGCACGCAGCCGAAGGACCATGCGTCGCAATCTCTTTCGGCATCGTCGGGGGCCGCTCCGAAGGGGGGCAGCTACGGTGTAATTCAAGCGAACAAGGCGGAGTGCAGCAAAGCATTGTCACCGCACTTTGTGCCCGAGGTCTCTTAGACAAGCGTGGAGAAAGTCGCTTGCATGGTCATACTGTGTATCGCCTCTCGCGGCTTGACGGGCGCGAGGCTTAGGATGTGACCGATTTTTTTCGATCCGAGCAGCTCTGCCCCGCCTGACCATTGCTGAAGCAACCTTTCAGGAATGTCTTCTCCTGATCCAAACAGCTTCAAGAGACACTGCTCGGCATCGGGCTTGTTGTCGTGATGAGCCTCCGCTGCATAAAGCGCAAACAAAGCCGCGGAAGGCATCGCGAGAAACAGCAGGTTTTTTGCTATCACCACGTCCCCCGGCAAACCGAGCTCTTAAAGTTCTAGGAGAGAAGCGAGCAGAAAAATGCAGTCGAGTAGTCAAAAATGCGACAACAGAACTCACTTACTCGCAACAGTGGTGACGACGTGGCGGCTTCCGGGAACGCACCAAGGGATCCTGTTCAACAGCGCTTCAGCGGTCACGTGAAGAGGCCGTCTTAAGGCGGCCTCCTGCGCGAAACGGCTGATCAAACCGTGCTCAAATCACGGTCACGGCATTGCTGCCGTTCTGCGCTCGGGGAAAAATCAAGGGTAAAACTTGCAGCCCGGAGGAAAGCATGTCAACGCGGCTCGCGTTTGCTCAGATGAATCGATAGGGAGACGGGAAAGTAGAAGTTTCTTAGTGAACGTCAAGCTCAGTTCCAGGAGTCGAATTGTTGCTTCGACTACACTGCATCGTGCAGACCGCAGGAGAAATCAAGGTGCGCCCCCTCGGGCATTTGATGCTGCGGGGCCTTAGCGAGGCACCATTCGAGCCGCTCACGCCGAAGATCATCCGCAGCGACACGACAATACATGGAGGTCTTTGCCAAACCTGAGACGGATGAAGCTGCCGCCAGAGGTAACGGCTGGTTGGAAATACCTGAGCTATTTGCTCACTGTGCAAGCGCCCGTCCTCGCGTGGGAGATTGGCATGGTGAACGCCGTCAGACTCTCGCTTGTAGGCTGCCCTTCACGTATCGTGAGGTGGGGAGTCTCGGTCTCCACAATAAAAGGGCCCCTTTAAGCCGGCCCTTCGTCATTAAATCGAGGTGCGCTCAGTACCTCGCGATGCTCGGACCTTCAGCGATAGTTCAAGCGGACCAGCCCCATGTCAACTCCTTGTCTAATCCGGTCGCTCCGCCGAAACCTCCGATGCGCGTAGTGAGTTCGATCGTGCGATCATCCAGGAAAATGTGATTGTACTCGACGCCAACGGACCAATTCGGTGCAAAAGCATATTTGAGACCTGCGCCGACGGTGCCGCCCCAACAGGGTTTCACAAGCGGACGAGAAGAGTGCTCCGGTCGGAATACCGAAGACATCATAATACTTGCCGCCCACGACCGCGTCGCCGCCCTTGACGTAGAACAGAACATTGTTCCAGGCGTAGCCCCCTGACCAGTGATCAGACCGAACGAGTAGATGCGCTAACGATTGCGAGCCCAACGCCGGAATCGCGCTGAGCTTCCCCCCGTAGCGGGCCAGTTGTCTTCCGGCAGCACGAGCGACCAGCAACTTTCTTTGGGCACAATACCGTCCTCCACTTACAATCAGGACGCCGCGGTTGATCGATATAAAAATGCGAAACTTGCGCCCGCGACAAGTTGATCCTTACGCTAAGTAACGTGAACACGAGGCCGCAGCATGGTACTGCTGCGACCCGGGCGGTCAAAAATTCCCGGATCAAAAGGTCGAAATGAAATATGCAGCCAGCCCCGGTAAAATCATCATATCGCAGCATTCCTGGCTTGCGATGCGTCTATTTCGCAAGCAGGCTTAAGGTGCATGGAGGTGAGGGAAGCGCCCTCTGCGCTGGCTGCTGGCGGGCCTTCCAACTCAAGCAGAAGGCCACGTGTGTCCCCCACCGGCTAGTCCCCCATACGGCACCTTGCGTCATATGCGATGACACCGGGTTTGAGGCTCGGCCGGTTTACGCTGACTGGCCTTTCAGCTTTGGATTGACTGCAGCACTAGCAGGGCTCTTCAACGCCGCCTCGATGGTGTTGAGCCGCGAACCTCGACGAGATCTCCCCATCTGCCGCTTAGGTTTCAATGATCTGGACACTTTAGTAACCAGCCACAGATCACTGCCGCAGCCTGCGCACTCATACAGCTTCAGCTCGTAGCATTTGGCCACGGGGAAAATAGCTTTGAGCAGTCGAGCTTGGCTACAAACCGTGCATCCGGCTTCGCCGTTCACGATTGCCTCCCGCAAGTAATTTGGCCGCAATGAGAACTGAGTCTTGGTTCAAGAGCAATAGCGG
This sequence comes from Bradyrhizobium sp. 149, assembly GCF_023073915.1. GTDB lineage: Bacteria > Pseudomonadota > Alphaproteobacteria > Rhizobiales > Xanthobacteraceae > Bradyrhizobium. The sequence goes on along the minus strand of NZ_JADPKK010000023.1, from coordinate 37,153 downwards.
CTCACCTGGCGGGGCCTGTTTTGGATACGGCAGCCTTGTAGTCGTCCGGAGATGTAAACCCCGACTAATGGAATACCGTCGTCGCCTTTGGGCGGACCGGCCATGGCGCGCGGCGGTGACACGGACAAGGCACCCACCCACATCTGCAATAGATGTCGGCGTCCAATGGAGTTTCTCGCGATGCTCCCGGCAATTGCAGAGCTACCCGCCGCCTACGCCTACAGGTGCATGCCCTGCCGGAGAGTTGAAGCTGTCGGTCTGGGCCGAGGGAAGGCTCCGCCAGACGATGACTTGGCTTAAGCTGGAAAAGCTGGGGCGAGCGCCTTCAGCTGCAATGAGACGAACTCGTCCGCGGCATCATGAGTGGCCTTCTAGCCAACTGGGTCCGTTGCTCCGGATGCCTTTGCTCGGTGCCCTCTGCTGGCGACGTAGTTCGAGCATGTGTTTCTCTAGAGGCAGATGGCTACTTCTGGGGCGCGACGCTGGCCAGAACCGCGAAGCTGGCTTCTTGTCTTCAGGTGTTGGTCTCAGTGCGTCGGTAGCCGGTCCACCACGCTGGACAAAACCTTTGGCGGCAACGTGATGCCGAATAGCTTCTACTCCATCCCTTCGTAATGCAGGCTAACGCTCCCGGCGTCCTGATTTTCTCCGAGCTTCACCGCAAACTCGACCGGCTTCATCAGCGTTATCCGCCCACCGAAAACAAAGATGTTCGAAACGTCGAGCTCGGCCAAGGACGTCATCGTCCCCAAACGTAATGTCATCTGCTGGATTGCGGACGGTGCCACTCCTCAAGAGGACAAGTTTTCGAGAACTTCTTCGATTTCCGAGAACGTGAGCCGGATAGTTTGGGCTCGTGTGCGCTCCAGCTCTCTCCGTAGTGGACCGTAACCGAACATACAGCTCGTCACGTGGGTCCGTCGTTGCCGCTCCCGGGAATGTTGAAATCCCGGGCCGCAAGCTACAGCTCGAGCTCAGTGATCCGTGCGAAGATGAGAGCAGCGATTGTCTCGGACTCTTCAGCGGTTAATGATCGAATGCCCGTTAAAGGTAGCCCGTCCTAAGAACCTTCCCCACAAGCAATTAGGTGGCGAGATAGTTAGACCGGCAGACGAAGCCAGACGTCTTTACTGCTGTCGTAAACGTAGAAGGTGACAGACTGGACCGAGTTCGCGCGAAACGGCAAAGTCACCCAACGCGCTTTTGATGTTGTGAACGGCATTGCGTCGCCGGACCGACGCGGAGAACATCGCCTCTATCAGTGCGGCCAAGCTCATCCCGCGGACCAGCACGCTGGTGCAGCTTCGTCGCCGTGAGAAAGCAGGAGGGCGGTCACGATGATCGCAAAAGCGTCGGGGTTCTTCAGAGCCACAGCAGGTTCGCTTCGCCCAGCAAAAGCATGATGCCGGATGCCGGCCCCTTTCATGCAAGCGACATCGAGCCGTCGCCGAGATATCTCAAAGCGACAAATGCCAGGGGCCCAGCCGCCCTTGCGAAGCTTCGATCGGCAGCTTGATACACCGCCACGAAATCGTAGGCCAATGGGCTTAGCCACCCGTTGCCAACTCGGCGCGACGAGCGAAATTCGCGTTCGGGCATCGCGATCGTATCCTGAAGATTGGCGCACCGAGCTCGGAGGTTCAGCGCGAGCATGGGTTAGGAGAGGTTGGCTGGGTCGGGATTTCCTGCCTTTCGCTCCTCCTCTTGGGATCGCTCTCGAGCATGCGGACCTGTCGATCCAAGTCGGAAAATAAGAGTGTGGACGTGAATGATGTGGTTGCGTCGAAATGGGATGTGGGTGCATGTGAACGCTCCATTTGAAGCAGACGCCCTTGCGCCTGTTTGTTGATGGGCGACGAAGCAAGAGAGGTGCAGGGACCCCGACAGAGAAGGCCGGAACCGACACCAATTCTCGGCACGGCTTATGCTCCGGATTTGCCACCGAGATTTTGCTCATTCCCCGGGGCTGGGAAGCTGCCGGCCGCAGATTATTAAGCCGGCGGCGTTTCTTTTCTTCTGAAATGAATGATGATTAATCTGCCCAAAATTGATCGAAGCGTGCGCCGCCTTAGCCGTCTAACCGAGTGGGTCGTTTCCTTTCGGCTCTTGCAAGAATTTTGGCAGGTGTGCACGCGCTTCGCGATCGCGCGGAGCCGGGCGGTCGGACGGATCACGGCCGAGCTTGGACTTCAGCTCGACGAGGTCGGTGAAGACGTCGGCCTGGGCGACGCAGCTCGTCGGCGATCATCGGCGGTTGGCTTGCGATCGTGGAAATCACGGTGACCCGCACGCCGCGGCGCTGAACGGCCTTGACCTGGGAGCGGAAGTCGCCGTCACCCGAGAACAGCACCATCTGGTCGATGTACTCGGCGAGCTCCACGGCGAGCTCGATGTCCGTGTTGCCCTTGACCTTGCGGCGGCCGGAGGCGTCGATGAACTCCTTGGCCGCCTTCGTGACCACGGTGTAGCCGTTGTAGTCGAGCCAATCAATCAGCGGGCGGATCGAGGAGTACTCCTGATCCTCGATGATGGCGGTGTAATAGAACGCTCGCGTCAGCGTCCCGCGGCTCTGAAACTCCTTCAGCAGGCGCTTGCAATCAATGTCGAAGCCCAGAGTTTTCGCCGTCGGGTAGAGATTGGCTCCATCGATGGAGCGCGATCTTGTCGGTAGAGCAAGGTGACATCAGTTCACGCTTTCGGTGACGCAGCGCGGGGATTAAGCTGGAATCATCGCGGGCGCGCGACGCGGATGGGGCGGTCGCATTCTATATAGATACCTACCGCGGATCGTCGAGGAGACGGATGCCTTGACCTTCTATTTTCGATGGGAATCGAAGTCTGACGATAGCCGAGAGTTGGTTTGTCGCATTTGTAATATGGGCTGTCCAATTCCAGGTGCTCATTTCAGGGTGCTCGCGCCATGACGGTTGGCGGTTTCGCTCTGTTTGATTCCACCCCGCGGCCGCGGCTGGCGGTGGTCCCTCTCAGCTCCAGGCGGAGACATTCTCCGGGTCGGAACCGAGAGCAACCGACCCGCAGCTCAATACATGGCTGCTCGAGCCGTGTCCCAGTTGCTGTGACAGCTCCTTACCGCAATGGAATGAGATCTAAAGATACGGCGGCATGGTGACGTCGGCCTGAATGCCACGAGGCGCTTCGGTGGTGGATCACTTAGGTCGACGAGGACGTCGCTGCTATTGAGGCGGGTCTGCAGTTCGGAGCGGGTGAGCGCAACCGGATACGTTCGAAGGACTGGTGCACCGGTCTCGTCGCTGCACTCGGCCCCGCGTGCCGCCTTCGCCGTCGCTATGCTCACGCTCGTGCGGTGCCATTTTGCGTCTAGGCGATGCACCCTTGGAGCATGCTTGGTTGGGCCTTCGGCCTCAGGCGTGCTAACGGCCGGAACGGATCAGGGCCGGACGGAACACGGGCGCCTCGCAGATCCTCAGCGAGAGTGCCCGGTCCTCACCGGTGCGCGCTTCGAGCATGATGTCTGGAGTTCTCGGATCTCCGCGACGCACTCCGCGAGTCTCTCTCGCAGCTCGCAAGACCGCCGCGAACTGACCAGCCATTCAAAGTGCGGTGACTGCAAGTATCTCGATGCCCAACAGCGGGGCCGGCAGGTACGCCCCGTTGAACCAGGTAGGATCTCGGCGCCACGGCGAGCGCAGGCTTCGCAGCCGCACGTAGTTGTTTTGTGTTCTATGGCCGTCGGTACTCCTCATGGGTCTATGAACCAATGCTAGGAACCGATTGGCCGGACCATGGTGCTCGTCATCACCTGTGCTCACGCGGGCAGTAGACTGGATAAACGCCGGCCCTTACAGAGGGACGCGGGGCAAAGCTCATACCTATTCTGACGCGGGAATGGGCGTGTTTCCAAGCCATGGAACGGTCCAAAAGCTGGGAGCACTCCCGCGCTCCTGAGACCTCTGTGACAGCCCTCCTTACCCGGTTCTTTCTCTCAAACTGAAGAATGGCTCGCAGGGGACGTTGATCCGAAATAGGCTCTCCGAGCTACGTGCTTATTCACGCGGCGTTTGGGAAAATCATTTTTACGAGCAGCAGATGTTACTCCTGAGAGCTCTCGCCCTATTCACGATCGCTGCATTCGGAGGCGTCATTATCGCCGTGGGATTTATGCCGAGACCGGCGTCGGCCACCAAAATGGAGGGCAAACTAACCGGACGAAATGTCGCGAACTAACGGTCTGTCCAGAAGCGCGCCGCCGAAGCCTCGACTTCAATGACCAAAAAGGGCCCCTACAGTGAATATCCAAGATGGCGGCGAACAGAGAGTAGTCTTGGACCTCAGGTCTCCTTTCCGTTTAGGCAGCACTTGTTACCTATTCCTCATTACGTTTTGGCCGGAAACGGATTGGGCAGATGCAGGTGCGGTGCCTCAAACGCAAAGTGATCGTCGACATTGGATCGACCAAGTGGTTCTTTGACGGCGGCCTTCGCAGGACGCTTGCGGGCGATACCAGAGAATATGAAAGGCGCTCGGTGCTCATCGAAGCTGTTTGCAAGCCGGGAAGAATGGCACTCCCAGAGGAATTGCCGAGGCTTTACGGCTTCGGGATCCGCGACAATTTCCCAAATTGTGCTCCGCACGATTCCGTGGTTACAATCATCTATTGCCGATTGCAGTGATTGGAGCCCACATGATCACGGCCGCCAAATGCAAGGATCTCGCAACGCAATACAAGGCCCTTTCCTCAGTCCCGAACACTTCTAAAGACCGGACTTTTTTATTGAGAAATATAGCGAAGAGCTTTGCGGGCGTTGCGGGGCAACTGGACAGACTCGACTCTGTGGTTAGAGCCGAAGAGTCGCAAAGGCTCTCCCGGGCCGGCTAGCAGCAGGGCCGCCCCGACATATTTTGTTGTGCCCTACGGGGCCGCATGTACGATGAACCCGCGGCGGCCGCAGCGTCGACGCATATTTGCGTTTCGGAGGGAAGCCCGATGCGCCTTGTATTGCCTTATGTAGGAATTTGTCTCTGCGCGTCAGTCGCAGCGTGGTTGTCCTTTACGCTGATCTATTGACGAGCAGATCATCATCAGGTTTCAGCAGCCGCATATAGATACCGCTCTCGTGCAGATCGAGCCAGCGCGCCTGACTGGATACTTGATGCCGGCGCCGAACTCCGTGCTGCTTCCCTTGGTGTAGAGGAATGGATAGTTGATCTTCTCAATGTGGGCTTCGGCGTCTTGTACCGGCTCGCTGCACGGATCCTGCTGCGCAGCACGCTGAGCAAACCAGGCGCAAGCCGATCCCCGAGTACGGCTGATCCTACGAGAGCGCGTCGAGCCGGAAATCGAACCAGCGATCACACCGGCCATTCAGGCCCGGATGCTGCGGGTCATATGGCAGTCTGCCCCTTCAGCAGGGCTATGGGACGGACAATGGCCGGCCCGTACGGAGCCAGATCCGACGTTAACCGAATCTGGGGTATTCGCGTTTAGGCGTTTCGCTGTGTTTTTCGAGGCGGGAAGAACCGGCAATCGGGGGGCGTTCCTTTGAAGCTCCGGGCAGTGTCTCGGAGCAGCGTAGAGTAAACTTCCGGCCTCAAGGGAATTCATCCTCCTTCGGGGACGGCTTTTTGGAAGCGGCGGCGTTTGCCTTCGGCCGGGTCGGCGCCGGGCGCCTTCTGGCTCACGACAGGCAAGCGAGAATGGCGAGGACCACGTCCGCGCCGAGATCGCCCGAGCACATCGATGAGAAAATGAAGATGTCTGCGCGCTTGTCGTATCGAGTTGCGATACGTCGGAAGCCCTTGAGCCGGCAGAACATGCGCTCGATGACGTTTCGACCTTTATATGCTGCTTTGTCGTAGCGATGCGGATGCTTGCGGGTCGGATTTGGCGGGATCACGGCCTTGATACGGCGTGCGGCCAGTTCGTCGCGTAAGCTCTTGGCGTCGTAGGCTCGATCGGCCAGCAAGCGGCGCGGATTGCGGATCATGCCGATTAGGTCGCGTGCACCGACCAGATCGTGGGTGTTGCCCGGGGTGATGAGGAAGGCCAAGGGACGGTCGATATCGTCAGTCAGCGCGTGGATTTTGGTGGTCTGCCCGCGCGACGTGGCTTGGAAATCGGCGTGCGAACTAACTCACAGGCGACGAGCACGTGGGCTGCTACTATGGCGTCATTGCTTGGCCAATTCATTTTTGAGAACACCCCAGTGCTCTCTCCAAGGCACTGGGGTTTTTCATTTGGATCAGGCATAAGGCGGATGGCCACCGATCCGCACCCAAACGGGCTGACCACCTATTGAACGCCCGGGGGCTGCCGGACTCTGATCGGCCGCATGGGGCAGCATCAGCACGGCCTCGAGGACCTTGAGGTTCACCAGCCGAGCGAGGTCTTGAGTGCGTTGAGCACCATAGCTTCGATCGTGGAACGGGTTCGAGTTGGGCAAGATCGTTCTGATACAGTGCAATCAAATCGGAGAAAATGCCCCGGTTGCTCTTCGGGTTTGGAGCTCGAATCGGGTTTTCCATCGATTGATGGAGCGCTCAGCTTTGATTCCCCTCTTCGGCATCACGTCGCCGAACGAACGTGTTCGCGACGTAGTGGCGCTTCCTTCTGATCTGGACGAGCCGGCTTCCGGAGCCCGGCTTAGTAAAGGTCGCCACTGTGTGCGCACTCACTCAGAATTCGTGTGCGCTACGCGTGCACCGAGAGATCAAACGCGGTACAAACGTGTGCATTTTGGCTAATCCTGGACGAGCCGCGTGCACAGATCCAGCCGACCGCTGCTCAAGAGACGCTGCGATTGAGCCAAATTCGTAGGCATATCCTCAGGGTGAGTTGCCGTCGCCGTGCGCGGAGTGTCGTGATTCAGAAGGCTGACGCCGTCATACTGTACAGTCCTGACGCAATCTGGAGCATTGTCGGCCAGCGCCTGCTGGACAACACATGCTCGCTGAGGACCGGGCGCCATGAGGAAGACGGCTGCTGGCCGTCTTACAAGCGAACCTGAGCCCGACAGGACGGCCGCAAGGCCCTCGCGAATGAGGGGACGAGTACAGGCTGTGATCGACGACCCTCGCTGCACAATCTGCGGAATGAGTTCTGATTCGAACCGCCGACAACCTGCTCTGCCAGAGCTGGAACGAACAGATGTGGAGAGATGGCGAGCCGGCAGGGGTCGCCGAAGGATGGGCCTAGTCACGGTGCTGGATCGTTCAAGTGATCAGCCTGCCTCCGAAAGAACCGGAAGCCGTGAGCGGCACAGCACCCTGGTTCTGCTGGGAATAGGCAACGCATCCATCTTGGGATAGCGCTATGTGGTGTGCATCGTCGGCTTCGATTGCACCAGGTACGAGCGATCGTCGTTTTCGAGTTTTGCCGCTCGCGGCGACAGCTTGCGACGAATAGGTCTTTAATCTTAGTTATGGCTGGCGCAAGGGCGTGTGATTACAGTCATCAATTGCCAATTGCAGTGATTGGAACTCACATGATCACGGCCGCCAAATGCAAGGATCTCGCAACGCAATACAAGGCCCTTTCCTCAGCTCCCGACACTCCGGACAACCGAGCTTTCTTATTGAGAAATATCGCAAAGAGCCTCGCGGGCTTAGCCGGTCAACTGGAGAGACTTGATACGCTGATTAGAGACGAGGAGTCGCGGAGGCGGGCCTTAGCCCGATAGAGAGCCGCTCTATCCCTTGTCTCGTCGAGTCCGCATGCACGATGGGCCGCAGTCGGCGGCAGCGCCGACGCTCGGCCCGTGCTGCGGATCAGGTGCGGACCTCCGAAGACACGGCCGATTTGGTTACTGGGCGAGCGATCTAGTTGCAGGGCTGAGGGAGGGGCAACCGCCGGAGCTGGCTCCGGTTCAAGCTGGCGGGCGCACCGCAAATACGAAGGCGCAGCGGGAGGTTCAAACGGCTGCGGCCGCGCATGGTCAAATGAAGCCGGGTTAAAACACCAAGTGAAATATGCAGCCAGCCCCGGCTAAAAAATTCTGCCCCAGCTTTGCCTCCTTTGCAAACACGAACCGAAATCCATTGAACGAGCATTTGGTTCTGAGAACGGACCGATCTCTCCAGGGCGAAACCGGAGCGCGGAGCGTGCAAAACCACAAACCTAAGCAGTGGACAGAGGGCGAGGTACAGACGCTGATCAAAATGATTGACGAAGGCTCGACCACGGCTGAAATCGCATCCGAGCTTGGAAAGTATATCGCGTCGGTCAAACGCGACGCCAGCCAAAACCTTACGGGGTCGCTGGAAATGGTTAGGCCCGTGCGTCTTGCGGCAGGGGAATCGCATATGGATTTGAGGCCAGTATTGCTTTGTTTTGGCAAGGTGGTTTCTGGGAACGACTCCCACAAGGCGGAGGGAGTCGCATGGGGAAGTTCAAGAAGGCTCTTCGGCGGTTGTCCGACCCGCGTGCGGCGAACGCACGCCACGATCTGCTGGAGGTGCTGGTTATCGCCCTGGCCGCGGTCCTGTGCGGAGCAGAGACCTGCTCGGACATGGCGGAGTTTGGACAGGCCAAGGAAGACCTGCTGCGGCTGTTTCTGCGCCTGGAGCATGGGATTCCCAGTCACGACACCTTCAGCCGCGTGTTCCGTCTGCTCAAGCCGGACACCTTCGAAGCGGCGTTCCGGCGCTTCATGGCGGCGTTTGCCAAGGCCAACCGGCTCAATCTGACCGGAGTTATTGCGGTCGACGGCAAGGCGCTGCGAGGCGCCTTCGAGCGCGGTTCGCGCTACGAGCCTTTGCACCTGGTCAACGTCTTTGCGGTGGAGGCGCGAATGTCTCTTGCCCAGCAGAAGGCTCCCGGCCGCAACGAGACCAAGGGGGCATTGGAGGTGTTGGCGCTGCTGTCCCTCGAAGGCTGCATCGTCACGACCGATGCGCTGCATTGCCATCGCGCAATGGCCAAGACGGTACTCGAGCGCGGTGGCGACTATGTGCTGGCGATCAAGGCCAACCGTGGACCTCTGTTCAAGGCCGTGGTCGGGCAGTTTGCCCGGTCCGGCAAGCGCAGCGCCGTCAAGACGATCGAGCCATCCACCCACGACCGGCGCGAAGCGCGCCGGGCAACCATCATGCGCAATACCAGCCTAGCTGCCGTCCATGGCTTCCCGGGCGTGGTTGCGATCGGCCGCGTCACCTCGCGCAGGCAATTGCAGGGCAATCGCACCGAGCCGTCGGTCGTGCGCTACTACCTGCTCTCCAAGTCCATGTCCGCCAAGCGGCTGCTGTCGGTCACGCGCAGTCATTGGACGATCGAGAACCAGTTGCATTGGGTGCTCGACGTCCACTTCGACGAGGACGGCAACCGGGCGAGAATGGACAATGCTCCCGAGAACCTCGCCATCCTACGCAGGCTCGCGCTCAACATCCTTCGATCTTGTCCTGGTCCCACCTCCATACGCCGGAAAATCAAGCGTGCAGGCTGGGACGACAGCTTCCTCCTCGCCCTGTTCGGCCATATGCGATAGCCCTGCGTCTTGCGGACAGCGTCGCGTCGGGCCGCGAGCGCGGAATCCGCGCAATTACGAAAGGAACGTGACAAGAGCGAGAACAACGTCGGAGCCGAAGTCTCCCGAATACATGGAAATCAGAAATCCCGCGCCGAGAGCAGCTACAATCACTTTGAGCGTCATCATTGACATCTCCTCTTTAGTCGCAAGGACAAATGTAGGCTCGGTCTGTTTCCGGAGTGCTTCGAGGGTTCAGCAGATGGTTTCGTTCACTGAGGTGTTATCAAACGGCGCACCTGCAGGTGCTGCGGTTTACGCCGCGGGCCCTTTAGCTCGGAACAACTGCTGCACGAGGGCGCTTTCTCGCTACGTCGATGATCTTGAATGGCGTACCGGAAGGAAGTCACCCCCTGACCGGTTGCGCGCCAATGATTTTGACACTCTGGTCACAAGCCATAGATCGTTGCCGCAGCTCGCGCAGTCATAGATCTTCAGTAACCCTTGGCCACGGGAAAAAGGGCCTTGAGCACTCGTGACTGAGTACAAGCTGTGCATCCGGCTTCGCTGTTCACGATGGCAGGCTTATGCCGAGCGCCGATCGATCCGCACCGGCTGGGCGCCTATTGACGCTCGTGGGTTGCCGGAGGCTGATCGGCCGCATGAGGCGACATCAGCGCGACATCCACGAGCTCGCGCGCATGGAGCGGCCTGGAACTGGCGGAGGAGAGCAGGGTGCCTGGCAAGGCTGAGGCATTGCCCCAGACGGCCGTAAACTACGGTAGCGAGGCTGCGAAATGGACGTGGCCAGGATCGTAGTTTGCGGGGAGGAAAAGCACGGTAGAACGGCCAGCGGCGTCCGCTCGTGGGCTTTACCGGTCGCACCAACCTTTTCCCCGAGCAGTTCTGTCGTGGGCGAGTCCGCAGGGCGCCCCCGAGCCAGATGGGGGTGCGTCAATGAGCAACGTCCTCCACTTGGTGGCGGTACTGATCTCGAAGCTTCTTAGTTCAGTCAACTGAGTCCTGCTGTGCCGGCCTTTTTTCTTTAGAAAATTCCCGGATTACGGCAGGAGCCGTCCCAGCATTGGGAGGCTGTGGCGATCGTCCGTAACGACGTGGCGTCCGGCCGCGGGAGCGTATAGGTCCGGATCAACGAGATAGGGAAGTCCTTTGGCGTCGGGGTTGCCCCTAAGGCCGCCGTTTTTTTACCGCCGTCCGCCGTTCACGCTGTGGGCCTTGTTCTCGGTTGGACCAATCAGCATCCGCTTGACGTCTTCGGCTTGCTGCATCGTAAGGTCGGTCGCCCAATCGGTCCCGATGAGAGCCGGGCCTTTGCGTTCTCGATCATAGACCATCCAACCCCTCGTTCCCTGCCGTATGATAAATCTGGACTGTGAAGGCGCATGCTCATCCGACAAAGGACGGTTCTCCCCGAACTGCCTGGCGCAATTCGGGTGAGGTAATTCGAACGATCGCGCACCACATTTGCCTATGTGAATCAAATCGGGAAAAGTTGGCAAGCTCCTGTGCAGGAACCATCGCCGATCCCGGGGTGGCCTATATCGTTTGGAGTATTGAATGATCGCGGTCCCAAGGATCATTTTGATTCCATGGAAAGCGACCGGGATATTTTGTCAATCGGGCGAAAGCTAGCGCACTGTCGCCAGCTCGCGAAAGATTTTCCGGACGGCCCAACGGCGAAGCATATCCGGGAGCTTGAGGAAGAACTGAGAGCTGAGCTAGCAGCTGAACTACGCAGCCTCACACGGCAGTAAAACCTCTGCGGGCGGCACTCTCAAACCATCGACTTGGGCTGGCTCCCGGCGCGCCGGATGGCGCCGTGCTGCTCACAGGTATGGCAGACAAACTGCGGCTGGTTCAGATAAGCAAACATCGTTGCGCCGCCACCTTCTGCGACGAGAGCTAGCGCCTCCGTACGGCTTGCCATTCCGGCGCAGCGTGCTCGATCTTCGGCAGCGCGGCGATGTACTCACCGGCAGGAGCAGGGTCACCAACCTGAGGCCGGCTACTACTATCGGTTCTTCGAAAGGCGAACCCAGCCTTCTCATTTCGTCTTTCGAAAACGGGCGAGCTCCGCTCTTGCCGGAGTGTCGAGGAGGTATGATGTCCGCCGTCCCTTTGGACGTCCGACGACGGCTGGATCAGCGAGGGGCCGCGAGGTGCTTCGTGCCGAGGCGAACTGAGCAGAGCGGACACCGGTGGTCCTCACTCATCGCCTCAGTTCTGGCTAAGCGCTCCCTGTATTCCTCGGCTGCTGCACTGGTTTTCAATTCGGACCCGGATCTCGTTTTAGGCCCACAATGAATCCATGGCGCCGACAGATTTGGGCCGCATGGCGGCCCAAGTGGGCCGCGAAGGGTGGTCCCGGTGAGGGGCGCAACACCGGGAGTTTTCGATGTCCGGTTATTTGCGATTTTACTTCGCCGGCTTGGTTCTTGTTGGAACTCTTGCGGCGACACCTGCGGTCCCCGACCCTTTTGCCGACTTGTTCAATGGCGCTCCGCGCGAGCCCGCAGCAACCTCTTTGGCGCAAACGCAATGCTTGCCGCGACACGGCAACACGACCGCGGACGAGACGCATTGGGTCTATCAATTCGACGGTCACCGTAAATGCTGGTTCCTGGCCGAGGGTATCGCGAAGGTGAAGAAGACAGTTCTTCCTCGCGGGGCCGAAGATCGCACCGCCAGTTTGGACGAGAACGGGAGTACGCGGCCCAGGCAGACCGCGGTGGTTGATGCGCGCACGGAGTTGCTGCGCTCCGCACCGGCCCAGCCGTCCCAGCCGCCTGCAGCCGAAATCAAGCTGGCTGATGCCGCTTCTGTACTCGATATGGGCACCGTGACGTCAGCGGTACCTACCCATCTTCACAGCCGGCGGCTTACGCCTGAGCACTCCATGCCGGGCCAAGTCGACGTTGAGCAGCTCCTCGCGCCTGCGCTCTCCGGCTCACCCCCACAGGTGTGCTGCTGATGATGTTTGGTGGCTTCTCAATCCTAAGCTCGAGCCGCACGCTTCGGCACGCGGTGAGTGAGGTAGCGCAATCGCCTCGGCAGGTACGCGCGTCGCCGCGGGGTCGATGAATTCCAGGTATCGCCGAATTGCCACACGTACAAAGGTTCCGCGGGCCCACACTTAGTTTACCACCGCCTTAGACCGACATTCGATTACGATGACGGTCCGCGTTGGGATGGGATTGTGTAATGCGGTACAAAGCGTTCGTGGTGGACAGCAGCCGGCAAGTGATCTGCGTGGCAAAGCTCGACTGCATTGACGAGCAGGCGGCGAGGCGGCGAGCCGAGCAAATGCATCGCGAGCACGACGTTGAGCTTTGGAAGGCGATCGATTTGTTGCTGTGTTCCGAGGTGCAACGACAAACGAAAATCGGGGTGAGCGCGCGATCCTGAATAGACGGCCGGTCTCGCGGCCGCGCTGACGTTCGAACATGCGAGTCACACCAGTCTGCCAGGTTGCGGACATATCGCAGGGCCACAGTTGTCGAGGCTCGCTACTCGGCGGATGAAGGTGCCAGCCTTACTCCAAATGACGGCAGACGCGAGGATGGCCGGTCATGCATGCAGGCGGATCACGCGAGTGAACCAACCGGGGCCAACCTTCGGACCTGGCGGGCCCTAAACGGCTCTTGCTCTGCTGCCCGCTTTGGTACGCCATCTTCTGCGATAGCTCTGCGCTCGTGTATGTCGGAGCTTACTTCGAAGCTTCTCCACCTGGCTAAACTCCCCACAAGCGTCTGGAGCCGCCTCTCCGTCCGGTGACGGCTGCCTTCTCTGGTTAAGAGGAGTGCTGTGTGACAGCGCTTGTGGACAGCAGTAAGGGCAGTGCTCAGGTCGAACGGTTCGAGGTTGTTGAGACTGGCCGGCGTCGTCGATGGACCGACGATGAGAAAGCAAGATCGTCCTGTAGACTTTGCAGCCCCCACGAGCCGTTTCATCGACAGCCCGGCGATACGGCATCTCGCGCTTGCTGCTGCTGACTTGTGGCGATCGTTTGCGGACCGGCCGGGGCTGTGATGAAGAGCATTGCCCCGGCTCTCTGCCGGCAATGGTGATAGCGGATCCGCCAGTGCGATCGACAGCTCTAGCTAGATCGACAGCCCGGCGATGCGGCATCTCGCGCTCGCTTCCGCTGACTTGGTGGCGATCGTTTGCGGCCCGGCCGGGCCGGTGATGAAGAGCCTCACACGGCTTTGTGCCGGCAATGGTGCTGCCGGGTCCGCCGCCAGTGCAGTCGACAGCTACGTCAGCGAGCGGACGCATGGAGATTGTCTCCGGCAAAGCTTATCGAGTGATCGTCGATGCCGGCATCGATATGACCGCGTTGTCTCGTGTGTTGGATCTGTTGGAGCGGCGATGATCCTGATCGCAGCAAGGTCAAAAATCTGGATCGCAACTGGTCACACTGACATGCGCAAAGGCATGCAGGGCCTGGCGTTGCTGGTGCCGGAGGGCGCTGGGCGAGATCCCTCTGCCGGCGACATTTTTGTGTCCGTGGTCATGCCGGCACGCTCAAGGCGCTTTGGCACAACGGGGTCGGGCTGTGGCTCGGGATACTCGCAATTGTCTGCCTTGGCACGAAACTCCACCCCACGCTCCCGCCAGTATTTCGGCCTGTGCATCCGCTCGATGCCCACGGCCAATCCCCTGCGAATTGTGCCGTTGTTTCTTAATGGTAGCTCCAAGTGTTCCCTAAAGGGATCGCGCGTGACGATAGCCCGGATCGAAACTAGGCCAGTCCCCAAGATCAAGCTAGGCCACCGACGATGGAAACAGGCTAGTACCGGGCAGCGAGTGAGAGCAAGCCAGTAACGAGAACGGATTGCGAACCGCGGCTGCGCCACGTCAACGTTCTCCTTGGTTAAAAGCCGTCATCGACCTGTCCCGCCGGACGTCTAGCCATGAGCGGACGTTGCTTGCGGGCCGAAAGAGGCCGATACAGTAGCTGGACGCCTCGCGAATGCGGCCAGTTCGTGAGCAAATGTGAAGTGAAGCAAAACCCTCCCAGGTTTGTCCGATACTGATGAAAAGTGAGTGTCACTGTTTCCTCAGGTTCGGTATTCGCGATGGACGTTGACGGCAAAGCTAGGTGCGCGTCGAGGCAAAGAGATTTCCCGGAAGCCTTCGAGTTGTGCAAAGAGGACTGGGTTCGTGACGACTTGACACGATTACGTCGAACAGCCTCCCGCTTTGCTCCTCGACGGCCAAGTTGACAGTTCGCAGAGCTGACGAAGCCGAGATTGTCATTTATCGAAACGCAGCTATTCAAGCTCAGACCGAAGACTTGGTCCTAGCATTTCTTGTCGATCTGGATTGAGGGTAGCGGCCTTCCGCGTGGCGCGCCTTCTGGAAGGGAGGGCAAATCAATCTACCACTTCTCCTCTGGGTCAAAAGCCTCGGTCTAGCGCTCCACTGCAAAGTTGGTGGCGTCCCCCTGAACCGACATGTAGCCGCACTGCTTCCACAGTAGTGAAAGGCCACGAGCGGAATTTCCTGTAGCCTGAATGAGAGGCCTGGAACGAAGGGGGCGTACTTCATTTCTCGAGACATGCTGGTGAAGTAGATCGGCTTGCCGGCTTGGTCCATCACCTCTGGGCTCCATTCTTCGCCCGCCGGACTTGTCATCGGCGTCCTTAACAGAGCGCTTGCGAAGGTCGTGCCCTCTCGCCATGCTGCTTCGTCGTCCGGCAACTCTTCGCCTTCCTCATCCTTGTTTGGCGCAACGTTGTGGACGTGGAAAAATATCCCGGCATGTTCGAAGAATGCGGACCAGTCGTGCAGGACGAATCCACGATCCAGCTATGTTCCCGTTCGCGCCGGGACCAAGAGCATCATCGGCCGCTCCAACTCTTCGGCCACTTCGGGCAACTGTCCATCTGCTCGCGAGTCGGGGCGTTGCAGACGAAGCGGGATCGAGATCGGAGAGCCGGACGAGTCGGGCCACTGGTCGGCGAGAGCGTTGGTCGGTGCTGCTGCCACACGAACGATGGTCACCATCTGACTGGAAAGGCCTGGATGGCCGGCCTAGGCGACATCGCGGCGAGCTCCGGGCATCATATCCGACATGATCAAGGGCGTGGCCATAGCTGCCCTTGTACTGGCGTGTGCCAGTCTTGCAGATCAGCAGTTGTCCTACGGGCGCTATACCGACGCCGCCGTGGCTCTCCTGCGGGACATCGATCGCTCATTCCGGAGGTAGGTGAGAGGGCTGGTGGCCCGCCGCACATCGTGGGCGTGTACCGACAAGGAAGAGACCGCCCGAGGCGGCCTCTTGGGAGTGGTCAGCTCTGCGGCGGGCCCTTGTGCGCTGTCTTCAGCGCTTCTTCGCTGTGGGATGACAGATCGGCGGACTTAGCTTGCGCCCCCGGGACGCGATCTTTCTCCAAACTCGCCAGAATTCGACCAGAAGTTCATTGCTTCTCTTTGATAACGGTGGTGCTGCCGGTGCTGCTACCACAGTGCCTTCCTCGCAGACTTTGGTCTGCTTGATGCGTCTTCAGCTTCAACGCGGTTCTTGAAGGCCATCGGACCGATCTGCGTCACGACTGCCTTGTCCGCCGGGCGCGGGGAGGTAATCGTGCAGCTGTGGCTAGGTCCCTGCACGACGTAGAACTCGTCAGCGATAGCTGGGTAGCGCATCCGACCTTGAGTGCGCCAGCAAGAAGAAGGGATGCTTTCATTGTCACCTGTTCAATGCTGGAAAAGAGGACGCACGGATAAATGGCAATCCAAGTGCTGTTGCGCGCACGACAGACTTCCGCTCTTCCGCTTACCTTCCAATTCCTCTTCGGGTCCGTAACTCACCCGAGGTTTCGAGGTTGCGTAGTTTGTGGTGCGAACACGGAGCGCGACAGTCTTCCTGCATCGAGATTTTTGGTTCGCCAAAGGTCCAAGTGGTCGCCCCCTTCTTCATCTCCAGATGCACCGCCTCATACGCCGCCTTCCGCTTTGCGACCAGCTTCGCCCGTTGTGCCGTCGTCAGGGCGCTGCGGATCAGGTTTTCGTCAATTTCGGCGAGCCAGACGACCGCTGACTAGAAGGCACAATGAAATTTGCCGAGAGCAGGAACATCATCCACTTCGGGGAGGTTTGTTCTTCATCGGGGTCTAGCATTGCGGAGTTCTCTCCCATGGCTACCCAGATCGTAATGGACAGCACAGGCGACCGCAGACATGTTTTTGAGCAAGATGACCCCAAGGGGCTTGCCGAGGCTGAGCTGCGGTTCAAGAAGCTTACGAACCAGGGATTTACCGCTGCCACTCGGACCGCGGCCGGCGATCTCAAGCTTATAAGGTCATTTGATCCAACAGCGGAAGAAACGCTGTTCTATCCGCACTTAGTCGGCGGTTAGACCCTTCGCAGCACGGAAGATGTTTTTGTTCGGACGCAACGTCGCCCAAGGTGCGCGTTTGCGTGCTCTGCGTGCGCTCTACCGGAGCTTCAACGAGCAAAATGGCCCGGAAGCTCGTGCACGCCGTCTTTTGCGAGAATGGTTATCTCCAGAACAGCGCGCGCAATTTGATGCCAACGATTTTTTTGAAGTCACTGGTTCCCATACCGGCCGGCGATACCGAATTCACCAGGGCGCCATGAGCAATGTTTTGGAGCTGGATGAAAAACTGGAGCCTAAGACGGGGTGGTGCTTCCTTCCCGAACGGGCCCTGGCAATTGGCGATGTGATGCTCGCCCAGAAGATCGCGCTCGAAACTGACGAAGCCGCGGTTCTCGCGATCGCAAAGCCGTTTTCTCCGAGACTGCCGTTTGTGCCCCGAGCAGTGCGGCGCGCCTGCTAGAGCTCATCATGGGCGGGGCCGTCGCTTGTGACGGCGCCGGCCCCTTGCCGCGGAGGCGCCAGTACGCGAGACGAGGACGACTTGGCGACTGCATCGAGCATCGGCGCCTGCGGCAGCAGGCGCAAGAACGTCTGTCCCTTAAGGTTATTTGGGTTGCTTAACGGTGCCTAATGAGTTTGCGGATGCGGACCGCGAGGCGATTGCTTCAACCTTTTGCAGCGTTCGTGCGAACTCAGACCGGACATGTTGGGCGTGCGCGACGTCCCTCGGCTCCGACAGAAGCGCGATCTTCACCAAGAAGCGGTTCAGCAACGACGCGTTGCGACGATTTGTCGGAATATTGCGGTGAGTTGCCGACGCTTCTCGACGAGATCAGGTGGTTCGTAGTACGGCTGGCTTGGGTCACGGACGCGACGGCGGTGTGGGCATCCATCACCCGCGTCATCGCCGGTTGGAGTCCTGTTCTTTACCTTGCTCCAGTCTTTCGGCCGATCGGCACTGTAGCGCCGGTTGAGCGCTTGGAGACTAGGCCCTCGGGGCCCATACGGGATGCGGCACCGAACAGGTCAGCGCTGATCTCGCCAGTCTCGAACGGCGCGACGAACATGCCGCGGGCGGCCGCGTAGCAGCTGGGCCAGATTGGTCTTGCGCGTGCTCAGCGGCAGTTGCCGGAGATCCTCGCCGCCGGGCGCGATGATGTCGAAGGCGTACAGCTGCACCTCGTCGTTGTGCTTGCGCGAATGCAGCGCGTTGAAGTCGGCGACGCCGTCACCTTCGGCGGCTTCCTTACAGCGGACGCATGACTTCCATGCTGCGCGCCGTAGCGGAATCGATTGTCTGCGTTACTAGTTCTACGCCTGTGGCTCCGGCGGTTCAGGTTGTTTATGGCCGCGGCGCATGGGGGCTACCTTCGGTTCAAGCCTCTGGCCGTGAGCGCCCCAAGACGGTCGCAAAATTCGGAAGCTGTTCGTTGCCGGAAGCACGATAGATGCTGGTACGCTGCAGCCCCGTCTTTTCAAGATTTCTGAAATCTTGAAATCTTTGAGCGCTTGTCCAATCGCCTTGCAAATTGTGCGAGTTTCAGCCGAAGCGAATGCTTGATTCAGCTCATGCGCCAACTGCGAAGTGGTAACTGGCCGGTAAGTTCGTCACTCGAGCCTCCAACGCAGAAGGCCGGCTCAAAGAGCCGGCCTTGTTCGAGCTGATCAGTACTTCGCGATGACCGGACCGCCCCAGCGATAGTTCAAGCGGACGAGGCCCATATCGACGTCCTGGCGAATACGGTCGCTGCCGAATGCCGCACCCAGGGGCGTTGTCAAGCCGATCGTGCGGTTGCCAAGGAAGATGTGGTCGTACTCAAAGCCCAGCGACCAGTTGGGTGCGAAGCCGAACTCCAAACCGGCCCCGACCGTCCCACCCCAGCGAGTTTCACTTGCCGAAGCCAGCAGCGTGCCTGCGCCGAACGTACCTGGGGCCGCGTAGACATCGTACTTGTCGCCGACGACGGCGCCGCCGCCCTTCACGTAGAACAGCACGTTGTTCCAGGCGTAACCGACCTGACCGGTGATGAGGCCGAACGAGTCGATGCGCGAACGGTTGCGAGTCCCAAACCCTGGGATCGTGCTGACGTTGTCGCCCGAGAAGTCAGCCCAGTTTCCTTGGCCTTCCAGCCCGAACACCCAATTGGCGGACTGCCAGCGGTAGCCGATCTGGCCGCCGACGGTACCGCCTGTCGCGTTGTGGCAACCTTCGCCGACCAAAACGCCGGTCACAGGAGTAACGAAGTCCCAGCACTTGTGGCTCGACCCGCCGCCGCCGTTGATGCCGATGTAGAAGCCGCTCCAATCGTAGATGGCAGCGACCATCGGGGCCGGGGCCTTGGTGTACGGCCTAGCCGCCATATCTGCCGCACTGGCCGGAGCCGCCAGAGCTAGAGCCAATGTTCCGGCGGCAGCCGCAATAACCTTCTTCATGCGAGTCTCTCCCCAGAATAACGAGTCAATGAATAGGCGCCCACCTGCCGCGCTGAAACTAATCGTTCTACTGGGAATTGCTGTAGCGTCGTTGCATCACCTGTTCCGAAACAGGCGCGGGGAATTTGTCAATGTATGTGAAGTGCTTGGATGGAACTCAATGCGCTTTGGCGTGCATAGACCTCACCATTCGTACGCCTTTGGGACGCACGATGGGACAAGAAGGCTTGGCTACGTCTCGCTGCCGAATGCAAAAACTCGCAAAGGCGCGGCATCTTCGAGCGGTACAATTAGATCTTCCGAGCGGGGTTGCGCACCCATCATTTAGTCTGCCTGCCAAGCTTAGCCAGCCTCACACCCGCGCTCCCGCCATTCTCAAGAACTCGACGCCGGCTTTTTCTAACACGGCCTTGAAAGGGTAGGCGCGCGGGCGTCGCCTGCCGCGCGCCCTCGAGGAAGCATGTCGCGCGTCGAGATTGTCTCAGAGGGCCTCTGGGCGTGAACCGGGAGGACCGAGGCGGCGGAGGCCCGCCGGCTCACGCTGGCGCACTTCTGTTAGCTAACCAGTAGCAAAGTGAGCCTGGCAACCATGACATAGAAGCCCGTCGCTGCGGAACAAGGAGCCTGGCGCGTTCTCGGTTCCCATAACGTTCTTCTGGCAGCCATCGGTGCTGGCCGGCTTTGACTCTTTGTTGCTCGGCTTGAATTTGGCGGGGCAAGTCTGGCGTTCACCCGCGGAACACCCTGTGCGAGTGCTGGGTTGTGACACGCGGTTGTAAAAGAACGAACAGCGCACGACACGAGTCGTTGGCCGATCACCTCTTTTCATAGCGGGCAAGTTCCGCCGATGAAGCGAAGTGCCGGCGCGGCCGAATGTGCTTGGTGTTAGGTCTGACAGCCGGCCGTGAGAATCGCCTCTGACGGCCCAAGCCGTTATCGGGTGCGCTCTGCGGCCACACGGACTTTACCCGGCGTTCGCCTTTAATCCTGCAGCTTGGATACCAGCCACCGCACAAGCTTCATCGTTGTCGGATGTATCTCCGCTGACTCCGACGGCGCCGAGCAGCGTCGTTCCGTCCATGATCAGCACGCCGCCGGGGACCGGCACCAGCGCGCCCTTGGCCATGGTGTTCACGGCGCCGATGAAATAGGCCTGCTCCTGTGCGCGCTGGAATAAAGCCCGCGAACCCATGCCCAATGCGAGCGCGCCATAGGCCTTGCCGTGCGCGATCTCGGCGCGCATCAGGCTGGTGCCGTCCTGCGCCGCGGCGATCTTGAGCACACCGCGGGCGTCAAGGACGGTGACGACCAGCGGCTTCAGCTTCAGCTCGGTGGATTTCGCGAAGGCGGCGTCGAGGATCTTGCGGGCGGTGTCGAGCGTGAGGTCAGCCATGGCTCGTTTCCTTCGTAATGGGAGTGGTTGTGGGTTGGGTCTTTGCGCGATCAAGGCTCATCGCCAGCACGCGTGCGACGTGAAGGGCTTCGCGCTGGGCGCCGTCCTGGATCTGGTGCCGGCAGGAGGTGCCACCGGCAACGACCAGCGTCGCCTGATCTGCACGGCGCACGGCAGGCAGCAGCGAGAGCTCGGCCATCTCGATCGAGGCATCGTAGGTGTCCGCGCCATAGCCGAAGGCGCCGGCCATGCCGCAGCAGCTCGACTCGATGGTCTCGACCCTCAGGCCGGGGATCAAACGCAGCACCTGCTCGACCGGCTTGAAGGCGCCGAATGATTTTTGATGGCAATGGCCGTGCACCATTGCCTTGTCGGCGATCGCGCCGAGCGGCAGTTGCAGCCGGCCGGCCTCGGCTTCCCGCACCAGGAACTCCTCGAAGGTCAGCGCGTGGGCGCTGACCGCCTTGGCGTCATCGTCCTTGCGCAGTGAGGCGAGCTCGTCGCGCAGGGTCAGCAGGCAACTTGGCTCGAGACCGACGATCGGCACGCCGCGCGCGGCAAAGGGTGCAAATGCGGCAACGAGACGATCGAGTTCGACTTTGGCTTCGTCGACGAGACCCGCTGACAGGAAGGTGCGGCCGCAGCACAGCGGCCGGCCGCCGCTTGCGGGTTTCGGCAGATGCACGCGATAGCCGCCCGCCGCGAGCACGCGCAGCGCGGCGTCGAGATTTTCGCGCTCATAGATGCGGTTGAAGGTGTCGGCGAACAGCACGAGTTCGCGGCCGGATTTCGGTCCCACGCTGTCCGCGGGCGGTGCAAACACATCGCTGCGGAAGGCGGGGAGCGTGCGGCGCGCGCTGATGCCGGCAAAATGCTCGAACAGCTTTCGCAACAGCGGGCTGCGGTTGCGCAAATTCGCCAGCAGCGCGAAGCGCGACGCGAGACCGGCATAGCGCGGGAGGTAGCCGACCAGGCGGTCACGCAAGGTCAGGCCGTGCGAGGCCGCGCGCGCGGCGAGCACCTCGATCTTCATCTTGGCCATGTCGACGCCGGTTGGGCATTCGTGGCGGCAAGCCTTGCAGGACACGCAGAGCTTCAGCGTTTCCATCATCTCGTCGGAGGAGAGTGCGCCCGCGCCAAGTTGGCCGGAGATCGCGAGGCGCAGCGTGTTGGCGCGGCCTCGCGTCACGTCCTTTTCGTTGCGCGTCGCGCGGTAGGACGGGCACATCACGCCGCCTTCGAGCTTGCGGCAGGCGCCGTTGTTGTTGCACATCTCGACCGCGCCCTGAAAACCACCGCCGGCCCCGGGATAAGCGGACCAGTCGAGTTTTGTCTTGAGCTCAGCGACGCGATACTCAGGCTTGAAGCGGAACAGCGAACGATCGTCCATCTTCGGTGCGTCGACGATCTTGCCGGGGTTGAGCACGCCATCGGGATCGAAGCGCTGCTTCACCTCGCGGAAGTCGGCGACCAAGCGCTCGCCGAACATTGTTTCGTGGAATTCGGAGCGCACCAGGCCATCGCCATGCTCGCCGGAATGCGAGCCCTTGTATTCGCGCACCAGCTCGAACGCCTCTTCGGCGATGGCGCGCATCGCCTTGACATCCTTCTCGAGCTTCAGATTCAACACCGGCCGCACATGCAGGCAACCTTCGGAGGCGTGGGCGTACATCGTACCGCTGGTGCCGTGCCTGGCGAACACCTCACTCAAGCGCGCAGTGTAGTCGGCGAGATGCGGCAGCGGCACGGCGCAGTCCTCGACGAAGGAGACCGGCTTTCCCTCCTGCTTCATCGACATCATGACGTTGAGGCCGGCTGCGCGGAAATCGGCGATCCCGCTCTGCAGCGCGGGCTCGGTGATCTCGACCACGCCGCCCCATTTGCGCTTGTCGTTATTCCAGCCGAAGCCGAGATCGCCCATCAGCTCGCCGAGCTGCTTCAGGCGTAGGAGGTTGTCCGTCTGATCCTCCTCGGCGAATTCGACCACCAGCACCGCATCCGGATCACCCTTGATTGCGGTAGAGATGATCGGCCGGAACATCGCGATGTCGCGGCCGAGCGCCAGCATGGTGCGGTCAACCAGCTCGACGGCGATCGGCTTCAGCCTGACCAGATGCTGGGCCGCGTCCATCGCCTCGTAAAAACTGCCGAAATGGCAGACGCCGAGCGCCTTGTTGCGGATCACGGGCCACAGCTTCAGCTCGACCCTGGTGGTGAAGGCGAGGGTGCCCTCGGAGCCGACGAGAAGATGCGCCATGTTGTTGCGCGCATTGCGCGGCACCAGCGCGTCGAGATTATAGCCGCCGACGCGGCGCTGCACCTTTGGGAAACGCGCGGCGATCTCCCCGGCCTCGCGGGCGCCGAGATCGAGCATGTCGCGGAACAGGGCGCGCGCGCTGTCGTTCGCATCGAAATCTGAGAGATCGCCCGACACCTCGCCGTAACGATTCAGTGTGCCGTCCGCGAGCGCAGCCTCCATCGACAGCGTGTTGTCGCGCATGGTGCCGTAGCGCAAGCTACGGCCGCCGCAGGAATTGTTGCCTGCCATGCCGCCGATGGTGGCGCGCGAGGCCGTGGAGACGTCGACCGGAAACCACAGGCCGTGTTTCCTAAGCTGGCGGTTGAGGTGGTCGAGCACGATGCCGGGCTCGACCACGCAGGTCCGTCCTTCGACGTCGAGCGACAGGATCCGGTTCAGGTGCTTCGAGAGATCGACCACGAGGCCGTCATTGACGGTCTGGCCGCATTGCGAGGTGCCGCCGCCGCGCGGGGTGACCTTCAGACCCTCGTCGCGCGCGATCGCCAGTGTCTTGAGGGCCTCGTCCATGGTCTTGGGCACGACCACGCCCGCAGGCACGATCTGATAGAACGAGGCGTCGGTGGCGTAGCGGCCGCGGCTGAAACCGTCGAACAGGACGTCGCCGGTAATTTCTCGGGCCAGACGTGCCGCTATGCCGTCCCTTTTGGCCGATTCCTGTGATTTCCCGGGCACTTCCGCTGCCATGGTCCGCTCTTGCCTGTTCGCCGCCTCCGTCTTGCCTACGGGCACGGCCCTTGGCAAGGCGAGCCCTGCTTCTTGTGCATTGACGGACCCCGCCCGGCGAGGGACAAGCCCGGCGAATAGTGATATTCGAGCGGCTCGCGCAGCCCCCTTCAGGCCAACAGGCCCGAAGTCAAGCTGGGCTCAAGGCCAAGACAGATTCCAAGACAGACTCAGAGACAAGCCTCAAAGACCGGGAAGGACGCCGATGACCGTGCATACTGGAAGGCATTTCCTACAGATTCCAGGACCGACCAACGTGCCCGACCGGGTGCTGCGGGCGATGGACATGCCGACGCTGGACCATCGCGGTCCGGAGTTCGCCGAGCTCGGTTTCGCCGTCCTCGCGGGAATGCAGCGGGTGTTCCGCACCAAGCAGCCCGTGATCATCTTCCCCTCGTCCGGCACCGGCGCCTGGGAAGCTGCGATGGTCAACGTGCTCGCGCCCGGCGACAAGGTCCTGATGTGCGAGACCGGCCAATTCGCCGTGCTGTGGCGCGGTATCGCAGAAAAGTTCAAGCTCGACGTCGACTTCGTCCCGAGCGACTGGCGCCATGGTGCGGACCTCGCCGAGATCGAGAAGCGCCTTGCCGCCGACAAGCAGCATACCATCAAGGCGGTCTGCGTCGTCCACAACGAGACTTCGACCGGCTGCGTGACGCCGCCACTTGAAGTGCGCAAGCTGCTCGACCGGGTCAAGCATCCGGCCCTGCTGATGGTCGACACCATCTCCGGCCTCGGCTCGATGGAGTATGAGCACGATGCCTGGGGCATCGACGTGTCGGTCGCCGGCTCGCAGAAGGGCCTGATGCTGCCGCCGGGCCTCGGCTTCAACGCCGTCTCGGAGAAGGCGCTCGCGGTGGCAAAGGCCAACCCCGGCATGCGCTCCTATTGGGACTGGCAGGAGGTCATCGGCTTCAACAAGCTCGGCACCTTCCCCTATACGCCCGCGACCAATTTGCTCTACGGCCTGCGCGAAGCGGTCAAGATGCTGGAGGAGGAGGGGCTCGAGAACGTCTGGACCCGGCACAAGCGTCACAGCGCGGCGACGCGTGCCGCGATCAAGGTCTGGGGCCTGGAGACGCAGTGCGCCGATCCTGCCGCGCATTCGCCGGCTCTGACCGGGGTGCGCGTGCCGGACGGACATGACGCCGATGCCTTCCGCAAGGTGGTGCTGGAAAACTTCGACATGTCGCTCGGCACCGGCCTGAACAAGGTCAAGGGCAAGGTGTTCCGCATCGGTCATATCGGCCACTTCAATGATCTGATGCTGATGGGCACGCTCGCCGGCGTTGAGATGGGCCTCGATCTTGCAAAGATTCCGCACCGGAGCGGCGGCGTGTTGGCGGCTATGGACGTCCTGAAGGGACGCGACGCGGTGCCGATGGCCAAGGCTCAGGTGGCTTGAAGGCTCAGGTCACCGAACCAACCTAGAGAAAAGAGAGCGCGCGATGAACGCACCGACGACTGCGAATGAAGACCTGCTCTACTCCGTCACGGACGGCATCGCGCGGATCACGTTCAACCGCCCGCAGGCGCGCAACGCACTGACCTTCGCCATGTACGAGCGCATGGCGGAGATCTGCCAGGAGATCAATGCCGACCGCACGATCAAGGCGCTGATCCTGACTGGCGCCGGCGACAAGGCGTTTGCCTCCGGCACCGACATTTCTCAATTCCGCGCGTTCAAAACCGCGCAGGATGCGCTCGACTATGAGGCGAGGATCGATCGCGTGCTCGGCACGCTCGAGCAGTGCCGCGTGCCCGTGATCGCGGCGATCGCGGGGGCCTGCACCGGCGGCGGCGCCGGCATTGCGGCCTGCTGCGACCTCCGCATCGGGACTGAAGCGACGCGCATCGGTTTTCCGATCGCGCGCACGCTCGGCAACTGCCTGTCGATGTCGAATATCAGCCGCGTCGTCTCGCTGGTCGGCCCCGCCCGCACCAAGGATTTGATCTTCAAGGCGCGCCTGGTCGAGGCGCCGGAAGCACTGGCCCTCGGCCTGCTCAACGAAATCGTTCCCGACGTCGAGACGTTGCAGCGCCGTGCTGACGAGACCGCCAAGCTCGTCGCGAGCCACGCCCCGCTGACGCTTGAAGCGACCAAGGAGGCAGTGCGTCGCATCCGCCGCACGCTGTCGCGCGAAGAGGGCGAGGATCTGATCCTCAAGGCCTATATGAGCGAAGATTTCCGCGAGGGAATGGACGCCTTCCTCAACAAGCGCACGCCGAACTGGAAGGGCAAGTGATACCAGATTGACACTTCAGAACGAAAGAATGCAGGGGCTTGCCATCAATCGAACCTGCTGTGCCCGTTCTGCGAGTTCCCTGCGCCGAGAAGCACCCGGACGTATTGCTGCACCCATTTTCAGCGCGCTTCCTGATGACGCGTAGCTTCATTAATGAGGTGGGTCGTACCTGAGAGTTTGAGCTGCTCCGCAATAATTCGGGCGCGGTCAGCGACATTGCGCTGAGTGGCTTTTAGGACTCCGGCGCGCTGGGCGCACGCAAAGACGTCACAGGCCTCTGCGAGGAAGCGCGCTTTGTACCCGAATGCCTTGACGCCTTTTTTGGAGCGGAATTCAATCTGGTTTGCTAGCTCGAGCAAGTCTTCGCTGATGAAGGGCTTTAGATTCGGGACCTTCAAAAAAGCGGGCAGATTGGCGCTGCCCCTGTAGTATTGACGTCCTTTAGGTGGGCGAATGCGACCTAGGCCGACCATAAAGCCGCTTTGCGTGATCACACGCTGCCCATCGTCGAGAACACTAACCTCAATCTCGATGGTTCCGAATCGAATGACGCCCTCATGCGTGGCCTGCGGCAAGTGTCTCGCCCAACGGGCTTTGGCGGCCTTCCGAGCAATCTCCCTTCGCTCGTCATCGGACAGTGTAGCTGCTCTTGCAATGCCACCGGCCGCACGGGCGGGCACTCCCCACTGCACTTTCCACCGCGCTCTTCTCAGTTGGTGATCGTGATTTACACTGACTTTTCTGGTCGCATCCATATTTCAGGAATATGGTTGCATCAGAAAATTGCAAGTACGAAACTGATCAGGCCCATACAAGCCGAAGTGAAAGCTGTGTGGCCATGGGCGTTCCATGACCGGGAGAAAAGGGCCTCTATGAATCGGGCTACGGGCGGCAACGCTACTGGAGCAGCGCGGGCTCATTTAAAACATCCGTAACTCGTTCGGGTGAAGAGCAGTACCAAACCGCTGTACAGAACGCTTTGAGTATCACGTCCTTGCACCCAATCTGTGGAACCGGCCGAAACGTTGCAGTGAGAGCTTGAGCAAGGCTTAGCGCTCGGTAAATATCTCGCTCCTCATAGAGCTTCGGACCAACGAGGCTTCCCAGTAATCCGCCCCAGAAGCTATGCTTGTGAGAACGTACTAACACGCCCTTCTTACCCACGGAGATCCAACAGGCCTCTCCACTGTCCAAGATGATCGTCGCATCGTGGCCAAATCTCTCGTTGATGTAGAGGAGGCGCGGCATCTCTACTTACTCGAAATATCTAGGATTCTTAAATCTCTGGACCTGATCAAGCCATCGATCCTTATTTCGGAGCCTCCGCGAGAGTAGCGGCTGGGTTGTAACCCAATTCCGCGAGGCTTGTCTCATTCCAAAGTCATAAGAGGGATGACATCGGACGGCTTGAACTCGGCTGGATTCGCCAGCACAATGGGCGCTGAATTCACCTCTGAATTTCCAATCCGAACAAGAGCATAGGGAAGACGCGTCGTGGGACATGGAATCAAGGCCGCGATCGCCCTGGCGGCTGCGCTTTGCGGCACGCCGGCCTTCGCCGGCTGGGAGCCGACCAAACCGGTCGAGATCGTGGTGGCGGCGGGCGCGGGCGGCGCCTCCGACCAGATGGCGCGGATGATGCAGGCCGCCATCCAGAAGAACAATCTGATGAAGCAGCCGATTGTGGTCTCGCTCAAGGGCGGGGCTTCCGGCGCCGAAGCGCTGATGTACATGAAATCCAGCGAGGGCGACCCCAACAAGGTGCTGATCGCCTATTCGCTGATCTACATGCTGCCGCTGTCGGCGAAGATCCCGTTCAACTGGCGTGAGCTGACCCCGGTTTCGGTGATTGCGCTCGACCAGTTCGTGCTGTGGGACAACAGCGGGGGTCCCAAGACGGTGAAGGAATTCGTCGCCGCGGCGAAGGCGGCGAGCGCGCCGTTCAAGATGGGCGGGACCGGCTCCAAGCGCGAGGATCACGTGCTGACTGTGTTCCTCGAGCAGAAGACCGGCGCGAAATTCTCCTATCTGCCCTACAAGTCCGGCGGCGAGGCCGCGACCCAGCTCGTCGGCAACCACACCGAATCCAACGTCAATAATCCATCGGAAAATCTCGAAGTCTGGCGTGCAGGCCAGGTGCGTCCGCTCTGCGTGTTCGACAAGGAGCGAATCTCCTACACCAGCAAGGTGACGGACACGCAGTCCTGGGCCGACATCCCGACCTGCAAGGAGGAGGGCGTCGATGTGCAGTATTTGATGCTGCGCGCGATGTTCCTGCCCGGCAAGGTCACCGCGGAACAGCAGGCGTTCTATGTCGAGCTGTTCCACAAGGTGACGCAGACCGCGGAATACAAGGACTACATGGAAAAGCAGGCGCTGAAGCCGATCTTCCTCACCGGCAAGGACATGGTGCAATTCCTCGAGGAGGACGATGCCGTCAACAAGTCGCTGATGACGGAAGCCGGATTCGTCGCGAAGTAATCACATCCTCCACGTCACCCCCCGCGGAAGCGGCGCATCCGGTATTGCACAGAGCTCGACCAAAGACGGCTTCTGCACGGCGTACTGGATCATCCGCTCCTGTGCGCAATCGCGCGCTAGGCGGATGACGACAGCCCAATTTGAACTGGCAGAGCATGTCCCAGACCGATCTTGAAATCGTCGTCGACGATCCGACCGCGCCCGAAGACGACTCGCCTTCGCTCGTCTCCTCCGGCACGATCGAGATCTTCGTCTGTCTCCTGTTGCTCGCGCTGGCCGCCACGCTCGGCTACGACAATTGGCGCACCGGCGCCTCCTGGGATTCGACCGGGCCGGAGCCCGGCTATTTCCCGTTCTATCTCTCCGTCATTCTCGGCGGCGGCAGCCTCTACGGCCTGATCGCGGCGCTGGTGGCGCACCGCGCGGCACCCGAAACCTTCGTCACGCGCGCGCAGGCTCGCCGCGTGATGGCGGTGTTCGTGCCGACGCTGCTGTTCTGCCTGGCGACGCAGTATCTCGGCCTCTATGTCGCGAGCTTCCTGCTGATTGCGGCCTTCATGCGCCTCGTCGGCAGGATCGCGCTGTGGAAGTCGCTGCTCACTGCCGTTGTGTTCACGGCGATCATGTTCGTCACCTTCGACATCGCCTTCGACGTCATCATGCCGAAAGGGCCGCTCGAAGCGGCCTTCGGTTACTAGGCGGGCCCGCGATGGAAGCTTTCGGTCTCTTGCTTCACGGCTTCGCCGTCCTGCTGACATGGAAGACGCTCGTGCTGATGATGGTCGGGCTGGTGCTCGGCATCTTTGTCGGCGTCTTGCCCGGGCTCGGCGGACCCAACGGCGTTGCGATCCTGCTGCCGCTCACCTTCACGATGGATCCGACCTCGGCGATCGTGATGCTGTCCTGCATCTACTGGGGCGCGCTGTTCGGCGGCGCCATCACCTCGATCCTGTTCAACATCCCCGGCGAAGCCTGGTCGGTCGCGACCACGTTCGACGGCTATCCGATGGCGCAGCAGGGCAGGGCGGCGGAGGCGCTGACGGCGGCGTTCACGTCCTCTTTCATCGGCTCGCTGGTCGCGGTGCTCCTGATCACCTTCCTCGCCCCGATGATCTCGTCCTTTGCGTTGAAGTTCGGCCCGCCCGAGTTCTTCGCCGTATATCTGCTGACCTTCTGCTCCTTCGTCGGGTTGGGGCGCGAGGCCAAGCACAAGACCATCATCTCGATGTCGCTGGGGCTGTTGCTCGCCGGCATCGGCATGGACACGGTGTCGGGCAATCTGCGCATGACCTTCGGCTCGTCCGAGCTGCTCCGCGGCATCAACTTCCTGGTCGCCGTGATCGGCCTGTTCGGCATCAGCGAGATCCTGTTGACGATGGAGGAGCGCCTCGCGCTGCGCGGACACGCGGCGAGCATTTCGCTGCGCGTCGTGCTGAGTGTGTGGAAGGACCTGCCGAGATACTGGGTGACGCTGCTGCGCTCCTCCTTCATCGGCTGCTGGCTCGGCATTACCCCCGGCGGCGCGATCGCGGCCTCCTTCATGGGCTACAATCTGGCCAAACGCTTTGCCAAGGATCCCGAGAGTTTTGGCAAGGGCCGCATCGAGGGCGTGTTCGCGCCGGAGACGGCGGCGCACGCCTCCGGCACCGCGGCGCTGCTGCCGATGCTGGCGCTCGGCATTCCCGGCTCCGGCACCGCCGCGATCCTGCTCGGCGGGTTGATGGTGTGGGGACTCAATCCGGGACCGCTGCTGTTCATCGAGCACAAGGACTTCGTCTGGGGCCTGATCGCCTCGATGTATCTCGGCAATGTCGTCGGCCTCGTGCTGGTGCTGACGACGGTGCCGATCTTCGCCTCGATCCTGCGCGTGCCGTTCGCCGCGGTGGCGCCGATGATCGTGGTGTCCTGCGCGATCGGCGCCTATGCGATCCAGAACGCGATGTTCGACATCTGGCTGATGCTCGGCTTCGGCGTCGTCGGCTACGTCTTCAAGAAGATCGGCATTCCGCTCGCGCCGTTCACGCTGGCGCTCGTGCTCGGCAACCGCGCCGAGGACGCCTTCCGCCTGTCGATGATCGGCGCCGGCGGCGACCTCAAGGTGTTCTGGTCGAACGGCCTGGTCGGCTCGATCACGACGCTAGCGATCGTGCTGCTGTTCTGGCCTGTGATCGATGGGTTGCTCGCCCGTGTCGGATTGACGCAGGGGTCCAGACCGACGCCGCGCTAGGCATATTTTCTTTATTTCAAAAAGATAGCCGTGCTGCCGTCCTGGCCCTAGCACTACTTTGGCAGATTGTTGATTTTGTCTCGTTTTATAGGATTCCCGAATCAATTTTTCAATGATTCATGGGTGGTCGGCTCTTGGAGGGCTGACCATGCCGGGATGGGAAGACGAACTCGAACGCTGGCTGAGGCCGTTCTTGGACCGGCTGGGTCATAAGACCCGACAGCGGATGTGTCCTCTGTATGTTGCGGGACTGATCGGTCCTGGCGATCGCAAGAGCATTCAGCCGATGGCGGAACGCCTTGCCACGAGCAACTACGACCAGTTGCACCATTTCATTGCGGACGGTGTATGGGACGCGACGCCGCTGGAGACAGAGCTGCTCAGCCAGGCGGACCGACTTGTCGGCGGCAGCGATGCGGTGTTGGTTATCGATGACACCTCATTGCCGAAGAAGGGTGAGCGCTCGGTCGGTGTTGCGGCTCAATACGCGTCGGCTCTCGGTAAAACGGCAAATTGCCAAACGCTGGTGTCTCTAACGCTTGCGCGCGGCGAAGTGCCTGTGATGGTCGCGTTACGTCTCTTTCTGCCCGACAGTTGGACGAGCGACATGTCTCGTTTGAAGCGCGCTCGCGTGCCAGTCGAACAGCGAACGCCACGGTCCAAGCCGGAGATTGCTTTAGCCGAGATTGACCGCGCGATGGCAGCCAAGGTGCGCTTTGGATGTGTGCTGGCGGATGCAGGATACGGCCTCAGCGCACCGTTTCGACAAGGGCTAACAGAGCGCGGGCTGGCCTGGGCTGTCGGTATCCCTCGGCACCTGAAAGTGTATCCGGTCGATGTGAAGCTCATTTGGCCGATTACTAAAGTTCGCGGGAAACCACGAAAGCACCACGTGCCCGATATCTTATCGATTGCGGCAGAACAAATGCTGGCCAGCGCCAAATGGAAAACCGTGAGTTGGCGCAGCGGGACGAAAGGTCGGCTAAAAGCCCGATTTGCTGCTCTCCGTGTCCGGACCGCCGACGGCCCTCCGCAGCGGATATGGGATAAAGGTCAGCAGCATCTCCCAGGCGACGAAGCTTGGCTCATTGGCGAGCAACGTGCCTCTGGGGAGAAGAAATACTATCTCGCCAATCTTCCGGCGGCGACGGATCTGCGCACACTGGCCGCCACCATCAAGGCACGGTGGATCTGTGAGCAGGCGCATCAGCAGGTGAAGGAGGAGCTTGGACTTGATCACTTCGAAGGGCGATCATGGCAAGGTCTGCATCGCCACGCCCTGATGACAATGATTGCCTACGCCTTCCTGCAACATCATCGCCTCGCATACGGGGCGGAAAAAAAAGAATCAACGGGCCTCCGCCTCAACCAACCATGCCCGCCGTACGTCACGCCATCGTCGATCTCATCCTTCGGCCGCCGTCTCAGCAGTGCCCATATTGCCGAAAGCAAATCCTTGAAAAACAGTGGCGCAAACACATTCTGCCAAAGTAGTGCTAGGTCGTGGACTCATAAGCTCTGAGCCAAAGTCTAGTTGATGCCAGCAGAACAGCGGCGAGGAAGTTTCTAGCGAGTTTGTCGAAGCGCGTAGCAACGCGGCGGAAGTGTTTGAGTTTGCAGAAGAAGCGCTCGATCATGTTGCGCTGGCGATAAAGGCCGGGATCGACCGAGCGCTGAACTTTACGGTCCCGCTGGGTCGGGATGTGCGCCTCGCCGCCATGCTGGCGAACCAGTTCGACAATGGCTTGGGCGTCGTAGCCGCGGTCGGCAATGAGAGCGCGGGCGGGCGGCAGTCCTTCAAGCAGGGCTGCCACGGCGGCCTTGTCGGATGCTTGGCCGGCGGAGAGCACGATCCGCAATGGAAGGCCATTCTCGTCCACGACGGCGTTGATCTTGGTGCTCAGTCCTCCACGAGAACGGCCAATGGCGTGATCCGGGCCCCCTTTTTACCGCCGGCTGCATGCTGGTGAGCGCGAATGATCGAGGAGTCTATGAGGTGCAGGGATCCGGGTGATTGCGCCGCAAGTGTCTCGAAAATCCGTAGCCAGACGCCAGCCTTTGACCAGCGGTTGTAGCGATTATAGGCGGTCGTATAAGGCCCGTAGCGACTGGGCAGATCGCGCCAAGGCGAGCCCGTCCTCAAAACATAAAAGATCGCATTGATGATGCGTCGGTCATCCACCCGTGCCACGCCCCGTGGTTTGTTGGGCAGCAGCGGTGCGATCAAACGCCACTCGGTCTCCGAAACATCGTACCGGGCCATGTTCAAGGTCCTCCTGGGACCTTGAATCACGACAAACGCAAACGCTCAATGGTTATAGGTACAGAACCTAGGCGTTACGCGCCCAGATTGTTTCTCGATGTTGCCGGCGCGGCACAGCCGTTGGGCGCCCCTCAGGGTTTGTTTTCATCACAAAATTGTGCAGAGGAATTGCCATGAAGCGGATTGTGATTGGAATGGCGGCGGCGTTGTCGCTGTTCGCGACGGGCGCACTGGCTGCCGATCTGGCCGCAAGGCCCTACGTCAAGGCGCCGGTCATGGTCGATCCGGTCTGGAGCTGGACCGGCTTCTCCGTCGGCGGCAATGGCGGCTATAGCTGGGGCCGTTCGCGCACCGACGTCTCCTACTTTAACTCGGCAACCGGCGCGGCGATCGCCCCTCCGGCCGGCTCCATCACCAACGCATCTTTCGACATGAACGGCGGCATTGCGGGCGGCCAGGCAGGCTACAACTGGCAGAGCGCCAACTGGGTGTTCGGCATCGAAGGCGACCTGCAGTGGTCGGGTGAAAATGGCCGCGCTACCTATAGCTGCTTTACCGTCTCGGTTGCCGGCGGCGCCTGCCTTCCTGGTCTGACGGCCGCTCCGGCTGGCCTTGCGACTGCCACCACCCTGACGGTCGATCAGCATCTTCAGTGGTTCGGCACGGTTCGCGGCCGGGTCGGCATCCTGGCGACTCCGAAAGTGCTGTTCTACGGCACTGGCGGTCTGGCCTTTGGCGAGATCAAGACCACCGGCACCATGACCGGCTTCACGCCCGCGGGCGTGGCGGTCGGCTCGGTCGGCTCGAATTCGACGACGCGCGCGGGCTGGACTGCTGGCGTGGGCGTCGAAGGCAAGATCACCCAGAACTGGAGCGCCAAGCTCGAATATCTCTATATGGATCTCCGCAACTTCTCGTCAGGTCCGTTCACGCTGGCGCCGCTCTCCACGGTCAGTGCCAACGTCTCGTCGCGCTTCACCGACCACATCCTGCGCGCCGGCATCAACTATCAGTTCGGCGGCCCGGTGGTCGCCAGGTACTAAGAACAACAGGGGCGTCAACAAGAAGCAAAGCCCGGCTCGAGCCGGGCTTTGTCGTTTCTGTCCTAATTTTTGGAAATGGCGCAGGGCCGACGATCGGACGGCGCGATTGACTTGTTGCGGTCGCGCCACATCCGCGGCCTGATCTGCTCTGGTTGGACCCGCGAAGCCGTATGCATCGGGCGCCTCCCGACGCCATCGCATCAGTCTGCGGAATCCATCCGACCATCAAATCGTACTGAAATAGCAGTGTTTTCGAGAACGCCCGGATGGCGCGCGCACGCCTTCCGTACGCGGCCGTGCGCTCGCATCCCACAAACGACTGACCTTCGTTCGCACGCGCGGAGCGATGCGCTCTCCCTAATGTCGCGGCACTGAATCGCCCGCCTCGCGCGAGCAGGCGAACAGGCAATTTTGGTTGAGGGAAGATTGACGACACGAACTCTGCTAGTTGCGGTCGCGACCGCCATGCTGCTCGCACCGCCTGCTTTCGCCGCTGATCTCGCGGTGCCGCACATTTATACCAAGGCGCCGCAGGTGGCCGTGGATCCCGGCCACAATTGGAGCGGCTTCTACGCCGGCATCAACGTCGGCTATGGCTGGGGCCGCTCGGCCACGACGGCGGATTTCATCGACAGCGGAGGTGGCGCGCTGCTGAATTCGAGCGCCGGCAAGTTCGATCTCAACGGCGTCACCGGCGGCGGACAGATCGGCTACAACTGGCAGCGCGAGATGTTCGTGATCGGCTTCGAGGCCGATTTCCAGGGCAGCGGCCGGAAGGGCCGTTTCGACGCGCTGTGCGCCGGCGCGCCGGCGGGTTTGCAGGACGGCGTCTGCACGCCGGGTCATCGCGGCGACAACACGTTCGATCCCGCGCTGCCCGTTACGTTCAATCTCGTCCAGAAGCTCGACTGGTTCGGCACCGTTCGCGGCCGGCTTGGTGTCGCGGTGACGCCGCGCGTGCTGTTCTACGGCACCGGTGGTCTCGCTTATGGCCGCGTCTCCACCTACTAGGGCACCATCACCGCGACCAATGTCAGCGCAGCCCCGGGAGCGGCGACAACCTGACGTTCACGCCCGTTACAGCAGATTTCAGCAACAGCACGACGAAGTTCGGCTGGACCGCAGGCGCCGGCATCGAAGGCGCCTTCGCCGACAATTGGAGCGCCAGGCTCGAATATCTCTATGTCGATCTCGGAACCGTCTCGGGCTCGCTCGCAACGCCAGTGATCGCGCTCAGCGGCGCGCCCCTGGTCGTCGGCTATCGCTCGTACATCACCGACAACATCCTGCGCTTCGGCGTCAACTATCGCTTCAGCGGGGCACCTGAGCGGCGACGCAGCTCCGCGAGTCAAAAAGCCCGGCGAGCGCCGGGCTTTTTCGTTGGCCGACCTCTAACGAGGCGCTCACACCACTTTGGCGTGCCTGAGCTTGGCAATCTCGTCCGCGCCGAAGCCGAACTCCTTCAGCACTTCGTCGGTCTGCTCGCCGAATTCCGGCGGCCGCGCCACCATCCTGCTCGGCGTGCGCGACAGCGTCACGGGCTGACCGACCAGGCGGATGTCGCGACCCTCGTCATTCGGCACCTCCTGCGCGATGCCGAGATGCTTGACCTGCTCGTCTTCGAACATCTGGTCGATGGCGTAGATCGGCCCGCAGGGCACGCCGGCCTCGTTGAGTTCACGGACCCAGGTCTCCGTGGACTTCGTCAAGGTACGCTTCTCGATCTCCGCGTTGAGCGCGTCGCGGTTCTTGGAGCGGGCCGGCGCGGTCAGATAGTCGGGATGGCTATAGAGTTCCGGCGCGCCGATCGCCTGCGCGCACCGCTCCCAGATCCGGCCACCCGTGGTGGCGATGTTGATGTAGCCGTCCGAGGTCTTGAACACGCCGGTCGGAATGCTGGTCGGGTGGTTGTTGCCGGCCTGCTTTGCCACTTCGTTCTCCATCAGCCAGCGTGCGGCCTGGAAGTCGAGCATGAAGATCTGGGCCTGCAGCAGCGAAGTCTGCACCCACTGGCCCTTGCCTGAGACTTCGCGCTCCAGCAGCGCGGTGAGGATGCCCATGGCACAGAACAGACCGGCGGTGAGGTCGGCGACGGGAATGCCGACCCGCATCGGGCCTTGGCCCGGCGCGCCGGTGATCGACATCAGCCCGCCCATGCCTTGCGCGATCTGATCGAAGCCCGGCCGCTTGTGATAGGGCCCGTCCTGGCCGAAGCCGGAGATGCTGCCGTAGACGATGCGCGGATTGATCTTGGCGAGGCCCTCATAGTCGATACCGAGCTTCTTCTTCACGTCGGGGCGGAAATTCTCCACCACAACGTCGGCCTTGGCGGCGAGGCGCTTGAACACGGCAAGCCCGCGCTCGTCCTTCAGGTTCAGCGTCATCGCCCGCTTATTGCGATGCAAATTCTGGAAGTCGGAGCCCCGCCGCGGCCCACCTGGCTGCTCGCCGCCGGCATCCTCGGTGAGCGCGTCGATCTTGATCACGTTGGCGCCCCAGTCCGCGAGCTGCCGCACGCAGGTCGGCCCGGACCGGACGCGGGTCAGATCGAGCACGGTGAAGCGCGACAGGGCGTCCGAGGCATGCGGAAAAGGCATCTTGGTGGGCTCCGGGACAGATTGCGGGCCTACCATAGTGCCGAATGACCATGCGGCAAGACATCACGCGGCAGGTCAGGGCCGCGCGGGACCTGGGACGGTGGCGGTCGCGCTCGGCGACGTACCACACCGGAGAGTCATGCTCTCCGGCCCAGTTGGAATTCGAGGCCGCCAAGAAAGCGGCAGGCGCGAAGAATCCCGCGGGCCCGGTCACGAAATGACTGCGCTGCAAGCGCCGCCCGATCGCGGTGCTGATCGATGTCACAGCAGCCGCTGTGTGGCAATTGATGGCGTCTTGGCGAATTCGTAGGCCGGCCACGCCTTCCATTCAGGAACCATTAAGGTGCCGAACGGCAGCTTAGTTTTACAGCGCTTAAATGGGCGAGGAGAGGGACCATGAGATTTGCTTCAATGATTATCACGTGTGCCGCCTTTGCCAGCATATGGGCCACGAGCGCATCCGCCCAGCAAGCTGTTCGACCGCAATGGAATTACCAAGGTTCGGCTGTTTGTCCGGACGGCTATGACTTTTATGCTCGAAATGGCTTGTGCATAGCTCGGGGAGGGTATGGCGGCGGACCCCGTTACGGCGGCGGCTATGCTGGTGGGGGGTATGGGGGC
>NZ_JADPKK010000024.1 GCF_023073915.1 Bradyrhizobium sp. 149 | reverse complement strand
TGACAAAGGGCGATATTATCCGCATTTCGATCACGCCAGATAATTTGAAGCAAGTTTTCGATAAATGGGTCGAGATGATCGGTCGGGAAATCGGCGGTGCTCCGGTAGATAAATATGCCCTTCTCTTTTTCGCCGACATCATGCATGACGGAACCAAGGCGACTCATGAAAACTTGCCGGCCGAACTTCTCCATCAAGGAGAAGCGCCCGTATTTTCCCTCGACGGTAAACTTTATAAACTAGGTAATCGTGAGGGTTACCGTCAGTTCTGGTCAATTTATCACCGCCCACCAGATGAGGAGTATCGCAATTACTTATTAGAGCGTCGCGACTCCCTAATCCCGCTAGACGAGCGTAGCTTCAAGGGCGCTTTCTATACTCCACTCCACGTGGTTGATAAAGCCTACGATAAGTTAGCCGACGTTCTTGGGAAGAACTGGCAGAAGAACTACATAGTTTGGGACATGTGCTGCGGCGTTGGGAACTTGGAAACCAAGCATTCCAACCCGCGAAACGTTTTTATGAGTACATTAGATCAAGCTGACGTCGATGTTATGAAAGCTACTAGAACCTGCGTTTCCGCCACTCGGTTTCAATATGATTATCTCAATGATGACATTACGGCTGATGGCAGAATTGACTATAGCCTCACCAACAAAGTGCCGCCCGCTCTGCGGCAGGCAATCGCCGAAGGTCGAAAGATCCTGATACTTATCAATCCGCCATATGCAGAAGCTGCAAACATAGATAACATCACAAGTTCTCGTGGGAAAAATTCAGAGAGCAAAAAAAGCGTTTCAAAGACGCAGATTGCTAAAACGATCAGTGATTTTGGATACGCTTCGCGCGAACTATTCGTGCAATTTCTAGTGCGGATCGCCAAAGAGATACCAAACGCTACCTTGGCTATGTTCAGTACCTTGAAATATGTAAATGCTCCAAATTTTGAGCCATTCAGGTCGTTTTGGAATGCATCTTATCTCGGCGGTTTCTTGGTGCCTAGCAAAGCATTCGATGGTCTAAATGGGAATTTCCCTATTGGCTTCCTTATTTGGGAAACCGATAATTCCGCAAAAAAGAAGACACCAATTACAAACATAGTTGCGGAGGTTCTTAATAAAAAAGGCGAAGCAATTGGCGAAAAGCAATTCTATAATCTACCAAGTGAGCGATTTCTGAGCAATTGGATTAAGCGGGCAAGGTCTAATAAGGATGACGCCCTGCCCTTGAAAGGCGCGCTCGTGCCAACGACTAGTATTAAAGATGTGCGTGGCACTAAATGGGCAGACGGAGCGATCGGCGGAATGATTGCGCCCGGTGGTGATGTTCAACACGCAAATCTTACCGCCTTGCTATCATCAGGGTACTGTAGCGCAGGCGGTTTTTTCGTCACCAAGGAAAATCTCTGGAAATCGGCAGTTGTGTTTGCGGTACGGCGTCTAGTTAAGCCGTCGTGGCTCAATGATCGGGATCAGTTCTTACAGCCTGATGAGCCTCTTACTGAAGAATTTAAGATGGACTGCTTAGTCTGGATGTTGTTCAGCACACAAAATCTGACGGCTGGCGCGAACGGATTGGAGTGGAATGGTCGCCAATGGAGTCTGGTCAATCACTTTATTCCGTTCACCGAGGCTGAAGTTAATGCACCTGACCGATTTGAATCAGATTTTATGGTTCAATACCTACATAAAAAGAAGTTTTCGGTTGAGGCTTCCGCAGTCTTACGAGCAGGTAAAATCCTTTGGCAAACGTATTTCTCCATCACCGATGTATATAGCGTTCGTCAAAGCCTCAAACTCAATCGCCCCGATGTTGGATGGTATCAGATCCGATCCGCTCTTGGTCGACGCGAGGAACAGAAAGACAAAATCGAAACCGAATTTGCTGTCTTTGACTCAACCTACGAGACGCTGACATCGAAGCTAGCACCGATGATTTATGATCTTGGCTTCCTAAAAACTTAGCGTGCAGCAGCGGCTCATGCTGGTAAGCAAGCAGGCGAGATCTCGGGACACGAGGCGGAGAGAGAACGTTCGTCTCCGCGCTGTCAATCTGCATAGGTATGGGCGCTTAGCGTACGTTTTCGAACATCCTCTGCGATGACCCCGAGTTGGCGTAGACGAAATACCAAAGGTCCAAACCGGGTGAACGACGACGCCTTCACAGATGAGCTGAGATCGGCCCTGGAGGCCCTGATCTCGGAAGCCCGTGCAGCAGGCCCAGGGCGGGTTGTGACCGCGGCCGAGCGCGCTGCGATAATCTGGGTCACGGACCGCCAGGAAGCCCCCGAGGCCGCCCGCCGCGATCTGCCGGTACCAGAGACCGCACGCCGCTTGCAGTAGGATCCCGGCCGCCCTGGCTCCTGTGGTGGGCGACGCGATCTCTCGTTCATGACGGACACCCGTACCCACGACGATCTACGAACTTACAGCCTCCCAGATCCGGACTGGTGCACAACTGCGGTTCAGCCGGCGAGCCGACGCCACCATGGGCGTGCTTTCCAGGCTTCCAGCTCGGCGCGGGCCTGGGCGGTCTCCGCTTCGGCTCTCTTCTCCAAAGCACTCAACTCTACCCGTGATTGAGCCGCTGCGGCATCGGCCAATGCTAATCGCGCTTGCAGCTCGCGCTCGCGACCCCCGGCCTCCTCAACGACCTGGGCGAGTTGCCGAGCGAGAGCGGCGACCTCCCCGACTAAGTGATCGGATTTCTCAGTCTCGGCGCTCCTGTCAGCTACCGCCTGCGACAGAGCTTGCTGCGCCTCTGTGAGAGCCCGCTCGAGCCGTTCGATATGGGCGGTTAGGAAGGCAACGAAGGTCCTTTCGAGAGGGCCTTCGACAGGAGGCTCAGCATCGATTTCGCTTTCATCGAGAGGGGTTTCGACACCTCTCTTGAGAGCCCGCTCAAACTCTTCGATAGGGATCTCTATCCGGGTCCTACCGTCGTTACCGGGGAGCCTACGCCAGCCCTGTCGGCGCACGAGCTGCCGAGCTGAAGCCGGTTTCAGAGAGAATGCTTCCTCGATCTCCGCATACGTCATGATGCGGGACGAAACCCCCTTCGACACCTCGCTCATGACAGCCCCTCGGTCACTCGGAATGAGACGGACGAGAGGGTGTGTCCATAACTCTTTCGAAAGGGTATCTGACCGCCCTTTCGAGACCCCCGTCGAGGGAGGGCTTACCGTAGCCGTGTTGACTGCCTGTGTCGGTACGGGGATGGTGGGCGAATGCCGGACTCGTGCCGGTTCGAGGAGATAACCGCCACGACGGCAACGTAGAAAAAGCAACGGCCCCTCAGGCGCCAACCTGAGAGGCCGTGGACCGATCTCATAGAGACCGGCGGGGGATCAAACACCTCCCGACAGTCTCACGAGCACCCTTAGGGGTCAAGACGGGACGCCAATCCCGTCAACGGTCTTGCTCGTTCTGTGGAAGGGTGTCGCCCGCTAAGGCGATGCTCGCTGCTGTGCCGTGGCCCGCAAGGGCTGGGACATGTTCGCTGAAGAACTTAGGCGCGCCGTCGAGGTTGCGCCCCGGGGCGCGCTGCCCGAGGTGGCGGCGCTGCTGTGGCGCGCCTTCGGGGCGGGCCAGGTGAGTGAGGCCGAGGCCGAGGCGCTGTCGGCGCTGATCGAGGGGCGGACGGTCATCCCGGCCGCGCCCGTGCCGCCGCGAAGGCCTGCTAGCTCCCGGCCGCGGAGCGACGCCCCGCCGGGCCGACCGTCCATCTTCCCCCCGAAACGCCATCAGCGCTCGCCGGATCGCGCTCGGTCACTAGAGCGACGGCGGACCTTGGCTGCCTCTGGTCCAATGCCCCCGGCGCTCGCGGCCCGGCACACGACTGGCGAACTCGCCGCGTTACGGATCATCGCCGACGAGGTGCGGGCGCGCGGCGCATGTGAACTGTGCGTGTCGGCCATCGCGGCGCGAGCCGGGGTGTCGGCCTCGACGGCACGCAACGCGATCCGGACGGCTGCCCGTTCCGGGCTTCTCCACGTCGAGGAGCGCCGCCTTCTCGGCCGGCGCAATGATCCCAACCGCATCACCATCGTGGATGCCGCTTGGCGGGCTTGGATCGCGAAGGGCGGCCGAACCGGGGGGGGTGCCTTCAAAAAACTCGAGCCCACGGACAGAGGATCTCAGAAAGCGCAATCTTGGAGCGGTCAGCGGCCAGCGGAAACGTCGCAAAGAGCTGCCGGGAGGCAGGGTCGGGCGAGGGCAAGGCCACCTTCCGATTCCGGACCGGGTCCGTCACGGCGAGTGCCATCCATGCGGTAGGCTCATGCACCCGATCGTCATTCCGAACGGCCCGCTGCGCACTCAGTAGCCGTCGAGCACGGCGTACTCGCCACGCGGGCCGAACCGCGGCGCGCTCAGGTCGATGCGGACGCACAGGCGCGTGCGCCTGTCATCGGACTGGCAGTTCGTCAGCACCACGCGGCCTGCGCGGCGTTGCCAGTCCTCGGCCCGCGCCTGGAGCGTCGGCAATGCGACGCGCAGGCGCTCGACTTCGGCGGCGAGGCGGGCGCGTTCCGCCTGACCCCAGAAGGTAGACGCGGCGACGCCGGCAAACTGTGCGCCGGTGGCGCCCAGCACGACGAGGCTCAGAACTGCGGTGAGGCGAAGTGTCAGCCGAGCCGTTGCCTGTCGAACCCCGTGCGTCGCTGCGTCGATCTCACCGCGCGCGTCGTGCAGCGCGGCCACGACCTCGCTGCGCAGTCGGTCGGCCCCGAGCGCGGAGACCGTCGTGTCCAACGACGCGACGCGGTCGGACAGCGTTCCGAAGGCCGGCCCGAGGGCCGACACGTCGAGGGTGAGGGTACGAGGTTTTGCAGCCGCCATCTCGGCCGCCTGTGCGGCCTTGAGCGTCCCCTGCATGTCCTGCCCGAGTCGGTCCACGTCGCGGCGGACTGCCTTGAGCGTGTCGAGCAACTCAATGACGGGGTCGGTTGAGTTCGCGCCGTCCATTGTCGGCAGGGTCCTACGAGTGCTCCGTCTCGGTGGGCGGAACAGGATCCTGTCTCATGGAGAAGATGTGCAGGCGGCCGAGAAGGTCGGTGACCCTTCGGAGGTCCACATCCGGAAGACCGTCGTTGTCGATGATCGAGACCAGCTGCTTGGCATTGGCAGGGCTGTCGTAGGCCCATCGGATCACAACAGCGCCGACGACCTTCGCCTCCCGTTCATCCCTGGCTTGGATTTCTGCCTCCACACGTGCGGTCTCAGCGGCAAGCGCCGTCAGCCTCTGTTCCGGGGTGCGCTTGATGCGCTTCGGCTTGGTCTCGGTCGTGTCCATGTTCGAAGCTCGCTTTTTGAGAGTTGCATTCGAGGGGCGGGCAAAGCTAGGGTTGAGTCCCGAAGGGCGCGGTTACGTCTCGGACTGCGTCCGACACCCGCGGTCCTCAGGGGCTGCGCCCCGCCGGACGGCTTCCCCCCAGTCCGGCGCTTAGGCGCCGGACGTCAGGGTTCCTCACCCTGAAACCGAGCCAGCGTCGGGCCGCTGGACCACGTATGTGCGCACAGGGCGCGGTGACGGGATGGCGCTGTACCGCTTCGAGCTGAAGGTGATCGGCCGCTCCGGCGGGCGTTCGGCCGTCGCCGCAGCCGCCTATCGCTCCGGCACCCGGATGGTCTGCGCCCGCCGCGGCCAAGTCTTCGACTACAGGCGGCGCAAGGGCGTCTCGTCGCGCGAACTCCTCGCTCCCCCAAGCGCACCGGCATGGGCTCGCACGGATCGCCAGAAGCTCTGGCAGATGGTGGAGGCGAGCGAACGCCGGGTCGACAGTAGGCTCGCGAAAGAGGCCGTACTCTCGTTGCCGCGCGAGCTGAGCGTCGAGGATCGCGTCCGGCTGGTCCGCGCGTTCGTCGAGCGGGAGATTGTCGCGCTCGGTCTTGTCGCGGACATCGCGCACCACGACGGACGGACGGGAAAAGACGATCCGGACGGCGGCAATCCGCACGCTCACGTGCTGATCTCGACTCGTCGCGTCGGTCCCGATGGGTTCGAAGGCAAGGAAAAAGCTCTCGACGCTCGAGACACCCTGTTGCATCTCCGTGAAGCGTGGGCTTCGCATCTGAACGAAGCGCTCGAGCGTGCCGGAGCGCCGACGCGGGTCAGCCACCTCTCGCTCGCGGCACAATGCGAGGACGCCAAGGCTGAGGCTGCCGATGCGCGCGCCAGCGGTGACACGGAGAAGGCGGACGAAGCCGACGCAGCGGTTTTCGTGCTTGATCGGAAGCCGGAGCCGAAGCTCGGGCGGGGACACCACCTCCGAACCCGCGCTGGCATTCAGACCGACCAAGGCGAGGCCGTAGACGCGCTCCGGATTGAGCGTGCCCGCCGACAAACGCTGACCGCGACCCTGCGCACGCTGCTCCGAAAGGCCGCGCAGTTTCGGTTGCAACTCGGCGACCGCCTGCGTCAAAGCTTGAGCGAAGGTGCCATGGCCTCGCTGCGGGATACCAACCTCGCGGTGTCGGTGGGTCGCTTGGCACGCGGCGAAGGGGAGCGCCTGACTCCCGATGAGCGCATCAAGGCACAGGAACGACAGCGCGCGTTGAGGCACGAACAAGCTGAGCGGCGCTTGGCTTTGGGAGATGGTGAGCAGGCCTCGGCACGTGAGCGCGACCTGCGTCGAGAGGAGATTGAGCGCCATCGTATCGAACAGGAGTTACTGAGGGTCCGCGCCGTGATGCGGCGAGATCGTGGACGTGGGATCGGCCGCTGAGCGGCCGATCCACGGGCCGGCGCGCTAGTCCCTGCCCCACCCATCGTTCCGAACCGGCTTGCGGGACTTGGGCTTGCGCTTCTGTTCGGCCTTCGGGGTGAGGTTCGGCGGCACCGGAGCCGGAGCCGGCTGAGGAACGACGGGAGCGGGCTTGGCCTCCGCGTCTTTCTTGGCGCGCGCGTCGATGATGAGATCGCCGATGGTACGGTCGAAATTCGGCCCGTCATCGACGTTCGGTGGGACCTTGCACCGACAGGTCAGACACCGGTCAACGCGCACCCGGATCCGCTCAAACGCGCGTTCGTCCTCGGGCGTGATTTCCTTGTTGTCACGCTTGAGGAGCCGCACGCGGTCCCAGGTATCGATCTCGAAATCCTCGATCTCGCATTCCCAGAGTTCGATCCGCACGTCTTCCGGAACGGGGACGCCCGCAACGTACGTCGCGGTACTCAGAAGAAGGGCATTCTCCTTGCGGCACTCCCATGAAAGGTGACCGGCTCTCCTGACCTGTACGAGATATCGACAATCATGAGGGCGCAGCGGGTTTGAAGCTTCCGGCGCAGCGGAGGCATTCTGATCTTTGCGGTCTTCGTTCTGATTGGAGTTGGACATGTGAGGCCCCGGCATTTCCAGTTGCGAGGCCGTCTATGAATATCGCTCTTTGCCGAAAGTACAGAGCGGAGACCATTGGATAAGTGGGCCGGACCGGCAGACAGTATCT
This sequence comes from Bradyrhizobium sp. 149, assembly GCF_023073915.1. Taxonomy (GTDB): domain Bacteria; phylum Pseudomonadota; class Alphaproteobacteria; order Rhizobiales; family Xanthobacteraceae; genus Bradyrhizobium. Next base: position 4,339 of record NZ_JADPKK010000024.1, on the reverse strand, counting down.
TGAAAAAGCTGAGAAATACTGCTACAAGGAGCAAGAACGACATCATAAAGACGGGAGAGACCCGTCACATGTGGAGGGGCATTCGCCACCCCAGTGAAGTCGATGGACTTCACTGGCCACATGTGAATACATTCTTAAAAGTAACCTAATGGAATTTGGCGGCTCGCCAAAGCCCGAATTGGCGGCAATTCACAGTTTCGTGAAGGAGCTGCCTAGGGTGTGGGCAGCCGCGGGGTGGCGTCTTCTGGGCTGTGATAATGACGCTTATCGGAGGTCAAGACGGAGTCGGTCATGGTGGCGCTGTTGGAGCAGATGCTCCGGGACGTGCGCCGGGAGATCGCCGCGATCGAGATGCGCTCGGCCGCGCGGACTGCTGGGCTCCTCGCCCTAATCCGGGATGGGGCCGACACCGCCGAGCAGGACCGGCTGATGTCGGAGGACATGCGCACCCTGGACGGCCTGCGTCAGGAACAGCGGGTGCTGAAGGAGGCCCTGGAACGCCCCGACCTCCCGGCGAGCGCCCAGGATCTGCTCGATCTCGCCGACGCGAAACTACGCCTTGTCCTTGAGGCCCGACTCCAGCTCCAGGACCTGAGGGGTCAGGGATGACCGTCGCGCCCGTCCCGGCCTCATCGCTCCTCGATGACGCGCTCGCGGACGCAGATCGGGAGATCGCCGAGACTGAGCGGCGGCGCGAACGGCAAGTTCACCTCCTCCACGGCCTCGACCCCGGCACGAAGGCGCGGACCTGCGCCGAGCGCCTCCTGTGCGAGATCGACTGGACCCTCTCAATCAACCACACGCACCGAACGCTCATCCAGAACCTGCTGGCGACCGAAACCTCCAACGACGTGGGTTCCCCGTGACCACCCTTCCTACCCCTGTCGCAGAGACCGCAATCGGCCCCGCGCTCGACTTGGAAGCGGTCGCCGCCCGCGCCGCCGGACTCGCTCGGCAGGCGCGCGCCGCTAACACGCTCCGCGCCTACGAGGCCGACTGGCGGGAATTCGCGGGGTGGTGCGCCGCCCGCGGCCTCGAACCGCTGCCCGCCGCCCCGGCCGTGGTCGGGCTCTACCTCGCCGACTGCGCCGACCGGCTGTCGCTCGCGACCCTCGCCCGGCGGGTGAGCAGCCTCGCCGCCCGGCACCGCCGGGCCGGGCTCGGCCTCGACGTGCGCCACCCGGCCGTGGCCGACGTGCTGGCGGGCCTCCGGCGCGAGCGCGGCTCCGCCCAGCGCCGCGCCGAGGCCCTGACCGTGCCGCGCCTGAAGCAGGTGCTCGCCGGGCTCGGCGACGGCCTCGCCGACCGGCGCGACCGCGCCCTGCTCCTGGTCGGCACCGCCGCCGCGTTGCGGCGCTCCGAGCTGGCCGCCCTCGACGTGGCCGACATCGCCGTCCTGCCCGAGGGCCTGCGGGTCACGATCCGGCGCAGCAAGACCGACGCCGAGGGTCGCGGCGCGGTGCTCGCGGTCGGGCGCACGGGACAGGCGACGTGTCCGGCCGCCGCCTACACGGCGTGGCTTGCCGCGACCGGGATCGCCGAGGGGGCGGCGTTCCGCGCCGTCGACCGTCACGGCCGCCTCGGCGGGCGGCTGTCCGGCAACGCCGTCGCGCTGATCGTCCAGCGCCGCGCTGGCGCCGCCGGGCTCGACGCGGCGGCCTATGCGGGCCACTCCATGCGGGCGGGGTTCGCGACCTCGGCCGCCCATGCCGGGGTTGGCGAGATCCGGATCGCTCACCAGACCCGTCACGCCTCGCTCAGCACCCTGCGCCGGTACGTCCGTGAGGGGGCCCTGTTCGCCGACAATCTCGCTGTCGAGATCGGATTGTAGCGCTTCCAGGGCTCTCGTCTGGGACGCCCAGGAGTCCAAAGCGTAAGGCCCGACAAGGAGTTGCGGCTCGGTTATTGAAACGGTTATATTTTCCGCCATATCCTTCCAAGGGCGCGACGTGCTGCCGGATGGAGAGGGCCTTATGGACGTGGAAGAAGACCAGTCGCGCCAGATGGCGATCATCGAGCCCCTGCTGCTCGGCATCCACGACGCCTTGTACGAGGCGGTCGCCACCTACAACGGTGACGGGTACTCGGATGCGGTTCGTGCGCAGCACAGTGATCGCGCTGCCGCGTGCTGCATCTACGACCACGCCGAACGAGCGCTGATGGACCGCTTCGACGGCACGCCTGGGGTGAACTTCCTGGATCGCCGGGGGCTTCACCTGCTCAACTACCGGGATCAGGCGCTGATCCGGGTCAAGAAGGTGAACGGGTTAGGCCAACACGCTAACTACCAGACCCTGCAACAGCAGGATTATGACGACGAGATGCCCCTCCTCGATCTGCCCGAGGCGGCCGTGCGTCTGTATGCGGGCTACCAAATGGATGCCGCCGGGGCCGCGATCGAGCGGGTGATGATTGTCAGGCAGATCGGCAAGGACGTGATCTGGACGGCGCAGGTCACCGCTACGGAAGCCCAGGCTGCGTGGGTGGACATCACGCCGGAGCGGATCCCTGACACTGGTCGGACCGACTTTGAGGCGGCGCGTGCGAGACGAGGACGCTAAGTGACCGACGCGGTCTTCAACGCTGACATGCTGAGACTCGCGCGTGAGGCGCGCGAGATGACCCAGGCTGATCTGGCGAGAGAGGCGTCTGTCACGCAGGCGCTCATCTCGAAGCTCGAACACGGCCTGATCGGCCAACCCTCCGACGAGGTGCTGGGCAACCTCGCGAAGGCACTCCGCTTCCCTACAGCCTTCTTCCATCAGCGCGAGCGCGCGATCGGGTTCCCCGCCTTTCACTACCGCAAGCGCACGAAGCTCGGCGCGAAGCCACTCGCGCGGATCGGTGCGGTCATCAACATCCGGCGTCAGCACGTGGCGAGGCTCTTGCGCTCCTACGACCTGGAAGTCGCCAAGCCGATCCCTCAGATCGACCTGGACGAGAGCGGCCTCACGCCAGAGAAGGTCGCCGAGCGGCTGCGCGCGTACTGGATGCTGCCGCGTGGGCCGGTCGCCTGCGTGGTTGATACGATTGAGCAGGCGGGCGGCATCGTCATCATGACGAGCTTCCACACCAAGCTTCTGGACGGCATCAGCTTCCGTTCGGAGGGCATGCCACCGCTCTTCTTCATGAACAAGGATGTTGCCGGGGACCGCTTCCGTTTCTCGCTCGCGCACGAGCTTGGACACATCGTTATGCACACCGTGCCTGACGACGATCAGAAGATGGAAGAGGAGGCGCACCGCTTCGCTGCGGCTTTCCTCATGCCTGCCTCGGATATCAAATCATATTTGATATCTCCTAAGATTACTGCTCTCGGTAGAGTGAAAGCGTACTGGAAGGTCTCTATAAAAAGCTTGATTAAAAGAACTTACGACCTAAAATTAATTACTGATTCTCAGTACAAAAACATGAATGTTCAGTATAATAAATCTTTCAACGAGGGTGAGCCATACGAAATACAGGTAGAAGAACCTTGGCGCCTTAGAGATATCATCAAGTATCACTGCAACGAGCTTGGATACAGCTTGTCTGACTTGGCGCGCCTTCTGGCTGCGAACGAAGCCGACGTTGAGCGCGCGTATCTCCCGCGCCAGGGCCTACGCCTCGTGGTTTCGAACTGAGTTTTGGGTCCCCTTCTACGTGACGAGGACGCGTGTCCAGTAGGCGTTGTCTCCGCCGCCCTCGACTACGAGAACCCCATGGGTGAGGATATTCACGACGCTGCCACAGCGCTTGCCACGGCATATGCGAACGGCGATGTCTACCGTGCATCGGGCATGGTCCAGCGGGAACATAATGTCTCTGTACAAAAAACTACAAGATGTCCGCAGCGAGGAAGACGTCAAAGATGTTTACATTCAGGCGTTAGGCTTGAAGAAATATACCAAAGGGCTAATTGATATTCGTACGAAGGAAATGTGGTTCGAGGCTAAACATCACGGCAAGGACTCAAGTTATAAGATGTTCACCCAGCTTCTGCATTATGTGCAGGATGGGTTGAATAAAGGGGACGAGTTACCACCGTTCCTGGCAGTAATGGATACTGAGAAGGCGGCTCTGATGAAGACCGCTGATGTTATTCCATTTTTGAAAAAGAAGACGATAAAATGGGGCAAGTCGGCTACTAAATTCCCGAAGGAGGCGCTCGACCAAGTATCCGCGTTCATTGGAACAAGGATGGTCTCGTTCAGGATAGCGACGCACGAAGATGAATTCATCAGTACTGTAAAAGCCGCTCTGACAAAGGGCGATATTATCCGCATTTCGATCACGCCAGATAATTTGAAGCAAGTTTTCGATAAATGGGTCGAGATGATCGGTCGGGAAATCGGCGGTG
>NZ_JADPKK010000021.1 GCF_023073915.1 Bradyrhizobium sp. 149 | reverse complement strand
GCGGCCGCGCTCGTCGGAGGTGCCGACGACGACGCGATCGGGGAACTTGAAGTCGCGGATCGCCGCGCCCTCGCGCAGGAATTCGGGGTTCGAGGCGACCACGACGTCGGCGTTGGGATTGGTCTCGCGGATGATGCGCTCGACCTCGTCGCCGGTGCCGACCGGGACGGTGGACTTCGTCACCACGACCGTGAAGCCGGTGAGCGACTGCGCGATCTCTTTCGCGGCGGCGTAGACGTAGGAGAGGTCGGCATGGCCGTCGCCGCGGCGCGACGGCGTGCCGACCGCGATGAACACGGCGTCGGCATCCGCGACCGGCTTCGACAGATCGGTGGTGAAGTCGAGCCGCTTGGCCTTGACGTTGGTCGCCACCAGCTCATCGAGGCCCGGCTCATAGATCGGGATCTCGCCGCGATGAAGGGCCGCGATCTTCTTCTCGTCCTTGTCGACGCAGGTGACGTCGTGACCGAAATCCGCAAAGCAGGCTCCGGACACCAGTCCAACATAGCCCGTTCCGATCATCGCGATTCGCATGAGAAAGCTCTTTCCGTTGAAGACGGATGTTCCACTAAACACCCTAGACCATTTCGCTATCCGGCCGCACGCCCAACATTAGGGCAGGTTGCTTCGCGAACCGCTCGCCCCTCTGACAACGTCGCCGGCGACCAAAAGCACACGTGCCGGCGTTCTCCGATGACATGCATGCGCCGCCGATCTCGGAATCAGACGCCGTGGTACTTTCGATACCATTCGACGAAGCGACCGAGGCCCTCCGCCAGCGGCGTCGAAGGCGCAAAACCGACGTCGCGCTGGAGCGCGGAAATGTCGGCGCGCGTCTCCAAGACGTCGCCGGCCTGCATCGGCAGCAGCTCGCGGATCGCGGGCTTGCCGATAATCTTCTCAAGCGTCTCGACGAACTCGATCAGATTGACCGACCTGTTGTTGCCGATGTTGTAGACGCGATACGGCGCATAGCTTGACGAGTTTTCCGGCTGCTCGGCGTTCCACGCGGGATTTGGCGCCGCGGGCCGGTCGAGGGTGCGGATCACGCCCTCGACGATGTCATCGACGTAGGTGAAATCGCGCCACATGTCGCCATTGTTGAAAATCTTGATCGGCTCATTCGCGAAGATCGCGCGCGTGAACAGCCAGGCGGCCATGTCGGGCCGACCCCACGGACCATAGACGGTGAAGAAGCGAAGACCGGTTACCGGCAGCTTGTGAACATGCGCGAACGTGTGCGCCATCAGCTCGTTGGCCTTCTTGCTCGCGGCATAGAGGCTGACCGGATGGTTGACCGAATGCTCGGTCGAATACGGCAAGGTGCGGTTGGCGCCGTACACGGAACTCGACGAGGCGTAGACGAGATGCGCCAGACCATGGCGCCGGCCGGCTTCGAGCACCGTGACAAAGCCGTCGCAATTGGCGCGGATGCAGGTGATGGGATCGTCGATAGACGCGCGTACCCCGGGCTGCGCCGCAAGGTGCACGACGCGATCGGGCCGCACGTCCTGGAAGACCCGCGCCGTGGCTGCGGGATCGGCAAGGTCCGTCTCATAGAACTTGAACCCGGGATGCCGCTGCAGCCGGCCAAGCCGCATGCGCTTCAAAGCCGGATCATAATAGGCTGTCAGCGAATCGATACCGACGACCTCCTCTCCGCGCGCGAGGAGGCGTTCAGATAGATGCATGCCGATAAAACCGGCAGCGCCAGTGACAATCACAGGAGCCATGATCAACTCGTCGCTTCGTCCTTCGCACTGCAATGCCAGACTGATACGTCCGAAGCAAGGCTCGGATTTGCGGCAGTTTCATGCACAGCGCCCTCATCGGCGATAGAGCTGGCGAGCCGACGATCCATGCACGACGACGGCTGAAAGGACGCTACAAGCGGGCAGGATTGCCGGGTTCGGCAAAGCACGCATGCGCAATGCGCAGCCCGCGGCTTTCTGCGAAGCGACGGAAGACGAGCCTCACGTCGATCGGGTCGGCGCACATGCCTTCGAGCAGCACCGTTTGGGTCGCCTGCGATGCGGCCTGATACATCAGAACGGCCGTCGGAAAGAGACGGGCGCCGATGATGTCGTCGAAATCAGCGCGTGTCGATCGCTTGAGGTCCTCCGGCAGGAAGCCGTAGGCGCGCAGCGCCAGCGGCGCGCGGAAAAGCTGAACCCAAATCTCATGCGGCCCGAAATGATAGGACTGGGTGAGATAGGAAACCGCCGTCGGGCCAAAGCCTGCAGCTCGAATCTCGACCCAGTACAACGCCAGCCAAGCGATCGATTCCGAGGGCGAGCACGCGAGCAGTTGTTTCGCCGAGCGCCTCACGTTCTGCAGACTCGCATCGAGCGAATCGACGCCGCCGGATTCGAGGTAATTGCTCAGGATCCGCAGGTTGATCAGGAGCAGGTTGCGACGTTGCCTGGCGTCGCAAAATACGTCCGAGGCGTCCTCGTAGCGGGACGAAATACGTGCGAGAACCTCATTGTCGTAATTCTCGCCGCGGCTCAAGCGCGCGGCGAGGTCCTGCAGCGTGGGGCGAAACGTATAGCTCGCAACCGATAGCAGCCAAGCCAGCGCCGTCGCAGCGACGACGACATTGACAATGGCCGCATATACCGCAGACGGGCGGCGGGACCCCTGCTTGTTCTCAGGCCTGCTCGACGTAATAGTCGGAATAGTGCCGCCCCTTATACGACTCGATGCGCTTCAGCGTTTTCGGATTGGCACGGTTCAGCACGATACCGACGATCTTGCTTCTGAACACCTCGAGGTCGACGATGGCCTCGTTCACCGCCGCGCGGCGGGTCTTGCCCCATTCAACCACGTAGACGATGGCGTCGACCAGATGTCCGACGGCCTTGGCATCCGTCACCGGAAGCACCGGAGCGAGGTCGACGAAGATATAGTCGTACTTCTTTCTCGCCACCTTGAGAAACTCCAACATCGACTGTGAGGACAGCAGATCGGCCGAATTGACCAGCCGCGCCCGCACGACCGACGGCAGGAAATTGAGATTGGACTGCCGGTCGACCTGGATGTGGTGCTCGAACTGCGTGGGGTCGGCGAGGGCCTCGACCAGACCGGACTTGGCGCCGGGCGCGATCTTCCGCGTCAAGGACTGGGTGTGCAGATCGCCATCGATCAGCAACGTGCGATGCCCGGCGAGAGCAGCCAGATGCGCCAGGTTCGCGACAACGGTCGTCTTGCCCTCCTTCGGAAGCGAAGAGACGACGGCAATGACGTTCGTTTCCCTGGTCAGGCGCGACAGATCGACGGCGGTCTTGATGTTGCGAAGCGTTTCGGCAAACCGCGAAAACGGATGTTCGAGCGCATATCGCGTCAGCGCCGCCCCGCGCATGTCCGACGACAAACCATCCGACGCTTCAGGACGAAGCTCCGGCAGCGTGCCAAGGCATTGCAGCGCCGTCTCGGCCTCGATCTCCGACGGAGTGCGCAGGACTTCGGTCAGCATTTCCTTGCCGACGGCACCACCGAGGCCGAAGCACAGGCCTCCGATCAGCCCGCCCAGGAGCAGCAGGCCTGTCTTCGGCCAGCTCTTCTTGTCCGCCTTCTGAGCCGTGCTGATGATTCTGGCTTCGCTGATCGGGAAGCTCTGGTTCTGTGTCGCTTCCTGCAATTGCTGAAGGAAGTTGTTGTACAACGTCCGATAGGTGTCGGCGGCACTCTCCAGATTGCGCAGCTTGACCTGGGCCTGACTGGCGCTACCGGACTGGCTCACAAGCTTGTTGAGGTCCGTTTCCAGCGAGCTCTCCCTGCTTCGGGCGATCTCGTAATCGCTCTTGTAGGCATCTGCGATGCGTCTGACCTCGTCCTTGATCGCCCGCCGCAGTTCCTGCATGCGGGAGGCCAGGTTGACCGACGCCTGGTGGTCCTTCCCGTACTTGCTCGACCAATCTGCATACTGCGCGGCGAGATCGAGATATTGCGCGCGCAGCCGCGTGATCACGGTGTTGCTGAGAGCGTCGGTCACGGTGGGCTGAGCAAGATCCTGGTCGGTAATCGCGTTGATCCGGTCGAGCCTGGCCTTGGCTTCGGCGGTGCTGGCGCGAGCCTGGATCAATTGGGTGTTGACGTCGGAGAGCTGCTGTTCGTTCATCAAGCCCTTGCTCGTCCCGACGATGTTATTTTCGGCCTTGAACGTTTGAACCGCGCGATCGGACTCCATCGCCTGCTGCTGCAGCTCGGCACTTCGCCTTTGCAGCCATTCGCTCGCCCGTTTGGTGGACTGGTACTTGGCTTCGAGCACGCTGGTCATGTATGCGTCCGCCAAGGCGTTGGCTATTTTCGCCGCCTTCTCGGGCACCGTGGATCGAAACGACATCGTCAGCACGTAGGTGACGCCGACCCGCTCCACCTTCAGGTTTTTCTTGACGCTGGCGACCACCATCCGCTTCACGAAATCCTTGGATTCCGGCTCGGCGAGACCGAGCAGATTGGTGATTGCACCAACGACATAGGAAACCATGTCCCCCTGGACGTATTCGGGATCGCTGGTGAGATTCAGGAAATCAACGACCGAGCGCACCAGGTCGTCGGACGTGAGAATTTCGACCTGGCTCTCGACGAAGCCGGGATCGATCAGCGTGCTGTTTGCGGCATCGGTCGACTTGTTCAGAACCGCCTGACGGGTATCCACGAGGATGCTGACGGAGCTCGTGTAATAAGGAGTGGCCGTCAGCGCATACGCCACCACCACGGCCAGACAGAGGCCCACGACGGAGGCGATCAACGGCCACTGCCGGCGCACAATGTCGAGCGTCCGCTCGAAGGTCAAAACGGCGGTATTGAGCGGTAGCGACGAAGACTGTCCGGCGTCGAAGTTATTTCGCGGCTGATACATGCGTCACTATCGCGGCAATTCGAGAGGAAGTGGGACGGGGGCGAACGGATTGCCGACATCCATGTTCCATTCTCCCTCAAATAATGAATTGGATTGGGGGACTGGCTTGCTCCGTGCCGAAACCGGAACAGGCGCGTCGTTCTCAATCGACGCGTATCCGGCGCTCACCGCTGAGTCCTGCAATTTTTGTACAAAATCGATAATACGCTGCACAACCGTGGGCTCAATCGGGCCACAATGCTGCGCAGCTCGCGCCAGGCCACGCCCGATTGCCGACCGATTCGACGCCGGAGCCAGCGACACCAATTTCCCGATCTGCGGGAGCAAATCGGGATCACTGGCCAAATACTCTGTAACCTTGCTCTCGATCTTGTTCTTGTCGTTCTTCGCGTACTTCAAGACATGCGCCGGATCGGCCGCAAAAAGACGAAGCTCGACGGGCGGAGTTCTGAGCAGCAACGGCAGGCAGTGTGCCGTTGCCGACGACACTCCAGCCAGCGTCAGGCACGCCACGGCCAGGAGTGATCGCGCCGAGATCGGAGCACGCGAATGAAGGCCCAACAGGCGATTGCGGTCTCTACCAAGCACTTGGTCCCACCGTATTAATGGATCAGCCGCGGTTAACGGTTAAATACGGCAAGTCTTTGTGCATTGCAAAAGAAAAACAATCGGGCCTGGTGGCGGCGCCCTCACCTGTTCCCGAGTTCGGCAAAATCGCGCTGATCTTGCTTGGCAATCGAAACCCAGAAGCGAGGATCCTCGCCGGATTCCATCGACACCCACTGATAGCTCGAACCCCGCCAATCGCGAACCTCAGGCACGAGATTGTCCAGAACATAGTCACCGTCCTGCAACCGCGCGATCAACACGAGGTGCCCGCCGGCGGGAGCAAAGACGACCGCCAGACGCAGGGCGCTCGCAGGCCACCCCTTGGAGAGAAGCAGATGGCGTTTGGTGATCGCATAGTCGTTGCAATCTCCCGACGACGGCGAGATCGTCCAGCGCGCCAGTAGCGGATTGGTCGATTTCTTCACGGGCGATATAGCCTGATTCACGCTGGCGTTGACCTCCTGGAGGGCCGCAAGCGCGACATCATGGGCTGGCAACCGAGCCTCAGGCGAGCTTCGCTCGCACTCGCTCGCGTAGTTCATGCAGAATTTCACAAACTGCAGTGGAGCCAAAACGTTCTGCGACTCCTTCAGAAAGGCTCCCTTGCTCATCCCCTGCTCAGCCGCAAGGCACGGCAAAGCAGAACCTAGAACGAACAGAGCTGCAACCAGACGCTTCATTACCGCCTCCCGCGATACACTTGATCGCCTGACGGTAGCCTCGAAAGTTCTCAACCCGATTGCGCAATTTCGTAAAATTGCGCGTAAATGGCGTCCCTCGCTCAGTTTGTCGGGCTGGTCTGGGCGAGCGGATTGATCGAAGTGATTGAGGCCGCCGAAAAGAACGTCGTCGATGACGGCGGCGAAGCCGCGGTAAAAGTGGTGCTCACTGAAGTACTTACCGCGCCAGGGGATTGGACCGGAGCGGTGCCGCGGCCACCTCCTGCGATCGATTCACCGGTCGGATCGGAGCCGGGAACGGCAGTCGTCGGAACATCGCCCGTGATGCTTACGAATGACTGAATCAGATCGTCGTTCTCGGTGCTCAGGGCAGCTGCCTGGATAGCCATGGCGGTCGCCGGATGGCTCAGCACGCATGTCGATGCAGCCGTTCCCAGTCCGGCACCAATCGCGCGGTTCTGCGCCGGAGAACTGGCGCTCGAGAGCGATCCAATGCCCTCCACCGTCTCGGGGCGCATCGAGGCGAAGTCTCGAATCGCCGCAGAAAGCCTGCCTTCCTCCCCTTCAGGGATTCCTGTCAGCAGCCCAGAGGGATTGTCGAGAAACTGAGTTGCCTTTTCAGCGGTCACACCTGCAGCAGCAGGCGTGCAAGCCACGTCGACGGCGGTTGCCGCGTTGGATGTTGATGGTGCCAGCAGCAATGCAATCACCAACCCGGATATCGTGCGCATCTGGGAGCCCCAATTCCTTTCACGAATAGACATTTATCAGACATACAGGATTTTCGAAGACGCGCCGACTGTATTTAATGAATGGTAAACTGCCTATATTCTTTGCGGACGTCGCGTCGTCGATATTGATTGGGCCAGGCCGCAACCCGAAATTGCCGCAAAAATGACGGCGAATCCAGCAATTTGTAGTGAGAAATCGATACACGAATGCAACACTCCGAGCAGAAACACGGAAGCAGCCGTGGCTGGAATGTCTCGGTCACGAAGCCTTGAGAAAGCTCCCCAGAGCATCCGCGCCCAGAAGAAAGCGGCGATAGCGCAAATTGTCGCTCCCAGGGGAAGCCCGATCGAGATCATCATTTCCAGGGGTGTGCTGTGCACCTTGTCCCAGATGCCGTGACTGCCAAGACTTTCCGGGCGATAGGGCGGAAATGCAGTCTCGAAATTTCCGACACCGATGCCGAGCAATTCGTGCCCGCGCATTATCTTGAGTGATGTCCGATAGACTTCGGCACGCTGACCGTCGGTCAGCCCGAAAAGACCGACCCGACCGATCACATTTCCGCCAATCACAAGGAATCCCACGATGGTGGCGGCCGTGACGGCTCCCGCTCCCAGCCAGTAATGCCTGGATTGGAACCGAAGTTGCATGAGATGGAGATTGGCGAGGCAGGCGAGGCTTAACAGGGTCAACAGAACTCCGGCACGAGAGCCGGTCATGCCGGTGGCGACAAGACATGTCAGCACGCCGACAGCGAGCGTGGCAGGATGATCTGTGAACGAACTATAATGGGGCCGATGCGCCAAAAGCAGAGCGTCCGACGCAATCGGGGCCAGACGACCCAGGAACAACACCGAGCAACTGCCCCAAAAAGCGGCAGCAGTGTTGCGGTTCACGAACGTTCCCGTCGCATACGGAAGATAGTATTCCTTGCTCCTCCAGAGCAACGTGGTCGGCGCCAGGAGATGCGCGAGTATGCCATAGACCGCGTAGGCAAATCCCGCATAGGCGATCGCTCTCAACACCTGCCGTGCCGCCTTTTCGTCGGTGGCAAGCAGATATGCCCGCAAGAGCGCGAGTACAAAGAGCACGCAAGAACCGAATGCGATCCAGGGCACCGATGCCGTAGTGGAGATGCGGTTCGGCTCCGTCACCCCCGCGACATCCCTGGCAATCCGCCAGAAAGGGTCGGCGAGCACGTCACTCACCCCGGGGGAGATCTGGAAAACCGTGAGTGCACACAATAACAGTAGGACCGCTCCCATCGGTCCGACAACCCAGAGGTCCGAGCTGCAAACGCGGGAGAGGTTGGCGGTTAACAAGCTCGCGGTCAGGAGCGCCGTCCAGATCCAGATCCAGATCAGATCGACCGAGCCGAAGGGCAAAGGGGCCAATACGAAGGCTACAATCGCGATGAACCAGGATATACGATGCACTGAAATTTCTATCGGCAAGCTGCGGAATCGGCGATCACTTCATTAAGCCAGATGTGTAGAATGACCAAAATCGAGACAATTTGCTACGCTATCGATCGGCCTATCGGTCTCTGACAGCACGCGCGATCTAACCGAAGGCCCTACGATGGATCAACCGACAACGCCGCTCGCCGAAAAGCGCGAGGCCCCAGCCTCGGCCTGGACGCTGCCTACCCTCGAAGGCTGCGCGGTGCTGCTCTATTTCAGCCGCGACGCCTTCGCCGGCGTCTTCCGGTATTATGCGAGCCTCACGCATCTGGACGCCCTCTGGTTCGTTCCTGACTTGTTTGCATTCGCCTGCGTCGGAGCATTCACATACAGATATGCGTTCAAGCAAGGCAGCATCCTCGCCATCCTGCTCGTTCTTTATACAATTTTCGCACTTTTTCTCGGCTACGTATTCCTTGGAGAGACGAAGGGGCTGGCCTCTTCGATGAAAATGATCGCGCCCGCCTTCGTCGGATTTTGCTTTTGCGGCCGCGAGTTCAAGGACCAGAAACTCCTGCTGAACGTCGTCTATTTTCTCTTCTTCGCCTCGATGATCGGGATCTTCTGGTCCGCGCATTCGCGGCTGCCATGGGTCGCCTTCTCATACGAATCTTTCGGCGCGACGCGAACCGCGGCACGACTCTGGTGGACGGGCGGCGAAAGCCGCATCTCGGGGTTCGCCGCCGACAGCACCATGGCTGCGTATTTCGTGTTGATAACCTATGTCTTCACCTCCATTCGCAAGAGCGTGCTCTGGTGCCTGTTTTGGGCGGGTCCCGCCCTTTATGCGATTCAGGTTTCGACCAACAAGACCGCGCTGGGCGTCCTGGTGATCTACCTCGGCGCCCTGCTGCTAGTTCGCGCGTTCGACGAACGCCATCGTTTCGCTGCGCTTCGTTCGCTGGCGCTCTGGTCCTTTGCCTGCCTCCTCGTCCCGCCGGCTTTGATGCTGGCGTTCAGCGGGACCAATTTGGGCAGAATCGCAAAGGGCCTGTACAGCCTGCAGGATCGCATCAACAACAGCTGGCAGCTGCCGTTCGTCTACATGAACGATCTAATGCCGCTGGGATATTTCACCGGTTGCGGACTGGGCTGCTTCAACTATCCGCAGCAGCTGTTCTCAAACAAAGCCAGCTATTACGTGCCCGTGGATAATTTCTACATCGGAACCTATCTGATGTTTGGTCCGATCTTCGTGATCTTCGTGATCTTCGTGATCATGGCCGTGGCCAGGACTCGCGATATCTACAAGCTCACTGCCATCTTTGTGATGAACTTCTACACCATAACCGTTCTCGGTTACGGCCCTGCGAGCGGTCTGTTGGTGATCACCATGGCGTTCAGTGAAGTTTTCGGAAAGCCGTCGCCGCTTCTGCGCGCGAACCGCAATGCTATGGGGCAGCCGCCGCAGCTCCTGAAGGTTGCAAGCGGGTGATGGCTCTTCTCGAACGACCATCGGGCGCGGAGAGGGCGAAGGATTTCGCCAAGAGAGTATCCGACAGCAGGCACAATATCTTTGGGCGGCACGGCTCCGCGGCCCAAGCCCGGCTCTTTGAGCCGTCGATCCAGGGGCTACGCGGCCTCGCCGCGCTAAGCGTCTTGCTCGTTCATCTCTATGACATGCCTCTCACGGCCGGCTTCCTGCCGCCCATGCCGTCGTGGTTCGATGCAATCATCGGAACCTTCGGCCGCGGGGTCGAAGTTTTCTTCATGATAAGCGGGTACCTGATCCCGGCCAGCCTCGTCCGGCACCAGGTGGTTTCTAAATTCTTCATCGACCGCTGCCTGCGCATCCTTCCTGTATTTGTCATCCTTCATCTCGCCCTCTTCGTCATCGGGCCGCTGGTCGGATACAAATTCTTCAAGGACATCGACGCGCTGGACTACGTGAAGATATTCCTCGCGAACCTGTTCTTCCTCCCCGACATCCTGAACCTGCCGCTTGGGCAGCAGAACGCATGGACGCTGACCTACGAGTGGGTCTTCTATTTGTGGTTCGCGGCAGCCTACTATTTCGCCGCGCGCTCGCGACAGGTGACCGCCCTGCTCGTTCTGGCGGGGGTCATCGCCGTTCTCTACTTTCCGATTTCGGCCTATTTCATGGTCGGATTCGCGCTGAGAGCGATCGAACTGCGCATCGGAGCGCGAGGCATATCGGGGCTGTTGCTCAGCGTCGCGTGCCTGGCACTGATGTACATGCTGCTGGAATATGTACATCCGTTCGTGGGGCTGCTTCCGGCCCTCATCCTGTTTTCGACAGTCCTGAACCCGGCTTCGACCATTGCGCAGCAGTTGTCGAAGGCCTCACCGCAATTCGTTGGCAAGATCAGCTACAGCCTGTATCTCGTTCACCCGTTCGCGCTCTACCCGTTGCAGGTGATCGGGGCACGACTGGTTTCCCAGGGCTACTCACCCTGGGTGGTTTGGCCTATGTTCGTCGTTCTCGGGCTGCTGTCTTCGTTCGTTGCCTCGACGATCACATATGAGCTGATCGAGGTCCGGCTGCGGGAGGCCGTCGCGGCCCTCCTTGGTACTCACGAGCGGAAGACCTCGGTCGAAGTCCAGAGCGCGGTCGCCAGCCCGCTCTCGCGAGACGATCTACGCGACCATGCCAGGTTCGATCATCAGGGGCGCCGGCGTGAGTGACGGTCGAGCTTCACCTGAACGGCCTCGGCCGGCAGCTTCTTGACCGGTGCGCTACGCCGCTTTTTCGGCACAATGCTGGGCGAGATCGTCTCTGGTGGAGCGTCTTCGCCGAACATCTCTATATAATGTGCCAGAGGCATGTAGCCTGCGTCGACAAGCGCCCTCGCGCTATCGCGCGTGAGTTTCGCCTTCATTCCACCCTCCCCTTGGTTAACCCATACCTTCTTTTTTCTCGCCTTTCGATCAGCCTAGGCCCGGAACTGTAAAAGGTGCGTTGACTAATTTGCTCGGAATCCGGCAATCGGCCAGCGAAGGCTAAGATCGAATGAACACCGCGATCGGCCATCGCCTGCGACGACCAGCCTGGCGCCCGATGCACGAGCGGGAACCGTACGGATCGAAACTTGGCCGTTCAGCTAGACGGCACGCGAGCTCCCACGGCCAGCCTCGCCAACTCCAGGGCTGCGCATTCGCGAGGGCAGTCGCGATGGAAGCCAGCCGACCGATCGCCTCGTTGCACAGGCAAATGATAAGCCGGGTATGCACGTCGGTTCGGGATGCCTCCCCGCATTGCGGCCGCTATCTGACCTTCCGATCGTTCTGGATCGCCGAGCGCGCCTCAATATCGCAACACGCTGCGACGTGACCTGAAAGCTGTCTTGCGCACTCGGTTCTGACCACATCCCTGCCTGTGATGAGGCATGGCGGCCAAAATTTCGGCGAACCAGCGGCCGTCGAATGTTTTTCGCGCATAACGAGTGAACGTCATTCCGCGCGATGACGCTTCGCCTTTGACACCGGTCGGATGATGTGCTTGCCCTGCGCTATCACGGATTATCGGTGCCCCGACAATGCCAATCCCCCAGAAGCTGGTTGCGTTCGCGAATGTGCTCATTCGATTGGCGACGCTCGGGCTTCGATTCCTGCTCTCCTTTTACGTCATCAAATACCTGGGTTATGACGCGGCCGGCGTTTATGGGCTGACGGTCGGCGTGACCGGCCTCGCGCCGGCGGTGATCGGGTGGGGCCTGAATTATTTCGTGGCGCGCGAGGTCGTCGGATTATCGCCGGCTGAAGCGGCAATCCGAGTCCGGAATCGCTTGTTCGTCACAATCGTTTCGCTGAGTCTGGCTACGGTCCTGGCGCTATTGCTGTCGTTCTACCTGCACCGGACGGTCACCCTGCTTTACGCATTGATCGCCGTCCTGGTGTGGCTTGAGACAATCGGGCTCGATCTGCATCTTCCGCTGATCGGTCTCGACAAGGCGCTCGAAGCCAATGTGCTCGTTCTGCTGCGTTCCGCCGCGTGGATTCCCTTTGTCATCGGCCTCGGCGTGTTGTTTCCGCAATTCCGCTCGATCGAAACGGTGCTGTGCGCCTGGATCGTCTCGAACGTTTTTGCCCTTTTCGCACTCGGCATCATGGCAAGAAAGTGGAAGCTCGGCGGCGTGCTCTCGCGGGAGTTCGATTTCGACTGGATCAGCAATCGCCTCAAGAGGTCCTGGCACATCTATGTGAGCGACGTCAGCCTTGTCGGGCTCATGTATCTCGACCGATACATCGTGAGCTTCTTCCTCGGACTGTCGGCAACGGGCATCTATACGTTCTTCTGGTCGCTCGCCAATTCGTTACAGACGCTGGTATCGACTGCCATCGTTCAGGCTGCCCTGCCCATTCTCGTGTCGACCTATGCGAGCGGCAATCGCGAGGCATGGCGCGAAGCCCTTCGCGTTGAATTCTACAAGGTCATCTCGATTTCCACGGGTGCGGCTGTGGCCATTTTTGCGGCAAGCGAAGTGGCGCTGCGCTACATGGCCATGGAAGGACTGAGCGAACATCGGGGCCTGTTCCTGCTGCTGCTTGCGGCGGCGGTGCTGCGCTCGTGCTCGGATCTGGGCAATGTCGGTCTCCTGAGCACGAAAAAGGACGCGTCCTACGCGGCCATCAACACCGTCGGCGTCTGTCTTTCGACCGCAATGACCTGCGTCGGCATTGTCACTTTCGGCCTGACTGGCGCGGGAATTGCAATTTTCGCGACCGCAGTTATCCTGTTGCTCATGCGCGCTTGGTTCCTGGCGGGGGCGTTTCGTTCGACCGGCGCATCGCCCTCTCCCGACAGCGGCGGCTGAGCGGAAACGAAGACCGCCTTGCCGACCGGCCGAGGCCATTTGGATCTAGCCAGCGCCCAGCCGGCGTTGCGGAGCTCACGTTGATGACCCAGAAGATGACGATCATCGACAAGATCAAAGAGGATCTTGCCCACTACGCCTCGCGCGAGCACACCCCGGTCAGCTTTGCATTTGTTGCGCGCATGCTGTTGTTGACGCCGGGATTCCAGTTCGTTTTCGCCTGGCGCATCCAGGAAGCGCTCTTCCGCATACCGCTCGTCGGCAGGATTCTCCGCCGCATCGTCTGGTGGTTCACATGCCTGCTGTTCGGCTCGGAAATCGCCCTGGCGGCGAACGTCGATGGCGGTCTTTATATCCCGCATCCGTACGGAATCGTCGTCGGTGCCAGCGATATCGGAAAACGCGTGACACTCCTGCAGCACATTACGCTCGGCCGAAAAGACCACTCCGATCGGGGCAGGCCGCGGATCGAGGATGGAGCTTCCCTGATGGCCGGATGCGTCGTCCTCGGCAGCATCACCGTGGGCAGCAATTCAATGATCGGTGCAAACGCGGTCGTGCTCAAGGACGTGCCACCCAATTCCATTGCGGTGGGCGCCCCTGCCAAGATCCTGCCGCGCTCCGACATTTCACCGAAGTCCCAGGACGAACAGCAAGGTTTGGCGTCGGAAGTCGCCTAGCGTGACGCCGCCCGGTTGACGTCCGCGGCCTGCAACCGGTCTTCGGTTCTGGCCGAGCCGACGATGCGCGCAGGCGCACCCACGACCGTGGCAAAGTCCGGCACGTCGGATAGCACCACCGAATGTGCCGCAACGATCGCGTTGCGCCCGATCCTGATTGGGCCCAGCAACGTTGCGCCAGCGTAGATCACCGCACCATCATCTATCGACGGGTAGGCGTCGACGTCATGCGAAGCCCGGCCGAGCGTGACGCCTTGGTAGATCGTCACGTCGTTTCCGATCACGCTGCCTTCGCCGATCACGATGCCGACCGGGTGCGGCAGGCATAGACCGGCTCCGAGCCGTGCGGCAGGGCTCACATAGCATCCGTAGTTCCTGACGGTCGATCGCCAGACCAACCGCGAAAGAAACCTGCCCCCTCTGCCCCGGACGTTCAGCCAGGACGCGAGCCTTGCCCGTGACACGAGGGCGAAGCCTGGCGACGTGACGTAGGCGATCAAAGCGCCGGTCAGACCGCCGCGTGCGGCGTTTCGCTCGAGATCCTGTCTCCACATGCTCATTCATCACTCTGCTGGACGATTCCCGCCGATGCCAACGACCGGCTCTGCGGTGATGATGTACCAAGTTCCTCAGGCTTTCCAAGCGCCCATTGTGCGGCACTGAATTCGCGTGCAGCTCCGCCCGCGATTGAAATCCGACGCCGCAAGCATCGTATCTCGCGGCGAACCGCCCGGCGCACCGCCGAGCAAGTCAGAGCCAGCCGGCATTGGAACTTCATATGTGCCAGACAAATCCACTCGCGAAAGGATCGATAAAGCCGAAGCCCCGCGCGGCTCTCCTGCTGTGCTAGCGAGGGAAGCAAGCCATCCAGGCAATCTTGCGCTTCACGGCAACGGCGACACGAAACACGCAATAGACATCCGGCCAACAATTGAAGTCACGGCCTGGATCGTGCGCTCGACTGACGCAAGCAGATGCGGCGCGGCTGACCACGAACAGAGCATCTGCCAACCTTTTCGTCGCACCGACATCTTCGTTGTCCGTGAGAACACCGAAAAGATCTCGGGTCCGCATCGGCCACATCGAGAACATCAGACACGCATGATGGAACCGTTGAGCACGCGCTTCGCGGAACCATCGCGCGCACATTTGCGGCTGCGGCGCGCGCGATCGTCGAGCTCATTTAAACAGCACAACGAAGATAACTTCGTCTTCTTCAAACATGAAAAGCTCAAAGTTGCGTGGAAGAGATGAGCGAAAGTCTTCAACGTGGAGTTGCCCCATGACGACGACCAGCACTTCATCCGCAGTCCTCTCCGCGCATGCGTTCGTCGATTCAATCGCAGTCAACGCGCATGCAGCCTATTCAGCCGCCTCCGCCTGGGGAACTTACGCCAACTCGAGTCTGATCGTCGACGGCCTGCGCTATCTCGGCGTCACGACGATTCGGGATTCCCTTTCGATGGACCCGTCGTCAATCCCGGTGATCGATGCGCTTGCAGCGGCCGGCGTGAAGTTCGACTTCGTCGTGGCATCCAGCCTGCCGGCCTCGGGTGCGGCAGGAATTGCCCAGTTCCTCGCTTCCCTCGATGGCTTCATCACAGCCTATCCGAACAGCGTGATCGCAATCGAAGGTCTCAACGAGGCCAACATCCAGCCTTTCACCTACCACGGCAGTTCCTCCATCCAGGCTGCCGCCCAATTTCAGAAGGACCTTTACACGGCGATCAGGGCCGACGCACATCTCAGCGACGTCGCAGTCTATAATCTGACGCTGGGATTGAACGACGAGAGCGGCTACGCCGAACTCGGCGATCTCTCGGAGTATTCGGACTTTTCCACCTCCCATGCCTACGTCGCGACGACGACGCCTGAGAACTACGGCATCAACTACGCCGTCGATCTTGCAGCCACCAGTTCACCCGACAACCCTTCCGTCATCACCGAGACGGGCTACACCACGCTGGCGAGCTATTCGGGCCTCGGCGTCGACCAGCTGGTGCAGGCAAAGTCCATTCTGAATTCGCTCGCCGATGCCTTCAAGAATGGAGTCACCGCAACGTATCTGTACGAGTTGCTCGATCATGGCAGCAGCTCCGATCCTGAAGGCAAGTTCGGCCTCTTCAATGCGGATGGCACGCCGAAGCCGGCCGCGACTGCAATTCACAATCTGACGACGCTCCTCGCCGACGACGATGACGAAGGCCGCACGCCCACGACGCCGCTCGGCTACACGATCGATAACTTGCCCTCGACCGGCAACAGCATGGTCCTCGGCAAGAGCAATGGAGCCTATGAGCTGGTGGTCTGGGCCGAACCGCAGCTCTGGGACGACGCGAAAGACGTCGAAATTTCAAACCCGACCACGCAGGCTCAGGTTCATTTGAACAGCGTGCACAAAACCGTCACGGTCTATGACCCGCTGAACACCACGAAGCCGATCGCGACCTACACCAACGTGCAGGATTTCACCGTTCCGGTGAGCGATCATCCGCTCATCATCGAGATCGACGCTCCCGCTATCCCGCCGCCGCCAGCTGTGACCGATGTCACGGGCACCGCAGCCGAAATCGTGGCCGAGCTATCCGACCTCAATGCCGCCGGCACCGTCAACTCCATCACGCTGACCGACACCCATGTCCTTGCCGTGTCGACGAAAGCAACGATGGACTACATGATCTCGCACTATGGCAGCGTGCTTTCGACGATCAAGGGCGGCTATTCGTTCGCGGTGACCACCTTGGCGCCAACCTGGGGTCTCACCGAGAATTACGATTCGACCGGTGCGCTCACGTCGACCGAGGAGACGGCCTATCAATCCAGCCTCCCGGTTTACCAGCTGGTGACCTATGCCGACGGATCGACCGCCGCTTCCTCCTATGCAAACGAGGCCAAGACGACGATGACGGTCACCCATAGCGACAAGTCGAAGGACATATTCGTCTATGGAATCACGGACAAGCCGTATGTCACCGAGGTGACGCACAAATCCGCCTCGGGCGCCGTCACCGGAAAGACCTATATCGGCGCGGACGGAAGCTCGACCGACGATTATTACGACTCGTCGGGGTCGCTGGTGTCGGAAGTCAAGACGAACGCTGACGGCTCATCGAGCAGTACGCTCTTCACTTCGGGCGTCAAGACGGCAATGTTCGTCACCAATACTGACCAGTCGAACGACAATTTCTTCTACCACATCACCGGCAAGAGCTATGTCGCGGAGGTCCAACACGTCGACGCCAGCGGCGTTGTCTCATCGGTCGTCAGAACGCACGCGGACGGAACCCTGGACTACACCGAGGCGCGCAACCCCGACGGCACGACGACGTCGACCAGCTTCGACGCCAAGGGCGGAAAGATCGCCCAGGCGATCACGCATCTCGACGGGACAAAGGACATCTACGCGCTGAACATCAAGCAGAAGGCCTATGTGACGGAGCACAGCGGGTTCGACGCGGCGGGTCGCCTTGTGCTGTTCGAGCGCCTGCATGCAGATGGCAGCTACGCACAGAAGGTCACGATTACAGGCGCCATCACGACCACCCACAATTTCGACCCGGCCGGCGCGCTCTCCAGCGAAGTTGTGGCGGCCGCGAGCGGCACCAGCACGACTTCACTCTTCAGCGGCGGCCTCAAGACGAAGATGTACGTCACGAACGCCGATCACAGCCAGGACAACTTCGCGTTCGACATCAAAGGCCAGCCTTACGAGAACATCGTCCAGCACATCAGCGCATCAGGACAATTGACGTCCATCGTCCGCACACATGTCGATGGTACCCTCGAATACACCGAGGTCATCGACCCACAGGGCACGACGACCGGCACGCAGTACGACGGCCACGGCACGAAGCTGGCGCAGACGGTGCGCCATACGGATGGATCGTCGGTCCACGACCTGTTCAATGCCGCCGGGTCGATCACTCAGGAGATCGTCAAGACCGCGGACGGCCCCACCTCAACGTCTCTCTTCACGGGCGGCGTGAAGACCAAGATGTACGTGCTGCACGCGGACAACAGCCAGGACAATTATGCCTCTGGCGTCATCGGCCAGTCATACGTCAACATCGTTCAGCACGTCGACCGCGCCGGCGAGCTCACTTCGGCGACGCGCACCCATGCCGATGGCACGCTCGACTACACCTTCAAGGCCGGTGCGGACGGCAGCTCGACCGCGACCTATTACGACTCTAACGGCCAATTGGCATCCAAGGTCGTAACCCAGAGCAGCGGCGCGAAGGACGTCTATACCTTCCTGTCGTCCGGCGTGGAGGACAAGACCTACAACGCCTCGGGCGTCCTGCAGAAGACCGATCTGCTCAAGGCCAATGGCACGCATGTCGAGACGGCGAACGCAGCCGGCGTAACGCTGAAGGGCGGCAACGGAAACGACCTGTTCACGGCGGCCCCTTCGACCACTTTCGTCTTCAGCGGCGGCAACGATCATATCTCCGGTTTCCATGCGGGCGCTGCTGCAAACCACGACGTCATCCAGCTGTCCAAATCGTTCGCAGCCGACTTCGCGGACTTGAACATCACCCAGGCCGGAGCAAACGCAATCGTCCATCTCGACGAGGGCGGCTCGATTCTGCTCGCTCATGTCAATTCGACCAGCCTTACGCAAGACAATTTCCTGCTCGTGTAGGCTGCACGGATCGCGCAGACTGCCTCGCGGTCCGGCACTTGTCGTTCTTCCGTCACTTCGCACGCCACCAGGCGCACGAAGTGCCGCCATATTCGCGTTGCAATCATGCGAGCGGAAATATAGACATTGACGGGTGAACGGCAGATCGGATGGCGTGGCCATTCGAGGCCAAGTCGGTGTCTACGTACATAATCCAGAGATCAGCAAAGGGTGGACCAGGAAGCCTCATCCCGCAGAATTGAGCGGGGGCGCTGAATTGCCACAAAGCTCGTTTTGGTTAAGTCTGTCAGCGCAGATGCTCGGCCCGCACCGGGTTTGCCCAGGGCGGAAGCAGGAATAGCGTTGAAGACTGGGTGTTTGTTGTGTGGGTTGCATATGTCTCCATCAAGTCAATTTCCGAATGACGTCTGATTCCCCTCGGCTGAAGATCATCCACGTTGCCGAGACTATCCGCGGTGGGATCGCGACCTATTTTACCGAGTTGCATGCGCTTCAGTGCCAGACTTTTGGCAAGGAGAACGTGTGTTACATCGTACCGTCAGATCATCGGGCCGACCTGATCGGGATCGCAGATTCCAACATCGTCGCCTTTGACCGGTCGGGCCGGAATTTGCCCAGCCTGCTGAGGCTCGCGCTCGAGACCATGCGGCAGGTGCAGATCGCCAAGCCGGACATCGTGCACGTTCACTCGACGCTCGCCGGCCTGATCGTGCGAACGGCGTTCGTTTTCATGCGCAAACGGCCTGCCATCGTCTATTGCCCGCATGGCTGGGCCTTCTCCCGCGAGGCGTCGCGCTTCACCAATGCCGTCGCCAAGATCGCGGAGCGGCTGCTCGCCAAGGTCACCGACAGAATCATCTGTATCTCGCAAAACGAGTACGCGGCGGCGCGCGACGCCGGCATCCCGGAAAAGCAGCTCAGCCTCGTTCTGAGCGGAATGCGCAACGAGCGCCCAAATTTCAGCCACGGTGATGCCACTTGGAGCACATCGAAGCTCAAGGTTCTGTTCATCGGACGCCTTGATCGCCAAAAGGGATACGACTTTCTAATCGAGGCTGCGATGCAGCTTGAGACGTCCATTGACGTCAGGATGATCGGCTCCGCGGTCGTCAGCGAGGAAGGCGAGCATAACATGCCGTCCAATGTCACCCTTCTGGGCTGGCTCGCGCGAACGGACATCGAGGCTCAGCTCGACCAGGCAGATCTCTGCGTTATCCCATCGCGGTGGGAGGCCTTCGGCTTCGTCGCGCTGGAGGCAATGCGCGCGCACAAGCCGATCCTGGCATTTCGCGCAGGCGCACTGCCAGAAATCATTGAGGACGGAGTGACCGGCTTGATCTGCGATCCCGCCGGAACGAAGGCACTTGTGGCAGGACTAAGGCGAGCCTTGCGTGTTGATTTGCGCGCGCTGGGAGAGGCCGGCTACGAGCGGTTCGTGTCAGAGTTCAGCATCGACGGGACACACCAAGAGCTGCTTAAAGTTTACGCAGCGGTGATCACCACGTCGCACAAACATCTCTCCAAATCTGCCTTCTAGCGCGACGAAGTGGCTGGAATGCAACAGTGACTTTCAATGGTCCGCTGCAACCTCATCCAGACTTGGTCTCACATGGTGCGGCTGCTAAGAACTTCGAGCATGGTAAGAGTGAGATAGGACGCGCGTTTTGTTGGCATCGATTTTCAAAATTTCTCCTGCGCTTGCCGTCTCTGCCATCTGCCTGGCCGGCTGCGCTGGATTTACGCCGCAAGATGCCCCGAACGGAGCTTCGGTCGTGTCAAATGCGGCGCTGACGGTCGCGCCCAGTCCGCCGGTGCCTTACGCGCTTCTCGCGGTGGATCCGAATATTCTGAAGTCGGCGAATTCGATCAGCGACCATGTCAGCGGCAATTTCCGCAACCTGCCTGGTGGAAATTACAAAGACATCACCATCGGCGTCGGCGACATCGTCACCGTGACCGTGTTCGAAGCCCAATCGGGCGGCCTCTTCATTCCGCGGGAGGCCAGCGTCCGGCCTGGTAACTTCGTCGACATACCTCGCCAGCAGGTCGACCAATCCGGCAACATCACGGTACCTTACGCAGGCACGATCAAGGCCGCCGGGCTGACTGCCCGTGCGGTGGCCGACATCGTTCGCGAGCGGATCAAGAACCGCGCGATCGATCCGCAGGCGGTCGTTTCCGTCGTCGAGCAGCGCGGCAATCAGATCAGCGTGCTCGGCGAGGTCAATGCGCCGCTCAGATTCCCGGTCGATCCGGGCGGAATTCGCGTGATGGGCGCTATCGCGCGCGCGGGCGGTCCGAAATATCCATCGTGGGAAACGAAGGTCCGGATCAAGCGAGGCGGCAAGACGTACACGGAAACGATGAGTTCGATCGTGCGTCATCCCGAAGAGGACTCTTTCCTTGCGCCGGGCGACGTCGTCTATCTGTCACGGGAGCCGCGGGTGTTCATGGTCTTCGGATCGACGCCCTCGCCCGGCTCGATCGGCGGCACCAACAATCGCAGGTTCACGTTCGAAAACGACAGGATGACGTTGGCTGAAGCGATTGCGAAGGCCGGCGGCCTCGACGGCACTCGCGCCAATTCACCTGCGGTCTATGTTCTTCGTCTCGAGCCGCGGAATCTGCTCAAGTCCGCCGGGATCGACGTCGAACGCTTCCCCGGCGAGCTGGTTCCGACCGTGTACAACTTTGACTGGAGCAAGCCGGACGGGTTGTTCTTCGCCGACTCTTTCCAGATCCGAGATCACGATGCCATCGTGGTGTCTGAATCGCCGAGCACAGAGCTGATCAAGTTCTTCTCGCTCATGCTCGCCGGAACGGATACGGCTATTAACGTTCAGACACTGACGAGATAACAGACACCAGACTGGTACCGGGCACGCGGCGCTGCAATCCTGCAGCGCCGCTTCCGATGTCTCCCGGGTTGTGCGCGGCCCGGCTGCCTTCGTTGTGACTCAGCGGCGAGCCGGGCATTTGGCCTGGATACTGCAAGATGGCCTGAGTACGTCATAAAAAGGCGCTGGGTCCGCAGTTAAACGAATCCGATCCGCTGTTCATTTGGAGCTTGAACGTATGCGCATTCTGGTCGTCTCGGCCATGTTTCCTCCGAATGTGCTCGGCGGTGCTGAAATCTCTGCTTTCAACCTCTCTTCCTGGCTCCAGAAGCAGGGACATGAAATCGGCGTACTCACGGCTGCAAAGTCTCGCGAAGAAGAGAAGTTCGGCCAGCTGGTCGATGGCATGAGAATCTGGAGCATCTACATGCCGCGCCCATACCCGATCTACAAACAGGGGCGCGTCGACGAGACCTACCTGAAGCCGTTGTGGCATCTGCAAGATCACCTGGACCCGAGAAATTCGCGCATCGTCGGCCGCGTGCTCGACGATTTCAAACCCGACTTCTGCAACGTGCATTATCTGACTGGCATCGGACACAACGTTCTGCAGGAGTTCGCCAAGCGCGATCTCCCGATGATGTACGTGATGCCGGACCTGGCGCTGTCCTGCCTGCGGCTGACGATGTTCGTCGACGGAAAGACCTGCGAAAGGCAGTGCGGCGTGTGCAAACTGTCGGCGGGCGTGAAGCGGCGCGGAATTCTGTCGATGCGCAGAATCGGCTTCTGCTCACCGTCGCGCGCCAATCTCGAGCGGAATGCCGAGTTTCAGCCGCTCAAGCGATTTCCCACCGCGCACATTCTCAACGCGAACAAGTACCCGTCGCCGACAGTCCAGCGCGTCGAGTCGGAGGCGGTCCGCTTCGTCTACGCCGGACGGCTGCACGAGGCCAAGGGAATCGATGTTCTGCTGGAAGCCGCCGAGGGGCTCGTGGATCGCTGGCCGTTCACCTTCACGATCGTCGGCGGCGGCGGGCATGAGCCCGCCCTACGCAAGAGGTTTGGTCATCATTCGTGGATCAGCTTCACGGGTCACGTTCCCCTGCAGGAGGCCATCAATCATATCGCGACGAGCGACGTGCTTTGCATTCCGTCGATCTGGCTGGAGAACTCGCCGGGCGTCGTCATTCAGGCCCTCGGCGTGGGCGTTCCGGTGATCGGCAGCAACTTCGGTGGAATCCCCGAACTGGTCGAGCACGATGAAACGGGACTGCTGCTGCCTCCGGGAGACGTCCAGGCGTGGCGCGCCGGCCTCGAAAAGGTCTTGTCTGATCGCGACACGCTTCGCCGCTACCAGGCCAATGCGATGGGCCGCGCTCGCGAGTTTGATCAGGACTTTCTGGGCGCGAAATACCTCAAGTTCATCGACGAGATTCGCAACTTCCGCGGGCATGCGAGCCAATGAAGTCCACGAGAATTTTGAGCGGCAAGCCTGCCCATGAGCCTGCATCGTCGTATCCGGCACGCACCGGCGTGCCGTTCTCTTCGGTGCTGCGCCGTGCCATTCCATGGTGCCTGCTGTGCGGCATCACGATTTTCGGCGCCGACCGCGCTACGGCCGCGGAGAAAACCGTCACTCTGCCGCCGGTCGCTCGCGCTAATCCGGCAGCCCCGTTGCTGATAGGATCAAACATCCATTTCGGCCTCGTACGCACGCTCGGATACGACTCTGCAACCACGGCGCTGCACGAGCTGGCGCAGATCGGGGCTGCATCATATCGCGACTATCTGCCATGGCAGTCCTTCAGCTTTCCGCCTCAAGGGCCGGTCCTAGTCAAGTCGCAGCGGCTGATGAATTTTCTCCCCCAAACGAAGTTGAAGCCCGTCCTCAATGTCGGGGCCGCAAACTCATCCGTGCCGGGAGGTGTGCCGCCGATCTCCGACGATGCGCTTGGCGTATTCGATGCCTACCTCAAGAAAGTCGTCGAGCTGACACGGCAATACGATCCGATCTACGAGATCTGGAACGAGTGGAATATCGACATCGGGACGGGGATCCGTCTGCCGAGACTGGTCGGCGAAGGACCGGCCAGCGACCCCCGGTCCGCGGCCAACTATGTCCGCATCGCGAATTCCGGAGTTCGTGCCCTCAAGAGCGCGAATGCACATGCTCAGGTGATCATCGGCGCGGTGGGGGACGATACCGACTGGAAATGGACAAGGGCCATTGTCCGCGACGGCGCCCTGAACGGCGCCGATGGCCTGTCCGTTCATCTCTACAACCATTGCCTGAAACCGCAAAACCGAACCGCCAGCGAACTGATCGGCCGGGTCAAGCGTTTGCAACAGGAACTGATGCAGGACCGTGGCGGCGCCGTCACGCCGATCTACGTCACCGAATTCAGCTGGCCGACCTCTAATGAACCGTGCGGTGTCATGCCCCTGGTTGCTGGCAACAATTTCGCTCAATTCATCATGCAGAGCGCCGCCATACCTTGGATCAAGGGCATTTGGGTGCATGAATTGAAGAACATCGGTTCCAGTCCGACGGACAGAGAAAACAATTTCGGGCTATTCACGTTCAACGACGAGCCGAAGCCGGCCGCTTGCTTCGTGCGTAAAGCAACGGATCTGGTTCGCTCGGCCGATCACGTCGACATCCAGGAACCGCTTCCGGACGTCTTCGTTTTCAGGGCGCGGCGCGGCGCGCGGCAAAGCGTCGTTCTCTGGTCCTCGGGCTCGACCGTGAAGGCACGATACGCCCTGACGAACCTGCCTGACGCATCGGGACGGCGGATGTGCGACGAGACCGCGCCAGCCGCGGGCCCTCAAGGCGATGTGGAGCCGACTCCGATCGTCTACGACGTCGATGCGTCCGCACCGATCACCATACGGGTGCTCAACTGATGTTGTCGCGAAACCGACCTCAGCTTGTTCTTGGCACGATCAAAATCAAGCGAAGCAATGTCCACTGAACTCACCATTCCGCTGTTTGCAATACATCACCACAAGATCGGCGGCACTGAATCGGCGATCTACAACCTCATTCACGGGCTCGACAAGGCGAAGGCCGCGCTGACGCTCGCGTTTTCCGATCCGGGCCGCCTGTCGCCCGAGTTTCTGCGGTGGATGGCGAAAAACCCTGCGATCGCGCAGCAGCGGCAATACCCGCTTCCTGGCAAGAACAGCCGCTTCGCCGAAGAACTTCTGTTCGAATGGCGAAGGTCTGGGAACGGCTGGGCGGTCTATCCGAACTATTTCCTTCCGCCGCGGCGCCCCGGCAGCCGCGCGAGGTCGGCCGTGATCCTCCACGACATTCAGTACAAGGTGCTGCCGCAGTACCATTCCAGCAAGAGGAAGGCTTGGCTCGACTTCTATCTTCCCCGCATGTTTCAGACGGCGGACCTCGTATTCCTGATCTCCAATTCCGAGAAGGAATACGTTCGACGCCATTTCGGAGACGCGGCGGCCAACAAGTGCAAGGTCATCTACAACGCCATCGAATGGGCCAGGCTCGAACAGGGCGAAGTCGGCGAGCCAACCCGCAAGCTCGCGGGCCGGCCTTACATCCTCACCGTCAGCCATCCCTTCCCGCACAAGAACCTGGGAGTCCTCATCAAGGCTTTCAGTCGGGCGGCCCAATCGAATTCTGAGATCGAACTGTATCTCGCCGGCAAGGCCTCGGACGAGAAGATGCGCCTGATACGCGAAAACGCGAGTGAGAAGACCGCGGCCCGCATCGTGATGACGGGTATATTGTCGGATGCAGATCTCGGCGAACTCTACCGAAACGCAAGGCTCTTCGTGTTGCCCTCTCTCTACGAGGGCTTCGGCATGCCGGCAGCGGAGGCGATGGGCTTCGGCGTCCCGACGCTCGTCAGCGGCGTGACATCGCTTCCCGAAGCAACCCTGGGCAAGGCGGAATACGTCGCCGATCCGACCAATGTCGACGCATGGGCGGAACAGATGACCGCATCTTTGAATTCCGGCAAACGTCTGTCCGCAGAGACCGTCGCCGAAGTCCGAGAGGCGTTCGCACCTCACAGAGTTGCGCAGTCGCTTCTCCAAAATCTGGATTAGTGCATGTTACTCGTGCAGATTCTCGCTGAAAATAGAGGCTCTCCGGCTGAGTTTGTGACGGGGGTCATTCGGAAAGTTATGATATGACCGCATCAAGACCGAGAAGAGCCGCCGAGCACATCCAGGAAAATCGGAACCCATGCAAAGGATCAGCAGCAGTTGTGACGTCACACGGAGGCGGCGATCCCACCATGGACGCGGCTTGTCATAGCGAGCACGTTTTTGCATGACTAAGCCTTCAACTCTGCAGGAATCCCGCCCGATGAGCAGTTCTGGCAAGCTCCAGGCGGTCATCGTCAACTTCAGAACCGCTCGACTGACCATTCGCTGCGTAAAATCGATGCTCGAGCATGGCGTGGTGGATCCGGACAGCGTGCTGGTCGTGGACAACTGTTCCGGCGACAACTCGATCGACGAAGTGCGCAAGGCTCTGCCCGACGTTCGAACGGTCGTCGCCGACCGCAATGGCGGTTTTGGAGCCGGCGTGAATTTGGGCGTTGCGAAAACCACCGCCGATTATCTTCTCGTCCTGAATCCCGACACCTATTTCGAGTTCAACAGCGTCGCTCCCGTTGTTGACTTCATGGAGCGGAATCCCGAAACCGCCCTGGTCGGGCTTGACCTCGTCAATCCCGACGGAAGCCGGCAATTCTCGGCCCGGCGCTTCTACTCGATGTTCGACGTTCTTGCCCGGCGCGTGGACTGGATCGGAGCCATGGTGCCCGGGCGCACCGAAAAGCACCTGATGAAGGACGCTTGGGAGACCGGAAAGCCGTTCGATGCGGAATGGGTGATGGGGACGGGCTTTGTCGTCCGGCGCACCGCATATGAGCAGATCCAGGGAATGGACGAGAGCTATTTCCTGTACATGGAGGACGTCGACCTCTGCGCTCGTCTCTGGCGGGCGGGACACACGATCAAAGGCATCCCCGGAGCGAAGCTCGTTCACGACCATCAGCGGTCGAGCGCCGCCGGTCCTCTCACATTCGCAGGAAGGACGCACATTCGCAGCCTCCTTCTGTTCAAGTCGCGCTTTGCCGTGCCGCTGTTCCGGCCCCCTGGCGTGGACAGGATCACCAAGCGCACGGGCTGAGCTTCAGGCATCGGCATTCTCACGCTGCGACTTGACGAGGGAAGTCATCTTTCATGAAACCCGAACTTCCGAGAGAAACCAAGGTGCCACGGCAAGGACAACTGCTGCAGTTGAACTGGATCCGTGGCATCGCGGCACTGCTCGTCGTGGCCTATCACTGCGAGGTGACCATGCTGATGCCGAAGTATTTCGGCGTCGGCACGTTTCCATTGTTCAAGGCGGGCCATTCGGGCGTTCAGCTATTTTTCGTCCTGAGCGGCTTCGTCATTTACCTGGCGCATCATCGCGATCTCGAGGGCAACGGCAGCGCCATCGCCCGGTTCGTGGCAAAACGCTTTCGCCGCCTCTATCCGTCGCTTTGGATCGTGCTCGTTCCCCTGATCATCCTGTCGTTTCTCGGCTTTTCCACGAGAGGGCCGAGCGGCAGCGACGTCATCCTGTCGCTCCTGATCCTGCCCGTGAAGGAAGAGGTTATCCTGGCTACGGAGTGGACACTTCGCCACGAAATTCTGTTCTACGCGATGTTCGCCGTCTTCCTGTGGAACCGAAAAATCGGTTTCGGCCTTCTGATCGCCTGGGGCCTTGCCGGCCTGCCTCTCGCTCTGTTCGACGGGAAAGGCTGGTTGATTGATTTCATCTTCAACAACAACCACCTGCTTTTCCTGGCGGGAGTCGGCATTGCGTGGCTCTATGTTCGCGGATATTCCGCCAGCGGCCCATTCTTCCTTTTCGCCGGCCTGATCGTCTTCGCCGTCACATTCTACTTCGGGATCTCGAAGCAGATTCCCGCAAAGGCCGAGCTCCTGCTGTTCGGGCTTGGCGCGGCGGGAATCATCTACGGCGTGTGTTCGATGCCGTACCTGAACCGGCAAATTGGCCCGCTGGAGAAGGCAGGAGCGGCTTCATATGTGCTCTATCTCATCCATTATCCGCTGATCTCGCTGCTCGTGAAGATCGCGGTCAAACTCGACCAGTCGATAGCAGTGCCGCACGCCGTGTATTTTGTGGCGATCCTGGTCATCTGCCAGCTGACGGCCTTCGCTTTCCATCGGCTAATAGAAGCCCCCCTGCTGAATGCCCGCTCGATGCAGAACCTGTTCGTTCCCGCCAGGACCGCGACGGTCGCCTCGAACTATCAGGGACGCGCTCCGCAAATTGCCGAACGCAAGATACCGGCACCATCGTCCGACTAATATTCGCTCTCGCTTCTTTGGGGCGGTTCAGATCGCGGTTGCTGCGTCGGGCCGCTCGCCGCGCGCCTGCGGCATGAGACGCGACTATATCGAATTCAGCAACGCAAGAGCCGAGGAGGTCCAGGTATATTGTGCCAGCCGGCCCGCCTGACGTTGTCGCTCGACTGCAGACAGCGGTCCCTTCTCGATCCGATCGAGCATCAGACGCGACAATTGGCCTGCATCGTTCGGACTGCAATATTCGGCCGCGTCACCGCAAATTTCGCGCAGCACGGCGATGTCCGAAGCGATCACCGGGCAGCCGAATAGCATCGCCTCCAGCGGCGGCACGCCGAAGCCTTCATAGAAGCTTGGAAAGATCAATGCCGCCGCGTGCTGATACAGTGCGGCGATCGCCTCATCGGAGATGTGCCCGACACGCACCACTCGTTCATCGGCGATCTGATCGGAGTGCCGGAATACGCGCTCATCCTCCGCACCGACGATCACGAGCCGATGGGATACCGGGATCGACTTGATCGCGTCGGTTGCGAGCCGGATATTTTTGTTCTTTTTCGTCGACCCGATCGCCAGGAAATACTTGCCCGGCCCGAGCTCGAACCGCTCGAGTATCGAAGAGTCCGGTTTGACCCCGGCCAGATGTTCCGCACTGTTCGAGCAGACCGTGATGGCATAGGACGGGATACCGAGGACAGCCGAGAGCTCGCTCCGGGAGAACCTTGATACGGTGATGAGGTTCGCGGTCCTCGCGTAGAGCCGTCCAAGGCGGCGATGAAAGGACGCATACGTGCGGCCGAAAAACTCGGGATGGCGAAAGACCTGCGCATCGTGAACCACGATATGATGCCGACGATGGAGCACGGGCCCGGAATTGGCGAGGCTGATGAGCGTACCGTTACGCGCCGCCATTGCGAGATCGATCTGGTCCCAGGCATGTCCAGTTCGCGTTCCGACCCTTTCGATGCGGATGTGCTTCAGCGCCAGACGCTCCTCGGCATTCGAAGGCACCAGGAGGGTCCAGCTTGCATCGCTCAGCCGAGCAGGCAGTTGCTGCCGATCGATCAATTGATCGATTGCCCTGACGATTTCCGCGGCAAATCGCTGAACACCACTCAGTGATTGTGAGAGGAACCGTCCGTTCAGGAAGACATCAGCCATGTTTCAATGATTTCGCGGGCTTACGCCAGGGTCGAACGGCTGAGAACCATGAGGGACCATCCGCCCACAAGTCGAACCGTGGCGTCGGGAGCGGCACGAAACGCCAAGCGCCGTGGCCACGCGGCCAACCGCTTCTTCCAGGTCTTGTACGATTGGTCGATGGCCCAGGCCGTATAGAAGCTGTCGATTGTCTCCAGGCCGGATTCCGCGATCATCGACAACGCGCTGTCCCGGGAGAAATAATGGATATGCCCCAGCGAGCGACGGGCTTCGGGCAACACCCAACCGCGCCCGACCGCAAGAGCATTCATGTCGAGCGGAATGTGGGTGACCTGCCAACGAGACATCGTCCGCATCGCCCTGAGGAATTCAAAGGGATTTTCCACGTGCTCCACCACGTCAATCGCCATGGCCACGTCGAACTGCTTCCCACATTGGAAAGCATTCTCCATGCTGAAGCTCAGGTTTTCCGACGCCCGTTTGCGCGACAGGTCGTGAGCATAGGGCGAGACCTCAAATCCTTCCATTCTCGATTGCGGGTAGTGCTTGGAGAGAACTCCAACAATCGCACCCGTCCCGCAGCCTATGTCGGCAAGCGTCCTCCACTGGATGTGGTTACGCTGCAGGATCGTCCGGATATGCGCAGCCTTCCACGGCGCGTCTTCCTCGTGCCATTCCGGATTGTCGACCGCGTAGCCGTCCTGCCTGTACCTGCTTGTTGCGCCGGCCACCGGCTGCTCTGTCGAGGTGGAATTCATGCCGGTTGCGTCCTCACTTTTTCGTAGAAGGCAACAACTCGCCGCCCCAAAGTGTCCTGATCGAATTCTTGGATGGCAGCGTCGGCGCTGTCCTTGTACGCGTCGAGACGCTCCGGGTGATCAAGTATTCCTTCCATCGCCGCCCTCCAGGCTCTTACATCGCCGGCCTCCACAAGGACACCGTTTTTCTCGTGTGTCACGAGCTCCGGTATTCCGCCCGCGTTGCTTCCCATGACGGGAAGGCCGCGCCCGAGAGCTTCGATGATCACGCCGGGCGAGTTTTCGAACCATACGGACGGCACGAGAAGGAGGTCGCTTTGCGTCATCCGGTTGGTGACTTCCTGAACCGAGACATGCCCGGCGAATTCGACCCAGCGATGATGGCCAAAGCGCCGCTTGAGATCGTCTTCGCTGGGGCCGGTCCCCACCAGCGTCAGCTTGAACTCATGGCGCGCCGCCAACGGCTCGATGGCCTGGAGCAGAACATACAGCCCCTTCGATTCATGCAGGCGCCCGACATACAGGAAGCGGACGGTCCTGGACGCGCTTCTCTCGACGGTCGGGCTCGGCGGTTTGTTGGGATTCAGGATATGGGCCTGGGCCCAGCCCTGGAGCGGCTGAAGCGCCGACAAGCGGCGAAGAATGGCGAGCGAAGGCGACACGAATCCCAATCGTGGAACAGAGCGGAGAAACGCGAGTTTCGCTCTGGACGAAATCGCGCAGGGCGCGCATAGACGTTCGCATTCCCGGCCGGCCTTGAACATCGCCATCCTCACACAAGCGAGGCTGAGATCGTGCAGCGTGACGACGACCGGAATGTTCCTCGCACCGATCGCGCGAAGGGCATTCCAACCGACGCCTTGCAGGACGTGGATATTGACCAGATCGGGGCTAAACTCATCGAGCACCTGACGCATGATCCGTTCGTTACGAGGATCAAAATGGTCTTGAAGATGCCAGACGGATTTCTGTAAACCGGATTTCTGAGCCGCTTCAAACACAGTGTACGGCCGAGGCATATGAAAGCGCCAGACTTTGAGACCGTCAACGATCGCCCCCCTCACCTCATCCGCTGCTGTCGGCGCTGTGGTCAGGACGGCGACCTCATGGCCGTTCGCATGGAGCCACGCCGCCAGATTGCGCGCGGAAATTTCGGCTCCGCCTTGGACAAAGGGCGGAAAGAAGGCTGAAACGAAGAGAATCCGCATGTACGTTCTTTACCTGACACAATAGAGGCGAAGATGGTCCGAGCTGCGAAAATCGGGTTGGCGGTTGCATTCCTCGCAGCAGGCCTGCTCTTCAGCAAAATCTATGCTGCCAATCACACTACATCCTTCTGGGTTGGCAAGCAGCCGCTGGCCGAACGGGCCGAGCGGCCGATGATCGGTCTTGGCGTGCACTTCGGGATAGGAGGAGAATATGGCTATTCTCCTCAAAAGTCCGCGCAGGTGTTGCGTTCCGATGCCTTCGATTCGGTCAGGGACGATCTTGCCTGGAGCCTGTTTCGGGCCGCGCCGGCGACCGGCGGTGCCACAACGCAAGTTGCCCGAGAGCCAGCCAAGCTGTTTGATTTTCTCGACCAGACTCAGGCAAGGCCATTGCTCGTCCTGGGTCACCCAAATCCGCTCGTTCCTGACGGCCAGCCTCCGCTGACCGACGTGGGCCGAAAGAGCTTCGGCGACTTTGCGGCGAAAGCCGTTCTGGCGACCGCCAAGCGCAACCCGATTTACGAGATCTGGAACGAATGGAATATGAACGCCGTGCTGGGGCGCCCTTTCCTGGTTGGTGAAGGCGATCCGAGCGATCCCCGCGCGGCGGCCAATTACTCCGCCCTCGCGAAGGAAGCGGTCGCCAAAATACGCAGCGTGGCGCCTCAGGCACAGGTGCTGGTCGGGGCGGTCGGAATGGACCCGGACTGGAAATGGACCATGGCGCTCGTTCGGTCCGGAGTTCTGGAAGGTGCCAGCGGCTTGTCCGTCCACCTCTACAATCATTGCGAGCGCGAGGTGTCCAACCGGACTGCCGAGGCTGCGATACGTCAAGTCAGCACCCTGCGGAAATTGCTGGACACGGCCGGATCGAACCTCCCCATCTTCGTCACGGAGATCGGATGGCCGACGACGTCGAAGATGTGCCCTATTTCCACGCAAACGGCCGCTAACAACATCGCTCAATTCCTGCTTTGGACGGCGGCCACGCCTTGGATAAAGGGGACCTGGATCTACGAAATGAAGGATCAAGGTCAGGATCCCGCCGCGCTCGAAGACAATTTCGGACTGTACGACTACGCGTTGGCGCCAAAACCTGCTGCATGCGCGACTCGCGAGGCCATTCGTGTCATCAAGGGCGCGGGCCCGATGAGGCTTGAGCAACCCTTCCCCGGGCTTTTCGTGATCGAGACAACGACGCCGGCAGGAAAACAGCTGATCGCCTGGACCTCGCAAGACAACTCCTCGGCGACGTTCGAACTTCCTGGCGGCACAGAGGCGGAATTTGCGCCATTGTGCCAGCAAGGAGCAAAGTCGAACACGATACGGCTGGGGCCCACCCCCGTGGTCATCAATTTGCCGACGAAAGCCCCATTCGAGCTCAAGGCCACATTGGATCGCTGATACCGGTCGGCAGATTTCCTGCCGCACCTGTCGTGCCGCGCCAACCGCGGCACGCCGGGGAGAAAATGGTTCTACACGAAGATAACGAAGCGAGATGCAGGCCCCACGTCAAGCTACGTCGGAGGCGAAGCCAGCTGATTGCGACGGCAAGAATGCGATCGGCGCACGATCCCACTTGTCGCGTGCAGCCATTGCCCTTCACCGGCCGTTGGCCGGCGACATACAGCGTGCCGTCAATACGCTTCCTGATGGATCAAGGCGAGCGCGGTCTTCAGGATGATCCTGATGTCGAGCCAGATGCTCCAGTTGCTGACGTACCAGACGTCGTACTCCACCCGCTTTTCCATCAGGTCGATGGTCGGCGTCTCGCCGCGGAAGCCGTTGACCTGGGCCCAACCGGTCAGGCCGGGCTTCATATGGTGCCGGTAGACGTAATTGCTGATGAGTTGGTCGTAGTAATTGTCGTGGGCGAGCGCATGCGGGCGCGGTCCGACCAGCGACATCTCGCCGCGGAGGACGTTCCAGAGCTGCGGCAGTTCGTCGATGCTGGTCCGGCGCAACACGCGGCCGACCCGCGTTACCCGCACGTCGCTCTTCGTCGCCTGCGTGACGACATGACCGTTCTCCGCCACCGTCATGGAGCGAAATTTCCAGATCTGGAATTGCTTGCCGTTGAACCCGCGACGGGACTGCCTGAAGATCACGCTGCCCTTCGAATCGAGCTTGATCATGATCGCGGCCGTCACCAGCAGCGGCGCCAGCAACAGCAGGGCGAACGAGGCGAGGCCGATGTCGAGACAGCGCTTTTGCGCCTGCTCGAAGACGCTGAGCGGCGCACGCTGGATCTCAATCGCGACCGTGCCGCTGACCGGCTGGAACGGACGGGAGACCAGGTCGGCGATCGGGAAATCCGGCAGAAGGCGGATCGGCTGGGGGACCACGCGCAGATGCTGGGTCAGTTTCTGGAGAAGAGGCATTTCGTCCCAGTCGACGACCAGGAGATATTCTTCCACATCCGCCGTGCGCGCCTGACGGACGATATCGCGAATCTCGCGATCCCAGCCGGCGCCCTCTTCGGAAGGCTCGAGCACGAAATGCCGCACGACGTTGAAGCCGTGCTTGCGCAGATCCTTGAAGCGGCTCGATGTGAAATCGAGGGGCTTGAGGCTGAGCAGGACCACTTTCCGGTCGACCAGGCGACCCTTGGCATAACTGGACGTGAGCGCCAGGCGCCACAGCACGCGGAGACCGCCCAAGGCGACGCCACCGGTCGCGGCAAACAACAGGGTGGTCCCGCGCGATAAATCCGCAGACGATTTGAGCAGAAAAGCCTCGACCGCGAGAATGGTCAGCGAGATCAACCAGATCGCCAGAGCCTTGCGCAGCTGCCAGATCGTACTCAAGAGGCGATGATGATCGTAGACACCCTGGAAGTACGCGATGGTCACGAACACCGCGCCGACGACGAGACCTGCTCCGACGGACGAATCCTGTTCAGTCACGAGGACGCGATAAAGACCGCTCGCCACGAAATAGCTGAGCAGCACCGCGACGAAGTCACCGGCGATCAAGGCGACCTGCAGGGGTCTCTGGAGGGCACCGCGCCGATTCGATATAACCGAATAATAGTTTTCCGAACCGTAAGTTGCTACAGCCATCCGAACCTCGCTGCCTCGTCGCGCATCGCAATGAAGGATTGCGAACAAATCGATCGAAATGGTCGATGTGGGACAAAGTATATCTTAACTAAACAAAGCGACATTGCGGCAGTGCAACGAAAAAATCAAATCGATTTCTGCAACACGGCACGGCAACGATGGAATGCTCAAAGTTCTGTCACACACGTGACAATTATGCGGGCATCTCGCCGCGTTTGTTATCAAACCGCGGCATATTTGCGCCGAATTGCGCGCGCATTTGAACGGCTGTTCAACCATTTCGCTTAAGCCGATGTTAGCCCGCAGCAATTAACACTTGCGCCCAATTCGAGGAGTTGTGTCGTGAGTACCGTTGCCGTTTTCAGCCTGTTGATCGGATCGTTGCTGGGAGGCCGATTCCGAATCTTCATCCTGCCGCCCGCCATTGTTCTCGGTGGGGCCATCCTCGGTGCGGGCTCAGCCTGGCAAGGACATGATTCAGCTCACGCCATCGTCACGATTCTCGTCTTTGCGGCGGTGCTCCAGCTCGGCTATTTCTGCGGCGCCGCTCTGGTCCGCGCACGGGCATCGGCCTATCGCCGCAAGACCGCGCCATCATTCGACAGCCGCAGCTTCGGCTAATTCGGGGGGAGAGCGCCGGGATCGACGATTCGCGAGAGCGCGCGGATGATCGATCAGGCGCTCGAATGAGCTTCACGAGCAGAGGTCGAGAAAAAAGCGGCCCATGGCGGCCCGATCTCGTCGATAATGTATTGACATCTCGGGCAAAGGTCTCCGAAGAGTTGGACCCATGCCCACGACCGCGCCTCGGAGTTCGCCCCGGCCGAAGTTACCGAACGGCGTGCGCATCTATGCGATCAGCGACATCCACGGCTGCGCGCATCTGCTCGAGCAGATGTTCGCCGTCATCGATGCGGACATGGCGAACAGCCGGCCGTATCGCGCGATCGAAGTGTTCCTCGGCGACTATATCGATCGCGGACCGGACTCCCGCCACACCCTCGATCTCCTGATTAGGCGCAGCCGCCACCGCAACACCGTGTTTCTCAAGGGTAATCACGAGGCCTATTTCACCTCTGTGCTGGAGGACCCCTCGCGCGCCACCGAATGGTTTCAGTTCGGCGGACTCCAGACTATGATGTCGTACGGCGTGTCGGCCGCGCCGGGCCTCAGCAAGGACGAGCAGTCCGGTCTCGTGCGCGAGCTTACATCTGCGATGCCGCGGGAGCACGTCGCGTTTTTGCGCCAGTTGCGGCCGACGTTCACATGCGGCGACTTCTTCTTCGTCCATGCGGGGGTGCGTCCGGGAATTCCGCTCTCCGAACAACGCGAGGCGGACCTGCTGTGGATCAGGGACGAATTCCTCCAGAGCAAGAGGCGCTTCGGCAAATATGTCGTGCACGGTCACACGCCGGTGCGGCAGGCCGAGCTGCTCGAGAACCGCGCCAACATCGATACCGGGGCCTATGCCACGGGCAACCTGACGCTGCTATCCATCCAGGGCAACAGCATGCTCGCGATCTAGCCGCAACGGCTCGCCGTGGCGCTAGGCGGCCGCTCCGACCTTAATTGGTGGAGCTTGCCGCAGGCCGGTACTCCGGAAAGCGGCTCAGCATCGCCGCCTTCAGGAATCTGAAATGAGCGATCGAGGCGCCGAGCTCCTTGAGCCGTCGCTGGCCGTTCAAAATCTCCTTGTCGAACAGATCCTGGTGGTGATTGTCGAGCGCTTCACGCTCGAGATATTCGTCATCGCCATTGCCCAAGGTCACGGCGGCACGCGCCAGCACGTCTTCCACCCGGCGGTTCAGGCCCGACTGTTCCCGCTCCGCCGCGTGCAGGGCGTCCTCGATCGCGACCATGATCGCTTCGATGCGCGCATGATCGGTTTCCGCGTCACGCTCGGGTGAGCGCGCGCGGAACGTCTGCTCCCCCCCGAAACGGTCTTTCAGGAAGTTATGGGTGCGGGCCCGCAAGAAGAGTTGAAACATGCGTGCATTTTCCGGTTCGAGGCGCCAGACCAGAAAATGGGTCCGGGATAGTTAATAAAGATTAAAGCCTCGGAGCGTTCTGGCCCCATTCGCAAGAACCCGGGGTAAAGGCAATCACATCGTTCCCTTGAGAACGTCCAGCTCGCGATCGAGCGCTTGCTGCCATGTCGGCATCGCAATATCGAACCGTTCTCGCAGCCGAGTCAGGTCCAGGCGCGAATTGAAGGGCCGCTTCGCCTTAACAGGAAATTCACTCGAACCAATCGGAATGATCTGCTTCACAGCCAATTTGGCCCCGCGCGACTTCAGCCCGGAAACGATCGCGGTCGCAAAGCCGTGCCAACTTGTCTCGCCGGCGCAAACCAGATTGACGAGGCCGCCCCGTCTCTCGAACATTGCGACAATATCCTCGCCAGCTGGTTGCAGCATTGCAACCAGCGGGCGCGCGATCGCGCTCGCGGTTGTCGGAGCACCAGTCTGATCGGCGACAATCCGGAGCTCTTCCCGTTCGCCTGCCAACCGCACGATGGTCTTGAGAAAATTGGCTCCCGTGGCGGCGTAAACCCACGACGTGCGTGCGATCAGATGTGGTCCGCCCGCCTCGGCAATCGCCTGATCGCCAGCGAGCTTGCTCTCGCCATACGCCGAGAGAGGGCGCGGAGCGCTGTCCTCGCGCCACGGACGGTCACCGGAGCCGTCGAAGACGTAGTCGGTCGAGAAGTGCACCAGCGGGACGCGGCGGCGCGCGGCCCATTGGGCGATGGCCCTGGGTGATTCAGCGTTGACCCGAAATGCCATCTCGCGCTCGTCTTCCGCGCGATCGACAGCCGTGTAAGCCGCGGGATTGATGATCAGATCCGGCCCGATCGAGTCCAGCTTTTCAGCGAGGCCCGCCGGTTGCGACAGGTCGAACGTCTCGCGGGTCGGCGCAACGATGTTCGCGCGGTCCTGAAGCAATCGCAGCAGCGCGCCACCAACCTGCCCTCCGGCGCCAGTCAGCAGAATCTTCATGTCAGACCTCGCCGTAGCGGGGGAGCCCCTTCACATCCGTCAGCAGCGGCGCCTCGGCATCCTTGGGCGAAAGTGACGGTTCTGCGACACCCCAATCGATGCCGATCGCGGGATCGTTCCATCGCACCGAGATTTCATCCTTGGGACTGTAGAGCTCGTCGCATTTGTAGAAGAAATCGGCCGTCTCGGAGAGAACGGCAAAACCGTGGGCGAAGCCACGAGGAACCCACAATTGCTTGCGATTGTCTTCGCTCAGTTCAACGGCAACATGCCGCCCAAAGTTTGGGCTGCCTAAACGGACATCGACTGCAACATCCAGAACACGACCGCGAAGCACCGTGACCAGCTTGCCCTGCGTCGCGGGATTTTGCAGATGCAACCCACGCAACACCCCGAAACGCGAGCGCGAAAGATTGTCCTGCACGAACGGACGCGTAATGCCATTCTGCACGTATCGCTCGAATTGATACGACTCCAGGAAGAAGCCGCGTTGATCGCCGAACAGCCTCGGCTCGATGATCAAAACTTCGGGTAGATGTGTCGTGTAAACGTTCATTCGCAGGACTGCAGGCTTCGGCACTGATAATGGTCTTGTGCAGCGCACTCTATCTGATATTTTGCCGCTGGCAAACCAGAGAGGGCCGATGAAGGGAATAATACTCGCTGGCGGAACAGGTTCGCGCCTTTATCCCGTCACGACCGTGGTGTCGAAGCAACTGCTTCCGGTTTTTGACAAACCGATGATCTATTATCCGCTGTCGGCCCTGATGCTCGCTGGAATCCGCGACATTCTCGTCATCTCCACGCCGCAGGACACGCCGCTGTTTCAGCGCCTGCTCGGCGATGGAACGGAAATCGGCCTCAAGTTTTCCTATGCATCGCAGGAAACCCCGCGCGGGCTCGCCGACGCTTTCATCGTAGGCCGCGAGTTTGTAGGAAAGGACTCAGTCGCTCTTGTTCTTGGAGACAATATCTTCTACGGACACGGGCTTCCCGAACTGCTCGCCAAGGCTGCGGCACGCACGAGCGGCGCCACGATCTTTGGCTACGTCGTCAACACGCCCGAGCAATATGGCGTGGTCGAATTCGGGGCCGACGGGCGCGCACGCTCGATCGAAGAGAAGCCCGCGCGGCCGAAGTCGAATGTGGCCGTGACCGGTCTCTATTTCTATGACAATCGCGTGCTCGACATCGCAGCGAAGATCAAGCCTTCCGCGCGCGGAGAGATCGAGATCACCGACGTGAACAATGCATATCTCGACAGCGGCGACCTGTTCGTCGAGGTGCTTGGGCGCGGGTTTGCTTGGCTCGACACCGGAACGCACGCCTCTCTGGTCGAAGCTAGTCACTTCGTGCAGATCTTGGAACAGCGACAGGGATTGCGCATCGCCTGCCCGGAAGAAATCGCTCTGCGGCGCGGCTACATTTCCCTGGAATCCTTCACGAAGGTTGCCGAGAAGACCGCCAAGAGCAGCTATGGCCAGTATCTGCAATCGGTGGCGCGTTCCTTCGCCGCTCACGGTCTGAATTGAGGCAAGACGACATGCGTTTTGAAGGTTCCACGATTTTCGTCACCGGCGGTGCAGGGTTCATCGGCTCGGCAGTCGTCCGTCATCTTCTTCGCGATACGCAGGCGCGCGTCGTCAACATCGACAAGCTCACTTACGCGGCAAATCTCGAGTCGATCCCCAACGCCTCGGGCAATCCGCGCTATGCGTTCGAGAAGCAGTGCATTTGCGAAGCGCCGTCGCTGAGGAAGCTGTTCGAACGCTACCAGCCCGTCGCGGTCATGAATTTGGCGGCCGAAAGCCACGTCGATCGTTCGATCGATGGGCCCGGAGAATTCATTCAGACCAATATCGTGGGCACGTTCACGCTGCTGCAGGAAGCCCTGCGGTATTGGAAAGGCACGTCAGCGGATCGCCGTTCGCGATTCCGCTTCCTTCACATCTCGACCGACGAGGTGTTCGGTTCGCTCGGCAAGGACGGTTACTTCACGGAGACGACCGCTTATGCACCGAACTCGCCCTATTCGGCGAGCAAAGCCTCGTCCGACCATCTGGTCCGCGCCTGGCGCGAGACCTACGAGCTGCCCACGATGGTAACGAACTGCTCGAACAATTATGGGCCTTATCACTTTCCCGAGAAGCTCATCCCCCACATGATCATCAAGGGGCTCGCCGAAGAAGCGTTGCCGGTCTATGGCGACGGGCAGAATATTCGAGACTGGCTCTACGTAGAGGATCATGCCAAGGCGCTTGCGCTCGTGCTCGAGCGGGGCGTGGTCGGTGAAACATACAATGTTGGCGGACGAAACGAGCGCAGCAACCTTCACGTCGTGGAAGGCATCTGCGATCTACTGGATGAAATTTCGCCATCCGGGGCAGGTTCCCGGCGTAGCCTGATTTCGTTCGTCCCCGATCGTCCAGGGCACGATCGCCGTTACGCGATCGATGCCTCGAAGCTTGAAAACCAGCTTGGATGGCGCGCGGACGAGAATTTCGAGAGCGGCCTGGCCAAGACTGTCCGGTGGTTCGTCGACAATCGGATTTGGTGGGAGAACATTCTCGGTCGCGGCTATCAGCAAAAGCGCATCGGCCTAGGCTAACCGCGTTGACGTCCCTTTGCGAAGGGCCGTGCCGACGTGCACTACATTGGCGGATTGTCCGCGTTGGATGCGAGAGCCGCACGGAAAAATGGACGAATACTATTTCGTGTGGATCCGCGGCCTCGACGGGCGCCCGAAGCCGCAGATTTGGGCCGCGGATCAATTTGAAGGACCTGGATGGAAATTTCGGCACGTCATCGCGCGGCGTGTTCTCGATGCGGGCGAACGCGGAATGGGTGTGGATTGCCTTGCGAAGCTTTTCCCGGCGCCATCTGGTCAGGACGACTGCACCTAGTTTCTCGACTTGACCGGACTGCGGACACCCGATTTCGACGTCCGAGGGCGCCCAATGATCGAGCGCCGCACGAGCTGTCTCTGATCAGACTACGGATTGGTCGGTGCGTTTTGCACCATCCATGCCTTCCAAGCCCCCTCATGCTTCTCGTGGAGTTCCACCCAGCGCTGCTCGCCTTCAGCGAGCCAGATTTCGCGGCCGTCCGGCTCGGACTTGCCATCCACCGGATCGAGCACCAACCTGCTATCAAGCCGCTCGAATTCGAATGTTTCCTCGCGCGTCAGACCGATCAGAACACGCCGGCCCGCGGCATCGACGAAATATCGTCGGTGAACGTTGTTTGTTGGCCTAGTCATGGCAGCTTCCAATCATGCCTGTGGCCGAGACGGCGGTGCGGAGGCTGCGAGAGTTTCGCATGCCGATGAGCGGAATGACAAGGGCGACCACCATCGATCGTGTCCAAGGTTGCATTTGTTCAGAATGCTCGCCATCCCCGCGCCGGGGACGCGCTTTGCGGAGGCAAGGCCGGATCGTAAGGCTGATAGAGCGGATGACGCACCCTGCGCCTGCGCGATCGCCACCCGCGCGTCGCATAGCCTCCACCAAAGCCGGCGAGAAACGAAAGCAGGATCGCAACTACAGTCATTCTGAACTCTTCCGGTTGCCGAGCATCTTGTCTTCGTGACACAGCATTCTCAGCTTC
This sequence comes from Bradyrhizobium sp. 149, assembly GCF_023073915.1. Lineage (GTDB taxonomy): Bacteria > Pseudomonadota > Alphaproteobacteria > Rhizobiales > Xanthobacteraceae > Bradyrhizobium. The sequence continues at coordinate 4,196 of NZ_JADPKK010000021.1, read as the reverse complement.
GAGTTGTGTCGACATCATGATGAGGGTCGCTGATTTGTCGTCAGGCCGCGATTTTTTGGCGGCACAATGCATGCGAACTGATCGTTTCGTCTGCGTCAAGCGAAGAACCAGAGAAAGAGTCTCACCAGCAATAGCGTGATGAAATAGACCCAGCCTGCCATCGCGATCAGCGCTACGCTGAAAAACGCACCTTCAAATGCCCGTTCTCTGAGCTTGGCGAAAGGGAACGCCGCCCGCGCTTTCTGAAGCATCTCGATCTTCTGAACGGTTCGTTGCTGTTGGCGCGATCATAGCCGAGTGAATTGGACGATCTCGTGACGGCTCGCCTGAGAGCAGCGCAATGCTGCTCGTCGAGATCGGCGCTGTAGGCTCGCGCCGCGATCGACACATTCCAGTTCGCGCTATCGAGACGATAACGCGCGTGGGCTCGATCGTGATTCGCTCGAGTTGACGGTCATGGGTTTGCCGCTCCGGATGCGCGGCAACGATTCCAATTCTCGCGCAGGAGCCGGCGACAAAGGGATGAGGCGCGATCCATTCTTGCCGCCATCGCTGCTGGCGTGAGCGCGCACCGAAGCGATCTCTGCGGATTCCCGAACGGACCCAATCTGCACAACGGCACATGGCCGTCGCCGTCCAACGAGCGTTCCGGCCGGCCTTCGGGCCGGACGTAATGGCAGAATATCCTTGACCGAGATCGCTGATGCGCGCGGATCGATCGCGGCTGATGAGAATGTCCGTGGTTATACGGAGCAACACGCATCAATTTCATGCGGGTAAGGTTGAGCGGTTAGCTTAATTCGCGTTGTTTGTTGCGAACTCCTCCCTATCGCTTATCCATCTTCGAACCGGGCTCCCCAGGCCCGGCCCCACCCAAGCAAGGCCGTCGAGCGAACATGGTCCGCTTGGCGGCTTTGTCGCTATTTCAACGAGAGGATCGTTTCGGTTATGGCGCGCAAGCCCTGGTCGTTCAAGGAGGATCGCCGGCTCATGGAGCTCGCGAAGTCTTCGGCTTCGCTGGAGGAAGCGGCGAGACAGCTCGGGCGATCGCCCGACGCCATCAAGCGCATGGCCCTGCGGCTCGGCCTGTCACTGAAATCGAAGGGCACGAAGAAGAGTTAAAGCGGCGAAAAAGATCCAGCCCAAGCCGGAGCAGCAGCGCGGTTGCGTTGACGCAAGTTTCGGACATACGAGCACGGTGGATGCGGCGCCTTGCAAGCCCGAGAGCCACACACGCCGTTTGAACACCGGTTCAAGGACGCCCTTCGGACCTTAACGATATTCTCGGCTTTCGGAAGCGCGGCTCCGGTCGAACGACTATCATGCTGCAATGCGTCAAAACCATCTCATCACAGCTGCCGTCATCTGCCTCGCGCTTATTGTCTATGCCACGCTTGTCAAGCTCGCCGGCAGGCCAGCGCTCGTCGGACACGCTGAAGGCTATTGGGTGGTGGTCATCGAGCGCTTCAGCGCCTACGGTCTGCTGGGCTTTCTGCTGTCCTTCCTGCTTCCCGGCCGCATCAGGCTGGCCTGCGCCTTCGTGATTGCCGTCGCGGTCGCGCTCGAAGTTTTCCAGGCGTTGACACCCGACCGCGATCCCCGCCTTATCGATGTGCTGCAAAAGGCCGCCGGCGGTGCCTTCGGCGTCATTCTCGCCCAGACGATTCTGGCTTTCCTGCCGCGGCCGCCGGCCTAGTGGCAAGCGCTTGCGCGCGCTAGGTTCTGCCGGCCAGCGGAGCCACACGCGGCGAACGAATGCGTTCGACCCTTGAGCCGAGCCAATTACGCACGGGCTGATCGACAAATTTCGTCGCAACATACGCAGCGCCGAGGCAAGTGATCACCTCCAGCACGATCGAAAAGGCGAGCGCCGTCTTGCCGAGGGCAAGAGCGTCCTGAAAATAGAAGAAGATGCGCGTGATCGGGTAGTGCAACGCGTAGAGCGGATAGGAAAGCTCGCCAACGAAACTACAGGCCTGCCTCCAGCCCGGCGGCACGGCTGTCTCGGCGCTCCCCCATATCAAGAGCGGAAATACGACAAGAATGCATGCAACATCATAGATCGCGTGCTGGGGAAGAGGTACGAACAGCACACCAATCAAGACCGCGACGGAGGTGATTGCCGTATTACCGCCGACGCTTGACGCCGTTCCGATCTTCGACATGAAGACGCCGGCGAAAAATGAAAGGCCGACACGGAGCAGACCAACGGACATTTCTCCGGTTCTTGCACCCAATTCGAGATCGCCCTTTTCGAGCGACACCGCGACCAGACCGATCGCGAAAAGAACCACGAGTATTGAGAGTACCGGTACGCGCAGCCACCGAAACACGAGACAGTAAGCGGCATTTGCCACCACTTCATAGAAGAGAGACCAAAGAGGCCCATCGAACGGAAAGATGGATGCGGTCAGGGGCATTCGGCCAAAGGGCAATAGGAGCACCCCGAACGCCAGCACCAGGGCCATCTGGTTCAGGTCCAGCGTATGCCCCCTCAGGAGACCGCCAATCGAAACGACCGCACCGACAAAGGTGCCCAGAACGATCATCGGCCAAAGGCGGACGAAGCGCAGCAACAGAAATTCAAGCTTGAACGACCGATCTTCCAAACGCGTGCCGTATGCACGATCGATGACGAAACCACTCAGCAGGAAGAAAAAGTCAACGGCAACATACGCGTGACTTGCCATGCTTGCGATCTGAAGGGATCCGGCAATATGGTAAAGAAGCACGGCAAATGATGCGATAGCGCGATAAAGATCAAGAATAGGATAGTGCCGGCTTCCCCGAGCTATCATTGTTCACACGGCGTTCGGAAACACATAAAACACGCTCGCAATAATACGAGAAATTGAAGGTGAGCCAAGAGCAATCTTGGCGATGGCAGCCCGGGGCGGGACAGCATCTGCCCGAGCGGTTCGCCGCCGGGATTGGCCGCCGTGTGGGGGTTCGCGTACCACTTGCCTGTCAGAAATTCCGCAGCTTGCGCCTCGCTTGGGGCACAGTGCCCTGGATCGGGCTTTCCGCCGACTTGAACGGAAGGGCGATGCCGGATTTTACCGGGCGGGCTGGGCCCATGGAATGAACACTAATCTGGCGAGGGCCGCTGAGGCCGGAATAAGTCATCGTGCAGATCAGAACCTTCCGTGTCGAAGGGACGCTCCGCCTTGCCAGAATCGGAACTCATAGTGGGCGCACCTCATAGCTGCCCTTGAATTCCGCCTGTCACCTAATCATCGCCGCTGCTACCGTCTCGGGATCGCACAGGAGCGCCACAAGTAACAAGTATCGCACCTGCCAGGTTATGGCATCCCAGTCCGGGGGAACTCCGGTCGTTGCGCCAAATCCCGGCTGGGCGATTGTGCCTGATTCGAAAATGGCCGTCTGCCGTAGCCGCGAGCTTACGCCACTCCGCGCCTGAGGCTCTCCTGCTCGGTCGCAAGAACTCCCGACATCTGCCGGTGGGTTTCACGCAACGCCGCGATCGCGTCATCGAGACCGAATTCACCTTCGTGAATGGTCTCGAAGAACCGGGCCATCAAGGCGAGGTTCAGCTTGACGCGGGTGTTTCCGTCGCGGCTCTTGCGGCGATCGAGCGACAGATGCTGCGCCTGAAGCCGGGCTTCGGCAGCGCTGCAGCCGTTGAGCGTCCCGAGTTCGTCATACGTCATCCAGATCTGAGGCATGTCCCTGTCCGTCTTTTGTTGTGGGCCTCAAGCTAGATTTCATATCTAAATGCTCGGTTTCCGCGGTGCCGTCGCTAGATTGATTTCGCGACAATAGCGTCAATGCAAAGCTAAGAGGCAGATGCTGGAGGGCCCTAAATCTGCGCACTTTCTGCTGGATGCAATTGCTTGGATCATTGTTGATTTTACTGTACGCTGCCTCCAGCGAAACAGCTTAGATGCGACATGACCGACCGACCCACTGTCCTCGTTACCGGAGGCGCGGGCTATATCGGCTCGCATGCCTGCCGCGCCCTGGCTGCCGCCGGTTATCGGCCCGTCGTTTATGACAATCTTTCGACCGGTCATCGCGGCTTCGTCGCCGGCCCGCTGATTACCGGCGATCTGCTCGACGGCGCAGCGCTGGCGCGCGCTTTCGCCGACCACAACATCGCGGCGGTGATGCATTTCGCGGCGGCTAGCCTCGTCGGCGAGTCCATGAGCGACCCGCAGAAATACTACATCAACAAC
>NZ_JADPKK010000011.1 GCF_023073915.1 Bradyrhizobium sp. 149 | reverse complement strand
AGGGCGTGCCGCGTTGTACGACAGTATTGGCATAGATCAGGAGCTTACGGGCGCAGGCGATCAGTGCTGCGTTGTGGGCTTTGCCCTTTGCCATGAGACGGGCATACAGCGCGATCAGAGCTTTGTTCCAGCGGAAGGCGGCTGGCAGGGCCGCGGCAAACAGAGAGCGCCGCAGGCGGCTGCGGCCTCCGGCGATCTTGCGCTGTCCTCTGTGCTGTCCGCTGTCGGCATCGAAGGGAGCCAGCCCGGCCAGGGCTGCGGCTTGTTCCCGGCTGATGCGACCGAGCTCGGGCATGCGGATGACAATCGCCAGCGCGGTCCGCTCGCCGATGCCGGGAACGCTCAGCACCAGCTTGAGCCGCTTGGAGAGGTCGTCGTAGGCACGAAGGCGCTTGGCAATGTCACGTATCTGCGCCGCCTTGCGTGCCTTCAACCGGGCGATGTCGCTGTTGACGATGCGTCGCAACGCAGGCTCGTCGATGTGCTCGAGACGGGTCTTGAAGCGCCGGATGTCTTCCTCGATCTGCTCGAGAAAGGTCAGATAGTCGGCCAATTCCGTCAATCGCGGATCCGGCGCGATCTCAGGGGGATCGAGCGCCGCAGCACAGGCGGCGATCAATACGGCGTCGAGCGCATCGTTCTTGGCCCGGCGCAAATGGACCTTGGCGAACGCCTTGACCTGAAGCGGCTGCAGCAACAGCACGGTAAAGCCGGCCGATCGCAAATGCTCCACCACGCCACGTTCATAGCCGCCAGTGGCCTCGATCCCGATCCGCGTGACGCCGGCCTTGGCCAGGTCGGCTGCCAGAGCGCGCCAACCCGGCAAAGCATTGGCAACCTGCCAGCGTTCGGTTTGGCCGTGAACCGCGATGTCCAGCTTAGCCTTGGACGTATCGATACCGGCCGTCGTCATGTTAGTGTGTGTCATCTTCGTCGACCCTGCCTTGTGAAGCGAACCAAGTTGTTCCGGCAACCATCCGGGTCCGATGAAGGTGCTGACGCGATCACGCTACGGGGCAGCCACGAACTGCTCTGGGTGGGCTCGATCCGATCGCCAGCGGCCTGTCGCGGGGTGCAAACCGCGGCAGGCCATTCCTCACGGAACGAGTCGAGAATAAACCATCGCGCTATTACAAGGGTGGGCAAAG
>NZ_JADPKK010000010.1 GCF_023073915.1 Bradyrhizobium sp. 149 | reverse complement strand
CCAGCGGCCTGTCGCGGGGTGCAAACCGCGGCAGGCCATTCCTCACGGAACGAGTCGAGAATAAACCATCGCGCTATTACAAGGGTGGGCAAAGGCGCGTAGCGCCGTGCCCACCATCTCTCCGCGAATTTGGAAGCAGTGGGCACGCTTCGCTTTGCCCACCCTACCGATCTGAACGCAGCGACCTACGCCGCATCCACCTTCAACACCCCGCGCCGGATCTGGTCCTCCTCGATCGATTCGAACAGCGCCTTGAAATTGCCTTCGCCAAAACCGTCGTCGCCCTTGCGCTGGATGAACTCGAAGAAGATCGGGCCGATCGCATTGGCCGAGAAGATCTGCAGCAGCACCTTGGTCTGGCCGCCTTCGACAACACCCTCGCCGTCGATCAGGATTCCGTTCTTCCGCAAGCGCGCAATGTCCTCGCCATGCTTGGGCAACCGCGCGTCGATCCGCTCGAAATAGGTCTCGGGCGGCGCCGGCATGAAGGGGAGACCAACTTCGCGCAATCCTTCGATGGTGCTGTAGATGTCGCGGCAACCGCAGGCGATGTGCTGAATGCCCTCGCCGCGATAGATATTGAGATATTCCTCGATCTGGCCGGAATCGCCTGCGTCCTCGTTGATCGGAATCCGGATCTTGCCGTCGGGGCTCGTCAGCGCCCGCGAGAACAGGCCGGATGCTCGGCCCTCGATGTCGAAGAAGCGGATCTGGCGGAAGTTGAAGAGCTTTTCGTAGAAGCCGGTCCACACGTCCATGCGGCCGCGATGGACGTTGTGGGTGAGGTGATCGAGATAGAACAGGCCGGCGCCGGCGGGACGTGGGTCGCGCGCACCCAGCCATTCGAACTCGCTGTCATAGGCCGAGCCCTTGGCGCCGTAGCGATCGACGAAGTAGAGCAGGCTGCCGCCGATGCCCTTGATCGCGGGGACGTCGAGCGTCTTTTGCGCCGAGGACACATCGGCAGGCTCGGCGCCGAGGGAAATCGCGCGGTCATAGGCCATCTTCGCATCGACGACGCGAAACGCCATCGACGGGGCACAGGGGCCGTGCGCGGCGACGAAATCGTGACCGTGGGTGCCGGGGTCGTCGTTGACGAGGTAGTTGATGTCGCCCTGGCGATAGACCGTGATCTTCTTCGTTCTATGGCGCGCGACGGGCGCATAGCCCATCAGCTTGAACAGGGCGTGCAGTTGTTCCGGATCGGGATGCGCATATTCGACGAACTCGAACCCGTCGGTGCCCATCGGATTGTCGGCGCTGATCGTGGCCGGCGGTGCATCGTGCGGAAACGGACCCATGGTGCTCTCCCAAATTGCTGCTGCCATGAACTATCCTTCACGGCGCCTGCAATGAGCGTGCAAATGGGACGCCATTTAGATAAGTTGTGCACGATCCGTGCATAAAACTGGAAGATGGCGCATGACTTCGGTGGATGCTTTCGACCTCAAGATCCTGGGCGCGCTCCAGGACGACGGCCGTCTCACCAACCAGGAACTGGCCGATCTCGCCGGACTCTCGGCCTCGCAATGCTCGCGCCGGCGGATGCGGCTGGAGGAGGAGAAGGTGATATCGGGCTACCACGCCGATCTTTCCAGCGAGGCGCTGGGATTCGGCGTGGTCGCCTTCATCCAGGTGACGCTGGCGACCCACTCACCGGATAACTCGAAACGCTTCCGTACGCTGGTTAATCGAATCGACGAGATCCAGGAGGCCTACTCGCTCACCGGCGACGCCGACTATGTGCTGAAAGCCGTGCTGCGTGATCTCAAAGGTCTCTCCAATCTCGTCAACGACGTGCTGATGCCGCACCAGAGCGTGGCGCATGTACGCTCTTCGATCGTGCTCGACAGGCTGAAGGAAAGCACGCGTCTGCCGCTGAAAGAAATCAAGCCCGGCTGAAATCGAGGGAACTACGTCATTCGCGCTAGCTACGCGATCTGCGATCATCGGGACCAATCCGGAGATTCTGCCATGGCCCTCCAGCTTCGACCGAACTGCGAATATTGCGACCGCGACCTGCCGCCCGATGCAACGGATGCGCGGATCTGCTCCTACGAATGCACGTTCTGTGCGGAGTGCGTGGAAACGAAGCTGTTCAACGTCTGCCCGAATTGCGGCGGCGGGTTTGCGCCGCGCCCGATCAGGCCCGCGCAGGAATGGCGGCCGGGCGTGTGCACGACCAAGCAGGTCCCGTCAGACAAGCGGGTGCATTTGAAGTACAGCCCGGAGGAGGTCGCGGCGCATTGCGCGCGGATCAAGGATGTGGCGCCGGAGAGACGCTGAGCTGCCTCAGCACCGTCATTGCGAGCGTAGCGAAGCAATCCAGACTGCCTCCGCGGAAACACTCTGGATTGCTTCGTCGCTTCGGTTCTCGCAATGACGAGGTGGTGGCGGCAGCGCGCCCTACTCCGCCGCCAGAATCGTCCCCTCGACCTCGCCAAAGCCCACACGATAGCCCTCGCCCTGGCACCAGCCGCGCATGACCAGGCTGTCGCCGTCTTCCAGGAACGACCGTTTGATGCCGCCGGGCAATTCGAGCGGCTCGGTGCCGTTCCAGCTGATCTCCAGCAGGCTGCCGCGCTGGTTCTTCTCCGGGCCGGAGATGGTGCCGCTGCCGAGGAGATCGCCGACATTCATGGCGCAGCCGGAGGAGGCGTGGTGCATCAGCTGCTGCACCGACGACCAGTACATGTACTTGAAATTGGTGCGGCTGATGCCGGCGGGCGCGTTGGCTCCGGCGGCGCGCAAGGAGACGTCGAGCTCGATATCGTAGTTCTGCGGCTTGCCCTGCGTGAGGTAATCGAGCGGCACCGGCTCCTGCTCCGGCCCCTTCAGGCGAAACGGCTCCAGCGCCTCACGCGTCACCACCCAGGGGCTGATCGAGGTCGCGAACGCTTTTGCCAGGAACGGGCCGAGCGGCACATATTCCCATTGCTGAATGTCGCGCGCGCTCCAGTCGTTGAGCAGCACGAAGCCGAAGATCATCTCCTCGGCTTGTTGCTCCCCAAGCATGCCGCCCATCGGCGAGGGCTGGCCGACCACGACGCCCATCTCCAGCTCGAAATCGAGCCGCTTGCACGGCGCGAAGCTCGGCAAGTCGACATTCGGCGGCTTCAGCTGCCCGCGCGGGCGCTTCACCTTGGTGCCGGACACCACGACGGTGGAAGCACGGCCGTTATAGCCGATCGGCATGTGCAGCCAGTTCGGCTGCAGCGCATTGTCCTTGCCGCGGAACATGACGCCGACATTGGTGGCGTGCTCTTTGGACGAATAGAAATCGGTGTAGCCGGAGACCGCAAACGGCAGATGCAGTTTCGCATCGCGCATCGGCACCAAGGCCTGCTTGCGCAGCTCCTCATTGTCGCGCAGCTCGGGATGATCGGTGCGCAAGAGCTCGCTGATCCGCGCCCGCGTCTTCGCCCAGACCTTTGGCCCCAGCGCCATGAACGAACTGAGCGACGGCGAGGAGAACACGCCAAGCGGCTCGATATCGAGGCGCGAATCCTGCTCGAGCTCCCAGAGATCGAGCACGTAATTGCCGATTGCGACGCCGACGCGCGGTGCCGGATTGTCCGCGGTCGAGAACACCCCGTAGGGCAGGTTCTGGATCGGGAAGTCGGAGGCGACATCGACGTCGATGAAGGAGCGGAGGCTGGGATCGTTGGGATGGGACACGTTTAACTCGGTCCTTTCTTCCTTCTCCCCCTGTGGGAGAAGGTGGCGCGAAGCGCCGGATGAGGGGTTCTATCCGCGAATGAAGTGAGAGAGGTCCGCTCGCGGAGACAGACCCCTCACCCGTCTCGCCGCTACGCCGCGAGCCACCCTCTCCCACAAGGGGAGAGGGCAAGAAAACTACGGCCGGTTCGGATCGAACCGCTTCTCCAAACCCTTCCAGCAATCCGCGTAATCCTCCTGCAACGTCGCAGAATTCGCGGCGTGCGCGGTGACGCGCTGCGCGTAGCGCGTCTCGAACATGAAGGCCATAGTGCCGGTCAGCTTCACCGGCTTCAGCTCGCCGTTGCTGGCGTGCTCGAAGGCATCGCGATCGGGGCCGTGCGGCAACATGCAATTGTGCAGCGAGATGCCGCCCGGAACGAAACCTTGCGGCTTGGCATCGTAGACGCCGTAGATCAGGCCCATGAACTCGCTCATGATGTTCATGTGATACCAGGGCGGGCGGAAGGTGTTGTCCGCGACCATCCAACGCTCGGGGAAGATCACGAAATCGATATTCGCCGTGCCCGCGGTCTCCGACGGTGAGGTCAGCACGGTGAAGATCGAGGGATCGGGATGATCGAAGCCGATCGCGCCGACCGGCGAAAAGGTGCGCAGATCATATTTGTACGGCGCATAATTGCCGTGCCAGGCGACGACGTCGATCGGCGAATGCGGCAGCGTGGTCTTGAACAACGATCCGCCCCATTTCACGTAAAGTTCGGTCGGCGTGTCCTTGTCCTCGTAGTGAGCGACCGGCGTGAGAAAATCCCGCGCATTGGCGAGGCAGTTGGCCCCGATCGGTCCGCGCTCCGGCAGCGTGAAGGCGCCGCCGTAGTTTTCGCAGAGATAGCCGCGCGCCGGTCCGCTCGGAATCTCGACGCGGAATTTGACGCCGCGCGGGATCACCACGATCTCGCCGGGCTCGGCATCGATGCGGCCGAACTCGGTGACGATGCGAAGATTGCCCTGCTGCAGCACGAACATCAGCTCGCCGTCAGCATTGTAGAAGTGCTGGTCCACCATCGACTTGGTGATGAGATAGACATGGGCGGCCATGCCGGCCTGGGTGTTGACGTCACCGGCGGTGGTCATGGTCTGCACGCCCTGAAGGAAAGTCATGTCCTCCTTCGGGATCGGTGCCGGATCCCAGCGCAATTGCGCGATCGGCAGATCGTGTTCATGGCACGGCGCCGAACGCCACAGGCCGTCGTCGGCCTTCTCGAACCGACCCGAATGTTTCACCGACGGGCGAATGCGATAAAGCCATGAGCGCTCATTGCTGCCGCGCGGCGCCGTGAAGGGAGAGCCGGAAAGCTGTTCTGCATAGAGGCCGTAGGCACAGCGTTGCGGCGAGTTGCGCCCGATCGGCAGCGCGCCCGGCAGCGCCTCGGTCTCAAAGCTGTTGCCGAACCCGGACATATAGCCCGGCGTGACCTGAGCGGAGCTTCGAATGATCTGATCGGGCGAGGTATTGATGTTCATGATGATCCTCCTCCTTGCAGGGCGGCCCACATCTCCTGGTCGCGCTTGTCAGTCCAGATCACGGGGTCGTCGATTCCCGACGCCTCGTCATAGGCGCGCGACACGTTGAACGGCAGGCAGTGCTCGTAGATGGCGAAGCTTGAAAATTTCGGATCCATGACCTCGCGCGTCGCGGCCATCGATTCCTTCAGCGTGCGGCCCTTGGCGACCGAGATTTCGGCGGCGCCATAAAGCGAGGTGACGAAGTCGCGCGTCATCGCGATGGCTTCGCGCACGGTGGCGACACCGTTGAGCGCATCGCCGCGGCCCGGCGCGATCGCCTTGGGATTGAAATTGCGGATCTCGTTCAGCGTCATCGGCCATTCGCGCAAATGTGCATCGCCGCAATAGCAGGCCGAGTGGTATTCGATCAGGTCACCGGAGAACATCACCTCGGCATCGGGCACCCAGGCGACGATGTCGCCGGAGGTGTGGCCGGCACCGAGCTGCATCAGCCGCACCTCGCGCTTGCCGAGATAGATCGACATTTCCCCTTCGAAGGTCAGCGTCGGCCAGGTCAGGCCGGGAATGCTCTGGGCGTCCTGGAACAGGCGCGGGAAGCGGCCATACTCGGAATCCCAATCCTGCTGGCCGCGCTCCTCGATCAGACGATAGGTCTCCTGCGAGGCGACGATGCCCTGCGCCTTGTACGCGGAGGCACCGAGCACGCGTACCGCGTGATAATGCGACAGCACGACATATTTGATCGGCTTGTCGGTGACGGTACGGACGCGCTCGATCACCTTGTTGGCCATCGCCGGCGTCGACTGGGCGTCGAACACCAGGCAGCCGTCGTCGCCGACGATGATCGCGGTGTTTGGATCGCCCTCCGCGGTGAAGGCGTAGAGATCGGTGCCAATCTCGGAGAAGGTGATCTTCTTCTCGGAGAGATCGCCGGTGGATGCGAAGTTCTTCGCCATCAGTTCATCCTCAAGTCACAGGGTTATTGTTGTTGCTGTTGCTGCTGGCCGTCGATCATGCTCCGCTTGGCGAGGAGGATCGCTTCCCGCAGCACGTCGATGTCGCCGATATGGTTGGCGAGGATCAGCACCAGCGCCGCGTCGAAATCGGCGCTTTGCTCGTCGGTGAAACCACGATGCGCCTCGACGATGGCGCGAAAGGCATCGTCGGGCCGCGCGAAGTTGGAGCTGGTTGAGAGCGGCATGCGAATCCTCAATTCAGGCCTTGGGCATTGAAGCCTTGCTCACTGAAGCCTTGCTCACTGGAGCCTTGCTCACTGAAGCCTTGGGCCCGCGACAGCGCTGCCGCGATCGCCTCGCGCGTCGGATGGCGAAAGCGCGCCGCAACGTAGCCATCGGGCCTGAGCAGATAGGCTGAACCAGGCCCGGTGCCATAGCGCTTGGCGACAAGGCCTGAGGGATCGGCAAGGCCGTCCTCGCCGCCGATGCGGATATCCTTCACGCCTTCGGACGCATCGATTGCCGCGCCATTGCTGAACGACAGCAAGGTAAAATCCGTTCCACCCTTGCGGAATTCATCGGTCAAATAGGCTTGCTCGCCCGCGCGCGTCGCAACGGGGGCGTCGAGCATCGAACATCCGGGGAGTGGTCCACCGGGCCACGCATCCGCATCGGGCGACGACAGCGGCGAGTCGTAGCTGCATGGCACCGAGAGCCGTCCGCCATTGACCATGCGCTTGCCGAACTCCGTTTCCTTGGCGAGCGACAGCACTGCCTTGCGCAGCCGCGCTTCCTGATGCGAGTTCGGTGCCATGAAATCCGTCGAGCGGGTGGATTCGCGAATGTTCTCGTCGGCAGCCAGACTGCGCTCGACATGATAGCTCTCGAGCAGGCTCGCGGGTGAGGCGCCGCGCAGCACGCGGTCGAGCTTCCAGGACAGGTTTTCGGCGTCCTCGAGTCCTGAATTGGCGCCGCGCGCGCCGAACGGCGAGACCTGGTGCGCGGAATCTCCCGCGAAGATCACGCGGCCATGGACGAAGCGGTCCATCCGGCGGCACTGGAACTTGTAGAGCGAGATCCACTCGAACTCGAATTTGTCGTGGCCGAGCATGCGCGCAATCCGCGGCCGCACGTTCTCGGGCTTCTTCTCGACGACGGGATCGGCATAGCGATTGAGCTGGAGGTCGATGCGCCAGACATTGTCGGGCTGCCGGTGCAACAGCGCCGAACGTCCCGCATGAAACGGCGGATCGAACCAGAACCAGCGCTCGGTCGGAAATTCCGCGGTCATCTTGACGTCGGCTATCAGGAACTGGTCCTCGAACACCTGACCTGCGAAGTCGGCACCCACCATCTGCCGCAGCGAGGAGCGCGCGCCGTCGCAGGCGACAACATATTGCGCATGCAGCCGATAGGCGCCCTCCGGCGTCTCGATCGTCAGCGCAACCGAATCATTGCGGCTCTCCAGCGCCGTCACCTTGTTGCGCCAGCGCAGGTCGATTGCCGGTAGATCCTGCACGCGATCGGCCAGGTAGGCCTCGGCGTAATATTGCTGAAGATTGATGAAGGCCGGACGCTTGTGACCGTCTTCCGGCAGCAGGTTGAACTGGTAGAGCTGGGACTCGCCATGAAAAATGCGGCCGACGCTCCAGACCACGCCCTTGTCGACCATGCGGTCGCCTACGCCGAGCCGGTCCCAATATTCCAGCGAACGTTTCGAGAAGCAGATCGCGCGGGAGCCCTCTCCGATGCGGTCGGCGTCATCCAGAAGGACTACGCGCTGACCGCGCTGGGCAAGGTCGATCGCCAGCGATAGGCCGACCGGGCCCGCGCCGACGACCACCACGGGATGCTCGGCCGCGCTCTGGCCGGGACGATCCTGATCGGGGTTGCGGCGATAGCCGAACTGGATTTTGGCCTGATGCGTATTGGCCTTCGCCATGCGCTAACCTCGGCTCTGGTCAGGAGAGGCCTGATCTGCTAGATAGTCTCACATGCAACTATTTTGGACCGGAGCCGGCCGGCCGTCAACTGGAATTCGGAGCGCTCTCCTTGGCGAGGACATCCAGCGACATCGCGCTGAAGACACACGCAGCCGATGAGGCTTCACCGCGGCCAAAAACACGGCTCGACCTGTTCAAGTTCGTGCCATTCCGCCTCAACCGGCTCGCGGCGGAAGTCAGCGCCGCGCTTTCGGTCGAATATCAGGAACGTCACGGCCTCGACATTCCGGCCTGGCGCGTGATCGCGACGCTCGGGTTCCGCAACGATGCCTGCAGCGCGCAGTACGTCGCGCAATGCACCCGCACCCACAAATCCACCATCAGCCGCGCGGTGACCATGCTGCTGCAGCAAGGGCTGATCGAGCGCCTCGAGAACGAAGCCGATCGCCGCGAATTCCGCCTGCGACTGACAAGGAAAGGCCGCACGCTCTACGAGGAGCTGTTTCCGCAATTGCTGCGGCGGGAGGACGAGATCCTCGCCTGCCTCTCCGCGCAGGAGCGCAAGCAGCTATCGACGCTGCTCGGCAAGATCGAACAGAGCCTCGACCTGATCCAGACCAGCGAAGAGGCCGACGCCAAGCAGGCGTATTGATCACTTCGCAAAGGATCGCGACGGCGGCAAATGCAGCGCCCAGACATCGACCTTGTCGCTGGCGCGCGGATAGATCTCGGTCACGATCGGATCGTGGCCCGGAATGAACCGGTCAGGATGGCCGGCGAGACGCTCGATCGTCTCCCACCCAACCGCCATGTCGCCGACATTGTAGACGATCGGAAACGGGCTCCGGCGCTGGAGATTGGCGTAATAATGCGCGGCGTCGGAGGCCAGCACCACCGGTCCGCGGGCGGTCTCGACCCTTACCACCTGCAAGCCGTCCGAATGGCCGCCGACGCGGTGCACGGTGACGCCGGCCGCGACCTCGCCCTCGCCGGAATAGAAATTGACGCGCTCGCCGTAGACATGGCGGACCATCTGCGTGACGTGCTCGACCGAGAATGGATGTCGCAGCAGTCCGTTGCACATGCAGCGCCCCGTCGCGTAAGCCATCTCGCGCTCCTGGAGATGGAAGCGCGCGTTCGGGAAGCGGTCGAGATTGCCGGCGTGGTCGTAATGCAGATGTGTGACGATGATGTCGCGAATGCTCGCTGCGGCGACACCAAAGCGCTCCAGCGCATCGACCGGATTGAGCGTCAGCTTGCGTGCCCGAAAGTCCGCCTCCTCGGCATTGAAACCGGTATCGACCAGGATGTCGCGGCCGTTGCCGCGGATCAGCCAGACGAAATAGTCGAGATCCTGCGCCGCGCTGTCATGCGGGTCGGGCGCGAGGAAGTTCATGGTGGGGGTGCGCGGCGACATCGTCGCATAGCGCAGTGCGTAGATTTCGTAGGCGTTTCCCATGGCTTTGATCTTGCTCTTTTCTGGGTGACCTTCAGGGGCGATCGATCGCACCAAGCCATTGTCCGCCACAAAGGTCAAACACCGGAGGTTGCGAGGGACGCCGGTCCACAATGTGAGCGCAATCACATTGTTGTCGCCATGACGGCCCTAACATCCAGCCGCAACGACAACCATAATTCATCGAGTGCAATCGTGAGCGCCGGTTTATTCCCTCCGCAACGTGCCCATACGTCGCGGTCAATTGTCGCGATAGCGCCGAATCTGCAAGCGGTTGACGCCCCCCTTCCCCGGTTTGATAATGCACATTGCGTAAGTTAAGGTCGCCGCGGCGCAAGCTGGAAACGGCGCCTTTTTGGCTGGATCGCGCTCATTATGAAAATTTGCTTCCTTTTCGTTCTGTCCTTGCTCGTGTCGCTCATCCCGACCGCTCCGTCGCTTGCGGCCGGCGATCGCTTTGCGCTGGTCATCGGCAATGCCAAATATCCAGACGCCGACACCCCGCTGAAGGAACCGCTCAACGACGCGCGCGACATCGCCGATGAGCTCAAGCGCGATGGCTTTTCCGTCGAGACCGGTGAGAATCTGACCGGCGACGGCATGCGCCGCGCCTTCGACAAGCTGTACGGCAAGATCAAGCCGGGGTCGGTGGCACTGGTGTTCTTCAGCGGCTTCGGCATCCAATCCGCGCGGCAGAGCTACCTGCTGCCGGTCGATGCGCAGATCTGGACCGAATCCGACGTGCGCCGCGACGGCATTAGCCTCGAAACCGTGCTCGGCGAGCTCAACACCCGCGGCGCCGGCGTCAAGATCGCGCTGGTCGACGCGTCCAGACGCAACCCGTTCGAGCGCCGGTTCCGCAGCTTCTCGGCCGGCCTCACCCCCGTCATCGCGCCGAACGGCACGCTGGTGATGTATTCGGCGGCGCTGGCCTCGGTGGTCTCGGACGCCGGCGGCGAGCACAGCCTGTTCGTCCAGGAACTCCTCAAGGAAATCCGCGTCCCCGACCTGATGGCCGAAGAGACGCTGAACCGCACCAAGATGGGCGTCACCCGCGCCTCCCGCGGCGAGCAGGTACCATGGATATCCTCGTCCCTGGCCGAGGATTTCTCGTTCATTCCGGGGGCCGGTGGGTCGCGTCCGACGCCGCCGCCGCCGTCCCCGCCTCCCGCTCCGCCGCCGGTCGTCGCCAACAACCCTCCGCCGCCGGCTCCGCCACCTGTGCTGCCGAAACCGGCTGACACGACGGCTGCGCCGTCACCGAAGCCTCAGGTCGACGCCGCCTTGCCGCCGGCACCACCACCAGTGAAACCGGCCGATCCCGTCACCGCTCCAAGCATGGACAGCGGGCCGAGTGCGGCCTCCCTGGCCGAGGATCCCACCATCAAGGGGCTGACCGCCAAGATCGCGGCCAATCCGGACGACGTGAACGCGCTTTACCGGCGCGGCCAGGTCTATGCCAGCAAGGGCGCCTACAATCTGGCCATCAAGGATTTTGACGAGACGCTCCGGATCAACCCGAAGGACGTCGAGGCTCTGAACAACCGCTGCTGGACCCGCACCGTGGTCGGCGACCTCCAGGGCGCGCTGAAGGATTGCAACGAGGCCCTGCGGCTGCGGCCGAACTTCGTCGACGCGCTCGACAGCCGGGGACTCGTCAATCTGAAATCGGGAGCGGCCAAGAACGCCATCGCCGATTTCGACGCGGCCCTGAGGATCAATCCGCGCCTGACCTCCTCGCTGTTCGGACGCGGCATCGCCAAGCAGCGCAACGGCTCGGCGCAGGAAGGTGCGCTCGACATCGCCAACGCCAAGGCAATGGATCCGAACATTGTTCAGGAATTCGCAAGCTACGGAGTGCGTTGATATTTCTTTGAATCGGGGCTGATGTGCCTCGAACCCGCGACGGCCCGGCGATGACTAATTGAACGGATGCCGCAGGTCGCCCGTCGGGGACCTATTGCAGGATTTTGGAACCGCGCGAGCTGGCTGCGCAGGAGGGACTGGCTATGAGATTGGCTGCAAAGGGACTTACCGCAATCCTGTCCATCATCACCGTCGGCGCCGCGCTGTCGCTGACGATCCCGCTCGCATTCGCCGGCGACGACGGCAACAGCAAGAACGTCACCGAGGACGAGATCGTCCGCGCGCTGGCGCCGCCGCCGAAAAAGCCGCTGACCCGCGGCCTCTCGGTCGCTCCGCAGGCCGATCCCGCACCCAATGCGGCGGAGACCAAGCTGATCCAGTCCGTGCGCGGCCGCTCGACGCGCTCGCTTTCGTCGACCGAGCGTGAGGAAATCGCGTCGGTGGCCAAGGACAAGCCGAACATCGATCTGGAAATCACGTTCGACTACAACTCAGCCAATATCAGCGCCAAATCGCTTGCCTCGGTACAGGCGCTCGGCCGCGCGCTGACCAGCCCCGACCTGAAAGGCTCGACTTTCGTGGTCGCCGGCCACACCGACGCCGCCGGCGGCGAGGGCTACAATCAGGACCTGTCGGAGCGCCGCGCGGATTCGATCAAGCGCTACCTGGTCGACAAATACAGCATCTCCGCGGCCGACCTCGTCACCGTCGGCTACGGCAAGAGCAAGCTGAAGGACCCGGCCCAGCCGATGGCGGAGATCAATCGTCGCGTGCAGGTCGTCAACATGGAAAACAA
This sequence comes from Bradyrhizobium sp. 149, assembly GCF_023073915.1. Lineage (GTDB taxonomy): Bacteria > Pseudomonadota > Alphaproteobacteria > Rhizobiales > Xanthobacteraceae > Bradyrhizobium. The sequence continues at coordinate 52,110 of NZ_JADPKK010000010.1, read as the reverse complement.
GACCACCGCATCGAAATGAGCACGACGTAATCCTTTGAAGTGACAAGTCGTGATGTGGTGTAAAGTCTCGCTTCCAGAACGCGTCCCGCAGTCTTGCGGGACGCTGCTTTATTTCAGGGAAACGCTCTCCATGGGCCGCGTGCGGATGGCCGTGAGCCAGGCCAGGACGATCCGGCGATGAATCTCTCCCATTATCTCAAGCCGGCCGGAACGGTGGTCTTCGTCGTCGCGCTCGGCGTCGGCTATTATCTGTTCGAGCACCGGCATCGCCCCGAAGCCAAGGAGACGCCGAGCGAGGCACTGGTCATCGTGACGAAGTCGACCAATGCCTGCTTCTCCGACCTGGTCCGGGTGACCGGCTTCTTCGTGCCGCGCCGCGAAGCCGTGGTCGTGGCCGACCAGGAGGGATCCAGGGTCACCGACCTCTTCGTCACCGAAGGTACCCTTGTCACCGACAATCAGGAGCTGGCACGCCTAACCGCCCCGCCCCAGATCCCGGGCCAGCCGCAGCGGCCCGGCCAGCAAGGTCCGGTCTCGCTGAAGGCCCCTGCGCCAGGGCTCGTCACCGAGGTCCGCACCATCGTCGGCGCGCCGGCCTCGCCGCAGGCCGGCCCGATGTTCCGCATCGCCGTCAACAACGAGATCGAGCTGGACGCGCAGGTCCCGGCGGTGCACATGCCCAAGCTCAGCTCCGGCGCGACCGTGCGCATCAGTCGCGACGACGCGCCCGATTTGATCGGGCGGGTCAGGCTGGTCGCGCCCGAAATTGATCGCGCCACCCAGCTTGGGCGCGTTCGCATCAGCGTCACCAACAATCCCTCGCTGAAAGTCGGCGTGTTCGCCCGCGCCTCGATCGACGCCAAGCGAAGCTGCGGCGTCGCGGTTCCCAAGACCGCGATCGACCATCTCACCGTGCAGGTCGTCAAGGCCAACATTGTCGAGACGCGCAAGGTACGGGTCGGGCTGTCGTCCGACAGCGCGACGGAAATCCTGGAAGGCCTCAACGTCGGCGAAATCGTCGTGGCCGACGCCGGCTCTTCGCTGCATGACGGCGACCAGATCAAGACCATGTTCGCCGATGAACTCGATCGCACGCGGGTACGCTGATGGCTCTCAATATCTCGGCATGGTCGATCCGCAATCCGCTGCCGTCGGTCGTTTTTTCCATCATCCTCCTGATCCTCGGCTGGGTGTCCTTCACCAAGCTCGCGGTGACGCGGCTGCCCTCGGCGGACATTCCCGTGATCTCGGTCGCGGTATCGCAGTTCGGCGCGGCACCCGCCGAGCTCGAATCCCAGGTCACCAAGACGGTTGAAGACGCCGTCTCCGGTGTCGAAGGCGTCAGGCACATCACCTCGCAGATCACCGACGGCCTCTCGGTAACGACCATCCAGTTCGCGCTGGAAACCAACACCGACCGCGCGCTCAACGACGTCAAGGACGCGGTGACGCGCGTGCGCTCCAACCTGCCGCAAAACGTCACCGAACCCCTGATCCAGCGCGTCGACGTCATCGGCCTGCCGATCGTCACCTACGCCGCGATCTCGCCCGGCAAGACGCCGGAACAGCTCTCATATTTCGTCGACGACGTGGTCAAGCGCGCACTGCAGGGCGTGCGCGGCGTCGCCCAGGTCGAGCGCATCGGCGGTGTCGAGCGCGAGATCCTGGTCTCGCTCGATCCCGACCGCCTGCAGTCGATGGGGCTGACTGCCGTCAATGTCAGCCAGAGCCTGCGCGGCACCAATGTCGACGTCGCCGGCGGCCGCGCCGAGATCGGCAAGAACGACCAGGCGATCCGCACCCTCGCCGGCGCCAAGACGCTGAGCGACCTCGCAGGCACCATGATTCCGCTGTTCGGCGGCGGCGAGGTCCGGCTCGACGATCTCGGCACCGTCACCGACACCATCGCGGACCGCCGCACCTTCGCCCGCTTCAACGGCGAGCCGATCGTCGCGCTTGGTATCAAGCGCTCCAAGGGTGCCAGCGACGTGAAGGTGGCCGAGGCCGTGCAGAAGCGCATCGACTCGCTCAAGGCCACCTATCCCGACGTCGACCTGAAGGTGATCGACACCTCGGTCGAGTATACCAACGGCAATTACCACGCGGCGATCTCGACCCTGTTCGAAGGCGCCATCCTCGCCGTCGTCATCGTGCTGTTGTTCCTGCGCGACCTGCGCGCCACCATCATCGCCGCGATCTCGCTGCCGTTGTCGATCTTCCCGGCGTTCTGGGCGATGGACCTGCTCGGCTTCTCGCTCAACCTCGTCAGCTTCCTCGCCATCACGCTGTCGACGGGTATTCTGGTCGACGACGCCATCGTCGAGATCGAGAACATCGTCAGGCACATGAACATGGGCAAATCGCCCTATCGTGCCGCCCTGGAGGCCGCCGACGAGATCGGCCTCGCGGTGATCGCGATCTCGCTGACGATCATCGCGATCTTCGCACCCGCCAGCTTCATGTCGGGCATCGCCGGACAGTTCTTCAAGCAGTTCGGCATCACCGTCTCGGTGCAGGTGTTCTTCTCGCTGCTCGCGGCGCGCTTCGTCACGCCGGTGCTCGCCGCCTACTTCCTCAAACATGGCAATCACCAAGAGCCGCCGCCCGGCCGCGTGCTGCGGTCCTATCACAGGCTCGTGGCCTGGTCGGTGAAGCACTATTTCATCACGGTGCTGGTCGGCTTCGGCGTGTTCGCCGCCTCGATCTGGAGCATTACGCTGCTGCCGCAGGGTTTTCTGCCGGCGCAGGACAGCTCGCGCTCACTGGTTGCCCTCGAGCTGCCGCCGGGCACCCAGCTCGCCTACACCGAAAAAGTCACCGAGGACATCGTCGCGCGGCTGCGCAAGCGGCCTGAGGTGAAGAGCATCTTCGTCGATGGCGGGCGCGTTCCACCGGGCACCCAGGAAGTCCGGCGCGCCGCTTTGATCATCAACTACACGCCCAAGGACAGCCGCGACATCACCCAGCGCGAGCTTGAATTCTCGATCAGCCAGGAGCTGGAGAACATTCCAGACATCCGCTTCTGGTTCCTCGACGAGAACGGCCTGCGCGCCATCTCGCTGGTTGTGACCGGCGCAGACGCCAACATCGTCAACAACGTCGCCAGCGAGCTCGCGACACAGATGAAGCGGATTCCGACCATCTCCAACGTGATCTCGGAAACCACGCTGGAGCGGCCCGAGCTGCGCGTCGAACCGCGCGCCGATCTCGCCGCACGGCTCGGCGTCTCGACCGAAAGCCTGTCGCAGACCATCCGGGTCGCCACCATCGGCGACGTCGGGCCGGCGCTCGCCAAGTTCGATGTCGGCGACCGTCTGGTGCCAATCCGCGTGCAGCTCGAGGACGCCGCGCGTGGCAATCTGAAGACGCTCCAGCAATTGCGCGTGCCGCTCGGCGAGCACGGCGAGAAGGGCGGCGTGCCGCTCTCCGTCATCGCCGACGTCAAGCTCGACCAAGGTCCGACCAGCATCAACCGTTACGATCGCGAGCGACAGGCGACTGTCGCGGCCGATCTCGTCGGCTCCGCCGCGCTCGGCGACGCCACCAAGAAGATCTACGACCTTCCGGTCATGAAGAGCCGGCCGAAGGGCGTGAAGGTCTCACCCTCCGGCGATGCCGAAAGCCTGAATGAACTGTCCGAAGGCTTTGCCACGGCGATCACGGCGGGCCTGATGATGGTGTACGCCGTGCTGGTGCTGCTGTTCGGCACTTTCCTGCAGCCGATCACCATTCTGTTCTCGCTGCCGCTCTCGATCGGCGGCGCAATCGCGGCCCTGCTGGTCACCGGCAAGCAGCTCACCACCCCGGTGTGGATCGGCATCCTGATGCTGATGGGCATCGTCACCAAGAACGCGATCATGCTGGTGGAATTCGCCATCGAGTCCATTCGCGCCGGCACACCGCGTGAAGAAGCCATGATCGACGCAGGCATGAAACGCGCACGCCCGATCGTGATGACCACCATCGCGATGGCGGCCGGCATGATGCCAAGCGCGCTTGCGGTCGGCGCGGGCGGCGAGTTCCGCTCGCCGATGGCGCTCGCGGTGATCGGCGGCCTGATCTTCTCGACCATCCTGTCGCTGGTGTTCGTGCCTGCGATGTTCATGGTGATGGACGATCTCGGCGCCCTGATCTGGCGCTTTGGCAAGCGGCTGGTCGTGCACAGCGAAGATGCGGACGACGCCCATCACGGCTCGGCGCCCGCAGAGGCAGCGCCGGTGCCCAAGGGCATCGTGCATCCCGCAGCGGAATAATTGCCGGCGATCAGGCCTTCGGCTCGATCTGGCGGATCTCGCCCGCACGCGCTATGTTGGGGGCATGACATTCGCACGCATCACGATTGATCCCGCGGTCTGCACCGGCAAGCCCTGTATCCGCGGACTGCGATTTCCGGTCGCCCGGCTGCTCGGCCTCCTGGCAGCCGGCGAAACCCGTGAATCCGTCCTAAAGGACTACCCTTACCTCGAACGCGAAGACATCGACGAAGCCTTGCGCTACGCGGCTTTTCTCGCCGAGGATGAAACCGTTGAGCTCAGGCCGACTGTGCCGGTGAAGTGAAATTTCTTGTCGACATGCCCCTCTCGCCGACCTTGTCGGGTTGGCTCACGGAATTGGGATATGACGCCGTCCACGCATCCGAGATCGGGCTTCACGCTGCCAGCGACGTTGAAATCATCGAGCGAGCCAAGCAGGAGGTCCGCACCATCGTCACCGCTGATCTCGATTACCCTCGGTTGATTGCGACAGCGGGCAACGATAGCCCAAGCCTCATTCTTTTTCGGAATGGTGACTGGACAGAAGCCGGTGTCCGATCTCGACTCGCCGTGGTTCTGTCCACCCTGACTGAAGACGAGATCCAGGGCAGCATCGTGACCATCGACCGGGATCGTGTCCGTCGGCGCAGGCTTCCGATCGGTTGAACCCCTACTCGTTCCGCGCGATCGCCGTCAGCTTAGTCATGTTCCGCAGCAGGATGCGGCCGCGCTGGAGATCGAGGATCGCTTCCTTGCGCCAGGCCTGAAGCTGACGGTTGACGCTCTCGCGGGCGGCGCCGACGAAGACGCCGAGTTGCTCCTGCGAGATGTGCACCTCCGAGCCGAAATCGGCGGCGAGCGCGCAGAGGCGCCGCGCGAGGCGAACCGGCAGCGGCTGGAGCATCGACTCTTCCATGCGCTCGCTCTGCCAGCGGATGCGCTGGCACAGCAGCGCGATGATCTTGATCCCGACCTTCGGCTCGCGTTCGAGGAAAGCGAGAAAGTCTTCGCGCCGCAGCACGAACAGCTCGCTGGCTTCACCCGCGGTCGCATCCGCGGTGCGGCTCTGGCCGTCCAGCACCGCAACCTCGCCGAACAGGTCGCCCGGCCCCATGAAGTTCAGTGTCAGCCGGCTGCCGTCGGAGGCGCCGGTCTCGATACGAACCTGGCCTCGGCGCACGCCGAACAGCGCGTCGCCCGCGTCGCCCTTCTGGAATAGCACCTCGCCGCTCCCCAGATGCTGGGTGTGGCAGAGATTCGCCAGCCGCTGGAGCTCGTCTGCGCCGAGATCGGCGAACATGGCATTCATCTTCAGGATGACCGCAAATTCGGCCTGCTTGCTCATTTCAATGTCCTTGTGAATTTCGTTGGCAAATCGCCTGGAACCATCAACATCAGGATCGCGTAAAACCGCGCCGGGGAAGTGTGTCATAAGTCACATAACTTTGCAGCACCCCTAGACTATTTTTACGCGCTTGGAGCCGCTTCCCGTCCCGGGATAAACTCAGGCGCAAAGGACGGTCATCTGCCGGATTCGACGCCGATTGTCCGTCGTTGGAAAGTCGACATGAGAGCAGTGAAATTCGCCGGCGCGGCGGCGGCCGCCGTCATCATCGTGATCGCACTCCTGCTGGTGATCGGGATCCCCTCCGGCTTCCTGAGCTCGACGATTGCCTCGCGAGTCGAGAGCGCGACCGGCTATCGCCTGTCGATCGACGGCACCACCAGGATCAGCCTGTGGCCGACGCTGAACGTGACGCTGAACGATCTCACGCTGGCCGACCCCAAGGACCGCAGCGGCATCACGCGCCTGACCGTCGACAGCGTGCAGGCCGACATGTCGCTCTCGAGCGTCTGGTCGGGCCGCCCGAAGATCAGCGAGCTCGTCATCACCCATCCCGTGCTCTATCAGCCGCTGCTGCGTGAGCGCCTGCCGAATGCCGGCGGCGCGTCGAAGCCAATCGCGCTCGACACGGATGGCGCCGCCATCGACCGCGTCAAGGTCACCGATGGCGAGATCGCATTCGCGCGCGCGCGGGATCGCGTCGAGAGCCGCATCAGCGCCATCAACGCCGATGCGACTGTCGGTCGCGACCGCAAGATCAACATCACCGGCACCGCACGGGTCGGCGAGCACCCGACCAAATTCGACATCAAGGCGACCACGCCGGCACCACCAGCCGACCGGCCGACCATTCCGGTGGATTTCGCCATCGACATGCCCGACGTGCTGAAGTCTCAGCTCGCAGGCCACGCCGAGTTGCGGCTGAGCGGCGATGTCGTGATGATCAACGGCGTAAACGGCACGCTCGGCGATGGCGCGTTCAACGGCTGGGCCTCGGTCGATATCGCGAGCAAGCCTCTGGTCAAGCTCGATCTCGACTTCCAGCGGCTCGCGATTCCGCTGGCGAAATCGCCGGAAGGCGCATCCGGGCAGCCCTGGAGCGACGCGCCGATCGACGTGTCCGGGCTCAACTATGTCGATGCGCAGATCAGGCTCTCCGCCCACGAGGCGGTGATCGGGGATGCGCGCCTTGCGCCTTTGGCGATCGATGCGAAGCTCGCCGGCGGCGTGCTGAAGGCCGGCACCGCCAATCTCGGCGCCTATGGCGGCCAGGTCTCGGGCGAGGTGATCCTGGATGCGACCAGCGGCGCGCCGAGCTTTGCCATGCATTCCGACCTCGCCGGCGTGCGCGCGCTGCCGCTGCTGCAGGGCCTTGCCGAATTCGACCGGATCGACGGCAAGCTGCAGGCCAAGCTCGCGCTGCGCAGCGCCGGCACCAGCCAGCGCGCGCTGATGGCGAACATGCAGGGCACGGCCTTCGTCAATTTCCAGGACGGCACCATTCGCGGCATCAACGTCGCACAGATGATCCGCTCGCTGACATCGGGCACGCTGTCCGGCTGGCAGGCAAACCAGGACAACAGCCGGGAGCAGAGCACGGATCTGTCGCAGCTCTCGGCGTCCTTCCGTATCGACAAGGGCCAGGCGGTGACCACCGATCTCAACTTGACCGGACCGCTGGTCCGCGTGACCGGCGCCGGCACGATCGCCCTCGACACCAAGATGCTGGGCTTTCGCGTCGAGCCGAAGCTGGTGATGACGACCGAAGGCCAGGGCCGGGCCGCCGAGCCGGTGGGCTTCGGCATCCCCGTGATGATCCAGGGCACCTGGGCGCAGCCGCGGATCTATCCTGACATGGCCGGCATGCTGGACAATCCGGACGCCGCCTATGCCAAGCTGCGCGAGATGGGCAAGGGGCTGTTCGGCGCCGATGGAGCCGGGCTCGGCAATATCCTGGGGAGCCTTGGGCTCGGAGGTACCCCCGCGCCGGGTGGCGGCACTGCGCCCGGTAACGCCAATCCGCAAACCCAGCAGCCCGGACAGAACAACCTGCTCGGCGGCCCCCTGGGCGAGGCGATCGGCAACCTGATCCAGCAGGGGCTTTCCAGTGGCGCGGGAAACGGGACTGGGACTGGGACTGGGACTGCCACTGGCACCGGCACTGCCACTGGCACCGCTCGCAGCCGTAGCCTTCCGGCACCACCATCCACACTGATGCCGCAAGCCTCGCCAGCGCCCCCCGCCCTGGAGGACCCGCCGGCGGCGCAACAGGACAGCCAGCCGATGAACGAGCTGATGCGGCAGCTCTTTAATCGATGATTGCAGGACCAAAGCGCGGGACTCCAAGCCCTCCGTTGCCAAGCCCATCCCCTTACATCGGCCGGCCCGGCCACGGCTTCCTCCAAACGGATGAGACTGCGGCAATTCACCATCCTTCCGCCTGCCTCCGAGTCCACGGCGGGTAACCACACCGGCCAGTCACGCGGCCCCGACCAGTCCCTTGGACCAAATTGTGCTAGAAGGCTCGCAGGGTCCGTACGGACCGTAGCGCCGGCGCCGATGGCGGCGCGAGAGGATCGGGATGGCAGGAGCGAACGACAAGACACGGTTTCTGCGCGAGGGCCTGTTCGCCAAATACGTCGTCTCCCTCGTCGGCCTCGTCGTGTTCGTGCTCGCCGTCAACGGCGCGATGGAGAGCTGGATCTCCTACCGCGCCACCAGGACCTCGCTGACCGACGGCCTCGAGGACAAGGCGCAGGCTGCCGCGCGGCGGATCGAGCAGTCGATCTCCGAGCTCGAGCGCCAGATCAGCTGGGTGACGCGGGCGAGCCAGGACACGCTCGAGAAGCGCCGCGCCGACTACGCCCAGCTGCTGCACCAGGTCGCTGTCGTCAACCAGTTGTTCCAGCTCAACGGCGACGGCCGCGAGGTGCTGCGCGTCTCGCGCCAGTCGACCACGACCGGCAGCAATGCCGACCTCTCCCGCGACATGCGCTTCACCGACACCGTCGCCCGCGGCGTCAGCTACGCGCCGGCATGGTTCTCCGACCGGAAGCCGATGATGTCGATCTCGGTGGCGCATTCCGGCTTCAACGCCGGCGTCACCGTGGCCGAGCTCGACCTCAGCTTTCTCTCCGAGTATCTCTCCGACGCCCAGGTCGGCAAGGCTGCCTTCGCCTATGTGGTCGATCCGCGCGGCCGCGTGCTGGCGACGTCCTCGAAAGGGCCCGAGGTCGGCAAGGACCTGTCGAAACTGCCGCAGGTTGCGGCCGCGGTTGCACCGGGCCACGAGCCCGACACCTCGGGCACAGACTTCAACGGCCATGCGGTGATGAGCGCCGCGAGCACCGTGCCGAAGCTCGGCTGGAGCGTGATGTTCGAGCAACCGACTACGCAGGCCTTGATGCCGATCCGTGACCAGCTGGTGCGCATCGCGCTGCTGATCGGCATGGGCCTGCTGGTCGCGATCCTCGCCGGCACGCTTCTGGCGCGCCGCATGATCATTCCGATCACGGCGCTGCGCGACGGCGCGCACAAGCTCGGCGAAGGCGATTTCAGCCATCGCATCGAGGTGCACACCGCCGACGAGTTGGAAGACCTCGCCGGCCAGTTCAACCGCATGGCCGGCCAGATCCAGGAGACCTATTCGGACCTGGAGACCAAGGTCGAGGAGCGCACCCGCGACCTCGCGCAGTCGATCAACGAGCTCAAGGTGCTGGAAGAGGTCGGCCGCGCGGTCGCCGCCTCGCTCGATCTCGACGCCGTGCTGCCGACGATCGCCGCGCGCGCGATCGAGATCACCCATGCCGACGCCGTGCTGATCTACGGCTACGACGCCGAGGCGCGCCGCTTCAATCTGGTCGAGGCGAACGGCATCGACAAATCCGCCGATGGCGCCCACGTCACCATCGACGAAGGCCAGAACATCCTGAGCGATGCGGCCGGGAGCGGCGAACCGATCGCGATTGCCGATCTCGACCAGGCCGCCGGGCAGCCGCTGCGCGACGTCGCGGTCGATGCCGGCTTCCATTCGGTGCTGGTGGTGCCGCTGGTGGACCAGCAGGGCACGCTCGGCTCGCTGGTGGTGCTGCGCCGCGCCAGCGGCGAGTTCGCCGCCAGCATCATCGGCCTGATGCGCACCTTCGCGAACCAGGCCGTGCTGGCGATGCGCAATGCGCGGCTGTTCACCGAGGTCGACCACAAGGGCCGCGAGCTCGCCGCCGCGCACGAAACCGTGCAGCAGCAGGCCGCAAAGCTCCAGGAGCAGACGGAGCAGCTGCGCAACTGGAACCGCTCACTGGAAGAGCGCGTCGAGAAACAGTTAGGCGAGATCGGCCGCATCAAGCGGCTCGAACGTTTCCTCGCGCCGCAAGTCGCGCAGCTGATCGCCTCATCCGATGGCCACGACGCCCTGCTCGACAGCCACCGCCGCGAAGTCACCGTCGTGTTCTGCGATCTGCGCGGCTTCACCTCGTTCACGGAGGCGACCGAGCCGGAAGAGGCGATGAACGTGCTGCGGGAATATCACGCCGCGCTCGGCGAGCTGATCCACCGCTATGAGGGCACGCTCGATCGCTTTGCCGGCGACGGCGTGATGATCCTGTTCAACGCTCCCATTCAATTCGCCGACCACACCAAGCGCGCGGTGAAGATGGCCGTCGAGATGCGCGACACCATCGGCAGGCTGACTGAGAAATGGAAGAACCGCGGCCACTCGCTCGGCTTCGGCGTCGGCGTCGCCATGGGCTACGCCACGCTCGGCCAGATCGGCTTCGAGCAGCGGCTGGAATATGCCGCGATCGGCAGCGTCACCAATCTCTCCTCGCGCCTGTGCGACGAAGCCAAGGCCGGCCAGGTCGTCGTCAGCCGCCGCGTCTACGGTATGGTCGAGCCCTGGGTCGAAGCCCGCCCGCTCGACGATCTCGTGCTCAAGGGCTTCAACCACCCCGTGCTCGCGATGGAGATCTTGTCGTGGCGCGAGGAAGTGGAGAACGTGGTGGATGCGGCTGCTGTGCGTAAGAGAGGGTAGCCAAAACAAAAAGTGCGAAAACAACCCCATGCACAGTAGCCGGGGGCTGCAAGATCAATGACTTACGCGGGTGCTGAAGCGCAGCCTTGAAAGATCACACCCCGCGCTTCGGCCCCGTCGCCTCGAACCCCGCCTTCTGCTCGTCGCTGAGATCCGCCTCGAAATCGTCGAGCGCGTCCGTGACGCCGTTCACCGCTTGCAGCATCGTCTCCAGCCGCGTCTTGACGGCGGTGAGGCGGGCCTGTGGTGTCGCCGCTGCGTCTGACGGGCAGGCGTTCAGCGTTTCCATCGTCCGCAGCGTGGTGTCCTGGAGCACCTCAAACCGGGCCCGGGCGGTGTCGTCGAGGCGAAGCGTGGTGGCGATGTCGGACGCGGGCCATTGCTGCTGGATGAGCTGCTCGTATTGGCGCTGCGCCTGCACATCATAGCGGGGATCGCTGTCCGCCTGGCAGTCCGACGCCGCCTGGGGATTCTTTTGCTGGATCGACGCGAGCGCGGCGCGACGCTCCCCGGCCAGGCCATCGAATTTTGCTTTCTGACCATCGTCGAGGAGATCGACGAATTTTGCCAGCGGCGGTGCGACGGCGTCCGTTGTCTTGATCATGGCCTCGAGGCGCTGGCGCATCAGGCCGAGGCGCTCCATGGCCGTCGCAGGGACCTGCGTTGGACACGCGGCGCGGATGGTGTCGCGCGCAGCGAGCCAGGCGGCCGCGAGCTCGTCGAGCGCTGCGCGCTGCAATTCATTCGGCTGCACGGCAGCGGCGATGCGATCGACCGGCAGGCCGCCGGTGTCGCTGGCATCGCAGACAGTCTCGGCGGTCGGGACCTTTCGTCCGCGCCTGCCTTGCGGCGCGGTGTAGGCGGCAAGCTCGGTGGCCGCATAGGGCGCGAAGATCGCGGCATAGATGTCGCCATAGCCGTAGAGCGAGAGGCTGGTCGTATCGCCGAGAATGATTGCGGTGGTGAGATCGTCATGCGCGAACGGCCAGAACACCGGACCGACCCAGCCGTAACTGCCGTCGGGGTGGCGCCACCAGCCCTGCGGACGGCGGCCGCCACGCCAGCCCGATAGTGCTGCTTGCGCCGTCATCGCCGCACGGAGGACGTAAGGATTGGCAGGCTGGTCGCGCTCGGCGCCGCGCGGCACCTGACGAGGATCTTGCGACCTCAGCGCTGCGGAGCGGTACCGGCCACCGCGCACCGCCATGCGGGCATGGCGCAAGCGCGTCACGCCGATCATGTGGCCGACGGCAAAGCGCGCGACACCGAGCGGGCCGCCGCGCAAGCCGAACTGCGCCTCGGCGCGATTTGGCAACAGCACCGCCAGCATCATGAGGGTCGCGCCTGATAGCGCCAGCCCCAACCTGGGGCCCATGCGTGATCCCAACATGACCACTGACCTGTCCACCCTGGCCCTCCTCCGGCGCCAAGCGCGCACCGCGTCGCACCACGATGACGCGCGGAGGAACTAAATGTTCCGGAAGCAGACAGGGCAAAGCGCCGCAACTGACGCTGCGTTGCCGATGCGATGTCACTCCGCCTTCTGCGGCAGCACAAAGGTCTGGCCGGGATAGATCAAATTGGGATTGTGGATCTTGCCGCGGTTGGCGTTGTAGATCACGGCAAAGCGGGCGCCGTCGCCGTAAGCGAGCCGGCTGAGCGCCCACAGGCTGTCGCCGCGCGAGATCACCCGGCTGCCTGCTTCCGCCGGTGCAGCGCCGACGACTTCCGCCGGCGAGGCCGATGCGACGGTCGTGGCCGCGGGCACCCGCGCCATGGCCCTGGGCTTCGGTGCGCCCGTCGATCTCGGCCGGGCCGCGGGCCTGTCCGATACCGATGCCACAACATCCGACTTGTCGTCAGGCTTCTCGGCCTTCGCTTCTTGCTTCGTATCTTGCCTCGCGGCCGGTGCAGGGCGCGAGGGCGGCGGCGCGGCTTCGGCGATCGTCACCGGCATGCTGCGGCCGGATTGCGTGATGGTGCCGTCAGGCGATTTCGCCCGCAGGGTCAGCTCATAGGAACCGGCAGGAAGCTGCGGCGGCGTCATCACGAATTGGCCCGAGGCATCCGCCACCACCGTGTCGAGCGGTTTGCCGTCACGCAGCAATTCGACTTTTGCGCCAGGCGTCGCCCGGCCCGCGATCACTGCCACCTCGCCATGATCGTCGATGCGCCCGACGTCGAACCGGGGCCCGGTATCCGCAACCACCGGCGCCGGCTTCACCGGGGCAAGATCGGCAAGCGCGGCCGTGACCTGCCTCTCGCTTTCGGCCAGCGCGCCCGCCTTCGATTCCGGAGCCGGCAATGCAGGTGGCGCCGGCGGCGCGACGGCCGCAAGCTTTGGCTCTTGCGGCTTGAGTTCCGGCCTAGCGGCGACCGCGACGTCGGTCTTCGCCCCGTTCGGCAGCAGGCGGCGCAGCTCGGTGGGGCCGATCACGAGCATGGTGCCGCCCACCGCGAGCAGACAGAATGCAATGAAGGCCTTGGATGCGGTCACCATCAGGAGCGAACCTTGGTCAGAAAGAACCTTGCAAATCAGCCGAGCCGGCAAGTTGCGCCGTTTTGGTCACGGCAGCAAGACGCTCAATAGGATGATGCGCCGGCAGCGCCGAGATGGGAGATCAGGCGGTGAACGCACCGGAATCGTCGGGAACCACCCTGATTCCGTTCGATTCATGTTTTCCTAACCCTTGCTGGTAACCGGCTCTTGTCGGTTTTGCTGCATCTTGCATCTCACGGGAGGGCTGCATGGGGACATCGATCCGGTGGAGCGCGCGCATGCGCGCGTTGCTGCGCCGTTGGCGCGGCGCGCCGCTGACATGGCTCATCATCGGCGGTTTCGTGCTGATGGCCGCGATGGCTATCGGCACCGCGCTCACCGTCGACCGCTTCCGGCAGAATGCGATCGAGAGCGGCCGCGACAGCCTGGAGAGCGCGGTCCGGTTGCTCGCCCGTCATTTCGACCGCGAGTTCGAGGATTTTGCGGTGCTGCAGAAGAGCATCATCGCCGAGCTTGAAAGCCATGGTATCGAGTCCCCCGATGTCTTCCGCAGTGAGATGGCCACGCTCGCCGTGCACGAGGTGCTGCGCGCCAAAGCCAGCGGCTGGTCGGACGTTGCCGGCGCCAACGTGTTCGATGCCAAGGGCGTGCTGATCAACTCGTCGCGGCGCTGGCCTGTCGCCGATATTTCGGTGTCCGACCGCGGCTATTTCAATCGCCTCAAGAACGATCCGGCTTCGCAGGAGGAGGTCGAGGTCGTGCCCGGACGGTTGGGCAGCGGACCGGCGATCGTGTTCGCGCGCCGCGTCTCCGGCCCCCGCGGCGAATTCCTTGGACTGGTTTCGCGCGCGATCACGCCGGACCAGCTCGAATCCTTCTTCGCCTCGAGCGGGCTCGGCGAGGAATCCTCGATCGCGATGCACCATCAGAACGGCCAGCTGCTCGCGCGCGTTCCGCATGTCGACGCGATGATAGGGCAGAATTTCCGCAACGGCACGCGCGAACAGCTGGCGGTATTCGAGCGCACCTTCGTCACGACGCAGCTCTCAAGCCCGATCGACGGCAAGGACCGCATCGTCGCTGCACGCCTCCTGACCGGCGAGCCGCTGGTCGTGGTCGCGACCAAGTCACTGGATGCGACGCTGGCGACCTGGCACACGCAAACCAAATTCTTCGTCACCGTCGCGGTGCTGTCGATCGGCCTGCTCGTGCTCACGCTGTATTTCATCTTCCGCCAGATGACGCGCCGGCTCGCCGCGGAGAAGCAGCAGCTCGACACCGCGATGAATACCATGACGCAGGGCCTCCTGATGTTCGACCAGGACCAGCGGCTGATCGTCTGCAACGGGCGCTACATCGAGATGTACGGGCTGTCGGCGGACGTGGTGAAGCCCGGCGCGTATTTCCGCGACGTGATCCAGCATCGCCACGACACCGGCTCGTTCCACGGCGACGTCGATTCCTATTGCGACGGCGTCTTGAGCAATGCCGGGCAGACGCAGAGCGCGATCGTCGAGACCGCGGACGGCCGCCTGATCGAGATCAAGAACCAGCCCGGCGCCCGCGGCGGCTGGCTTGCGACCCATGACGACGTCACCGAGCGCATCCGCGCCGACGAGCGCATCGCGCATATGGCGCATTACGACGCGCTGACCGATCTGCCCAACCGCGTGCTGATGCGCGGCCATCTGGAGCGGCGCGTCGCGGAGCTCAGCCAGGGCAAGCCGTTCGCGATCCTCTATATCGACGTCGACGAATTCAAGGGCGTCAACGATTCGCTGGGACACGAGGTCGGCGACGAACTGCTGCGCCAGGTCGCGAACCGCCTGCGCGCCTGCGTCAGCGGCAACGACATGGTCGCACGGCTAGGCGGCGACGAATTCGCCATCGTCAAGGCGGGCACCCGCGAAGAGGCCGACCTGACGACCCTCGCCGAGCAGATCCTGACGGCGTTGCGCGCGCCTGTGAACTGCAGCGGCCAGGAAATCCCGACCGATGCCAGCATCGGCATCGCGATCGCGCCCGATCACGGCGACAATCTCGACGATCTGCTCAAACGCGCGGA
Organism: Bradyrhizobium sp. 149; assembly: GCF_023073915.1. Lineage (GTDB taxonomy): Bacteria > Pseudomonadota > Alphaproteobacteria > Rhizobiales > Xanthobacteraceae > Bradyrhizobium. The sequence goes on along the minus strand of NZ_JADPKK010000010.1, from coordinate 36,918 downwards.
TCTCGCGATGTATGTGGCGAAATCCGAGGGCCGCCGCACTTATCGCGTCTTCGCGCCCGAATACGACGCCAAGGCGCGGCTGCGGCGCCAGCTCGAGCTCGATTTGCGCCAGGCACTCGCCCACGGCGAATTCGAGGTGCATTACCAGCCGTTGGTCGACCTTGCGGCCAATGTCGTCACCGGCTGTGAGGCGCTGCTGCGCTGGCATCATCCGGAGCGCGGCATGGTCTCGCCCGCCGACTTCATCCCGGTCGCGGAAGAGACCGGGCTGATCGGCGAGATCGGCGAATGGGTGCTGAAGCAGGCCTGTACCGAGGCCGCCTCCTGGCCCGGCGACATCCACATCGCGGTCAACGTCTCGCCGGTGCAGTTCCGCTCGAGGACGCTGGCGCTGAAGGTCGCCGCCGCGCTCGCCGAGTCGGGTCTCGCGCCCGGACGGCTCGAGCTCGAGATCACCGAGACCGTCCTGATCCGCGACGACCAGGAGGCGCTGACGATCCTGCAGCAGCTGCGCGAGCTCGGCGTCCGCATCGCGCTCGACGATTTCGGCACCGGCTATTCGTCGCTGAGTTACCTGCACCGCTTCCCGTTCGACAAGATCAAGATCGACCGCAGCTTCATTAGCGACATCGGTCAGTCCGAGGATTCCTCGCCGATCGTGCAGGCGGTGGTGCACATGGCCGCCGCCCGCCACATGGCGACGACCGCGGAAGGCGTCGAGACCGAAGCCCAACGCGAGGTGCTGCGCCAGCTCGGATGCAGCCAGATGCAGGGCTGGCTGTTCAGTCCGGCCGTGCCGGCGGCGAAGCTGAAGCAGCTGTTGTCGGCACAGGCAGCGGCGGCTTAGCGGCGCATTGCCGCACGCAAAACATCTTCCCTCCTCCTCCCTCCTCCCCCCCGCCGTGCGTTCGCGAAAGCGCGGGCCGGCTTGGGGCAGAATCGGACAAAGCATGGCGGTTTCAGGAAATACGCCCGGCGTTCGCGGCGCATAGAACACGCGCCGTTCCGTACAAATACGGACGACTGATCGAAACCCGAGCTGATCAGGAGGAGCCACACCATGACCGGGAACACCGCACCCATGCGCAATCCCTCGCACGAGAGCGTGCCGCCGGCACCTGACGCACAGCCTGACGACAGTTCGACGTCCGAGCGGCGCGCTGCCGACGCGGAGATGGCGCGCGTGCTGGGGATCAAACCGTTTCGCATGGCCCTGGACTCGTCCGGTGCCGGCATCGCGCACTGGAAGCATGATGCGCTGCACGACGTCGTCCAGCCCATGCGCCACCACGTGATCATGGCGCACAAAGGCGTGATGCAGCGCATGGAGCGGCGGTCGGGAAAATCGATCGCGATCGGCACGTTTCGTCCGGGGGTCGTGAACATCATTCCGGAAGGGTCGAGCTCGCGATGGGATATTCCGAAGCCTGTCGACGTCGTTCAACTCTATCTTCCCGATGCAATCCTGAAGCGCGTTGCGGAGGAAGCCGGGACCGCCGGACCGGCCGACCTGCTGGAGCGAACGGCGCATCCTGATCCCATTACGTCCCGACTGCTCCTGAGCGCGTCCGATGCGCTGGAAGGCAATGGCGCGCTGGATACGCTATTCCGCCATCAATTGATCAATCTTCTGGCCACGCGTCTTTTGGCTGCGCACGCAGGCTCGCCGACCACGTTCCAACCGACCATGGGCGGACTGGCGCCGAAGGTCCTCCTCCGTGCGATCGAACGATTGCGCTCCGACAGCGAAGCGGACGTCTCGCTCGATGCGCTGGCGTCCGATGCCGGTCTATCGCGCTTCCATTTCTGCCGGTCCTTCAAGGAGAGCACCGGGCTCTCGCCGCATGCATGGCTGCGCCAGCACCGGCTCGAGCAGGCCATGAACATGCTGCGGGAGAGCGACGATTCGATCGTCTCGGTCGCCGCGGCGCTTGGTTATTCCTCGCAGACCGCCTTCGCGGCGGCATTCAAGAAGCTGACGGGCGAAACGCCGAGCGATTGGCGCAGGCGCGTGCGTTAGCAGCAATCTCTCGACAGGGACGGCAATCGCGCTGGGGCATCGGCAAATCGGGTCGGCTACATCATCACCATGTCCAGACCAATCGAGGGAGACCAAAGATGACCTGGAAAAACTTTGTCAGCCAACGGCTGATTGGGTCACGCCGCCGAAGGCTCGCGACCGCAACCTTGTACGGACTCTCGCTGGCCGTTCGCTTCACGTCGGCGACAGGCGAGGAGGTGGAAATTCCACCGTACTCCATGCACCTGACGCATCCGCAGGTTTCCATCATGACCCGAAATGACGCCGGCCCGCCCTATCAGGGCTGGGCTTCAATGGAGCCTCAGCCGCTCGTCCTTGGCCACAGCGTGCCACCGCGCTCGCCGCTGCAACGCTGCATGGCGCCTTAAGACCAGCGATCGACTTCACCTCTTCGTGCCGCTGCCGGACGCTGCCCACAACGCAGCAACGCGGTCGTCTGCGAACTTTCGAAAAGTGCAAACAAGGAGCAAACCCATGCGCATCATCATCATTGGCGCCGGCTTCGCCGGCATGTACGCCGCCCTCTCCGCAGCCCGCCTGCGCGACATCCAGGGCGTCTCGCCGGAGCAGCTCGAGATCGCGCTGGTTGCTCCCGAGCCTGTGCTCGTGGTTCGCCCGCGGCTCTATGAACCGAAGCCCGAGACCCTGTCGGCGCCGCTGCTCGATGTGCTCAAGGCGATCGACGTCGCCTATGTCCAGGGCAGCGCCGAGGCCATCAACACCGAAGCACAAACGGTAGAGATCGCCACCGCCAAGGGCACCAGGAAGAAGCTCTCTTACGATCGCCTCGTCGTGGCCACCGGAAGCCGGCTGTTCCGTCCGAACATTCCGGGGCTCGCCGAGCACGGCTTCAGCGTCGATACCATCGACGATGCAATTGCGCTCGACAAACATCTGCATGGTCTCGCGAAGCGGCCCGCCGCAAACGGACGCGACACGGTGGTCGTCGCCGGCGGCGGCTTCACCGGGATCGAGGCGGCCACCGAAATGCCGGCGCGTCTGCGCGACATCCTGGGCACCAACGCCAGGACTCGCATCGTCATCGTCGAGCGCAACAATGCGATCGCACCCGACATGGGGGAAGGCGCCCGCCCCATCATCGAGGAAGCCCTGCGCAAGGTCGGCGTGGAGACACGGCTCGGCGCCGGTGTCGCCTCGCTCGATGGATCCGGCGTCACGCTGTCGGACGGCGAGCGCATCGAAACCGAGACCGTGATCTGGGCGGCGGGCATTCGTGCGGCGCCTTTGACCGGGCAGATTCCCGCCGGGCGCGACAATTTCGGCCGGCTGCTGGTGGACCGCGATCTGCGCGTGCCCGGTGTGGCGGGTGTCTTCGCCACCGGCGATGCCGCGCGAGCCGCCTGCGACGACGAGGGCAATCACGCGCTGATGTCGTGTCAGCACGCCACGCGGATGGGCGCCTTTGCCGGCAACAACGCCGCGGCCGAGCTGCTGGGCGTCCCGACCAGGCCCTATCACCAGAAGGCCTATGTCACCTGCCTCGATCTCGGCGAAGCCGGCGCGCTGTTCACGCGCGGCTGGGAGCGCAAGGTCGAGATGGTCGGCGACGTCGCCAAGAAGACGAAGCGGGAGATCAACACCGTCTGGATCTATCCGCCAAAGGCGGAGCGCGCCGCTGCGCTTGCTTCTGCGGATCCGGAACGCGTGACCGCTCTCTAGACACATCACGTGTTGATGGCCGCGATCCTGCGGGGCGCGGCCCGCCACGACAGACCATTCGGAGCCCACACCATGAACCAGCAGATCCGCAACGTCGCGTTCGCCATGCCGCTGACGAACCCCGCTTTTCCCCCCGGCCCCTATCGCTTCATCAACCGCGAATATTTCATCATCCAGTACCGAACGGACCTGGAGGCATTGCGCCGGATCGTGCCGGAGCCGCTGGAGTTGACCGAGCCTGTGGTGAATTACGAATTCATTCGTATGCCCGATTCCACCGGCTTCGGCGACTACACGGAAAGCGGCCAGATCATCCCGGTGTCCTTCCGCGGCCAGACCGGCAGCTTCGTCCACCAGATGTACCTCAACGATCATCCGCCGATCGCCGGCGGCCGCGAGCTGTGGGGTTTTCCCAAGAAGCTGGCGCAGCCGAAGCTGGTCGTCGAGACCGATACCCTGGTCGGTACGCTGGACTACGGCTCGGTACGCATCGCCACCGGCACCATGGGCTACAAGCATCGCGCCCTCGATACTTCCGCCGAAGCACGCAAGCTCATCGCGCCCAATTTTCTGCTGAAGATCATTCCGCATGTCGACGGCTCGGCGCGCATTTGCGAGCTCGTTCGCTTCCATCTCGAAGACGTCACGGTGAAGGGCGCATGGACGGGACCCGCCGCGCTCGACCTCTACTCCCACGCGCTCGCACCGGTCGCCGAGCTGCCGGTTCTTCAGGTGCTTTCGGCCAAGCATGTCGTTGCCGACCTGACGCTCGGACTCGGTACCGTGGTGCACGACTATCTGGAGCGGCCCGCGGTCGCGCAATGGCGTGGGGCCGGATCTGAAATCCTGACCGAAACACACGCCGGCTGACCGAACAGGTCGCATTGCAAGGAGTAGTCGCCATGTTTAACGTGACGCGCGAACACATCGATTCCGCACAACCGATCAATTCGCTGCCCTACGATGTCGTTGCGCTGGTGCTGCAGGGCGGTGGCGCGCTCGGCGCCTATCAGGCAGGCGTATACGAAGGCCTGCACGAGGCCGGGATCCGGCCCAACTGGCTGGCGGGCATCTCGATCGGTGCGCTGAACGCCGCTATCATCGCAGGCTCCCCGGAGGACCAGCGCGTCGCGCGGCTGCGCGAGTTCTGGGAGACGATCTGCGCGACCCCGGTGGAATGGCCTGCCGGCGAGGGACTGGCCGGGGCGCTACCCTTCGCATTCGACTTCAACTCCCTGCACAACACGCTTGCCGCGATGCGCGCGCTGTTCCAGGGCCAGCCCGGCTTCTTCAGGCCGCGCTTCCCCTCGCCCTTGTGGTCGCCCTTCTCGGGTGACGCCGCGACCAGCTTCTATGACACGGCGCCGTTGCAACGAACGCTGGAACGGCTCGTCGACTTCGACCGGCTGAATTCGGGCGAGGTGCGTGTCAGCATCGGCGCGGTCAACGTCCGGACCGGCAATCTCACCTATTTCGACACAGCCGAGCGGCGGCTCGGTCCGAAACACTTCATGGCTTCGGGCGCGCTGCCGCCCGGATTCCCCGCTGTCGAAATCGACTCCGAGCATTACTGGGACGGCGGCGTCGTCTCCAACACGCCTCTCTCTCGCGTCCTGTCGGGCGATGCGAAAGACACGCTGACGTTCCAGATCGATCTCTGGTCGGCCCGGGGCCGCGTGCCACACGACATGATGGAGGTATCGAGCCGACAGAAGGAGATTCAGTATTCCAGTCGCACCCGCGCCGTCACCGACCAGGCGCTACGCATACAGAAGATGCGGCAGGCGCTGCAGCGGACGATCGACAGATTGCCGGAGGCCGCAAGGAATGATCCGGAGATGCGCGCCGTCGCCGAGCTCGCCCGTCACCGCTCCCACAACATCATCCACCTGATCTACCAGTCCAAGCTCCACGAGGGCCACTCCAAGGACTACGAGTTCGGACCGAAGGCGATGCGCGCGCACTGGCAAAGTGGACGGGACGACATCCGCCGGACGCTTGCCGACGGACGGCGCCTTGAGCCGCCGCCTTCCGAACTCGGCATCGTCACCCATGACATTCACCGCCGCGATTGACGTCGCAGGCGACCATCATCGAAAGGAAGTTTTCATGTTGAAAGGCAAGGTAGCGATCGTCACCGGATCGACCAGCGGCATTGGTCTCGGGATCGCACGAGAGCTGGCCAAGCTCGGCGCCGATATCGTCCTGAACGGCCTTGGCGACCCGGGCGAGATCGAGAAAATCCGCAGTGGCATCGAACAAGAGGACGGCGCGCGCGTCGCGTATGACGGCGCCGATATGTCGGATGGTGAGGCCGTGCGCGCAATGATCGAGGCGACGATCAAGAACTTCGGACGGCTCGACATCCTGGTCAATAATGCCGGCATCCAGTTCACCGCACCGATCGAGGAGTTTCCGCCCGCCAAGTGGAAGGCCATTCTCGACATCAACCTGTCTGCGGCATTTCACGGCATCGCTTCAGCCGTGCCTCAGATGAAGAAGCAGCGATGGGGGCGCATCGTCAACATCGCCTCCACACATGGCCTCGTCGCATCCACCCACAAGGCAGCCTATGTCGCGGCCAAGCATGGCCTCGTCGGCCTGACCAAGGTGGTAGGCCTTGAAACCGCCGGAAGCGGTGTCACTTGCAACGCGGTCTGTCCCGGCTGGGTGCGCACGCCGCTCGTGGAGAAACAGATCAGCGACATCGCGGCGGAGAAAGGCATCAGCCAGAAGCAAGCGAGCGAAGAGCTTCTCGCCGAGAAACAGCCGTCGCTGGATTTCGCCTCCCCGAAGCAACTCGGCGGCACCGTCGCTTTCTTGTGCTCGGCCGCTGCCGACCAGATCACGGGCACGACGATCTCCGTCGACGGCGGCTGGACGGCGCGGTGATTGACCATCACTCACATCGTGCCCGTCACACGATCGGTGGACGGCCCGGTGCGCTTGCGTCGGCCGATCCGGAGCGCGTGACCAGCCTTTAGCGCGCGAAGCGATGACGGCCGCGCTCTCCCTGGCGGCGCGGCCTGCTCAACCAGGACCAGCCAGAGTTAGACCAACCAAGCGCCTCAACCTTGAAACAGGAGACAAACATGAACCTGCACAACACCTCACATCCCGTGACATCGCGGCCTGAAGAGCTCGTACCGTCGCGCTACGCGGTGAAGATCGGCGACATCGACGTGCTTGTGGTCAGCGATGGCGTGCTGCCGCTGCCGACCACGATGCTAGGACACAACGTCGACCCGGCCGTCCGGGCGACCTGGCTGCACGACATGTTCCTGCCGCAGGACGCTTTCGACTGGGCGCTGAACGCTGTCATGGTCCGCAGCGGCGGCAAGACCATCCTCATCGACGCCGGACTGGGCTCGGACCCGAACCTGCACTTGCCGCGGGCCGGGCAGTTGATCAAGCGACTGGCGGCTGCCGGGATCGATCTCGCATCCGTGACCGATCTGGTGCTGACTCATTTGCACATGGACCATATCGGCGGGCTGCTGGTCGACGGCGTGAAGGAGCAGCTGCGCAAGGACCTGCGGATTCATGTCGCGGCCGCCGAGGTCAAGTTCTGGGAAGCGCCTGATTTCTCCCGCACGGCCATGCCGGAAGGGTTCCCGGACGCACTTCGATCGACCGCCAAGCGGTTCGTGAAGGAGTACGGCAGTCAGCTGCGGCCGTTCGATGACGAGCACGAGATCGCGCCTGGCGTCATCGCCCGTCGCACCGGCGGTCACACCCCTGGACACAGCGTGGTTCGCATGGCGTCCGGCGGTGACGCGCTGACATTCGCCGGCGACGCCGTGTTTGCCGTCGGGTTCGAGCAACCTGACTGGCACAACGGGTTCGAACACGACCCCGAGGAGGCCGCGCGCGTTCGTGTCCGACTGTTGCGACAGCTTGCCGAGACCGGCGAGATGCTGGTGGCCACGCATCTGCCGTTCCCGTCCGTGGGCCGGGTGGCCGCCGACGGCGATGCCTTTCGTTGGGTCCCGGTGTTCTGGGACTACTGACCGCTCGCCGGGTTAAAGCCGAAGCGGGGCGCGGATTCGTGGCATCTTCTTGGCATCGAGTTCGCGCCCTTCAAAATAGGATCAAACATCGACCCTCGCGGTTATCGCCCCGCTGAGACGGCGGGAACCCGGTCGGCGGGCGCCAGCCAGCATTGCGTCACGTGCAGCGCAGGCGCTTCTCGTCTGCGCTCTTGCGCACGTGCGAGATCAAGCGAGGCGATATGGCGATCGTGGCACTCAGGATGATCACTCTCGTGGCGGTTGCCGCCCTGATCAACCCATCCGTGGAGGCCCGCGACGACGGTCGCTACGCAAACTCTCCCCTCAAGGGCTGGTTCGAAGGCCTGCACAGCAAGGGCGGCGGTCCCTGCTGTGCCGACGCCGACGGCACCGCCCTCGACGACGTCGACTGGGAGACGAAGAGTGGACACTACCGGGTCCGTCTCTTGGGCGAGTGGATCGAGGTACCCGACGACACGGTCATCACAGAACCGAACCGCGCCGGCCGCACCATGGTGTGGCCGTATTTCGTCAACGGCCGCGCCATGATCCGCTGCTTCATGCCCGGCAGCATGACTTGAGTATGAACTCTCGTGTCCTGGGCGGGCGCCGCATACAACGACGCGCCGCTGAACCGGACGGGCTTACTTCCCCTGCCTGGCCGCGTGGATCTCGACGAACTCGGCGTCGGGATGGCTGATGATCGTAGCCACCATGATGCCGCTGATGATGAGCGACCAGGCGGTGTCCCAATAAATCCAAAACACGTGCCAGCCTCCGTTTCGATCTGCTCCGCCCAGGGGTCGGGACAACGGCAAGGCGAGCCTGCCGTTCCCAGTGTGAGTGCGGCGCGGGGGAAGCGCTATTTCGGTTTGGTCGGCGCGGAGTTGCGATCGGTTTGGCCGGTGTGGCGCTTTGCCACGACATCCTCGTCGCGCTCGCCTTCGTGCGGGCGGGACGGCCGTTTGGGCTCGCCGGCCTGACCGCCATGCTTGCCGCCCATGTCGGGCTTGCCTTCAAGATCGTTTTCGCGGGGCATGCCGGTTTAATGCGTTCGCGCGGCATTGGTTCGTTTGGCCTGTGAACGAGTTCATAGGATCGCCGTGGTTTGCAGTGCACGATCAAGAGGCACGCTCCCCCGGGGCATTCACGTTGATATTGCGGACGGATTTGGCCTGATGCGGAAACGACTCGTCGCTTGGACGACCCTGATCTGCGCGCTGCTCGCGATCATCGTGTGGACCGTGCTCGGGCCGCCCGACCACCCGCCCGGCCCGCATCTGCCCTCCCGCACAGCGGCGGTCCGGTAGGCCTTCCACCGATACCATTTCGGCATCGATCGATCCCAATTGGAATTTGGTGCGACGGGGCGGCAGCCGCTATCCTCGCCGGCAAAACGACAAATGCCGCACCGGCTTCCAGGAGGACCCCATGTCAGGACCGACCCGACGCATCGCATCCGGCGCGCCTCGCGCTGCGATCGCCACCACCCTCGCTTTCCTCACTCTCATTTCTGGAGTCCGCGCCGGCATGGCCGAGACCTTCGCCTATGTCGGCAACGCCGACAGCAACGACATCAGCGTGTTCAAGATGGCCGAGAGCGGCGAGATGACGCCCGTGCAGACGGCCGCCTTCACCGGAGTCGAAAAGCCCGGCTCCTCGACGCCGATCGCGATCACGCCCGACCACCGCGTGCTGATCGCCGGCATCCGCTCGCAGCCGTTCCAGGCGGTGAGCTTTGCGATCGATCCCAGGACGGGCCAGCTCAGCCATATCGGCAACGGGCCGCTCGCCGACAGCATGGCCAATATCGCCTTTGACCGGGGCGGCAAATTCCTGTTCAGCGCCTCCTATGGCGGCAACAAGGTCGCGCTCAATCCACTGCTCGCCAACGGCGTCGCGGGCGAGCCGAAGCAGGTGATCCCGACCGGCCTGAACGCGCACGCCTTCCTGCCCTCGCCCGACAACCGCTTCGTGTTCGCGACCAATCTCGGCTCCGACCAGGTGCTGGCCTTCGGGTTCGATGCCACCACCGGCACGCTCACGCCGAGCGATCCGCCGGCTCACAAGGTGCCGGAGAAATCGGGGCCGCGGCATTTCGTATTTCACCCCAACGGCAAGTTCGTCTATCTGCTTCACGAGCTGAACGGCGACGTCGCGGCGTTCACGTACGAAGCCAAGAGCGGCGCTTGGGACGAGATCCAGCGCACCAGCGCGCTGCCGGAAGGGTTTTCGGGAAAAGAGTCGAATAAGAAGCCCTGGGCCGCCGACATCCACATCACCCCCGACGGCCGTTTCCTCTACGCCTCCGAGCGCACCACCAACACGCTCACCGCCTACAAGGTCGATGCAACCAGCGGCAAGCTGACCACGATCGGCAGCGTGCCAACCGAGAAGCAGCCGCGCGGCTTCCACATCGATCCTTCAGGGCGCTACCTCGCCGCGGTCGGCGAACTCTCCGACAGCATGACGGTCTATGCCATCGACCAGAGCAGCGGCGCACTCGCCAAGCTGAAATCCTATGCCACCGGCAAGAAGCCGAACTGGGTGGAGTTCTTGAGCCTGCCGTGAGGGGGCGCTGATATCTCCTCGCCGTCATGGCCGGCGAACCTCTTTGCTTGTGCGGCGACTAATTCAACGGGCGGCATCGCGCCGCCCGTGCTGCTGCGGCATTCTCATCCGGCCGGCCCCTACGTGGCCTTGGCTCGCAGCGGTCGCTTCTGCTAACGATGAGGCCGTCAAGGCCCCAACCGGAATGACCCATGCGTTCATTGCCTGCGCGTTCTGTTTCCAGACATCTCGTTGCGCTCGCCGGACTGCTGTTGCTGTCCGCCCAGCCCGCGCCTGCCGCCGATGACGACGCGCCCAAGGGGCCGGCAGTCACGGTGCTGAAGGTCGCAAAATCCTGTTTCTCCGACATCGTCGAGGCCACCGGCACGATCATCGCCCGCGAGGAAAGCTCCGTGCGGCCCGAGCGGCCCGGCCTGAAGGTGACGGAAGTGCTGGCGGAAGCCGGCGAGAACACCACCGCAGGCCAGGTGCTGGCGCGGCTGGCACTGCCCGAGGGCGGCACGCTTCAGGTCACCGCCCCCGTGGCGGGCGTGATCGCGACATCGACCGCGCAGATCGGCAATCTCGCCTCTGCCAAGGGCGAGGCACTGTTCACGATCGTGGCGCGCAGCGAATACGATCTCGTCGGCCTTGTCGCGACCAGCGATATGCGCAAGCTCGCGGTCAACCAGCAGGCGACCGTGCGCATCGCCGGCGCCGGCGATATCGACGGCAAGGTGCGCCGCATCGGACCGACGGTCGAGCCGAACATTCAGCAGGGCATGGTCTATATCGGCATCTCCTCGCAGAAGCGGTTGCTCCTGAACGCGAGCGGGCGTGCGCTGATCAAGTCCGGCCAGAGCTGCAACGTCGCGGTCCCGCTGACCTCGGTGCAGTATTCCTCGGCCGGTACCGTCGTGCAGGTGATCCGCCGCAACCGCGTCGAGACCAAGCGCGTCGAGGTCGGACTGATGTCGGGCGGCAATATCGAAGTCCGCGACGGCCTCAACGAAGGCGATATCGTCGTCGCCCGCGCCGGCGCGCTGTTGCGCGAAGGCGATCCGGTGCGCACGGTGATGGCCGCGGAAGCGGTGAAGTAATCGTGGGGTGGATGTGCGCGACAACACGCTATCGTAGGGTGGGCAAAGCGAAGCGTGCCCACGTCTTCTATCGAAATGTTGAAGAGATGGTGGGCACGGCGCGTTGCGCCTTTGCCCACCCTACAAAGCCTAAGAAAAACTAGCCGCCGGCTTGGCCGAAATGGACGTCTTCGAGCAGAGAGGAGGAGACGGACGGGACCTGGTCGCCTTCGCTGGCACGCGAGATGGCAACGCGGGTCTTGTTGAAGACGCTCTCGGCGCTGCCCTGCGCATTGAGGTTGTTGAGGAACTCGCTGACCAGCACGCTGTGCTCGCCCTTGCCGTCATCGACGACCTTGCCGGGCGAGGCCGAAGAGAGGATCAGCGCATTGTCCGTTGCGCTGATCGGCGCGAGGCCGTGGCTGTAGGAGCGGAAGCGGCGCTCATACGGATTGCGGCGGGAGGCATCGACCACGACGAGCTTGGCCTTGGCGCCCTGCTCCTTCATCATCTCGAGCACGCCCTCGATGGAAACGCCTTGGCGGCGGACATCGTTTTCCTTCCAGATCACGGCATCGACCGGCAGCATGTAGCTCTCGCGACCGGCCTGCACGCCGTAGCCGCCGAAGAACAGCATGACGACGGTGTCGCGCTTGATCCGGGACTTCAGGCGATTGACGGCGCGGACCATGTCGTCCCTGGTCGCGTCTTCCACCATGTCGACGTCAAAGCCGTTCTTGCGCAGTGACGAGGACAGCGCTCGGGCGTCGTTGATCGACTGCGTCAGCGGCGCATTGGCGTCGGGGTAATGTCCATTGCCGATGACGAGGGCGAGACGCGAGGCCTGGCCGACCGAGCCGGTGACCTGGTCGGTCGAGACGGCCTTCGCGGCATCGAGCGCCCGCATGTTGAGAGCAGCATGGGCACCGATCACGAGCGACACCGTGCCAATGAGGGCTGCGGCGACCGCGATCGTGCGTCGGGAAAGGTCGAGCTGCCTTAAATTCATCTCGGTTCGTTCCTGTGCCAAAGACCGGCCAAGCGCGCGCACACTGTTTGAGTAGCGCGATAGCGTCTTTGGGTTTGAGGGATTGGCCGGGGGTGTGCCCCCGAATTGCGCGCAATTTGCGGCGCCGCACCAAACAAAGGTTTAACCCGATATCGCCTCCCCGGCAATAGAACGCCAAAAATTAGATGTAAGTGTCTGGGAATGTTTGGTAATTTTACATGCCAATGTGTGATTTTTTTGCGTCTCCGTAACCTTCCGGAGCCCCATAATGCAGACTTCGTGCCGGCCTTTTCTGTGACCCTCATCACATTTGTATTTCCTGCGAATCCGGGTAGCTTTTTCAACGACTTGCGGGGGGTGGCGCGCGGCTGGGAGCGTGCCGGTCGGCCCCCGGCCAAATTCCCGCCACAGGTATTTCATGAGCTTTCAATATTTTGCCGGCGCCGCCTGCCGGGCGCTGACGGCGCGGAAGGACGGCCCCTCGCTTTACGACATCTGCGATCCCGTATTGTCAGTTGGAGCCGGCGGCGATCCGCATCTGGCCAAGTTCTACAAGACCGCGCTCGGCAATCCCGCATTGCGGGTGCTGCTGCGACGCGCGGGCGTGCCCGAGCTGCGTGATGAAGGCAAACTGGCCCGGCTGCGCGAGGCGCTGGTTCGCGCCCGCGACGAGGTCGAGCCCGATTGGGCGGCGGTCGGCCAGCCCGTCGCCGATCTCGTCGACAGCATCGCGCTGGATCATCCCAAGCCGCCGCCGGCTGTGTTCACCGGCGCCATGCCGCAACAATCGCAGATCGACGCCGTGATCCGCGACTGCGCGCAGCATCTGCTCGGCTCTTACCGCAAAAATGGCTTCCTGCCGACCTACGCCGCGTTCAACCTGATCGGCGATCCTGATTTCCGCGGGCGCGAGCTGACCATGGCGCTCACGGGACTCAACGCGCGCGGCTACAAGAACTCCTCGCTGCTGTTCAACCTCGCCCGCGTCTTCATCGCGCGATCGCCGGCGCGCGCAGTCGTCAATCCGCCCTGGACCGGCATTGCCGAACCGATGTGGGAGCCGGTGCAGATCCGCCACCGCTCGGCCTATTACGACGCGTTCTTCATCGAGGCGCTGCTGAGTTACGTCGAGACCGGGCTCGCCTCGTCCGCCGACAAGGTTGCGGCGGACCGCGCGGTCGCGGACATGGTCGACTTCTGCGTCAACAGCAGCCGCGAGCAAGTGGAGGGCATCGACGGGGCGCGGTTCAACGTCATCACCGCGCTCGCGCCCGCGCCGCATCCGCGCTTCTCCCGCTACTTCGCCCAGATCAAGCAGGACCTCGGTTTCGGCGTCTACGTGCCGGATTGCGACACCACGGCGTGCTCGATCTCGGCGGCAACGCAGGCCGGCTGCACCGATCCGATCCTCGACCAGCCGCTGCTGGATTTCTACGCCGGCTACCAGGTGCGCGCCGGCGTCAACGAGCCGCGCGTGACCGTGCCGATCAACGACAATATCGACTATGAAGGCGGGGTCGCGACCTGGATCGACAACCTCAAGGGCGAGCGGCCCTATGGCAACGATCTCGATCCGACGCTCAATCTCGACATTCTCGAGGTCAGCTTTCGCAACCTCGCGCGCTGGGAAGTATTGGAGACGCCGGCGCGGCTCGCCACCGTGCATCGCATCATCGGCTTCCAGAAGCGGCTGGCCGCAAGCGGCGCCTTCGCCAATCCGCGCTCGCACATCTATTATCTGCCGGAGCTCTACAGCGCCTATTTCGGCCGCTGCTACGCCGCGTTCCTGGCGCTGCCGCTGGCGGCGCAAGCCGCGATCGATCCCGACGGCGATTTCGATTTCATCCGTCACCGCGTGCTCTCCTACGTCCAGGGCGAGCTGATGGCCGCCGAAATGAACGTGTTCGACGCGGCATTGGCGCTGATTGCGCTCGGCCATCTCGGCGCCGACCCGCGCGCCTTTGCACCGGCGCTGAACGTGATCGTCGCGAGCCTGGGCGAAGGCGGCCGCCGCGGCCCGTTCCGCGCCTATGAATGGAACAAGATGAAGACGCCGACGCGAATTCTGGTGGGCGGTCCGGAGGTCACGTCCGCGTTCGTGCTGATGGGGCTGGCGGTGGCGCGCAGGCGAATGGTGAATGGCGAGTAGCGAATGGGGCTATCACATTCTATTCGTCATTCCGCACTCGCTATTCGCTCCATGATGACGGGAAGTTGAAAGCCCATCTGTCAGGCAAACGCTGGCCGGGCGGACAAAAGCCGACCACAATTGCGGCGTCTATCGCAATTTCCTCACACGCGGACCGGCATGTTGCGAAAATTCCTGATTGCGCTGTCACTGCTGGCCTTGTCCTTGCCCGGCTTGCCATCGCCGGCTGAGGCAGCCGACATCACCGGCACGGCAAAGGTCCGCGACGGCGATTCCATCCTGATTGGCAACACAAGGATCCGGCTCGGCGGCATCGACGCGCCGTCGTCCGACCAGCTCTGCCTCAATACCAAGGGCGAGCGCTGGACCTGCGGGATCGCGGCGCGCGACGAACTCGCCAAATACACTGAGGGCAAGAACTGGGTCTGCCATGCAAGATCGATCGACCGGCGCGGCCGCACCGTGGCGCGCTGCGATGTCGGCGGCGAGGACATCCAGAAATGGCTGGTGCGGAGCGGCTGGGCACTGGCCTACACCCGCGTCTCTCGCGACTACGAACCCGATGAGGCTGCCGCGCGGGAGGCCAAAGCCGGGATGTGGCAGGGCGCCTTCATCGCGCCCTGGGACTGGCGCGTGCGCAACAAGAAGACGACGATATTGGGCGCCACCAAGCCGCCCGACGGCACGCATTCGGTGCTGCTCGCCTCGGCCTCGGGACCGGTTGCGCCGTCGCCGGACTGCACCATCAAGGGCAACGTCAACAGCGCCGGCGAGTGCATCTATCATCAGCCGAACAGCCGCTGGTACACCCAGATCAAGATGAAGATCAGCAAGGGCACCCGCTGGTTCTGCTCGGTCGAGGACGCCGAAGCCGCCGGCTGCCGCGAGACCAGGAGATAAGAGCCTCAGACCTGCGTTTTACGCGCTTTTCTCAGGGCTCGGCGCCGCGTAGAAGTGTGAATCAGCGACCCACCGAGCCGTTCTCAGGCAACAAGGACCAATAGCAATGACCGTTCGCGCGGGCCGGGAATTTCTGGCCATCCCCGGGCCCACCACGATGCCCGACGAGGTGCTGCAGGCGATGCATCGCCCGGCGATCGACATCTACTCCAAACAAATGACCGATCTGACCGAGAGCCTGCTCCGCGATATCTCGAACCTGTTTGCGACCAAGGGCAAGTCCTACATCTACATCGCCAACGGCCACGGCGCCTGGGAAGCGGCGCTGAGTAACGTGCTGTCGCGGGGTGACAAGGTGCTGGTGCTGGAGAGCGGACGCTTCGCGATCGGCTGGGGCCATGCGGCGGCGCTAATGGGCGCCGAGGTTGAGGTGCTCAAGGGCGACTGGCGCCGCGCGGTACGGCCGCACGAGGTCGAGGAGCGCCTGCGCCGCGACAAGGAGCACACCATCAAGGCGGTCGTCGTCGTCCAGGTCGATACGGCCTCGGGCGTGCAGAACGACATCGAGGCGATCGGCAAGTCGATCAAGGCGAGCGGCCATCCGGCGCTGTACATGGTCGACACTGTCGCCTCCCTCGGCTGCATGCCGTTCGAGATGGACAAATGGGGCATCGACGTCGCGATGTCAGGCTCGCAGAAAGGCCTGATGACGCCGCCCGGCCTCGGCTTCGTCGCCGCCAACGCGCGCGCGCTCGAGGTGCAGAAGAAGGCCAACATGTCGACGCCCTATTGGAGCTGGAGCGAGCGCGAGGGCACCGAGCACTATCGCAAATATGCCGGCACCGCGCCGGTGCATCTGTTGTTCGCGCTGCGCCAGGCCATCGACCTCCTGCACGAAGAGGGGCTGGAGAACGCGTTCCGCCGCCACAGCCTGCTCGGCGAGGCCGCACGCCGCGCGGTCGGCGCATGGTCGGAAGGCCAGGTGCTCGGCTTCAACGTCGCGGAAGCCAGCGAACGCTCCAATACCGTGACCACGGTGACCATGAGCAACGGCCACGATCCTGCAATCCTGCAACGCTATTGCAAGGAGAAGTGCGGCGTGGTGCTCGGCACCGGCATCGGCGATCTCTCGGGACAAGCCTTCCGCATCGCCCATATGGGCCATGTGAATGCCCCGATGCTGCTCGGCACGTTGGGAGTGATCGAGGTCGGGCTGAACGCGCTGAAGATTCCGCACGGCAAGGGCGGACTCGAAGCGGCGGTTGCGTATCTCGGCGAAGAGGTGGCGGTGTAGCGCGGCTTCGCATCTCTTCCTTCTCCCCTTGTGGGAGAAGGTGGCGCGAAGCGCCGGATGAGGGGTTGTTTCCGCACTCGCAACTACCAGACTCGCGGAGAGAGACCCCTCACCCGTCTCGCCGCTACGCGGCGAGCCCACCCTCTCCCACAAGGGGAGAGGGAAAGATCAGCGCTCCACTCGATACGCCGCGACCTGCGCTTTCAGCTCATCCAGTGACGCAAGCGGCGCCTTCGGATCGACGCGATACTCTCCACGCGCCAGCCACGACAGCACCTTCGCGTCAACGACCGGCGAATGGTGGATGACGTCGCCGTAATTGTCGAGGTCGTGCGTCACGTCCTTGATCGCCCGGAAATCGTACAGGCGCACATTGGGAAGCTGCGTCAGGCGTTGCGCAGTGACAGCGGTGAGGTCGGTGACGATCTTCAGCGTCGCAGGCGAGGCATCGCGCATCGCGACGAATTGCAGGATCGAATAGGGCGGGAAGTAGATGTCGAAGGTCACGTCCGGATGGCGCGCGATCAGGCCGACGACGTCTTGCTCGAAATGCCTCACCATGGCGTCGTAACGATAGCCTTCGCCGAGAAAGCGGCTGCGCACAGGACTTGTGATGTAGGCGAAGGCCGCAAGCGTCTTCTCCGCGTTGTAACCCCGCGCAACGTCGAAATCCCGCGGTAGCGCGTAGATGTCGTCGACGTCGGACAGCGCAAACTTGACCGGGAGATACGGCGCCGCCCGGGTCAGCGACTGCCGCAGCGGCGGAACCGACCGCAGCAGTGCGAACAGGGATTCCTTCGCCATCGCCGCACTGAGCAGATAGGACGCGATGCCCTTGGCCGGCCCACGATAGAGGTCGACGGACAGAAAGGGATCGGACTCGATGTCGGCCGCATCGACGAAGATGAAATCGTCCATCGCCCAGATCACGCGCTTTGCGCCGCGGTCGATGGCCTGCTCCAGCACAAAACCCTGCTGGCGCGAATTGGACCCGGTCATCGCCAGCTTGAGCGAGTGAACGCCGAGCGCATGGTCGATGTCGCTCTGACGGAAATGGATCGCGAGCGAGGTGCCCATGAACGCGGTGTTGAACGACTGGCTGCGGATCAGCCCGGCGTTCTGCACGCGCGTGTCGTCGGAATAAAACGGCGCGACGACACGCGACGGCCGAAACAGTTGCAGGGGATCGATGATGTAGGTGAGCGCAGCCGCCCCCAGCACGCATGCGATGCTCGCGAGGAGAAGACGCCCTGGATGTGTGAACGCGCCTCGCATCAGAACCGGAAATAGATGAATTCGCTGTGGCTCTGGATGCCCAAGATCCCGAACGCAAGCACCAGCGACGCACCGTAGAGCACCAGCGGCCGCATCCGTCCGGCCATCAGGCCGTCGCCGACCCTGCGATTGGCGTGATCGTATCCCATGATTCCCTGCGTGTTCGGCGCCAGCCACACCACCGCAGCATAGATCGTGACCTGCACCAGCGCGGCGATCTCCTCGCGGCCGAAGACGATGTTCGAGGGCTCGGCCATGGCCTGGAGAACCCGCAGCGCCCAGTCGATCCGCTCGGCGCGGAAAAACACCCAGGCGACGACGACGGCTAGGAAGGTCAGCACGGCCCCGGCGATCCGGACCGGGCGCGCAAGGAGCGTCGGAATCTCAGGCACCAGCGCGTTGAAGGCATGGTTGACGCAGAGATAGGCGCCGTGCAGCGCGCCCCAGACGACAAACGTCCACGCCGCGCCATGCCAGAGCCCGCCGAGCAGCATCGTGATCATCAGATTGACATAGCGGAGCACGCGGCCGCGCCTGTTACCCCCGAGCGGGATGTAGAGATAGTCGCGCAGGAACTGCGACAGCGTCATGTGCCAGCGCCGCCAGAACTCGACGATGCTGGCGGCCTTGTAGGGCGAGTTGAAATTGACCGGCAGGAAAATGCCAAACATCAGCGATATCCCGATCGCCATGTCGGAATAGCCGGAGAAATCGAAATAAAGCTGGAACGTGTAGGCGAGCGCGCCAAGCCACGCCTGGTCGAAGCTCGGCGACCGTGCCTCGAAGGCGAGCGCGACCAGCGGCTGGATGCCGTCGGCGAGACAGGTCTTCTTGAACAGGCCGATCGCGAAGATGATGAGGCCGCACAGGATCAGATGAGCATGCGGATGCTTGGTTTCCTCGCGTTCGAATTGCGGGATCATGTCCTTGTGGTGAAGGATCGGCCCCGCGATCAGATGCGGAAAGTATGTCACGAACAGCGCGTAATGCGGCAGCGCATAGGCCGCGACCTGGCCGCGATAAGCATCGACCAGGAACGCGATCTGGGTGAAGGTGTAGAAGGAGATGCCGACCGGCAGCAGGATGTGGACCGCGAATTGCGTCCCGGCGAGCGCGTTGATGTTATCGGCAACGAAGCCGGCGTATTTGAAGATGCCGAGCACCAGGAGATCGCCGGCGACGCCGAGGGCAAGCGCCGCCTTTCGTTGCGACGGGGCAAGCTTCGCCACGATGAGGAGGTGGCCGACGCCATAGTTGAAGGCGATCGATATCAGCAACAGGGCCAGGAACTGCCAGTTGCCGATGGCGTAGAAGGTGAGCGAGGCCGCCGCCAGCCAGATCACCGGGACGAGATTGCTGCGTCGCCCGAGCCAGAAATAGCCGGCCAGCGCAGCCGGCAGGAACAGCAGGATGAACGGGTAGGAATTGAACAGCATCAGGCTGGACCGGCGGCGGGGATAGGGAGCCTAAGCATAGAAGGGACGGATCAACAACCCGGCGACTTGGCGCGGTCCTTGGCGCAGTGGCGCTGGCAATTCGTGGAATCGGGACGATATATGGCAGGACGCATCTGAACGAGGATCGAGTGACACAAGCCAAAACGCCTGCCCAGGCCCCCGTCGCCCCGCGCCGGCCGCATTCCTTCACGCGGCACGGGATCACCGTGACCGACGACTATGCCTGGCTGAAGGACGAGAAATGGCAGGAGGTGCTGCGCGACCCCGCGGTGCTCGATCCCGACATCCGCAAATATCTCGACGAAGAGAATGGCTACACCGAGAGCCTGCTCGGCCATACCGCAACCCTGCAGAAGACGCTGGTGCGCGAGATGCGGGGGCGGATCAAGGAGGACGATTCCAGCGTGCCCTCGCCGGATGGTCCCTTCGCCTATTTCCGCAAATTTCGCGAAGGCGGCCAGCATGAGCTGTTCGGCCGCATGCCGCGCGATGGCGGCGAGGGCCATATCGTGCTCGACGGCGATGCGCTCGCCAAGGACCACACTTATTTCAAATTCGGCGGCAGCCGGCACTCGAATGACCACAAGCTGCAGGCCTGGAGCGCCGACACCAAGGGCTCCGAATATTTCTCCATCCGCGTACGCGACTGGGCGACCGGAACGGATCTTGACGACGTCGTCGAGGAAACCGACGGCGGCGTGGTCTGGAGCAAGGATGCGACGTCGTTCTTCTACGTGAAGCTCGACGACAATCACCGACCAATGCAGGTCTGGCGGCACAAGCTCGGCACTGGGCAAGCCGACGACACGCTGGTTTACGAGGAGCAGGACTCCGGCTGGTTCACCCATCTGCACGAGAGCACCAGCGGCCGCTTCTGCGTGATCGCAGGCGGCGATCACGAGACCTCGGAGCAGCGGCTGATCGATCTCGCTAGCCCCGAGGCGCCGCCGCGCCTTGTCGCGGCGCGCGAGGAAGGCGTGCAATATTCGCTCGCCGACCGCGGCGACGAGCTCTTCATTCTCACCAATGCCGATGAGGCCATCGATTTCAAGATCGTCACCGCACCGCTCAGCTCACCCGAGCGCAAGAACTGGCGCGATCTGATCCCGTATCGCCCCGGCATCTACATCATCGACCTCGATCTCTATGCCGGCCATCTGGTGCGGCTGGAGCGCGCCAATGCGTTGCCCTCCATCGTGATCCGCGATCTCGCGACCAGGGACGAGCACGCGATCGCCTTCGACGAGGCAGCTTATTCGCTCGACACGATGGGCTCTTACGAATTCGAGACGACGAATCTGCGCTTCGCCTACTCGTCGATGACGACGCCGTCGGAAGTCTATGACTACGACATGGTCAAGCGGACGCGCACCTTGCGCAAGCGGCAGGAGATCCCGTCGGGCCACAATGCGAGCGACTACGTCACCACGCGCATCATGGCAAAGGCGCATGACGGCGCCGAGGTGCCGGTCTCGATCCTCTATCGCCGCGGGCTCAAGCTCGACGGCGCGGCGCCGCTGCTGCTCTACGGCTATGGCTCCTACGGCATGGCGATGCCGGCCTCGTTCAACGCCAACCGCCTGTCGCTGGTCGATCGCGGCTTCGTCTACGCCATCGCCCATATCCGCGGCGGCGCCGACAAGGGCTGGGGCTGGTATCTCGACGGCAAGCGCGAGAAGAAGACGAACTCGTTCGACGACTTCTCAGCCAGCGCCCGCGCGCTGATCGATGCGAACTACACCAGCGCCAAGCGCATCATCGGCCATGGCGGCTCGGCCGGCGGCATGCTGATGGGCGCGGTCGCCAACCGCGCCGGCGAATTGTTCGCCGGCATCGTCGCCGAGGTGCCGTTCGTCGACGTGCTCAACACCATGCTCGACGACACGCTGCCGCTGACGCCGCCGGAATGGCCGGAATGGGGCAACCCGATCGAGAGCGAGAAGGATTTTCGAACGATCCTGTCCTACTCGCCCTATGACAACGTCGCGGCGAAAGACTATCCCGCGATCCTCGCGATGGGCGGGCTTACTGATCCCCGCGTCACTTACTGGGAGCCCGCCAAGTGGATCGCGCGCCTGCGCGCGACCATGAGCGGCGGCGGCCCGGTGTTGCTCCGAACCAACATGGGCGCCGGCCACGGCGGCGCCTCGGGACGCTTCAACCGGCTGGATGAAGTCGCGATCGTGTATGGGTTCGCACTGTGGGCGGCGGGGATGGCGGAAGCTGGGGTGTAACCACACCCTCCGCGTCGTCCCGGCGAAGGCCGGGACCCATACCGCGTGATTATCGGTGAAGCACGGTGTGGGTACCGCGGAAGACCTCTTAACTACTGGCCTTCACCAAACTAGTCCCTGGGGTTATGGGTCCCGGCCTTCGCCGGGACGACATCGGGTGTGAGGCACAAGCCGCCTCACACCGCCCCGTGCGCCTCCACGTACAGCGCGTACACCGAGTGGCTGCTTGCCATATACAGGCGGTTGTTCTTGGGACCGCCGAAGCAGAGGTTGGCGCAGCGTTCGGGCAGCTTGATGAAGGCGAGCGGCTTGCCGTCCGGGTTGAACACCATCACGCCGTCGAGATCTTCGGACTTGCCCTTGAGCTGAAACGCCTTGCGGCCGGCGATTTCGGTCGGCTCGGACTGCAGCGCGCCGTTGGAGCCCCAGCCGCACCAGAGATTGCCGTCGCGATCGACGCGAAAACCGTCGAGCGAGGCCTGGTCGGCGGCGTCGATCAGCTTGGCCTTGCCGCTGAGGCTGCCGTCGTCGCCGACATTGTAGCTCCAGATGCTGCGATTGGGCGTCCCCTTCCACTCGACGATGTAGAGCTTCTTCTCGTCCGGCGAGAAGGCGAGGCCGTTCGGATTGACGAGGTCGGTGAGGACGGCGGTGAGCTTGCCGTCCTTGGCGATGCGGTAAACGTTGGTGGTGGCCTGCTCGGCCTTCTCCTTCTTGCCCTCCCACTCGCCGTTGATGCCGAACAGCGGGTCGGTGAACCAGATGCTGTCGTCGGATTTCACCACGATGTCGTTCGGCGCATTCAGCCGCTTGCCCTCGAACTTGTCGGCCAGCACGGTGATCTTGCCGTCCTTCTCGGTACGGGTGATGCGGCGGGTGACGGAGTGCTCGCAGCTGACGAGGCGGCCCTGGCGGTCGCGCGCATTGCCATTGGCGTAGTTGGCATTGGCGCGGAACACGCTGGTCTGTCCGGTCTTCTCGTCGAACTTCATGATCCGGTTGTTGGGAATGTCCGAGAACAGCAGATAACCGCCTTCGGGGAAATAGGCCGGGCCTTCGGCCCAGCGCATGCCGGTTGCGACCTGCTCGACTGTCGAGGAATAGAGCCGGTATTTTCCAAAGCTCGGATCGAGGATCTGAACGGCGGGGTCGGGGTAGCGCTGGTTGGGCGTGAACGGAAACGACTGGGCACCGGCGGCGCGGGCCAAACAGGCGGAAGCCGCCGCCGCGCCGGCGCCGGCCAAGAGATTGCGTCGTGTGAAATTCATAAGAATCCTCCCTGGGTGATTTAAAGGCCGGCGCTTGGTGCGGCCGGCCTGTTTTTTGACATGACTTGGTGCTGGCGCACGGACTTACCGCCCGTTCGCCTTCCGCCATGCTGCGAAGTCGGTGAGCGTCTGCGGATCCGTCGCCGGATAGAGACCAAAGATGCCGCGGCCCTTGTTGACTTCCTCGGTGACGAAGTCCTCGAACGCGGTCATCTCGAAGGTTTCGTTGGCGATCTCGTCGGCGAGATGCGCGGGGATCACGATCACGCCGTCGGCGTCGCCGAGAATGACGTCGCCGGGAAACACCGGCGCATCACCGCAGCCGATGGGGACGTTGATCTCGATCGCGTGATGCAGCGTCAAATTGGTCGGCGCGCTCGGGCGGTGATGGTAGGCGGGGATACCGAGCTTGGCGATCTCGGCCGAGTCACGAAAGCCGCCGTCGGTGACGACACCGGCGACGCCGCGCTTCATCAAGCGCGTGACCAGGATCGCACCGGCGGAAGCGGCGCGCGCGTCCTTGCGGCTGTCCATCACCAGCACGCTGCCTGCCGGGCAATTCTCGACCGCCTTGCGCTGCGGATGAGAGTGATCCCTAAACACGTCGATGGTGTTGAGATCCTCGCGGGCCGGCATGTAGCGCAGCGTGAAGGCCTCACCGACCATGGTCGGCTGGTCGGCGCCGAGCGGGTGCACATCCTGGATCATCTGGATGCGCAGACCGCGCTTGAACAACGCGGTGGCGACGGTGGCGGTGGAGACGGATTTGAGCTTGGTGCGGATGGCTTCGCTGAGTTTGGTCATGGGCTATCACTCTCTCTTTCGTCATTCCGGGGCGCGCGAAGCGCAAACCCGGAATCTCGAGGTTCGGGTTCGATGCTCCGCATCGTCCCGGAACGATGGTGGTTGGCTAGTAAATCGACGGTTCGCCGATCGGCGCGCCGAAATCGGTCTCCAGGAAGTCGAAGTCGCAGCCGTCATTGGCCTGCTTGATGTGCTTGGTGAACATCCAGCCATAGCCGCGCTCGAAGCGGCGTTCGGGCTGCTTCCAGGCGGCGCGGCGCTTTTCGAGCTCGGCCTCCGACACGTCGAGATTGATGGTGCGGGCCGCGACATCGAGCGTGATGCGGTCGCCGTTCCGCACCAGCGCCAGCGGACCGCCGACATAGGATTCGGGAGCGACGTGCAAGATGCAGGCGCCGTAGCTTGTGCCGCTCATGCGCGCATCCGAGATCCGCACCATGTCGCGCACGCCCTGCTTCACAAGCTTGGTCGGGATCGGCAGCATGCCCCATTCCGGCATGCCCGGCCCGCCCTGCGGCCCGGCATTGCGCAGGATCAGGATGTGATCCTCGGTGACGTCTAAGTTGGGATCGTCGACCGCCTTCTTCATCGCGGGATAGTCGTCGAACACCAGCGCCGGGCCGGTGTGCTTGAGAAAGCGCGGCGCGCAGGCGCTCGGCTTGATGACGCAGCCGTCGGGCGCGAGATTGCCCTTGAGCACGGCGAGCGCGCCTTCCTTGTAGATGGGATTGTCGATCGAGCGGATCACGTCGTCATTGTGGACCTCAGCATGCGCGATGTTCTCGCCCAGCGTCTGGCCCGTGACGGTGATGCAGTCGAGATGCAGGTGCGGCTTGATCTGGCCCATCAGCGCCGGCAGGCCGCCGGCATAGAAGAAGTCCTCCATCAGATAGGAATCGCCGCTCGGCCGCACGTTGGCGATGACGGGCACCTTGCGGCTCGCAATCTCGAAATCGTCGAGGCCGATGTCGAGACCGGCGCGGCGAGCCTGCGCGATCAGATGAATGATCGCGTTGGTCGAGCAGCCCATCGCCATCGCCACTGCGATCGCGTTCTCGAACGCTTTTCGGGTCTGGATCGTCTTCGGCGTCAGATCTTCCCAGACCATCTCGACGATGCGACGGCCGCATTCAGAGGCCATGCGGATGTGGTTGGCGTCGGCGGCGGGAATCGAGGAGGCGCCCGGCAGCGTCATGCCGATCGCCTCGGCAATCGCGGTCATGGTGGAAGCCGTGCCCATGGTCATGCAGGTGCCGTAGCTCCGCGCGATGCCGGCTTCGATATCGAGCCAGTCCTTCTCGGAGATTTTTCCGGCGCGCCGCTCGTCCCAGTATTTCCAGCCGTCCGAGCCGGAGCCGAGCGTCTTGCCCTTCCAATTGCCGCGCAGCATCGGGCCGGCCGGCAGATAGATCGCCGGGATGTTCATCGAGGTTGCGCCGAGCAGCAGCGCCGGCGTGGTCTTGTCGCAGCCGCCCATCAGCACCACGCCATCGACGGGATGGCTGCGCAGCAGTTCCTCGGTGTCCATCGCCAGCAGATTGCGGTAGAGCATGGTGGTCGGCTTGAGCAGGGATTCCGACAGCGACAGCGCCGGCAATTCCAGCGGCAGGCCGCCGGCCATCAGGATGCCGCGCTTGACGTCGTCGACGCGCGACTTGAAATGCATGTGGCAGGGCTGCGCGTCCGACCAGGTGTTGAGGATCGCGATGATCGGGCGGTCCTTCCACTCCTCCGGCGCGTAGCCCATCTGCATGGTGCGGGACCGATGGCCGAACGAACGGAGATCGTCGGGTGCGAACCAGCGCGCGCTGCGGAGCTGGTCGGGCGTCATTTTCTTCTTGGTCATGATTGGGTGCCCCATTTCTGCACGGTGTTCCGCTCGAGGGCGCGGAAGATCAGGTTCTCGACAAAAAGCCCGATGATAATCACCGTCAAGAGGCCTGCGAAGACCGCAGGTATGTCGAGGAGGTTGCGGTTCTCGAAGATGAACCAACCGAGCCCGCCCTGCCCCGAGGACACGCCGAACACCAACTCGGCCGCGATCAGCGTGCGCCAGGCAAAGGCCCAGCCGATCTTCAGGCCGGTGAGGATCGAGCCGAACGCCGCGGGAATAAGGATCTTTGCCACGTAAGGCAGCCCGCGCAGACCGTAATTGCGGCCGACCATGCGCAGCGTGTTCGAGACACTCTTGAAGCCTGAGTGGGTGTTGAGCGCGACCGGCCACAGCACCGAATGGATCAGCACGAAGACGAGGCTGCCGTTGCCGAGACCGAACCAGATCAAAGCGAGCGGCAACAGCGCGATCGCTGGCAGCGGATTGAACATCGCAGTGACCGTCTCGAGGAAGTCGGTGCCGATCCGCGTCGAGATCGCGAGCACGGTGAAGATCGCGGCCAGCACGATGCCGGCCGAATAGCCCATGAACAGCACTTTCAGCGAGGCCCAGGCCCGCATCGGAATGGTGCCGTCCTTGACGCGGTCGTACAGCGTGATAGCCGTGTCGTGCAGCGTCGGAAACAGCAGGGGATTGTCGAGGGTGAGGCCGTAGGCCTCCCAGACCGTCGCGAGAAACAGGATGATGACGGTCTTGCGGACAAAACCGTCGTTCCACAACAACTCGAGCACGCTCAGCTTG
Organism: Bradyrhizobium sp. 149; assembly: GCF_023073915.1. Taxonomy (GTDB): domain Bacteria; phylum Pseudomonadota; class Alphaproteobacteria; order Rhizobiales; family Xanthobacteraceae; genus Bradyrhizobium. The sequence goes on along the minus strand of NZ_JADPKK010000010.1, from coordinate 10,533 downwards.
CGCTCGACTTCGCCCGGTGCGCCGGCGGCGGCAGCCGGCGCCTCACGGAGCAATATTCTGGCTTCGCCCATAGCGGCTTCCCTCAATGCGCCGTCGCTTCGGAGGCAAACAGGAGATCATGGATCTCCTTTTCCAGCCGGCCGGCGCTGCCATCGTCATTGCAGACCTTGTCGACGTCGATCACCTCGGCCTTGACACGGCCGGGATGCGGCGACAGCAGCAGGATGCGGTTGCCGATGCGGATCGCTTCCGCAATCGAGTGGGTCACGAACAGCACGGTGAACTTGGTCTCGCTCCAGAGCTGGAGCAGCTCGTCCTGGCAAGTTCGCCGCGTCAGCGCGTCGAGCGCGGCGAACGGCTCGTCCATCAGCAGGATGTCGGGCTCCATCGCCATGCCGCGCGCGATCGCGACGCGCTGCTTCATGCCGCCGGAGAGCGTGTGCGGATAGGCATCGACGACGCGTGTGAGGCCGACCTTCTCGATATAGGCCCGCGCACGCGCTTCGGCGTCCTTGCGCGACAATTTTCGCGCGGTCAGCAGCGGAAACATCACGTTCGCCAGCACGCTTTTCCAAGGCAGCAGCTGGTCGAACTCCTGGAAAATCATCATGCGGTCGGCGCCAGGGCCGCGGATTTCGCGGTCGTTGATGGTCATGCGGCCTTCGCTCGGCGCCATGTAGCCACCGACGGCCTTGAGCAGGGTCGATTTGCCGCAGCCGGACGGCCCGAGCAGCACGAAGCGATCGGACTTGTCGACGGTGAAGCTGACCCTTTCGGTCGCGGTGACGACGGCGCTGGAGGTCTTGTAGCGCAGCGTCACGGAGCTGACGTCGAGCAGCGCCATCAGTTGCCCTTCAGGTCGTGCGCGACGGGGAGATAGTAGTCGGTCCAGGCCTTGGGCTGGGTCTTCAGCGTACCGGTCTTGAACAGATGGGCGGCGAATTTCATCGTGCCCTGCGGCCCGAGATTCCACTCCATCATGCCGGGCTCCTTCAGGAGATCGAGCAGCTCTTCCACCGAGGTCTTGTCGCCGGTGATCTCCTTGTAGATCTCGACGGCCTGTCTGGTGTCGCTGCGGATTAGATCCTGCGCTTCCTTGGTCGCATCGCGCACGGCCTGGATGATTTTCGGATTGGCATCGGCGAATTTCGTCGTGGTGAAGAACTGCGCCTGGCTCAGCGGCCCGCCCATCACGTCAGGCGAGCTCAGCACGACATGCGCGCCCGGCACGTTCTTCAGCTCCAGGAATGTGAACGGCGGGATCGAGAAGTGGGTATGCACCTCGTGCTTGGAATTGGACAGCGCCGCATAGGCGTCGGGATGGCCGAGCTGCACGGTGTTGGAATCCAGCTTCGACCATTGGTCGGCACCGAAAGCCTCGGCGGCGGCGATCTGCAATACGATTGCCTGGGTCGAGACTTTTACGGTCGGCACGGCGATCTTGTCGCCGGGGCCGAAATCCCTGATCGACTTGATGTTGGCGTCGCGGCTGATCAGCGTCATCGGCTGCGCCGACGTCGCGACGATGCCCTTGACGCCGCCGCGGGTGCGGTCCCACAGCAGCAGCAGATTGCCGGTGCCGGTGTTGAGGATGTCGACGCCGCCCGCGAGCAGCGCATCGGTCTGCGCACCACCGCCGGAGAACGTAACCCATTTGGTGGTGACGCCTGATACCCCGAGCTGAGCTGCGTGCTTCTCGATCAGCTTCTGCTTCTCCATGATGTGGCTCGGCATGTAGAAAATGCCGGGCTGGCGCGACAGCGCAATCTCAGACTTCTGCTGCGCCTCCGCGGGCGACGCCGTCAGCGCCGTGGCGGCCATCAGGGCGATAGCTGCGAGGCCACACTGCAATTGCTTGATCATTGTTGTTCGTTTCCTCCGGCCGCCATTGACGAGCGATCTGACTGATGCACTAATGCATTAGTGCATCCAAGGCAAGGCCGCCGGAACTCTTCACATGGAACCAGCCCAACCCGCGCCTCGCGCGACCGCCCGCCCCGGCGCGCGGCTCGACCGGGCCCGGCAGGCCGCACCGCAGGTGTTCGAGCGGCTGCGCAACGCCATTCTCGCGCTCGAACTGCCGCCGGGCTCGCCGCTGTCGCGCACCGACCTCGCCGCGCAATTCGGCGTCAGCTCGACGCCGATCCGCGATGCCTTGATGCGGTTGGAGGAAGACGGGCTGGTCGAGGTGTTTCCGCAGCACGCGACCGTCGTCAGCCGGGTCGATGTCAGCCGCGCCGAGCAGGCGCATTTCCTTCGTCAGGCGCTGGAGCTCGAAATCGTCCGGCTGCTCGCGGAGCAGCACGACGACGCGTTGGTCATACGCCTCGACCATGCGATCGCGCTCCAGCAGCGATTCGCCAAGGCCGGAGACTTCGAGAGCTTCATTGCCGGCGACAATGATTTTCACGCGCAGCTCTATGCCGCGGCCGGCAAGCACGATCTCTGGACGCTGGTGCGCAGTCGCAGCGGACATATCGACCGGCTACGGCGGCTGCATCTGCCCTCGCCCGGCAAGGCCCAGAATATCGTCCGCCACCACAAGCTGATCACGCGCGCGATCGAGGCCGGCGACGCCGATGCCGCGCAACAGCATCTGCGCAAGCACCTGTCGGGCACGCTGAGCGAGCTCGACACGATCCGAAGCAACTATCCGGAATACCTGACCGACTAGGCCTGTCGCGCGCGGTTATCTCGCGCGCTTATGCACGTAATCGTGCATAAGTTGGCGCACCGACTTCGCCTTTTGCGAGCACCCGTCGGATCGCCCGCGAAGTGCTTGCAGGCCGCATGCAATCCGCGCAACAATTTCGTATCTGATGGTTTGATTTGCGGTCGCTGGGAAGTCCCATTCGACCCGGAGGATACCAGACGTGGCCAACATCCTGATCGTGGATGACGACCCGGCCGTGCAGATGACGATCCGGCTACTCCTGGAGCGGGCCGGTCATGATGTCACCGCCGCCGGGGACGGCCGCAAGGGACTTGCGCTGTTCGAGGCCAGCCAGTTCGACCTGCTGTTTCTCGACATCTTCATGCCCGGCATGGACGGCCTGGAGACGATGCGCCACATCCGGGCGCTGCAGCCGGCGATGCCGATCATCGTCATTTCCGGTCGTTCGGCCACGCCGGACGCCTATGCCGAGCCGGATTTCCTCAAAATGGCGACCAGGCTCGGTGCGGTGGCGAGCTTGCAGAAGCCGTTCCGGGCCGACGCACTGCTCGCCGCGGTTGATGGCTGCCTGGACGCGGCGGGGATGGCATCGGTCGGAAATCCGGATGTCAGCAGCGGCCGCCGATGACAAGAACCTTCACTCCGTTCCAACGCAGCACAGGCGCGGCCATTCGGGAAGCGGTGCAATTATCCCCATGACGCTCGCAACGCGGCTGGCCATCACGATGATCCTGCTGGTGGCGATCACCGTGGCCGCGGTCGGCTGGCTCGGCTATCGCAACACCACCCAGGCGGTCATTCCGCGGGTCCTGGAACGGATCGAAGCCCAGTCAAGCTTGCTGGCCACGCATCTTGAATCCTACGTTGCCGGCGCTCGCGGCGATCTGCTCGGTTATCGCTCCGCCGCAGCCATCAATGGCCTGATCCGCGCCCATATCGGTGGAGGGACCGACGCTCTCGACGGCGTTTCGGAGCAAACCTGGCGCGAGCGCATCGCTGCGCGGCTCGCAGCCGAGATCGACGCGAAACCGAGCTACGGCCAATTTCGAATCATCGGCCTCGACGACGACCAGCGTGAACTTGTCCGCGTCGATCGCTCCGGCCCGAATGGAGCAGTACGGATTGCCCCCAACGGCGAACTCGAACGCAAGAGCGAACGAACCTACTTCCAGGAGACGATTCGACTGGCGCCGGGCGAAATCTATGTTTCACCAGTCGAGCTCGCCACCCGACACGGAGGAACCACAGACCTTCACATTCCGACGTTGCGCGTTGCGACGCCGCTGTTCGCGCCGGACGGCAAGCCGTTCGGCATCATCATCGCCAACATCGACATGCGTCCCGCGCTCGACCGCGTCCGCTCGACCGCGAGCGCAGGCGGAGAGATCTATGTCGTGAATTCGCGTGGCGACTATCTCGTCCATCCCGATCGCGCGCGGGAGTTCGGTTCATTGCACGGCAGCGCCAACGATTGGCGCCGTGACTTTCCATTCTTTGCAGCCCGGGCCGGCCTGCCGCAAGCATCGGCGCAGCTTATGAGCGACCGGTCGGGCCGGCCCAGTGGAGCCGCGATTGCACCGGCGCTTCTTGCCGGCAAGGAGTGGGTCGCGATCATCGAGACGGCCCCTCCATCGGTGTTCAGCCGCGTTCCGGCGGCCATTCAAAAAACCTCCTCGCTGGTCGGCCTGCTTGCTGTCCTTGCCGCAGCTTTACTTGCGGTGCTGCTGGCGCGCTCATTGACGCGTCCGATCGGACGTCTGACCGCGGCGGTGGAGGCGATCGGCAGCGGACGGCCCGCCGACATTCCCCTGGATGCCAGCGGCGAGACCGGCGTGCTGGCGCGGGCCTTTGCCCGGATGGTCGAAGAGACGCGAGCGAAGACGGCCGCTCTCGAACGCGAGGTCGAGGAGCATCGCCGCACCGAGGCCGCGCGAAGCCATCATGAAGCGCGCGAGCGCTTGTTCAGCGCTGCCGTCGAATCCTCCGACGATGCGATCGTGATGCAATCGCTCGATGCCATCATCACGGGCTGGAATCCCGCTGCCGAACGCCTCTATGGCCATTCGGCCGACGAGGCGATCGGGCAGTCCACCTCGATCATCGTCCCGCCCGACCGTCGCGAGCAGGGCAAGGATATTTTACGGCAGATCGCCCGGGGCGAGCCGATCGAGCGTTTCGAGACGGTGCGCCTGCGCAAGGACGGCACGCCGATCGACATCTCGCTCAGCCTCTCCCCGATCCGTGGGCTGTCGGGTGAGATCATCGGCGTCTCCGGGTCGGCCCGGAGCCTGACCGAGGCGCGACGGACCGAGCGGGCGCTGCAGCAGCAGCTCGAGGAACGACGACAGATCTTCGAGACCTCGCAGGATCTGATCATGGTGATGGACGCGCGCGGCAACATCGTGCAGATCAGTCCGAGCAGCGAGGCCATTCTCGGCTACCGGCCGGAGGAGATGATCGGCCGCAGCGGCGCCGATTTCATTCATCCCGCCCATCTCGACCAGTCGCGCGACGAGATGCGCGCGCTGCGACGCGGCGAACGTCCCAGGCTGGCCGACACCCGCTGCTTCCACAAGAAAGGCCACGAGGTCTGGCTGTCCTGGCTCGCCAGCTGGTCCGCCCAGGCCAAGCGCTTCTTCTTCGTCGGGCGTGACATGACGGAGGCCCGGCTGGCGCAGGAATCCCTGCGCGAGAGCGAACGGCTCGCGCGCAACATCGTCGAGACCTCACTCGACGCTTTCGTCCAGACCGACGAGACGGGCGGCATCCTGAACTGGAATTCGCAGGCCGAACAACTCTTCGGCTGGCATCGCGACGAGGTGCTCGGCAAGAGCACGATTGACCTGATCGTTGCCGAGAGCGAACGCGAAAGGGTCAGGACGGGCCTGAAGCATTTCCTGGAAAACGAAGACGGCAGGACGCTGAACCGCCGCCACGAACTCATGTGCCGCCGCCGCGACGGCAAGGAATTCAAGGCCGAGCTGAGCGTCACCGCGTTGAAGCGCCGCGAGGGCCTGCTGTTCAACGTGTTCTACCGCGACCTAACCGACAAGATCGCGGCCGACGAGCGCATCCGCCATGCCGAGAAGATGGAGGCCGTCGGCCAGCTCACCGGCGGCGTGGCGCACGACTTCAACAACATTCTCACCGTCATCACCGGAACGATCGAGATCCTGGCCGACGCGGTGGCCAAGGAGCCGGAGCTCGCAGCGATCACGAAGATGATCGACGAGGCCGCCGGGCGTGGCGCCGAGCTGACGCAGCACCTGCTGGCGTTTGCGCGCAAGCAGCCGCTCCAGCCGCGCGAGATCGACATCAACTCGCTGATCATCGACACCGCGAAACTATTGCGGCCGACGCTGGGCGAGCAGATCCATATCGAAGCGGTATTCGAGGACGAGAGCTGCGTCGCGATCGTCGATCCCAGCCAGCTCACCACCGCGATCCTCAACCTCGCGCTCAATGCCCGCGACGCCATGCCCGGCGGCGGCAAGCTGATCATGGAGACGGGCGCCGCCTATCTCGACGAGGTCTATGCCAGCGCCAACGACGTTCCGCCGGGCCACTACGTGCTGATCGCCGTGAGCGACACCGGCAGCGGAATTCCCGCCAACATGCTGGCCAGGGTGTTCGACCCCTTCTTCACCTCGAAGGGACCGGGCAAGGGCACCGGACTTGGGCTTTCGATGGTCTACGGCTTCATCAAGCAGTCCGCGGGCCATATCAAGATCTACAGCGAGGAAGGCCACGGCACCACGATCAAGATGTACCTGCCGCCCGGCAAGACGCCGACGGTGGTCGGCGAGGGCGTGATGCCGGCGACCATCGAGCGCGGACACGAGACGATTCTGGTGGTCGAGGACGACCGGCTGGTGCGCGACTACGTGCTGGCGCAGCTGCATTCGCTGGGTTACGTCACCTTGCAGGCGGCGAACGCCGCGGAGGCGCTCGCAATCGTCGCCGCCGGAAGACCGTTCGACCTCCTGTTCACCGACGTCATCATGCCCGGCAAGATGAACGGACGGCAGCTCGCCGACGAACTCCAGAGGACGCGTCCCGATCTCAGGGTGCTCTACACGTCCGGCTATACCGAGAACGCGATCATCCATCACGGCCGGCTGGATTCGGGCGTTCTGCTGCTGGCGAAGCCCTATCGCAAATCGGATCTGGCGCGGATCATCCGCAGGGCGCTGGCCAGTTGATGTGGAGGATCCTGCGCGAGGGTCCGTCGCCGGAATGGAGCGCAACGCAATCCAGGCTACGAAGCTTCAACGCGAGTGCTACGACGCGCGCTGGGCCGCGGTCATCACGATCCGGATCAGATCGGCGGCATTGCGTGCACCGAGCTTCTTCATGATGTTGGCGCGGTGGTCCTCGATGGTGCGCGGGCTGATGCCGAGCGTGCGGCCGGCCTCCTTGTTGGAGGCGCCGGCGGCGAACTGCTCGAGCACCTCGCGCTCCCTGCGCGTCAACGGCTCGCGTCCGGGGAAATGCAGCGAGCCGAACTTCGGCGCCGCGTTCTCCGACTGCCTGCGTGCATAGGCGCCGATCGCCTCGTCGAGCCGGCCGACGATCTCGCTGCCGCGGAACGGCTTCTCGATGAAGTCGAGCGCGCCGCTCTTGATGGCCCCCACCGCCATCGCAATATCGCCCTGTCCGGAGATCATGAAGATCGGTGCCGGATAGTCTTCGCCGTGCAGCTCCTTGAGAATGTCGAGGCCCGACTTGCCGGGAATGTGCACGTCGAGCAGGACCGCTGCAGGTGTGCGGTTTCGCGCGACGGAGAGCAATGCTGCGCCGTCCGCAAAACAGATCACCTCATAGCCCGCCGCCTTCAACACCATCGACAAGGTGTCGCGAACGGCAGCGTCGTCGTCGACCACGAAGATTTCACCGCGAGAGCTTTGTTCGGCCATGTGCCACACATCCGGTTGGCATGAAGGACTCGCGTCCGCGCCAATTGTTATGACGTTCGGCGCGGATTCGGCCCACCGTATTTGTACGGGACACGGACTTAACGCACAAGTAGCGGCAAGGCGCCTAATTGCAGAGGACGGAGAATATCCATGCTAAATTTGGCCGGTACGCCGCCTCTGGTCGCAATGCCCGAAGTCGAGAGCCGTCAGCTGATTGCGGCTGACCTTCGCATGCTGATCTCGCAGATCGAGACCAACATGCGCCGGATCGCCACAGCCATGGAGCAAGAACACGGAAGCGATCCGGAAGGTTCCGCCGACGTCTTCGTGCTCGATGACGTCACACCCCGGTATGCCACGGCGATCGCCGCTCTCGACGCCGGCCGGGCGGGCCTTGGCCACGCCCTGGAGTGCCTGTCGGAAGCCGGCGGCTCGGTGTAGATCGCGATAGCTGCGGCGCGGCGACCGCATTTCATCGCATGGCAGGCCCGCGGCTCAGGCGCGGTGCCGTTCCACGATCGCGTCGGTGGCGACGCCACCCCAGGTGTGGATCGCCGGCAGGCCCATCGCGGTCTTGCCGAGATTGGCAAGGCTGATGCGCAACGCCGCCAGATCCAGCGGCTTGGGCAGGCTCTGGAGCCCGATCCCGACGGAACGGGCGAAGCTGCGGGCGGCGCTGCGGCGCTTGCCGTCCATGCCGCTGATGACGATCACGGCGCCGCCAAATTTCGCCTTGGCCATCTCGCCCAGCACGTCGATGCCGTCGCCATCCTCCAGCACGAGATCGAGTGTCACGCAGTCGAAACGCGCGGTGCGGAGTTTTTCGATCGCTTCCGCCACGGACGGCGCCACAGTGACTTCGTGGCCGGCCTGCCTGGCCGCGATCGTGATCAGGCTGCGCTGCGTGGCGTCGTCATCGACCACCAGAAGCTGAAGCGCGCGCCGCTCGGCGCCGTCGGGCAGGTTTGACGGGAGGGGGGAGAGAGAGCTTCTGGGCATTACCGGATCCTGAGATTGAGACCGGCAATGGATACACGGTTCGCGCTTAGGCGACGTAAAGCAGCTCCGGCAAATTCGGTCGGATGTTTCAGCAAATATGAACCAACGTGTCGGCAAACGCCGACGAGACGCAGGTGAAGATCACGCCGCCTCGTCACGGCCACCGGCCGCGCCGCGCTTCTTCCGGTTCTTGCCACGCAGGAACTGGATGTCCATTTCGGCGCCGTTGACCCGCACCAGCTCGCAGCGGCGATAGGCGAGGCCGGTCGACGACAGCAGCAGGAAGAACTCTTTCAGGTTCAGTCCCTGAATCGAGCCTTCCACCGTGAGGATGGCGTCGGTGTCGGAGATCGCGTTGAGCTTGCAGTCGCGGCGCCATGTGCCGTCGATGGCCATGATGCAGACATCGTAGCCGCGACTGAACGTCACCCGCTCGAGACCCTTTCCATCCTCGGACATGCTTATCGCCCCGCCATCACCGCCATGCGCGGCGCTGCGCCGGCAAGAGCCGGCTTGGCGGCTGCGGCACGCGGATCGTTCGGTTTGTAGAGACCGCGCCGCTCTGGAATCGGCCTGAACGTGTCGGTCAGTCCGACCACCGTTTCGGCCGCGCCCAGCACCAGGAAGCCGTCTCCCTCGATCTGGCGTGCCAGACGGTTGAAGATGTTGATCTTGGTATCCTGGTCGAAATAGATCAGCACGTTGCGGCAGAAGATGACATCGAAGGTGCCGAGCTGGGCGAAATCGTGCAGCAAATTGAGCTGCCGGTGCTGGATCATCGCCCGCAGCTCGGGATTGATCTGCCAGGTCTCGCCGGTCTGCTTGAAATATTTCATCAGCATCTGGATCGGCAGGCCGCGCTGCACTTCGAACTGGCTGTAGATGCCGGCCTTGGCCTTCTCGAGCACCTCCTGCGACAGGTCGGTCGCGATGATCTCGACGCGCCAGCCGGTCAGGGCCGCACCCATCTCCTTCAGGCTCATCGCCAGCGAATAGGGCTCCTGTCCGGTCGAGCCGGCGGCGCACCAGATGCGCACGCTGCGGCGGCCGGCACGCGCCTTGATGATCTCCGGCATGATGTGGTCGCGGAAATGATCGAACGGGACCTTGTCGCGGAAGAAGAAGGTCTCGTTGGTGGTCATCGCCTCGACCACGCTGGTGACGAGCGCGCCCGAGCCAGCGCCTTGCAGCTTCTGCACGAGCTCGCCGATGCCGGAGAGCCCGGCCTTGCGCGCCAGCGGCAACAGCCGGCTTTCAATCAGATATTGCTTGTCTGCGGACAGATCGAGCCCGGAATGATCCCTCAGGAACTTGCGCAGATACTCATACTCGGTCGGGGTCACGGATAGCCTCTCGGAAGCTGTACTGGGAACACTCTGGCTGGAACGCTTCGCCAGACACTCAGACCATCGCTTGTCCGACCGGGATCAAGCCGACTTCAGCGAATTTGTCGGCGATAATGTCTTTGTCGAAGGGCTTCATGATGTACTCGTTGGCGCCGCCGCTGAGCGCCTGAGCAATATGAGCCACGTTGTTTTCGGTGGTGCAGAACACGACCTTGGGCTGGTCGCCGCCGGGCAGGCGGCGCATGTGGCCCATGAACTCGAAGCCGTCCATCACCGGCATGTTCCAGTCGAGCAGCACCGCGTCGGGCAGCTTGCGCTGGCAGACCTCGAGCGCCTTGGAGCCGTCCTCGGCCTCGGTGACTTCGAATTCCAGGCCTTCCAGGATCCGGCGTGCGATCTTGCGCACGACGCTGGAATCATCGACCACCAAACACGTCTTCATTTTGGTTCTCCGGCTTCGATGTTTTGGGGCTCACGCAGCCATCTGCACTTCGGTTTTGAGCTCGAGGACGCGATCGACGTCGAGGACGACCATGAGCTGGCCGTCGAGACGGTGGACGCCGCCGGCGAGCTTGGCCATGCGGGGGTCGAGGTTGAC
>NZ_JADPKK010000008.1 GCF_023073915.1 Bradyrhizobium sp. 149 | reverse complement strand
GTCGCCTCGAACCCCGAATTCCTGCGCGAGGGCGCGGCGATCCGCGACTTCAAGTTCCCCGATCGCGTCGTCGTCGGCACCTCCGACGAGCGCGGCCGCAAATTGATGGGCGACATCTATCGTCCGCTGTCGCTGAACCAGGCGCCGCTGATGTTCACGGAGCGGCGCACCGCGGAGATGATCAAATACGCCGCCAACGCGTTCCTCGCGACCAAGATCACCTTCATCAACGAGATCGCGGACCTATCCGAAAAGGCCGGCGCCAACGTGCAGGAGGTCGCGCGCGGCATCGGCCTGGACAACCGCATCGGCACCAAATTCCTGCATGCCGGCCCCGGCTTCGGCGGCTCGTGCTTCCCGAAGGACACCAAGGCGCTGATCAAGATTGCGCAGGACTACGACGTGAGCTTGCGCATCGTCGAATCCGTGCTGGCGGTCAACGAGAACCGCAAGCGCGCGATGGCGCGCAAAGTCAGCCAGGCGCTCGGCGGCTCGCTGCGCGGCAAGACCGTCGCCGTGCTCGGCCTTACCTTCAAGCC
>NZ_JADPKK010000002.1 GCF_023073915.1 Bradyrhizobium sp. 149 | reverse complement strand
GGGGTATGTGTCGCCCATCCCGGCTCACCCAAGAGGGGCGATCGTACGTCGTCACGATATGCGAGCCGGGCTTGCGGTGGACGCGGCAGCGTCGGGCGCGAGGCTAAGGGCAGGGCGGATTGCTCTCCGTGAGCCCAACGCTTCGCGCGGACGGACGGCGCTGTCAGGTTCGTCTCATCATCAGGTCGACGGCAACGTGCACAAAGTCGTCGAAACCGGTGGTGAAATGGCGGGCCGTGCGTACGGCAAAACCGTGTGGTCCTGGCCGTCGTTGCTACGGTCAAGCTCTTGCGGAGGCGGCATTCGCGTCAACCGGCGCGGTGTCCGTGACTTTCGCGAAAGCGAGGGAGGCCAGAACGAACTCGGCTCCCGGGAGAGCACGGCATAAGCCGTAAAGCCACTGCGCAGGGAAGGCCGAGTGATTGGCTACACCTGTATGCTGCTGTGCGGTTTTCCTGCGTGTGCTTTTCGCGCAGCGGACCGCGGGTGCCAGCCGGCACCCGGCCTTCCCTGCGCCTTCTTGGACAAAAAGAGGGTGAGCGACGAAGCAAAACTCGGGCGAAATGCGCCGCGAGAATGCGAAGGTGTGTCTGCGAGTCAAGATGCAAGCTGGAAGAGCGACGCTGCCGCCTCATACTCCGTCATTGCGAGCGCAGCGAAGCAATCCAGAATCCCTCCGCGGCGGCAGTCTGGATCGCTTCGCTGCGCTCGCAATGACGAGTTCTCCGCGGCGGCGGCGCGGCAATCCCACGGGGACGCTTTGGGCGCGTCCTGGACCCGAATATAATGATCCACGCAGCGACAAATCGACAATTATGGCGAGATCGCATCGCGTCAACAAAAAATCCCCTGTCGACTGTCGTCCGGCGCACCTTGATGAATCAACCCCGATTGGTCCATAAGCGGCGTCCCGTAGCCGGTGGTTCGCCTCCGCGATGCGTGCTTGGATAGAGGGGTTCTCGCGTGGCAAATATCAACCAGAAGATTGCGCAGGAGCTTGGGGTTCGGGCGGAGCAGGTCGAGGCGACAGTGGCGCTGCTCGACGGCGGCGCCACGGTTCCCTTCATCGCTCGCTACCGCAAGGAAGCGACCGGTGCGCTCGACGACGCGCAATTGCGCACCCTGGAGGAGCGCCTGGGTTATCTGCGCGAGCTCGAGGACCGCCGCAAGGCCATCCTCGAATCGGTCCGCGAGCAGGGCAAGCTCGATGCCGCGCTGGAAGCCTCCATTCTCGCCGCCGACAGCAAGGCACGCCTCGAAGACATCTATCTCCCGTTCAAGCCGAAGCGCCGCACCAAGGCGGAGATCGCCAAGGAAGCCGGCCTGGAGCCGCTCGCCAATCAGCTCATGACCGATCCCACCCACGATCCGAAGGTCGTAGCCGAAGCCTTCGTCAATGCCGAGAAGGGCGTTGCCGATGCCGCTGCGGCGCTCGATGGCGCCCGCGCCATCCTGGTCGAGCGTTTCGACGAAGACGCCGACCTGATCGGGAGCCTGCGCGAGGAGGTGTGGACCAATGCGCGCATGGCCTCCGAGGTGCGCGACGGCAAGAAAACCGAGGGCGAAAAGTTCGCCGACTATTTCGACTTCTCCGAGCCGCTGACGAAGCTGCCCTCGCACCGCATCCTCGCGATGTTCCGCGGCGAGAAGGAAGAGATCCTCGATCTCCAGATCCAGGCCGAGGCCGAGGCTTCGCCGCCGGGCGTGCCGAGTATCTATGAGCTGAAGATCATGAAGCGGTTCGGCATCGCCGACCTCAAACGCCCTGGCGACCGCTGGATGATCGACACCGTGCGCTGGGCCTGGCGCACCAAGATCCAGGTGCATCTCAATATCGACCTGCGCATGCGGCTGTGGAATGCGGCCGAGACCGAGGCCGTGCGGGTGTTCGCCTCGAATTTGCGCGACCTCTTGCTGGCCGCGCCCGCCGGCACCCGCGTCACCATGGGGCTCGATCCCGGCTTCCGCACCGGCGTCAAGGTCGCAGTGACCGACGCGACCGGCAAGGTGGTGGATACCGCCGTGATCTATCCGCACGAGCCGCAGCGGCAGTGGAACGAGTCGCTTGCGATCCTCGGCAAGCTCGCATTGAAGCACCGCGTCGAGCTGATCGCGATCGGCAACGGCACCGCCTCGCGCGAGACCGACAAGCTCGCAGCCGACCTCGTCAAGGGCCTCCCCGAGCTGAAGATGACCAAGATCGTGGTGTCGGAAGCCGGCGCGTCGGTCTATTCGGCCTCGGCTTTCGCTTCGGAGGAATTGCCTGATCTCGACGTCACGCTGCGCGGCGCGGTCTCGATCGCGCGGCGGCTTCAGGATCCGCTCGCCGAGCTGGTCAAGATCGAGCCCAAGGCGATCGGCGTCGGCCAGTATCAGCACGACCTCGGCCAGGCCAAGCTCGCCAAATCGCTTGATGCCGTGGTCGAAGACTGCGTGAACGCGGTCGGTGTCGACGTCAACACCGCCTCCGCACCGCTGCTCGCCCGCGTGTCGGGCGTGGGCTCCGGCCTCGCGCAAAGCATCGTGGCACACCGCGACGCCAACGGTCCGTTCAAGTCGCGCAAGGCGCTGAAGGACGTGCCGCGGCTCGGACCCAAGGCGTTCGAGCAGTGTGCGGGCTTCCTGCGCATACTCGGCGGCGAGGACCCGCTCGACGCCTCCGGCGTGCATCCGGAAGCCTATCCGGTGGTGCGCCGGATTCTCAGCGCCACCAAGAGCGACATCAAGGCGCTGATCGGCAGCAACGACATCGTGCGTACGCTCAAGCCGAAGGATTTCGTCGACGAGACATTTGGTCTGCCGACCGTCACCGACATCCTGCGCGAGCTCGAAAAGCCCGGCCGCGATCCGCGTCCGGCGTTCAAGGCCGCGGTGTTCATGGAGGGCGTCGAGGAGATCAAGCATCTCAAGAAGGGCATGATCCTCGAGGGCACCGTGACCAACGTCGCCGCGTTCGGCGCCTTCGTCGACATCGGCGTGCACCAGGACGGCCTCGTGCACATCTCGGCGATGTCCAAGACCTATATCAAGGATCCGCGCGAGGTGGTGAAGCCCGGCGACATCGTCAAGGTGAAGGTGCTGGACTTCGAGGTTGCGCGCAAGCGCATCTCGCTGACATTGCGCCTCGACGACGAGGTCGGCGCCAAGAAGGACGCGCCCGGCATGCAGCGGGACAACAGCGCACGCAATCCCTCCCGCATGATCTCGTCGGCGCCGCGCAAGCCGGAAGCCTCCGGCGGCGGAGCTCTCGCCGAAGCGCTGCGCCGTGCAGCCGAGAAGAACGGCGGCAAGCGGGCGTGATTCGGGTGAAACGGCTCCGCGACTTGATCTGCTTGACGTGTGGAGAGCTCCATCCGCGTCGTCATTGCGAGCGCAACGAAGCAATCCAGACTGCCTCCGCCGGGACAGTCTGGATTTGCTTCGTCGCAAGGGCTTCTCGCAATGACGAGGAGAGAGATCGCAGGTCCGCCTTCCTGACTTCTGCGTCAGAATCTGGCGCATTTGTAAGTTGAAGGAGACAGCGCCTTCTCCTCATTTGATCCTCCTGGCGCGGCAGGCGTATCGCCGCGCCGTAAGGAGGATGCTTCGATGCACAACAGGCTTCTCAAAGGCCTCACCGCGGCGACGATCGCAGCTGTGATGGCGCTCGCTTCACCGGTGCTCGCCAGAGGTGGCGGCGGTGGCGGACATGGCGGCTTCGGCGGCGGCGGACATTTCGGCGGTGGCATGCACGCTGGCGGGTTTGGCGGCGGGATGCGCGGCGGCGGCATGCATGTCGGCGGTATGGGCGGCGCGCGCTTTGCCCATGTCGGCGGACCAGGGTTCGGCGGGGCACGGTTTGCACATGCGGCGATCGCGCCACGGTTCGCCGGCGCCGGCTGGCACGGCAGACCCTTCATCGGCCGCCATGCCTTCTTCCATCACCGGCACTTCCGTCGTTTCGCCGTCTTCGGTGCGCCCTTTGTCTATGCCGGCTACTACGACGGTTGCTGGCGCCGGAGCTTGACGCCCTATGGGTGGCAATGGGTCAATGTGTGCGGAGACTCTTGGTACTAGCATCGCCGTACCGCACCATTGTCGCGATCGTCATCGGGCGGTTCCGCTCAGCCCCGGAACGGGATAGTCTGGTGGCGATCGTCGCGCGGAGTTTGTCATGACCGGAGGTCACCGCCGCATTCTTGTCGTCGAGGACGATGCGGAAACCGCAGGCCAGCTCGTCGAGGAGCTGACCACCTCTGGCTACGATGTCGACCTCGCCGCCACGGGGCGCGAAGCCCTCAGCCACGGCGCCGCGCGCGACTATGCCGTGATCACCATTGACCGCATGCTGCCCGACATCGACGGCATCACCGTGATGCGCCAGTTGCGCGACGACGGCATCGCCGCCCCGTTCCTGATCATCTCCGCACTCGGCGAGGTCGATGACCGCGTGCGGGGCTTGCGCGCCGGCGGCGACGATTATCTCGTCAAGCCGTTCTCTTTCACCGAATTGCTGGCGCGGCTGGAGGCACTCGGCCGGCGCAGCGACACCGTCGCCAAGGAGACCATCCTGCGGGTCGGCGATCTCGCCATTGACCTGATCGCGCGCAGCGCCAGCCGCCGCGGCCGCAAGATTCCGCTATTGCCACGGGAATTCCAGCTGCTCGAATATCTCGTCCGCAACGAGGGCCGCGTCGTCTCGCGTGCGATGCTGCTCCAGCATGTCTGGGATCTGCATTTCGATCCCTCCACCAATATCATCGACGTCTATGTCGGGCGCGTCCGCCGCAAGGTGGACGACGCCCAGGCCTATCCGTTGATCCACACCATCCGCGGCATCGGATATTGTCTCCGTGCTCCTGGCTAAAACACTCCGCTCCTCGACCTTCCGCCTGGCGCTGATCGCGATCGCGGCGTTCGGGCTGATCGTCGCGGCGATCATGGCCTATGTCTATTTCGGCACGATCGCCTATGTGCAGAGCCGGGTGGGCGATGCCGGCGATCACCGCGGTTTCACCGCGATGATCGAGCTCGCAATGGCCGCTGTCGCCGTGCTGATGCTGGTGCTCGCGGGGCTCGCCGCAGTGCTGGTGACGCGCCGCACGGTCGGGCGAATCGAGGAGATCAACGCCACCAGCCGCGCCATCATGATGTCCGGCCTCGATCAGCGCATTCCCTTGCGCGGCAGTCACGACGAGTGGGACCGCGTCGCCGAAAACCTCAACCAGATGCTCGACCGCATCGAGACCTTGATGGGCGAGGTCAAGCAGGTCAGCGACAACGTCGCCCATGATTTGCGCACGCCGCTGACGCGGATGCGGGGCCGGCTGGAAAAGGCCTATCACGTCCTTCGCAACGGTGAGGCCGACGCGGCGCTGATCGGCGACACCATCGCCGATCTCGACGCCGTGCTCGGCATGTTCGCCTCCATCACCCGCATCTCGGAAATCGAGACCCGCGCCCGCCGCAGCGCGTTTCGCACGCTCAATCTCGCCGAAATCGCCGGCGAGGTCGTCGAGCTCTACGATGCCGCCGCCGAACAGGTCGCGACGCGGCTGAGCCTGGGCGGCGAGCGCGAGGTGGCGATCACGGGCGACCGCGACCTCCTGTTCGACGCCATTGCCAATCTCGTCGACAACGCGATCAAGCACGGCTGCAAAGGCGGCCAGGTGACCGTCACCTGCGGAAGCGTCGGCGGCGGGGCGACGATCGCGATCGCCGACGACGGCCCGGGCATTCCGGCCGAGCAGCGCGATCATGTGTTCAAGCGCTTCTACAGGCTCGAGCAGAGCCGCTACACGCCGGGCAACGGACTTGGTTTAAGCCTGGTCGCCGCGGTCGCCCGCCTCCATGGCGCCGAGATTGCCCTGCACGACAATGCGCCGGGCCTGATGGTCCAACTCAGCTTCCCGCCGCATCCGCTCTAGAGTTCGATCACGCCGCGGCGTGCCGCATGCGCGACCGCATCGGTGCGGCCGGTGGCATCGAGCTTGTCGAGCAGCGAGCCGACATGAAATTTCACGGTGTGCACGGAAATGTTGAGCTGACGCGCGATCATCTTGTTGGAGCCACCTTCCGCCATCAGCGCCAGCACGTCGAGCTCGCGCTGCGTCAGCGCGATATCGTCGGGCATGATGCGCGGATCGCGGCTGACAATCGCCGCCGCGGCCTTCTCGCCCGGCCCGGCGAGGCGAAGCCCGGCGATATCGCCGAGCAGAGCCGCGAGACGATCGGCGAGGGCGGGATCGTCGATCTCCAAGGCGAGCACGATCTCGGGTGCGATGTCCTCGCTCACGCCTCGGGCCTCTCGCCGACCGTGACCTTGAAGCTGACCGGCTCGCCGCCGCGGCGCGCGGCGACATCGACCACCGCGCCGACGCTCGCCGGACCCAGCGTCCGCGACAGCGCACGTACGCCGGACAGTTTCTGGTCGTTGACCGCGACGATGACGTCGCCCTGGCGGATGCCGGCTGTGGCCGAAGGTCCGGCCTTGTCGACATTCATCACCATCGCGCCGACGCCGTCGTCGAGCCGGACCGGCTGGAGCCCGAGGCCGAGATATCCGCGTGCGATGCGGCCGCGCGCCTCTAACTGTGCCGCGATCCGCTCGATCGTCGCGGTCGGGATCACCAGCACACGCCTCGGGCCGAGCACGGCCATGCCAAACGGTTCGCCCGATGCATCGAGTGCGAGGCCGCCCTGCTGGCTGGAGCGCAGGCGGAGGTCGAGCTCGATCCGCGCGTCGATGTCGCCGCCGCGCAGGCTGCGCCAGCTCTTGCCGGACAGCGACACCATTCCGAGCGTGGCGCTCGCTGTATCGCGGTTGGTGGCGACCACAACCGACAACGCGCCGAGGGGTGGGACGGTTGTGGCCAGCTTGACCGGGGTGATCGCAGTGTCGACGCGCAGCAGTGCGATATCCGTCGTATGGTCGCGGCCCGCGATCGTGGCGGCCGCGGTGCTGCCGTCGGGGAGGCCGATCTCGACTTCGCCCTCGTCGGCCAGCGCCTCGTCGGCGGTGACGATCAGGCCGGGCTTCCAGACGAAGCCGGTGGCGCGGGAGCGATGCGAATGCACGGCGACGACGGACGGCGCGGTGCGCGCCACGACGTCAGCGAGTGCCGACGATAGCGAAGACAGGGGAGTGGGGTCGGTCATGCAAGGCTCCTGCGAGGTATCAAGGCTCCTGTAAGCTGCCCCCAATCTGGGATGTCGCTGGCGATTGTGAAACTGGCCGGATGGCCAGGAAAGTGACCAGGAAAAGCTGACCAGGAAAGCTGGTCCGTAAGACCACGGCCGACGAACATGTGATTGGGAGCCGCTCACGGGAACGTGTAGCAATCGGCCCGACCTAGCGCCGCACGGCCTCAAACGTTTCCAGCGAGCCCTGATTGATGACCATCGACCTCACCCGCCGCACCTTGCTTCAACTCGCCGGCGCCACTTCGCTCGCAATGGCGGCTGCGGGCGCGGCGCGCGCCGAGGGCACGCCGCAGGGCGGCGGCCCGACCTATGCCAGCCGCACGCCGATGCGGGTCGGCATGGTGACGCTCCGGGTAAAAAATCTCGACAAGGTTGCGGACTACTACCGCGACGTGATCGGGCTCACCGTGATGGAACGCTCGGCGAGCGCCGCGCGACTCGGCACGGCCGGTATCCCCCTGCTGGTGCTGGAGGCCCGTCCCGATGCCGAGATGGAGCCGCGCAAAGCCGCCGGCCTTTACCACACCGCCTTCCTGATGCCGAAGCGCAAGGACCTCGCGCGCTGGCTGGTGCACGCGGCTTCGCATCGTGTGCCGATGTCGGGCTTTGCCGATCACCTCGTCAGCGAGTCGGTCTATCTCGACGACCCCGAGGGTAACGGCATCGAGGTCTATGCCGACCGCGATCCCTCGCAATGGCAGTGGAGCGAGGGCAGCGTGAAGATGGCCTCCGACGAGCTCAACATTCCCGACCTGCTGTCGCTGACCAATACGCGCGTTGCCGACTATGCCAGGGCGCCGGACGGCTTGCGTATCGGCCACATGCATCTGCGTGTCGGCGATCTCGCGCAGGCGGAGAATTTCTACCACGGCACGGTCGGCCTCGATCCGACCCGCAAACGGAATGGCGCCGCGTTCCTGTCGTCCGGCCGCTATCACCATCATCTCGGCATGAACGTCTGGCAGAGCCAGGGCGCTGGCCAACGCGACGATCAGGCAACAGGGCTCGCCTGGTTCTCGCTGGTGACGGAGAAGCCGGACCTGCTTGCCGCGCAGGAGGAGCGCCTGCGCAAGGGCGGCACGAAAGTCACGGCGCTTGCGAATGGCCTCGAGGCGATCGATCCCTGGGGCACGCGGGTGCGGCTGATCAGGGTTTGATCGCCGGGGCGAGCGTTGGTAAGACCGGTCTGGCGTAGCCAGTTTCCGGATCCACACCTGACATGTCCGACTTTCACGGCGTCTTCCCCTATCTCGTCTCTCCCATCGATGCCGACGGCGCGGTGCGGACGAACGTGCTCAGCAGGCTCTGCGACGATCTGATCGGCGCCGGCGTGCACGGTCTGACGCCGCTCGGCTCGACCGGCGAGTTCGCCTATCTCAATGCCGCGCAGCGCACCGTGGTCGTGCAGACCACGATCGAGGCCGCGAAGGGACGTGTGCCGGTTGTCGCCGGGGTCGCCTCCACCTCGACGGCGGACGCGGTCGCGCAAGCGAAAGCGCATCAGAGACTCGGCGCCGACGGCATTCTGGCGATCCTGGAAGCGTATTTCCCGCTTGCCGATGCCCAAATCGAATCCTACTTCCGCGCCATCGCCGATGCCGTGGACATCCCCGTCGTCATCTATACCAATCCGCAATTCCAGCGCTCGGATCTCACCCTCGATGTCATCGCGCGCCTCGCCGAGCATCCGCGCATCGGCTACATCAAGGACGCCTCGACCAACACCGGCCGGCTGCTCTCGATCATGAACTGCTGCGGTGATGCCTTGCGGGTGTTCTCGGCCTCCGCCCACATCCCCGCCGCGGTGATGCTGATCGGCGGGCTTGGCTGGATGGCGGGCCCGGCCTGCATCATCCCGCGCCAGAGCGTTGCGCTCTACGACCTCTGCAAGGCCGGCCGCTGGGACGAGGCGATGGCGCTCCAGCGCAGGCTGTGGCGCATCAACGAGGCCTTCGCCCGCTTCAATCTGGCGGCCTGCATCAAGGCCGGCCTGGCCATCCAGGGCTACGACGTCGGCGATCCCATCCCGCCGCAGGGCGCTCTGACCGTCGAGCAGCGCAAGATCGTGGAAGCGGCCTTGGGGCAGATGTCGTAGCTGCTGGTCACGCGGCAATATGCCCCGGTCCCGTGCCAGGAGCAGAAAATCCCCACCTGCCAACTGAGAAACTTCCGCTGGTTTGCGACGTTGCTGCGTGAGCGAGATCTATCGCCATGTACGCGCATCCCAGAGGAGACGTTGATCACGATGAATCGTCGCTACGCGATTGCCGCCGCAGCCTTCGCCGCCCTGCTGCTCGCCGTCACGGCCGCGAAGATTCTGCATGTCCCAATCTCCTATGTGCCGTGGGCGGCACCCTCCGCACGTGCCGTCGAGCAGCGCGGCCCGCTGTCCGATGGCGAAAAGGCGACGATCGGCGTCTTCGAGAGCGTATCGCCCTCAGTCGTCCAGGTTGCTGTCAGGTCGGTGGCCAATCCTCTCATGGGCGAGGAAGGGCAGGGCGGCGGTGCTTCCGGCACAGGATTCGTCTGGGATCGCGAGGGGCACCTCGTGACGAACAATCACGTCGTGGCCAATGGCGGCGAGATCGCCGTGCGCTTTGCGTCGGGAGAGGTGGCTGAGGTCGATCTCGTCGGCCGAGCTCCCAATTACGATCTCGCAGTGCTGCGGATCCGCAGCGTGCGCGAGCTTCCACGGCCGGTGGCGCTCGGCAGTTCGGGCGACCTGAAGGTCGGGCAGTCCGCGTTCGCGATCGGCAATCCGTTCGGACTGGATCAATCGATGACGAGCGGCATCATCAGCGCGCTTAAGCGCAGGCTTCCGACCCATGGCGGCCGGGAGATCGCCAACGTCATCCAGACCGATGCTGCGATTAATCCCGGCAATTCGGGCGGGCCGCTGCTGGACTCTGCAGGCCGGCTGATCGGCGTCACGACGGCAATCATATCGCCGTCCGGCTCGAACGCCGGCATCGGGTTCGCGGTGCCGGCCGATGTCGTGAACCGGATTGTCCCCGAGCTGATCCGCAACGGCCGCGTGCCGACGCCCGGCATTGGAATCGTCGCGGCCGGCGAGGATGTGTCGACGCGGCTTGGCGTCGAAGGAGTGATCGTGGTGCGGACGGCCCCCGGCAGCCCCGCCGAGCGGGCGGGGATTCGCGGTGTCAACATGTCCACCGGCGCGGTCGGAGACATCATCACCGCGGCCGAAGGCAAGCCGGTGCGGCGCCTTTCCGACCTGACCGATGCGCTGGAGCAGGCCGGGGCAGGAAAGACCGTCCGCCTCACGGTCAAGCGGGGCTCGGACAGTCGCGATGTGAATGTAGGCATCATCGATATCGAGCGGTCGTAGCCCGCCAATCTGCGCCAGCAAGGACCCTGATGCGCATTGCAGATGTGCCGGGGCTCGGTTGTCTGGCCCGTAAAATCGGCTAAAACCGCGGCGGTCGTTTTCCGGATTTCGAGGACATAGCGGAATGAACATTCTTCCCGGCAATTTGCGTTTCGGAGCGGGGCAGCCCGTCAAGCGTTTGGAAGATCAGCGGCTGCTCACCGGGAAGGGGCAGTTCATCGACGACAAGCCGGCAGAGGGCGCGCTGTGGTTGTACCTGCTGCGCTCGCCGCATGCCCACGCGAAGATCGTCTCGATCGACACCGGCGCGGCGGCCACGATGCCCGGCGTGACCGCAATCTACACCGGCGCCGACCTCATCAAGGACG
This sequence comes from Bradyrhizobium sp. 149, assembly GCF_023073915.1. Taxonomy (GTDB): domain Bacteria; phylum Pseudomonadota; class Alphaproteobacteria; order Rhizobiales; family Xanthobacteraceae; genus Bradyrhizobium. The sequence goes on along the minus strand of NZ_JADPKK010000002.1, from coordinate 57,826 downwards.
ACATCGGCGTCATCCCGACGCTGAGCATCTTCAAGCGCCCCGACGGCAAGCCGATGACGGTGCCGCCACGCCGCCTGCTGGCGCACGAAATCGTGCGCTACGCCGGCGAGGCCGTGGCCGCCGTGGTCGCCGCCTCGCGCGCTGACGCACAGAACGCAGCCGAAGCGATCGTGGTCGAATATGACGTGCAGCCGGCGGTGGTCGATCCCGTCGAGGCGGTCATGCCCGGCGCCCCCGTAGTGTGGCCGGAGGCGCCCGACAACATCGTCGGCGCGATGGCTTACGGCGATGCCGCCAAGGTGGACGAGGCTTTTTCCAACGCGGCGCATACGGTCGAGCTCGATCTCGTCAGCCAGCGTCTGGTGCCCTCGGCCATGGAGCCGCGCTCGACCATTGCCGAGATCGACAAGTCCGGCCGCCTTCTGCTGCATGTGCAATCGCAGACGCCCGCCTCGACCCGTGACGTGCTGGCCGAGGCCGTGCTGAAGCGTCCGAAGGACAGCATTCGCGTGCTGGTCGGCGATATCGGCGGCGGCTTTGGCCAGAAGACCAATCTCTATCCCGAGGACGGCATCGTCGCCTATGCCGCGACCAAGCTGAACAAGAAGGTCCGCTGGCGCGGCGATCGGACCGACGAATTCGTCGGCGGGACCCACGGCCGCGATCTGACCTCGACCGCTTCCTTCGCGCTCGACGAGAAGGGCAAGGTGCTGGCCTATCGCGTCAGCTCGATCGGCTGCACCGGCGCGTATTCCTCCGGCGCGGCCAACATCATTCCGCTGGTGCTCGGCCCGTTCGTCCAGACCGGCGTCTACGACCTGCCGCTGGTGCATTTCGAGGTGAAGTCGGTGATGACCCACACCGCGCCGGTCGGCGCCTATCGCGGTGCGGGCCGGCCCGAGGCCGTGTTCATCGTCGAGCGTCTGTTCGACGCGGCCGCCCGAAAGATCGGCATGGACCCGCGCGCGATCCGGAAAGCCAACTACATCAAGCCGGCGCAACTGCCCTACACCAATGCGGCGGGGCAGGTCTACGATTCCGGCGCCTTCGCGCACATGCTCGATCGCGCCGTGAAGCTTGCCGATTGGGACGGATTTGCCGCGCGCAAGAAGGCCGCCAAGAAAAAGGGCCTGCTCTACGGTCGCGGGCTCACCTCCTATATCGAATGGACCGGCGGCCGCGCCCACACCGAGAAGGTCAGCCTGCACGCGACGTCGGAAGGCCGCGTCATCCTGCATTCCGGCACTATGGCGATGGGGCAGGGCTTGCAGACCACCTACACCCAGATGATCTCCGACACGCTCGGCATTGCCATGGACAAGATCGACGTGGTCCAGGGCGACACTGATCTGGCGACGGGCTTTGGCAGCGTCGGCTCGCGTTCGCTGTTCGTCGGCGGCACGGCGGTCGCGGTCTCCTCCAACGATCTGATCCAGAAGGCGCGCGAGAAGGCGGCGAACGTGCTGGAGACCTCGATCGAGGACATCGAATATCAGGGCGGCATGCTCACCGTGGTCGGCACCGACCGCCGCATCAGCCTGTTCGATCTTGCCGAGAAAGAAGGCGGCGCAAAACTCAGCGTCGATTCCGAAGGCGAGGTGGATGGTCCAAGCTGGCCGAACGGCACCCATATCTGCGAGGTCGAGATCGATCCGGAGACCGGCGTGTCCAAGGTCGTGCGCTACACCACCGTCGACGACGTCGGTGTCGCGGTTAATCCGATGCTGGTGACGGGGCAGATCCATGGCGGTGTCGCCCAAGGTATCGGTCAGGCGCTGTATGAAGGCGTGTCCTATGATGCCGACGGCCAGCTGCTCACCGCGAGCTACCAGGACTACTGCATCCCGCGCGCCGACGACGTTCCGCCGATCTTGGTGACGCTCGATGAGTCCGCGCCCTGCCGCACCAATCCGCTCGGCGCCAAGGGCTGCGGCGAATCCGGCGCCATCGGCGGCCCGCCCTGCGTCACCAACGGCGTGATGGACGCGCTCGCCGAGCTCGGCATCACCCAGCTCAACACGCCTCTGACGCCGCAGAAGATCTGGCAGGCGATCAGGGCGGCGAAGGCGGCGGGTTAATACCGTCATTGCGAGCGCAGCGAAAGCAATCCAGAATCCCTCCGCGGAGGCAGCCTGGATTGCTTCGTCGCAAGGGCTCCTCGCAATGACGGGTGAGAGGGCCGTGGCTCAAATCCCCAGCATCATCTTCGCGATGATGTCGCGCTGGATCTCCGAGGTGCCGCCGAAGATGGTGTAGGCGCGTCCGTTGAGATATTCCGGCACCACCGTCAGCATCTCCTCCGGAACGGCCGGCTCGTGGTTGAGCTGGTAGAGCGGGCGCATCGGCTCGACCGCGAGAGCGTCGTGACCGATCACGTCGACGCCAAGCCGCGTCACGGCCTGCCTGATCTCGCTGTTGCGCAGCTTCAGGATCGACGACACCGCGCCGGGATTCTGTCCGGTCTGCAGCGCCGACAGCACCCGCAGCTCGGTCATCTCCAGCGCGTCGATGTCGACCTCGACCTCGGAGATGCGCGTCGCGATGTCAGGGCTGTCGATCGCGCGGCCCGTCAGGTCCGACTCCGCAAGCTCCGCGATCGCCTTCAATCCCTCGCGCAGCTTCGCCGAGGCGATGCCGGAGCCGCGCTCGAACTCGAGCAGGTACTTGCCGTAGGTCCAGCCCTTGCCTTCCTCGCCGACGCGGTTGGCAACGGGCACCCGCACGTCATCGAAGAACACCTGGTTGACCTCATGGTCGCCGCCGATGGTCAGGATGGGACGCGTGGTGATGCCGGGCGTCTTCATGTCGATCAGGATGAAGCTGATGCCGTCCTGCTGCCGCGGGCCGTCGCTGGTGCGCACCAGCGCGAACATGCGGTTGGCGTGATGAGCATGCGTGGTCCAGATCTTGGTGCCGTTGATGATGTAGTCGTCGCCCTCGCGCACCGCGCGCGTCTTCAGCGAGGAGAGATCGGAGCCGGAGCCCGGCTCGGAATAGCCCTGGCACCAATAATCCTCGCCGGAGAGAATGCGCGGCAAATAGAAGTTCTTCTGCTCAGGCGAGCCGAAGCCGATGATGACGGGCCCGACCATCTTCACGCCCATCACGTTGACGTTGGGCACGCCGGCGCGCGCGCTTTCGGTCTCGAAGATCCAGCGCTGCGCCGGCGTCCAGTCCGGCCCGCCGTGCTCGACCGGCCAGCCGGGCGCGCCCCAGCCTCGGGCGTGCAGCGCGCGCTGCCAGGCCATGCCGACATCGGGGTCGGAGAACACCGACGGCGTCAGCGCCGTCGCGCGCTTCATCTCCTCGGTGAGATTCTTGGCAATGAAGCCGCGCACCTCGTCCTGGAAGGCGCGCTCCTCGGCATTGAAGGACAGGTCCATGATGCGCTCCTCGTGTCAGGCAGGCACGGTGGTGCGGCCAAGCCGGGCGTGGCGGTCATAATGATGCGCGCTGCCGCCGAACAACGTATCGAATGCGACCAGCCGCTTGAAATAGGCGCCGACCTCGAGCTCCTCGGTGACGCCCATGCCGCCATGGAGCTGGATCGACTGCTCGCCGACGAAGCGCGCAGATCTGCCGATCTTTGCCTTGGCGCCCGACGCGGCCCGCGCGCGTTGGACAGGCTCCGCGTCGACCTTCAGCGCGGCGCGCAACGCTATCGAGCGCGCCTCGTCGACCTGTACCGCCATGTCGGCGAGACGGTGGCGGATCACCTGGTTGGCCGAAAGGGGCCGGCCGAACTGCTTGCGGATTTTCGTGTACTCCAGCGTGGTGTCCAGCAGCACCTGCATGATGCCGACCGCCTCGGCGCCGAGCGCGGCCATGGCGCGGTCGATCGCCCATTCGATCGCGGGCAGCGCGTCGTGTCCGTCACCGAGCAAGGCAGCTTCCGGCAGAAATACGTCCGACAGTTCGATGTTGCAGGAGCGGCCGCCGCCGAGGCGCACATAGTCGCTGATCACGAGGCTCGGCGTCTGCGCCGATACGAGGAAGAGACCGATCCGCCCCGATGCCCCCCGCTGATCGCGGATATGCGCGGAGACGATGATTTCATCGGCGGCGTGGCCGTCGAGTACCGCAATCTTGCTGCCGGAGAGCCGCCAGCCCTGCGCCGTCTTGTTGGCGATGGTCGCGACCTTGGCAAGATCGAACCGCGCTGCGCGCTCGGAATGCGCCAGAGCAAGCTTCACCGATCCCTCGGCGATCTTCGGCAGGATTGCCTGCTTCTGCGCAGTGCTGCCGCATCGCTCGACCAGTGCTGCGCCGAGCACGACCGTTGCGATATACGGCTCCGACACCAGTCCGCGGCCGAAGGCTTCCATCAAAATGCCGATCTCGACCGCGCTGCCGCCGAGCCCGCCAAACTCTTCCGCGATCGGCAAGGCCAGCCAGCCGAGCTCGGCGAATTGCTTCCACACCGTCGGGCTGAAGCCGAGCGGATCGTTCGCCATCTTGCGGCGGTGATCGGCATCGTAACTTTCGGCCACGAAGCGTTCCGCGCTCTCGCGCAGCAGGCGTTGCTCGTCGGTGAGATTGAGATCCATCGTGTCTACTCCGCGGCCGTCGGCGGCTTGCGCACGGACGGGTGCAGGCCGGATGGATCGACGATCATGCCGAACTCCTGAAGATTATGCGCGTGACAAAGCTGATGCAGCGCGAAGGCCTGGTCGATTGCGGCCGGCTGCCCCATCACGTCGACCGAACGATTCACCGCCTCCTTGGTCAGCTTGAGCGCAAAGGACGGTTTGGATGCGATTTTGTGCGCCAGCGCCAGCACGGCGGCCGACAGCTCCGCGCGCGGCACGATCTGGTTGACCATGCCGAGCTGGTGCGCCTCCTGCGCGCTCCAGCTGTCGGCGGTGAACAGAAACTCCTTGGCCTTGCGCGGGCCGAGCTCCCAGGGATGCACGAACCATTCGACGCCGCAGACGCCCATGGTGACCACGGGATCGCAGAACTGCGCATCGTCACTGGCGACGATGAGATCGCAGGCCCAGGCCAGCATCAGGCCGCCGGCGATGCACTTGCCGTGCACCTCGGCAATAGTCGGCTTGGCGAGGTTGCGCCAGCGCCGCGTGATCTGGAGATAGATCTCCTGCTCGCGCGCGAAGCGGCCATGGGCGTTTGGTTCAGGGAAGCCGCCCCAATTTCCGATCGGCGGAAAATCGACGCCTGCTTCATTCTTGCCGCCGGGGCGCAAATCATGGCCGGAGGAGAAGTGCGGGCCCTTGCCAGCCAGAATGATCACCTTGACCGTATCGTCCTGCACCGCTGCGTCGAAGGCGGCGTTGAGATCGTAGGTCATTTGCAGGTTCTGCGCGTTGCGCGCGTCGGGCCGGTTCATCACGATCCGGGTAATCGCCGGCTCCGGCCTCTCCACGAGAATGGTCTCGAACGAGGTCATCGCGTTCCCCCTTGGCGCTTCCATCTTGGTGCTATTGTTTCCTGGAGTTGACTATTACAGCCGGGATTAAGCAAGAGGCTTGCGTAGATCGGCTGCTTTTCGCAGGCCTCAGCTTGCTCGCAAGATGTCTGGCATCTCACGCGTGCAATCTGATAGTTTGCGCCAGATTCCATCGGGAGAAATTTGATGCGCAAGATCCTGACCGTGCTGGCGGCGCTGGCCTCGCTGAGCCTCACCAATTGCGGCTACAACGCGATCCAGAGCGAGGACGAGCAGATCAAGGGCAACTGGTCCGAGGTCGTGAACCAGTACCAGCGCCGCGCCGATCTCGTGCCCAACCTCGTCAACTCGGTGAAGGGTTTTGCGCAGCAGGAGAAGGACGTGCTGCTCGGCGTCACCAATGCCCGGGCCAAGGTCGGCAGCATCCAGGCGACACCCGAGGTGCTGAACGATCCCGCCGCATTCCAGAAATTCCAGGCAGCCCAGGGCGAGCTCTCCGGCGCGTTGTCGCGGCTGCTGGTGGTCACCGAAAACTACCCGCAGCTCAAGTCGGATGCACTGTTCAAGGATTTGATGTCGCAGCTCGAAGGCACCGAGAACCGTATCACGGTGGCACGCAACCGCTACATCAAGGCGGTACAGGAGTATAACGTCACCATTCGCTCGTTCCCGAGCAATCTCACTGCGATGATGTTCGGATACAAGGAGAAGCCGAACTTCTCGGTTGACAACGAGAAGGAAATCTCGACCGCACCGAAGGTCGATTTCAATCCTGCGCCCGCGCCGTCGAAGTAAGGGCGCTCGGCCCCGATGCGTGCCGCCAAGGCCCTCCTGCTCGCGCTTGCGCTGATATGGCCGTTCGCCGCCTCAGCCGATGTCGCCGTGCCGCAACTGACCGGCCGCGTGGTCGATCAGACCGGCACGCTCTCCAGCAGCGACATCGCTGCGCTGTCGCAAAAACTGCAGGACTTCGAGACGCGCAAGGGCAGCCAAGTCGCCGTCCTGATCGTGCCGACGACGGATCCGGAGACGATCGAGCAGTTCGCGATCCGCGTTGCGGAGGCCTGGAAGATCGGGCGCAAGAAGGTCGACGACGGTGCCATCCTTGTCGTCGCCAAGAACGACCGGCATCTGCGCATCGAGGTCGGCTACGGGCTCGAGGGCGCGCTCACCGACGTCACCTCGCGGCGCATCATCGACGAGGCCATCACGCCGAAATTCAGGAGCGGCGATTTCGCCGGCGGCATCGCCGCGGGCATCGATCGCATGATCCGCGTTATCGACGGCGAGCCGTTGCCGACGCCCTCGCGTAGCGTGAATTTCGGCGACTGGAATGACATCGAGCCGCTTTTTTACTTTGTTCTGTTCGGGCCGCTGGTCGTGGGCGGGATGCTGCGCCGTCTATTCGGGCGGCTGTTCGGTTCGGGGATAACCGGAGCGATCGTTGGTGTCCTCGCCTGGTTCGTGATCGGCTCCGCTGTCATCGGTCTGGGCGTCGGCGTGCTCGGCGCTGTCCTGACGTTTATCGCCGATCTGTTTGGTGCGGGATCGGGTACGGGAACCTCGCGCGGCCGCTCGTGGTCGAGCGGCTCCTCATCCGGCGGCTGGAGCAGCGGATCGTCGTCGAGCGGCGGCTTCAGTGGCGGTGGCGGCAGTTTTGGCGGCGGCGGCGCCTCGGGGAGCTGGTAGGTCATGAGCATCAAGCGCGTCACCCGACATCTGCTCCAGCATCATTGGCGTGCCAAGCGGGCGTTTCCGAAAAGCGTGCTCGACCGCATCGAGCAGGCGATCAAGCGCGGCGAAGCCAGCCATTCCGGGCAGGTCCGCTTCGTGGTGGAAGGCGCGCTCGATGGCGGGCCGTTGTTTCGCAACGAGCCGGCGCGCGAGCGCGCGCTCGACGTCTTCTCGCATCTGCGCATCTGGGACACCGCGCACAACAACGGGGTCCTGATCTATCTCCTGCTCGCCGACCGCGACGTCGAGATCGTCGCCGATCGCGGCATCGACGCAAAGGTCGGTGCCGGGCGTTGGGAACAGATCTGCCGGGCGATGGAGGCCGAGTTCAGGTCGGGGCAGTTCGAGCGCGGCGTGATCGGCGGCATCGAGGCCGTGTCGCAGGAACTGGCGCGGCATTTCCCGCCGCAGGATACGCACCCGAACGAGCTGCCGGATGCGCCGGTGGTGATGTGACGGCCAGTGATGTGGACGGCGCGGGCGCCATCCACGCACGTCGTTGACCACGCGGAGGCAGCGCAGCGTTTGTGGCGTCCGTTGCGCGGCCGTTCATCTTCGCCCGGTTACAAATTGTTTCATACCCGCCACACCGGTTCCACGTTCCCGGCCCAATTCGGCCCCGGATGACTCCCTAAAATTTCGGTAAGCGGGTCCCGAAGTAAGGATTTCGCAAGCAATGAAAGTTACCAAAAGGTCAATCCAGAGTGGAGTATTCGAACTGTGAGCGAACCAATGGCTGAGCAGGCTGCCCAAACGACCGGTGAGCAGACGAGCGTCGTTGAAGCCGCCGCGACCGCGCCGCAGTCCGTCGAGGCTGCAGGAATCGAGGCTCCTTCGATTGCCCCTGACCACGAGGCGCCCCCGAAGCCCGATCCGATCAAGATCGAGCCGCCGCGGATCGAGGTGCCCAAGTTCGAAGCCAAGGTTGAGCCCCAAGCCGAGACCAAATCCGAGCCAAAGCCCGGCAAGCTCATCGTCATGGCACCCGCGGAGTGGTCCTGGGACGGTGAGGAGTTCGCGCCCCATGTGAAGGCGGACCAGCCGCGCGAGACCGGCGGCAAGCGCCGCCTGTCGGCGATGGCCGCGGTGGTGGCGATTGCCGCCAGTGTCGGCGCCATCAGCGGCGCGCTCGCGACCGCCGGCATGATGCACTTCGCAGCCCCCGCGCCGGCACAGGGCGCCGATACCAGCACCAGCGCGCTGGAATCCTCGGTCGCCCGGATCGACGCCGATGTCGTCGCACTGAAGGCGAATGTCGAGCACACCTCCAAGACCGGCCTCGGCCAGTTCAACCGGACCAACGACCGCCTCGACAAGCTCGAGAAGGCGCAGGCCGAGCCGATGGCCAAAATCGCAAAGCTGTCCGAAACCGTCGACAAGCTCCGTGCCACCCCGCCGGCGGCGCCCGCCCCGGCCGCAGCCGCCGCCGTGCCCGCCAGGGAGACCACCGGCTCGATCGCGCCGACCCAGGTTGCGACCGCCGCAGCTGCGCCGGCGCCCGCGGCACCCAAGTCCGAGGTCGGCCGGCTACCGACCGTCGAAGGCTGGGTGCTGCGCGACGTCTCCAACGGCGGCGCACTGGTCGAGGGCCGCGGTGGCCTCTATGAGGTCTATGCCGGCGACCCCATCCCGGGCGTCGGCCGTGTGGATGCGATCCGCCGACAGGACGGCCGCTGGGTGGTCGTTACCAGCAAGGGCCTGATCGTCGCGCGCTGAGCCGCTCATACCCCACTTCCGAAGAGGCGCTTCACCACCAGGTGAAGCGCCTTTTTGCTTGAATAGCCCTGCCTGTGCGGTGTTACCTAAGGCATGAGCCGCGCGTTGCGAATTCTCGTTGCTGCCGTCGTATTTCTCGGCGGCATCGTGTCGGTATTGGCCGCGGAGAACTCGCAACTGGCGCGCGGCACGACGATCACCGACCCCGATCTCCTGCGCGAGCTCGACCAGCGCGACGCATTCACGATCTCGCGCCTGTTGTGGCCGGAGCGGAACGCGAACTTTCCGCTGACGACCGATCTGATGTTCGCGTGGTTGTCGCAGCTCAAGGAAATTCCTATCGCGATCGACGCGGAGATCGACAGCTACGTCGCCCGGCAGAGAGCAGCATATCCGACCGAGACCATCGGCGTCGGCGAAGGCTTTGACGTGCAATTGTTCGATCGGGCCAATCTGAAATCCCGCGACACCCGCTTCGTGCTGGTCGGCATCGTCAACCGCATGGACCGCGCCTATGTGTCGGAAGAGTCATGCGGCGAGATCCGCCTGATCTATCGTCTCGCGCGTTTCGAGACCAAGCCGGACGGCGGCACGACAGCGACGCGGCTGCCGATGACCCTCAATCTGGTGATGAAGGCGCGGGACGCGCGCCAGATGGACGGGAACGGCAAGCCGGTCACCTGCGCCGAGGTTGCGCGACGCTGGCTCGGCAATGGTGACTGGCAGGGGCTGATCGGCGGCGACTTCTATCCTTACGATGCGATGCTCGATCGCGTCGAGACCAACATCCAGATCTCGGTTGCGGCGAAATCGGCACTGCACGATTTCCGCTCCGACTATCTGCTCAAGGTGTTCAAGTACGACACCGCTTCGAAGACGTTCGAGGAATCGACGCTGGAGAACCAGATCGACCGCGACCGCATTCTCGCCGACAATGATCTCCGGCGCGACTTCCGGGATTGGCTGCTCGCGCCCGATCATCTTCGCGACTTCGACCGCGGCACAGTGCTGATCCCGGAGAAATTCCTGGCCAAGGCTGCGGTGGTGCCGACACCCGCCGGCCTCGATGCTTCGGCGTTGCAGCCGGAGTTCGGCATGATGCAGGGGGAAGGCAGCCAAGAAGGCAAGGAAGAGGGCAAAGGCGAGCCTGTCTTCACCGACAATGACGTGGTTGGTGCACTGAAGCAGGCGGCTGCGCGCGGCATCGACCTGCAGAACGTCCGCTCGGTCGCGGGCTTCCAGCGCCGCCTCAACGACATCACCTGTGCCGGCTGCCACCAGACCCGCGGCATCGGCGGCTTTCATTTCCCCGGCGTCGATTGGCTCGCGGACAAGCCGTCCAACGCCACGATTGTACCGGCCTCGCCGCATTTTCTTGGCGACCAGGTCCGCCGCCGCGACATTCTGACCGCGATTGCCGCGGGCAAACGTCCCGATTTCTCCCGCGGGTTTGCCAGCCGTCCGCAGACCCGCGGCGGCAATGAGCTGGCGGGGACCGAATATCAGGACGGCTGGGGCGCGCATTGTTCCCTGGAAAATGCGGGATCGGGATCGGCTGACAGGAGTTTTACGTCATGGAGCTGTGCTAAAGGTCTGACCTGTCAGGCTGCCGCGGCCTCGCGCCGCATCGGCATGTGCTTCATCAAGACGCGTTAGGCTATCTCCAACCGGTTTGGACGACCATGACGGACTCCAGTGAAGCCAACAAGGAGCGCAATCGCGAGATCGCGCAGAATGAAGAAGCCAAGCAGGTCACCGGCAGCATCCGCGTCAGCACCTCGGCGGTCGCGGTCGTCGTCATCGTCGGCGGGATTTTGTTCACGCTCGGCTGGCTGGCGTTGAAGTAGCCGGCGCCTTCACTTCGCGTAATTCGTCATCCGCTTGCCGGGCAGCAGCTCGTAGGCCGGCTGCCAGCGCGGGAGTGCGGCCATGCGGCCGAGCCAAGCGTGGATCGCGGGATAGCTCGCCCTGAAATCAAAACCGTGCTCGTCGCTCGGATAGTGCAGATAGGCCATCATCGAGATATCGGCGACGGTAGGCCTGGTGCCGATCGCGAATTCATTGTGCTGAAGATGGCCGTCGAGAATGCCGAGGAAATCCTCGAGCCGCCGCCGGAAGTGCTTCAGCACCTGCGGATCGTTGTTTTGCGTGAAGGCGCGCATGAAGCGGTAGGTCGCCATGTAGCCGGTGAGCTTGTGGTTGTCCCAGAACAGCCAGCGCAGCAGCTCGAATTTTTCCTCCGCCGTCTCGGCGCCGAACTGCCCGAACTGCTCGGCAAGCTTGAGCAGGAGGGGCGCAGTCTGCGTCATCTTCACACCGTCGACTTCGAGAACGGGAATTTCGCCCATCTCGTTCACGCTCTTGCGCCATTCCGGCGTGCGCGTGATACCGCCGGCAAAGTCGGTCCAGACCGGCTCGAACCTCTCGCCGCAAAGCGTCAGCATCAGCGCCAGCTTGTAGCTGTTGCCGGATTCGGGGAAGTAGTGCAGGCGGTAGCTGGGCATGGGACCTCGCGGTGATGGTCATTTGCTGATGTTGATCGATCTATTTCCCCAACGTCGTCCCGGCGAAGGCCGGGATCCATAACCACCGAACGTGGTTTGGTGAAGACTTGGAGTTATCAGCCTCGTCCGACAACTTCCTCTCTGGGATATGGGTCCCGGCCTTCGCCGGGACGACACGGGAGTATGGAGTGTCAGCGTGCTCACCTAGCCAACAGCCCCCTTCGACCGCAGCTGCTTGATCGCGGCCTCGTCGTATCCCGCGCTACGCAAAATCTCGTCACTGTGCTCGCCGACGCCGGGCGGCTTGCGCGGCTGCACTTTCTTGGCGCCGTCGATCCAGATCGGGCTGGAGATGGTGAGCATGGTGTCGTTCTCGAACGGCACCAGCACCTCGTTGTCGAGCATCTGCTTGTCGTTCGGAATGTCGTCCAGAATGCCGACGATGCCGAACACCAGCCCGTTGCCGTCGAGGATCTTGCGCCATTCGGCGAGATCCTTGGTCGCAAAGGTTTCGTCAAAGATCTTGATCAGCTCGACGGAGCGGGCGTGGCGGTCGGGTTTGGTGGCGAACCGCGGATCGGTGATGAGGTCCTCGCGGCCCAGACACCTGGCCAGCGTCGGAAACTGCTTCTCCTCGCTCAGCAGCGACAGGATCAGCCAGCGGCCGTCCTTGCACTGATAGTGGTTGGCCACCGCGTTCAGCGCGCGCTCGCGCGGTCGCCGCTCGCCGAATTTGGCGCCGCAGAGCTTTGCCTGCGCCAGAACGCTCGCAGCCCACACGCCGTTCGCCATCAGATTGGAGGCGACATGCGAGCCCTTGCCGGTCTTCTCGCGCTGATATAGCGCGGTGACGATGGCACCGTAGAACGCCATGGCGCAGGGATGGTCGCCCATGCCGGCGACCGAGCGGGCCGGCGTCGTGTTGGTGTCGGCGCGGACGAGGTCCATCAGACCGGAGCGTGCCCAATAGGCGTTGCTGTCGAAGCCGGGCTTGTTGGCCTCTTCGCCCTTCTCGCCATAGCCGGTGAAGGAGGCGTAGATCAGCCGGTCGTTGAGATGGGCGAGGTGGTCATAGGTGATGCCGAGCTTGGCGCGCACCGGCGGCGGCATGTTGGTGATGAAGACATCGGCCTCTCCCACGAGCTTGTAGAGCACGGCCTGCGCTTCCGGCTTTGTGAGGTCGAGCGCGATGCTCTTCTTGTTGCGGGCCTCCAGCAGCCAGGCGAAATTGTGCTCGCTGGTCGGATAGCCCGGAATGTTGGGCAGATTGCGGTAGGGATCGCCGGCGCCGGGCGGTTCGATCTTGACGACGTCGGCGCCGAAATCCGACAGCACGGTCGCGGCCGCAGGCGCTGCGATGAAGCTCGCGCAATCCAGAACCTTGAGCCGTGCAAAAATGCCCTTTTCCATCGCGGCGTTGCTCCCTCGCTCTTGTCGTTTCCCGCGCGCTGGAATTGGCGAGGGCCACGTCGGGCAGCATTAGACCGATGTTTCGGCGGGATGCAACGCTCCTCGCCGCGCCTCACTCATCCCCTGCGAGCAGGGCAGCGTTGCCGCCGGCCGCTGCGGTGTTGATCGTCACGGTCTGCTCGGTGGCAAAACGCGCGAGGTAGTGCGGGCCACCGGCTTTCGGACCGGTTCCGGACAGGCCGTTGCCGCCGAACGGCTGTACGCCGACCACGGCGCCGATCATATTGCGGTTGACATAGATGTTGCCGATCTGGACGCGGTCGATGATGGCCTCGATCGTATCGTCGATGCGGGAATGGACTCCGAGCGTCAGCCCATAGCCGCTGCGCTCGATGGCTTGCAGGACGCGTTCGAGATGTTCGGCAGGGTAGCGCACGACGTGGAGGATCGGGCCGAACACCTCCTCGGTGAGCTGGCCGGCGTCCTTGAGCTCGAAGATATGCGGCGCGACGAAGCAGCCTTCCGGCGCAGTGCCGGCAAAGTGCAGCCGCGCCTCGGTCTTCATCCGTGCGATGTGCGTATCGAGGCGCTGCTTGGCTTCGACATCGATCACCGGGCCGATATGGGTCGCGACGTCGCTGGGGTCGCCGATCTTCAACTCGCGTGCCGCGCCAGCGATCATCTCGATGATGCGGTCGGCGACGTCCTCCTGCACGAACAGCAGCCGTAGCGCCGAGCAGCGCTGGCCGGCGGAACGAAACGCCGAGGTGACGACATCGTCTGCGACCTGCTCGGGCAACGCGGTCGCATCCGCGATCATGGCGTTGATGCCGCCGGTCTCCGCGATCAGCGGCACGATCGGTCCGTCCTTTGCAGCCAGCGCCCGGTTGATGCTGCGCGCGACCTCGGTCGAGCCGGTAAAGACGACGCCGCCGATGCCGGCGTGCGCAGTCAGCGCGGCGCCGACGCGGCCGTCGCCGGTGACGAGCTGCAGCGCGCTTGCGGGGACCCCGGCCTCGTGGAGCAGCCGCACCGCCTCAAGCGCGATGCGCGGGGTCTGCTCCGCAGGCTTGGCCACCACGCTGTTGCCGGCCATCAGCGCGGCGGTGACCTGGCCGAGGAAGATCGCCAGCGGAAAATTCCACGGCGAGATCGCGACGAAGACGCCACGGCCGCGCAGGGCCAGCGCATTGCTCTCGCCGGTCGGGCCCGGCATCGCCACATCGTTGCCGAACAACTTGCCGCCCTGCGCCGCATAATAGCGGCAGAAGTCGGCGGCCTCGCGCAGCTCCGACAGCGCATCGTCGAGCGTCTTGCCGCCCTCGCGTTGCAGCAGCGCGATGAAATGAGGCGCGCGGTTCTCCAGAAGATGCGCGGCCTGCTCCAGCGCCGCCGCGCGCGTGCCTGCCGGCCTCCGGCTCCAGCCGGCAAAGCCCGCGCGCGCTGCGGCCACTGCCGCATTGGCCTGATCCGGCGTTGCATCGACGATCGGCTCGAGGTTGGCCGTTTCGGCCTTAACCTCCGTCAGCAACCGGTCGAGTGCGGCGCGCGCGCCGAATTCGATGCCACGTGAATTGCGCCGCTCCGGCGCGAACAGATCGCAGGGGAGCGGAATTTTGGGATGGGCCGCCTGCTGCCGCTGGACGATGGCATCCGCCGGACGTTGCAACAGCGCCGTAACCGGTACGCGATAATCGGCCGCCTGCGCCACGAAGGAGGAATTGGCCCCGTTCTCCAACAGTCGCCGCACCAGATAGGCGAGCAGGTCGCGATGGCTGCCGACGGGCGCATAGGTGCGGTAGGCAATGTCGGGATGATCCTTGGCGAGCTGCTCGTAGAGCGCCTCGCCCATGCCATGCAGCCGCTGGAATTCGAAGCCGCCGTTCTCGCCGGCAAGCTCCAGCACGGTCGCGACGCTCAGCGCGTTGTGGGTGGCGAATTGCGGGAAGATGCGTGGCCGCAGACTCAAAAGCTTTTGAGCACAGGCGACGTAGTTCAGATCCGTCATCGCCTTGCGGGTGAACACGGGATAGCCGTCCAGCCCGCGCTCCTGCGCGCGTTTGATCTCGGTGTCCCAATAGGCGCCCTTGACCAGCCGCACCATCAGCTTGCGATCATGGGCGTGGGCGAGCGCATCGACATAGTCGATCACCGCATCGGCGCGCTTCTGATAGGCCTGGACCGCCAGGCCAAATCCGTCCCAGCCGGCAAGCGAGGGATCGGCGAGCGTTGCCGCGATCACGTCGAGCGACAATTCCAGCCGGTCGGCTTCCTCGGCATCGACGGTGAAGTTGAGATCATGGGCCTTGGCGCGCTGCGCCAGGTCCAGCAATAGCGGCACCAGCTCAGCCATCACGCGGTCGCGGCTGATCGCCTCGAAGCGCGGATGCAGCGCCGAGAGCTTGACGGAGATGCCGGGCCGATCGGGCAAGGGATGGCTACCCGCCGCCTTGCCGATGGTCTCGATTGCGCTGGCATAGGCGTCGAAATAGCGCCTCGCGTCGGCAGCCGTGCGCGCGCCTTCGCCGAGCATGTCGAAGGAGTAACGCGTCTTCTGGCCGGAGCGCGGCTTGCCCCGCTCCAGGGCCTGCTCGATGGTCTCGCCCAGCACGAAATGGTTGCCCATCAGCCGCATCGCCTGGCGTGTGGCGGTGCGCACGGCCGGTGCGCCCAGCCGCTTCACCAGCCGGCCGATGGTGCCGTCTGGCGTCTCGCCGGGCTGGATCACCCGCGCCGACAGACCCAGTGCCCAGGCCGAGGCGTTGACCAGGAAGGCGGTGGACTTGGTCTCGTGGTGGATGAAGTCGCCCTCGCCGAGCTTGTCCTCGATGAACTGGTCGGCGGTGCGCGCGTCCGGCACGCGCAGCAGCGCCTCCGCCAGCACCATCAAGGCGAGCCCTTCCTTGGTCGAGAGCGCGAACTCCCGCAGCATGTCCTCGACTCCGCCAAGAGCTCCGCCAAGCCGTTCGTCTCGCTTGCGGATGGCTTCGATCAGCCGCGTCGCTGTGCGGTCGATCCGCGCCTCCTGTGCCGGGCCGAGATGCGCAGATGACAACAGGCGCGCGGCGATATCGGCATCATCGGGCGCGTAGGGGGCGATGAACGGAGGTGGAATGTTCGGCATGGCGTGTCCTGTGGCTGAAATCCAGGATAATGCCCACGCTACCTTAGCTCGATAGACAATTTAGCTGATTTGACTTAGAAAATGAAGCCTTCCAGTCATTTGGCCTTATAAAGTATGGAACTCGATCGAACAGACCGGAAGATTCTCTCGATTTTGCAGCAGGATGGGCGGATCGCCAATGTCGAACTCGCGGAACGCATCGGGCTGTCTCCGACCTCGATCGGCGAGCGGCTGAAGCGTTTGCAGCGAGAGGGCTTTATCGAAGGCTATGGCGCGCGGCTCAACCCGCACCGGCTCGGCCTCGGGCTCCTGGTGTTCGTCGAGGTGCTGCTCGACAAGACCACGCCCGATAATTTCGAGCGTTTTGCGCGCGCGGTGAAACTCGCGCCCGAAGTGCTGGAGTGTCACATGGTTGCCGGCGGCTTCGACTATCTTGTGAAGGCGCGGCTGGCGGACATGACGGCTTATCGACGCTTCCTCGGCGAGACCTTGCTGTCGATGCCGGGCGTGCGCGAGACGCGAACCTATGCGGTGATGGAAGAGATCAAGCGCGACGCGCCGTTGCCGGTGGACTAACGACGTGCTGTCGCGATTGTCATTGCTGTGGCGTCGAACGGGCGGCCTTCGCTGGCAAATAGTTCTCCGTGTGCAATCGCAACGCCTGTCGTCGAATGCACTGACCGTCTTCTAAAATTTTCTTGGCCCGACTCCCGGATCGACCCGGGAGTTAGCAAAAGCCGGCGGGCTTATACTTTGAGGTTCTCTGCGGAGCTTTTGCCTCGGTTTGCGATCTCTTCATATTCCACCGTCTGTCCTTCGTTCAGGGATGACAGACCGGCTTTCTGCACTGCCGAGATATGCACGAACACATCCTTGCCGCCCGACGCAGGCTGGATAAATCCATAACCCTTCGTCGGGTTGAACCACTTGACCGTACCTTTAGCCATCACGACTTCTCCGCGGGTCTTCCTCCGAGATATCGAACCGCCAGTCCCCGCCAACCGGCCGGTTCGGTCCTAATAAGATACGCGGAATGTGGCTGGCGTGGTAGCTCAAACCACATCGCCATTTCGCCGAATTCCGCTCAACTTCGCGGCGTTTTTTGCCTGTTTTGCCCGTTTCGCGGTCACTTGGCCGCGTGCCGCGCGCCATCCGTCAATAAGTCGCGGCCAGATAATCGACGATCTTGCCGACATCGGCATCGTCGATCGGGGCGCCATAGACCTTGATCATCTTGGTCACCTCGGCCTGCCAAAAACCTTTCTTGTCCTTCATCGGCGGCTGCGTGTTGATGTAGTCGGCGGAGTGGCAGGCGCTGCAATTGCCCTGAACCACTTCGAGATTGGGCCCGGGCTTGAACGCCGCGACTTCGTCGGGAGTCTTGTAATTGACCGGTGCTGCAAGTGCCGAACCTACCACGCCGGCGAAGGCGAGCGTGATGGCGAGGAGAACGGTGCGCTGCATGATCATTCCCTCAAGCCACGGTGACGCGGACGGTTTCGACGACGTTGCGTAGATAACCCGCCGGATTCCAGCGCGGCGTATCCGGCTGGGTTTCGCCGCCATTTCCGGTGGCGCGCACCTTGAGCTCGTAGGAGCCCGCCGCGAGCTTCACCGGCAGCTTCCACTCACGGAACGAGTATTTGCCAAGATCCTTGCCGAGCGTGGCGCTGGTCCAGCTCTTGCCGCCGTCGGTGGAGACCGCGACCTCCTTGATGCCCTTGCCGCCGTCGAAGGCGATGCCGCGCAGCGTCGTGCCGCCTGCCTTCAGCTTGGCGCCGTCGTTGACGCTGGTGATGAAGGAACGGATGGTGAAGCGGTTGATCGGGATCGTTGCCTTCGGCGCGGTGCCCGGCTCGACCGCATTGTTCGGCGTGTCCGGAATGCGATAGGCCGACTTCATCCAGAACCCGTCATAGACATTGTCGACGACGGTGATCTCGTTGAGGTGCTTGACCCAGTAGGTGCCGTAATAGCCGGGCACGATCAGGCGCAGCGGAAAGCCGTTGAGGAACGGCAGGTCCTCGCCGTTCATGCCATAGGCCAGCATCACCTCGCCGTCGGTGGCGTGATCGATATCGAGCGCCTTGACGAAATCGGGCGTCTTGTCACTGACGGGACCGTCCATGCCGTTGAAGGTGACCTGCTTGGCGCCGCCCTGCACGCCCGCCATCTCCAGCACGGCCTTCAGCGGCACGCCGCGCCAGCGCGCATTGCCCATCGCGCCGTTGGCAAGTTGGCCGCCGGCGACGCGCGGATCGGAGAAGCCGCGGCTGTTGCCGGAGCACTGGTTGACGGCGACGATCTCGCTCGCCTTCATCTTCCTGATGTCCTTCAGCGACAGTTTGAGCGGCTTGTCGACCTTGCCCTTGACCTCGAGCGTGAACTTGTCGGGGTCGAGATTGTAGGGCAGGTCGGACAGGTGATAGCGCACGAAGAACGCGTTATTCGGCGTGATCGGGCCGTCGTTGAACACCGCGAACGGCGTCTCGAGCTGCGGCGGCCGGCTGGTCAGGCCGATCAACGGCCGCTTCTGCGGATATTTCACCAAAGGCCGTTCGCCATTGGCGAAGGGCAGGGTGACGGTGTCGAGTGCCAGCGCTTTGGTGGAGTTCAGTGCGGCCGTAATAGCGGCAAGACCCGCTCCTCTGAGCAGGTCGCGTCTATCGAACATATGGTCTCCTCCCGGAGCTTTTCGTTGGCTGGCGGTCATCACCGCGATCCCGCGCTCATCTGTCGCGACGACTCAGTTGAAGTCAATTCGTGCTTTCGCAGCAGGCCCATGCCGCTGCGTTGCAGCAAACCGGTGTTACGCCGCGACGCGTTTGCCGCGATCGACGAGCGCGGACAGCTGCCTTGCGTCCGCCACGACGCGCACGGCCATCGGTTCGTCGCGGCCGCGGATCGCGACCTCCTGCTGCGGCAGTGCATCGTCGGCGAGGCCCGCGGTGCGGCGGACTTCCTCCGAGACGATCGCTTCGCAGGCCAGTGTCTTGGTCATGTCCTGGAGTCGGGCCGCGACGTTGACGGCATCGCCCAGCGCCGTGAAGACGATGTGATCGCGATAGCCGATGTCGCCGATGATGACCTCGCCGCCATGGATGCCGATGCCGAAGCGGATCGGCTGGCGCAGATCGTGGCCGAGAAGCTCATTGAGCTCGTCGATTTGCCTGGCGATGCCGGCGGCGGCCTTCAGCGCTTGGCGGCAGGCTTCTTGCGGATCTGCGCTCAGCCCGAACAGCGCCAGCATGCCGTCGCCGACGAACTGGTTCGGCTGGCCGCCATTCTCGATCACGGCCTGCGAGACGGCGCCGAGGAAGCGATTGACGATGAACACGGTGTCGAACGGCAGCCGCTTCTCGGCCAGCTGCGTCGAGCCGCGCATGTCCACGAACAGGCTGACGAGATAGCGCTCCTGGCCGATTCTGGCGGGTGTCGAGGCCTGCGCGCTCGCCGACAGGGTGTGCGCGGTGAAGAGCTGGAAGAAGGAGAGATCCGATGTCGGCCGCAGCTGACAGGCCAGCCTGATCGAGGGATCGCTGGAGCCGACACGGGTGAGCACGAACGCCTCGCGCTGCGACGGCTCGGGCAGGGCGCCGTGATCGCCGATGACGCGGATGCGGCAGGTCGAGCAGCGGGCGCGCCCGCCGCAGACGCTGGCATGCGGCACATTGTGGCGCAGGCTCGCTTCCAGCACGGAGAGACCCTTGGGGACGCGCACCGTCTTGCCGTTGCCGTAGGACAGCGCGATCATGCCGCCGCGCCGCTCGCGCAAGGCGCGCACGCCGCGCGCCAGCAGCGCCAGGGCGAGCAGTCCGAGATAACCGGCGGTGAGGCCGCCCGTGATGCGGTCGAGCGTCGCGGCCTCGGCCGCCGTACCGACCTGACGGCGGCTGAGATTATGCGTCCGCCATTCGCCGTCATCGGCATCGACCTGGACGCTGCGGCCGCCCTGGTAGACACCGAGCATTGCCAGCGTCGGGATCAGCACGGCGGCCGCGAGCAAATAGGGTGCCGCGCGTGTGAAGAACGGTTTGAGACGAAGCCAGAAATAGATGCCGATGCAGCCGTGCACCCAGGCAATGAGAAGCAGGATCGTCATGGCCCAGATACGGTTCGACGCGACGAAGAACAGATAGAGTTCCTGCGGATAGAGTTTTTGGTGTCCGTAAAGCGTCTGACCGAGCCGCACGCCGATCACATGCGCCATGACCAGCCCGGGGATGCTCAAGCCCAGCACGAGCTGCAGCGGCTCGACCGTCCCCCAGCGGAACTGCCGGCGCTGGTACAGCGCGTAGATGCCGAGCCCCATATGCGTGAGCGCCGCCGTATAGAACACGATCGCAACCGGCAGGAACTGCCAGAAGAGCGTGTGGTAGTAGACCCCGATCTCCATGGCATCGACCGAGATGTTGCCGAGCGCATGGTTGAGGAAATGGCTGACCACATAGGCGAACAGGATGACGCCGCAGACCAGCCGCACCTGGCGCACGCTGGTGGCGCGGACGAGTTCGGAGATCGGTGCAGGGGCGGTGGCCATGATTCCCTTGTATTAGCTCACCAAGGAGAACAGCCAGCGTAGCGTTTAATTCCGGAGCTGGACAGCTTGCGGGATCACATACGCGGCAAGCCGCCACAATCTCGGTGTCGTCCCGCACAAGCGCGCCGATCCGGGGCGATGGTACCCCGCATTGACTTGCCCCACCAGGTTGGCGAAAAGCGCGGCCGTGACGACAGCTCCCGACATCACGATGCCCCCCGCTGGCGCGGCGCGCCGGCCGCTCGTCATGGCCGCGGCGATCATCGCCGCGATGACGCTGCTGCGCATCGTCTATGCCTCCGCAATCGAGCTGCGCACCGATGAGGCCTATTATTGGACCTGGTCGCAGGAGACCGCGCTGAGCTTCCTCGATCATCCCCCCGGGATCGCCTGGCTGATCCGGTTCGGCATCGCGATCTTCGGCGACACCACACTCGGTGTTCGCTTCGGCGGCATTGTCGCGATGCTGGTGACGCAGCTCCTGCTCGCCGACATCGTCCGCCGCCTCACCCATGATGTGCGCGCCATCGTGCTCGCGGTGCTGATGCCGGAGGCCGCGCTCTATTACGGCCTGCTGATGGCCAAGGTCGCGCCGGATGTCGCCATGATCCCGTTTGCGGTGGCAATGATGTGGTCCCTGGTCCGGGTTGCGCAGGGCGGCGACGGCCGCTGGTGGCTCGCAGCCGGCCTGTTCGCCGGGCTGGCGATGCTGTCGAAATTCACTGTGATCATGTTCGCGCCTGCGGTTGCCGCCTTTCTACTGGTGCCGGATTGGCGCTGGCGCTGGCTGCGCAGCCCCTATCCGTATCTTGCGGTCCTGATCGCAATCGTCGTGTTCTCGCCGGTCCTGGTCTGGAACGTGCAGCACGACTGGGCCGCGATCCGCTTCCAGGGTGTGCGCGCCACCACCAATTACGGCATCTCGCTTCGCACCATCGGCGATTACATCGGCCTGCAATTCGGTCTGGTCGGTTTCGTCATGCTGCCGGTGGTGCTGACAGGGGTCGTGATGACGGCGTGGCGCGGCTATCGCACCCGCGAGCCGGTCGCCATTTTGCTGTCGACCGCGGTCCTTGTGCCGTTTCTCTATTTCCTGATGAAATCCCTGACCCTCCGCGTCGGCGACACCTGGCCGATGTTCATGTGGCCGGTCGCCTTTGCGGCCGCCGCGATCAACCTCACCATGCTGTCGCGTGAAGGAAGATCGGCGCGGATGCTCAAATCGTCGCTGTTCTGGACCAACACGGCGGTGGTCTCGGGTATTGGTTTTGTCGTCATCGTGTTCCTCTATTACGTCGCCGCGCCCTGGAACTTGCTGGGCAAGATCGATCCGAACGGTGCGGAGTCCGGCTACGAGCAGGTCGCCGCGCGCGCGCAGGCCGCATTGGACGAGACCGGCGCGACCTGGATCGCCACCACGGACTACCGCACCTACGCCATGATGCGCTGGCTGTTCAGGGGCCGCGTGCCCGTGATCGAGCTCAACGAGCGCGGCCGCTTCCAGGACTTTCGCGATCCCGGCATGGATCGGGTCCGAGGGCACGCCGGCATCTATGTCGGACGCGAGCCGGACAACCGTTCGTCGCTGTGGGAGAACATCCCCGCCAGGCGCGAGCCGCTCGGTCAAGTCGAGCGCCGCTGGCGCGGCCTCGTGATGGACACGTACGTGGTGGAGAAGCTCTCAGGTTGGACCCCGGAGCTGTCGCCACCGAGAAACTCGCCGCTGTTCCAGTGGCGCGTGCTGGCTTTCATCTCCCCGCAAGCGGGGGAGAGGAAACCGAAAGCTACTCCTCGTCGTCCTTCTTCCGCAACAGATCCGTCGCGAGGTCCGACAGCTTCGGCGGCGGCAGTGCGGCGAACGGCAGCGGCCGCGTGACGTCGATCGCTGCCAAGCCCAGCCGGGCCGTCAGCAGTCCATTGAGGATTCCCTCACCGAGCCGCTGCGACAGCTTCGCCGCAATGCCGTGGCCGAGCATCTGCTGCACCAGGCTGTCGCTCGCCGCCATGCCGCCGGTGATGGCGAGATGGGCGATGACGTGGCGGAGCAGGCGGATCATGCCGAGCGCGCCGGGACGGCCGCCATAGAGATACGCAAGCTGGCGTATCAATCTCAGCGACGCCACGAACACGAACAATACGTCGATCAGCGCGCGGGGCGAGACCGCCGTGACGATCGAGACCTTCTGCGCGGCCGACGACACCAGCCGCCGCGCCTCCGCGTCCAGCGGCGACATCAATTCGCGCTCGGCGAGCCGGATCATGTCGGCGCCGTCGATGATCTCGCCGGCATGGCTCTCCAATGCGGCGCGGGCGCGTGCGAGCTGCGGGTTCTGGTGCGCGATCTCAAGCAGATCCTGCACGATGGCGCGGCTCTCCTTGCGGTCGTCGCTGGCAAGGACAGCGGCTGCGCGCTGATGCAGCTTCTCGATCGTTGCGAGGCGCGCGAGCCCGAACGCCTCGCGTCCGATCACCACCGCGAGCGCAAACGCGGTGATGAAGGCAAGCGCCAGTCCGACGAAGCCGAGGCTTTCACTGCGCGCAAACAGATCCTCGATCAGACGGACCACGCCGAGCCCGACGCCGAGCAGCGTCAGCCCGGCGACACCCGACCAGAACAACGCGCCCCAGGGAAAGCCGCGCCGCGCCGGAAGCGCAGGCGCGATCGGCACCGGCAACGCCGCTGGATCGTGCTCTGGCGTGATCTGGATGGTGGTGCGGCCGAGCCTCGTCGTCTCGTCGGCCTCGGTGACGACGACGCCGGGATCGTCGAGCCGGAACGTCGCCGGCCGCCGTGGCTTCGATCGGTCGTTCATGACAGCTTGTCTCCGATCAGGAACTGCAAGGCACGGTCGAGGCGGATGTGAGGCAGCGCCGGCTCCTCGTTGCCTTCGCGGTCGAGCTTTGGCGGACGGAAGCGCAGGAAGCGAAAATCGCTCTTCCCGGCGGCCTCGGTCGAGAGCCCGCGGAATGCAGCGGTGCCGTTGAACAGCGGCTCGGGATCCAGCGGCAGGTCGCCCGGAAAAGTTGCCACCTCGGTGTTGCCGTCGAAGAACTCGCCGCCGGCGCTTTCGCCCGCGGCCGGCGTTCCCAGAATCGACGGCAATTGGTCTCGCCCATGCGCGACCTGCGCCTCGCGCGTGGCGCGGACGGCGGCGAGCGCGACGACGTCGATCTCGGCGCCAGTATTTTCCGCGCGCGCAACGGCGCGGGTGACCGCGCGGCGCAGCACGGCCTCGAGCCGGTCGTGGCTGGAATGATGCAGATGATCCGCCTTGGTCGCCGCGAACAGAACGCGGTCGATCCGCGGCCGGAACAGGCCGGAGAGGATCGTGCTGCGGCCGATGTTGAAGCAGTCGAGAATGCCCGCTAGCGCGGCTTCGAGATCGTGCAGCGCTTCGGGGCCGGCGTTGAACGCGGCGAGTGCGTCCGCCAGCACGATCTGGCGATCGAGCCGGGCAAAATGATCGCGGAAGAACGGCCGCACCACGACGTCCTTGTAGGCCTCATAGCGGCGCACCATCATTGCCCACAGCGATCCCTCCGGCGCCTGGCCGCCGGCGGGAACGTCGAGCGGTGCAAAGGTCAGCGCCGGTGTGTCGGCGAGATTGCCCGGCATCAGGAAGCGGCCGGGCGGCAGCAGGCTCATCGCAAAGCGCTCGTCGCGGCAGCCTTGCAAATAGCCCCTGAACAGCTTTGCGGCGGTGAGCGTCGCCTGCTCGTCCTCGCGCGCCTCGGGTTTGAGCGTTGCGAGATGCGCGTGCCAGTCCGCGGCAAGATGGGCGCGCGGCGCCTCGCGCGACAGCGCAAGGCTTTCCGCCGACCATTGCTCAAAACTCTTCTGGAGCAGCGGCAGGTCGAGCAGCCACTCGCCGGGATAATCGACGATGTCGAGCGTCAGCGTACGATCGGCGCCGTTCTGGCGCTGGTAGTCGATCACGAGCCTGAGTTCGCTGATGTCGACGGTCGAGTTCGGCCAGCGCCGCTCCTCGATCAGTGCGCGCAGATGGCTCTCATAGGCAAAGCGCGGCACGGCATCGTCGGGCTGCGGCGCCAGATGCGCCCGCGCGATCCGGCCGGATGAATAGGCCTCGAACACCGGAAACCGGCCGCCACGGGTGAGGCCGTGGATCAGCGCGGTGATGAACACCGTCTTGCCGGCCCGCGAGAGGCCGGTGACCCCGAGCCGCACCGTCGGATTGAAGAAGTGCTCGCCATAGTCGATCAGCGCCCTCGCCGACAGCCGCGCTTCTTCGACCATATCCTGGAAACTGAATGCCATGTGAACGAGGGGGTCTCGGGCGAGCGGGATGGGGCAAATAGGTAAAACGGACTAATCACAAAAGTGGCAACTGCCTGACGAAAATCAAGCTTCATACTTCCACCGCCTTTATCGGCAAATCAGCCGTTTGAACGACGCGCCGATCCCGAATGACCCATAGAAAAGTGGCCCCTTCCTTGTCTCTGGATTGCCATGACCGTCTTCCAACTGAAACAGTTCGCATCCACCTCCGTCCACGCAGCCGCCGACGCGATCGGCTGGAATTACGATCGCGCCGAGCTGATCGCCGATGGCGTCATCCACGCGATCGGCGTGCTCTGCGGCATCATCGCCGCGACCGTGCTGGTGGTGCTGGCGACGCTCTATGCCGACGCGACCGACATCGTCGGCGTCTCGATCTATGTCGCCGGCCTGCTCTCGATGCTGGTGTTGTCGGCGACCTATAATCTCTGGCCGGTCTCGCCGGCCAAATGGCTGCTGCGGCGGTTCGACCATTCCGCGATCTATCTGCTGATCGCGGCGACCTACACGCCGTTCATCCTGGAGGTGAAGGACAGCGGGTTCGCAATGGTGCTGCTCGCCGGCGTCTGGTGCGTGGCGATCCTCGGCATCGTGCTGAAACTTCTCTATCCCGGCCGGTTCGACCGCGTCGCGGTCGGCATCTACCTCGCCATGGGCTGGAGCGGCGTGATGCTCTATGACGCTGTGGTCAAGGCGCTGCCTGCGCTGGTACTGGGCTTCATCCTTGCCGGTGGCCTGCTCTACAGCTTTGGCGTGATCTTCCACGCCTGGCGGCGGCTGCGCTTCCAGAATGCGATCTGGCATGGCTTTGTCTTGGCCGGCGCGGCGTGCCACTATACCGCGGTGCTCGACCTCGTGTTGAGCTGAGCAAGCTCCGCGAAGCGGTAGACGATAAGGGGAGACGTCGCATGCAGGTGACCGGCAAGGTCGTGGTCGTCACGGGCGGCGCCAACGGCATCGGCAAGGCGCTGTGCGGGGC
Source organism: Bradyrhizobium sp. 149 (assembly GCF_023073915.1). Taxonomy (GTDB): domain Bacteria; phylum Pseudomonadota; class Alphaproteobacteria; order Rhizobiales; family Xanthobacteraceae; genus Bradyrhizobium. Next base: position 32,112 of record NZ_JADPKK010000002.1, on the reverse strand, counting down.
GTTTCACAAGGCTGGTGCGGCCAAGGTCGTGGTCGCCGACATGGACGCGGACAACGCGAGGGCGGTGGCCGCCACGGTGAATGGCGCGGCCTTCAAATGCGACGTCGCGCAGGAGAAGGATATTTCGCACGTCATCGAGGAGACCGAGCGGCAGTTCGGCCCGATCGAACTGTTCTGCTCCAATGCCGGCATCGGCGGCGGTTTCGATCCGATGTCGGTCAATGCCGGCGGCGCCTCGGACGAGCCGTGGCAGCGCAGCTGGGCTATTCACGTCATGGCGCACGTCTATGCGGCGCGGCATCTGATCCCGCGCATGAAGGCGCGCGGCGGCGGCTATTTCCTCAACACGATCTCGGCCGCGGGCCTGCTGTCGCAGGTCGGCAGCCCGGCTTACTCCACCACCAAGCACGCGGCGGTCGGCTTTGCCGAAAACCTCGCGATCTCGCACAAGGCGCACAACATCCGTGTCTCGATCCTCTGTCCGCAGGGCGTCGACACCAACATGCTGCGTTCGATCCCCAAGGGCCCGCAATCCGGCGACGGCGATCTTACGCCGGAGCAGGTCGCCAAGGACGTGCTCGCCGGCCTCGAGCAGGAGACGTTCCTGATCCTGCCGCACCCGCAGGTGCTCGGCTACATGCGCAAGAAGACCGAGAACTACGATCGCTGGATCGGCGGCATGGCCAAGATCCAGGCCAGGATGCGCGACAAGTTCGGGACTTAGATTCCGGGCTAAGGCATCGTCAATGCTTCTGCCCGTACAGCACCGGCACCGCTGAATCCACGACGACCTCGACGAGGCTCGTCCCTTCGAACGCCATCCCGCGCTTCAGCGCCTCGCCGAGCTCCGCTGCCTTCGTCACCCGCACCGCATGGCAACCCATGCCTTCGGCGAGCCGCACGAAGTCGATCCCCGGCAGCTCCAGCCCGGGCACGTTCCTCACCTGCATCACCTGGCTGAACGAGCGCATCGCGCCGTAACCGGAATTGTTGATGACGACGATGGTGAGCGGCAGCTTGCGCTGCGCGGCGGTCCACAGCGCCTGGATCGAGTACATCGCCGAGCCGTCGCCGATCAGACACAACGTGCGTTGCTTCGGCTTGCCGAGCGCCATGCCGACCGCGGCCGGCAGCGAGTAGCCGAGACCGCCGCTCGCCATGGTGTAAAAACTGTCCTGGCCGCGCATCGGCATGAACTTTTGCATCGCCGGCCGGTGCGAGGGGATTTCCTCGACCAGCGAGCTGCCGTCCGGCATCGCCTGCGACAGCGAATGCAGCAGGAACTCGACCGGCAGCGGCTCGGCAGCTTGCGGGGCGGGTGGCAGCGTTCGCCCCTTCGGCGCCGCGCGCTTGCTCTCCGGCAAGAGGTCGAGCAGCATTGCGAGCGCCGGTTTCATCGTCGCGATGATGCTGGTGCCGACCGGCGTCACCGCAGCAGCATCCGGGTCATCGGTGATCTGGAAGATCGTCGCGCCGCCGTCGAAGATCGCGGCATGGCCCTCGACGTGGAAGGTGAACACCGGCGCGCCGATGACGACAATGAGATCATGCTCGCGCAGCGCGTCCGACAATTGCGCCGGCGAGGCGTGCAGGAAGCCGGCGAACTGGGGATGGCGTTCCGGAAACGAGCAGCGCGCCGAAAACGGGCTGACCCAGACGCCGGCCTTGGTTTTCTCGGCCACGCGCACCATCAGATCGACCGCGCCGGCGCGGTCGACGCCGGGACCGACAACGAGGGCAGGGTGTTTGGCTGAACCGAGCGCGGCGACCAGCGCCTTCATCGCCTCTTGATCAGGCCCGATCTCGCGGCTGACCTTGCGCGCTTCGACGGTCGTGGCCGCATGCGTCCAGTCGTCGACCGGGATCGACACGAAGGTCGGCCCGCAGGGCGGCTGCATCGCGGTGTAATAGGCGCGCGCGATCGCGGCCGGCACGTCCTCGGGCCGCGCCGGCTCGACGCTGTATTTCACATAGGGCCGCGGGAATTCGGACGCACGCTCGGCATAGAGGAATGCCTGCAAGGGAAGGATCGAGCGCGCCTGCTGGCCCGCGGTGATCACCAGCGGCGTCTGGTTGCGATGCGCGGTATAGATGTTGCCGAGCGCGTTGCCGACACCGGCCGCGGAATGCAGATTGACGAAGCCGGCATTGCGCGTCGCCTGCGCATAACCGTCGGCCATGCCGACCGCGGAGGCTTCCTGAAGCGCCAGCACGTAGTCGATGTCGTCAGGCCAGTCGCTCAGGAACGGCAGCTCGGTCGAGCCGGGATTGCCGAAGACTTTTTTGATGCCAAAGGATCGCAGCAAATCGAGCGTCGCCTGCTTCACGGTGACGGATTTGCTGCCGGTGTTGCCGTTCCTGGACATGGTTTCCGTCCCTTGTTGTCTATCGGCGCCATCAGCCCCACCGTCATTGCGAGGAGCCCTTGCGACGAAGCAATCCAGACTATTACCGCCGAGGGATTCTGGATTGCTTCGCTGCGCTCGCAATGACGAAGGTCACCACACCGCCGTGCCCTTCATCGTCGGCTGTCCCTCCGCGTTCGCGGTCCACAGCTCCATGCCCGCTTCGGTCTCGTTGGCGTTGATGGAAAACTCGCTGCCCTCGAACAGTGGCTGCACGCCGCGATAGGTAAACTTCTTCGGCGCCTTGCCGCCGCGCAGCTTCGCCGCCATCTCGACGATGAAGCTCGCCTGCAACGGCCCGTGGAAGATCAGGCCCGGATAGCCCTCGACTTTTGTAACATAGTCGCGATCGTAATGGATGCGGTGGCCGTTGAAGGTCAGCGCGGAATAACGAAACAGCAGCACGGGATCGGAGACATGCGTCTCCCGATGCTGCGCCTTGGGCGGCGGAGGCGGGGCCTTTGTGGTCGCGGCCTGCGTGGTCGTCATCTCGCGATAGACGATGTCCTGCCGCTCGCGAATAGCGATACCGCGCGGCGAGGAGATGCTGTGCTCGACCGAGACGAAGCACAGCGTGCCGGTCGATCCCGTCTTTACCTGCACATCGGCGATGCGCGAGGTCCGCGTCGATTCATCGCCGACGCGCAGAGGCTGCAAAAATTCGATCTCGCCGCCGGCCCACATCCGGCGCGGCAGCGGCACCGGCGGCAGGAAGCCGCCGCGGGTGGGGTGGCCGTCGGGGCCGAGCATCGACATCGGAAACACCGGCTGAGCCAGGCACCAGTGCACCGTGAACGGCGCCGCATCGCCCGGCTTGGGCGCACCGACCTCCTGGAATAGCGTTGCGCGCAAACCCATGACGAGCTGCGCGGTGACGATGTCGGTGGCCTCCGTGCTGCGCCCGATCCATTGCCGCAAATGGTCGATGTCGAGCTTCTCGGTCATGACGCCTCGCTCTTGCTGTTACGATTTCTTGGCCGGTCGTTCGCCGATCGCAGGCACCGCGCCATAGCTGCGGCTCTCCCCGACGATGATCGGCGCCGGCGCCGGATAGCTAACGCGGCCGTTCGGCGTATCCACCTCGATGCGGCGCAGATGCGGATGCTTGGTGAGGTCCGCCATGGTGTTGACCTCGGCAAAGGCGATATCGGCATCGGACAGCCGCTTCAGCAGCTCATCGCGCGTCATCCTGCCGAAGGCATCCGCGACCGTCTTGTCGGTGAAGTCGCGGTTGCGCACGCGTTCAACCATGTTGGCAACGCGGGGATCGGCCGGCAGATCCGGCTGGTCCAGCACTTTTGCGCAAAGCGTCTTCCACTCGCGCTCGCTCTGGATCGAGATCAGGATGTCCTTGCCGTCGCTGGAGGTGAACACGCCATAGGGCGCGATCGAGGGATGGCGCAGCCCCATGCGCTTGGGCGGATTGCCGGCCTCGGAGTTGAGCAGCGGCACGGTGCACCAGTCCGCCATCACGTCGAACATGGAGATGCGGATGTCGGCGCCCTTGCCGGTACGTCCGCGCGCGATCAGCGCCTCCAAAATCGCCGCATGCGCCGTGGCGCCGGTCGCTACGTCGACGATCGACATGCCGACGCGCGAGGCGCCGTCGGGATTGCCGGTGATCGAGGCGAGACCGCTCTCGGCCTGGATCAAGAGATCATAGGCCTTGCGGTGCGCATAGGGTCCCTCGTCGCCATAGCCGGTGATCGTGCAGGAGATCAGCTTGGGATAATCCTTCAGCAGCCGCTCGCGCGCAAAGCCGAGCTTGTCCATCGAGCCCGGCTTGAGGTTCTGGATCAGCACGTCGGCGCTCGCGATCAGTTTTTCCAGCTCGGCGCAGCCCTCCTTGGTGGCGAGGTCGACCACGGCCGATTGCTTGCCGCGGTTCAGCCACACGAAGTAGCTGCTCTGACCCTTGGCCGCCGCGTCATAGCCGCGGGCGAAATCGCCTTCGGGCCGCTCGATCTTGATGACCTCCGCGCCGGCGTCCGCCAGCCGCGATGAGCAGAACGGCGCAGCCACCGCCTGCTCGACCGCAATCACCCTGATGCCGTCAAGTGCTCCCATGATTGCTGCCTCAGTACGAGCGGGGCATGCCGAGCACATGCTCGGCGATGAAGGACAGCACGAGGTTGGTCGAGATCGGCGCCACCTGATAGAGCCGCGTCTCGCGGAACTTGCGCTCGACGTCGTATTCCTCGGCAAAGCCGAAGCCGCCATGGGTCTGAACGCAGGCGTTGGCCGCTTCCCAGGACGCATCGGCCGCGAGCATCTTGGCCATGTTGGCCTCTGCGCCGCAGTCGAGCCCGGCCTCGTATTTGCGCGTGGCTTCCTTCACCATCAGCTCGGCGGCGCGCATCGCGGCGTAGGCCTTGGCGATCGGGAACTGGATGCCTTGATTTTGGCCGATCGGCCGGCCGAAAACGCTGCGCTCCTTGGCATAATTGGTGGCTTTGGCGATGAACCATTTGGCGTCGCCGACGCATTCGGCCGCGATCAGGATGCGCTCGGCATTCATGCCGGAGAGGATATAGCGAAAGCCCTTGCCCTCTTCGCCGATCAAATTCTCTGCCGGCACCTTCATGTCGGTAAAGAACACTTCGGTGGTGGCGTGGTTCATCATGGTGCGGATCGGGCGGATCTCAAGGCCGTTGTTCTTGGCCTCGCGCATGTCGACGATGAACACCGAAAGACCATCGGTGCGCTTCTTGACCTGGTCCTTCGGCGTGGTGCGCGCGAGCAGGAGCATCAGGTCGGAATGCTCGGCGCGGCTGGTCCAGATTTTCTGGCCGTTGACGACGTAGCCGGCATTGCCGTCCTTGCGCGCGAAGGTCTTCAGCGAGGTGGTGTCGGTGCCGCTGGTCGGCTCGGTGACGCCGAACGCCTGCAGCCGCAATTCACCGCTCGCGACCTTCGGCAGATATTTCGCCTTCTGCTCGTCATTGCCGTGCCGCAGCACCGTGCCCATCGTGTACATCTGGGCGTGGCAGCCGCCGCCGTTGCAGCCCGCGCGCTGGATCTCTTCGAGGATCGCGGCGGCCGCAGAAAGCTTCAAGCCCGCGCCGCCATATTCCTCGGGGATCAGCACCGAGAGATAGCCGGCCTCGGTCAGCGCGTCGACGAAGGCCTTCGGGTAGGCCATCTCACGGTCGAGCTTGCGCCAATATTCGCCGGGAAACTGCGCGCAGAGCTTCGCGACGGCTTCGCGGATGTCGGCGTGATCTTCGGTCTGGTGTTCTTCACTCATGGGGTTTCCCGTATATGCGGCAGTTAAGATAACGCCGGCCGATCCTCTGGCGTTGTGAAAACAATGCCAGCCCCCTATGCTCATTTGCTATAGCGTATGGAGTAGCCTTCCAGGATTGGCAAGCATGGATTTCCGTCAGCTCAGGACCTTCAGTTGCGTGGCGGAGCTCGGCAGCCTCTCCAAGGCGTCCGACACGTTGCGTGTGGCGCAGCCGGCGCTCAGCCGGCAGATCAAGCTGCTGGAACACGAGCTGCGCACCGAATTGTTCACCCGCAACGGCCGCGGCATGGTGCTCACGGATGCCGGCCGCCTGTTGCTGGCGCGCACCTCCGGCATCGTGCGGCAGATCGACCAGATCCGCGACGACATCCAGTCTTCCAAAGGGCCGCCATCCGGTCAGGTCGTGCTCGGCCTGGTTCCGACCGTGAGCTGCGTGCTCTCGGCGCGCTTCGCGCGGCGCTGCGTCGAAAAATTTCCCGGCATTTCGCTGCGCATCGTCGAGAGTTACAGCGGCCATCTCGTCGAATGGCTGCATCGCGGCGAGATGGACCTTGCGATCCTCTACGGCCGCTCCGCCGACCTGCATCTCAAGGTCGAGAGCCTCGGCCGCGACAACATCGTCGCGGTCGGCCCGCGCGGTTGTGGCTTGGCGCGCAAGAAGAGCGTCGACGTCGGCTGGCTGCTGCGGCAACGGCTGGTGTTGCCCAGTCATTCCCACGGCCTCCGTGCGCTGATCGAGCACGCGGCGGCGCAGCGCAAGATCGAGCTCAACGTCCAGCTCGAGGCGGATTCGTTCCGCGTGCTCACAAGTCTCGTCGAGGAAGGCCTCGGCTTCGCGCTGCTGCCGCCCTCGTCGGTCCACGGCGAGGTCGCGGACGGACGGCTGGAAACCGCTGTGGTCTCGAAGCCGATGACGCGCGAGCTCATATTTGCCTCTCCGATCGACCGTCCGGTCTCGACGGCCTCGCTCGCCGTCACCGCCCTCCTGCGCGAAGAGGTCGCCGCCTGCCGCAAGGACGGAGTGTGGGACATCAGGCTGGCTTGAGCGCCAGCACCAGAAATCTCAGAAGGATTTAGGACACAAGCCCGCGGCCGGCCCTTCGCATCCTGAGCGAGCTGTCATGCCGAAATTTTATAGCTGGGCTGAGATGTTCAATCCTCATCCTGAGGAGCGCGTCTTCGCGCGTCTCGAAGGATGCAGGCCCGGCTGATGGCCTCGCCCTTCGAGACGCCTGCTTCGCAGGCTCCTCAGGGTGAGGGGATAAAGCCGCGTGGCCCGCTATGGCGCCGTCGCAGCTGTCACCCCGGAATCCGCACCGGCAGCGACTCATATCCCTTGATGAAGCTCGAATAGATCCGCTTGGGCTCGCCGACCACCTCGATACGGTCGAAGCGCTTCAGCATCTCTTCCCAGACGATCTTGAGCTGGAGCTCGGCGAGGCGCATGCCGACGCAGCGGTGGATGCCGAAGCCGAAGGAGAGGTGGGTGCGCGGCCGCGGGCGGTCGATGATGAAGTCGTTCGGCTTCTCGAACATCTCCTCGTCGCGGTTGCCCGAGACGTACCACATCACGACGCGGTCGCCCTTCTTGATGTGCTTGCCGCCGATCTCGGTGTCGGCAAGCGCGGTGCGTCGCATATGCGCGAGCGGGGTCTGCCAGCGGATCACCTCGGGCACCATGGAGTCGATCAGTTCCGGGTTGGCGCGGAGCTTATCGTACTGATCCGGGTTCTCGTTCAGCGCCAGCACCGAACCCGTCATGGTGTTGCGGGTGGTGTCGTTGCCGCCGACGATGAGCAGGATGATGTTGCCCATGAGGTTGTCCGGATCCATGAACCGCGTGGCGTCGTTGTGCGCCATCAGCGACAACAAATCGTTGCGCGGTGCGGAATTGACGCGCTCGTTCCAGAGCCTGGACATGTAGGCATAGCATTCGTCCATCTCGCGGCGGCGCTCTTCGGCGGAGGCAACAATGCCGCTCTTCGGCAGCGCGGTCGCGACATCGGACCAGCGCGTCAGCTTGCGCCGTTCTTCCCAGGGGAAGTCGAACAGGGTGGCCAGCATCTGCGTCGTCAGCTCGATCGAGACGCGCTCGACGAAATTGAAGGTCTCGTTGCGCGGCAGATTGTCGAGCACGGTCTGCGAGCGCTGGCGGATCAGTTTTGCCAGTTCGTCCAGATGCGTCGGCGTGAACATCGGCGACACCGTCTTGCGCTGCGACGAATGACGCGGCTGGTCCATGGCGATGAAGCTCGGCCAGTCATAGCCTTCCGGCACGTCGCGGATCCCGATCCCGCCGAGCGTTGAATCGGAGGAGAACAGGCCGTGATTGGTGTCGACATGCATGATGTCGTTGTACTTCACCACCGACCAATACGGCTCGATCGGCGCGTTGGTGCAGTAATGCACCGGCTCTTCCTTGCGCAGCCGTTCGAACCACGGCCACAAGGTGTCGTCCTGGAACAGCCTGGGCGCGCCCGGGTGGAACTGCGCCAGCGGCGTCGCATAGGCCTCCTCGCGGGCCCTGCGCATGCGTTCGGCCTTGTCCGCTTTAACCGGCGCTTGGATGTTCATCGTGGTGGCTCCAGTTGGTCTTTCTTCGCCTCTCCCGCTTGCGGGAGAGGTCGGCGCGTAGCGCCGGGTGAGGGCTCTTTCCTCTTGGGGGTTCTCGCCCGTGGAGGTACCCCCACCCCAATCCTCCCCCGCAAGCGAGAGAAGGGGCGCAGCTCCTGGCGGATGTCGTTTGAACACATCATTGCTGCGAACTCACGCCGCAATTTTCACCGGCAGCGTTTCGAGACCCTTCACGAAACTCGAATAAACCCGCTTGGGTTCGCCGACCACGTCGATATGGTCGAAGCGCTTGAGGATCTCTTCCCAGATAATCTTGAGCTGGAGTTCGGCAAGCCGCAAGCCGACGCAGCGGTGGATGCCGAAGCCGAACGACAGATGCGTGCGCGGTCGTGCACGGTCGATGATGAATTCGTAGGGCTTCTCGATCGCGTCGGCGTCGCGGTTGCCCGAGACGTACCACATCACGACCTTGTCACCTTTCCTGATCTGTTTGCCGCGGAACTCGAAATCCGCAAGCGCGGTGCGCCGCATATGTGCCAGCGGCGTCTGCCAGCGGATCACCTCCGGCACGAAGCTGTCGAGTAGCGCGGGGTTCTCGCGCAGCTTGCGATATTGCTCCGGATGCTGGCTCAGCGCGTCGAGCGAGCCGGACATGGTGTTGCGAGTGGTGTCGTTGCCGCCGACGATCAAAAGGATAAGATTGCCGAGGAAGTTCTTCGCGTCCATGTCGCGCGTCGCGGCGCCATGTGCCATCATCGACAACAGGTCGCTCTTCGGCGGCTGCTCGATGCGCTCCTTCCACAGCCGCGCGAAGTAGCCCGCGCATTCGGTCAATTCGGCCAGGCGCTCCTCTTCGGTGGCGACGAGACCGTCGGGCCCGGGAATCGTGGTGGCGACGTCCGACCAGCGCGTCAGCTTGCGGCGGTCCTCCCATGGGAAGTCGAACAGCACCGCAAGCATCTGCGTGGTGAGCTCGATCGAGACGCGGTCGACCCAGTCGAACACCTCGCCGCGTGGCAGATTGTCCAGGCACTCGGCCGAGCGCTCGCGGATGCTGAGAGCGAGATTGTCCAGATGCGTCGGCGTGAACATCGGCGCCACGGTCTTGCGCTGCGCCGCGTGGCGCGGCGGGTCCATCGAGATGAAGCTTTCGCGGCGCAGATCCGGATCGATGTCGCGGATGGTGATGCCGCCGAGCGAGGAGGCCGAGGAGAATACCGAATGATTGGTCTCGATCTCCATGATGTCGTGGTAGCGCGTCACCGACCAATACGGTCCGAACATCGAGTCCTTGCAATAATGCACGGGATCTTCGCGGCGCAGCCGATCGAAATAGGGCCAGAACGTATCCGTCCTGAACAGCTCAGGGTCGCCCGGATCGAACTGCTCCAGCGGCAGTGATGTGGCGCGTGCGCGTAAGGCGTCGAGCTTCGCCGCGCTTTCGATGGTCCCGTGCATGACGGTTCTCCCTGACGTAAACCGCGCGTTCTCGTTGAATTCTGCGCTGCGGTATTTGATTTGCAATTACAGCCGGTTGTCTGCGCCGGAGCAAGGGCGAGTTTTGCCACATCCAGCTTCACGAGAGCGTCGGACGGGCGTCACACCGCGGCGCAAACGTGATCTCGCGCACGCCCTCGGCCGTGGAAACGTGCAAGAAATCGACCGGAATCGAGCTAAATCGAACCCGCCCATCTTGGGGATCGACTAATCTCTGATCTATAGTTTGAACGAACCAGGTTCGCATCCCGAGGTTGCCGCCGTGAACGACATGCAATGGACCCCCATCGGCTCCGAACCCCTTCCGCCGCCGCTGCCGCCCACGCGGGTCGATTTCACTGGTAACCGCACCGAGTTTCGCAAATTGGTCACCAAGGGTGCCATGCTGGAGCTCGTCACTTTCGGCTTCTACCGGTTCTGGCTCGTCACCGACGTCCGCCGTCATCTATGGGCCAACACCGCGATCGACGGCGACGCCGCCGAATATACCGGCCGGGCCAAGGAGCTGCTGGTCGGCTTCCTGTTCGCGCTTGCGATCCTGGTGCCGATCTATCTGGCCTACTTCCTCGTCGGTATCGAGTTCGAGCGCTGGCAGGGCTTTGCCTCGACGCCGCTGTTCATCAGCTTCTACGCCTTCGGCCAGTTTGCGATTTTTCGCGCACGGCGCTATCGGCTGACGCGCACGGTCTGGCGCGGCGTACGGTTCTGGATGGACGGGTCGGGCTGGGCCTATTCGTTCCGCGCCATGCTGTGGGGCTTGCTGGTGTTTCTGACCCTCGGTCTCGCATTGCCGTGGCGCGAGGCGTCGCTCGAACGCTACAAGATGCGGCACACCCATTACGGCGATTTGCGCGGCGAATTCGCAGGCGACGGCTGGACGTTCTTCAAGCGGGGCTGGTGGCTGTGGCTGCTCAGCCCGATCGCACTGGTGATCTTCCCGCTCGCGCCGTTCTTCTATGCCGAGTTCAAGGCGCGCGAATGGCGCTGGTGGCTTGACGGCATCCGCATTGGCGGCGTCAGCCTGTCCTCGGAGTTGCCGCACAACGCATTCTACGGCCTGTACTGGAAGGTGATCGGCTGGTGGACGCTGCTCTCGGCCATCTTCGGCGCCTATATCGGCGGAGCGACCATGCTCGTCGTCGCGCTGAGCGGCCTTTCGGTCGAGCAGGCGTTCGGGCCCGGCAATGCCGCCAAGAGCATCCCGATGCTGGTGATGATGGTCGTCGGTTACCTCGCACTCGCCCTTGCCCTCAACATCGTCATGCGGGTCTATCTCCAGCGCGATCTCTGGGCCAAGGTGCTGGAAACCGTCGATGTGCATAACATCGCGGCCGCCGCGGATGTGCGCGGCAGCGCCGAGCTTGCCAGCGCGCTCGGCGAAGGCTTTGCCGATGGGCTCGATGTCGCGGGATTCTGAGCTGTGAATAAGTTGTCCACCGAGACCCCGGCGCAGTCCGCGAAACCGACGATCTTCTTCGACGGCGTGTCGAGCCGCAGGCGGCAGGTGACGTTGACGCTCGGCGACGCGCTCGAGATTGCCGAAGAAGGGGGAGGGCCCGTTGTCTGGCCCTATGCCGACATCCGCCGCGCCGACAGCCCGGCCGGCATTTTGCGGCTCGCCTGCGCTTCCGCGCCGCCGCTGGCGCGGCTGGAAATCCGCGACGCTCTGCTCGCCTCGAACGTGACCGCCCGCTGCATGCGCCTCGACGAGCATCAGACTTCGCGCCGCGGCGTCGCAAAAATCGTCGGCTGGTCGATGGCTGCCGCCGTCTCCATCGTCTGCGTCGTGCTGTTCGGCGTCCCGCTCGCTGCCGACCGCCTCGCGCCGCTGGTGCCGAAACCCATCGAGCGGCGCATTGGCGATGCGTCGGAGGTTCAGGTCAAGACCATCTTCGGCCGCAATCTATGCGAGGACGCGGCGGGGAAGGCGGCCTTCATCAAGCTCGTCAATCGGCTGCGCGATGCCGCCGGCCTCGACGACGATTCCATGACCGCCGGCGTGCTGCCGACCCCGGTGCCGAACGCGTTCGCACTGCCCGGCGGCAAGGTCTTCGTGCTGAAGGGCCTGCTCGACAAGGCCGAAAGCCCGGACGAACTCGCCGGCATCCTCGCCCACGAGCTCGGTCATCTTAAGCATTACGACAACATGCGCGGCCTGATCTACAACGGCGGCACCTCGTTCCTGATCGGCCTGTTGTTCGGCGACGTCACCGGCTCGAGCGCCGTGATCTTCGCCTCGCGCAGCGTGGTCGAGGCCTCCTATTCGCGCGAGGCCGAGACCGCCGCGGACACGTTCGCCATCGAGATCATGCACGCGCTCGGCCGCTCGCCCAAACCCGCGGCCGAACTGATGTTCCGCATCACGGGCAAGGAAGGCGGCGGCCTGACGTCGATCTTGTCGAGCCACCCGCTCACCGAGGACCGCCTCGCGCGCATGACGAAGGAAGACCGTCCCCCAAGCGGCCCGCCGTTGCTGACGAATCAGGAGTGGACGGCGCTGAAGTCGATTTGCGGCAGCGGGAAGATCTAAAGCGTTTTGGAGCGAAGTGGGTACCGGTTCGCGTGAAGAAAACGCGTCAAAATAAGAATCCTGAGCTTCGCGCCTATCGCGTCCCATAGGCGCGGTCGCCGGCATCGCCGAGTCCCGGCAGGATAAAACCGTTCTCGTCGAGACCTTCGTCCACCGCGGCCGTCCAGATCGGGACGTCCGGATGCAGTCCGCGCAGCCGTTCGAGTCCCTGCGGCGCGGCGATCAGGCAGGCCAGCCGGATATCCTTGGCGCCGCGCTCCTTCAGCCGGTCGATTGCCGCGACGGCCGTGTTGGCGGTCGCAACCACCGGCGTCACCACGATCGCCAGCCGCTCGCTGAGATCGGACGGCGATTTGAAGAAGTACTCGACCGCCGAAAAACTGTGCGGCTCGCGGTAGAGGCCGATATGGGCGACGCGCGCGGTCGGCACCAAATCCATCATGCCGTCGACGAAGGTGGTGCCGGCGCGCAACATCGGGACGAACACTAGCTTCTTGCCCGCAATCTTGGCCGAATGCATCCGTGCCAGCGGCGTGTCGACCACGACATCAGTGAGCGGCAGGTCGCGCGTCACCTCGTAGCACAGCAGCATGCCGATCTCCTTGATCAGCTCGCGGAATGACTTTGTCGAAATGGACTTGTCCCGCACCAGCGTCAGCTTGTGCTGCACCAGCGGATGATTGACGATCGTGACGCCTTCCATGATGGATGCTCTTGCTTTTTCCCTTCTCCCCTTGTGGGAGAAGGTGGCGCGAAGCGCCGGATGAGGGGTCTGTTGCCGCGAACTCAAACGATCTGGATACTAAAACACCGTGCCGTCGCTGATGACCTTGAGCGGCGGTGCGCCGTCGTGACGGCGCGCGAAGGCGATGGCGCGGCCCGCGGCCCAGGTGCCGCCTTCCAGAATGCTGGCGAGCGGCAATGTATCGCGAGTGCGGCCGAGTTTTGCGCGAACCAGTTCGGCAAGCCGGTCGAGCAGCGCCACGGTCAGCGCGCGCCACTCCACGACGAGCAGCGAGTCCACCGCATGCGCACGTTCGGCGTCGGCGGCGTCGCGCAGACGCAGCACCTCGTGATCGACGAACAGGCCACCATTGCGATATTCGGCCAGCCCGGTCAGGCCGTCGATGTCGGTGACTTTGAATCCGGCGCGCTGGAGCGGCTCGATCAGCGAGTAGCTCAGCCATTGCGACAGCTTGTGCAGGGGCACGAGACCTGCGGTCGCATCGTCCGCCTTGATCGCCGGATGGCGCCAGCAATCGCCGAGCGGAATTCCCACAAGCTCAAGCCGCGACGGCCAGATCGGCCCGAGCTGGTTCAGCACCGCGGACAGGATCGCGGGTGCGGGAATCGCGCCGCCATTCGCCTGCGCGGCGATGTGATCGAACAGCCCGCCCGGCCGCGGCGTGTCGTGCGAGCCGAACACGTCCGCTCGCTCCGCCACCAGCTTGCCCAGACGTCGCAGCAGATCGGTCCGCCCCTCGAGCCCGAGCAGCGGATTGGCATCGCTGACCTGAAAGGCGGAGGTGAGCGCGGCGAGCGGCAGTTGCGCGAGCACGTCCGCATCGACCCGAAACGGCTCCCGGGCATCGTGGGAAAAAAGGCCGCGAGCGAACATGTCGAGGCTTGCGATCGCAAGCCCCTCCGACCGGCCGATGCTCTGTCCCGTCACGGCGTCGCGATATCGCCACGCCGCACCCGCGCCGGCATCGAGCAGCACGCTGACGATGGCAAGATCGAACTCCGCGCGCGCCCGCGCCGCGCGATCAGGCCATGACGCCGCGTCCGAAAGCCGCGCCCAGCGGTCGACGCCGCCAAGCACAAAGTGGCGCCAGCGGGCATGGAAGGGGATGTCCAGGGTCGGATAGGCCTTGCGCGTCACCGCGAGCACGGCGTCCGCAACCTCGTCCATGCGATCGAGATCGATCGTGAAGTGGCTCAAGCCGCCGTTCAGGCCGATCTCGAGCATCTCGCCAGCACGCGCGCGAACCGCTCCTGCGCTGAGCAGCGAACGGGCCTGCAATTCCAAAGCGTCTGCCATCAATCGATCAATATTTTTCCAGCGAACGCCCGACCACGTCGTTCACGTCCTTCTCCGGCGCGATGTCGTCCGAGTAATAGCCGGCGGCCTTCTTCGCGGCGATCTCGACATAGGCGTCGGCGGGAATGAGCTCGGGCGGGATCGGCACGCGTTCGACGATGTCGATGCCCTGCGAGGTCAGCGCGTCGTGCTTCATGTCGCTCATCGACAGGAAGCGGTCGATGCGCTTCAGACCCAGCCAATGGATGGTGTCGGGCATCAATTGCTGGAAGCGCGCGTCCTGGACGCCGGCGACGCATTCGGTGCGCTCGAAATAGGCGGCGGCCGCGTCGCCGTCCTCCTGGCGCTTGCGCGCATTGTAGACCAGGAATTTCGTCACCTCGCCGAGCGCGCGGCCTTCCTTGCGGTTGTAGATCACGAGCCCGAGCCCGCCCTCTTGCGCGCCGCGCGCGGATTCCTCGATGCCATGAATGAGATAGGGGCGGCAGGTGCAGATGTCGGAGCCGAACACGTCGGAGCCGTTGCACTCGTCATGCACGCGGCAGGTGATCTTGGTGCGATGGTCCGGCAGCTTGGTGACGTCGCCGAACATGTAGATCGTGGTGCCGCCGATCGGCGGCAGAAACACCTTCATGTCCGGCCGCGTCACCAGCTCGGGGAACATGCCGGCTGTCTGCTCGAACAGCGTGCGCCGCAGCTCGGTCTCGTTGGTCGCAAAGCGCTCGGCAAGGCCGGGCAGATACCAGACCGGATCGATCGCGATCTTCACCACCGACACGCTGCCATTGGCGTGCACGACATCGCCGTCGGCGCGCAGGCGTTTTGCGGCGAGCGCTTCGCGGATCTCCGGCAGGTCGAGCCGCGCCCGCGTCACCGCGATGCTCGGCCTGATGTCCAGGCCTTCGGCGATCTCCTTGCCGAAATTCTCGGCGACGAGATGGCCCCAGGGGTCGAGCGCGACGATTTTTGCGGGATCGCTCCATTGCGAGAACGGCCCGATGGTCGCGGCGGGAAAGGTGTTGGTGAGATCGGGACGCCGGATCGGATCGAGCGCACCGGCGGACACCGCGAGCGCCCGGTACATCGCATAGGAGCCGCCATGGCTGCCGATCACGTTGCGATCCGCTGCGCGCGACACCGTGCCGATGATCGGCCCGCGGGTGCGTGCGTCGGCGGCGCCCCAGTGGATCGGGAAGGCGGCCTTCCGGCCCGGCTCCGGATGGGAGGTCAGGCGGATGTGGTCGGTACGGTTCGCGCGGCTCATGACCAAACTCCCAAAAAGCCAGCGGCCCGCCGCTCGGACGGGCCTGGCTCGGTCGCACTGCCGATGCGGTCACCGGCGGCGCAATCCAACATATTGTAGCGGCCAGCCACGACAGACAAGTTAATCGTGGTGTGCAGGGCAGGGCCGTTCGTTGCCAAATTCCCGTCTTCAGCGAGCCGGTACGGCTTGCCCGAGCGCCGCAAGCTGACCTCGCCAAGTCTGCCTGCGCGATCGGTGTAAGACACTGAAAGTATTTATTGTTTTCTTGTTTTCAAGGGGCGCCGCGCGGTGGACGCACGGGGGCGTCGAGTTTCCTCAGAAAACGTGCCATCAGACCAATCGTCCAGATCGCCTTGTCGCCGTCCCAGGAGACCGCCATGCCCGCCGCCAGCTACATCGACCCCCGCAACGGAAAGCTCTATCCGCTCGACCAGCCGCGCTGGTGCTCGGACGAGCGCACGCCGCTGCTGGTGACGCCGGGGGCAGGGATGTCGCGGGAGGAGATCGAGCCGCGCACGCGATCGCTCTGGCGCTACCGGGCGGCGTTGCCGGTCGAGATCGCAAAGCCGATCACGCTCGGCGAAGGCTGCACGCCGCTGGTGCAGCAGGATTGGGGCGATCTGCGCCCATTCTTCAAGCTCGAATGGTTCAACCCGACCGGCAGCTTCAAGGACCGCGGCTCGGCGGTGATGCTGTCCTTCCTGCGCCAGATTGGCGTCGACGCCATTCTGGAGGATTCGTCGGGCAATGGCGGCTCGTCGATGGCGGGGTTAGGTGCGGCCGGCGGCATGCGCGTGAAGATTTTGGCGCCAGCATCCACGTCGCCTGCCAAGATCGCGCAGGTCCGCGCCTATGGCGCGGCGGTGCAGCTGGTTGAGGGACCGCGCGAGGAATCGGAGGCCGAGGCCATCCGCCAGTCCAGCCAGACCTTCTACGCCAGCCACAACTGGCAACCGTTCTTCCTCGAAGGCACCAAGTCGCTCGCCTATGAGATCTGGGAAGACCTCGGCTTTCGCGCCCCCGACAACGTCATCGTCCCCGTCGGCGCCGGCAGCTCTCTGCTCGGTTGCGCTTTCGGCTTCCGCGAGTTGCACAAGGCTGGCCAGATCGCAAAGCTGCCGCGGCTGTTCGCAGCCCAGCCCCAAAACTGCTCGCCGATCGATGCGAGTTTTCAGGCGGGGGTCGACACGCCTGTCGCGCGCGAGGTGAACAAGACCATCGCCGAAGGCACCGCGATCAAGAATCCGCTGCGCCTGCGCGAGATCATCGGCGCCCTGCGCGAGAGCGGCGGCGGCACCGTCGCGCTCACCGAGGATGAGATCGTCGCCGCGCTGCGCCGCCTGGCGCGGCAGGGCCTGTTCGCCGAGCCGACCAGCGCCAGCGCGGCCGCCGCGCTGGACAAACTGTCCACCATGGGTGCCATCAAGGCCAACGAGACCACGGTCGCAATCCTCACCGGCACCGGCCTCAAGGCCGCGACCACGGTTGCCGACCTCGTGCAGTAGGGCTGGCGCGACTGCCCTTGCGGTGCGTTGAACCTTTGGCGTCGGTCGTCAGCCTCATGAAAACTGACATCGTGTGAGGGGAGAGTTCCATGACCGCGCAAGACCCGTTTGCTGGTTTCAAGGCAGTCCAGAAGGAAGCCTGGTCGCTGTTCACGCCGATGGAAGTGTTCACCACACCCTCGGCCGCCAAGCTCGTGAGCTTCGCCCGGGTTTCGACCGGCCAAAGGCTGCTCGACGTCGGCTGCGGCACCGGCGTTGCCGCGATCACGGCGGCGCGCCGCGGCGCGAAGGTCAGGGGTCTCGACCTGTCTCCGGTCCTGATCGAGCGCGCCCGCGAGCACGCCCAGCTGGCGAACCTCGATGTCGACTTCGCCGACGGCGACGCCGAAAGCCTGCCCTATGGCGACAACGAGTTCGACGTGGTGCTCAGTCAGTTCGGCCACATGTTCGCGCCGCGTCCGGACGTGGCCATCGGCGAGATGCTGCGCGTGCTGAAGCCCGGCGGCACCATCGCCTTCTCCACCTGGCCGCCGCATCTCTATGTCGGACGGATGTTCGCGCTGATCGGCCGCCATTTGCCGCCGCCCGAGGGCGTGGCGTCACCGGTCTCGTGGGGCGATCCGAAGATCGTCGCCGAACGTCTTGCGGGGAAGGTGAAGGATATCTCCTTCGAGATGGACATCATGAATCCGTCCGCGCTCAGCCCACAGCATTTCCGCCGCACCATGGAAACGACGATCGGGCCTTTGATCAAGCTCGTCGCCCAGTACAAGGACGAGCCGGACAAGCTGCGGAGTTTTCGCAGTGAGTTCGAGGCGCTGATCTCCGAATATTTCGACGGCGGCAACAACGTGATGCGCCAGCAATTTCTGATGACGAAGGCGAGGAAGGTGTAAAGAGGCGACGATTGGTGCTTTTCCCTCTCCCACAAGCGGCGAGGGTGCAACACTCGTGTGCCCTCACTCCTTCAGATCGTTCGCGCGCTTCACCCAAGCGCGCACATCGATGAGCACCTCGGGCAGTACCGCCTTGGCCTCCAGCACGGTCATGCCCGGCTTGATGCGGGGATCGTAGAGCAGGTTGAGGATGTATTGGTCGTAGACGTCGAAATAGCCCATCGAGACGTTGTCGTTGAACATGGTCCAGGGTACGCTGCTTGTGTCGTTGATCGGGCCGAGCGATTGCAGCAGCTCCTCATAGGCGCAGTCGAGGAAGGTGAAATCGCCGTTGTCGACGGTGAGGATGACGTCGGAATGCTCGATCTCGAAATTGTCGTTCTTGCGAAAACCGGACAGGCATTGCGGATCGAGCGAGGTGCGGATCTCGCGGGCCTTCTCCGCACCGTAGAAGCTCGAAATGGTGCGGAACAGATCGCGGTCGCGCACGAGCTTCACCCGCACATTCGCCGCCTCGCTCGTGTCGATCATGGCGATGTCGAGATGCTGCACGCGCCTGCCGATGTCGGCCACGACTTTTGCGAGCTGCGCCTTGCGGTCGGCGCGGTCGCTCTCGGCGAACACGCGCACCGGCCCGTCGAACTTGCGGATGCGGTCGACGCGGCCGGCAAGGTGGTATTCGGCGCCGAACGCCGTCTTCAGAAAGCCGTCTACGATCTCGCCGTCGGTAAAACTCTTCTTCTCGGCGCGCTGGCGCGAGGCGATCGCGGGCAATTCGCCCGCGATGGCGATGGTAGCGGTGTCAGGGACAAACGCGGCGGTGGCGAGCGCCAGCAGGGCGATGCGAAAGCCGGACGAAGGCGGGGCCAATGCGCTCATTGCCGGGCGACGCTGCCGTATTCGGAAGCGCCGCACAAGACCGCATATTCACGCGCTCGCCGGTTCCCGCGATTCGCCGTCGGCTAGTTGTTCAGCACGACCACGGTGGTGCCGACCGAGACGCGGCCGTAGAGGTCGCTGACGTCGTCGTTGGTCATGCGGAAGCAGCCCGAGGACACCGCCTGGCCAATCGTCTCCGGCTCGTTGGAGCCGTGGATGCGGTAGAGCGTCGAGCCCAGATACATCGCGCGCGCGCCAAGCGGATTCTCGACGCCGCCCTTCATGTGACGCGGCAGGTCCGGCCGGCGGGCCAGCATCTGCGACGGCGGCGTCCAGTCCGGCCATTCCTTCTTGGCGGTGATCCTGTGCACGCCGCCCCAGCGGAAGCCGTCGCGGCCGACGCCGATGCCGTAGCGCAGCGCCTGGCCGTTCTGCAGCACCAGATAGAGCCGGCGCTCTGAGGTGTTCACCACGATCGTGCCGGGAGCGTAACTGCCGTTGTACATGACGGTGGTGCGGGGGACCGGGCTCGATCCGCCGCGGAAGAAGTTCGGGCCGCCGCCCATGATGTCGCGCGAGTCGAACTCTTCGGCGAAGGCGCCGCCAGCGGTGGCCGACAGCAGTGCGATGGCGGCAATCGGCGCGGCAAAAAACCGGATCATTGTTTCTCCCAGCAAAAAATCATTCAACGGAAGTTACAGGCCATATTTGCGGGGTTTTCGCAAGCCACGGCCCCGTGAGACAGGTCATCCTTAACGGTTGGCGTTACCAAATCGGCAACCGTACCAATCTGCCGGAAAGTATTAGCCACACCAGCGTATCGCCGCGCGGGGCAGGGCGGCGATGCCGGCTATTGCTTTGACGAGACGAGCGAACAATGATTGATCGGACGGATTGTTGGAACATTGCCGGTTGCGGGAGCTGACGGATGAACGGTGCGGAAAGTCTGGTGCGGACGATGGTCAAGGGCGGGGTCGACGTTTGCTTCTCCAACCCCGGCACCTCCGAGATGCATTTTGTCGCAGCGCTCGACCGCGTGCCCGGCATGCGCTGCGTGCTCGGCCTGTTCGAGGGCGTGGTGACCGGCGCCGCCGACGGTTATTTCCGGATGAAGGGCACGCCGGCCTCGACGCTGCTGCATCTCGGTCCGGGTCTCGCCAACGGCCTTGCCAATCTGCACAACGCCAAGAAGGCGAATTCCGGCATCGTCAACATCGTCGGCCAGCACGCCGTCTACCACATCGGCTACAACGCGCCGCTGACCTCCGATATCGAGGGCCTGGCCCGGCCCATGTCGTCCTGGGTCCGCACCTCGCCGAACTCCAAATCGGTCGCCGCCGACGGTGCCGCGGCGATCGCCGCCGCCAGGAGCGCCCCGCCGCAGATCGCGACCCTGATCCTGCCCGCCGACACCGCCTGGAACGAAGCGGACGGCATCGCCGAGGTTCCGGCCGAGCAGCAGCGCGCGAGCTATTCGCCGCAGGCGGTCGAGCAGGCCGCAAAAATCCTGCACGGCGACGGCGAGGGCACGCTGCTGCTGATGACCGGCAGTGCGCTGAGCGAGCAGGGCCTGGCGCTGGCCGAGCGCATCGCTGCCAAGACCGGCTGCACCGTGATGGGCCCGACCTTCCGTCCCCGGATGGCGCGCGGCCGCGGCCGCTTCTCGATCGACCGCATCCATTACGTGATCGACAATGCGCTGCAGATGCTGGCGAAGTTTCGTCACATCGTGCTGGTCGAGTCCGACGATCCCGTGGCGTTCTTCGCCTATCCGAACAAGCCGAGCATCCTCAAGCCCGAGGGCTGCGACGTGCATCGCATGACCTCCTGGGGCGAGAATTCGGTCGCAGCGCTGGAAGCGCTTGCGGGCGCGGTGAAGGCCAGTGCGAACGACGTCAAGCCGCAGGCCGCGCAGGAGCTGCTCAAGCCGACCGGCGCGCTGACCCACGCCTCGATCGCGCAGTCGATCGCCTATGCGATCCCCGAGAATGCGATCCTGGTCGACGAATCGCTCACCACCGGCCGCGCCTTCTTCCCGCCGACCGCAGCGGCGGCCCCGCACGACTGGCTTCAGAACATGGGCGGCTCGATCGGCTTCTCGACGCCGCTCTCGATCGGTGCCGCGATCGCCTGCCCGGACCGCAAGGTGATCTGCATGGTCGGCGACGGCAGCGCGATGTACACGATCCAGTCGCTGTGGACGCAGGCGAGAGAGAACCTCAACATCGTCACCATCGTGTTCGCCAATCGCATCTACCAGATCCTGCGCGGCGAGTTCGACAATGTCGGCGCCGGCGAGCCCGGCCAGCGCGCCAACGACATGCTCCGCCTCGACCGGCCGACGCTGGATTTCGTGGCGCTGGCCAAGGGCATGGGCGTCCCCGGCCGCGCCGTCACCAACGCGGACGAGTTCAACAAGGCGCTGGCCGAGGCCGTCGCCGAGCCCGGGCCGCGGCTGATCGAAGTGCAGATGTAGGGACGTCTCTTCACCTCTCCCCGCTCTTCTGCGGGGAGAGGTCGGATCGCGCAGCGATCCGGGTGAGGGGCAAGGCAAGCTGCGGACCCAGGCAAAGGGCCATCCGACTCGCAGGCGGCGCGCGTTCGACCTATCATTCCAACCGAATTCGCGGAGGCCGCCCCTCACCCCACCCTCTCCCCGTAAGAACGGGGCGAGGGAGTGACAGATCGGGCGACGCCACGCGCAAGGTTGGAATGGCCGGGGAGCAAGATGCAGACCGAGCTGAACAAGGTGATCGCGGCGCTCCGGGACTTTTACGCGCACGAAGGATTCCTGTTCGAGAAGGACATCGGCGAGCGTGCGATCACGCACCGCTTCGCTGTGCATCTGGAGAAGCAATTCTCCGGCTGGTCGGTCGACTGCAACTACGACCGGCTCGGCGAGCGTACGCTGCATCTGCCGCACGGCACCATCATCTCGACCGACGATCATCTGGGCAAGTCGATCTACCCCGACGTCGTCGTGCATCAGCGCGAGATACCGAACAATTTGCTCACCGTGGAGATCCGCAAGGCGAGCAACCACACCTCGCTCGATCACGACCAGCACAAGCTGATGGCGCTGACCGATGCGCATGTCTGGTTCGCCTACTGGATCGGCGTGCTGCTGGTGCTGGACAAGCACCATGTGACGATCTCGGAGGTCTATGTCAGCGGCGTCGTCGATCAGCCGCTGTCGCGCTGGTTCGCGAGCCGGCTGGAGGAGATCGGCCTCGGGACCGCGCATTGAGCAGATTTCGGAAAACAAGCCGCCCGGCAACGCGGGCGGCATCATGTCTTCGACGGATCGCAGGCTCAGTGCAGCGGATCGTCTTCACGTAAGAATTGTGGCGGCGTGCGCGTCATGCGCGCACGCCGCGAATTCGTCAGTAGTCGCGCTGCTGCGAGAAGGCGTAGCGCGGGTTGATGCCGCAATAGGCCGACGTGCCGGAGGCGGTGGCGAGGCACTGCTGATAGCTGGCGAACTGGCAGTGGCCGGGATAACCCCACGAGCGGCCCTGGATGCAATATCGATCGTTCGCAGGATGGGCCTGGGCGGCCGGGGATGCTACGGCGAGCAGGGCCCGAGCGATGCGAGAGTAAGGATGGTGCGACGCATTTTAGTCTCCTTCGAGAATGAGTGGAGGGGAATGTCAGCGAGCCTGGCTCGTCTGTTGCACAGTCATGCCTGTGTTGGTGTCGGCGGAATGCCCAGCGTTCGCGACAAGGCACATCATGACGCACCCGGCCGCCGGCAATGTGATCTCGGCCACAGTTCGCGATTGGGTTCCGGCCTATCGTGAGCAGACTTGCACGCGCCGGTCCCGGAGAACTACGCTTGCCTTGTTCGGATCAGTATTTTGGAGGTTCTAATGCAAAAATCATACTTGCTGGCTGCGACAGCAGCGCTGGCGCTTCTCATGCAAACACCGCTCGCGCTGGCGCAGGGCACTCCCGCCGTCGGCGGAACCGCGGCGCCTGCGGCGACAACCACCGCGCCGGCAGCGACGACGACAGCGCCGACTGCAACCAATGACGCTTCCAGCCAGCCGACCGACTCCAAGAAGAGCGCGTCGAAGAAGCCGGCGAAGAAGAAGATGACGCGGCAGCAGGAGATCGATCACTCGGTCGACAGCGGCACCGTGCCCGCGCGCTACCGCAGCTCGGTGCCCAAGCAGTACCAGCAATACGTTCCGTTCGAAAGGCAGTGACGGATCGCACGGCGGCGTGACCTGAAGCGGCATCGCGCCGCCGGTGCCATCGCGTGACGGCCTAGAAAATAGCACCTGGCCGGGCGGAATGCGGCCATAGATCCCCTGTGGCGGTCCGCGCGAGCGGTGCTAGAGTAGGCCGAAGTCTGGGGGGCGTAATGAGCGACGACGTGAAGGATGCTGGCCTTGTGGCCATGATCAGCAGCATCCTGGGAGGCAACAGGCGCGCAGCAGACAGTCTTGCACCGCCGCCGCTCATCGAGGCTCCGCCGCCGACAGCGCCGACCAACGGATTTGAGCTGGTCGAGCCGCCCGTCCCCGATATCCCGCCCGCAAAGCCCGAGAACAAGTCCGAGAACGAGTCCGGGGACGCGCCCGATGCGGTACCGGCCGCCCCGAAGCCGGCCGAGCCGCCCGCGAAGGTCGCCACGACGGCCGATGGCAAGCGGTTGCTGCCGGCCGAGGCGATCGCCGATCTCGTCCTGGGCGAGCTGCGCAAGCTCGAGAATTTTCCGGCGACCGGCGCCTCCGTCACCGTCTACGGTTACAGGCACTGGAACGCGATGATCACCTTCGCGCCGTTCTCGACCAATTTCCGGGATGCAACGCGGTTCCGCCAGGCCATGCCGGACATAGTCTTCAAGCTGCGCCGTTTCGTCGAACTTGAGATATAGTTCGGGAGTCCAGAACGGTTCGACAGGATCTTCGACTTGAGCGTTGCCTTTACCAAGGAAGAGAGCGCGGAAACCGCCGCCGAGACGTTGCTGCCGGATCGTCCGATCTCGCCTCATCCAAACCTCGTGACGGAAGCGGGCTTGCAGGCGTTGCAACGACAGCTTCAAGACACACGCGAGGCCTATGAAGCCGCGCAAGCCATCGAGGACGTCAACGAAAAGCGCCGGCAATCGGCGGTGCCCCTGCGTGACGCCCGCTATCTCGCCGAACGGCTGCGTACGGCGCAGGTCATTCCCGCTCCAACCTCGACCGATATCGTCGCCTTCGGCAGCACGGTGACCTTCAGCCGCGCCGATGGCCGTGTGCAGACCTATCGCATCGTCGGCGAGGACGAAGCCGACCCCAAGGCCGGCTCGATCTCGTTCGTCGCGCCGGTTGCGAAGTCGTTGATGGGAAAGGCCGTTGGCGACGTCGTGGGTTCGGGCGCGCAGGAGATCGAGATTCTGTCGATCGGGTCGAGCTGATATCGATGATCTCCGCTGTGTCCGCGCAACAACGCCCGATAGCTGGATGAGACGGTTTCTGTCGGGGGCGTTGCCGTTCTACGCGCTGGCCGGACTGGCCATGTGCATGTACCTCGTCCTGTACAAGACTGACCTCTTCGACTTGAACGCCATCGTCCACGATGCGACGGCTTCGCCATGGTTTCCGATCTTCATCTTCGTCTGCGTGCTCCTGGAGTCGGTCTTCCCGTATTTTGGCTATTTTCCCGGAACCGCCCTCATCCTGATGTCCGTGGCGCTCAATCCGAAGCCCGCGGATGTCTCCGTTTTCATCCTGGCGTGGCTGGCCATCATCGTGGGCGCGGTTCTGAGTTACGCACAGGCTCGCTTTTTCAGGCCGCTGTTGCAGCGGGTGGCCTCAAAAGCGGCGCTGAACCGGTGTGAGTCCCTCCTCGACGCCTACGGTCCTTACGCCCGCGTTGCCTTGTTCGTTCATCCCAACGCCTGCGCGATGTATTTCACGGCCATCGGACTTCTCGGCCGCAGCCTGACGCGAGAGCTCGCCTATCTCAGCGTGGGTGCGGCAGCCTCCGTGGGCGTTCTGTTCGTCGTCGTGACCAGACTTGTATCGTCCGTCGGCACCACCGATGACGGGGAATTAGAGGTGCTGCTGGCGGCAGCGCTGGTCGCCATCGGGACGCTCGTCGGCCTCTACGCGGCCTGGCGGCCGGAGCGGGCGGCATGAAGCTTGATGTGCGGCCTTCGCTCCAATCCGCGTGTAGCTAGGCAGTTGCGCTTTTGATCTTGTCGCGCTTTTGAATGCGTTCCCCATAACGGACAGAAAAGAACCGCTCGATCGAGCTGGCCTATGTGCCGGTCAACATGATGGCCGCATCGCTCGACCGCTTGACCGGCCGAGGAGGGAGCGTTTTGACGTGAACTAGACGAATGGTCTCGCGCATTTATGACTTTGCGGCGTACGCCTCGATCTCGAGCAAGAACTCTGGGCGAACAAGTTCTGGGACAATCAGCAGCATTTCTGCCGGCCGCGCGTCGCCGAGGAAACGTGCGCGGACCTTGACGTAAGCCGGGATGTCGGAGGCGCGCGTCAGATAGTGCGTGACCTTCACCAGGTCGTGGACGGTCATCCCCGCTCGGTCGAGCATGGTCAGGATGTGTGTCCAAGCAATTTCCGCCTGTCCCACAATATCGGCCGGCAGCAGGCCGTCCAAAGGCAAGCCAGGTGTTCCTGATGTAAAGAGCCAACGAGCATCGGCGGGTACTTCAGTTGCATCACTGTAGAGGCCAATCTTTTTCGCAACGCCAATATCATGGATTTTGTTCGGCATAGGATGTCCTAGTGGGTTGTGGTGAGATTGCGCCTGAGAGGCGGGCGCAAGTTCGTCAAACGGCTGCGACACCGTCGATTTCTACATCAAACGGACCGGGCCACGACGGCACATGCACGAAGGTTCGGGCCGGGGACTCGCTTGGGAAGTAGCGTGCGTAAACTTCATTGAAGATCGCGAAGTGCGCGGGATCAGGTGTGCAATAGACATTGCATTTGAGTACCTGCGTGAGCGACGAACCTGCCGTCTCCAGACAAAGCTTCATCTGATCGAGAACGATTTCTGCCTGCCGCTCGAACGGCATCAGCTTGATATCACCTGTTTCCGGATCGAACGGCGGCAGCCCCGACAGATACACGAGACCATTGGCGACAATCGCCGGATAGATCGGGCCTTTGCGACGACGCTCCAAATAGCTGGAAATTGGCTCTACGCGTAATCTTCTCAACATGACGCACCCCCGTTCGATCGACGTCGGATCCTTAGCAGGCGCTGGAGATCGAATGGTTTGATCGATACCGAACTGTCGCCGGTTGCAAAGATCAGGCGCATCACGATAGGGTAGGAGATGGCGGCTGCAGCAAACATGGTTGAGGTCGCGGCCTTAGTTGGCGACACCGCCCGAGCTACGATCCTGTCGGCTTTAATGGGCGGGCAGGCCCTAACCGCCAGGGAACTCGCGGCCCGCGCGCGAGTTTCCAAATCCACCGCGAGCGGTCATCTGTCAAAGCTGGTTGGCGCCCGCTTGCTCACCGTGACCCAGAAGCGTCGCAATCGATATTATCGCATCGCTTCGCCACTGGTCGCCAAGATGCTGGAGAGCATCAAAGCAGTCGCCGCCATTGAGACCCCCGCCCGTCATCAGCCACGATCTACCCAGGATGACCGCTTGAGGATGGGACGGACCTGCTACGATCATTTGGCCGGCCGCTTGGGAGTGGGCATCGCTGATGCGCTCGTTTCCAATGGCTGCGTTGTCCTCACCGACGATGGTGGTGAAGTGACAGATTCAGGCGCACATTTCCTGTCCAACTTCGGCTTGGCGCTGGCGCCGAACACAAAAAGCAAGCGGATATTCTGCCGACCCTGCCTCGACTGGAGCGAGCGCCGCTACCATATCGCCGGCCATGTCGGGGCGGAACTGCTGCGGCGGTTCACCGAACTTGAATGGGTCGAACGCGACCGCGACTCACGAGCAGTGCGGGTGACTGCTACCGGGAAGGTTGGTTTACGCGATGTGTTCGGCGTGGCCTTGGAATTCCACGACCACGCTCTTCGGACTCCTTAATGCACGTGCACCGGGATGCGCTGGTGGCCCGTCCGAGACACGCCAATACAATCTGACCCTTTCCGCTTATCGGTTAGACCAGAAGTCATCATCACCTCACGGGCAAACCGATGCCTCGCTTCGGATGATGGCATCGTGCTCCTGTTTTGCCCGACGAGTCAAATCAGAGTTCGGAAAAGTCGCATTCGCGTAACCCATTGATCCCGCTCGCATGGGCTACTGTGCATGGGGTTGTTTTCGACACTTTTGATTTGGACGGGTGGGGGATAGCCGCCAAGCGTCGACGATAGGCCTGCAATCAGGATGGTTCAGGAAGATGGATGGTGGGCGCACAAGGGATCGAACCTTGGACCTCTCCCGTGTGAAGGGAACGCTCTCCCGCTGAGCTATGCACCCGAAACCATCATGCAGGCGACCCGAGTTTCGGCCGCGGTGCATCGGAGCCCGGGATTTAGAAGTGCGGGCCGAAGGTGTCAAGTTTCGAGGCGCCCCAAGACCCTTAAAGCGGCCCGAAAACCTTCCGCAGACCCCGCAACTCGGCGGTGAGACCGTTTTGGGGCCGCTTACGCGCCCTGCTGGCGCGCGCGGGAGGCGTGGGCCTGGAGCGCGCGGATGCGTTCGGCGAGTGTTCCGCCGCCTTCGGGCAGGGTGGCTGCGGCCGTGCCATTGGTCGCGGCGTCATTGGCCGGGCGCGGCGCCGGCCTCGGCGGCTGGCCGGCCTCGGCCGCGAGCAGGGCCTCGATCGGCGAGTTCGGGCCTTCGAGCTGCATCGCGAGCTTTGCCACTTCGGCGGCGATGTCGTTGATGCGCTCGCGCAGCAGCGCGTTCTCCATTCGCTCGGTCGCCCAGGAGCTCTCGGCCTGTTGCTGGATCGCGTTGATGTCGCGCTGGAGTTTTGCGCGCTCGTCGCGGGCGGTGCGGAGCTGCTCCTCCAGCGCGGTCTTTTCCGCGCGGATCGATTCCATCGCGGCCGACGACTTGCCGCCGCTCAAGGCCGCGATCTCGACGCGCAGCTCCTTGATGGTGCGCTCGTTGCTCTCGTTGGCCTGGCGCAGCTGGTTGTTCTCGTAGTCGCGCTCGGCGAGCAGCTTGCCCTGTGTGGCGAGGCGGCCTTCGAGATCGGTGACGCGGCCCGACAGCATTTCGGCCTCTTTCACCTGCACGATGAGCTGGCGATCGAGGTCGGTGACGCGCTGGCTCAGATTCTCGACGCGGCCGCGGGCGTCGCCGAGCTCGCGCGAGACGGTCTCGGAATCGGTACGCTCCTGCGCCAGCCGCGCCTGCGTCGCGGCAAATTCCTTCTCGGCGTCGCCGACGCGGTTCTTCAGCTCTTCGATCTGGGCACGGACCGCGACCAGCTCGACCTGACGGCTCTCCGCCATCATCGAGCGGTCGGACAGCTCGGAATTGATTTTTGCGAGATCGCCCTGCTTGTCGGTCAGCGCATTCTCGGCGGCGCGCAGGGCTGCGGTCTTGGTGTTGAATTCCTCTTCGGTGGCGCGGAGCTGCTCCTTCACCGCCTTCTCGCGCGCTTCGAGCGCGAAGATCGTGGCGTTCTTCTCGCCGAGCTCGATCTTCATGCGATTGATGGCGTCGCTCTTCTTGCCGAGCTCGGCGAGCTGGCTCGTGGTCTTGTTCTTGAGCTGGTCGACGCTCATCTCGAGGCGTCGTGCCGACATGGCGAATTCGGCGCGGAGCTGGTCCTTGTCGGCCTGGATCTCCGCCATCGACAACGGCGTGGCCGCCTCGAGCCGGCGCGTGGTCAGGCGCACGGCGCGGTTATGCACCAGCGGCACGATCGCAAGCCCGCACAGCATCGAGAGCAGGAAACCGATCGCCAGGTACATGATCGGTTCGACCATGGGCCAGAACTCCCAAAGCTAAGGAAAAATTTACCAAACGACATTGCATGCGGGGCCGGCAAAAAGCCAGTCCCGACATGTCGTTAACCTTGATCCGTCGCGGGAGGGGAAAGCGCGGACGCTAGAACGGGTTCCAGGTCGCGCGCGGGGTGAATTTCAAATAGCCGATATTGGCTCCCAGCCGCAGGCCGAGGCCCGAGCGGATCGGCACCAGCACGATGTTGTTGGCGGTGAGCGCCGTCATGCCGAAGCCGCCGATGATGTAGGCCGAGCCGTCGAGGCCCGCGAAGCGCTGGTAGATCGCGTTGGTGGCGGGCAGATTATAGACCAGCGTCATGGTGCGCGCGCCGTCGCCGCCCCAGTCGAAGCCGAGCGAGGGGCCCTGCCAGTAGACGCGCAGGTCGCCGGCGTTCTTGGTGTAGAGCGTGCCTTCACCGTAACGCAGGCCGGCGACGAAGGCGCCGGATCCTTCCTCACCGAGAATATAGCCGTTGGGCAGGCCCCATTGGCTGACAGCCTTCTCGATGATCGAGGCGAGGCCCCGCGAGACGTTGCCGAAGAAGCGGTGGCCGGCGTTCACGAGTTCGTCCGGCCCATAGGTGGTGGGCGTGGGAGTCCGCTGCGGCGGTGGCAAATCGGGCGGCGGCGCCTGCTGGGCCGAGGCCGGAATGATCCACCCAACCAGCGCGGCAAGCGCGACTGCGGCAAGGCGTGATGCGAAAGTCATAAAAGAACCCCTGGTATCGAAACCGGTCGCTTCCTTAACCTGATGCCAACAGGCACGGCTCTAGGTTGCGCCGGATGTCCCCTCGACTCGGATGTTATCCGCAGCAACTATGACGGCACAACGGCAGGAAGCCAGTCCTTTGCGCCCCGGAATTGCCTTGATCAGCCGTCTGGTCTGCCTGCTGTCGGGCATTTGGATCATCTGCGTGGGGTTGCCTGTGCAAGCGGCCACCACCGAGCGGATCGTCGTCAACCGTTTCAGTGGCGTAGCGATCGAGGGCTTCGACCCCGTCGCCTATTTCGTCGGTGGTACGGCCGTGCAGGGGACGGCCGAGTTCGAGGCGAACCTGTGGGGCGCGGTCTGGCGCTTTCGGAACGAGGGCAACCGGGCCTCTTTCCTGGCCCATCCCGAGGTCTATGGGCCGCAGTTCGGCGGCTACGATCCGGTCGATATCGCCCGCGGCGTCACCATCGCCGGTAACCCCCGCTTCTTCGCGATCGCGGCGCAGCGGCTCTATCTGTTCAGCCGGGAAGCCAATCGCGACGCCTTCGCCGCCAGTCCCGAGCGCTTCCTCTATGAGGTGGGCAAGCGCTGGCCGGCCCTCCGGGACAGGCTCAGCCAGTAGCGGCTTTACAATCTCAGAGTCTTGCTCAGAGTCTTGCCGCCTGCGGGTCACCCCAGGCGATGAACTCCGGGATGATGAAGCCTTTGTCGTGCCGCTCACCGAAGCGGAGCTCGCCACCCTTGCCGTCGGTCACCTTGCCGCCGGCCGCGGTCACGACCGCGTAGCCGGCCCCGACGTCCCATTCCGAGGTCGGCCCGAAGCGGGGGTAGATGTCGGCACTGCCTTCCGCGATCCGGCCGAACTTCACGGCCGAGCCGACTGTCTTTCGGACGGCGTTGGGCCTGATATCGATGAATGCCTCGCTTTGCGGATCGCCGTGCGAACGGCTCACCGCCGCGATCCAGGGCTCGCCCGGCGCCGGCAGCTTGCGGGTATGGATCGGCTCGGCAGCGCCGATGGTCGCGCCGTCAAACCTCAGCCGCTCGGCGCCGCGGCCGACGATGCCGCGCCAGAGCAGCCCGAGTGCCGGGGCGCTGACGATGCCCAGCAGCGGCACGCCTGATGTCACGAGGGCAAGGTTGACGGTGAACTCGTCGCGCCCGGCGACGAACTCCTTGGTGCCGTCGAGCGGGTCGATCAGGAAGAAGCTGTCGCGGAAGGGCGGCGAGGCGAGCTGGGTCCGCTCTTCCGAGAGCGTCGGGATGTCACCCGCAAGCTGCGCCAGCCCGTCCGCGATGATGCGGTCGGCGGCAAGGTCGGCCTCGGTGACCGGCGAGCCGTCCTGCTTGCCATCGATCCGCATCGCCGCCCGGTTGACCGCGAGGATGGCTTCGCCCGCCTTCACCACCAGCGCAGTGAGCGGCTCCATCAGGTGGGAGGCGGCCGTGCCGTCGATGATCCGCTTCACCTGCATGCCTCATTCATCGGCAATTCCATCCCTCCTCGAGTGATTCGTCGCGGCATTAGGGCCGCTTCGAACCGATCGCAAGCTAGCTGCCACGGGCTTGCGAATGTTAGAACCCGCGGCATTCGTCAAGCATGCGTGATTCGCCGCGTCCGCGCCGTGCAATTCCAGGAACCCTTTATGTCTGACGCTTCGTCACCCGCTACCGTTACCGCTCCAGATGCGCTCGAACTCGCTGCGCTGCTGTGCTCGCGGGTCTGCCACGACCTCATCAGCCCTGTCGGCGCCATCGTCAATGGGCTCGAAGTGCTCGACGACGATCCCAAGCCCGACGACCGTGAGTTCGCGCTCGATCTGATTCGCAAGAGCGCGAAAACCGCCTCGGCCCGCCTCCAGTTCTGCCGCCTTGCCTTTGGTGCGGCCGGTTCGTCCGGGGCGCAGATCGATCTCGGCGATGCCCAGACCATGGCGCGCGGCCACATCGAGGACGGCAAGTGCTCGATCACCTGGAATCTGCCGCGGATCTTGATGCCGAAGAATCGCGTCAAGCTGTTGCTCAACATGCTGATCGTCTCCCAGCACACGATCCCGCGCGGCGGCACGCTGACGATCGACCCCATCGGCGAGGGCGAGACGATGAGCTTCCGCATCACCGCGACGGGACATAATGCGCGCCTGCCGCAGAACATCTCCGAGCTCCTGAGCGGCGAGCGCGGCCCGGCCGCGGATGCGCACGCGATCCAGCCTTACTATACGCGGCTTTTGGCACAGGCTTGCGGGCTCACCGTGAGGCTCGCGCACGAAGGCGAGGGCATCACCATTATCGCGTCTTAAACCGGCGCCGCTCTCAAACGTTAACTTATCCTTTACGAGGCGCTTCGGTTTGTCCGGAGCGCCTTATCTCTTTGTTGGTTCCGTTCTTTTCCACATACTCAACCATTATTAAACGCTTTGCGGTGAAGCTGGCCTCATTCCGAATGGCGCATCACGTCTCGTGCGCGCCCCTCCTGTATGAAGGCCTGTTTTCATGGATGATCTGTTGCGGGAGTTTTTGACGGAGACCAGCGAGAGCCTGGACACGGTCGACAATCAGTTGGTGAAGTTCGAGCAGGAGCCGAACAACGCCAAGATCCTGGATAACATCTTCCGCCTGGTCCACACCATCAAGGGCACCTGCGGCTTCCTGGGATTGC
>NZ_JADPKK010000016.1 GCF_023073915.1 Bradyrhizobium sp. 149 | reverse complement strand
GCGCCGGACGGGCCGCGGGTGGTGGCGGAGGCGGGGGCGGCGCTGCTGGGCGCGGCGGTGCGGCAGCCGGCGGAGGCGCCGCGGGCGGATGGGGCGGTGCAGCTGCGGGCGGCGGTGCGGCCGGGCGCGCCGGGGCCGCAGGCGGCGCGGCCGCGGGCGGTCCCTTCGGCGGCTGCTTCGGTTTTCCGTCAGGGCCGGTCTCTTGTGGCTGCGCCTGCGCGACCACGAGCGGCGATGCGCCTTGCGCATGCGATGCGGAGCTTGCCAGCTGCATCGCGGTCAGAGCCGTGGTGGCAAGCAGCACGAAACGAAGATTGGTCATGATGGTGAACTTCCCCGGAAGGTTCTTTGACGACGTGTTGGGATGAACAGCTACGCGTTAGGCCGGATTGTGGCGGACAAAGCGGTCGCGGCCCGATTTATTTCTGCACGCAAATCACCTCACTATGGTGACGTTCATTGCGCATTCAGACGCTGCTTGCAATTGCCTCGGATGTGATGCTTCGCCTCATGCGTGATCCCGCGGCGGACTTGCGTCCGTCGCGGGATTCGGCGTGAGCGGGCCGTTCGGTCCGCGCGATGGAATCTCTTCAGGCATGCGGCCCGGCAATTCGTCGGGCGGCGATGGCGAGCCGGGCTCGCGCACCGGCGGCGCGATTTCAGGCTGCGGATTGCCCGGCGGAATCCCCGGCGGCGGCTCGGTGGGCGTGCCTGGTGTCGACGGCGGAATTTCGGGCGGCTCGATCGGCATCGGCATCATCGAGATCAGTTGTCGGGAGAACGGCAACGATAATGTCGCGCCAATGTTCCGTCTCGCGTCGCCATCTTATTGGGGCGCGTGGCAGACCGCCTCGATGTTGTGTCCATCGGGATCGAGCACGAACGCGCCGTAATAGTTCGGATGGTAATGCGCACGAATGCCGGGCGGCCCGTTGTCGCGGCCGCCGGCGGCCAAGGCCGCCTTGTAGAACGCTTCCACCGCGGCACGGTCCTTGGCCAGGATCGCGACATGCACCGGCTTGTTCAGCGCGCCCTCGCCGCCGATCCAGAAATCCGGCTTGCCGTCGGCGCCGAAGCCGGCGGCCGGATCGTGTCCGGTCTGCTCCTGCGTGACCTCCATGATCAGGCTGTAGCCGAGCGGGGCCAATGCCTTGGCGTAGAACGCCTTGGAGCGTTCATAGTCGGAGACCGGGAAGCCCATGTGGTCGATCATCGCAAACCTCCGTCGTTCGTTGTCAGCGCGACAGGAACGTATTGCTCCGTGTCCTGCGCGCAACCGCAAAGCCGCGCGCGACCATGTCAGCGATACAATCTTCTCGCCATTCGTTTTGTGACAGATGCTCGATCACCACCGCGCGCGGCCATAGCGATTGCGGCGCGTCGCGGAAAAAGCCGACCAGCACGCGGTCCTCAAAGCCTTCGACGTCGATCTTCAATGCGTCCACGTTCGTAACGCCGGCCTCGTCGAGAATGCGCGTCAGCCGCAGCGACGGAACCTTGATGGCGTCCGCGCTGGCGGTGCCGGTGACGACATGCGTGGCGCCGAGATTGCCGCCGCCGCTCTCGATCATCAGCTCGCCGTCGCTGTCGCCAGCGGCCGCCTGCACCAGGCGCACCTGGACTGCTTTCGAAGCGGCCTGGTTGAACGACAGCCGTCCAAAGGTCATCGGATGCGGTTCGATCGCAACCACTTTCCCCGATGGCCCGACCTGCTGCGCCATCACCAGCGCAAAGGTGCCGACATTGGCGCCGACGTCGACGAACACGCCGCCGTCCGGGGTGTGCTGGCGCAGGAAGTCGAGCTCGTCGAGATTGTAGGCGGGATTGAACAACGCGCCGCGCTCGGTGGCGCTGCCCTGGTGATAGAAGCGGAACGATGCGCCCTGGTACTGCACGTCGACGGGGCCACCGCGCAGCAGGTTCACCAATCGCGAGAGCCAGGGCCGGAACGCGCCGCGCTTCAGCCCCGATCGTGTCGCGAGGCGAATGATCGCGGCCTGCGCCGCATTCGGCGCAAACGCGCCGAACGGCGCGGACGAAGAGGCATTGTCGGTCGCCAAGTCAAGGTCCTCGTTGCAAGCGGCGCATGCATAGCCGGTTTTGCCGGGGACTCCAATCGTTCACGAGAGGTTCGTGATGGGGTAACGGGCCTCACGCTGCCTTTTTCGGCGGCACCTTGCGCTGGCGCAGGAAGCGGCCGAGCAGCTTGCGCTTACCCTTGCGCGGGATCAGGTCGATGTCGCTGACAAGTTTTGCGCCGCCCTTGCGGCGCTCCAGCACGATCTTGCGGCTGTGGAAGGCCTCCAGCTCGACACGATGCGCGACGCTGACGATGGTGGCCTTCGGCAGTTCGTCGGTGACCATCTTCATCATCTTGTCCTGGCTCTTCTCGTCGAGCGCCGAGGTCGCCTCGTCGAGCACGACGATGTCCGGGCTGTGCAGCAACAGCCGCGCAAAGGCGAGACGCTGCTTCTCGCCCCCGGATAGCGTCTGATCCCACGGGCCTTCTTCCTCGATCTTCTCCTTGAGATGGTCGAGACCGACCTTGTGCAGGACCTCGCCGATCTCCTCGACCGTCCAGTCGCCTTCCGCGCCGGGATAGGCGACCGCGCGGCGCAGCGAGCCTGATGGCACGTAGGGTCGCTGCGGCAGCATGAACAGCCGCCGGTCGGGATGGAAATTGACGCTGCCGCCACCCCAAGGCCAGAGCCCGGCGATGGCGCGCACCAGCGTGCTCTTGCCGGTACCGGATTCGCCTGCGACAAGCAGCCGCTCGCCGGCCTCGATCACCACCACCGTCTCGCCGACCACGGCGGTGCCGTCGTCGAGCGTGACCGAGAGATCGTTCAGCTCCAGCATGGCGTCGTTGCTGGTCTCGCCGCGCTTGATGCGGCCGAGGCCATCGCCCAGCTCGGCGCGCTCGAGACCGTCGAGCGACATCATCAGCGAGGCGATGCGGCGAGCGCAGGCATTCCAGTCGGCGAGCCGCGGATAATTGTCGACCAACCAGCCGAACGCGCTTTGGACGATGGTGAAGGCAGAAGCCGCCTGCATCACCTGTCCCAGCGTCATGCTGCCGTCGAGGAATTTTGGCGCGCACAGCAGGAGAGGGACCACGGGAGCAACAAGACTCG
This sequence comes from Bradyrhizobium sp. 149, assembly GCF_023073915.1. GTDB lineage: Bacteria > Pseudomonadota > Alphaproteobacteria > Rhizobiales > Xanthobacteraceae > Bradyrhizobium. The sequence goes on along the minus strand of NZ_JADPKK010000016.1, from coordinate 116,206 downwards.
ATCCCTGCGACACCAGGGTGGTGCGCATGTGCTGCCCCGCGAGCCGCGCCCATTGCCGCAGCACGTTGGTAAAATTGCGGTCGATGCCGTCGCGCTCCTCCGCCTCCCCGCCGAGCAGTGCGATGCTCTCGCCGTTCTCGCGCACGCGCGTCAGCGTGTAGCGGAAATCGGCCTCGGCCTGGTTCTTGTCCTCGGAGACCTGCACGAATCGACGGCCGATCACCAGGATCGAACCCGATGCGATCGCGGCATAAAGCACCGCAGCGATCACCAGGAAGCCGGGAATGGTCACCGACGATCCCGCAAGCGTGACGGTGAGCGCGCCGCCGATAGTCCAGAGCACGACGATGAAGGTTGCGGCCGACAGCAGCGCGGAAGTCACGCCGGCGAGAAAATCAACCGGCGAATCGGTCGCGACGCGCAGATCCTCCGCGATCCGGTATTCCGGATTCTTGTGGTCGCCGTCGACCAGATTGAGCTGATAGTAGCGGCCGTTGCCGAGCCAGCGCGTCAGCACGCTTGCCGTCAGCCAGGCCCGCCAGCGCCGCTGGATGCCCATGCGCGCGAACACCTGGGCCACGCCGAGCACGATGCTGCCGATCGCAAGCGGGAAGAATACCGCGGTGAGATGGAAGACGGTGGACGCCTCGCGCTTCTCAATCGCGTCGAAGATGGCGCGATTCCAGACATTGATGCCGTACTGGAAGCCGACGGTCAGGACGATCAGCACGCCGAGGCCGATCGAGAACGGCCAGGCGAGGCGGTCCCCCTTGCGTGCCCAGAACCCGCGCGCGCTGATCCAGAAGCGGGTGAGGAGATAGTCCTTGCGGGCCTGCTCGGCCTCGTCCGGCGACAACTCCGAGTCGGGCTCGACCAGCTCGGGCGGCGGCGGCGCCACTTCGTCGCCGTTCTCGCCGACGATTTCGACAATGCGCGGCGTCTTGCCTGATTCGTGCTTCCCGGCCGGCTTTTGCATGACCGGATAACGCGAGGTAAATCAAACGGTTCCCGCAAGTTCCGAGTGCCGGCTCATTCGGCGGCGCCGTCGCGCACCCGGCGGAGCCGTGCGACCCGATGCAGCACGCGCGACAGCTGATCGATCGCGTATGGCTTCTGCACAAGCTCGAAATCGAAATTGCCGTCCTGGGACAGCGCCTCGCTGTAGCCGGTGGTCAGCACGACCGGCACGCCGATGCTGCGGTCGCGGACCGTCTGCGCGAGATCGAGCCCGGTCATGCCCGGCATCACGACGTCCGAGAAAACGACATCGAATCGATCTGCGTCCATGACCAGCTCGGCGAGTGCATCGGTCGCATTGTCGACCAGCGTGATGCTGTAGCCGAGCTCGGTGAGGCCGTCGGCAGCGAAATTGGCGAGCTCGATATTGTCCTCGACCAGCAGCACCGACATGCCGCTGCCGGCCACCGCCGGGGCCGTGTTCGGCGCCTGCCGCTGCGGCAGCAGGTGCGGCGCCGCGCGCGGCAGATAGAGCGCGAAGGTGCTGCCGTGCCCGACCTCGCTGGTGACTGTCACCTCGCCCCCGGATTGCCGGGCGAAGCCGAACACCTGCGACAGGCCGAGACCGGTGCCTTGGCCGACCAGCTTGGTGGTGAAGAACGGCTCGAAGATGCGCTCGAGCCGCGCAGCCGGAATGCCGACGCCGGTGTCGCTGACGGCAATGCGGACGAAGCCATGGTTGCCGGGAAGATCATGGTTGCCGGGAAGATCATGGTTGCCTGAAATGTCATGGCTTCCCGGGACGGGAGTCAGCGTGTCCGCAATGGCCGGCGCGGCCGCGACCTCGAGAACGATCCTGCCCTTGCCGTGCATGGCATCGCGCGCATTGGTCGCCATGTTGATCAACGCCGTTTCGAACTGGCTTGCATCGGCATTGACGAGGCACGGCTCGGCCGGAAGCCGCATCGAGATTTCGATCGCGGGTCCGAGCAGCGTCGCGAGCATGTCGTGCAGCAACTGCATCCGCGCGCCGACGTCGAACACTTCCGGCTTCAGGGTCTGGCGCCGCGCAAAGGCGAGCAGCTGCGAGGTCAGCTTGGCCGCGCGCGCGACCGCCTCCGCGATGGCGGTGATGTAGCGTTGGCGCCGCTCCTCGCTCAGTTGCGGCCGGTTCAGCAGGTCGACGGAGGCGCGAATCACGGTCAGGAGGTTGTTGAAGTCGTGCGCGACGCCCCCGGTGAGCTGCCCGAGCGCCTCCAGGCGCTGGCTGTGCTTGAGCGCCTCCTCGGCTTCGCGCCGCGCGGCGGCCTCGGCCTGAAGATGCTGGGTGCGCCGGAACGCCAATGCCAGCAGCAGGAACAGCAGCGCGGTGGCGGGAATGCCGAACACCAGATGCTGGCCCATGGTGGCGAACCAGCGCGCGCGGATGGCCGAGGTATCGAGCCCCGCGCTGACATAGATCGGGTATTCGGCGATGCGTCGGTAGCCGATGCGCCGCTCGATCCCGTCCGAGGGCCATGCGACGGTGATGAGGCCGTGCTCGGGGTGAGCGGCGATGCTCTGGCCGACCGGCCCGCTGGGATCGAGCCGAAGGTCACGATCCAGTCGCGGGAGATGCGCCAGCACGACCCCGTCGCTGCGTCCCATCGCGAAGAAGCTGCCGGGGTCGGTGCCGATCCTGGCATAAAAGCTCTCGAAATATTCCGGCAGGACGGAGGCCTGGATTACGCCGATGAAGCTGCCGTCGTCGGAGTCGCGGCGGCGGCTGACCCCGAAGAAGCGCGCACCCTGATAGGGCTGGCGCGGCGTCAGGGGAACACCGATGTAGCTGCCGATGGTCTGGTCGACATGGGCATAGAAGTAGTCGCGGTCCGCAAAACTCTGCTGCGGCGGCGGCGAGGCAAGGCTGTTGACCAGCGACTTTCCGTCCGCATCGAAGATCCAGGCCGATTTGAGCTGCGGCAGCGAATCGGTCAGCTGCTTCAGGCGGCGGTGCAGGGCCGGTTCGCGCGAGCGGATGACGTCGTCGGGCAGGCCGCGCACCACTTCGTTGATCTCGGCGAGGCTACGGTCAATCGTCTCGAACACCTTGAGCGCGTGCTCATGCGCGACATCGAGGGTGCGTTCGATTTCGCGGTCGGCGATGTCTTTTGTCGAGGTGTAGGAGATCGAGGAGGCGATCGCGAACAGCGCAATCGGGAGCGCCAGCGATGCAGCCATCATCCACTGCAGCAGTCTCAGCGAATTGCGTTGTGCGCCCTGCACGGTCGCTCCGGTCCCACACCGGAGAGCTTACTTGAATTTCGCGCCGGGAAGGAAGCGGCTTGTGGCGGGAACCGGAGGTTGCAATCCGCCGGCTCGCCCGCGCAGGGGGCGGAGGCAAAATCTACTGGAACACGCGCCCGCCGTAGAATGCCCCGGCCATTCCGGCCGGGGATCGGAGCATGAATGACGCCTAGATCTGGCGCTCGACCATCTTGAGCTTGAGCTCGGCGATGGCTTCCGCCGGGTTGAGGCCCTTCGGGCATGCCTTGGCGCAGTTCATGATGGTGTGGCAGCGGTAAAGGCGGAACGGATCCTCGAGATCGTCGAGCCGCTCGCCCGTCGCTTCATCCCGCGAATCGGACACCCAGCGGTTGGCCTGGAGCAGGGCGGCGGGGCCGAGATAGCGCTCGCTGTTCCACCAATAGCTCGGGCATGAGGTCGAGCAGCAGGCGCAGAGGATGCACTCGTAGAGGCCGTCGAGCTTCTCGCGGTCCTCGTGGCTCTGCTTCCATTCCTTCTGCGGCGTCGGCGAGGTCGTCTTCAGCCACGGCTCCACCGAAGCGTACTGTGCGTAGAAATTCGTGAGGTCGGGGACGAGGTCCTTCACCACAGGCTGGTGCGGCAGCGGATTGATCTTTACCGCGCCGTCCTTCACGTCGTGCATCGAACGGGTGCAGGCCAGCGTGTTCTGGCCGTCGATGTTCATGGCGCAGGAGCCGCAGACGCCTTCGCGGCAGGAGCGGCGGAAGGTCAGTGACGGGTCGATGTTGTTCTTGATCCAGATCAGGCCGTCCAGCACCATCGGCCCGCAATCATGGGTGTCGACGTAATAGGTGTCGACGCTCGGATTCTTGCCGTCATCCGGATTCCAGCGATAGACGCGGAATTCGCGGACGTCGGTCGCGCCCGCTGGCTTCGGCCAGGTCTTGCCGCCGTTGATCTTGGAGTTCTTCGGAAGTGCGAATTCAACCATGTCGATTAAGGCCTTCGCTGTTCGTTTCTAGTACACGCGCGCTTTGGGCGGGATGTACTGGACGTCGTTGGTCATGGTGTAGTCGTGAACCGGGCGGTACTCGATCTTGACCTTGCCGGAATCTTCCAGCCAGGCCAGCGTGTGCTTCATCCAGTTCTTGTCGTCGCGGTCGGAGAAGTCCTCGCGGGCATGCGCGCCGCGGCTCTCGGTGCGGTTGGCGGCCGAGTTCATCGTCACCACTGCCTGCGAGATCAGATTGTCGAATTCGAGCGTCTCGATCAGGTCGGAATTCCACACCAGCGAGCGGTCGGACACGGCGATGTCGGTGATGCCGCTGTGGACCTTCTCGATCAAGTTCTGGCCTTCGCTCAGGATGTCGCCGGTGCGGAATACCGCGCAATTGTTCTGCATCACGTGCTGCATGCCTTCGCGCAGCTTCGCGGTCGGCGTGCCGCCGGAGGCGTAGCGGTAATGGTCGAGGCGTCCGAGCGCCAGATCGGACGAGCTTGCCGGCAACTCCGGCTGGCTGGCGTTCGGCGTGAGCTTCTCCGCGAGGCGCAGCGCGGCGGCGCGGCCGAACACGACGAGATCGATCAGCGAGTTGGAGCCGAGGCGGTTGGCGCCGTGCACGGAGACGCAGGCGGCCTCGCCGATCGCCATCAGGCCGGGGATGATGGCGTTGTCGTCGCCGTCCCTCTTGGTCAGCACCTCGCCGTGGTAGTTCGTCGGGATGCCGCCCATGTTGTAGTGCACGGTCGGCACGATCGGGATCGGCTCGCGCGTCACGTCGACATTGGCGAAGATCTTTGCGGATTCCGAGATGCCCGGCAGCCGCTCTGCAAGCACCGCGGGATCGAGATGGTCGAGATGAAGGAAGATGTGGTCCTTCTTCTTGCCGACGCCGCGGCCTTCGCGGATCTCGATGGTCATCGCGCGCGAGACGACGTCACGCGAGGCCAGATCCTTGGCCGAGGGCGCATAGCGCTCCATGAAGCGCTCGCCCTCGGAGTTGACGAGATAGCCGCCTTCGCCGCGCGCGCCTTCGGTCACGAGACAGCCCGAGCCGTAAATGCCGGTCGGGTGGAACTGTACGAACTCCATGTCCTGCATGGGCAGGCCGGCGCGCAGCACCATGCCGCCGCCATCGCCCGTGCAGGTGTGCGCCGAGGTGCAGGACGCGTAAGCCCGGCCGTAGCCGCCGGTGGCGAGAATGACGGACTGGGCGCGGAAGCGGTGCAGCGTGCCGTCGTCGAGCTTGAGCGCGATGACGCCGCGGCAGGTGCCCTGGTCGTCCATGATCAGGTCGATGGCGAAAAACTCGATGAAGAACTCGGCCGCGTGGCGCAGCGACTGGCCGTACATCGTGTGCAGCATGGCGTGGCCGGTGCGGTCGGCAGCGGCGCAGGTGCGCTGCGCCTGGCCCTTGCCGTAGTCCATGGTCATGCCGCCGAACGGGCGCTGATAGATCTTGCCGTCCTCGGTGCGCGAGAACGGCACGCCCCAATGCTCGAGCTCGTAGACCGCCTCGGGCGCGTTGCGCACCATGTATTCGATCGCGTCCTGGTCGCCCAGCCAGTCCGACCCCTTCACGGTGTCGTACATGTGCCAGCGCCAATCGTCCTTGTGCATGTTGCCGAGCGAAGCCGAGATGCCGCCCTGCGCCGCGACCGTGTGCGAGCGGGTCGGAAACACTTTGGTGATGCAGGCGGTGCGGAGGCCGGCTTCGCTGCAGCCGACTACGGCGCGCAGGCCCGCGCCGCCGGCGCCGACCACGACGACGTCATAGGTGTGGTCTTCGATCGGATAGGCTTTTCCGTTGGTGGCGGGAGCGCCGCCCTTGCCATTCGTGGCTGGGGCCGATGTTCCGGTTGGCATGGCTTACACTCCGGAGGAAAGTTTCAGGATCGCGTAGGTCGAAGCCAGCGCCACCGCGAACGAGAAGAAATTGTTGAGCATGATCGAGACGAGCTTCAGCTTCTCGTTATGGATGTAGTCCTCGATCACGACCTGCATGCCGATCTTCATGTGCCAGGCGCTGGCGAAGATGAAGAGCAGCAGGATCACCGCGATCGGCAGCGAGCCGAGGATCTGTGCGGCACCGGCCTGATTGCGGCCGAGCAGCATCATCACGATCACGATCACCGGGATCATCAGCAGCGTCATGGCGACGCCGGTGATGCGCTGGCGCCAGAAATCGGACGTGCCCGAATGCGCCGCGCCGAGATTGCGAACGCGGCCGAGCGGGGTGCGCATGGAGGGCCCCTTCGGAGCCCCGTGGGATTCGTCGAAGCTCATCGGCCGCCTCCGATCGCATAGGCGATGATCCAGACGAGGATCGTGAGCACGATGCCGCCGATCAGCGCGCCCCAGGTCAACGCCTCGCGCTCATTGGCCTTGAAGCCGTAGCCGAGGTCCCAGACGAAATGCCGGATGCCGCTCAGCATATGGTGCATCAGCGCCCAAGTGTATCCGAACACGATCAGCCGGCCGATGATGCTGCCGGTGAAGGCCTGGACATGGCCATAGGCGGCGGGGCCGGACGCCGCCGCAATCAGCCACCAGGCCAGCAGCAGCGTTCCGGCATAAAGCGCGATGCCGGTGGCGCGATGGACGATGGACAGTGCCATCGTCAGGGTCCAGCGGTAGACTTGCATGTGGGGCGAGAGCGGTCGGTCGATCCGTGCGGTCATGGGCTTTGATGTTGTATTGCGGCCCAATAGGGGGCGCGCGGGGATCGGAAAGGTCGGCTCTATTTACGGAGTCGATTTCGCCTGCGCAATCACCAAATCGCCATGAATCGAACCCCGGTTCAGCGCTATGGCGTTGATGAGACAAGGCCAATCGGGCGCTTGGTATACCAGAGCGTTGGTTCAACGAGTAAAAGATGAATTTAAATTCACTTGTCCATAGCCATTGAAATATCTATTGGAACACCTCTAAGCGGACCGTCCGGTCCAAGCCCCTCAAGGCGCACGCCCAGCGATCCCGCCCCTCGTTTGCCACCCGCCCAGCTCGCTCTTTTTGCGGCCTGTCGCGGATATGCGCAGTCTGCATTCCACCCCAGCCGAGAGACGCGGCCTGTCGACCGCGCAAACCGGATCGCCTACAGCTTCCGAGTAGCTATTTTCGAGCGATGCACCGGAGAAGTTGCGGCCGGTCGCCGGGGCAGGTCAGGGGTGATTGCAGGACTTGATATCAAGGAGATCGTCGAGCTCGCGCTGCTGCTGATCGCAACCGGCGCGCTCTCCGGATTTTTGGCCGGCGTGTTCGGCATCGGCGGCGGCGCGATTCTCGTCCCCGTGTTCTACGAATGCTTCCGCATCGCCGGTGTGCCGCTCGAGGTGCGAATGCCGCTCTGCGTCGGCACCTCGCTCGCCGTGATCATCCCGACCTCGATCCGTTCGTTCCAGGCGCACTACAAGCGCGGCGCCGTCGACATCGCGATCCTTCGGGCCTGGTGGCTGCCGATCGTGATCGGCGTCGTCGCCGGCAGCGTGGTCGCGCGCTACGCGCCGGAGCGGCTGTTCAAGATCGTGTTCGTCGCCGTCGCCTGGTCGGCCGCGGTACGGTTGATCTTCGCGCGCGAGAGCTGGAAGCTCGGAGATGACTTGCCGAAGGGGCCACTGATGCGAATCTACGGCTTCTGCGTCGGCATTTTGTCGACGTTGATGGGAATCGGTGGTGGCCTGTTCTCGAACCTGCTGATGACGTTCTACGGCCGTCCCATCCATCAGGCGGTGGCGACCTCATCGGCACTCGCGGTCCTGATCTCGATCCCCGGCGCGGTTGGCTACATCTATGCCGGCTGGCCGGCGGCGGCGAGCTATCCAGCGGTCGCAGCGTTGCAGGCCCCATTCGCGCTTGGCTACGTCTCCCTGATCGGTGCCGTCCTGGTGATGCCGATGAGCCTCGTCACCGCACCACTCGGCGTCAGAGCCGCGCACGCGATGTCGAAGCGAACGCTGGAGGCAGCGTTCGGGTGTTATCTGTTTATTGTCGGCAGCCGGTTTGTGATGAGTTTGCTAGGCGTTAGTTGACGGACCGGTCCTTCAATCTCACTTCGCTGCGGTCCCACACCTGGAGATCGCCTTGTGCATCCAGAAGGTCGGCCTCGGCCAATGCCTGGATCCGGGCCGCAAACACGTCGTAGTCGACAGGGGCCGCTAGCTCCCCCTCTTCGACTTTCTCAATCGCGCGGTAGAGAACCATTGCGACTTTTTGCCACCGCGTTTTCATGACAGAAAAAATGATTCGATCGACATCGGTCTCCAGCACAGAGGCAGGAAGCGAAACGTCTTCCCAACGGAGTGTGCTGTGGATTGTTGCTGGTGGGGGCGGCGGCTCCAGGTCAGGAAACCTCTTATAGATCAGTCGCAGAAGCTTGAACCGCAGATGGAAAACCGCAGTTACGAGCGGTTCTGCGAATAATTTTCGGCCGTCATCCCCAACATCGACTATCGCCGCCTCCGCTCGGCGGAATGCCGCGGCAGCATCGAGCAGGTGTTTGTGTATCTTTTTTGCTTCCTCTCGGTTCATGTCCCCCCAGCCCAGAGCAATTGCGCCCCTATTTCTTCGCGTAAAGATCCTTGTACGTATCCCGCAAAATATTCTTCTGCACCTTGCCCATCGTGTTGCGCGGCAGCTCGTCGACCACGAACACCCGCTTGGGCATCTTGAACTTTGCCAGTCGGCCGTCGAGCGCCTTCAGCACCGCGGCCTCAGTCACATCGGCGCCCTTGTTGCAGACCAGCACGGCGGTGACGCCCTCGCCGAAATCGGCATGGGGCACGCCGATCACGGCGGATTCGATTACGCCGGGCATGGCGTCGATCTCGCTCTCGATTTCCTTCGGATAGACATTGAAGCCGCCGGATATGACGAGATCCTTGCCGCGACCGAGGATGTGGACGTAACCCTGGGCGTCGATCTTGCCGAGGTCGCCGGTGATGAAGAAGCCGTCGTCGCGGAATTCCGCCTTGGTCTTCTCCGGCATGCGCCAATAGCCCTTGAACACATTGGGACCCTTGACCTCGATCATGCCGATTTCTTCGCGCGGCAGCTCTTTCCCTGTCTCGGGATCGGTGACTCGCACGGACACGCCGGGGAGCGGAAAGCCGACCGCGCCGGGCACGCGCTCGCCGTCATAGGGATTCGACGTGTTCATGTTGGTCTCGGTCATGCCGTAGCGTTCGAGCACGGCATGGCCGGTGCGGGCCGACCATTCGCGATGGGTTTCGGCGAGCAGCGGCGCCGAGCCCGAGATGAACAGCCGCATGTGTTTTGTGGTTTCGCGCGACAGCGCGGGATTTTGCAGAAGCCGCGTGTAGAACGTCGGCACGCCCATCAGCACCGTGGCACGCGCCATCAACTTGATGATCAGATCCGGGTCGAGCTTCGGCAGGAAGATCATCGACGCCCGCGCGAACAGCGTCACGTTCGTCGCCACGAACAGGCCATGGGTGTGATAGATCGGCAGCGCGTGGATCAGCACGTCCCTGTCGGTGAAGCGCCAGTAGCCGACGAGCGAGAGCGAATTCGACGCCAGATTGTCGTGGGTCAGCATCGCGCCCTTGGAGCGGCCGGTGGTGCCGGAGGTGTAGAGGATCGCGGCGAGATCGTCATTTGCGCGCGCCACCGTGGTGAATTCGCTGCTCGCCTTGTCGGCGGCCTCCGTCAGCGAGCCCTTGCCGTCAGGCCCGAGCGTCTCGACCTTGGCCTTCACCTTGGCGGCGATCGAGGCGAGTCCCTCCGCCTTGGAGGGATCGCAGACCACCAGCGACGGCTCGGCATCGCCGATGAAGTAGTCGAGCTCGTTCAGCGTATAGGCGGTGTTGAGCGGCAGGTAGACCGCCCCGGCCCGCACGGTGGCCAAATACAGCACGATGTTGGCCACGGATTTCTCGACCTGCACCGCAACACGGTCGCCCGGCTTCACGCCGCGCGCGACCAGCAAATTGGCCATCTGCCCGGCCCGTGCGATCAAATCGCCATAGCTGATACGAGCGCCGTCATGCGTCTCGATCGCGAGGCGCTTCGGATCGTCCAGGCCGTCGAACAGGCGGGAAAACAGGTTGGCGTTCGCTGCTTGGTTCATGCAAGATTTCCTCGACCGCAGGGACTTGTACGACAAGGCTTGTAGGACAAGGCCGGTCAAAACCGAGGGTTGGATTAGCAAAAACCGCCCCGATGAAGCAACGGAGACAGTTTGCATGACCAAAAACGGGAAACGCGTGGCCTGGGTCACGGGCGGCGGCAGCGGGATCGGGGAGGCCGGCGCCGAGGCGCTCGCGGCCGACGGCTGGACGGTGGTGGTCTCGGGCCGGCGCAAGGACGCCCTGGATACCCTGGTCGCGAAGATCACCGGGGCGGGCGGGGCCGCCGAGGCGATCGCGCTGGACGTGTCTGATGCCGCCGAGGCCCAGAAGGCGGCCGATCAAATCGTCGCGAAGCACGGCCGGATCGACCTGCTGGTGAACAATGCCGGCATCAATGTCCCCAGGCGCAGCTGGAAGGACATGGAACTGGAGGGCTGGGATAAGCTCGTCCAGGTCAATCTCAACGGCGTGCTCTATTGCATGCGCGCGGTGCTGCCGACGATGCGCAAGCAGCAGGACGGCTCGATCATCAACGTCTCGTCCTGGGCCGGCCGCCACGTCTCGAAGATGCCGGGCCCGGCCTACACCACGACAAAGCACGCGGTGCTGGCGCTGACCCACTCCTTCAACATGGACGAATGCGTCAACGGGTTGCGCGCCTGCTGCCTGATGCCGGGCGAGGTTGCGACCCCGATCCTGAAGCTGCGCCCGGTCGTGCCGAACGAGGAGGAGCAGGCCAGGATGCTGCAATCCGAAGACCTCGGCCGTACCATCGCGTTCATCGCGAGCATGCCGGCGCGGGTGTGCATCAACGAACTCTTGATCAGCCCGACGCATAATCGCGGGTTCATTCAAACGCCGAACAACAGGGATTAGTAGTTCGTCATTGCGAGCGAAGCGAAGCAATCCAGAAAAGTATCCGCGGAAACAGCCTGGATTGCTTCGTCAATTCGCTCCTCGCAATGACGAGGAGGATGCATCCCCACGAACATCCCTCCGCTTAGTTTCACGCATCACAAAGAAGTTTTGTTCGAAACCACTTCGCAAATCCTCCCGTAGTTCGAGCCAACGACGGCGCTGCTGCTTCACGCTTACAGGTCGCAGTCACTGTTGTTGCCAACTCAACGCCGGCAATCGCCGGTCACAATCCAATCGGGAGTTTCTCCATGTCGAAGCGCATTCCCTATCTCGCTGCCGCCGCGTTCAGCGCCCTGGCCATCACCGCAACCGTCGTCGCGCCTGTCCGCGCAGAGGAAAAGACCGTTATGGTCGGCGGCGCCGCGATGTTCCCGTCCAAGAACATCGTCCAGAACGCCGTCAATTCGAAGGACCACACCACGCTGGTGGCGGCGGTGAAGGCGGCCGGCCTGGTGCCGACGCTGGAAGGCAAGGGCCCGTTCACGGTGTTCGCGCCGACCAACGCCGCCTTCGGCAAGCTGCCGGCCGGCACCGTCGACACCCTGGTCAAGCCCGAGAACAAGGCGACGCTGACCAAGATCCTCACCTACCATGTCGTGCCCGGCAAGCTTGAGGCTTCCGACCTCACCGACGGCAAGAAGATGAAGACTGCCGAAGGCGAGGAGCTGACGGTGAAGAAGATGGACGGCAAGGTCTGGATCGTCGATGCCAAGGGCGGCACCTCGATGGTGACGATCTCCAACGTCAATCAGTCGAACGGCGTGATCCATGTGGTCGATACCGTGCTGATGCCCGCGACCTAACACCGCGCGGTCCGGCTTCATCCCCGAACCGGATGCGACGAAACAGCGAGCCGGGGGCACCCGGCTCGCTTTATTGTGACCACGATAGCCCGCCGGTATCGATTCGATGCCGGACAGGGCGTAACGAAAGCGGAAGCACCGGCGTATAATTGCTGTCAGACGATGTTCAGGACGGAACCATCATGTCGAGCCTCACAGTCACCGACGAGCAGGTCAGCGCGAGCCCGGCCAAAGTGATCCAGCCGGCCTGGGTCCGGGTCATGCACTGGGTCAACGCCCTCGCCATGGTCCTGATGATCCTGTCGGGCTGGCAGATCTACAACGCTTCGCCGCTGTTCGGATTCAGCTTTCCGCGCGAGTACACGCTTGGTGGCTGGCTCGGCGGCGGCCTGCTCTGGCATTTTGCCGCGATGTGGCTGTTGATGATCAACGGCCTTGCCTATCTCATCACCGGCCTTGCCACCGGCCGCTTCCGCAAAAAACTGCTGCCGATCACCCCGTCCGGCGTGCTCCACGACGTCAGGGCTGCCCTGACCTTCAAGCTCGGCCATGCCGATCTCACCGTCTACAATTACGTCCAGCGCCTGCTCTATGCCGGCATCATCGTGGTCGGCGTGCTGATCGTGCTGTCGGGTCTTGGGATGTGGAAGCCGGTGCAGCTGCATTGGCTGGTCATGTTGTTCGGGGACTATCCGACCGCGCGCTACATCCATTTCTTCTGCATGGCCGCGATCTGCGCGTTCCTCGTCATTCACGTTTTACTCGCGCTGCTGGTGCCGAAGAGCCTGCGCGCGATGATTATCGGCCGCTAGAGTGGAGCAAGAACCATGGCCAAGCGCTCATTCCTGATCCCCGGCGTCGACAAGCGGCTGCTGATCAAGGACTCCATCAAGACGATGCCAGATGTCAGCCGCCGCCGCTTCATCGCCGGCGGCGCCAGCCTCGGCGCGCTGACCCTGCTCACCGGCTGCGACGTGATCGATTCGTCCTCCGCCGAGGAGATGCTGAAGACGGTCTCGAAATTCAACGATGCCGTGCAGGCCTGGATGTTCAATCCGGATGCGCTGGCGCCGACCTTCGCAGAGAGCGCAATTACAAAACCGTTTCCGTTCAACGCCTATTACGATCTCGACGACGCACCTGAGGTCGACGGTGCCGACTGGAAGCTCGAAGTCCACGGCCTCGTCGACAACAAGAAGTCGTGGACGCTTCCGGAATTGTACAAGCTCCCGCAGGTCACCCAGATCACCCGTCACATCTGCGTCGAGGGCTGGAGCGCGATCGGCAGCTGGACCGGCACGCCCATGCGCGACTTCCTCAAGCTGATCGGCGCCGACACGCGTGCAAAATACGTCTGGTTCCAGTGCGCCGACAAGGACGGCTACAACTCCCCGCTCGACATGCGCACCGCGCTGCATCCGCAGACCCAGATGACGTTCAAATACGCGGGCGAAATCCTGCCGCGCGCCTACGGCTTCCCGATGAAGATCCGCGTGCCGACCAAGCTCGGCTTCAAGAACCCGAAATACGTGGTCTCGATGGAAGTCACCAACGACTACAAGGGCGGTTACTGGGAAGACCAGGGGTACAATTCGTTCAGCGGGAGCTGAGATGCTCCCGGCAGCCACGGGCGCTCGCGGTCAGAAGACACGCTTGACAAACGATAGCGCGATATTGGATCGTCAACGATAGATTGTATAGTGTCTTTTAGCCGGTATCGGCGATGTCCGTTGAAATCAAGCTCACCATCCTCGCGGTCTCTGGCTTAGCCGCCATGGCTTGGATCATCTGGCGCTTACAGCGATATCTTCAGGAATCGACAGAGCATCGAAGACCGGGGCCCGGTTGGCCGCGTCGGACAGATGGCTCGGGCAGACAGACCGAACGAGCCGAGGTTCGGCTGAACATCCTGGCAATCTTGAGCAATTTGGCGGGACTTCTGATCATCGCGTTCGTAGGGTCACTCCAGATTGCCGTCGAGTTGTGGCGACCGAACGCTGACCTACCCCGTTCCTCATTGACTGTTGTTGAAGAGTTCCTGCGGAACAGATTGTCCGATCAAGAAGTGCTGCGCCAGCAACACAAGGAGCTCGTTGAGGCAATAAAGGCCGATCGATCGGCGAGCGAGCCGAATGGAGCCCTGTACGCCAAAGTATTCGATCTGCAGGGCCAGATCGACAGTTTGCAAGCCAGGCTCGCCGAACCGTCGTCCAAGCCGGTCGCCACGGTGCAACCGAGTCCAGTCATGTCGTCGCTCGCCTCGCTAGCGAGCGTTGCCGTTCTCCTCCCATTGGCTGCTTGCTTGCTGGCGATGCTGGGCGTTCTCCATTTCCTCTATTTCAGTCACGCGATATCAGCAAAGGTCTATACGGCTGCGGCCGCGACACTGACGGCTGGATCTTTGTTCGGAGGGTTCACGTTTTGGAAGGACGTCAGCGTCGTGAAGAGTGTGGACTCCCTCATAAAGGTGGAATTCAAACAGCAGCAGGGGTCTCGTGCACGCGACTCTCAGGCTTTGGACATCCACCTCGACGTTAGCCTGCGACCCGAAAATTTGCCCCCCGCCGAAATGGATTGCGGCGACGGCAAGAGCCAACATATTGGACCGTTTGATGACGGCGCTGCAGCACTCAGCAAGGGCGACAGTGATAAGCTGAAGCAGATCGCCGAAATGCTTGCCAACGTACGTCCCTCGAGCCGTTTGGCGGCGGTCATGCTGATCGGGTCCGCCGACAAAAGGCCGCTGAAGCCGGAAACGGCCAAGCAGTTCAGTTCAAATGAAGGGTTGGCGCGAGCGCGGGTGGAGACCGTCAGAGAGGCACTCAAGTCTCCTCCTGTCGAACTGAAGGTACCCATACTGGGCTCCTTTGTCGGCCCCATGAAGACTGGCGTTGCCGTGCCGGTCAGCGAGTTGGCTGGCGATCGTACGGTTCAGGTCTGCATCCTGTGGAGTCCCGCGGTTGCCACCGCGAGGGCTAAGCCCTGAGCCCCACCTTGCGCTGGCACAGCGCGGCAACCGCGCCCAACGCCAGCAGCGCTGCCGAGACATTCAGCGCGTAACTCAAGCTCCCCAGCGCGTCCGTGATTGCGCCGACAGCGATGGGCCCAAGCGTCTGGCCGACGCCGAACGAGATCGTCATCGCCGCGATCGCGGTCGGCCACACCTCGGGCGGATAGTTGAAGCGCACGAAGGCGGTGGTCGAGCCGACCACGGCGAAGAAGGCGACGCCGAACACGATGGCGGAAACCGCGAGCCATGCCGGCGAATGCCCGAGCATCGGCAGGGCGGCGCCGAGCGCGTTGGTGCCGAGGATGATGGCGGTGGCAAGCCCGCCGCGATCGAGCGCCAGCACACCGCGCCAGACCCAGGGCGTGACGAAGGCGCTGAGGCCGATCAGGCTCCAGAACGCCGCCTGCGCCGCGGCCCCGCCGCCGCCGTCGCGCACATAGGCGATCATGAACGTCATGTAGGCGATGTAGCCCGCGCCGAACAGGAAGTAGCCGGCGAGATAGATCAGCACGGGCATAATCGCGAAGGCGGCGTGGCTGCCTTGCGAGAAGCGCACGCCGCTCTCGATGCGGACCAGGAACAGCGGCACGGTCATGACGACGGACAGCAGCGTCATCGCCCACCACACCACCCACCACGAGCCCGGGCCGAAATATTGCAGCGTGAACGGGGCGATCAGCCCTGATGCGAGAATGCCGACGCCGGGGCCGGCATAGAACAGGCTGAGCAGGAAATTGCCCCGCTCGGGATGGGCCTGCGCGATGGAAGCCGCCAGTGCGCCCCCCGCGACGAAGCCGGCCGCCGCGCCGATGCCGAGCACCAGCCGCGCCAGACTGAGCGCGACGAAATTGCCGGTCAGCGCGCACACCGCAAGCGCGGCGACACAGGCCAGCGTTCCGCCGCGGATCGCGGCCGACCAGCCGACCCGCTGGATCAGCCGGGACGCCACGAGCGCGCCCGCGAGGTAGCCGACGGCGTTGATAGTATTCATGAAACCGGCCGCCGAGTAGGACCAGCCGAGGTCCTCCCGCATGTCGGGCAGCACCAGCGAATAGGCGAAGCGGCCGATGCCGAGCCCGACCGTCGCAGCCAACGACAGGGTCAGGATCAGCCGCGCGGGGTGGGCATCGGGCGGAGGGCGGTCAGGTGCGTGCAAGGGGTACTCCGGCAGGTGCAGTGTGGCAGGCCCTGCCCGCCTTGCACAGCCGCGAGGCGGCAATGGTGTCTTGCCAAGCGCGCAACGCCGCTCTAGCACTCCGGCCGAAATCGACCTCAGAGGAATCGACCATGGCGACCCACAAGCTGCTGCTGCTTCCCGGCGACGGTATTGGCCCCGAAGTAATGGGCGAGGTGAAGCGGCTGATCGACTGGCTCAATTCGGCCGGGATCGCCAAGTTCGAGACCGACACCGGCCTGGTCGGCGGCTCGGCCTATGACGCGCACAAGGTATCGATTTCGGAAGGCGACATGGCCAAGGCCAGGGACGCGGACGCGATCATCTTCGGCGCGGTCGGCGGCCCGAAATGGGACGCGGTGCCCTACGAGGTGCGCCCCGAAGCCGGCCTGCTGCGCCTGCGCAAGGATCTCGGCCTGTTCGCCAACCTGCGTCCTGCCGTGTGCTACCCGGCGCTGGCGGATGCCTCCAGCCTCAAGCGCGAGGCCGTCGAGGGCCTCGACATCGTCATCGTGCGCGAGCTCACCGGCGGCGTCTATTTCGGCGAACCCAAGACCATCACCGATCTCGGCAACGGCCAGAAGCGCGCCATCGATACCCAGGTCTACGACACCTATGAGATCGAGCGCATCGGCCGCGTCGCCTTCGAGCTTGCGAAGAAGCGCAAGAACAAGGTGACGTCGATGGAGAAGCGCAACGTCATGAAGTCGGGCGTGCTCTGGAACGAGGTCATGACCCAGGTCCACAAGCGCGAATATCCCGATGTCACGCTCGAGCATCAGCTCGCCGATTCCGGCGGCATGATGCTGGTGAAATGGCCGAAGCAGTTCGACGTCATCGTCACCGACAATCTGTTCGGCGACATGCTGTCCGACATCGCGGCGATGCTGACCGGCTCGCTCGGCATGCTGCCCTCGGCCTCGCTCGGCGAGGTCGACGTCAAGAGCAAGAAGCGCAAGGCGCTGTACGAGCCCGTGCACGGCTCGGCGCCTGACATCGCAGGCCAGGGCCTCGCCAATCCGATCGCGATGATTTCGTCGTTCGGCATGGCACTGCGCTATTCGTTCGACATGGGCGCGCTCGCCGACAAGGTCGACGCCGCGATCGCCGCGGTGCTGGCCAGCGGCCTGCGCACCGCCGACATCAAGTCGGACGGCACCATTGCCGCCTCGACCACGCAGATGGGCGAAGCGATCTTGAAGGAATTGCAGAAGCTGCACGCGTAAGCGATATGCCGTCATTCCAGGATGGTCCGAAGGACCAGACCCGGAATCTCGAGATTCTCTGGTGCGCAATTGCGCACCGGACTTCGGCTCTTCGAGCCGCCCCGGCATGACGGTGCGAGAAAATAAAAATGGCCGAGCTCCCGCCCGGCCATTTTGATTCAGTCGATAATTCCGCCTCAGTACAGCGGGAAGGTCTGCGGATAGCCGCCAACATCCTGCGGCGGGCTCAGCGGCTGGCGATCGATCGGACGGTTGAGGTTTTCGCGGGCGAAGGACGGATAGCCGACGGCCGGCGGGAACGCATAGTCGGAGAATTTGCGGTCGCCCGGATTGACCTCGGTGCCGCCGTCGAGCCAGGAGCGCTTGCTCACATAGATGCGGGTGCGACCCTGCTGATAGCTCGAATTGGGGCCGCTCGGGCCGTAATAGGGGCGGCCATTGTCATAGCGCTGCTTCTTGGTTTCGGCCGAGGCTGGTGTCGCGAAGGCTGAGGACATGGCAATCACGGCGCCGGCCGCCAGCCACATCGCCAGTTTGTTCGCGGCAGAGAAATTCGAGCTCATCACGTCCCCTTCAGGCGGCAAGCCGCCAATCGATTTCATCCCCATACTAGCCCGGCCGGGGCGGCCGCAACTAGGTCAATTGGGTCACACCAGCGCTGAATAATCGTGCGCGCCGGCAAAAGTTGCATGGATACAGCCACTTGAGCTTGAGGCGGGTCAAAGCGCTCCGCGCAATTGCGCGTTGGCGGCGCCGAGCAGCCAGTCCGACGAGCCCAGGGGCGCGCAGGGGCGGCGCTTCAGCTCCGCATGGGCGAACAATTCGGCCAGCTTCGGCTCGTTGCCCGAGGTCAGCAGCGTCAGCCGGTTCAGTGTGCAGGCGATCGCCGCGCGTCGCTCGGGCAGGGTCCCGCCCTGGCAGGAGAAGCCGGAGATCTGGAGCGCCGGCTCTTCGCTGCGCTTGAGGTAGGCGAGGCAGGACGGCGTCCCCTGAGTTGCACCGGTGGGCCGGAACCGGACGACAGGCCCAAATTTGGTGTCGATCAGGGCGGCCTGCTCCAGCGGGGTGGTCGTGCCCAGGCCCATTCGCATGGCTAGGTCGGCGGTGGCCGGACGGGTTAGGTCGAACTCGCCGCCCTCTCGATAAATCTCAAGCTCGGCCACAGGCTCGTCCGCCTCGCCGGCCCAGCGCATCACGTCCCTGCGGCCGCCTTCGAGGTGCCTGAGGATAGTGTAAGCGGCTGTTTTTTCTGATGGATCGAGCCGGCTGAGAGCGAAGGCCGGAGCCGAGCGGTCGGCCGCGCGCCAACCCGGCTTCGCCACGGACTCATCGTTCCGGAGATCGGGCAGCTGGCCGAGGGCCGCAAGCCCGAGGATGGCAAACAGCACCAAAGTCCCCACATAGGCGAACAGGCGCGCCAGCGTGCCGACGACCTCGTCGGCGAAGGCTGCCAGCGCCAGATGGATCTGGGTGGGGGTTGCGGCCATGCTGGCCTCAGGCGACTGCATCCACGGCCTTCAGGCATGGTCCAACGTTGTCTTGAGGCCGGTTCTCGCATAGAAGCGCTGCTCTTCCTGTTTAAGCCTCAGCTTCAGGAAAGAGCTTTTTCGTCGGAGAGTGAACGATGGGTTACAAAGTCGCAGTCGTCGGCGCGACCGGCAATGTCGGACGGGAAATGCTCAACATTCTGGATGAGCGCAAATTCCCCGCGGACGAGGTGGTGGCGCTGGCGTCACGCCGCAGCATGGGCGTCGAGGTCTCCTATGGCGACCGCACCCTGAAGGTCAAAGCGCTCGAGCATTACGACTTCTCCGACGTCGACATCTGCCTGATGTCGGCAGGCGGCGAGGTGTCGAAGGAATGGTCGCCGAAGATCGGCGCCGCCGGCGCGGTCGTGATCGACAATTCCTCGGCCTGGCGCATGGACCCGGACGTGCCGTTGATCGTGCCGGAGGTGAATGCGGACGCGACCGCGGGCTTCAAGAAGAAGAACATCATCGCCAACCCGAACTGCTCGACCGCGCAGCTCGTGGTCGCGCTGAAGCCGCTGCACGACAAGGCCACCATCAAGCGTGTCGTGGTCTCGACCTATCAATCGGTGTCGGGCGCCGGCAAGGACGCGATGGACGAATTGTTCTCGCAGACCAAGGCCGTCTACACCAACCAGGAGCTGGTCAATAAGAAGTTTCCCACGCGCATCGCCTTCAACGTCATCCCCCAGATCGACGTCTTCATGGAGGACGGCTACACCAAGGAAGAGTGGAAGATGATGGCGGAGACCAAGAAGATGCTTGATCCCAAGATCAAGCTCTCCGCGACCTGCGTGCGGGTGCCGGTCTTCGTCGGCCATTCCGAGGCCGTCAACATCGAGTTCGAAAATCCGATCAGCGCGGACGAAGCGCGCGACATCCTGCGCAAGGCGCCCGGCTGCCTCGTCATCGACAAGCATGAGCCCGGCGGCTACGCCACGCCGTACGAAGCGGCCGGCGAAGACGCCACCTATATCAGCCGCATCCGCGAGGACGCGACAGTGGAGAACGGTCTCGTGCTGTGGTGCGTATCGGACAATCTACGCAAGGGCGCCGCGCTCAACGCGATCCAGATCGCGGAAGTCCTGATCAACCGCAAGCTGATCAGCGCGAAGAAGAAGGCGGCGTAGAGGCTCAATTCATAGTGGAAGTCCGCGCTGGGTAAAAACGGCGCGGATTTCGTCTTGGTGCGCCGGATCGAGCTCGATGAGTAGTCCTGGAATTTCTTGAATGCCTCTTCCAGCCGCGCCTTGGCGGCGGCCGATATCTTCGACGTCGGCGTGAAGCCGAGTTTCTCTCCGATGACGTTGACCTTTGTGGAGAGAGTCTTGATCTGCTCACGCAAGGCATCGAAATCCGCGAAATCGTCGCGCGGTTTCTTATAGTCCCCCGCCAGCACGTCACCATCGGCCTTCAGCTTCTCGGCCGTTGCTCGCCCGTCTTTCAGCTTGTCCGCAACCTCTTGCTTGACGCTCTCCAGTTGCCTGGAGAAGTCGCTGTATTGCTTGCGCGCAAAATCAGGACGAGCAATCCAATCGGTATGCCGACAAAGAAACCGAACAGTTTGGCCCAATCGGTCTAACGCTAGCCGTCCGCCGGAGATGCGAGTTCACGGGCGCCGGCCGCAGGTCATGGACCTGCGCCCACTTGTCGCCTTACGCCCTGCAAAAGTCCTTGCACACTTAAGTTGTCGAAATATCATAGGTCTACCAAAATTAGAGGGTGCGAGGTGCTTGGTGCCGGCATAGGTGCGCGAGCCTCACGCATGACAACAGGGGGGTGCCGCATGCCGACCAGGGTTCTGTTCGACCGCAAATTCGATGCGCGTCCGGATCGTTTCGATTTCCGTGATCTGCCCTATCGTTCGAGGCTGGTGAGCCTGCCGCAGGTCTATCCGTCCGACGAACTGATCGAGCGCTGGTTCTCGGTCTATCGCAACGCCGACATGGTTCTCAATCAGGGCCAGGAAGGGTCCTGCACCGGGTTCGGCCTCGCAGGCGTCGTGAACTATCTGCAATGGGAGCTGGCAAACGCAAATCCGATCGCGGCCGACGACCCGAAAGCCGCCCAGTCGATCGCGCGGCGAAGTGCGCGGATGCTGTACCAGAACGCGCGCCTCTATGACGAATGGAAGGGGGAGGATTACGAAGGATCGAGCTGTCGCGGAGCCATGAAGGGATTTCACAAGCACGGCGTGTGCGGCGAGAAATTCTGGCCGAACTTCGAGAAGCGGCAGAAGCCCGGGATGCCGAAGAGTGGATGGGATACGGATGCACCGCTGACGCCCCTTGGAGCCTATTATCGCATCGACGGCAAATCCATCGTCGATATGCAGTCAGCGATCTACGAAACGCACGCGATCTACGTATCCGCCGACGTCCACGACGGCTGGGACCGCGTTCGCAACAACTGCAAGACGCTCGAGGCGGCGCTCATTCTCCCGCCGAAAAAACCCGATGACGTCGGCGGACACGCCTTCGCGCTGGTCGGCTATACGTCTGACGGCTTCATCGTGCAGAACTCGTGGGGGCCCCATTGGGGATTTCATGGATTTGGCCTGCTGACTTACGAGGACTGGACCCGCTACGGCACCGATGCCTGGGCACTGACGCTTGGCGCACCCATGCGGGTGACGTTGCCGCCGATCAAAGGCAAGCAAAGCGCAGCGAATCTTGCGCATCAATCGCATCGCTTCGTGAGCCCATCGATGCGAACCGACCTTTCACTGGACGAGCGGCTTCGCGCGCGGGCGATGCTTCGCTCCGACGCGGCGCGCGATACGAGTGCCGTTTCTCCCTGGATCAACGGCGAAGAGGCCAAGCACATCATCTTCATCGGGCATAATGGCAGCGCCGAACGCGAGCTCGTCGAGGCGAGCTCCGGCAACGATGCCGTCGCGGTGGTGGTCCAGCAATGCCTCGACCGGGCGGCTCAGCAGGGATTTTCCGATCTGGCGATCGTTCTCCACGGCGGGCTCAACAGCCGCGACGACGGTATCGCCAGGGCGCGCGTGCTCGGGCCGTGGTTCGAGGCAAATCGCATCATGCCGATCTTCGTGGTCTGGCAGACGGGCCTTCTGGAATCGGCCGGAGATATTCTGAAGAGCGCCGCGGAGAAGCTGGTGTTGCCGTCGGGAGCGGACAAGGGCTGGCTGAGAAGCAAGATCGATGACATCAAGGATCGTGCCTTCGAGGTATTCGCGCGCGATGCCGGCGTCAAGGCGATCTGGGAGAACATGAAATTCAGAGCCGCCGGCGCGAGTCGTCCGGGGGGCGGGCTTGCTGTCGCGGCGCGAGAGCTGGAGCGCGGGCTCGGCCAGATGAGCAAGAGCCAGCGGCCGCAGATTCACCTGATCGGACACTCCGCCGGGGCCATCATGCACGGGTATTTTCTGGGTCCCATGAAGGCCCGCGGCCTGAAGGCCAGCTCCATCCATCTCTGGGCGCCGGCCTGCACGGTCGCGTTTGCGTCCGACAAATACGGCAGTGCCTTTGCCGACAAGGTCGCTGATCCCGAGACGACGTTTGTCGACGTGCTCAGCGATGCCAACGAAACGAGCGATCCCTGCGTCCCTGCCCTCTACTCCAAATCGCTCTTGTATCTGGTCTCCCGGGCTCTGGAGCCTGACCACAAGACTCCAGTCCTGGGATTGCAGAAAGTCTGGCGGAAATGGCGCGCGAACGATGATACGTTCATGTCAGGTTCGCAAAAGATCCTGGAGGCGTGGGCGAGTGCGAGCGAGGACGTTGTCCTCGACACGCCAATCAGCGAAACGGAAGTTCCGACTTGTCACGAGCCGAACAAGGACGAAACGATCCCTGCCAATCATGGATCTTTCGACAATAATCTGGACGTCGTGAACCGCACCATCCGCCGCATCATCGGCAAGACGCCTTCCAAGCCCGTCACCGACCTGCGAGGTTTCTAGAGCGCTTTCGAGCGAAGTGGACACCGGTTCGCGAAAAGGAAACGCGTCGTAAGAAGAATTTCGAGCCCCACTCCGATTCCATCAGAACGGAAGTGGCTCCAGGGGCGCCTCGTTCAAGCGTCCCTGACGCTCTTGAATTCTTTCGCCGCCTTGTCCAGCACGAACAGCGATCCCTCCGCGACGCCGAAATAGGCGCCGTGGGTCTGCATCTGGCCGCTGTCAACGGCCTTGCGCACGAACGGGAAGGTCATCAGGTTTTCCAGGCTGCGGAACACCGCGGCCTTCTCGATGCGCTCGACGAATTGCGCCATGGTCTCGTAATCGCGCTGCTCCACCACTTCGCCGGGCTTGATGAACATCTGCATCCATTTGCCGATGAAATCGCCCGGCGTGAGCGGCTCGATCTTGTCGACGAAAGCGCGGATGCCGCCGCACTGCGCGTGCCCGAGCACCACGATGTGCTTCACCTTCAGCACCGTCACGGCATATTCCAGCGCCGCCGAGACGCCATGCGCGTTGCCGTCGGGCTGGTACACCGGCACCAGATTGGCGATGTTGCGGACCACGAACAATTCGCCCGGCCCGACGTCGAAGATCACCTCGGGCGAGACGCGGCTGTCGCAGCAGCCGATCACCATGACTTCCGGGAACTGCCCCTTCACCGACAGCTCGCGGTAGCGGCTCTGCTCGGTCGGCAGCCGCTGGGTGGCGAAGGCCTTGTAGCCTTCCAGCAAATGCTCTGGGAATGTTGTCATGGGCTATGCCTAATCATATACCGCCGGGACGAACAAGCCTTTCGAATAGGCAGGCCAGATGCTATCGGCTTCGGTCAGAAGTGAGACGAGGAAACCGGAAGGAACGCTTGCATGACCCGCCCGCGCCGCAGCCATCTGTTCATGCCCGGCTCCAACCCGCGCGCGCTGGAAAAGGCGCGCAATCTTGCCGCCGACGGCCTGATCCTCGACCTGGAAGACTCCGTCGCGCCCGATGCCAAGGCGGTGGCGCGCGACGGCATCGCCGCCGCGATCGCGGCCAAAGGCTTCGGCAGGCGCGAGATCCTGATCCGGACCAACGGCCTCGACACGCCCTGGTGGGCCGACGACGTCGCGATGGCGGCGAAGGCCTCGCCCGACGGCATCCTGGTCCCAAAGGTCTCCAGCGTCGATGACCTCGACACCATCGGCCGCCGTCTCGCCGAACTCGGCGCGGCGCCGACCGTAAAAGTCTGGGCCATGATCGAGACCGCGCGTGCGGTGCTGCATGCGGAGGAACTGGCCGCGGCCGGGCGCGATCCCAACAGGCGCCTGTCAGGCTTCGTGTTCGGCCCGAATGACATTTCGCGCGAGACGCGGATCAAGATGATGCCCGGACGCGCCGCGATGATCCCGATGATCACCCACTGCATCCTGGCGACACGCGCCCACGGCCTAGAAATTCTCGACGGTCCCTACAGCGACATCGCCAATCCCGACGGCTTCGCCACAGAGTGCGCGCAGGGCCGCGACCTCGGGTTCGACGGCAAGACGCTGATTCATCCCTCGCAGATCGAAGCCTGCAACGCGATCTTCACCCCACCGGAGGAGGAAGTCGCCCGCGCCCGAAAGATCATCGCCGCGTTCGAGCTGCCGGAAAACGTCTCGCGCGGCGCGATCCGTCTGGATGGCACCATGGTGGAGCGCCTGCACGCCGACATGGCGCGGCGCACGATCGAGATCGCGGATGCGATCGCGGCGATGGGGAAGGGCTGAGGGGTGGACTTAGTCCGCTCCGTCCTTCTCGATCTCGACGGAACGCTGGTCGATTCGCGGCCCGGCATTGTCGCAAGCTGCGCAGCCGCACTGCGTGCGCTCGGGCATCATCCGCGCGAAGTGCTCGATATCGCGATCGGGCCACCGCTCGAAGACATCTTGCGGACTTTGCTGCAAACATATGGCGACGACCGGGTCGATGAGGCCGTCGTCGCGTACCGTCGGCACTACGGCGAAGGCGGTCTGCTCGGAAGCGAGGCCTATCCCGGCATCCGCAGCGCGCTCCAGGCTCTGCAAGGTGCGGGATTGCGAATTTATCTCGCGACTTCGAAGCGCGAAGTGTTTGCAAGACGAATCCTGGAGAACCTGAAGCTAGCGACATACTTCGACGGCATCCACGGCTCGGTGCCGGGCGGGACGCTGGATCATAAGCCTGAGTTGCTCGCCTACGTCCTGTCTGAACGGGATGTCTCTGCTTTGCACAGTCTGATGGTTGGGGATCGCCGGCACGACATCGTTGGGGCTCGCACAGTTGGCATGCGCAGCCTTGGCGTGCTGTGGGGATATGGTAGCCGGGATGAACTTGAAACGGCAGGCGCAGACGAACTGGTGGAGCGGCCTGCCGATCTCGCGCGCGTTGCTTTGTCGATGTTGAGCGGCTAGCGCCGTTTCAGGCGGCGCCTCATCGCGGCGCGTGATCCCCGCGATCGAGCGACTCCAGCGTCGACGCGTTGGCGCAGTAGCCGTGCTAGTTTTCCGCGGCCGTGCCGCCGGCGAGATCGCGGTCGGCGCGTTCCGGGCGATGCGAAGCATCGTCCCGCGCGCCGGGTGAGGGTTCTCTCCTCTAGGCGACTGTCCCTTTGTGGAGACACCCTCTCCCCAACCCCCTCCCGCAAGCGGGACAGGGAGCGCACCTTTGCACGCCAGCTAGCTAAACCGCTCCGCCGCCCACGCATAAAGACTGCCCGGGATCGGCTTCTCGCCGCCGCGACCCTTGGGCGAGATGTGCAGGCCGATGATGTCGGGGTCGGTGACGAGGCCGAGATAGCTGGAGGGATCGAAGAACAGCTTTGGCTCGGCATGCACGGCGTAGAACGATTGCTTCGGCAGCGCGCAGTGCAGCTCGCCGGTGCGGCGCGCGAGCGCGGTCAGTGCCGCCGGCCCGAAGATCGCAACGCGAATATCCGAGAGGCGGTTCGAGCCGCCGCGGAGGCGGCGCATCGCAAACGTGGCGCGATGGCGCAGTGACAGCCAGTTCGGCGTCAGCTCCTCCTGCTCCATCAGCTCCTCGAAGGCGGCAACGATGCCGTGTTGGGCCGGCAGATAGATCACGGAATTGCCGAGCTGGCGCGGCCTCTCCCACGCGAAGTAGGGCTTTGCCGGATCGATCTCGACCGGCCTGAGCAGCAGCACGTCGGCATCGAGCCACAAGCCGAGACCCTTCGCCATCAGCTTCATGCGGAAGAAATCGCTGAACTGCAGCGTGGTCCAGTCGCGCCAGCTGCCGTCCGGCTGCGGCGGGCGCAATCGTTCGGAGAACGCATGCGGCAGGATCGCCTCGGCATCCGCATTACCGACGCCTGCCGGCAGGCCGGGAATGGTGTCGAAGCTGTAGACCGTGACCTTGTGGCCGGCAGCCAACTGCGAGCACAGACAGGTCTGGCGCAGGGCATCCATCGGGCCATGCCAGAAGGTGACAATGTCGGGCAGCATGTAGGGAGCTATACGGGATAATGAGGGCAAAGAAAAAGCCCCGGCGCCGTCAGCACCGGGGCTCGAAACTCGGATCGACCTCAGGCCCAGGCGCGTTCGCGCTTGAGCTTCTCCTCATAGGTGTCAATCGAGGCCTTCTTCTCCATCGTCAGGCCGATGTCGTCGAGGCCGTTGATCAGGCAGTGCTTGCGGAACGGGTCGATCTCGAACTTGACCTTGCCGCCGTCGGGACCGCGGATCTCCTGGTTCGGCAGGTCGATCGTCAGCGTCGCATTGGCGCCGCGCTCGGCGTCGTCGAACAGCTTGTCGAGGTCTTCTTGGGCAACGCGGATCGGGAGAATGCCGTTCTTGAAGCAGTTGTTGTAGAAGATGTCGCCGAACGAGGTCGAGATCACGCAGCGGATACCGAAATCGAGCAGCGCCCAGGGCGCATGCTCGCGGCTCGAGCCGCAGCCGAAATTGTCGCCGGCGACCAGCACCTTGGCATTGCGATAGGCGGGCTGGTTCAGCACGAAATCCGGATTCTCGCTGCCGTCGTCCTTGTAGCGCTGCTCGGAGAAGAGCCCCTTGCCAAGGCCCGTGCGCTTGATGGTCTTGAGGTACTGCTTCGGAATGATCATGTCGGTGTCGACATTGATGATCTTCAGCGGCGCCGCGACGCCTTCCAGCGTGGTGAACTTGTCCATGGTTGCGCTTTCCCGGGGTGGTCTAGGGAACCGATATTTATCGCGATCGGGGCACGAATCCTAGGCCGAATTCGGCAGGTCTCGTCTGCCTAACCGGGCTCCTGGGCCTCGATCGCTTCCATATCATCGTCTGAGAGGCCGAAATGATGGCCGATCTCGTGGATCAGGACGTGGCGGACGATATGGCCGAGGCTCTCGTCGTGCTCGGCCCAGTAATCCAGGATCGGCCGGCGGTAGAGCCAGACCATGTTGGGCAGCCGCGCCACGTCGCCAAAACTCTGCTGCGGCAGGCCGACGCCCTGGAACAGGCCGAGCAGGTCGAACTCGCTCTCGCATTCCATCTCGTCCAGGACTTCCTCGGTGGGAAAGTCGTCGACGCGGATGATCACGCCCTCGCAGAGGCCGCGAAACTCCGCCGGCAGGCGCTCGAATAGTTCATGCGCCACCGCTTCCATCTCGGCCAGCGAGGGCGCTTTCAATTCCGTCCACATGGGCTTCTCATAGCGTGGGTTTCGCGGCGATGCATCCGGCTTTATAAGCGCGGCGAGGTTGACGGGCGCCGTCAAAACGGGGAGCGTAGGGCCTCGAATGGGGCGTTCAGGTGGACGGAAAAATGCGAGCGAAAACAGCGGTGACGCTACTGTGCATGGGGTTGTTTTCGCAGTTTTGCGTTGGCGCGGAAGCCCAGATCGCCAGCCACGGGATTACGCAGGCCCAGGCAGCCTCGCGAGACGATCTTCCGCCGCCGCGCAAGCGGCCCCCGGCGCGCCTGCGCGTCACGCCCTATTACAGTCCGGATGGCGTCTACCCGCGCTACAACCCCGGTCCCGATGCGGTCCGCGAGTGCAACGCCACCTATGTGCAGGAATTTCGGCCGAGCGGCACGGTGATCGTGCCGCATATGAGCTGCTACTGGCGCCGGGGTTGATCCCGATTGCGCCAGCTACGCACATCCGGACGCAGCGGAGATCGATCATGACGAGATGGATCGGAGCAGCGGCTGCCTGCGGGCTGATCGTCGCTTTAACCGGCGTCTCCATTGCCGCGACGCCGGATGCCGCAAAGTCAAAGGCATCGGCGTCCGCGAGAGACATCGATGCGCGGCGCCATGCGCGCCACCATGACGCTGTGCGCCAATTCGCACCTGCCGAGCCGCGTTACTACGCGCGGCCTGTCTACTACCGTCCTTACCCTTACGGCGTGCCTGCACCGTTCGTGCTCGGCTTCGGGCCGTGGTGGTGACTCGCCGCGCGACGCCGGAACGTCGTTCATTCATGAGGCATTCACGTCGCTGTCCCTAATTTAATTTTGGGAGCGACCGCAAATGAACAGGGATGACGCGCGCCGGGAGCGAGCGTCGCAACTCCGCTGTCCAGATTCAGGGAGAATTCCATGGTGAGAATATTAGGTCTCAGGGCAAGCCCGATGCGCTTGCTCGGGATTGCGGCCGCCGCGACGCTGATGCTGTCGGCCGGGCCCGCGCATCGTGCTGAAGCGCTGACCTTGATCAACCCGGCGACGCTGCCGGCGGCGAAGGCCGCAAGCGACGACGTGATTCCGGTCCGCCACGGCGGCGGCGGTGGACATGGCGGTGGCGGACACGGCGGCGGCTTCCATGGCGGAGGCGGCTTCCACGGTGGCGGAGGACATTTTGGTGGCTTCCGCGGCGGTGGTGTCCACGGTGGTGGCTTCCGCGCGGCGCCCGCCTTTCATGGCGGCGGCTACCGCTATGGTGGAGTTCATCGTTTTGGCGGCTATCACCGCTACGGCGCCTATCGCCCCGCCTATTACGGCCATCGCCATTTCCACCGGCGCTATTACGGCGGCTACTATCCCTATTACAGCCATCCGCGCCGCTGCCGGGTGATCTGGACCTATTACGGCCCGCGCCGCGTCTGCCGCTGGCATCGCTGGCATCATCCGTATCGCTATTGGTGATGTGAGCTGTGTCGTCATGCCCGGGCTTGTCCCGGGCATCCACGATCTTTCTTTGCGCGCTTAAGAACGTCGATGGCCGGGACAAGCCCGGCCATGACGGAGACGGTGGCTTAAAGTCAATCCTGAACTTACCGCCACTCCCTGATGTCGACGAAGTGACCCGCGATCGCCGCGGCTGCGGCCATCGCCGGCGACACCAGATGGGTGCGGCCCTTGAAGCCCTGGCGGCCCTCGAAATTGCGGTTCGAGGTCGAGGCGCAACGCTCTTCCGGAGCCAGCTTGTCGGGATTCATCGCGAGGCACATCGAGCAACCGGGCTCGCGCCATTCGAAGCCGGCCTTGATGAAGATCTTGTCCAGACCTTCGGCCTCGGCCTGCTCCTTCACGAGGCCGGAGCCCGGCACGACCATGGCGTTGACGCCGCCTGCGACCTGCTTGCCTTCCGCGATCTTGGCGGCGGCGCGCAGATCCTCGATACGACCGTTGGTGCAGGAGCCGATGAAGATGCGGTCGAGCTTGATGTCGGTGATCTTCGTCCCCGCGGCCAGTCCCATATATTTCAGCGCGCGGTGCTTCGACAGGCGCTTGGCCTCGTCCGCGATCTTGTCGGGATCGGGCACGATGCCGGTGACCGAGATCACGTCCTCAGGGCTCGTGCCCCAGGTCACGATCGGCGGCAGCTTGGCTGCATCGAGCCGCAGCTCGTGGTCGAAATGTGCGCCCTCGTCGGAGCGCAAATTCTCCCAGTAACGCATCGCCGCGTCCCAGGCCGCGCCCTTCGGCGACTTCGGGCGATCGCGCAGGAAGTCGAACGCCTTCTGGTCCGGTGCGACCAGGCCGGCGCGCGCGCCGCCTTCGATCGACATGTTGCAGACCGTCATGCGGCCTTCCATGCTGAGTGCGCGGATCGCGTCGCCGGCGTATTCGAGCACATAACCGGTGCCGCCCGCGGTGCCGATCTCGCCGATGATCGCGAGAATGATGTCCTTGCCCGTCACGCCATCCGGCAATTTGCCGTCGACGGTGACGCGCATGTTTTTCGCCTTTTTCTGGATCAGCGTCTGTGTCGCCAGTACGTGTTCGACCTCGCTCGTGCCGATGCCGTGCGCGAGCGCGCCGAACGCGCCATGCGTCGAAGTGTGGCTGTCACCGCAGACGATGGTGGTGCCGGGCAGCGTAAAGCCCTGCTCGGGGCCGATGACGTGGACGACGCCCTGACGCTTGTCGAACTCGTTGTAATATTCGATGCCGAATTCCCTGGCGTTGTCGGCCAGTGCCTTGATCTGCTCGATGCTTTCGGGGTCGGGGTTCGGCTTGGTGCGGTCCGTGGTCGGCACGTTGTGATCGACGACGGCCAGCGTCTTCTCCGGCGCGCGGACCTTGCGGCCGGTGGCGCGCAGGCCTTCGAACGCCTGCGGCGAGGTCACCTCATGCACCAGGTGGCGATCGATATAGAGCAGGCAGGTGCCGTCCTCGGCTTCGTGCACCAGATGGTCGTTCCAGATCTTGTCGTACAATGTGGTCGGCTTGGACATGAGCGTCAGCTCCAGGAAATGTTGTGTCGAGCGGGTGCGCGGGCGGCGCGCGGGCAACAAAATCGTCAGCGCAGCTTTTAGGCTGCGCGCGTAAGCTCTGACGTTGCCGAAGTCGCGAAGCGTCCGAAGAACCGGCCAGGCAGCCGCGAGCGATCGTCGATGACAACGCGCTTGACGGGCGAGAGGCTGGTCAAATCTGGAAACATTCCAGGAATATATAGCAGGCCGAATTGGAATCGCGAGGGCTTTGACGCGCACGGCTGACGCAACAAAAAAGCGCGGGGTTTGGCCCCGCGCTCTCGGTAACTCGCCTGTAAGCCAAAGCTTACTCGTTGACGGCAGCCGGGCGGTCCTGCTTCTTCTCGACGATGCGGGCCGACTTGCCGCGAAGATTGCGGAGATAATAGAGCTTGGCGCGACGCACCTTGCCGCGGCGCACCACCTTGATCGAGTCGATCATCGGCGACATCACCGGGAACACGCGCTCCACGCCTTCGCCGTACGAAATCTTGCGAACGGTGAAGCTCTCGTTGAGACCACCGCCGGAACGGCCGATGCAAACGCCTTCATAGGCCTGCACGCGGGTGCGGTCGCCTTCGACGACCTTCACGTTGACGATCACGGTGTCGCCGGGGCCGAATTCCGGAATCTCCTTGCTGGCGGAGAGCTTCTCGAATTGCTCTTTTTCGAGCTGTTGGATCAGGTTCATGGGTAAATCTCCATCGGCGCGCCCAGCCTTGGAAACGGGGGCTGCGCGAAATTCGTTATCCAGCCATTGCGGATGTGGCCGCTCCTATAAGACAAGCCGGAGCGTTTGTCACCCGTCTGTCTTGTTTTTTGGCGTTTTTTGGCGTCCGGCCCGATTCGGGGCCTTGCTCGGGATCTGGGCCCACAAATCCGGCCGCCGGGCCGCCGTCAGGGCCTCGGATTCCGCCCGCCGCCAGCTGGCGACCTTCGCATGGTCGCCGGAGGTCAGGACCTCGGGGATCGGGGCCCCCTCGAATAGCTGCGGCCGGGTGTATTGGGGGTATTCGAGCAGGCCGTCGGAGAAGCTTTCCTCGGTTCCCGAGGCCTCCTTGCCCATCACGCCCGGCAGCAGCCGGACGCAGGCGTCGATCAGGGCCAGGGCAGCGATTTCACCGCCGGACAGAACATAATCGCCGATCGAGACCTCCTCCAGCCCCCGGGCATCGATCACCCGCTGGTCCACCCCCTCGAACCGCCCGCAGACGATCAGGGGACCCGGACCCTTGGCCAGTTCCAGGACGCGGGCCTGGGTCAATGGCCGACCCCTGGGGCTCATCAGCAGTTTCGGCCGATCCTGATCACTTTTCGCGGCATCGATGGCCGCCGCCAAAACATCGGCCCGTAGCACCATGCCCGGCCCGCCGCCGGCCGGGGTGTCATCGACGCTGCGGTGGCGGTCGGTGGCCGAGGCGCGGATGTCCCGCGCCTCCAGTTCCCACAGCCCGGACGCCAGCGCCCGGCCCGCCAGGCTCACGCCCAGCGGTCCCGGGAACATCTCCGGAAACAGCGTCAGCACCGTCGCGCGCCAGGGTGGGGGATTGGTCATTGGTCCTAAGAAATCCGTCGTCCCGGCGAAGGCCGTGACCCATAGCCACCGCAGTTCGTTTTGCGATGATCGGCGCTACCAGCTTAACCAAAACTACGCGTAGTGGTTATGGGCCCCGTCCCGAGGAGGGACCTTCGTCCTTGTCGTCGCCCTCGATCTCCTGCGGCAGCGCGATCACGACGCGGCCGCCGGCAAGATCGACCTCTGGCACCACCGCGTCCGTGAACGGCAGCAGCAGCGTGGTGCCTTTGGGCGGAGTGATCTCGATGATGTCGCCCGCGCCGAAATTATGGATCGCGAGCACGCGGCCGAGCGCATCGCCCGCCGTGGTGACGGCAGCGAGCCCAATCAGATCGGTGTGG
Organism: Bradyrhizobium sp. 149; assembly: GCF_023073915.1. Classification (GTDB taxonomy): domain Bacteria; phylum Pseudomonadota; class Alphaproteobacteria; order Rhizobiales; family Xanthobacteraceae; genus Bradyrhizobium. Next base: position 83,773 of record NZ_JADPKK010000016.1, on the reverse strand, counting down.
TAATATTCGCCCTCGTCCGTCGCGGGCAGCTTTTCGCGCGCGACGTAGAGCTCGATGCCGTTGAGCCGTTCGGCCTCGTCGCGGGTCGTGACGCCCTTGAACGTCGCAACCAGATGATCCCTGGCCTCACGCGCCTGCGCGACCTCGAACTGGCGCTTGCCGTCCTTGGACGAGAGCAGACCGTAGCGCTGCACGGCAAAGGGATCTTCAGTGAAAGTCCACAGCTTGACCGCGCCGCGCACACCATGCGCGGCGCCGATCCGCGCGACGCAGACCAGCGCCGGCATGATCTGGCCTTAACCCTTCGCGGCGGCTTCGGCCTGCGCCTTGCGCTCCTTGCGCGGCACGGCCTTCTCCGGATTGTTGCGCACTTCGCGCTTCTTGACGCCGGCCGCGTCGAGGAACCGCGACACACGGTCGGACGGCTGTGCGCCCTTGGCGAGCCAGGCCTTCACCTTGTCCATGTCGAGCTTCAGCCGGGTCTCGTTGTCCTTCGGCAGCAGCGGGTTGAAATAGCCGAGACGCTCGATGAAGCGGCCATCGCGGGGAAAGCGCGAATCGGCGACGACGACATGATAGACGGGGCGCTTCTTGGTGCCTGCGCGGGCGAGGCGGATAACGACGGACATCTTGGTTCTCCTTAAAAGTACAGTTTGTTCGGTTGATTGGTATTTTCGCGCCGCGCGGGACACCTACGACCCGCGCGACGAATTCCTCATTTCTTCTTGCCGGGGAACCCGCCGAGCCCCGGAAGCATCGGCTTGCCGCTCAGCCCGGTCAGGCCGGGAACGTTCGGCAGGCCGGTGCGCAGACCCGCCGGCAAATCCTTCGGCAGGCTGGGCAGACCTTGTCCGCCGCCACCTTGCATCTTCTCCTGCAGCGCCTTCATCTCTTCCGGCGAAGGCGGCTTCATGCCGCCGCCAAAGCCCATTGCCTGCGCGATACCGGCGAGCGGACCGCGCTTGCCCGAGCCCATCGCCTTCATCATGTCGGCCATGTTCCGGTGCATCTTGAGCAGCTTGTTGACCTGCTCGACGCTCTGGCCGGAACCTGCGGCGATGCGCTTCTTGCGGCTGGCCTTGAGCAAATCGGGATGACGGCGCTCGTCGCGCGTCATGGAATCGATCACCGCGACCTGGCGCTTCAAGATCTTGTCGTCGATGCCGGCGGCCGCGATCTGGTTCTTCATCTTGGCGATGCCGGGCATCATGCCCATCAGGCCGCTGATGCCGCCCATATTGGCCATCTGCAACAGCTGCTCGCGCATGTCGTTGAGGTCGAACTGGCCCTTGCGCATCCGCTCGGCGGTGCGCGCGGCCTTTTCGGCATCGATGTTGGCGGCAGCGCGTTCGACCAGCGAGACCACGTCGCCCATGCCGAGGATGCGTCCGGCGATACGGTCGGGATGGAAATCCTCCAGCGCATCGGTCTTTTCACCGGTGCCGAGTAGCTTGATCGGCTTGCCCGTGACGGCGCGCATCGACAGCGCGGCGCCGCCGCGGCCGTCGCCGTCCACACGCGTGAGCACGATGCCGGTGAGGCCGACGCGCTCGTCGAAGGCGCGGGCGAGGTTGACGGCGTCCTGGCCGGTGAGACTGTCTGCCACCAGCAGCACTTCATGCGGATTGGCGGCGGCTTTGATCGCTGCTGCTTCCGCCATCATCTCTTCGTCGAGCGTGGTGCGGCCGGCGGTGTCGAGCAGCACGACGTCGTAGCCGCCGAGCTTGCCGGCCTCCAGCGCGCGCTTCGCGATCTGAGCCGGCTGCTGGCCGGCGACGATCGGCAGCGTCGGAATGTCGAGGTCGCGGCCCAGTACGGCCAGCTGCTCCATCGCCGCGGGACGGTAGATGTCGAGCGAGGCCATCAGCACCTTGCGCTTGTCGCGCTGGACCATGCGACGGGCGAGCTTTGCGGTGGTGGTGGTTTTGCCGGAGCCTTGCAGACCGACCATCATGATCGGAACCGGCGGCACGGAATTGATGTCGATGGTCTGGCTTTCGGCGCCGAGGGTGTTGATCAGCTCGTCATGGACGATCTTGACCACCATCTGGCCCGGCGTCACCGACTTGACGACGGTGGCGCCGATTGCCTGCTCGCGGACCCGCTCGGTGAAGCTGCGCACCACTTCGAGCGCGACGTCGGCCTCCAGCAGCGCGCGGCGCACCTCGCGCATCGCGGCGTCGACGTCCTTTTCGGTCAGCGCACCGCGCCCCGTCAGACGATCGAGAATGCCGCCAAGCCGTTCCGACAGATTGTCGAACAATGCACTTGCCCTTTTTCACCTCTCCCGCATGCGCGGGGGAGGGAGCAGAAATCCAAACACCTTCACGCCCGAGGGCGCACAGCGCTGTCGGGCGTTGGCCTCTGGCCTCCGGGGCCAGTGGGCGGGTCGAAAAGAAAGCCTTTCCGAGAAAGTGGCGGGGTTAAACGCCGCCGACGCCCAAAAGTCAAGGAAAGTTCGGGGGGCTGGGCACCATTACCGACGCAAGCCACTGAAAACATGGCCCTTTCGGCCGCGGGTTCCTTTTCCTCCCGCCCAGCCCATATGACAGGGTTAATGCGCCACCCCTCCGACCAACCCTGAAGCCCGCCTTTGCCGATCACCCGCCGCCGCCTTTTCGGACTGCTCGCCGGGGCCGGCGCTTTGGTCGGCGTGCCCTCCCTTTGGATGTCCCGCATGAAAACCTATGACGGCCCGGTCTCCGACCATTTCGACGGCCTGAACTTCTTCGATCCGGACGGCGCGCCGCCAAAATCGCTTCGCGAGGTCCTGCGCTGGCAGTTTGGCGGCAAACGGCAGCGGGCGACCTGGCCGGATTGGGCGCCGAGTCCCCATGCCGACACCCCGCCGGACCGCGTCGATGGCAACAAGGTACGGCTCTCTTTCGTCGGCCACGCCAGCTGGTTGATCCAGACCGGCGGCGTCAACATCCTCGTCGATCCCGTCTGGTCGATGCGGGTCTCGCCCGTCAGCTTCGCCGGCCCGAAGCGGCACAACGACCCCGGCATCGCCTTCGACAAGCTCCCGAAGATCGATGCCGTGCTGGTCTCGCACGGACATTACGACCATCTCGACATGCCGACGCTGTCGCGGCTGGCCAAGAATTTTGGCCCGCGCGTGGTGACCCCGCTCGGCAACGACGTCACGATGCGCAGCACCGATCCGACGATCAAGGCGGAAGCGTTCGACTGGCACGATCGCGTCGAGCTCGGCGGCGGCATCGCCGCGACCCTGGTGCCGACGCGGCACTGGTCGGCGCGCGGCATGTTCGATCGCAACAAGGCGCTGTGGGCGAGCTTCGTGCTGGAGACGCCGGCGGGCAAGGTCTACGTGGTCTGCGATTCCGGCTACGGCGACGGCACGCATTTCCGCCGCGTCGCCGAGAAGCACGGGCCATTGCGTCTCGCGATCCTCCCGATCGGCGCCTACGAGCCGCGCTGGTTCATGCGCGATCAGCACATGAACCCGGAAGACGCGGTGAAGGCGCTAGGGGATTGCGGCGCGCAAGCCGCGCTCGGGCATCACCACGGCACGTTCCAGCTGACCGACGAGGCGATCGATGCGCCGGCCAAGGCACTGGTCGAGGCGCTCGATGCTGCGAAGATTCCGCAGGAGCGATTTGTGGCGATGAGGCCCGGGCAGGTGGTGGAGATTTAGCTCTCTCCGCGCACTCTGCTCGTGCCCCGGACGCAGCGCAGCGTCTCTTCGACGGTGCGCTGCAGAGCCGGGGCCCATGCAGCAGCACGTGCCGTTGGCTTCCTGGGTCCCGGCTCTGCGCAGCAGCGTTGCACGCTGCAGCGCGTCCGGGACACGACACTATTGCTCTTTTGCCTTGATCGCCCAGCTCACATTCACCGTCACCGACAGCGTTTCTTCGCCCGGCGCAACGGCGGCCTGCGGCGCGGCCATGGGAGCTGCGGCCATGCGGCCCTTGAACAGCGGCATCGGGGCGCCGCCCTCGGAGATGCTGAGCGGCGCTCCCAAGGTGACGCCGGTGGCCTTGGCGTAGATCTCCGCCTTGCGGCGGGCGTCTGCGAGCGCCTTCTCGCGGGCATCGTCGAGCAGTCTTGAGGCCTGCGTCACCTCGAAGGAGATGTTGCCGATGTCGTTGGCGCCGGCGCCGACCAGCGTATCGATGATGGCGGCGACTTTGGTGACGTCACGGATCTTCACGGTGACGCGGTTGGATGCGCGGAAGCCGACCACGGGCGAGGCGCCGGTGGATTTGTTCTGGCCGTATTGCGGCTGCAGCGACAGGCGCGAGGTCTGGTAATCCTTCTCGTCAATGCCCGCGCTCTTCAGCGCCAGCAGCACCTTGCCCATCGCGGCGTTGTTGGCGTCGGAGGCTTCCTTCGCCGACTTGGCGTCGTTGCCAACGCCGGCGTCGATCTGCGCGAGATCGGGTGCTGCGGAAACGGTGGCTTCGCCGCTCACCGTAATCGCGGACGGGAAATCGTCGGCGCGCGCGGCCGTTGCCAGCAGCGTAGCGGCGGCAAGGGAAGTAAAAAGGGAAGTAAAAAGGACGGCAGGCTTGTTCATTGGTCTCACTTCAGTGGCACGAACACATTGATCACGAGCTTGTCCTCGGCCGTCTTCAGGGGATCGGTGAGGTATTCCTCGATAAAAGTGTCCTTGGCTTCGAGCTTCTTGTCGTCGAGGTGATTGGTGATCGCCTCATAGGTGTTGTCCATGTTGTCGTAGGAGCCGCGATGGACGAATTTCAGCGCCTTGCCCTCCGGCGATTTACCGACGCTCATGTCCTTGGGCAGTTTCTGCGGATCCTGATCGACCGGGATCTCGGCGAGGAAGGTGAAGCCGGTGTCGTCGGTGGAGGTGTAGACGATCATCGAATTGCCGGCGTGCTTGATACCCTGCTTGTCCAGCAGCGTGTTCAGCGCCTTGAAGGCGTCGATCAGCGTGTCGAAGGCCGAGTCCCAATTGGCGGTGCCCTTGACCATCACGACTTTTTTGGGCTCGAGCGTGGTCTCCTGGCCGAAGGGATCGGCGGTCTGAACGGGAGCCGGCGTCGCGGCGGCAGCGGGTGGCGGTGCAGTCGGGCTCGGTGAGGCGCTGGCTGCGGGCGAGGGCGACGCCGCAGGCGCGGGCGTTGCAGCAGGGGAGGCGCTTGCGGCCGGCGAGGGACTTGTCGAAGAGGGACTTGCCGATGCGGCTGGCGCCGGGCTCGGGGTTTGGGCCAGCGAGGCGGACAGACCAAACGACAGGGCCGCTGCCGGGATCAGCGCGGCCAGAGCAATGCGACAAAAACGACTCATTCTGTTCTCCCCAAGAGCTTATCCGCCAAGGCCTTGCGCCCCGAAGGCCTTCGTCCCCTTGGCCCTAACCCGGCCGCATGTCCCGGATCGCACGAATTTCGCCGTTCTAACACGCGAGCGCCGAATTCGTCCCATGACAGATGCGTCATGGCTATGGGCGGCAAATCACTGGCCAAGCCGGTCAGGATCGCCATATAAGGCAGGCGAAATTCGGGACTTTTCATGAGCGCGCTGGCCAACCACGCATTTGCCAAGATGAACGGCATCGGCAACGAGATCGTTGTTGTCGACATGCGCGATTCCGCCGCGCCGGTCACCCCGGCCGATGCCCGCGCGGTGGCATCGGCGCAAGGCGGCGTGCCCTACGACCAGCTCATGGTGCTGCAGAAGCCGCGCTTCGACGGCACCGAAGCTTTCATCAGCATCTACAACAATGACGGCTCCGAGGCCGGCGCCTGCGGCAACGGCATGCGCTGCGTTGTGCGGCGCCTCTTCGAGAAGACCGGCCAGACCACGGCAACGTTCGAGACGGCCGCGGGCCTGCTCAATGCCTGGCAGGGTCCGGCGCCGGATCTTTATACGGTGGACATGGGCGCGCCGAAGTTCGGCTGGCAGGACATTCCGCTCGACCAGGAATTCCGCGATACCCGCTACATCGAATTGCAGATCGGCCCGATCGACAATCCGATCCTGCATTCGCCCTCGGTGGTCAGCATGGGCAATCCACATGCGATCTTCTGGGTCGACGACGTCAACGCCTACGATCTCGAGCGTTTCGGTCCGCTGCTGGAAAATCATCCGATCTTCCCCGAGCGCGCCAACATCACGCTCGCCCATATCGTCGATCGCGACCACATCACGATCCGCACCTGGGAGCGCGGCGCCGGCCTGACCAGGGCCTGCGGCTCGGCGGCCTGCGCCACGGCCGTCGCGGCGGCGCGGCTGAAGCGCGCCGAGCGCAATGTCGAGATCACGCTGCCCGGCGGCAAGCTCGGGATCGAATGGCGCGAGCGCGACGGTCACGTGCTGATGACGGGCACGGCGACCTTCGAATATGAAGGCCGTTTCGATCCGGCGCTGTTCGCGCCGGTCGGGTAATGGCGGTCGACATCGTCACCTTCGGCTGCCGCCTCAATGCCTTCGAGGCCGAGGTGATCCGCCGCGAGGCCGAAGGCGCGGGGCTCTCCGACACCATCGTCATCAACAGCTGCGCCGTCACCAACGAGGCAGTGGCGCAGGCGCGCCAGTCGATCCGCAAGCTGAAGCGCGAGCGGCCGGGAGCGCGCATCGTCGTCACCGGTTGCGCCGCGCAGACGCAGAGCGGCATGTTCGCTGACATGGCCGAGGTCGATCGCGTCGTCGGCAATGACGACAAGATGCGGTCGTCCGCATGGCGCGAGGCGCGTGCGGCCTTCGATCTCGGTGCGAGCGAAAAAATCGCAGTCAGCGACATCATGGCGGTGAAGGAGATGGCGCCGCATCTCATCGACGGTTTTGCGGGCGGCCTGCCGCGCGTGTTCGTGCAGGTGCAAAACGGCTGCGACCATCGCTGCACCTTCTGCGTCATCCCGTTCGGGCGCGGCAATTCGCGTTCGGTGCCGATGGGCGCCGTGGTCGATCAGGTGCGGGCCTTGGTCGCGCGCGGCCATGCCGAGATCGTGCTGACGGGCGTCGACCTCACCAGTTACGGCTCTGACCTGCCGGGCGCGCCGAAACTCGGCATGCTGACGAAGCAGATCTTGCGGCATGTGCCGGAGCTGAGGCGCCTGCGCATCTCTTCGATCGATTCGATCGAGGCAGACAGCGATCTGCTGGATGCGATCGCCGAGGATTCGCGGCTGATGCCGCATCTGCACCTGTCGCTGCAGTCCGGCGACGATATGATCTTGAAGCGCATGAAGCGCCGGCATTCGCGCAAGGATGCGATCGCGTTCTGCGACCAGGTCCGCCGCCTGCGTCCGGATATCGCGCTGGGTGCCGACATCATTGCGGGCTTTCCGACCGAGACCGAGGCGATGTTCTCGCGCTCGCTCGGCCTGGTCGAGGAGTGCGGCCTGACCTTCTTGCACGTCTTCCCCTATTCGCCGCGCCCCGGCACGCCGGCCGCGCGAATGCCGCAGGTCGTGGGGCCGGTCATCAAGGACCGTGCGAAGCGGCTACGTGCGGCGGGCGAAGCGGCATTGCAGCAGCGGCTGCAAACCGAGATCGGCGCCACGCGTGAGGTGCTGATCGAGAGCGATGGGCAGGGGCGCACGGAGCATTATCTGCCGGTGGCGATTGCGGGCGAAGAGGTGGGAAGGGTCGTGCCGCTGCGGATCCTTAGCAGTGATGGCGCGCGGCTGAGAGCCTAGCCGCCTACAACGCCCGTATCTGCCAGAACCGCAGCGTCCGCCGTGCATTCTCCGGTGTCATGCGGGCGAAATGACCTTGCGTCTTGGCGAGGTCCGCCGGCTTCATGGCGCCCGTCGCAAAGCGGCTTTCGAGCACGGCGGCGGTGGTTTCCCAGCTGAGCTGCGCCGCCTTGCATGGCACCAGCAGGCCGTCGTCGCGCAGGCTTTGCATCAGCGGGCGGATCACTTCGACGGTCGATCCGGACAACGCCGCCAGGGCCGCGACGGTCTCCTCGTAGCGCCGCTGCGTGGCGAAGCCGAGCAGCGTCGCCTCGCTGAGCTGGCCGGCCGCCTTGAGGTTTGCGACGGCGCGCTTGGCACCTTCGAAATCGCGGACACCCGACATCTCGCGCTCGACACCGACGGTGACGGCGGCGATCGCGCTCTGGATCTCCTCGAACAGATGCGGCGGCGCGCGCGACAACAGGCGGGTCCGCACGGCATCCGTCGCCGAGCGCAGCAATTGACGGCGCAGGTCCGAGGGCAAATCGACGCGGACGCCGACGCTGACAGCGAGCTCGGGATCGGCCTCGGCCTGTCCGACGATGACGGCAAATCCGTTTCCGGACACGCGCGCGCCGGGATTGGCGGCGAGCCGCCGGCTGACGCTGGGATAGCGCCGCGCCAGCAATGCATCGCTGACGATCTCCTTCAGCCACCAGCGGCCGGCGATCGCGAGCAGATGCGGCTCGCCCTTGCTCGAGGCGATCTGCACCAGCTCGCCATCGTCGAGGCGCGCGGATTCCTGCAGCACGGGACCGGCGATGCGGATCTCGTCATTGTTGGCGAGTCGGCGAACGACCGATGGCGGCGCCTGCGCGATCGGCGCGAGCTGCGCGCTGATCTCGGCGAGCGCAACGCGCGCGCCCATGTCCGCGATGGCGCGGAGCTCGATGGTGCCGATCAGGCGATCGAGCACGTCGTCGAACAGTGCGATCTGCTCGTCGTCGAAACTGCCGGCGGAGGACAGGAACAGGTCAGTGACGCGGCGGGCGGTTGCCAGGCCCTTTTCCGCGGAGCCTGTCCGAAGCGCGGACTCGACCTCGTCGATGATCGATAACCTGGCCGTGGACATGACGCGCAGCTCGTCCTGAGCAGATTGACGGAAGCTTGTTCTAAGCAACCGCTATCATTAGGGACGAGCACTGAACGTTTCGTAAACCATGCCCCGGGACTGAGCATGGTCGGGCACTATTCTCCGTTCCACCCGCAGGCGCGGAGCCGCTCGTGCATGTGGGGCGGTGCCGGGGCTACGACGCGGACCGGCTCCTTGTTGCGGGAGATCGGCACCACGATCTCGCGGGAATGCAGGTGCAGCTTCGGCTCGCCGAAGCGCGGGCCGTTGCCGTAAATGTTATCGCCGAAAATCGGCCATCCGGTCGCGGCCGAATGCACCCGCAATTGATGGGTCCGCCCGGTCACCGGTTCCATGGCGAGCCAGGTCAGGCCGTTGCCCCGGCCCATCACCTTCCAGGTGGTGACGGCCTTCTGGCCCTCGGGATCCGGTTTCTGCCACCAGCCACGTTCGGCATTGAGCCGGCCGAGTGGCATGTCGATGGTGCCTTCGTCCTCCGTGGGACCGCCCTCGACCAGGGTCCAGTAGGTCTTGCCGATCTTGCCGTGCTTGAACAGCAGGCCGAGCGAGGCGGTCGCCTTGCGATGGCGGCCGAGGATGAGGCAGCCGGAGGTGTCCTTGTCCAGCCGGTGGGCCAGCACCGGCGGCCGCGGCAGGCCGAAACGGAGCGCGTCGAAGGAGGTTTCCAGATTGGCGCCGCCCTTGGGGCCGCGATGCACGGGCAGGCCGGCCGGCTTGTCGATGACCAGCATCAATCCGTCGCGATGGAGCACGCGGCCTAAGATTTCGTCGGCGGTCAATTCGGGAACATCGAGCAATTGCAGGACTTTCGGTCAAGACTTTCGTTTGGGAGCCGGAACGGCTAACACACCGCCACCATGAACGATACCACCCCCGAGACCCCCAAGCTGAGCTGGTGGCGGCGCCTGTCCGACGGGCTGAAGCGCACCTCGTCCTCGCTTGGGACCGCGGTCGCCGACCTCGTCACCAAGCGCAAGCTCGACCGCGCCATGCTCGACGACATCGAGGACGTGCTGCTGCGCGCCGACCTCGGCACCTCGGTCGCGGTGCGGATCGCGGACGCCGTCGGCACGGGGCGCTACGACAAGGCGATCTCGGCGGACGAGGTCAAGGACGTCGTCGCGACCGAGGTCGAGAAGGTGCTGGCAGCGGTGGCAAAACCGCTCGAGATCGATGCCGGCAAGAAGCCCTTCGTCATCCTCGTGGTCGGCGTCAACGGCTCCGGCAAGACCACGACCATCGGAAAACTCTCGCAGAAATTCGCATCCGAAGGTCGCAAGGTGATGCTTGCCGCCGGCGACACGTTTCGCGCCGCAGCGATCGAGCAGCTCAAGGTCTGGGGTGAGCGCACCAGGACGCCGGTCATAGCAGGCGCGCAAGGCTCGGATTCGGCGAGCCTCGCCTTCAACGCGCTCACGGCGGCAAAGGAGCAGGCCACCGACGTGCTCCTGATCGACACCGCCGGGCGGCTTCAGAACAAGGCCGAGCTGATGAACGAGCTCGAAAAAGTCGTGCGCGTCATCCGCAAGGTGGACGACACTGCGCCGCATGCGGTGCTGCTTGTGCTGGACGCCACCGTCGGCCAGAACGCGCTATCGCAGGTCGAGGCCTTCCATCGCACCGCCGGGGTCACCGGTCTCGTGATGACCAAGCTCGACGGCACCGCCCGCGGCGGCATTCTGGTGGCGCTCGCGGAGAAATTCAAACTGCCGGTGCATTTCATCGGCGTCGGCGAAGGCGTCGATGATCTCGCGCCGTTCACCGCGCGTGATTTCGCCCGTGCGATTGCCGGAATCGAAAGCTGAAGAATGGACAAGACCCAGCCACATCCGCTGTTCAAGCTTGCGACCGAGCTCGGCCCGCTGCTCGTGTTCTTCTTCGTGAATGCGAAGTTCAATCTGTTTGCCGCGACCGGCGCCTTCATGGTCGCGATCGTCGCAGCGATGATCGCTTCCTATGTGGTGACGCGGCACATCCCGATCATGGCCATTGTGACCGGCGTGATCGTGCTGGTGTTCGGCACGCTGACGCTGGTGCTGCACGACGAGACCTTCATCAAGCTCAAGCCGACCATCATCTACGCCCTGTTCGCCGTGATCCTCGGCGGCGGCCTGTTGTTCGGCCGCTCCTTCATTGCGGTCATGTTCGACCAGATGTTCAATTTGACGCCGCAGGGCTGGCGTATCCTCACGCTGCGCTGGGCGCTGTTCTTCGCCGGCATGGCGGTGTTGAACGAGATGGTCTGGCGCACCCAGAGCACGGACTTCTGGGTCAACTTCAAGGTGTTCGGCGTCACCCCGTTGACCATGGTCTTCGCCATCGCCCAGATGCCGCTGACCAAGCGCTATCACCTCGAACCGGCGTCGCTGGAAGCGAGCGAGGCCGAGGCGGGGGATGTGCGGAAGGGGTAGGGTTTTCTCCGCTCGTCATTGCGAGCGAAGCGAAGCAATCCAGAATCCCTCCACGGAGACAGTCTGGATTGCTTCGTCGCAAGGGCTCCTCGCAATGACGGTGACTATTTCAACGCCTTCTCCATCTGCGGCAACAACACCGTCCGCAGATTGTCCGGCGTGATCGGCCCCACCAGCTTGTAGACGATGGTGCCTTCGCGGCCGACGACGAAAGTCTCCGGCACGCCGTAGACGCCCCATTCGATCGAGGCGCGGCCGTTGGCATCGACGCCGACGTGGCCGAACGGGTTGCCGTAGCGCCCCAGGAAGCGCCGTGCATTGTCGGCGGCATCCTTGTAGTTGATGCCGACGAGCTGGAAGCGCTTGTCTTTCGCCAATTCGGTCAGGAGCGGCGCCTCGTCGTGGCACGGCACGCACCAGGACGCCCACACATTGACAAGGCTGACCTTGCCCTTGAACGCAGCGGGATCGAGGCCGGGGATCTGCGCGTTGTCCGCCTGCAATCCCTCGAGCGGCGGCAGCATGGTTTGCGGCGCGGGACGTCCGATCAGCGCGGAAGGGATCCGCGAGGGATCGCCGCTGCCGAGCCGGAACCAGAACAGCAGCGCCAAGGCGATGAAGGCGATCAGCGGCAGCACCATCAAGAAGGTGCGGCGTTGCGGCGGAGCGGAGGTCGATTGATCGCTCATGGTGTATCCGTCGCGTTGCGGCCCGAGCGGCGCGTGACGCCACTGCGGTGGAGCTCGCGCAGGCGCCGCGTCTGGCTGCGATAGTCGAGCACGATCCAGCCGATCAGGATTCCGACGACGATGGCGGCCGCGGCATAGGACGTCACGATGAAGGAGGCGTAGGGGCCAAGCGAGATGCTCATGATGTGGCCCCGACCTCTTTCGATGCCCCCACTTCGCCAGAAAACGCTACGCGGCTCGCCTGCATCATCTGCAGGGAGCGGACACGGCGGCGCAAAATCTCGTTGCGCATCGCCGCGATATGCAGCGTGACGAACAGCAGGGTGAACGCAATCGCCATCACCAGCAGCGGAATCAGGAACGATCGATCGAGCGACGAACCGCCCATGCGCATTACCGACGCCGGCTGGTGCAGCGTGTTCCACCAATCGACCGAGAACTTGATGATGGGCAGGTTGATGGCGCCGACCAGCGTCAGCACGGCTGCGGCGCGCGCCGCGCGGGAGGGATCGTCGACCGCGCGCCACAGCGCCATCAGGCCGAGATACATCAGGAACAGGATCAGCACCGAGGTCAGCCGCGCGTCCCACTCCCAATAGGTGCCCCACATCGGCCGGCCCCACAGCGATCCCGTCAGCAGCGCGAGAAAAGTGAAGGCGGCGCCGATGGGAGCTGCGGCTTTGGCGGCGACGTCGGCGAGCGGATGCCGCCACACCAGCGTGCCGAGCGAGGCGAGGCTCATCACGCCCCACACGAACATCGACAGCCAGGCATTGGGCACGTGGATGAACATGATCTTCACCGTCGCGCCCTGCTGATAGTCGTCGGGCGCGGTCGCAGACTGGTAGAGCCCGATCGCGAGCAGGATGATTGTCGCGGCCGCAAGCCACGGCAGTACCCGTGCCGTCAGCGCGAGGAACCGTGTGGGGTTGGCGAGGTCGATCAGCGTCATGGTATCCTGATAATCACCGGGGCCTGCTCACGCAATCAGCACGAATGTCCGCAGCGAAAGTTGATCGGGGTCAAGGTCAATCCAGTCCATGCTTCAGGCTCGCCGCCGCCGCGAACGGGCCGACCACGAGGCTGACCAGCGACAGCGCGCACAGGATCGAGAACGGCGCGCCGAACGTCATGGGTCCGACGATCACCGCCTGCGACGCTGCGACCCCGAAAATCAGCACCGGAATCGACAGCGGCAGCACCAGGACGGCCATCAGCAGCCCGCCGCGATGCAGCGTCACCGCCAGCGCCGCGCCGATCATTCCCGTAAACGTCAGCGCCGGGGTACCGGCGAGCAGCGTCAGCGCCACAGCGCCGGTCGCGACCATGTCGAGGTTGAGCAGCAGGCCGAGCACGGGGGTTGCGACGATCAGCGGCAGGCCGGCGGCCAGCCAATGCGCCAGCGCCTTCGCCGCGCAGGCGAGTTCCAGCGGGGTCCGGCTCATCGTGATCAGGTCGAGCGAGCCGTCCTCGTGGTCGGCCATGAATAGCCGGTCCAGCGTGAGCAGGCTTGCCAGCAGCGCGCCGAGCCACAGGATCGCCGGCCCGAGCCGCGACAGCAGTGCCAGATCCGGCCCCACCGCAAACGGCATCAGCACCACCACGGTCAGGAAGAACAGCACGCCAATCAACGCCCCGCCGCCGACGCGGAGCGCGATCCGGATGTCCCGGCGAATGAGGGCAGACAGGGCGCTCATGAGGGGGCTCCATTGTGCCCCAAGGGCGGTGGGCTCCCTCCGCCGCTTGCGGGGCGGGGTTGGGGAGAGGGTGTCTCGACAACGAAGACTCCCACAGAGGAGAGAACCCTCACCCGGCGCTGCGCGCCGACCTCTCCCGCGCGCGGGAGAGGCGAGGGAGCCCGCGGCGACCGCTGGGTCCCTGCTGTGAGAGCGGAGCTTTGCCGCTCGAAAACCTGAGGGTCGGCCCGTCTCACCCCATCCCCCCGATCCGCAGCTCCCGCGAATCGATCCCGAGCGGGGCGTGGGTGGCGGCGATGATCAGGCCGCCGCGCGCCAAGTGCTCGCGCATCAATCCGGAAAACATGTCCTGGCCGGCGACATCCAGCGCCGAGGTCGGCTCGTCCAGCAGCCAGAGCGGTCGGCGGACGGTCAGCAGGCGGGCCAGCGAGAGCCGGCGGCGCTGGCCGGCGGACAGGAAGGCGGCGGGAAGATGGGCGGCATGATCGAGGCCGACGGTGGCGAGGCTCTCGCCGGCATCCAAACGCTCTCCGCCCAGGAAATCGGCCCAGAATGCCAGGTTTTCCGCCACGCTCAGGGCAGGCTTCAGGGCGTCGCGATGACCGAGATAGTGGCATTGCTCCGGCAGCGTCAGCTCGGCATCGCCTCCGTCCAGCGCGATCGTGCCGCCCGCCGGAATGAGCAGGCCCGCGATCAGCCGCAGCAGCGACGTCTTGCCCGATCCGTTGCGGCCCACGACCGCCACGGCTTCGCCGGCGCCGGCCTCGAAATCGAGCCCGGAAAACACGTGGCGCCCGCCCCGCACGCAAATCACCCCGCGTCCGGAAAGCTGCATTTTGCCTCGTATCAATCCGCTCAAGCCAGGCCTCAGGAAATCTTGGGGTAGCGCATGGGAATTTTTGGCTCGCGAATTGCTGCGGCACGATTGTGGCTGTGGCGGCGCGGTTAGAAAGCTTCTATAAGCCCGGAACTACTTGATGCAGCAACTTAACCTGCCCCTGCAAGCGACTCAGCCTGCCTACGCTGACGGGTTAAAATACCCTGCCGGGTATAACTAACAATTGGGATTTCCTACATGACCTCGCTCGACAGCTTCAAATGCAAAAAGACCCTCAAGGTCGGCGCCAAGACCTATGTCTATTACAGCCTGCCCACGGCCGAGAAGAATGGTCTGAAGGGAATTTCGAAACTCCCCTACTCGATGAAGGTTTTGCTCGAGAACCTGCTCCGTAACGAGGACGGCCGCTCGGTCAAGAAGGAGGACATCGTCGCGGTGTCGAAGTGGCTGCGCAAGAAGTCACTGGAGCATGAGATCGCCTTCCGCCCGGCGCGCGTGCTGATGCAGGATTTTACCGGTGTGCCGGCCGTGGTTGATCTCGCCGCGATGCGCAACGCGATGCAGAAGCTCGGCGGCGACGCCGAGAAGATCAATCCGCTGGTGCCGGTCGATCTCGTCATCGACCACTCCGTGATCGTGAACTTCTTCGGTGACAACAAGGCTTTCGGCAAGAACGTCACCGAGGAGTACAAGCAGAACCAGGAGCGCTACGAGTTCCTGAAGTGGGGCCAGAAGGCGTTCTCGAACTTCTCCGTCGTGCCGCCCGGCACCGGCATCTGCCATCAGGTCAATCTCGAATATCTCTCCCAGACGGTCTGGACCAAGAAGGAGAAGATGACGGTCGGCAAGAAGACCGGCACCTTCGAGGTCGCCTATCCCGACTCGCTGGTCGGCACCGATTCCCACACCACCATGGTCAACGGTCTCGCCGTGCTCGGCTGGGGCGTCGGCGGCATCGAGGCGGAAGCCTGCATGCTCGGTCAGCCGTTGTCGATGCTGCTGCCCAACGTCGTCGGCTTTAAGCTGAAGGGCGCGATGAAGGAAGGCGTCACCGCGACCGACCTCGTGCTGACAGTCACGCAGATGCTGCGCAAGCTCGGCGTCGTCGGCAAGTTCGTCGAGTTCTTCGGCCCCGGGCTTGACCATCTCTCCGTCGCCGACAAGGCAACCATCGCCAACATGGCGCCCGAATACGGCGCGACCTGCGGCTTCTTCCCGGTCGATGCCGCCGCGCTCGATTATCTCAAGACCTCCGGCCGCGCCTCGGCGCGGGTCGCGCTGGTGCAGGCCTATGCGAAGGCGCAAGGGCTGTTCCGCACCGCCAAGTCGGCCGATCCGGTGTTCACGGAGACCCTGACGCTCGACCTCGGTGACGTCGTGCCATCAATGGCCGGTCCGAAGCGCCCGGAAGGCCGCATCGCGCTGCCGTCCGTGGCCGAGGGCTTCTCGCTCGCCCTCGCCAGTGAATACAAGAAGGCCGAGGAACCAGGGAAGCGCTTTGCCGTCGACGGCAAGAACTTCGACATCGGCCATGGCGACGTCGTGATCGCAGCGATCACCTCCTGCACCAACACTTCGAACCCGAGCGTGCTGATCGGCGCCGGTCTTCTGGCGCGTAACGCCGCCGCGAAGGGCCTCAAGGCAAAGCCGTGGGTGAAGACCTCGCTCGCCCCGGGCAGCCAGGTGGTGGCAGCCTATCTCGCCGATTCCGGTCTGCAGGCCGATCTCGACAAGGTCGGCTTCAACCTGGTCGGCTTCGGCTGCACCACTTGCATCGGCAATTCCGGTCCGCTGCCCGAGGAGATCTCCAAGTCGATCAACGACAACGGTATCGTCGCGGCTGCCGTGCTCTCCGGTAATCGCAACTTCGAAGGCCGCGTCTCGCCGGACGTGCAGGCGAACTATCTCGCCTCGCCGCCGCTCGTGGTCGCCCACGCGCTCGCGGGCACCGTCACCAAGAACCTCGCCCTCGAGCCGCTCGGTGAAGGCAAGGACGGCAAGCCGGTCTACCTGAAGGACATCTGGCCGACGACAAAGGAGATCAACGCCTTCATGAAGAAGTTCGTGACCGCGTCGATCTTCAAGAAGAAGTATGCCGACGTGTTCAAGGGCGACACCAACTGGCGCAAGATCAAGACGGTCGAGAGCGAGACCTATCGCTGGAACATGAGCTCGACCTATGTGCAGAACCCGCCCTATTTCGAAGGCATGAAGAAGGAGCCGGAGCCGGTCACCGACATCGTCGAGGCACGCATCCTCGCCATGTTCGGTGACAAGATCACCACCGACCACATCTCGCCGGCCGGTTCGATCAAGCTCACCTCGCCCGCGGGCAAATATCTCAGCGAGCACCAGGTGCGTCCGGCCGACTTCAACCAGTACGGCACGCGGCGCGGCAACCACGAAGTCATGATGCGCGGCACCTTCGCCAACATTCGCATCAAGAACTTCATGCTGAAGGGCGCCGACGGCAATATTCCGGAAGGCGGCCTCACCAAGCACTGGCCCGACGGCGAGCAGATGTCGATCTACGACGCCGCGATGAAGTACCAGCAGGAGCAGGTGCCGCTGGTGGTGTTCGCGGGCGCCGAATACGGCAACGGCTCCTCGCGCGACTGGGCCGCGAAGGGCACGCGTCTGCTCGGCGTGCGCGCCGTGATCTGCCAGAGCTTCGAGCGCATTCACCGCTCCAATCTGGTCGGCATGGGCGTGCTGCCGCTGACCTTCGAGGATGGCACCTCCTGGTCGTCGCTCGGTCTGAAGGGCGACGAGAAGGTCACGTTGCGCGGCCTCATCGGCGACCTGAAGCCGCGCCAGAAGCTGACCGCGGAGATCGTCTCCGGCGACGGTTCGCTGCAGCGCGTTTCGCTGCTCTGCCGCATCGATACGCTGGACGAACTCGAATACTACCGCAATGGCGGCATCCTGCATTACGTGCTGCGCAAGCTCGCGGCGTAAGCGCGGATTTGTGAACAATGGCTCACTGCGAAGTGAGTAGTAGGTTACACGAAGGCGGCCTATCACAAGGCCGCCTTCGCGCGTTTGCGGCAGGCTTCAGATGGGCCGGTCCGGCAGAGAACCTCGACTTGGCGGTTTTCTGGAACGGACGAATGTGTGAGCCCCGTAAGACTACGGTGACCATCCGGCGGTAAGATTTCCCCCTCTCACGAGCAATGGTGTGCGGCGTTCGACATGACAACAATGACGGCTTCTCATCTGGTTTCGCGTTGGTCCGGTGCCCTCTGGTCGGGAGCACTTGGTCTCTGTGCGATCGTCGCCGTCATTCGTCCTGCCGAGGCTGATCCCCGCGCCGTTGTCGAATTGTTTACCTCGCAAGGCTGCTCCTCCTGCCCGCCGGCCGACAAGATCATCGGCGACCTCTCCAGCGATCCCTCGATCATCGCGCTGAGCATGCCCATCGACTATTGGGATTATCTCGGCTGGAAGGACACATTGGCCGATTCGCGCTTCTCTGCACGGCAGCGTGCCTATTCGCGCATGCGCGGCGACCGCGAAGTCTACACGCCGCAGGTCGTGGTCAATGGCTCCACGCATGTCATCGGCAGCGACCGCACCGGCATCGAAAATGCGATCGGCAGGACCGACAAGGGCACGGGCGTGATGAGCGTGCCGGTGACGATGTCGCTCGCGGGCAAGCAGATCAACGTCTCGGTGGCCGCGAGCAAGGAGCCGACGGCTTCGCATGGCGAAGTCTGGATCTGCTCCATCGCGAAATCGGTGCCGATCGCGATCAGCCGCGGCGAGAATCGCGGACAGCAGGTCATCTATCACAACGTGGTGCGCAACCTGCTCAAGGTCGGCGACTGGACCGGCCGTCCGGAAAGCTGGACGGTGCCGCTCGAGAACCTCACGCGCGAGGGCGTCGACGGCGCTGTGGTCTATGTCCAGGACGGCAGCCGCGAAAAGCCGGGCCCGATGCTGGGCGCGGCGTACACCTCGCTGCACTGATTCGATTCTCTCTCTAAGAGTCGTACTCGCTCTCAACCCTCATGGTGAGGAGCGCGCCCTTGCGCGCGTGGCGGACGATGCTGCGCATCGCCGCGAGAACCATGCAGGCCCGGCTGATGCAGCCCGGCCTCGATCCTTCGAGACGCCGCGAAGAACGCGGCTCCTCAGGATCAGGGGAGAAAGTTTGCGCGGTGGTGGGGAGGAGTTCGTCGGGCAGAAACATCCCGACACAAACAAACCCTACGCAACAAAAAAGGACCAACTTGCGTTGGCCCTCCTTGTCGTGCGAACAGACCCGATCCTGACGACCCCGGGGGGCTGGGGGCTGAGGAATCCGGAACCGAAAGGACCGGGTCAACGCACATAGGTCTTTTCGCAATGCAGGGCGGCAGTCGCTTGGCAGAAAAGCGGCGACACTATGATTCCTGCTAACGATCCCGTGACGGTTTGCCGCGACAGAGTTCCACCGCTGCGTGTGCGGATTTGAGCCGGGTTCCATGAGTCCTTTCGAGGGCCCTTGCGGTGGGGAACAGTTGGCGCGATCATGCAACTGTCATGATCCGCGGTTCCGGGGACGGTCTTCGCGGACGCGGTCATGCTGATGCGACAGGAGGCGGGCTATGAGTCTGTCGGAGGATGCCGATCCGAGCGAACAGCGCGCGGCGGCGCGCCCAGCCGCTGCGAATGCGCAACTAGGCCGGGTGACGTTCAACCGGCTCGAGTTGCACCGTATTCTCAATCTCTACGGCCGTATGGTCGCTGACGGCGAGTGGCGCGACTACGCCATCGATTTCCTGAGGGATCGTGCCGTGTTCTCGGTCTATCGCCGCGCCTCGGAAGTGCCGATCTATCGTATCGAGAAGGATCCGCGCCTCGCGCGCAAGCAGGGCATGTACAGCGTGATCTCGGCGACGGGTCTTATCCTGCGTCGCGGCCACGAACTCGAGCGCGTGCTCTTGGTGATCGATCGCAAGTTGGCGGTGGTCTGACCGCGGTTTCGCTAGCGACCCTACTTCTCCGGCACCGTACCCGCGCCCTCGCCGAGCTCGCGCTGCATCATCACCGTGTCCAGCCAGCGGCCGAATTTCAGCCCGACGCTGGGATGCGTGCCGATCATCCTGAAGCCGCCCTTGGTGTGCACGCCGATTGAGCCGGCGTTCGCGGAATCGCCGATCACCGCGATCATCTGGCGGAAGCCGCGTGCCTCGCATTCGATGATCAGCCGCTCCAGCAGCAACAGGCCGACGCCGCGGCGGTGGAAGAACGGGTCGAGATAGATCGAGTTCTCGACCGTGAAGCGGTAGGCCGGCCGCGGCCGGTAGGCGCCGGCATAGGCATAACCGGCCACGCGGCCGTCGAGGATGGCGACGAAATAGGGATAGCCGCCATCGACCAGCGTGCGGTAGCGGCGCGTCATCTCGGCAAGGTCGGGCGGCTCCAGCTCGAAGGTCGCGGTGCCCTCGCGGACGGCCTGCTGGTAGATGGCCGTGATGGCGGGAAGGTCGGCCTCAAGGGTGGGCCTGATTTCGGGTGCGGACATAGGTCAAAGATAGCAGGGGCGCTGCGATGAGCAACGCTGTTCCCGCATACGTCATGCCCGGGACAAGCCCCGGCGTGACGTAAAGGCTCAAACAAAAGCCCCGGCCTTTCGGCCGGGGCTCGTGTCGTTCGCTCTGGGCTGGCGCTTAGTCGCGCTGGCCGAGGAGCTGCAGGAGCAGCGTGAACAGGTTGATGAAGTTCAGGTACAGCGACAGCGCGCCGGTGATGGCCGCGCGCTCTGCGATGTCACCGCCGGCCGAGGCGTAGCCGTAGATGTAGTCGTTCTTCAGCCGCTGGGTATCCCAGGCGGTGAGGCCCGCGAACACCAGCACGCCGACCACCGACACGACGAACTGCAGCACCGAGCTTGCCAGGAACAAATTCACCAGGCTCGCGATGATGATGCCGATCAGGCCCATGAACAGGAACGATCCCATTCCGGTCAGATCACGCTTGGTGGTGTAGCCGTAGAGGCTGAGCGCGCCAAAGGTGGCCGCGGTGATGAAGAACACCCGCACGATCGAGGTGTGCGTGAACACCAGGAAGATCGAGGACAGCGAGATGCCCATCAGCGCTGCGAATACCCAGAACAGGATCTGGGCGGTCGAGGGCGCGAGACGGTTGATGCCTGCCGAGATCACGAACACCATCGCGAGCGGCGCGAGCATGAACAGCCATTTCAGGGGGCTGACGAACATCGCGTAGCCGAACGGCGTCAGGAACAGCTTGCCGACGCGGACGGCTTCCGGGGTCGGAACGTCAGTCACGGCCGCCATGTAGACGCCGAGCGCGGCGAGGCCGGTGATGGCGAGGCCAATGCTCATGTAGTTGTAGATGCGCAGCATGTAGGCGCGCAGGCCGGCGTCGACCGTCGCGGCGTCAACACGCCCGGCGGCCCTGCCGAAAGGAGAAGCGTAGTTACGGTCTAGGTCCGACATGGTCGAATTCCCGTTGGTTGGTCCGGTCCGGCATGAGGGTCGCCATGCCGCCGGTTCGTCAAACTCTATCTCGGATACCGATGTCTGCCGACTAAATTTTGGCTAACAATCGGGGCTCCGAACCCATTCGATATGTGGGAAACTAACACATTCGCCGCAACCGTCCACGCGCGGCTGAATGTCGCCCTTACCTGCAATCCAGACGAGCGGACGTGGTTAATCGCTGGAATCGTGCGATTCCGACACGCCGCAGCGGCCCGCTACCATTTGTCACAAATTCCGCAACACCGTGGCGGGCTTTTTGTTCAAGGCCAGGAGCGTGCCGGCGAGCCCGAGCCCGACCGTGACGACCAGCGCGGCCGCGACGACGCCGGCGGCGCTGCCGGCCTGCCAGACGAAAGTGAGGGTCATCAGCCGGGTCACGATCATCCAGGCCGCGACGCTGCCGGCGAAAACACCGAACAAAGCGGTGGCGAGTCCGATCAGGAGGTATTCGAGCGCATAGGCGCCGAGCAGCCGCAGCCGGGTCGCGCCCAGGGTCTTGAGGATCACCGCATCGTAGACCCGGTGGCGATGGCCGGCGGCCAGCGCCCCGCCGAGCACCAGGATCGCCGAGATCAGGGTCACCGCGCTGGCGCCGCGGATTGCCAGCGCAAGGTTGGTCACGACCGAGCCGACCGTCTCCATCACCTCGCGTACGCGTACGCTCGTCACCATCGGATAGGCGTCAGCGACCTCTTTGATGATCTTGCCGTCGCCGGTCGCATCGCTTCCGGCTTCCGTCAGCGTCGCGATGTGGGTATGCGGCGCGCCCTTGAAGGCGTTGGGCGAGAACACGAGGACGAAGTTGATGCCGAGCCCCTGCCAGTCGATGCTGCGCAGATTGCTGATCTTCGCGGGGATGTCGCGGCCGAGGATATTGACCACGACCTCGTCGCCGAGCTTGAGGCCGAGCCCGTCCGCGATCTTCTTCTCCATCGAAACCAGTGGCGGGCCGGTATAATCGGCGCTCCACCACTCGCCCTCGACCACCTTGGAGCCTTTCGGCAGCTCGGCGGTATAGGTCAAGCCACGGTCGCTCTGCAGCACCCACTCGGAATCGGTGCTGGGCTTGAGCTCCTCGGCGCGGACGCCACGGGCTCCCACGATGCGCCCGCGCAACATCGGCACGTCCTCGACCTTCGCGCCGGGGGCGAGCTGGCGCAGATATGAGTCGAACTGCTCGGCCTGCGTGCTCGGAATGTCGATGAAGAAGAACGATGGCGCGTGCTCGGGCAGTGCCGCCAGGAACTGCCGGCGTAGATTGCCGTCGATCTGGGTAATGGTGACGAGCACCGCGAGTCCGAGCCCGAGCGACAGCACGACGGAGGGCGTCAGCGCGCCCGGCCGGTGAATGTTGGCAATCGCGAGTCGCAGCATCGGCCACCGCGTGCGCGGCAGCCGCCGTGCGATCGTCATCAGCAGGGCGGCAATGCCGCGGAGTAGCGCGAACACGACGACGGAGGAGGCCACGAACACCGCGGCGATGCGCTTGTCGAAGGACAACCCAATCACGACCGCAATGAGCAGCGCGACCACGACAGCCATGAAAACGAGGTAGCTCCAGCGTGGCCGGTGCCATTCGTTGCTGATGGTGTCGCGGAACAGTGCGGCCACCGGCACGTCGTGCACGCGCCCGAGCGGCCACAGACCGAAGGCAAGCGCAGTGAGCAGCCCGTAGACGAACGACAGCGCGAGCTCGTCGGCATGCACCGCCGGCACCACCGGCAGCGGCAGCAGCTTGCCGAACAGGCCGACGATCGCGAACGGCATGGCGGCGCCGAGCGCAAGGCCGATCACCGAGCCGATCGCGGCGAGCAGGAGAACCTGCGCGAGATAGATGCCGAAGACGTCGCGCCCCGTGGCGCCGACGGCCTTGAACGCCGCGATCACCTCGAGCTTGTGGTCGATATGGGCCTTGACGGCATTGGCGACGCCGACGCCGCCCACCAGCAGCGCGGCGAGGCCGACCAGCGTCAAAAACTGCGTGAAGCGGTTGATGTTGCGCTCGAGCTGCGGCGAGGCATTGGAGCGGCTGCGGACCTCCCAGCCGGCCTGCGGCGCGGCGTTGCGCGCATCCGCGATGAAGGCGTCGGTGGCGCGCTCGCTATTTGCGATCTCCGGCAGCTTCACCCGGTAGACCCAGCGCACCAGGCTGCCGGGCTGGATCAGGCCGGTGGCACGCAGGCCCGCCTCGCTGATCAGGAAGCGCGGGCCGAAGCCGATGCCGCCGGCGAGCTTGTCGGGCTCGGCTTCGACGGCACTGCGGATCTGGAACGTCGCAGACCCGATGGTGACGCGGTCGCCGGTCTTGAGCGAGAGCCGCGCCAGCAGCGTCGGATCGGCGGCCGCGCCGAACGCGCCATCGCGTTCCGCGAGCAGGTCGGACATCGGCAGCGGCGGCGCCAGCGTCAATTGGCCCAGCATCGGATAGGTGTCGTCGACCGCCTTCATCTCGACCAGCGCCAGCTTGCCATCGGCCGAGCGCGCCATGCCGCGCAGCGTGGCGGCGCTTGAGACGGTGCCGCGCGAACGCAGGAAGGCGACTTCCTCCGGCTTTGCCTCGCGCTGAAACAGGACGAACGACACGTCGCCGCCGAGCAGCGTGCGGCCCTCGCGAGCGAGGCCGTCGCTCAGGCTGGCCGAAACCGAGCCGACACCGGCAATGGCCATCACGCCGAGCGCGATGCAGGCGATGAAGACGTAGAAACCGCGCAGGCCGCCGCGCAATTCGCGCAGCGCGTAGCGCAGCGACAGCGCGACGCCGTTGGGCCTCCCGAACGGTTCGGCAGCAGCGCTCATGCCGGCGTCGACTGCGTGTCGATGCGCCCGGAGCGCAGGCGGATCACGCGATCGCAGCGATGCGCCAGCGAGGAATCGTGCGTGACCAGCACCAGCGTCATGCCGCGCTCGGCATGCTTGCTGAACAGGAGGTCGACGATCTGTTGTCCCGTGGCTTCGTCGAGATTGCCGGTCGGCTCGTCGGCAACGAGGATCGCGGGATCGGGCGCCAGCGCGCGGGCGAGCGCGACGCGCTGCTGCTCGCCGCCGGACAGCTGCGTCGGATAATGATGCAGACGGTCGCCGAGCCCGACCGACTGCAGTTCCTGCGCCGCGCGCTTGGCGGCGTCGGGATTGCCGGCGAGCTCGAGCGGCACGGCGACGTTCTCCAGCGCCGTCATGGTCGGAATCAAATGGAAGGACTGGAAGACGATGCCGACCTGGCGGCCGCGGAAGCGGGCCAGCGCGTCCTCGTCGAGGGCATTGAAAGGCGTGCCGCTGACCACCACCTCTCCGCTATCAGGACGCTCCAGCCCCGCCATCACCATCAGCAGCGTGGATTTGCCCGAGCCTGACGGGCCGATCAGGCCAATCGTCTCGCTCCGGCCGACGCGCAAGCTGATATCCTTGAGAATGTGAACGCGTGCCGCGCCCGTACCCAATGACAGATTGACGTTGGAGATGGCGATGGTATCCGCCGAGCTGTCGGCGAGCGAAGAGGAAGAGATGCGAGTGTCCATGGTCCGGTCATATGGCAACTCCGCACGCGCGGTCGAGAGGCGTTACGGATTGTTCATGCACATAGCCGTGTTGATGTTCGCTTTGATGACGGTCGCAAATCCGGCATGGGCGCAAGCGACAAAACCGGTCAGGCTTGTCGTTCTCGGCGATTCCCTAAGCGCCGGTCTTGGCCTCCCGGCCCAGGAAGCGTTCCCCATAAAGCTTCAAAAAGCTTTGCAGGACAAAGGCATAGAGGTCGCCATGACCAATGCCGGGGTGTCCGGCGACACCTCCTCGGGTGGCCGTGACCGGCTCGACTGGTCGGTCCCTGACGGAACCGACGGTGTGATCATCGAGCTCGGCGCCAACGACGCGCTGCGCGGCATCAATCCCGACCTGACGCGCACTGCGCTGACCGAGATCGTCCAGCGCCTCAAGGCGCGCAAGATCGCGGTGATGCTGTGCGGCATGCTGGCGCCGCCGAATTACGGCGCGGATTACGCCGCGCGCTTCAATTCGATTTATCCGGATCTGGCGAAAAAACTCGACGTACCGCTCTATCCGTTTTTCCTTGAGGGTGTCGCGGCCGACGCCAAGCTCAACCAGGCTGACGGCATTCATCCGACCGCGCCCGGCGTCGACATCATCGTCAAGAATATCTTGCCCACGGTTGAGGCATTCCTTGGCACGATAAGCGAGCAACGGCGTTGAAAAGCAGGCAGCGCCGACCGCAATTCCCAGGGTTTTACCGGGGTGAGGCGCGCGATGCTTCGCAGGGTCACACAACTGCGATAGGAATTAGGGTACCGGTGATTCGTCGCCGGCTCTAAAATTTGGATATGGTCTTTCCCCGGGATCATGCCCAAGCATCGGGAGTGCGAAACGATGCCGCGTTTGTTCACTGGTCTGGAAATTCCGGCCGAGATCGGCCAGTCGCTTTCCAATTTGCGGGGCGGCCTTCCCGGCGCCCGCTGGATCGATCCCGAAAATTACCACGTCACCCTGCGTTTCATCGGCAATATCGACGGCATGTCCGCCAACGAAATCGCCTCGATGCTGTTTCGCGTCGATCGCAAGCCGTTCGAGGTGAAGGTGCAGGGCCTCACCAGTTTTGGCGGGCGCAAGCCGCGTGCGGTGGTCGCGACCATCGTGCCGAGCAAGCCGCTGATGGAATTGCAGGCCGAGCTCGAGCGCCTGATGCAGCGGATCGGCCTCGACCCTGAAGGCCGCAAGTTCATCCCGCATGTCACGCTGGCTCGGCTGCACGACGCCACCGACCGTGACGTCGCCGATTATCTCTCGCTGCGCGGCTATTTTCCCAGCAAGGCGTTCACGGCCGAACGTTTCGTGCTGTTCTCGTCCCGCGCCTCAACCGGCGGCGGCCCGTATGTGGTCGAAGACGCCTACGAGCTGTGTGAGTGAGCTTGGCTCGGAAGAACGCGAGCCATATGGCGGGTGGCGTCTATCGCGTCAGAATGGCAATCCGTGTTTGTCATAGACAACGATTTCGTCTGGCGTTTGCTCGGCTAGCACAGGCAACTCGCTCCAGCGTCGGCGGATCGCGGCCATATCGTCCAAGAGAGTAGTCTTGCGATGCTGATTGTCGATCCGGCTAAGCCGCTCCTCGATAGCTCGCTTCGTCGCGACCACAACGGTCTCGCCGGTGAGTTGCGCCAGTCTCCACGCGAGATGCTCGGTCTCGGGGTCCTCGATACTAAGAGCCATGTCAGAACCTCAAAGAGCCGCTTAACTCTCTGATATATCAATCATCTGCGCGCACCGACGGGGACAAGGGTAAGCGCATACGCCCCTTGCGCCAATATGCCATTGCAATTTCCGCCCGTCTCTGGCGGTAAAGGGCCATGCTCTCGACCCCCAGTTCCTCATTCCGCGACGCCTATCAGGCCCAGATCGCGTCCGGCGCGATCGAGCCCGACGCTGCGCAGGCCGAAATCGCCGAAGCCTATGCGGCGCTCGACCAGCGGCTCGCCGACTACAAGCCGCAGCGCAAGCAGGGGCTGCTCAGCCGTCTGTTCAGCAGCGACAAGGACGAGGCGCCGCACGGGCTCTACGTGCATGGCGAGGTCGGCCGCGGCAAGACCATGCTGATGGATCTGTTCTTCCAGCACAGCACCGTCGAGCACAAGCGGCGGGCGCATTTCCACGAATTCATGGCCGATGTGCACGAGCGCATCTACGACTATCGCCAGGGCATTGCGCGCGGCGAGATCGCCGATGGCGACGTCATCGCGCTGACCGCGCATGCGATCTTCGAGGAGAGCTGGCTGCTCTGTTTCGATGAATTCCACGTCACCGACATCGCGGACGCGATGATCCTCGGCCGTCTGTTCGCAAAGCTGCTGGAGCTCGGCACCGTGGTGGTCGCGACCTCCAACGTCGCGCCTGACGACCTCTACAAGGGTGGTCTGAACCGTTCGCTGTTCCTGCCCTTCATCAAGCAGATCACCGACCACATGGACGTGCTGCGGCTCGACGCGCGCACCGACTTCCGGTTGGAAAAACTTCAGGGCGTGCCGATGTGGCTGACGCCGGCGGACGCCGAAGCGGACACCGCGCTCGATCGCGCCTGGTCGAAGATGTCAGGCAGCGCCAAATGCAAGTCGCGCGATATTTCGATCAAGGGCCGCATCCTGCACGTGCCGTGCTCGGCGCACGGCGTGGCGCGCTTCGCGTTCGCCGATCTCTGCGAGAAGCCGCTCGGCGCATCCGACTATCTCAGGCTGGCGCACGACTATCACACCATCCTGGTCGACCATATTCCAGTGATGGACATCTCTCAGCGCAACGCCGCCAAACGTTTCATCACGCTGATCGACACGCTGTATGACAATGCCGTGAAGCTGATGGCCTCGGCCGATGCAAACCCGATCTCGCTCTATCTTGCCAACGAGGGCAACGAGGCCAACGAGTTCAAGCGCACCGCCTCGCGCCTGATTGAAATGAGCTCGGAATCCTATCTGGCGCTGCCCCACGGCCACAAGGATTCCACCGCCAGCGGCTCGACCAAGGGCTTGGTGGAGACTTAAGTCCTATTTGCCAGCGCTGTCATTCCGGGGCGCGCCCCTTCGCGGGCGAGCCCGGACTCCACTTTTGCCACCCGTCTTGAGGCCCGATGCATTCCGGGCGCGTCGCCTCGCGATGCCTCGGAATGACAGGGATGCGCTCGAATACGAGGCAAGCCCGACAATTGGGCAAGCCCTGACTTGAACGGGGGAGGCGAAAGGGATAACCACCCGTCTCAGTTTTCCCCTCCTTACGTGTCTAAAGGACAGGCTCACATGGCGCGCGACAAGATTGCTTTGATTGGCTCCGGTCAGATCGGCGGAACGCTGGCTCATCTCATCGGCCTGAAAGAGCTGGGCGACGTGGTGATGTTCGATATCGCCGAGGGCGTGCCGCAGGGCAAGGCGCTCGACATCGCGCAGTCCTCGCCGGTCGACGGCTTCGACGCGCACTACACCGGCGCGAACTCCTACGAGGCACTCGACAACGCAAAGGTCTGCATCGTCACCGCCGGCGTGCCGCGCAAGCCCGGCATGAGCCGCGACGACCTCCTCTCCATCAACCTCAAGGTCATGGAGCAGGTCGGCGCCGGCATCAAGAAGTATGCCCCCGACGCCTTCGTCATCTGCATCACCAACCCGCTCGACGCGATGGTCTGGGCGCTGCAGAAGGCCTCCGGCCTGCCGCACAAGAAGGTCGTCGGCATGGCCGGCGTGCTGGATTCGTCGCGCTTCCGCTACTTCCTGGCCGACGAGTTCAACGTTTCGGTCGAAGACGTCACCGCCTTCGTGCTGGGTGGCCATGGCGACACCATGGTGCCGCTGGTGAAATACTCCACCGTCGCCGGCATCCCGCTGCCCGATCTCGTCAAGATGGGCTGGACCTCGCAGGCGCGCCTCGACGAGATCGTCGACCGCACCCGCAACGGCGGCGCCGAGATCGTCAATCTGCTCAAGACCGGCTCGGCCTTCTACGCGCCGGCGGCTTCCGCGATCGCGATGGCCGAGAGCTATCTGCGTGACAAGAAGCGCGTGCTGGCCTCGGCCGCCTACCTCAACGGCGAATACGGCGTGAAGGACATGTATGTCGGCGTGCCCGTCGTGATCGGCTCCAAGGGTGTCGAGCGCGTGGTCGAGATCGAGCTCGTTGGCAAGGACCGCGAAGCCTTCGACAAGTCGGTCGGCGCAGTGCAGGGTCTGGTGGACGCCTGCAAGAAGATCGCACCCGATCTTCTCGGTCGCTAAACTCAATAATCCCCGCCGAAGATCGAAAACCGGTCTTCGGCGGTTTCATTTCCGGGCCTCGCGTCGGGCGGGTTCCGGATCGGCAGTCCAGAGATCGATGTCAAAGAATCCGGGTTGCAGTTCCTGTGGTATATGGTATGCCAGCCACAAGACTGAGGTGGGCCTACGAGGTCACCGCCCGCGGGTTCAGGGAGCGACCATATGAATATCCATGAATATCAGGCCAAAGCGCTGCTGAACGAGTTCGGTGTAGCGATCTCCAAGGGCGTTCCGGTCCTGAAGGCCGCCGATGCGGACGCGGCGGCAAAGGCCCTTCCGGGCCCGGTCTGGGTCGTGAAGAGCCAGATCCACGCCGGCGGCCGCGGCAAGGGCAAGTTCAAGGAAGCCTCGGCCGGCGACAAGGGCGGTGTGCGCATCGCCAAGTCGGCCGCGGAGGTTTCCGAGTTCGCCAAGCAGATGCTCGGCGCCACGCTCGTCACCATCCAGACCGGCCCCGCCGGCAAGCAGGTCAACCGCCTCTACATCGAGGACGGCTCCGACATCGACAAGGAATTCTACCTCTCGATCCTGGTCGATCGCGAGACCTCCCGCGTCTCCTTCGTGGTGTCGACCGAGGGCGGCGTCAACATCGAGGACGTCGCGCACAACAGCCCTGAGAAGATCGTGACCTTCTCGATCGATCCCGCGACCGGCATCATGGGCCATCACGGCCGCACCGTCGCGAATGCGCTGAAGCTCTCCGGCGATCTCGCCAAGCAGGCCGAGAAGCTCACCGCGCAGCTCTACGCCGCCTTCGTCGCCAAGGACATGTCGATGCTGGAGATCAACCCGCTGGTCGTGACCAAGCAGGGCCAGCTCCGCGTGCTCGACGCCAAGGTGTCGTTCGACGACAACGCGCTGTTCCGCCATCCCGAGGTGCTCGCGCTGCGCGACGAGACCGAGGAAGACGCCAAGGAAATCGAGGCGTCGAAATACGACCTCAACTACGTCACCCTCGACGGCAATATCGGTTGCATGGTCAACGGCGCCGGTCTCGCCATGGCCACGATGGACATCATCAAGCTCTACGGCATGGCGCCGGCGAACTTCCTCGACGTCGGCGGCAGCGCCAGCAAGGAGAAGGTCGCGGCCGCCTTCAAGATCATCACCGCGGACCCGAACGTGAAGGGCATCCTGGTCAACATCTTCGGCGGCATCATGAAGTGCGACGTGATCGCCGAGGGCGTCACGGCTGCGGTTCGTGAAGTCGGCCTCAGCGTGCCGCTGGTGGTTCGCCTCGAAGGCACCAATGTCGAGCTGGGCAAGAAGATCATCCGTGAATCCGGCCTGAACGTGGTGCCGGCCGACAATCTCGACGACGCCGCGCAGAAGATCGTGAAGGCCGTCAAGGGAGGCTGAGGCCATGACCCAGGACCATCTCGCTGCATTATCCCCGTTGCCGGAGCACGCGCGTCTTGCCGCGTTCGCCGGTGAATGGAATGGCGAAGAGGTGGTCTTTCCGTCGCGCTGGACGGAGGGCGGCACTGCGACCTCTCACGTCGTGGCCCACATGGATCTCAACGGCTTCTATCTGATCCAGGACTCGGTCCAGACCCGCGACGGCAGGCAGAGCTTCGCCACCCACGGCATCTTCACCTTCGACCGCGAAGACCGGACCTATAAATTATTCTGGTACGACTCGCTCGGCTACACGCCGCCCTCGCCCGCCTCCGGCGGGTGGGTCGGCAAGACCCTGACGCTGGTGCGCGGCTCGCTCCGCGGCAATGCGCGCCACGTCTACGAAATCATCGACGACGATTCGTACTCGTTGAAGATCCAGTTCTCGCCGGACGCGGAAGGCTGGGCCGACGTGCTCACCGGCGTCTACCGCCGCATCCACTGACCTCTCACTCGTTAGTTTCGCGAAAGCAGACCTCATGTCCATCCTGATCGACAAGAACACCAAGGTCATCTGCCAGGGCTTTACCGGCAAGAACGGCACCTTCCATTCGGAGGCCGCGATTGCCTACGGCACCAAGATGGTCGGCGGCACCTCGCCGGGCAAAGGCGGTGCGACGCATCTGGGCCTGCCGGTGTTCGACACCGTGCGCGAGGCGCGCGAGAAGACCGGTGCCGATGCGTCGGTGATCTACGTGCCGCCGCCGGGCGCGGCGGACGCGATCTGCGAAGCCATCGATGCCGAGGTCCCGCTGATCGTCTGCATCACCGAAGGTATCCCGGTCATCGACATGGTGCGGGTGAAGCGCTCGCTGGCCGGCTCCAAGTCGCGCCTGATCGGGCCGAACTGCCCGGGCGTCATGACCGCTGGCGAGTGCAAGATCGGCATCATGCCGGCCAACATCTTCAAGACCGGCAGCGTCGGCATCGTCTCCCGCTCCGGCACCCTGACCTACGAAGCCGTGTTCCAGACCTCTCAGGAAGGCCTCGGCCAGACCACGGCGGTCGGCATCGGCGGCGACCCGGTCAAGGGAACCGAGTTCATCGACGTGCTGGAAATGCTGCTTGGCGATCCCAAGACCGAGTCGATCATCATGATCGGCGAGATCGGCGGTTCCGCCGAGGAGGACGCCGCCCAGTTCCTCAAGGACGAGGCCAAGCGCGGCCGCAAGAAGCCGATGGTCGGTTTCATCGCCGGTGTGACCGCCCCTCCCGGCCGCCGCATGGGCCATGCCGGCGCGATCATTTCGGGCGGCAAGGGCGACGCCGGTTCGAAGACCGACGCGATGAAATCGGCAGGAATTACAGTGTCGCCGTCTCCCGCCCGCCTCGGTCACACGCTTGCCGAAAAGTTGAAGGGCTAATTCAGTCCTTGGCAATTTTCCGGGCGAAGTTTCGCAGCAAATAGGATAAATGGTGCCTGTCGCGCTGGTCCCCTGCCGGGGAGCCCAGCGCCAGCGCCGTTTGTTATGCGCGAACCGAAATCGCCAGGAACTCAAGTATGTCTCGCCAAGACGCGAACGCAGCCTTTGCCCTCTCCTCCTTTTTGCAGGGCACCAACGCCACCTACATCGACGAAATCTACGCCCGCTACGAGAAGGACCCGTCCTCGGTCGATGCCGAGTGGCAGGAATTCTTCAAGAGCCTCAACGACCCGCCGGGTGACATCAGCAAGAACGCCCAAGGCCCGTCCTGGGAGCGCGCCAACTGGCCGCTGACCCCGCAGGACGATCTGACCTCCGCGCTCGACGGCAATTGGGCCGAAGTCGAGAAGACGGTCGGTGCCAAGATCGCCGCCAAGGCTCAGGCCAAGGGTGGCGATAAGGGCGGCGGCCTCTCCTCCGCCGACCTGCTCCAGGCCACGCGCGACTCCGTCCGCGCGCTGATGCTGATCCGCTCCTATCGCATGCGCGGCCACTTCCACGCCAAGCTCGATCCGCTCGGCATCGAAGCCCCGCGCAACCGCGAGGAGCTCGACCCCCGGACCTACGGCTTCAGCGAAGCGGATTTCGACCGAAAGATCTTCCTCGACCACGTGCTCGGCCTCGAATACGGCAGCCTGCGCGAGATCACCGCGATCTGTGAGCGCACCTACTGCCAGACGCTCGGCGTCGAGTTCATGCACATCACCAATGCGGCACAGAAGGCCTGGATCCAGGAGCGGATCGAGGGGCCGGACAAGGAAATCTCGTTCACCCGCGAAGGCCGTCGCGCCATCCTGATGAAGCTGGTCGAAGCCGAAGGCTTCGAGAAATTCTGCGACACCAAGTTCACCGGCACCAAGCGCTTCGGCCTGGACGGCGCCGAGTCACTGATCCCCGCGCTCGAGCAGATCATCAAGCGCGGCGGCAATCTCGGCGTGAAGGAGGTCGTGCTGGGCATGCCGCATCGCGGCCGCCTCAACGTGCTGACCCAGGTGATGGGCAAGGCGCATCGCGCGCTGTTCCACGAGTTCAAGGGCGGCTCGGCCAATCCTGACGCCGTCGAAGGCTCCGGCGACGTCAAATATCACCTCGGCGCGTCCTCGGACCGGGAGTTCGACGGCAACCGCATCCATCTGTCGCTGACCGCCAACCCCTCGCATCTCGAGATCGTCGATCCCGTCGTGCTCGGCAAGGTCCGCGCCAAGCAGGACCAGCACGGCGATCCGCCGGACATGCGCATCTCGGTGCTGCCGCTCCTGATGCACGGCGACGCCGCGTTCGCCGGCCAGGGTGTGGTCGCGGAATGCTTCGGCCTGTCGGACCTGAAGGGCTACCGCACCGGCGGCTCCGTGCACTTCATCGTCAACAACCAGATCGGCTTCACCACCTATCCGCGTTATTCCCGTTCGTCGCCTTACCCGTCCGACGTGGCGAAGATGATCGATGCGCCGATTTTCCACGTCAACGGCGACGATCCGGAAGCCGTGGTGTTCGCGGCCAAGGTCGCGACCGAGTTCCGGCAGAAATTTCACAAGCCTGTGGTCATCGACATGTTCTGCTACCGCAGGCATGGCCATAACGAGGGCGACGAGCCGGCTTTCACCCAGCCGGTGATGTACAAGAAGATCGCGGCCCATCCGTCGACGCTCGAGCTCTACGCCCGCCGCCTCATCAGCGAAGGCGTGTTGACCGAGGGCGAGGTCGACAAGGCCAAGGCCGATTGGCGCGCGCGGCTCGATGCCGAGCTCGAAGCCGGCTCCGGCTACAAGCCCAACAAGGCCGACTGGCTCGACGGCAAATGGGCCGGCTTCAAGATCGCCGATCCGGAAGAAGATGCGCGGCGTGGCGTCACCGGCGTCGACATCGCCGAGCTGAAGGACATCGGCCGCAAGATCACCAAGGTGCCGGACGGCTTCCGCGTCCACCGCACCATCCAACGCTTCCTCGAGAACCGGTCCAAGGCGATCGACGGCGGCACGGGCATCGACTGGGCTACCGGCGAGGCGCTGGCGTTCTGCACGCTGCTCAACGAGAACCACCATGTCCGGCTGTCCGGACAGGATTCGGAGCGCGGCACCTTCTCGCAGCGCCACTCGGTCCTGATCGACCAGGAAGACGAGAGCCGCTACACGCCGTTCAACCATCTCGGCCACGAGCAGGGCCATTACGAGGTCATCAATTCGCTGCTGTCGGAAGAGGCCGTGCTCGGCTTCGAATACGGCTACTCGCTCGCCGAGCCGAATACGTTGACCCTGTGGGAAGCGCAGTTCGGCGACTTCGCCAACGGCGCGCAGGTCGTGTTCGACCAGTTCATCTCCTCGGGCGAGCGCAAATGGCTGCGCATGTCCGGCCTCGTCTGCCTCCTGCCGCACGGCTATGAAGGCCAGGGACCGGAGCACTCCTCGGCGCGTCTGGAGCGTTATCTGCAGATGTGCGCGGAAGACAACATGCAGGTGGTCTATCCGACCACGCCGGCGAACTACTTCCACGTGCTGCGCCGCCAGCTCCATCGCGAGATCCGCAAGCCGCTGATCGTGATGACGCCGAAGTCGCTGCTGCGTCACAAGCGGGCGGTGTCGCGTCTCGAGGAGCTCGCGAAGGGAACGACCTTCCACCGCATCCTCTATGATGACGCCCAGATGCTGCCGAGCGAAGCGGTCAAGCTCGTTTCCGACGAGAAGATCCGCCGCATCGTGCTCTGCTCGGGCAAGGTCTATTACGACCTCTACGAGGAGCGCGAGAAGCGCGGCATGGACGACATCTACCTGATGCGCGTCGAGCAGCTCTATCCGGTGCCGCTGAAGGCGCTGGTGGCCGAGCTGTCGCGCTTCAAGAAGGCCGAAGTGGTGTGGTGCCAGGAAGAGCCCCGCAACATGGGGGCCTGGCACTTCATCGAGCCCTATCTGGAATGGGTGCTGAACCAGGTGAACGGCGCGAGCCGGCGTCCGCGTTATGTCGGCCGCGCCGCCTCCGCCGCGACCGCCACGGGTCTGATGTCGAAGCATCAGGCGCAGCTGAAGGCGTTCCTGGACGAAGCATTGAGCTGAACTTTTTCGAGCTGCGTCATGCCCCGCCTCGTGCGCAACGGCGCACTGGCGCGGGGCATCCGGCAAACCGTGGCGTCCGTGGTGAATGCGAACGTTTCGGCTTGCTGGATGGCCTGCTTTTCGCCGGCCGATGACACCTGAAAATTCCCGACCGCATTGGCGATCTCCTTAAGGAAAAGACCATGACTGAAATTCGTGTGCCGACCCTCGGCGAATCCGTCACCGAGGCCACCATCGGCCGCTGGTTCAAGAAGGCCGGCGATCCCGTCGCCGTCGACGAGCCCTTGGTGGAGCTCGAGACCGACAAGGTCACCATCGAAGTCCCGGCGCCCTCCGCCGGCACGCTGAGCGAGATCGTCGCGGCCGATGGCGCCACCGTCGCGGTCGGCGCGCTGCTCGGCCAGATTACCGAAGGCGCCGCTGGCGCTGCCAAGCCGGCCGCTGCGCCCGCAAAGCCCGCGGCAGCCGCTCCTGTCGCCGCTGCGGCTGCTCCTGCTGCGTCGAAGGCTCCGCCGGCCGACGCCCCGCTCGCCCCGTCCGTGCGAAAGCTCTCGGCCGAGACCGGCATCGACGCCTCGACCGTTCCCGGCTCCGGCAAGGACGGCCGCGTCACCAAGGGCGACATGCTCGCCGCGATCGAGCGTGCGGCCTCCGCGCCGACCCCGGTCAACCAGCCCGCCGCCGCCGTTCAAGTCCGCGCGCCGTCGCCGGCCGATGACGCCGCCCGCGAAGAGCGCGTCAAGATGACCCGGCTGCGCCAGACCATCGCGCGCCGCCTCAAGGACGTGCAGAACACCGCCGCGATGCTCACGACCTTCAACGAGGTCGACATGACCAACGTCATGGCACTGCGCGCGCACTACAAGGATGCGTTCGAGAAGAAGCACGGCAGCAAGCTCGGCTTCATGGGCTTCTTCACCAAGGCCGTCGTGCAGGCGCTGAAGGACATCCCGGCCGTCAACGCCGAGATCGACGGCACCGATTTGATCTACAAGAACTACTACCACATCGGCGTCGCCGTCGGCACCGACAAGGGCCTCGTGGTGCCCGTGGTGCGCGACTGCGACAACAAGTCGATCGCCGACATCGAGAAGGGCATCGCCGATTTCGGCCGCCGTGCCCGTGACGGCCAGCTCAAGATCGACGAGATGCAGGGCGGCACCTTCACGATCACCAATGGCGGCATCTACGGCTCGCTGATGTCGACCCCGATCCTGAACGCGCCGCAGTCCGGCATCCTCGGCATGCACAAGATCCAGGAGCGGCCGATGGTCGTGGGCGGCAAGATCGAGGTCCGCCCGATGATGTATCTGGCGCTGTCCTACGATCACCGCGTCATCGACGGCAAGGAGGCGGTGACCTTCCTGGTCCGCGTCAAGGAGAGCCTGGAAGATCCGGCTCGCCTGGTGCTCGATCTCTGATCCCTGATGCTCTGCGAGCGCCGTCGCCTTTCGCGACGGCGCGTGTCGAACCATGGAGGCGCGCGTGACCGATAAAGTCGTTGTCATCACCGGCGGCAGCCGCGGCATCGGGCGGGCGACCGCGATTGCGGCGGCCGCGCGCGGCTTCCGAATCGTCGTCGGCTATGCCAGCAACAAGACGGCCGCCGACGAGGTGGTCGCCGCGATCGAGGCCAGCAACGGCAAGGCGATCGCGGTCAAATGCGATGTCGCCGAGGAAAGCGACATCCTGGCGCTGTTCAAGGCCGCCGACGGGTTCGGCACGCTCGGCGCACTCGTCAACAATGGCGGTATTGTCGGGACCAGCGGCGTGCGTGTCGACGAGATGTCGGCCGAGCGCATCCAGCGCGTGATGGCGGTCAACGTCACCGGCTCTATCCTCTGCGCGCGCGAGGCGGTGAAGCGGATGTCGACCCGGCACGGCGGCCAGGGCGGCGTCATCGTCAATCTGTCGTCGGTTGCTGCCAAGCTCGGCGCGCCGAACACCTATGTTGACTATGCCGCGTCCAAGGGCGCGATCGATTCTTTCACTGTCGGCCTCGGCCATGAGGTTGCCGGCGAGGGCATTCGCGTCGCGGGCATCCGCCCCGGCCTGATCGACACCGAAATCCACGCTGCCGGCGGTGAGCCCGACCGCGCCCATCGTCTGGCCCATATGGTGCCGATGAAGCGCGTCGGTACTGCCGATGAAGTCGCCAATGCCATCGTCTGGCTGATGTCGGACGACGCCTCCTACGTCACCTCAGCCATTCTCGATGTGTCCGGCGGACGCTGACGCACCGGCGGACGCTGACACATCCTCATCACGCTAAACCTACGGGACTTTCTCTCATGGCTACCTACGATCTCGTCGTCATCGGCACCGGACCGGGCGGTTATGTCTGCGCGGTGCGCGCAAGCCAGCTCGGCATGAAAGTCGCCGTGGTCGAAAAGAACGCCACGCTCGGCGGCACCTGCCTCAATGTCGGCTGCATGCCGTCGAAGGCGCTGCTGCACGCCTCCGAAATGTTCGAGGAAGCCGGGCATTCCTTTGCCAAGATGGGCGTCAGCGTCTCCGCGCCGAAGCTCGATTTGCCTTCGATGATGAACTTCAAGCAGCAGGGCATCGACGGCAACGTCAAGGGCGTCGAGTTCCTGATGAAGAAGAACAAGATCGACGTGCTCAAGGGCACCGGCAAGATTCTCGGCACCGGCAAGGTCGAAGTCTCCGCCGACGGCAAGTCGCAAGTGGTCGAGACCAAGAGCATCGTGATCGCCACCGGCTCGGACATCGCGCGGCTGAAGGGCATCGAGATCGACGAGACGCGCATCGTGTCGTCGACGGGCGCGCTGTCGCTGGACAAGGTCCCCGGCAAGCTGCTGATCGTCGGCGCCGGCGTGATCGGTCTCGAGCTCGGCTCGGTCTGGCATCGTCTCGGCGCCGAAGTCGTCGTCGTCGAATTCCTGGACCGCATCCTGCCCGGCATGGACGGCGAGATCGCCAAGCAATTCCAGCGCATCCTGGAGAAGCAGGGCTTTGCGTTCAAGCTGGGCGCCAAGGTCACGGGCGTGGACACCTCCGGCAAGACGCTGAAGGCGACGATCGAGCCCGCCGCCGGCGGCGCCGCCGAGACGCTGGAAGCCGACGTCGTTCTCGTCTGCATCGGCCGCGTGCCGTACACGGATGGGCTCGGCCTGAAGGAAGCCGGGATTGCGCTCGACAATCGCGGCCGCGTGCAGATCGACCCGCATTTTGCCACCAGTGTGAAGGGCGTCTATGCCATCGGCGACGTCGTCGCGGGCCCGATGCTCGCGCACAAGGCCGAGGATGAAGGCGTCGCGGTTGCCGAGATCATCGCCGGGCAGGCCGGCCACGTGAACTACGATGTTATCCCGGGCGTCGTGTATACCACGCCGGAAGTGTCCTCGGTCGGCAAGACCGAGGAGGAGCTGAAGCAGGCGGGCGTGGCTTATACCGTCGGAAAGTTCCCCTTTACCGCCAACGGCCGTTCCAAGGTCAACCAGACCACTGACGGTTTTGTGAAGATTCTCGCAGATGCGAAGACCGATCGCGTGCTCGGCGTCCACATTATCGGCCGCGAAGCCGGCGAAATGATCCATGAAGCGGCCGTTCTCATGGAGTTTGGCGGCAGTGCGGAGGATCTCGCCCGCACCTGCCACGCGCATCCGACCCGCTCGGAAGCCATCAAGGAAGCCGCGCTTGCAGTCGGCAAGCGGGCCATCCATATGTAGGCTGCGTCCAGCGCCGAATCGGGCGGGAAACACATGTTACGCCGCCTGCTTCAACCGGTCTGGGTCCTGCTTGCGATCATCTTCCTGATCGAAGCCTGGCTGTGGGATCATCTCGAACCGATCGTCGCGCGGGTTGTCGCAATCATCCCGCTCGCGCGTTTCAAGCAATGGCTGACGGAGCGCGTCGATGCGCTGTCGCCGGCGATGACGCTGATCGTGTTCGCGGTTCCAATCATCCCGCTGTTTCCGCTCAAGCTGGGTGGCCTATGGCTGCTCACGCACGAATACTGGACCAGCGCGGTCGTCACCATCCTGTTCGCAAAACTGCTCGGGGTCGGCGTCACCGCTTTCGTGTTCGACGTGACGCGCGACAAGCTGATGGAGATGGCCTGGTTCGAGCGGCTCTATGATCTGGTGCTGAAGCTGCGCGCCAAGGCCGCCGAGCTGGTCGACCCGATCAAGCGACGCATCCGCGAGCTGATCGCCGGCAACGGCGAAGGCTGGTCCTCCCGCACGTTCCGCCTGATCCAGCGTTTTCGCAAGAGCGTGCACGAAGCGCGCTGAACGTTCCCGCATCCTCGGTGTCATCGCCCGGCCTAGACCGGGCGATCCAGTATTCCAGAGAAAACGAAGAGATACGGAGGAGCCGCGGCGTACTGGACGCCCCGGTCAAGCCGGGGCACGACAGCGGAATGTCTGGCGGCCGATTTGCATCGCGCCGTGGTCACGCCCCATGCCCCTCAGTGCAGATGCAGCAGGTGCGGCAACCACAGACCGAGCCCGGTCATGACGAGCCCGCCGAGCGTCAGCAGGCCAGCGACATAGGCGAGTGCGATCATGCCGGTGATGATGGTGGCCGACGCCAGCACGATGCCGATCTGGAAGGCGGCGGACGCCAGCTCGAAATGATGATACTTCGCGGTGGCCTCGTCGCGCTCATGCTCGGCGTGCTTGGCTTTTTCGGCGAGCTGCTCGGTGCCTTCGCCGGTCTCCGGCTCGGAGCGGTAGCGCGCCGCGGTCTTCTGCCAGTCCTCGATCTGCTTCTGCGCAGCGGCCTTGATGGCGTCGTCGGTGACGGAGCCCAGCGTCAGCTTGCCCTGCTCGGCGGCGGCCTGCACCACGGTGCGGCGGATGCTTTTGGCCTGGAAGAAGGCCCAGAGATTGGAAGCTTGGACGTTCTTGCTGATCGACTCCGTCTGGGCGCCCTTGCCGAGCGTTTCCGAGATCGCCAGGAACAACGCCAGCACCGCGATCAGGAGCGCGATGTTCTTGTTCGAGCCGGACGCGTGTTCGGCGTGCTCGGCATGCTCCATGCTTTCATGTGCGCTCATAAATTCCTCCTGGCCAGGTTCCCACGATTGACCGAACCGCGGGCGCCGCGCAAGAGGCATGCGCGGCAAGAGAGCTTGCCAAGAGAGCTTGCCAAGAGAGCTTACTATGACAGCTTCATGTCAGCATCACCGCCGCGGATGCGCGCTGGCATAGACTTCCAGCAGCCGCTCGGAATCGATGCCGGTATAGATCTGCGTGGTCGAGAGCGAGGCATGGCCGAGCAATTCCTGGATCGCGCGCAGATCGCCGCCGCGTGACAACAGATGCGTGGCGAAGGAATGCCGGAGCGCGTGCGGCGTCGCGCTGTCGGGCAGGCCGAGCGCGCCGCGCAGCCGCTCCATCGCGAGCTGGATGATGCGCGGGCTCAAGGGCCCGCCGCGTGCGCCGACGAAGATCGGGCCCTCGCCCGGCAACGGATACGGGCACATCGCAACATAGTCCTGCACGAGCGCGAGCACGTTCTGCAGCACCGGCACCATACGCGTCTTGTTGCCTTTGCCGGTTACGATCAGCACGTCGCCTTCGCCGGGGCGCGGCACCTCGCGGCGCTTCAGGCCCAGCGCTTCGGAGATGCGCAGGCCCGAGCCGTAGAGGAGAGCCATCACCGCGGCGTCGCGCGCAAGAATCCAGCTCTCGCGGTCCTCGCCGGCGCGCTCGTCGGCGTCCGCAAGACGTTTGGCCGACGCCATCGGCAGCGGCTTCGGCAGGCTTTTTGCGACTTTCGGCGCGCGGATCGCCGAGAGTGCGCCGACCTTGCCCTTGCCCTCGCGTTCGAGGAAGCGGCCGAACGAGCGCAGGCCCGCGAGCGCGCGCATCAGGCTGCGGCCGGCAATGTCGTCGGCGCGGCGCATCGCCATGAAGGCCCTGATATCGGTGGCTTCCAGCGCGGCAAAACGCTTGAGCGTCACCCGCTCGCCCCAATGGGTGCAGAGGAAATTCAGGCACTGCCGCAAGTCGCGGGCATAGGCCTCCAGCGTCTTCGGCGACAGCCGTCGCTCCGCGCCGAGATGCGACAGCCAGCGCGCCATCTCCTGCGCGATGTCGGGATCGGCGCTGGCGAGCTCGATTTGTGGGGCGGTCGCTTTGCTCATGCGCTCTGGACGTGGTGATTCCACTCAGTATATCGCATCACACTCGTTTATCGTTCGCTAAGGCCGCCTCAGGGCGCTAGCCTTGAGGCCCCGGGTTCCGATTCTCCCTGCATGGATCACACAGCGCGCAGCAACGCCGTCTCCGCCAACGCGACCGGCATGGTCGACGTGCTGGTGCCGGTCGCGCTCGACCAGACCTATTCCTACAAGGTGCCGCGCGGGATGGAGCTGAAGGCGGGCGATTTTGTCGGGGTGCCGCTCGGCCCGCGCGAGGTGATCGCTGTGGTCTGGGCCGAAAACGCCAATCCCGATCCGCGCCTGCACAACCGCCTCAAGGAGGTCAGCGAAAAGCTCGACATCCCGCCGTTGAAGCCCGAGCTGCGTGCGGTCGTGGACTGGGTCGCCAATTACACGCTGAGCCCGCGCGGCATGGTGCTGCGCATGTGCCTGCGGATGGGGGAGAACCTCGGTCCCGAGCGGGCACGCGCCGGCGTGCGCCTGGTCGGCGATCCCCCGCGGCGACTGACACCGGCGCGGCAGCGCCTGATCGAGGTGCTGTCGGACCGGCTGCTGCACGGCAAGTCCGAGGCGGCCAAGGAGGCCGGCGTTTCGGCCGGCGTGATCGACGGCCTCGTGGACGAAGGCACGCTCGCGGTCGAACCGATGCCGCCGCCTCCGCCGCCGCCGGCCCCCGACCCGGATTTCAGCCGGCCGGATTTTTCACCGCTCCAGCGCGCCGGCGTCGATGCGATGCGCGCGCTCGCCGCCAACGGCAGCTTCCACGTCGCGCTGCTCGACGGTGTCACCGGCTCGGGCAAGACCGAGGTTTACTTCGAAGCCGTGGCCGAGGCGATCCGCCGCGGAAAACAGTCACTGATCCTGATGCCGGAGATCGCGCTCACCGGTCAGTTCCTCGACCGCTTCGCGCAGCGTTTTGGCGTGCGGCCGATCGAATGGCATTCCGAGCTGACGCCGCGTACCCGTGCGCGCAATTGGGCGGCGATCTCCGAGGGCAGCGCGCCGGTCGTGGTCGGCGCGCGCTCCGCGCTGTTTTTGCCCTACGGCAATCTCGGCCTCATCGTCGTCGATGAAGAGCACGACCAGGCCTACAAGCAGGACGAGGGTGTGCATTATCACGCCCGCGACATGGCGGTGGTGCGCGCGCATATCGCAAAGGTCCCGATCGTGCTGGCCTCGGCGACGCCGTCGGTCGAATCCGAGGTCAATGCGCGCAAGAACCGCTATCAGCGCATCGCGCTGCCGTCGCGCTTCGGCGGCCAGCACATGCCGCATATCGAGGCCATCGACCTGCGCCGCGAGCCGCCCGCGCGCGGCCGCTTCATCTCGCCGCGGCTGGCCTCCGAGATCAGGACCGCGATCGAGCGGCGCGAGCAGGCGCTATTGTTCCTCAATCGCCGCGGTTATGCGCCGCTGACGCTGTGCCGCGCCTGCGGTCATCGCTTCGCCTGCACCATCTGCGATGCCTGGCTGGTCGATCATCGCTTCCGCCAGCGCCTCGTCTGTCACCATTGCGGCTTCTCGATGCCGCGTCCGCAGACCTGTCCGCATTGCGCGGCAGAGGAATCGCTGGTCGCAGTCGGGCCCGGCGTCGAGCGCTTGCAGGAAGAGGCGGCGGCGCTGTTCCCGGAAGCGCGCACCATGGTGCTGTCGAGCGATCTCATCACCTCGATCGAGACCATGCGCTCGGAACTCAATGACATCGCGGAGGGCCGCGTCGACATCATCATCGGCACGCAGCTCGTCGCCAAGGGCCACAATTTCCCGCGGCTCAATCTCGTCGGCGTGGTCGATGCGGATCTTGGCCTGTCCAACGGCGATCCGCGCGCCTCCGAACGTACCTGGCAATTGCTTAACCAGGTGATCGGCCGCGCCGGCCGCGAGCAGGGCCGCGGCGTCGGCTATCTCCAGACCCATCAGCCCGATCATCCCGTGATGAAGGCGCTGATCGCCTGCGACCGCGAAGCCTTCTACGACAGCGAGATCGATTTGCGCGAACGCACGCTCTATCCACCGTTCGGGCGGCTCGCGA
The DNA here is from genome assembly GCF_023073915.1 of Bradyrhizobium sp. 149. Lineage (GTDB taxonomy): Bacteria > Pseudomonadota > Alphaproteobacteria > Rhizobiales > Xanthobacteraceae > Bradyrhizobium. The sequence goes on along the minus strand of NZ_JADPKK010000016.1, from coordinate 41,051 downwards.
GCCTGATCATTTCCGCCGGCGACCGGCCGAGCGCCGAAGGCTTTGGCCGCCGCCTCGTTGCGCTCGCGCCGCGCGATGAGCGCGTGGTGGTGCTAGGGCCGGCGGAAGCCCCTCTCGCGGTCATCAAGGGCCGCTACCGATTCCGCATCCTGGTGAAATCGGCGCGCGGGTTCGACCTGTCGGATTATTTGCGCAACTGGCTTGCCGTATGCCCGAAGCCGAAGGGCAATCAAAAGCTGGAAGTCGACGTCGATCCGCAGAGTTTTTTGTAGGCCACCGCCGCGGCCACACCTCCATCATCATTCCGGAGCGATGCGCAGCGTCGAACCCGGAATCTCGAGATTCCGGTTCACGCTTCGCGTGCCCCGGAATGACAAAGAATAAAAAAAGCCCGCCGTCCCCCAAGATCATGGGAAGACGGCGGGCTTATTTCACGCGTCGCGCGCTTTAGGAGACGACTTCCGCGGTGACGCGGCCGACGCCGGCGCCGGTGAGGCCGATGGCGCGGGCAGCACCCGTGGAGAGGTCGAGGACACGGCCGCGAATGAACGGGCCACGGTCGTTGATGGTGACGACCACGCTCGAGCCGCCATGGGTGACGCGCAGCTTGGTGCCGAACGGCAGCGAACGGTGCGCTGCGGTCATGGCGTTCTGGTTGAAGCGCTGGCCCGACGCGGTCTTGCTGCCGGACTCGTTGCCGTAGAACGAAGCCATGCCGGAGAAGGAACGCCCGGTACCCTGCGACGGCGTCATCGACGCGTTGGCGTTACGCCAATCGGAGGTCGTGTTGGCATCGTTCTGGGCGTGGTGGCGGTGATGATGGTGAGAGTACCGGTGGTGATGGCGGGATTTGGCGGATGCTTCGGTGGCAGTTCCACCGATGAGGAGAGTTGCGGCAACGAAAGCCATCGCCGTACGCGGCCGGGTCACACAGCCCAGCATCTTCAAAGAAAGCATTTAGTGGTCCCTAAGCTAGTATTGCCACATATGTGGCAAGTGGAGCCCCCGTAAGTTTGTGAGCGAGGTGGCGTTTCGTTTCCTAATGAGGCGTGAATTGGGCAGTAAATCCGTTCCGTGTCGGCGTGTAATATCTTGTTACCGGCACAGGTATTCAGCCGATATTCCGTAATCTTGGATTTTAACGATTTATTAACCTAATGATTACTTGTTAATACTGTAAAACGAAGTCATAGCTTTCTGTGTTTAGAATTCCGTAAGTATTCGGCGAGTGAAGCCCTCGCGTCGGAAATCACGCCCGAGTGATCCGTGTTCATGGCCGCTATGCGCTCAGCGCAGGAACGAATGGCCCGGCGTCGGCTCGCAGAGCGTGGCAATTCCGCGGCATGGCAGGTGTCATCGCGTCGTCGGGGACTGCGACGAACTGGCGACAGAGCGTCATGCCTTTAGTTTGGCGTCATGTTGCACCTGCGCGCCTGCTATGTTAGCAAAGCCGCGATTTTAACGAGCCCGGCACTTCCGTGCGGGGTCGAAAATCGAAGTCCCGCTTGAATTCCAAGGGCTTGGATCGCTAGGCGCCGCTTCGTGGCGACGGTTTTTCCCTTGCGAGTTTGACAGCAAAAAGAGCGCGTCTGTGGCTGCAGAAGATACGTCCGTTTCCGGTGTGTCGGGCCGTTATGCAACGGCCTTGTTTGAACTGGCCCGTGACCAGAAAGTGGTCGACGAGGTCAAAGCCGATCTCGACAAATTCGAGGGGATGCTGAACGAAAGCGCCGATCTGAAGCGCCTCGTCCGCAGCCCGGTGTTCGCGGCCGATGCGCAGTCCAGGGCCCTCTCGGCCGTGCTGAACAAGACGGGGATCGCCGGCATCTCCGCCAATTTCCTGAAAGTGCTGACCGCCAACCGTCGCCTGTTCGTGGTGGCTGACGTCATCCGCGCCTATCGCGCCCTAGTCGCCCGCTTCAAGGGCGAGGCGACGGCCGACGTCACCGTGGCGGAGGCGCTTTCGGACAAGAATCTCGACGCCCTCAAGGTTGCCCTGAAGTCGGTGACCGGCAAGGACGTCGCGCTCAACGTGAAGGTCGATCCCTCGATCATCGGTGGCCTCGTGGTCAAGCTTGGCAGCCGGATGATCGATAGTTCGCTTCGCACCAAACTCAATTCGATCAAGCACGCGATGAAAGAGGCAGGCTGATGGACATCCGCGCCGCGGAAATTTCCGCGATCCTCAAGGACCAGATCAAGAATTTCGGCCAGGAAGCTGAAGTCTCCGAAGTCGGACAGGTGCTGTCCGTCGGCGACGGTATCGCCCGCGTCTACGGTCTGGACAACGTCCAGGCCGGTGAAATGGTCGAGTTCGAGAACGGCACCCGCGGCATGGCGCTGAACCTCGAAACCGACAATGTCGGTATCGTTATTTTCGGCGCCGACCGCGAGATCAAGGAAGGCCAGACCGTCAAGCGCACCCGCGCCATCGTGGACGCGCCGGTCGGCAAGGGCCTGCTCGGCCGCGTCGTCGACGCGCTCGGCAACCCGATCGACGGCAAGGGCCCGATCCAGGCCGACAAGCGCATGCGCGTCGACGTCAAGGCGCCCGGCATCATTCCGCGCAAGTCGGTGAACGAGCCGATGGCGACTGGCCTCAAGGCGATCGACGCCCTGATCCCGATCGGCCGCGGCCAGCGCGAGCTGATCATCGGCGACCGCCAGACCGGCAAGACCGCGATCGCGCTCGACACCATCCTCAACCAGAAGCCGCTCAACGCGCAGCCGGACGAGAACATCAAGCTGTATTGCGTCTACGTCGCGATCGGCCAGAAGCGCTCGACCGTTGCCCAGTTCGTGAAGGTGCTGGAAGAGCAGGGCGCGCTCGAATATTCGATCATCGTCGCCGCCACCGCTTCGGATCCGGCGCCGATGCAGTACATCGCGCCGTTCACCGGCTGCACCATGGGCGAGTACTTCCGCGACAACGGCATGCACGCCGTCATCATCTATGACGATTTGTCCAAGCAGGCCGTCGCCTACCGCCAGATGTCGCTTTTGCTGCGCCGCCCGCCGGGCCGCGAAGCCTATCCGGGCGACGTGTTCTATCTGCATTCCCGCCTGCTCGAGCGCGCGGCGAAGCTGAACAAGGACCAGGGCTCGGGCTCGCTGACGGCGCTGCCGGTCATCGAAACCCAGGCCAACGACGTGTCGGCCTACATTCCGACCAACGTCATTTCGATCACCGACGGCCAGATCTTCCTGGAAACCGACCTGTTCTTCCAGGGCATCCGCCCCGCGGTGAACGTCGGTCTGTCGGTGTCGCGCGTCGGTTCCTCGGCGCAGACCAAGGCCACCAAGAAGGTCGCCGGCAAGATCAAGGGCGAGCTCGCGCAGTACCGCGAAATGGCGGCGTTCGCGCAGTTCGGCTCCGACCTCGACGCCTCGACCCAGCGCCTGCTCAACCGCGGCTCGCGTCTCACCGAACTCCTGAAGCAGCCGCAGTTCGCGCCGCTGAAGATGGAAGAGCAGGTCTGCGTGATCTGGGCCGGCACCAACGGCTATCTCGATCCGCTCCCGGTCAACAAGGTGCGCGCGTTCGAGGACGGTCTGTTGTCGCTGCTGCGCGGCAAGAACGTCGAGATCCTCAACGCGATCCGCGACAGCCGCGATCTCTCCGACGACACCGCCGCCAAGCTGAAGTCGGTGGTCGAGGGTTTCGCCAAGAGCTTCGCATAAGAGAACCGTCGCATGGCCGGGCTTCTTGTCCCGGCCGTCCGTGCTCACCGCATGGAGACAAAGACGTGGATGCCCGGGACAAGCCCGGGCATGACGACTGGGATAGGCTAGCGGCTTGATCCAAGGGATCGAACCGCCGGGGTGAACGAAGAATGGCGTCACTTAAAGACATGCGCGTCCGCATCGCCTCCACCAAGGCGACGCAGAAGATCACCAAGGCCATGCAGATGGTCGCGGCGTCCAGGTTGCGCCGCGCCCAGCAAGCGGCCGAGGCGGCGCGGCCCTATGCCGACAAGATGAGCGCGGTGATCGCCAACATCGCCAGCGCTGCCGCCGGTTCGCCCGGCGCGCCGGTGCTGCTGGCCGGCACCGGCAAGGATCAGGTTCACCTGCTGCTGGTCTGCACCGGCGAGCGCGGCCTGTCGGGTGCCTTCAACTCCTCGATCGTGCGCCTCGCGCGCGAGCGCGCCCAGGCGCTGATGGCGCAGGGCAAGGACGTCAAATTCTTCTGCGTCGGCCGCAAGGGCTACGAGCAGCTCCGCCGCCTCTACGACAAGCAGATCGTCGAGCACCTCGACCTGCGCGGCGTTCGCCAGCTCGGTTTCGTCAACGCCGAGGACATCGCCAAGAAGGTGCTGGCCCGTTTCGACAACGGCGAATTCGACGTCTGCACGTTGTTCTACGCGCAGTTCAAGTCGGTGATTGCCCAGATCCCGACCGCGCAGCAGATCATTCCGCTGACCGTGGAAGAAAACGCGGCGAACGCGCCGTCGACGTCCTACGACTATGAGCCTGAGGAAGACGAACTCCTCTCCGGCCTGTTGCCGCGGAATATCGCGGTGCAGATCTTCCGCGCACTGCTGGAAAACAACGCCTCGTTCTACGGCGCCCAGATGAGCTCGATGGACAACGCCACCCGCAACGCCGGCGAAATGATCCGCAAGCAAACCCAGATCTACAACCGAACCCGTCAAGCCCAGATCACCAAGGAGCTGATCGAGATCATCTCCGGCGCCGAGGCGGTCTGACGCACGAACCAAACGACGGTCGTTCAAGTAAAGAATTTCGAAGGAGAGCTTCATGGCTACAGCAGCTAACCAGGTCGGTCGCGTCACCCAGGTCATGGGCGCCGTCGTCGACGTTCAGTTCGAAGGCCATCTGCCGGCCATTCTGAATTCGTTGGAAACCAAGAACGGCAACATCCGCCTCGTGCTGGAAGTTGCGCAGCATCTCGGTGAGTCCACCGTGCGCACGATCGCGATGGACGTGACCGAAGGTCTGGTCCGCGGCCAGGAAGTGACCGACACCGGACAGCCGATCGCGGTCCCGGTGGGCGCGGGCACGCTCGGCCGCATCATGAACGTGATCGGCGAGCCGATCGACGAAGCCGGCCCGATCCAGTCCGAAGGCCGGCGCGCCATCCACCAGGAAGCGCCGAGCTACACCGACCAGTCGACCGAAGCTGAAATTCTCGTCACCGGCATCAAGGTCGTCGACTTGCTCGCGCCCTACGCCAAGGGCGGCAAGATCGGCCTGTTCGGCGGCGCTGGCGTCGGCAAGACCGTGCTGATTCAGGAGCTGATCAACAACGTCGCGAAGGCGCACGGCGGTTACTCCGTATTCGCCGGCGTCGGCGAGCGTACCCGCGAGGGTAATGACCTCTATCACGAGTTCATCGAGTCCAAGGTCAACGCCGATCCGCACAATCCGGATCCGAGCGTCAAGTCGAAGTGCGCGCTGGTGTTCGGCCAGATGAACGAGCCGCCCGGCGCCCGCGCCCGCGTCGGCCTGACCGGTCTGACCGTCGCCGAGCACTTCCGTGACCAGGGCCAGGACGTGCTGTTCTTCGTCGACAACATCTTCCGCTTCACCCAGGCCGGCTCTGAAGTGTCGGCGCTGCTCGGTCGTATCCCGAGCGCCGTGGGTTATCAGCCGACGCTCGCCACCGACATGGGCGCGCTGCAGGAGCGCATCACCACCACGCAGAAGGGGTCGATCACCTCGGTGCAGGCCATTTACGTTCCGGCCGACGACTTGACCGACCCGGCGCCCGCGACCTCGTTCGCGCATTTGGACGCCACCACGGTGTTGAACCGCGCGATCTCGGAAAAGGGCATCTATCCGGCGGTGGACCCGCTCGACTCGACCTCGCGCATGCTCTCGCCGCTCGTCGTCGGCCAGGAGCACTACGACACCGCGCGTCAGGTCCAGCAGGTGCTGCAGCGCTACAAGTCGCTCCAGGACATCATCGCCATTCTCGGCATGGACGAGCTTTCGGAAGAGGACAAGCTGACGGTGGCCCGCGCCCGCAAGATCGAGCGCTTCCTGTCGCAGCCGTTCCACGTCGCCGAAATCTTCACCGGCTCGCCCGGCAAGTTCGTCGACCTCGCGGACACCATCAAGGGTTTCCGCGGCCTCTGCGAAGGCAAGTATGACCACCTGCCGGAAGCCGCCTTCTACATGGTCGGCACCATCGAAGAGGCGATCGAGAAGGGCAAGAAGCTGGCGGCCGAGGCGGCCTAAGCTGCGAAGGGCGAGCAGGGAGTAGCGACCAGTCGCGCTGCTCCCGCTCCATTCGCTTTTCGCTACTCACCATTCGCAGGTTTCCCATGGCCACCTTCCACTTCGATCTCGTCTCGCCGGAAAAGCTCGCCTTCTCGGGCGAGGTTGATCAGGTCGATATCCCCGGCGTCGAGGGTGACTTCGGCGTGCTGGCGGGACATGCGCCGGTCGTAGCCGCGATTCGGCCCGGCATTCTCACCGTGACCACCGGCGGCAAGCACGAGAAGATGATCGTGCTCGGCGGTATCGCCGAAGTTTCCGAAAAGGGCCTGACCGTGCTCGCCGACGTAGCGACGTCGCTGGCCGAGCTCGACCGCGCCCAGTTCGCCGCGACTGTCTCGGAGATGGAAGAGGGACTGAAGGAGCACGAAGGCAGCGAGCTCGACCAAGCCATTGCGCGGCTCGATCACTTCAAGAGCATCCAACACGAGCTCAACAGTACGGCAATGCACTAAGCCCCGGTGCACCGCGCCGGGGCCCGAACTGAAAATTCCTGAATAAGTTCAGCGCTCGTCACGGAAGTGGCGGGCGCTGAAACTTTGTTGCACCGCGCCGCCGATAGCGGCATTCTGCGCTTGCGAACTTTGTCCCGGGGGCCGGTCGCAGATGAAACGCAAGATCGCAGCGATTTTCGCAGCCGATATTGCCGGTTACTCACGACTGGTCGCGGAAGACGAAGAGGAGACGCTCCGGCGTATGGCCTCCTATCGCGAGGTCGTCGACGATTTCATTGCCAAGGCGGGCGGACGCATCTTCAATACCGCCGGCGACGCCGTGCTCGCGGAATTTCCAAGCGCAGTCGATGCGGTGCGCTGCGCGATCGACATCCAGGAGTCCTTGCGAACGCGCAACATGGCCTATCCGCCGAGCCGGCAGATGTCGTTCCGCATCGGTATCACCATCGGCGACGTGGTCGAGCGCGACGGCGATCTGCTCGGTGACGGCGTCAATATCGCCGCCCGGCTCGAGGGCCTCGCCGAGGTCGGCGGCATCTGCGTCTCTCGCGCCGTGCACGAACAGGTCGCCAACAAGCTCTCGGTGCAGTTCGCCGATATTGGCGCGCAGGAGGTCAAGAATATCCCGACGCCGGTACACGCCTATATGGTGGCGATGCGGCGCGGCGACGGCTACGCAACGCCTGAGATCAAGAAGGTGGCGAAGGCCGCGGCCGCGCCGAACTGGATGTGGCCGCTGGTGGTCGGTATCGTCTCCATCGTTGCCATCGGCGTCGGCGGCTTCCTCTATTTCACCAAGCTCGAGACCACGAAGGCGCCGGCGATCGCAGCGACCGCGCCGAGCCCTGTATCAAGCCCTGTATCAAGCCCGTCACCCACCGTGGCGGCGAAAGCGGCGATGCCCATGCCGGCCCCATCCGCCTCGCCGATGGCCGGCAAGTTTGCTGCCGACGGCGTGCCCTTCATCAACGAGCGCGTCCGCAATTATCTGGCCGGCGATTATTCCGCTGCCGGCGACTACAAGGCGTTCGCGGTCAATGTCGGCGGTTTCACCGGCGCGTCGTTGAATCAGCCGAACGAGGAGGCGGCGCGCAACGCCGCACTCGAGCAGTGCCAGAAGCGCGCCGATGCTGCGCAGTCGCCGCGGCGCTGCGAGCTCTATGCGGTCGGCAACAATGTCGTCTACACGCACGGCAAGCCGCCGATGCCGCCGCAGCCGTTTGTCCGGCATGATGCCATGACCGAGCGTGCCTTCGCCTCGAAGGACTTTCCGATGGTGCGCGATCCCGCCAAGGTCCGGCTCGAGAACATGTTCGTGCCCGCGGCGAAATCCCGCGCGGTCGCGCTCGGCCCCGGCGGTCAATATTTCATGGTGATGGGCGCATCATCCGCCGATGATGCCGCGCGGCGTTCGCTGGAATCGTGCGGCGCGATCGCCGGCGTCGCCTGCCTGGTCGTTGCGCTCGACGAGAATTTCGTGGTGCCGATCCCGACCCTGCTGAAGATCACCGGCTTCTTCCACGCGTCGTCGAATGCCTCGATCGTCGCAGATGCGCGCGACGAGGTCGTGCGCAAGCTCGCCGATGGCATGGGCTGGAACGCCGTCGCGGTCGGCACCGCGGGCCGGCCGGGCCTCGGCCTGAAGGCCGCCGACGAGCAGACCGCCGTCAATGCCGCGCTCGCCGACTGCGCCAGGCGCGACAGCGATTGCCACGTGATCGCGATCGGCCCGTTCACCGTCGGACCGACGAATTAGGCTGTTTTGATCAGGTTGTTTCGGCGGTTTTAATTCGCGAAGGGCGCAAACTGCTGTGCCACCGCGCGGTAGACGTCGCGGCGGAACGGCACCACGACATCGGGGACACGGTCGAGCCGCTCCCAGCGCCAGGCATCGAACTCCGCGGGTTGCCCGTTGCGCGGCGTCAGCGGATCGATCTCGTCATCCTTGCCGGTGAAGCGCAGCGCGAACCATTTTTGGCGCTGGCCGCGGAATTTCGCCAGCCGGTGCGTCTGCGGCCCGTCATAGGGAGGGAATTCGTAAGTCAGCCAGTCGGTCTCGCCGAGATAGGTTGCGCTCTTGACGCTGGTCTCTTCCCAGAGTTCGCGCAACGCCGCGTCGCGCAGGTCCTCGCCCTCATCGACGCCGCCTTGCGGCATCTGCCAGTCCAGACCCGGCAGGATGATCTCGGGTCCGTCGCCCTTGAAGCGATGTCCGATCAGCACGCGGCCATCGGCATTGAACAGCGCGATTCCGACATTGGGACGGTAGGGCTTTTCATGGGTCACGCGTGGATCTCTCGTCGTCATTCCAGGCGATGCATTAGCATCAACCTGGAATGGCGACTTGAACTAATCCTCCGCCAGCGCGGAAAATTCCTTCACCACGCGCTCATAGACCGGGCGCTTGAACGGGATGATCAGCCCGGTCAGGTTCTTCATCGGCTCCCAGCGCCAGGCCACGAACTCGGCCTTATGGCCGCCGCCGGGATTTGCGACGTTGATCTCGCTGTCCGTGCCGGTGAAGCGGACCGCGAACCATTTCTGGCGCTGGCCGCGGTAGCGGCCCTTCCAGGCGCGGCCCGCAACGGTGCGCGGAATGTCGTAAGTAAGCCACTCCGGAACCTCGCCGAGCCGCTCGACCGAGCGCACGCTGGTCTCTTCATAGAGCTCGCGCCTGGCGGCGTCCCAGGTATCCTCGCCGGGATCGACGCCGCCCTGCGGCATCTGCCAGACATGGGTGTCGTCGACATGCTCGATGCCGCCGGCGCGGCGGCCGACGAACACCAGTCCCTTCGGGTTGATCAGCATCACACCGACGCAGGTCCGGTAGGGCAGATCCTCATAACGCGCCATTCCGCCAGACCTCTCGCATGCTGTCGGTAGGGCTTGAGCAGGCCCAACGGGCCTGTGCCGTACCAATCCGTTGATTTAGCTGGATTTTGATTTCAGCATCGCGGTTGTCAATGGCACCAAAAGGATACCCCGGTCGCCCAATGTCTTGGTCCAGGCGCCGATGCGCTCGATCGAGACCGGGAGGGCGGAGGCGGTGCCCACGGCAGTGCCGCGCTCGCGCGCCGCCGCTTCGAGCTTGGTCAGGGCACGGTCGATCTCGGCCGGGGTCGGCACCGCGTCGATCGCGATGTCGCCCTTGCCGAACGGCATCGCCTGGCTGGCGGCTGCCTGGGGCGCGATGCTGCGGGGCGAGGAGCCGTCGTCGAAGAAGCCGAGGCCGCGCTTGGCCGCCTCGCGGATGATCGGCTGCATCGCCGGCTCGGTCGCGATAAAGCGGGCGCCCATGAAATTGGTGAGGCCGGCATAGCCCTGCATCCGGCTCAGATGCCAGTACAGGCGGTCCATGTTCTGGTCGGCACTCAGTGAGGTCAGCAGCGTCTGCGGCCCCGGATCGTTGTCGGGGAAGTCGTAGGGCTCCATCGGGATCTGGAGGAAGATCTCGTGGCGTTGGGCGCGGGCCCGCTCGGCGAGTTTTCCTGGATCGGACCCATAAGGCGTGAACGCCAGCGTCACCGCCGGCGGCAGCCGCATGATCGCATCGGTGGTCTTGGCAGCGCCGACGCCGAGGCCGCCGATCAGGATCGCGACAACAGGCATCTTGGCGGCCTTGGCGCGGTCCGCATCCGCCGCATAGACGTTGAACGGCTTCAGATCCCCGGCAACCATAGGGATCATGCCGTAGCGCGATTTCTCAAGGAGTTTCGGGTCGATCCCGGCCATGACGGGCGGTGGCGCGGAGGCCGCGGCTGTTTCGCCCTTGCCTGCAGCATCGCCGCCGATCACCACGTCGTGGCGCGTGCCGGTAGAACCGTCGATCATGGTGACGGTCTTCTGCTCGCCCGCCTGCTTTGGCGCCTCCTTCGTCTCGTGCTTGCTTTCCTGCTTGCCGTCCTGGCCCTGGCCGGAAGCGGCCGGCTTTTCGTCGCCAGCCTTGTCTGCGCTATTGGGCTCGCGAATCGCGAGCCGCGTCATCGGCTCGCCGCCGAGCGGATCCTTGTTGAAGATGGCGAAGCCGGCAAAGGCGACCAGGAACAGCCCGAGCAGGACCGCGAGCATCTGCATGGCCGTGAACGGCAGCCGCAGCCGGCGTTTCCGGCGCGGCTTGTTCTGTCCGAGCGGGGCGCTCAGATCATCGGCCGTTTCAGTCATGCGCGATCCCGAATCACTCCCAATGACGATACCACGCCGAGGTCAAGCGGCGGCAGGCCGGGATAGGCCGGGGATGTCAGGAATTCCAAGCAAAAAGGGCGGCTCCGGGAGCCGCCCTTTTCGTCAGATCGCTTGATGTCAAGACTTGATAGCTTGAGGCCTTAGTTTGCCGCTTTGGGCTTGTCGGTCGTGGCCTTGTCGCCCGGCGTGGGCGCCGCGGAGGCGCTGTTCTTGATGCCGTGAAGCAAATCGTCGGCGAGCTTGAGTGCCTTGTCGTCCTTGGCGTCCGGCGGAACGTAAGATTGCGAGCCGGTCTTCTCGTCACCGTCGTTCTTGAGATGGCCGCGCAGCGAAGCTTCGCCCTTGGTGTCGGTGCGCGACTTCAGCTCGTCCGGCACGTCCTGCAGCACTTCGATGTCGGGCACGATGCCCTTGGCCTGGATCGACTTGCCCGACGGCGTGTAGTAGCGCGCCGTGGTCAGGCGCAGCGCGCCATTGCCCGAGCCGAGCGGAATGATGGTCTGCACCGAGCCCTTGCCGAACGAACGCGTGCCGACGATGGTCGCGCGCTTGTGGTCCTGCAGCGCGCCGGCAACGATCTCCGACGCCGAAGCCGAGCCGCCGTTGACCAGCACGATGACCGGCTTGCCCTTGGTGAGGTCGCCCGTATGCGCGGTACGGCGCTGGGTCTCCTCGGCATTGCGGCCACGGGTCGAGACGATTTCGCCCTTCTCCAGGAAGGAGTCGGAGACGGTGACCGCTTCCTCGAGCAGGCCGCCCGGGTTGTTGCGGAGGTCGATGACGTAGCCCTTCAGCTTGTCGCCGATCTGATTCGAGAGGTTGGCGACCTCGCGCTTCAGCCCTTCGGTGGTCTGTTCGTTGAAGGTGGTGATGCGGATATAGCCGATGTCGTCGGCCTCGACGCGGGCGCGCACCGAGCGGACGCGGATGTTGTCGCGCACCAGCGTGACGTCGATCGGATTGTCCTGGCCCTTGCGGATGATCTTGAGCTTGATCTTGGTGTTGACGGGGCCGCGCATCTTCTCGACCGCCTGGTTCAGGGTCAGGCCCTGCACCGCCTCGTCGTCGAGATTGGTGATAATGTCGTTGGCCATGACGCCGGCGCGCGAGGCCGGGGTGTCGTCGATCGGCGAGACCACCTTGATCAGGCCGTCTTCCATCGTGACTTCGATGCCGAGGCCGCCGAACTCACCGCGGGTCTGCACCTGCATGTCGCGGAAGCTCTTGGCGTCCATGTAGCTCGAATGCGGATCGAGACCGGTGAGCATGCCGCTGATCGCGGATTCGATCAGCTTGGTATCGTCGGGCTTCTCGACATAGTCCGAGCGCACGCGCTCGAACACGTCGCCGAACAGGTTGAGCTGGCGATAGGTGTCCGCGGTGGCGGCTCGCGCGCTGGAGCCCATGAAGACTGCGCGCGGCTGGGTTACGAACAGCGTCAGCGCCGCACCGGTGGCCGCGCTGAGGAGGATAACTGAAGTCTTGCGCATCATCCGCGAACCTTCTCGCCTTCATTTGCGGCCCACCATGGGCCTGGATCGATTGGAGTGCCGTCTTTGCGGAACTCGACATACAGCACAGGTTGACTCGCGTTCGTGGCGAGAATGGAGGCGACTTGAGAGGTCGACCCCATGGTTGCGACAGGCTCCCCCGTGAGCACAAACTGTCCGATGTTGACCGAAATGCGCTCCATCCCGGCGATCAGGACATGATACCCGCCCCCGGCATTGAGGATCAAGAGTTGTCCATAGCTGCGGAACGGGCCGGCATAGACGACCCAGCCGTCACACGGCGTCGTGACCTGGGAGCCGGGCCTGGTCGCCAGCGAAATGCCCTTCTGCACCCCGCCGAGGCCATCGGAACCGCTGAAATCCCTGATCTTGTTACCGTTAACCGGAAGAGGCAGGAGGCCCTTGGCCGCGGCAAAGGCCATCGCAGGGGTGGTCCGGGAGCGGTCCTTGAAAGCGCCGGGGCCGGTCTTGGCGCTGGCGGCGGCGTTTGCGGCCGCCTTGGCCTCGGCCTGCTTGGCGGCGTCAGCCGCCTTCTCGGCCGCCTTGGCGGCGCTTTGCAGATCCTGCTCCATCTTGGCGATCAGCCCCTGGAGATCGCCGACCTGTCTTGAGAGCGCGACGGCGCGCGAGTTCTCGGCGTCGAGGTCTTTTTCGCGCGACGCCTGCTGACGCTGCCGCTCGGCGACCAAAGCGGTGAGCCGGGTCTGGTCGTTGCGGACCTTGTCGCGGTCGGAGGCGAGCTGGTCGCGCTCGGTCGCGATGGTCCTGCGCAAGGCCACGAGCTCGCCGAGCTCGCCCGCGATCTTCTCCGCGCGGCCGCGCAATTCCGGCACGACGGCACCGAGCAGCATCGCGGTGCGCAGGGATTGCAGCGCGTCCTCGGGCCGCACCAGCAGCGCCGGCGGCGTGCGCCTTCCGGCGCGCTGCAGGGCCGCCAGCACTTCGACGATGTCGGCGCGGCGCGAATCGAGCGAGCTGCGCATCGCCTGCTCGCGGCCGTTCAGCGACCGCAGCCGCGCTTCGGCTTCGTCGATCTTGGTCTCGACGGTGCGCACATTGGCGGCGGTGTCGATCAATTGCTGATTGAGCTGGGTGCGGTCCTGGCCGAGCGAGGTGATCTCGGCCTTGAGCTTGGCCTGCGCTTCCTCCGCGCTCTTCTTGCTTGCGCGCGCGGCCTCCAGCTCCTGCTCGCGCTGCTTGATCGCGTCGGGCGCGACGGCGGCCGTCTGCGGCGGCGCAACTGTCTGACCTTGCGTCTGAGCTTGCGCGAGGCTTGCGCCGGTAACACCGGCGATCAGCAGCAGGTTGAGGACAGGCGTTCGCATCGCTTTAGGCAAAGGTGCTCGTTGTGGCGCGGATCACGCGCGGTGATAGGGGTGGCCGGCCAGAATGGTGGCGGCCCGATAAAGCTGTTCCAGAAGCATGACGCGGACCATTTGATGCGGCCAGGTCGCAGAGCCGAACGCGATCGCGAGCTTGGCCTTACGGCGCAATTCGGGCGAAAGTCCGTCCGCCCCTCCGATCACGAAGATAGTATGACCGGCACCCTCGTCGCGCCAGCGCGCCAGATGCCGTGCGAATACGGTCGAATCCAGATTCTGGCCGCGCTCGTCCAGCGCCACCAGGATCGATTTTTCGGGAATATGCGCGGAGATCGCCGCGGCCTCTTCGGCCATCCGCGTCGCCGTATCGCGCGCGCGGCTTTCGGGCAATTCGTGGATGGCGAGCTCGCGGAATCCGAGCTTGCGGCCAGCCTCGTCGAACCGCTCGAAATAGCGGTCGGCAAGCTCCCGTTCGGGGCCCTGCTTCAGCCGGCCCACCGCAATGACGGCTATGCGCATGATATGTTCAGGGTCGCGTTTTCTAGACCGCGCGCAATATGCGCGCGCACGACGCTAGCATGCGCGTCAGCCGATTCGAAATCGGCCAGCAGCCTCTAGATCGCCTTCGCCGCCCCTGGGCCCTGCGTGTACAATCTCTCGAGATTGTAGAACTCGCGGACCTCGGGTCTGAACACGTGCACGATCACATCGCCGGAATCGATCAGCACCCAGTCGCAATTGGGCAAGCCCTCGACGTGGATGTTCTTGATGCCGTTTTCCTTGAGGCCCTTGGCAACGTTCTCCGCGATCGCGCCGACGTGCCGGTTTACCCGGCCGGTGGTGACGATCATGTAGTCGGAGTAGGCCGATTTGCCGCGAAGGTCGATGGTGACCGTCTCTTCCGCCTTCATGTCATCGAGGCGGGAGAGGATCAGGCTCAGCGTCTTGTCGGCGTCGGGTTGCGCCTTCAAGGCCGCAGCTTTGGTCGATGTTTTACGCGCCGGCTTGGCAACCTTGGGTAAAACAGACTTCGGTGAAGCCGTCTTGGGTGAAGCTGACTTGGACAATACAGATGTGGTCAGGGACCATTCCTTTCACTGTATCGCGAACGCCGAATCCGACGCTCACTGGTTACACTACATCATGTGGGGTTAAGGGTTTCAATATGCCAGAGAGCCCGAAGTCCACACGACGTCCGCACAATGTGACTCACTTCGTACCTTTCCAGCTCCCGTCCGGGTTCCGTAAGCCGGTCGAAGAGAGATTCAGCTTCATACCTGTCAGGAACACCCAGGCCGGCGCGGCCCGATCTGCAAGCAATGCGGCCTCATTCTCGGGCATGCGGTAGCGCCTGAGCGCCTGGGCGGCGGGAGAGGCGAGGGCACGAAAACTCTGCGGCGGGCGATCGATGACCGCAATCGGCACCTGGTCGGCGATGCGCCGCCAGTGCTGCCAACGATGGAATTGAGCGAGGTTGTCGGCGCCCATGATCCAGACAAAGCGCAAGCCCGAGAGGCGGCGGCGCAAGGTGTTGATCGTGTCGATAGTATAGCGCGTGCGAATGACGGATTCGAGACAGCTCACCTCGATCCGTGGGTCGTCCGCAACGTCGCGTGCCGCCTGCATGCGCGCGCCGAGCTCATGCAGCACGCCGTTCTCTTTCAGCGGATTGCCCGGCGTCACCAGCCACCACACGCGATCGAGCTGAAGGCGTTTCAGCGCGAACTGGCTGATCGCGCGATGGGCCTGGTGCGGCGGATTGAACGAGCCGCCGAGCAGGCCGATGCGCATGCCCGAGGTGTGGGTCGGAATGGCCTGCGCGAAGAAACGTGGCGCGACGAAATTGTTGCTCAATGCCCCGCGCCTTGCGTCGTCTACGGCCGCGTCTGCCCGGTGCCGTGAACGCGATATTTGAAGCTCGTCAGCTGTTCGGCGCCAACCGGGCCGCGGGCATGGAATCTGCCGGTGGCGATGCCGATCTCGGCGCCGAAGCCGAACTCGCCGCCGTCGGCGAACTGGGTCGAGGCGTTGTGCAGCACGATCGCGGAATCGACCTCGCTCAGGAATTTCTTCGCAGCGGTCTCATCCGCGCTCACGATCGCATCGGTGTGGTGCGAGCCGTGGTCCTGGATATGCGCGATCGCGCCGTCGACGCCGTCCACCACCTTCGCCGCGATGATCGCGTCGAGATATTCAGTGTCCCAATCGTCCTCGCTCGCGGGCTTGACGCGCGCATCGGTCTTTTGCACGGCGTCGTCGCCGCGCACTTCGCAGCCGGCCTCGATCAGCATCTCGACCAGCGGCTTGAGGTTTTTACCAGCCGCAGCGCGATCGACCAGCAGCGTCTCGGCGGCGCCGCAGACACCAGTGCGGCGCATTTTCGCGTTGAGCACGATCGACTTCGCCATGGCGAGGTCGGCGCTGCCGTCGATATAGACGTGATTGACGCCTTCGAGATGCGCGAACACCGGTACGCGCGCTTCCTGCTCGACGCGCGCGACGAGGCTCTTGCCTCCGCGCGGCACGATCACGTCGACGGCACCGTTCAATCCCGACAGCATCATGCCCACCGCCGCGCGGTCGCGCGTCGGCACCAGCGTGATTGCAGCCTCGGGGAGGCCCGCTTCGCGCAGGCCCTGCACCAGGCATTGATGGATCGCGCGGCAGGAGCGGAAACTGTCGGAGCCGCCGCGCAGGATCACGGCATTGCCGGACTTCAGGCACAGCACGCCGGCGTCCGCCGCAACGTTCGGCCGGCTCTCGAAGATCACGCCGACGACGCCGAGCGGCACGCGCACGCGCTCGATGGTCATGCCGTTCGGCCGTTGCCAGCTCTCGGTGACGATGCCGACCGGATCGGCAATGTCGCGCACGACGCTGATGCCCTCGGCCATACCCTCGACCCGCGCCGGCGTCAGCGTCAGGCGGTCGATGAAGGAGGAGGTGGCGTTGCCGGAGGTGCGGGCCTCCGCGATGTCCTCGGCATTGGCGGCGAGAATCGCGGCGGCATTGTCGCGGAGCGCCCGCGCCATGGCCTCGAGCGCCCGGTTCTTCTGCTCCGGCGGCGCCAGCGCCAGCACGCGCGCGGCAGCGCGGGCACGGGTACCGAGATCGGTCATCAGCGCCTGAAGATCGGCAGCGCCGTCGACAGCTTTGAGGGGGGCGGCCATGGGGAGTTCAACCTCTTGCTAGGGCGGTGTCCTAGCATGAAAATCCCGCTTTTGCGAAGGGCGGGGCGGGTATGGTAGATCTCCCGATGCCGTATCACCTGGGCCATTGGCGTAGTTCCGACGTCATGGCCGGGCTTGTCCGGGCCATCCACGTCTTGCCGCTCACAAGAGAGAGAGCGTGGATGCCCGGGACAAGCCCGGGCATGACGGGCTGGGGCCTGCCTGCCTTACCCGCCCACCACAAGATCGTCCCGGTGGATCATCTCGGACCTTCCGCTGATGCCGAGGATGGCCATCACGTCCGGGGAGGAGCGGCCCTTGATCCGTTCGGCATCGTCGGCGTCGTAGGCGATCAGGCCGCGGCCGACCTCGCTGGTGTCGGGGCCGCGCACGATCACGGCGTCGCCGCGGGCGAACTGGCCCTCGACCTTGATCACGCCGGCCGGCAGCAGGCTGGCGCCGGCGCGTAGCGCGGCGACCGCGCCGGCGTCGATGGTCAGCGTGCCCTTCGGCTCCAGCGAGCCCGCGATCCAGCGTTTTCGCGACGTGATGGGATTGGCCGGCGTCAGGAACCAGGTGCAGCGGCCGCCATCGGCGACCGCCTGCAAGGGATGCTCGATCTTGCCGGAAGCGATCAGCATATGGGTGCCGCCGGTGGTCGCGATTTTTGCGGCTTCGACCTTGGTGCGCATGCCGCCGCGGGAGAGTTCGGACTCGGCGTCGCCTGCAACAGCCTCGATCTCCGAGGTGATGCTGTCGACCACCGGAATGAGCTTCGCGTTCGGATTGTTCTTCGGCGGGGCGTCGTAGAGACCGTCGATGTCGGACAGCAGCACCAGCAGGTCCGCGCTCGCCATGGTGGCGACGCGCGCGGCGAGGCGGTCATTGTCGCCGTAGCGGATCTCGTTGGTCGCGACCGTGTCGTTCTCGTTGATCACGGGGATGGCGCGCCACTCCAGCAGCTTGCCGATGGTGGAGCGGGCGTTGAGATAGCGGCGGCGCTCCTCGGTGTCCTGCAGCGTCACCAAAATCTGGCCGGCGCCGATGCCGTGGGCGCCAAGGACCTCCGACCAGATGCGGGCCAGCGCGATCTGACCGACGGCTGCCGCCGCCTGGCTCTCTTCCAGCTTCAGCGGGCCGCGCGGCAATTTGAGGCGGCTGCGGCCGAGCGCGATCGAGCCGGAGGAGACGACGAGCACGTCACGCCCCTCGCGGTGCAGCTTGGCCATG
This sequence comes from Bradyrhizobium sp. 149, assembly GCF_023073915.1. Classification (GTDB taxonomy): domain Bacteria; phylum Pseudomonadota; class Alphaproteobacteria; order Rhizobiales; family Xanthobacteraceae; genus Bradyrhizobium. The sequence goes on along the minus strand of NZ_JADPKK010000016.1, from coordinate 22,938 downwards.
TCGTCGGCGAGCGCGGCGAGCCAGGACGCCCGTACCTCGCCCTTGTCGGAATCGACCAGCAGCGCGGAGCCGACCTTGACGACGATGCGGCGGAATTGACTGAGTTCGGGGCTGGCCATGGCGCGTCTGATGGATTGCTCTGCATTAGAAACGGCGGAGCGACAGGCGGCGCCGGTGAGGTCTGCTTTTGCAGCAGGACAGTGACCGGCGCAAGGCAGCGGCATGGTAAACAGTGCATCTCGGCCTTGTGTCAGGCGTCCGCTGGGCTCTAATTGCGGCCAACGATAACGGGCTGAACGAGGAAACGAATGGATCGCCGCAAATTCATGAGCGGATGCTTGGGGCTGCCGCTGCTCGCGCACGCGGGCGAGGCGCTAGCGCAGGCTGGGCTCAGCAAGATCATCTTCCCGTTCGCGGCCGGCGCCGGCGGCGACACGCTGTGCCGGTTGATCGCGCAGGAGATGGCGCCGGCGCTGCAGCGGACCATCGTGGTCGAGAACCGCACCGGCGCTGACGGCCTGATCGGCATCAAGGGGGTGAAGAGTGCCAACCCCGACGGCAGCATGGTGCTGGTGACGACCGGGCCCACGATGTACCTGCTGCCAATGGTGGAGACGATTCCGAGCTTCGATGCTGCCAAGGATTTCGTCCCGGTATCGCTGCTGGCGCGGTTTGAATTCGCCGTCGTGATCAGCCCGGCGATCGAAGCCGCGGATTTCAAGGGATTTGTCGCCTGGCTGAAGGCACATCCGGACAAGACGTCGTTCGGCGTGCCGAGCAACGGCACCATCCCGCATTTCATGGGCTCCAAGCTCGAAAAGGACCTCGGCATTGCCATGACGCGCGTGCCCTATCGGGGCAGCGCGCCCATCCTCAACGACATCATCGGCGGTCACATCTCTTTCGGAATCACGACCTTGGCCGATGCGCTGCCGCAGCATCGCGCCAAGGGCGTGAAGATCATCGCCGCCTCGAGCGCGGAACGGTCGCCCTTCGCGCCCGAAGTCCCGACGCTGAAGGAGAGCGGCATCGATCTCGTCGCCGACGCCTGGTACGGCATGTGGCTTCCCGCCGGCAGCTCCCCGGAACTCGCGCGCAAGCTCGGCGCCGCCGCAAGCGTCGCGCTCGCCAAGCCCGAGGTGAAGGAGAAGCTCACCGCGATCGGGCTGATTCCGGTCGGCAGCAATGCGGAAGGCCTGACGAAGGAGCTCGCCGCGAATGCGGCATTCTGGCAGCCGGTCGTGAAGGCGACGGGATATAAGATCGAGAATTAGTTTTTGTTTCCGGTCCGCTCTCCGCCGTCATGGCCGGGCTTGTCCCAGTCATCCACGTGCTCTGTCACTTGACGCAAGACGTGGAAGCCCGGGCATGACGAGCTGAGAGAGCCTCGCTCCGCTCACTCACAACTTCGCGCGCTGCGCGATGCCGTCCTTGATCGACGCCAGCTCCGCCTCGTCCCAGATGCCGATCAGGACGCCGCCCTTCACCTGGAGCTGGTTGTCAGCGTAGGCGGCGATCTTCTCGCGGGATGTGGTGATATGGTCGTTGGGGTGCAGCGCCCAGTCGAACAATTCCGCCTGCAATCGCGCGATGATGCCGGCGCATTCGGGATCGTCGCCGCGATCCAGAAATTCTTCCGGATCGGTCTCGAGGTCATACAGCATCGGGCGGAAGCCTGAGGCATGGATGTATTTCCAGCGGCCGTCGAACACCATGAATAAGCGGCAGCGCTCGATCGGCTGGTTCAATTTCAGCCGGACATCCTGCATGGCGTAATCGTATTCAGAGAAGGCGACCTTGCGCCAGTCGGGCGGCGTCGGCCCGCGCAGCAGCGGCAGCAGCGAGCGTCCCTCGAGGATGTGGCCCGGCACCTCGCCGCCGAAATAATCGACGAAGGTCGGCGCGAGATCGATGCCTTCGACCAAAGCATCGCTGCGTGTGCCGCGCGTGGCGTCCGCTTCCTTCGAGGGGTCGATGATGATCAGGGGGATCTTCGCCGACTGCTCGTGGAACAGATCCTTCTCGCCCATCCAGTGATCGCCAAGATAATCGCCATGATCGGAGGTGAACACGATCATCGTCGTGTCCAAGAGGCCGCGCTCCTCCAGAAAATTCATCAGCACGCCCATCTGGTCGTCGATCTGGGTGATCAGGCCCATATAGGTCGGGATCACCTTTTCGCGGGCTTCGTCGCGCGCCATGTTGCGGGAGTAGCGCATGTCCATATAGGCGCCGAACACCGGATGCGGATTCTGGCGCTCGCGCTCGGAGCGGATCACCGGAATCATGTCCGATGTCGAATACATGCTGGCGTAGGGTTCGGGCGCGATGTAGGGCCAGTGCGGCTTGATGTAGGACAGATGCAGGCACCACGGCTTGCCGTCGGTTTCAGCCTCGCCGATGAAGTCCATCGCGCGGCGCGTCATGTAGGGCGTCTCGGAATGCTCGTCCGGCACGCGCGCGGACTTGTCGGCATGCACGAGCAGCCAGCCGTTCTGGAGCGAGCCGTCCTCGGCCGCACCTGAATTCGCCCATTGCTCCCACGGATTGGTCGCTTCAAAACCCTGCTGGCGCAGATATTCGTCGTATTTCGGACGCGGCCGCCCCGTGGGATGCAGGCCGTCGTCACGCTCATAAGGCTCGAACCCGCATTCGGCGACGTGCACGCCGATCATCGATTCCGGCGGGATGCCGAGCGCCTTCATGCCTTCGAGATCGGGCGCCATGTGGGTCTTGCCGACCAGCACGTTGCGCACGCCGAGCTTCTTGAGATGATCGCCGAGCGTGGGCTCGCCGATGCGCAGCGGCCACCCATTCCAGTGCGATCCGTGCGAGCGCATGTAGCGGCCGGTATAGAACGACATCCGCGACGGACCGCAGATCGGCGACTGCACATAGGCCTTGCTGAAGAGCACGCCCCGTTTGGCCATGGTGTCGATGTTCGGGGTCTTCAGCGTGGGATGGCCGGTGCAGCCGAGATAGTCATAGCGAAGCTGGTCGCACATGATCCAGAGAACGTTCTTCGCGCGCGCCATGCCTCTCACTCCGTCCCTTTGACGGCATATTGCACTATCGAAGGCGTGAAGAAACCTCTCCCATCGGGAGAGGTGCTGGAGATCGCGGCCGTGTTCTCAGGCCGACCACGGCTCCGCTTCGGCCGCGCTCTTCGCCTTGGCCGAGACCGGGCTCTCGCCGATCACATCCGCCAACGCGCGCAACGCGTCCTGCACGCCGTCGCCGGTGACGGCGGAGAGCAGCAGCGGCGTCTTCTTGGCGGCGCGCTTCAGCCGTTCCTTCTGCTTCTTCAACTCGTCCGGCTCGACCGCGTCGATCTTGTTCAGTGCGACGATCTCGATCTTGTCGGTGAGTTGCCCGGCATAGGCGTCGAGCTCCGTTCGCACCGTCTTGTAGGCCTTGCCGGCATGCTCGCAGGTCGCGTCGATGAGATGCAGCAGGACGCGGCAGCGCTCGACATGGGCGAGGAAGCGGTCGCCGAGACCGACCCCTTCATGCGCGCCTTCGATCAGGCCGGGGATGTCCGCCAGCACGAATTCGCGGCCGTCGGCATTCACGACGCCGAGCTGCGGATGCAGCGTGGTGAAGGGATAGTCGGCGATCTTCGGCTTGGCCGCGCTGACCTTGGCGAGGAAGGTCGACTTGCCGGCATTGGGCAGGCCGACGAGGCCGGCATCCGCGATCAGCTTCAGCCGCAGCCAGATCCAGCGCTCCTCGCCGGGCTGGCCGGGATTGGCATTGCGCGGCGCGCGGTTGGTCGAGGTCTTGAAATGCGCGTTGCCGAAGCCGCCATTGCCGCCCTCGGCCAGCACGAATTTTTCGCCGACGGTGGTGAAATCGTGGATCAGCGTCTCGCGGTCTTCGTCGAAGATCTGCGTGCCCAGGGGGACCTTCAGCACGATCGCCTTTCCGTTGGCGCCATGGCGGTCCGAGCCCGAGCCGTTCTCGCCCTTCTGGGCCTTGAAGTGCTGCTGGTAGCGATAGTCGATCAGCGTGTTCAGCCCGTCGGCGACCTCGATGATGACATTGCCGCCGCGGCCGCCATTGCCGCCGGAGGGACCGCCGAATTCGATGAATTTTTCGCGGCGGAACGCCACGCAGCCGTTCCCGCCGTCGCCGGAGCGGATATAGACCTTTGCTTCGTCAAGGAATTTCATGGGCCATAGGTAGGCCAGCCGGTCCCGCGCGGCAACCCGGGCAGACCCGCAAATCGGCCGAAACTCGGCGATTTGTGGCCTTGCTTAACCGGCTGGCCGGCGCCGGATCAGGAATTTCTGCACACCCTCCAGCACCAGCTCCTTGCGCTGGTTGAACACGGTGCTTTTGAGCGTCACCGCGCCGGTCGAGCGGCCCGGCACCAGCTCGATGACCTCGAGCGCGGGATAGAGGGTGTCGTCGGCAAACACCGGTTTGAGGAACCGGCTCGACTGCTCGAGGAAGCCGACCAGGGAGTCCTCGACCATGAACGGAAACAGGCCCGCGCCGGGTGCGGTGTGGATCAGCGTCTGGAAACCGTGGGCGAGCAGATGCGGCATGCCGCGGCTGCGGCAATACTCCACATCGTAATGCACCGGATGGGTGTCGCCGCTCGCGGTCTGGAACGCCGCGAACACCGCTGTCGTCTGGGTGCGGCTCGGCAGCACGAAGCGTTCGCCGACCACGAAATCCTCAAACCAGCGTTGCGTGGGGATCATGCGATGCCGGGCCGGATCGAAGTCGGTCATGCCTAAGCTCTTTTCCTGGCTCTTTCATTCCGGTGGCGCCTATCGCGACCGCGAGGCGGAGACTGCGACAATCCGTTCAATTCGTCCAACGCGGGCTTGTCCGGACGGCCTGTGTCATTACAACCTCCGCAAGCGACTCTCCTCGCCGGTTCTTGACGCTTTCTCCGCTCGTCATTGCGAGCGAAGCGAAGCAATCCAGCCTCTCTCCGCGGAAACGGACTGGATTGCTTCGTCGCAAGAGCTCCTCGCAATGACGGGCTCGCAATGACGGGCTTCCGCGAACGACAGCAATGCCTCTGTTCAAAAATCTCGCGGCCTATGACGAACGCTCGGCGCGCCTCGCCGGCATTGCGCTCATGGTGCTGTCGATCTTCATGTTCTCGTTCGGCGATGCCATGGGCAAGTTCCTGGTCGGGACTTATTCGGTGGGGCAATTGCTGTTCCTGCGCGCCTGCGCGGCGCTGCTGCTGCTGTCGCCGCTGGTCTGGCGGCAGCGTCACCAGTTCCTGCATCTGGAGCGGCCGGGCCTCCAGCTCTTCCGTGTCGTGCTGTCGACGCTGGAAGTGGCGGCGTTCTTCCTTGCGACGGTCTATCTGCCGCTCGCCGACGTGATCACCTATTATCTCGCCGGGCCCATTTTCGTCACGGCAATGTCGGCGATCTTCCTGGGCGAGAAGGTCGGCTGGCGGCGCTGGACCGCGATCCTGATCGGCTTCTGCGGCGTGCTGATTGCGTTGCGGCCGTCGGCACAGACGGTGAGCCTGCCGGCGCTGATCGCGCTTGGCGGCAGTCTTTCTTTCGCAACGCTGATGCTGATCACGCGCAGCCTGCGCAAGACGCCCGATATCGTGATGGCGTCCTCGCAATTCGTCGGCACGTTTTCACTGGGCGCTGTGCTGTCGGCGTTCCACTGGGTGCCGCCGACATCCGGCAGCCTTGTGATTTTCGCGCTGGCGGGATGCGTCTCGGTCACGGCGTTGTTCTGCGTCAACCGCTCGCTCAAGCTCGCGCCGGCCAGCGTCGTCGTGCCCTATCAATATTCGATGATCGTCTGGGCCGTGATCTTCGGCTTCGTCGTGTTCGGCGACGTGCCCGAAATCGCCACCCTCGTCGGCGCCGCCGTCATCATCGGCGCCGGGTTCTATATCTACTTGCGTGAACGCGATCTGGGGCGCGCCGGCGGAGAGGTCAATCCGCCGGCGTAGGGCCTACCTCACGCGCCTTGCGCTGCTCCAGCTCTTCAGCGACGCCCACACGCCGCGCGAGAGGCGGAAGCAGTCGACCGGCGTGGACGAGCCCAGCGCCAGGAAACGGTGCAGCTGGACGCCGCTCCACTGGAAGCCGCACTTCTCCAGCACGTTGCGCGAGGCCGGGTTGGTGACGCGCGCACCGGCATAGAGATGATCGTCCTCGAACTCCTCGAAGAAGAAGTCGATCGCGCCGCGCGCGGCCTCGGTGGCAAAGCCCCGGCCCCAATGCTCGACCCCGAGCCAGTAGCCGAGCTCGGCATTGTCGGGCGTCGCGCGGTCGATGCCGACCATGCCGATGGGTCCGCTGTCATGCTCGATCAGGAACACGGTCTCGCTGCCGAGCGCGGTGGCGCGGACGAAGGCGACGGCGTCGTCCTGCGAATAGGGATGCGGGAGGCGCCTTGTGTTTTCGGCGACGCGACGGTCGTTGGCGAGAAGGGCGATGGTCCTGACGTCGGCAAGGGTCGGCCGCCGCAAGGTCAGCCGCTCGGTGGCGACGACGCTTGGTCTCGCCTCCTGCAAGGTCACGCTCGAAAAGTCCTGCAACATGTCCGGCTCCGTCGAAGTCACTAAGTGTAAAGTGAGCACGCAAACGAAAGGGGAGGCCGGTTTCCCGCCTCCCCTGGAGCCTTCGATCTCTATGATCTCAAGGACTCCGCCGGTTCGGTCTGGGACCCGGCGGACTCCAAATTTGATCCACCGTTTATTCAGCCGCCTCTGCGAGCGGGAGCACCGAGATGAAGGTGCGGCCGTTGGCTTTGGCCTGGAACGTTACGCGGCCCTCGATCTTGGCGAACAAGGTGTGGTCCGTGCCCATGCCGACATTAAGGCCGGGATGCCAGGTGGTGCCGCGCTGACGCGCAATGATGTTGCCGGGAATCACAACTTCCCCGCCGAACGCCTTGATACCGAGGCGCTTGCCCTTGGAATCGCGACCGTTGCGCGATGAACCGCCTGCTTTTTTGTGAGCCATGGCTCGTCTCCGAAATCCTGAGTATTTCTAGATCAATTCCTTGACGGAATCATTTCACAATTTCTCACGCATCAATTCGTGATGGCGCGTGATCAAATTATGCCGCGGCCTCTTCGGTTGCCTCTGGCTTGGCGACCTTTTCCCGCTTCGGACGCGGGCCCTTGGTGGGCTTGGCGCCGTCCGTCAGGATCTCCGAGATGCGCAGCACCGTGATCTCGTCGCGATAGCCGCGCTTGCGGCGCGAGTTCTTGCGGCGGCGCTTCTTGAAAGCGATGACCTTGGGACCGCGCTTGTGGTCGAGCACCTCGACCGCAACGGACGCGCCTGCGACCGTGGGCAGACCCAGGACCGGCGTGTCGCCGCCGACCAGCAGAACTTCATTGAGCTGCACGATCGAGCCGACTTCGCCTTCGATCTTGCCTACTTCCAGGACATCATCCGGAACGACGCGGTACTGCCGGCCGCCGGTTTTGATGACTGCGAACATCGTTGTTTTCCTTCGTGTTCATTCCCGGCCTCGCGACATGGTGTCGGGGCCGGCTTTTTGTCAGTCGCGGGTTTAAGCGAATATGGGTTTATGCGAGTTTTGTGCGGGCGGAAGTTATCCCTTTGAAAACCCACGCAAAAACAAGCGGCGCGAGAAACGCCCCGCGCCGGTTGCGGGACTTATAGCCGCTGGCCTCCGGGAGTCAAGAAAAACCGGGCGAAAAGGCCCGGATTTGAAGCATTTGGGCCCAATTCAAGCCCGCAGCAGAATCGGGGCCCACGCTGCAACCAACGGGTTCCCCCGCTGTTGTCCCCGCGAATTGATGCACGGGCGAGGGGCTTACCATGGCTACAGACGAGCTGGTCAAGACGACGACGGGCATCGCCCATCACGGCGCGGAGCGGTTGCCCTCGGTGGACATCGACAGCTTCAACATCGAGATGAAGGACGAGGACGGCTTCCTCGGCGACCGCGCCAGCAAGGGCGCGTTCCGCGACATCCTCGATCGCTGGCGCAAGCCGCTGCGCAAGAGCGGCGAGGACCCGTTCGGCAAGGAGCCGTCCGAGGAGATCAGCAAGAAGACACTGGATGCCATCCTGGTCGGGGACGACACCGAGGCCTCCGCGCTGGTGCACAGCGCGATCGAGGAATTCGCCCAGGAGCTCGCTTATGTCACGCGGCGTTTCCTCAAGTCCAAGGCCTGGGCCAAGACCGAGCGCATCGTGGTCGGCGGCGGATTTCGCGATTCCCGGCTTGGCGAGCTCGCGATCGCGCGCACGGAGATCATCCTGAAATCCGAGGACTTCAAGATCGACATGATGCCGATCCGCCATCATCCCGATGAAGCCGGCCTGATTGGCGCGCTGCATCTGGCGCCATCCTGGATCTTCGAGGCCCATGACAGCATCCTCGCGGTCGACATCGGCGGCACCAACATCCGCTGCGGCCTGGTCGAGACCAGCTGGAAGAAGGCCGAGGATTTGTCGAAAGCCAAGGTCGTGAAGTCCGAGCTGTGGCGCCATGCCGACGACGAACCGACGCGCGAGGGCGCGGTGAAGCGGCTGATCAAGATGCTGAAAGGGCTGATCGCCGAGGCCGAGGAGGAAGGCTACAAGCTCGCGCCGTTCATCGGCATCGCCTGTCCCGGCGTGATCAACGCCGACGGCTCGATCGAGAAGGGCGCGCAGAACCTGCCCGGCAATTGGGAGAGCAGCAAGTTCAACCTGCCGGCGAGCCTGATCGAAGGCGTCCCCGAGATCGGCGGGCACGACACCGCGATCCTGATGCACAATGACGGCGTGGTTCAGGGCCTCTCCGAGGTGCCGTTCATGCAGGACATCGATCGCTGGGGCGTGCTCACCATCGGCACCGGGCTCGGCAACGCCCGCTTCACCAACCGCCGCAAGGACGGCGGCCAAGGCAAAGATAACGGAAAAGACCGGGACTCTACGGACAACGGCAAGGAAACCGGCAAGAAAAAAGCTAAGGCCGACAAGGAGTAACCTTGACTGGTTAGGTTAAGGACCGGATTGCGTTGCAGGCCGGTCGGCGCACGCTACGGTCGAATCGTCGCCTCACCTGGCCGGCGAAGCCGCCCTTCCCAGCCAGCATTTCAATGAGCGGCACCGGGACCGCCAGTGTTTACCGCGTCTGGCGGTCCCACCCCGTTTCGGGGGACCCTCGGACTTTCCGGAACACCGGTGATTCGGGCGTCGATGGCGCCGCCTCGGCCTTCACGCGCGGGCATTGGCAAACGGCTCACGCCCATTTCCGCTCGAACTGCCGCCGAAATCCGACAATCGTCCTCATCATCGCCGCGACATCATGGGGTCCGCCCGGAAAACCGGCCCGATTTTCGCCCGTCCAGCCTTGTCTGGCCCGCCATCCTCGCCTATTAACGCCCCAACCACAGGGGCCCAGCTCCTTGACTTGGCGCCTTCAGGAGAGGTGGCAGAGTGGTCGAATGCACCGCACTCGAAATGCGGCATAGGTGCAAGCCTATCGGGGGTTCGAATCCCTCCCTCTCCGCCAGATTTTACGTCTATGCGATTGACAGGAAAGAAGTTTCAGGAAAATTTCAGCGCTTGGTCCCTAAGCGGATCCGCCAAAAGCGTATCCCTAAAGTAGGGCGAAGCAGCGCAATTCGAGTGCAAGAGCCTTGCAATCATCTCAAGGTTGTCGAGAATGACAACTTCGTATCAGGAAAATTTCAAAGCAGCCGATCGATCGTTCGCGTCGGGTCGAGTTGTTTCGGACGGCTCCTCTAAATCCACGCGGTCCATCGCGACGACAACTCGCGAATTTGTTCGCCTTGCCGCTCTCTCGGCAACTTCTAAAATCCGCTCGTAATCTTCTTTGCGAATTGAGACTTTTGCCATTTTTCGTTTCCCGCCGAATCAATCTGCTGACCCTTGCACCAAACCGGTACAATTCAAACACTAACGTCGAGTTCCTATGCCGAGCGCGTCGCGAAAGAAACTGCTTCCTGAGCTTGTATTTGGCCTTGTCGGTCCAATGGGAGTCAACGTGGAAGCAATTTGCGACACGCTAGCAAGCGCGTTGCGCGCCGTCGGATACGAGCCTCACACCGTACATCTCACGAAGGAGATGTTGAGAGGGGAGCGCTACAAACTCCAGCGCTACCCCGTCCAAATTCCAATCGACAAAGATTTCTACTCTGATGTGAATTTTAAAATCAACTATGCGAACGCTCTTTGCAAGGAGTTTTCCGACTTTGCGACCATGGGTCGTATCGCATTACGCGCTATCGGTGATGAAAGAGAAAGAATAACAGGCAATCGGAATACCATATCTGATCGCGCGATCGCCTATGTCGTACGGCAGTTGAAAAGGCCCGACGAAGCAAGTCTTCTGCGCCGTGTCTATGGACGGCAGTTCGTTCTAATATCTGCTTATGGCTCTTCTGAGCAGCGTCAGAAACTGCTGGAGGAGCGTCTCCGGCGCAGCTTGCCCCCAGCCACGCCGCCTCACGAAATCTCCTGTAAAGCGCTTGAGCTTATCGAAAAGGACGCAAGAGAGGACGATGAAGAGTTCGGGCAAAATGTCCGAGAGACGTTTCATCGAGCCGATGTCTTCATTGACGGACTTTCGCGACCCGAAATGGAAGAAAAGCTAAACCGGTTTATTCAAGCCTTTTTTGGACGCACTGACATCGCGCCCTCCAAAGAAGAATATGGAATGTATGCGGCCAAGTCGGCTTCGCTTCGCTCTAGCGATTTGTCCAGACAAGTAGGTGCAGCAGTCTTCTCAGATGACGGTGAGTTAATTACTCAAGGCTGCAATGAGGTCCCGAAAGCGTTCGGGGGCACTTACTGGGACTTAGAACAGCCGGATTTTCGCGATGTTCGGCTCGGGTACGATCCGAACGATATTGTCAAAACTGAATTGCTGCGCGAGCTTTTCGACAAGATGAGCGGATCAGGTTTGCTCTCTGAGAAGGCTAAGGCGGTGGGAAGCCCGGCCGAAATGGTTGAAGAGTTTACCCGAAAAAAACGACCGGGGATCGATGAAAAGGATGGCCCACTAGCTCGTTGTGCGGTGCTCGATTTAACCGAGTTCGGGCGCGTGGTTCACGCAGAGATGTGTGCGATCTGCGATGCTGCCCGTATCGGTCGTAGCCTAAAGGGCAGCACTTTATTCGTGACTACGTTCCCTTGCCACAATTGCACGAAGCACATTTTGGCAGCCGGAATTAAGTGTGTTGTCTACATGGAGCCTTATCCCAAAAGCCGAGCTAAGGACTTACACACCAACGAAATCGAAATCGAGAAAGTCACTTCCGGTAAAGTGTCTTTTTTGCCTTTCCTCGGCATCTCCCCGGTGCGCTATCGAGATATCTTTCAGAAGGGAAGGCGAAAGAACAGCAGCGGCGCGGCGATAAGATATTTGACCGATCCTCCGACGCCCATGTTGGAACTGGTTTCTACCGCTTACCTTGAAGATGAGGATTTGGAGTGGTTTGAACTGCTAGGCTCGCTGGAGCCAAATACTGGCGATGATGACGGTAAGGCTGGCATCTAACCCGGACGCAGTCGTAATTCCTGGTGACAACAGCAAAGATAAATAGCTTGGCCTTCGATAGTGGGCAGTGCGGAGAAGCCTCGAAATATCTCCGTCGCGACTGCGTCTGCCGTGAAGCCCCGTTTTGAGTGCATGATTGCCCCGTGCGTCCGGTGACGATCCGCCGTGCATCCGCCATCTACCGCTTGCCATTGCCGGTGAGCGCGGCTCAATCGAGGGAGGAACAGGAGGAAATTGCAATTGCCAATTTCATAGATCTAAGCAACATCTGATTAGGGGGCTCGGGGCTAATTTATGCGTGTTCTTGGAATCTGCGCGCTTAGCGTCGCATTGACAGGCTGTGCAATTCAGCGTTCGCAAGTCGCTCAGGAAGCAAAAGCCTCGATAGTCGGCATGACAAAAGAGCAGGTTTTTACCTGCATGGGGCCAGCCGCATCAAAAGCTGCGGAAGGGGCAACAGAGATTTGGTCGTATCCATCAGGGAACGGTTACCGATCAACGACGGTGGTCGCGGGCACCGACGCAACGCGTTCCGGCAACAACGTGTCAGGCACGGTCAACACGTTCGGCTCCGCAACCGGTGTTAGCACCGCGCGCTTTTGCACGGTTAACATCGTCATTCAGGGCGGAGTTGTTAGTCAGGTCAACTATTCCGGGCCGACTGGTGGACTTCTGACTGGCGGTGAACAATGTGCTTTCGCAGTTGAAGCTTGCGCCAAAAAACAGGGATAACGTAGGATACCGACAGCTTCCAAAATTCCTCACGTGAGTCCACAAGTCGATAGTTTCAGTGAATTGGCTTTCTTATCCTTGCAAGCATCGCCGAAGTCTCTCACCTGTTCATCAGGGTGCTCGTGAAGGGGCGGCTCGCGGAAACGCTACGGGAATTGAGCTTATCGATAGCGACTGTCTGCTGGAGCTGTCGCTCGAGGAGGGCTTGGGGATCCGCGAGACGAAGGCACTCACCATCAACCGTGAGTTCTTCGCGCCCTACCAAAAGTGGGACCCTGATGACAAGAGTTCGATCGACGATCAGGCTCTGCAACGATGACATCCTGCGCCTGTTTTGCCCGACGAGTCAAACCACGCGCGACGTCACCAGACATTCGCGGACACGACGATCGACACGCATCCGGAATCTTCCCGTCGAGCCAGCGACTCCCCCCTTCCGTAAGTCATTGATCTTGCAACCTCCGCCTACTGTGCATGGGGTTGTTTTCGAGCTTTGTGTTGTCTGGTCGCGAAAGACGTGAGACTTGATCGTCACGCGCGCCGGCCGGCTTCATCAGCGAAAGCCGATCGTCGCCACCCACAAGACGAGACAAACATGCAATCTTCCGGCAGCGGCTGGGGCAACGGGCTTCTCGGCGTCATCATCTTCAGCGGCTCGCTGCCGGCGACGCGCGTGGCGGTCGGCGGTTTCTCCGCGCTGTTCCTGACGTCCGCGCGCGCGGTGATCGCGGCGCTGATCGGCGTGGCCGTGCTCGGCCTGCTCCGTCAGGCGCGGCCGGCGCGCAACGATCTCGCCTCGCTCGCCATCGTCGCCATCGGGGTCGTGGTCGGCTTTCCGCTGTTGACCGCGCTCGCTCTCCAGCACATCACCTCGGCGCATTCGATCGTCTTCATCGGCCTGCTGCCGCTGTCGACCGCGATCTTCGGCGTGCTGCGCGGCGGCGAGCGGCCGCAGCCGATGTTCTGGCTGTTCGCTGTGCTGGGCAGCGCCACGGTCGCGGGCTTCGCCCTGTCGGGCGACGGCAGCGCTTCGCTCACCGGCGATCTCCTGATGGTCGTCGCCATCGTGCTGTGCGGACTCGGCTATGCCGAAGGCGCCGCGCTGTCGCGCCGGCTCGGCGGCTGGCAGGTGATCTCCTGGGCGCTGCTGCTTTCGCTGCCGCTGATGCTGCCGGTCGCGATTCTAACCTGGCCGTCGACCTGGAGCGGCGTCGGCGTGCCCGCCTGGATCGGGCTCGCCTACGTCTCGGTCTTCAGCATGTTCGTCGGTTTCATCTTCTGGTATCGCGGGCTCGCGATCGGCGGCATCGCCCGCGTCGGCCAGTTGCAGCAGCTCCAGCCGTTCTTCGGCCTCGCGCTTGCCGGCCTGCTGCTGCACGAACCCGTCGCCTGGAGCATGATCGTGGCGACCGCGCTCGTGGTCGCCTGCGTGTACTTCGCGCGGCGGTATGCGTGACGGTGGCCAAATTGCGCGTTGGGTGTTGAGAGCGCGCAGCTACTTCTGCTTCCTGCCCGGCCTTTCGATCCCGGGCATCCGCCCGATCTGCTCGGCTAGGAAGTCGACCAGCAGCCGCACCCGCGCGATGCCGGACCGCTCCGGCACGATCAGCATGTTCAGCGGAACGGGAGGCGGCGAATATTCCGGAAGCACGATCTCGAGCTTGCCGGTAGCGAGAAGGTCCTCAATCAGCCAGAGATGCGCGGGCGCAATACCGCGGCCAGCCGCGAGCGCCTCGCGTGCGGCAAGCCCGTGGTCTACGCGCAACCGCCCGGCGAACGGCACCGCATGGCGGCCGCCGCGGCGTCCGTGCAGCACGAGCAAATCGCTGCCGGCGATGTTGGACATCCTGATCCCCTCGTGGTTGGCGAGGTCTTGCGGGCGCGCGGGCCTGCCGCGCAGAGCCAGATAGTCGGGTGAGGCCACAAGCACCCGCCGCGACTGGCCAAGCGGCTTGAGCTTCATCGAACTCTCGGCGAGCGGGCCCAGACGGAGCGCGACGTCGACGCCTTCCCGCACAAGGTCGATCCGCTCGTCGGTCAGGCTGAGATCCACCGCCACCTCCGGATAACGGTCCTGGAAGGCGAAGATGAGCCGGCTGACATGGAGCACGCCGAACGCCGCGGTGCAGGAGGCGCGTACCGTTCCGGCGGCTGCGCCGCGCGTGCTGCGCGCCTCGTCGCGCGCCTGCTCGATCAGGCGCAGAATCTGCACACAGTCGGCGTAATAGCGGCGACCCTCGTCCGTCATGGTCACGCTGCGCGTGGTCCGGGTGAGCAGCGGCACGCCGACGGCTTGCTCCAGTTCCCGGATGTGCCTCGTCACCGTCGATTGGCCGAGGCCAAGCTCGCGTGCGACCGCGGATAGGCTTCCCCGCTCGGCGACCCGCACGAAGCTGCGCATGCGCTCGAGCGTGACCTCCGGCCTATCCATTTTTCGGCACAATCCTATCCATTGGCGACATCTACTGAATTGCGGTCCGCCGCGCTACCTCATGCGCGGAAATCATCAACCAAGGTGCTGATCATGAAAGTCTTGATCGTCTACGCTCATCCCGAACGACGCTCGCTCAGCGGCTCGCTCCGCGATGTCGCCGTCAGGGAGCTCGAGGCCCAAGGCCACGAGGTGCGGGTCTCAGACCTCTACGCCCAAGGTTGGAAGGCCGACGTCGACCGCGCCGACTTTCCGTCGTTGCCGCCGGACGCGCGGCTTGCGCCCGCTTCGGCATCCAGGCAGGCGTTCGAGGCCGGCACACTGACCGCAGATGTCAAAGGCGAGATCGAGAAGCTGCTATGGGCGGATGTCCTGATCCTGCTGTTTCCGCTGTGGTGGTTCAGCATGCCGGCGATCCTCAAGGGCTGGGTCGACCGCGTGTTCGCCTACGGTTTTGCATACGGTGTCGGCGAGCACAGCGAGAAGCGTTGGGGCGACCGCTATGGCGAGGGCACGCTGGCGGGCAAACGCGCGATGCTGATCGTGACGGCCGGCGGCTGGCAGGAGCACTATTCCGCCCGCGGGATCAACGGGCCAATCGATGATCTGCTGTTCCCGATCAATCACGGCATTCTCTATTATCCCGGATATGACGTGCTTCCGCCGTTCGTCGTCTACAAGGCCGACAAACTCGACGAAGCCGGCTTCCGGGCGATAGCTGAACGTTTGCGCGAGAGGATGAGAACGCTTGCGACGACCGCGCCGATTGCCTATCGGCGCCAAAATGGCGGCGACTACCTGATTCCGAGCATGCAGCTCCGGGCCGGGCTCGAGTCCCCCGGCGCCAGTGGTTTCGCGCTCCACGTCGGGCGGGCCGAGGCGCGCGGGGCAATTGATGAGGGGAGCCCCACGCCCTCGGCAAGGGATGTCGGCGCGGCAACGGTTTAGTGTAACGAAGGACCCGCGCGGCGCCGAACGCGAGCGCCGCCGAACGAGCTTACTCCATCACCGTCCGCGTCAGCGTGCTCCGCGCAAATTTCTTCAGCGGCATCGGCTTGCCGAACAGAAAACCCTGCACGAGGTCGAAGCCGAGCTCGTTCGCGGCGACGAGGTCGGCGCGGCTCTCGACGCCCTCGGCGACGGCGTGCACGCCATAGCCATGTGAAAGCTCGACGATGTGGCGGCACACCGTGCGCTTGAGGCGATCGGTGCCGCTGCCGGTGACGAAGTGCCGGTCGGCCTTCAGCTTGATGAAGGGAATCTTGTCCCTGTCCATCAGCGACGGCCAGTTGGCGCCGAGATTGTCGATCGACAGGCCGATATTGTGCAGGCGCACCTCGCGGGCGACCTCGACGAGGAGATCGAGATCGCGGATCGCCTCCTCGCTGTCGATCTCGATCGTCAGCCCGCCGAACGCCGGATGCGTCGGCATGCGACGGCAGAGGTCGCGTACGGCTTGCGGCTCCTTCAGATATGACGCCGGCAGGTTGATCGCGAGATCGACCGGGCCCTGCTGCTCCAGCAGATAGTGCCAGTCCTGCATGGCGCGCTCGATCACGAATTCGGAGAGGTCGCGCAGATGCGGGTCGTGCTCTTCGGGGATGAAATAGGCCGGCGGCACCACGCCCCAGGTCGGGTGCCGCATTCGCACCAGCGCCTCGGCGCCGCTGCGGATCAGCGTGCGCGCGTCGATCTTGGGCTGGTACCAGAGCTCGAGCCAGCCGGCATGCAGGGCCTCGCCGACATGCACGGCCGGGCTCGGCGCCGGCTCCCCCGGCAGCAGCATCGCGACGCGCTCGCGCAGCGTCTCCGCGGCAAAGGGCGTGGTCAGCGGCGGCAGCATCGCAAGACCATATTCCTCGCCGACCTGCTGCACGGCCCTGACGATGATCGACTCACGGGCGCCCACAGTCAGAACCTTGCCGTCGAAGGCCTCGCGCACCAGCTTTTCCAGAAACGTGCCGGGCTCGATGCCGTCGGCGGCGATGCCGAGCAGGACCAGGTCGGGCAATTCGCTCGTCAGGATGGTTTGCAGCTCGTCGGCGCTGGCGCATTCGGTGGTGACGAAGCCGAGGTCCTCCAGCACGTCCGCGAGAAAAGCGCGCAGATGGCGCTTGCTGTCCGCCACGCAGGCGCGCGGCTTCACCTTTCGCCGTCCGAAGGTTCTTGGCCTTCGTCCGGCGAGCTCAACAATTTCATCGTTCATCGCAAGCCACTCCCGTTCCGTGTCGGTGTGTTAGCGACGTGAGCAGTTTCAAATATGGAGGGCTTCAGCCGATTGTTGGATTATCTGGGTAACGTTAAAGCACCCATCACGTCTAAAATTGTATCGACCTCGTTGCGGAAGTTTTTACGCCTGCGCGCGCCTCGCGCGCACGAGTGCGGCAATCACTGGAGATTTCGGTGACGTGCAGTGCGGCGGTATGCACGCGCATCGTCCTGCAATTGGACGAAGCCGCGCGCGCTTCGCCCAATTGAATAACGCCGGTATTACTTGCCGGTCGCATTGCGGCGTTGCACGTGTGAAGCACATCACAAGCGCATTGCTGCACTTACGCTATTGCTGTCGGCAGCCGGTGGTGGGCTGTCGAGGATCGCAGCAATGACGACGCGGCGACTAATGTATTGGTGGTTCAGATTCGTGCTGTCAGGACGATTTCTCGATCGCTTCCTGTGCCTGCCGCGCGCGCATTAGCGCGAGCTCAGGTCTGGCCGATCAGTTTGCGCAACGCGGCTGCGCCGTCCTCGATCGCATCGCGTCCCTTCCAGGCCAGATAGGACAGCTTTCCGCCGAGCGTGTCGTGGCTGCGCAGCCGGCGCGAGCCGAGAATGTGGCCGACATTGGAAGGGAAGCGGCTCACTTCGGCGGAGACCAGCGCCGCGATCGCGTCCATCAATTGCTGGAGGCGAATGCCCCATTCGCAATGCTCGATGCCGTCGATCCGCACCTTGAGGGCATATTCGGTGTCGTAGATCTCGGCGAGCAGGTCGCGTGCGACCAGCACCCGGTTGTGCCGGAGCGCGATGCGCAAGGCGAGGCGCTTGTCGTCGAGCTGGTCGAGCACCATGTGAACGACGCAGGCATAGGGCGTGGCGGCGATATCGGCGGCGCTCTTGCTCGCGGCGGCCTTGGTGGCAAGGCGTACCAATTGCCAGAAGGTCTTCAGCCGCCTCGCCACCAGCGTCAGCGCGAACGGCAGCGCCTCGGGATGGGCCTTCTTGAAGGCGCCTAATCGCGCGGTGATCTGATCAACCAGGCCATCGTCGAATTTCGCGATTTTCTCGGGCAGTTTTTCGTTGAACTTCGGCAGCGCGGCGCCGGCGCGCAGCACATGTTGCATCTTCTTCACGTCGTCGAAGGCGGTGCGCGATGCCGTGTATTGCGCGAGCTTGCCGCGCGCGAACTCGGTGCTCTCCGCTGATGCGAGGGTGCTCTCGAGAACCTTGACGACCTTGATCTGGAAGGTCGTTGCGATCTTCAGCACTTCCTTCGGGTTGTTGGCGGCGACCTGGTCGTTGATCGCCTTGATGTAGTCGCGCGCCATGGTCGGCAGCAGGTCGCGGCAGATCCACTCCCAGATCGGGGTGAGGGTGTTGCGCGAGATCCGCCCCATATTGGCGTGCTCGGGCGCGCCGTCGATCAGAAGCAGCTCAAGCGGCGCGAAGAAATGGCGCGATGGACTGGTGGCGCGCGCCTGGTTCGATCCCTCCTTGCGAAATTCGGCCCGCAGCTTGGACTGGATATCGGCCGCGCCCGGCATGTCGATGCCGCACAGCTCAAGCCGTTCGAGCTCGCTGAGCAGGCAGCTGCGCGACAGCGGCGTCAGCTTCTGCAAGAACTCCGATATCTGGTCGACCTCGTTCATGGCACGCAATCTTCCGCAACGATTCCAGCAGGCCCACCGGCCCGATGCATGGAGGCATTTGCGCGCTCTCAGTTGCGACATAGAGAAGCAAGTCGCCGTTAATTTATCCGTAAAATCCGGGGGCGGCGGTATCGGGCGCGGATGTGATCGTTAAGAAGGCTGTGCGCCATCCGCCCATTATTGAGCAGATTTATCAACCTAGGAATGCCGAGGGACGCTGCCACGCAAGCATAAAGTGTGCCTGCGCCGGGCTTTCAGCACAAAACTGCCAAATTCACCGTAGTCTTACGGAGCAAAAAGTTAACCACAGACCGCCTCGGGTTCCGCTAAACGAGTGACATGGGGTCACAGAATGATACGGCCGCTGATTCGCGGCCGTCGGAATGGTTCGAAAGCAGCGCTGCTCAAACTGAAGAGCTCGATTTCGTTCGCCTGAACGCCGCCCGTGCCAAGGCGGCCGACGAAATGGCCGCCGCCATCGCCCGCGAGCTCAACGGCCCCCTCACCGCGCTCCTGCTCTACATGGGCGAGATCAAGCATCACAGCGACCAGCTCGCGCCGGTGACGGGCGACCGTGCCTATCTGCAGCGGGTGGTGGAGAATGCGCTGGAGCAGACCGAGCGGGTTTGTGGCCTCGTCAAGCAGCTTGCCGGTTCTCACGCGGGTGGCCTGCCGGTCGCGTCCAGGGCCGAGGACGCTGAATCGAAGGCCGGGCGCCTGCCGCGGCCGCAGCGTGTGCCGAGTGCCGAAATCGTCGGCCTGTCGGGCCAGAAGCGGCTGACCAAGCGCGAGCGCGAGGTGCTGAGGCTGATCAGCGAGGGTTATTCGAACAAGCAGGGTGCGCTTCGGATGCAGATCAGTCCGCGCACCTTCGAGAGCCATCGCGCCGAGGCGATGCGGAAGCTCGGTGCGCGCAACACGGCGGACCTCGTCCGCGCGGCGCTGCTGCATTCGATCGACTGAAGGCTCTCGTGCCGTGCCGCCGGCCGGCGGCGAGGGCCAGGCCTAGAAAATCTCTCGAGAAAGTCCCGGGGCT
Organism: Bradyrhizobium sp. 149; assembly: GCF_023073915.1. Lineage (GTDB taxonomy): Bacteria > Pseudomonadota > Alphaproteobacteria > Rhizobiales > Xanthobacteraceae > Bradyrhizobium. The sequence goes on along the minus strand of NZ_JADPKK010000016.1, from coordinate 3,383 downwards.
CCGATCTCGCTCAGAAATAATCTTCGGCAAAGGGACGCGCGCGCGAAGAAGGCCGCAGCGGCTTGAGCTCTTCCTTGGGCCCGGTGGGAATGATCGTGATGATCCAGCGGGGCGGCATGCTCGATTCCTGCTCCAGCACCGAACGCACGAAGCCAGTCACCGTCGCCTCGCCAGCGGTCACCGTCGCCATCCGGCCGTTGAACTGTGCGATGCGGAAGCGACGGACCTCTTTCTGGTCCGCGGTCTCGTAGGTGAACATGGAAACCCTCCTGGTTTCCGGTGACTATCGCTACCTATGATTAGCCATCCGTGAAAATCCCAAACCGTAGAAGTACGGCGGGGATGCACGCGGGAGTGGCTAGAGTGCTTTCGAGCGAAGTCGATGCCGGTTCGCGTGAAGAAAACGCGTCAGACAAGAATCTAGCCCTCCGCCTCCTGCGCGCGCGCGGTAGCGTAGGCTGCATCCATCAGGTCCAGGAGGTCGCCAAATTCGGCGTCGCCGAGCCTCTCGGCGGTCTTCTCCAGCCGCAGCGCCAGCGCTGCGAGCCTGACATAGCCGAACGTTCCGGCCACGCTCTTCAGCGAATGCGCTTCGCGCGCGATCTTTCCGTGGTGCTGCGCGAGCGAGAGCGTGCGGAACAGTTGCAGGCGTGCACAGGTCTCGCTCCAGAACACGTCGCGCACTTCACAAGCACCGTCCTCGCCGATCTCGCGCATCAGCGCCTGGTATGCGCCCGGCTCAAGCGCGGGCTCGGCATCGAGCGCTGTCTGCGCAGGCGCGACGGTTGCTTCGAACATGGTCTTGCCTGCCTCGGTCACGGTTCGCTTGCCGCCGGTCCCGTAGCGGGGCGCGCGGCAGGCCCGTGTCTATGGCGTCCAGATTTCAGTTCCGGTAGCAGGACATTCCGTCTTTGCCGCTCGAAATTAGCCGCCGATTCACCACGCCGCGGCGCCGGTCAGCGCGGGCCGAGCAGCCGGTCATACTGCGCCTTCACGGTTGCGTAGCATTCGCACGCCGTCTGGCGCAGGCCGTCCAGGTTGAGGATCTGGATGTGTCCGCGGCTGTAGTGGATGAAATTGGCCTGCTGCAAGGTATTGGCGACCAGCGACACGCTGTTCCGCCGAGCGCCGATCATCTGCGCCATCGCTTCCTGGGTCAGCAGCAACCGGTAGTCGCCGGAGAGGTCATGGGTGTGCAGCAGGCAGCGCGACAGCCGCGACTCCACCGGATGGGCGGCGTTGCAGCCCGCGGTCTGCTGCACCTGCGCGTAGACCGCCAGCCCGTGACGGGTGAGCAGTGTCCGCAGGGTGCTGCTCTGGTCGGCCGCGATGCGCAGCCGGTCGAGGTCCATCACGGAGGCGGAGCCAGGAACCAGCACGATCGCCGTATTCAACGCGCAGGCATCACCCATGATCGAGAGCGTTCCGAGCAGGCTGTCGCGGCCGATCATGGCGACTTGCACATGCTCACCCTTGGCGAGCTCCACCACCAGCGAGATGACGCCGCGATGGGGAAAGTAGGCGCGCTTAAGCGTCTCGCCGGTCTCGACCAGCACCGCGTCATGTGGCAGATCGCCCGTGCGCAGGTGCGGGCGGATCAACTCATAATCATCTGCGGACAACGCGGACAGGAAACCGTTGGAGGAACGCACCATCGTTTCCAAAGTAGCCTCCCCGTCTCCCGGACCAGCGAGTCGCAGCACGCGAAACTGCTTGCTGTCCGGGTAAGTTCCATCATGTTCTCGTCGGGATATATTGGCAATTGGGACAAGATGTCCGACCGCAGTGATGGCGGCTGCGAGGTCGGGTGCACGTCTGCATCCGGATTGATCGTGTCGCGCTCATCACCGCAGGACTCCTGACAGGGGTGAGTCGCCCAAGACAGCTTCCCTGACTATTTCGAAGGGAGCGAGATGAGGACGCAGCAGATTCAGATCGGCCGCATCGAGCATCTGCAGCAACTGGTTGGCCGCTCACTGTCATTCAGGTCGATCCGGCGCGTTCGATGTGATCGGCGCCGCGTCCGGTTCGTCATCCAGTTGCGCCGTGGCTAAGAATGTTATACAGGTTGTGTCTCGGTGCATATACCTGTTGGGAGGCAGACAGGCTGGCGCATTTGCGGCGGAAATGAGAACGGCACGCTGATTCGCTCATGAGCCTGCGCGCCGGTCCTGCGAGGGTTGCGCAGGTAAAAGCGGCAAGGGGGCCTTGCTTCGAACCTTGGCGCCGCGTGGCCGCAGAGTCCGCGTCTATCGTCTTCCCCGCTTCGCCAACGACGTTCGCGAGCGTCTATTTCCCGAGCAAAGGAGAAAGGTGTGTCCCACGGTTCAATTATTGAATCGCCGAAACAGGAAGCTCAAACGGGGACAGAAGATCTGCGCCATATTCTCGTTGTCGACGACGACCCGATGGTATGCATGGCCATCGAGGTCTATCTCCAGCGCAACAATTTTCGGGTGACGATCGCCGAAGGGGGCGAAGCCGGACTTCGCGCCCTTGAACGCGGACAGTTCGATCTGATGATCATCGATATCTTCATGCCGCACATGCGCGGGTTCGAATCGATCCGGATCTTTCACCAAAGGGCGCCGGCCGTTCCGCTGATCGCGATGTCAGGCTACGCTTTCGCAAATCTGAATTCGCCAGCCCCCGACTTCCTCCGGATGGCGCTGGAGCTCGGTGCAGCGCGCTGTCTGCGCAAGCCGTTCACGCCGCACGCGCTGCTCGCCGCCATCAACGATTGTCTGGCGGAACACCGTCCCGACGGCGACCTTGCCTTGGCTGCGCGCATGGGTTAGCGGCGGCGTCGGCCGGAGCAGACACGGGTAACCGTTCGTTTACCGCAAACGCGGATCTTGCGAATTCCGGCAAAGCACCTAGCGACAGTGGCGAGAGCGCCCCGGATTGCAGGCGGCTCGGTTCAATTCCGCGAAGGCCAATGCATATCGTCCTTCACGAGCAGGGCTTTCCTGCGCGGCTGGCCTTGCTGTTATCGGCACGTTTACCTACGCGTCTCGTCGTCGCGGCATGGTGCCGGTTCTGCCGAAAACCGCCGTCGCATGCAGTCGAACGCCAAACTTGTCTTCAATATCCGTATTAGGACGGAGGATGAAATTAACGCGACCGTGAAAGGGGATGTCTAACGATCCAAGATAGGGCTTCCGTCTATGCCAAGCGCGGCTCGGGCGTCGAGGTCCAGATCAGTAAGGCGTAGCTTATGGATGATCTGTTGCGGGAGTTTTTGACGGAGACCAGCGAGAGCCTGGACACGGTCGACAATCAGCTGGTGAAGTTCGAGCAGGAGCCGAACAACGCCAAGATCCTGGATAACATCTTCCGCCTGGTCCACACCATCAAGGGCACCTGCGGCTTCCTGGGATTGC
>NZ_JADPKK010000017.1 GCF_023073915.1 Bradyrhizobium sp. 149 | reverse complement strand
GTCAACCTCGACCCCCGCATGGCCAAGCTCGCCGGCGGTGTCCACCGTCTCGACGGCCAGCTCATGGTCGTCCTCGACGTCGATCGCGTCCTCGAGCTCGCGCCCGAGATGATGGCGGCCTGATACGCCGGCACATCCGCCGACGTACCTGCAATTGGAAGTGCCCCCGCAAACGGGGTAGAAGCAGAGGTTCACATGCGAACTTGTCTCGTCGTTGATGATTCCAGCGTCATCCGCAAGGTTGCGCGCCGGATCCTGGAGGGCCTCGACTTCCAGATTCTCGAAGCCGAGGACGGTGAGAAGGCGTTGGAAGCTTGCAAGCGCGGCTTGCCCGACGCGGTGCTGCTGGACTGGAACATGCCGGTGATGGACGGCTACGAGTTCCTCGGCCATCTCAGGCGCATGCCCGGCGGCGACCAGCCCAAGGTCGTGTTCTGCACCACCGAAAACGACGTCGCGCACATCGCGCGCGCGCTGCACGCCGGCGCCAACGAGTACATCATGAAACCGTTCGACAAAGACATCGTGACGGCGAAATTCCAGGAAGTCGGGCTTATCTGACCGACCGCCCGGAGGCTGACGGCTCCTTCGGCGTCTATTTTTCAACTGACCGTTTCAGTCTGAGTTGGTGAGTAATGAGTGTTGCGTTCGCAGGTAGTTCGACCACGGGTTCGTCGCGCGAAGCCGGGCCATTGCGGGTGATGGTCGTCGATGACTCCGTCGTCATTCGAGGTCTGATCTCGCGCTGGATCGGTGCCGAGCACGACATGGAGGTCGCCGCCTCGCTGCGCACCGGGCTCGAGGCGGTCAACCAGATCGAACGCATCAACCCCGACGTTGCCGTGCTCGATATCGAAATGCCCGAGCTCGACGGCATCTCGGCGCTGCCGCAATTGCTGGCGAAGAAGCGCGATCTCGTCATCATCATGGCCTCGACGCTGACGCGCCGTAACGCGGAGATCAGCTTCAAGGCGCTGTCGCTCGGCGCGGCCGACTACATTCCGAAGCCTGAATCGACGCGCGAGGCGTCGGCTGCGGACATCTTCCACCACGACCTGATCCAGAAGATCCGCCACCTCGGCGCACGGCTGCGCCGCAAGCCCGCGGTTGCGAGCCCGCCGCTGGTGCCCGGTAGCCAGGCTCCAGCCGCACGTGGACCGGCTGTCGCGCGGCCAGCCGCGCCCGCTCCAGCCCTGCATGCGCCGTCGTCGTCCTCGGCACTGTCCACGCGTCCGTTCTCGATCCAGGCACCGAAGGTGCTGCTGATCGGCTCATCCACCGGCGGTCCTCAGGCGCTGATGGCGCTCGTCACCGAGCTTGGCCCCGTGATCGACCGCGTCCCGGTCCTGATCACCCAGCACATGCCGCCGACCTTCACCACCATCCTTGCCGAGCATCTGGCACGCACGAGCCGGAAGCCGGCGGCCGAGGCGGTCGATGGCGAGGCGGTGAGGCCGGGCCGCATCTATCTTGCGCCGGGCGGCAAGCACATGCGCGTCGTGCGTAGCGGCGCCGACGTGGCGATCGCGCTCGACGACGGCCCCGCCGTCAACTTCTGCAAGCCCGCGGTCGATCCGCTGTTCACCTCCGCCATCGACATCTGGCATGGCGCCATCCTCTCCGTGATCCTGACGGGCATGGGCTCGGACGGCATGCGCGGCGGCAAGGACATCGTCGCCGCCGGCGGCAGCGTGATCGCACAGGACGAAGCCTCCAGCGTCGTCTGGGGCATGCCGGGCGCGGCGGCCAATGCCGGCATCTGCGCGGCGATCCTGCCGCTCAACCAGATCGGCGCCCGGGTCAATCGCCTGTTCGCGGGAGATCGCTCGTGACGCCGGTTGACTACGAGTATCTGCGCAAATTCCTGAAAGAACGCTCCGGCCTCGATCTCTCCCCCGACAAGCAGTATCTGGTCGAGAGCCGGCTGCTGCCGCTGGCCCGCAAGGCGAGCCTCCCCGGCATTCCCGATCTGGTGCTGAAGATCAGGAACGGCGACGGCCGGCTTGCGAGCGACGTGGTCGAAGCGATGACCACCAACGAGACCTTCTTTTACCGCGACAAGATCCCGTTCGATCATCTGCGCGAAACCATCCTGCCGGGGCTGCTTCGGGCGCGCGCGGCGCGCAAGTCGCTGCGCATTTGGTCGGCGGCGTCGTCGACGGGACAGGAGCCCTATTCGATCGCGATGTGCGTGAAGGAGATGGGCGCAGCCTTTGCCGGCTGGCGCATCGAGATCGTCGCCACCGATCTGTCGCAGGAGGTGCTGGAGAAATCCAGGGCCGGCGTCTACAGCCAGTTCGAGGTGCAGCGCGGCCTGCCGATCCAGCACCTGATGAAATACTTCACGCAAGCGGGCGAGGTCTGGCAGCTCAATGCCGACATCCGCGCCATGGTGCAGTTTCGCCAGCTTAATCTGCTGCAGGACTTCTCCCATCTCGGCACGTTCGACGTGATCTTCTGCCGCAACGTGCTGATCTATTTCGACCAGGACACCAAGGCGATGATCTTCGAACGCATGGCGAAGGTTTTGGAAGCTGACGGTACGCTGCTGCTTGGCGCCGCCGAATCCGTCGTCGGCATCACCGACGCGTTCCGCCCGATCGCCGACCGTCGTGGTCTTTATCAGCTCAACCCGACCCGCTCCGGCCGCCCGATGGGCGGATTGATGCCGCCGTCCTTGAAGGTGGCAGCGGCGCGGTGATGCTTCCCATATGGGAGAAAGTAAGAAGAGCGGCCCTCACAAGATCGCATGAGGCAGAAAGCGCGAGCCATTGCCGGTGATCGGGCTCTCGTCCTCGCGGATCGACACGCCGCAGGGTTCGTGATCCACCAGCCAGCTTCCCACCACCGGATAGAAGTCTGAGAAGTTCGGCAGCGGCGCGAGCGCCTGCCGCACGAACCCTTCGGCGCCGTAGGGTCCTGCCTGCTCCTCGAGCGGCATTCCGCCAGACACCAGCGTGACATTGGCGCCTTCGCGCGACAGCAGCGGCTTGCGCACATAGGAGCTGCCGAGTTCGGCTGCCCGCGGATCGTCCTCGAAGAAGGCCGGCAGCAGATTCGGGTGGTTCGGAAACATCTCCCAGAGCAGCGGCAGGATGCCCTTGTTGGAGAGCACCGCCTTCCACGGCGGTTCGATCCAGCGTGTCTGTGCGTCCTTGAGCTTTGCACCGAAGGCGTCGTGGAACATCCATTCCCAGGGATAGAGCTTGAAGGCGAGCGCGATGTCGCGGTCGTCGAGATCGACGAAGCCGCCGGCATCATCGCGCCAGCCGATCGCCTCAATGTCGAGCAGCGTGGTCGCCAGTCCCGCCTGGCGCGCAGTGTCTTCGAGATAAGCGAGCGTGCCGGCGTCCTCCTCATTGCCCGTGGTGCCGGTGAGATGGACATGGCGGCCTGCGGCAATCTGCTTCCACGCTTCGATCAGGCGTTCGTGGATGGAATTGAACTGATCGGCGCGCGACGGGATGATGCGGCGTTCGATCGCCTGTTCGAGCCAGGTCCACTGAAACACCGCGGCTTCGAAAATCGAGGTCGGCGTATCGGCGTTGTATTCGAGCAGCTTTGCCGGTCCCTTGCCGTCGAATTTCAGATCGAGCCGGCCATAGAGGCTGCGGTCGTCGCGCTCCCAGCTCTCGGCGATCAAGCTCCAGAACGCGTCGGGTATCTTCAAGCGTTGCAGATGGCGCGCGTCGCTGATCACGCGGCCGGCAAGCTCCAGGCACATCGCGTCGATCTCGCCGGTCGGGGTTTCGATGCCGCGCTCGATCTCGTCGAGGGTGAAGCCGTAGTAGGCGCGCTCGTCCCAATAGCGCTCGCCGCCGATGGTATGGAACGCGAAGCCGCATTGTTCGGCGGTCTGCCGCCAGTCGTCGCGCTCGGGGCAGACGATGCGTTGCATGGGTCAGCCGCCGCCCGAGAAGCCGTGACCAAACGAGCCGAAGCCGCCGCGACTCACGCCGCCGGAGCCCGAATCGGACGACGTTCCCGATGCGGAATGACTCGATGAGTCGCTGCTGAAGAAACTCGATCGCGAGGACGAGCCCGAGCTTCCGCCGCCGGCGGACGAGCTGCTTCTGCTGCTGCAGGCGGCGCTCGCCTGCACCGGCGCTCCCGCGCCGGGGACTGTGGCGCCGGCAGGAGAGGGCTCGCAATTCTGCCGCGGCATCAGCGTGTAGGCGGTCGTGCCGACCGCGATCGTGCCCATCACCAGCAGCGCGACATGGCGGGAGCGCTTCACCGGCTGTTGTGCAGGCGGCGGCCCGACCGCCGGCCGGCGCTTGCCGAACTCCTTTTTGGAGGGCTTGTCGGCCATGTCAGTAGATCATGCAGGCGGCGTTGAGCAGGCCCGCGGCGAGCGAGGACAGCCCGAGCCAGATGGCAGCTGCGAGTTCGCCGGCGGCAATCCGCGCCGACAGGTTCGGCACCGGCACTCTCACCAGAAAGAACACGACGATCTGGACGATCAGCGCGATCATCGCCCAGATCAGGCAGTCCAGCACATTGGCCGAATGCGCGATCGCGCTGACCAGCGGCGCCACGAAGCCCAGCAGGCTGAGACCGAGCGCGATCGCCGCAGCCGGATCGTTGTCGCGGATCAGCTGGAATTCGTTGTGCGCCGTGATGCGGGTATAGGCGAACAGATACGCCACGATCGCGATCAGCCCGGTGCAGAAATAGACCAGGAAGGCGGGCAGGCCGGCGAGTGATTGCAGGATCATCGTTCCCCCATCGTGCAGCGACCATTCGTCGGCGGGGAAAGGATAGCGGTTCAATGGCGCAAGGACGATGAGGCCGCGTTCGCGTCCCCCCAAAAACAAAACCCCGCCATTTGCGGCGGGGTCCAGGCTGGGAGGAGCAAGCCCCAGGGGCTTGCGACGTAAGCTGATCAGGCGGGGATGCGCTCCTCGACCTCGTGCGGCTCGCGCAGCACGTAGCCGCGGCCCCACACGGTCTCGATGAAGTTGCGGCCTTCGGAGGCGTTGGCGAGCTTCTTGCGGAGCTTGCAGATGAAGACGTCGATGATCTTCAGCTCGGGCTCGTCCATGCCGCCATAGAGGTGGTTGAGGAACATTTCCTTGGTGAGGGTCGTGCCCTTGCGGAGCGAGAGCAGCTCCAGCATCTGGTATTCCTTGCCGGTCAGATGCACGCGCTGGCCGCCGACTTCCACCGTCTTGGTGTCGAGGTTGACGACGAGGTCGCCGGTCTGGATGACCGACTGGGCGTGGCCCTTGGAGCGGCGCACGATCGCGTGGATGCGGGCAACCAGCTCGTCCTTGTGGAAGGGCTTGGTCATGTAGTCGTCGGCGCCGACGCCGAGACCCTTGACCTTGTCCTCGATGCCGGCGAGGCCGGAGAGGATCAGAATTGGTGTCTTGATCTTGGAGACCCGGAGCTGCTTGAGCACGTCGTAGCCGGACATGTCGGGCAGATTGAGATCGAGAAGGATAATGTCGTAATCGTATAATTTACCGAGATCGACGCCTTCTTCCCCCAAATCGGTCGTGTAGACGTTGAAGCTCTCAGACTTCAGCATCAGCTCGATCGACTGCGCGACGGCGCTGTCATCTTCAATCAGCAAAACGCGCATGCCAGTTCCCCATAGTCGCCGCTCCTGGGCGTCAGGTCGGCCGCATTCGCGGCACACAACAAAACGCCTTTGAACAACTGATTCGGATCCTGACAACAGATGGTTAACAAATTCTGATTCTGGAACGCAAGCCCTGCAGATGCAATTTTTGTCGAATCGCCCTAAGGTCTTGGGTGTGAAGCAGCTTTCGTTATCCCGTTGCGTTCAAGTTCCACTTTAAGAGACGGGCCTAACCGACTCCCGCGACTCAGCCTTCTTCTGAAGGGGAGCCACGCTCAGTCACAAAGACAGTGACGCAATGATTAACGATGCGGGTAAACACGAAGTTAAGCGCCTTTCAGAAATATGGCGAAACTTAAGGTTTTCGCCACGAAAGCCCGGATTACGCAGGCGATGACGTCATGAAGGCCGTCTGATGAAGGCTCTTGCTGAATGAAGGCTCTTGCTGAATGAAAGCTCTTGCTGAATGAAAGCTCTTGCCGAACAGATCGGCGACATTGACGGCGTCAATATCTATGGCCGCGTGGTCGGCGTGCGCGGCCTGATGGTCGAGGTGGCCGGCCCGATCCATGCGATGTCGGTCGGCGCGCGGCTGGTAATCGAGACCGGCGGCAACCGTTCCATCCCCTGCGAGGTGATCGGCTTCTCCGGCAACAATGCCGTTGTGATGCCGTTCGCTGGCCTCGACGGCGTGCGGCGCGGCTGCAAGGCGGTGATCGCCAATGCCGCAAATCAGGTGCGCCCTTGCGCGGCCTGGCTCGGCCGCGTCGTCAATGCACTGGGGGAGCCGATCGACGGCAAGGGACCGCTGCCGCAGGGCCGGGCGCCGATGCCGTACCGCAATTCGCCGCCGCCGGCGCACTCGCGCAAGCGCGTCGGCGCGCCGCTCGATCTCGGCGTGCGCGCGATGAACACATTCCTGACCTGCTGCCGCGGCCAGCGCATGGGCATCTTTGCAGGCTCCGGCGTCGGCAAGTCGGTGCTGCTGTCGATGCTTGCGCGCAACGTCGATGCCGCGGTCAGCGTCATCGGGCTGATCGGCGAACGCGGCCGCGAGGTGCAGGAGTTCTTGCAGGACGACCTCGGCGAGGAGGGCCTGGCGCGCTCCGTCGTGGTTGTCGCGACCTCCGACGAGCCGGCGCTGATGCGCCGCCAGGCCGCGTATCTGACGCTCGCGGTCGCCGAATATTTTCGCGACGAGGAGCAGGACGTCCTTTGCCTGATGGATTCGGTGACGCGCTTTGCCATGGCCCAGCGCGAGATCGGCCTGTCCGCGGGCGAGCCGCCGACCGCCAAGGGCTATACGCCGACCGTGTTCACCGAGCTGCCGAAGCTTCTGGAGCGCGCCGGTCCGGGCCTTGGGGAGGGCGCCATCACCGCGATCTTCACGGTGCTGGTCGATGGCGACGACCATAACGAGCCGATCGCGGATGCCGTCCGCGGCATCCTCGACGGTCACATCGTGATGCAGCGCTCGATCGCCGAACGCGGCCGTTACCCCGCCATCAACATCCTCAAATCCGTCTCCCGCACGATGCCGAAATCGGCCGATCCGCAGTTCTGGCCGACCATACAGAAGGCGCGGGCGGTGATGGCGACCTATGCCGACATGGAGGAATTGATCCGTCTGGGCGCCTACCGCGCCGGCTCCAGCCCCGAGGTCGACGAGGCGATCCGCCTGCACGAGCCGCTGGAGGCCTTCCTGCGCCAGCGCAAGGATGAAAATGCATCGCTGGCGGACGGCTACCGCCAGTTGGCGCTAATCCTCGGTAATTTGGAAACGGAACGCTAACTTTGTCCCGTCATCATCCCATCCCACAGAGTAGCAGAGCCGGTCTCGGCCCCAGTCGGGCCTGTGGGGAGACTGGTGTTGTCCCAATGTGTGTGTTTCTTGCAGCCAAGGGACTTCTGGGGAGTACGAGTCGATGAAGTCACGTGATACCCTCATCCGCCTGAAGAAGTTTCAGGTCGACGAGAAGCGCCGCCGGGTCACCCAGATCGAGACCATGATCGCCGACTTCCAGCGGATGTCGACCGATCTTGAACGTGAGATCTCGACCGAGCAGGAGCGCGCCGGGATCAACGATCCCTCGCACTTCGCCTATCCGACCTATGCCAAGGCTGCCATCCAGCGCCGCGAGAACCTGACCCGCTCGGCGGACGAGCTGAAGGGTCAGCTCGATGAAGCCAAGGCCGCGCTGGCCGAAGCCTTCGAAGAGCTGAAGAAGGTCGAGCTCCTCGACGAGCGCGATCAGGCCCGTGAACGCGCCGAGGAAAACGCCCGCGAGCAGGCCGATCTCGACAGCATCGGCCTGATGCGTGCCCGCATGGGCGCCGTCGCCTGAGGCGCTAGCCGCAGACCCGCTAGAACAGGACCTGCGAAAACCAGACCTGTGAGAGCAAAACCTGTGAAATTTGCAGAACCCGGACCCCAATGGTCCGGGTTTTCGCATGTGCTGTCCACAGAGTGGCGCCGCGCCCCCTTGGTGGTCGGCTTTGTCGCGCGCTATGGTGGCGGGGTGCCAGGGCCCGCGCGGAACGCGAGGGGCCGCGCATTGGGGGGCTGAATGCTGACGCCAGCAGAGCTGGTCGGGCTGATAGGGGCGGTAGCGCAGGGCGATCAGACCGCGTTCGAGCGCCTCTACGTCGCCACGCGCGCGAAACTCTATGGCGTCGTGCTCCGTATCTTGCGCCGACAGGATCTCGCAGAGGAGGTCGTTCAGGAGACCTACGTCAAGATCTGGAACAGCGCCGGCCAGTTCAATCCCGCTCTGTCGTCGCCGATCACATGGATGGCGTCGATCGCGCGCAATCGCGCCATCGACATCGTGCGCAAGAAGACGGAAGTCTCCATCGAGGAAGAGCCGCAGGCGATGGAAGTCGCAAGCGATAGCCCCGATCCGCTGGCGCGGAGGGAGATGACCGAGGAATTGAAGCGGCTCCTGGAATGTATCGGCCGGCTCGAGCCGGACCGTCAGAGGCTCGTGCTTCTCGCCTATTACAACGGCTGGAGTCGCGAGCAATTGGCGGAGAAATTCGCGGCGCCCGTCAACACGGTGAAGACGTGGCTCCGGCGCAGCATGTTGGATATTCGCCAGTGTCTCGGGCTATGAGAGCTCGTACTGTGAGGATGGGTCTGGACCGCAAGTAATGGCCTACACGGAGGACCATATCGCGCTCGCCGCGGAATATGCGCTCGGTACGCTCGACGCGGACGAGCGCGCGCAGGTCGAGACCATGATGGCGGTCGACAAGGCGTTCGCCGATGTCGTGCAGGCGTGGGCATTCCGGCTCGGCGTCCTCAACCAGATGGTCGGCTCGATCGAGCCGCGTCCGATCGTGTGGGAGAACATCAGGTCCGAGCTCATGCGGACGGGCTTTGCGCAGGAGCCGCCAGCGCAGCCGGACGTCGCGCCGCCGCCTCCCGTGCCGGAGTTTTCCTCGCGCGACACCGTGCCTCCGCAGGTGCCAGCGGAGGACGCGCCGCCACCGGGGCCGCAGCCTCCCGAAGCGGAGCAGCCCGAAACGGCGCGACCGCCGTCCGATGCGATTCCCGAAATCGTGCCGATATTCATGCCCCAGGTCCACGCGCCAGACCCGGAAGTCGCGCGTGCGCCGCAGGCGCCGGTCGCCGACAACAGCAATGTGATCCGGCTCGAGGGTCGCGTGAAGCGCTGGCGCACCATCGCATCGGCCGTCGGCGCGCTCGCGGCCGCGCTGCTCGTGACGCTGTGGCTTCAGATCTTCCAGCCCGAGGCGCTGCCGCGCGGCTTGCGACCGGCAGCCCGCATCCAGACGGTCGAGGTGAAGACACCGGCGCCGCTGCCGGCGTCGTCGCAATACGTCGCGCTGTTGCAGGGCCAGGGCGGAGGTCCCGCCTTCATCCTCACCATCGACGGTGCGACCAGGAACTTCACTGTTCGCAAGGTCGGCGCGACACCGGAGCCCGGCAAGAGTTTCGAGCTCTGGCTGATCTCCGACAAGCTGCCGCGCCCGCGCTCGCTTGGTGTGATCGGCGCAGGCGATTTCACCGCACGGCCGGTGCTCGGTTCGTACGACGCGGACGTCGTCAACGGCGCGACTTACGCGGTCACCGTCGAGCAGACCGGCGGCTCGCCCAACGGCCAGCCGACCTCGGCACCGGTGTTTTCCGGCAAGCTGATCGAGACCGTGCCGCCGTCACAGCCGCAGGCGCCCGCGAAGAAGTAGGCCGTCGCTGCTCCATGCGGGCTACAAGCGCGTAAAACTGTCGCCACGGTCCATCCCGCCGTCGTATTGCGACAATATCTCGCCGAATCCGTGCTCGCTTGAACCTCTCCGCCTTTCGCGGCGTCAAATGCCCGGAATTTGCAGTCGGCGCCGCCCACCATGGTGCCGGAGAGGGGCGAGAAATCAGATGGATGCAGCGAAAACGTCGGGCATCTTCGTGCACCAATATGCGGGGCTGCCACACGGCCCGGCTTTCGAACATTGGCGCGAACGGGCCTTCGGGTCCTGCGGCCTGGACATCGGGCCGAGCCGGGGCGACAGCATCGATTGCCGGCTCCAGGTCAGCGTGGTCGATAATATCGCGCTCGCCATTCCCGAGGGCGCCTCCGCGCAATATTCACGCACCCAGAGCCACCTTGCCGACGGCAGCGACGATCTCGTCCTGATCGCGGCACATGCGGGTCTCGTCCGCGTCGGGCAGAACGGCCATGCCGTGGAGCTTGCGCCCGCGCAGATGGTGCTCGTCGACATGGGCATCACCGGCACTGTCGGCCATACCGAGGAAGATCGCTTCACCACCATTCGCATGCCGCGCCGCGCGCTGCTCGACATCAATCCGCGCGCCGAGGACAAGCTGTCGCAAGTGCTCTCGGATGGTGCGGTCGCCGAGACGATCTTCCGCTACCACTCCCTCGCCGCCCATCATGCGCCGCATCTGGACGCCGTCGGCCAGCGCCTCACCGCGCAGCACATGGTCGATCTCGTCGGCCTCGTGCTCGGCACCGACGCCGAACACGCAAGTCTGGCGCGCGGCCGCGGCCAGGCGGCGGCCCGTCTCGATCTCATGCGCGCCGACGTGATGGCCGCGCTTGGCCGCAATGATCTCTGCCTGTCCGAGATTGCCACGCGCTCCGGCCTGAGCCCGCGCCAGGCACAGCGCCTGTTCGAGCAGGCCGGGACGACATTCACCGAATTCGTGCTGGAGCAGCGCCTGCTGCAGGCGCGCAAGCTGCTCAGCGATCCCCGCGCCAGGATCCGCAAGATCAGCGACATCGCGCATTCGTCGGGCTTCTCCGATCTGTCCTATTTCAACCGCGCCTTCCGCAAGCGCTTTGGTGCGACGCCGTCGGAACTGCGCGAAGCCTGAGCCGCGCCGAGAATTTGTGCGGCGCGCCGGTACCACCGCAGTTGGTCCGTCCGGCCGGATGAGCTATATCTGTCTGCGCGGTCAGACGGCTTGATCGTTCGTCGCTTCGTCGTCGCTCTCTCGTCGCTCTCTTGGGAAATGCAGTCAACTGACATGGCGCGTATCGTCGTGCTCGGCGCCGGGTTTGCAGGTCTGTGGGCGGCCATCGGTGCCGCGCGCAAGCGCGACGAGATCGGCGCGGCCGGCCGTGACATCGAGATCCGTGTCGTCGACCGCAATCCCTATCACAACATCCGCGTCCGCAATTACGAGGCCGATCTCAGCGAGGTCGCGCTTCCGCTGCCGCAACTGCTCGATCCGATCGGCGTCAGTCACGGGATCGGCGAGGTCGAAGCCATCGATCCGGCACGGCGCGAGATTTCGCTGGTTACGGGTGGCGGCGACGAGACGCTGGCTTATGACCGGCTGGTGCTGGCGCTCGGCAGCGAAGTGATGCGTCCCGACATTCCCGGCCTTGCCGAGCATGCTTTCGACGTCGACACTTATGCAGCGGCGCTCCATCTCGAGGATCATCTCACCTCGCTCGGACGCAGCGTGCCCGCGCCGGGGCGCTCGACGATCGTCGTGGTCGGCGCCGGCTTCACCGGCATCGAGGTCGCGGCCGAGATGCCCGACAGGCTGGCGCGCGCCGGCATCACCGGCAGCCGCCGCATCATCCTGGTCGATCCCAATCCGGCCGTCGGCGCTACCATCGGCGCACATGCCCGTCCCGTCATCGAGACGGCGTTGGCTTCGCTCGACGTCGAGACCCGGCTTGGCGTCCGTGTCGTCTCCGTCGCGGCCGCCGGCCTGCGCCTGAGCTCGGGCGAGTTCATTGCGACGCAGACGGTGATCTGGTGCGCCGGGATGCGCGCGAGCCCCTTGGCCGCGACCTTCCCGGACGCACGCGATCGCCTCGGGCGCCTTCTCGTCGATCCCTTGATGCGGATTGCGGATGTCAGTGGTGTGTTCGCGGCCGGCGACGTCGCCTCGAGCGTGGTCGACGGCTTGCATCCGACCGTGATGTCCTGCCAGTTCGCGCGCCCCATGGGCCGCTTCGCCGGCCACAATGTGGTGGCCGACCTCGCCGGCCTGCCGATGCTGCCGCTGCGGATCGACTGGTACGTGACCGTGCTCGATCTCGGCGGCTGGGGTGCGCTCTATACGGAAGGATGGGACCGCGAAGTCCGGGCCATCGGCGCGGTCGCGAAGGCAACCAAACAGACCATCAACCGCAAGCGCATCTATCCGCCGCTCACCGGGAGCAAGGACGAGCTGTTCGCTGCGGCAGCACCAACCGTGCAGGCGCCGCCGCCGACCTATGGGGCGGACCGGACCCGCTAGGTGGTCTCGTCTTCGATGGTTATGTCGCAATCGCTCGCGTCAGTTTCGGTGTCATCGTCCGCCTTGGGCGCAATCGCGTACTGGGGCGGACGATGTTGGCCCGGCCCGGTGCCCCACAAGCCTTTGCGTTGCACGACAGGCAAAACACGTGAGCGGTGGGTCAACGCGCACCGCTTAAAATATTCCACTTTACCGAAATTCGGAAACGGCGTATGTGTCGCCGCAACCCGGCCCAAGGAAGAGGGGCGTATCGCGATCGTCACGAACGCGGGCCGGACGGCGGTGGACGTGGGTCACATCGGCGCGAACGACTTCGCAGGGCGGGCAACCGTGAGCGGAGACGCCGCGCACACGACCGGTGTGATCGGCGTACGGCGAAATCGTGTGGTCCTGGCGCCCGGGGTCTGTGCGCCAAGTGTTGCGGTGATGTGGCGGCCCGACCGGGCACGCGCATCAGCCATCCGCAAGGCGACGGGGGCAATAGTGCATCGCTCCCCGGGGAGAGCGCGACATAAGTCGTAGAGCCACTGCGCAGGGAAGGCCGGATGTTTGGCTTCACCTGTATGCCGCTGTGCAGATTTTTTGACTGCAACCTCGCACAGTGGACCGCGGGTGCCAGCCGGCACCCGGTCTTCCCTGCGCCCTTTTCAATTTCGAGGGTGAGACGACGAAGCAAAGCTCGGGCGAACACGCCGCGAGGATGCGAAGCTGCGTCAGTGATAGAGATGCGAGTTGAAAGCGCGATGCTGCCACCCACAAACTCCGTCATTGCGAGCGCAGCGAAGCAATCCAGACTGCCACTGCGGGAAGATTCTGGATTGCTTCGCTGCGCTCGCAATGACGATGTTGGCGCAGCTGCACGCCGTAACTGCAGTCTCGTGCCCGGATGCTGCGCAGCGTCTCTTCGACGACGCGCTGCAGAGCCGGGGCCCAAGTTGCAAGCGAGTGCCGTGGCCTCCTGGGTCGCCGTTCTGCGCAGCAACGCCCTGAGCGCGTTTACGCGCGTCTTCGACGCGCTATGGAGGCATTGCAGCGCGTCCGGGACACGAGAGATGAATTCAGTCACACGACGGAGGTACCCCCGACATGAGAAAGCGCCCGTGGGGGGCGGGCGCTTTCTGTAGTCGACTTGGGGTTGGGGTCGTCTACATATCCACGTGGCGACTTTGGGGGGCTGGTAAAGAGCCGCGTGAATTCCTGAAACTCAGATCTCCTTAGCGAACGAGCGAAACGTTCGAGCTGGTAATAGCGACAGGCTTGCCGGCCTTCATGACGCGAGCGGTCTGGGTCAGGCCTTCATCTGAACTCGTGCGCGCCGTGATGCCGAGACCTGCCACCACGATGCCGGCGACAAGAGCTACGACCACGACCTTGAGGTGGGTCGAGCGATCTGCGCTGTAAATCGAGTGGTTCATGGAAGGCTCCTGCCGCCATCTACCCGAAGTAGTCGCCCACCAGTTTAGTCGGGTTCATGCTTCCGGTGCCCAACAACCTAGTATTGGGGGGATTCGTTCCCAAGAGGCGATCACAAGAGCGTGACAGGACGTGACAAATCGCGATCAGAAACGGCTCTTGTTCGTGCAATTTGGCAATTATTTCAAAGTAGTAATGTATCTGTCAGGCGGTTTGCCGGCCGTTGATCGACAAGAAGCCAGAAACTGAAAAACCATTTGCCTGTGGCCAAAAAACACACGGCTTCTTAAGGCAAATCAGATGCTTCCGACCGTTTTCAGCCTCGCCCTCGGGTGGATTTCAGCCTGCGAAAGGACGGTGGTCTGGGCCCGGAACCGCTCGACCAGGGAACGCACGAAGGGCCGAATTGCCGCAGAGGTGACCAGCACCGGGGCCTCGCCTTCGCGCGCGGCGCGCTCGAAGGCCTCGCGCACGCCGGTCATGAACTCCGACAGCTTCGAGGGTTGCATCGCGAGGCTGCGCTCCTCGCCCTGGCCGATGATGGATTCGGCAAAGGCCTGTTCCCAGCGCGCCGACAGCGCGATCAGCGGCAGATAGCCGTTGTAGGAGGTGTTCTGAGCACAGATCTGCCGCGCCAGGCGGGCGCGGACGTGCTCGACCATGGTGGCGGGATTGCGCGAGAAGGCGAGCGAGTCCGCGATGCCTTCGAGGATGGTCGAGAGGTCGCGGATCGAGATGCGCTCCGCGAGCAGCAGCTGCAGCACGCGCTGGATGCCGGAAACCGTGACCTGTCCCGGCACGATGTCCTTGACCAGCTCGCCCTGCTCCTTCGGCAGCTCCTTGAGCAGCTTCTGCACCTCGCCATAAGAGAGCAGGTCCGACATGTTGGCCTTGAGCAGTTCGGTGAGATGGGTCGAGAGCACCGTCGCGGCGTCGACGACGGTGTAGCCCTTGAGCGAGGCTTCCTCCTTGAGGCTGGCATCGACCCAGGTTGCGGGCAGGCCGAAGGTCGGCTCGGTGGTGTGGATGCCCGGTACCTGCACCTGGCTGCCGCCGGGGTCCATGACCATGAACTGGTTCGGCCAGATCTTGCCCGTGCCGGCGTCGACCTCCTTGATCTTGATGATGTAGGTGTTGGCCTCGAGCTGGACGTTGTCGAGGATGCGCACCGCAGGCATCACAAAGCCCATCTCGATCGCGAGGGAGCGGCGCAGGGCCTTGATCTGCTCGGTGAGACGGTCGGTGCCGTCGGGGCCGTTGACGAGCGGCAGCAGGGCATAGCCGAGTTCGATCTTGAGGTCGTCGATCTTCAACGCCGCGGAGATCGGCTCCTCCGCCGCAGCGGTGCCCGCTGCCCCCGGCGTTCCCGGCGCAGGTGCGGTCTTTGCAACTTCGTCAGCTCTGGCATTCGCCCGGTTGCGGTTGCGGGCGTGCCAGGCGAGCGCGCCGGCGCCGACGCCGAGCGCCAGGAAGGGGATGGTCGGGATGCCCGGCAGGGCCGCCAGCACCAGCATAACCGCCGCGGACATCGCGAGCGCCTGCGGATAGCCGGAGAATTGCTTCATCAGCGCCTTGTCGGCGGCGCCGGAGACGCCGGCCTTGGAGACGAGCAGGCCCGCCGCGGTCGAAACGATCAGCGCCGGCACCTGGGTGACGAGGCCGTCACCGACCGTCAGCAGCGTGTAGCTGCGGCCGGCATCGGCGAAGGAGAGGCCCTGCTGCGCCACGCCGATGATCATGCCGCCGACGACGTTGATGAAGACGATCAGGAGGCCGGCGATGGCATCGCCGCGGACGAATTTGGAGGCGCCGTCCATGGCGCCGAAGAAGCCGCTCTCGTCCTCGAGCTCCTTGCGGCGATGCTTGGCGACCTTCTCGTCGATCAGGCCGGCGGAGAGGTCGGCGTCGATCGCCATCTGCTTGCCGGGCATGGCGTCGAGGTGGAAGCGGGCGGCGACTTCGGC
Organism: Bradyrhizobium sp. 149; assembly: GCF_023073915.1. Lineage (GTDB taxonomy): Bacteria > Pseudomonadota > Alphaproteobacteria > Rhizobiales > Xanthobacteraceae > Bradyrhizobium. Next base: position 137,878 of record NZ_JADPKK010000017.1, on the reverse strand, counting down.
GATGCGGCCCGAACCCTTGGTGATGACGACGAAGTTGACGATGACCAGGATGGCGAAGACGATGATGCCGATGACGAAATTGCCGCCCATCACGAAGCTGCCGAAGGCCTCGATGACGTGACCGGCCGCATGCGTGCCTTCGTGCCCGTGCGACAGGATGAGGCGGGTCGAGGCCATGTTGAGCGACAGCCGCAGCATGGTCGAGATCAGCAGGACGGTCGGGAAGGCGGAGAATTCCAACGGCGTCTGGATGAACAGCGACGTCATCAGGATCAGGATCGAGAGCGTGATCGAGATCGCCAGGAACAGATCCAGCACGATGGCGGGCAGCGGCAGAATGAGCACCACCAGGATGGTGAGGACGCCGAGTGCCAGCGCGATATCGCCGCGCCTGAGAATGTTGCCGATCTCGGCAAGGGTGGGGAAGCCGGCATTCGTGCTGCCTGCGCCCTGTCCCGCGGTGACATCGACCATGGTAGCTGCTCCCCCGCGCGACTGCCGTCCACGCGCCCCAAACGTCTGCGCGGCGGCCGAAGGGCCGCCGTTCCGAAAGTGAGGCACCGCACTGGCGTCCACGGGGGCTCCCGTTCTACGCGGCTGACGACACTCGACTCCACTGGGCAATTTTTGCCCGGTGTATGGTTAGCAAACGGTTAATAAAGGGTGCGGCAGGAGGTCAGACCGGGGTATTTCGGCCATCTCGCGGGCAAGCAACCGTCATGCCCGGGCTTGTCCCGGGCATCCACGTTCTTCATGCCGCGCGGAATGCGTGGATGGCCGGGACAAGCCCGGCCATGACGTTGTGGAAGCGCTTGGCGCCAACATTCGGCGGACGGAGGAAGTAGCCCTACTTCGCCTTCTCCATCTTCGTCACCGTGTAGCCCGAAGCGGCCTCCTCGGCTTCAAAAGTCACCTTGTCGCCGACCTTCACCTGTTTGAGCACCGCCGGGTCCTTGACCCGGTAGACCATGGTCATGGGCTCATCCATCCCGAGACCCGTCGCCGGCCCGTGCTTGAGCGTGATCTTGCCGGAGCCTTCGTCGATCTTCTTCACCTCGCCGCTGATCGCGGCGCCCTGGGCCGCCAGGGCAGCTGTGGCAAGACCGACGGTCAGCGCCAGCACTGCGCCGATGCGGATGATGCGGTTCATGGGACTCTCCTTCATTGCTTCACGGTGACGTGGCCGACCATGCCGTAGTCGCGGTGGTCGGGAATCAGGCAGGAAAATTCGAACGTGCCGGCCTTGCTGAACTTCCAGAGGATCTCGGCGCTCTTGCTCGGCGCGAGCCTGACACCGTTGGGATCGTCGTGCTCCATGTGCGGATGCTTCTTCATCTCCACCGCATGCGCGAGATTTTCCTTGGTGGTGGCGAGCAGGAATTCATGGTCCTCCTTGCCGACATTGCGCAGCACGAAGCGGATCTGCTCGCCGCGTTTGACCTCGATCCTGGCGGGTGAATAGTCCATCTCGTTCAGCAGGATCTCGATCGTGCGCGCGGGCTTTTTGGGATCGCCGGGCTCGCCGGCCGAATAGGTGCCGTGCCCGTGCTGGTCGTGGGCAAGGGCCGGTGCGGCCGAGAGCGCAGCCAGCGCGAGACCGAGCTTGATCGTCTTCTTCATTGGTAGCTCCAGTTGGTGGTGGTTCATCGAAACGCTCACATCTTCATCTTGTGCATTGGCGTGCTTTGTTGCCGCGCCGGCTCCGGGGCCGGCAGCGTGACCTCGTAGGCGACGGTGCCCTTCGGGAATTGGTAGGGGCCGGGATCGCGATAGTCGTCGCGCGCGAGGCCCTCGCGGATCTTCATCACCGTGAACATGCCGCCCATCTCGATCGGGCCGAACTGACCAGTGCCGGTCATCATCGGCAGCGTGTTGTCGGGCGCGGGCATCTCCATGTTGCCCATCGCCATGCCGGTCGATCCCATGGCCATGCTGTCAGGCGCGAGCTTGCCGACGGCCCTGGCGAGATCCTTGCGCGACACGCCGATCAGGTTGCGCATGTCGTGTCCCATCGCATTCATGGTGTGATGCGACTTGTGGCAGTGGAACGCCCAGTCGCCGGGATTGTCGGCCAGAACGTCGAACACCCTGACCGCGCCGACCGGTACGTCCGTCGTGGTCTCCGGATATTGCGCGCTCTCCGGAATCCAGCCGCCGTCGGTGCAGGTCACCGCAAAACTGTGGCCGTGCAAATGGATCGGATGGTTGGTCATGCTGAGATTGCCGATGCGCACGCGCACCTTGTCGCCAAGCCTGACCGGCAGCGGATCGATGCCGGGAAACACCCGCGCATTCCAGGTCCACATGTTGAAGTCGGTCATTTCGTTGACCCGCGGCAGATAAGTGCCGGGATCGACGCGATAGGTGCTCATGACGAAGACGAAGTCGCGGTCGACGGCCCGAAAGTTCGAGTCGCGCGGATGCACGACGACCATACCCATCATGCCCATCGCCATCTGCACCATTTCGTCGGAATGCGGGTGGTACATGAAGGTCCCGCTCTTCTTCATCTCGAACTCGTAGACGAAGGTTTTCCCCGGCTGGATGTGCGGCTGGGTCAGCCCGCCGACACCGTCCATGCCGCTGGGAATGATCATGCCGTGCCAGTGCACGGTGGTGTATTCGGGCAGTCTGTTGGTCACGAAGATACGGACCTTGTCGCCCTCGACGGCCTCGATCGTCGGGCCCGGCGACTGGCCGTTATAGCCCCACAGATTCACCTTCATGCCCTCGGCGAATTCGCGCACCACGGGCTCGGCGACGAGATGAAATTCCTTCCAGTCGCCGTTCATCCGGAATGGCAGCGACCAGCCGTTCAGGGTGACGACGGGGCGATAGTCCGGTCCACTGACGGGGTGCAGCGGCGGCTGCATCACCACCTTGTCCATGTGCGGGGCTTCCGGAATAGAGGCGGCCTGCACGCGGCCGCTGACAACGGATGCGCCGGCCAGCGCGGCGCTGCCCAAAAATCTTCGGCGGGAAAACATGTCGGCCTCCATGTCAGTGGCCGCCATCGGCAGGTGCTGCCGCGGCGATAGTGGTTAAATCGTCACTGCTGCCCGCAGGCGCGCCGCCACCATTGACGGCGGTCTGCAGCTCGGACTGGGCAAGGAAGAATCTTTGCCTGGCATCGATTGCACCGCGCAGCGACGCGAGCCGCTGCCGCGCCTCGGTGAGCAACGCGAAGATATCGACCTGCATGCTGGAGAAGCGCAGCTGCATCTCCTCGGTGATGATTTTTCGCAGGGGGATGATCTCGCGCTGATAATGGCTGGCGATGTCGTAGCTGGAGCGATAGACCCCATAAGCATCGCGCGCCTCGGAGCGCACATTGACAGCGCGCTCGGTCAGACGGTTGAAAGCGAAATTGTAGGTCTCTGCCGCCTGCCGCACCCGGACCTCGCCGCCGTCGAAGATCGGGATCTGGAACTGCACGTCGAAGCCGCGCTCGCGGAACGGCGCGCCCTCCGGATCCCGGGTGCGGCGGGAGATGCCGGCGAGATCGAGCAGGGTCACGAAGCGCGTCGCCCCGGTAAGGTTCAGCGACCTCGCCAGTGCCGTCAGCTCCAGCCGTGCGATCTGAAGGTCGATGCGATGGGCGACCGCGTCGGCTTCGATTGACGGCAAAGCCTGAGGCGGCCGCGGCAGCGGCGGCAGTTGATTGGGCAGTCGGAAATCGAGGCCGCCGTCCCACAGTCCCATCAGGCGCGCGAGCTTTTCGCGCGCGCTCGTTGCCGTCTGCCGCGCGCTCGCGAGGTCGGCGGTGGTCTCCGCATAAAACACCTGCTCGCGGGCCTGATCGAGCTTGTTGATCGAGCCGGTCTCCCCGAGCTTGGCCGCGAGCTGTGCGGTTGATTCCGCCGTCGCCTTCGCGTCCGTCAGCAGCGCTACCATCTCGTTGCCGGCAACGGCGCGCCAATAAGCGCGGCGGACATCGGCGGCAAGCCGCAACGTCGCCAGGCCTGCGCGCAATTGCGCCTGACGAAAACGGTCGCGGGCGATCTCCGAGCGGAACGGCAGGGTGGCGAGCGCGAGGATGTCGCCGACAACCTGGCGCTCGATTTCGCTGGCACCGTTGCCCGAGATCCGCGAGAGCGAGAACACGGGATTGGGCGGCAGGCTCTGCTCGACGAGATCGGTCTCGGCCAGAGCCAGCTCGTTATAGGCGGCCTGAAGCCCTTTGTTGTCGAGCAGTGCGATCTGCACGGCGGTGTCGGCTGTGAGTGTTCGCGAGAGCAGCTGGCGAACGCGCGCGTCGACCGCTCCGGCCCCCTCGGCTGTTCGCACGAAGGCGACATCCTTGTTGATGGTCTGGCTCGTCAGTTCCGAGACGGCATTCATGCCGCTGTCGGGCGAGAATGCGGCACAGCCAGACAAGCCGAGCGAGGCAAGAACGAGCAGGCTTGGCGCGAGACGGTGTGTCATGGCGCGCTCCTACCGGTCTTGCTTGAGTTGCGGCGCGACGTTCTCGTTGCGCTCATGCCATGGTGTCGGCGTCGCAGGCCGCAGGCTGGTGTAGGGCGCAATCGTCGAACGATAGCCGGCGCGCGCGACCTTGGCCGCGGGATCGGCAGGATCAGCGCCGGCGATCTGTGTCGTTGCCGGCATGCAGCCGGACAGCACCAATGCCGTTGCGGCCAGCAGCGGCCAATTGAATCGAAAATGTCGTCCCCGCGCCGCGGATGCAGCGGCGGACTTCGCCCCGGAAAGCGTAAGCATGATTCATCCCTGATCTGTCTGGAGACCACAGGCTTGCGCGCGCGGATGCGCGCTCGGCCTGACGTCGTCGCGCGTCAGATCAGGCGATGGGAGGGCGGTAGAGCAGGGGCGGCGCTGCGCTGTGCAGGCTCACCACGATCTCGGGCGAGCAGGCGGAAACCGGCTGAAGCGGCTTTGCGACGCTGGGCAGGTCGGCCGGCAGCGCGCTCACACACATCATCCCGCAGCATGGTCCCGGCGTACCCTTGCCGTCATGACGGTGCGGAGCGGGCGCGTCCTGCGCGGCGGTCTGGTGATGCGCATGTGCCCCCGCGTGGTCATGCGAGGAGTCGCCATGCGCATGGCTCGTCTGTATCTCATGGCTCGTCTGCGTCTGATGATGCGCCGGCATGACGTTGACGGGCACGAAGTCGTCGCCAAGGCATGGCGCCGGAGCTTGACCCCAGGCGAGGCTTGCGGCCGGTGCGAGCACGCAGAACAGATAGGCGAGGGCGATGAGGCGCCCCACCCTGATCCGCATCGATGGTATCAATCGCAGCAACATTCCGCCGACATGCTCTCTCCGCGCGGCAATGCTGCACACGCTGCCTTGCAAAATAATGACAAAATGCGCGTTCGCCAAGCTCCTTCTTACCGCAGTGCACCGTGCATGCCCAATATCGCGCCACAATGGTTGACCCTGTGGCAATCCGCGGGCCATGGTCCCGCCCGTGCACGCACGAAATCAATCAGGACAAACACCTGAAACATTCACGCCTGATTCGCGTCAGGCCTGGATGCGCCTTGCCATTGCGCTCCTGATCGGCTCGATCGGCGGCGTCGGCATGTGGGCGATCGTCGTCATGATTCCCGCGGTGCAGGCCGAATTCGCCGCCACGCGCGGCGCGGTGTCGCTGGCTTTCACCCTGATGATGTTCGGTTTCGGTCTTGGCGGCGTCATCGCCGGCAAGATTACCGACCGGTTCGGCATCGTGCCCGCGATGGCGATCAGCATCGCCTTTCTCGGCGTTGCCAATGTGCTGGCGGGGCTGTCGACCGAGCTCTGGCAGTTCGTGGCTGCGTATTTTCTGATCGGGCTCGGCACCTCCGCGACCTTCGCGCCGCTGATGGCGGAGGCCTCGCACTGGTTCGAGCGATATCGCGGCCTTGCCGTGACCATCGTCGCCAGCGGCAATTACGTCGCCGGCACGATGTGGCCGCCGATTGTGAACTGGGGCATGCAGACGAACGGCTGGCGCTCCACGCATATCGGCATCGGCCTCGTCTGCGTGAGCCTGATGACGATCCTGGTACTTGTCCTGCGCAGGCAGATGGGCGGCGACAAGGTGCGTAATCATGCCAATGCGCCGCCGCCGCGGGTCGATCTCAAGCTGTCGACCAACACGTTGACGGTGCTGCTCTCGATCGCCAGCATCTCCTGCTGCGTGGCGATGGCGATGCCGCAGGTGCATATCGTCGCCTATTGCGGCGATCTCGGTTTCGGTGTCGCGCGCGGTGCCGAGATGTTGTCGCTGATGATGGCCTGCGGCATCGTCAGCCGGATCGGCTCGGGCTATCTGGCCGACAAGATCGGGGGCATCCCCACACTGCTGATCGGAGCGGTCGCCCAAGGATTTGCGCTCGTATTCTACCTGTTCTTCGACAGCCTGACCTCGCTCTATCTGATCTCCGCGATGTTCGGCCTGTTCCAGGGCGGCATCGTGCCGAGCTATGCCATCATCGTGCGCGAGGCGATGCCGGCGAGCGAAGCCGCAACCCGCGTCGGCATCGTGATCTTCGCGTCCGTGTTCGGCATGTCCTTTGGCGGCTGGGTCTCGGGCGTGATCTTCGACGCCACGGCCTCCTATGCAGCCGCGTTCGCGAACGGCGTGGCCTGGAACGCGCTCAATATCGGCATCGTGCTGACGTTGCTGATCCGGTCGTGGATGAACGCAGTCAGGACCGGCCCGGGATTTGCGACCTAGACTGCCTGTCCCGCCTTCAGCAGCGAACAACCCGTGATCTTGTAGCTGCCGTCCGGTTGCTCCTCGAGCGTGTAGAGCGCTTCCCAGGCCTCGCCATTGGCATCGACGATGTGAACGCGCTGGGAAATCCAGCTGCCTACGCTCTTGCTGTCGCCAAACTCAAAGCTCTTGTGCCGGTAGACCGGCGCGTAGCCGTTTTGCACCATGGACATGAAGATGTCGGGCGCGGGGAAGATCTCCCTGATCGCCGGCGCGGCGTAGGAATAGGCCGCTGCCGCATCGTCGTGGACGAACGCCTGCTCCTGGGCGCGAATGACGCCCCGTGCCGTCGCGACGTCGTCGGCGCGTGCCGAGATGGGAGCGAAGGCGACACTGAAACAGACCAGCAAGGCGGCGACGCGCATAACAGGCTCCGCGTTGAAATCCCGGCGGCGCCGATTTTAGCACATCTCGCGGGCTAACGCTTCCGCTTCGCGGCCGGCTTCGCCGCTTTGGAGGCGCGCGCTTTGGGTTTTGGGACAGGCTGCACCCGCAAACCGTCAACGAACACGTCCAGCATCCGCAGCACCGAGGATTGCCAGCCGGGCTGGTCGTGCATGTAGCACATGCCGAAGAACGCGCGCAGCAAGTCCTCGGGACTGACGTCCGCGCGCATTGCGCCGGCCGCGGCTGCGCGATCGAGAAGCGAGCCGATTGCCTTGCTCAGGCGCTCGAAGGAAAAGGCATGCAACTCCGAGCCGCTCTGCACCGCGAGTGCCAAGGCTGCCACCATGCCCTTCTTGGTGGCAACGAATTCGACCCCTGAGCGCAGCCAGCGCCGCAGCGCATCCACCGGGTCCTTCGCACTCTTCAATTGCTCGGCGAACTCGCTGAGCTGCTCGACCTCGCGCCGGTACACCGCCTCGAACAAATCCTCGCGGGTCGGGAAATGCCGATAGAGCGTGCCGATGCCGACGCCGGCGCGTTTTGCGACGGCTTCCAGGCTCGCCTCCGGACCACCCGCGTTGAACACGGCCTTGGCCGCCTCGAGCACGCGCTCGCGATTGCGCACGGCATCGGCGCGGGGCTTCCTGGTCTGGTCGGTGTGCTCGTCCATCCGCGCAATGTAGATCACGAATTGGTTAGATTGAACCCTTGCAAGGCTGCATCGCGTTGATGCGCACGGGCTTTTGACGAATTCCAAAAACTTATGGGCAGCCCTTGTTAAACGGAGGCTACCTCCGTATCTTCGCTGAGATGTTGGCCGGTCTCTGCCTGGCCGATGCGAATCGACGGTGGCCACGGCGGTGGCGCACCGCGCGATCACTCATGTCCATCTCTGATCGGAGCCTTTTATGAACCACTCCATCAGCCTCACCGTGAACGGTGCGCGGCGCGAATTCGTCCTCGACGATCCGCGCGTCACGCTGCTCGATCTCCTGCGTGAGCGCCTGCATCTGACCGGAACCAAGAAGGGATGCGACCGCGGCCAATGCGGCGCCTGCACCATTCTTGTCGACGGCAAGCGCATCAATTCCTGCCTTGCGCTCGCCATCAGCCATGACGGCGCCGACATTCTCACCATCGAGGGCGTCGCGCGCGGTGACCAGCTTCACCCCGTCCAGGCCGCCTTCATCGCCCATGACGGATTTCAGTGCGGCTTCTGCACGCCCGGTCAGATCATGAGCGCCATCGGCATGATGAGCGAGGCGCAGGCCGGCAGCGATCCCGAGCGCGTCCGTGAATGCATGAGCGGCAATCTGTGCCGCTGCGGCGCCTACGCCGGCATCGTCGATGCCGTGCTCGACGCGCAGGCCGGCATTGACGAATCCAATCAGAGGCGCTCAGCATGAAGACGTTCGATTATGTCAGGCCCGCCACGGTCGCCGAAGCCGTCGCTGCTGCCGCGCAGCCGGGTGCCGCCTATCTCGCCGGCGGCACCAATCTGCTCGATCTGATGAAGGGCGGCGTCAGCCGTCCGGATCGTCTGGTCGACGTCACGCATCTCGACGGGCTCGATCAGATCGAGCGCCTTGCCGACGGTGGGGTGCGCATCGGCGCACTGGTGAGCAACGCCGATCTTGCGCATGATTCCGACTTTGCAAAGTCCTACCCGGCCGTCGCCGAAGCTCTGCTCTCCGGCGCGTCAGCGCAACTGCGCAATGCCGCGACGGTCGGCGGCAATCTGCTGCAACGGACGCGCTGTGCCTATTTCTACGACACCGCCAGCCGCTGCAACAAGCGCGAGGCCGGCAGCGGTTGCGACGCGCGCGGCGGCGAGAACCGCACGCATGCCGTGCTCGGCTGGAGCGAAAACTGCATCGCCACGCATCCGTCCGACTTCTGCGTACCGCTGGTCGCGCTTGACGCAATCGTCGAGATCGAGGGCAGGAGCGGGCGGCGCGAGATCGCGCTGGACGAATTGCATCGCCTGCCCGGCGATACGCCGGAGCGCGAAACCGCATTTGAGCCCGGCGACCTCATCGTCGCGCTGCGTCTGCCGCCCGCTGCGCGCGGCTTTGCTGCACATGCGCGCTATCTCAAGGTCCGCGATCGAACGTCCTACGCGTTTGCGGTCGTCTCGGCGGCCGCTGCGCTGCGGATCGAGGACGGCAAGATCGTGGAGGCGCGGCTTGCGTTCGGCGGTGTCGCCGCAAAGCCCTGGCGCGCCCGCGCTGCGGAGGACGTGCTCAGGAACGTCGCGCCCACGGTGGACGCTTTCCAGGAAGCGGCCCGGCGCGCGCTCGCCGACGCAAAGCCGTCCGGCGACAACGCCTTCAAGATCGAGCTCGCGCGCCGCATCGTGGTGCGCGCGCTGAGCCTCGCCGCTGCCGGTACGCCCGCGCGCATCCCCGCGCTGCCGGCCTCTCCCTTTGCCCCGACCTCCGGAGCCATTCATGCCCGAGCTTAATCTCACCAGCGCGCCCGCCCATCTGCGCCATGGCTCGAATATCGGCCAGCCTCTGACCCGCCGCGACGGCGTCCTCAAGGTCAAGGGCCAAGCGACCTACGCCGCCGACAATCATCCGCCCGGCATGCTGTTTGCGGTGATGGCGGTCGCCAGCATTTCGCGCGGCCGCGTGATTTCGCTCGATGTCAGCGCGGCCAAACGCCATCCCGGCGTGGTCGATATCATGACATCGGACCACAAGCCTGCGCTCGCGATCGACCCCGACATCAAGACCAATCCGTTCGTGTTCCGGATGGAGGTGTTGCAGAGCAACAAGGTCCGCTACGCCAACCAGCCGATCGCGGTCGTGATCGCCGAAACACTGGAGGCCGCTACGGAAGGCGCGGCGCTGCTGGCACCGCGCTACGAGACGCTGCCCCCGTTTGTCGGCCTCGATGCCGGCGACAGCTTCGTGCCGCCGGTCGTCGGCGTGGGCAACCCTACGGAAAATCATCGCGGCGAGGTCGAGGCCGGCCTCGCCTCGGCCGAGAAGCAGATCGACGCGACTTACGAGACGCCGCCGCAATATCACAACGCAATGGAGCCGCATGCGATCGTGGCTGCCTGGGACGGCGACAAGCTGTCGGTCGACATGCCGACCCAGGGCCTGATGCTATCGCTGGCGCGCATCGCCGAATTGTTTGGCGTCGCGCATGACAAGATCCACATCCGCAGTCCCTTCCTCGGCGGCGGCTTCGGCTCCAAGGGGTTTATGGCTGGGCCGCAGACTCTCGGCATCATGGCTGCCAAGCTCGTCGGCAAGCCCGTCAAGCTCGTGGTCCGCCGCGAGCAGATGTTTGGCCCGGTCGGCCATCGCGCGCCGACCCGTCAGCGCTTGCGCATCGGCGCGGACGGTGAGGGGCGCCTCACCGCGATCGATCATCACGCCCGGACCGTCTCGAGCACGTTCGACGACTTCTACGAGCCTGCGGCCGATGCCTCCCACACGCTCTATGCGGCGCCTGCAATCCGCACCTCGCACGATGCCGTGCGCGTCAACACCGGCACGCCACTGTTCATGCGCGCGCCCGGCGAGGCGACCGGATCAATTGCGCTGGAGAGTGCGATCGACGAGATGGCCTGGGCCTGCGGCCTCGATCCGCTCGCCTTCCGCCTGAGGAACTATGCCGAGGTCGAGCCGATCACCGGCAAGCCGTTCTCGTCCAAGGCGCTGCGCGCCTGCTACGAGCAAGGCGCGGCGCGTTTCGGCTGGACGAAGCGACCGCTTCAGCCGCGGCAGATGCGCGACGATGCCGGCCTCCTGGTCGGCTGGGGCATGGGCACCGCGACGTTTCCCGCGCTGATGTTCCAGGCCCAAGCGCGTGCGGTGCTTCGCCGCGACGGCTCCGGTGCCATGGAAATCGGCGCTCATGACATGGGGCAGGGGGCGTGGACGGCGCTTGCGCAGATCGCGGCAGACGAACTCGGACTTGATATCGACCGCGTCGAGTTCAAGGCGGGTTCATCCGACTTGCCTGACGCCGGCATTGCCGGTGGCTCCGCGCACACGGCAACCGCGGGTTCTGCGATCCACAGCGCAGGCGCGGCGGTGATTTCAAAGCTCGCCGATCTCGCCACCAGCGACGAGCGATCGCCGCTGTTCGGTGCCGGCAACGCCGGCGTGATCGCCCGCGATGGCAGGTTGATCCGGCGTGATGATGAAAGCCGCGGCGAGAGCTATTCCGAGATTCTCGCGCGCGCCGGCGTCGCCGAGGTCGAGGCGCGCGGCACCGGCGCGCCCAACCCGGCGGCAATGGAGGAATATGCGATGCACGCGCATGGCGCGGTGTTCGTGGAGGTGAAGGTCGATCCCGAGCTCGGCCAGATCCGCGTCACCCGCATGGTCGGCGCCTTCGCGGCGGGACGCATCGTCAACCCGCGCATGGTGCAGAGCCAGCTGTTCGGCGGCATGATCTGGGGTATGTCGTTCGCGTTGCACGAGGAAGCCATCACCGACCGCCGCACCGGCCGGATCATGAACGCCAATCTCGGCGAGTACCATATTCCGGTGAATGCCGACGTGCCGCCACTCGACGTGATCACGGTCGAGGAGCACGATCCGCACGTGAACGCGCTCGGCATCAAGGGTGTCGGCGAGATCGGCATTACGGGCAGCGCAGGCGCGGTCGCCAACGCTGTGTGGCATGCGACCGGCGTGCGTGTCCGTCGTTTCCCGATCCGGATCGAGGACTTGTTGACGCAGCTTTGAAGACCTTCGGCCTGCCGCCGCCTCAAAACGTCGGCGGCGTGCAGGCCGAGATCACTTCGCACGGCTTGCCGCCGACGCAGCGGAAGCGATGCGGGCGACGGCTCTCGAAGTAATAGGCATCGCCTGGATTGAGGATGCGGCGCTCGTCCTCGACGGTGACCTCGAGCTTGCCGGCAATGACGATGCCGCCTTCCTCGCCGTCGTGGACCAGGTGAACGCGCCCGGTGTCGCTGCCGGGCTCGTAGCGCTCCTTCAGGATCTGCAGGCTGCGACCGAACAGATTGTCTCCGATCTGGCGATAGGAGATCGGCTTCTTGCCGACCTCGGTCAGCTCTTCTGAGCGATAGAAGATCTTGCGCCGGCTCTCCGGCTCCAGCGCGAAGAACTCGGCGAGCCCCATCGGAATGCCGTCCAGGATGCGCTTGAGCGCGCCGACCGACGGGTTCATCTGGTTGGATTCGATCAGCGAGATCGTCGAATTGGTGACGCCCGCTCGCTTGGCCAGCGCGCGCTGCGACAGCTTCTGGCGCGCCCGGATGAATCGCAGCCGTCCACCGATGTCGACGCTCATGTCCTGGTCCTTGCCCTGTCCTGTGTTGCAGGTGTTGCGGATCGCGCAAATATGGACCGGCAGCCCTAGTTAAATCAATGCCTTGCAGGCCATCAGAAAAGGACTTGTTGCGCTTTTGCAGCCGTGGCTCTGCTATCCTGTCAGCAAAGGAGCGTGGCCGTGACCCTTCATCAGATTCCGAACACCATCAAGACCGATTCGTTCTGGATGCCATTCACGGCCAACCGGCAGTTCAAAAAGGCGCCGCGCCTGTTCTCCTCGGCCGAGGGCATGCACTACACCACCGTCGATGGCCGCAAGGTGATCGACGCCTCCGCCGGCCTGTGGTGCGTCAACGCCGGCCACGGCCGCAAGCAGATCGCCGCCGCCGTCGAGCGCCAGCTGGTGACGCTGGACTTCGCGCCGTCGTTCCAGATGGGCCATCCGCTGGCATTCGACTTCGCCGAGCGGCTCGCCGAGATCGCGCCGAAAAACCTCGATCGCATTTTCTTCACCAACTCCGGCTCAGAGTCGGTCGACACCGCGCTCAAGATCGCGCTCGCCTATCACCGCGCCAACGGCCAGGCGACCCGCACCCGCCTGATCGGCCGCGAGCGCGGCTATCACGGCGTCGGCTTCGGCGGCACCTCGGTCGGCGGCATGGTCGCCAACCGCCGCGCCTTCGCGACCCTGCTGCCGGGCGTTGACCACATCCGCCACACCCATGATCTCACCCGCAATGCCTTCGCCAAGGATCAGCCCGAGCATGGCGCCGAGCTCGCCGATGATCTCGAGCGCCTGGTGGCCTTGCACGGCGCCGAGACCATCGCTGCCGTCATCGTCGAGCCGGTGCCGGGCTCGACCGCGGTGCTGCCGCCGCCGAAGGGCTATCTGCAGCGCCTGCGCGAGATCTGCGACAAGCACGGCATCCTGCTGATCTTCGACGAGGTCATCACCGGGTTCGGCCGCCTCGGCACGCCGTTCGCCGCCAACTTCTTCGGCGTCACGCCTGATCTAATGACGACGGCTAAGGGCATCACCAACGGCACCATTCCCTGCGGTGCGGTGTTTGCGAGCCGCAAGGTTCACGACGGCCTGATGGTCGGCCCGGAGAACGCGATGGAGCTGTTCCACGGCTACACCTATTCGGCCCATCCGGTCGCCTGCGCCGCCGGTATCGCCACGCTCGACATCTACAAGGACGAAGGCCTGCTGACGCGCGGTGCCTCGATCTCCGAATATTGGCGCGATGCGCTGCATTCGCTGAAGGGCCTGCCCAATGTCGTTGACGTCCGCAATTGCGGCCTGATGGGCGCGGTCGAGCTGTCGTCGCGTGACGGCACGGTGGGTGCGCGTGGCTACGACGTCATGGTCGACTGCTTCAATCGCGGGCTGTACTTCCGCATGAGCGGCGACTCCTTTGCGCTGTCACCGCCGCTGATCGTCGAGAAGAGCCATATCGACGATATCGTCTCGATCCTCGGCGACGCCATCAAGCGGGTGGCCTGATAATTGCTCTCGCCGTTGCGGAGTTTCTTCTTGCAGCGGCGAGCGTGATGCCGCGGGAGTTTGACCAAGCGTGAAAGTTCTGATCCTCGGCAGCGGTGTCATCGGTGTCACCTCTGCCTACTACCTCGCGCGTGCCGGCCACGAGGTGACGGTTGTCGACCGTCAGCCCGAACCGGCGCTCGAGACCTCCTTTGCCAATGCCGGCGAAGTGTCGCCCGGCTATTCTTCGCCCTGGGCCGGTCCCGGCGTGCCGGTGAAGGCGGTCAAATGGCTGCTGATGAAGCACGGCCCGCTGGTGATCCGGCCCAAGCTCGATCCCGTGATGTGGGTCTGGCTGCTCAAGATGCTGCGCAACTGCACCAGCGACCGCTATGCGATCAACAAGAGCCGGATGATTCCGATCGCGGAATACAGCCGCGATTGCCTGCGCGACCTGCGCCGCGACATCGGCATCCAGTATGACGAGCGCTCGCAGGGCACGCTGCAGCTGTTTCGTTATCAGGCCCAGCTCGACGGCACCGGCGAGGACATCGCCGTGCTCAAGCAATACGGCGTGCCCTTCGAGGTGCTCAGCCGCGAAGGCTGCATCGCGGCCGAGCCGGCACTGGCGGGCGTGAAGGAGAAGTTCGCCGGCGGGCTTCGCTTGCCGCAGGACGAGACCGGCGACTGCCACATGTTCACGCAGGCACTCGCCAAGCATGCCGAAGCGCTCGGCGTGCGCTTCATGTTCAACACTGGCATCGACCGTATCGTCACCGACGGCGCGCGCGTCAGCGGCGTCGCGACCAGCGCCGGAATGTTGCAGGCAGACGCCTACGTGCTCGCGCTCGGAAGCTGGTCGTCGCGTCTGGTCGCGCCGCTCGACATCTCGCTGCCGGTCTATCCCGTGAAGGGCTATTCGATCACGGTGCCGATCAAGGATGCTTCCGGCGCGCCGGAATCGACCGTGATGGACGAGAGCTATAAAGTCGCCATTACGAGGCTCGGCAATCGCATCCGCGTCGGCGGCACCGCCGAAATCTCCGGCTTCTCGAGCCAGCTCTACGAGGCGCGCCGCGCCACGCTCGATCACTCGCTGACCGATCTGTTCCCGCGCGGCGGCGATCTCTCCAAGGCGACGTTCTGGAGCGGCCTGCGCCCGATGACGCCGGACGGCCCGCCCGTGATCGGCCCGACGCAATACGCCAACCTTCACCTCAACACCGGCCACGGCACGCTGGGCTGGACCATGTCGTGCGGCTCCGGCCGCGTGCTCGCCGACATGCTGTCGGGCAAGAACCCGGACATCGATGTGAGTGCGCTGACGGTGGATCGGTACAAGTACCGGTTTGGCTAAGGGTCTATCCGTTCGTCATTACGAGCGAAGCGAAGCAATCCAGAATCTTTCCGCAGTGGCAGTCTGGATTGCTTCGCTTCGCTCGCAATGACGGCTGCGCTACCCCGTCCCGGTCACGCAATTCACCCACAGCACCACCGCATTCGCATCCTGCGCCGGGTTTGAAAACCGGTGCGGCCGACGGCTTGCGAATCTAAAACTGTCGCCTGTCTTCAGCGACCATGTCTCGCTGTCCACCGTGAGCATCATCTCGCCTTCGAGCACGAGGCCGGCTTCCTCGCCGTCATGGGTGTAGAGCTCGTCGCCGGTGGAGCCGCCGGGCTCCAGCTGCACCAGGAACAGGTTGAGCCGGTTGTCGGCGCTGGCCGGGCTCAGCAATTGCTTCGACACGCCGGTGCGCCAGAGTTTCAGCTCGGGCCGTTGAAGCCCGCGCGTGACGATTTGGTCGGATGCGCCGTCTGCGTTCGGGCTCGCGCCGAACAGTGCGGCAATGCCCACGCCGAGCACGTCGGCGAGCGTCGCCAGCACGCGCAGCGACGGCGACGACAGGCCGCGCTCGATCTGGCTGAGGAAGCCGATCGACAGGTCCGTGCGCGAAGCGACCGTCTCGAGCGAGAATTGCCTGATGCGCCTGAGATCGCGGATACGGCGGCCGACCGCGACATCCATCGCCGGCTCGATCGCTTTGGGAATAACCTTGTTGGCGTTGGCTCTCGCCTTCACCTTTGTCTGCACCTTCTTCACCGGCTTTGCGGCGGCCGGTCTGCGCATTCTCTTGCCACCGCTCACGTCAAAACCGCTTCCTTCATGTGGATGAAAACCGCTTGCGTCGGCCGCGAAAGTGTGACCAAATTTTCATATTGGTGAAAATAGGCCGAAACGGATTGGCACGCAACGTCTGCGATGACGATATCTGCGAGCGCCGCCATCGGCCGCACCCAAGGGGGATGCGATGAAGCGTTTTGGTCTGGCCGCGGTCGCGGCACTCGCGATTCTAGGAGTGGTGCCGGCGTCGGCGCAGCAAGTGTTGAAGGTCGGCTCGACGCCCACAGGCATTCCCTTCACCTTCCTCGACACCAAGACCAACTCCATCCAGGGCATCATGGTCGATCTCGTCACCGAAATTGGCAAGGACGCCGGCTTCAACGTGCAGATCGAGCCGATGCAGTTTTCGGCGCTGATCCCGTCGCTGACATCAAGCAAGATCGACATTATCGCGGCCGCGATGTTCATCACGGCGCCGCGAAAGGAGGTCGTCGACTTCTCCGATCCGATCTACAGCTATGGCGAAGGCCTCGTGGTGCCGAAGAGCGACACCAAGGCCTACGCCACGCAGGATGATCTGAAGGGCGAGACGGTCGGCGCCCAGGTCGGCACCGCCTTCGTCGATGCGCTGAAGAAGTCCGGCCTGTTCGCCGAGGTCAAGGCCTACGACACCATCCCCGACATCCTGCGCGACGTGAACACTGGCCGCCTCAAGGCCGGTTACGCCGACTATCCGATCCTCGCCTACAATCTGAAGCAGGGCGGCTTCCCCGAGGCGCGTTTGGTCGACGGCTACAAGCCCGTCACCGTCGGCTCGGTCGGCATCGGCGTGCGCAAGGGCGAGACCGCGCTGCTCGGCAAGATCAACGCCTCGCTCGCCAAGCTGAAGGCCAACGGCACCGTCGACAAGATCCTCGATAAATGGGGCCTGAAGGCACAGGGTTGATCGCCGGAGGCCAATCGATGAAAGCTGATCGATGAAAGGCTTCTGGCACGACGCCGCCGAGTTCTTCCCGATCCTGATGAGCGGCGTCGTGCTGACGATCGTCGTCACTATCGGCTCGTTGCTGCTTTCGACGGTGCTTGGCCTCGTCTGGGCGATGATGCGGGTCTCCGGCATCCGCGTCCTGTCGCTGCTCAGCGCCAGCCTGATCAACGTCATTCGTGGCATTCCGATCATCGTGTTGTTGTTCTACCTTTATTTCGTGATGCCCGATCTCGGTGTCACGCTCAGCGCGCTGCAGGCTGCCATCCTCGGACTCGGCATTGCGTACTCGGCCTATCAGGCGGAAAATTTCCGCGCCGGTATCGAGGCGATCGACAAGGGGCAGATCGAGGCGGCGCAATCGATCGGCATGGGCTGGTGGCTGACCATGCGCCGCGTCGTGCTGCCGCAGGCGGTGCGCATCGTGCTGCCTCCTTACGGCAACGTCATGATCATGATGCTGAAGGACTCGTCGCAGGCCTCGACCATCACGGTCGCCGAGCTCGCCCTTCAGGGCAAGCTGATCGCGTCCTCGACCTTCAAGAACACCAACGTGTTTACGATGGTTGCGCTGATGTATCTCACCATGAGCATTCCGCTGATCCTGCTGGTCCGTCACTTCGAGAAGCGGGCCGGCAAGAAATGATCGAGCTGACCGACGTCCACAAGAGCTTTGGCGAGAACGAGGTGCTCAAGGGTATCACGGCGTCCGTCCAGAAGGGCGAGGTGGTCTGCATCGTCGGCCCCTCCGGCTCCGGCAAGTCCACCATCTTGCGCTGTATCAACGGTCTCGAAAGCTACGACCGCGGCGAGATCAGCGTCGAGGGATTGAAGGTCGACCGCGACGCGCCGTCGATCGTGCAAGTCCGCACCCAGGTCTCGATGGTGTTCCAGCGCTTCAACCTGTTTCCGCACCGGACCGTGCTGGAGAACGTGGTCGAAGGTCCGCTCTATGTGAAGAAGGAGCCGCGTGCGCAGGCATTCGAGCGTGGCCGCGCGCTGCTCGCCCAGGTGGGCCTTGCCGAGAAAGCCAACGAACATCCGCCGCAGCTCTCCGGCGGCCAGCAGCAACGCGTCGCGATCGCGCGGGCGCTGGCGATGCAGCCCAAGGCCATCCTGTTCGACGAACCGACCTCGGCGCTCGATCCTGAATTGGTCGGCGACGTTCTCGGCGTGATGCGCAAGCTCGCCGACGACGGCATGACCATGGTCGTCGTCACCCACGAGATGGGCTTTGCCCGCGAGGTCGCCGACCGCGTGCTGTTCATCGACGGCGGCGTCATCGTCGAGCAGGGGCCGGCGAAATCGGTGCTCAACCAACCGCAGCATGCGCGGACGCAGGATTTTCTGCGCCGCGTGCTGCATCCGCTCTGATCGGTCTTCGCCATGACCACGCGCCTGCCTCTGCCGCCGTCTCTCTATGCCGAGACCGCCGTTGCGCCGGTGGCCACGCCGCCGCTCGAAATCGACAAGACGGTCTCGGTCGCCATTATCGGCGGCGGCTACACCGGCCTGTCCACCGCATTGCATCTGGCGGAGCAGGGTGTCGAGGCACTGGTGCTGGAGGCGCAGGAGCCGGGCTGGGGCGCGTCCGGCAATAATGGCGGCCATACCAATCCCGGCCTGAAGCACGATCCCGATCAGATCGAGGCGGATTTCGGTGCCGAGCTTGGCCGCCGCATGATCGACTTTTCCTACGGCACCACGAACTTCACCCACGATTTGATCCGCCGTTACCAGATCCCGTGCGAGGCGCGGCAGAACGGCACGTTGCGCGCGGCCTATAACGAGGCCAGCGCCGCCGCGATCGAGAAAACCGCGCAGCAGTGCATCGCCCGCGGGATGCCGGTGACGTACCTCAATCGCGAGCAGTTGCGCGAGATGACCGGCACGGATCGCTACATCGGCGCCATGCTGGACACCCGCGGCGGCGATCTGCACCCGCTCAGCTACGCCCGCGGCCTCGCGCGTGCTGCTATCTCGGCAGGCGCGAACGTGCATGGCGAGACGCCGGCGCTGTCGCTTCGCCGTGACGGCGCGCGCTGGCGGATCGAGACGCCGCGCGCGGTGGTGCATGCGGACAAAGTGCTGCTCGCGACCAACGGCTTTACCGACGATCTCTGGCCGGCGCTCCGCCGCACCATCGTGCCTGTGTTTTCCTCGATCGCCGCCACCGCGTCGCTTTCCGACGACGTCGCGCGTTCGATCATGCCGACGCGGCCCGTTCTTTACGAGAGCGGCCACATCACCGTCTACTACCGCATCGATCAGCAGAACCGCCTGTTGATGGGCGGCCGTGGCCCGATGCGCTGGATCAGCTCGCCGCGCGACGTCGCCTATCTCATGCGCTACGCCGAGCGGTTATGGCCGCAGCTCAGGGGCGTTGCCTGGACCCATGGCTGGAACAGCCGGCTCGCCATCACCGGAGATCATTACCCGCATGTGCACGAGCCCGCGGAAAACATCCTGATTTCGCTCGGCTGCAACGGCCGCGGCGTCGCGCTCTCGACCGCGATTGGTGCACAGCTCGCGCGACGCCTGATCGGCGGCGCCAAGGCCGAGATCGACATGCCCGTCACCGGCATCAAGCCGATCCCGATGCACGCGTTGTGGCCGGTGGGCGTGACGACGGCCGTGTTCACGGGCCGGGTGCGGGACCGGCTGGGGATCTAGCCTCAGCCCTCCGCCACAGCGTCGGCCCAGGGCTGGAAGATCTCGACCGCGCCGGAATTGGTGTCGCCGTCGCGCATCACGACGCTCGGGCAGGCGAACTTCTGCGGCAAGGACTGCACCCGCGCTTCTTCATAGTCCAAGCTTGCCGCCAGCGTCTTGCGTACTTCCGCCGGCAGCCTGGTATCGCCGATCACGATCGCGCCTTCGCTGGCGTCGATGCGCGGTTGATGGATCGCGGCATCGAGATCCATGCCGAAATCCATCGCAAAGGAGACGAGCTGCATCACCGACGGCAGGATGCGGCGACCGCCGGAGGCGCCGACTGCGAGCCGCTTGTCATCCTTGGTTTCGGCGATGACGGGCGTGTAATTGGTGAGGCAGCGCTTGCCAGGGGCGAGCGAGTTGGTGGTGCCGGGCGTCGGGTCGAACCACATGATGCCGTTGTTCATGGCGATGCCGGTGTGCGGCGTGACGTATTTCGAGCCGAAGGATGACAGCAGCGTCTGCGTTACCGCCGCCATGTTGCCGTGGCGGTCGACCACGGAGAAATGGGTGGTGCAGGCGGGTGCCAGATACTCCGCGCCGAGCGAGCGCTTGCCATCGGCATCGCCCATGTCCTTGAGCCGCTCGCGATAAGCCGATTGCAGGGCAAGCGCATATTCGGCGTAGGCCGCCGCATCGGGCGTGCTTCCCGGCTTCAGGTTCTGCTGCAACAGGCGCAGTGCATGCGCCATTGTCGGCCCGGCCGTGAGCTCCGGCGTCGCGAAAACCTTGCCGCCGCGATAGGGGATCGCCAGCGGATCGCGCAGATGGGCTCGGAACGCGGCGAGGTCCTCGACCGATAGCGCGCCGCCGTCGGCCTTGATGTCGGAGGCGATGCTTCTGGCGAGGTCGCCCTGGTAGAAATCGCGCGGACCGGCGTCGGCGAGGTGCGCCAGTGTCGCCTTCAGCGCGTCCAGCGGCAGCCGCGTCTCGGACTTGATACCCCATGGCGCGCTCGGAGGTAGGCCGTCCTTCAGAAATGTTGTCGCGCTCGCGGGATAGCGCCGAAGGTCCGCCGCCGATGCCGCGATCGTCAGCGTGGTCCACCAGTCGACCAGCAGGCCTTCGTCGGCGAGGGCAATTGCCGGCGCGACCAGATCTTTCCACGGCAGCCTGGCGTGGCGGCGATGCGCCTCCTCCATGCCGGCGACGACGCCGGGCACGGCGATCGAGCCGGGGCCGTGGATGTTGCGGTCGTCCTTCACCCGCTGCCAGGGAAACAGATCGGAAGCCGCGCCTTCGCCGCTGAGCGGATAGTCGGCGGCGCGCAGGCTTTGCGGCGCGCACATGCCGTAGTCGATCACCTCATAACGATTTTCCGCGGCACGGTAGAGCACCATCGCGCCGCCGCCGCCCATGCCGCTGTTCCAGGGCTCCAGCACGTTCAGCGCGAAGGTGGTCGCGACGATCGCGTCCACGCAGTCGCCGCCTGCCGCCAGCACTTGCGCCCCCACTTCGGCCGCCCGCCGCGATTGCGAGGCGACGATGCCGCCTTTGGACGTGACGGCGGGCTTGCGGACGGTTTGGGCGTGGCTGAATTGGTGAGGCATGGTGATGTCTGTGTGCTGTCTTCGGTTCGCTTCGTTGCGCTGAGTTCCGCAACTGGCGGGAGCGTGCGAAGAATGGCACATCGTCCCCACCGAGAATATCGAAAGGGAGGCGCGACATGGCTGGTGTGAAACAGGCGGGGGATGGGCCAGGACGAGGATGCCCGGGGACATAGGCGAGCGGAAGCGACGCCGTCCTTGACGGCTATGCCCGGGCATGACGCGTTAGAGACCGATCAGTGGGAAGCAGAAGCCGCAGGGCTCAGCGCGCGCGATCCAGCCGGCTGGCCTGATACTTGGCGTGCCATTTCGGGCCGGGCCCGCGCATGTAGTGAAGCTCGGGGCGGTAGGGATTGCCGGCGACCCGGATCAACGTCAGCCATTTGGCGGCGACGAAGCTCAGGGGCTGGCGGAGCAGGCTCAGTGACGCGAGCAACATGGCGTCACCTCAGTGCGGCTTGCCGAGCATGGCAGTGAAGGGAAGGTCGAAGATCTCCTCGCCGTCGTCGCTGCTGATATGGATCACCCAGTCACGCCAGTCCTCGGCGCCAGGCGTCAGGATCATCGAGCGCATGATCTGGGCGGCACGGTCGCGCGCCTCGTTCAGATTGGCGACAGCGGTGCCGTACCGATCGATCAGCGTGCCGTCGGCATTGGAACAATGGAAATACATCTGAACCATATACGCCTCCTGTAGAAAGCGACTAGGACGGCAAAGCGATACCACCTGAAGCATTCGCGAAACATTCGGGCCGAGCCCGGTAAGGGAATCTACGGAGATTGGTCGGTACCAAGACCCCTGCTGGTTTGATCACAAGGGGGTGTTGATCAACTGGACGGCATTCCCGCGTCATGGAACAACCTTGGACGGAAGGTCCGGGAGACGCCGTGAACCACCTCACATTCTCGCGTGAACGCCAGAGCCTGCGGCCATGGGCAGGTGCCCTGGTCGCCCTGGTGAGCCTGGCCTCGGTCGCGTCGTCGGAACCGGTCCGCAGGAGCGGCTATGCGATCGGGACGGAGGCCTGCGGCAGCGCCGATCTGGCTTTTCCAAGACTCCAGATCGACATGAAGGCGGGGTTTTGCGCCGGCCTCGTCGCCAGCGAGGAGGATCGGCTGAAATTCCCGCGCTCGATCATCCAGGTGCCCGGCCGTGACCTGTTCGTGGTCGCCGACATGGCGGGCTGGGGCCATAGCGATGGCCGGCTGCTGTTGCTCGACCCGCGTGCACCCCAAGGCCAGCGGTTCAGGGACTTGCTGACCGGCGTTGAATATCCGTTCGGCCTTGTGATCGGCCCGGACAAGAAGCTCTATGCCTCGACGGCGGAGACGATCTTCCGGTTCGATCCGCTCGCCGACAATCCGCGCGGCACCGTCGAGACCGTCATCCGTCACATGCCCGGCCGCCGGATCACATTGCCCGACGGCACCAGGGTCGACGAGAGCGCGCATCCACTCAAGCAGTTTATCTTTGACAAGAACGGCCGGCTGTTCGTCAATGTCGGCTCGCACAGCGACGACTGCATCACGCCGTCGCCGATCACCAAACCCTGCGCGGCGGCCGAGGGCGCTTCCGCGATGGCATCGATCTGGCTGTTCACGCCGCCCGCGGGTGGTGTCTTCCCGGCGTTGACGCCGAAGGATCCAGATCCGCCGCACGCGGTCTATGCGCGCGGCCTGCGTAACTCGACGGCGCTGGCGCTGCACCCGAACTTTCCCGATGCGGGCTATGCCTTCCTGCAAGGCGAGAACGGTCGCGACCTGCCTGACATTTTCAAGCCGAACGAGGAGATCAACGCGATCGAGCAGGGCAAGCATTACGGCTGGCCCTATTGCTACGATTTGTCGACGCCGAGTCCCGAGTTTAGGATCGTATTGCAGTCGGGGATCTACAAATCGCTATGCACGGCCAACGCTCTCTACAAGGCGCCGTTCTCGCTGCTGCCGCCGCACGGCGCGCCGCTCGCGATGCTCTATTATCACGGCGCGAAATTTCCGGAGCTCGAGGGCAAGCTGCTGGTCGGACTGCATGGCTACCGTCCGACCGGCAGCCGCATCATCGTTTATGACGTCGACGACCACGGCTTCCCGAAACCCGCCCCGGCGCCGGTGCGCTACCACGTCAGTTGCGCAGCCGACCCGACCCACAGCTTTCAGACCGAGGCCGGCGACGTCGCCGCCGCGGCGTTCGAGGAGCTGATCGCAGGCTGGCACCGCGTCAACGGCGTGCGGCCGCAGGGCGCCCCGGTCGGCATGACGATTGCCGAGGACGGCGCAATCTGGCTGGTCGAGGACAAGAACCAGACCGTGATCCGGATCGACCGCGCCGCTGGCGACGCACCGCCGCCGTTGCCCTGTGACATGCGGAGCGAGGCGCTGATCGACCAACTCGCGGCCTTCGTTGCCAGTGACGCGCAGAACAGCCTCCGGCTCACCAATTTGCGCAAGGGTCTCGTCGAAAAGCACTGCGTCGGCTGCCACTCCGATTTCGGCCTGAAGCCGGGTCAATCGGACGCACAGAAGGATGCGACGGTGCTTCGCTTCATGCTGTCGCAGGACGGCTGGATCTATCCTGGTGATCCCGACTCCGGCAAGCTGCGCTCGCGGCTTCGTGGGCTAGGCGCGGAGAAGCTGATGCCGCCGGGTAGCGAAGGCCTGCCGAAGACCGAACCTGGTTACACGCGCCTGCTCGACACGGCGGATCTGCTGGTTGCAAAAATGGTTCCGGGCCTCCGGATGCGGATCAAGCCCGGCCCGCCGCAGCGGAAGTTCTTTGGGAAAACCACCAAGGAATGCGGCGAAATACCGGCCGCCAAGGTCGTCGTCGTGACACAAAGGAACGCTGTAGACAAACCCGGCTTCAGCCGCTTTTTCCGGCCGGCCGATCCCTATCTGAATGGCGAGTGCAGCGACGACGATGGCTATTACATCCGGCAGGAATTTCTGGTGCCTGTGCAGTAGCGTTGTTCTCGTCCTTGCGATCGCGCCAGGCCGAGCAGAAACGAAACTGTTCGAAAGCGTGCAGGTGACGCCATCAGGCGAATACACGTTTGGCATCGAAGGCCCGGCCGCCGATCTCGATGGCAATCTCTTCGTCGTCAATTTCGGCAAGCCCGGCACCATCGGCAAGCTGCCTGTCGGCGGCGCGGCGTCCGAGCCCTTCACGGCGCTGCCCGAGGGAAGCGTCGGCAACGCCATTCGCTTCGCCCGCGACGGCACCATGTTCATTGCCGATTACAAGAAGCACAACATCTTCGCGATCCCGAAAGGCGCGACCGAGCCCGCCATCTGGTTTCACTCCGACGAGATGAACCAGCCCAACGACATCACCATCGGTCGCGACGGCACGATCTACGCAAGTGATCCGAACTGGAAAGGTCGCGAAGGCCACATCTGGCGCATCGCGAAGGCAGCCGACGGAACGGTGCAGGGACAGGTCATGTCGGCACCGCGCGCGATGGGTACCACCAACGGCATCGATCTCAGCCCTGACGACAAGACGCTTTATGTCGGGGAATCCAGCAGCGGCCAGATCTGGTCCTACACCATCGCCGGCAGCGAGCTCACCAGTCCAAAACTCGTCAAGGCGTTTCAGCCCGACACCGTCGACGGTCTGCGCACCGACATGGCCGGCCGCCTCTATGTCGCGCGCATCCTCAAGGGTACGATCACGGTGATGAAGGCCAATGGAGCGGTCGAGCGGGAGATCGCGCTGAGGGGCAAGGAGCCGACCAACCTCGCCTTCGGCGGCAGCGACGGCAAGACGATATTCGTCACCCAGCGTCAGGGCGGCTTCGTCGAGTCCTTCCGCACCGATCGTCCGGGCCGCGAGCACTGCCTCCAGCGCGGGCGCTGCTGAGATTAACCGGCGATCTACTCCCGGCGCAGGGCGCCGCGGCAGAGTCGGCATTCTTCTTGCTTGCATCTCGCCGCTGCGGAGATCAAGACATCCGTGGCCGTCAAATAGCACGCGATCACGGAGTGTTTGAGTGAAAGCCGTCCATACCGAACTGCATCGCAGCCACGATCCGCAATTCTTCCTGGTTCGCGGTGTCGTCAAGCGCACCACCGAGCAGCCCGAACGTGCCGACCGCCTGCTCAAAGGGTTGAAGGACGGCAGGCATCAGCTGGTCGAGCCGACCACATTCGGACAAGGGCCCCGCGCGCGCATTCACAGCCCGGAATATCTGTCGTTCCTGAGTGAAGCCTGGGAGGCCTGGAGCGCGCTCGGCGATTCCGGTCCGGAGATGATCGGCAACATCCATCCAGTGCGCCACGCCGCGACCTATCCCACCCATATCATCGGCAAGCTCGGCTGGCACACCGCCGATACCGCGGCGCCGATCGGCCCCGGCACCTGGGCCGCGGCCTGCGCTGCGACCGACGTTGCGGTCACGGCGGCACAGATGGTGATGGACGGCGAGGATGCGACCTATGCGCTCTGCCGCCCGCCCGGCCATCACGCCTATCGCGACATGGCCGGCGGCTTCTGCTTCCTCAATAACAGCGCGATCGCGGCAGCGCATCTGCGGCAGAGGCACGAGCGTGTCGTGATCCTCGACGTCGACGTCCATCATGGCAACGGCACGCAAGGCATCTTCTACACCCGACCGGACGTCTACACGGTGTCGATCCACGCCGATCCCGTCGCGTATTATCCTTACGTGTGGGGCTACGCGCATGAGCGCGGCGAAGGCCTTGGCCTCGGCGCCAACCTCAACATCCCCCTGGCGATCGGCACCGGCGACGACGGCTACATTCAGGCGATGGACGTTGCGCGCAAGGCGATCGAATCCTTTGCGCCCGGTGCCCTCGTCATCGCGCTCGGCCTCGACGCCTCCGAGCACGACCCGCTGAAGGGCCTCGCCGTCACCACGCCGGGCTTCCGCCGCATCGGTCAGGCCATCGCGAGGATGGGCCTGCCGACCGTGTTCGTGCAGGAGGGCGGTTATCTCTCGGATATTCTGGGGGCGAACCTGACCTCCGTGCTGGCGGGATTCGAAGAGGCGCGGTGATGTTGGCTTCTCCCTCTAAGAACGGGAGAAAAAATAGCGACTTCAAAACAACCCGCTCGCCGCGAGCGCCTTGCAGACGTGCTGCATCTCGGTCTCGTCTGCGACCATGTCGAGCATGACCGTGGTCAGCCCCTTCGCCGCAAACTCCTTCAGCTTTGCGCCGATCTCCGCGTAACTGCCGACGAGATAGGGGCAGTCGGCCTGGAAGGTCAGGAATGGCAGCAGCCAATAGCCATTGTCCGCGAGCTCGCCGCTCTGGCCCTCATATAGTCGCCGCTTCCACACGGAGTCGCTATTTTCCACAGTGAGCGCGAGCAGCTCGCGATCGTCGGCGTTATCGCGGAAACGTGCCTTCGCCGCTTGCCGGGCTTCGTCGCGTCCCTCGCGGGCAAAGATGCCGAAATTCAGGCCTGATGCATCGAGGCCGCGGTCCAGATCGGGCGGCAGCATCTGCATCTTGATGCAGCCGGTCTCCTTCGCCACGCGCCGTGCCGGCTCGGACTGGCCCGCGACCAGGAATTCCGGCATCAGCTCCGGCGCCAGGCGTGGCCGCAGTTGCAGGTTGCTTGCGCGGTAGAACCGGCCCGCGAAAGTCGTCGGCCGCGGGCTTGCCAGCAGCTGGCGCATCAGCGCGACGAATTCGCCGAGCCGGACATAGCGGTCGGCATGCGACTGCTCATCCCCCAGCCCCTGCAGATCGCTGACTGCCGTCCCCGTGATCATGTTGAGATAGACCTTGCGGCCGTGAAGCTGCGCAAAGGACGAGACGAATTTTGCCGCCGTGAACGGGTGCATGTAGACCGGATTGACCGCGATCAGCGGCGAACTCCGCGTCGTCTCCGCAATGATGTGCTGGGCCATCGCCCAGGGCTCGACGAACACGTCGTTGCCTTCGAACAGCAGGATGCCTTCGAAGCCGTTGCGGTCGGCGAACTGCGCCACCCGCATCAACTCGCCGACATATTTCTTGGGATCGCGGTTGCGCGAAATTGCAGGAAAGACGCGCAGCCGCGGCGGCGTCATTCAGCCGCCTCCTGCAGCGGCCATGCATTGCGGGTGATGGGAAGGCCGCCGGTGGCGCGGGAGCCGTCGGCAATCGCGAGACGATGCGAGGGTGACGGCGAGAATAGCTGGAATCGCCAACCTTGCGGATCGTCGGCGATATCGGGCTTGAAGCTGATCTCGATAGCCTCGCGCGACACCTGCATCGCGAAGGCGTCGAGCGGCAAATTGAGGCCGAAACCCCTGGCCTTCAGATAGGCCTCTTTCAGCGTCCAGTAGTCGAAGAAGCGCTCGATCGCGGCGGGCTCCGGCAGCCCGCGCAGCGTTTCGACCTCTTCCGGCGCGAAGAACCGAAGCGCGGTCGACAGCGGCGCCACCCGACGCGACACGGTCTCGACGTCGACGCCGACGGCTTCGTGCCTGGATACGACGCAGGCAACGCAACCGTCGGCATGGGACAGGCTGAAATGCAGCGCGGTTGAAGTCATGGGCGCTGCGACAAACGGCCGCCCGTAGCGGCCGGCCGCAAATGACCAGTCGGTGGGTGCGACATTGGGCGCGACGTGCGAGAGCGCCAGGCGCAACATCGCATGCGCGAAAATATATTGCCGCTGGTGCCGCTCGAACTTGAAGCGGTCGGCGCGTACCCGTTCGTCGACCGAGAGCAGGCGCCGGCACGTATCGATCGCAGCCGCCGCGTCAAAAGTCTCGATCAGTCCGACAAACAGTTCAATTCTGTCGTCTGTCATCAATTGGGCCCATGGCGTCAGGCGGAGGCCAAATCCCCTGCCGTGACGGAAGAATCAACTGAGCAAGAATCAACTGAGCGGACCGCTTCTAGCGGTCCACTCGGGCGAATCCTTGTCGATTGCTGGCCGGTTTACGGGCGCAAGCTTGTGCGAGACCCAACTCGCAGGCGAGCGGCTAAATCTGAAAATTGAAGCCCGAAAACAGAAGCCTGAAGATTCGTGCGGCGTCCCGACCGACGAGTCTTACTTCTTCTTCTTCTTGGCCTTCTTGGATCCGCCCAGCATCGAAATGCTGGCGTCGACGTCCTTCAGCGCGGACTGCAGCTTCTTCTTCTCGGCGCCGAGCAGCTTCTGCAGGGCCTTGCGGTCCTTGTCGCTCAACGAGGTGCCCTTCGTAAATTTGATGAAACCCATAACGTACTCCCCCGGTTGAAAATACTCGTCCAAATCAAAACGCGAGAATAATCTTGCGCGATGGCGCCGAATAATCAAGATGCAACTTGGTCATTCACAGCTTTGACGAGTGAACCCGTATTCGCCCGTGCTTTAGGACCCGTCATGCCGCCCTGCGATTGAGCAATCGGCCGAGCGGCGCGTTGGGTTGGGCGAGGGCGGCCCCGAGCAGCGCGACTAGATCCTCCATCCACTGGCCGACCGTAACGCCGTCGAGCAGCTCGCTCTTGTATTTGCATGAGCCGGTGATTCCGGTCGGCCGCTCCTTGAGCATCAGCGACAGCCAGGTCTGGTCGATCGGCAGCACCGGCTGGCCTTCGCGCGCGATGTTGCCGATCGACCTTGTGGTGAGGTCAGGGAGATCGAGCGGCTGGCGCAGCGGATTTTGCAGGGTGAAATAGACTTGGAGCAGCGAGGCTGGATTTAATCCCTCCTGCTCCAGATGGTCGGCGAGGATGTTGAACGGCAGCTCCTGGCGCGCATGCGCGTCAAGCACACTCTGGCGGACCCGGGCCATGGCCTGGACGAACGACAGCTCCGGCGTGATTTTGGTGCGAACGATCACCGTATTCTCGAAGGGGCCGACGATCCGGTCAGTGTCCGGCTGGGCGCGATTGGCCATGGCGGTGGCAACCGAGATGTCGTTGCGGCCGGTCTGCGCCAGCAGCAGGGCTTTCAGACCGGTCAGCAGGCACATGAACAGCGTGCAATTGTGCTGGCCGGCAAAAGCCGTGAGCCGGCCGATCAGCTCACGCTCGAGGCTGACCGGATGGTGCCCCGTGGACGCGCCGGGGCTTGATTCGCCGCCGAAAGCGGGTGCCGCCCCGCGCAAATTCTCCGTCCAGTCGGCCGCCTGGCGGCGGGCGGCATCGGTGCCGCACCACCAGCGCTGCCAGCGCGCGACGTCCGAAAAGGCAGGCGGCAGCTTCGGCAGCGGCACCGACGGAAATCCGGCCAGCGCCGCATAGCGGTTGGACAGTTCCTCGAACAGCACGCCGATCGACCAGCCGTCGACGACGGCATGGTGTAGCGTCAGCAGCAACACATGATCGCCGTCGTGGAGCCGCAACAGCCGGGCGCGCAGCAGCGGCGCGCGCGTGGTGTCGATCGGGGCATAGGTCTCCTGTTCGACCAGGAGATCGATCTTTCGGAG
Source organism: Bradyrhizobium sp. 149 (assembly GCF_023073915.1). Lineage (GTDB taxonomy): Bacteria > Pseudomonadota > Alphaproteobacteria > Rhizobiales > Xanthobacteraceae > Bradyrhizobium. The sequence goes on along the minus strand of NZ_JADPKK010000017.1, from coordinate 108,278 downwards.
CTCCAGCGCCTTGCGCCGCTTGTTGTTGTGGGGCTGACCGTCGCCGATCGTCTCGACGGTCAGGACACGGCCAAGGACACGTCCAAAGGTGCCGGGCGCGGCGATGTGGCTGGTGGCCTCCTCACCGCTCCAGCCGAAATGGGTCCGGAGCGATTCGTGCCGGCGTACGACGTCGTCGACCGCCTGCGCCAAGGCGGCCAGATTGAGCGGTCCCTGAAGACGGAAGGCGAAAGGCAGGTTGAACAGCGGCAGATCCGGAAGATTCTGCTCGATCCGCAGCATCTGGTCCTGCGCGATGGAGAGTGTGGGAGGGCCGCTTTCGACCAGGCTCGCTCCAGTCAATCTTGCGGCCGGCTTGCGCGGCTTTGCCGCCACGGCCTCGTCGACCCGCCGGGCAAGCTCGTCGATCGTCGGTGCTTCGAAGATCGTCTTGATCGGCAGCGACACGCCAAGCGCCCGGGCGACGCCCGCCATGACTTGGCCCGCCAGCAGCGAATGGCCGCCGAGGTCGAAGAAATTGTCGGTGACGCCGAGGCTCTCGACCTTCAGCAGGTCGATCCAGATGTCGGACAGCACCTTTTCGGTGAAGCGCCGCGCCGGCACAGTCGCATCCGGTCCGGAGGTTTCCTGCTGCGCCGGCGCCAGCAGCGCGCTCCGGTCGATTTTGCCATGGGCATTGAGCGGCACCTGGTCCAGGAACAGGAACGCGGACGGGATGGCATGGCCCGGCAGTCGGCTCTTCAGGAAGTCGCGCAGCTCGCTGGCGCTGCTGCAACTGCCGGATCTTGCGACGATATGGGCAATCAGCCTGACATCGCCGCTTGCTTCGCGGCGCGGTTCGACGATGCCGGCGCGCACACTGGGATGGTCGGCAAGCGCGTTCTCGATCTCCTTGAGCTCGATTCGGTAGCCGCGGACCTTGACCTGATGGTCGGCGCGACCGAGGCATTCGATCGTGCCGTCGGCACGCCGGCGGGCGAGGTCGCCGGTCCGGTACAGCCGACTGCCGGCCTGGCGCGAGAACGGATCGGGCAGGAAGCGCTGCCGGTTCTGCACGGGATCGTTGACATAGCCGCGGCCTACACCGGCGCCGCCGATGCAGAGCTCGCCGGTCACGCCGACCGGCTGCGGCTGCAGGCTTGCGTCCAGCACGTAGAGCTGCGTGTTCGCCAGCGGCGCGCCGACAGGGACATTGCCCGTCGTGGTCGCCGGCGCCCTGGTCAAGCGAAGCAGCGAAACGTCGTCGGAACATTCCGACGCACCATAGGCATTGATCAGCGGCACTTTCGGACAGAGGGCGAACCAGGACTTGCAGAGATCGATGGGCAGCGGCTCGCCCGTCGAGATCAGAAGGCGCAGCCTCGCAAAGGCGCGTCGGACCTGTGCCTCGTCCATGCGATCGAGGATCACGCGCAGCAGCGATGGGACGATCTCGAGTACCGTGATGCCCTCGCGCTCGATCTCCCGCGCGAGCAAAATCGGGTCCCGCACGATCGCGCTGCCGCAGACATGGACGCGCGCGCCGACCATGGGCCCTGCGAGGAACTGCCACACCGAGATGACAAAACTCTGCGGCGCGGTCTGCGCGATCACGTCCCTGGCCGAGAGGTGCAACTCGGAGATGAGCGACGCCAGATGGTTCGAAAGTCCGCGCTGCTCGATCATGACGCCCTTCGGCGCGCCGGAGGAGCCGGAGGTATAGACGAGATAGGCAAGGCTCGAAGCCGCGCGCCGCGCCGCGCGAGCCGGCTTGGTCACCCCTGGCGCGATCGCGTCTTCGAGCTCGGCCATTCGGATGCGCTCGGCCAGCGGTTCGCGCAGCCTCTCGACGATGGATGACTGCGCGCGTCCGGTCAGCAACACGCGGGCGCAGCTCGATCCGAGGATGGTTGCGAGCCGTGCCGGCGGCTGGTCGGGATCGAGATTGAGGAAGGCAGCGCCCACGCGTTGCACGGCGATCATCGCGGCGAGCAGGTCGGGCCCGCGCTCCGCAAGCAAGGCGACCACGGCCTCGGCGCCGACGCCTTCCCGGGTCAGCCAGCGCGCGGCTGCCTGGCTGCGGCGCGCCAGCTCGCGATAGGTCAGGGATGCGCGGCCGTCCGACACCGCGATCGCGTTCGGCGTCTTCTTGGCTTGGCGGTCGAAACGTTCGCTCAAATTGCCGCGCGTAGTGAAATTGGCCGGCACACCCCGGCCCTTCGCCAGCAGCTGCCGGCGTTCGGCCTCGGTCAGGAGTGGCAGGTGCGAGATGCGCTGCTCCGGATCGGCGATGACGGATTTAAGCAGGGTCTTGAACTGAGCGGCCATGCCCTCGATCGTCGCCGCGTCGAATAGATCGGTGGCGTATTCGAAGAAGCCGGTGAAACGTCCGTCGGCCTCGACCAGTTCGAGCGTAACGTCGAATCGTGCCACCTTTGGATCGACCTCGATCCGCCGCGTCGACAGACCGGAGAAAGATGCCGTCTCGATCGAGGCGTTCTGGAGGATGAACATGATCCGAAACAGCGGATTGCCGTCGCCGCGGCGCGCGATCTGAAGAGTGCGCAGGACTTCTTCGATCGGAAGGTCCTGATTGCGGTAGGCATCGAGCGTGACCTGCCGCACCCGGCGCAACATGTCGCTGAAGTTCGGATCGCCGCCAAAATCGTTGCGCAGGATCAGGGTGTTCGCGAACAGCCCGATCAATCGCTCGCTCTCAATCTGGTTGCGGTTGGCGATCAGCGAACCGGTCGCGACATCCTCGTGTCCGGTGTGACGGAACAGCAGGCACTGGAACACTGCGAGCAGGGTCATGAAGGGCGTGACGCCCCGGTTCTGGCTCAGCGCGCGCAGGTCTGCCGACAGGGTCCTGGAGAATTCGAGATAGCGACGGGCACCGTGACCGCTCCAGACCTCCGGCCTTGGCCGGTCGGTCCGCAGCGGCAGCGTGGTGACGCCGTCGAGCTGCGCCCGCCAGTAATCGAGTTGCTCCTTGGCGGCCGGCGTCTGCGCCCAGTTCTGCTGCCAGAGCGCAAAGTCCCGATACTGGAAGGCGGTCGAAGGCAGTGCCGCCACGTCGTTCTTGCGCGCCGCCGAATAATGGGCCGCGAGTTCTTCCCAGAACAGCCGCTGCGACCAGCCGTCGGTGACGAGGTGATGGACGTTGACGACGAGCGCATGACTGCTCTTGTCGAACGACAGCAGCGTGACCTTCAGCGGCGCCTCGTGCGCAAGGTCGAACGGATATTGCGCGAGTCGGAGCGCCTCGCGCCTGACAACAGCGGTCCACTTGTCCGTAGGGCAGGGCTTGAGCTTGATCCGCTCGAACCGTGGCGGCGATTGCAGCACAAGCTGCGCCGGCTCACCCTCGCGTTCGACGAAGACCGACCGCAGTGCCTCATGGCGGGCAGAGACCGCGGCGAGAGCGGCAGAAAGCGCGGCGACGTCGACCTGACCCTTGAGGAGCGCGACTTCGACGACGTTATAATTGTAGCGGGTCGGGTCGAGCCGCGAGAGCACGTACATTCGCTGCTGCTGGAATGACAACGGTGTGTCTGCTTCCGCGGCTTTGCGCCAGGCCGGCAGCATCGTCTCGCGATGCCTTGTGGCGGTCTCGACCCGGGCTGCCAGGGCTGAGGCCGTGGCGCAATCAAAGATGTCCTCGAACGAGAAGTCGACGTTGAGAAGGTCGCGCAGGCGCGAGCGCATCTGCGTCACCGCGAGCGAGTCAGCGCCGAGCGCAAAGACGTCGTGATCGCTCCTGACCTGCGGCAGCTCCAGCAAATTGGCCCAGATCCCTGCGAGCTGGGTCTCCAGCGCGTTGCGTGGCAGAGGGGCCTCCTCCTCCTCGCCGCCGCCCTTAGTTGCAATCAGCTGGGCGAGCGCATTGCGCTTGACTTTGCCGCTGGCGCCTTTCGGCAGGGTCGCGACGCTGCGGATCAGGCTCGGTACCTTGTAGGCGGCGAGCCGCTTCCGCGCGAACTGGCGCAATTGGTCGGAGGTCGCCTCGGAATTCGGCCGCAGCACCACGACGGCGGCGACGTTCTCGCCGAGCTTCTGGTGCGGGACGGCAAACACGCCGGCCTCCAGCACCGCCGGATGGCTGAGCAGAACCTCTTCCACCTCGAGAGGCGAGATCTTCTGCCCGCCGCGGTTGATGACGTCCTTGATACGGCCGACGATGAAGAGATAGCCGTCGTCGTCGAGATAGCCGAGATCGCCGGTCCGGAACCAGCCATTGCGGAAGGCAGCCTGCGTCGCCGCCTCGTCATTATAGTAGCCGCGGCTCATGTTCCGTCCGCGCAGCATGATCTCGCCGTGCTCGCCGCTCGCGAGCGCGCGGCCCGTCTCGTCCATGATCGCGATCTCGGGACCCGCGGCGCGGCCGACCGATCCGATCTTGCGCAGCTCGAACGCATTGGCCGCGATCTGCGAGGCCGCCTCCGTCATGCCGTAGGTTTCGAGCACGGGAACGCCGAACGTCGCCTCCAGCCCGTCGAGGATCGTAGGCGCAAGCGAGGCCGAGGCGGAGCGAATGACGCGCAGCGACGACGATCGGGCGAGGTCCGGGCTCGCTTCCGCCGCCGTCAGCAGCGCGCGATGGATGGTCGGCACCGCCGTGTACCAGGTCGGCTGCAGCTGTCGCATCCACCCGAAGAAGGAGGATGCGTCGAAACCGTCGGTGCAGATCACGCTGGAGCCCGCGGCCAGCGCCGTCAGCAGGCCGGAGATCAAACCATGGGCGTGAAACAGCGGCAGAACGTTGAGCAGACGATCGTGCGACGCGAGCGACAGCACGCGTCCGGCATTATAGGCGGAAAGGCAGACGTTGCGATGCGTCAGCGGCACCATCTTCGGCCGCGCCGCCGTGCCCGATGTCAGCAGGACGAACGCGTCGTCGTCGCCGCGCGAGGCGCCGCTGCTGCTCGCCGGTCCAACCGCCGGTCCGGCAAACGTGCAGCCGCCGAGATCGTCTTGCGGCCCCGGCACGAAATCGATCACAGCAATATCGAGCGCCTTGGCGACATCGCGGCTCGCCGAGTTCGTGTCGGCCCGGGTGACCAGCGCCGTCAGCTTCAATTCGCTGAAATAGCGTTGCAGCTCGTCCGCCGTCAGATCGGGATTGACGGGAACGCAGGCGCAGCTTGATGCGATCGCGATCAGGGCCAGTGCGCTGTCGGCACCGCGCGGCAGCGCAACCGCAATGCGGTCGGCAGGGGCAATGCCGAGCCCGCGCAGCGTGCGGACGAGATCCTGCGTCCGGTCGCTAATCCCGCGGTAGTTGAGGACCGGCCGGCCAGGGGCGAGGAGAGCGGGGGCCTCCGGCGTCTTGCGGGCGTGGAATTCGAGAAGGCCGCCGATATGCGCGAATATCTTCGTTTCGGCCGTTGCGCTGGCTGATCCCTGCGGCGCTGGAAGTGTGGCGTCCGACAATTCCGTTCCCTTTTGAACCGATTGGGCTATTCTTCCAAGAACTATGGGAACGCGTCCAGTCTGAGGTGAAGTTTTGACCCCAAAATCTGTGGTTGAGGGGTCCTAAGCGCTTCGACGGAGTGATTGGTCGGGCAGAATCACCATGCTGGAGAATGAGCTGGGCACGGGAACGGAAGGCGGGCTGAAGCGCTGGCTCGAAGGCGTTGGTCTCGGCCACTATACCGATCTCTTCGCAGAGCACCGTCTCGATCTCGACGTCATGGCGGACCTGACCGAATCCGATCTGGTCGAGCTCGGATTGCCGCTCGGCGATCGGAAGCGGCTCCAGCGGGCCATGACCGCGCTGTTCCGGGCCGAAACAGCGGAGAACCCCGACGCGACGGCGCGCCCGCAAGTCCGGACGGAGGTCGGCGCCGAGCGGCGTCAGCTCACCACCATGTTTTGCGACATGGTGGATTCTACTTCGCTGTCAGTGCAGTTCGATCCGGAAGACGTGCGCGACATGATCGCGAGCTTCCGCGAAACCTGTGTCCGCGTGGTGAAGCACTATGAAGGTTTTGCCGCCCGCTTCGTCGGCGACGGTATTTTGGTCTATTTCGGCTATCCGACCGCACATGAGGACGACGCCGAGCGCGCCGTGCGTGCGGGGCTGGAAATCGTCCGGGTGCTGTCGACCGCCCGCGCGACCGAGCCGCGTGGTGCGCTCAGCCACTCACCCGCGGTCCGCATCGGCATCGCGACCGGTCTCGTCGTGGTTGGCGACCTCGTCGGACAGGGCACCGAGGAGCGCGACTCCGCGGTCGGAGAAACCGTCAATCTCGCCGCGCGCCTGCAAGGCTTGGCGCCCCCGAATGGTGTGGTGATTTCCGCCTCGACCCAGTCGCTGCTGAAGGGGAAATTCGACTACCGCAATCTCGGCGTCCACGCGCTGAAGGGCATCTCCGAGAAAGCGCAGGCCTGGCATGTGATGCGCGCCTCGCGGGTGGAGACCCGCTTCGCCGCCGCGATGGGCACGCGGCTGACCCCGCTCGTCAACCGCGAGGAGGAGATTGCGCTGCTGATGGGGCGCTGGCAGCAGGCCAAGGAGGGCGACGGTCAGGTCGTGGTCAAGTTCGGCGAGCCCGGCATCGGCAAGTCGCGCATCATCCAGGAAATCTTCGAGCGGATCGCGGGCGACCGTCATGGACAAGTCTCGTTCCAGTGCTCGCCCTATTACACCTCCACGGCGTTCTATCCGTTCGCCGAGCAGCTCAAATTCTCTCTCGGTCTCGATCGCGAGGATGCGTCCGCGCAGTCGCTAGCGAGCCTCGAGACCGCGATCGCCGCCGCTCATGGCGAGATCGAGCAGGTTGCGCCGCTGTTTGCCGCGCTGTTGTCCATTCCGACCGGTGATCGCTATCCGCCGCTGGAGCTATCGCCGCAGCAGCAAAAGGATGCGACCGTCGCGGCGCTGGTCAATCATTTCCTCGGCCTTGCTCGCGAGCAGCCTCTGGTGATCGCGTTCGAGGATCTGCACTGGATCGACCCGACCTCCCGCGAGGTAATCGATCTCCTGGTCGGCCGGGCACAGAACCGGCCGGTCCTCGTCGTCATGACGGCGCGATCTGAATTTCAGCCGAGCTGGAACGCGCATTCGCATATCACCACGCTGGTGCTGAACCGGTTGAGCCGGCAGTTGCGCGCGACGCTGGTCGAGCGCGTGGCGGGACGCGAGCTTCCCAAGGAGGTCGTCGAGGAGATCATCGTCAAGACCGACGGCGTGCCGCTGTTCCTGGAAGAGCTGACCAAGACGGTTCTCGAATCCAACCTTCTGACCGAACGGCACGGGCGCTACGTGCTGTCGGGCCCGTGGCGGCAGCTCGCGATCCCGGCGACGCTGACGGACTCGCTGATGGCGCGGCTGGACCGGATGGGGCCTTTCAAGCGGATTGCGCAGATCGGCGCCACCATCGGCCGCGAATTCTCCTACGAGACGCTGCACGCGGTCGCCAACACGCCCGCCGAACAGATCGAGGCCGCGCTCAATCATCTGGAGGAGGCCGGGCTGATCATGCGCCGAGGCCATCCACCCGACGCGCTCTACTCCTTCAAGCATGTGATGATCCAGAACGCCGCGCATGCGAGCCTGTTGCACAGCGAGCGGCGGAAGCTGCATTCCCGGATCGCCCAGGTGCTCGCCGAGATGTATCCGGAAAAGACCGAGCGCGAACCGGAACTGCTGGCCCATCATTTGACCGAATCCGGCCAGAGCGAGGGCGCCGCCAGCTTCTGGCTCAAGGCCGGCAAGCAGGCGGCCAAGAGCGGCGCCAATCTGGAGGCGATCGGCCATCTGCGCCGCGGCCTCAGCGTTGTGCAGGCCAATGCGCGCATGCAGGGCGCTGACGAGATGGAGCTCGAGCTGCGCATTGCGCTCGGCAACGCGTTGATCGCCGCCAAGGGCTATGCCGTGCAGGAGGTCGAGGAGAACTACGTCCGCGCCCTCGAACTCGGCCAGCAGCTCGAGGACGACGAAAAGGCCTTCGCCGCCACGCGCGGGCTCTGGGTCTGTCATTTCATCCGCGCCGATCTCACCCGTGCGCATGATCTCAGCGTCGAGCTGTTGAAGTTCGCCAAGCGCGAGCGGCTGAACGAGGGGACGCAGCCGGCACAGCAGACCGGCTATCTGATCGAGGCGCACCGCTCGATCGCGATGACCATGCTCTATCGCGGGCGCTTTGCTGCGTCCCAGCACCACTTGCATCGCTGCATCAACCTCTACAGCCCCGACCTGCACTCGGATCTGATGGAGCGGCACGGCACCGATCCCGGCATCGTCTCGCTGTCCTATCTCGGCTATCTCTTGTGGTTCCTCGGCCGGCCCGACGCGGCGCGTGAGCACAGCGAGCAGGCGATCGCGAATGCCGAGAAGATCCGCCATCCCTTCACGCTCGCCTTCGCGCTCGTGTTCGGCGCCTATCTTTGCCAGCATTTGCGCGATGTCGAGGGCACGCGCGACCACGCCAACCGCGCCATGATCATCGCGACCGAGCACAACTTCCTGCACTGGAAGCAGCAGGCGGCGATCCTGCGCGGCTGGGCGCTGGCGCAGCTCGGCGAGGCCGACGAAGGCCTCAGCCAGATGCGGTTCGGCCTCGATGAATACGAAGCGATGGATTCCTGGCTCGCCGGCTGCTGGTTCCGCTGTCTGCTCGCGGAGGCGTACGCCAAGGTCGGAATGCGCGACGCCGCCTTGCGCGCGCTGGACGGTGCGCTCGCGACCGCGAGACGGACCGGCGATCACTCCTACCTCGCCGAAGTCTACCGCCTGCAAGGCGAGATCACCCTGTCGGACGGGAATCCGGCCTCAGTGCAGGAAGCCGAGGAGCTGTTCAACCTGTCGCTGGAGATCGCGCGGAAGCAGGGCGCGCTGTCCTGGGAGCTTCGCACCGCCGTCAGCCTCGCACGCCTGTCGCACGAATCCGGCAAGCGCGAGCACGCAAGTCTCCTGCTCGCGCCGATCGTCGGCAAGTTCAGTGAGGGCTTTTATACGCCGGACCTGACCCAGGCGATGCAACTGATCAACGAGCTCGGCGCAGACGCGCCTGCTCGTGAACAGGCTATCCCGTGAGATGAGCGACCTTGCCGCCGCGCGTGCGCGCTACGTGGAGCTGATCGCAAAGCGCGAACGGATCTCCTCAACGCGCCTGCTCGAAGCCCTCGCCACTGTTCCGCGCGAAAACTTTCTGGCGAAGGGGCCTTGGCGTATCAAGAGCGAGGCGGCGCGCAGCTATCGGCTGACGCCGGATGCCGATCCCGTTCATCTCCAGGATAATGTGCTGGTCGCGATCGATGCCCGCCGCAAGCTCGATACCGGACTGCCGAGCCTGTGGGCGCACTTCATCGATTTGCTCGACATCCGAGAAAAAGACCGTGTGGTTCAGATCGGCTGTGGGCTCGGCTATTTCTCCGCCGTGCTGTCGAAGATCGTGGGCCCAAAAGGCGGGGTGCATGCAATCGAATGCGACGAGCGGCTTGCGGCACGCGCCGCGACCTTTCTCCGCGCCTATCGCAACGTCGCGGTCGTCCATGGTGACGGATGCGAGGACATCGGCGAACCCGCCGACGTGATCATCGTGCATGCCGGTTTCTCGCAGCCGCATCCGCTCTGGCTTCGGTCGCTTCGTCCGCGCGGCCGCCTTCTGGTGCCGCTGACCCAGCGGGACCGCGAAGGCACTGCCCTCAAGATCACCCGCAAGGGCAAGGGGTTCGAAGCCGAGGCGGTACAGCAGATCCGGATCTTCCCCGGACGGGGCCGAGGTGTGACCGCGCTCGACGACCGCGTCGCCGATTGGTGGCAGCGCGCCTCCTCGCTGGCGCCGCTGCGCTTTCGTGGCATCGAGCAGGGGCTGCCGTCGGATAGCTAATGCTTCGTTTCATTTTACCTTGATTGCGAATGTAAGTATCCAACGCGTCTCGACGCCGCTATGACTGCGGCTTGATCGCCATACGAGCGCGCGCCATGCATTCTGTTGCCCTGCTGACCGCCAGCTACGCCAAGGATATTGAACGCTTTTCGCTGCTCAGCGAGAGCATCGACACCTGGTTGACGGGCTACACGCGGCATTATGTTCTCGTTAACGATGAGGATGTGCCGCTGTTCGCGCGGTTCGCTTCCGACAAGCGCGTCATCATTCCGGCTTCGCGCTATTTGCCGAAATGGCTCTGGGCGCTGCCGCCGGCTCTCCAGTTCATCAGCAAACGACGCGTCTGGCTCTCGCTGCTGTCGTCGCCCGTTCATGGCTGGCACATCCAGCAGATCCTCAAGATCGCCGGCGTCCTCAACGCGCCCGAGCAGCGCGTCTGCATTCTGGATTCGGACAATCTGTTCTTCCGCGAATTCGACGTCGGTCAATATGCCGGCGCTGAGAAGACGCCGCTGTTCGTCACGCGCAAGGGGATCGACGCCGCCCACCCCTTGCATGTCCTGTGGCTCCGCACCGTCGATCAGCTCCTCGGTATCAAGGAGCGGTCCTTCCCTGCGGACGACTATGTCGGCAACGCGCTGGTCTGGGACAAGGACACCGCGCGCGCGATGACCGACGCCATCAAGTCGGCAACGGGATTGAACTGGGTTCTCGCCCTGTGCCGGAAGAAGAGGTTCTCGGAATATCTCATGTACGGCCATTTCGTCGCGAGCTCGCCCGCGCATCTGGCCACCCATCGAGTCACCGAAGATAGCATCGCGGTTTCGCATTGGGACGACACGCGCCTCGACCGCCCGGCCATCGAAGCGATGATGCGCGCCGCTTCGCCCGAGCAGGTCGCGCTCTGCATCCAGTCCTATTCGTCGACCTCGATCGACGACATCCGCGACGTCTTCCGCCTCAGCTCGCGCGATCGTCGCAGTCCGAGCCTTTCGCCCGATCACATGGACGACGAGGCTCAGTTCGAAGTGCCGAAAGCGCGCTAGGGTCTGTACTCAATAGGGATTCCATTCGAAATTGGATTGTGATTCAAGCATCTCCGCGGAAGGGAGGCTTGAATGGCAAAGCAGGTCTACTGGCTCAGCGATGTGGAATGGCGGCGGATTGAGCCATTGTTGCCTCGGGGACGTAAAGGGGCGCACCGGGTGGATGATCGGCGCGTCATCAGCGGCATCATACACATGCTGAAATCTGGTTCGCGCTGGCGCGATTGCCCAGAAGTCTATGGCCCCTACACGACGGTTTATAACCGCTTCAACCGCTGGAGCCGGCAGGGCATTTGGACGGGCATCTTTTACGCGCTGACCGGATCGACCGGCATGTACGGATCGATCTCGGTGGCCTCGACCTACATCAAAGCCCATCGCTCCGCAGCTGGCGCAAAAGGGGGGCCTTCAACAATGCAATCGGCCGCTCGCGGGGCGGGCAGACCACCAAAATCCACGCGCTGACTGATGATATCGGCCGTCCCTTGGCCTTCCTGATTACCCCGGGCAACACCCACGACCTGGTCGGTGCACGCGACCTGATCGGCAGGATCCGCAATCCGCGCCGCTTGCTGGCCGATCGAGCCTACGACGCCAAGAGCTTACGCGATGAACTGGCCGCACGCCGTATCAAGGCCGTGATCCCGCCAAATCCGACCCGCAAGCATCCGCATCGCTACGACAAAGCAGCATATAAAGGTCGAAACGTCATCGAGCGCATGTTCTGCCGGCTCAAGGACTTCCGCCGTATCGCAACTCGATATGACAAGCGCGCAGACATCTTCCTGTCTGCAATCTTGCTCGCAGCTGCAATCTCGTGGTGGGCTAATTGAGTCCGGACCCTAGTCCTTATACGTCTCTCGTGAACTTGCTGAGCACGTTCATGAACGGCTTCGGCTTGAACTCGCCGTCGAGCGGCAGGGGACGGTTCGGCTGCTTGTCGGCGCGGGCAAAGGTGCCGTTGATCCAGCTATAGCGATCCGAGAGGCCCCAGGTCAGGATCGAGCGCACCGGTCCGCTGGTCGAGATCGCGGTCAAGAGATCTTCGACGCGCTTGGCGACCACGGCGTCGCGCTCTGCCGGGGTGCCCGTCAGCTTCTGATCGTCGACGTCGAGCTCGGTGACGAGCACCTCAAGGCCCCAGGCGCGCAGCTCGGTGACGAATTCGGCGAGCCCATGGGTGTCGATCTCGAGCTCGGCATGCAGATGCGATTGCAGACCCACGGCGTGCAACGGCACGCCCCGGTCGAGCAGGTCCATGATGAGATTGCGGTAGGCCGCGCGCTTCGCAATGAACGTGTCCTTCGCCGACTCGATGTCGTATTCGTTGATCGCGAGCTTGACGAAGGGGTCGGCCGCGGATGCCGTACGGAACGCCAGCGGGATCCAGCCGTTGCCCAGGTGCTGCGTCCAGAACGAGTCGCGCCGGTCTTTTGGACTGCGCGGATTGTCCGGGATCGGCTCGTTGACGACGTCCCACGACGTCAGCTTGTCCTTGTAATAAGAGACGACGGTGCCGATGTGGTCGACGTAGGCGCGCTCGACGCCTTTGGCATCCTTGATCTGCTTGGTCCAGTCCGGAATGTCGTGATACCAGGCGAGCGCATGGCCGCGCATCGTCAGGTCGTTCTGCCGGGCGAAATCCAGGATCGCGTCGGCACGTTCGAAGGCAAAGGTGTGCGCGTCCGGCCGTAGCATCGGCCATTTCAGCTCGAGCACCGGCACCACCTGCGTGCAATAGTTGCTGATGGCTTCGCCAAGCCTGGGATCGGCTTGCAGATCCCAGAGCGTGGCCGCGGCACCAAATCCCTGACGGCGCTGGGCGAGTTTTGACGCCGGCGCTGCGGACGCCGATGTGCCCGCCGCGAGTGCTGCGGCGCTGCCGAGGAGAAATTCGCGTCTGTCGAGCCTGGTCACGGCATTCCTTATCGAGCCAAGGCGACATCGTACCAACCGATGCCCTGCAATGCCGGGGTTTTCCGTGGTTGGGTTAACTTGCCATCCGCGACCATGGTTCCTTGCCGTGATCGTGCTCTCCCATCGGGAAGGGCAAATTTAACGCTAACGCGCGAAAGCGGCCTCAAAGCTGCATTCACCGCCCGATCTCCAGACTTATGTGACACTCTTCCGGGATGCTGCGGCGCAATTCATTCGCCCCGCCATGGTCCAATTGATGAACGGCCGTCACACTCGCAACAATGTTGCCGGTCCCGTGCTCGCATGCTGAACCGCCATTTCTCGATTTATCTCGTCGCCTACATCCTGCCTGCGGCGGTGGGCTTCTTCGCCGTTACGGCCTATACGCGGCTGCTGACGCCGGCGGAGTACGGCGTCTATGTCGTCGGCATCAGCCTGGCCGGCATTCTGGGCGCGATCTTCTTCGCCTGGATCAAGCTTTCGGTGTCGCGCTATCAGGCGATGTCGGCCGAGGTGGATTTCCGCGGCACGGCGATGGTCGCGTTCGCGCTCACCGTTGCTGTCCTCTGCGCCACCACCCCGCTGATCTTCCTGTTCCGCAGCGATCTCAGCGTTGGGCTGCTGCTTGCCAGCATGTTCGTCGCGATCATGGCGAATGCCGTCGATGTCGGCCAGGAGTTTGAGCGCGCCAAATTGCGCCCTTACAGATTCGCGGCGATCTCGATCGTGCGCAGCGTGTCGAGCGTCGGTTTTGGCCTGCTCGGCATCTGGCTCGGCTGGGGTGGATTGGGACTGCTCGCCGCATTCGGCCTGGGTTCGCTCACCGGGATCATCCTGAACCTCCTCGGCGACCGCACCAGGATCGCACGCTTTCAGCGCAGCCAGTTCATGCAGCTCGCGCGCTACGGCCTGCCGCTGACGCTGGCCGGATTGTCCGTTGCGGTCTATTCGGCCTGCGACCGCCTCATCGTCGCTTATCTGCTCGGCAAAGACGCCGCCGGCATCTTTGGCGTCGCTGCCGATCTGCCGCGGCAGTTCATGGTGATGATCGCCTCCAGCGTCGCCGCCGCGACCGTGCCCCTGGTGTTCCGGTCATTGTCGGAGAAAAACAACGAGACTACGCGGGAGCGGCTGACCGAGAGCCTCGAACTTCTGCTCGTCGTGGTCGCGCCCGTGGCCGTCTGGCTCGCGCTCGCAGCGGATCAGGTCGCCGGCACGCTCGTCGGCGTCGACTTCCGCGCCGGCGTTTCGGCGCTGCTGCCGATCCTGGTGCTCGCCCGCTTCTTCGGCATCGCCAATCAGTTCTACGTGCAGATCAGCTTCCAACTCGCCGAGCGCCCGTTCATGCTGGCAGCTCAATCGTTCCTGACGCTGGTCGTCAGCGTGGCGTTGATGTTCATGCTGGTGGCCGGCTACGGCCTCTACGGCGCGGCGCTGGCGACGCTTGCGACCGAGGCGATCGGCTTCCTCGTGGCCGTCGTCCTGATGCATCGCGCCCATCCGGTCCCGTTCGACCTCCAACGCCTTGCCAGCGTTGCCGTCTCGGCCGCGGCGATGGCGGCTGCCATCCTCGTTGCACGATCGCAGCTCAATGGCACCGGCCCCGTCCCGCTTATCGTCGTGAGCCTCGCCGGCGGGCTCGCTTATGCCGCCGCCGCGTGGTTGCTGAACGTCGCAAATCTCCGGACGCTGTCGCTGCGTTTCCTGCGGACATTCAACCGGAAGGCGCTGGGCGTTTAGCGTCCGTTAGGCGTGGCCTCACTGTCCGACGTCAGACCCTGGCAGCTGTATCACTGACCCCCGGACATTCTGCCGCAGCGATCTGCCACCAGCTTCGGGCCAGCTTCGGCCGCATGCCGCCCTTCCGCCTGCGCCAGCCGTCGTATATGAGAGATTTGTCGCCGGAACGTGCCGAATGTCGCCACAGACGGAACGTAAGGCGGCTGCGATTTCTTAATTCAAAGATCGCAATCTGACCCGTGACCGGCACAAGCGGACTGGCATTTCGACCGAGGATGGCATGAAAAACCGACTGACAACGGCGCAATCCACCATGACGATGCGGCGTTGGGGGCCTCCCGGAATTGTGACCTTGGCGGCGATTGTCGCATTGGCGGTGGCGGCCCCGGCCAATGCGGCCAAGCAGGCGCGCCAGCCGGCCGAGGCGGTGGCACCACGCGAGGCCGGCGAGCCGATCATGGCGATCGTGTCGATCAAGAGCCAGCAAGTCACCTTCTACGATGCCGACGGCTGGATTTTTCGCGCGCCGGTCTCCACCGGCACCACGGGACGCGAGACGCCGGCCGGCGTCTTCGCCATCGTCGAGAAGGACAAGGACCACCGCTCGACCATGTATGACGATGCCTGGATGCCGAACATGCAGCGCATCACCTGGAACGGCATCGCGCTGCATGGCGGGCCACTGCCCGGCTATGCCGCTTCGCATGGTTGCGTGCGGATGCCGTTCGGCTTTGCGGAGGGCCTGTTCGACAAGACGAACATCGGGATGCGGGTGATCATCTCGCCGAACGATGCGGCGCCGGTCGATTTCTCCCATCCGGCGCTGTTCATGCCGAAGCGGGAGGCCATTGAGGCAGCGCCGCACCGTATCGACAGGCTCTCCGGCGAGGCGGAGGAGGCCACCCGCGCGGCCGACGAGACCAAGAAGGCCGCGGCAATGGCGGCGAAAGAGGCCGCTTCGCTCCCCGCTTCGCTGCGCAAGCTGGACCAGCAGAAGACCCGGGCTGACGCCGAGCTCGCCTTCGCCGACAAGCAGCTCGCGGCCGCCAAGACCGATCAGGCCCGCGCCAAGGCCGAGGAGCTGCAGCAGAAGGCCGCCACCAGGGCCGCCGATGCGGCGACGCAGCTCGATGCCGCCAAGGCCGCCGCGCAGCCGAAGCGCGATGCGGTGGCTGCCACGAAAGAGGCCGCCAAGGCGGCGGCGACCAAAAAGGCCGACGCCGTGAAGGCTGCGACTGACGCGAAGCTCGCGCTCGAGCCGGTTTCGGTCTACATCAGCCGCGCGACGCAGAAGCTCTACGTGCGGCGGAACACGCACAAGCCGGCACCGGACGGCGGCGGCGAGGTGTTCGACACCAGCATCGAGGTTCCCGTCACGATCCGCAATCCGGATCAACCGCTCGGCACGCATATCTTCACGGCGATGGCGAAGAACAACACCGGCCTGCGCTGGAGCGTGGTCACGATCGAAGACGGCGACAACGCCAAGGACGCGCTCGATCGCATCACGATCCCTCAGGAGGTGTGGGATCGCATCGGGCCGACTGCGCTGCCGCGCTCCTCGATCGTGATCTCGGACGAGCCGCTGAGTGCCGAAACCAACTACCGCACCGAGTTCGTCGCGGTGCTGAGCAACCAACCCCAGGGTGGTTTCATCACGCGCAAGCCGACCGCGCCTCCGATGGCGATGGCGAGCGATGACGGCTGGGACAATGGCGGCAACGGTTTTGGTTTCTTCTTCCAGCGCGATCCGAACCCGCAGCCTGTCAATCCGCGCCGGCGCGGCCAGTATCAGTATTATCAGCCGGCACAGCCGATGCAGCGGGGCTTCTGGTAGGGGCGGGCAGATCGAAGCACGTCACTACCGCCGCGCCTCGATGACCAGCGCCTGGATCTTGCCATCGACCGGTCCGGACCCATGGCGCGTTCGGATCGCCTCGGCCACGATGTCGGTTGCAGCCTGAAGCTTGCCGGCGTCCCTTGCCTCGATCTCGCTGCGCAGCGGCGTGCCCTGGCAGAGCGCGATCGCGACGTATTCGGGCGACGGCGCGCGGCTTATTTCAGATCGCGTTTCAATCGATATGTCACGGAAGCCCGCGCGTTCGAGGTCGGTTCTGATGACGACCTTGTCGTAATAGCCGTGCGGCGTCCGCACCATGAACCGGGGCGGGTCATCGGGGAACAGCTTTTCGAGCGCGACCGTTGCTTCATGCGTCAGCACATTGTCCTCGATGCGGTCCCAGACGTTGAATACGAACGTGCCATCGCCCTTCAGGACGCGCTTCACTTCGCCGTACGCCTTGACACGGTCCGGAAAGAACATGGCGCCGAACTGGCAGCAGACCACGTCGAAGGCGGCATAGTCGAAGGGCAGGGCCGATGCGTCGGCCTGGCGCCACGAGATGCGATCGTCATCTGCCTGACGCTGCGCCGCGACGGAGAGCATCGGCTCGTTGAGGTCGGTCGCGACATAACGGACGCCGCGCGGCAAGGCCGCCGCCACGGCGCGCGTCACTGCGCCCGTGCCTGCCGCGATCTCAAGCAGCACCGAGGGAGAGAGGGCCGCGACACGTCTTGCGATGTCGTCGGCGTAAACGGCGAAGATCATCGGCACCAGATATTCGTCATAGAGTTTTGGGATCGAGCCTGCGAAAACCTTGTCGGTGCTGGACATGCTTGCCTCGCTGAAGGTTCGGACACGAGGCACACGCTACCATGGATTTCAGTCTACCGCGCCAGCAGCGCGGTGAACCCGGCCGGTTCCTGCATCGCCTTGCGGGCCTCCAGCGTCATCGGCTCGTAGCGCGTGCTCCTCACCGCGATCGGCTTCGGCGACGAGGGCTGTGTCAGCTACACGCGCGAGAGGTCCGGATTGCACTTCGCTCCATGCAGGCTACGATCCTGTCTGGATGATACGCAACTGACGTCCGCCCACCTGTCTCGCGAACGGCTTCTAGACATGAAAACCACACTGCTGAAATCCCAAGACTACGCCCGCTCGCCCTGGAAGAACGGCGGCGGCGTTTTCACCGATATCGCGGATGCCCATCGTGCCGATGCGCGGACCAGGGATTGGGACAGCCTGCTGTGGCGCTTTGCATCGACCTCGATCGTGGCGCCCGGTCCCTTCTCCCATATGCCTGGCATCGACCGCTTGCAGATGGTTGTCGGCGGACGCGGGCTGGTGCTGAAGGCGCCCACGCAGGAATTCGACGAGCGCGAGCCGTTCACCACCGTGCGCTTCACCGGCGAGCTCGAGATCGTGACCGAGCTCGAGGAAGGACCCGTCGAGGTCGTGAATCTGATGGGCCGGCGCGGTGCGATCACCATTGAGCTCGAAGCGCTCAGGGAGCCCGGTGAGCGGCGATTGCCCGCCGGCACGCATCTGGTCTATGCGGCGCGCGGCGACTGCAGCATCCGTCTCGACGGCGCGGATTTTGCGATTTCGCACGAAAACACGTTGAGGGTCGAATTGACCGCGGCGTCGACGCTTGCGCTCATCGCGGGGCTGGCCGTGCTGGGGTCTATCCAGATCGTGGACTGAACAGCCTCCCCGCCCACCGGAGCGCTGCGTACAATCCGTGCAAATGGCTAGGTTGACGCCGCGGCGCCGGAGCACGATATCTGCCCTGATGCAGAGTGCCGCCCAAAGCACGAGATGGACGGCCACGATATGAACGGGCAGATATGACCGCGCCAGACCAAAGATCCGCCACGCTGTCGGACGGCGTCGTCGCCTGGCTGACCAACGGCACGCGCGACGAACGCTTCCTCGACAACATTTTTGCCGAGATGTGCATCCGGCTTCAGCAGGCCGGCATTCCGCTGGCGCGGTCGACGCTTCACGTGCTGATCCAGCACCCGCAATGGCTTGGGGGCCGCTTCTTGTGGTCCGACGGCATGCGCGAGGCGGAGCTCGCGCGGGTCGACTACGATGTCCGCGAGCGATCCGAATACATCGGCAGTCCTGCCAACGAACTGTTCGACGGTGCACCCGAGGTGCGCGAAAATCTCGAACGGGACCCCTCGCTCGGCCGCAAGCACGCGCTGTACGACGAGATGCGCGCGAAAGGCCTGACCGACTATGTGGCCTGGCCGCTCTATCACACGCTCGGCAAGCGCCATCTCGTCACCTTCGCGACCGACCGGCCCGGCGGTTTCGACGAGACCCATGTCGCTGCCCTCAAGAACATACTGCCTGTGCTGGCGCTGGTCAGCGAGATCCGCATCAAGAACCGGCTGGCACGGACGCTGCTCGAGACCTATGTCGGCTCCCACGCCAGCGAGCTCATCCTGGCCGGCGCCACGCGGCGCGGCACCGGCACGACGGTCCGCGCCGCGATCATGATCTGCGATCTGCGCGACTTCACCAAAATTTCCGACAACTGGCCGCGCGACGACGTCATCGATTTGCTGAACGACTATTTCGACGCGATGTCGGAGCCGATCGCGCGGCATGGTGGCGAGATCTTGAAATTCATCGGTGACGGCCTGCTCGCCATCTTCCCGCTGAGCGAGCCCAATGCCTGCGCAAACCTGCTGCATGCCGTGACCGAAGCCCGCCAGGCCATGATCGCCTTGAACGAGCGCAACGACGGCACCGGCCGCGCGCCGCTGAACTACGGCATCGGCGTCCATGTCGGCGACGTCATGTACGGCAATATCGGTTCGTCGACCCGGCTCGACTTCACCGTGATCGGTCCCGCCGTCAACATGGCTTCGCGCCTCGAAGCGTTGACCAAGCAATTGGGAAAGACGGTGCTGCTCTCACGCGAATTCGCCGATCTCGTCGGCCGCCAGTTCGATCTGGAGCGCGTTGGCGAGCACGGGGTGCGCGGCTTCAGCGAGCCGATCGAGCTGTTTGCGTATCGCGGCTGAGGGACACTCGCGGCCACGCAGCCTTCTCAATCGAACGCAGGCGCTACGTGTCCGGCCTTGCGCGAGAGCATGGGCAATCTTCGTGTCCTGTTGCCAACGCTGGATTGTGTGACTACGTTTGGCGCCAGGCCCGCCCAAGCGTTTCATCGATCGGCCGCATGTTCATGCCAAAATTCCTCCGCATCGGAATCCATCACTCGAACGTCTCGGGTTACACGTCGAAGGCGTGGTGTATCCGACGCGCTGGCACGGCGATCCTGCTGAAATGGGGCGCCGTGGAGGTCGAGGGCGCGGGTGACGGACGGAAGGTCTACTGGACCCGCCTGCCGCAGGAGAAGACAATTCGCTGCGGCAGCGCGCAGCGTGCCCAGGACTATGCCAAGGCCGCGATCGCGCGGCGCCGCAACCATCGCTATGAACCGCTGGCCGGCGCGATCTTGCTCCGGCGCCGGCCGGCCGGAGGCAACACCGAACTCAAGCAAGCTCTCGCCACCATCCTGATCGTCGATATCGTCGGCTCCACCGCAAAAGCCGCAAAGCTCGGCGATGCCCGCTGGACCAAGGTCATGGGCCATTACTACGCGGCGGTCCGCAAGGAGCTGAAGGCATCGCGCGGCAAGGAAGTCGTGACCACGGGCGACGGCGTGCTGGCGACGTTCAAGAAGCCCGCCGCTGGCATCTCTTGCGCGACCGCGATCCAGAAAGCCATGCGCACGCTGGGCCTCGAGATCAGGGTCGGCCTGCACGCCGGCGAATACACTATCAGCGGCGGCGAGATGGTCGGCCTCGCCTTCCACATCGGCACCCGCGTCGCCGCAAAGGCGCGCGCCGGCGAGGTGCTGGTGTCGAGCGCGGTGAAGGAGCTGATAACGACGCAGTCGGCGATCAGCCTGAAAGATCACGGCGTACACCGGCTCAAGGGCGTGCCGGAAAGGTGGAGGCTCTATAGGGTGGAGGGGTGAGAGATGGTGAGGCTCTCACCGTCCCTCGTAAACGGGTGGACGCTTCTGTGCCTCGGCATCCCGCCCTTCCTGGAAATCCCTGGTCGTGAGCAGCGCACGATACTGGTCGCCAAGCTTGGCAAGCGCGGTCCCGGGGTCTTCGAGCGCAAGATGGGAGGAGGCCATGGAGGTCTTGATGCCAAGGGGAGCGCATGCGGCGATCTTCTCGGCGATCTCGACGGCCTTCGCGAGAGCGGCGTCTCGGTTTGATGCCACGTCCTGAACCGTTCCCATCCGGAGGGCTTCCTTCGCACCCCAATGATCGCCTGTCAGAATGAACCGCATGGCATTTCCCCAACCGGCTTCTCGGGGGAAGCGAATGGTTGAGCCGCCACCGGGAAAGCGGCCGTGCGTGTTCTCGTCCTGGCCGAAATCCGTGTCTTCTGATGCTATGCGTATGTCCGCAACGAGGAAGATCTCGTGCGCCATATTCCAGGTGTCGCCATGCACCGCGACGATCAGCGGCTTGGTGAGCGCCGGTTTGGTCCGCCCGAGAGGGTCGATGAACCCGGGCCCCTCCATCATCGTCTTCCCCGATTGGGCAAATGCCTTGTAGGCGTCGACATCGACACCTCTGGAGAAGCGTTCGCCGTAGCCGAACAGAACCGCCGCACGAAGCGAGGGATCCCTATCGTACTGGTAGTAGGCTCTCGCCAGGCTTTCTGTCGCCTCCGGATCCAGCCGGTTGTCGATGTCGGGCCGGTTGATGCCGATCAGCACGATGTGGCCTTTGCGCTCGATGGTGATCTTTGTCCGCTCACCGTACGGAATGTCCGCCATCGGCGCGGTCTCTTCAGGTTGTGACGTCATAGATTCCGTCTTCCAGTGCTTGGGCCTGCAACGCGACCGGTCTGGAAAGAACGGCCACTACCGACGCCGATGATTTCGTTCCGGCGTGAACCGGGCGTCTGCATCCAATCGAGTGAAACATCCCGGCGCGGGCCGTTTGATACGATCACCTGAATGATGAGAGCGCTGCAACGAGGATGTCGTATCGTGCAGGAGATTGCATCAGGCACGACACGGTCGATCGTGCGTATCCGAAAACGCGCGGACATCTGACCTGCGTTTTCGAAACGACGATCCGAATGGCCTCCACGCTGAAGCCACGCGAGCGCGAGGACAAGGCGCGCGCCGGCGAAGCTTTGGTCTCCGATGCGGTCAAGGAACTGCTTATGTCGCAATCGCAAATCTGCTCCAGGCATCACGGCGTGCACCAGCTCAAGGGCGTGCCGGAGCGGTGGCGGCTGTACCGGGTGGAGCCTTGAGGGGAGGCCAGCCCGCGTTCCGATCCGGCGGGCCCCGCAATGTCAAAGTGACTATGCGCTTTAGCCACGCGCCATCGAACCCGCGCAAGCGGGGTCGTATGCATTCACCGCGATCCGGTGATTGCCGAGGTAGGGGCTATGGGCGCTTGAGTATCAACGCTTCCCAGAAAAACCGGGAAGCTTCGGCTTGCGCTTCGTGCAGATAGACGCCGATGTCGCGGAGAAACTCGGGCTTATCTCTGAGATCCTCACGCAGCTCTGCCCTGAAACGAGACCGCTGCCACCATGTGACGGGCACGCCGAAGATCGCGCCGATGCCCAGACCATCATCACCGGATGCAAAATCCCGTTGCCGGTATGACCGGCGCCCGATCGGGACCTGCGGCTTGCGCCCTTGCGGGCATCCTTTGTCTGCAAAGCTTGCGATCGCATGGAAATCTCCAGGTCGTGGTCGACGGCGCGCAACAAGCCGCTGACATGGCGGCGGTGTCGGCAGCCGCCGGACCCCGGCGGGTCAATGGGCCTCTCGCACGGCGCCAAAGTGCGCCACGATCGTTGCATGGCGCCAGAAAACATGCCGCCGCTGTCCCGGCCGTTAATCAGGCAAGCAGCTCGCCGATCTCGGCGAGCTGCTTGCCGTCGAGATGCACGAACAGGAATGAATATTCCGCGCCGATTTTGCCGGCGAGGCGAATGATCTTCAATGGCAGAGTAGAGAATCCGCGGCTTGCGGCCGGTCGCACGCCGTCAGAAAGCCCGCGCGGTGCGGGTGGGCTGCGACGCTGCCGCCGTGTCGAGCCGCAGGTCTTTTCGAATCCCGGCATCCACCAAACCGGCAGGCGCAAACCTGCGCAGGAATCGCAGCCGCTTGGCGAGGCTGCCGGCCGCGTATTTGAGTTGCGGGCGCGCCGCGCTCGCCGCTTTCAACACGGTCTCGGCCACGACGCTGGGTGGTTCGGCTGTCGCCATCACCTCGTTCACCCGCTTGATCACGCCCGCACGCGCCTCGCGATACTCGTCGAGCGTGGCGTCGGGCTCCATGAAGTTCGAATCGAACGGCGTCTTGGTGTAGGCGGGCTCGATCACGGAGACCCGGATGCCCCGCGTGCGCAGTTCATGGTCGAGCGATTCCGAATAGCCTGCCACCGCGTGCTTGGTCGCGGCATAGAGCGCGCCATAGGGCATCGGCAGAAAGCCGAGCACGGAGCCGATGTTGATGATGCGGCCACTTCCCTGGCGTCGCATGTGCGGGACGACGGCGCGCGTCATCCGGATCAGGCCGAAGAAGTTCGTCTCGAAGATCGCTCTCGCCTGCTCGATCGAGCTCTCTTCCGCGCCGGCAGGGGCGACGCCGAAGCCGGCGTTGTTCACGAGCAGGTCGATGCGGCCCTCGCGCCGTATCACTTCGCCGACGGCGGCTTCCACCGATGCATCGCTGGTGACGTCGAGGGACAGCATCTCGAACGCTTGCTTGCCCGCCTGCGCGCCCCGCCTGCTGGTGCCAAACACCTTGTAGCCGGCATTCGCGAGCCGCTCCGCCGTGGCCTGGCCGATGCCTGACGACGCGCCGGTCACCAGCGCGATCTTCGGTGTAATCCTGTTCATAATGCCTCTCCGACGCCACACCGGGCCTGAAACCATTTGATTACGATCGTAACTATTGATATACATGACGATCGTAATTATAAAAGTCAAGCCCCGTGTCTAAGGATCGGTCCCATGCGCGTCTCGAAGGAACAGGCCGCCAAAAATCGCGAGCATATTCTTGAGACCGCCTCCCGCCTGCTGCGGGAGCGCGGCATCGCCGGCGTCGGTGTCGACGCTCTCGCCGAGGCGGCCGGGATGACGCACGGCAGCCTGTACAGTCAGTTCGGCTCCAAGGAGCGGCTGGTCGAGGAAGCGGTGGCCTATGCGATCAAGGCCAAAGGGCAGGAATTGCCGGAGGCGTTTGAACTCGACGGCTATGTTTCGGAATACCTCTCGCCGGCGCATCGCGACGCGCCGGCAAGCGGCTGCCCCTTTTCCGCGCTGGCTTGTGAGGTGTCACGCCAAAGCTCGGGCGTGAGGGCGCGCTTCACCGCCGGCGTGCGGGGCGTGATCGGCTTGCTGAGCAGCCGAATGGCCTCCACCCTGAAACCACGCCAGCGCGAGGACAAGGCGCTCGCGGCGGCCGCCTCCCTGGTCGGCGCGCTGGTGCTCGCCCGGGCCGTGAACGATCCCAAGCTGTCGGATGACATTCTGCGCGCGACGAGGAATTCGCTATCGAGCTGACCGCGCGTCTGGTTCACCGGTAGCCGCCGTCGCCGACCCGGAAAATCCGGAACAAAATGCCGCTGACGACGTTCGATGTCGCGGAGCCATCGCCCGCCGTTCACAACGGCGCCTGTCGCGGATAGCCAAAGGTCTACGGACCCGCCGTTATTCACCACGAGCGCTCGCGCGGATAGCCAAAGGCGATGGCTGCCGATCCTCGACATCGACATACATTTCGAAACGCAATGGATGATTACAGCGATCTGGTGCTCGGCATGCTTGCTGTGGCCGTCGCTGCCTTCATGCTGGTGGCGGGCGAGCTCTATCTCGTGACGCGACCTGAGCCGCCGCAAACTCACGCGCCGGCTCCACCGGTCGTGACATCATCGATCCAATAGAAATTGGCACGATGCCGGGCCGGGGGCATTTTTCGGCGCGGCGGAAACCAATTTTTATCATTGTGATTCTGGAGCATAGCCGATGTGACGCGAGCCGGCATCCAAGCCTGTCGCTGCGTCGGACTAACTTGAAGAGGTGGGCAATGGGAAGCACTGCAACTGTTCCGATGCTGTCGCTTGACGGCGGACTGACACATTACCTGGCGGAAATTCGACGATTTCCGATGCTGCGGCCCGATCAGGAAATGGCCTACGCGAAGCGATGGCGCGAGCACGGCGACCGTGAAGCAGCCTATCATCTCGTCACCAGCCATCTGCGGCTCGTCGCCAAGATTGCCATGGGATATCGGGGCTACGGCCTGCCGGTCGCGGACATCATTTCCGAAGGAAACGTCGGCCTGATGCACGCGGTCAAGCGCTTCGAGCCGGAGCGCGGCTTTCGGCTTGCGACCTACGCGATGTGGTGGATCAAGGCGTCGATACAGGAATACATCCTGCGTTCCTGGTCGCTGGTCAAGATTGCCAACAGCGGAGCGCAGAAGAAGCTGTTCTTCAAGCTTCGCAGGACCAAGGCGGAAATCTCCGCTCTGGAGGATGGCGATCTCCGGCCCGAGCACGCCAGCCTGATCGCGCGGCGGCTCGGCGTACAGGAGAACGACGTGATCGAAATGAACCGGCGCCTTGGCGGCGATTTGTCGCTCAACGCCTTGGTGCGCGACAGCGACGGCGGCGAAGTCCAGGACTGGCTCGTCGACCCCGCATCCAGTCCTGAAGCTGTACATGCCGAGCAGGAAGAAGCCAGACTGAGGCGTGAAGCCCTTGCCGGCGCCCTGGAAGTCCTCAATCCGCGCGAGCGCGGCATCCTCGAGGCGCGCTGGCTCTCCGAACCGCCGCAGAGACTTGAGCAACTCGCGGCACGGTACGGCGTTTCACGCGAGCGGGTGCGGCAGATCGAAATGCGCGCCTTTGAAAAGGTTCGGGCTGCCACGAGCGCCCGCTTGGCAGCCAAAAGCCGCACGGGGTCCGGATCCGACGAGGAGAGGCGAAGTGGCCCAAAGCGCAGGGCGCGAGACAAGGGCGGCGTGTTTCAAAGCCTGGCCACGGCGAAGTCCTGATGGGTTGCCGTCCCGGCTCTTGAAACCAAATCGCCGCCTCCTAATTCTTTTGGCAACCGCATGCGAGTGCGGTGCCGGACGCCAAAGCAGGGTCCGGCGAGGCCATCGGGGTCCGCCCCGGTGATGCTCTTAATCCATGTTGCTCAAAGGAGGATGTGGTTATGAGAACCTACGATATGTCTCCCCTCTGGCGTTCGACCATTGGATTCGACCGCCTGCTGAACTCAGTGAATGACCCGGAAGGCGGCAGCGACGATGGTCCGCTGTACGATGTCGAGCGCACCGGCGAAGACCAGTTCCAGATCTCCCTGGCGCTGGCCGGCTTCACCCCCGAAGAGATCACTATCACCGCCGAGCCTTCCAGGCTCACGGTCGAGGGCCGCAAGGCCAATGAAGGTGACCACAATTACCTGTATCAGGGAATCTCGATGCGGCCGTTCCGCCGCGTCT
This sequence comes from Bradyrhizobium sp. 149, assembly GCF_023073915.1. Lineage (GTDB taxonomy): Bacteria > Pseudomonadota > Alphaproteobacteria > Rhizobiales > Xanthobacteraceae > Bradyrhizobium. The sequence continues at coordinate 82,397 of NZ_JADPKK010000017.1, read as the reverse complement.
TCAGCCTGGCCGAATACATCCAGGTAAGGGACGCGACGTTCGAGAACGGCATGCTCAGGATCGTCCTGGTTCGGGAGGTGCCGGAGGCGATGAAGCCGCGTCGCATCGCGATCGACGCTGCCGGCAAGGCCAACCGGACCATCGAGCACAAGCAGGCGGCCTGACGAGCTCATCGTCCGGGCTGTGCAGCACCGGTGCGTGGCCCTTGCCGCGCGCTGAGCTACGCCAATCGACAATGAAGACAAGAGAAAAGGAGAAACGACAATGGCACTACGCGATCTGATCCCGTGGAACAACGGCTCACGCAACGTGGCCGTTCAGCGCGGCGACGCCGGCAACCCGCTTCTTGCGCTTCATCGCGAGATGAACCGGCTGTTCGACGATGCCTTCCGCAGCTTTGATCTTGGTCCGTTCGGCTCTGCGACGGCGATCGGCTGGCCCAACGTCGAACTCGACGAGAGCGACAAGGAGGTCAAGGTTGTTGCCGAGCTTCCCGGTCTCGAACAGAAGGACGTCAACGTCGAGCTTGCAAACGGCGTGCTGACGATCAGCGGCGAGAAGAAGAGCGAAACGGAGGACAAGCAACGTCTCTTCAGCGAGCGTTACTATGGCCGATTCGAGCGGCGCATTCCGGTCGACGACGTCGACCAGGATAAAGTCGCGGCTTCGTTCGCGAACGGCGTTCTCACCGTCACCCTGCCGAAGTCGCCGGCGGCACAGCAGAAGGTGAAGCGGATCGCGATCAACGGCAAGTAAGCATGGGGCGGGCGGGAGCCGCCGCTCTCGCCCGCTTCCGTTTTCGTGGAGGCTGCAATGGAAGTTGTGCCTTTAGATCGTCATTCGGACTTTGCGCCGCGCCAATCGGCATCCGTATCGCCCGTGACGAAATCGGTATTTCCGGAGGATGCGCGGGCGGTGATCTACAAGCCGGCTCCCTCGGCGATGACGTCGGGCCGGGCGCACGCGCAGCAATGGAAGCTGCGTTTCGAGCGCCGCTCGCCCGCCTATATCGAGCCGCTGATGGGTTGGACCGGCGGCGACGACACGCTCGCGCAGGTCGAGCTCTCATTTCCCGCGATGGAGTCCGCGATCGCCTACGCGCGCCGCCAAGGGCTGCAATATACGGTTCAAGCTGGGCCGGAGCAGGGCTCCAGGCCGCGCCTGATCTCTGATAATCCCGACGCCCGGCGAGCCGCCGGCCGGCAACGCCGGCTGGAATGGGTCGAGCGGACGCTTGGACCGGAGATGCTGCGCCGCGCGCCGGGTCCGGGAATTGGTCCGGCGGCGAGCTACCCGGACCCGCAGGACGTGCTGCGCGACGACGGTCTGACGCCGGAACGCAAGCGCGAAATGTTGCGGCGCTGGGCTCTGGACGCCTATCAGATCGAGATCGAGCATTCGAAAGGCAAGTCGCTGGATCAACCGTCCCGGCTGGAGGAGGTGATCGACGCGCTGCTTAACCTCGAGGAAGCGCACATCACGCCGGCCTCATTCCAGCACGCCGCGAGAAAGGCGGGATGACGTCAAGCCGTTGAACCAATCGCAAACCGTTCGCACCATGACCAAACAGACCCGCTTCAATCTCGGATATGCGGCCGCGGCCCTTTTTATAATGGCGCTGCTGCAATACGTGGTTTCCACCGCCAACCAGATCGCGCCGTTGCCCTACAGCGAATTTCGTAGCCTGCTGCATCAGGGCAAGATAGATTCGCTGGCGGTTTCGGACCGCTTCATTCAGGGCACTCTGAAGCAGCCGTTGCCGGGCGGGCAACGCCAGTTCTTCACGACCAGGCTCGATCAGGAGTTCGCGCAGGAGCTCGACAAATACGGCGTCCGCTACACCGGCCAGATCGAAAGCACGCTGCTGCGCGACATTCTGTCGTGGGTCATGCCGGTGCTGCTGCTGGCGGCGCTGTGGTGGTATATCGGCCGGCGCATGGCGGACGCTGCGGGCGTGGGCGGCGGACTGATGGCGATCGGCAAGAGCAAGGCCAAGGTGTACGTGGAATCCGACACCGGGGTGACCTTCGAAGACGTCGCCGGCGTTGACGAGGCCAAGGACGAACTGCGCGAAGTCGTCGATTTTCTCAAAAATCCGGGCGACTACGGCCGGCTCGGCGGGCGGATGCCGAAGGGTGTGCTGCTGGTCGGGCCGCCCGGCACCGGCAAGACGTTGCTGGCGAAGGCGGTCGCCGGCGAGGCCAGGGTTCCGTTCTTTTCGATTTCGGGATCGGAGTTCGTCGAGATGTTCGTCGGGGTCGGCGCCGCGCGGGTGCGCGATCTGTTTCAGCAGGCGCACCAGAAGGCGCCGGCGATCATTTTCATTGACGAGATCGATGCGCTCGGCCGCGCGCGCGGCGTGGCTCCCTTCGCGGGAGGCCACGACGAAAAGGAGCAAACTCTCAACCAATTGCTGGTCGAACTCGACGGCTTCGATTCGCGCTCGGGACTGGTGATTTTGGCCGCGACGAATCGTCCCGAGATTCTCGATCCGGCGCTGCTGAGGGCAGGCCGGTTCGACCGGCAGGTCCTGGTCGATCGTCCCGACAAGAAAGGCCGCATTCAGGTTCTGAACGTTCACATGAAGAAGGTGACAACCGCCCCCGATGTCGATGCGGAAAAGGTCGCCGCGCTGACGCCGGGCTTCACCGGTGCCGACCTCGCCAATCTCGTGAACGAAGCAGCGCTCCTGGCAACGCGGCGGCGCGCCGGCGCGGTGTCGATGGCGGACTTTGGCAATGCCGTGGAACGAATCGTCGCCGGGCTTGAAAAGAGAAACCGGCTTCTCAACCCGCGGGAGCGCGAAATCGTAGCCTACCATGAAATGGGTCACGCTCTGGTGGCGTTGGCACTTCCCGGGGCAGATCCGGTTCACAAGATATCGATCATACCCCGCGGCCTGGGGGCGCTCGGCTACACCATCCAGCGGCCAACCGAAGACCGCTTTCTGATGACGCGGGAAGAACTACAGAACAAGATGGCGGTGCTGCTTGGCGGCCGCGCGGCAGAACTGATCGTGTTCGATCATGTTTCGACCGGCGCCGCAGACGATCTCAGGCGTGTCACCGACATTGCGCGCAGCATGGTCACGCGATACGGCATGTCGCAGAAACTTGGCAATGTCGCCTACGACCGTGAAACTCCCGGCTTTGTCGGTCCGGCCCAAGCGTACCGGGACCGCGATTTCGCCGAGCAGACCGCGGCGTCGATCGATGAAGAGGTGCGGACCATCGTGCAGGCGACGTTCGAGCGCACGCTGCAAATCCTGCGCGAACTCCGGCCCGTGCTGGAGCGGAGCGCCAAACGGCTTCTCGAAAAGGAGACCCTGGAAGAGGCCGAAATCGCCGAGCTGTGGGCGTCGGCGCAAAAGCCGAAGGCAGAGGCCGCAGAATAGGCCGCCCCAAACACCTGCCGGCGGGCGCATTCGCATCTAGCCGCTTGCCGCAAAATTTTTCGAACTTTCGGAAACTTCGATTTCGGTCTGGCGTTCTTTGCTCGGTTCCAAGTTCTGTGTCCAAGCTCTGTGTCCAAGTTCTGGGAGTCGCACATGAAGAAACTTGCTTTGGTCCTGACGATGATCTCGGCGCTGTTCGTGGCGGCAGCCTCGCCGGCGGAAGCTCATGGCTGGCGCGGCCATTGGGGAGGCCCCGGTATCGGCTTCGGTCTTGTTGCCGGTGCGCTTGCGGCCGGGCTGGCGGCCGATGCCTATTATGGCCCACGCTACTATGGCCCGCCCTACGCCTACTACGGACCGCGCGTCGTGCGGCGGGCGTATTATGTGCCCTACGCCTACGCTCCGCCGCCCTACTGGGATCCCTGGTGGTGACGAGACAAGGCCCGGAAGATCATCCGGGCCTTTTTCATGAGGGCTATCCGCTGGATGATGCGCGGAGTCTTCTCGAGCGCTGTCCATTTCGGGATGGTCCAGGCGTTCGCGGCGCGCCTATTTGCGGTTCGCTCCCGTGGAGCCGGAGCCCGGCATGGCCTGCTGGCCTCCCTGGGTTTGCCTTGTGTCGTTGTCGCCTGGCCGCGTTGTCGTCGACTTGGCCGGTGCGTTGGCGCCGCCGCCATTATTGTCCGATGACGTGTTGAGGCTGGAGGCTCCCGCTCCCGTCGTGCCGCCGGTGCCCGAGGAGTCGATGCTCGACCCGGTTCTGGACGCACCCGCGCCGCCTTGCGCGAATGCGGAAGGGGAGGATGCGAGGGCCGCAACGAGCCCTGCGAGAACTAACGCTTTCATGTCCGCTCCTTTGCTTGACGTCGTCACATGCCCGTGCCGATCGGACCGCTACGGTTAGGCAAAGATCTCGGGACGCACGTGTTCCTGTGCGGGAGCGGAAATCCCGCAAATGCAACGATGGCTCATCCCGAACTCATCGCGCTCGAGGCGATCCGTTCCTGCGCTTTGGACGTCAGCTCGTAGCGATCGCCGGCTTTCACCAGCAAGCCCGCCGCGATCATTCGTCGCGCCATGCTTGCTCCGCACAGCGGGTGATTGCCGCCGGGATGAAACAGCGCGCCCTCGCGTTCGATCAGGTAGCCGTAGAGCCGTGCCTGTCGAAGCGGGTTTTGCATCCCTGGTGTGGGCGCCTCCATGGTCTCTAACGCAGTCCTCCATGACGGGCCGATCCCCGTCAGGCGGCCCCGGCTTGTGGCCCGGGGGCGGGGCTTGGAGCCGAGGCCGCCATTGCCGGAATGGTAAGGACCCGGCGCGGCCCAATACGCAACGGCCCAAGGTCGTTCCTACGCGGCGAGGTGCCTAGGCCGACCAACGATCCTGCTCTTCCTGGTGAGCATGCTCGTTCAGCCGTTCCGCGATCTGATCCGCGATCTTTTCCGACTCGGCCGAGGCCACCGGCTCGCCCTTGTGGGTTTTCAGTTCGTTTTTGTCGGCTTCGATCGGGAAGTCGTCAGGCTTCAGTCCGGAATCCTTGCTCATGGCGCGCCTCCATGTTTCCTTTTTCGGAGAACACGGCCGAAGGCTGATTGTTGCTAGGAAGCAGGAAGTCTCATCCGCAGAGTGACTGCGCATTGTTTGGGGCGCACCGAACCGCACCGCCGCCTGGCAAGACAGGCGGCCCGTATCGCCGGCGGTTCAACACGAGCTTTTGCGTCAGGCGCCCCCGACCGCCCGAATGACGGTCCCGCTCCCACCGCAAGTCGCGCAGCTCGCGCCGTCGATTTGCCCCTTGCCGTGACAGTCAGGACAGACATCCTCGCCGGTGCCGGGTGTTCCCGGCGCGGCTTCATCGCCGGGATTGAGCGTCGCCGGGCTGGCTGGCTGCGCTCCGGTCTGTGCGCTTTGCGCGTCGGAAGCTTTGGTCCGGGTCATCTGCACCTCCTCGAAAAGACCGCAACGCGCAATGGCGCAGGAAGTGCCAATGGCGGGATTCGCACCTCGGTCCACGACCGGCCGCCATCGTTTCACCCATCGACGCGGTTCAACGCACACCCGTAGTGCGCCAGGGCGATGGCGGTGTACCCTGGCGGAGAATTTGAGGGCCCGCCGAGACGGGATGCTGGTCGTCCAGGTCTTGCATGGCAGCGCCATGCCTTTACCTGGCTAGAGAGAGGCCATCACCTCAACGTCACCGCACCCCCGTGCCCTTGCAGCGCTGGCACTTCACCACCTTGTCGCCCTTCTTGAGCAAACCTTTGCCCTCGCAATTTTTGCATTTCTGCTTCTTCTTGATGTTCGGGCCTTTTTCATTGGTCATGAAATTCTCCTGCCGTGAGAGAGTGGTCGACTGTCGCCTTATACGGCGGGGGTTTGGCCAGGGCGATAATCAAGAATACAAACGGACGACAACTGCGTTGCCATTTATTGCTGCATTGGACAACAGCCCGAGATTTCGTGAGAGCGGCGCGGCGGTCCTCCAGCTCCTATTTTGCGATCGAGAAAGCATCCGCTGCGTAAACGACCTTGCCGCCGACGAACGTCAGCAGAGACGCCGTGGCGCCGATTTGCTCGACGGGGACGGACATGAAATCCTGATCGAGAATCGCGAAGTCGGCAAGCTTGCCGATTTCGAGCGTGCCGCGTCGCGTCTCGTCGAAGCAGAACCAGGCGCTTCCCACGGTGTACAGGCGCAAGGCATCTTCGCGGCTGGGTGTTTCGTCCGGGCCGCGCGTCGATAGTCCGCCGACGGTCTTGCCGTCGAGCATCCATTGCAGCGCAACGAACGGATTGTAGGATGCGACCCGATGCGCATCAGTGCCGGCTCCGACATGGACGCCCGTGCGCAACGCCGTGACGATGGGCGGCATCTGGCGCGCGGCTTCTCCGGCCTGCGCCACGATATGGTCGCCTCCAAGGTACATCGCGTCCTGCATGGTCCAGCCGACACCAAGGGCTTTCATGCGCGCCAGCGTTTGGGGCGAGGTGTTGTCGAGATGGGCGATGGACCAGCGCAACGGGGCAAGCGGCGTCTCCTTGTTGACCTCGTCATAGAGGTCCAGGAGGTGATGGACGGATTTGTCTTCCTGCCAGTGAATGGTGACCGTCAGCCCTTGTTTGGCGGCCCAGCGAACGATCTCGCGGAACTTGTCCTTGGCGGCCGCGTCGGGCGCGTTGTTGTTGTACATGGCGCCGGTGATCCGCTCGCCGATTCCGTTGAATCGCAGCATGTCGTCGCCGAATCCCATCGGCAGGAACGGCGTGAGAGCCTTGTACTCGTCGAATTCCGCGCCGACATTCTGGGCGAATAGGCTGAAGGCGACCCGCACCGAAAGTGATTTATCACGCCAGAGCTTTTGCAGGGCGGCATAGTGGCTGGGATAGATGCTGAAGCCGCCGGGATCCACGATCCCGGTAATTCCAAGACGATTGAGCTCCGTGAAGAACTGCCTTGTGCCTGCGACATTCTCTTCGAAATTCGGCCTCGGCAGGCGATCGAACAGTGCGGAGATGCTGACAATGGACCCGTTGAACCAGCCCGTGGGGTCGCCCGATGCGGCGCGTTCGGCCGTGATACCGCCCGGCAACTGATCCGTGGAAATCCCGAGCGTTTGCTGCGCTTTCGGCGTCATCAGCACCGCCGAATAGAACAGCTGGATGTAAGCCGGATTGTCAGGAACGGCCGACATCACCTCGGCGAGCGTTGGCCGCCGCTTCTCCGCAAATTGCAATTCGCTCCAGCCGCCGGCCACGATGATCCAGGACGCCGGGCGCGCTTTGGCCGCCTGTTGCAGGCGTTCCATGGCCTCGCCGATGGTCTTCGCGCCGATCCAGTTGACCTCGGTTGCGTAGGTCAATCCGGCGCGCACGGCGTGAATATGGGAATCGATCAATCCGGGGATGATCGTGCGTCCGCCGGCGTCGATGCGGCGCGTTGCGGACCCGATCAGGCCTTCCATGGCATCGTTGCCGGCAACTGCAACGATCTTGCCTTCGCGGACTGCGAGTGCCTGCGCGATCGTCGATGCAGGATCCAGCGTCACGATTTTTGCATTCGTGACAATGAGGTCGGCCTTTTGTGCGTCAGCCAAGGTGGCCCAGCACGAGATCACCAAAATCGCCAGAAGCTTGCGCATGTTCAGTCCCGAAATGAGAGAGGCAGGAATGAGAAGCAGGGCGGCGCCGCACATCCGCCGCTGGATGCGCTCGCGGACATCGCGTGTCGCAAGCGGGAGTGTCGTGATCCTGACCATGTCTGGCACCAACAAAATCAGCCAGTCCACCGGAAAGTTCGGTAACGGCTCAAGCAATTGATGTTGCAGCCCGCCTTCGCCCGATGGGCTTCCGCGCGGCAGCGTCACTCGCTTTGCACCGAGCGGGGCGTCTCCCCTGCTAATCCCTGTCAGCTTGCGGGATTGCGCGCCGTGACGATCCACGTCGCTCTGTCGATCATCACCGACCGCTCGCCGGCGCGGCCCGCGAAGGCGGCACGAACTGCGGCCGAGGCGCGGGCGCGGATGTCGTCGGGCTGATCAGCGAGCACGCGCGACAGCGGGCCGACCTCGAACGTCATCTTCACCGCGTCGTCGATCGCCGCGTCCCGCGTCGCGCCCTCGCCAAACGGGACGGAAGCATCGAAGGGCGCGATAGCGATATTGGTGAACCCGGCCGCCGTCAGGATCCGACCCACCCGCCCCCGGTCGCCGAACGAGAATGGACCGGGCGCTTCGGGATCGGGCGCCGTCGGCGGGACGATGCCTTTGATCGCGTCCATCGGCAATCGCACCCAATCGTTCTCGGCCATGCCGCGCCAGCAGACGAAAGCGACCCGCGCGCCCGGCTTGAGCGCCCGGCGCATATGAGCGAACGCCGCCGTAGGATCGTCAAAGAACATTACCCCGAAGCGCGAGAACAGGATGTCGAACGCGCCCTCGGGCAGCTCGGCGCTGCCAGCGTCGGCCACCCGGAACTGGACCGGTATATCCTGTGGCGCAAGCGCGCGCGCTCTGCCGATCAGCGGTTCGGATATGTCCACGCCCAGCACATGGCCCCCCGCGCCGACGCGGGCGGCCAGAGCCAGGCTCGACGCGCCCGCGCCGCAGCCGATGTCCAACACGCGCTCGCCCGTCGCGGGCGCGGCGGCTTCGATCGCGGCCTGGCCGAACATCGCCGCCATGGCGTCGAGCCGGGCCTGGTTAGCGACCCAACGCTCCCCGCTTTGGCCATTCCAGTCGGCGACCTGACCGGCATTGTGCTGTGCCATGACATATCCTTGTTCTGGCCCGGTCACTGGGCGCAGTGGCGACCGCCGGGGGCTTCCGAGACGATGCAGTTCATCCGGCCTATAAGCGAAAGATTACGGCTTGCGCGCGTCTGTCTTCCGAAAGTCGTCCTGATGCGCGCGCACGAAGTCCTCGATCGACATCGGCGACACACCGGTCAGCAGGTTCACATCGTCCGAGGATCGGTCGTATCGGCCGTCCCGGTGCAGCAATGCCATCGACTCCAGGTGCGCGACCACGTGTGCGGATGCGCCAAAGGATCGCAGGCTCTCCAGCCACGGTTCCAACGGAATGTTCATGTAGGTGATTGGGCGCCCCAAGACTCTCGTGAAATCTTCGGCGACCTCGCGAAGAGTCTCCGCACGGGGACCCGTCAGCTCGTAAACCTTTCCAAGGTGAGACTCGGGATTCGCCAACACCTCTGTCACGCACCGCGCAACATCGTGGGCGGCGATTGGCGACGTCTTTGCCTCTCCGAAGGGCAACATCAGCGCGTCCTGAGCGGTGACCGTCGGAACGGCAAATCGCCAGAAGAACGCGTCCATGAAGGCGGTGGGACGCATCGTGACCACCGGCAAGCCGCTCCACCGCAAGACCTGCTCGGCCAGCCAGTGCTGCTTGTGCTGCGGGCTGCGCGCGGTCTCGCGGATGCTCATCTCCGAGACCGTCATCTGCGACATGTTGACGAATGCTTCGACGCCATGGTGCCGGGCAACCACCGCCACGTTCGTCGTAGCCTCGAGATACTTCTCGTTGACCGACATGCTGAAGTACAGGCGCTTGCAGCCATCCACGGCGCGGTGCACCGCGTCCAGGTCGAACAGATCTCCGACGATCACCTCGGCACCAAGTGCCCTCAGCGATTCCGCCCGGCCGTCATCCTGGCGGACCATGGCGCGCACCTTCAGCCCGCGCTCCAGCAGAGACTTCGTTACGCTCGGTCCGATCGCTCCAACTTGGCCGGCGGCACCGGTGACAAGGATGGGATAGGAGTGTTTCATGTCAAGGTTTCCAGAGCGATACCGGCGCTCCCGCCGGTAATGAGAGTGGTGTGACCGAACAACTTCACTGGCGACTCCTGGAATTGGAGTTTAATTGGTTGACGGGGCTGTTCGAGGCCGACCGACTAGGATCGAGAAGTGCCCGCGGATGTAACGATCGCGTCTCGACTGTGCCGTTTCTGCTCGGCGCGGCTCACGACGCCACCATGTCGGCGTGAATCGCCTCGACGACCGCGGCCGGGTGGGTCAGCGGGATCATGTGTGCAGCCCCGGGGACAACGACCGTGCGGGCGTCGAACGCTCCCGCGAGCAGACGGCTCACCGACCGCGGAGCGGCCGACGTTCGTTCGCCGACGAGCACCGAGGTCGGCACCGCGGTCGAGGTGAACTCGGCGAGCGTGGTCCGGTCGGCTTCGCTGGCGATCATCTCGAGCCGTAGCCGCGGTGCGAGCCGTGCAACCAGCGCACGCCCCTTCTCGCCCAGCGCGTTCCACGCGCCGGCGCCGCTCCAGTGCTCCATCAACAGGCAGGCGGCCGCACCGTGATCCGGCAACGCGCGCATGAACCGATCGTAGAGGGTCTGCACCTCGCGCAGGGCGTCTTCCTCCTCCGGCGCGCGCAGCACGCTGACGACGACAGGATCGATCAACGTGAGCCGCGCCACGCGGGATCCGACGGCCAGCCGCAGGTGAAGTCCGAAAAATGCCCCGAGCGAGTGGGTGACGAGGTGGAACGCGCCGACGCCCTGCATGTCGAGCCAGCTGCGCAGGTGGGCCACCTCGTCCTTTGGCTGCCACGCCTCGCTCGGTGTCGGCGACCGTCCGTAGCCGAGCATGTCGGGTGCCAACACCCTGGCGCCGTGCGCCTCAAGACCCGTGCGGACCGCGGCCCAGGAGTGGGAGCCGGTGGCGGAGCCGTGGAGGAGCACAATGGGAAGGTCGTCGGTCATCGGAGATCCTGACTTCGGAGTGGCGCCTGCACTCAAACCAGCATCGACTGCTGGGCGAAGATACCCGCCATCGCGCCGTGCGATGATGCCAGAGTGACCGATGGAGGCGTGATGGGATTGGCGAGGTCGCCGGCGGCGTAGATGCCGGGCATGCTGGTTTCGCGGCGCTCGTCGACCTTGAGTATAATGCCGAGGGGTGTTTTGACCGTGGCGAGGCCCAGTGTTTCATGCAGGCTTGCGGACGGCTTGTTGCGCGGATGCGCGAACAGGATGTCGACCGCGACATCGGGGCCGGTATCGAGTCTGACGGTGGCGTTATGGGCCCCGCGTTGGGCGATCCCGGTGATCCGGCCATCGACGACAGGTATGTTGCGGCGCGCCAGATCGGCCCGGATATCGGGCGGAATGTCGTGACCATCGGCGAAGAGCGTCAACCTGTCGGTCCAATCGTGGAACAGCCTGACCTGATTGTGCGACTGCGGGCCGGACCAGACGAGGCCCCAATGCTGGCCGGCGACTTCAAAGCCGTCGCAATAGGGGCAGGGGACGATGGAGGTGCCCCAGCCTTCGGCAAAGCCCGGAACATCAGGCATCTGGTCGACGACGCCATAGCTCAGGATCAGGCGCCGCGCCCCAAAGCTTTCGCCATCGGAAGTGAGGACGTTGAAATCGTCGATCGCGCCGGAAACGCTTTCGGCCCGGGCACTGACCAGCTTGATCGTGGGATAACGCGCCAGCTGCTGCCGCGCCTCGGCCAGGATGTCCATCGGCGGCTTGTGATCGTGGCCGAGCAGGCCATGCGAGTGGCCGGCGAAGCGGTTGCGCGGCAGGCCGGTATCGAGAACGGTGACCTTGCGGCGGGCACGGCCGAGCTGCAGGGCGCCGGCGAGACCGGCAAAGCTGCCGCCGATGATGATGACGTCATCCATGGTGATGGGCTCCGTGGGAGGACAGGTTAAAACCTACCCATTGGCTTGCACATTTCAGATACTATGTGGTATCGTAATGCAAGAAATATGATACTGTCAAGTACTGGAATTGTCGTGATCGAAAAAAGCCAGGGCCGGCGCGGCCGGCCCGCCAACGAGGCGCTTGGCCAAACGATAGTCGACGCCGCGAGCGAACTCTTTGTGGAATTGGGTTTTCAAGCGACGACCTTGGACAAGGTCGCCCAGCGCGCGAAGATATCCAAGCTCAGCATCTACAGGCACTTCGAGAACAAGGAGGCGCTGTTCAGCGCGGCCCTCGCGGCCGGCTGCCATCAGTTGTTTGCACCACAGGCCCTTCTTGGAGGCGTCGACGGTTCGGTCGAAGATCAGCTCATGGCGGTGGGATCATCCCTGCTTCGCACGCTGTTGAGATCAGACGTCCGCAGTGTCGAAGCCATGGTCATGGCCGACAAGACAAATCAAAAGTCGTTAAGCAAGCTCCATTACGAAGCCGGCCCCGCCCATGTCATCGCCCAAATCGAGGCCATGTTGCGTCAGTTGCACGCGAGGGCGGTTCTGAACGTGCCCGATCCTCTCCGGTCCGCCCGCTTGTTTGCCGCGCTTTTCAAAGGATCCGATCTCCTGATGATCGCACGCTTCGATCAGGCGAGAGCAGAGGACGACAACGAAATCGAATCCTATTGCCGGTCGGCCGTCGCCATGTTCATCGCCGCGCACGGTGGCAACGACCACGTGGGCGGATGTTTGCCTGCCCCAAGGTCAAAAAAACAAGATTTGAATCGTGCGTGACGGATGCTGTCAAAAGACACCGGTTTGATAATCATGGAGGCTGATGAGCTTTCATTTGGCGACAAGATCGCGGAAAAATACGGATTACGGTGACAGTGCACAAAGCTTATCGTCGCGCGGAAGCGGGACCCTCGGCAACGCACTCCGACCAGTCAGTCCCCTTCGCCCTGCGGGCTTCGACGTGACAGCCTTCGTTCGCTTCGCTGGGAGTTCGTAGCGCTGGCTTGCCGAGCCGAAGCTCGCGAAGCGAGCGAAGGCTGGTGGGCCCGGCAGGACTCGAACCTGCAACCAGACCGTTATGAGCGGCCGGCACTAACCATTGAGCTACAGGCCCGGCGGCGGGGTTGTGCCTACCCGGCGCAGCGGAACGAACTTTGGCAAGCTCTCAATTGTCCCTATCCAAGCCGCGACCTGGCGGAATTTGCTCATATCGATCCCGGCCTCCTCCGCAAGAGCCGCGTAGCTATAGATGGCGAGGTCGGCGATGGTGGGACGGTGCCCGACCAGATAGGGTTGTGCGCCCAGATGCTCCTCGGCAGCGCGAAGGAGCCGGACACCGCGCGCTTGGGCTTCCTGAAGATCGCCTTTCAGCCCGAATAATTTGATCAAGCGAGCTTTCGCGATACCGTACGACAGCTTGTCGGCTGCGCGGCTGAGCCAGGTCTCGACGTTTGCCAGGCCGGCAGCGTTGAGGGGGAGCCAATCAGTCCTGTTTTCTCGTCGTGCCAGGTAGACGAGTATTGCGTTGGACTCCGCAATCCGGCGCTCGCCGTCCATCAACAGTGGCACTTCGCCCAAAGGATTCAACCGCAGGAATTCGGGCGCTCGATTGGCCCGCTTGGCCAGATCCACGTCAAGCCGCCGGTAACTCAACTCAAGCAGGGAAAGAAGCAGTTCGACCCTGTGAGCATGACCGGATTGCGGGTGGGAGTAGAGGGTAAGACTGCTCATCGCGGCATCCTTGACAAAGAGACGGACAGGTCTGTAGCGTCGTAGAGGGTCCATGTCTACTGGAGATCTCCACGTGAGAGAACCGTCTGTCGCCATCTATGGAGCTTCCGGTCACACGGCGAATTTGATAGCCCGTGAGCTGCGAAGACGTGGGATCGAGGCGCGATTGGGCGCGCGGAATACGACGGCCGCCCGACTCGCAAGCGAACTGGGCTACGAGTTTGCCGAGCTCGATCTGTCGAACGAAACCGCGCTGAACGGCTTCCTGCAAGGTGTCGCCGTCGTCCTGAACTGTGCCGGGCCGTTCGGCGCCACGGCCCCCTTGCTGGCCAAAGCGGCTGTCGAACGCGGAGTTCACTACATCGACATCACGGGCGAGCCACCGGTGGTAGAGCACTTGTGTGGCGAATTGCACGAGGCCGCCGTTGCAGCCAATCGCTACATCCTTCCGGCAACCGGATTCTTCGGAGCGCTTTCCGACCTCCTTGCGACTGCTGCGCTTGGAGCGGTGCCTGGGGCAAATCGGGTCCGCATTGCATACTATCTGAGTTCGTGGAGGATGACGCGAGGCTCTGCGCTCGCCGCTTCCGGGTTGCGGGGAAGGCAATTCCGGCATCAGAACGGCAGCCTCGTAAAGACCGAAGGCGCCCCGCTGATATCCCGTCATCATTTCCCGGCGCCGATAGGCGGGGCCGATGTGATCGATTGTTATCCCGCCCCCGAAATCATCCTCTTGCCGCGGCATTCGGGCGTGCCGAACGTCGAGGCCGTGATGAGCGTTGCAACGTTTGCCGGCGCGGCGCAAGCCGGCGGGCTCGACAGCACCGAGTTCATGATCGAAGTTGAGGCCGTGGGCCACGCAGGCCGGGCGCAGTCCGTGGTAACCGGCCGTGACATTTACGGCATCACGGCTCCCATCGTCGCAGAAACGACGCAACGTTTGCTTTGCCACGACGCTGGAGGCGGCGGTGTCGCGACGCCCGCGCAGGTCTTTGAAGCCGCGGATTTCCTGAATGCAATCGCCGATCGCCTCACGCGCCTGAAAATCCCGGGGCGGAAGTAGCATCAGGCGGAGGGTAGGGCCGCAAGCTGCGATTATGCGCCAATCAACTGAGCGCCGGCCTTGGCCAGCTGTTTCGCCGGACCCGACTTGGCGAAGAGCAGGGTATTGATGAAAGCACCATCGATCAGCAAGAGAAGCTGATCGGCAATCACAGCAGGTTCATCGACGCCGATCTTCCGAGCAAGGTCGAGCAGACGTCGTCGCAGCTCCTGCTTGTTTCCGATGCAAATCGCCCGGCTGGAATGGCCAAGGTCGGGGAATTCTGTCGCGGCAATCTGGAACGGGCAGCCGCGGTATTCGGGGCTCGCCACGTACTGACTGATCCAGCGGAGCTGCGCCAGCAGTTCAGCGGTGGGATCCTCTTTATGCTTGTCCGCGATCTTGTCCCATTGTTGCCAGAACAACATATCTCGCCGCTGCAGGAAGGCCGCGATCAGATCGTCCTTGGTGGGGAACCAGCGGTAGAGGCTCGTCTTCGCAACGCCGGATTTCTCGACGATCGTGTCGACGCCGATCGCGCGAATGCCGTCGCGGTAGAACAACTCGTCCGCGGTGTTCAGGATCTTATCTCGAACCGCAAGGCCACGCTTCTGGGGAGACGACATTTTGTCCAATCCGTCATTCTGCAGGGCTGTGTTAGCTGCTCGGCTTGTTCCCTGCAATACCAAGGGCGGCTGGCGGCAAGCATCGTCGACTTGCCGCCATTCGCTCATGACCGCCGATAAGCTTCGGCAGGCACACCGGCTTGGTGAGCAACGTCGGCGAGGTCGAAGTGGAAGGATTCCCACACAATCTTGCGGTCCTTGAACCGGAACAGGATGAAAACCGGGGTCGTCACGCGCGCGCCGTTCGGCTTTGCTCCGTGAAAGCTGTAGGCGGGCGTAAAGCTGATCGTGCCCCAGCTGCAGAGGGTGTCACCGTCCGCCGCTTGTCCGGTGAGCTGCACCGAATAGTCCGGCGCGAACCTGAAAAATATCTCAAGGCCGCGGCGGAGTTCATCCGCTCCTTGCGAGCGCGCCCCCATCGGCGGCGACTGCAGAACGCCTTCTGGATGGTAAATCGCCAGCGCCGCCTCGATGTCTTGCTCGCTTTTCACGCGGGCTAGCTCCGAGACGATCTGCTTCATCTCAGCGGTGGTCAGGATGTCGGCGCTGCCGTCAAGCCGGCCGGTCGTTTGCGGTATCGTCATCAACATGTGCAATCCTCCGAGGTTTGGTACTTGACAAAGATACGGACCTGTCCGTAGCGTTGTCAACATTCGAAACGTGGAGCAGTGCCTTGCCCAATCCTGAATCCCTAATGCGCGCCATTCAGCAAAATGAGTGGGGAGGTCCGGATCGATTGCAGCTTGTGCAGATTGCTCGGCCGACGCCGTTGCCGACCGAAGTGCTGGTCAGGGTCAAGGCCGCAGGTATCAACCCGGTGGATGTCTATACAGCGCAAGGGAAGGCATACATGCGAGCCCTCAGCCTACCCTACGTCCCCGGCTGGGATGTCTCCGGCATCGTCGAGCAAGTGGGCTATGGTACGACGCGCTTCCGGGTTGGGGACGAGGTGTTCGGAATGCCTTGGTTTCCCCGTGCTGCAAATGCCTATGCGGAGTATCTGGTGGCGCCGGCGCGCCACCTTGCCCTCAAGCCAAGGAGCCTGAGCTTCGAACAAGCTGCCGCACTCCCGCTTGCAGGACTCACAGCCTGGGAAATGCTGGTCGACATCGCCAAGGTCGGGCCTCGTGACAGGGTCCTGATCAACGGCGCCGCGGGCGGCGTCGGACACCTCGCCGTCCAGATTGCCAAGGCGCGAGGCGCTTACGTTGTCGCCGTCGCAAGCGGCGCCAAGCGCCGGTTCCTTGAGGAGCTAGGTGCCGACGTGACGATCGATTACACGATCTGCGCCGTCGAAGATCAGATTGCAGACGTCGACGTTGTGATCGAGCTCGTCGGCGGTGAGGTCTGTCTTCAGATGCTCAGGACGCTTCGTCGCGGCGGCCTTCTTATCAGTGCGCAGGCCGCTTGGGCACCCCAGCTGAGGAGTGAAGGGGAGAAGCTCGGGGTCAGGACGTCCTGGTATCTTGTCGAGCCCAACCACACCGGTTTGGAGGCACTGGCTCGGATGGTGGATGATGGTTTGCTGAAGATCGAGGTGACGGCGAGCTATCCGTTGGAAAAGGCGGCCGAGGCCTTGGGGAAAGTTGCGGAGCGCCGCTCGGTGGGAAAGGTCGTGCTGACCGTCTGAGAGGCGCTCCTGAACATCGACAGCCGAACGCGCGAGCGAACGATGCCCAAGGGATCAAACAGCTTTAACGTCGACGAGCGTGCCGAAAGGCGACTGCGTGGCCGACCGCGCAAGTTCGATCGTGCGAAGGCTCTGGACGGCATCATAGATGTGCTCCTGGCACGCGGTCTTGAAGGCGCTACCATGGACGAACTCAGCCAGGGAGCGGGCATCAATCGGCCGAGTTTACGGCTTGCTTTCGGAGACAGGGAAAGCATCATTTGCGCCGCGGTCGAGCGCCACGGGTGTGAGATCCGTGCGGCATTGCAGGAGCTCTGTAGAGCCTCGCTCGAAGACTCGATAAAGGCCATGCTCCGACGGCTCGTGATGATCTATTCACCCGAGCCGCCGGCGGAGCGCGGTTGTGTGCTGCTCACGCTGATGCCGTCTCGCGATCGACAGCCGGCCGTGAGCGCTGCAATCGCAAATGTGCGCATGGAGATCTCCCGGGCGGTGGCGCATCGCGTCCGTGCTGCGACGTCGGAAGCGTCAGCGGCGACGCTTACGCAGGTCTGTCTCGGCATGATTTTCTGGCTGTCCGTCGAGGCACGCGGGGGCGCGTCGCGCGAGACTCTGAACAGGGCTGCTGACCTGTTTGCGCAGTTCATCGGCCAATGCAGTGGAGCCGGTAAATGTTCGACGAGTTGTCCTGTGGAGACCGGCGGGCATGCATGAAGTGGCAAGGTGAGACATGAGAAAGATAAACATGAAAAGTCTGGCAGACAGGTTCGCGGGCCTTCACCAGCAGCATAATCCGGTGGTCCTGGTCAACATATGGGATGCCTGGTCAGCGAAGGTCTGCGAGGCCGCCGGCCACCCGGCGGTTGCGACCAGCAGCCACTCGCTTGCCGAGTCGGTCGGATTTAACGACGGCCAGAAGGTACCGCTTCATTTGCTGCTTGCGGCAGTCGAAAGCATCAGCCGTTCGGTGTCCGTGCCGCTGACCGTTGATTTCGAAGCGGGCTTCGGCGATTCTCCGCAGCAGGTTGCCGATGCCGTTGACCGAGTGATTGTCGCCGGAGCGGTCGGTATCAACCTCGAGGACGGACTCTCGCGAGGCGAGCGGCTTCTCGTCGAAGCCGAGCAGCATTGCGAGAAGATCGCGCGCGCTCGCGCCGTGGCCGCCCAGAGAGATGTTCCTCTCTTCATCAATGCCCGATTTGACGGGGTCCTTCTCGAAAAGAAACAAACTGACACTCTCGTCGATGAGGCGATCAGGCGCGGCGCTCTTTATCGCGCAGCCGGCGCCAGCGGGCTGTTCGTCCCCGGTCTGACCGAACTGCCGTTGATCGGAAGATTAAGTCGTTCGATCGATCTTCCGCTGAACATCATGATGATGCCGGGCGGCCCCTCCGTCGCGGAGCTTGCCTCCGCGGGTGTATCGCGCGTGAGCCTCGGCCCTTGGCCATTCGAGTATCTAAGTCGATCGTTTCGGCGAACTGTCGAGGAATTCGCAACGCGCTCCGACGTCTTTTTCTCCTGATCGGCATGTCGGGACATACCCAATGGACAAGTTCTACTTCACCAGATTTTCGTGCTCGATCGCCTCTCTGGCATTGCTGGTCGAGTGCGAGCATCCGATTGAGCCCGTCCGACTGGAGATGACCCCGGAGGGCGCAGGGGACGAGAGCTTTGCCGCTCTCAGTCCCCTTCGGCAGGTGCCGGTTCTCCACGCCGGTTCGATCGTCCTGCGGGAGACCGGCGCAATCTTCGAATATCTTTCCCTCAGGCATGAGCGAATGGATTGCTTCGCGAAAAGCGCCGAGGAGCGGGTCGCCGTATCGCACTGGATCGGTTTCCTGGGCGGGACCGTCCATCCGCTGTTCAGGATACTGTTCCGGCCCGAGCGTTTTGTTGGAAAGGAAGAGCAGGACCAGAAGAATGCCCGCCTGCACACGGCGCGATATCTTCTGCGCGCGCTCTCGGTGGCCGAGAAGCAACTGGCGGCCCGCGGCTGGGTTCTCGGACGCAGGACGGGCATCGACTTCTACCTTTTTGTTTTCACGAGATGGCTCGGGATGCTTCGCATCCCTCTCAGCCCGGTCCTGAACGACTTTCACGATCGTGTCGCCGCCTTGCCGGCGATGCGCTCGGCAATGGTCATCGAAGCAAATTGAGTCACAGACATGCAGCAGGAGGAAACGGTGAGTAGGTTGAATTTTGTCCTTGTTCATGGCGCCTGGAACGGCGGCTGGTGTTGGAGCCGGGTGGCGTCCTGTCTGAACCCGCGGAACGAGATTGCGGTGTTCGCGCCGACGCTGACTGGTTTGGGCGAGCGCGGACATTTGCGGTCGCCGCCGCCTTCGCTCGATACCCACATCGAGGATATTGTTCGCGTGATCACATATAACGATTTGCGCGACGTCATCCTGGTCGGCCACTCCTACGGTGGCATGGTGGTTACCGGCGTTGCCGACCGCCTGCGTTCGCGCCTGAAGCACATCGTCTATCTCGATGCGGCGGTCCCCGGCGACGGCGACGATTTTGCGTCGCATGCACCCGGCACCACAGCGGAAGAGGCGGCGAAAAAGCGCGACTGGTTCCGTTCCCTTGCCAAGGACGGCGAGTGGATCGGCGCGCCGGACCCCGGGCTCATCGGGGTGAGCGAGCCGTCGGACGTCGAATGGTTGAAGCGAATGATGACCCCTCATCCGGTTCAGACCTTTCTGCAGCCCCTGCGACTGGTGAATGGAGGGGCTGCGGGACTACCGAAGACCTATATCCTGGCGACCAACCCTCCTGCCGATATCATGGGTTACCCGAAACAGGCTGAGCGTGCCAAGCGCGGCGGCGAATGGCGATTCCGGTCAATTCCCTGCGGCCACGACACCATGGTGGTAAGTCCGAAGGAGACGGCGGACCTGCTGCTCGAAGCCGCTAACGCCTAGTTCGGCAGGATACGGGGTGAACGATGAAGGCTTACGCCTATGTCGAGCGTATTGCGCTCGATAGTCTGGTCGAGATCGATCTGCCGGATCCCACGCCGGGCGACCACGACGTTGTGGTGGCGATGAAGGCTGTGGCCTTGAATTACCGCGATCTCGCCATCGCCGATGGCGACTATCACATCGAGGTCCGACCGCCGCTGATACCAATCTCGGATGGTGCAGGCGAAGTGGTCGCCACAGGCAAATCCGTTCGACGCTTTCGTGTCGGAGACCGGGTATGTGCCGTGTACCTTCCGGACTGGAAGTATGGCCCGATTCGCCGAGAGGTAGCGGCTCGTCGCTTGGGTGGACCAAGCAACGGCGTGTTGCGCGAGCTAATGTGCGCGTCCGAAGAGGACTTCGTGATGGCTCCTCGGCACCTTACGTTCGAAGAAGCGGCAACGCTGCCGATTGCATCTGTAACGGCGTGGCAGTCCCTATTCGTTAATGGGAGCTTGAACCCCGGTGATAACGTGCTGGTGCAGGGAACCGGCGGCGTTTCGATCGCGGCGGTCCAGCTTGCACGGTCGGCAGGGGCGAAGGTCATTTCGCTGGTTCGAACTGACCGACACCGGGAAAGCCTCCGCCGCCTCGGCGCTTCGGACGTTCTGGTGTCGGATGATCATTCCTGGCATCAGCAATTGTTTGAACTCACGCGCGGTGCCGGCGCCCACGTGATTGTCAATGTTGCGGGAGGCGAAACAGTAGCCAGCAGCCTGCTTGCTGCATCAGGAGGAGCCACAATTCACCTCGTGGGCTATGCGTCGGGACGGATGGTCGTCTTCGACATGTTCGAGGCGATTCGCAGGGCCGCGAAATTCCTGGTCGCGGCGGCCGGAAGCCGGGAGAGCTTCGAGCAACTCGCCCGCCTGTTTGAACTGGAAGGGTTACGTCCTTTGGTCGCAGAGCGCTTTCCGGTCAGAGACTATCGAAAGGCGATGGAGAGCTTGCGGCGGGGTGGGCACCTGGGAAAACTGGTCCTAGCGTTTGATTGATTATCAGCAGGAGCGAGATGCAGTTTCGAGATGCGGTCGACTGCTTGCACCCCTGTAATCGCTAGTGGGCCCGGCAGGACTCGAACCTGCAACCAGACCGTTATGAGCGCGGCAACCTGGCGGGAAACTCGAGCAAAATCAGTGGCTCCCGATCAAGATCATTCACGTTTGTGCGCGTTTGTTCACGGGGTTTCTGCCGGATTTCTGGTGGCGCGAAATCGATGGCTTGGCAAATTGAATTAGCGAAACCCTAGCAAGCGTTAGTCGAGCCCTGTGTCGGCGAGTGGGTCCGACCCAGATATTCTAGTGGATGATCTGGTTTAGAAAGCTCCTTGCTCGCTCCGTGCGTGGAGCTCGGAAGAACGGTTCCGGCGCGGCTTCTTCCACGATGCTTCCCCGATCCATGAAAATGACGCGATCGGCGACCTGGCGCGCAAAACCCATTTCGTGGGTTACGCACACCATCGTCATGCCTTCCCTCGCGAGATCGACCATGGTCTCCAGCACCTCCTTGACCATTTCGGGATCAAGCGCGGAGGTAGGTTCGTCGAACAGCATGATCTTGGGCTGCATGCACAGCGCACGCGCGATCGCAACACGTTGCTGCTGGCCACCGGAAAGTTGTGCGGGATATTTGTCTGCCTGATCCTGAATACGGACCTTGTTGAGCAGACCAAGCGCCCGATCACGTGCCTCGGAGTGTGAAATGCCGCGAACCTTCATCGGGGCCAGCATGCAATTCTCGGCTACCGTAAGGTGCGGAAACAGGTTGAAGTTCTGAAACACCATCCCGACTTCACAGCGCACACCGTTGATATCGGCAACACGATTGGTCAACTCGACGCCGTCGACGACTATTCTGCCTCCGTCGTGCTTCTCGATATGGTTGATGCACCGGATCAACGTCGATTTTCCTGAGCCGGAAGGTCCGCAAAGCACGATCTTCTCGCCCCGCCCGACCTCAAGATTGATGTTATTGAGCGCGGTGAAGCTGCCGAATCGCTTGACCATATTCTCGACGACGATGATTGCCGCAGACTGGCCGGCGTTGCTGGCATTCTCATGAGGCATGCTCGTCTCCCAATTCCTGAAAGATGATTATCGGCTGGCAAGTGAGTATCGCTTGCGGAGGCTCGCGACGCATTGCGAGCCGGCAGAGCTGATGACCAGATAGACCACCGCCACGAACAGATACATTTCGACAAGGCGACCATTGAGCTGCGCGAGTTTGGACGCGGCCCCCAATAGATCCGTGAGCGAAAGCACGTAGACCAGCGACGTGTCCTGGAACAGGATAATGGTCTGGCTCAGGATGATCGGGCTGGCCACGCGGAACACCTGCGGCAGCACGATTTGGCGGTAGGTGTAATAGGTGGACAGAGCGAGCGCCTGACATGCTTCGAATTGCCCTTTGTTCACCGCGCGCAACCCGACACGGATAATCTCGGAGTAGTAAGCGGCCTCGAACAACCCGAACGTAATGAAGGCCGTGTAGGTAGCGCTGATCGGAATCGGTCGGCCGCTCCCGCTGAGATGACCAAGGACGATCGGCACCAGGAAGAAGAACCAGAACAGCACGAGTATCAGCGGGATCGAGCGGATCAACGCGACGTAGGCGCGCACGACCTGGGCCAGACCCGGAAGCTCGAAATGCTGCACCAAAGCAAGACAGGTCCCGAGAACCATGCCGATCGCGAAGGCCGCCGCGGTCAGCGACAGCGAGAACAGCAAGCCCGACCAAAGGTACGGCCAGGACTGTGCAATGATCGAAAAATCGAGCGCATTCATTTCACGGCCTCCATGGCGCCAGGCAACGCGCCTGCTTGCTGGACATCGGCGAGTTCCGGATCGACAGCCAGCTTGGCAGGCGTGGTGCCGGGGATGCGGACGGCTCGGTCGATCAGCGTCATGCCCCGATACGCAATCAGCGCGAGACAGAGATAGGCAATTGTCGCTGCTCCAAATGCGGAGAAGGTCTGGAACGTCGCTTCGCTGATTTGACGCGCCTGTGCGGTCAGCTCCATCAAACCGATGGTGAGGGCAACAGAGGTGTTCTTGTAGATGCCCATCACCTCGCTGGTCAGGCTCGGCAAAATGAGGCGCAAAGCCTGCGGGACGACGATGTATCGATAGGTAGGGTACCCCCCGAGGCCGAGCGCATTGGCAGCCTCAACCTGTCCCCGCGGAAGGGCTTCGATTCCGGCCCGAACCTGCTCGGCGATTCGGGAGGCCGTGTAGAGCCCAAGGCAAAGCAGTGCCGGGAAGAAAGAGGCCCAGGGCGGCGGCATCTCCTTGATCGCATTTCCAATGGCGCTCGGCACCACCTCCGGGAAAACGAAGTACCAGAGGAACATCTGCACCAGGACGGGGATGTTTCGAAATATCTCGACGTAGAGCCGGGCGAGCGTCGAGAACAGGCGATTTTTGACCGTGCGACCGACGCCGACGACGACTCCGATGCCAAAAGCTATCCACCAGCCGAAGAAAGCCAACGCCAGGGTCCAGCCGAGGCCCGACAGAAGCCAGTCGATATAGCGCTGGCCGTCTGCCGTTTGTTCAAAAAGTACTCCGAACATCGCGAGCCCCCAGGTTGCAGGTGCGAACGAGCGAGACAATCAGCTCCGTCCATCAATCGACGGCATCGCTGGGGTGGACAATCCGATCCTTCAGCGCGTCGGAGAGCGGGAACGCAAGATTTTCGCTCTTCGGCGGAATCGGGCTGTTGAACCATTTCGCATAGGTCTTTTCGAACTGACCCGATGCCATCTGCTTGGAGAGGACGTCATCGACAAGGGTCTTGAACCCGGCGTCGCCCTTCGTAAACATCAGCCCGTAATAGATCTTAGAATATCCTTCAGGCAGGAACGCCACGGCGTTCGGGTTCGGCGCCGCCGCCTTGAGGCCCGCCAGCAGAATGTCATCTTCCATGAATGCGGCCGCACGTCCGGTATTGAGCATCAGGAATGACTCGGCGTGATCCTTGGCCTGGACGATGCGGAGGCCGAGTTGTTCCTTTGCATTCACGCCCTGCGCGAAGCCGATCGCATTTGAGCCCTGGGTCACCACGATCGTCTTGCCCTTGAGATCGGAGGCAGACTTCACGCCGCTATCCGTCTTGACCAGCCACCGCGGCTGACTGACGAACGTCGCCACTGAGAAGGACACTTGTTCCTGCCGCTTCTTGTCATTGGCAGTACCGCCACATTCAATATCGACCGTTCCGCTTTGGATCAGGGGAATGCGGTTCGATGAATTTACCGGCGTATAGTTGATCTTCAGACTAGGCAGCTTGAGGTCTTCCTTGATGCGATCGACGATGGCGCCGCAAAGATCGAGTGAGAAGCCGACCGGCTTCTGGTCGGCCCCGAGATAGGAAAACGGAATCGACGCTTCGCGGTAACCGATCGTAATCGCGCCACTGGATTTGATCTTATCCAGCGTCGGGCTATCGGCGGCCGTGGACGGACTGGCGCTGACGGCCAGAAGCGTCGGGAGAACTCCGAGCAACTGCACAAGCTTTTTCATGATTCATCCCTTCCCGTTAATTGTCGAATTCAGGCTGCGACCGAGGGGCGCCTGTGCCCTCGCCGGCGAATGACATCGATCAGGCGATCGATATCGGTGGCGGTGTTGAACATGCCGAGCGAAACGCGAATGCCATCACGTTCGGGCGAAACACGCACACCATTCTCCTCAAAATGGCCGAGCCAGTCCGACGCGGGTAAAGCGATGACGTAGATATGCGGGGCGCGGTTCTTTCGCTCGCGCGGACCAACGAGGCGTACTCCCAGTTCAACCAGGCGCTCAATCAAGTGATCGCCGAGATCGAAGCAATGGTTCTGGATGTTTTGCACCCCGATCTGCTCGATCATATCGAGCGAGGCGCCAAGCGCATGGACGGCGGGCAGATTGAAGTTACCCAGTTCGAAGCGCTTGGCTGCCGAAGACGGATCCATTTGGTCCGGACGCGCGATGAGATCGCCCGGGACTGCGGCAAGGCTGGCGGCCGCCAGATAGGTCGGTTCGAGTTCGCTAAGGGATTTGTCCCAGTAAAGCAGCCCGAGCCCCTGCGGGACGAGCAATCCTTTGTGGCTTCCGGAACCGATGAAACTCGCCCCAATCGACTTGGCGTCAATCGGCACCACGCCGATCGCCTGCATGACGTCCACGACAAAATAGAGATTCTTCTCGGCGCACAACGCACCGACGCTTTCGATGTCGAACCGGTGACCCGCGTGGAAGGTCACATGCGACATCGAGATGGCGCGCGTCCTCGCGTCGATCAGCGGCCGAAAGCTTTCGGCGTTGACAACTTCCGTCATCGGAATGAATCGGACTTCCACGCCTTTGCGTTGCAGGTTGAGGAAGGCATATGCGTTGTTCGGATGATCGCCGTGGATCATCAGAATGTTGTCGCCAGCCTTCAGCGGCAGAGCGTTTGCCGCGATGTTCATGCTTTCCGACGTGTTTTTGGTGAAGGCAATTTCGTCCGCGGTCACGCCGAGAAATCTGGCGACCTTGGCCCGGGTCTGCTCGACGCGATCGAGCCAAACGCTCTTGGGGCCGGCGGTCTCAAAGCCTTCGCGGAGAAAAAGCTCGATCGCATCCTTCACCGGGCGCGCCAGCGGCGTTTGAAACCCGGAGTCCAGATAGACCATCCGTTCGACAGCGGGGAATTCCTTCCTCACCGCGTCCACGTCGTAGTGACGAGACATGCACATCTCCTGTTGAGCGCGCCGTCGAGACTTGGCTCTCGGCCAAGCGGCGGAGCGAAATTTTCGGAACGGTGAGACTCCGTTGCGACATTCTTGGTCAATCACCGGCAACGCGAAGGATATGAGCTTTGCGATTTTCAACAACATTAATTTTCATATTTCAATAGTTTCTATTCCGAAAAATGATAACTTTGCCGGTACACATTGATTCCGCTACCTATTTTCAAGGCCGGAAAAATGATCAAGCGAGTTGAAAAGGATGGACCATTGGATCGCGCCTTCGCGATCGTGCGGTTCGTTGCCGACCAACGCAAAGCCGTCTCCGTGGCT
The DNA here is from genome assembly GCF_023073915.1 of Bradyrhizobium sp. 149. Taxonomy (GTDB): domain Bacteria; phylum Pseudomonadota; class Alphaproteobacteria; order Rhizobiales; family Xanthobacteraceae; genus Bradyrhizobium. The sequence goes on along the minus strand of NZ_JADPKK010000017.1, from coordinate 56,774 downwards.
GAGATCGGCAGGTCTCTCTCTCTGCCTCTTCCGACCGCACATCGGCTCATCGGAAATCTGGAGGAGCGCGGCCTGCTTCAAAAGGCGCTCGGCACCAAGCGCTACGTCGTGGGAAATCAGCTCGTCACGTTATCGGCCTCCGTCATCGGTGCAGCATTTCGCACGGCGCGGCGGCACGCGGTACTTCGTGCGGTCGCAGGGGAAATCGGCGAGCAATGCGAGATCGGCGTGGTTCGCGACAATGTCGTTGCCTACGTCGACAGCGTTCGCGTTTCGGAGCCGCAAGGCCTTCAGTTCAATCCCGGAGAAGCCGCGCCACTACACTGCACCTCTACCGGCAAGATCTACATGAGTAGATTGCCCGAGCGCGCCCGCGTGAAGCTTTGCCGCGCGTTGCATCTCACCAAGTACACAGAAACCACGATCGTAGAATTCCACGCGCTGATGAAGGTTCTCGAGGATACGCGGCAGCGCGGCTGGGCTAAAACTAACGAAGAATATGTGAAGGGAGTTGTGGGTTGTGCTGTCCCTATTTTGTCGCCGCAGCGAGAGCTAATCGCATGCCTCGGTGTCTCTGTGCCGGCCGCTCGCGTCAGTTTCATCGAGTTGGATCGCTTTATACGCCCACTTCAAAAGGCGGCGGCTCTGCTATCGGAAACCATTCTCCAGGCTGAAGATGACGAGGCGGGTGCTGGCGGTTCGTAACGTCACCTGTCACGCGACGAACTACTTGGCCTTTGGACCGCATATTGCGGACGTCGCCAACGAATGTCCGATCATCGAACAGCAGCAGAGATCGTGCGTGCAGACTTTCCGTTGTAGGCAACACCTGCAAGGGTGCCGTAGCGCACGGCCGGCTCCAGTATTTGCCATTGGGATGACTTGGTTATTTGCGCGAAGATCGTTTTTGATTCTGTCGGAATTTCTGGCGGTGTAGAAAATATCAAAATCGACAAGTCACTGATTCCAGTGGTGGGCCCGGCAGGACTCGAACCTGCAACCAGACCGTTATGAGCGGCCGGCTCTAACCATTGAGCTACAGGCCCCGCCGCGAGACGGCCTGTGGAGGCGGCCGGCAACGGTGCGCGGTTCGTTTACAGGGAGGGAGGCGGGGGTGCAATGCCGGCGCTGGCGACCTGGACATAGGCGCTGCAGGGTCGGGGCTTCCAAATTACCGAAATCTTGCGAGGGTGTACTTATGCGCCTGTTTTGCCCGACGGGTCAAATGCCCTGAGGGAACCCGTTGGTTCGGCGGGCTTGCTTTTCGGCCTCCGTAACCCGCTGTGATTGCTCAGGTCTTCTACTGTGCATGGGGTTGTTTTCGCGCCTTTTGTTTTGAGAGGCCTGCCGCTCCCCCCAAATAATGTTGGCGGCGAGCGACAGGCCCGCCGCGGGGCCGCCTGCTAATCCACCGACACGCCGGCGAACTCCACCACCTTGCGCCACTTCTCGGTCTCGTCGGTGACCAGTTTGCCGAACTCGGCCGGCGTCATCGGCTTGGGGATGCCACCGGTTTCAGTGAGCCGCGCGACCAGCTTCGGATCCTTCAGCGCCTCGTTGACGGCCTTGTTGAGGATCTCGATCACTTCGCCCGGCGTGCCCTTCGGCGCGGAGATGCCGTAGAAGCCGACCGATTCGAAGCCCGGCACCGTCTCGGCGATCGCAGGCACGTCGGGCACGCTCGGCCAGCGCTGCGGCGAGGTCACCCCTAACGCGCGGACAGTGCCGCCCTTCGCCTGCTCCATCGCGGAGGGAAGGTTGTCGAAGATCAGCTGCACCTTGTTGGAGATGATGTCGGGGAAGGCGATGGCCGAGCCGCGATAGGGCACGTGCACCATGTCGCACTTGGTCATCACCTTGAACAGCTCCGCCGACATGTGCACCGAGGTGCCGTTGCCGGACGAGGCAAAGGAGATCTTGCCGGGATTGGCCTTGCAGTAGTCGATGAACTCCTGAACCGTCTTCGCGGGAAACGCGTTGGAGACGACCAGCATGTTGGTGAGCTGCATGATGCTCGCGACCGGCACCGTGTCGCGCAGGAAGTCGAACGGCAGCTTCTTGTAGAGCGAGGTCGAGATCGCGTTGTTGGGCGCGACGAACAGCAGCGTGTAGCCGTCCGCCGGCGAGGCGATCGCAGCAGCGGCCGCGATGTTGCCGCCCGAGCCGGTGCGGTTCTCGACGATGAACTGCTGGCCAAAACGATCCGACAGCCATTGCGCCATGATCCGCGCGACGATATCGACCGGGCCGCCGGCGGAGAAGCCGATGATCCAGTGCACGGGACGGTCGGGATAGCCGGCTGCGGAGGCGGGAGGCGCGGCGCTGAAAAGCGTTGAAATGAAAACCAGCCCGAAAATACTGTTACGCAAAATTCGCAACATGAAGCCTCCCATTGTTCTATTGTCGTTGGCTGCATGCTTTCACAAAATCCGGGCGCTGCCTACATCGTCGCAAGTCGATGTTGACGCGCCCCCGCCGGAACCGACCATGAGATTCGCAATCACCCTTCTTCTCGGCGCGGCGCTGCTGTTAAGCCCCGCCGCAGCTCAAACCGGAGGCACGGCCATTCCGACCACGACGATCAGTTTGGGCACCGCGACGCCCGGCGGCGGCTTTCCGCTCTATGGCAACGCCTTTGCGCAAGTGATGAACGCGGCCGATCCGCAAATCACCATCGCGCCCCGCAACACCAAGGGCAGCAACGAGAACATTCCGCTGCTGGAGAAGGGCGAGCTCGATCTCGCTCTGGTCGCGGGCGAGCCGGCCTATGAGGCCTTCGCCGGCATCGGCCGCGCGCCGGTGCGATTGAAGATCCTCACGGCGATCTATTCCAATCCCGGCATGTTCGTTGTGCGCGCGGACAGTCCGTACAGGACCATCCGCGATCTCGTCGGCCAGCCCGTCGCATTCGGTGCCAAAGGTTCGGGCCTGCCAATCCTGGCGCGCTACGTGCTCGACGGTCTCGGGTTGAGGCAGGACGAGGACTTCAAGGCTGTTTATCTCGACCGTGCCGGCGACGGCCCTGCGATGGTCGAGGATGGTCGTGTTGCTGCATTGTGGGGCGCCGGCATCGGTTGGCCCGGCTTTGCGGCGGTGGCCTCGAGTGCGTCAGGCGCGCGCTTCATCGCGCCCAGTGCCGAGGAGATCGCGCGCATCCGCGCCAAACATGCGTTCCTCAAGCCGCTCACCGTGCCGGCCGGCAGCTACCCGAAGCAGTCCGAGCCGATCGCCTCGCTCGGCTCCTGGAGTTTTGTCCTGACCCGCGAAGATCTGCCTGATGATCTCGCCTATCGCCTTGCCAAGACGCTTCACGCTGTCGAGGCGACATTCTGCAAGCAGCTCGCGCAAGCCTGCGAGACCACGGCCGCGAACACGATCGCGGCCGCGCCGAAGCCCGAGCTGATCCATCCCGGCGTGATGAAGTACTTTCGCGAGATCGGCGTGGCGAAGTAGCGCGGAGTATACCCACAGCCGTCATGCCCGGGCTTGTCCCGGGCATCCACGTTCTTGGTGCCGTGTGAAAGATCGTGGATGGCCGGGACAAGCCCGGCCATGACGACCTCTCTCGCTACGCGGTCACTTCTTCACCATCGCACACGCCGGGTCCGGCGGCCCGAACGCCTTGTCGCCCGAGATCGTCGTGAGGATCTTGTAATAGTCCCACGGATATTTGCTCTCCTCCGGCGTCTTCACCTGCACCAGCCAGAGGTCGTGCACCATCAGATTGTCCTCGCGCAGTTTGCCGTTGCGGGCGAAGAAATCCTCGATCGGCTTTTCCCGCATCTTGGCCGCGACCTTGAGCGGATCGTCGGTGCCGGTTTCCTTGATGGCGTTGAGATAGTGCATCACGCTCGAATAGACGCCGGCCTGCCACATCGACGGCATCTTGTTCAGCTTGGCGAAATAGCGCTTCGACCATTCGCGCGTCTTGTCGTCCATGTCCCAATAGAACGACGTCGTCAGCAACAGCCCTTGGGCAGCCTGCAAGCCGATGCCGTGAATGTCGGTGATCAGCGCCAGCAGCGCCGCCATCTGCTGGCCGCCCTTGAACACGCCGAACTCGGAGCCGGTCTTGATCTCGTTCATGTTGTTGGGCGGCCCGGCGGCGATGCCGATGATCTTGGCCTTGGAGGCCTGCGCCTGCAGCACGAAGGACGAGAGGTCGGGCGTTGCCAGCGGCGGCCGCACCGAGCCCAGCACCTTGCCGCCATTGGCGGTCACGACCGCGGAGGCGTCACGCTCCAGCGAATGGCCGAAGGCGTAGTCGTCGGTGATGAAGAACCAGCTGTCGCCGCCGCGCTTGACCACGGCGTCCGCGGTCCCGACCGCGAGCGCGCGGGTGTCGAACACCCACTGGATCGCGTAAGGCGAGCAGAACTTGCCATGGAAATCCGCAGTGCCGGTGGAGTGGGTGATGAACAGGCGCTTTTTCTCGTTCGCCATGTTCTGCACCGCGAGCCCGACCGCGGAGACCGGCACGTCGACGATCAGATCGACCTGGTCGACGTCGTACCAGCGCCGCGCGATGGCGCCGCCGATGTCGGCCTTGAGCTGGTGGTCGCCGACGACGATGCTGATCGGCTTGCCGAGCACGGTGCCGCCGAAATCGTCGATCGCCATCTGCGCCGCCGTCACCGAGCCCTGGCCGGTCGGGGCCGAGGCCGGACCGTTCATGTCGGTGAGCACGCCGATCTTGACGATGTCGTCGGACACCTGCGCCGACGCCGTGCCCGGCAGCAGCGTCGCCGCCAGGAACGTCGCTGCAAAGCCGGCAGCGACCGGCAGTCCAAATCTCGTTGGCTTCACGTTGTCCTCCCCTGACCCGGCGCGTTGGCCGGTGATGCCTCCGGGTATGGCCCGGCTGAATTGGTTTCTTTTGCAACTATTTGGGGGCGGGCGTCAACGTCAGGCCGCGAAGCGGATTTGTCCGGCCGGCGAGGGGTCGTAGCCGGTCAGCTCCTCGGCGCGCTGCCGCAAGCGTTTTTCGCTGAGGAACCGGATCAGGGCCTGCATGCCGGGGCGGAAATAGCTGCGCTGCCGCATCGCGAGGTCGAAATTCTCCCAAACCAGCGGCACGAAATCGAGGCCGGCCGAGCGCGCTGCCGCACGCGTCGCGATCCCGCAATCGGCCTGCCCCGCGCGGACGATCTCGGCCAGATCCGGGCCGGTCAGGGCGGGCGTCTCGATCCGGCGCAGATCGCGCGTCGAGGCGCCGGCGCGCTTCAGCAGCACATCGAGCAGCATCTGCGCGCCTGTGCCCTGTTGTCGCATCGCCATCCTGGCACCGAGCGCGAGCACGTCGGAGAGGCCGCGCAGCCGCTTGGGATTGCCCGGCGGCAGCACGAGACCCTGCTCGCGGCGCACGAACGCGACCAGCAATGCATCATGCAGGTCCGGAGCGTCACGCAGGACGGTCGCACTGGCGCTGGCGGCAAGATTGCCGTCGGCATCGAGGCTGTGGAAGTGCATGGCCACAGCCATCACCTCGTCGCGCTGCAAGCGCTCGAGCCCGCGCGCGCTGCCCTCGCTCATCGATCCCAGGCCCGAGCCGGACTCGCGCAGGCTCCAATCCAGAAGCTCGTCCTGGCTGCCGCCGACCACCGGCGGCGGCTCCGCAATCAGCATGCCGGCCGGACGCGCCAGCCCGGACAGCACCCAGAGGTCGAGCTCGTGCCGCGGGAAGAGCCACTTCCCAGTCACCTTGGTGCTGGGGATCGCACCTGTGGTGACGAGTTCGTAAAGCTTGCGTTCGCCGAGCCGAAGATAGTCGGCGGCTTCGCTGGTCGTCAGGAATTCCATCCTGCATTCCTATGCAAATTCTTGCTTCTTTTTGACGTTCGACGCAGGTGGAATTCTGCATTTCAAGATTTGTCCGCCATGACCATGCCCGATCATCTCGCTGCTTTGCAACACATCCTCACGCGCGATTTCTGCCTTGGTGAACGATCCTGAATCGCTCGCGTGGTGCGAGCTTTGCGGTCATCGGCGGGGCGCATTGCCGGAATTTCCCGAATGCGGCGGGCACAATGTGCAAACGCGTCACGAGTGCGGCGCAATCCACCATCATCATGATCGCGTTTAGCCAGTGGAGAACCCGATCATGGCCGTCCGCCGCCTGTCCGTAGCACTCGCGCTTCTCTGCGGCCTTGCCGCAGGCGTTGCGGCGTCATCCGCGGAGGACCGCGCGATCGTCCTGGCCTCGACGACGGCGACACAGGAGTCCGGCCTGCTCGATCATCTGCTGCCGATCTTCCGTGAAAAGACCGGCATCGACGTGACGGTGATCGCGCGGCGCGCCGATGAGGTTCTCGACGGGGCGCGAAGGGGCGAAGTCGACGTCGTGCTGATGCATGCACGGCCGCAGGAGGAGAAATTCGTTGCCGACGGTTTTGCCGTGAAGCGCTTTGACGTGATGTACAACGACTATGTGCTGATCGGGCCGAAGAGCGATCCCGCCGGCGTGAAGGGCAAGGACATCGCGACCGCGCTGAAGGCGATCGAGGCCAAGGGCGTGCCGTTCGTGACGCGCGCAGACCGCTCGGGCACGCATGCCGCGGAGCTCGCGCTCTGGATCGTCGCCGGCATCGACATCGCCAGCACCAGGGGCGCCTGGTATCGCGAAGCCAAGCAGGACATGGCCTCCGCCCTCGATGCGGCGCGCACGGCGAACGCCTATGTGCTGTCCGACCGCGGCAGCTGGATCGCTTGTCGGGAGCGCGGCGATCTCGACATCGTCGTTGAAGGCGACAAGCGGTTGCTCAATCAGTACGGCGTCATGCTGGTGAACCCGGCGAAGTTTCCGAACGTGAAGAAGGAGCTGGCGCAAGACTTCGTCGATTGGCTGATCTCGCCCGACGGGCAGGCGGCGATCGCCGGATACAAGGTGGACGGACAACAGCTGTTCTTCCCCAATGCGGACAAGTCGGGCGGCTGACGTTCGCATCGCTAGCGGTTGCCAAACCGGGCGATGCATGGTCCATCATGGCGCATGACCCAGCGCCTGCCGCCATCGCTGACGCCGCTCGATACTGCCCTCGCCGCGTTGCTGATGGGGCCTGATCCGCTTGCGCCGTTGGAGTTGCCGCTGACTGAAGCGGCCGGCTGTATCGCGGCGGCCAATCCGCTGCTTGCGGCCGAACCGTCTCGTGACGTCGCTGCCGCGGATGGCTGGGCGTTGTGCGCCAATGATCTGGTCGGTGCGTCCTCCTATTCACCACTGCTTCTGACAACGGCGCCCGCTTGGGTCGATGCCGGCGACGCGATGCCGGCGGGATGCGACTGCGTGCTCGATGCCGACGCAATCGAGTTGTCGGGCCCACTCGCCCAGGTGCTGGCGGAGGGCGTGCCGGGGCAAGGCGTCAGGCGCGCTGGAAGCGACATCGACCGACGCACGCCTGTCGCGGCAGAAGGGTGTCCAGTCGGTTTTGCCGCTCTGTTGCTCGCGCGCGCCGCCGGACTGGACCGGATGAGCGTGCGCCGTCCGCGGCTGCGCATTGTCAATGTACCAGGTGCAACGGTGACCATGCATCTGATTGCCGACATCGTGCGCGCCGCAGGGCTGGATGTGCAAACGCACGAGGCCGGCGCGCGAGATGCGGGATCGATCGCGGAGGCATTCGGCCCTGCTGCCTGCGATCTCCTGCTGACGGTCGGCGGCAGCGGTGTCGGTCGCAAGGATGCCGCCATCACGGCGCTGGCCCAGCGTGGTGATGTGATCGCCCATGGTCTTGCGCTCCAGCCCGGACGCACCGCCGCGGTCGGGCGGCTCGGAACGGTTCCTGTCGTTGCCTTGCCCGGATCGCCGGGCCATGCGCTTGCGGTCTGGCTCGCCCTCGTGCTGCCGCTTATCGACCGGCTGTCCGCGCGACTGCCGCGCCGACGGACGACCTTGCCGCTCGCGGGCAAGATTGCATCCAGCGTCGGCATCGCCGAAATGGTCCTGCTGGCCGAGGAACATCACGCGTGGGTGCCGCTTGCGGTAGGCGAATGGCCGCTCCACGCAATTGCCCGCGCCGATGCATGGCTAATTGTTCCCGCCAGCCACGAGGGATTTGCGGCGGGCGCGCCGGTCGATGCCTATCTGATGCGGGAATGATATGGGTTTTGGCATGACGATGATCCCGCAACCGCAAGTCCGCAGCGCGCTCGAACAGGAGCAGTTCCTCAAAATCCTTTCCCGCGAGGAGGCCCTGGCTCGCTTCGAGGCCGTGCTGTTCCCGCGCGCGCTTCCGAGTGAAACGCGCAAACTCGGTGCCGCGCTCGGTACGGCGCTCGCTGAAGACATCACTGCGCCGATCGACGTGCCGCCGTTCGATCGTTCCAATGTCGACGGCTTTGCGGTGCGTTCGGCGGACCTTGCCGCGGCCGGCGAAGGCGCGCCGGTTCGCCTCGGGTTGAATGGCGAGACCATTCACTGCGGCACCGCACCGGCGCTGCAAGTGGTGTCGGGAACCGCAACGCCGATCGCCACCGGTGGTCCGCTGCCGCGCGGTGCCGACGCCGTGGTCATGGTCGAACACACCCAGCCGGCGGGATCGGATGCGATCGACGTCCGTCGTGCGGCCTCGCCCGGGCAATTCGTCTCCTACGCAGGATCCGATATCGCGGGCGGCGAGGCGCTGCTGCGCGCCGGCAGGATCATCGGCTCGCGCGAGGTCGGTATGCTGGCGGCTTGCGGTATTGCCGAGGTGAGCGTCGTGCGTAAGCCGCGTGTGGCCGTGATTTCCACCGGCGACGAACTGGTTCAGCCCGGCGAGGTGCTCGCGCCTGCTGCGATCTACGATACCAACGGCGCGATTGTCACGGCAGCGATCGACGAGAACGGCGGTGAGGCTGTTTTCCTCGGCGCCTTTCCCGACGACGAAGCCCAGCTCGAAGCCGCCATGCGCCGTGCGCTGGCGGACGCCGACATGCTGGTGCTCTCCGGCGGCACGTCGAAAGGCGCGGGCGACCTGTCCCATCGCATCATCGGCCGGCTTGGCCAACCCGGCATCATCGCGCATGGCATTGCGCTCAAGCCCGGCAAGCCGCTGTGCCTTGCGGTGTGCGACGGCAAGCCGGTGGTGATCCTGCCGGGTTTTCCGACGTCCGCGATGTTCACCTTCCACGACATGATCGTGCCGGTGCTACGCAAGATCGCGGGACTGCCGCCACGCTCCGATGCCAAGGTGAGCGCGACCGTGCCGGTGCGCATTGCTTCCGAGCTCGGCCGCACCGAATTCGTCATGGTCTCGCTGGTCGAGGGCAAGGACGGTTTGATCGCCTATCCCTCCGGCAAGGGGTCCGGGGCGATCACGTCGTTCGCGCAGGCCGACGGATTTTTGCGCATCGACGCGCTCGCCGACCAGATGCCGGCCGGGACCGAAGCCGAGGTGACGCTGTTCACGCCGCATGTGCGGGTGCCCAATCTCGTCATCGTCGGCAGCCATTGTACCGGCCTCGATCTCGTCACGGCGCAACTCGCGCATGCTGGCCTGACCGTGCGCTCGATCGCCGTCGGCAGCCTCGGCGGGCTTGCAGCGGCGCGGCGCGGTGAATGCGATCTGGCGCCGATCCATCTGTTCGAGGACAAGAGCGAGGCCTACAATACGCCTTACCTCGTCGAAGGACTCGAGCTCGTGCCGGGCTGGCGGCGGATGCAGGGCATCGTGTTCCGCAAGGGCGACAAGCGTTTCGAAGGCCGCAGCGCGAAGGACGCCGTCGCCGCGGCGCTCGCTGATCCCTCCTGCATCATGGTCAACCGCAACCAGGGCGCCGGCACGCGCATCCTGATCGACCGGCTGCTCGGTGGTGCGCGCCCGGAAGGCTATTGGAACCAGCCACGCTCGCACAACGCGGTGGCCGCGGCCGTCGCACAGCACCGCGCCGACTGGGGCATGACCATTGCGCCGGTCGCCCATGCGGTCGGCCTCGGTTTCATTCCGCTCGCGGAAGAGCATTATGACTTCGCGCTGGTCACAGCGCGCAAGCAGCGGCCGGCAGTGCAGGCTTTTCTCGATGCGCTCGGCTCGGACGAAGCTCGCGCGGCGCTGGAGCGGGCCGGTTTCCGGCCTGTGTAGATCGAGGACGCGGCACTAAGCCGCGCGATAGGCAGGGTGGGGACGCGATGGCAAGGCCGCTTTCGGTTGCGATCGTCGGTGCCGGCATGGGCGGGCTCGCGACGGCCGCGGCGCTCCGGTGCGTCGGCATCGATGTCATGGTCTACGAGCAGGCCTCGCAGTTCGCCCGCATCGGCGCCGGCATCCAGATCGGCTGCAACGCCATGAAGGTGTTGCGGGCCCTCGGGCTGGAAGAGCGGATGCGCAGCCAGTCGTTCTATCCGCGCTCCTGGAACAACCGCGACTGGAAGAGCGGCGACATCAAGTTCGACATGGTTTTCGGCGAGAGCGCGGAACAGAAGTTCGGCGCGCCCTATCTGCTTGCCCATCGCGGCGATCTGCACGCGGCGCTGGCCAGCGCGGTGCCGGATGCGTGCGTGAGGCTCAATCACAGACTGGTCGGTCTTGACCAGACCGGCGATGGCATCAGGCTCACGTTCGCCAATGGCGCCAGCTCTGTTGCAGATGCCGTCGTCGGAGCTGACGGCGTGCATTCGTTGGTGCGCGACATCCTGTTCGACACCGCGCCGGTCAAATTCACCGGCCGTATCGCCTATCGCACCACCTATCTCGCCACTCTGCTCAGCGGCGAGAAGATCGATGACTGCACCAAATGGTGGGGCGAGGACCGCCACATCGTGATCTACCACATCAAGCCTGATCGTAGCGAGGTCTATCTCGTCACCAGCCAGCCCGAGCCGGATTTTCGCATCGAGTCCTGGTCGGCCAAGGGCGACGTGCGGGACTTGCGTGCGTCGTTCGAAGGCTTTCATCCGCAGGTAGGTCAAGTCCTCGCGGCATGCCCCGACGTGCACAAATGGGCGATCATGGACCGCGACGCGCTCGAGCGCTGGGCCGAGGGCAAAGTGACGCTGCTCGGCGATGCCTGCCATCCCATGACGCCTTACATGGCGCAAGGCGCGGCCATGGCGATCGAGGACGCCGCCGTGCTGTCGCGCTGCCTCGACGGCATCGACCGCGACGGCGTCGCCGACGCATTCCGCCGCTTCGAGGCGACGCGTAAAGAGCGGACGACGCGGGTGCAGGAGACGTCGCGCGCGAACATCTGGCTGAGGGAGAGGACCGATACGAGCTGGGTCTACGGCTACGACGCCTGGTCGGTGCCGCTGGCGGCCTGAGCTCGATTAAGACGCCGCATCCAGTGCGGCCAGCCGCTCGGCCTCCGCGATATCCTCAACCGTGTTGGCATTGAAGAACGGATCGAGCGGCTCGGTCGGCCACGTCACGGTTGCGAGCGGGTAGCGCGCGGTCCAGCGGTCGATCTTGCGGAGGTCCTCGACGACCAGCGCGTGGCGCAGTTCGTCGCGCAAGCCAACGCGCCACAAGCCGATCACTGGATGCGACTGGCCGCCTGACGCCGCAACCGCGAGCGCGGCATTCGCCGCGATGCGTTCTTCATGCAGGCGCGCGACCAGATCGCGCGGCAGGAACGGGCAGTCGCCGGCGGCGCTGAGCACCCACTCCACCTCGGGCCGGTTCGCCGCGGTCCAGTCGAGCGCGGCAAGGATGCCGGCGAGCGGGCCGGGAAAGCCGGGGACGTCGTCCGCGACGACCTGCAAACCGAACGCAGCGAAGCGGGCGGGATCGCCGTTGGCGTTGAGGATCAGGCCGCTGCATTGCGGCTCCAGGCGTGCGATCACGCGCTCCAGGATGGTGCGGCCGCTGATGGTGCGCATCGGCTTGTCGCCGCCGCCCATGCGCCGTGCAAGGCCGCCGGCGAGCAGCACGCCTTGCGTGGTCGGAAAGCTAGTCGTCACCACCTTCACCCTTGCGCTTGTGCTTGGCCGATTCCTCCTCGACATAAGCGAGGTTCTGGTCGTAGACGATGCGCTCTTCCCCCGACAATGCGATGAACCGCTTGCCCCGCGCGCGTCCGACCAGCGTCAAGCCCACCTGCCGGGCGAGATCGACGCCCCAGGCGGTGAAGCCGGAGCGCGACACCAAAATCGGAATTCCCATGCGGACCGTCTTGATCACCATCTCCGAGGTGAGCCGTCCCGTGGTGTAGAGGATCTTGTCGGATGCATCGACGCCGTGGCGGTACATCCAGCCCGCGATCTTGTCGACGGCGTTGTGACGGCCGACATCCTCGGTGTAGCAGAGCGGCTCGCCCTCCCTGCACAGCACGCAGCCGTGGATCGCACCGGCCTCCAGATAGAGCGAGGGCATGGTGTTGATGGTCTGCGTCATCTGGTAGAGCCAGGAGGTACGCAGTTCCGCCTTCGGCAACGCGACGCTCTCGACCGCCTCTAACAGATCGCCGAAGGCGGTGCCCTGCGCGCAGCCCGAGGTCTGCGTGCGCTTCTTCAGCTTGGCTTCGAAATTGGTGTGGTGTTCGGTGCGCACCACGACCACCTGGAGATCGTCGTCGTATTCGACCTCGGTGACGGCGTCGTTATATTTCAGCATGTTCTGGTTGAGCAAATAGCCCAGCGCCAGATATTCCGGATAGTCGCCGATCGTCATCATGGTGACGATCTCCTGGGCATTCAGGTAGAGCGTCAGGGGCCGCTCCACCGGCACCTTGATCTCGATCTTGGCGCCGGACTGGTCGGTCCCGGTCACGCTCTCGGTCAGGCGCGGGTCGTCGGTGTCAGGGACGATCAGGGGCGCCGGGGCTTTGTCGTTCTTCATCATGGCCGCGACGTTAGCATGACATTCGGGTCAAGCCGATATAAGCATGGCGGCGGAAAGTGAAAATGCCTCTTCTCGTCATTGCGAGCGAAGTGAAGCAATCCAGACTGCCGCCGCGGAAAGATTCTGGATTGCTTCGCTTCGCTCGCAATGACGGGGAGGTTCCATCAGGCACCAAGTCGCTCGGGGAGATAGAGCTGGAATGAAAGTCATCGGCCTTGCAGGCTGGAGCGGTGCGGGCAAGACCACGCTGTTGACGCGGCTGATCCCGCATTTCAACGCGCTGGGCTTGCGCGTCTCGGTGATCAAGCATGCGCATCACCAGTTCGACGTCGACCTGCCCGGCAAGGATTCCTGGCGCCATCGCGAGGCCGGCGCGGCCGAGGTGCTGGTTGCTTCGTCAAATCGCTGGGCCTTGATCCATGAATTGCGCGGGGCGGCGGAGCCGCGGCTGCCTGAACTGTTGAGCAAGCTGTCCACGGTCGATCTCGTCGTGGTCGAGGGTTTCAAGCGCGAGCCGCATCGCAAGATCGAGGTGCATCGCGCCGCCAACAACAAGCCGTTGCTGTTTCCCGATGATCCCGGAATTTTCGGGATCGCGGCCGACGTCGCCGTTGAAACGCGACTGCCGACGGTCCATCTCGACGATATCGAGGCCGCCGCGGCATTGCTGCTGCGCGCGGCGATGCCGGTCGAGGAAGCGGTCGCGAAAAGCGCTGCGATGCGCTGACGAGGCACCATGGCGCAACTGTCGGACGATTGTTTTGCATTCGGTGGACCGATGATGTCGGTCGACGAGGCCGTTGGTCTGATCACGACACGCGTCGACGCGATCGTCGATCTCGAAACCGTGGCGCTCATCGATGCTGATGGGCGCGTGCTGGCCCGCGATATCGCGGCGCCGCTGCCGCTGCCGCCCTTCACCAACTCGGCTGTTGACGGCTACGCCGTGCGCAACACGGATATTCCGCAAGCAGAGGATCGGGCCCTCCCGCTCGACGGCCGCATTCAGGCCGGCGGCCTTGCGCAAGCGCCGATCAAGCCCGGGCACACTGCGCGCATCTTCACCGGCGCGCCGATGCCGCCGGACACCGAAACCGTCTTCATGCAGGAAGATGTCCGGATCGATGATTCCGGTCGAATCGTGCTGCCGCCGGGGCTGAAGCCGGGCGCCAATGTCCGCCCCGCGGGAGAGGACATCCCCCGGGGCCACATCGCGCTACGCGCAGGCCAGCGCTTGCTGCCGCAACATGTCGCGCTCGCGGCGGCGTTCGGCCTTGTCAGGCTCGACGTCGTCAGGCGCATCCGCGTCGCGGTGTTCTCGACCGGCGACGAACTGGCCTCGCCCGGCGAACCGCGCGCGGCCTCGCAGCTGTTCGATTCCAATCGCTTCATGCTGATGGCCATGCTGCGCCGGCTCGGCTGCGAAGTCAGCGATCTCGGGATCTTGCGCGACGAGCGGGCGTTGCTTGCGAATGGCTTGAAGCAAGTCGCAGGCACGCACGATCTGATCCTCACCACCGGCGGCGTCTCGACCGGGGAGGAGGATCACGTCAAGGCGGCGGTCGAGAGCATCGGTTCACTGGTGTTGTGGCGGATGGCGATCAAGCCCGGCCGTCCCGTGGCGATGGGCATCATCGAGGGCACGCCGCTGATCGGATTGCCGGGCAACCCCGTCGCGAGTTTCGTCACCTTCGTGCATGTGGTGCGGCCGACGGTGCTGGCGCTTGCGGGCAGCCTGCCGGAGCCGCTGTTGCCGATCCCGGTGCGCGCGGCATTCACTTACAAGAAGAAGGCGGGCCGACGCGAATACGTTCGCGCCTCGTTGCGGCACGGAGAGGACGGCGCACTCGAGGCAATCAAGTTTCCGCGCGAGGGGGCCGGGCTGTTGTCGTCGCTGGTCGAGACCGACGGCCTCGTTGAGCTCGGCGAAGACATCGCGCAGGTCGAGCCGGGACAGGGTGTAGGTTTCTTGTCCTATGCCAATCTGCTCTGAGTCTGGCGTTGTCCTGGCGTTGACGCCATCGACCCCTGCCGCCATGTTGCGCCGATGACCAGAACGACGCTCGATCTCACCGGATTGAAATGCCCGCTGCCCGCCCTGAAGACGCGCAAGGCGCTGAAGCCGCTGCAGCCGGGCGATCAGCTCGAAGTGTACTGCACCGATCCTCTGTCGGTGATTGACATTCCGAACCTGATTCGCGAGACCGGCGACACGGTGGAGATCACCGAGCGCAACGCCGCGCGCATCGTGTTCCTGATAGAGAAGGTCGATCACTCGATAGGAAATATCAATGGTGCGCCGCCCAGTTAACCAGCGGTCACTCGGTTGATACCTACCTTTTGTCTATCGACATCGCTCATCACTTCTGCCCCAATTGACTTCCTCCGCCGAGACGCGGAGGTTGAGTCTTGCCTGCGATATGCGGAGCAAATGGGCCGTCGAAAGAAGCCCGGGCGTGGTGTCGGGCATAGTCCCCGAAGTTAGGGGTTAACGTCTCGGATGCGCGTGACGATCCTGGCGCGCGTCGATCATTGTGCGGAGCAGCAGGGACACAGGCTGCGCTGCAAGGGCTGAGGGACAGGATCATCGTGGCAAGCCGTTCAGAAGGGCGGCTTTAGGGGAGGAATGCATGTCTACTATCGAGAGCGCGGGAACACTTTCGAGTGCCGGCGCAGGTTTTCTGGATCGCGAGCGGACCATCGCGACCGCCGGGTTTAATCGCTGGCTGGTGCCGCCGGCTGCGCTGTGCATCCATCTCTGCATCGGCATGGCCTACGGATTCTCCGTGTTCTGGCTGCCACTGTCGCGCGCGATCGGAGTGACCGCGCCCAAGGCGTGTGCAGACATGTCGCTGTTTCAGGAGCTATTCACGACCAGCTGCGACTGGAAGGTCGCCAGCATGGGATGGATGTACACGCTGTTTTTCGTGCTGCTCGGTATCGCGGCCGCGGTCTGGGGCGGCTGGCTGGAGCGCGTAGGCCCGCGCAAGGCCGGCTTCGTCTCGACGCTGTGCTGGTGCGGCGGCCTCTTCCTCGGTGCGATCGGGATCTACACCCATCAGCTCTGGCTGTTGTGGCTGGGTTCGGGCGTTATCGGCGGCATCGGTCTCGGCCTTGGCTATATCTCGCCGGTGTCGACGCTGGTGAAATGGTTCCCGGACCGCCGCGGCATGGCGACCGGCATGGCCATCATGGGTTTTGGCGGCGGCGCCATGATCGGCGCGCCGCTGGCTAACCTCTTGATGAACTACTTCAAGACCCCGACCTCGGTCGGCGTCTGGGAGACCTTCGTCACGATGGGCGTCATCTACTTCGTCTTCATGATGATCGGCGCGTTCCGCTATCGCCTGCCGCCGCCCGGCTGGCAGCCGGAGGGCTGGACCCCGCCGTCGAAGGCCAACGCGATGATCTCGAAGAGCAACGTTCATCTCAACGACGCGCACAAGACGCCGCAGTTCTGGCTGATCTGGTGGGTGCTGTGCCTGAACGTGTCGGCCGGCATCGGCGTGATCGGCATGGCCTCGCCGATGCTCCAGGAGATCTTCGCCGGCAAATTGATCGGCCTGCCGGAGGTGGGCTTCAACGCGCTCGATGCGGGGCAGAAGGCGCAGATCGCCGCCATCGCCGCGGGCTTTGCCGGGTTGCTGTCGCTGTTCAACATCGGCGGCCGCTTCTTCTGGGCATCGCTGTCGGACAAGATCGGGCGCAAGAACACCTACTATACGTTCTTCATCCTCGGCATCGTGCTCTACGCGTTGGCGCCGACCTTTGCGGCGATGGGTTCGAAGCTCCTGTTCGTGCTCGGCTTCGGCATCATTCTGTCGATGTATGGCGGCGGCTTCGCCACCGTGCCGGCCTACCTTGCCGATATGTTCGGGACCCAGTTCGTCGGCGCCATCCATGGGCGGCTGCTGACGGCGTGGTCCACCGCGGGCATCATCGGTCCCGTCGTGGTCAACTACATCCGCGAGTTCCAGCTCGCGGCAGGCGTGCCGCGCGATCAGCTCTACAACACGACCATGTACATCCTCTGTGCGATGCTGATCGCGGGCCTAATCTGCAACTACCTGATCAAACCGGTCGATTCGAAGTGGCACATGAAAGACGCCGATGTCGCCAAGTTGCAGGCGGCAAGCGCCAGCGCCGCTGCCGCGGGGCCGCACGGCTCCTACGGCATCGGATTTGGCGGGCTTGACGCCAAGGCGGCGCTGTTCTGGGCCTTCGTCGGGGTTCCCCTGCTTTGGGGTGTCTGGAAGACATTGGAGAGCGCGGTCAAGATATTCTGATCGCCGTCGAGACAGCTGCGGGACACTGATCATCACGTCCCGCAGCGTTCGCCTTTTGGACATCACCAGGAATGGGACTTAGGGGATTGAAATGCTTCGCACCCGAATTTGCCTTGCGACCGTGTTGCTCGTCGCGGGTCTTCATGGCGCATCCGCTCAGACGGCAACGACACCGGCGGCGCCTGCTGCAACGGCAGAAGCCAAGTCTGGCAAGATCAAGCTGACCATGCAGAAGCTGAAAGACATGAAGGCGAAGTGGGCGGCCAACAAGCCGAAGCTCAAGGCCTGCCGCGCCGACGTGAAAGCCAAGGGCCTCGCCGGCGATGACCGCTGGTTCTACATCGAAGAGTGCATGACCAAGACCTGAGACCGCGCCACAGGTCGAGCGATGCAGGGGCATGGAGCTGCGCGGCTGCATGCCCCTTAAACGCTTAACGGAACGCACGAATTCTCTTGGCATCTGGTATGCCAGGAGCTAGAGTCAGACTTGTTCAAAGAAGAGCTACGAGACGCATTGATGAGCCACGACGTGCAGCAAGTCCGCTCGTTCGAGCATCCGGGCCAGGGACGGAAGCGAGCCAAGTCCACGCCCAAGGGGCGGCAGGTCGATCCTACCGCCGCGCACGAGATCGAGCAGCTGCTCGGCGACAGGCCGCGGCGGCGCGATCTGTTGATCGAATATCTGCATCTGATCCAGGACAAGTACCGCCAGATCTCGGCCGCACACCTCGCTGCGCTCGCCGACGAGATGAAGCTCGCGTTCGCCGAAGTGTTCGAGACGGCGACCTTCTACGCGCATTTCGACGTGGTGAAGGAAGGCGAGCCCGATATCGCGCCGCTGACGATCCGCGTCTGCGATTCCCTGACCTGCGCGATGCTCGGCGGAGAGAAGCTGCTCGCCGATTTGCAAGATGCGTCTGGTCCCGGCATTCGCGTCGTGCGCGCGCCCTGCGTCGGCCGCTGCGATACGGCGCCGGCTGCGGAAGTCGGCCACAATTTTGTTGACCACGCCACGGTGGCCAATGTCATGGCGGCCGCGAAGGCTGGCGACACCCACGCGCATCTGCCCAAATATATCGGCTATGACGCCTATGTCGCCGGCGGCGGCTACAAGCTGCTCAACCGCCTGCGCTCGGGCGAGCTGCCGACCGACGACCTGCTGAAGGCGCTCGACGACGCCTCGTTGCGGGGCCTCGGCGGCGCCGGCTTTCCAACAGGACGCAAATGGCGCGCTGTGCTGGGTGAGCCAGGCCCGCGGCTGATGGCGATCAACGGCGACGAGGGCGAGCCCGGCACGTTCAAGGATCGTGTTTATCTCGAAAGCGATCCGCACCGCTTCCTCGAGGGCATGCTGATTGGCGCGCATGTGGTGCAGGCCTCGGATATCTACATCTACCTGCGCGACGAATATCCGGCATCGCGCGAGATCCTGGAACGCGAGATCGCGAAGCTCCCGCCGGGCGGTCCGACGCTGCACATGCGCCGCGGCGCCGGTGCCTATATCTGCGGCGAGGAATCCTCGCTGCTGGAAAGCATCGAGGGCAAGCGCGGCCTGCCCAGGCACAAGCCGCCTTATCCATTCCAGGTCGGCCTGTTCGGCCTGCCGACTTTGATCAACAACATCGAGACCTTGTGGTGGGTGCGCGACATCGTCGAGAAGGGCGCCGACTGGTGGAAGGGCCATGGCCGCCATGAGCGGCACGGCCTGCGCAGCTTCTCGGTCTCGGGCCGCGTCAAGAATCCCGGCATGAAGCTCGCGCCGTCAGGCATCACCGTGCGCGAGCTGATCGACGAATATTGCGGCGGCATGGCTGACGGCCATCAGTTCTACGCGTACCTGCCGGGCGGTGCGTCCGGCGGTATCCTACCGGCGTCGATGGACGACATCCCGCTCGATTTCGGCACGCTTGAAAAATACGGCTGCTTCATCGGTTCGGCAGCGATCGTGATCCTGTCGCAAAAGGACAGCGTGCGCGCGGCCGCGTTGAACCTGATGAAGTTCTTCGAGGACGAGAGCTGCGGCCAATGCACGCCCTGTCGTGTCGGAACCCAGAAGGCTGCGCTGCTGATGCAGAAGCCGGTCTGGAACCGCACACTTCTGGAAGAATTGAGCCAGGCGATGCGCGATGCCTCGATCTGCGGGCTTGGACAGGCGGCATCGAATCCGCTCACCACCGTGATCAAATATTTCCCTGACGAGTTCAAGGAAGCGGCCGAATGACGAAAATTATGTTCGAACTCGACGGCAAGCAGGTCGAGGCCAATGCCGGCGAGACGATCTGGCAAGTCGCAAAACGCCAGGGTCGCGAGATTCCGCATCTGTGCTATTCGCCCGCGCCGGACTATCGCCCCGACGGCAATTGCCGCGCCTGCATGGTCGAGATCGAAGGTGAGCGCGTGCTCGCGGCGTCCTGCAAGCGCACGCCATCGGTCGGCATGAAGGTGAAGACCGAGAGCGCGCGCGCAGTCTCCGCGCAAAAAATGGTCATGGAGCTGCTGGTCGCCGATCAGCCGGCGCGCGAGACCTCGCATGATCCGGAGTCCAAATTCTGGCACTGGGCCGAAACCACTGGCGTCACCGAAAGCCGCTTCCCTGCTGCCGAGCGTTGGGCGACCGATGCCAGCCATCCGGCGATGCGCGTCAATCTCGATGCCTGCATCCAGTGCGGTCTGTGCGTGCGCGCCTGCCGCGAGGTTCAGGTCAACGACGTCATCGGCATGGCCTATCGCAGCCACGGTTCGAAAATCGTGTTCGATTTCGACGATCCCATGGGCGAGTCCACCTGCGTCGCCTGCGGCGAATGCGTGCAGGCCTGTCCGACCGGCGCCCTGATGCCGGCCGTGATGCTCGACGAGAAACAGACCCGCGTCACCTATGCCGACAAGAAGGTGGATTCGCTCTGCCCGTTCTGCGGCGTCGGTTGCCAGGTCACGTATGAGGTCAAGGACGAGAAGATCATCTATGCGGAAGGACGCGACGGTCCCGCCAATCACAATCGTCTGTGCGTCAAGGGCCGCTTCGGCTTCGACTACATCCACCATCCGCATCGACTGACCAAGCCGCTGGTGCGGCTGCCGAACGCGAAGAAGGATGCCAACGACCAGGTCGACCCCGCCAATCCCTTCACGCATTTCCGTGAAGCGAGCTGGGAAGAAGCGCTCGACATCGCCGCCAAGGGCCTCGTCAAGATCCGCGACGAGAAGGGCGTGAAGGCGCTGGCCGGCTTCGGTTCGGCCAAGGGCTCGAACGAAGAGGCCTATCTGTTCCAGAAGCTGGTGCGCACCGGCTTTGGATCCAATAATGTCGACCATTGCACACGTCTGTGTCATGCGTCGTCGGTGGCGGCGCTGTTTGAAGGCCTGAGCTCCGGTGCGGTGTCGGCGCCGTTCTCGGCTGCGATGGATGCCGAGGTCATCATCGTGATCGGCGCCAACCCGACCGTGAACCACCCGGTCGCCGCGACCTTCATCAAGAATGCAGTCAAGGAGAATGGCGCGAAGCTGTTCGTGATGGACCCGCGCCGGCAGTCGTTGTCGCGCCATGCCACCAAGCATCTGCAGTTCAAGCCGGGCTCCGACGTGGCCATGCTGAACGCGATGATCCACACGATCATCACCGAAGGTCTGACCGACGATCAGTATATCGCCGGCTACACGGAAGGGTTTGAGGACCTCAAGGAGAAGATCAAGGAGTTCACGCCGGAGAAGATGGAGGCGATCTGCGGTGTCCCCGCGCAGACCCTGCGTGAGGTCGCGCGAACCTATGCGCGAGCAAAGTCGTCGATCATCTTCTGGGGCATGGGCATCAGCCAGCATGTCCACGGCACCGACAATGCGCGCTGCCTGATCGCGCTGGCGCTGATCACCGGCCAAGTCGGCCGTCCCGGCACCGGCCTGCATCCGCTACGCGGCCAGAACAACGTGCAAGGTGCCTCCGACGCCGGCCTGATCCCGATGTTCCTGCCGGACTATCAGCCGGTCGGCCGCGACGATCTGCGCGTGAATTTCGAGACGGTCTGGCAGAAGGAGATCGATCCCGTGCGCGGCCTGACGGTGGTCGAGATCATGAACGCGATCCATGCCGGCGAGATCACGGGCATGTATATCGAGGGCGAGAACCCCGCGATGTCCGACCCGGATCTCCAGCATGCGCGCCACGCGCTCGCGATGCTCGATCATCTCGTGGTGCAGGATCTCTTCGTCACGGAGACCGCTTTCCACGCCGACGTCATCCTGCCGGCCTCGGCGTTTGCCGAAAAGGATGGCTCCTTCACCAACACCGATCGCCGCGTGCAGCTCGCGCGCCAGGTGATCAAGCCGCCGGGCGATGCGCGGCAGGATCTCTGGATCATCCAGGAGATCGGCAAGCGCATGGGCCTGCCCTGGAATTATACTGGTCCCGGCGAGGTCTTCACCGAGATGGCAGAGCTGATGCCGTCCTTGAAGAACATCACCTGGGAGCGGCTGGTGCGCGAAGGCGCGGTGACCTATCCCGTGGACGACCCAAACAAGCCCGGCAACGAGATCATCTTCACCACCGGATTTCCAACCGCGAGCGGTCGCGGCAAGATCGTGCCGGCCCACGTCATCCCGCCGGACGAGATCCCCGACGCCGAATATCCGATGGTGCTCTCGACCGGCCGCGTGCTGGAGCACTGGCACACCGGCTCGATGACCCGCCGCGCGCAGGTGCTCGATCAGATCGAGCCCGAGGCGGTTGCCTTCATGTCGCCGAAGGACATGCACAGGAAGAAGCTTGCGCCCGGCGATTTCATCCGGCTCGAGACCCGCCGCGGTGCGGTCGAGGTCAAGGTGCGATCCGATCGCGACGTGCCGGAGAACATGGTGTTCATGCCGTTCTGCTACGCGGAAGCGGCGGCGAATCTGTTGACGAACCCGGCACTCGATCCGTTCGGCAAGATTCCGGAATTCAAGTTCTGCGCAGCGAGGGCTGAGCGTGCCGAGATGCGGGACGCGGCGGAGTAAGACCCTGCCGTCATTGCGAGCGACTTGTCCGCCTTAACTCGAAGAGCGACGGCGGAAGCGAAGCAATCCAGACTGCCTCCGCGGAACGATTCTGGATGCTTCGTCGCTTCGCTCCTCGCAATGACGGTGGTAAACATCGTCCATGTCCAAAGTCACCCCAGCCACGCGCGCGCTTGAAGCCGCCGGTGTTGCCTTCACCGTCTACGCTTACGACTATGATCCCGACGCCGAGAGCATCGGCCTGCAGGCGGCCGCTGCGCTCGGCGAAGATCCGGCACGTGTGTTGAAGACGCTGATGGCACTGGTCGACGGCAAGCCGGTCTGCGTGATCGTCCCGTCCGACCAGGAAGTCTCGATGAAAAAGCTCGCCGCTGCGACAAGCGGCAAGTCGGCGCAGATGATGAAACCACCGGAAGCCGAGCGTGTCACCGGCTTCAAGGTCGGCGGTATCAGCCCGTTTGGGCAGCGAAAGCTCGTGCGCACCGTGATCGAGCAGAGCGCGCTCGTGCATGACCACGTGTACGTCAATGGCGGTCAACGCGGACTGCAGGTGCGGCTCAGTCCAGGCGATGTGCGGGACGTGTCGAAGGCGATCGTCGCGGAACTGGTCGCTTGAGCGCCGCCGCCCCGCTACTGCTTTTGCAACAGCTTCAGTCGACAGCGCAGCGCTTCGCGGATGTGCGCGCGCGCGAGCTGCTCCGCTTTGCCGCCGTCGCGAGCCGCGATGGCGTCGATGATGGCCTGGTGCTCGCCATGGCTGGTCGAAGGGCGGCCCAATACGGTGAACGTGGTGGGACCGAGCAAGGCGATCCAGTCCTGCAATTCGCCTGAGGCGTTGTCGAGATAGCGGTTGCGCGCGGCGCGGCAGATGGCTTCGTGGAACGCGCGGTTCAGCCTTGCCATTTCTCCTGCCATCTCGGCCGCGTCGGTCGCGGAGGCCTCAACAAAAGCCTGCTCGATATCTCTGAGCGCATCGATCTCGGTCGCTGAGGCGTGCTCGGCGGCCATACGCGCGGCGGCACCTTCCATGATCTCGCGCATGGCGTAGAGTTCGAGCACCTCGGCGATGTCGAGGTTGCGTACGATCAGGCCGCGGCCGCCGGCGGGCTCGACGAAGCCGCGTGCCGCAAGCCGCCCGAGAGCTTCCCGCACCGGCGTGCGGCTGACCTTCAGCCGCTGGGCGACCTCTTCCTCGCGCAGACGGTCGCCGGCGCGGTAGCTGCCGGCCTGCAGCGCCTCGCACAGCGAGCGGAACACGGCTTCGCCGAGCGCCACACCGCCGCCGCGCGCGATCGAGCCGCCTGCCTTTGTCGGGCGTCTTGCCATGTATCCTCGTGGCCTCGCCGCGCATCCTGCCCATGCAGGGATGGCGCTTGCTCGAGTTCTGTATATCTTTGTATACAAAGGTGCGCAATAGCCAACCGGATTGACCCGGGGCGGCCGGCGGGCAGAATGTCTCCAACCTCGTCGCATCGGGCAGACGGCATGAACAGCAAATACGATGTGCTGGTGATCGGCGGCGGCAATGCGGCGCTGTGTGCGGCGATCAGCGCGCGACGCGGCGGTGCCTCTGTGCTGGTGCTCGAAGGCGCACCAAAATTCTATCGTGGCGGCAATACGCGCCACACCCGCAACATGCGTTGCGCCCATGACGAGCCGACCGAAATCCTGACCGGTCCTTACACCGAGGAGGAGTTCTGGGAGGATCTGCTGCGCGTCACCGGCGGGCAGACCGACGAGGTGCTTGCCCGGCACATGATCCGGGAGTCCAAGGACATTTTGAACTGGATCGTGGAGCAGGGCGTGCGCTGGCAGCCTTCGCTCGGCGGCACGCTGAGCCTCGGGCGCACCAACTCATTCTTCCTCGGCGGCGGACGCGCGATGCTGAATGCGCTCTATCTCACTGCCGAGAAGCTCGGCGTCGAAGTCGAATACGACGCCGAGGTCACCGACCTCGTGATCGAGGACGGCATGTTTCTCGCCGCCCGCCTCAAGCGGCCGATCAAGGGCCAAACCGAAATTCGCGCGACAGCGCTGGTTGCCGCCGCCGGCGGGTTTGAGGCCAACATCGAATGGCTGAAGCAATATTGGGGCGAAGCGGCCGACAATTTCCTGATCCGCGGCACGCCGTATAACCGCGGCTCGATCCTGAAGATGCTGCTCGCCAAGGGGGTGCAGGAAGTCGGCGATCCCACCCAGTGCCATGCGGTCGCGATCGACGCCCGCGCGCCGAAGTTCGACGGCGGCATCATCACAAGGCACGATTCGGTCGTGTTCGGCATCGTCGTCAACAAGCACGCGCAGCGCTTCTACGACGAGGGCGAGGACATCTGGCCGAAGCGCTACGCGATCTGGGGCCGGCTGGTCGCGGCGCAGCCCGACCAGATCGCCTACATCGTCTTCGATTCGACCGTGGTCACGAGCTTCATGCCGACGCTGTTTCCCCCGATCGCCGGCCAGACGATTGCCGAGCTCGCCGGTAAGCTCGAGCTCGATCCGGCCGCGCTGGAAAAGACCATCACCGAGTTCAATGCCGCGGTGCAGCCCGGCACCTTCGACCACACCATTCTGGATGATTGCCGCACCGAAGGCATCACACCGCCGAAGACCCATTGGGCGCGGCGGATCGAGACGCCGCCTTATCTCGCCTATCCGGTGCGGCCCGGGATCACCTTCACCTATCTCGGCACGCGCGTAACCAGGGAGGCGCGGATGCTGATGGCTGACGGCAGGCCGTCGGCCAACATGTTCGCAGCCGGCGAGATCATGGCCGGCAATGTGCTTGGCAAGGGCTATGCCGCCGGTATGGGCATGACCATCGGCAGCGTGTTCGGGCGGATTGCGGGACGGGAAGCGGCGAAACATGCACGGAACTAGGATTCTCGACGAAGCCGACCGTCTGATGACGGTTTGCAATTCCTGCCGCTATTGCGAGGGA
This sequence comes from Bradyrhizobium sp. 149, assembly GCF_023073915.1. Lineage (GTDB taxonomy): Bacteria > Pseudomonadota > Alphaproteobacteria > Rhizobiales > Xanthobacteraceae > Bradyrhizobium. The sequence continues at coordinate 31,809 of NZ_JADPKK010000017.1, read as the reverse complement.
TTATGCGCGGTGTTTCCGGCGATGGAGATGCGCCGCGCCTTCTCCGACGGCGACCTCAATTATCTCGCCAATCTCTGTCATGGCTGCGGCGCCTGCTACGTCGACTGTCAGTTCTCGCCGCCGCATGAGTTCAACGTCAACGTCCCGCAGACGCTGGCAGTGGCGCGCGCCGAATCCTACGCCGCCTATGCCTGGCCGCAGGCGCTGTCCGGCGCCTTCGCGCGTAACGGTCTCGTCATCAGCATCATCGCCGCGCTCAGCATGGCCGCCTTCATCCTCGGCTTTGCGGCCCTGATCGACCACGGCGTGCTGTTCGGCGTACACACCGGGCCTGGTGCGTTCTACAGACTGATGCCGCACAATGCGATGGCCGCATTATTCACTGCCGCCTTGCTCTATGCGATCCTCGCGCTGGTCATGAGCGTGCGCGCATTCTGGCGCGACATCGGCACGCCGATCGCCGGCCGCGCCGATGGCGGCTCGATCTTCCAGGCGATCCGCGATGCGGGCGAGCTGCGGTATCTCCACGGCGGCGGCGTCGGCTGCTACAACGAGGACGACAAGCCGACCGACCGACGCAAGCTGTATCATCACCTGACGTTCTACGGCTTCATGCTGTGCTTCGCCGCGACGTCGGTGGCCACGCTTTATCACTATTTGTGGGGACGCGAGGCACCCTATCCGTGGTGGGATCTGCCTGTCGTGCTTGGTACGCTCGGCGGCGTCGGCCTCATCGTCGGGCCGATCGGTCTGTTCGCGGCCAAGATGCAGCGCGATCCGGCGTTGCTCGATGAGAGCCGCTACGGCATGGATGTCGGATTCATCGCCATGTTGTTCCTGACCGGATTCACCGGCATGCTGCTTTTGCTGCTGCGCGAGACCGCCGCCATGGGGCCGCTGCTGGCGTTACATCTCGGCTCGGTGTTCGCGCTGTTCATCACCATGCCCTACAGCAAGTTCGTGCATGGCATCTATCGCTTCGCGGCGCTGGTGCGCTATGCGCAGGAGCGGCGCAGCGAGGCCGGCTCTTGAGATTCAGACGGTCGGAAGCGGCCTTCGCGCAGGAAGGTGATCGTCTGCGCAATTGCGATGGCGCGGCGCGGGAGTCCGGTATGGGACGCCTTCACGGTGATATGGTCGGTCATGCCGGCCAGCATCGCGCTTTGCACGGAGACCCGTCCGTCATTCGGCTTCGGCAGAACGAAGAGACCGGCGACGGGATCGATGAAGCGGTTTCCGGCGATCACGCCGACGGGATAGTCCACGGCGGGCAGGGCGTCAGATCCGGTCGTGGCCCCGGTGGTGAGCTCGAGTCCGGCCGGACCGTAGAACGCGCGGTAGAGCCGAGATCCACGCAGGAGATCGGCCACTTCGCTGCCGCCGTTTGGCGTGCCCAGCATCACCACGCCGGCAAGCCGGTCCGGCCGGTATTTTGCGATATAGGCGCGCGCCACGAGGCCGCCCATCGAATGCGCGACGAAATGCAGGGGCGCATCACGTTCGGCGAAGCGGGCGACCTCTGGATGAATATCATCGGCGAGCGCCGCGATCGCTTTGCGGCGGCTGGCATAGTCGATGTTAAGCGTTGCGAAGCCGCTTGCCTGGAGCGCCCGTTCCAGCTTGATCAGGGATGCCGAGGTCCGCGCGATACCATGAAGCAGAACCACCCCTGGGTATCGCGCCTCGCCTGATTGAGGCACCTCGTGCATTTGTCTTACGCCACCTCGCGCTCCGCCCCTGAGGCCTGCTCGCGAGCCATCGTCGTTGCGGTGACGTAGTCGGTCTTGCCGGTGCCGAGCAGCGGCACCTTGTCGACCACCATGATCGCCGCGGGAACGGTCAGCTCGGATGCGCCGATGGCCTTGGCCTGGCCCTGTATGGCACTACGCTCGGCGTTCTTCTCCGTCGTCAGCAGCACGATGCGCTCGCCCTTGCGCTGGTCCGGGATCGACACGGCGACCGAGCCGGCCTGCGGCCACAGCGTTGCCGCGATGCTCTCGACTGCCGACAGCGAAACCATTTCGCCGGCGATCTTGGCAAAGCGCTTGGCGCGGCCCTTGATGGTGATGAAGCCGGCCGGGTCGATCGCCACGATGTCGCCGGTGTCGTGCCAGCCCTCGGCGAGCGGTTCGAGCACGCCGGGATTTTCGGCCCTGAGATAACCGAGCATCACGTTCGGTCCGCGTACCGAGAGGCGTCCACCTTCCTCAATGCCGGGGACCGGGTCGAGGCGGCTTTCCATCAGCGGCGACAGGCGGCCGACCGTGCCGGGACGATTGGCCATCGGCGTGTTCATCGCCAGCACGGGCGCGGTCTCGGTGACGCCGTAGCCCTCGAGGATCCGGATGCCGTAACGCTCCATGAAGACCTGCCGGGTGCGATCCTTGACCGCTTCGGCGCCGGCGATCACCAGACGCAAGGTGCGGAAGTCGTAGGCATGGGCCGAGCGTGCATAGCCCGTGAGGAAAGTGTCGGTGCCGAACAGGATGGTAGCACCGGTCTGGTAGATCAGCTCGGGCACGATCCGATAGTGCAGCGGCGAGGGGTACATGTAGATCGGAATGCCCGCGAGCAGCGGCATCATCATTCCGCCGGTCAGCCCGAACGAGTGGAACACCGGCAGTACGTTGAACACCTTGTCATTGGCGTTGGCATCGACTCGCGCCAGCGCCTGTGCGGCGTTCGCAAGGATGTTGCGGTGAGACAGCACCACGCCCTTGGGCGTGCCTTCCGAACCCGACGTGAACAGCACGACGGCCGGATCGCTCGCCTGGCGAACGACGCGCGGCGTAGTACCGGCGAGCAGGCCCTTGATCTTGTCGGCCGTGCCGATTGAGGCGCGGACATCCTCGAGATAGACGACGCGAACTTCCGCGGAGATCGCCGCCATTAGCTTGTCGAGCTTGCCCTTCTCGATGAAGGCCTTCGACGTCAGCACGGTTTTGACCTGCGCGGCCCTCATGGCGGCGAGCACGTTGACCGGGCCGGCCGAGAAGTTGAGCATCGCCGGCACCCGGCCGATGTTTTGCAGCGCCATGAAGACGACGGCGACGCCTGCGGAATTCGGCAGCAGCACGCCGACATTCTCACCGATAGCGGTGCCGTTCTCCAGCTTCCGGCTCAAGACCTGCGCGCCCAGGATCAGCTTGCGATAGGTCAGCTTGGTGCCGAGCGCGTCCTCGATGATGACCTTGCCGGTGTCCCGGTCGCGATAGGCGTGTCCGAGCGCCTCGAACAGGGTGTGGTCAAGCATGGCGTTCTTCACCATCGCGTCAATCATCACATCCTGAAGTGCTGCGCCCGCGGCGTTGCGGCGCGCCTTGCCCTTGAGCGACGGGTCGACCGGAAGCTTAACCGGCGGCAGGATAGTGACGGTCACCCGCGGAAACCACGAGCGCTTGATCTGGCTGCCGCTGAGATAGCTGAGATGCGAGCGTTGAGCGCCTTCGATGCGGATCGGGACGACGACCGCGTCGGCCTTGTCCGCTATCATCGCGGTACCGTCATAGACCTTCATCAGCGAGCCCGAGACGGTGATGCGTCCCTCCGGGAAAATGACGACCGGCTCGCCGGCGGCGACGAGCTTGATCAGGTCGCGCGCGGCCAGCGGCTTGGTCGGGTCCATGGTGTAGTGCTTGACCACCCGCAGGAACGGCTTGGCCCACCAGGCCTTGGAGATGCCGGTGTCAACCGCGAAGCTCGCGTCGATCGGCAGTACGGCGTGAAGCAGCGGGCCGTCGATCAGGCTGACATGGTTGGGTGCGATCAGCATGCGCGTGCCGGCAGGTGGCAGGTTCTCCAGCCCGCGGACCTCGGTGCGGAACAGCGCGCGGAACAGCAGCCCACCGAAATCGCGCACGCCTTCCTTGCCCCACTTGGTCAGCACGAACCAGACTGCGCCGAAGCTGGCGATGCCGAGGCCGAAGAAGATCCAGCCGACGTGCAACCCGCCCGCCTGCAGCAGCGCGACGAACAGCGAGCCGGCTACCATGAAGGCGGCCTGCAGCACATTGCCGGCGGCAATGATGCGGGCGCGCTCGGAAGGTGCGGACCAGGCCTGGACGGCGGCAAAGGACGGAACGACGAACAGCCCGCCGCCGAATGCGAAGGCGACGAAGTCGACCAGCATGCGCAGTCCCGCGAACGAGGTTGCAAAGTCGCCCGGGGTGATGTCCTGGCCCTTGGCGGTCACGCCGATCGCCCAGGCGAGGTCGATGCCGGCAAACCCCATCATGATGGCGCCGATCGGCACCAGCGCGAGGTTCGGCCGAACGTGGCTCAGATTCGCGGCGAACAGCGAGCCGATGGCAATGCCGATCGCGAAGATCGCGAGACACAGCGTCACCACGCCCTCGGTGCCACCGATGACGTCCTTGACCAGCGCCGGCAGCAGGGAGAGCACGATGGCACCCACCAGCCAGAACCAGGAGACGATCACGGTGCCGTCCCACAGCCGGTGGTCAGCGTGCAGCGTCTTCAACAGGCCGAGCGTCGAGGTCCAGGGATTGGCGTTGACGGGCAGATCGGGTGCAGACGGCGTGGTCGCGGGAATGCGGGAGGCGAAGGCCCAGGACAGCAGCGCCAGCACGACCACGGCCGATGCGACCCAGCCCATATGCGCGGAGCCGGCCACGAACTGGCCGCCGGCGACGGTGCCGAGCAGGATGGCCATGAAGGTCGCGCCTTCGACCAGCGCATTGCCGGTCGCTAGCTCGCCGAGCTCGAGCTGGTCCGGCAGCATCGCGTACTTCACGGGACCGAACAGCGCGGCAATGACGCCGAACAATGCGAGCGCTGCGAACAGCAGCGGCACCGAGTGCAGGAAGAAGCCGGCCGCGGCAAAGCCTGCGGCGAAGATCTCGGCGAATTTGAGCCGTCTTGCGACGACGGATTTGACGTATTTGTCGGCGAGCTGCCCGCCGAGCCCGGACAGGATGAAATAGGGGAAGATGAAGACGGCGCCTGCGACCGTCACCAGCGCGTCTCCGTGGCCGGTCGCGGCGCTGTAAAGCAGGATGATGACGAGTGCGTTCTTGAGCACGTTGTCGTTCAGCGCCGAGAAGAATTGCGCCCAGAACAGCGGCGCGAAGCGGCGTGACGACATCAAATCCCTGATCATGACGAGTCCTGTTTTTGGAAAGGCTGCCTGAGGTTGATACATTGTCGGTTGGATGTCGGGACCAGACGATATGCGACGGGCAATTGCGGCTGACGACGATCGGCCCGCCCTGCGCCTTTACCTTCCGATCCTGTTGGTCTCCGCGTGATGTCGTTTGGTTCGCAAATGGTTTGTTCGCGCCCTATCAAACTTCGGCAGAGGCGCGTTTATCGGGATATCGCGCCGGGCGGTGAGGAAAAGCTGAACCGCATCACCGAACGTCGCGGCATCGGCCTCGAATGTCGGGACATGGTAAGTCCATCATTGCAACCTGATCTTGCATTCGAGACGAGCACCAACGTGGCTGCTGCGCCCGCCTCAGGTGAGGTGGGCGAGGCGGCGAAAGGGCGAGAGGCGGCCGAGCAGGCTGAAGCGGCGGCCCTCATGACGGGCACGGCCGCGGTTGGCCCGCCACATCCGCAAGGTCGCACGGCGCTCGGTCAGGACGCCGGCAATGTCGCAGGCATTTGCGATGCGGTCGATCGGTCCCATCGCGAACCGCAGGAGGGCGCCGCCAAATCCGGTTACGATAGCCGTAGCGTCATCGACGAAGGTGGAGGCGATATCAACAGCGAGGGTTTGCATTTTGCAGGGTCTCCGGGTTAACTTGAACATTGTTCAAATGAGTATCCTGAAAATGAACAATGTTCAATATGAATCGCTGCGAGACCGAAAAAAATCTCGCCGACGGCTGCAAATCGTGGAGATCGCCCGCAGTATCATTGCGTCTAAAGGGCTGAAATCGTTAAAAGTTCGAGACCTTGCGGACGCCGCCGGCTGCTCGGTTGGCAGCGTTTATAACGAATTCGGCGACTTCGACGGGGTGATCCTGACGGTCAATCGGGAGACCGTTCAGGCGCTGACGGTACGGCTGGGGCAGGTTCCGGCTGAGGATCCCGTTCGCCAGCTCTATGGGCTTGCCGCGACCTACCTCGAATTCTTTGCGGAGCACGCCAATCTGCTGCGCTCGCTGTTTGAGCATCGGATGGAGGACGACCGCCCTTACCCCGACGACATCCTGCAGATGGTGATGGACGCCTTCGCGCTGATGCACCCACCCCTGGAGCGCCTGCTTCCGACTGCAAACGACGTGCAAATCGCGCTGCTGTCACGCACCTTGTTTTCCGCCGTGCACGGGATCATCTCGCTCGGCCTCGAAGAGCGGATGGTGGCCGTGCCGCCGCAGATGCTGCGCCAGCAGGTCGATCAGTTCCTAGACGCACATCTCGCCGGTCTCGGGATTCTGCCTTTGCGGTGATGGGCGAGCAGCATCAGGCGCGCGCAGCCTCGCGCGTCCGGGTGGGGACAACAACGACCTCTGCTCTCGCGCTGTCGACCTGAACCGCGTTGCGGCCCTTGTCCTTGGCGCGGTAGCAGGCCGCATCCGCACGCCGCATCGCGTCCTCGAGCGTGGTGTTGCCGTCTGCGATGCAGGCAACGCCGATGCTGGCGGTCACTGCGAAGTAACGATCGTCCCAGGCGAAGTTGAGCATTTCGAGCGACCGTCGCAGCCGTTCGGCGATATCCGCGGCGGCCGAGGGCGGGCACCGCGGCAGGATCAGGCCGAATTCATCGCCGCCGAGCCGGGCCACCAAATCAATCGGCCGCCGGTCTTGCCGCAACAGTTGCGCGATTTGGCAGAGCAGACGGTCGCCTGCGAGATGGCCGCAAGTGTCATTGACGCTCTTGAATTGATCCAGGTCGAGCAGGATCAGGCCGAGCGATCCCGTTCCGGTATTGGCCAGTTCGCTCTGCAGGCGGGCCTCGAAGGCGCGGCGGTTGGAAAGGCCAGTTAGCCAGTCGTGGAACGCCTGGTGCGCCAGGCGCTCCTTCTCCGCATGCAGGGCATCCTCGAACGCCTGTCGTTGCAGCACCAATCGCCGCGTGTGCCAGATCAGGAGCAGGATCAGCGTCACGGCGGTGACGATATTGACGCCAGTCAGCGTCATCTTGATGGCGCGGGAGCCTTCGCCGAGCACGGTTGAGAACCGTTTGGCGTGTACCGTAAACTCCGTGTTGAGCTCCGAGAGCCGCGATGACAATAAGTGCAGGCGTTTGCCGTCCTGAACGGGCCCGTTCTCCAGCTCTGACCGGATGACCTCGCCGAAGACGCTCAGCTCCAGCAGCATGGGGTCGGTGGCGGCCCACTCGCGGATCGCTTCCTGGAGAAAGCTGACCTGTTTGAAGTAGCGAAACAGCCAGATCAATCCCGGCACGTCATCGGGATGGTTGCCGCCTTGCAGGAAGCCGATGCGGGCGGTCTCGACGTCGACCGGATCGCGCTCGAGCGCCCAGCGCGCGAACTCGTCGCCGATCGGAACGGCCAGCGAGGCCTGATATTGCGCAAACTGGCTGGCGTTGCCCGAATGCAGATAGAGATTGAGGAAATAGACGGCGTTCTTCTGCGAGCGCGACCACAATGCTTCGCCCGCGACATAGGCGCGGACCGAGGACATCACCTCCAGGCTGAATCCGGCGATCGCCGCCTGCAGCAGGACGACCATTACGAAAGGCGAGACGAGCTTGATGACGTGAAGAAGGCTGCGTCCCTTCGTCGACGGCGCTGTTCTGCGAAACACTTTGCGTTCCCCAAGTCGCTCAACGACCCCAGCGGAGCGATCCGCTCATAACGCGGATTACGTGCGAAGGGTGCTTAACTCGACTTGAAAATGCCGGGAGACTGCGTCGCAGGGTGAAGGCGCTCTGAAGCGGATGCTTGCAGATCGCTGCAAATGCCGTCGAACCGGAACTGACGCGGCATCGGCGAGCCGATGTCTTGCATTCGTCTTGCGCGGTTTACTCGATCGAGAAGAATTGGCTTGGTGCTAGACCAGCACCGGCTTGCGCACCCGGCCGGCGTCGCCGAACACACGCAGGTAACGCTCGATCTCCGAGGGCAGGCCGGTCGCCTTCTCGGGATTGTCGGAGAGCTTGACGGCCGGATGTCCGTCGACCGACGACACCTTGCAGACGATCGAGATCGGATCGAGATTGAACGAGCCGTCCGGCGTGCAGCCGACGAAATCATTGGTGAGGTTGGTGCCCCAGCCGAATGAGAGCCGTACGCGGCCGCCGAAGTGGTGATAGGTCTCCTCGATCGAGCCGACGTCCATGGCGTCGGAAAACACGAGCAGCTTGTCCTTGGGATTACGGCCCTTCGACTCCCACCATTTCATGATCTCCTCGCCGGCCTGGATCGGCGGCGCGCTGTCGGGACGGAAGCCGGTCCAGTCGGCGACCCATTCCGGCGCATCGCGCAGGAAGGCCTTGGTGCCGAAAGCGTCAGGCAGCGCGATTAGGAGGTTGCCGCCATAAGTCTGGCGCCACTGGTCGAGGATGCGGTAGGGCGCCCAGCGCAATTCCTCGTCGTCCTTGGCCAGCGCCGCGGCGACCATCGGCAGCTCATGGGCGTTGGTGCCGATGGCTTCGAGATCATTGTCCATCGCGAGCAGCACGTTGGAGGTGCCGATGAAGGACTGGCCCAGGCCTTCCTTCACGGCCTCCACGCACCAGCGCTGCCAGAGGAAGCCATGGCGACGGCGGGTGCCGAAATCGGAAAGCCGGAGGCCGTCCAGCTTGCGCAGGCGTTCCACCTTGGTCCACAGCTTGGCCTTGGCGCGGGCATAGAGCACGTCGAGCTCGAAGCGCCCGCGGCCCTTCATCGCTGCGCGCGAGCGCAATTCGTTGAGGATGGCGAGCGCAGGAATCTCCCACATCGTTGTATGGCTCCACGGCCCGTGGAAGTGCAGCTCGTACTGACCTTCGACCTTGCGCAGCTCGTATTCGGGCAGCCGGAATTCAGCGAGCCAGCGGATGAAGTCCGCCGAGAACATGTGGGTCTTGCCGTAGAAGGTGTTACCGGCAAGCCAGATCAGCTCTTTCTTGGTGAAGCGGATGGTGCGGGCGTGGTCGAGCTGGGCGCGCAGCTCGCCCTCGTCGATGATTTCAGCGAGCCGCACATGGCGCGACCGGTTGATGACGGAGAACGTCACCTGCTGATTCGGGTAAGTTTCCCGAATCATTTGCAACATCAATAACTTGTAGAAGTCGGTATCGAGCAGGCTGCGGATGATGGGATCCAGCCGCCAGCTGTGATTGTAGGTCCGGCTCGCAATGTCGGTCACTGTCATGAGACAATTCTAGCGTGGCCGTCCCGGCGCAACCAGTGTGTTTGATGGGGATCAGGTTTTCGCGGGGGCGGGCGCGAGGCCGTCGCCGCCACGGTCTCGAGCTGGCTTCTGATCCAGCGATGGGCCGGATCCTTCTGATAGCGCTGATGCCAGACCATGAACATCGGCAGCTCGGCCAGGGTTCGCGTGCGCGAGGCCAGCGGAATCCGCACATGCGCGAAGCCATGCATCACGCCGGGCGCCAGCAGGCTCGGCATGCTCGCCAGCATCTGCGAGCCACGCAGGAAGGACGGCACGCCGGAGAAGCTCGGGACGGAGATCGCGATGTCGCGGTGGAAGTCGTTGGCTGCCAGCCGGCGATCGAAGTCGAGCCGCTCATTGTCGGTGTAGACCACCGTGATGTGGCGCGCCGCGAGATAGGCGCTGCGGCTGGACGGCGCGGCACGCGCCCTGGCGTCGTAGTAGCAGACGTAATGGTCCTGGAGCAGCCGCTTCTGCACGATGTCAACGCCGGATGGCGGCAGCGGGGTGATCAGGAGATCGCAGCGGTTCTCGCGCAGCATCGCGGGCGAGGGCGACTGCGAGGGGATTACGCGCAGGTTCAGGCTCTTCACTTGTGCGGTGACATGATCGAAGAACCGTGGCAGCAGCAGGTCGCGCTGGAAGTCATTGGCGGCGATCGTCAGCGAGAGCTGCGCGCGCGTGGGCTGGAAGCTGACGCCGCCGGCAAAGCTGCGCATCTCGTCGATCAGCGCGCGCGCCCTCGCGGCCAATGCCTGGGCATGCGCGGTCGCGACAATGCCGCGGCCGGATTTGGCAAACAGCGGATCGCCCGCGATCCGCCGCAGCTTGTTCAGTGCGTGGCTGACCGCCGATTGCGTCAGGCCGAGCCGCGTGGCCGCTGCCGTCACCGAACCTTCCTCCAGCACGGCGAGGAACAGTTCGAGGGCATGGCCGTCCAGAGCCAAATGATTAGTTTCCTTCATGCAATTCATTATAATCGATCTATTTATCTTGAGAATAGGCGGCGCGATGATCTCCCGATAAGCCGCGCGCCCGGACCCGGGTGCTTCAGGGAGAGACCACGCCGATGAATGTCCAGGCGCCAGCCTTGCGGGATCCCCGCCTCGACCGCCCCGAGCCTCTTACCCCGCCGCTCGGCGACGGCGGCTTCTTCCAGCGCGACCGTTCCATGCATCCGCCAGCGCACGCGCCGGGCTATAAATCCTCGGTGCTGCGTTCACCGCGCCAGGCGCTGTTGTCGCTGGAGAACTCGGTCTCGGAGATCACGGGGCCGGTGTTCGGGCACAACGATCTCGGCCCGCTCGACAACGATTTGATCCGCAACTACGCCAAGGACGGCGATCCCGTCGGCGAGCGCATCATTGTCCACGGCCGCGTGCTGGACGAGACCGGCCGCGGCGTGCCGAACACGCTGGTCGAGTTCTGGCAGGCCAATGCCGGCGGGCGCTACCGGCACAGGAAGGATACGTATCTGGCACCGATCGACCCGAATTTCGGCGGTTGCGGCCGCGCGCTGACCGACGACACCGGCCAGTATTATTTCCGCACCGTGAAGCCGGGGCCCTACCCCTGGCGCAACTACGTCAACAGCTGGCGTCCCGCTCACATCCACTTTTCGGTGTTCGGCTCGGGCTTCGCACAACGCCTGATCACCCGGATGTACTTTGAGGGCGATCCCCTGATCCCGGTCTGCCCGATCCTGACGACGATCCCGGACAAGGATGCGCTGGAGCGCCTCGTGGCGCCGCTCGACCTCAACGCATCGGCTCCCTTCGACTCGCTCGCCTACCGTTTCGACATCGTCTTGCGCGGCCAGCGCTCCACATATTTTGAAAATCGCACCGCAGGGAACTGAGTCCATGCCGCAGCCGCTCAATTACCTCAAGGAAACCGCCTCGCAGACCGCCGGGCCCTACGTCCATATCGGCCTGATCCCGGCCATGGCCGGCTTCGACATTTTCGAGAAGAATTTTTCCAACGTGCTGGTGACGCCGAACACCCAGGGCGAACGCATCACGCTGGAGGGCAAGGTGATCGATGGCAGCGGCACGCCGCTGCGCGACGTGCTGCTGGAGATCTGGCAGGCCAACGCGGTAGGCCGCTACAACCATCCGGCCGATCGGTCGACCAGCGCGCCGGACGAGGAGTTTCGCGGTTGGGGCCGCGCCGGCTCCGACTTCGAGAGTGGTCTTGTCACCTTCGAGACCATCAAGCCGGGCGCGATCATCGACAAGACCGGCCGCAAAAATGCGCCGCACATCGACGTCTGGATCGTCGCGCGCGGTATCAACATCGGTCTCAACACGCGGCTGTATTTCTCGGACCAAGAGGCCGCCAACGCCGCCGATCCCGTGCTCAACCTGGTCGAGCCGGCCGTGCGCCGCAAGACGTTGATCGCAAAGCGCACCGAACGCGCCGGCAAGGTCGTGTATTCCTTCACGATCAATTTGCAGGGGCCGGAAGAGACGGTGTTCTTCGACGTGTGACGATCCGGGTCGTGCTACGGGATCATTCCACCCGGTCGCTTCGATTGATCTCCGCGCGTGGTGAATTGCGGTGGTTGTTGACGCATCTCCCGCGATCCCGGCCGTTCCGCCGGATCGCGCCCCACTCTTGCCTTCAGTTCCGCCAGATCAATGAAGATGTCCGCTTGCCGGCGCAGTTCGTCGGCGACCATGGGCGGCTGGGTGGCCAGCGTAGAGACGACTGTTACGCGGACGCCACGGCGTTGCAAGGCTTCCACCAGCGAACGAAAATCTCCATCGCCCGAGAACAACACGATCTGGTCGACGTGGTCGGCGAGCTCCATCGCTTTCACGGCGAGTTCGACATCCATGCTGCCCTTCACCTTGCGGCGGCCGGTGGTGGCGTCGATGAACTCCTTGGTGAGCTTGGTGACGACGGTATACCCGTTATAGTCGAGCCAATCGATCAACGGGCGGATTGACGAATATTCCTGATCCTCGATGACGGTCGTATAATAGAAGGCCCGCAGCAACACACCACGGCCATGAAATTCGCCGAGCAGACGCCTGTAATCGATATCGAAACCGAGCGCCTTGGAGGTCGCATAGAGATTGGAGCCGTCGATGAAGAGCGCGATCTTCTCAAACGAAGACATCATGCACAAATCCCCAGTTTCGCATGAAAGCCGGCCGGTCCCAGCCACCAAGGCGCGGTTGTCGGCCGGAAAACACCGGGAGCGCCGATGGCTTGCTGAAAAAGCGGCGCAGACGACCGGACAGGGGTGGCCGTCTTGCGCCAAGGTTAGGGAGGTTCATGCCACCAGCGCCAGGGCGCCGAATGCAGCCACGCTAAGGCGCGCGCATTCCCTTCTCAATTGTACCGAGGTAAAGGGCCTCTATCCAAAGGGTAGGGCTCGATATACGAAGGTAAGTGGCTGCGCCGGGAACAAAGGCTGTTGCGGTTCGCAGCGCGGCCTCGGACCATAGGCGCGCTTGGCCTTTCGTTCGATGCGTCAGCCTTCACCGCCATGGAGCCGCGCGCGAAAGGCGCGCGGTGATACGCCCGTGGCGGCGGCGTAGACCCGGCTGAAATAGGCGGGGTCTTCGAAGCCGAGCGCATAGGCGATCGTCGAGACCGGCAAATTGGTGTAGACGAGGTTGCGCCGCGCCTCGCGAATCAGCCGGTTAAGGATCAGGTGCGAGGCGGTGTCGCCGGTTGCTGCCCGCGTCACCCGGTTGAGATGGGTCGGCGTCATCGACAGCGCGCCCGCATAGTCCGCAACGCTCCAGCGTTCCAGATGGTGCTGCTCCAGCAGCGCCTCGAAGCGGCGGAATAGTCCGCTTTCAGCCGTGCCGTTGCCACCGCTCTGGCCGATGAGCGCGCGGGCCACCAGCCCGATCATGGCCGCCGACAGTGCACGCAGCACATGCGCTCGGCCGAAATCGCGCGCGGCGTGTTCGGCAAAGATCTGTTTCATGGTGGTGCGAATCTGCGGCGTGCCGCGTACCACGGCCGAGCGCGACAAGGCGCCGCGCAGTCCTTCGGAGTCGAGCAGCGCTTCGTCCAGTATTTCCGCAGCGATGGTCAGTACCCAGCCCTGAGTATCAGGCACGAAACGGAAGCCATGAACGTGGCCGACGGGCACGTTGACGATTTGCATCGGCTTCAGCTGCATCACCTGCCCGTCGAGCGTCGCTTCGCCGCCGCCGCGCTCGATCAGCAGCACCTGATGCAGCCGGGCATGGCGGTGTACGGCCAGCGTCCAGTTGTGCAGCACCGAGCGCGAGGCAATCGTCTCGCAATGCACGACGTCGGGCAGATCGCCGGACTCGCCGAACAAATTATAGACCCGGATTGCCGGGGCGGAGGCTGCGCTTCTCATGTTCGAATAGTACAAGACAAAGACGAAAGCCTCCATCGGTCAGCGGCGCTGAATCTGCAAAAAAGTGCCGTGGAGGACGCAAAATGAAAGTTCAGGTCTGCATCATCGGCGGCGGGCCGTCCGGGCTGCTGTTGTCCCAGCTCCTGCACCTCAAGGGCATCGACACGATCGTGCTGGAGAAATCCAGCCGCGACCACGTGCTTGCCCGCATCCGCGCCGGCGTGCTCGAGCACGGTTTCGCCAGGCTGATGCGCGAGGCACAGTGCGGCGAGCGGATGGATCGCGAGGGCGAGATCCACAAGGGATTCGAGATCGCCCATGACGGGGTGCTCTCCCAGATCGACCTGCACAAGCACTCCGGCGGCAATTCGGTGCTGGTGTACGGCCAGACCGAGCTGACGCGCGACCTCTACGAGGCGCGCGACCGCCTCGACGGCAACTTCGTGCATAATGCCGAGGACGTGACGCCGCATGAGCTGACCTCGGACCGCCCTTACGTGACCTATCGTTCGAACGGCGAGACCGTCCGGATCGATTGCGATTATATCGTCGGCGCGGATGGCTTTCACGGCGTCAGTCGCAAGTCGATCCCGAAGAACGTGCTGCGGGAATATGAGAAGATCTATCCGTTCGGCTGGCTCGGCGTGCTGTCGCGCACGAAACCGATGTCGCCGGAGTTGATCTATGTGAAGCACGAGCGCGGCTTTGCGCTGTGTTCGCTGCGGTCGCAAGTGCTGAGCCGCTACTACGTCCAGGTACCGCTCACCGACAAGGTGGAGGACTGGAGCGACGATGCGTTCTGGGCCGAGCTGAAGCGCCGTTTGCCGGAGGAGGTCGCCGGTCGCCTGATCACGGGACCGTCCATCGAGAAGAGCATCGCGCCGTTGCGCAGCTTCGTCGCCGAGCCGATGAGCTACGGCCGCCTGTTTCTCGCCGGCGATGCCGCCCACATCGTGCCGCCGACCGGCGCGCGCGGGCTGAACAGCGCCGCCTCCGATATCTATTATCTCTACCACGCCATGCTCGCGCACTATCAGAACGACGATGATTCCGGGCTCCAGGGCTATTCCGCCAAGGCGCTGGCGCGGATCTGGAAGGCACAACGTTTCTCGTGGTGGATGACGATGCTGCTGCATCGCTTCCCCGACCGGCTCGAATACGAGGACCGGCTCCAGCAGACGGAACTGGAATATCTGCTCTCGTCCGAGACGGCGCAGCGCCTGCTCGCGGAGAATTATGTGGGGCTGCCGTTTTAGCGGCGGTGAACGCGGATGCCTTCCTTCTCTTGTGAGAGAAGGTGGACGGCGCAGTTGGCTGCTACTTCCCTTCCAGCGTGTTGACCGGTGTCCAATCCGGAGGCAGCGGAGCTGCCGTGAGCGCTCTCGCGCGTTTCGCGAATTTGGACGATGCTGGATCAGTCTTCGCTACGCCCTCGAACGCTTCAGCCGCCTTCGCGAACTCCCGCGCCCGCCAGCAGGCCAGCCCTTCCGCGTAAGCCGCGGCCACCTTTTTCTGCCCAGCGCTCTCCGCGCCCTTGTCCGCGAGCGGCTCGAACACCCTGATCGTCTCGCTACGCCCCAGCACCCGGATTGCGTCGAGCTCACGCCAGGCGAAGCTGTCGCCGGTCTGCGCCATGGTCGACTCCGAGGCCATGATTGCGGTGCCGTAGTATTTGTTGGCGCCTTCGAGCCGCGAGGCGACGTTCACGGTGTCGCTCATGACGGTGTAGTTGAAGCGGCGACGGGAGCCGATATTGCCGACCACGGCCTCGCCGCTGTTGAGCCCGATGCGGTGCGACAGGCCGTGCCCGGCGAAGGCGGCGCTGCCGGCATTGAGCTCTGCCAGTTTCTCGTGGCATTTCAGCGCGGCATGGACGGCGTTGCGTGCGTGCGCGGGATCGTCGGCGGGCGCACCGAACATGGCGACGATGGAATCGCCGATATATTTGTCGACATAGCCGCGATGGCTCTCGATGATGTCGGTCATGGCGGACAGATATTCGTTCATCAGCGTCACCAGCTCGCCAGGCGTCATCCTCTCGGCGATGGAGGAGAAGCCGCTCAGGTCGGAGAAGAACATGGTGACGTTGCGCATCTCGCCGCCGAGCGCCGGCATCTTGCCGGAGGCCACCATGGTGTCGATCACTTCGGGGGCGAGATAGAACGCAAAACTCTTGCGCAGGAAACGCTCGTCACGATCGGCCAGCACGAACCGGTAGCCGATCATCATCGCGAGCGCGGCAAGGCTCGCGAGTGCCGGCTCCGTCAGCGGCAGCGCCACCGCGTGAACGAACGTGCCGACAGTCACGGCCGTATAAGCGGCGGTGAGAACGATCCAGGCGATCACGGCGCCACCCGGTGCGAGTATGCAAGCCGCGCAGGCGATGATGGCCGCGAAGGCGATCGTGAGAATGGTCCGTAGCGGAAAGCCGATCTCGGTCACGGCATCGCGCTCGATCAGATTGCGGACGGCGGTGGCATGCACGAAGACACCGGCGATGTCGCTGCGGGCCTTTTGTGCAATGCCTGCCGGGACGGGCAGGGCGCATCGTGGCCCCGGCGTTCCGTCATATCCGCCGGACAGTCGCATCGAGGTAAGCTTGCGGTCGTCGAAAGTGAGGACGGTGCCGAGCAATACGACCTTGCCCTCAAAGGCGCGGCGGAAGAAATCGCGGTCGCCTTTTTCGACACAGGCCCGCAGATCGGCGAAGGAGAAGGTCGGAACCTCGCGGCTCAGCCCTCGAAAGTTGAGCGTCAGCGTGTTCGGTACCGCGCTCGGAATCGCATAACCGGACAATTCGGTTGCACCGGACGGTGCAATCCCGGGCTTTCCGCCGAGCGCGCGCGCGGCGAGCTCGACCGCCATCGTGGGAACCGGCTTGCCGTCGATGGAAAAGCTCAGCGGCATCCGTCGGATCACGTCGTCGGTGTCGGTATGGACGTTGAGGGCGCGGATATTGTTTCTCACCGCTAGTTGCTGCGCACGGTCGGGCCTTTCCTGATGGTCGTTGCTCAGGATCTCGCCGAGCACCAGCTTGCCGTCGTCGGAGAGTTGCCGCAGCGCGATCAGGTAATCCCGGTCAAATCCCTTCATGCGGGCGCCGAGCGGCGCGTCGCCAAACGGGATTTCCGATTGCTCGATCGAGCTCGGAAAGATCACGTCGAAACCGATCACCTTGGCACCGCCGTCGGTGATGCTCCCAAGCACGCGGCCGATCTCGCGCGTCCAAGTCTGCGTCGGCGAACCCTTGAACGGCGCCGTGTCGTAGGTCTGACCGTCGATGGCCACGACGACGACCGGCGATTTCGGGGGATCGTGGCGGTCGCCGGCAATCTTGCCGCGTAGCGCCGTCAGGAGGTCGAGCGAGAGACCTTGCAGCGTACCAAGCGGCGGTGACGTGAACACTGCGCCCGCAACGAGCGCGATCAGGATCGCCGCAACGATGTCCCGCTTGCCGATCCGCCGCATCGCCCCGACGCAGGCCGCTTATTCGAGCCGCAGCAGGCGGCCGACGATCGGCGTCGGCGATGACGTGGCGCTGGCATCGACCTGGAAGGCGTAGCGCTTGGCGCCGAGAATGGCGAGATAGCTGCCACCCGGGGTCAGCGACTTCCCGGCCTTGGCAAAGTCATAGAATTTTCCGCCGATCATGACGTCATTCCTCAGCGGGATGCTGATCGTGGGTTCCTTGCCGTCGGTGCGTTCGATCACCAGGGTGCTGCCGCTCTTGGCCTGCACCAGCGGCGCGATGCCGTAGAGCGTCGGCAGCTTTGCCGGCGCGCCCTTGGCGTCCGAGCGCATCGTGCGGAACGTCGTCGCGGCGCTCTGGTTCGCCTCGCGCTCAGACAGCTTGGCCGCATTGGTATCGCAGGGGACCTTTTCCCGCTTAACCTCGCCGAGCTGCACGGTGCTCTGCTCGGCGCCGACCAGGACGACACCTTCGCTGATGATCTCGCGCTGGCAGGATTTGAGATAGCTCAGCGTAATGCTCGCCTTCGGCCCGAGCTTGATGATCTTCCCCGGCGCCACGTAGTCCATGAACGCGATGCCGTCGACCTTGCCTTGCACCTCCTCGACGATGGCGGCGGGGGTCTCGGCCAGGGCGGGGACCGCAAAACAGAACGCGCCGACAACAGCGCCGATCAGGCTTCTCATGGGAATTCTCATCCAATTCGGCCGATGTATTACCGGTCCCATCCTGGTTTGATGCTTAGCAGCGCAGCGCCCAGTCAAGTGTGACCGGAATCACTCTCAGATATTGGTGCACTTTATCAGGAAGAGGTTCAAACCGGCGATCGGAGAAAGCAGAGCTGAGGCACGTTGTTGGCCGGATGGATAATGTCAGGCGGCCGGGGCCGCCTCGGGCGAACGGTCCTCGACCGGACGGCTCTCCCCAGCCTCTATAATGGGAGCAGGCGTGACCTCGGTTTTCTGATACGGCGTGGTCTGCTGACCGGCGGCGATCTCCGCGACCTCGTCCCAGCGCGACAGGAAGGCCTCGACACAAGCCGAGTCGAACTGCCGGTCCTGGTTCTCGACCAGATAGTTGCGCGCCGCGTCCAGCGGCATCGGCTCTTTATATGGCCGCCGCGTCGTCAGGGCGTCGAAGACGTCGGCGACCGCGACCACGCGCGCGGCGACGGGGATCTCGTCGCCCCTGAGGCCGTTCGGATAGCCCGCGCCGTCCCAGCGCTCGTGATGTGCTGCGGCAATCTGCGCACCGAGCTGGATCAGCTCGCAGCCCGAGTCGGCCAGGATTTTCTCGCCGATCGTCGCGTGGGTGCGGATCACCGCCATCTCCTGGTCGGTCAGCTTGCCGGGCTTGAGCAGGATGTTGTCGGGAATGGCGACCTTGCCGACATCGTGCAGCGGCGCGGCCAGGTAAATGTCGCGGCAGAGCCGGGCCGGCAGGCCGAGCTGCTCGGCGATGATGCGGCTGTAGCGGGCGACCCGCAACGTGTGCTCGCCGGTGTCGTTGTCGCGGTACTCGACCGCAAGCGCGAGCCGCAGGATGATCTCCTCCTCGCGCTCACCGAGCTTCCGTGTCGCTGCCGCGACTTCGCTGGCCAGATGCGCCGCACGATCGCTGAGCTTGCGTCCGGCTGCACCAAGCTGAATCAAATTCCGCAGGCGCACCGTCATTTCGACGCTCTGCGGCTGCTTGGGCAGGAAGTCGGTTGCACCGGCTTGCAGCGCTTCCATCTTGACGTCATCGGTCTGTCGCGAAGTGATCATCGCGATCGGGATATCGGCGCAGCCGGGCAGCGCGCGGAAGGTGCGGATGAAACTGATCCCATCCAGGTGCGGCATCTCGTAGTCCACGAGCACGAGGTCGAACACGCGGTCGCGCGCGCAAGCCAGCGCATCCACGGGATCGAGGAAGGTGGTGGCCTCGACCAGACCTTCGGCCTCGATGTGACGTTTCAGGAAGTTGAGGACGGAGCGGCTGTCATCAACCAGGAGCGCTTGGGTCAGCATCGGCGGCCGGACTCGTTCGATGGCGAAGCGTGACCCAAACGAATAGTTCGCTTGGTTTAACGTCGCGCAAACATCTATCCCGTTCCACAACCGCATGCACCGCAAAATGTGCACGTCAGTAGGCATACGCGAAGTGTTTGGTATTGTGACCCGTAGTTGTACGGTTGGGCCTGTTAGGAGTTTGCACACGCTCTCCGCAAATAGTTGTTGCGCTGGGATTCGGCCATATGCCTCCGCCAAATCCCCTCAAAATTTGGGGGACGAATGCCGTCTGATGTTACTGAGCCCAAATGGCCCCTACGGCTTCCCGCTGATTGCAGCATAGCCGCAATTCGCAGCGTCTATGATTTGATCCGAGAGGCGTTCGGCCGGCAGGAACGGCTTGAGATCGACTGCTCCAACGTCGACAAGGCCGACGTGACCTCGGTCCAGCTGCTGCTGTCCACCGCCAGGACGGGCGAGGCCCAGGGCCGCCCAGTGGTGCTCACATCATTCTCCCAATCTCTGCGCAACACCCTCCGCCGCGCCGGCTTCGCCAGCGAAGCGATGATCGATCAGCACTTCCCGCAAAAGAAAGATGGCGTCTAATGGCCACGATTCTGACCGTCGACGATTCCCCTAGCATTCGGCAAATGATCAAGGTCGTGCTCGAGCCGGCCGGTCACAGCGTGATCGAGGCCGGCGACGGCGCGCAGGGGCTCGCCAAGGCCCAGGCCGGCAAGCTCGACCTCGTCATCACCGACCTCAATATGCCCGTCATGAACGGGCTGGAGCTGATCCGGGCGCTTCGCAAGCTTCCGAGCGCGGTCGGCATGCCCATCGTGTTCCTGACCACCGAATCCAATGACACCGTGAAGCAGGAAGCCAAGAGCGCCGGCGCCACCGGCTGGATCACCAAACCGTTCAAGCCCGAGCAGTTGCTCGCCGTCGTCGGCAAGCTGGTGCGCGCATGAGCGCGATGGACCCGACCGAGATCTTTCGCCAGGAAGCCAGCGAGCTCTTCGAAGTTCTGGAGGCAGCCCTGCTTGACCTCGGCCTGCGTCCCGACGACCGTGAGCTGGTCGATTCCGCTTTTCGAGCCCTGCATACGATCAAGGGCTCGGGCGCCATGTTCGGCTTCGACAAGGTCGCCTCCTTCACCCATGAATTCGAGACCGCTTTCGACCGCGTCCGCAGGGGCGAGATCAAGCCGACCCAGGAGCTAATCTCGGTCGCGCTCGCCGCCAAGGACTACATTCGCGCGCTGATTGAGGATCCGCAGTCGACCGACGACGTCATCGGCGAAGCCATCCTCGACGACCTCAAGCGCTTCGTGTCGTCCGACCAGCCTCTTGCTTGCCTCACCGAGATCGCCGGGGCGCCGCCGCTGGCCCCCAGCGAGAGCAGGCAGGCGGGCTGGCACCTCTATCTGGAATTCGAGTCCCACATCCTGCGTAACGGCTCGAACCCGCTCGATCTGCTGGAAGATCTCTGCAAGCTCGGCCCCTGCTTCGTCGTGCCTGTTACGGACGGAATCCCGTTCCTCGACGAGATGGAGCCGGAAGACTGCTATCTGAAGTGGGACGTCAAGCTGCACGCCGTCTGCGGCAAGGACGCGATCGACGACGTCTTCATGTTCGTCCAGGACGAGATGAAGCTGACGCTCTCGCCGCTGGAGCAAGTCGAAGCGCCTGCGCCAATGCCGCTATTCCAGCTCATCGAGGAGGAGCCGGCCTCGATGGCCGAAGTGCCTGCGCCGGTGGTCGGGACTGCCGCGCCCGTCGCAACGCCGCCCTCAGTAAAGACGGAAGCCAAATCTGAATCGAAGCTGGAGCCGAAGTCCGAGGCCAAGCGCGACGATCGTGGCATCGCCACCGTCCGCGTCCAAGCCGAGCGCCTGGACGAGTTGATGGACCGGGTCGGCGAACTTGTTATCGCCCAGGCGCGGCTGACGCAGCTTGCGGCCGTCGGCTCCGATCTTTCGATCAAGCTGATCGCCGAGGAGATCGAGCGCCTCGCCTCCAGCCTGCGCGACACCACAATGGGCGCTCGCATGGTGCCGATCGGCTCGCTGTTCGGCCGCTTCCGCCGGCTGGTCCACGATCTGTCGCGCGATCTCTCGAAGCCGGTCGAATTCGTCACCACGGGCGAGGAGACCGAACTCGACAAGACCATGATCGAGTGCCTGGCCGATCCGCTGGTGCACCTGATTCGCAACGCCATCGATCACGGCATCGAGGAAACCGCCGCCCGTGCCGCTGCCGGCAAGACCGAGCAGGGCCGGATCGAACTCGCTGCCGTTCACTCCGGCGCGCAGGTGCTCGTCACCATCAAGGACAACGGCGGCGGTCTCAACACCGTCCGTATCCGCGCCAAGGCGGAAGAGCAGGGGCTGATCGCGCCGGGGGCAACGCTGTCTGATCACGAGATCCACCAATTCCTGTTCCACGCGGGCTTTTCCACGGCGCAGACCATCTCGGCTCTGTCTGGGCGCGGCGTCGGCATGGACGTGGTCAAGCGCACCATCGAGAACATGCGCGGCTCGATCGACCTGACGACCAGGCCGGGCCAGGGCACCACAGTGACGCTGCGTCTGCCGCTGACGCTCGCGATCATCGAGGGCTTGCTTATCCGCGTCGGGGAAGGCCGGTACATCATTCCTCTTCCTGCGGTGGAGGAATGCGTCGAATTGACGGTCGAGGACGAGCGCTCACGAAGCCGAAACTTCCTCAACGTGCGCGGCAACCTCGTGCCGTTTCTGCGCTTGCGCGAGATCCTGACCGTGCCCGGTCAGCCGGACCAGCACCAGAAGACGATCATCATCTCGACCGGCGAGAGCCGCGTCGGGCTCGTTGCCGACCAGATCATCGGCAGCCACCAGACTGTGATCAAGTCGCTTTCCAAGCTGCACGCCGACGTCACAATCTTCTCCGGCGCCACCATCCTCGGGGACGGTACGGCGGCGCTGATCCTTGACGTCACACAACTGGTCGCGCTCGCACAGTCACAGGTCGACAAGTACATCAGTGAGGCGGCGTGATGAACGAGGGGCTTGGCCGGAGCAGCGAGCATCAGGCGAACGCGATGCAGGTGGTGATGATCGGGCTCGGTGAGGAAAAGTTCGCGCTCGATGCGGGGCTCGTGCGCGAGATCATCGATCCCGTACCGGTGACCAAGGTCGCCGGCGCACGCTCGTTCGTTCCCAGCGTGATCAACGTGCGCGGCAACGTCATTCCGCTCGCGGATCTGCGCATCCGCTTCGGCATGCCGCTGACTGAAAATTCCGCCGACACGCGCATCGTGGTCATCGAGATCGAGATAGAGAACGAGCCGGTGCTGGTTGGGGTGACCGCCGACAAAGTCTACGAGGTTACGGAGATTTCCCAGACCGCCGTGCAGCAGACGCCGCGCGTCGGCATGCACTGGAAGCCGGAGTTCATCCGGTTCATCACCAAGTGGCGTGAAGAGTTCGTCATCGTTCCCAACATGGAACGCATTCTGAATTGAACCCAACCGGGGGTAGAGATGAGATTTACGATCAAGGCGAAACTGGCTTGCGCGTTCGGCGCGATCCTGACGCTGTCCGCAATCACCGGCACGATGGCGTATGTGAAGCTATCGGAGATGGTCGACACGTCGGCGGAGTTGGTGCAACGCGCCGGCCGGATCGACAAGGCCGGCGAGATGCAAAACAATGTACTTTATCAGATGCGCGCAGAACGCGACATCATATTGGCCGCGACCGACGCGGAGATGCAAAAGATCTCCGAAGACGTGAAGAAGTACCGCAAGGACGCCACACGGCTGCGCGACGAGGTTTACGCCTTTGCGAACGATACAGGTCGGCGCCTACTCGATAAATTCACCGCTTCTTATGATAAAATGAACTCGACAGAGGATGAGATCATCAAGCTCGCTTTGATGAACTCGAACTATCGGGGCGCCGCTCTGTGGAGCTCGGAAGGCCAGTCCGCAAACAAAGACTGGATTGCCGCAGCGGACAAATTTGTGGCCGATTTGAACCGCCTGTCCCCATCCATCGAACGCAGCAACGCATTGGCGGCGCTCCAAACCGCAAGGCTTGAAGCGGCACGTCTGCAGCGCGATGTTGCCCTGTCCTTTGCAGCCCCCGGGATGGAAGAGCTGAATCTCATCTTGAAGTCGCTTGGACAGCAAAGGGACGCCCTGAAGGGCGAACTGACACAGGTCGCTGCTGCCGCAAACACCGTCGGTGTGTCGTTTGCTGGAATTGGTCAACAGGGCGAGCGTCTTATGAGCGTCATCGCAAGGGTTGCGGAGATCGTCAAGGAGGGCGGGAATATCCGGGCTTCTGCCATGGCCTCTTCGGACGGTACGGCGAATGCGGCGAACGCGATCGCAACCTCCAGCGATTACATTGCCTATGTCAAGAAATTGATGGCTGAAGCCTCTGCGGAATCCGAGAGGGATGCTGGCAAAGCCAAGATGCTCCTGATTGGCGTCATGGCCATATCACTGCTCATTGGTGCCGGCTCGGCCACCTGGATCGCCTTGAGCATCAGCCGGGCGATAGCCAGGGCTGTGAATCTCGCTGGCGCTGTGGCGGGGGGCGATCTCACTCAAACCATCAATATCAGCAGCAACGACGAGGTCGGCGATCTCATCAAGTCGCTTAACAAGATGGTCGAAAGGCTTCGGCAGATCGTCGCGGAAGCCTTGACTGCAGCCCAGAACGTCTCGGCGGGCAGCCAGGAACTTTCCGCGAGCGCCGAGCAGCTGTCGCAGGGAGCAACGGAGCAGGCGTCTTCCGCCGAAGAAGCCTCCTCGTCGATGGAGGAGATGGCCTCCAATGTGAAGCAGAATGCGGACAATGCCAGTCAGACGGAGACGATCGCGACCCAATCGGCGAAGGATGCTGAAGCCAGCGGCGCCGCGGTCGGCCGAGCAGTCGGGGCAATGCAGACGATCGCCGAGAAGATCACGATCGTCCAGGAAATTGCACGCCAAACCGACCTGCTCGCGCTCAATGCCGCTGTCGAGGCAGCTCGGGCAGGCGAGCATGGCAAGGGCTTTGCGGTGGTCGCTTCCGAAGTCCGCAAGCTCGCGGAACGCAGCCAGGCTGCCGCGGCGGAAATCGGGACTCTGTCGACTGAAACGGTGAGAGCCGCGCAGGAAGCAGGCGAGATGCTGTCCAAGCTCGTGCCCGACATCAAGAGGACGGCCGCGCTCGTTCAGGAAATCACCGCCGCCTGTCGTGAGCAGGACGTCGGCTCCTCGCAGATCAATCAGGCCATCCAGCAGCTCGACAAGGTCGGTCAGCAGAACGCCAGCGCGTCCGAGCAGGTGTCCTCGACCTCGGAAGAACTTGCCTCGCAGGCCGAACAGCTGCAGTCGACCATTTCGTTCTTCCGAATCGAGCAGGCCGGACGTGGCGAGGCTGCCTCGCCTGCGCCGATCGACCGCGCCGTCACACAGCTCCGCACCAAGGCGGCGCACATGGCGGCGGCAGATCGCGGCAAGAAGAAGCCCGTCCCTGCCCGTCAACCGGCGCGCGCAACGAAGGTCGCCGGCGGCGGATTTGCCTTCGACATGCATGACGGCGAGGATGATCGCGACGCCGAGTTTCAACGCTGATCAATCGGTCCGGCCTTCCGCCGGACCCGCTCATTCGCAGACCTTGGGATCCCTGGACCGCATCATGGCCGCAACCTCGCAATATCTGACGCTCGGGCTCGCCGGTGAGACGTTCGGCATCAGCATCCGCAACGTCCGCGAAATTCTCGACATGCGGCCGATCTCGCGCCTGCCGCATGCGCCGAATTTCCTGCTCGGCATGATCGACGTGCGCGGCAGCGGCTATCCGATCGTCGATCTCAGGACCAAGCTGGGCCTGCCCAATGTGACCGCCACCGAAGCAACCCGCATCATCATCCTCGACGTGCCGATGAAAGGCCGCTTGGTTGGTGTCGGCTTCGTCGCCGACTGCGTATTTGAGGTCACGGACATAGACGAGCAGGCGATCGAGCCGGTGCCGGAGGTCGGGGGCAAGTGGCAGTCCGACTATGCCCAGGGCATCGGGCGCAAGGGCGAGAAGTTCGTCGTCATTTTCGATCTCGCCAAGCTGATGGCGAATGACGAGATTCCGGCAGGAGATGAGGCCGCGGCGGACGCACCCCGCGCCGCCTGAGTTTGCAAGATTGAAGCGTACGCAAGCGTAAGTACCCATTCAAACCAACGGGACCAAAATGAGATTCACCGTCAAAGCCAAGCTTGCGAGCGCCTTCGGCGTCGTCATCCTGCTCTCCATGATCGCCGGTGGAGTAGCCTATCTGAAGCTAAGTGATCTTGTCGGGGCGAGCGAGGCGCTGGCTTCGGCTGCAGGGAGAATCGAGAAGGCGGCGGATCTTCAAAAAGGCATCTTGATGCAGATTCGCGCCGAAAAGAACGCGATACTGGCCCCCAGCGATGCGGAGACCGACCGTATCGCTGCTGAGCTTGTGACCCTCCGCAACGGCTTCGTCAAAAGCCGGGACGATCTTTATGCGATTGCATCCGAGAACGGGAGGAAAATGATCGACAAGCTCTCCGCAGCTTATCTGAGAATGGCTGCGGCTCAGGATGAATCCATCCGTCTCGCCAAGATCGACAAGTCAAGAGCAGCCGCGCATTCGGCGACGGAGGTTCGCAAGGCGGGCGGTGAAGCGATTGCGGTGGGAGACGAGTACATCAGCTTGGTCAAGAAGCAGGTGGCCGACCGCTCGGAGCAGGCGAGAGACGACGGGGCCCGCGCGCAGATCGTTCTGCTCACAATTGTAATTGCGTCCCTCTTGATTGCAATCGCGGCCGCGACCTGGATAGCGGTCGGCATCAGCAGGGCGTTGGCTCGTGCAGTCGGCCTTGCCGAGGCGGTGGCGGTCGGCGACCTCAGCCAGAAGATCGATGTCGTGGGCAATGATGAGGTCGGCGACCTGATCAAGTCGCTGAACGCCATGACCGTCAATTTGAACAAGACGGCAGCGGTTGCCAACGAGATCGCGCAGGGCAATCTCATGGTCGAGGCCAAGCCTCAGTCGGCGAAGGACACGCTGGGCCTTGCCCTGGAGCGCATGGTGGAAAAGCTCCGCCAGATCGTGTCGGAAGCCCTGACTGCGGCCCAGAACGTCTCCGCCGGCAGCCAGGAGCTCTCCGCGAGCGCCGAGCAGCTGTCGCAGGGCGCGACCGAGCAGGCGTCGTCCGCCGAAGAGGCTTCCTCCTCGATGGAGGAGATGGCTTCGAACGTGAAGCAGAACGCCGACAACGCCAACCAGACCGAGAAGATTGCGGCGCAGTCCGCCAAGGACGCCGAAGCCAGCGGCGCCGCCGTGGGGCGCGCCGTCAATGCGATGCAGACCATCGCCGAGAAGATTACCATTGTGCAGGAGATTGCACGCCAGACTGACCTGCTCGCGCTCAACGCGGCAGTCGAGGCCGCACGTGCCGGCGAGCACGGCAAAGGCTTTGCGGTGGTGGCTTCCGAAGTGCGCAAGCTCGCCGAACGCAGCCAGGCGGCTGCGGCCGAGATCGGCACGCTCTCGGCCGAGACGGTCAAGGTGGCGCAGGAGGCCGGCTCGATGCTCTTCAAGCTCGTCCCCGATATCAAGAAGACTGCAGAGCTCGTCGAGGAGATCACCGCGGCCTGCCGCGAGCAGGACGTCGGCTCCGCGCAGATCAACCAGGCCATCCAGCAGCTCGACAAGGTCGGCCAGCAGAACGCCAGCGCGTCTGAGCAGGTGTCCTCGACCTCCGAGGAACTCGCCTCGCAGGCCGAGCAACTTCAGTCCACCATCGCTTATTTCCGTATCGAGCACGGCGGAAAGGGCCACGCGCCCGTCCCAATCGACCGGGCAGTCAACCAGCTGCGCGCCAAGGCGGCCGCGATGGCGGCCGTCGAGCGTTCAGCCAAGAAGCCGCAGGCCAAGCCGGCGCGCGCTATGAAGGCGGCCGGTGGCGGCGGCTTCGCCTTCGACATGAACGACGGCGAGGACGATCGGGACGCCGATTTCCAGCGCTGAGACCCGTCAAGAGATCGGCCCATCCTTCCCGGTGGCCGATCCGCCAGTGATTGTGTAAACGCGTGGGATTCAAGATGGCCCGTACGGCCCCGACATTCAGTGCAGGCGGCCATCCCGGGTGGGGCAGGCAGCGATGATGCCCGCCGTGCAGGATACGGCCGTCCATCTGTCGGACCGCCACTTCCGGACCATCGCCGAATTGATCGAGGGCCAGGTCGGCATCAAGCTGCCGCAGGGCAAGCGGCTGATGCTGGAGGGGCGGCTACACAAGCGCGTGCGCGCGCTGAACTTTTCCGATCTCAACGAATATGTCGACAGCCTGTTCGAGGCGGATCATTTCGACACTGAGCTGACCCACCTCATCGACGTGGTGACGACCAACAAGACCGACTTCTTCCGGGAGCCCCAGCACTTCACCTTCATGCGGGAGATCGCGATCCCGGCCTTGCTCAAGTCCCACGGAAGCAGGAATGCGAATCTGAAGGTTTGGAGTTCTGCAAGCTCGACCGGCATGGAAGCCTACACTGCGGCAATGGTGCTCGATGACATGACGCAGGCCGGATCGCGGTTTCACTTCCGCGTCCTCGGGACCGACATCTCCACGGCGGTGCTGCGACTTGCCAAGGCCGCGATCTACCCCCGTGACGGGCTGGCGCCCGTGCCCGAGCATTTCCTGAAGAGGTATTTCCTGTCCTCGCGTGACAGGTCGCGCGGTGAGGTGCGGGTCGTTCCGGAATTGCGGCGCATGACGCATTTCATGCGGATGAACCTCATGGACAAGTCCTACCCGGTCGACCGGGACGTCGATATCATCTTCTGCCGGAACGTCCTGATCTATTTCGACAAGCCGACGCAGCGCAAGGTCGTCGAACAGCTCTGCAGCCATTTGCGGCCCGGCGGCTATCTGCTGGTCGGGCACTCCGAATCGATGATCCACAGCGCCGTTCCGGGTTTGAAGCAGGTTCAGCCAACCATTTTTCAGGTGTGATTGGAGACACGCGAGATGCCGAAGGAGAAAGTTCGCGTGCTGATCGTGGACGATTCGGCGTCGGTGCGCCAAATCCTCCAGACGATCCTCAATGATGATCCCGAGATCGAGGTGATGGGAACGGCCTCAGACCCGTTCGCCGCGGCGCGCCGTCTCCAGAGCGAGATCCCCGACGTCATGATTCTCGACATCGAGATGCCGCGCATGGACGGCATGACGTTCCTGCGCAAGATCATGGCGCAGCGTCCGATCCCCGTGATCATCTGCTCCTCGCTGACCGAAGAGGGTTCGAACGTGATGTTCGAGGCGTTCGAGGCCGGCGCCGTCGACATCGTGCCAAAGCCGAAGATCGACACGCGGCAGGCTTTGCTCGAATGCTCCACGCGGCTGCGCGAGGCGGTGAAGTCGGCAGCGCGCGCGCGGGTGCGCCCTCGTTCGGAGCGGCGCACGATCGAGAAGAAGCTCACGGCCGACGCCATCATTCCACCCCCGGTGCAGGGTAAGGTCCGGCCGGCGACCGAACGCATCGTGTGCATCGGTGCCTCGACCGGCGGGACCGAAGCGCTCAACGACGTTCTCGAAATGCTGCCGCCGCACTGTCCCCCGATCGTCATCGTCCAGCACATGCCGGCAGGCTTCACCGCGGCCTTTGCCAAGCGTCTCGACAGCGTCTGCCAGATCCGGGTCAAGGAAGCCGAGGACGGCGAGGCGGTGTTGCCGGGCTGGGCCTATATCGCCCCCGGTGCGCGTCACATGCTGCTCCAGCGCATCGGCCTGCGCTATCAGATCGCCATCAAGGATGGCCCGCCGGTGTCACGGCATCGCCCGTCCGTGGACGTGCTGTTCCGCTCGGCGGCCCAGCATGCGGGCGCCAACGCGCTTGGTGTGATCATGACCGGCATGGGCGACGACGGCGCACGCGGAATGCTGGAGATGCGCAAGCTCGGCGCCTCGACGCGGGCGCAGGATGAAGAGAGCTGCGTGGTGTTCGGCATGCCCAAAGAAGCCATCGCTCATGGCGGCGTCGAGAAAGTCGTCTCGCTGCATCAGATCCCGCGCGAGATCATGCTCTGGTATCAGGCCGGGCACGCCGCAGTGGCAGGTTGATCACAATGTCCATCATTCCGGCCAGTACGCTCACTGAGGCGGTCGCCGCGATCGATGACGTCTCCTCGCGGATCGAGGACGTCTTCGCGCGCGTAGGCCACGAGCTTGGGCGCGGCCACCTCATCTTCAAGGAGTTGAACCAGGGCCTCGCGACGCTCTCCGAGGAGCTCGCGGGCGCCGAGATCGAGCGGGCGGCGACGGCGTTACAGGAGATCGCCGCGCGGCTCAGTGAGCTTGCGCAGGCACTCCCGGCCGAGAGTGCCCTGCTTGCGACGATCGGCACGAGCACCGCGCAGGCGTCTGCGCTACTCAAGCCGCTGTTCAAGCACATCCAGATGATCACCATCATCGCGCGCAGCGCGCGGATCGAGGCGGCTTCGCTCGACGCCGATCGCGAGGGCTTTCTGGCCTTCACGCAGGAGGCCTACGATCTCGGCAAGGCCGTGCAGCGCTCGATCGAGGGCTGCGCGCGGGATCAGCAGCGCTTGTCGGAAGCGGTCGTCACCGCGTCCGGCCGGCAGAGGGAGTTCGAGAGCCGCTACGGGAATCAACTGGTGTCCGAGAGCGCCGAGCTCGGAACGGCCTATTCGGGATTGCGCGACCAGCGCCGCAACAGCAGCCAGCTCGCCGTTCTTGCCGGCAGCAGTACCAAAAAGATCGCTGAGGCGGTCGGCAGCGCCATCGTTTCCCTGCAGGCGGGAGACAGCACGCGCCAGCGTCTCGAGCACGTCTCTCACGGCCTCGGCCTTGTGTCGGGCTCCGCCCCGAACCTCGTTCCCCAAGCGGTTGCGAGCGACGACGGCACGCGCGCGATCTGCCAGTTGCAGGCGGCGCTGCTCAGGGACGCCCAGCGCGAATTCGGCGGCGACATCGGCCAGATCGTTCGCGCGCTGACGGCTATCCTGCACGATGCGGGGGGCGTCGTCGGCCACGGCCGCGCGCTGTTTGGCGGCGAGGATGGGGGCTCGTCGTCGTTCCTGGCGCGTATCAAGCAGACGCTGGCGCATGCCTCGATCCTGATCGCCACCTGCGAGGGTGCCGGCCGCTCGGTCGACGAGGCGCTCGCGATCGTCGAGGACACGCTGGCAAAATTTCGCCACGCGATCGCTGACCTCGCCGGGGCGACCGTCGACATCACGCTGATCGGAATGAACGCCGGCCTCAAGGCAAGCCATCTCGGCAGCCGCGGCAGCGCCTTCGTCGTCATCGCCAACGAGCTCAAGGCGACCGCCGACCAGGTCTCGGCAGGCGCGGGGCGCTTGCGCCCCGTGCTCGACGGCATCGAGCGATCGGCCAGGGAGTTGAAGGAGCTCCGCGTGCAGGGCGATCCCACGCAGCTCGCCGAGCTCGAGCCGCAGATCCTCCAGGCGCTGCGCGAGGTCGAGGCCGGTAACGAACGGCTCGGCAAGCTGATGAGCCGGCTCGTCGATGAAGGCGCGGAGTTCGAGCGGCTGATGAATTCGGCGCAAGGGCTGATGACCGAGCTCGGCGAAGGCTCCGCGGCATTGCCCGCGGTCGCCGCGCGTCTCGAGACCGCGAGCGCGGGCGCAGGGCGGCCGCAGCCACAGGACGAGGCCGTGCTCGACGATCTGTTCGCGCACTACACGATGGAGCGCGAGCGGGACGTCCACCGGGAATTCCTTCGAGCGCTAGGGCTGGCGTCGATCGCCGCCGCACGCCGGGGCGAGGCGGTCGAGACCGCCGATGACGGCATAGAATTGTTTTGACGTCGCTGCCAGCGTCGCTCCGCGAGTCCGCAGCAATTTGACTGGTTGGCTTTGCAGGGCATTAACCGTGGCGGAATGCTTGCCGCATCGGTCATTGTCGCGCCCCAGAGTTGGTCGCACATACGAGGTGAATTTCGGGACGGATTTTTCATGCTGAAGGACGGCAAATACGCTGCCTGGTTCAGGACCCCGCGCGGTCAGGGTACGGGCGTCGTGCATCTGGCGGAGGGGCGGATCTCCGGCAGCGACAGCTTCTTCACCTACGACGGCTCTTATCGAATTGAGGAGCAGCGCTTCACGGCGGTTCTGACCACGCGGCGACATGCCGAGGGGCCGCCGACCGTGTTCGGGACTGACGAGGTCGAGCTCAAGCTCGCGGGCGTGTGCAGCGGTGCGATGGCGACCTGCTCGGGAACGGCCAGGGAAGCGCCCGATGTGACGTTCGAGGCGACGCTGATCTACAGCCGGGAAGATGCGCCGGTTAGCGATGCTCGATGCGCGGTCGTGAAGCTCAATGACAAATTGCCCAAGGGCCTCGACAGCCGTTCCCGGCCGCGCCATCCGGTTGGGCCGGGATCGCTCGGGTCAGAACGCAATAGACCATAGGCCACACCTTATGCCTGCCTGATTGATTTCGACGATGTCATCAGGGCTGCTTAAGCGGATGCGCCTTCTGGTGCCAGGCCCAGGCGGTCCGGATCACGGTGGAGAGGTCGGAATGGCGCGGCACGAAATTCAGCGCTTTCCGCGCTGCGGAGGGGTCGGCGACCAGATAAGTGGGATCGCCGGCGCGGCGCGGCTTGACGGTGTGCGGCACCTCGCGCCCGGTCTCCTGCCTGA
>NZ_JADPKK010000004.1 GCF_023073915.1 Bradyrhizobium sp. 149 | reverse complement strand
GTCTCATGGCAAAGGGCAAAGCCCACAACGCAGCACTGATCGCCTGCGCCCGTAAGCTCCTGATCTATGCCAATACTGTCGTACAACGCGGCACGCCCTGGACCGAAAAAGCAGCCTAGCTCTTAATGGTTGCTACGGCATAGAATGCGTCATCCTACACCGAAACCGCGTAGATCTCGTACTCTCCGCGGACCAGCTCGATATGGGCGCGCATCGCGGCGGCGGCGCCCTGCTTGTCGCCGCGCATGATGGCGACGACGACGCGGTCGTGCTCGGCTTGCGATTTGGCGAGGCGACCGAGATTGCGGAACTGGGCGCGGCGGAACGGCTGCACGCGCACGCGCGTCGCCAGCGTGATCTCGGCGATGTAACCGTTTTGCGAGCCGGCATAGATCGCGTTGTGGAAGCGCTCGTTGACCTCGTGGAAGCGATCCGGATTACCGGCGTAGCTCAAGACCCGCAGCTCTTCATGGATCGCTTCGAGGCCGTGGCGCTCGGTGGCGGTCATGCGCTCGGCGGCGAGGGCGGCGCACATCGCCTCGAGCTCCGCCATCGCCTCGAACATGCTTGTCAGCCGCTCGATCGAGGGCTGCGCCACCACCGCGCCGCGATGGGCGCGCGCTTCGACGAGGCCGCTTGCCACGAGCTGGCGCAGCGCTTCCCGCACCGGCGTGCGGGAGACGTTGAAGCGGCGCGCGATATCGGTCTCGTCAAGCGGCGCGCCGGGCGCCAGAGCTCCGCGCACGATCTCGTCGGCGAGTTGGAGGCGCAGCTCCTCGGCACGCGTGACTTTGTGCACGCTGGGTTGCGCCCGATCGACGCGCGGTACCATCGGCTCGGCCGGCAGTGTTCCGGACGGAAAATCGTCAAGCGTCATACGATCAGGTCTCTTTCGACTCGTCGATGATGCTGACATGGGCCGCGACGACGCGCCAGCCCTCCGGGAATTTTACCCAAGTTTGCATCTGCCGGCCGACCCTACCCGGCATCGTGTCGCGATAGAACAAGGTGGAGGCCACCGCGGTGTCGCGGCCATAGCTGGTGATGACGGTTTTCGCCCTGCGGCGGTTGAGGCCGATCGGCGAGCGCCCGGCACGAAAGCCGGCGATCGCCTCATAGCCGTAGAGGTTCTCGCCAATGCCATAGCGCAGCGTACGGGCATCGTTGCGGAAGAGCTCGCCGAGCACGGCGACGTTGTTGGTGATCAGCGCCTGCTCATAGCGCTCGAACGCGGCTTTGACTTCCGCGATCACGTCGGGGAGATCGATCTCCATCTCAAAATCCTCTTGGGCTGGGCACGGCGACGACGCCCATCTTCTCCAACGCGTATGCAACGCGTAGCGCGATGTCCTCGCGCCATGGCGCGGCGATGATCTGCACGCCGATCGGCAGCGGCTCGAGCGGCACCGGCACGGCGACCACAGGCAGGCCGATAAAGGAGATCGGCTGGGTGTGGATACCGATATTGGCGCGCACCGGCAGCTCGACGCCGTCAAGATTGAAATTGACCTGGCCGAGCTTGGGCGCGGTGCATGGCGTCGCGGGCGCAAGCAACACGTCGACAGACTTGAACATCTCGGCAAGTTGCGCGCGGTACCAGCGGCGGAATTTTTGCGCGCGGTCGACCAGCGGCGCGGGCACCATGGCGCCGGCGATCAGCCGGTCGCGCACGGCCGGGTCGAAATCGTTCGGCCGCTTGCGCAGCCGATCGAGATGCAGCGAGGCGCCTTCGGTGGTGGTGATGACATAGGCCGCCGCGCGGGCGCGCGCGGCTTCAGGCACGTCCACCACCCGCGTCGCGCCCAGCGCCTTGGCGACGCGGCCGACGGCTTCGACCGCTTCCGGAAACAAATTGGTCTGGAAGTAGCCGCCGGCGATCGCGATGCGCAGGTCCGAAACCGGATTCGCAAGCAGCGGCGTCGTCGGCTCGAGGCCACGCGTGGTGCAGGCGGCATCGTCGGCATCCGATCCCTGCATGGCGTCATAGGCCAGCGCGAGATCGGTGGCGGAGCGCGCGAACGGACCGAGATGATCGAGGCTCGCGACGAACGGAAACGACCGCGCGCGCGACAGCCGGCCATAGGTCGGCTTCAGGCCAAAGATGCCGCAGAACGAGGACGGCACGCGGATCGAACCATTGGTGTCGGAGCCGAGCGCGATGGGCACCAGCGCGCCGCCGACGGCGCTGCCCGAGCCGCCGGAGGAGCCGCCGCTCATCCGCGTCGTGTCATGCGGATTGCGCGAGGGACCGTCATGGACGTTCTCTCCGGTGAAGTCATAGGCGTATTCGCCCATGTTCAGCGCGCCGACCAGCACGGCGCCGGCGGCTTCCATCCGCTCGATCAGCGTGGCATCGCGGCTGGCCGGTGCGCGGTCGCGGTTGATTTTCGAGCCGGCGCGCGTGGCGAGGCCCGCGACGTCGAACAAATTCTTCACCGCGAAGGGCACGCCGGCGAGCGGGCCGACCGTCTTGCCGGCGGCGATATCGGCATCGATCGCGCGCGCTTTGGCACGGGCGCGATCGGCGGTGATGTCGGTGAAGGCGTTGAGGATGGTGTCGTGCTGCTTGATGCGCGCGAGGGCCGCCTCGGTCGCATCGAGCGCGGACATCTTGCGGCCGGCAACCGCGCTTGCGATCTCGGAGGCCGTCATCTCTGGCTTGGTCGTCATGGCGGCGTCAGACAGTGTACACGGGCGCCGGCTCGGTCTCGTCCGGCAGCGCGAATTCGTCGACGAGACGGCCGAGCCGCAGCGAGACCTCGAGATTGGCGCGAATGGACGACCTCCAGGCCTCCTCGACGGGCAACGCCAACGCTTTGGTGACAGCGTCGATATAATCGTCCAGCGGTTCGGCCATCACGCTCCCAAACAATCTTTCAGTGCGCTCTTTGTGTCTGCAACGGCGGATGCGGGATCGCCGTCAGCAGCTCCTTGGTGTAGTCGTCCTGCGGATCGCTCAGAACCTGCTCGGAAGAGCCTTCCTCGACGATTCGACCCGACCGCATGACAATGACACGATCGCACAACAAGCGCACTACGTTCAAATCATGCGAGACGAACAGATAACTCATACCTAACCGCGCCTTGAGGTCCTGGAGCAGATTGAGGACCACGGCC
The DNA here is from genome assembly GCF_023073915.1 of Bradyrhizobium sp. 149. Taxonomy (GTDB): domain Bacteria; phylum Pseudomonadota; class Alphaproteobacteria; order Rhizobiales; family Xanthobacteraceae; genus Bradyrhizobium. The sequence goes on along the minus strand of NZ_JADPKK010000004.1, from coordinate 203,261 downwards.
TGGACCGAGACGTCGAGCGCCGCGGTCGGCTCGTCCAGGATGACGAGTTTCGGGTGCAGGGCGATGGCGCGGGCGATGCCGACGCGGGCCTTCTGGCCGCCCGACAATTGGTGCGGGAAGCGATCCAGCAGATTGTGCGGCAGGCCCACCATGGTGGCCAGCTCCTCGCAGCGGGTGCGGAGCGCGTCGCGTCCCCTGATGTCGCCGAGCTGCATGATGGGATCGGCGATGGCGCGCACAGCAGTGAAGCGCGGATTGAGGCTGTCGGTCGGATCCTGGAACACCATCTGGATGCGGCTGCGCTGCGGCAGCCGGGCAAAACCGGCCGGCGCGATGGCGCCGATGTCTTCGCCGTCGAACTGGATCAGGCCCGAAGTCTGGTCCAACAGCCGCATCACCATCATCGACGTGGTCGATTTGCCGCAGCCGGACTCGCCGACCAGGCCAACGCTCTCGCCATGACCGACCGAGAAGCTGATGCCGTCGACGGCGCGGAACACGTCCGGCTCGACCGGCGGCTTGCGGCCGAACAATTTGCCGAGCGTGGCCGTGGCGCCCTGGCGGGGATATTCCTTGACCAGCTTGTCGATGAGGAGAAGGGGCTGCTTGCGGCTAGCGGGGACAGCAAGGCTCTCCGCTGGGGCGCTGCTTGACGCCGTCGATGGACCCGCCTCCTCCTCCGGCAACAGATCCCGCAAGCTCACGCCGAGCCGCGGCGTCGCGCGCATCAGCTTCTTCGTGTAGGGGTGCTGCGGGTTGGCGAAGATGTCGGCGGCCTTTGCGGTCTCGACCACCCTGCCCTTTTCCATCACCACGACGCGGTCGCAATAGGCTGCGGCGAGGCCGAGGTCGTGCGTGATCAGGATGGTGGACATCGCCTTGCGCTTGGTCAGCTCGACGATCAGGTCCATCACCGCCTTCTGCGTGGTGACGTCCAATCCAGTCGTCGGCTCGTCCGCGATCAAAAGCTGCGGATTGCAGGCGAGCGCGAGCGCGATGACGACGCGCTGGCACATGCCGCCGGACAGTTCGAACGGATAGACGTGGTAGCGCTCGCGCGGGCGGGCGATCTTGACCTGCTCCAGCGCCTCGATCGCCTTCTCGCCGCGGTCCGAAACCATGGCCTGCTGCACATGGGTGCGGAGCACGTCCTCGATCTGGTCGCCGACTTTCCGGATCGGGTTCAGCGCGGCGCGCGGGTTCTGGAAGATCATCGAGACTTCGCGGCCGCGCAAATCGCGCATCTGGTCTTCGCTCGCCGCCTTGACGTCGATGCCCGAGAACATCACCGAGCCCTCGGCGATCCGCCCCGCACGGTCGAGGATGCGCATCACCGCATAGGACGTCACCGACTTGCCGGAGCCGGACTCGCCGACGATCGCCAGCGTCTCGCCCTTGGCGACCGAGATGTTGACGTGCTGCACCGCCTTGACGATGCCGCGGCGGGTGGTGAATTCGACGGTGAGGTCCTGGACGTCGAGCAGGGGCTGGGCGGTCATGGCTGCCTCCCGTCACTCAAAGGGTCGAAAACAACCCCATGCACAGTAGAAAGGGGCTTGAAATCATTGGATAATTTTAGCGGGACATTTGCCATCACGTCCTCCGCTGGGGATCGACGATGTCGCGCAGGCCGTCGCCAAGGAGGTTGAAGCAGAACACGGCGATCATCAAAGCGAGGCCCGGGAATAGCGCGATCCACCATTCGCCGGAGACCATGAAGCCCGCGCCTTCGGCGACCATGATGCCCCATTCGGCCGTCGGCGGACGGACGCCGAGGCCGATGAAGGACAGGCCGGCGGCATTGAGGATGGCGTAGCCCATGGTCAGCGACATCTGCACGATCATGATCGGCATGATGTTGGGCAGAATATGCACGAGAAGAATGCGGAATTCGCCGTTGCCCGACAGCCGCGCCGCCTGAACGAAGCCGGCATTGCGGCGCACATTGGCTTCGGCGCGCGCGACGCGGGCATAGAGCGGGAAATTCACGATGGCTGTCGCCAGGATGATGTTCTGCACGGTATTGCCGAGCGCTGCGACGATGCCCATCGCCAGCACGAACAGCGGAAACGCCATGATGGTGTCGGCGATCCGGCCGACGATGCGGTCGGTCCAGCCGCCGAAATAGCCGGCCGCGATGCCGGCGAGCCCGCCCATCAGGAACACCAGCGCGACGGAGGCGACCGCGATGAACGTATCGAGCCGCGTCGCCACCACGACCCGGCTGAAGATGTCGCGGCCGAGCTGGTCGGTGCCGAACCAGTGCGCGGCCGAGGGCGGCTTCAGCGATGCCGCAGTGTCGGACGCCAGCGGATCATACGGCACCACATAGGGACCGAAGACCGCGGCAAGGAGGATCACGATCAGCAACGCGAACGCAAAACCCGTGACCTTGTTCTCGCCAAGCACGTAGCGGGTCTGGTCGAGCAACGCGACGAACCCTGACGTCCGCGCGGGACCGACAGGTTCAACAGCAGGCGCAACAGAACTCATGACTCTATCCTTTTGAGCATGATCTGATCGGAAAACCGGTGCCCACTTTTCCGGATCATGCTCTACCCTTCCAGCCGCACGCGCGGATCGATCACGCCATAGAGAATGTCGATCACGAGATTGAGCAGCACGTACATCACGGCCATGGTGAGCACGAAACCCTGCACGGGCGCGAAGTCCGACGAGATCAGCGCCTCGACCGCATAGGAGCCAATGCCGGGCCAGGCGAACACTTTCTCCACCAACACGTTGGCCCCTAACAGGAACGAGAACACCATGCTGAGCGTGGTGATGACGGGGAGCATTGCGTTGCGGAACGCGTAGGTGACGATGACGGTCGCCGGCGACAGGCCGCTGGCGCGCGCGGTGCGCACGAACTCCGACGACAGCACCGCCAGCATCGAGGCGCGCGTCATGCGCGCGATCGGCGCCAGCGAGAAGATCGCAAGCGTCGTCGCCGGCAGGATGAGCTGGCTGCACGCCGAACGGAACGCCTCGAAATCGCGCGCGATCAGGGTGTCGATCAGATAGAAGCCGGTCACCGCCGGGGGCGCGCTGTAGAACACATCGAGCCGGCCGAGCGGCGCGGGCGACCAGCCGAGCCGGAAATAGAAGACATAGACCAGCACGAGGCCGGTGAAGAACACCGGCAGCGAGACGCCGGCCGTCGTCGTGACCCGACAGAGATGATCGACCCACGATCCCGGCCGGGTCGCCGCCAGCACGCCGAGAGGGATGGCGATGACGACCGAGACGATGAGGCCGAGCAGCGTCAATTCGGCGGAGGCCGGCAGGCGGTTGCGGATCTCGGCCGCGACCGGCTGTCCCGTCGTGAGCGAGTTGCCGAAATCGCCATGGGCGAGATCGTTGGTGTAGCGGAAGAACTGCTCGATCAGCGGCTTGTCGAGGCCGAGCTTTTTGCGGATCTGCTCGACGGCTTCTTTCGTCGCGGCGGGGCCGGCGAAATATGCGGCGGGATCGCCAGGCAGCGCGCGGGTGAGCAGGAAGGTGACGATGACGACCCCGATCAGCGAGGGAATCGCGAACATCAGGCGCTTGCCGATCATAGTCAGCATCGGACGACGCTCCTGGATGACGTACGAATCTCGCGAGCGGACAAAAGCGTCGCCGCGCGCTCCGCTGCGTTCCCTCCCCCCTTGTGGGGGAGGGCTAGGGAGGGGGGTGGCTCCGGGAGAGGTCGGAGTTCGTGGCTACCGCTCTCCCCAACCCTCCCCCACAAGGGGGAAGGGAGCCTGAAGAGCGTGCTCACCTCACCCATCCCCCCTCACACCTTCGCCATCGCGCGATAATCCAGGCGGCGGTGGAACCAGTATTGATAGCCGCTGATGTTCTTCTGCATCGCGACGTTGACGAAGGGCTGGTACAGCGGGATGCGCGGGATATCGCTGTAGGCGAGATCGACGAACCCTTTCACGTCAGTGTCGTAGGTCGCGGTGTCGCCGGTCGCGGCAGCTGCGCGTGCGCCGTCGATCAGCTTGTCCATCTCCGCCGACTTGTAGCTCATGGTGTTGAAGACGGAATTGTTGCCGTGATAGCACCAGTAGAAGAAGTACTCGGGGTAATCGAGCCAGCCCGAGAAAACGTTGGTGAAGAGCGGCATCTCCTTCTTGTTCAATTCGGTGCGCCAGTTGGCGCCGGGCACTTTGTTGATGGTGGTCTTGATGCCGATCTGGGCCAGGCTCTCCTGCACCAGCACGCAGAGCGGCTCATTGACGCCCGCGAAGTTGAGGTCGAACGAGATCGTGGTCTCGAAGCCGTTGGCGTAGCCGGCCTCGGCCATCAGCGCCTTCGCCTTCTCCATGTCGGTGTTGTATTTGTGCGGCTGCGGCCAGGCGACTTCGGTCGGCTTGTCCTTGGGTGCGCCGAACATCGGGTTTGCCAGCCCGAACATCACCGCGTCCATGATCTTCTGATAGGGAATCGCGTAGGCGACCGCCTGACGCACCTTGGGATTGTCGAACGGCGGCTTGGTCACGTTCATGCCGATGTACTGGATGCCGTTGGAGAACGGCAGCGACACCACGTTGAGCTTGCCGCTCGCCTTCATCTCCTGGAAGTCCTTGAACGGCAGCTCGTAGGAGATATCGGCGTCGCCGCGCTCAAGCAGCGCGCGGCGGTTGCCGGCCTGCGGCACCATGCGCCAGATCACGCGCTTGATCTTCGGCAGCGGGCCGCCGACCCAATCCTCGTTACGCTCCATGACGACTTCGGTGCCGGCGGTCCACTTCGTCACCTTGTAGGCGCCGGAGCCCGCGGTCTGCTGCTTCGTGAATTCGAGACCCCAGGGATCCTTCTCGCTGGCGTTCTTCTTCACCAGTTCGGAATTGATGATGCAGGGCACGATCACCGCGAGATCGGGGATCGTCAGCTTGTCCTTCTTCAGGAAGTCGACACGCACAGTGTAGTCGTCGATCACGACGAACTGCTCGGGTTTCGTGAGCGAGCCCGCGCTCATCTGGAAGGTGGGGAAGCCGCCGACGCTGACGGCGCGGTCGAGCGACCACTTCACGTCCTTGGCCGTAACAGGCGCGCCGTCGTGGAATTTGGCGTTCTTCTTCAGCTTGAAGGTGACCGACATGTCGTCGATCTTGAAGTCCTCGGCGAGTTCGCCCTTGAACTTGTCGCGGTCGTAATACGGCACGCCGCCGGGGCCGGTCTTCATCTCGTGGCTGATCAGGCGGTCGTAGCAATTCCAGGACACCTCATAGCCGGGCACGTTGGTGCCGACGCCGTGGATGTCGAGGTTGTTGGGGCCGCCTTCCGAGACGATCAGCAGCGTCTCCGAGCGTGCGTCGGCATAGGCAGACGAAATCACCGACGGCATGGCCGGAAGCGCCGCGCCTGCGGCCAATCCGGAAACGGACTTGAGGAAATCGCGGCGCTTCATAAAATGGCTCCAACACAAAAGTTTCTGGTTGGAACTGGATTCGCAAGGTTCGTGCCAAGGCTTAACGACGGTTAAAACTACAACAAGTGACTGAAATCATTCCATGAAATTGCTGCCGGCCAAGCTGCCGATCAGACGCCGAGCCACATGGCATTGCATACAAAGAAGAAGACTTGCCTATAAAATAGGCATAAGAGATGCGCGCGGACGCGATGGTCTCGCCGATCTGGCGCAGCACGCGCTCCTTCTGTGCTTCCGCCAATTGCGGCCAGACTTCCGAGCCGAGCGTGCCGGCAAGGCGCGTGATGATCAGATACGGCCAGCCGTCGCGGATCCCTTCCGCGACGATCTCGGGGATCGGCAAATGAAGACGGCCGGCAAGCTGCGTCAGCGAGCCGCGCTCGGAGACGAACTGCGCGCGGAGCAGCGGCGGGAAGATTTTCAGGATCAGCCGGTCATCCAGACCGACGACGAGATTGGTGCCGGTCGCAAACACCTGCGGCGAGCCGACATCGAGACCATGACCGCGCGCAATGTCGAGCGCGATCGGCAGCCATCGCGAGGAAGCGGAGCGCCAGGCGCGAAAGCCTTCCGCGTCGGCGAAGTGAGGTAGTGTCATCGACATCGCGCCCTCGATGCATTTGAGTTCGTCATGCCCGGGCTTGTCCCGGGCATCCACGTTCTTCGTGCTGCGATCAAGGCGTGGATGGCCGGGACAAGCCCGGCCATGACGCTGTGGAACGGTCTTGCGGCCCAACGCCGAGCTACCATCCCGCCCGCTACCTCTCCGGGCTGGCGCGCTCAAACTGGCGCAGCAGCTTGTTGCCGCGTTCGACTGCGGAATCGAGCGCTCCTTGTGCGCTCTTGCGGCCGGCAAAGGCCTGCTCCAGTTCGTCCTCGATCGCGCCGCGGATCAGCACGAAGGAGCCGAGCCGGATGCCCTTCGAATTCTCCGTCGGCGGATGCAGCGTGATCTCTTCGAACGAGATCGCCGAGCCCGGATTGCGCTCGTAAAAGCCTTGCGCGCGCGTCAGCTCGAAGGCAGCGCGGGTAACAGGCAGATAGCCGGTGTTCTGGTGCCACGCCGCCTGCACCCCGGGCTGCGACAGATAGGCGAAGAACCGCGCCACGCCTTTGTATTCCTCGCGCGGGCGATCACGCAGCACCCACAACGTGGCGCCGCCGATGATCGAGTTCTGCGGTGCGCCCTTCACGTCGGGCCAATACGGCATCATGCCGTAGCCGATCTCGAACTTCGAGTTCGCCTTGATGTCGGCGCGCGTCGCCGAGGAGCCGATGAAGATACCGCATTCGCCGTTCTGGAAGCGCGGCTCGGCCGACTGGCCGCGGCCGCTATAGTCGAACACTTTGGTCTTCTGCCACTCGCTCAGCTCGGCGACGTGATTCACAACGACAGGGTTGTTGATGGTCAACACCGCATCGAGCGCGGAGAAGCCGTTCGCCCGCGTTGCCAGCGGCAGATTGTGAAAGGCGGAAAAATTCTCGACATGGATCCATGACGGCCAGGACGTGGTGAAGCCGCACGCCGCGCCGCGATCGCGCAGGCGTTTTGCAGCAGCGCCAAGCTCCGGCCAGGTCTTCGGCGGCGTCTCCGGATCGAGGCCCGCGTCGCGGAACATGGTCTTGTTGTAATAGAGGATCGGCGTCGACGAATTGAACGGGAACGACAACAGATTGCCGGCCGCATCGGTGTAGTAGCCGGAGACCGCGGGAAGGTAGTCATTGAGCGAGAACGGCTCGTTCATGTCCCGCATCAGGCTGAACACCGGATAGATCGCGCCCTTGGCCGCGGTCATGGTGGCGGTGGCGACCTCGTTGACCTGGACGATCGCGGGCTGGCTGCGCGAGCGGAAGGCGAAGATCGCGGCGGTCACCGTCTCGGTGTAACTGCCTTTGTAAGTCGGCACGACGCGATAATCCGGCTGTGAGGCGTTGAAGTCGGAGGCGAGCTTCTCGAGCTGCCGGCCGAGTTCGCCGGACATGGCGTGCCACCACGCGATGTCGGTCGCGGCCCGCACCGGCGCGGCCAAGGAGAGAGCCGCAAGGGCGGCGGCGAGCTGCAAAAGGCGCGGTGCTGAAGTCACGATGGCTCTTTCCATGCCGCACGACGAAGGCGGCTGTCCCTGCTTAAGGCGCGGCATTTGCGGTTTCAACCGGGAATGAGCGCCGGCCGCGCCTCACAATCACGCCGCGGGCCCCCGCGGGATGGCCTTCCCACGACCATCTGCTAGATTGCATTGAACCTTTTGCTCCCGCCATAGACTCCACCACTGAGGGGTTGAGTGTGCCAGTGTTGAACCGTGCCGAACGCTCGCGGACCGGGGTGGTTTTTGTCGCGCTTCTGATCGCCATCTGCGCGACGGGAGCCGTTGCGCGCGAATTCCGCGCCGCCGACACCCAGACCGAGGATTATCCGACCGTGCAGGCGCTGCGCTACATGGGCGCCCTGATCGCCGAACGCAGCGGCGGCCGGCACGAGATCAAGGTGTTCCACTCCCGCCAGCTCGGCGAAGAGAAGGAGACCATCGAACAGACCCGTATCGGCGCGATCGATCTCAACCGGACCAATGTGGCGCTGATCGGCAACTTCGTTCCGGCGATGAACGTGCTTGCGATGCCGTTCCTGTTCCGGTCCATCGAACACATGCAGAAGGTGCTGGACGGGCCTGTCGGCAACGAGATTCTCGGCAGCTTCGAGCCCTACGGCTTCGTTGGCCTCGCCTTCTACGATTCCGGCGCGCGGTCGATCTACAATGGCGCCCGCCCGGTCAGAGACGTCGCGGACCTCAAGGGGTTGCGGATCCGGGTGCAGCAGTCGGAGTTGATGAGCCAGATGATCCGCTCGCTCGGGGCGGAGCCGGTCGAGATGCCCTATGGGCAGGTGCTTGCCGGGCTTGCAAACCACCTGATCGACGGCGCCGAGAACAACTGGCCATCTTTCGTGACGACGGACCATTACAAGCATGCCGGCTATCTCGCGCTCACGGAGCACACGATGAGCCCCGAAGTGCTGGTGATCTCGCTGAAGGCCTGGAAAAGCCTGTCGGCCGAAGACCAGACCATCTTCAGGGAAGCCGCGCAGCGCTCCAGCCACTTCATGCGCGAAAAATGGCGCGACCTCGAGGAGCAGTCGCAGCGCAAGGCGGAAGAAGCGGGCGTCACCATCGTCAGGGACATCGACCGCAAGCCGTTTGAGGACGCGATGGTCGCGATCTACGCCAAGGCCGGGCAAGATCCGGCAGCGGCCGCGCTGATCGAACGCATTCGCAAGGTGGAGTGAGGCCTCTTGCCCGGACTTGGACACAGCGAGCATGCAGACAGGTCGCCCGGCCCAATGGGGCGGCTGCGCGCGCGGCTCGTCGGCGTGCTCCGGGCGGTGCCGATCCGCTGGCGCATCCTGTCGATCGCGGCGCTGAACTCCGCCGTGGTCATCGTTCTGGTCGGGCTGATCTGGAACGGCTCGCAGGTGCTCGGCTCGGCCTGGGACGACGTGCGCCAGGTGCGCGAGTCGGACCGGATCCTGGCGCTGCTCGAGAGCGAAACCGGGCGGCTGCACAATCTGATCCACCGCTACATCAACCAGCCGAGCCCCGATTTGTTCGCCGAGATCCTGCTGCTGCGCGAGGCGGTGCTGGGGACGCTGGCCAACCGCGCCGCCAAGGACCCGATGCTGTCGGGCTCGGTCGAGGAGCTGGAGCGCACCACCGAGCGCTTCCTCAACGGCTTTGGCGAGCTGCGCGGCGTGCAGGCCACCATCGCCATGACCTATGAGGATCAGGTGCAGGGACCGGCCAGGGACATGGCCGGCCTCTACTCCATCATCGAAGGCGCCACCGGCCATCGCGACGCGCTGATCTGGCCTTCGCTGGGCAAGTCGCGCGAGGCCTTCACCGCGATGCTGGTCGCGGCCAATTCCTACTATCTGTCGCTATCATCGGGTGCGGCCGACGACGCCCGCCGCAATACCGAGACGATCGAGAAGACCATCCCCGTGATGATCGATCTCGCCGACAACGACCTCCAGCGCATGGCGCTGCGACGACTCGCGGCCCGCACCGCCGCGCTGCGCGAGGGCTTTGCAAAGCTCTCCGAGCAGCTCACGAACCGTACCGAGCTGCTGCGCAACACCATCGACGCCAACCAGGCGGAGGCGATCGGCGCCATCGACGACCTCTCCACCAAGATGCGCCAGCGCGAGCAGAAGGCGCAGGAGACGTTCGACCGCACGCTGGCGGACATCTCCCGTCGCGTTTTTTCCATCGCCGTAATCTTCCTCGGCATCATCCTCACCGCCGGCGTGCTGATCGCGCTGTCGATCCGGCTGCCGCTGCAGCAGATCATGGCGGCAATGCGCGCGATCACCCTCGGCGACCTCGGCCGCGAGGTGCAGGGCACGCGCGCGCGTGACGAAGTCGGCGCCATGGCGCGCGCGGTGGAAGTGTTCCGCGAAAACGCGATTGCGAAGCGTGAGACCGAGGACGAGCTGCGCGCGTCCAAGGAGAAGGCCGAGAGCGCGCTGCTCGAGCTCAACGCCGCGCAGCAGAATCTGATCGATGCCGAGAGGCTCGCGGCCCTCGGCGGCCTCGTCGCCGGCGTCGCGCACGAGGTCAACAATCCCATCGGCATCAGCCTCACCGTCGCGTCCAGCTTGGCCCGGCGCACCGAGATTTTCGAGGCCCAGCTCAAGGGCGAAGGCGGCCTGCGCCGCTCGCAGCTGGAAGAGTTCGTGCAGTCCTCGCGCGACGCCTCGCAGCAGCTCGTCGCCAACCTCCAGCGCGCCGGCGAACTGATCCAGTCGTTCAAGCAGGTCGCGGTCGACCGCTCCCATGCCGAGCGGCGGCAATTCTCGCTGAGCGAAGCCACCGACCAGATCATCGCGAGCCTGCGCCCGGTCCTGAAGCGGTCGCCGATCACGCTCCATGTCGACATGCCCGAGGGGCTGCTGCTCGACGGCTATCCCGGCTCCTACGGCCAGATCCTGACCAACCTGTTCCTCAACGCCGCCAACCACGCCTTTGCCGACGGCCGCGCCGGCACGATCACGATCTCGGCGCGGCCCCGCGGGGCCGACGACGTCGAGATCATCTTCACCGATGACGGGGCCGGCATGACCTCCGACGTGCAGCGCCAGGCCTTTGACCCATTCTTTACCACGAGGCGCAATGAAGGTGGCACGGGACTCGGCCTCCATATCGTCTATAACCTCGTCACCCAGCAGCTCGGTGGTCGCATGATGCTGGAATCCAAGCTGGGACAAGGCACTACTTTTCGCATTATCATGCCCCGGGTCGCCAAGGGCGGCGGGCAAAGCACAGAGACTGACGGGACTTCTCAATGGCCGAACAGGACGATGTCCTCCACCTGATCGACGACACCGGTACCGCGTCGGAGGATGTTGACGCCCGGAAATGGAAGATCGCCGTCATCGACGACGATCAGGCCGTGCATGACGGCACGCGCTTCGCGCTGTCCGACTACAACCTCAACGGCCAGGGCCTGGAGATTCTCTCCGCCCATTCCGCGGCGGAAGGTCGCAAGCTGATGGCCGCGCACAGCGACATCGCCGCCGTGCTGCTCGACGTCATCATGGAGACGGACGTCGCCGGCCTCGAGCTGGTCGAATACATCCGCAACGAGCTCAAGAACGAGACCGTGCGTATCATCCTGCGCACCGGGCAGCCGGGCCAGGCGCCCGAGCGGCGCGTGATCGTGCAGTACGACATCAACGACTACAAGGCCAAGACCGAGCTCACCGCCGACAAGCTGTTCACCTCGCTGACCGCGGCGCTGCGCTCCTACCAGCAGCTCGAGCGCATGCTGCAGACCCGGCGCGGGCTCGAGATCATTATCGACGCCGCCTCGACGCTATACGACTTCAAGTCGATGCAGCGGCTCGCCGAGGGCGTGCTGACCCAGCTCGCCTCGCTGCTCAACGTCGATTGCGCCGGTATACTGGTTTTGCGCGACAATGGCGGCATCGATCCCGAGCTCTCGGTGCTTGCCGGCAGCGGCTGTTACAGCCGCTTCATCGGCACGACCTCGTCGAAGGCGCTCGACCCCGATCTGCGCGCGATGGTGGAAGCCGCCTTCCAGGGCCGCAAGAACGAATTCGCCGACCATCGCAGCGTGATCTATTTGCGCACCGGAAGCGGCCGCGAGGTCGTGGTGCTGCTCCAGGCCGAGCGCGAACTGTCGGAAACCGACCGCTCGCTGGTCGAGATCTTCTCCAGCCGGCTCTCGATCGCCTTCGACAACGTCATCCTCTACCAGCAGCTCCAGGCCGCCAACACCCAGCTGGAAGACCGCGTCGCCCAGCGTACCCGCGCGTTGATGCAGGCCAACCGCCGGCTCTCGGCGCAATGGCTGCGGCTGCAGCGCGCCAACGGCTTCAAGAACGAGATCCTTGGCACCGTCGCGCATGATCTGAAGAACCCGCTCGGCGTCATCCTCGGCCGCACCGAGATGCTGAAGGAGCTGATCTCGACCGGCGCGTCGTCAATCGGCGTGGTCGCCCAGGTCGATCACATCCGCGATGCCACCAAGCGGCTGACCACGATGGTCGATCACCTGATCTCGGACGCGATGGCCGATGCCTTCGACATCACCATCCGCCGCGAGCCGGTCGACGTCGCGGCCCTGGTCAAGGAGGTCGCCGAAGCCAACCAGCCGCTCGCGATCAACAAGCAGCAGGCGATCAGCGTCAGCGCGCCCCTCAACGTCGTCACCATGTGCGACACTGACCGCATCCGCGAGGCGATCGACAATCTCATCAGCAACGCCATCAAATACTCACCGATCGGCGGCAAGATCGGCGTCATGGTCAGCCATGAGGGCGGCGACACCATCGTCCGCGTCAGCGACGAGGGCGCCGGCCTGTCGCCGGAAGATCTCGGCCGCCTGTTCGGCCGATTCCAGCGGCTGTCGGCAAAACCGACCGCCGGCGAGAGCTCGACGGGGCTTGGGCTGTCCATCGTCAAACGTATTATCGACATGCACGGCGGCGAGGTGACCGCCGAAAGCGAAGGCCCCGGCAAGGGCTCGACCTTCACCATCACCCTCCCCGCGACCGAAATCCCGTGATCTCGAGAACATGACCCAAAGCCAGCACATCATGATCGTCGACGACGAGGCCCCGGCCCGGGAGATGGTCGGCGATTACCTCAAGATGCACGGCTTCACCGTGACGCTGTGCGACGGCGGCAAGTCCTTGCGCACAGCGATCGCCGGCAGCATGCCCGATCTCGTCGTGCTCGACCTCAACATGCCCGAGGAAGACGGGCTCTCGATCATCCGCGACCTCAAGAGCCGCATCAACGTGCCGGTGATCATGCTCACTGCGACGGCGAGCCCGATCGACCGCGTCGTCGGCCTCGAGCTCGGCGCCGACGATTACGTAGCCAAGCCGTGCGAGCTGCGTGAGCTGATGGCGCGCATCCGCTCGGTGCTGCGCCGGAGCACGCCGGCGAAAACCGTGGCGGCGGAAACGGCGGCTGCGAAATCGGACAAGGATCAGCTGGTACGGTTCGGGACAAAGTGGCTCGATCTCGAAGCGCAGGCCTTGCGCGACGACGAGGGCAACGAGCACCCGCTGACCGCATCCGAGTTCGGGCTCCTGAAAGTGTTCGCGGCCAATCCGAAGCGCGTGCTGTCGCGTGAGCGCCTGCTGGAATTGGCCAACGCGCGCGACGCCGAAGCCTTCGACCGCGCCGTGGATCTGCGCATCATGCGCATCCGCCGCAAGATCGAGCCTGATCCGGCAAAACCCGCCGTGATCCGCACCATCCGCGGCGGCGGCTATCTGTTCTCGCCGGCCGGGGAAAAGGCGTAAGGGCCCATTGTCGTCCTGACGAAAGCTGAGATTCAGGCGACATCAAACGCAAAAGCCCGAAATACGTTCCCGGCGCCGCCTGACCCACCCGTATTTTCCGTACGTTGAAATTCCACGCCTTTTTGTCCCGAATGTTTCGTCGCGCCCTGTCCGACGAAACAATTTGGCGGCGCACGAAACCATTTTCCCCTTTTCGTGCAGACGTCCCGAAACGTTGGCTCATTAACACTTTGGTCGAAGGAAACGCCGCTCGGTTGCGGCGCTACGGGGAGCCAAGTCAATGCCGAACGTCATCGCCATCAACGCCCAGGCCAGTCAGAGCATCATTGCCGCTCAGGCGACTTCGGACGACATGCTTCTCGAAAGCATTGCCGACGGCAACCGGACGTCCATGCACATTCTCTATTGCCGGCACAATGTGCGCGTCTACCGCTTCATCCTGCGGATCGTGCGCGACGCCACCACGGCGGAAGACCTCGTCAGCCAGGTGTTTCTGGACGTGTGGCGGACCGCCGGCCAATTCCAGGGCCGCTCGCAGGTTTCGACCTGGCTGCTCTCGATCGCCCGCTTCAAGGCGCTGACCGCGATGCGCCAGCGTCGCTTCGAGGACATCGACCAGGAAGACGTGCGCCAGATCGCGGATGGTTGCGACACCCCGGAGACATCGCTCGACCGCAGCGACACCAGCGCAATTCTGCGCGCCTGCGTCCAGAAGCTGTCACCCGCACATCGCGAAATTATCAACCTCGTCTACTACCATGAGAAGTCGGTGGAGGAGGTCGGACAGATCATCGGCATCCCGCAGAGCACGGTGAAGACCCGGATGTTCTACGCCCGCAAGCAACTGGCCGAATTGCTTAAGGGCGCCGGCGTCGAGCGCTTTGCTGCCTAACCCAAGGATTTCAGGGAGATAGGACCGCCCATGCAGCCCTGTCTCCGGACACGGAAGTGTTACCGCCGACGAAACAATTGAAACAAAGCACAACATCAGGCGGAAAAACTTCCCTCCTATAAAGATCACATACGGTTTCGTTAAACCTCCCAAGACCTCCAACGACCCGGACGGGATGCCCCCCTCCGGGTCGTTTTGTATTTGGGGGCAGGCTCTCGCCGCGCGCTCCCGCCTCTCCCGCCTCTCCCGCGGCGGCCGGTGAGGTTTTTTCCTCTTGGGAGTGCCCCGTTGCGGAGACACCCTCTCCCCAACCCTCCCCCGCAAGCGGTGGAGGGAGCGCATCCTGGTCCTGAATAGCAGCCAATCCCGTCACGAACGTGTGACGGCGCGTAACGTCCGCCCCATCCCGCCCGAACTCCCCTCGTGACCGCATCACGAGTGCCCCATGCTCGAACTCACCTTCGCTGTCCTTGCCGGTATCCTCACCATCGCCGCACCCTGCACGCTGCCGATGCTGCCGATCCTGCTCGGCGCCTCGATCGGGCGCGCGGGACACTTACGGCCGGCGATGATCGCGCTCGGCTTCGTCATCTCGTTCTCCGCAACCGCGCTGTTGCTCGGCGCAATCACGCGGCTGTTCGATTTCGATCCGAGCGTGCTGCGCGAGGCGGCATCGATCCTGCTGCTCGGCTTCGGCCTGTTGATGCTGTGGCCGGCGCCGTTCGAATGGCTGTCGATCCGGCTCAACGGCTGGCTTGATCTCGGCAACTCCAGCGCCACGCAGCGCGAGGGCGCACTCGGCGGGCTCGTGCTTGGCACCACGCTTGGCCTGGTCTGGACGCCCTGCGCCGGTCCTGTGCTCGGCTCAATCCTGACGCTGGTCGCGACGGCTGAGAACGCGACCTGGGCCGGCGCGCTGCTGATTGCCTACGCGATCGGCGCGGCGCTTCCGATGCTGGCGATCGCCTATGGCGGGCAGGCGGCCACCACCCGCGTGCGCAGTCTCGCGCGCATCTCGCCGAGGCTGCAGCAGGGCTTTGGCGTCGTCGTGATCGGCTTCGCGCTGGCCGCCTATTTTCAATACGACACGCTGATCGTGGCGTGGCTCACCGGCTTCTATCCCACCGGCCAGATCGGCCTGTGATCATCCCTCATCTTCACCGGAGGACGTTTCCATGACTTTCAAACTGCTCGCCGTCTCCGCCGCACTGATCGGCATTGCCGTGACCGGCGCCGTCATCCCCGGCATCTGCGACGAGGCCGCGCGCGCCGTCCCTGTCGTCATCGCTGCGGCCGCCAGCCAGGAGGCCGCGCCCGATTTTGCCGGCATCAACAACTGGTTCAATTCGAAGCCGCTTGCTATCGCCGATCTCCGCGGCAAGGTCGTGCTGGTGGACTTCTGGACCTATGGCTGCGTCAACTGCGTCAACACGCTGCCGCACGTCACCGAGCTCTATGCGAAATACAAAGATAAGGGCCTCGTCGTGGTCGGCGTGCACACGCCGGAATTCCCGTTCGAGCGCTCGGCGTCCAACGTGCAGGCCGCACTGAAGCGCCACGGCATCACCTATCCGGTGGCACAGGACAATGAGTCCAAGACCTGGAACGCGTACCGCAACCGGTATTGGCCGGCGCAATACATCATCGACCAGAATGGGAAGATCGTGTTCCAGCACGATGGCGAAGGGCGTTACGACGAGATCGACCGCGCCGTCGGCCGGCTGCTGAACGCCAATAGCTGATGCCAGATCGCTGCGCCCGGCCTTGTTGCTTGACTCCACGGACCCGTCCGTGGAGTTTCGCGGGCCACGTAATCAGCCGCCTGCGATGGACGACGCCACCAACAGCACTGACATTCGCCTTCGTGAAGGCGCCTCGATCGCGCAGCGGCTGGTCATGTCCGGCTTTGCGGCCGCCGTTGCGCTTTGCTTCACGCCGGGCCTGTTCACGCACGACACCCTGGAGGTGATCATCTCCGTGGTCGCGCTGCTCGTGGGAGCAGCGTTCGTCGGCGTCATCATGCTCGCGCCGGCAGTGGTGTGGATCATCACGCCGGACCAGATCTTGATCGGGGAGCAGCGCCCGTTCGGAAAACTCCGCACCCGGGTCGTTGCCAAGGACGACATCAGCGGATTGCAGGTTCCCGGCAGCAAGAGGGCGAAAGCCCGCTTCCAGCTGGCCTTCACGCTGACCTCCGGAGAACGCCTGACGTCGCCGCCGATCGCCGATGTCACGCATGTGCGCGATACGGTGGCGCGGATCGCCGCGCAATTCGACGTTCCCGACGTCGAGTCTCCGGTCAATCCGCTCGATGCCAGCAATCCCGAAATGCGTCTCGGCGACCCCCTCGAGCCGTTTTCCGTAAGGGACATCAGGATCGTCGCACTGATCGTCGTCGCATTATGCGCCGTTCCCTACGCCTACAAGCTCTGGCGCGGCCTGTCGCCCGGGCCGGTCGACATCGTGCTGCTGCCGGTTGGCGCGCTCGCCGCATTCGGCGTTTACCGATATGCCAACCTTGTGACCGGCGCTTTCTGGATCATCCGCCAAGGCGATATCCGCGTCGAACGCCTGTGGGGCGACGGCACGTTGCGCGCCGACCATATCGAAGGGCGCGAGGTGAAGACGATCACGGTCGAGCGCCGCGGCCGCTCCGAGGACGAGCACTGCATCGTCGTGATCCGATTGCTCTCAGGACAACGGTTTCGCAGTCCGCGCATCGGTTCGCGGCCTGAGGCCCGGGCCGTGGGGACAGAGATCGTCCGGCGGCTCGGGATCGCGCCGGAGAACAACCATATCTGACATCGCGCTGCTTCCACATCGTCTTGGCCGGGCTTGTCCGGGCATGACGGCGTTTGTGAATGCAAGTTTGGTCGCCCCACACTAAGCGAGGCCATGGCTACTGCTTTTCGCGCCATCCCCCGTTTGTGGCATTGCGCGGGGTCCGTCAAAAAACCAAAGCATTCTCGTGACATATGGTCTAAGGGTGCCTTGAACTTGCCATGAAGAGGGCCCTCAGATTTGATGGTTCCAGATGATTTGGCCTTGGCCGTGGGGGAGAGCTTGAAATGACGGATTTTCGTCGCCTGACCGGGATGTTTGTGGCTGCGATCGGCTTGGTCCTGGCCATCCCGCATGCCTTCGCCCAGCAGCCCGACCGCGGCGACGAGCCGGGCCTGGTGGCCGACGACGCCTATGAGCTCGATCCGGAATGGCAGAAGCAGGTCGTCTACTTCCGCACCACCGAAGCACCCGGCACCCTCATCATCTCGACCGCCGAACGGCATCTCTATCTGGTGCAGCCCGGCGGCCGCGCTATCCGCTACGGCATCGGCGTCGGCCGCGATGGTTTTCAGTGGCAGGGGCTGGTGAACATCACCAACAAAAAGGAGTGGCCGGACTGGACGCCGCCGCCGGAGATGATCCAGCGCCAGCCCTATCTGCCGCGCTTCATGGCCGGCGGCCCCGGCAATCCGCTCGGCGCGCGCGCCATGTATTTGGGCACCACAGTCTATCGCATCCACGGCACCAATCGGCCCGACACGATCGGCACCAAGGTCTCCTCGGGTTGCTTCCGGCTCGTCAACCGCGATGTCGCCGATCTCTACGATCGCGTCCCTGTCGGCACCAAGGTGGTCATCCGGCAGAAGCCCGAGCTCTGATCTTCTCTTCCCACCTTCGTCCAGAATTCCTTTTCCCGATTATTTCGAGAGAGCAACATGATGCGCAGTTTTCGAGGCGGCCTGCTGATCGGGCTCGCGGTTGCCGTGCTGGTCGGCGCCCTGGCGGTGATCTACGAGTTCTACGACACCCGCACGCTGAAGCGCACCGTGCGCCGCGGCGAAGTGCTGTGCGGCGTCAACAAGGGCCTGCCGGGCTTCTCGATTCCCGACGACAAGGGCAACTGGACCGGCTTCGACGTCGATTTCTGCCGCGCGGTGGCCGCAGCGATCTTCAATGATCCGGCCAAGGCGAAATTCGTCGCGCTCGATGCCAACGAGCGCTTCAAGGAATTGCAGAGCCGGAAGGTGGACATCCTCTCGCGCAACTCGACCTGGAGCATGGCGCGCGAGCTCGACTACGATCTCTATTTCCCCGCGGTCGCCTATTACGATGGCGCAGGCTTCATGCTACCGCGCGCCCGCAACAAGGAAACCGCACTGGACCTGACTGGCAGCAAGGTCTGCGTCCAGACCGGGACCACCACGGCGCTCAACGTCGCGGATTACTTCCGTGCCAACAACATGAAGTATGAAGAGGTGAAGTTCGACAAGCTGGACGACGTCGTGAAAGCCTATGATGCCGGCAAATGCGACACGCTGAGCGCCGACGTCTCCCAGCTCTACGCGCTGCGGATCAACCTAGCGAAGCCCGGCGACCACATGATCCTGCCGGACATGATCTCCAAGGAGCCGCTCGCCCCCGTCGTGCGTCAGCGCGATGACGACTGGATGATGATCGTGAAGTGGACGCTCTACGCGATGATCAACGCCGAAGAGCTCGGCGTATCCTCGGAGAACATCGACGAGGCCCTGAAGTCGAAGAAACCGGAAGTGATGCGGCTGGTCGGCACCGAGGGCAATTACGGCGAGCAGCTCGGCCTCACCAAGGATTGGGTCGTCCGCATCATCCGCAACGTCGGCAATTACGGCGAGATGTACGAGCGCAATATCGGCGAGAAGTCGAAGCTGAAGATCCCGCGCGGGATGAATCAGCTGTGGAACGCGGGCGGCGTGCAGTACGCACCGCCGATGCGGTAGAGCAAGGTCTCTCTGCTGTCGTTGCGAGCGGAGCGAAGCAATCCAGGGTCTTTCCAAGACGAAAGTCTGGATTGCTTCGTCGCAAGTGCTCCTCGCAATGACGAGCTTGGGGCAGGCGCTGTCTGCCTGCTCCGCTGTCATCGCCCGGCCTTGACCGGGCGATCCAGTATTCCGAGACATCAATCGCATACTGAGGGGCTGCGGCGTACTGGATCGCCCGCATTCGCGGGCGATGACACCGAATGCGACGCAACGGTGCGCCTAATATCCCCGCGCCCTTGCCAGCTGCTCGGTGTGGTAATTGGCATCCCCGAACAATTCCTCGCACACACGCGCGCGCTTCATGAAGAAGCCGATGTCGAACTGGTCGGTCATGCCCATGCCGCCATGCATCTGCACGCCTTCCTGCACCGCGCGCGTGGCGGTGGTGCCGGCACGCGCTTTGGCCACCGCGACGGCTGAGGCGGCCTTGGCTATGTCCGTATCCAGCGCCTGAAGCGCCTTCATCACGGCGGCGCGGGTGATCTCGATGTCGACATAGAGTTCGGCAGCGCGGTGCTGCAGCGCCTGGAATTCGCCGATCAGCTTGCCGAACTGCTTGCGGCTCTTCAGGTATTCGACGGTTCGGTTGAATACCTCTTCGCTCAGGCCCACCATTTCGGAGGCGACCGCGCCGCGCCCGATATCGAGCACGCCGTCGAGCAGCGTTGCGCCCTGATCGACTTCGCCGAGCACGCTGTCGGCATTAACCTCGACATTGGCGAGCTCGATCCGCGCCGCATTGTGCGCGTCGACCATGATGGTGCGCTCGATCGCAACGCCCTTGGCCTTGGGATCGACAAGGAACAGCGTCAGCCCCTCGCGCTCGCCGGCCGAGCCCGCGGTGCGCGCGGCGACGATGAGGAGATCAGCGACGTGACCGTCGACCACCAGCGCCTTGGCGCCGGAGAGCCTGAAACCGTTGCCGGCGCGCACGGCCTGGAGGCTGGTCTGGAGCGGGCGATGCTTTGCGCCCTCGTCAATCGCGAGCGTCGCGAGCAGCGAGCCGTTGGAGATTTTTGGCAGATGCTCCGACTTCTGCCCGGCATTGCCGCCACGGTTCAGTGCCGAAGCCGCGACCACGCTGGTGGCGAGGAAAGGCGACGGCATCAGCGTGCGGCCGATCTCCTCCATCACCACGCCGGCCTCGACATAGCCGAGGCCGCTGCCGCCGAACTCTTCCGGCACCAGCAAGCCGGCAAAACCCATCTCGGCGAAGGAATGCCAAAACTCCCTAGAGAAGCCGGTGGGATCTTTGCTATCGCGCAAGCTGCGCAAATGCGACACCGGCGCCTTGTCGCTGATCAGCCCGCGCGCGCTGTCGCGGAGCATCGATTGTTCTTCGGTGAGGACGAGGGCCATGTGCAAGGTCTCTAACGTCTGACGGAATGCATTTTTGTCGCTGTCATTCCGGGGCGCGTCCAAGACGCGAACCCGGAATCTCGAGGTTCCGGGTTCGCGCTTCGCGCGCCCCGGAACGACGGTGAGTTAGGCCCCTGGCAGATCCAGAATGCGCTTGGCGACGATGCCGAGCATGACCTCGGTCGTGCCGCCCTCGATCGAGTTGGCCTTGGTGCGCAGCCAGGCGCGCGGACGAGCTCCTTGCTTCGAACGCTCGCTCTCCCATTCCAGCGCATCGAGGCCGCCGGCCGACATCAGAATCTCGTAACGGCGCTTGTTGAGCTCGGTGCCGTAATATTTCATCGCCGACGAGAATGCCGGATGGGCCTGGCCCGCCTTGGCGAGATCGACCGCGCGCTCGGCGCAAGCCGCAAGTGCGGCTTCGTCGACGTCGAAGCTGGCGATCCGGCCACGCAGCATCGCATCGTCGAGCCGTCCCAGCGCATCGGTACCGACGGAATCGGCCGCGATC
This sequence comes from Bradyrhizobium sp. 149, assembly GCF_023073915.1. GTDB lineage: Bacteria > Pseudomonadota > Alphaproteobacteria > Rhizobiales > Xanthobacteraceae > Bradyrhizobium. The sequence goes on along the minus strand of NZ_JADPKK010000004.1, from coordinate 182,447 downwards.
TGGCCCAGCGGACGGCCGACGCCGCGCTCGCCCATGCCTGATATCATCGCACGCTCGTGCTGGAGCAGATATTTTGCGACGTCCCAGCCGCGGTTGACAGTGCCGACCACATGCGATTTCGGCACGCGAACATTGTCAAAAAAAGTCTCGCAGAACGGCGAATAGCCGGAGATCAGGAGGATCGGTTTGGTCGAGACGCCCTTCGAGGCCATGTCGAACAGGATGAAGCTGATGCCGTCGTGCTTCTTCGCGGCGGGATCGGTGCGTACCAGGCAGAAGATCCAGTCGGCGTAGTTGGCATAGGACGTCCAGATCTTCTGGCCGGTGATGACGAAATCATCGCCGTCGCTCTCGGCGCGGGTCTGGAGCGAGGCGAGATCAGAGCCGGCGTTCGGCTCGGAATAGCCCTGGCACCAGCGGATCAGGCCCGCCGCGATTTTCGGCAGGTGCTCCTTCTTCTGGGCGTCGTTGCCGTATTTGAGCAACGCCGGCCCGAGCATCCAGATGCCGAAGCTCGACAGCGGCGGACGCGCACCCATCCTGGCCATTTCGGCGCGCAGCACCTTGTGCTCGGCTGGGCTGAGGCCACCACCGCCGTATTCCTTCGGCCAGTCCGGCACGGTCCAGCCCTTGTCGCGCATGCGCTCGAACCAGATGCGCTGCGGCTCGGACGAGAATTTTGCGTTGCGTCCGCCCCAGAACACGTCGGCGTCGGAGCTCGCGGGCTTGCGCATTTCCGGCGGGCAGTTCGCCTCGAGCCAGACACGTGTTTCGCTGCGGAATGTTTCGAGATCGGCGGTCTCGGCATCGCCTGTCATGTCGCTCATGGATCGTTTCCATCAATCTAAATCGGCTTGTTGGCCGCGACTCTGGGCCAAGCTCCCGCGGAATTCAACCACTTCCGTGTCACGCATCCGCTATAGTCGCGGCGACGGCGAAGCTTGAAAAACAAAGAGGAAACAGCAATGCGCCTGAAGCTTCTTTCGCCTGGCGAAATGAACGAGAGCCAGCGGCAGACCTATGACGAGTCGATTGCCGGCAAACGCGGCAAGCCGCCGGCGCCGATGATGGCCTGGCTCAACAGCCCCGACATGGCGCGACACGCCACGCGGCTCGGCGAGGTCCTGCGCTACGACACGATTTTCCCCGCAAAACTTTCGGAGATCGCGATCCTGGTGACGGCGCGGCACTGGACCGCGCATTACGAATGGTACGCGCACAAACGCCTGGCGCTTGCCGGCGGCATGGATCCGGAAATCATCGACGCGATTCGCGATCGCCGCACGCCTGAATTCGACGATCCCAAGGGCAAGATGATCTACGACGTCGCGAAATCGCTGCATGAGGGTCATGGGGTCGAGAAGGGTCTCTACGACGAGGCGGTGCAATTGCTCGGCGAGCGCGGCGTGGTCGAGGTGATCGGGCTGTGCGGCTATTACGCGCTGGTGTCGATGACGCTGAACACATTCGAGTTCGGCCTGCCCGACGGCGAGATCTCGGAGCTCTGATAGTTTCGCATCTGGAAACGATGGGTTTCGGGATAGGGCAGTAGCACTGTTCCGAGGCTCGCCTTATGTGGACATTGTCAACGGAGCAGCCACATGTCGCAGAACCAAGCCGTCGCCGCCGGCACCCGGATCGGCCACGTTCACCTCAAGGTCGCCGATCTCGATCGCGCGCTCGGCTTCTATTGCGGCGTGCTGGGCTTCGAACTGATGCAGCGCATGGGCTCCGGCGCGGCCTTCATCTCGGCCGGCGGCTACCATCACCACATCGGGCTCAACACCTGGGAGAGCAAGGGCGGCTCGCCGCCGCCACCGGGAACGACCGGACTCTATCACACTGCAATCCTCTATCCGACGCGGCCCGCGCTGGCGGATGCGCTGCACCGCGTGCTCTCGGCCGGCATTGCGCTGGATGGGGCCAGCGACCATGGCGTGTCCGAAGCGCTCTATTTGCGCGATCCGGACCAGAATGGCGTGGAGCTGTATCGGGACCGGCCGAGAGAGCAATGGCCGTTCGGGCCGGACGGCAAGCTCGCGATGTTCACGAAGCGGCTGGATGTGGAGGAACTGCTGAAGCAGCGCGAGGCGTGAGCCTCGCTCCCTCCCCTCGTCATTGCGAGGAGCCTTCGCGACGAAGCAATCCAGACTGCGCCTGCGGAATGACTCTGGATTGCTTCACTACGCTCGCAATGACGGCACATGGTGCGGCGTCCCGCGCACCATGATCAACGCCGCCGCCACCACCTCCAGCGCGATGCAGAGATAGAACGGCAGAGAATAGCCGCCTGAAAAGTCGCGCAGGAAGCCGACCACGCCGGGGCCGAACGCATACGTCACCTGGTTGATCGCGGTGTTGAGGCTGATCAGCACGCCGAACGAGGCGGAATCGAATTCCTGCTGCACGATCAGCGACGGCAGCGTGATGAGATTGCCGACCGAGAAGCCGAATAATGCGCAGGCGGCGATCAGCACGTAATCATTGTGCAGATTGATGACCACGAGAAGCGCCGCGGCCTGGCTCAGGAACGACAGCGCCGAGGCGAGCCGCTGGTTGATGCGGTCGATCACCAGCGAGAACAGCACCCGGCCGATCACCGCCATCGCGGTCAGCACGGCAACTGCGACGGCCGCGCGCTCGCGCCCGATCACGGGATCGAGGAACGAGATCAGGTGCACGATGAAGCCGACCTGCGCGAACAGCACCAAAGCAAAGGCAATGGTCACTGTGAGGAAGCCGACATCGCGTAACGCCTGGCTGCGGATCTGCGCCGACGATTGCGGCTTCGCCTTCGTCGCTGCGCGCCGACCATGGAGATCAGGCGGACGGCCGACGACAATCAGGATCACCGGCACGAGCAGCGCCAGCATGGCGCCTGCGACGACAAACATCGCGCTGGCGAAGCCGATATGACCGATCAAGGTCACCAGCAGAGGCACGCCGACAATGCCGCCGAAGCTTGCGCCGTTCAGCGCGAGGCTGATCGCCATGCCGCGCTTCTGGTCGAACCACAGGCTGATCGTGTTGGTGATCATGGCCAAACTCGTGCCGGCCCAGCCGAGGGCGAGCACGGCGTTGGCCAGATAAAGCTGCCACGGCTCGCGCACCGCGCCGATCGCGACCGCTGCAGCCGACATCGCCAGCGTGCCCGCGATCAGGCCGAGGCGCGGGCCGTATTTGTTGACGGCCTCGCCGACGAAGACGACGAGCAGCGCACCGAACAGATAGAAGAACGTCGTGCCGGATGAGATCAGCGAGGCCGACCAGCCGTGCGCACGCTGAAGCTCCGCGACATAGACGCTCTGGCCGTAGAAGCCGAGCCCCCAGCCGAAGGTCGCGAGCAGGAAGCAGACCGCAACGATGCGCCAGCCTTCGTAGCGGAGCGAGGATTCGTCGATCGATGCGTCGTGCCGGGGATTGTCGAGCATTTGCGCTTGTCCTTCTTTTCCCCCGCGAGCGCCTTGCTTCACGCTCGCCTGTCCATGACGAGCATCATGTAACGACCCAGGCCCCGGAAATCACTTCGGCCTGGATCGAAGTATCAACGTTGCTGACAGCCTCCTGCCACCTCAGATCGCATCCGGGAACTCGCCCATGGCCTCGTCCAGCCGCGCTTTGCGGCGGCGAGCCCAGGACGCGAGCGAGAGCACGGCGAGGCCGAGCACGACAGGCGGAAACACCACCATATTCACCGCGGACCAGCCGTAACTGGCGAGCAATTGGCCGGACGAGAACGAGCCGATCGCCATCATGCCGAACACCAGGAAGTCGTTGAAGGCCTGCACCTTGTTGCGCTCCTGCGGCCGGTGCGTCTCCAGCACCAGCGCGGAGGCGCCGATGAAGGAGAAATTCCAGCCGATGCCGAGCACGATCAGCGTGGCCCAGAAATGCACCGCGGTGATGCCTGATAGCCCGATGCCAACTCCGCCGGCCTCGAGCAGCAGGCCGACGGCAACGATCCTCCGTGCGCCGAAGCGAGCGATCAGCGCACCCGTGAAGAAGCTCGGCCCGTACATGGCCACGATGTGCCATTGGATCCCGAAATTGGAATCGGAAACGCTTAGGCCGCACAGCTTCATCGCAAGCGGCGCCGAGGTCATCACCAGATTCATTATGGGGTAGGAGATGACGCCGCACAGCGCCGCCGCGATGAACCGCGGCTGGGTCACGATCTCGAGCAGCGGCCGCCCGCCGTGAAGATCGGCCGGTGCCGGTCTCGGCATGTCGACCCCGGCGACGATGCCCATCGCGACCAGCGCGACAGCAGCCTGGACCAGGAAGCTGAAGGCGAACAGATAAGGCTGCCAGACATCCATGGTCCATTGCACGAGCTGCGGACCGAGCACGCCGGCGAACACGCCGCCCGCCATCACCCAGGACACGGCTTTCGGCCGATAGGCCGCACTGGCGCCGTCGGCAGCAGCGAAGCGATAGGACTGCGCCACCGCGCCGTAGAGGCCGCCAAGAAAGGTCGCCAGACAGAAAAATGGAAACGAAGCGTGCAGGATCGCGAAGCAGCCGAGCAGGCCGGTCAGCGCGCCCACACCGGTGCCGACGACGAAAGCCACGCGGCGGCCGAAGCGGCGCGATATCGCGCCGGTCGGCAACGTGCCGGCGGCGAGCCCGAGCACATACATCGAGATTGGCACGGTCGCGAACGAGACGTCGGGTGCAAGCGTCGCACCGACGATCGAGCCCGTCGCGAAGATCACCGCCGAGTTGGCGCCGGTCAGCGCCTGCGCGGCGGCAAGGCGCACCACATTGGCGCGCACGCGGGCGTCGGCGGCGATCTCATCGGCTGCAGTCACATCCAGCATCGGCATTTCCGCCCCAACGGGCTTTCGAGGGGCTTTCAAAGGCCTTCAAGGGCTCGCTTGATCCCCGGCACTATGGCGGGGCACGGGAGGGCGGGCAACCGGCGCAAACGGGCGCAGGCCATGCCTCTGACGCAATCGGGCGGATGATAATGGGCCGCGCACTTGACGGCTTGCGCTCCATCAAATCCTATCCGCCGCGATCTTCCGGAGTTTCGTTCATGTCCGTCGACGACAGGCCTACGCTCAGCGCTCCCGACGACGATCCCTGGCTCTGGCTGGAGGAGATCGAAGGCAAGCTGGCGCTCGATTTCGTCGCGCGGCAGAACAGCCTGACGCTCGACGCGTTTGGTGGAAAAGCGTTCGAGCGCGATCGCGACATCCTCGCGGCGATCTACGATCGTCCCGACAACATCCCCTATGTCAGCCGGCGCGGCGACGACCTGCACAATCTCTGGAAGGACGCGACCAACCCGCGCGGCCTGTGGCGGAAGACTTCGCTCGCGGAGTTTCGCAAGCCGCATCCGGCGTGGGAGATCATGCTGGATGTCGACCAGCTCGCGGCGCGTGAGGGCGAGGACTGGCTGCTGAGTGGCATCACCACACAGCCGGGAAGCTCGCGAGCGATTTTGAGCCTGTCGCGCGGCGGCAGCGACGCCGTCACGTTGCGGGAGTTCGACCTCGATACCAAGAATTTCGTTGAGGACGGATTTGCGCTGTCGGAGGCCAAGGGCGGCGCCGATTGGCTCGATGCCGACACGTTGCTGCTGTCGAGCGCCTATGGCGAAGGCATGGCGACGAGTTCGGGATATTCGCGCACCGTTCGGCTGTGGCGGCGCGGCCAGCCTGTCGATCAGGCGCAGAGGATCATCGAGACCACGGCGGATCATATCGCGATCTCCGGCATGGTCGACGACACCGCAGCGGCCCCGCGCAGCTGGATCATCGACCAGATCGACTTCTTCAATCATGCGATCTGGCTGCGCGATGCCGACGGCACGACGACGAAGCTCGATCTGCCGACCGGCGTCTGGATGCAGGCACATGGCAACTGGTTCGCGATGAAGCTGCGCGAAGCCTGGTCAATCCAGGGGAGAATTTATGCCGCCGACACCGTGCTTGGCATGTCGCTCTCGGCATTCCTCGCCGGCAGCCGCGATTTCGCGATCCTGTTCGCGCCGGAACCTCGCCGCGCCCTACAGGGTCTGTTCTGGGCCGGGGCCAAGCTGGTGCTGTCGATCCTCCACGAGCTCCGGCCGCGATTCGAGATCTGCACGCCATCGGCCACGAGCTGGAGCCGCGAGACACTCGGCGGGCTGCCGCAGATCGGCGTCGTCGATGTCTGGCCGCTGGACCGCCATCCCTCCGAGAGCAATGGCGACCTGCTGGCCAATGTGCAGGATCCGCTGACGCCGCCGGCGCTGCTGCTGATGGAGCGCGGCGTCGCGAGCCCGACCGTGTTGAAACAGGCGCCGAAAACGTTCAACGCCGACGGACTCGTGGTCACCCAGCACGAGGCGATCTCGATCGACGGCGAGCGCATTCCCTATATCCAGACCGGCCCCGCTGGCGAGAGCGGCGATGCGCCGGTCTATATGAGCGCCTATGGCGGCTTCGCCCATTCGGTGAAGCCGTACTACAATCCGTCGCTCGGCAAGCTGTGGCTGGAGCGCGGTGGCACCACGGTGCAGGCGAATCTGCGCGGCGGCGGGGAGTTCGGCACGCGCTGGCACGATGCCGGCCGGCTCGCCGGCAAGAAGCTGTCGCATGATGATTTCGCCGCGGTCGCCGCCGATCTCGTTCGCCGCGGTGTGACCACAGCAAAGCGCATCGCCGCGCAGGGTGGATCGAACGGCGGCATCCTCATCACCAACATGCTGGTGCGATACCCCGAACGTTTCGGCGCGCTGTTCTGTACCATCCCGCTGATCGACATGCGCCGTTACACAAAGCTGCTCGCCGGCGCGAGCTGGATCGCGGAATATGGCGATCCCGACAAGCCTGAGGAGTGGGACTGGCTGAAGACCTATTCCGCCTATCACAACGTCAAAGCCGGCCAGCCCTATCCGCCGATCCTGATCGCCACCACGCGGCGCGACGACCGTGTCCATCCCGGCCATGCGCGCAAGATGGCAGCAAAGCTCCAGGCCATGGGCTACGAGGCCTGGTTCTACGAGCCGGAAGCGGGCGGCCACGGCTACGGCAAGGACAACAAGGAGCGCGCCGGCTTCGAGGTGCTTGGCTTTCGGTTCTTGAAGGACAAGATCGGCTGGCTGGATGAAGGCTAGCGCTTGGGCGCAGATGCCTCCGCGTCGTCATGGCCGGGCATGTCCCGGCCTCCACGCCTCGGCCTAGTGCATGAAGAACGTGGATGCCCGGGACAAGCCCGGGCATGACAACCTCTATCGCGCAAACACCAACGTGAAATTATTCGCCGGCATGTCGACCGTATCGACGAGGCGGAGGCCCACCCCGCGCGCGAGCGTCTCGACATCGCTGATGTCGCGCACGCCCCAGTCGGGATTGCCTTCACGCAAGGACGTGTCGAACACGGCGTTGCTGAGCGCCGTGTGCTTGCCATCGCGCTTGAAGGGGCCGTAGAGGAACAGCTTGCCGTCAGCCCGCAAATAGCGGCCGGCACCGGCGAATAAGCCCTCGGCTACCTCCCATGGCGCGATGTGGATGACATTGGCGCAGAACACGGCGGCAAGACTTGTCGGCGCCTGCCCATTCTTCATCTCCGGACACCAGTCGGGATCGGTGAGATCGATCCGCAGCGGGCTGCGGATGTTTTGCAGGCCGGCATGAACGCGCCAGGCCTCAATGCTCTTGAGGTGGCGCTGGTTGAGATCGCTGGGCCACCAGATCAGGCCGGGCGTGTGACGGGCGAAGTGGACCACATGCTGGCCGGTTCCGCTGCCGAGCTCGACCACGTTGCCGGTGCAGCCGGCGAGATACTTTTCCAGTGCCGCCCAGAGCGCCTCGTGATTGCGATGAAATGCCGGCGCATCGAGCCGCCCGTCCGACTCGACCCGACCGCCATCCCTGCCGAATTCGACGACATATTCAGCCAAGTGAGGTCCCCTTGAAAAAACGAGAACGCGATGAAAACAGGATGAGCGCCCAAACGCCCTGGAAACAGCCGGCCGACGCCTTGGCCCTTAACTTCTAGGCCAAACTCGTGGGCCAAATCGGCTGAACAAATAATCTCTTTAGTTGCAATGCGGAAGACATTAACTCCATTTTGTCGCGTGCATAGTCTTGATTGTCAGGCGATGCCCTTTGTGCTTTGGAAACACTATATTGCGCCAACGAGATCATCGATATAACGCCTTGGAATGATGCCTTGACCGCCCTTTCCCGGAAGCCTCTGTTCCTCATGCTGGCCATCGTCGCCAGCCTCGCCGCGAGCCCGGCGCGGGCGCAGTCCGCCGTGGCGGACGGCCAGAAACTCGCTTTCGACCGCGGCAAGGGCAATTGCCTGACCTGCCACGTCATCAAGGGCGGCGACCTGCCGGGAACGATCGGGCCGGAACTGAAGGACCTCAAGGCCAAATACCCCGATCGCAACGAGCTCACCGCGATCATCTTCGACGAGACCAAGCGCAATCCGCAGACCATGATGCCGCCATTCGGCCGGAACCGGATTTTGACCGAACAGGAGATCAGCGCGATCGTTGATTTCCTGCAGACCCTGTGACCGCCGGCACGCCAAGAGATTGGTTAGGAGACCTTTGATGACCGCCTTCACCGGCCCTTTCGCGACGCGGCGCCTGATCCTTCAGGGCGCAGCCTCGGTCGCGCTGCTCGGCCTCGGCAACCTGCCGTTCACACCCGCGCGCGCCGCAGCCAACGACAAATATCCGGAAGAGGCCTTCAAGCAGAAGAGCGAGGCGGATGCCGTCAAGGCACTCTACGGCAAGACCGCCGAGCCCTCCGACAAGGTCAAGCTGGATGCCCCCGAGATCGCCGAGAACGGCGGCGTCGTGCCGATCTCGGTGACGACGACGCTCGACAAGGTCACCTCCATCTCGTTCTTCGTGGCCGAGAACCCGAGCGCGCTGGCTGCGAGTTACAAGATTCCCGACGGCACGATCCCGAGCATTGCCAACCGGCTGAAGATGGCCAAGACCACCAACGTGGTCGCGATCGTGGAAGCCGACGGCAAGCTCTACAGCGCGACCAAAGAGGTCAAGGTCACCGTCGGCGGCTGCGGCGGCTAAGCGAGGAAGATCGAGATGGCATCCAGCATTCGCGTCCGCGCCACCGCCAACGGCGACATCACCGAAGTGCAGGCGCTGATCCAGCATCCCATGGATACCGGCTTGGTCAAGGACGCCAAAGGCGAGCTGATCCCGGCGCATTACATCCAGCAGCTGAAATTCGAATGTAACGGCAAGGACGTCTTCGTTGCCGATTGGGGCACCGCGGTCTCGAAGGACCCCTACGTCAAGTTCAGCTTCAAGGGGGCCAAGAAGGGCGACGACCTCAAGGTCTCCTGGACCGATAACAAGGGTGGGTCGGACACGACCACCGCGAAGATCTCGTGATGAAGGCCCGCTCTTCCATCCTGCTTGGCTCGTTGAGCGCCGCGCTTGTCGCGTTCGCCCTCACCTCTGCGCGCGTGGTTGCGGCCGACAAGATCGATCCCGTTGCCGATGCGAAAGCGTTCCAGAACTTCTTCTTCCAGAAATTCCCGACCGTGAAGCACGAGGATTTCGTCAACGGCCCCTATTCGATGAACGAGGACATGAAGCGGCAGTGGCAGGAGAAGGAGGAATTCCCGCCCTACGAGTTCGCGCTCGACGCCGGCAAGGAGATGTTCGCCACCCCGTTCAAGAACGGCAAGACCTATGCCGACTGCTTCCCGAACGGCGGCATCGGCATCCGCCAGAACTATCCTTATTTCGACGAGAAGGAAGGCAAGGTCGTCACGCTGGAGCTGGCGCTCAACCGCTGCCGCGAGGCCAATGGCGAGGCGCCCTATTCCTATGTCAAGGACGAGATGGCCTCGCTCACCGCCTACATGGCCTTCACCTCGCGCGGCAAGCCGATGGACATCAAGATTCCCGACGATCCCCGCGCGCTCGCGGCGTTCGAGAACGGCAAGCGCTATTTCTACACGCGCCGCGGCCAGATGAATTTCTCCTGCGCGAGCTGCCATGTGCAGAGCCCGGGCGAGCGCATCCGCGCCGAGATCCTGGCGCCGGCGCTCGGCATTTTGAACGCGATGCCGATCTACCGCTCCGAATGGAGCGGCATGGGCACGACCAGCCGCCGTTTCGTCACCTGCAACAGCCAGACCCGCGCGGTTCCGCTGGACCCGCAGGCGGATGAATATCGCGACGTCGAATATTTCCTGTCCTACGTCGCCAACGGCCTGCCGATATCAGGACCTGGAGCGCGGCCATGAAGCTGTCACTTCCTCTCGCCATGCTGCTTGCCCTAAGCCTCGCGCCGGCGGCGCGCGCGGCAAATGAGGCGGATTACAAGTCGGCCTATTCCGCCGCCGAAGCCGCATCGAAGGAGGCTGCCAGCTTGCGCCACCAATGGACCGTGACCGTCTCGGCGCTGGCCGCAGCGAAGAAGGCGGGCGATGGCGGCGATTTCAACCGCGCCGTGGCCGCAGCCAAGGAGGCCGAGGCGCTGGCCAAGGCCTCGATCTTCCAGGCGATTTCCGAAAAAGAAGCCTGGAAGGCGATGGAAATCCGCTAGACTGTCCGCTCTTGCAACAGCCTTGCGACCATGAGAGGGCGCGGAGAATTTCTGGATGGCGATCCGCCGCCGCGATTTCCTGAAGAGTGCAGGTCTTGCTGCCGCATCGCTCAGCCTGCCGCGGCCTGCGCGCGGCACTGAGGCCGCGAGCATTTACGACATCGAACGGTTCGGCAATGCGCGCATCCTTCACCTCACCGACACGCACGCACAACTCAATCCGGTCTATTTTCGCGAGCCCAGCGTCAATATCGGGATCGGCGAGATGGCGGGACGGCCGCCGCATCTGGTCGGCCGCGCCTTTCTCGACCATTTCGGCATCAGGCCCGACAGCGCGGATGCCTATGCCTTCAGCTGCTCCGAGTTCGAGAAGTCCGCAGGCCGCTTCGGCAAGCTCGGCGGCTTCGCCCATCTGAAGACCCTGATCGACCGCTTGCGCGGCGACGTCGGCGAATCACGTTCGCTCCTCGTCGACGGCGGCGATCTCTGGCAGGGCACAGGACTCGCCAACATGCTGCAGGGCCGCGACATGGTCGAGGCCGCAAACCTGCTCGGCATCGAAGCGATGACCGGGCATTGGGAATTCACCTATGGCGAGCAGGCGCTGCGCGACAATCTCGAGCGCTTCAGGGGTGAGTTTCTGGCGCAGAACGTTTTTCTCACCGAGGAAGCCGCATTCAACGACGCCGCCGCGTTCGACAAGGCGACGGGGCGCGTGTTCAAGCCCTCGGTGATCAAGGAGCTCGGCGGCCATCGCGTCGCGATCGTCGGTCAGGCCTTCCCTTACGTGCCGATCGCGCATCCCAAGCGGTTCACGCCGGACTGGTCCTTCGGCATCCGCGAGAAAGAGCTCCAGAAGCATGTCGACGGCTTGCGCGGCACCGACAAGGTCGATGCGGTCATCCTGCTGTCGCACAACGGCATGGACGTCGATCTCAAGCTCGCAAGCCGCGTCACCGGCATCGACGTCATCCTCGGCGGCCATACCCATGATGCGATCCCGCAGCCGATCGCCGTGAAGAACGCGAGCGGCACGACACTCGTCACCAATGCCGGCTCCAACGGAAAATTCCTGGCCGTGCTCGACCTCGCGCTCGACAAGGGCAAGGTCAGCGACGTCAAATATCATCTGCTGCCGGTCTATTCCGAGCTGTTGAAACCCGATCCTGGGATGGCCGAACTGATCGGCCGGTTGCGGGCGCCCTTCGTCACCGACTGGTCGGAGAAGATCGCAACGCCCGATCGCCTGCTGTATCGCCGCGACAATTTCGCCGGCCCGGTCGACGAGCTGATCTGCACCGCGCTGCGCACCGAGCTCGACGCCGAGGTCGCGCTGTCGCCGGGCTTCCGCTGGGGCGTCACCGCGCTGTCCGGCCAGGCGGTGACGATGGAGGATTTGCTCGCGGAAACCGCGATCAGCTATCCCGAGACCTACGTGCAGGAGATGACCGGCGCGCAGATCAAGGACGTGCTGGAAGACATCTGCGACAATCTCTTCAACGCCGATCCTTATTACCAGCAGGGCGGCGACATGGTGCGCGCCGGCGGGCTCAGCTACACCTGCACGCCGACGGCTGCGATCGGCAACCGCATTTCGGAGCTGCGATTCAATGGCGGTAAGGCGCTCAGCGCCAGCCACCGCTACAAGATCGCGGGCTGGGCCTCGGTCAACGGGCAGCAAGGCGCGCCGGTGTGGGATGTGGTGGCCAAATATCTGCGCTCGGGCCGGATGTTTCAGGAGCGGCTCGGCTCCGGCGTCACGCTGAAAGGCGTCGAGGGCAATCCGGGCATTGCAGGACAGGGATGATGCGGTCGCAAATCCTGGCCACGACGCTGGTCGCGCTGCTCGCCTTCGTTGCCACGCCGCTCGCTTATGCGCAGCAGGTGCCGCTCCAGGACAAGCCGTTCGCCGAGCACAAGATCGTGCTGCAGCTCTCGGATGGCGATGCCAGGAAGCAGGCGCTGGTTCTCAGCGTCGCCAACAATTTGCTGAAGGCCTACGACCCCGACAAGGTCGCGATCGAGGTAGTGGCGTTCGGTCTCGGCATCGATCTTCTGTTCACCGGCAGCGAGCGTCGCAAGCAGGTGGAGAGCCTGATCGCGCAAGGCGTCCGCTTCGACATCTGCCTCAACACCATCGACACGATCGAGCGGGAGACAGGCAAGCGGCCGGAGTTCATCCCTGCCGCCACGCCGGTGCAGGTCGGGGTCGGGCAGATCCTGTTTCTGGCCGAGAACGGGTACACATTGGTGCGGCCCTGAGCCTTTGCCGGGGCAAAGCGTCGCGGCACACTCGGTGTCATCGCCCGCGAAGGCGGGCGATCCAGTACTCCGAGACGGCGAGGGGTACGGAAAGGCCGCGGCGTACTGGATTCCCCGCCTTCGCGAGGAATGACAGCGGTGGCCAAGGTGACGCCCATCCGCCCATCACGGGAATAAAAATCTTCTAAATTTTACTGCCAATACAGTGAATTGCTTCTCTTCCCGGCCCGAAGCGTAGTAGAATTTCGGAGTAATTCACGCCGGGCCTTGCCATGATCTTCCGCCAGCTCTTCGACAGTGCTTCGGGCACCTACAGCTATCTCCTGGCGAGCCGCCCCGGCGGCGAGGCGCTGATCCTCGATCCCGTGCTGGAGAAGGTCGACCGCTACTGTCAGCTGCTGCGCGAGCTCGACCTCAAGCTGGTCAAGGCGGTGGACACGCATCTCCACGCCGACCACGTCACCGGCCTCGGCGAGCTACGCGACCGCACCCATTGCATGACCGTGATGGGCGACCAGACCAAGGCCGACGTGGTGGCGATGCGGGTCGCCGACGGCGACAAGGTGACGATCGAGGGCCTCTCGCTCGACGTGATGTACACGCCCGGCCACACCGACGATTCCTATTCCTATCTGATGGGCGACCGCGTCTTCACCGGCGACACGCTGCTGATCCGCGGCACCGGCCGCACCGATTTCCAGAACGGCTCGTCGCGCGCGCAGTACGATTCGATCTTCAACCGCCTGCTCAAGCTGCCGGACGAGACGATGGTGTTTCCGGCACATGACTACAAGGGCGACACCGTCTCCACCATCGGCGAGGAAAAGCGTTACAATCCGCGGCTCCAGGTGCGCTCGGTCGACGACTATATCGAACTGATGGCCAATCTGAAGCTGCCCAATCCCAAGATGATGGACGTCGCGGTGCCCGCCAACATGCATGTCGGCCTGCATCAGGAGGAGCTCGAGAAGGAGGGCCGCGCGCTCAGCGCCGTCGAGGCAATCCGCTCGCTCGGCCGTCCTGATATCCTGCTGGTCGATTTGCGCGAAACCAATGAGCGGATGAAGCACGGCATGCTGGAAGGCGCGCTGCATACGCCCTATCCGTCCGTTGAAGAGAGCCTCAAGCCGGGCGGCATGCTGCGCGAGGTCGCGGCCGCCACCCGCCGCCGCGTCGTGTTCTTCTGCGCCTTCGGCGAGCGCTCGGCGATGGCGGTGGCCGCCGCCAAGGAGGCCGGGCTGACCAACACCGCGCATATTGCCGGCGGCATCGACGCCTGGAAGAAGGCCGGCGGGCCGGTGGTGCGCTGACGAGCTTGCCGACGGCTTGAGATAAGTCAGGAACCGCACATATCTTCCGGATAGGATCGGGTGCAGCATCACCATCCCGGGACCAGCCATGGCCAAGATCGGCAAGCCGAGCGAGCCGCCCAAAATTGCGAACGACAAGCAAGCGGAAGACAAGGCGAAGAAGCCGCCGCCTCCGCCTGACACTGAGGACGATTACGAAGACGGCGACATCGCGACACCGAAGCGTGACCGCTACGGCCCGGATGACGAGCCGGTGTGAGTAGCGGCAAGCGGCGCGCGTTTTCATCGGCCTCGCTCCTCATCTCTGCCGTCGTCTTGACCAGGCGAAAGCCAGAACGACGCGAGGGGAATCGCCTTGCCCGCGCTACTGCCATGCGCTTGCGTTCATGGACAAATAACCGCTCTCCCCGATAATTTGCGCTCCCTCGGGGAGGAAACGGAACTGCAATGGTCGACGTTCTCGCCGCACCGCAGCAAGGCAAGGCCGACAGTGCGCTGCGCACGCTGACGGGAATTTCGATCGCGCATTGGGTCAGCCATTTCCATCTGCTGGTCCTGCCGATGCTGTTTCCGTTCCTCAAGAATCAACTCGGCGTCGGCTATATCGAACTCGGCTTCGCGCTGACCGTGTCCGCCGTGATATCGGGGCTGACGCAGGCGCCAACCGGCTATCTCGTCGATCATTTTGGCGCGCGAAAGATTTTGCTGGGCGGCCTCACCCTCGGCGGCTTCGCGCTGATCCTGCTCGGCCTGCACCTGAGCTACACCTCGCTGATCGCCTGCGCCGTGCTGCTCGGGCTCGCCAACAGCGTCTACCATCCCGCCGATTACGCCATCCTCGCCGAACACATGGACGAAGCGCGGATGGGCCGCGCCTTCTCGATCCACACTTTTGCCGGCTATTTTGGCGGCGCGGTCGCACCCGCAATCGTCGCCGCGCTGGTCACTCTGTCCGGCGGCGCCGGTGCGCTGATCGCATCGGGCGCGATCGGCGTTCTGGTCGCGCTGTTGCTGGTGACCATGAACATTCCCGATGCCGGCGCGCACAAGACGAAGCCGGGCAACGAGAACGCACCCAAACAGGCCGTGATCACGCCGGCGCTGATCACGCTGACGGCGCTGTTCATGCTGCTCAGCCTGTCGGTCGCGGGCATCAATAATTTCGGCGTGGTGGCGCTGATGAGTGGCTATGGCGTGACCTATTCCGCGGCCAATGTCGCGCTTACCGCGTTCCTCGGCGCAAGCGCCGCCGGCGTGCTCGCGGGCGGCTTCCTTGCCGACCATACCGAGCGCCACGGCTATGTCGCCGCCGCCTGCTTTGCCGCGAACGCGGCGATCGTGCTGCTGATCGCGCTGGTCACGCTGCCGGGATGGGCGCTGACCGCCACGATGGCGAGCGCGGGATTCCTCTCCGGCGTGATCGCGCCCTCGCGCGACATGCTGGTGCGCAATGCAGCGCCTCCCGGCGCGGCCGGCCGCGCCTTCGGCATCGTCTCCACCGGCTTCAATCTCGGCGGCATCGTCAGCCCGCTGCTGTTCGGCTGGATCATGGACCAGAGCGCGCCGCATTGGGTGTTCGGGGCGTCCGTGATCTTCATGGTCGCCACGGTGGTGCTGTCGCCGTTCACGGAGCGGAAGCCGCGGCCCCAAACCTAGTCGTGGTCCCGTGCCTGAAGCGCAATGGCGCATCAGGCACGGGACGCCGGTTGTTGATTGGATTCGCGGAGGTCGGCCCCTTACGTCGGCGACACCGCGCTCTTCAGCGGCGCGGCCTGGGGAGCAGCACCACCGGTCAGCCTGGCCTTTTCCGTGTTCGGCCAAAGCAGAAGCAGCCCGAGCAGACCGGAGCCGACCATGATCGCGGCGTTGATGGTGAAGCCGGTCAGGTAGCCGTCGAGCATGCTGCCGGCACGCTGGATCACGCTGCCCATCACGAGCGGCGCGATGATGCCCGAAAGCGTATAGAGCGCACCGTAGATCGCGAGAATCGCACCACGCTGCGACGTTGGCGTGAACTCGCCGAGCATGGGCGGGCAGACGACGTAGATCGCGCCGCACAGGCCGGAGCCGACCACGAGCAGGGCGATCTGGAGGCCCGCGCCTTGGACTTGCGGCATCATCGCGAGGATCAGGCCGCCGACGATCAGCGGCACCGAGCCGAGCACGCCGCGGGAGATCCGCGACGTGTAGCCGCGCGCCAACATCACCTGCGAGATCCAGCCCGTAAGAATGACGATGGTTGCCCCGAACACCCAGGGCAGGATCGAGACGAAGCCCGCCTGAGACTGCGAGAAGCCGAGGCCCTTGACGATGAAGGGCGTGAACCAGGTGAGCCCGAGCGACAGCGCCCAATAGGCGCCGAAGGTCGCGGTCACACAGCCAATGAAGGTGCGCGATGTCAGGAGTTGGAGATAGGGTATTTTCGGTTCGATCACGGCCGATGCGTGGGTGTCGAGCGGGCCTTCCTTGCCGAGTGTGAGCCACGCGGCTACCCAGATCAGGCCGACGATTCCGAGGGCGCCGAACGCATAATGCCAGGAATGATTGACGATGACCCAGTTCAGCGCTGGGACCGCCAGGATGACACCAAAGGCCGAACCCTGCGACAGGATCGCGGTCGGCATCGTGCGCTTCTCGTCGGGGAACCATTTGTAGATCGCGTGCATCGCCACCGCGGCCGCCGGGCCTTCGCCGGCGCCGAGCACGATGCGGCAGATCAGGAGCGTGGTGAAAGAAACGGTGCCGACCATCGGAAACTGCGTCAGCGCCCAGATCACCGCGAGCGTCAACAGCACCCAACGGGTCGGCACCTTGTTGACGATGAAGCCGACCACGATAGCCGAGATCGAGAACAGGAAGAAGAACGACGAGCCGAGCAGACCGAACTGCTCCGGCTCGAGCTTCAGCTCGGTCATGATCGGAACGCCGGCGAGACCGACGACGATCTTGTCGGCGAAGTTCACCAGCATGAAAAGGAACAGGAGAAATGTGACGGTCCAGGCACCCTTTGGCGTTTCCGCGGACGTTTCCTTGGACGTCCCTGTCATCTTGCCCGCCGCGGGCCCCGTTCCCTGAGCGCTCATCATTCTCCCCGTCGTCCTTTTTGGCACTTTTTTGATTTGGCCATCTTGGGAGCTAACAACGGCTTCGAGACCAACGCAACCCGGCATTTCCGCAGCAAGTGTGCTACGCAGCAATTCCGCTAATTCCGTCCGGCGCCATCCATCGTGCTGAGCATCCGAAACCTCTCCAAGACGTTCTCTTCGGCCGGTGAACCGGTCCATGTGCTGCGCGGCGTCGACCTCGACCTCAAGGCCGGCGAACGCGTCGCACTGACCGGCGAGTCCGGCAGCGGCAAGAGCACGCTGTTGCACCTGATCGCAGGGCTCGATGCCGCCGATGGCGGCACGATCCGACTGGAGGACACCGAGGTCACCAAGCTGTCTGATGCGGGGCGCGCGAGCCTGCGGCGCGACCGCATCGGCCTGGTGTTTCAGCAGTTCAACCTGATCCCGAGCCTGTCGGTCGCGGATAATCTGATGTTTCAGGCGCGGATCGCCGGCCGCTACGACACAGCTTGGTATAAAGAGCTGATCGAGCGGCTCGGGCTCGGCAGCCTGCTCAAGCGTTATCCAGAACAATTATCAGGCGGACAACAGCAACGCGTCGCGATCGGCCGGGCTCTGGCGACAAAGCCATCTTTGCTGCTGGCGGACGAGCCGACAGGCAATCTCGACGAGGCCACCGCCGAGGACGTGCTGGCCCTGACGCGTGACCTCGTCAGGCGCACCGGCTGTGGCTTCCTGATGGTGACGCACAGCCTGCACCTGGCCGCGACGCTCGATCGCCACGTCAACTTGCACGCGGGGCGCATCGCATGAGGCGCGCGCTGTGGGTCCTCGCCGTGTTGCTCAGCCATTGGCGGCGCCACAAGATGCAGTTCGCGACGCTCCTGATCGGGCTGATCGCGGCGACCGCATTGTGGAGCGGCGTGCAGGCAATCAACCAGCAGGCCCGCAACGCCTATGACCGCGCCGCGGCAACCTTCGGCGGCGCGCGCACGCCGATGCTGGTCGCGCCTGATAACGCGACCTTTCCGCAGGACCTGTTCGTCAAGCTGCGGCGTGCGGGCTGGCCGGTCTCGCCGGTGCTGGAGGGACGGGTCCAGGTCAACGGGCGCTCGGTCCGGCTGCTCGGCATCGAGCCGGTGACGCTGCCGGTCGATGTCGGCAATGCACCGCGCCTCGGCGCCGCCGATTTGAGCAGCTTCGTCGCGCCACCGGGCCAGACGCTGGTGGCACGGGAAACTCTGACCGATTTGCAGGAGCAGGAGGGCGCGGCACCGCCGACCAGCAGCGGCGCAAAACTGCCGCCGCTGCGCGTACTTCCGCAGCTCGTGCCCGACGTGCTGGTGGTCGATATCGGCGTGGCGCAGCAGCTGCTGAACAAGCCGGACCAGATCTCGCGGCTGCTGATCGGCAAAGCGAAGGGCAAGCCCGCGCCATTGGCGAGTGTCGTCGGCGACCAGCTGCAACGGGTCGAGCCGAATGCGGAGACCGAGCTGGAGCGACTCACCGATAGCTTTCATCTCAACCTCACCGCGTTCGGCCTGCTGTCGTTCTTCGTCGGTCTTTTCATCGTCAATTCAGCCGTCGGCCTCGCCTTCGAGCAGCGGCTGCCGATGCTGCGCACGCTGCGGGCCTGCGGGGCCTCGGCGCGACTGGTCAACACGGTGCTGGTGATCGAGCTGGTGGCGCTGGCGCTGATCGCAGGCCTGATCGGGCTTGCCTGCGGCTATTTCATTGCGGCCGCGCTCCTGCCCGACGTCGCGGCGTCGCTGCGTGGACTCTATGGCGCGCAGATCCCGGGACAGCTCAGCTTGCGACCTGAATGGTGGCTCGCCGGGATCGGCATCAGCATTGCCGGCGCGCTGGTGGCCGCGGCGACCAGCCTGATGAAGGCTGTCAGGATGCCGGTGCTGGCGACCGCGCAGCGGCGCGCCTGGCAGCAGCGGCAGCGCCGCTGGCTGATCTTGCAAAGCCTGGCCGCCTGCGCCGTGTTCGCGGTCGCGCTGTTGCTGCTTCAGTACGGACAATCGCTCATCGCGGGCTTTGGCGTGCTGGCAGCACTGATGTTTGGCGCGGCGCTGATTCTGCCGGCCTTCCTCGAACTCATCCTGCTCATCGGGCAGCGTTTCGCGCGAAGGCCGCTCGCGCTCTGGTTCTGGGCGGACAGCCGGCAGCAGCTCTCGGGTTTGTCGCTGGCGCTGATGGCGCTCCTGCTCGCGCTCGCCGTCAATGTCGGCGTCTCAACCATGGTGGAAACGTTCAGCCGCACCTTCATCGGCTGGCTCAACGGGCGGCTCGCCGCCGACGTCTACATCAGCGCCTCCGACAATGCGAAAGGCGTCGCGATCCGCAACTGGCTGAAGGAGCGCGGCGATGTCCAGGCGATCCTGTCGGGCGGACGTGCCGAGGCGCAGGTGCAGGGCCAGCCGGTGGAATTGCTCGGCCTGCCCGATCACGCGCTCTATCGCGAGCGCTGGCCGCTGCTCGAAGCCGCGCCCCGTGCCTGGACCCAGCTCATACCCGGCAATGCCGCCTTCATCAGCGAGCAGCTGAGCCGCCGCCTCAACGTCCGCGTTGGCGATGTCGTCGAAGTCCCCGCGCCGGGCGGGACCTGGGAGCTCGATATCGTCGGTATCTATGCCGATTACGGCAACCCCAAGGGCCAGCTTGCCGTGAACGTCGCGGCGCTGATCCGGCAGTTCCCGCAGACGCCGCAGACGCGCATCGGTCTCATCGTTGCGAAGGAAAATATCCACGGCCTGATCGCGGCGCTGCAGAAACAGTTTGCGCTCGACGATCGCAGCGTCGCCGACCAGGCGACGGTGAAAGCGGAGTCGATTCGCATTTTCAACCGCACCTTTGCGGTGACGTCGGCACTGAACGCGTTCACGCTCGGCGTCGCCGGAATTGCGCTTCTGACCAGCTTGCTGACATTGGCGAACTCGCGCCTGCCGCAGCTCGCCCCACTGTGGGCGATCGGCATCACGCGGCCGCGCCTTGCCGCGATCGAATTGACCAAGACGCTGTCGGTTGCGCTGTTCACGTCGCTGTTGGCCGTGCCGCTCGGGCTGCTGGTGGCGTGGTGCCTGATCGCAATCGTCAATGTGAAGGCGTTCGGCTGGCGGCTGCCTTTCCACGTGTTTCCGTTGCAACTGGTCGAGTTGGTCGCAGTCGCGCTGTTCGCCTCGTTGCTTGCCGCGCTGCTGCCGATGATCCGGCTGGCCCGAATGCAGCCGGCGAGCCTCGTCAAGGTGTTTGCCAATGAGCGCTGACGGGATCTCGCGGCGTGCCTTCGCCGGCGGCATCGCCGCGCTCGCGGCTGTCCGCCGCGCGGACGCGCAAGGCTATGCCGGGCTCGGCGAGACGGCCGATGGGTTTGCGAAGGTAACGCCGGGGAAGACGTTCGCCTTCCCGAGTGATCACGGGCCGCATCCGGAGTTTCGTATCGAGTGGTGGTATCTCACGGCGAACCTCGTCGATGCCAACGGCGCGGCTTGCGGCCTGCAATGGACCCTATTCCGCCAGGCGACACAGCCGGGCCCGCAAGGCGAGGGCTGGGCCAATCAACAGGTGTGGATGGCGCATGCCGCGGTGACGCGCGCCGACACTCATCGCTTCAACGAGCTGTTTTCACGCGGCGGTGTAGGGCAGGCCGGCCTCACCGCGAAACCGTTCGCAGCCTGGATCGACGACTGGGAGATGAACGGATCCGAGCGCACCGACGATCGCGCTTTGGCCCCACTGACGCTGAAGGCCTCGGGCACCGACTTCAGCTACGCGCTGACGCTGGAGGCCGATCGTCCATTGGTTTTGCAGGGCGATGGCGGCTACAGCCGCAAGTCGGAGCGCGGGCAGGCCTCCTACTATTACAGCCAGCCGTTCTATCGCGCCCGCGGCACGCTCACCATCGACGACAGGCCGGTGGAGGTTTCCGGCCAAGCCTGGATGGACCGCGAATGGAGCAGCCAGCCGCTCGACACCGACCAGACCGGCTGGGACTGGCTGTCGCTGCATCTCGCGTCCGGTGACAAGCTGATGCTGTACCGGCTGCGGCAGAAGGACGGCAGAGATTATCCATTCGGCAACTGGATCACCGCCGCTGGCGAGACGCAGATGATTACGGGCAACGACATCCAGATGAGTCCGCGGGCAACCGCTGAGGTCGCGGGACACAAGCTGCCGGTGGAATGGCAGATCGCGATCCCCTCGCGGTCGTTCTCGATCCTGTGCAAGCCGCTCAATCCCAAGGCGTGGATGGGGACCGGTTTTTCCTATTGGGAAGGACCGATCAGCTTTGCCGGCACGCATGACGGCGTTGGCTATCTCGAGCTGACCGGCTATTGAACCGGGACCTCTTCAAAGGGACTGCCGATGTATCACCTCACCGCTCTCGTCACGCTGCTGGCGATCCTGTTCTACTTCTTCACAGCCATGAACGTGTCACGCTCGCGCACCAGAACCGGCGTGAAGGTGCCGGCAATGACTGGCCATCCGGACTTCGAGCGCGCCTTCCGCATTCAGATGAACACACTGGAATGGATGCCCATCTTCCTGCCAGCGCTCTGGCTGTTCGCGGTCTATGTCGGCGACGCCATCGCAGCCGGGATCGGCACGGTCTGGATCATCGGCCGCATTGTCTATTTCATCGGCTATTCCAAAGCGACGGCCAAGCGCGGTCCGGGTTTCGCGATTCAAGGCATCGCCGCCATCGCGCTGTGGGCGGGGGCGCTGGGAGCGTTGGTGCTGCGGCTGGTGTAGCAAGGCACGATGTCACGCGCGCTCCGCGTTCCGGTTCAGCGGTGCACCGCCAAGAAGCGCTGCACCGCGTCCCGGACATGAGAAGCCTACTTGGTCAGCGGGCAGCCGCTGTCCTTGGCCGTGAAGAACGCCTTGTCGCCGGGAACGACCGCGAGCTGCTTGTAATAGTCCCAGGGCTTCTTCGATTCCGAGGGCTTCTTGACCTCGAATAGATACATGTCGTGGATCATGCGGCCGTTCTCGAGCACCTTGCCGCCTTGCGCGAAATCGTCGTCGACCGGCAGCTCCTTCAGCTTCTTGGCGACCGCATCCGGATCCTTGGTGCCGGCGGCCTTGACCGCCTTGAGATAACTCAGCGTCGCCGAATAGGTGCCGGCCTGGATCATGTTCGGCATCCGTCCGGTGCGCTTGAGAAACCGTTCGCCGAGGTTGCGCGTACGGTCGTTGATATCCCAGTAATAGCCCTCGGTCAGCACCAGGCCTTGCGCGGCCTGGAGGCCGAGGCCGTTCACTTCGGCGAGCGTCATCAAGAGGCCCGCGAGCTTCTGGCCACTGGCGACGATGCCGAACTCGGATGCCTGCTTGATCGAGTTGGTGGTATCGAGGCCGGCATTGGCAAGGCCGACGATCTTCGCCTTCGAGCTCTGCGCCTGGAGCAGGAAGGAGGAGAAGTCCGAAGAGTTGAGCGGCACGCGCACCGAACCGAGCACCTTGCCGCCATTGGCGGTGACGATCTCGCTGGTGTCCTTCTCCAGGGCGTAGCCGAAGGCGTAGTCCGCGGTGAGGAAGAACCAGGTGTCGCCGCCCGCCTTGGTCAGCGAGCCGCCGGTGCCAACACCGAGCGCGCGGGTGTCATAGGCCCAGTGGAAACCATAGGGCTGGCAGGCATCGCCGGTGAGGCGCGAGGTCGCGGCGCCAACGACGATGTCGATCTTCTTCTTTTCCTTGGAGAGCTCGTGGATCGCGAGCGCGACTGATGAGGTCGTCAGCTCGGTGATCATGTCGACGTTCTCGACGTCGTACCAGCGCCGCGCGATCGAGGTCGCGAGATCCGGCTTGTTCTGGTGGTCGGCGGTGACGAGCTCGATCTTCTGGCCGAGCACCTCGCCGCCAAAATCCTCGATCGCCATCCGGGCTGCCTCGACGGACCATTTGCCGCCGTAATCGGCGTAGACGCCGGACTGGTCGTTGAGGATGCCGATCTTGACGCCTTGCGCAAAGGCCGGCGCGGCCAGCAGCAAAGCCGACGTTGCGACAGCGGCCAAAAGTACCGATTTCATAGGTTAGCTCCCAGCAGTTTTCTGTTTTGAAATCGCGCGGATACTAGTGAAGAACCCCGCCCCTGCCCATCCGTTGCATGTTGGACGTTAGTATGGGCGCGAGGCCTCAAAAAATGCCGTCGTCCTGGACTAGCGCAGTGCAGAGCCAGGACGACGTTGGGGAGGCACTACGCCGCGACCTTCGGCTTCCCCTCGTTCCGCCCCTCGGCGAGATTCCGCACCACGACATAGAAGATCGGCGTGAACAACAGCCCGAACAGGGTGACGCCGATCATGCCGAAGAACACGGCGACGCCGACGGCCTGTCGCATCTCCGAGCCCGAGCCGGACGATATCACCAGCGGCAGCACGCCGAGGATGAAGGCGAAGGACGTCATCAGGATCGGCCGCAGGCGCAGGCGGCAGGCTTCGATCACGGCTTCCAGCCGCGGCTTGCCTTCGTTCTCGATGTCGCGGGCGAACTCGACGATCAGGATCGCGTTCTTCGCCGCCAATCCCACCAGCACGACAAAGCCGATCTGGGTGAGGATGTTGACGTCCTGCCCCATGATGCGCACGCCGATCGTGGCCGCCAACAGGCACATCGGCACGATCAGGATCACCGCGAACGGCAAGGTCCAGCTGCCATATTGCGCAGCAAGCACGAGATAGACGAACAGCACGCAGATCGGGAACACGTAGAGACCCGCATTGCCGCCGGTTATCTGCTGGTAGGACAGGTCCGTCCACTCGAAGGTGAAGCCGCTCGGCAAGGTGTCGTCGGCGAGCTTCTTGATGGCGTTGAGCGCGGTGGTCGAGCTGGTGCCCGGCGCCGGCTCCCCCTGGAGTTCGGACGCCGCATAGAGATTGTAGCGCGCGACGCGGTCGGGGCCGGAGACGTCCTTGAACTCGACCACGCTGCCGAGCATCACCATGTCGCCGGAGGCGTTGCGCGTGCGCAGCCGCGAGAGGTCGCTCGGCTCTTTGCGGAACGGGAAATCGGCTTGCGCGGTGACGTGGTAGGTGCGACCGAACAGGTTGAAGTCGTTGACGTAGGTCGATCCGAAATAGGACTGGATCGTGTCGTTGATGTTGGCGATGGGTACGCCGAGCTTCTGCGCCTTGGTGCGGTCGATGTCGACGAAGAGCTGCGGCGTGTTGGCTGAGAACGGCGAGAACACTGAGGGAGCGAGCAGCGAGGGCGATTTGCGCGCCGCAGCGACGAGCTCGTCGGTGGCAGAGGCGAGCAGCTCAGGCCCGCGACCCTGGCGGTCCTGGATGCGGATGGTGAAGCCGCCGCCGGTGCCGATGCCGGGTACGGCCGGCGGTGGAATGACGATGATGAAGGCACCCTGAATCGCGGCCAGACGCTTGCGCAGCTCGACCGTGATGGCATTCGCAGACAATCCCTTCTTCATCCGCGCCTCCGGCTCGTCGAACACCGGGAAGAGCGCCGCCGCGTTGCCGGCCTGCGTGCGCGTCGCGCCGGAGAAGCCGGCGAAAGCGGCGACGCGGACGATGCCGGGCGTATCCAGCGATATCCGCTCGATCTCGCGCACGACCTCGGTGGTACGTGCCAGCGAGGCCGCGCCCGGCAATTGCACGGAGATAATGACGTAGCCGCGATCCTGCGCCGGAATGAAGCCCTGCGACGTGGTCGCGATCAGCCAGCCGGCGCTGCCGATCAGCACGACGTAGACCAGGATCATCACCACCGAATGCCGGATCACCAAATTGGCGAGGCCGGCATAGCCATGCGCGAGACGGTCGAACACGCGGTTAAAGACGCCCGTGAAAGCGTTCCAGCCGCGTGCGACAAGATTCCAGCGCGCCGGCGGCCGCTTCTCCTCGTGCGGGACGAGGAGAAGCGAGGCCAGCGCCGGCGACAGCGTCAATGAGCAGAAGCAGGAGATTGCGGTCGCGACCGCAATGGTGACGGCGAATTGCTGAAAGAATTGTCCGGAAATGCCGCCCAAAAACGCAGTCGGAACGAACACCGCGCAGAGCACAAGCGCGATCGACACCAGTGCGCCGCCGACCTCCTCCATGGTCTTCAGCGCGGCGTCGCGCCGGCTCATGCCGTGCTCGAGATGTCGCTCGACATTCTCGACCACCACGATAGCGTCGTCGACCACGATGCCGACGGCGAGAACGAGACCGAACAGCGTGAGATTGTTGATGGAGAAGCCGAGCGCTGCCATCACCGCGAAGGTGCCGACCAGCGAAACCGGGATCGCGATGATCGGAATGATCGCAGGCCGCCATCCTTGCAGGAACACCAGCACCACGACGACCACGAGCAGCATGGCCTCGTAGATGGTCTTGATCAGCTCGTGGACGGACTGCGCAATGAACTCGGTCGGGTTGTAGCCGATATTGAAGTCGAGCCCCTTCGGAAAGCTCTCCTTGAGCTTCGTCATCGTGTCCGAGATGTTTTTTGCCGTTGCGAGCGCGTTCGATCCCGGCCGCTGCGTCACCAGCATGGCGACCGCCGATTTGCGCAGCAGGAAGCTGTTGGTGGAGTAGGCCAGCGCACCGAGCTCGATACGGGCGACGTCGCGCAGACGCACCGTGCGGCCGTCGGAGCCGGCCTTGATCAGGATGTCCTCGAACTGCTTCTGGTCCTTCAGGCGGCCGGTGAAGGTGAGGTTCGGCTGGAAGGCGCGGTCGGAGATCGGCGGTTCGGCGATCTGACCGCCCGCGATCTGCACGTTTTGCGCACGGATCGCGGCGAGCACTTCGGCCGAGGTCAGGCCCAGATTGGCGATTCTATCCGGGTCGAGCCAAAGCCGCATCGAATAGTCGCGTGCGCCGAAGATCTGGATGTCGCCGACGCCGTCGATCCGCAGCAGCTGGTCGCGGACCTGGAGCAATGCGTAGTTGGAGATGTAGAGCTGGTCGAAGGTGTCGTCGGGCGACAGCATGAACACGACCATCAGGATGTCGGGCGAGTTCTTGCGCGTGGTGACACCGTTGCGCTGAACCTCTTCAGGCAAACGCGGCTGTGCGATCGCGACGCGGTTCTGCACCAGCACCTGAGCCTTGTCGAGATCGGTGCCGAGCTTGAAAGTGACAGTGATGGTGAGCTGGCCGTTCGAGGTTGCCTGGCTGTAGAGATACAGCATGTCCTCGACGCCATTGATCTCCTGCTCGATGGGAGCTGCGACCGTGTCGGATACGGTCTGCGCGGAGGCGCCGGGATATTGCGTGGTGACGACGACGGTCGGCGGCACCACTTGCGGATATTCGGAGACAGGCAGCGTGGTATAGGCCAGCGCCCCGACGATCAGCAGCACGATCGACAGCACCATCGCCAGGATGGGCTGGTTGATGGAGAGGCGGCCGAGATTCATGACTTGTCACCGGGCTTGCCACCGGCCGGCGCTGGCGCAGTCTGCGGGGCGACCTTGGCGCCGACACGGGCGCGCTGGATGCCATTGACGATGACGCGGTCCTCCGCCTTCAGTCCCTCGCGGATCACGCGCAGGCCGTCATCGAGCGGCCCGAGCGTCACGGGACGGGCCTCGACGGTGTCGTCCGGCTTCACCACGAACACGATCTTGCGCGATTGGTCGGTCGCGACCGCGACGTCCGGAATCAGCAGGGCCTCATAAGGCGCGCTGCCGATCAGCCTGATACGGCCGAACTGGCCGGGCAGGATCGAGAGATCGGTATTCTTGACCACGGCGCGGCTGCGCAGCGTGCCGGTCGAGACATCGAGGCGGTTGTCGAGGAAATTGACGGTGCCCTCACGCGAGGCCTTCGTCTCGCCCGCCAGCGTCACCTGGACCGGGTTCGCGGTATCGCGCGAGCTCGGGCGGCGGCCTTCGAACCACAGCTTGCTGTATTTGATGAAGGTCGCCTCATCCATGTCGAAATAGACGTAGATCGGGTCGAGCGTCACGATCGAGGTCAGCAGCGTCGACGAGCCGTTGTCGCTGCCCTGCACGAGATTGCCGGGGCTGACGAGATGGCGGCTGACGCGGCCGGTGATCGGCGCGGTCACATGCGTAAATTCGATATTGAGCCGGGCGGCCTTAAGCGCACCTGCAGCCTGCGTTTCCGCGGCGTGAGCGGCCTGCAAGGCCTGGCGGCGCTGGTCGACCGCCTGCTCGGAGACCGCGCTGGTCTGGACCAGGCTCAAGCCACGGTCGAGCTCGCGCTTGGCAAGCTCCACCTTGGCGCGCGCATCGGACAACTGGCCGTCCGCCTGCTCGGCCACCGCCTCGAACGGACGCGGATCGATGACGTACAGCAGATCGCCCTGATGCACGATGGCGCCGTCCTGGAACTCGACGGAATTGACGAAGCCGCCGACGCGGGGGCGGACCTGCACCTCCTCCGTGGCCTCGAAGCGGCCGGTGAATTCGTCCCAATCGGTGACGGTGCGCTTGATCGGCTGGGCAACGGTCACCGGCGCCGGCGGCGGAGCGCCCGCTTGCGAGCTCGGCTGGCCGCAACCTGCGAGGGCGAATGCCGCGGCGAGAAGCCCGACGATCACGCGAGGGCGAGGCGAAACGAAATCGTGCTTTTTGACAAACTGCTCGCTTTCGTCCGGTCCACTCATCCCAGGTCCTCGCATAAAAACCGCAGAAATAGCAGGGTACGCCTGTACCCGCGGGCGCCACAAGATGGATTTCAATCGTGAACTCTTCAAGACCACCGCAAGCGCAATGCTCGGAAGAATGCCCCGGCCGGATGGCGGGTTGACAGGGCTTGTTCGCCTCTCCCCGCAAGAACGGGGAGAGGCGAGCTGAGAGAGCGTCAGCGTCTTCGCACATGACGAGCGGAGCCGGCTCGGCTAGATTACCCTAATAAAACAGGACGAATTGTCCGGGGAGGACAGGCGTGCACCAGGGACGTGTCGTCTACGGCGCGATCGAGGAGGTTGTGTTCGGCCACCCCGCGGCCGAGGCCGTGGTCGCGCAGATGGACCGGCTGGGGACGCGGCGCGCCTTCCTGATGGTCTCCGGCACGCTCAACCGGCAGACCGACGAAATCGCGAAGATCAGGGAGGCGCTGGGCGCGCGCTGTGTCGGCCTGTTCGACGCCATGCCGGCGCACACGCCGCGTGAGGCGGTGATCACGGCCGCCAATGCGGCACGCGAGGCCGGCGCCGACCTGATCGTCACCGTCGGCGGCGGCTCGATCACCGATGGCGCCAAGGCGGTGCAGCTCTGCCTCGCCCACGGCATCGACGATGTCGACGGCATCGAGCGTGTCCGCGTGCACAAGGGCGTCGCGCCGGACATGACAGCGCCGACCGTGCGTCAGATCAGCGTCCCGACCACGATCGCCGGCGGTGAGTTCAGCTCGATTGCCGGCGTCACCGACCGCACCAGTCATGTGAAACAGATGCTGCGGCATCCGCTCAGCGTCCCGCGTGCGACCATCCTCGATCCCGCCATCACCGTGCACACGCCGGAATGGCTGTTCCTGTCGACCGGCGTCCGCGCCATCGATCATTGCGTGGAGGCGATCTGCTCGCGCGAGACGCACCCCTATGCCGACGCGCAGTCGGTGAAGGGCCTCGCGATGCTCGCCGACGCGCTGCCGCGGGTGAAGGCAGACCCTGCTGACCTCGACGCACGGATGGATGCGCAGATCGGCACCTGGCTGTCGATGGGCGCGCTCGCCGCCGGCGTGCCCATGGGGGCAAGCCACGGCATCGGTTACGTGCTGGGCGCGGCCTTCGACGTACCGCACGGCTACACCTCCTGCATCATGCTGCCGGCCGTGATGCGCTGGAATGCGCGCGACAATGCCGAGCGCCAGATGATCGTCGCGGCCGCGATGGGCTTTCCCGGGCACAAGGCGGCCGATGTGCTCGATGCCTTCATCCGCTCGCTCGGCATGCCGCGCAGCCTCGCCGATGTGCGCGTCTCGCCGGAACATTTCGACGCCATTGCGGAAGCTGCGATGCGCACGAACTGGATCCCGCGCAACCCGCGCAAGATCGACGGCCCCGCGCAGGTGCGCGAAATCCTGCTTCTTGCCGCATGATCCAAACCCGGAGGACTGATGTACCCAGGTCAGCATGCCCGCCTGCGCCCACTCCAGCCCGCCTTCATCATGGCGGCGACGGGCGAGGCCGTCAGCTATCGCGAGCTCGACGCGCGCAGCAATCGGCTGGCGCACCTGTTCCGCGAGCAAGGCCTGAAGCGGCTCGACCACTACTCGATCTTCATGGAAAACAATTCCCGCTACCTCGAAGCCTGCGGCGCGGGTGAGCGCTCCGGGCTGTATTACACCTGCATCAACTCGTTCCTGACGCCGGGCGAACTCGCTTATCTCCTGGTCAACAGCCAGTCCAAAATCCTGATCACGTCGGTTGCGAAGCTCGATATCGCCCGCGAGGCGATCAAGGTCTGCCCCGACATCAAGCTGTGCATTGTCGCCGACGGTCCCGGCGAGAGCGAGCGCATCGTCGGCCTCACTGAGGTGACCGCCGATCTGCCGAAGAGTCCGATCCCGGATGAATGGCTCGGCACCGCCATGCTGTATTCATCGGGCACGACGGGACGGCCGAAGGGCATTATCCGGCCGCTGCCGGAGGAGCCGCCGAAGCATAACCTGCCGCTGTTCGATTTCCTGACAAAACTCTGGCAATACCGCGAGGGCATGGTCTACCTCTCGCCGGCGCCACTCTATCATTCGGCGCCGCAGGCCGCCGTGAACCTCACGATCCGCATGGGCGGCACCGTGATCATCATGGAAGCGTTCGATCCCGAGCGTTATCTGCAGCTCGTCGAGCGGTGGGGCATCACCCACACCCAGCTGGTGCCGACGATGTTCTCGCGCATGCTCAAGCTGCCGGAGGAGGTGCGCACGCGCTATGACCTGTCGTCGCTCGAAATCGCGATCCATGCCGCCGCGCCCTGCCCGGCCCAGGTCAAGGACGACATCATCAAATGGTGGGGACCGATCATCCACGAATATTACGGCGCCACCGAAGGCCTTGGCTTCACCGCCTGCAACAGCGCGGAATGGCTGGCTCATCGCGGCACCGTCGGCAAGGTGCTGCTTGGCGATCTCCATGTTCTCGACGAGAACATGAAGCCATGCCCCACCGGCACGCCAGGACAAGTCTGGTTCAAGACCGCCTCACCGTTCGAATATTTCAACGACCCGGAGAAGACCAAGGAAGCGCGATCGGCCGACGGCAGCATGAGCACGGTCGGCGACGTCGGCTATGTCGACGAGGATCGCTTCCTGTACCTGACTGACCGCGCGACCTTCATGATCATCTCCGGCGGGGTGAACATCTACCCGCAGGAGTGCGAGAATTTGTTGATCACCCATCCGAAGGTCGCGGACGCCGCGGTGTTCGGCGTGCCCAATCCCGACCTCGGCGAAGAGGTCAAGGCGGTGGTGCAGCCGATGCCCGGCATCGTGCCGGGCGAGGCGCTCGCCGAAGAGCTGATCGCCTTCTGCGGGGCGTCGCTGTCTCGGCAAAAGGTGCCGCGCTCGGTCGATTTCGAGAAGGAGTTGCCGCGGCTGCCGACGGGGAAGCTCTACAAGCGGCTGCTAAGGGACCGGTATTGGGGGAACAAGGCGTCCAGGATCGTGTGAAGTCGCAACACCCGGGGAACTCTCTCATATTGTGAGAAGAGCCACGTGCGGCCTTACGTCATCCAAAGTGCCAAGGCCGTGACGAGGGTTGGCCGTTGCCTCCCTCCCCTCGCGTCGCTATCGTCGCTTCAAACAGGCCGCAAAAGGCCGATGTCCAGGGAGGACGAGGATGCGGAGCGTACGGGCGCTCGCCGCAACGGCGGCGCTATCTTTGCTTGCGGTTTCGACCATTGCACTCGCCGCCGAGCCCAAGCAGGGCGGCATTTTGCGGATGTATCACCGCGACAGTCCCGGCAATGCCTCGATCCACGAGGGCGCAACCTACTCGCTCAACGTTCCCTTCATGCCGGTGTTCAACAACCTCGTCATCTACAAGCAGGACGTGGCGCAGAACAGCATGGACACCATCGTGCCCGAACTCGCCGAGAGCTGGGCCTGGGTTAATGACAACAAGACACTGACCTTCAAGCTCCGCCAGGGCGTGAAGTGGCACGACGGCAAGCCGTTCACCTCGGCGGACGTCAAATGCACCTTCGACATGCTGATGGGCAAGTCGCAACAGAAGTTCCGACAGAACCCGCGCAAGACCTGGTACGAACAGGTCAACGACGTCTCCACCAACGGCGATATCGAGGTCTCCTTCAACCTGAAGCGGCCGCAGCCTTCGCTGCTGGCGCTGCTGGCCTCGGGCTACACGCCGGTCTATCCCTGCCACGTCTCGCCCGGCGACATGCGCACGCACCCGATCGGCACCGGCCCGTTCAAATTCGTCGAGTTCAAGGCCAATGAATCGATCAAGCTGACCCGCAATCCCGACTATTGGCGCAAGGGCCGGCCCTATCTCGACGGCATCGAGTTCACCATCATCCCGAACCGCTCGACCGCCATCCTCGCCTTCGTCGCCGGCAAGTTCGACATGGCCTTTCCGACCGAAGTGAGCATCCCGCTCCTGAAGGACGTCAAATCGCAGGCGCCGAACGCGGTCTGCGTGGTCGAACCCAACAATGTCGCCACCAACATCATCGTCAATTCGTCCGCGCCGCCGTTCGACAATATCGACATCCGCCGCGCCATGGCGCTGTCGCTCGACCGCAAGGCCTTCATCTCGATCTTGTTCGAGGGCCAGGGCGACATCGGCGGCACCCTGCTGCCGCCGCCGAACGGGCTGTGGGGCATGCCGAAAGAGATGCTCGAAACCATTCCGGGCTACGGCCTCGACATCAACGCCAACCGCGAGGAAGCAAAAAAACTGATGCAGAAGGCCGGTTATGGGCCGGACAAGCATCTCGCGGTCAAGGTCTCGACCCGCAACATTCCGGTCTACCGCGATCCCGCGGTGATCCTGATCGACCAGCTCAAGAGCATCTATATCGACGGCGAGCTCGACGTGGTCGAGACCGCGAACTGGTTTCCGAAGATCGCGCGCAAGGACTACATGCTCGGGCTCAATCTGACCGGCAACGCCGTCGACGATCCTGACCAGTCCTTCTACGAGAACTATTCCTGCGGCTCCGAGCGCAACTATACCAATTACTGCAACAAGGAGATCGAAAAGCTGTTCGACGTGCAGTCCCAGGAGACCGACGTCAACAAGCGCAAGAAGCTGGTATGGGACATCGACAAGAAGTTGCAGGAGGACGTCGCCCGCCCGATCATCTTCCACGCACGCACCGGCAGCTGCTGGCAGCCTTACGTCAAGGGCGTGACGGTGATGTCCAACAGCTCCTATAATGGCTATCGTTACGAGGATGTCTGGATCGACAAGTAGCGCTAGCCGCTGACGGGTTCGACGGGAGGCGATGCATGTTTGCCTATCTGGTGCGGCGCCTGTTCCTGATGCTCGTGACCCTGTTCGGAATCTCGATCGTCATCTTCTTCCTGCTGCGCATCGTCCCCGGCAACATCGTCGACATCCTGTTCGCTGCGGCCGGCTATGTCGATCCCGCCGACAAGGCCAATCTGGAAAGGGAGCTCGGCATCGACCAGCCGCTGGTGGTGCAATATTGGCACTGGATCAGCGGCTTCCTGCGCGGCGATTTCGGCTACTCCTATGTCTCCGAGAAGCCCGCGCTTCAGGAGATCCTGCCACGGATCCCGATCACCGCGCGGCTCGCCGGCCTGGCGCTGTTGTTCTCGGCGTCGATCGGCATTCCCTTGGGCGTCATCAGCGCGGTGAAACAGGGAACGAGGCTCGATTACGCGTTGCGTGTAGTGAGCCTGAGCGGATTGTCGCTGCCTTCGTTCTGGCTGGGCCTGCTCATCCTCACCGCATCGGTGGCGATGTTCAACCAGATGCCGATCTTCAATCCCAATCCACAGACCTGGCTGGAGGCGTTCGCAACCTACGCCGTGCCCGCCGCCGCCGTCGGCTTCCGCAGCGCGGCACTGACCATGCGCATCACCCGCTCCTCGATGCTGGAGGTGCTGCGGCAGGACTATATTCGTACCGCCCGCGCCAAGGGCGCATCGGAAGCCGCCGTGAACTATCAGCACGCGCTGAAGAATGCGATTTTGCCCGTCATCACCGTGATCGGCATCGAGGCGGCGTTCCTGATCGGCGGCCTCATTGTCACCGAGACCGTGTTCAACATTCCCGGCGTCGCGCGCTTCCTGGTCGAGGCGATTCGCTGGCGCGATTACCCGATCGTGCAGAACCTGGTGATGCTGATTGCCATCGTCGTGGTGAGCGCGAATTTCATCGTGGACATGCTGTACGCCGTGTTCGACCCGCGTATCCGATATACGGATTAGGAGAGCTTGTTGGCCGCGATCGACTATGACGTTGAACTGAGACGCGCCGGGGCGCACGCGACCGGCGGTTGGCGACGCGTGCTGTTTTTGGCGCAGCGGCATGTTCTGGGTGCGGCCGGTCTAATCATCATGACCCTGTTCGTGTTCACCGCGATATTCGCCGATCTCATCGCGCGTTATGATCCCCTGACGATCGACGCCGCCCGGGCGCTGGCGCGCCCAAGCCTGGCACACTGGATGGGCACTGATTCCTTCGGCCGCGATGTCTTCAGCCGCATCATCCACGGGGCGCGGATCTCGCTGGCGGTCGGGATCGGCTCGACGGCGCTCGGCGGCAGCATCGGCGTGATCGTCGGGTTGACCTCGGGCTATCTCTCCGGCTGGGTCGATCTCGTATTCCAGCGCGTCTCCGACGTCCTGCAGGCGCTGCCGTTGCTGGTGCTGGCCCTGATCATGACCGCCGCGCTTGGGCCGTCCCTGCCGAACGTCATCATTGCGATCGCCATTCCGCTGATTCCGACGGTGTCACGCGTCATCCGCGCCAACACGCTGGCGTTGCGTGAACTGCCATTCGTCGAGGCCGCCAAATCGATCGGCATGAGCGAGGTCCGCATCGCGCTGCGCCACGTGCTGCCGAACACGCTGGCGCCGCTGATCGTGCTTGCGACCGCCCAGCTCGGCTCGACCATCCTCACTGAAGCCTCGCTTTCCTTCCTCGGCCTCGGCATTCCCGAGCCTTATCCGTCGTGGGGCCGCATGCTCTCTGAATCCGCCGCCGAGTATGTCCGCACGGCGCCTTGGCTGGTGATCTTCCCGGGCATCGCCATCAGCCTTGCGGTGTTCGGCGCCAATCTGTTCGGTGACGCCTTGCGCGACATCCTCGATCCCCGGCAGCGCGGCTGATGGCAGAAAAATCCGATCTCGTGCTCGATGTGAAGAACCTGAAAACGGTGTTCTTCACCAATTCCGGCCTGTTCAAGGCGGTTGACGACATCTCTTTCACCGTCAGCCGCGGCGAGACGCTGGCCATCGTCGGCGAATCCGGCTGCGGCAAGAGCGTCACGGCCCTCTCCCTGATGCGGCTGGTGCCAGATCCGCCCGGCCGCGTCGTCGGCGGCTCCGTGACGCTCGAAGGCACTGATCTACTGACGCTGGACGAAGCAGAGATGCGCGCTGTCAGGGGCAACCGCATCTCCATGATCTTCCAGGAGCCGATGACCTCGCTCAATCCGGTGATGCGGATCGGCGACCAGATCGCCGAGGCAGTACAGCTGCACCGGGTCATGTCGAACCGAGAGGCTCAGGATGTCGCAGTCGAGATGCTGCGCCTGGTGCGCATTCCCGAACCGGCGCGGCGCGCGCGGGAGTATCCGCATCAGCTGTCCGGCGGCATGCGCCAACGCGCCATGATCGCAATGGCGCTGGCGTGCCGGCCGGCGCTGCTGATCGCGGACGAACCCACGACCGCGCTCGACGTCACCATCCAGGCGCAGATCCTGGCGCTGATCCTGGACCTTCAGAAAGAGCTCGGCACCGGGCTCGTGCTGATCACGCATGATCTCGGTGTCGTCGCGCAGACCGCGCAGCGTGTCATCGTGATGTATGCGGGACGGAAGGTTGAGGAAGCGAGCGTCGAGGCGTTGTTCGCTGCGCCAAAGCATCCCTACACGCGCGGATTGATGGCATCGATCCCGGCGGTGCCGGCGGCGGACGTCGCCACGCAGGCACGCCTGAACGAAATTCCCGGCACGGTCCCGTCGCTGGTGCGGCTGCCCAAGGGCTGCGCCTTCGCGCCGCGCTGCACGCTCGCGATCAAGCGCTGCGAGGCCGAATATCCGCCGCTCACCGATTGGGGCGGCGGCCATCTCGCGGCCTGCTGGCGCGCGGCCGAGATTGCGGAGGTGGCATGACCGAGGCACTGCTCGAAGTCACCGACCTCAAGAAACACTATCCAGTGCGCGCCGGCGTGTTGCGCCGGCAAATCGGCACAGTGCATGCGGTCGACGGCGTCTCGTTTTCGGTTGCCAGCGGTGAGACGCTCGGCCTTGTCGGCGAATCCGGCTGCGGCAAGTCGACGGTGGCGCGGAGCGTGCTGCGGCTGGTCGAGCCGACCTCCGGCCAGATCCGCCTCGAAGGCGAGGACATCACGCATCTCTCCAAGTCCGCGCTGCGTCCGCATCGCCGCTCGATGCAGATCGTGTTCCAGGATCCGTTCGCCTCTCTAAATCCGCGCATGACTGCCGGAGACATCGTCGGCGAGCCGCTGTTCGTGCACGGACTCGCGACCGGCAAGGCACTGGAGACGCGCACCGCAAAGCTGTTCGAGCAGGTGGGCTTGCGGCCCGACCAGATGCACAACTTCCCGCACCAATTCTCCGGCGGCCAGCGCCAGCGCATCTGCATCGCGCGCGCGCTGGCGCTCGGACCGCGTCTGATCGTCTGCGACGAGCCGGTCTCCGCGCTCGACGTCTCCATCCAGGCGCAGGTGATCAACCTGTTGATTGATCTGCAACGCGAGCACGGCTTTTCCTATCTCTTCATCGCGCATGACCTCGCCGTGGTGGCCCATA
This sequence comes from Bradyrhizobium sp. 149, assembly GCF_023073915.1. Lineage (GTDB taxonomy): Bacteria > Pseudomonadota > Alphaproteobacteria > Rhizobiales > Xanthobacteraceae > Bradyrhizobium. Next base: position 146,365 of record NZ_JADPKK010000004.1, on the reverse strand, counting down.
TCAGCCATCGCGTCGCCGTGATGTATCTCGGCCGCATCGTCGAGATTGCCGACAAGGACGAGCTGTTTCGCAATCCGCGCCATCCCTACACGCAGGCCCTGCTGGCTTCGGTACCGGTTGCGAACCCGCTTGCGAAGAAGCTCGTGCCGCTTGTGGACGGCGATGTGCCGAGCCCGGTCAATCCGCCGTCCGGATGCGCGTTTCACACCCGCTGCCGGTTTGCGATGGAGCGGTGCAGGACGGAACGGCCGGCGCTGGTGGCCGCGGGCGAGCGGCACCAGGTGGCGTGTTTGCTCAATGAGGGGACGGGGCGGAGCAATGCGATCTCGTAGCGTATAGCTGCCTTGCCGCCCTACGATGCCCCGATCTTCACCACGATCCGCCCCGTGGTCACCTGCTCGCCCTCGGCGACGTCGATCGCTGCGACCACCCCGTCGATGCCGGCCTTGTGGACGTGCTCCATCTTCATCGCTTCGAGCGTCAATACCGGCTGGCCCGCGGCGACGCGGTCGCCTGGTTTGACCAGGACGGCGACAACGCGGCCGTTCATCGCGGCGCGCACTTTGCCGTCGCCGCCGTTGCTTGCGGCGGCCTTCGGCGCGGCGAGCGTGAGATCGGTGACCGCGAGCGGGACGCCTCGGTGCTGGAGGTAGAGCCGGTCGCCGTCGCGCAGGAATTTGGCGGTGTCCATCACGCCGTCATGGCGGAACCGAATGGCGCCAGCCTGGAGCTGATCGATCTCGAACGTGTCCTGCCGGCCGTCGATGGCAACGGTGTAACTGCCATCGCGCTCGCGCGTGACTTCGAGCTCATGTGTGTGACCAGCGATATCGACTTTCGCAGGCAGCGGGAATGTTGTCGACAGGCTCCGGCCGCCCTGCCATGATCGCGCACGCGGGTTCGTGACGTAGAGCAGCAGGCCTGCCAGGGACGTATCGAATGCGGCGTCCGAACGCGGCGCCAGCAACTCGTCGCGATGCCCGCCGATGAACGCCGTCGTCGCCTCGCCTTTGGCGAAGCCGGGATGACGCAGGCAGGACATCAGGAACGCCTGGTTGGTGGTCACGCCGAAGCCGGTCAGTTGCTCCAGGGCGACGATCAGACGCCCCCTCGCCTCCTCGCGTGTCGCGCCATGACTGACCACCTTGGCGATCATGGAATCGTAGAACGGCGGAATCTCGGAGCCCGATTGCAGCGCATGCTCGACGCGGATGCCATCAGGCACCTGCCAGCGCGCCATGCGCCCGGACTGCGGCATGAAATCATGCGCGGCGTCCTCGGAGCACAGCCGGACCTCGATGGCGTGGCCGGTGAAGCGAATGTCCTGCTGCTTCACCGGCAATGGCTCGCCGCGCGCGACGCGCAGCTGCAATTCGACGAGATCAAGCCCGGTGATCGCCTCGGTCACGGGATGCTCGACCTGGAGGCGCGTGTTCATTTCCATGAAGTAGAACTCGCCGCTCGTATCGAGCAGGAACTCGAGCGTGCCGGCGCCCTCGTAACGCAGCGCCTTCACCGCGGCGGCCGCGACCTCACCCATCTTTCCGCGCAACTCGGGCGTGACCGCGGGCGACGGCGCCTCCTCGATCAGTTTCTGATGCCGCCGCTGCACAGAGCAATCGCGCTCGCCGAGATGGATGGCGTTGCCATGGCTGTCGCCAAACACCTGAATCTCGATGTGACGGGGATTCTGGATAGCGCGTTCGAGGATCACCGTCGGATCGCCAAAGGCCGCCTTCGCCTCGGACCGCGCGCTACGCAGTGCATAGGGGAATGAATTGGCATCCGTCACGAGCCGCATGCCGCGGCCACCGCCGCCGGCGACCGCCTTGATCATCACGGGGAAGCCGATCTTTCTGGCCTCCGCGAGCATGACCTCATCGCCCTGATCGGCCCCCTGATAGCCGGGCACGACGGGCACGCCGGCCTTTTTCATGATCTCCTTGGCATCGGCCTTGTTGCCCATTGCCGCGATCGCCTGCGGCGACGGGCCAATGAAAACGAGGCCGGCATCCTTGCAGGCCTGCGCGAAATCCTCGTTCTCGGCGAGAAAGCCATAGCCGGGATGCACGGCATCCGCGCCACTGGCCTTGGCGGCCGCGATGATCGCGGGGATGTTGAGGTAGGATTGCGCCGGCAGCGCTTCGCCGATGCACACCGCCTGGTCGGCCTGTCGCACATGAAGCGCGTCGCGATCCGCATCCGAGTAGACCGCGACGACGCCGAGGCCGAGCTCCCGCGCGCTGCGCATCACGCGCAGCGCGATCTCGCCGCGATTGGCGATCAAGACCTTGAAGAACGGTCGGTGCTGCACTGATCCGTTCCTCATGGGCGAGCCACTGAAAACTGCATGCGCTGGGGCGTACGCGCATCGCCCTCGCGGCAGATTGCGAGCACTTCCGACAGCACCGCGCGGGTGTCGCGCGGATCGATCACGCCGTCGTCGAGCACGCGCGCGCTGGTCGAGAACACGTCCATCTGGCCGTCGAACACGCCGACGATCTGCGCCTTCATGGCGTCGAGCTTTTCTTTCTCGACCGGTTTGCCGCGCCGTGCTGCGGCGGCTTCGGTCACGATCGCCATGGTCTCGGCGGCCTGCTCGCCGCCCATCACGGCAGTCTTGGCGTTGGGCCAGGAGAAGCAGAAGCGTGGGTGGAAGCCGCGCCCGCACATGCCGTAATTGCCGGCGCCGAACGAGGCGCCGCAATAGATGGTGATTTGCGGCACTGTCGCCGAGGTCACCGCCTGGATCATCTTCGAGCCATGCTTGATCATGCCGGCTTCTTCGTAGGATTTGCCGACCATGTAGCCGGTGGTGTTGTTGAGATAGAGCAGCGGTGTGCGGGTTTGACAGCAAGCCTGGATGAGGTGCGTCGCCTTGTTGGCGCCCGCCGGATCCAGCGGACCGTTGTTGGTGACGATGCCGATCGCCTGGCCTTCGATGCGGGCATGGCCGCAGACGGTCGCCGGGCCATAGTTCGGCGCCATCTCGGTGAAATCGGAATCGTCCACGATGCGCGCGATGACCTGCTTCATGTCCACTGCGCGTTTGTGGTCCATTGGCATGATGCCGAGCAGCTCGTCCTGATCGTAGCGCGGCGGCTTGTATTGCGCACCTCCCTTGTCCGGCCGCTCCCATTCCAGCGCCGCCATGATCTCGCGCGCGATGCGCAGGGCGTCGCGATCATCCTCGGCGAGATAGTCGCCGAGACCGGAAACCTGCGTGTGCATCTCGGCGCCGCCAAGTTCCTCCTCGGTCGCGATCTCGCCGGTGGCAGCCTTGAGCAGCGGCGGCCCCGCGAGGAAGGCGCGAGTGCGGCCACGGACCATGACGATGTAGTCGGACAGGCCAGTCTGATAGGCCCCGCCGGCGGTCGAAGAGCCATGAGTCACGGTGACGACGGGCAGCCCTGCCGCCGAAAGCCGCGCTAGATTGCGGAAGATATTGCCGCCGCGGACAAAGTCTTCGACGCGGTAACGCAGGAGATTGGCGCCGGCGCTTTCGACCAGCTGGACATAGGGCAGTTTGTTCTCCAGCGCGAGCTCCTGCACGCGTATTGTCTTGTCCAGACCGTAAGGTTGGAGCGCGCCGGCATCGATGCCGGAATCATTGGCGCTGATCATGCAGCGGATGCCCGAGACGAAGCCGATGCCGGCGATGACGCCACCGCCGGGGACGCTCTTGTCCGGATCTGATACGTCGAACATGTAGCCGGCGAGGGTGGACAGCTCGATGAAGGGCGCACCGGGATCGAGCACCAGCGCGACGCGCTCGCGCGGCAACAGCTGCCCGCGCTTGTGGAAGCGATCTTTCGCCGCGGCGGACGCCGCACGCGTGCGCTCTTCCAGCGCGCGCATGCGGTCGATCAGGCCAAGCATGCCGTCGCGGTTGGCATGGTAGGCTGTGCTGCCGGGTGAGATGGTGTTTTCGAGAATGGACATAAATTCATCCTGCTCGTCAGGCGCGGAGCGACGAAGCAATCCAGACCGCCTCAGCAGAAAGATTCTGGATTGCTTCGCTTCGCTCGCAATGACGGTGGGGCGATACCTTACCTATTGGTCCCAAAAATCTTTCGCGCTTCCGCCGGGCTCGCGATCTCGCGGCCGGCACGGCGGGCGCAGGCGGCGATGGCCTCGATCAGCTGGCCGTTCGACGTCACCTTCTTGCCGTCGGCGAGATAGAAGGCATCTTCGAGACCGGTGCGCAGATGACCGCCGAGCTCGGCGCAGCGCTGATGCAGCGGCCAGATTTCTTCGCGGCCGATCGCGGTGACCTGAAAATGCGCCTCGGGACGCTTCAGCTTGATCAGGATTGGCAGCAGATCGGGATCGGACGGCATGCCGGAGGCGACGCCCATCACGAAATTATATTCGAGCGGGCCCTTGTACATGCCGACCTGGCGGTACATGCCGACGCAGCGGACGATGCCAACGTCAAAACATTCGAATTCGGGAATCGTGCCGACCGCGTTCATGACGTCGAGATAGTCCTTCACCTTCTCGACCGCGTTGTCGAACATCATCGGCGGCCAGGCCCAGCTGTTGTCGGCCTTCACCTTCAAATAGTTCAGCGAGCCGGCATTGCAGGCTGCGACCTCCGGCCTGGTCTCGCGGATGCAATCCAGCGCACCGCTGTAGTTCGGCCCGGAGACGCCGGAGGTGTGGTTGATGATCACGCCGGGGCAGGCCTCGCGGATCGCCTGCTGGATCTCCTTGCTGACGCTGACCTCCCAGGACGGGAGGTGCCCCTTGTCCGGCGCCTGCTGGCGCAGATGGATGTGCATGATGGACGCGCCCGCATCGAACGCCGCCTTGGCCTCGCGCGCCATCTGCTCGGGCGTCACAGGCACGTTGTGCTGCCTGGGGTCAGTGAGCACGCCGTTCAGCGCGCAAGTGATGACGGCCTTGTCGCTCATGCCTTGAATGTCTCGCACGTTGATAATTCAACGTTTGCGATCATGTGATGGGCGGCGTGCGGCTTCTTGCGCGGAGAAGCTGGGAAAAAGCGAGAAATCGTAGGTCGATTAGCTCGCCTCCGCCAGCCTCACCGTCTCGCTGCTGCGATAAATCGCAAGATCACGCGATCCGACGAAGATCGCGCGCGGCTTCAATCCGTAGAAGCGGCGGATCGAGTGGCTGAAATGGGTGGAATCGGGATAGCCGATGTCCTGCGCGAGATGGGCGAGGTTGAGGTCCTGGTTGGCGAAGTGCAGCAGATGCCGCGCGCGCTTCCAGGCGCGGAAGGAGCGGAACGAGATGCCGGTCTCTTCCTTGAACAGATGCAGGAAGCGCGAAGCCGAAAGTCCGGCGTCCGCTGCACAAATGTCTGCTGTCACGGGCTCACCTGTGAAGCGGCCGATGCGGGCGACCGCGCGCGCCACACGCGGGTCGAGCACGCGGCGCGGCAGCGCTTCGCCAAAGCACATCTCGTCGAATTCGGCAGTGGTGATGTTCGCATAGCGACGCTGACGCAACAGCGTGTAGGCGGCGAGGATCTTGCGAGCATAGGCGGCGCTGTCGGGTCCGGTGAGTCGCTCGGCCAAGGCCTCGATCACGCCGTCAGGCATGCTCTCCGGCTCCAGCGTCACGCTGATCGCGGTGCGATAGTCGCTGGCAATGGAATGCCGCTGGTTCGGCAGGGTGACGAAAAGTTCGCCCGTGGCGAGGGCGTCGTCGATGGTCAGATGCAGACTACCCCTCACCGCGACATAGACGTGGCAGCAGCCGGGGGTCCGCTTGCGGGGGCGACCGAGCAGGCCGGCGTAGAATACCCGCTCCGGCGTGATCAGCATCAAATGGTCGGATTCGCGACCGTTATCTTCCATTGGGATCCTCCTCGCGCGGCTCTTTGGCCGCTGCGGACGGAGATCACCTTAGCGGAAATTTGGGCGCTGTCACGGCGGGATAGCGCTATCATGGAGCGCAAAACGGCGGCACTCCGGGAGGGTGGGCTTACGCCCTCACCCTTGGCGCCACGTTCTGCTCGGCACCGGCCTTTTGCTCCGCAGCAACCGCGCGCTTGAAGCCATCCCGCTGCTGCAAGCGCGCCCAATAGGCTGCGACATTTGGCCCAAAATCCTTGGCAAGTCCGATATTGTCCGCGAGGCGGAGCGCGTAGCCGATGACAATGTCAGCGGCGGTGAAGCGGCCGGCGCACAAGGCCTCGGTCTTTGCGGTGGCTGCCTCGACGGCGCGCAGCCGGCCCAGGAACCATTTGGCGTAATCGCCGGCGACTTGCGGATTGCGGCGCTCTTCCGGCTCGAGCTGGGTGTATCGGAGCACCAGCGTTTGCGGGAAGGTTAACGTGGCGTCGCTGAAATACATCCAGTTCAGGAACGCGCCATAGGCGGGATCTTCCGGCCCGACCATCAGCGGCGTCGGTCCATGCTTGATGCCGAGGTAATGGCAGATGCCAGACGATTCCGTCATCTTGGTCTCGCCGTCGACCAAGAAGGGAATCGTGCCCAGCGGATTGAGCGCGAGATACTCTTTGGCGAAGACCCGCGGCGGGAACGGCAGCATCTTCAATTCGTACGGAAGCCCCATCTCCTCCAGCATCCAGAGCGGACGGAACGAGCGCGCGGCGTCGCAGTGATAGAGCGTGATCATCAGGCATTCCCCCTAGAGCATGATTTGGAAAAGTGTGCAGCGGTTTTCCGAAAAGATCATGCTCAAACCTTAATGCTGCCGGGCAGCGTACCCATCATCTTGCACAGGACCATCAGCATGACCTCGTCGGCGCCGCCGCCAATTGATGTCAGGCGGCTGTCGCGATAGGCACGGCTGACCGGTGTCTCGTTGGTAAAGCCCATTCCGCCCCAATATTGCAAGCAGGCATCGGTAAGTTCGCGGCCGAGCCGGCCAGCCTTCAGCTTGGCCATGGTCGCAAGCTTTGTGACATCCTCGCCGGCCACCAGCGCCTCGCCGCCCGGTAGATCAGCGCGCGCAGCAGCTCGACCTCGGTCTGCATCTCCGCGAGCTTGCCGAGCTCCTCGGCCATCATCAGCGCGTAGGAATAGTCGAGGCCGGAGCCGCCGAATGCGACCGGCTTGTTCAGCCCGAGAAAGCCGAGGCTGCCCATCTTCCTGAACAGCTCGTGCGCCGGGAAGATCTCGGCCTTCTCCCATTCATCGACATGAGGATTGATCTCGTTGGCGATGAATTTTTGCAAGGAGCGGCGGATCTCGTCGTGCTCGGCGGTGAACAGCATTCTCTTTTCCTGGTCATTCCGGGGGCGACGCGCAGCGTCGAACCCGGAATCTCGACATCAGACTCATCTCTGGATTCCGGGTTCGCGCTTACGCGCGCCCCGGAATGACGGTATCAATCACAACCCCATCTGCCGCGACGCCAGATCCTTCATGATCTCCTCGGTGCCGCCGCCGATGGCGTTGACCTTGACCTCGCGGTAGATGCGCTCGGCCTTGATGCCGCGCATGAATCCTGCGCCGCCAAAAATCTGCACGGCTTCAGAGGCGCAGAATGCCATTGTCTGGGTCGCTTGGTTCTTCATCATGCAGATTTCGGCGACCGGGCTTTCGCCCTGCTCCAGCCGCCAGGCCAGCATCTCCAGCATCGCCTGCGATGCGGCGACCTTCTGCGCCATGTCGACGATCTTGTGACGGATCACCTGGTGCTGCGCGAGCGGCTTGCCAAAGGTCTTGCGCTCCTTGGCGTAGGCAATCGCCTCGTCGAGGCAGACGCGCGCGAACGCGGTGCAGCCCGCCGCCATGCCCATGCGTTCGCTGTTGAAATTCCGCATGATGATCTTGAAGCCATGGCCTTCCTCGCCGATCAGGTTTTCGGCCGGTACGCGGCACTCATCGAAATGCAGCGTTGCGGTGTCAGAGGCCCACCAGCCCATCTTCTTCAGCTTTGTCCGCGAAAGGCCGGGCGTATTCCCCTCGATCAGGAGCAGGCTGACACCGCCGGCGCCCTCGCCGCCGGTGCGCACCGCAACGGTCAGATAGTCGGCGCGCATGCCCGAGGTGATAAAGGTCTTCTCCCCGCTCACGACGTAGTGATCGCCATCGCGCCGCGCCTTGGTCTGGAGGCCCGCGACATCAGAGCCGCCAGCCGGCTCGGTGATCGCGAGCGCGGAGATCTTCTCGCCAGCGAGCACCTGAGGCAGCACGCGTGCCCTAACCTCGGGGCGCGCCGCCCGCGCAATTGGCGGCGAACCGATCGTATGGCTCATCAGGCTGGCGCTGACGCCCCCGGCGCCCGCCCGCGCCAGCTCCTGGCTGGCGACGATCTTCATGAACTGGTCGGCGGCGATCCCGCCATACTCCTCGGGGAATCCGAGCCCCAGGAGCCCGATCCCGGCCGCCTTGCGATAGAGCGCGCGGGGGAATTCGCCAGCCTCGTCCCATTCATGGGCGAACGGCGCGATCTCCTTGTCGACGAACCGGCGCATCATTTCGCGAAAAGCGTCATGCTCGGCGGTATAAAACGGGCTCTTCATCGCACTCTCGCCTTGCTGGCGGATTCGTCTCGTCCACCATGGCCGGAACCTTGGCGGCTCACTTGCGCGGAGTGGCTGGCCGGGGGACCACTGCGCGCAGTCCATGCCCTAGCAACTCAACGCAAGACGATTTTCGTCCCCCGCAGGCCAACTCTGAAACAAAAAAACGTCGATGCACAAACTCCGGCTGGCCCCAAGGCCACGCTGGGCATGGTGCCAGCAATAGGGACGCAGGCGGTACCAGGACCGCCGGGGGAGGAATTTGTGGCCGTTCGTTACTACGACTGGATCGTCCATCATGGCCGCCGCACGCCGAACAAGGTTGCGGTGATCGATCTCGCGAGCGAGCGCCGCTTCACTTATGTGCAGCTGGACGCGAGGATCTCACGTCTTGCCTCCTTCCTGCGTCACACGCTGAAGGTCTCGCGCGGCGACCGCGTCGCGGTGCTGGCCCTGAACACGACCGATGCGCTGGAGGTGCAGTTCGCCTGCGGGCGGCTCGGCGCGATCTTCGTGCCGCTGAACACCCGCCTCACCGTTCCCGAGCTCCAGTTCATCACGGCTGACTGCGCGCCGAAAGTGATGATCCATGACGCCGATCTTGCCGAGACGGCCCTCGCGGTCGCAAAGCTCTGCGGCATTGCTTCACACCTGCTGCTAGGCCCGGGCGCCACTTACGAGGCCGGCATCGCCGCAGCAAAGCAGCTGGACCGGGCCGAGGAGGTCACGCTCGATGATGTCTCGACCATCATGTACACGTCGGGCACGACGGGTCATCCCAAGGGCGCCACCATCACGCATGGCATGACCTTCTGGAATTGCGTCAATCTCGGCGGCCCTGCTTGCATCGGGCCATCCTCGGTGCTGCTCACCGTGCTGCCGCTGTTCCACACCGGCGGTCTGAATTGCTACACCAACCCGGTGCTGCATGCCGGCGGCACCGTGCTGATCATGCGCGCCTTCGATCCCGGCGCGGCGCTCGGCCTGATCAACGATCCCGCGCAGGGCATCAACGTGTTCTTCGGCGTGCCGGCGATCTACCAGTTCATGGCCCAGCATCCGGCGTTCGCGACCACCGACCTCGGCCGGCTGATCGTCGGCGGTGTCGGCGGCGCTCCCATGCCGGTGCCGCTGCTGAAAGTGTGGGAGGCGCGCGGCGTCGCGCTCCAGCAGGGCTACGGCATGACCGAGACCTCGCCGGCCGTGCTGGTGCTCGACCGCGAGGATGCGGCACGCAAAGCCGGCTCCGCCGGCAAGCCGGTGCTGCACACGGAAGTGCGCATCGTGCGTCCTGACGGCAGCGACGCCGACGTCGGCGAGCTCGGCGAACTCTGGGTCAAGGGACCGAACATCACGCCGGGCTACTGGAACAGGCCGGAGGCGAACAAAACGTCGTTCACCGACGGATGGCTACACACGGGCGACGCGGCGCGCGTCGATGAGGAAGGTTTTTACTACATCGTGGACCGCTGGAAGGACATGTACATCTCGGGAGGTGAGAACGTCTATCCGGCCGAGGTCGAGAACGTCCTGCACCAACTCGACGCCATCGCGGAAGCCGCCGTGATCGGCATTCCCGATGCGCAATGGGGCGAGGTGGGCCTCGCCATCGTCGCGACCAAGCCCGGCCAGCGGCTGACCGAAGCCGATGTCTTCGCGCACTGCGCGGCGAATCTCGCGCGATTCAAATGCCCGCGCCAGGTCTGCTTCGTCGATGCGTTACCCCGCAACGCCACCGGCAAGATCCACAAGCCGACCTTGCGCAAGGAATTCTCGGTCGCCACGGAAGCCGACTAGAAAGCCGCCAACGCCTGATCAAAGCGCCCTCTCGCGGGCGCTTTCCAAACCGCGTATGCGCAAAAAGCGTACGACACCGGCGTGACCGACACCGAGATCAAGATCGGCAATGTCGAGGCCTATTCCGGCCCGGCTTCGGCCTACGGCGTCAATCGGCAAGACCGAGGAAGCCTATTTCAAGATGATCAACGACCAGGGCGGCATCAATGGACGCAAGATCAACCGGATCTCCTACGATGACGGCTACTCGCCGCCGAAGACCGTCGAGCAGATCCGCAAGCTGATCGAGAGCGACGAGGTCTTCCTGGTGTTCAACGCGCTGGGCACATAGCGGCCAAAGGGCCGCTATTCTTTTTCGCCGAACGGCGATGCTCGCCCGGCACGTTCACCCTCGAGCATGTCCTGACCGACGTCGATCGCCACGATCGACAGTCCGAGACGGCGTGAATCGCCGACGCCCCTGAACACAGGACATGCCCAAGCGAGGATGGCAATGCCTGACGGCGGCAGATCGAGGCTCAGCGTGTAGCCGTCACAACCGGTCACGACCGCGTCGCAATCGACAGGCGCGCCCTCGACATAGAAGCGCGTGCCGATGGTGTCCAGCGGCGCACGAAGTGCGGGGCTTCGAATGCGGACGACGTTGCGGCCGGGCATTCCCTTGATCCGCACGGCAGCCTCCGGCTCGCTCCAACGGAACGTGTGACCGGCGGAGAATTCCTCGGCATGGAATCCAATCTGCGCGATAACGTGCTCACCAAGAAGCCCACCAACAGACCTTGCATCTCGTCCGAGACGATGAATGCAGCCGAGTCTCTGGAGCCTGATCAGCGACGCGATGTAGCGCCTCATCCATCGTGCGATGGCTCCGCTCGGCCTGGCCACCGTAACAGCGGCCAGGACCGCATACGCATGCGCGACCGCCAACTGCGCCGCCGCACGCGCGGGAAGGTCGCCGAACAGCGCGGGCGCCGCCCAGCGGCAGAAGGCACGCAGTTTCTCGTCGGGCCGCTTCCAGCCTCGGCCCGAAAGGCTGTAGCGCACGAGCGCGTTCAATGCATTGCGGGCAAGCGGGCCGTCGAATTCGTCCCGCTGGCTCCACTCGATCGGAATGTCGAGCAGTTCGGCGCCGGGATCGCTATGCGCCTCGCTGAGATAGCGAATCTCGCCTTGCACGAAGTCGAGCGTGAACTCCTTCAGCTCACCAATCTGACCGACGTAGTAGTGATGGAAGCGCGCCTCCTCCAGATAGCCGATGGAATAGCCTCTCGCGTGATAGGCGGCGGCAAGCACCCATTCCGCGAAATGACCGAGCTCCTCACGCAGGCCGCCGCATTCCCAGTAGACGTCGCGCCGCGTCACGAAACACTGATCCAGCACCTTGCGCCAGGGATGCTGCTTCATGCCGAAGTCGATGTCGGTTTGGTACATGGCGGCCTCTGCCACGGATAACCGGTTATGGCAGATCGGGATCGAACGGCAGGAAAAGCCGGCCCAGTCCGGATGAGCATCGATGGCGCGAGTGCAGAGTTCGATCACGTCGGGTTCGGGCCGGCAGTGCGATTCCGTGAAGAACAGATGGCTACCGCGCGCCTTTGTCGCGCCAAATGCGCAGAGCCCGACGTCGTGGTCGGAATCGGTGAATTCGAGGCGGGCCTTGTCGCCGGCCAGCGCCTTCAGCTGCTCGCGTGCCGTGAAATCCGGCGGCACGACCAAAATGATCTCGTAGAGCGATTTGTCGGCAGTCTGAGACGTCCAGCCGAGCCAGGACAGCTCCCACCGCCCGCGGTGATATTCGAGCGGGATAATGATCGAGAACAGCGGAGATTCGCCGCCGTATAGTGCGGGCTTGTCCTGCATGCCCCCTTATAGCCGCCTGCAGCGTCGTCCCAGACCATTCTCGCGGACTATACCGACAGAAACAGCGCGAACGATTCTTCCACCGTTCGGCGCAGATGCCTCTGATACAATTCATGGTTGGCGTCGTCGGGCGCGACTCGCCCCAGCGAGGGCTTCGCGAAGTTCCGTGCCGGTACATAGGCGATCGGCGCCGCGATCGGCGTCAGCTGCGAGCCGGGGCCGGCGCGGAGCGTCGAGATGATCCCGTACATCTCGCCGGCCACCGTCGGCCGCGACACCGTGATCACGCGATGCTGGCCGTGCTTGATGATGACGAGATAGATAAAGCCGGACTGATGCGGCACCGCAACCTCGCCGGTGTGCTCATAGGCGGCATCGGTCCGCTCACCCTCGCGGAACACCAGTGAGCAGACCTTCGGCTCCCAGACGATCTCGGTGCGGTAGGCAAAGATCGCGTTCTTGTCGCCGAACGATGGTCGCAGCGTGATGTAGACGTCCTCGAGCCAGGTCACCGCGCGGTGCGCATAGGAACCGAGGCTGTCGGGTGCGACATCGCTTGCGGCCGGAGGCGTCACCACGACGAGACTCTTGCGCAAGGAGACGCCCAGAGCCTGCTCCAGCCGCACCGTGGTCGCCAGCGTGAACGGCCGTCGGCCGCCGAGCACCTTCTCCAGAGTCGACAGGCTGAGCTTGGCCTGCTCGGCCAGCGCCTGCCGGGAGATCCGGCGCCTGGCGAGCTCCTCGCGGATGGTCTCCGCGACCTCGCGGCTCTGCTCGTCCGAAAGCTGCTTGTCGGTGAACTTGTCCTGCGGCTGCATCGTGTCCCTGCTCCAGGACGGCATTCTAGCAGGGCGGACAAGTCAGCACAAAACCGCACTTGGCCACCCGGCGGCGGCTCGCGCGGGCCGGCCGCGGCGGATCATTGCCGATCATTCTGCTCGCGAAATCGGGCTGTCCCGGCGGATGCTCAGGGCCAGCGAACATCCTCGGGAGCAGGGCACATGGACACCAACGACACGACAGATAGCGACGAACACCCCATGCTGGGGCGGCTGATCAGGCTCGGATTGTTTCTTCTGGTGCAGGGCGTCGCGGTGATGCTGGTCGCCGTCGTGGCCCTGCTGGTGAGCTTTGCGCCGAGCTGGTCGGCGACGACGGAGCAGGCCAGCCTGCTCCAGCCCGGCGATGCCAAATCCGGGTCTCTCCTCCTCAAGGAGGACGGCGCCTACACTGAAGCGATCCGCCTCGGCATCGACGTCGACATCACGGTATCAGGCCCGACGCTGCGCGCCCGCGTCACCCAGATATTCCGCAATCCGACCAAGGACTGGGTCGAGGCGACCTATGTCTATCCGCTCCCCGCCGGCGGTGCCGTCGATACGCTGAAGATGGTGGTCGGTAACCGCGTCATCGTCGGCGATATCAAGGAGCGGCAGCAGGCCCGCGTGATCTACGACGAGGCTCGCCGCGGCGGCCAGAAGGCCGCGCTCACCGAACAGGAGCGGCCGAACATCTTCACCAACTCGGTCGCCAATATCGGTCCCGGCGAAACCGTGCTGGTGCAGATCGAATATCAGGAGCCGGTGCATCAATCCGGCGACGAATATTCGCTGCGCCTGCCGCTGGTTGTGGGGCCGCGCTACAATCCGGCGCCGATCGTCCAGAGCGTCGACTTCCGCAACGACGGCTCCGGCTGGGGCGCGACGAATTCGGACCCGGTGCCGGATCGCGACCGCATCTCGCCGTCCGTGCTGGATCCCGCCAGGAATGCGCCGGTCAATCCAACCAGCATCACGGTACACCTGAGCGCCGGCTTTGCGCTCGGCGAGGTTAAGAGCCCCCACCATAACACCAAGGTCGAGAGCCCGGACAACACGACGCGAATCGTCACGCTTGCCGACGGTGCCGTGCCTGCCGACCGCGATTTCGAACTGACCTGGAAGCCGGCCGCTGTGAAGGCGCCGTCGGTCGGTCTCTTCCGCGAACGCGTCGGCGACGCCGATTATCTGCTCGCCTTTGTCACCCCGCCCACCGCCGAGCAGGCGACGCAGAAGCCATTGCCGCGCGAGGTGGTGTTCGTGATCGACAATTCTGGCTCGATGGGTGGCACGTCGATCGTTCAGGCCAAGGCAGGCCTCATTTACGCGCTCTCCCGCCTCCAGCCGACCGACCGTTTCAACATCATCCGTTTCGACGACACCATGGACGTTCTGTTTCCGGCCTCCGTGACGGCGGATGCCGCCCACGTCGGTGAAGCCACCTCGTTCATCGGCGCGCTGCAGGCGCGTGGCGGCACCGAGATGGCGCCGGCGATGCGGGCCGCGCTGACCGACAGGCTCGGCGACGCCGGCGCGGTTCGCCAGGTCGTATTCCTGACCGACGGCGCGATCGGCAACGAGCGGCAATTATTCGAAACGATCACGGCGATGCGCGGCCGCTCGCGCGTGTTCATGGTCGGCATCGGGTCGGCGCCCAACACGTATCTGATGACGCGCGCCGCCGAGCTCGGCCGCGGTGCCTTCACCCATATTGGCTCCGTCGAGCAGGTCGAGGAGCGCATGCGCGGCCTGTTTGCCAAGCTTGAGAACCCGGCCGTGACCGGCCTGAACGCAAAGTTCTCCGAAGCCAAGGCCGACGCCACGCCGACGATCATTCCCGACGTCTATCGCGACGAGCCGCTGGTGCTGGCGGCAAAGCTCGACAAGCTCGCGGGTTCGGTCGAGATCAAGGGCCGCGTCGGCGACCGCCCATGGTCGGTGACGCTGCCGCTGCAACATGCGGCCGAAGGCAAAGGCCTGTCGAAACTTTGGGCCAAGCGCAAGATCGACGATGCCGAAGTGGCGCGCACCCTGCGCGAGATGACGCCCGAAGACTCAGATAAGGCGATCCTGGCACTGGCGCTCGACCACCGAATTGTCACGCGGCTCACCAGCCTGGTCGCAGTCGACAAGACGCCGAGCCGTCCCGAGGGTGAGCCGCTCAAGCTCAGCGAATTGCCGATCAACCTGCCGGCCGGTTGGGATTTCGCGAAGGTCTTTGGCGAACGACGGCAGGCCCCGCCGCAACTCCGCGAGCGTCACGCCGATGCGCGCAACCAACCGGCCACGAGGCGGCCGACGCCTGGCGCACCCGATTCGATCCGCCTGCCCAAGACCGCGACCTCGGCCGAGCTGAAGATGATCGCAGGCCTGATCCTGATCGCGCTCGCCCTGATCCTGTTCGTGTTCAACCGCCGTCAGTCCTTGCTCACTGACGCCGCTTGAGAGAGGAGCCCCCCGATCTCCTCTGTTAGCGCGCGCGGCTGCCCGTCCCACACCAACGGCCGCGCGCGCCTTTTTACTGTCCTTGCTTCGCTTCGCTCGCAACGACGATTGTGGCACCAATGCCCCGCTTCATTCCTCCCCTGGTTCTCGCCCTGATCGGCGCCATCCTGTTCGGCGACGGCGTCTACATCCATGCCAAAGCGTGGCTCGCGCAGGTGCTGCTGGAGCGCGCGTTCGACCGGAGCGTTGCGACCGGCGAGGTGGTCAGGCCATGGTCATGGGCCGACACCTGGCCGGTCGCGCGGATCGAGGTGAGGCGGATTGGCGCCAGCGCGATCGTGCTGGAAGGCACCAGCGGCCAGGCGCTTGCTTTCGGGCCCGGCCATATCCACCAAACGGCTGATGCGGGCGCGCGCGGGGTTGCCGTATATGCAGCCCATCGGGACACACATTTCCGCTTCTTGCGGGATGTTGTCATTGGTGACGTGATCGAGGTCACACGCAGTGACGGCAAGCACTTCCGCTATCGCACGGATTCCTCCGCTGTGGTTCGTTTCGATGCATCGGGTATCGGTCCCGCAACTCAGGGGTTCGAACTCGTGCTCGCGACCTGCTGGCCGTTCGAGGCCATCGCGTCCGGCCCTGAGCGCTACATCCTGCATGCCACCCTGATTGGAGCCGATGAATAGCGGTTCGCAATCGGTCACCCTTCTTGGGGCCGCGCCTGACTTTTGGGCGATCACGCCTGATGGAACCGCTGAACTGGCGTCGTCGGCCGGAGACCTATTAGAATGGCCCATTGAGTATTTTGCGCTGCAATTTGCGAGAAAAACGGTGATGGACGAGGAGTTCAGGCAGCGTCTCGAACAGCTTGAAAATCGCGTCGCGCTCCTGGAGAGGAACCAGGATCTCATTGCCGCCGGGCAAAGACGCTCCTCGCTTCGGAGCCTCTGGCGCCGCCCGCCGATGTGGACCTTCGAGCAATATCCGCCGCGCCTGCTCAACCTAGTGGCCTTCCCTCCGGCGCCTGCAATCGATGCGAGTGCGCCCCGGATCGCGATGGTCACGCCGAGCTACAACCATGCGCAATATCTCGGCGCCACGATCGACAGCATCGTCGGCCAGAACTATCCGAACCTTTATTATCACGTGCAGGACGGCGCCTCGATCGACGGCACGCTCGATTTTCTGAAGAGCCGCGGCGAAAGTCTGAGCTGGAAGAGCGAACCGGACAAGGGACAGTCCAGCGCCATCAATCTCGGCTTCGCCGGCGTCGAGAGCGAGATCATGGCCTATCTCAACAGCGATGACATGCTGCTGCCCGGGACACTTGCCTATGTCGCAAATTACTTCATCGCCCATCCGCATGTCGACATCGTCTACGGCCATCGCGTCTTCGTCGATCACGAGGGACTCGAGGTAGGCCGCGCCGTGCTGCCGCCCCATGACGCCAAGGCGTTGCAATATGCCGACTACATTCCGCAAGAGACGATGTTCTGGCGGAAGCGCGTGTGGGACAAGATCGGGCCGATCGACGAGAGCTTCCACTACGCGATGGATTGGGACTTCATCCTGCGGGCGCAAGCAGCAGGATTCAAATTCGCACGCTTGCCGCGATTTCTCGCCTGCTTCCGAATCCATGACGCACAAAAGACGGCATCCACCTATGCGGTAGGCGTCAGGGAGATGGGGATCCTGCGGCGCCGCTTTCTCGGCTTCGATCCGACACAGATGCAGATCCGGCGCGCCATCGCTCCCTATCTGGCGAAGCAGCTGGCTTATCACTGCGCCTACAAGCTCGGGATCCTGAGATACTGAACGACAACGCGGCCCGTGATCCGAACGCGTCGGTCGCCTGTGCCTGGTGCGTGCTCATTCCATCGCACGGTATACCCACCCGCGTGGTTGCCACTCCGAAGAACTCGCCATAGAACAGAGTGACGCGCCACCAACAAGAACAACAGGTGAGGTCACGCCATGGAAGCTCGCGTATCTGCTGCGTCCGTTTCTCCGCGCTCATGGTCTCCACCGCCCGATGCGAACGACATCGTCAAGGGCATCCACGCCATGCTGCATCCGCACAACATCGTGCTGGTGGGCGCGACCGACAAGCCCGGCAACTATGCCGAGCGCATCTGGAACAACCTGGTCAAATATGGCTATGAGGGCGGGCTCTATCCGGTCAATGCCAAACGCGACACCATCTGGGGTGTCCCTTGCTACAAGGACTTTGCAGGCCTCCCGGAAAAGCCCGATCACGTGCTGGTGCTGGTGCCAGCGCGCTTCGCCGTGCAGGTGATCCGCGATGCCGCCGCGGCCGGCGCGCGCTCGGCCACCATTGTCACCTCGGGCTTCAGCGAGTTGCAGGACGCGGAAAGCCAGAGGCTCGCCGCCGAACTGCAAACCGCCGTACGCGAGACGGGATTGGCGGTCACCGGTCCGAACTGCCTGGGCAATTTGAGCGCCGGCGAAAAGCTCTTCACCAATATCGACGACCGTATCGTCACCATGGAGCAGGGTGCGGTGGCGATTGCCGGGCAATCCGGCGCCATCGTCATGGCGATCCGCCAGGCGCTGGAAGATCGCGGCGTCGGGGTCGGCTACATGGTGACGACCGGCAACGAGGCCGGGCTCGAGACGCCGGACCTGATGCGCTATTTTGCCGAGGATCCGAGCATCAAGGTGATTGTGGTCTACCTCGAAGGCGTGCGCAACACCAAGGCATTCCGGGACGCCTGTAAGGCGGCGCGCGCCGCGAGCAAACCGGTGATCGCGTTCAAGCTCGGGGCGTCCGAGGGGGGCCGCGCGGCGGCGATGGCACACACCGGCGCTCTCGCGGGCTCGATCGAGACATTCGACGCCGTTGCAACCCGCGAAGGAGTCATCAGGGTCGGCGGGCTCGACGAGCTGATCGAGACCACCGAATGCTTCGTCCACGCCGCTGTGCCCAAGGGCGACCGGCTCGCTGCAGTGACGCTGTCCGGCGGCAAGCGCGGCATGCTGATCGACGCCTTCGATGCAGAAGGCCTGAATTTTGCGCCACTCAGCCCGCATGTCGGCTCGGAGCTGGCAAAAATGCTCGGCCCAGGTTCGATCGTCGGCAATCCGCTCGACGCCGGCTTTGCCGCGGTGGTCGATCCCTCCGTCTACATGAAATCGATCGAGCTGATGATCGACGACCCCGATATCGACATCGTCATCGTCGATTCCGAGCTGCCAAAGGCGCCGCACGAGCTGCGCGAGCGCAATCTGCGCATCGTCGACGAGATGGCGAGCCGGGCCTCGAAGCCGGTGATCTATATCAGCGCGATGTCGATCGGCTTCACCGAGTTCACCAAGTCCTTGCGCAAATCGCTGCCGCATCTCGCGGTCATGCAGGGCATGGATCGCGCGGTGACCGCGATCAAGTCGCTGCTCGACTACGCCAAGCTGCGCAAGGAAGTGCCCGATATGGTCTCGAGCTCGACGCCTGCCGCGCGTGCCGTGCTGGAGAAGGCGCTGAAATCGGCAACCGGCCCCGCGCTCGACGAGGTCGCCTCGAAGAAGCTCCTGAAGGCCTATGGCATCCCGATCTCGAAGGAGGCCATCGCACAGACCGCAGCCGAGGCCGTGAAGATCGCGAAGCAGATCGGTTTCCCGGTCGTGGCAAAAGTCGTCAGCGCCGAAATCCTGCACAAATCCGACATCGGCGGCGTGGTGCTGAATCTCACCAGCGCGGCCGAGGTGAAGAAGGCGTTCGCCGACATCACCGCGCGGGTGAACAAGCTGAAGGGTAAACCGAAGCTCGACGGCATCCTGATCGCGCAACAGGTCAAGGCTGACCTCGAGCTCGTGGTCGGCGCCTCGCTCGACGCCGAAATGGGTCCGGTCGTGCTGTTCGGCACCGGCGGCGTCGACATCGAGCTGATGAAGGACGTGGCGCTCGCCGGCGCGCCGCTGGACGAGGCGGAGGCGCGGCTCCTGATCGGCCGCACCAAGGCCGGCATCAAGATGCGCGGCTATCGCGGCAAGCCGGCCTTGCACGAGGCTTCGGCGGTGAAGGCGCTGGTCGGCCTGTCCAACCTGATCGCGGACGCCGGCGACCGGATCGCCTCGATCGACGTCAATCCGTTCCTGATCAATGCCAGGACCGGCGTCGCCGTCGATGCCCTCATCGTCCTGAACAATGCTGCGGCTAAACGCGCCGCCGGGCATTGACGTCGCGCAGGGCGGATCAGCACAGCGCAATCCGCCAATCCCTGCGACAAACGCGAGAGGCAGTGGCGGGTTACGCTTCGCTAACCCGTCCCACTTAGGATTGCGGCCACAGCATCATCCTTCCAACTTCCCCGCTTTGGCCGTAAAATCGCCCCGCATGGCACGCGCGAGCAATCTGGTGATCGGAACGGCGACCCTGGCGGTGATCGCCGTGGCATTCGGCGGCCTGCTCGGCGTGCAGAAATGGCGCACCATCCAGAGCCGCAGCCAGTTGCGCGTGGTGTTCGAGGGCGGCTCGGCCAGCGGACTTCGCCGCGGCGGGCCGGTCAATTTCGACGGTGTTCCCGCCGGCCAGATCCTGTCGATCAAGCTCGACAACCCCCGCAAGGTCGTGGCGCTGGTGTCGCTCGATAATGCTGCGCCGATCCGCAAGGACACCGTGGCCGGCATCGAATTCCAAGGCCTCACCGGCGTCGCCGCGGTGTCGCTGATCGGCGGTGCCCCCTCCGCTCCGCCGGTGCCGCTCGACTCGGACGGCGTCCCCGTGCTGACCGCCGATCTCAGCGACGCCGAATCCATCGTCGACACCCTGCATAGTGTCGATCGCAGCATCGTCAGCAACGCCCCGGCAATCAAGGAGGGCCTGCGCACGTTCGAGAACTACACCGCCGATCTCAGGAGCAAGGGCGGCGAAATCGATTCCGTCATGGCCAAGGTCGACAGCGCCTTCGCGGGGTTTGACAAGGCGGTCACAAAGATCGAGGGCGTGGTGCCCGGCTTTGCCGACGGCAAGGCGGATGAGCTGTTCGAAAAGATACAGGGATTGCACGAGCTCGCCGATACCATGAGGAAGAAATCGGCGAACTTCCTCGAGGACATCCGTCGCTCGCTGCTCGACGTCAGCGAGGCCGCCAACAAGATGAGCGGAACGTCCAGCCCCGCCGCCGCCCCGCGCCCGCCGCGCAAGCCTCCGCAGCAGAAGAGGTAGAAGCTTACCAGGCGTAGCGGACGACGCCCTTGCCGGCGTAGGAGCGGGTGACGTTCGAGAACTCGCCCTCGAAGGTCGCTGACGCGGACCAGCCGTTCATCCAGTTCATCTGCACCGCCGCCGTGGTCAGCGCGGAATCGCGCGCCTGGGCGGCCCCGTTCACGACGAACGCCGATCCCGGCAACGTCTGGAACACCGCGCCGACGGTGCGGTCCGGATTGTAGTCATGCGCCCAGGCGACGCGTCCGCGCAGGGTCATCAGGCCGCCGGCCGCGGCGAATGACCTATCCGCGCGCAGGCCGAGCTCGGTGCGCGTGCTGGTCACGTCCTTGGCGGCATAATTCAGCGCGAAGACATTGCTGCCGACGACCGCGAACTCTGAATAGCTCGGAAGGCTGAACATGGTGGCCTGGACCGCCGCATAGGGCGTGAGGCCGATCCACTGCATGGCATGGCGATAGCCGCCCTCGAGGCGGCCCGAGAACGCGTTGGCGTTGAACTGTGCACGCAACTGATCGACGCCGGCGGCGGTGACGATGCGATTGGTCGTGACGTCCTGCCAGCCATAGGCCAGCGCGGCCGTGACATAGGCAGCTCCCGCTGTGTGACGCACGAAGGCACCCGCCTGGAACAGGTCGGAGCGGCCCCAGCCGAGCCCGTTGGTGTTGAAGCCAGTGCCGCCGCCCGCAAGCGCAAAGCCGGCGATCGTCGCCGGCGAGAAGCGGTAATCGAGGCCGACGGCGGTGCCATAGACGCTGCTGCTGGTGTTGTTGGAGCCGAGGCCGGCGTTGCCGTCGGTGGTCTGCGATCCACCATAGCCGGCCGCCCACACGTCCCAACGCTGCTCGAAGGTGGCAACCGGTGCCTTGCGGTAGATTGAAGCCAACGCGTCCCGTCCGCCCTTGTCACGCGCGGCCTTGCCGGTGGCCGCATACGCGTTCGCGCTCGTCTCGTCGGCATATGGCGTCGCACCCGGCGTGCCGCTGCGTCCCGAGCCGAACACGTCGGTGAGCAAGCCGAGGAACAGGTTCATCGCGTTGAACGTCGTCTGCTGCGTAACCGTCGCCGGCTCGCCGGAAGCCTGCGCCAGGCCGGCCGGGGCCAGGCCCGCGAATTCCGCTTGCAGAAAGCCGTTCGCGTTGAAGAAATTCTGAAGCGTCGTGGCGACGTTCTTCTGATTGACGTTGAGGGCGTACTTCGCGCCATAGTCCAGTGTGAAATTGAGATAGACAGTGCCGGCAGGATCTACGGTCGTCGTGCCAATCAGGCCGCCGGGAGCGGCGACACCGGCAAAGTTATCCGTGGCAGAGCCGGAAAACTGCATGATCTTGTATTGCGGCAAGATCGTGCTGCCGGCGTAAAGCGAGACGCCGACCGTGCCATTCAGGCCGACATTGCCGAGAACGTTGGCAAAGCTCGCGGTGGCTCCGCTGCCGACCTGCACGAGGTAGACCGCGCCGGATTGAAGGGCGAGGTCCCCCAAAACCAGCATGCTCGAGCCCGGCCCGCCGTCGCCGGGCGCGAAGATGCCGCCGGCAGCAATGGTGGTATTGCCGACGATCCCGGCGCCGAACAGCGCGCCGCCGGCATTCACGGTGGTCAGGCTCGATTGGGAAATGTCGCCGTCGACCCGCAGGATGCCGCCATTCACCGTCGTGGTGCCGGTGTAGGTATTGGTGCCCGAAAGGATCAGCGTTCCGCTGCCTACTTTTTCAAGAGAGCCGGAACCGATGAAACCGCACCCGCAGGGGTCGTAGTCGCCGATGACACCGTCGACCAGCATCGAGCGATTGTTGCTGCCGACGACGAGCGTGTTGCCACCGCCGACATAGTAGGTGCCATTGCCTTCGATCGAACCGGCCGTGATGCGGCCGTCACCGTGCGGGCCGAGGCTGCTGCCAAAGTCAACGATGCCTGTGCCTGTGGTGATGAAGCGCGCGTCGCCGCCTGTGGAATTGTCGTAGAACTTGGTCGCGCCGCCATCCTTGGTGATGATGGTGGCATTGGCGGCCGTCGACAAAGCGCCGAAGGCGGTCTGGCCGTCGACATCGTTGATGATTGTTGCGTTGTCGGCGCTCGCGGTGCTTGCCGGCACGGCGCCGAAGCTCGTGCCGCCAAAGTCCTTGTTGATGATGATCGCCGAGCCCGCCGAGGCTTGATCGACGAATGCGGTGGTGCCGCCGTTCTGGTTGGTGATGTTGGCCAAACCTGCATTGGTCCGGCCAAAGAAGCCGATCAAGCCATCATTGGTAATGGTCGCCCGGCCGGCCGTGGCGGTGTCGGTCCCGGTCCCGAACGGATCGCCAAAGTAAAGCTGGCCGCTGTTGGTGATGACCATAGAGCTGGCGGAGGTCGCGTTGAGGAACGTCGTCACGCCGGAAAAATTATTCAGGAGCGACGTAATGCCCGACGTGTCGGCGTTGACGATGTTGAAGAGACCGTCGTTGGTGACGGCGCCGATGATCCTCGCGGTGTGGGTCGCGTCGCCGAGTTGCAACGCCGTGCATGAACAGATGAAAGTATCGCCGGTATAGGTGTTGGCGCCGAGCAGCGCCAGAATCCCGGGTCCCTGAACGTTGATCCCGCCGCTGCCGGCGATCCGCGAGGCGATCACGGCCGACGGATCCGCCGTGCCGGTGACATCGTTGGTGAAGAACGTGGTGCCGCCCGAGGCCAGCCGGAGGTCGCCGCCCTGGATGGTGTAGACCGAACTGTCGGCGGTGACATCGAAGCCCACGAGACCGGTGAGCTGGACGCCACTCGGCGCGACCGTGACGGTGCCGGCCGTGGCCGGCGTCGAGACTCCCGAGTAGCCAAATACGGTGCCGACCGATGCGGAATCGTAGGTGCTGCTGGTGGAACCGAAGACGTCGGTCCAATTCGTGGTGGTGGTGTCCCACACCCCACCGCCGCCGTTGATGATACCGTTCGGCGTGGTCTGCGATCCGTTGAAGACCTGCTGCGCTCCGGCGATGTTCGTCGGCAGGCAGAGGCCGAACAGCACTGCAACGACGGACGACGCGGCCGCACCAAGGCGCAGCCGGCTCTGTCCGCTCGATCGCGATCGAAACTCCACCCCAGCGCCCCCGTCAGCGGCGCCTCAGCCGCGCGTCGGCAAACTAGGCGACGAGTTCCCTCCGTCAAACTACGGAATCCGCGGAATCGGCTGTCCGAGCCACAACTTGGGTTGATTCAACAGCTGATGTTGCAACCGCGCCACGGTTCTGCATGGCAAATTCGTATTCAACGCACGATCCTGCGTCAGAATGTCCACGCGCATGTACGGCCGTTCACATCGATGGCTGGCAGCCCAGAGCGACGTTCGTCGCCAGCCACAGCGTCTTCAACTTCAACGCGGAAAATGGGCACGCATACGCGCCTATCTTCCGTGACGGCAATGGCTCAGTAATTGGTGGGCGCTGCTTCATTCGGGATGCCGTCGATCGGGCATTCCGCGGTCCCGGGCGTCGAGCGCGTCATGGCCTCGACCATGTCCCGCGTGCCTTCGGGATCAGCGATCCAGTTCTTGTAGAAATCATAGGGGCAGGCCGCGACGCCGCGCGGACTTTCGCCGGAATTGATCATGCCGGTGTAGCCGCGATGGACCAGCTTGTAGAGATGGTTCTGCGACTGACCGTTGCGACGGGCATCGCGGATCAGATGTTTCGACAGCTGGGCATATTGGATGCCGTAGTCCTCCTCGCCGCACTCACCCAGCGTGCGGCCGTCGAAGCCGATGATCGCGGAGTGGCCGAAATAGGAATAGACGCCGTCGAAGCCGGCTGCATTGGCGACGGCGACATAGACGTTGTTGGCCCACGCCATCGCCTTGGAGATCAGGATCTGCTGTTCCTTGGCCGGATACATGTAGCCCTGGCAGCGCACGATCAGCTCGGCCCCCTTCATGGCGCAGTCGCGCCAGATCTCCGGGAAATTGCCGTCGTCGCAAATGATCAGGCTGACCTTCATCCCTTTCGGGCCGTCGGAGACATAGGTGCAATTGCCGGGATACCAACCCTCGATCGGCACCCAGGGCATGATCTTGCGGTACTTCTGCACGATCTCACCCTTGTCGTTCATCAGGATCAGGGTGTTATAGGGCGCCTTGTTCGGATGCTCTTCGTGACGCTCGCCGGTCAGCGAGAACACGCCCCAGACTTTGGCCTTGCGGCAGGCCTCCGCAAAAATCGCGGTCTCTTCACCGGGCACCGCGCAAGCGGTCTCATACATCTCCTTGGAATCGTACATGATGCCCTGGGTGGAATACTCCGGGAAGATCACGAGGTCCATGCCGGGAAGGCCGACCTTCATGCCCACCACCATGTCGGCGATCTTGCGGGCGTTATCGAGCACCTCGGCCTTGGTGTGCAGGCGTGGCATCTTGTAGTTGACCACTGCGACGCCGACGGTGTCGTTGCTGCTGGAGATGTCACCGTGAAGCATCTGAATTGCTCCTCTACCCTGTTTGAGATTGCCCGCGCGAATTAGTGGCTGATCATCCAGGGCCGCGCAGTCGGGAAGCCCTTGGCGCCGCTCCTGGTCTTGGTCACCAGCCGCGCAGGCTTCTTCTTGTCCGGCGCGTTCTTGGACGAATTCTTGCCCGTGGAGCAGCAGCCGCAACCGGGGCCGTGCGCGGCCTTGTATTGCGCCAGCGTCTGCGGCGCGTGCGTGCTGCGCTCGTTGAGGGCGTGAGCCTTGCGCGTCTCCGACGGCATGCAGAAGAAATTCGGGGCGGTCAGGATGACGCGCGGCGCCATGATTTCACATTGCGGACAGCCTTGCGGATCGTCGCATTCGGCCATCGGGCGCATATCCTTGAACGGACCGCAATCGTTACAGAGATATTCATAGACCGGCATCGCATCATCCCTACGCTGTTGTCTGTGAGAACTACCGCGGCGGATGCGGGGCGGCAGATACGCCGTCCCGCATCCCGTCGCGCAGGGACTATTTGTCCGGCGAGATCGGCATCTGGATATCGCCCTTGATGTGCTTGATCGGTCCGGCCGACGACGGCATCACGTCGAAGTCGAAGATTTCCGTCGGCAGCCATAGCGTGGCACATGCATTGGGCACGTCGACCACGCCGGAGATGTGACCCTGAACCGGTGCCGTGCCAAGGATCGAATAGGCCTGGGCGCCGGAGTAGCCGAACTTCTTCAGATATTCGATCGCATTCAGGCAAGCCTGGCGATAGGCAATGGTGACGTCGAGATAATGCTGCTTGCCGGCTTCGTCGACCGAGATGCCTTCGAAGATCAGATAGTCCTTGTAGTTCGGCGTGATCGGTGACGGCTTGAAGATCGGATTCTTGACACCGTACTTCGCCATGCCGTCCTTGATCACCTTGACCTTCAGATGCAGCCAGCCGGCCATCTCGATTGCGCCGCAGAAGGTGATCTCACCGTCGCCCTGGCTGAAGTGCAGATCGCCCATCGAGAGCCCGGCGCCGGGCACGTAGACCGGAAAGTAGATCTTCGAGCCGCGCGAGAGA
The DNA here is from genome assembly GCF_023073915.1 of Bradyrhizobium sp. 149. Taxonomy (GTDB): domain Bacteria; phylum Pseudomonadota; class Alphaproteobacteria; order Rhizobiales; family Xanthobacteraceae; genus Bradyrhizobium. The sequence continues at coordinate 120,302 of NZ_JADPKK010000004.1, read as the reverse complement.
TCCTTGATGTCGCAATTGCCGCCGTGCTCACGCGGCGGCACGGTGCGCGCGCCTTCCGCGCCGATCTTGTCTTTGACGTCGCCCTTGGCGCGGCCGCCATGAGCGGTCGGCGCGAATGGCGGATTGGCAAGGCCGGGCACACGGGTCGGATTGGTCGCGATCAGCTCGGCCTCGCGCTTGTTCCAGGTCTCCAGCATTTTCGGATCAGGCAGACAACCGATCAGGCCGGGATGGATCAAGCCGGCGAAATTGACGCCCGGAATATGCCGCGACGAGGTGTAGAGGCCCTTGATGTCCCAGATCGACTTCTGCGCCAGCGGAAAGTGATCCGTCAGGAATCCGCCGCCGTTCTGCTTGGAGAAGAAGCCGTTGAAGCCCCACATGCTCTCCTTCATCGGACCGACGTCGAGCAGGTCGACGACGAGGAGGTCGCCGGGCTCGGCGCCCTTGACGCCGATCGGGCCGGAGAGGAAGTGCACGATCGAGAGATCGATGTCGCGGACGTCGTCAGCGGAGTCATTGTTCTTGATGAAGCCGCCGGTCCAGTCATAGGTCTCGATGATGAAATCGTCGCCGGGATTGACCCAGGCCACGATCGGGATGTCGGGGTGCCAGCGATTATGCACCATGTCATTTTCGTAAGCGGACTTGGTGAGATCGACCTTGATCAGTGTCTCTGGCATCGAGAAGCTCTCCTTTTACACGGTTGATTAGACAGACAGATATTTCGAGACCTGCGCGGCATCGACGGCGTCGCGCGGATCGTCACGGACGATCTCGCCGTTCTCGATCACCAGCACACGGTCGGCGATATCGAGCGCGAAGCTCAGGACCTGCTCGGACACGACGATCGACAATCCCTTTTCATCGCGGATGCGCTTGAGCGTGCGCGCCATCTCCTTGATGATCGACGGCTGGATGCCTTCGGTCGGCTCGTCCAGCAGCAGCACCTTTGGCTTGGTCGCCAGCGCGCGAGCGATCGCGAGCTGCTGCTGCTGACCGCCGGAGAGATTGCCGCCACGGCGGTCCTTCATCTCCAGCAGCACCGGAAACAGTTCGTAGATGTCGCCGGGCACCTCGGTCCTGCCTGAGACCACGAGGCCGGTCTCGATGTTCTCCTTCACGGTCATGGTGGAGAAGATCATGCGGCCCTGCGGTACATAGGCGAGGCCCTTGGCCACCCGCTCGTAGCTCGGTAGGCTGCCAAGCTCGGCGCCATCCATGGTCACCGAGCCGCTCTTGGTCGGCAGGATGCCCATCAGCGACTTCATCAGCGTGGTCTTGCCCATGCCGTTGCGGCCCATGATCGCCACGATCTCGTTGGGCGCGACCTTGACGTTGAGCCCGTGCAGCACCTCGCTCTGGCCGTAGGCGACGTGAAGATCGGAAATAGCCAGCATCGAGATTCTCCTCAGTGACCCAAATAGACTTCGACAACCTTGGGGTCGTTCTTCACCTTCTCCATGGTCCCTTCCGAGAGGATCTGGCCCTGGTGAAGCACGGTGACCTTGTGCGCGATGTCCTCGACGAACTTCATGTCGTGCTCGATCACCAGCACCGAGCGATTCTTGATGATGCGGTTGAGGAGTTCGGCGGTCTTCGCGCGCTCGGACACGCTCATGCCGGCGACGGGCTCGTCGAGCATCAGCAGGTCCGGGTCCTGGATCAGCAGCATGCCGATCTCGAGCCATTGTTTCTGGCCATGACTGAGCAGATCGGCATTCACGTTCAGCCGGTCCTTCAGGAAGATCATTTCGGCGACTTCATGCACCCGGTCGCGCACCGCCGCGTCGCGCGTGAAGGTCAGCGCCCCGAACACCGAGCGTCCGCGCGGGTAGGAAATCTCCAGATTCTCGAACACTGTGAGATCGTCATAGATCGACGGGTTCTGGAACTTGCGGCCGACCCCGGTCTTGACGATCTCGTTTTCCTTCATCCGCGTCAGCTCCTTGCCGCGGAATTGAATCGAGCCAGACGTTGCTTTGGTCTTGCCGCAGATCAGGTCGAGCACGGTGGTCTTGCCGGCGCCGTTGGGACCGATGATGACGCGGATCTCGTTCTCGTCGACGTAGAATGAGAGACCGTTGACCGCCTTGAACCCGTCGAACGACACGGTCAGCGCTTCGACGGCGAGCAGGAATTCCTTGGGCTGGTGACCTATGAGCATGACGATCTCCTCACTCCGCCGGGGCGCCGTCGGCGACCGAGCTGTCGGTCCAACCTGCGGGTTTCGGTTTGCCCGAATAGATCAGGCGGTCGATGCGCGGCTGCACATAATCGCCCCAGATCCCGGCAAGGCCGTTCGGGAAGGCCAGGACCACGGCGATGAACAGCCCACCCAGTCCGAACAGCCACAATTCGGGAAAGGTTTCCGACAGACTGGTCTTGGCAAAGTTGACCAGAAGCGTGCCGTAGACCGCGCCGAGAATCGAGAGCCGGCCGCCGACCGCCGTGTAGATCACCATTTCGATCGACGGCACGATGCCGACGAAGGACGGCGACATGAAGCCGACATTGAGCGCGAACATGGCACCACCGATCGCGGCGAACACGGCGGCGACGCAGAAGGCAAAGATCTTGAAGTTGGCGACGCTGTAGCCGGAGAAGCGGACGCGGTCTTCCTTCTCGCGCATCGCGACCAGGATGCGTCCGAGCTTGGAGTGCCGGACGAACTGCGCGATCATGATGCAGGCGAACAGGCACCCGACCTCGAAGAAGTACAGCACGATCTTGGCGTGGTCGGGACGGATATCCCATCCTTTCAGCGTGCGCAGATCGGTCATGCCGTTGATACCGCCGGTGTAGCCCTGCTGGCCCACGATCAGGATGGTGAGAATGGCCGCGACCGCCTGGGTGATGATGGCGAAGTAAGTGCCGCCGACCCGGCGCTTGAACATCGCGGTGCCGATGATGAGGGCGAAGATGCCGGGTACGAGAATAATGGCGGCGATCGTGAAGCTGAGGCTGCTGAAGGGCTTCCAGAACAGCGGCAGCGCGGTGATCTGATTCCAGTCCATGAAATCCGGAATGCCGGGGGTCGACTGGATCTTGGTGTTCTCCACGCTCGACGCCTCGAGCTTGAGGAACATCGCCATGCAGTAGCCGCCGAGCCCGAAGAACACGCCCTGGCCGAGGCTGAGAATGCCGCCATAGCCCCAGCAGACCACCAGCCCCAGCGCGACGAAGGCGTAAGTCAGATATTTTGCGACCAGGTTGAGCCTGAAGACATCGAGCGTGAGCGGCAGAACCACCACAAGGAAGACGGCGAGCACCAGAATTCCGATGAACTCCGATCGATTGAAGAAGCGATTGTCGGTCATTGCATCAGCCCCAGTTTCTCACTTGCGGACCTTGAGGGCGAACAGCCCTTGCGGCCGCAGCATCAGGATTCCGACAACGGCGAGCAGCGTCAGCACCTTGGCCATCGAGCCCGACATGAAAAACTCGAGGGTGGATTGGGTCTGCGAGATCGAGAAAGCCGAGGCGATGGTCCCGAGCAGGCTCGCAGCACCGCCGAACACGACCACCAGGAACGTATCGACGATGTAGAGCTGTCCGGAGGTCGGTCCGGTCGACCCGATCATGGTGAAGGCACTCCCGGCGACACCGGCAATGCCGCAGCCGAGGCCGTAGGTGTAACGATCGACCTTCTCGGTGTTGATGCCGACGGCCCCGGCCATGATGCGGTTCTGCACCACGGCGCGCACCTGCCGGCCCCAGCGCGATTTGTACATCACGTAGGCGACGCCGACGGTGATGAGGACGGTGAGGCACATCACGAAGACACCGTTGATCGGCACTTCGATGCTGTCGCTTACATGCAGGGAGCCGAGCATCCATTGCGGCAGCTCGACGCCGACCTCGCGTGCGCCGAACACGGAGCGATAGGCCTGCTGCAGGATCAGACTGAGGCCCCAGGTCGCGAGCAGCGTATCGAGCGGGCGCCTATAGAGATGCCGTATCAGCACCCATTCCACCAGCATTCCCAGCGCACCGGATGCCACAAAGGCCAGGATCATCGCGAGGAAGAAGTAACCGCTGAACAGGCTCGGCAAATAGGACTGGAAGAAACTCGAGGTCATCCAGGTGACGTAGGCCCCAAGGATCATGAACTCGCCATGAGCCATGTTGATGACGCCCATCTGGCCGAAGATGATCGCAAGACCCAGCGCCATCAGGACGTAGACCGAGAACAGGATCAGTCCTGCAAAGCCCTGCATGACGAAGATCGAGCCAAGGTCACCAAGCGAATAGTCGCCGAACATCGATGTCCTCCGTCGGGGAAAGGGTCCCGCGTCGCGAGCAGGTTCGCGACGCGGGGGTCTTGGGCGTGGATTTGCGGTCCACGCCAGGGAGAGGTTTTGCCTGAAAGGGAAACGACGACGAACGCCGTGTCTTACTGGTAGCTCTCGTCTTACTGGTAGCCCTTGGGGAACGGATCCGGCTCGACGAGATCGGCGGTCTCGAAGATCAGTTCGAACTGGCCGTCGAGCTTGGCGCGCCCCACCCGGGTCTTCGACCAGAGGTGATGATTTTCGTGGATACGCACATAGCCTTCCGGCGCACCCTTGAACTCGACGCCGGGCGACGCCGCCGCGATCTTGTCCACGTCGAAGGAGCCGGCCTTCTCGACGGTCAACTTCCACAGCCACGGGCCGAGATAGGCAGCCTGGGTGACGTCTCCGATCACCGTTTTCTCGCCCCACATCTTCTTGAACGCCGGGACGAAGGTCTTGTTGTTGGGATTGTCGAGCGACTGGAAGTACTTCATGCAGGCATAGGCGCCCGCGATGTTCTCGCCGCCAATGCCGTCGATCTCATCTTCGGTCACCGAGATCGTCAGCAGCGCCTGCTTGGAGAGGTCGATGCCGGCGGCCTTGAGCTGCTTGTAGAACGCGACGTTCGAGCCGCCGACGACGTCGGTGAAGATCACGTCGGGCTTGGTCAGCTTGATCTTGTTGATGACCGAATTGAACTGAGTGTTGCCGAGCGGATAATACTCTTCGCCGACGACCTTGCCCTTCAGCACGTTTTCGACGTGCTTGCGCGCGATCTTGTTCGAGGTGCGCGGCCAGATGTAGTCGGAGCCGATGAAGAAGAACGACTTCGCGCCCTTCTCCTTGGCAATCCAGTTCAGGCCCGCGAGGATCTGCTGCGTAGCTTCTTGGCCGGTGTAGATCACGTTCTTGGACTGCTCGAGACCTTCGTAGAAGGTCGGGTAATAGAGCATGCCGTTATACTGCTCCATGACCGGCAGCACGGCCTTGCGGGATGCCGAGGTCCAGCAGCCCATGATCGCCGCGACCTTGTCGTTGACCAGCAGCTTCTTGGCCTTTTCGGCAAAGGTCGGCCAGTCGCTGGCGCCGTCTTCCTGGATGAACTTGATCTTGCGCCCGAGCACGCCGCCCATGGCGTTGATCTGCTCGATCGCAAGCTTTTCGGCTTCGATCGAGCCGGTTTCGGAGATCGCCATGGTGCCGGTCGCCGAATGCAGGATGCCGACCGTCACCTCGGTGTCGGTGACCGCGAGGCCCGTGGTATTGACCGCCGAGGTCGCCGGGGCCTGCGCAAAAGATGCCCGCGGCAGCATCGTGATGGCCGGCACGGCCGCCATTCCCATCAATAGTTTGCGCCGTAGCGGCGACAATAGGCCCTTGTTCGCTTCGTCTGACATGAGCACCCCACTTTTGTTCGAGGACACGCGATCGGTGCCGTGAGGATGGCTCGAATTTGTGCACCGCAAGGATACGCAAGATCGCGTATACTGCACCGCAAAATGGCGACGTAGGCTTTTTGGTACGAGTTTTGCGAGGGGTCCTGGAGTTCGGGAGCGGGGGTCGAGTGGCAGGGCGGCAGCGAATAGATCGCGTCAGGCGCCAGTACAACCAATGGGTCGCCAACCAGACGCTGGAAGACTACGCGCTGCGTTTCACGGCCAAGAGCGCGCGCCGGTGGTCCGCCGCCCGCGTCGCCAACACTGCACTCGGCGCCATCTCCTTTCTCGCGCTGGAAGCGATCGGCGGCACCATCACCCTGAACTACGGGGTTACCAACGCCACCGCCGCCATCTTCGTCGTCTCCACCATCATCTTCTGCTGCGGCGTCCCGATTGCCTATTATGCCGCCAAATGCGGCATCGACATTGACCTGCTCACCCGCGGCGCCGGCTTCGGCTATATCGGTTCGACCGTCACCTCGCTGATCTACGCCTCCTTCACCTTCATCTTCTTCGCCATCGAGGCGGTGATCCTGGCGACGGCGCTCGAGATGTGCTTCGGCATTCCGCGCCCGATCGGCTACCTCATCAGCGCGGTCGCGATCATCCCGCTTGTCACCTACGGCATCACGCTGATCAGCCGCTTCCAGCTCTGGACTCAGCCGATCTGGATCATCCTGCACATCCTGCCCTTTGCCGCGATCGCCTGGGCCAATCCTTACTCGTTCGCGGAGTGGCGCAAATTCGCCGGCGAGCACGGCGGCCCCAGCGGACATTTCGACCTGCTGCTGTTCGGTGTCGCATCCTCCGTGGTGTTTTCGCTGGTGGCCCAGATCGGCGAGCAGGTCGACTTCCTCAGGTTTCTGCCGCGCGACCGCCGCACGTCCCGAACGTCGTGGTGGGCGGCCCTGCTGATCGCGGGCCCCGGCTGGATCATCTTCGGCGCGCTGAAACTGCTGCTGGGCTCGTTTCTCGCCTTCTTCGCACTGAGCCACGGCCTCTCCAGCGAGCTGGCGGCCGAGCCTGCGCACATGTATCTCGAAGCGTTCCGCTACGTGCTGTCGCAGCCGGACATGGCCTTGGCGCTCACCGGCGCGTTCGTGATCCTGTCGCAGCTCAAGATCAACGTCACCAACGCCTATGCAGGCTCGATCGCCTGGTCGAACTTCTTCTCGCGTCTGACGCATAGCCATCCGGGCCGGGTCGTCTGGCTGGTGTTCAACGTGATGGTGGCGCTGCTGCTGATGGAGATCGGCGTCTACAAGGCGCTGGAGCAGACGCTGGCGCTCTACTCCAATGTCGCGATCGCCTGGGTCGGCGCGCTGGTGGCCGATCTCGTGGTCAACAAGCCGCTCGGCCTGCGCCCGCCGCAGATGGAGTTCAAGCGCGCCCATCTCTACGACATCAACCCGGTCGGCGTCGGCGCGATGACGATCGCCACCATCGTCTCCATCGCGGCATTCTACGGCCTGTTCGGCTCAACCATGAAAGCGCTCGCGGCCTTTGTCGCGCTGACGGCCGCCTTCGTCACCGCGCCTGTCATCGCCTGGCTCACCGACGGAAAATACTACATCGCGCGCAAGCCGAAAAAGAGCTGGGCCAATATCGAATCGATCCAGTGCTGCATCTGCGAGCACCATTTCGAGCCGGAGGACATGACCTCCTGTCCTGCGTATGCCGGCCCGATCTGCTCGCTATGCTGCTCGCTCGATGCGCGCTGCCACGATTTGTGCAAACCGCATGCGCGCGCGCAGGTGCAGTTCGCCGACGCGCTCGCCAGGATCTTGCCGCAGCCGATCTATCAGCGGATCAACTCGCAGTTCGGCCACTACATTGGTGTATTCGTGGTCTCTGCGGGCCTCGTCGCGCTGGTGCTGGGGCTGATCTATCTGCAGACCTCGGTCAGCGTGCCTGGCGAGAACGTGCTCGTCTCCAAACTGCTCTGGAAGGTGTTCTTCTCGCTCAGCATCATCATCGGCGTGCTGGCTTGGCTGTTCGTGCTGGCGCAGCAGAGCCGACGGGCCGCCGAGGCCGAGACCCGGCGCCAGACCACGCTGCTGATCCAGGAGATCGACGCGCACAAGCGCACCGACGCCGAGCTCCAGCGCGCCAAGGAAATCGCCGAATCCGCCAACCTCGCCAAGAGCCGCTACGTGGTCGGCCTGAGCCACGAGCTGCGCTCGCCGCTGAATGCGATCAGCGGCTATGCCCAACTCCTGGAGCAGGACGCGACGCTCAACACCAAGCCGCGCGACCAGGTCCGCGTCGTCCGCCGCAGCGCCGATCACCTCTCCGGCCTGATCGACGGCATTCTGGACATCTCCAAGATCGAGGCCGGGCGGCTATACTTGTCGCGTGACGAGGTGCGCCTGAGCGAATTCCTCGACCAGCTCGTCGGCATGTTCCGCCTCCAAGCCGCCGCCAAGAGCATCGACTTCGTGTTCAGGCGGCCGGCGCATTTGCCGGTCGTGGTCTATGCCGACGAGAAGCGGCTGCGCCAGGTGCTGATCAATCTGCTGGCCAACGCGATCAAGTTCACCCAGGCCGGCAGCGTGCAGTTCGTGGTGCACTATCGCAGCCCGGTCGCGGAGTTCGAGGTGATCGACACCGGTCCCGGCATCCAGGGCGACGACCTCGAACGCATCTTCGCACCCTTCGAACGCGGCGCGCTCGGTGTCTCGCAGCCGCAGACCGGCACCGGGCTTGGCCTGACCATCAGCCGGCTGCTCGCGGGCGTCATGGGCGGCGACATCAAGGTCTCGAGCACGGTCGGCAGCGGCAGCACGTTCAAGGTCAAGATGCTGCTGTCGGAGGTCACCAATCCGCAGCGCATTGCACCGGTGGAGGCCCCGATCTCAGGCTATCACGGCACGCGCAAGACCATCCTCATCACCGACGACGACCCCGTGCATCGCGACCTCCTGCGCGAGGTGCTGACACCGCTCGGCTTCATCCTGCTCAGCGCCCCCGACGGACCCGGCTGCCTGGCACTGGCCCAGCACTGCCGGCCCGATCTGTTCCTGCTCGACATTTCCATGCCGGGCATGGACGGCTGGACGGTCGCGGAGACGCTACGGGCGAACGGCCACCATCAAGCGCGCATCCTGATGGTGTCGGCCAGCGCGCTTGAGGCCCACGGCACACCGCTGGCGCAGCCTTTCCACGACGGCTATCTGATGAAGCCGATCGACATTCCCCGGCTTTTGGAAAGCATCCGCCAGCTTCTCAAGATCGAATGGCAATACGGCTCGGAGGAGATCGCCGTGCCGCTGTGGCGGCCGGAGAGCGGCTCGAGGCCGCCGGTACAACACATCGAGGCGCTGATCGGGCTCGGTCAGATCGGCTACGTCAAGGCTATCCAGTTGAAGCTGGACGAGATCGGCAGTGAGCACCCTGAACATGCCGATTTCGTCGCGGAAATGCAGTCGCTGATCGACCGCTTCGATCTCGACCAGTACATGGCCACATTGAAGACGTTGCATGCGTATGAGCACTGAGTCGAAAAAGCGCGACATCGCGCTCGTTGTCGACGATTCCCCCGAGACGTTGCGGTTGCTCACCGACGCGCTCGACAGCGCCGGGATGACAGTGATGGTGGCGCTCGACGGCGCGGCCGCGATGCGCATTGTCGACCAGATCACGCCTGACATCGTACTGCTCGACGCGGTGATGCCAGGCATGGACGGGTTCGAGACCTGCCGCCGCCTCAAGCGCGATGCGGGCCTTGCCAATGTTCCGGTGATATTCATGACGGGGCTCGCCGAGACCGAGCACATCGTGCGCGGGCTTGAGGCTGGCGGCGTCGACTACGTTGCGAAGCCGATCGTGATCGAGGAGATGCTGGCGCGGATCCGAGTTCATCTCGGCAATGCGCGGCTGACGCAGAGCGCGCGCGCCGCGCTCGACGTCTCCGGCCGATACCTGTTCGCTGTCAACCGCCGCGGCAAATTGTTGTGGGCGACCCCGCAGGCGCAGAAGCTGCTCGCGGATCATCATGGCGCACACGCCGCCGACGAGGACTTCATGCTGCCAGTATCATCGCTGCAATGGCTGGAGCAGGCGAAGGGCAAGGGCGGCTCGAAGTCTCAGGCGGCTTCCTTGCCGGACAATCCTCAGCTCCGGTTGTACTACATGGGCGAGACCGCGCCGAACGAGTTCCTGCTGCGGCTCTCCAGGGAGTCCGGTACCGCGCCGCCCCCCGAGTTCACCAGCGAGCTTGGCCTCACCACCCGCGAAGGCGAGGTGCTTGCCTGGCTCAGCAAGGGCAAGACCAACCGCGACATCGCGCAGATTTTGGGCTTGAGCCCGCGCACGGTCGACAAGCATCTCGAGCAGATCTACGCCAAGCTCGGCGTGGAGAACCGGACGGCTGCCGCGGCGATTGCGACGAATGCGACGCGGCGGAATTCGTAGTCTTGCTGCGATTGAGGTGAGACCGACTTCGCTGGTACGGCATTGTCGTGCGCTGCCAGCAAAAGCTATCCTCACCCATACACAAATGCCGCGTCGTCCAGATCCGTATTCGGGATTTCGTCCTTTTCGGTCCAATAATCCTGGCTATGCTGCCATTCCGGCTTGTCGCCGCGCTTGGGCAACAGGTTCATGTCACGCATGATATAGCCGGGGTTGAAGTTTTCCGGATCGATCCAGGGCAGGATCGGCATGTTGTGGTCTTCGGGACGCAACTTGACCTCCACCTTCTTCTTGCCCTTGGCCGTCATGTGACCGAGCAGCCGGCAGACGAAATCGGCAACGAGGTCGACGCGTAGCGTCCAGCTGGCGCGAAAATAGCCGAACACCCAGACCATGTTCGGCACGCCCGTGAACATCATGCCGCGATAGGTGACGGTGTCGCCGAAGGCGAGCGGCTTGCCGTCGACTTCGAAGGCGATGTCGCCGAGCGCCGCGAGGTTGAAGCCGGTTGCGGTGACGATGATATCGGCTTCGAGCAGCTTGCCGGATTTGAGCTGGATGCCGTTCTCGACGAAACATTCGATCTCGTCGGTAACGACCGACGCCTTGCCGCTGGCGATGCCCTTGAACAAGTCGGCATCCGGCACGAAGGCGATGCGCTGCCGCCACGGCCGGTAGCTCGGTGTGAAATGGGTGTCGACATCGTACTCCGGACCGAGCACCGCGCTGATCTGGCCGATCAGCTCTTTCTTCACCTGCTCGGGTTTTGACACGCAAAGCTTGGTGAACGCATCCTGTTCGAACAGGATCTTTCGCCGGACAATCTCGTGGATCCATTCCTCGTCGACCTGAAGCCTGCGCAGCTCCTCCGCGATCTCGATGGCATTGCGGCCGAGACGGAAATAGGTCGGCGAACGCTGCAGCATCGTGACATGCGCGCATGTGTCCGCGATGTTCGGCACCAGCGTCGCCGCCGTCGCGCCGGAGCCGATCACGACGACCTTCTTGTTCGCGAGATCGATATCATCGGGCCAGGTCTGCGGATGAACGATGCGGCCCTTGAAGCGGTCCGTGCCCTTCCATTCCGGCGTATAGCCTTCCGAATGGCGGTAATAGCCTTGGCACATCCAAAGAAAATTCGTAGTGAAGGTTTTCGCTTCGCCGGTGTCGGTCGTCACCGCCTCGATGGTCCAGAGGTTGTGCTCGCTCGACCAGCTCGCCGAATTGATCTTGTGCTTGTAGCGGATATGCCGCGCGATATCGTTTTCGTCGATCACCTCGTTCATGTAGGCGAGGATTTCCTCGGCGGTCGCGATCGGCGGCCCGACCCAGGGCTTGAAGCTGTAACCGAAAGTGTGGAGATCGCTGTCCGAACGAATTCCGGGATAGCGATGCGTGGTCCAGGTGCCGCCGAACGTTGCCTGCGTTTCCAGGATGACGAAGCTCGCGCCTGGAAGCTGCTTGGTCATGTGATAGGCGCTGCCGATGCCCGAGATGCCGGCACCGACGATCAGCACGTCGAAATGTTCAGAAGCCTGTCTGGCCGGGGCGTGACTGCGAACAGCGACATTCATTGTTGCTTCTTGCCTTGCTTGTTTCTGTGGCCGCCCTTGATTGGACGACGCGTTTCCTCCGCGACGGACGTCGCCCTTCGCGCTTCGCTTCAAGATGACATAGATCAGGTCGGGATCAAATCACAGTGCCGCACCCCAGCTCCGCGCGGTCTGCAAGATCCAGTCGCGATAGAGCGTGAGCGGCGTGACCCCGGTCAGCCCGCCACAGCCGGCGGCTCCGTTCGGCCCCGTGGACCAGCTGATGACGCCGACGAGCACGGCTCCGTTCGGCTTGTCTTCGAATACCGGACCGCCGGAATCACCGGTGCAGGCGCCAATTCCGTCGCGAACACCGTTGGTTACGGGGTCGACCAGCCGGATCTGAAGTGTGCCCGGCTGACCCGTCGCAACGAGTCCGGCAACACGCGCAGCGCCGCCACTCTTGCCGTCGCCACGCACGGTGACGCCGATACCGGCGATGACGAAGCGGCTGCCGACCTGGATCGGAATATTCGGCGCGCCGACCGGCACCGTCGATTTTCCCTTGAGTGGAATTTCCAACTGCAGAAGCGCTACGTCGGCGGTAGCACGATGCGCTTGCATTGCCTGCATGTTGAAATTGGGATGGATCGCGACGGTGCGGACATTCAGCAGTTGCGGCTGACCGTCGGTGCCGCGATCGACGATCTTGTAGTCCGCGCCGGGCTGCACGCAGTGGGCAACGGTAAGCACCAGCTTTGGCGCGACCAGGGTGCCGGTACAGAAATTACCGCGCGAGCCGACGATCGTGACGACGGCGCGCGCGACGCCATCGACCTGCGGCGTGCCACCACCGACGATGGCATGAGCGGGCGTGGCGAGCAGCACGGTCGTAATGAGGGTTACAAGCTTTTTCATGGGAACACGCTTTAGGGTCGACATCGGTGGCAGCGGTGGGATGGCTTCGGACTGGCTCTTGCCGATAGCGCATGCTAGCGCTCTTGGAAAGGAATTGACGAGGGCGGGATCTTGACGATCGATGCTGTGATCTTTGATTTTGGTGGCGTGCTGACGAGCTCGCCGTTCGAGGCGTTCACGCGGTTCGAGACCGAGCGCGGCCTGCCCATCGACATCATCCGGCGCACCAATGCCGCCAACCATCTGGAAAATGCCTGGGCCAAGTTCGAGCGCGCCGAGGTCGATATCGATGCCTTCGATCAGCTTTTCGCCGCGGAGTCGCTCGCGCTCGGCGCGGAAGTGCGGGGGCGTGATGTCCTGCCGCTGCTTCAGGGCGATCTGCGCCCCGAGATGGTCGAAGCGCTAAAGCGCATCAAGGCGCAATGCAAGACCGGCTGCATTACCAACAATCTGCCGGCCAATGCGATCGGCAGCATGACCGGGCGCTCACTCTATGTCGCCGAGGTGATGGTGCTGTTCGATCATGTCATCGAGTCCGCCAAGATCGGCCTGCGCAAACCCGACCCGCGCATCTACAAGATGATGGTCGAGACGCTGAACGTCGACCCGAAGAATTGCGTCTATCTCGACGATCTCGGCGTCAATCTGAAGCCGGCGCGCGGGATGGGCATGACGACCATCAAGGTGACCAGCGGCGCTCAGGCGATCGCCGAGCTCGAGGCAGCGACGGGATTGAAGCTGAGGTAGCGCCGCTTACAAACTCATCCTACTCCGCCGCAGCGGCGATCCGCTCAGGAAACGCCGCGGCGAGCGACGCACGATCGGGCTTCAGCACGCCGCGCTCGGTGATGAGGCCGGTGACGAGCCGCGCCGGGGTAACGTCGAAGGCATAATTCGCGACCGGCGAGCCCTCCGGCACGATACGCACCGTCTCAAGCCTTCCGTCTGCGGTGCGGCCGGTCATGTCGGTGACCTCCGTGCCGCTGCGCTGCTCGATCGGGATGTCGCGGATGCCGTCATCAACTGCGAAATCGATCGTCGGCGACGGCAGCGCGACATAGAACGGCACGTTGTTGTCGTAAGCGGCGAGCGCCTTCAAATAGGTACCGATCTTGTTGCAGACGTCGCCATTGGCGGCAACGCGATCGGTGCCGACGATGGCGAGATCGACCATCCCATGCTGCATCAGGTGACCGCCGGTGTTGTCCGGAATCACGGTATGCGGCACGCCGTGATGGCCGAGCTCCCAGGCCGTGAGCGAGGCGCCCTGGTTGCGCGGACGCGTCTCGTCGACCCAGACATGGATCTTGATGCCGCGCTCATGCGCGAGATAGATCGGCGCTGTGGCCGTGCCCCAGTCGACGGTCGCAAGCCAGCCGGCATTGCAATGGGTCAGCACGTTGACGCTCTCGCCCGGCTTCTTCTTTGCGACGATCGCCTCGATGAGTTTCAGGCCATTGCCGGCGATGCCACGGTTGATCTCGACGTCCTGCTCGACGATCTCGTCGGCGCGCGCATAGGCCGCTTCGGCCCGTTCCAGCGGATCGATCGGCACCAGTGTCGTGCGCATCTCGTCCAGCGCCCATTTCAGATTGATCGCGGTCGGTCGCGCCACCACAAGCGTGTCGTAAGCGCGCTTCAGGCCGGCGTCGGAAGCATCCTCGCGCATCGCCAGCGCCATGCCATAAGCTGCGGTCGCGCCGATCAGCGGCGCACCGCGCACCAGCATATCGCGGATGGCGACGGCCGCGTCCTCGCATGAGGTCAGCTTCGCAACGACGAACTCATGCGGCAGTCGGCGCTGGTCGATCGCTCCGACTGACCAGCCGTCGCGTTCACGCCAGATGCTGCGGAAATGCTTGCCGTCGACCTTCATGGCATTCTGCCTTTCGTATCACCCCCGCAGGATGCGCCCCGCCACCGCATCGAGCTTCTTTAACAGCTCGGGATCGCGCGCCTCGGGCGCGGTGATCAGCGCGGTGTCGAGCGCGCGGTCCGAGCCGATCGGGCACGGCTCATGCTCGCGCGGGAACTCGTTCGCCAGCCGTGCCACCAGCGCCTTCGCCTTGTCGGCGTTCGAGCTCAGCACGCGGATGATGTCCTGCACGGTGACGGCGTCGTGATCGGGATGCCAGCAATCGAAATCAGTCACCATCGCGACGGTGGCGTAGCATAGCTCGGCCTCACGCGCGAGCTTCGCTTCAGGCATGTTGGTCATGCCGATCACGGAATAGCCCAGCGTCTTGTAGGTCATGCTTTCCGCATAGGTGGAGAATTGCGGCCCTTCCATGCAGACATAGGTGCCGCCGCGCGCAAACGCGATGCCCTCGGCTTCAGCAGCCGCGGCAAGATGAATGCGTAAGCGCGGCGAGACCGGGTGCGCCATCGATACATGCGCAACACAGCCCCGACCGAAGAACGAGCTCTCGCGCTTGTAGGTACGATCGACGAACTGGTCGACGAGAACGAAGGTGCCGGGCGGCAGTTCCTCCCTGAACGAGCCGCAGGCCGACAGCGAGATCAGGTCGGTGACGCCGGCGCGCTTCAGGACGTCAATATTGGCGCGATAGTTGATGTCGGAGGGCGACAGCCGGTGGCCCTTGTCGTGGCGGGGCAGGAACACGATCGGCAGGCCGGCAATGGAGCCGCACCGCAGCGGCGCCGACGGCTCACCCCAGGGGCTCTTGATCACCTGTTCGCGAGCGTCCTCCAGTCCCGGCAGATCGTAGATGCCGGAGCCGCCGATGATGCCCAATACCGCCTGCGTCATTCCTGCTCCACCTCGTGCGCGCCAGCGCAATCCCATGGAGAAGCTATGCCAGCTTTACGTCGGTTTTGGAACGGGGGATGAGGCGGGAAGTGCCGTCAGGAGGACGCACCAGCGCGCCTGGCTAAGCCGCAGCCAGCTGCAGCTGGGCCGCGACCATGCGCTCCAGCGTCTCGACGGACTGGAAGTTCTCCGGTGTGATCTCGGACTGGGGAATGATGAAGTCGAACTCGGCTTCGACGCCGAGCATCAGATTGACCATGTCCATCGATGTCAGGCCGACGTCGACGAGCTTGGCCTGCGGTGTGACGTCAGCGGAGAGCGAGTTCTGGTCAAGAATGCCCTTCACCAGCTTGATGATGCGATTGCGCAATTCGGTATCGAAGCCCTGCATCGGTAAATTCCCATCTGTCGACAAAGGTCGGACCGGTTGCCGGCTACGATGGGCACGGCGGGCCGATCCCGCAATGGGCGCCACCATTACATCGCGCTTCTTAGTAAACGATGACTCAGATTGTCCGGAATCCCGGCTTCTTACAGATCCCTAACGCGATCGCGGAAATTCGGGCGATGCAAACAACCGGACCTTAACTGCCTGTTTGGAATTGGACTTTGTTTACCCTCTATTTCATCGACGAATTTGAATTAAATCCGTAGCCTCGTCTCATAAGCAAAGATGGTCGGAGGATCGCTTGCGGCATCGCGAATGATGCCGGCGATCTCGAACGGCAACCCGGAGGCGGACGAGTATGAACGTGCGTGAAGCAGTCCTCACTGTCGACGAGACGCAGACAAGCTTTCTCGAGCAGGGCCCCTCTCTGATCGAACGCACCGCCCGAACCGCCGCCGCGGCGGCTGCCGACGCAGACGGGGTCGATCGCGACGCCCGCTTCCCCCACAAGGCTTTCGAGGTCGCGCGTGAGGAGAAGCTGCTCGGCGCCATGATCCCGGCCGAGTTCGGCGGCTTCGGTGCCTCGATCCATGACGTCACCGACATCTGCTACACGCTCGGACGCGCCTGCGCCTCGACCGCGATGGTCTACGCGATGCACACGACAAAGGTCGCCTGTGTCGTCAGGCACGGCCACGGCATTCCCTGGATGGAAACCATGATGCGCCGGGTCGCGAGCGACCAGTGGCTGCTCGCCTCCTCCACCACCGAAGGCCAGAACGGCGGCAATATCCGCGCCAGCGCAGCCGCCGTCGACGTCACAGGCGACACCGTCTCGCTGCTGCGCGACGCCACCGTGATCTCCTACGGCGCCGAGGCCGACGGCCTCGTCACCATTGCCCGCCGCGCCACCGATGCTTCTGCGTCCGATCAGGTACTGCTGGCGCTCGCCAGGGACGATTATTCGCTGAAGCAGACGCTGGGCTGGGAAACGCTCGGCATGCGCGGCACCTGTTCGACCGGGTTCGAGCTGAAGGTCGACTGCCCCGCCGACCGCGTCTTCCCGGAATCCTACGACAAGATCCACGCCCAGACCATGACGCCGTTCGCGCATCTGTGCTGGTCCTCGGCCTGGGCTGGTATAGCCGCGGCCGCCGTGACCCGTGCGCAGGCCTTCGTCCGCAAGGCGGCCCGCACCTCGCGCGGCCAGATGCCGCCGGCGGCCGCGCATTTCACCGCCGCAAAGATGTC
Organism: Bradyrhizobium sp. 149; assembly: GCF_023073915.1. Classification (GTDB taxonomy): domain Bacteria; phylum Pseudomonadota; class Alphaproteobacteria; order Rhizobiales; family Xanthobacteraceae; genus Bradyrhizobium. Next base: position 103,314 of record NZ_JADPKK010000004.1, on the reverse strand, counting down.
GCTGGCCAAGCTGCGCGCGCTGATATCGGCCAATATCGACGCCTTTGCCCGCGCGGAGCACGACGAACGCGCGCTCGGCTCGCTCGACTTCCAGTCTTCGATCACGCTTCTGAAGGTGCAGGCTTCCGAGCTCGCGGTCGAGACCGTGATGCATGCGATGCGCACCGCAGGCCTTTCCGGCTACCGCAACGATGGTGAGTTCACCATGGGGCGCCACCTGCGCGACGTGCTCTCGTCGCCGATCATGATCAACAACGACCGTATTCTCGCCAATGCCGCGACGTCGACCCTGATGAGCGGCGTGCCGACCAGCCTTCATGACTGACGTGCCTTTTCGTGACTGACCTACCTTGGCGACGAGACCAACAAGAACAATTTTGAAATAGCAGGACATCGAACCATGAATATTGCCGTCCTCCCCAATTCGCCCGAGACCGCCCCGCAAATCGCGGATCCGCTCGATCATCTCGCCGACAAGCTGTTCCACCCCATGGGCTCGGACGGCGTCTACGCCCGCACCGCGCTTTATGAGGGCGTCGTCGAGCGGCTCGCCGCACTGATCACGAGCCATCGCGAAGCCGGCACCGAGGTGATGCGCTTCCCGCCGGTGATGAGCCGCGCCCAGCTCGAGAAGTCCGGCTACCTCAAGAGCTTTCCGAACCTGCTCGGCTGCGTCTGCGGCCTGCACGGCACCGAGCGCGAGATCAACGCCGCGGTCAGCCGCTTCGATGCCGGCGGCGACTGGACCAGCTCGCTCTCGCCGGCAGACCTCGTGCTGTCACCGGCGGCCTGCTATCCCGTCTATCCGATCGCGGCGAGCCGTGGCCAATTGCCGAAGGGTGGACTGCGTTTCGACGTCGCCGCGGACTGCTTCCGCCGTGAGCCGTCAAAACATCTCGACCGGCTGCAATCGTTCCGGATGCGGGAATATGTCTGCATCGGCAGCCCCGATGACGTCGCCGATTTCCGCGAGCGCTGGATGGTGCGCGCGCAGGCGATCGCGACCGATCTCGGTCTCACCTTCCGCGTCGACTATGCCAGCGATCCGTTCTTCGGCCGGGTCGGTCAGATGAAGGCGGTGAGCCAGAAGCAGCAGCAGCTCAAGTTCGAACTGCTGATCCCGCTGCGCTCGGAAGAGCAGCCGACCGCCTGCATGAGCTTCAACTATCACCGCGAGCATTTCGGCACGACCTGGGACATCCAGGACGCCAAGGGCGAGCCGGCCCATACCGGCTGCGTCGCCTTCGGCATGGACCGGCTGGCGGTCGCCATGTTCCACACCCACGGCACTGACATCGCCGCCTGGCCCGCCAAGGTGCGGGAGATCATGGGCCTGCAGCCACAAATCGCGGCCGATGCCCATGGCGAAGGCTGGCGCTAACGGAACGAGGCCTCCCATTTCCACGGGTAAGACGAGCGTGATCCACACCAAGGTCCGATGCCGCGAGATCACCGAATCCGACGTCGATGCGGTCGCGGACCTGTTGGCGCGCGGCTTCGTGGGCCGCTCGCGCAACTACTGGATCCAGGGCCTGCGCCGACAGGCCTTCCGGCCCGTGCCGGAAGGCTACCCGCGCTTCGGCTACATGCTCGACAATGACGGCACGCCGGTCGGCGTGCTGCTGCTGATCTACACGGCGCGGAAGGACGGTGAGGAGACGGCCATCCAGTGCAATTTGTCGAGCTGGTATGTCGATCCGGCCTACCGCAACTACGCCCCGCTGCTGACCAAGATCGCGCAGCGGCACAAGGACGTTACCTATCTCAACATCAGCCCGGCACCGTGGACCTGGCCGATCATCGAGACGCAGGGCTTTCGCGCCTACTGCCGCGGCATGTTCTTCTCGGTGCCTGCGCTTGCGCGCGTCCCGCGTTGGAGCTCGATCGAGGTTATCTCGCAGCACGCCAAAACGATCGACGGACTTTCCGAGGCCGAGACCGAGCTGTTGACGCGACATGCGCGCTACAACTGCCTCAGCCTCGTCTGCCGCACGCCGAAGGGAACGTTCCCTTTCATCCTGCAACCGGTGCGCATCCGCCGCGGCTTCATTGCGCCGCCCGCGATGAAGCTGATCTACTGCCGCAGCGCCGCCGAATACGCCGAATGCGCAGGCCGTATCGGCCGGCTGCTGCTGCGGCTCGGCAAGATCTCCGTCGCCATCGATTCCAATGGCCCGGTTCCCGGGCTCGTCGGCATCTACACCGAGCGGCGCGGCCGCAAGTATTTCAAGGGCCCACACCGGCCGCAGCTGGCCGACCTCACGGATACCGAACTCGTGCTGTACGGGCCATAGGTCGCCCGGACCAAACATTCACTGCCGTTCCGGCGGATTGTCGCGCATTCCCGCGTCCGAGGCACACGACTCTGCATCGCCGGTCACCCTCCGTAAACTACGGCGCTTAAGGGACTTTTCCCGCCTCTTCGCTACCCTCGGCGACTGAATTGCGTTGCGTTAAGTCTATTGCAAGCCGAGGCCCCCGCCGCCCGATGATTTCGATCCGCGACAACGAGCTTGATGCACGCCGCGAACAGGGCCCGGAGGCCCTGGTCGGGCTGAGCCAGCTTGCGCTTGACCAGATGGAGCAAGGCGTCTGCGTCTACGACGCCGCCAACCGGATCGTCCTGGTCAATCAGCGCTACCTCACGCTGTTCGACATGTCGGCCGACATCGTGCGGGTCGGCACGAGCTATCGCGAGGTACTTGCGCACAGCGCGATGCGTGGCAACTTTCCGAAGGACGAGATCGAGGCGCTATATTCGGCGCGGATCGCGCAGATCGCGGCGGGCAAGCCGTTCCGGACCGAACAGTGGCTTGCAAGCGGCCACGTCATGGCGCTCGAGCTGAAGCCGCTCTCCACCGGGGGCTGGATGACGATCTGCGACGACGTCAGCCGTCTCGCCCGGCTGGAGGCGGAGCTGCGCGTGCAGACCGAGCGCAGCCAGCACGCACTCGCAAACATGTCGCACGGACTTATCATGTACGACGCCGACAGCCGGGTCGTCGTCTGCAACGATCGGTTCCTGAACCTCTATGACCTCGATCCGGAAATTGTGAAGCCGGGTGTCTCGCATTGTACGGTGATCGAGCATTGGATGTCGCGCGGCAACCTGCCGGGCACGGCGGCCGAGGAATTCCACGACACCAGGCTGGAGGACGTGCGCACCAGGAAGGCGAAAAACCTGCTGGTGATGCGCTATGACGGACGAATGGTCCAGGCGGTCTCCCGTTTCCTGCCCGACGGCGGCTGGGTGACGGTGCACGAAGACGTCACCGAGCGGCTGCAGTACGAGGAGATGCTGAGACAGCAGAACTTCATCCTCGATGCGGCGCTGGAGAACATGGCGCACGGGCTCGCCTTCTACGACAGCGACATGCGCCTGCGCGTCTGCAACACCACCTATCGCAAGATCTACCGGCTGTCGCTGGAGGAGACCAAACCCGGTACACACCTCGCCGAGTTGATTGAGCGCTCGATGGCAAACGGCGCGTTCTCTTCCGAGTACAGCCCGCAACAGCTCCTGGAGGCCGCCAGCGTGAGGATCGCCGACCGCGACTCCTCGCCGATGCGCCGGCGCATGTCGGACGACACCATGATCTCGGTACGCTACTGCGCGCTGGCCGATGGCGGCTTCGTCGCGACATACGAGGACATCACCGAGCGCGAGCACGCAGTCGAGGAGTTGAGCGAGCAGTATCGGCGCTTCGATGCGGCCCTGAACAACATGAGCCAGGGCCTGTGCATGCTCGATTCGAGCCTGCACGTGATCGTCTGCAACCGCCGCTATATCGAGATGTACGGACTGTCGCCCGAATTGGTGAAGCCGGGCATATCGATGCGCGAGATCATGGAGCACAGCTGCGAACTCGGCATCCATCCGAACACCACCGCCGCGCGGCTCTATGCCGACTATGTCGAGAGGCTGCGCGAGGGCGAGCATACGCTGCACCGGCATTTGAGCGACGGGCGCATCATCAAGCTCAATCACAAGCGAATGGAGCACGGCGGCTGGGTCGTCACCTATGAGGACGTCACCGAGCGCCACAAGGCCCAGGCCCGCGTGGCGCACATGGCCCGCCACGATTCGCTCACCGACCTGCCCAATCGCACGCTGTTCCGCGAGAAGATGGGCGAAGGCCTGAATCAGGTCGCGATCGCCGGCGGCGCGATGGCCGTGCTGTGCTTCGACCTCGACAATTTCAAGACCGTCAACGACCGCCTCGGCCACGCGGCCGGCGACCGCCTGTTGCGCTGGGTCGCGGCGCGGCTGAAGGAGAATGTCGGCGAGCACGACACCGTCGCGCGGCTCGGCGGCGACGAATTCGCCGTTCTCCAGCGCGGGCCGCAGCCGCAATCGGCGGAAAAGCTCGCACGCCGTCTGGTCGAGATCATCGGTCATCCACCGCCGTTCGAGAACCAGTCGATTCATATCGGCGTCTCCGTGGGCATCGCAATCGCACCCGATCACGGGCTCGATGCCGACGAGCTGATGAAATGCGCCGACCTCGCGCTTTACCAGGCCAAGGCCAAGGGACGTGGCGCCTATCAGCTGTTCGAGCCCGAAATGGAGGAAGAGGCTCGCAGCCGGCACGCGCTCGAGCACGATCTGCGCGGCGCGCTGGAGGCCCGTGAATTCCACCTGGCATTCCAGCCGCAGGTGCGGCTCGACAGCACCGAACTTACCGGCTTTGAGGCGCTGCTGCGCTGGAAACATCCCTCGCGTGGCCTCGTCTCGCCAGCCGAATTCATTCCAATCGCGGAAGAGAACGGGCTGATCGTTCCGATCGGCGAATGGGTGCTGCGCACGGCCTGCGCGACCGCCGCGACCTGGCCCGATCTCACCATCGCGGTGAACCTGTCGCCGGTGCAGTTCCGCTCGCGCGGGCTGGTGACGATGGTCACGAGCGCACTTGCGGAGGCCGGCCTGCCGCCGCATCGGCTCGAGCTCGAGGTCACCGAGACGGCGCTGCTCGACGACAGCGAGGCGACGATCGGGATCCTGCACCAGCTGCGCGCGTTAGGGGTGCGCGTCAGCCTCGACGATTTCGGCGTCGGTTATTCTTCGCTGAGCTATCTGCGCAAATTTCCGTTCGACCGCATCAAGATCGACCGCTCCTTTGTCGGCACACTCGGCGAAAGCCCGGAGAGTGTGGCGATCGTCCGCACCATCGCCAGCCTCGGCTCGGTGCTCGGCGTCGAGACCACGGCAGAAGGCGTGGAGACGATTGAACAACTCGACTTCGTCCGCGAATGCGGCTGCACCGCCGTGCAGGGATATTATTTCGGCAAGCCCTGCCCGGCCGCGGAGGTCGGACGCACAATCGAGCGGCTGAACGCAGTCCGCCGCGTGGCTTAAGGACTCCGCCGAAGTCAAATTCCGTATCTCGGGACGCCTCCAAACGACCAATTGTCGCACGTGTCGTTTCCGGCAGGATCGCCGTCCCGTCCCAGCTGGCGTTCCGCGCATTGCGCTTTTCTTCTCCCGTGATTTCGGGGACAATCCCGTCATAACAACGAGGAACGCCGGTCGAACGAGGCCGCGCGAGGGAGAAGTTTGGATGTCGCGATACGGGCTGAAGACATTCGCCGTTGCCGCCATGCATGTCGTGGGCGCGTTGCTCTCGACCGCCGCCGGTGCGCAGGACTATCCCACCAAACCGGTCACGCTGATCGTGCCATGGCCGGCCGGCGGATCGACCGACATCTCGATGCGCGCGATCGCCGACAGCGCCTCGAAGGTTCTGGGGCAGCCGATCGTGATCGACAACAAGGCCGGCGGCGGCGGAACGGTCGGACCTGCGACCATGGCAGCGGCCGCGAAGCCGGACGGCTACACCATCTCACAGCTTCCGATCACCGTCTTCCGCCTGCCCCTGATGCAGGAGGTGTCGTGGGACCCGGCAAAGGATTTCACCTACGTCATTCATCTCACCGGCTACACCTTCGGCGTAACCACCAGCGCGGAGTCGCAATTCAAGTCCTGGAAAGATGTCGTCGAGTTCGCGAAGGCAAATCCGGGCAAGGTGACCTACGCGACGCCGGGGACCGGGACCTCGCTCCATATCGGCATGGAGCAGATCGCCGCGATGTCCGGCATCAAGCTCACGCAGGTGCCGTTCAAGGGCGGGGCAGAGACCAACGCCGCGGTACTCGGCCAGCACACCATGCTGCAGGCCGACTCCACGGGATGGCGGCCCTTGGTGGACGCCGGCAAGCTGAAGCTGCTCATGGTGTGGACCGGCGCGCGATCACCGAACTATCCCGACGTGCCGACGCTGAAGGAGCTCGGCTATCCCATGGTCTATGATTCCCCGTTCGGCATCGCAGGACCCAAGGGCATGGATCCCAAGATCGTCGCCAAGCTGCACGACGCTTTCAAGAAGGCGGTCGAGGATCCCGCGGTCATCGCCACGCTCGCCAAATTCGACATGGTGCCGAGCTACAAGAATACCGAGGACTACAAGAAATTCGTCGTCGAGGTCACTGAATCCGAGCGCAAGGTGATCGATACGCTGGGACTTGCGAAGAAGTAGGATTGAGCCACTTTCGTGTCCCGGCCGAGAGGGCGTCGATGAACGACCAAACCAACGTCAAACTGCGTCTCAACAACTCCGAACTCTGGGGCGGGTTGATCGGGCTAGCGCTCGGCGGCTTCGTGATCTGGCAGGGATTGAAGCTCAGGCTCGGCACCATCAACGACCCCGGCTCCGGCTACGTGCTGTTCTACACGGGCATCCTGATGTGCGTGTTCGCAGCCAGCATTATCATCTCGGCCGTCACCGAGGGCGGGCCGACGCTGGCTTCGCGCTGGGAGAATGTGAGCTGGAGCAAGCCGCTTCTCGTCATCGTCTGCCTTACCGCGTTCTCCTTTGCCCTCGAGCCGCTGGGATTCCTGCTGTCGTCGATCCCGCTCATGCTGCTCTTGTTGCGCTTGATCGATCCCGTGCGCTGGACGTTGGCGATCCCGGTCGCCGTACTGGTGCCGCTCGGGATGTGGTGGGTGCTCAAGCGGCTGTTGCTGATCCAGTTACCCTCGGGCCTGTTCGGGATCGGTTGATCGCATGGATACGCTTGTCAACGTCGCGCATGGTTTTGGCGTCGCGCTCCTGCCGATCAACCTGCTCTACTGCTTCATCGGCGTCTTCATCGGCACGCTGGTCGGCGTGCTGCCAGGCATCGGACCGATCTCGGCGATGTCGCTGTTGCTTCCGGTGACACTGTCGGGAACGCCGGAATCCGGCATCATCATGATGGCGGGGATCTATTACGGCTCAATGTATGGCGGCTCGACCACCTCGATCCTGGTCAACATCCCTGGCGAGGCGGCTTCCGTCGTGACCTGTATCGACGGCCACCAGATGGCGAAGCAGGGCCGTGCCGGCCCCGCGCTGGGCATCTCCGCCTTCGGCTCCTTCATTGCCGGAACATTTTCGCTCGTCGCACTGATGCTGGTGGCGCCTCGGCTTGCCAGCATTGCGATCGCCTTTGGCCCGGCCGAGTATTTCAGCCTGATGGTGCTCGGCCTGATCGTGCTCACCTTCCTCACCCAGGGATCGATGCCGAAGGCGCTTCTGATGGCATGTATCGGCGTCGTGCTCGGACTGATCGGGCTCGACAGCATCACAGCGCAGCCGCGGCTGACGTTCGGCCGCATGGAGCTGATCGACGGCATCGGGCTCGTGCCCGTCGTGATGGGCCTGTTTGGAGTCGCCGAGGTGTTGCTCAATACCGAGCAGGCGATCAAGCGCGACATCATCAACGCCAAGATCACGCAGCTGTTGCCCAACAGGGCCGATTGGCAGGCGAGCGCCGGCCCGGTGGCGCGCGGCACATTACTCGGCTTTCTGCTCGGCATCCTGCCGGGCGGCGGCGCTGTGGTGGCCTCGTTCGCGTCCTATGCACTGGAGAAGCGGCTGTCGAAAACGCCGGAGCGCTTCGGCCACGGCGCGATCGAGGGCGTAGCCGGTCCCGAGTCCGCCAACAACGCGGCGGCAGGCGGTGCGTTCATTCCGCTGATGACACTGGGTATCCCGCCGAACGTGGTGATGGCGCTGCTGCTCGGCGCCTTCGTCATCCACGGCCTGCAGCCGGGGCCGCTGCTGATCACGCAAAACCCCGGCCTGTTCTGGGGCATCGTCGCCAGCATGTATATCGGCAACGTCATGCTGCTGATTCTCAATTTGCCGCTGATCGGCATGTGGGTGCAGCTGCTCAAGCTGCCCTACAACATCCTGTTTCCGCTAATCATCCTGTTCACGATCCTGGGCGTCTACTGCTCGAGCAACAATGTGTTCGATGTTTATGTGATGATCGCGTTCGGGATCATCGGCTATTTCATGCGCAAGCTCGGCTTCGAGCCCGCGCCGCTGGTGCTGGCATTCGTGCTGGGACCGATGATGGAGAACAATCTGCGCAAGTCGCTGATCCTGTCGCAGGGCGACCTCTGGACCTTTGTGCAGCGGCCGATCTCGGCGGCGTGTCTTGCGCTCGCGCTGGCGCTGCTGATCGCGCCGCTGTTGCCGGCGCTGCGCAAGAAGCGCGAACTTGTGGCCCTGGATGAGGGGGCGTGAGGGTTTCCTAGAGTGTCTCAGCCAGCCGCGGGCAACGCGCTGTCCGGCGGCGCGCCCCATGGGCGGTCGGCTGAGGCGAGCCCGATCAGGCGACCCTGGATGAAGTGGCAGCCCCAGTCGCGCAGCATGTTCGCAGCTTCTTCGTCCTGCACCCATTCGGCGACCGTCTTGATGTCGAGGCGGCGGGCGAGGTCGATCAGGGTCTGCACGAAGGCGCGGTCGTCGGCGGAACGAGTGATGTTCTGGACGAAAGCGCCGTCGATCTTGACGATGTCGACACCGAGCTTGCGCAGATTGCGAAACGAGGTGTAGCCGGCGCCGAAATCGTCGATGGCGATGCGACTGCCGAAATTCTTCAGCCGGGTGACGAAGCCGCGCACGTCGTCGATGTCCTGGATCGCGACCGTTTCGGTGATCTCGACGATCAGCCGCTCGGCGACGCCGGGATGCGCGCGCATGAGCGATTCGATGCTGGCCCACCAGTCCGGATCCATCGTCGTATCTGGCGAGATGTTGAGGCTGAGGCAGATGTCAGGCGCGGCGGCGAGCTCGGCGACCACGAGCTCGAGCACGCGGTGGTCGACCAGGCGGATGAGGCCGAGCCGTTCCGCGACCGGCACGATGTCGGGCGCCAGCAGCACCTGGCCGTCGCCCTGGTCCATCCGCACCAGGCATTCGTGGAATGCGCGTTCGCGCGAGGTGGCCGACACGACAGGCTCATAGGCGAGCTTGATGCGACGCTCGTTCAGCGCGGTGACGATCTCGTCGGTGACGCGGATGTTGACGCGGCGCTGGGCGTCGCGCGCGGCATCCGGACGCCAGGCCGCGAACGAGCCAACGCGGCGCTGTTTCGCGGCGTCCAGCGTCTCATGGGCGCGATTGACGGCCTCATCGGCATTGCGGGCATAGCGCGGCACGCTGACCGCCCCGATCGAGGCGGTGACCGACACCGGGCCGGATTTGGTCGGCACCACCTCGTCGCGGATGCCGGCGAGGAAGCGCTCGGCGGCGACGTTCATGTCGTCGACCGTGCAGTTCTTCAGGATCAGGCCGAATTTGTTGCCGGAGAAGCGGCCGAGCACGTCGCCGCCGCGCAGGCGCGCGCGAATGCGCTTGGCGACGTCGAGAATCACGGCATCCGCAACGTCGAAACCGAAGGCGTCGTTGACACGCGCGAGATGATCGATACCGACCAGCATGAAGGCCGCGGTCGAGCGGAAACGGGTCGTCTCCTCGATCGCCTCGGCCAGCGCGGCGATCAGATGTGAGCGATTGAGCTCGCCGGTCAGCGGATCGAGCCGGGCCAGCTTCGTCAGTTCCTCGTCGCGGGCGTGGCGTTCATTGTTGATGCGGACAGAGCCGATCGCACGCACCGGGCGACCGTCGGGACCGGCGAACCAACGGCCGGTCTCCTCGATCCAGACGATGGGATCGGCGGCGCTCAAGCGCACGCCGTACTCGACCCGGTAGGGCGTGCCGTCGGCGCCATGCACGGCTGAGGTCTGCGCCAGCGCGGCGGTCCGCAGCGATTGCACTGGCTCGATCAGCTTGGCGAATTCGGCGCCGGTAGCCAGCCGCTCGGCGGGAATCCCGGGGAAGATGGCGCTGACCTGCTCACCCCAGACGATGGCATCGTTGGCGATGTCCCAAGCGAACACGGCTTGCCCAAGGGCGGCCAGGATGTCGGAGGCTTGCGGCAATGCGGGAGTCAAAATCGCCTCGTTTCGGGACAGCGGGAAGTCCTAAGTCGGCACAGGATAGAGCCAGATTCGCCCCCGAACCTAGGCAAAGTTGATAAACAATTTGGAAACCACGTTTCCTCGCGCCCAGGAACCAAACCGGCCCGCCCGGCATAGGCCTTGCGAGTACATGACACGCACCGGCGCCAGCGTCTCGAAACGAGACAATCTTCGCCGGACCAACGGTGATTGCGATGTTGAGTACTGATCGATCGGACGAAGCGGCGAACGGCACAGGCTCGGCTCTGGTGCCGCTGATGCCGATTTTGCAGTGGGTCCACAAGGCACCGCTGCCGCGCCCCGATCCCAGCTTCGTCACCCAGCTCATCGCCAATGCCGAGCACATGCCCCAGACGAGCCGGCTCCGCCGCGCGTCTTCCGAGGATGCGCAGGTCGCCTATGGCAGCAAGCGCCCGCTTCCGAGCGTCACCGCGCGCACGCGGCAGGTGGCTTGAAGCCGATCAGCGCGGCGCGTCGGGAGACGGCTGCGTACCGTTGCCCGGCTGCAAATGCGGCGAGGGGATTTCCGGCGAGGGCGTGCTCTGGACGGGCTTCGGCGCAGGATGATCCATCAGTACGGATTCGGCGACCGAATGCGCGGAAGGTGCGGATGCCGGCGGCACCGCGACCGGCTCGAACTTGGGCTCGACCACCGCTTCATCGGCTGTCACTTCCGCTTGGCGCTTGGCCTTGCGCGGCGCGGGTGCCGTCTCGGCGACATAACCGACGCGGCGGCGCGTGCGCTGGGCGATGCCGCCGAGGAAATCGGCCATCGCGAGCAGCACCAGAAGGAAATAAGTGGAGTTGCCAAATTTGGGCCACATCACGAATTCGGCCGCAGCCGCGCCGAACACGATCAGCGACAGCAAATGATCCATCAGGAATTTAGAGCCGGGCCGCGCGCCCTTGACCACTTCAAGCAGCAGCAGCACGACACCCAACGCGAGCATCACGTCGGCGAGCGTGACCGGCCAGACCTCGCCCGTGATCATCGGCACCTTGAACAGCACGTCCGTAAAGGACACGCTCGGCATCAGGAAGGCGATGATGTTGTAGACCGCGAGCGGGATCAGGAGCAGCGGGAAACCGACCATCGGCGAAATGCCTTCTCGATCAAGATATCCAGACAGGACAATGCGGCGGCGATGCATTCGCTCCGCCGCCGTCACCGTCATATTTCATGGGCCGAAATCAGGCAGGCCCGATCGTCCTGCCCAAAGGAAGGTTCCGAACTCAGGACTCTTTCTTCTTCAGGACCTGACGACCCTTGTACATGCCGGTCTTGAGGTCGAGATGATGCGGACGACGGAGTTCACCGGAATCCTTGTCTTCGACATAGGTCGGCTTCTTGATGGCGTCAGCCGAGCGGCGCATGCCACGGCGCGACGGCGAGGTTTTTCTTCTCGGAACGGCCATTTCAGTATCCTCTAGGGATTGGTGTCATCAGGGCATCGTCCACGAGGGAACGGCTCAGCACCCGCAAACCGAGGCGAGCTGAATGCCAGTCAAGGCCGGGCTTATAGAGGAAGGCCGGCCTTAAATCTAGGGCTCACGGCCCGGAAAATACGTCCGAAAAGGACCCGAAATCAGCGAATTTCCCGCCAGCAGGTCGAAAGCGAGCTGGCCTGCGCCCTCGCCACATAGGTCCCGACCAGCCGCCGGACGCCCGGCCCCGGCGTCCTGGCGCTGCGTTTGACCGGATTCGGCAGAATCGAGGCCAGAAGTGCCGCTTCCCGCGGCGAGAGGTCCTCGGCCGATTTGCCGAAGGCATAGGCGCTGGCCGCCTCCACGCCGAACTGGCCCTGCGGGCCGAGTTCGGCGATGTTGAGGTAAATTTCCAGGATCCGCGCCTTGGGCAGGACGAAGTCGATCCAGAGCGCCAGCGGGAATTCCAGCGCCTTGCGGATGAAATCCCGCCCCTGCCAGAGGAACAGGTTCTTGGCCACCTGCTGGGTGATGGTGGAGGCGCCCCGGAACGGCGTACCGTCCTCCTTGGCATCGTCGATCGCCTCGCGCAACGCGCCCCAGTCGATGCCGTGATGCTTGCAGAAATGGGCGTCCTCGGCCGCCACCACCGATCGCGGTACCGAGGGTGACATCGCCGCCAGGCCGATCCATTCCCGCTGCATCGGCGCGCCCCGCAAGCTTCGCCAGGCCATCAACGTCGAAGCCGGATGGCCGGTGCGGTAAAACGGGGCGATCACATACGGCGCGAGAATGACGACCGCGAGCGCTACCAGCAGGATTTTAACGATGCGCAAATCGACCTTTCCGGCGCAAAATGAAATGCGGCTACGGGCCCAATCATTAAGTCTGTGATAATTCGGGCCTTTTCCAGCAGTTTTTAGGCCTTCCAAACGATTGACTGAGGCGGGCTCATAAAGGATTGTCCCGCCGAATTTTAGTTCTGGAGCCCTTCTTGATGACCGGCACGTCCCCGTCCGATTTCGCCAAACGTCTGGACAAGACCGCTGACGACACCGAAGCCTTGCTCGGGCGCCTGCTGTCGGACGACATCCTGCACGATGAGATCGCCCGCCCCAAGCGGCTGATGGACGCAATGCGCTATTCGAGCCTGAACGGCGGCAAGCGCCTGCGGCCGTTCCTGGTGGTCGAGAGTGCGGCGGTGTTCGGCGTTCCCCGCGAAGCCGCGCTGCTCGTGGGCGCCGCGCTCGAATGCATCCACTGCTACTCGCTGATCCATGACGACCTGCCGGCGATGGACAATTCGGACCTGCGCCGGGGCCGCCCCACCCTGCACAAGAAGACCGATGACGCGACCGCGATCCTCGCCGGCGACGGCTTGCTGACGCTCGCCTTCGACATCGTCACCCGCGACGAGATTCATCGCGACGCCAATGTGCGGCTGCTGCTGACGCGCGCGCTGGCGCGCTGCGCCGGCATCGGTGGCATGGTCGGCGGCCAGATCCTGGATCTCGCCGGCGAAGGCCGCTTTGGCGGCAACGAGCCGATCGACGTCGCCCGCATTCAGCAGATGAAGACCGGCGCGCTGCTGCGCTACGGCTGCATTGCCGGCGCGATCCTCGGCCAAGCCTCGCAAAAGGAATATCAGGCGCTCGACGATTATGGCCGCGCGCTCGGCGAAGCCTTCCAGATCGCCGACGACCTGCTCGACGTCGAAGGCGATGCAACGGCGCTCGGTAAGCCGTCGGGCCAGGACGCCGCAATGGGCAAGACCACCTTCGTCACACAGCTTGGCCTCGAAGGCGCCAAGCAGCGCGTCCGCGACCTGCTCGCGCGAGCTGACAGCGCTGTGTCGATCTTCGGTGAACGGGCCGCCGTGCTGCAAGCAGCTGCGCGCTTCGTGGCCGAACGCAAGAACTGACGCACATCGATGGCGACCGGCGGCAAAGAAGATCCCGTCCTCGCCCGCTTCCGCAAGATGTCGCGGCCGATGCGGCTGATTTATGCCCGGCCGCGGACGTTCATATCGCTTGCTATCGGTATCCTCGTCTGCCTGCTCTTACCGGGCTCACTCCGGCTGACGACGCGGCTTGTGCTTGGCTGGGATGCGCTGATTGCGGTCTATCTCGTGCTGGTCTACGCGATGATGCTGTGCAACGACCACCAGCACATCCGCCGCGCCGCCGCGATTCAGGACGACGGCCGCTTCGTGATCCTGCTGGTGACGGCGACCGGTGCATTCGCCAGCATCGCCGCGATCGTCGCCGAACTCGGCACCCACCGCGGCGCCGCGGAGCTGACCATCGCGATCACCACCATCGCGCTGTCCTGGGCCGCCGTGCACACGACTTTCGCGTTGCATTATGCACATGATTATTATCGTCACCCAACGCCGGGTGGCCTCGAGTTTCCCAGTGGCGACAAGGAAGACCACGCCGATTATTGGGACTTCGTCTACTTCTCGTTCGTGATCGGCATGACCGCGCAGGTCTCCGATGTCGGCATATCCGACAAGACCATCCGCCGCACCGCCACCGCGCACGGCATCATCTCGTTCATCTACAACACGGCCTTGCTGGCGCTGACGGTGAACATTGCGGCGAGCGCGATCTCGACCTGAACTCACTCCCGCAATCCTAGTTGCAGACCTCGGCATTGGCATCGTTGCCGGGGCCGCCGCCGCCGCGATATTCGAGATGGCAGCCGCGGTTGACCGGACGGCAGCCGGCGCTGTTGCAGAATAGCTGTCCGCCACTCGAGCGGCGGCTGGCGCCAGCGGCAGCAGCGATGCCCGCAGCACCACCAAAGCCGCCCGCCGCTCCGGCAGTCTCACCTCCGGCTTGACGACGCTGCCGTGCGGGACGCTCGTCGCCGTCGTCACGCTTTGCGGTCGCAGGATTGACAGTCGCAGGCTTGGCGGGCTTGGCGGCACGCTGCTTCTCGCACTCGTTGTCGTCGTTGAGCGCATAGCCGTCGCGGCAGATGATCTTGGCGCACTTGTCGCCGTCGGCCTTGAAGCCGTGGTCGCAAACCAGCGGACAGACGCGCGACTGTTTCGACTTGACGGTGTCGAGTGCATCGGTGCTCGCCACCTTCACGTCGAGCTTGGTGCCGGCGTAACGATTGAACTGCGACAACGATCGCTGCGCGGAGGTCGTCCAGTTGCCGTCGGCGGCGCCGGAGAAGCAGCCGACGCGGCCGAGCTCGGTCTGCACCGAGCGGCTGAGATCGGCCGGCGCGGTGGCCGGCGTCAGCGACGCGACGTTGGTGCCGGCGGGGCTCGCCGTGCTGGCGGGCGCTGCACTCGGCGCCGCGGCGGCGAGATTGACGCGCTGCTGCTCGGCGGCGGCCGCCTGCTGCTGCGCCTGCTCCTTGGCCTTTTGCGCCGCAAGCTGTACCTGCTCGGCGGCCTTCGCATCGGCGGCTGCCTTGGCCTGCATATCCTTCTGCGCGCCAAGTGCGGCAAGACGATCACGCTCGGCCTCGGCCTGTTTCGCCTTATCGGTGGCCGCCGCATGAGCCTGCTCGGCGCCGATTTTTTCGAGCTGAAGCTTGGCAAGGCTCGCATAGAAGCCGTCGGAATGCTGGGCGAGGAAGGCATCCCACGCCGGCCTGTTGCCGACCTGGAGCGCGAGCTCGTAATCACGGCGGATGTCGGCTTGCGGGTTCGCCGCGGACGCCGCCGGGGCCGCGGCGGTCGCCTTGACCGGCACCAGCGGCACGTCCTCGCCGCCGAGCGAGCCATAGACGAACGGCTCTTGCTTGTTTCCGGTCGACTTGAGCACGTCGTCACGCACGAAACCGAAGGCGCGGCGAACGTCGAGGCCCGGCGTCGTCAGGTGCTTCGACAGCGCCACGGTAAAGGGGCTGTTGGCGCCGTCGCCGTCCTGCGCCGTGAAGCCGGCCTTGGCCGAATAGGCGATCAGCGTGTTGGAGCTGGTCGGCTCGACCTGGGCAAGGCCGCGGCCGATGCCGCGTGAGGCGACTGTGCGCTTCATGGTCTTGCCGAAAGGATTGTCACGGCAGGCATCCAGGATCACCAGGCGAAGCTGCTTGGCCGGTTCGACCGCGACCAGGACGCGGTCGAGGGAGAGCGCCTCGTCAAAGACGTCGGTGTCACGCTCCAGCTTGGCGTCGACTGGGATCAGATAATTCGAGCCTTCGACCTCGATGCCGTGGCCGGCATAGTAGACCACGGCGATATCGGCATCGCGGGTCCCGTCGGCGAATTCACGCAGCACGCGCCGCGTCTCCAGCGCCGTCAGATCGTGCCGGGAATCGACGATGTCGAACCCGGCCTCCTTCAGCGTCCTGGCCATTACCGAACCGTCATTGACGGGGTTCGTAAGCGAGGGCGCATGCTGATAGGCGGAGTTGGCGATCACCAGCGCGACACGCTTCCCGGCGAACGCGGGCCCGGCGCCGAACAGCAGCGCGACGGCGAGGAGAAGTGGGCAAAGTCTGAGCAATTTGCGCATGACACGACTTCCGAGTTCAGGGCCGTTCGAGCCCCTTTGGGATGGCTTTAGCAGGGTCCGCCGCGGACGCTTGTGATGGAGGTCACGAAGGTGGCGCCGGCGGCAGGCCGAAAGGCCCCTTTTGTTTGTCGCGCCAGTCCGGGTCGCGGTTCGCCCAGAAATAGGTGCGCAGCAGGTTCCCTCAGACATCCCCGACGTGACCCCGATATTGAGGCAGATTGTCCGTAATCTCGTGCCAGGGCGCCTTCGAGCCGACGAAAATGTGGACGCTCGGCCGGATCGAGGGGGCATCGACCAGGGTTCCCATGGCGACATGGACCCATTTTCCCTCTCGCACCCGGGAATAAAGCAGCGAGCCGCAGCGGGCGCAGTGGGCGTCATGGGTGGTGTCGTCACCATAGATGGTGCGCTGGTTCTCGCCGCTGACGATGCGGAGCTTGCTCTGCTCGATGCCGGCGAACGGCTTGAAGGCGGCGCCAGTGGTGCGGCGGCAATTCGAGCAGTGGCAGTTCATCGCATACGAGAACGCGTCCGCCACCTCGTAGCGCACGGCGCGGCAGTAGCATTCGCCGACCAGGATACGAGCGTTCGAATTCCCTGATCCCATCACGGTGTCCTCGCGCAAATCGTACGCCCTCCCATAGCGCATTTTGACGTCTACGACTAAGTTCGCCCCGAGCCATCATTCAAGAGGATGACCCATGAGCCAGAACCGTTCGAGCGTCGAAGCCGTCGTGCAATCCTATTTCGACGGACTTTACGAGGGCGATGCCGAAAAGCTCGGCGCCATCTTCCATCCCTCCGCCGATTTGCGCTGGGTCGAAAAAGGCGAGCTCCAGGTGCTGACCGTGCCGGATTGGCTCGACCGCGTGCGCAAGCGCCCTTCCGGCAAGGCCGAAGGCAAGCCACGCGAGGATTTCATCGTCACCATCGACCGTTCGGACGACAGAACCGCCTTCATCAAGGTCCGGTGCCAGTTGCCGCCGCGTTTTTTCACCGACTATCTGGTGGCGATGAAGCTCGCCGACGGCTGGCAGATCGTGTCGAAATCGTATCGGTATGACCTGCGTGAGTGAGGGGGCTTCCTTCTTGCTCGCCCCCGCCTCCGTCTCGCCCAAGAGTCCCTCATGCTTCTCGACCGCCGTTCGCTGCTCGCCTCGCTATGCTGGATTGCCGCCTCCCCCGCGCTCGCCGCTGACGCGCAGCCTGAACTCGAAACCTATGAGCGCGAGAGTGGCGGCCGGATCGGGGTCTATGCCGAGAACCTCGCGACCGGCGCAAAGCTCGCATGGCGCGCCGACGAGCGGTTCGTCATGTGCTCGACATTCAAGGCTTCGCTCGCGGCTTGCGTACTGGCGCGGGTCGATCGTGGCGAGGATCAGCTTGCGGCCATGATCCCGTACGGCAAGGCCGACCTGCTCGAGTACGCACCGGTCGCCAAGCAAAACATTGCCGCCGGCGCAATGTCGGTCACCGAGATGTGCAAGGCGATCGTCGAGCTCAGCGACAACACCTGCGCCAATTTGCTGCTGGCGCGGATCGGCGGTCCCGCCGCGCTCACCGCATTCTGGCGATCGCTCGGCGACACCACCTCGCGGCTCGACCACAACGAGCCCGAGCTCAACCGCTCACCGCCCGGCGATCCCCGGGACACCACGACGCCGGCGGCGATGGCAGGCAATCTGCGCCGTCTGGTGGCGGGCGAGGCGCTGTCGCCGGCCTCGCGTGCTCACCTGACGGAATGGATGGTGGGTTGCAAGACCGGCGCGAACCGGCTGCGCGGCGGGCTCCCCGCAGGCTGGAAGATCGGCGACAAAACCGGCAACAACGGCAAGGACGCCTCGGGTGATATCGCAGTGGTCTGGTCGAAGCCCGAAACGCCGATCCTGATCGCGGCCTACACCCAGGGCGGCACGCCGAATGCGGCACAGATCGAAGCCGTGTTCGCACGCACCGGCCGCATGGTGGCCGAGCGGCTGGCGTAAGCCGCACGCATTGACCTTGCGGCCGCTTCCGGGTGAAGACAGATCATCATGGAAGCGAAATTTCAGACCTTTCTCATCCTGCTCGCCGTGCTGGCGGGCACCGCGCTTGTCGCGCGCCGCTTCAACATCGCGCCTGCCATTCTGCTGATGCTCTCCGGTGTCGGCCTCGCCTTCGTGCCGGGCATGCCGCCGGTCGAGCTGCCGCCGGAACTGGTGCTGCTGATGGTGCTGCCGCCGCTGATCTACTCCGCGAGCGTCGCGATGAGCTGGCGCGAATTCAAAAAGAATCTTCGCCCGATCGTGCTGCTCGCGGTCGGCGCGGTGATCTTCACCACAGCGCTGGTCGCAACCGCCACGCATTATTTCATCGGCCTGCCCTGGACGATCGGCTTCCTGCTTGGTGCCATCGTAGCGCCGCCCGACGTGGTGGCGCCGCTCGCGATCGCGCGCCGGCTGCATTTGCCGCGCAGGCTCATGGTCATCCTCGAAGGAGAAGGGCTCGCGAATGACGCCACCGCGCTGATCCTCTACCGTTTCGCGCTCGCCGCAATCATGGTCGGGCATTTCTCGCTGCCCCTGGCAGGCGGCGAGTTCTTGCTCATCGTCGCCGGCGAGATCGCCTTCGGCATCGGTGTCGGCTGGCTCTCCCTGCGGTTCCGCAAATGGTCGGGGGACCCGCAGGTCGAACTGACACTTTCGCTGATCACGCCCTACGTGTCCTACTGGCTGCCCGAGCATGTCGGCGGCTCCGGCGTGATCGCCACCGTCGCCTGTGGCCTCTATGTGAGCTGGAACGGCCCGCTGCTGATCTCGGCATCGACGCGCCTGCAAGGCATCTTCTTCTGGGACCTCGTGATCTATCTCATCGAGGGCTTGCTGTTCCTGCTTACGGGGTTCCAGATGCGCGCGCTCTACGAGAAGTCGAAGGCGTTCCCGCTCGACGATATCATGATCGCGACCGCCGTGGTGCTGGCAGTCGTCGTGGTCGCGCGCTTCGCCTGGCTCTATCCCGCGACCTATCTGCCACGAATGCTCAGCAAGTCGCTGCGTGCGCGCGATCCGTCACCACCATGGCAATGGCCGTTCGTGCTTGCGTTCACCGGCGTGCGCGGCGCGGTGTCGCTGGCAGCAGCGCTGGCGCTGCCATTCACGCTGCCGGGCGGGGAGGCCTTTCCGTTTCGCGACCTGATCCTGTTCGTTGCCTTCGGCGTCATCTTCATCACGCTGATTGGCGTCGGCCTCACGCTGCCCCCGGTGGTGCGTTGGCTCGGTGTCGCGGAAGCCGGTCGCAACGAGCATGCCGCCGAGCATGACGCCGAGATCGCGGCACGCCGCCAGGCCCTGGATGCGGCACTGAAGTCGCTCGACGCGCTGACGGGGGAGCAGGAAGTCTCGGACGAGGTGATGCGTCTCCTGCGCGCGCGCCACGATATCCGGGTCAACCAGCTCCCCGATTCGCTCGATCCCACCCACCACGACGTCTCCGCGGCCGGCACCGCGCTGACCCGCGACCTGATCGCCGCCGAGCGCAAATTCATTCACGACCTGCTGCGCGACGGTCAGATCACCGACGAGACGCGGCGGCGGATCGAGCGGGATCTGGATCTGGAGGAGGCGAGCTTGGCGAACCGGGAGTATCGCGGAGGACCGCTATAGGTTCCCGTCATTGCGAGCGAAGCAAACTACCGCCTCGCGCAAAACTCCTTCATCGCCACCGCCACGGCGCCCGCAATGATCTCCTGCCGCTCCAGAGAGTTCATCGCCATTTCCTCGTCGCGGTTGATGATCGAACCGGCTTCGAGCAGCACAGCGGCGCTGCGGGTTTGCGAGAGCACGACGAGCCCGTCATAGCGATAGACGCCGACATCCTTGTCGAGCAATTGGCGCCGGTAGCGGCCCATCACCGGAAGAGTGTATTGACTGGCATAGTGCAGGTCCTGCTCCTTCAGCTGCCTGCCGATCATCCGGGCCAGCATCAGGCTGGCAGCGAAGTGCGGATTCCGCTGCGACACGAACAGCGAATGGCCCGAAAAACGGTCGCTGAAGTAGCTGTTTGCGCCGTCGAACTCCCAAGTCCCGAGCAGCTTGTCCGGCACCGAGTCGTGATGGATCGACAGGAAGAGATCGGCCCGGCCGTCATTCGCGGCACCGACGCGCTTGAGCAGGCTCGGCCGCGCCTTGCCGTCGGTGACGAGCAGGCGGGCTGCGGCAAAGCCCTCCGCCTTGAGCTTCGCCGTGATGAGCCTCGCAAGCCGGAAGTTGAAGCCGAATTCCGGATCATTGCGCGCGCTCAACGCGCCGTAGGAGTCCGGCGTGTGCCCGACATCCACGACGATCCTGAATTTCGGCATCTCACATTTGACCGGCGACTGCGCCGGCTTGGGTCTTGCAACCTTTCGCGCGATGGCGGCATGACCGGTGTCAGCAGGCGCCAGCGACGATAGCAAGATCGCCGCGACGAGCGGCAAGGCGAGACTTGCAATGATGCTGCGCGGCTGCCCCAAGCGCTACTCCGCTGCCGCGATTCGCGGTCGGCCGACAAAGCCTGTGACGTCACCGAATCGCTCGAGCATCACCGCAGAAAGGTCCTTGGCCTTGCTGGTGACGCAAGCGCCGGAACGCACCGCATAGCGGTCCTGATGCGCGGCCTGCGGCGGCGGCTGGCCCTGCTGAAGCGCCCGCGCCAGCTCCATCACGACTTTCCGGAAATGCATGATACCGAGATCGGTCGGGCCGAGATGCTCGCGGGTACGGTCGGCGATCGGACCCTGACTGTCCTGCACGGCGGCGTCCTGTTCGGAGACGCCCTTGATGCCGGTGTAGCTCCTGGTCTTCTGGAGCTTGCGGTCGATCAGATAGTCGTTGCCCTTGTGGCGCAGCGGCACGTAATTGCCGTCGACCTCCGCGATCACGCCGTTGCCACGGTCAAAGCCGTCACGCTCGGCTTGCGTCAGCGGCCGCTCCGGATTCCAGGCATAGGTGTAGATCCAGCAATTTGTGTCGGTAACAGGCACGAAGGTCTGGCCAAAAATGTTCTCGCCCGGCATCGCGCTCGGCGCATAGGAATGGAACGGCATCAGGAACTGGGCGATGCGCCAGTAAATGTCGTCGCGGCCGGTGAGCCGCCCGCCGGCGATGGTGAGGCCCGCTTCGTGCGCCTGAATCTTGATCACAGGGCGCGGATCCTCCGCGATCCAGCGCATGTGATCGCTCGACATCCGCGCGATCGGATTCACAAAATGCTTCTTGATGTCCAGAATCTCGTTCTCCTCCTTGTCGAAGGAGAGATGGGCGAAGGTGAAATGCGCGGTGTCGATCGAGCCTTCCAGCGCCTGCACCCAGTTGCAGTCCTGCCATTTCTTGCTGACGTAGCGGTGTGAGGCCGGCAGCAGCGCCATTTCGAGATCGGGCAGCTCGGGCATTGCGTCAGCCGGCCCCATATAGGCCCAGATCATCTCGCCCCATTCGCACACCGGATAGGATTTGATGCGGATCAGGTCTTTTGCGTTGAGGTCGGGATAGGAGGTCGGCATGTCGACGCATCGGCCGTCGGTGTCAAACTTCCAGCCGTGATAGACGCAGCGGATACCACATTCCTCATTTCGCCCGAGCCAAAGATTGGCGCCGCGATGCGGGCAGTATTGGTCGATGATTCCGACAACGCCGCGCGTGTCGCGGAAGGCGAGCAGCTCTTCGCCGAGCACGACGACCTTCTTCGGCTCGCCGTCGGGCTCGGGGAGTTCTTCGGACAGAAGCACGGGAATCCAGAACCGACGCAACAATTCGCCCATGCCCGTTCCGGGCCCCGACTCGGTCAGGAATTTGTTGTCCTCGGCGCGGAGCATGGAAGTCCTCCCGATCTATTTTTGGGAAGCTTGGCGCGGACGGACGAAGACGTCAACGCGGCACCGGTGCGTTAAACCGGCCGCTCCCCTTTCACCGTCACGCGCGTGCCTGACCGCGTGTGCGGCCAATAATCCCACATCGCGCGGTGCTGGGTGCAGCGGTTGTCCCAGAAGGCGATGGCGTTCTCGGTCCAGCGGAAGCGGCACTGGAACAGCGGGTTCTCGGCGTGCTGGTAGAGATAGGCGAGCATCGCGTCGCTCTCGTCGCGCGGAATGCCGTTGATATGGCGGGTGAAACCGCGATTGACGTAGAGCGCCTTCCTGCTCGTGACCGGATGCGTGCGCACCATGGGATGCTCCGCATTCGGGTAGGCGGGGCGGTCCGCGACGCCGTAATTGGCGTAGAGGCCGCGATAGATCGGCTCGCCATCATGCAGCGCGGTCAGCCCGTCGAGATAGGCCTTCATGCGATCCGACAGCGCCTCATAGGCGGCGTACATGTTGGCGAACAGCGTGTCGCCGCCGCGCGGCGGGCACTGCTTGATGTAGAGGATCGAGCCCATCGGCGGCTCGAGATCGCAGGAGACGTCGGAATGCCAGCCCTCACCGTTGGCGCGCGGCGAGTTCGCATCCGCGTAGATCTTCATCAGCGCCGGGTCTTCATCCTCATGCGGCGCGGCGGGATGAAAATGCAGCTCGCCGAACTTGCGGCCGAAGGCGAGATGCTGTTGCGGCGTGATGTGCTGGTCGCGGAAGAAGATGACGAGGTTTTCGGCCAGCGCGCGGTGGATCTCGTCCATCTGCCGGTTGGAGCGGGCATCGTCGGAGACAAGCTTGCCGATGTCGACGCCGGAGATTTCCGCACCGATGATCGGGGTCAGCTTTTCGACCGCGATGGTTTCGTACGGTGCGCCGTCATCCGCCGTATGGCGATAGCGCGGCCCCTGCTTGCCGGCGAGTGAGCTCATGGCGTGCCTCCCGATCGATCTTGATTGGGGACATCGTAGCAATGTAGGGCGGGTTAGCGAAGCGTAACCCGCCAACTCGCAACCACAAAATAAGGCGGGCTACGCTTTCGCTAACCCGCCCTACGATTCCAACGTTGGAAGGACGCCTACTCCGCGGCGGTCACCGGCACCTTGGCGCCCTGGCCGTAGCGCTGCTCGATGTAGTCGATCACGAGCGCCTTGAAGTCGGCGGAGATGGTCGGGCCGCGCAGGGTCCGGAACTTCTTGCCGTCGACGAACACCGGCGCGGCCGGCGCTTCGCCCGTGCCCGGCAGCGAGATGCCGATATTGGCGTGCTTGGATTCGCCGGGGCCGTTGACGATGCAGCCCATCACCGCGACGTTGAGCTCTTCCACGCCGGGATATTTCGTTTTCCAGGTCGGCATCTCGTCGCGGATGAAGCCCTGGATCGAGCTGGCCAGTTCCTGAAACGTGGTGGAGGTGGTGCGGCCGCAACCCGGGCACGCCGCAACCAGCGGCACGAAGGTGCGGAAGCCCATGGTCTGCAACAGTTCCTGGCCGACCTGCACCTCACGGGTGCGATCGCCGCCGGGCTCCGGCGTCAGCGAGATGCGGATGGTGTCGCCGATGCCCTGCTGAAGCAGGATGCCGAGCGCGGCCGAGGACGCCACGATGCCCTTGGTGCCCATGCCGGCTTCGGTGAGGCCAAGATGGATCGCGTAGTCGGAGCGGCGGGCGAGATCCTGATACACCGCGATCAGATCCTGCACGGCCGAGACTTTGGCCGAGAGGATGATGCGATTCTTCGGCATGCCGAGCTCTTCGGCACGCGCGGCCGAGAGCAGCGCCGATTGCACCATGGCCTCGCGCGTCACCGCGCGCACATCGCGCGGATTGGCGGACGCCGCGTTCTCGTCCATCAGCTTGGTCAGGAGCTCCTGGTCGAGCGAGCCCCAATTGGCGCCGATGCGCACCGGTTTGTTGTTCTTGTTGGCGATCTCGATGATGTCGCCGAACTGGGTGTCGCGCTTGTCCTTGAAGCCGACATTGCCGGGATTGATGCGATATTTGGCGAGCGCCTCGGCGCAGGCCGGATAGGCCGCGAGCAGCTTGTGGCCGATATAGTGGAAGTCACCGATCAAGGGCGTGGTGATGCCGCGCTTGAGCAGGCCGTCGCGGATATGCGGGACGGCGGCGGCGGCCTCCTCGCGGTCCACGGTAATGCGGACCATTTCGGAGCCGGCGCGCGCGAGCGCTGCGACCTGGGCGATGGTGCCGTCGATATCGGCGGTGTCGGTGTTGGTCATCGACTGCACGACGATCGGCGCACCGCCGCCGACGGCAACGTCGCCGACCTTGACCTGGGTGGTGCGATGGCGTGGCGCAGGCCCCGCGATGTCGGAATCGATGGTGTTTTCGAGCTTGTTCATGGCGTCCAAATATCAGGTTTTGGTGACGTTCAGCAATGCATCGCGCGGCGCCGCAGCAGATTGGCTGGGACGGTTAACCATAAAAAGCCCAGCAATTACAAGGACGGCAGCAGCCCCGAATGTCATATTCAGCGTGTCGTGCATGATGAAATAGCTACCCACCACGCCAAACAAAGGGGTGATGAAGGTAAAAGCCGACAATTTGCTGGCCGAATAGGTCTTCACCAGCGCGAACCAAAGCGTGAACGTGGTTCCCACGACCCAGATCGCCTGGAAGGCCATCAGGCCCAGCGACAGCGGCGACGGGGTATGGGGGACGGTCTCCCCGAACAGCCAGGCGGCCGCGCCCAGGATCGGGATCGAGGTCGCGACCTGGTAGCCCAGCGCCTTCTCCGGCGCCGCGAAGCGCAGCCGGGTGGCCTTGGCGACCAGCGTGGTCGCCGCCCACAGCGCGGCGCCACCGACGATCATGAGGTCGCCGAGCAGAACATGCGAATCGACGTTGGGCTGCGGCACGCCAATCGCGAGTGCGACACCGGCAAAGCTTACGGCGAGCCCCAGCCATTGCGTCCCGCCCAATCGCTCGCCGAGCACCTGGTAGGAGCCGAGCGCGACGAAGAACGGCGCGGTGTAGAGGAACACGACGGCCCGCGATGCCGGGGTGAAGCGCAGGCCCTGGAAGATCAGCACGAACTCGATGCCGAACATCAGCCCGGCGATGATTCCGGGCTTCCAGGTACCGTCGCGTTCGAAGAATTTAACGCCGCGCAAGCTGCCGATGATGAACAGCACCGGCAGCGCGCCCATCGAGCGGAACGTGGCCTGAAGCATCGGCGGAATGTCCGGCAGCACCAGCTTCACCGCGATCTGGTTGAACCCCCAGGTCAGGCACAGCATGAGCATCAGGGCGATGGCGCCGACACTGAGGGGACGACCGGCGGACGATATCGCTTGTGGTGGGGACATGTCTTCCTGAAACCGGCTTTGCGCCGTGGTTGCTCTATGCAGCTTTCTGACAATGCGCACAGACGCCCGTGATCTCCACCACGGACAATTTGGGAGCGAAGCCTGAGCTGCGCGCGGCGGCGTTGAGATCCCTGGCGAAGGATGCCGACGGAATCTCACCGACCAGGCCACAGCGCTCGCAGATCAGGAACGTCACCGCCGAGGTCGCGTCGTGGTCGTGAGCGGCGCAGGCCAGATAGGCGTTGCGGCTTTCGATGCGGTGCACAAGGCCGTTGGTCATCAGGAAATCCAGAGCACGATAGACCGTGATCGGCGCCGGCCGCGGCATCGATTTCGCCAGCTCGTCGATCACCTCGTAGGCGCCGAGCGGCCGGTGACTCGAGAGCAGCGCCCCCAGCACATGGCGGCGTATAGGCGTGAATTTCTGCGTGCGTTGCTCGCAGACGGCCTCGGCATGCGCCAGCGCATCCGCGGTGCAGCGGCCGTGATCGTGGTCGGGCGCGGGAAATGCCGGCTTTGCGAGGGTCATGGGACCGGCGTTCTAGCATTTCGAAAGGGGAACCCAAAGCAGGACCGGCGATGCGGCGATCAGCCATGCTCATCCTGCGGGACAGCATCCCGATAACCCGCCATGAAATAATCATAAGCTTGCTTATTATATTCCAAGCTTATTGGAGATCAAGCTCATGAGCCGCGGGGCCGTGGACCAGAACTTCCTGTTTACGCTCGCTGAGCTCTATCGCCTGTTGCGCGTCTACGCGGACAAGGAAGCCTCGCGCTTCGGCATCACCCGTGCGCAATGGGCGGTGCTGGCCAAGGTCGAGCGCAGCGAAGGCATGAAGCAGTCGGAACTCGCCGAGCTTCTCGAGGTGCAGCCGATCACGTTGACGCGCCTGATCGACAAGCTCTGTGACAGTGACTGGATCGAGCGCCGCAACGATCCTTCGGATCGCCGCGTCAAGCGGCTGTACCTGAAGAAGGCCGGGCGGCAGTTGCTCGGACGGATGAGCGGGCTGAAGTCCGAGCTCACGGCTAACGCGCTCGACGGCATTACCCCGGCGGACGCCCATCGCCTCCTCACCCAACTCGAAACAATCAAGGAAAACGTGCGTACCGCGATCCAGGCCAGCGGAGCGGAACAAGCGCGTAAGGAGCAGCGCTATGGCTGATCAGGTGCTCAAGTTCCAGCCCGAGCAGAAAATCGGCAACGGCAAGCCCACCAAGAAAGCGGGCACCAATCCGCGTCGCCGCCTGTTGGCCGGCCTGCGTCGTTATCGCCGCGTCCTGCTCCTGGTCGTGCTGCCGGTCGTCGTCGCCATTGCGGGTTTCACCTTCTATCTCAATGGCGGCCGCTATGTCGGCACCGACGATGCCTATGTCGGCGCGCAGAAGGTGCTGGTGACGCCTGATATCTCCGGCAAGATCCAGAAGGTCATCGTGAAAGAAGGCCAGATCGTCAAGCACGGCGACGAGCTGTTCGGGATCGACCCCGCTCCGTTCCGTCATGCGCTGGAAGAAGCCAAAGCGCAACTCGCCCAAGCCCGCATCACCTATGACAATCTCGTTGCCAACATCAAGATCTACGGCGACATGCTCAATCTCGCCCAGCAGGGCGTCGAGCTGAAGCAACGTGACGTCGAGCGCAAGCAGGCGCTGGTGAAGAACAATTACGGCTCGCAGCTCGATCTCGACAACGCATCGAATGCGCTGGTTACCGCCGGCGCGCAGGCGCAATACATCAAGCAGCAACTCTCCAATGCCAAGACCCAATTGCTGGGCAATCCGGAGTTGCCGCTGGAGCAATTCCCCGCCTATGCGCAGGCCAAAGCCAAGCTGGACGATGCCGAGCGCAACCTCGACCACACCGTGCTGCGCGCGCCGATGGACGGCGTGGCAACACAGGTCGAGCAGATCCAGCTCGGCCGCTACGTCACCGCCGGCACGCCGGTGTTCTCCATCATCGACGTTGCCCATCCCTGGGTCGACGCCAATCCGAAGGAGAGCGACCTCACCTACGTCACCGAAGGACAGCCGGTCACGCTCGAGGTCGATACGTTCCCGAACCATCTCTTCAAGGGCAAGATCGGCTCGCTCTCACCGGGCACCGGCGCGCAATTCGCGATCCTGCCGCC
Source organism: Bradyrhizobium sp. 149 (assembly GCF_023073915.1). Classification (GTDB taxonomy): domain Bacteria; phylum Pseudomonadota; class Alphaproteobacteria; order Rhizobiales; family Xanthobacteraceae; genus Bradyrhizobium. The sequence goes on along the minus strand of NZ_JADPKK010000004.1, from coordinate 75,776 downwards.
GCAGAACGCCACCGGCAATTTCGTCAAGGTGGTGCAGCGCGTGCCGATCCGCATCTATTTCGACGAGACCGACAAATACATGCGCAAGCTGAAGGCCGGCATGAGCGTCTACGCCACCATCGATACCGGCCATCGGCGCTCGCTCGCCGGCCTGCTCGGCCTGTCGGCGACGGCGAGCCAGGACAAAGATCAAGACAAAGATCAGGACAAGGACTGATCCGATGGCGGAATCCAATCCCGCCCTGATGGTCCCCGGCCTGCGCCGCAACATGGTGACGATCTGCGCCATGACGGCAACCATCATGCAGGCGCTTGACACCACCATCGCCAATGTCGCGCTGCCTTACATGCAGGGCACGCTGTCGGCCTCGCAGGACCAGATCAACTGGGTGCTGACCTCCTACATCGTCGCCGCCGCGATCATGACGGCGCCGGTGGGCTGGATCGCCAACCGCTTCGGCCGCAAGCGCATCTTCATCATCTGCTCGGCCGGCTTCACCTTCGCCTCCGTGCTGTGCGGGCTCGCGCAGGACATCAACCAGATGGTGCTGTTCCGCCTGCTGCAAGGTGTGTTCGGCGCCGCTCTGGTGCCGCTCTCGCAATCGGTGATGCTCGATTATTACACGCTGCAGGAACGCGCCAAGGCGATGTCGATCTGGGGCATGGGCGTGATGATGGGGCCGATCATGGGACCGTCGCTCGGCGCCTGGCTGACCGAGACTTATTCCTGGCACTGGGTATTCTTCGTCAATCTGCCGTTCGGCGCGATCACCGTGATCGGGCTGATCATCTTCATGGACGAGACCAGGAAGGATCTCAGCCTCAAATTCGACTGGTTCGGCTTCGCGGCGCTGGCAGTCGCGATCGGCTCGCTTCAGCTCGCGCTCGACCGCGGCGAGCAATTGGGCTGGCTCGAATCGGGCGAGATCATCGCGGAGTTCATCGTCTCGGCCGTCGCCTTCTACTTCTTTATCGCGCACTCCTTCACGACCTCGACCCCGTTCATCCGCTTCGCGCTGTTTAGGGATCGCAACTTCGTCACCGGCTGCATGTTCATGGTCGTGATGGGCCTCGTGCTGTTCTCGACCATGGCGCTGGCCTCGCCCTACATGCAGAACGTGATCGGCTATCCCATCATCACGGCCGGCCTGCTGCTGGCGAGCCGCGGCTTCGGCACCTTCTTCGCCATGATGCTGGTCGGCCGCATGATGCGCTATTTCGAGGCGCGCACCCTGATCATTGCCGGCCTGACGCTGACCGCGGGCTCGCTGTTCCAGATGACCGGATGGACCGATTTGACCCAGGTGCCGGAGATCGTGACGGTCAGCATCATCCAGGGTTTCGGCTTCGGTCTCGTCTTCGTGCCGCTCTCGACGGTGGCGTTTCTGACCTTGTCCAATGAGCTGCGCACCGACGGCACCGCGATGCTGACCCTGATGCGCAACGTCGCGAGCTCGGTCGGCATTTCCGTCGTCATCGCCCAGCTGACGCAGGGTACGCGCAAGACCTACGCGATCCTGTCCGAGCACATCAACCCGTTCAATCATGCGCTCCAGATGCCCAGCGTCAGCGGCATGATCAATCTCTCCACCGATGCCGGCCGTGCCATGGCCGACCGGATGGTCAGCGTGCAGGCGCAGATCATCGCGTTTGCGCACGACTACCAGCTGGTGATGTTCTTCATCCTCTGCACCATCCCGCTCGCTCTGTTGATCGGCTCGACCAAGGCCACGCTACGTAAGCAGGCGGCTGGGCCGGAACCTGCGGTGATGGAGTAATACCGTCGTGCCGGCTTCGCCGGGACGACGCCGAATATGTAGCGCGCCAGCTAGCCCAAAAACTCCTCGCAGCCCAGATCCTCGACCGCAAGCATCACGCGCTCCAGATTATTCCACCAGATCACCGGCGGAATGTTGACGCTCCATTGCCAGACCGGCTTGGTGATGTGCCAGAGCACCGACCAGCGATAATCCTGATCGAGCGCGCCGCGTGTGTAGCCGCTGACCCCGTGCTCCATGAGCGTCTCATAGTAGCGGTTGAGCAGGGGACGTTCGAGTACCTGCCGGCGCTCCGGATACCATTGCGTCGCCATCATATAGGCGAGGTCGTCGGTCGGCACGTCGATGCGCCACACGTCGAAGTCGAACATCCGCACGGTATCGGCAACGCCAACGCGCGGCAGCAGGAAATTCCAGATATGGGCATCGCCATGGGTGATGCTGACATGACGTCGCAAATGATAGCGCTGCGATAGCCGAGCTGACTGATCGATGAGGCGGCGATAGAGGATGCGGCGCTCTTCGCTGAGGCGGTCGCCGAGCAGGTCCGCGAACCGATCGTAATGGCCGGCGAAGGTCTCCATGTGACTTGCGCTGTCCTCGGCACTCGCCCAAGTGCCGACGGTCTCGCCGAGACCGGGATGGTCCCACCAGGCCGCGTGCCATCGCGCGAGCGTCGTGACAATCGCCATCGCCTGGTCGCGCGACGGTGGCAGCGGCCATTGCGTCGCAATCTCATGGCTATCGGTGAGGTCTTCGAGCAGGAGATGCCAGGTGAGGCCCTCCTCGTCAAAATGCCCGTCGAAGCAGCGCGGCACGAGCCCTGCCGGCACTGTTGGCGCGAGCTGCGTGTAGAAGGCCACTTCGTGCCGGCCGCCATTTGCAAGCGTCTTGGCGAAGTCGGAATGCGCGGTCTTCAGAATCAGCGATTGCGGGGCACCGGCGGATTCTCCGACATAGCGCAGGCCAAGACGGATGATATGCGGCACGACGGTGTCGCGCTGATGCAGCACTTTCACCTCGCGGACCGCGCCGGCGTCCAGCACGCCACTCCTGCGTAGCGCAGCCGTCAGTCGGGCGGGCTCAACGACCGCTGGCAATTGTGGAGGTGTCATGACCACGATGCCCCTGTCCCGCGTCATACTGCACGATCACACGTCTGGCCACCAGCAGACGATTTCGCTGCCGTCTCAAGCCGCAGCGGTCGAGTCGCGCACGGTCCTGACAACAACCGACCGGAGCTGTTCGAGATTGGCCGCCATTCCGGCGATCGCCTGTCTGACGTCCGCGGCGCGCTCGTTCACGGAGGCGGCGTCGCGGCTGACATCACCGATCTTGGCCGAGACCTCCTTCGCCGCAGAAGCCGATTCGGAGATCGACCGCGTGATCTCGCGCGTGGCGGCGTCCTGCTCTTCCATCGCGGCGGCAACCGAGGTCGCTACGCCGTCGATCTCGACGATGTGCCCTCCCATCGTCTCGACGGCGTCGACCGCGGCCTGCGTCGAGGCCTGGATCTCGGCGATAAGGCGCGCGATCTCCTCGGTGGATTTGGCCGTCTGGTCGGACAACGATTTCACTTCGGCTGCGACCACCGCAAAACCGCGACCAGCCTCGCCGGCGCGCGCCGCCTCGATCGTGGCATTGAGCGCCAAAAGATTGGTCTGGCCAGCGATGCCGCCGATGAGGTCGGTGACCTCGGCGATCTTCTTGACCGATCCGGCCAGCGCCTGGATGGTCGCGCGCGCCTGTTCACGGCCTGCGACGGCCGATTTTGTGACCGTGCTGGTCCGCGCGACCTGGGTTGCGATCTCGCGGATCGAAGCACTGAGTTCTTCCGCCGCGGCCGAAACGGTCTGCGAGCTGCCGAGGGCCTGGGTGGAGGCCGCGGCGACCGCCTGCGACTGCGCGGAGAGCGACCTTGCGATCTCCGACAGACTGGAGGCGGCGCGCTCCACGCCTTGTGTCGCCGCGCTCGCCGTGTCGACCGAGAGCCCGGTCTCGCGCTCGACGGTTTCGGCCATCTGGTGCAGGGCCCCGCGCTTGGCGAGCGCCGCCTCATGCTCCTTCTGCGACTGCTCCTCGCGCAGGCGGGAATTCTCGACCGCGGACTGCTTGAACACCAGGAGCGCGCCCGCCATCGAGCCGACCTCGTCCTGCCGGTGCGCGAAAGGAATGTCGGCGGCGAGATCGCCGGTCGCGAGCTTTTGCATCGCGCCGGTCATGCGCACGATCGGCCGGACCACGCCGAGGGCGACGCCAAGCAGGCCCGCTGCAATGAAGCCGAGGACGGCGGCGGAGACGCCGAGGAGGATATAGAGCATGGAGCTGTCGCGGTCGGCGGCCAGCTTCTCCATGTCGGCATTCTGCTTGTTGGCACTCTCGACGATGCTGTCGATGACGGCGCGATGCGCGGTGTAGGCGTCCTTCAGTTGCGCGTAGGCGCGCTCGGAGGCGGCCGTGTCCTTGGCCTTGAGGGCCGGGAGGAGCTGGTCGGACAACAGCTTCCAGAACTTCTGCACCTCGATATCGGATTTCGACACCAGGGCTGTCTTCAGGTCGGCGGAGAGGCTGGAGGTGACCCAGAATGCCTTGCGCTCGTCGTAATCCTTGCGGAGCTGGACCAGGCGTTCGCCATGGGCCGCCAGCTGATCCGGCTCGCGCATGGCGAGGGTGGCCTCGAGGTAGGCCTCGATCACATATTCCGGCGGCGGCAGGATGTCCGCGATGAGATCGTTGCCGAGCTTGATATCGGAATACAGCGGACCGCCGACCTTGAGCTCTTTCAGGGCATAGAGGCTGGTCGAAACCACGGCGGTAAAGCCGATGGCCAGAACGATGCCGAAAGCAATGATTGCGGAAGAAAGCGAAAGGCGAATTTTCATGGAACAATCCAATGGGGCCGCGCCGAATCCAACGAACCCTAAAGGATTACGGTAAACACGGGATTGCTTCGCGCGGAAATTGCGTCGCGCGGACTCCGGAGAACTACGGGAAAACGGCGCCAGGGAGCGGTTTCGGGCGGCGAAAGTTGGGCCGGCCCTCCGCCATCGTCCCGGATAGGCGCAGCGCAGATTCGGGACGCCACCTCAGTCACACGTCGAAAAACACCGTTTCGTTGTCACCCTGGAGCCGCAGGTCGAGCCGGTAAACCGGCTTGCCAGCCTCGCGCATGGCGGTCAGCGTGGCGCGGCGGTCGGCGGGCACCAACGCCAGCACGGGATCGGCGGCATTGCCGGCCTCGTCGCCGAAATAGATGCGGGTGTAGAGATGCCGCAGCATGCCGCGACCGAACACCGCAAGCAGGATATGCGGTGCCTGCGGCTTGCCGTCGGGATCGGGCACAGCGCCCGGCTTGATGGTTTCAAAGCAATATTTGCCGTCCTTGTCGGTGCCGCAGCGGGCAAAGCCGCGGAAGCTCGCATTCGGCAACGCGCGTTTGTCCTGCGGATCGGCGAAGCGTCCCTGCGCATCGGCCTGCCAGATCTCCAGCATGACATCGGGCACGGCCACGCCATCACCGTCGAACACGCGGCCCTCGATGCGGACGCGATCTCCGGTGACGTCGGGCGTCAGGGTGGAGTTGGTGAACGCATCGTTCCAGGCATACTCGCCGGTCGGCGTCAGGCCGTATTTGAAGAACGGGCCGACGGTCTGCGATGGCGTGATCCCATTGTCCTGCACTTAATGGTTCTCCATAGGCGTGGCGTTCTTGCCGCGCAGCACGATGTCAAAGCGGTAACACAGCGCCCATTCGGGCTGGGTGTGCTCGAGATCGAACGACGACACCATTCGCGCCCGCGCCTTCTCGTCCGGCACCGAATTGAAGATTGGATCGAACGGGAACAGCGGATCGGCCGGGAAGTACATCTGCGTCACGAGACGCGTGACGAAGGAATGGCCGAACACCGAGAGATGGATGTGCGCGGGACGCCAGGCGTTGTGATGGTTGCCCCAGGGATACGCGCCAGGCTTGATCGTGACAAAGCGATAGTATCCGGAGGCATCGCTCATGGTGCGGCCGGCGCCCGTAAAGTTCGGATCGAGCGGAGCCGGATGCTGGTCGCGGACGTGAACGTAACGGCCGCAGGAATTGGCCTGCCAGATCTCGATCAGCGAGTTCGGCACGCCGCGGCCGTCCTCGTCGCGCACATGGCCGTGCACGATGATGCGTTCGCCGAGCGGCTCGCCGGTGTGCTGCGTGGTGAGATCGTTGTCGCCCTTGCGCACGGTCTCGTGGCCGTAGACCGGGCCAGTCAGCTCCGACAGCGTATGGCGCATCGGGATCAAGGGCTTGTTCGGCGCGCGCTTGACCGAGCTCTTGTACTCGGGCGACAGCGGCAGCGGATGCGCCTTGTTGCTGTCGACGGGATAGATGAATGTCATTGGCGAACTCCTCCCCGGCCACCCAAGGTCCGACCGGTCAACACTTCCACCAATCATTATAGGATATAACTAATTTGGGGAAGCGGCTTTGAGCCCTATTTGATCGGGGGACGTGGCAGCACGGCCTCGCCGGCTTCGAGCCGGTAGACATGGTCGAGCGAATACCAGGGCGTCGTGATATCGCGCTCGGTGGGGTGTGGCGTGTCATGTCGCAGGAACTTACCGAGCAACGCCTTCGTCACGCCGAACTGGACGTCGCTATCGATATGCGGATCGGCGGGATCGTAGACCTGCGAGATCAGCACTTTGAATCCGGGCTTAAAGACCAGGGCGTGCAGATGCGCGGGACGATAGGGATGCCGGCTCTGCGCCTCCAGGAGGCGGCCGACCACGCCGTCGGTCGGAATGGGATAACCGACCATCATCACTGAGCGGAAAGAGAAGCCTCCGTCATGGTCGGTCGTAAACTTGCCGCGCAGGTTCATGTCGGCCTGCTCGGGGTCCTGGTTTTCATAGAGACCAACGGGCGACGCGTGCCAGACGTCGACCTCGGCGCCGGCGACGGGACGACCGTCCGTGTCCACGACGCGGCCGTTGACGAACAGCGGCGCGCCAGGGGTCTCGGAGCGAACGATCGATCCGCCATTCTCCACCCGCGGCGAGTTCAACCGCCAGAACGGTCCGAGCAGCGACTGGTCGGTTTCCGTGTTGCCCTGATCGCCATTGTTCAGTAGGCACACCAGCGGCGAAACGCCGAGCGAGCCTGCCATCAGCACGACCTCGTTGTGCGTGTCGGTCGAGAGCTTGCCGAGTTCGGCGATAACAGCCGTGGCGTCGCGGAATTCCTTCTCGGTCAGGCGAACGTCGCGAACAAAACCGTGTAGATGCCTGACCAGGGAAACCATGATCTGGCGCAGCCGTGGATCGGATGTCCGCTCCATCACTGCCAATGCCGCGGCCGTGACGTCCTGCTCACGCGCGATGATCATGGGTCGATCCCTCTACCCTGTCATTCCGGGATGGCCCGAAGGACCGGACCCGGAATCTCGAGATCCCGGATTCCGCCCGTGCGGGCGGCTTCGGGATGACGGGACGCCACGCGTCCCGTCAATTCAGCTTCTCGATCGCGACAGCCACGCCCTGACCGACGCCGACGCACATGGTGGCGAGCGCGAGCTTGCCGCCGCGCTTTTCCATGCCGTGCACAGCAGTGAGCGCAAGGCGCGCGCCGCTCATGCCAAGGGGATGGCCGAGTGCGATGGCGCCGCCATGCGGATTGACGAAATCGGCATCGTCAGCGACGCCGAGCTGGCGCATGCAGGCGATACCCTGCGAGGCGAAGGCTTCGTTGAGCTCGATCAGGTCGAAATCGCTGATCTTCTTGCCGAGGCGCTCCATCAGCTTGCGGGTGGCCGGCACCGGGCCGATGCCCATGATACGCGGCGGCACGCCAGCGGAGGCGAGGCCCAGAATGCGCGCGCGCGGCGTCAGGCCGTGCTTCTTCACGGCAGCCTCGGATGCCAGGATCATCGCAGCGGCGCCGTCATTGACGCCGGAGGCGTTGCCGGCGGTCACCGTGCCTGGATTGCGCACGATCGGCTTAAGCTTCGTCAGGGCTTCGAGCGTGGTCTCGGGGCGCGGATGCTCGTCCTTGTCGACGGTAACAGGTCCCCCCTTGCCGCCGGGAATGGTGATCGGCGTGATTTCTTCAGCGAAATAGCCGGCCGCGATCGCGGCGCCCGCGCGCTGCTGCGAGCGGATCGCGAAGGCGTCCTGATCGGCGCGCGAGACCTGGAATTCCTCGGCGACGTTCTCGCCGGTCTCCGGCATGGCATCGACGCCATACTGCGCCTTCAGAAGCGGATTAATGAAGCGCCAGCCGATCGTGGTGTCGAAGATCTCGGCCGAGCGCGAGAACGCTTCCGGCGCCTTGCCCATCACGAAGGGTGCGCGCGTCATGGATTCGACGCCGCCGGCAATCGCAAGCTCGATCTCGCCGGAGCGGATGGCGCGGCCTGCGGCACCGACCGCATCCAGGCCGGAGGCACAGAGCCGGTTCAGGGTCTGGCCGGGAACCGAATCCGGCAGGCCTGCCAGCAGGAGCGCCATGCGTGCGACGTTGCGGTTGTCCTCGCCGGCCTGGTTGGCACAGCCGAAGAAGACTTCGTCAACCTGGGCCCAATCGAGATTGGGGTGCTTGGCCATCAGCGCCTTGATCGGGGCCGCCGCAAGGTCGTCGGCACGCACCTTGGCGAGGGAGCCGCCGAAACGACCGATCGGGGTCCGCACGGCATCGCAGATAAAAACGTCACGCATCGTTGTTCTCCCTGAATGCCGCGATCCGGCCTAAATTCTTCAATGTCGACGGAGTTTTAGGAGGGCGCCCGCGGCAGGTCAATTGACCGATACGCGCGTGTTCCGGGGGTTGCGCACGCGAGTTGCGCATGCCGCGGTGCGGACAACGTGGAAAACCTCCCCTCCCCGGCCAAAGCAATAGGAGCGCGGGGCGAAATTTTGTAGGTTGCGCCGCCCATGACCATGCAACAACCGATCCCCGTTCCGCCCCCCGAGGACACGTCCGCACTGCCTGCGGAAGCTGCCGCGCGCGTTACGCCGATGATGGAACAGTACCTTGAAATCAAGGCGGCGCATCAGGGGCTCCTGCTGTTCTACCGGATGGGCGACTTTTACGAGCTGTTCTTCGAGGACGCCGAGATCGCCTCCAGGACACTCGGCATCGTCCTGACCAAGCGCGGCAAGCATCAAGGCGCCGACATCCCGATGTGCGGCGTGCCGGTCGAGCGCTCCGAGGATTATTTGCACCGGCTGATCATCGCCGGGCACCGCGTCGCGGTGTGCGAGCAGATAGAGGATCCCGCCGCCGCCAAGGCGCGCGGCAACAAGAGCGTCGTGCGGCGCGGGGTGGTGCGCCTGGTCACGCCGGGCACGCTGACCGAGGACACGCTGCTCGACGCGCGCGCCAACAATTACCTGCTGGCGCTCGCGCGCGCCCGCTCGTCGGCGGGCGGTGACCGCTTTGGCCTCGCCTGGATTGACATCTCGACCGCTGAATTCATGGTGACCGAATGTTCGGGCGGCGAACTTGCCGCGACACTGGCGCGCATCAATCCGAACGAGGTGATCGTCACCGACGCACTCTATAACGACAGCGAGCTTGGACAGACCCTGCGCGAGCTGCCGGCGGTGACGCCGCTGACCCGCGACGTCTTCGACGGCGCCACCGCCGAGAAGCGGCTGTGCGACTATTTTGCCGTCGCGACCATGGACGGACTGGCGCAGCTCACGCGGCTGGAAGCCACTGCTGCCGCCGCCGCCGTCACTTATGTTGACCGCACCCAGGTCGGCAAACATCCACCGCTGTCGCCGCCGGCGCGCGAGGCCTCGGGTGCGACCATGGCGATCGATCCGGCGACGCGCGCCAATCTCGAACTGACGCGGACGCTGGCTGGAGAACGCCGCGGCTCGCTGCTCGATGCGATCGACTGCACGGTAACCTCGGCCGGCTCGCGCTTGCTGGCGCAGCGGCTTGCCGCGCCGCTGACCGATGCGGCGGCGATTGCGCGGCGGCTCGACGCCGTCGGGAGCTTTGTCACCGACTCGGCCGCGCGCGAGGACATCCGCAGCATCCTGCGTGGCGCCCCGGATATGTCGCGGGCGCTGGCCCGTCTCTCGGTCGGCCGCGGCGGGCCGCGCGACCTCGCCGGCCTGCGCGACGGCATCATCGCCGCCGACCAGGTGCTGACGCGGCTTGGCGAACTCGACCAGCCGCCGCAGGAGATCGCCGCGGTGATGGCGGCGCTGCAAAGGCCATCGCGCGAGCTCGCAGCGGAATTCGCCAGCGCACTCGACGATCAACTGCCGCTGATCAAGCGCGACGGCGGCTTCGTTCGTCAGGGCTACGAGCCTGCGCTGGACGAAATCCGAAACCTGCGCGACGCCTCACGCCTGGTGGTGGCCTCGATGCAGGCGCGCTACGCCGACAACACGGGTGTGAAGGGTCTCAAGATCCGACACAACAACGTGCTCGGCTATTTCGTCGAGGTCACCGCGCAACATGGCGACAAGCTGATGTCGGCGCCGCTGAACGCGACCTTCATCCACCGCCAGACGCTGGCCGGCCAGGTCCGCTTCACCACCTCGGAACTCGGGGAGATCGAAGCCAAGATCGCCAATGCCGGCGATCGCGCACTCGGGCTCGAGCTCGAAATCTTCGAGCGGCTCTGCACCAAGGCGCTGGCCATCAGCGAGGATCTGCGCGCCGCCGCCCATGCCTTTGCGCTGCTCGACGTCGCGACGTCGCTCGCCAAACTCGCGATCGACGACAATTATGTGCGGCCCGAAGTGGATCAATCGCTCGGCTTTGCGATAGAGGCCGGCCGCCATCCCGTGGTGGAGCAGGCGCTCAAGCGCAACGGCGAGCCATTTATTGCCAATGCCTGCGACCTCTCGCCGGGACCCGGGCAAAAGTCCGGCCAGCTCTGGTTGCTGACCGGTCCGAACATGGCGGGCAAGTCGACCTTCCTGCGCCAGAACGCGCTGATTGCTCTTCTTGCTCAAATCGGAAGTTTCGTGCCGGCGACACGCGCGCGGATCGGCATCATCGACCGCCTGTTCTCACGCGTCGGCGCCGCCGACGATCTCGCCCGCGGCCGTTCCACCTTCATGGTGGAGATGGTCGAGACGGCTGCGATCCTGAATCAGGCCGGCGAGCGAGCGCTCGTGATCCTCGACGAGATCGGGCGCGGCACCGCAACCTTCGACGGCCTCTCGATTGCCTGGGCGGCGATCGAGCATCTGCATGAGAGCAACCGCTGCCGCACGCTGTTCGCCACCCATTATCACGAGCTGACCGCGCTCTCCGCCAAGCTGCCGCGGATGTTCAACGCCACCGTGCGCGTGAAGGAGTGGCAGGGCAATGTCGTGTTCCTGCACGAGGTGCTGCCGGGCTCGGCCGACCGCTCCTACGGCATCCAGGTGGCGAAGCTCGCCGGGTTGCCGCCGGGCGTGATCACGCGCGCGAAATCCGTGCTGGCAAAGCTGGAAGCCCAGGACCGCGGCCAGACCGCGCGCGCGCTCGCCGACGATTTGCCGCTGTTCGCAGTGCCCTCGCGCGCCGCCGCGGAAGCTGCGCCCCCGAGCGACGCCGAGCTGCTGATGGAGGCGGTGAAGGCGCTGCATCCGGACGAGATGTCGCCGCGCGAGGCGCTCGATGCGCTGTATGCGTTGAAGGCCAAGCTGCCGAAGTAATGACGTTGTCGTAGCCCGGGCGAAGCGACATCCGGGACGCATTCCCGGATATCGCTGCGCTGATGCGGGCTACAGATGCTCGCCTGCCTACGCCCTCGCCGATATCGCCGCAGCTTCTGCGGCGGCGCGCTGCATGCTGGTCGACATCTCGTTGGTCACCGTGCTCTGCTCCTCGATCGCCGCAGCCGTTGATGTCACGTATTCGCTGACATTGCTGATCGCCTGCTTGATCGAGCCGAGCGCGCTGACGACATCGCCGGAGATGCCGTTGAGGTTGCCGATCTCCTGGCCGATCTTGTCGGTCGCGTGCTTGGCCTGGTTGGCGAGGCTCTTCACCTCCGAGGCAACCACCGCGAATCCTCGGCCCGCTTCGCCGGCCCGCGCGGACTCGATCGTGGCATTCAGCGCGAGCAGATTGATCTGCCCCGTAATGCTGTTGATCAACTCGACGATGCCGCTCATCGCCTGAGCCGCTTCGGTGAGGCGCTGGGCCTGCGCATCAGCGGTGGATACCTGCTCCACGGCGCTCATTGCCGTTTCACGCGACTTCGTCATGGCTTCCGAGATCTCCCGCACCGAAGCGTTCAGCTCTTCCGAACCTGCGGCGACAGACTCCATCATGCCGCGGACCCGCTCATTGCCCATGCGGACCAGCACCTGCTTCGTGACGTCGGTCGCATATTTGACGACCTTGAACGGCTTGCCGTTGAGATCGAGGATCGGATTGTACGAGGCCTGGATATAGACTTCCTTGCCGCCCTTGCCGATCCGCTTGTACTCGGCCGCCTGGTATTCGCCGCGGTTGAGCGCGGCCCAGAACTCGCGATAGGCCGTGCCGTCACGTTCCGCCGGCTCGACGAACATGCTGTGATGCTTGCCCTTGATCTCGGCGAGCGAATAGCCGAGGGCGCCGAGGAAATTGGCGTTGGCGGCGATGATCGTGCCGTCCATGTTGAACTCGATCACCGCCTGCGCCTTGTCGATCGCCGAGATCTGGCCCGCAAGGTCGGCATTCTTCAGCTTCTCCGCCGTGACGTCGGTCGCGAACTTGGCGACGCCAAACGGTTTGCCGTTCTCGTCGAGTAGCGGATTGTAGGAGGCGAGAATCCAGACCTCCCGACCGCCCTTGCCGATGCGCTTGAACTCGCCGGCCTGGTATTCGCCGCGGTTGAGCGCGGCCCAGAACTCGCGATAGGCCGCGCCGTCGCGCTCGACCTGGGCGACGAACAGGCTGTGATGCTTGCCCTGGATCTCGGTGAGGGAATAGCCGAGGGCCTTACAGAAATTCTCGTTGGCCGTGATGATGGTGCCGTCGAGCTTGAACTCGATCACGGCCTGAGCGCGATTGATGGCGGCCACCTGGGAGGCCTCCGTCATCGCATTGATCTTCTTGGCGGTGATGTCGGTTGCGATCTTCACCACCTTGACGGGCTTGCCGGCAGCGTCGAGGACCGGATTATACGATGCCTCGATCCAGACTTCGCGCCCACCCTTGGCGATCCGCTTGAATTCAGCGGCCTGAAATTCGCCGCGGTTCAGGTGCGCCCAGAACGCCTTGTACTCGGCGCTGTCACGCTGATCGGCCGGCATGAACATGGCGTGCTTCTTTCCCTTGATCTCGTCGAGGGAGTAGCCGAGGGCGTTCAGGAAGTTCTGGTTGGCAGTCAGGATCGTGCCGTCCATGGCAAACTCGATCATGGCCTGCGAACGGCCGATGGCTGCGAGTTGTACATCCGCGTCGTTGCGGGAGTTACGACCAAACATCAGTGAATCTCCAAAAAATCATGAAATTGCGTGACGGGATCTGGGGACGTGGCGGCGCGGCACACGCGCCGAATTCCGATCGAAACTTCCGCCGGTAAAACTCGCGTTGCGAAGACCGAGGCGGGTACGCAACATAATTCAGTACCCGTAAGACTCGAATAAAGTGCTAACGAATTCTGGGAAAGGCGATGGCCGACAAAGCAGCCTAAAGCTGCACGATGGCACGCCTTACACGCTGCTCGGTCGGCGCTGTGACTCGAAATGGCCTTGGTCCTTCAGGAGTTTGAAGGAAAGCGTCTCGTGATCTGTCGTAGCGAGTTAGCTGCGGAAGTATCCGGCGGTGGCAGGGCATGTCCGTAGTGTCACGGTGCTTGTCGCGCCTTGTGCAGCGTACGCCGCCCGATCCCCCACAGCGTCAGATTCCAGACGATGCACGTGGCGAGTGCGAGCCCAAGACCGATGGCGGAGCCGAACCACACCACCGCGACATGCAGCACTGCGATCGCCACGCCGAATCCGAGCAGGCCCCAGGCGGAGTTGGCGAGCACCGCGGCGGTCGGTGGTCCGCCGATGCGCGGATGCAGGATCACCATGATGCTGGTGAACACGACCGGGTATAGCGCGATGATGCCGCTGATCCTGGGGCCGACCCAGCTCGACGTCGAGACGACGATGGCGACAAGGGTCGCGACCAGCGAAGCGCGCATCGGGACGTCATACCAGCGGCGCGTCACCAGCGGCATCTTCACATCGCGGTAGCCTGCCAGAAGCGGAATACAGATGCCGAATGCGATCAGATTGGCAGCGAGCCCGGCGGTGAGCGGCCAGTCGAACTGACGGATGAGCGAGGCGAGCACGATCCAGACCGCGACCGCGCTTCCGCAACTCACCAAAAGGCTGCGCCGCTGTGCCAGCACCACATAGATAACGCACATGAAGATCGTCGCTGCATTGACGGGCAGGCTTGACTCCGCCCCCTGCGCAATGAAGGCGGCATCGTGGTCGAGCGCGAGGAAGACGTAGGACGGACCGGCTGAGACCGGCAAAGTCGCGACCAGCGCGCCGATCACCGGCCCCGAGCGCTCGGTGATGATCGACGCCGTCACGACGAATCCCGCTGCGATGATCATGCGCAGCAGGAGGATGAGGATGAAATGGAGCTCGGGGGACATTTTTTTCTTTGTCGTCCCGGACAAGGGCGGGACGACACTCATTATTGGGCTAGCGGCCTTCGCTCGTTACATCCGGTGCATCGACACCGCGACCTTCGGACCGTTCTTGATGGTTTGATAGACCACGCAATAGCGCTCGGTGAGCTTGAGCAGCAGGTCGAGCTTGTCCTGCGGTGCCTCGGTGTCGACCTCGAAGCGCAGGCGTATCTCGGCGAAGCCGACCGGCGTCTCCTTGTCGACGCCGAGCGTGCCGCGGAAATCGAGATCGCCCTCGGCGTAGACGTTGCCGGCTTTCAAGGGCACCTCGATCGCGGTCGCGACCGACTTCAGCGTGACGCCGGCGCAGGCGACCAGCGCCTCGAGCAGCATGTCACCGGAGCAGAGCTCGAGGCCGGAGCCGCCGGTCGCGGGATGAAGGCCGGCCATTGCGATGGCGCGGCCGGTCTCGACCTTGCAGGCGATGCCTTCGCTGACCGTCGAGCCCTTGGCCTTTAGCGTGATCATCGCGGTCTTGGGATCGGTCTTGTAGCGTTCCTTGATCGGGGCCTGCATTTGGCGCAGTGCTGCGGCGTCCATTTTGTCTCTCCCGGAAAAATCGTCTCTACGAAGTACTGGATTGCGATGTACCGGCCCAGAGAGAAATTGTCACCACCACATGGCCTGACCGGGACCCTGGGTTGCGTCACGGTCGGGCACGCTGCGATCGAGCGAGCGGTCGAGTGACGTCAGCACACTTCGCTTGAAATTCTCGAACAGCGGCGAATTGCGGTCGCGTGGCCGGCTCAGGTTGATCTCGATCTGATCGAACAGCCGGCCCGGCCGCGGCCGCATCACCAGCACGCGGTCAGCCAGCACCACGGCCTCGTCGACGTCATGCGTGACGAGGATGAGCGTCGGCCGCGTGTCGGCCCAGAGGTCGAGCAGATGATCCTGGAGATCCCGGCGGGTGAAGGCGTCGAGCGCCGAGAACGGCTCGTCGAGCAAGAGCACCTCGGGCTGCGGCACCAGCGCACGTGCGATCGCCACGCGCTGCGCCTGCCCGCCCGAGAGCTCGCGCGGCCAGGCCTGCGCCTTTTCGGCGAGCCCGACACGCTCGAGCGCGCGCGCCACCTTCTCACGCCGCTCGGCCGCGGGCGCATCGGCGAGACCAAAGCCGATATTGTCGGCGACGCTGAGCCAGGGCAGCAGCCGCGGCTCCTGGAAGATGATGCCGATCTTGGCATGCGGCGAGGCGATCGCCTCGTTGTCGAGGATCACAGTGCCCGAGCTTGCGCGGTCGAGGCCGGCGATGGCGCGCAGCAGCGTGGACTTGCCGCAGCCCGAGCCGCCGATGATGGCGACGATCTCGCCTTGCCTGATCTCGGCGGAAAAGCGCGCCAGCGCCTGCACGCCGTTGGGATAGGTCTTGCTGACCCGGTCGAGCGCCAGCATCGCCTTACGCTCCCCTTGTACGCCCGAAGGCGTCCTGCCAGCGCAGGAAGGGCGCAGCCGCGATCTCGATCAGCCAATCCGTGAGCTTGCCGAGGATCGCGAAGATCACGATCGCGGCGAGGATCTGCGCGGGCTTGCCGAGCTGCTGGCCGTCGAGCAGGAGATAGCCGAGGCCTTCGGACGCGCCGATCAATTCGGCGGCCACCACGAACATCCAGCCCAGACCGAGACCGACGCGCAAGGACACGACATAGGCCGGCAGCACCGCGGGCAGCAGAATACGGCGGATCATGGCGGGGCCGGAGAGGCGGAAGGTGCGACCGACTTCGACGATCTTGCGATCGACGATGAGGATCGCGCCCATCACACCTAGATAGACCGGGAAGAACACGCCGACCGCGATCAGCACGACCTTGGAGGTCTCGAAGATACCGAGCCAGAGGATAAACAACGGCACCCAGGCCAGCGAAGGGATCGCGCGCAGCGCCTGCACGGTCGGATCGAGCAGCCGCCGCGCCAGCGACCAATAGCCGGAAATGGCGCCGAGCAAGGTGCCCGCGACCACGCCGAACGCAAAGCCGAGACCGACGCGCCACAGTGTCGCGGCGATGTGACGAACCAATTCGCCGGAGCGGGCAAGATCAACGATAGTGGCGAACACGCGCGAGGGCGGCGGCACCAGCCGGCCGTTGGACCAGCCGCGCCAGACCAGGAACTCCCAACCGAGCGCGAGGGTGAGCGGCAGCAACACGCCCAGCATCGGCCGTGCATAGCGGGCGAGCCGAGACGGCGCCGCGGCGCTCTCGGCCGGTTCCGAGGTTTGTTGCAGGACTGGCGCGTCGGAGCTCATGGCCGTAGGAAGCGCGTCTTGTGAGGGAATGCAACACTACTCTTGCCGCGCCTGCGGCCTGCGTAGCCCGGATGAAACGTAGCGCAATCCGGGGATTGCGCCGCTAGAAAGCGTCCCGGATTTCGCTGCGCTCCATCCGGGCTACAGGCGAACCTCAATTCGTCGGCAGCGGGACCTGGTCGTCGATCAGCGCGTCGAGCGTCGCCTTCACGTCGACCTTGGCGTCCACGACACCGGCCTGTTGCAGGGCGAGGCCGGCGGCGAGGATCGACTCGCGCTGCGGCGCGCCGATACGGCTGTGGGTAAGCTCGGTGCGCTCCTTGAGCTGCTTGTCGACGACAGGCTCCGGCAGCTTGGTCACGGCGATGAAGGTCTTCTTCAGCTCGTCGTAATTCGCCAGCGAATATTTGCGCGCCTCTTCGTACACCGCGAGCACGCGGCGGACAGCGTCCGGATAGTCTTTCAAAAACTGCTCGCGCGCATTGAGGATGCCCCAAGTGTTGGCGTCAGCCTTGCGGTAGAACAGTTTTGCGCCGTCCTCGGCTTCGGCTTGCGCCATCATCGGATCGAGCCCGGCCCACGCATCGACGTCGCCGCGGATCAGCGCGGTCTTGCCGTCGGCGTGCTGGAGCAGCACCGGCGTGATGTCCTTTTCGGTGAGACCTGCGCCGAGCAGCGCGCGCACCAGGAAGATGTGCGGGTCGGTGCCGCGCGTCACCGCGACGCGCTTGCCCTTGAGGTCAGCCACATCAGCGATCTTGGAATCCTTGGCCGTCACCAACGCGGTCCATTCGGGGCGCGAATAGACGTAGATCGACTTGATCGGATTGCCGTTGATACGCGCGACCAGCGCCGCCGAGCCCGCGGTCGAGCCGAAATCGATCGAGCCGGCATTGAGAAATTCGAGCGCCTTGTTGGAGCCGGCTGATTGCACCCAGGTGACGGTGATGCCATCCTTGGCGAATTCCTTCTCCAGGAGCCCCTTCTGCTTCAGGACCATCGACACGGGATTATAGGTCGCCCAGTCGATACGGATTTCCTTGAGCGGATCCGCCGCCCGCGCCGCGGGCGACACGGCAAGAGCCATCGCTCCCGCCAGCAGTATGCGTCGTGTAATCCTGGCCATGCCCGGCCTCCTCTAGAACTTCATTGTTTTTCAATGAGTTACATCTCGAGGTCAACGAGAAAATCCGCCCCTCGAAGGCGCGCCGGCTGAGAACAGCTTTGCCCAAAGCCGCACCTTTCCAGCATGGAACGACTATTGCGAGAGAATGGCGGGTGACAGCGCCTGCCGCCTCTTATATCGGGTGAGACATGGACAGCGTCGCGACTGAGCACAAGGCCGAGGTGGACGATCGCTTCGACACCGCGCGGATCACCGCCGCAGTCGATGCGCTTGCCGAGAAGCACCAGGGACGCGAGGACGCGTTCCGCACGGCCATGGCGCAATTGCTCAAGGCCGAGCTGATCGCAGCACGTGACGCGGCACAGACGATCCTGCTGAAGGACCGTCACGGCCGGCGCTGCGCCGAGCGGCTGTGCCACGTGCAGGACGAGATCATCCGCATCCTGTATTCGGCCGCGACCCGCCATCTCTATCGCTCGCCGATCCCGAGCGGCGCCGAGCGCATGGCCGTGGTGGCGACCGGCGGCTATGGCCGCGGCCTGATGGCTCCCGAATCCGACATCGATCTGCTCTTCATCCTGCCCTACAAGCAGACCGCCTGGGGCGAGCAGGTCGCCGAGGCCATTCTCTATTGCCTGTGGGACATGGGACTGAAGGTCGGTCACGCCACGCGCTCCGTCGACGAGTCGATCCGGCAGGCGCGCGGCGACATGACGATCCGCACGGCGATCCTGGAGACGCGCTTCCTGACCGGCGACCGGCCGCTCTATGACGAACTGGTCGCCCGCTTCGACAAGGAAGTCGTTCAGGGCACTGCGTCCGAGTTCGTCACCGCGAAACTCGCCGAGCGCGAGGAGCGGCATCGCCGCGGCGGCCAGTCGCGCTATCTGGTCGAACCCAACGTCAAGGACGGCAAAGGTGCCCTGCGCGACCTGCACACGCTGTTCTGGATCGCGAAGTACGTCTACCGCGTGAGCGACACCGATGAGCTGGTCGAGCGCGGCGTGTTCGACGCGCAGGAATACCGCAGCTTCCGCCGCTGCGCCGACTTCCTCTGGTCGGTTCGCTGCAATCTGCACTTCTACTCTGGTCGTGCTGAAGAGCGCCTCTCCTTCGATCTTCAGCGCGAGATCGCGGTCCGGCTCGGCTACACCTCACATCCCGGCATGCAGGACGTCGAGCGCTTCATGAAGCACTACTTCCTGGTCGCCAAGGAAGTCGGCAACCTCACCGCCATCCTCTGCGCCAAGCTCGAGGACCAGCAGGCCAAGCCCGCGCCGGTGCTCAGCCGGATGATGGCGCGGCTGCGCCCCACCGCGGTGAAGCGGCGGGTGCCCGAGAGCGACGACTTCATCGTCGACAACAACCGCATCAACGTCGCCGCGCCCGACGTGTTCAAGCACGATCCGGTCAATTTGATCCGCATCTTCCGCCTGGCGCAGAAGAACAATCTCGCCTTCCACCCGGACGCGATGCGCGACGTAACGCGCTCGCTCAATCTGATCAACGCGCAGATGCGCGAGAATTCCGAGGCCAACCGGCTGTTCATGGAGATACTGACGTCCGACAACGCGGAAATCGTGTTGCGGCGGATGAACGAGACCGGCGTGCTCGGCCATTTCATCCGCGCCTTCGGCAAGATCGTCTCGATGATGCAGTTCAACATGTATCATCACTACACCGTCGACGAGCATCTGATCCGCTGCATCGGCTTCCTCCAGGACATCGAGCGTGGCGGCAGCGATGAGTTTACGCTCGCCAGCGACCTCATGCGCAAGAGCCGTCCCGAGCATCGGTCGGTGATCTACATCGCGACGCTGCTGCACGACGTCGCCAAGGGCCGGCCCGAGGATCACTCGATCGCCGGCGCCAAGGTGGCGCGACGGCTCTGCCCGCGGCTCGGCTTCAGCCCGGCCGACACCGAGCTCGTGGCCTGGCTGATCGAGGAGCATCTGACGATGTCCACGGTCGCGCAGTCGCGCGATCTCTCCGACCGCAAGACCATCGAGAATTTCGCCGCCGTGGTGCAGTCGGTCGAGCAGATGAAGCTCTTGACGATCCTCACCACCGCCGACATCCGCGGCGTCGGGCCCGGCGTGTGGAACGGCTGGAAGGCGCAGCTTTTGCGCTCGCTGTACTACGAGACCGAGCCGGTGCTGACCGGCGGCTTCTCGGAGGTCGATCGGGGAAAACGCCTCGCATCCGCACACGCCGAATTCCGCATCGCCTTCGCCGAATGGCCGACGGAGGAGCTCGACGCCTATATTGGCCGGCACTATCCGGCCTACTGGCTCAAGGTCGAGCTGCCGCGCAAGATCCGCCACGCCCGCTTCGTCCGCTCCAGCGAGCAGGCCGGCCACAAGCTCGCGATCAATGTCGGCTTCGATGAGGTGCGCGGCGTTACCGAACTCACTATCTTCGCGGCCGACCACCCCTGGCTGCTGTCGATCATCGCGGGCGCCTGTGCCTCGGCGGGCGCCAATATCGTCGACGCTCAGATCTACACCACGACCGACGGCCGCGCGCTCGACACGATCTCGATCTCCAGGGAATACGACCGCGACGAGGACGAAGGACGGCGCGCCACGCGCATCGGCGAGATGATCGAGGATGTGCTGGAAGGCAAGCTGCGTCTGCCCGAAGTGGTGGCGCGGCGCACGGTGCGCAGCAAGGCGCGGCCGTTCGTGATCGAGCCGGAAGTGACCATCAACAACCAATGGTCCGACCGCTACACCGTGATCGAGGTCTCCGGCCTCGACCGGCCGGGCCTGCTCTACGAGCTGACCACCGCGATCTCGAAGCTCAACCTCAACATCGCCTCGGCCCATGTCGCGACCTTCGGCGAGCGCGCCCGCGACGTGTTCTACGTCACCGATCTCCTGGGCGCACAGATCAGCGCGCCGACACGCCAGGCCGCAATCAAGAGCGCGCTGACCCACGTGATGGCCGGCGACAAGGCGGTTCAGCCTGCGGCGTGAGCGAGAGACCTAGACCGCCACCCCTTCATGCCGCAGCAGCCAGCGCTTGCGCTCGAGGCCGCCGCCATACTTCACCAGAGAACCGTCGGCGCCGATCAGGCGGTGGCACGGCAGCACCACGCTGATCGGATTGGAGCCGTTGGCATGGCCGACAGCGCGAATGGCTTTGGGCGTGTCGATCCTGGCGGCGAGCGCGCCATAGCTGAGTGTGGTGCCGACAGGGATTTGCACCAACGCGTTCCAGACCTTCTGCTGGAACGGCGTGCCGGCGATGCGCCATGCGATGCCTGAGAGCTGGCCGAGATCGCCGTCGAAATAGCCCGCCAGCGCAATTCGCAGGGCCGCAGGCGCGGGCTGGTCGCTCAGATCCACCGCACCGTAGTGCAGGCGCAAGAGCTCGCGCATGCGGTGCTCGTAGTCCTCCCAGTCGAGCGCGCGCAAGGCGCCCTCGGCGTCGGTGACCAGCAGCGCGATCCCGATCGGGGTCGCCAGGCGATCGAGGCCGAAGCGTACAGATGGTTTGGTCGGTCGCGCGGGCATTGCAGCACCATGGCATCGAAACACGCCATCGCACTTGCCACGCCTGCTGTGCTAACGTCCACCCGAAAGCTGATGCTGGGGGAGCTCAACTTGATCTGGATCGCGAATATCCTGGTGGCGCTGGTCGCCGCACTGCACGCTTACTTCCTGATCCTGGAGATGTTCCTCTGGGACAAGCCGCAGGGCTTGAAGGTTTTCCGCAACACGCCGGAGAAGGCCGAGATCACGAAGGTGCTGGCCGCCAACCAGGGGCTTTATAACGGCTTCCTGGCCGCCGGCCTGGTCTGGGGTCTGGTGCACGGCAATCCGGCCTTCGCGTTCCAGATCAAGGCGTTCTTCCTGCTCTGCGTGATCGTGGCCGGCGCCTATGGCGCGGCGACCGTCAGTACGCGCATCCTGATGGTGCAGGCCCTGCCGGCGGCGATCGCGCTGTTAGTCTTGTTCCTGACCTGAGACGCTAAAGCGCAGCGCCGCGATCCTTGCGCGTCGCCTGCCCTTCCTCCACAATCTCCGACAGCGATGGCGACCGTTGGCAATCAACGGAAAAAGACCGTCGGCCGGAAATTCCGTCAGGAGGAACAACCCCACATGAGCAATCGCACAGCCTTCATAGCTGCCACGGCGGCGCTCGCCTTCACGTTCTACACCAGCCAAGCCTTCGTCAGTGAAGCCCTCGCCCAGAAGAAGTACGACACCGGCGCGAGCGACACCGAAATCAAGATCGGCCAAACCGTGCCGTTCTCCGGCGCCTACTCCGTCTACGCCAACATCGGCAAGACCCAGGCCGCCTACTTCAAGATGATCAACGATCAGGGCGGCATCAACGGCCGCAAGATCAATCTGATCCAGTATGACGACGCCTATTCGCCGCCGAAGACGGTCGAACAGGTGCGCAAGCTGGTCGAAGGCGACGAGGTCCTGTTCACCTTCCAGATCATCGGCACCGCCGCGAACGCCGCCGTGCAAAAATATCTGAACGGCAAAAAGATCCCGCAGCTGCTGGCGTCCACGGGCGCCGCGCGCTTCAACGATCCGCAGAACTATCCCTGGACCATCGCCTATAATCCCAACTATGTGTCCGAGGGACGCATCTACGCCAAGTACATCCTCAAGGAGCATCCGAACGCCAAGATCGGCGTGCTCTACCAGAACGACGACATGGGCCGCGACTATCTCGCCGGCCTCAAGAGCGGCCTTGGCGACAAGGCCGCCGGCATGATCGTCGGCGAGGTGTCCTACGAGGTCACCGATCCGACTGTGGACTCGCAGGTGGTCAAGCTGAAGTCGCTGGGCGCCGATCTCTTCTACGATGCCTCGACGCCGAAGTTCGCGGCGCAGGCCATCAAGAAGGTGGCCGAACTCGGCTGGAACCCGGTGCACATCCTCGACATCAATGCGAGCCCGATCTCGGCGACGCTGAAGCCGGCCGGCCTCGACATCTCCAAGGGCATTATCTCGACCCAATACGGCAAGGAGCCCAGCGATCCGCAGTGGAAGGACGATCCGGGCGTGAAAGCATTCTTCGCCTTCATGGACAAGTATTTCCCCGAAGGCGACAAGCTCAACACGGTCAACACCTATGCTTATTCCGTCGCCGAGCTGCTGACGCAAGTGCTGAAGCAGTGCGGCGACGACCTGTCGCGTGAGAACGTCATGAAGCAGGTCGCCAACATCAAGGACTTCACGCCCAGCTTCGCGCTGCCCGGCATCAAGATCAACACCGGGCCGAACGACTACCGCGTCAACAAGCAGATGCAGATGATGCGGTTCAACGGCGAACGCTGGGAGCTGTTCGGCCCGATCATGGAGGATGCAGGTCCGGCGGGTTAGTTCTCCTCGCGAGGTGGGTTACGCTTGGCGGACTGCGCTTACGCGCAGCCGCAGGGCTAACCCACCCCATGCCTAAGCAGGTATCTCGCCAAAGTTCTTTCCCACCGGCAGCACCGCATGCCTGATCAGGCGTGAATCCTCCACTGCGGCCTGCCGGTGCTTCACCGCTTCGCGATAGACGGGATCGCGGATCATCTCGACGAAGGCGGCGACGCTTGGGTATTCGGCGATGAAGCAGTGGTCCCAGCGCTCAGTCTCGGGGCCGATCAGCATCAGCTCGAACTTGCCCTGCCAGACGATGCGGCCGCCGAGGCGTTCGAACACCGGGCCGCTCTCTCGGCCATAGGCCGCATAGGCTTCCGCGCCGCTCGCCTTGCGTCCGTCGGGATAGGCCGCCTCCCTGCGCAAGCGCACCAGGTTGAGCATGTGGATCGGGCCGGGGCGGTCATTGTCCCGGAACTGCGCGAAAATCTCCTTGGTCGGATCGATGTGGCCCATCTGAGTTCCCTGTTGTTTTATGCCGGCGATCCTAGCTCTGCTGTCCACCCAGCGGAACTGCGGGCAGCGAATGCCGCACCTCCTAATCGCGCGTTAAGCTCTGGGTAACCGGGCCTTAAACAGCGACCGCTAGCGTGCGGCGGGGCGGGCTGACCGGGCGTTTTGCGTATGGGATTGGGGAAGAAAAAGGGTGGGCGGAAGGAGCCGTTGTTCGGCTTGCCTGCGGCACTCGCCGATCTGCGCCTGACCGCGGCGGACCGTGTCCCCGGCGGCGACGACAAGCCGAAGAAATCAACCAAATCATCTGCCAAGCGCAAGAGCGAGGATGCCGCCGACGAGTCGCCGCGCGAGAGGAAGGCGCCGGCCGGCCGCGGCGGCGCCAAGCGGCGATCCAAGTCGCGCATCGGCGTTGGTCTCGGCCGCCTGGTCTATTGGAGCGCGGTGCTGAGCCTGTGGGGTGCGATCGCCGTGATCGGCGTCGTGATCTATGTCGGCGCTCACCTGCCGCCGATCCAGTCACTGGAAATCCCCAAGCGGCCGCCGACGATCCAGATCGTCGGCATCGACGGCAGCATGCTGGCGCAGCGCGGCGAGATGGCCGGTGCCAACGTCTCGCTGAATGATCTGCCGCAATATCTGCCCAAGGCGTTCATCGCCATCGAGGACCGCCGCTTCTATTCGCATTTCGGCATCGACCCGGTCGGGATCCTGCGCGCGCTCGTCACCAACGTGCTCCATCGCGGCGTGTCGCAAGGCGGGTCGACGCTGACGCAGCAACTGGCGAAAAACCTGTTCCTGACCCAGGAGCGCACCATGCAGCGCAAGCTGCAGGAAGCGGAGCTCGCGATCTGGCTGGAGCGCAAGCATTCCAAGAACCAGATCTTGGAGCTCTATCTCAACCGCGTCTATTTCGGCTCCGGGGCCTATGGCGTCGAGGCCGCCGCGCAGCGCTATTTCGGCAAGTCGGCCAAGAACGTCAACATCGCCGAGGCCGCGATGCTGGCCGGCCTCGTCAAATCACCATCGCGCCTTGCGCCGAACCGCAACCCCGAGGGCGCGGAAGCGCGCGCGAAAATCGTGCTCACGGCGATGGCGGATGCCAAATTCATCACCGACGCGCAGGCGCAGGCTTCGATCGGCCATCCCTCCTACAATGTGAAGCCGGTCGGCGCCGGCACGGTCAATTACGTCGCCGACTGGATCGGCGAGGTGCTGGACGATCTGGTCGGCCAGATCGACGAGAGCATCAAGGTCGAGACCACGATCGATCCGAAACTCCAGAGCGTGGCGGAAGCCGCCATCATCGACGAGTTGGCGGCCAAGAGCGTGAAGTTCAATGTCAGCCAGGGCGCGCTGGTGGCGATGACGCCTGACGGCGCGGTCCGCGCCATGGTGGGCGGGCGGAACTATTCCGAGAGCCAGTACAACCGCGCCGTCACCGCAAGGCGCCAGCCCGGCTCCTCGTTCAAGCCGTTCGTGTACCTGACCGCGCTCGAGCAGGGGCTGACGCCCGGCACGATCCGCCAGGACGCGCCGATCGAGGTCAAGGGCTGGAGACCTGAAAACTACACGCACGAATATTTCGGCTCCGTGACGCTGACGCAGGCACTGGCGATGTCGCTCAACACCGTTGCGATCCGCCTCGGCCTCGAGGTCGGGCCGAAGAACGTGGTGCGCACCGCGCACCGGCTCGGCATCTCCTCAAAGCTCGAGCCCAACGCCTCGATCGCGCTTGGCACCTCCGAAGTCTCGGTGGTCGAGCTGGTCGGCGCCTATGCGCCCTTCGCCAATGGCGGCTTCGCGGCAGTGCCGCATGTCGTGACGCGGATCAGGACACTCGGCGGCAAGCTGCTCTACATGCGCCAGGCGGACGAGCGCAACCAGGTGATCGACCCGCGCTATGTCGGCATGATGAACACGATGATGCGGGAGACGCTGATCTCTGGCACGGCCAAGAAGGCCGAGATTCCGGGCTGGGCGGCGGCCGGCAAGACCGGCACCAGCCAGGACTACCGCGACGCCTGGTTCATCGGCTACACCGCCAGCCTCGTCACCGGCGTGTGGCTCGGCAATGACGACAACTCGCCGACCAAAAAGGCGACCGGCGGCGGCTTGCCAGTCGAAGTCTGGTCGCGCTTCATGCGCACGGCGCACGAGGGCGTGCCGGTCGCGGCCTTGCCGAGCTCTCCAGGTGGCTGGGGCCTGTCGAATCTCGCGCAGGCAGCCTCGCAGGTGTCGCCGCCGACAGTGGCAGCAGCCGCACCGGGACCGACTAGCAACGGCGGCTATCGCCCGCCCCCCACGCGCGCCAATGCGCGGCCAGAAGCAGCCGCGGGACTCGATGGCTGGCTGATGGACCGGCTGTTCGGCGGAAATCGCTAGGTTCGGTCTGAGGTCTCGATGACCTCTAAACAAAAACTGCGAAAACAACCCCATGCACAGTAGCCGGCCATGTCCGGCGCGACGCGCGGCGGATGGTGCGAACTCATTGACGCGTCGGATCATTCGGTCGCCGTCGCGCAAGGCGCGCCGACAGCATCGCATTTGGCGATTCAGCGCAATGAATGCGGCTGCGATGCAGCGCACTCGGAGGGGCAAGTCCTCCCAACGCCGGCACGAATTACCGAGGCCAGGGAATTCGTGAAGGCCAAAACATCAGTCTTTTCAAGTCCCCGCCAGTGGTCCAGGATTTGCTTCCCTAGGTTGAGCCTTAGTGAATCGGGTTTAGTGCCAAGGGGCGTTTGATGATGTCAGGTTTATCCGGTGCGGCGTTGCCTTATCTGCGTCCTGTATCAACGTCGAGCTCACATGCGACCTCGACATCCGGCGCCCTGCCGGAAGCACCACCTGCGACCGACGCCGCGACCAGCAGCTCCGGCATTAAAGTCTCCCAACTCAAGCCGCTGCAAGGCGCCAAGGCGATATCGGCGGCGGATAATCCGGTCCTGCGCGACCTCATGGCAACGAACTGGCTGACGACCCACGGCGCGAGCGCTACTCAACCGGCCGTCTCGGACGATGCGCCGGAGAACACCTATGCTCAGGTGAAGGTTGCCGGAAAGGTGGTCGCCACTCTGTACAATGGCGGGTCCTCGACGATGACCAACGAGGCGGCCGCTGAGATCGGCAGGCTGGAGGATCCTCCAGGTCTGGGCGGTCCCGATCTGGCGCAGTGGCGGGCCGACAGATACGCCGAGCGGCTTGGCGGCACCGTTGAAAAAGCTTCCACCGCGATCTCGCAATCGCAATGGACACCGCGTCAAAGCAGTTCTCCAACCTACAGCCGCGATGAACTCGACGCGGCCTTCCAGGCGATGCTGGCCGAGGGCCAGAAGGCGGCCGCGCAACTGCAATCGTCCTATCTCGCCTCGCGCACGCAGCCGGGGACAAGCGCGGATTTCAAGGCTTGACCACGGAGATGGATTAGACGGGCGGACGTCGCCGCCTTCTCGACTGGCATGCCCCGCGAAAACCGGGAATCCAGTACGCCCGCGGCCTCTCGGTTCAATGACAATCGTCTCGGAATACCGGATCGCCCGCTCCAGTACGCAACTGCGCACAAGGCGGGCGATGACAGCTTCCGTATTGCTAACGGCGAGGGCTTAGTCCTCGACCCCGTACCGGTGCAGATCATTGCCGTACGTGTCGAGCCACTTCTTGGCGCGCTCCATCGACGGGCAGACCCTGCCGCAGACGCGCCAGAATCGCGCCGAGTGGTTCATCTCGACGAGATGGGCGACCTCGTGGGCGGCGAGATAGTCGAGCACGAAGGGCGGCGCGAGGATCAGACGCCAGGAGAACGACAACGAGCCGGCCGAGGTGCAGGAGCCCCAGCGACTCGACTGATCGCGGATCGAGAGCCGCTTCACCTTGACGCCGAGCTCGGCGGCATAGGCTTCCGCGGCGCGCTGAAGGTCGCGGCGCGCCTCGCGCTTGAGGAAGTCGCTGACGCGACGGTCCGCATGCTCGACGCCGCCGGCGACGCAGAGAATGCGTTCACCGCTATCGCGCACTTCCGTCCACACCGTACCGCGCGTGCCGGCGCGATGAACGATGCGATGAGAAACGCCGCGAAGCGGTATCACTGTGCCAGGCTGGAACGGCGCGGCCTTCGGCAAACGGCCGAGACGTGCCGCGATCCACGCGCCGTGGCGCTGCGCGAAGTCCTTTGCTTCGGCGAGCGTGCCGCGCGGCGGCATGGTGAGGATGGCTTCGCGATCGCTCGGATGAATTCTGAGCGTGTAACGGCGCGCGCGGCGATGCCGGCGCAGTCGAATCGCAAAAAATTGCGATCCGTGGGTGATCAGGAGGGTCTTCGGTTCGTGGGGCCGCCGATAAAGGAGTGCGCGAGTGGCCATGTCTGTCAGTCCGGGGGGCAGGAGGGCGCCCGGATTCTGCCATAACCGCCGCCAGGGAAAGCGCTCGGCGCAAAAACAAATCATTTGCCCAATATACAGGGGTCTGGCGTCCGGGAGACCCCACAGACTGGGGTTGGAACCGGCTTTTTTCGCCTCCGCTGGACGCATGCGGCACCCCCAAGGGGTGAGCTAGGACTCACTCCTACAGAGCTACCACAGTACCGCGAATCTGGAGGGAACTCGCCCCTGTCGGAGCCCCCGACAGAGCCTCGATTTTCGACGGGAAAGCCGAAAAACGCGATTATTCAGCCGCGAGAGCCTGCAACGAGCTCGGATTCGCCGCCGAGACCATGAAGTCATGGATACGCGGCACGATTTCCGACTTGAAGCGCGAGCCGTTGAACACACCGTAATGTCCGACGCCCTTCTGGACGTAATGAACGCGGCGATGATCGGGGATCGAGCTGCACAACGTGTGCGTTGCTTCGGTCTGACCGAGACCCGAGATGTCGTCGTTCTCGCCTTCGACCGTCATCAAGGCGACGCGCGTGACCTTGGAAGGATCGACGCGTGTTCCACGATGGGTCATCTCGCCCTTCGGCAGCGAGTGCTTCACGAACACGGTGTCGACGGTCTGCAGATAATACTCGGCGGAGAGGTCCATCACCGCGAGATATTCGTCGTAGAAGTCGCGATGCTTGTCGACGAGGTCGCCATCGCCCTTCACCAGATTGGCGAACAGCTGCTTGTGGGCATCCATATGCCGGTCGAGATTCATGCTGATGAAGCCGTTCAGCTGCAGGAAGCCCGGATAGACGTCGCGCATCATGCCCGGATGTGGGAACGGCACCTTGGTGATGACGTGATTGCGGAACCAATCGATGCCGCGCTCCTGGGCAAGGTCGTTCACCCCGGTCGGGTTGCGGCGGGTGTCGATCGGGCCACCCATCAGCGTCAT
This sequence comes from Bradyrhizobium sp. 149, assembly GCF_023073915.1. GTDB lineage: Bacteria > Pseudomonadota > Alphaproteobacteria > Rhizobiales > Xanthobacteraceae > Bradyrhizobium. The sequence goes on along the minus strand of NZ_JADPKK010000004.1, from coordinate 46,842 downwards.
CGAGGTCGGCACGAAAGGATCGCGCCGCGCTTCCATGATCGAGACGGCGGCAACGACGGGAACGGAAGGCTGGCACACCGCCAGCACATGCGTGTTGCCGCCGAGGACATGCAGCATCTCGATGACATAATCGATGTAGTCGTCGAGATCGAAGCGGCCGTCGCTGAGTGGCACCATGCGGGCGTCGGCCCAGTCGGTGATGTAGACCTCATGCGCCGGCAGGAACGCCTCGACCGTGCCGCGCAGGAGCGTCGCATAGTGGCCGGACATTGGAGCGACGATCAGCACGCGCGGCTGCGGGCTCCGCAGCGGGCGGGTGAACTTGCGATCGAAGTAGAGCAGGCGGCAGAACGGCTTTTCCCAGACCGAGCGGACCTCGACAGGGACGCGGATGCCGTTGACCTCGGCGTCATTGAGACCCCATTCCGGCTTGCCGTAGCGCCGTGTGGTGCGTTCGAACAATTCGCAGGCCGCGGCAACCGACTTGCCGACCTCGGTGCGGGCCCATGGGTTCAGCGGATTCTGAAACAGGAGCTTGGTCGCGTCGGTGACCGCACGCGCCGGATTGAGAGAGGCCTGCGCCATCTCGTACATCCAGTACATCGGCGTCGTCAGGACCGGACTGCCTTCGGCCACCAGGGGCGGCGCGCCGCCAAACTCACCAATCGGCATCGTTATCTTCCTCTTCGCATCGCAGCATACTGCCGAATGCGTAATATTGCGTCAATGCATGGTTCCGTACATCTACGTGGCCGAGGTGCCCAAATCGGGCTGAATCCACGAGAAAGTGACGTTATTCGCCGCCTGACAGCAGCGAGCCCTGCTTCCTGGCGCTGCACAAAAGGGCAAGGAATGCCCCAAAAGATGCAACCAGCAGCACCACGTTCATGGCCAACGCACTCAGCATCAGATCGGTCCTGAACGTGTTTTCGATCAGCAGCGCGCGCATTCCTTCGAACACGTAGGTCGGCGGCAGCGCCCAGGCGACATATTGCAGCCAGACCGGCAGCACGCTGACGGGATAGTAGACGCAGGCGAGCGGCATGATCGCGAACATCAAGGTCCAGACGATGCTCTCGGCGCCAAGTCCGTTTCGCAGCACCAGGCCGGAGACGAAGATGCCGACCGACCAGCTCGTGAAGATCAGATTGCAGAAGAACGCGATCAGCGGCACGCCGAGTGCATAAACGTTGAAGTGAAACAGGAACAGCGCGAGCAGCGTCATCGGGATGACGCCGATCGCGAGCCGGATCAGGCTCATGATCATCAGCGACAGCAGAAATTCGATCGGCTTCAACGGGCTCATCATGAGATTGCCGAGATTGCGCGCCCACATCTCTTCCAGGAACGAGATTGAAAAGCCGAGCTGCCCGCGAAACAGGATGTCCCAGAGGATGACGGCGCCGATGAGGGTGCCGCCGGCACGCGCGAAGAAGTTGGCATTCTGCGCGATATAAAGCTGAAGAAAGCCCCAGGTGATCACCTGGAGCGCCGGCCAGTAGAGGAGCTCGAGCAGCCGCGGCCAGGACGACATCAGCAAATACCAATAGCGCAGGATCATTGCGCCGATGCGATGGAGGGAAATGCCGCGATGGAGGGAGGAATCAGTCATGGCCGCTCCGGGATCTGCACGCACCGTCATTGCGAGGAGCCCTTGCGACGAAGCAATCCAGAATTCTTCCGCGGAGAGATTCTGGATTGCTTCGCTTCGCTCGCAATGACGAAAGCAACGCCCCCGGCTCGGTCATCGCGCCGCCTCCTTCGCGCCATTCACCCGGCCGCGCGCGACGTCCAGGAACACCTCTTCCAGCGTGGTTCGGTTGTAGCGGGCCATGATGGCTTCGGGCGTATCGTCGTCCTCGATACGGCCGCGCTTCATGATGATGACGCGGTCGCAGAGCCGCTCGACCTCGAGCATGTTGTGCGAGGCCAGGAGGATCGTGGCGTTGTTCGCCCTGCGATAACGCTCCAGATGACCCCGGACCCAGTCGGCGGTATCAGGATCGAGCGAGGCGGTCGGCTCGTCCAACAACAGCAGCTCGGGATGGTTGATCAGCGCCTTGGCGAGCGCAACGCGCGTCTTCTGGCCGGCGGAGAGCTTGCCGTTGGCGCGGTCGATGAACTCGGTGAGATCGAGATCGTCGGCGAGCGTCGCGATGCGGTCGGGGAGGTTCTTCACCGCATAGAGCTTGCCGAACACGGTGAGGTTCTGACGCACCGTGAGCCGCATCGGCATGTCGACATAGGGGCTCTCGAAATTCATCCGCCCCAGCACGGAAGCGCTCTCCTCCGGCATCCGATGCCCGAGCACCTGCACGCGGCCGGAGGTCGGCAGCACGAGGCCCATGATCATCGCAATCGTCGTGGTCTTGCCGGCGCCGTTGCCGCCGAGCAGCCCGGTAATGCTGCCGCGCGGAAGCGAAAAGGAGATGTCGTCGACGGCGCGGGTCTGCTTGTAGACCTTGACGAGGTGATCGACCGCGATTGCCGCGGAGGGGCTGCGATCCGCGACAGTCGGCCAGCTTGAAGCCTTGTCATTCTCGGTCATGCTGGGCGTTCTTCTGCTATTGCAGCGGAGAGCGCAAGGCTTGTAATCCGGTGGTTCCGCGAGCCGCGCGCTTGAGATCGAGAAGGCACCGCCCCATTGGCCGAAATGACCGAACTTGCCGCTTCCGACTTTCGCCCCGCGCAGCGGCATATCCGCCTGGACACGATCCTGCGGCTGCGCTGGCTCGCGGTGCTGGGCCAGCTCGCCGCGATCTTCATCGTGGCCCAAGGATTGGAATTCAACGTCGAGATCGTCCCCTGCGTCAGCATCATCGCCCTGTCGGCGGCGCTCAACCTGGCGCTCCAGACCGTGTCCAATCCGCTGCAACGGCTGCAGCCGACACAGGCGGCCGGACTGCTCGCGCTCAATATCGTGGAGCTGGCAGGTCTCCTGTTCTTCACCGGCGGACTCCAGAACCCGTTCTCGTTCCTGTTTCTCGCGCCCGTGCTGATCTCGGCCACCGCGCTGCCGGCCCGCGTCACCTTCGGCCTCGGCGTGCTGGCTGTCGCCTGCGCCTCGGTCCTGTTCTTCTTCCACCTGCCGCTGCCTTGGGATTCCGACGATCCGCTGGTGCTGCCGCCGATCTATCTCGTCGGCGTCTGGCTCTCGATCGCGCTCGCGATCGGCGTCACCAGCCTCTACTCGTTCCAGGTCACCGAAGAGGCGCGCAAGCTCGCCGACGCGCTGGCCGCGACCGAGCTGGTGCTGACGCGCGAGCAGCATCTGACCCAGCTCGACGGCCTGGCTGCGGCCGCAGCGCACGAGCTCGGCACGCCGCTCGCGACCATCTTCCTGATCTCGCGCGAACTGGAAAAGACGGTGAAGGAGCCGGTCTTTGCCGCCGACCTGAAGACGCTGCGCGAGCAAACGCAGCGTTGCCGCGACATATTGAGCAAGATCACCCAGCTCTCCTCCACCGGCGCGCCGTTCGACCGCATGAAGCTGTCGGAGCTGATAGAGGAGGTGGTGGCGCCGCACCGCGATTTCGGCGTCGATATCAAGGTACGCATTGCCGTCGCCATCGTGACCGAGCCCGTCGGTTCGCGCAATCCGGCGATCCTCTATGGCGTCGGCAACATCGTCGAGAACGCGGTCGATTTCGCCCGCACCACCGTCGAGGTGAATGCTTGGTGGAACAAGGACACGATCGAGCTCGTGATCTCCGACGACGGTCCCGGCATTCCGCCCGACATCCTCAACCGGATCGGCGAGCCGTATCTGTCGCGGCGGCGCAGCCAAGACGCAGGCGGCGGCCTTGGACTTGGCGTGTTCATCGCACGCACTTTGCTGGAACGCACCGGCGCCAAGGTCTCGTTTACCAACCGGACTTTTCCGGACCATGGCGCGGTGGTTCAGATCACGTGGCCGAGAGTGCGTTTTGAGGCTATCGAGACCTTTGAAGAAACAATAGGATAGGCCGCGACCTTGCGTCGCACAACGGGGCCGATCGACCATTGGCGGCCTTGGCACCGCCCGATTGCGCCGCCATATGTAGACGCGTTGGAGAGAGGACGACACCTTGAACGCCATCGCCGAACTGAACGAACAGACCGACCGCTCACTCCTGATCGTGGAGGACGACAAGCCGTTTCTGGAGCGGCTGTCGCGCGCCATGGAAACGCGGGGCTTTGCGGTGACGTCCTGTGACACCGTCTCCGACGGTCTTGCGCAGATCGGCAAGTCGGCACCGGCATTCGCCGTGGTCGATCTGCGGCTCGGCGACGGCAATGGTCTCGACGTGGTCTCGGCGCTGAAGAAGAAGCGCCCCGACGCCCGCGCAATCGTGCTGACCGGCTATGGCAACATCGCCACCGCCGTCACCGCGGTGAAGATGGGCGCGATCGATTATCTCTCCAAGCCCGCGGACGCCGACGACGTGGTCGCGGCGCTGCTGTCGACCGGCTCGGACAAATCCGAGCTGCCGGCGAACCCCATGTCGGCCGACCGCGTCCGCTGGGAGCACATCCAGCGCATCTACGAGATGTGCAACCGCAACGTCTCGGAAACGGCGCGGCGCCTCAACATGCACCGGCGCACGTTGCAGCGGATCCTGGCGAAGCGCGCGCCACGGTAATCTGAGATCCGTAGGGTGGGTAGAGCGAAGCGAAACCCACCTTCTTCGCACGTTGCATCGAAGTGATGGGTTTCGCTTCGCTCTACCCATCCTACGACTTTACTCCCAAAAATCCGCATGCCCCTGCGGATCGACCAGCCGGTTGATCCGCAAGGCCGCCGCCATGCCAAATCGCACCGTCATCTGCTTGCGCGTGGCCGCAGCGAGCTTGTGCTCCGGCGCCTCGCACTGCAGGTGCGCGCCATAGGTATCCGCGATGATCAGGCCAGTGTCTTGCGGAAAGATCTCGCAAGGCAGGTCCTGCGTGAAGGCAAAGAACAGCCGGTCGCAATGCGCGCGGTATTCGTGCCATTTCTGATCGGCGCGCAAATCCTCCACCGACGACTTGATCTCGACGATCCAGATCTCGCCGCGCTCGTTCAGCGCGACGAGATCGGCGCGCCGCCCCGACGGCAGCGGCAATTCGCTGATGCAGGTGAAACCGAGCGAGCGCAACAGGCGCGCCGTGCCGCGCGCGATCGCCAGCGCCGTCTCGGATTGACGGCGGTCCGGCGGCGGCACGAGGGTGATGGTGCGGGCGGTGTTGTCCATGGGGGGAGGATAGCCGATTCCGTCATCAGTGTCGTCCCGGCGAAGGCCGGGACCCATAGCCACAGGGCCACGTTTGGCAAGGATTCGTCGTTCGGTACTTCTGCCACCCAATCGATAGATCACGCGGTATGGGTCCCGGCCTTCGCCGGGACGACATTGTGGGTGGGAACCTGACCTTCCCAAAACACTTATCACGCAGCCGCCGCACCTCGGCGGAACCACCGAGGCTGCGGCGCATGATCGACGATCTCTGGTACAAGAATGGCGTGTTCTATTGCCTGTCCATCGGCACCTATATGGATGCCAACGGCGACGGCGTCGGCGACTTCAAGGGCCTTCTGCGCCGGCTCGATTATCTGCATGGGCTCGGCATTACCGCAATCTGGCTGATGCCGTTCCAGACGTCGCCCGGCCGCGACGACGGCTACGACATCGCCGATTATTATAACGTCGATCCCCGATACGGCACGCTCGGCGACTTCGTCGAGTTCGCCCATGGCTGCAAGCAGCGCGGCATCCGCATCATCATCGACCTCGTGGTCAACCACACTTCGGACCAGCATCCCTGGTTCAAGGAGGCGCGGCGCGACAAGAACTCGCCCCATCGCGACTGGTATGTGTGGTCCGACAAGAAGCCCGCCAACGCCAACGAGGGCATGGTGTTTCCGGGCGTGCAGAAATCGACCTGGACTCGCGACAAGGAGGCCGGCGCCTGGTACTTCCACCGCTTCTATGATTTCCAACCCGACCTCAACACGTCGAACCCGCAGGTGCAGGCCGAGATCCTCAAGATCATGGGTTTCTGGATCCAGCTCGGCGTCTCCGGTTTCCGCATGGATGCCGTGCCGTTCGTGATCGCGACCAAGGGCGCCAAGGTGAAGAAACCTGTCGAGCAATACGACATGCTGCGCGCGTTCCGCGAATTCCTGCAATGGCGCCAGGGCGACGCCATCATCCTCGCCGAAGCCAATGTGGTGCCGAAAACCGACATGGAATACTTCGGCCGCGATGGCGACCGCATGCACATGATGTTCAACTTCCACGTCAACCAGCATCTATTCTATGCGCTGGCCTCGGGCGACTCGCGTCCGCTGGCGAAGGCGCTGAAGGCGACCAAGCCGCGGCCGGCCTCGGCGCAATGGGGCCTGTTCCTGCGCAATCACGACGAGCTCGATCTCGGCCGCTTGACCAAGGCGCAGCGCGACGTCGTGTTCAAGCGCTTCGGTCCCGACAAGGACATGCAGCTCTACGACCGCGGCATTCGCCGCCGCCTCGCGCCGATGCTGGGCGGCGACCGCAGGCGGCTCGAGCTCGCCTACAGCCTGATGTGCACGCTGCCGGGGACGCCCGTGATCCGCTATGGCGACGAGATCGCGATGGGTGAGAATCTATCGCTGCCCGAACGCAATTGCGCACGCACGCCGATGCAATGGTCGACCGAGCCGCATGGCGGCTTCACCACCAGCGACAAGCCTGCCAGCCCGGTCATCGACGAGGGGCCTTACGGTTTCGAACACCTCAATGTCGCAAAACAGCGGCGCGATCCCAATTCCATGCTGAACTGGACCGAGCGCATCGTCCGCATGCGCAAGGAGGTGCCGGAGATCGGCTGGGGCGATTTCGCCATCGTTGCGACGCGCGATCCCGCCGTGTTCATCATGCGTTACGACTGGCGCAACAATTCCGTGCTGTTCGTGCACAATCTGGACGAGGTGCCGCGCGAGATCGCGTTCTCGGCAGGGCTGCCCGGCGATGTCGGCAAGCACCTGATCAACCTGCTCGCGGAAGATCATAGCCACGCCAACCAGCGCGGCCAGCATCGCGTCGTACTGGAGCCCTACGGCTATCGCTGGTACCGCGTCGGCGGGCTCGATTATCTGTTGAAGCGGAGTGATATCGACAAGACCGTGCGGGGCAACAAGCATCCGGCCTAGGTCCCCGCACACCAACGATTAGGATGGCGGCATCACCACCACGCCCTCATTGCCGCGCAAATCCAGCACGCCTTCGAGCCGCTCCCCCTCGCGATCCAAAAACGTCGACAACAATATCTCGCTGCCAAACTTTACCGCGCTGGTGGTGACGGCGATCGGCTCAGGACCGAGATTGAGCACCACGATCACCGCCCTGCCCTTGGCCTCGCGGCGATAGACCAGGAGATCGCCTTGCGCCGCGACCGAATGATAGTCGCCCGCGACCAGCGGCGGACATGCCCTCCGCAACGCGATCAGACGCTTGTAGAGCGTGAGGATCGAACGTGCGTCGGCTTCGAGATCGACGACGTTTTCGCGGATATGATCCTCCGGCAGCGGCAGCCACGGCCTGACGTCCGAGAAGCCGGCGAAGCCGGACGAATCCCACTGCATCGGGGTGCGGCAACCGTCGCGGCCGACACCGATGCCGGGGACGTTCTTCTCGAAGGGATCGCGCACGTCCTCGGGGGCGATCGCGAGCTGATGCATGCCGATCTCGTCGCCGTAATACAGCGTCGGCGTGCCGCGCAGCGTCAGCAGCAGCATGGCGGCGACGCGGGCCTGCTCCGGTCCGACGCGGCTTGCGACGCGCGGGCGATCGTGATTGCCGAGCACCCAGTTCGGCCAGGCGCCCTTCGGCAGCGCCTTCTCGTAATCCCCGACGATCTTCTCGATCGAGCGCGCGCTCCAGAAGGTCGAGAGCAGCGCGAAGTTGAACGGCATCTGCGCGCCGGCGAGATCGTTGCCGTAATAAGCCATGAGGCGATGCAGCGGCAGATAGATCTCGCCGATCAGGACGCGGGCATCATAGGCATCCGTGACGCGGCGCATCTCGGCGATGACGTCGTGCACCTCCGGCTGGTCGGTGGAATATTGCGTGAGGATCCTTTCGTTCGGCGGCCGGCCCTCGACATAATGCGGGTTTGGCGGATTGTCGCGGAATTCGGCGTCCTTGATCAGGTGCCAGATCACGTCGACGCGGAAGCCGTCGACGCCCTTCTCCAGCCAGAACCGCATCACGTCATAGATCGCCGCGCGGACATCGGGATTGCGCCAGTTGAGGTCGGGCTGCTGTGCGAGGAAGGCGTGATAATAGTATTGACCGGTCGTCTCGTCGAACTGCCACGCGCTGCCGCCGAACTCGGACAGCCAGTTGTTCGGCACGCCGCCATCCTCGGCCGGGTCGCGCCAGATGTACCAGTCGCGTTTGGGATTGTGGCGCGAGGAGCGGCTCTCGACGAACCAGGGATGCTGGTCCGAGGTGTGGTTCGGCACCAGGTCGAGGATCAGCTTGAGCCCATTGTCATGCGCGGCCGCAAGAAGCGCATCGAAATCCGCCATCGTGCCGAACAGCGGCTCGATGCCGGTATAGTCGGAGATGTCGTAGCCGAAATCGGCCATCGGCGACGGGAAGATCGGCGACAACCAGATCGCGTCGACGCCGAGAGATTTCACATAAGGTACGCGCTTAAGGATCCCGGCGAGATCGCCGACACCGTCACCATTGGAGTCCTGAAACGAGCGCGGGTAGATCTGATAGAAGATGCCGTCGCGCCACCAATTGTCGCCGATCTGAGCCATGCGGGAAACCACCTGAAAATCTTGAGTCTCGCGCAAGAGAACGCGAGAGCAGCGCCCCGGTTCAAACCAGCGGGCGAATTGGGACGGCCGTGTGACGGCAGCTGCCGCTGTTCCCCGGTCAGGGACGAATCTTTTGCTTGGCGGCATGGCAAAAATCGGCATTGTGAGCCCCATGAGCGAGCACAATGAGACACAAGCCAAGGCGGGCGCGAAGGCGGGCGCGATCATCGTTCCCGTGACGCTGTTCGAGCAGAATTGCACCATCATCTGGGACGAGCCTTCCAAGAAGGCCGTGGTGATCGATCCCGGCGGCGACGTGCCGAAGATCCTGGACGCGATCAAGCAGACCGGCGTCACCATGGAGAAGATCTGGCTGACCCACGGCCATATCGACCATGTCGGCGGCGCGGCCGAACTCCGCGATGCGCTGAAGGTGCCGATCGAGGGCCCGCACGCCGCCGACAAGTTCCTGCTCGACAACGTCGTCGAGAGCGGCGCGCGCTTCGGCATGACGGGCGTGCGCAATTTCGAGCCGGACCGCTGGCTCGACGAGGGCGATAGCGTCGCGATCGGCGACCTCCGGTTCGACATCTATCATTGCCCCGGCCACTCGCCCGGCAGCGTGGTGTTCTTCAACAAGGAGCTGCGCTTCGCCCATGTCGGCGACGTCCTGTTCGCCGGCTCGGTCGGGCGCACCGATTTGCCCGGCGGCAGTCATGCGACCCTGATCGACTCGATCAAGACAAAGCTGCTGCCGCTCGGCGACGATGTCGGTTTCATCTGCGGCCATGGTGCGGGCTCGAGCATTGGCCAGGAGCGGATGACCAATCCGTTCATCACCGGCGAGATGTGAGCTTTACTCCGCGGCGTGCGCCAGCGGCGCCATGTCACTGAGGTTGCGCTCGCCCCAGTCGCGGATCGCGGCAACAACCGGCACAAAGCTCTTGCCCTTACGGGTGAGGCGATATTCGACCTTTGGCGGCACCTCGCCAAAATCGTTGCGATCGATCAGGCCGCTCGCCGTCAGCGCCTTCAATTCGCGGCTGAGCACGCGGGGCGTGATCTCCGCGCTGCCTTCCGTGCCACGCAACAGGCCACTCCTGATCTCGCCATAGCGGCGCGGGCCATCCTTGAGGTCCCAGACGATGCGCAGCTTGTACTTGCCGCTGATCATCTTTTGAAAGGCGCGCGACCGGACAGGCGCGCGCCGGAATCGCCTTTGCCCTTTCCTTGGCCATGTCGTCTCCTCCATGTTCGAGGAGACGATAGGAGCAACGCCGGAAAAGTCCATACTATCAATTTTGTCCATACTTGCAGGATCGCATCCAGCACGCAGATGATGACGCACAACACGAACAGGGAGCGTCACATGAAGCACTTCATGATCCGGTACGAATTCAAGAACGGCACGACGGAGGCCTGGCACCAGGAGGTTGGCCGCTTCATCGAGGCGATCGACGGCGATCCGGACCTGAAGGGGCGGATCCGCTATCGTGTCCTGAAGAACCGCGACGACGGCGGCTATTTTCATCTCGCCAGCGTCAGCGAGGATGCCGCGCAGAAAACGCTGCAATCGCGCGACTTCTTCAAGGCCTATCAGGAGATGACGCGGAAGGTCGCCGGCGGCGAGGTAACGGTGACGCCGATCGAATGGATCGGCGCGACGGCCTGAGTTATTTCATCAATCCCGCGGCCGTGAGCGCGCGCGTGATGATCTGGCCGAGATCGAAGCTGCGGGCCTCCTCGCGTTTCGGCTCGGCCGGTTCTTCGGCGACCGCGGCGCGGATCGAGCGTGCCAGATGCGGCGCGGACGTCAGCGCCGGCTTCGCCTCCGCCTTCCTGGCCGCGTCGGGAATCCAGCTGGTCAGGCCGAAGAATGTTGCGATGTGATAGGACGAGGAGATGCCGGCCTCGATCAGGAACGCGCCTTCCACGCCATAGCGCTGGTCGTTGTCGGCAAGGCCGAGCGGCGTGCCGTGTGCCATGTCGGTGATGGCGTAGGACTCGACGAGCGTCTCGCCCTCCTTGTTCCACCAGGTCTGGCGCGGATATCCGTCGACATTGGTTTCCGCCATCGGGGCCTCAGGCAGATCATGCAAATCGAGCCACTGCTTGACGATCTCGTTGGCATTGCCGGGATTGACGGTGCGGTCGGCGCTGCCGTGCCACACCGAGATCTTCGGCCACGGCCCGCGATGGTTCGAGGCCCGCCGCACCAGATCGCCGAGCTCGCGCGCGGGCCGCGCCGGGGAGTGAAACATGCCGTCGAGCGCCTCGCGCAGATTCGTCGCGATGCCGTAGGGAAGTCCCGCGATGACCGCGCCGGCCGCGAAGATTTCAGGGTAGGTCGCGAGCATCACCGACGTCATGCCGCCACCGGCCGACAGGCCTGTGATGAAGATGCGCCGGGGATCGATGCGATGCGTTTCGATCATGTGCGCGATCATCTCGCGAATCGAGCGTGCCTCGCCGCTGTCCCGCGCCGTGTCTTCCGGATTGAACCAGTTGAAGCAGGTGTTGGTGTTGTTGACGCGCTGCTGCTCGGGCATCAACAGCGCAAAGCCGTAGTGCTCGGCGAGCGTCGACCATCCGGCACCGAGGTCGTAGCTTGCTGCCGTCTGGCCGCAGCCGTGCAGCACGACGACGAGCGCGCGCGGCTTCTGCAATTGCGGCGGCACGAACGCGAACAGGCGCAGATTGCCGGGATTGTCGCCGAAGCTCGTAACCTCTTGCAACGGACTGGCCGCATCGGCGCTGCGGCCGAACTCGGCGAAGCGCAATCCGTCCAGCTTCGGCAGACGTCTCAAGAGATCGACATTTCTGGTTAACGACACGGCAACTCCCGGCAGGCGACGTTCAACGTCCACCCAAACCAAATAGTTGCTGCAGCGCAAAATAAAAAGACCGTGTGCTGTCGATGATCCCTTAAATCACGGGAAAACCTGCAGGAATCCGCATGTATTAGCCGCAATGCCTCAACTTCGTGCAGATGCACGGCGCATCCACGCCAGGAATGCGGCGCAGATCATGATTAATGTCACAAACAGCGCGAGCGAGACGAGAAATCCTGCGCGCGCTGATTGCAGTGCTTCGATTGCAAAGAACACCGCGCCGATTGCGGCCACTCCGGCCGCATTTCCGATCTGCGCCGTGGTGCCGTACATGCCGGAGGCAGAACCTGCGGCCGCCGACTTCACCGTCGAAAGCACCGCGCCGGAGAGCGGCGCCATCACCAACCCCTGGCCGTAGCCGAAGATGATCATGGTGAGCGCGAGCAGGAATCCGGACGGCGCATCGACCGAGAACGCGACAAGCGCAAGCGCGGCGAGGCCCGCGATCTGAAGCGCGCATCCCTCGATCAGAACCTTGGTGCCGCGATGGCGCGCCCGCGCGCCGCTATGGCGCGAGGCCACGACGAAAGCGAGCGCGAGCGGAAGAAAGGCCATGCCGGCCGCGAGCGGCGGAATTTTCAGCCCGCGCTGCATGAAGAGCGTCATGACCAGATAGAACGAAAGATTGGCAAAAAAGAAAAAGAACGCCGCGCCAAGGCCGCGCAGGAAAGCGGCGTCCGCCAGCAGCGACAGATCAACCAGCGGCATGCCGCCGGCACGTGCCACCGCTTGCTCCAGCTTTGGGAATGCCAGGAGGATCACAGCGCCGATCGCCATCACCATCCACAGCCACGGTGCCCAGCCGAGATCGTGACCGAACAGCAGCGGACCGATCATGCCCAGCAATCCGGCGAACAGGACGACGCTGCCCTTGATATCGAGCCGGGTGCCGGCGCGACGCGGCACCGAGGGCATGATGCGCCAGGCCGCTGCCGCGATCACCAGACCCCACGGCACATTGACGAAGAAAACCGAACGCCAGCCGGTGCCGGCGAGATCGATCGTGACCAGGAGCCCACCGAGCAGGAAGCCCGCGGCGCCCGCGAGCCCCAGCACAATGCCGTAGATGGCGAAGGCGCGATTGCGCTGTTCATCGGTGAACAGGAGATGCAGCGTCGCCAGCACCTGCGGCACCATCAGCGCGGCGGTCGCGCCCTGCGCCAGCCGCGCGATGATCAGCTCCGCACCGGATTGCGCCAATCCGCACCACAGCGACGTCAGGGTGAAGCCGAGCAGGCCAGCCAGAAACACGTTCCTGGTGCCGTGGATGTCGCCGAGCCGGCCGCCGGTGACGACCAGCGTGGCATAAGCGATCAAATAGATCGCGATGACGGATTCGATCTGCGCCGGCGACGCCTTCAGCTCGACCGCGATGGTGGGAATGGCGACGTTGACCACGAAGGCATCGACGCCAAACATGAACTGGGCGGCGACGACGATCGCCAGCACCCACCAGCGGCGCGACGAATCGATCTGCCTTGTGACGGTTTGATGCATCGGCGCGCGACCCTTCGGATGTCGTTGCCGATAATCTCAGACCCTGAGCGGTGCCGCGATTACCTCAGAGGTAGGATGCGCGTTCCGCCTCTCTCCGCGTGCAGGGAGAGGGAGACGACAGACGCATGGCTGCATTCCGCCGCGCGGGACATCGCGCGATTGCGTTCGCTGTCTCCAGCACGTAGCTTCGCGCACCAAACAAACAAAAAATCAACGCCGGAGAGAACGCCATGGCGCGCCTGAAGTTCGGAGCCTTCCTTGCCCCGCATCATCCGATCGGGGAGCATCCGATGCTCCAGTTCCGGCGCGATCTCGACCTGGTCGAGCAGTTGGATAGCCTCGGCTATGACGAGTTCTGGTGCGGCGAACATCATTCCTCCGGCTGGGAGATGATCGCCTCCCCCGAGATGTTCCTGGCTGCGGCCGGCGAGCGCACCAAGCGGATCAAGCTCGGCACCGGCGTGGTGTCGCTGCCCTATCACCATCCCTACAATGTCGCGCAGCGCATGGTGCAGCTCGACCACATGACCGGCGGCCGCGCCATCTTCGGCTCCGGCCCCGGCGCGCTCGCCTCCGACGCGCATACGCTCGGCATCGATCCGATGACCCAGCGCGACCGCCAGGACGAGGCGATCGGGGTGATCCGCCGCCTCTTCGACGGCGAACGCGTCACCGCCAAGAGCGACTGGTTCACCATGAACGACGCCGCGCTGCAGCTCCTGCCGCTGCAGGAAGAGATGCCGTTCGTGGTGGCCTCGCAGATCTCGCCCTCCGGCATGACGCTCGCCGGCAAATACGGCATCGGCATCATCTCGCTGGGTTCGATGACGACGCAGGGCCTGATGTCGCTGCAGCAGCAATGGCAGTTCGCCGAGGACGCCGCCCAGAAACACGGCACCAAGGTCGATCGGGCGAACTGGCGCGTGCTGCTGACCTGGCACATCGCCGAGACGCGCGAGCAGGCCCGCCGCGAGGCCGGTCCCGGCCTGATGCGCTGGCACAATGAATATAACGTCGGCACGCTGCAGCGGCCGGGCCTGACCGCGTTCGCCTCACCCGACGAGGCCGTGGACAAGACCGCCTTCGTCGAGGGCGCGGCCTCCGTCATCGGCACGCCCGACGATCTCGTCAAGATGATCAAGAATGTGATGCAGGTGTCCGGCGGTGTCGGCGCCGTCATCGGCTTCGTGCATGACTGGGCCAATCCGGAGAACACGCGCCGAAGCTGGGACCTTGTCGCGCGCTACGTGGTGCCGGAGATCAACGGCTATATCGACGGGTTGCGCAAGTCGCAAAAATTCGTGATCGAGAATCGCGCTATCTTCGAACGTGCGGGACAGGCCGTGATGGCCAAGATCATGGAAAACGAGAAGGCTGCCGAGGCGTTGAAGGTGACCGGCGCCGGCCGCGTTGCGATTCCGGCCGTCAACGCGCCGGATTTGAAGGAAGCGGCGAAACGGTAAGCGCAGAGTCATCGTAGCCGGATTGTGCTATGTTGGCTGGGTCCAGCCAACCGGAGCAATCGTCATGTCGATGCAGAATGTGGCCGCCCCTGCGCTCGGCTTCACTCCGCCCAAGCGCAACGAGCTGACACACATCCCCGGTGACGAAGGCTGGCCGATCATTGGCAAGACCTTTCAGGTGCTCGCCGACCCCAAGGGGCATATCGAGGCGAACGGCGCCAAATACGGCCTGGTCTATCGCACGCATTTTTTCGGCGAGACCAATGTCGTGCTGCTTGGCCCCGAGGCCAACGAGCTCGTGCTGTTCGACCAGCAAAAGCTGTTCTCCTCGACCCATGGCTGGAACAAGGTGCTCGGCCTGTTGTTTCCGCGCGGATTGATGCTGCTGGATTTCGAGGAGCACCGGCTGCACCGCAAGGCGCTGTCGGTCGCGTTCAAGTCCGGACCGATGAAGTCGTATCTGAGCGATCTCGACCGCGGTATCGCCGCACGCGTCGCGCAATGGAAGGCGAAGCCCGGCGAGATGCAGCTTTATCCGGCGATGAAGCAGCTCACGCTCGATCTCGCCGCCGCGTCCTTTCTCGGCGCCGATATCGGGCCGGAGGTCGACGAGATCAACCGCGCCTTCGTCGACATGGTCGCCGCCGCCGTCGCTCCGATCCGCCGACCGCTGCCCGGCACGCAGATGGCGGCCGGCGTCAGGGGACGCAAGCGCATCGTCGCTTATTTCCGCGAGCAGATTCCGCTGCGACGCGGCAATCAGGGCGGCGATGATCTGTTCTCGCAGCTCTGCCGCGCAACCCATGAGGACGGCGCGCTGCTCTCGGAACAAGACATCATCGACCACATGAGCTTTCTGATGATGGCGGCGCACGATACGCTGACCTCGTCGCTGACGTCATTCATCGGCGAGCTCGCGGCAAATCCCGACTGGCAGGACAAGCTTCGCGCGGAAGTCATGGCGCTGGGGCTCGCCCCTGATGCGCCAAGCAGCTTCGACGACCTCGAAAAGATGCCGCTGTCTGAGATGGCGTTCAAGGAAGCACTACGGATCAGGCCTCCGGTGCCCTCGATGCCGCGCCGCGCCATGCGCGATTTCACCTTCAAGGGTTTTGCGGTTCCGGCCGGCACTGCGATCGGCGTCAATCCGCTCTACACCCACCACATGAAGGACATCTGGCCGGAGCCGGACCGCTTCGATCCGCTGCGCTTCACCGAGGAGGCTCAGCGCAACCGGCACCGCTTTGCCTGGGTGCCGTTCGGCGGTGGCGCGCATATGTGCCTCGGCCTGCATTTCGCCTACATGCAGGCCAAATGCTTCGCGCGGCACTTCTTGCAGAACATCGAGGTGTCGCTCGAACCCGGCTACAAGCCGGACTGGCAGATGTGGCCGATCCCTAAGCCGCGCGACGGATTGCGGGTACGGGTGAAGGCGGTGTGAGCATCCCGATCGTCATTGCGAGGAGCGAAGCGAAGCAATCCAGACTGCCTCCGCGGAAGCGGCCTGGATTTGCTTCGTCGCTTCGCTCCTCGCAATGACCAAACTCGCGATGACGAAACTACCCGGCCCCCTGATCGAACGCCTTGCGCAGGGCCACGTAGCCCTGCTGCTGCTGGCTCCAGTTGCGGCCGCCGGTCATGGCGCCGTCGATGACGAGGTCGTGGCCGTTGATGAAGCTGGATTCGTCGCTGGCCAGGAACACCGCGGCATGGGCGATGTCATCAGGGAGGCCGGCGCGCGGGATCGGCTGCGCGGTCTTGTAGACCTCGCGCATCACCGCCGGCGTCTTCTCCGCCGCATCGGTCGATAGCCCAAGCGCCTTGCCGAAAATGCCGGTCGCGATCGCGCCGGGCGAGATCGAGTTGACGCGGACGTTGGATTCGCCAAGCTCCATCGCCACGCATTTGGTGAGGTGGATCACCGCGGCCTTGGCCGCCCCATAGACCATCGAGGACGAGAAGCCGGCCAGACGGCCCGCGATGCTGCCGTTGTTGATGATGCTGCCAAAACCCTGCTTCTTCATGGTGGGCGCGGCGTGCTTCATGCCGAGCATGACGCTGCGCACCAGGGTTGCCATCGCCGCGTCGAAGCGCTCGACCTCGAGGCCTTCGATACCGCCGGTCTGCGCCGGGCCGCCGGCATTGTTGAACAGGCAGTCGATACGGCCGAATTTGTCCACCGCGAGCGCGATCAGCGCCTGCATCTGCGCTTCGACCGTCACATCGGTCTGGCGGAAGACGCAATTCGCCCCGAGCTGCTTCGCCAGCGCCTCGCCTTCCGGTATACGCCGGCCCGCGATCACAATTTTGGCACCTTCGGCAACGAAGACTTCCGCAGTCCGCAACCCGATCCCGCTCGTCGCGCCCGTGATCACCGCGACCTTGCCATCCAGCCTGCCCATGGAATGTCCCTGTTTTCGAACCCCTTGACGCCTGATAGCGGACACCGATCGACGGCGCCGCGACACTCGGCGCCGCAGCAGGCACTATTCCTGCCGGCTATCACCAAGGCAAGCTTTGCTTGCGCCGACGACCTGCGTAACATTCCTGGCGACCGCTCGATTGTCGAACGCATATCGCGACCGGACTGCGCATGGGGAAGCTGATCGACGAATTCCGCAAAGGCTGGCAGGGCGTGGCACCGCCATCGCTCGGGCTGAGCCTTGCGTTTGCGGTCGCCTGCCTGCTGGTTGCGACGCTGGCGCGCTGGGCTCTCGCCCATGTGCGGCCCGACGTCTATTTCACGCCGTATTTCCCGGCCGTGTTCTTTGCGGCCGCGTTCGGCGGCTTCCGCATCGGCATCATCACGGCGCTGGTCGGCGGCGTGCTCGGCGTCGTCGTGAATTTCGGCGATGCCTTTGCCGATCACGCGCGGTTCGCCCTGCTGGCGCTCTATTGGGCGGTCTGCGCGCTCACCATCTGGGGCGTCGAGCACTATCGCTCGCTCCTGGTCGAGCAGCGCCGGATTTCCAGACGGCTGATCGAGGAAGAAGACTACCGCAAGCTGCTGGTCGACGAGCTCCAGCACCGGCTGAAGAACAAGCTGTCGACGGTGCATGCCGTGCTGCATCAGGTGCTGCACGATCAGCCGCAAATCTGGGCCCGGATCGATCCGCGGCTGCGGTCGCTTGCCGCGACCGACGACTTGATTTCGCGGATCGACAAGGCCGGCTGCGACATTCGCGACCTCCTGATCTCCGAGCTCGGCCCTTACGGCCATATCCGCTTCACGCTCAACGGCGACCGGCTGTTCCTGCCGCCGAAGCTTGCGGTCACGCTGTCCCTGATGTTTCACGAACTCGCCACCAATGCGGGTAAATATGGCGCGTTCTCCGCGCCGCGCGGCTTGTTGCAGGTGTCATGGACCGTCAGCGACGATCGCCTGACCGTTACCTGGGATGAAACCGAGGGCCCGAGCATCGACAAGGTCTCCGAGCCGGGTTTCGGCACCAAGCTGTTGAAGTCGGCGCTGTCGGCCTTCGACGGCAAGACGGAGGTGTCCTATCTCAGGACCGGACTTCATTGCACCATGCAATGTCGCATTCCCAAAAGCGGTTAGACACAACGCAACAAAACCCGATCGCGCGCTCGCGGTTTCGCCGGGTGCGTTGACCCTCTGTTAATGACGATGGGCTGCGCGCGTCGCATCGCCGCAAAACACCCCCGTATTTCTCCGGACCCCTTAACCAAACCTAAGAGGCAACCGCGCAAGATCGCGGTCATTGCAACGCGCGCTGAAAAAACAAGATTCATGACTTCTATGAACGACAACAAATATTCCGGCGCGAGTGAAGCCGAACTCGGATTTCTCAAGGAAATCGTTAGAATGCTGCCTGCCGGGCTGACCGTGCAGGACGCGCAAGGCGAACTTCTCCTGGTCAACGATGTCGCGTGCGCCCAGCTCGGCATGGACGGCAGCCGTCCCTCCCGCGATCTCGCGCCGCGCCGGGAGGCCTGCCGGCAGGCCCTGAGTTCCGGCCGTACGGTCGTCGCCGAGGAAGCGCTGCACGACGGAGCCGCACGCCAGGTGCTGCTGACCACGCATCATCCGGTCCGCCTCGACGGACGCGAGCTGCTGATCTCGGCGTCCTCCGACATCACCGAGCAGAAGAATTTCGAGGACCAGCTGTTCCGTTCAGCCTATTTCGACGAGCTGACCGGCCTGCCCTCGCGGCGCGTGATCGAACATCGCGCCACCAGCCTGCTCGCGCAGGGTCGCACCGGCGAGCGCTTTGCGCTCGCCTTTCTCGACATCGACAATTTCAAGCACATCAACGACTATTACGGCCACGCGGTGGGCGATGCCCTGCTGGTCGAACTGTCGAAGCGGCTCGGGCGAGACTTGCGCGATTCGGATATGCTGTCGCGCATCTCCGGCGACGAATTCCTGCTGCTGCTCTCTCCGATCCAAAGCCAGGAGGAAGTCGCCGAGTTCATGCAATCGACGCTGCAGCGGCTGACAGCACCGTTCTTCATCGACAATTCGGAGGTCTTCGCCTCCACCTCGGTCGGCATCAGCCTCTATCCCGACCACGGAAGCAGCTTCGAGACATTGCGTCAGAACGCCGACATCGCGATGTACAGCATCAAGAATGACGGCAAGGGATCGGCGGCCTTCTTCGACTCCAGCATGGAGCGCGAGGCCCTGGCGCGGATGAAGATCGAGCAGTCGCTTCGGCAGGCTATCCTGGAGAAGCGCTTCTGCTGCGCCTTCCAGTCCAAGGTCGATATCCGCACACAGGACGTAAAGGGCATTGAGGCCTTGGTGCGGCTGCGCGACGATGAGGGCGTGATCCAGGCGCCCGGCTCGTTCATCAATCTCGCCACCGAACTCGGGCTGATCGACGAACTGACCCATCTGGTGCTCGGCGAGATCGTCAAATCGATCGACCTGATCAACGAGACCTTCGGTGCGGAAGCGTCCATCAGCATCAATGTCGCGGCCAAGCAGGCCGGCAACCTCGAATTCATGCGCAGCTTTGCGCAGGCGCTCGACGACACCGGCTTTCCGCAGCGCTTCATGATCGAGGTGACGGAAGACGCCTTCGTTGCCAAGAATCATTTCCAGGCCGAGATCCTGCCGATGTTCCGCAAGCTCGGCGTCGGCATCTCGATCGACGATTTCGGCACCGGCTATTCCTCGCTTTCGGCGCTCGCCGACATCACTGCGGACGAGATCAAGATCGACCGCTCCTTCATCACCGATATCCATAAGCGCCCACGCAACCAGGGGATCTTGCGCGCGATCGAATCCCTGAGCGAAGCGCTCGGCATGACCGTGATTGCCGAAGGCATCGAATCCTACGAGGAGCTCACCTATCTCCAGGCTGCGACCAAGATCCGTTACGCGCAGGGCTATTATTTTGCCCGGCCGATCTTCCTGGAGGAGCTGAAGCTCGCAACGCCCCTCTCCAGCGAAGCACGCGCCGGCGTCACAAGCCGCCCGACGCAACAGAACCGGCAGGGCTATTCCCGGGCGAACGGGTATCGGCGGTAGGGGGCGCGAGGTCGGCGCAACAATCTCCGGGGCGTCCTAGCGAAATCCAGGACGACGGCTGAGAGCGTATCGATGGCCCAAGCCCGTTTTCACTCTTTGATATTGCTCGCCTTTTGGTAATAAGCAGGCGGACTTCCCCGAGGTATGTGATGTCTGCCTCTTCCTCCTCCATTAGCGATCCCGCCTATCTCCGTGCGCGCGCGATGGAGACGCTGTTCGAGCGGCTGGAAAACCTCTGCGAGGGCGCCATCGCGATCGATCGCGGCGGGCGGGTGGTCTATGTCAACGAAAAATATCTCGCCTCCCTCGGCCTCAAGCGCACCAGTGAAGCGATCGGCCGGCCGATCGAGGAGGTCATTCCGAACAGCCTGATGCGGAAGGTGGCCGAGACCGGCGAGCCGATCCTGCTCGACATCATGGAGCTCGGCGGCGAGCAGCTCGTCGTCACCCGCATGCCGATCGAGGACGAGAACGGCCAGGTGATCGGCGCGATCGGCTTCGTGCTCTACGACCACCTCGAAAGCCTCAAGCCGTTGCTCGCCCGCGTAGCCCAGCTCGAGAGCGATCTGCGGCTGGCGCGGCGGCAATTGTCCAATCCCCGCGCGGCGCGCTTCACCTTCGCCGACTTCGTCGGTACGACGCCGGGAATCGCGCAGGCCAAGGAGCTTGCAAGCCGCGCGGCGCGGCAGAGCGTCACAGTGCTCCTCACCGGCGAGACCGGAACCGGCAAGGAGATGCTGGCCCAGGCAATTCACAACGCCTCGTCCCGCGCGGAAAAGCCGTTCGTCAGCGTCAATGTCGCGGCGGTCCCCGACACGCTGATCGAATCGGAATTCTTCGGCACCGCGCCGGGCGCCTATACCGGCGCCGACCGAAGGGGGCGCGAGGGCAAGTTCCGCCTCGCCGACGGCGGCACGCTGTTCCTCGACGAAATCGGCGAGATGCCGTTGCAATTGCAGGCCAAGCTGCTGCGTGTGCTCCAGGAGCGCGAGATCGAGCCGCTCGGTTCGGACAAGATCTCCAAGGTCGACCTGCGCGTGGTCGCCGCCACCAATGTGGACCTGCGCAAGCGCGTCAGCGACGGTGCGTTCCGGCCCGACCTCTATTATCGTCTCAACGTCCTCTCGATCGATCTGCCGCCGCTGCGCCAGTGCCTCGATGATCTCCCCGAGATCTGCGCCCGCCTGCTCGAGGACATCAGCGCATCCGGGGACTACGTCAGCGCCAGGATCACGCCGAGCGCACTCGCCGCGCTCGCGCGCTACGATTGGCCAGGAAACGTGCGCGAGCTCCGCAACATCCTGGAGCGCGCGCTGATCCTCAGCGATTCCGGACGGCTGACCGGCGACGATTTCGCCCGCATCCTCCCCGTCGGCACCGAGGTCAGGCTGGCATCGCCCGCACGTCCGGGCGGACTCGTCGTGCCCTATGCCGAAGCCGAGGCCGAGTTCGAGAAGCAGACACTCGAGCAGGCGCTCGCCGCCAGCAACGGCCAGATCTCCGAAGCCGCGCGGATGCTGCGGATCTCGCGCGCGACTTTCTACAAGAAGCTCGCCAAGTTCGGCCTCGCCTCGGGGCCGGCTTCCGTCTGAGTTTCGAGACACGGAACTGTCCGGAGTCTCGGATTCCGTACACGGCGCATCGCAACTCTTCTCGGGCGCGAATGCGGGAATTGCCGTCTTTTCAGCCATTTTGCGCAAACCGTCCGCATCTGGCGCGGACCTTGCTCTTCGCTTTGCACAATGACGCGTGCTGCACATGCGCATTCGCAACCAGGGAGGACGCAAATGAGTGAAGCGCTCACGGTCCATCGGCTTCGGGCCAAACAGCCCTCGCACGTCACGGTCGCCACCGCGAGCCTGATCGGCACGGCCATCGAGTGGTATGATTTCTTTCTCTACGGCACGGCCGCGGCGCTGATCTTCAACAAGCTGTTCTTTCCGAACTTCGACCCGATGATGGGGACGCTGCTGGCATTCGCGACCTACGCGCTCGGCTTCATCGCGCGCCCGCTCGGCGGCGTCGTATTCGGCCATTACGCCGACAAGATCGGCCGCAAGACCATGCTCTATCTGACGCTGCTGATCATGGGCGCGGCGACCGCGGCGATCGGATTCCTGCCGACCTACGAGACTGCCGGCATCTGGGCCGCGATCCTGCTCGTCACCTGCCGCTTGGTCCAGGGCTTTGGCCTTGGCGGCGAATGGGGCGGCGCGGTGCTGATGGCGGTCGAGCATGCGCCCGCGGACAAAAAGGGCTTTTACGGCAGCTGGCCGCAGCTCGGCGCGCCGCTCGGGCTCGTGCTCGGCACGTTGGTGTTCTCGGTGGTGTCCTCGATGCTGACCGACGCGCAGCTCCTGGCCTGGGGTTGGCGCATCCCGTTCCTGTTCTCGATCGCGCTGGTGCTCGTCGGTCTGTGGATCCGCTTCACCATCGCGGAATCGCCGGAGTTCCAGAAGGTCAAGGACAGCAAGCAGGACGTCAAGATGCCGATCCTCGAGGCAATCCGGATGTATCCCAAGAACATCCTGCTGGCGATGGGCGCGCGCTTTGCCGAAAACGGCTTCTTCTACATCTACGCGACCTTCGTGCTCGCCTATGCGACGCAATCGCTCGGCATGAACAAGCAGGACATGCTCAACGGCGTGCTGATCGGCGCGGCGATCGAGACCTTCACCATTCCGGCCTTCGGTGCGCTCTCCGACCGCATCGGGCGGCGCCCGGTCTACATTTTTGGCGCGGTGTTCTCGGCATTGATGTCGTTCCCGCTCTTCACGCTGCTGGCGACCAGGAATCCGCAATATGCCTGGATCGCGATCGTGCTGGGTCTCGCCATCGGTCATGCCGCGATGTACGGCCCGCAGGCGAGCTTCCTGTCGGAGCTGTTCGGCACCAAGGTGCGCTATAGCGGCGTTTCGCTCGGCTACAATCTCGCCTCGATCTTCGCCGGTGCGCTCTCGCCGCTGATCGCAACGGGCCTGATGACGGCCTACGCGCCGGCGACCTGGCCGATCTCGCTGTACATGATCGCGCTGGCGATCATCACCATCGTGTCGGTCTATTTCGCCACCGAAACACGCAAGATAGTTCAGGCCTGAACGTCCCGACGATGCCCTCTGTCGCGCGGAGCAAGCTGTTCCAGAGCTGCTCCTCGCGATAGGATCAACGCACAACAAAAACGGCAAGCGGTCGAAATGATCGGGAGGAACGCCGTGAGTCATCACCCAGCGCTGCCTTACCTGCGCAATTCCGAGAAAGGCAAGGTCGTCACGGCGGCCGAAGCGGTCATGTTGATCCGCGACGGCGATACGGTGGCGACCGGCGGCTTTGTCGGCATCGGCTTTGCCGAGGAGATCGCGATCGCGCTGGAGGAGCTCTACCTCGCCAACGAGGGCGATGCGCCCTACACGCAGGGCAAGCCGCGCAATCTGACGCTGGTCTACGCGGCGGGCCAGGGCGACGGCAAGCACAAGGGCCTCAATCATCTCGCGCATGAGGGCCTGGTCCGCCGCGTGATCGGCGGGCATTGGGGCCTTGCGCCGAAGCTTCAACAGCTTGCGATCGCCAACCAGATCGAGGCCTATAATCTGCCGCAGGGCGTCATCACGCATCTGTTCCGCGACATCGCCGCGCATCGTCCGGCACATATCACCCGCGTCGGCATGGGCACGTTCGTCGATCCCAGGCACGGCGGCGGCAAGCTGAACGCGCGCACCACCAAAGAGCTGGTGGAGCTGATCACGATCGGCGGCGAGGAGTGCCTGCTTTACAAGACGTTCCCGATCGATGTCGGCATCATCCGCGCCACCACCGGCGATCCCGACGGCAATCTCACCATGGAGAAGGAGGCGCTGACGCTGGAGGCGCTCGCCATCGCCATGGCCGCGCATAATTCCGGCGGCATCGTCATCGCCCAGGTCGAACGCGTCGCCGACGCCGGCAGCCTCAATCCGCGCCAGGTCAAGATTCCCGGCATTCTCGTCGACTGCGTCGTCGTGGCGAGGCCGGAGAACCACTGGCAGACCTTTGGCACGCAATATAATCCTGCCTTCTCGAGCGAGATCCGCGTCCGTGCCACCTCACTGCCGGTGATGCCGGTCAGCGAGCGCAAGATCATCGCCCGGCGCGCCGCGCTCGAACTCAAGGCCAACAGCGTCGTCAATCTCGGCATCGGCATGCCCGAGGGGATCGCCTCCGTCGCCAACGAGGAGCGGATCATCGATCTCATCACGCTGACGGCGGAGCCGGGCGTGATCGGCGGCATCCCCGCGAGCGGAATCGATTTCGGCGCGGCGATCAATACACAGGCGGTGATCGACCAGCCCTATCAGTTCGACTTCTACGACGGCGGCGGTCTCGACGCCGCCTTCCTCGGTCTCGCCCAGGTCGACCGCGCCGGCAACCTCAATGTCAGCAAGTTCGGGCCGAAGCTCGCCGGTGCCGTCGGCTTCATCAACATCAGCCAGAACGCCAAGGAGGTGGTGTTCGTCGGCACCTTCGGCGCGGGCAAGCAGCGCATCGCGGTGAATGACGGCAAGCTCGTCATTCTCGAGGAGGCGACTTCGCGCAAATTCGTCGACAAGGTCGAGCACGTCACCTTCAGCGGCCCGTTTGCCGCCGCGCGGCGGCAACGCAAACTGTATGTCACCGAGCGCTGCGTGTTCGAGCTGCGGCCTGACGGACTCGAGCTCACGGAAGTTGCGCCCGGCATCGACATCGAGCGCGATATCCTGCGCCTGATGGATTTCAAGCCGCTGATCCCGCGCGATCCCGCGGCGATGGATGGCCGCATCTTCCGCGACGGCCTCATGGACCTGCGCGAGCGCCTGCTCACCATTCCGCTCGATCAGCGCTTCACGCTGGACGAACAGCAGAACCTGTTCTTCGTCAATCTCGAACGCTACCCGCTGCGCAGCAAGGCCGAGATCGACACCATCGCGGCGATCGTCGAAGCCAGGCTGGGCCCGCTCGGCCGCCGGGTCTACGCCATCGTCAATTATGACAATTTTTCCATCCTGCCGGAACTGATGGACGAATATTCCGCTATGGTCCGCAATCTCGTCGACCGCTTCTATTCCGGCGTGTCGCGCTACACCACGTCGGGCTTCCTGCGCATCAAGCTCGGCCAAGCCCTGGAGAAGCGCGGCGTTGCGCCGCATATTTTCGAGAGCGCGGACGAGGCGCAGGCGGACCGGCGTCAGGTCGAGGGAGCCGGCGCGGCGCGCGCCACGCGGCAGGCCCAAAAATGATGCATGCTCGAAAGCTCACCCGCTCCATCGGAAGGTTCAATTGCAATGTTCGCAAGCTTGTGCAAATCGCTGTTGCCAAGAGAAATTAAATCAGGAGGGACCATCGTGCGTCGATCACTCATCATAACAACAACCATCCTCGCCTTCGCCGCGGGCACCTCCGCACAGGCCGACGATCTCAAGGTCGCGCTGATCTACGGCAAGACCGGTCCGCTCGAGGCCTACGCCAAGCAGACCGAGACCGGCCTGCAAATGGGTTTTGAATACGCGACCAAGGGCACCATGACGCTCGACGGGCGCAAGATCGTCGTCATCACCAAGGACGACCAGGGCAAGCCGGATCTCTCCAAGGCCGCGCTCGCGGAAGCCTATCAGGACGACAAGGCCGACATCGCGATCGGCACGACCTCGTCGGCCGCAGCGCTCGCGATCCTGCCGGTCGCCGAGGAGAACAAGAAGATCCTGATCGTCGAGCCCGCGGTCGCGGATCAGATTACCGGCGAGAAGTGGAATCGCTACATCTTCCGCACGGCGCGCAACTCGTCGCAGGACGCGATCTCGAACGCGGTCGCGATCGGCAAGCAGGGCGTCACCGTGGCGACGCTGGCACAGGATTACGCCTTCGGCCGCGACGGCGTCGCCGCCTTCAAGGAGGCGCTCGCCAAGACCGGCGCGACGCTCGCCGCCGAAGAATATGCCCCGACTTCGACCACCGACTTCACCGCGGTCGGCCAGCGCCTGTTCGATGCGCTGAAGGACAAGCCGGGCCGCAAGGTGATCTGGGTGATCTGGGCCGGCGCCGGCAATCCGCTGGCAAAGCTCCAGGACATGGATCCGAAGCGCTACGGCATCGAACTGTCCACCGGCGGAAACATCCTGCCGGCGCTGGCGGCCTACAAGGGCCTGCCCGGCATGGAAGGCGCGACCTACTATTTCTACGCGATCCCGAAGAACCCGGTAAATGACTGGCTCGTCGCCGAGCACCAGAAGCGCTTCAACGCGCCGCCGGACTTCTTCACCGCGGGCGGATTTGCGGCCGCGATGTCCGTCGTCGCCGCCGTCACCAAGGCGAAGTCGACCGACACCGAGAAGCTGATCACGGCCATGGAAGGGCTGGAGTTCGACACGCCGAAGGGCAAGATGATGTTCCGGAAAGAGGACCATCAGGCGCTCCAGAGCATGTATCACTTCAAGGTCAAGGTCGATCCGAACGTCGCCTGGGCCGTGCTCGAGCCGGTGCGCGAGCTGAAGATCGAGGACATGGACGTTCCGATCAAGAACAAGCGCTGATCGTTTCACCTCTCCCATAGGGAGAGGTCGGCGCCAAGCGCCGGGTGAGGGGTACCGCCCTCTCGTGGGACCTGAGCCCCCTCACCCGATTTGCTACGCAAATCGACCTCTCCCCTCCGGGGAGAGATGAACCGCCCAGCCGAGACACCCGAGACACCTCAGTCAATGCCGCTCTCCCTCGAAACCCGCGACCTCACCATCCGCTTCGGCGGGCATGTCGCGGTCAACAACGTTACTTGCACGTTTCGTCCCGGCGAGCTCACCGCCATCGTCGGGCCGAACGGCGCCGGCAAGACCACCTATTTCAACCTGATCTCCGGCCAGCTCCGCGCATCGAGCGGCAGCATCCTGTTCGACGGCACCGACATCACCCAGCACTCGGCGCCGATGCGGACGCGCGCAGGCCTGGGGCGCGCCTTCCAGCTCACCAATCTCTTTCCAAACCTCTCGGTGGAGGAAAACGTCCGCCTCGCCGTGCAGGCAGCCGACGGCACCCATTACGACTTGCTGCGGCCCTGGACGGTGCGCCG
This sequence comes from Bradyrhizobium sp. 149, assembly GCF_023073915.1. Lineage (GTDB taxonomy): Bacteria > Pseudomonadota > Alphaproteobacteria > Rhizobiales > Xanthobacteraceae > Bradyrhizobium. The sequence continues at coordinate 19,658 of NZ_JADPKK010000004.1, read as the reverse complement.
TGACCTGATCGCCCGCGCCGATGCTATCCTGGATCAGGTCGCGCTCGGCGGCCGCCGCGGCGTCGCCGCGACCGCACTGTCGCATGGCGACCAGCGCAAGCTCGAGGTCGCGTTGATGATGGCGCTCGAGCCGAAGGTCTTCATGTTCGACGAACCAACGGCAGGCATGAGCATCGACGAGGTGCCGGTCGTGCTGAACCTGATCGCGCAGCTCAAGCAGGACAAGAGTAGGATCATTCTCCTCGTCGAGCACAAGATGGACGTCGTGCGATCGCTCGCCGACCGCATCATCGTGCTGCATAACGGGCAACTCGTTGCGGACGGTCCGCCGGCCGAGGTGATCGCCTCGCCGATCGTGCAGGAAGCCTATCTCGGCGTCGCGCCCAAGAAAGCTGCAGGCGAGAAGGCTGCAGGGAGCGCAGCATGACCGATCTGTTAAAGCTCTCCGGTGTGCACACCCATATCGGCCGTTATCACATCCTCCAGGGTATCGATCTCGCCGTCGCGCAGGGGCAGACCACGATGCTGCTCGGCCGCAACGGCGCCGGCAAGACCACGACCTTGCGCACCATCATGGGCCTCTGGCAGGCCTCCTCCGGCGAGATCAGCCTCGCCGGTGAGCGCATCGAGAGCCGTGCGACGCCCGATATCGCGCGGCTCGGCGTCGGCTACGTGCCGGAGAGCATGGCGGTGTTCTCCGACCTCACGGTGAAGGAAAACCTGGTGCTGGCAGCGCGCGACGGACCGCTCGACGACGCCCAGCTCGACTGGATTTTCGGCTTCTTCCCCGCGCTGCGCCGGTTCTGGCTGTCGCGCGCGGGAAGTCTCTCGGGCGGACAGAAGCAGATGTTGTCGATCGCCCGCGCCATCGTCGAACCGCGCAAGCTCCTGCTGATCGACGAGCCGACCAAGGGACTGGCGCCCGCGATCGTGATGGCGCTGATCGAGTGCCTGAAGGAGATCAAGCGCAAGGGCGCCACCATCCTGCTGGTCGAGCAGAATTTCTTTGCCGCCCGCGAACTCGGCGACAACGTGCTGGTGATGGACAACGGCACCATCGTCCACCGCGGCGAAATGGCGGCACTCGCCGCCGACGTGCCGCTGCAGGAGCGGCTGCTCGGCCTGAGCCTGGAGGCGCATCAGTGACTGAACTCGCCGCGACCGATCCGCTGCCGAAGCCCAAGCGCGACATCGCGCCGATCCTGCTGCCGGTCGCGGTCGCCCTCGTGATGATCCCGCTGATCGGCTCCCCCAGTACATGGCTGACGCTGACCGCCGCGAGCCTCGCGATGGGCATGATGATCTTCATCATGGCCTCCGGGCTCACACTCGTGTTCGGCCTGATGGACGTGCTCAATTTCGGGCATGGCGCCTTCATCGCGGTCGGCGCCTATGTCGCGACCCTGGTGCTGGCGCCGTTCGCGGCCTCGCTTCAGGCCGATTCGCTGTGGATCAACCTCGCGGTGCTGGCGCCGGCGGCATTGCTGTCGATGGCGGTCTCCGGCGCGCTCGGCCTGATCGTCGAGCGGGTGCTGATCCTGCCGGTCTACGGCCAGCATCTGAAGCAGATCCTGATGACGACCGGCGGCCTGATCGTCGCCGAGCAGACGCTCTATGCGGTGTGGGGGCCGCAGATCATCCCGACCCCGCTGCCGACGTCGTTGCGCGGCTCCTTCATCCTCGGCGACGTCGCGATCGCGAAATACCGCGTGCTGGCGACGCTGATCGGCCTCGCCGTCTTCATCGCGATTCAACTCGTGCTCAACCGCACCAAGCTCGGGCTTCTGATCCGCGCCGGCGTCGAGAACCGCGAGATGGTCGAGGCGCTCGGCTATCGCATCCGCCGCCTGTTCCTCGGCGTGTTCATGACGGGATCGGCGCTGGCCGGCCTCGGCGGCGTGATGTGGGCGCTGTATCGCGAGCAGGTCCACGCCTCCATGAGCGACGATCTCACCGTCTTGATCTTCATCGTCGTCATCATCGGTGGCCTCGGCTCGATCGGCGGCTGCTTCATCGGGGCGATCCTGGTGGCGATGATCGCCAATTATGGCGGCTTCCTGGTGCCGAAACTCGCCCTCGTTTCCAACATCCTGCTGATGGTCGCCATTCTGATGTGGCGGCCGCGCGGCCTCTATGCGGTGACCAGCCGATGATGATCCTGTCAGGCGATCCGCCGCGCAGCCGCGTGCTCACGCTCGTTCTCGTCCTCATCATCCTGGCGCTGGTGGCGACGCCGTTCCTGTTCCCGGGCGCCAAGGCGCTGAACGTCGCGGCCAAGATCTGCGTCTTTGCCGCGCTGGTCGCCTCCTACGATTTGCTGCTCGGCTATACCGGCTCGGTGTCGTTCGCGCACACCATGTTCTACGGGATCGGCAGCTACGCGATCGCGATCGCGCTGTACGGGATGGGCCCGAATTGGGGCGCGGTTGCAACCGGCATCGTGGTCGGCCTGCCGCTTGCCGCGCTGCTTGCGCTTGCGATCGGACTGTTCTCGCTGCGGGTCGCCGCGATCTTCTTTGCCATGATCACGCTCGCGGTCGCCTCCGCCTTCCAGGTGCTGGCCTCGCAGCTGTCCTGGCTGACCGGCGGCGAGGACGGCCGCAGCTTTCAGCTGCCTGAGCTGCTCAGGCCCGGCACGGTGCTGATCTCCAAGAACCTCATCGGGTTGGAGGTCAACGGCCGCATCCTGACCTACTATCTGGTGTTCACCGTCTCGGCCCTGATGATCCTCGCTCTGCTGCGGGTGGTGAACTCGCCGTTCGGGCGCGTGTTGCAGGCCATCCGCGAAAACCGCTTCCGCGCCGAGGCGCTCGGCTTCCGCACCGTCTTCCACCTGACCTACGCCAACTGCCTCGCCGCACTGGTGGCCGCCGGGGCCGGCATTCTCAATGCACTGTGGCTGCGCTACGCCGGGCCCGATACCTCGCTCAGCTTTTCGATCATGCTGGACATTCTCCTGATGGTCGTGATCGGCGGCATGGGCACGATCTACGGCGCGATCATCGGCGCCACCATCTTCATCCTCGCCCAGAATTATCTGCAGTGGCTGATGGGCGTCGCCTCCAAGGCGGCGTCGGAGGCCGGCCTGCCGCTGCTGCCGGGGTTGTTGCATCCCGACCGCTGGCTGCTGTGGCTCGGGCTGCTTTTCATCGCCAGCGTCTACTTTTTTCCGACCGGCGTCGTCGGACGGCTGCGCAATGCCGGCGGCGACAAGAGCGCGGGCGGATCGCATTAACGCGCGGTTCATGATGCAGCGCAGCGGCTCGCTGGTCACGACAGTGATCGCGCAACGAGATTAATGCTCAGGTAACTGGCTTTGCTAAGGTTTACGCCATTTGTGCGGTGTATTCCTGTCTCTCCAGGGAGGGGGAATGCGCCAGGTCTTTGCAAGAATTGCAGCCGGAATGTTCCTAGCCGCGAAGAACGGCTGGGAGGGAGCCATTCGGCGCGGACCCGTGCTGTGGCTGACCCTGTGCGGCGTGTTGCTGATCGCGGGGATATTCGCCGTGACAGCCATGGCCACCGGCGAATTTCGCGAACGTACCCTGGCCAACCGCGAGCGCGAGCTGGAAAACACGGTGCAGCTGATCGCGCGGCACTTCGATCAGCAATTTGAAGATTCCGACGTCGTAGCCGCCGATGTGATCGGGCAGATGAACCTGCCGGAGATCAGTTCGGCTGCGATGTTCCGCGAGCGCATGTCCGGACCTGCGACGAACCAGATGCTGCGCAGCAAGATCAGCTCCGTGTCTTACCTCGGTGACATCGCCATCTACGATGCCGACGGCGAGCTGATCAACTGGTCGCGGGCGCAGCCGTTGCCCAAGATCAACGTCTCCTCGCGAGCCTACTTTCAGACGTTCAAATCGAATCCGATGGCCGAACCGGTGGCGCTGGAGTCGGTCCGCAGCTTCATCATCGGAAAATGGACCACGATTGTCGCGCGTCGACTGAACGGCGCAGACGGCAGCTTCTTAGGCGCGATGGTCCGTCGGATCGATCCGGACAGCTACCAGAGCTATTTCGCCTCCGTTGCGCTTGCGGAGGGCACGGCGATCTCGCTGTTCGATCGCGAAGGCACGATGCTGGCGCGCTACCCGCATGTCGAAGAGCTGATCGGCAGGAACTTCAAGGACGCGATGCTGATGCGCAAGATGCTGGCAGAAGGCGGCCGGCACACCCTGCGCGTCAAGGGCCCGATCGACGGCGAGGATCGCCTCGGCTCCGGAGCCTCGCTTTCGCATTTCCCGCTGGTCATCGTCGCGACTAACACCACGAGCTCCGCGCTCGCCGACTGGCGACAGCAGACCGGTTTCATGGTCACCACCGCCGCGCTTTCGGCCACCGTGATTGCGCTCATCCTGTTCCTGATCGTTCGCCAGATCAACCGGCAGAACCGCGAGGCGCAGCAACGGCTGGAAGCGGAGCGGGAGCGGCTCGACACCGCCCTGAACAACATGTCGCAAGGGCTGATCCTGTACGATGCGGGCGGATACATCGTCACCTGCAACCGCCGCTACGCCGACATGTTCGGCCTGTCCACCGACGTCATCAAACCCGGCTGCCATATCCATGAGGCGATGCATCATCGCAAGGAGCGCGGCGCATTCAATGGCGACGTCGAGGCGTTTTGCGCCGACGTCATGAGGATCGTCGCCGAAGGCACGATCTCCACCAGAATCCACGAGATGCCCAACGGCCGCGCTTTCCAGGTCATCAACACTCCGCTTGCGCAGGGCGGATGGGTGGCCACGATCGAAGACATCACCGACCGCCGCAATCTGGAGCAGGAACGCGATCGCAATTACATATTCCTGCGCGAGATTATCGACCACATCCCGTCGCAGATCACCGTGAAGGATGCTCAAACGCGGCAATATCTGTTGGTCAACCGGACGGCCGAGGAGCAGTTCGGCCAATCGAGCGAAGACATCGTTGGCAAGACTCCCTTCGACATGTACGCGGATGCTACCGCCAGGGTCGTCACCGACGACGACAGCAAGGCGCTGCGGATGGCCAAGGGATTGTTCAAGGCGGAACATGCCTGGCAGAGCCAGGTCAAGGGGCTGCGCTACATCACCTCGACCCGGATCGGAATCCGCGACAAGTCCGGCGAGCCGCGCTACCTCATCAATGTCGTCGAGGATGTCACCGAACGGCGGCGTGCCGACGAGAAGATCGCGCATATGGCGCATTACGATGCGCTCACCGACCTGCCCAACCGGGCGCTGTTTCGCGAGCAGATCGAGCGCGAACTGGAGAAGGTCGGCGGCGGCAATCAGTTCGCGCTGCTCTATATTGATATCGACGAGTTCAAGGGCATCAACGATTCGCTCGGCCACCATGTTGGTGATGAGCTGTTGAAGGCGATCGCGAGCCGCATTCGGGGCTGCCTTGGACAAGGCGACCTGATCGCGCGGCTCGGCGGCGACGAATTCGCGGTGATCCAGACCGGGATCAGGTCATCCGGCGAAGTGGTGTCATTCGTGACGCGGATCTTCGAGGCGATCCGCCGGCCCTATCACTGCTTCGGTCATCAGCTTTCCACCGACGCCAGCATCGGCATCGCGCTGGCTCCGCAGGACGGCACCGATCTCGACCAGCTCATCAAGAATGCCGACCTCGCGATGTACGGCGCCAAGGCCGAAGGGCGCCGCACCCACCGCTTCTTCGAGCCGGAGATGGATGCGAGCGCCAAGGCGCGCCTGTCGCTGGAGCAGGATTTGCGCCAGGCCTTGGTGAATGGCGGCTTCGAGATTCACTATCAGCCGCTGGTCGACCTGCGCACCAACGAGATCTCGGGCTGCGAGGCGCTGCTGCGCTGGCGGCATCCCCAGCGCGGCATGGTGTCGCCGGCAGAGTTCATCCCGATTGCCGAGGACACCGGCCTGATCAACGAGCTCGGCGACTGGGTGCTGCGCATGGCCTGCAACGAGGCCGCGACCTGGCCGGCGTATGTGCGTATCGCGGTCAACGTCTCGCCGGTGCAGCTCAAATGCGATACGCTGGCGCTGCGGATCGCCGGCGCGCTCGCCGCTTCCGGACTCGCTCCCTCCCGGCTCGAGCTCGAGATCACCGAGGCCGTGCTGATCCGCGACGACGAGGCCGCGCTCTCGATCCTGCACCAGCTCCGCGCCATCGGCGTACGCATCGCGCTCGACGATTTCGGCACCGGCTACTCCTCACTCAGTTATTTGAAGCGCTTCCCGTTCGACAAGATCAAGATCGACCGCTGCTTCGTCGCGGATATTGCCGAGGCGAGCGGCGCGCCCGTGATCGTGCAGGCGGTGGTGAACATCGCTGCCGCCAGCAACATGACCACGGTCGCGGAGGGCGTCGAGACCGAGGCGCAGCGCGAGATGCTGCGCGCGCTCGGCTGCACGGAGATGCAGGGTTATCTTTTCAGCAAACCGAAGCCGGCCAGCGAAGTGCGAAAGCTGTTCGGTCCGAGCCACGGCTTGCCGGTGGCGGCGGTAGCCTGAGATGGCAAAACCGAGGAAAACTTCAGCAAGAACGGTCGACGTTGCGGATTCCTACGCCGTGCGGCTGATGCAGCACCTGGTGGTGCCGACCTTCGTGATCGACCCGAAGCGCCGCGTCGTGATCTGGAACAGGGCCTGCGAGCGGCTGACCGGCGTCCCCGCCTCCGAGGTGATCGGTACCAATAAGCACTGGCAGGCCTTCTACGAGACCAGGCGCCCCTGCCTCGCCGACCTCGTCGCGCTCGACCGTCCGGAGCAGCTGCCGGAGTTCTATTCGGAATATGCCGCGCGTGGCCATAACGGGCTCGGCTTCAGCGCCGAGAACTGGTGCGTGATGCCGAAGCTCGGCAGCCAGCTCTATCTCGCCATCGACGCCGGCCCCATCCACGACGAGGCCGGCCATCTGATCGCGGTGGTGGAGACGCTGCGCGACCTCACCGACCAGAAGCGCGCCGAGATGGCCCTGAAGGAGCTCGCCACCAAGGACGGGCTGACCGGCCTGTCGAACCGCCGCGCGTTCGACCAGATGCTGATGAGCGAATGGGCCCGCGCCCAGCGGACGCAGAAACCGATGGCGCTGCTGTTCGGCGACGTCGATCATTTCAAGCTATTCAACGACCGCCACGGCCATCAGAGCGGCGACGAATGCCTGCGCGCAGTCGCTTCCGTCGTCAGCAAGCATGCCGTGCGCCCGCTCGATCTTGCCAGCCGGTATGGTGGCGAGGAATTCGCGCTGATCCTGCCGGAGATGGATTGCGATGCCGCCTGCGCCGTCGCCGACGAGATCCGCCGCGCCGTGATGGCCTTGCGGATCGCCCATGGCGCCGACGGGGCCGGTGACCACGTCACCCTGAGCGTCGGCGTCGCCAGCCACATTCCGGGCGAGGCCGACGGCAGCCCCGACCGGCTGCTCGGTGCGGCCGACGAGGCGCTCTACGCAGCCAAACGGCTCGGCCGCAACCGCGTCATCGGCGCCGAACGGCTGCTCGCCGAGTTCGCCGGCCTCGGCCGGGACATCCTGCCGGTTCCTGGCCGCATCGCCCGTAAATCAGCCTAGCCGAAGACGGTGGAAGCGGTTGCCCGCCTCCCGCCAATCGGCTAAATGAACCTCGACTAGCACCCGTAGCTCAGCTGGATAGAGCGTTGCCCTCCGAAGGCAAAGGTCACACGTTCGAATCGTGTCGGGTGCGCCAGTCTCTTCCGGTGTGCGCTGGAGTCATCGCCTGCTCAGCCGAGGCCACGCTCACGTCAGCATCGAGATGATTGCCTGGATCTGGTCGGAAGCCGACGTCACCAATCCGTCGTACGACGTCTGGCCGTGTGCGGCCGCCTTCAGGATGCATTCGGCTACGGCCGCTTTCAGGCCAAAGACCGACCGATCGGCCGGCACGCTCGCCATCACGGTCTCTAGCGCCTGACGCATGGTCTGAATGAGCTCGGAGCTGTATTGCATTGGCTGTCCTCCGCAGGCTCATATTAGATCGTGTGCCCATGCTTGCCACTCACAAGCCTGAGATGGCTCTGTGAATCACACCTCACCTCGCGCTTGCCATCGCTCAAATGGTATCGTCTTTCCATGAGCGAATCCGACACGGTGACGGGCGGGGCCTCGCCCGTGCGCAAGATCATCCATATCGACATGGATGCCTTCTATGCGTCCGTGGAACAACGCGACAATCCCGACCTGCGGGGAAAGCCGGTCGCAGTCGGAGGCTCTGCGGAACGTGGCGTGGTCGCCGCCGCCAGCTATGAGGCCCGCGAGTTCGGCGTTCGCTCCGCCATGCCATCCGTGACTGCGAAGCGACAATGTCCCGATCTGGTCTTCGTCAAGCCGCGCTTCGAGGTGTACAAGGCGATCAGCAGGCAGATCCGCGACATCTTCGCAGAGCACACCGCGATTATCGAGCCGCTGTCGCTCGACGAGGCCTATCTCGACGTGACGGAAAACCTGCAAGGCATTCCGCTGGCGCGGGATATTGCGCTCCGGATCCGCGAGAGGATCAAGGCCGAGACCGGCCTCAACGCTTCGGCGGGCATCTCGTACAACAAGTTTCTGGCCAAGCTCGCCTCCGACCATCGCAAGCCAACGGTCAGTTCGTGATCTCACCGCAGATGGGACCCGCCTTCGTCGAGACGCTGCCGGTCGGAAAATTCCATGGGATAGGCCCGGCGACGGCCGCGAAGATGAATGCGCTCGGCATGTTCACCGGCCTCGACATTCGTCGCCAGACGCTGGAGTTCATGAATGCGAATTTCGGCAAGTCCGGCGCCTATTACTATTGGATCTCGCGCGGTGTCGACGAACGGCCGGTCCGAGCCAACCGGATCCGCAAGTCGATCGGCGCGGAGACCACCTTCTCAAACGATCTCACCGAATTCGACACGCTGGTCGCCGGGCTCAAGCCGCTCGTGGACAAGGTGTGGCGCCATTGCGAGACGACCGACAGCCGTGGCCGCACCGTCACCTTGAAGATCAAATTTGCCGATTTCGAGATCATCACGCGCAGCAGGTCCGCCGCTTCGCCGGTTGCACGCCGGGACGATCTGGAGCGGCTGGCTTGCGGCCTGCTCGAAGCCGAGATGCCGCTGCCCAAGCGCGTCAGGCTGCTGGGGTATCGCTGTCTTCCCTTCAGGCCGGTGACGATGCGGGGCCGCAGCTCACCCTTGGCATCTGAACCATACTGACGGGGCGCACAGAGCGCGCGCGCTTTCGCGGAGAGACGGTGGCGGGATCTTTGGACTCGCCACCGAAGGCCGATCCGCTCGGCCGATCAATGCCTCACGTGCTCGAACACCACGATGACGCCGGTCGGCTCGGGCTCGTGCGCCATCAGGCGGGTCAGCTCGGCATCGCCCCAATCGGCGAGGCTGACGACTTCGCCGCTCTGGCGCTCGACGCCGGGCGGCGCCGTGGGCTCGACCACCTTCAGCCCCGCCTCATCGACGAAGAAAGTATGATCGCCGAACATGCTGTTGAGCTGCGGCATGGCGGGATGCTCGTCGGGCAGCACCTGAGCGCCGAGCTGGTTGACGGTCTGCTTCACCTGTTCGGATGTGAGCTTCATGAGCTGCTCCGTTCTGTGGGTTTCGTTGAGCTGAGCCAGAGCACGCGTTCCCTGCGCAGATGTTCGCCTGGCTCAATCTCCCGAACAGGTGCTACGCACAAATGTTCCGGAGAAATGCATTTCGTGATCAGGCGGTCGCGTCTGCCGCGCTTGCAGCACGAGATCGCCACAGGACGCACATGATTCGGCACGATGCGGAGAGCCGAACCTGCTACTCGCCTCTGTTCTCGCCGACCGAGAGCGCGCAGATGCGCGACAGATATGTGTAGGACAGTCCGGTCTCCTCGGCCCAGGCGTTGAACTGCGCCTGCACCTTGGCAAGATCGCCCTTCGACTTGACCTCTTCGGCAATGTCGAGACCGGCATCGCGCAGGCAGGCGACGACGTCCCTGGACGTCACAAAACCGTCCCAGCCGACGAAACGCAGCAGCATCTGGCCGGTGTTACCACCCAACCGGCTGCCGCGCTTGCTCAGGAGATCGAGCAAGCCGACCTGGTCGGACGGCGGCCATTTCGCCAGAAAGCTGCCGAAGCTGCCGTGCTCTTTCGCGATCTCCTGCACGAATGCGGCGTTGTCGCGCACCGACATGATCTTGGCACCGTTGCGCACGATGCGCCTGTCGCGCAGCAGGCCCTCCCAGTAATCCTCCGGCTGGAAGGTGAGCTTGGCCGGCTGGAAATGCAGGAAGGCGTCTTCAAACCCGTCCCATTTCGTCTCGATCACGCTCCAGGCAAAGCCCGCGCAAAACACCCGCTTCGTCATCTCGGCGAGGATGCGGTCGTCGCCGAATTTTGCGAGACCCTTCAGGTCGGGCTTTTCGGGCATCAGCTTTTCGAGCGCGCTGGGCCCGCCTTTGCGCTTTTCGGCGCTAGCACGAATGGTCTTGAAGGAGGTCATGCGGACACGAGTGGTTGAGGACACGCCACGACATCAGAATTCGATGATCCGGTCCAGCCCGGCGACGCTTCGATGCTTGCACCCGCGGATGCGCCGCAGCATAGTGCCCGTGTTGAATTGGCGAGAGATGCGGCTGGTCTGCTTCTTGCGTTCAGATATTTTGCAATTCCCGATCATTTTGACGTCTCACCCGTGGATTTAAAATGCGCTGTCTGGTCGTGGCCGATCTGCATTATTCGCTGCCGCAGCTCGACTGGCTCGTCAGCGCGGCGCCGCAATTCGACCTCGTGATCTTCGCCGGCGATGCACTCGACATCGGCTCGATGGTGGATTTTCGCGCGCAGATCGTGGTGGTGAGGAAGTACCTTGCGCTGCTTGCCGGAAAGACCCGCGTGATCCTCTGCTCAGGCAATCACGACCTCGACGAGCGCAATGCGGAAGGCGAAAAGATCTCGCGCTGGATCTCGGAGGTGCGCGAGTTGGGGGTTGCGTGCGACGGTGACGGCCTCACCGTCGGCGACACGCTGTTCACGGTGTGCCCATGGTGGGATGGGCCGCTGGTCAAGCAGCGCCTCGTCGCGCAGCTCGGCGCCGCCGCGGCCGGCCGGCCGCAGCGCTGGATCTGGGTCCATCATGCGCCGCCGGCGGATTCACCGACGAGCTGGGGCGGCAAGCGCTTCTTCGGCGACGTCGAGCTGGTGCAATGGATCATGCAGTACCAGCCCTCGGTGGTGATCTCGGGCCATGTGCATCAGTCGCCGTTCATTACCGATGGCTCGTGGTTCGACCGGCTGGGCCAGAGCTGGGTCTTCAACACCGGTCTGCAACCCGGCCGTCCTCCGACCTACATCGTGCTGGACCTCGATGCGGACGAGGCGTTCTGGCTTGCGGCCGGCGAGGCGCAATGGATCGATCTTGGCGCCCCGCTGAAGCGGCCCGCCGCTCCGATCGAGGCGCCGCCCGACTGGCTCACATTCTTGGATCGGATTGCCGATCCGAGCCTGGCGAGACCTCAAGCGGCGGCAGGTTGATCATGCTCTGGAGCACCTCGCCGACCATGGCCAGGTGCGTGCCGTGGCCGGCATATTGCTGCTTGAGATCGGCAAGATAGGTGTTGGCGACATTGAGCCGCTGCGCCAGCATCCTGGCGATCAGAAGCGCCACGCCCGCCTCCTGTTTGAGGAACGAGGCGGCATCCTCGAATTCGTAGACGACTGAGTCGGTGCAGGCCCGCACCGTCGCAGTGTGCGGCTGCCCCAGCAGCACCGACATTTCACCCAGCACCGCACCGGGCTCGACGACGGTGGCGACCACCATCTCGCCCTTGAGTACTTCCAGCTTGCCCTGCATCAGCACGTAGAGATGGCCGGTGGTGCCGCCCTCGGTGACGATAAGCGTGCCGGCCGCAACCTGGCGCTCCGTCCCACCGGTGCAATAATCCAGAACTGCGCGCATCCAACCAAAGCTCCCGTCGCGGGGAGACACTAGAGCACGATCGGCGCCACGCGCTTGCTCAAATTTGTGGCAGGCCCCGCGACCGCGACAGGCGCTTTGCGAGATGGACCGACTGCCAGTCTCCGAGACCGGTGTCCTCGAACCCCGTCTTCTTCGCAAGGCCGCGCATCTCGGCGTTCACGCGCGCAGTCTCGGCCGCAATCATCTCGTGACCGAGATCGCTCGCGTGCCTCTCCATCGCCGTCATCATCTGCAGGCCTACTCCCTTGCGCTGAAAGACATCGGCAACGGAGATGGCGAAATCACTATGCCGTGCGGCCGCATCGTAGGCGCATCTGGTTTCGCCGATGATCGTGCCTTGCCCTTCCTGCCTGATCTCGGCGAGCAAGGTGAAATGATCGGGATGGCTGGCCCTGGCGACGCATTCGGCCGCGACCACGGCAAGGTCCGCTCGCGCGCCCATGAAGCGCTTGTTGCGCGATGTCGTGGAGAGGCTCGTGAAGTAGATCGAGAGGCTCTCGACATCGGATGCACGGGCGGGCCTGATACGGACCGTGCCGTTTGCTTCGGCTAACTCGACAACGGCATCCAGCGACAACTGTGACATGCGCGAGGCTTTCGGCAGGTTGCGTGGATTGCACACATAGCCGAAGCAGCGGATGGGCCGCTTGGACATTGCTGCCAATCTTGCGGCCGAAAACGAACAGCTCGTTGCCCAGTACCGGGCGTCACACGCGAGAGAGTGAAGGCACCTCCTCCGGCACGATCGCCTGCAGGCCGCCGAAGCGACGCTCGCGGCCGTGGAAGGAGACCAGGGCCGCGGCAAGATCGCCCGCGTCGAATTCGGGCCACATCCGCTCGGTGAAGTGCAGCTCGGCATAGGCACCTTCCCAGAGCAGGAAGTCCGACAGCCGCTTCTCGCCCGAGGTGCGGATGATGAGATCGACGTCGCGCAAACCGGCCTCGCCGGTGACGAGCTGCGAGAACGCCTCGCGGGTCAGGCTGGTCAGCGCCGCCGCCTTCGCCGCCGCGTTGAGGATGGCGTCGCGCGCGGAATAGTCGACGGCGATGCGCAATTGAAGCGTGCTGCCCTGCGCGGTGGCGTCTTCCGCACGCCCGATTGCATTGGCGATGCCGTCGGGCAGACGGTCGCGGCGGCCGATCACGGTGAGACGCACGCCGTTCTTGACCAGGCTCTGCACTTCGTTGGCGAGGTAGAACCGCAGCAGCGTCATCAACGCGGCGACCTCGGCCTTCGGCCGGCGCCAATTGTCAGTGGAGAAGGCGTAGAGCGTCAGCGTTCCGATACCCTGCTTGGGCGCGGCTTCGACGATGCGGCGGATCGCCTCGACGCCGGCCTCGTGGCCGCGCACGCGCGACAGGCCGCGCCGCGTCGCCCATCTGCCGTTGCCGTCCATGATGATGCCGACATGAAGCTTCTCGTTCTGGGACGTGACGTCACTTTGCATTGCAAAGTCTCCGGTCAAAAAAGGGGATCAGGTCGAGACGATATTGAGGCGGCCGAGCGGCGCCGCCTCGCGGCCGGCGGCCTTGGCGGCGTCGCGCACCAGGCGCTCGAGCACGGCGAGATAGTCGAGGAAGCGGCGGCGGCCAGCCTTGGTCAGGCGGCAGGTCGTGTGCGGGCGATTGCCCTCATAGCCCTTGGTCACCTCGACGAGCCCGGCCTCCTGAAGCACGGCGAGATGCCGGCTGAGATTGCCGTCGGTGAGGCCGCAGAGCTGCTTGAGATCGGCGAACGCCAGACCCTTCGGATGCGCCATCAGCGAGGTCAGAAGTCCGAGTCTCGCCTTCTCGTGGATCACGCGGTCCAGTCCTTCATAAGAGAAGGGCGCGCTGTCAGTCTTCGACATCATGGCCTCCGGACGCGAAATACAGAATGCCCGCCATCACCGACTGCCCGATCACGAAGGGCAGGCCCATGGTCCATGGCGACAGCGTATGGGTTTGGCTCGCGAGCACCACCACCGCAAAGCCGGAGATGAAATACCAGGCGCCGGCGAGCGCCACGGTGCGCGGCAGCGAGCGGACGGAGGCGAAAATGCCGAGCGACACCAAGATCTGCCACAGGCCCGGCAGCAGCCACAGCGTTTCGCCTGCGAACTTCCACATCACAACCGCGAGCAGCACACCGGCAACGCCTGCGGGCAGGAACTGCTCGACTGCCTGGTGGATCATGGCATCGGCGAGACCCGAATGATGGCGGTGCGAGCGCGCGCGCATCTCGATCCCGATCATCAGGCCGGAGAGCGCGGCGGCAATGAACCAGCCGAAGAAGAAGCCGAGCGGCTCGCCGGTGGGATCCCCGAGCAACCAGAACTGCAGGATTGCGGTGAGAAGCGCGACTGCACCGGTCGCGGCCATCGTCGCCGGGCCGTAGCCGCGGAATGCCGTGCCGGCCGCAATCTGGCTGCGGATCGCCACGATGTCGGCCAGTGCCTTGTCGAGATCGCGCATTGGCAACGCCAAAACCTCGCTCCGCCCATGCTTGCCGGGAGTATTGGTCCCGCTACTTTGTATTGCAAAGTATATAGGACCGCAAAGTAAAGGCAAGCCCGAAGGTCGCCCCGACGACACCGGCGCTCGCCAGACAACTGCCGGTTGCGCAGCACCTCCTCTCGCAGATAAGATGCGCGCGAATGCTCCGGGGGAAAGTATGTGGCTTAAGTCATTTGTCGTTGGGTCTTTATTGCCGGTGAGCGTCGTCATCGCAGCGCATGCGGCCGGGCCGTTCGGAAGCGTCAATGTAGGCAACTGGAGCGGCGGCGCGTTCAGCAATGACGAAACGGGAGCCTTCTCGCATTGTGCCGCGACGGCGCCTTATGCCAACGGCGTCATTCTCGTCGTCGGTCAGAATGCCGGGGGCTCGTGGATATTGAGCTTTGCGAGTCCCAGCTACCGCTTCAAGCAGGGCGAGAACGCCGCGATCGACGTCATCTTTGACGGACAGGAGCAGGCCAGACTGTTCGCCACGGCCAACCAGACGAACATGCTCAGCTCCGTCATGCCTGCCAACGTGGTACGAACGTTTCAGAAGGCGAGCCTGATGGTGGCGACGAGCGGCCGCACCGTCCTGAACTTCGACCTGACCTCGGCCGGGCCCGTGATTGCGGCACTGGCCCATTGCGTCACCAAGGTCAAAGCCGACGGGCTGAGCAAGGCCGGAGACTTTACGAAGGTCGCGGCGAAGCCGCAGGCGCCCGACAAGCAGGCGTCCCCGCCGGCCAGCAAGCCCGCCAGAGCCAAGAGCGGCACCGGCTTTGTCGTGAGTGCCAGCGGACACGTGGTCACCAATAACCATGTGATCAATGGCTGCGTCGGCGACATCAAGGGCAATCTCACGGGCGAAGCCGGGATGGTTTTGCGCGTGGTGTCGAGCGACGCCAACAACGATCTCGCGTTGCTGCAGGCGCCGTCGACAACGACATTCAAGGATTTTGCGCGAATTCGCGACCGCTCGATCCGCTCCGGCGATTCCGTCGTCGCGATCGGCTTTCCCTTCCATGGGCTGCTGACTTCGGACTTCACCGTGACGACGGGGATCGTGAGTTCGCTCAGCGGCATGCGCAACGATTCGCGTTTCCTGCAAATCAGTGCGCCCGTGCAACCCGGCAATAGCGGCGGCCCGCTGTTCGACACCACCGGGCAGATCGTGGGCGTCGTTACGGGAAAGCTGGACGGATTGCGGGTCGCGGCTGCGACCGGCAACATCCCCGAGAACATCAACTTCGCGATTAAGACCGGCGCGCTGCGCGATTTCCTCGACAACAGCGTGGTGCCCTACCAGACCACCGAGCCCAAGGGCGAACTCAAGGGCGAGCTCAAGACCACCGATATCGCCGGCAACGCGCGGCCGTATACGATGCTGATCTCATGCAACGGCACGGAGCAGGCCGAGGCGAAGCGATAGCGGCAACGCAGGCCGCGTCCGCGCGGCCCGGATGGCGCGAAACGCAATCCGGGCCACCAGCCAAATCGCGAGTTCCTCAATACGGCGCAACGGGCCTCGTGCGCCGGGACAGCCGGGGTTGCGGCAGAGGGGCCTGACCGTAGGCCACGAGCGGATTGGCTCCACAGGCCATGAGCCGGCCCGACACACTGGCCTGGCATTGTTCATAGGTGCTGTAGGTGCAATCGCCGGGATACTCGTAACCGCCGCCCTGGGCGCACCAGGGATAGTCGCGCGCCGCGGCGGGCGCGGCCGCGGCGAAGCCGGCGAGGATTGTCGCACCGAGGCCCAGCAGTGCCAGTTGCGTCTTGCGCATGATCCCGACTCCTCTCCCCACAGCGCGAGATACGCGCCATATAACATCAGGTTTCGTCACGCCGTTTTATTCCAGATCAATCGGCACGGCACCCAAGAAAAAAGCCCTGCCGAACGGCAGGGCTCCCTTCCTGGACATCACAAGATCGCTACTCGACCTTCAGGCCGGCGAACTCGACGACCTTCTTCCATTTCTCAGTCTCGGCCTTGATCTCCTCGCCGAACGCCTCGGGCGTCTGCACCCGCGGCTCGCCGCCGAGCTCGACCAGGCGCTTGGCCATGTCCGGTTCCTTTATCAGCGTGTTGATCTCGCTGTTGAGCTTGGCGATGATCTCCTTGGGCGTGTTCTTCGGCGCCCCCATGCCGAACAGCGCGCTCGCCTCGTAGTCCTTCACGGTCTCGCCGATCGTCGGCACGTCGGGCAGCTGCGGCGAGCGCTCCGCCGTGGTGACGCCGATGGCGCGGAGCGAGCCGGAGCGGATGTGCTGGATGATCGAGGGCATGTTGTCGAAGATCACCTGCACCTGCCCGCCGAGCATGTCGGTGATCGCCGGCGCGGCGCCGCGATAGGGCACGTGCTGCATCTTGCAGCCCGTCAGCGCCATGAACATCTCGCCGGACAGATGCACCGAGGTGCCGTTGCCCGAGGAGGCCATGTTGACCTTGCCGGGATTGGCCTTCACGTATTCGATGAACTCGGCGACGGTCTTGGCCGGCACGTCCTTGTTGACGGTCATCACGTTCGGCACGCGCTGAAACGAGGCGATCGGCGCGATGTCGCGCACGAAGTTGAACTTCAGATTGGTGTAGAGCGAGGCGTTGATGTAGTTGGCCGGATTGACCAGTTGCAGCGTGTAGCCGTCGGGCTCGGCGTTGATGACCGATTCGGTGGCGATGTTGTTGCCGGCACCCGGCTTGTTCTCGATCACGAATTGCTGGCCGAGCTTTTCCGACAGCCGCTGGCCGATCAGCCGCGCCAGGATGTCGGTGGCCCCGCCCGGCGGATAGCCGACCACCCATTTCACCGGGTGGGTCGGATAGTCGGCGGCAAGTGCCTTCGACAGCGGGCTGGCTGCAAGCGGACTGGCGGCGAGCAGGCTCAGCGCGGTACGGCGAGTGATCATCTCAAGGGTTCTCCCAACGTGTTGTTCTTGAAGCCAGATAGCTTGAAAGTGGCGTCGACGCGGTTGTAACAAAGCTTGCCGCAGGCGGAAAGTGCACGGGGCGCATCACGACGAAAGGATAAGGCATGGCGGTCAAGGTCAAAGCCCTCGATCATCTCGTGATCAACGTTGCGGACGTCGCAGTGACTGCCGAGTGGTACGGCAGGATTCTCGGCATGGAAGTCAAGGTGTTCGACCCCGGCGGCGGCAAAGCGCCGCGGACTTCGCTTCAATTCGGTAACCAGAAGATCAACGTCCGGCCGCGCGATGCCGACAAGGTGGAGTGGTTCACCGCGGACCACCAGACCGCCGGCAGCGAGGATCTCTGCTTCCTCACCTCCGCCAGCCCCGGCGAGGTGGTGGCGCATTTGAAGGCTCATGGCGTCGCGATCGAGGAAGGCCCGGTTCCCAAGCAGGGCGCCCGCGGCACCCTGCGCTCGGTCTATTGCCGGGATCCGGATGGCAGCCTCATCGAGATTTCGTCGTATCAGGACTGACCAGCGCATTTGCTCCCCACGCCATCCAATGGCAAAAGAGTCCCGGCACTAATGTGAAGACAGCCGCCAATCAGAAGCGGGCTGCACGGGGAGCAAACATGCCGAACGACACGGCCGCCGGAATCGTGGGCCCATTCGACGGGCTCGACGTGCCCTGGCTGCTGAAGATGCGGGCCGAGCTGCGCAGCTCACATCCGTTCCTGATCTGGGCGCCGTTCGACGGGCCGGCGCGGCGCTGGAGCTATGGCGAGTTTCACGATCGAGTCGGGGCGCTCGCGGCCGGCCTCGCCAAGCGCGGCGTGAAGCCGGGCGAATATGTGCTCATTCATCTCGACAATTGCATCGAGGCGCTGCTCTCCTGGTTTGCCTGTGTTGAGCTCGGGGCCATCGCGGTGACCACCAACACGCGCTCGGCACCGGCCGAGCTCGACTATTTCGCCGATCATTGCGGCGCGGTCGCCGCGATCACGCAGCCGGCCTATGCCGAGATCGTCGCGCAGAACTGCCGGAACATCCGCTGGATGGCGGTGACCTCGCATGATGCGGGCGCGGCGCCCGCGCAAGCAGTCTCGCGCGGCGACAGCTTTGAGGCGTTGTTCGCCGACAGTGCCGACCGTCCCACGCGTGCGACCGATCCGCTCGCACCGTGCAGCGTGCAATATACCTCAGGCACGACATCGCGGCCCAAGGCGGTGCTGTGGACCCACGCCAACGCGCTGTGGGGCGCCAAGATCAACGCCGCGCACGAGGACCTGCACGCAAGCGACGTGCATCAGGCCTATCTGCCGCTGTTCCACACCAACGCGCTGGCCTATTCGATGCTGGCGACGCTGTGGGTCGGTGCCACCTGCGTGATCCAACCACGCTTTTCCGCCAGCCGGTTCTGGGGCGCGGCGCGCGAGCACGGCTCGACCTGGACCTCGACCATACCTTTCTGCATGAAGGCGCTGCTCGAGCAGGAGGTCCCGAAGGATCACAAATTCCGTCTGTGGGGCACCGCGATCAACGAGCCGCCGGCCTTCGCCGCTTTCGGCGTCAAGATCATCGGCTGGTGGGGCATGACCGAGACCATCACCCACGGCATCGTCGGCGAGATCGACCAGCCTAACATCCCGATGTCGATCGGCCGCGCCGCGCCGGAATATGAAATCCGCATCACCGACGATGACGGTCGGCCGACCGCGGTCGGCGCCACCGGCAATCTCTCGATCAAGGGCATTGTCGGCCTGTCGCTGTTCGCCGAATATCTGCACAACGAGAAGGCGACACGCGAGAGCTTCGACGAGCACGGCTTTTTTCTCACCGGTGATCGCGTGGTGCGGCTGGAGAACGGCTATATTCGCTTCGGAGACCGCAGCAAGGACATGCTCAAGGTCGGCGGCGAGAACGTGGCCGCGTCCGAGATCGAGCAGGTGGTCGCACTCGTTCCCGGCGTGCGCGAGGCCGCCGTGGTGGCGAAGACGCATCCGATGCTGGACGAGGTGCCGGTCGTCTTCATCATCCCGCAAGGGGGCGTCGCCGGTGCGCGGCCCGATCTGCACGAGGCCGTGATGGCCGCCTGCCGCGCCGGCCTCGCCGACTTCAAGGTGCCGCGCGAGATCCGTTTCGTCGACGACATGCCGCGCTCGACGCTGGAGAAGGTGGCGAAGGCGGAGCTAAGGAAGATCGTGGGGTGACATCGTAGCAACCATTAAGAGCTAGGCTGCTTTTTCGGTCCAGGGCGTGCCGCGTTGTACGACAGTATTGGCATAGATCAGGAGCTTACGGGCGCAGGCGATCAGTGCTGCGTTGTGGGCTTTGCCCTTTGCCATGAGAC
>NZ_JADPKK010000022.1 GCF_023073915.1 Bradyrhizobium sp. 149 | reverse complement strand
CCGGGAGAGCACGGCATAAGCCGTAAAGCCACTGCGCAGGGAAGGCCGAGTGATTGGCTACACCTGTATGCTGCTGTGCGGTTTTCCTGCGTGTGCTTTTCGCGCAGCGGACCGCGGGTGCCAGCCGGCACCCGGCCTTCCCTGCGCCTTCTTGGACAAAAAGAGGGTGAGCGACGAAGCAAAACTCGGGCGAAATGCGCCGCGAGAATGCGAAGGTGTGTCTGCGAGTCAAATGCAAGCTGGAAGAGCGACGCTGCCGCCTCTTACTCCGTCATTGCGAGCGCAGCGAAGCAATCCAGAGTCTTTCCGCGGAGGGATTCCGGATTGCTTCGCTGCGCTCGCAAGGACGATAGGGTGCGCCCTATAATGTCTGCAACAACTTGTCGGCGGCCCTGATATCCGCTGTCTCCGAGCCTTCGGCGAAGCCTTCGTACGCGGATTGAAGCCACCGTTTCGCTTCCTCGCGCCGGTCGCGTTCGGCAAGCAATCCGGCGAGATCGATCGCTGCCCGCAGCTCCCAGGCTTTGGCGCCTTTGCGACGACTCAACTCCAGCGATTGCACGAAATGGGCCTCTGCTTGATCAGTCATGGGCTGCGGCCCCGCCAAGAGAACCCTGCCTTTCATGCGCAGCAGCTCGGGCATGTACAGATGATCGCCGCCTTGCTCGACGAGGCGGATCGCGTCGTCGATCAGGCCCGCACTCCGCTCGAGCTGCCCAAGCGCCATCAAACCCTGAACAAGCGCGATGTTGAACGTCGTGGTGAGCAGCTCGTAGCCGGCATCGTGGAGCTCACGCAGGCACGCCCCGATCGTCTCGACGCCATCGGCGGCATGGCCGCGCCGGATCGCCAGCTCGCCTTTGACGCCGCGGCCGACCGCAAGGTAGGGGCCCATGGAGCGCGATTTGGCATGGGCGATGAAGCGGTCGATGTTCTCTTCGGCGCCATCGAGGTCTCCGCTCCAGAGATCGATCGAGACCGCCCAGATCAACGCAATGCAGAGCGTGATCGGATGGTCCATCTGCGCGGCCTCGATGACTGTCTGCCGGGCCAATTGCAGTGCATCCGCGGGGCGGCCCTGCAACCAAAGCTCTCGCGCGAGCGAGATGCCCGCCCGGTTGCGGTGATCGAAGCCATAGACGGTGCTGATCCGTTCCGTGCCCGGCCCCTGCCAGGCGGCCGTCAGCATTTTCACAGCGTCTCGATGCTCGCCGGCAAGATGCAGCGACACGCCGAGCAGCGAACGGGCGAGGGCGAGAGAGGCGGCATCGCCGAGTGTCCCGGCGACCGCCAGGCTCTGCTGCGCATAGCGGAGCGCAGCGTCGAACTGTCCCATCCGCTCGTGGAAGATATGCATGCGGCCGAGCAGCTGGAGCTGGTTTGGCGCGTCGTCGCGCGCCTCGGCGATCGCAAGGCTCCGGCTCAAGGCGGCACGCGCCGCTTCGCTGCCGCCGCGCGTGAACATCAAGGTCAGTCCGAGCGCGGCCTGGATGTGCATTTCCTCGGCGCTGCCGCGCGAGGGCGAATCGATCGCAAGCAGAGCCCGTTCGGACCAGCGCCGGCATTCGATCAGCAGCGACATGGCGAGAAAGACCGGAGCCGCCGCAGCAGCAAGTGCAATGCCGATGCCGGAATCGCCGTTCGCACCGAAGCACCAGTCCAGTGCGGCGCGCACGTTGTGAAGCGCGGAGAAGTGGATCGCGCGTTCGTCGGCGCTCGGCACCGTGGCCCATGTCGTGCCGGCCTGCTGCAGCCATTGCCGGTAATAGGTCGCGTGGCGGTCGGCGAGCGCCGCGTCATCAGGCTCGATCTCGAGCAGATAGGCCCGCGTCGTGTCGAGCAGACGGTAGCGCATCATGGCGCCGATCGGCCGCGGCGCGACCATCGACTTGGCGACGAGGCCGTCGATGGCATCGAACAGGCGGGAGCGGTCGACGCGTTCGTCCGGCACGATCTCGAGCGCGGCGTCGATGGTGAAGTGGCCGGCGAAGATCGCGAGTCTGCGCAGCACGAGGCGCTCGATGTCGGATAGGAGCCCGTAGCTCCAGTCCAGCGTCGCCTGCAAGGTCTTCTGTCGCGGCGGCGCCGTGCGCCGGCCCTGCCACAGCAAATTGAGCCGCTCGTCGAGCAGCGTTGCGGTCTGCACCAGGCCATAGGCTTCGACCCGGCCGGCGGCCAGTTCGATCGCCAGCGCCATGCCGTCGAGCTTGCGGCAGATGCCGGCGACGATCGCGGCATTGGCATCGTCGAGCGCGATCTGCGCGCCGCCGGCCGTGGCACGTTCGAGGAAGAGTTGAAGCGCGGGATAGGTCTGCGCCGCGGCCGCCGTCAGCCCGGGATTGTCGGGCGGAACGGCGAGCGGCGCCAATCGATAGACCTGCTCGCCCTCGACCCGCAGGGCTTCGCGGCTCGTCGCCAGGATATGGACATGCGGTGCGGCGTGGAAGATCTCGGCGGCCAGCGGCGCCGCGGCTGTGATGACGTGCTCGCAATTGTCGAGGATCAGCAGCATCCGCTTGTCCCGGAGATGCGTGAGCAGCGCGGGCAGGGGATCGTCGGTCTGGGCCGGCAAGCCGAGCATCAGCAGGATCGAGGTGATCACGAGATCGGGATCGCTCAGCGCGGCAAGGTCGATGAAATGTGCGGCGTCGGAGAATGTCTCGAGCAGGTCGTGAGCGATGGCAACGGCGACGGCGGTCTTGCCGACACCGCCCGGGCCGGCGATCGTGATGAAGCGCGAGCCGATGAGCCTGTCGGAAACGGCGGCGATCGCATCGTCGCGCCCGACCATCCGTTGCAGCCGGTTCGGCAGTTTGACGGGCGGCAATTCCGTTCGCGGTGCGGTGTGCGGCTGTGCCGGGATATTCACCTGCGAGATCGGCGCCACGAAGCAATAGCCGCGGCCGGAGAGTGTGGTGATGTAGCGGGCACCATCCTGGCCGTCGCCAAGGATCTTGCGAAGCGCTGCGATGTGAAAGCGCAGATTGGCGTCCTCGACTGTCATGCCGGGCCACACCAGCGCCATCAGATCAAACTTGCTGATGACCTGGTTCGGCCGTGACATCAGCGCGAGCAGCGTGTCGAAGGCCTTTGCGCCGAGCGGCAGCGCGGCGCCATCGCGGGTCACGAGTCTTTCATGTGGCGTCACGGTGAATGGCCCAAACGAGAGGGTTCCCGTTGCGGTGCCGGCCGGCTCGGTCATGGCGGAATCCTGATCCTTCGAAAAGACCGGATAGCCAGATGATCGCGATCCGGCAAGGCCGTCGACTGCGCCGCGATCAGACCGCGGATTCAGACCTTGTGAGGCGAGCGAGCCGAGACCTCACAACTTCTCACAAGTCCAAACGGGTGTCTCGCGGCAGCCGCTGCTAGTCAGTGTGCGACGGCAAGGAGACCTTCATGACCCAAGCGGCAAAATTGCTCTACACGGCCCGGACCCGCACCAGCGGCGGGCGACAGGACGGCATATCGCGCAGTTCCGACGGCCGCCTGGATGTCAAGCTGTCGCCGCCGGGCGACACCGGCATCGGCACCAATCCCGAGCAATTGTTCGCGGCCGGTTGGTCGGCCTGCTTCGAAGGCGCGATGGAGATCGCCGCCCGCAAGCGGAAGATCGAGCTCCCCAGGAAATGCGCAATCGATGCGGAGATCGACCTCGTGCTCGACGAGGGCGCCTATTCGCTCAGGGCGCGCCTCGATGTCAGCCTGCCCGGTCTCGACCGCGAGATCGCGCGCGGCCTCATCGATGAGGCGCACCAGACTTGCCCCTATTCCAAAGCCGTCCGCGGCAACATCGACGTCACGGTCGCGCTGATCTGACGTACCACCACCAACCATCAACAAGGTAGCAACGCCATGAAACAGATCATTGACCAGCACCGCCGCCAGTTTTTCGGCCTCGCCGCGGGAACCGTCGCAGCCGGCCTCGGCGTGATCGGCCTCGCCCGTGCCGAATCGGAGGCGCCGCGCTCCTCCGCGACGAATGCGTCGTTCGGCGCGATCAAGCAGATCGATGCCGGCGTCCTCAACGTCGGCTACGCGGAGGCCGGCCCTGCGAACGGTCCCGTCGCGATCCTGCTGCACGGCTGGCCCTACGACATTCACGCCTTCGTCGATGTC
The DNA here is from genome assembly GCF_023073915.1 of Bradyrhizobium sp. 149. Classification (GTDB taxonomy): domain Bacteria; phylum Pseudomonadota; class Alphaproteobacteria; order Rhizobiales; family Xanthobacteraceae; genus Bradyrhizobium. The sequence continues at coordinate 2,131,420 of NZ_JADPKK010000022.1, read as the reverse complement.
GCGCCGATCCTGGCAAAGGCCGGCTATCGCGTCATCATCCCCTATCTCCGCGGTTACGGTTCGACGCACTTCCTCTCCGCCGAGACGCCGCGCAACGGCGAGCCGGCAGCGATGGCCACCGACATCATCGCCCTGATGGACAAGCTCGAGATCAAGAAGGCGGTGATCGCCGGTTTCGATTGGGGCGCGCGCACCGCCGACATCATCGCCGCGCTGTGGCCGGAGCGCTGCCGCGCACTGGTGTCGGTCAGCGGCTATCTGATCTCCAGCCAGGCCGCCGGCAACGCGCCGCTGCCGCCGTCGGCCGAGCTGCAATGGTGGTACCAGTTCTATTTTGCGACCGAGCGCGGCCGCGCCGGATACGAGAAGTACACGCATGATTTCGCAAAACTGATCTGGAAGCTTGCTTCGCCGCAGTGGAAGTTCGACGACGCCACCTTCGCCCGCAGCGCGGCGGCGCTGGACAACAAGGATCATGTCGCGATCACGATCCACAATTACCGCTGGCGGCTCGGGCTCGCCCAAGGCGAAGCTAAGTACGAGCATCTCGAAAAGAAGCTCGCGGCGGCACCTGTCATCGAGGTGCCGGCGATCACGATGGAAGGCGATGTCAATGGCGCGCCGCATCCCGACCCAAGCGCCTATGCCAAGAAGTTCTCGGGCCGGTACGACTATCGCCTGATCACCGGTGGCGTCGGCCACAATCTGCCTCAGGAAGCGCCGCAAGCCTTTGCCAAGGCCGTCATCGACGCCGACGGCGGCGCCTGAGGATTTTGGCAAGACCTCGGTCCGGCAAGGCTGGACCGAGGTCTACATGCGATCTCAGCTCAATGAAGCCTCATGACCACAATGAAATCTGAAAAGTCAAAATTTCCATCCCCTGCGACGATGATCGTGCTGACCGTGCTCCTCCTCGCCGTTGTCCTGACCTGCGTGCCGTATCTTGTCACGATCGCGCTTGCGGAAGATCCCGCGACAGCCGATGCCTCGCCGATCTACGGCGTCACAATTCCGCCCGGCTACAAGCAGTGGGAGTTGATCGCGCCGGCCGAGGAGGCAGCCCCACTCGACGAGCTCCGCGCTGTCATCGGCAACCAGACCGCGCTCGACGCCTATCAGGCAGGAAAGCTTCCGTTCCCGGACGGCGCCATTCTGGTCAAGCGCGCCTGGAAGCGGAAGCAGTCGCCCGAATTTGCGTCCGCGACGATTCCCGGTGAGGCCACCACCGTCCAGGTGATGGTCAAGGATGCCAGAAAATATGCGGCCACCGGCGGCTGGGGGTTTGGCCGCTTCGTCAACGGCAAGCCGGTCGACGAGGCCCAGCATCGCACCTGCTTCGCCTGCCACGAAGCCCGCGTGAAGAGCCGCGACTATGTGTTTACGAAGCTTGCGCCTTGAGTGCGGAGGTTCACTCCGCCGCCACCATCTGCTGCGCGCGCCACTGGCCGAGCAGGGCGCGGAGCGAAGCCGGCTTGACCGGCTTGTTGAGCACCGCGACATTTTCCTCGCGCGCAGCCATTTGCACGGCGGGGCTGCGGTCGGCGGTGATCAGGATCGCCGGGATGCCGTCGCCGAAGCGGCGACGGATATCGCGGATCGCGGCGATGCCGTTGCCGCGGTCGAGATGGTAGTCGACTAGCAGGCCGGTCACGCGGCGGCCGGCAGTTTCGATCGCGGCGATCGCGCCCTCGGGATCTGCGACCGCGATCACTTCGGCGTCCCAGGCCTTCAGCAGCGTGCGCATGCCGTCGAGGATCGCGGCGTCGTTCTCGATGCAGACGATCAGGGTGCCCGAGATCGGCGTGCGCGCGAGCGGCGTCGCGCTGGTCACGGCCGCGGTGTGGGTGATCGCCTCCGCCGTCGGCACCGTCACGGAAAACACCGAGCCGCCGCCGACATTGGAATCGATGGCGATGCCATGGTTGAGCACGCGCGCCAGCCGCTCGACGATCGACAGTCCAAGGCCGAGGCCGCGGGCGATCCGGGCGCCCTGCTCGAGGCGGTGGAATTCCTTGAAGATCTCGCCGCGCTTGACCGTGGGAATACCGACGCCGGTGTCATAGACGCAGATCTTGAGCGAGGCGCCGCGGCGGCGGCAGCCGACCAGCACACGGCCGCGCGGCGTATACTTGATCGCGTTGGAGATCAGGTTCTGCAGCAGGCGCCGCAGCAGCAAGCGGTCCGATTCGACCGGCAGCGAGCAGGGCACGAAGGCGAGCTCGAGATTCTTGGCGCGTGCGACCGGCGCGAACTCGATCTCCAGCGAGCGCATCAGGTCGGCCATCTTGAAGCTCGAGATCGAGGTCGTCATCGCGCCGGCGTCGAGCCGGGAGATGTCGAGCAGCGCACCGAGGATCTCCTCGATCGCCTGGAGCGATTCGTCGATGTTCTCGACCAGTCGCGTCTCCTCGCCGCTGTGCTGGCGCTCGACCAGGCTCGTGACATAGAGCCTGGCCGCGTTCAGCGGCTGGAGAATGTCGTGGCTGGCGGCGGCGAGGAAACGCGTCTTCGAGATGCTGGCGTCTTCGGCCGCGCTCTTGGCCTGTGCCAGCTCGGAATTCAGCCGGGTCAGCTCTTCGGTGCGGTCCCGCACCCGCTTTTCCAGCGTCGCATTGGCGCGCTCCAGCGCTTCGGCCGCTTCGAATGTGGGCGTGACGTCGGTGAAGGTGATGACGAAGCCGCCGCCGGGCATGCGGTTGGTCAAAATCTCGATCACCATGTGGCGGTCGGGCAGGCGCTCCAGATAAGGCTCGCTGTCTGTGGTGTAAGCCGCGAGCCGGCGCTCCAGCATGGCCTCGCGCTCGACCGGGTCATCCGGCTCGCTCACGCCCATGAATTCCAGGATCTCACGCAACGGCGTGCCGAACTGGATGAAATGCGGGGGAACATTGAGCAGATCGCCGAACTGCCGGTTGGAGCAGATCAGTTGCAGATCGGAATCGAATACCGCGATGCCCTGGCGGACATGGTTGAGCGCGGTCTGGAGGATCTCGCGGTTGAAATGCAGCGCCGCGTGGGAATCGTCGAGCAGTTTGAGCGCAGCCTTGGCGGAGACTGTCCGCTTGCGCAGCAGCAGCGACATCACGAGACGCGAGGAGGCCGCACCGATCGAGGAGGCGATCAGGTGCTCGGCGTGCTGCAGCAGCTCGAAATCGGCGGGTGCCCCGGACTCCAGCCGCACATTGCGCCGCGCGGAGAATGCCTCGAACGAATGCCGCGCGCGGTCCGGCCCGAGATATTGCGCCACCGTGGTCTGGATGTCCTGCACCGTGACGGTGGTGCGCCAGCGGCGGAAGTTCGGGGAGATCGGCGCGAGCGTGTTGGGCACGAACAGATCGGCCTGCACCAGTTCGATCGAAGACGGCCGGCGCGCAAGCGACAGCAGCACATAAGTGAGGATGTTGAGCGACAGTGACCAGATGACGCCGTGCATCAGCGGCGGCAGGTCGGCGCCGAACAGCGCCTGCGGCCGCAGCGCCTCGATCCCGAACGGGCCGTGCTGGAGCAGCAGGATGCCCGAAGTCGAGTCCATAAAGCTCGGGATGAACAGCGTGTAGAGCCACACCGCGAAGCCGACCAGCATGCCGCCGATCGCGCCGCGCGCGGTCGCGCGCCGCCACAGCAGCCCGCCGAAGAAGCTTGGTGCAAGCTGGGCGATGGCGGCAAAGGAGAGCAGGCCGATCGCGGCGAGCTGGGTATTGCCGAGCGCGCGGTAGTAGAAATAGGCCATCACCATGATGGCGAAGATCGCGAGCCGGCGCGAGCGCAGCAGGAAGTCGCTGAAATCGGCGCCGCCGGTGCGTCCCTCGGGCCGTCGTTGCAGCACCAGGGGCACTACGAGGTCGTTCGAGACCATGATGGAGAGCGCGACGCATTCGACGATCACCATCGCAGTCGCCGCCGACAGGCCGCCGACGAAAATGGCGACGCTGAGCAACTCCGCACCGCCCTCCATCGGCAGCGCCAGCACGTACATATCAGGGTCGGCGGCGCCGAACGGAAAGCTGACGAGGCCGGCGAGCGCGATCGGGATCACGAACAGATTGATGGCGACGAGGTAGAGCGGAAACAGCCAGCGCGCGCGACCGACCTCCGCATCCGAGGAATTCTCCACCACGCTGACGTGAAACTGACGCGGCAGCAGCATGATCGCGCACAGCGACAGCAGCGTCATGGTCAGGAAGTTGCCGATCGAGGGCGAATAGTTGATGGCGCGCACCGCCTCTGGTGTCTTCATCGCGCGCTCGATCAGCTCGTGCGGCGAGAACATCCAGAAGGTGACGAAGATGCCGGCGGCAAGGAAAGCGACCAGCTTGATGATGGATTCGGTCGCGACCGCCAGCATCAGGCCGTGCTGATGCTCGGTGGCGTCCGTCTGCCGCGTGCCGAACAGCACCGCGAAGGCCGCCATCGCCAGCGTCACGATCAGCGCCACGTCGCCGACGATCGGGATGTGGGAGAAGGCCTGGTCTTCGCTCAGGATGGTTTCGAGCGAGGAGGCGACCGCCTTGAGCTGGAGCGCGATGTAGGGCACCGAGCCGATGATCGCGATCAGCGCGACGGTGGCCGCCACTGCCTGGCTCTTGCCGTAGCGCGCGCCGATGAAGTCGGCGATCGAGGTGATGTTGTGGGCTTTCGCAAGCTGGATCACGCGGCGGAGCACGCCGGCTCCGAGCCCGATCATCAGGATCGGGCCGACATAGATGGCGAGGAAGTCGGTGGAGGTGCGGGTGGCGAAGCCGACCGAGCCGAAGAAGGTCCAGGAGGTGCAATAGATCGCCAGCGACAGCGGATAGATCAGCCCGGAGGCGCGGCCGCGACCAGCCGGCGAGCGGCGGTCGCCATGGCTCGCCACCAGGAACAGAAAGCCGATATAGCCGAAGGCGGCGGCGATCACGCCCCAATCGTGCAGCATGGCGAGCGTGCTTCTCCCGGGGCGCTGGCAGCGCCCGCTCTCGTTTTCCCTGTAAATCTAGCGCGTTGGACGGTCGCAAGCGACAGCGAAATGCCGTGCGAGCGCGGGAACTGGGGTTGTCGTTAAGGTGCCAACCCCAACGTCGCCCTGGCGAAGGCCAGAGAGCCGCAACAATTCATAGCTGGGGTAATGGGTCTTGGCTTTCGCCAGGACGACCGGGAGCTACTCCGCCGCCAGCGATTTCTCGCGGAGCGGCAGGCCGAGGCGGTCCCACACCTGCAGCAGGGCTTCAGCGAGCCGATCGATCAGGCCGTCATCGTGATAGGGCGAGGGCGTGATGCGCAGGCGTTCGGTGCCCTTGGCGACTGTCGGATAGTTGATCGGCTGGATGTAGATGCCGTGCTGTTCGAGCAAGAGGTCGGAGGCCTGCTTGCACTTCTCGGCATCGCCGATGAACAGCGGGACGATGTGGGTGTCGCTCGACATCACCGGCAGGCCGGCGGCGTTGAGGATCGCCTTGACGCGGGCGGCGCGGTCCTGGTGGCGCTCACGCTCCCAGCTTGACGTCTTCAGATGCTTGATCGCGGCGGTCGCGGCCGAGCAGATCGCCGGCGGCAGTGCGGTGGTGAAGATGAAGCCCGGCGCATAGGAGCGCACGGCGTCGATGATCTGGCCGTTGGCGGCGATGTAGCCGCCGAGGCAGCCGAACGCCTTGGCGAGCGTGCCTTCGAGAATGTCGATGCGATGCATCACGCCGTCGCGCTCGGCGATGCCGCCGCCGCGGGGGCCGTACATGCCGACGGCGTGGACCTCGTCGACATAGGTCATCGCACCGTACTTCTCGGCAAGGTCGCAGATCCTGGCGAGCGGGGCGATGTCGCCGTCCATCGAATAAAGGCTCTCGCAGGCGATCAGCTTGGGCCGGCTCGGACCCGCAGCCTTCAACAGCGCTTCGAGATCGGCGAGGTCGTTGTGGCGGAACACGACCCGCTCGCAACCGGACTGGCGGATGCCCTCGATCATCGAATTGTGGTTGAGCTCGTCCGACAGGATCAGGCAGTTCGGAATGAGCTTTGCGATGGTCGCGATGCCGGTCTGGTTCGAGACGTAGCCGGACGTGAAGAGCAGCGAGGCTTCCTTGCCGTGGAGATCGGCGAGCTCGGCCTCGAGCTGCACCAGCGGATGGTGCGTGCCGGCGATGTTGCGGGTGCCGCCGGCGCCAGTGCCGACGCGGGTCGCGGTCTCGACCATGGCGCCGACCACCTTCGGGTGTTGACCCATGCCGAGATAATCGTTGGAGCACCAGATCACGACGTCGCGCTTGCCCTTGGGCGAGTGCCAGAGCGCATGCGGGAACCGGCCGGCGATGCGCTCGAGATCGGCGAACACGCGGTAGCGCCGCTCCGAGTGGAGACGATCAAGGGCGGAAGTGAAAAACTGGCTGTAATCCATCGTCAAACCTGCAACGGAACTGACCAAAGGGCCCCGTATTCTTAGAGCTATTCCAGCTCTAATGTCTATGCGCTATCCCACATTTGGACCTGCGGGGCATTTGGGCAAAATGCCCTATCGTGCGATTTGAAACTTGATCCGGATCAAGTTCGCGCGAGGCGCAATGTTGCTCTGCACCATTGCGCCCGGGCTAACTGCGCGCCCCGATCGCCTGATGGGCGTGCGCGGCGGACTTGCGCACATGTCCATCGCCGTCGTTCAGCAGCGGGGTCAGCGCGGGCAGGACGTCCGGATCGCCGAAAGTCTCGGCGATCTCGCAGGCCCACAATCGATGCCGAGGAAGCTCATCCCTGGAAAAAGCATCGAACAGCAGCCGCCAATTGCTCGCAGCGGCGCCTCGCCGCAAGGTCCACGCGGCTTCCTTCCGAACTCCGATTTCCGGATCGCGCCTGTAGAGATTAAAGATCGAATGGAAATCCGCCTCATGCCAGATATTCGCAAGGGCGCGAAGCGCGCACTCCCGCGTCGATGCTTCGGGCGCCCTTAGAAAGGGCAGCACGAGATCATGAGCTTCGGCAAGCTTCCAATGCTCGACGATGCCGCAGGCGGTGCGCCTGACGTAATCCGACGGATCCGAAAAGGCAGCAACAACGATCGTGCGGAGTTCGGGCCCCCGCTTGTGCTGTCCAATGATCTCGATTGCGGTCCGCCGCACGAAAGCATCGCTCGATGCCGCCAGAGTCCGAAGCTCGTTCAGCACCTCGTCGTCGTCGCGCGAAACCAGGCTGCGGATGGCCTCATGGGACATCGGTGGCTCAGTTCTCACGTCGTCCTGAACTGAAGCACGCCGTCTTTCGTCTCCGCCGTCAGCCGGCCCTCGACGATCATGTAGTTGACGTGGGCGACCAGCTCGCCGGCGGCGAAACCCATTTGGTGTTCGTCCAGGACGTGCTTGTTGAACACGACCGGCACCAAGGCGCGCGAGGTCTGCGGCACCTCGCGGCAAGCTTCCGCGATCAGACGGCAGCGCTCCTCGTGGTGATCGGCGAGCTGCTTGATGCGGGTCTTCAGCCCGTAGAACGGCACGCCGTGGCCGGGCAGCACCAGCACGTCATAGGGCAGCGTCGTGGTGAGGCTGGCGAGCGAGGCCAGATATTCGCCGAGCGAGTTCTGGTCGGGTTCGACCGCCCACACGCTGACGTTCGGCGAGATCTTGCTCAGCACCTGGTCGGCCGAGAGGAACAGCTTGTCATCGGCACAATACAGCATCACCTGATCGAGCGCGTGACCGCCGCCGGTGATCACCTTGAAGCGACGCGTGCCAATCACGACGTCCTCGCCATGCGAGATGCGGCGGTAGGACGGCGGCAGCACCGAGACGCGCTTGAGATAGTCCTGGCCGCGGCCGAGCAGTTTTTCGGTGAGCGACTCGTCCATGCCGTGGCGGCGGAAGAACAGCCGCTGCGCCTCCTGCCGCTCCTCGGTGCCGCGGTTCTGGTGATAGACCGATTGCAGATATTCGACCTGCGACATCACCAGCGGGCAGTTGAATCGCTCGACGATCCACCCGGCCAGACCGACATGATCGGGATGGGAATGGGTCACGATCAGGCGCGTGATGTTGACACCCTTCAGCGGCCCGTCGAACAGCTTCGTCCAGGCCTCGATGGTTTCCTCATTGCCGAAGCCGGCATCGATCATGGCGTAGCCATCGCCGTCGGCGAGCAGGTAGATGTTCACATGATTGAGTCGGAACGGCAGCTTCAGCCGCGCCCACAACACCCCCGGCTTCACCTCGACGACCTCTTCGGGGCCGGGATGCTGTTCCCAGGGATAGCGCAGGGCTTCGGCGGAGGACTGCACGGCGTCGGTTTTTGCGTTCATTCTACCGGCTTAAACCCACCGCTCCCGCCGCGCCAGCCGAAAAAGGACGCGAGCGGGGCTCGCATAGCGGTCATTCCGGGCGACGGAACGGCGGGCTACGCCGCCCGCATATTGTTGAGGAACGCGTCGATCTCTCCGCGCAGCATGTCGGCTTCGCGGCGGAGCGCGTCGGAGGCGCCAAGCACTTCGTTCGCCGCTGCGCCGGCTTCCGCCGAAGCCGTGGAGACGCCGACGATGTTGCTGGAGACCTCGCTGGTGCCGCCGGCCGCATGCTGGATGTTGCGGGCGATCTCGCGGGTCGCCGCGCCCTGTTCCTCGACCGCGGCGGCGATCGTCGTGGTGACGTCGTTGATTTCGCCGATGATCCGGCCGATGCCCTGAATGGCGCCGACTGCGGAGGTGGTGACTGACTGCATGCTGGCGATCTGGCTGCGGATCTCTTCGGTCGCCTTGGCGGTCTGGCTCGCCAGGCTCTTCACCTCGGAGGCGACCACCGCGAAGCCGCGGCCGGCCTCGCCCGCGCGCGCCGCCTCGATGGTGGCGTTGAGCGCCAGCAGGTTGGTCTGCGAGGCGATGGTCTGGATCAGGTCGACCACGACGCTGATGCGGCTCGCGCTGTCCGCAAGGCTCTGCACGGTGGCGTCCGTAGAACCGGCTTCGTCGACAGCCCTCCTGGCGATCTCGGCGGAGGTGACCACCTGCTTGCTGATCTCCTGGATCGAGGACGACACCTGTTCGGTGCCTGATGACACGGTCTGCACGTTGACCGAGGTTTCCTCCGCGGCCGACGCCACCGCGTTCACCAGCGCGTTGGACTGGTCGGCGGTGGTGGACATGCTCTGCGCGGTCGTCTGCATCGAATTGGCCGACTGCGCGAGGTTGTCGAGCGCGGAGCGTACGGTGCCTTCGAATTCGGCGATCTTCGCTTCCATGCGCGCGGCACGCTCGGCCTTGGCGAGCCGGTCCTTGTCCTGCTCGCCGGCGAGCGTCCGGGCTTCGATCATGCTGTCGCGGAAAACGGTCAGCGTGTTTGTCATCGCGCCGATCTCGTCATTGCGCTTGGCGCGCGCGATCTCGGTGTCGAGATCGCCGGCCGAGAGCAACTGCATGGCGCGCTGCAGGCCGGTGATCCGGCGCAGAATGTTGCGGCCGACATAGAGCCAGACGAACAGCGCCGAGCCGACCAGCGTCAGTGCGCCGAGGGCCAACATCGCGGTCGTCGCCAGCGAAATCTCCTGCCGTGCCTGGAAGGTCGACGCGTTGGTCTCCTTCTGCACGCCCTCGACGAGCTGCTGCACGCTGATGCCGAGGCCGACATTGAGCTTGCGGGTCTCGTCCAGAATGGTCTGGCCGTAGTCGATGGCGTCGAGCTCCTTCTGGCGGATCTTGAACACGCCGGTCTTGCCCTCACCGAAGGCGAACAGTTTTTGCACGGAGTCGCGCACCGCTTGCATGGAGGCCATGTTCGGCAGGTCCTCGAGATTCGACTTGACGCGGTCGCGCGTCGCCTTGAACTCCTTCTCGATCGCCTCCAGCGTATCGCTGTTGTTGGCCGACAGCGCCGCCATCATGTCGGCGGCCATCAGATTGCCGTTGGCGGAGATGGTCGCGACCTGGGAGACGGTGCGGGCAGCTTCGGTGGCATCATCGGCGGAAACTTCCGCCGCGCCGAGAATCGCGTTCAGGCGCGTTTGCGCGTCCAGCATGGCAGGACCGGCCGCGCCGACGAAGGTGAGCTGCGCCTTGCGGAGCGCTTCATACTGCTTGTCATGCAGCGCGCCGGTATCGAGCCGTTCGCGCGCGGCCGACACCAGGCTCTGGGTCGCCTCGTCGATGCTCTTGGCGGTGTCGCGCAACGCGGTTGCGATCTGCTTGTCGGCGCCGAGCTCGATGATCTCGCCAAGCTTGGTCATGGCGAGCTGCTGGATCTCCTGCACCTTCTTGGTGCGCTCGTTCAGCGCCTCGTCGGACGGCGACGCCAGGAGGCCCGGCCCCTGTGCCGCGAGGGTTGCGCTTTGCGATGCGAGTTGAAGGCTGGCGGAGAGGCGCGGGATGTCGCGGCCGCTCAGGTCCATCATGGTGTTGCCGAGATGGTTGAAGACGAAGCCGGCACCGGCCGCAATCACGAGGCCCATGCCTGCGATCACAGCGAAGGCCGTGAACAGGCTGCCGCGCACGCCCCATGTCGGCATCTTGAAACGAGGCCGGATACGACCAAGCAAACGGCCAAGGCCCAGACGGATCGCCATCGAAATTCCCCCACGTGTGATCTTTATATTTTTCGCCGCGGAGTATCTTCGGGACGGGTTAAAAGATCGCAAGTTTCTCAATCGGTTGCCTGCGTTCCGCACAGCGAAAAAAGGAGGGCCGGCAACAATGCCGGCCCTTCATCACGATAAGTCTTGATAACTGTTCAGTAGCGCGCGACCGCCGAGTTGGCCCAATTGAAGCGGTAGTTGACGCCCGCCTTGATCGTGTGGTCGTCGGTGGTGAAGTTGCCGGTGCCCGCCAGCGGGCCCGCGGTGAAGTGCGCGTCGCCGAAATTGTAGTACTGGTACTCGGCCTTGGCCGACCAGTTCGGCGCGAACATGTATTCGAGGCCGGCGCCGACGGTGTAGCCGTTGCGGTGGTCGCCGCTGATGATGAAGCCAGCCGGCACGCCGCCGACGGTCACCTTCTCGTTGTTATCCGAATAGGCATAGCCGCCCTTCACGTAGAGCAGGCCCGGCCCCCAGGTGTAGCCGACGCGGCCGGTAATCGAGCCGAGACCGCGCTGGTCGTTGGTGTAGGCGATGCCGCCCGGGAACACCGCGCCGACGCTGCCGGAGAGCCAGGAATACTGGCCTTCGACGCCGACCACGAAGTTCGGGTTGAACTGCCAGTCTGCACCGGCCTGCACGCCGCCGAGGAAACGGCCGTTGCCGTTGTTGCCGGTGGAGAGGCCGCTGAAATTGTTGTCGCTGGAGAACGCGCCGCCGACATGGCCGCCAATGTAGAAACCGGTCCAGTTGTAGATCGGCGCGGCATAGGCGGGCGCGGGCGCCTTGTAGTAGTTGCGGTTACCGAGATCGGCACCGAGCGCCGGCGCAGCAGCACCCACCACGAGCAGCGCCACGGTCGCAAACAGAATCTTCTTCATAGTCCAAACTCCAACACTTAGGTCCCCGGCAGGCGCGCTTTCCGCGCCGGCGTTGGTTTTGCAGATAGCTCGCTTTTGACGAAAATGCTGTCACATGCATGGCACAGCGGCAGCCAACCTAACTTATTGGGCTGTAAATGAATTTCGTGCTTAATGTCGGCTTAAGAAGTGCTGAAGGAAGGCTTAACCCGGCGCTGTTCCGGTAACTTGCGCCTGCTATCTCGTTAACCAAGACGGCGCCGCGCCTCATCGCGCATCTGTTCGCGGAATGCCGCGCGCTTCGCGGGCCGGTCCTCCTCGCGCACGTCATGACGATCGAAGACGTCGAACTTCTCCAGAATCGGATAGCGCTCGCTCGCCATCGCGAGCACGCGCAGCACCTTGGTCGCCGACGGTGTCGGGCCGCTCACTTCCCAGCGCCGGATGGTGTCGGCGCCGCCCTTCTCCGGCAGTCCGCAAAGCCGGGCCATATCGGCCGCGGTGAGCTTGCGCTCGAGGACGTCTGAGAGGTCGTTGCGGAGTTGCTTCAGTTCGGGACCGGTCATGTCGCCTCAATACGCCAAGTCGATGAGGTGAATGCACTAGCGCTGATTCGGGTCCATCCGAAGGCGAGGCGCGCGTAGCGGGCGGTGGGGCCTGCTAGTCTCGCCCACGGTGGCGCCGATCATGCCGTGCGACCGCGCTCCGGCACCTTCGTCTGCGCACGGAGTTATGAACGGCTGCCTATGGAAATCCTCCACTGAATGAACAGATGGCAAGGGGCCGCAGCGAAAAGGGATCTGCCATGACAAGCATCAAACCCGCCATTGCCGCACTTGTCACCATCGGGTTGCTTGCCGCGCCGTTCGCGGCCGAAGCCAAAAAGCACCGGTCAAGCCGATCTTACAGTACCGGCATGTTGGCTCCGAACTATGGGAGCGCTGGATCTCAGGTAGCGCAGCCCAGGATCTACGGGTCGTCCGGACAGTCCGTGGGGACGGTCACGGCGCCATCGGTCGGAACGTATAATTGGCCGTCGGTCGGCGTGACCAACGCAGTCCCCACCTGGAGTAACACCAACCCGCCCGTCAGGTAGCGCGTCTGTACGGCGAGCCGATGCCGGTCACCCTGTGCCGGTCGCAAGGCCGAAGAGAAGATAGAGCGCGACCAGTAATGGTCATGGCGGTGAGGACTAGGCCTCTCGAATCGTTCCGGGACAGCGGTCCCCGGATCCTAAATTCCCCGGCCGCTCTGTTGACCGATCACGCAGCGCCACGCCGCCAAGCGCTCGGCCGGATGCTGGTTCATCCATTCGGCCAGCTGCGGCGCGCCCATCAGGCACGACTGCACCGAGACCTGAGCAAAGTCAGATGTGGTGACGATCTGCTCGTGGCAATTTCCTGGTGAGGCGAGACTACAGAGCACGGCGATGATCTTGATCACGACAGGTCGCCCCTGTCGCCGCCGATGAAGGTGCGGCCAATCGTTCCCTTGGACTGCTCCTCACCGGCCGCATCGGCCGGTGGGAAGATGCTGTCGTAAATCGCTCGAGCCTCCTGAATGAGGCGCGCTCGCTCGCGCTCGGATTTTGATACAAACCGAATAACTTCGCCCATGTTGGCTCCGAATATCAGTTAACAAGTCCGTCATGAGATGATGTCGATCATGCAATCCTCATCTATGATGCCGACCTTGGCTTTGAAACGGTGCTGCTGGTCACGACAGGATAAAAACCTCGTGACCTGGCTCCGGCATTCCCAACGACCGCGGCGTTCTCTCGCGCTCGTTGGTGAAGCTGTTCACCGCCTCATGTCCGTTGCGCGGCTTCAGCCATCGAGCGAAGCATGATGGTGTCAGCCTACCCTTGCCCTTGCCGACAAAAACGGTCTCGCAAAGCAAATGCCGCAAGATCAAATAGGTTTCTCTTCGTTCCGCGTACAAGTTTTGGAACCATATCCAGCCCGGCGCCCCGCCACGGCCGCTCGTCTCACGCCGCCGGCGCGCGATCCTTCCGCCCCGGCACCGCCGCGAGCAGCTCGCGCGTGTAGGCGTGCTCGGGCGCTGCGAACAGCTGCGCGGTCGGCTTCAGCTCGACGATGGCGCCGCGCTGCATAACGGCGATGCGGTCGCAGATTTGCGCTGCGACGCGCAGATCGTGGGTGATGAACAGCATCGAGAGGCCGAGCCGCGCCTTGAGGTCTTCGAGCAGTCGCAGCACCTGCGCCTGCACGGAGACGTCGAGCGCGGAGACGGCTTCGTCGGCGACGATGATCTCGGGCTCGAGCGCGAGCGCGCGCGCAATGCCGATGCGCTGGCGCTGGCCGCCGGAGAATTCATGCGGATAGCGCTCGAGCGCGCCGGCATCGAGGCCGACCAACTTGAGGAGATCGCGGGCGCGGTCGAAGGCCACTGTCGGCTCGATGCCGGCCGCGATCGGACCGTCGGCGATGATGTGACCGACCTTGCGGCGCGGATTCAGCGAAGCGAACGGATCCTGGAAGATCATCTGAATGCGATGGCGCTCGGCGCGCAACGCCCTGCCCGAAAGCTGCGTGAGATCGGTCTCGCCGATCCGCACGGTGCCGCGGTCGGCTTCGATCAGCCGCATCACAAGGCGGGCCACGGACGATTTGCCAGAGCCGGACTCGCCGACGAGGCCGAGCGTCTCGCCTTTGAGGATGTTGAAATTGACCTCGCGTGCGGCGTCGACGCGGCGGTCCTCGCGAAACCAGCCGCCCGAGGTAACGTAGGTCTTGTCCAGTCCGATGACCTCGACCGCCTTGGCTTGGTCGTCGAGGGGGCTGCGGGCGGGCGGGTCCATCGAGGGCACGGCGGCGAGTAGCGCTTTGGTGTAGTCGTGCTGCGGCGAGTTGAAAACGGTTGCGGCGGGACCTTCCTCCACGATCTTGCCATGCCGCAATACGACGACCTGGTCGGCGATGTCGGCGACGACGCCGAAATCATGGGTGATGAACATCACCGCCATGTTGCGATTGCGCTGGAGGTTGCGGATGAGCTTCAGGATCTGCGCCTGCGTGGTGACGTCGAGCGCGGTGGTCGGCTCGTCCGCAACCAGCACCGCCGGCTCGAGCGCGAGCGCCATCGCGATCATGGCGCGCTGGCGCTGGCCGCCGGAGAGCTGGTGCGGATAGGCGCGCACGATGCGCTCGGGATCGGGCAGGCCGACCTCGCGCGCCAGCGACAGCGCCTTGGCGCGCCGCTCCTTCGGCGTGAGCAGGCCGTGCGCCTCGAACATCTCCGCCATCTGGTCGCCGATGCGCATCAACGGATTGAGCGCGGTCATCGGCTCCTGGAAGATCATCGCGAGCCGGCGGCCGCGCAGATCGCGCCAGCCGTCCTCGTCGAGCTTGAGCAGGTCGCGGCCCTCGAACTGGATCTCGCCGGAGGTGACGGTGACCGTGTCCGGTAGCAAACCCATCAGCGCGTGCGCGCACATCGACTTGCCGGAGCCGGATTCGCCGACGACGCAGACGATCTTGCCGGCCCTCAGGTCGAGCGAGATGCCGTCGACGGCGAACGGCCGCTCGGCGCTCTTGGGCAGCGCGATGCGCAGGTTCTTGATGGAGACGGTCGCGGGGGCAGTCATGATCAGCGTCCCTCGCGCGACAGGCGCGGATTGAGCGCGTCGTTGAGGCCTTCGCCGATCAAATTGAGCCCGAGCACCGAAATCAGGATCGCGACGCCGGGAAATACGGTGATCCACCAAGCCTGCCGGATCACGGTGCGGCCGGCGCCGACCATGTAGCCCCAGGAGATCAGATTGGGATCGCCGAGGCCGAGGAAGGCCAGCGAGGATTCCAGCAGGATCGCGGTCGCCACCATCAGCGAGGCCAGCACGATCACCGGCGACAGCGTGTTCGGCAGGATTTCGCGCAGGATGATCCAGGTGTTGCTCTGGCCCGTGACCACGGCGGCCTGGACGTACTCCCGCGTGCGCAGCGACAGTACCTCGCCGCGAACGAGGCGCGCGACCGGCGGCCAGCTCACCACCGCGATCGAGGCGACGATCGAGTAGATCGAGGGCTGCAGGATCGCGACCAGCACGATCGCAAGCGCGAAGCTCGGAATGGTCTGGAAGAACTCGGTGAAGCGCATCAGGGCGTCGTCGACCCTGCCGCCGAAATAGCCGGCCATGGCGCCGATCGGCACGCCGACGACCAGCGCCACCAATGTGGAGACCATGCCGACGAGCAGCGAGACGCGCGCGCCAAAGATCATGCCGGCGAACACGTCGCGGCCGAGCGCATCGGTGCCGAGCGGCACCGTCGCGAGCGTGAATGGCGGCAGGAACGGCCGCTGCACCATGCGCCAGGGCGAGTTCGGGAACAGCATCGGACCGAACACCGCGACTGAGATCGCAAGGAGCAGGATGATGAGCCCGATGACGCCGCTCGGGCTCCTCAGCATCGATTTCCAGAACTGTTTCATGTGGTGAATTCGATGCGCGGGTCGACCAGGCGATAGACCAGGTCGGTGATGAGGTTGAAGGTCAAGACCATGGCGGAGCAGATCACGAAAACCCCGAGCAGCAGATTGTAGTCGCGCTGGAGCAGGGCGTCGTACATCAGGCGTCCGATGCCGGGCCAGGCGAACACGGTCTCGGTGATGACGGCGCCGCCGATCAGCGTGCCGGAGTGGACGCCGGCGAGCGTCACGACGGGCAGCAGCGCGTTGCGCAGCACGTGGCGGCGCTGGATCACGGCATCGGAGAGGCCTTTCGCCCGCGCCGTCTTGACGAAGTCGAGCCGCTTCACCTCAAGCATCGAGGCGCGCGTCATCCGGGTGTAGGTCGCCATGAAGAACAGGCCGAGCGTCATCGCCGGCATGATCAGGTGCTTTGCGACGTCGACCACATGGGCAAGGCCGGTGAGATTGGCGCCGACCGTCTCGTAGCCGAAGCTCGGCAGCCAATCCATGGTGACCGAGAACAGCAGGATCCCCATCAGCGCCACCCAGAAAATCGGCATGGCGTAGAAGATCAGAGCGAAGATCGTGATAGCGGTATCGAGCCATGTCCCCGCGAAGCGCGCCGCGAAGGTGCCGAACAGCACGCCGAGCATCAGCGAGATCGCGAACGCCGTCAGCGTCAGCAGCAGCGTCGCCGGCAACCGTTCCAGGATCAGCTTCGATACCGGCGCCTGCTGGCGGAAGGAGAAGCCGAGGTCGAGCGTCACGACGCCCTTGACGTAGATGAAGAGCTGCTCGGGCAGCGGCTTGTCCAGGCCGAACTTCTCCCTGAGCTGCTGGACGAAGATCTGGTCACCGGCGCCGGCCTCGCCCGCCATCACGACCGCGGGGTCGCCGGGCGCAAGCCGGATCAGGAAGAAGTTGAGGACGACGATCGCGAGCAGGACGATCACGCCCTTCACGACACGCTGAGCGACGAAGGAGAGCATTGTTAGATGACGATCAGATCAGGTTGAACGCAGCGGCGATCGCGGTGCGCTCCCTCTCCCGCTTGCGGGAGAGGGTAGGGGAGAGGGTGTTTCCGCAGAGAGGACACCGAGTGGAGAAAACCCTCACCCGCTACGCTCTTCGAGCGCAGCGACCTCTCCCGCAAGCGGGAGAGGTAAGGCGGGTTCGGAGCGGCAGACATCACTTGTCGAGCCATGCGTCCTTGAAGCCGTCATTGACGCCGATGCCCGTGGTGATCAGGTTCTTGACCTTGCAGCGCATGATGGTCGGGAATTGCAGCTCGAGCATCCAGGCCACCGGCACGTCCTCGACCAGGATCTTCTGCGCCTTCTCGTAGATCTCCTTGCGCTTGGAATCGGGCGTCGCCACCGCGCCGTCGGCGAACAGCTTGTCGATTTCCGGGTTGGAGTAGCCCTCGACGTTGTTGAACACCTGGCCCTTGGCGATGGCGCTTGAGACGTAGTTGCGGCCGACGCCGAGCGCGGGATCGCCATATTGGTAAAGATAGGTGAAGGCGATGTCGTAGTCCCAGTCGCCGATCTTCTGGTTGCCGCCGGCAACGTCGGTGGCGATGGTCTCGATGTTCATCCCGACGCCCTGGAGGTTCTGCTTCACGGCCTCACCCCAGCGCTGCCAGGTCTCGCCATAGGCGAGCGGCAGAAGGCGGATCTTCTCGCCCTTGTAGCCGGCTTCCTTCAGCAGCGCCTTCGCCTTGGCGGGATCGTAAGGGTACTTCGGCACGTCGTCGGTGTAGTATTTGATGGTCGAGGCCGACGGGCCGGTCGCGACCTTGCCGAGCCCGTTCCAGATCACATCCTTGGCGAAGTCGCGGTCGATCGCGAACATGATCGCCTGCCGCACCCGCTTGTCGGCGAGCGGACCCTGGCGGTTGTTGAGCCACAGCCAGGCCAGCGGCGAGAAGAACTCCCAACCGGCGCCGGTGACGCAGGTGTCCTTCAGCTTGGAGAGCCGGGGCACGTCGAAATTCTCCACCGAGCCGCCGGGCAGCACGTCGACCTTGCCGGTCTCATAGGCCACCGAGCGCGCCGCGGCATCGGGAATGATCTGCCAGTAGATCTCGTCGAGATAGGGCTTGCCCTTCTCGTAATAATTCGGGTTCTTGACCAGGCGGATGAAAGAGCCCTTCTGCCATTCCTTGAACATGAAGGGGCCGGTGCCGACGGGGGCGTTGTTGTAGGGATTGGTCTTCCAGTCGGTGCCTTCATAAAGATGCTTCGGCACCATGGGCATCGAGCCGACCTCGAAGATGCCGAGGAACGGACCGAACGGCTGTTTCAGCGTGAACACCACCGTGTAATCGTCGGGCGCCTCGACCTTCTCGACCTGCGCGAGGTTGTTGCGGGCGCGCGCATGCGTCTGCTTCAGCATATCGAGCGAGAACAGCACGTCGGCGGCGGTGAAGGGCTTGCCGTCGTGCCAGGTCACGCCCTTCCTGAGCTTGAATGTGTAGGTTTTTGCGTCCTCGCTGACGCTCCAGCTCTCGGCGAGCTCCGGCTGCGGTTCGAGCTTGGGGCTGTAGCGAAGCAGGCCTTCGAAAATGTTGCCCGACACCATCTGCACCGGTCCGTTCTGGACCATCGCCAGCATCAGGCCGGGCGGCTCGGGCTGAATCACGGCATTGATTGCACCCCCCGTTTTCGGCTCTTGCGCCAGCGCCGGAGCTGTGAGGCCGCAGGCCAGGAGGACACCAAGCAACACTCGTTTTGACATGTCGTATCTTTCTCAAGCGAGACCAGCCGTAAACGCTTCGCACGTCGTGGCGCGCAAAGCTACGGCCGGCCCATCCCAGTCCCCATCCGGTATCGAGGCTCACATAGTCTCATTCGGCGCCGCAAGATGAAAGTCTCGACAGTGTTCGCACAAAAAATGTACAGCGCGTCCTGTTTTCACTTGATTCATTACCCTGTGATGGAGACAAGTCGGCCATGGATAACGCCACACGCTCCGAACGATCCCGCAAGGCTGCGCTCGAGGCGGCGACGAGAATCATCGCGCGCGACGGGCCCGGCCGGCTGACGCTTGATGCCATCGCGCGCGAGAGCGGTCTCAGCAAGGGCGGCGTCATGCACCAGTTCCGCACCAAGGAAGCTGTGCTCAAGGCGCTGCTGGAGCGGCAGATGGAGCATTTCGAGGAGTTCTCGACCCGTTACATGGCGAAGGTCAGCGAGACCTCGGCGAACCCAAATCTGGCAACCCAGCTTGCCACCGTACGGGAAGCGGCGACATCGCCGAATTCTACCGCGCTGGCACTGGTCGCGGCCATGGTCGAGAATCCCGGGCTGATGGCGCTGCCGCGCGAGCGGGAGATGAAGAGGGTGGAGGCCATCAAGGCGGAGGCCGTCGATCCCGAGCTCGCTTTGTTGCGCTGGGCAGCCGCACGCGGATTATTGCTGAGCTCGCTGTTCGGCATGTCGCCGCTTGGCAATGACGAGCACCAGCGGCTGTTCACGCGTCTGCTCGATGACGAGAAGTGGCGCCCGCTGGAAAAGCCCGCCGAAAAGCCAACCAGGCCGCGCGCCGCCAAATCGAGCGCGGTGTCGCCGGCAAAGGCCGCAACCCGGCGCAAGCGCGCCTGATTCATCGTTAACGAAATCCAGCTCTGAGCTGCACAAAGCCGCGCCTGCGGCCAAATGCGTCAGGCCGTCATTTCTCCACTTTACAAACCAACTGGTCGGTTTTATAAGTGGAGACACTGAGACGGCCCGAGGCCTCTGACATGGCCCCGGACGATGCCTTGGGCCGGCGATGGTGAGCGCCGCAGCCGCGTCTGGTCCCATACGCGGCTGCGGTTTCCACCGCCTTCGACAAAGGCCTTCCCAAGGATGGCCTTCCCTTAAAAGCCGCTAGAGGAGTCTGGAATGGATCGCTCGATCGCCCTGCGCGGTCTGGGAACGCTGCTGCTTTGCGCAGCCGCGACCGGCTGCGCCACTATCGCGCCCGTGCCCTATTCGGACATGGCGTCCTCGGCCTACATGGCCCCGGACAAGTCTGACGCCTCCGGCCGCGTGCCGTACCGCTATTCCACCCAGGTCGACTGGCGCGCCTATAACAAAGTGACCCTTGATCCCCTCGTCATCTACCGTGGCAGAGATCACCAGTTCGGCGACATGTCGGACAGGGACAAGGCGACGCTGGCCGCCTACATGCAGACCTGTTTTGTCGAGCGGCTGCGCAGCCGCTTCGCATCGGTGCGCGAGCGCGGGCCGAACACGCTGCGGATCAGGCTGACGCTCACCGGCGCCGTCACCAACACCCCGGTGCTCGGCACGCTCTCGCGCTTCGACGTCGCCGGCGCGGTCTACAACGGCGTGCAGGCTGCGCGCGATGGCGAGGGCACGCTGACCGGCTCGGTCATCTACGGCGTCGAGATCTTCGACGCCCAGACCTCGCGCCTGCTCTCTGCCTACGTCACCAAGCAATACCCGGGCGCCTACGACATCAAGGCTACCGCCGGCTCGCTCGCCGCCGCCACCGCCGGCCTCGACAAGGGCGCCGCCGCGCTGATGGCGCAACTGAACTGACGCCGCAACCCACCCAACGAAAGGTGCTGCTGATGAACTTCTTCCTTCGCTTCCTGCTGCGCATCGCGATCACCATCGTGATGATGGCGCTTGGCGGCCAAGCCGGCGCCGCGCCGCTCGATCCGAGCGGGACCTGGCTGGTCGAGGACGGCCGCGCCCGCATCCGGCTCGAGCGCTGCGGGCCGTCGCGCGAGCGCATCTGCGGCTTCATCGTCTGGATGAAGGAGCCGGCCGACAAGCGCGGCCAGCCATATCGCGACAAGGAAAATCCCGATTCAGACAAGCGCGCTCGGACGCTGCTCGGCCATCAGCTCATCATGGGCTTGCAGGTGACGCCTGAGGGGCGGTTTGCCGGCGACATCTACAATGCCGAGGACGGCAAGTTCTACTCGGTCTCGCTGTGGCGCGAATCTCCCGATCGTCTCGAGCTCAAGGGCTGCCTGATCAAGTTCCTGTGCCAGACCCAGACCTGGCAGCAGACGCTCGACGTCCAGCCCGGTCAGCTCGTCGGCCTGACCGGCGATCTCAACGGCCCCCGCGCGGACAAGGAATGGGCGGCCGTGCCGGCCCCGAAGGCGATCCAAGCAAAGGGGAAGTAGCCTTCTTGTCAGGGGGGAGGGGGCTTTAGCGCAGGCCCGCACGCCGGAATCCTTCCAGATAGTGCTCGCGATCGGCCTCATTGGCCCACGGCAATTGCGTCGCGATCCAGTGCAGCGAGATGTTGGGCTGGGTGCGGCGGAGCTCGCCCAGCGCCATCTCCGCAAGCACGCCGTCGCCGGTCATGCCGGCAGAAACCGCGAGCACGCGGTAGGCGCCGGTGAGGTCGCCGCGGTGGCGGATCGCCTCGCGCGCGAGCGCAATGGCCTCGCCATAGCGCCGCTCGGTGAAGCGGGCATAGCCGGCGATGCCGTGATAGATCGCCAGGGATGGATCGCGCGGCGAGAGCCGAACGGCCTTCTGCGCGGCCTCGAACGAATCCTTCGGACGCCCGGCATAGGACAGCGCCAGTGCGTAATAGCCCTGCGCCAGCGAGAAGTTCGGATTGAGCGCGAGTGCCTGCTCGAACTCGGACAGCGCGTCCGCAAGCCTTCGCGTCGAGAAGTAGACGCTGCCCAGGGCGGCGTGCGCCCAAGCGTCCTCATGGTCGCAGCGCACCGCGGTGAGCGCGGCGGCTTCCGCCACAGGCGCCACCACCGTAAGCTCGGCCCAGCCGAGATGTACGCCGAACATGTGGTTCGCCGCGAGCACCGACAGCGCCTGGCCGTAGTTCGGGTCGATGCCGACCGCGCGTTCCAGCAGAACCCGCGCGGTCTCGTGATCCCGCCGCGTCACCCGCCAGTAATGCGACAGCGCCCGCATCAGCAGATCCCAGGCATCCAGGCTCGCAGGGGGCTTGCGATGGGTGCGAAAACTTTCCGCCGCATGGATCTGCGGCTCGATCGCCGCGGCGATCGCGTTGGTGATCTCGTCCTGCACGGCGAACACGTCGACCAGCTCGCGGTCGTAGCGCTCGGCCCAGAGATGGCTGCCCGATGTGGCGTCGTTGAGCTGTGCGGTAATGCGCACCCGGTTGTCCGCCTTGCGCACGCTGCCTTCGACGATGTAGCGGACCCCGAGTTCCTCGGCGATCCGCCGGATGTGGACCGCGCGCCCCTTGTAAGTGAAGGACGAGTTGCGGGCGATCACCATGAACCAGCGCTGCTTCGACAGCGCGGTGAGGATGTCCTCGCTGATCCCGTCGCCAAAATAGTCCTGTGCGGGATCGCCGCTCATGTTCTCGAAAGCGAGTACCGCGACCGCCGGACGGTCCGCCAGGGCGCGCGGCAGGGCAGGGACGGGTTCAGCGGAGGCAGGCGAGGCTGCCACTTCTTCCCGGACTTCGCCAACGAAACGAAAGCCCTTGCGCGGAATGGTCTTGATCAGCCGCTGGCTCGCACCGTCGTCGCCGAGCGCCTTGCGCGCGGCATTGATCCGGCTGTTCAGGGCGGAATCCGAGATGATCCGATCGCTCCAGATCTCGCTGATCAGGTCATCCTTGCTGACCACACGGGTGCGCTGCGCCACCAGATAGAGCAGGAGATCGAACACCTGCGGCTGCAACGGCACGGCGGCTCCGCTGCAGGTGAGTTCCCGCAGGTCGCCGTCGAGCACGTTGTTTTCAAAGCGAAATCGCACGTTTTTATCGTCTCAAGCAAAAATCAAAGTCGTCTCAGGCGAAAATCAACCGTCTGCGAAAGTCTTGAGACCTCCGATGCGGCATGGTGCAGCGACCAATGAAGTGCCGGCGTTTTGGCACAACGGAGCTGTTTATGACCCAAATTGATCATCAGGTTCATCCCATCGGCCCGGATGCGGGCTCACGCATTTTCAAGTTCATCGCCTTTCTGTACGGAATTGCGGCGTATCTCGTGTTTTTCGTCACTATTCTCTACGCCATCGGCTTCGTCATGGGGCTGGTGGTGCCGAAGACCATCGACACCGGGACCGATACGCCAGCGGCCGAGGCCGTCATCATCAATCTGCTCCTGATGGCCCTGTTCGCGGTCCAGCACAGCGTGATGGCGCGCCGGCAATTCAAGGCATGGTGGACCCAGTACGTCCCCAAGCCAGTCGAGCGCTCGACCTATGTGCTGTTCGCGAGCCTGTCGCTGCTCCTCCTGTTCTGGCAGTGGCGTCCGTTGCCCACGGTCATATGGGACGTCGCGAACCCGGATATCGCTGTGACGATCGTCACGCTGGCGCTGGTGGGCTGGGTGCTGGTGTTCACCTCGACCTTCATCATCAATCATTTCGAGTTGTTCGGATTGCATCAGGTGACCAATCATCTCGTCGGCAGGGAGGCATCGCCGCCGCGCTTCAAGACGCCGCTGCTCTACAAGTTCGTTCGTCATCCGATCTATCTCGGCTTCATCATCGCCTTCTGGGCGGCGCCGGTCATGACCGCGGGCCATCTGCTGTTCGCCGCCGTGACCACGCTCTACATTTTCGTCGGCATCGCGCTGGAGGAGCACGACCTCATCGATCTCTTTGGCGACGAGTACCGGCAGTACAAACAGCGGGTGTCGATGCTTATTCCCTGGCGCAAGTCGGTATAGCTTGCGCGTCTGTCCGTCGCGTCCGCCGAAAGGAGGACGCACGGCGGCGCTAAGACGCGTAACGGATCTTGCCGGGAGCCAGCCTTTTGCGTTTCTCGGGGGTGAATCCCCCTCACCCCAACGCCTCTCCCCGCATCCGCTTTTGCCGAGTTATCGGCAAACAGGAGCGGGGAGAGGAATTCAAACCCTCATCAACGGAGACGACCAATGAAACATGTCGGAAACTGCTTCTGTGGCGCGGTCACGATCGAGGTCACAGGCGCGCCGGAGGCGATGGGCTATTGCCATTGCCGCTCGTGCCGCTCGTGGTCGGGCGGTCCGGTGAACGCCTTCAGCCTGTGGAAGCCCGAAGCCGTGCGCATCACCGAAGGTGCAGAGAACGTCGAGACCTTTGCCAAGACGCCGCTCAGCCAGCGCAAATATTGCAAGAAGTGCGGCGGTCATCTCATGACCAACCATCCGCCGCTCGACCTGGTCGACGTCTTCACCGCCACCATCCCCACGCTCGCCTTCACGCCCGGCGTCCATGTCAACTATTCCGAGACGGTGCTGCCGATGCGCGATGGCCTGCCCAAGCTCAAGGACTTCCCGGCCGAGTTGGGCGGCAGCGGGGAGATGATGCAGGAGTAGCCGCGCCCCTTCTCCTCTGCCCGCGAGCGGGAGAGGAGAGATCCGTCACCTCAGCCCCGCCCGCCGTAATCCCTCGAGGTAATGCTCGCGATCCTCTTCCCGCAGCATCGGCAACTCGCGCGTGATCCAGGCGAGCGAGATGCCGGGCTGGGCGCGGCGCAAGCCTTCCAGGGCGGAAGCCGAGAGCGGGGGATCCCCTGACATTCCGGCGGCGGCCGTCAGCACGCGATGCGCGCCGACGAAATCGGCGCGCTGCCGCATCGACTCCCGCGCCATCTGTGCGGCTCCTTCGTAATCGCGGCCGATGAACCGGGCATAGGCCGCAACGCCGCAATAGATCGCCGCGAGCGGGTCGCGCGGGCTCAGCCGCAGCGCGCGGCGCGCGGCGACGTCGCCGTTCTGCCATCGTCCTGCATAGCACAGCGTCACGCCGTAGAAGGCGTGCGCCATCGCAAAGTTCGGATTGAGGTTCAGCGCCAGCTCGAATTCCGCCAGCGCGTCGTCGAAGCGGCGGCGGAATAGATAAGTATAAGCGAGGCCGTGATGGGCCCAGGCATCCTCACGATCGGCCTCCACCGCCGCGAGCGCCGCGCGCTCGGCGACCGGCACGGTCGCGGCCATGTCGGCCCAGCCCATATGGGCGCCGAAGATGTGGCTGGTCGCGAGCAGGCCGAGCGCCTTGCCATAGGCCGGATCGAGCGCGACGGCCTTTTCGAGCAGTCCTTGCGCGGCGGCATTATCCTCGCGGGTAATGCGCCAGTAATGCGACAATGCGCGCATCACGAGGTCCCAGGCATCCAGGCTTCCCGGCGGCTTCTGCTGGGCGCGAAAGCTCTCGGCGGTATAGAGCTGCGGCTCGATCGCGGCGACGATCGCCTCGGTGATCTCGTCCTGCACGGCGAAGATGTCGGCAAGCTCGCGGTCGTATCGTTCGGCCCAGAGATGGCTGCCGGTCGAGGCGTCATTGAGCTGCGCGGAGATGCGCACGCGATCGCCGCTCCGCCGCACGCTGCCTTCGAGCACGTAGCGCACGCCGAGCTCGCGCGCGACCTCGTGCATGTGCACGGCGCGGCCCTTGTAGACGAAAGAGGAGTTGCGCGCGATGACGAAGAACCAGCGCAGCTTCGACAGCGCGGTGATGATGTCCTCGCTGATCCCGTCGGAGAAGTAATCCTGCTCGCGGTCGCCGCTCATGTTGGTGAAGGGCAGCACCGCGATCGCCGGCCGGTCCGGCAGTGCGAGCGAAGCCTGAAGAATCCTGGCGCCGAAACGAAGTTCCGGCGCAGCCGCTCCGCGCTTGGTCTCGACATCGCCGACGAATCTGAAGCCCTTGCGCGAGATGGTGCGGATCAGCGCCTGGCTCGCGCCGCTGTCGCCGATCGCCCTGCGTGCTGCATTGATCCGGCTGGTCAGAGTGGATTCGGAGACGCTGCGCCCGTGCCAGATCTTGTCGATGAGCTCGTCCTTGCTGACCACCCGGTCGCGGTTCTCCATGAGGTGGACGACGAGATCGAAGACCTGCGGCTCCACGGCTACGGGAACCTGCTCGCGGCTCAGCTCGCGCAAGTCGGTATCGAGCAGATGATCCCGGAACAGAAACTGCACCTCGAAAACTCATACCTCACGACGACATTGGGCAGTGATGAAATCAAAGCGGATTTCGACTGAAGTCTGTGAGTCCGCCGAGGGGCCTGCCCGGTTCACCACGATCGCGTGATGGCAGCCATGCGATTTGCCGGGAGGAATGCAACCTGGATTAGAGAATACGGCGGTTTCGGCCGGATTGTCGCGGTCTCCGGACATTTCTCCTCACACGTTGTTCTGGCCTTCGCCGCGACGGCATCGAGTGTGTGACGAAAAGTGAATGTCCTTTGCCGAACAGTTCCGTGTGCGTAAGCTGCCCTCACACAAGACATCAACCACGAAGAAACGCCCATGCCCGCTTTTCATGCCTCGACCACCGTGCTCGATTCCATGCTGTTCCGCGATGCCTTCGGCACTCCGCAGATGCGGGAGGTGTTTTCCGATATCGCGACCGTCGCGCGCTATGCCGAGGTCGAGGTGGCACTGGCGAAGGCGGAAGCGAAATGCGGTGTGATTCCGCAGGATGCTGCCGATCAGATCGCGGCGCGCACCGATGTTGCCGCGCTCGATTTCGATCTGTTGCGGCAGGAGACCGATGTCGTCGGCTATCCGATCCTGCCCCTGGTGCATCAGATGGTGAAGCAATGCGGCGAGGCCGGCCGCTATGTGCATTGGGGTGCGACCACGCAGGACATCATGGACACCGCCGTGGTGCTGCAACTGCGCGCCGGGCTCGAGATCGTCGAACAGGACATCGCCGCGCTGCGCAAGATCCTCGCCGACCTCTCCAAGCGCTACCGCGACACGCCGATGGCGGGCCGCACCCATCTCCAGCAGGCGCTGCCGGTCACCTTCGGCTATAAGACCGCGATCTGGCTCGCGATGTTCGACCGGCACGCCGAGCGTATCAGTGAATTGAAGCCGCGCGTTCTGGTCGGCCAGTTCGCCGGCGCCGCCGGCACGCTGGCCTCGCTCGGCGACAAGGGGTTCGAGGTGCAGGAAGCCCTCTGCGCCGAACTGAAGCTCGGCGTTCCCGCCTCCACATGGCATGTCGCACGCGACGGTTTTGCCGAGGCCGTTAATTTCCTGGCGCTCGTCACCGGCTCGCTCGGCAAGATTGCGCTCGACATCATGATCATGGCCTCGACCGAATTCGCCGAGCTCTACGAGCCCTTCGTCAAGGGGCGCGGCGCTTCCTCGACCATGCCTCAGAAGCGCAACCCGATCTCCTCGGAACTGATGCTCGCGGCGTCCAAGGCGGTGCGCCAGCACGCCGGTCTCATGCTGGATGCCATGGTGCAGGATTTCGAGCGCGCCACCGGGCCCTGGCACGCCGAGTGGATGGCGATCCCCGAGAGCTTCGTGCTGACCGCCGGCGCCTTGCACCAGGCGAAGTTCGCGCTCGCCGGCCTCGTCGTGGACGAAAGCAAGATGAACGAGAATCTGGCCGTCAGCCGCGGTCTGATCGTGGCCGAAGCCGTCATGATGGGGCTCGCGCCGCAGATTGGGCGGCAGGAGGCGCACGACGTTGTCTATGACGCCTGCCGGCTCGCCAATGAGAACGGCC
This sequence comes from Bradyrhizobium sp. 149, assembly GCF_023073915.1. GTDB lineage: Bacteria > Pseudomonadota > Alphaproteobacteria > Rhizobiales > Xanthobacteraceae > Bradyrhizobium. The sequence continues at coordinate 2,104,197 of NZ_JADPKK010000022.1, read as the reverse complement.
TGACACTGGCGGACGCGCTCTCGTCCGACGCCCGCGTCTCCGTCAGAATCGACCGTGCCACGATCGAGGCGCTGACATCGCCGAAAAATTACCTCGGCCTTGCTCCCGCCATGGTCGACAGGGTGCTGAAATCGGCAACGCGTTGAAAACCAAAATGCGCGAAACCGCGTATCTTTGGGGTGTCGCAAGGCACTCGCGCACTTGTCTCTCGCGATGCTAGACTTAGATTGAGCGAGAGACGTTCGGCAGAGGATCCGGCATGACTGATCAACGCATCACCTCCACTCCTATCGATCCCGTGAAGCTCGACCGGCTGGCCGAGGTGGCGGTGAAGGTGGGCCTGGGCTTGCGGCCGGGCCAGGACCTGCTCCTGACGGCGCCGGCGATCGCGTTGCCGCTGGTGCGGCGGATCGCCGTGCATGCCTACAAGGCCGGCGCCGGCATCGTGACGCCTATTCTCTCCGATGAAGAGATGACGCTGGCGCGCTATCGCCATGGCCACGACGGCAGCTTCGATCGCGCCGCCAACTGGCTCTACGAGGGCATGGCCAAGGCTTTCTCCGACAACACGGCGCGACTGGCCATCGTCGGCGACAATCCGATGCTGCTGTCGGGCGAAGATCCGTCCAAGGTGGCGCGCGCCAGCAAGGCCAATTCGATGGCCTATCAGCCGGCGCTGGAGAAAATCGTCAATTTCGACACCAACTGGAACATCATCGCCTATCCCAGCACGTCCTGGGCGAAGCAGGTGTTTCCGAACGATCCGGAAGACGTTGCGATCGGCAAGCTCGCCGATGCGATCTTCGCCGCCTCGCGCGTCGACCGCGACGACGCGATGGGCAATTGGGCGAGCCACAATGCGGTGCTGCGCGAGCGCACCAACTGGCTCAACGGCCAGCAATTTCGCGCACTGCAATACTCAGGTCCCGGCATCGACCTCACCATCGGGCTTGCCGACGGACACGAGTGGGAAGGCGGCGCCTCGCTGTCCAAGAACGGCATCAGCTGCAACGCCAACATTCCGACCGAAGAGGTTTTCACCACGCCGCATTGCCGGCGGGTCTACGGCCATGTCGTGAGCTCGAAGCCGCTATCCTACCAGGGCACGCTGATCGACAACATCGCGGTGCGCTTCGAGGACGGCAGGATCGTCGACGCCAAGGCCTCGCGCGGGGCGGAGGTGCTGAACAAGGTGCTGGACACCGACGAGGGCGCGCGGCGTCTCGGCGAAGTCGCTTTGGTGCCGCATTCCTCGCCGATCTCGCAGAGCGGGTTGTTGTTCTACAACACGCTGTTCGACGAGAATGCGGCCTCGCACATCGCGCTCGGCCAGTGCTATTCGAAGTGCTTCGTCAATGGCGCGCAGCTCACGCCGCAGCAGATCGCCGCGCAAGGCGGCAACCAGAGCCTGATCCATATCGACTGGATGATCGGCTCGGCCGAGACCGATATCGACGGCATTCTGGCCGACGGCAGCAAGGTGCCGGTGTTCCGCAAGGGCGAATGGGCGAAGTAAGCGCGCATGATCCCGAAAAGTGGGAACCGGTTTTCGGTTAGATCATGCGCAAACGTAAGACTTCCACTTAGGCCGCCGCGTCGCGCAGCATCGGGCTGTTCTCGATGCTGAAACGGTTGAACAGCGTCGTGAACGGGCTGCCGTCGGTGGCCCGCACGATGGCATCGGAGGCCGCCACCGCGTCGTAGAGCGCGCCGACCGGGTCATTCGCCTCGGGCAGGTCGAGGCCCCTGCGGATTTCCTCGCGAGCCTCGTTGACATCGTCCTCATTGTCGAGTGTCGCCTCCAGTGCATCCGCCGCGCGCCGCATCTCATGGAGGTCACCGCCGGCTGAAAATTTCAGGATGTCGAGCCAATAGGGGCGCGCCACGACGAGCCGGACGAAAGCCTCGAAACTCTCCGCGATAATTCCAGCGCGGCCTTCCGATGAGGCGTAGAGCACATTCTGAGATGGCAGCAGCACGAACGCGCCGCCGGAGCCGTCACTGCCGATCTGCCGGGGGTTTTCGATGCCGTCGACGGTGAACCAGAGCTCCTCGTCCGTTGCGAAGGAGACATCGAGGCTGCCGATCCAGGCGACGACCTCGCCTTGGGCTATCAGAACCTCCGGGGTGAGGGGCATCGGCATGGCTCCTTTCAGATAGCTTCGCGCACTTTGTCGCACCCTGGAAAAGAACGGTTCATGTGCGCGAAATTGCAGGGAAATCGCAGCGTTAACCGCTTCGCGTCTGCAACTTACGGCTGATTGTCGGGCTCTGCGTAAGAAAGAATTAAAAACCGGCTACTAGCGTTCCCGCCATCTTTCGAAACAATCCGGGCCGAGACCCGGCCGGTCATATTTTATCCCTTGGGGAAACAGATGTCGCGCACATTGATTGAAATCAGTAGTTGCAATGTGGATCTCGAGCTGCGGCCGATCGAGCCGTCCTGGATTATCGAGGGCAATCCGGTGTCGCGCTCGCACATCCTGTCCACCAGCGCCGACGGCACCGCTTCGACCATCATCTGGGCCTGCACCGAGGGCCGCTTCAACTGGTACTACGATATCGACGAGACGATCATGATCATGGAAGGATCGATCGTGCTTGAAAGCGATGGCATGCCGCCGAAGCGCTACGGCCCAGGCGACGTCATTTTCTTCCGCGACGGCGCGCATGCCAAATGGCATGTCGAAGGCCACGTCAAGAAGATCGCCTTCTGCCGCAAGACCAATCCCGTGATGATCGGCTTCCTGATCCGCGTCGTCAACAGGCTCAAGCGGATGTTCGTCTCCGCCGGCGAGCGCCGCCCGGCCTCGCTGATGGGGGCCGGTTAGACTTCAAACAGTTTCAAGGACGCTTCCCAGCGGCCACGACAGAAGAGGGGTCGGGATCAACATCCCGGCCCCTCTTCTCGTCATGACGGCAAACCTTTCTAAGGCAAGTCGAGCCGGTAGACGTCACTCGCGGTCTGCGAGAACAGCCCCGTCTTCTCGGTCTCGCTCAAGGGCGCCGCGATACGCTTGAAGGCGTTGAAGATCACTTGGTAGCTGCACTGGCCCTTGTCCGGCGGAAAATTGCTCTCGAACATCGCGCGCCTGGGTCCAAACGCCTCGATGCAGGTCTCGACGTAAGGCCGCCAGGCCGCGGCAAGTTCCTCGGATGACGGCGGCCTCTCGCGCGAATGGAAGTCGTAGCCGAGCAGGCACATCGCGAGCCCGCCGAGCTTCACCACCACGTTCTCGCATTTGGCGATCTCCTGGATCGAGGCGCGCCATTGCGGAAAAACCTCCTCGCGCCGCTCGGCAAAGCGGCCGATTCCGGCCGGGCCGCCGCAATGGTCGAGCACGATCCTGGTGTCGGGAAATGCGCGGGCGAGTTCGGTCAGCTCCCCGATCTGCGGATGGAACAGCCAGGCATCGAAGCTCAGGTTCAGCGGCGCGAGGCAGGCAAAGCCTGCGCGGAAGTTCGGGTCCTGCAACAATCCCTTCGGCCGGTTCGCATACATGCCGGCGACAGCCGGATCCTGGTCCCAGGCCGAGGAATGCCGGATACCCCGGAAGCGACCGTTGCCCGCCGCAATCTCGGCCTCCAGCACCGGTTTCGCGGCATCGCCGAGCAGCAGGTTGACGTGGCTGACGATGCCGGCGCAGATCGCGGCCTTGCCGTAGCCGCCGCTGGCGCTCATCGCGGCGACGCCGTTGGCGAACTCGACCTCGCCGACGGGCCGGAATGCTTCGGGCCCGTGCGCACGATACATCGAGCGGCAGTCGACATACACGGTGGCGGTGATGTTGTGGCCGGAGGCGACATCAGCCGCCATCTCCTCGATCAGATAGCGATGCCCGCGATTCCAGAGATGGTGATGGGGATCGACGATCGGCCGTAAGGGATCGATGATCTCCTCCTGATGCAGCGCGAGCCAGTCCTCGCGCGGCTCGACGAATAGCCCGCTCGTGTTGGCTGGCAGACCGCTTGCAGCCATCGGCGTTCGCTCCCTTTATGTATGCTTCTTGTGCCGGGAGCTTAGCATCTCGTTCTCGCGCGCAGCAGCGCGCGTTGCGCAGCCGCACCCGTCGTCGCCGGCACAGCGGCGCTGGCGTCAACCCTTGCGCCGCTTCGCCCTCACGTCGACCACCAGCCGCCAATCGGTTGCGGTAGCCGGCTTGACCTCGCCGAGCCAGTGGAAGAAATCCTCGGTGATCTCTGTAAAACTCCAGCGCGTCAGGTCGCCGGCCTCGGTCGTGCCTTCCTGCACGATGTCGGCGCCGCGCAGACGGCCGATCTGCTGGCGGAATATGCTGCGGCCGGGATCGAACCAGGAAATCCGCCATGCGTCGATGGTCGGATCGTAAACCCGCAGCGTCGTGCCGTACCAATTGCCTGCGATCGGCAGGGCCGGGCTGCCTGCCGGGCGCGGAATGATCCAGACGTCCTGCACGGCGCGGCCCTCGAGCACCCAGCCGAAGTGGATTTCGCCGGGTGCGGTGTGTTTCGTTCCATCGGGTCCATGGGCGGTGATCTCGGCGTCCCAATCGCCGACGAAACGGCCGTAAAGCTGAAGCGCCGCCGCGTGCTCGGGGTTCGGTCCGTCCGCGTGCAATAATCTGGCAAAATCGGCCATGTCGATCTCCTGTTGCCAGGAGATCAGCACGACCGACCGGCAGCCGACTTGGAGAAAATTGCGCGTCACACCCCGTCGAGGATGATCACCGTCGGTTTCGACGGCAGCGCATCCCGGGACATCCGGAAACTTCGCTCCATGCGCCTGTCGATCTCGAACTGCTGGCCGATGCGTTGCATGAAATCGTCGAGCGGGGTGGCGAAGCGGTGCATCGGCAGAACCACCGAGGCGCGCAGCCGCTTGGTGATCTCGGAGACGCCGTCGAGCGACATGGTGTAGGTGCCGTCAATCGGCACCATCACGATGTCGAGCCGCCCGATCTGGGCAAAGTGGCTGTCGTCGAGCTTGTGGTGAAGATGGCCGAGATGGCCGATGCAGAGGCCCGCGACCTCGAAGATGAAGATCGAATTGCCGTCGCGGATCATGTCGGCGCCGGAATCGTCGCCGAAATAGCGACGGATGTCGGTCGTGACGTTGCGAATGAAGGTGTCGCCGATGCGCTCCGAGACCAGCGCCGGCTTGCCGTCCTCCCCCCAGCCATGCAGCACACGAGGAATGCGCTTGTCGGGATACAGAGAATAATGCGTGCTGTGGGCCCGGTTCATGGTGACGACATCGGCCAGCCGGCCCACCTGATAGGCGCCACTATAGTCGGTGGCGATGCGCAAGCCGCCGGGCGTGTCGATGAAATAGGTGGAGTGGCCGGCATAGGTGATCTCGACCTCGGCCGCAGCCGCCGCTTGCCGGAAGGCAACCGGCGTGGCGCGCGGCGCCGCATTCGCCATCGCCAGGCACTCGCTGCGCTGGGGCTGCTGGGCGAGGGCAGTTGAGAGGAACAAGCCGAAGAAGGCAAAGATCGTCAGGACCAGTCGAGGCATAACGCGATCATCCGTTGCACATCCGGCGATCCGAAGAGTGTATCGTCGAATTTGCACGACGTCATGCGTCGCTACGGCAGCCGCGCCATTCCGCCGCTTGCCTCTACTAGCTTCACGGCCTTTTTATCGAATGAAACGAAGGTCTCGGCGCCGAGCCAATAACCCTCATGAGCAATGACACCATCGGCAAAATCGCCGCCAGCATCGAGGAGTGCCAACCCAGCCTCCGCTAAAGGCCGGTTGACGACCACATTGGAGGCATTGATGAAGTGCCGGATGGACGCCGCGATATTCTCAGCAGATGTTTTGTAGCCTCGTGAGAGGACCCAGGCCAGCTCGCACAGTGCGGAGATCGAGATGGCTACTACGTCTGCTTTCTTGAGAACGGCTGCGGCCGCTTTGCTTTGTTCGGCATCATCCCCGACCAGAACCCGTACCAGGACATTGGTGTCGGGTGTTATCTTCATCGCTTGCCGGCCCAGCCGTCAGCTATGATCTCGTTCATCTCTTCGACCGACAGCGATCGACCGTTCGTTTTTCCTTTCAGGAAGCCGAAGGCATCCGAAATCTTTCCGGTGGGCCGAACTGCTTTCACCTCAACTCGCCCCCCGGGAAGCTTTTCTATCGAGATCTTGTCGCCCGGATGCACACCAAGGTGCTCCAGGAGGTCTTTCCGCAGCGTAACCTGCCCCTTTGCCGTGACGGTGAGCGTGCTCATGGGTTCCCTCAATTCTTGAGATCTTTGATAGGTAAGGCAATTTATCCTTACTTACAAGGGAGGCAGCCTTCACTTACGCCTTCTATTACTCGCGCCTTGGGCTGAACTTCCAGGTCACGGCCACAAGGCCCGCGGTGATCAGGCCGCTGATGAGGCCGACGATGGGCAGCGTGAGCACCAGCGCGGCGCTGGCAGCCCAGCCGATCGAGGAGAACGCCTCGGCGAAGGTCGCAAGCCGCGACGAGGTCTGCCGGCGGCGGAATTGGCTGCGCCGGGCCTGCACTCGGAACCAGAGCTGGATCGCGGTCGCGGAGGCCGCGCTGACGATGACCGCACCTGCGCTGACCGCGGCCTGGAGCGGCGAGGCGAAAGCGAGCGCTGCGATCAGCGGGCAGAAGATGACGGCAATCGCGATCAGCACCACCTCGATTTTTGCGCGGGTGACGCTGGACGGAGTCAGCGGCGCGGTCGCAACCAGATCGGGCGCGTCCTCGCCCGAGATCGTCAGCCAGGCAAGCCCGCCGGCGAGTTGTCCCGCGGCCATGACGATGACCGGCGTGATCAGCGTCAGCGCCGCGGAGCTGTCGGCAAAGTTGCGCCAGAGCAGCAGCGCCGGCGGCACAAGATAGAGCAGCTGCATCAGCGTCTGCGAGATCAGCCAGGGATCGCGCCAGAGCAGCGAAAATTCCTTGCGCCGCAGCGCCCGCTGCCGCGATCCGCCGCGGAACGGGCGCTGCATCGCCCTTCGGCGGCCGGACGCGGCATAGGCGGCGGCATCGATCGCGGTGTCTGCAAAGCGGCCCGAGAAGATCGCCATGACGCTTCCGAGCAGCACGAGCCCGAGCGCCAGAAACAGCAGCAGCGCTTCGGCGTCCCCCATCGTCGCCCGCGCCGGCCACCACCAGATGCTGTCGGTATCGGGCGCGTAGGCGGCCAAGGTGCCCGAGGTCAGGATGGTGAAGCGCGACAGCGTGCCGTAGGACATGATCGCCGCGACCTGGAGCGCGATCACGAAGCCGGCGCCGATGATCGCGGCGAGGATCTGGGCGACGAACCGTGTCCTCGCCGGGCCGATCAGGCGGAACAGCAGGATGGTGACGCCGATCGCGATCGCTGCGGCCGACGGGCCCATGGCGACGACGACCCCGAACGCTGCAAGCCAGCGCGCGCCGCCCCCGAACACCAGCACGTCGATGAAGGGCGTCGAGAACAACAGCGCCATCACCGTGACGGTGAGCGCGATTGCGGCGATGCGCACTGAGAACAGATTGGCCAGCGTCGCGGGCGAGGACATGATGAGATCGAGATCGGCGCGTGCGTAAAATACCCGCGTCACCGATTCGATCGCCTGCGACAGCATCAACGTCCAGGCGAGAAAAATCGTCGCCGAGATCACGATCAGCGAGGATTTGTCGAGCGGCAATTGCAGGTCGGCGAAGCGGCCGATCACCGCCCAGGCCGGCACGTGCAGCAGCGCTGCGAAGAACAGCAGGCCGACGACTGCCGTCCGCGCCCGTTTGCGCCGCCCGCCGGTCATCATGGCGAGCCATTCGCGCCAGGCGAGCCGGAGTTCGTGGCGGGCGAACCAGGAGAGCGCGGTGGCCGAGCTCATGCGGCTTCCGGAAGCGTCACTAGCGCGATGAAGAGATCTTCAAGGCTGGTGTCGGCATGGCCGTTCTGCTGGCGCAGCTCGGTCAGCGTGCCCTCGGCAACCAGGCGCCCGGCTGCGATCACGCCGATGCGGTCGGCCATGCGTTCGGCGACCTCGAGGATATGCGTGGTCATGATGACGGTGCAGCCGGCGCGGACGCGATCGCTCAGCAATCCCTTCACGTGGCGGGCGGAGACGGCGTCCAGTCCGGTCAGCGGTTCGTCCAGAATGATGAGGCGGGGATCGTGCACCAGTGCGCCGGCGAGAGCGACCTTCTGGCGCATGCCCTTGGAAAAGCCCTCGCAGCGTTCGTGCCGGTGCGGCTCGAGCCCGAGCGAGTTCAGGAGCCCCGCAGCGACCGGTTCCGAGACCGATGGTGTGATACCCCACAGGCCGGCGACGAATTCGAGATATTCGAGCGGCGTGAGCTTGTCATAGATCATGGGCTCGTCGGAGACCCACGCCATCACCTGCTTGGCGGCGACGGGGTTTTGGAGCGCATCGGTGCCGAAGATCGAGACCGCGCCGGCATCGGGCCGCAAAAGGCCTGCAACCATGCGCAAAGTGGTGGTCTTGCCGGCGCCGTTAGGGCCGACCAGCGCATAGAATTCGCCGGCATGGATGGTGAGATCGAGGCGATCGACCGCCAGACGGTCAAAACGCTTCGTTAACCCCAGGACTTCGAGCGCCCAGTCGTTCGGCTTCATGACGGCCACACCTTGCGGTTTTGCATCGCTCGCGACCATGACCCGAAGATGTTTCGGCACCGTGAATCGCGCTGCCGCAAATTCCGTCATCCGGATTGGACTAAAGGCAAGTCACCCTTACAAGTCACCGTTTGTTGACAGCGCTTGGCGGTTCAGGCTGAATTGGCGACGGGACGAATGGCGCGAACGCAGCGACACGACTGCGTAGCGACTGAACACAAGATGCGGCAAGGCGGTCAGAAGAACCACCGGCTGTATCAGGAGGAGTTCGCGGCGATGCTGGATTTCGTTCAGCAGCTGGTCAGCGGTGTTGCGCTCGGCTGCGTCTACGGCCTGATCGCGCTCGGCTTCGTGCTCGTCTACAAGGCCACCGAGGTCGTCAATTTCGCCCAGGGCGATTTGATGATGCTGGGCGGCTTCTTCGCCTTCACCTTCATCGGCATGATGGGCCTGAACTACTGGATCGGCTTTGCCGGCGCGGTGGCGGCGATGGCGCTGTTCGGCATGCTGGCCGAGCGCGTGGTGGTGCGGCCGATCCTCGGCTATCCGCAGTTCTCCATCATCATGGCCACCATCGGCCTGGGCTATTTCCTGCGCTCGGTCTCCGGCATGATTTGGGGCACCGACGATTTCAAGATCGACACGCCGTTCAGCCAGGGCGTGCTGCGTATTGGTTCGCTGGTGCTCGCCGATGACAAGCTCTCGGTGATCGCGGCGACGGCCATCCTCTGCACGCTGCTCTGGCTGTTCTTCAACAAGACCACGCTCGGCACCGCGATGCGCGCCAGTTCCGAGAACATGCTGGCGGCCTATTACATGGGCATCCCGGTCAAGCGCGTCGTGTCGATCGTCTGGGCGATCAGCGCGGCGGTTGCGACCTGCGCCGGCGTGCTGCTGGCACCGATCACCTTCATCCATTCCAATGTCGGTCTGGTGCTTGGCCTGAAGGCGTTTCCGGCCGCCGTGCTCGGCGGCTTCGGCTCGATCCCCGGTGCCGTCGTTGGCGGCGTCCTGATCGGCGTCATCGAGAGCATGGCCGGCTTCTATCTGGCCGAGGGCTGGAAGGACGTCGCGCCATACATCGTGCTGCTCGCCGTGCTCTTGCTCAAGCCCGAAGGCCTGTTCGGCCTTCACGTCCGCAAGAAGGTTTGAACGCCATGCGCTTCCTGTTCAAGACCGACTATGAAGACGACATCAGGCTGTTTCCGCATTCGGGCTATTTCGTCTCGTACGGTCTTCTGCTGGCCGTGCTGCTGATCGCGCCCTATGTGCTCTCCAGCTATGTGATGAGCCAGCTCGTCTTCGTCTGCATCTATGCGACCGTCGGCGTGGCGCTGCTGATCTTGACAGGCTTCACCGGGCAGGCCTCGCTCGGGCATGCGGCGTTTCTCGCGATCGGCGCGTATACGGCGGCCTATCTGCAGAAATATGGTGTGCCGTTCCCGGTCTACTTTCTCGCCGCCGGGCTCCTGACCGGGCTGATCGGTGCGCTGGTCGGCTTCCCCGCGCTGCGGCTGCAAGGCATCTATCTCGTCATCGCCACCATCTCCTTCGCCTTCATCGTCGAGGAGATCCTGGCGCGTTGGGAGAGCGTCACCAACGGCAACGAGGGCATGCGGATCAAGGCGGTGTCGCTGTTTGGGGTCGCAGTCTCGCGCGACAGCCCGACTTTCTATTTCCTCTGCCTCGCCGTGCTGGTGCTGACCATCGTCGGCACGCTCAATTTACTGCGTTCGCCGACCGGGCGCGCCTTCGTCGCGATCCGCGACAGCGAGACTGCGGCGCGCAGCATGGGCGTCAATGTCGCACTCTACAAAGTCAAATCGTTTGCGATCTCCGCGGCGATCACCGGCTTTGCCGGCGTCTTGTTCGCGCACAAGCTCTCCTTCATCTCGCCGGAGATGTTCACGCTCCAGCTCTCGATCGAGTTCATTATCGTGATCCTGATCGGCGGTGCCTTCAGCCTGCACGGCGCGGTGCTGGGAGCGATCTTCATCGTGATGATCGATCCCTTCCTCACTTACCTCAAGGACGACATGCCCGGCATCATCGCCGGCATTGCCGCGACGTTCGGAGCGGGCACGCAAGCCGCGGCCAATGTCCAGTCCAAGGTCGCGACCTTTGCCTCGCTCAACGGCCTGAAAGGCGCGATCTACGGCATCATCATCGTATTGTTCGTGCTGTTCGAGCCGCTCGGGCTTTACGGCCGCTGGCTCAAGATAAAGCTCTTCTTCCAGCTGTTCCCGCTCTACAAGCGTGCCACCTTCAAGCGGCAGAAGATCTACGTGAAGTCGGAGCGGAACCGATGAGCTATTTTCGCGCCGAGAGTTTGTCGCTGCATTTCGGCGGGCTGAAGGCCGTCGATGCGGTGTCGTTCGCGGTCGAAAAGGGCGAGATCCTCTCGATCATCGGGCCCAACGGCGCCGGCAAGAGCTCGATTTTCAACCTGATTTCGCGGATCTACCGGCCGACCTCGGGTCGCATCTTCTTCGAGGACCAGGACATCACGGAGCAGCCGCCCTATGACATCGCAAGGCTCGGCATCGCCCGCACTTTCCAGAACATCGAGCTGTTCGAGAATGCGTCTGTGCTGTCGAACCTGTTGGTCGGCCGCCACCGACATTCGACCACGCAGCTTTGGCAGGAGCTGTTGTTCCTGCCGAGCGTACGCGCCGGCGAGAAGGTTCATCGCCGCAGGGTCGAGCAGGTCATCGAATTCCTCGATCTCGAGCCCTACCGCGACAAGCTGATCTCGGGTCTGCCTTACGGCGTGCGCAAGGTGATCGAGCTGGCGCGTGCGCTGTGCTCGGAGCCGAAGCTGATCCTGCTCGACGAGCCGTCCTCCGGCCTCAACGTGGAGGAGACCGGCGACATGTCGTTCTGGATCCGCGACCTGAGGAGCGAGCTCGGCGTCACCGTGCTCATGGTCGAGCACGACATGTCGCTGGTCAACCGGGTCTCCGACCGCGTCATCGCGCTCAACTACGGCCGAGTGTTGGCGATGGGCTCGCCCGCCGAAGTGCAGCAGCACCCCGATGTCGTCGCCGCGTATCTGGGAGCCTGACACGATGGATGCCGTGGTGACACCAGACATCATCCTGAAACTCTCCAATGTCGAGAGCTATTACGGGCCGATCATGGCGATCCGCGGCATTTCGCTCGAAGTGCCGCGCGGCCGCATCGTCACGCTGCTGGGTGCCAACGGCGCCGGCAAGACCACGGTGCTGAAGACGATCTCGGGCATTCTCGATCCGCAGAAGGGCGCCATTGAGTTCATGGGCAAGTCGATCCAGCGCATGGAGGCGGACAGAATCGTGCGGCTCGGCCTCAGCCACGTGCCGGAGGGACGCGAGGTGTTTCCATTTCTCTCCGTGCGCGAGAACCTGATGATGGGCGCCTATCCGCGCAAGGATCGTGACGGCGTTGCGGAAGATCTGGAGCGCGTCTACGGCTATTTCCCGCGGCTGAAGGAGCGCATCAACCAACCGGCCGGACAGCTCTCCGGCGGCGAGCAGCAGATGCTCGCAATCGGCCGCGCACTGATGAACCGCCCGACGCTGTTGCTGCTCGACGAGCCCTCGCTGGGGCTGTCGCCGATCCTGGTGAAGGAGATTTTCACCATCATCCGCCGGGTCAACGAGGAGCAGGGCATGTCGATCCTGCTGGTCGAGCAGAACGCCAAGGTGGCGCTGGAGACGGCGCATTACGGCTATGTGCTGGAGATCGGCCGCATCGTGATGAACGACACCTGCGACCGCTTGATGCATTCCCAGGACATCCAGGAATTCTACCTTGGCGCCAAGGAAGCGGGCGCACGAGGCGAGCGGCGCTGGAAAAAGAAGAAGACATGGCGTTAGAGGAAGCCTTAAATGCCAGAGCCCATCCGCCCATATAGACCGCCGCCAAGGCAGGCAAACGGAGGGGAACGCGACAGGGAGGAGACGTGCATGGCCCGACCGGCGGTGCTGACGGTCGCTGACACGATCGCGAAAAGCTTTTTGCGCGCCGCGGAGACGCGGGGCGACAGGCCGGCTATACGCGAGAAGAAGTTCGGGATCTGGCAGCCGACGAGCTGGCGCGAATGGCTGGCGATCTCGAGGGAGATCGCCTACGCGCTGCACGCCATCGGCTTCAGGCCCGGCGACGTCGCTTCCATCATCGCCAACGCCGTGCCGGAGTGGGTCCATGCCGACATGGGCATTCTGTGCGCCGGCGGCGTTTCCTCCGGCATCTATCCGACCGATGCCTCATCCCAGGTCGAATATCTCGTCAACGATTCCCGGACAGGAGTGATCTTCGCCGAGGACGAGGAGCAGCTCGACAAGATCCTGGCCTGCCGCGCACGCTGTCCGTCTCTGAAAAAGATCATCGTCTTCGACATGGAGGGCCTCAGCGGCTTCTCCGACGATATGGTGATGTCGCTCGACGAGTTCCGCGCGCTTGGGCGCAACCACATGGCGGGCCGCGAAGCGCTGTGGCAGGAGATGATCGGCAGCCGCAGCGCGAGCGATCTCGCGGTCCTCGTCTATACATCCGGCACGACGGGGCCGCCCAAGGGCGCCATGCACGCCAACCGCAGCGTCACGCACCAGATGCGGCACGCCAACGATTTCATTCCGGGGCGCGAGAACGAGGACCGGCTGATCTTCCTGCCGCTCTGCCACGTCGCCGAACGGATCGGCGGCTATTACATCTCGGTCGCGCTCGGCTCGGTGATGAATTTTGCGGAGAGTCCGGAGACCGTGCCGGACAATCTGCGCGAGGTGCAGCCGACCATCTTCCTCGCGGTGCCGCGCATCTGGGAAAAATTCTATTCCGCCATCACAATAGCGCTGAAGGATGCGACGCCGTTCCAGCAATGGGTCTACCGCCGTGCCATCGGCATCGGCTATCGCATGGTCGATTGCAGGATCGAAGGGAAGGACCCGCCGCTGTCGTTGCGCATCGCCAACGGCATCGCTTACCGGCTAGCCTTCCGCAACATTCGCCGCATGATCGGGCTCGACCGCTGCCGCGTCGCCTTCACCGGCGCGGCGCCGATCGCACCGGAGCTGATCCGCTGGTTTCTCGCGCTCGGCATTGATATCCACGAGGTCTACGGCCAGACCGAGAATTGCGGCGTTGCCACCATGATGCCGGCGGAGCGGATCAAGCTCGGCTCCGTCGGCAAGGCGGTGTCCTGGGGCGAAGTGGCGCTGTCGCCCGAGGGGGAAATCCTGATCAAGGGCGACTTCCTGTTCATGGGCTATCTGAACCAGCCGGAGAGGACAGCTGAGACGATCGACCATCGCGGTTGGCTGCATACCGGCGACGTCGGCACGATCGACAATGAGGGCTTCGTCCGCATCACCGACCGGATGAAGGACATCATCATCACCTCCGGCGGCAAGAACATCACGCCATCCGAGATCGAGAATCAGCTGAAATTCTCGCCCTACATCTCGGATGCCGTGGTGATCGGCGACAAGCGGCCGTACCTCACCTGCCTCGTGATGATCGACCAGGAAAATGTCGAGAAATTCGCCCAGGACCATGACATCCCGTTCACCAACTATGCCAGCCTGTGCCGCGCGACGGAGGTCCAGGACCTGATCTGGCGCGAGATCGAAGGGGTCAATACCAATTTCGCTCGCGTCGAGACCATCAAGAGATTCTATTTGATCGAACGCCAGCTCACTCCGGAGGACGAGGAGCTGACGCCGACCATGAAGCTGAAGCGCGGCTTCGTGAACAAGCGCTATGCCGTCGAGATCGACGCGATGTATCCGGCGCGGGCGGTGGCTTGAACAATCTTGTTTGAATAACAGCGAAGGAGTGATGGCCCCACCCTTCGCATCATAGGGGCCCCAAGGAGGAGACGTCAATGTCGAGATCGTTTCGAACGTTCGGCTTTGCGGCAGGCGCGGTGATGCTCACCTGTCTGCCCGCCGTCGCGCAAACCAAGGTCACCAATGAAGGCATCTCGGCTTCCGAGATCGTCATCGGCACCCATCAGGATCTGTCGGGGCCGATCAAGGGCTGGGGCGTGCCGGTCTCGAACGGCATGAAGATGGCGGTCGAGGAGATCAACGCCGCCGGCGGCGTCCACGGTCGAAAGATTCGGCTGGTTGTCGAGGACAGCGGCTACGATCCGAAAAAGGCCGTGCTCGCATCGCAGAAGCTGATCGAGCGCGACAAGATCTTCGCGATGGTGGGACCGATGGGCTCGCCGACCGTGCTCGCCGCACAGGATATCCTGCTCGATGCCGGCGTGCTTCAGCTCTTTCCGCTGACCGCGGCCGAGTTCACCTTCAAGTTCGATCCGGCCAAGCCGCAGGAGCGGCTGAAGTTCAACAACCTGCTGCCCTATGTCGAGAGCACGCGGGCGGCGCTGAAATACATGATGGAGTGGAAGAATTTCCAGAAGCCGTGCATCATGTACCAGGACGACGAGTATGGGAAGAACGTGCTCGACGGCTTCAACCAGCAGCTCACCGCGATGAAGCTGCAGCCGGCGTCGATCACGAGCTACAAGCGCGGCGCCTCCGACTTCAGCGCGCAGATCGCCAAGATGAAGTCCGATAGCTGCGACCTGGTCGTGCTCGGCGCCGTGCTCCGTGAGCCCATCGGCGCAATGACGGAAGCCAAGAAGCTCGGCTGGGACGTCACCTTCCTCGGCGCGACGCCGACCAACGTGATGGAGGTGCCCATGCTCGGCAAGGAGGCGGTGGAAGGCCTCTATGCAGCCGCCCTCTTCGAGATTCCTTACGAGGACACGGCCAAGGGCAAGGTCAAGGACTGGCTCGCCACCTACAAGAAGACGTTCGGTACCGACGCCAACACCCAGGCCATCATCGGCTACAATGCGGTGATGACGTTCGCCTTCTATGCGCAGAAGGCGGGCAAGGACCTGACCGGCCAGAAGATGCTGGACGCGTTGGAATCCGGAGACAAGTTCGTCGACATCTTCAACTCGCCTCCGACGAAGTTCTCCAAGACCGACCATCTCGCCAGCACCATTACTCAGGTGCAACAGGTCAAAGGCGGCCGCTGGGTTCTGGTGAAGGACAACCTGATGTTCTGATCTCTCTTAACCTCTCCCCGTAAATGCGGGGAGAGGCAGAGGAGGCAGCCTATGATCCCCCACCCGCGGTGCCCGAATTCACCGGGGCCAACTCGTCTTCCCGGCAGCGCCAGCCGTCGGCGGCCTTCACAAACGCGAAAGTGCGCTGGATCCTGAGGCGGCGTGTGACGTTGAAGGCGTCTGCGGAGCGCTCCTTGTTGCCGATGCCAGGCTGCGGACGACCCGTTATGGCGTCCCAGCAGGTGCCCGTGCAGGTGGTGGCGATCTTGCTACAGATGGCGAAGGGCGCCAGCACGGCCATCTCGATCTCGCCCGTGACCTGCGCGTCCTGCTCGGTCACCTGGCTGTCGAGCGCGTAGACGCGGTTGATGCGGAGGAAGTTGCCGCAGGAATTGGCCGCGTGGATTCGCGCTGCGCAGAAGTCGACAGCATCGCTGTCAGGCAAGCGGGCTGCGACCTGCCGGCCGAACACCTTCTTCGGATCGCCTTTCGCAGCGCCAATCTCGTCGGCTTTGTGCTTCAGATAGCCGGCGAGACAGTCTTCCGCGGACTCGAGCTCTCCGAGCGGCACGTTCTCCTTGCCGACGAGATTGCATTTGCGATCGCGCTCTCGCGTCCACCGGCCATATTCGGCGAAGGCAAAGCGTGCAGCGGTCGGATCAAGCTTGCCGATCAGACTGAGAACCTGGCTGTTCAACTCGCTCTCGGTAAGCGCCAGCGACGGGTCCGCGCAGATCAGCGCGCCCGCGGCGGTGTTGGCCGCGAGACAGTCGAAGTCCGGATCGCGCACGATCGCCGCGCGCTCCTCGGTCACCTTGAGGAGACATGCCTTCACCCGGTCGAAATCGTCGGTGCGGATCGCGGTCTGGCCGACGATGCCGCAGCCGAGGTTGCGCTGGCGGGTCCAGATCGCGTTCTCCTCGATTCCAGGCAGGCGATCGGGCAGCCGGGCAAGCCGCGCCTCGATTCCCGTGCTCAGCTTCTCGGCGGCGGCGGCAAGCTCGGCATCACCGCAGAACAATTGATTGCCGGGATCGCGGATCTGCCGACAGTTGTTCCTGGCGAACAGCGGCAGCCTGTCGGCGACGGAGCGGCTGGATTGCGCGAAAGCTGTAGCCGCCGGCAAGGCCAGCAGCGCAAGCAAAGTCAGCACGATCAACCGCATTCCAGTCGCCCCCGCCTATCCGCGGCCATGCTAGCGTCCCGGATCGCGCGGCGAAATGGCTTTGTGACCGACGGTTGGCTACCAGACCGGTACGATCAACGCGCCTCGGCGGCGACCATCGAGAACCGCACGGGTTCGTCGACATATTTCATCACGGCCGACTGGTAGAGCACGAACAGCGGCTGGTAGCCCCGTGCAGCGTCGTCCTCGACCATGGCCATGCGGCGGTTGTCGAGCATCAGCCAATGGCCGTCGAGCCGTGCAGCGGCAACCGCATGCTCTTCGCCGGCGCGGGTGTCGCGCACCACGACGATGCGGAGATCTTCGGTGGCGACGCCCGCGAGCCGCAGGGCGGCGAGCTTGGCAATGGCATAGTCCTCGCAATCCCCGGCGCCGCGCGCGAAGGTCGCAAGCGGCGAGCTCCAGACGTCCTCAGGACCGTCATTGGCGGCACGGATAGCGAGGTTAATGGCGCGATTAGTTTCGCCCAGCAGAGCGCGGCCGTCACGGCTGCGGGCCTGGTCGACGATGGCGAGCAGTTTCAGCGCAGCGGGCGAAGCGCAATTCTCCCGGTCGCCGTCGCACAGCGCGAGCTGCACCAGGTCATCATCGAGCCTGGACCTCAGTGCGAGCCATTTCTGCTGCAGGCTGCCGGCAGAGATGGCGAAGGCGAACACCCCGAACGGCTCGGCGGATTTGCGGACGAGGACGCCGGCTCCCGGCGACAGCAGCGTGCCAGCGCGAAGCTCGGCGGTTGATCCGAGCAGGATCAATCCGCACAGCACAAGGATTGCGCGCCAGGCGCGCGAGCGAGCAGCGGTCTCCATCTGACATCCCCTTCCGGCTTCGCCAGGTCCCCTCGACCTGCACGTGCCAGGCTTTGTTGCTTTCGCGCAGATAGTGCGAGGCGGGCGGTTTTGTTCTGCTTAACGCGCCGGGCTGGGGCTCCAAGATCGGGGAACAGGCTGAAACCGGCCTGCCCAAATTGCGTAAAATTTTACGCATCTGGGTTAGGCAGGGCTCCTGCCGCGAAATGGAACCCATTGCAGGTAACGGTTGTGCCGCCGCCGGTTCCGCGTCGCACGGCTAACGAACCGCTATTTCAGGGGTTCTGTTAATTGGATCACAGATTTGGCTCCGTATTTGCCGCAGTATGTTGCGGGGCACCACGAAGGAAAGATGACACAAGTATTCGGCGTACAATTTATACAAACGAATACACGGGGGTACCAAAATGGGCTCGGATAAGCGCAAATTTACTTGCAGACATTTCCGGAAATACGCTGCTTCCTCCGTAGGGGCGTGGCCGTGCAGGGGCGCCGGCCGCTTGGTGATGTGAAATCACACAAGCAATAGATGGTTTCGCTAAGGACTTGGTAATGATAAGCAAGCTTAGGCCATCGATACTTACTTAGATTTTAACCCTTTTTTTGGTGCCCAATTGAATTACGCCGGCAAATTTGACGCCGCGATTTCCTTGGATGGCGGCGGTTCCCACTCGCCCGCCGATGCCCATCTCGATTCCTTCGCGGGGAAATCTTTTATCGCGAAGGCGCATGGTCACGTCCCTGAGGGCGCGTTCGTCGTTCCCGATCCGAATCTGATCTTCAACGGCGAGTTCAGGCGCGCAGGCAGCGATCTCGTGCTGTCCCACGATGGTCACGAGTTTGTCGTTCACGATTATTTCAGGGGCGAGAAGCGCGCGGCGATCTCGTCGCCGGATGGCGCGCACCTTACCGGCGACATCGTCAACGCGCTTACGGGCCATGTGCAATATGCGCAGGCCGTGTCCGGCATTGCCGCCGCACAGGTCATCGGCCACGTCACCAAGCTCTCCGGCAGCGCGACCGCGATCCGCAACGGCGTCTCCGTCATCCTGAACAACGGCGACAACGTCGAGAAGGGCGACGTGGTCTCGACCGGCGGGGACTCGACGCTCGGCATCACGTTCATCGACGGCACGGTGTTCGGCCTGTCCTCCAATGCGCGGATGGTGCTGAACGAAATGGTCTACGACCCCAACGGGTCGAACAATTCCTCACTGCTCAGTCTGGTCGCGGGCACCATCACCTTCGTTGCCGGCGAGACAGCCAAGCACGGCGACATGAAGGTCGACACGCCGGTCGCCACCATGGGCATCCGCGGCACGGCGGTGCTGAGCCAGATCAATTTCGTCGTTCCCGCCGGCGGCGGCGATCCGCAGCCGCAGGCGAGCTTCCAGGTGCTGGTCGAGCCGAACGGCACGACGGGCTCCTACATCCTGTTCGACAAGGTCACGCTGCTGCCGATTGCGACAGTCAATCAGGCCGGGCAGATGATCCAGATCAGTGGCGGCAACGTCTCGATCTCCAATGCCCTGATGTCGCCGGACATTCAGAAGCTGATCACGGACGTGTTCACGCTGAAGTTCACGGACAACAACAGCAACACCAAGCTGACCACGAACTTCACCGACTCGATCACGCAGACCAGCGATGGTCTGGTGATCAAGACGGCCGCGGGCTATGTCGCGATCCCGACCTTCGTCAATCTCAATCAGTTGGGCGTAGCGCCGCAGTTGCCCGTCGATCATACGACGTCCAACAACCGCATCCCCGGTCCGCCCAATGCGCGCAGCCTCGACCTCAACGGCAACGTGCAGGATGCATTCGCCCTGGCCGAGCGCGCCGACAAGACCGGCGACACCGCGGATCGCGACACGGTCAGTGGCAAGATCACCTTCCTCGACTTCAACCAGGGCGACAGGCCGACGGTGAAGGTGGATCTCGCCGAGGCGCCCAACTACAGCTACAAGGACGCCGGCCTGCACGATGTCACCGCATCGCTCACGGCGCTGCAGAAGCAGGACATCGCGGCGACCCAGATCGATATCTCAGTCGATCCCACCGCCGGCAACGACAACAACGGCTCGGCGATCTGGACTTACACCCTCCCCGACCACGTCTTCGACTTTCTTGCGGCCGGTGAAACGCTGACGCTGATCTACAGGGTTCGCGTCGACAACAATTTCGCCGCGAACAACGAAACCACCTACATCCCGATCACCATCACGATCACCGGCACCAACGACAAGCCGGTGATCACCACCAGCGTTCCGACCATTACCTTCGAAGGCGGCACCAGCGTGCCGGGCGGCCCGCTCACCAGCGACGTGCCGACGACGGGCACGCTGAGCTTCGACGACGTCGATCTCACCGACAAGCATACGGTGTCGGTGGCGCTCACCAGTGCGACCCTGCCTGACGGCACGGTGCCGCCGGGCCCGCTCGCCGCGTTCCAGAGCGCGATGTCGGTCGCGATCGCGGCGGGTGCCGACAGCACCGGGGACGGCACGGGCACAATCAATTGGTCGCTTGCCAACCTTCCCGTCTACCTCGCCGACTTCATTCCGAAGGGCGAGGTGCTGACGCTGACCTACACCGTGACGCTCACGGATTCGCAAGGCGCCATCTCGCAACAGACCATCACCGTCACGATCACGGGCCACGATGCGCCCGCCGTGGTGTGGATCGCAACGGAGCATGCCGGCGCTCCCTCCGGCGGGTTCTGGAAGGACGCGGCGAACTGGGAAACCGGCACTGTCCCGACCATTGACGACGACGTCATCGTCATCACCGACCAGCTGCACGGGCTGACGCCGTCCTATCCGGTGACGATCGACGCGCCGGCCTACGCCAAGTCGCTGACGATGAACGACTACGACACCACGGTCAGCCACACGGCACCGGAAGTGATCAACAAGAGCGCGTTGACGATTGCGGGCGAGATCAGCCTCAGGGCAGATTCAAAGCTCACCAATTTTGCGGCAGGCACGATCTCGGTTGGTGGCAAGGCCGAGTTCCTGGACAGCAGCGTGCTCACCAATGCGGGCTATCTGACGCTTGCAGGCGGCGGCGATTTTACCAGCGGCACCACGATCACCAATTCCGGCACGATCGAACTGTCCGGCAGCGCGCTGAAGACGCTGGCCGGAATCCACAATGCCGGCGGCACGCTGAAGGCCGGCGCCGGCACGACGCTGATCGTCGACACCGCCACCATCAGCGGTGGCACGGTCACCATCGTCGGCACGCTCGAACTCGACGGCACCAGCGTCATCAAGGACGGCACGCTGAACAATTCAGGGGCGGTCAACGTCAAGGGCGCGGCGGATTTCGCCCACGAGACCGTCGGCAATGGCGGGGGCATCATCACGGTATTCGCGGCCGGCGCCTTGAGCCTGAGCGGCGTGACGCTGACGGGCGGCTCGGTCAACAATCTCGGCACGGTCGAGATCACCGGCAACAGCTCGCTGGTCAACTCCGACTTCACGAACCACCAGCTGACGGTGGACGGCGGCACGACGCTGACGCTGAGCGGCACCACGGTGACCGGCGGCACGGTCACCGACACCGGCATCATCCACGTCGCCGGCAGCAGCGCGATCAACAGCGCCGCGGTCAGCGGCGGCGGCATCACGGTCGATGCCCTGACCACCCTGACGCTGGACGACACCACCGTCACCGGCACCACCATTACCAACGATGGCACCGTCAAGATCGATGCCAGCAAGAAGTTGAGCCTGAACGGTGCGAGCCTGACCGGCGGCGCGCTCATCATTTCGGGCACGCTGGAGTCGGTCGGGACTAGCGCCATCGACGATGCCGATATCACCAATACCGGCACGATCACCGTTATCAGCGGCACGCTGACGATCGACCCGGCTACGACCCACGCCATCACCAATCATAATCTGATCCAGGCGAACGGCGGCGTGCTCGACGTCTCCGGTGAGGATATCTCCAACACCGCGGATCTCAAGGCGATCAATTATGGCACGCTGAAGCTGACGAATCTGACTGTCACCAACAGCGGCGCCGGGACGGTCACGGTCGACGGACACTCGAAGCTCTATCTGACCGACGTCTCGATCAACGGCGGCAGCCTGAGCAATGCCGGCAATCTCTACAGCGTCTCCGGTCCCAACACCGTCACGGCCGCCGTCACCAACACCGGTGCCATTGAAGTTCAGGCCGGCACGCTCAATCTCGCAGGCGGCCTTAGCGGCATCGGCTCACTGACCATCGACAACGGCGCGACGCTGGAGCTCGCAGGGGCGACGGCGCAGACCGTGACCTTCGCCGGTGGCACCGACACGCTCCAGCTCGACAAGGTGGCGGGCCAGAGCTTCACCGGCACCATTGCCGGCCAATCGACGAAAGCCGGTACGTTCACGATCAAGGGCGCGGCCGACATCACGACAACGAGCGGCGACGCACTCGACTTCACCGCGTCGGGCGGCACATCTGCTGCGCCCGCCAACATCGTTCTCACGCCGACCGGCGCGCTGACCGGCGCGGCCAACGGCCTGGTCGTCACCCAGAACGGCACCGGCGGCATCTCGCTTACGGCGACCGGCGACATCAAGGGCCTCGCCGGCCACGGCATCTGGCTGCGCGACAGCGCGACCGGCGCTGGCGCCATCACGGTCAATAACGTCACCGGCGTGGCGACCGGCGCGGGCGCGGGATCGGCCGGTGTTCTCGTCGAAAAAATGAGCACGGCCAACACTGGCAGCATCTCGATCACGCAGCTCGGCGGCGCCGCCGGCGGCGACTACGGCATCGATGCCACCACACACGGTGACGGGAACATCACCGTCGCGGCCGGCGGCAACATCACGGGCAGCTTGATCTACGGCATCCGGGCGCGCAGCTATGGCGCCGGCAGCGAGACCATCACGACGGCAGCTGGCAGCCTCGTCACCTCGGGCAGCTCCGGCATTGTCGCCGTCAACCGGACGACCTCGCTCGGCGCAGCATCCGGCAGCACCATCACGGTCAATGCCTACGGCACGATCAATTCCGGCAGCAGCTTGAACCAGAGCGGCAATGCGCCTGCCGGTATCCAGGCCGGCTACAGCGGCGCCACGACCGGGGCCGCAGCCAATACCGGTGTCAACGGCTCGGTCCTCATTAACAACCACGCCAATATCACCGCCGCGGCCGGCTACGGTATTCACGCCTACAATTACGGAAACGGCAACGTCACGGTGAACGATGCGGCCGACACCACGGTCGTCGGCGCGGAGGACGGGATCAGGGCGCAGGCGCTCAGCGGCGGTACCGGCGACGTCAGCGTGACGCTCGGTGCCGGTGCGTCAGTGACCGGCACGACAAGCTACGGCATTTTGGCCTACAGCATCGATGCGGGCGACATCAGCGTCACCATGGCAAGTGGTGACAGCATCACTTCGGGCAGCTCCGGTATCGTGGCGGTCAATTATGCGACTGCGATCGCGAGCAGCGTGGGCAGCACGATCTCGGTCGAGGCACACGGCATCATCCATTCCGGCTCAAGCTCGAATAACGATGGCACCATTCCCGGCGGGATCATCGCCGGTTACAAGCCCGGCGGGACCGGCACGTTCTCGAGCGCGGTCAAGGGCGACGTCACCGTCACGAGCGATGCGACGATCATCGCCGATGCGGGCTACGGCATCGAGGCGTTCACCTGGGGTGCCGGCAACCTCACGGTCACGACCGGCGCGACGTCCTCGATCACTGCTGCCGCGGGCATCGCGATCGGCGCCTTCGATCACGGCGGCGGCGACGTCAAGGTTACCAACAACGGCTCGGCCACCGGCACGGTCGGCCTAGCCGCCCTTGCCAACGGCAGCGGCGACGTCACCATCATCAATCATGGCGGTATCACCAGCACGAGCCTCGCCGGGATCAGCGTGACGCAGAACGAGGTGGGCGCGACCGGCTCGACCCATATCACCAATACCGGATCGATCGTGGCCCCGAGCGCCCACGCGGCGATCTTCATCCAGGAGAACACGGCCGGCGGCTCCGCGCTGATCGACAATTTCGCCACAGGAACGATCGGACCCGCAGTCGCCTCCGCCGTGACGTCCACGACCTACGCCATCGTCGAGACCGGCGGCGCCATTACGATCAACAATGCGGGCCACATCAACGGCAATATCTCGGTTGCTACCGCGGCGTTCAACAACGAGCTGGGCGGCACCTGGACGGTCGCCGGCTCGGGCGTCTTTGGCAATGCGTCATCGATCGTCAACCACGGCGCCATCGATCTGCATGGCGCCTCGATCTCCGGGACCGGGCTGAGTATCGAAAATTACAAGGACATCGACAGCTGGGGCACCGCGTCGATTTCGGGCATCATTGCCAATACCGGCAGCATCGAGGTCCACACTGGGGCACTGACGCTGTTCGGCTCGCTGTCGGGCTCGGGCTCGGTCACCGTCGATGTCGGCGCGTTGCTGAAGCTCGACGGTACAGTCACGCAGACAATCACGCTCGACGGCGACGGCGCCCATCTTCAGATCGATACGTCGACCTTCAGCGGATCGATCGCGGCATTGTCCGCGAACGATACGATTGACCTGTCGAGCATCGTCTATGATGACGGCACGTCGGCGACCTATAATGCCGCGACCGGCGAGCTTGTCGTGAGCGACGCCCACAACCACACGATCACGTTGAAGCTCACCGGCGCTGATTACAGCAATGCTCATTTCGCCGGCAGCAGCGACGGCCATGGCGGCACGCTGATTACGTTCAACGCGGCCGACGCTGCGCCCGCCTTCACCGCGGCCGGGGCGACGTTGACCGCCATCGTTCCAGAGCTTGCGAACACCACCGGCTCCTCGGCGCTCGACCCGACGCCCACTGCGGCGACCGGCTCGATCGACTTCAAGGACGTCGATCTCACCGATCGGCCGACCGCTTCCATCACGGGTCAGACGGTGAGTTGGACAGGCGCCGATCACACCACCAACCTCTCCGGGTTCCTCACGACGGACCAGACCAACGCGCTCGAGTACGCGCTGTCGCTCCAGACCACCGGCAAGAACAACGGCATGGTCACCTGGAACTATTCGATCGCTGACAGTTCGCTGGATTTCCTCGCCGAAGGCCAGACCGCGACAGTGGTCTCGACCGTCACGCTCGATGACCACCAGGGCCAGCAGAAGACGGCCGACGTCACGATCACCATCGCCGGCAAGAACGACGCGCCGACGCTGAATAACGCGACACTCAGCGCGATCAACGAAGATACCAGCGCACCTGCCGGATCCACCGTAGGCACGCTCTTTGCCGGCTTCCACGATGCCGATGCCGGCGCGAGCTTCAAGGCCGTTGCCATCACCGCCTCCCATGCCACGGCGGCGCAGGGCGTCTGGCAGTACGAAATTGCCGGCAGCAATCAGTGGGTCGATATCTCCGGCGTCAGTAACATCAGCGCACTCGTGCTTGCCACCGACACGCTGATCCGCTTCGTGCCGGCCGCGAATTACAGCGGCACGCCGGGCAGCCTCGACGTGCACGCGCTGGACGACACCTATGGCGCCAACGTCATGACGCCCGTCCTGGTCGACATCACGTCTCCCGGCATCGGCTCCAGCGTGTCGGCCCAGGCGGCTACGCTCAGCACGGAAGTGAACCCCGTGGCCGATTCGCCCACGGTCAGCATTAATCATACGCCGATCGCCGATGCAGGAGAGTTCCTGGTCAACACCACCTCGGCGAACGATCAGACCTACAGCGCGGTCGGCGCGCTCTCGGACGGCGGCTACGTCATCGCCTGGGTGTCGCAGGGGCAGGACGGCGACGGCACCGGGATCTACGCGCAGCACTATGACAACTCCGGCGCAAAGGTTGGCGGTGAGTTCCGCGTCAACACGGCGACGGCGGGGGATCAGTCGAGCCCCTATGTGGTCGGGCTTGAAGGCGGTGGGTTCGTCGCGAGTTGGACCTCAGGCAGCAACAATGGAGCGACCATCCACCTGCAGCGCTATGATAGCTCGGGTTCACCGGCGGGCGGCGAGGTCTCTCTCAGCGGCTATGGCGAGAATGCCACGCTCGCCGCGCTGTCGAACGGCGGCTTCGTCATCACCTACGTCGCATCCGACAGCAGCACGTCCGGCACCTATGCGGTCGTCTACGATGCCAGCGGCACCGCGACGTCCGGGCCTCTCCTGATTAACACCACGACTGCCAGCCAGCAGCAGGGCGACTCCGTCGCCGGGACAGCCGACGGCGGCTTCGTGGCCTCGTGGCATTCCTATGGTCAGGACGGGGACGGCTGGGGCGTCTACTTCCAGCGGTTCGACGCGCAAGGCAACAAGCTCGGCGGCGAGGTGCAGGTCAACACTCATACCGCTGGCGATCAGTATGGCGGCGAGCTCACTGTCCTGAAGGACGGGTCGATCGTCGTCTCCTATTACGATGCGAACGCGCTCGTGCTGAGACACTTCAGTTCGACCGGTGCTCCGATCGGCAGCGAGGTGAGCATCTCGGATGCAACCACCGATACACTGCAGGCCCTGCCCGACGGAGGCTTCCTGGTTACCTATCAAGGCCATGACGTCCCCGGGAGCCTCGGTCTTCTCGGCCAGCGCTTCGATGCATCGCTGCATTCGGTCGGTTCGTCTTTCGTCATCAACGAGACCACAGCCGGCGACCAGGTCTTCCTGGCCGATCGGTCCAGCCCGACCGCCGTGACGACCGACGGCAAGATCGTCTCGACCTGGTTCTCCCCGGGCGTGGGAGGCCACGATGTCGAGGCGCGCGTCTTCACGGTGCCAGGGTTTGGCTCGGAAGGCAATCCGATCAAGCTGCCGGCCATCACCGCGGCGATTACCGACACCGATGGTTCCGAGACGCTTCTGATCAAGCTCTCGGGCTATCCGGCTGGCGCGACCTTCTCGATTGGCCATCTCGGCGCCGGTGCGGATGCCGGCCACTGGCTGATAGATGCGGCGGATATCGGATCCCTCGCCACGCCTAGACTGACAATGACCGCGCCCGTCGGGTACCAGGGCGAGTTCAACCTGCATGTCGGCGTGACCGTGACAGATGCAGCAAACGGCCTGAACGACCTTCTGACCGATACGAAGACTGTGACGAGCGACGTGGCGATCAACGTCTACGGCGGTCCGGTTATCGACACCACCAGCTTCCACGTCACGCACAACAGCGGCAACACCGACACGATCATCGACTTGGCGGTCATCGAGGCCGACGCCGGCGCCTCGGCCCATGCCTTCACGGTCGTGGCGTCGACTGCGCCGTTGCCTCTGACCAATAGCAGTGTCGATCTGTCGCCAACGTCCGGCTCGCTCAGTGCCATCAATGCCGGCCTGGCGAACGGTATCACCTACCATCCCGGCGGTACGCCGCCGGATACCGACCAGATCACGCTGAAGGTGACGGATACGACCACCGGTCGCTACGATACCGTCCACTTCATCTTCAACGAGGCCGGCGACACCAGCCAGGGCATCACCTTGCAAGGCACCAGCGGCAAGGACGTCATTTTCGCGACCCAGACTGGCGACACGCTGACCGGCGGCGGCGGCAAGGATCAGTTCGTGTTCGCGCCAGGCTCGACCGGGGACAATGCCCAGCACACCATCACCGATTTCGTGTCGGGTCTGGACAGGATCGACCTGCGCCAGTTCTCGGACGTCGGCTCCGTGAGCAATCTCACGATCACCCAACCGTCCGGCGATACCCTGGTCACCTTCAGCCATCAGATCAGCGCGTCGGTGACGGAGCAGGAATCGATCCTTTTGAAGAACATGATTGCCGGAAACCTCAAGGCCAGCGATTTCATCTTCCACGCCTAGTGAATGCCTGGGCCCGACGGCCGGCTCGCATCTTGCCCGCGGCAAAAATCCATAATCCTACCCCTCCGGGGAATAGCCAATCACGCGCCCGCGCTGCATGATCGGTGTGCACGGCGTGAGGCAGGGCAGGAAGTCCTACTGAAATGAAACGTCTCAAGATCCTGCGGCGGTGGTTTGCGCGGAAGTTCGGGTTTGCGCGGCTGATGTGCCTTGCGCTGCTGGTCGTGTTTGCCGGCGCTCGCCTCTGGGATCCGCCGCCGATCCAGGAACTGCGGCTGCGCACCTTCGACATGTTTCAGTTGATCGATCCGCGCCACAAGACGGCGCGGCCGGTCACCATCGTCGACATCGACGACAAGAGCCTCGCCAAGCTCGGCCAGTGGCCGTGGCCGCGGACACGGATCGCCGACCTGATCCAGAACCTCACCAGTCACGGCGCGGTCGCAATCGGCTTCGACGTCGTGTTCTCGGAGGCCGATCGGCTCAATCCGGATCTGGTCGCGAGCCAGATGCGCTCTCTGGACGACGCCACTCGCGCCAAGCTGCGCGAGCTGCCGAGCAACGACCAGATCCTCTCCGAAGCGATCAAGCGCTCGCGCGTGATCCTCGGCGAGACCGGCCTTCCAGAAATCTTGTCAGAACTCGATAAGTCGCTTCCATTCACCGGCGTCGCGACGCTCGGGGAGGACGGGTCTGAACGCTTCATGTTCGAATTCCCGGGCTTGTTGCGCAACGTGCCTGTGATCGAGAAGGTCGCAGCCGGACGCGGCCTGTTCTCGATCAGACCCGAGCGCGATGGCCTGATCCGCCGCGTGCCGATGATCCTGAGGGCGCAGGGCAACATCATGCCCTCGCTGAGCCTGGAGATGCTGCGCGTCGCCACCGGCACGCCGACGCTGCTGGTCAAGACCGACCGGAGCGGTATCCTCGCGATCCGCCTCAAGGGCCTGGAGATCCCGACCGACAAGAACGGCCAGCTGTGGATGCATTACGCCCGCCCGGACCCCTCGATCTACGTCTCTGCGGCCGATGTGCTCGACAATAGCGTGTCGCCGGGCAAGATCGCCGGCAAGCTGGTCCTGATCGGCACCTCCGCGGGCGGGTTGAACGACCTCAAGACCACGCCGGTGTCCTCGACCATGCCCGGCGTCGAGATCCACGCCCAGGTGCTGGAGAGCGTGCTGAGCGGCGCGGTAATATCCCAGCCGAACTACGCGCTCGGCGTCGAGCTGCTCGCCGCGCTCATCATCGGCTTGCTCGTCATCATCTTCACGCCGAACCTCGGACCGGTCCGCCTCGTGCTTGCCGGCGCGACCTTCGCCGCGATCCTGATCGGAGTGTCTTGGTTCTTTTACGTGCAATACCGCTATCTGATCGATTTCACCTATCCGCTGCTCTCGACCACCGCGATCTATCTGACGCTGATCTTCGCGAGCTTCGTGCGCGAGCAGCGGCAGCGCGTGCAGATCCGCGGCATGTTCGCGCAATACATGTCGCCGGTGCTGGTTGAGCAGCTCGCGCAGTCACCGGAAAAGCTCGTCCTCGGCGGCGAGGAGCGCGAGATGACGATCATGTTCTCCGACGTGCGCGGCTTCACCACCATATCGGAAACCTACAAGCACGATCCGCAGGGCCTGATCGCGCTGATGAACCGTTTTCTGACCCCGCTGACCGACGTGATCATCGATCAGAAGGGCTATATCGACAAATACATGGGCGACGCCATCATGGCGTTCTGGAACGCGCCGCTTGACGATGCCGAGCACGAGGTCAACGCCTGTGAGGCCGCGATCCAGATGCTGGAGAGGATCGACGCCGTCAACAAGGAGCGCGAGCAGGAAGCCGTCGATGGCGGCCACGTCTACATCCCGCTCAACGTCGGTATCGGTCTCAACACCGGTATCGGCGTGGTCGGCAACATGGGCTCCGACCTGAAGAAGAACTATTCGGTGCTCGGCGACAGCGTCAACCTGGCGTCGCGCCTGGAAGGCCAGTCGAAAGAATACGGCTTTCCGATCATCGTTGGCTCGCGCACCGCGCTCGCCGCCAAGGACAAGTTCGCAATTCTCGAGCTCGACTTCATCATGGTCAAGGGCAAGACCGAGCCGGAAGTGATCTACGCCATCGCCGGCCGCGCGGACGTGATGCATTCGGGCACCTTCCAGCGCCTGCGCAACGTCACCATCGAAATGCTCGGCTGCTATCGCAGCCGCGACTGGCAGGGCGCACTGGATGCGATCGAGCGCGGCCGCAGGAGCGAGGATGCCGACACGCTGGAAAAGCTGTTCAAGCTCTACGAAGTGCGCATCAAGGAATTCCAGGTCAATCCGCCGGCCGAGGGCTGGACCGGGGCATATGCGCTACTGACGAAGTAGGGGAGCGCTTGCTCGCGGCCAAACCCCCAAGTCGTCCCGGCGCAGGCCCGGCCTGCGCCGGGACGGCAGCGGTGTTCGACCTAGCAGGCTGCTCCTCATTCCGCCCCGATCGTCGTCAGATCCTGGAACCAGTGCTGCGCCTGGACGAACTGCTTGACCTTGGACGACAGCGCATGCGGGTTGGTATCGTGCACGACCCACACCAGCGTGGCATCGTCGACGATCAATGCATGCGCCTGCGCCAGCAGCTCGTCCTGCTTCGTGCTGTCAAAAGTCTGCTTGGCCTCGTCGATCAGCGCGTCGACCTTCGGGTTCTTGTAGCCGCCCCAGTTGACGCCGACTGGCGCGATCTGGCTGGAATGGAAGAAGCGGACGATGGCGTAGAGCGGGTCGGAGGTGACGTAGGCGATGTTGTTGGCGGTGATGCCGGCGTTCATCTCGTCGGCCGCGCCCTTGCGCCAATGCGTGTATAACGTCTCGAGCTCGACCACCTTGAAATCGATGTCGATGCCGATCTCCTTAAAGCTCTGCTGCAGGAATTCGTTCATCGGCAGCGACAGCATCTGGCCCGTGCCGCCCTGCGCGATGATGAAGGTCGCCTTCAACGGTTTTGCCTTGGAGTAGCCGGCTTCCTCGACCAGCTTCTTGGCGGCGGCGACGTCGTATTTCAGCTCGAAGCTCGGCTTGCCGAACCACGGGCTCGACGGATCGACCTGGCCCTTGGCGGGCTTTGCAAGGCCGTTCATCAGGCCGACCACCGCTTCGCGGTCGATCGCGAGGTTCAGCGCCTTGCGCAAGCGGATGTCGGTCCAGGGCGAACCCGGCAGCACGCTCAGATGATAATTCCAGACATGCGGCGTGACGTTGTCGACAAGCTTCATGCCGGCCGCCTTGAGCTGCGGCACGGCGTCCGGCGCCGGCGTCTCGATCAAATCGACCTGCCCGGCGAGCAGCGCATTGGTGCGCGTCAGCGCTTCCGGCATCGGCACCAGCACGAGCTTGTCGACCTTGGGAATGCGCTTCTTGTTCCAGTAATCCGGATTCTTCGTGAGCTCGGCGAGCTCGCGCGGCACCAGTTTGGTCAATTTGAACGGGCCGGTGCCGGATGGCTGGCTCGCGAACTTGTCCCAATCCTTGCCGAGCTTTTCGTATTGCGTTGGACTCGACACCAGGAACCACAGCATCTGATAGGGAAAGAATGAGTCGACCGTCTTGGTGGTGATTTCCACCGTGGAGTCGTCGATCTTGGCGTAGCTCGCGACGGAAGGCAGGCGGGTCTTGACCTGCGCGCTCTGGCGCTTGTCGAATTGCGGTGCCTTGTCGTTGAGCACCTTGTCCAGATTCCAGATGACAGCATCGGCATCGAACTCGCTGCCGTCGTGAAACTTCACGCCCTTGCGCAAGGTGAAGCGCCACTTGGTCTTGTTCTCGTCATCGACTTTCCACTCGGTTGCGAGTCCCGGCACCAGCTTTCCCGGCCGGTCGGCGACGTCCATCTCCCACGCCACGAGCGGATCGTAGATGGTGTAGGCCGTGAACTGATAGGCGCCGGCGCCGCGATCGGGCTGGCCGGTCGTCAGCGGGATGTCCGCCATCGAGATGCCGTAGCGCAGCACCGTTTCGGCGCCCGCCGGGATCGCGGACACCGCGAGTGCAAGCACGGCGAGACAGGTCGACAGTCGCATGCGCATGGGCCAAAGCTCCAAGGAAGACTTCAAGAGAGAACCGGAGCCAAACCTGCAATGTTGATGCCAGAATAGGCAGCGAGGTGCCTTTGCGGACGTCCAATCACAAGGACTTGTCGTCGCAGGGGCAATCTGCAGAATAAGTTTCCCCATTGGCATAGCCATTGCATACGATTGCATCAAAATTAGTCATCGAAGCCGGAAAAGGACTGAGGCAATGCTGATCAAGAAAAACAAGACCCGCGCGGCGCTGATCGCGCTGCTGGCGCTCGGCAGCGCGGCTGCGTGGCCGCGCGTCGCCAGTGCCGAAACCGTGCTGCGCATCGCCATGACCGCCGCCGATATTCCGCGCACGCTGGGCCAGCCCGATCAGGGCTTTGAAGGCAACCGCTTCACCGGCCTCACCATGTACGACGCGCTCACCGGCTGGGATCTGTCATCGGCCGACAAGGCAAGCGTGGTGATCCCCGGCCTTGCCACCGAGTGGAAGGTCGACGATGCCGACAAGACCAAATGGACTTTCAAGCTGCGCCCCGGCGTGACCTTCCATGACGGCTCGCCGTTCAATGCGGACGCCGTGGTGTGGAACGTCGACAAGGTGCTGAAGCAGGACGCGCCGCAATTCGACGCCAGCCAGGTCGGCGTCACGGCCTCGCGCATGCCGACGCTGGCCTCCGCGAAGAAGATCGACGACATGACAGTCGAGCTCACCACCAAGGAGCCCGACAGCTTCCTGCCGATCAACCTCACCAATCTTTTCATGGCGAGCCCGGCGAAGTGGCAGGCCTTCTACGACAAGGCGGAGGGCGCCGATGCCAAGGCCAAATCGCAGGCCGCATGGACCGCGTTCGCCAAGGACGCTTCGGGCACCGGCCCGTGGAAGATGGCGGGCTTCACGGCGCGCGAGCGGCTCGAGCTGGTCAAGAACGCGGCCTACTGGAACAAGGACCGCGTGCCCAAGGTCGACAAGATGGTGCTGCTGCCGATGCCGGAGGCGAACGCGCGCACCGCGGCGCTGCTCTCCGGGCAGGTCGATTGGGTCGAGGCGCCGGCGCCGGACGCGCTGCCTGAATTGAAGCAGCGCGGCTTCAAGCTCTACGCCAACGAGCAGCCGCACGTCTGGCCGTGGCAGTTCTCGCGCGTCGAGGGCTCGCCCTGGAACGACATTCGCGTGCGCAAGGCCGCTAATCTCTGCGTCGATCGCGAAGGCCTTAAGGACGGCCTGCTCGCAGGGCTGATGGTGCCAGCGACCGGTACGTTCGAGGCCGGCCATCCCTGGCGGGGAAAGCCGGCCTTCGAGATCAAGTACGACAAGGCCGCCGCGCAGAAGCTGATGCAGGAGGCCGGATTTGGCCCGAACAAGAAGTTGACGGTGAAGACCCAGACTTCGGCGTCGGGCTCGGGCCAGATGCAGCCGCTCCCCATGAACGAATATCTCCAGCAGGCGCTGGCCGAATGCTATTTCGACGTGCAGCTCGACGTCATCGAGTGGAATACGCTGTTCACCAACTGGCGCCGCGGTGCCAAGGATCCCAGCGCTAACGGCTCGAACGCGACCAATGTCACCTATGCGGCGATGGATCCGTTCTTCGCGCTGGTGCGCTTCCTGCAGTCGGGCATGGCGCCGCCGGTCTCGAACAATTGGGGTTTCATCAACAATCCCAAATTCGACGAGCTGGTGAAGAAGGCGCGGCAGACCTTCGATCCCGCCGCGCGTGACGCCGCGCTCGCCGAACTGCACGCGGCCTCGGTCGACGACGCGGCCTTCCTCTACGTCGCCCACGACGTCGGCCCCCGCGCGATCAGCCCGAAGGTCACGGGCGTCGTGCAGCCGAAGAGCTGGTTCATCGACTTCTCGCTGGTGTCATTGCAGTAGTTCGCGCCACACGCACGCTGCACCCTCTCCCCTTGTGGGAGAGGGTGGCTTCGCTTTAGCGAAGCCGGGTGAGGGGTCTCTCTCCGCGAATGCGGACCTCTCAACTGACGCACTATCATCCGCGGAAACAACCCCTCATCCGGCGCTTCGCGCCACCTTCTCCCGCAAGGGGAGAAGGGAAGAAAGTATCCGACGTGCTCGCCTATATCGCCAGACGCATCGTCTACGTCATCCCGATCGTCATCAGCGTCGCGCTGGTGTGTTTTCTGCTCGTACACATTGCGCCGGGCGATCCGCTCGTCGCCGTGCTGCCGGCCGATGCCTCGCAGGAGCTCGCCGCGCAGCTCCGTACCGCCTATGGTTTTGATCGCCCGCTGCCGGTGCAGTTCGGGCTGTGGCTGCTCCGCGCGCTTCATGGCGACCTCGGAAATTCCATCGCCACGGGCCGCCCGGTGCTCGCCGAAGTCATGCGCGCGGTCAGCAACACCGTCACGCTCGCGATTGCCGCCGCGATCATCGGCTTCACCATGGGCGTCCTGCTCGGCCTGATCGCCGGCTATTTCCGCGAGACCTGGATCGACAAGCTCGCGACCTCCTTTGCCATCGCCGGCGTTTCCGTGCCGCATTACTGGCTCGGCATGGTGCTCGTCATCATCTTCTCGGTCCAGCTGAACTGGTTGCCCGCCGTCGGCGCCGGACCCGGCGGCTCCGCCGCCTGGGCCTGGGACTGGGCGCATTTGCAATATCTGGTGCTGCCGGCAATCACGACCTCGGTGATCCCGATGGGCATCGTCACCCGCACGGTGCGCGCGCTGACCGGCGACATCCTCAGCCAGGACTTCGTCGAGGCGCTGCGTGCCAAGGGCCTGCATGAGCGCGGCGTGTTCCGCCACGTCATCAAGAACGCCGCGCCCACTGCGCTTGCCGTGATGGGACTTCAGCTCGGTTACATGCTCGGCGGCTCGATCCTGATCGAGACCGTGTTCTCCTGGCCGGGCTCGGGCTTCCTGCTCAACTCGGCGATCTTCCAGCGCGACCTGCCGCTGCTCCAGGGCACGATCCTGATCCTGGCGCTGTTCTTCGTCTTCCTCAATCTGCTGGTCGACATCGCGCAAGCCGCGATCGATCCGCGCATCAAGCGGGGCTAGCGATGCGCGAGCTTCCGTTGTCCGTCACCAGCGATGCCGCGCTCCAGGCCGCGCCTGCGACCAAGGCGCGCGGTTATTGGGCGACCGTCGGCCGCCGTATCCGGCGCGACAAGGTCAGCATGGCCTGCGCGCTGGTCCTGCTGCTGATCTTCCTGTCCGCGATCGTTGCGCCCTGGCTGGGTCTGGAAGATCCCTACAAGGGCTCGATGATCCGGCGCCTGCGCCACATCGGCACAACTGGGTACCCGCTCGGGACCGACGAGCTCGGCCGCGACATGCTGGCGCGGCTGATCTATGGCGGGCGGCTGTCGCTCCTCATAGGCATTTTGCCCGTGATCCTTGCCTTCTGCATCGGCACCTCGCTCGGCCTCGTAGCCGGCTATGTCGGCGGCAAGCTCAACACCGCGATCATGCGTACGATCGACGTTTTCTATGCCTTTCCGTCCGTGCTGCTGGCGATCGCGATCTCCGGTGCGCTGGGCGCGGGCATTCTCAATTCCATCGTGTCGTTGACCGTCGTGTTCGTGCCGCAGATCACGCGCGTCGCCGAAAGCGTCACCACCGGCGTGCGCAACATGGACTTCGTCGATGCCGCGCGCGCCTCGGGCGCGGGACCGTTCACCATCATGCGCGTCCATATCCTCGGCAATGTGCTCGGTTCGATCTTCGTCTACGCGACCAGCCTGATCTCGGTCTCGATGATCCTGGCGGCAGGCCTGTCCTTCCTCGGCCTCGGCACCAAACCGCCGGAGCCGGAATGGGGCCTGATGCTGAATACCTTGCGGACCGCGATCTACGTCAACCCCTGGGTCGCCGCGCTCCCCGGCGCGATGATCTTCGCGGTCTCGATCTGCTTCAACCTGCTCTCGGACGGGCTGCGTAGCGCCATGGACATCAGGAATTGACGCAATGAGTGAGAAGGTGATCGCAGCGACGCCGGTGCCGCACCTCTCCCATAGGGAGAGGTCGGATTGCATCGCCAGATGCAATCCGGGTGAGGGGTTGCGCTGCACCGAGTTTGCCGCTCCCCCTCACCCGCGCCTTCGGCGCGATCTCTCCCCGATGGGGAGAGGTGGGAGGCCGCGGCCATGAGCGAAACCAACACGTCCATCGCAATGCTGGAGCCGATCGAAGACCTCGGCGGCCTCGCCCAGCCGCTGCTCCAGGTCAGCGGCCTGACCAAGCATTTTCCGGTGCGAGGCGGCCTGTTCGCCGCAAAGCGCACCGTGCGTGCCGTCGACAATGTCTCCTTCTCGATCGCCAAGGGCGAGACCGTCGGCATCGTCGGCGAGTCCGGCTGCGGCAAGTCGACCACGGCGCGGCTGCTGATGCATCTGATGCCGCGCGATACCGGCGACATCATCTATGACGGCATGAGCGTCGGTCAGTCGCTGTCCTTGCGCGAACTGCGCCGCGGCATGCAGATGGTGTTCCAGGATTCCTACGCCTCGCTCAATCCGCGCCTGACCATCGAAGAATCGATCGCCTTCGGCCCGAAGGTGCACGGCATGGCCGACGGCGTCGCCCGCGCCCTGGCGCGCGAGCTGCTCGGCAAGGTGGGCCTGGTTCCCGCTAACTTCGCCAACCGCTATCCTCACGAGATCTCCGGCGGCCAGCGCCAGCGCGTCAACATCGCGCGTGCGCTGGCGCTATCGCCGCGACTGGTGATCCTCGATGAAGCGGTCTCCGCGCTCGACAAGTCCGTCGAAGCCCAGGTGCTCAATCTGCTCGCCGATCTCAAGCGCGAGTTCGGCCTGACCTATCTCTTCATCAGCCACGATCTCAACGTCGTCCGCTACATCAGCGATCGCGTGCTGGTGATGTATCTCGGCGAGGTCGTCGAACTCGGCCCGGTCGACCAGGTCTGGGACCGGCCGGCACATCCTTATACGCGCGCACTTCTTGCTGCGATGCCGTCCTCGGATCCGGACCGTCGTACCGAGACGCCGCCGATCACGGGCGATCCGCCCAATCCGATAGATCCGCCCTCAGGCTGCCGCTTTCACACCCGTTGCCCGTTTGCGGAGCCGCTCTGCGCAAATGGGACACCAAAACTCACCGCGCTCGATAGAATGGGCCACGAGGCCGCGTGCTACATGGCGATTCCGGATTCAGGCCATAGCCGCGCGCCGAAGGAGGAAACGTTATGACGAGGCCAACGGCAAAAGAGATCAAGGCGACGGCACAAATCGCCGGCGTTCCCGTCGACGACGAGATTGCGACGCGCATCTCCAATTCCATCGGACCGGCCTTCGAAGGCTTTGCTGCCATTACCGGCACGTTGCCGTTCGATCTCGAGCCCGCGCTCTATCCGATCGCGCAGATTGCGACGGTCTCGAAATGAGCACCGAACCGGAATTGATGACGCTCACCGAGGTCGCGCGCGCGATCGCGATGAAGCAGGTGTCCTCGCATGAAGTGACGCGTGCGCTGCTGCATCGCATTGCACAGTGGCAGCCGCATCTCAATGCCTTCATGTCGATCGAGTCGGAGGCGGCTCTGAAGGCAGCCGATGCCGCCGATGCGGAGCTCGCCAAGGGCGAAGTCCGCGGCCCGCTGCATGGCGTGCCGCTCGCGCACAAGGATATGTATTACGATGCCGGCCACGTCGCGACCTGCGGCTCGCTGATCCGCCGGGATTTCGTGCCGACCGTCACCTCCACCGCCTTGCAGCGGCTGAAGGACGCTGGCCAGGTTCGCCTCGGCACGCTGCATCTCGCCGAATTCGCCTATGGCCCGACCGGCCATAACGCCCATTACGGTCCGGTTCGCAATCCCTGGAACGTCGCGCACATCACTGGCGGCTCGTCGTCGGGCTCGGGCTCGGCGGTCGCTGCGCGATTGACCTATGCCGCGCTCGGCTCCGACACCGGCGGCTCGATCCGCATGCCCGCGCATTTCTGCGGCGTCACGGGATTGAAGACCACCGTCGGCCGCGTCAGCCGCGCCGGCGCGATGCCGCTGTCGCAGTCGCTCGACACGGTCGGCCCGCTCGCCCGCACCGCCGAGGATTGCGCGCTGCTGCTGGCGTTGATGGCCGGCCCTGATCCCGAGGATTCGACCTGCAGCCATGAGCCGCTGTCTGACTATGTCGGCGCGACCAAGGGCTCGCTGAAGGGCCTCAAGATAGGCGTGCCTGCGTCCTACTATGTCGATGATCTCGACGGCGAGGTCGCGCGCGTGCTGGACGAGACCATCGCGGTGCTCAAGCGCGAGCGCGCCGACATCGTCACGGTCGAGCTGCCCGACCAGCGGCAATTGTCCGCAGCCAACCTGCTCGTGCTTGCGGCCGAAGCCGCCGCCTTCCACAAGCGCTGGATGATCGAGCGGCCGCAGGATTATGGCCCGCAGGTGCTGATGCGGCTTCAGAACGGGCTCGCGGTCCCCGCCATCACCTACCTCGAGGCAATGCGCTGGCGCGGACCTGCGCTCGCCGCGCACAACGCTGCGACATCAGGCGTCGACGCAGTGATCGCGCCGGCGTCCCCGGTGCCGGCCCCGACGATCACGGAGAGCGATGTCGGCGGCGGACCGAACGCGCCGGCGCTGTTGCAGCGGCTGACGCTGTTCACCCGCCCAGTGAACTACCTCGGCCTGCCGTCGCTCACGGTGCCCTCGGGCTTCACCACAAGTGGCCTGCCGATCGGCATGCAGCTGATCGGCCGGTCGTTCGACGAGGCGACCTTGCTCACGATCGGCGCCGCATTCCAGCGCGCCACCGATTACCACGACCGGGTCCCGAAACTGCCGTCATGACAAAGCTCGTCGAGATCTCAGGCCTCAACATCCGCTTCACCGGCGAGCGCACGGTCTATGCCGTGAACGATCTCAGCCTTTCGCTCGACGACGGCGAGGTGCTGGGCCTACTTGGCGAATCCGGTTCGGGCAAGAGCGTGACCTTGCGTGCGCTGATGCGGTTGTTGCCGAAGAAGCGCACCCAGATCGCAGGCAAGGTCAACGTCATGGGCCGCGACGTGCTCGCCATGAACGACGAGGAACTCTCATCGTTCCGCGGCCAGACCGCGTCGATGATCTTTCAGGAGCCCGCGCTCGCGCTCGACCCGGTCTACACCATCGGCGCGCAGATCGCCGAAAGCGTCGTGCGCCACGAAGGCAAAAGCCACGCGGAGGGCAGGGCGCGGGCGCTGGAAATGCTCGACGTCGTGCGCATCCCCTCGGCCAAGCGGCGGTTGGACGCCTATCCGCACGAGATGTCCGGCGGCATGCGCCAGCGCGCGATGATCGCGCTTGCGCTCGCCTGCCGGCCGAAAATCCTGCTGGCGGACGAGCCGACCACCGCGCTCGATGCCACCGTGCAGATCCAGATCTTGCTGCTGTTGCGCGAGCTGCAGCGCGAGTTCGGCATGTCGGTCATCTTCGTCACCCACGACATCGGCGTCGCCATCGAAATTTGCGACCGGGTCGCCGTGATGTATGCCGGCCAGATTGTGGAGCAGGGCACGCTTCGCGACATCGTCCGCTCGCCGGTGCATCCCTATGCCAGGGGCTTGCTCGCCTCGACCGTCCATGGCGCAAAGCGGGGACAGCGGCTCGAGACCATCCCCGGCACCCCGCCGTCGCTTGGCCAGAAACCCCACAACTGCTCCTTTGCTCCCCGCTGCGCCGTGGCCCAGCCGCGCTGTGTGGAGCAACTGCCTGCGAATGTGGAGGTCGGGCCGGGCCGGGCAGCACGATGCGTGCTGGCGGAGCCGGTCACTGCGCCGGCGTGATATTTGGACCGCAAGCCGGCAGCGGGGAGCAGCATTCACACCTCATTCATCCCGGTTCCGCTTCCATGGAACCGTTCACGGAGAGGGACCTCACTTATGCACATTTCCAATGAAGGCCTGCTTGTCATCCTGTTCGTCGGCCTGGTGGCTGGTTGGCTGGCCGGCAAGGTGGTGCGCGGAACCGGGTTCGGCATCATCGGCGACATCGTGGTCGGCATCGCCGGCGCGCTGGTGGCAAGCTTCCTGTTCCCGAAGCTCGGCATTCACATCGGCAGCGGGCTGATATCCGAGATCGTCTATTCCGCGATCGGCGCCGTCATCCTGCTGCTGGTAGTGCGGCTGGTGCGCGGCGGCGGCCGGTTCTAGCGGCGCCTGAGTTCAGTTGATCCAACTTTTGACCTCTCCCCGCCCGGGGAGAGGTGACATGTCTGCAAGAAAAAGCCGCAAGCACGTGAGATTCCGGACTTGCGTGCGAGGCCGGTCGGGGGTGATGTGGGCCACAGGTGTCCCGGATATTCGACTGCGTTGGGCGATGAGCGCAAACGCGATGTTAATCCGGGTCAATTACTCCTGAATTTGCCTTTGAAATCAGCGGCTTTGGCCCCCACCCGAAAGAGATCAGACTGATGGCAGCCGTTCCCGGCGTCCGCCGCTCAGAGCTCGGTGACGCGCTGCGCGCTTGTCGCACGGCCTTCGTTGGCGTCGGCTTGATGAGCTGCATGATCAACCTGCTCTATCTGACCGGGTCGATCTTCATGCTGGAGGTCTACGACCGGGTGCTGCCGAGCCGCAGCATTCCGACCCTGGTCGGCCTGATCGTCCTCGCCAGCTTCCTCTACATGGCCCAGGGCGTGCTCGACATGATCCGCAACCGGATCCTGGGGCGGGTCGGCACCGCGCTGGACGAAGCCCTGAACAAGCGCGTGTTCGACACCATCGTGCGTCTGCCGCTGCTGGTTGGCAGCCGCAACGAGGGGCTTCAGCCGCTGCGCGATCTCGACAATGTCCGCTCCTTCCTCGGCGGCATGGGGCCGAGCGCGTTCTTCGACCTGCCGTGGCTGCCGCTCTATCTCGCCATCTGCTTTGCCTTCCACGTCATGATCGGCGTCACCGCGCTGGTCGGCGCGGTCATCCTGGTCGGATTGACGGTGGTCACCGAGTTCATGTCCCGTCAGCCGGCGAAGGACGCAATGGGCCTTGCCGCCCAGCGTAACGATCTCGCCCAAGCCAGCCGCCGCAACGCCGAAGTCATGGTGTCGATGGGCATGGCCGGCCGGATGAACGCGCGTTGGAGCGAGGCTAACGAAAAATACCTCGACGGCAATCAGCGTGCGAGCGACGTCGCTGGCGGTCTCGGCGCGGTCGCAAAAGTGCTGCGCATGATGCTGCAATCGGCCGTGCTCGCGGTCGGCGCCTATCTCGTCATCCACCAGGAGGCGACCGCCGGCATCATCATCGCCGGCTCGATCCTCTCGGCACGGGCGCTTGCGCCGGTTGATCTTGCGATCGCGCACTGGAAATCCTTTGTCGCGGCACGTCAGAGCTGGCACCGCCTCACCCGCCTTCTAGAGCAGATGCCGGCGCAGACGATGCCGACCCAGTTGCAGGCGCCCACCAGCCGCCTCTCGGTCGAAGGCATCGCCATGGTGCCGCCGGGCGATCAGCGCCTCATCGTGCAGGACATCACCTTTGCGCTCGAAGCCGGCAACGGCCTCGGCGTGATCGGACCGAGCGGCTCCGGCAAGTCGTCGCTGATCCGCGCGCTGGTCGGCGTCTGGCAGCCGGTCCGCGGCAAGGTGCGGCTTGACGGCGCGGCGCTCGACCAATGGTCGTCGGACATGCTTGGCCGCCACATCGGCTACCTGCCGCAGGACGTCGAATTGTTCGCCGGCACCATCGCGCAGAACATCAGCCGCTTCGATCCCGACGCCACTTCCGACGGCATCATCGCCGCGGCGAAAGAGGCCGGCGTGCACGAGATGATCATCAAGATGCGCGAGGGCTACAACACCCAGGTCGGCGAGCAGGGCACGGCACTCTCCGCCGGCCAGGCGCAGCGCGTGGCCCTGGCGCGCGCGCTCTACGGCAACCCCTTCCTGGTCGTGCTCGACGAGCCCAATTCCAATCTCGACACCGAAGGCGACGAGGCGCTGACCCGCGCTATCCGTGCGGCGCGCGAGCGCGGTGCCATCGTCATCGTGGTGGCGCACCGCCCGATCGGCGTGGAAGCGGTCGACCAGATCCTGGTGCTGCGCGACGGCCGCATGCAGGCCTTCGGGCCGAAGGAGCAGGTGCTCGCCCAGGTGCTCCAGCCGCGTGTGACGCCGCCGGCCCCGATCAAGATCGTCA
The DNA here is from genome assembly GCF_023073915.1 of Bradyrhizobium sp. 149. GTDB lineage: Bacteria > Pseudomonadota > Alphaproteobacteria > Rhizobiales > Xanthobacteraceae > Bradyrhizobium. The sequence goes on along the minus strand of NZ_JADPKK010000022.1, from coordinate 2,062,595 downwards.
GCGAAGGCGGAGCCAAGGCATGAGCACGATGGCCATTGGCGGCGCGAAGCCCGCCGCGAAGCGGACCGTGCGGGAGTCGATCCGGTTTCACCTGATGCTCGGGCTCGGGATCGTGCTGGTGCTCCTGGTCGGCCTCGGCGGCTGGGCGTCGACCGTGCAAATCTCGGGCGCGCTGATCGCGCCGGGGCAGATCGTGGTGGAGTCCAATGTCAAGAAGGTGCAGCACCCGACCGGCGGCGTCGTCGGCGAGCTGCGCGCCCACGACGGTGACGTGGTCAAGGCCGGCGACGTCGTGGTGCGGCTCGACGACACCGTCACCAAGGCCAACCTCGCCATCGTCACCAAGAACCTCGATGCGGCGCTGGCACGCGCGGCGCGGCTCCAGGCCGAGCAGCGCGGTATCGAGAGTATCGACTTTCCGCAATCGCTGCTCGATCGCAGCAATGATGCCGACGTCAAGGCGTTGCTCTCCGCCGAAACCAAGCTGTTCGACGTCCGCGTCAACGGTCGCGCCGGCCAGAAGGCGCAGCTGCGCGAGCGCATCCAGCAGCTCAACGAGGAGATCGGGGGACTCTCTGCGCAGGAGCGCGCCAAGGACAAGGAAATCTCGCTGGTGCAGCAAGAGCTGGTTGGCGTCCGCGATCTCTATGAGAAGCACCTGGTGCAGATCTCGCGCCTGACCACGCTGGAGCGCGATTCCGCTCGCCTTAACGGCGAGCGCGCGCAGTACATTGCCTCGCGGGCGCAGGCCAAGGGCAAGATCACCGAGACCGAGCTCCAGATCATCCAGGTCGACAAGGACATGGTCAGCGAGGTCTCCAAGGATCTGCGCGAGACCAACGACAAGATCGGCGAAATGATCGAACGCAAGGTCGCCGCCGAGGATCAACTTCGCCGCGTCGACATCCGCGCGCCGCAGGACGGCATGGTGCTGCAATCGACTGTGCATACCGTCGGTGGCGTCGTCACCGCCGGCGACGCCCTCATGCTGATCGTGCCGCAGGCCGACGATCTCCAGGTCGAGGCCAAGGTCAATCCGGTCGATATCGACAAGCTTCAGATCGGCCAGAAGACGTTGCTGCGCCTCTCCGCCTTCAACCAGCGCACCACGCCGGAGCTCAACGGCGTCGTCAGCCGCGTCTCGCCCGACGTCACAACCGACCAGCGTACCGGTCAGAGCTACTACACCATCCGCGTTTCGCTGTCCGCAGAAGAGGTCGCCAAGCTGGGTGACTCCAAGCTGATCCCCGGCATGCCGGCGGAAGCCTTCGTCCAGACCGGCGACCGCACCATGCTGTCCTATCTGATGAAGCCGCTGCACGACCAGTTCATGCGGGCGTTCCGGGAGAAGTGACGCGCGAAAGCGCGGCATCTCGCCTCGTCATTGCGAGCGTAGCGAAGCAATCCAGGTTGCCTCCGCGGCAAGATTTCTGGATTGCTTCGCTACGCTCGCAATGACGGGCGGCTTCTTTCTTGCTTTAGTTTTCTTGCTATAGTTCGATCCAGCCCCAGCAACCCGGCGTCGAACAATGCAATCCATCCAGACCCCATCCTCCGTCGCCACCGAATCCTTCTCCGACGCTGGCCTCGCCGTCGCCCACCTCGAAGAGATCTACGAGCGCAACACAAAGTTCCTGCGCGACCGGTTCGAAGCCTACGTCAACGGCGAAGCAATCACGACGCGGGTGCGGGCCTTCTATCCCTTTGTCCGTGTCACCACCGCGACGCATGCGCGGCTGGATTCGCGTCTCGCCTACGGTTTCGTCGCCCGGCCCGGGGTGCACGAGACCAGCGTGACGCGCCCGGATCTGTTCCGGACTTATCTCACCGAGCAGATCGGACTGTTGATTCAGAACCACGGCGTCCCGGTCGAAATCGGCGAGTCCAGCGAACCGATCCCCGTTCACTTCGCCTATCGCCGCGACATCAACATCGAAGCCGCCATCACCACCAGCGAGAATTCCGCCGTCACGCGATCGCTGCGCGATGCGTTCGACGTGCCTGATCTGGCCACCATGGACGATGCCATCGCCGACGGCACTTTCGAGCTCCAGCCCGGCGCGCCTGAGCCGCTGTCCCTGTTTCGGGCGGCCCGCGTCGACTACTCGCTGCGCCGGCTCTACCACTACACGGGCACGGATCCTGAATACTTCCAGAATTTCGTGATCTTCACCAACTACCAGTTCTATGTCGACGCCTTCGCGCAGCTCTGCCAGCAGCGGCTTCAGGCGGGCGAGGCCGGCCTCGAAGCTTTCGTCGCTCCTGGCAATGTGATCACGCGCAGCGGCGGCGCGACGACGGGCGTTGCGCCCGCGCGCACGCCGCAGATGCCGGCCTTTCACCTGGTCGCGCCCGGCTATCGCGGCATCACCCTGATCAACATCGGCACCGGCCCGTCCAACGCGCGCAACGTCACCGACCATGTTGCCGTGCTGCGACCCCATGCCTGGCTGATGCTCGGCCATTGCGCCGGCCTGCGCAACACACAGCGGCTCGGCGACTACGTCCTTGCGCATGGTTACGTACGCGAGGACCATGTGCTCGATCGAGAGTTGCCGCTGTGGGTGCCGATCCCGGCGCTCGCGGAGATGCAGGTGGCGCTCGAGGAGGCGGTCGAGGACGTCACCGGGCTCGAAGGTTTCGAGCTCAAGCGCCTGATGCGTACCGGCACCGTCGCGAGCGTCGACAACCGCAATTGGGAGATCAGCGGCCCCGATGTCATTCGCCGCTTGTCGCAATCGCGCGCAGTTGCGCTCGATATGGAATCAGCCGCGATTGCCGCCAACGGCTACCGTTTTCGCGTCCCCTACGGCACGCTGCTGTGTGTCTCTGACAAGCCGCTGCACGGCGAGATCAAGCTCGCGGGCATGGCCAGCGAATTCTACCGCCGGCGCGTCGGTCAGCATCTCGAGATCGGCCTGAAGGCGCTGGAACGGCTCAAGCAGCAGGAATCCGAGCGGCTGCATTCGCGAAAGCTTCGCAGTTTCGCCGAAGTCGCGTTCCAGTAGCGCGTCCCTCCCACCTGCCGGCAGGATCTGGCAGCAGGACTGTCGCATGCACGACGCTGACGTCTCCGTGAGAACGCAAGCATTCCGGAATATCGCCATCGGAGCAGGGTTATCACGTCGTCTGGGGTTGGGTTGGCGGAAACAGGAGGCAGCAATGATCACAGCGACCATCAAATTTGTCGTGCCGGGAATGCTCGCAGCGGCGTTGTTCGCTTCACCTGTGCTGGCCGCCGGAGGCGGCGGTGGCGGCGGTGGCGCCAGTTCCACCGATCCCTATGCGGGCGCTTATTCGGACCAGAAAGCGCAGCCAGCCTACCCGAAACGTTCCAACCCGAAGGCAACCCAGAAAGGCAGGAAGCCAAACAACCAGTCGCGCATCGACGATCCTGCATTCGCGACCGGCTACCGTGTGGCCTATGACACGATCTACCAGCGCAACGACTACGCGGCTGCGATCGAGCAGTTGAAAGCGCTGGACCATGACGATCATCCGAATGTCGCCAACCTCATCGGCTACTCCTATCGCAAGCTCGGCGACTACAAGCAGTCGCAGATCTGGTACGAGCGCGCGCTGAAGGCCGACCCCAATCACGTGCTGACCTGGCAGTATTACGGCCTCTGGCAGCTCGAGCAGGGCAACCGCGAGCAGGCGATGTATCACCTAAGTCGTATCGCCACGATCTGCGGCCGCGATTGCGAAGAGTACAAGTCTCTGGCGATCGCGCTGGACAAACCTACTGGCACGGCTCTCATCTATTGAGAACGTAGGGCGGGGTTAGCGAAGCGTAATCCGCACTATTTCGGGCGACGGCTCGGGACAAGAGGGTGGCTACGCGTTCGGCTAACGCACCCCGCGCATGGTGACAACGCGCCAGATTTTCAGCATTGTCCGTCCGGGGGCGAACGGGACAATCTGATGCCACTCATGCGCGACAAGATCATTGGCCATGATCTCGAACGGCTTGCCTTTCGCTTCACCATGCTGAGCGATAGCGAGCTCGTGCAGTGCCAGATCAGTGACGCCGCGATGGACGAGCTTGCGGGCATGCAGGGCACCGAAAGCAGTGCGCGGCAGGCGCAGTTCATGTCCCTGCGCGAGACCATCGAGCGGATCGCGTCAGACCTCTACGACGAGGCGCCGCGGGTCAGGGGTCATGTGGTGCGGATCTTTACGCGACATTTGCAGCGGTAGTGCCGCTCCATCCTCCGCCGTCACGCCCCGGAACTTGCTCGGAGCAATTCATCGCGCTTTAGTTCCTCTAAAGCATTCGCTAACCAAACAATCGTTTCGCAGCAATCTTAAGACATGCAAAGCGGGGCGTTATACAGCCATGAATTGATTACCCGTAGAGGTTAGATCGCGAACATGGAGCCTCAGAGGCTTTTCCATCTTAAAGAAGTCACTATGGACGCGCGCGAAGCCTGGATTGCCTCAGTGTTTGACGGAGCGCAAAAGAAAACCAACCGCGTCCGGGATCCCGGAATCCAACGGTTTCTGATTTCATGGCCCCCTCCGGTGGTCGCCGATGGTCACGCACAAATCCCGCATGAGTGATTGCGTGACAAAAGAAATGGTTGGAATCGACGAGATCCGCGGGCCGGGTCGTGGCGGCGACCCGGACAAGACGCTGGCAAAGAGTTGGCGGCTTGCAATTGCGGTCGCGATCGGATGCGGACTTGTGGGCCTTGCGCTCCGCTACTTCGCCCGGAAGCACGCCACCGAGGACGCCATTCAGTATGCGATCCCCTGGTATGTCTTTGCTCGCGATCACGGCCTTGGTGGGCTGGCCGAAGCTTTTACCGGCTATACTCCGTTTTACAGCTACCTCCTGCTGATTGCCGCCCGATTTGATTGGCTAGGCCAGCCACTTTCCCTCGTGAAAGCGATCTCGGCAGTATTCGAGTTAGGCTGCGCGATCGCTGTGGCCCAGATCGTCTGGCGAGCTACAAAGGTGCCATTGCGCGCCTCCCTGGCCTTCTGCGCTGTTTGGCTTGCGCCGACGGTGATCTTCAACGGCGCAGTGTGGGGACAGGTTGATTCGATCTGGACCTTCTTCACGCTGGTTTCCGTGGCGCTGTTCATGCGGGACCGAAATGGCATTGTGTCATTTGGGGTGGCCTTTTCGGTGAAGGCTCAGGGCGTATTCCTGGGACCCTTCGTGCTCGGTATGATTCTGCGCCGCAGGATGCACGTGGCATGGCTCGCCGCTATTCCCGGGATCTATATGGTCCTTGCCATTCCGGTTCTCGTCGCCGGCAGATCCTTGATCTCCGTGTTCGGGGTCTATCTGGACCAAGCTCACACTTACCATCGCCTCACCATGAATGCAGCGAACATCTGGGTGTTGGCTGGGGGAACGCCTTACGCGATCGGAATCGTCGCCGGGCTGGTGCTCGCGGCGGCGAGTGGGCTCGCCTTGTCGATCTTCATCGCGCGCTCTCGTCGGGCAGGGCCGGAGTTTATTCTGCTCGCCGCCTGTGTATCGCTCATGCTCATGCCGTACCTGCTCCCGAAGATGCACGAGCGGTATTTCTACGCGTTCGAACTTGCGTCCATCGCCCTGGCCTGCCTCAATCCGCGCTATTTGCCCGTCGCGGTGATTGCTCAGGTCGACGGCGTCTTATCCTATCTCGCGTTCGAAAGTGGAATTGTCCTGGGCGTGCTGCCGGCGGCACTCTGCAACAGCCTTCTCGTGTTCTACCTCGTGCTTGATCTTTGGCGCGGCGGACGCGGATTTCGCTTTCCGAGGCTTGCCTGGCTCGGCTTCATCGTGTCGACCGCGGGATTGTTCTCCTACCTGGTCTTCGAGGGGCCCGGTTGGAACATATCCCCCGTGTACCTGCTCACCACGGGTCTCGTCACAGCTGCGGCGCTGCTGCTCCTGAAAGAGTCGCATGGCGACTTGGCCGACGGCCCGGACCGGTTGCCTCAACCCCAACTCGCCGGCGATCGGCGTGTCTCCGGCCTCGATTTTTCGGGATGAAATCCTGGGCGTCCCGCCTCATCCAGCAATCAGCTGTCAAACATGATGACGCTGCGCAGCGTCTTGCCCGCTTTCATGTCGGCAAAACCTTCGTTGATCTCGGAGAGCTTCAGCTTGGCCGAGATCCAGTCTTCCAGGTGCAGCCGGCCGCGCAGGTAGAAATCCACCAGCCGCGGCATGTCGACGCGAAAATGGTTCGAGCCCATCGATGAGCCCTGAATCCTGCGCTCGCGCAGGAAGTCGAAGCCGTGCAGCTCGATCTTCTGACCGAACGGAATCATGCCGACGATGGTGGCCGTGCCTCCCGAGGCGAGCATGGCGAAGGCCTGCTCGGCGGTCTCCTTGCGGCCGAGCACCTCGAAGGAGTGATGCACGCCGCCATTGGTGAGATCGCGCACCTGCTTCACCACGTCGCCGTCGGCCGGGTTGATGATGTCGGTTGCCCCCAGCTTGGTCGCGAGCTGGAGTTTTGCCGGGTTGGTGTCGATGGCAATGATGCGGCCGGCGCCCGCAATCTGCGCGCCGTTGATCGCAGCCATGCCGACACCGCCGCACCCGATCACGGCCACTGTCTCGCCGGCCGTCACCTTCGCCGTGTTCACGACCGCGCCATAGCCGGTGATGACGCCGCAGCCGATCAGCGCGGCGAGATCGAGCGGCATCTCCTTGCGGATTTTGACGATCGCGTTCTCGTGCACCAGCATCTGCTCGGCGAAGGACGAGAGGTTGAGAAACTGATGCAGCTTCTCAGGTCGCGACCATTGCATCCGGTTGGAGACCCCCGGCAACAACTTTACCGTGGTGTCGGTGCAGAGCACCGTGCGGCCCGTGGTGCAATTGTCGCAGGTGCCGCAGAACACCGAAAGACAGGTGACGACATGATCGCCGGGCTTCACATAAGTCACGTCGGAGCCGACCTGCTCGACGACACCGGCCGACTCGTGCCCGAGCACCGCGGGCAGCGGATGCGGATAAAGGCCTTCCATGAAGTGCAGATCGGAATGGCAGAGACCCGCGACCGAGGTCCGGATCAGGACCTCGCGCGGGCCGGGTTTCGGCAGGCTGACATCCTCGATGACCAGAGGCTGGTTGACTTCATGGAGGACGGCGGCCTTCATCGAGCACTCCCTATCGCTTTTTTTGCTTTGAACGCCGGTGCAGCCTACGCCGCCAGAACCAGTTCGCCAACCTCGCTCATGCTGGCTGCGCGATCGCCGAGCAGCAGTGTCGCGATCTTCTGCTGCACGGCATTTTCCGTCAGCCGGAACGGATCGCTCGGCGACACCCGGTGATCGATCACCAGCCGCGACAACAACAGCCTTCGCGCATCGCCGCGCATATCGTGAATACGGTGCGCCTCCCAGGCGAGCGCGACGGCACTGGCGACATGATAGAGCAGGCTGGTGGCGCGCCGCGCATCGGATTCGTTGTCGGCCTTGCCCGCGACTTCGCGTGCGAAGCCGACAGCGCGGTCGACGAGACCGCGCAAGTGGTCGCGCCAGGCCTGCGGCACGGAGGCGCTGTCGTCGAGCCGGGCGTGCAGATCGGCCGCCAGCGCGGATTCGGCGCCGTGACGGCCGACCGCGCGTCGCAGTGCATCGATGGCGACGATGTTGCCGGTGCCTTCCCAGACCGAGCCGAGATGCGCATCGCGCAGCAGACGGGCCGTGGCGAATTCCTCGATATAGCCGATGCCGCCGCGCATCTCGAGCGCATCGCCGCAGACTTTTCGCGCATCGCGCGTGGCGCGGAATTTCAGAATCGGGGTCAGGATGCGAAGCAGCGCAGCCGCATCCTGGCTGCCGGCCTCGGCGCGATCGAGCGCATCGGCGGTGAGAAAGCTCATCGACAGTGCCTGCTCGACCGGCAGCATGATCTTCAGCATCTGGCGCCGGCCCAGCGGCAGGTCGATGATGCGATTGCCGAACACCACGCGGTTCTTCGCAACCGTCATTGCATCATGATAGGCGCGGCGCATCAGCGCGGTGGATTTGACGCCATTCGAGAGCCGCGACGAGTTCACCATCTCCGCCATCTGCACGAAGCCGCGGTCGAGCTTGCCGACCGCATAGGCGATTGCGCCCTCCAGCTTGATCTCACCTGAGGCCATCGAGCGTGTGCCGAGCTTGTCCTTCAGGCGCACGATCCGGTAGTGGTTCTGCGAACCGTCGTCGAGGAAGCGCGGCATCAGGAACAGGCCGACGCCGCGCGTGCCGGGGCCGGCGCCTGCGGGGCGCGCCAGCAGCATCACGATTTTGGCGTCAGCGTTCGAGCAGAACCATTTTTCGCCGGTGAGGCGCCAACGGTCGCCCTCCTGCACGGCCGTCGTGGTCAGTGTGCCGACGTCGGAGCCGCCTTCCTTCTCGGTCATGAACTGGCCGCCCTGGGTCAGCTTGCTCATGTCGGTCTGGGTCAGGCCATCCAGATATTTCGCCTTCAGCGCCTCGCTGCCGAAATTCGCCAGCAGCTTGGCACAACCGTCGGTGACGTTGATCGGACAGCCCATGCCGAATTCGGTCTGGTTGAACAGGAAGGTGAAAGCGTGTTTGGCCACTACAGGGTATTTGTCGGGCCAGCCCATGATGCCATTGCGGAGCGAGAGCGCATGGATGCCGAATTCTCCGAACGCCGCATTCTCCAACTCGCGATAAGCCGGGTGATATTCGATCCACTGCACATCACGGCCGAACTTGTCGCGCTGGTGCAGAATGGGCGTGTGCCGGTCTGCGAGGCGCGCGCACTCATCGAGACGGCCACCGGCGAGTTCGCCGAGACGGTCGAGATGCGGCTCGATGTGGCGGAATAGCGTGTCCGGCAGATGAATGCGCAGCAGGTCGGTGACCGCGGGATCGGCGCGGTAGAAATTCATGCCGGTGGTATCGGGAGCCAGCAATCCGGATGGTGCGGCTGCGACCTGTTTTGGCTGCGCGGGGGCCGGCTTGTGCATGGTCGTCCTCTTCGTTTCCGCGCTTCGCGGACATTTGCGCTGATTTGGTGCTTGCCGCTTCGGATGATGTCGATCATGCTCCAGTCGCGAAAGCGGATAAAGCCGCAAATTGTCAGGGAGGCATGATCGCCGTGAGGGAGCAATTCGCTCTGCGGAATTGTGATCGTCCCGGCTGGTTGTGCGCTCGGATCATGCATAAATCAGCGGCTTCCCGTCTTCGAGAGATCACGCCATGGAACACCCGACTTACAAGATCGCCCTCATCGTCGGCGCCGGCGAAGGCCTGAGCGCCTCATTGGCGCGGCTATTGTCCGCCCAGGACATCCGCGTCGCACTGGCCGCGCGAAAAATCGAGAAGCTTGGCGCGCTCTGTAGCGAGACCGGCGCCAAGGCCTATGCCTGCAACGCCGCCGAGCCCGATGAGGTCGAGCGCCTGTTCGGCCTCGTCGAACGAGAGGTCGGCACGCCTGACGTGGTCGTCTACAACGCCAGCGGTCGCACGCGCGGGCCGTTCGTGGATCTCGTTCCGGCTGACGTGGCGCAGGCGATCGCGATCAGCGCCTATGGCGGCTTCCTGGTGGCGCAGCAGGCGGCAAAACGCATGCTGCCGAACAAGCACGGCGCGATCCTGTTCACCGGCGCTTCGGCAAGCGTCAAGGGCTATGCGCAGTCGGCTTCGTTCGCGATGGGCAAGTTCGCCCTGCGCGGCCTCGCGCAGAGCATGGCACGCGAATTGTCGCCGCAAGGCATCCATGTCGCGCATTTCGTCATCGACGGCGCCATCAAGAGCGCAGCGCGGACTGAAGCACCGGAAAAGCCGGGTTCAATGCTCGATCCCGATGCCATCGCGGAGAGCTATTGGAACGTGTTGCAGCAGCCGCGCAGCGCCTGGAGCTGGGAGCTCGAGCTGCGGCCCTGGGTGGAGAAATTTTGAGGCGATAACGTCACAACCATCGTCATTGCGAGGAGCGAAGCGACGAAGCAATCCAGACTGTCCCCGCGGAAAGATTCTGGATTTGCTTCGCTTCGCTCGCAATGACGAAAGAGAGGGAGCGACATGACCATGGAAACCACCATCGACACCGGCACCAATGAACTCCTCTGCGTGATCCGTGATCGCGTCGCATTGATCACGCTGAACCGGCCCGAGGCGCGTAACTCGCTGTCGGACACGCTGACCCCGGCGCTGCGCACGATGATCCGCTCCTGCGGCGAGAACCCCGATATCGGCGCGCTGCTGATCACCGGCGCCGGCGAAGCGTTCTGCGCCGGTGGCAACGTCAAGGGCATGGGCGCGCATCGCGACCCGAAGAAGTTGGAGATGTCGCTGGAAGATCGCGTCGCCGATCTCCAGGAGCGGCAGCGACTGCTCACCGGCGCGCTGGTGTCGGTGCGCAAGCCGACCATCGCGGCACTGCCGGGGCCCGCGGTCGGCGCGGGGCTCGCCATCGCCATGGCCTGCGACATCCGCATTGCCGCGCAATCGGCCTTCGTGGCCACCGGCTATGCGCGCATTGCGCTCAGTGGCGACTATGGCATCGCGTGGCTGTTGACGCGCCTCGTCGGCACCGCGCGGGCGCGCGAGCTACTGTTCACCGGCGATCGGGTCGATGCAGTCAGGTGCGAGGCCATCGGCCTCGTCAACCGCGTGGTGCCCGACGACAAATTGCAGGCGGAGGCTTTCGCGCTGGCGAAATCGCTCGCTGAAGGTCCGCGCCTTGCGCTGCGCTACATGAAGGACAATCTCGACGAGGCGCTGCTGTTCGATTTCGAGACCGCGCGCGACCACGAAGCCGAGCGTCTGATCCGCCTGACCACGACCGCCGATCACAAGGAGGCGGTGCAAGCGTTCATCGAAAAGCGGAAAGCGGTGTTTACGGGGAAGTAAGAGTCCGTAGGCCGGACCGGAGCGAAGTCCCGGAAGCCTGTGACGACGGCGCGAATAAAAAAAGCCCGGCTCTGGTTGTCGCCAGGCCGGGCTCGAGTGGTGTCAGGCTGAGGCTGAGGGGCTATCGGCCTGGCGGGAAAGGGCGACGAGACGCCAGCTCGCGCAGGGAATGTCTTTCGGTGCGACGGAGATCTCCTTGTCGAAGCGCACCAGCTTCCAGTCATCAGGATGGTTGACGAAGGCGAAGCCGGATTTGCGCGCGAGCGAGATCATGCCCTCGTTGGAGCGCAACGTGTCGCCGCGCATGTGCTCCGCACCGAGCGCGGCCGCGCGGCATTCGAGGTTCTTCAGGAGCGCGCTCGCGATGCCGTGGCCCTGCCAACGGTCGGCAACCGAGAGGCCGAATTCAAGCGTCGCGGTTTCGGCATGCAGCGCGTAGCGCGCTTCGGCGACGATGGTGTCGAAGCCGTCGACCATCATGGTCGCGACCACGGAAAAACGTTCGCGCTCGCCGATCTGAAGGAAGTCGCGAAGCAGGCCCTGCGGCAGTTCGCTGATCGCGCCGAAGAAGCGGTTGTAGCGGGATCGCGCCGAGAGCGAGCGAAAATAGTGCTGGAGCTCGTCGCTGTCGCGCGGCTCGACGAAGCGAACATGAAGCGCTTCGCCGTGCCGGATTCGCAGCGTGTCCGAATATTGCTTCAGATCTTCCAGACGGAGAGTGCTCATGACACGAGCCCAAAGGGAAAGAGACCGGGGCAAGGGACCGCCGGCGCCCCTGTGATCAGGCGGCGCCGGCCTGGCGGCCATTCAGGCCCGCCAGAAGGGTTTGTCGGCCTCATAGGCCACATCGCTCCAGGACAGCCCGACGTCCTGAAGGTCACGCGCGGACCAGTTGGTGAGCTCCCGCCGGGTCCGGTAGCGCTCGTGCCAGACGTGAAGGGTCTCGCCGATCTGCTGGATCAGACCTGGCACATGATGATTTGTCATCGAATTCTGGGTCAAAGTAGACATTTTCAGCTCCTGGAGCTAAGTTGACCCGCAATATCTGCTTCCTGGTGCGCTGCGACAAACGACAATTTGTACCCTTTCGGATGAAATAACGTCATGCATCCTGCTGCCAGATGACTGCCAGATTGCCTTCCTTGAACGGATTGAGAGCGTTTGAGGCCGCCGCGCGCCATCTCAGCTTTACGTTGGCTGCGGCGGAGCTGAACGTGACCCAGACCGCGATCAGCCATCAGATCCGCAGGCTCGAGGAGGAGCTTGGGATCCGCCTGTTCGTCAGGCAGAACCGCGCGCTGGCACTGACCCCGGAGGCGCGCGACTATTTGCCGGGCGTCCGCGCCGCCTTCAACGACCTCCGCCTGGCCACCGACCGGCTGCTGCGCAAAGACGACGACAAGGTGCTGACGGTCTCGACGCTGGCCTCGCTTGCCGCAAAATGGCTGCTGCCGCGGCTGACCGATTTCCAGGAGCACCATCCCGGCATCGACGTCCGCATCACCACCTCGACCAGCCTCGTCGACTTCCAGCGCGACAATGTCGATGCCGCGATCCGCTACGGGCGCGGCCAGTGGCCGGGTTTGCGCGCCGACTGGCTGATGGCGGACGAGCTGTTTCCGGTGTGCAGCCCGTCTCTCTTGCGTGGCGACAAGCCATTGCGCTGTCCCGAGGACCTCAAGAGCCACATGCTGCTGCACACTTCCAACGCCAACAGCGACGACTGGCGGCTGTGGCTGACGGCGGCGGGTCTGCCGGCTGATATCGCCAGGCAGCCCGGCATCACCTTCGACATGATCTTCATGACCATCCAGGCCGCGATCGATGGCATCGGCGTGGCGATGGGCCGAACCTCCTACGTCCAGGACGACATCGCCAAGGGCCGTCTCGTGGTTCCCTTCAAGATCGCGCTGCCGGCCGATGCCGGCTTCTACCTGGTCGCGCCGGAGGGCCGGCGCGAGGCGCCGAAGCTCGCCGCATTCCGCGACTGGATGCTCGCTGCAACGCAGAATAAAGCCTGAAAAATCATCAGCTTCTGCAGTGAAATCGATTGACTCGCCGCGCCCCGCGCGAGAGGGGTAGGACAGATTGTCGCAGTCGCAATCCGCCGCCTGCCGTGAGTTCCGGTCCGGCCGCGTCTTCAGGGGAGTAACGCCATGGCTGGACCAGCAGCATCGACCAATCCGCCCGAGATCAAGTCGCGCATCGGCGCGATCCTGCGCGCAACGAGCGGCAATTTCCTCGAGCAATTCGACTTCTTCCTGTTCGGCTTCTATGCCGTCGCCATCGGCAAGGCGTTCTTCCCGTCCAGCAACGAGACCGCGTCGTTGCTCAACACCTTCGGCGTGTTCTGGCTCGGCGCGTTGATGCGTCCCTTCGGCGCGATCGTGCTCGGCGCCTATATCGACCGCATCGGCCGCCGCAAGGGCCTGATCGTGACGCTCGGCATCATGGCCGTCGGCACCGTCGTCATCGCATTCTGCCCGAGCTATGCGACCATCGGCATCGCCGCGCCGGCCATCGTGCTGATCGGCCGCCTGCTGCAAGGCTTCTCCGCCGGCGTCGAGCTCGGCGGCGTGTCGGTTTATTTGTCGGAGATTTCGACGCCCGGCAATCGCGGCTTCTACACCTCGTTCCAGTCCTCGAGCCAGCAGGTCGCGATCTTCGTCGCCTCGATCCTCGGCTACCTCCTCTCCGAGGTGATGCCGGCCGACACGGTGGCCGCCTGGGGCTGGCGCATTCCGTTCTTCGTCGGCTGCCTGATCATTCCTCTGATCTTCTTCCTGCGGCGGACGCTCGAGGAGACGCCGGCCTTCCTCGCCATGAAGAAGCATCCGAGCGCAAGCGAGGTATTCGCCTCCGCGTTCGCCAATTGGCGCATCGTCCTTCTCGGCATGATGATCGCGGTCCTGACCACGACGACGTTCTACTTCGTCACGGTGTACACGCCGACCTTCGGCAAGACCGTGCTGAAGCTGTCGTCGCAGGATGCGCTGCTGGTGACACTGCTGGTCGCCGTGACCAATTTCTTCTGGAATCCGGTCGGCGGCGCCTTGTCAGACCGCATCGGCCGCAAGCCGGTGCTGATCACCGTCGCCTGCCTGTCGCTGGTCACGGCCTATCCGGCGCTGCACTGGCTGGTGGCGGCGCCGACCTTCGGCAAGCTGCTCGCGGTCGAGATGATGTTCTCGTTCTATTTCGGCGTCTACAGCGGCACCATGCTCGGCGCGTTGGTCGAGATCGTGCCGGCGCATGTCCGCACCACCTGTTTCTCGCTTGCCTTCGCGCTCGCGGCCGCGCTGTTCGGCACCTTCACGCCGTTCGCCTCGACCCTGCTGATCGAGCACACCGGCGACAAGGCCTCGCCCGGTTTCTGGCTGATGTTCGCGGCCTTCCTCGGCATCATCGCGGCCTCCGTCGTGTATCGCGGCGGCGGCAAGGCGGTGCCGACATATGATGCGGTGGCGGAGCCGGTCGGCGGTCACGCCGGATAACAGGCGGAAGCGGACGGGCCGAGCACGATTACCGGCCCGGTCGGCATTGTGTGCGCGACGACCGGCCTCACGCCCCACTCCGCGCAAAAAAACACCCGGCGGTTTCCCGCCGGGTGTTCGTTTTGTGTGGTTCGACAGATCTTACCAGTTGCGCTGAGCGCGGAGGATCATGGCGATCGAGTCCTGGTCCTTCAGTTCGTAAACCGCGGCCGGCTTGGCGGTCACGACGTTCGGGACGAGGCCAACCGTACCGGAGTACTTCTGGTCGAGATGGGTCCAGGAGACGTCAGCCGAGAACGTCAGGTTCTTGACCGGGGTCCAGCGGGTGACGACACCCAGCTGGCCGATCGCGAAGTCCGGGTTGCAACCCGTCACACCCGCCAAGCCACCGAATACGCCGCCAGCACCGCCAGCGCCGCAGAGGGTGGTCTTGGCCAGCGTGCCGAACTGGGCCTGCGCGTAGGCACCGTAGAGCGCCGAGTTCCAGTATGGATCCCAATTGTGGGTGTAAGCGCCACGGAAGCCCCAGGTCTTGACGGTTTCCTGCGAGCTGCCGGTCACGAACACCGTGTCGGGAGCGTTGGCGAAGCCGAGGCTGCCGTAAGCGCCAGCAACGCCCGAATTGCCGTACAGCGCGTAGCTGCTGCCCGACAGGTTCTGGAAGTTGTAGCGGGTCGCACCGTCGGTGTAGACGCCCTGGATATTGATCGTGTCACCCGCGCCAGTCGGGATGTTCTTGATCGACAGAGCGAGCTGCACAGCCCAACCCCACTTGTCGTCGGGGTGGCCGGTGGTCTCGGAAGCGCCGTAGTAGCCGACGTGGTTGTCATGCGCAGCCACCGACGCCTGGAACAGGCCCCAGGCCTGGTCGACACGCACCATACCGACGAGGTTCGGCGAACGGGTGCCGCCGATGGTGTTGGTGCCGTACGAGCCGCCGATCATGCCGCCCGCGGTCGCGCCGGTCATGTTGAGGTTGCCGGCCTGATAGTAGGTCGAGACGTCTTCAGCCGAGAACGCTGCCGTGATGCCCTGACCGAAGTCGGCGGTGTAGGTGAACTGGTTGACGCCAGTGACCGTGCCGCTGCCGCCGACAAGGTTGTCGGTGATGTTGCCGGGATAGTTGGTCCAGGGCGCGTCGAACTGCGACACGGCTTTACCCATGGTGAAGCCGGCGAACTGGATGAAGGCGTAGTACACGCCGAGCGCACCGGCCGAGGTGTTGCCGTCGGTGCCGTTGACGCTGCCGCTACCATTCGAACCGACGAGGGCGGTGCCCGCAGCGTTCAGACCGAGCGTACCGCTGTACTGGGTGCCGCCCGTTGCCGAACCGGTGGGAGTGTAGTTGCCGCTCGTCCAGGTGAAGACGCCATCGAAGAAGGTACGAACAACGCCGTACTCGGTCGCGGTGCGGGTGTCGATGTTCAGGTCTTCACGAGCGCGGAAGGTGTAGTAGTTCATCAGGCGGTTGCGAGCACCGGCAGTACCGCTCTGGTTCGGATTGAAGTCCGAGTTGGAGCCCAGCACGGCGTCAGCGCGCATGTAACCGCCGAGCTTGATGCAGGTGTCGGTGCCCGGGATGTAGTAGAAACCGGCGCCGTACAGCGAGCAGATCTTGACGTATTCGACCGCTTTGGCCTTCACGGGGAGATCGGCTGCGAACGCTCCGGAGACGGCCATCAGGCCGGCAGCCGAGCCAAGAAAGAGTGTTTTCGTCAACTTCATTAGTAAACCTCCAGGTCGGTTCAGGGGGCTCGGCTCCCGGAGGAAGCCGCTTTACCCTCTCAATTTCGCTCAATTCAGATCCGCACGTAGGTCCGGACTGAAACGACAGTGAGGTGCCCCCCCTCCGTCGTGGCCTCACATATAGTTTATAAAAACAATTGCCTCAATTTATTGATTTAGCGAATCGCAAGTTCAGAGGGCGATGTGGCTCGGGAGCAACAGCGGCGGTTTTGGTGTTGAGCCTGCATAAACGAACAAGAAAAGCCCTCGGGGGGCATCCCGAGGGCTTCTTGGAGGTCTCACATCGCTGTCCATCGAGAATGTCGAGAGCAGCAAAATCGAGTGGCTATGACATAATTTAATCAATTGTTTTCTGCAAGCATTAAATCAGCGGACGATTTCCACTGTGCGGTATCTACCACTATCGTCGGTGCGCGATGTTCGAGACGCCTCCCGAATATCCCATTAAAGAAGGGGCCATAAGATAAACGGGGAGGGTGCCACATGATCGAGAAGAAACTCGACAGGGCGATTACGGACTTCATCTGGAACGTCGTCGAAATCCATTCCCAGCTGGAGGACATCCACACCAGCTGGGCCGGACTGCTGGGCATTACCGAGCCGCAGTGGCTGATCCTGATGGCCATCACCGAACTGGACGAGGGGCGAGGCGTCGCCGGAATCGATATCGCGAACAAGCTGCGCGTCCACCCCGCCTTCGTCACCAACCAGACCAAGGCGCTCGAAAAGAGCGGCTTCCTGTCAAGGCGGCCGGCAGCGGACGACGCGCGCTTCGTCCTGATGTCGTTGACGGCAAAGGCGACCGCGGAGATCGAAAAGCTGTCCAAGAGAAAGCTCGCGTTGAATTCGACGATCTTCAACGAGCTCGACGAGAAGACCTTGGCTGATCTGAATGCTGCGCTTGCAGTGATTGCCAAGAATGCCCGGCTGGCTGCACGATTGCTGGAAATCGACGTTTCCTGATCGTCTGCTGTCCGGCGCGGAGCTTCGGTTGTGATTCAATCAGAACCGATAATGCTCTAGAGGTAGACCACGGCATCGAGCTGACGAGCGGCTCCAAGCTTGCTGTCGAGCCATTCGAAGACGAAATTATCCACAGCGATGAAATTCTCGACCTCGCCCAATGGGGACGGGATGCGGTTCGGCACGACGATCGAGCAATCGGCTCCGGCCTGCCGATAGCCGGCTTGCAGCTCCAATGCATCTTGTTCCCGGACCATTGAGCGCCTCCCGGGGACCACGAGAAGCGGGCAGGGTATTCGGCGCGATGGCAGCAGCGAACCTGCCGAGCTCCCCTCATGCACGGTCTGCTCAAGGCCGGTCATCCAGCGTAGTGACGCTCGACGCGTGGCCGACTTCAACAGGCCGCCGTCGCACACGGCGGCAGCTATCCTGCGATCACCGAGGGCAAGGCGGGACGCATGACCGGCGCCCGTCCCTTCGCCATGGACGGCGATCCGCCGCGAATCGACATCCGGGCGGGCCTCCAGATAGTCCACCCAGCATTGCAGGACATGCTCCAGCTTGAAGCGGCGAGGCACAGATGAATTGCAGGTGTTGACGAGCAGGAGTGACATGTTCCGGCAGAGTGAGACCGGCAACAGTCTGCTCATCGTCGCGCCCATGGTGACTTCCTCGTCACCGACGCAGATCACCGCGGGTGCGGAAGACCCCCCATGACGGAACGCCGGCAGAAACAAGCCAGACAGCGCTCCCTGATCGAAGCCATCGATCTCCACGCGCTCGATCGCCGGACCGGCGTCATCCTCGAAACCCGTCAGGCCGACATCGATTTTGCCTGCGAGGTCGGTACTCGCAAGATCGCTTGGGCAAGACAAGCGCCTCGCGACTTCAAACGCCGTCAGCGAGCAGAGCCACGCTTCCCGCGCAATCTGAACGGAATCATCTTCGCGCACGGACTCGGCGAAGATCCGGTAATCGTCTGCAATCCTCAACCAGTCCGAAACCCACAGATGCCGATGCGCCTCACGCGCAAGGTCTGCGACCGACAGGTTTTCGAAAAATTCGGACGCGCGCTTCCGCAGGCGTGCCAGGCTTCGACCGGCGTCGTCGCACACGCCGTGAGGCCAATGATCCCCTTCCATCTCTGTCTCCGAACGGCGCCGTCAGCGGTTGCCCGGACTTGCCGGCCTCGCGTTCAGCGCAGCGCTCTGCATGCGTGCTCGATGCGATCGCAGACGTGCTTCGCTTTGCATAGCGAAGACACTGGGCGAAACGGTCTGCAGTCCAGACGAACCGGTTTCGATACAAAATTCACGCCGGCTCAACTTCATCGTCACGTCTCAGCTCCGTTGCTGATCACAGTCATGCGCCCCGGCCCCACTCTGCCACTTTTATGCGTCCCGGTTTTGTAGTTTTTTGTTGCGGCGGCGATTAAAATATAGCTGTCATTTGATGACAGAGGAGGCATGGCTGTGTCGGCTCATGCGATCCACTAAGCGGCGGAGGCAAAAAACCTGAACCAGCAAGGCTTTTGATCAATTCGCCCAGCGTGCGATCCATGGTTGCCGTCATGAGCAAATCATAGCTCGAGAAGATGCATTCAGGCGCACCTTGGGCTTCGCCGATTTTCGCGCACGTCATGCCCGCTTTGACCGACGCGGTGAGAGCTAAAGCTCAACCACCACGTAATCGCTCTCGACCTTCACCGGTATCGTCTCGGCGACATACGGCCCCTTCACCACGCTTGCACCCGGCTCGACATGCGCCGGATAGGCTTTCACGCGGAAGCGGCGGGGGTCGCAGTAGGACTGGCCCGTGCGGATGTCGAACTCCCAGCCATGCCAGGGGCAGCGAATGATCTCGCCGAGCTTGGTGTATTCGATCTCGCCCGGATCCTTCGATTGCGCGAGCCCGATCAAGGGTCCCTCGCACAGCGCCGCGCCCTGATGCGGGCAGCGGTTCATCAGGCCAAAATATTCACCCTTGATGTTGAAGACAGCGATGGGCCGCCCGTCGATCTCCAGAAATTTTCGCGTGCCGGGCGGAAGCTCATCGACCGCGGCAATCACATGCCGCGCCATCAACTGATCCCGTACAGCTTCTTTGCATTGCCTAGATAGAAAGCCTCACGATTATCCTCGCTGACGCCCGCGGGCAGCACGCGCGAGGGGTCGTCGTAGTCCCAATGCGGATAGTCGGTGGCGAACAGCAACCGGTCCCAGCCGATCCACTTGATGACGTCGAACAGATCCTCGCGCCGCTCCGGATCCTCCATCGGCTGCGTCGTCCACCATACCTGCTCGCGGATATATTCCGACGGCGGCCGTTTGACATGCGGCACCTCGCTACGGAGCCGCTGCCAGACCTTGTCGAGCCGCCACGCCAGTGATGGCGCCCAGCCGAAGCCGGCCTCGATCATCACCATCTTCAATTTCGGGAAGCGCTCGAACACGCCCTCCAGCACGAGGCTCGCGAGCGCCGATTGCTGGCACTGCGAGTGGCCGACCATCTCCTCGATGTAATAGGAAGGCCAGCCCGACGGCGTGATCGGGTTGCCGCCGAAGCCGAAGGCGTGGACGCCGACGGGAAGGCCGGCCTCTTCCGCGGCCTGATAGATCGGCCAGTAGCGGCGTTGGCCGAGCGGCTCGACATTGCGGCTCAGCAGCAGCACCTGCACGAAATTCCTGTCACCCGCGCGCTCGCGGATTTCGGCTGCGGCCGACAGGCCGTCCTCATTGCCGACGACGATGGACGCTTTCAGCCGCTTGTCCTTGCTGGTCCATTTGTCGATCTGCCAGTCGTTGATCGCCGAGCACAGCGCCGCCGAGAGCTCGTGATTGCGGATGCCCTGCCCGGTGTTGAGCGGATTGAGCACGCCGAGCTGCACTTTGTTGGGATCGAGCAGCTGCTTCTGCATGAAGGACAGCGATGAGCCCTGCGGCCCGCCCTCCGGCGGATAGGCGTCGCGGCGCGAGGCGTTGGGCTGGGCCTTCGGGTAGGGCGGCCCTTCCATCATGCCCTGATAGGCGTGGACGCCGTAGACCTCGAGATGATGCTGCCAGCGTTTGGCGAGATAAGGATAGAGTTCGGCGCGGGTCGCGCGTGCCGGGTGGATGTCGCAGTCCGCGATTGCGGTTTTGACGGTCAGTGGGGAAGCGGCTTCGGAGCTTTCGCGGAACTGAATATTCATCGCCTTGCCTCCTTTGGCAGCGGGCTAAGTCAGGCGGGGATAGGTTGCATGCGGATTATCGATCATGATCTTGCGCACGAGATCGGGGGTGAGACCTGCGGGCAGCGCCTCCTGGCCGTCGAACTGCCAGTGCGGATAGTCGGTGGAGAATAGGACTAATTCATCCGACTGCATATGCTCAAACAGGCGAATTAATGTCGCTTCATCCGGCGGCGCGTCGAATGGCTGCAACGAAAAGCGGATGTTGCTGCGCACAATCTCCAGCGGCGCGCGATCGACCCAAGGCGTCTCCATCCGCACCCCGCGCCAGAACTTGTGCAGGCGCCAGAGAAAGGGGGAGATCCAGGTGACGCCGGATTCCAGCATCACCATCTTCAAGCGTGGATATTTGACGAATACGCCCTCGACGATCAGGCTGGTGAGCTGGGTCTGGAACGCCTGGGCCTGACCGGCATAATCCTCGATGTGGTACGAACCCCAGCCGACGGCGGTCGGCGGATTGTGATAGGCGGAACCGGCATGAATGCCGATCGGCAGTTCCAGCCGTTCTGCCGCCTCATAGATCGGCCACAGCGCGCGCTTGCCGAGCGGCGTGTCGCCCATCACCAGCATCAGCACCTGCACGAAGCGGCGATCCGTCGCACAGCGCTCGATCTCGGCGACGGCCTTCTCGACGCTTTGGGTGGGGATCACAATCGAGCCGCGCAACCGCGGATCGCGATCGAGCCATTCCTTCACGAGCCAGTCGTTCAGCGCGCGGCAGAAGGCGGCCTGCAGATCTTCCGAAAACACCATCTGCACGCCGTAGAGCGGATTGCAGATGGCGTGCGAGAGCTGGAACGGGTCGAGCACATGCCGCTGCATGTCCGCCAGGCTTTCCCCCGGCTTGCCGTTTTCGGGGCGCCAGTCGGGCCGCGACGTGATCGGCGAATTCTGCGGGTAGGATTGCGAGATGAGATCGACCATGCCGCGCGTCGTGACCTGATCGCGCCAATAGTCGTTCAGGTACGGCAGCAGGCTGGTCAAATGCGGCACGGCCGGATGCACATCGCAATCCACCCCGCCGGCGATCAGGGACGCCATGACGTCTCCTTCACGTTTCCTCGTCACGTCTTCTCGTGGGCAGCGCCTGGCCACTCCGCATCTTGAGCGCCATTCAAGCAGGCCCGGCCGTTGCCTGCAACTCGGCCAACGGCGGTGTCATATGCTAGAAAGGCTGAGCTCGGTTGCGAAGCAATAAGGGGTCAAGGAATGAAAGAGCTCGTCGGCATTGCAGAACAGGTCGCAGCGAGACTGATCGCGCGCAAGCAGACCATTGCCGTGGCGGAATCCTCGACTGGTGGCCTGATCTCGGCCAGCCTGCTCGCGGTGCCCGGCGCGTCCGCTTATTTCCTCGGCGGCGCCGTGGTCTACACCCGCGATGCCAGGCGCGTGCTGATGGATATTTCGGACGAAGGAATGAAGGGCTTTCGTTCCTCGTCGGAGCCGTACGCGCAACTGCTGGCCGAGCAGATGCGCAGCCGCTTCGATTGCGACTGGGGCCTGTCCGAGACGGGTGCGACCGGCCCCACCGGAAATCGCTACGGCGACGCGGCGGGCCACAGCTGCATGGCGGTCGCCGGGCCGGCATCAGAGGTGATGACGCTGGAGACCGGCAGCAATGACCGCTTCGCCAACATGCAGATGTTCGCAGCGACAGCGCTCAAATTGCTGCTGAAGAATTTGGAGCGGTGACCTCGCGGCCTCCCGAATATCTGGGTATTCAGGCGAAATGTGTCGCGTGACGCGCCTTCTTACCGCGACACGTGCGCCGACACCGCCAGCCAGTTCTCGTTCTTCTTCGCCCAGCAATCGGTATAGCGCCCGGTGACCTGCTGGCCGTCCGCCGTGGTGTAGCTCGTCGCCGCGTGGATGATGGCGAAATCGCCCATGATGCGGATGATGACGTCGTGCTCCCTGAGGTTCCGGATCGCAATCGGCCGCGCCGTCTGCTTCAGGAAGGCCTCGCGATCGACCAGCGTCTTGTCGGGATTGGAGCAGTAGAACTCCGGCGCCAAAATCTCGTCGAAGCGCTTGATATCGCAATTCTGCACGGAGGCGACATAGTCGCGGTTGAGCGCCGTGAGCTGTTCGAGGTCATTGCTCATGAGGTTTCTCTCCGTTGTTTCGTCGCAAGGGCTCCTCGCAACGACGAGAAGGACTAGTCATTGAATGAAGGCGGCGGCACGAACCCGCCGAACTCGCGTTCGATCAGCTCGGCGAGCTTCAGCGGCGTGCGGTCCTCGAGGAAGGGCCCGATGATTTGCACGCCGATCGGCAGGCCGCCCTTCGACAGGCCGAGCGGAATAGCCGTTGCCGGCAGGCCCGTCAGAGTGGCGATGCCGGGCCAGGCAAGCTGATCCGGATAGGCGAAGTCCTTGCCATCGATGTTGATCCGGCGTGCCTCCTGCTGCGGCGAATGATCATGCGGATAGGCCGGCGTCGGCATGATCGGGCAGATCACCGCATCGAATGTCCTGAACAAGTGCCGCCATTGCGCGCGAAGGCCGGCGCGAGCGCCCTCGTCGAACACCCAGGCCTGATGCGTGCTGGTGATGCCGCGCAGCCGCTCGGCAGACAGGCTTTTGTCCTCAGGCGAGAGCTGCGCCGCCCCGGCACGCGCCCCGGCGAGAATGTCCGGCGGAAGGAAGGCGCCGAGAAAGCTCATCAGCATGCGCATGTAGAGGCGGGAGGCATCCGTGAAGTCGGGAAACAGCGGGCTTTCGCGGGCTATGCTCGCACCTGCGCGCGAGAGTTGTTCCGCCAGCTGCTCGATCGCGCTGCGGATGTCGGCATTCGCAGGCAGCAACGGATGGCTGTCGATCACCAGCACGCGGAAATCCTTCAGCGCGCGGTGTCGCGCCTCGGGCAGCGCGAGCTTGTATCCGATGCCCAGGTCGAGCGGATCGGGGCCCGCCATCACGTCCAGGAGCAGGGGCAGATCGGCTGCACTCCGCGCCATCGGACCGATCACGGCCATGTCGCGCTCCATCGGGATGGCTGGGAATGGCGGCGGCGTGTGGCCACGCGTTGGACAGAGATTGTAGGTCGGCTTGTGCGCATAGACCCCGCAATGGAAGGCGGGCACGCGCAACGAGCCGCCGATGTCGGACCCGAGCGACAGCGGTCCGTAGCCTGCCGCGAGCGCCGCAGACGAGCCGCCCGACGAGCCACCGGGCGTGCGGCCGAGATCGAACGGATTGTTGGTCGTGCCGTAGATTTCGTTGTAGCTCTGCCAATCTCCGAGCCCAACGGGAACGTTGGACTTGCCGAGGATGACGCCACCCGCGTTCTTCACCCGGGTGATCGACAGCGCGTCCTCCGCCGGCTTGAAATCCTTCTGCGGCGTCCAGCCCCAGGTCGTGGGCAGGCCGGCGACGTTGTAGGATTCCTTCACCGTGATGGGCAGGCCAAGCAGCGGCTTTCGCTCGCCGCGCGCCAATGCGGCGTCCGCCTCGCGCGCGGCGCCAAGCGCGCGATCAAAATCCCGGACGCAGATCGCGTTGATTTTGCCGTCGTGACGTTCGATGCGGTCGATCGCATCCTGTGTAAGCTCGACCGCGGAGACCTTCTTTGCGCTCAACGCGGCCGACAGCTCGACCGCGCTTTTGAAACTCCATTGCGATTTGGCCACCGCATTCTCCTGCTCTTATTGCCGGAGGATGATGCGCAGTTTGGCCGAACGTCGCAACCGCCGTTTAATGTGTCAGCTATGTCTCCGAACACCTGTCAGTGATCTGTCGGGGCCAAATACTTGCAGGACATGACAGAGAGTGCGGCTGTTACGCCGCCCCGATCAGGATGCCCACCGCCAGCACGATCGCGCCGCCGAGCACGATCTGGAACACGGCCTGGAGGAATGGCGTGTCCATGTAGCGTGAGCGGATAAAGGCGATCGCCCACAACTCGAAGAATACGACAACGCCGGCGATTCCCGTCGCGATCCAGAATGCGTTCGGCCAGCTGTCCGGGACGAGATAAGGCAAGGTGTGCCCGAGCCCGCCGAGCGTCGTCATCAAGCCGCAGGTGAGACCGCGCAGCCAGGGCGAGCCGCGTCCGGTCAGCGAGCCGTCGTCGGACAGCGCCTCCGCAAAACCCATGCTGATGCCGGCACCGATCGAGGCGGCGAGGCCGACCAGAAACGTTTGCCAGTTCTGATGCGTGGCGAAGGCCGCGGCAAACAGCGGCGCCAGCGTCGAAACCGATCCGTCCATCAGGCCTGCGAGACCTGGCTGCACGTATTGCAGCACAAACATGCGCCGGTTGGTGCGGTCTTCCTCGGCGCGTACGTCTGAACTCAGGATCTGGTCCGTCAGCTTTGCCGCCACCTCCTCGTGGCCTTTTTCGGCTTCAGCCAGATCGCCGAGCAGGCGGCGCACGCCGACATCCTGCGCCTGTTCGGCGGCCTTCACGTAAAAGCGCTCGGCCTGCAATTCCATGGTCTCGACTTCCCTGCGGATGGTGTCGAGCGGCAGGTTCTTGGTGAGCCAGACCGGACGGCGGCGCAGGAAGCCTTTGACGTCCTCGCGGCG
Organism: Bradyrhizobium sp. 149; assembly: GCF_023073915.1. GTDB lineage: Bacteria > Pseudomonadota > Alphaproteobacteria > Rhizobiales > Xanthobacteraceae > Bradyrhizobium. The sequence continues at coordinate 2,037,804 of NZ_JADPKK010000022.1, read as the reverse complement.
GATCGGCGGCAAATGCGGACCGAAGCGCTGCTCGTATATTTCCAGCAGCATGTGGCGATGGCCGCGCTCTTCCTCGGCCATTTGCTCGAAGATCTTGGCGGAATCCGGATAGCGCTCCTTCAGGTCCTCGGCGAAGCTCATATAGATGCGGCTGTCCTCCTCCTCGGAGGAGATCGCGACCGCAAGCACCTCGCGCTCGGTCAGATCGGCAAAATTCTTCACGGCGGCCCTGTCTCTATAATTTAGAATAGTTCTAAACTGTATAAGGCGCCGAAGTTCCCGGGTCAAATCACGCGCGGCTCTTCGCCAGGAAATCGAGCAGTAGGCGGCTCACCTCGGCCGGCTGCTCCTGCTGCACCCAGTGCCCGGCGCCGTCGACGAGATGGCAACCGAGCAGCTTCGTGCAGGTCCGCGCCTGCATCGCCTCGAACACGCCGGGGCGCTGGTAGGTGCCCCAATCCTGCTTGCCCGAGATGAAGCAGGAGGGGACGTCGATGCTGCGGCCGGAGAACAATTGGAGCTGGCTGTTGAACGCACCCGATGTACCGCAGCGATACCATTGCAAGCCGCCCTGGAATCCGGTGCGGCCATATTCGGCGCTGTAGTAGGCGAGGTCGCGGTCGGGCAGCCATTGATTGGCAGCGATTGCGGCCGGCGAGGGCATCTCCTTGGCGACCGTCTCGGCTATGGTCTCGTTCAGGTCCATCACATAATAGGTCGGCAGCTTCGCCAGCTCGTGCGCCGACCAGGCTTTCAGCGGATATGGCTTGTTGTCGGTCCAGTCCGCGCTCTTGTGATGATAGTAGGCGCGCAGGAAATCATGCACGCCTTGCGGCGCAAGGTGCATGTAGGCATTGGCCGGACGCGTCGCATAGTACCACTGATAATGCTTGCGCGGACGCGGCAAGGCAGCCAGCTCGCGATGCACGGGATCTTCGGCCGGTGGCTTTGCCGGCGTGTCGACCGTGTTGAACGGCAGCGGCGGCGCTCCGCCGAACGGCGCGCTCATCATCGCCACCGATCGAAACACGTCCGGCCGCATCAGCGCGCACCAGGCCGCGACCGGGCTGCCGAAATCATGTCCGACCACATCGACCTGCCTGTAGCCGAACGCCGACACCAGCCCGAGCGCGTCACGCACCAGGTTGAAGAGCGAAAAGGGCTCCAGATCGCTATCGTACTCCGCGCTCCATCCCGTCGTCCGACCATAGCCGCGCTGGTCCGGGGCGATCACGTGATAGCCGGCCGAGCTAAGCGCCGGCATCACCTTGCGCCAGGAGAAGGCAAGCTCCGGAAATCCGTGCAGCAGCAGGATGCAGGGCCGGCCCTTGGTCTCGAAGCCGGCCTCCAGCACATGCACGTGTAGGCCGTTGATGTCGTCGACATAGCGGGAGCGAATGCCGTCGGGGAGCGGGATGTCGGGGAGATCGGCCATGATGTTTCCTCGTCATGGCCGGGCTTGTCCCGGCCATCCACGTTCTTTGATGCCGTGGATTGTAAGAACGTGGATGCCCGGGACAAGCCCGGGCATGACGAAAACCGAGAGCGTTGATTGCGATGCGTTAAACCGCCGCGCAGACGAAGCCACTGCCCTTGCGCCTGATCTTCCCCACCGACGGCGAGGGGAAATGCGCGGTGCAGCACAGCGTGTCGGTGTCGCAATAGCGTTCCAGGAAGCTGCGGCGCGTTGTTGCCGCCCTGGCCTGGTCGACGTCGAACTTGATCGACAGCTCCGGATAGAGCGTCTGCAATGGCGAGTGCATGAGATCGCCGGAGAACACGGCGTCGTCCTTGCCGCGGCCCATCGTGATGGCGATATGGCCCGGCGTGTGGCCCGGCGTCGGCAGGATACGAACGTGATCGCCGATCTGGTGATCGTTGCCGACGAGCTCGTGGCGTTTGGCCTCGACCACCGGCAGCACGCTGTCGACGAAGGGGGCGATCTCCGCCTTCGCATTCTGCTCGGACCAGTGGTCGAATTCCTGCTTGGCGAAGACATAGCGCGCCTTCGGAAACGTCGGCACCCAGCGGCCGTTCTCCAGCCGCGTATTCCAGCCGACGTGATCGACATGCAGATGCGTGCACATCACGAAGTCGATGTCTTCGACGGAGAATCCGGCGGCGTTGAGCCCGCTCAGATAAGTGTCGTCGGTCTTCATGTTCCATTTCGGCCGCTGCGGCCGCGGCTTGTCGTTGCCGATGCAGCTGTCGACCAGAACGGTGTGATGCGGGGTCTTGATCACGTAGGACTGAAAGCACAGCAGCAATGTGTCGCTGTCATCCAGGGCTTTCGCCTCCCTCATCCACGCGCGGTTCTCGGCCAGGAGCTCCGGTGTCAGCGCCGGCAACATCTCCAGTGCCGGCACGAACGAGGTTTCCTGCTCGATGACGCGGTGGATGGTGAGATCGCCGACCGAGTATTTCAGGCTCATGAGAACTCCTGTGCTTTACGCGGCCGGCGGTACCGAGATCTTCACGGAGGGCCGCTCCAGCATCTTCTGGTGGAAGGCGTCGAGCTTCGGATAGGCCTTGCGCCAGCCGCAATCGGCGAAGCGGAAATCGGCATAGCCGAGCACGCAGACGAGGCCGATCTGCGAGATGTCGAACGGGCCGTTCAGGACATCGGGCATGTTCTCGAAGCGCGCCATGCCGGTCCAGGCCCGGTTCCAATGGTCGTCCGACCACGCCTGCCATTGCAGGCCCTGCGGCCGCACCATCTTCTCGTAGCGGCACAGCAGCATGGAATCGAGCATGCCGTTGACCAGGGAATGATTGGTCTTGGCCTTCCAGCGCCGCGGACCGTAGTCGGGGATCAGGCTGCCGCCGGCCATCTCGTTGAGATATTCGACGATGACGTAAGAGTCCAAAATGACGTCGCCGTCATTGGTGATCAGCACCGGCAATTTTTTCAGCGGTGTGATGCGCGAATAGTCCTCGTTGGCCGTGCCGGGCGCGACGGTCGCCGGCGTCAGCTCGATCTTGTCGATCAGCCCGAGCTCGATCGCGGCGATGCGCACCTTGCGGGCGAAGGGCGAGGCGGGGGAGAAGGTGAGCTTCATGGCGGAATGTCCTACGGGTGACCGGCAATTGGTTTTCGTCATGCGAGCGAAGCGAAGCAATCCAATCTGTCTCCTTGGAAATAGCCTGGATTGCTTCGTCGCTTCGCCCCTCGCAATGACGGGGAGAGGGCAACGCCTTACGCCGCGACGATCTCCTGGCGTTGCTCGCCGAGACCCTCGATGCCGAGCGTGATGACGTCGCCGACATTGAGGAAGGTCGGCGGCTTCATGCCGAGGCCGACACCGGGCGGAGTACCCGTGGTGATGATGTCGCCGGGCAGCAGCGTCATGAACTGCGAGACATAGGAGATGCACTTGGCCATCGAGAAGATCATGGTCTTGGTCGAGCCCGACTGGCGGCGCTGACCGTTGACGTCGAGCCACATCGGCAGGTTCTGCACGTCCTTGATCTCGTCCTTGGTGGCGAGCCAGGGACCGAGCGGACCGAACGTGTCGTGCGACTTGCCCTTGGTCCACTGACCCAGGCGCTCGATCTGGAAGGCGCGCTCGGAGACGTCGTTGCAGACGCAGTAGCCGGCGACGTGGTTGAGCGCGTCGGCTTCCGAGACGTATTTTGCGCGCGTGCCGATGATCGCGGCGATCTCGACTTCCCAGTCGAGCTTGGTCGAGCCGCGCGGCTTCTCGATAGCGTCGTTCGGGCCGGACAGCGAGGTGTTGGCCTTCATGAAAATGATCGGCTCGCTCGGGATATCCGCGCCGGTCTCCTTGGCATGGTCGCTGTAGTTGAGGCCGATCGCCACGAATTTCGATATGCCGGTGACGGGGGCGCCGAACCGCGGCTTGCCGGAGACGGCGGGCAGCGAGGCGGGATCGAGCGCCGCCAGCTTCTTCAGGCTGTCGGGCGAATAGGCCTCGCCGGTCAGGTCCTTCACATGCGCAGACAGGTCGCGCAACTGGCCGGATTTGTCGATCAGGCCGGGCTTTTCCGCACCCTTCTCGCCATAACGAACAAGCTTCATTCTCGTTTCTCCCTGGAATGGACCGATCGGTTGAACAGCTTCATGGAACAGGGCGGCGGGAAATTCAACCGCTCAAAGAGGAGCGCATTGCAGGCCCGCAATTCGGATGGCGCGTCCGGGACACGGAGATCACCCCAGCGCCTCGAACCGGAACGCGTCCCCATCTCGCTTGATATGCCCGGCCGAAAAATGCCCGCCGATCACCAGCGTCGGGGTTTCGGCGAAGCGGCCGAACAATTCGCGCCGCGTCGCAGCCGATTGTCTCTGATCCGAATCCGCGGTCGAGGACCAGCCGAGATGCGCCATCTGGCAGGGATGATGGGCGACATCGCCCGTCAGCAATCCTTGTTCGCCGTCCGACTGGATCAAAATGCTCATATGTCCGGGGCTGTGGCCGGGGGTCGGGATCATGCTGATCTCGTCGCTTAGTCGGAGGTCGCTCGGGATCAACTCGGCCCGGCCGGCATCGATGATCGGCTTCACGGAATCGGCAAAGACGGCCTGCTTGTCCGGCTCGCTGGAGTGGTCGCGCCAATGCTCATACTCGGTCTGGCCGAAGACATAGCGCGCCCTGGGGAAGCTCGGCACCCATTTGCCGCCAGACAGTTTCGTATTCCAGCCGACATGATCGACATGAAGATGCGTGCACAGCACGGTATCGATGCTGTCAGGCGGAAAGCCTGCCGCAATCATCGTCTCCAGGAACGGCGTGGTGCGATTGTTCCAGGTCGGGACGTTGCGGCCCTGCTTGTCGTTGCCAAGGCCGGTATCGACCACGATGCGGCGCGTCGGGGTTTCCACCACCAGCGAATGAATCGACATCTTCAGCCGGCCTTCTTCGGTGGCGAAATGCGGGATCAGCCAAGGCAGCTTCCGGATTTCATCGTTGGTCGCTGCCGGCAGGATGAAGCGGGTTGAACCGACCGTCTCCATTTCAACGAGTTTCGTGATCTTGACCTTGCCCACTTTCCACTGCATCGGGCGCATCCCCGCGTTCTTGCTTTGGGAGGGAACATGCCCACTTTCCGCCATCTGGCGCAATGGATCATCTGACGCGGTGCGGCGTTAACGCGGGAACCCAGGGAAAGCCAAAGGGCCAGCCATGCCAGAGCTTGCAATCTCCGCGGAGAAGGTCGCCTTCATCATCGAGAAGGCGCGTGAATTCGACGTCAAGCAGGCGGATTCCGATCCGGATTCCGGCTCGAATGCGACGGATGACGATGCGGTCGACGTCCTCGAGGACGACGGCACCGATCCGGTTGTCAACGAACTCGGAAGTTTCATCGTCGCCATGAACGAGGACGAGCAGATCGACCTGGTCACGCTGACTTGGCTCGGCCGCGGCGACGGCACGATCGACGACTGGAACGATTTGCGCGCACGCGCCGTGGAGGCGCGCGCCGAGTATCGCAGCCCCCGTCGCGAAACGGCGCATTATCTGCTCGGCGAGCCGATGCTGGGCGATCTGCTCGCCGACGGGCTTGAGGAATTCGGCGTCGACTGGACCGACGAGCGTCTCACCGCCGATTCCTCCAATCCCAGCGAGCGGGACGAGGACGAGATCACGAAGCAGCGGTAACCTCGCAGTGAGCTCTCTCCCCGCAGGACGGGGGAGAGAGCGAAGGGGCGTTACAGCGTTCCCGGGAAGGCACCGCCGTCGAGCAAAAGATTCTGACCGGTGATGAAGCCCGCCTTGGCACCGCACAGGAATGCGCAGGCATAGCCGAACTCGTCGGGCTGGCCGAAGCGGCCGGCGGGGTTGAGCTTGGCGCGCTCGGTCAGGATCTGCTCCGCCGTGACGCCGCGCTTGTCGGCCTCGGCCTTCGCGGTACCGGTCAGACGGTCGGTCTCGAACGGGCCCGGCAGCAGGCCGTTGATGGTGACGTTGTTGATTACGGTCTTGCGCGACAGGCCGGCGATGAAGCCGGTGAGGCCGGCGCGCGCGCCGTTGGAGAGACCGAGGATGTCGATCGGCGCCTTCACCGCGGCCGAGGTGATGTTGACGATGCGGCCGAACTTGCGCGCCATCATGCCATCCACGGTCGACTTGATCAGCTCGATCGGGGTCAGCATGTTGGCGTCGATCGCCTTGATCCAGTCGTCGCGGGTCCAGTTGCGGAAATCGCCGGGCGGCGGTCCACCGGCATTGTTGATCAGGATATCGGGCTCGGGGCAGGCCTTCAGCACCGCCTCGCGGCCCGCCGGGGTCGTGATGTCGCCGACGATCTCGGTAACCGTCACATCAGGATGGACCTTGCGGATGTCGTCGGCCGTCTTCTTCAGGGCCTCGGCGCCGCGCGCGGTCAGCGTGACGTGAACGCCGGCCTCGGCCAGCGAGATGGCGCAGGCGCGTCCGAGGCCTTTGCTGGATGCGCAGACGATGGCGCGGCGACCTTTGATCCCAAGATCCACTGTTTCACTCCCGTAAATGTCATGCAGGTTTTTAGAGCCGCTATTGTAGCCAACCTTGGCGCCGCTGATAAGGGACGGGCTCGCATCAAAATGCATGCGCGCTTGCGCGGCGATGCAAATGCGCCTGATCAGATGCGCCGCTCCTGCTTGAGACGGTCGATCGCGGCGGCGGCGTCCGGCGGCAGCGACTTGAAGCCCATCTGTCCCGCGGCCGAGAACAGCGGCCGCAGATGCGAGCCGGTGAGGAAGGGCGGCTGGCGGTTGGCCGGCACGATCTGGTCGAACACCAGCACCAAGGTGGTGGCGACGAGGCCGACCCTGACGGCGCCGAGCGCGGCGCCGCCGAGCCGGTCGCCGATGCCGGTCTCGCCGATCGTGTCGTTGAGCGCGATGCGGCCGATATGGCCGAACAGCATGCCGACCACCACGAAGATGCCGAAGAGCCAGATCCAGTTCTGAAGCAGCGGCGAATTCGGATTGCCCGCGATTTGCGGGACGATCAGCGGCATCAGCGCGACGGCGATGGGGGCGGCGAGGAGATAGGCGAGGATCGTCATGGCGCTGCCGAGCAGGCCGGTCCTGAAGCCGAAGCCGATCGCGATCGCGAGTACCGCATAGACGGCGAGATCGAAACTGTTCATGCGCGGGACCCTGCCATGGAACGAGTGAACGCAGAACCGATCATTCCGGTTTCAGATCGTTAAAATCGTCTGTATTGATGGCCCAAAGCTCAGGGATCGCGCCCCAAAGAACACGTCAAGGAAAGTGTCATGTCAGACCTGTTCGACGTCAGTCAGGAAACCATCCTCGTAACAGGCGCGAGCCAGGGGCTGGGGCGGCAATTTGCCCGGGTGCTGGCGGCGCATGGCGCGGCCGTCGCGCTCGCGGCGCGGCAGACCGACAAGCTGAAGAGTCTGGAAGAAGAGATCCGCGGCAAGGGCGGCCGCGCAGCCGCCGTCGCGCTCGACGTCACCGACACCGCATCGATCGCCGGGGCCATCGATGCCGCGGAAGCCGCGCTCGGCCCGGTCACGGTGCTGATCAACAATGCCGGCATCGCCATCGAAAAGCTCGCGACCGAGCAGACCGAGGCCGATTGGGACGCCGTGATCGGCGCCAATCTCAAGGGCGCCTATTTCCTTGCGACCGAGATCGCGCGCCGCATGATCGCGCGCAAGCAGGAAGGCAACATCGTCAACATCGCCTCCGTGCTCGGCACCGGCGTGCTGAAGGCGGTATCGCCTTACGCTATCTCCAAGGCCGGCATCATCCAGGCGACCAGGGCGATGGCACTGGAGCTCGCGGGACAAAACATCCGTATCAACGCGCTGGCGCCCGGCTACATCGACACCGAGATGAACCACGCGTTCTGGTCGACGCCGCCGGGCGAGCGCCTGACCAAGCGCATCCCCCAGCGCCGCATCGGCGCCGAGTCCGATCTCGACGGCGCGATTTTGCTGCTGGCCTCAAAGGCCTCGCGGTACATGACGGGAAGTGTGGTGACGGTGGACGGCGGGTTCTTGTTGAACTAGCTGTCGAGGTCGAGCTAACGCATCTCCGCCCGGATCATATCCGCCGCCTTCTAGCCGATCATGATGGTCGGCGCGTTGGTGTTGCCGCCGATCAGCGTCGGCATGATCGAGGGGTGAGGGTCTAGCTCCGCCGTCCTCGCAATGACGGGTGCTTACGACATGAATCGCATCATCTTCTCCAGCCGTGCGATCTTGCCGCCATAGGGCGGATAGAGGTCGGCAAGGCGGTTGAATTTCGAGCGATAGAACACCGGCTTCAGCTTGCTGAAGGTGCGAAAGCCCCATTCGCCGTGATAGGCGCCGGTGCCGGACGCGCCGACGCCGCCCATCGGCTGGTTGATTTGCGCGAAGTGGAACAGGCAGTCGTTGATGGTGACGCCGCCGGACACCGTGCGCGCCAGCACCTCGTCGCGCGCGATGCGGTCCTTGCCGAACCAGTACAGCGCCAGCGGCCGGTCGCGGGCATTGACGAAGGCGATGGCGTCGGCGAAATCGCGATAGCCGAGCACCGGCAGTACCGGTCCAAAGATCTCCTCCTGCATTGCCGCCATGTCTTCGGTCGCGCCGACGATCAGCGTCGGCGGGAATTTGCGGTGTGCCTTCCAGTTCGGATCGTCAGGCTTCGCCGGCTGCAAAATCTTTGCGCCGCGACTTGCCGCATCCGCGACGAGATTTTCCAGCCGCGCATAATGCCGGTCGGAGATCACGGAGGTGTAGTCCTTGTTCGAGGGATCGGTGCCGAACATGCGCCGCATCTGCGCACGCACTTTTTCGGCGAAGGCCTGCAACGAGCGCTCGGGCACCAGCACGTAATCCGGCGCGATGCAGGTCTGCCCGGCGTTGAGCAGCTTTCCGTAGGCGATGCGCTCGGCGGCCTCTTCGAGATCGGCCGAGGCGTCGATGATCGCCGGCGACTTGCCGCCGAGCTCGAGCGTGACGGGCGTCAGATTGCGTCCCGCGGCCTCCGCCACCAGCCGCCCGACCCGGGTCGAGCCGGTGAACACGAGATGATCGAACGGCAGGTGTGCGAAAGCCTTTGCGATCTCGTCCTCGACGCCGGTGACGAGCAACTCCGCGGCATTGAACCGCGCTGCGACCGTCTCCTTCAGCAGGCCTGCGAAGTGCGGCACGAACTCGCTCGGCTTGATGATGACACGGTTGCCGGCGGCGAGCGCGCCGATTGCGGGCGCGAGCGTCAGCTGCAGCGGATAATTCCAGGGCGCGATAATGCCGACAACGCCGAGCGGCTGCGGCAGCAGCCGGTTGCGCGCGGGCAAAAATTGCAGCGCGGTGGCGATGCGCTGCGGCGCCATCCAGTTCTTGAGGTGCTTGGTGGCATGACGGATCTCGGAGAACACCATCATGGTCTCGGCGATGGTGGTCTCGACCGCCGAGCGGTGGCCGAAATCGGCCGAGATCGCCTGCCGGAAGCGCTCCTCGTTGTCGGCGACCACGGCGCGCAGCCGTGCCAGCCGGTCGAGCCGGTCGGCGAGGCCAGGCGCCGGCTCGGCCCGTGACCGCGCGAGCATGGCATGGAAGTTTTCCTCGAGGGCCCGAAGCGGGCCGCTCGTCGGGGATTTGTCCAAGGATCGGTCCACGGAGCGCTCCAAGCCGTGGTCCATGGCGTTCTCCCCCTTCAAGTGGCGTTTTTGCCTGGTTTTTGTCGGCGCAAGCTGGCCCTTTGTGGAACTTCTGGCAAGGGCGCGCCAAATGGGCCGGAAACCGGCCCGGCCCGCTGTCATAAAGTCGAAAAAAACGTCCCCGCAGCCCTTTCCAAAGGCACCCCGGGTTGGTACATACCGCCCGCACCCAATGGGCTTTGCCCGGGGTTGCCTTCCAAGGAAGCCTTTGGGACGGACGAAGCAAGCCACGCGAGCAGCGCCGGCCCTTTATTCACCGTCCCCGGCACTTTCACGAAGGCAAAGCACGGTTTAACGCGGGGTGGAGCAGCCCGGTAGCTCGTCAGGCTCATAACCTGAAGGTCATAGGTTCAAATCCTATCCCCGCAACCAAGTAAGCATTGAGCCCTTGAAATCATTCAGATTTCGAGGGCTTTTTGTTCTTATACCCTGAGCCGGCGGCCGATAAGGCGGCGACGAATGCAGTAGCGCAAAAGCTTCTTTCCTTGCCGCGGTTGCGCCCTCCTAAGCAAATCCGAAAGACTTTGGCAGAGCTATCGGCTTAAGCACAGGAAGCGCTGGCACGGCTTATTCGGGCGCTCGCGCACGGACGATGAAGGAAACAGAGCCACTCAAGCGCAAATGAACCAAAGCCTCTCTGACCCCTTAGGGTCTTTGGCATCAACTGACAGTTGCTCTGTGCAGTAGACGTATAGACTCACTTGCGTTTTTGCTGTCTCTGCGGAAAGTTAGATCTTCATGATGGCATCGTTCTGGCAGGCTCCTAGCCGCAAAGAAGCACTTGTGGCCGACGTCACGGGACAGCGCATCGGTTATTGGGATTTTGGATGAGTTCGGCTGGTCAATACGCTGCTTTTCTCTCCTGGATGGAAGCAAACCGTATTGGCGATATCACCGGTATTGCTGGTATTTCGATCTCCCTGATCGGCTTTACGGTAACCGTTATTGGCATGCTGCGATCAAAGAGTGCTGCGGAACGTGCTGAAAAAGCGGCGCGAGAGACGCGAGACGCCATACGTTTGCTTGATACCGTCGTCGATTTTTCTACTGCGATATCTACTCTCGAAGAAATCAAACGTCTGCACCGACAAGCGAATTGGGCCCTCCTTCCCGACCGGTATGCGTCAATTCGAAAGGTGCTGGTTATTTTGCGATCGTCGAGCTTAATGCTGACCGATATGCAGCAAACCGTTGTTCAAGAAGCGCTTGCGAACCTTTACTCGATTGAAACAACGGTTGAACGAGCGCTTGCAGGACAAACCTTGCCAAAGACGCCAAAGATAAACGCTATGATATCGTCAGATATCGATCGGCTTTTGACGGTTCTGGCCGAACTAAAAGCCTCCAGGATCGGAGTGAGCCACAATGGCGCTTGAAAAGCAGTGGGAAATGGTCCGACTTTTGGTCGAGCGAACAGAGGCAGGTGACGTCACATGGAAACCGACTGCTGCGGATGACGCGTTTCAGGTTTCATTCCGGAACTATTCGCTACTGCTGTCGAAAGTTTCGGAAAGCAATTCAAGAGATCCCGATTTCGTTATATCTCTTATTAACGAAGACGGCGTGGTCGCCGAGTCATTCAGCGATGTCGAACTCTACCACTCTTGTGGACCTTTTCCGGAAGGGGCCAGCCCGCCTTTCAAAGCCATGGAAAATCTGTTCGAACTAGCACGCAGGCAGGCCTCGGGTGCAGATAAGATAATTGATGAAATTCTGCTTCAATTAAGAGCTCCATTCTGAGGTCGCTGCCGCTGCTCAACAAATTTCGACTGAATGTAGCTTCCCGGTGGAATTCAGTGCGAAGGTTGCTAGGCCGCAAATCGCAGCCCGGCAGCGCCAGTTGCGTCGACCCGACTTTCTGCGCCCGCCAATATCGGCCTTGATCGCTACGGAATCACTCAGGAACTACGTCGTCCATGCCGTCAGCATCGTCGAACTTGACACCATAGCGAGAAACGCGACGCTTATTGATCGCAGACTCTTCTCCAACTAGCTTTAACGCCTGCCGTGCCCGGGAAGCGATCTCGCGCATTGATTCCGATGCGTTCACAACCCGGTCGAACTGGAAGACGTTAGATAGAATCTTGCGTAGGTCGCTCCCAGATGTGGATTTGAAGGCTTTGTAATAGTCCGCGACTGGAAGCACTGAGAGTGCAGCGATGGTGTCTTGGCTCCAGTCTGAGCTTCGAAGCATCGCAGGAATATCTCGCTGTTCTTCCAAGTGCTCGAATTTCTGCTTGAAAGCTGAGCGAACATCGAGGTCCTCGACATGGGCACCGAACGGGTGATCCTCCAGATCAAAGAAATCGCGCGGCTCGTTCCGTTCTGACATATAGAATTCCAGCATTTCCTTTGCATCTTCAGGTCGCCCAAGCTCTTTGAAGAGCGAGACCGTACCGCTCAAGTTGGTCGGAGTGATATACTTTACGTTCTTCATAAAGGATGCTCGCAACTCGTCGAGTACTTGGGGTTCGTCGTTCCCAAACGAGTCGTGATAACGGCGCCACGCTGACTCGAAGGACCCGTCCGCTCTGGTCGCCAGTATCTTCTCGTTCAGCAGGCCGGCCCTTTTTTTGATTTCATCCGGATCGAAGTATCCAGCACGTATTCCTCCTATCAGTTCAACATCCAATTCGTCGGTCCACGTGTACGCATAGGAATCCAGAAGAGCATTCCATGCCGCTTCGGCTGGGGGGATTTCAGCGCGCTTCCGAAGACCAAACTTATCCCGTGTCCTATTTTCAAGAAATTCGAGAGGCGGTGCTTCTTCCGGTTGATCGTGCGACCAGCAGAAGAGAGCTATGGACGCAACAACCATTCTGAAAACTTCAGGATCAAATTCATTTAGCATTGGCTCGATGTCGCGAACAGATCGTACAATGCGCCTAATCACTCGGATATTTGTTATGCCAAGCGCTACGCACTTTTCGGCAATGAACCTACTGATGTCATCGGTTTCGGAAATTGCAATTTTGACAGCTTCGACCGCAGGCGGGCGATAGACCAAGGAAATATCGACGACTTTCTCAAGATTGTTGCCGAACGTCTTTTTTGCATCTCCGTCCAGTTTCTCATCATTGAGGATTAGAACGACCTTACAGTTACGTTGTTCTCTTAGATAGGAAATCAGGCCGAGAACGTCGCTAATATCAAGTTTTTGACCTTTGCGCTCCAGATCGTCAATGCAGATGATTTGATCGCGAATGGTCATAAAAGATACTAGTGATGTTGCATCACCGCCAATTACGCTCCGCACGATCGGTACCGCCTGCGCAAGCTTAGTCAACTTACGCCAAGAACCGATTTTCGAATTAACAAAATCGTCGAGCGTGTTGACGTCAGCTTTTACGACGCCGTTGCTAAGGGTGGTCACGTTCTCAAAGATCGCGAATTTCAATTCGTCGAGCGAATTCACCCCAAAAAGGGAGACATACGAGTAGCGTTGGAGTTTGATCGTTTTTGCCTGATGCGCTAGCTCAAGCCCTCTGGACCAAGCGAACGTTTTGCCAACGCCCCATTTTCCGCGCAGGCAAAGCACCTCGGGGTCCTTGCGAGCGAGGAATTTGGCAATCTGCTCTCTCACCAGTTTAGTGGACACAGGCATCCTCAAGACTCAAAAGGAATCAGCGCGGTCGTTCTAGGTTGCACGCGCGTCAAAATCGACGGATCGCGGATCGACTGGGGGCTTGGTAGCTCGTCAGGCGTAAAGCTTGAAGATCATAGATTCCGATTTTGTTTTTGCAACCACGCCGGACTTTGCCGTCTTAAGGAAATGGCCCGCATCGCTCGGGCCATTTTTGTTTGGTCACCGCTTCGGGTGGAAACGTCGGCGATATCTCTTCCCGCAAATCTGCTCGTGGGCGAATGCCCTCAGTCCGGATAGCTCAGGATCATCTTCAGCAGCTTTGGAAATCGCGCATTGATGTCGTCCTCCCGCAAAACATTGCGGTGCTGGACGCCTTGCTTCGATGTCCGGATCAGGCCGGCCTCGCGCAGGATGCGAAAATGGTTCGACAGGGTCGACTTCGCCATGTCGGGGCAAGGCGCCGCCTCGGTGCACGACATGCAATCGCTCTGCGCGGCCAGGCTTTTGACGATGCGCCGCCGCATCGGATCCGCGAGGGCTGCGAGCACCCCGGCCAGTGTGATTTCGTCCCGCGATGGGTGAACGAACTGCACCATGCCTAAAATATAGCACCTCCCTTGAACTCCTTCAATAGTTCACTAGTATTGAACTATCGAATATCGGCACTTGCCGAACAATGGAGACATGCGATGACCAAGAGACTCGAAGGAAAAGTTGCGCTCGTGACCGGCGCATCCAAAGGCATCGGTGCCGAAATCTCGGCCCGGCTCGCAGCCGAGGGCGCGGCGGTCGCGGTCAATTACAGCTCCAGCAAGCAGGCAGCCGACCGCGTGGTTGCCGCTATCACCGCCAAGGGTGGCAAGGCCGTCGCGGTCCACGGCAACCTCGCCGACGCCAAGGACGTGAAAAGCGTCGTCGCAGAGACCGTGAAGGCGTTCGGTGCGATCGACATCCTCGTCAACAACGCGGGCGTCTACGAATTCGCCCCGCTCGAGGCCATCACGCCCGAGCATTTCCACCGGCATTTCGACCTCAATGTGCTTGGCCTGCTGCTGGTCTCGGGTGAAGCGTCGAAGCACTTCAACCCCAATGGCGGAAGCATCATCAACATCAGCTCCGGCGTATCGACTATCACGCCGGCGAACACAGCCGTCTACACCGCGACCAAAGCGTCGGTGGATGCAATCTCCGCGGTGCTGGCGAAGGAACTGGCGCCGCGCAAGATCCGCGTCAACGCCGTCAATCCGGGCATGATCGCCACCGAAGGCATCGTGTCAGCCGGCCTGCACGAGGGCGACATGCGCAACTGGATCGAAAGCGCCACCCCGCTCGGCCGCATCGGCAAGGTCGAGGAGATCGCTGCTGCGGTGGCCTTCTTCGCTTCGGACGAGGCGTCCTACGTCACGGGCGAGACGCTTCACGTCACCGGCGGCCTTCGCTGACGCGTCTCCTGCTTGGGCGGCCCGACAATGAAGTTCGTCGTCCCAGCATGGTCGGTGCTTGCCGCTCCCGCAACCAACTCCGGACTTTGCCAGGTAGGATGAAAATGGCCCGCCTTGAGCGGGCCATTTTTTTTGGCGCTTTCGATATCCTGCGCGTCTGATTCAGCCACGCCTTTTTCCTTTGGCGCCTGTGCCGGTCACAAGGGCGATCGACAGGAACCCGAGGCGGCCGACGTGCGTCGTCATGTTGCTGGGGCTCATCCGGTACTCGCTTCTTGGCTTCTGTCGTTAGGAAGGACTGGCCCAATGGAATTCGCGGACTTCGAGTCCGCCGATATTCAGGCGGAGGAAGCAAGGATTTTCATAGGTCGGGCCGGCTCGGGGCCAGCCGTTCTCCTGTTGCACGGATTTCCGCAGACGCATCTGATGTGGCGGGACGTTGCACCGCTGCTCGCTGAGCACTTTACCGTCGTTTGTGCCGACCTTCGCGGATATGGCCGGAGCGATTGTCCTCCCTCGAGTCGGGACCACGCGCCATATGCCAAGCGGGCGATGGCAAGGGACATGGTGTCCGTCATGTCGAAACTTGGCTTCGACCGCTTCTCGGTTGCGGGCCATGATCGCGGCGGCCGTGTCGCCTACCGGCTCGCGCTCGATCACCGCGAGCGCGTGGAGCGGCTTGGGAGCGCGCCGACAAGAAGCTGGCCATCGGCTACTGGCCGTGGTCGTTGCTTGCGCAGCCGGAACCCTTTCCCGAGCGGCTAGTATCGGCAGCTCCCGATGCCGTCATCGACAATGCGCTCCACGGATGGGGTTCTGCGGCAGACAGTTTCAGCCCGCAGATCCGGGCAGCCTATATCGACGCGTTGCGCGATCAGGCGCATGTTCACGCCATCTGTGAGGAATATCGTGCGGCGGCGTCGATAGATCACGAGCACGATCTGGCGGACCGTCGTTCCGGCCGCCGGATCGATTGCCCTGTCCTCGTCCTCTGGAGTGGCCGCGGTCCGTTGAACGCCTGGTACGCGGACGAGGGAGGCCCGTTGGGGCTATGGCGGACCTGGGCAGATGACGTGCGAGGAAAGGCGCTTGACGGAGGACATTTCTTCCCGGAGGAGCTTCCGCAGCAGACGGCGTGCGAACTGAACCGGTTTTTCGAAAGCGGTGGATAGTACCAGCGGCTGGTCTGGCCGTACTACCTCCGCCGACGTTCAATCCGCGGGTGGCCGCGGCCATTCTCGAAGACGGTTTTGTCCTGGCGCGCTGCCGCTGCTGCACAAGCCCGAGGCAATGCTGAACGAGATGCTGGCGACGGGCGACGAGCTGACTTGGCTCTGCTCCGGGCCGGAATCGCCGCGGCCGAAATCTGCCTAGCGCGTCGAATAAATCCAGCAACCGGCGCAAGGGTTTAGCTACTGTGCATGGGGTTGTTTTCGCCCTTTTTTGAAGAGCCCCCATTGTGCAGCGCAGAGGACGGCACGCTTGTGCGGCCCGCTCATGACTATGCCCTTGCGCGCGCAGCAAGGTCGGCTACGGTCGGCCCCGGCCACAGGGCCAGGTGACTTTTGATTTAAGCTTTTTAGCATCCGATTTTTCGGCGCCGCGACGGCGCGACGCCCACCGAACGAGGCGGGGCCATGATCACACGGGACCAGTCAGCGCTGCTCGCTCCGGTCGAGCGCGATTTGCGGCTCGATCTCTTCCGCGGCATCGGTCTGTGGATGATCTTCCTCGACCACATCCCGCACGACGTCGTGGCCTGGATCACCTTGCGCAATTACGGCTTCAGCGACGCCGCCGAATTCTTCGTCTTCATCTCCGGTTATCTGGTCGGCTGGATCTACGGCCCGATCGTTGCGGGCGGCTGGTTTGTCGCCGCGCTGAAGCGGCTGTGGCGGCGCGCGGTTGAGATGTATGTCGCCCACATCATGCTGTTCCTGCTGTTCACGGCGCAGATCGCCCGCACCGCCCGCCGCTTCGACAATCCGATGTACGAGCACGAGTTCAACGTGTTCAATTTCCTGTCGCATCCGGACGAACTGATCGGGCAGGCGATCCTCCTGAAGTACAAGCCGGTCAATCTCGACGTGCTGCCGCTCTACATCGCGCTGGTGTTCGCCTCGCCGTTCATCGTCTGGTGCCTGGTGCGCCGGCCCAACCTGACGCTTGCCGCGTCCGTGGTGCTCTACGTGCTGTCGCGCTGGTTCAACTGGAACATCGCCTCCTATCCGCCCGGCACGACCTGGTATTTCAACCCGTTCTGCTGGCAGCTGATGTTCGTGTTCGCGGCCTGGTGCGGCGTCGGCCAGATCGAGAAGATCGCCGGATGGGTGTGGTCGAAGGCGGCGATGGCCCTGGCCGCGGCCTGGCTCGCTTTCGCGCTGCTGATCGTGATGACCTGGCACGTCCCTGCGCTCGAAGCCCTGATCCCGAAATGGATGATCAAGGCGATCTACCCGATCGACAAGACCGACCTCGACATGCTCCGCTTCACGCATTTCCTGGCGCTGGCGATCTGGGTGACCCATTTCGTCTCGCGCAAATGGCGGGTGCTGCACGGAGCCTGGCTGCGCCCTGTGATCCTCTGCGGCCAGCATTCGCTACCGATCTTCTGCCTCGGCGTCTTCCTGTCGTTCTCGGCGCACTGGATCCTGACGCAATACACCAAAGGCGTCTGGGAGCAACTCGCGGTCTCCGCCATGGGTATCGCCATCATGATCGCAGCCGCCTGGCTGCTCGACCGGGCCGAACGGGTACCGAACCTGTTCGTGAAGGTGACGGAAGTCGAGGAGGCCGACACCGCCTTGGAGAGCGCGCCGGTCGCGACCGCTGCCGTGGCGCCCGCGGGTCATTGAGCATCGCGGGCCTGCATTGTCGTGGAGAGGTCCAACGGAGAGGCTGATGTCCAGAGTCGTGTTGATGATCGCCGGTGCCCTCCTGCTCCTGATCTGTGGTGCATCTGCGCAAGCATCGTCGCCGGAGGCGATGAGCGCGGCGCGCAAGCTCGTGGTCACCTTGAAGCTCGCGGATCAGTATCGCGCGCTTTTGCCGCAACTCCTGCTCAAGCTGAGGCCGGTGGTCGCGCAGGACAGGCCGGAGATCGAGCGCGACTATGACGCGGTGACGGCACCCGGCTCCGAGATTTACACCCCGGCCCTCACCTCGATGATCGACCAGGTCGCCGCCCTTTATGCCCAAAGCTTCAGCATCGATGAGCTGCGCCAGATCGAGGCCTTCTATGCCCAGCCGGCCGGGAAGAAGCTTCTGGAGAAATCGGATGCGCTGGCGCAGGCAAGCGCGCAGATCGGCCAGGACGTCAGCCAGAAGACTGCCGACGAGTTGAAGCAGCGCCTCATCGAGGCGCTGCGCCAGAAGGGGCACAAGCTCTGAGCTCGCACCGGCAGGGGTACGCGACCTTATGCTTGCCCGTGTTGTTGCCTCACTTCACCAGCGGGCAGCCGCCGTCCTTCAGCGGCCGGAAGGCCTGGTCGGCAGGGACTTCGGCGAGCAGCTTGTAATAGTCCCACGGGCCCTTGGACTCCTCGGGCTTCTTCACCTGGAACAGATACATGCTGTGCACCATACGGCCGTCTTCGCGTAAGACGCCGTTGTCGGTGAAGGCATCCTTCACCGGCAGCTCGCGCATCTTGGCCATCACCGTCTTGGTGTCCTTGGTGCCGGCGGCCTGCACCGCCTTCAGGTAATGCAGCGTCGCGCTGTAGGTCGCCGCCTGATTCATCGTCGGCATGCGCTTCACGCGCTCCATGAAACGCTTGCCGAAGGCGCGGGTCTTGTCGTTGAGGTCCCAGTAATAGGCCTCGGTGATGATCAGTCCCTGCGCGAGCTTCAGCCCCAAGCTGTGCACGTCGGAAATGAACATCACGATCGCAGCCAGGTTCTGGCCGCCGGCGACGATGCCGAACTCGCCGGCCTGCTTGATCGCGTTGATGGTGTCACCGCCGCCGTTCGCCAGCCCGATGATCTTGGACTTGGAGGCCTGGGCCTGGAGCAGGAATGAGGAGAAGTCCGCGGTGTTGAGCGGATGCTTGACGCTGCCGAGCACCTTTCCGCCGGCCGCCTTCACCACCTCGGAGGTGTCGCGCTCGACTGAATGGCCGAACACGTAGTCCGCGGTGAGGAAGAACCAGCTGTCGCCGCCGTTCTTGACAATGGCGCTGCCGACCGTGTGCGCGTTGGCGTAGGTGTCGTAGGTCCAGTGCGCGGTGTAGGGCGAGCAGGACTTTCCGGTGATGTCGGAGCTTGCCGCATCCGTCACGATCATGATCTTCTCGTACTGCTTCGACAGCTCCATCACCGCGAGCGCAGTGGCCGATGTCGGCAGGTCGATGATCATGTCGACGCCTTCGGTCTCCCACCACTTTCGCGCGATGGTAGAGGCGACATCGGGCTTGTTCAGCACATCGGCGCTGACCATGTCGATCGGCTTGCCGAACATCTGCCCACCAAAATCCTCGATCGCCATTTTGGTGGCCTCGACATTCCCCTGGCCTCCGATGTCGGAATAGACCGAGGACAAGTCGGAGAGCACGCCGATCTTGAGCGGCGCCTGCTGGGCAAGAGACGGGCTGATTAGAAACGCAGTCAGTCCGGCCGCTAGGGCGGCACGCATAATCCGGCACATGGCATTTCCCCAAATTTTATCGTTGGCGCGCGAGGCTAGATTTGCCCCGCTGAAGCGTCATTTCTTGCGCAACGGCGCTGCGTTCGCTGGCTGATTTGACGCGGCCGGTCGCGCCGACTACGCTTTTCTGCAAAGACAAGAAGCGCGTGAATGCCATGGCCTGACGTGTGCTCGGAGCGGCACTCACGCAAACGGCAAATTCAGGGGACGAAATGACCGGCGACATCGCAGCCACCATCTCGAAGGCCCGCGAGCATTCCATCGGCGACCTCCTGCGCCGTGCGGCGGGCCGCGATCCGGGCAAGCTCGCGGTGAGCTGCGGCAATGTGAGCTGGACCTTTGCCGAGATGGACGCGATCTGCAATCGGCTCGGCCGCGGCCTGCTTGGCCTCGGCGTGAAAAAGGGTGACCGCCTCGCCGTGCTCTCGCGCAATTCGCACGCCTTTGCGGCGCTCCGGTTCGCGTTGGCCCAGATCGGCGCGGTGCTGGTGCCGATCAACTTCATGCTGAATCCGGACGAGATCAACTTCATCCTGAAGAGCTCCGGCGCAAAGTTGCTCGCGGCGGGTCCAGATTTCGTCGAGCCGGCGCGCGGGGCCAGCGCCAAGGATTGCGCGGTCGAGAAGATAATCTGGCTACCGGGCGAAGATCCCGCCACGGCGCCCGCGGGCCTCACCACCTTCGACGATCTCCTCAACCCCGACGGCTCGTTCCTGGATGCGTCCGTCGACAGCCGCGATCTCGCGCAGATTGTCTACACCAGCGGCACGGAATCGCTGCCCAAGGGCGCGATGCTGACCCATGAAGCGGTGATGTGGCAGTATGTCAGCTGCATCATTGACGGCGGCATGAGCGTCGACGACAAATTCCTGCACGCGCTGCCGCTCTATCATTGCGCGCAGCTCGACGTGTTCCTGGGCCCGCAAGTCTATCTCGGCGCTTCCGGCGTGATCACGGGCAAGCCGACCGCCGACAGCATTCTGTCACTGATCCAGACGCACAAGATCACGTCGTTCTTCGCGCCGCCGACGATCTGGATCGCGATGCTGCGCTCGCCCAATTTCGACAGGACAGATTTGTCGACCTTGCAGAAGGGCTATTACGGTGCCTCGATCATGCCGGTGGAGGTACTGCTCGAGCTCCAGCGCCGCCTGCCCAGCGTCAAGTTCTGGAATTTCTACGGCCAGACCGAGATCGCCCCGCTCGCGACCGTGCTGGGACCAGCAGACCAGCTGCGCAAGGCCGGCTCGGCGGGCAAGCCCGTGCTCAATGTCGAGACCCGCGTGGTCAACAGCTCGATGGAAGACGTCAAGGTCGGCGAGGTTGGTGAGATCGTGCACCGCTCGCCGCATCTGCTCTCCGGCTATTACAACGATATCGTCAAGACGGCGGCGGCGTTCGCCGGCGGCTGGTTTCACTCCGGCGATCTCGCCACCGTCGATGAAGAGGGCCACATCACCGTGGTCGATCGCGTCAAGGACATGATCAAGACCGGTGGCGAGAACGTCGCGAGCCGCGAGGTCGAGGAGATGGTCTACCGTATCCCGGCAGTGTCCGAGGTTGCGGTGGTCGGCCTGCCCGATTCGCGCTGGATCGAGGCGGTGACTGCCATCGTCGTGGTCAAGAACGGCGAGAAGCTCGACGAGGATTCCGTCATCAAGCATTGCGCCAGCCAGATGGCGCATTTCAAGGTGCCCAAGCGCGTCATCTTCGTCGATGCCTTGCCCAAGAACCCGAGCGGCAAGCTGCTCAAGCGCGAATTGCGCCAGCGCTTCGTCGGCGGCGAGACGCTCGACAAGGCGATCCAGAAGAATTTTGGCCCGTGAGGGGAGCGCCTCAATACTTCTTCACGGTCGCGCTGAACGCCAGCCACAGCGCCATCGACGCGAGCCCGAAGCCGCCGAGCAGCAGGAAGGTCGGGCCATAGCCGATCCATTGCGCGATCCAGCCGCCAAGCGCGGGACTGAGGCTGGCGCCGATGCCCTGCACGGTGATCACGGCACCCTGGCCGAGATTGATGCGGCCGGTGCCGTTAAGCGAGCGCGCCACCATACCGGGGACCGCAACCGTCTGGAGCCCGGTGCCGATGCCGTCGAGCACCTGCATCGGCACGACGCCCCACCATCCCGTGACGAAGAAGGCGAGCACGCCGCGGACGGGCAGGAACATGAAGGAGACGAGGATGACGGGCCAGTAGTTGCGCTTGCTCGCCGCCTTCATTGCGATCAGCGACGTGATGATCATGACGCCTTGTGCGATCACCACGGTGGTCGCGACGAAGCTCGGGCCGTTGGCCTGGCCTTCGGCGACCGCCGCCAGGCCATAGAGCGGGACGATGGCGGCATTGCCGAGATGGAATAGCGCGAGCGCCAGTGCCAGCACGAGCAGCGCACGGTGCTTGAGCAGCATCGTGAACGCGTCCGGCGCACTGTCGGGGTCGTCCTCCTTGCTGCCGCGCGCGGCACGATCGTCGATCGCCTTGGCCGGAATCATCATCACGCAGGCGATCGCGATGGCGCCGAACAATGCCGCCAGCATGAACACGGCGACATAGCCGAACTTGTAGCCCAGATAGCCCGACAGGGCGGCGCCGACCATGTTGCCGGCGTGGTTGAACGCCTGGTTGCGGCCGTTGAGCGCGTTGAAGCCCTTCTGCTTGGCGATGCCGAGCGTGATTCCTGTGACCGCCGGCACGATCGCGGCGCTCGCCAGCGACTGTGCGACCTGCGAGAATGTCACCGCCCAGAAATTCTGTGAGATCAGGATGATCCCAGACGCGAGCACCACGCAGATGCCGGGAATGACGACCCACATGCGCTTGTTGCGGCTGGCGTCGATGAAGCCGCCGATCGGCGTCGTGATCAGCATGCCCGCGACATTGCCGATCGTCATCGCGGTGCCGATCAATCCGCTCGCCCAGCCGCGTTCCTGGAGGAAGACGCCGACGAAAGGGCCGATGCCCGACTGCATGTCGGCCATGAAAAAGTTGAGAGCGAACAGGGGCCAGATACGAGACGAGGAGGGGGACCGCGATGTCATCGAGACGCTGAACCTAATGCTGCCAGCCGAATTGCGTCTCGCATCAGGCGGCGACGGCGGGGCCGTGCTGCCGGCGCGGACGCGAACTTAACCTGCGTTGATCGTGTTGGTTCCGACCTTGCGATCGCGGGACCGCGACGTCATGTCATGTCCGGGACGGTCTCAGTTATGGATTACGGCCATGCCTCTCTGGACCTGCGAAACCTGCGGCGCGCAATTCCCGGACAGCGGAAATCCGCCAGCAATCTGTCCGATTTGCGAGGACGAACGGCAGTACGTCGGCTGGAACGGGCAAACTTTCCTCACGCGCGAGACGCTCTCGGAACGTCACCGCATGGTCTGGCGCGACGACCTCGGCCTGACCGGCATCGCGATCGAGCCGAGCTTCGCCATCGGTCAGCGCGCGCTGCTGGTGCCGCTCGCGGACGGCTGCCTGATGTGGGACTGCGTACCGATGGCGACGCCGGAGGCGATCGCGCATGTGCGGTCGCTCGGTGGGCTGAAGGCGATTGCGATCTCGCATCCGCATTTCTATGGCGCGCTCGCCGACTGGAGCGAGGCGTTCGGCGGGGTGCCGGTCTTTCTGCATGCCGATGATCGCCAATGGGTGACGCGTCCGCATCCCTCGATCGTGCACTGGACCGGCGAAAGCCATCGCATCTCCGATGATTTGCTGCTGCTGCGCACCGGCGGTCATTTCGCCGGTGCCACCATGCTGCACCATGCGAGTGGTGCGGACAGTCGGGGTGCACTGCTCACCGGCGATATCGCGCAGGTGACGATGGATCGCCGCTTCGTCAGCTTCATGTACTCCTATCCGAACTACACGCCGCTCAATGCCGCCGCGGTGCGACGGATCACGGCTGCCGTTGAGCCGCTGGCCTTCGATCGTATCTATGGCGCGTGGTGGGGCCGCAACATCGCCGCAGGCGCCAAGGCCGCATTCGCGGCGTCTGTCGCGCGCTATCTGGCGGCCATCGCCTGAGGCGGCGTGCGACCGGATTTATCTTGCCGGCTCATAATAAATGGACTATAAGTACAGTTATTGGGCGTGACGCAACGATGCGTCTGCGGGACCGGCATGATCGATGCATCGCCGTTTCCGCGGCGCGCTTGCCGCGTGAGCGGGAGTTCGGTCCATGACGGCAGGGCGCGACTACGAGATCTTCGAGGCCGGCGACGTCGCGCTCCGGTCCGGGGCCGTCTTCCCTTCGCTTGCGCTCGCCTACAAGACCTACGGCCGGCTTAGCCCGGCCAAGGACAACGTCATCCTCTATCCGACCTCGTTCAGCGCGCAGCACACCGACACCGAATGGCTGATCGGCCCCGACGGCGTGCTCGACCCCACACGCTACTTCGTCGTCATCCCGAACCTGTTCGGTAACGGCCTGTCGTCCTCGCCGTCGAATACCGCCGCGCCGTTCCCGATCTTGACCTATCACGATGCCATCGCGGTCCAGCACCGGCTGCTCACCGAGCGGTTCGGCATTTCGAAGCTTGCCCTGGTCTATGGCTGGTCGATGGGCGGCATGCAGGCCTACCACTGGGCGGCGCTGCATTCCGATATGGTCGAACGGGCAGCGGTCGTCTGCGGCAGTGCCCGCTGCGCGCCCTATAACTACGTCTTCCTGGAAAGCGTAAAGGCCGCGCTGACCGCCGATCCCGCCTTCCGCGACGGCCGCTTCGTCGAGAAGCCCGCCGCAGGTTATCGCGCCATGGGGCGCGTCTACGCGGGTTGGGCGATGTCGCACGGTTTCTATCGCGACGAGATCTGGCGCGAAGCGGGCTTCAACTCGCTGGACGACTATCTCGTCCGCACTTGGGACGCGGCGTTTGCCCAGCGCGACGCCAACGATCTCCTGGCCCAGATCGGCATCTGGCAGAACGGCGACGTCAGCCGCTGCGCCGCATTCGGCGGCGATTTCGATCGCGCGCTCGGTACGATCAAGGCCCACATGCTGCTGATGCCCGGTGCGACCGATCGCTATTTCGACGTCCGCGACAACGAGGATGAGCTCGGCCGGCTGGTCAACGCGAAGTCTGCCGCGCTGCATCCGATCCCGTCGCTGCACGGCCATCGCGCCGGCAACCCCGTCAACAATCCGAGCGATCAGGCCTTCCTCAAGGCCGAGATCGCAGAGCTTCTCGGCAAGTAGGGCAGGTATTTGATCATGACTGACGCAAGCGTTTCAGAATCCGGCCATCGCTTGAAGCCGCTGACACCGGCGATGTTGCGTGAATTGTCGGCGCGTTCCAATCTCAAGGGCGCCGTGCGCAGCCTCTGCCATTTCGGGGTGATCGTGCTGGTGGGTGCGATGATCTGGAAGATCACCTCAAGCTACGTCGTGTTGTGGGCGCTGCCGCTGGTGGCGGTGCAGGGCTATCTCGTCGCCTTCCTGTTCATGGCGGTGCACGAGACCGCGCACAAGACCGCGTTCAGGAGCCGCGGCCTCAATCTCGCGGTCGGTTATCTCTCGGGATTCATCATCGGGTTGCCATACGAATATTACTGCCTGTTTCACTGGGATCATCACCGCTACACCCAGGATCCGGACAAGGACCCGGAGTTGATCGTCGGCGTGAAGCCAAAATCAGACACGCAGCTCGCGATCGCCTATAGCGGCGTGCTTCAGGTCGCTGGCCGTCTCTGGTTGATGCTCGGCCATGCCGTCACCGGCAAGGTCACCGTGCCCTGGATCCCGGAAAACAAGCGTGCGGTCATCGTGACCGAGGCGCGCGTCTATGCCGGATCTTACGTCGCGCTAGTTGGGCTGTCGCTGTGGTTCTCCTCGGCGTTGCTGCTCTGGATCTGGATCGTCCCGCTGATCATCGGGCAGTTCTTCCTGCGACCTTATCTCTATGCCGAGCACACCGGCTGCGAGCGGACCCGCAGCGCCTTCGAAAATACCCGCACCACCTATACCGGCGCGATCATCAAATGGCTCACGTGGAACATGCCCTACCATGTCGAGCACCACGCCTATCCCTCGATCCCTTTTCACGCGCTGCCGAAGCTGAACGAGATCGTCGACGGCGAAATCCTCTATCGCGGCCGCGGCTACATCAGGACGACGCGAGAGACCTGGGCCTGGTTTCGCCGGCAGCGGCAGGACGGCTAGCCGAATGAAAGTCCGACGCGCAAAGCCCCGATCGCGGTGCGATCGGGGCTTTGTCGTGAATGCGAGATGTCAGTAGACCCCGTAGGCGCAGACGTTCACGACGCGGACGCGCAGGCCGCGGCGGGTCTGGACGACGCGCTCCTGGTAGCAATTGTTGACGCCGCTGTTGACGTAGATGCCGCCAAAGCCCCAGCCGGGACCCCAGTGATGGTGGAAGCCGTGGGCCGACGCGGCGGTCGGCGCGAGAGCGGCAACGCCGAGCGAGCCGGCAGCGATCAGACCAAGTGCAATCTTACGAAACATCTTCATTCTCCAGTGTGGCGCAACGGCCGTTGTTGTGTCCCTGCATCTCGGTCGAGCCGAAACGCGAATGCGTTCATGCAGGGAGGGGAGAATCGTGTTTCAGGAGTGTTTCGTCGGTCGCGGCGGGTTACGCCGCCGTCAGGTTTTCCGCGCCGCAGCCGCGCGATAGCGCGCGGCCATCACCTGGATCAGCTCCGCCATCTTCTCGCGCAGATCGGCCGGCTCCAGCACTTCGGCCTCGGGCCCGAGCCGCAACAATTCGGCCGCGGCATGCCATGAGGTCTTGCCGGTTGGCACTCTGGCGATGCGCCAGCCGTCTGCATCGGCGGTCTCTTCCAGCTGCGTACGCGCCCTGACGTAAGGCTGACTCAGTGCATCGAGCAGCTTGACGCCGAAGGGCGACAGCCGAACGATCGCGACATTGGGATGCATCTCGGCCTCGAGACGCAGCGTTGCGTCCGCCAATAGGTCGCGAGATCGAAACCGGCGGGCCGTTCGCAGCGATCGTCGAGCGCCGTGCAGTCGAGCACGCGCGCGACGCGATAGGTCCGCACCCTGCCGTCGACCCATCCCGCGAGATACCAGCTGCCACCCTTCAGCACGAGACCGAGCGGCGAGACGCGGCGCTGCTTCTCGGCGCGCCAGCTCCGGTAGCGGATTTTGATCATTGTCCCGCACAGAGTCGCGCCGGCGATGGTGCGCAGATGCTTTGGTTCTTCCGCCTCGCCGAACCAGCCCGGCGCGTCGAGGTGAAAACGCTCCTGCATCCGTCCGGCGTCTTCGCGCAAATTGGCGGGCAGCGCGGCCATCAGCTTGTTCTGTGCGGCGATCATCGCGACATCCAACCCGAGCGCCGCCGCCGGGCCCGGCAACCCCGTCAGGAACAGCGCTCCCGCCTCGCTCTGCGACAAGCCGTTCAGCCGCACGCGATAGCCGTCGAGCAGGCGATAGCCGCCCTCCGCGCCGCGGTCGGCATAGACAGGGACGCCGGATGCCGCGAGCGCGTCGATGTCGCGGTAGATCGTGCGCACCGAGACCTCGCAGGCCTCCGCGAGCTCAGGCGCGGTGACCTGCCCCTTGGCCTGGAGGGTGGTGAGGATCGACAGCATCCGGCTCGCGCGCATGATCTCTTAAACCATACCCGACACAGGATGTCAGGTATGGTCCGCTACAACCGCCATCGCCAGCCGGCCAGATGGAGACCCGCCATGACCGATCCGAACCGCATCACTCTGTATTACTCGCCACAAAGCCGCGCCACCGGCACCCGGGTGCTGCTGGAGGAGTTGGGGACGCCCTACGATCTCCATGTCCTCAACATGAAGGCCGGCGAGCAGCGCCAGCCGGCCTATCTCGCCATCAACCCGCTCGGCAAGGTGCCGGCGATCCGCCACCGCGACGCGCTGGTGACCGAGCAGGTCGCACTCACCATCTATCTTGCGGACCTGTTTCCCCAAGCGGGCCTCACGCCCGCGCTGAACGACCCGCTGCGCGGTCCCTATCTGCGTTGGATCGCCTATTACGGCGCCTCGTTCGAGCCGGCCCTGATCGACAAGTTCATGCAACGCGAACCGGCGCCGATCACGCAATCGCCCTATGCCGATTACGACACCATGCTTGGCGCGCTCGAGGCGCAGCTGTCGAAAGGGCCGTATCTGCTCGGCGAGCGCATGACGGCTGCGGATGTTCTCTGGGGCGTTGCGTTCAGCTGGACCATGATGTTCGGTATCGTGCCGAAGAAGGATGTGTTCGTCCGCTATGCCGAACGCATGACCTCGCGACCCGCGTTCCAGCGCATCAACGCGGCCGATGCCGAGATGGCGGCGCAGCATGCTGCGGCGGCCGCTGGAGGATGAGTGATCCAAGGCTGAGGATGACGACGCAGATGCACACGACCAACTGCTTCAACACCTTCATCCGCGTTGCCGAAGACTGTCGTGCGCCTACCGGCGAGGAGCCGCCGCTGCGCGCGGGAAAGCCGACGGTAGCGTGCCTGCAATATCTGATGATCGCCAAGGCACCCTACAAATACACGTCCGACGACGTGATCTTCGCGACGTCTGCGCCGGGTCGCGAACTCGCCGTGAAGGCGACGAAAGCGGAGAAGCAGGCGGCCCGTGAAGCTTTCTTCTCCCGAGGGCAGGCGTGCATGAGGGCGTCGAGCCTGGGCAAGCGCTTCGGCTGGGGTGTTCATGCCGATAGCGAAGGCCGGATCGCGATCTACGCCATCGACAGCAATCGCTACCAGGCGCTTGTCCGCGATCCCAAGCTCACGCAGGTGCGGGCGATGCGGTCGAAGCGGGCGTGATCAGAATTTTGGCAGTCGCTTTTCCGCGAACGCCTTGATGCCTTCCTTGATCTCGTCGCCGCGCATGCTGTCGCGGTGGCGCTGGTCGGCGGCTTGCTCGTCCAATTCTCCGCGGGCGAATTCGTTGATGGCGCGCTTCATGCCGCGCATCGCCTGCGGCGCGTTACCGGCAAGGATGCTGGCGAGCTTGTCGACCTCCTCGTCCAAAAACTCCGCCGCCACCATGTCGGTGAGATAGCCGATCCGCAACATCTCCGGCGCGCTGATCTTCTGCGCGGTGAGGAACAGTCTTTTTGCATTGTCGACGCCGAGCCGGGTCACGTAGCGTTTGATGCCGCTCCTGTAATAGTGCAGCCCGAGCCGGGCCGCCGGCATGAACATCTCGGCGGTGTCGACGCCGATGCGGAAATCGCAGGCGAGCGCGAGGTCGGTCGAGCCGCCATAGACGCCGCCGTTGAGCCGGCAGATCGTGGGAACGCCGAGATCCTCCAGTCGGTTGACCACGGCCTCGAACGCCGAACCCGCGCTCTGCTGCTCGTTTGCGCTGACCGCGCGCTCGGCGACTGAATTGAGGTCGTAGCCGGCCGAAAAGGCGCGCCCCGTGCCGGTCAGTACCAGCACGCGGATGTCAGGATCGGCCTCGATCCGGTCGAACAGTTTGACCAGCTCGCCGAGATCCTCGGCCTGAAGCCGATTGAGATGTTTGGGGCGGTTGAGGCGGATGGTGGCGCGTGCACCAATGATTTCAAGCACGGGGCCAGTGGCCGCGTCGGCTATGTCCGACATTCTTGTCTCCATTTATTTGTTTTCGAGCGTGCGCCGCTTTGCTTCCGCATCGATGGTCGCGGCGAGCTCGGGATGCCGCGCCATCAGCACGCGGAAATCGACGAGGTCGAGCACGAGAAGCCGCGACACCTTGGTGGTCGAGACATTGGCGCCGCGCAAATTGTTGCCGAGCAAGGCCATCTCGCCGAAGAAGGCGCCATCGCCGAGCTGCACCTTCTTGCCGGGCAGGTCGACCTCGACCTCGCCGGCAGCGATGAAATACATGCAGTCGCCCTGCGTCCCCTTGCGGATGATCATGGTGCGCGCCGGCAGTTCCATAGTCCGCAGCATGTGTGTGACGTCGGCGATGGCCGCCGGTCCAAGCGCCGCGAAAAACGGCACCTTGCTGACGGATTCCCAGGTCTTGAGGAAATTGTCGCGCCGGGTCTCCGCGGCAAAGCCGGTTGCCAAAATACCGGTCCAGAGGCCGAATACACCGAGGCCGGAGATCATCACCAGCGCCGCCACCATGCGGCCCAGCGGCGTCACCGGCACGACGTCGCCATAGCCGGTCGTGGTCAAGGTGGTCACCGCCCACCACAGCGCGGCCGGAACGCTGCCGAAGGTCTGCGGCTGCACGTCCCGCTCCAGGAAATATTCGGCGACCGAGGCCAGGAAGACCACCATCAGGAAGATCACGAGCACGCTGACCAGCGGTCCCGATTCCAGCACCAGCACGCGGCGGAGCTGCCGCAGGCCGGGAATGCCCGGCACCACCTTCAGCACCCAGAGCACGCTGAGCAGCCACGCCGTCCTGGGCTCGACCCCGAGCACCAGCGCGGCCGGCACCGCCAGCGCTCCGACCGCATCGACCAGCCCGGCGGAGGAGGACATGTAGAGGGCAAGGCGCCCCTGCCGCGCCATATGGCGCAGCCGGACCACCCATTCGAACACGAAGTAGACCAGGCAGGTCCAAAGCAGGGCATCGACCCAGCGAGGCGCCGTCTCATAGGCCCGGTTGACCGTCAGCAGCACCATGCCGAGCACACCGACGGCGACGGCCACATAGGCCGCCCTTGTCATGTTGCGGCCGGCCGTGGCGGCCGCGAACTGGGCCAAAGCGGAGATCAGCGGCTTGGACATGCGGGAAGGCGGCTCGGTTTTTGTCTTTTGCGGCCCCGGCTGGAACCTCGGCGCCAAAGTGCCTGCCCGAGCCGAGGCCGTCAACGACGGGGCGGCCGCCGGACGACGCGCCGCTACTTGAAATGCGGCGGTTCGTCGTAGCCGCGACGGCTGCTGAAGAACAGCAGCACCATCAAGCCTATGCCGACAAGAACGGAAAACCCGGCCCCCAGCGCCAGCGCCACATAACCTTCCGTCGGGATCGGCTCGCCCTCGACCGCCATCGCGGAATAAGCGAAATAGCCGACCGCCGCCAGCATTCCCAGCAGGAAGATGATGAGGAGTGCACGCATTCCGCGGTCTCCGGTTGTATCCGGGAGCAAACGGTTGTGGAGGGAGACGGTTCCCGGACCCGGGCCCGGTCGCTCGCGGAAACGCCGGCAGGCGACGCAGGTCATCAAATCGACAGGTCAGGCACTCTGAGCCGTCTTCACCACCACGAGATTGCTCTCGTCGTGCTGGGGAGGGGCCACATCCTGAGCGGCCTTCTCGCCCTCGCCGGCACGGCGCTTGAGGTAATCGCGGCGCATGCCGATCTCGTCGCGGACGAATTCGTAGCCGAGCTTGAAGGTGTCCAGCCCGTCCGTGCTGATCGTGCCGTCGCGCAAGCCGATGACCGCGCCGCGCAAGATGCCTTCCAGCTCGTCCTGGAGACATTCGAGCTGGTCCAGCGAATGAGCGTGTTCGATCCGCTCGCCGATGTCGAGGATAGCGGTGGAGAGCTCGCTGGCCTTCTCCGGCGCGATCCGCGTGATCTTGGCGTAGATCGCGGCGAAGATCGAACCGATGACGCTGAGCGCGGCGGCGCCCAGATACATCAGGTCGCTGTACTTATCCATGAACGACTTGGTGTCGTCGTTGATGTAGTCGGCCGCCCCTTGATGCGCCATCACGTAGGCGTCCTTCTCGACGGATGCCGGCTCGATCCTGCTGGCAAAGCCGCTGTCGAGCCCGAGCGCGGACTTGTTCTCGTAGACGACGCGCGCGAGTTCCCCGGCCGCCGTCGGCGACATCCTGGATTGGGCGACCAGCAACCATTCGAGCCCGATCGTATCGAGATCGTCATCGGGAATTTCCGGCGATGCCGACAGCGTGCCCGCCGTCAGCGTCTCGTTGGAAATGCCGGGAATCTTGCGCGCCAGCGCTTTCGCCTCGTCGATCGCGTTCAACGTGAAGCCGCCGCGCCTGGCGACCTGTTCATACGCCTTGTCCCGCACCGCCTTCGAGGCGTGGACGATGGCGACGACCGCGCCAAAGCCGCTTGCCGGCGCGAACAGCTTGTCCAGCGTGGCGCCCTGCGGCGCCATCTGGATCTTCGCGTCCGCACCGTCGGGAATGTCGAGGATGCCGCGGACGAAGGCGAGCGAGGATTCGTTGTCGGCGAGGACGGCGACCTTCTTCTTCTTCAGCTCGGCGAGTGACTTGATCTTCTTGTTCCCGGGCCCGAGCAGCAGCACGAGATCGTGCTCGAGGATCGCGAGTGTACGTGCCCGCAGTGGCACCTTGGCGTCGGTGCGCAGCACCGCGAGGTCGGCCTGCTTGCGATCGAACTGGGCGATCGCCTTGGCGTTGTCGGCGTTGTTGACGATCTTGATCCGGAAGCGCGAAGCGTTGTTCTTTAGGACGATGGCGAGCTTGGCTGCGAACAGCGCCTCGTCACTGTTGGGGCCGCCGACCGCAAAGATCAGCGTCTCCGAATTGTGCACCAGCATGCGGCCGCCCCAGACGGTAGCAAGCGACAACAGCAAGGTCAGCACGACGTAGAGAAAGACCTGCTGCTGATTGGTCTTGATCACCTTGGGTCGCCGGGGCGGTGGCTCGATCGGCGATGAGGTCGGGCCCTCAGTACTCATGGCAGCACTCTGGCCTTATGCTTCCGGTGGCGGACGGCTCGCCGATGCTGCGGTCGCCCTGTAATAAACGTCTGAAAAAAGAACGATATCTCTACCGACAATGATAGCGCGCAGGTCACGGAATGCAAATTTCGAGCCGAAGGTAACCTTACTCAACTCGGCCGCGGCGATTGGTCATCCTATCACCAGTTAGCCACAGTTGGCGATTTTCCGGTTCCCCCCGGCTGCATTCCGCCGCGGGAGGTGTCATAAATCGCAAGTCCCGGCGATTTGACCGGTCCAGGAAGAGGTTGCGCTGAACGCTCCAATCCTTCTTGTCACGTCAATGAGGGCGCCTTGTCGTTTCCACCCCTGTCATCGGCGGTTCCGGTCGAAGCCCTCATTGGTTGGATGTTGCTGCTCACGTTCAAGCACATCGTCGCCGATTTCGTGCTGCAGACCGCCTGGATGGCGCAGGGCAAGGACCAGAAGCACGGCTGGGCCTTGCCGCTTCTGGTGCACTGCCTGATTCACCTTGCGGTTGCGCTGCCGCTGATCCTGATCGTGGCGCCGAAATTCTGGTTTGTGGCATTCATCGACTTCGTGATCCACATCACGATCGATCGCGCCAAGGGTCTCGTCTCGGCCAATTTCGGCGTCGACCTTGCGCATCCCTGGTTCTGGACCCTGATCGGCGTCGACCAGGCCCTGCACCATCTGACCGGCTTCGGCCTCTCCATCTTCATGGCGGCGAACTGACGGACGGCAGCCTTGGGAGCGGGGCAATTGCTTATCCGCATTCACAACAGGTCGTCATGCCCGGGCTTGTCCCGGCATCCACGTTCTTCGGTTTCGTGGCTGGGCGTGGATGGCCGGGACAAGCCCGGCCATGACGCTGTGGAGGCATTTGCGCGCAATTGATTCGCGTCAGGGCGCAATAACTCCGGGTGACTACCGGGCAGCGTGGTTAACCTTTCATTAGAGAATTGCACTGCATCTTCCCCCACGAGGGAGAACTGCAATGTTTTCAAGCCGCGACGCCTTTGAAAGCGATTTCTGCCCGGTCCGCGACGAACTCCTTGGCGAAATGTATCGCGCCAGCGAGAGCGGCCTGCCGAGGCTGGTTGAGAGTGTTTCCCCAGACGCACGCGCCAAGCTGGCGCTGTTCTGCTATCGGCGCAGCCATCTGCACTCGCTGGCGGTCGCGATCGCAGGCAGCTGCAACGAGCGCGACCTGATCGAGAACGGCGGCCGCGTCGGCTCGACGCTCTACGCGCTGTCGCGCGAGGGCGCGGCGAAATCCTCGCCGTCGCTGTCGGGTGGCCGCAAGCCGATCACGCTGTCGAACAAGCCGCTCTCGGTGCTCGCACCGCTGGACGACGAGATCGACGACGAGATCAGCGAAGCCGTCCCCGCCTAAGCCTCATTTGCTGGCGCATGATCTTGACCGAAAACCGCTGCACACTTTTCCGGATCATGCGCTCGCGATAATCGGCAGTCCGAATTTCCGTCGCGCCATCGCGCATTCGGCATCGCCCGGCATGCAGGTGCGGCACACCTCCGGCCGCACTTCATAAATGCCGCAGGCCGTCTGCTTTCCGATCTCTCCCTGCAACGCCGAACAGCGATCGCCCTCGCAGCGCATGCCGGATTGACGCGCGTTGACGAGCGCCTCCGGGATTGCCGCAAGCTCCTCGTCGCTCTCGATCGAGAAGCGCGGCCAGTTCGCCGAATAGCCGCAGCAGGCGCCGCAACTCTGGCAACAGCTCGACAGGTCGACGGGGGAGTTCTCGTCCATCGTCACGTGTCCTTTGGTGGGCCCCAGACCAGGCTCTGCCGCCATTTTGCGCGCAGCACATCGCGCCGCTCCGGATATCTCTCGTCGGGATAGCTCGCCTCCACCACGCGGTCGGTGCGGAAGCTGCGGAAGTCGCCGCGTAGCTCGCACCAGGCCGCGAGCAGGCGCACGGCTTCGAGATAGCCGATCGAAATCGGCCAGATCATGCGCTCGCTGGCGCGGCCCTGCTCGTCGCGATAGCGCAGCATGATCTTCTTGCCTTCGTGAATCTGGGTGCGCGTGCGTGCCATGTCCAGGCGGTCCGGCTCCCTGTTCCAGCTCGGCCGGGCCCGGCTTGCCGGCTCCAGCACGAAGGGGCGCAGGCGCTCAGGGACAGTGTCGGCGATCTTGGCCATCAAATCTTCAGCTGCGCGCGCCAGCGCGGGATCGGCATGGCCGGCGACCCATTGTGCCCCCAGCACCGCCGCCTCGATCTCGTCGGGTGTCAGCATCAATGGCGGGAGGTCAAAACCCTTTTCCAGGATGTAGCCCATGCCGGCTTCACCGCGAATCGGCACGCGCTGGCCGATCAGCGTGGCGATGTCGCGATAGATCGTGCGCTTCGAGGTCTCGAGCTCGGCCGCGATGGCGTCCGCCGTCATTGGTTTACGCGTGCGTCTCAGCACCTGGATGATTTGAAACAGCCGGTCGGCGCGTCTCATGACTGGTCTCTTGTCGGTGGTTTTTTCAGAAGGCGGCGCGCGGCTGCTGACAGGATGTTGGCAGCAGGGGAGTTCTATACCGGGACAACACGTCGACTGAAGAGGATTTGTCCATGATCATTCCAACCCATTTCGGCCCGGCGGCCGCGCCTTGGCGGATCCAGCCTTTGCAGGTCCCGCCTTTGCAAGTCTCGTCTTTGCAAGTCCGGGCTTGGTACGCGTGGGCGTTCAGCCGTCTCGTATCGCTTGATCTCATGGTCGTCGACCTCCGCCTTGCGCTCGCGACCGTGGTGGCTCGCTCGTTGGTCCAGGCCGCGGACGCGCTGGTCCGTCATGTCATGGCCCGCGCCTGGCGAGGGGCCCGTTTCGCAGAAGATATCACGGCTGCTGCCACCATGGTGGCAGCAGCCCGCGGTTAAGTTCCCTCAACTCTTTCGGTCGTTTCAGGAGAGCCTTCATGATCACGCTTTACGGCTTTGGCGCCGGCTTCGGGCTGCCGGAAATCAGCCCCTTCGTCACCAAGACGGAGGTCCAGCTCAAGATGGCGGGCTTGCCCTACCGGAAGGAGCGGGCGATGCCGCCTGCCTCTCCCAAGGGGCAGCTGCCTTTCATCGACGATGGCGGCGAGGCGGTGGCCGATTCTACCTTCATCCGCGCCCATATCGAGCGTCGCTACGGCTTCGATTTCGATGCCGGCCTCTCACTCGTCGAGCGCGCGCAGGCCTGGGCATTCGAGCGCATGATCGAGCATCACGTTTATTTTGCGCTGGTCGGGGCGCGCTGGGTCGACCCGGTAAACTTCGCCAAAGGCCCTGCGCATTTCTTCGACGGCGCGCCGGAGCACAATCGCGAGAAGCTGCGAGAGGACGCGCAATTCCGTGTCGCCGAGAACTACCTGCTCTCCGGACTCGGCCGCCACGCGCCCGATGACGACGTCGATCTCGCCGTGCGATCGCTGTTTGCGCTCTCGGTGCAGCTCGGCGACAAGTCCTATCTGATGGGGAACAAGCCCTGCGGCGTCGATGCCACCGCCTTCGGAGCACTCGCCGGCATCCTGACGCCGTTCTTCGAATCCGGACTGCGCCGTCGCGCCGAAGGATTTCCGAACCTCACCGCCTATGTCGACCGAATGATGGACAATTACTATCCGGAGTTCGCCTGGACCCCGCTGCGGCAGGCGGCCTGAGGCGCGCGGCGCGTCCGCAAGCTCGCTGCAACCTCGCCCGCTTGCGGGAGAGGGAGCGCAGCAAAGTCGGAGCCGCAACTCGATCTCAAATTCAAAACAAAAGAGCCGGCCTATCCGGCCGGCTCTCGTCGTCTTAATCCTGCCGCCGCGCCTACTTCACGAGCACGTACTTGCCGTTC
The DNA here is from genome assembly GCF_023073915.1 of Bradyrhizobium sp. 149. GTDB lineage: Bacteria > Pseudomonadota > Alphaproteobacteria > Rhizobiales > Xanthobacteraceae > Bradyrhizobium. The sequence continues at coordinate 2,002,099 of NZ_JADPKK010000022.1, read as the reverse complement.
TTCACCGTGAGCAGGATGCGCGAGCGGTCGTCGAGGCCGTAGCGGTCCTTTTCGGTGAAATTGTAGACGCCCTGGCTTGCGGCCAATTCCTTCTCCGACAGCAGTGCCTGGCGGATCGCTTCGCGGAATTCCGGCGTGCCGGGCTTCGCCGTCTTGAGTGCCGCCGGAATGACGCGCTTGAGAATCTCGAAGGCGTCATAGGAATGGCCGGCGAACTGGCTTCGGCTGCTCGGGCCGTACTTGCCTTCATAGGCGGCGTTGAGCGCGAGGCCCGGCTTCTTGGTGGCTGCCTCGTCCGGCTGGTCTTCCGGATCCATCACCGGACCCGCGGCCATCAACACGCCCTCGGCGGCCTTACCCGCGATGCGGATGAAGTCCATGCTGGCGGCGCCATGGGTCTGGTAGATCAGGCCCTGATAGCCGCGTTCGCGCAGCTCGGTCTGCGGCAGCGCGGCCGCGGTGCCGGAGGCGCCGACCAGGATGGCGTCGGGATTGGCGGCGACGAGCTTCAGCACCTGACCGGTCACTGACGTATCAGGACGGGCAAACCGCTCCTCATCGGCGATGGTCATGCCCATCGGCACGCCCTGGGCCTTGAAGTCGTTGAACCAGAGGTCGCCATAGGAGTCGGAATAGCCGATATAGCCGACCGTCTTCACGCCCTTCGACTTCATGTGCTCGTAGAGCACCTTGCCCATGATCGGGATCGGCTGCGGCATCGCCACGGACCACTTCATGCGCTCCGGCGTGATCGGGAAGGGCGCGAGGCCGAAATGCGGAATGCCGGCTTCGTTGGCGACGTTGGACACCGCGATGGTCGGCGGCGTCAGCGCCGAGCCCATGATGATGTCGGCCTTGGATTCGGTCACGAAGCGGCGGGCGTTGGTGGTCGCGGTGGTGGGATCGCCGCCGTCGTCGAGCACGATCACCTTCAGCGGCACGCCGCCGATCTCCTTCGGCACGAACTCCAGCGCATTGCGCTCGGGAATGCCCAGCGCTGCGCCGGGGCCGGTCGTGGTGGTGGTGATACCGATCGTGACTTCGGTGGTCTGGGCCAGCGCGGGCAGGGCCGGCAGCGCAAGCGCGGCCGCGGTCACGGCAGCGGTCAGGTAAAAGCGTTTCATCTATTCCTCCCTTTATGTGTTTCTTTGAAAGCAGAAATCGGGGGGTAATTCAGCCCCCTCTTTGGGTGATGTGGCGATTTAGCTCCCGACCTAACTCCCCGTGAATTTGGCTACCATTTCCGCAGGGAACGGTGCCGATTTCAGTTTGTCGGGGTTAACGGGGTCGCGGCCGACCAGGACACGGGTCTCAAATCCCTCGATCGCCAGCGCCTCGCCCTTGTAGACGCTGTGCTTCACCTCGAAGCTCGACCGCTTGATGCTCTCGATCTTCGTTTCGACGGTGATCCAGTCGCCATAAGTCGAGGGGATGTAGAACTTGGCGCGCGTGTCGACCATGGGAATGCCCACCAGGCCGTATTTTTTGACCAAATCCTGCTTGGAGAAGCCGGCGACCTCGAACAGGGTCGACGTCGAATCGTCGAACATCGCGAAATAGCGCGGGTAATAGACGATATTGGCGGGGTCGCAGTCGCCCCACTGGATCTGGACGTCGCGCCGGTTCACGAACATATGTCGCGTCCTATTTCGGCGCCATGCGCAGCGAGCCGTCGAGGCGCACCACTTCGCCGTTCAGGTACGAATTCTCGACCATGTGCAGCGCCAGTGCCGCGAACTCGTCGGCGTGGCCGAGCCGGCGCGGGAACGGGATGGCGGCCGCGAGCGAGTCCTGGGCTTCCTGCGGCAGGTTGGCGAGCAGCGGCGTGAGGAACAGACCGGGCGCGATGGTCAGCACGCGGACGCCGAACTGCGCCAGCTCACGCGCGATCGGCAGCGTCATGCCGACGATGCCGCCCTTCGAGGCCGAATAGGCCGATTGCCCGATTTGGCCGTCATAGGCGGCAACGGAAGCCGTATTGATGATGACGCCGCGCTCGCCGGTCGCCTGCGGCTCGAGTTTTGACATCTCGGTCGCGGCGAGGCGCAGCATGTTGAAGGTTCCGATCAGGTTGACCTTGATGACCTTGTCGAAATCGGCGAGCGCCATCGGGCCGTCGCGGCCTACGACGCGCTTGGCAACGCCGATGCCGGCGCAATTGACCAGCACGCGGGCCGGACCATGCGCCTTGCTCGCCTGCGCGATCGCAGCTTCGGCGGAGGCGGCATCGGAGACGTCGCAAGTCACGGCCACCCCCTTGATCTCGGCCGCAACGGTTTCAGCGAGCTTGGCATTGAGATCGCACACCGCGACCTTGGCGCCCTGCGCCGCCAGTTTTCGCGCAGTCGCCGCGCCCAGTCCCGATGCGCCGCCCGTGACGATGACTGCCTGATCCTTCAACAACATGGCGTTCTCCCTTAGCGATGATTTCTTAGCCGACCGATATCACACGGTCGGATGGATTGGCAGCGTAGAGCTCCTCGATCAGCAGGCTGCGATGCTCGAGCACCGCGCGCTGGTTGATCGAGCCCTTGTCGGTGACTTCGCCCTTGTCGATGGACAGTGGTGTGTCCATGAGGATCGCGCGCGTGATCCGCGTCGAGGAGCCGGTGGCTTCGCCGAGAAAACGGGTCAGCCGTTCGCGGAAAGCCTCGCGCACCAGCCGGTCGCGGGTCGCGACGACGAGATCGTCCGCCGGCAGCGTCGGGTTGATCAGCCGGCAGCCGTCGAGATCGAGCACGACGAGCGCGGAGACCTCGTCGCGGTTGATGCCGGCGATGACGACGTCGCGCACCAGTGGCGCGCAGGCCGCAACGAAGCGTGCGCGCAAAGGGCCGACGCTGACCCAGGTGCCGCTGCCGAGCTTGAAATCCTCACCGATGCGGCCGTCGAAATCGAAGCCGGCGTTGAGATCATCGGGATCGACGGGCTTGAGCGCATCGCCGAGCTTGTAGAAGCCTTCTTCGTCGAACGATTTTGCGGTGATGTCGGGCTGGCGCCAGTAGCCGGGCATCACGTTCGGACCCTTGCAACGCACTTCCAGCTTGCCGTTGTTCGGCACCAGCTTGGCGTCATTGCCCGAGACCGGCAGCCCGACATGGCCGGAGCGGCTGGTGCGCGGGTTGACCGACATGAAGAACGGCGCGGTCTCGGTTGCACCTAAGCCGGTCAGCATCGGCACGCGGTAGCCTTTTTCCTTCGCCGCGAGCTCGTCGAGGCTGTTCCAGACGAACGGCGACAGCGCCGCGCCCGAGAAGAACATCGCATGCAGCCGGTCGAAGAATTTTGCGCGCAGGCCCTGGTCGTCGCGCAAATATGGCAGCAGCGACTCGTAACCCTTGGGCACGTTGAAATAAACCGTCGGCGAAATCTCCTGGAGATTGCGCACGGTTTCCTCGATGCCTCCGGGCACCGGCTTGCCGGCATCGAGATACATCGAGCCGCCATTGTAGAGTGTCAGCCCGATATTGTGGTTGCCGCCAAAGGTGTGATTCCAGGGCAACCAGTCGATGATGACGGGTGGCTCGTCCTTGAGGAAGGCGAGCGTCTCGCGCAGCATCACCTGGTTGGCGCAGATCATGCGCTGGGTGTTGATGACGGCCTTGGGATTGCCGGTCGAGCCCGAGGTCAGCAGGAATTTCGCGATGGTGTCGGGGCCGATCCTGCCGTGGACCTCGTCCAGATCGCCGCGGATCGGCGTCGCCATGAGGTCGGCGAGCAAGGTGACGTCTCGGCCCGGCACGCGGCCGTAGGACGCAGCGATCTCGGTGCCAAGCGAGACGTTGGCCGCGAGCGCGTCGGCGAACTTGTCGGCGTCCTCGGCGAAGACGAGGCCGGGTGTCAGCAGCTTCATGAGGTAGGACAGCTTGCCGTAATCCTTCGACACCAGCGAGTAGGCCGGCGACACCGGGCAGAACGGAATGCCGGCATAGAACGCGCCGAACGCCAGCAATGCGTGGTCGATCGAATTGCCGGAGAGGATGACGACCGGCCGCTCCGCCGACAGCCCGCGCGCAATCAGGCCTGAGGCGATGTGCCGGCTGGCTGCGAGCAGCTCGGCGTAGCTGATCTTGCGCCAGCCGCGGTTGCCTTCGCGCTCGGCCATGAAGACGCGGTCCGGCGTCGTCTTCGCCCAATGATGCAGGCGGTCGGTGATGCGGACCGGGTAGTCGCAGAGTGGCTGTTTGGGCCGCAGGTAAATCGTGCCGTCGTCGCGCCGCTCGATATTGACGACGGGATCGCCGAACGAAATGGGCCGCAGCGGGGAAGTGCTCGCGCCGCGCTCCATGCTGGAAGAGGACGGCTGCGCGCTCATGATTTCGGTTTCACCTTTGCGGTCTTGTGCTCGAGGAACTCGCGGATCCTGCGTTTTGCCTCTTTGTCGCTCTGCGCCACCGTCGCCATCAGCGATTCCATCAGGAGACCGGTCTGCGGATTGGCTTCGGCGATCATCGGTAGCGCCTGGAGCACGGCGAAGTTCGTCAGTGGCGCGTTGGAGGCAACCTTGGTCGCAAGCTCCATTGCCTTGCCGAGGCCGTTGCCGGCCTCCGTGACATATTGCGCAAAGCCGTAGGAGGCGCCTTCGGTCGCGGAATAGACCCGGCCGGTCAGCATCATGTCCATCATCCTGGCGACGCCGATCAGCCGCGGCAGGCGCACCGAACCGCCGCCGCCGACGAAGATGCCGCGCTGCCCCTCCGGCAGCGCGAAATAGGTCGAGGGCTCGGCGACGCGGATATGCGCCGCGCAGGCGAGCTCCAGCCCGCCGCCGATCACGGCGCCCCTCAGCGCCGCGATCACGGGCACCCGGCTGTACTGGATGCGGTCGAACACCCGGTGCCACATTTGAGAATGCAGAAGTCCGCCGGTGGCGTCATGGTCGGTCAGCTCGGACAGGTCGAGACCGCTTGAGAAATGGTCGCCGATGCCGTGGATGACGACCGCGCCGATATCCTCGGGCAAGGAGGCAAAGCACTCGCCGATTTCCAGGATGATGCCGTCGTTGAGCGCATTACGCTTGGCCGGCCGGTTCAGACCGACGGTCAAAACCCGGTCCGCCCGCTCGATCCTCAAAAGCCCGGAGGCGCCCGCGTCAGCGGTCTCGGCGTTTCCCTGTGTCATTTGCGTCCTTGTCAGAATAGTTATGTTGTATAACGAATTTCGGGGGAGTCAAGAAGCGGTCGCGGGTGCGTGGCAGGGACCCTCCTCGAACCCCGGGAAGAGAGCAGGCCGTCGGTCGCCGCATCGGGCGCAATGTTCCGGAAGCGAAGCGCCTCAGGCTGCGTCGGTAATGAGCTTCTTCGCGGCCTGAGCGAGCAGGCCTGATCGCGTGTAGCCGTTGGCCGCGGCGTATTTGTCGATTTGCTCCAGGACATCTCCGGGCAGGGTGACATTGACGCGCACGACCTTTGGCTGGTCGTCCTTCACCGACACCAGAATGGCGACGCCGGAGCGGTTCTCGGGCGTCGACATGATCTCTTCGAGCGAGGAAGGCTCTGGGATCGCTTCTCCGTCTACGGCCAAGCCTTCGAGATGAAACGCCAGCGCTTCCTCAGCCATGTCACGCGCTTCGTCGAGCGTGGTCCCTGCGGTGATGAGGCCCGGCAAATCGGGAAACGACACGCCGAAATCGCTGTCGGCGTCCTTATGGATAAGACCAATGTAATGGCGCATGGGGCTTACCTCAGTTTCAGGCCGGATTGCTTTTCAATACTCTTCAGCGTTCCGAGAGGGACGTCCCGTTTCAGATGAGGGACCGTGACGCGGCCCTGTTTCGCGGGGTGTTTGAACTGAACGTGGCTGCCCTTCTGAGTCACTTGGACCCAGCCATCCCGCTGAAGGGCCGAGATAATGTCCCGGCTATTCATGGTGTGTATTTATACACATTCGATGGAGCTGTCAATGTCACATCACTTGATGCACGTCGATCACGACGCGATCCGCATGGCGCGCGGCTGAGCCGACGAAGATGTGCTGCATCAGCCAGCGGTACTTTTCATGTCCGGTCTCGAATTTCGGCACGGTGCGGAAATAGATCAGTTTCGGGTCCACCGGCTCGCCGCGCTTGAGCTTCTGCAACAGCTCGACCGGGCCGAAGCGCATGCCCTTGTTCTCGACATAGACGATGGCACCGTCGTCGGTTTCGAAGGCGTACTTCGCTTCGAGATCAATTAGCTCGTTCGGGCGGATGGTCTGGAAATCGGCGCCAAACGGCAGCACCTTGCCGGTGATCGTGCCCGTCACCTCGCCACCGAGGATCGGGATGATGCGGCGAATGCCGATGCCGGTCTCGCCGGCGGTGACGACGTCGCCGATCCCAGCGGTGATGGTGAAGACGTATTTTGTCTCAAGCACCGGTGTGGTCATGGCGTCGCCTCTCAATGCGCCATCATCCGCGTCGGCAGCCATGTCGCCAGCAGCGGGAAGGCGATCAGGATCACCAGGCGCACGAGGTCCGTCGCCACGAACGGGATTACGCCCTTGAAGATCGTGGAGAAGGAGACGTCCTTCACCACGCTTTTGATGACAAAGACGTTCATGCCCACCGGCGGGTGGATCAGGCCGAGCTCGACCGTCATGACGATGATGACGCCGAACCAGATCGGATCGAAGCCGAGATGCATGATCACGGGGAAGATGATCGGCACGGTGAGGATGATCATCGCCATCGCGTCCATCAGGCAGCCGAGCACGAGATACATCACCATGATCAGCGTCAGCACGCCGTAGGGACCGAGACCGAGTCCGGTGAGGAACTCGGTCACCTTCTGCGGGGTCTGCGTCACCGTGAGGAAATAGCCGAAGATCAAGGCGCCGATCAGCACGGTGAACACCGCGGCCGCCGTGCGCGTCGCCTGCAGCAGCGAGGCCAGGATCTTCTCGCGGTCGAGGCGGCCCGTCAGCACGCCAATGATGAAGGCGCCGGCCGCGCCGACGCCGCCGGCTTCCGTCGGCGTGAAGCGCGGCAAATAGGGCAGGCCGTACAGTCCGCCGATCACGAACACGAACAGCAGCACCGGCGCCCAGATCTCCTTCAGGCCGGCGAAGCGCTCGCGCCACGGTGTCACCTTGCCCTTGGGCAAGAAGTCCGGCCGGAAATAGCCGATCAGGAAGATCGTGATCATGTACATCGTCATCGCCAGGATGCCGGGGATGATGCCGGCGATGAACAGCTTGCCGATGTCCTGCTCGGTGATGATGCCGTAGACGGCGAGCACGGTCGAGGGCGGCAGCATCGCGCCCAGCGTGCCACCGGCGGCGATCACGCCGGTGGCAAAGGATTGCGGATAGCCGAAACGGCGCATCTCGGGGTAAGCGACCGCGGAGAAGGTGGCGGCGGTCGCGACGGAAGACCCGCAGATCGCGGCAAAGCCGCCGCAGGCGCCGACGGTGGCGATGCCGAGCCCGCCGCGCAGATGCCCGACAAAGCCGTTGGCGGCGCGGAACAGCTCCCGGCTCATGCCGGAATTGCTGACGAAGGAGCCCATCAGCAAGAACATCGGGATGACGCCGAAGGTGTAGTCGGTCACCGTGCGCATCGACGTCTGGCCGACCAGCTTCAGCGCCGGCGTGGCGCCGACGAGGTAGGAGAAGCCGGAGACGCCGACGAGGCCCATGGCCATGCCGACGGGCACGCGCAGCAGCATCAGGGCGAACAGGGAAACGAAGCCGATAACGGCGACGGCATCGGTGCTCATGATTACTCCGTCGCCTTCAGCTTGGGGTCGTGCATCTCTTCGGGATGGAATATCAACCGATAGGTGCGGATCGCGATCAGCAGCACGGCCGAGACGTCGCCGATCCAGGCGATCGCGAAGAACGGCCAGCTCGGCATGTGCATGTCGAAGGTCTGGACGTTGTCGTTGTAGGTGCCGCGCACCTTGTCGAACAGCGTCCAGGTCTGCACCGTGACGACGAACAGCAGCACCAGTGTTGCGAACACGTCGATCCAGCGCTGGTAGCGTGGCCCGACATTGCCCCAGACCAGGTCGACCGTGATGTGGGTGCCGCGGTAGGAGGTCGCGGCGATGCCCCAGAAGATGAGGATGCCGAGCAGCATGCGGCCGATGTCGAAACTGTCGGGGATCGCGTAGTTCAGCGTGTTGCGCAGCAGCACCGACAGGAAGATGTCGAGCGCGACGATGCCGACGAAGGCCGCTGCGATCCATTCGATCGAATCGATAACGCGATCCATCCAGCTGCGCTTCATGGGAGCTTCCTAAAACATGTCATCCTCAGCGGCGAGAAGGGGAGGACGCGCGGTGCGCTCCTCAGGTCTCGGCCCGCTTGCAGAACAACGGCGGCGAGAGGTATCCCGCCGTCGCATGTGTTTCGACGAAGCGCTACTCCGCCAGCGCGTTGTACTTCTTCAGCGAGGCCTTCAGTTCGCTAAGCGCCGCGTCCGGATCCGCGCCGGTCTTCTTGGCGCCGTCGGACCAGGTCTTCACCAGCGGCTCGGCGGCCTTCTTCCAGGTGGCGGTCTGCTCGGGCGTCAGCTTGTAGACCTCGTGATCGGTCTGCGCCTTGACCTTGTCGATACCGGTATCCTCGAACTTGCCCCAGTACTCGCCGACCACGCCGGCCATGTCGATCGTGCAATTCTTGTCGATCGCGGCCTTCTGCTTTTCCGACATCGCATTGTACTTGTCCTTGTTCATGACGAACACGAAGGTCGTGGTGTAGAGCGGCGCCTCCATGTCGTACTTGGTCACCTTGTCGATGCCGAACAGCACCAGCGAGCCCCAGGGGAAGGTGACGCCGTCGGCGACGCCGCGCTCGATGATGTCGCGCACTTCGGGCGCGGAGGACTGCACATTGGTGCCGCCGAGCGAGGTGACGAAATTCGCCATGGTGGCGTGGGCGGGGCGGATCTTGAGGCCCTTCACGTCCTCCGGCATCACGATCTTCTTGGTCTTGGAGTGGAAGGAAGAGGGCGAGTGGACGAAGGCGAGGCAGTATTTGACGTCCTTCATCTCCTTCTCGGCATATTTGCGATACCACGCGTCCAGACCCATCGAGCCGCCCTTGGCGTCCGAGATCAGGAACGGCAATTCGCCGGCGCCGATGATCGGGAAACGGCCGGGCTGGTACCCCGGATTGACGTAGGTGACGTCGGCGATGCCGTCGCGCGCCATGTCGTAATGGTCGAATGCCTTGCCCATCTGCTGGGCCGGAAACACCTTGCCCTTGATGGTGCCGCCGGAATCCTTCTCGACCGCGGCGGCCCAATCCTCCAGCGATTTCTGCAGCGGATGCGAGGCCGGCACCCAGTGCGAGATCTTCAGATCGAAGGTCTTGTCCTGCGCGAACGCAGGGCTCACGCTTGTTGCCAGCAGCAACGCCAGACAGGCTTTCCTCATCACGTGTCTCTCCCTCTTTTGACGGCGGGCTTCGATGGCCCGGTCTCGTTAATTAACATGTTATCTAATTGGTCGGCGCGTTCAAGCCGGAACTGGCGTGCCGCCGCGCGCTCCCCTTTTTCTCAACGGTTATATGATATAATTATCGTGCGCGGAGGGCTGCGACAAGCGAGCCGCGCCGAAAGCCTACAGGATCGGGAGGAGCAAGTATTGCGGACAAAGGTCGCAATCATCGGGGCAGGGCCGGCCGGATTGTTGCTTGGGCAACTGCTGCACGGTTACGGCATCGACAATGTCATTCTGGAGCGGCAGAGCCCGGACTATGTGCTCGGCCGCATCCGCGCCGGGCTGCTGGAGGAGGGAACCGTCGCGCTGCTCGACCAGATCGGCGCCGGCGCGCGGGCGCATGCCGAAGGCTTGGTGCATGAAGGGATCGAGCTCGCCTTCTCGGGTCGCCGTCACCGCATCGACATGAAGGCTGCGACCGGCAAGACGGTCATGATCTACGGCCAGACCGAGGTCACGCTCGACTTGATGAATGCGCGCAAGGCCGCCGGTCTCATTTCGGTCTACGAGGCCAAGGACACGCAGCCACATGATTTTGATGGCGGTCACCCGCGCGTAACCTACGCGAAAGACGGCGTCACCCACACGCTCGATTGCGATTTCGTCGCCGGTTGCGATGGCTTTCACGGGATCAGCCGCGCCAGCGTTCCGGCTTCCGCGATCGAGGAGTTCGAGCGCGTCTATCCGTTCGGCTGGCTCGGCATCCTCTCCGATACGCCGCCGGTCAGCCATGAGCTGATCTATTCCAACCACGCCCGCGGCTTTGCGCTGTGCACCATGCGTTCGACCAGGCGCAGCCGTTACTATGTGCAGTGCGCACTCGACGATCATGTTGACCAATGGCCGGACGACCGCTTCTGGGACGAGCTCAGGCGCCGGCTTGACCAGGATGCCGCGGACAGTCTCATCACAGGTCCCTCGATCGAGAAGAGCATTGCGCCGCTGCGCAGCTTCGTCGCCGAGCCGATGCGCTTCGGCAGGATGTTCCTGTGCGGCGATGCCGCCCATATCGTCCCGCCGACCGGCGCCAAAGGGCTGAACCTCGCCGCGAGCGACGCGCACTATCTGTCGAGCGCATTTCGCGAGTTCTATGACGAGAAGTCGAGCGCCGGGATCGACGCCTATTCCGCCAAGGCGCTGGCAAGGGTCTGGAAAGCCGTGCGCTTCTCCTGGTGGATGACCTCGATGCTGCACAAATTCCCCGACACCGGCACCATCGGCGCCCGCATCCAGCTCGCCGAGCTCGACTACGTCACGCAGTCGCAGGCCGCGATGACCTCGCTATCGGAGAATTACGTGGGGCTGCCGTTTTAAGGAGCGAGGCCGGCGCCACAGGCTCCGTCATTGCGAGCGCAGCGAAGCAATCCAGACTGCTCCCGCGGAGGGACTCTGGATTTGCTTCGCTGCGCTCGCAATGACGGCGGAGGTCTTATTCAAACACCCACGCAAATATCGTTTAAAACTTTGTAGGTGGTGCATCTGTCGCGTTCGCCGCGTTCAATGGCGGCAGCCACCATCGTGAGACAGTCATGACCAGCACCGACATTCCTGCCGGCTTCGAGCCGCATTTCCGAAAAGCTCCACTCACCGATCCGTGGGAGCCGCTTTACTCCAGGAAGACCGACAGGGGCGTCACCGTGGGATTGCGGCTGGCGAAGCCGCACACCAATGCGCGCGGGCTGATCCATGGCGGCCTGATCGCAGCACTGGCTGATGCCGCCATGGGCTACAGCTGCGCGCAGGCGACGGGCTGGACGACCTCGTTGGTCACGATCTCGCTGTCGGTTGATTATGTCGGCGCCGGCGAGATCGGCCAATGGCTCGCGGTCGAGGGTGAGGCGATCAAGACCGGCAGCACGATCTGTTTCGCACAGTGCCTCGCGAAGGCCGACGACGCCGTGATCGCGCGGGCCAGTGGCACCTTTCGCGTGGTGCCGAAGAAGGGGTGACGGCTTTACCCGAACCTCCACTCCGTGGTCTCCACCACGAGATCGACGAATGCGCGCACCTTGGCGGAGAGCAGGCGCGAGGTCGGGTAGACGATATGGATCGGCAGCGCCGGCTGCTCGTATTTCGCCAACACGATCTTGAGCCGCCCTCGCCGCAAGCCTTCGGCGGCCTGATAGGCCAGCACCCGCGTCACGCCGCCACCGGCCTCGGCATATTGCAGGGCGGCGTCGGCGCTGTTGCTGGCGAATCGTGGATTTGGCGCCACCTCGATGTCGCGGCCGTCCTGTACGAAGCGCCAACTGGCGGATGGGCCGAACGCGATGGTCTGGTGCGCGAGCAGTGCCTCCGGCGTCTTCGGCTCGCCATGGCGCTTCAGATAGCCCGGCGTCGCCACCACGATCCGCCGCATCTCGCCGACCTGGCGCGCAACGAGCGAGGAGTCGGCGAGATGGCCGATCCGCACCGCGAGGTCGACGGCATCTTCCACGAGATTGACGAGGTTGTCCGACAGCCGCAATTCGCAGGCGACCTCGGGATAACTCTTGAGGTAGGCGGTCATGACAGGCCCGACGTGGAGCCGGCCGAAGCCGACCGGCGCCGACACCACCAGCCGTCCGCTCGGCCGGTTGCGCTCCTCCCGCGCCGAGCCGTCGGCCTCCTCGACATCGGCCAGGATGCGACGCGCGCGTTCCAGATAGCGCGTGCCGACGTCGGTCAGGGTCACCTGCCGGGTGGTCCGCTGCAACAGCCGCGCGCCGAGATGCTCCTCCAGCGCCGCGATCAGCCGCGTCACCGCCGAGGGCGACAGCCGCAACTTGCGCGCTGCCGGCGCGAAGCCACGCAAATCGGCGACCGTGACAAAGACATGCATGGCTTCAAGGCGGTCCATGGCATTATTGCATATACTGCAACGATGAAGTGTCAAGCGAGCAGATTGTTTTAGAAGCTGGAAGGTCCATCTTTCGCGGCGAAGACGCAGGGATGCGTCGGGATTTCAGGAGATGTTCCGATGACGGCAATTCACACCTACGCCAGCGACGTGGCGTTCACGCCGGCGGTGAAATCGATCCAGACCCGCAAGGGCTCGCGCGAGGGCTATGCTCATGCCGAGCAGCGTGGCTGGCGCACCGAGGTCGACGAGAACCTCGCGGCGTTCCTGGCCGACGCCAACAGCTTTTATTTCGCCACCGCGTCGGCCGATGGCCAGCCCTACATCCAGCATCGCGGCGGCCCGAAGGGGTTTTTGAGGGCACTGGACAAGCAGACGCTGGCTTTCACGGACTACGCCGGCAACCGGCAATACATCACGCAGGGAAACCTGTCCGAAAATCCCAAGGCCTACCTCTTCGTGATGGACTACTCCCATCGCCGCCGGGTGAAGATCTGGGGCGAGGCGCGCGTGGTCGAGGACGACGAGGCGCTGACAACATCGCTGATGCCGAAAGGCTACCGCGCGCGGCCCGAGCAGGTGATCCTGTTCAGGATCGCGGCGTGGGATACCAACTGCCCGCAGCACATCCCGCAGAAGTTCGATGCTGGCGATGTCGCGGCGGCGCTGGCGGCAAGGGATGCGAGGATCGCGGAGCTCGAGGCGGAGGTGGCGGCGTTGAAGTTGAACCAGGGATGAAGGCCACGAAGACGGTGCACCCTCGCCCCTTGCGGGAGAGGGTGGATCGCGGCAAAGCGGCGAGCCGGGTGAGGGGGTATCTCCGCGAGCATGTCTGTTACAGTCGAAGGCGCAGATGCAACCCCTCATCCGGCGCTTCGCGCCACCTTCTCCCGCAAGGGGAGAAGGGAAGAGGAGTTTGCCGCGAGTCTACAACCCGCTCGCGCCTTCGTGCTGGAAGCCGAGATAGCTGGCCGCGACCCGCTCGTTCGCGGCGATGTCGCTGGCCTTGCCGCTGAGAACGAACTCGCCGAGCTCCATCACGTAAGCCTGGTCCGCGATCTTGAGCGCGGCCTGCGCGTTCTGCTCGACCAGCAGCACGGAAACGCCGGCGGTGCGCAGCTCGGTGACGATGCGAAAAATGTCGGCGACGATGATCGGGGCGAGGCCGAGGCTCGGCTCGTCGAGCATCAGGAGCTTTGGCTCGCCCATCAGCGCGCGGCCCATCGCGAGCATCTGCTGCTCGCCGCCGGAGAGCGTGCCGGCGAGCTGCTTGCGTCGCTCCTTCAGCCGCGGAAACAGCGTGTAGACCCGCTCCATCGAGGCTTTCGCCCTGCTTCTCTCGATGCGGAAGGCGCCGAGCTCGAGATTGTCCTCGACGTTCATGGTCACGAACAGCTCGCGGTGCTCGGGCACGAGACCGAGTCCCATCGCGACGCGGTCCTCGATCTCGAGCCGGGCGAGGTCCTGGCCGGCAAAGGCGACGCGGCCCTTCAGCGGAAAAATGCCCATGATGGCGGAGAGCAGCGTGGTCTTGCCGGCACCGTTGGCGCCGACGATGGTGACGATCTGGTTTTGGCCGACTTCGAGCGAGACCGCACGCACGGCCTCGACCTTGCCATAGGCGACATGGGCGTCGGTGACGGACAACAGCGCGCTCATGCCGCCACTCCGAGATAGGCCTTGATCACTTCGGGATTGGTCTTGATCGTGGCCGGCGTTCCCTCCGCGATCTTGGTGCCGAAATCGAGCACCACGATGCGGTCGGCGAGGTTCATGACGAAGCCCATGTCGTGTTCGACAAGCAGCACGCTCATGCCGCCGTCGCGCAGCTCCCGCAGCAGCGTCGCGAGCCGCTGCTTCTCCATGTGGCGAAGACCGGCGGCCGGCTCGTCGAGCAGCAGCAGCATCGGATCGACGCACAGCGCACGGGCAATCTCGACGATCCGTTGCTGTCCCAGCGAGAGCGAGCCTGCGAGCTGATGCATCTGCTCGCCAAGTCCGACGCGCTCGATCTGGCGGGCGGCTTCGGCGAGCAGCTTTGCCTCGTCGGCGCGGTCCAGCCGCAGCATCGAGGAGATCGGCCCCGAATGGCCGCGCAGATGGGCGCCGATCGCGACGTTCTCCAGCACGGTCATATCAGGCACCAGCTTGACGTGCTGGAAGGTGCGGGAGATGCCGAGCTTGACGATCTCCTGCGGCGGCGCCCTGTCGAGCTTGTTTCCGAGCACCGAGATCGAGCCCGAGGTGGCCGACAGCACGCCGGTGATCAGGTTGAAAGTGGTGCTCTTGCCGGCGCCGTTGGGGCCGATCAGCGCGACGATCTCGCGGGCCTGAACGTCGAAGGAGACGTTGTTCACCGCGACCACGCCGCCAAACTGTTTTCGCGCCTTGTCGACCTGGAGCAGCACGCTGGATTGACCGGGCGAGCGGGTGCGCTGCGCCAGTTTCAGCGAGGTGTCCGGCTTTTTTCCCCTGGTACGCTCGGGCAGGAACGACATCAGCCAGGGCCAGACACCGCCGGGTGCGAGCTGGAGCAGCGCCACCAGCATGATGCCGAACACGATGGTTTCGACCTGGCCGGAGCCAGGCAGGATCAGCGGCAGGTAACTCTGCAGCACTTCCTTCAGGACCACAACAAGCGCCGCGCCCAGGACGCCGCCCCAGACATAGCCGGCGCCGCCGACCACGGCGATGAAGAGATATTCGATGCCGGCCTGCGCGCCGAACGGCGTCGGGTTCACCGCGCGCTGAAGATGGGCGTAGAGCCAGCCGGAGAGGCCGGCGAGCACGGCGGCATGGATGAATACCAGCATTTTCGCCCGCGGCGTGTGCACGCCGAACGCTTCGGCCGCGACATGACCGCGCCGGAGCGCGCGGATGGCGCGGCCGGTGCGGGAGTCCAGCAGATTCATCGTGAGCAGCGCCGAGAGGATCACGGCAACCCAGATCGCGTAGTAGATCGAGCCGGGCGAGAGCATTTTGAACGAGCCGATCGACAGCGGCGGGATCGCCGAGATGCCGTCGTTTCTTCCCAGGAATTCCAGCTTGCTGAACAGATAGAACAAGCCGAGTCCCCAGGCGAGCGTGCCGAGCGGCAGATAGTGGCCGGAGAGACGGACCGTGACGAGGCCGAGCAGCACTGCCAACGATCCGCTGACCACCAGCGACAGCGGCAGCGTCAGCCAGGGCGACACGCCGTAGGTCGTCGACAGCACCGCGGTGGTGTAGGCGCCGAAGCCGACGAAGGCCGCTTGTCCAAACGAGGTCAGGCCGCCGACGCCGGTCAGCAGCACGAGGCCCATCGCGACGAGGGCGGCGAGGCCGATATTGTCGAGCAGCACGATCCAGAACGGGGGCATGCCCGGAACAAACGGGATCGCCGCCATGACAAGCGCGAAGATGAGGATGGGGAGCCGGCTCTGCATCTTGGCGTCAGTCCTTCTCTTCCTCGACCGCAGGCGCCGCGAGCGAGCGCAGCAGCAGCACGGGAATCAAGAGCATGAAAACGATCACCTCCTTGTAGTTGGAGGCATAGAAGGAGGAGAACGCCTCGACGATGCCGACGACCACCGCCGCGACGGCGGTGAGGGGGTAGCTGACAAGCCCGCCGATGATGGCGGCGACAAAGCCCTTCAGGCCGATCAGGAAGCCCGAGTCGTAATAAAGCGTCGTGATCGGCACGATCATGATGCCCGACAATGCGCCGATGACGGACGCCAGCAGGAAGGCGATCTGCCCGGACAGCGTGGTGCGGATGCCGGCAAGCCGCGCGCCTAGCCGGTTCACGGCGGTCGCGCGCAGCGCCTTGCCGTAGAGCGTCAGCCCAAAGAACAGCCACAGCCCGACGATGAAGGCGATTGTGATGCCGTAGACCGTGATGCTCTGGCCGGTGAAGCGGAGGGCGCCGGCGGTGAAAGAGCCGGACAGCACGGCAGGTCCGCGCTGGCCTTCGGCGCCGAAGAACAGAAGCCCCAATCCCTGAAGCGCGAGGTGGACGCCCACCGATGCGATCAGCAGCACCAGCACGGAGGTGTGCGCCAGCGGCTGGAATGCGATGCGGTAGAGAAACAGGCCGATCATCGCCACGATCACCAGCGACAGCGCGATGCAGACCGCAACCGGCGGCTTCTGGGCGGCGAAGTAGACGGTCAACGCCAGCACGATGGCCGGCAGCACGATGTTGGTGAGGACGCTGCGCAGGATGAGGCGTCCGTGCAGCGCCTTGCGCGCCGCGAACAGGTCGAATGCGAAGGCGCCCATGCCCAGGGCGAGCGCGAGTTTCGTCGTGCCGGGCATCTGGCCCGCGGCCAACGAGGCATAGGTCAGCGCACCATAGGTGACGAATTCGCCTTGGGGGATGAGGATCACGCGGGTGACGGCGAACACCAGCACCAGCGCCAGGCCGAGCAGCGCATAGATCGCGCCATTGGTGATGCCGTCCTGCAGCAGGAACAGCATGATGGTGGTATTCAAGACCGGACGCTCCCCCTCGAAGATTAAGGACCGGCCCCGATTGTGGTGGACGGTCCGCTCACAGCCATTGAAAAACGCTGACGTTATTTGATATGGTCCATAACAATTATCAAATATAACTTCAAGGGTGGCGGAACAATCCTCCCGAACTTACCGGGATTGCGAGCATGAGGCGATGACCGTTTCCAAAACCGCTGAAAAGTCCTCTGAAAAGCCTGCCGATACGGCCAAGGGCCGCAAGGACGCGGCCGAAGGGTCCGGCGAAGCCCTCCAGCTCGGCGAACTCTCGGAGCAGCTCGGCTATGTGCTGAAGCGGGCACAGCTCAAGGTGTTCGAGAACTTCCTGCGCTGCATGGCCTCGCTCCAGCTCACGCCGGCGCAGTTCTCCGTGCTGCTGCTGGTTGAGAAAAACCCGGGCCGTAACCAGACCGAGATCGCCTCGACCCTCGGTATCCTGCGTCCGAATTTCGTCGCCATGCTCGACAATCTCGAGAGCCGCGATCTTTGCGCCCGGATTCGCTCCACCAACGACCGCCGCTCGCACATCCTGGTGCTGACCGACAAGGGCAAGGCCGTGCTGGCCCGCGCCAAGAAGCTCGTCGCCACCAAGCACGAGGCCCGGCTGAACGATCTGCTCGGGCCGTCCAACCGCGAAGCCCTGCTCGGGATGCTCTCGAAGATCGCCAACGAGTTTTGAGGGATTCATTGCTCCGGCGACGGAGCATCGGACCCGGAATCACGGACGGTTGGCGGCGGTTACGCCGCAGCGAACCGGTCGGGCATGGCAGGTGCTTCCGCGCAGAGGAAGAGGCGCTCGATTTCGACGGCGGGCAAGGGAGGGCTGAACAAATAGCCCTGCATTTCCGTACAGCCCTCCGCTGCGATCCGGTCCCGTTGCTCCTCGGTCTCCACGCCCTCCGCCGTCGTCGTCATGCCCATCCCGCGCGCCAGCGCCGCCACCGCTCGCACGATGCTGAGGGACCCCGCGTTGTTTTCCACGCCGCTGACGAAAGACCGGTCGATCTTGATCTTGTCGAAGGGGAAGCATTGCAGATAGGTCAGCGACGAATAGCCGGTGCCGAAATCGTCCATGGCGACCTTGATGCCGAGCGCGCGGAGCTGGTGCAGCGTCGTCAGCGCCCCGTTCCTGTCCTGCAGTAGAACGCTTTCCGTGATCTCGATCTCCAGCCGCCGGGGATCGAGGCCGGAGGCCGCCAATGCGCCGACGATCACCTCCGTCAGGCCCGGCTGGCGGAATTGCACCGCCGAGATGTTGACGGCGACGTGCAGATGGCCCGGCCACCGGCCTGCGGTGGCACAGGCCTGCCGGATCACCCACTCGCCGATCGGCACGATCAGGCCGATCTCTTCCGCAAGCGGGATGAAGCTGTTCGGCGCGACCAGTCCGCGCCGTGGATGTCGCCAACGGATCAAGGCTTCGAAGCCGCTGATCTCGCCGCCGTCGGTCTTCACGACTGGCTGGTAGTGCAGTTCGAACTCGCCGGCGGCAAGGCCGTTGCACAGGTCCTGCTCCAGCGCGCGACGGCTTTGCGCCTCTTCGCCCATGGCAGGTTCGAAGAAGCAGTGCATGCCGCGGCCGGCGCTTTTGGCGCGATACAGAGCCAGGTCGGCATTGTGCAGGAGCTGCTCCGGCGCCGAGCCGTCGCCAGGCGCAATGGCGATCCCGATACTCGCGCCCGCAATGGTCTGGTGTCCGTCGAACCCGAACGGAGCACTCAAGGTGCTGACAACGCTGCGCGCCAGCGCGTCCGCTTCGTTCGAATCGGAAATCGGCGTCTGAAGGATCACGAATTCATCGCCGCCCATGCGCGCGATCGTATCGCTGTCGCGCGCGAGCTGCTTGAGGCGGCGGCTGACATCCTGCAGCAGGACGTCGCCGGCCTGGTGGCCAAGGGTGTCGTTGACGGCCTTGAACTTGTCGAGATCGATGTGATGGACCGCGAACATCCCGCCCTGTTCGAACGCCTGCTTGAGGCGCTGGCCGAGCAGGGCGCGATTAGCGAGGTCCGTCAGCGCGTCGTGGTGCGCCATATGCGCGATCCGCAATTCCGCCTTGCGCTGCTCGGTGATGTCTTCGTGGGTCGCGACCCACCCGAGATCCGGCATCGGCCGGTGCCTGATCTTGAAGGTCCGCCCGTTTCGCATCTCGACGATGCTGTCCATGGCCTCGGCTGACGTGGCGACATCGGTCCGCCATTTGGCGTATTCCTCCCGCGTCATCGCGGGCACGCTGCCGACTTCGTAGCGCAGGTCCAGAATCTCCGAGAGCGGCGTGCCCGGACGAACGCGTTCGGGCGGCAGGCCGTACATCTCGATGAAGTGCGTATTGCAGACCAGCAGCCGATGGCCGGCGTCGAAGAAGCAGAGCCCGTGCGACATGTTGTTGATCGCGATGTCGAACTGGAAATTGCGTTCCTGCAGCCGCCGACTGAGTTCTTCGCGCTCGGTAATGTCTTCGTGGGTCGCCATGCCGCCGCCGGGCAGGGGATGGATGGTGTAGGCGATGATTCGTCCGTCGGCGAAGTGCTGGACCGTCTGCTCGCTGACGACCGAACCCTCCGTGCGGGCGCGGACATAGGCGCCGGCTTCTCCGCCGATGTTCAGGCCCAGTTTCAGCCGATGCTCGATCAGGTCCTTGATCGGCGTGCCCGGGCGCACCTGCTCGGGCGAGAGCGCGTACATCTCGCGGTAGCGCGCATTGCAGAAAATGACCCTGCGGTCGCTGCCGAACAGGATGATCCCGAGCCACAGGTTATTGGCGGCGCACTTGAGCAGCTCGCCGAGCACGAGCGGATCAATGCCTGCGACCTCCTGATCACTCTGCGCCATGCGCGTTGCCCCCGGAATGACGCGATTAGAGCAGGCGGTGGTGAATGAGCCCAATAATTCGTCCAATTTCGGGGCACATTCCTGAAAGTGCGGCGAACGCGAGGTTAAGGGCGGCAATGCCGCCGCTGGAAAACGCGGACGTCGGTGCGAATTCAGAGATCATTAACCATGGCGTCCCGCGGAACCGCGCGCGGAGCCGGCGGAGTGGTGCCGCCGTCTCAGTCGACCAGGATCACCCTTATATCGTTCACATTGGTCAGCGTCGGCCCGGGCAGCAGCAGGTCTCCGGTCGCCTCGAAGAACGTCGTCGCGTCGTTGTTGTCGAGATAGGCCTGCGGCTGCAGTCCCTGTGCCGTCATCTTGGCGAACGTCGTCGCGTCGATCAGCGCGCCGGCGGGATCGGTGGGATTGCCGGCGCCGCCATCGGCGCCGTCGGTGTCGCCGGCGAGCGCCGAGATGTCAGGCGTGTCCTTCAAGAGGTCGGCGAGCGCCAGCGCGTATTCCTGGTTCGGGCCGCCGCGGCCCTGGCCGCGCACCGTGACCGTGAGCTCGCCGCCGGAGAGGATCGCCACGCGCTTGCCCTGTGCACGAGCCTGAAGCGCCAGCCTGGCGTGATCGGCGGCAACCTCGCGGGCCTCACCTTCGAGGTCGGCGCCGAGATCGATGGTCTCGTAACCGGCCTCGTGCGCGAGCTTCACCGCAGCGTCGAGCGATTGCTTCGGACGTGCGATCAATTCGAAATGCGCGCGCGCAAAGGCGGCATCACCGGGCTTGCAGCTTTCGTTGGCGGGGTCATCCAGCGCGCGGCGCACGGCATCGTCAATGTCCAGCTTGTATTTGGCGACGATGGCGCGGGCATCGGCGAGCGTGGTCGGATCGGATACGGTCGGACCGGAGGCGATCGCCGAAGGGTCGTCATGCGGCACGTCGGAGATCGCGAGCGTCACGATCTCGGCGGCATTTTTGCCTGCGCGTGCCAGCCGCCCGCCCTTGATCCGCGACAGATGTTTGCGCACGACATTCATCTCGCCGATCGGCGCGCCCGAGCGGAGCAGCGCCTTGTTGACCGCCTGCTTCTGCGCGAAGCTGATGCCGTCCACCGGTGCGATCCAGTTCGCCGAGCCGCCGCCGGTGAGCAGCACCAGAAGCAGATCGTCCGGCCCGGCCTCGCTTGCGAGCGCGAGCGTGTCGGCCGCGCCCTTCAGGCCGGCTTCGTCAGGCACGGGATGACCGGCCTCGACCACGCGGATGCGGCGCGTCGGCACGCCGTAGCCGTGGCGGGTGGTGGCGATGCCGACGAGGCGTTCCGGTGCGAGTCCGAGCGTATCGAGATAATGCCGCTCGGCGGCGGCAGCCATCGCGGCCGCGCCCTTGCCGGCGGCTAGGCAGATCACGCGTCCCCTCGGAGCGGGCCGCAAGTGCGGCGCCAGCACCGTGCTGGGGTGGGCGGCGACAACGGCGGCGTCGTAGAGCGCGCGGAGCAGGGGGCGTCGATCGGTCATGACGAAAAGCCTTGAGCGGACAGAAAAGACGGGCGGCAAACGCGCCGCTCACCTGCCTACCGCATCAGGCGCCAAAGCGTAAGCGGGCTTTGCCATCATTCGATTGTGCAATCGCGTGATCATAATCGACGCGCAAGCAAAAACCCCCTGCGCGGCCAGCGCAGGGGGTTTTCAATCGTCGTGGGTGCCAGCGCGGCTAGCCGCCGACGTCGGCGCTGATCACGTCTCCGAACAGTTCAAACTTCTCGCCCTTGAACTTCTCGAGTTGAAGCTGGCTGATCGGCGCGAAATCGGTCGGCGAGGTGTTGATCTTGATGCCCGGCAGCAGCGCCTCGGTGCGGAAGTCCTTCAGGCTCGCCGCCTGCTTCATGACGTTCTCGCGCGTGAGATCGTCGCCGCACTGCTTCAAGACCTGAACCAGCGTCTGCGCCACGGCATAGCCGACGATGGTGCCCTTATCGAGCTTGTCGCCGTCCGGGAAGTATTTGGTCATGAACGCCAAAAACTCCTTCATGCCGGGATCGTTGTTCCACGCGGGATCCGACACGTCCTTCAGATAATCGGCGGAGATGATGTCCTGACCGTTCTCGAAGCCGGCCGGCTTCATCACGCTGCCGACGGAGGCGGAGACGTTGTTGAGGAAGTGCAGCGGCTTCCAGCCGATCTCGGAATTCTTCTTGATTGCTTGCGCCGCGAATTTCGGCGTCGTGATGTTCATGAAGACATCGGCGCCGGTCGATTTCAGCTTGACGATGTGGTTGTCGATGGTCGGCTCGGAGGTCTCGTAGCTCTCTTCCATGACGATCATCGACGCAGCCTTGGCGCCAAGGCCGTCCTTCAGGCCCTTGAGATAATCCTTGCCGTAATCGTCGTTCTGGAACAGCACGGCGATCTTGGCGTCCGGCTTGTTCTTGAGCAGCCATTTCGCGTAGATCTGCGTCTCGCTCTGGTAGTTCGGCTGCCAGCCCATGGTCCAGGGGAAGTTCTGCGGATCGTTCCACTTGGTGGCGCCGGTCGCGACGAAGAGCTGCGGCACCTTCTTCGAGTTCATGTATTTGTGGATCGCCGAGTTCGGCGGTGTGCCGAGCGAATTGAAGATGAACAACACCTCGTCGCTCTCGACCAGCTTGCGCGCCTGCTCCACAGTTTTCGGTGGCGAGTAGGCGTCGTCATAGGAGATGTAGTTGATCTTGCGGCCGTTGATGCCGCCTTCGTCGTTGATCTTTTTGAAATAGGCGGCTTCGGTCCGTCCGATGATGCCGTAGGCGGAGGCCGGACCGCTGTAGGGCATGATGTTGCCGATCTTGATCTCGGTATCGGTCGCGCCGGTATCGTATTTCTTCTGGGCCAATGCAGTGGAGGCCGAGGCCGCAATGAGCGCAAGCGCCAGTGACGCGGCCGCAAATTTGCCGGTGACAGCGGACATTCCTATCTCCCTATTTTCTTGGTGTGTGTGCGTCCCTTTTCTTGGGTTGCTTGTTTTTGGCGACGCGGTCGCAATTCAATACGATTTACCTTCTGCCTTCAACAGAAAGCCCCTGCGGCGGGGTCGCAGGGGCTGCTTCTTTAGTAGTCAGGGGCAGGCGCGCGCTCGTGTGCGACTGCGAGAAAGCGCCTCCGTCTGAGTTGATTAACCGATCGGGAGCGAGTTTGAGTTGCGCGGCCTCAATGGCCGATCTCGCTCGAGATGACGTCCCCGAACAGCTCCCATTTCCGGCCCTTGAACCGCATCATCTGGAGCTGCTCGATCGGGGCGAAATTATCGGCTGCGGTGTTGATCTTGATGCCGGGCAACAGCGTGTCGGGCTCGAAATCCTTCAGGCTGGCGGCCTGCTTCATGACGTTGTCGCGGGTGAGGTCGTCGCCGCACATTTGCAGCACCTTCACCATGGTCTGCGCGGCGGCATAGCCGAACACCACGCCGGCATCGAGCTTGTTGGCCTTGGGATCGTACTGCGCGAGGAAATTGTAGAACCTCTTCATGCCGTCGTCGGCATTCCATTGCGGGTCGGAGCCGTCCTTGGTGTAGCTCGCCGACAGGATCCCTTGCGAGATCTCGAGCCCCGCCGGCTCGAGCACGCCGCCGACCGAGGCCGAGACGTTGGAGATGATGTGGACCGGATGCCAGTTGATCTCGGCCGCCTTCTTGATCGCCTGGGCAGCAAATTTCGGCGTGGTGATGCTGATGAAGACGTCGGCGCCGGAGGCCTTCAATTTCACGACGTGCTCGTCGATTGCCGGCTCCGAAGTGTCGTAGCCGTCTTCCAGCACGATCATCGAGGCCTTGGGCCCAAGACCGTCCTTCAGCCCTTTCAGATAGTCCTTGCCGAAATCGTCGTTCTGGTAGAGCACGCCGATCTTGCCATCCGGCTTCTCTTTCATGATGTATTTGGCGTAGATGCGCGCCTCGCTCGCGTAGCTCGGCTGCCAGCCCATGGTCCAGGGATATTGCTTCGGATCGTTCCACTTCGAAGCGCCGCTCGCCACGAACAATTGCGGCACCTTCTTCTCGTTCATGTATTTGCGGATGGCGCCGTTGGTGGAGGTGCCGAGCGAGCCGAAGATCAGCAGCACCCCGTCGCTCTCGACCAGCTTGCGGGCCTGCTCCACGGTCTTCGGGGGCGAATAGCCGTCGTCGTAGGAGATGAACTTGATCTTGCGACCGCCGATGCCGCCCTCGGCATTGATCTTGTTGAAATAGGCTTCCTCGGCTTTGCCGATCGCGGCATAGGCGGAGGCCGGGCCGCTATAGGGCATGATGTTGCCGATCTTGATCTCGGTATCGGAAGCGCCGCTGTCGTATTTCTTCTGCGCCAGTGCCGGGTCGCTCATCGCAGTGCACAACACGAATGCGGCCAAAAGGGCCGCAACCTGAAATCGAACGGCAGTCATCTTTCTCCCACCCCGGGCTGGATCGGCGCCGCATTGAACAAGATTGACGCCGGACGTCAACAAAAAGCCCCGCGATTGCTCGCGGGGGCTCGTTGGCCGGGACTATTGCGTCAGCGTGTCAGTCCGTGGGGACGTCGCCGCTGATGATCTCACCGAACAGTTCCCATTTTTCGCCCTTGAAGCGCTGCATCTGGAGCTGGGAAATCGGGGCAAAGTCCGTCGCGCTGGTGTTGATCTTGATGCCGGGCAGCAGGGTGTCCGGTACAAAATCCTTCAACGAGGCGGCCTGCTTCATGATGTTGGCCCGGGTCAGGTCGTCGCCGCACATTTCCAGAACCTTGGCCAGGGTCGACGCTGCGCCGTAGCCATAGACCATGCTGGTGTCGGTCTTGTCGGCACCGGGCATGTACTTGTCGACGAACTCATTCCATTTCTTCATGCCGGGGTCGTTGGCCCACTGCGGGTCCGTTGAGTCCTTGGCATAGGCCGCCGACAAGACGCCCTGCGAAGCCTCGAAGCCGGCCGGCTTCATCACGCTCCCGACCGAGATCGACACGTTGGTCAGGATCTGGAGCGGCTTCCAGGTCAGCTCGGCGGTCTTCTTGATGGTCTGGGCGGCGAATTTCGGCGTGGCGTAGATCAGCAGCACGTCGGGATTGGCGGCCTTGATCTTGACGATGTGGCCGTCGATCGAGGGCTCGGACACCTCGTAGCTCTCCTCCAGGATGATCATGGACGAGGCCTTGGCGCCGAGGCCGTCCTTGGTGCCCTTGAGGTAGTCTTTGCCGAAATCGTCGTTCTGGTAGAGGATCGCGATCTTGGCGTCCGGCTTCTCCTTCAAGAGCCATTTCGCATAGATCTGCGCTTCGCTCTGGTAGGAGGGCTGCCAGCCCATGGTCCAGGGGAAGTTTTTCGGATCGTTCCACTTGGTCGCGCCGGTGGCGACGAACAATTGCGGGATCTTCTTGGCGTTCAGATATTTCTGGATCGCGCTGTTCGACGGCGTGCCGAGCGGGTTGAATACGGCAAGCACCTCGTCGCTCTCGACCAGCTTGCGGACCTGCTCGACCGCCTTCGGCGGCGAATAGGCGTCGTCATAGGTGACGAAGTTGATCTTGCGGCCGTTGATGCCGCCCTTGTCGTTGATCATCTTGAAATAGGCTTCTTCGGTCTTGCCGATGATGCCGTAGGCCGATGCCGGACCGCTGTACGGCATGATGTTGCCGACCTTGATCTCGGTATCCGACGCGCCGGTGTCGTATTTCTTCTGCGCGAGTGCGGCGCCGGAGGTGAGAGTGATGACCGCCGTTGCCGTGACCAGCGCAGCGGTTCGCAGTGTTCTTTCAAAAAGCAATTCGGGTCTCCTTAGCTTAATTAAACGGGTTGTCAGTTCTTTCTGAGCCGGCCGACGAGTTGCTGGCCTAGGATCGCGATCTGCCTTGCGCCGTGCGGCACGAGATAGATGACGAGGAACAGGAGCACGCCGAACACCGCGCCGGAGAGGCCTTTGGAGATGCCCTCCGCCATGTTCGGCACGAAGATGATGAAGGCGGCGCCGACGATCGAGCCGGGCAGCCAGCCGACACCGCCGACGACCATGCCGAGGAACAGCGAGATCGCGAGCGTGATGGTGTAGCTGTCGGGCGCGACGAACTGCACTGCGATGGCGCCGAGCGAGCCGGCGATGCCAGTGATGGCGGCGGACACGCCAAAGGCGAGGGTCTTGTACAGCGCGACGTCAACGCCCATGGCGGACGCCGCGATCTCGTTGTCGCGGATCGCCATGAAGGCGCGGCCCGAACGGGAGCGCAGCAGGTTCACCGAGAAAATGTAGATCGCGAGCACGACGGCGAGCGAGAAGTAGTAGAGCCACATGTCCTGCGACATCGGCAGGCCGAACGGCGCATCGGGCTTGGTGACGACGAGTCCCTGCACGCCGCCGGTCCAGTGCTCGAGGAAGTTCAGCTTCAGCAGCTGCGGCATGGCGGTGGCGAGCGCGAAGGTCGCCAGTGCGAGGTAGACGCCGGAGAGTCGCAGCGCCGGCTGCCCGAACAGGAAGCCGAAGGCGAAACAGACCACGCCGGCGACCGGCAAGGTCAGCGCGTAGTTGACGTTGAAATGCTCCATCAGCACGGCGGTCGTATAGGCGCCGACGGCATAGAACGCGCTCTGGCCGAGCGAGAACTGGCCGGAGCCGCCGGTCAGGATGTTCAGCGCCAGCACCGCGAGCCCGTAGATCAGGAGCATCGTCATCTGGAAGATGATGAAGTTCTTGACGAAGACAGGCATGATGATCAGTGCGGCGAGCACCACCAGCGAGGTGCCGGTGCCCAGCGTCATGGCCCGCTTCGGAACGGCCTCGACCGCCTGGTGGCCTTCTGCAACGACTTCTTCTGCAGCGCTCATGATCAAACTCGCTTGACGATATGCCGGCCGAACAGGCCAGCGGGTTTGACGACCAGGACGGAGATGATCAGCGCGAGCGCGATCGGAAGTTTCAGCTCGTTGCCGACGCCGGGGATGTAGGTGCCGGCGAGATTCTCGAAGACGCCGACCAGGAAGCCGCCGACGACGGCGCCGAACGGGCTGGTCAGTCCGCCGAGCACCGCGGCGGCGAAGCCGTAGATCAGCACGCCGCCCATCATGTTGGGCTCGAGGAACACGACCGGTGCGATCAGCATGCCGGCGATCGAGCCGATCGCGGTCGCCATGCCCCAGCCGAGCGCGATCATCCAGCTCGTGTTGATGCCGACCAGCCGGGCCGATTCAGGCACGGAGGCGGCCGCGCGCATGGCGAGGCCGATCTTGGTGTACTGGAAGAAGAAGTAGAGGCCGAGCAGCAGCAGCACCGTGACGCCGATCATGCCGGCCTGGTGGGTCGAGATCAGCTGACTGCCGAGGAACGGCGAGGAGCCGAACGGGGTCGGATACTGCTTGATGGTGAAGTCCCAGATCAGGCCGGCCGAGGAGTTGATGATCGCAAACAGCGCGATGAAACCGGCGACGTTGGTCAGCACCGGGGCCTTTGCCAGCGGCTTGAACAGGATGCGCTCGATCGCGATGCCGCCGACAAAGGAGAGCGCCAGCGTGATCACGAAGGCGGCCCAATAGGGGATGCCCCATTGCATCAGCTGCCAGGAGATGAAGGTCGAGAACATCGCCATCTCGCCCTGCGCGAAGTTGAGATGGTCGATCGCCTGGTAGATCATGACCACGGCGAGCGCCATGCAGGCGTAGATCGCGCCCGTGGCGATGCCGGCCAGCACTTGGTTGGTGAACAGCTCCATCGTGCCGGCTCCTCAGTAGCCCAGATAGGATTTGCGGATTTCTTCGTTGTTCGCAATGTCCTTGGCGTTGCCCGACATCACGATGCGTCCGGTCTCGATCACATAGGCCTGGTCCGCGAGCTCGAGCGCGAGCTGGGCGTTCTGCTCGACCACCAGGATCGACACCTTGTCCTCGCGGTTGATCTTGCCGAGGATGCCGAACAGGTCGCGCACCACCAGCGGCGCCAGGCCGAACGAAGGCTCGTCCAGCAGCATCAGCCGCGGCCGCAGCATCAGGGCGCGGGCGACCGCGAGCATCTGCTGCTCGCCGCCCGAGAGCGTGCCGGCCTGCTGGGTGTGGCGCTGCTTGAGCACCGGGAAATGCGCATACATGCGCTCGATATCGGAGACGATGCCGGCGCTGTCCTTGCGGGTGATCGCCCCTAATTGCAGGTTTTCCTCCACCGTCATGGTGGTGAAGGTGCCGCGGCCCTGCGGCACATGGGCGATGCCGAACCGCACGATGCTCTCGGTGGAGCGGTTGTTCAGCGGCTTGCCGTCGAACTCGATGCCGCCGGTCGAGCGCACCATGTTGCAGATCGCGCGCAGCGTGGTGGTCTTGCCGGCGCCGTTGGCCCCCAGCAGCGTGGTCAGCGATCCCTCGCTGAGCGAGAAGGACAGGCCGTGGAGCGCCTGGACCTGGCCGTAATAGGCGCGCAGGTCCTTGACGTTGAGCAGCGTCGTCATTGGTCCTTGCTCCCGAGATAGGCTTTGATCACTTCGGGATCCGCCTGCACCTGGGCCGGCGTGCCTTCCGCGAGCTTCTTGCCGAAATTCAGCGCGACGACGTGGTCGGCGATCGACATCACGAGGCCCATGTGGTGCTCGACCAGGAGCACGGTCATGTGGCGGTCGTCGCGGATGCGGCGAATGAGATCGCCGAGCGCGTAGACTTCCTCGTGGTTGAGGCCGCCGGCGGGCTCGTCGAGCAGCAGGATCTTCGGATCGGCAGCGAGCGCGCGTGCCAGCTCGACGCGCTTCTGCGTGCCGAAGGGCAGGCCCGACACGACAGTGTGGGCGACGTCCTCGAGATCGAGATAGGCGAGGATCTCGTCGACCTTCTTGTTGACGCTGGTCTCGCTGCGCCGGACCCAGGCGAGTCTCAAGGAGTCGCTGATGATGTCGCTGGATGTCTTCGAATGCGCGCCGACGCGGACATTGTCCATCACCGAGAGGTTCGGAAACAGCGCCACGTTCTGGAAGGTGCGGCCGATGCCGATCTCGGCGATCCGGTGCGGCGGGCGCGTCAGGATGCTCGCGCCTTCCATCAGGATGTCGCCGGACGACGGCTGGTAGAGCCGAGACAGGCAATTGAAGAGCGTGGTCTTGCCGGCGCCGTTAGGCCCGATCAAGCCGAGGATCTGGCCCTTGTGCATGTCAAAGGACACGCCGTTGAGCGCAATGATGCCGCCGAACACGACGCTGACGTCGCGAACTGCGAGCAGGGGCGATGTCCCCTGCGCGAGCTGTGCCTGCGTCATCTCGTCTCGCCCACTCTGTTGAGTGAGCGAAGGGGCGATGTGAACCGCTCCCGATGATGACAAAGGCTATCTGATCCCCTCGGCCACACGCGCAACTTTTCCTCCTGATTTCAGCTTTTTGCTGATGCCTTTTTTTGAATGCGGCATCAGACCCCCAAGTGCCGCTTCGATGTTCCTTACCATCGCAAGCAGACGCGGTCCAATGTCGTTGATCAAACGCTCTTCCGTGAAACGGAATGCGGGCGCGCCGCAATTGAATGCGTAGGGACCGGTTCCGTCGTTGAGCTTGAGTGCGACTCCGGCGGCGCCGATGTCGTCGTGCCAGTCGCCGACGGAGATCGCGAAGCCGTATTTCGCGACGGTCTCGCCGGAACGCTCCAGTCCATCGCGCATCTTCGGCCAGCGGCTGCCGTAATGTTCGCGCAGAATACGTGACACTTCTGCGCGTTCGTCTTCGGCGAGCGCCCAGAAATAGGCGCGTCCCATCGCGCTGGTTGCAATCGGCACGCGGGAGCCGACGTCAAGTTGAACGCCGACCGTCTCGCTGCCGCGGCTTTGCCCGAAATAGATCATGCTGTGACGGTCGCGGCCGCCGACGGCAACGGCTCCCCCGGTCGCGCGCATCATTTCCTCACGGAACGGTTCGGACAAATGCCGAACGCCGAGATTGGATAACGCGGCATAGCCGAGTGCCATCGCGGCCGGCGCGAGCTGATATTTCTCGAACCGGGGAACCGGCGTCAGATAACCGAGCTTCGTCAACGTATAGGTCAGCCGCGAAACTGTCGGCTTGGGCAGGTTGGTACGGGCGGCGATTTCCTGATTGCCAAGAAGTCCGTCGCTGGGCTGGAATGCACGCAATACGTCTAGTCCGCGGGAAAGCGCGACGACGAAATTCCGATCGGTCGCTGTCTTCTTTCCTGTACGCTTCATCCCTGATCTGCTTCTTGCGCGGAGTCGTTGACAAGCCACGTGCTTCAAAATAACCCTGCCGTCAAGATGCGGAATTAAATTCCGCAATGCGAAATTGAACAAAATTACCCCACCAAGGAGGGACAACCGTGAGCGAATTGGTCAAGCTTGAGCGTCATGACGAAGTCGGGATCGTCACGGTCGACAGCCCTCCGGTCAATGCGCTGAGTGCCGCGGTTCGCGGCGGAATTTTGGAGTGCATCAAGGCGGCGGTCGCCGATCCCGCGATCAAGGGCATCGTGCTGACCTGCGCCGGCCGCACCTTCATTGCGGGGGCCGACATCACCGAATTCGGCAAGCCGCCGAAGCCGCCCGCTCTCAACGACGTGCTTTCCGAACTCGAGAACTCGCCGAAGCCGGTGGTTGCCGCGATCCACGGCACCGCGCTCGGCGGCGGCCTCGAGGTCGCGCTCGCCTGCCATTTCCGCGTCGCGGTGAAGGAAGCCAAGCTCGGCCTGCCCGAGGTGAAGCTCGGCCTGCTGCCGGGCGCGGGCGGCACCCAGCGCCTGCCGCGCGCGGTCGGGCCGGAGCTCGCGGTCAAGATGATCGTCGGCGGCGATCCCATCGGCGCGGCCGAGGCGCTGAAGAACGGTTTGATCGAGGAGATCGTCGAGGGTCCGGCTGCCGGAGGCGAAGCCTTCGTGCGAAAGCTGCTGGCCGAGAAGCGCCCGCTGCGCCGGCTGCGTGACGATGATTCCAAGATCGCGGCGGCCAAGGCCGACCGCTCGATCTTCACCAATGCGGTCGCCGCCATGACCAAGAAGTCGCGCGGCCTGGAAGCGCCGTTCGCGGCGGCCGACGCCGTCGGCTACGCCATCGACCTGCCGTTCGAGGAGGGTCTGAAGAAGGAGCGCGAGGGCTTCCTGAAGCTCGTCGCCAGCGATCAGTCCAAGGCGCAGCGTTATGCCTTCTTCGCCGAGCGCGAGGCCAGCAAGATCGCCGGCGTTCCTGAAGGCACCAAGCCGCGGCCCGTGAACCGTGTCGCCATCCTTGGCGCCGGCACCATGGGCGGCGGCATCGCGATGTCCTTTGCCAATGCCGGCGTTCCCGTCACTCTGATCGAGACCGGCGAGGAGCAGCTCAAGCGCGGCATGGGCATCATGCAGAAGAACTGGGAAGCGACCGCGGCGCGCGGCGGCATCCCGGCGGATGCGCCCGCCAAGCGCATGGCGCTGATCAACGGCGTCGTCGGCATCGAGAACGTCGGCGATGCCGACCTCGTCATCGAAGCCGTGTTCGAGACCATGGCGGTGAAGAAGGAGGTGTTCGGCAAGCTCGACCAGTACGTCAAGCCCGGCGCCGTGCTCGCCTCCAACACCTCGTACCTGAATATCGACGAGATCGCGAAGTCGACCAAGCGTCCGCAGGACGTGCTCGGCATGCACTTCTTCTCGCCCGCCAACGTCATGAAGCTGTGCGAGATCGTGCGCGCCGACAAGACCGCGCCGGATGCCCTTGTGACGGCGGTCTCGATTGCGCGCAAGATCGCAAAAGTGCCGGCCGTGGTCGGCGTCTGCGACGGTTTCGTCGGCAACCGCATGCTGGCCCAGCGCGGCAAGCAGTCCGAGAAACTGTTGTTCGAAGGCGCGCTTCCGCAGCAGGTCGACGCCGTCGTGACCAAGTTCGGCATGCCGATGGGGCCGTTCGCGATGGGTGACCTCGCCGGCCTCGACATCGGCTGGCGCTCGCGCAAGGACCGCGGCATCAAGTCGGAGATCGCGGACGCGCTCTGCGAAGCCGGCCGCTTCGGCCAGAAAACCGGCAAGGGCTACTACAAATACGAAGCCGGCTCGCGCTCGGCGCTGCCCGATCCCGAAGTCGAGAAGCTGATCGACGAGACGCTGCTGCGTATGGGCCGCAAGAAGCGCGTCGTCAGCGACGAGGAGATCCTCGAACGCATGATGTACCCGATGATCAACGAGGGCGCGAAGATTTTGGAAGAGGGCATCGCGGCGCGCCCGTCCGATATCGACGTGGTCTGGCTCTACGGCTATGGCTGGCCTATCTACCGCGGCGGCCCGATGTTCTGGGCCGACAGCGTCGGCCTCAAGCACATCGCCGATCGTCTGTCCTACTATGCCAAGGAGACCAATGACCCGAGCCTCGAGCCCGCGCCGCTGCTGAAGAAGCTCGCGGCCGAAGGCAAGACGTTTGCCTCGCTTGCGGCGGGCTCGAAGGCTGCGTGATGGCGGCTGCTGCCGCTTATGTCGTTCCGGGGCGCCCGAAGGGCGAACCCGGAACCTCGAGATTCCGGGTTCGGCTCTTCCAGCCGCCCCGGAATGACGGTTTCTGTGGCTCAAGGAATCCATGACCCACCCCGGCGAACAGTTTTATCCCGAAGGCGTGCGTTGGGACGACACCGTCGTCCAGGGCTCGCTGCCTGACCTGCTGGCAAAAGCCGCCGCCGAGTACGGTCCGCGCACTGCGCTGGAATTCCGCGACCGGCCGATCACCTACGCCGAGCTCGCCGTCATGGCGGAGCGTGCAGCTGCCGCGTTCCTGCGCGCTGGCTGCGGGAAGAACACATCCATCGCGCTGTTCCTCGGCAATACGCCGGATCACCCCGTTAATTTTTTCGGCGCGCTGAAGGCCGGCGCCCGCGTCGCGCATCTGTCTCCGCTCGACGGCGAGATCGCGCTGACGCACAAGATCTCCGATTCCGGTTCGCGCCTGCTCGTCACCTCCAACCTCGCGGCGCTGCTGCCGACCGCGCTGAAATTCCTGGAAAAGGGTCTGATTGATCGCCTGGTCGTCTGCGAGGACGATCATTGGGGCAAGGTCGGCACGCCGCAGGCTGCGATTCCCAGCGATCCCCGCGTCGCTACCTTCAGGACCTTCGTCGAAGGCGCGACCGCGCCGACGCAGTGGCCGTCCGTGACCGCCGACGATGTCGCCCTGCTGCAATATACCGGCGGCACCACCGGACTGCCCAAAGGCGCAATGCTCACCCACGGCAATCTCACCTCGGCCGTGTCGATCTACGACGTCTGGGGCAAGCCGTCGCGTGCTGCGCGCGGCGACGTCGTCGAGCGCGTGATCTGCGTGCTGCCGCTGTTCCACATCTATGCGCTCACCGTCGTGCTGCTGTCCTCGCTCAGCCGCGGCCATCTGATCTCGCTGCATCAACGTTTTGACGTGGAGGCGGTGATGCGCGACATCGAAATCAAGCGCGCGACCTATTTCCCCGGCGTGCCGACGATGTGGATCGCGATCGCAGCCCTTCCCGATCTCGACAAGCGCGATTTCTCCTCCCTCGCCACCATCGGCTCCGGCGGGGCGCCGCTGCCGGTGGAGATCGCAAATTTCTTCGAGCGCAAGGTCGGCAAGAAGCTCCGCAGCGGCTGGGGCATGACCGAAACCTGCTCGCCCGGCACCGGCCATCCGCCGACAGGTCCCGACAAGCCCGGCTCGATCGGCCTGATGCTGCCCGGCATCGAGCTCGACGTCGTCTCGCTAGAAGATCCCACGAAAGTGCTGCCGCCGGGCGAAGTCGGCGAGATCCGCATCAAGGGCCCGAACGTCACCAAAGGCTACTGGAACAAGCCGGAGGGATCCGCGGAGGCCTTCGTCGACGGCCGCTTCCTCACCGGCGACATCGGCTATGTCGATACCGACGGCTATTTCTTCCTGGTCGACCGCAAGAAGGACATGATCATCTCCGGCGGCTTCAACGTCTATCCGCAGATGATCGAGCAGGCGATCTACGCCATATCAGGCGTGCACGAGGTGATCGTGCTCGGCATTCCCGACCAGTACCGCGGCGAAGCCGCCAAGGCTTTCATCAAGCTGAAGCCGGACGCAAGGCCGTTCTCGCTCGACGAGCTGCGCGCGCAGCTCACCGGCAAGCTCGGCAAGCACGAATTGCCGGCGGAGGTCGAATTCGTCGACGATCTGCCGCGTACGCCGGTCGGAAAGCTGTCGCGCCATGAGTTGCGCCAGCAGCAGAAACCGTCACAATCAACGAAACTCGTATCGACGATAAGATAAGAATAGGCTCACAAGGAGGATCCGATGGATCTCGCATTCACGAAAGAAGAGCAGGCGTTTCGCGAGGAAGTGCGATCATTCTTCCGCGACAACGTGCCGCCGGATACGCGGCGCAAGCTGGTCGAGGGCCGCCACCTCTCAAAGGACGAGATGGTGACATGGTGGCGCATCCTCAACAAGAAAGGCTGGGGCGTCAGCCACTGGCCCAAGCAATATGGCGGCACCGGCTGGACCTCCGTACAGCACTACATCTTCAACGAGGAGCTGCAGTCCTATCCGGCGCCGCAGCCGCTCGCCTTCGGCGTCAGCATGGTTGGCCCCGTCATCTACACGTTCGGCAACGAAGAGCAGAAGAAGCAGTATCTGCCCCGCATTGCCAATGTCGACGATTGGTGGTGCCAGGGCTTCTCCGAGCCCGGCTCCGGCTCCGACCTCGCTTCGCTCAAGACCAAGGCCGAGCGCAGGGGCGACAAGTGGATCATCAACGGCCAGAAGACCTGGACCACGCTCGCCCAGCACGCCGACATGATCTTCTGCCTCTGCCGCACCGATCCAAGTGCCAAGAAGCAGATGGGCATCTCCTTCATCGTGTTCTCGATGAAGTCGAAGGGCGTCACCGTGCGCCCGATCCAGACCATCGACGGTGGCGCCGAGGTCAACGAAGTGTTCTTCGACGACGTCGAGGTGCCCATCGAGAACCTGATCGGCGAGGAGAACAAGGGCTGGGATTACGCGAAATTCCTGCTCGGCAATGAGCGCACCGGCATCGCGCGGGTCGGCGTCTCGAAGGAGCGGCTGCGCCGCATCCGCGATCTCGCCTCCAAGGTCGAATCCGGCGGCAAGCCGATCATCCAGGACGCGGCCTTCCGCGACAAGCTCGCGGCCTGCGAAATCGAGCTCAAGGCGCTCGAGCTCACGCAGCTCCGCGTCGTCGCCGACGAAAGCAAGCACGGCAAGGGCAAGCCCAATCCGGCGTCCTCCGTGCTGAAGATCAAGGGCTCCGAGATCCAGCAGACCACCACCGAGCTGCTGATGGAAGTGATCGGCCCGTTCGCAGCACCCTATGATGTGCACGGCGACGACGGTTCGAACGAAGCCATGGACTGGACCGCCCAGATCGCGCCGAGCTACTTCAACAACCGCAAGGTCTCGATCTACGGCGGCTCCAACGAGATCCAGCGCAACATCATCGCCAAGGCGGTGCTAGGGCTGTGACCGCGCCCTATCACCACACACTCGCCGTCATGGCCGGGCTTGACCCGGCCATCCACGCCTCGCGGCACGAAGAACGTGGATGCCCGGCACAAGGCTGGCATGACGAAATCAATACCGGGAGAGTAGAGAACCATGGATTTTGATCTGAACGAGGAGCAACGGCTTCTCAAGGAAAGCATCGACGGCCTCCTGACCGATTCCTACGATTTCGAGAGCCGCAAGAAGTACATGAAGGAGAAGGGCGGCTGGAGCAAAGCCGTCTGGGGCAAGCTCGCCGAGCAGGGCCTGCTTGGCCTGCCCTTTTCGGAGGCCGATGGCGGCTTCGGCGGCGGCGGCGTCGAGACCATGATCGTGATGGAAGCGCTCGGCAAGGCGCTGGTGCTGGAGCCTTATCTCGCGACCGTCGTGATCGGCGGCGGCTTCCTGCGCCATGCGGGCAGCGATGCGCAGAAGGCCGCGCATGTGCCAGGGATCGTCGACGGCAGCAAGACGCTTGCATTTGCCCAGCTCGAGAAGAACTCGCGCTACGATCTGTTCGACGTCACCACGACGGCAAAGAAGAAGGGCGAGGGTTGGGTCATCGACGGCGAGAAGTTCGTCGTGCTCAACGGCGAGAACGCAGACACCCTCATCGTGACCGCGCGCACCAGGGGCGAGCGCCGCGACAAGAGCGGCATCGGCGTGTTCCTGGTGCCGGCCAACGCCAAGGGCCTCACCAAGAAATCGTATCCCACCCAGGACGGCCTGCACGCCGCCGACATCACCTTCACCGGCGTCGAGGTCGGTGCCGATGCGGCGCTGGGCAATCCCGACGATTCGCTCGCGCTGATCGAGCGTGTGGTCGACGAAGCCCGCATCGCGCTTTGCGCCGAAGCGGTCGGCCTGATGGACGAATCGCTCAAGACCACCGTCGAGTACATCAAGACGCGCAAGCAGTTCGGCGTGCCGATCGGCACCTTCCAGTCGCTCCAGCACCGCGCCGCCGACATGTTCGTCGCCACCGAGCAGGCGAGATCGATGTCGATGTTTGCGACCATGGCGGGCGATTTCGAGGACGCCAAGGAGCGCAGCAACGCGGTTGCGGCGGCCAAGGTGCAGATCGGCAAGTCGCTGAAGTTCGTCGGACAGCAGGCGATCCAGCTCCATGGCGGCATCGGCATGACCATGGAGGCGAAGATCGGCCACTACTTCAAGCGCCTCACCATGATCGAGAACTCGTTCGGCGACACCGACTACCACCAGCGCCGCGTGGCGGATGGTGGCGGGTTGATCTGACAGCTCCACCGCCGTCATTGCGAGCGAAGCGAAGCAATCCAGAAATCTGTCCGCGGCGACAGTCTGGATTGCTTCGTCGCTTCGCTCCTCGCAATGACGGAGATCGTTGAATCAGCGAGGCAACACCAATGAAAAACACCCCGTTCGATCTCACCGGAAAAGTCGCCGTCGTCACCGGCTCCAGCCGCGGCATTGGCCGCGCCTCCGCCGAGCTGCTCGCAAAGCTCGGCGCCAAGGTCGTGGTCTCATCGCGCAAGGCCGAGGCCTGCCAGGAGGTCGCCGACGGCATCAAGGCGGCCGGCGGCGAGGCAACCGTCATCCCCTGCAACATCGCGCGCAAGCAAGAGGTCGAGGCGCTGATCGCGGGTGCGACCAGGCACTACGGAAAGATCGACATCCTGGTCTGCAACGCCGCCGTCAATCCTTACTACGGCCCGCTGCTCGACATCACCGACGAGGCCTTCGACAAGATCATGGGCAGCAACGTCAAGAGCAACATCTGGCTCTCCGCGCTGGCGATCCCGCAGATGGCCGAGCGCGGCAAGGGCTCGGTCGTCATCATCTCCTCGATCGGCGGCCTGCGCGGCTCCACCGTGATCGGCGCCTACGGCATCTCCAAGGCTGCCGACTTCGCGCTGTGCCGTTCGCTCGCCGGCGAATGGGGTCCGAAAGGCGTCCGCGTCAACTGCATCGCGCCGGGCCTCGTCAAGACCGATTTCGCCCGCGCGCTGTGGGAAGACGAGGCGAATCTAAAACGCCGCACTGCCACCACGCCGCTCCGCCGCATCGGCGAACCCGACGAAATCGCAGGCGCCGTGGCCTACCTCGGCTCGGATGCGTCGAGCTTCATGACCGGACAGACCATCGTCATCGACGGCGGCGTGACCACGGCGGCGCCGTAGTCGCCGGTCCTCCGCTACGGGCGGCGCGCGCTGTCTCGCTCGGCCAAGGAGCTATCGATGGCGCTTTCGATGGCGCGTACGACGACCAGGGCGGAGCGTTCGTCGAGGTGCACGCCGTCGTCCCAACGCAGCTCGCTTCGCGGCGGATCGAACGGGAGCCAAAGCCTGCGATCCGGGAAGGCTTCGTCGAGGATCTCTTTGGTCATCCGGGCCATGCGGGAGCCTTCGATCTCCGGCGCAAAGGGAACGTGGATCAGAAACGCGCGGGCGCCGCGCCGCTGCAGCTCGTCGACGAGCTGCCTGATGCGGACCACATTCGCGCGTGCCGGCACGGTCGGGTCGGCTTCGTTCATCTGCTCCAGCGCACGGTCGAGATAGACCTTGTTGTCGAACGTGCTCGGCGGCTGGCTGAGCAGGCGATCTCGCTCGGTGCGCGCCCGGGCGGGATTGGGTTCACCGTGCTTCCACGTTTCATAGCCCGCGATCGCCGTTCGCACCGGGCGCAACAGCAGCGCTTCGGTGCCCGCGCCGCCGGAAAACCGCTCGATCAGCGCGCTGTCGGACTCGCGCGTCAGGATATTCGTCTCGATCAGCACGATCTTCGGCAGGTTCGGCCGGTTCGCAACGATCTCGAGACCTGTCACCGGCGAGCCGCCCGCCAGCGCAAGATTGCGGACGCGCGGAGGCGAGAAATACTCCTCCTTGAGGCGCCAGGCGATCGAGCTGCCGACCAGCACGATATCAGGCGTGGGATCCTGCACATAGCGGTTGAGGCTGATCAGGCTGCCGCCGCGGGTCGTGACCGCCGGCTGCTGCAGGGCCGAGCCGAAGCGCGCCGTGGTGAAGGCGCAGGCCAGCAGCAGCGCAGCTGCAGCCGCAACGCACTTGACCAGCCATGAAAGCGAAAAATCCTGCTGCATGTCAGAACTGGAAGTAGATGAAAGTGCTGTCGGGCCCCGCTTCGAGACAGGCGAGCGCCGCGAGCGCGCCATAGAGATACGGCTCCCATCGCCGCAGCCGGCCTTCGATCAGCGCGCCGATGCCCGCATGCTGGATGATCACAGGCAAGGCGTAGAGCAAAGCGAGATTGGTGAACAGTTTTGGCGGATTGGGCACGTCCGTCGCCATGAACATTCCTTTGAGATAGCTGAGCGCGTGGTCGAAGTTCGGCAGCTTGAAGAAGATCCAGAGCATCGTGACGCAGAAGAAGACGATGCCCATCCGGATCACCCGCACCGCGGGGTTTCCATCGCCCAGCAGTCTCAGGAACGGCCGTTCGAGGACGAGCAGGAACCCGTGCGCCATGCCCCACAGGGCATAGCTCAGGCTGGCGCCATGCCAGAGTCCGCCAAGCGTCATCACGATCATCAGGTTGAGAGTGGTTCGTGTCGGTCCATGACGGTTGCCGCCGAGCGGAATGTACAAATAGGTCCTGAGCCAGCTCGACAACGAGATGTGCCAACGCGTCCAGAACTCCGAGAACGAGGTCGAGATGTAGGGCAGGTTGAAGTTCACGGGCAGGCGATAGCCGAACAGCAGGCCGAGGCCGAGCGCGATCGCCGAGTAGCCGAAGAAGTCGGCGTAAATCTGGTAGCTGTAGAGGAACACCAGCAGCCAGCGATCCTGCGTGCGCAGCGTCTCGTAGAGCGGGAAATCCATATAGGACGTCATCTCGTTGAGATTGTTCGCCACATACAGCTTGAAGAAATAGCCGACCAGAATCCACTTCGCGGCCTCGACGAAGGCAACGTCACTGATCCGCTTGGGAGCAATCTGCGGCATGAACTGGGCCGCACGCGTGATCGGGCCGGATACGAGCTGCGGGAAGAAGATGATGTACAGGAACACCTCGCGCAAGCGCACGCTGCGTTTCTCGCGCGTCAGGTCCACCAGCAGGCTGATGTTGTGGAAGACGAAGAACGAGATGCCGATCGGCAGCGGCAAGCGCAGCAGGAAGTCGACCGGCGCGGCGCCGGTCAGATGGGCCGCGGCGGCGTCAACGAACAGGAACTTGTATTTGAAGAACGCCAGCAGGCCGAGATTGAAGACGATGCCGGCCGGCATCCATAGGGTTCGGTTCTCGAAGGCAAGCACCAGGCAGAGATAGGTGCCGAGGACCGCGACGAGCAGCAGCGGCAGCAACTCGGGCTGGCCGAAGCCGTAGAAGAACACGCTTGCGAGGACGAGCAGCGGGACCTGGAAACTGCGCAATGAAGGCAGGTAATAGATGCCAAACACGATCGCGACGAAGATGCCGAACTGAAGTGAAGTGAAGGTCATGCCGCCCCATCTGCCCGCCCGGCATGTAGCATTTTCGCAATCTCTGTCCTAGCCCTGCCACATGCGTTCTTGCTCGCCTGGATCAGCGCGGCGGGCTTGACCTTCCCTCCCCAATCCGCTCCCTTTGGCGCCACACAATGATCCCTCGGGGAACACCAAGGTTCGCTTCCATGTCTTTCGTCCTTGCCATCGACCAAGGCACCACCTCCTCGCGCGCGATCGTGTTTCGCAGCGACATTTCCATTGCGGCGAAGGCGCAAGCCGAATTTCCGCAGCATTTTCCGGCGTCGGGGTGGGTGGAGCACGAGCCCGAGGACATCTGGACCTCGACCGTGACGGTCTGCCGCGATGCGATCGCGCAGGCCGGCATCACCGCCAAGGACATCGCCGCGATCGGAATCACCAACCAGCGCGAGACCACCGTGGTGTGGGACCGCGCCACGGGGCAGGCCGTGCATCGCGCCATCGTCTGGCAGGACCGCCGCACCGCCGACATCTGCGCGAAACTGAAAGCCGACGGCCGCGAGCCCGTGATCTCGCAAAAGACCGGCCTGATCATCGATCCCTATTTCTCCGGCACCAAGGTCGCCTGGATTCTCGACCATGTCCCCGGCGCACGGGCGCGGGCCGCGCGCGGCGAGCTGATGTTCGGCACCGTCGATTGCTATTTGCTCTGGCGCCTCACCGGCGGCAAGGTGCACGCTACCGATGCCACCAACGCCTCGCGCACGCTGCTGTTCAACATCCATACCGGCCAGTGGGACGATGAGCTGCTGGAGATCATCGGCGTGCCGCGCTCGATGCTGCCTGAGGTGAAGGATTCTTCCGCCCGTTTCGGCGAGAGCACCCCGGACCTGTTCGGCGGCGCCATCGCGATCTCAGGCATCGCCGGCGACCAGCAGGCCGCGACCATCGGCCAGGCCTGCTTCCGCCCGGGCATGATGAAGTCGACCTACGGCACCGGCTGCTTCGCGCTGCTCAACACTGGCACCACGCCCGTGGCCTCGAAGAACAAGCTGCTCACCACCATCGCCTACCAGCTAGGCGGCAAACGCACCTACGCGCTCGAAGGCTCGATCTTCGTCGCGGGCTCCGCGGTGCAGTGGCTGCGCGACGGGCTCGGCCTCATCAAGCACGCCGCCGAAACCGGACCTCTTGCCGATCAGTCGGACTCCATGCAGAGCGTCTATCTCGTGCCGGCCTTCGTCGGCATGGGCGCGCCGTACTGGAATCCCCGCGTGCGCGGTGCGCTGTTCGGCCTCACCCGCAACACCGGCCCGGCCGAGCTTGCCCACGCCGCGCTGGAAAGCGTCTGCTACCAGACGTTTGATCTCTGGGCCGCGATGCGCGCCGACTGGCCGAGTTCGGAAACCGCCAGCGTTGTGCTCCGCGTCGACGGCGGCATGACCGCGTCCGACTGGACCATGCAGCGCCTCGCCGATCTGCTCGACGCGCCGGTCGACCGCCCCGTGATCCAGGAAACCACAGCACTCGGCGCCGCCTATCTCGCCGGCCTCCAGGCCGGCGTCTATCCCGAGCCGACAAAATTCGCCGACAACTGGCGGCTGGAGCACCGGTTCAAGCCGGTGATGAGCCAGGCCACGCGCGAGCGGAAGCTCGCGGGATGGGCGAGGGCGGTGAAAGGTGTGCTGGCGAGCGACGAGGGCGAATAGCGGGCGCGCACGACGCACTAAATAACAACAATGGGAGGAACGACAATGAACACGGATTTCAACCGGGTCATCCAAAAGCTCTGTGGCGCAGCAATCTGTGCCACGCTGCTCACCTCGACGGCCCTCGCGCGCGAGCAGGCGAACCCGCTCGGGAGCGCGCGTCAGGTGAAGACCGACGTTGCCGGTCTCAACGCTCCCGCGCAGATCCTGGTCGATGTCTGGGGCATCCCCCACATCTATGCCGGCAATGAGCACGACCTGTTCTTTCTGCAAGGTTTCAATGCCGCACGCGACCGGCTCTGGCAGATCGATCTCTGGCGCAAGCGCGGGCTTGGTCTGCTCGCAAAAGATTTCGGCCCTGCCTATGCCGAGCAGGACAAGGCGCTGCGGCTCTTCCTCTATCGCGGTGACATGAAAGCGGAGTGGGCGGCTTACGGCCCCAAGGCGAAGACCTATGCGGACGCATTCGTCGCCGGGGTCAACGCCTACGTCGCCGATGTGCGCGCGGGCAAGCGCCCATTGCCGATCGAGTTCAGGATCGCCGGCACCATGCCGGATCCGTGGACGGCGGATGACATCGTCCGCATCCGCAGCCACGGCCTGACGCGCAATGTCGCCTCCGAGGTCAAGCGCTCGTTGGTCGCCTGCGCGGCTGGCCTCGATGCCGATCGTTTTCGCGTCAAGCTCGAGCCGACCTGGACGACGAAAATCCCTGACGGTCTCGATCCCTGCAGCGTGCCGAAGGCGGTGCTGGCGGCGTACGATCTCGCGACGCGTCCCGTGGCCTTTGCCGCGCCGAAAGATCGCCAGGCCGCACTCGCGCACGAGCCGGACAAGTACCTCACCGAGGCCGACCAGCAACGCGACACCGTCGGCTCCAATAATTGGGTGATCGCGGCGTCGCGCACCGCGACAGGCCGCCCGATCCTTGCCAACGATCCGCATCGCGAGCACAGCGTGCCCTCGCTGCGTTACATCGTCGGGCTCAATGCGCCCGGCCTCTCCGTGATCGGCGCGGGCGAGCCGGCACTCCCCGGCATCTCGATCGGCCACAACGGCACCATCGCCTTCGGCCTCACCATCTTCAACGTCGACCAGGAAGACCTCTACGTCTACGAGCTCAATCCGCAAAATCCCAACCAGTACCGCTACGGCACCGGCTGGGAAGACATGCGCATCGTTCACGAGAAGGAGCAGGTGAAAAGCGAGGGCGACCGCGATGTCGAGCTGAAATTCACCCGGCACGGTCCGGTGATCCATGTCGACGACGCCAACAAGCGCGCGTTCGCCGTGCGCTCGATCTGGTTCGAGCCCGGCACCTCCGCCTATTTCGGCTCCTCCGACTACATGACGGCGAAGGATTGGAATGGATTTCTCGCGGCCATGCGCCGCTGGGGCGCGCCGTCGGAGAATCAGGTTTATGCGGACACCAAGGGCAATATCGGTTGGGTCGCCGCCGGCAAGACGCCGCGGCGCGCCAACTATGACGGCCTGATGCCGGTGCCCGGCGACGGCCGCTATGAATGGCAGGGTTTTCTCTCCCTGGACGATCTGCCGAAGGCCTATCAGCCCAAGCAGGGCTTTCTCGCCACCGCCAACCAGATGAACCTGCCGGCGGATTATCCCGTCAGCGAGCGTAAGGTCGGGTTCGAATGGGCGGACAGTGCGCGTTGGCAGCGCATCACCGAGGTGCTGCAGGCCAACAGCAAGGTGACCTTGGCCGACGCCATGGATCTGCAGAACGACGACACCACGATGCTGGGGCGGCGGCTGGTTAAGCTGTTGCAGCAGCTCAGTTCGGATGATGCCAATGTGAAGAAGGGCCTCGAACTCCTCAAGCCCTGGGACGCGCGTGACGCCGCCGACAGTGCCGCGGCTGCATTGTTCGAGGTCTGGATCGCCAATCATCTTGGGCCGGTGCTGTTGAAGACCACGGCGCCCAAGGCCGCCGACCTGATCGCGCCCGAAGC
The DNA here is from genome assembly GCF_023073915.1 of Bradyrhizobium sp. 149. Lineage (GTDB taxonomy): Bacteria > Pseudomonadota > Alphaproteobacteria > Rhizobiales > Xanthobacteraceae > Bradyrhizobium. Next base: position 1,959,037 of record NZ_JADPKK010000022.1, on the reverse strand, counting down.
ATCCAGCATTTCGGCGCTCGTCGCCGCTCTGGAATCTCCGGATCCGTCGTTCGGTTCGGATCCCGTTGCCGCGCGCGACCAGATCCTGCGCGACAGCCTGGGAGCGGCCGTCGCCGACGTTATGGCCAAGCTCGGCACTGACTCATCCACCTGGCGCTGGGGCCGCCTGCACGTCGCAAAATTCGACCACGCGCTGATGCCACTCGCCGACAAGGCGACGGCCGCTCAGCTCTCGGTCGGTCCGCTGGCTTACGGCGGCGCCGCCAATGTGCCGCGCGCGGCCACCTATCGCCGCACCGATTATCAGCTGTTCGCCGGCGCGTCGTTCCGCATGGTGCTCGACGTCGGCAATTGGGATGCAAGCCGCACTATCAACACGCCGGGCCAGTCGGGCGATCCCTTCAGCGGCCATTATCGCGACCTCGCGCCGCTGTGGGCAACCGGCCAGTATGTGCCGCTGCTCTACAGCCGCGCCGCGGTCGAGGCTGCGACCGCGGAGGCGATCACCCTGACGCCGAGGTGAACAAGGCGATCTAAACAAGGACGCAGCCGCAAACACCACCGTCGTCCCGGCCTAGTGCGCAATTGCGCACGGGGGGCCGGGACCCATACTCCGCAGCAGCTATTGCGAATAGGACTCGTCGTTCCAGTATCACAAAGCAACCTACATCCGTGGTTATTGGTCCCGGCCTTCGCCGGGACGACGCAAAATATGTGGCTCGCGCTCGGCTCCACAGGACACCGCCATGATCCTCCCCGACGGCTATTCGGACATTCCCGCCGGCAAGATCGCCGCCGTCGTCACCCACCTCGAGATGACCGCAGTGCCTGCGCGCCGCGACGATCCCGTGGGCGCGTGGACCCTGCGCAAGGTCGACGCGCCCGCGCTCGACTGGTATCGCGACCTTCACCGCCGCGTCGGCGAGGAGTGGTTGTGGTTTTCCCGGGCGCGCATGAGCGACGCGGAACTGGCCGTGGCCATCCGCGCACCGGGGATCGAGGTCTACGCCCTGATCGTGGACGGCCGTGATGAAGGCCTGCTGGAGCTGGATTTCCGCGAGCCCGGCCAGTGCGAGCTGGTCTATTTCGGTGTCACTGCAAAACTGATCGGAACTGGTGCCGCACGCTTCCTGATGAACCGCGCGCTTGAGCTCGCATGGTCGCGCGACCTGTCCCGTGTCTGGGTGCACACCTGCACCCTCGATCATCCGTCCGCCGTTGCATTCTACCAGCGCTCCGGCTTCCGCCCGTTCCGCCGCCAGGTCGAGATCGCCAACGACCCGCGCCTCGACGGGCCGCTGCCGCGGACGGCGGCGAAGCATATGCCGATCATTGAATAGTGCGCAGCTGCCTCTCCACCGTCATTGCGAGGAGCCCTTGCGACGAAGCAATCCAGTCTGTTTCGGTGGAAAGATCCTGGATTGCTTCGCTGCGCTCGCAATGACGGAGTGTGGCGCTCCGCTTCATGCGGGCCACTCCTCAAAACACCTTCTGCTCCGCCCGTGCCAGCGAAAACCCGTGCTGCATCGCATTGAAGCACGTCAGCCCCGTCTGCTCCGATCGGCACGTGAACCCCGCACGCTGCCACACCTCGCCATAGGCGAGCACGGGCAGCGACGGGTCCATGATGGTGTCGCCGGCGCAGATGCGCCCCGCGGCTCCTTTCGCGCTCATCTCGAAGGCGTTGCCCCATTCGAGCTCGCAATCGGCGGGCCGACGCGGACGCGTCTCCAGGTTCATGATGTCGCAGCGGAGCACGCCTTGATCGTTTCTTTGGCCGCTGTCGGTGAAGAACTGGCAGGCGATGTTCTTCGACGGCGTCAAAAAGCCGATCGGGCGGTCCTGTGCGTGGGCGCCGTGGCCGGTCAGAGGAAGCAGGATCAACGTCAGCATAAGTTTGCGATACCTGATCATGCGACGCTTCCTAGCTGTTGAAATTCACCGCATTGGTGTTGGCGCCGCACAGCAGTACCGCGACCCGTTCTCCCGGTGAAGGACGATAGCGACCGGAGAGCAAGGCGGCAAATGCGGTCGCACCACCGGGCTCGGCCACAACGCGCAAGCTCGACCACAACGCCGCCTGCGCCTGCCGGATGGCCTCGTCGGCGACCAGGACGACTCTCTCGACATGGGCTCGCGCGATCGGAAACATCAATTGCCCGACGCGTCGCGGAGCGAGACTGTCGGCGGCGATGCCGCCCGCGGGAGCATCGACCGGCTCACCTGCCGCGAAGGCGGCATGCAGCGTCGGCGATTGCTCCGGCTCGACCGCCACGATGCGCGTCCTGCCGGCGCTCCAGGCTGCCATACCACCGATCAGGCCGCCGCCGCCCACTGCAACCAGCACCGTGTCGATGCCCGCTGCATCCTGCTCCAGCTCCATTCCGACGCTGCCTTGACCGAGCAGGGTTTCTGCCTGGTCGTAGGCATGAACGGCAAGGGCGCCAGTCTGCGCGACCTGGGTTTCGCTCGCGGCGAGCGCGTCGGCATAGCGGGCGCCCGCCACCACGAGCTGCGCGCCGTAGTCTTTGATGCGTTCGGCCTTGGCCGGCGAGGTGATGTCAGGCACGAAAATCGTGGCCGGGATGCCGAGCCGTTGCGCGGCGTAGGCGACCGCCGCACCGTGATTGCCGCCGGATGCCGCGACGACGCCGGCTTGCGGCACATGCCGCAGCAGCAGATTGGCAAAGGCGCCCCGCGCCTTGAACGATCCGGAATGTTGCAGCATCTCCAGCTTGAAAATGACCGGCGCGGACGGCAGCCCAAAATCGGCGAGATCAGTCCGAACGAGCGGCGTGCGCCTGATGTGCGGGCGGATGACGGCCTCGGTCGCCGCAATCCGTTCCGGCGTGATGTCGGTTGTCTCTGTCATGATGCGTCCTTGTTAGCGCATCCGGGACACGCTGTCCCGGCGCCGTTGCGTTCGACGCAATGCTCCATTTCCAAGATATTCCTTGCGTCGCGCCGATCTTGCCGTGGAAACTGATCGGCCCTGCCTTGTCCAACGCCTGTGAAGAGCAAGAATCATGTTCCTGATCGGCCAATACGATTCCCCCTTCGTCCGCCGCGTCGCGATTGCCCTGAAGCTTTATGGCCTCGCCTTCGAGCACCGGCCGTGGTCGACCTTCGGCGATGCCGACAAGATCGCGCCCTACAATCCGCTGCGCCGCGTGCCGACGCTGGTGCTCGACGACGGCGAGACGCTGATCGAGAGCATGATCATCCTGGATTATCTCGACGAGCTCGTCGGCGAGGGGAAGGCGATGCTGCCGCGTGGCGGTGCCGAGCGGCGGCGTCACCTGCGCATCTGCGCGCTCGCCTCCGGCCTCGGCGACAAGGCGGTCAGCCTGCTCTACGAGCGCGTGCTGCGGAAGGAGCAGCTCACGCTGTGGGTCGAGCGTTGCCAGGCCCAGATTGTTGACGTGCTCGGCGTGCTGGAAGCCGAACGCGCCAGGGTCACGACGCCGCACTGGCTGGGCGACCGCATCGGCCATGCCGACATCGCGGTGGCCTGCGTCGTACGCTTCACCCGCGAGGCGCATCCGCAATTGTTCGAGCCCTCGCGCTATCCGGCGCTGTCGGCGCATGCCGAACGCTGCGAGGCGCTGGCGCCGTTCCGGGAGATCGTGCAGCCGCTGGCGCCACCGAAGGGGTGAAGCTCGCATCGCGAAGTGCGAGACTGGCGCAGTGGGCGACTATGGAATGTTACAGGTGTTTTGCCCGACGCGTCAACGATGCCGGCGGTCGTGGCCCAGACGGCCGCCGACGATCCCGCCTCCGCATGCCTGCTCCGGAGCGAAAAAATTATTCAGGCTTTTCAACCCCATCGCTACTGTGCATGGGGTTGTTTTTGAGCTTTTGAACAGAGCGTGTGCGGGACGAGGCCTAACCCGCGCCCGCGCGCTTCTTCCGCCAGACCAAATGCAACGCGCAGGTGCAGCCCGGCGGATGCGAGGCGAGGTCATTCGACGTCTCGTCGTTTGCGGGCGTTGCCGCGAACGCCGCCTTGTCGCTCGCGCCCTCGTGCGCGGGAATGTAGTTCAGGATCGGCGCGAGCCAGCGCTCGGTCTCGGCGACGCTCATGCCCTTGCGCGCGGCATAATCCTCGACCTGATCGCGCTCGATCTTGCCGACGCCGAAATAATAGCTCTCGGGATTGGCGAGATAGAGCCCCGACACCGAAGAGCCCGGCCACATCGCAAAGCTCTCGGTCAGCTTCACGCCCGCGGTGTTCTCGGCGTCGAGCAGCTCGAACAGCGTGGCCTTCTCGGTGTGATCGGGCTGCGCGGGATAGCCGGGGGCGGGACGGATGCCCTGGTACTTCTCCAGGATCAACTCGTCGGTCGAGAGCGCCTCGTCCGGCGCATAGGCCCAGAACTCGCGGCGGACGCGGGCATGCATGCGCTCGGCGAAGGCTTCGGCAAGACGGTCGGCCAGCGCCTTGCACAGGATCGAGGAATAGTCGTCATTGGCCATCTTGAAGCGGTCGGCGACCACATCCTCGCCGACCCCGGCGGTGACAACGAAGCCGCCGACATAGTCGGGCACGCCGGCGGGCGCAACGAAGTCGGCGAGCGCGGCGTTGAAACGGCCCTCGCGCTTCTCGAGCTGCTGGCGCAGCGTGTGCAGCGTGGCGACCGTCTTGGTCCGGCTCTCGTCGGCATAGAGCACGATGTCGTCGCCTTGCGCATTCGCCGGCCAGAAGCCGACGGTCGCGCGCGCCCGGAACCATTTCTCCTTGACGATCAGGTCGAGCATTTTTCGTGCATCGTCGTAGAGCGAGCGCGCGACTTCGCCGACCTTGGCGTCATCGAGAATCGCCGGGAAGCGGCCCGCAAGCTCCCAGGTCTGGAAGAACGGCGTCCAGTCGATATAGGGCACCAGCTCGGCGAGATCGTAGTCGTCAAAGCTCCTGGTGCCGAGGAAGGTCGGCTTCACCGGCTTGTTTGCGGCAAAGTCGACCGGCACGCGGTTCTTGCGCGCCACTTCCAGCTTCAGCCGCTTCTTGTCGGCCTGGGCGCGCATATGCGCGTCCGAGATTTTGGCGTATTCGGCGCGCACTTCGGCGGCATAGGCCTCGCGCCTCTCGGGCGACAGCAGCGCAGAGGCAACACCGACAGCGCGGCTGGCGTCGTTGACATGCACCACGGGGCCGGCGCGATAGCTCGGGTCGATCTTGACCGCGGTATGCACGCGGCTCGTGGTGGCGCCGCCGATCAAGAGCGGCAGCTTGAGGCCTTCGCGCTGCAGTTCGGCGGCGAAGAACGCCATCTCGTCGAGCGAGGGCGTGATCAGGCCGGACAGCCCGACGATGTCGGCCTTCTCCGCCTTCACGGTCTCGACGATCTTGGCCGCCGGCACCATCACGCCGAGGTCGATGACCTCGTAATTGTTGCACTGGAGCACGATGCCGACGATGTTCTTGCCGATGTCGTGGACGTCGCCCTTGACGGTCGCGAGCACGATCTTGCCGGCGGACGAGGAGCCTTCCGTGCCGATGCCGTTGGCGAGATTGCGCGCCTTCTCCTCTTCCATGAACGGCATCAGCCAGGCGACAGCCTGCTTCATCACGCGGGCGGATTTCACCACCTGCGGCAGGAACATCTTGCCGTCGCCGAAGAGATCGCCGACCACGTTCATGCCCGCCATCAGCGGTCCTTCGATCACGTCGAGCGGCCGCGTCGAGGCCTTGCGGGCCTCCTCGGTATCCTGCTCGATGAATTCGGTGATGCCGTGCACCAGCGAATGCGACAGCCGCTTCGCCACCGGCCATTCGCGCCAGGCGAGATCGGCTTCCTTGGTCTGGGTCTTGTTGCCGCGGAATTTCTCGGCAAGCGCCAGCAGACGCTCGGACGCGCCGGGGTCGCGGTTGAGGATGACGTCCTCGCAGACCTGGCGCAATTCGGGATCGATGTCGTCGTAGACGATCATCTGCCCGGCATTGACGATGCCCATGTCCATGCCGGCCTTGATGGCGTGATACAGAAACACCGAGTGCATGGCCTCGCGCACCGTTTCGTTGCCGCGGAACGAGAACGACAGGTTGGATACACCACCAGAAATGTGCGCGCCCGGCAGATTCTTGCGGATCCAGCGCGTCGCCTCGATGAAGTCGACGCCGTAATTGTTGTGCTCCTCGAGGCCGGTCGCGATCGCGAAAATATTCGGATCGAAGATGATGTCTTCCGGCGGGAAGCCGACGCGGTTCACCAGGATGCCGTAGGCGCGCTTGCAGATCTCGGTCTTGCGCGCGAACGTGTCGGCCTGGCCGACCTCGTCGAACGCCATCACCACCACGGCCGCGCCGTGGCGGCGGGCGATCTTGGCCTCGTGAATGAATTTCTCCTCGCCTTCCTTCATCGAGATCGAGTTGACGACCGGCTTGCCCTGCACGCATTTCAGGCCGGCTTCGATCACGGAGAATTTCGAGCTGTCGACCATCACGGGGACGCGGGCGATGTCGGGCTCGGCGGCGACGAGGTTGAGGAAGGTCACCATCGCGGCTTCCGAGTCGAGGAGACCCTCGTCCATGTTGACGTCGATGATCTGCGCGCCGTTCTCGACCTGGTCGCGCGCCACCTGCAATGCGGCGGTGTAGTCGCCGGCGGTGACCAGCTTGCGGAAGCGGGCGGAGCCGGTGACGTTGGTGCGCTCACCGACGTTCACGAACGGAATGGCGTCGGTCAGGATGAATGGCTCGAGGCCGGAGAGCCGTAAGCGGGGCTCGATCTCCGGCACGATGCGCGGCTTGTGCGGCGCGACCGCAGCCGCAATCGCCGCAATATGGTCCGGCGTGGTGCCGCAGCAGCCGCCGACGATGTTGACGAGGCCATCACGCGCGAACTCGCCGACCAAGCGGGCCATGTATTCCGGGGTCTCGTCATACTGGCCAAACTCGTTGGGCAGGCCGGCATTGGGATAAGCACAGACAAGCGTGTCGGCGACGCGGCCTATATCGGCGATATGCGCGCGCAGATCTTCGGCGCCGAGCGCGCAGTTGAAGCCGATGGTGACGGGCTTCGCGTGCTGTACCGAATGCCAGAACGCTTCCGGCAACTGGCCGGACAGCAGGCGGCCGGACTTGTCGGTGATGGTGCCCGACACCATCACGGGCATGTCGATGCCGCGCTCTTCCGTGATTTCGGCGATCGCATACAGCGCCGCCTTGGCATTCAGCGTGTCGAAGATGGTCTCGACCAGCAGCAGATCGACGCCGCCGTCGAGCATGCCGTTGATCTGCTCGCCATAGGATTTGCGCAGATCGTCGAACGTGACGGCGCGGTAGCCGGGATTGGAAACGTCGGGCGAGATCGAGGCGGTGCGGTTGGTCGGTCCGATGGCGCCGGCGACGAAGCGCGGCTTGCCGTCCTCGGCCTCGACGCGGCGTGCGGCATTGCCGGCGAGGCGGGCGCCTTCGCGTGCCATCTCGTAGACGATGCCGGCGAGGTCGTAATCGGCCTGTGCGATCGAGGTCGTCGAGAAGGTGTTGGTGGCGACGATGTCGGCGCCGGCACGCAAATACGCCGCGTGGATGTCCTCGATCGCCTGCGGCTGGGTCAGGATCAGGAGATCGTTGTTGCCGCGCAAATCGCGATGGAAGTTCTTGAAGCGCTCGCCGCGGAAGGCGGCCTCGTCGAACTGGAGGTTCTGGATCATCGTGCCCATGGCGCCGTCGAGCACGAGAATACGCTCGCGCGCGGCATTGAGCAGGGCAGTTCGCTTGGGAGAGGTGGGTACGGTCATGTTGTCTTAAGCCGCCTTCTGCGCGCTCTTGGCGCGGATGCCGAGCAAATGGCTGATCGCGAACACGAGATCGGCGCGGTTCATGGTGTAGAAATGGAAGGTGTCGACCCCGTGCTTCGCCAGCTTCTGCACCTGACCGGCCGCGACGGTGGCCGCCACCAGTTTGCGGGTCTCGGCGTCCTCGTCGAGCCCTTCGAATTTCGCGGCGAACCAGTCCGGCACCGAGGTGCCGGCGCGGGTGACGAAATTGCGAGCCTGCTTGAAATTGTGCATGGGCATGATGCCCGGCACGATCGGGATGTTGATCCCGCGCGCGCGGACGCGGTCGAGATAGCGGAAATAGAGGTCGTTATCGAAGAACACCTGCGTGATCGCGCGGGTCGCGCCCGCATCGACCTTGGCCTTCAGCGTGTCGATATCATCGTCGAAGTCTCGCGCCTCGGGGTGCTTCTCGGGATAGGCCGAGACCGACACCTCGATATCGCCGTGCCGCTTCTTGATGCCGGCGACGAGGTCGGCGGAACTCTGGTAGCCGTCGGGATGGCTGGAATAGGCCGTGCCGATGCCGCCCGCGGGATCGCCGCGCAGGCCGACGATATGGCGGACGCCGACTTCGTGATAGCGGTCGACGATTTCGTCGATCTCGCCGCGCGAGGCGCCGACGCAGGTCAGATGCGCGGCCGGCAGCAGCGCGGTCTCCTTGAGGATGCGTGCGATGGTCGCGTGGGTGCGCTCGCGGGTCGAGCCGCCGGCGCCATAGGTTACCGAGACGAATTTCGGGTCGAGCGGGGCCAGCCGGTTGATGGTGTCCCAGAGATTGCGCTCCATCTCTTCCGTCTTGGGCGGAAAGAACTCGAACGAGATCGCAGGCCGCTTCAGGTGCCCGTCTTGCCCGTCGGTATAGGCAGGCGTCGTCACGTCAGTCATGGGCACCACTCACTCCAAGGGCTCGCCAGGTCACTTGGCGGCCAGCGGTCAGGTCTCGATTGGAAGAGGCTAAGATAAGCCAAAGTGGTCGCATTCGACAGCCCATCGATGATGGGAAATCGCCCACTTACGCGATGTCGGAAGGAAAAGTTTTGCAATTTGAAATCAGGTTGGGAAGTCCGTATTCTCATAAGATGCTAAACATATCAGCTTCTTAATAAGATGTTGGCGACTATTTGGTGCGATTTTGGTGTGTGGGCAGTAAGAAGTCCATGCTATCAGCGTATCGTTGGCCCAACGCTGCGGCGAGGTCCGGGGCGCGGGCCCTGTGACCTGCACGTCAGACCTGCGCGGCCTGCCCATTGCCGCCGCGCTGCCCTCCACTACGTTAGCGCGCCATGATCCCGCTTTCAGTCCTCGACCTCTCCGTCGTCACAACAGGTACAAAGCCCGCCGCGGCGCTGCGCAACAGCATCGACCTGGCGCGCCATGTCGACGGGCTCGGCTATGTCCGCTACTGGCTCGCCGAGCATCACAACCTTGCCTCCGTCGCGAGTCCGGCGCCCGACGTGATGATCGGGCAGATCGCGGCGGTGACGAAGCACATCCGCGTCGGCTCCGGTGGGGTGATGCTGCCCAATCACGCGCCGCTGGTCGTGGCCGAGCGCTTCAAGATGCTGGAGGCGCTGTTTCCCGGCCGCATCGATCTCGGCCTCGGCCGTGCCCCCGGCACTGACGGTGCCACGGCCTATGCGTTGCGCAGCCGGCTCGACCGCCGCGAAGGCGACGATTTCCTCGAGCGCCTGCACGAATTGATCCTGTGGCAGACCCGGGAATTCCCCTCGGGCCATCCTTACCACAACGTCGTCGCGATGCCCGATGATACGCCGTTGCCGCCGATCTGGCTGCTCGGCTCCAGCGATTATTCCTCGGAGCTCGCCGCGCAGGTCGGCATGGGCTTTGCCTTCGCCCATCATTTTGCGTCCCACGATGCGGTCGATGCAATGGTGCGTTACCGCAATCGTTTTCAGCCCTCGGCCTGGAGCACGAGTCCGCGCGCGATCCTCGCGGTCGCCGTCATCGCGGCGGATACCGACGACGAGGCCGAAAAGCTCGCCGCGTCTTTCGACCTCAACCGCCTGCGCCGCGACCGCGGCCAGTATCTTCCGTTGCCGAGTGTGGAGGAGGCGCTGGCCTATCCTTACACCGACTCCGAGCGCACCTCGATCCTGCGCAACCGTTCGCGCCTGTTCGTCGGCAGCCCTGCAACCGTGCAGAAGACGCTGCAGCCGCTGATCGACGCGAGCAGGCCGGACGAGTTGATGGTGATCACCGCCGTGTATGACCACGAGGCGCGAAAGAGATCGTATTCGCTGCTGGCGGAGGCGTTCGGGCTGGCGAAACAGGCGGCGTAAACCGAGGCTATTCCATCGTCGCCCGGAACGGGTGCCCCGGATAGACGCCGACGATGCGGAATTCGCGCGAGAAGAATTTCAGCTCCTCGATCGCGAAGGCGAGGCCCTTGTCATCAGGGTGGCCGTCAACGTCGGCGTAGAACTGGGTGGCGAAGAAATTGCCGTCGACCATGTAGCTCTCGAGCTTGGTCATGTTGACGCCGTTGGTGGCAAAGCCGCCGAGCGCCTTGTAGAGCGCGGCCGGCAAATTGCGCACCCGGAAGACAAAAGTGGTGACCAGAGGACCGGAGCCCTGTGCGGCCCATTTCGGTTCGCGCGCCAGCACCACGAAGCGCGTGGTGTTGTGGGCCTCGTCCTCGATGTCCTCAGCCAAAATGTCGAGGCCGTAGATCTGCGCGGCGAGGCGCGAGGCGATCGCGGCGACGGACTTGTCGTTGCGCTCGGAAATGTCGCGGGCACTGCCGGCGGTATCGGCGTGCACGATTGGCTTGATGCCGAGCTTGCGGATGATGCGCCGGCACTGGCCGAGCGCGTGCACATGGCTCTCGACGCTCTTGATGTCTTCGAGCCTGGTCCCCTTCACCGCCATCAGCTGATGCCGGACCGGCAGAAACCACTCGCCGACGATGAACAGGCCGGAGGCCGGCAGCAAATGATGGATATCGGCGACGCGGCCCGCGACCGAATTCTCGATCGGGATCATGCCGAGATCGGCCTCGCCCGACGAGATCGCCGACAGCGCGTCCTCGAAGGTGGCGCAGGGCATCGGCTCGGCGTCGGGATAGGCCTCTACGATGGCGATGTGGGAATTGGCCCCAGGCTCGCCCTGGAATGCGATTTTCAGCTTGCTCATGCTCGGCCTTGTAACAGCGGCTCAGGATTTGGAAAGGATGCTGCGGGCGGTTTCCAGGTCCGCCGGCGTGTCGACCCCGCGGGGCACGGTATCGACGATGGTGAAGTCGATGCGCATTCCAGCCTCCAGCGCCCGGAGCTGCTCGAGCTTCTCCTGCAATTCCAGCGGCGAGGGTGGCAGCGAGACGTAGCGCTCCAGCGCGGCGCGGCGATAGGCGTAGAGGCCGATATGGTGGTAACGCGGCCCGTCGCCCGTCGGCGCGGTCGCGCGGGTGAAATAAAGCGCGCGCATGCGCCTGCCACCGAGCGAGGTTCCGATCGCCTTCACGACGCTCGGCGCAAGGTCCTCTTCTTGGGTGTGGATCTGCGAGGCCAGCGTGGCGATGTCCACGGCGGGGTCTTGCAGCGGCGGCAGCACCTCGCGGATGTTGTCGATCGTGATCGTCGGGAAATCGCCCTGGAGATTGACCACGATCTCGGCCTTGCCGTCCGGATCGAGCTTCTGCATGGCCTCGTGGATGCGGTCGGAGCCGGAGGGGTGCTCCGGGCGGGTTATCACGGCCTCGCCGCCATGGGCGGTCACGACGGAAGCGATCTCTGCGGTGTCGGTCGCGACCGCGACCCGGCCTATCCCGGCGGCTTCGGCACGGCGCATGACGTGCACGATCATCGGCTGCCCCGCGATATCGGCGAGCGGCTTGCCGGGCAGGCGGGTGGCGGCCATGCGGGCCGGAATAAGCACCAGGATGCGGGGATCGATCATCGTTCAAGAGCCTGGAAACGGGGCGTTTTCCGCGCCGGGAAATGCGGTGGGGACGGGCTTGAAGCCCGCTCGCTTATACGGGTTGCCAGACCCCGGGCAAACCGATATCTCAATGGCAAAACTCGGGGAAACAATAGGGAACGTTTGATTCTCCGAGGCTCGTCGTGGCGGCCGCTGTGGGCCGCTCGATCCTTCTTGCGGTGTGGGGCCTGGCCGGAAATGGACTCTTTCGAACTGAACAAGATTCTCGGTGCCGTGCTCGGCACCTGTCTCGTCCTGCTGGTGACGAGCTTCACCGCGAGTGCGCTGTTCTCACCCAAGATGCCGGAAAAGCCGGGCTTCGAGATCGCCGTGAAGGAAGACGCCGGCCACGGCAAGGAAGGCGGCGCTGCCGCCGCGGCTGCCGAGCCGATCGAAAAGCTGCTCCAGACCGCCTCGGTCGAGAAGGGCGCCTCCGCCGCCAAGAAGTGCGGCGCCTGCCACACCTTCGAGAAGGGCGGCCCGAACCGTGTCGGTCCCAATCTTTATGGCGTCGTTGGCGACCATGTTGGCCAGGGCCGCGGCGGCTTCAACTTCTCGGCCGCGATGAAGGCCAAGGGCGGCACCTGGGATTTCGATGCGCTCAACAAGTTCATCGCCAATCCCAAGGCGGCTGTCCCGGGCACCGCAATGGGCTTTGCCGGCATCCCGAAGGATAGCGAGCGCGCCGACGTCATCGCGTATCTGAACAGCCTCTCCGACAGCCCGAAGCCGCTGCCCACCGCGGCGAAGTAAGACATATCGTCATCGATCTCAGTACGCGGCCGGGCTCAAAGCCCGGCCGTTTTGCTTATCGGGCCCTCGCGGCGTTGTTATCGGGGCGTTTGGCCGCAGCGATCGGCGGGCCGGCCTTCCAAGATGAGGAAAAAGCAACATATTCCGTCGAAACCTCGCCTATATTGGGAACTTAAAGGAGTAGCCTCCTTCAAGACAGGAATGTTGATTTGGCCCTTACCCGACGCGATCTCCTGCTCACTGGTACCGCTGCCGCGGCGCTCCCCGCCCTTGGTTCCGTAGGGGGCCTTCCTGCCGGCGCAGCGCATGCGCAATCTGCCGGCGCGCTCCCCTGGCGCCACGCTCTGTCGCTGTTCGGACAGGTCAAGTATCCCGCGGACTTCAAGCGCTTCGACTACGTCAATCCGGATGCGCCCAAAGGCGGCGTCGCGCGCCAGATCGCGGTCGGCACCTTCGACAATTTCAACATCGTCGTCTCCGGTGTGAAGGGGCAGGTCGCCGGCGCCGTGGCATTCATCTATGAATCGCTCCTGACAGCTGCGCTCGACGAAGTCTCGACCGAATACGGCGCACTGGCCGAGGCCGTCAGCCATCCCGACGATTTCTCCTTCGTCACCTATCGTCTGCGCTCCGACGCCAAATGGCACGACGGCAAGCCAGTCACCGCGGACGACGTGATCTTCTCGCTCGATTCCTTCAAGAAGCACCACCCGATGTACTCGGCCTATTACAGCCATGTGCTGAAGGCCGAGAAGGTCGGCGAGCGCGAGGTAAAGTTCGTGTTCGACGCACCGGGCAATCGCGAACTGCCGCAGATCGTAGGCCAACTCACGGTCCTGCCGAAGCATTGGTGGGAGGGGACGGACGCACAGGGCCGCAAGCGCGATGTCTCCGCCACCACGCTCGAAGTGCCGCTGGGTTCGGGCCCCTACAGGGTCAAGGAATTCGTTGCCGGACGGTCGATCGTGCTGGAGCGCGTCAAGGATTATTGGGGACGCGACCTCCCCGCCAATGTGGGCCGCAATAATTTCGACGAGCTGCGCTACGAGTACTTCCGCGACGCGACCGTCGCGATCGAGGCTTTCAAGGCCGATCAGGTCGATTGGCGCACTGAGAACAGCGCGAAGAACTGGGCGACTGCCTACGATTTCCCGGCGGTGACCGAAAAGCGCGTCCTCCTCGAGGAGTTTGCCAATCGCAGCTCGGGCGTCATGCAGGCCTTCGTGCCGAACCTGCGCCGCGGCAAGTTCAGCGATCCCCGCGTGCGTCGTGCGCTCAACTACGCGTTCGACTTCGAGGAGATGAACAAGCAGATCTTCTACGGTCAGTACAAACGCGTCAGTAGCTATTTCGACGGCATCGACGAGCTGATGGCGACCGGGTTGCCGCAGGGCAAGGAGCTCGAGGTCCTCGAGACCGTCCGCGCCGAAGTCCCGCCCGAAGTCTTCACGGCGGCCTACACCAATCCGGTCGGCGGCAGTCCGGAAGCCGTGCGCGATAATCTGCGCGAGGCGCTGCGGTTGTTCAAGGAAGCCGGCTACGAGGTGCGCGACCGCAAGCTGATCGACGTCAAGACCGGCGCCCAGTTCTCGCTCGAATTGCTGAACTCGGATCCGAGCTTCGAGCGGATCACGCTGTTCTACAAGCCGTCGCTGGAACGGCTCGGTATTGCCGTCAGCGTGCGGACGGTCGATCCGACCCAATACGAGAACAGGACTCGCGAGTGGGACTTCGACATCGTCACCAACTCCTGGGGCGAGTCGCAGTCGCCGGGGAATGAGCAGCGCGAGTTCTGGTCGTCGAAGACGGCCGACATCGCCGGTTCGCGCAACATTGCCGGCATCAAGAACCCGGCGGTCGACAAGCTGATCGAGCGGGTGATCTACGCCAAGGGTCGCGACGATCTCGTCGCGGCAACCAAGGCGCTCGACCGCGTGCTGCTGTGGAATCATTACGTCGTGCCGCAGTGGACCTATACGAAGGTACGCACCGCGCGTTGGGACCGCTTCGGCCGGCCGGCGGAGTTGCCCAAATACGGTCAATCCGGCTTCCCGTTCATCTGGTGGTATGACGCAGACAAGGCGGCGCGGATCGCAAAGAAATCGTGAAGGGCATTTCTCGCATGGCGCAGCTTTCACGCCGGCACGTGCTGGCCTTGGGTGCAGGCGGCGCGTTCAGCGCCGCCTGGCTCCGGAGCGCGACAGCGTCCGAGATGTCCGCCGAGGCTCACGGCATGTCTGCATTCGGCGACCTTAAATATCCCGCCGACTTCCACCATTTCGACTACGTCAATCTGGATGCGCCGAAGGGTGGGACATTCTCGCTGATTCCGTCGGTGCGCGCGTACAATCAGTCCTATCAGACCTTCAACTCGCTCAACGCCTTCATCCTGAAGGGCGACGGCGCGCAAGGCGTGGACATGACGTTTTCGCCGCTAATGGTACGAGCAAGCGATGAGCCGGACGCGATGTACGGGCTTGCCGCCAAATCCGTGCGGATATCGCCGGACAGGCTGGTTTATCGCTTCACGATGCGGCCCGAGGCGAAATTCCACGACGGCACCAGGCTCACCGCTCACGATGCGGCGTTCTCGCTGACGTCGCTGAAGACCAAGGGCCATCCGTTGATCATCGTGCAGATGCGCGACATGGTCAGCGCGGAAGCGATCGACGACGCGACGCTCGTCGTCACCTTTGCCAAGGGACGTGCGCGCGACGTGCCACTCTATGTCGCGGGACTGCCGATTTTCTCGAAGGCCTACTATGCGTCTCGTCCGTTCGACGAAACGTCGCTGGAGGTCCCGCTGGGGTCAGGGCCCTACAAGGTCGGCAAGTTCGAGGTCAACCGCTACATCGAGTATGAGCGCGTCAAGGACTGGTGGGCTGCCGACCTGGCGCCTTGCCGCGGCAGCTACAATTTCGACGTCGTGCGCTACGAATTCTACCGCGACCGCGATGTCGCCTTCGAAGGTTTTACCGGCAAGAACTATCTCTACCGCGAGGAGTTCACCTCCCGCCTTTGGGCGACGCGTTACGATTTTCCCGCCGTGAAGGACGGTCGCGTCAAGATGGAGGTCGTGCCCGACGACACGCCGTCCGGCGCGCAAGGATGGTTCATCAACACGCGGCGCGACAAGTTCAGGGATCCTCGCGTCCGCGAGGCCCTGATCAATGTCTTCGACTTCGAATGGACCAACAAGACCATCATGTACGGCGCCTATGCCCGTACCGTGTCACCATTTCAGAACTCCGACCTGATGGCGAGCGACGGGCCTCCTTCGCCGGACGAGCTGAAGCTGCTGGAGCCGTTCCGCGGTCAGGTTCCGGATGAAGTCTTTGCCGCGCCGTTCACGCCGCCGGTCTCGGACGGCTCCGGGCAAGACCGCAGCCTGTTGCGCAAGGCGCAGCAACTGCTCAGCGAGGCCGGCCTGCCTATCAAGGACGGCAAACGGGTGCTGCCGAACGGAGACGTGTTCAGGATCGAGTTCCTGTTGGACGAGCCTTCGTTCCAGCCGCACCATGCGCCCTACATCAAAAACCTTGCGACGCTCGGCATCGAAGCGAGTGTGCGCCTCGTCGATGCCGTGCAACACAAGGCGCGCCAGGAAGATTTCGATTTCGACATGACGATCCAACGCTTCAGCATGTCGGCAACGCCGGGCGATGCCATGCGCGCATTCTTCTCGTCGCAGGTCGCCGCAACCAAAGGCTCATACAATCTGGCGGGCATCGCCAGCCCGGCCATCGACGCCGTGATCGAGAAGATCATGGCGGCCGACAGTCGCGAGGAATTGACCGTGGCCTGCCGCGCCTTCGATCGCCTGTTCCGCGCCGGCCGCTATTGGGTGCCGCAATGGTATAACAAGACGCACCGGCTTGCTTATTGGGACCAATTCGGCCATCCGCAGAAGCTGCCGCGTTATGCCAACGGCGTCGGCGCTCCCGATATCTGGTGGTATGATGGCGGCAAGGCCGCCAAGCTGGAGCAGGCGAAATAGCCATGAGCGCCTATATCGCCCGCCGCATCCTGCTGATGATCCCTACCTTGCTCGGGATCCTCTTCGTTTCCTTCATCGTCGTGCAGTTCGCGCCGGGTGGCCCGGTCGAGCGCGTGATCGCGCAGCTCTCGGGCGCCGACACCGGCGGTACCTCGCGCATTTCGGGCGGCAGCGACTTCGCGCAGCGCGCCCCGGGGCAGTTGGGGGCCGGCGGTGACGCCATCAACTCGAAATATCGTGGCGCGCAAGGCCTCGATCCCGATTTCATCAAAAAGCTGGAAGTGCAGTTCGGCTTCGACAAGCCGGCCCCGGAGCGCTTCGCGCTGATGGTGTGGAACTTCGCCCGCTTCGATTTCGGCAAGAGCTATTTTCGCGACGTCAGCGTATTGCAGCTCGTCAAGGAAAAGCTGCCGGTCTCGATCTCGCTCGGCATCTGGCTGACGCTGCTGACCTATTTGATCTCGATTCCGCTCGGCATCCGCAAGGCGGTCAGGGACGGAACGCGCTTCGACACCTGGACGTCGAGCGTGCTCGTGCTCGGCTACGCCATTCCCGGTTTCCTGTTCGCGATCCTCCTGATCATCCTGTTTGCCGGGGGATCGTTCTTCAACTGGTTCCCGCTGCGCGGACTGACCTCAGACGGCTGGTCGCAATTTCCCTGGTACTGGAAGATCATCGATTACTTCTGGCATTTGACGCTGCCGCTGATCGCCATGGGGCTCGGTGCGTTCACCACCATGACGTTCCTGACCAAGAACTCGTTCCTGGACGAGATCCGCAAGCAATATGTGATGACTGCGCGCGCGAAGGGCTGCAGCGAGAACCGGGTGCTCTATGGTCACGTCTTCCGCAACGCGATGCTGATCGTCATCGCCGGCTTTCCCAGCACCTTCATTCACGCCTTCTTCTCGGGCTCGCTTCTGATCGAGACCATCTTCTCGCTGGACGGGCTGGGTCTGCTCAGTTTCGAGAGCGTCCTCAACCGCGACTACCCCGTGGTGTTCGGCACGCTCTTCATCTTTTCGCTCGTTGGCCTCGTGATCAACCTCATCTCTGACCTGACCTATATGTGGATCGATCCGCGGATCGATTTCGAGGCTCGGGAGGTCTGATGACGCTGACCGCCCCCACCAGGCCAATCGAAACCACTGCGAAGTCGCCACTCGGCGATGCCGTGCCGATGACGCGCAAACCGTTCGTGCCGTCGCCACTCAACAGGCGGCGCTGGCAGAATTTCAAGGCGAACCGGCGCGGCTACTGGTCGTTCTGGATCTTCCTGATCCTGTTTGTGGTGTCGCTGTTCGCCGAGCTGATCGCCAATGATCGGCCGTTCCTGATCAAATATGATGGCCGCCTCTATTGGCCGTCGGTCGTCACTTATTCGGAAACCACTTTCGGCGGCGACTTCGAAACGGCAGCCGACTACCGCGATCCCTATTTGCAGAAGCTGATCAGGGACAAGGGTGGCAGCATCGTCTGGCCGCTGATCCGCTACTCCTACGACACCCACAATCTCGATCTGCCGACGCCAGCACCGTCGCCGCCGACCTGGATGCTGACGGAAGCGCAGTGCAAGCCTGTCGTCGAGAAGAAGGGCCTCAAGAGCTGTCGCGATCTCGAATACAACTGGCTCGGCACCGACGATCAGGGCCGCGACGTGGTGGCGCGGCTGATCTACGGCTTCCGCATCTCGGTGCTGTTCGGCCTCTGCCTGACCATCGTCTCATCAATTGTCGGCATCGCGGCCGGCGCGGTGCAGGGCTATTTCGGCGGCTGGATCGACCTGTTATTCCAGCGCTTCATCGAGATATGGACCGCAATCCCATCGCTCTATCTGCTGCTGATCCTGTCGTCGGTGCTGGTGCCGGGCTTCTTCGTGCTTCTCGGCATCCTGCTGTTGTTTTCCTGGGTGTCGTTGGTCGGACTCGTGCGCGCGGAATTTCTGCGGGGACGCAATTTCGAGTACATCCAGGCGGCGCGGGCGCTCGGCGTTTCGAACGCCGTGATCATGTTCAGACATCTGCTGCCGAACGCAATGGTCGCGACCATGACCTTCCTGCCATTCATCGTATCGAGTTCGGTGATGACGCTGACGGCGCTCGACTTCCTCGGCTTCGGACTGCCACCCGGCTCGCCGTCGCTCGGCGAGCTGTTGTCGCAGGGCAAGTCCAACGTGCAGGCGCCTTGGCTCGGTTTCTCCGGCTTCTTCTCGGTCGCGATCATGCTGTCGCTCTTGATCTTCATCGGCGAGGCTGTGCGCGACGCCTTCGATCCGCGCAAGACGTTCAGGTAAACCAATGGACGCGATCAACCAGCCTCTGCTCAGCGTCAGCGACCTCTCGGTGGCCTTCCACCAGGGCGGCGCCACCACGCTCGCAGTCGACAAGGTATCGTTCCAGATCAAGCGCGGCGAGTGCGTCGCGCTGGTCGGCGAGTCCGGCTCCGGCAAGTCGGTCAGCGCGCTCTCGATCCTCAAGCTGCTGCCCTATCCGAACGCCTCGCATCCCTCGGGTAGCATCCGCTTCAAGGGACAGGAACTGATCGATCAGTCGGAGCAGGAGATGCGGGGGATTCGCGGCAGCGACATCTCCATTATCTTCCAGGAGCCGATGACCTCGCTCAATCCACTGCACACGATCGAGGCGCAGATCGGCGAGATCATCCAGCTGCACAATCCGACCAGCAATGCCGAGGCGCGCAGGCGGACGCTGGAATTGCTGACGCAGGTCGGCATTCCCGAGCCTGAAACGCGGCTGAAGAGCTATCCACACCAGCTCTCCGGCGGCCAGCGCCAGCGCGTGATGATCGCGATGGCGCTTGCCAACGAGCCGGACCTCCTGATCGCGGACGAGCCGACCACGGCGCTCGACGTTACCGTGCAGGCGCAGATCCTGACGCTGCTCGCAGAGATCCGCGGCCGGCTCGGCATGAGCCTGCTCTTCATCACCCACGATCTCGGCATCGTGCGTCGCATCGCCGACCAGGTCTGCGTCATGAAGGGCGGCGAGATCGTCGAGCAGGGACCGGTCGAGCAGGTCTTCAAGAGCCCGAAGCATCCCTATACGCGCGACCTGCTCGCCGCGGAACCGAAGCCGGATCCGGCGCCGCCGCAGCCGGATGCGCCGGTGGTAATGTCGGCCGACGACCTGAAAGTCTGGTTCCCGATCAAGCGCGGGTTGATGCGCAAGACGGTCGGTCACATCAAGGCGGTCGACGGCGTCAGCATCGCCGTGCGCAAGGGCGAGACGCTCGGCGTCGTCGGCGAGTCCGGATCGGGCAAGACCACGCTGGGGCTGGCATTGATGCGGCTGATCTCCTCGAACGGACGCATTGTGTTCCTCGGAAAAGATATCCAGGGCCTGCGGTTCAAGGAGATGCGGCCGTTCCGGCGCGACATGCAGATCGTGTTCCAGGATCCGTTCGGCTCGCTCAGCCCGCGCATGTCGGTCGCCGACATCGTCGCCGAAGGCCTCACCGTGCATCAGCCGAAGCTCTCGCGCGAGGAGCGTGAGGAGCGCGTCGTCAAGGCGCTCGAGGATGTCGGGCTGAAGCCGGATACCCGCTACCGCTATCCGCATGAATTCTCCGGCGGCCAGCGCCAGCGCATCTCGATCGCGCGGGCGGTGGTGCTGGAGCCGGATTTCGTCGTGCTGGATGAGCCGACCAGTGCGCTCGACATGCTGATTCAGGCGCAGATGGTCGATCTGCTACGTGAATTGCAGCGCCGTCGCGACCTCACCTACATGTTCATCTCGCACGATCTACGCGTTGTCGCTTCGCTCGCCAGCCATCTGATCGTGATGCGCGGCGGCAAGGTCGTCGAGGAAGGCCAAGCCGCCGAACTCTTCAAGAACCCGAAGACGGATTACACACGCGCGCTGTTTGCGGCGGCGTTTCGGCTGGAGACCGAGGGGAATGGATCGGTGGCGACGTAGCCGCCGTCAGAGCCGCTTGATCGCGGCGACCTCGCCTCCAGCCGTCCTGATCCGGGCGATCGCCGGCTCGACCGGTTCGATCTCCGTTGTCATGTGATGCGCATTGGCGTGAACCATGGTGCCGGCATCGCGGACGATGGCCACATGACCCTTCCAGAAAATGAGATCGCCGCGTTGCAGCTTGCCCAACTCATGCGGCTCCAGTGCGCGGCCGAGGCCGGCCTGTTGCATGTCGCTGTCGCGTGGGCAGCCGACGCCCGCCGATGTCAGCGAGACCTGGACGAGACCGGAGCAATCGATACCAAAACTGCTTTTGCCGCCCCAGAGATAGGGCGTGCCAACGAAACGCTCGGCGACGGTGACGAAATCCGGCTCGCGATGACCAAGCGGGGCGAGATGGGCCTTGGGCAGATATTGTCCGTCGCGCGTCACGGCGAAGCTGCCGTCCTCGCGCGCGACCGCAATCTTCGATCCCATCATCAGCGTGTCTGCCGGCGGCAGCTTTATCGAGGGGCCGGGGAAGGCAAAGGTTCGTAGCGCGCTGATCATGTGGGTCGGGGCGGCCGAGGGTGTCCTGAGCGCAGCATCCGGCAGCCAGCCGACATATCCGTCGCCATTGAGCTGACCCCAGGCCCACCCCTCACCGTTGCGATCGTAGACCGTGACGCGCTCGCCGCGCAGCGCTTGCGTCATCAGCATCGCGTCCGATGACGGATGCTCGCGCACGGGCGCGATCGCCTCGACGATCTCGAACTCCTCGCCCGTGACGAAGCGATCCGCCTGCACCTTGCCTTCGAGATATTTCGCGGCGAGGTCGCCCCGCGCCGGTGTCAGCCTTGGATCGTGACTTGGATCGTGACTTGGACCGTGCCTTGGATCACGCATAGCGCTCGCTCAGCAATGTGTAGATTGCGCGCGCGGCCTGACACTCGCCGCCCTCGGGTCGTGCGGCCTTCGCCGAGGGGGTCCAGCCGTAGATGTCGACATGCAGCCAGCTCCTGGCCTGTTCGACGAAGCGTTGCAGGAACAGCGCGCAAATGATCGAGCCGGCAAAGCCGCCGGACGGTGCGTTGGTGATGGTGGCTGTCTTGGAGTCCAGCCACGCGTCGTAGGGCGGCCACAGCGGCATGCGCCACAACGGGTCGTTCTCCTTCACCGCGCATCGCGCGACGTCGGCGGCAAGCGTCTCATCATTGGTGTAAAAGGGCGGTAAATCCGGCCCCAGCGCGACGCGCGCTGCTCCCGTCAACGTACCCAGATCGATCAACAGGTCGGGCTTTTCCTCGTCGGCCAGCGCCAGCGCGTCGGCGAGCACCAGCCGTCCTTCCGCGTCCGTATTGCCGATCTCGACCGTGATGCCCTTGCGCGAGGTGAAGATGTCGAGCGGGCGGAAGGCATTGCCCGCGACCGCGTTCTCCACGGCCGGAATCAGCACACGCAGGCAGACCTTGAGCTTCGCATCCATCACCATGCGCGCTAATGCCAGCACGTTGGCGGCGCCTCCCATGTCCTTCTTCATGATCAGCATGCCGCTCGACGGCTTCAGGTCGAGTCCGCCGGTGTCGAAGCAGACGCCCTTGCCGACCAGCGTCACCTTGGGATGAGCCGGGTCGCCCCAGCCGATGTCGATCAGCCGCGGTGCGCGGTCGGAGGCCATGCCGACGGCGTGGATCAGCGGAAAATCCGTCTTCAAGGCAGCACCGATGGTGCAGGCAAAGCTTGCACCGAATTCGGCGGCGAGATCTTGCGCGGCCGCGGCCAGCTCTTCCGGCCCCATGTCATTGGCTGGCGTGTTGATGAGGTCGCGCGCCAGCATTGCAGCGTCCGCGATGCGGTTGATCTCGGTCGCATCGACGCCGTCGGGCGGCACCAGGCGGACCTCGGGGCGGTCCGCCTTGCGGTACCGGGCGAAGCGGTAGCTGCCGAGCGCGAAGGCGAGTGCGGCGAGTCGTGCATCGTGCGGTGCATTGGCGAAGCGATAGATGCCCGGCGGCAGCAGGCCGGGCAGGGCGCCCGGTCGGAACAGGTCGCGCGATCTTGCATCTTCGTCCTCGATGCCGAACAGCACTTGCGCGATCGCGCCATCGGGAGCGGGCAGGGCGAGATAGCCGCTTGGCTTCGCGGTAAAGGCATTCGCAGCGGCGAACTGGCGTTGCGCTGCCGGCAGCGTCTCGGCGACCTGATCCCAGCTCGACTTGGTGACGAAAGTGATCGGGATGGCGGTAGGCGACGTCTCGAAGACAGAAGGCATTGGCGGGTCCGGATCGTCAGATCGAGCGGGTCATAAGAACGGACGAGACTTCGCAGAGTTTCGCCGCCGCTGCAATCAGCTTTGCTGTCACCGTTCAGCGATCCGCTACTCGCAGCAAGGGGGCTATGCTAGGTTCCGGCGACGGCCGTCGGGTGGGGAGATCTCCGGCGGCCGACGACAAAGCCGGCCGGGAGGAAGTGCAATGGAATTTGTGTGGAGCGTGGTCACATTCATCGGCCAGGCCGTCGAGGCGATTTTTGGCTATGTCGAGCATCATCATTGGATATTCGCGTTCCTTGCCGGCGGTTACGTCTTCTATCTCCACGACCGCTCCGTTCACGCGCGGTTCGATGCGCTTGACAAGCGCATCGACGAAATCCGCAAGCGGCTCGCCATCGAATATTGATCGGGTGAGCGAAACCATCATCGGGCAGGCTTCGTATCTCATGTTGAGACCTGCCGCTCACGCGAGCGCGATCGCGCTGCTGCGCCGATTGATCGAGCAATCGGCAAATGTGCTCGGCATCGGCGGCGTCCAGTTCGACGAGCTCCGCGCGAGGCGGTCAATCGTGACGATCTTAGGCGCGAATTGCCGAGGGCGGCGCGCCCGGGCAACGATGTCGATATCCAGGCGCGGCAGCGACTGCAATTGCTGCGGGACCTGAACGAGCAGGCGAAGGCGCTCGGCGTCGATTCGGGTCTTGGCGGCAAGGTGCCGCCGCAGGCGCCGCAGTGACGGGCGAGTTAACCGGCCGTTAGGGTTAACAGTCTATTGCTGGCGCGTTCGGCTCGATCAATCGGCTCGAGAGTCAAAGCGTCATGCGTCATCGGTTCAGTCTTGAACGGTTCAGCCTTGCCCGGCTTCTTGCGTCCACCTCGCTGGTGGCGACGGTGGCCATGGGCCTCGGCGGCTGCACGGCGATTTCGAAACTCTCCGACGTCACGGGCTCGGTCGGGCCGCGGGCGGAAGCCGCTCCCACCGATCCCGCGCGCGCCGCCGAAGTCTATGGTGAGCGCTATCGTGCCAATCCCAAGGACGCCGACGCGGCGCTCGCCTACGGCCAGGCCTTGCGGGCCAACGGCCAGCGCGCCCAGGCCGCCGCCGTGCTCGAGCAGGCGACCATCGCCAATCCCGGCAACAAGGCGCTGATGGCCCAATACGGCCGCGCGCTTTCCGACAACGGCAATTTCCAGCAAGCCTTCGACGTTTTGTCGAAGGCGCATTCGCCCGACAACCCGGATTGGCGCCTGCTCTCAGTGCAGGGGACCGCGCTCGATCAGATGGGCCGTCACGAGGAAGCGCGCTCCTATTATGCGGGCGCGCTCAAGATCGCGCCGGGCGATCCCGGCGTACTCTCTAATCTCGGCCTGTCCTACATGTTGTCGAGAGACCTGCCGAAGGCCGAAGACGCGCTGCGGCAGGCCTACGCCTCGCCGCGCGCAAGCGCGCGGGTGCGGCAAAATCTGGGTCTGGTCGTCGGTCTCCAGGGTCGCTTCGCCGAAGCCGAGACCATCGTGAAGGCGGATCTGCCGCCGGACCAGGCTGCGGCCAATGTCGCCTATCTCAAGGAAATGCTGACCCGCAGCACCGTCCCGCAGGGGGCACCGAAGCGGACGCCGGTCGCCTCGCTCCGCCAGCCCGACTGATCAGACGTGATCTTCCAATCTTGAAGGCGCCCGCGGACCGCGCGTGGTCCGCGTCTCACGTTACTGCATCTCGGTGATCTTGATGCCGGTCGGTCCGAGAATGACAACGAACAGCACCGGCAGGAAGAACAGGATCATCGGCACCGTCAGCTTCGGCGGCAGCGCGGCGGCCTTCTTCTCGGCTTCGTTCATGCGCATGTCGCGGTTTTCCTGCGCCATGACCCGCAAGGAGTGGCCGAGCGGGGTGCCGTAACGCTCGGCCTGCTGGAGCGCGAGACATACCGACTTGACGCCCTCAAGGCCGGTGCGCCGCGCGAGGTTCTCATAGGCGACCTTGCGATCCTGCAAATAGGACAGCTCGGCCGTGGTCAGGGTGAACTCTTCCGACAGCGCGATCGACTGACCCACGATTTCGACCGCGACCTTCCGGAACGCCATCTCGACCGACATGCCGGATTCGATGCAGATCAGGAGCAGGTCGAGCGCATCGGGAAAGGCGCGCTTGATCGAGAGCTGCCGCTTGGAGATCGCGTTCTTGAGGAACAGCATCGGCGCCTGCAGGCCGAGATAGGCCGCACCGACGCAGATGCCGATCTTGATCGGCATGGACCGCTCCATATGCGCGATCAGGAACACGTAGACGACCGAGCCGACGAACAGCACGAGCGGGGCCACCAGGCGGGCAAACAGGAAGGTGATGTAGGGTGCCTGGCCTCGATAGCCCGCCATGATGAGTTTGTCCCGCGCAGCTTCCTGCGCGAGCCATTTGGTCAGATTGAAGTCGTCGACGACCTTCGAGACGAGCTGCTTCGGCGTCTGGCGCAGCGAGACTTTTTCGGTCTTGTGGAGGCGCTCGCGCTCGCGCTGCCGGATGCGCTCACGTTCATTCGCCACCGCCTTCATGCGCTTGGAAAGACCCTCACCGGCGAACAACGGCATCACCAGCGTATAGACGGTAGCGCTGGCGGCGATGGCCGCCAGCAGCATCGTCATGAAGTGGACGTCGTGAAGTTTCGCAACGAGGAACTCAACCATAAGGCACCATCAGAAGTCGAAGTTGATCATCTTCTTCATCACCATGATGCCAACCGACATCCAGACGACGCAGCCGACCAGCATGAGCTGGCCGGTGGGATGAGTCCAAAGCACCGAGATGTATTGTGGCGTCGTGAGGTAGACGAGGAACATCACGATCGGCGGCAGCGAGCCGATGATGCCGGCCGAGGCCTTGGCTTCCATCGACATCGCCTGGATCTTCTCTCTCATCTTCTTGCGGTCGCGCAGCACTTTGGAGAGGTTGCCGAGCGCTTCAGAGAGGTTGCCACCCGACTTCTGCTGGATCGAGATGACGATACCGAAGAAATTGGCCTCGGGCAGCGGCATGCGATCGTAGAGCCGCGTGCAGGCCTCGCCGAGCGGCATGCCGACCGCCTGCGTCTCGATGATGGACAGAAACTCGGAGCGCAGCGGCTCTGGCGCGTCGGCGGCGACGACCTTGATCGATTCGAATAACGGCAGGCCCGCCTTGATGCCGCGGACGATGACGTCGACGGCATCGGGCAACGCGGCCAGGAACTTGTTTTCGCGGCGCTTCTTCAGGAAGCCAAGCGCCCAGCGTGGCAGGCCGAAGCCACCGGCAAAGGCGAGGCCGGCGGCGCCGAGCAGGCCGCCGCCGACGAACAAGGCGACTGCGAACAGCACGCCCGCCACGACGGCAGACACGATCCAGAATTTCTGCGGCTCCCAGTCGAGGCCGGCCTGCGACAGGCGAACACTGAGCGGTACGCTCTTCTCCTGCTGGCGCCGCGCCTCGAGATCCTTGAGCGAGGTCTCGACCTGCTCGCGGCGCGAGCGCTGCGTCTTCTCGGCCGCGCGGGCCGTGGGCACCTCCGCGCGCGAGATCGAGGCGCGGCGGCTCTCCGCCTTCCGTTCCCCGGACAGCATTGGATACAGGAAGACCCAGGCGAGGCCGCCGACGGCGGCGGTGGCGAGGAAGCTGAGGGCAAGGACTTGCATGTTCATGGCTGTGCTGACCTGCTCACGTCGTCGGCGCCACTTCCGCAGCGTCGAGCGCCGCTGCAAGGCGCTTCTCTTCGCCGTAATAGCGGGCGCGTTCCCAGAATTTCGGGCGGCCGATTCCGGTCGACCGGTGCCGGCCGATGATCTTGCCGTTGGCATCCTCGCCGATCATGTCGTAGAGGAAGACGTCCTGGGTGATGATGGTGTCGCCTTCCATGCCCATCACCTCAGTGATGTGAGTGATGCGGCGCGAACCGTCGCGCAGGCGCGCGGCCTGGACGATGACGTCGATCGAGGCGCAGATCATCTCGCGGATGGTGCGCGAAGGCAGGGAGAAGCCGCCCATCGTGATCATGGATTCGCAGCGCGATAGCGCCTCGCGCGGATTGTTTGCGTGCAGCGTGCCCATCGAGCCGTCATGGCCGGTGTTCATGGCCTGGAGCAGGTCGAACGCCTCGGGTCCGCGGACTTCGCCGACGATGATGCGTTCGGGACGCATACGCAGGCAGTTGCGCACCAGCTCGCGCATGGTGACCTGGCCCTCGCCCTCGATGTTGGGCGGGCGGGTTTCCAATCGTACCACGTGCGGCTGCTGGAGCTGGAGTTCGGCGGCGTCTTCGCAGGTGATGACGCGCTCGTCGTGCTCGATGTAGTTGGTCAGGCAGTTGAGCAACGTGGTTTTGCCCGAGCCGGTACCGCCGGAGATCAGCACATTGCAGCGAACGCGGCCGATGATCTGGAGGATTTCCGCGCCTTCCGGCGAGATTGCGCCGAACTTGACGAGCTGATCGAGCGTCAGCTTGTCCTTCTTGAATTTGCGGATGGTGAGCGTGGGGCCGTCGATCGACAGCGGAGGCACGATGGCATTGACGCGGGAGCCGTCGGCCAGGCGCGCGTCGCAGATCGGCGAGGATTCGTCGACACGCCGGCCGACCTGGCTGACGATACGCTGGCAGATGTTGAGGAGCTGCTGGTTGTCGCGGAAGCGGATACCGGTGCGCTGGATCTTGCCGGCGACCTCGATGTAGACGGTGTCGGCGCCGTTGACCATGATGTCGGCGATGTCGTCGCGCGACAACAGCGGCTCCAGCGGACCGTAGCCGAGGACGTCATTGCAGATGTCATCGAGCAGCTCTTCCTGCTCGGCGATCGACATCACGATGTTCTTGATCGCGATGATCTCGTTGACGATGTCGCGGATTTCCTCCCGCGCGGACTCGGAGTCGAGCTTGGCCAGCTGGGCAAGGTCGATGGCTTCGATCAGCGCGCCGAAGATGGTCGCCTTGACCTCGTAGTAATTGTCCGAGCGGCGGGCTTCCATGGTCGGCGCAGGCTTCGCCGGGGCAAGCGGCGGCGAGGCGACCGTCGCTGGCGCGCGCGACACGGCGGGCGCCGGAGCCTGGGCAGGCTCTGGCGACACAGCGCCGGGCTTCGGGGCCCGAGGGTCGGTGTCTGTTCCGCTACGCTTACCGAACACTTAACAACTCCATGCGGCGGCTTATTTTCCCCGCAACTTCTCAATCAGGGGTGAAAGCAGGGACGATTTTTGCTTCTTGGTCTCGCTGCGGCCGGTCAGGCGCTGGGCGATCTGAAGGAACATCTCGATCGACCTATGGTTGGCCGAGATCTCTGCGATCATCTGGCCGTTATTGGCCGCCGAGCCGAAGATCTGCGGCTCGAACGGGATCGAGACAACCGGCTGGCTCTCGATCGCCTTGGCGAACTCCGCCGCGGCGATTTCGGGCCGTTTCGGCACGCCAACCTGGTTCAGGCAGTAGAGCGGCGGCCGGTCGTTGGGGCGCGCGGCCTTCAGGAGATCGAACAGGTTTTTGGCGTTGCGCAAATTGGCAAGGTCGGGCGACGCCACGATCAGGATATCGTCCGCTCCGATCAAGGCGCGTTTGGTCCAGCCCGACCATTGGTGCGGAACGTCGAGCACGATGCAGGGCATGGTGGAGCGCAGCGTGTCGAACACGGCATCGAAGGCCTCGGTGCCGAAATCATAGACCCGGTCGAGCGTTGCCGGCGCCGCCAGCAGGCTGAGATGGTCGGTGCATTTCGACAGCAGGCGGTCGATGAAGGCGGTATCGACGCGATCGGGCGAGAACACGGCGTCGGCAATACCCTGCGGCGGATCCTGGTTATAGTCGAGCCCGGCAGTGCCGAAGGCCAGATCGAGGTCGGCGACGACCGCGTCCATCGCGAGATCGCGTGCGATCGCCCAGGCGACGTTGTGGGCGATGGTTGACGCGCCGACGCCGCCCTTGGCGCCGACCACGGCGATGATGCGGCCGACGGCCTTGGCTTCCGGCGCCGAGAACAAGTTGCAAATCGAGCGCACGACGTCGATCGCGCCAACCGGCGCAAGCACGTAGTCGCTGACGCCGCGGCGCACCAGCTCGCGGTAGAGCATGACGTCGTTGATGCGGCCGATCACGACCACGCGGGTGCCGGCGTCACAGACGGTCGCGAGATGGTCGAGCCCGCCCAGCAGGTCGTTGCGGCCGTCGCTTTCGAGCACGATCACGTTCGGCGTGGGTGCGGAGCGGTAGGCTTCGACCGCAGCGGCCATACCGCCCATCTGGATCTTCAGATGGGCCTTGCCGAGACGGCGATCTTCGCCGGCCGACTGCACGGCGGCCGCCGTTTCGACGGTCTCGCAGAAAGCCTGGACGGAAACGCGCGGCGCAGGCGCAATATGCTCCTCGATCGGCGGGCGAGATGCCTCAGACTGCTCTTCTTGGGGCTGACGAGCGTAGCTGATCATTTGCCGGTGTCGCTGAGTTTGGCCCTGTCGGCCTCAGGATAGGCGACCGCCGTAGGCAGTCCCTTGCGATACTTCTCCAACGCGGCGGTGCGCCGCGCCGTGTAGGACGGCGTTTCGGGCCGCGGCTGCTCGAGATCCGACGGATTGTCGACCATCGCCGCGAGGTTGCGCTGATAGGCGCAGCCGTAATTGTAATAGTCCTTGTTCTCGAACCAGCTCTTGTTCTTCATCGAAGGGCCGATGTCTTCCGGCCACAGGCCGCAGGGACCCGCGACCGCGGCGATCTTGGAATAGGTGAGCCGGATCGGCGGCAGGAAACGCTTGTCTTCCGGCTGGTAAGGGCGCGCGTTGATGCCGCGCGGCGGAACGCCCGCCGCCGACAGCATCGCCTGGATCTCACGCATCGTGTCCGCGACCGGACGCGCGTTGGGCGTGCCGGACGGCACGTCGATCCGGATCGCGCCGGTGCCTTCGTGCAGCCAGGCCGACGCGACGCCCATCACGTCGGCGCGCTGGGCGGCGGTCAAGCCGCCGCGGGCATGGCCGACGAAGACGACGATGGAGCGATTCTGCTCCTCGATCGCGATCGGATGGCGCTGCTTGTAGTCGTCGGGAATGGAGGCCGTGACCGCTTCGTCGTGCTTGCAGCCGCCAAGGGCGAGCGCCATGCCGACGAGCGCGCCACCAAGGTGGATGGCGCGTCTGCGAATCTGGGGTGGTTTTGTGATCTTCATGAAGTCCCCGTTCCGCCTCAGTCGGTGATGAAGCCGTAGGTGCCGCGATAGTTCTTGGCCGGTTCGGTCCGGCCGGGCACGCCGTAGATGCGGTTGATGTTGCCGAGCAGCTCGGCCTGCGGATCTGCAGGCGCGGAGAAGCCATCATCCGGTCGCGACAGATCCTTTTGCGCAACTGCGCGAACGATATAGGGCGTCACGATCACGACCAGCTCGGTCGCGTTGTTGACGAAGTCGCGGCTGCGGAACAGCGTGCCAAGTATCGGGAGCTGCATCAGACCTGGCAGTCCGCTGACCGCCTGCTTGGTCTGCTGCTGGATCAGGCCGGCCATCGCCATCGCGCCGCCGGAGGGAATCTCCAGCGAGGTTTCTGCGCGGCGGGTCTTGATCGAAGGCACCGTGAGCGAGTTGACCGAGGTCGAGGTCACGGCCTGGGACAGCGTGATCGCGTTTTCGTTGGAGAGCTCAGAGACCTCGGTCATCACCCGCAGGCTGATCTTGCCCTCGGTGAGAACGACGGGGGTGAAGTTGAGCGAGATGCCGAATTTCTTGAAGCTGATCTGGGTGGTACAGACATGCGTGGTGGGATCGCACGCATAGCCCGCAGGCACCGGGAATTCACCTCCGGCGATGAACGTTGCCGATTCACCGGAGATCGCGGTCAGGTTCGGTTCGGCGAGCGTCCGGATCACGCCGGCGGATTCCATCGCACGCAGGGTGGCCTGCACCGACGGGGTTGCGCCGAATTTCGTGGTCAGGTTGTTGCCGTCGACGAGGTTGTGGCCGAGAGCCGTGAACGGATTGGAGTTGGTGAAGCTGACGACGGAGGTGCCGTAGTTGAGATTGGCGGTGAGGTCGATTCCGAGCTGCTTGATGATGCTCCGCTGCACTTCGGCGACCGTCACCTTGAGCATGACCTGGTCGCGGCCGCGGACCACGATCGAGTTCACGACCTTCTCGGGGCCGCCGGCGAGGCGCGCGGCGAGGTCGTTGGCCTGCTGGGCTTCGACCGGATTCGCGGCCGAACCGGTCAGGATGATGCCGTCCCCTAGCCCGTCGATCTGGATGTCTGAATTCGGCAGGACCTGCTTCAGGGCGGCCCGCACGCCGTTGAGGTCGCGCTTGACCGCGATGTCATAGGCCGCAATTTGCTGGCCGGCGGAATCGAAGAACACGATGTTGGTCTGGCCGATCGAGGCGCCGATGATATAGGCGCGTTGCGCCGAGCGGACGACCGCATTGGCGATCTTTGGATCAGCAACCAGCACGTCCTTGATGTCGCGCGGAAGGTCGATGACGATCGATTTGCCGACGCCGAGCGAGAGGAATCGCGCGTTCATTTGACCATCGGCCGCAGCCTGCGCCACAGGGCGATAGTCGGCGGCGACCACGGGGGTCAGCACCGGGTTGAGCGCGAGCGCGACAGCAGCCGAAAACGACAGGGCGCGGACCACAGAGGCCCGCATCGTCGCCAAATCCGCCCTGCATTTCATATCGACAGTCCTCATCGTGCCTTCGCCGTCGAGCTTGGGATACCGTAGCGAATGATCGAAACGCCATCGCGCTTCTGCGCGGAGTCATCGGGCGCGATCTCGCTCAGCTTGACGTCAACGATGCTGCGCAGCGCCAGCGACAGCGTTCCGGCTTGGCGGGACGAGGAAAGCACCTGGGTCTGAGCGGGATTGAGCTCGAGGGTGACGGTCTTGCCGACCACTGCGTTCTGCCCGTCCTTCTCCTTCGGCGCCTGGTCGATGGCCAGGACGCGGACATTGGCCAGGATGATCTCGGACGTGACCACATCAGGGGCGCCGCTGCTCTGGTCCGGGTTCTTGAGACGGCGCGTCAGAAGCACGTCGACGCGGTCGTTGGGCAGGATGAAGCCGCCTGCGCCGGTCTCCGGCGAGATCTCGGTCGAGATCGCCCGCATGCCGGTGGGCAGGATTGCCGCCATGAAGCCGGAGCCTTCGGCTTTGACCAACTTCTGGTCGCGGATCGGCTCACCCTGGATGAACGGGGCGCGTGCGATCGAGCCGGTGACCTGGGTTACCCCCTCGGGACGCTCGTTGCGGCGGATGAAGGTGGCGCTGGCGGTCGCGGTCGGCCAGGTCTGCCATTGAACGTCTTCCGGCTTGACGGTCTGGCCGAGGCCGATGTCGTTCTTGGCCACCAGGACGTCGACCGTCGGAAGCTGCGCGACCGGAGCCGGAGGGGGCGCAGAATTGTCCGAGCCGCTCGCCAGATACGCGGCGACACCGCCGGCGCAGATGGCGACCGTCAGGACGACAATGCGTGCCCTATTCATACGCTTCACTTTCCAACTAGACGCCGCGACGCTGACGCCGCCGTAATCGGCAGTTGACCAGCTATTCGTCAAAGCATGGTTAATGAGGCGTATCTAAATCGCCTTAACGCCGGGTTTACCCGGTGCGCTCAGCGCAACGCGAGGTGAGTGAGGTCGATCGCCTTCACCCATTCGGTCTCCGGGTAGACCATCAGCGCGCTCAGTGCGAGCGCGATGCCGTAGGGAATGCCGCTCTCCTTGGCGTGCAGCCGCGCGAGCCAAGCCTGGCCCGCGAGCCCGTAAGGCAGCGGCCATTGCCGGAACTGGAGCAGGAGCAGCGTCAGCGCCCCGCCGAACAGCGAGGCGTAGAGCAGGAAGTTCATCAGCTGCGCGAAGCCGAACCAGAGCGCGACGGAGGCCGCGACCTTGGCATCGCCGCCGCCGACCCAACCCATCGCAAAACAGGTAAAGGCCACGACCAGGAGAAGCGCGCCGGCGCCGACATGGCTCAGCATCTCGTAAGGTGCCATGCCACCGGCGAGAGCGAGCGCGAAAAAGGCGGCGACCAGCGCCAGCGATACGCGGTTCGAGATCGTCATCGTGAACAGATCGCTCGCGGCGGCAAATGCCATCAGGGCAGGGAAGAGCAGAAGGCGCGCAAGGTCGAGGATCATGGGCTGCGTCTTGAGGCCTGGGTTTGCCGCGGAGCTGGCGTCGCCGGATGCTAGCCGGCAGTGCTAAACAAACCGAAAACGGCGGCAGCGGTCGCCAAGGGCTGAACTGCCGAAAGCGTGCTTACCAGAGACTGGCAATGCGCGCGGCGAGCGCGGCCGTCGCAAGCAGCAGCGCAAGGCAGACCCAGTAGGCCGGCGAGCCGGTCTGCGCCGCCTCCGCCTCGTTCGCCG
Organism: Bradyrhizobium sp. 149; assembly: GCF_023073915.1. Taxonomy (GTDB): domain Bacteria; phylum Pseudomonadota; class Alphaproteobacteria; order Rhizobiales; family Xanthobacteraceae; genus Bradyrhizobium. The sequence goes on along the minus strand of NZ_JADPKK010000022.1, from coordinate 1,926,027 downwards.
CGATCGCGGCATCGGTTCTGTACTTGCTCAACGCCACTGGAACTCGCCGTCTAGAAAAACAAAGACCCCGGAGGTCCGGGGCTTTTGCCGTCGTTCGTCCGTCGCTTACTTGAGGCCGGTGGAGATCGAGGTGAACTTGCCGTTCAACGTGACGCCCAAGTTATTGACGACAGTGATGATGGCCAGCGCGATGCCCGCGGCGATCAGACCGTATTCGATGGCGGTGGCGCCGGATTCATCGTTCGCGAAACGCGCAATCAGGTTCTTCATGAACAAAACTCCATCTGGGGTGGGATCGCCTCGTTCGGCGTTGTGCTTGACGCGATGACCATGAGATCCGAGCTCTTTCGGTAGAGTTAATTCGATCGGGCAAACCCGCTTGCCGCGGGCCAGAGTGAATTCCGCCTTAAGGCACCAGCTGTAATTCGTCCCGGTTCCGGATGTGCTGCAAGCGCAGCACCGGCTTCACCGTCCCTTAAATTTAGGGGAGTACGCGTAGGCGGGACCAGCAATTCGCAAGAGAGGCGACGATGTCGAGCCTGCCCATGGAAGTCGCCTTGATGTTCGGCGAGACCATCGCGAAGGTGATCCCCACGACCTTCGCGCTCGCGGTGGTCTTCACCGGGCTCGAGCATGTCTGGGCCTGCAATCCTGGCGTGCCCTGGTGGCGCAAGCGGGAGATCATCACGGACATCTGCTACTGGTTTGTCGTTCCGGTGTTCGCACGCGTCACGCGGATCGGACTTCTGATCGTCGGCGCGAGCTTCGTCTTCAACATCCATGATGCCGACGAACTCATCGCCTTCTACGACAATGGCCATGGTCCGCTGTCGCTATTGCCGCTCTGGGTCCAAGCCGTGCTGTTCCTGGTCCTGTCCGATTTCATGATGTACTGGCTGCACCGGCTGTTCCACGGCGGCGGGTTCTGGAAGTACCACGCGATCCATCACTCCTCGGAGGAGATAAGCTGGATTTCGGCGGCCCGCTTCCATCCCGTCAATCTCGTACTCGGCACGATCGCGGTCGACGTCGTGCTGCTGATGGCCGGTATTTCGCCGAACGCCATGGTCTGGCTCGCCCCGTTCACGACCTTCCATTCGGCCTTCGTCCACGCCAATCTGAACTGGACCTTCGGGCCGTTCAAATATTTGCTGGCGACGCCGGTGTTCCATCGCTGGCATCACACCTCGCTCGACGAGGGCGGCGAGACCAATTTTGCCGGCACGTTCCCGATCTGGGATGTGCTGTTCGGCACCTTCCGCATGCCGGAGGGGAGACTGCCGCAGGACTACGGCAAGGACGAAGCCACGATGCCGAGGGAGATCGGAGGGCAGCTTGCCTTTCCGTTCCGCCGCTAGCGTCCTTGGGCCGCAAAAACGTCAGTCCGTTCAAACAATAGTCGGTGAATTTGCGGAACGTTCACGAATTAAGGGCAGGTTAGCCGGGTCGGGCACCGGCTCGGCTGTTATCTGATCGCTTCTGCCGGTTTGTGACCTCCCGGGGGTAAGAGTATGCGTAAACAATTGCTGCGCCGTCATGCGCGCGTCTGTCTTCTGGTTGTGGCTGCGGCGCTGGCATCGCCCGCTGCCGGCGTTGCCGAGTCCGCCGATACCATCGCCGTCAATGTCGACCAGGCCAAGCTGGTGCGGCTGCCCGGCAAGGTGGCGACCATCGTGGTCGGCAATCCCCTGATCGCCGACGTCACGCTCCAGCCCGGCGGCATGATCGTCGTGACCGGAAAGGGCTATGGCGCCACCAATTTCATTGCGCTCGACCGGGCCGGCGAGATCCTGGTCGACCGCCAGATCCAGGTCGAAGGTCCGAGCGATCGGCTCGTCACCGTCTATCGCGGGATCGAGCGCGAGTCCTACAGCTGCGCGCCGCTTTGCCAGCGCCGCGTGACGCTCGGCGACAGCGACACCTACTTCAACAGCGCGATGAGCCAGGCCGGCTCGTTGAGCGGCACGGCCAGCGGCAGTGCCGGTGCGGGCGCCAAGACCAACTAATAAGACCAGCCAGCGAGATTGATTGGCGGGTTGCCGGGCAAGGATAGTCCCCGCCCGACGCGCGCGCGTGCGAGTTTCTCTTTCCGTGTCGCCGTCTCCATGCCCTGCGTCGCTCGCGGTTAACGCAGCCCTAACGGCCGGGGTCGCTATGGCGATTCCTGCAGCTGCAACCCGACCGGCGTGCAGTACAGTGCCGGGACGTCCGGCCAGGTCGTCGTGGTGCGGCTGTTCTATCGGTGGCCGCTCATCGTCACTGGGCTCGGCTACAACATGGGGTGTAGCAACAAGCGGCTGCTGTGGCGACCGCGGCTTCAAGAATGAACCCTTTCCCTGATAAATGGATCTAAGCGGAACGATGCGAGCGATTGCAAATATCTGGAAGAAGGCCCGTTGCTCGGTGCGCGGCTTCGTTGCCGACAGGCGCGCGGGTCACCTCGATGATTCCGTCAGCGCTCTTGACCCCAAGACCTATCTCATCTTCAGCCAGGCGAGTTACCTGTACACGCCTTCCGTCAAATTCGTCCTGAAGTCGAGCATAACGCTGAGCGATGTCTCCTCTGATTCAATCAGAACCGATAATGCTCTGGAATGAAAAAGGCCGGGCGTCGCGCCCGGCCTTTTCTTTTGACTTGTTCGCTTGAGCCGATCGGGCCGTAAGCGGTAGGCTCAGCCGGCGGAGCGGAGGTTGTCCGCTGCCGACTTGCCGGAACGGCGGTCGGCCACGATCTCGTAGGAGATCTTCTGGCCTTCGTTCAGCGTGCCGAGACCAGCGCGCTCGACGGCGCTGATGTGGACGAATACGTCCTGGCCGCCGTCGTCGGGCTGGATGAAGCCGAAGCCTTTGGTCGCGTTAAACCACTTCACGGTTCCCATGCTCATGGGGGTAGTCCCTTCTCAGATAACACAATGTAAGAGCCCGCTCGCGCAGGCAGGTTAGATCGAATTTTGGAAGGGTCGTCAGCGTGTCTGAACCGGCTGTACCGGTGGATGCTAATGTCGTCCGGCCGAAAATCGATGATCTGATTTTACTGGAAACAAGGCCCCATAACAATCCTGACATGCACGATTTTTTGATCCGCCGTGACATCACGGCGGATCAGCATAAGGTCAGAATTCTGGGTCCGCGCTCGCGCGCTGAGCCCTATTAGCGGCGCCGGAACTGGCCGCCGCGCTGTCCGGGACGCGGAGGCCCGCCCATCCCGCTCGGACGTTCGTCCTTGTGGCGGAAAATCAGCCGGCCCTTTTCGAGGTCATAGGGCGACATCTCCACCGTCACGCGGTCGCCCGCCAGAGTCTTGATGCGGTTCTTCTTCATCTTGCCGGCGGTGTAGGCGACGATCTCGTGTCCGGCGTCGAGCTGCACGCGGTAGCGCGCGTCGGGGAGGATTTCGGTGACCAGTCCTTCGAACTGGATCAGCTCTTCCTTAGCCATGAATTTCTCCAGGTCGTGGACGGCTAGTGCGAATGGGGTTTGCGGTTCGGTTGGCCGTTCGGCCGACTCTCGCGGCGCAAAAAGGCAACGCCTTGTATCCCATCAGGCGCCCCGGCGCTATGCGCGGAACGCTGTTCCGGACGGCCGGTTGGCGAAGAATGCGCCTTGCCGCCGGAGCGGCTGCGACGAGAAGCCTTCGGGCCACTGCCGGGCCTTCCGTCAACATGCCTGGCATCGCCATGCCGTCCCTCGCCGGGCCTTCCGTCGCCCTGCTTGGCGGCACTGTGGTGGCGCCCGTCCGCATGCCTTTCGTCGGCACGCCGTCCGTCACCGTGCCGTGCGCCTTGCGGACGCTGGCCCGGGCGGCTTGGCCGGCCCTGTCGTTGCTGCTGCGGGGGAGGGCCCGCATCGCGGCGGCCAGCGTCGGTGCGGTGGTCTTCGCGCGGCAGCGTCACTTTGATCAGCCGCTCGATGTCGCGGAGATAGGCGAGTTCCTCGCCGCCTGCGACCAGCGAGATCGCGGTGCCCTCGGCGCCGGCGCGCGCGGTGCGGCCGATGCGATGCACGTAGGTCTCGGGCACGTTGGGCAGGTCGAAATTGATGACGTGGGTGATGCCGTCGACATCGATGCCGCGGGCGGCGATATCGGTGGCGACCAGGGTGCGGATATCGCCAGAGCGGAACAGAGCGAGCGTCCGTTCGCGATGATTCTGCGATTTGTTGCCGTGGATGGCGCTGGCGGGGATCCCCGCCTTCTCGAGTGTCTTTACGACCTTGTCGGCGCCGTGCTTGGTGCGGGTGAAGACCAGGGCCCGGTTGACCGGCTCGTCCTTCAGCAGCTTGGCCAGTAAGGCGGGCTTGGAAGAGAAGTCGACCTGGATGATGCGTTGCTGGATGCGCTCCACCGTCGAGGAGACCGGGGTCACCGCGACGCGGGCGGGGTCGCGCAGCATGGCGTCGGCCAGTTCGGCGATGTCCTTCGGCATGGTGGCCGAGAAGAACAGCGTCTGCCGCTTGATCGGCAGCTTGGCGACGATTTTGCGGATGTCGTTGATGAAGCCCATGTCGAGCATGCGGTCGGCCTCGTCGAGCACGAGGAATTCGACGCTGCCGAGCTTCAGTCCGTTGCTCTGCACGAGGTCGAGCAGGCGGCCGGGAGTGGCGACCAGCACCTCGACGCCCTGCATCAGCGAGCGGACCTGACGGCCCATCGGCACGCCGCCGATCGCGAGCGTCGAGGACAGGCGGATGTGGCGGCCATAGGCGTTGAAGCTGTCGAGGATCTGGCCGGACAGCTCGCGGGTCGGCGACAGCACCAGGACGCGCGTCGTCTTCGGCTGCGGCTTGATGCGGTTCTCGAGCAGGCGGTGCAGGATCGGCAGCGCGAAGGACGCGGTCTTGCCGGTTCCTGTCTGGGCGATACCAACGACGTCGCGGCCGGTCAGCGCGGTCGGGATCGTCTGGACCTGAATGGGGGTGGGGGTGACGTAGTTCTCTTCGGTGAGGGCACGTGCGATGGGTTCGGCGAGGCCGAAATCCTGAAAGGAAGTCAAAAGAGGGGTTCTTTCCATGTCGAAAGCAGGCGCCCGGCGCAGTCAGCGGGGCACGCGCAATAAGGGTGTCAAAGGGACACCTGCGTGTTTGGGGTGTCGGATGGCTTGGTGAGATGGGGCAAGCCAGACGCCCGAAAGGGCTTAAGAACACGCGGCTCGCAACGGTCTCTTGATTCGCAAGAGGCCTCGACCTCCATATGGAACATCGAAGGGGCGGTTTCAAGACACGCTCACCACAAATGGCGATTGCGGTGCTGAATTAGTTATGCCGGAAATTTAGTCAGATTGTGGAAATTGCTCAGAAAATAACCTGCCTGCCACTTTCGCATACATTCAAACTGCACAATCTTTAGGCTATCCGGCTGTGCCGAAACTTCGTTTTCCGTCGATTTTGTAAGTAAGACCAATGGCTTGACAGGTGCCCGATCCATGGCACGGTTCTTGCGAATCCGTTAATCGCAGGCGGCCGTGGGGCCGTTTCGCAGCGTTTTTCACGTCTGCGTCAGGGAGACAAGACACTCATGCATAGCAAATCCACTCACGATATAGCGGCGCCATTTAGCCGCCGTGGCGTTCTCGCCGCGACCGCCGGACTGATGCTCGGTCTGGCCTCCATTTCCGGCGCGAAGGCCGCGGACGACACCATCAAGGTCGGCGTCCTTCACTCCCTCTCCGGCACCATGGCCATCAGCGAAACCACGCTGAAGGACACCATCCTCTTCCTGATCGACGAGCAGAACAAGAAGGGCGGCGTCAACGGCAAGAAGCTCGAAGCCGTCGTCGTCGATCCCGCTTCGAACTGGCCGCTGTTCGCCGAGAAGGCGCGCGAGCTGATCACCAAGGACAAGGTCTCGGTCGTGTTCGGCTGCTGGACCTCGGTGTCGCGCAAGTCGGTGCTCCCGGTGTTCAAGGAGCTGAACAGCATCCTGTTCTACCCCGTGCAGTATGAGGGCGAGGAGAGCGAGCGCAACGTCTTCTACACCGGTGCCGCGCCGAACCAGCAGGCGATCCCCGCCGTCGACTATTTGATGAAGGACGAGAAGGTGAAGCGCTGGGTGCTCGCGGGCACCGACTACGTCTATCCGCGCACCACCAACAAGATCCTGGAAGCCTATCTGAAGTCCAAGGGTGTCGCCCAGGAAGACATCATGATCAACTACACGCCGTTCGGTCATTCCGACTGGCAGACGATCGTGGCCGACATCAAGAAGTTCGGTTCGGCCGGCAAGAAGACCGCGGTGGTCTCGACCATCAACGGCGACGCCAACGTTCCCTTCTACAAGGAGCTCGGCAACCAGGGTATCAAGGCGAAGGACATCCCGGTCGTCGCGTTCTCGGTGGGTGAGGAAGAACTCGCCGGCATCGACACCAAGCCTCTGCTCGGCCATCTCGCTGCCTGGAACTACTTCCAGTCGATCAAGTCGCCGGAGAACGAGAAGTTCATCAAGGCGTGGCAGACCTACACCAAGAATCCGAAGCGCGTGACCAACGATCCGATGGAAGCGCACGTGATCGGCTTCGACATGTGGGTCAAGGCGGTCGAGAAGGTGAAGTCGACCGATCCGGACAAGGTGATCGACGCGCTCCCGGGAATCGAAGCCAAGAACCTGACCGGCGGCACCTCCAAGATGCTTCCGAACCATCACATCACCAAGCCGGTGTTCATTGGCGAGATCAAAGCCAACGGCCAGTTCGACGTGGTGTGGAAGACCCCCGGTCTTGTCGCAGGCGACGCCTGGTCGAAGGAGCTCGATGGCTCCAAGAACCTGGTCGGCGACTGGGTCGGCAAGAAGTGCGGCAACTTCAACACCAAGACCAACAAGTGCCTCGGTTCGGGCTCCTGATCCGGATCTGACGCTCCATTGCACGATCGGAGAAGGCGGCGATCCCGCCGCCTTCTCCGCCCTTTCTGCCGGGGTCTTTCACAGTGCCAGCCAATTTGTCCGCCCGTCTCTGTTCGCTCCTGCTCTCGTTGCTTCTGATCGCGTTCGCACTGCCGGCCTTCGCCGGTCCATTCGAGGATGCGGTCGCCAAATTCGCCAACGATGATTATTCCGACACGGAAGAGGCGATCGGCGTGGTCGCAAGCAGCGGCAATAGGCTGGCCTTTCCGATCATCAGCGCGCTCCAGGACGGCCGGCTCATGGCCGATCCGGACAGCAAGAAGGTCTACGTCACCGGCGCCGACGGCAAGTCGATCGACGCGGCAACTGGTCAGGCGGTGGCCAGCGTGCCCGACAGTGCGAGCGCGGTCCGCCTCAACAACCGCCTGCGCCGGAGCGTCGATGCCGCGATCGGCAGCCTGACGCTGCAGTCACCGGATATCGGAGCGCGGCTTCAGGCCGCGCAGTCCGTCTTCAAGTCGCATGAGGAGACGTCGCTCGAAGCCGTCGATGGCGCGCTCGCCAAGGAAACCAACCGATCTGTCAAGGCTGCGCTGGGCGACGCCCGCGCGGCGATCCTGTTGTTCAAGTCCGACGCAACCGAAGTCGAGAAGCTCGAAGCCGTTGCCACCATCAAGGCGCGCGGCGACCAGGAAGCGATGGCGCTGCTCACCGGCATGGGCGACCAGCCGGCCTCGGTGACCAAGGCTGCCGCGAGCGCAATCGGCTCGATCCAGAGTTCGCTCGCGGTCTGGTCTATGGTGCAGAATGCCTGGTACGGCCTCTCGCTCGGTTCGGTGCTGCTGCTTGCCGCGATCGGGCTTGCCATCACTTTCGGCGTGATGGGCGTCATCAACATGGCCCATGGCGAGATGGTGATGATCGGGGCCTACACCACCTTTGTGGTGCAGGAGGTGATCCGCACCCGCTATCCCGGCCTGTTCGACTACTCGCTGCTGATCGCGGTGCCGCTCGCCTTCCTGGTGGCCGGCGCGCTCGGCGTCGTGATCGAGCGCAGCATCATCCGCTTTCTCTATGGCCGCCCGCTGGAGACGCTGCTCGCGACCTGGGGCCTCTCGCTGGTGCTCCAGCAGGCGGTGCGCACCATGTTCGGGCCGACCAATCGCGAGGTCGGCAACCCCTCCTGGATGAGCGGCGCGTTCGAGCTCGGCCAGATCACCATCACCTATAACCGGCTCTGGATTCTTGTGTTCACGCTTGCGGTGTTCGCGATCCTGCTCGCGATGCTGCGTTACACCGCGCTCGGGCTCGAGATGCGCGCGGTGACGCAGAACCGCCGCATGGCGGCTTCGATGGGCATCGCCACCTCGCGCGTCGACGCGCTGACCTTCGGCCTCGGCTCGGGCATTGCCGGCATCGCCGGCGTGGCGCTGTCGCAGATCGACAATGTCAGCCCCAATCTCGGCCAGAGCTACATCATCGACAGCTTCATGGTCGTGGTGTTCGGCGGGGTCGGCAATCTCTGGGGCACGCTGGTCGGCGCCTTCACGCTCGGCATCGCCAATAAATTCCTGGAGCCGGTCGCCGGCGCCGTGCTCGGCAAGATCGCCATCCTCGTTCTCATCATCCTGTTCATTCAAAAGCGGCCGCGCGGCCTGTTCGCGCTCAAGGGCCGTGCGGTGGAAGCATGACCCCTCACATGCTGACGCGATCGCTGGACCGCGGCGCGACGATCTTCCTTGCCGTCGTCGCGGCCTGCGGCATCCTCATCCCGCTCTCCAACCTGCTGCTGCCCGCGGGCTCGTTCCTGCAGGTGCCGACCTATCTCGTCGCGCTCTGGGGCAAATATGTCTGCTACGCCATCCTGGCGCTCTCGATCGATCTGATCTGGGGCTATTGCGGCATCCTCTCGCTCGGCCACGGTGCCTTCTTCGCGCTCGGCGGCTACGCGATGGGCATGTACCTGATGCGGCAGATCGGCAGCCGCGGCGTCTACGGCAACCCGATCCTGCCGGACTTCATGGTGTTCCTGAACTATTCGAAGCTGCCTTGGTACTGGTACGGCTTCGACATGTTCTGGTTTGCCGCGCTGATGGTGCTGATCGTACCGGGCCTGCTCGCCTTCTGCTTCGGCTGGCTCGCCTTCCGCTCCCGCGTCACGGGCGTGTATCTGTCGATCATCACGCAGGCGATGACCTATGCACTGCTGCTCGCCTTCTTCCGCAACGATTTCGGCTTCGGCGGCAACAATGGCATGACCGACTTCAAGGACATTCTGGGCTTCAACGTGCAGGCCGAGGGCACCCGTGCTGCGCTGTTCGCGCTGAGCTGCGTGGCGCTGATCGCCGGCTTCCTGATCTGCCGCGCCATCGTCTCGTCCAAGCTCGGCAAGGTGCTGATCGCCGTGCGCGATGCGGAATCGCGCACGCGCTTCCTCGGCTACCGCGTCGAATCCTACAAGCTGTTCGTGTTCACGGTGTCGGCCTGCATGGCGGGCGTCGCCGGCGCGCTCTATGTGCCGCAGGTCGGCATCATCAATCCGAGCGAATTCGCGCCGGGCAATTCGATCGAGGCGGTGATCTGGGTTGCGGTCGGCGGCCGCGGTACGCTGGTCGGCGCCGCGCTCGGCGCCGTCGTCGTCAACTACGCAAAGACGTTCTTCACCTCCGGCATGCTCGCGCCCTACTGGCTGTTCATGCTGGGTGCCATGTTCATCCTGGTGACGCTGCTGCTGCCCAAGGGCATCGTCGGCACCTTCAACGCCTGGTGGGACCAGTCGAAGGAAAAACGCACCGCCGCGACCATTGCGAGCGCCGCGGCCGAAGATGGCGTCACCGAACCCAAGATGGCGGAGTAGCGCGATGAACGTCATGGACACCCGCGCGACCTCCGCAATGCTGTATCTCGACGGCGTGCACGTCTCGTTCGACGGCTTCCACGCCATCAACAACCTCTCGCTCACGCTGGAGCCCGGCGAGATGCGGGCCATCATCGGCCCGAACGGCGCCGGCAAGACCACGATGATGGACATCATCACCGGCAAGACCAGGCCTGACGAAGGCACGGTGCTGTTCGACGGTGTCACCGACCTGACACGCCTGGACGAGACCCGCATCGCCGAGCTCGGCATCGGCCGCAAATTCCAGAAGCCGACCGTGTTCGAGAGCCAGACCGTACAGGACAACCTCCTGCTTGCTCTCAATGTCGATCACAGCGTCAGGGGCACGCTGTTCTGGCGCGGCAGCCGGGCGGAGTCCGAGCAGATCGACAAGGTGCTGGAGACGATCCGCCTCACCGATGCCCGCAACCGTCTCGCCGGCAGCCTCAGCCACGGTCAGAAGCAGTGGCTCGAGATCGGCATGCTGCTCGCACAGGATCCGAAATTGCTTCTCGTCGACGAGCCCGTCGCTGGCATGACCGACGTCGAGACGCATCTCACCGCCGAGCTGCTCAAGGAAATCAACAAGACCCACACCGTGATGGTGGTCGAGCACGACATGACGTTCGTGCGCGAGCTCGGCGTCAAGGTCACTTGCCTGCACGAGGGGACCGTGCTCGCGGAAGGCACCATCGACCAGGTCTCGTCCAACGAGCGGGTCATCGAAGTTTATCTGGGGCGCTGAGCGATGCTTGAGGTCAAGGACATCAACCTGTTCTACGGCGCGGCGCAGGCGCTGCGCGGCGTGTCGATCGCGGCCGAGCCTGGCAAGGTCACCTGCGTGCTCGGGCGTAACGGAGTCGGCAAGACCTCGCTGTTGCGCGCCATGGTCGGGCAGTACCCGATCTCCTCGGGCGCGATCATGCTCGACGGCAGCGACATCACCGGCCTGAAGCCCTATGAACGCGCGCGAAAAGGCATCGGCTTCGTGCCGCAGGGCCGCGAGATCTTTCCGCTTCTGACGGTCGAGGAGAATCTCAAGACCGGCTTCGGCCCGCTCAGGCGCGAGGACAGGCACATTCCGGACGACGTGTTCTCGCTATTCCCGGTGTTGCAATCCATGCTCGGCCGGCGCGGCGGCGATCTCTCCGGCGGCCAGCAGCAACAGCTCGCGATCGGCCGCGCGCTGGTGATGCGGCCGAAACTGCTGCTGCTCGACGAGCCGACCGAGGGCATCCAGCCCTCGATCATCAAGGACATCGGCCGCGCCATCTCGTACCTGCGCAACCTCGGCAACATCGCTATCGTGCTGGTCGAACAATATCTCGACTTTGCCTGCGAACTCGGCGACAGTTTTGCGGTGATGGATCGCGGCGCGGTGAAGTTCACCTGCGACCGCTCCAATCTCGACGCGAGCGAAATCAGCCGCCAGATGGCGCTATAGGCCATTCTGCCGCGACCGGCTGGGGAGGCGGATGCGCAGCGACGTTTCAGCGACATCTTCGGTGTTCGAAGCCAACCGTGCCCGCGGCGCGGTGCGCTTCGACGTCCATGCACGTGACGGCGTAACGCGGCGCGGGACCTTGCACGAGTCCGGCTCCCTGCGCGTGCGCTTCCCTTCGCCGGAGGACGAGGGTCTCTCCGGCGTGTTCGTCAACACGGCCGGCGGCGTCGCCGGCGGCGACCGCTTCGACATCGAGATCGCGGCCGCGGATAGTTCGAAGCTGACGCTGACGACGGCGGCCGCGGAAAAGGTCTACCGCGCGCCGGGGCAGGCGGCAGAGCTCAACATCGCGCTGAAGGTTGCCGCACGCGCACATCTCGGCTGGCTGCCGCAGGAGACGATTCTGTTCGACCGGGCGCGAGTCCATCGGCGCTTCGACATAGACCTCGATGCGAGTGCCTCGCTCCTGCTGTGCGAGATTGTCGTGTTCGGCCGTACCGCGATGGGCGAACGGATGGAGCAGGGTGAGTTCGTCGACCGCTGGCGGTTGCGTCGCGGCGGCACGCTGGTATTCGCCGAGACCGTCAGGCTCGACGGCAATATCGGCGCAAAGCTTGCGCGATCGGCGGTGGCGAAGGGCGGCGCCGCGATCGGCACGGCGCTGATCGTGCCCGGCGACGAGGCCCTGATCGAGTGTCTCCGCCAGGCCTCGGAATCCTTCGCCGGCGAGGTCGGGATCTCCGCCTGGAATGGCTTTGCAATGGCGCGGTTCTGTGCCCATGATGCGGCGCGCCTGCGCGCCGACATGATGGCCGTGCTGGCGCGCACCGGCACGGCGCTGCCGCGCCTCTGGCTGAACTGACCGCCTCGCTGAATTGACGATGTGAACCTAAGAGATTTCGTATGAACCTGTCTCCCCGCGAAAAGGATAAGCTTCTGATCTCGATGGCGGCCATCGTGGCCCGCCGCCGGCTGGATCGCGGCGTCAAGCTCAACCATCCCGAGGCGATCGCGCTCATTTCCGATTTCATCCTCGAAGGCGCGCGCGATGGCCGCACCGTCGCCGAGCTGATGCAATCCGGCGCGCAGGTCCTCACACGCGACCAGGTGATGCCGGGGATCCCAGAGATGATCCACGACATCCAGGTCGAGGCGACCTTTCCGGACGGCACCAAGCTCGTCACCGTGCACGAGCCGATCAGGTAGGAGCGCAACATGATTCCCGGCGAACTCTTCATCCAGAACGGCGAGATCGAGCTCAATGCCGGCCGCAAGACCGTGAAGCTGACCGTTGCCAACACCGGCGACCGCCCGATCCAGGTCGGCTCGCACTACCACTTCTTCGAGACCAATCCGGCGCTGAAGTTCGACCGCAAGAAGGCTCGCGGCATGCGCCTCGACATTGCTGCCGGCACGGCCGTTCGCTTCGAGCCGGGCCAGACCCGCGAGGTCCAGCTCGTCGCGGTGGCCGGGAAGAGGACCATCTACGGCTTCCGCGGCGACGTCATGGGGAAGCTGTGAGCTCCACAGGAACGAGTGCGGCGCGGCACGGTTGAGGCGAAAACGGAGGTCTTTGCCATGCTGTCACCCGTCCGCCTCATCTCCGAAGCCGCCGAGCTAGCCGCGCGCCGCCACAACGGGATGGCGCGCAAGGGCCGCGGTCAAGACCCTTACATCAACCACCTTGCCGAGGTCGCGAACATGCTTGCGACGGCGACCGATGGTGCCGACGCCGAGCTCGTTGCAGCCGGCTGGCTGCATGATTCGATCGAGGACACCGACACCACGCGCGAGGAGCTCGCGCAAAAGTTCTCCGATCGAGTCGCGTCCCTTGTGGTCGAGTGCACCGACGACATGAACCTGCCGAAGGACGAGCGATGGCGTCAGCAGGTGATTGATGCGCCGAAGAAGTCGGCCGGGGCCAGGCTGATCAAGATCGCCGACAAGATCAGCAACATTGGCGCCCGGATTCATCCCGATCCGACCACTGAAGAGCGCGACGACCTCGCCGACTACAGCGGCTGGGCCGAACAGGTGGTGGCGGGCTGCCGCGGCGGCAATCAATGGCTCGATACGACATTCGACGACATGGTGCTCACAGCGAGGGCCTCGCTGTGAGCATCGATCCAAAATTCAAACGCAAACGGGGCTTGTGATGTCCGTCAAAATAAAGCGTTCCGTCTATGCCGACATGTTCGGCCCGACCACCGGCGACAAGGTGCGGCTGGCCGACACTGATCTCGTCATCGAGGTCGAGAAGGATTTCACCACCTATGGCGAGGAGGTGAAGTTCGGCGGCGGCAAGGTGATCCGCGACGGCATGGGCCAGTCGCAGGTCACCAACAAGCAGGGCGCGGCGGACACCGTCATCACCAATGCGCTGATCGTCGATCACTGGGGCATCGTGAAGGCCGACGTCGCGATCAAGGACGGCATGATCGCCGGTATCGGCAAGGCCGGCAATCCCGACATCCAGCCGGGCGTCACCATCATCATCGGCCCCGGTACGGACGTGATCGCGGGTGAGGGCAAGGTCCTCACCGCCGGCGGCTTCGATAGCCACATCCACTTCATCTGCCCGCAGCAGATCGAGCACGCGCTGATGTCTGGCGTCACCTCGATGCTGGGCGGCGGCACCGGTCCCTCGCACGGCACCTTCGCCACCACCTGCACGCCGGGGCCGTGGCACATGGGGCGGATGATCCAGTCGTTCGACGCCTTCCCGGTCAATCTCGGCATTTCCGGCAAGGGCAACGCCTCGCGGCCCGCCGCGCTGGTCGAGATGATCAAGGCCGGCGCCTGTGCGCTGAAGCTGCACGAGGACTGGGGCACCACGCCGGCTGCGATCGACACCTGCCTGTCGGTTGCGGACGACTACGACATCCAGGTGATGATCCACACCGACACGCTGAACGAATCCGGCTTCGTCGAGGACACGATCAAGGCATTCAAGGGCCGCACCATTCACGCCTTCCACACCGAGGGCGCCGGCGGCGGTCACGCCCCTGATATCATCAAGGTCGCAGGACTGAAGAACGTGCTGCCGTCCTCGACCAACCCGACGCGGCCCTTCACGCGCAACACCATCGACGAGCATCTGGACATGCTGATGGTGTGCCACCACCTCGATCCTTCGATCGCGGAAGATCTGGCGTTCGCCGAAAGCCGCATCCGCAAGGAGACCATCGCGGCCGAGGACATCCTGCATGATCTCGGCGCGCTCTCCATGATCTCCTCGGACTCCCAGGCCATGGGCCGCCTCGGCGAAGTCATCATCCGGACCTGGCAGACCGCCGACAAGATGAAGAAGCAGCGCGGTTCGCTGCCGCAGGACAAGGGCAAGGACAACGATAATTTTCGCGTCAAGCGCTACATTGCCAAATACACGATCAATCCCGCGATCGCGCATGGCGTTTCGAAGCTGATCGGCTCGGTGGAGAAGGGCAAGCTCGCCGATCTCGTGCTGTGGTCGCCAGCCTTCTTCGGGGTCAAGCCGGATTGCGTCGTCAAGGGCGGCATGATCGTCGCCGCTCCGATGGGCGATCCCAACGCCTCGATCCCGACGCCGCAGCCGGTGCATTACCAGCCGATGTTCGGCGCCTTCGGCAAGGCGCGCACCGCTTCCTCGGTGGTGTTCACCTCGAAGGCCGCCATCGCCGGCGGCCTCGCCCGAAAGCTCGGCATCGACAAGAAGCTCTATGCGGTCCAGAACACCCGCGGCAGGATCTCGAAGAAGAGCATGATCCACAACGACGCCACGCCCAATATCGAGGTCGATCCGGAGACCTATGAGGTCCGGGCCGACGGCGAGCTTTTGACCTGCCCCCCCGCCGAGGTGCTGCCGATGGCACAGCGATATTTCATGTACTGAAATAGCGCCGCGCATGTCTCCGGCGCATCCGGCGGCAGCTTTTCGGGTTTTGCGTTCGATCCCGCCTGGTCTAAGGTCGCGCCCGGCATCTGAAGCCCAGAAGAAAAGCCGGGAGGATTTCTCGTGATCTACGTCGTCGCCACCTTGACCATCAAGCCCGAAACACGCGCCGAATTCATTGCAGCTGCCACCGCCTGCATCAAGGAGACGCGGAAAGAGCCTGGCAATATCGCCTATGATCTGCATGAGAGCGTCACCGATCCCGCCAAGATGGTGTTCGTCGAGCAGTGGGAGAACGCCGAGGCGCTGGTGCCGCATCGCGGCCAGGAGCACATGAAGACATTTGGCCGTGTCGCGGTGAAGTGTTTTACGGCACCGCCGAAGATCGAAGTGATCACGCCCGAGAAGGTCGAGACACGGTAACGGGGTAAAAGCGCATGATCCGGGCGACGCAGGTCAGGGGACAACACCGCTTCACGGAAGCGGCGGCGGATACGGTCGTGCTCGATTTCGACGATCGGCACCGCCGCCGCATGGCGATGACAGGGACGCGGGGGCTCGAGTTCCTGCTCGACCTGGAGAATGCCGTCGCGCTACGCGGCGGCGATGCGCTGGTGCTGGAGGACGGCCGGCTGGTCGAGGTGGTTGCCGCACCCGAGCCGCTGCTCGAGATCCGCGGCCACGATCCGCACCACCTCATCCGCGTCGCCTGGCATCTCGGCAATCGCCATCTGCCGACGCAGATCATGGCCAAAGGCCTGCGCATCCGCCGCGACCACGTCATCGAAGCCATGGTGAAGGGCCTCGGTGCGCGCGTGATCGAGATCGAGGCGCCGTTCGATCCCGAGGGCGGCGCCTATGCCGATGCCGGTCATGCGCATGGACACGACGACCACGCGCATCACGATCACGGACGTCACGATCATGGCCATGATCATCACGGTCATGATCATCACCACGATCATGCCGCGCATGACCACGGTCACGACCACCACCACGACGAGCATTGCGATCACCCCGACCATCACCACGGCCACAAGCATGCTCATGACCACAAATGAGCCGGTCAGCGCCGGCGATCTCGCGGAGCGCGAGGCGGCGGCGCTGTACCGGCTGATGACGTGGCTGTCGCCGGCGTTTCCCGTCGGGGGCTTTTCCTACTCCAGCGGCCTCGAATGGGCGGTCGAGGCCGGCGACATCACCGACGCCGCGTCGCTGGCGGACTGGCTCGATGCGATGCTCCGCGATGGCTCGGGCTTCTGCGACGCGACGTTTGTGGTCCACGCCCATCGCGCCACTGACATGGGCGAGGGCGACACCTTGAGCGATATCGCCGAGCTCGCCGCGGCCTTCGTGCCGTCGCGCGAGCGGCAGCTGGAGACGACTTCGCAGGGCCGTGCCTTCATCGACATCGCCCGCGCCGCGTGGGATGCCGACGGCCTGGATGCCATGGTCGCGGCATGCCGTACGCCGCTGGTCTATCCCGTCGCCGTTGGCGTGGTCGCTGCGGTACACGGCGTGCCGCTGGCGCCGACGCTGCACGCCTTCCTGCATGCGCTGGTCTCGAACTGGATTTCCGCGGCCAGCCGGCTCATTCCGCTTGGCCAGACCGACAGCCAGCGCGTGCTGGTGAGGCTGGAAGCCGCGGTCGCCGCGACTGCGAATCGTGCGCTGAATGCGACGTTGGACGATCTCGGCGGCGCGACGTTTCGCGCCGACCTCGCCAGCCTGCGGCACGAGACGCAATATACACGGCTGTTCAGATCATGATTGCGGGCCAGTACACCCCGCAATCGCCAGCACGATGACCAGGGCGACGATAGGAAAGAAATCAATGGCTACGTCTCACGGCCCCTTGCGTGTCGGCATCGGCGGTCCGGTCGGATCGGGCAAGACCGCGCTGATGGACCTGCTCTGCAAGACCATGCGCGAGCGCTACGACATCGCCGCGATCACCAACGACATCTACACCAAATGGGATGCGGAATTTCTTGTGCGCTCGGGCTCGCTGACGCCGGACCGCATTGCAGGGGTCGAGACCGGCGGCTGCCCGCACACCGCGATCCGCGAGGACGCCTCGATGAATCTCGCCGCGGTAGCGGACATGCGGGCCAAGTTTCCCGGGCTCGATCTCGTGCTGATCGAATCCGGCGGTGACAACCTCGCTGCCACTTTTTCCCCGGAGCTCGCCGACCTCACCATTTACGTCATCGACGTGGCAGCCGGCGACAAGATCCCGTCCAAGGGCGGCCCCGGCATCACCAGGTCCGACCTCCTTGTCATCAACAAGATCGACCTAGCGCCCCATGTCGGCGCCTCCCTGGAAAAGATGGAGACGGACGCCAAGCGCATGCGCGGCGAGCGGCCGTTCGTCATGACCAACCTGAAGAAGAGCCAGGGGCTCGACCGCATCATCGGCTTCATCGAGACCAAAGGCGGCTTGAAACGGGCCAGCTGACCGGCGTGACCACTTAAAACAGGCGTTTCTCCCTTTGACGCCCTGGGCGGAGCCGCATCCGCGGAACAAATTTCGGTCACGGCAATTAACTACCTCCGGTACCCGGAGCAAATCCATCCCCGCCGGACCGTCGCCCGGGCGGATTAAGCTTTTCAGGCGACCCAAGTTGCGTACTGATGCCTCCTCCTCCATTATCTCGGCCATTGGGGTTCACCCTGTTTCGGCACGTGCCCGTTCGAGCGGCGTCCATATGCTCCGTGTTTATTGCCGACCTCCTGCTTTCGCCTGAGTAGTCGCGTGGTCCGGCTGGGTTTCATCATCGGCTTCATCGCCCTGCTCGGAGCCCTGCTCTCCGGGCTTGCGGCCTATCGCGTTCACGACCAGGAACTGGCGCTGGACCGGATCGCGCTGGCGCGCGCAATCGACGTCCATGCAAGCTTGGTCCAGGACCGGCTCACCGAGCGCGAACTGCTCGCGCGGGTTGCCTCCGGCCTGTTCCGGGCGCCGTCGGTGCTCAAGCCGAACATGCTCGAGCCGCTGCGCTCGGCCATCTACGCCTTCAAAACCGATTTCGTGGTGGCGGGCTGGGTCGCCCGCCTGAAGCCGAACGAGCTTGCCGCAGCGCAGGCGGCCATCGCGAGCGCCGGCTTCCCCAATCCGCGGATCCGCACCTATGACGACAAGCCGATCGATCCGGCTGACGTCACCCAGCCGGTCGACGTGCTGATGGATCTCGAGCCGCGCAGCAACGAGACCAAGGCGCTGCCCGGCCGCAGCTACGACCAGGATCAGGTGCGCAGTGCCATGCTGGCGCGCGCCAGAGTGGAGAAGAGGTCGGTTGCCTCAGAACCGGTTGCTCTTCTGCGCGGCGGCGGGCCGATCGGAATCATCGTGGCCGCTCCCGTCATCCCCGAGGGCGCGACGGAGCCGGCGGGCTTCATCACATTTTCCTACGAACTCTCCTCCCTGATGCTGACCAACGACGACATGTCGTTGTTCGCGGTCGCGCTGAAGGATCCGCGCAGGGAGGGTGGCGAGCTCGTTGCCAATGATCAAGGCGTGGTCTCGGCCCGCACGACGGCGGCTGACGGGCCGGCACCCTCGGCGACGCGCACGGTGAGCTTCGGTGGTCGCGACTGGCAGCTCGGCTATTACGCCAAGACCAACTCGGCGCGTCGCGCCGAGCAGACTGCGATCATCGTGGCGGCGATCGGCTTTGCGATCACCGCGATGGTGTGCGGCCTGTTCGGCTATGTCGCCTACAACAATCTGCGGCTCAGCCGGGAAATCCAGGTCAGAATCGGCTTCGAGCGCCGGCTGACAGCTGTCATCGACGAGCTCAACCACCGGGTCAAGAACATCCTGGCGGTGATCCAGTCGATCGTGACCCGCACGCTGCGCCACGGTGCCGACATGGACGTCGCGCGCGAACTCCTGATCGGTCGCATCCACGCCATGTCCAACGTTGTCTCGCTGCTCAGCGAGAGCCAGTGGCAGGGCGTCAAGCTGAAGGGCCTGTTCGAGGCGCGCGCCATCCCGCACGCCGACCGCATCGCCGTCACCGGTCCTGATATCGCAGTCAGTGCGCGCGCGGCGCAGAGCCTGTCGCTGCTCTTCTTCGAGCTCGCTTCGCACTCCGACGAGGGCCTGTCGCTGGTCGGCAAGCATCCGCACATCACCGCCAATTGGACGGTGACGAGCGAAGGGGCCGGCGAGGTCTTCCATTTCCGCTGGGAGGAGTTCAACACCAGCGAGGCGACGCGCCGCCCCGATTCCGATTTCGGCCTGATCCTGCTCGACCGCGTCGCGCCCGAGGCGCTCGGCGGCACCGCCAAGCGCTATTTCACCGACGTCTCCTATGTCTACGAGCTGACCGCGCCGATGGAGACGGTCGAGGACATGACCGAGCGCGACCGCACCGACAAGCTTTCAGCACCGATCCGGCCGGCGCGGTAATTATCGATTCTGATTGAATCAGAACCGAAGCTCTGGATTCTTGACGTGTGCTTCACGCGTACCGGTATCCATTTGGCTCGAAGACGCTCTAGCTCTTCGGCCGCAGCACGAGGTCAACCAGATTCCGCGCGTAGGCCGGCGTGATCGGCGCGATGCCGAAGACGTAGCGGTAGAACAGGCCGCCATAGATCGCGTCGTAGAGATCCTCGGGCAGCGCTTCCGCCAGAATGCTGCCGTCGTTCTGGCCTGCGGCGATCATCTCCACCAGTGCGTCGCGCCGGAATTGCAGATAGCGGGCGTAGAACAGCTCGGCGGAGCCGGTCTTTGAAATGCATTCGGAGATGACGGCGAGCTGGACCTTGCCGAACTCGCCCTCGAGCGCTTCGGCATAGGCGGCGGCATGGCGGCGTGCGCGCGCGGCGGGGCTGCCCGAGCTTGCGGGCGGCAGCGGCAGCATCTGCGCGGCGTGGTGAAGGAAGGCGTCGATCAGCAAGGCTTCGCGGGACGGCCACCATTTGTAGATCGTCATCTTGGAGACGCTGGAATGCCGCGCGACCGCGTCGATCGTGGTGGCGGCAAGGCCGGTCGCGGCCATCAGCGTATAGGCGCTTTGGAGAATGGCATTGGTGGTCTCGATCGACCTTGGCCGGCCGCGCCGGGGCGCACTGTCGGCTCCCTCACCCCCGCCATTCGCCATCACCACGCCCGGCCTCCCCGCGCAATCCGCTCCCGTTCCGCATAGCGCAGCCGTGATGGCCGGCCTAGTGGAATCGGAGGGGGCCGGGCTAGGCCTGCCGCCGCAAGGCGGCGGGCAGGTCCTGCCGCTTCGACCAGGCGATGTAATATGCGACCGCGGCCATCGCGGCGAAGCCGGCCAGACTCACGGCGATCTGCATCACCACCAGATTGGCGCCGGTGATCAGGATGAGATGGCCGGCGAAGGACAGGAATACGCCGACGCAGAACACTGCGAGCCATTCCTCGCCGCATCTGATGACCGTCTGTAGCGATCTCCATTGCAGGCCGGGATGATCGGCAGGGACGAGATATGTCGCGAGGAAAGCGAGCGCAAGGAAGTGGACCACGCGATAGGGTGCGAGGTTTTCCTTGTCGGTCGGCGTGATGGTGTCGAGCACGATATCCGGCAAGTAGGCAGCGAGCGCCGGCGAGTGGCGCATCAGCGT
Organism: Bradyrhizobium sp. 149; assembly: GCF_023073915.1. Lineage (GTDB taxonomy): Bacteria > Pseudomonadota > Alphaproteobacteria > Rhizobiales > Xanthobacteraceae > Bradyrhizobium. The sequence continues at coordinate 1,905,401 of NZ_JADPKK010000022.1, read as the reverse complement.
GATCGCCATCGCGAATACGAGATAGGCGCCTGCAAGCACGCGCAGCCAGGAACGGCCGTGCAGAGCGCGGCCGGACGCACCGGTCACGGCGAACCAGCCGCCCAGCACCATCAGCATCTGCCAGCAAAACGGGTTAAAGGTCCACTCCTGGTCCGGATAGACCCGGAAATTCCAGTCGAACCAGCGCGCCGCGAAGTACAGGGCGACCGATGCCGCCAGCGTCAGGTTCGGACGCCGCAACAGCCCCCACAGCGCGAACGGAAGGACGGCCATCAGCGGGATCATCAGTTGCAGGAGATCGAGGTTCAGCGGCTCTTCCTGAAGCACCAGTCCGCGTACCAGGATCCGCAGCGGATGCTCGAGGATGCCCGAGATGTTGTATTCGTGGATGATCTCCGGCGCCATCGATTGCGAGGCGACATAGGCGATGCTGTCGATGTAGATCACGAACAGAACGACATAGGCGGCGTAGAGCCGCCAGACGCGCTGGAAGATGCGCGTCGCTGCGACGACGTAACCGCGTTCCAGCGCGATCTTGCCATGAATGATGGCCATGCCATAGCCGGCCACGAACACGAACAGGTCGGCGGCGCCGCTGAAGCCGAAGTTTCGCAGCGTCAGCAAATTGACGACGTTGTTCGGGATGTGGTCGACGAATATCGACCAGTTGGCGATGCCGAGCGTCAAATAGAGCCGGGGGTCGTGATTGAATGCGGCGAGGTTCGCCTTGACGGACGGTTTCATCGAAAAAAATGACTTTTGGAATCAGGGGCGCTGCTTTTAGCGGCAACCGCCTGTCTATCCGAGTAGCGTTTGCGTGATGGTGGGGAGCATTCGCGCCGGACGGCGCAAATTGACACCGCGCCGCCATTCCGAATCCGATAGATGCGCTCGCGGGACTTGGGACGAAACTTTCTAACCCGCGCGGACGCTACTCGGCAGGTTCGGCCGAGGTCTCGTCGGGTACGCCGGCGCGGCTCGCGATGATTCCGAGGGCGACGCCGCCGATCGCCAGGATCGGCAGCAGCCGCTTGATCCCGATGGCGCGAACGATCTGGAGTCCCGTGGCGAGCAGCATGGGGTCCGCGAGCATGCTCGAGGCCGCCGATTTCGTGGCACGCTCGGCCGCGATATGAGCCTGCTTGCGCGACTCCCGTTTGTAGGCCCAATAGCTCACCGCCGCGGTCAGGGTCAGCAGAAAGAAGACACCGGCACCGGCGAGGCAGGCCTGCACTGGACCATATTTCTCCAGCACCGAGATGAATGCCGCCGCGCACAGGAAGCACGTGGTGATGAAGAGCGCGAACGCCGCGCCCGCTGCCAGCGAGGTCAGCCGCACAGTCGTTCCGGTGGATGCACTGATCCCGTCGATGATGCGCTGAAACATGCCTCGCTCCTCAAATCCCCACAAGCCGACACCGGCGGCGCCGCAGCGCCGCCGTCTTAAAATCCGTTCGCGACATCAGCGGCGCCAGGCGGCGCCGATCAGGAAGCCGATGCCAAGCGCAAGCCCGACAGTCGCGAGCGGCCGCTGCGTGATCGCGTCTTCGAGCGACTCCTCGATCGACCCGTAGGCCTCCTGTGCCGCGCCCATCATTGCGCTGCCGCGCTCCGACATGTCGTCGATGGCGGAATCGACGTTCTCGCGCGCTTGGCGATAGCCGCGGCGGGCCTGCTTGCCGGAGGAGTTGGCAAAATTATTGAGCGCGTCGGTGATCTGATCGGTGAGGGCGGCGATATCGCTTTTCACGGCTGCTACATCCTTCTCGAGGCGTTCTCTGGTGGCTTTGTCGGTCCAGTCTCTCATCCCGGCTTCCGCATTGGTCGTGGACATCAGGAGCTCCGAACTGTTGACGGCTGAGATAGCCGGAAAACGTTTCGTCGCCGGGGAAGTTCCGTTCACGGAAACCCGTCAAGCTTGCGGGAGCTGCGGCGAATCCGCCGGCAGCAGATGCTCCTTCAGGATCAGCGCGACGATCAGGAGCGGCGACGACAGGAACGCGCCCATCGGGCCCCACAGCCAGGTCCAGAATGCCAGCGCCAACAGAACGGCAAGCGCATTGAGCTCCAGCCGCCGGCCGATGATGGTCGGCGTGACGAAGTGCCCCTCCAGGAAGGTGAGGCCGCCAAAGGCCAGCGCCGCCATCAGACCACCCCCGATAGTCGGGAAACTGACCAGTCCGACCACGACCAGAACGACGAACATCGCCACCGGCCCGATGATCGGGATGAAGTTGAGGGTGGCCGCGAGGGCGCCGAGGCCGGCAGGATTGGGCATGCCGGTGAGCGCGCAGACCAGGCCCGTGCCAACGCCGACGCCGACATTGATGAGAGTCACGGTCAGAAGATAGTTGCCGAGATGGACCTCGATCTCGTTAAGGATACGAAGCGTGCGCAGCCGTGCGTCGTGATCGCTGAAGGTCATGATCATCGCGCGGCGGAGGTCGCGCCAGCTCGCGATGAACAGGATGAGGGTGACGAAGAACAGCAGGAATTCGGTGAAGGTCGGCGACAAGAATTCCAGCGTTGGCTGCACCCATTCGAATTTCGGCATCTGAAAGCTCGGCAGCCCATCCGAGCCGCCGACCATGGTTTGCAGCTCCCGCCACAGCGCCAGCGGGCGGTCGAACACATGCAGCTTGTCTTTCAATTTCGCGCCGAGTTCGGGCAGGCGCGAGCTCCATTCCATCACCGGTGAGGCGATCAGCGCGACGAGGAAACCGACGACGGCGGTCACCGCGATCACGATCAAGGCCGCGGCGAGCCCGCGCGGCACTTTCCGCTGCTCCAGGAAGGTTGCCGCCGGCGACAGCATCGTGCCGGTGACGAAAGCCATTACGACAGGCAGGAAGAACGCCTTTCCGACGTAGAGCACGGCGACGACCGCGATGAGGAGCAGTCCGGCCAGCGAGAAGGCGACGAACTCGCTGCGCCGGATCACCGGTGGAAGTTCGCCGTGGCTCTCGGGAAGCGGAGTGCCCTCGCTGTTGCCGGGAGTCATACGTTCATTGGGAAGGACGCGCACAATACCTCTCCGGCACGGAGCCTGCGGTCGCGCGCCCATGACGAGGGGAGAACGTCCAGACGCCCTGCGGGTTCCATCGCGGCTTCGTGAAGAAACGCTCGCTTGACTGTGACTTGGCTGCTGCGTCCGGCCGCGGAACTTGTATCGGCGCGACCGCGTTGACTGGACCAGCGCATCACCCTGATGCAGGCATCCAACGGGGCAGCACATGACGAAGTTCTCTGCAGCTCGACGACGGTTTTCGCCGCGTCGCATCACCGCGTTTGCCTCCGCTCTGCTGGCAATGCCGTTCGGCGCCGCAAGCGCGCAGACGCTGGGTTATACCTATTCCCACGATCAGACCTACCCGCAGGATCAGGGCTCTTCGCAGCCTTATGCAAGCCAGGCTTATGCAAACCGGGGCTATGGAAGCCCGGGCTATACGAGTCAGGAGTCGCAGGCCTCCGACGAGGATGCCGCGCTGCCCGATCGCCTGCGCAAGCAGATTGTCAGCTTCGACCGGAGCGAGCCGGCCGGTACCATCGTCATCGATACCAACAACACTTATCTCTATTACGTGCTCGGCCAAGGCCGCGCCATCCGTTATGGCGTCGGTGTCGGCCGCGAGGGCTTCACCTGGTCCGGCGTGCAGACCGTCAGCCGCAAGGCGGAATGGCCGGACTGGCATCCGCCGGCGGAGATGATCGCGCGCCAGCCCTATCTGCCGCGCTTCGTCGCCGGCGGCCCCGGCAATCCGCTCGGCGCGCGCGCGATGTATCTCGGTTCGAGCGAATATCGCATCCACGGCACCAACGATCCCACCACAATCGGCAAGTTCGTCTCGTCCGGCTGCATCCGCATGACCAACGAGGACGTCACCGACCTGTTCAGCCGCGTCAATGTCGGCGCCAAGGTCGTAGTTCTGCCGAAGAACGCGCCGCTGATGGCGAAAGGCAGCGATCCCATGCGCAAGCGTCCGGCCGTGACGGCGCTGCCCTCGGGCCGGCAGGCGCTGAACATTTCCACGTCGGCCGTAAACTGAGAGTCGAGTGAGGTCACATGAAGAGACGTTCGATCGGCAAACTCGCCGGTGGCGCGGCGGCATTATTCGCCGTCGCCTCCTTCGGCCTCGCGGTTACGCCATCGGCGCATGCGGAGGACTTCTTCTCGGCGCTGTTTGGCGGCTTTCGCGGGCGGGCGGCGCCGGAAATTCGCATGCCGTTCCAGACCGATGACACGCCGCGCTACGACACGCCGCGCCAGCGGGCCTCCTATGGCGGCGGCACGGCCTATTGCGTGCGCGGCTGCGACGGACGTTATTTCCCGGCGCAGGGAAACGATGCCGAGAGCAAGGCGCAGTCCTGCAAGAGCTTCTGCCCGACCTCGGAAACCTCGCTGGTCTATGGCAGCAATATCGACGACGCCACGACGGACAAGGGTAAATCCTATTCCGACCTGCCCAACGCCTTCCGTTACCGCAACGAGATCGTTGCAGGCTGCACCTGCAACGGCAAAGATCCGGCCGGGCTCGCCCAGGTCAAGGTCGACGACGATCCCACCTTGCGCAAGGGCGACATCGTCGCGGGTGCCGATGGCCTGGTGGTCGCCAGCCGCAATGCCAACGACCGCCGCGGCGTGGCGATGAACTTCTCTCCGCTGCCCGACTCGGTGCGCGCAAAATTCCGCCAGGTGCCGGTGGTGGCGAAGGAATAGGGTGAACTTCCTCCAATGTCGTCCTGGCTTTCGCCAGGACGACATCGAGTGTGTGTTGCCCTACGCCGCCCGGATCTTGCCCAGGAAATCGCTGACCTGATGACCGAGCTGGCGGCTCTGCGTCTCCAGCATTTCGGAGGCCTGCTTGACGTTTTCGGCGGCTCCGGCTGCGGTGTCGGCGTCGGCCTTTACGCCGGTGATATTCGCCGCGACGTTCTTGGTGCCTTGCGCTGCGAATTGCGTGCTACGGGTGATCTCCTGGGTCGCCGCGCCCTGCTCCTGCACGGCGGCGGCGATGGCGGTAGCGACTTCATTGACCTCGCCGATGATGCCGCCGATCACCTGGATCGCGGTGATGGCATCGCCGGCGACCTTCTGGATGTCGGCGATCTGCTCCGAAATCTCCTCCGTCGCCTTGGCGGTCTGGCTCGCCAATGACTTCACCTCGGATGCCACAACTGCAAACCCGCGTCCCGCTTCGCCGGCGCGCGCGGCCTCGATCGTGGCATTCAGCGCCAGCAAATTGGTCTGTGCCGCGATGGTGTTGATGAGACCCACGACCTCGCCGATGCGTCCCGCGGATTGCGCCAGTCCCTGGACGGTGCTGTCGGTTTCACGCGCCTGGTTGACGGCGCGGCTGGCGATGCCTGCGGCGTGCGCGGCCTGCTGGCTGATGTCGTTGATCGAGGCGGAAAGCTCCTCGGCGGCGGCCGCGACGCTGTCGACGCTCATGGAAGCATCATTGGACGCCTTGCCGGCGACCTCGACGCGTTCGTTGGTCTGGCGCGATACCGCGGAGAGGTCACCCGAGGTCTTGCGCATCTCGCCGGAGGCCTCGCTCAGTTCACCCAGTGATTTGCGTACGACGCCCTCGAACTCGCCGACATAGGTCTCCATCGCGCGCTGGCGCGTGGCGGCGCCGGCGTTGCGCTCGCGCTCCTGCTCCTCGATCTTGAGCTTGTCGATCGCCTGCTGCTTGAAGGTCTCAAGCGCACCGGCGAGGGAGCCGATCTCGTCATGGCGAGCGAGATAGCCGCTGTCGACGGTGAGGTCGCCACCGGCAACCTTGAGCATGGCATCGCGAATTCGGTGCAGCGGCGTGATCACGCGGCGGCTGACCGCGAGTATCGCGGCGCCGGTCAGGACGATCGCTGCGGCGAGCAGGGCCAATTGGATCAGCAGCCATTGCTGCGCGCCGGCGCGTTGGGCAGAGGCATGTTCCCTGGCTGCGGCAAGCGCGGCATCGGCGAGCTTGATCGCGCTTGCCATGCGGCCGACCGAGAAGGGGCTCCACTGATTGGCAGTCATCGAGGGCTTCTCGCCCTTCGCCACCGTCGCGATGATGCCATCACGCGTGCCGGTATATTGCGGGTCGAAATAGACCGACTTGGTGTCCGCCATGGACGCGGACAGCGCCGGCGGCAGTTGCATGCCGGTGGCGGCCAGCTCGATCGCGCTCCAGGCCGCCTCCGTCGCCCCGACGAATTTCGTGAAGGCGAGCTGGGCCTCCGGCGCGACTTTGCCGCTGGTCAAGGCATTGCCGACGACAACGGATGATTCGCCGGCGTTCTGGCGCAGCAGCCAGGCCATCTGCTTGATCATCAGAAGCTGGTCGATCGTGGCGTCCTGGTGATTGACGCTGGCTGCGAGCACGGGCGACAATTTTTCAAGAATGCTCGTCAGCCCGTCCTCGCTCTCGAGATATTCCTTGGCAAGCGCAACCCGGCGTGACGCCTTGGGCTTGGCGACTTCGGTCCAGAACTCGGCTTGCTGCGCCAGCAGTGCCTTGTTCAGCCGCGCCAGATCGGCGACGATCGCGTCACGCTGCGGAATGTCGATCGAGGGAAGAATGTCGATTGCGCGCCCCAGGGCCGGCATCAGCTCGTCGCGAATACCACGGATGTATTTTTCGATCTCGGAGTCGATCTGGATGTCGGTGGTCAACTGGCGGTTGGTGGTCGAGCGGTCGGCCCGGATGTTCGCCATGGCCTTGAACCCGTCGGCCGAGGCCGCGGCTATGGCGACCATCCGGCTGGCCTGCTGAAGCCGGACCCATGAGCTCCATGCGCTGATCGAGAACCCGATGACGACGACGAGTGCAGTGGAGAATATTACCGCCTTCAGCAGCGTGGATACGGTCAGGCGATTGAGCATCGGACACCCGGGTAGCGTTTCGAAGGTCATGGACGGCAGCCCCGAACTTCGAACAAGGGGATGCGCGCAGCAAACGCGGATGCCTTGCGGCGCGCGCGTGCAGTCATTTGGCCCGCAAAGAGTAAAAACTTAGGCAGCGCTGCTGCCGTAAAATTACGGGTGTCATGCCTTCACGGCGCGGCCGGTTTACGCTGCCTCGCTTACGCGGCGCGGATCTTGCCGAGGAAGTCGCTGACCTCATGGCCGAGCTGGCGGCTCTGGCTCTCCAGCATCTCGGAGGCGTGCTTCACGTTGTCGGCGGCGGCGGCAGCCGCGTCCGCATTGGATTTCACGCCGGTGATGTTGTCCGAGACGTTCCTGGTGCCCTGCGCCGCAAATTGCGTGCTGCGGGTGATCTCTTGCGTGGCCGCACCCTGTTCCTGCACGGCGGCGGCAATCGCGGTGGCGACCTCGTTCACTTCGCCGATGATGCCGCCGATGGTCTGGATCGCGCTGATGGCGTCGCCCGCGACCTTCTGGATGTCGGCGATCTGCTCGGAGATCTCCTCGGTCGCCTTGGCGGTCTGGCTCGCCAGCGACTTCACCTCGGAGGCGACCACGGCAAAGCCGCGGCCAGCTTCGCCGGCGCGGGCCGCCTCGATCGTGGCGTTGAGCGCGAGCAAATTGGTCTGCTGCGCAATGGTGTTGATCATGCCGACGACCTCGCCGATGCGGCCGGCCGATTTCTGGAGTCCCTGCACCGTGCCGTCGGTCTCGCGCGCCTGGGTCACGGCGCGGCTGGCGATGCCTGCGGCATGCGCCGCCTGCTGGCTGATGTCGTTGATCGAGGCGCTGAGCTCTTCGGCGGCGGCGGCGACGCTGTCGACGCTCGTCGAGGCGTCATTGGAAGCCTTGCCGGCGACCTGCACACGGTCGTTGGTCTGGCGCGACACCGCGGAGAGATCGTCCGAGGTCTTGCGCATCTCCCCGGAGGCCTCGCTCAATTCGCCGAGCGTCTTGCGCACCGCGCCCTCGAACTCGCCGACATAGGCCTCGACCGCGCGCTGGCGGGCGGAGGCGCCCACATTGCGTTCGTGCTCCTGCGCCTCGATCTTGAGCTTCTCGTTGGCCTGCTGCTTGAAGGTCTCCAGCGCGCCGGCAAGCGCGCCGATCTCGTCCTGGCGATCGAGATAGCCGCTGTCGACGGCAAGGTCGCCGCCGGCGACCTTCAGCATGGCGTCCCTGATCGTGTTGAGCGGAGTGATGACGCGGCGGCTGACCAGCATGATCGCGCCGACGGCGAGCCCGAGGGCGAGCGCCAGCAGCGTGAGCTGCACCATCAGTGCGCGCTGGGCGGCGCCGCGCTGCTCCTGCGTATGGACCTTGGCGGCGTCGAGGGCCGCTTCCGCCACCGCGACCGCGCTGGCCATGCGTCCGACCGTGAGCGGGCTCCATTGGTTCGCCGTCATCTCGGGCTTCTCGCCCTTGACCAGCGCATCCGCGAGGCGGTCGCGCAAGGCCAGATATTGCGGCTCGAAATAAGAGGTCTTGGCAGAGGCCATCGCGGAGGCGAGCCCCGCCGGCAACTGCATGCCGGACGTCGACAATTCCAGCGCCTTCCACATCGCGGCCGTGCCGCCGACATATTGGGTGTAGGCGTAGCGGGTCTCCGGCGAGATTTTGCCGGCGTTGAGGCCGGTCGAGACGATCAGCGAAGCTTCGCCTGCGGTGTTGCGCAGCAGCCAAGCGCTCTGCTTGATCGACAGCAGCTGGTCGATCGCCGCGTCCTGGTGATTGACGGTGGCGGCCAACGTGTTCGAGAGCTTGTCGAGAACGTCGAGCAGGCCCTGGGTCGTTTCCATGTATTCCTTGGGCAGGCCGGCGCGGCGCTGCTCCTTGGACTTGGCAACGTCCTCCCAGAACTGCTTCTGCTCCTCGGTCAGCAGCTTGTAGAGGCGCGCGAGCTCCGGCACCAGCGTGCCCGATTGCGGAAAGTCGATGGTCGGCAGCAGCTCGAGCGCGCGCGCCATGGCGGGCATTTGGGCATCGCGCAGGGCGCGCAGATATTTCTCGATCTCGCCGTCCATCGGCTCGGTCGCATTGAGGAGGCGGAAGGTGGTCGAGCGGTCGGTGCGCAGATTGTGCATCGCCTTGAACAGGTCGGCGGACGTGTCGGCGATCTGCGAGATGCGGTTGGCGGTCTTCAGGCGATCCCAGGACTCGTAGGCGGTGAGCGAGAGTGCGATCACCACACAGACCGACGTGATCGCGATCACCGCCTTCAGCAGCGCGGATACGGTCAGACGATTCAGCATTGAAGTCCCCAATTCCCATTGCAAAGTTCGTGAAGTCGCCCCGGCAACATCGGAAAAGAAGGGGCCCGTAAGACCAGGCAATCGCACGCCGTTTGCGGCTCAGGGCCAAAACGGTGACCGCATCTGAAAGGAAAAGGGTAAAGTTTTAGGCGGCCCCGTTGATCGTAGAAGTACGTATTTACTAGAAGTTGCAGTGGGTTGCCTCGATGGAACCGGCGCGGGAGTTGAACGTTAAGACATCGTCAGCAATTGGCCTGAATGGGGGTCCTCGCAATGTTGGTCGGCGTACTCGTCACCTTTCTCGTCGTCATTCTCGTACTTTACCTCATCAACATGCTGCCGATGGACGGCCGCGCCAAGCAGATCGCGCGCATTATCGTCATCATCATCGGTATCGTGTCGCTGCTGAAATATCTGGCAGTGTTCTAGCGGGCGCGGTGCTGCCGCAAACGAAGAAGCCCCGGCGCGAGCCGGGGCTTCTGGTGTTGCTAGTCGGCTGGCTATCAGCGGGCCGCCTGGTCAGCCAACAGCTTTGGCCTCGCGGCGGCGGGCGGTGAGGATGTATTCGGTGTAGCCGTTCGGCTGCTCGCGTCCCTTGAAGACGAGGTCGCAGGCCGCCTTGAACGCGACACCGTCGAAGGCGGGCGCCATCGGCTTGTAGATGGGATCGCCGGCGTTCTGCTTGTCGACCACCACCGCCATGCGCTTGAGTGATTCCATCACCTGCGCTTCGGTGATGACGCCCTGGTGCAGCCAGTTGGCGAGGTGCTGGCTGGAGATGCGCAAGGTGGCGCGGTCTTCCATCAGGCCGACATCGTGGATGTCAGGCACCTTGGAGCAGCCGACGCCCTGGTCGATCCAGCGCACGACATAGCCCAGAATGCCCTGGCAGTTGTTGTCGATCTCCTGCTTGACGTCGTCGGGCGCCCAGTTCGACTTCGACACCGGAATGGTGAGGATGTCGGAGAGTTTTGCCCGCGGTCCGCCCTTGGTGAGCTCCTGCTGGCGCGCGGTGACGTTGACCTGGTGGTAGTGCAGCGCGTGCAGCGTCGCTGCCGTCGGCGAGGGCACCCAGGCGGTGGTGGCACCGGCCTGCGGATGGGCAAGCTTCTGGGCAAGCATGTCCGCCATCTTGTCCGGCGCGGCCCACATGCCCTTGCCGATCTGGGCATGGCCCGGCAGGCCACAGGTCAGGCCCGTATCGACGTTCCAGTCCTCATAGGACTTGATCCAGGCCTGCGCCTTCATCTCGTTCTTGCGGATCATCGGACCCGCTTCCATCGAGGTGTGGATCTCGTCGCCGGTGCGGTCGAGGAAGCCGGTGTTGATGAACATGATGCGCTTGGAGGCGCGCTGGATGCAGGCCTTGAGGTTGACGGTGGTGCGCCGCTCCTCGTCCATGATGCCGACCTTGAGCGTGTTCTCGGGCAGCGACAGCATCTTCTCGACGCGGTCGAAGATCTCGCAGGTCAGCGACACCTCGTCGGGGCCGTGCATCTTTGGCTTGACGATATAGGCCGAGCCGGTGCGGCTGTTCTTGACCTTTGAATTGCCCTTCAAGTCATGCACGGCCAGAAGCCCGGAGACGGCGGCGTCGAGCAGGCCTTCCGGAATCTCCTCGCCGTTTTCGTCCAGCACCGCGTCGGTGAACATGTGGTGACCGCAATTGCGCATCAAGAGCAGGCTGCGGCCGTGCAGCTTGATCTCGCCCTTGCCGTCGGGCGTCTTGTAGCTGCGGTCGGCATTGAGCGAGCGCGTCAGCGTCTTGCCGGCTTTCTCGAAATCGGCCGACAGGGTGCCGTTCATCAGGCCTAGCGTGTTGCGATAGACCAGCACCTTGTCCTCGGCATCGACCGCGGCGACCGAATCCTCCATGTCGAGGATGGTGGAGACCGCGGATTCCATGATCACGTCCGCGACGCCGGCCGGATCGTTCTTGCCGATCGCGCTGGTGCGGTCGATCTTCACCTCGACATGCAGGCCGTTGTTGGCGAGCAGCACCGCGCTCGGTGCGGCGGCATCGCCCTGGAAGCCCGCGAATTGCGCGGCCTCCTTCAGCGCGGTGGCGTTGCCGCTCTTCAGCTTCACCGCGAGCTGGCCTGCGACCACGCTATAGGCGGTAACGTCGGTGTGGCTGCCGGTCGCCAGCGGCACGGCGGCATCAAGGAAGGCTTTCGCTTTTGCGATCACCTTGTCGCCGCGCGCCTTGTTGTAGCCCTTGCCGCTCTCGGACGGATCGTGCGGGATCGCGTCGGTGCCGTAGAAGGCGTCATAGAGCGAGCCCCAGCGCGCATTCGCCGCGTTCAGCGCGTAGCGTGCATTGGTCAGGGGCACGACGAGCTGCGGGCCGCAGATCTTGCCGATCTCCTCGTCCACATTGGCGGTCTCGACCTTCTGCGTCGCCGGCTCCGGGACGAGATAGCCGATCTCCTTCAGGAAGGCGGTATAGGCATTGAGGTCGAACGCCTTGCCCTTGTTGGCGCGGTGCCAGTCGTCGATCTTGGCCTGCAGCGTGTCGCGCACCGCCAGCAGCGCGCGGTTCTTCGGCCCCAGCTCCCTGATGATGGCGGCAAGCCCGGCCCAGAACGCATCCGGCGCGATCCCGGTTTTCGGGGCCGCTTCCTTGGCAACGAAATCGAACAGGACGGGAGCGATCTTCAATCCGTGGGCGTCGACGCGTTTCATGATGGGCTTTCTCGTTGGAAATGGCTGTTTTTGGCTGCTTTTGATCCGACAGCAGCAAAATGCGCTCCAAGGAGCGGCTTTCGGGGTCTTATTAGCCCCAAAATCGGGGCCGTGAGAAGGCCCCCGAGGCCTGTCAAAATGTCAAGGCGAGGCGGGGTGGGCTCGTTTACAAACGTTTGAGCCTGGTCCCGCGCCACGGGCACAAGTGCGCTCCCTCCCCCACAAGTGGGGAGGGAACGCACCGCATGCGCGGATGCATTGTCCTCAAATATTCGCGGCGAGGTCCACGACTTCGTCGAACAGCACGCCGGTTGTCTTGAGCATCTGTTCGATCTCGTCCGCCGCCTCGGCGACCGTCCGCCTCGACGTGTCGATCACGAGCTCGGCCGCCTGCGGCGTCTCGTAGTCGTTGAGGATGCCGGTGAAGGATTGAAGCGCGCCGGCGCGAGCCTTCTTGTAGTGGCCCTTGGGGTCGCGCTCTTCACAGATCTCGGCCGGTGTCGCGACATGAATCTCGCGGAACGACGTGTCGGCGATGCGGCGCGCGGTGGCGCGGTCCTCGCGGGCGGGCGAGACGGCGGCGACGATGGCAATGTGGCCGTTGCGGGCGAGATGAGTCGCCACTTCTGCGAGACGGCGGATGTTCTCGCTGCGATCGGCGGTCGAGAATCCGAGATCGCTGTTGAGCCCGGCGCGCAGCGTGTCGCCGTCGAGCAGGATCGGCGAGCCGCCATTCGAAAACAGCCGCCGTTCCAGCGCCTTGGCCAACGTCGACTTGCCGGAGGCCGGCAGCCCGGTGAGCCAGACCACGGCGCCATTGTGCTGATAGCGCGCAGAGCGCTCGTCGGGCCGCAGCGCGGATTCCACCGGCACGATGTCCACGGGCAGGGCGCGCTGCCCGGCATCGACTGACAGCACGAGACCGCCGCCGGCGATACGGCCGGATACTTCGATCACGATACGCCCGGTGCGCGGATTTTCCGTGTAGGGATCGGTGGCAATGGAATTGGAAAGAGAGATGTCGATCTCGCCGACATGATTGCGGCCGATCGCCTTGTTCTCGACGCTCGACAGCTCGCCGGGATCGACCGCCTTCTCGATCGCGACGACCGTGGCACGGCTTTCCTTCGGTCCGCAGCGAACCAGGAGCTGGTCGCCCTTGGCCAGCGGCTTGTCGTGCAGCCAGAAGATCCGCGCGCGCAGCCGCCGCGTCTCGCGCGGCGCGCTGGTCGTATGCGCGATGATGTCGCCGCGCTCGACGAACAGCTCGCGGTCGAGCGTGATGCCGACCGAGCGGCCCGCGCCCTGTCGGCCCGCGACCGGCGTCACCGGCCAGCTCTCGACCGTCTTGATCTTTGCGATCTTGCCGGCCGGCATGATCACGATCTCGTCGCCGGCAACCAGGCTGCCGGATTCGATGCGGCCTGCAACGATGCGGCGGTCGTCGAATTTGTAGATCGCCTGCACCGGCAGGCGCAGCGCCAGCGCTTCCAGCGGCCGCGCCGGCTCGAGCCTGTCAAGCGCCTCGACCACGGTGGGGCCCTTGTACCAGCCGATGCGGTCGGTGCGCTCGGCGACGCCGTCGCCGTCGCGGGCGGAAATCGGGATCACGGCCGTGGGCTTCACGCCGAGGCCCTGCAGATGCGCCGAGATCTCGTCGCTGATTTCATTGAAGCGTTCGGCGGAGAAGTCGACGCGGTCCATCTTGTTGACGACAACCGCGACCTGCTTCACGCCGAGCAGATGCAGGAGATAGCCGTGCCGCCGGGTCTGATCGCGCACGCCTTCGAGCGCGTCGATGATCAGCACCGCGCCGTCGGCCTGGGAGGCGCCGGTGATCATGTTGCGCAGGAATTCGGCGTGGCCGGGCGCGTCGATCAGCACGATATCGCGCGAATTGGTGCGGAAGCGGATTTGCGTGGTGTCGATGGTGATGCCCTGGTCGCGCTCGGTCTGGAGCGCGTCGAGCAGGAAAGACCATTCGAACGGCATGCCGCGCCGCGCGCTGACGGCCTTGAGCATTTCGAGCTTGCCGTCGGGCAGGCTGCCGGTCTCGTGCAGGAGGCGGCCGACCAGCGTCGACTTGCCGTGGTCGACATGGCCGACGATGACGATGCGGACCTGTGGTCGCGTCGTGCCGTTCGGAGTGGCGGGCGATGCGGGGGTGACGATCATGTTCATACGACGCTCGCGTCCTTGATCAGAGATAGCCGGCGACACGCAGGCGCTCGAAAGCGTCCTCGGTCTCGTGGTCGAGCGCGCGGCCGGAGCGTTCCGGCACCTTGGTCTGCTCGAGCTCGATCAGGATCTCGTCGATGTTCGAGGCGTTTGAGGCGACCGGATTGGTGATGTCCTGATCGCCCAGCGAGCGATAGCGCTTGCCGTTTTGCGACAGATAGAGCGGGATGATCGGAATGTTCTCGCGCTTGGTGTAGGCCCAGATGTCGGACTCGGTCCAATGCAGGATCGGATGGATGCGCAAATGCGCGCCTTGCGGCGGCGACGCATTGAAATGATCCCAGAACTCCGGCGGCTGGTCGCGCACGTCCCAATTGCCCTCCAAGCCGCGCGGCGAGAACACGCGCTCCTTGGCGCGCGTGGCCTCTTCGTCGCGGCGGATGCCGGCAATCAGGCCGTCAAAACCGTATTTGCCGAGTGCCATCTTCAGGCCCTCGGTCTTGCGCGCGGCGGAACGGGCGGCGGGCGGCAGCGTTGGGTCGACGGCATCGATCGGCGGGCAGGGCTCGACGCGCAGATCGAGATCCCACTCCTTGCCGTAGTGATCGCGGAAGCGATACATCTCCGGAAACTTCTTGCCGGTGTCGACATGGAGGGCGGGGAACGGCAGGCGGCCGAAGAAGGCTTTGCGCGCCAGCCAGATCATGACGTTGGAGTCCTTGCCGAGCGACCACAGAAGGGCAATCTTCTTGAGGCGGCCGAAGGCCTCGCGGAAGATATAGATGCTCTGGGCTTCGAGCTGGTCGAGATGATCCATGCTCGGGGCAAGGTCGGCAGAAAATTCTTGCGCAGGCACGCGCTCGACGAGAGCGGAGCTGCTCAGCCCATTGGCTGCGGAATCGTCCTTGAGAAGATGCATCTCTGCCACTTTGCGTTTGGAGGCGAAAATTCTATAGTTGCGGCGCGAAAGAGAAGAAGAAATTTTCTCTTTGCGCGCTCGAAACGACACATATATAGAAAATAATTCCAGTCAACCCCGGATGTAGGGGAAGCGAGTATCGTATGCGGTTCTTGCCGGTGTTCCTCGATCTCAAGGCCGGTCCGGTGGTCCTCATCGGTGCGGGTGAGCTTTTGCGCGCCAAGCTGCGCGTGCTCGCCGCCGCCGGTGCGCGCATTCGCGTGCATGCGATCGACGGCAATCAGGACCTGGGTCTAAGCTCCGAGGACGCGGCGCGCATCGACATCACCACCGGCGATCCGCTGAGCGCCGATCTCTCAGGAATCATCGCCATCGTTTGCGCCGGCGCCGGCGATGTCGGCGTGGCGATGTCGGGCCGCGCCAAGGCGCTCGGCCTGCCCGTCAACGTCATGGACGATCTTGAGCATTCGAGCTTCATCTTCCCGGCGATCGTCGATCGCGGCGATGTCGTGGTCGCTGTCGGCACTGGCGGCACGTCGCCGGTGGTGGCGCGGCGCGTGCGCGAGAAGATCGAGGCGCTGCTGCCGGCGCGCATCGGCGAGCTCGCCGAGTTCATCGGCGGCTTCCGCAAATCCATCAACGAACGTATTGCCGATTTTCCGCTGCGCCGCCGCTTCTGGGAGCGCGTCATCGACGGCCCGATCGGTGCCGCCGTTCTGGCCGGCCGCAAAGGCGAGGCGGACGCGGCGCTCAAGGCGATGTCCGATCCATCCGCGTTCGCACGGGCCGACAAGCCGGAAGGCTCGGTCGCGCTGGTCGGCGCCGGTCCGGGCGATCCGGACTTGCTCACCATCAAGGCGCTGCGCGCGCTCCAGGACGCCGATATCGTCTTCCATGACGAGTTGGTCTCGCCTGAAATTCTCGACCGCATTCGCCGTGACACCACGCGGGTTGCGGTCGGCCGCCGCGTCGGCAAGCCCGGCATCGGACAGGACGCGATCAACCAGCGCATGATCGAGGCCGCGCAATCGGGCCAGCGCGTGGTGCGGCTGAAGGGCGGCGATCCCTTCGTGTTCGGCCGCGGCGGCGAAGAAGTCGAAGCCCTGCGCGCCGCCGGCGTCGCCTATTCGATCATTCCCGGCATCACCGCAGGGCTGGGCGGTGCCGCCGATTTCGAGGTGCCGCTTACCTACCGTCATGAAGCGACCCGCATCACCTTCCTCACCGCGCACAAGGCGCGCGACGCGGAAGTCGTGGACTGGTCGACGCTGACCGACACCAAAATGACCGTCGTGGTCTACATGGGCATGACTGCGGCGCCGGCCATACGCGCCGGCCTCTTTGCCGCCGGCCGTTCGCCGGAGACGCCGGTTGGCGTGTTTGCTCGCGTCACGCGTCCCGATGCACAAGGCGCGATCGGCACGCTGCGCGATCTGCCCGAACTGGTGCGACGGACAAATGGCGGTCCTGCCATTCTCATCATCGGCGATGTGGTCCGGCACGCCGGATCGCTTCGCCGCCAAACCCCAAAACAAATCATCTCTGACCTATTGGATGCAGCCGAATGACCTCCCCGCTTGAACAGAAGAAGATCAAGATCGCCGGCCCCTCGGTGGTGACCGCCAACCGCACCTGGGACGGTATCGTGGTTTACCGCACCGCCGCCAAGAGCTGGTCCGCGGACCTGTCGGAAGCCGCAATCGTGCGCAACTCCGACGAGGCGAAAGCGTTGCTTGCGGAGTCCGTTGCCGATGACGTCGGCGCGATCGGTCCCTATATCGCGCCGGTACAGGTCGGTGCGGACGGCAAGATCGAACCCGGCAATCTGCGCGAACAGATCCGCCGCACCGGCGTGACCATCGGACAGCCGGTCCAGGCTTAAGGCGTTCTCTCATGTATGCTTACGACGAAATCGACCGCACGCTCGTCAACGAGCGCGTCTCGGAGTTCCGCGACCAGGTGAAGCGCCGCCTCTCCGGCGAGCTCACCGAGGACGAGTTCAAGATCCTGCGGCTTCAGAACGGCGTCTATCTGCAACTGCACGCCTACATGTTCCGCGTCGCGATCCCCTACGGGACGCTGGCATCGAACCAGTTGCGGGCGCTCGCCCACGTCGCGCGCAAATATGACCGCGGCTACGGCCATTTCACGACGCGGCAGAACATCCAGTTCAACTGGATCAAGCTTGCCGAATTGCCGGATGCGCTGGCCGATCTCGCCGAGGTCGGCATCCATGCGATGCAGACCTCCGGCAACAACATGCGCAACGTCACCTCGGACCAGTGGGCCGGCGTCGCGCCCGGCGAGATCGAGGATCCCCGCATCTGGTCGGAGCTGATCCGCCAGCACACCACGCTGCATCCGGAATTCTCGTTCCTGCCGCGCAAGTTCAAGATCGCGATCACCGCGGCAGACCATGACCGCGCCGCGATCAAGATCCACGACATCGGGCTGAAGCTGATCAAGAACGAGAAGGGCGAGACCGGCTTCGAGGTGCTGGTCGGCGGCGGACTCGGACGCACGCCGTTCATCGGCAAGACCATCAAGCATTTCTGCCATGGCCGCGACATCCTCAGCTATATCGAGGCGATCCTGCGGGTCTACAACCAGTACGGCCGCCGCGACAATATCTACAAAGCGCGCATCAAGATCCTGGTGCACGAGCTTGGCATCGAGAAGTTCTCGCGCGAGGTCGAGGAGGAGTGGGGGTACATCCGCAACTCCTCGCTCCAGATCGACGACGAGGTGATCGAGGACATCCGCTCGCGCTTCGCCTATCCTTCCTACGAGAAGCTGCCGCACATGCCGGACGAGCTGCGCCAGGCCGCAGCCGATCCGGATTTCGAGGCGTGGCGCAAGAACTCGGTGGCCCCGCACAAGGTTCAGGGCTATTCCATCGTCACGATCTCGCTGAAGCCGATCGGCGCGCCTCCGGGCGATGCCACCGCCGAGCAGATGGACGCGCTCGCCGATCTCGCCGACAGATATTCCTTCGGTGAGATCCGCGTCGGTCACGAGCAGAACCTCGCTTTGCCGCACGTCGCCAAGCGCGACCTGCCGGCGCTGTGGAAGGCGCTCGACAAGCTCGGGCTGGCGACGCCGAACGTCAATCTGATCACCGACATCATCGCCTGCCCGGGTCTCGACTATTGCTCGCTGGCCAATGCGCGCTCGATCCCGATCGCTCAGGAGTTGACGCGGCGCTTCGCCAATCACGAGCTCGCCAATCTGATCGGCCGTCTCCACATCAACATTTCCGGCTGCATCAATGCCTGCGGCCATCATCATGTCGGCCATATCGGCATTCTCGGCGTCGAGAAGAACGGCGAGGAGGTCTACCAGATCACCATCGGCGGCCGCGCCGACGAGAGTGCCGCACTCGGCAATCTGATCGGCCCCGGCGTCAAGTTCGACGAGGTCGCCGACGTCGTCGAGGACATCGTGGAAGCCTATCTGGCGCTGCGCGAGCGGCCGGAAGAGCTGTTCATGGACACCGTAAAACGCCTCGGTGTCGAACCCTTCAAGGAGCGCGTCTATGCCACTCGTTAATGGCGGAAAGATCGCCGACGACAGCTTCGTCAAGCTTGCCGTGGACACGCCGCTGCCCGAGGGCGGCGACATCCTGGTGCCGGCCGAACGCTTCGTCGGCGAGGCGGATGCGTTGCTCAAGCGGGCCGGCAAGGTCGGCGTGATCTGGCCGAACAATCGCGACATCGCCGAGCTGGTGCCTTATCTCGGCAAGATCGCCGTCGTCGCGCTGGTGTTCCCGACCTTCCGCGACGGACGCGCCTACAGCCAGGCGCGGCTGCTGCGCGAGCGTTACAATTACCGAGGCGAATTGCGTGCGACGGGGCAGATCCTGCGGGACCAGTTCGTGTTCATGCTGCGCGCCGGCTTCGATTCCTTCGACGTCAAGAAGCAGGCCGACGCGGAAGCCTTCATGCAGACCGCGAAGCGCTACTCGGTATTCTACCAGCCCACCGGCGACGGCCGCATCACGGCGCTGCACCGGCGCATGCAGCTGCGTCACTCCGAGGGTGTCGGCACGTGAACGCAATCGCGCCACCAGTTTCGTCAATCTCCGTCTCTGCGCTGCCCTCAGCGGAGGAGCTCGATTGTGCCTTGCGCGATGCTTCGCCCGCCGAAATCATCGCCGCGGCGCTGAAGACGGTCGGACGCGACAAGCTTGCGCTGGTGTCGTCCTTTGGCACGGAATCGGCGACGCTGCTGAAGGTCATGGCCGACGTCGATCCGGCGATCCCCGTGATCTTCCTCGACACCGGCTGGCTGTTCGAGGAGACGCTCGCCTATCGCGACACGCTGATCGCGACGCTGGGCCTGAAGGACGTCCGCTCGATCAGGCCCGCGGAGGAGACGCTGTCGCGCGAAGATCCCGACCGCGACCTCTGGTTTTCCGATCCCGACGCCTGCTGCCGTATCCGCAAGGTCGAGCCGCTGGCCCGGGCGCTGAAGCCGTTCGATGCATGGCTTAACGGCCGCAAGCGCTTCCAGGGCAGCTCGCGCGCCGACATTCCGGTGGTCGAGGACGATGGCGCGCGATTGAAGTTCAATCCCTTCGCCAATGTCTCGCGCGAGGAACTCGAGGCCATTTTCGCCCGCGCCAAATTGCCGCGTCATCCCCTGGTCCAGTCCGGTTTCCTGTCGGTTGGGTGTATGCCTTGCACGAGCAGAACGGCCGAAGGCGAGGATGAGCGTGCCGGTCGCTGGCGCGGCCGGGCCAAGACGGAATGCGGCATCCACACGATGAAGACTTCGTAGCATGGTCACGCTGCCCGCTTGCGAACAAGAAAATCCGGTTCCGTTGACTTAAGCGCGTTTCGCCCCGAGTTATGCCCGCAGGTCTTCGCTGACATCGACGTCATCGAAGCGAATGGAGATGGACATGATGCGCCGTATCGTTCCGCTCGCTGCAGGACTGCTCGTGACAGGCTTGTTGGCAAGCTCGGCTCTCGCCGCTGACATCAATCTGCTGAACGTATCGTATGATCCGACGCGCGAGCTCTATGCCGAGTTCAACAAGGCGTTCGCGAATGCCTATCAGAAGGAAACCGGCAAGAGCGTCGAGATCAAGCAGTCGCATGGCGGCAGCGGTTCGCAGGCGCGCGCCGTGATCGACGGATTGCAGGCCGACGTGGTGACGCTTGCGCTCGCCTACGACATCGACGCCATCGCGGGCAAAGGTCTCACGGCGGCTGACTGGCAGAAGCGGTTGCCGCAGAATTCATCGCCCTACACCTCGACCATCGTGTTCCTGGTCCGCAAGGGCAATCCGAAGGGCATCAAGGACTGGGACGATCTGCTCAAGCCGGGCGTCGCCGTGATCACGCCGAATCCGAAGACGTCGGGCGGCGCGCGCTGGAATTATCTGGCGGCCTGGGGCTTTGCGCAGAAGAAATACGGCGCGCCGGACAAAGCCAAGGATTTCATCGGAAAGCTGTATCAGCAGGTGCCGGTGCTCGACACGGGAGCGCGCGGCGCGACCGTGACCTTCGTCGAGCGCGGCGTCGGTGACGTGCTGCTCGCCTGGGAAAACGAGGCGTACCTGGCGCTCAAGGAATTCGGTCCGGAGAAATTCGAGATCGCGGCGCCGCCGCTCTCGATCCTGGCGGAACCGCCGGTGACGATCGTCGACAAGGTTGCCAATAAAAAAGGCACCCGCAGCGTCGCCGATGCCTACCTGCAATACTGGTACACCAAGGAAGGTCAGGAAATCGCGGCACGCAATTTCTACCGTCCGCGCGATCCCGAGATCGCTAAGAAACATGAAAACTCTTTCGCCAAGGTCGAGTTGTTCACGATCGACGAACTTTTCGGCGGCTGGACCAAGGCGCAGAGGGAACATTTTGCCGACGGCGGCGTCTTCGATCAGATCTACAAGAACTGATCGGGCGCTGTCGGAGGGGCTTTAGGGGGCCTGGTGAGCGCAATCGCAGCACGACGCCGGACATTGCCGGGCTTTGGTCTCACCATGGGACTGACGCTTTCCTGGCTGTCCATCATCATCCTGATTCCGCTCGCCGGCTTGTTCCTGAAATCGCTTGAGCTGAGCCCCGAGCAGTTCTGGAACATCCTCTCCAGCCGCCGCACGCTCAATGCCTTGCGCGTGTCGTTCGGGCTCGCCTTTGCGGCCGCCTGCGTCAATCTCGTCATGGGCAGCATCATCGTCTGGGCGCTGGTGCGCTACCGCTTCCCGGGAAGGCGGCTGTTCGATGCCATCGTCGACGTGCCCTTTGCGTTGCCGACCGCGGTCGCTGGCGTCGCGCTGACCGCGTTGTTCGCCGAGAAGGGCTGGCTCGGCGCGCCGCTCGCGGCGGCCGGCATCAAGGTGGCGTTCACGCCGGTCGGCATCTTCGTCGCCATGATCTTCATCGGCATCCCGTTCGTGGTGCGCACCGTGCAGCCGGTGCTCCAGGATCTCGACCCCGAGATCGAGGAGGCCGCGGGCAGCCTTGGCGCCAGCCGCTGGCAGACCATCATTCGCGTGATCCTGCCCTCGCTCGGGCCTGCGCTGCTCACCGGGCTCGCGCTCGCCTTCGCCCGCGCGGTCGGCGAATACGGCTCGGTGATCTTCATCGCCGGCAATCTGCCCAACGTCTCCGAGATCGCGCCGCTGCTGATCGTGATCCGCCTCTCTGAATTTCGCTACGCCGACGCAACCGCCATCGCGGTGGTCATGCTCGTCGTGTCCTTCGTCATTATCTTCGCCGTCAATCGGCTCCAGCGCTGGTCGCAGAGCCGGATTCCGGTGCGTTGAGGACGGACCATGACGATGCAGATCGCAGATTCCGTCTCACTCTCGGCTCCCGACGCCAAGGCACGCGCGCATGCGGCGGCCGCGCGGAACAACCTTCGCACCGAACCACGTGCGGTCCGCATCGTCATCATCGCGCTGGCGATGATCTTTCTCGGCGTCTTCGTTGTGCTGCCGCTGGTGGTGGTGTTCGCGCAGGCCTTCTCGAAGGGTATCCTCGCTTATCTCGCCGCGCTGGCCGATCCGGAGGCGCTGTCCGCGATCAGGCTGACACTGGTGGTGGCGGCGATCTCGGTCGGCCTCAACCTCGTGTTCGGTCTCGTCGCGGCCTGGGCCATCGCCAAGTTCGAATTCCCGGGCAAGACCTTCCTGATCACGCTGATCGATTTGCCGTTCTCGGTCAGCCCGGTGATCTCGGGCCTCGTCTTCGTGCTGCTGTTCGGCGCGCAGGGCTATTTCGGCGGCTGGCTTAGGGATCACGACATCCAGATCCTGTTCGCGGTGCCCGGCATCGCGCTTGCGACTACCTTCGTGACCTTCCCCTTCGTGGCGCGTGCGCTGATCCCGCTGATGCAGGAGCAAGGCACGCAGGAGGAGGAAGCCGCGATCTCGCTCGGCGCCTCGGGCCTGCAGACCTTCTTCCGCGTCACGCTGCCTAACATCAAATGGGGCGTGCTCTACGGCGTCCTGCTCTGCAACGCGCGCGCGATGGGCGAGTTCGGCGCAGTCTCCGTCGTCTCCGGCCATATCCGCGGCGAGACCAATACCATGCCGCTTCTGGTCGAGATTCTCTACAATGAATACCAGTTCGTTGCGGCGTTCGCGATCGCCTCGCTGCTCGCGATGCTTGCGCTGATCACGCTGATCGCCAAGACCGTTCTCGAAAATCATCTCGACGAAGGACACGACGCAAGTGACCATTGAAGTCAGGAATCTCGTCAAGAAGTTCGGCAGCTTCAAAGCCCTCGACGGCGTCGATCTCAAGGTCGACAATGGCGAGCTGCTCGCGCTGCTCGGTCCCTCTGGCTCCGGCAAGACGACGCTGCTGCGGATCATCGCCGGCCTCGACTGGCCTGATTCCGGCGAGGTCACCTTCAACGGCGAGGACGCGCTGGCGCAGGGCGCGCGCGAACGGCACGTCGGCTTCGTATTCCAGCACTACGCGCTGTTCCGCCACATGACGGTATTCGAGAACGTCGCCTTCGGCCTGCGCGTGCAGCCGCGCGCCATCCGCAAGGACGAAGCCACCATCCGTGCGCGCGTCAAGGAGCTGCTCGATCTGGTGCAGCTCGACTGGCTCGCCGACCGCTATCCGAGCCAGCTCTCCGGCGGCCAGCGCCAGCGTATTGCGCTCGCCCGCGCGCTCGCGATCGAGCCGCGCATCCTGCTGCTCGACGAGCCTTTCGGCGCGCTCGATGCCAAAGTGCGCAAGGAGCTGCGCCGATGGCTGCGCTCGCTGCATCACGAGATCAACGTCACCTCGATCTTCGTCACTCATGATCAGGAGGAGGCGCTCGAAGTCGCCAACCGCGTCGTGGTGATGGACAAGGGCAGGATCGAGCAGATCGGCTCGCCCGACGACGTCTATGAAACTCCGGCGACCGCCTTCGTCCACGGCTTCATCGGCGAATCCATTGAGCTGCCCGTCCAGATCGAAGCCGGCGTCATCAGGCTCGGCGACCGGCCGCTTCGGCTCGCAGCAGACGGGCTTGCTCCTGGCGCGTCAAGACTGTTCGTCCGGCGACACGACATGCTGGTTGGGCCGCCCGGCAGCGGTGCCTTCGAGGGCGCCGTGCAGCATGTCCGGAATTTCGGTCCGGTGCAGCGGGCCGAGGTGGCACTATCTGGCGGCGAGACCATCGAGATCGATGCTCCCCGCGACAGGGAACTGCGCGCCGGCGACACGATCGGCCTGGAGCCCCGCCGCTATCGGATATTTGCCGGCGTGTGAGCCGGCGCGACGGGTCAATTTTTCCTCAATATTCACCTTTCAGCCACGGTTGGTATGCAACAACGGCCCCTGATTTGGGGGCTTCTGTTCATGCGCGCCGCGGCCGCAATACTCATCACTTTGCTGCTCGCCGGCTGCGCCGGCAACGAAGCACCGGTCCAGCAGCCCTCGATGTATGCCGATATGGCTGTGCCGGGCGCGCAGGTCGATGCGCAGGCGGCAGCGATCATGATCTCGCAATACCGCCAGAACAACGGGCTCGGCACCGTCGTGATCGACCCCGATCTGATGCGGCTCGCCGAATCCCAGTCGCAGGCCATGGCGGCGGCCAACAAGATGGACCATGACGTCCGCGCGCCACTGGCCAAGCGCCTGGCCGCCGGCGGCTATCCGGCGAATGTTGCGGTCGAGAACGTCTCGGCCGGCTATCATACCCTGGCGGAAGCGTTTTCAGGCTGGCGCGACTCGCCTCCGCACCGCGCCAACATGCTCAAGAGCGGTGTCACAAAATTAGGCATCGCGGCGGGCTATGCTCCGGGCACCAAATACAAGGTGTTCTGGACCATGATCCTGGCCTCGACCGACCCTCGATAAGCCAGACTTGATCCGCGGCTGCATTGACGCCGCGGCAGACTGTCGCCACGGTCGCTCGCCATCTGCTATTGTTCCCGCATGACCCATCAGACCAGTCCGGAATCCGCCAGCGTCCCCGCAAATGCGCAACGTGTCCTGGTCCTGCAGGGCGGCGGCGCGCTCGGCTCCTATCAGGCCGGAGCCCATCAGGCCCTGTGCGGATTTGGCTTCGAGCCCGAATGGGTCGCCGGCATCTCGATCGGCGCGATCAACGCCGCCATCATCGCCGGCAACGAGGGGCACACCCGGGTCAAGCGGCTCAAGGAATTCTGGGAGATGGTCTCCGCGCCGGTGCCGTGGAAGCCGATCGGCAAGAGCGATCACAGCCGCGAGCTGTTCAATTCGACCAGCGCCGCCCTGATCGCGACCTTCGGCGTGCCCGGATTCTTCACGCCTCGCATGCCGCCCGCGCCGCTGTGGCCGCCCGGCAGCCCTCAGGCCGAAAGCTACTACGACACCGCGCCGCTGAAGAAGACGCTGGAGCGTCTGGTCGATTTCGATCGCATCAACGATTTGAAGACGCGGCTGTCGGTCGGTGCGGTCGGCGTCACCTCGGGCAACTTCAAATATTTCGACAATTACGAGTTCAAGAAGCTCGGCAAGAAAATCGGCCCCGAGCACATCATGGCCTCCGGCGCGCTGCCGCCCGGATTTCCGTCCGTCGTGATCGAGGGCGAGCATTACTGGGACGGCGGCATCGCCTCCAACACGCCGCTCGACTATGTGCTCGATACGGAGACCGATCGCGACCTGCTGATTTTCCAGGTTGACCTGTTCAGCGCCCGCGGCGACCTGCCGACCTCGCTGCTCGAGGCCACCGAGCGCGAGAAGGACATCCGCTTCTCCAGCCGCACGCGGATGAACACCGACAAGAACAAGCAGGTGCACAACGCGCGCAAGGCTCTGCGAGACCTGATCGGGAAGCTGCCGGATTACCTGAAGAACGATCCGTCGGTCGAGATTCTCAACAAGGCGGCGTGCGAAAGCACCGTCACCGTGGTGCACCTGATCTATCGCAGCAAGAACTACGAATCCTCGTCCAAGGATTACGATTTCTCGCATGTCGCTATGGTCGAGCATTGGGAAGCCGGCGTGCAGGACGTTCACCTGTCGATGCGCCATAAGGACTGGCTCGAGCGGCCGCAATCCGGCGAGACCATGGTGACCTACGATCTCACGGGGGACGTCACCGCGCCCCCGCCAAAAAGGAGCGAATGAATATGGGTAGTCTCTCAGGCAAGAATGCCGTCGTGACCGGGTCGACCAGCGGCATCGGGCTTGCTTACGCGCGCGCCTTCGCCGCCGCTGGCGCCAATGTCGTCATCAACGGCTTCGGCTCGCCGGAGGACATCGAGAAAGAGCGCGCCAAGATCGAGTCCGATTTCGGCGTGAAGGCGGTCTATTCGCCTGCCGACATGACCAAGCCGGCCGAGATCGCCGGGATGATCGCGCTCGGTGAGAAGAGTTTTGGTTCGGTCGACATCCTCGTCAATAATGCCGGCATCCAGTTCGTCTCGCCGATCGAGGAATTCCCGCCGGAGAAATGGGACCAGATCATCGCGATCAACCTGTCCTCGGCCTTCCATGCCATTCGCGCCGCCGTCCCCGGCATGAAGAAGAAGGGCTGGGGCCGCATCATCAACACCGCTTCCGCCCACTCGCTGGTCGCCTCGCCCTTCAAGTCGGCCTATGTGTCGGCCAAGCACGGCATCGCCGGCCTGACCAAGACCGTGGCGCTGGAGGTCGCGACCCACAAGATCACCTGCAACTGCATCAGCCCCGGCTATGTCTGGACGCCGCTGGTGGAGAAACAGATCCCCGACACCATGAAGGCCCGCAACCTCACGCGCGAGCAGGTCATCAACGACGTGCTGCTCGACGCGCAGCCGACCAAGGAGTTCGTCACCTCCGAGCAGGTCGCAGCACTCGCGCTGTTCCTGTGCGGCGACGATGCAGCGCAGATCACCGGCACCAACCTGTCGATCGACGGCGGCTGGACCGCGGAGTAATCCGCGACGGTTGGCGAATGGCGGAGCCGAGCTCCGCCATTTTCGTTCAGTGTGTCCAGGCCAGAGCCGTCACGAATGCCGAGGACAGGTTCAGCTCCGCGAACATGATCTTGCCGGCGACCACGAACAGCACGCTGGCAAGCGTCAGGCGCAGCACCGTCTCGGGCACGCGCGTCGCGCTGAAGCTGCCGACGATGATGCCGGGCAGCGAACCCATCAGCAGCACGCCCATTAGCGCCCAATCCACGTCGCCAAGCGCCCAGTGCCCCATTCCGGCGATCAGCGTCAGCGGGACCGCATGGGCGATGTCGGAGCCGACGATGGTCGCCATCGGCAGGCGCGGATAGAGCAGCAGCAGAACGGTGACGCCGACCGCGCCGGCGCCGACCGATGAAATCGAGACCAGCACTCCGAGCACGATTCCGGTGACGACCGTCGCGATCGCCGTGGTGCGGTCATCGACCTGCTCCAGGCGCCGACGATAACGCTCCATGATCGCCTTGCGGAAGATCAGCGAGGTCGCGGTCAGCAGCAGCGCGAAGCACAACACCAGATTGACCAGGCTGCGCTCGGAATCGCTCTTGAGGTCGAGCTCCCACAGCACGAGCAGCGTCAGCGCGCTCGCGGGAAGGCTGCCGCAGGCGAGCCGCAGCACCGCCGGCCAATGCACGCTGCGCGACCAGCCATGCACCACGCTGCCGCCGGCCTTGGTGGCGGCGGCATAGAGCAGGTCGGTGCCGACCGCGGTCGATGGATGAATGCCGAACAGCAGGATCAGCAGCGGCGTCATCAGCGAGCCGCCGCCGACGCCGGTCATCCCGACGAGCAGGCCGACGCCGAAACCGGAGGCGACGTAGAGTGGATCAATCATGTCCAGGGAATCTTAGGTTTATCTCGTCAGTTGGGCAATACTGCGTAGAATATTCTTTCCCTGGAGCGCAACCGTCTGGGAGCAATAAGAAAAATCGTGCTGCATGCCGGGCGATAGGTAGGTATTTCGCTTCGTTGCCGGGCGCGCTTCGAAGCCGCCGTTCCCCGAGGGCACCCATGCCAGGGCAGGCGGGAAGCGCCTATTTCCCGAACGCCAGCACGTGCAATCCCAGCCGCTGTCGCACGATCCAGAACAGCAGCACCGTCTCGAAGCAGAGCGAGATCGAGGTCGCGGCCGCGGCGCCGTGGCCGCCGAAGCGTGGCACCAGCGCGATGCAGAGCACCAGGTTCATCACAAAGGCCAGCGCATAGGCCAGCGCGCAGATCTTCTGCTGGCCGAGCATGTTGAGCAGGCGTTCGACCGGACCGATCGCGGCGCGGACCACGAGCCCGATCGCGGCGACGAACATGATGTCGTAGCCGACCGTGAATTGCGGCCCGAACAGCCAGAGCAGCGGCTTGCCGAGCGCGAGCAGCACGATCGTCGCCCCTAGCGACGGCCAGAACGTCCAGCTGATGGCGTGCGCGACGTAAGCCGACAGCCGCGCCTTGTCGCCGCTTGCGTTGTATTCGGCGAAGCGATGCGCTGTCGTTGCCGACATCGCGTAGTGAATGAACGAGACCAGCGCCAGCGTCTTCACCACCGCGAAATAGACGCCGACCTCGTCGGAGGGACGAAACTGCTGCAGCACCAGCACGTCGGTGTAGGACAGCAGAAGGTAAAAGCTCTCGACCAGCAGGATCGGCAGCGAGACGGCGAGCCAGCCGCCGATGTCGTAGGCCTTGGGGCCCGGCTCGATGTGATCGGCGAGCTTGCGGTTCAGCACGACCATCTGTCCCGTCATCGCGATCCACACTGCGCCGGCGCTCGCGACCATCGCGGCGATCGCGCCGAGATGATAGCCGAGCAGGAAGGCGCAGGCCGTGATGCCGATGATCAGCGCCTGGCGGATGATGAATTGCGGCATTAGGCCGAGCTGCATCCAGTCATGCGAGCGCGCGATGCCGTCCTGGGTGTTGGCGACGACGAAAGCGGGCAACGTCATGCAGCCGATGTAGAGCGGTAGCACCTCGGCCGGATCGATCCAGGGCGACAGCAATTTGACGATGCCGGCGAGGCCGAGCGACACCAGTGCGGAAACGGCAAAGGTCAGCCAGCGGCTGCCGGAGAGAAAGCCGCGCAGCAGCGCATGCTCGCCGCGGGTGCGGTACTCCGGAATGATCTTTTGCGCGGAGGCCGAGATGCCAAAATCCATCATGCTGCCGAGCAGCAGCACCCAGGTCCAGACATAGACATAGACTCCGTAGTCCGACGTGCCCATCCAGCGCGCGAGCAGGACCTGCGAGAAATATGCAAGGCCGGCGCTGATCACGCGAATGACGAAGATGGTGCCGGCCAGCCGCCGCGTCAGCGATGCTTCGCTCGGCCCGCCCGTCAATTTTTCGCGCAGCCGCGTGATGAGGCCGGCAGGTCCGGTCGTTGCGGGGTCTGCATCCATCACGGCCAATTCGAAGCATCCCCAGGGCGCACGCACATGCCGCGGCAGCCTCGCTGCAGTAGCCTTCGGGAATAGCAACCATTCGTTAAGATTTGGTTGGATCAAGGATGTCGTCCTGGCTTTCACCAGGACGACCAGTCACTCCAAATTGGTATTGAACTCGTACGATTTCTCCGGTCCGACCAGCGTGAACTTCAGCGCTGCGCCCTCTGGCTTGGCGCCCGGCGGCAGTCCGTCGAGTTCGAAAGAAAATCGCTTCACGCCCGGTGGGCTGGGCTCGACCGGCGCCGGGATCGGCAACGCCCAATCGGGCGTCGGGCCTTCCACGAACAGATTGACGTTGCGCGCATCCGGCACCACGACGTCGACCACCACATTCTTGGGCCCGTCACGCTTGACATCGCGGATAGTGAGCGGGTTGGGATCGCCGATCGTGGCAGGCTTGGGCACGGTGTCGAGCGCGGCGCGCAGATTGGCATCCTCGGTCGAGGCAACGCTGTTGAAGCCAAGCTCGGCGTGGGCCTCGACGGGAATGCAAAGTTTTTCGCACACCGCATAATTGATCTCGGCGCGCAGCGTCACCGGCTTGTCGGCCGCCTTGGCGATAATGCGCAAGGGCAGCACGACCTGGTCGTGATAGCCGATCGAATGGCCGCCTGCGCCGTCGTCGAACTTCAGCGGCGCGGGCCACATCACCGTCACGGCTTCGACATTGTCGGATTTCGAGAAATCGAAGCGCGGCGGAACGCCGGAATCGCCTGGCATGCGCCAATAGGTTTTCCAGCCGGGCTGGATCTGGAAGGCGATACCGCCGAGCAGGACGGCGCCGCTGCGCGATCCCGCGAGCAACCGCACCGCGGAATGTCCGTCGCGCTGCCAGGGCGATGCGTCGTCGGCACGCGCTGCAAGGGCCAGCCACGACGCAAGCAGGGTTGTCGCGACGCCAACCGCCGCACGCCGGGGAACTCTTGTCAGCATGGTACGTCTTTACAGGGTCGCCCGGCGGCAAACCATTGAATTGCTTGTGATGGATGCACTTGTATCGAGTCCCTGCAACCCTTGATTTGACAGCGGCCCGGCCCGACATCAGGATAGGAATTGAAACCGGAGTGCTTCACGATGGCTCCCACAGGCAAGAGGACGGGCGAGAGTACCCGCAAGCCAGCTTCCGCGCTCCCGAGCTCGACGGGTTACCTCGACGGCCAGCTGTTGATCGCCATGCCGGTGATGGGCGATGAGCGCTTCGAGCGCTCTGTGATCTATCTCTGCGCCCACTCCGCCGAAGGCGCCATGGGCATCATCGTCAACCACCCGGCCGGCAGCATCGACTTCCCCGAGCTGTTGCAGCAGCTCGGCATCATCAACAAGGGCGAGCACATCAAGCTGCCTGAGAATGCCGAAAGCATGAAGGTGCTGCGCGGCGGTCCGGTCGATACCGGCCGCGGCTTCGTGCTGCATTCCAGCGATTTCTACATCGAGAATGCGACGCTCCGGATCGACGAGGGCGTCTGCCTCACGGCGACGGTCGACATCCTGCGCGCGATCGCCAGTGGCTCCGGCCCCAAGCACGCCATCCTGGCGCTCGGCTATGCCGGCTGGGCGCCGGGCCAGCTCGAGACGGAAATCCAGAGCAATGGCTGGCTGCATTGCGATGCGGATTCGGAATTGATCTTCGGCGATGACGTCGACGAGAAATACGGACGCGCGCTGCGCAAGATCGGCATCGATCCCGGCATGCTGTCGAACGAGGCGGGGCACGCCTGAGTTCGTTTCCGTCAGCTTCGTAGGGTGGGCAAAGCGAAGCGTGCCCACCACTTCTGTTCACGTTGCGAGAATGGTGGGCACGGCGCAAGTGCGCCTTTGCCCACCCTACGGCCTCCCCAATCCCTACTCCGCCGCCTGCTGCTGCACCGTGGGCTCCGTGCCCGCCACCGTTGCGCGGCGCATGTCGCGGGGCTGCGACTGGTCGTAGCGGCGGACGCGGTGCATGGTCTGGCGGTTGTCCCACATCACGAGGTCATGCAGCTTCCATTTGTGGACGTAGACGAACTCGCTTTGCGTCGCGTGCTCGTTGAGATCGCGCAGCAGCAGCCGGCCCTCGGGGACGCTCATGCCGACGATCTTCCCGGCATGCGATGAGAGATAGAGCGACTTGCGGCGATGGACGGGATGAGTGCGCACGAGACGTTGCAGCACCGGCTTGAACATCTGCTTCTCGTCCTCGGTGTATTCGGTGAAGCCGAGCGATCCCCGCGAATACATCAGCGAGTGCTCGCAGACGAGGTCCTCGATCTCCGCCTTGGTCTCGTCGTCGAGAGCGTCATAGGCCGCGCGCATGTCGGCGAATTCGGTGTTGCCACCCTTCGGGTTGAGCACACGCGCCGACAACAGCGAGAATTTCGCCGGGATGGGGCGGAACGAGCTGTCGGAATGCCACAGGCAGTTGCCCAGATTGAACAGGTGCGCGCGGCTGTCTTTCGCCAGCGGCTTGCCGTCCTTGCCGAGATTGGAGACGTCGTTCAGGCCCGATTGGAGCCGGTAGTCCTTTTCCTTCGTCACAGTGCCGCCGCGCGCGTCCTCGCGCTCACCGAAATTCAGTGCAAAAGTCATCTGCTGTTCGTCGTTGATGTCCTGGTCGTGGAAGACCAGCACGGCATATTTGTCCATGGCGGCCTCGATCTCGCGCGCCTGGCCTTGCGTGAGAGGTTGCCGCAGGTCGAGACCCGAAACTTCGCCGACAAAATGTTTATGAAGCTGACGGATGGCGATCGTCATGACGTTTTCTCCCGCGAGCTGCGAGCGGTTGGTCCCGCCCTGTCGAGGAAAAAGTTACTCCCGTAACAGGCGAAGTCAACGCTTGGCGCGCATGTCTCTTAAGCGTTATGGCTCTCACGCGTTGCGCGCCATCAGGCCGCCGTCGACGGGGATGACTGCGCCGGTGAGGAAGGACGCTGCCGGCAGGCACAGGCTCAACGTCATGTGCGCGACCTCCTCGGGAACGCCGTAGCGGCCGAGTGCAGTGCGGCGCTTGGCGTAGATCGTCTTCTGCTCTTCCGATATCCGGTCGGTGATTCCAGTGCGGATCGGCCCCGGGCAGATGCAGTTGACGGTGATGCCTTCGCGGCCGAGCTCCACCGCGAGCGAGCGGGTGAGGCTGGCGACGCCGCCCTTCGCCGCCGAATAGGGGCTGTGCAATGCGGTGGCGCCGAGCGCCTCGGTCGAGGCGATGTTGACGATGCGCGGGCTCTTCGACTTTCGCAAGTGAGGCAGCGCGGCGCGGATGATGCGCGGATGCGCCGTCAGCATCACCGCAAGGCCCTGGGCCCAGGCGTCCTCATAGGCCTCGTCGTCGATCGCGACGCGCACGGAGATGCCGGCATTGTTGACGATGATGTCGAGCCCGCCGAAATGCGCGGCGACATCGCCGACCACGCGCTTGATCTCGCCGCCGTCGGCGACGTCGAGCTTCCAGGCTTTTGCCGAACCATTGCTTGCGGCAATCTCTTTCGTGACCGCTTGCGCGCCCTGCTCGTCATAATCGGTGACGGCAACGTTGGCGCCCTCGGCCGCGAACACGCACGCCGTCGCGCGGCCCATGCCGCTGGCCGCGCCGGTGACGAGAACCGTCAGGCCCTTCACGGACCGGCTGAGCTGTTTGAACTCGGACATGGTGTTTCCTCGAGGCTTTTTGTTTCTTGTTGTGAGATTGACAAGGCTGGCATCGATCCGCAGACAGGTCAAACAAGCAAAACAAACGGGAGGCCGCGATGGCGAACGAGCTCGATTTCTCAGGCAAGCAAGTGCTGGTCGTCGGCGGATCCAGCGGCATCGGCAACGGTATTGCGCAAGCCTTTCGCGTCAGGGGCGCAGCTGTTGCGGTCTGCGGCACACGTGCTCACGCCAAGGAATATTCGCAAGAGGAAGGCTCGGATCTCGCCGGTCTCACCTACGCGCAGCTCGACGTCGCCAATGCCGCGGCGGTCGAAGCCTTCAAGCCATCCTTCGATCGGCTCGACATCCTGGTGCTCGCGCAGGGCGCGGTGCTCTATCGCCGCGGCGAGTTCGAGATGGCCGGCTTTCGCAAGGTGGTCGAAGTCAATCTGATGAGCCTGATGGCCTGCGCCACGCGCTTTCATTCCATGTTGCGGGACGCGCAGGGGGCGCTGATCATGGTGTCCTCGACCGCGGCCTATCATTCCACCATGGGCAATCCTGCTTACAACGCGTCGAAGACCGGCGCGGTCGGATTGACGCGCACGCTGGGCGAGGCCTGGGCCGAGGATGGTATCCGCGTCAACGGCATCGCGCCCGGTCTCGTCGACACCAAGATGACCAAGGTGACGACCGACAATCCCAAGCGGCTCGAAGGCGCACTTTCACGCATTCCGCTGCGGCGATTGGGCACGCCCGCTGACATGGCGGGCGCGGCGCTGTTTTTCGCATCGCCGCTGTCGTCCTACATCATCGGCCAGACACTGGTCGTCGACGGCGGGCTTATTCTCTGAGCCCAATTTCAAGTCGGATGGAACTGCGCCGCTCCTGATCGGTTACTTGGGCTGACCCCCGAGGAGGAGCATCATGGATAAGGATCGGATTGTCGGATCGGCCAAGGAATTCGCCGGACGCGCGGAAGGCGCTGTCGGAGATATGGCCAGCGATGCGCAGACCCAGGCGTCCGGCAAGGCACGCGAAGCCGCCGGCACCGTGCAGAATCTCTACGGCCAGGCCAAGGATGCCGTCCGTGACGCCGGCGAGACGGCGGCCGGCTACGCCAAGGACGCCTACGACAACAGCGGCGAGACGTTCCGCGATGGCACGCAGGCGATTGCCCAGAAGGTGCAGGACAACCCGCTCGGCGCGCTGCTGGTCGCCGGCGGTATCGGCTTCGCGCTCGCGCTGCTGATGTCGCGGCCTTCGCGCCGTCCGCCGCCGCGCTGGCGCTATTACGGCTGAGCCAACGCTTCATTGATCGTGCCCCGGACGCAGCGCGACGTGATACGCCGCGCTGCCGAGCCGGGGCTTTTTTTAGGGACCCCAGCAAGAGCTGGGTCCAAGACTGGATCCCTCTGCGGCGCATTTCGCCGCGTCCGGAACACGAGACCTTAGCTCAGTAAATTACCGCGCCACTTCCGCCGATCGCCCCACGCTGCCCGGCGGCCGCGGGATCGCGGGGTTTTGAGCTGGATTGCGCGGGCCGGGTGCCGGCGCCAATTGACGCGGTGCTGGCTGCGGAGAGCCGCCGAAGCCGAAGAAATCACGCAAGGACGGCGCAGCCTGCGCCGGCTGCTGCTGCACCGGTGGCTTCTTGGGCGCGAGCTTTTGTGGCGCGATCGCTGCGGCGGCGCCGGGTGAACCCGGAGCAACACTGCCGTCGGGCGTCGTCGCGGCCATCGGCGTATCGCCCTTGGCCTGCTCGCGGCCGACTTCGCGGCGCGGCCAGGCATAATCGTCGGCGCGGCCGGCGGGCGCGGCCAGTGGCTCGCCCTTCACCATCGTCTTCGCAGCGAGCGCATCGACGGCGGCAGGACGTGAGCCCGGCCCACCCAGCAATTGATCGGTCGAGATCGAGGCCGCAACCAGCGGCACGATCGGGCCGGCCAGCGGCCGCGGCGCGGGCTTGCCGGGTTCGGCACTGGTGTCGGGGGTCGCCGGTTCGCTCGGCAGCGCGATCGGGCCGGAGCGCCCGGCGAGCAGGCGCGTGATCTCGCGCTCGACATAGTGGGCGAGCTTGCGCGCGCCGGGCTTGGTGAAATAGACGCCGTCATAGCTGCGGAGCTGACGGATCTGGCCTTCGAAGTCCGGGCCCTTCTGGAGGAAGCGGCCGGCCTCGTCGACAAAGCCGTCCCAGACGTCGACATAGGTGATGCCGGCCTTGGCCGCGCCTTCGCGATAGAGCGAATCCAGGAACAGCATGTCCGCGGTGCCCTTGGGACCGCGGATGGCGGGCAGGCCGACCCAGAGCACCGGCACGCCCTTGCTCTTGAGGACGTTGGCCAGCTCCTCGATCTTCTTGCCGTAGAGTTCGACCCAGCGCTCGTCGCGGAATTCGTAGAGGCCGTTCGGGTTGCGCGCGGTTTTCTCCGGAGCGGCGACCTGCGGCGTGTCGGCGTTGTCGGCATCGTCCTGGGGCAGGTCGGCATCGGCCGGCTTGTCGTCCGGTTTTGCGGCGGTGTCGCCGGGCTTGGCGTCGCCCGGCTTTGCTTCTCCTGGTTTTCCTTGCGGCTTGGCGCGCGCGCCCTTGTCGTTCTTCTTGTCCTTGTCCGTCGCCTTGTCCGATTTGTCGGGTGCTGCCGCCTCGCGGATCGCGGTGCGATCGTTGAGGCCGAGCATCACCACGATCACGTCGGGCTTCTCGGTCTCGAGGATGCCCTTTGCAGCAGCCGCCCAATCCGAGGGCTCACCCTTGGGCTGGTACTTGATCAGGCCGGACGTGGTCTTGTGCTTGCGGATCACGCCCATGTCGGGCTGCTCCGTGTAGGCGTCTTCGAGACCATAGGCGAGCCAGTCGGCCATGCCGTCGCCGATCACCAGCACGTTCCTGTCGGGGATGGTGTCACGTTTGGCCGGCGCCGGTGCGCGCGAAAAATCCTGGCGCGGCGCCTGCTGCTGTTGCTGCTGGAACGGCGCGAAAAAGTCGCCCCCGAACCATCCGCCACGGTCGCCGCCTCGTGGTGGTGGCGGGGCCGAACGCTGCGGCGGGCCGCCGAAGCCGGGGAAGTTGAAGAACTGCGCCGAGGCGGGTCCTGCGACCGTGACCAGAATCGCAAGCGCCGTCCCCAGCGCGATCAACGGGCCGGTCTCGGTCAGCGCCTTGAACAGGGACTTCTTCGACATGCGATCTCGGGCACGCGCAATGGGGATCGGACAGGCTCGATATAATAGCGGAATCGGGCGCCAACCGGGCAGATTCTCTTATCAGACTCTCTTGAGATTCTTGGCCCATACACGGGGAACCGCCGCCCCCGTCAAGGCTGCCTGCCAAAATCCCTGTTCAGGGTTACTTTCGGCGCGATTTTACCGCCCGCGTAGCCGTTCCAACGCGTCGGAGGAGGCGAATCCGTCCGCGGGGACCCCGATCGAGGCCTGGAAGTTGCGCAAGGCCTCCCGGGTCTGACCGCCGAACTGGCCGTCGGGGGTGCCCTTGTAGAATCCGCGCTGGGCCAGCAGCTGCTGCAGTTCCAGCCGCTCCGTGCGGGACAGCTCCCGTTCCTGCCGCGGCCAGGGCTGCACGAACGGCTGGCCGCCGCGCAGGCGATCGGCGAAATGGCCGATCGCCAGCGCATAGGCCTCGGCCGGGTTGTACTTCATGATGACGCGGAAGTTCTGCAGCATCAGGAAGCCCGGCCCCTGCGCGCCGGCCGGCGCCAGCAGATAGGCCTTCTCGGCCGGATGCGGGAAGGGCTGGTTGGCGGGGCGCTTGAGCCCGAGCCTCTCCCATTGCGCCATCGTCATCGCCTTGGCGCGGTCGGCCAGCATGTAGTTGAAGCCCTGGGGCACCACGACCTCGTAGCCCCAGGTCTGGCCGGCCTGCCAGCCGTCCTTCTTCAGATTGTTGGCAGTCGACGCAATCAGGTCGGCGGGATTGTCGACGACGTCACGCCGGCCATCACCGTCGCCGTCCACGGCAAAGCGCTTGAACGCGGTCGGCATGAACTGGGTCGGGCCGAAGGCGCCGGCCCACGAGCCGCGCAACTGTTCGGGCTTGAGGTCGCCGCGGTTGAGGATCTCCAGCGCCGAGAGGAACTCGTCCTTGAAATAGGCCTGGCGGCGGCCGATGCAGGCGAGCGTCGCGGTCGATTGCAGCACGTTGCGGTCGCCCATCTGCGTCGAGTAGTTGGACTCGATGCCCCAGATCGAGGCGATGATGTAGCGATCGACACCGGTGGCTTTTTCGGTAGCGTCGAACTGCGCCTTGTATTTGGCCAGGACCTCGCGGCCCTTGGCGAGGCGGTTGTCGTTCACGAGGATGTCGAGATAATCCCAGATCGACTTGGTGAACTCC
This sequence comes from Bradyrhizobium sp. 149, assembly GCF_023073915.1. GTDB lineage: Bacteria > Pseudomonadota > Alphaproteobacteria > Rhizobiales > Xanthobacteraceae > Bradyrhizobium. The sequence continues at coordinate 1,868,658 of NZ_JADPKK010000022.1, read as the reverse complement.
GGCTGCGAGTCCATCAGGTCCATGATGCGCAGATCGGGCGTGAGCCCAGCCGTGAAGCGCTGGAAATTGTCCTGCGTGATGTTGCGCCGTGCGGCATCGGGCCACATGGCTGCGACGCAATTGCTGAAGTTGCCGGCGGCCTCGCGGATTGCGGCCGCCGTCATCAGCGGATGGCCGGAGGCACCGTCCTCGCCGCTCCAAGGTTGAGCTCCCGTTTGAACGCCGCCGGGGCCGGGCGCGGCTTGCGGGGGCGCCGGGTTCGGGCCGGAGAAAATACCGCCAAACAGATTGGAGAGGCCATTCTGCGCCTGCGCCTGCGCGCACGCCGGCAGCAGCAACGCGGCCGCAATCATCGTCCCGCTGGTCACAAATCCAGCACGTTTTGCCAGCCCTGCCATCGATTGCATCAGTTCACCCGTCGGCCTGAAAATTTGCCTTCAGAAGGCCCGGTTACGGTTGCCACTAGCTTAACAAAGGTGAAGTTTTGGTGACGGCCTTTTTCTTAACTTCGCGAGGGCGAGGCCCCACATCCGCCTTTGTTAGCGGCTGCAAACAAGCTAGCAAGATGCCATTGCTCCCTTCCTCAGGTATTCGACCCATCCCATGAAAATTCGCAAAGCCGTATTCCCCGTCGCCGGCCTCGGCACCCGCGTCCTGCCCGCCACCAAGGCGATGCCGAAGGAAATGCTGACCATCGTCGACAAGCCGTTGATCCAGTACGTCTATGACGAGGCGCGGGAGGCCGGCATCGAGCATTTCATCTTCGTCACCGGCCGCAACAAGAATGTCATCGAAGATCACTTCGACAAGATGTTCGAGCTCGATGCGACGCTAGCTGCGCGCGGCAAGAAGGCCGAGCAGGAGATTCTGGCGCAGAACCAGCCGGAGGCCGGCGCCGTCAGCTTCACCCGTCAGCAGGCGCCGCTCGGCCTCGGCCACGCGGTCTGGTGCGCGCGCGACATCGTCGGCAACGAGCCGTTCGCGGTCGTGCTGCCCGACGAGCTCGTGCTCAATTCGCCCGGCTGCCTGAAGCAGATGATCGAGACTGCCAGCAAGCTCGGCGAGAAATCCAACATCATCGCGGTCGAGGCGGTGCCCGACCATCTCACCCATCAATACGGCATCTGCGGCGTCGGCAAACGCACCGGCAAGATGTTCGAGGTCGACGGCATGGTCGAGAAGCCGGCCAAGGGCACCGCGCCTTCCAATCTCTCGATCACCGGTCGCTATATCCTGCAGCCGGAGATCTTCAAGATCCTGGAGACCCAGGAGCGCGGCGCCGGCGGCGAGATCCAGCTCACCGACGCCATGATCGGCCTCGCCAAATCGCAAAGGTTCTACGGCGTCGAGTTCGAGGGCGAGCGCCATGATTGCGGCTCCAAGCCCGGCTTCCTCCGCGCCAACATCGCCTACGGCCTGCAGCGCCCCGAGCTGCGCGACGGGCTGATCGCGGAGATGAAGAAGTATCTGGGGCAGTAGCCGTCAGCTGCTTCCACGCGTCATTGCGAGCGAAGCGAAGCAATCCAGAACGCTTCCCGCGGAAAGACTCTGGATTGTTCGTCGCAAGAGCTCCTCGCAATGATGGCGACAGGCAGCGGGCCTCACGCCGCCAGCGAAAGCGTCGGCAAGCTCGCGACCACCGACTGGTTGCGGCCGCCGGCTTTTGCGGCGTAGAGCGCCTTGTCGGCGGCGGCGACCAGGAGCGGCCAGTCCATGCCCGTGGTAGGAACGAGGCTCGCGATGCCGCAGGAGACGGTCGAACTCGTCTGGTCGTCGGACCAGCCCTGCACCTTGGTGCGGATCTTCTCGGCAACCTTGAAGGCGTCGGTGACCGAGGTGCCCGGCAGCAGCACGGCGAATTCCTCGCCGCCATAGCGCGCGGCGCAGTCGCCGGCGCGGCTCACCGAATCGGAAATGCAGATGGCGATGCCGACCAGCACCTGGTCGCCGGCCTGATGGCCGAACGTGTCGTTGTAAGCCTTGAAGTGATCGGCATCGATCATCAGCAGCGCGATCGGGGTCTTCTGCCGCATCGCGCGGCGCCATTCGACGTCGATCATTTGGTCGAACTTGCGGCGGTTCTTCAGGCCGGTGAGCGCGTCCGTCGTCGCCATCTCCTCGAGCTTGCGCTCGGCCTCGGCACGCCGGCCGATCTCGCGCGCGAGCACCAGCGTCGAGGCCAGCATGAACAGGTTGAGCGCCAGGACCACGGCGCCGATGCGGTAGGCTTCCCTCTGCCAGAGCTCGAACACGGCGTTCAATGGCTTGCCTGCCACCACGAATAGCGGTCCGGAGCCGGTGCTGCGGACGTAGAGGCGGGGCGTCGGATCGATCGGGCCCTGGCCCGCATAGGAGGCGCCGACCCGGAGATTGTCGGCGTTCCAGGTCCGCCGATCGCTCAGGTTCGTGCCGATTACCTCGAGGTCGAACGGCCGCCGCATCATGATGGTGCGGTCGCGCCTGAGCACGGTGATGGTGTCGTCGGCATCGAGGTTCAGCCGCTCGAACAATTCGTGGAAATAGCTGAAGCGGATCGAGCCGGCGACGACGCCGAGGAAACCGCCGTCGGTGTCGCTGATGCGCCGGCTCAGCACGATCGAATAGGCGCCGCGGAACAGCATGGGACGGCTGATGAAGAGCCCGGCGCCGGGATTGTCGCGATGATTCTTGAAGTACTCCTCCTCACTCCGGTTCGCCGGCATGGGATCCAGCGTGGAGGCGTCGATAGTCAGCCGGCCCTCGGCATCGAACACCTGGATGGCGCCGAAATGCCTCGCCGTGGTCGCATGATCGAACAGGATGAGGTGACGGATCGGCTTGGAGACCGTGGCGATCTCCGGCAGCAGCATGTTGCTGGCCACGGCCTTGAGGGCTAAATCGTAAATCTCGATGTTGCGGCTGACGTCGGATTCGATGGTCGTTGCGAGGTTTTCCAGCGTCTGGCGGGCGAGCGCCTCCTCGCCGTGGCGCATGTCCAGCATGACGTTGACGCAAATGGCGGAAAAGCCGATCACCGTCACCACGGACGAGATGATCAGCAGCTTCGCCGAAAGCCGCCATGGCCTACGGGCCATGACTTCGCGCGGTCCAGACAACATCGTTTGCTCCCGACACGAGTCAATGCGCCCGAAAGCTTGAGTAGTGTTTAAGCCGGGACGGCGCTGCCGGAATGAGTTAAAAATCGGTTTCGGCGGCGCACGTTTTTGGGCAAAGCGGGCCTTCGACCAGCGAAGAGGACAGCGGTGAACGATTACGACGCGTTGCGCGATTATCTGATGCGGCAGAAGCAGGCGGAATTCGTGCTGACCTACGAACAGATCGAGGAGATCATCGGCGCGGCCCTGCCGCGCGCGGCAAATCGTGCCTCATGGTGGGACACTCTGCGCAGCCCGGACATCCAGATGCCGCAGCGCGAAGCCTGCCTCGCCGCGGGCTTTGTGGCGACGCGGATGCCGGACGGCCAGAGCGTGCGGTTCACGAAGCGGAAGGGCGACAGGCGCAGGCCGGGGTGAGGCGAAGGAAAGTCAGCTCGCTGCTTCCAGACGCACTTCCGTGAGCAGGCGCATCGCGGCATCGGCGTCCATGGGTTCGCCGAAGGCAAAGCCCTGCGCGTATTCGCAGCCCATCTGGTAGAGCTCGACCGCGTCGGAATCGGTCTCGGCGCCTTCGGCGACAACGTCCATGCCGAGGTCGTGCGCGAGCGCGATGATCGACTTCAGGATCACCGGACGGGTGCCGCGATTGCCGGTGCGCACGAAGGACTGGTCGATCTTGATGGTGTCGAACGGGAAGCGCTGCAGATAGGCCAGCGAGGAATGGCCGGTGCCGAAATCGTCGAGCGACAGTCCGGTGCCGAGCTCGCGGATGCGCGTCAGCATCTGCGCCGCGTGCTCCGGATTCTCCATCACCAGCGATTCCGTCAATTCCAGCTTCAGCGTGCCGCGCGCGACCGAGGAGCGCGACAGCACGGTGCGGATGTCGTGGATCAAATCGTGGCGCAGCAATTGCCGCGAGGAGACGTTGACGGATGCGAAGATCGGCTCGCGCGAGCGCATTGCACGCTGCCAGATCGAGAGCTGCTTGGCAGTCTGGTCGAGCACGAACATGCCGAGGTCGATGATCAGGCCGGTCTCTTCGGCAATGGTGATGAATTCCGACGGCGCCATGCGTCCGAGCTTGGGATGGTCCCAGCGCACCAGCGCCTCGAAGCCGGCGACCGAACGGTCTTCCAGCCGCACGATCGGCTGGTACAGGATCGTGAGCTCCTGCCGCTCGATGGCGCGGCGCAGTTCGCTCTCGAGCGTCAGCCGGTCGGTTTTCCGCGCGCGCATCGCGGACTTGTAGACGTCGATGCGGTCGCCGCCGATGCGCTTGGAGTGGTACATCGCCAGCTCGGCGTCCTTGATGATCTCGTCGGTGAGCTGTGTCTGCGGATCAGAGAGCGCCAGGCCGATCGAGGCCGTGAGAAAAATCTCGCGTTCATTGAAGGCGATCGGCGCGCGGATGGTCTTGCGGATGGTCTCGGCGAAGGCGGTGATGCGGGCGGGGTCCTGCTCCGAGAGCAGGATCAGGCCGAACTGATCGCCGGCGAGCCGCGCCAGCGTATCCTGCGGCTTCAGGATGCGGGTGAGCCGGCGGGCCAGCGTCAGCAGGATGGAATCCCCGACCGCGATGCCGACGGAATCGTTGACCTGCTTGAAGCGGTCGAGGTCGATCACCATCAGCGTCGGCCGCAGTGTCGGCATGGTCTTGGCGAAATGCGCGACGGCGCCGAGCCGGTCCATGAACAGTTTGCGGTTGGGCAGGCCGGTGAGGTTGTCATGCACGGAATCGTGCAGCAAGCGCTCCTCGGCGTTGCGGAGCTCAGTGACGTCGGTGAGGGTGCCGACCACGCGCGAGACCTCGCCGTCGGAGCCGACGACGGGGCGCGCCTTCAGCGCGAACCACATGAAGTGACCGTCCGGCGTGCGCAGGCGGAAATCCTGCACCAGGCGGCCGCGGCGCTGGTCGAGCACGCTGTCGAGCGCGGCGCGGAAACGATCCTGGTCGAGCGGGTGCAGCACCTCCAGCCACGAGGCGGCCGGACCTTCCAGCGTGCCGCGCTTGAGGCCGAGCAGGGCTTCGGTCTCGGGGCTGGTGAAGACCTTGTCGGCGGAAACGTCCCAGTCCCAGATCAAATCGCCGGATCCGGCCAGCGCCAGCGCGCGGCGCTCGATGTCGGAGACGACGCCGGTGGTGGCGCCGCCGCCCGCGAACGCATGCTGCATCACCGTGAAGCCGATCAGCATCACGATCAGCACGAGGCCGCCGAGCAGCGCAGGGCCGACGATGTCGTTGGTGACGGAGCCCGCGACCGTCATGCCGGCCGCGATCACCCAGACCACCAGCAGGAACCAGGTCGGGATCAGCAGCACCGCGCGGTCGAAGCCGTGGGTGGAGAGATAGACGATCAGCGCGAACCCGGCGAAGGCGATCAGCACCAGCGAGATGCGTGCGATGCCGGAGGCTACGGCGGGGTCGAACAGGGCGAGCGCCACCAGCGAGCCCAGGAACGCGAGCCAGCCCACCGTGATGTGGGAATAGCGCACGTGCCATCGACTGAGATTGAGATAGGCGAACAGGAACACCAGCAGCGTCGCCGCCAGGATCGCCTCACCCGCCGCGCGCCAGATGCGCTCGGCGTTGTTCGACATGTCGAGCACCTTGCCCCAGAAGCCGAAATCGACGCCGATATAGACCAGCACCGCCCAGGCCAGCGCCGCGGCGGCCGGGAACATGATGCTGCCCTTGACCACGAACAGAATGGTGAGAACGAGAGCGAGGAGCCCTGAGATGCCGATCACGATGCCCTGGTACAGCGTGAACGAGTTGACCTTGTCCTTGTAGGCTTCCGGCTCCCACAGATAGAGCTGCGGCAGCTTGTCGGTGCGCAGCTCCGCGACGAAGGTGATGACGGCGCCAGGGTCGAGGGTGATGCGGAAGACGTCGGCGGTGGGGCTCTCCTGCCGCTCCGGCCGGTCGCCGGTCGAGGGCGTGATGGTCGCGATGCGCGACAGCCCGAGGTCGGGCCAGAGCAGCCCCGAGGAGACGATGCGATAATGCGGGGCGACGATCAGACGGTCGAGCTGGTCGTCGGTGTTGTTGGCGAGCGCGAACACCACCCAGTTCTGGCCACCTTCGCGGGCGCGCACCTCGATGCGGCGGACGATGCCGTCAGTGCCGGGCGCGGTGGAGACCTGGATACGGTCGGCGTCGCTGCGCTGATGCTCGAGCACGCCGGTGAGGTCGATCGCGGGCGCGTCACCGCGGACGCTGACAGCGTCCAGCGCGCGCGCCGGGAACGCGCAGACGAGAATCATGAGGCCCAGCGCTATGGGCGCGAGGCACCTGATCAGACGCAAGGTCAGTTCTCCGCGTTCGACGCAAACTCTTCGGTGCAGCCTCTATCGGTGCACGGCGTTTTCCGAACGGAACAAGATGGTTCGGTGCGTCGCGATAGATGCCACGAAAGCAAGGAAAATCAAAGGGTTTCCGGCTTGTCCTGTGGGCCGCTGGCCTAGACCTCCAACACAATTTTGCCAATATGTGCCGAGGTCTCCATCCGCCGGTGCGCATCGGAGGCCTTTTCCAGCGGGAAAGTGCTGTCGATCAGCGGCTTGACCCGGCCTTCGCGCAAAAGCGGCATCACTTTCGCTTCGATGGCGGCCACCATCGCCGCCTTGTCCGCATTACTACGGGGGCGCAGCGTCGAGCCGGTATGGGTGAGGCGCTTCACCATCACCTTGGCGATGTTGACGTTGACCTTGGGCCCGTTGAGGGTCGCGATCTGCACGATGCGGCCGTCCACGGCTGCGGCGTCATAGTTGCGATCGACATAGTCGCCGGCGACCATGTCGAGGATCAGATGGGCGCCGGCATTGTTCGTCTCCGCCTTGACCACGGCGACGAAGTCTTCGTCCTTGTAATTGATGGCCCGATCCGCGCCGAGCTTGAGGCAGGCGTCGATCTTGTCCTGCGATCCCACGGTGACGATCACCTTCGCGCCGAACGCTTTTGCGAGCTGGATCGCCATGGTGCCGATGCCGGAAGAGCCGCCATGGATCAGCAGCGTCTCACCGGCCTTCAGCGCGCCGCGCTCGAACACATTGTGCCAGACCGTCATCAGGGTTTCCGGCAATGCGCCGGCTTCCTTGATCGACAGCGCCGGCGGCACGCTCATCGCCTGGGCGTCCTGGGCGATGCAGTACTGCGCATAACCGCCGCCGGCGACGAGCGACATCACGATGTCGCCGACCTTGTGCTTCCTGGCGTTGCGGCCGACCGCCACCACTTCGCCCGCGATCTCGAGGCCGGGCAGGTCGCTGGCGCCGGGCGGCGGCGGATAGGCGCCGGAGCGCTGCGCGACGTCGGGCCGGTTGACGCCGGCGGCCTGCACCTTGACCAGGATCTCGTCGGGACCCGGCTGCGGCAGCGCCCGTTGTTCCGGCACCAGCACCTCCGGTCCGCCGGGTTTGGAGATGGCGACCACGGTCATTTGCGCGGGCAGCTTGTCCATGATGTGTCCTTGAGCAAAGGTGCGGGATGGCGTGAGGCCTTTGCTTAGCCAGCGCGGTGCAGGCTGGCAACCTCGGCTTGGCTCGCCGCGCGAACGCAGGAGGAACAAGGATGGCGATGGAAGACGACGACCGTCCGCGCAAGAAGATCAGCCATGAAATCGGACAGGATCTCTCACTCTTGTCAGTGGAGGAACTGACCGAGCGCATCGCGCTGCTCAAGGGCGAGATCACAAGGTTGGAAGAAGCCGCCACGAAAAAGCGCGCCTCGCGCGATGCGGCGAACAGCATCTTCAAGTCGTAGAGGATTGGAAGAGGAGCGTGATCGCTACCACGGCGTCATGGCCGGGCTTGTCCCGGCCATCCACGCTCTTGTTCTCTCGCCCAAAAGAAAGAACGTAGATGCCCGGGACAAGTCCGGGCATGACGGGCAGATTGTTCCGCGGGCGCACTCGGCCACTGACCGACATGGCTAACGAACCCTCAAAATAATCGCTCGTTTACTCCACATTAAGCTTTCGAGTTTATGACTTGGAACTGTCCTCGTTTGGACACCGAGTGGCTCCTGTCCACTCTGTTTGACGCCTCCCTGTTATCAACTTTCAAAGCCGCCGGTTTTCCGGCGGCTCTTTTTTTTGCTTCGAAAGCGTTTTCGAGCGAAGTGGGTACCGGTTCGCGCGAAGAAAACGGGTCAAAAAACTGACTGGCTCCGGTTGAATTCGGAGGGAAGACCCGTGGAAACCATATCCGCGCTTGTCACTGGACTCGGCGTCCGGCCCGCGCAATGATTTGTTCATCATAAGCCGGCGCCAAAGCCGGGCAGTCAGACAGTTGCGTAAGGGGCGTTAACCATGGAACGTTTGCAAGCCGAAGGCGCTCTCGTTCAACTCAGCGAGCGGTTCACCAATTCTGCGGCGTTCGGCGTCCTGTTCCGTGAGGGCATGGACCTGGTCGAAGAGACCGCCGCCTATCTCGACGGCGCCGGCCGCACCGAGGCCAAGGCGCTCGATCGCGCCGTCAGCCTTACCTATGCGACCGAGAGCATGCGCCTGACCACCCGCCTGATGCAGCTCGCCTCATGGCTGCTGCTGCACCGCGCGGTGAAGGAAGGCGAGATGACGCTGGGCCAGGCCAATCGCGAAAAAACCAAGGTCAAGCTCTCCGCCGCCGATCCCGGCTCCACCGACACCATCGAGAAGCTGCCGTCGCAGTTGCAGGACCTGATCCATCGCTCGATGAGCCTGCAGACCCGCGTGCGCCGACTGGACACCACCATCCACACCCCGCCGGTCGATCATCCCTCGATCGGCAACCCGTTGGTGCCGCACCTCAACGCGCTGAAGGCGGCGTTCGAGCGGTAAGCTCCACCCTTCCGTCATTGCAATGACGAGGCCCCAAACAAAAACGCCCCCGGCTCTCCGGGGGCGTTTTTCGTCTCCAGCCGCGAGGGCCGGATCAATCCTTTTTGAGGAAGCCCGAAAACTTCTTCTGGAAGCGCGAGACGCGGCCGCCGCGATCCAGCATTTGCGCGTTGCCGCCGGTCCAGGCCGGGTGCGACTTGGGGTCGATGTCGAGGTTCAGCGTGTCGCCTTCCTTGCCCCAGGTGGACCGGGTCAGGTACTCGGTTCCGTCGGTCATCACGACCTTAATCGTATGATAATTCGGGTGAATTTCGGCTTTCATGGCAATTCCTCGGCGCCCCGGCGCCTCACTTGAGTGGCTATCGAATGACGGATTTGGCGGGGTCTATACCCCACGAGGCCCTGTAAAACAAGCCATTGCAGTGTCTTGGCAGGGCCTTGGCAGGCCTTTGAGGACCGGGCTGTCACCTAAGGGACATCCCGGATTTGCCACGCCCGCGCGCGCGGCCTATCTGGAGCGGACGCCTCTCTTTTGTCTTTTGGTCGGATCTCATGAGCGCAGTAGAACGGCTTGAAACCGGGCCCGCGGAAGCCCCGTCGATCGAAGCCGACCTGATCGAGGTGCCGGCGAAGGGCCGCGCCAAGCTGCGGCCGCTGCTGGCGCTCGCACCCTATGTGGCGCGCTATCGCGGCCGCGCGGCGCTGGCCTTCGTGGCGCTGACGATCGCGGCGCTGACCACCCTGCTGGTGCCGGTCGCGGTGCGCAGGATGATCGATTTCGGCCTCACGCCCGAGGGCATCGAGCTGATCAACAGCTATTTCTCGGTGATGATCGCGGTCGTCGCCGTGCTCGCGCTCGCGAGCGCCGCGCGCTACTACCTCGTGATGACGATCGGCGAGCGCATCGTCGCCGATCTCAGGCGCGACGTCTTCGCCCATCTGCTGTCGCTCTCGCCGGCCTTCTTCGATTCCGCGCGCAGCGGCGAGCTGGTGTCGCGCCTGACCGCCGACACCACCCAGATCAAATCCTCCGTCGGCGCCTCGGTCTCGATCGCGCTGCGCAATCTGATGATGTTCTTCGGTGCTGCGGCGATGATGGTGATCACCAGCCCGCGTTTGTCCGGCTTCGTGCTGCTCGCCATTCCCCTGATCGTGCTGCCGCTGGTCGCCTTCGGGCGCTGGGTGCGGCGTCTGTCGCGCAATGCGCAGGACACGCTGGCCGAGGCCTCGGCCTATGCCGGCGAACTGGTCGGCGCGATCCGCACCGTGCAGGCCTATACCAGCGAGGGGCTCGCCCAGAAGCGCTTCGGCGGCGAGGTCGAACAGGCCTATGAAGCCGCGCGCACCTCGACCCAGGCCCGCGCCGTGCTCACCGCCATCATCATCTTCATCGTGTTCGCAAGCGTGGTCGCGATCCTCTGGATCGGCTCGCACGACGTGCTGATCGGCACCATCTCGCCGGGCCGGCTTGGGCAGTTCGTGCTGTATGCGGCGTTCGCCGCCGCTGGCCTCGGCCAGCTCAGCGAGGTCTGGGGCGAGGTCTCGGCGGCATCCGGCGCAGCCGAACGGCTGTTCGAGATTTTGCATGTACGGCCCGACATCACCGCGCCCGCGTCTCCGCGCGCGCTGCCGGTGCCGGCGCGCGGCGAAGTCGGTTTCGACCAGGTCAGCTTCTCTTATCCTGCGCGGCCCGACGTGAAGGTGCTCGACACCGTGTCGTTCACCGTGCGTCCGGGCGAGAAGGTCGCCATCGTCGGTCCCTCCGGCGCCGGCAAGAGCACGATCTTTCATCTCCTGCTGCGCTTCTACGATCCGCGCAGCGGCGCGATCTCGCTCGACGGCGTGCCGGTCAAATCCGCCGATCCCCGTGAATTCCGGTCCCGCATCGCGCTGGTGCCGCAGGAGTCGAACGTGTTCGCCGCCAGTGCCCGCGACAACATCCGCTTCGGCCGGCCCGAGGCGTCGGACGCCGAGGTCGAGCGCGCCGCCGAGCTCGCACATGCCGCCGAGTTCATCCGCCGCCTGCCTGAAGGTTTCGAGACGCCGCTCGGCGAGCGCGGCGTGACGCTGTCGGGCGGCCAGCGCCAGCGCATTGCGATCGCGCGCGCGATCCTGCGCGATGCGCCGCTGCTGCTGCTGGATGAGGCCACCTCCGCGCTCGATGCCGAAAGCGAGACGCTGGTGCAGACCGCGCTGGAAGAGCTGATGCGCCACCGCACCACGCTCGTCATCGCGCACCGCCTCGCCACCGTGCTGTCCTGCGACCGCATCCTGGTGATGGACCAGGGCAAGATCGTCGAGCAGGGCACGCATGCCGAGCTGGTGGCGGCGAACGGGCTCTATGCCAGGCTGGCAAGGTTGCAGTTCGAGGGGGCGTGAGGCGAGGTAGTCCAAACTGCCGCTTCATTCACGGTGTCACTGCCCGCGGAAGCGGGTGATCGCTGAGCGGCCGCTGGTAGACCCGAAGCGGACATGGCCGTCCCTCGGGCAGATTCCGCTACCTTGCGGTTTCGGTCAGGCCGCGTTCGGCGGAAGCCTTCTACATGTTGCTGACATGTCCTGCATCATAATGCTCTGTTCTTCTAGGGCCGCGTGGATGCCGCTAAGCGCATCAGCGCCACCAATGTATGCTTCTCCAGGGACGCCACGCTGTCGCCGGAAGCGTAGAGCGCTCCGGCTGAACCAAGGAGCCCTGAATGCAGTCTCGTCGATCGAACTTTGCCGACCTCTCATATTTCCTGGAGATCGCGAAACATCGCAATTTTCGGCGGGCTGCGCTCGAGCTTGAGATCAGCGCCTCGGCCCTGAGCCACGCGCTGCGTGGCCTCGAAGAGCGTCTCGGGCTCCGCCTCTTGAACCGGACGAGCCGTAGCGTGACGCTCACAGCCGCAGGCGAAGCGCTCCAGTCCGCGCTCGCTCGGCCATTCGATGAAATCAATGGTGCCCTCGATGTGCTCAACCGTTTCCGCGAAACGCCCAGGGGGCGAGTGCGGCTCAGCGTACCAACCGAGGCGGCCCAATTTCTCATCGGGCCGGTGATGGCCACGTTTCTCGACCGATATCCCGAAATCGAAATCGAGTTCTCTGTGAACAATCGGATGATAGATGTGGTTGAAAACGGCTTTGACGCTGGCATCAGGTACGGCGGCACCGTCCCGCAGGACATGATTGCCCAGCGCCTCTCCGCCGATATCCGCTGGCTCGTGGTAGGGGCTCCGTCCTATCTCGAACGCTACGGAGCACCGCTCCATCCCGATGATCTGCAGGCTCATCGCTGCGTGAGGATCCGAATCGGAGACGACAGCATCTTTCGCTGGGAGTTCGAGCGCGGTGACGAGAAATTCGAGGTGAATGTTCAGGGCGGATTGACCGTTGATCAGGGGCAGATCGGACTGGCCGCCGTGAAGGACGGCGCCGGACTGATGTACGTCGCAGACCCAATGGTTCGTGACTATCTTCGCGATGGCACGCTGCGCACAGTGTTGGACGACTGGGCACCGCTTGGTCCCGGATTTCACGCATACTACTCGAGCCGTCGCCAAGTCCCAGCGGCGCTGCGGCTCTTCATTGACCATGTCCGGGAGCTGCGGCCGCTCGGCCTTTGAACCGGCTCGTTCCGGATCGCTGAATTTGGCTCAATGAAGCGTCCGATCCGCTGGAGGCGTTATGGTCGCGGTGATCCGACTGGCAATCATCGGCGCCACCGTTGGCGACCCGTTCTATGCCCTGAAGGGCTACCAAAGCACCTTCCATATCAGCGCTGCATACTTTGTCTCCCCGCCGTCCTCGCATACGTCGGATGGGGCTGGGCCCCAATTTCGGCATGGTCGCTCGCGGAGTTCGGCCGTGTAGCCCTGGCTCAGACCTGCGCCGGCGTACATGAGAAACATTCATCGTCGCATCAACCTTGGGCGCATGAACTATCAAACGGTACGGGGATTGGCTTGCGTTATACGAAAACACGCAACGAGATCTGGAGATATCATGGCAAACCCCGTCGATTCGGAAGTGTCGAGACGAGGCGTCCTGGTCGGCGGAACTGCTACGGCCATGATCGGAATCCTCCCAAGCGGGCAAGTGCAAGCCCAATCGGCAAGATCTGACGCGGCTCGGCAGGATTTCGGGGTCTCGTTCGAAGTCAACGGCAAGCCGTACAGCCTTCAATTGGACACGCGCACCACGCTCCTCGACGCGCTCCGCGAGCATATTCATCTCACCGGCTCGAAGAAGGGCTGCGACCATGGTCAGTGTGGGGCATGTACCGTGATCATAAACGGAGTTCGCATCAACTCCTGCCTCACCCTCGCGGTCATGCACCAGGACGATAGGATCACCACGATCGAAGGCCTCGGTACGCCCGAGCAACTGCACCCGATGCAGGCGGCTTTCGTCAAACATGATGGCTATCAGTGCGGCTATTGCACGCCGGGGCAGATCTGCTCTGCTGTCGCGGTGCTCGATGAGATCAAGGCTGGCATTCCGAGCCATGTCAGCGCCGACCTGACGTCTCCGCCCGCGCTTACGAACATCGAGATGCGCGAACGCATGAGCGGCAACATCTGCCGCTGCGGCGCCTACTCCAACATCGCCGAGGCAATCGCCGAGGCCGCCGGGAGCAAGACATGAGGTCATTCACTTTCGAACGCGTTACCTCGGCTCAGGAAGCTGCCGCCAAAGCACAGGCGACGCCGGGCGCGAAGTTCATCGCCGGCGGCACCAATCTCCTCGATCTGATGAAGCTCGAGATCGAAACGCCGCAGCACCTCATCGACGTCAACGGGCTGAAGTTCGACAAGATCGAGAAGACCGAAGACGGTGGACTTCGCATCGGCGCCTTGGTGAGAAACACCGCTCTCGCCGCCGATATGCGCGTCCGGCGAGACTACGGCGTCCTCAGCCGCGCACTTCTCGCCGGCGCCTCCGGTCAGCTCCGCAACAAGGCGACGACGGCGGGCAATCTTCTCCAGCGCACGCGCTGTCCCTACTTTTACGACACCAACCAACCCTGCAACAAGAGAAACCCCGGGTCGGGCTGCGCGGCGATCGCGGGCTACAGCCGCCAACTGGGCGTGATAGGCGTGAGCGAGGCGTGCATCGCCACAAATCCCTCCGATATGGCGGTCGCCATGCGAGCGCTCGACGCCGAGGTGGAGATCATCGACGCCTCTGGACGGACGCGGAAGATACCGATTGCCGATTTCTATCGGCTACCCGGCGATACACCGGACGTCGAGACAGCGCTTTCCTCGGGCGAGCTAATCACCGCGGTGACGCTGCCGCCTCCGCTCGGCGGAACACATCTCTACAAGAAGGTCCGTGATCGTGCGTCTTACGCTTTCGCCCTGGTTTCTGTCGCTGCGGTAATGCAGCGCGACGGTACGGGACGTGTGGCGGTGGGCGGAGTGGCGCCCAAACCCTGGCGTATCGAAAAAGCGGAAGCCGAGCTGCGCGTAGGGGCGAAGCCGTTCTCCGCCCGGCTGCTTGCCGATGCGAAGCCCACGAAGGAGAACGCATTCAAGGTGCCGCTCGTCGAGCGGACGGTCGCCGCCGTCATGCACGAAGCGAGGCAGAAATGAAGTTCGATACACCCGCCCAGACCAACCCGATCGATCGCATGCGGCTGGTGGGACGTGCGCACCCCCGCATCGATGGTCCCTTGAAGACTACGGGAAGCGCGACGTACGCTTATGAGCACCGCGACGTTGTGACCAATCCTGCTTACGGGGTTATTGTGGGCTCCGCAATCGGCAAGGGCCGCATCGCGAGGATCGACTTGACGGTGGCGGAGCGCGCGCCCGGAGTCATCGCCATCGTGATCGCTGAGAACGCCGGCAAGCTCGGCAAAGGCAAATACAACACAGCGAAGCTGCTCGGCGGCCCCGACATCGACCACTACCACCAGGCGGTGGCGGTGGTGGTGGCGACGACCTTCGAGCAGGCGACGGCGGCAGCCGCCTTGGTGCGCGTCGAATACGCGCAGTCGGAAGGAAGGTTCGATCTCGAAGAGGCGCTGAAGACTGCGCCCCTTGCGAAGGACCCGAACAGTCCCGAGAAGCAGGGACCTCCTGAAAGTCGGACCGGCGACTTCGAGCAGGCCTTCGCTCGAGCGCCGGTGAAGCTCGACGAGCTCTACACGACGCCCGACCAGAGCCATTCGATGATGGAGCCTCACGCTTCGATCGCAGCGTGGAACGGCGACAAGCTGACAATGTGGACGTCGAACCAGATGATAGACTGGGGCAGGACGGATCTCGCAACCACCCTCGGCATCCCCAAGGAGAACGTCCGCTTCGTGTCGCCATACGTGGGTGGCGGGTTCGGCTGCAAGCTGTTCCTGCGCTCCGATGCGGTGATGGCCGCGTTGGGAGCAAAAGCGGCTGGTCGTCCCGTCAAAGTCGCGCTGCCGCGGCCGTTCGTCCCCAACAACACGACACATCGTCCCGCGACCCGGCAACGCATCCGGATCGGAGCCACCGCGGACGGAAACATCCTCGCCATCGCCCATGAAAGCGGCTCAGGCGATCTTCCCGACGGCCAGCCGGAGACGGCGACCAATCAGACTCGGCTACTCTACGCCGGCGCCAATCGTCTCACCTCGATGCGGCTTGCAGTCCTGGACCTGCCCGAAGGAAATGCGATGCGAGCCCCTGGCGAAGCGCCGGGGTTGATGGGACTCGAGATCGCCATGGACGAACTGGCCGAGAAGCTTGGCATGGATCCCGTTGAGCTCCGCGTACGCAACGATACGCAGGTGGACCCCGAGAAGCGGGACCGTCCGTTCTCCCAGCGCAACCTAGTGCGCTGTCTGCGCGAAGGCGCCGCGCGGTTCGGGTGGCAGCGCCGGAGCCCGTCCCCCGGGGCGGTGCGGGACGGCAACTGGCTGGTCGGCATGGGCATGGCGGTCGCGTTTCGGAACAACATGAACATTCCTTCAGGCGCCCGTGTTCGTCTGGGACAAGACGGTCGTGTCACGGTCGAAACAGACATGACTGACATCGGGACCGGCAGCTACACGATCATCGCGCAGACCGCGGCCGAGATGATGGGCGTGGACATTGAAAAAGTACTAGTACGGCTCGGCGATTCCGCGTTCCCCGTCTCCTCCGGATCGGGAGGTCAGTTCGGCGCCAACAGTTCGACGTCGGGCGTGTACGCCGCATGCGTAAAGCTGCGGGAAGCGGTCGCGCAACGCCTCGGATTCAACTCGGCGGAGGCGACCTTCGCCCACGATCAGGTGCTCGCCGGCAACCGCTCCGCCAAACTGATCGACGCCGTCCGCGACGGCGAGCTCGTCGCCGAGGACAAGATTGAATGGGGAGGTCTCGACAAGAGCTACCAGCAGTCGACCTTCGGCTCCCATTTCGTCGAGGCGGCTGTCGACGGATTCACCGGCGAAATTCGCGTTCGTCGAATGCTCGCGGTCTGCGCAGCGGGCCGAATCCTGAATCCATTGACCGCACGGAGCCAGGTGATTGGAGCGATGACCATGGGCGTAGGTGCCGCGTTGATGGAGGAACTCGCCGTCGACAAGCGCCGGGGATTCTTCGTCAATCACGACCTCGCCGGCTATGAAGTGCCGGTTCACGCTGACATACCGCATCAGGAAGTGATCTTCCTGGATGAGGCGGACGACAAGGTCTCGCCGATGAAGGCAAAGGGCGTTGCCGAACTCGGAATTTGCGGCGTCGCCGCCGCTGTCGCCAATGCAGTTTACAATGCGACCGGCGTTCGCGTGCGAGATTACCCGGTCACCTTGGATAAACACCTCATTGGCTTGCCGGCCATATCATGATTGGGCGCTGCCGATCTTCGACCGATGCTGCCGCTGGATCAACATGGTTGAAGCTACAATGCCAATGGCTGAGCGTCGCGCCAGCAAACGCTGCTGCGACGTTGGATCGTATCGACCACAGCACGATTGTTGGAAGCCGACATGCCTAACGTGAGGGATAATTTTGGCGGAAAGGTAGCCTTCGTGACGGGAGCAGGTGCGGGCATCGGCAGGGCGGCAGCGCTGGCGTTCGCGCGTGAAGGCGCCAGTGTCGTGGTCGCAGATGCGTCGGAAACGAATAATCGAGAAACAGCTCGGCTCGTCGAGCAATCCGGTGGACGGGCACTTGCCGTCAGGTGCGACGTCTCCCGTGAGGAAGATGTCAGGGCCGCGCTGGAGAAGACAATCGAAGTATTCGGGCGCCTGGACTACGCCCTCAACAATGCCGGCATCGAACAGGCTATCATGCCGTTGGCCGATCTCACGGTGGAGCGGTGGGATCGATTGATCGAAGTCGATCTACGCGGCGTTTTCCTGTGCATGAGATCCGAGATCGCCTTGATGATGAAGCAGGGAGGCGGCGCGATCGTGAACATTTCCTCTGGGGCTGGCGTCAAGGGCATCGCAGGGCAGGCAGCGTACTGTGCGGCGAAATTCGGTGTCGTCGGTCTCTCCAAAGCGGCAGCACTCGACTACGCCAAGTCCAACATTCGTGTGAACGTCGTATGCCCGGGCATCATCGAAACGCCAATGATGGAACGCTTCAGCGGGGGCACACCAGAGGGAAGGCAACGCGTGATCGCACAGGAGCCTGTCGGCCGGATGGGAAAACCCGAGGAAATCGCCGCTGCCGTCGTCTGGCTGTGCTCAGACGCGGCGGCATTTGTCGTGGGGCACGCAATGGTCGTCGACGGCGGTCAGATAGCGTAACGAGAGCGGTCCAAAAGACGGGTCTCCTCCGTCTCAACATCGTCAATGAGGCCCGCTTGGTTGCCGGTCGATCCGGGACGTTCTCGACATCGGAGATAGACATGCCATCCGGCGATGCTGGCCTTCGGATTTCCCCTCGCGATGCAGGCGAAGCGACGCCGAAAAATGCCCGAACGAGCCGATGACGTGAGCATCCTCGCGCCGGGCGTGCCTTACGTGTGAGCTCCGTCAGCTGCTGAGCAGGGCAGCAGGCGTTCAATGCTGGCATCTAGCGGTCGTGAAGTGAAAGGATGAGCCATGAAGTTCGACACGCCTGCAACCCCGAACCCGATCGATCGGCTCAGGGTCGTCGGTAAACCGCACGACCGGGTCGAAGGACGCCTTAAAACGACAGGCGCTGCTACTTACGCGTATGAGCATCATAGTGTCCCAAGTGACCCCGCGTACGGCTATGTCGTTGGTGCAGCGATTCCCAAGGGGCGGATCAAGTCCATCGACATCGCCCGAGCAAAGGCGGCCCAAGGTGTCATCGCCGTCATTAGCCATGAGAACGCAGGACCGCTCGCAAAGGGCGAATTCTATACTCAGCGCTTTCTGGCCGGCCCGGAAGTCGATCACTACCATCAAGTCGCGGCCTTGGTGGTCGCCGAAACCTTCGAGCAAGCACGGTCGGCCGCCTCTCTCGTCCGTATAGACTATCTCAAGAGCGACGGTTCGTTCGATCTCGAAGCTCAGAAGCGGACGGCGCCGGTTGCCAAGCAGGGCCCATATGGTGGGCCCACCGAAACAGCAGTCGGGGACTTCGCTGGTGCTTTCGCTGCTTCCGCGGTCAAGCTCGACGAGACCTACACGACGCCCGACCAGGCGCACGCCATGATGGAGCCGCACGCGACAATGGCGATATGGGAGGGTGACAAGCTGACCTGCTGGACATCGATCCAGCAGATGAACTGGGGCACACGCGACCTAGCCAAGACCTTGGGCATTCCAAAGGAAAACGTCAGGCTCATATCACCGTATATCGGCGGCGGATTTGGCGGGAAGGGTACGGCTCAGTCCGACCTTGTCATGGCAGCGCTGGGAGCCCGCGCAGCCCGCAGGCCCGTCAAGCTGGCACTCCAGCGGCCCTTGATGTTCAACAATCTGATCCATCGTCCGGCGACCATCCAGCGTATTCAGATTGGCGCAAATTTGGACGGCAAGATCATCGCGATCGGCCACGAAAGCCTCTCGGGCAATCTGCGAGGTGGTCGGACTGAACCGACGACACTGTCGACTCGGGCGCTTTACGCCGGCGCCAACCGAATGACCCGTGTACGTCTGGCTGTACTAGATCTGGCTGAAGGAAACGCGATGCGAGCACCGGGCGAAGCACCCGGCATGATGGCGCTCGAGATCGCGATGGACGAAATGGCGGAGAAGCTGGAAATGGACCCGGTCCGCCTCCGGATCCTCAACGACACCCAAGTGGACCCCGAGAAGCCCGAACGACCATTCTCCTCGCGTCGCTTTGTCGAGTGCCTGGAGACCGGAGCGGGTCAATTCGGCTGGAGTAACCGAAACGCTACGCCCGGAAAGGTGCGCGATGGCCGTTGGTTCGTCGGCATGGGAATGGCGGCGGCGATCCGAGGGGCGCCGATCAGCAAGTCAGGCGCACGTGTGCGGCTCGACAGCGGCGGCGTTGTGACGGTGGAAACGGACATGACCGACATCGGCACCGGCAGCTACACGATCGTCGCGCAGACAGCCGCCGAAATGATGGGCGTGTCGATCGACAAGGTCGTCGCCAAGCTCGGCGATTCCACGTTTCCAGAGACGCCCGGGTCGGGCGGTCAGCAGGGCGCGCCGTCGGTCACCGCGGGAGTCTACGCGGCGTGCGCCAAATTGCGCGAAGCTGTCGCGCAAAAGCTCGGCTTCAACTCGGTGGATCTCGTGTTCGCAGACGGGGAGGTGCGGTCCGGCAACCGCGCGGTGCCGCTCGGGGCGGCCGCACAGTCAGGCGATATCATCGTCGAGGACTTCATGGAATACGGCGACCTGGCGAAGCGGTTTGCACAGCAGACTTTCGGTGCACATTTCGCCGAGGTGGCAGTCGATTCCTTCACCGGCGAGATCCGGGTCAGGCGCATGCTTGCGGTTTGCGCGGCTGGCCGCATTCTCAATCCCAAGACGGCCCGCAGTCAGGTGATCGGCGGCATGACGATGGGGATAGGCGCCGCACTGATGGAGGAGATGGTCGTCGACACCCGTTTCGGCTTCTTTGTGAATCATGATCTTGCCGGCTACGAGGTGCCAGTCCATGCGGATGTTCCACACCTGGACGTTATCTTTATCGACGAATTGGATCCGACGATGTCTCCGTTGCAGGCGAAGGGTCTCGGCGAACTAGGCCTGACCGGTGTCGCGGCCGCGGTGGCCAACGCCATCTACAACGCAACCGGCGTGCGGGTCCGTGAGTATCCTGTCACCTTGGACAAGTTCCTTGCCGCATTGCCAGATGTAACGTGACCGGGCATCCATGAACGCACCGTCTGGCCTGCTAGAGAAACGCGAACCGAGCGGAGAAGCGGTCGATGATCCCAAGAACACCCCATATGCCCGTGAAAATATTGGCGGCGATCATCTTCGTCCTCGGACTGACAGGAACACTCATGGCACAGGAACGCATCCGAATTTCCTCTGAATGGGGCGAGATGGCTGCCGAATTGGGCGACAACGACGCGGCCAGATCGCTCCTCCGCATGTTGCCGGTCACAATCCAAATGCGTGATCATCTGCGCCAGGAAAAGACCGGTAATCTGCCTTCGCCTTTAAACGAGGTCGCGCGGCAAACGCATTTCTCAAAGGGGACGCTCGGGCTTTGGACTTCGGATCACTTTGTTATCTACTACAGAGACGGCCAAGTCCCGCAGCCCGGCATCATCATCCTTGGACAAACGGTTGGTGATGCTTCGATCTTTGATCGACCTGGACCCGTCACTGTGCGTATCGAGCGTGCGCAATGAACACCCCCGTGAGGCGCGGCGGGAGCACGAATATGACCAGCTGTATTTGTCCGTCCTTTTGATGCCGCCCATTCGTTGGATAGTCCCCGCGGCGTCGGGTCAAACCGCTTTGCTGCCCGCGTAAGCCGTTGATTTCGCTCTCACCGGCTACTGTGCATGGGGTTGTTTTCGCCGTTTTAGTTTTGGAGCGCGAGATTATTTGCACTTCGGCGAGAGCGCCGGCACGTTCGGCCACGGCCAGTTCTTCCAGCTTCCGTCCTCTCCGACGCAGGCCGATGGCGCGGGGCCGTTCGTCGGCGCGCTCGTCGTCTTGACCGGCGTGGTGAAGCGCTGGTCGACATAGGTGGTCGAGACATAACCGGCGACGATGACGCCGAGCAGGACCGAAGACCCCTTGGCCAGATCGCTCAGTTTCATCATTCATCTCCATCCGCCTGCCAGCGCAACTTCCGGGCACAACGAATAGGTGACGTCCTGGGATCCCGGCGTGACGGGCGTCACGCCCGCCAGAATCAAACGGGCCATGCCATCTTCAGCACCGGCCGGCCCGAGGTCGGATTGACCTCGTCGCCGGCATGGACAAAGCCGCTGCGCTCGTAGAAGCGGATGGCGCGGGTGTTGTCCTTGTTGACGAGCAGCGTCACGCCCGTCGGGGACAGGCGCTTGGCCTCATCCACCAGCAGCCGCGCCGCGTCCGTGCCCCAGTGCGCGGGATCGACCACGAGCTGGTCGAGATAGCCGTCGCCGTCGATGGTGACGAAGCCGGTGAGGGCGCCGTCCTGCTCCGCCACCACGATGGAGGCCTTCGGCACCAGATCCTTGCGCCAGCGCTCGCGCCACCATTCCAGGCGGGCGGCGAAGTCGATCTGCGGATAGGCCTGCTGCCAGGTGCGATGCCAGAGGTCGATCGAGGCGGCCTCGTCCTCGGGTCGATAGGGGCGGAGCAGCAGGGCGCTCATTGTACGAAGGCCGTCATGCCCGGGCTTAGCCGTCCGAAGGACGGCGTCGCTTCCGCTCGCCTATGCCCGGGCATCCACGCCTTTCTCCCAGCGTGGCCTGAAGAACGTGGATGGCCGGGACGAGCCGGGCCATGACGGTGGTGCGAGTATCGCGCGACCCTCACCACTACCGCTCCGTCAGCTTCAGCTCGATGCGGCGGTTGCGCTTGTAGGCTTCCTCGGTGTTGGCGGCGTCGAGCGGCTGGAATTCGCCGAAGCCGGCGGCGACGAGGCGCTGGGCGGGCACGCCGAGCGAGATCAGATATTGCACCACGGAGATGGCGCGGGCGGCCGAGAGGTCCCAGTTCGACTTGAAGATCGGCCCGTTCACGGGACGCACGTCGGTGTGGCCGTCGACGCGCAGCACCCAGGCGATCTCGTTCGGGATCTTCTTGTCGAGCTCGATCAGCGCGGCCGCCAGGGTGTCGAGCTCGGCGCGGCCCTCAGGCAACAGCACCGCCTGTCCGGTGTCGAAGAACACTTCGGACTGGAACACGAAGCGGTCGCCGACGATGCGGATGTCGGGGCGGTTGCCGAGGATGGCGCGCAGGCGGCCGAAGAATTCCGAGCGATAGCGCGACAATTCCTGCACGCGCTGCGCCAGGGCGACGTTCAGGCGAGACCCCAGGTCGGCAATCCGATTTTGCGATTCCTTGTCGCGCTTCTCGCTAGCGTCGAGCGCTTCTTCCAGCGCCGCCAATTGCCGTCTGAGCGCGCTAATCTGCTGGTTCAGCACCTCGATCTGCGCCAGCGCCCGCCCCGAAACCGCCTTCTCCGACTCCAGCGCCTTGCCGAGCTCGGAGGACTTGCCTTGCGCGTCATTGCCGGCGGCCGCGAGCCCCTCATAGAGGCCCTTGATGCGGTCGCGCTCGCTCTCGGCCGAGGCGAGGCCGGCTTTCAGCGACGAGACCTGGTCGTCGAGCGTGAGCTTGCCGAGCTTTTCCAGCGACAGCAGCTCGTTGAGCTGCGCGATCTTGGCGTTGAGCTGCTCCAGCGCCTTGTCCTTGCCGGTGACCTCCTGCGACAGGAAGAATTGCACGACCAGGAAGACCGACAGCAGGAATACGATCGACAGCACCAGCGTCGACAGCGCGTCGACGAAGCCCGGCCAATAGTTGAAAGAGGTATCGCCGCGGCGGCCGCGCGCCAGAGCCATGTCGCTAACCCTTCTCGGGCTGACGCGCGATCCGCTCCAGCAGGCGCCGGATCTCGCGGTTCTGCTCGCCCTGGCCGTCGGCCCATTCGCGGATCATCTGCTGCTCGGTCCGCATATGCGAGACCAGCGCCTGGATGGCTTCGGCGAGGCTCGCCATCGCCGCGGTGGTGCCGCGGCTGGCGCTGCCGTCCTCGAGCACCGATCGCAGCCGCTCGACAACGGCCTGAAGCTCGCCGCTGGCAATGCCGCCGCCACCGCCGCCGGCGGCGACAGGCATCTCGCCGCTGCCATATTCGCGCACGGTGGTGGCAAGCCAGTCTTCGAGGTCGGTGTAGAAGCGGTTCTGCGCCTGGCTCGATTGCAGGTCGAGGAAGCCGAGGATCAGCGAACCGGCGAGGCCGAACAGCGAGCTCGAGAACGAGATGCCCATGCCGCCGAGCGGGGCGGCGAGGCCCTCCTTCAGCGTGTCGAACAGGGCGCCGGAATCGCCCCCGACCTTGAGCCCGTCGATCACCTTGCCGACCGAGCCGACCGTCTCGATCAGGCCCCAGAAGGTGCCGAGCAGGCCGAGGAAGACCAGAAGCCCGGTCATGTAGCGGGAGATGTCGCGGGCCTCGTCGAGGCGGGTCGCGATCGAATCGAGCAGGTGCCGCATGGTGGTCTGGGTGATCGACATCCGCCCGGTGCGTTCGCCGCCGAGGATCATCGCCATCGGCGCCAGCAGCTTGGGGTGGCGGGCGGGCGCAAGGCCCGGATCGGCGATGCGGAAATTATTGACCCAGGAGACTTCGGGGTAGAGCCGGATCACCTGGCGGAAGGCCAGGATGATGCCGATGAACAGCACGCCGCCGATCAGGGCATTGAGCCCGGGATTGGCGAAGAAGGCCTGGATGATCTGCTTGTAGAGCACCACCCCCACCAGGGTGCAGAGCACCAGGAAGACCAGCATCCGCACCAGGAAAACGCTGGGCGAGGATAGCTTGGTGTATTCGATGTCGATGGAGGAGCGGGGCGAGGCGCCTGACGGCATGGCCGGTATCATCCGTTACGAAACTTGCTTGCGGGGCGCACTATGGCACAGCGCCAGCCCAAAAAAAGCGCCGGATGCGCCGATTTCGTGGGGAGGTGGGGAACCCAAAGCTGAAACCGCGCTTTGGTAAGGACGTTCTTTGTAAATCGTCGGCATTCCACAGGTTTAAATCGCACTTTTCCCCCTGCCGCCCTAAGACGGAGTCGTCGCATGAGCGTCGTGTCCGCGATCATCGGGACTGCCGAACGGGTGCCGCTGCCTGACGTCGTGATCCGCGCGGCGATCCAGCGCCTGTGCTCGCGCACGGTGACGCGCCTGTCCGCGCTGGGCGCGGCGGACGATGCCGCCTTCGCCGGGCGGATGATGCTGCGGCCGATCGTCGAGGACGGGGATGTCGGGCATGACGCGGCGCCCGCTTCGTTCTTTGCGAAGGTGCTCGGTCCGAGCCGCAAATACTCGTCCTGCTTCTACAAGACCGGCGCGACCAGCTTGCGGGAGGCCGAGGAGGAGGCGCTGCGCCAGACTGCCGAGCATGCCGCACTCGCCGACGGTCAGACCATCCTCGAGCTTGGTTGCGGCTGGGGCTCGCTGTCGCTGTGGATGGCGCGGCAGTTTCCGCACGCCAAGGTGACGGCGGTGTCGCGCTCGCAGGCGCAGCGCGCCTATATCGAGGAAGAGGCGCGGCTGCGCGGTCTCCTCAACCTGCGCGTGGTCACTGCGGACATGAACGTGTTCGCGCCCGACGGGCAATTCGACCGTATCGTCTCGGTCGAGATGTTCGAGCACGTGATGAACTGGCGCAAGCTGATGACGCGCCTGCGCGGGTGGCTGGCGCCAGAGGGGCGGTTCTTCATGCACATCGTCGCCCATCGCACCGGCTCTCTCCTGTTCGACCGGGCCGATCGCGAAGACTGGGTCGCGCAGCACGTCTTCACGGGCGGGCTGATGCCGAGCCATCATCTCATCAGGCAATTCGACGATATCTTCACGGTCGAGAAGGAATGGTGCTGGAGCGGCACGCATTATCAGCGCACCGCCAACGACTGGCTCACCAATTTCGACGCGCATCGCGACTCCGTCGAGGCGGCCTTGCGCAACATCCATGGCGAGGAGACCGGCCTGCGGATGCGACGTTGGCGCTGGTTCTTTCTCGCGACGTCGGGCCTGTTCGGCTACGCCGATGGAACCGAGTGGGGCATCAGCCAATACCGGATGAAGGCTACCGCCGGGTAATTGCGATCTTCTGTCGCGGCACGCGGCGATGGAACCGGACTCACAATCGGGTGAGGCGTAAAAAACGCCCTGAACTCAGCACTATAGCCCGTGTGACATTGAGCCGCCTGCGCGATGCGTTGCGTCGCAGCAAGTCCCCTCTATTTTGACGGCATCAGCCGCGTGCAATGGCCCAGAACGGGTTCGCGCGGACCGTGATCAGTTTCAACAACATCGGGGCACCCCACTTCATGTCAGGACTTCGCGCGCGATCGGCATGCGTTGCAATGATGCTCGCGGCCTTTACGCCGCTGTTGGCAGGCTGCGACGAATCCAGTTCCGCCGTCTCAGCCACCCAGCCCGCCGATCCTGACGTCAGCGTCGTCATCGTCAAGCCGCAGCCGCGTGCCGTAGTGCGCGAGCTGCCGGGCCGCATTGCACCGACGCGCGTCTCCGACGTGCGGCCGCGCGTCTCCGGCATCGTGGTCGAGCGCCTGTTCCGGCAGGGCAGCGAGGTGAAGGCGGGCGATCCGCTGTACCGCATCGATCCGCGACCGTTCGAGGTCGAAGTGATGGCCAACGAGGCCGCGGTCGCCAAGGCCGAGGCCGCGTTGATGCAGGCCCAGCAGCAGGCGCGCCGCATCGCCACGCTCGCCAGCCAGCGCGCCGCGCCCGAGGCCGAGAACGAGAAGACGATCGCGGCCGAGCGCCAGGCCCATGCCGAGGTCGAAGGCCGCAAGGCCGACCTCGCACGCGCAAAGCTCAATCTGGACTACGCCACCGTGCGCGCGCCGATCGACGGCGTCGTCGGTGCTGCGCTGGTCAGCGAGGGCGCGCTCGCGGTTCAGAACGAGACCAATTTGGCCACCATCCAGCAACTCGATCCCATCTATGCGGACTTCACCCAGTCGGTGAACGAGCTCAACCAGCTCCGCCGCGCCTTCGAGAGCGGCGACCTCGAGCGCATCGCGTCCGATGCCGCCAAGGTGCGCCTGGTCCTCGACGACAACACCATCTATTCGCTCGACGGCAAGCTGCTGTTTTCAGACGCCAAGGTCGACGCCCATACCGGCCAGGTGAGCTTGCGCGGCGAATTCCCCAATCCCAAGCGCGAACTGCTGCCGGGCATGTATGTCCGCGTCCGCATCGACCAGGGCCTCGATAGCGACGCGATCGCGGTGCCGCAGCAGGCGATCCAGCGCAATGGCGGCGGCGGCAGCGAGGTGTTCGTCGTCAAGGACGACAACCATATCGCGGTGCAGCCCGTGCGCACCGGTTCGGTGCAGGATGGACTCTGGTTCGTCACCGAGGGCCTGAAGGCCGGTGACAAGGTCGTGGTCGAAGGGTTCCAGAAGTTCGCCGCCGGCGACAAGGTCAAGCCGCAATCCTGGTCGGAAGCGGACGCGACCGCCGACAACCGGCACGCCCAGAAGCTGACGCGGTAACAGGTCATGGCGAGCTTCTTCATCGACAGGCCGATCTTCGCCTGGGTGGTCGCGCTGTTCATCTGTCTGGTCGGCGCAATTTCGATTCCGCTGTTGCCGATCGCACAGTATCCGATCATCGCGCCGCCCTCGATCTCGATCTCGACCAGCTATCCCGGCGCCTCGCCCGAAAACCTCTACAACAGCGTCACGCGGCTGATCGAAGAGGAGCTCAACGGCGCCTCCG
Organism: Bradyrhizobium sp. 149; assembly: GCF_023073915.1. Lineage (GTDB taxonomy): Bacteria > Pseudomonadota > Alphaproteobacteria > Rhizobiales > Xanthobacteraceae > Bradyrhizobium. The sequence goes on along the minus strand of NZ_JADPKK010000022.1, from coordinate 1,841,971 downwards.
GCATCCTCAATTTCGAATCGACCAGCGACTCGCTCGGCCAGGTCGAGATCATCGCCAATTTCGTACCGGGCACCGACACCAGTGCGGCCTCGGTCGAGGTGCAGAACCGCATCAAGCGCGTCGAAGCGCGACTGCCGCGCGCGGTGATCCAGCAGGGCATTTTGATCGAGGAAGCCTCCAGCGCGGTGCTCCAGATCATCACGCTGAACTCGACCGACGGCAGCCTGGACGAGGTCGGCCTCGGCGACTTCATGATCCGCAACGTGCTCGGCGAGATCCGCCGCATCCCCGGCGTCGGCCGCGCCACGCTCTATTCGACGGAACGCAGCTTGCGCGTCTGGGTCGATCCGGCAAAGCTGGTCGGCTATGGGCTGACCGCCGACGACGTCAACAAGGCCATTGCCGCGCAGAACGCGCAGGTCGCTTCCGGCAGCATCGGCGCCGAACCGTCGACCTCTGCCCAGCGCACCTCCGCGCTGGTGCTGGTCAAGGGCCAGCTCTCGTCCCCGGACGAATTCGGCACCATCATCCTGCGCGCCAATGCCGACGGCTCCACCGTGCGCTTGCGCGACGTCGCGCGCATCGAGGTCGGCGGCCTCAGCTACCAGTTCAACACCCGCCTCGACGGCAAGCCGACCGCCGGTCTCTCCGTGCTGATGTCGCCGACCGGCAACGCGCTGGCGACTGCGAGTGCGGTCCAGGAGAAGATGAAGGAGCTGTCGCGCTTCTTCCCGGCCAACATCTCCTACGAGATTCCCTACAACATCACGCCCGTGGTCGAGGCCTCGATCAAGAAGGTGCTGACAACGCTGGTTGAAGCCATCGTGCTGGTGTTCGTCGTGATGTTCCTGTTCCTGCAGAATATCCGCTACACCATCATTCCGACCATCGTGGTGCCGGTGGCGCTGCTGGGCGCCTGTACCACGCTGCTGCTCGCTGGTTACTCCATCAACATGCTCTCGATGTTCGGCATGGTGCTCGCGGTCGGCATCCTCGTCGACGATGCCATCGTCGTGGTCGAGAACGTCGAGCGCATCATGGCCGAGGAGGGGCTGCCGCCGAAGGAAGCGACGCGGAAAGCGATGTCGCAGATCACCGGCGCCATCATCGGCATCACGCTGGTCTTGATGGCCGTGTTCGTGCCGATGGCGTTCTTCCCGGGCTCGGTCGGCATCATCTACCGCCAGTTCTCCGTGACCATGGTCGCCGCGATCGGCTTCTCCGCGTTCCTCGCGCTGTCGCTGACGCCGGCGCTATGCGCGACCTTACTCAAGCCCGTCACAGGCGGCCACGGTCACGCCAGGAAGGGCGTGTTCGGCTGGTTCAACCGCATGCTTGACGGCAGCAAGGAGGGCTATTCGCGCACCGTCGGCTTCTCGCTGAAGTGCACCGGCCGCCTGATGCTGGTCTATGCCGCGCTGCTCGCCGGCCTGTCCTGGGCGTTCGTCAATCTGCCGGGCGGCTTCCTCCCCGTGGACGACCAGGGCTTCGTCACCACCGACGTGCAGACGCCATCGGATTCGTCCTACGGCCGCACCGAGGCGGTGATCGAGAAGGTCGAAAAATATCTGGCGCAGCGGCCGGGCGTCGACAACGTCACCTTCCTCACTGGCTTCAGCTTCTCCGGCCAGGGCATGAACACCGCGCAGGCCTTCATCACCCTGAAGGATTGGTCGGAGCGCGGGCCGAAGGATTCGGCAGCGGCGATCGTGGCTGACATCAACCGCGATCTGTCGTCGTCGATCCGCGACGCCAAGATCTCCGCGCTGCAGCCGCCGCCGATCGACAATCTCGGCAATTCCTCGGGCTTCTCGTTCCGCCTCCAGGACCGCGGCCAGAAGGGCTATCCGGCCTTGATGCGCGCCGCCGACCAGTTGATCGCGGAGGCCAATGCAAGCTCCGTGCTTCAGAAGGTCTATGTCGAGGGCCTGCCCGAGGCCGGCGTGGTCAATCTCGTGATCGACCGCGAGAAGGCGGGCGCCTTCGGCGTCACCTTCGAGGAAATCAACAATACGATCTCGACCAATCTCGGCTCAAACTACATCAACGACTTCCCGAACCGCGGCCGCATGCAGCGCGTCGTGGTGCAGGCCGATGCGCGCGACCGCATGCGGACCGAGGATATTCTCAACTACAACGTCAAGAATAGCCGCGGCCAGCTCGTGCCGTTCTCGTCCTTTACCACGGTGGAATGGGCGCGCGGGCCGACCCAGATCGCCGGCTTCAACTACTATCCGGCGGTGCGCATCTCGGGCGAGGCCAAGCCCGGCTTCACCTCGGGCGATGCCATCGCCGAGATGGAGCGGCTCGCAGGCAAGCTGCCGCGCGGCTTCGGCTATGAATGGACCGGACAGTCGCTCCAGGAGAAGCTGTCCGGCTCGCAGGCGCCGTTCCTGCTCGCCCTCTCGATTTTCGTGGTCTTCCTGTGCCTCGCCGCGCTCTACGAGAGCTGGACCATCCCGCTCGCGGTGCTGCTCACCGTGCCGCTCGGCATCGTCGGCGCGGTGATCGCGGCGATGCTGCGCGGCCTGCCCAACGACGTCTATTTCACCGTCGGCCTGATCACCATCATCGGCCTTGCCGCCAAGGACGCGATCCTGATCATCGAGTTCGCCAAGGATCTGCGGAAAGAAGGCAAGCCGCTGGTGGACGCCACCATCGAGGCCTGCCGCCTGCGCTTCCGCCCGATCCTGATGACCGGCCTCGCCTTCATTTGCGGCGTGCTGCCGATGGCCATTGCGCATGGTGCCGGCGGCGCCAGCCAGCAATCGCTCGGCACCGTCGTGATGGGCGGCATGATCGCAGTGGTGATCCTGGCGCTGCTGATGGTGCCGGTGTTCTTCGTCTCGGTGCAGCGCGTGCTGGGCGGGGATCGGGAGAAGGCAGAGGAGAAGAAGGTCGAGACCTATGGGCCGCCCGCGCCGGCAAGGGCCGGCCACTGAACGCCCACGGCAATCGCATATGGCGCGCACGATGCGGCAGCATCGGTAGTGGGCTCCCTCTCTCGCTTGCGGGAGAGGGTTGGGGAGAGGGTGTCTCCACGTCGGGATTGTCGACAATTGCGGAGGATACCCCCGTCTGGTGAGAGCCCTCACCCGCCGCGCTCGGGACGATGCTTCGCATCGCCCGGGACGCGTCGGCCTCTCCCGCAAGCGGGAGAGGCGGAGCAAGCCCGCGCGGTCCTCGTGAAATCCATATACGATTGCCCTGACTGAACGCCGGACGGTCGGCTTGCTTTCTCGGGAGCCTCAATCCAGACTGCATCCCTGGATTGAAACAACGTATTCGTACCGCGCCGCGAAATGCACAGGCACACCGCCGATCGAGAGCATGTGATGCGTCCGACCGACATTGCGATCTCGAACTATCGCTCCATTCGGCGGCTCTCCATCCCCATCCATCCCTTGTCGGTGTTCGTGGGCGAGAATGGTGTCGGCAAATCCAATCTCTACCAGTCCTTGTCGCTGTTGCGCGACGCGGCGACCGGTCAACCCGCACGATCGCCGATGAAGGCGGATTGAATTCGGTCTGCTGGTCCGGCATTCGCAAGCGAGGCGAAGATGGGCGGCTGCGGCTGTCGGCCACATTCGACAGCATGAGCTATTCCATCGAGCTCGGGTTTCCCAGCCCGCTTCAGGCCGCATTTCCCGGCGAGCCGATGATCAAGTCCGAAACAATCCAAACGACCCACGGCAAACGAACGGTCAAGCTGATGGAGCGGATTAATTCGCTCGTCAGCGTCCGTGGCGAGAGCGGCGCCTGGAACGCTCACAAGGATGCGGTGCTGCCGTCGGAGACGGCGCTTGCGGCTTTTTCCGATGGCAAGCAATGCCCCGAAATCGACCTGATCAGAAATGCGATGATGGGCTGGCGATTCTATCATGACTTTCGCACTGATCCGTCGTCACCGATACGAAAGCCCTGTCTGGCGATCGCGACGCCCTCGCTCAGCGCCGATGGAATCGATTTGGCTGCGACCCTGGCGACTCTCTATGTCATTCGGGAAGACGCGAGCGACCTGCAGGACGCAATCCAGGATGCATTCCCGGGCGCCGAACTCCGCGCATGGGAAGAAAGCGGCAGATGTGAATTTGATCTGCAATTGGAGGATATGCCGCGGCCGTTCCGGGCTCACGAATTGTCCGATGGGACGCTGAAATACATCTGCCTGCTCGCAGTGTTCATGGGCTATCGGCTGCCGCCGTTCATCGCGCTGAACGAACCCGAGACAAGCCTGCATCCGTCGCTGCTGGCGCCGCTGGCCCGGCTCATCGCCAAGGCATCACGCCGCGCCGACATCTGGATTGTCACCCATTCGGAACAGTTGATGGACGCACTGCGAAGCGAGAGTTCGGTCCCACTCCGCCGGGTGATCAAGTCGAAAGGCGCCACGGCCATCGAGGGCCTGACCATTGGCGGTGAATATCGCGACGAGGAATCCGAAGAGGACGACGACTAGCCGCAGCAGATCGAGCCGCCGTGCTACTATGCCGGCTTTCGCAAAATTTTCACCAGCTCGCCGTGCACGAACTCGTTCCCGCACACCACGTGCCCCGTCACCAGCGCATCGCCCGGCGTGTCGATGTCGGTGATCGTGCCGCCGGCCTCGCGCACCATGATCTGCCCCGCGGCAATGTCCCAGGGTTGCAGGTTGCGCTCCCAGTAGCCGTCGAGGCGGCCGGCGGCGACGAAGGCGAGGTCGAGGGAGGCGGCGCCGAAGCGGCGGAGGCCGGCGACGCGCTCCTGCATCGCGGTCATCTCGCGGCGGAATTCCTCGTGGTCGCCGCGGCCGATATGCGGCAGGCCGCAGGCCACCACGCATTCGTTGAGCTGACGGCGGCCGGCGACCCGCAGGCGCTGGTCGTTGAGGAAGGCGCCCTTGCCGCGCTCGGCGATGTAGAGCTCGTCATTGGCGGGGTTGTAGATCACGCCGGCGATGATCGTGCCTTCGCGCGAAAGCCCGATCGAAATCGCGAATTGCGGGATGCCGTGCAGGAAGTTGGTGGTGCCGTCGAGGGGATCGACGATCCAGGTGTGGCTCTTGTCGGAGCCTTCTCGCGTGCCGCCTTCCTCGCCGATGAAGCCGTAGCCGGGTCGGGCCTTGGCCAGGTCCTGGTAGAGGATCTCCTCGGCGCGCTTGTCGGCCAGCGAGACGAAATTCGCCGGTCCCTTCAGCGAGACCTGGAGATGCTCGATCTCGCCGAGATCGCGCTTGAGGCTGCGGCCGGCGCGGCGCGCGGCCTTGACCATGACGTTGATAGTTGCGGAATACAGCATGAGCTCTGGTCTGGATCGGGGGAAATGGCGCGAAATCGCGCCTGATTGAGGGATGGGGTGCCCTGCGAGGGGCCCAAGGTCAAGTCATTGCTTCAGTTCATTCGGCGTCAAATCATTTGGTCCCGAGCCATTTCCTGGCTGCGGCCTCGGCCTTGGCCCGGTCCTCGGCCGGCAAATCGGACAATTGCTTGTCCAGCTCCGGATCGCCCTTGCCGGCGGTCTTGGCGACCAGATGCCATTTGAATCCTTCGACCTTGTCCACGGATGTCCCCATGCCGTTGATCAGGACCCAGGCCAGCCGGTTCTGCGCGATGGCGCTGCCCTGGCGGGAGGCCTTGCGGAGCAACGCGACAGCCGCCGGCTGGTTCTTCGGCGTGCCGGTGCCGTTGAACAGCGCAATCGCGTATTCGACCTCGGCATCGACATTGTCGGTCAGCGTCGCCGCCTGGAGCAGACGCACCGCCCGTTCCGGGTCCTTCGGCACGCCGGTGCCTTCCTTGTAGAAGGTCGCGAGCGCGTATTGCGCCTCGGACAGGCCGGCATCGGCCGCCTGGCGCAGCAACTCCGCGGAGCGCTTGACGTCCTGCGGCAGGGTCTGGCCGTCGAGGTAAAGCAGCGCGAGATTATAGGCGGCCCTGGGCTCGCCGAGCTTGGCGGCGGACGCCATCAGCTTCACCGCCTCGTTTTTGTCGACCGGGCCGCCGCGGCCGGACATCCTGAGCATGGCGAGCGCGAACATCGCCTCGCGGTCGCCGGCGTCGGAAGCGCGCTTGTACCATTGCAGCGCCTTGGCGTAGTCGCGCCGGATGCCCATGGCGTTGGAATAGAGCTCGCCCAGCATGGTCATCGCCTTGGCATCGCCGGCCTCGGCACGGGCGGTGGCGAGATCGAAGGCGGTCTTGTACTGGCCGCGCTGATAGGCGCCGAACACCAGATCGACGTTGGGATTGTCGGTCGGAGGTGCCGGGATCACGGTCGCGGCAGGGGGCGCCTTTGGGGAGGCCGATGGTTTGGGAGACGCTGAAGGCTTGGGCGAGGCTGAAGGTTTGGGGGCCGGCGCGGCCTCCTTCTTCTTGGCGACGGGCGGCGGCTTCGGCTTCTGTTTCTCGGCCGGCGGGCTCGGCGTTGCGGCCGGCGGCGTGATCTGCAGCTGCGCGGCCGCGGGCGCCGTCAGCAGCAGCGTGGCCAGGATGGTGATGCGCGGGAGCTTCATGTCGGGCGCTAGCCGTGCTCCTGACCTGCAAGCGCAGTCGCATGGGCCTGCTTGATCGCAGCGTCGACCTCGATCAGCGCGGCCTTGGGTCCGCGCGGATCGGCCCAGATGAAGTCGCCCACCAGCACGAAATCGGCGCCGCTGGCGGCGAATTCGTGGGCCTCTTCCAGCGACATGGCAAAGCCGACGCAGGGCGGCTCGAACAGCTCGGCCCACCAATCCAGCCGCTCGGCAATCGCCTGCGACGACGGCCGCTGGCCTTTCGTGTCGGGCTCGCCGAACAGCACGTAGTCGGCGCCCATCTCGCCCGCATCCATGGAATGGTGCCGCGTCGTCAGCCCGGCGACGCCGGCGATGCGATCGGGCTTGAGCGATGGCAACGCCTCTTTCAGCGCGGCGATGCCGGGTAGGTGCGCGCCGTCGGCGCCGCCGCGTGCGACGAGCTCAGGATGGCCGTCGACGAGCAGGGCTGCCCCCGCATTCTGCACGACCGGCGCGAGCGCCTTGATCCGCGAGATCATGGTGCGCTGATCGGTCTGTTTCAGCCGCAGCAGCACGGCCGCGACGTCGGCGGAGGCGAGCAGGGCGGGCAGCTCGGCCAGAAGCGAGACGTGATCGTCGACCACAGGTGTTGCCAGATAAAGGCGCGGCGCCGGGCGCGGCGGAGGAGATTTGTTCGACAAGATCTAGGCTGCCTTCTGTTCCAGGCTGCTTTGCCATTCGCCCCTGGAGGCGAGTCCATTCATACGCGCGCGGTGACTGAATGCGTCTTGTCCGGCCGCGACATTCTCGGCCTTGCCAGACCATGCCTTCTGCGGTGCGGCCTGGAGCGCGCGACCGTAGGAGAAGGTCAGGCCCCAGGGCAACGGGCCGAGCTTGTGCATGGCGTTGAGATGCGCGGTTGCCTCCTCGTCCGACTGGCCGCCGGAGAGGAAGGCGATGCCGGGCACCGCCGCGGGGACGCAAGCCCTGAGCAGCCGTATCGTCTTCTCCGCGACCTCCTCGACGGAAGCCTGCTTCGCGCATTTCTTGCCGGAGACGGCCATGTTCGGCTTCAGCACCATGCCCTCGAGCGCGACGCGCTGCACGCGCAATTCCTGAAACGTCTTGTTGAGCACACGGCTCGTCACCTCATAGCAGCGATCGATGTCGTGATCGCCGTCCATCAGCACTTCGGGCTCGACGATCGGCACGATCTGCGCGGCCTGGCACAGCGCTGCATAGCGCGCCAGCGCGTGGGCGTTGACGCTGATCGCGGTCATCGAGGGGATACCGCTGCCGATGTCGATCACCGCGCGCCATTTGGCGAAGCGGGCGCCGCGCTCGTAATATGTCTTCAGCCGCTCCGCGAGCTTGTCGAGCCCGACGGTGACGAGCTCGCCCGGGCACATCGGCAGGGCTTGCGTGCCCTCGTCGACCTTGATGCCGGGAATGGCGCCGCTACTCTCGATCAGCTTGACCAGGGGCGTGCCGTCCTTCGCGTCCTGCCAGATCGTCTCGTCATAGAGGATGACGCCGGAGATGTATCGGCTCATGGCGTCCTTCGCGCGGAACAGCATCTCGCGATAGTCGCGGCGGTTCTGTTCGGTTGATTCCACGCCGATCGCGTCGAAACGCTTCTTGATGGTGCCGGAGGATTCGTCGGCGGCAAGGATGCCCTTGCCGGGCGCGACCATGGCGGTCGCGATCCTGTTGAGCTCAGTCAGATTCATCGAGATGTCCTCCCAAAACGATTCTGCCCTTGCCGGTGAAAATAGACCGTTCTCGGGCAAATGCCGAGTTAACGTTCGTCGCAGGGCAAGGGGGGAGGCTTTGGCGCCGGCAGCAAGGTCGTCATCCCGGGCTCGCCGCTTGGTGGCGCCCCGGAATGACGGAGAAAGTGGGGGGTGGCTTACGCCACCTTCGGGGCGAGCTCGCCCTTGGCGTAGCGCTTGGCCATCTCGGCCGTTGTCAGCACCTTCTTGATCTTGGAGGCTTGGCCTGCGGTATTGAATTCCTGGAGCCGCTGCTTGCAGAGCTTGGTCATCGCTTCCATCGCGGGCTTCAGGTACTTGCGCGGGTCGAACTCTTCCGGATTGTCCTTGAGCACCTTCCGGATCTGGCCGGTCATCGCCATGCGGTTGTCGGTGTCGATGTTGATCTTGCGCACGCCGTGCTTGATGCCGCGCTGGATCTCGGCGACGGGCACGCCCCAGGTCGGCTTCATCTTGCCGCCATAGGCGTTGATGATGTCCTGAAGGTCCTGCGGCACCGACGAGGAGCCGTGCATGACGAGATGCATGTTCGGCAGCTTGCGGTGGATCTCCTCGATCACGTTCATGGCGAGGATGTCGCCGTCGGGCTTGCGGGTGAACTTGTAAGCACCGTGAGACGTCCCCATCGCGATCGCGAGCGCGTCGACCTGGGTCTCCTGGACGAACTTCACGGCTTCATCCGGATTGGTCAGGAGCTGGTCGTGGCTCAGCTTGCCCTCGGCGCCGTGGCCGTCTTCCTTGGCGCCCATGCCGGTCTCGAGCGAGCCGAGCACGCCGAGCTCGCCCTCGACCGAGATGCCGCCGAGATGGGCCATGTCGGTCACGGTCTTGGTGACGCCGACATTGTAGCTCCAGTCGCCGGGGGTCTTGCCGTCGGCCTTGAGCGAGCCGTCCATCATCACCGAGGTGAAGCCGGCCTGGATCGCGGTCATGCAGGTTGCCGGCTCGTTGCCGTGGTCGAGATGCACGCAGACCGGGATGTGCGGATAGATCTCGGTCACCGCGTCCATCATGTGCTTGAGCATGACGTCATTGGCGTAGGAGCGTGCACCGCGCGAGGCCTGGATGATGACGGGCGCGTCGACCTGGTTGGCCGCGTCCATGATCGCCAGCGCCTGCTCCATGTTGTTGATGTTGAAGGCCGGTACGCCGTAATCGTTCTCCGCCGCATGGTCGAGCAATTGACGTAACGTGATCCGAGCCATCTGTCTTTTTCTCCCGTTTGGGCCTTCGGGGCCCGCTAGCTATTTTCCGACTGACTACTTGACGCGCAGAACTTCGACGCCGGGCAGGGGCTTGCCTTCCATCCATTCAAGAAATGCGCCACCGGCGGTCGAGACATAGGTGAACTGGCCGGCCACATGGGCCTGGTTGAGGGCCGCGACGGTGTCGCCGCCGCCCGCGATCGAGATCAGCTTCTTGGCCTTGGTGCGCTCGGCGGCATGCTTGGCGGCGGACATCGTGCCGCGGTCGAAGGGCTGCATCTCGAAGGCACCGAGCGGTCCGTTCCAGACCAGCGTCGCCGCATCGTCGATCGCGGCATGGACACGTGCGATCGACTGCGGACCGACATCAAGGATCATGCCGTCGGCCGGGATTGCGTCGAGGCCATAGGCGTGCGACGGCGCGTTGGCCGCGAAATGATAGGCGACGGTGGCGTCGACCGGCAGGATGATGGCGCAGTTGGCGGCTTCCGCCTTCTCCATGATGCGCAGCGCGGTCGCGGCGAGATCCTTCTCGGCCAGTGACTTGCCGATCCCGACGCCCTGGGCGTGCAGGAAGGTGTTGGCCATGCCGCCGCCGATCACCAGCGCGTCAACCTTGGTCACGAGGTTTTCGAGCAGGTCAATCTTGGTCGAGACCTTTGCGCCGCCGATGATTGCGATGACGGGCTTGGTCGGTGAGCCCAGCGCCTTCTCCAGCGCAACCAGTTCGGCCTGCATGGTGCGGCCGGCATAGGCCGGCAGCTTGTGGCCGAGGCCTTCGGTTGAGGCGTGGGCGCGGTGCGCGGCCGAGAACGCGTCATTGACCCAGATGTCGCCGAGCTTGGCCAGTTGCGCGACGAAGGCGGGATCGTTCTTTTCCTCTTCCTTGTGGAAGCGGGTGTTTTCCAGACAGAGGATGTCGCCGTCCTTCAAGCCGGCAACGGCGCTGGCCGCGGCCTCGCCGATGCAGTCATCGGCGAAGGCGACTTGCTTCTTCACGACCTTGGCGAGCGCCTCGGCAACCGGCTTGAGCGAGTCCTTGGCGTCGCGCCCTTTCGGTCGGCCGAAATGCGCGAGCAGGATGACCTTGCCGCCCTTGTCCGAGATTTCGGTGATGGTCGGCGCGACGCGCTCGAGCCGCGTTGCGTCACTGACGCGCCCGTTGTCCATGGGCACGTTGAGATCGACGCGCAGCAGCACGCGCTTGCCCTTCACGTCGACGTCGTCGAGGGTGCGGAATTTGTTGGTCATCGGACACTCTCTCTTGTCCCGGGCGCACTGCGGCGCGAAGTGCCGCTGTGCAGAACCGGGACCTACGCGGGGAGACATGGGTCCCGGCTCTGCGGAGCAGCGCAAGCGCTCTGCACCGCGTCCGGGACACGAGACCTGCTACTTAGATCACCTTCGACATCGCGACGGCGGTGTCCGCCATGCGATTCGAGAAGCCCCACTCGTTGTCGTACCAGGACATCACGCGCACCAGCGTGCCGTTCTGCACCTTGGTCTGGTCCATGTGGAAGGTGGACGAGTGCGGGTCGTGGTTGAAGTCGATCGAGACGTTCGGCGCCCTGGTGTAGCCGAGGATGCCCTTGAGCTGCTGCTCGGAGGCACGCTTCATCGCCTCGTTGATTTCCTTCGGATCGGTGGCGCGCTTGGCGACGATCTTGAGGTCGACCACCGAGACGTTCGGGGTCGGCACGCGGATCGCGACGCCGTCGAGCTTGCCCTTCAGTTCCGGCAGCACGAGGCCGATCGCCTTGGCGGCGCCGGTCGAGGTCGGGATCATCGACATCGCAGCCGCGCGGCCGCGATAGAGATCCTTGTGCATGGTGTCGAGCGTCGGCTGGTCGCCGGTATAGGCGTGGATCGTGGTCATGAAGCCGGTCTCGATGCCGACGAGGTCGTTCAGCACCTTGGCGATCGGCGCAAGACAGTTGGTGGTGCAGGAGCCGTTGGAGACGACCAGATGTTCCCTGGTCAGCGTGTCGTGGTTGACGCCGTAGACGATGGTGGCGTCGGCGCCGTCGGCGGGGGCGGAGACCAGCACGCGCTTGGCGCCGGCGGTCAGATGCGCAGAGGCCTTGTCCTTCGAGGTGAAGATGCCGGTGCATTCCATCGCGATGTCGATGCCGAGATCCTTCCAGGGCAGCTTCGAGGGATCGCGCTCCGCGGTCACCTTGATCTTTGCACCGCCGAGGCTGATCGAGTCACCATCAACGGTCACGGTGCCGGGGAAACGGCCATGGACGCTGTCAAAGCGAAGCAGATGGGCGTTGGTCTCGACCGGGCCGAGGTCGTTGATCCCTACGACCTCGATGTCCTTGCGGCCGGACTCGGCGATAGCCCGCAGGATGTTACGGCCAATGCGGCCAAAACCGTTAATTCCGACGCGGACTGCCATGTTTCGTCTCCTTATGACCGTTCAATGACGGGTGTCGATAACGCCAATCATCCCGCACAACGCGCTTAGCGCGCCTGCGAGGGTTTTTTTAGGGCGGACGCCCGGTTCGGCCGGGCGGTGCTTGATCATATGAGGAGTTACGTAATCCTTTTTTTTGGCAAGCTCAACTCTCAGGAAACGCGCTTCAGCACGGCGTTAACCGCAGCCTCGGCGGTAATGCCGAAATGCTTGTAAAGCTCCTTCGCCGGCCCGCTCTCGCCGAAGGAATGCATGCCGATGAAGTCGCCGTCCTGGCCGATCACGGCATCCCAGCCCCAGCGCACCGCGGCCTCGATCGCGACCTTCACCGGCGCGTTGCCGATGATGGCGGCCCGCTTCGCCTCTGGTTGCGCTAACAACAGCTCGAGCGAGGGCACCGAGACCACCCGCGACGGGATGCCGCGCTCCGTGAGCTGCTTCTGCGCCGCGACCGCGATCTCGACCTCGGAGCCGGACGCAAACAGCGTCGCCTTGGCTTCGCCCTGGGCGGCCACCAGCTCGTAGGCGCCCTGAGCGCAAGGGCTCTCGTTCGGCGCGGTGGTGCGGAGCTGCGGCAGGTTCTGCCGCGTCAGCGCCAGCACGGTCGGGCCGTCGATGCGGTTCAGCGCGAGTTCCCAGCACTCGGCGACCTCGACGGAATCGCAGGGGCGGAACACGCGCATGTTCGGGATGGCGCGAAGCGCGGCGAGATGCTCGACCGGCTGATGGGTCGGGCCGTCTTCGCCGAGGCCGATGGAGTCGTGCGTCATCACATAGACGACGCCGGCGCCCATCAATGCGGCAAGGCGCATTGCCGGCCGCGCGTAGTCGGTGAACACCAGGAACGTCGCGCCGTTCGGCGCAAAACCGCCGTGCAGGAAGATGCCGTTCATCGCCGCGGCCATGCCGTGCTCGCGGATGCCGTAATGGATGAAGCGGCCTTTCGGCGTCTTGGCGGAGAAAGCGGTTGCCGACTTCGCCTTGTTGTTGTTGGAGCCGGTGAGGTCGGCCGAGCCCGCGAGGAATTCCATCGGCATGGCGCCGGCAATGACTTCGATTACGGCTTCCGAGGATTTGCGGGTGGCCGCAGTCATCGGCTTTTCCAGCAGCTCCTTCTTGTAGGCGCGCACTGCTTTCGCCAGCGAGGCCGGACGCTCGTGGCGCACGCGGCGCTCGAACTCGGCGCGCTTGCGGCCGCCGAGTTCACCGAGCCGGCCTTCCCATTCTTGGCGCGCCACAGCACCGCGGCTGCCGGCTTCACGCCAGGCCCTCAGCACGTCGTCGGGCACCGCGAACGGCTCGAGCGAGATGCCGAGGTTTTCCTTGGCGGCCTTGAGCTCCTCGGCGCCGAGCGCTTCGCCATGGACCTTCGACGTGCCGGCCTTGTGCGGCGCGCCGAAACCGATGGTGGTGCGGCAGGCGATCAGCGTCGGCTTATTCGACTTCTGCGCCCGCGTGATCGCGGCAGCGATTGCAGCCTGGTCGTGGCCGTCGATCTTCTCGGCGGCCCAGCCCGCCGACTTGAAACGCTTCACCTGGTCCACGGAATCGGAGATCGAGGTCGGGCCGTCGATCGAGATGCCGTTGTCGTCGTAGAGCACGATCAGCTTGTTGAGCTTCCAGTGCCCGGCCATCGCGATCGCTTCCTGCGACACGCCTTCCATCAGGTCGCCGTCCGAGGCGAGCACATAGGTATGGTGATCGACGATCTTCTTGCCGAACTCGGCGGCGAGCATCTTTTCGGCGAGCGCCATGCCGACGGCGGTCGAGATGCCCTGGCCGAGCGGGCCCGTGGTGGTCTCGATGCCCTTGGTGCGGAAATTCTCCGGGTGGCCCGGGGTCAGCGAGTCGACCTGGCGGAATTGCTTGATCTGGTCCAGCGTCATGTCGGAATTGCCGGTCAGATACAGCAGCGCATACAGCAGCATCGAGCCGTGGCCGGCCGAGAGCACGAAGCGGTCGCGGTCAGGCCATGCGGGCGCCGCCGCATCGAATTTCAGGAACTGCGTGAACAGCACCGTGGCCATGTCGGCGGCGCCCATCGGCAAGCCGGGATGGCCGGACTTCGCCTTCTCGACGGCGTCCATTGCGAGGCCGCGGATCGCGTTGGCCATACGGCCGTGATCGACTTGCGTCATGTCTGAAATCCGTCTGAAATGAGGCGCTTGGCGGCGGAGCGGGCCGCATGGAAGGAGCCTGGCGGCACTGAAGGTCGGGGCTGAAATAGCACCTCGGTTCCGGGAGTCCAAGGCAATCAAACGTCGGTTTGGCCGTAAAAGTTGCTTAGCAGTGCATAGTTTCGCGGCGGCGTTGCGCTTCCCTAGCTTGCCACGTAAATTTCTGCTTCTAACCGCTTGCCGAACCGAGTCTTTTGCCGGACGGCAAGCCCCACGAAAAGCCCAAGGAAAAGCCCACGGGCAAGGCCACAGGTTCCGCCGCTGACCGCATGAACGATCGCGTATCCAACAGCTCTGCCATGACGGAGTCCTCGGCCGTCGAGATCGAGATCGCGACCCGCAGGCTCATGGCGGCGCTCGACTCGCTCGAAAGCGCGGTGGAGCGGCGGCGCGACGCCGACCGCGACGAGAACGAGCTCGCGGCGCGAATCCAGGCGCTGGGCGCGGACCGCTCGCGGCTTGCCGACGAGCTCGACGGGGCGCTGGTGAAGGCGCGCAAGCTCGAGCGCTCCAGCCGCGAGATCTCCGACCGGCTGGATTCCGCGATCGTCACGATACGCTCGGTGCTCGATACCGGAGAGGACGGATGAGCCACATCAACGTCACCATCAACGGCCGGCAATACCGCATGGCCTGCGAGGAGGGCCAGGAGGTGCGGCTGCTCAAGCTCGCCGAGAGCCTGGAGACGCGGATTCAGTCGCTGCGCGGAAAATTCGGCGAGATCGGTGATGCGAGGCTCACCGTGATGGCGGCGCTGACCGTCTGCGACGAGCTGGTCGACGCCGGCAACCGCATCCGTACCATGGAGCAGGAGCTGACCGAATTGCGGGATTTCCGCAACGCCGCCGTCGAGCGCGCCCGGTTGACCCAGACCGCGGTCGTCAACGCACTGAACGCCGCCGCCGATCGCATCGAGAAGTCGACCCAGGTCCTGAACCGGACCGTCGGCAACGGGATTGCGATCGGCTGACCCTTCACCGGGCTGGTGATTCGTCAGCATCGTTGTTACATTGCAGAAGCGAGGCTGCGACGCGCGTCAGGAGCCATAATCCCCGGGGCCTTATCGATCCTTTAGGGAACTGTCCCTGGCCGGGCCCGTGGGCTCGGACATATGGTGCCCACCTACTTTCGTAGGGAACTCCGGGATCGAGTGCTTCAACGGCGTTCGCGGCTTCGCACTTTTTGTTTGCTTGGTTTGTCCTTGTTGAAATGACTGCGGCCAGTTCAACAGGTGTCATGCCCCCGAGTGCGCATTTGCGCACGGGGGGGCATCCAGTACGCCGCTGCTTTTGTGTGAATCACCACCGCCTCTGGAATGCGGGATCACCCGCTCCCATGCGCGAGGGCGCACAAGGCGGGTGATGACGTGGGGGACCAAAGCGCATGTCGAATTCGAAAGCCGAACTCCGTACCAAAGCCCTCGCGGCCCGCGATGCGCTGAGCGAAAGGAAACGCACCGCCGCCGCCGCCAAGCTCGCCAACCGCGGGCTGCCGTTCCAGCTCCTGTCGGGCAGCATCGTCTCCGGCTATTCGCCGATCCGCAGCGAGATCGATCCGATACCGCTGATGAAGAAGCTCGCCGAGGAGGGCGCCAGGCTCGCGCTGCCTTGCGTCACCGCGCGCGGCCAGTCGCTGATCTTCCGCATCTTCCATCCGAACGATCGCCTGATGCTCGGACCGCTTGGCATTCCCGAGCCGTCGCCCGGGGCCGCCGAAGTCATCCCTGACATCATGCTGACGCCGCTCGCTGCCTTCGATCGTCTCGGCCATCGCATCGGCTATGGCGCGGGGCACTACGACCACACCTTCGCGCATCTGCGGAAAACCAAGAACATCATCGGCATCGGGCTCGCGTTTGCAGCCCAGGAGATCAAGGCGGTTCCGGCACTATCCCACGACGTCGCGCTGGATTATGTGCTAACGGAATCCGACGTATTCGATTTCCGGAGTTCTGAAGTTGCGCATTCTCTTCGTGGGTGATGTGGTCGGCCGTAGCGGCCGCAACGCCATCGCCGAATATCTGCCCGGCATGGTCAAGGACTGGTCGCTCGATTTCGTCGTCGTCAATGGCGAGAATTCCGCCGGCGGCTTTGGTATCACGGAAGCGATCTATCAGGAGTTTCTCGACGCAGGCGCGGACGCGGTGACGCTCGGCAACCATTCCTGGGACCAGCGCGAAGCGCTTGTTTTCATCGAGCGCGCCGAGCGCCTGGTGCGGCCGGCGAACTATCCGCGCGGTACGCCCGGTCGCGGCGCCGCGTTGGTCGAGACCAAGAACGGCAAGCACGCGCTCGTCGTCAACGCGCTCGGCCGCGTCTTCATGACCCCGTTCGACGATCCCTTCGCAGCGCTGGAGCGCGAGCTCGGCGCCTGCCCGCTCGGCGTTGCCGCGGACGCCATCGTGGTCGATTTCCATTGCGAGGCGAGCAGCGAGAAACAGGGCATCGGCTTCTTCTGCGACGGCCGCGCCAGCCTCGTCGTCGGCACCCACACCCATGTGCCGACCGCCGACCACCAGATCCTGTCGGGCGGCACCGCCTACATGACAGATGCCGGCATGACCGGCGACTACGATTCCATCATCGGCATGCAGAAGGAAGAGCCGCTGCGCAGGTTCACCTCGGGAATCCCGTCAGGCCGCTTCGAGCCCGCGGCGGGCGCCGCGACGCTGAGCGGCGTCGCGGTGGAGACGGATGACACGACGGGACTCGCACTGCGGATTGCACCGGTGCGCGCGGGCGGGCGGCTGGAGCCGACGACGCCGAAATTCTGGTTGAGCTGAGCAGCGCCGCGCCACACTGAGTGTCGTCCCGGCCTTCGCCGCGGACGACCCTGCAGGGGCGCTGTGATTTCTGAATATTAGCAGTATGCGCCTGTTTTGCCCGACGGTTCAACTGTTGGTCGCATCGGTATGCGCCCGGCAGGCGAAGCACCTATCCCGGTCGGGAGAGGCGAAGCGTGGACAGCCGATCGCGTCTGATTTCATCTCGGGTCAGGCGCCCATGCCTAAGCCCTTGATTCCACTCGCCCCGGCTACTGTGCATGGGGTTGTTTTCGAGCTTTTTTGATTCAGGGACGCCAGAGCGCCGTCGCGGCAGGCGCGTCGCGACGATCGTCAGCTCTGCCGGAAGCCCATCCGGAAGGCGCCCCAGTGCTTGCTGCGGATCATGATCGGTGACGACAGATCCTTCATCAGCACGAATTGCCCGCCGCCCATGTCGCGGCGATAGGTCTGGAGCAGGAACGGCTTGGTGTTGGCCGCGACCTTCTGCACCGCGCGATCGGTGAACAGGCGGCGGTTGCGGCAATTCGCATTATTCCAGACCGGGTCCTTGCCCTGCGGCAGGCGGTAGTTCGGGTTGTGCGTCGGCAGATAGCCGCCCTTGGCCCAGGCCACGCAGAACACGATGCGGGGATCGGATTTCTGGATCGGGTCCTGGATCGCCGGCAGCACGCGGTCGGTGAACTCGACATAGTCAGTGTTGTACTGCTTGGGATCGGTGCCGGGGATTTCCCGGTAGTTCTCGTCCATGAACCGGGCGAGCGTCATCTCGCCGCGGTCGATCGCGGCTTCGAACTCGTTCGAGATTCGCTTTGCGGTCTCGACGACGATTCGGATCAGCGGCGCATCCGAGGTCTCGACGCCGCTGTCGGCGATCAGGGCGATCAGTCCTTCGGACGTGTCGAGCAGTTTGGTCACGCGCTGATCGGCGTTCTTGAGATCGCGCGAGGAGAGGTCGACGCCCCTGGCGAGCTCGTTGAGCTCGCTGATGACCGTGTCGCAGTGTCCGAGATTGGAGGTCGCCGCGCGCGTGACGCTGCCGATCTCCGCTTCCACGGAGGCGAAGCCCTGCTGGACCCGCGAGATGATGCCGGAGATCTGCTGGGCGCCCTCGCCGGCAGTCTTTGCGCGCTGCGAAGCGTCGCTGCTCTCCCCGATCAGGCCTTCGATCTGACCGTCGAGATCGCGCACGGTGTCGGAGATCTGGTGCGTGGCCTGACGGGTGGCCTCCGCGAGGTTCTTGACCTCGCTTGCGACCACCGCGAAGCCGCGCCCGGCATCGCCCGCGCGTGCCGCCTCGATGGTGGCATTGAGCGCGAGCAGATTGGTCTGCTTCGCGATCGCCTCGATCGAGCCGGACACCTTTGCCACCTGCGCCAGCGCCGAGCCGACGGCGCTCAAGCGCGCCTCGATGCGTTCGACGGCTGCGACGAGTTCGGAAATGTGGTTGACCGCAGTGTCGACGGCATTGCGCGACTGCGCGATCTCGCCGACCGCCGCCGACGTGGTCGTTTGCACCGCCTGTGACGCATTGGCGATGTCGTGGTTGGCCGAGACCATCGTCTCGGCGGTTTCCTGGAGATGATGAAACCGTTCCGACTGGCTCGCGACGCGGCTCGCGACTTCCTGGACGTTGCCGGCGATGTCGGCGAGCTCCACGCCGAGGCCGCCGATGCGGTCCGCGAGCTGGTCGATCAGGTGTTCGGCGAGCGCTCGGTTGGAGCCGGTGTCCAGTACTGCAAGTTGTACGACGGACATGTCTTGAGAGTCCTCCAGTCAGAGCCGTTCGCCGGCTCTCCGCGGCATTCCCATTCCAATTCCTGTCTTAAGAGGTGATTCGCGCTTTGATGTCTTGCCTGAGCGCGCACTAGAGCTTGTAGGCCGTCCTGAATCCGCCCCAGTGCCGGCCTTGCACGCGGATCGGGACGTCGATCTCGCGCATCATCACCGTATTCCCATTGCCCATGTCGCGCGCATAGCTCTGGACCAGGTACGAGCGCAGGTTGTGCGCGGCGGCCAACCCCGCCGGATCGTTGAAGATCCGCCGGTTGCGGCTGTTGGCCGTGTTCCAGGCGGCATCGCCCGGCCGCTGTGGATGCGAATAGATCTTGTTGTGCACCGGCAGGAAGCCGTTGCGATCGACCATGGCGCAGAACGCCATGCGCGGGTCCTTTGCCAGAAAGGCTTCCTGGAACGGCGGCAGCGCGCGGTCGGCCCAGTCCAGATATCTGGTGCGGTATTGCTGCGGATTGGTTCCGGCGATTTCGGCATAATCAGTGTCGAAGAGGTCGTCGATCCCGATATCGCGGCGTGCAACTGCCTGCTCGAAGATCCCGGTCAGCGCGTTACCCGCCTCCATGGCGCGGGTGACGAACTCCGTGTTTTCTTCGTGGATGGACCAGAGCCGGTCCTCGATCTTCTCTTTGAGCGCGGCGTCGGGGTTGACGAATTGCGCGCGGGCCCCGGCCTTGGATTGCTCGACCACGCGCAGCCGGCAGGCCCCGACGTGTTCGAGGATGCCTTCGATCGTTGCTTGCGATGCAAGCCGGCCCGCGTCTGCGCCGCCGATCAGCACGCCGTCCATCGATATCTCGTAGACCGGCAGCACCCCGCGGGCGGTTTCGAGCTTGAGATGGCAGGGCAGCCGCTCGGTCTTGCGGCGGTCGTCATGCTCGCTCTGGCGCAGCAGCACGGCGCAGCGCGATTTCAGTTTCTGTGCGAAGGCTGTCACGGCCTTGCCTGCGCTCGCGACATTCTCGCCGTGGCTTTCGGCCGCCTTGGTCGCAGCATCGATCTCGGCTGCGCTTTCGCCGACCGAGATGATGAACTCGGACGCACTTGTCGCGTTGCCGGAGACTTCGCTGGTGGTGGCGTTCTGTTCGGCGACCGCGCCGTTGACGGTCTCGAAGACCGGGCGGATGGCCTCGATCGCCTGCGAGATACGGTGCACCGCATCCGCGGAGCCGGCGGCGTCGCGCTGGAGCGCGTCGATCTTTTTGGTGATCTCCTCCGTCGCGCCTTGGGTCTGCACCGCCAGTGCCTTGACCTCGGTGGCGACGACCGCAAAGCCTCTTCCCGCAGCGCCGGCGCGCGCGGCCTCGATGGTCGAGTTGAGCGCGAGCAGCGTCGTCTGCCGCGCGATCTGTGCGATCAGATTGACGACGTTGCCGATGGCGGCCGAGGATTCGCGCAAGCGATCGACATTGGCGCGGGCTTCCTGCGCCGCGGCGCTGGCCTCATCGGCGAGCTTGCCGGCCTCGCGAACCTGCGCCCCGATGCCCAGCGCCGACTGGGTGAATTTGTCGGCGGCATGGGCGAAGGTGGAGGCGTTCGATTGCGCGGCGTTGGTCCGGCCGGTCAGGGCGTCGGTGCGGTCGCGAATGGCGGCAAGCGTCGTGGCGGTCGCCTCGGCGCCGCCGGCCACCGAATTGGCGGCGCGCTCGAGCTGGCGAATCATGGCGCCGAGCTCAAGTTCCAGCAGTTCCAGGATTTCCTTGGCGGAATCGCCTTCGGCGGCGGCGGCAGGCTCGGAATTGGCCACCTGCTGCGCAGCCTGCGGGGCTGCCGCAGTTGCGGCCATGTCCGGCAGACGCTTCCGAAATAGTCCGAACGCCATCAGGTCTCTCTTGTCGGGGGACGGTCGGGCGCTATTTTCGCAGGCTGGAATGAAATCAGGGTTAACGGTGCCTGCCATCTAGGCACGACCCAGTACGGTGTTACCTTAAAGTCGTAGAGCCTCTTTCTTTCCGGTGGGGTGGCGGCCTATAAGGCCGCGCTTCCCACGCTCACCTTGGCGCTCCCTAGAGAAGATCACGCATGGCCGGACATTCCCAATTCAAGAACATCATGCACCGCAAGGGGCGGCAGGATGCCCAGAAGTCGAAACTGTTCGGCAAGCTGGCGCGGGAAATCACCGTCGCGGCCAAGCTGGGGACGCCCGACCCCAACATGAACCCGCGCCTGCGTGCGGCCATCATCGCGGCGCGCCAGGAGAACATGCCGAAGGACAATATCGAGCGCGCCGTCAAGAAGGCGCTCGGCAGTGACGGCGAGAACTACGACGAGATCCGCTACGAGGGTTACGGCCCCGGCGGCGTCGCCGTCATCGTCGAGGCGCTGACCGACAATCGCAACCGCGCCGCTTCCGACATCCGCTCCTTCTTCACCAAGTCCGGCGGCAATCTAGGCGAAACCGGCTCGGTCTCCTTCATGTTCGACCGCACCGGCATCATCGAATACGACCGCGGCGTCGCCTCCGACGATGCGGTGCTGGATGCAGCGATCGAGGCCGGCGCAGACGACGTGGTATCGAGTGAAGGCGGCCACGAGATCTACGCCTCGACCGAAGGCTATCGCGACGTTGCCAAGGCGCTGGAAGTCAAGTTCGGAGAGCCGCGCAAGGCCGCGCTGATCTGGAAGCCGCAGAACACGATCGCGGTCGACGACGAGACCGGCGAGAAGTTGTTGAAGCTGATGGACCTGCTCAACGAGCACGACGACGTCCAGCACGTCTACGCCAATTTCGAGGTATCGGACGCGTTGATGGCGAAGATGGGCGGGTAGGGGCCACTTCCCCTGTTACTTCCGTTCTGTTTCTGTTTCCCCCACGGCGGCCAGCCGCTATCACTGGCCCATGACGACGCTCCCGATTCGTGGCCCCGTTCGCATCATCGGCATCGACCCTGGCCTGCGCCGCACCGGTTGGGGCGTGATCGAGGCCGAGGGCAACCGCCTGATCTACGTCGCCTGCGGCTCGGTGGAGCCGCCGGACGATTTGCCGCTGGCGAGCCGGCTGCTCGCGATCCATGAGGGGCTCGCCGCCGTCCTGTCCGGTCACAAGCCGATGGAAGCCGCGGTCGAGCAGACTTTCGTCAACAAGGATGGCGTCGCGACGCTGAAGCTCGGCCAGGCCCGCGGCGTTGCCATGCTCGCGCCCGCGATGTTCGGCATCAGTGTCGCCGAATACGCACCGAACCAGGTGAAGAAGACGGTGGTCGGCGCCGGCCATGCCGACAAGCATCAGATCGCGATGATGCTCAAGATTTTGCTGCCCAAAGCCGATCCGCCGTCCGCGGACGCCGCCGACGCGCTCGCCATCGCCATCACCCACGCCCATCATCGCCAGAGCACGGCGCTCAGGTTGAAGGTGGCGGGGTTATGATCGGCAAGCTCAAGGGCCTGATCGATTCCTACGGTGAGGATTTCGTCATTCTCGACGTCGGCGGTGTCGGTTATCAGGTGCATTGCTCGACGCGCACACTGCAGCATCTGCCGTCGCCGGGCGAGGCCGCCGTGCTGTCGATCGAGACCTATGTGCGCGAGGACCAGATCAAGCTGTTCGGCTTCCGCACCGACCAGGAACGCGAATGGTTTCGCCTGCTCCAGACGGTGCAGGGCGTCGGCGCCAAGGTCGCGCTCGCCGTGCTCGGCACGCTGGCTCCTTCCGATCTCGCCAACGCCATCGCATTGCGCGACAAGGCTGCGGTGGCGCGCACGCCGGGCGTCGGCCCCAAGGTCGCCGAGCGCATCGTTACCGAGTTGAAGGACAAGGCGCCGGCCTTCTCCAATGTCGATCCGGCCGTCGTGCACCTCGCCGGCGCCATCGACGACCAGCGCGCGCCGCGGCCGGTGGCGGATGCGATCTCCGCGCTGGTCAATCTCGGCTACGGCCAGCCGCAGGCCGCCGCGGCGATTGCATCGGCCTCGCGTAGCGCGGGCGAGAGCGCCGAGACCGCGCAGCTCATTCGCCTAGGTCTGAAGGAGCTGTCGAAGTGAGCGCGGTCCGCGCCCATCCCGTCGCCGTTCTTTTTCGTCGCCTTTCGCGGGTAGCCGGTATCGTCGTGATCTTCTCTGTTGTCGGGCCGCTGACGATCGCCGCGCTGGTTTCGGTGACGGTGACGGCGCTCGGTGCCGCGGTGCTGCAGCTGTTTCTTGCGCTCCTCGAGCTGGAGGCGCTGCGCGCCCTGGTTTCGATCGCAATCGTGCTGCTGGCCATTGCCACGATGCTCGCCTCGTTCCTTCCCGCAGTCGCCGCCGGCTTGATATTCGCGCTGGCCGCGGTCTACGCCGATCTCAACATGATCTGGATGGCTTGGCTTGCCGCGGCCGTGGCGGCCGTCGGTTTCGTTGTGTTTGGCATGTTCGTTGTTCCCTCCGAAACCTCGGCGGTGATCTTGCCGACTGTCGGTTCCGCGCCTGAAGCGCTGAAGCTTTCCGCCATGCTCGCCATCGTCGCCGTCATCCCGGCCAGCCTGTGCTGGTGGCTCGCGAAACCGCTGCACCGTGTTATTCTGCGCGCATGAACACTCCCCCCCGCATGGTCACGCCCGAGCGCCGCAGCGATGATGTCGGCGACACCGCGCTTCGCCCGCAATCGCTGTCCGACTTCGTCGGCCAGCAGCAGGCGCGCAAGAACCTCTCGATCTTCATCGAGGCGGCGCGCAAGCGCGGCGAGGCGCTGGATCACGTGCTGTTCGTAGGTCCCCCGGGACTCGGCAAGACCACGCTGGCGCAGATCGTGGCCAAGGAACTCGGCGTCGGCTTTCGCGCCACATCGGGCCCGGTGATCGCCAAGGCTGGCGATCTTGCCGCGCTGCTCACCAATCTCGAAGAGCGCGATGTGCTGTTCATCGACGAGATCCATCGCCTCAGCCCCGCTGTGGAAGAGGTGCTCTATCCCGCGATGGAGGATTTTCAGCTCGACCTCATCATCGGGGAGGGACCGGCGGCGCGCTCGGTCAAGATCGAGCTGTCGAAATTCACCCTCGTCGGCGCCACCACGCGCGCCGGCCTGCTCACCAATCCGTTGCGCGACCGCTTCGGCATTCCGGTCCGGTTGAATTTCTACACGATCGAAGAGCTCGAGAGCATCGTCACCCGTGGCGCCCGCGTGCTCAATGTCAGCATGAGCGTGGACGGCGCCAACGAGATCGCGCGCCGCGCCCGCGGCACGCCGCGCATCGCCGGCCGCCTGTTGCGCCGCGTGCGCGATTTTGCCTCGGCGGCCGATGCCGACAAGATCGATCGCAACATTGCCGATCACGCGCTGAGCGCGCTCGAGGTCGACGCCGCTGGCCTCGACGCAATGGACCGCCGCTACCTCACGACCATCGCGCAGAACTATGGCGGCGGTCCGGTCGGCGTCGAGACGATGGCCGCCGCTCTGTCCGAACCGCGCGATGCGATCGAAGACATTATCGAGCCCTATCTGATCCAGTGCGGCTATCTGCAGCGCACCCCGCGCGGCCGCCTGCTCACCTCGCATGCCTTCCGGCATCTCGGCATCAGCGAGCCCTCGCGCGATGCGGCGGCACAGTTCGGCCTGTTCGGCACAGACGAGAGCGACGACTGACCTGCACCATGCTGGGTGCCCGGGCCGTCATGAATTTTCGGTAATTTTGTGCAGAGGGTCTGCACAAACACACCCCATTTCCGCTCCAATCGGATCGCATCAAGAAGCTGCATCACGATCGAGTTTCCATGATCACGCGCCGTCATCTCATCCGTTCCATCGGCGGCCTGTCCGCGCTCGCCGTCTCCACCGCCGCCTACAGCGTCGGCGTCGAGCCGGTGCTGCGGCTTCGCGTCACCCGCTATCATCCGACCCCGCGGCAATGGCCTGCGGATCTGCCGCTGAAGATCGCCGTGATCGCCGACATCCATGCGTGCGATCCCTGGATGTCGCTGGAGCGGATCGAGGCCATCGTCGATCGCACCAACGCACTGAATGCGGATATCATCGTGCTGCTCGGCGACTATGTCGCCGGCCTGCACCAGGTCACGCGCATCATTCCGGCGAACGAATGGGCCAAGGTACTGGCCGGCCTGAAAGCGCCGCTCGGCGTCCATGCCGTCATGGGCAATCACGATTATTGGGACGACAGGATCGTGCAGCAGGCAGGGCACGGGACGACGATCGCGCATCGTGCGCTGGAGGCCGCCGGCATTCCCGTCTACGAGAACGACGCCGTGCGCCTCACCAAGGACGGCCGCCCATTCTGGCTCGCCGGCCTGGGCGATCAGCTCGCCTTTCTGCCGGCGCGGCGCTTCCGGACAACGGGGCGCTTCGGTGCCGACGATCTCGCCGCGACGCTCGCCAAGATCACCGACGATGCGCCGGTGATCCTGCTCGCGCATGAGCCCAATATCGCGCCACGCGTGCCCGCGCGCGTCGCGTTGCAACTGTCCGGCCACACCCATGGTGGCCAGGTCCGCCTGCTCGGCTGGTCGCCGGCCGTTTCGCGGCAGCATGGCCTCCGGCTCGCCTACGGTCACTTTCGGCTCAAATGCGACGTCATCATTTCCGGCGGCCTCGGTTGCAGCCTCATGCCGGTCCGCGTCGGCGTGCCGCCGGAGATCGTCGAGGTGACGCTGGGGCGGGGGCCGGCGGTGGCCTAGCCGCGCTTGCGCGGCCGGTCTTTTTTGCGCAGAACGGACCGGAGTGACAAGCGAAGAGGCTCGCAACGTGACAGCTCACCTCGACGGCGAGATCCGCGACGGCCGCCATCATATGCAGGTCCGTGTCTATTACGAGGACACCGACTTTTCCGGCATCGTCTATCACGCCAATTACCTGCGCTTCATGGAGCGCGGGCGGACCAATCATCTGCGGCTGATGGGTGCCGAGCAGCAGGCTTTGTTCGAGCAGCCCGCGACGGAAGATACCGGCTTCGCCTTCGTGGTGCGCTCGATGCATCTCGATTTCCTCAAGCCTGCCCGGATGGACGACGTGCTCGACGTCGTGACCTGGCCGGTCGCCGTGAAGGGCGCCTCCATCATGCTGGCGCAGGAGGTGCGTCGGGCTGAGGACGTGCTGGTGAAAGCGGAAGTGCGCGTCGCCTTCATCAGCGGCGGCCGCGCCCAGCCGATCCCGAAATCGATCCGCGCCATGATGAAGGCCGATCTGATTTCGTGATCGGGCGATAGCGGACGGCCTCTCGACTCCGCGGCATGCAGGCGTAGATTGCGCTTCCGTCAACCGATGAGGCCATGATGTCGCGCCCGCCGCTTCCGCCCTTCACTCGTGAGACCGCCGCGCAGAAGGCCCGCATGGCCGAGGACGCCTGGAATTCGCGCGACCCGGCGCGCGTCTCGCTCGCCTATACCGAGGACAGCCGCTGGCGCAATCGCTCCGAGGTTTTTCAGGGCCGCGAAGCCATCGTCGCGTTCCTCACCCGCAAATGGGAGAAGGAGCACGACTACCGCCTGATCAAGGACCTCTGGGCCTTCGACGGCAACCGCATCGCCGTGCGCTTCCAGTACGAATGGCACGATGCCAGCGGCCAGTGGTATCGCTCCTACGGCAACGAACAGTGGGAGTTCGATGACCAAGGCTTGATGAGGCGGCGCGAAGCCTCGATCAACGACATCATGATTGCGGAGAAGGACCGCCGGTTTCACTGGCCGGCGCCGGGGCCAAGGCCGGCCGATGTGCCGGGGTTGGGAGAGAGCCCGTTCTGAGATTTCAACCCTCATGGTGAGGAGCCGCGAAGCGGCGTCTCGAACCATGCAGGCCCTGTTGCTGCGGCGGGGCCTCGATCCTTCGAGACGCGCGCAAAGTGTGCGCTCCTCAGGATGAGGGGACGGACTTGCGCGCCAGAAACCTTGTAATCGCCCCGCCGAGCTTGGCGTGGTCCATCGGCTTCGCCAGTGACTCCCTGGCCGTGGCAACGACTGCATCCGGCGCCTTGCCGTCGCGCAGCTCACAGCACACTTGCGCAAACTCGACGTCGAACTCCGGATGCGGCTGCACGGTCAGCGTGGCGCCGTTGGCGTAGAGCAGGCCGGCATGCGGGGTGAAGTCGGACGAGAGGATCGTCAGCGCATCAACAGGTGCTTCGACCACCTGGTCCTGATGCGAGCAGGCGATGGCGACCGCTTCGCCGTCGACGACGCCGTTGTCCGGCAGCACCTGATAGACGTGCCGGCCGATACCCCAGCCCTTCTCGGACTTGCGCACGGTGCCGCCCAATGCCTGCGCGATCAGCTGATGACCGAAGCAGATGCCGACCATCGGCGTCCTGTTGGCGTAGGCCGTGCGCACAAAATCTTCCAGCGGCGCGATCCAGTCGAGCCCGTCATAGACGCCGGCGGCCGCGCCGGTGATCAGCACCGCCTCCAGTTTGCGCGGATCGGGAAGCACATCGCCGTTCGGGATGCTAACGACGTCGACCGTAGCTGTCGCGTCCTCGGCGCGGACCATGCGCTCGAACATGTCCGGGAACGAGCCGTGGCGCTCGCGATATTTCTGCGGGACCTGCCCGGTCTCGATGATGGTGATGCGTGCCATGTGCCCTCTGGTAAAGGTCAAGCTCAGTCGCTTGCTGCCCCATGTTGCCGGTGTGGCGCTGTGCGCTCCAGCAGCGCACTCTCTTTCCGGACCTCGTTGAGAAACGCCTTGGCCAGGCGCGACAGCGGCTCGGCTTCCGACCATAGCATGTAGGCGACCGCGTGCGTCGTGGGCGCGAACGGCCGCACGATCAGGCCGGTCCCGCCGTTCTGTCGCGGCGAAAAGGGATCGACCACCGCGGCGCCGACGCCGGCGGCCGCGAGCACACAGGCCGTGTTGCAATAGCGCACCTCTACGGTCGGCCGGAACGGCGCGCCGGCGCGGGCAAAACTGTCGCGCACGGCCTCACCAAGCCGTGTGCCGCGCTCGAGCCCGATGAAGGGCAGCCCGGACAGGTCCGAAGCCGAGATCACCGGCAGTTCGGCGAGCGGGTGCTGCGGCGGCAGCACGCATACCATCTCGCCGGTGTGCACCACCTCATGGGCGATGCCAGGATGGTGCGTCAGCCCGAGCGCGAAGCCGAGCTCGGCGACGCGGTTGAGCACGCCTTCGATGATGCCCTCATAGCGCCGCACATCGAAGAACACCCGCGTCTCCGGGCGGCGGCGCAGGAAGCCTGACAGCGCCGAGGGGATGATGCTGTAGGCGAGCGGCGGCGTCGCGACCAGCGCGAGATGCCCGGAGCGGTTCTCGCGCAGATCGCGCACGCGGTTCTCGAGCTTGGCGTGCAGCGCGAAGATCGCCTCACTCTCCTTGTAGAGTGCCATCGCTTCCGCGGTCGGAAACAGTCGGTTGTTGACGCGTTCGAACAGCGCAAAGCCCGCCTGCGCCTCCATCGTCTTCAGCGCATTGCTGACTGCAGGCTGCGACAGCGCCAGTTCGTCGGCCGCCGCCACCGTGGTGCGGTGGCGGATGACGGCACGGAGAATTTCGAGTTGGCGCAGGTTCATATCACTGCCGATTATACTCTGGGCCAAAACATCATAGCAGAATGAATTGATTTTGCAGCCCCGCTTCCGCGTAATGGCAACGGATTTGCACGTCGCATCAAAGGGTTCATTCGCCCATTGAGGCAGCACTGCGCACAGATTGGAGGCAATCTTGGTTCGTGTTCTTCGCGCCGCCGCCGCACAGATGGGGCCGACGCAAAAAGCCGATACGCGCGAGCATACGCTGTCGCGGATGCTTGCCCTGCTGGAGGAGGCGGCCGGCCGCGGCGCCAGTCTCGTGGTGTATCCCGAGCTTGCCTTCACCACATTCTTTCCGCGCTGGCTGCTCGAAGGCGAGGCGCTCGACCACTATTTCGAACGTGGCATGCCGAACCCGCACGTCGCGGCGCTGTTCGACCGCGCGCGCGCGCTGCGCGTCGGCTTCTATGTCGGCTATGCCGAGTTGACGCCGGATGGACGCCGCTACAATTGCGCCATCCTGGTTGACCGCGACGGCGAGCTGCTCGGCCGCTATCGCAAGGTGCACCTGCCGGGCTCGGTCGAGCCGCGGCAGGGTGCGCGCTACCAGCAGCTCGAAAAGCGCTATTTCGAATATGGCGACCTCGGCTTTCCGGCCTTCCGCTCCGGATCGGCCTGGGCCCACGCCATCATGGGCATGATGATCTGCAACGATCGCCGCTGGCCGGAATCCTGGCGCGTGCTTGGCCTGCAAGGCGTCGAGCTCGTCTGCATCGGCTACAATTCGGCGGCCTATGATCCCAACGGCGGCAGCACGGAAGATGCCTCCCTGCGCACCTTCCACTCCACGCTGGTGACGCAGGCCAATGCCTACATGAACGCGACCTGGGCGATCTCGGTGGCGAAGGCGGGCGAGGAGGACGGTTCCGGCCTGATCGGCGGCTCCTGCATTGTCGATCCCAATGGCCGCATCGTCGCACAGGCCGCAACGCTGACCGACGAGGTGATCGTCGCCGACATCGATCTCGACCTCTGCCGCCAGGGCAAGGACAAGATGTTCAACTTCGCCGCCCACCGGCGGCCGGAGCAATACAGGGTGATCACCGAGCGCGCCGGCGTGATCGAGCCGGCGGTTCTCGACGCGGACTGACAGAACGTCCAGACAACACTGGCAAAGGAGCCGATATGACGCGCCTCTCGTATTTCCTCGGCATCGCAGCGTTGGCGGCCGTGACGTCCGCGCAGGCGGCCGAGCTTCCGGCGGAGATCAAGCAGGCGGGCACGTTGAAGCTCACGGTCAACTCGACCTACGCGCCAATGGAATATCGCGATCCCGCGACCAACGAGCTCGTCGGGCTCGACATCGATCTCGCGAACGAACTTGCCAAGCGGCTCGGTGTGAAGATCGTCTGGAGCGAGACGCCATTCGCCGAATTGATCCCATCGCTCCAGACCAGGCGTGCCGATTTCATCATCTCCGGCATCTCGGATCGCGCCTCGCGGCGCGAGACTGCTGATTTCGTCGATTACCTCGGGACCGGCCCGCAGTTCTTCGTGATGGCGGACAACGAGGCGAAAGTTGCAACCGATCTCTGCGGCAAGAAGGTCGGCACCACCCGCAGCACCAGCTTTCCGGTCGAGATCGAGAAGTGGAGCAAGCAGAATTGCGAGCCGGCCGGCAAGGCGGCGATCCAGTACGTGCCGGGCGAGAACTCGATCGACGTTCGCAACCAGCTCAAGCAGGGCCGGATCGACGCCGCCGTGCAAGGCAGCGAGACGCTGCCTTATGCACAGACGCAGGAAGCGGGCAAATACCGCGTGATCGGCGAGCCCTTCGCCAAAGGCTATCAGGGCATCATGTTCCGAAAGGACGATGCGGCGCTCCGTGAAGTGGTGACCGAGAAGCTCACCGCCATGATCGCCGACGGCTCCTACAAGGCCGTTCTCGACAAATGGGGCCTCGGCGCCAACGCGGTCGCCCAGCCCATGCTGAACGCGGCGCCGCAATGAAGCCGGCACCGGCACTCGCGGAGGGTTTTCCCGATCTGTCGGGGATGCGGATCGCGCGCGAGCCGCACTGGTTTCGCTGGCTCAGCGCAGCGCTGATTGTCCTCGTGCTGGCAGAGATCGCGCGTGCGTTCGCGGCTGGCCAGATCGAATGGTCCTATGTCAGCCGCTTCCTGACGGCAAAAGTCATTCTCGAAGGCATCGTCAACACCATGGTGATGGCGGTGCTGGCGATGGCGCTCGGCATCTTCCTCGGCGTGGTCGTCGCGATCATGCGGCTGTCGCCCAACCCGGTGCTGAAGACCGTCGCCGCCGGCTACACCTGGCTGTTCCGCGGCACGCCGCTGATCCTGCAGCTGCTGCTGTGGTTCAATCTCGCGCTGGTGTTTCCGACCATCGGGATTCCCGGCCTGTGGAGCGCGCGCGCCGTCGACGTCATGACGCCGTTCCTTGCCGCGCTGCTCGGGCTCGGCATCAACCAGGGCGCCTATACGTCGGAAGTGATGCGCGCCGGCATGCTCTCGGTCGATGTCGGGCAATATGAGGCGGCGCAGGCGATCGGCATGGGACGCTTGCGTGCGCTGCGCCGGATCGTCCTGCCGCAGGCAATGCGGGTGGTGATCCCGCCGCTCGGCAACGAGTTCATCGGCATGGTGAAGGCGACCTCGCTCGCCAGCGTCATCCAGTATCCGGAATTGCTGCACAACGCCGAAAACATCTACTACGCCAATTCGCGCGTGATCGAGCTCCTGATCGTCGCCGGGCTCTGGTATCTGCTCGTGGTCTCGATTCTGACTCCGCTCCAGATGCTGCTCGAACGCCGTTTTGCACGCGGCACATTGCGGTTGGCGCGATGACAAAACCCCTGGTCGCGATCCGCTCCGTCAGCAAGAGTTTTGGCGAGTTTCAGGCTCTTAAAAACGTCTCGCTCGACATCCGGCCCGGCGAGGTGATGTGCCTGATCGGCGCCTCCGGCTCGGGCAAGACCACGTTGCTCCGCTGCATCAACCAGCTCGCCGCGATCGACAGCGGCGGCATCTGGCTCGACGGCGAGCTCTTGGGCGTGCGCGAGCAGGGCGGACGGCTGCATCGGCTCAGCGAGCGCGAGATCGGGCGGCAGCGGCTGAAGACCGGAATGGTGTTCCAGCGCTTCAATTTGTTTCCGCACAAGACGGCGCTCGAAAACATCACCGAAGGTCCGCTCCAGGTGCAGGGCCGAAAACCCGATGAGGTGCGCGCTGAAGCTGTCGAGCTGCTGCGCCGCGTCGGGTTGTCTGCGAAGGCCGATTCGTATCCCGCCCAGCTCTCCGGCGGCCAGCAGCAGCGCGTCGCCATTGCCCGTGCGCTGGCGATGAAGCCGATGTTGATGCTGTTCGACGAGCCGACCAGCGCGCTCGATCCCGAACTCGTCGGCGAGGTCTTGGCAGTCATGAAGGAGCTGGCGCGGAGCGGTATGACCATGGTGGTAGTGACGCACGAGCTCGGCTTCGCGCGCGAGGTCGCCGACCGGGTCGTCTATATGGACCAGGGTGCGATCGTCGAGCAGGGCCGTGCCTCGGACGTCTTGGGTACGCCGCGCGAGGAGCGCACCAAGGCATTTCTTTCGGCAGTGATCTGAATGGGGGCGTGTTGATGAAGAGACTTTTGGTTACGGCAGCACTCGTTGGGGCCATGAGCGCCCCGATAATGGCAGTCGAGCTGCCGGCGGAGATCGCCAAGCGCGGCAGCATCAAGGTGGCGCTGGTGCCAAACTATCCGCCGATGGAGTTCCGCGATCCGGCCACCAACGCGTTGTCCGGCTTTGACATCGATCTCGGCGAGGCCATCGGCCGCAAGCTCGGCGTCAAGATCGAGTGGCAGGAGACAAGCTTTGCCGAGTTCATGCCGTCGATCTCCACCGGACGGGTCGACGCCATCCTGTCCGGCTTCACGGACTACGCCAGCCGGCACGAGATCGCGTCCTTTGTCGATTATTTGCGAAGCGGTCCGCAGTTTTTCGTGCAGCAGTCGCGCAAGGCGGAGTTCAAGGACGCAATGGCGCTCTGCGGCAAGAAGGTCGGCGCCAGCCGCCGCACCATGTTCCCGGCGCAGATCGCGGCCTGGAGCGAGAAGAATTGCGGCACCAATCCGATCCAGTTCGTCGGCACCGACGGCTCGGCCGACGCCCGCACCCAGCTCAGGCAGGGCCGCATCGATGCCGCCGCTCAAGGCAACGAGACGCTGCCCTACATCATGGATCTCGAGCCCGGCACGTATGCGGCTGTGGGCGAGCCCATGGCGCAGCAATTCACCGGCATCGCTCTGCCGGTCAAGGAAAAGGCGCTGCAGCAAGCCATGCTGGAGGCGGTCGACGCGCTGATCGCGGACGGCACGTATCGTACGCTGCTTGCCAAGTGGAAACTGACCGACAACGCACTCGAAAAGGCGACCATCAATGCTGGACAGTAAGGCACTCCAGAGCATTCCGCTCGTTCCGGCCAACACGGCGGATCCTGCGCCGGAATACCCCTGGCCGAAGCCGTACAATTCGGCGATGTTCCTGTCGTTCGACGTGGACGCGGAGAGCGCGTGGACCAGCAAGGACGCGGTGCACGCGCAGCGGCTCATCACCATGAGCTATGGCGGCTATGAGGCGCGCGTCGGCACGCCGAAACTTCTGGAGCTGCTCGACCAGCTCGATCTCAAGGCGACCTTCTTCGTCACGGGATGGTCGGTCGACGCGCATCCCGCGATGGCCGAGTCCATTCTCAAGGCCGGCCACGAGATCGGTCATCACGGTTATCACCATCTGCTGCCCGATCCCGGCGATCCCTGGATCGAGGAGGAGCTCGAGCGCGGTTTTGAGGCGCTCAAGCGCCGGCTCGGCGTCAGGCCGACCGGCTACCGCGCGCCCTACGGCGAATTCACGGAAGAACTGCGGGTGGCGTTGGTGCGCCACGGCATCGTCTACACGTCCTCGTTTCGCGATGACGTGCGGCCCTATCGCCATCGCCTCGCCGACGGCAAGCCCGGCACGATCGAACTGCCGGTGACCGCGAGCTATGACGACTGGATGCATGGCCTGTCCGCGCGCTTCAGTCCGCGCCCGATTTTCCCCAAGGAGCATGTGCTTTCGATCTGGAAGGACGAGCTCGACGAAGTCCGCGACTGGGGCGCGATGGTGACCACCGTGCTGCATCCGCAATGCAGCGGCCGGCCGATGCGGCTGCGCCTACTGCGCGAGTTCCTGACTTACGCAAAGTCGTGCCCGGATGTCTGGATCACGACCGGTGAGAAGATCGCGGCCAACTTCCTGCGCCACGAGGCCGGCAAAAGTTGAACCACGCCATGACCCGCATCCTCGTCATCAATCCCAACTCCTCCGCATCGGTGACGGCGGCGATCGATGGCGCCGTCGCACCGCTGCGCATCGCGGGTGGGCCGGAGATTGAAGTGGTCGGCCTTGCCGAGGGACCGCCCGGTATCAGCTCGCAGCGCGATGCCGACAGCGTCGTGATGCCGCTGGTCAGCCGTGTGTCGCGTGACGATGCGGATGCCTTCGTGCTGGCCTGCTTCAGCGATCCGGGCCTGCATGCGGTGCGCGAGGCGGCCGGCGGGCGGCCGGTGATGGGCATCGCCGAGTGCGGCATCTTTCGCGCACTG
Source organism: Bradyrhizobium sp. 149 (assembly GCF_023073915.1). Lineage (GTDB taxonomy): Bacteria > Pseudomonadota > Alphaproteobacteria > Rhizobiales > Xanthobacteraceae > Bradyrhizobium. The sequence goes on along the minus strand of NZ_JADPKK010000022.1, from coordinate 1,808,299 downwards.
ATGCTGGGCGAGCGCTTCGGAATCATCGCGCTGTCGCCCTCGAGCATCCGCCGCCAGCAGCGGATGGTGCGGCTGATGGGCGTCGACAGCCGCTATGCCGGAAGCTGGTCGGTCGGCGCGAGCGCGGCGGAGACGGCAGGCGCGGACATCCGGGGACGGTTGATTGAAGCCGGCCGCGCGCTGGTCTCGCAATGCCGCGCCGATGTCGTGGTGATGGGCTGCGCCGGCATGGCCTCGCATCGGGCGGCGATTGCGGATGCCATCGGCGTTCCCGTGGTCGAGCCGGCGCAGCAGGCGGTGGCCGCTGCGATCGGCGCGGTGTTGTTGAACGCGTAAGAACGAATGATGCTTTCTGTCAGGAGCTGCTTTTGATGCCCATCTCCCGCCGCTCGCTCCTCAAGGCTGCCGCAGCAGTGCCAGCGCTGTCATTCCCGGGCATCGTCCGCGCCGAATCCCAGACCACGTTGCGATTCATTCCCGTCATCGACCTCGCTTTCGTCGACCCCATCTATTCCACGGCACAGGTGTCGCGAAACCATGGCTTCATGGTCTACGACACGCTCTACGGCATGAGCTCCTCCCTGCAAGTCTCGCCGCAGATGCTGTCGGGCCACGTCGTCTCCGGCGACGGGTTGCAATGGGACCTCAGCTTGCGCGACGGCCTGTTCTGGCACGACGGCGAACGCGTGCTCGCCCGCGACTGCATCGCGAGCATCCGCCGCTGGGCCGCGCGCGACGGTTTTGGCAGTGAGCTGATGGAGGCGACCGGCGAACTCTCGGCCGCCGACGACCGCACCATCCGTTTTCGCCTCAAGCGTCCGTTCCCGCTGTTGCCGCAGGCGCTCGGCAAGGCCGCGATCAACCCCTGCTTCATCATGCCGGAGCGGCTCGCGAGTCAGGACCCGTTCAAGCCGCTGACTGAAGTGATCGGTAGCGGTCCGTTCCGTTATCTCGCCGACGAGCGCGTGCAGGGCGCGCGCAATGCCTATGCCAAGTTCGAGCGCTATCAGCCGCGCACCGACGGCAAGCTGGATTGGACCGCGGGTCCGAAGATCGTGTATTACGACCGCGTGGTCTGGACCACCACGCCCGATGCCGGTACCGGCGTCGCCGCGCTGCAGACCGGCGAGCAGGACTGGCAGGAGACCACGCCGCACGATCTGCTGCCGATCATCAAGGCTGCCGGCGACATCGAGACGCGCGTGCTCGATCCCCGGGGTTATGCCTGCATGCTGCGCCTCAATCATCTTCAGCCGCCGTTCGACAACCCTGCCGTTCGTCGCGCGCTCTTGGGGGCGATCGATCAATCCGCCTTCATGACCGCGGTCGCCGGTACCGATCCGAACTTCCAGGTCTCACCGATCGGCTATTTCGCGCCGAATACGCCAATGGCGAGCGATGTTGGCCTCGATGTGTTCCGCGGCCCGCGCGACTACGCCAAGGTGAAGGCCGATCTGAAGGCCGCCGGCTACAATGGCGAGAAGATCGTGGTGCTCGTCCCCACCAATTCACTGGCGCAGAAGCCGCTCGGCGAGATCGCCGTCGATAGCCTGCGCAAGGCCGGCATGAACGTCGAATATGCCGGGCTCGATTTTGCCGTGGTGCTGCAGCGTCAGCTCAAGAAGGACCCGATCGGACAGGGCGGCTGGAGCGCGGCGGTCGGCAACTGGCAGGGCATCGACTGGCTCAATCCGGCCGGCAACACCAATATCCGGGGCGAGGGCAAGGTCGCCGGCTGGTATGCGAGTGAGAAGATGGGCGGGCTGCGCAGCCAGTGGCTGGCGGCCTCCGAGCTTGCCGAGCAGCAGCGCGTCTGCCGTGAGATCCAGGCAGTGGCTTTCCAGGAAATCCCTTATATTCCGATCGGCCTGTACAAGCAGCCGACCGCCTATCGCAAAGCCATCACCGGCATTCTCGACGGCACCGCCGTCTTCTGGAACGTACGCCCCGCATGAGCACGATCGCAATCTTCGGCAGCTATGTGCTGTCACGCAAGGACGGCGCGCAGGACGTGCTGCGCGACCACTGGGTTCTGGTCGAAGGCAAGACAATCGCGGCGGTCACGCGCGACAAGCCGCATGCGGATCAAACTTACGACCGCCCCGGCCGCTTCGTTCTGCCAGGCCTGTTGAACCTGCATAATCACTGCTTCTCGGAAGCGGTGGCGCGCAGCCATACCGAGGACGGCAATGGCCGCAAGAACAATCAGAGCATCGTCTACACGGTGCTGCTGCCCCTGACCAAGCGCGGCGCGGATCTGCTGTCGGCGGAAGAGCGCATGGCGGTCGCGCGGCTCGGCATCCTTCAACTCCTGAAGGGTGGCGCCACCACGGTGATGGAGCCGTTCCGGAACTCAATCCCGGAGATGTTCGATGCCGCCGAGGAGATGGGCATCCGTTTCTATGGAGCGCCCTATCTGTTCTCGACGTCCGACGCCAAGGCCGGCCCTGACGGCGTGGTCCACTATGCCGGCGATGACGGCACCGCCGACATGGCGACATGGGATGCGCTCTACCAGCGCTGGAACGGTCGTGGCGACGGTCGCATCGGCCTTGCGATGAGTCCGCATGCCACCGACACCTGCGGGCCTGATCTGTTGAAGGCCTGTGCCGCGCGGGCGCGCGAGCTTGGCGTGCCCATCACGACGCACATGGCGCAGAGCCGCACCGAGGTCGAAACCATCGGCAAGCGCTATGGCGGCCGCACGCCGGCGCAATATCTCGACTGGCTCGGCCTGCTGGCGCCCGATCTGATGGCGGCGCACTGCATGTTCAGCACCGACGACGATCTCAAGCGGATGGCCGCGCGCGGCATGACGGTTCTCAACTGCCCGCGCGTGTTCGCGCGCGCCGGCGTCACCGCGGCGTTCAGCCGGTTCGCGGAGCACGGCGTGCGCACCGTGGTCGGCACCGATGGCTACAATATGGATTTGCTCGGCGAGCTCAATGCCGCCTCGCTGATCTCCAAGATCACCTCAGCGCGCGCCGATGTCGCCAACTCGCCCGAGCTGATCGAGGCCAACACGGCAATCGCCGCCAACGTGATCAAGCGGCCTGACCTCGGCCGCATCGAGCCCGGCGCGACCGCCGACCTTACTGTGGTCGATCTCACCCATCCGCATCTTCAGCCGCTGTTCGACCCGCGCCGCGCGCTGATCGCGCTCGCCAACCGCGCCAATATCGATCAGGTCGTCGTTGACGGTCGCGTGCTGGTCGATGCCGGCCGCTATCTTGGTGCCGACGAAGCCGCGATCACGGCGGCGGGGACGGCTGCGATCGGTAGGATCTGGGACCTGCCGGAGGCGCAGGCGGCGTTCAACGGCTGAGGGCTGCCTCCTCGAATTCGGCGAGCGACTTGCGCATGGTCTCGACCAGATCCAGCGCCACCGGCGACGGGCTGCGCTGCGCCGGAAAGACCGCTGAGAATTCGAAGTCGATACGCGGCAGAAAGCGGCGCACGACTACGCCGCGGGTGGAAAATTCCTGCGCGGTGAAGGGATCGCAGATCGCGACCCCGAGCCCCGACGACACCATGCCGCACATGATCTCGGACAGCGCGGTCTCGACCCGCAGCACGCGGCGGACATCGTGACGATGGAAGATCTGGTCGACGAGGTGACGGCTCGACGATCCCGCCGACAGCGAGATGAAGGTCTCGCCCTCGAAGTCGTGCGGCTCCAAAACGTCCTTTTCTGCGAGGCGATGACCTGTCGGCAGCACGGCGACGCGTGCCGGCGCGGGCAGCTTCTGGGTCGGAAGGCCCGAATGCGCGATCGGCACCTCGGCAAAGCCGATGTCGCATTGGTTGTTCAGCACCCAGTCGACGACGATCGGCGAGATTACGCCGAAGAAGGCGAGGTTGAGGTTGGGCCGCTCCTTCAGGAAGTGACCGGTGAGCCGCGGCAAATAGCCATTCGACAATGCTGGAAGCGCCGCGATCCGCAGTGAGCCGGTGCGGCGGCCGCGGATTTCCTCGGCCGCCGCGGTGATGCGTTCAAGGCCGACGAAGGAGCGCTCGACCTCGGTGTAGAGTGCCATTGCCGCAGCGGTCGGTACCAGGCCGGTGCCGCGCCGTTCGAACAGCTCCATCTTCAGCAACGCCTGGAGGTCGCGCAGCAACCGGCTGACTGCCGGCTGCGTCACCTTCATCAGCGCCGCCGCCTCAGTCACGCTGCCGGTCAGCATCGTCGCCCGGAAGGCCTCCACCTGCCGCGAATTGATCCGCGCCATCCCGAATTCCATTCATAACATTCTGGCATGCAGATGGTGCCATTATTCATTGGACGATGGAAGCCAGAGTTTGCGATCTTTTTCATCAGAGCTGGAGACAGCCCGCTTTTTCGGCAGATTGGAGGGGTTCAAACCTCCGCATCGCGCCAAAACCCGCCGAGCAGGGGCCGGAGCCTTGGTCGGACACGGGATTCGCGCGGAAGGAAATGCGGCAGGTTCAGCCCACGAGACTCGTCGGCACGTCACCTCATCCCGGTATGGAGATCGGACCACATGAAGACTTTTCGCCTTCTGACAGCGGTCAGCATCGCGGCTCTCATTGCCACGCCGTCGGTCGCCACGGCCCAGCAAAAGACGCTCTATGTCGCCGGCTATGGCGGCTCGTTCGAGAAGACCATCCGCGACGAGGTGATCCCGACCTTCGAGAAGGAGAATGGCGTCAAGGTCGAGTACGTCGCCGGCAACTCCACCGACACGCTGGCCAAGCTCCAGGCGCAGAAGGGCAACCAGCAGATCGACGTCGCCATCGTCGACGACGGCCCGATGTACCAGGCGATCCAGCTCGGCTTTTGCGGCAAGCTCGACGGCCTGCCGGCCGATCTCTACGACACCGCCCGCTTCAAGGACGATCGCGCGGTCGCGATCGGCATCGTCGCCACTGGTCTGATGTACAACACCAAGGTGTTTGCGGAGAAGGGCTGGGCGCCGCCGACCTCCTGGAACGATTTGAAGGACACGAAATACGCCAAGCAGCTCGTGATCCCGCCGATCAACAACACCTATGGCCTCGAAGCGCTGGTGATGCTGTCCAAGATGAACGGCGGCGGCGAGTCCAATGTCGATTCCGGCTTCAAGATCTTCAAGGAGCAGATCAATCCGAACGTGCTCGCCTATGAGCCGTCGCCGGGCAAGATGACCGAGCTGTTCCAGTCCGGCCAGGCCGTGATCGCGGTGTGGGGCACCGGCCGCGTGCAGAGCTTTGCCAACACCGGCTTCCCCGTCGACTTCGTCTATCCGAAGGAAGGCGCCGCAACGCTGCTGACGACGGCGTGTCCGATCACCAAGCCCAACGCCTCGCCGCTGGCCTCCAGCTTCGTCAAGATGCTGCTCGATCCCAAGATCCAGCTGGTGATGCTGAAGGACTACGGCTATGGCCCGGTGCTGAAATCGCTGGTCATCCCGCCGGAGCTCGGCAAGATGGCGCCGGTCGGCGAGCGCGCGGCAAAGCTCTATAATCCGGACTGGACGGTCATCAACGACAAGCGCGAGGAGTGGACCAAGCGCTGGAATCGCGAGGTCGAGCGCTGATCGGTCAGACCGGAGACAGTGCGATGGCCTATCTCGAGCTCGAAGGGATCGCCAAGCAATTCGGAGCGCAGACTGTCGTCGACGACTTCAGTCTCGCGGTCGGGAAGGGGGAGTTCATCTCCTTCCTCGGCCCCTCCGGCTGCGGCAAGACAACGACCCTGCAAATGATCGCGGGCTTCCTCGATCCCACCCGCGGCGCGATCCGGCTGGAAGGCAAGGACCTGACCGCGATCCATCCGGCCAAACGCGGGCTCGGGATCGTGTTCCAGAGCTACGCGCTGTTTCCGCACATGACCGCGGCCGAGAATGTCGCCTTCGGCCTCGAGATGCGCAACGTGCCGCGCGGCGAACGGACCGAGCGCGTCCGCGCCGCGCTCGCGATGGTCGGGCTCGCCGGCTACGAGGATCGCCATCCGCGCCGGATGTCCGGCGGCCAGCAGCAGCGCGTGGCGCTGGCGCGCGCACTGGTGATCAAGCCGAGCGTTCTGCTGCTTGACGAGCCGCTATCGAATCTCGACGCCAAGCTGCGCGAGGAGATGCAGATCGAGCTGCGCCAGATCCAGCGCACCATCGGCACCACGACGATCCTGGTTACCCACGACCAGAACGAGGCGATGTCGCTGTCCGACCGTATCGTGGTGATGAGCCAGGGGCGCATCGAGCAGATCGGCACGCCGCAGGAGACCTATGAGAAGCCGGCCTCGGCCTTCGTCTCGCAGTTTTTGGGCAAGACCAACGACTTTGCCGCGACGATCGACCGGACGAGTGCGCCTGCGCGATTGATCGCCGGCTCGTGGAGCGCGCCCGCGCCTGCCGGACTCAGCGGTGCCGTGACCGTCAGCATTCGCCCCGAACGGATCGGCTTTGGCGACGCAGGCCTTACCGCAAAGATCGTCACGCGTATCTTCCAGGGCAATCACTGGCTGTTCCAGTGCGACAGCGAATGCGGCCCGGCGACCGTGATCCGCCAGAATGACGGCGAGAGGCAGCCGGCCGAAGGCGAGACTGTCCGTCTCGCTTGGCGTCCCGAGGACATGAGCGTGCGCGGAGAAGCCGCCGCATGAGCACAGCCGCCGAGGAACGCGGTGTGCGTGCGCCCTGGGCCCTGACGGCGCCCGCTTTGATGCTGTTCGTCGGCGTGCTCCTGATTCCGCTCGCAATGACCGTGATGCTGTCGTTCCACGATTGGGGGCAGTACAAGGGCATCGAGCCCGTCTTCATCCTCAAGAACTGGTACGAGATCGTAACGGATCCCTATTACGCCGAGATGTTCTGGCGGACGTTTCGCATCGCGCTCCTGACCACGCTGCTCACCGCCGTGCTCGGTGCGCCCGAAGCCTACATCCTCAACCGCATGAGCGGACGCTGGAAGAGCGTTTTCCTGCTGGTCGTCCTGGGGCCGCTGCTGATTTCCGTGGTGGCGCGCACGCTCGGATGGGCGCTGCTGTTCGGCGGCAACAACGGCCTCGTCAACAAGCTGCTGATGTCGGCCGGTGTGATCCGCGCACCCATTCCCTTCATGTTCACCGAAACCGGCATGGTGGTTGCGCTCGCGCATGTGATGATGCCGTTCATGGTGCTGTCGGTCTGGGCGGCGCTGCAGCGGCTCGATCCGCAGATCGAGAATGCCGCGTTGTCGCTCGGCGCCGGCCCTGTGACCATCATCCGCCGCATCATCATGCCGCAGATCATGCCGGGCGTGCTGTCGGGAGCAATCATCGTGTTCTCGCTCTCGGCCAGTGCGTTTGCGACGCCCGCCATCATCGGCGGCCGCCGACTCAAGGTCGCGGCGACGCTCGCCTATGACGAATTCCTGAACACGCTGAACTGGCCGCTGGGCGCGGCGGTCGCCACGCTGCTTCTGGCCGCGCTGGTCTTGATCGTCGTCGGCAGCAACGCACTGATCGAGCGCCGTTACGCGGAGGTGTTCCGATGAGCCGGAACGGCCCGCTCGCGCTGATCTTCCACACCATCTTCGTCATCGTCATGGTGGCGCCGATCCTGGTGGTCTGCCTCGTTGCGTTCACGCCCGAGGGCTTTCTGTCGCTGCCGACCAACGGCTTTTCGCTGCGCTGGTTCAGGGCGATCGGCAACTATCCCGAATTCATCCACGCCTTCTGGGTCAGTCTTGGCCTTGGCGCACTGTCCTCCTTCGTGGCACTGCTGTTCGCGGTGCCCGCGGCGCTGGCAATCGCGCGCTATCGCTTCCGCGGCCGCGATGCGCTGGCCGCGTTGTTCCTGTCGCCGCTGATGATCCCGCACGTCGTGCTCGGCATCGCGTTCCTTCGCTTCTTCACCTCGGCCGGCCTCGGCGGCAGCTTCGCCGCCCTGATCATCGCGCATGTCATCATCGTGTTTCCGTTCGCGCTGCGGCTGACGCTCGCGGCAGCGACCGGCATGGATCTCTCGATCGAGATGGCCGCGGTCTCGCTCGGCGCTGGCGGCTGGACGCTGTTCCGCCGCGTCACGCTGCCGCTGATACTGCCCGGCGTCATCAGCGGCTGGGCGCTCGCCTTCATTCAGTCCTTCGACGATCTCACCATGACCGTCTTTCTCGCGGCGCCCGGCACTGAGACGCTGCCCGTGCGCATGTTCCTTTACATCCAGGACAACATCGATCCGCTGGTGACGTCAGTCTCGGCCTGTGTGATCGCTGTTACCATGACCGCTCTCATTCTGCTTGACCGCTTCTACGGGCTCGACCGTGTGCTCGCCGGCAAGGGCGATACGGGGCGATAGGAGAATCCATGCGAACAGATTACGACGTCGCCGTCGTCGGCGGCGGATTGCTCGGCTCCGCCATCGCCTGGGGCCTCGGCCGGCTCGGCAGACGCGTCGCTGTGCTTGACGAGGGCGACATCACCAAGCGTGCCTCGCGTGCCAACTTTGCGCTGGTCTGGGTGCAGAGCAAGGGCCTCGGCATGCCGGCCTATACGGTGTGGACCGTGCAGGCGTCACAGGCATGGAGCCGGCTCGCCTCCGAGCTGAAGCAGCAGACCGACCTGGATGTCTCTCTTCAGCAGAATGGCGGCTTTCATCTCACGCTCGGTGAGGACGAATTCGGCCAGCGCGCCGAGCTGGTCAGGCGCATGCACAACCAGACAGGCGCAGCCGACTACAAGATGGAGATGCTCTCCGCGTCCGAGGTGAAGAAGTCGCTGCCGCTGATCGGTCCCGAGGTGTCCGGCGGCAGTTATTGCCCGCTCGACGGTCACGTCAATTCGCTGCGTACGTTTCGTGCGTTCCACACCGGTTTCAAGGCATTCAGCATCGACTATCTTCCGGAGCGTCCGGTCTCGGCGATTAGCCAGAGCGGAGGCGAGTTTCGCCTGACGACGCCGCAGGCCGAGCTCCGTGCGGCCAAGATCGTGCTCGCCGCCGGCAATGCCAACCAGACGCTGGCGCCGATGGTCGGTCTCTACGCCCCGATGGGCCCGACCCGCGGTCAGATCGTGGTGACCGAGCGCACCATGCCGTTCCTGCCGCATCCGCTGACCACGATCCGCCAGACCGACGAGGGCACGGTGATGATCGGTGACAGCAAGGAAGACGAACTCGACGATCGCGCGCTGAAGCATTCGATCAGCGCCGTGATGACCGATCGCGCGCAGCGGATGTTTCCGCATCTGTCGCGGCTCAACGTGGTCAGGAGCTGGGCCGGCATCCGCGTCATGCCGCAGGACGGCTTTCCGATCTACGACCAGTCGGAGACCCATCCCGGCGCCTTCGTCGCCTGCTGCCATTCTGGCGTAACGCTCGCCTCCAACCACGCTTTCGAGATCGCGCGGATGGTCGCGCAAGGTTCGCTTGAGCCGGAGCTGGTCGGCGCGTTCTCGGCCAGCCGTTTTGGCGCCAATGGCGCTGCGAACAACAGCGGCTACTAGGAATATTGAAGGGACCCACATGTTCAAACGATCCGAACTGGACAAGCGGCCGCCAGTGCAGATCTTCATCGATGGCGTTGCCGTCGCGGCGCGGCAGGGCGACACCGTCTCCGCGGCGCTGCTGGCCTCGAGCTGCGATGCACGCCGTTCGACTGCGGTGAGCGGCGCGCTGCGTTTGCCCTATTGCATGATGGGCGTGTGCTTCGATTGCCTCGTCACCATCGATGGCGTCGGCAACCGACAGGGCTGTCTGGTGCCGGTCGCCGAAGGCATGCAGATCGAAATCCAGAAGGGCAAGCGGGAGATCGGAAAATGACTGTGGCTCCCGAGCGCGAAGAATACGACGTCGTGGTGATCGGGGCTGGGCCCGCTGGCCTCGCTGCTGCTGCGACGTCCTCCGAAGCCGGCCTGTCGACGTTGCTGCTTGACGAGAATGTCGGGCCGGGCGGCCAGGTGTTCCGCGCCATCGACTCGACGCCGGTGACCGAGCGCAATCAGCTCGGCGCCGACTATTGGGTGGGCGCCGAGCTCGTGCAGGCACTCCGTGCGAGCGACGCCGAGGTCATCCACCGTGCCACGGTCTGGAGCCTCGACCGCAATCTCGACATCGCGGTCTCGATCGGCGGCGCGTCCGCCTTCGTCAAGGCGAAGCGCGTGATCCTCGCGACCGGCGCGCTGGAGCGGCCGTTTCCGATTCCCGGCTGGACGCTGCCGGGCGTGATGACCGCAGGGGCCGCGCAGACCATGCTGAAATCATCAGCCTTGGTGCCGGATGGCCCTACGGTGATCGCAGGGCAGGGGCCATTGCTCTGGCTGCTCGCCGCGCAGATTTTACGCCTCGGCGGCCGCATCGATCGCATTCTCGACACCACCGAGCGCGGCAACTACTTTGCGGCGCTCCCCCACGCCTTCGCCTTTCTGACCTCGCCCTATTTCACCAAGGGCCTGTCAATGATGCGCGAGGTGAAGGCGAAGGTGCAGGTCGTCTCCGGCGTCACCGAGCTTTCGGCATCTGGCGACGGCCAGCTCGCGAGCATGAGCTATGTCGCCGGCGGCAAGCGCGAGATCATTCCTGCGGATCTGTTGCTGCTGCATCAGGGCGTCGTGCCCAACGTCAATCTGGCGATGGCGGCCGGAATCGAGCATCGCTGGGATGACCTGCAATTGTGCTGGTCGCCGGTGCTCGATGCCAGCGGCCATTCGTCGGTCGCCGGCATTGCGATTGCCGGCGACGGCGCCGGCATCGGCGGCGCGAACGCAGCCGTCGTTCGCGGCCGCATCGCGGCGCGCGCGGCGGTGGAAGCATTGGCTCCCGCGGCCGCCGCGAAGCTTCCCGCAATGGCGAGCCTGCGCGCCGATCTCGCCAAGGCCGAGCGTGGCCGCGTTTTCCTCGACACGCTGTTCCGTCCGGCGCCGCAGTTTCGCATTCCCGCGGGCGACACCATCGTCTGCCGCTGCGAGGAGGTCACCGCAAAGGACATTCTCGATGCCGTCGCGATCGGCGCGACCGGGCCGAACCAGCTCAAGGCCTATCGCCGCACCGGCATGGGCCCGTGCCAGGGCCGGCTCTGCGGCCTCACCGTCACCGAGCTGATGGCGCAGGCGCGGGGCAAGAGCCCGCAGGAGATCGGTTATTACCGGCTGCGCGCCCCGGTCAAGCCGATCACGCTCGCCGAGCTTGCCGCGGTTCCAAAGAGCGAAGACGACATCAAGGCGGTGGTGCGCGGATGACGAAAAACGTGGATGCGATCGTCGTCGGCGGCGGCATCCACGGATGCTCGACTGCGCTGCATCTGTGCCTGGCCGGCCTGAAGCCGGTGCTGATCGAGAAGGACTATGCCGGCCGGCACGCCTCCGGCGTCAACGCCGGTGGCGTCCGCCAGCTCGCGCGGCACATCCCCGAAATCCCGCTTTCGATCCGCTCGATGGAAATCTGGGAGAAGATCAGCGATCTCCTCGACGACGATTGCAGTTTTGAGAGCTATGGCCAGGTCCTGGTCGCAGAGAACGAGGAGGAGCTCGCGATCTGCCGTGCGCGTGTGACCGAGCTCAACGCGCTCGGCTTCACCCACGAGGAGCTGATCGATACCGCCGAGCTGCGGCGCCTCGTGCCTGCGGTCGCCGAGACCTGTCCCGGCGGCGTGGTGTCGCGCCGCGACGGTGCGGCCAATCCGGCGCAGGCGACGACGGCGTTCCGGCGCAAGGCGGAGCAGCTCGGCGCGACCGTGCGCGAGGGCGTTGCCGCCACGAACATCCGGCACACCGATAGCCTCTGGCACGTCGACGTCGGCGCCGAGAGCTTTGCCGCGCCGGTGCTGGTCAACGCCGCCGGCGCCTGGGCCGGGACCATTGCAGCCACGCTCGGTGAGCCCGTTCCGGTCGAGACGGTGGCGCCGATGCTGATGATCACCTCGCGCGTGCCGCATTTCATCGGCCCCGTCGTGATCCTGCGAGGCCGAAAGCTCTCCTTCAAGCAATTCGAGAACGGCACGGTGCTGATCGGCGGCGGCCATCTGGCAACGCCGTACCAGGACCGCAACGAGACGGTGCTGGACTGGAAGAGCCTCGCGACCAGCGCGCGCACCGTGTTCGAGCTGTTCCCGGTGATGCGCGATGCGACGATCATGCGCGCCTGGGCCGGCATCGAGGCCAAGACCAAGGACGATCTACCCGTGTTCGGGCCGAGCAGCCGCCACAAGGGCCTCTATCACCAGTTCGGCTTCTCGCTGCACGGCTTCCAGCTCGGGCCCGGCGCGGGCGCCGTCATGGCGGAGCTGATCGTCAACGGCGGCACCCAGACCCGCGTTGGCGATCTCGGCATCGAGCGTTTCTATTCCCCCACGCTCTAGCAACAAGAGGACATCATGAGCATTACCCGCAGCATCCGCACGCCCATCATGCACCGCGCCGTCGAAGCAGGCGGCTTTGTCTTCATTGGCGGTACCATCGCCGACGACACCTCGGTGTCGATGGGCGAGCAGACCCGCAACATCCTGGGCAAGATCGCCGGCTATCTGAAGGAAGCGGGCACCGACAAGAGCCGCATCGTCAGCACCTCCATCTTCGTCACGGATCTCTCCAAGAAGAAGGAGATGGACGCGGTCTGGACCGAGTTCTTCGGCGACAATCTGCCGACCCGCGCCACCGTCGGCGTCGCCGATCTCGGCGGCAGCGCGCTGATCGAGGTGGTGGTGACGGCGTTCAAGGGCTGATCGCGCAGGCCGGCGGGGGACGTCAGCGCTCGGTGCGTTCCCGTCCTGCGCCGCGGCTTGATCTAGCTGTCAAGGAACAGCGTGCCCATGACGGGATCAACTGATCCCACGCTGCGTTCCGACACCACAACAATTCTTCAAAAACCCGACGCCCTGCCCCCAGCGCGTCGGGTGGAAAGGATGAGTATCAGTTCGTGATCCCAATATCATTGTTGTGAGGCGTGCCGCACCAATTTACCACTCCGGGAAACTACCGCGTCGGGGCGAGCGTGGCGTCACGCACCTCCGCCCGGTTCCAGCGCTTCGCCCATCTCCAGCGGATGGGCCATGGCCTCGTGCAGCGCCTCACGATCGAGCTCGCCTTCGGAGATGCTGATGACGACGCAGGCGACGCCGTTACCGATCAGATTGGTCAGCGCACGGCACTCGCTCATGAACTTGTCGATGCCGACCAGGATCGCGATCGACTGGATCGGGATGTCGGGCACGATCGAGAGCGTCGCCGCGAGCGTGATGAAGCCCGCTCCGGTCACGCCTGAAGCACCCTTCGAGGTGATCATGGCGATGCCCAAAATGCCGAGCTCCTGCCAGATGGTCAGATGGGTATTGGTCGCCTGCGCCAGGAACAGCGTTGCCAGCGTCATGTAGATGTTGGTGCCGTCGAGATTGAAGCTGTAACCGGTCGGAATGACGAGCCCGACCACCGAACGCGAGGCGCCGAGATGCTCCATCTTCTGGATCATCTGCGGCAGCACCGTCTCAGACGACGAGGTGCCGAGCACGATCAGGAGCTCGTCCTTGATGTAGGCGATGAAGCGCAGGATCGAGAAGCCGGCGAGCCGGGCGATTGCGCCGAGCACGACCACCACGAACAGGATGCTGGTGAGATAGAACGTGCCGATCAGGGCGGCGAGATTGAGCAGCGAGCCGAGGCCGTAGGCGCCGACGGTGAACGCCATCGCGCCGAACGCGCCGATCGGGGCGACGCGCACGATGATGCGGATGATGCCGAAGAACATCTTTGCGGCCTTGTCGATCGCCTCCGCAATGGGCTCGCCGGCTTTGCCAAGAAAGGCGATGGCGAAGCCCGACAGGATCGAGATCAGCAGCACCTGCAAGAGATCGCCGCGTGCGATGGCGCCAACATAGCTGTCGGGGATGATCGCCATCAAATGGGCGACGATGCCCTCCTCCTTGGCCTTGGTGACGTAGGTCGCCACCGATTGGGGGTCGATCGTGGCGGGATCGATGTTGAAGCCGTGTCCGGGCTGGAGCACCTCGCCGACCAGGAGGCCGACCGCGAGCGCGACGGTCGAGACCGTCTCGAAATAGATCAGTGACTTCAGCCCGACCCGGCCGACGCGCTTGAGGTCGCCCATCGAGGAGATGCCGTGCACCACGGTGCAGAAGATCACCGGCGCGATCATCATCTTGATCAGCGCGATGAAGCCGTCGCCGAGCGGCTTCAAGGCCTTGCCGAGATCGGGATAGAAATAGCCGACGAGCACCCCGAGCGCGATCGCGATCAGCACCTGGATGTAGAGGATCTTGTACCAGGGCTGGTGCCGGCGGTGGATGGCTGGCTGGAGCGCGACTTGTGTCATAGAGTAGGCCCCGGAACGTATTGATCTTGCAGGATTTGGATCCTGCTTGACCTGCACCATGTGATGGCCGCCGCAGAAGTGACAATCACATTTTTGTCGGATCGCACGAAGATCGATCGCTGCACCGCAATTGGGGGGAACATGGCGACTGCAACGGGCTCCGACCAGCAAACGCAAGGCTATTTTCCGCGCTGGAAACTCAAGTCATCGGGCGTGATCATGCCGGAGGAGCGGTTGTCATGGGGCCAGACCGTGGTGTCCGGCTTCCAGCATTGCGTCGCTATGTCGGGATCCACGATCATCGCGCCGCTGCTGATGGGATTCGATCCCAATGTTGCGGTCCTGTTCTCCGGCATCGGCACGCTGATCTTCTTCGTCATCGTCGCGGGGCGCGTGCCGAGCTATCTCGGCTCGAGCTTCGCGTTCATCGCGGTCGTCATCGCCGCCACCGGCTATGCCGGGCACGGGCCGAACCCGAATTTGTCGGTTGCGCTTGGCGGCATCGTCGGCGCCGGCGTCCTCTACGGCGTGATCGCGCTGATCGTGATGTGGTCGGGGGTCGGCTGGGTCGAGAGACTGCTGCCGCCGGCCGTCACCGGTGCTGTGGTCGCTGCGATCGGCCTCAACCTCGCGCCCGTGGCGGTCAAGGCGGTGAGCGCCGGCACTTTCGACACGGGAATCGGGCTCGCGACCGTTCTGATCATCGGCGTTGTTGCCGTGGCCGCACCGGGCCTGTGGCGTAGGCTGCCGATCATCCTTGGCGCAATCGGCGGATATCTTTTGTATTTGCTGTTCGCGAACGGTCTCGGCTTCGGCAAGCCTGTCGACTTCGCGCAACTCTCGGCCGCGCCGTGGTTCGGGCTGCCGAGCTTCACCACGCCGACGTTCCAGGCCGGTGCAATATTCCTGATCGCGCCGGTTGCGGTCATCCTCGTTGCCGAGAACCTCGGTCACATCAAGGCCGTAGGCGCCATGACGGGCCGGAGCCTCGATGCCTATCTCGGCCGCGCCCTGTTCGCCGACAGCCTCGCGACGATCGCCGCGGCCTGCGGCGGCGGCACCGGCGTCACCACCTATGCCGAGAATATCGGCGTCATGGCGGCGACGAAGGTCTATTCCACCTTGCTGTTTGCCTTCGCGGCCACGGTATCGATCCTGCTCGGCTTCTCGCCGAAATTCGGCGCGCTGATCCTGTCAATTCCCGGGCCCGTCATCGGCGGCCTCTCGATCGTGCTGTTCGGATTGATCGCGGCGATGGCGGGTCGGATCTGGGTCGAGAATAAGGTCGACTTTGCAGATCCTGCAAACCTGATCACCGCCGCCGTGGCGTTGACCGCGGGCGCGGGCGACCTGACACTCAAATTCGGTGCATTCACGATCGGCGGGATCGGCACCGCAACCTTTGGCGCCATCATCCTCTATCAGATCCTGACCTTGCCGCTGGCGAGGCGCGCGGAATGAGTCCCAGCGATGCGCTGAACGGGTGGAACAAAAAGCGCCTTCCGCCGATGATGAGGCATTCCGGAGAGAACCCATGCCGCAACCCGATCGCTCGACTTCGTTTCCCTCGCGCCTTGTCGGCCAATACGCGCTGGTGACCGGCGCCTCACAAGGCATCGGCCGCGCCGTCGCCGTCCGGCTCGCCCAGGAAGGGGCGACCGTCGCCATCAATTATTTCGGCAGCCCTGAAGGGGCTGAGGAGACGCTGGCGCTCGCACGAGCGGCATCCGCCGACCGCGGCCATGGCAAGATCGATCACATCATGGTCAAGGCCGATGTCGGCAGCGAACAGGACGTGGGCGCAATGTTCGAGACGATCCTCTCGCGCTGGAAGCACCTCGACTGTCTCATCAACAATGCCGGCTTTCAGCGGGAGTCTCCCAGCGAAGCGCTCGACATCGAAACCTACCGCCGCATCATCGACGTCAACCTCAACGGCGCCGTGCTCTGCGCGCAGAAGGCGCTGGCCCATTTCGTCGCGCGCGGCGGAGGCGGCAGCATCATCAATTGCTCCAGCGTGCACCAGATCATCCCGAAGCCCGGCTATCTCGCCTACTCGATCAGCAAGG
Organism: Bradyrhizobium sp. 149; assembly: GCF_023073915.1. GTDB lineage: Bacteria > Pseudomonadota > Alphaproteobacteria > Rhizobiales > Xanthobacteraceae > Bradyrhizobium. Next base: position 1,791,993 of record NZ_JADPKK010000022.1, on the reverse strand, counting down.
GCGGCATGGCCAATCTGACACGCACACTCGCGCTCGAATTCGCCGGCCGCGGCATTCGCGTCAATGCGGTCGGTCCCGGTGCGATCGACACCCCGATCAATGCGGCATGGACCGGAGATCCGGAAAAGCGGGGCGTGGTCACCAGCCACATTCCGCTGGGCCGTGTCGGCACGCCGGAAGAGATCGCTGCGGTGTTCGCCTTCCTCGCCTCGGACGAAGCAAGCTACATCACCGGGCAGACCATCTACGCCTGCGGAGGTCTGACGCTGTTTCCCGAATTCCGCGAGAACTGGGCAAGCTAGCGGGATTCCTCGCCATCTGGCAAAACCGGACTGCGCAGACTACATCTGCGCCATGGCAAATCATCCGCTCCAGGATTTCGTGGGCCGGCACGAACGTCTGTTCGTGCTGACCGGCGCCGGTTGCAGCACCAATTCGGGCATTCCCGATTATCGCGACAGCCATGGCAACTGGAAGCGGACCCAGCCGGTGAACTTCCAGTCCTTCATGTCGGAAGAGCATACGCGCCGGCGCTATTGGGCGCGCAGCCTGATCGGCTGGCGGCGCTTTGGCCAGGCGAGGCCGAACGCTGCGCATCACGCGCTCGCCCGGCTCGAGGCGGGCGGGCGTTGCGAGATGTTGCTGACCCAGAACGTCGATCGGCTGCATCAATCCGCCGGCCATCGCCAGGTGATCGACCTGCACGGCCGGCTCGATCTGGTCCGCTGCATGAGCTGCGGCCAAAAGACTCCGCGGAGCGAATTCCAGGAGACGCTTGGCCGCGTCAATGCGGAATGGCTCGCGCTCGATGCCGCCGATGCGCCCGACGGCGACGCCGACCTGGAGCATGCGGATTTTTCGTCGTTCGAGGTGCCGGTCTGCGAAGCCTGCGGCGGCATCCTCAAGCCCGATGTCGTGTTCTTCGGCGAGAACGTCCCGCGCGACGTGGTCGCTACCGCGCAGGATCATCTGGCCCAAGCCGACGCCATGCTCATCGTCGGCTCGTCACTGATGGTCTATTCCGGCTTCCGCTTCGTGCAGGCTGCCGCGCATCGGCAAATCCCGATCGCTGCGGTCAATCTCGGACGCACCCGCGCCGATGATCTCCTCACGCTGAAAGTCGAGGAGCGCTGCGAAGCGGCGCTTGCATTCCTGCTCTGATCGCTCAGGCTGCGAACATGCCTTGCCTATTGCATGGGTGCCAAGCAGAATAGCCGGACGCGGCGTGTTCTCGTCCTCATCCATGGCACGGAAATTGCTGCGCTTTTGTTCCCAGTCTTGACGATCAGCGCGGAGAATTTGGAATGCTTGAGGGAGCCGAAGTGCGGCTTGCCGTCGATATCGGTGGCACGTTCACCGACATCGTGCTGGACGTGGGGCAGGATCGCAAGACGCGCAAGCTGCTGACGACGCCGCAGCGGCCCGAGGAAGCGGTGCTTGACGGCATGCGGCTCATTCTCGCTGACGCGCGCGCCCATATCAGCGACATCGACGTCTTCATTCACGGCACGACGCTCGCGACCAACGCCATCATCGAGCGTCGCGGCGCCAAGACGGCGCTGATCGCGACCGAGGGCTTTCGCGACGTGCTCGATATCGGCACCGAGAGCCGCTACGACCAATATGACCTCAGCATCGACAAGCCGAAGCCGCTGGCGCCGCGATCGCTGCGCTTCACCGTCCCCGAGCGCATCGACGCCCACGGTGCCGTCCGCCTCCCGCTGGACGAGCCGGCGGTGCGTGCGCTCGCACCAAGATTGCGCGCGCTGAACGTCGAGAGCGTCGCGGTCGCCTTCCTGCACTCCTACGCCAATCCCGAGCACGAGCGCCGTGCGGCCGCAATCATCAGTGAGGAGATGCCCGGCATTTCCGTGACCATATCGTCCGCCGTGTGCCCGGAGATCCGCGAATATGAGCGGACATCGACTGCGGTGGCCAACGCCTATGTGCAGCCGCTGATCGACGGTTATCTCGCCCGCATGTCCGATGCTTTGCGGGTCGAGCAGTACCGCGGCGCGATCTATCTTGTCACCTCCGGCGGCGGTGTCACCTCGATCGAGACGGCGCGGCGCTTTCCGGTGCGCCTCGTCGAATCCGGTCCTGCCGGCGGCGCCATTTTCGCGGCGCAGATCGCGGCGCGTCTCGGCGAGAGCAAGGTGCTGTCGTTCGACATGGGCGGCACCACGGCGAAGATCTGCCTGATCGAGAAATACCAGCCCGAGACCTCGCGTGTGTTCGAGGTCGATCGCGCGGCGCGCTTCCTGAAGGGGTCGGGTCTGCCGGTGCGGATTCCCGTGATCGAGATGGTCGAGATCGGCGCTGGTGGCGGCTCGATCGCTCATGTCGACGCCATGAAGCGCGTTACGGTCGGCCCCGAGAGTGCCTCGTCGGAACCGGGGCCCGCCTGCTATGGCCGCGGCGGCTTGCGCCCGGCCGTGACGGATGCCGACGTTGCGCTCGGCCTGATCGATCCCCACGCCTTTGCGGGTGGAACGATCAAACTCGACCCTGAACTCTCGAAGCAGGCGCTGCTGCGCAGCGTCGGCGAGCCGCTCGGCCTGTCGGCGGAAACCGCGGCCTACGCCGTGCACGAGGTCGTCTGCGAGAACATGGCGAGTGCGGCGCGCGTGCATGCGGTGGAGCGCGGCGAGATTGTCGGTCAGCACACGCTGGTCGCCTTCGGCGGTGCCGCGCCGCTGCATGCGGCGCGCGTCGCCGAGAAGATCGGTGTCTCCCGGGTGATCGTGCCTTCCAATGCCGGCGTGGGTTCGGCCGTAGGCTTTCTTGCGGCTCCGATCGCCTATGAGCTGGTGCGCAGCCGTCATGTTCGGCTGGACGATTTCGACACTGAAGGGGTCTCCGATCTGCTCCAGGAGATGGTGACCGAAGCGCGTGCGCTGGTCGAGACGGGTGCGGCAGGCGCGCCGGTGCGCGCGCGCCGCGCCGCCTTCATGCGCTATGTCGGCCAAGGCCATGAGATATCGGTCGAGCTGCCGAACCGGCGGCTGACGATTGCCGATCTCGCCGGCCTGCGCCAGAAGTTCGAAGCGGATTATGCGGCGATGTTCGAGCGGTCGATCCCGGGTGCGGCGATCGAGGTCTTGAGCTGGTCGGTGCTCGCGACCACCGAGGCGCGCAATCCGCCGCGCGTGGCCGAGGTGTCGCGCATGCCCGCCGGCAAGGCGTCGGGCAGCCGCAAATTCTTCGACGGCCGGGCCGGGGAGGTGATCGAGATCCCGCTCTACCGCCGCGAGGACATGGCGCCGGGCGCGACGATCGCAGGTCCCGCGGTGATCGCTGAAGACGAAACCTCAACGTTCGTCTCCAACAGCTTCGATGCCCATATCGACGGTGCCGGCAGCATCGTCATGGAACGGAAGGCAGCCTGATCATGAGCAAGGCAAGCGGCGCGAGCCTGATCGACCTTCAGATCATGTGGCACCGGCTGATCGCCGTGGTCGAGGAGCAGGCGCAGGTGCTGCTCCGCACCGCCTTCAGCCCGATCGTGCGCGAATGCGGCGACCTCTCCGCCGGCGTGTTCGACCTCAAGGGGCGGATGCTGGCGCAGGCGGTGACCGGCACGCCCGGCCACGTCAACTCGATGGCGGAATCGGTCAAGCACTTCATCGCCCACTTTCCGATCGAGACGATGAAGGAGGGCGACGCCTACATCACCAACGATCCCTGGATGGGCACTGGCCATCTCAACGATTTCGTCGTCACCACGCCCTGCTTCAAGGACGGCAAGCCGGTCGCGCTGTTTTCCTGCACCAGCCACCTCATGGATATCGGCGGCATCGGCTTCGGGCCCGACGCCACCGACGTGTTCATGGAGGGGCTCTACATCCCCATGCTGAAGCTGATCGACCAGGGCGTCGTCAACGAGACGTTGATGGCGATGATCCGCACCAACACGCGGCTACCGATCGACACCGAGGGTGACACCTACTCGCTCGCCGGCTGCAACGACGTCGGCTGCGAGCGCCTGGTCGAAATGATGACCGAATTCGGCATCGACACGCTCGATGCGCTCGGCGACTACATTTGCGACCGCTCGCGCGAGGCCGTGCTGGCCGAAATCGCCAAACTGCCGAAGGGCACCTGGCGCAACACCATGGTGGTCGACGGCTATGATACGCCGGTCACGCTGGCGGCCACGCTGACGATCTCGGACGAAGGCATCCACGTCGATTTCGACGGCACCTCGGCCGCGTCCAGGTTCGGCATCAACGTGCCTCTGTCCTACACCATCGCCTACACCGTGTTCGGTCTCGGCTGCGTCGTCGCCTCGCAGATCCCGAACAATGCCGGCTCGCTCTCGCCGCTGACAGTGTCGGCTCCCCCAGGCGCGATCCTCAATGCGCCGAAGCCGGCGCCGGTCGCCTCGCGCCACATCATCGGTCAGATGCTGCCAGACGTCGTGTTCGGCTGCCTGCGCCAGATCATTCCCGAGCGCGTGCCCGCGGAAGGCACCTCGTGCCTGTGGAATCTCAATGTACGCGGACAGACCCGTTCGGGCGCCGGCGGCAATTACGGATTCTCGATGGCGGTGACCTCCAATGGCGGCACTGGCGCGCGCTTCGCGAAGGACGGGCTGTCGGCGACCGCCTATCCCAGTGGCGTGCGCGGCACGCCGGTCGAGATCGCCGAGACGCAGACGCCGCTGATCTTCTGGCGCAAGGAGCTGCGCCCGGATTCCGGCGGGGCAGGGCGCACCCGCGGCGGCCTTGGCCAGATCATCGAGGTCGGCAGCGGCGTCGATGCGCCGTTCGACATCCTGGCGGCGTTCGACCGCATCGACCATCCGCCGCGCGGCCGCGATGGCGGCAAGAACGGCGAGGCCGGCTATGTCGGCCTGAAGTCCGGCAAGAAGCTGCGTGGAAAAGGCTTTCAGCAGGTGCCGCCGGACGATCGGCTGGTGGTGCTGACGCCGGGCGGCGCCGGCATCGGCGATCCCCGGGAGCGCGCGCCGACAGCCGTCAACGACGACATCGAAAGCGGCCTCGTGTCTGCCGACAACGCAGTTGCAGTGTATGGGTATACGCGATGACGCCTCAGGCGTCGTGCGCGTAGCGAACGGAGGGGCTCAATGATCACGCGACGGAGTTTTACTGCGGGCGCAGCGACGCTGCTCGCAGCCGGCCACATCACGACCCGCGCGCGGGCGGCGACGGTGAGCTGGGACATGTCGACGGTATGGCCCGACGGCAATTTCCACACCCAGAACGCGTTTGCTTTCGCGGAAGAAGTGAAGAAGCAGACCGGCGGTTCGGTTGCGATCACCGTGAAGGCCGGTGGCCAACTCGGCTTCAAGGGCCCCGAGCATCTGCGCGCCGTGCGCGATGGCCTGGTGCCGCTCGCCGACGTGCTCAACATCCAGCAGGTCGGCGACGAACCTTTCATGGGCGTCGAGAGCATTCCTTTCCTCTGCGGCTCGATGGACGAGCTCAAGGTGCTGCACAAATATGTGCGGCCCGAATACGAGAAGGTCGCCGCGCGCAACAACCAGAAGATCCTCTACATCGTGCCGTGGCCGACGCAGTATTTGCACCTCAAGGTCAGGGTCGCCGATGTCGACGGGTTGAAGAACATCAAGATCCGCGTCCCCGACAAGAACGCCGTCGACATGCTGGCCGTGGTCGGCATGGCACCGGTGATGATCCCCTGGGGCGAGACCATCCCTGCGCTGGCCTCGGGCGCGGTCTCCGGCGTATCCACCTCGGCGGTCTCGGGCGTCGACGGCAAGTTCTGGGAGTTCTTGAAGTACATCTACCCGACCAACCACGTCTGGTCGTCGCAGATGCTCACCGTCAATCTCGATTCCTGGAAGGCACTGTCGGCCGACCAGCAACAACAGGTCAGCGCAGTTGCCGAGAAGATGGAGCCCGGCTTCTGGGCAAACTCGCTCAAAGCGGATGTCGACAGCCTCAACCGGCTGAAAGAGGGCGGCATGGAGGTGGTGCCGGTCTCGGAGGCCATGATCACTGACATTCGCGCCAAGACCGCGCCGCAGCTCGACGCGTTCCTCAAGCGGGTGCCGGCGGCCGACAAGCCGGTGCGGGCCTATCTCGCCGAAATGAAGCGCTGAGCCCGGTCATGGTCAGCGTTTCGCCCGCGGCTCCGCACAGTCTCAACGCAGCGGCGCCGGCGCCGCTGCGCCTCCTGCTTGACGGCATCGACCGGCTTGGTCGGCTGGACGGCTGGATCGGCGGCGGCTGCCTGTTGATGTTGACGCTGCTGATGTTGTGCGAGGTTGTGACACGCTTCCTCTCGAACTTCCTTCCGTTCTTTCCGCCCACAATCTCGATCGCGTGGGAATATTCCTCCTATCTGATGGCGGCGTCCTTCACCTTCGGCGCCGCCATGACCCTGCGCGTCGGCGGCCATATCCGTGTCGTGCTGCTCCTGAAGAACGTACCGGCCCCCTTTCAGCGCGCGATCGAAATCTTGTCGGCCGCCGCAGGCTTCGCCTTCATGGTCTTCCTGACATCGTCGATGGCGAAGTTCGCCTTCGGCGCCTATGTGCGCGGACAGGTTTCGACCTCAAGCGACACCCCGCTGTGGTTTCCGCAGGCCGTCGTCACCTTCGGCATGCTGCTGCTGACGCTCCAGTTCCTTGCGCGTGCGATCCAGGCCGTGCTCGGCCTGCCGCTGGAGGATCATCGCATGAAGGCCTCGCCCGTCGAATGACCGCCTTGCTCGCAAACGGATTCAAGATCGCATGACCATCGAAGTTGTCAGCCTGTTCGTGATCCTGTTCGCGCTTCTGGCGGGCGGGGTCTGGATCGGCCTGACGCTTGCGCTCACCGCGACGCTGCTGCTTGCGATGTTCCGCTCGATCCCGCTCGACAAGCTGCTGCCGCAATACGCCTGGAACATTTTGACGACGCAGGAGCTGCTGGCATTGCCGCTGTTCATCCTGATGGGTGAGCTGCTGTTTCGCACTCGCTTGTCACGTTCGTTGTTCCAGGGGCTCGCGCCCTGGGCGGGGCTTCTGCCGGGTCGTCTTCTGCATGTGAACGTGATCGGCTGCACCATCTTCGCGGCGATATCCGGCTCATCGGCGGCGACGACGCAGGTGATCGGTCGCATGTCGCTGAATGAGCTGCTGCGCCGCGGTTATTCCCGCGACGTCGCGATCGGCTCGCTCGCCGGTGCCGGCACGCTCGGCTTCCTGATTCCGCCGTCGAACATCATGATCATCTATGGCGTGCTGGGCGACGTTTCGATCCTGAAACTGTTCACGGCGGGCGTGCTGCCCGGGCTGCTGCTGGCCGCTACCTTCATGGGATGGGTCATGCTGCACACGACCCTCAACCCCGGCATGGTGCCGGAAACGGAAGCCAAACTCTCGCAGGTGCCGTGGGGTGAGCGTTTTGCGGCGCTGAAGGATCTCGCGCCGGCGCTGTTCCTGATCGCCTGTGTGCTCGGTTCGATGTATGGCGGGCTGGCGACGCCGTCGGAGGCGGCCGCGGTCGGCGTGCTCGGCGCGGCGCTGGTCGCCTGGGCGCAAGGTTCGATGTCGCAGCAGGTGATCCGGGACGTGCTGATCGGCTCGGTCGTGACCTGCTCGATGATCGCGCTGATCGTGCTCGGCGCCTCGATCCTCGGCAACGCCGCGGCCTTCCTCGGCATCCCACAGGCAGTCGCCGCCTTCGTGAAGGGGCTCGGCTTGTCGCCCTTCATGCTGATCGTGGTGTTGATTATCTTCTATCTGATCCTCGGCTGCTTTCTCGACGGCTTCTCGATGATCGTGATGACGTTGCCAATCGTGCTGCCGATCGTGAAGGGCGCGGGCTTCGACGAGATCTGGTTCGGCATCTTCCTCGTGCTCGCCGTCGAGATGGCGCAGATCACGCCGCCGGTCGGCTTCAACCTGTTCGTCATCCAGGGCCTGACCGAGGACGGCCTCGGCTACATCGCGCGCGTCACGATGCCGTATCTCCTCATCATGGTCGGCTTCGTGCTGCTGCTGACGCTCTGGCCCGGCATCGTCACGATCCTGCCAAGGGTGCTGTACGGATAAATCCGTCCTCAGGCCCTGGCTACCGCGTCCGCACGCAGCAGGTCAGCGCGACTGACGTTTGTAATCCGCGCCGCGCGTCAAATTCGCGCCGTGCGCGTATTGCATCTTTGCGCTCCTCGTCATCCGGCGTACGCTGCAGGAGCGAGGATAAGCGCAACTGCAACCAGTCCAGAGAACGTAGCACCTTTTGGCGATTCCCGCCGAGAGAGATCGAGAGCCGTTGGCGGCTCGCATGCGATGGAGAAGAACCGACAGAGAGAGCGGACTGCAACATCCCTCGCGGCGGCGTCTGTGAGACGCAAGTTCAACAAACATAAAAGCGGGAGGAACGGATGAAGGAACGTTGGTGTAAGTCTGGTCTACCTCTTATTGCCGGCGCGACGCTGATGGTGTCGTCGGCCTTCGCCCAGTCCGTGGATACTGCGCGGATCGAGAACGGCGGTCAGAACGATTGGCTGACCTATCACGGTTCATACAAATCCTATCACTACAGCCCGCTGGCGCAGATCAATGCAAACAATATCGGGAATCTGAACGTTGCCTGGACCCATATTCCAGGACGCTCGACCCGCGGCCTGCAATCGATGCCCCTCGCGGCCGATGGCGTGCTCTATTACTCGGGTTCTTACAGCCGGGTTTTTGCGCTCAACGGCGCGACAGGCGAGGTGATCTGGTCCCATTTTCCGGAATTGGACGAGGCCCTGATCTCCCGTCAGACCCATTCCCCTTACAATCGCGGCGTAGCGCTCGGCGAGGGCAAGGTTTTCGTCGGCACCATGGATGGCAGGGTTCTGGGCCTGGATATGAAGTCGGGGAAAGTCCTCTGGGAAACTAGGCTGATCGACTCGCAGAAGCTCACGGTCGGTTTCACCGGTGCACCGCTTTACGCGAAGGGTACGGTGATCATCGGAGCGCAAGGCGGTGAATGGCCGGGCCGCGGCCCGATCTTCGGCCTGGATGCCACCACCGGGAAGAAGAAGTGGGAGTTCTTGACCGTCGCCGGCACGGACGAGGCTATGAAGACGTGGGGAAACGATTCCTGGCGCACGGGCGGTGGCGGTGGCTGGATGCCGGGCACTTACGATTCCGAGACCAACACAATCCTGTGGGGCACCGCAAACCCGGCGCCGCTTTACGATTGGTCGGGCGCCGATTACAAAACGCAAGGCGCGCGTCCCGGCGACAATCTCTACACGAGTTCGGTGATCGGTCTCGACGTCGATACCGGCAGGCTGAAATTCCATCATCAGGAATTGCCGCACGACGCCTGGGACTTCGACAGCGCGGTCGGCGAGTTTGTGATGCTCGAACGCGACGGTCAGAAGTTCGTGGTTCACCCGAACAAGGGCGGTTTCGTCTTCGTCTATGACCGCAATCTCGCCGTGAAGAATGTCTGGCGGCTCGTTGAGAACATCAATTTCGTCAAGGATATCGATCCCAAGACGGGTGCCTTGATCGGCCGTCGCGACTTCAGCGCCGGGAAGGTCACCGAACCGCCGCTGTGCCCCTTCATTGGCGGCGGCGTCAGCTGGAACGCCGGCTCCTACAACCCGAAGACCGGCCTGTACTACAAGATCGGCCAGGAATGGTGCATGACGCTCGACGTCCAGAAGACGACGCCGGTCACAGCGCCCCAGGTCCAGCTCAACATCGGCGCTGATTTCAAGATGGTACCCCCTCCGGGCGGAGAGATTTATGGACATCTCGACGCGCGCGACCCCATCACCGGCGCTAAGAAGTGGGAGGTTCGCTATCCCGAGCCGCCGCTCGGAAGCGTGCTGTCGACTGCGGGCAATCTCGTATTCGTGCCCGACTCCCGCGGCATCCTTCATGCTTATGATGCCGAAACCGGGGCCGAGCTGTGGAGTCACAACAACGGCACCGGCCACCAGGGCGGCATCGTCAGCTATTCCGTCAATGGAAAGCAGTACATTGCCGTGGCGGCTGGCTTTGGCGGCATGCTGGCGGACGAATACGCGCCAAACTTCGGCGGCGTCTACAAGAGCATGCCGCGTGATGACGGGGCGCTCGTCGTCTTCAGCTTGAAATAAATCATCGCAGATTGCCGGGGAGCAGGCGCAAGCTTGCTTCCCGTGCATTGGAATTTCCGGGTGTGCTTCAGGACTCGTGCTTCGGGACGTGGCGCTTCAGGATATGGAGCTGGATACGTTGAACTTGCATTTGAAGAAGATCACCGCGCTGCTATCGGCAGTGCTGGGCGCCTCGTTGCTGTATGCCGCACCGGTTCAGGCGCAGTCTGCCACTCCTGTACCCGACAACGGGACGTTCGACGTCGAGCAGTTATTCGCAGGGACTTGCGGCTTTTGTCACTCCGCTGGCGGCCGGGCCGCCGGCAAGGGACCACAGCTGATGAATTCGCCGCGCGCCGACGACTTTCTGCACACCCGCATCAAGAACGGCAAGTCTGGTGCGATGCCGGCATTCGGCGGGGCCTTCACCGACGCGCAGATCGACCAGATCGTCAAATATATCCGCGCCCTGAAGCCGCGCGAGGGTTGAATCGACCAGGCCGATGTCGATACGAGGACGCGGAATGAAGACAGTTCTCCCGCTTGTGGTCGGCGCCGTGATCGCACTGCTGAATCCTGCGCAGGGGCGAACGCTGGACGCGATCCGCGCGTCCGGCGTGCTCGGATTATGTGCCCATCCGAACTCGCTTCCGTTCGCAAGCAAGGCCGCCGATCCTCCCGGCTTTCAGATCGAATTGGGCGAGGCGCTGGCACACGAGCTCGGCGTCTCGCTGCGTCTCGACTGGATCATCACCCAGTATCAGATGCGGAGCGCCGGATGCGACATTGTTCTGGACGTCATCGCCGACCGCGTAGCGCAGGGTGAAACCCGCTTGAGAATCTCAAAACCGTATTATCGCACGGGCGTCGCGCTCGCCGTCCCCTCATCCAGCGCGCTCGCCTCGTTCCAGAGCCTCAATGAGCATACCAAGGTCGGGGTACAGGTCGGATCCGTCGCGGCCATGATCATCAGTCAACGACACGTCCCGACGTCGACTTTCGGCTTCGAGAGCGACAGCCTCGATGCCTTGTCAAAACATGAGATCGATGCCGCTGCGGTCACCCCCACTGCGGCGAGTTATTTCAATCTGACGCATCCGGACAAGGCATTTCGTATCCTGGATCGCGACGAGTCCATAGCCGATCTCAACTGGAACGTCGCGGTCGGCATGGTCCGTCCGGATGATGCATTGCGCGACACCATCGATGGAGCGGTTAAACGGCTGCGAAACGACGGCACGATCGATCGGATATACGGCCGCTACGGGGTCGTACTGCAGACGCCGAAATAGTCACGTGTTCCGGGCGCGGTCAGCGGGGCTGTTTAACCCGTCGTCCCGGCCGCATTGGCCGGAACGACGGTCGTTTCGAATGCCGCTACGCCGCCGCCTTCTTCCGCGTCTGCTCGGCCTTGTACAGCTCGAACTCCTCCGCGATCGCGCGTGCGACCGAGGGCCGCGTGCGCAGGCGCTCGTAATACGCCTTCACGTTTGGCCATTTGGCGAGCTCGATCGGCGGCGTCGCCATGGTCCAGTTGATCACCGTGACGAGATAGGCGTCGGCGACGCTGAAATGGTCGAGCAGGAAGTCGCGCCCCTTCAGGTAATTGTCGAGATAGTCGAGCCGCGACAGGTTCTTCTCCAGCGCATAGGCCTTCATCTCCTGCGGCGCCTTGCGGTCGAGCATCGGGATGAACAGGCCCTTGTGCAGCTCGGTGCCGATGAAGCAGAGCCATTGATGCAGCCGCGTGCGATCGATGCCCGCTGTGGCGCCGAGGCCCGATTGCGGGAAGCGGTCGGCGACATATTGCAGGATCGCGGCGTTCTCGGTCAGCACCACGCCCTCGTCGGTGCGCAGCGTCGGCACCAGGCCGATCGGATTCACGGTACGGAAGTCAGTGCCGTCGCTCAGCACTTTCTTGGTCGGCGGATCGACTTCGAGATAATTCGCCTCGGCACCGGCTTCATACAGCGCGACGCGGGTCGCCATCGAACAGGCGAGCGGCGAGAAATAAAGATCCATCTTGAGCCTCCTTGGGCAATTCCCTGTGGTGGTTGCTCAACCTGGCCAGATTGATTTTTGTACCATCTTGCATATTATGGTCTCGGTCAAGGATTAATTTGCGAGATGGTACAAAAATCGAAGCCGCCAGCTGCTGCCGTTGAGCCTAAACGCCGGGGCCGTCCGCGCGCCTATGAACCGGACGTCGCGCTGGGCAAAGCGCTCGACCTGTTCCGCACGCAGGGTTTCGCGGCGACCTCGCTCGACGATCTCAGCGAAGCCACCGGCATGAATCGCCCGAGCCTCTATGGTGCCTTCGGCGACAAGCGCGAGCTCTACATCAAGAGCTATCAGCGTTACCGCGAGGAAGCGCGCGCATCCATGGTGGAGATCTTTCGCGAGGAGATGCCCGTGCGCCAGCGGCTGGAGCGCATCTTCGCCTCCGCGCTGAACATCTATCTCTCCGGCGAGACCGGCCCGCGCGGCTGCTTCACGGTGGTGACCGCGGCGTCCGAAGCCGTCGGCGATCCCGACATCCGCGCCATGGTGCTCGATGGCCTCAACGAGCTCGACAAGGCGTTTGCCAGTTGCTTTCGCCGCGCCAAGGAAAAGGGCGAACTGCCCGAGAGCGCCGATCCCGCCGTGCTGGCGCAGCTCGCATCCGCAACCGTGCACTCAATTGCCATCCGCTCCCGCGCCCGCGTATCCCGCAGGGAGCTCGAGGCGATCGTGAAGGGGGCGATCGACTTGATGGTGGCGGCTAAAAGCTAGGGCAGGACGACGGCGAGTATGTGGCGCGATCTCGCGCCACGCTACGCCGCGCGAATATGCGCGAGAAAACGATCCACTTCGTCGCGCAGCCGCAGCGATTGTTTTGACAGCTCGATCGCCGAGCCCAGCACTTCCTCCGCCGCTGTTCCCGCCGCGGCGATGCCGGCGGTGACGCCCGCGATGTTTTGCGAGACCTCGCCGGTGCGGGCGGCTGCCTGCTGGACGTTCTGCGCAATCTCCTGCGTCGCGGTGCCCTGTTGGCCGACGGCGGCGGCAATCGCGGCGGAGATCTCGTCGACCTCCTGGATCGTTGTGCAGATCGACTGGATGCCGTCCACTGCGCCGGCGGTCTCTCCTTGTACGGCTGTCACCTGCGCGCCGATCTCCTCGGTCGCCTTGGCGGTCTGGGTTGCCAACGCCTTCACCTCGGAGGCGACCACCGCAAAGCCGCGGCCGGCTTCGCCCGCGCGCGCCGCCTCGATCGTCGCGTTGAGCGCCAGCAGATTGGTTTGCTCGGCAATGCCGCTGATGAAGGAGACCACGTCGCCGATTTTTTGCGCGGCATCTGCCAGACTCTGCACGCGCTCGTTCGACCGCCGTCCGTCGCCCGCAGCTTTGCCGACTACGGCGGTCGCGTGCGCAAGGCGCCGGCTGATCTCGGTCATCGACGACGATAGCTCTTCCGCGGCGGCAGCAACCGTCTGCACATTCTCCGAGGCGAGCGCCGAGGCCGACGATACCGTGCCGGTCTGCTGCCGCGACCGCTCGACGATATCGGACATCGAGCGCGCCGTATTCTCCATCTCGACTGCGGCCGAGGAGACCGTGGTGACGACGTCGCGGATGCTGGCTTCGAAATTGTCGGCGAGCGCGGCGAACGCGCGTCGCTTCTCCGCTTCGGATTGCGCCTTGGTGTCGGCCTGTTCGGCCTGGAGCCGGTTGAAGTTGACGGCGTTGTCGCGGAACACTGCGACCGCCTTGACCATTGCGCCGACCTCGTCATTCGTTTTGCTGGCGGGAACCGCGACATCGAGGTGTCCGTCGGCCAGCTCGCGCATCACAGTGGTGATGGAGATGATCGGACGCGAGATGCTGCGGGCGATGAGATAGCCGACGATTGCGGCGAGCACCAGTCCGAGCGCGGCGATGCCGAATGCCAGCAGCCAGGCACGGTCGGCGGATGCCACATAGTCGGCATTGTCCATCACCAGCTCGACCGCGCCGAGCGACTTGCCGGAAAAATCCCTGATCGGTCCGAGCAGCGCGGCCACCGGCGTGGTGTCCAGCTTGGCCTGCCGCATCGTGAAGTCGCCGCCGGCAGCGCGGCTGTAATCGGCCGCGTCGAAGAAGCTCTTGCCCTTCAGTGTGCCGCCGAACAGCTTGAAGCCCGTGCCGTCGGCGAGATGGAAGGTGATGTCGACATGGCGGGTGCTCTTGAAGTCGTCCAGGAAGGACTGGCCGAAGGTCAGGCCAAACTCCACTGAGCCGAGATGCTTGCCGCCTTGCGCGATCGGCACGACGCCGCGGATGCCGAGCCCAGCCAGGCCGCCCTCGAGGCCGACCACGACCTTGTGCTCCTGGTTGGCCATGATCACGGTTTTGCGGAAGCCCGAGAGGTCGTCGCCAAATTTAGCAGGCTGATGCACGCGCAGGAACGAGGTCGCGGGGGCCACGTGGAACTGGAACTGTTCGACGCCGTACTCCGATTTGGTCGCGGCAAACACCGGCCCGAACAGGTCGATTAAAGCGTTGCGATCCTGTTTGGCCATCGCGTCCTGCGTCGCCGGCATCGCCGCGACGACGGCGCTCATGGCGGCGGCACGGCGGGATTCCTCGGCGATGCGCGATTGCAGGGCGTCGTAATGGCTGCGCAGCTCGCGCTGGTCGGCGCGGTCGATAATCCCCGCGATGATCCACATCGCCCCGAGCACCGCAAACAGCGCGGTCGCCGCCGCCGTCACCGCCAGCGCAACCGTGATCCGCATCCTGAGGCCGAGGTTCGCCCGCATGTCCGACTCGTTCGTTGAGCGTTGATTAACAACGCCTATCAACTTCTCGCTAAGAGAGGGTGAACGAGATACCGGCGGACGACCAGGGATCTTACGGGCTCGGGTGGCACGTGCGGTCTCAATATCCCCGCGCCCGGTCCACCACGTTCTCCAGCACGCCGCCCGCCTCGAACCGCGCGATCTGCTCGGCGACATAGGCCGAGATCGCATCGGCGTCGGTGTCGGCGGCGTTGTGTGGCGTCAGCAGCACCTTGGGATGGGTCCAGAACCGGCTGTCCGCCGGCTGCGGTTCCTGCACGAAGACGTCGAGTGAGGCGGCGCCCAGCGTGCCGTCGTCGAGGCAGGCCAGAATATCGGCTTCGTTCTGAAGGCCGCCGCGGCCGGCGTTGATCAGCACGGGCGCGCCGAGCGGGCTGTTGCGGTTGAGCTTGGTGAAAACGTCGCGATTGAGGATGCCGTTTGTATCAGGCGTCAGCGGCAACAGGCTGACGAGGATATCGGTCGTGCGCAGGAACGCGTCGATCTGCTCAGCGCCATGGAAGCAATCGACGCCCGGGATGGTGCGGGGGCTGCGGCTCCAGCCGGCGACGCGGAAACCAAGCCGCCGCAGCACATCGGCCGCGTCGGCGCCGAGCGTGCCCAGTCCCATGACACCGACTGTGACGGCGCTCGCGGGCCATTGATATGTCGGCTCCCAGCGCTTTTCGCGCTGCGACTGGCGCAGATACAGCTCCTGGCGGTGGTGCATCAGCACATGCAGCACGACGTATTCGGTCATGCGGCCGGTCAGATCAGGCACAGCCACGCGCACCAACGGCACGTTCGGCAAGCTCTTGTCCGCCATCAGCGCATCGACGCCGGCGCCCAGATTGAAGATCGCACGCAGATTGGGAAAAGAGCCGAGGTCGCCCGGCACCGGCTTCCACACCGCGGCGTAGTGCACCTCGGCCGGATCGAGCCCGGCGTCGGGCAGCAGCACCACGCGGCGGCCGCCGCAGACCGCGTCGAACCGGGCTTTCCAGCGCTCCGGCAGCCAGTTCTGCTGCGTGCTGTTGATCAGGACGGCCAGTGTGCCCACGGTCATTCGAAGTGCCTCATAAGGTTCCGCTCAAGAAGGCCCTCCTTGGCACGATCTGCCGGATTTTTCTTGCAGTTTTTTTCCGCAGCCATGTCGGGGCAGGGCATAGTGGATCGTCTTCAAAACAAGCGTTCAGAGTAGGTACTGCCCATGCTTTATGCGATCCTTTGCTATCACGATGAGGACTTCGTCGGCTCCTGGAGCAAGGACCAGGACGAGGCCGTGATGAAGAAGCTCGCCGTGGTGCAGGAAGGTCTCGCGAAGCAGGGCAGGCTCGGCCCGGTGGCGCGGCTGCTGCCGACCACCGCGGCAGCGACGCTGCGCAAGGAAGACCCGCCATTGGTGCTCGACGGGCCCTATGCGGAGACCAAGGAGCAGTTGCTCGGCTTCTACATCGTCGATTGCAAGAACCTCGACGAGGCGCTCGACGTTGCGCGTGACCTCGGATCCGCCAATCCCGGCGGCGCCTATGAGGTGCGCCCGGTCGGCGTGTTCAGGCCCGGAGGGAATCTGACGTGAGCGAGGCCGATACCGCCTGGATCGAGACCGCGCTGACATCGGCGCGCCCCCAGGCGGTCGGCGCACTGTTTCGCTACTTCCGCGATCTCGACACCGCCGAGGAAGCCTTTCAGAACGCCTGCCTGCGCGCGCTCAAGACCTGGCCGCAGAAGGGGCCGCCGCGCGACCCAGCGGCCTGGCTGATCATGGTCGGCCGCAACGTTGCCATCGACGAGGTGCGCCGCACCCGCAAGCAGCAGCCGCTGCCGGAGGACGACCAGGCCATCTCCGATCTCGACGACGCCGAGGGTGCGCTCGCCGAGCGGCTCGACGGCTCGCACTACCGCGACGACATTTTGCGGCTGATGTTCATCTGCTGCCATCCAGGACTGCCGGCGACGCAGCAGATCGCGCTAGCGCTCCGCATCGTCTGCGGCCTCACGGTGAAGCAGATCGCGCGCGCCTTCCTGGTCTCGGAGGCGGCGATGGAGCAGCGCATCACCCGTGCCAAGGCCAAGGTCGCCGAGGCCGGGACACCGTTCGAAACGCCGGGCGCGGTCGAGCGCTCAGAGCGGCTCGCCGTTGTCGCCGCAATGATCTATCTGATCTTCAACGAGGGCTATTCGGCGAGCGGCGACACCGCCGCAATCAGAAAGCCGCTGTGCGAGGAGGCGATCCGGCTGGCGCGGCTGCTTTTGCGGCTGTTCCAGAGCGAGCCGGAGATCATGGGGCTCACGGCGCTCATCTTGTTGCAGCATGCGCGCAGTGCCTCGCGCTTTGCCGCGGATGGCTCGCTGATCCTGCTGGACGACCAGGATCGTTCGCTGTGGAACGGCACGATGATCGCGGAAGGCCTCGCGCTGATCGACAAGGCGATGCGCCATCGCCGCAGCGGGCCCTACCAGATCCAGGCCGCGATCGCTGCGCTGCATGCCCGCGCGGCGACGCCCGAGGAGACCGACTGGGCGCAGATCGACCTGCTCTATGGTGCGCTGGAGGTGGTGCAGCCTTCGCCGGTGGTGACGCTCAACCGCGCGGTCGCGGTTTCCAAGGTGCGCGGACCGCAAGCCGCGCTCGACCTGATCGAACCTCTGGCGCCGAAGCTTGCCAACTACTTCCATTTCTACGGCGTGCGCGGCGCCTTCCTGATGCAGCTCGGGCGCAATGACGAAGCCCGCATCGCCTTCGATCGTGCGATCGCCCTCGCCAACACATCCGCAGAAGCCGCCCACATCCGCATGCACCTCGATCGCCTGATCCGGGACAGCCAGCCGAAGGGCGCCAATGGCGGTGCCAGGCAGGGCGCGAAGGTGAAGTAGGGAGGGCCTGCTTCGGGCGTACCAACATTTTTGCGTCGCCTTGTCGGGCCCGACCCCCTCCCTTCGTCCTAGGACAGTATCCAGGGAGCCATTCATGCTGAAAGCCATTGCTGCCATCGCCATCCTGCTCGCGGTCGGAATCGTGGGCGTCCTCGTCTTCGCCCTGACAAAGCCCGACACATTCCGCGTCGAGCGCAGCCTCGCCGTGAAAGCGCCGGCCAATGCGGTCTATCCCTTGGTCGCCGATTTCCATCGCTGGACAACCTGGTCACCCTACGAGGGCCGCGATCCCGCCATGAAGCGCAGCTTCGGCGGAACTGCGGAAAGAAAGGGCGCGACCTATGCCTAGGACGGCAACAACAATGTCGGCGCCGGTCGCATGGAAATTCTCGAGGCAGATGCGTCGTCAAAACTCCGCATCAAGCTGGATTTCGAGCGGCCCTTCGAAGGCCACAACACCGCCGAGTTCACCTTTGTGCCGCAAGGCGATGCCACACTGGTCACGTGGGCGATGTCCGGCCCGGCCCCGTTCCTGTCCAAGGTCATGCAGGTGTTCATCAACATGGACAGCATGATCGGCAAGGATTTCGAGGCCGGCCTCGCCGGACTGAAGAAGCTCACCGAGAAATAGCGGCGTCCTCGCCCAAGGAACGGTCGGAACGGTCAAGTCAACCAAGAGGAGAGAAACATGCTCAATGCCTATCTATTCTATCAGGACACCTGCGAAGCGGCGTTCAACTATTACGCCAAGGTTCTCGGCGGCAAGATCGACGCCATGATGCGTGCATCGGACGCGCCCGCGGATATGGCCGCCGCGCCCGGCCGCGAGAAGATGATCATGCACGCGCGGATGTCGCTGCCCGACGGCAGCGTGTTGATGGCCTCTGACACACCAAGCGAGCATTTTCACAAGCCGCAGGGCTTTTCGATCTCGTTCACGGTCGCGGACCCCGCGGAGGGCGAGCGAAAGTTCAACGCGCTCGCGGACGGCGGCAGCGTTACCATGCCCTTTGGCAAGACGTTCTGGGCCAAGGGCTTTGGCATGTGCGTCGACAAATTCGGCATCCCCTGGATGGTGAATTGCCCGGCCGAGGGAATGTGACAGGCGCGATCGCCTGACGCGCCAGGTGGGCGATCTCCCTCTCCCGACGATGTGGGAGAGGGGGCGCGCATAAGGACGCGGCGTTGTGCGCGGATCGGCTGCGTGTCCTCTCAGCGGATCGATCCGGTCACGTCGTTGCTCGGTGGTTGGGACGACGGAACGCAACGCGGACAGATCACGAGCTTCGTGCCGAGCTGCCTGTCATTCTCCGCTTCGATTTCATCATGGATTGCCCACCAGGCCGCGGAGTACGGGCGCAAGGTGCCGAGCACTTTTTCCCGCTCCTGATTCGGATCACTCACCGCGGGAGCTTGGTTCACCACACGACGCTTGATGACAGAGGGACGGTTTGGATTCTGACCGAGGCCGTCCCATGCGATCGGACGGCGTTCCTGCGCAGGCGCGACCGCGCATCCCATCAGCGTTGCGCAAAAAGTGAGCAAGACAAAGCCGTGTCGCATCATGCCGGACCCTTGGGTGTTGTAGGCAACGCGCTAACTCTGCATGCAGTAGCTTGCGTCGCACCGCTCAAATGGAACCTAAGGGAAACGCTGGCCGACATGGCCGAATATGGACTTTGCTCTCGCACCACATTGCGAGAGCAGTGAGGCCGCTTCGTGAAATGATGCGGACCGCATCGCACAACAACTGGCGCAATATTAGGCTGTGAACTCCGCAACAGAATCGCTAACTATCCCTTCATAAATTCTACAAACTGGGGCGGGCGGACTTGGAAGGGGAGCGACCGATGGCGGCGGCGCTACAGATCAACTTTGCACTTTGGGGTATGCTCATCTGCGCGAGCATGGAATTGACCCAGATGATCCAGAGGTTTTATTAGGCCTCACGAAGCGCGTGACCGGCAATTTCGCCGGCGCGCTTGTCTGCTAGCTCACGAGCAACGCGATGAGCGTGAAGCTGACACTCGCGATGACGATCATCGAGACGATGTAGTTGAGCGGCCCTGCCGAGCGTGCGGGCGGTCTGCGCCGGCGCGGCGGCTCGCCCACCTGCCGGTTGGGCTCCGTCGGCGCGCCCGCAATTCCTGCGCCAGAGCCGACGTACTTCACGTAAAGCTCTAGCAGCCGCAGCTCGGACACGATGTCCATCAGGCCTTCGCGCTCACGCAGCGACAGCAATTCGAATTCGACGGTCTCTTCGGAGCTCAGCGGGCCAAGGACGATGCGTCCCCGGTCCGACAGGCGGTAGCGAAAATCGAGGGGCTGCACGGCCTGCGACCCGTTTGAAAATGAGTAGTCCTGAAAAAGCGGAACCATTCTAGTCTGTGACCACTGCTGAGAAAATGACGCCGCCGCGGCCCCAGTCTGGCCGGCACCATCATAGACGGTCGGGAGAAGCCGGAAACCGCGTAAATTGGGCAGGCATTGCGAAGCGCTTGAGCGGATTTCGCGTCCGGCCAGTCGGAATTTTGAAGAACTGCCTAATCGCCGGACAGCGCCGGATTCAACCCGGGCACACCGCTTGCGTCGGCTTATCATCACCGGCAGCGCGAATAGATCGCGGCGAGGTCGCGCCCCTTCAGCAACAGCAACCGCGAGGTGAGGCCGCCGTGGCGGCTGATCCAGTCGTGCACCGGGCCGGGATAGGCTTGGAGCACCGCTTCAGATGCCTCCGGCTCCGCATAGAAGCGCCCATGTCGGTCGACCGAACGCGCCGCATGAAAGCCGAGCACGGCACGCTTGGTGACGCAGATCCGTTCGCCCGGCACGATGCTCAGCAACAGCGTGCAGGCGGACAGACAGGGGCCGTCGATCACCACGCGCTCGCCGCTCTCGCGCACCTTCTCGAACAAATCGAGGAACGGCCCGACCTGTCCGCCGGGCGACTGGATGATGCGGATTTCGGCGAAGACAGGCGTAGCGGCCAGCAGCGCGGATGCGAGCATCAAGGCTTGGAGGATCAAGACTTGGAGGAAGGTGGCGCGTCGCATGAAGCCTCCGCGAATTCGATTCCGTAGGACGGGCCAGCCGAAGCGGCTGCGCGAAGCGAAGTCCGCTCGGCGTGACCCAGCACTTCAGGCGCGCACGAGAAGAGGTGGGTTACGCTTCGCCTATTCAACCTACGCCAGGTCTACCCGTTCCTCCGCTCGCCGCGTAGCGTCGGCAGGCCGATGCCCGCGGCATCGAACCCGCCATCGACGGCCAGAATCTGGCCGGTGATGTAGCTCGATCGTTCCGAGCACAGGAAGTAGATGGCTTCTGCGAGTTCCTCTTCCAGGCCGTAGCGGTTCAGCGGGATGGCGTCGTGATAGTCGGCGCGGATCTCCCTGGTGTGCACCTGCTTCGCCATCGCGGTATCGACCGGCCCCGGCGCGACCGCGTTGACGCGGATGTTGAGGGACGCGAGCTCGACCGCGAGCTGCTTGGTAAGGTGCGCGAGGCCCGCCTTGCTGGTGCCGTAGGCCGAGCGAAGCGTCGAGGCGCGCACCGCCGAGATCGAGGTGATGTTGACGATGGCGCCGCCATTGCCGTCGCGCATCAGCGGCACCGCCGCCTTGGTGCAGAGGAACGGGCCGGTGAGGTTGACCTCGAGCACGCGCCGCCAATCGGTCTCTGTTGTCTCCATGAGTGGCGCGAACACGGCAATGCCGGCATTGTTGACGAGCGCGTCGAGCCGGCCAAACCGCCGCTCGGTCGTCGTCATCGCGGCGGCGACCGCGGCTGCGTCCGAGACGTCGCAGGTCAGCGCCAGCGTGGCTTCGTCCCGGCCGATCTCAGCGACCGCGCGGCCGAGCAGCTCGCCCTCGATGTCGAGCAGCGCCACGCGCCAGCCCTCAGCCAGAAACTTCTTCGCGGTCGCAAGCCCGATGCCGCGCGCGGCTCCGGTGACGAGGGCGACGTTTTGCGGGGTTTGCGGCATTTGCTAGTCTGTCCTGTGTCCGAAAATTCGGTCGCGCGCGAGCGCCGGCTCCTTTTACTTCGCTTTCGTCCCGGCAAGAAAGGGCCTCTGGCCATGCTCATCGATCCCAGTGCGATCCCGCTCGAGGAATGGCGGCCAGGTGTGACGACTCGGATGCTGACATCCGCGCGCAACGGCGCCGCCGCGCTCTGCATCTTCGAGCAATGGGTCGCGCCCGGCGCCGGGGCGCCGACGCACAGTCATCCGGTCGAGGAGGTGCTGACCGTGCGCGCGGGCGAGGCCGATATATGGATTGAGGCCGAGCGCGTCACGATGACGGCCGGCCAATCGCTGCTGGTTCCCTCCGGCCGCAAGCACGGTTTTCGTAATTCGGGCACGACCACGCTGCACGTCCATGCCGTGCTGGCCTCGCCAGTCTTCGAGGCTCTGCCGGAGGGAGCAAGCGCGGCGACCCGGCGATGGACGGCGGACTAGGGCAATTTTGCCGCGGGTTGCCGGCACGGAATCGGCGTGCGATGTCGGCAGGCCTGCGCGCGGGTCGTCTTCCATCGGAGCTTCAAATGATTTGAAGGAGGAGCGACCATGCCCCACCATCACGAGCACCTGATTCGAAGCCTGTTCGCCGCCTATCTCGCCAACGACCGGCAACGGGTCGCCGATGCCTTGGCCGACGATTTCCGCTTCATCAGTCCGTTCGACGACGACCTCGACAAGGCGGCCTATTTCGAGCGCTGCTGGAAGGACACCGGCTGGATCGCGCGGCATGACATCGAGCGGATCTTCGTCCGGGGCGACGAGGCCTTCGTCACCTATCTTTGCCTGGCGACAGATGGCAGGAGCTTTCGGAACACGGAGTTCTTTACCTTCGCCGGCGGCAAGGTCCGTCGTATCGAGGTCTATTTCGGCGCTGCCCGGCAGGACGGTCGTTTCCTGCCGCAGCCGCGCTAGCGCCAGCCCAGCAGCCTTCAGAATAATTTCGTCACCTGTCGGTTCCGTCAGAGTTTGTTCGTCTTGGAGGTGAGGGCGGGCGGTCCGGGCTGCCGTGCCGGCCCGAAATGACACAGCAAGCAAGGAAGCTCCATGCGATTCATGATGCTGATGATCCCGCTCGGCTACGAGACCGCGCCGCCGGATGTCCAACCCGATCCCGAGCGTGTCGCGGCGGTGATGCACTACAGCGAGGCGCTGATGGACGCGGGCGTGCTGATCACGCTCGACGGCCTGCATCCGCCGTCGATGGGGGCGCGGGTGTCATTTGCAACCGGCGAGCCTGTTGTGACCGACGGCCCATTCGCCGAAGCCAGGGAAGTGCTGGGCGGCTACTGGATGATCGAGGTCGCCTCGCGCGCGGAGGCGATCGCCTGGGCGAAGAAGTGCCCGGCGTCGCCCAATGAAGTCATCGAGATCCGCCAGGTGCAGGAGATGGTCGATTTCTCGCCGGAGGTACAGGAGGCTGCCGCCGGGTTTGCCGACCTGAAGAGCAAATAATCAAGGCGGCGGCCGCATTCGAAGTCCCGAATTTTTCCCCGATCCACCAAACCTGAGGAGACCCCCATGAGCACCGAACACACGTTTCTCGCCGTCTATCTCGGCAGCATGACCGGCACGAAAATGGCAGCCTGGCACGCGATGCCTGAGGCTGAACGGAAGGCAAAGGAGCAGGAGGGCATGGCCGCCTGGCACGGCTGGGTCGAAAAGCACAAGGCCGTCATCGTCGAGATGGGCGGCCCGCTCGGCAAGACCCGCAGGATCGACGCCGGCGGTGTCACCGAGGTCAGCAACGCGCTGACAGGCTTCACGGTGGTGCGCGCCGCCTCGCAGGAAGCCGCCGCAGAACTGTTCAAGAACCACCCGCACTTTGCGATCTTCCCGGGCGAGGCCATCGAAGTCATGCCGGTGCTGCCGATCCCGGGCCGCTAGGCCTTCCGGGCTGCGAGGCCTTGGCATCGTTCCGGGGTTCGATGCTTGGCATCGCCCCGGAATGACTGCGGAAAATACGGGTTGATCAAACCCGTCGCGGCTAGTGACCTTCATGCCCGGCTCATGTAAAGGTCGTTCACATGAGCTGGCGCAAGGAGACGCGCCGCGCCGAGCGCGGCTATCACCACGGCAATCTGAAGGAAGCCCTGTTGCAGGCTGCCCTCGGGCTGATCGCCGAAAAGGGCGCGGCCGGCTTCACCTTTGCCGATGCCGCGCGTATGGCCGGCGTCAGTGCAGCGGCACCGTACCGGCATTTTCGCGACCGTGACGAGCTGCTGTCCTCGATCGCGCAGCGCGGCTTCGAGCAGTTCGAGGCCCGCCTCACCGCAGCCTGGGACGACGGCCGGCCCGACACCGTCACGGCGTTCGAGCGTGTCGGCAGGGCCTATCTCGCCTTCGCCCGCGAGGAGCCTGCGTTCTACAATGCGATGTTCGAATCGGGCGTGCCGGTGGATTCCAATCCGGCGCTCCAGGCCGCCAGCGAACGTGCTTTCAACATCATTCGTGCCGCGGCGGAGCGGCTTGCCGCGCTGGCGCCGCCAGGCACGCCGCGGCCGCCGGCGATGATGATGGCGCTGCACATCTGGTCGATGGCGCATGGCGTGGCCTCGCTGTTCTCCCGCGGCGACGCCGCGCGCCGAAAGCTGCCGATGTCGCCGGACGAACTGCTCGAAGCCGAGGTGCTGATCTATCTGCGCGGTCTCGGCTTCCCGACCGATCGCCGCCCTCCGGCGAAAAGCGCCGAGCCGCCGCCGGTGCCACCGGAGGCGTCCTCCGGTTCCGGTGTGCCGCCCGGTGGTCCCTGGGGCAAGCCGAAATAAAGTTGCTCAAATAATTCGCCCGCCCTGTTGGGCGGTCGGCTTGACAAAATCGCGGGATGATCTACCTATGTAAATGTTATTTACATTCACAACGGCGCTGATGCCGTCATGGAGAGGGAAATGGCCTACACCGCTGATGTCAATCGATGGCGCGGCCCTTCGGACCAACAGCAACAGTACGAGCGTCCCCGCATGCTCGAGACGCCCTGGCACCCCGGCTGGATCGCCGTGACCATTCTCGGCTTCATCATCTGGTGGCCGATCGGACTTGCCCTTCTCTTTTTCACACTCGGGAGCAGAAGAATGTCGTGCTGGAGCAACCAGGATCGCTGGCAGAACAAGATGGAGCGGATGCAGTACAAGATGGACCGGATGCGCGGCCGCATGGAGCGCCGCGGTTTCGGCTTCGGCTTCGGCCCGCCCACGAGCGGCAACCGTGCCTTCGACGAGTACCGCACCGAGACGCTGCAGCGGCTCGAGGAGGAGCAGGTCGAGTTCAAGAACTTCCTCGACCGTCTGCGTCACGCCAAGGACAAGGAAGAGTTCGACCAGTTCATGGCGCAGCACAAGACGCGCCCGACCTCGCCGCCGACCGACCAGCAGCAAGGTTGATCTTGGGACTGACGCCTCTCAAAGCCTTCAGGCGCATGCCCCCAAAGTCCTGATGGCCCCTGAGCCGCTCGCCTGCGCAACCCGCAGGCGGGCGGTTTGGTTTTTGGGAATGCGAGGCCGGCAGCCGCGATCTCTGGGCTGCCTTGTCTGGATTGTTTTGGTCAGCGCGCCGTCGCGAGTTGCGCGCGAACCGACTCCAGGAAGTGTTCGTAGGCGTAGTCCACGATCTCATTGAGTGATCGCGTTCGCGCGAACATCGCCCTGGCCTCGGCGAGAAACTCCTCGCGGGTCGGAATCTTCGGCAAATGCAGATGCGTCAGCGCATCGACGCCTTCATGCGCGCGATTGAGGATGTCGTGCAGCGTTGGCAGTTGCAACTGGGCCAAATCGGCTCGTCGTAGCGCCGACGAGATCGCGTGTGCCAGGGTCTGCGCATCGAACCGTCCGGCAAGCTCGCGGGCCGCCCGATGGATGACCCGTGCGCCAAGCGCCTGTTCGTTGCGCAGCACCTGTTCGGGCGGCGTCTTCATGTTCCAGACCACGCCGCACCAGGACAGCACCTTCAGGATGTAATAGGTCACGTCGATTTCCCACCAGCGAAAGCCCTGTCGCACGCTGCTCTGGTAGGCGTGGTGGTTGTTGTGCCAGCCCTCACCGAGGGTGAACAGCGCCAGCAGCCAGTTGTTGCGGGAATCATCGCCGGTCACGTAGCGCTTGCGTCCATGCACGTGGGCGAGGGAGTTGATGCAGAAGGTCGCGTGATACACCAGCACGGTGCTCCACAGGAAGCCGACGACGAGGCCGGACCATCCTGCAACCAGAAAGCAGAGCGCAGCCAGCGCAACGGCCGGCACCAGTTCCAGCCGATGCAGCCACATCAGTTCCGGATAGGCGGCGAAATCGCCGACTTTCACGAGGTCGGTCTCATCGTGCTCTCGGTAGAAAATCCAGCCGAGATGACTGTAGAGGAAGCCTCGGTGACGCGGTGAATGCACGTCGTTTTCGGTGTCGGAATGCAGATGATGGTGTCGATGCTTGGCCGCCCACCACAAAACGCTCTTCTGCGCGGTGCTTTGCGCGAGCCAGGCCAGGGTGAACTGAAACGCCCGACCGGTCGCAAAAGCCCGATGGGAGAAATAGCGGTGGTAGCCTGCTCCGATTGCAAACATGCGCACGACATACAGTAGGGCGCAGATCGCGATGGCCTGCCAGGTAACACCGGTCCAGATGGCTGCAACGCAGCCGAGATGGACCAGCAGGAACGGCAGGGCGGAGGGATACATGATGTCGTCGTGTTGGTCGTCGGCGGAGGCGTTGGGCGACATGTATTGGCGTGACCTTGGATGACGGGATTCGGGATTCGCTTCGGCACACTGAGCCGCTGTGCACGACAAACCCGGGGATGGCGGACCACTGCGGGGTCTTGAACGAGATACTTTGCCTGAACAACCCTAGCCCAGTGCGGCAGTACGAACCTGAGACCTTAGCTTCGGCCGGGAACTCGACTGACCCTATATATATGATCCGGGCTGCTTGGCATGCAAGCTCGTAGCCTCACGGGGAGCTTGGCGCGCGGGCTGACGGCGGCGTATATCCGCCAATGAGAAGGAAGCGTCAAAACACCGCAGGCGGCAACGATGACGGAAGCTGCGATCATGGCGAGCGAGAGCCTCTGGCAGGAGATCCGCGGCGAGGCGCAGCGCGCAGCGGCAGCCGACCCCATATTCGGCAAGGCTCTTGTCGGTCTCATCCTTGCCCATGACGATTTTACCGCCGCACTGTCCGATTTGATCGGGCGCCGGCTTGGCGACAGCGCGGCCGAACGCGAGCGCTTCACGACATTTTCCCGCGACGCCTTTCGCACGCACCCGGATCTGATCGAGGCGGCCGGCCGCGACTTGCATGCCATCGTGCTCCGCGATCCCGCCATCGCCGGGCTGATGGCGCCGCTGCTGCATTTCAAAGGCTACGTCGCCTTGCAAGCCTGGCGCGTTTCGAGCTGGCTCTGGCATCACGACCATCGCGACGCGGCGCTGCTGTTTCAGAACGAGGCGTCGAACGTCCTGCAGGTCAGCATTCATCCGGCAGCGAGCCTCGGATCGTCCGTGTATCTCGACCACGCCACCGGCATCGTGATCGGTGCCAATGTGGTGATCGGTGACGAGGCCACCATCCTTCAGAACGTCAGCATAGGTCGCAGCGCTGAACTGCCGGCGCGCTCGCCTCGCATTGGTCGCGGCGTGTTCATCGGCTCCGGCGCGACTATTCTCGGCGACGTCAGGATCGGCGATTTTGCAAAGATCGGCGCCGGCACGGTCGTAACCAGCGACGTACCCGGCGGCTGCACCGCAATCGGCAATCCGGCGCGGCTGACCAATTGCCCCGAACCTGCCCCCGCGGCCTGACGCTCATCGAAAGACGGGCGGCGTGGCCCATGCAGCGCGCGGCCGGCTCTACACCCGCTCAGGCGGCGCGGCGGTGGCTTTCGCCGCCATGATGCGGCGTGACCGGCTCCGAACTGGTCTGGCCCGGCGCGTCCAGCACTGCGACGTGATGCCGGTAGACCATTTCCCAGCCCTTCCATCCCGTGAACAGGAGGATGCCGAGCACGATCAGGGAGAGCGCCACGCCCCACGGCTTGACCGCAGCCTCCGCGCCTTGGGCGTAGCGGAGGTAGAAATTGATTGCGGCCAGCACGACCGCCGCGAGGTTGCCGATCATATGATACCAGGCATCGTTGAGGCGGCGGATACGAGCCTCGCTGAAGAAGTCGACAAAGCCGGCCACGGCGGCAACGAGAGCCATGACGATGCCGGCGCCGATCAGCCAGATCGCGGCCCTGGCCCAGAAGCCGTCACCGGTACCGATGAAGGCGAGATCGGCGATGGGCGCGCCGACCAGGAAGGCGACGGGGAACGGGATGATCATGGGGTGGAGCGGATGATCGCCGACGGCGGCGGTCGTCTTTGGGTTGATGCTCATGGCAAAACCTCGCGAGAAGTGATGCTCCGGACAATTTTTCAGGCGAGGGCTGGTTCCTCCGACGATAGCGGGTAGCGGGGACGGCAACGGAACTCTGGTGCGCGGACGCAGTGCAGCGTCTCTTCGACGATGCGCTGCAGATCCGGGGCCCATGCCAACCGCTGGGCCGTTGCGTTGCGTCCCGGGCACGGAACCGCCCCCGCCGCCCATCCCCCTGCGCTAGCTTCCTTTTCCGCAGCCAAATTCGCCTGCGGTAACCCAGCATTAACCATCGCCGGGCTCTGGTAATTGCGGATAATCGCGCCCAAAGCCCGAACTCTGAGCCTTGGGCCGAGGCCCCATAGTTTTGACATCTTGGCAGGGAATGCAGGCGGCCGGCTTTGGACGAGCCCTGCACCCCAGAAAGACAAGGCTTTGAGCGGGCTTGCCGGCCGCGCCGGTTCTAGCGCGGCCATTGGGAACCGGCGGCCATTTGCCGGCCGGGACATTAGGTGATGATCGCCTTGAGAGGATACTGCTTATGAATCCGGCCGACGTGGCTCAGTCAGCCCTTCCGGTTGCCGCTTCCGCGGACGTGTCGCTGATCGCGCTGTTCTGGCAGGCTCACTGGATCGTGAAAGCGGTGATGCTGGGGCTTCTCGCCTGCTCGGTCTGGGTCTGGGCGATCGCCATCGACAAGATCTTCCTGTTCGCCCGCACGCGCCGCTCGATGGACCGTTTCGAGCAGGCGTTCTGGTCCGGCGAGTCGATCGAGGACCTCTATCGCACGCTCTCGGCCAAACCGACGCATTCCATGGCGGCCTGCTTCGTGGCGGCGATGCGCGAATGGAAGCGTTCGTTCGAAAGCCAAGCCCGTTCGGTCGCAGGCCTTCAGATGCGCATCGACAAGGTCATGAACGTCTCGATCGCCCGCGAGGTCGAGCGGCTGGAACGCCGGCTGCTGGTACTCGCCACCGTCGGCTCCGCAGGCCCCTTCGTCGGCCTGTTCGGCACCGTCTGGGGCATCATGTCGAGCTTCCAGTCGATCGCGGCGTCGAAAAATACCTCTCTGGCGGTGGTGGCCCCGGGTATCGCGGAAGCGCTGTTTGCGACCGCCGTCGGCCTTATCGCCGCCATTCCTGCCACTATTTTCTACAATAAGTTCACCTCTGAGGTGAACCGGCAGGCGCAGCGGCTCGAAGGCTTCGCCGATGAATTTTCAGCCATCCTGTCACGCCAGATCGACGAGCGGGGCTGACGGACGGCATGTATAGTGTGAAGGGCAATTTGGGCACCAGACCATGGGCATGAACGCCGCGAGTTCGTCCGGAGGCGGTGGGCGCCGTGGCCGGCGCAAGCCGGTCGTGGCCGAAATCAACGTCACGCCGATGGTGGACGTGATGCTGGTGCTGCTCATCATCTTCATGGTGTCGGCGCCGATGCTGACGGTCGGCGTGCCGCTCGACCTGCCGCAGACCCAGGCCAAGAGCCTCGAAAACAACGACCAGAAGCCGATCCAGATGTCGGTGGACATCAAGGGCAAGGTGTTCATCAACGACGCCGAGATCGCGATGAACGAACTGATCCCCAAGCTGAAGGCGATCACGGACGCGCGCGGGGGGCTTGAGGAACGCATCTATCTGCGTGCCGACAAGAAGGCCGATTACGGGACGGTGGCCAAGGTCATGGGCCAGTTGTCCGGCGCAGGATTCAAGAAGCTGGCCCTCGTCACGGAAGCGGATCAGGGGTAGGCGGTGAAGGTGAAGGTCGACAAGACACTCGTTGCGTCGATTGCCCTCCACATCCTCGTGCTGGGATGGGGGCTCGTCACCTTTAGCAGCAGGGCTTTCGTGCCGCCGGAAGAGTCGCTGCCGATCGACATCATCTCGACCGACCAGCTCGCGCAGATGATGTCGGGGCAGAAGACCGGCGACAAGAAAGAGCCGAAGCCCAAAGTAGAGAAGATCGCCGAGGCCAAGCCCGAGGAAGACGCCGTCGGCAAGGTCACCGAGAAGAAAGAGCTGATCAAGACCAACTCGACACCCGAGCCGCCGCCGAAACCCGTCGAGAAGCCGGTCGAGAAGAAGCCCGAGCCGCCGAAGCCGGTAGCCGAGGCCAAGCCGAAAGAAGAACCGAAGCCGCCGGAAAAGAAGCCTGATCCGGCCAAGGAAGATCCGATCGCCGAGCTCCAGAAGAAGCTGGAGACCAAGAAGCCGCCGCCCAAGCCGCCGGAGCAAAAGGTCGCAGCGGTGCAGCCGCAACAGCAGCCGAAGCCCAAGGAGCGCAGCTTCGACCCCGCGCAGATCCAGCGCGACCTCGACAAGCGCGCTTCGACCCGGCACGAGCTCGCTGGCACGGCGCTGAATGCGTCCGCCTCGCTGGGATCAACGACGGGAACTGCCGCCAACAACGTCGCGACCTGGCGCGGCGCTTTTCAGGGCGCGGTCAAGCGTTGCTTCACGCCGACTTACAATGGCCAGGACGCCGATCAGTACGAAGCCGACATCGACATTCCCATGAAGATCGATGGATCGCTCGCATCCGAGCCCGTCGTCGTCGCGGTGAGGGGACCGTCACGGTCAATCGCCCAGGCGGTGGCCGAGAGCGCCAAGCGCGCCATCGTGCAGTGTCAGGTCTATTCGTTCATGCCGAAGCCGCAGTACGAGAGCTGGAAGCTCATCCCGATGACTTTCGGCCTGAAAGATATGTTGTGACATCCGAACAAAAGTATTTTGCGATGAATGACGTCCGATCGATGAACCGCCGCCGCTTCATGACCCTGACCGGATCGACGCTCGCGATGCTGGGGGGCGGACGGGCCTTCGCCCAGCAGCCGCAGCAGGGGCGGCTCCGCATCGACCCGACGGAGTTTCGGCCGATTCCGATCGCGATCACCAACTTCGTGCCCGGCTCGCCGGCCGACGGCGACGTCGGAAACGGCGTCACGCAGGTCATCACCAACAATTTGAAGCGCTCGGGCCTGTTCGCGCCGGTCGACCAGGCCGCCTTCATCGAGCGCATCAGCAACATCGACGTCGCGCCGCAATTCGAGAACTGGAAGACCCTCAACGCGCAGGCCCTCGTCACCGGCCGCATGACGCGGCAGCCGGACGGCCGCCTCAAGGCCGAATTCCGCTTGTGGGACGTGGTCACCGGTCAGCAGCTCGCCGGCCAGCAATATTTCACCTCGCCGGAATATTGGCGCCGCATCGCCCACATCATCTCCGACCAGATCTATGAGAAGCTGACCGGCGAGAAGGGCTATTTCGACAGCCGCGTGGTGTTCGTCGACGAGACCGGGCCAAAGGAGCGCCGCGTCAAGCGGCTCGCGATGATGGACCAGGACGGCGCCAACGTGCGCTATTTGACCCGCGGCTCCGACCTCGTGCTGACGCCGCGCTTCTCGCCGAACTCGCAAGAGATCACCTACATGGAGTTCGGCCAGGGCGATCCGAAGGTCTATCTGTTCAACATCGAGACCGGCCAACGCGAGATCGTCGGCAACTTCCCGGGCATGACCTTTGCGCCAAGGTTCTCGCCGGACGGCCAGCGCGTCATCATGAGCTTGCAGCAGGGCGGCAATTCCAACCTGTTCGTGATGGATCTGCGCTCGCGCTCGACCACGCGCCTCACCGACACGCCGGCGATCGACACTTCTCCGTCCTACTCCCCGGACGGCACCCGCATCTGTTTCGAGTCCGATCGCGGCGGCAGATCGCAGATCTACGTCATGGCCGCGGGCGGGGGAGCTGCGCAGCGTATCTCCTTCTCCAAGGACGACAACAACGCGACCTATTCGACGCCGGTGTGGTCGCCGCGCGGCGACTACATCGCCTTCACCAGGCAAGGCGGTGGACAGTTCTCGATCGGCGTCATGAAGCCGGATGGCTCCGGCGAACGGCTGCTCACCTCCGGCTACCATAACGAAGGCCCGACCTTCTCGCCGAACGGCCGCGTGCTGATGTTCTTCCGCGATCCCGGCGGCAGCGGCGGGCCATCGCTGTTCTCCGTCGACATCTCGGGCCGCAACGAGCTGAAGGTGCCGACGCCGGGCTTCGCCTCCGACCCGGCATGGTCGCCGCTATTGTCCTCGACCTCGGGCTAGCCGGCCGCCCGCGGCGGGCGATCATTTGACCGCGCGCCTTTTTCGAAAAGTTTGGGAGATGTTTCTCCGCGATAATTGTTCTTTAAGGTTGTGCTCGGCAAAATTTTCCCATGACTTTGTTTCTATTGATATATTTCGATTATCTGTCGCTCAAAACAACTCGACTTTAACGATGTTCCCTCAGAAAGACTTCATACCGGATCGGTAAAACTGCGCTCCAGATAGGACGCGCGTACAGACCATATGCAGTTTGACAGCAAGAGCGGAGAACCCGAACAGGCCACGCCGACGATTTCGGCGGCGTTGACCGATTCGTTGTTCGAGGCTCCCGGCACGGTGCTCACCGGCATCGTCTTCTCGGCGTTCGCGGCGTCCCTGACTGCGCTCAAAACTGGACAAACGCTGATCTGGGGTTTTGTCCCGCTTCTCATTCTGGCCGGAGCTATACGGGCCTTCGATTTGAGCCGTTACCAAGCTCAAAAATCGGTCCTGACCGCCGAACAAGCCGCGCGCTGGCAGCAGCGCTACCAGATCGGAGCGCTGATCCAGGCCGCTGTGATGGGGCTATGGTGTTCCACAAGCCTCTTGAGCAATGACGACGCCATCGCTCACATGATCGCTCTCTCGGTCACCACTGGAATCGTGGCGGGTGGAGCGGGGAGAGCCTACGGGCGGCAATCTATATTTCGTTTGCAGGCAACCCTGATATTTGGACCGGCCGTGGTCGCCCTGGCGCTGCACGGCACCCCCTATTACATCGCGATGTCCTTCGTGTGCGCCGCGTTTCTTTTGTCCGTCATGCGGCTCTCGGCCAATCTGCACCGGATATTCTTGCGGGCCGTTGTTGCGCGCGAGCGCGAAGCGGCGCTCGCCGGCCAGTTCGACACGGCCCTCAACAACATGCCGCACGGGCTCTGCATGTTTGGCGCCGACGGCCAGCTCGCGGTGATGAACCATCGCTTTGCCGCGATGATGAACCTCGCTCAGGATTTCGCACAGAGCAGCACGAGCGCGCGCGATGTCGTCGCGGCCTGCGTCGAAGCGGGATCGATTTCGGGTGCCAGCGGTGAGTTGATCATTGCCGACATCGAAACCTCGCAGGCAAAGGAAGTTATCACCGTCGATCCCGATCCCCAGAGGAACCGCTCACTGGCTTGGACCGTGCAGCCAATGGCTGACGGCGGCGCGGTGGTGCTGCTCGAGGACGTTACGGAGCGGCGCAATGCCCAGGCCAGGATCAGCCATCTCGCGCGATATGACGATCTCACCGCGCTGCCCAACCGAGTCAGCTTTCGCGACGAGATCGAGCGGTTGCTCGCTGTCGCGCAGCATTCGGAGCGTCTGTCGGCTCTGCTCTTCGTCGATCTCGACCAGTTCAAGCAGGTCAACGACACGCTCGGTCACCCCTGCGGCGACCAGCTTCTGTGCGCGGTCGCCAACCGCCTGCGCGAGATGCTGCGCCCCGAAGACTACGTCGCCCGGTTCGGCGGCGACGAGTTCGTCGTATTCCAGCAGAACATCAGTGCGGCCGATGACGCCGCGAGTCTCGCCCGCCGCATCGTAGAGCGACTGAGCGAGCGCTACCGCATCGACAATCACCTGGTCGAGATCGGTGCCAGCGTCGGCATCGCGCTGACCTCGCCCGGGGACGGCATCAGGGCCGACACGCTGCTCAAGAACGCCGACATGGCGCTGTACCGCGCCAAGGCGGACGGTCGCGGCACCTTCTGCTTCTTCCGCGACGAGATGGCCGCGACTGTCGAGGCCCGCCGCACCCTCGAACTCGACCTGCGTAAGGCGCTGGCCAGCGAGGAGTTCGAGCTGTTTTACCAGCCGCTGGTCAATCTGAAGTCCGGCAAGGTCACCACCTGCGAGGCGCTGCTGCGCTGGAATCATCCAGTGCGGGGCACGGTTTCGCCCATCGACATCATCCCCGTCGCCGAGGACATGGGTCTGATCGTCGATCTCGGCCGCTGGATCCTGCGCCGGGCCTGTGTGGAATGCATGAAATGGCCCGAAGGGGTCAGCGTCGCCGTCAACTTCTCACCGCAGCAATTCCATCAGCGCGACGTGCTCAGTGAAATCCGCTACGCACTGGAAGTTTCAGGGCTCCCGGCGCACCGGCTGGAGATCGAGATCACCGAATCCTCGCTGTTGCGTAACACCCAGCTCACGCACGACATCCTGTCGCAACTGCATGCGCTCGGCGTGCGCATTTCGCTGGATGATTTCGGCACCGGCTATTCCAGCCTCAGCTATTTGCACAATTTCCCGATGCAGAAGGTGAAGATCGACCGCTCCTTCCTCGAAGGCATCGATACCGATCGGCCGCTGACGCTGCTGCGCGGCGTGGCGCGGCTGTCGGCCGATCTCGGCATGGCAGTCGTGGTCGAGGGCATCGAGACGAACGAGCAACTCGAGCTCATCAGTGCCGATGGCACGGTAAGCGAAGCTCAAGGCTACCTGTTCAGCCGGCCCGTTCCGGCCGTGCGGATTCGCCAGCTGCTTAATGCTTCGCATGGGCATCGGCAGGGCAAGGATCAGATGGCCGCGGCATCGCGATCCATCGCCTGACGATTCCTCCATCGATCTTTGACACCGTCTGCGTCCCGCATTTCTACGGGTGCAAAGGTTAACCCTAACATTTCTAAGCCTTTGCAATTTCGTTAAGGAACTATTAATCTCGCACTCGCACAGGTTGATTGCAGCGTAGAGGTTACAGATGAAGTCCGGGTCCGAACCGCAGACTGGGCTTCTCCCACGCGGAGCCGCGCTGTTCGAGCGTATCGACTATCGTCTCATCGAAACTGCGGAGGACAAAGATCGCCTCCACCTGATGCGCTACCGCGCTTATTTGCAGGCGGGTCTGATACCACCGTCCGAGTCAGAGCGGGTGACCGACCGTTTCGACGACGCGCCCAACGTCTGGAACTTCGGTGTCTACGTTGACGACGAACTCTGCAGCTCCGTCCGAATCCACGTTCTCACGTCCGAATGGCGGATGTCGTATACGACCGAGGTTTTCGGTGACGTCCTGCATCCTCGCCTCGACCGGGGCGAGGTTTTCGTCGATCCATGTCGATTTGTTGCTGACCCCGAAATGCAGCAGCGCTTCCCGGAACTGCCGTATTTGACCGTGCGGCTACCCTTCGTTGCCTGCGAACACTTCAACGCCGATGTCGGACTTTCGATGGTGCGGATCGATCATCAGGCGTTCTACCGGCGCGTGTTCCTTTCCGAGACCCTCACCGAACCGCGTTCGTTTCCGGGCTGGCCGACGAAGAAGGCTGTCCTGATGGCGTCTGAATACCCCAAGGTCCGCGAAAGGATACTGACGCGCTTCCCGATCATGCGTTCGAGCGCGTTCGAGAGGCGTATGCTGTTCGAACGCGGCAGCCAACGAAAGGCCGCGGTCCGGCCGGTTCTTGTTGCAGGTGCCGCCGTCGCGCAGGCCTGAGCCCTCGACCCCGAAGATCGCTACTTATTCGGCCGCGGCTCGCCGGCGGCCGCCCCCGGGCGAAACCCTGCCTTTTAGTCGATCACGCGGCTTGCCTTCACCCTCGCGCCACATTTACAACCCATTAACCATGACGGTTGCTTTTCGCTGGTTGGGGGCATTTGACCGGCTGTGGCAAGGTTCCATCAAGGTTGACGGAACGTTCGCTTAACCAACCCCCTGTAGACCGGACAGCAGTGGACGAAACGTGAGCGTGGAGGCTCCGGAATGAAACATCCTATGCGTATCCTCCAGGGATTGAAGCTGGCCGCGGTGCTTGCCGTCGCGTTGTCGATGGGCGCCTGCGCCAACAAGAACTCTGCCACGGATGCGATGGCCAACGCGGCGACGCCGGGCAGCCAGCAGGACTTCGTCGTCAATGTCGGCGACCGCGTGTTCTTCGAAAGCGACCAGACCGATCTGACCCCGCAGGCGATCGTGACCCTGGAGAAGCAGGCGCAGTGGCTCCAGAGCTATCCGCGCTACAGCTTCACCGTCGAAGGTCATGCCGACGAACGCGGCACCCGCGAATACAACATCGCGCTCGGCGCCCGCCGCGCCCAGTCGGTGCGTTCGTTCCTCGCCTCGCGCGGCATCGATCCGAACCGCATGCGCACGATCTCCTACGGCAAGGAGCGGCCGGTCGCCGTCTGTAACGACATCTCCTGCTGGTCGCAGAACCGCCGCGCCGTCACCGTGCTGAACGCGAGCTCCTGACGTCAGTCAGGCGCCGTTCATCTTCAGGAACCGATGATGCCGGCGCCCTCTCGGGCGCCGGTTTCGTTTCAGCAATCTGTGACAGAAACCCGTTTGTTGCAGTCAAAGTTTTGGCGTACTCCCCTTCAATGTGTGGCGCGCCGAGTGTTCGGTCGCAGGCCATTTCGCTTTCGTCGTCAGGGCAAGATGTCATCCAGAATTAAGGTCTTCACCGGCACCGTGGCGATCGCCGCGCTGCTCTCTTTGTGCTCGCCCGCCCTCGCACAGTCGGATGATCCCGATCCCGAGATGCGGATCGAGCGGCTGGAGAACCAGCTGCGCCAGCTCACCGGCCAGAACGAAGAGCTGCAATATCGCAACCGCCAGCTCGAAGAGCGGCTGCGAGCGCTCGAGGGCGGCGCGCAAGGTGCGCCCGGCCAAGCGCCGGTCCAGCCCAATGTCGCGGCCATGCCGCCCGCGCAAGCCGCGCCGGCCCATCGCCAGCAGCAGCCGCAGCAGCAAACGACCCAGCCGAATTACGAGCAGCCGCAGATCGCCGCTCCCGCGCCGATCGTTCAGGAGCAGACTGCGCCCGGTGCGCCGGGCACGCGCCGCCGCGGCGATGCCTTTGACCCGAACCAGAGCCCGAATGCGCCGGGTGCGCCGCGCGCGCTCGGCGGCGGGCAGCAGCCGATGCCGGCAGGCGCTCCTGCCGGCGCGCCCGGTGGCCGTGGCGCCGGCGAACCGCTCGATCTTGCCAACAACGGCGCCCGCTATCCGCAAGCGGCCGCCCCCCAGGCCGCGCAGCCCGGCTACCCGCCGGCCCAATCCGGCGCTCCCGCACCGTCAGGCGGCACAGGCCTTGCGACCCTGCCGCCCTCGGCAACCCCGCGCGACGAGTTCGACCTCGGCATCGGCTACATGCAGCGCAAGGACTATGCGCTGGCCGAGCAGACCATGAAGAATTTCTCGCAGAAATATCCGAGCGACCCGCTGCTCGGCGACGCGCAATACTGGCTTGGCGAGAGCTATTTCCAGCGCCAGCAATATCGCGACTCCGCGGAAGCCTTTCTCGCCGTCACCACCAAATACGACAAATCCGGCAAGGCGCCGGACGCCCTGCTGCGGCTCGGGCAGTCGCTGGCCGCGCTGAAGGAGAAGGAGGCCGCCTGCGCCGCCTTCGGCGAAGTCGGCCGCAAATATCCGCGCGCGTCCGCCGGTGTTAAAGCCGCAGTGGACCGCGAGCAGAAGCGGGTGAAGTGCTGATCTGCTGCGATCGATCCTGACAAGACGGATGGTGCTGGGCTAAACAGTCGGCCCATCCGCGGACGATTGCAGCGTCATGTCAGAGGACAACTCACCGATCTCGGCGCGTGAGGCCAAGCGCCTCTTCGCCGGCCTGAAAGGCGCGCAGGGACTCTTGCTCGCGGTCTCCGGCGGGCCCGACTCGGTCGCGCTCATGTGGCTTGCGGCGCGCTGGCACCGCAGCCTCGCGCGCGGCCCGCGCCTCACCGTCGTCACCATCGACCACGGCTTGCGCCCCGAAGCGGCGCGCGAGGCGCGCGAGGTCAAGCGGCTGGCTGCCGCGCTTGGCTTGCCGCACCGGACCATGCGCTGGCGCGGGGCCAAGCCGAAGAGGGGACTGCCGGCCGCCGCGCGCGAAGCTCGCTACCGCCTGCTTGTACAGGCCGCGCGTGCCGCCGGTGCGAGCCATGTGCTGACTGCCCACACCCGCGACGACCAGGCCGAGACCCTGCTGATGCGGCTCGTCCGCGGCAGCGGACTTGCCGGGCTGTCGGCGATGGCCCGTCTCACGGAGCGCGACGGCGTTGTCCTTGCGCGTCCGCTGCTCGATGTTCCGAAGTCGCAGCTGATCGCGACCTTGAAGCGGGCGAAGATCGGCTTTGTCGACGATCCCACCAACCGCAACACCGACTTCACCCGGCCGCGGCTGCGTGCGCTGTTGCCGCAGCTCGCGGCCGAGGGCGGCGATGCCCGCAGCCTGGCTCGGCTCGCGGCAAGGCTGGCGCGTGCCAATGCGGCCGTCGAGGTGCTGGCCGATGGAGCCGAGCGCTTCCTCCGTTTGCGGGATCGCGGCGATGCGCCGCAGGCGGGCGGTCGAAGCTTCGATGCAGCGAGCTTTGCCGTCCTGCCGGAGGAGGTCCGGCTGCGGCTCCTGCTGCGGGCCATTAACGCTTTCGGCCATGAGGGGCCGGCGGAACTCGGCAAGGTCGAATCCCTCTTGGCCGCGCTCGATCAGGCCATTGCCGCACGTCCCCGCGCACCCGCAAATGGCCGGCCTGCCCTGAAGCAGACGCTTGCAGGAGCCTTGATCAGCCTCGCCGGGGGCCGTATCCGCGTCGCGGCGGCGCCTGCCCGACGGCGCAAGGGTGGATAAGGGTGGAGAAGGGCGGATCATGGCACCGGCTCGTTTGGCGACCGCGCCGTCAGGACACCTTAACCAGGCAGGAAAAACCCGGATCCGGGCGCCATTATTTCAGCGGGAATCGGACTAAGATGGGCTAAATAGTCCCATCTCGTTCCCTTGGCAGCGACCGGAGCGACACCTAGATTAGACACCTAGATTATATGCGTCTAACCGAGAGGATTCCTTGGGGTTTCCTCGCGCTGCCCAAATAACTGCCCAAGGCTCAGGCCGCGATCCGCGCGACCACGAAGGAAGATCGATGAACGCCAATCTGCGCAATTTCGCCCTCTGGGTCATCATTGTCCTGCTGCTGTTGGCGTTGTTCACGCTCTTCCAGAATCCGGGTCAGCGCGCCTCCTCGCAGGACATCGCCTTCTCCCAGCTGTTGAGCGAGGTTGACCGCGGCAATGTGCGCGACGTCGTCATTCAGGGGCCGGACATTCACGGCACCTTCACCAACGGCTCGAGCTTCCAGACCTATGCGCCGAGCGATCCGACGCTTGTGAAGCGCCTCTATGACAGCAAGGTGCAGATCACCGCGAAGCCGCCCGGCGACAACGTGCCGTGGTTCGTCTCGCTGCTGGTCTCCTGGCTGCCCTTCATCGCGCTGATCGGCGTGTGGATCTTCCTGTCGCGGCAGATGCAGGGCGGCGCCGGCAAGGCGATGGGCTTCGGCAAGTCGCGCGCCAAGATGCTCACGGAAGCGCATGGCCGCGTCACCTTCGAGGACGTCGCCGGCGTCGACGAAGCCAAGCAGGACCTCCAGGAGATCGTCGAATTCCTGCGCGACCCCGGCAAATTCCAGCGCCTCGGCGGCCGCATTCCGCGCGGCGTGCTGCTGGTCGGCCCCCCTGGCACCGGTAAGACCCTGATCGCGCGTGCGGTCGCGGGCGAAGCCAATGTGCCGTTCTTCACCATTTCGGGTTCTGACTTTGTCGAGATGTTCGTCGGCGTCGGCGCAAGCCGCGTCCGCGACATGTTCGAGCAGGCCAAGAAGAACGCGCCCTGCATCATCTTCATCGACGAAATCGACGCCGTCGGTCGTCACCGTGGCGCCGGCCTCGGCGGCGGCAATGACGAGCGCGAGCAGACGCTGAACCAGTTGCTGGTCGAGATGGACGGCTTCGAGGCCAACGAGGGCGTGATCCTGATCGCCGCGACCAACCGTCCCGACGTGCTCGATCCCGCGCTGCTGCGTCCCGGCCGCTTCGACCGTCAGGTCGTGGTGCCGAACCCGGACGTCGTCGGCCGCGAGCAGATCCTGAAGGTTCACGTCCGCAAGGTGCCGCTGGCGCCGGATATCAACCTCAAGACCATCGCGCGCGGCACCCCGGGCTTCTCCGGTGCCGACCTGATGAACCTCGTCAACGAAGCCGCGCTCACCGCCGCTCGCCGTAACAAGCGGATGGTGACGCAGTCCGAGTTCGAGGAAGCCAAGGACAAGGTGATGATGGGCGCCGAGCGCAAGTCGCTCGTCATGACCGAGGAAGAGAAGCTGCTGACGGCCTATCACGAGGGCGGCCACGCCATCGTTGGCCTCAACGTCGTCGCGACCGACCCGATCCACAAGGCCACCATCATTCCGCGCGGTCGTGCGCTGGGTATGGTCATGCAGCTGCCCGAGCGCGACAAGCTCTCGATGTCACTGGAGCAGATGACCTCGCGCCTTGCCATCATGATGGGTGGCCGCGTCGCCGAGGAGTTGATCTTCGGCCGCGAGAAGGTGACTTCGGGTGCGTCGTCCGACATCGAGCAGGCGACGCGTCTGGCGCGCATGATGGTGACGCGCTGGGGTCTGTCCGAGGCCCTTGGCACCGTGTCCTATGGCGAGAACCAGGACGAGGTTTTCCTGGGCATGTCGGTGTCGCGCACCCAGAACGCATCGGAAGCGACGGTTCAGAAGATCGACAACGAGATCCGGCGTTTCGTCGAAGAGGGCTACAACGAAGCGACGCGTATTCTGACCGAGAAGCGCGCCGATCTCGAAGCTCTCGCCAAGGGCCTGCTCGAGTTCGAGACGCTCTCCGGCGACGAGATCATCGACCTGCTCAAGGGCAAGAAGCCGAACCGCGAATCCGTGCTCGAGCCGACCACGCCGCGCGCTTCCGCCGTGCCGCCGGCCGGCAAGTCGCGCCCGCGGCCCGATCCGGATCCCGGCCTGGAGCCACAGCCGCAGGCGTAACCGCCGGGTTATCATCTATCGCACTGAGTTAGGAACGGGCGCATCAGCGCCCGTTCTGTTATGGACGCCCGCTTGACAGGGGACCGGCATGCACGTGGTCGAATGCGAACTTCCGCCCACGAGCGCGCTGGGCAAGGATGCGATCAGCAAAGCCTATTTTCACGATTCGTACCGCGTGCCGCTGGCGCGTCGAGGGCTGACAATCGCCGAAATCTTTTTTGCGTTGTTCGGCCATACGCCGCGTTGGATGAAGGCGTTGCTGATCACCCGCAATGCCATTGCCAGATGTTTTGGGCTGGAAGCGCCGACGATCGCCGAAATTCTCAAGCCTGCGGTGCGCGCCAGCTACAGCGTCGGCGACAAGATCGGACCGTGGCCGATTTTCTTCATTGGCGATAATGAGATTGTCGCGGGCCGTAACAACAAGCACCTCGATTTCAGACTCTCGGTGCTTCGAGTGAGGGATGGCGATGCGGAGAGCGTTGTCGTCTCGACGATCTGCTCGGTGCACAACCTTGCCGGCAAGATCTATCTGTTCTTCATCGTGCCGTTCCACCGGACCGGCGTTCAGTCGTTGCTGGCCAATGCGGTGGTGGCGAAGCGGCTATAGCGGGCCGAAACCGCGTGTCCCCTGCGTCCGAACCTTCATGATTAGGGTTGGGACCCGGGCGCCATGGCATGTTTCCAAGCGCCGGAACGCAATACCGGCCGCTCCGTGCGCACTTAAAGCGCGGCTGACGACACAGGGGAGGGAAGCTGATGCGTTTCGTCACGGCGGTTGGCGGCGCTGGGCGCCGTCGCTTGTCTGATGCTGCCTGCCGCCGCGATGGCTGCCGGAATGCGCCGCGTCACCGCGACCGAAATCAGGATCGGCCAGACCATGCCCTATAGCGGGTCGGTGTCGGCGTTCGGCAGGGGCGAGGTCGGCTACTTCAAGATGCTGAACGAGAAGGGTGGCATCAATGGCCGCAAGGTCAATCTGATCTCGCTCGACGACAGCTATGCGCCGCCGAAATCGGTCGAGCAGACCCGCAGGCTGGTGGAGAGCGACGAGGTCGCGCTGATCTTCTCCTCGATCGGCACCGCCTACAACGCGGCGATCGCGAAATATCTCCAGTCCAAGAACGTGCCACAGCTCTTCATCGGCTCCGGCGCCTCGAAATTCGCCGACGTCGCGCAATATCCGCAGGCGACAATGGGCGTGCAGGCGCCGTTCCGTTACGAGGCACGGCTCTATGCGCGCTATGCGCTGGCGAACGGCAAGAGCTGGAAGCGCTTCGGCGAATTGCAGACGAGCAATTGATAATCGACGAGGGATCAGCTGTTGATCGAGCCAGTGCGACTCCAGAACCCTGATCGTCTCTCCCGATTGGGGAGGGTTTGACCGTGGACAGCCGACTCGTATTTGGTTCAACGCGCTGGGGTGTGCTGATACATCCGATCAGCGAACGCATGCCATGTCCCTACGCCCCCGCGAGCGGAGTAGGTCAACTCGCCTTGGCGTGTCGGCTATGGGCCTTTTCGACGAAATCGGGTCAACCGGCGAAGCGGCCAGAGCGCCGGCTCAAGTTTGCATCACACCTGGAAGCGAACATCTCATCTATAATTCCTGCCCTGGAGCGACGTTCTCACTTCGATCGCGTTGCAGCTGCATCGTCCCGTACATGGATCACCGCGATATTGTCCGCATAGAGCCGCTTCCAGCCCTTGATGTGGTCCAGCACCTGGGCGGCCGGCGTGTCCGCAACCATGAGCGTGGCGTCGATCTTGTACTCCTCGAGCAGTCGCGTCAGATGGTCGAGCTTCTTGAGCTCCACGGCCTTGAAGACGTCCATGACGAAGGTTTCGCCGTATAGCTCGGCGCGGCCATCGATGAAGACCGGGATGTCGCGCGAGATCAGATAGCCGCCGAACTGGTAGGCGTTGAAGATGCGCCGGGCCTTTCGTTTCTCGAGCAGGTCGACGGCGGCAACCGGTGTCTGGTCCATCGTGAAGGTGAAGCGGTGATGTGACATGTAAAGTGACGTCGAGGTCCAGCCGGCCAACACGATCATCAGCGCGCCCGTTACGGTGACGTAGCGGGCCGCCCAGCTCTCGCTGTCTTGCGTGCCCTGCATGCCAGGCTGCGGCAGCGCAGACCGTTCGCCGAGCGGCTTG
Organism: Bradyrhizobium sp. 149; assembly: GCF_023073915.1. GTDB lineage: Bacteria > Pseudomonadota > Alphaproteobacteria > Rhizobiales > Xanthobacteraceae > Bradyrhizobium. The sequence goes on along the minus strand of NZ_JADPKK010000022.1, from coordinate 1,748,841 downwards.
GCCAGCACCAGCGGCACCAGGAAGGCGAAGGCCTCGATGCTCCTGACATGGGTGAGCGCCATCCAGGTCAGAAGCAGGATCAGAAGAATACGCGGCGGCGAGAGCGTCAGGCCGCGATAAAGCCCGATCGCGATCAGGCCGAACAGCGCGCCTTCGAATGCGTTGAAGGACGCGAAGTTCGCGGGTGACCATTCGGAGATGACCGTCAGCAGCTCGCCGAGATTGAGGATGTTGGTCGCGCCGAGCAATGTGCGCCATCCATAGGGGGTGACGCAGCTTGCAGCGAGTGCCGCAACACCGAACAGGAACCAGCGCCACAGCAGCCGGACCTGCTTGCCGGACTCCATGCCCCAGAGTGCCACGAAAGACATCGGGCCGATCAGCGCCAGGCCCAGCACGAAGCCGCCGTGCAGGTTCGACCACAATGATATCAGCGGCAGCCAGTACCATGACGGGGCGCCCTTGCGGTCGGCTGCGGCCATCAGCATGCCGACCCACGCGATCATCACGGGCAGTGCCAGAACGTGCGGCCGCGCCAGAATGTGGTGCAGCGACAGCAAGACCGCGAACATCGCGAACAGGACCGCGCGCGGAATTTCCAGATGAGCCTCGAGCAGGTCGACCAGGATCGCCGTCGACAATGCGACGGCAAGCGCGGTGAGGATCACGGGGCCGGCCCAGTCCCATTGCGCATAGGACAGGGCGAACAGCACCTGCGACAGCCATGAGGTCGAAACCCAGGGCGCTCCCGGCCGGGTGAAGGAATAGAAGTCCGTGTAGGGAAGCGCGTGGTGATCGAGGATCCATTGTCCGATCTTGATCTGCCAGAACGAGTCGGAGTCCTGAAGCAGCGTATCGCCGACATACACGAAGAAGAGATAGGCGCCCGCACCAACGCACAGCGGCACCAGAGCTCGCGCACGGCTCTGCACCGCGATGCTGTTGGCAAAGGAAAAGGACATGCCGCCTCGTCGTCCAGTTGTTTTTTGTCGGGTTGCCGAGCGGGCGAGATTGGACCACGGTGGTCATAACTTCGGGTAAACCGGCACAGGCGGGCCGGTTTGATGTCTCGACAATTTAACGGATCGTTTTAGATTTCGGTTTACCATCAGCGAATACACGCAAACCGCTTTGTGTTTCCGCAGTCGAATTAACTGCGGCGCAATTCTTTGCCACTACGTTTGGTTCCATGGTCAAGCGGCGCTGGGAAGCCAAAAAGACCAGATCAGTTGTAGCCTCGTGTATTTTTGGAGCTGTCTATGAAGAACCTCGTTGCCTGTTTCCTGAAGGATGAATCCGGCGCCACCGCTATCGAATACGGTCTGATCGCCGCCGGCATCGCGCTGGCGATCATCACTGTCGTCAATAACCTGGGCGTCACGTTGAACGGCAAGTTCACATCGATTTCGACCGGCCTCAAGTAAGCCCGGACGAATAGCGAATTTAGAGAGCCCCGTCCTTGACGGGGCTCTCTTCTTTTGGCGGACGATTTCCGGATGGCAGGTCGTGAAGCTTTGGCAAGCTTGTGGGGTGCGCAAAGCGTCTGCCGCAGCTCCACGAGCGCAGGCGGAAGCGCGCCCACCGTCGAGAATATTAGACATCGAAATGGCTGGTGGGCACAGCGTTACGTGCCCACCTTACGGCAAATTGCCGCCCGTCACTCCGCGAGGCCGGTCTGCCAGACCGGCGAGGGAGCAGGCGCGGCAGCAATTCGCGACGCGCGGCCGTGCCATTCGAGATAGAATTTCGCCGCCCAGATCGACGCTGCGGCGACTGCGATGCCGCCGGCGACGTCGATGATGTAATGCGCGCCGATCACCGGTGTCGCCGCGATCATCAGGAGATTGAGCGCGGCCGCGACGCCGCCGAGGCCGCGCACCGGCCACAGCGCCCACATGTAGAGCACGCCGGATGCGGCGTGGAAGCTCGGAAACGAGACGATGCCGGAGAGGAAGAACAGCCGGAGCTCGTGCAGGCTGCCGTCGCGAAGTGCGAGGATGTCGCGCAACTGTCCGGCATAGACCGCGGTGCTGATTTCGGGAAAATGTGCGGCGGACAGTTGCAGCCCCCAATAGGTGCCGATCGCGGGAACGACGGCGGAGATCGCGATGGTGACCGCGAGCGCGAGGCTCATCGCGAGCACGAACACTTGCAGCCGCACATAGCGCGCCGTCAGTGCCAGCACGACGGGGATGCCGAGCAGCGGCAATTTGATCAACCCGTATCCGCGAGCGAGACAGTCCGCCAGCCAGGGATGGTCGTTGACGTATCGCGCGATCGGTTCGGGGTCGAGGCCGAACGCCCGGTCGATCGCAAGCAGCGCCTGGTCCTGCAGCGGCCAGTTCAGCTTGCCCGCGACATAGCTGAGCGGTCCGACGAGGACGCAGGTGATAATGATCTGTCCGATCGTGCCGAGCGAAAATACCAGCTTCGGGTCGGCAAGCTCGCCTTTGACGATGCGGTGGCCATAGGCGAGCGCGACCAGGACCGCAGCGATCGCCAACGTCACGACGCAGGCGACGGGTTCGAGGCTCAGGCCGGTGAAGGGCAGGCCGAGCGCCAGCAGACTGCCCATTGCTGCGATGGGAATCCAGTTCAAGTGGAAGAGCTGCCAGGCGGTCCGGGCGTCCGTGTCGACCATGCTGCACCGAGTTAGGATCGCAATACCGCGGCACAGTCGCGCTGCAGGTTTAAGATGGCGGTAACGATCGTGGTTACCTCTTCACCAACCCGGTTCGCGGCGTTTTTAGCTGTTTGAGCTCGCGCTTTTTTGCCGTGACGCTTCATGCATTTGTACCTTGTCATCCACTCTGAATAGTTGTTCAGTCCTTGCGGGGCGATTTGCGACATCAGTGACGAAGCGTTCGGCCGCAGAGTGTGCGGCCGGCGTGTGGGACAGGAAGCGCGCCATGGTTTATCGGCGGACGCATCAAGTGGTGAAGCGCCTTGCGGCCCGGCGCAGTGCGATACTGGCGGCTGCGCGGGAGGCGGCGGCGGAAGGCGGGATGGCGGCAGTGCAGATTGCGCCGGTCGCGATTCGTGCCGGCGTCGCTGCGGGTACGGTCTACCGCTACTTCCCCTCGAAGGCCGAGTTGATTTCCGAATTGATCGCCGAAGTCTCCCGCGACGAGCTCACGGCGATCCGGCGAGCAGCCGATGCCGCGCCGGGACCGTCCTCGGCGCTGGCAGCGGCCGTGACCACGGTGGCGGTCCACAGCCTGTCGCAGCGCAGGCTGGCCTGGGGCATCCTGGCCGAGCCGGTCGATGTCGATGTCAGCGCCTCGCGCCTCGCCAGCCGGCGCGAGATCGCGGGTGAGATGGCCTCGCGGATCGACGCCGCCGTGCGTGCTGGCCACCTGCCGGCGCAGGACACGGCGCTCGCCGCCACCGCGCTGCTCGGCGCGCTGCATGAGGCTCTGGTCGGACCGCTCGCACCGGATAATCTCGAAGATCCCGCCAGGATGCGCGACGCCGTGCAGACCGTGACGCTGCTGGCGCTCCGCGCGGTCGGCGTCATGGACGCCCGCGCCAGGGGTCTCGTCGTGCAGCAGACGCTGCTGCCGGCGGCGAAGGCGCTGGTTGGGGCTTAAAACGCCCGCCTGATCGACGTGGGGCCTGATCCCGCCCAGGCCGTTGCTTGAGCTCGCCTTTTCGAGAAACCTCAGCGCATTCGCCGGACCAGCCGGCTACTGTGCATGGGGTTGTTTTCGACTTTTTGTTTGCCGCGTGCCGGCGGAGCTAGATATTCGCTTCGCCCTCGGGGCCGACCGAGGCGATGCGCACCATGTTGGTGGTGCCGGGGATCCCGAGCGGCACGCCGGCGACGATGATCACGCGCTGGCCGGCCCGGACGAAGCCGTCCCGGAATGCGATCTGGCCGGCGCGGCTCACCATGTCGTCCTGGTCGCGCGCATCGTCCGCCACCACGCAATGGACGCCCCAGACGACCGACAGCCGGCGGCCCGCCGCGACGTTCGGCGTGATCGCCACGATCGGCGGCTTCGGCCGCTCGCGCGCCACGCGCACGGCGGTCGATCCCGAGCTGGTCCAGCAGATCAGGGCCGGAAGGTCGAGCGTTTCGGCGATCTGCCGCGCGGCGTCCGCGATGGCATCGCCGGCGGTGGATTCCGGAGCGGGGCGCTGCGCGGTGATGACGGAGCGATAGATCGGGTCGCGCTCGACCTCCTCGCCGATGCGGTTCATGGTCGAGACGGCCTCGACGGGGAATTTGCCGGCCGCCGATTCCGCCGACAGCATGATGGCGTCGGCGCCTTCGTAGACGGCGGTGGCGACGTCTGAGACTTCGGCGCGGGTCGGCACCGGCGACTGGATCATCGATTCCAGCATCTGGGTCGCGATCACCACCGGCTTGCCGGCCCGCCGCGCCATGCGCGTCATCTGCTTCTGCAGACTCGGCACGCGTTCCAGCGGCAGTTCGACGCCGAGGTCGCCGCGCGCCACCATCAGGGCGTCGGAGGCGTCGATGATGTCGGCGAGGCGATCGATCGCCTGCGGCTTTTCGATCTTGGCCATCACCGCGGCGCGGCCGCGGATCATCTTCTTGGCCTCGATCACGTCGTCGGCGCGCTGCACAAAGGACAGCGCGATCCAGTCGACACCGGTGACCAGCGCCGCCTCGAGGTCGGCGCGGTCCTTCGGCGTCATCGCCGAGACTGGCAGGTCGGTGTCGGGCAGGCTGACGCCCTTGCGGTCGGACATCCGGCCGCCGACCACGACGCGGGTCACCGCGTGCTCCTTCGTGGTCTCCTCGGCGATCAGCCGCACCTTGCCGTCGTCGAGCAGCAGCGAATGGCCCGGCCGCAGCGCGGCCAGGATCTCCGGATGCGGGAGCTGGACGCGGGTGGTGTCGCCCGGCGCTTTGTCGGAATCCAGCGTGAAGGTCTGGCCGTTCTGGAGCTGGACCGCGCCTTCGGCGAAGGCGCCGAGCCGGAGCTTCGGCCCCTGGAGATCGACCAGAATGCCGATCGGCCGGCCGTAGCTGCTCTCGACATTGCGAATCGTTGCCACCAGTTCCCGCATCTTGTCATGCGGGGTGTGGCTCATGTTGATGCGGAACAGGTCGGCGCCGGCCTCGAACAGGCGGCGGATCATCGCGAGGTCCGAAGAGGCGGGGCCCAGGGTCGCGAGTATCTTGATACGGCGAAGACGCCTCATGGCTTATTTCCAGACGGGGGCGAGGGAGCTGGCGAGAGGCCAGGCGCGGCGGGGGGCGTACCACCGGGCGGGCCATTGGGCAAACCCGGAACCCCCGGACCGACGGGGCCGGGCATGCCCGGCACGCGCTGCTGCTTTGACGGCTGCTCGTTGGCGTCGGTGAGCTGCACCGTCCAGGCCCGCTGCTCGCCGGTATCGACCTCGAAATAGCCGGTCCGGTCATAGCCGCGCGCGAGGCAATCCTCGGTGCCGCGGATGGTGAACTCCTTGTCGCGCGAGCACATGAAGGCCTGGCCCGACCATTCGCCGCCGCGGTCATAGTCGATGGCGTAGATGTAGTAGAAGCGGGCGACCAGCGTTCCGCGCAGCAGCGTCTCGCAGGAACGGGACGAGATGTTCCACCAACCCTCGGTGGTCCAGCCCTCGGCATCCTTGTAGCCGAGCGCGATGCCGACCCGGCTCGATGTGTTGTTGCAGAGCCGGAAATCGGCGGAGGCCGGGCTGGCCCAGAAGCACAGCAGGCCAACCACCAGCACCGGGACCAACCGGGCGAGCAGGCAGAGGGGGGAGCGGGGAGATTCGGCGATCATTGTCGCGGAAGCTATATCAGATCATTGACGATTTGGCGTTGGGCCCGGGAACTGCCCCAAAGCCGGCTTCGCGCCCGTTTGCGCCGCGATATGGCAAAATCTGTGACACGCCCCACCTGATCTCGTAAGGGTGACCCCATCGGGGTCAGAGCCAATTTCGTAAGCCGAGGGATCCAGCCATGGCAATCGACGACAAAACCAGAACGGAACTCGAGGCTGCCGCTTTCCGGCGCCTGCTCGACCATTTGAAGACGCGGACGGACGTCCAGAACATCGACCTGATGAATCTCGCTGGTTTCTGCCGCAACTGCCTGTCCAACTGGCTCAAGGACGCCGCCGACGCCAAAGGCGTTCCCTTGAGCAAGGACGAGAGCCGGGAAGCCGTCTACGGCATGCCCTACGAGACCTGGAAGTCGAAATACCAGGGCGCGGCCACGCCCGAGCAGCTCGATGCCATGAAGAAGGTTCATCCCGGGCACTGAACGGCCTTGCCGGCAGCTTGCTGTGCGGTGCCCCTTGAGTCGCATCACACAACAGCTTTCTTCGACGCGCCGCAGGAATGTGTGGGCGCGCTGTGGACGAGCGCGATGCTGCCTTGAACGCGAGAGGTACGAACCCTAAGGGTCTAACCAGCACGCGCGGTGACATACCGGCGTCACCTCGTTTTGCCAGTTCCATTGGGAGTACCAAGATGGCCACCTCCGCCGCCGTTCGCGACGACGAGCCCGCGACGAAATTTGCCAAGGACCAGCTCAAGTCCATCATCGAGCGCATCGAGCGGCTGGAGGAAGAGAAGAAGGCGATCTCCGACGACATCCGCGACGTCTTCGCCGAGGCCAAGGGCAACGGCTACGACGTCAAGGCGCTGCGCACCATCGTGCGCATGCGCAAGCAGGACCCGAACGAGCGCGCCGAGGCCGAGACGATCCTCGAGACCTACATGCAAGCCCTGGGGATGATCTGAGGTATCTTCCCCGAAGGCCGGCTGCAGGCCCATCCGGCTTGGGAAATGCCTCGTCGTCTGCTAAGGTGCTCGGTGAAGGGACCGAGCGATGGATGTGCCGGGACCAGAGCGCAGGCTCGCTGCGGTCCTCGCTGCCGATATGGTCGGCTTTAGCCGGCTCATGGAGGTCGACGAGGCAGGCACGCTCGCGCGCCTCAAGACCCATCGGGTCGAGCTCATCGATCCGGCCATTTCCAAAAATCGCGGCATCATCATCAAGACGACGGGGGACGGCATGCTCGCCGAATTCCACAGCGTCGTTGACGCCGTGCTATGTGCCACCGAGGTTCAGCGCCGCATGGCGCGCCGCAATGCTGATGTCCCGCCGCCCCGATGGATACAATTCCGCATTGGCATCAATCTGGGCGATGTGATCGTCGATCAAAACGACATTTTTGGTGACGGGGTCAACGTCGCGGCGCGACTGGAGGCGCTCGCCGAGCCTGGAGGAATTTGCGTTTCAGGCGCGGTGCGCGATCAGGTCGGCGATCGGCTGGACGGAGTTCAATTCGACGATTTAGGCGAGCAGAACGTCAAGAATATCGCCCGCCCGATCCGCGTCTTCCGCATTCGGCTGGCGGAGGGGCCTGCAAGCCTGCCCGATGCGATGAAGGTTGCTGCCACGTCATCGATCGTCTCAAAGAAGCCATCCATCGCCGTGCTGCCGTTTGCCAACATGAGCGGCGACCCGGAACAGGAGTTCTTCGCTGACGGTCTGACGGAAGACATCATCACCGAGCTCTCACGCTTCCACGAGCTGCTCGTCATCTCCCGAAACTCGACCTTCGTCTACAAAGGCAAGGCCGTAAAGGTCCAGGACATCGGCCGTGAGTTCGGAGTCGATTATGTCATCGAGGGCAGCGTGCGGAAAGCCGGGGGCCGCGTCCGCGTCACCGTGCAGCTAATCGACGCCGAAACCGACCGCCATATCTGGGCCGAACGCTACGATCGCGAGCTACAGGATATCTTCGCGATCCAGGACGAGATGACCCGCGCAATCGTCGCCACGTTGCCTGGCCGCGTGGAAGCGGCGGCGCATGACCGCACCAAGCGCAAGCCGACGGAGAACATGCGGGCCTACGAATGCGTGCTGGCTGCAAAGCTCCTGCATCATCGGTCAACACGCGAGGACAACACGCAGGCGCAGATACTGCTCAACCGGGCGCTGGCGATGGATCCGAACTACGCCCACGCTCACGCCTGGAAGGCTTGTGTGCTAGGCCAGTGCTGGATCTACGGCTGGTGCGCTGATCGCGACGCGACCTTCGAGCAGGTGGCTTCTGAACTCGAGATCGCGCTGTCACTCGACGACAATGATGCGGATGTGCACCGCATCCTCGCCGCGCTCAATCTGACACGCCACGATTATGGAAAAGCCACCTATCATCAGGAGCGCGCGCTGGCCCTCAACCCGAACTACGATCTGATCGTCGTGCAGCAGGGAGAGCTCCTGACCTGGCTGGGCCTGCCTGAAGAGGGCATCGACTGGATCAGGAAGGCGATGCGCCTCAACCCTCATCACCCTGAGCGATTCTGGAGCCATCTCGGTCGCGCTTATTATTGTGCTGAGAAATACGCCGATGCTGTTGAGGCATTTTCGAGGATCACGCGACCGGACTATACCCATCACGCGTTCCTTGCCGCGACCTTCGCGCAGATGTGTAATGCCGTCGCGGCTGGCGCTCACGCCGCTGAGGTTCTGAAACGCGAGCCAGGGTTTTCGGTGGCAGCGCATCTTGCAACCCTGCACTACAAGCGCGAAATCGATCGTCAGCGCCACGAAGCCGGCCTTATCAGGGCGGGTCTGCCGGCATAATTGCTACGAGCTGGAACGAGAATGAGGGCGGCGCTTGCCGGCCTCGGGCTCTCAGCGCAACGCGGCGGTGCGCATGACGAAGGATGTCGTCTCGAGCTTGGCGGTCGCGGTGCCCGAGAAACTGTCGCAGGACAGGCCTTGCATCGGATCGTCGGCAAAGCCCATGGCGATCACGGACTGCGGCTTGACGAAGTAGGCGCGCATCGCAGCCGTGTCGAGCTCGCCCATCAGCGTGACAGACATCGCGCGGCTGGCGCTCGGCGACAGCATCACGATCTTGAGCCAGATGCTTTCGCCCTTGGCTGCGGAGAGCCGGGTCGCGGTCGCGACCATGCCATCGACGCGCTTGCCGACCACGGAGTTGATCTCGGTCGCGGGCGCAAGGTTGCGCGAGGCGGAGGCGGGCCGGGCGGAGCGCGGGATCGGCGCGGAGGCGGCGACGACGTTGGCGCGGTCGACCGGGGAGGCGGACGCCGGCGCGTAGGCCAGCGCCTGATAGGCGGCGCTGGAAACGCTCGCAGTTGCTTGCGGATCGGTGGCGGCGGCAAGTGCCTGCCGTGCCTTCAGTGCGGCAATTTGGGCCGGGCTCGCCTGCTGCGGCGTAGCCGGGGCATCCCAGAAGCCACGGGCATTGATGATGTCGGCGGGGGTCTCGGGCTTTGCGTCAGCAGATTTGCCGGCGGCCGGCTTGTCAGCCACGGGCGCCGGCTTCGGCTTGGGCGGCGCAACGAGCTGCGCATCGGCCGAAGCGAGCTGGAACGTCGCGGCGATCGACGGCTTGGCGCGCGGCGTCGGTACCGGATCGGCCGGCTTGGTCGCGGCGGCGACCACGGTCGGCGCAGCCGCCTTTGCCGTCGCGGCGGGCGCGCCCTCCTCATCCTCGTCGTTGCTCGTGGCGGCCGGAGCCGACTTGCCCTTGAACAGGGCGGCGAAGAAGTTCGGCTTGCTGCCGGAATCGTCGCCGCTGCCGCGCCGCTCGATCTCGGCCTTGGCGAGTTCATAACCCTTCAGCGGCGTGCCGTCGGTGGGAACATGAACAGTGCGGCCGTCCGGGAAGACGCGGGCGAGCTGGTCATGCGTCATGCGCGGCCAGTGCCGGATGCTGCCGGTGTCCAGATGCACGAAGGGCGAGCCGGAGGTCGGATAGAAGCCGACGCCGCCGCGCTGGAGGCGCAGGCCGGCGAAGCGGATTTGCTCCAGCGGCACGTTCGGGATGTAGAAGTCCATCGCGTGCCCCAGCATGTGCTGGCTGAAGCGCGCCACGCCGGAGGAGCGGCGGCGGAGCATGGAGTTGGTGGCGGGCGAGCGGTAGGCGGAGATGATCTGGATCGGCTGCTTGCCGTCGACGTCCCGGTAGACTTCCCAGAGGATATCGAACAGGTGACGGTCCATGACCGTCTCGTCCTGGCTGCGCCAATCGCGCAGGAAATGGTTGAGCTGCTTCAGCGCTGCTTCGTCGTAGCGCCCGTCGCGCTTGAAGGTGACGGTGAGGTCTTCGCCGGAATGGGTGTGGTGGAAGGAGAGCGTCTTGGTCTCGTTGAGCGCGGCGGCGTTATGAACCGAACCTGCGGCAGCAAGCAGCAATACGCCAGCGAGGCCGATCCGTGATCCGGCCTTCACTCCCGCATGGGACAACGACAGCACAGCGAATTTGCGTGCGATACCAGTCAGCACGTTAGAGCCCACCCAGTCGACGAGCGTTCAAAATGGACTCTCCCGCTAACCCCGTTAGCGCGCGAAAGAGGATGAACGCTTTGTTAAAGCGAGAAGGTTAATTCGAGGTTGACCTTCCCGCCCCCAAACCAAGTCAGACTACAATCCTAACCGGGTGAGTGTGGCAAAAAAACGCCCGCTGCCCGAGGTCAGGTGGAGAATGGTTAACGTTAAGCGACCCCATCCAGAAGATGAGGTCGCTGATTTTATTGATGAATTTCAGGAAATCAGGCGCCGGATGCGGTCTGGCTCAGCGGGTGAACACCCGCTGCTGCTGCGGACGGCGTCCGACCGGAGCCGGCGGCGGGGTCGGGGCTCCGAATAACCGCTCGAAGAAATTGGGGCCGGACGAGCCGCCATTATTGGCCGCCAACACGCCGTTCGGCAGCGTCGTTGCCGGGCGCGAATAGCTCGGCTGGGAGTGCGCCACGACGTTCTCGAGATCCTTGCCGCGGCTGTTCTTCAGGATGTTGATCATGGTCGCGTCGCGGCCATAGACGTCCTTGCGGAATTGCAGCTTGCCGCCATCATCCACGAACGCGGTCTGATAGGTGATGTTGACCGGGATCGGAGTCGGGAATTTCAGGTCGATCTCGCTCTTGCCGTACATGCTGCGCACGCGCTCCGGCGTGTACTTCTCGTTCGGCATCGCGATGTTGAGCAGGACCGAGGCGTACTGATCCGGGTTCTGCACGCGCATGCAGCCATGGCTGAAGGCGCGTTCGTCCCGGGCGAACAGGTTCTTGTCCGGTGTGTCGTGCTGATAGACCAGGAACTTGTTGGGGAAGTTGAAGCGGATGCGGCCGAGCGCGTTGGCTTCACCGGGCGGCTGCGAGATGTGCACGGAGCCATCGCGGTTCTGTTCGAGCTTGAGGCCCATGCGCTGCAGCACGGTCGGGTCCTGCTGAAGCGCCGGCAAATATTCGTTGTAGACGATCGACGGCGGCACGTTCCAGGTCGGATTGACGGTGATGTACTTCATCGTCTCGGTGAGCAGCGGGGTCGCATGCGTACCCGGCTTGCCGGTGACGACGCGGGTGGTCCAGACCTGCTGGCCGCGCTGCATCACCTTCAGCGTGTAGTCGGGAATGTTGAGGATGACATAGGCATCGCCCAGCGAGGGCACGCCCAGGTCGCGCGGCAGCCAGCGCCAGCGCTCCATGTTCACCAGCACCACGTCGATCTGCTTGTCGCGCTTCGGGGTGTTGATCGCCTTGACCGTCTTGTCGTCGAGGATGCCGGTCGCCTTGAGCTCGGCGCTGTTCTGGAATTTGCGCACTGCTTCGGCGACCGCCGCGTCATAGCGGGGGTCGGTGGCGTTCTCGGCAATGCCGAGCTTGGCACGCAGCTGCGGTACGCGCGGATCTTCAACGACGATTTCAGCCTGCTTCTTGCCGGCCGGGGTGTATTTCAGCGCCGGACCGTCGGCGATCTCGATCACCGGGCCGTTGCCCTGGCCGCGCAGCTCCGCGAGCTTTGCCTTCAGCTCCTTGTAGAGCTTCTGCGGGGGATTGTAGCTGTCCAGCGCCGCGGAGGCGTCCGCCGCGATCGTGACCTTGGCGAGCACCTCGCTCGGATCAACCGGATGCTCGGGATAGAGGATGTCGCCGCTGACCTGCGACCAGTGCATGCGGCCGCTCTGGGCGTGGCGGGCATAGTCGAACATGCTGGCGGTGAGCTTGAGCTCGGCATCGGCGAGCGCATCGGGTGTCGGGGCGGCCGCGAAGTCCGGCAGCGGGTAATCGGCGGGATTGAGACCGTCGGACCCCGCATCCTTCAGCCGTGCGATCACGCCCCTGGCAGCAGTGGTCAGGCTGCCGCCCTGGGTCCACACCGGCGCGAAGTCGCGTGCACCGTAGAACTTCTCGATCGCCGCGCGCTCGTTCTTGCGGTCGAAATAGCGCGAGGTCTTGGTGCCGATGATGTCCTTGAGCTTGTCCGCGACCGGCTGGTCGGCGGCGGGGACGTTGCTCGCGGCCTTCACCGGCTCTGAGGCCGGCTGCTCCCTGGCGACGTCCTTCGGCGGCTCGGCCGGAGTCGCTGCGACGGCGGGCGCCGCGGCAGGTTCCGTGTTGGCGGTCTCACTCTTCAGCGCTGCGGTGGCGGGCGTCGCCGCGACGTCGGAAGGCTTGGTTTCGACCTTGTCGGGAGCCGGCGCGGCTTCGGTCTTCACGGCCTCCTTTGCAGCCTCCTGAACCGTGGCGGTGGTGTCGAGCTTGATGTCGGATGCGGTCGGGGGCGGGACGTTTGCGGGTTCGGGGCGCGGGATCGCGGCTTCGATCGCGAGCTCGGCAGCACTGCTGCGCGCCTGATCCTGGGCCAGGGCCGAACTGGCCGATACCGTGAGGAAGGTCGCCGCGACGGTCATCAAGACACGGTCAAAGCCTGCACGGTGGTTCAAACAGTCACGCATTGTGTCGCACCCCTCGGGTGAACTGTCCCCCGTGGAACAGCTTCGTTATCGCCTATTGAGCTTCGGCTAAACCGCGCCGGCCTCTCGAAAGTTGCACGCCTGCACGCAACGATTCCCACGCAGACGAATCTTACGCGGACGATATACAGGCCCCGATTTCGCAGCCAGCGCTACCCGGGACAACTCACGACAAACTGACTTCAAGGAAGCCTCTTGGCAACGGATTGTGCGGTTCTGCCACGCGCTTTTCCCTGTGTCTGTCACTTCCAAGTCACGGTCGAGTCACGGTTCACATCGCAGTCGAATTCCGTCGTCATGCGAACGGCTTACAGTAGTCTCGCACCGCCCGCACGAACCTCCGTTCGCGTCAGGCTCAGTGCGTCTCCTCACCGCTTTTGCCGCCATGGCCGGGAACCCCGGCTTCGTCGAGTTTGCGGTAGAGGGTGGACCGGCCGATTTTGAGGCGGCGGGCGACCTCGGACATCTGCCCGCGGTAATGCGAGATCGCGAAACGGATGATCTCGTTCTCGATGTCCTCCAGCGGTCGGACGTCGCCGGTCGCGGTGAGTATGGAGAGGGCACCCGCCAGTGGCAGCGGCGCGATCGGTATTTCATTACCCGACACGACGGAAGGGGCCGCGATCGGCTCCAGCATCAGCGGCGCGGTCGGAATGTCTGTTCCCGGATGCGGCTGCGAGGCGATCAGGGGGAAGTCGTCAAGGCCAAGCTGGTCGCCCTCGCTCATCACCACGGCGCGGTAGACCGCGTTTTCGAGCTGGCGGATGTTGCCGGGCCAATCGAGCTGGGCCAGGTGCGCGACGGCCTCGCCGCTGATGCCGGTGATGGGACGGTTCTCCTCGGCGGCAAAGCGCGCCAGGAAATGCCTGAGCAGATGCGGGATGTCCTCCCGCCGGGCGCGCAGCGAGGGGATCGTCAGCGGCAACACGTGCAGGCGATAGAACAAATCTTCCCGGAAGTGGCCCTGCTTGACCCGCTCAAGCAGCCTGCGGTTGGTCGCCGAGATGATGCGGACGTCGACCTTCACCGGTTTGCGGCCGCCGACCGCCTCGACCGCGCCTTCCTGGAGCGCGCGAAGCAGCTTGACCTGCGCGGTCAGCGGCAGCTCGCTGACCTCGTCCAGGAACAGCGTGCCGCCATGGGCTTCGACGAACTTGCCGGTGTGGCGTTCGGTGGCGCCGGTAAAGGCACCCTTCTCGTGACCGAACAGGATGGACTCGACGAGGTTGTCGGGGATCGCGCCACAATTGACCGCGACGAAGGGCTTTGCCTTGCGCTCGCCGCTGCCATGGATGGCACGCGCGAACATCTCCTTGCCGACCCCGGATTCGCCTTCGATCAGCACGGGGATCGAGGAGTTTGTTGCTTTCTGCGCCGCGTGCATCACGGACGCCATCGCTTCGGCGCGGGTGATGATGTCGGAGAAGGTCAGCCGGCCCTCGCGGCTGTGACGGATGCGCTGCAATTCGCCCTTCAGCGCGGACGAATTGAGCGCGTTGCGAAGAGAGACCTGGAGCCGCTCCAGGCCGACCGGCTTGACCACGAAATCGGCCGCGCCCGCGCGCATCGCCGAGATCACATTATCGATGCCGCCATGGGCGGTCTGCACGATGACGGGGATGCTGAGGCCCGCCTCGCGGATTTTCGCCAGCACGCCCATGCCATCGAGACCGGGCATCACGAGATCGAGGATGACGCCGTCGATGGCCGCGTCAGGAGCGGTGAGAGCGGCGATCGCGGCGTCGCCGGAGTCCACGACGATCGTCTCATAGCCGCATTTCTGCACCATGTTTTCGACCAGCCGGCGGGCTACAGCGTCGTCGTCGGCGATCAAAATACTGGCAGCCATGGTGTTCCCCGCACGCTACTACTATCTGTCTCGAATCGGGGCACTCTGGCCGAAGCCGATTAACGCACTCTTAAACCTTGATGCCCCCGCCCGCCGTCGCGATTGTTGAACACAGGTTTCCCACACAATGAATTCGCGTTCCAGATCTGCAGCTAAAAAGTCCGCCGTCAGCAAATCCGCTCTCCGCAAGCCGAACACCAAGAAATCCGCAGCCAAGGTCAAATCCTCCAAGCGGTCGCTCGCCAAGTCTTCGATTGCCAAGCCTTCGCTTGCCAAGTCTTCGCCCGCCAAGCCTGCGAGCAAGACCGGCAAGCTTCCGGAGTGGAACCTCGCCGATCTCTATTCCGGGATCGATGCGCCGGAAGTGGCGCGCGATCTGGAAAAGATGGACGCCGATTGCGTCGCGTTCGAGACGGACTACAAGGGCAAGCTCGCAACAGGAACAGCAAAGGAAGATGGCGGAAAATGGCTCGCTGAAGCCGTGCGACGCTATGAGGCGATCGACGACCTCGCCGGCCGGCTCGGCTCGTACGCCGGCCTCGTTCATGCCGGCGACAGCGTGGACCCCGCGATTTCAAAGTTTTACGGCGACGTTTCCGAGCGCCTCACGGCAGCATCGACGCATCTGCTGTTCTTCGCGCTCGAGCTCAATCGTGTCGATGACGATATTTTGAACCGCGCGATGGAGGCCGCCGAGCTCGCGCACTACCGTCCCTGGATCGAGGATCTGCGCAAGGAGAAGCCGTACCAGCTCGACGACAAGCTCGAGCAGCTTTTCCTGGAGAAGGCGCAGACCGGCTATTCCGCCTTCAACCGGCTGTTCGACCAGACCATCTCGGGCTTGCGTTTCAAGGTCGGCTCCAAGGAGCTCGCGATCGAGCCGACGCTCAATCTGTTGCAGGACCGCGACGGCGCGAAGCGCAAGACCGCGGCCGAGGCGCTCGCAAAGACCTTCAAGGCCAACGAGCGCACCTTTGCGCTGATCACCAACACGCTGGCCAAGGACAAGGACATCTCCGACAGCTGGCGCGGCTTCAAGGACGTGGCGGATTCCCGCCATTTGAACAACCGCGTGGAGCGCGAGGTGGTGGATGCGCTGGTCGCCTCGGTGCGCGCAGCCTATCCAAGATTGTCGCATCGCTATTACGCGCTGAAGGCACGCTGGTTCGGCAAGAAGCGCCTGGCTTCCTGGGACCGCAACGCGCCGCTGCCATTCGCGGCGACCGAAATCATCGGCTGGCCAGACGCGCGAAGCATGGTGCTGAGCGCCTATCGCGGCTTCTCGCCGAAGATGGCCGATATCGCCGAGCGCTTCTTCACCGACCGCTGGATCGACGCGCCGGTGCGCCCGGGTAAGGCGCCGGGCGCGTTCTCGCATCCGACCACGCCCTCGGCGCACCCTTACGTGCTCATGAACTACCAGGGCAAGCCGCGCGACGTGATGACGCTCGCGCACGAGCTCGGCCACGGCGTGCACCAGGTGCTCGCGTCAAAGAACGGCGCGTTGATGGCGCCGACGCCGCTGACGTTGGCGGAGACCGCGAGCGTGTTCGGCGAGATGCTCACCTTCCGCCGGCTGCTGGCGCAGACCAGGAGCGCAAAGCAGCGCCAGGCACTGCTCGCCGGCAAGGTCGAGGACATGATCAACACCGTGGTGCGGCAGATCGCGTTCTATTCCTTCGAGCGCGCGGTCCACACCGAACGCAAGAACGGCGAGCTCACCGCGACGCGGCTCGGCGAGATCTGGCTCTCGGTGCAGGGCGAGAGCCTGGGGCCGGCGATCGAGATCAAGGCGGGCTACGAGAACTACTGGATGTACATCCCGCATTTCATCCATTCGCCGTTCTACGTCTACGCCTATGCGTTCGGCGATTGTCTCGTGAACTCGCTCTACGCCGTCTACGAGAATGCGGCCGAAGGCTTTGCCGAGCGCTATCTCGACATGCTCGCCGCCGGCGGCACCAAGCATTATTCCGAGCTGCTGCGGCCGTTCGGACTCGATGCCAAGGATCCGAAGTTCTGGGACGGCGGCCTGAGCGTCATCGCCGGTATGATCGACGAGCTGGAGGCGATGGGCTGAGACGAACCGTCTCGGCGCTGGGGCGAGCGGGTCTGGTTGGCCGTCCGAATTGTCCCCTTGTTCCGACGATGCGCAAGGCGGGTTGTATAGTTCCCGCCCTGCACATTGAACGTTTGTGCCTGGAGCCAGACTAATTCTTGCGAGCGGGTTTCGACCTGCAACGCAATCTTTGATTGTAGATCGTCGTGGTGTGCTCGGCCAGGGAGGCGAACATGGCCAGGATCGGTGCCCCGGACCCCAAGGCGGAGCCGCCACGGGCTGTCGAGGAGCAGCAGCCGTGGGGGACGCAGCACCGGAAGATCGTCAAGCGCGAGCTCGCAGCCATCAACAACCGCCGCCGCGCCCAGGGCATGAATCCCGTCGCATACCCTGGCGACGAAAAAGCGATCGATACGGTCGGGCTTGCGCTGTCGGGTGGCGGGATCCGGTCCTCCGCAATCTGCCTCGGCGTCTTGCAGGCTTTCAATCACCACGGGTTGATCAAGCACATCGACTATCTGTCGACCGTATCAGGCGGTGGTTACACCGGCTGTTCGTTCACGGCGACCATGACGCGAGCGCAGAATTTCGTCTTCGGAAGCACGCCGACACCCGGTGCCGAGAGTGCCAACGAGATCAGTGACACACCCGCAGTGGGCCATATCCGAAACTACTCGAACTACCTCGTTCCGGCCGGCGCGCGGGACCTGATCACCGGCGTCGCAATCGTCGTGCGCGGGCTCGTTGCCAATCTGAGCCTGACGCTGCCGGTCGTACTGCTCGTTGCCGTGGTCACGATCCTGTCCAACGCGGCACGCTCGTCACTCTATACGACCAATTTCTTCGGGCTGAGCGTCGACGACATCCACAACCTTGGTCCCCTCTCCAGCCTGGGATTGATGCCTGCCTACTTTCTTCTCGGCCTTGTTGCCGCCTTGCTGCTTTTGTTGGTCGGGCGGCTTTTCAAAGTCGGGCGGCGCGAGCTGTTTCGCTACCTGGCCGGTCTTGCGTTTGCGATGGGACTCATCTGCGCGATCGCCAGCTGCCTGAACGTCGATCACTTTGGCCTTTCGCTCGCAGCGGTCCTGCTCGGCCTTGTGCTTTTCTTCGGCTGGGCGGTGCTGCGATCGATTTCATCGACCAAGGGAGGTGAATTCCGCGGCTATCCGTCGACTGTCGGCGCGACGTATCTCGTCCTGTTTGCCGCCATCTGCTTCTTCGAATTTCAGCCCTTCATGATCGCCCAGATGTTCGACGTCGCCGACGCCAACTTGGCTCAGTCCGGCGGCATCGTTGGGGGCGTTGCAATCAAATGGGTCCAATCGCTTGCGGCCATCACCGCGCCGGTTGCGGCGGCCGTCACGCTGTTCCGGCAGCAATTCGCAGACCTGCTGAAGGGCGCCGGCGCCTCGGACCTGGGCTCACGCCTGCTCGCCCATGCGGCGAAAGCAGCCGTGCTTGTTGCGGGACTGGCGCTGCCCTTGCTGATCTGGGTCGGATATCTCTATCTTTGCTATTGGGGCATCGCGAACGACAAGACGCTCGACGCCGTCTACCGCCAATACCCCATGATCGAGGAGTGGGGGGCGGCTGGCGTGCAACCCGTGCCGCCTGCGGCCGGTGTCGACGTCAAGGGAAATGTCCAGTTCGATTCGGCGACGCGCAAGCTCTCGGCCGAGATCAGCAATGGCGAAGCGATGGCCGTCGTCTCAAAGCCGGTGGGGCCGATCTCGCACATCCCCGCATGGCTGTTTTCCGTTGCGTCATTGCCGTCCCCGGGCACATTCACTTGGTCGAAGTACCAGTTCGGCAACAGTGTCAGCTGGCGGATGGTGCTGCTCTATTTCTTGTCGGGCTCGGCCCTGTTCGGCCTGTCGTGGGTTCTCGGGCCGAATGCCAATTCGTTGCACCGGCTCTATCGTGATCGCCTCAGCAAGGCCTTCCTGTTCAATCCGCTCTATTACGCCGACGGGGAGCCGTCGCGGAACATGCCGAGCCTGGACCAGGGGAGGGATTTCCTTCCGCTCGACGACGAGAAGCTGAGCGGTCTGCTGCATCAGATGGTCTACCGCGTGGATCCAGCGAAAGCGATGACGATCACGCCATCGAAAAAATGCAGCCTGGCCTCGCCATATCCCATCATCAACGCCGCCCTGAACATCCAGGGATCCGACTTCGCCAATCGGCGGGGACGGAATGCTGATTTCTTCATATTCTCGCCGCTGCACGTCGGCAGCGAAGCCACCGGCTATGCGAATACACCGGCATTCGAGAAGGTCGCGCCGGGCCTCGATCTTGCGACCGCGATGGCGATCTCCGGGGCCGCCGCTTCGTCGAACATGGGCTCGGGTTCGATCCGCTCGCTGACCCCGACCCTGGCGCTCCTCAACGTGCGCCTGGGGTACTGGTTGAAGAACCCGCGGTGGGTCTCGACGAAGGACAAGCCGCAGCACCACTCGACCCCTTTGTTTCTATGGTCCGAGATCTCGGGTCGGCTTTACGAGAATGCCGATGCGGTCTACCTGACGGACGGCGGGCACATCGAGAATCTCGGTGTCTACGAGTTGTTGCGCCGACGCTGCAAGGTGATCATCGCGGTTGACGCCGAAGCCGATGCGCCGATGAACTTCTCGTCGCTGGTGACGCTGCAGCGCTATGCGCGCATTGATCTCGGGATCATCATCGACCTGCCCTGGACGCCGATCCGCAACACCACGCTCGAGTGGATGAAGTGCAACGCAACCAAATCCCCGGCCATAGCCCGGCGCGCGGCGGGCGGACCGCACATCGCGGTCGGCACCATCCACTACGGCTCGGGCGAAAAGGGCTACCTCGTGTACATCAAGGCGTCCCTGACCGGAGACGAGAACGACTACATCCGTGACTATGCACGCCGCAACGACACCTTCCCGCACGAAACCACGGGCGACCAGTTCTTCTCGGAGGAGCAGTTCGAAGTCTACCGCGCGCTGGGTTTTCACATGACGCACGGTTTTCTCACCGAGGATGCCGGCGCCGATGCGATCGTCGTCAACGTTCCCGGCGAACGCTGCGCCAAACGAAACTTCTGCGACAGCAAGGTCGAGCCGATCGGCGCAGTCCGCCGTGCGCTCGGCCTGCGCTGAGAGACCTTCGGCTTGTCGCGCCGGAGACCGCCTCCAACGGGCGGACCACCGGCCTGAGCCGGATTCCCGTCAATCGGAATTCCAAATGGCCTGATTTGCCGGAAAACCGCGCCTGCCCGCCGTTGCCCTGCCCGAAAGTTTGCGCTATTGCCAGCCGGGAATTCGACTTTCGACTGGGGACAATCCATGGCGGACCATAGCGAAGTGGCCTACACCACGGCCGACGGCAACGACTATGTTGCCCACGAGCAGACCTATGAGGGCTTCATCAAGCTGGTGAAGTACGGCACGGTCTCGGTCGCGCTCATCGTGATCCTGATGGCGATCTTCCTGACCTGATCTACCGCCTGTAGCACCGCCAGCGTCGTCGGTGCCCATAATATTTGCATTCAAGCCGGATTGAAACCGGTATCCAACGTTGCGGGAGTAACGCTAAGTTTGCGTGCGCGCTTTTCCCGCGTCGCCGGAGGGCCTATGAAGATCGCCGTTGCCAAGGAAATCGATCCGTCGGAGCCGCGTGTCGCCGCTTCGCCTGATACGGTGAAGAAGTTCAAGGCGTTGGGCGCCGAGATCGCCATCGAGCCGGGCGCCGGCCTCAAGTCGGGCCTGCCGGATTCCGAATTCACCGCCGTGGGGGCCACTGTCAGCGCCGACGCGCTGAAGGATGCCGACATCATCATCAAGGTGAAGCGTCCTGAAGCCTCTGAGCTGTCGCAGTACAAGCGCGGCGCGCTCGTCATCGCCATCATGGACCCCTACGGCAACGAGGCCGCGCTGAAGACGATCGCCGATGCCGGCGTCTCCGCCTTCGCGATGGAATTGATGCCGCGCATCACGCGCGCGCAGGTGATGGACGTGCTGTCCTCGCAGGCCAACCTCGCCGGCTACCGCGCCGTGATCGAGGGCGCCGAGGCCTTCGGCCGCGCCTTCCCGATGATGATGACCGCCGCCGGCACCGTGCCTGCCGCAAAAGTGTTCGTGATGGGCGTCGGCGTTGCCGGCCTGCAGGCGATCGCGACCGCGCGCCGTCTCGGCGCCGTCGTCACCGCGACCGACGTGCGGCCCGCGACCAAGGAGCAGGTCGAATCGCTCGGCGCGAAATTCCTTGCCGTGGAGGACGAGGAATTCAAGAACGCCCAGACCGCCGGCGGCTACGCCAAGGAAATGTCCAAGGAATACCAGGCCAAGCAGGCCGCGCTCACCGCCGAGCACATCAAGAAGCAGGACATCGTGATCACCACCGCGCTGATTCCGGGCCGGCCGGCGCCGAAGCTCGTCACGGCCGACATGGTCAAGTCGATGAAGCCGGGCTCGGTGCTGGTCGATCTCGCCGTCGAGCGCGGCGGCAATGTCGAAGGCGTCAAGGCGGGCGAGGTCGCCGAGGTCGATGGCATCAAGATCGTCGGCTACACCAACGTCGCCGGCCGAGTCGCGGCGTCGGCCTCCAGCCTCTACGCGCGCAATCTGTTCAACTTCATCGAAACGATGGTCGACAAGACCAGCAAGGCGCTGGCCGTGAACTGGGACGACGAGCTCGTCAAAGCGACCGCACTGACCCGGGACGGCGCCGTGATCCACCCGAATTTCCAGCCGAAGGTTTAAGGAGAGCCGTCATGGAGCATGTTGCACAAGTCGTCGATCCCTTCGTCTTCCGGCTGTCGATCTTCGTTCTCGCCGTCTTCGTCGGCTATTTCGTGGTGTGGTCGGTGACCCCGGCGCTGCATACGCCGCTGATGAGCGTGACCAACGCGATCTCCTCGGTGATCGTGGTCGGCGCGCTGCTCGCGGTCGGCGTCGGCATGATCTCGAGCGGCTCGGGCTGGGCGCGCGGCTTCGGCTTCATCGCGCTCATTTTCGCTTGCGTGAATATCTTCGGCGGCTTCCTTGTCACCCAGCGCATGCTGGCGATGTACAAGAAGAAGGTGAAGTGAGCGGCGTGCACCTCGGGGTGACGAAGACAAAGGGGACCTGAGATGAACGCCAATCTGGCTGCAGTTCTGTATCTCGTGGCGGGTGTGCTGTTCATCCTGTCACTGCGCGGGCTGTCCAGCCCCGCCTCATCGCGGCAGGGCAATTTCTTCGGCATGATCGGTATGGCGATCGCGGTCGCCACCACGCTGGCCAGCCATCCGCCGGCGGACGGCCTCGCCTGGATCCTCGTGATCCTTGGCATCGCGATCGGCGGCAGCGTCGGCGCCGTGATCGCCCGCCGTGTGCCGATGACCTCGATGCCGGAGCTGGTTGCCGCCTTCCACTCGCTGGTCGGCATGGCCGCGGTGCTGGTCGCCGCCGGCGCGTTCTACGCGCCCGAGGCCTTCGACATCGGCAGCCCCGGCAACATCCATCCGCAGAGCCTGGTCGAGATGTCGCTCGGTGTCGCCATCGGCGCCCTGACCTTCACCGGCTCGGTGATCGCGTTCCTGAAGCTGTCCGCGCGGATGAGCGGCGCCCCGATCATCCTGCCGTTCCGTCACATCATCAACATTGCGCTCGCGATCGCCCTCGTCGTCTTCATCGTCGGGCTGGTAATGACGGGCAGCGCCCTCGACTTCTGGCTGATCGTCATCATCGCGCTGGCGCTCGGCGTGCTCATGATCATCCCGATCGGCGGCGCCGACATGCCGGTCGTGATTTCGATGCTGAACTCCTACTCCGGCTGGGCCGCTGCCGGCATCGGCTTCACCCTCGGCAATTCCGCACTGATCATCACCGGCGCGCTGGTGGGATCAAGCGGCGCGATCCTGTCCTACATCATGTGCCACGCGATGAACCGCTCCTTCATCTCGGTCATCCTCGGCGGCTTCGGCGGCGAGACCGCGGCGGCCGGTGGTGGCGGCGGCGAGCAGAAGCCGGCCAAGCTCGGCTCGGCCGACGATGCGGCCTTCATCATGAAGAATGCGCAGAAGGTCATCATCGTGCCGGGCTACGGCATGGCGGTGGCGCAGGCTCAGCATGCGCTGCGCGAAATGGGCGACATCCTGAAGAAGGAAGGCGTCGAGGTGAAATACGCCATTCACCCGGTCGCGGGCCGCATGCCTGGCCACATGAACGTGTTGCTGGCCGAAGCCAACGTGCCCTATGACGAGGTGTTCGAGCTCGAGGACATCAACTCCGAGTTCGCCCAGGCCGACATCGCCTTCGTGATCGGGGCCAACGACGTCACCAACCCGGCGGCCGAAGAGGACAAGACCTCGCCGATCTACGGCATGCCGGTGCTCCAGGTCTGGAAGGCCGGCACCGTGATGTTCATCAAGCGCTCGCTCGCTTCGGGCTATGCCGGCATCGACAATCCGCTGTTCTACCGCGACAACACCATGATGCTGCTCGGCGACGCCAAGAAGGTCACCGAGAACATCGTCAAGGCGATGTAACGCGGAAGGAAGCGGACCGTGGCGAATGCGACGCGGGCAGCGTTTGCATTCGTACCCCGCTCGCCACGCGACATGCGGCTGCTGCGGTGACGTTCCGGCGTGTCTCCGCCGAGGTCATGAAATTGCTGCGGAGCTGTCGCAAGCCGTGAGCCGGAGACCGGCTGCGTCATCATGACCATCGTCAAGTGGATCGCCATCCTGCTCGTGACCGTCTATTGCGCCGGTCTCGTCGTGCTGTATGTCAGGCAGCGCGAGATGCTGTTTCCGATCCCGCCCGTCGGTCGCACCACACCGGACGCCGCGGGCCTCCCCGAGGCCGAAGAGCACGTCCTGACCACCTCCGATGGCGAGAAGGTCATCGTCTGGCACGTGCCGGCGAGGTCCGGCCGCCCCGTGATCCTGTATTTTCCGGGCAATGGCGATTATCTTGCCGGTCGCGTCAGCCGCTTCAAGGCCATGACGGCGGACGGCATGGGCCTCGTCGCGCTGTCCTATCGCGGCTATGCCGGCTCGAGCGGTGCGCCGAGCGAGGAGGGCCTGCTGCACGATGCAGCGGCCGCCTACGCCTTCACCACTGCGCGCTATGCGGCGGAACGAATCGTCGCCTGGGGCTTTTCGCTCGGGACCGGCGTGGCGGTCGCGATCGCCTCGGAGCATCGTGTTGGAAAACTCATCCTGGAAGCTCCCTATACGTCGACGGCCGACATTGCTGCTTCATCGTTCTGGTTTGTTCCGGTGCGCCTGCTGATGCGAGATCCCTTTCATTCCGACGAGCGCATCCCGCGCGTCACTGTGCCGCTATTGGTGATGCATGGCACCAATGACCTTGTCATTTCGATCGTGTTCGGAGACCGTCTGTTCGCGCTCGCGCATGAACCGAAACAGTTCGTTCGCTTTGCGGGTGGCGGACACGACAATCTCGATGCTTTCGGTGCGATCGAAACGGCGAGGCGCTTCATTGCTTCCTAGACGGCTTGTTGTTCGGTGCGGGAGCGGGTTCATCGCCGCGATCCTCGTCGTGTTGTTGCCACAGCACGCATGGGCGGCGACCGGGCTGGACGGCGCGGCGATGCGCTGGCCCTATGCGCTGCCCTTTGCCGGCCTGCTGCTGTCGATCGCGCTCGGGCCGCTGCTGTTTGCAAAGGTCTGGCACCACCATTACGGCAAGATCGCCGCGGTCTGGTCGCTGCTGGCGCTCGCCTCGCTCGTCATCTTGGCCGGGAGCATGGCGACGCTGGCGGCGCTCGTTCACGCCATGCTCGCCGAATATCTCGGTTTCATCGTGCTGCTGTTCTCGCTCTATGTCGTGGCCGGCGGCATTCTCGTCACCGGCGACATCAAGGCGACGCCGGCGGCGAATGCCGGCATCCTCGCGCTCGGCACGCTGATGGCGAGCGTCGTCGGTACCACGGGGGCGGCCATGATCCTGATCCGCCCTTTGATCCGCGCCAACCGTCCGCGGCGCTACAACGCCCACGTCGTCATCTTCTTCATCATCCTGGTCGCCAATGTCGGCGGCGCGCTGAGCCCGCTCGGTGATCCCCCGCTGTTCGTCGGCTTCCTGCATGGCGTGGACTTCTTCTGGACCACGCGGACCATTTGGCTACAGACCGCCATCGTTGCCGGACTGCTGCTCGCGATCTTCGTCGCCGTCGACGTCTGGCGCTTCCGTAGCGAACCCTTGCTCACCGGCGCCGGTGCCGGGAAGCCGGTCCGCATCCGCGGCCTCGTCAACCTGGTGCTGATCGCAGCCATCGTCGCGACCCTGCTGGCTTCGGCGATGTGGAAGCCCGGCATCGCGTTCGACATTCTCGGAACCAGGCTGGAGCTGGAAGACATCGCCCGCAACGCGGCGCTGCTGGCCATAGCGGCCCTGTCGGTGTGGTTGACGCCGGACGAGCACAGGCAGGCGAACGGCTTCACCTGGGAGCCGATCCGCGAGGTCGCAAAGCTGTTCGCCGGCATTTTTGTCGCGATCATCCCGGTCATTGCCATGCTCAATGCCGGCCATCACGGCGCGTTCGCCTGGCTGCTGTCCGCCGTCACGGCGACGGACGGCACGCCGCGCGAGGTTGCCTATTTCTGGTTCACCGGCCTGATGTCGGCGTTCCTCGACAATGCGCCGACCTATCTGTTGTTCTTCGAGCTCGCCGGCGGCGATCCGCAGGTGCTGATGCACGAGCTCTCGGGCACGCTGGCCTCTATCTCCATGGGCGCGGTCTACATGGGCGCGCTCACCTATATCGGCAATGCGCCGAACTTCATGGTGAGCAGCATCGCCAGCGAGAACGGCATCGCGATGCCGAGCTTCTTCGGCTATTTCGTGCGCGCCAGCGCGGTGCTGATCCCGCTGTTCGTGCTGCTGACCCTGCTGCCGTTCGCGCCGATCCTGCACTGGCGTTGAATCTACCGGCCGATTTGCTACTGCTCGCCCAAGATGCGATGAATTTCGTCGCATCTTGGGCTTTTCGTTTGAGCACGATCCGTTCGGAGAGCCGCGACATACTTTTCCGGGTCGTGCGCGAAGCAATTGGAGCCGATGGATGAGCGCGCATAGCCCGATGCCCCGGTCGGCCTGGATCTTTCCGGCGCTGGCCGTGCTGTTGTTCGCCGCCGTCAGCGCAACGGACTACGTGTTCACGCTGTCGTTCGGCGGGCTCGTCTTCGCCCTCGTGCTCCTGGTCATCCTGTTCGGCACGGTGTTTGCCGCGGTCCATCATGCCGAAGTGATCGCCGAACGGGTCGGCGAACCCTATGGCACGCTGGTGCTGACGCTCTCGGTGACCATCATCGAGGTGGCGCTGATCACCACGATCATGCTGGGCAACAAGCCGGCCCCGGAACTGGCGCGCGACACCGTGTTCGCCGTGGTCATGATCGTCTGCAACGGCCTCGTCGGGCTCTGCATCTTCATCGGTGGGCTGCGCTATCGCGAGCAGGGCTTTCAGCTCTCCGGCGCCAACGTCTATCTCAGCGTGCTGTTCGCGCTCGCGACCATCACCCTGATCATGCCGAACTACACGACGACCACGCCGGGCCCGGTCTATTCGGCGGTTCAACTCGGCTTCGTCGACGTGGTCACGCTCGCGCTGTATGGGGTGTTTCTCTACACCCAGACCGTGCTGCACAAGGATTACTTCGTTCACGATCGGGCAGGGGGCGGGAGCGGCGAGGCGCATCTGTCGGGCCGGACCTTGGTGCTCAGCGTCGTGCTGCTGCTCATTGCGCTGCTGGCGGTCGTGCTGCTGGCCAAGAAGTTCTCGCTGGTGGTCGACGCCGTCGCGGCCAGGATCGGTGCGCCGCCCGCCTTTGCGGGGCTTCTGGTCGCGCTCCTGATCCTGCTGCCGGAAGGCGTCGCGGCGGTCTCGGCGGCCCGCAAGAACGACCTCCAGAAGAGCATCAACCTCGCGCTCGGCTCCTCGCTGGCCACCATCGGGCTGACCATCCCGGCCGTCGGTGTCGCCACCTATGCGCTCGACAAGGAGCTCACGCTCGGCCTCAGCGCGCAGGGCAGCGTCCTTTTGCTCCTGACCTTCTTCCTGAGCATGCTGACCTTCGGTACGGGCAGGACCAATGTCCTGTTCGGGCTGGTCCATATGGTGGTATTTGCCGTCTACGTGTTCATGGTTTTCGTGCCCTGAACCCGTTTTCCGGATCATGCCCCAGGAGAGTTCCGATGCTTGCCGCCAATTCCGAGGTTCAGGTCGACAATGAGCAGGTTCGGGTGACCGAGTGGCGGCTCGCGCCAAACAGCGCCACGGGGCATCACACCCACGGCATGGACTACGTCATTGTTCCCGTGGTCGCCGGCGAAATGACCATCGTGGCGCCCAATGGCGAGCGCTCCAAGGCGCAGCTCGCGGCTGGAAAATCCTACTTTCGCAAGGCTGGCGTCCAACACGACGTGCTTAACGAAACCGCAACCGAGATCGTGTTCCTTGAAGTCGAGCTCAAGCCGTAAGTCCGGCGTACCCCTTTGCCATTGATCCGTCGCAGTTGATCCCTCACTATGCCTCAAAGTTCCCGCATCAGATCGCGCGGGGAGTGGCCGGAATGCTGAAATACGTCGCTAAAATCTCGATGGACATCTTCCCCTCGGTGCTCGCAACGATCATCGGGGCGTACATCGTTAATCATTACATCAACGCCAAGCCGGCGGCGGATGCGCCCGCGGCCGTGATGGCGCCTGTCGAAGCCGGCAAGAACGGCAAGCCCGCCGATGTGGCCAATCTCCCCGCGCCCGGCGTCAAGGCCAAGGGCATCTCCGAGAAGAACGTGACGGACAAGCCGGCGGCCGACAAGGCTGCCGATCAGCCGGGCGCTGAGTCCAAGACAACTGAGAAGACGACCGAGAAGGCGACTGCGGACGTAGCGCCGGCCGAGCCCACCCCGCGCGGCAGGCCGTCCGCGCGCGAGAAGGCGGTCGCCAAGTCCACCCCGGCCGTCACTGCACCCATTGCCGCCACCCCGGTGGTGGAAGCCAATTCTGCGCCGGCTGCTGCCGCGCCGTCCGTAACCCCCGACGCCAACGATCTCGTGCGCGCCGCGATCGAGCGCCTGCGCAAGTCGCCTGAGGGCAAGTCTTCCGAGGCCAAATCTTCCGAGACCAAATCTTCCGAGACCAAGGCCTCCGAGAGCAAGTCGCCCGAGAGGACCCAGGAGCCTGCGGTGCGGGAGGCCGCCCGCACCCCGGAAGCCCCGCGTATTATCCCCATGGACCCGTCCATGGTGCGTCCGTTGCCGCCGCCGATCACCGTCTCGACGCCCGCACCCGAGCCCTATGGCAATGGTGGCTCGTCGCAGGCGATCCCGCCCTACACGGCATCGGTCGGCAACGAGAACCCGAATCGGCTGACGCCTCCGGCCGATATTCCGGTCCCGATGATCGCGCCCCCGCTCGATCTGCGCGCCGATGCCGGCGCGTCCATGCCGCGGCCGAAGACCAATGTCGCCGACGACATGCTGTCGGGCGTCAAGTCCATGTTCCATTCCGTTCTGCCGAAGAGCGTCACCCCGGATTAAGACGGCGCCTGCGCTGCGTCAGGATCGTCAGCCGCCGACGCGGGCGAGGCCGCTGCGGGCGGCGTCGTCGCGTGGCCGAAGCGAGACCGCCTTGGTGTAGGACGCCGCCGCCTTGGTCCTGTCGCCCAGCCGTTCATAGGCTTGTCCGCGCGTGCTCCAGACCTGGGCATTGTGCGGATCGGCCTCGGAAGCCTCATCCAGATCGGCCGCAGCTTCCTTGACCTTGCCGAGGGCGAGATAGCTGGTGGCGCGGCCGAGCAGCGGCTCGACCTTCTGCGGGTTGAGTCCGCTCGCGGCGCTGAAATCGGCGATCGCGAAATCGTGCTGGTTTTTACTTTGGTAGATCAGGGCGCGGCCATAGAGCGCCTGCGCATTGTAGGGATCGAGCCCGACCGCGTGACTGAATTCGTCGAGCGCGGCCGCCGTCTCGCCGGACTTTGCCAGAGCCTGGGCCTTTGCCGTACGGGCTTGGGCTTCGCTGACATTGCCGGCGCTGACCACGTTCTCGGCGGTCGTGGCTGCCTTGGGGGCCTCCTGCGGCTTGTCCTTCTCCGGCGTCAGCGATCCCAGATCGAAGGAGCAGCCGCACAGCGAAATCCCCATCAAGGTCAGCGCGAGCGGCTGCAGCCAGATCTGGCGTAACCGCGCCAAGCCGCGCTTGGGGAAAGGGGAGGCCATCTACGGTTCGCTCGCGCTGGTGCCGCATCGGTAGTGCCCCGTCCCAGAAAGGCACCGCTCACAAAACAATAACGCGAGCCAGGGGCCCGCGTCATCGAAAACTGTAGTCTTTTCAAGCTTGGGAAATCAGCGCGGTCCGCGCGGACCAGCACTTGCGCCCGCACCCGCACCCGGGCCGCCACGACCGCCACGATCACCGCCGGGGCCAGCGCCGAACACCGGCTTCGGCTTCATCGGCAGCAGGCCTTCGCGCTGCAGCTTCTTGCGGGCCAGCTTGCGCGCGCGACGCACGGCTTCGGCCTTTTCGCGGGCCTTCTTCTCGGAGGGCTTTTCGTAGTGACCGCGGAGCTTCATCTCGCGGAAAATACCCTCGCGCTGCATCTTCTTCTTCAGCGCCTTGAGGGCTTGGTCGACATTGTTATCGCGAACGAGAACCTGCACGCGGCATCCTCTTCAGTGGATCGGATTTGAATTCTGGTAAGTCAAAGGGGATGGCGAAACGCACAAGCCCTTAACCTTGAGGGCGCGGATGTATCAGACAAAACCTGGGATGTCCACCGGCCAAGCGGGTTTTCGGGCCAAGTTCAGCCATTAAATGAGGCAGAATACCTCTGTGCGGCCCTGATTTGGGAGATTTGACGCCAAGGGTGGGGCCGTTTCCGGAGCTTTGTTCCGGAATCTTTGAAAGCAGGGGACGACACACATGGATATGAAGAAATACGCCGCCGAGGCTATCGGCACCTTTTGGCTCACATTCGCAGGTTGCGGAAGTGCGGTGATCGCAGCCGGCTTTCCGCAGGTCGGCATCGGCCTAGTCGGCGTCTCCCTCGCATTCGGGCTGAGCGTGGTCACCATGGCCTATGCGATCGGCCACATCTCCGGCTGCCATCTCAACCCGGCGGTCACCGTCGGTCTTGCTGTCGGCGGACGTTTTCCGGCCGGACAGATCCTGCCTTATGTGATCGCGCAAGTAGCCGGCGCGATCGTGGCCGCGTGGCTCCTCTACGTCATCGCAAGTGGAGCTCCCGGCTTCGACGTCAGCAAAGGCTTCGCGTCCAACGGTTACGACGCCCATTCGCCCGGCCAGTACAGCATGATCGTGTGCTTCCTCACCGAAGTCGTGATGACCATGATGTTCCTGTTCATCATCATGGGCGCGACCCACGGCCGTGCGCCCGCGGGCTTTGCGCCGCTGGCGATCGGGCTCGCGCTGGTGATGATCCATCTCGTCAGCATCCCCGTCACCAACACCTCGGTGAATCCGGCGCGCAGCACGGGTCCCGCGCTGTTCGTCGGCGGCTGGGCGACAGCGCAGCTCTGGTTGTTCTGGGTCGCGCCAGTGATTGGCGGTGCGCTGGGCGGGGTGATCTATCGCTGGCTCAGCGACGAGCCCACCGGCGTCGTCGTGGGTGCGAAGACGGCGTAACCGCAAAGCGGGATCGCGGCATCCGCCGCGGTCCCCTTACTTGCCGGTCGTGGGTCGCACTTGGGTGACGTGGCCCATCTTGCGGCCGGGGCGCGGCGAGCCCTTGCCGTAGATGTGCACGGTCGCGCCCGGCACGCTCAGCCACTTGTCGTAGTCTTTGATCTCGTCGCCGATCAAATTGGTCATGGTGACGATCTCGCCGTGGCGCACGGGCTTGCCGAGAGGCCAGCCGGCAATAGCGCGAATGTGCTGCTCGAACTGCGAGACGGATGCACCGTCGAGCGTCCAGTGTCCGGAATTATGCACGCGCGGAGCGATCTCGTTGACCAGCACCTTCGGTCCGCTGCCGCTGGCGAGCACGAACATCTCGACGGCAAGCACGCCGACATAATCGAGCGCGCCCGCGATCTTGCCGGCGATGCTGCGCGCTTCCTCGGCAAGCACGTCCGGGATCCGGGCGGGCGCACGGGAGATCTTCAGGATGTGGTCGCGGTGCTCGTTTTCGGTGACGTCGAAACACTCGACCTGACCTGTGGCCGAGCGGGCCGCGATCACGGAAATCTCGCGCTCGTACGGCACGAAGGCTTCCAGGATCGCCGATTTGGTGGCGAGACTGGTCCACACTTTCGCGATGTCGTCGCCCTCGCGGATGATAGCCTGGCCCTTGCCGTCGTAGCCGAAGCGGCGGGTCTTCAGCACCGCCGGAAGGCCGATCCTGACGATCGCCTCGCGCAACGAAGCCACCGATGTGACGTCGGCGTAAGCGGCCGTGCCGATGCCGAGCCGCGAGACAAAATCCTTCTCGGCGAGCCGGTCCTGGGTGGTCTCCAGGATCTTGCGGTTGGGCAGCACGGGGCGACGCGCATCCAGCACCATCGCGGCCGCGGACGGCACGTTCTCGAATTCGTAGGTGATAACGTCGACGTCGTGGGCGAACAGCTCAAGTGCTTCGACGTCGGCATATTCGGCGCAGGTCGCATTCAGGACGACGTCGAAGGCAGGCGAGTCCGGATCGGGCGAGAACACCTGACAGCGCAGGCCGAGCCGTGCCGCCGCCATCGCCAGCATTCGCCCTAATTGTCCGCCGCCGAGGATTCCGATGGTGTCGCCGGGCTTCAGCTTCACCTGCTTTGCGTCAGTCACGCCTTGTCCTCCGGGCGCTCGGCAACCGCCTCGGTCTGCGCCTTGCGCCAGGCGGCGAGGCGGTCGGACAAGGCCGGGTCGGACAAGGCCAGCACGGCGGCCGCCAGTAGCGCCGCATTGATGGCGCCGGCCTTGCCGATGGCGAGGGTGCCGACCGGAATGCCCGCGGGCATCTGGACGATCGAATAAAGCGAATCGATGCCCTTGAGCGTCCTGGATTCGATGGGAACGCCGAACACGGGCAGTTCGGTCAGCGCCGCCGCCATGCCGGGCAGGTGCGCTGCGCCACCCGCGCCGGCGATGATGACCTTGTAACCGGCCGTCTTGGCCCCCTTGGCGAACGCAAACAGCCGGTCGGGAGTGCGGTGTGCCGAAACGATGCGGGTGTCGGCGGCAAGGCCGAGCGCTGCAAGCGTGTCGGCGGCATGCCGCATCGTGTCCCAGTCCGACTGGCTTCCCATGATGATGGCGATCGGCGCGGTCATGACGTCAATTGTGCTCGAAAAACAGAAAGATAGGCCAGATTAACGGTTCCGGCCGGTGGCTCGCAAGGCGGTGGCAAGGAGAAGGGAATGCACTATCCTGTCTTGGTGAATCCCCGCAAGCCTTCATTGAGCAGGATGCCCATGAAGAAACCAAAAAGGGCGAGCGCTACGAAGGCCAAAAAGGGCCCGAAGACCAGCGCCAACCGTTCCAAAGCTGCCCCCAAGCGTCCGGCCAAGCGTCCGGTGAGGCCTCCGACCAGACCGTCGCGGCGCGAAGCGCCGGCCGATGACGGCGCCGAGGCGGCTGTCAAGGCTGCTATCCGCGACCTCCGGAGCAAGCTCAAGCGGGCGCTGCGGCGGGTCGCGGAGCTCGAGGCGGCCGCCGACACCGACTTCCTGCTCGAAATTCCGAACCGGCGCGGCTTCGAACGCGAACTCGCCCGCGCCGTCGCCTACATGAAGCGCTACCGCGCCAGCGGCGCACTGATCGTGCTCGACGTCGATCGGCTGAAGCCGATCAACGATTCCTTCGGCCATGCCGCCGGCGACGAGGTGCTGAAGGCGATTGCCGCCACGCTGACGCGGCAGATCCGCGCCTCGGACGTGGTCGGCCGGCTCGGCGGCGACGAGTTCGCGCTGCTGCTCTGGAATCTCAGCGAGACCGACGCCAAGGCGAAAGCCGCGGCTTTCGAGCAGGCTATCGACGAATTGTCCTTTGTCTTTCGCGGCCAGCACGTGAGCGCGGGCGCTTCCGCCGGCGTCGCCCTGCTTGGCGTGCAGTCCGACGCCATCCGCGCCCTGGAGGAGGCCGATGCCGCCATGTATGTGCGCAAGGCGCACAGGCGGCACGAGCCGCGCATCAGACTCGTCAGCAGTTAATTAAAGCGTGCCGAGGTCTTTCGGTACATCGCCGAAACTGCGGAGCAGTTTGGCGTCACCGAATTCGCCGGTCATGGGATTGCCGCTGCGGCTGAACGCGACCGCGCCGGTATGGCCGGCGCCGTGCGACATAATCTCGGCGCGCCGTAACGCGGCCGCCGAAGTCTGGCATTCCTCGGCCGCACCTGCGACCGGCGATCCGTCCTCGTCGATCAGGAAGGGCAATGCAACGTAATAGGTGACATCGGACATGGTCGGCTCCGATAGCTGACAAGTCAGGCGGCGCTGCTCTTGCTCCGCATCTTGCTGCGCGAGGTCTCCGGAATGCAGCCGGCGGAAATCGCCGCCTGCAATTCCTCGAGCTCGGCCTCCAGATATTCATTGGCCATGATCAGCGCCTTGATGGTGCTGCGCAGATTGCCGTCGCACATTGCGATCGCCTGATCGCAGGCTTGTTCATAATGGCTGTTGTCGAGAAGGGCGTTTGCCGACATCTGCGTTTTTCCTTGGGCGGTTTTTCTGGGCGTTGGATGTCCAAATGTTCTTATTTTGTTCCTTTGGAGTCAAGCGGATTCACGCGCGGCGGCCGCCGTAAAGCTCTGCCTGTGGATCAGGCGATGATGTCGGGCGTGATCTGGTCTTCGATGAACGCGATACGGTCGCGCAACAGCAGCTTGCGTTTCTTTAACCGCTGTAACCGCAACAGGTCGGGGGCGGGCGACTGATGCAGTGCATCGATCGCCGCATCGAGGTCTCGGTGTTCCTGGTGCAACCGGGCGAGCTCGGATTCGAGTTCGCGCGCATCTTCATTGGTCATGTCTGCGGTGGCCGAAAAACCGATAGGCGTGGGATTAAGGCTGTGGATGCCCTGTGGAAACTATCGTCCTTGCGCGGCGTGATCGCAAGCGATCTGCGACCGTGGCGCGCCGATCTCCCGCAACATATTTCTGCGGCTCGTGACGGCGTTGCGCAAGCGCATTGATATCATGGATTTTTCCCGAGCGGTTCCCTTACTCACGCTTCGTTACATATGAATTTTCAAAAATGACACTGCGACCACGGATACCCATCGACAGAACGAATCGGTGATGTACACTTCCTCGTCCGGATCGAATCCAAGGTTCACCCCTACCGAGGAGGTTTCGAATGACAATTCAGGCACATCTGGTTGAATTGGAACGGAAGCACAAAACTCTCGAAAACGAATTGCACGACGCTCTCGTGCACCTTTCAACAGACGACCTGCAAATTGTTGAGTTGAAGCGCCGGAAGTTGATGGTCAAGGACCAGATCGAGCGTCTGAGGCACGGCGACACGCTCCACTAGTAACCCCTTTACAGCGTAGAGTTGATCGTACCCTTTCACGCAAGGGTGAGAGCTTTTGCGCTCATCCTTGCGGCAAGGTGCGCGCCGCGCAATCATTGCGCGGGAGCTAGAGCCCTGCGAGTTCGGCAACGTGATCCGCGATGGCGAGCGATGACGTCAATCCGGGTGACTCGATGCCGAACAGATTGATCAGGCCTTCGACCCCGTGATCGCGCGGTCCCTGCATCAGGAAATCCTGCGTGGCCACCGACGGCGGCACGATTTTCGGGCGGATGCCGGAATAGCTCGGCATGAGCGCACCGTCGGGCAGCGTCGGCCAGTATTTACGGATCGCCGGATAGAAGCGCTCGGCGCGTGACGGGTCGACCTCGTAATCGATCGTCTCGATCCATTCGACGTCAGGGCCGAAACGTGCCTGCCCTGCCATATCCAGCGTCAGATGCACCCCTAGCCCGCCGGGCTCGGGCACCGGATAGATCAGGCGCGAGAACGGCGCCCTGGCATTGCAGCTGAAGTAATTCCCCTTGGCGAGATAGGCCGGCGGAATCTGCTCCAGCGGCATGCCGTCGATGCTGCGCGCCACCGTCGTTGCCGAGAGCCCCGCGGCGTTGACGAGAAGGCTGCATTGCAGCGTCATCGGCGCTTCGCCGCCCGCCTCGATCTCGATGACGCCGGCGGTCGCCTTGGCACGGATCAGCGGGGTGTGAAACGCGAAGGCCGCGCCTGCTTCCTCGGCTTCACCGCGCAGCGAGAGCATGTAGGCATGGCTGTCGATGATGCCGGTCGACGGCGACAGCAGCGCGGCGTCGCAGGCGAGCGCCGGCTCCAGCGCGCATGCCGCCTTGCCCGTGAGCAACTGCATGTCGAGCACGCCGTTGGCCTCGGCATGCGCCTTGATCGATTGCAGCTTCTCGGTCTCTTTCGGATTGGTCGCGACGATCAGCTTGCCGCAATTCCTGTGCGGGATGCCGCGCTCGGAACAATAACGGTAGAGAGCGTGCTTGCCGTCGACGCACATGCGCGCCATCCAGCTTCCGGCGCGGTAGTAGATGCCGGCATGGATCACCTCGCTGTTGCGCGAGGAGGTGATGGTGCCGATGGCGTCGGCTTCCTCGAGCACGATCACCTCACGCCCGGCTTGCGCCAGCTTTCGAGCCACCGCGAGCCCGATCACGCCGGCTCCGATGACGACGCAATCGACCCTATCCATAGTTGTGCAGGACGTCTGCGCGAAGCGACGGTGACCTTAGGGCTGGGGACGACGGCGCGTGGGCGTTTTCCGTTAAGGAAGCGTTTATCATGTCAGGGCAATTGCCGTATTTGACGTCACATTTTTCCGTTGCACATACAGGCGTTTACCCGATCCAAACCCGCGAGGAAAGACAATCCGACGTTGAAATTGCGGGTGGCTGATGGCTGAGAAGAAGTGGCACGTGGGCAGCACGCTTCCGATTGCGGTGCAGGCCGTCGTGTGCCTGGCCGCGGCGGTCGCGCCTGCGCGCGCCTTTGCCCTCTCCGACAGCTTCGCCCCTCCAAGCTATCTCGGCGAGCTCAATCCCAACGTGATCTGGGAAGCCCTGATCGCGGGCGTCGTCATCTGCTCGTTCCTCGCCGCGATCGCGCTATGGATCCATTCCTCGCTGCGCCGGACCAGGCGTCTGCAGTTGCGGCGCAATGCCTTCGTTTCCTCCGCGATGAACAATCTCAACCAGGGCGTGGTGATGACGGATGCGCAGCGGCGCATCATCTTCTGCAACGACCGCTATCTCGAGATTTACGGCCTGATGCGGTCGGATCTCTGGACCAACATGACCGGCCCCGACATCCTCGAGCTGCGACGCCAGCGCGGGGTGCTCGGCGGGGCCTCCGACGAGGAGTTCTACGAGAAAGCGGCCAGCCCCAACGGCCTGATCACCGAACTGTCGGACGGGCGGGCCATCCTGGTGAAATATTTCGTGCTGCCCAACGGCGGCTCGGTGGCGACACATCTGGACGTCAGCGAGCAGCGCGGGCTGTCGCGACAGCTCGCTTCCACCAAACAGTTCCTGGGAACATTGCTGGACCACGTGCCGGCCTGCGTGGCTGCGAAGAACATCGAGGATGGCCGCTACATCTTCGCCAACAGCGCCTATGAGCGCTTCTGGGGTTTCTCGCGCGACCATGCCGTCGGCAAGAACGCGCGCGAGCTGTTTGCACCCGTCTCGGCGGACAGCATCGAGGCGACCGACCGTGCGGCACTCGAGTCGCCGGACGGCCAGTTTCGCAACGAATTCGAGGTCGACCGCGCCGGTGAGCGACGCATGGTTGCCTCGATCCGGATCGTTGTTCGCAACGAGAGCAACAAGCCCGAATTCCTGATGCTCGTGTTCGAGGACATCACCGATCGCCGCTCGCTGTCGCAAGAGCTGGAGAGCACGAAGAAGTTCTTGGAACTCGTGGTCGACAACATCCCGGTGGCCCTGATCGTCGAGCAGGTCAGGGACGGCCGCTATCTGCTCGCCAACCGCAGCGCGGAGACGATCCTCAACCGCAGGCGCGAGGAAGCCACCGGCCTGACTGCGTCCGACATCTTCAATCCCAAGGAAGCCAAGCTGATCATCGCGCGCGACGAAGCCGCGATCAAGAAGCGTGGGATGATCACCGAAGAGCACCCGATCTCCACCAAGGATGGCCTGCGGCTGTTCCTCACCCGCCGCGCCACCGTGCTGAACGACGCCGGCGAGCCGCAATATCTGATCAAGACCCACGAGGATGTCACCGATCGCCGGCAGACCGAGTCGCGCATGGCGCACATGGCCTACCACGATGGCCTCACCGATTTGCCGAACCGTGCCGCTTTCCTGCAGGCGTTGACCCAGATGATCGAGGCCTGCGAGGGCACCGGCGAGGAGTTCGCGGTTCTGTGCGTCGATCTCGACGGGCTCAAGGAGGTCAACGACGTCTTCGGTCATGCGCACGGCGACAAGCTTCTGGTCGAGGTGGCCCAGCGGCTCCAGGACTCCGCGCGCGGCGGCGTGGTGGCGCGCCTGTCCGGCGACGAGTTCGGCCTGATCATCGACGGCAAACAGCCTGAGGCGGGTCTCGCGCTGGCGCAGCAAATCGCTGACGCCCTCGCCAAGGAATTCCAGATCGACGGCCGCCCGGTCCGCGCTGGTGTCACCACAGGCATGTCGATCTTCCCGCACAACGGTGCCGACGGCGCCTCGCTGCTCGCCAATGCCGGCGCGGCGCTGTTCCGCGCCAAGCAGAAATCGCGCGGCACGATCAGCCTCTTCCAGCCGGAGATGGATCAGCAGATCCGGGATCGCCGCGTGCTGCATCAGGACCTCTCGATGGCGATCAAGAACGGCGAGCTTTCGCTCGCCTTTCAGCCGCAGGGCGCCGCGGGCCACAGCGTGGCCGAGAGCGAGATCATCGGCTTCGAGGCGCTGGCGCGCTGGCAACATCCCGTGCGCGGCCAGGTCTCCCCGGCCGAATTCATCCCGATCGCGGAGGAAAGCGGCCTGATCGTCGAGATGGGCGAGTGGATCCTGCGCGAGGCCTGCCGCGAGGCGGCGTCCTGGCCGAAGCCGCTCCAGGTTGCAGTCAACCTGTCGCCGGCGCAGTTCATGCACGGCGACGTGGTCGGGCTGGTCCATTCCATCCTGATCGAGACGGGTCTCGCACCCGGCCGGCTCGAGCTCGAGATCACCGAGGGAGTGCTGATCGAGGACTTCGACCGCGGTCTTGCGCTGCTGCGCCGGCTCAAGGCGCTCGGCGTGCGCATCTCCATGGACGATTTCGGCAGCGGTTACTCCTCTCTGAGCTACCTCCAGGCGTTTCCGTTCGACAAGATCAAGATCGACCGCGCCTTCATCATGAATCTTGGCCGCAACCCGCAATCGGCGGCGATCGTGCGCGCGGTGATCGATCTCGGCCATGGCCTGGAAATGTCGATCGTCGCCGAGGGCGTCGAGACGCTCGAACAACTCGCTTTCCTCGCCGAGGAAGGCTGTGACGGCGTGCAGGGCTACCTGCTGGGCAAGCCCCTGCCGATCGGGAAATATGCCGACCTCGTCGGCCGCGCCGACGTCATGGAGCTTGCGCTCAAGACCGGCTAGAGCGTTTTCGAGCGAAGTGAATGGCGGTCGCATCAAGAAAACGCGCCAAACTGGAATCTAGAGCCCCGTTCCGATTTCATCGGACCGGAAATGGCTCTAGAGATGGCGAGCGTTTCGCTCCCATTCGACGGCTTTATGGCGGATTACGATCTTGCGATCATCGGCGGCGGCCTGAACGGTGTCAGCCTCGCGCGCGATGCGGCCGGGCGCGGCCTGCGGGTCATCCTGTTGGAGCAGGGCGATCTGGGCGGCGCAGCGTCCTCGGCAACACCGCGGCTGATCCACGGCGATCTCTCGGTGCTGGAACGGCGCGGCTTCCGGCGGGTGCGCCGGGCGCTTGCCGAGCGCCGGACCTGGCTCCGGATCGCGCCGCATCTGGTCCGGCCGATGCGCTTCGTGATCCCGGCGCATTCCGACGAGCGGCCGCCATGGCTGCTGCGCGTTGGCCTGCTCCTCTACGACAGCCTCACCGGCCGGAGCGGCTTGCCTGCAGCGGCAACCCTCGACATCACGCATCATCCCGTCGGCAACGCACTGAAACGACCGTTCGGCACCGCCTTCGAATATTCCGACTGCGTCGTCGACGATTCCCGCCTGGTGGTGCTCACGGCACTGGATGCGGCAGAGCGCGGCGCCGCGATTAGGACCGGAGCACGGTGCGTGCGTGCCGATCGAACCGACACATGGCGGCTCGCAGTGGTCGACCGCGGCTATCGCCGCACCATCACGGCTCGGGCACTGGTCAACGCCACTGGCGGCTGGACGTCGATAGTCGCGGAGACCGTGCTGCGGCAGCCGCAACCCGCCACCGCGGCGATGCAGATGAGCCAGATCATCGTCCCGCGGCTGTTTGAGTCCGATCATGTCTACGTCTTCCAGAACAGCGATGGCCGGCTGATCTTTGCAAGCCCTTTCGAGCGCGACTTCACGCTGATCGGCACAGTCACGCACGATTTCACCGGCGATCCCGCGATCGTTGCGATGCCGGGGGCCGACGTCAGCTATCTCTGCGAAGCGGCCAGTCGCTATTTCCGCGAGCGTGTCGCGCCGACCGACGTGATGCGTGCGGTCTCCGGCGTCAACCTGACGCTGGCGTCCGCGCGCCGACGCGACGGCACGACGCTGTTCCACGCGCCGCGGCGCAAGGCGCCGCTGATCACGATGTTCGGCGGTGACGTCACCACCTCGCGCCTGCGCGCGGAGCAGGCAGTGACGAAGTTGACGCCGTTCTATCCGATGTCGCCGCCCTGGACCGCAGGCGCGGCGCTACCGGGCGGCGATTTCGCCTGGGATCGTTTCGATACCGAGGTCGATCTTGCGCGTGACCGTTGGCGCTTTCTCGGGGAGACGCAGGCCCAACGCCTCGTCGCCGCCTATGGCTCGCGGCTGTCGGCGGTGCTTGGCGAGGCGGAGACCCCAGACGATCTCGGCCCCGCCTTCGGTCCCGAGCTGACCGGCGCCGAGGTGCGCTACCTCATGACCCACGAATGGGCGCGGTTTCCCGAGGACATCCTCTGGCGCCGCTCGAAGCTCGGCCTCACGATGCCAGCCGAGGAGCGTGATGCGCTGGCTGCGTTCATGGCGGATGCGATTTGAACGAACCGCCCCGAATCGGTTGAGCTAGGGACGATCGGCCGCTAGCGTGCGGCGGGATTGGGTTGGCAGAGAACCATGACTGACGAGTTGCCCAGAACAGGCGCTGCTAAGGATGCGGTCGGAGAGACGCAGTCCGCGGCCGGCGAGCCGCTGCTGCGCATCGAGGGCATCGCCAAGACGTTCGGGACGTTCCGGGCCGTGGATGGCGTGTCGCTCGACATCAAGGCCGGCGAGTTCTTCGCGCTACTCGGGCCGAGCGGCTGCGGCAAGACCACGCTGCTGCGCATGCTCGCCGGTTTCGAAGCGCCGGATGAGGGTCGCATCCTGCTCGGCGGCAAGGACATCGCCCAGGCGCTACCGCATGAGCGGCCGATCAACATGATGTTCCAAAACTACGCGTTGTTTCCGCATTTGTCGGTGCACGACAACATCGCCTTCGGCCTGAAGCGCGCCGGCATGGCGCGCACCGACATTGCCACGCGCGTGGCGGAGATGGTCGCGCTTGTAAAGCTCGACGGACTCGAGAAACGCAAGCCCGACCAGCTCTCGGGCGGCCAGCGCCAGCGCGTGGCCTTGGCGCGCGCACTGGCGCGACGCCCGCGGCTCCTTCTGCTTGATGAGCCGCTCGCAGCGCTCGACAAGAAGCTGCGCGAAAGCACCCAGGGCGAGCTGATGGAGCTTCAGCGACGGCTCGGCATGACCTTCATCATCGTCACCCACGACCAGGAAGAAGCCATGACGATGGCGAGCCGGATCGGCGTGATGAGGGACGGCAAGCTCGCTCAGGTCGCGAGTCCCCGCGAGCTCTACGAGGCGCCACGCTCGCGCTGGATCGCGGAGTTCGTCGGCGACGTCAATCTGTTCGACGGCGAGTTCAAGCTGCGCGACGGTCATCACCTGGTGATCGCCACCCAAGGCGCGGGTACGCTGATGGTCGCCGAGCCACGGGAGCCGGTCGGCGAGGGTCGTTTGTCGGTGGCCATTCGCCCGGAGAAGGTCAAGCTGTCCCGCCGCGGCCCAGTGGGCGAGATCGGCCATGCGGCGGCGATCAACCGCCTTGAGGGCGTGATCGCCGACATCTGCTATCTCGGCGGCACCACCACCTACAAGGTGAAGCTCGGCGCCGGCGGCACGGTGCAGGCTGCAGTCGCCAACAGCGCGCGCCTCGAGGCCGACTCCTACAGCCTGGACCAGCATGTCGTCGCCTGGTTCACGCCCGACGACTGCGTGGTGCTGCCGTCATGAGCGCGCGCCGTATTTTTGCGCGACCGGCTCGCCTTGCCGCCATAGTGCCCTATGTCTGGATGGTGCTGTTCTTCCTGGTGCCGTTCGGCTTCGTGCTGAAGATCAGCCTGTCGCAGACGGCGATCGCGCAGCCGCCTTACGAGCCGGTGTTCGACCTGACGGCGGGTTGGGCGGCGCTGAAACCCGCCTTTGCCGCGCTCTCGATCGACAATTTCAGTCTGCTCGCCTCCGACGATATCTACGTCTTCGCCTATGTGCGCAGCCTCACCGTCGCCGTCACCGCGACCGCGCTGCTGCTCCTGATCGGCTATCCCATCGCCTACGGCATGGCGCGGCTGCCGAAGCGCTGGCAGGCGGTGGCGATGGTGCTGGTGATCGTGCCGTTCTGGACCTCGTTCCTGATCCGCATCTATGCCTGGATCAACATCCTCCAGCATGACGGCCTGCTCAACCAGATCCTGCTGGCACTGCATCTGGTCAGCCAGCCGGTGGTGTGGCTCTCCACCGACAGCGCGATGTATATCGGCATCGTCTATTCCTACCTGCCGTTCATGATCCTGCCGCTCTACGCCACGCTCGCGAAAATGGAGCCCGCACTGGAGGAGGCGGCCTCCGATCTCGGCGCGCCGCCCTGGCAGGTGTTCTGGCTGGTCACCTTCCCGCTGTCGCTTCCCGGCGTCGGCGCCGGCGTGCTGCTGTGCTTCATCCCCATCGTCGGCGAGTTCGTCATTCCCGATCTCTTGGCCGGCTCCAATTCGCTGATGATCGGCCAGACGCTGTGGCTCGAATTCTTCACCAACAAGGATTGGCCGGTGGCCTCCGCCGCGGCCATCGTGCTGCTGATGGTGCTGCTGGTGCCGCTGCTGCTGTACGAACGGCTCCAGAAGCGGCAGCTGGAACAGGGACGGTGAGACGATGCGCAAGATCTCCCGCCTGTCCCGCTTCAACATTGCCTCGCTCGCGCTGGGGCTCGCGTTTCTCTATTTGCCGATCCTCATCCTCGTCATCTATTCCTTCAACGCCTCCCGGCTGGTGACGGTGTGGGGCGGCTGGTCGCTGCGCTGGTATCACGAGCTCTTCAACGACCGCGCCATGATCGAGGCGGCCTGGATGAGCCTGCGGGTCGCGGTCTCCTCGGCGACGATTGCGACCCTGCTCGGCACGCTTGCCGCGGTGGCGCTGTCGCGCGGCGAACGCTTTCGCGGCCGGACGCTGTTCTCCGGCATGCTCTATGCGCCGCTGGTGATGCCGGAAGTGATCGCCGGATTGTCGCTGCTGTTGCTGTTCGTGGCGCTGA
Source organism: Bradyrhizobium sp. 149 (assembly GCF_023073915.1). Classification (GTDB taxonomy): domain Bacteria; phylum Pseudomonadota; class Alphaproteobacteria; order Rhizobiales; family Xanthobacteraceae; genus Bradyrhizobium. The sequence continues at coordinate 1,706,512 of NZ_JADPKK010000022.1, read as the reverse complement.
ACGCCGAGCGTGGCTTCTGGACGGTGACGATCGCACACACCACGCTGACGATGTGCTTCGTCGCCGTCGTCGTGCAGTCCCGCCTCAGCTCACTTGACCGCTCATTGGAAGAGGCCGCGATGGACCTCGGCTGCGACCCGCTGCGCGCATTTGTGGCCGTGACGCTGCCGCTGATCGCGCCGTCGATCGTCGCGGGCTGGATGCTCGCCTTCACGCTGTCGCTCGACGATCTCGTCATCGCGAGCTTCACCACCGGCCCCGGATCGGCGACGCTGCCGATCCGGATCTATTCAGAGGTGCGGCTCGGTGTGAAGCCCGAGATCAACGCCATCTGCACGTTGGTGATCGCTCTGATCGCGATGGTCATCGTGATCGCCTCGCTCGCCTCGAAACTGTCGAGCTCGCAGGGCGAGAGCGCGGCGCCGCTGTGAGCCTCGGCGTCATTGCGAGGAGCTCGCGACAAAATTGCGAAGCAATTTTGCGCTGATGCGACAAAGCAATCCGGATTGTCTCAGCGGAAGGATTCTGAATTGCTTCGCTTCGCTCGCAATGACGGGAGGCCGCTAGGACTTCACCGCGCCCGCCGTGAGCCCGCCCACCATGTAGCGGCGGAAGGCGTAGTAGATTGCGGCCGGCGGCAGCGCGTAGATGAAGCCGGTCGTCATCAACAGCTCCCACGGCGAGTCGTCGGCGGCGAGGAAGTTGCCGAGCGCGACGGGGAGGGTGATCTCGCGGTCGTTCGAGAGCAGCAGGAACGCGTAGAGATATTCGTTCCAGGCGAGCAGCACCGCATAGGTGCCGATCGCGACCAACGAGGGCATCATCAGCGGCAAATAGACCAAGCGGAAGATCTGGAGGGTCGTCGCGCCGTCCATCACGGCGGCCTCGTCCAGCTCGACCGGCAGCTTGTCGGAAGCCTGCTTGAGCACCCAGATCGCGTAAGGGCTGGCGATCGTCACCATCGCCAGGATCAGCGACCAATGATTGTTGAGCAGGCCGTAATTGCCCATGGTGCGGTACATCGGCACCGCGAGGAACGCCGCCGGGATGAAGTAGGTGAACAGCGCCAGGTTCATCACGATGCGCCCCCCGGGCACGCGCAGCCGCGAGATCGAGAACGCCGCCGCGGTCGCGATCACCAGTGTCAGCACGCCGACGGACGCCGCGATCACCAGCGAATTCCAGAACTGCACGTAGAAGTCGCGCAGGAAATAATGCTGCTGCTTGAACACGATTTCGAAGTTGTGCAGCGTCGGGTGATCCGGCCACAGCTTGCCCGAGAACGCGTCCTCCTTCGGCGAGATCGCGAACAGGAACATGTGATAGATCGGGATCATCGTCCAGATGAAGACGGGAATGCCGATCAGCAGCAACCGCGATTCGGTCGCGACTTCGCGCAGGGAGGGAAGCTTCATCGCGACAACCGTTTCATCATGAAGTACATCAGTGGCAGGACGAACGGTATCGCGCAGACGATGGAGGCCATCGCCAGCGAGAGCTGGTCGAGCCGGAGATAGCGGATGCCGAGCGTCGACAACACGTGAGTGAGGTCGGCCGGGCCGCCGCCGGTGAGCAGATAGACGCTGTTGAAGTCGCCGAGCGTCCAGATCATCGAGAGCAGCGTGCAGGTGATGTAGAGCGTCTGCATCGACGGCCACGTGATGTAGCGGAATTTCTGCCACCAGCTCGCGCCGTCGACCTCGGCGGCCTCGAACAGATCGTGCGCAATCGCAAGGCGCCCTGTCATCAGGATCAGCGTCCAGAACGGCAGCGACTTCCAGATGTGGACGCCGATTGCCATGGTCAGCGCCACGGTCGGGTCGTTCAGCCAGTTCGGACCGTCGTCGCCAGTCAAATTGAAGATGAGATGGTTGACCATGCCCCATTCGGGATTGAGCATGAAGCGCACCGACAGGATGGTCGGGATCGACGGCACAGCCCACGGCAGGATGAATACCACGGAGAGCCATTTGATCCAGGTGCGCTGCTGCGCGAAAAAGCCGGACAAAAACAGCGCGATCAGCATCTTGATGTTGATGCCGATGACCAGGAAGATCAGCGTGTTGACGGCGGCGCGCGCGAAGATCGGGTCGTTATAGAGCGCGACATAATTCGACGGGGCCCGCGCCAGCCATAGCCCGTAACCGACGGGGTAGACGACGAAGGCAAGGAAAACGAGCAAATAGGGTGCGAGCAGCGCGATGCCCCAAATTTGCGGCGGGGTCAGCCGCGACGACAAGGGCGGTGCGGGGATCGACTGATCGCCAGAGAGCGTAATCGCCATTCTTTTCGGACTCTTCAAAGAGTTGCCGGCCGCGAAACGCGGCCGGTGTTGTTCTTATACCTTCCCCCGCAGATCGGGGAGAGGGGATGATGAGTTAACCCGCGACCTGCTTGATGCGGGCGATCAGTTCGTCGACGGCCTTGTCGACCGGAACCTTCTCGCTCACCACCCGGTTCATCGCCTTGGCCCACACGTTCTCGTTGTTGAGGATCGTGAACTTCCAGTTCTTGGTGAAGTCGAACGCGGCGGTGCCGCCGATGAACTGGTTATAGACGGCCTTGCGGTGCTTGTCGGCCTGCCAGAACGGGCTGGCCTGGCTTTCCTTCGTCACCGGGAACCAGCGGCCGAGCGCGCCCTCGATATAGGGGCGGACGTTGTCTTCCTGGAGCAGGAAGCTGATGAACTGCTTGGCCTCGGCCTTGTTCTTGGCCGCGGTGAACACCAGCCCGGTCTTGACGTCGGAGCGGTAGCGGATGGTCGAACCATCCGGCGCCTTGGGGAAGGACGCCGTGACGATGTCCTGCTCATAGGCCTTCTTGCCGGCCTCGCGCTGTTCGGGCGTGAGTGCCTGGTTCTGGGAATCCTCGAACCATTTCGCCGCGATCGAGATCGTGAAGTTGTGAGTCATCACGATTGTCTTGTTGTGGAAGGCGACGTTGTTGTCCGGATCCTTCCAGGTCGTGGAGGACGGCGGCGTGCAGCCCTTGATGTAGGTGTCGGTGTAGTCCTTCAGCGCCTTGATCAGGTTCTCGCGGACCTTGGGATCGTCGACCGTGAGCTTGCCGTCGTCGTCGACCAGCTTGACATGGTAGGCGTCCATGAAGGTGTAGAACGACTGGAAGGCGTCGGTGGATTCCACGCCCATCGGCTGGCCGACGCCATAGATGCGCTGGCTGGTGGCTTTACGGATCCCCGGCTGCACCTTGTCGCACCAGAACGTCCAGTAGCCTTCCCAGTCGGTCGGGATGTCGGCAAGCTTGAAGCCGGCCTTCTCCAGCATGTCGTTCCAGATCTCGACATGCATGCTCTGCTGCTTCAGCGGGAAGCCGTAATAGGCTTTCTTCTTGGTGACGTCATTGTAGAGGATCGATGCATCCAGCGTGTTCTGGACGAACCGGCCCTTGATCGGCTCCATGACGTCCGTGAGGTCCTCGAGCTTGCCCTCATAGGCCCACTTGCCCTGCGCCTGCACGTCATAGGAATCGGAATAGGCGACATCCGGCACGGTGCCGGCATCGAGCGCGGCGACCGTCTTCGGAATCATGTCCTGGATCGCGTACTGCGACAATTCGACCTTGATGCCGGTCTTGGCTTCGAACTTCTTGATCGTCTCGATCAGCGCGTCGTCTTCGGAGCGGTAGAAGCCCTTGCCCCACCAGACCGTAATCGTCTTCTGCTGCGCAAATGCGGGTGCAGCGGCTGCGAACAGCCCGGCCGCAGCGACCGCCAGTGATACTGCGCCAATAACCTTGGATTTCACGTTTTTCTCCCTCAAACGGCCGGTGTTTTTAACCGGTCGTATAAAACACTAGCGCATGGCCGTGGTACGATCTAGCGGCTTGTTGTCAGACATAGGTCGTGGGGGATAGGCCTGTGGAGATGCTTAATCTGCGCATCGATCCAATCGCCGCATCAATTCACCCTGATCAATTCGCGCCTGTCGGCTGGTGCCGCCTGATCCCTGCCCTCAGTTGGACTTCGCGCCTTCCTTGGCGTTCTCCGCCGTCGGCGCTTCGCCCGGTGCGGGACGTTTTCCGCTGCCGGTGATGCGCTCGATAGCCGAGCGCACCGCGTCGCCCGCCTTGCGGTCCTTCAGCATGTCGAGCAGGGGCGCGGAGGCCGGCGAGCGGCGGATCAGGCTTTCCGGATCGGGAAAGACCAGGGGATCATCCCAGGGGCCCTGCACCACGAAGGGCAATTCGAACCCCGACGCGCTGTTGAGGCTGGCCACGCCCTTCATGTCGTATTCGCGCGCCGGCACCGAGGCGGTGCCGGTCATCGTGATCTTCGCCGCAGGTCCTTCGACGCGGATGTCCTCGGCGGTGGCGACGCCGTCGGAGAACTTCACCGCGATGGTGAGCTTGTCGTAAGGGGTGGAGCCGTTGCGGAAATTGCCGCCGCCGGACAGCGGCCGCCGCTCCAGCCGCTTCAGGAGCTGCTCGGCATTGAAGCCCGAAATCGCGCCGTCGTGTCCGGTCACGGTGGCGCTGCCGTCGAGCGACTGTACGAGGCCGAACGGGCTCGAGCCGGACGCGAGGAGCGAGACGTTGATGTTGCCGCGGCCGGACAGCTTGTTGAGCCCGAACAGCTCAGAGGCGCAGGCCTGAAGATCGACGTCGGTGAACTGGAATTGCGCCTTGATGTCGGCGACCGTGTCGGAGCGCGCGATGCCGAACGAGCCCTTGGCGATGCCGCCATAGACCTGGGCCTCGCCGACCGAGAGCGCCAGCGTGCCGTTGCGCAAATTGGCGCCGATCGCGGTGCGGCCGAGCTTGGTCGAGCCGACCGTCAGCTTGGCCGCCGACAGACGCATGTCGAGGTCGGTGGTCGACAGGGCGTTGAGATCGAACAGCTGCCTGTTCCAGTCGCGCGCGCCGCTCGCGAGCAGGCGGAAGGTGGAGATATAAGGTGTGAAGTCGAGTACATCGGCTGCGAGCGTCGCCTGCAGCGTCTGCCGGCCGTTATTGGCGTAGGTCATCACGCCCTCGGCGGCGTTGCCGTCGAGCTCGACATTGACGTTGGTGAGCGCGATCGAGGCGCCGACGACATTGGCGCGCGCCTTCAGTGCGAAACGGCCGAAGCCGCCGCTGGCGGGCTGCGGCTGGCCGGTCCAGCGTAGCGCGTTGCGCAAGGACGGGCTGTCGATGGTGAGCGTGCCCTCCATCATCGGGCTGGTGCGGTTGGCGACGCTGCCGTCGAAGGCGAGCTTGAGCGGTGCGCTCGCGATCCGCGCCTTCAACCCCGAACGCTCGCCGGAGAGGGCGGCGACGAAATCGGCAAAGCTGATCGAGCCGTCGACCCGTTCGCCGCGCCAGTCGAACTGCCCGGTCGCGGCGAAGGAGCGCGAAATCGAGGGCCAGGCCAGCGACAGGTCGATGTCCTCGAACTTCTCGGTGCCGTGCGTGGCAGCGTCCTCGTAATTGAGCACGCCGTCCTGGATCCGGATCTCCGAGAACGACACCTGATTCTCGGCGCCGGGCTTCATGGTGCGCGCGATGGTCTGGATGAACGGCGTCCAGTTGCTTTCGCCGTCCGGCTTCAGGCTGACATGGATGCGCGGCCGCAGCAGCGTCAGGTCGGCGATCTCGAACCGCTGCAGCAGCAGCGGCAGCAGCCGCAGGTTCGCGGTGAGCACGTCGACATGGAGCGCGGGATCGCTGGTGCCGCCGCCCTTCAGGCCGACGTCATGGAAGGAGATGTAGCTGGCCGGCAGCACCGAAATGTCGATCGCGCCCGCGACATTGACCTCGAGCCCGGTGACGTCGCGGATCTGCGTTTCCACCGCCTTGCGCAGCGCGTCGCGGTTGATGAGCCATGAGGTCGCGATCAGGGCGATCAGCACGACGCCGAGCAGCGCCGCGATCGGCGTCCCGAGGCGCTTCATTCCTTGGGCCATGGTCAATGGCATGTCCTGATCGGGTTGGTCGCTGGAGCCGGAAGGGCGGGCCGGGAAACCTGCGCGCCCCACGCCCAAGCCCTATGTTGTTAAGTGCCGCAACTTGATGGGTTTTCTTGTCGCTTTCAAGGCCACGGGAACGGTTGCGCCCACGACTTGGGCAGCTTCTATCACCCACGGGCGGAGCGGAGAACCCCGTATCATTGACGGCTTCGGACGATTTCGCCTAATAATCGCCGCCAATAAGGCACGACGCCTGCAAGCCGAAGGTTCAGTCGAGGTTTTTTGCATGAACAAGGTCTATCCCGACGCCAAGTCGGCTCTCGAGGGCGTTCTGAAAGACAACATGATGATCATGTCGGGCGGCTTCGGCCTCTGCGGCATCGCCGAGGCGTTGTCGGATGCGATCCGCGACTCCGGCGTCAAGGGCCTGACGGTGGTCTCCAACAACGCCGGCGTCGACGGCATCGGGCTGAGCCGCCTGCTGGAAACCCGCCAGATCAAGAAGATGATCTCGTCCTATGTCGGCGAAAACAAGCTGTTCGCCCAGCAATTCCTCGCCGGCGAGCTGGAGCTCGAATTCAATCCGCAGGGCACGCTGGCCGAGCGCATCCGCGCGGGCGGCGCCGGCATTCCGGCCTTCTATACCAAGACCGGCGTCGGCACGCTGATCGCCGAGGGCAAGGAAGTGAAGGAATTCGACGGGCAGAAGTACCTGATGGAGCGCGGCCTGTTCGCCGACCTCGCCATCGTCCACGCCTGGAAGGGCGACACTGCCGGCAACCTCATCTACCGCAAGACCGCGCGCAACTTTAACCCGATGATGGCGACCGCCGCCAAGGTCACGGTAGCCGAGGTCGAGCATCTGGTTCCGGCCGGCGAGCTCAATCCCGACCACATCCACACGCCCGGTCTTTTCGTCAAGCGCATCGTCGAGGTCGGAACGGCCAAGAAGCGCATCGAATTCCGCAACACCCGCCCGCGCACGGCAGCTTGAGATCAGGAGAGCGATATGGCCTGGACCCGTGAACAGATGGCTGCGCGCGCCGCGAAGGAACTGCGTGACGGCTATTACGTCAATCTCGGCATCGGCATTCCGACGCTGGTCTCGAACTACATCCCGGACGGCATGGACGTCAGCCTTCAGAGCGAGAACGGCATGCTCGGCATGGGCCCGTTCCCCTATGAGGGCGAAGAGGACGCCGATTTGATCAACGCCGGCAAGCAGACCGTGAGCGAGCTGCCGTCGACCTCGTATTTCTCGAGCGCGGATTCTTTCGGCATGATCCGCGGCGGCCACATGGACCTGTCGATCCTCGGCGCCATGCAGGTGGCCCAGAACGGCGATCTCGCCAACTGGATGATCCCCGGCAAGATGGTCAAGGGCATGGGCGGCGCGATGGATCTCGTCGCCGGCGTCAAACGCGTGGTCGTGGTGATGGAGCATTCGGCCAAGGACGGTCCGAAGCTCCTGAAGCAATGCAATTTGCCGCTGACCGGCGAGCGCGTGGTCGACATGGTCGTGACCGATTTGGCCGTCTTCACCATCGACAAGCATGGCAGCGGCGGCATGGCGCTGATCGAGCTCGCCGACGGCGTCTCGCTCGACGAGGTCAAGGCCAAGACCGAAGCCGAATTCCGCGTCGCGCTGAAGAACACGTAGGGTCTTCGCAAAGGGGGCGCGCATGACGATACGGTCTGCGCGTCCCGAAGACGCCGTTTTCATCGCACAAACCATTCTGTCATCGCAGCGCGGCTACCGGCCGCGCGGCTGGTTCGATGTTGCGCTCGGTTGGCCTGAAACACAGTGCCGCGATTTCATCGTGCGCGTCGCAGCCGCCCGCGCGGTGTCGATGTGGCACGTCTCGCAATTCCTGGTCGCCGAGATCGATGGCAAGCCTGCTGCCGCCTTGTGTGCGCTACCGGCGGCCGGCACGGGGCTCGCGGCCTGGCGTGCGATCGAGGAAGTCGCCGCCGCGGCCGGGCTCGCCGCGGCAGAGCTGGAGGCCATCCGTCAACGCGGCGCCTACGCGCGCGCCTGCTGGGTTCAGGGCGGCGAGGGCGACTGGATGATCGAGTATGTCGCGACCGATCCCGCCTATCGCGGCCGCGGCCTGGTGCAGTCACTGATCGCCCATGCGCTCGAAAAGGGGCGGGCGGCTGGATACGCCCGGGCGACAATATCGTTCCTGATCGGCAACGAGCCCGCCGAGCGCGCCTACGCCAAGGCCGGTTTTTTCTTTTCCGAAGAGAAGCGTGATCCCGCCTTCGAGGCAATCATCGGCGCACCGGGCTTTCGCATGTTTGTGCGGGCGATCTGAATTCCCGTGTCGTCCTGGCGAAGGCCATGACGCTTGCAGAGCGCCTATGACTTGATCTGCTTCGCCACTCGGCCTCGACGTGCTCAAGCGCCCGCGCATGGCCATGACGGTCGACGCGATCGCCGGGCGTATGCATCCGAGCGCATACGCGGCCGAGGGCTCGCGCCGGCATCCTGAAGAAGGCCGGCGCCAAGAACGCAACCGATCTGCTCGCCCGTATCTTCGGCCAAGGTTCGCCCACGCAGGTCTCGGCCTGCATCATCTGAAGGCTCTCGCCGTGGGACGCCGACACGTTCCGCGGCCATGGTGCCGCCGCAGCTGCGCCCCACGGAAACCCCAATCGAACCGGTTCCTTCCCCGCCGCGTCTCATCACATGGCGCGGCATCTTTTCGCGCGTCCGGCTGGCGGCGCGGCGATATCGGCAGGGAGGAAATTTATGCGCATCATCGCAAAATATCTGGCGACGACGAGTCTGGTCCTGGTGACCAATGCGGCCGCGTTGCCGTCATGGGCCGCCGATATCGACGCCACATCGGCTATCGACACCGTCACCGTCTATCCCGATGGCGCCACCGTCACCCGTGTCATCGCGCTGGACCTTGCCTCCGGCGACAGCACGCTGGTCGCCAGGGATTTTCCGCTTTCGCTCGACCCGTCCTCACTTCGCGTCGAAGGCGAGGCGGGCGCCAAGCTGACCATCGGCACCATCGATGCGCGGCCCCCGCGTGCCGCGCCGCCCGTCAACCTGTCCGAACTCGACAAGCGCATCGAAACGCTCAAGGACGAGCGCTCCGATTTGCAGGGAGCAATCGATGCGGCGGTCGCGCGGCGCAAATTCGCTCAGCGGTTTGCCGAAGCGTCCCCTGCCGGCCTCGGCGAGAAAGGCGAGGCCCGTCCGATCACTGAATGGCGGGCGGCCTTTGGCGCGGTCGGTGAGGAGATCGCGACCGCCGACACCGCGATCCGAGATGCAACGCGAAAACAGCGCGAGATCGATCGCCAGATCGCGCAGCTCGAAGCCGAGCGCTCGGCCAAGCCGCCGAACAAGCTCGAGGTGCGGATCGACGTCGCTTCGGCGGCTGCGACCAAGGCAACGCTGCGGGTCACTTATGCTGTTCGTAACGCGCGCTGGCTGCCGCTCTATGACGCCCGGCTCGACACCGGCGCCAAGGACCGCAAGCCGCAAGTCGAGCTGGTCCGCCGCGCCGAGGTCACGCAATCGACCGGCGAGGACTGGTCGAACGTCGCGCTCGGCGTTTCCACGGTTCGGATCGGTCGTGGCGGCAGCGCGCCGGAGTTGAATTCGCTGGTTGCACAATATCCGCAGGTCCCGAAGCCGCGGGCATTGGGTTCAGTCTCTGATACGGCAATGCCTGCAGCGGCACCGATGCAGCGAAAGGTGGAATCTCTCGCGGCCAAGGTGGCCGATGATATCCGCGAGCGCGCCGACGAACAGCAGGCGGTTGCCGAAATCGGCGATTTCCAGGCCACCTTCCGGATTCCCGGCCGCGTCAGCCTCGGCGCCGCCGAGGGTGCCAAGAGCCTGCGCATCACTTCAATGAACGTGCCCGCCGATCTCATGGTGCGCGCGGCACCCGTGATGGATCCGACCGCCTTCCTCGAAGCGAGCTTCAAGCAGACCGATGACGCGACACTGCTGCCGGGCAAGCTCGCGATCTATCGCGACGGCGTCTTCGTCGGCCGCGGCAAGCTCTCGGCTTCGGCCAAGGATGACATCGTGCGGCTCGGCTTCGGCGCCGACGACAAGATCAAGGTCGAGCGCGCCGTGCTCAAGCGCAACGAGGGTTCGGCCGGTCTCCTGGTGACAACGTCGAAGACCGACGAGCGCGCTTTCAAGACCACCGTACGCAATGGTCACGACTTCCCGATCAAGGTCGCGATCGAGGATCAGCTGCCGGTCAGCGAGAACGAGGACATTATCGTCGAGATGCTTCCCGCGACGACGCCGGCGACCGCAAGCAACATCCGCGACCGGCGAGGTGTGCTGGAATGGTCGTTCGATGCCAGGCCCGGTGAGGTCAAGGACATCAACTTCGCCTGGCGCATTCGCTGGCCGAAGGACAAGAGCATGGTGATCGTGCCGGCCGGCTAAATTCCCGCAACAGGCGCCGCCGCCCGCATCGATTGCGGCAGCACGTAAGGTACGCCGTCGTCAGCCTGACGGACGACGGCGTCGATCTCGAAAATATTGCGGATGGTCTCGCTTGTGACGACGTCGGCGCGCCGGCCGTCGGCGGCGAGCCGGCCGCGGTTCAGCACGATTAACCGGTCGGCAAATCGGATTGCCAGGTTGAGGTCGTGCAGGATCGCGATGACGGCGGTGCCATTCGCAGCGCGGCGGCGCGCGGCTTCGACGAGGTCGATCTGGTGACGCAAGTCGAGGCTCGAGGTCGGCTCGTCCAGCAGCAGAAGGCCCGGTCCATGCTCGGCCTCGCCGCAGGCGAGCTGCACCAGCACGCGGGCGAATTGGGCGCGCTGCTGCTCGCCGCCTGATAGCGTCGGCAATTGCCGTTCGCGAAATTGCGTAAGGCCAACCTCGTCCAGCGCGGCATCGACGAGTGGACCGGCATCGCGCAGGCTGCGGTCGCCAGCGCCCATCAGCACGATCTCCTCGACCGTGAAGGGAAAGCTGACGTTGATGTGCTGGGACAACATCGTGCGGCGCGCGGCGAGCTCGCGCGGCGTATAGCTGCGGAGATCGCGCTGCTTCAGCCGCACCTCGCCTTCGCTCGGGCGGAGGTCGCCGGAGAGCAGCCGCAGCAGCGTCGATTTGCCGGCGCCGTTCGGACCGATGATGGCGACCATCTCGCCGGCTCCCACATTCAGGCCGACGCCATCGAGCAGCGTCGCGCGGCCGGCGCGCTTGCCTAAAGCGCGTGCTTCGATCACGGCGCTCATAGCGAGGCGAACCCGCGCTGCCGCAGCAGGATCCCTAAGAAGACCGGGGCGCCGACCGCGGCGGTCAAAATTCCGATCGGCATCTCCGCGGGCGCCACGATGGTGCGCGCCAGCGTGTCGGCGCCGACCATCAGGATCGCGCCGAGCAGCACCGAGGCCGGCAGCAGTAGGCGGTGCGTCGGGCCGATGACGAGGCGCAACAGATGCGGCACGACGATGCCAACAAAGCCGATGACGCCGCTGATCGACACCGCGACGCCGGTCATGGCGGAGACCATGACGATCGAGATCCGCTTCAGGCGCTCGACGTCGACGCCGCCATGAAAGGCGTCGGCCTCGCCGAGCACCAACAGATCGAGCCCGCGCGCAATATACGCGCAGGCCGCGAGCCCGATGACCAGGATGGGCGCGAGCACGGCGACCTTGGTCCAGGTCACGCCGCTCATCGAGCCCAGCAGCCAGAAGGTGATGTCGCGGAGCTGGCGGTCATCGGCGACGAACACCAGCAGGCCGATGCTGGCATTGGCGATCGCGGTGATGGCGACGCCGGCGAGCAGGAAGATCGCGATCGAGGTCCGCCCCGAGCGGCTGGAGATGCCGTAGAGGATCGCGGTCGTGACCAGCGATCCCGCGAAAGCCGCAAGCGGCAACAGCTCGGTCTGGAGGAAACGCAGCGTCTCGCCTAAGCGTGAATCGGTGAAGACGATCGCACTTGCAGCCGCGAGCGCGCCGCCGCTGGAGACGCCGACCAGCGCGGGATCGGCGAGCGGATTGCGGAACAGGCCCTGCATGATCGCGCCGGCGGCGGCGAGCAGGCCGCCGACCATCGCGGTCGCCGCGATCCGGGGGATGCGGATCGACCACAGCACGAGCTGGTCGCGGGCGGTCATGGCATCGGCGGCTGCGTTGCCGGCAAAGCCGAGCGCGGCAGGCAGCCGCGAGAGGGGAATGCCGGCCGCGCCGACGGTCAACGCAACGATCGCCGTGATCATGAGCGCTGCGAGGAGCAAAGGAAGCGCGACCGACGTGAATTTGCGACCCTTGCTGGCGCCTTGCCCGGTGCCGCGCACCCCGGTTCCGATCGCGACACTCATTGCCGGCAGTTCGCCGCCGCCAAGGCCGACGTGAACGTGCCGCCCTGGTCGGCCAATTCAGGATAGAGCTTGACGGAGAGATCACGCGCCGCCGCCGCGGTGCGCGGGCCGAAGCCGAGAAGATAGAGCCCGTCCATCGTGATAAAACTCTTGTTGGCCGCGACCGGCGTCAACGCAAAGCCCGGATGGGCAAGGATCGCGTCGGCCTGGAGAGAATCCTTGCCGCGCTCGATCGACAGCACGACATCGGGTTTCGCCGCTACGATCGCTTCGTCGCCGATGATCTTGTAGCCGTCGTAATCGTCGACGGCGTTGGCGGCGCCCGCGAGCTGGATGATCTCGTCGGCTGCGGTCTTGTGACCGGCGACCATGGCGCGTCCGTTCTGGAGCGACATCACGAACATCACGCGGACCGGCTTCGTCACCTTGGCACGCAGTGCGCGCAGCTGCGCGAGATCGGCGCCGACCGCGACGCTCAGGCATTCGGCACGCGCGTCGACGCCCATGGCGTGTCCGACCAATTTGATCTTCTCGATCAGTCCGTCCTCGGTGAACGTCTCCGGCACCAGCACCAGCGGCACCTTCGCCGTCTCCAGCAGGTCCATGGTCTCGCGCGGACCCGACCCCTGGATCGCAAGGATCAGCGTGGGGTTGAGGCCGAGCACGCCTTCGGCCGAAATCTGGCGCATGTAGCCGACATTGGGTTTGTCGTGCAGCGCCGCTGCCGGATAGAGGCTGGTGGTGTCGACACCGACCAAGCGGCTCTCGAGCCCGAGCGCATAGAGAATCTCGGTGATGGCGCCGCCGATCGAGACCGTCCGCGCGAAGTCGGCGACGGCGACATCGCGGTTGCGCGCGTCATTGACGGTGATACCGGCCGCATGCGCGCTGGACGCGAGCGCGATCGTGCCGGAGAGCAGGAGGTTCGTGAGGATGCGACAAAATGTCATTGCAGGTTACTTCGTCAGGATCAGCTTGTTCTGCGAGGTCAAACGCAGGCGATAATTGTCCTCGCCATGCGCGATGATGATCTCGCGCTCGGCCGCAAAGAGCTCGCGGCTGTCGATCCGGCTCCCGCGCATGGTCAAAGTTCTCGTTGTTGCAGAAGGGCTTTGTGTCGGCCCTGCCGCATCGGCGCCGCTGTCTCCGGACCTTGCTGACATGATAAGTGCGATGCGCCTTCGAATTTCAGATGCGTCCTGCTTGTATAGGCGGCGTGAAGCGCTTTCCAACGACGACGATTTACAATCGATATAAACTGCAGCCTGATGTCATTGACCGTCGAAGTGTTGCCACGTAACCAAATATGGCAGCGGACAGCTTGTCCGCGTCTTGTGAAAATCAGCCAGCCAGTCGTTCGCGTTGCGAACGCACGCCAGCCAAAAGACTCCAAAAAGTGAAGTGCAGGCTGGGGCTGATATGGCTGACGGGGCTAGGTATTCGCGCGCCCTTATTTTGGGCGCGTCGGTGGTTTCAATTGCGGCATTGGTGACGGAGAGCGGTCTTGCGCAGACTGCTCCGACGCAAGCCGAAAGTGTGTCGCCCGAGCGGCCGAAACAGGCAAAACGCAAGCAGGCCAAGCCGCCGGTCGCGCAGCAGGCGGCGCCCGATGTCATGAATGCCCGCGCCCAGACCGGCGGTACCGCGCCGGTGCAGACGCTCGACACCATCACGGTCGCGGCAACCAAGACTCCGGAGCGCGCAATCGATGCGCTCGCACCGGTCAGCTCCGTTTCGCTCGACAAGATCCAGGGTCTCCAGCCAAACCGGCTGTCGGATGTCTTCTATGCCGTGCCCGGCGTGTCGTTCCAGGAGCGCGGCGACGATCCCGCGACCGTCATCAACGTCCGTGGCCTGCAGGATTTCGGGCGCGTCGCCGTGGTCGTCGACGGGGCGCGGCAGAACTACCAGCGCACCGGGCACAACGCCAACGGCTCGTTCTTCCTCGATCCTGAATTGATCGGCGGCGTCGATGTCGTGCGCGGTCCGACCGCCAACATCTACGGCTCCGGTGCGATCGGCGGCCTTGTCTCGTTCCGCACCAAGGATATCGAAGACGTGCTGCGCCCCGGCGAGCGCTGGGGCCTCGATCTCTCCGGCTCGTACGGCTCCAACAACAACCGCGGCCTTGGTTCGGTATTCGGCGGTGTACGCGCCACGCCTGATGTCGATATCTTTGGCGGTGCGGTCTACCGCACGCAGGGCAATTACAAGGACGGCAACGGCACCGAGATCGGCAACACCGGCAACCAGGTCGAGAGCGGCCTGATGAAGCTCACGGTGCGTCCCGCCCTCGGCCACGAGGTCAAGTTCGGTGCCATCTTCCAGGACTATCAATACGATATCGGCCAGTTCAACAGGGGCGCGACGACAACCCCTGCGTTGGTCGCCTTGAATCGCGGTTCGTCGGTCTATGCGTCCGATGCCAAGAACTACACCGGCACCATCACCTGGAACTATGCGTTGCCGAGCGACAATCTGTTCGACTGGCATATGTCGGTCTACGGCAATCGCACTGATAACGACCAGACCAAGGCCTATCACTATGGCACCACGCCGTCGGCCTATTGCAACGGCGGCTTCGGTAACAACGTCTCTGGCTGCGTCGGCGACAAGCGCGGCTATGTCCTCAATACCTACGGCGTCGATGCCAACAACACCACGCGCTTCAATGTCGGCGACTGGCGCAATGCGCTGACTTACGGCGTTGACGCATTCCAGGACGACGTCGTCACGACCGACAGCCGCGGTAACTCCAACATCACCACGCCAAGCGGCATCCGCACCGTGTCGGGCGGCTTCCTGCAACTGAAGCAGAACTACGGCACTTGGTTCGAGGCGGTGAGCGCAATTCGTTATGACCGTTATAATCTGCAGTCAGGCAATACCAGCACCGGTGGCGACCGCTTTTCGCCGAAGATCACCCTTGGCGTCACGCCGGTGGCCGGCTTCCAACCTTATGTCAGCTACGCCGAAGGCTATCGCGCCCCATCGATCACAGAAACCGTGATCTCGGGCGCGCATGCGACCGGCGGCGGACCGGCCTTCTTTCCCTGCCCCGACGGGACCAGCGGCCTGTTCTGCTTCCTGCCCAACCCGAACCTTCGTCCCGAGGTCGGCAAGAACAAGGAAGTCGGCTTCAATCTGAAATATGACGGCATCTTCGCCGCGTCCGACTCGTTCCGCGGCAAGATCAACCTGTTCCGCAATGACGTCAGCGACTACATCGACCTTGTTCCTTCGACGCCGGTTGCGACGCCGTTCGGTTTACTCAGCCAGTACTACCAGTACCAGAACATCGCGCAGGCCCGCATCCAGGGCTTCGAGGCGGAGACCATGTACGACGCCGGCAACTGGTTCGTCGGTGTCGCCGGGCACTACATCCAGGGCAAGAACGCCGCGACCAATGTCGGGCTTGCGACCATCACCCCGCGCAAGGTCGTCACCACCGGCGGCGTCCGCCTGCTCGATCGCTCCCTGATCCTGACGGCGCAGTGGGCCTCGTTCGGTCCCAACAACGACGTGCCCGCCGGCTATCTGCCCGCGACCGGATACGAGTTGGTCAACCTGTACCTGACCTACAACGCGACCAGAGACATCGTGTTCTCGGCCTCGATCGACAACCTCTTGAACCAGTACTACCGGCCCTACGCCATTCCCGGCAGCTCGACCGACGGCACCACGCAGAACGACGTGCTGTGGTCGAGCCCGGGGCCGGGCAGGGTCTACAAGGCCGGCCTGAAGATCCACTTTGGAGGTGCGTAAGCCGCAGGGCGTCGCCACACCCTCAATATCCGCCGGACCGCGCTGATGCTCCAGCGCGGCTCCGCCGCGTTTTCGTCTTGATGAGAAGGAGAGACTTATATGTTTATCGCCATGAATCGCTTCCAGGTGAAGAAGGGCGCGGAGACTGCGTTCGAAACCGTCTGGGCCACCCGCGAATCCTATCTCGGCAGCATGCCGGGCTTCGTCGAATTTCATCTCTTGAAGGGCCCTGAGGCCGAGGACCACACGCTCTATTCCTCGCACACCAGCTGGGTCGACAAGGCGGCGTTCGAGGCCTGGACGCGCTCGGACCAATTTCGCCGTGCTCATGCCCGCGCCGACAATCCGACCGGTGAGAGCCTCTATCTCGGCCATCCCAAGTTCGAAGGCTTCGAGGTGATCCAGAGCGAGCGCAAGGCCGCGGCTGCGTGAGCAGCCGGGCACCAAAGGAGCCGGACATGCTGAGCACCGATCTCGCCGATCTCAAGGCGTATATGGCGGACAATCCCGGCGCGGTGATCGAGGACGTCGCGCGCGAGCGCAAGGTCACGCCGCGCGTGGTGATCGAGGCGCTGCCACCGTTGATGGTTCGAATGGGTGGCGGCGAGCATTTCGCCGCCGTCATGCAGGACATCGCACAATGGGGCGAGGTGACGCTGATCGTGCATACGGAGGACGCGATCTTCGAATTCACGGGCGCAATTCCCGCGGGCGAGATCGGCCGCGGCTATTTCAACCTGATGCAGCCGAAGGGCCTGCACGGCCATCTCCGCCATGAGCGCTGCGCGGCTCTTGCTTTCGTCGAGCGTCCGTTCATGGGCAAGACTTCCGCTTTCGTCGCCTTCGTCAATGCCGACGGCGGCATCATGTTCAAGGTCTTCGTCGGCCGCGACGAGACCCGGGCGCTGCGCGCGGACCAACTTGTGCGATTCCGGCAGCTTGCGGAGCGCACAGCCGCAAAGCCGGCGGCGTAGCTTTCTCTGTCTGTCGGGAGATCAGGAATGCAAGGCAGTTCCAGGCTTCGGCACGCGATCGTAACAATAGCGCTGGCGCTTGCGCCGACGCCGGCCTTCGCGATCGACGAGGCGCTGTTGCCGCGCAATTTGTCGCCCTGGGGCATGTTCCTCGGTGCCGACATCGTCGTGAAGACGGTGATGGTGGGGCTCGCCGTCGCCTCGCTGATGACGTGGACGGTCTGGCTCGCCAAGACCATCGAGCTACGGCGCAAGGGAGCACTCGCCTTGCAGCGGACGCGCGCGCTCGAGGGCAATATGAAGCTGAGCGATGTGGCGGAACAGACCGGCGATGCGCATGACGCGGTCGCCCAGCTCATCCAGTCCTGCGCGAAGGAAGCAGGGCTCTCCGGCGGCATCCTCGACGACGGCCTTCAGGAGCGCGTGGCGTTGCGGCTGGAGCGGGTCGAAGCCGCGATGTCGCGGCAGATCGCGCGCGGCACCGGCGTGCTTGCGACCATCGGCGCCACGGCGCCGTTCGTCGGCCTGTTCGGCACGGTCTGGGGCATCATGAATTCCTTCATCGGCATCTCCGAGAGCCACACCACGAGTCTCGCGGTGGTCGCGCCCGGCATCGCGGAAGCGCTGCTCGCGACCGCGCTCGGCCTCGTCGCCGCGATTCCGGCGGTCGTGATCTACAATCACCTCGTCCGCGGCATCGCCAATTACCGTGCGCTGCTGGGCGATGCCTCGGCGCAGCTCATGCTGCTGGTGAGCCGGCAGCGCGACCACAGAGAGTTCCGCATGGCGCGAGCGGCGGAGTAGGCCATGGCGGCGAAGCTCGGCGCACGTTCGGGATCGCCGCTCAAGCGCGGCGACCCGGGTGATCTCGACGTCACCCATGAGATCAACGTCACGCCGTTCATCGACGTGATGCTGGTGCTCCTGATCATCTTCATGGTGGCCGCCCCACTTGCCACCGTCGATGTCGGCGTCGAGCTGCCGGCCACCGCGGCAGAGCCGGCGCCGCGGCCGGACAAGCCGGTCTTCCTCACGGTGAAGCCGGATCTCTCGATCGCGGTCGGCGAGGACGTCGTCGCCCGCGATGCGCTCGGCACCTCGCTCAATGCCGCCACCAAGGGCCGCAAGGAGGAGCGGATTTATCTGCGCGCCGACAAGGCCGTCTCCTATGGCGACCTGATGGAGGTGATGAACACCTTGCGCAACGCCGGCTATTTGAAGGTCGCGCTGGTCGGCCTCGACGGACGCAGCTGATGGCGGTGAACGCCTTTGCCCTGCACGAGCCACTCGGCGAGCGCGAGGGCGCACGATGGGGCGCATCGGCAGCGGTGATCGTGGCGTTGCACGTCGCGGCCGCGCTTCTTGCCATGAGCTGGCTCAGGTCGCAGCCCGAGCAGGGCGTCAGCCTGCCGGCGATCATGATCGACATGGCGCCGGTGACCTCGGCGCCGCAATCCGTGCAGGACGAGATAGCGCCGGGACCGGTGATGCAGGAGGCGGACGCCTCCCCGCCGGAGCCGCTGCAGCGGCAGGCCATCGAGGAGACCATCGCACCGACGCTGCGGCAGCAGAAGCCCGACGTCGTCGCGCCGCCGGAGCAGAAGCTCAAGCCGACACCGGCGACGCCCGAGCCGGCGAAGATTGTGCCGGTCGAAAAGCCTGCGCCGGCGAAGCCGAAGCTGGTCCGTCGCGAGGCCAGGAAGCCATCGGAGGCGATGCCTGCGCCGCGCACCAGCGCTCCGCCGCGCGCCGAACGCGAGGCGCCGATGGCATCCGCGATGAGCGCCGGCGCGGTGGCCTCCGTGATCGCATCCTATAATCAGCGCGTCCGCGCGCATTTGATGCGCTTCCACCAGTATCCGTCCGGCGGTGGCGGCCAGCGCGGCATTGCGAGGCTCAGCTTCACGGTCAGCCGTAGCGGGCAGGTCACGGGAAGCCGGCTCAGTGGCTCGTCCGGTGTTGCCGCGTTTGACGCCCAGGCCATGTCGATGGTCCGTCAGGCCTCGCCGTTTCCGCCGATCCCGGACGAGATCAAGAGCGGCTCGATGCGTTTTTCGATCCCGGTGGAGTTTACGGTCAGATAGTCCTTCCGCTGTCATGCCCGCCACCCGGCTACGCCAGGCGTTGCCGACGATGATATGGGCTTCGGCGACACGATGGACGATCTCGATGGTCAAGAACGGGAAGGTGTAGACGCCGTCATTGAGCGGCTTCTTCGCCTTCTTGTCCCATCACCGTGCCGAGCGCGTCGACGCGCTTGCCGGTGGCGTTATCCGCCGTAACACGGCTTGCCGGCCATCTGCATTGCGCGGCTGCACCGCGGAAGATTTTTGGTCTGTGGTTGCTTGCTGCTCTTCTTGGTTGCAGTCGAGGTTCCGGTCTGGGCCTGTGCGCTGGACGCAGCGGGGACGAGAAACAGAACTGCGATGACGGTCAACGCCAATGTCTTCATGTCAAATGCTCCAGAACATCAAAATCAATGCCCTGGAGCCTATGCAGGTGATCGTTGCCTGTAAAGGCGCCCGCCGACTACTCCTTTACCGCGCCCGTCAGCGACGAAACGTAGTAATCCACGAACAGCGAGTAGAAGATCGCAACCGGCAGCGAGCCGAGCAGCGATCCCGCCATCAACGCGCCCCACTGGTAGACGTCGCCGGTGACGAGCTCGGTCAGGATCGCGACCGGGACCGTCTTGTTGGCGCCGCTCTGGATGAAGGCGAGCGCGTAGATGAACTCGTTCCAGGACAGCGTGAAGGAGAAGATGCCGGCCGAGATCAGGCCGGGCACCGCCAGCGGCAGCGTGATCCGGCGCAGGATCTGGAGCCTTGTGGCGCCGTCCACCAGCGCGCATTCCTCGAGTTCGTAGGGGATCGACTTGAAATAGCCGATCAGGAGCCAGGTGCAGAACGGCACCAGGAAGGTCGGATAGACCAGGATCAGGGCAAGCGGACTGTCGAACAGGCCGAACTGCACGACCACGGTTGCGAGGGGAATGAACAGGATCGACGGCGGCACGAGATAGGCGAGATAAATGCCCAGGCCGACATAGGGGCTGCCGCGAAAGCGCAGGCGTTCGATGGCATAGGCGGCCAGCGTGCTCGCAATCAGCGACAGCGTGGTCGAGCCGACTGCGACCAGCATCGTCGTCCACAGCCAGCGTGGATAGGCGGTGTCGAACAGCAGATGCTTGATGTGGGCAAGCGTCGGCGAGGAGATCCAGAATGGATTGTGCTCCTTGTAGTTCATCAGCTCTGCGTTCGGCTTGAATGACGTGATCGCCATCCAGTAGAACGGAAACAGGAGGATCAGCACGAAGCAGCCGAGCGGCAGGTAGATCATCATCAGCCGCCGCAGCCCGGAATCCCAGGACATGGTGTCGGGTGCGGCCGTCGCGACGGCGGCGGGTTGGGCGGCAGTATCAGTCATTGCTCTCTCCCTGCTGCCATTTGCGGCGCGCCAGGCCGAAATAAGAGAACAGCGTCGCGAACACCAGGAACGGGATCATCGATACCGCGATGGCCGCACCTTCGCCGAGCTCGCCACCGGCGATGCCGCGCTGGAAGGCCAGCGTGGCCAGCAAATGGGTTGAGTTGCCGGGGCCGCCACGTGTGATGGCGTAGACGAGCTGGAAGTCGGTGAAGGTGAAGATGATCGAGAAGGTCATGACGATGGCGAGGATCGGCATCATCATCGGGAAGGTGATGTAGCGGAAGCGCTGCCAGGCGCTGGCGCCGTCGAGCATCGCGGCCTCGTAGAGCGAGGGCGAAATGGTCTGCAGGCCCGCCAGCAGCGAGATCGCGACGAAGGGGATGCCGCGCCAGATGTTGGCGGCGATCAGCGAGAAGCGCGCCGGCCAGGGCGATCCGAGGAAGTCGATATTGGTGGTGCGCCAGTGCAGCACGTCGACCAGAAGGTAGGAGATGATCGAGAACTGCGGATCGTAGATCCACCAGAACGCGAGCGCCGAAAGGACTGTCGGCACGATCCAGGGCATCAGGATAATGGCGCGCAGCAGGCTCTTGAAGGGAAAGTGGTTGTTGAGCAGCATCGCGAGCCAGAAGCCGAGCGCGAACTTTCCGAAGGTCGCGATCCCAGTGTAGACCACGCTGTAGAACACCGCGTTCCACCATAGGGGATCGGTAAGCAGATATTGGAAATTCTCCAGGCCGACGAAGACGCCTTTTCTGCCGATCGTGGTATCGGTGAAGGCGAGCCAGATGCCGAGGCCGAGCGGATAGGTCAGGAACACCGCGAGCAGCCCGAGCGCGGGTGCAAGGCACATCGCGATCAGGAACGGCTTGTAGTCGAACAGGCGTACCAGCCACGACGGCTGCCGCTGAGCGAGTACGGGGGAGGAGAGGGTGGTCACGGACATCAGCATGTTGTCCTGTCGTTGATCGTCACCACACCGTCATTGCGAGGAGCGAAGCGACGAAGCCATCCGGACTGCCTCCGCGGACACGTTCTGGATTGCTTCGCTGCGCTCGCAATGACAGCCACTCAATCTTCAGCGCTACTTCTGGCGCCGGAAGTACCGCTTGCTGCGCTGCTCGGCTTCCGCGGCTGCGGCTTCCGGCGTGGCAGCGCCGGTCGCGACGGACGCGAACATCTGAATCAGCACGTAGTCGGCGCTCACGGCGCCGGTCGCAGTCGAGATCGGGCCCGCGTAGCCGTCATAATAGGTGGTGTTCATGGTGTCCTTGAACAGCTTCACCTTGGGATCCTGCGACCACACGCCGGCCTCGGCATAGGCGGCGAGCGGCTGGGACCAGTAGCCGGAGTTGGCGTTGAGCCATGGCTCGTACTGGTCCTTTTCGAGCATATATTGCAGGAAGGCCTTTGCGGCGTTGGGATACTGGCTGTGCTTGAACACCATGGCGTTCAGCGTCAGGCCCGCCATTGGAGAGACCTTGGCCAAGCCCTTCGGCAACAGCTGATGCTCGCTGTCGTCGGCGATCGCCTTGGTCGCCGGATCGTTCTTCAGCGAAAAATACAGCGAGACGCCGTTGGCGGTCAGCGCGATCTCCTGCGCGGCGTAGGCGCGGTTGTTGCTGACGTCGTTCCAGGATGTCGTGCCGGCGATGAAGGTGGGGTAAAGCTGTTTGACCCAGTTCAGTGCGGCGATCGTCTCCTTGCTGTTGATGACGACGTTGCCCTCTTCGTCGAGCAGAGCGGCGTTGTGCGACCATAGCGCCCAGCTTGCGAAGCCGTTGCCGTCGCCCTTGGCATTGCCGAGCGCGAAGCCCGCCGGTTTGCCGGCCTTCTGGAGTTTCTGGCACAGGTCGAGGATTCCTGCATGGTCTTCCGGCACCTTGTCGAAGCCGACCGATTGCAGGATCGACTTGCGGTAGATCAGGGGACCCGCGGTGGCTCCGAACGGCAGCCCGATCCAGGTGGGGCTCTTGTTCTTCTTGCCGTAGCGCTGCGCCAGCGGCAGCCAGCCGCCATATTTCTTGCCGAGATAGTCGGCGACGTCGGTCAGCTCGACCAGCTTGTCGACATAGATGTGCGGCGCATCGGAAAAGCCGATGATGATGTCCGGACCGGCGCCGGAATTCGAGGTCACCGCGGTTTGCTGATTGATGTCTTCCCAGCCGACGAAGTCGACCTTGATCTCGACGCCGGTCTCCTTGGTGAATTTTGCCGCATTGGCGCGGAATACGTCTTCGTCGGCCTGGACGAAGCGGACCGGTCGCAGCATGCGCAGGGATGCGCCTTTTTCGATCGGCAGTTTCAGTGCGGGGACGTCTGCAGCCTTGATCGTGGATTGGGCATTCGCCGGAGCACCGGCTGCCGCGATTGCCGCAGCGGACAGGCCCAGCGCCAAGGCATCACGACGTGTGATGTCGTTCCTCATCGGTTCCTCCCTATATGTTTCCCTTCCCGGCGTTGATCGCCGGTGAAGGGTCTTTCCGGTGTCCGGCGCGCCTCGCGGCCGGCCGCCTAGCTGTTCGGGCCGCGGTCCATGCTGACAGGCTGCCAGCGGCGGAGCGCGGTGTCTTGCAGCACCGACGGATTGACGCAGCTTACCGGCCACATGCCCTGAAGCACCAGTGACAATTCGTAGCCCACCCGGCGCTTGCGCGCCTCGTCGAACCGTGCCGAGGCGGAGGCGACATGGGCGGTCAGGGTCACGTTCTCCATGCCGAGCAGCGGATTGTTGTGCGAGGGCGGTTCCTTCTCCAGCACGTCGAGGGCGGCATGGGCGATCCAGCCCTCCTGGAGCGCCTTGATCAGGCTTTCCTCGTCCACGGTGGCGCCGCGGCCCGTGTTGATGAAGACCGAGCCCTTCTTCATCTGCCGAAAATGCTTCTCGGTGAGCATGTGATGCACCTCGGGCCGGGCGGGGGCGTGCATCGAGACGAAGTCGGATTGCGACAGCACTTCGTTCAGCGTCGCCGGGATCACGCCGTGGTCGGACATCAGCGTTTCCTGGATGAAGGGATCGTAGGCCATCATGCGCAGGCCGAAGGGAGCTGCGCGTTTCGCAACTGCACGCGCCACGCGGCCGAACGAGATGAAGCCGAGCGTCTGGCCCATCAGCCGCGGGATCTTCGACAATGCCGGCCGGCCCTCGGCCCAGCGGCCGCTGCGCACCATCCGGTCCTGTTCGACCAGCCGGCGGAAGCCGGCGAGCAGCAGCATCATGGCATGGTCGGCGACCTCCTCGATGAAGGTGTCGGGGATGTTGGTGACGGGAATGCCGCGCGCGGTCGCGGCCTTGATGTCAACGCTGTCGACCCCGACCGAGCCGAGCGTGATGACCTTGCAGGTCTCCAGCGCATCGATGATGGCCTTGGTGATCGGTATGCCCTTGGCGTAGATGGCGTCCGCTGTCGTCGCGGCGGCGATGAACCCGGCCTCGTCGGCCGGCGCCTCGACGATCTCGGCGTCGATCGGATCGAGCGCCTCGCGCTCGTAGGAATAATCGCTGCTTGCGACCGTGAAACTCGCGCCCTTCGGCGTCACCACCCGGTATTTCGGCATATCCTGCTCCCGATTTGGTTTCTTGTTGTGACCCGCCTTCGCGCGGGCCTTTGCGTCTTTTACGCGAAATCGGGGCACTCGCGTACAATCGTCGGTTGCCGTTGCATCGATTTGTGCGACTGGTCCCAGGTTTTCTCGGGGCTTCTACGGGGCGTCCCGTAACAGGTTGCTAATGGGTCCCCCCTAAAAGTTGATTCAATTGCGATCGATTCACTCGCGCGTCCTTATCCCTTTGTTGCCGGAGCCACCCCGTGAAATTGAGCAATCTGAAGATCGCCCCCAAGCTCGGCATTCTCGTCGGCGTCACCTTGTTCGGTCTCTGCATTTCGGGGGTCCTCGCCGGATACCTGATGAAGCAGGAGATGGTGAACGCGCGCATCGATCAGGCCAAGGCGATCGTGGAATTGGGGCGCAACTACGCCGCCGCGCTCAAGAAGCGCGTCGATGCCGGCGAGCTGACGAAGGACGCGGCGATGGCCGAGATTCGTCGCTACGGCAATGCAATGACGTATGACAACGGTGCGGGCTATTTGTTCGGCACGTCCTATGACGGCATTACGCAGCTTGCGCCCGATCCGAAGCAGATCGGCAGCAACCGCATGGATGTCGTGACCAATGGCCGCAAGCTGTCTGCCGAGCTGATGGACGGCGTCAAGGCCAATGGTTCGATCCTGCTGTATTATGAATATGTGAAGCCCGGCCAGGAGAAGCCGATCCGCAAGCTCGGCTACGCGGTCGCAGTCCCCGGCTTCGACATGTATCTCGGCACCGGCGCTTATCTCGACGACATCGACGCCAAGATGGGTCCGGTCTACTGGCTGCTCGGCTTCGCCATGCTCGGCATCGTCATCGTCGCCGGCAGCGTTGCCTGGCTGATCGGCCGCAGCATCAGCCGCCCGCTCGCGCTGCTCGGAGCCCGCATGAAGGACCTCGCCGACGGCAAGCTCGAGGGCGAGATTCCCGGCGTCGGCCGTGGCGACGAGGTCGGCGCAATGGCGTCGACCGTCCAGATCTTCAAGGACAACGCACTGCGCATTCGCGACATCGAGAAGAGCGAAGCCGATGCCAAGGATCGCGTCGCGGCGGAACGTCGCAGCGCGATGGAGGGCATCGCCAGCGACTTCGAACGCAGCGTCAACGGCATCGTTCGCTCGGTCTCCTCGGCCGCGAAGGGCATGCAAGCCACGGCCCAATCGATGACCGCCACCGCCAGCGACGCCTCTTCGCGTGCGGCGACCGTCGGCGCCGCCTCGCAGAGAGCTTCCGGCAACGTCGGCACGGTCGCGGCTGCCGCCGAAGAGTTGTCGAGCTCCGTCACCGAAATCTCCCGCCAGGTCACCCGCTCGACCGAAGTGGCGAGTCGCGCCGTCAACGACGCCGAGCGTACCAACGCCACGGTGCAGGAGCTCTCCACCGGCGCCGAGAAGATCGGCGAGGTGGTCAAGCTGATCCACTCGATTGCGGCGCAGACCAATTTGCTCGCCCTCAATGCCACCATCGAGGCGGCGCGTGCCGGTGAATCCGGCCGCGGCTTCGCCGTCGTCGCCTCCGAGGTCAAGGCGCTTGCCAACCAGACTGCCAAGGCGACCGAGGAAATCTCCGCCCAGGTCGCGGCGATGCAGACCTCGACCAGCGATGCGGTCGCGGCCATCGGCGGCATCAGCCAGACCATCGCCGAGATGAGCGAGATCACGGCGGGCATTTCCGTGTCGATCGAGCAACAGGGCGAGGCGACCCGCGAGATCGCCCGCAACATCCAGTCGGTCGCGGCCGGCTCGCACGAGATCAACACCCATATCGGCAGCGTCGCCTCGGCCGCGGAAGCCACCGGCACGGCCGCCTCCGACGTGCTCACCAACGCCCGCGAACTCGACAACCAGTCCGGCGCGCTGCGGAGCGCAGTCGACGGCTTCCTCGCCAAGGTGCGCGCGGCGTAGAGTCGTCACATCAAAGCGACACCATCTACTCCATCGTCATGCCCGGGCTTGTCCCGGGCATCCACGTTCTCGGACACGTTACGCGTCGATAGGCGTGGATGGCCGGGACAAGCCCGGCCATGACGGAGAATGCGGAGCGCGCAGGTTTCGCGAGCCCCTACTGCTTCTCGATCCCCGCCTCCCTGATCAGCTTCTCCCACAACACGAGCTGTTCGTTCACGAACGTGGCGAGCTGTTCCGGCGTGCCGGAGAACGCGTCCATGCCGAGGGTGGCGAGCTGGGCCTTGATCTCCGGCTTCTCGACGATCTTCCGGATCTCGGCGTTGAGTCGCGTCACGATCTCCTTGGGCATGCCGGCGGGACCGAAATAGCCCTGCCACGACGAGATGTCGAAGTCCGGCACGCCGGCCTCCTGCATCGAGGGCAGGTTCGGCACCAGCGACGAGCGGTCCTTGGTGGTGACGGCGAGCGCACGTAGCGCGTTGCCCTGGACGTGGGGCAGGCCGGTCAGAATGTCCACGAACATCATCGAGACGCGGCCGCCCATGACGTCGTTGAGCGCCGGCGGCGAGCTCTTGTAGGGCACGTGCAGGAGGTCGAGCCCGGCATTGTGCGCAAAGGTCGCACCCGACACGATCGCCGAGGACGAGCCCGAGGCGTAGCTCAGCTTGCCCGGATTGGCCTTGCCGTAGGCGACGAGCTCGCCGACGCTCTTGGCCGGCACCTCCGGATGGATCACCAGCATGAAGGGCAGGTCGCCGGTGCGCGCGATCGGGGTGAAGTCCTTGACCGGATCGTAGGTCAGGTTTTTGAGCAGATAGGGATTGGCCGAATGCGTGGTATTGGTGGTCACCAGCAGCGTGTAGCCGTCGGGCGCGGCGCGCGCGACATAGGTCGCCGCGATCATGCCGTTGGCGCCCGCCTTGTTCTCGATGACGATGCCAACGCCGAGCGCCTGCGACAAATGCTGCGAGATCAGCCGCGTCGTGGTGTCGGTGCCGCTGCCGGCCGCGAACGGCAGCACCAGCGTGATGTTGCGGCTCGGATAATTGTCGGCCTGCGCGGCCGATGCGGCGGCGAGACAAAGGGCGGCGGTGCCGATGGCACGCAGGATTCGGATCAACGCTGAAAGCATGTCTGGTCGTTCCCTCTTTTTTCGTTGGCGGGGAACCTAGCGTCTCCTCGTTGGAATCGGAAGGCGCGAGTTTGTCGCCTTGTCTCCGCCCCGCGGAATTACTTCACCGCAGAACCTTTCACCGCGGAGCCTTGGCGTGAGGCGATCACGACGCCGGCGAGCACCAGCAGGTAGCCGACCAGGTGGAACGGCTGGATCTTTTCGCCGAGCAGCAGGATCGCCATCGCCGAGCCGAACACCGGCACCAGATGGAAGAACGGTGCGGCCCGGTTCGGGCCGATCAGCGCCACGCCGCGGTTGAAGAACAGATAGGCCAGCGTCGAGGGAAAGATCAGGATGTAGCCCAGCGTCGCCAGCGTCACCCCGTCGAGTTGCAGGACGCGGCCGCTCCAGGTCTCCCAGATCGCGGTCGGCAGCAGCATCGTCGCGCCGCAGCAGGTGGTAAAGGAGAGAAACGAGAGCTGGTGGATCTTCGGCCGCCGCGGGATGAAGGCGGAATAGATCCCGAACGCCACCAGCGAGGAGGCGAACATGATGTCGCCCCTGTTGAAGCTGATGCTCGCGAGCGCGGCGAGATCGCCGCGCAGAATGATGATCAGCACCCCAAGAAGCGAGATCCCGATGCCGGCGAGCTGCGCAGCGGTGAGCCGCACGCCGAACAGCACCAGCGACCACAGCGCCACGAACAGCGGTCCGGCCGACTGGATCAGCAGCGCGTTCAGCGCCTCCGTGTATTGCATCGCCCAGTACGAGATCGCGTTGTTGAAGGCAAAGCCCACCAGCGACAGGAACAGCATCAGCGGCAGGCTCTTGCGCAGATTCGGCCAGTCGCGCTTCAGATGCGGCCAGGCGAACGGCAGCAGGATCAGGAACACGCCGAACCAGCGGATCGTGGTCACCGTCAGCGGCGGCACGTGCGCGCCGACGTGGCGCGCGAGCACGATGTTGCCGGCCCAGAACAGCGAGCTCAGGCTGAGCAGCAGATAAGGCTGGTTGTTGAGCCAACTGGCTGGATTGGGGGGCTTTGGCGCGGGCGGAGCGATCGTCATTGGCGTTGGATAGAAGCTTGCGCCGGATTGGCGTCGCGACACAAGTCACGCGGCCGCAATGCTACAATGCAGGCATGACCAGAGGAGGCGGCATTGGCGGTTAATATGTTGAACATCGACGGCCTGGAGCGGCTCGATCAGCATGCACCGGTGGTGATGCTGAACCTGATGCGCTTCAACGCGCGCTCGGGCGACGGCGACGGTTCCGGCTGGGACGCCTATTTGCGCTACAGTGCGGTGACAGTGCCGATGATCAAGGCGCGTGGCGGCACGCTGCTCTGGACCGGCGACGCCAGGGCGGTCGCGCTGGGCCCGCAGCAAGGCAACGACTGGGATTTCGTGGCGCTGGTCTATTATCCCACGGTTGCGGCTTTCGTCGACATGATGACGTCGGAGGCCTACGAGACCGAGGCCGATCCGCATCGCGTCAATGCTAGCGCCGAGCACGTCATCATTGCGACTAGCGAAGCGTACAGCAAGTTCAAGATGAGTTAGCTCGCCTGCTTCCGTGACGCCACGAACACGCCGGCCAGCACCAGCGCGAACCCGAGGAAGTGGAACGCCTGCGGGTGCTCGCCTAAAAACGCCATCGCCATGATCGAGCCGAACACCGGCACGACATGGAAGAACGGCGCGGCGCGGTTGGCGCCGATCAGCCGGACACCGCGATTGAAGCAGAGATAGGCCAGCGTCGACGGGAACACCGCGACATAGAACAGGGTCAGGAGGTTCGGCCCGTCGAGCTTCATCACGGGACGCGCGGACAGCTCCCAGATCTCAAGCGGAATGAGACACGCAGCACCGCAGCCGAAAGTGAAGGCGAGGAATGACAAGCCGTGCATCGGCGGCCGCTTCAAGGTCAGCACCGAATAGAGCGCGAAGATAACAAGCGCGACGACGAAGATGAGATCGCCCTTGTTGAAATCGATGTTCGACAGCGTGGTGAAGTCTCCATGCAGCAGGATGATCAGCACGCCGCACATCGACAGCAGCACGCCGAAGGCCTGCGCCGTGGTGAGGCGCACGCCAAGGATGGCGAGCGACCACAGCGCCACGACGAGCGGCGCGGCAGATTGCAAAAGGAGAGTGTTGAGCGCCTGCGTATGCTCGAGCGCCCAATATTGCAGCGTGTTGAAGGCGCCGATGCCGGTGATCGAGAGCGTGACCATCAGGCCGAGCTTGCTGCGGATCGCGGGCCAGTCCTGCGCAAGGTGTTTGCGGGCGAACGGCAGCACCAGCAGGAAGGCGAAGAACCAGCGCAGGAACGACAGCGTCACCGGCGGGATATGGCCGGCGGCGAGCCGCCCGACGATGGCATTGCCGGCCCAGCACAGCGCGGTGATGCTGAGCAGCAGATAAGGCTGGTTGGCGATCCAGTTGTGACCGGATGTTTCCGCGCTTGTGGGCTGGCCGGTGGCGGACATTGTGATTGTTGTGGCCCCGCGTCATGCGCCGAGACCTCCGGGCCCGGGGGTGTCCGGGCCGGCTCGTAGCCCGGCTCCCCTCAAAGACACGGAAATCGAGGTTGCATCAACGGGGGCCGGATGCATCGCGACCATGCAGCGGTCGAAGCAGCCTCTCACGCTTTGGTCGAAGCATTGCGCTTGTCGCGATGGGTTCTGAATTTTCCGGGGATATCAAAGGCTTGGAGTGCGCTCGCGGCCCCGAAAAAGCCCCGTTCTTGCTTGCTTACAGAGGCTGCATCCTTTATCCGGTTGGCTGCCTCGCGTTCGAGCGGCCCCGGCCGTGATTGGGCTGGGCGCATCTAACAGATTGCATAGGGATTACCCGCGAATGGCCAATGTTGTCGTCGTCGGCGCCCAGTGGGGCGACGAAGGAAAGGGCAAGATCGTCGACTGGTTGTCGGAGCAGGCGGACATCGTCGTTCGCTTCCAGGGCGGCCATAACGCCGGCCATACGCTGGTGATCAACGGCAAGACCTACAAGCTGGCGTTGCTGCCCTCGGGCGTGCTGCGCGAGCAGAAATTGTCGGTGATCGGCAATGGCGTGGTGTTCGATCCCGCCGCCTTCCTCGACGAGGTGAGCAAGCTGCGTGCGCAGGGTGTCGCGATCAGCCCGGAAAACTTGCGCGTTGCCGAGAACGTCACCCTGATTCTGCCGCTGCACCGCGAGCTCGATGCGCACCGGGAATCTGCCAATGCGGCGACCGCGATCGGCACCACCCGCCGCGGTATCGGTCCCGCGTACGAGGACAAGGTCGGCCGCCGCGCCATCCGCCTGATGGACCTCGCCGATCTCGATACCTTGCCGCACAAGATCGACCGGCTGCTGGCGCATCACAATGCATTGCGCCGCGGCCTCGGCCTGCCGGAGTTCGACGGCAAGGAGATCGTGAAGGAATTGACCGCGCTGGCACCGCAGCTCTTGCCCTATGCCGAGACGGTGTGGCGGCTGCTCGACATCAAGCGGCGCGAAGGCAAGCGCATGTTGTTCGAAGGCGCGCAAGGTGCGCTGCTCGATGTCGATCACGGCACCTATCCCTATGTGACGTCGTCCAACACGGTGGCGGCGCAGGCGGCAACCGGCTCGGGCCTCGGCCCCGCCGCGGTCGGGTATGTGCTCGGCCTGTGCAAGGCCTACACCACCCGCGTCGGCCAAGGCCCGTTCCCGACCGAGCAGGACAACGAGACCGGCCGCAAGATCGGCGAGCGCGGCCGCGAGTTCGGCACCAACACCGGCCGTCCCCGCCGCTGCGGCTGGTTCGACGCCGTGCTGGTCCGGCAGGCGGTCCGCACCTGCGGCATCAACGGCTTGGCGCTGACCAAGCTCGACATTCTTGACGGCTTCGACACGATCGAGGTCTGCACCGGCTACAAGCTCGACGGCAAGGAGATCGACCACTTCCCGGCGGGCGAGGGCGCCCAGGCCCGGGTCGAGCCGATCTACGAGACCATCGAGGGCTGGAAGGAGCCGACCGCTAATGCGCGGTCCTGGGCCCAGCTGCCGGCCCAGGCGATCAAATATGTCCGCCGGATCGAGGAATTGGTGGGGTGCCCGGTCGCGCTGCTTTCCACCAGCCCCGAACGCGAGGATACTATCCTGGTGCAAAATCCGTTCGAGGCTTAACGATCTCTTACCGGGACGCGCGTATATTGAGTAGAAATGGCTGATTACTATCCGCTGATCGCCCGCGCTATTGCCGCCCTGGACCCCAACGCTCCCGGCGAGAGCCGTCGCGCGCTCTACGAGCGGGCGCGCACGGCGCTGATCGCGCAGCTCCGCAGCGTGCAGCCGCCGCTCTCCGAATCAGAGATCACCCGCGAGCGGCTCTCGCTGGAAGAGGCCGTCCGCAAGGTCGAATCAGAGGCGGCCCAGCGTGCCCGCGAGGCCTCGCGTCCCGGTGGCGGCGCCCGCAGCAGCGGCAGTGGCGATGCCTTCCGCCGCGCCAGCACCCGCGCCACCGAGGGCAACTCGCCCGCGCCTCAAACTTCTGCCCCGCCGCGCACCCGTCCGGCGCCGCCGCCGCCACGCGCCGACCGGCCCTCCTTCAACGTCGATGACCAGGGCGACGCCCCGCGTGCGCCGCGGGCCCCGCGTTTCGACGCGCCGCGCCAGCCGGGTCCGTCGGCACCGCCGTCGATGCCGGAGCCTCCGGCCGGACGAGATCGCGCCAGTGGACGCCGTCCGCCGGACATGGGACCTCCGCCGCCGCTGCCGCCGGCACCGGGCGTGCGCGGCTTCCGCGACATCACGGCCGACGCCAATGATCTCGGCGGGGCCGCCGCGCAGGCCAACCGTGCCGCGCGCCGCACCTACGCCAACGTTCCCTCGCCCTCGCCGGAATTCGATCGGCTCGAGCCGAGCCTGGAGAATCGCGCCGCCGGGGCGGACGCGCCCTACTCCTACGACGAATCGATCGAGGAAGCCGAGCGCTATACCCCGCAGCAGCAGCCGCCGTCGCGTCCGCACATCCCCGTTCTCGACCGCGACACCAAGAAGAAGCGCGCCCGCACCGGCTCCGTTTTTCCGTTCAAGAGCGCCATCGCCGTCGGCATCGTGCTGATCCTGGTCGGTGCCGGCATCCTCTGGGGCAAGCAGCTGGTCCAGACTGCGAGCAACCTGTTCAAGTCTTCGCCGACGCAGGTGGTGGAGGCGCCGAAGGATTCGTCTCAGCCGCAGAGCAAGCCCAAGATTCCGGATCGCGTCGGTCAGCCTTCGGCCAGCGACCAGCCGGTCGCGCCGGTGGCGCAGAAGGTCGTGCTCTACGACGAGGATCCATCCGATCCGAAGGGCAAGCAATATGTCGGCTCGGTGGTGTGGCGGCTCGAGCCGATCAAGGCGTCCGGCAACCAGAAGGCCGACGTCGCCGTGCGCGCCGACATCGAGATCCCCGACCGCAAGTTCAAGATGACGATGTCGTTCCGCCGCAACACCGACTCGTCGCTGCCGGCGAGCCACACCGCGGAATTGACCTTCGTCCTGCCGCAGGATTTCTCGGGCGGCGGCGTCTCCAACGTGCCCGGCATCTTGATGAAGTCGAACGAACAGGCCCGCGGCACGCCGCTCGCAGGTCTCGCGGTCAAGGTCACCGACGGCTTCTTCCTGGTCGGCCTCTCCAACGTCGATGCCGATCGCAGCCGCAACGTCCAGCTCCTGAAGGAGCGCTCCTGGTTCGACGTGCCCCTGGTCTACGCCAACCAGCGCCGCGCCATCATCGCCATCGAGAAGGGCGCTCCCGGCGAGCGCGCCTTCAACGACGCCTTCGCCCAGTGGGGCGACTAAGGTGCCTGACTGTTGTTCACCTCTCTCCGGAGAGGTGAACCGAGCTTTCAACGATCCAACCGAAATTGAACCGGCGTCTATTGCGCAGTAGCTTCCCGCTTGCGCGATGCGCCCGCGGCTGCGTGCTCGCGGTCCAT
The DNA here is from genome assembly GCF_023073915.1 of Bradyrhizobium sp. 149. Lineage (GTDB taxonomy): Bacteria > Pseudomonadota > Alphaproteobacteria > Rhizobiales > Xanthobacteraceae > Bradyrhizobium. Next base: position 1,673,550 of record NZ_JADPKK010000022.1, on the reverse strand, counting down.
CACGGCGCGGCAGCCCGGGCTGACCTGAGCCTTTTTCTGCACCATGCAGGCCCTGACGCGCGGGATGTCGGGGATCTCACTCGAACACAGCCGCATTGCATCGCCGGAGCACATCTGTTGTGCTTCGGACGAGAAGGCGAGGCCGGGTGATGTCTGGAATGCGACGGCTGCGGTTGCGACGGCGAAGAGAGTTGCGATGGTCTGGTAGCGTGTCATGCGATGCGTCCCTGAGTTCCGCGGCTATGAGCCGCTTGGTTTTGGGGCACCGCACGCGGCTTGCTTTGCCGCATGTCGCAGCCTTCACGCGGAACTCATCCCGCATGTGGTTGCTCGATCTCTGGTGATGTTCGAATCGAAAAGTGCTGCGCCGCCCGAGCGAAGTATGCGCCATTGTCGCGCGGCCGCAATGGCAGGCAAAAAGGAATTCGCAATTGTTGCGCGCACGTCACGCACAATGCGACCGGCGTGCGATCAGCTCAATCGATCGGAGGATGCGCTCGCTTGTTCCGCGTCGCTTGCGCCAACCGCTGCGTGCTCCTCCACGGCCGTCACGCCCTTTGCCGTGAGCTCGAACAGGTCGCCGTCCTTCATCACGTAACCGTCGGCGATCAGCTCGCCGATCTTGCCGTGCCGGTCGTCGGCAAAGGCGACCGATTGGCTGATGTCCCTCAGGATCGAGAGCTGTTCGTCGCGCAACATGGCTTCACTCTCCGTTCGCCGGGGATGTTCCGGCCCTCACATGCCGTGGCTCTGAAAGACCTTGCTGCAAGACCGCGACAGCTTGGCCCGGTTGGCTTGCAGGCAACCCTGCACCGCACCGTCATTGCCGAGGTCCTTGCGGCACAGGCGCGAGGCATCGCGCGAGCAGGCCTGCTGTTCCTGCGAGGTGCCGCCATGACCTTGTGCGCGAGCCGGCAGGCTCGACAGGCCGGTCAGGGCCGTCAGCGCGATCGTCGCCAGAAAGAACAGTTTGCGGGACATCGGCGGCTCCAAATTTGACAAGTGAATTGCGAGTCCTGTCTGAACTCGTCGCTATGCCGCTTGTTCCCAAAGGCAGAGCCGGCACCCGGCTATTCAAGGTTCCCGCGGCGCTGCTATAACGGGGCGAAGGATGAGGGTGCTTGATGAAACGCTATTTCGTGTTCGCGCTGGTTGGCCCGTTCGTGGGCGGGTTTCTGTTGCTGCTGACGACAACCTATCAGTCCGGCTACTGGACCCAGACCAGTCTCGGCGAGGTCGGCAAGCTGTTCGCGGTGTTCTTCAAGACCCTGCAATACAGCTATCTGTTCGGCTTCCTGCCCTCACTGATGATCGGCGCGGTCGACGACATCCTGGTCCACGTCCGCCGGATCGGCCCGGTGCTGCGGATGCTTCTGGTCGGCGTGTTCGCCTTCATCCTGGCCTCGCTGACCTACAGCTCGCGCGGGCCAGATTCGGGCGCAGTGCAGTTCATCCTGTACGGCCTCGTCGGCTTCGTGCCGGCGGTGATTTCGTCATGGCTCGTGCATAGATATGTTGCGGAGCCGCAGCCGGCGACAGCATCGACCTGAGGGCGCGACCTTCGATCACGCCGCAGCAACCTCCGCCGCGCTGGCGCGTTCCCTACAGGCCATGACCATGTCCGATGACGATATTCTTGCTCCGCGTCCATCCCGCCCCGGAAGCCGCCCGGGCGCGGCCTCTTCGAGCGCCGAGGCGCGTGGCCCGATCATCGACCAGGAGGGTCACGAGATCCGGCCCGAAACGCTGGAGCAAGGCTTTCGCGAGTTTCGCTTCGAGTTCGGCAAAGATAATCCGTTTGGCAATCTGACGCGCGAGCAGCGGATCGCGCGGATCGAGGCCATCGCAAAGCTGCTCGACGTCGCCTTCGTCCTCCCCGGCACCAATATCCGCTACGGCATCGACGGGTTGATCGGACTGATCCCCGTCGTCGGCGACATCATCACCACCGCGATCTCGCTCTGGCTGGTGCGCGAGGCGAGGGCGCTCGGGGCGCCCTGGTACATCACCGCGCGCATGCTCGGCAATGTCGCGGTCGACGGCGTCGTCGGCATGGTGCCGTTCGCGGGCGACGCCTTCGACGTCATGTTCCGTGCCAACATGCGCAACATGCGCCTGCTCCGCCGCTGGCTCGACAAGCAGCCGCGCATCTGACGCTCCCCCAAACGCAAAAAGCGCGACGGCCTTTCGGCCATCGCGCTTTCGGCGCACATCGCAGTGCTTTACGAAAACTTAGGCCGCGTCGGCGGCGTCGGCGCTGGCCTCCACCGGCTTGCGGTGACGAGGCAGCGGGAAGGCTTCGCTCTCGTAGAGCGAGCGGATGCCGTTCTGGTCGAAGCGCGCTTCCTCGACCTGAAGATAGGCGCCGTTCAGCGAATCCGTCGGCAACTGCTCCATCGCGAACTGGACGGCTTCGGCCGCAGTACCGAACCGCCGATAGGTGAAGCCCGCGCGCTTCTTCTTGCGGATCGCGGCGGGGAAGAGTTCGGCGGAGGTGTTGAAGTTGAACGGACGCAGTGGACGCATGGTCAAAGACCTCGTGATCTCTCTGGGGCTTTAAGCGCGTGGGGTTTGGACGGGCAGAGGCCACGATTGAGTGGCGCGCCGCACATGTCATTTTCGTCCTCTAATATAGCCCGTTTTGACAAAATTGCGACCCCCGCGATGCGAGATGATGAATCCGCGCATGGCAGCTCCGCAACTTGGAAAGCCGTAATAATATCAGTGCCTTGAATGATTTAAAGCTTGCCGAGGAGCAGTAGCACCAGCAGCACCACGAGGACGAGGCCGCCGATCCCCATGCCGGAATGGCCCATTCCGTAGCCGTAGCCACCGATGCGGCCCGACAGGCCGCCGACCAGATAAATGATCACCAGGATGATCAGGATGGTCCCAAGCGTCATGGCATCCTCCCTGGCGGCCGCCGCAATGCCATGGTCGGCCGCACCACCAGGGTAGAAAAGCACATCGCGTCGCCGGGTTCCATGACGGAACCCGGCGACGCGCAAGGTTTATTTGGGCTCGAGCTTCAGCGCTGCGGAATTGATGCAGTAGCGCAGACCCGTCGGCCCAGGGCCGTCGGGGAAGACATGGCCGAGATGGCCGCTGCATTTGGCGCACAGCACCTCGGTGCGGATCATGCCGTGGCTGACGTCCCGCTCCTCCTCGATATGGCCTTCGACGGCGGGCTGGGTGAAGCTCGGCCAGCCGCAGCCGGAATCGAACTTGGCGTCGGACTCGAACAGCACATTGCCGCAGCCCGCGCAGGTGTAGGTGCCGGCGCGGTGGTCGTGTTCATATTCGCCGGAGAAGGGACGCTCGGTCGCCTTCTCGCGCAGCACCGCGTATTGCATCGGCGACAACTCGCTGCGCCATTGCTCTTCGCTCTTGATGACCTTGTCGTCCGTGGTTTTCGTCTTGGTGTCGGGCATGGGTCTCCCGTTTTTTGTGATCTCGCGATCAGTTGGTGGCCTTGCTGGTGCTCACCAGCGTCGGCTTCTCAATATAGTTATCCGCGAACAGCTTTTTCAGGTTCTCGACCTTCGGGAGGTCGTTGTAGGCGATATAGGGCTGGTTCGGGTGCAGCGTCAGATAGTCCTGATGATAGGCCTCCGCCGGATAGAACGCCTCCAGCGCGCCGACCTTGGTCGCGATCGGCTTGCTGAACACCTTCGCGCCGTTGAGTTGGGCGATATAGGCCTCGGCCACCTTCTTCTGCTCGTCGGAGGTGGTGAAGATCGCCGAGCGATATTGCGTGCCGGTGTCGGGGCCCTGCCGGTTGAGCTGGGTCGGGTCGTGCGCCACCGAGAAGTAGATCTGGAGGATCTTGCCGTAGGAGATCTTCTTCGGGTCGTATTTGATCTCGACCGATTCCGCGTGGCCGGTCCGACCGCTCGAGACGGACTGATAGTCCGCCGTCGCCTTGGTGCCGCCGGCATAGCCGGAGACCGCGTTGACGACGCCCGCGGTGTGCTGGAATACGCCCTGCACGCCCCAGAAGCAGCCGCCGGCGATCACGGCGGTCTGGATCCCGCTTGCGGGTGCCGCATCAACGGCGGGAGCGGGGATCACGACCGCGTCCTCTGCGGCCCGGGTCGGCGCGGCAAAAGCCAGCGTCAGGGCGGTGGTTGCGGCGAGCAGCGAGGCGAGGGCGGGGCGGCGCATGGCGATCCTCTTTCGGAAGGTCTCACAGTCTAGGGCGGTTGGAGCCGGGCGAACAGCCTGCCCGGCATTTTCAGACATTCCAGATACGGGCCGGCCGGGCGATTGTTACGGCCGGACGGACACGAGTCTGTGAAACACGCGGCCTGAAGCAGCCCGGCTTGGCGAGGACCGGAACTCCGCGCTAGATGAACCGGCGCGATCGGTGATCGACTTAGAGAATGGCGGCTGGAGCTGACCTGACAACATGCTGCGCGTCGTATCCCTGACCCCCTTCGCCGTGCTCGCCGTCCTGGCTGCGTGGTGTTCGATTGCGGCGGCCGATCCGCAATCCGGCGACGACCTCGCCATTTGCCGCGACCGCCAGGCGGATGCGCAGGCGAGGGCGCAGGCCTGCGACAATTTGCTCAACGCCGACCGTGTCACCGGCAGGGACAAGGCCATCGCGCTCTCGGTGCGCGGCAATACGCTGATCAACAAGCGTGACTACGTCCACGCGATCGAGACCTTGTCCATGGCCGTCGACCTCGATCCCGACAACGTCGTCGCGCTCAATTTGCGCGGCCTCGCCTATGAGCGGACGGGCGAGGACGATCATGCGATGGCAGACTACAACCTCGCGCTCCAGAAGCGCCCGACCTACGGTGTCCCCTACAACAACCGCGGCATCATCCAGTTGCGCCGGGGTGCGCTGCAAAGTGCGCTCGACGATTTCAACCTGTCGATCAAATACGCGCCGAAGTTCCTGCTCGGCTACACCAACCGCGCCCGGGTGCGCACGCTGATGAAGGATTTTGACGGCGCGATTGCCGATTTCACCGAAGCCGGGAAGATCGATCCGAATGCACAGCAGATCGCCGGCATCGCTGCATCACCTACGGCATGATGGGCAAGTACGATCAGGCCTTCGCCGACTGCGACGGTTTGATCGAGAAGCAGCCGAAAAACCTGTTCGCGATCAACAATCGCGCGGACGTCAACATGATGAAGGGCGACCTCGACGCCGCGCTGAAGGATTATAACGCGGCGATCCAGATCAACCCGAACAATGTGCGGGCACATTCGGGCCGCGGCCAGATCTACGAGCGCAGGAAAGACCGCGCGCAGGCTCGTGCCGACTATCGTGCGGCAGCCTATTCGCTGACGAAGTTCGACGATCTCGACGTCGCGCGCGCCCGCGCGATCGCGCAGGAGCGATTGGTCGCGCTGACACCGCAGGCGCCGGCCGGATCAACGGGGCGCCGTGTGGCGCTTGTGATCGGCAACGGCGCCTACAAGAACGTCCACGCCTTGCCTAACCCGCCCCGCGACTCGAAAATGATCGCAGGCGTGCTGCGCGATGTCGGCTTCCAGACCGTGATATCCGTCAGCGACCTGACCCGCGACAAGTTCTTCGAAGCGTTGCAGACGTTTGCTGCCGAGGCGGAGAAGGCGGATTGGGCGGTGGTCTATTACGCCGGCCACGGTTTCGAGATCGGCGGCGTCAACTATCTCGTTCCCGTCGACGCCAAGCTCGCCGCGGACAGGGACGCCGAGACCCAGGCGGTTGCACTGGAGCAGGTGATCGCCGCCGCCGGCGCCGCGCGAAAGGTGCGTCTGGTCATGCTGGATGCCTGCCGCGACAATCCGTTCGCGCCGACCATGCAGCGCACGCTGTCGCTCAAGCTGGTGGACAAGGGCTTTTCCAACATCGAGCCCGGCGCCGGCTTCATGGTGGTCTACGCCGCCAAGCACGGCGAGACCGCGATGGACGGCGACGCCGACAGCCCCTTCGCCGCCGCGCTCGCCCGCGAAATCAAGACGCCACGCGTCGAGATCCGAAAGCTGTTCGACATCGTCCGCGACGACGTCTGGCTTGTGACCAAGCACGCGCAGCAGCCGTTTTCCTACGGCTCGCCGCCGGGCCGCGAGGATTTCTATTTCGTCGCGGGGAAGTAAGGGCTGCCAATGTGACGCGACGCATGGGTCTCGGCCTTCGCCGGGACGACGGTTAGACCACAATGCTCAGCCGCTTCGCCGCCCGCGTAATTCCCGTATAGAGCCACCGCGCGCGGCTCTCCTGGAACGCAAAACTCTCGTCGAACAGCACGACGTCGTCCCATTGCGAGCCCTGCGACTTGTGCACCGTCAGCACATAGCCGTAGTCGAACTCGTCATAGGGCTTGCGCTGCTCCCAGGCGATCGCCTCGACGCCGCCCTCGAAGCAATCGGCGCGCACCGAGACCTTCGTCACCTTGTGGCCAAGATCCTCGTCCGGCGACAGCCTCATGCTGAGGATGCGCGATTTCGAGCGCGTGGTGTTGCGCGACTTCACGCGCCACAGCCCGCCGTTGAACAGGCCCTTCTTGCGATTGTTGCGCAGGCAGACCAGCTTGTCGCCGGCGACCGGAAAGGTGTCCTCGATGTTCTGGCGCTGGCGCACCCGCATATTGTACGCGCGCCGCGTGTTGTTGCGGCCGACCAGGACCTGATCGGCGGCCATGACGCGATCGGGATCGAGCTCCTTGCGCGACACCACCTCGCTCTCGCCGTAGCGGCCGATGTCGAGCTCGCGTCCCTCGCGGACGTCCATCGACATCCGCACGATCGGGTCGTCCTGGGCCTGGCGGTGCACCTCGGTCAGCATCGCGTCCGGCTCGGTATTGGTGAAGAAGCCGCCGCCCTGGATCGGGGGCAACTGGGCAGGATCGCCGAGCACGAGCAGCGGGCAGTCGAACGACATCAGGTCGCGACCCAATTCGGCATCGACCATCGAGCATTCGTCGATCACGATCAGCTTGGCTTTGGAGGCCGGGGCGTCGTCCCACAGCTCGAAGCTGGGCTGCTCGTCGCCGGATTCGCGGGTGCGGTAGATCAGCGAATGGATGGTGGAGGCCTCGTCGCAACCCTTGTTGCGCATGACCAGCGCCGCCTTGCCGGTGAAGGCGGCGAACTTCACCTCGCCGTCGACGCCGTCTGCGATGTGCCGCGCCAGCGTGGTCTTGCCGGTGCCGGCAAAGCCGAACAGGCGGAACACCGGCGGCGTGCCGTTGCGGCCGGGTTTTGCCTTGAGCCAATCGCCAACGGCTTTGAGTGCGGCGTCCTGATGCGGGGTGAATGTGGCCATGTCTGCTTTGAGAAAGGGCGAAACGAAGCGATTCGCCATCCCCAAAACTAACCATTCGCACCGCCGGTTCAAGCGCAGGGTAATCGCATGTAAGGCCGTTTCTCAGCGACCATCCTTCGAGACGCCCGCCTTTGGCGGGCCCTCAGGATGAGGACGGAATGCGCAGCCGCAATTTCCGCAGGCAAAGATGTTGCTGAGCCTCATCCTGAGGAGACCGCGAAGCGGTCGTCGCCAGCACCAGCGCGCCGAGCCCGAACACCGAACTCGGCCGGATCAGCACCTGCCAGAGTTCGCGCGCGAAGTCCCAGCCTTGCGCGACGAAGCCGCGCCTGGCCTTCATCCCTTCGCCGGGCTCGTCAGCGGTCGCCGTCATCGGCGGCCACCGGGCTTGCGCGCGACAGCAGCGTGTCGATATTGATGAAGTCGTTGCTGACGGGCGGATTGGCGGTATTCTGCGGCACGTGGCATCCCGTACAGAAGAAGCGGCGCGGCGAGATCAAAGCCAGGAAGTGGCCGTCGCGGTCCATGAAGTGGGTGATCGAGACCATCGGCGCCTGCGATTCAGCGCTGGCAGCGACTGCCCCGCGCGACTGAAGGTTCGATCTCCCGCAAGGCGGAATTGCTGCTCCGTGGACAGCGCCGCCTCGCGCATTAAGATGAGCGCAACAAAAATAAGCGGGCGAGAAAACTTGGGAGAGAGGCGTCATGAAGTTCGGCATCTTCTATGAGCTGCAACTGCCACGTCCCTGGGTGGCCGGTGACGAGCTCAGCCTCTACCAGAATGCGCTCTCGCAGATGGAGCTCGCCGACGGGCTCGGCTACGACCATGCCTGGGTTGTCGAGCATCACTTCCTCGAAGAATACTCGCATTCGCCCTCGCCGGAATCGTTCCTCGCGGCGGCGAGCCAGCGCACCAGGAACATCCGGCTCGGCCACGGCATCCTCCAGCTCACCACCAACCACCCCGCGCGTGTCGCCGAGCGCGTCGCGGTGCTCGACCTGCTCTCCAATGGCCGCTGCGAATTCGGCATGGGCGAGAGCGCGTCCATCACCGAGCTCACGCCGTTCGGCCGCGACATGGAGACCAAGAAGGAAGTGTTCGAGGAAGCCGTCGCCGCGATCTTCCCGATGTTCAAGGACGCAGGGAGCGAGCATCACGGCAAATATTTCGACATCCCGCTGCGCAATGTCGTGCCGAAACCGGTGCAGAAGCCGCATCCGCCGCTGTGGATGGCTTGCTCGCAACTGCCGACCATCGAACGCGCCGGCCGCCACGGCTTCGGCGCGCTCGGTTTCCAGTTCGTCAGCGCCGACGCCGCCCATGCCTGGGTGCACGCCTATTACAACGCCATGACCAAGCGTCTCGCCAAGCTCGCCGACTACGAGATCAACCCGAACATGGCGCTGGTGTCGTTCTTCATGTGCGCGAAGACGGACGAGGAGGCCCGCGCCCGCGCCGACGGCGCCACCTTCTTCCAGTTCGCGCTGCGGTTCTACGGCGCGTCGCAGAATCGCCAGCGGCCCGCGCCCTACACCGTCAACATGTGGGACGAGTACAACAAGTGGAAGCGCGACAATCCCGAGGCGCAGGAGGCCGCGCTGCGCGGCGGCCTGATCGGTTCTCCGGAGACGATCCGCAGGAAGCTGAAGCGTTTCCAGGGTTCGCACATCGACCAGGTCATCCTCCTGAACCAAGCGGGCAAGAACAGCCATGAGCAAATCTGCGAATCGCTCGAGCTGTTCGGCCGCGAGGTGATGCCGGAATTCCAGAACGATCCGGCGCAGGCGGCCTGGAAGCAAGGCGTCATGAGCGGCGAGATCAAGCTCGAGGAGATCGACACGGAAGCCTTCACCGACCGTTACGGCAAGCTCGCGGTCAGCGTCGCGCCGGTGAAAGCGGCGGGGTAGGACATCATCCGCCGGTGCGGTCGGGAATCCCAAAGCTTTGGGCGGTTTGACTTGCTTCTACAAACGGAGCGCCAGGACGTGTACTCATAAAACGTCGGCTTACCAACGCAAACCGGAAGTCTCTCATCTTGGGCGTGATCGGCGGCTTGTGACCCCACAGCGGAAGTTGAACATGAACCGCGAGCATTAGCCCTACATCTTTTTTCGAGCGGATGGCCTAGGCTGGTCGCATGGGACTATTGACCTTCAGCATAAACGTCACCCTGGACGGCTGCGTCGACCATGAGGAGGGAATCGCTGACAACGAGACCCACGCGTTCTTCACCCGCCTTATGGACGAGGGCGGGGCGATGCTGTGGGGCCGCATCACCTACGAGATGATGGAGAGCTACTGGCCGGCGGTCGCTCGCGGCGACGTGGAGGCGCCGCCGGCGATACGCGAGTGGGCGGTCAAGCTGGACGCCAAACCGAAGTACGTGGTGTCGTCGACGCGAACGGACTTCCCGTGGGCCAACAGCCACCATATCGCCGACGACCTGCGAACAGGCGTACAGAGGCTCAAGGACGCGACTCCGGCCGGCGTGCTCCTCGGTAGCGGCAAACTCGCAACCGAGTTGGACCGGCTGGATCTAATCGACGAATATCAGCTCCTCGTCCACCCCAGGATTGCCGGCCACGGCCCGACTCTGTACCAGGGTGGGCTGCCCAGTGCACGGCGGCTCAAGCTGGTCTCGGCGAAGCCGCTCCGCAGCGGCGCGGTTGCTATGCACTATCGGCGCGAGCGCTGACTCCGAGCAGCCTCAACGTCCCTAGCGTCCGCTGCTGGCCCATCGCTTCCGTTTGAGCGGTGTCGCTGCATGTCAGCTCACAAGGGCAGATCGGAAGTTTGCAGCCCGGCGCCAATTCGGCGGCTTGTGATCCGTTTCGGTGGCCGTTTCGTTCGCAGTCGAGGCAGCAACATCATTCCGGAAGGCCTGCTTTGCGAAGACCCTTGGCGAACATGGCGAAGTCCTCTGCTCGGCGGAATGGCGCTAGATCTCTGAGAGTGGAGGCTCGCAAGTCAGGGTTAAGTTCGAGCGCCCGTGCCATGGCTTTCTGTGCTGGCTCAAGCTGTCCGGCAAGCGCCTTGCTGGCAGCGGAAATGCAGATCGTCAGCAGAAATTTGGGATTGTCGCGCATTGCCTGTTCGGCGCATAACGATGCCACGTCACATCGGCTCGCGAGAAAATGAGCATATGCCATGGCTCCCTGCATGCCATACATGGACGGATCGAGCGGACTCAGGCGCATGGCACGCGCAACATGCTCAAGTGCCAGGTCCGACTCACCTCTCCAAACTCTCAGCCAAGCACTAAGCGTCCAAGCTTCGGCTAAGTTAGGACTGACCGCCAGTCCCCGATCCATGAGCGCCGCGGCGTCGTCGAACTCCTGGGCTACAAAGGCGAGTGCATACCCACCCCTAGACAGCGCGACAGGGTCATCTCCACCGAGGCGCACGGCTTTCCGGGCCAGCCGCGTAGCTTCGGCACTCTCTTGCTCAGGCTCGATCATCCAGCCACGCGCCTTGCGCTGCACGTAGCACCACGCGGCCATGCCATAGGCGCACGCCAAGCCATGGTCGAGCTCGATCGCCCTGCAAAACAGCGCAAGCGCCTCGCGGTTCGCTTCCATTGTCGTGCGGCGAAGTTGCACCAGTCCGCGCAGGTAATAGTCGTACGCAGTCAGATTTTCGGTTGGTTTGCGGTTGGCACGTCTGATCTCCTCAACCTGCAGCTTCGGGGCGATAGCGCTAATGACGCTGGCCGTTACATGGTCCTGTAGATCGAACATATCTTCGAGCGCACCCTCGAAACGGTCCGTCCAGAGATGTGCTCCATTTTCGGCATCGATCAGCTGACCCGCGATACGAATGCGGTTTCCAGCTTTGCGCACGCTGCCTTCGAGCACGTAGCGCACTCCTAGCTCCCTCCCGACCTGCTTCACGTCCACATGCCGGCCCTTGTACGTGAAACTCGAATTGCGCGCGATCACAAACAGCCAACGAAGGGCAGAGAGCGCCATCGTGATATCCTCCACGACGCCATCTGCGAAATACTCCTGCTCTGGATCTGCACTCAGGTTCTGGAAAGATAGTACGGCGATCGAGGGTTTGTCAGGGAGCGCCAACGTGGGCCTTTGGTTTGCTGCCGCGCCACGATCTCTCACTCTGAAAACGCGGACCGGACGTCCAATATTCTTGAGGTTCTGCTCGCCGGCATCATCAAACACAACATCAAGTTTATCGCGGAGTTGTCGGTGGGCATCATCCGACACACAAATGCCACCGGGCTCCGCAATCGCTTCGAGACGCGCTGCCACGTTGACACCGTCGCCGAATATGTCCCCATTATCCTGGATAACATCGCCAACATTGATACCGATCCGGAACTCAATTCGATTGTTCGCTGGTACGTCTGAATTGCGTTCCGCCATGCCACGCTGAACATCGACCGCACAGCGCATTGCGTCCACAACGCTATTGAACTCGGCCAAAAGGCCATCGCCGGTGTTCTTGACGATGTGCCCGCGATAGGCGGCAATCGTCGGATCAATCAAGAGCCGCAAATGCTCCCTCAGCCGGACGTGCGTGCCTTCCTCGTCCATGCCCGTTAAACGACTATAACCGGCGACATCGGCCGCGAATATGGCTGTTAGCCGTCGCAAGAGGTGTTCGCGGCTCAAGGGATTCTCCCGCCGTGAAGCATCACCGGTCTGAACTGGCACCTTTTGAAATGTTAGCAAGAATCGGCCTCAAATGCCACAGCCATCAACAAGGTTAGCTCAGAGGCGAGGAGCTGATCGAGAGAGGCGGGCGACGTCCGCTCCTGGCCCATCGCTTCCGTTCGAGGGGTGTCGCTGCATGTCGGCTCACAGGAGCAGACCGGAAGTTTGCAGCCGAGCGCCAGTCGTCGGCTTGTGACCGTGGCTGTGTAAAAACTCCAAAAGCGAACGGCGACGAAGAATGATATTCTTCCGTTGATCTCTAAGCTGAAGCCGCTTGCGCGTTTGACGACCAAAATAATTTTAGTTCTTCTATCGCGATTGAGCCTCTTCGCGTTTTCACACAGCCAAGACCCTTAGCGGACGAAGAAGATGGCACTATCTGCAACTGGTGTTGGTCGCGATCGCAGCTCGATGGCGGATCGGCGTTAGTGTAATCCACCATGTCACGGCGATCGAAGAAAGGTGGCGGATCACGCTTCGCTGATCCGCCAGACTGCCTGCCAATAAAAGTGCAGAACAGGCGGTGACTTACCATCACACACCACGAGACAGCCATAGATACGTCGTGCCATCTCTGAGCCTTTCAATATCTCGGCGAGCGACGAGGTGGTCGATGTCACTGGGTGTCAGGCCGATATCCGCCAACTCTCTGTCACTCAGGTTGTGCAAACTCTCGGCTCGGCGCCGTTTTCTGAACGCACGCCAATATCCCTGGAGCAAACTCAAGACGCTCCGGGTCGATGCGACTGGTGGTCCAGCCGCTTCCTTTTCAGAGGAAGCGTCTCTCAGCGGCGCCATGGAGGCATCGGGGCCCGCCTCGGCCAAAGCATTGCCCAGGGAGTCTTTCACCAAAGCAATGGCGAGGTCGAGGCGGAGCCCTGCGGCATCGCGCCCGGTCTCGGATGTCGTCTGTTGGGGTGGCATCGGATGCTCCTGCTGTTGTGCCGGCAGGAAGCGTGACCAAACAAAAGGCCCCGTCCGATGCGGGCGGGGCCTGGTGAAAGGATCGCGTCGTCAAATTCCTAGCGCACGACTCCTTCCACGGCCCAGCGAGAGCGGGTTACGTTTTTACGGGACGACGATGCGCACGACGTTTTGATCATGAAGCGTAGTTACCACGGAGATTGCAAAATCAAGGGGTGTGCCGGTGCTACTCGCATCCTAGAGGCGAGCTGGCCTGACTTGACGTGAAGTCTGCCTTGGCTCTGAAATCGTCTGGTTGTTTGATACTTCTCGAATGCAAGAAGTTGGCTACGTACCATGCCCGCTTCTGGCCCGTCTCGGACCAACTGGGCCGGTTCCATTATGTCCGCTGTTGAGGCTGGACTGGAAGTGACAGGTAGAGGTCTGCACCGACGCGATTGACCCATAGCTGACCTGCGCCAATAAGTCAGACGTTCGCTCTTGCCTTCATCAAAACAAATAGGTGAGAGCCAGCGGCGATCATTGAGAAAATAACTATTCCCAATTCAGCACCGTGCACATGCTGCGGCGCGTATGTCGAAGCCAACCAAATAAAGAGCCGCACGGCCGCCATGAAGATAATAATTCCCCACATGGCCAACCATTTTGGAGCGTACCATGTTGGCTCGCCATTTGGTCCCCATTGAATTGCAACGCGGTCGCGTTCGATCCGAGGACCAAAATAAAGGTTGAATGCGAGGACTAACGCAACAGCGAAGCCAAAGACGTAATCTGCGGGTAGCATGCTTTGCGCCTTCCAAGAAACCGGCCAAACATATCGCGAGGCGAAGAGGCAATCTATGCTTGTCTAAACGGTGCCGCTCGCGCAATTTGTTATGATTGCTGTCAGGTTGATCCGTTCACACGACAACTGCTTGTGGCCCATCGCTTCCGTTTGAGCGGCGTCGCTGCATATCAGCTCACAAGGGCAGACCGGAAGTTCGCAGCGGGCCCCCAGTTCGGCGGGTTGTGACCCCACAGCGGAAGCTGAACATGAACCGCGAGTATTAGCCCTGCATCTTTTTTCGAGCGGATGGCCTAGGCTGGTCGCATGGGACTATTGACCTTCAGCATAAACGTCACCCTGGACGGCTGCGTCGACCATGAGGAGGGAATCGCTGACAACGAGACCCACGCGTTCTTCACCCGCCTTATGGACGAGGGCGGGGCGATGCTGTGGGGCCGCATCACCTACGAGATGATGGAGAGCTACTGGCCGGCGGTCGTTCGCGGCGACGTGGAGGCGCCGCCGGCGATACGCGAGTGGGCGGTCAAGCTGGACGCCAAACCGAAGTACGTGGTGTCGTCGATGCGAACGGACTTCCCGTGGGCCAACAGCCACCACATCGCCGACGACCTGCGAACAGGCGTACAGAGGCTCAAGGACGCGACTCCGGCCGGCGTGCTCCTCGGTAGCGGCAAACTCGCAACCGAGTTGGACCGGCTGGATCTGATCGACGAATATCAGCTCCTCGTCCACCCCAGGATTGCCGGCCACGGCCCGACTCTGTACCAGGGTGGGCTGCCCAGTGCACGGCGGCTCAAGCTGGTCTCGGCGAAGCCGCTCCGCAGCGGCGCGGTTGCTATGCACTATCGGCGCGAGCGCTGACTCCGAGCAGCCTCAACGCCCCTAGCGTCCGCTGCTGGCCCCTGCTGCGTAAAAACGCACAACATCGAAACGCGACGAGAATGGCATTCTTTAGTTCAATTCTTAAGTCGAATGGGACTGCGAGTTCGAAGTCTAAAATTATCTTGGACGAGTATTTCTTCTATCGTCATTGAGCGTCTTCGCATTTTCACACAGCCAAGACCCATAGCGGGCTTGCGGCCAGTGGAGGGGTGCTGGCCTATTCGACCAAAGTGGCGTAGCTTGAAAAATGCTGTGGTCTGATTTGAGCGTGATGTCTGTGTGACGTGCAGCACAGCGTCTCACAACAGGACCGCGTATCCCCTGATCACGGCTGGCGGGAATGGTCTCGCCGCGGAAAACGATCAGGAGACCTTCAATGAGCAACGCTCCATGCTGACGGAAAACGATCTTGTAGCTGTTTCGGGCGGCCAAGATAGGAGGGTTCATTTCAAGATCTGCGGGTTTAGCATCAGCCACCACAACGGACGCGCCCAAAGGGCCGATGACCTGCACGACCGTTCGCGCCCCCAGTGGAAGCAATAGCCATGACTGCCCCGTTCCGGTCTAACAGAAGGGGCCACCGCACAAGATCCAGCTTAGTTCGCTAGAGGCTGCCTCAGTTGGCGGCCCTTATTTCGAGTTGAAAAGGGACGGGGAACGCTGGAGATGAAAAGCATTTTGAACGGACCAGGCACACAGCTCTTTGCGCTGCTCTTTATGTCGTTCGCCTCCGGTGCGCTCGCCATTGTGGCGTTTGAGAGAGCCCTGCGCAAGGACGGTGAGTGGATGATTTTGGCTGGCGTTACCATCATCTTTCTCGTCACGATAGGCATCAACGCTATTCGGCTTATTAGAAAGACCAGTGCCTCTTAGCTCTCGAAGAGACCAGCTCAGTTGGCAGCCTCTTTCATTTGCCGATATGATCCCATGTCGCCTGTTGGCCCATCTGCGACTTCGGCCGCTGTTGGCAGTAAACCGGACATCAGGCGGCCAGCCGCTAGATGAGGACATGCGCTGGTCCAACTTTCCCACCTACGTCACCCGACAACATCAGCCTCGAATCGGACCAGAGCTTTGGCTGAAGCCGACATGAACTTTATGGCTGGAATTTACTGGGTCTTATTTCGCGTTTGGACGTTCTGAACGGCTCCGTCCACCGGATTCCACTGCATCCGACCATCGGAAGCGGACAGGTTTAGGCCACCGCCGGTCCCGTAGAGAACGACGTGACCCGAGCTGACGGCGTCGACGGCGAGCGTGGCACGAGGAACTTTTGCAGCATTGAACATCGTCAAGGACGCGTTCTGATGATCATTCAAGGACAGCACGGCCCGGGAGCCCTGCTCTGTATCCAACAGCGACACCGAAGGTGCGCCGTCCTGGCGAAGCCCGATACTGAGTCGCACCTTCTGGCGGCTATCGAATAGCGAAATATGCGGCATTCCGTCGGACGTGGACGAGATCAAGGCGACGATTTTGCCGGTGTCATTACGCAAGGCGATGGTTTCCACGGACAAGGTCTTGGCTTTGACTGTGCCGGCACTGACGGTCGAGTGCCACTGCGAGGCAAGGATCGCCGTAGCCGCCATGATTGTAGCGCCCAGAACGCTCCATCCCATGGCCTTCAGGGATCGGTCCTGGCGCTGGATATGCGATGCCAGAGCTTCAAACGTCGGTTCTGCCTTGAGCATAACTGCTCCTTTGCCTTCCAATACGCTTGAAACCTGAGCGAGTGCGGATGCCGGGGGCGGATTCGACGCACCAGCAGCGGACGCTAGTCACTTCAGCGGCCGCCCGGAAGGTAATTGTGCTTGCAAGTTTCAATGTTCTTGCTTCGGTTCGGGTAGTCGGCACCGAAGGCCCCCACGTATTTCAGGCAGTCCATGTAGGGCTTGTTTCCCATCCACCCATATTGCGAACCGAAGCCTGCTGCGGCAGGTGAATAGTGTCCGGATCCGAGGAGAGAGCCGAGCCCAATGAGGCCAGCGAAGAGAGCAAGGCGAGCGGTTTTCATGTGAGGTCCTCCTGTTTGGGCGGCGGGTTGCAGCCACGATGCAGAGTGCCGCAAGTGCTGGGCAGCTTCAGTGAGGCCCGTCACGGGCACTGCAATTGGAGTTGACGCGGATTTGCTGTCGCCGGTGCAGCGCATTGCGTTGCGGGTCATGGACCCCGGGCCAGAGCGACCAGTCGCGGCCCGCGACAGTCTGCCGTCAGCCGAGATCGTGCAGACCCTTGCCGAGCGGCGGCGTCAGCCGAAAGCTCGAGAACTCGACTTTCAATCCGGCCCGTTCGGGCGTGCAGGCCATTGGCCCCACGAGGTAACGGTCTGCCTCAGGGAATGGCGCAAGTCGCACCAGCGGCCAGAGCTTGCCATCAGCCGAGGTCTGCAGACGAAGGACGCCGTTTGCGACCGTCGCACGCATCCGGAAGTCGCCGGCATTGTGCTCGTACGGAGCAGTCGCCCAGTCCGACCGCTCACTGGTGAGGACGCTCGAAAGCATGGCGCGTCCGTCCGAGAGCTCGATCCCGGCCTTGACCCAATGTTGCGCGTCAACGCGGACCATGATGCCTGCCTGATCGTAGAGCGCCTGGAAATCGCCGTGGACGCGCAACTCGGCGGTGAATGCCTCGGCGGTCGGAAAGCCCAGGAAATGCCCGCTGTCTCGGGTAAAGCCGTAATGAGTTTCCCGCCAGAAATCGGTGGCCTTGTCGGTCACGATCTGAAGCGTGTCGCCCTGCGCGGTCCATTGTTCCGGTTCATTCAGCCACACACCGTCGCTTCTAGTGAAGATCGGATTGCTCATGTCTACCTCGATGCAATGACCTGCCGACCTCACCCCGGCATATGCACAAGATGCCGCAACGTATGAATTGGGCAAATTGCAGCTTAAGAAGGGCGGCGACTACTCGGATGTCTCGTTTGGTTATCCGCGTGGTTTTTGACCATTGCGACGCAAACGTCGATCGATCCTGAGCTCACGAACCCGATGCTCTTGACTAACGAGCGCTTCGGAAACCGGACGGACCGGTGCGAGAATTTGCGGTATAGTTTCAACTCTCAACTCTCCCCGCCCCTAACGAGTGATCCCCTGGAGTGGTCATGCCAAAACACCGCATCTATACGACGAGCTTCGCAAGCGTTTACCCGCTCTACGTTGCGAAGGCGGAGAAGAAAGGACGCACCAAGGCAGAGGTCGACCAGGTCATCTCATGGTTGACAGGCTATGGTGAGAAGGAGCTGGAAACTCAACTGGAACAGGGGACGGACTTTGAGACCTTCTTTGCGAAAGCCCCTGCAATCAATCCTTCGCGCGACCTGATCAAAGGCGTGGTTTGCGGTGTCCGGGTGGAGGATGTCAAAGACCCGACGATGCGGGAGATCCGCTACCTGGATAAGCTGATCGATGAGCTGGCCAAGGGAAAAGCAATGGACAAGATTTTGCGGAAAGCTGCTTCTTGAGCCGCCACCCTCGTCCGCCCGGCTCGGCGACGTTGCGGGAGATATCCGGCGATACCCTCCTTCCACCGCGCGGCCATTGCTGATAAATTTCGTCAAAAGGCGATAGGGAGAACAGGATGCGCCCTCACGGGAGGCCCGCAAATCCGGCAGCTGGCGATGTCACGCCAGCGGTGCTCGCCATCGGTCGCCCGGATTTCCCTGATATCCTGATCGATACGCTGCGCCGGCAGGCCGGCGTCGGCCATTGCATGGTTTTCGCACTAAGCCGCGCGGGCGCGGCGCGCTGCCTGCTCGATGCCGGCAACATCCCGATCGGCGGCGATCTCGGTGCGGCCTATGCCGGGCAGTTCCACGAGTCCGACCCCAACCGCGATGCGCTGTTCGAAGGCGAGGGCCGCGCGCCGCTACTGCTGCCGGCCTTCGCGCCCCACATGTACGGCGCACGCTACCGCAAGATGTTCTTTGTCGATTCCGGCATCGTCGACAAATGCGCGACCGCGATCTGGGTCGACGACACCTGCTTCTACGTCAATTTCTATCGCGTCGCCGCGCAGGGCCGCTTCGGCGATTCCCAGCGTGCGCGGCTTCAGGCCATCGCACCCGCCATCAGTGCAAGCGTGGCACGCCATTTCCAGCACGGCCCGGCGGCGACGACCGACCAGACTCTCGCCGCGCTGTTTGCGACGCGCGCGCCGCTCGCCGATCTGACGCCGCGCGAGCGGGACGTTTGTCGTCGTATTCTCTCTGGATTCAGTTCCGAGGCGATCTCGCAGGCCCTCGGCATCAGCCTGCATTCGACACTGACCTACCGCAAGCGCGCCTATGAGCGGCTCGGCATCTCCGCGCAGAACGAATTGTTTGGAATTGTGTTGGGTCTGCTCGCGGGGCCGGGCCGCCTGAACTGAAGCTGTCCCAATCGCTGGGGACAGACGGCGCCTCCTGAAGCCGCTAGCCTTGGCGGTGAACAGCAAGGGAGCGAAGCTTGAGCACCGCGCCGCGCATCGACATCGACCCGGTTGCATTCTGGGCCGACCCCTACCCGATGCTCGCGACAATGCGCAAGGAGGCGCCGATCGCCTTCGTGCCGCAGCTCGGCTCGACCCTGCTGACGAGCCGCGACGACATCTCGATCTCCGAGAAGCAGATCGACGTGTTCTCCTCGCACCAGCCTGCCGGCCTGATGAACCGGCTGATGGGCCACAACATGATGCGCAAGGACGGCGAGGCGCACCAGCTCGAGCGCCGCGCGATGTTTCCGACGGTGTCGCCGAAGACGGTGAAGGCGCACTGGACCGCGCTGTTCCAGGCCCACGCCGACCGCATCATCGACGCGATCGCGCCGGGGCGGATCGATTTCATGCGCGACTTCGCGCTGCCGTTCTCCGGCGAATGCCTGAAGTCGATCACCGGCCTCACCAATATCGGCTTTGGGGATATGGATGCCTGGTCGCAGGGCATGATCGAGGGTATCGCCAACTACAGCGGCGACCCCGAGGTCGAGGCGCGTTGCCATGCGGCGACATCAGGCATCGATGCGGCGATCGACGACATCCTGCCGGTGATGCGCAAGCATCCCGACCAGAGCATCCTCGGCGTGCTCCTCGCTTCGGGCATGTCGATGGAGGGCATGCGCGCGAATGTCAAACTCGCGATATCCGGCGGCCAGAACGAACCGCGCAAGGCGATCGCCGGCACGGTGTGGGCGCTGCTGAGCCATCCCGAGCAGCTCGATCTCGTGCGCAGCGGCAAGGTGACCTGGCTTCAGGCCTTCGAGGAATATGCCCGCTGGATCTCGCCGATCGGCATGTCGCCGCGGCGCATCGCAAAGCCCTGGTCGATCCGCGACGTTTCGTTCGAGACGGACGAGCGGGTGTTCCTGATGTTCGGCTCGGCCAACCGCGACGAAAAGCATTTTGAGCGCGCCGACCAGTTCGACGTGCGGCGCGATACGGCCAAGAGCGTCGCGTTCGGCGCCGGTCCGCATTTCTGCGCCGGCGCCTGGGCCTCGCGCGCCATGATCGCTGACGTCGCGCTGCCGACATTGTTCGCGCGCGCCCAGAAGCTCGAGCTTGCCGACGACGAGCCGGTGCGGATCGGCGGCTGGGCGTTCCGCGGGCTGCAGAATCTGCCCGTGAGGTGGCAGCATTAGCCCGCTGCAGGCTGCTCCACCCGAACGCCGCAACGATACCATCATGCCCCTGTTTTGCCCGACGAGTCAAATTCGCTTCGGATAATACGTAAGCCATTGTTTTTGCACGCCCCGGCTACTGTGCATGGGGTTGTTTTCGCGGGTTTTGGTTCCGGCCGCGAGTCTTGAGACCCACGCGGCCGGCATTCACATCCGCGTGCGGAAAAATTCCATCCTCATTCACTCTGTGGATTGAAAGATTAATCATGCGCTTGTCGCAAGCGCAGTGCTCGCATCGCTATTTCTCCGCCTGTCTCGACACCTCCGCCAACCCGCACCATCATTCACGAGACCTGAATGATGACGGCCGCGTCTGGCCGGGAGAGTGGAATGCAGCGTCGGAACTTTCTGAAATTGTCCGCTGGAAGCGCAATCGCTGCAGCGTTTGCCACACGCGCCACAGCGCAAGCCGCGCTGAAGGAAATTCGTATCGGCTACCAAAAGACCGGCGTGCTGGTTATCGCGAGCCAGCAGTCTGCCCTGGAAAAACATTTCGCTCCTTTGGGTATCGAGGTGAAATGGGTCGAGTTTTCCTCGGGGCCTCCGATGATGGAGGCGATGAATGTCGGCAGCGTCGATTTCGGCTCGGTCGGCGATTCCCCGCCCGTGTTCGCCCAGGCCGCGGGTGCCGCGATCGTCTATGCCGCCGGCCAGCCGATCACCAACGGTCAGGGCATCCTGGTGCCCAAGGATTCGCCGATCCGCGCCATCGCTGACTTGAAGGGCAAGCGCATCGGCTTCACCAAGGGCTCCAGCGCGCACAATATCGTGGTGCAGACGCTGGAGAAAGCGGGCCTCACCTATGCCGACATCACGCCGGTCTACCTGACGCCGCCGGATGCCGGGCCTGCCTTTGCCAATGGCAGCATCGAGGCTTGGGCGATCTGGGATCCGTATTTTGCGATCGGCGAGACCAAGCAGGGCGGGCGCATCCTGATCAATGCGCGCGAAGTCACCAAGACCAATTCCTTCTACATCGCCAACCGCGAGTTCGCCAGGAATCACGGCGCGATCCTGCAGCAGATCGTCGATGTGACGACCGCGGCTGGCAAATGGGCCGAACAGCACCGCGACGAGGTCGCCAAATCGCTCGCCGCGGTCACTGGTGTCCCGCTGGACATCCAGACCGTCGCCGCCAATCGCGC
Source organism: Bradyrhizobium sp. 149 (assembly GCF_023073915.1). Classification (GTDB taxonomy): domain Bacteria; phylum Pseudomonadota; class Alphaproteobacteria; order Rhizobiales; family Xanthobacteraceae; genus Bradyrhizobium. Next base: position 1,652,226 of record NZ_JADPKK010000022.1, on the reverse strand, counting down.
GAATTTCGTGGTCGGTCCCGTCACCGACGACATCGTCACGACCCAGCAGGGCGTCGCCGACCGCTTCCACAAGCTCGGGCTGATCCCGAAGCCGGTCGTCATCCGCGACATCGTCTGGCGCAACCCGGCAGCGTGATCGTGCCCACCAATCTCCCCATTTCAAAAGGTTTGAACATGAGGCGTATCATCCAGCGTCTGATCGCGGCCATCGTGCTGTCGATCGGCATCGTCGCCGCCGCGGTCGGCACCTCCTACGGTCAGGACAAGGTGGTCCGCATCGGCTATCAGAAATACGGCAAGCTGGTGCTGCTCAAGAGCAAGGGCACGCTGGAGCCGAAGCTCGCCGCCGTCGGCTACAAGGTGGTGTGGACCGAATTCCCCTCCGGCCCGCCGCTGCTCGAAGCGCTCAATGTCGGCGCGATCGATTTCGGCAACACCGGCGAAGCCCCGCCGATCTTCGCGCAGGCCGCGGGCGCCCCGATCCAGTATGTCGCCTACGAGCCGCCGGCCCCGAAGGGCGAGGCGATCCTGGTGCCGAAAGACAGCCCGCTGAAATCGGTCGCCGATCTCAAGGGCAAGAAGGTCGCACTCAACAAGGGCTCCAATGTCCATTATCTCCTGGTCAAGGCGCTCGAGAAAGCCGGCGTCAAATATTCCGAGATCGAGCCGGTGTTCCTGGCGCCGGCCGACGCGCGTGCCGCCTTCGAGCGCGGCGCGGTCGATGCCTGGGTGATCTGGGATCCGTTCCAGGCCGCCGCGGAAGCCGCCACCGAAGCACGCACGCTCGCCGATGGCACCGACATCGTGGCCAACTACCAGTTCTATTTCTCCTCGAAGAAATTCGTCGAAGCCAATCCCGCGGTCATCGACGCCGTGCTGGCTGAGCTGAGCGCGGTCGACGATTGGGCCAAGGGCGATATCCACGCGGTTGCCGAGCAGCTGGCGCCGTCGATCGGCCTTTCGGTCCCCGTGGTCGAGGTAGCGCTGAAGCGGCAGTCCTACGGCATCAAGCCGCTGACCGATGCCGTCATCGCCGATCAGCAGCGGGTTGCCGACGCGTTCCTCGCGCTCAACCTGATTCCCAAATCCATCAATATTTCCGACGTGGCGCGCAAGCCAGGATCATGAGCAAGCATATGAGCAAGCAAGCGAACGCCCACATCCTCTGGTTCCTGCCGACCCATGGTGACGGCCGCTATCTCGGCACCGGCATCGGCGGCCGCGAGGTCAATTTCAACTATCTGCGCCAGATCGCGCAAGCCGCCGATCAGCTCGGCTATTTCGGCGTGCTGCTGCCGACCGGGCGGAGTTGTGAGGATTCCTGGATCGTCGCCTCCTCGGTCGCGCCGTTCACCGAGCGGCTGCGCTATCTCGTGGCCGTCAGGCCCGGCCTGCAATCGCCGAGCGTGGCCGCGCGCATGACCGCGACGCTCGACCGCATCACCAGCGGCCGGCTCCTGGTCAACGTCGTCACCGGCGGCGATCCCGTCGAGAACAAGGGTGACGGCATCTTCCTCGCCCATGACGAGCGATACGAGGTCACCCGCGAATTCCTCAGCGTCTATGGCGAGCTGCTCGCCGGCAAGACCGTCAGTGTCGAGGGCAAGCACATCCACGTCGAGGGCGGCAAGCTGCTGTTTCCTCCGGTTCAGTCGCCGCGTCCGCCGCTCTATTTCGGCGGCTCGTCCGATGCCGGCATCGACGTCGCCGTCGACACCGTCGACAAATATCTCACCTGGGGCGAGCCGCCGGCGCTGGTCGCGGAGAAGATCGCGAAGGTGAGGGAGGTCGCGAGCGCCCGCGGACGAAAGCTTTCCTTCGGCATCCGGCTCCACGTGATTGTCCGCGAGACCAATGACGCGGCCTGGCGTGCGGCCAATGAGCTGATCAAGCATGTCAGCGACGAGACCATCGCGACCGCGCAGAAGAACTTTGCGCGGATGGATTCGGTCGGCCAGCAGCGCATGGCGCAGCTCCATGGCGGCAAGCGCGACAAGCTCGAGATCGCCCCGAACCTGTGGGCCGGCGTCGGCCTCGTGCGTGGCGGCGCCGGCACGGCACTGGTCGGCGACGCCCAGACGGTCGCGGCCCGCATCAAGGAGTACCAGGACATCGGCATCGATACCTTCATCATGTCGGGCTACCCGCATCTGGAGGAAGCCTATCGTTTCGCCGAGCTGGTGTTTCCGCTCCTCTCGCTGGAGCAGTCCAGCAACGTGACCAAGCTGCACTTCAACGGCGGTCCTTTTGGTGAGACGGTCGGCAGCGACTTCCGTCCGCAGCACAAGGTGTCGCAGTCATGAGCCTGATCGACAGCGTTTCGCTTCCGCGCGGCTTGCGTCTGCCGCGCGTCGACGGCCTGATCCAGTGGATCGTGCCGCTCGCCATCATCGCGATCTGGCAGGTCGCCAGCGTCACCGGTTTCGTGCCGACGAGGGTGTTGCCGGCACCGAGCGACGTCGTGCTTGCAGGCTGGAAGCTGCTGCTCTCCGGCGAGCTCGTCCGCAACATCTGGGTCTCGTTCTGGCGCGCCTCGATCGGTTTCCTGATCGGCGGCAGCATCGGCTTTGCCTTCGGTCTCGCCAACGGCCTGTCGCAGTTGTCGGCAAAGCTCACCGACACAACGCTGCAGATGGTGCGCAACGTGCCGCATCTGGCGCTGATCCCACTGGTCATCTTGTGGTTCGGCATCGACGAGAGCGCAAAGCTGTTCCTGGTAGCGCTCGGGGTGTTTTTCCCGATCTACCTCAACACGCTGCACGGCATCCGCACCGTCGACCCGCAGCTGATCGAGATGGGCCGGATCTACGGCATGACCGACGGCGAGCTGTTCCGCCGGGTGATCTTTCCGGGCGCGCTACCCTCGATCTTCGTCGGCATCCGCTTCGCGCTTGGCATCATGTGGCTGACGCTGATTGTGGCGGAGACCATCGCAGCATCCTCGGGCCTCGGCTACATGGCGATGCAGGCACGCGAGTTCATGCTGATCGACGTCGTCGTGCTCTCGATCCTGATCTACGCGCTGCTCGGCAAGCTCGCCGACAGCGCCTCCCGTATGCTGGAGCGCCTGACGCTCTCCTGGCACCCCGCCTTCCAGAAACGTTGAGCAGAAATACAGGGATCACATGCAGACAGCCCTTCGTACCTCCCTTCCGGAAACTGAACTCGCCAGCCGCGCCAATTTCGCGCCGCACGCCCGTGTGCTGCGCGAGGAGCGACCGGTGCAAACGAGCGGCCTGCCGCTCAGCATCCGCGGCTTGCGCAAATCCTACGGCGATAACGAGGTGCTGCGCGGCATCGATTTGCACATCCCCGCTGGCCAGTTCGTCGCCATCGTGGGCAAGAGCGGCTGCGGCAAGAGCACGCTGCTGCGCCTCATCGCCGGCCTGGAGAAAATCGACGCCGGTACCATTTCGCTCGGCGAAGCCGTGAAGCCCGAGGATATCCGCGTGATGTTCCAGGAGCCTCGATTGTTGCCCTGGGCGAGCGTTCTCTCCAATGTCGAGGTCGGTCTCGGTCGCGATCGTGCTTCCTCCGACGCGCATTCACGCGCGGAGAAGGCGCTGACCGAGGTCGGGCTGACCGACAAGCGCGACCAGTGGCCCTCGGTGCTGTCGGGCGGCCAGAAGCAGCGCGTTGCGCTCGCCCGCGCGCTGGTCTCGCGGCCGCGGGTGCTCGCCTTCGACGAGCCGCTCGGCGCGCTGGACGCGCTGACCCGCATCTCGATGCAGCGGCTGCTGGAGCGCGTCTGGCGCGACCAGGGCTTCACCGCGATCCTGGTGACCCACGATGTCGCCGAGGCGGTCGCGCTGGCGGACCGGGTGCTGGTGATCGAGGAAGGGCGGATCGCCCACGACGTCGTGGTTAACACGGCCCGGCCCCGCGAACGCGGCTCGGCCGAGCTCGCGGGTCTCGAAGGCTCGATCCTGAGCCACCTTTTGTCGGCGGATGATCGTACCTAAATAGAGAGGGACCCCGGCTTGGGGACGATGCCATGAATGTAGTGCCCCGCGATCTCATGACCGAAAATGCCGTCTCCTCCGCCGATTTTCGCGGCGCCATGCGCCACCTCACCGGCGGGGTCAGCGTCATCACCGCCGGACGGGGCAAGGACATCACCGGCATGACGGTCACCTCCGTCGCCTCGCTCTCGGTCGATCCGCCGACGCTGATCGTCAGCATCAACCGCGACGCCTCGTCCTTCCCGCTGATCCGCCGCCACGGTGCCTTCGGCGTGAACATCCTCGCAGCCGATCAGCTCGAAATCGCCGAGCGCTTTGCCGGCAAGGGCGGGCTCAAGGGTGCCGATCGTTTTGCGGGCGCCAGATGGGTGACGGCGGTCTCGGGTGTTCCGCTGCTGGTTGGCGCATTGTCCGCCGTCGATTGCGAGGTCGAGGAGATCGTCGAGCGCCATTCGCACGCCATCGTCATCGGTCGGGTGCGAGACGTCAAGAATTCGACCCGCAACGCTGCGCTGGCCTATTGGCACGGCCAGTACGTAGCGGTCGATCAGGACGAAGACGCGGCCAGGCTCGCGGATGTCAGCGTCCCCACCCACCTCCGGCGCGGCATTTGATCGCCACCGGCCGAGGGGCGCACAGGCTGGCCTTTTTCCCGTCATCGCTCTAGAAGCGCTGCCTGAGCCCCCCGCCGGGACGGCTATGGAGCGCAATGATGAAACGGGTCGCGACGTGGACCTTCTACGCGGTCGGCGCGCTCGCGATCGCCTATCTCGCGCTCTATGCCTATGCGATGTTCAGTGGTCATCCGATCGTGCCCGGCGACCCCATCCGCATCTTTCGTAAGCCGGATGCGCCGAGTTATTCGTAGGGCGAATGCGTACGCGGTTAACGTGACGCGCCGCTCTCTCAACTCGTCATGGCCGGGCTTGACCCGGCCATCCACGTGTCACCGCGAATTTGGGAAGACGTGGATGCCCGGGTCAAGCCCGGGCAGGACGACAGAGCGCGTGGCGACTACGCCCGCAAAATCGCCAGCGCCAGCGCCTGCGCGCGCGGTACGATGCTGTCGAGCTCGAGATATTCCTCTGTCGTGTGCGCGAGCCCGCCGACGGGGCCGAGGCCGCAGATGGTCGGCGTTCCGACCGCGGCGGTGAAGCCGGAATCGGCGCAGCCGCCGGAGAACTCGCCCTGGAGCGTGGTGAGGCCGGCCTGCTTTGCGGCGGCCTGATAATTTTCGAACAGCGCCTTTGAGTCGGCACTCTGCACCACCGGGACGAACTCGCCCTTGATCGTCAGCGTCGCGCTGGTGCCAGGCACATAGGACGTCGCGATGATTGTCTCGATCGCGGCCATCACCCTCGCGCGATCCGCCGGATCGACGTAGCGTAGGTCGATCTGCCCTTCCGCGTAAGGCGCCGTCGTGTTGACGGACTGCCCGCCCGAGACGAGGCCGACATTGAGCGTGATGCCCTTATCCAGATCGGTCAGCGCGTGGATATGCACGATCTTGTGCGCGAGCTCGCCGATCGCGCTGACGCCCGCGGCGAAATTGGCGCCGGAATGCGCGGCTTTGCCGGTGATGGCGACATGCATGAAGATGCCGCCCTTGCGCCCGGTGACGATATTGCCGGTCGGGCGGCCCGGCTCGGAATTGAACACGGCGCGCGCGGCGCGTCCTTCACGCTCGATCACCGGCCGCGAGGAGGGCGAGCCGATCTCCTCGTCCGAGGTGATCAGCACCTTGATCGGATGCGGGCTGCCGCCGAATTTGTGGAAGGCGGTTGCCACGAATATGTTCATGACGACGCCGGACTTCATGTCGGCGACGCCCGGACCGTAGGCACGCGTGCCCTGGATCGTGAACGGACGCCGCCCGGCCTCGCCCTTGCCGAATACGGTGTCGCGATGCCCCATCAACAGCACCGGCTTCTCGTTGCTGCCGGGCTTTGTGACTTCGGCATGGATCGCATCGCCGAATGTGGCGTTGTTTTCGCGCCGGAACGGAATGCCGTGCTCGGCAAAATGCCGCTCGAACCGCGCCCCGACCGCATCGACGCCTTCCTTGTCATAGGATCCGGAATCGATATTCACGACATCGCGCAGCAGGTCGATCATCGCCTGCCCCTGCGTCGCCAGCCAGTCCGTGATTTGAGCTTGAGACATGTTTACCCTCGCGTGGTTCTCACGCGGGGTTATAGGGCCTGGTGCGGGTGTGACCTAGTCGGAGAATGCGGTGCGGCCATGTCGCGGGTCCACGGGATTGGACGCACCGTGCCTCCCCATCGTCACCCCGGCTTTCGCCAGAATGAATTTGACGGTGTGGCAACCGGTTAACGCCTCGGTTCCGCCATCGCTTCTACGCCGCGGAGCTGCGTGGCGACGGTCAGCGCGCCGATCTTCCGGCCCATATCTTTGCCGATCTCGGTCGAGAACCGATAGTGAAAGCCAGCCCACATGCGGGCATTGGAGACTTCGTCGCTATAGTCCTGGAGTCGCGTCCATTTGCGAGTGACGCCTGGTGCCGTGGGGCTGGTCACAGAGAACTCGCCGAAATCTCCAACGACGGTCTGGAGCACGGTCGAAATCGCTGCCGACGTGATGCAGTGAGCACAGGGATATTCCGGATGCATCGGCGTGTCCCCCAGCGGCAGCCAGGATGCGTCGCGAGGCGTGGCTGCGTTCGACGTCAGGTCGGCATTGCGTATGGCCGTAATCGGCCGCCAGAAATTGTAATGGTACTTCGCGTCGAACACGGCGACGAAGGCGTCGTTGCCGGCAATTGACGTCAATGCGTACAGTCGGGCGCAGTCGACGAGATCCATACCCTTGGCCGTTGCCGCCTGCCTCACCATTGGATTGTAGGTGCGGGCACCGACAAAGAACCAGAATCGACCGATTGTGGTTTGCTCGGGCGTCCGGCTCCGACTGCTTCGGCTGCCGATCTCGCGGATTTCGCTGACGTCCCGGGTCCACACCTCTGAACCAAGCGCCGGCGGCGGGCCGGGGCGATACTGCGATCCGGACGTCATGACCCAGGGCGTCGTCGCGCCCCCAGTCGAGAACAGTGGGACGGTGGTCGGAACGTAAGCACCCGGCGTCGTCAGGGGCCGATAGGTTTCCGGGGCGGCGCTGCCATCGTCCGCACGAAGTGCGATGATCTGCATCGCGGCATCCTTGCCGAGGCCGATGCCCGCGATCTTGGACTCGCCGTCGGCGATCGGCACCAGAGAATTCGTCAGCGCCGCATCCAGCTCCGGCTTGAGGTCCGGATAGAGAGACAGCAGCACGTCGTGAGCCGCAACTGCGGCCGCCGCTTCCCGCGAGGTCGAACGGTCCGCGGACAAGGCGAGTTTGTAGGGCGCGTACCGGCGATCGATCGCGTTGACCGCCTCGAACATCGCGACGTGCATCATGGACAAGGCACGGCTGTGGGGCGCTGGAAGGATTTGCTTCTCGGTGGCGATCGCGTCGGCCTTTGCATTCCAATCCATGATCACGTCGGCGCGTGCAAGCGGCGCCGAGGCTGCGATCAGCGTTACAATCAGAGAGAGGCGGAAGATGGTCCACGACGAGCTCTTCATGGGATGCCCTTTCGATGTGAAGGACGTTTCGCGGGACCGATGCGGCTCTGCCCGACATCACGTCGCGCGGCTCGAGGACTCTAACCATCTTGTTGTGGTTTGATTGTGAACTGCTTCACGTGGCGGAAGAGTAGCCCCGAATGGGTCGGCGTGGCTGACCGTTCGCACTGAGTGATGGGTCCTGACTTTCGCCGGACGACACCGATTGTGGTGACTGTTTTGCGTTCTTCTCAAAGAAAATGCCCGGGACCGGGCATTTCTCGATGTTGGCTTTAGCCGTCTACGCTCCCACCATTGGCATCCGCGGATATTCGCCGGGCGTGCCGGCGGGGGTGATCGGAATGCCGCCGTCGGAATATTCGTTGAGCTTGTTGCGCAGCGTGCGGATCGAGATGCCCAGGATGTTGGCGGCATGGGTACGGTTGCCGAGGCAGTGCTTCAGCGTCTCCAGGATCAGGTCGCGCTCGACATCGGCGACGGTGCGGCCGACCAGCGCCCGTGTCACCTGCTCGGCGGCCATGGTGGCATGCGCCACGGCCGGCGCGGTCTTGGCGAGGTCGAGGCGGTCGCCGTCGGGCGTCAGGATCGCATCGGCCCCGATCTCGTCGCCCTGCGCCATCAGAACCGAACGGTGCATGGTGTTTTCGAGTTCGCGTACGTTGCCCTGCCAGCGGTTGGTGGAAAGCACGCGCCGCGCTTCCGCCGAGATCGGCCGCATCGGCACGCCGTTGGCTTCGGCGTATTTCTTCACGAAGTGCTGGGCGAGCTCGAGAATGTCGGCGGGGCGCTCGCGCAGCGGCGGGATCTTCAAGTTCACGACGTTGAGCCGGAACAAGAGATCTTCGCGGAACGTGCCTTCGCGCACGGCGTCGACCAGATTGCGGTTCGAGGTCGCGATGATGCGGATGTCCACCGGGACAGGCTTGGTGCCGCCGACACGGTCGATCACGCGCTCCTGGATGGCGCGGAGCAGTTTCGATTGCAGGCGGACGTCCATCTCCGAGATTTCGTCGAGCAGCAGTGTGCCGCCGGTTGCCTCCTCGAACTTGCCGATGCGGCGGGCGATCGCGCCGGTGAAGGCGCCCTTCTCGTGACCGAACAGCTCGGACTCCAGCAGATGCTCGGGGATCGCGGCGCAGTTGATCGAGATGAACGGGCGCTTGGCGCGGCCTGAGCGGGTGTGGACGTAGCGGGCCAGCACTTCCTTGCCCGTACCGGATTCGCCGGTGATCATCACGGAAGCATCCGACCCCGCGATCTGCTGGGCGAGCTTGATCACCCTGGCCATCGCCTCGTCGCGATAGACCAGCTCGCGGGAATCGTTGGCGACCGCGGCCAGCACCGCTGCGATCAGCTCCGGGTCCGGCGGCAGCGGGATGTATTCCTTGGCGCCGGCATGGATCGCGGCGACCGCGGCGCGGGCGTCGTTGGTGATGCCGCAGGCGACGATCGGAGCGTGGATGTGCTCGGCCTCCAGCCGCATCACAAGATCGCGGATGTCGAGGGCGACGTCGACCAGCAGCAGGTCGGCGCCCTTGCCGCCGCGCAGCACGCGCATCGCCTGATCGTGATCCTCGGCGTGGGTCACGGTGGCGCCGTTCGCCATCGCGATCTTGGTGGCGGTGGTGAGCTGGCCTTTCAATGTGCCAACGATGAGAAGCCGCATATCAGTCTCCTGTCCGTCTGGTCGCGCTGCCGCGCGTCATCGCTTTAAGCGCGTTCGGTCTTGATGATTTCGGTCATGGTCACGCCGAGCTTGTCCTCGACCAGGACGACTTCCCCGCGGGCGACCAGCTTGTTGTTGACGTAGATGTCGATGGCCTCGCCGACGCGCCGGTCGAGCTCGAGCACGGTCCCGGGCCCGAGCTTCAACAGCTCGCTGACGTCCATCTTGGAGCGGCCGAGCACGGCCGAGACCTGCACCGGTACGTCGAACACGGCCTCGAGGTCGGCGGCGGCGCGCGTCGCGTATTCGTCCTCGCTATAGCCGACGTCGGTGCCGGCGGGCGGCATCGGGCCGTTGAGATCGGGCAGCGGGACCTGTCCGTCGGTGTCGCTCATGGCTTAGCTCCCCTGCGGGACGCAACATAGCGTCCCACCATTTCGTCGATCTTGGCCGCGATGGCGCCGCGCTCCAGCACGACGCCGCCATCGGCCCATTCGATCCGGCAGTCGCCGGTGGCAATCTCCGGCTCGGCCAGAATCACCAGCCGGCCTTCGAAGCCGTTCTGCCTGGCCAGCCGCTCGATGTTCTCGCGCGCGGCGTCGTAGAGCGCGTCGTTGATGCGGACGACGAGATGCGGCGTCGCGACCAGATGCGAGAAGCAGTCCTTGACCAGCGCGACGATCTCGCCGAGCGGCTCGGCGGCGACCAGATCGGCGCACAGCTTGCGCGCCACCGCCACCGCGACATCGACCGCCTCGGTTTCCATCTTGGATTCGATGTTGCCGATGCCCGAGGCGATGCCCCGGATTCCGATGTTGATCTCTTCCATGGCGAGCGCGACGCGGCGGTCGCTCTCGGCCTTGGCCTCGCGCTGGCCAGCGGCAAAGCCGTCCTGATAGGCGCGCGCCTCGGCGTCCGCGACCTTGTGGGCGATCTCGGCCGCAGTCGCGGCCTTCTCGCGCGTCCGGTCGGGCGCGGCGAAGTCGTTGTCGAACAGGAATTTTGCCGGAGCGGCCATCAATACACCAGCTCGTCGTCGGCGCGGTTCTTGGTCAGCATGATCTCGCCCTTGGCGGCGAGGTCCTTGGCCAGGTTGACCAGCAGCGCCTGGGCCTCGTCGACGTCGCGCAGGCGGACCGGGCCCATCGCCGCCATGTCGTCCTGAAGCATCTTGGCCGCACGCGAGGACATGTTGCCGAAGAAGAAGTTGCGGACGTCCTCGTTGGCGCTCTTGAGCGCGACGCCGAGCTTGTCCTTGTCGACGTTGCGCATCAAGGTCTGGGCGGAGCCGGAATCCAGCTTGACGAGATCGTCGAAGGTGAACATCAGCGCCTTAATGCGCTCGGCCGATTCGCGGTTGTCCTCTTCCAGCGAGGTGATGAAGCGGGTTTCGGTCTGGCGGTCGAAATTGTTGAAGATTTCCGCCATCACCTCGTGGGCGTCGCGGCGGCGGGTCTGGGACAGGTTGGACATGAATTCGGTGCGAAGCGTCTTCTCCACGCTCTCGATCACCTCCTTCTGCACCGCCTCCATCTTCAGCATGCGGTTGACGACGTCGAGCGCCAGATCCTCGGGAAAGATGCCGAGCACGCGCGCGGCGTGTTCCGGCTTCAGTTTCGAGAGCACGACCGCGATGGTCTGCGGGTATTCGTTCTTGAGATAGTTGGCGAGCACCTCTTCCTGCACGTTGGAGAGCTTCTCCCACATGTTGCGGCCGGCCGGGCCGCGGATTTCGTCCATGATGCCGTTGACGCGCTCGGGGGCCAGATATTGCTGGAGCAGCCGCTCGGTGGCGTCGAAATTGCCCATCAGCGCGCCGGAGGCCGACATGCGCGAGACGAATTCGAGCAGCATGTCCTCCACGGTGTCGACCTCGACGGTGCCGAGCGTCGACATCTCCAGCGAGAGCTGGCGCACCTCGTCGTCATCGAGCAGGCCCCAGATCTTGCCGCCATATTGCTCGCCGAGCGCGAGCATCAGGATTGCGGCGCGCTTCGGCCCCGCCACCGCTTCGACCTTCGCGCCCCCGCGGCTGCCGGCACGCTGACCGAGCGTGGAGATCACGCTGGTGATGTCGTTGGAATTGGCGTTTTGCAGGGCGGCGGCCATGTCAGGTCACTTCTCGATTATTTCGCGGGTTCGGTCAGCCATTGACGGATGATGGCGACGGTCTCGTTGGGATTGCGCTCGGCGAGCTCGCCGACGCGGTGGACGGATTGGGCATGGACCTGGCCCTGGACAGTGGCGACGTCGATCGCGCTGGCAGCGCCGCTCGGCAGAAGCGGCTGGCCGGCCGGAGCGGCATCTTCCGAGGCGGCGGGGCCGGTGAGGACGCCGGAGATGGCGGCTGCGACTTCGTCGGATGCCAGGATGCGCTTGACCAGCGGCCGGATCACCAGGAACAGCACGACCAGGCCGAGCAGCATCATCATGCCGAGCTCGACGAAGTACATGACGTCGTCCTTGGTGAACTGGAGCATGCCGAGCAAGCCGGAGGGCTCGGCGATCGGGGTGGTGGAGGGGGCATCGGCAAAGCGCAGATTGACGACCTCGACCTGGTCGCCGCGCTTCTGGTCGAAGCCGATCGCCGAGCGAACCAGCGTGGCGATGCGGTCGAGCTGCTCCTTGGTGCGGTCCTGGTAGGCCAGATCGCCCTTCTCGTTCTTGGAATAGATGCCGTCGACCAGCACCGCGACCGAGATGCGGTTGACCCGGCCGGCCTCGGTCACCTCGGTCTTGGTGGTGCGGGAGATCTCGTAATTGTTGGTCTCTTCGCTCTTCTTGCTCTGGTCCTTGGCCGCGACGGCGCTGTTCTGCTGGTTGCCCGGCAATTCGTTGTTGACGGTGACCTGGCCGTTGTTGTCGGCGGTCATGCTCTGCTCTTCGCGGGTCTGGCTCGAGCGCAGCACGCGGCCTTCGGGATCGAACTTGTCGGAGGTCTGGGTGATCTTGTTGAAGTCGAAATCGGCGGAGAGCTGGACCCGGGCGCGTCCCGTCCCCACCACGGAGGAGACGATGTCCTCGACCTGCTTGCGCATCCGTTTCTCGAAGGCGGTGCGGCGCTCGTCGCCGATCTGCTGGTCCGGATCGGTCTGGGCGCCGTCGGCCAGCAGCTGGCCGGTCTCGTCGACGATCGAGACCCGCTGCGGCTTCAGCCCGTTCACGGCGGAGGCAACGAGGTGGCGGACGGCGCGGATCTGCTGGGCTTCGAGCGCGCCGCGGACCCGCACCACGATCGAGGCCGACGGCTCCGGCGCCTCGCGCGAGAACAGCGGGCGCTCGGGCAGCACCAGATGGACGCGGGCGGCCTGGATGCGATCGATGGCCCGGATGGTGCGGGCGAGTTCGCCTTCCAGCGCACGCAGGTGGTTGATGTTCTGGACGAAAGAGGTGGTGCCGAGCGCATCCGACTTGTCGAACACCTCGTAGCCGATGCCGCCGCCCTTGGGCAGGCCACCCTCGGCGAGCTTCATCCGCAGGCGGGTGACCTTATCCTTGGGCACCATGATGATGCTGCCTTCGTTGCGCAGCTCGAACTGGATGCCCTGGCGCTCCAGGTCCTTGATGATGCCCGAGGAATCCTCGACGCTGAGGTCCGTGAACAGCGTCGTCATCTGCGGCGTGGTGACGCGCATGATGACGAACGCGAAAAAGCCGACGAGCGCGGCGGTGACCGCGATCATCGCCCCGAACCGGGCGGCTCCGATACCCTTCAGAAAGTCCGCAAGACCTTGCAAGCAACCGCCCCGACAGATTCGGCTGCTTTCACAGGAAAGGCCGACTGGGCAATTATTGCCTAGGTGATGGTTTCGATATGGTTAACGAAGGTTAAGAGCTGCGACAAAAGTCGCGTCATGAAAAAAATCGGCCTCGCAAGGCGAGGCCGATTTTCGTCAAAAGCCGCAGATTTCCGGATTGCCTACTGGCGATATTGCTGGATACGGGTGGTGCGAAGTCCCGCCAGACCGTGCTGGTCGATCGAAAACTGCCAGGAGAGGAATTCGTCAACCGTCAGGGTATAACGGCTACAGGCCTCCTCGAGGGAGAGAAGACCGCCACGGACTGCGGCGACGACCTCGGCCTTGCGGCGGATGACCCAGCGTTTGGTGCCGGGTGCAGGCAGATCCGCAATCGTCAACGGACTACCGTCCGGCCCGATGACGTATTTTACCCTCGGGCGATGGGGTTCTGTCATGGCGTACTCACAAACTCTCAACCACTGAACTCACTCAGTAACCGTACGCATGCCGGCTTAAAAATCCGCTAAGCCTAAGGCTTCAATACAATTCTCGTTGAAAATGGCTGGAACGCAGCCGTCTTGACCGGCGGGACGGTGTGTCCAGGCGGGCCGAGGGGGTGTTCGTAAATACTTTACGAACGAAAAAAGGCCTGCGCGGGTGTCGCAAGGCCTCGAATTGTCGTCCCGGCCCGGTGCGCAATTGCGCACGTGGGGCCGGGATCCATTATCAATTGCTGGCTGTGGCGATGATGCTCTTGACTTGGCTCAGGGTGTAGCTGGCGCCGTCGATGGTCAGCAGCGGCGGCGACTGGGTCAGGTCGACGGACGACACCGTGCCCTGCACCTGCGCGGCGATGCCGACATTCTTGCCCGAAACATCTTTGCCAGTGGCCGAGATCGTGTACTTGCCGTCAGGCCATTGCGTGCCGTCATTGCCCTGGCCGTTCCAGGTGAACGGAACGTCGGTGCCGGCGCCGGCGGTATATTTGCCGGTAAAGACCGTCTGGCCGCTGGCATTGGCGACGGTAATGTCGACGGTCGCGTCGCTGGGCACGTTGAGATGCCAGGTTGCCGACGAACTCGTCATGCTTGCGGTCGTGCCGTCGACCAGGGCGGTCTTGCCGACGAAGCCGAGCGCCTGGGTCGCCTGCGTGGTCTGTTGCAGGGTGACGAGCTGCGACAGCGAGTCGTTGGTCTTGAGCTGCTGCTCGACGCCGGCGAACTGCACCAGCTGCTGGGTGAACTGGTTGGTGTCGAGCGGATCGAGCGGGTTCTGGTTCTGCAGCTGCGTCGTCAGCAGCGTCAGGAAGGTCTGGAAGTTGCCGGCCAGCGTCGCGCCGGTGGTCGAGCCCAGGCTCGAGCTCGACGAGGATTTCGGGAGGTCGGTCGTGCCCGAGACGACCGAGGGAGCGGTGGCGCCAGTCGTGGTGGTCATGTCTCGATACTCCTCACACTCTGATGTCGACGCCGCTGCTCGATCCGAGCATGCGGCCGTAGCTGCGCCCGACCGGGGCTGTGGAAACTGCTTCCTCGTCGCTGATGATCAGCCGGCGGGCATTGCCGCCATTGTCGTTGTTCTGGCCGGAGTTCTGGCCCGACGAATTCTGGTCGCGCAGGCTGAAGGACAATCCGTTGCTGCCGGTCTTGAGGCCGGCATCGTCGAGTGCGCGCTGCAATTGCGGCGCGTCCTGCCGCAGCATCTGCAGCGTCTCCGGTTTCTCAACCGTGAGATGCGAGGTGACCTGGCCGTTGCGGTCGACATTGATGCGGACGTCGATGCGGCCGAGGTCGAGCGGATCGAGGCTGATATCGAACCGGGTCTTGCCAGCACGCGCGGCCGCCGCGATCTCGATCGGGACGCCGCTGATCGGAATGGCCGTATTGGTGGCCGCGGTCGCGGTGAGCGTCGCGGTCGATGCGGTCGCGGTCGAGGTCGTATTGGTCATCGGCGCCTGCACGGCGGAGGCCGCCTGCGTGCTGGTGTCGGTTTGGGCCGCGACGGCCTGCGCGCCCGCGTGAACGTGAGCGGCCGGCGCGCCTTGTGTCGCATCGGCCGTGCGATCGGCGGCAGCAGCCTTGGCGTCGGCCACGTTCGCGTCGGTTGCTGGCTTGTCGGCTTGCGGATGCGCCGCATTGGCGGACGTGGTCGTCGCCGAGGTCTGCGCGGCGTTCGCCTTGCCGGTGTCCTGGCCGATATTGGAGACGTCGCTCGCGCCTTGCGCGGTCGCGACGGCCTTGAAGGAGGTTTTTGGCGTGCCCTGCTCCACGGCGGCGATCAGGCCGCCACTGGTTTTCGCATCGGTCGCGCTCGAATCAGTCGTCCCGGTCGCGGCATCGGCCAGCGTCGCCGTGGTGTCGGCATCGACCTTGGCTGCCGCGGTCTTGGCGCTCTTGTCGCCCGGCGTCGCGGTATCGGTCTTGGCGCCGGTGATCTGCGCCGCGGTGGACGCGCTGGCGGCGATGCCGGCGGCGGCGATCGTCAGCGGCGAGGAGGCGGAGCTGGCGGCCTGGTTCGCGGCCGCGTTCGGATCGAGCGGTACGACCGGCGCGGCCACCACGATCGCGTTGGGATCGGGCACGGCGGCCCGCGTCGCGTCAATTTGCGCGGTTGCGGCGGCATCGACGGCGGCGGCGAGGCCATCGGTGCTGTCAGCCTTGTCCCCCTTGGTCTCGTCGGACTTGTCCGCCGATCTGGCGTCGGAGGTCTCCGGCTTGTCCTTGGTCTTGCCGTCCGCCTTGGCCGGATCGGCCGTGGTGTCGCTCTTGGCGTTATTCTTGGCGTCGTTCTTGGTCTCGTTCTTGGCCGGCGCGGAATTGTCGGGGTCGTCGCTGGCCTTGCTCTGCGAGGGTTGGTCGGTCGCCGAATGATCGCGCGGGCTCTTGTCCGAGGACGACGACGAATCGGTCCGGCGCGGGGTGTCCTGCACGGAGGACGCCGTGCTGTCGCTGATCGCCTGGGTGTTGCTGTCGACCAGCGAACCGAAGGAGTCGTTGGACGTGTCTTTCGGCGCCTGCGACCGGGCAGGCTTTTGCTGCGCGCTCTGGACTTGCGCGCTTGCCGCTACATCTGACGTACGACCAACCACAGGCGACCCCTCGGAACATCTTCGGCATAAGAGGTAGCAAGGAGCGGGCCAGCCCCGCGCATTCTCATATTATCGAATAAAATCAGCTACTTGGTCAATTCGCGCTCCCTCCGCGACGCAATTCGAAGCCCCGCCATTTCTGCCTCCCCGGCAAGAATTGCCCTAACCTGGCCGCCCCCGTGATTGCTTCACCCGAAGGCCGCCTATATTAAAGAGACAGCTCTCAGCCGCTTTCGACCGGGCAGGCCGCGCCCTTCGGGAACTCTCAGTTCCCCCGGGGATCGTCGGTGTCCCGCCGGAAGCACCCAGCGGATCGCCCAACGCCGCCGCCACAATGCTTTAAGGCCCATGCTCAACAGTCTGGATCTCGAAGGCCGTCCTGAGGATACCAGGGTCGTCGTTGCCATGTCGGGCGGCGTCGATTCATCGACGACGGCTGCGCTGCTCAAGGCGGAAGGCTACGACGTCGTCGGCATTACGCTACAGCTCTACGACCACGGCGCCGCGACCCATCGCAAGGGCGCCTGCTGCGCCGGCCAGGACATCCACGACGCCCGCGACGTCGCGGCGAAGCTTGGCATTCCCCATTACGTGCTCGACTACGAGGACCGTTTTCGCGAGTCCGTCATCGACAATTTCGCCGACAGCTACGCGCTCGGCGAGACGCCGGTGCCGTGCATCGAGTGCAACCGCTCGGTCAAGTTCCGCGACCTGCTGAAGACCGCGCGCGAGCTCGGTGCGACCGCGCTCGCCACCGGCCATTACGTCGCCTCGCGCCGCCTCAATGATGGCTCGCGCGCGCTGGTGTGCGCGGCCGACAGCGATCGCGACCAGAGCTATTTCCTGTTCGCGACCACGCGCGAGCAGCTCGACTTCCTGCGCTTTCCGCTCGGCGACATGACCAAGCCCGAGACGCGCGAGCTGGCGCGGCGCTTCGGTCTCGCGGTGGCCGACAAGCACGACAGCCAGGACATCTGCTTCGTGCCCACGGGGCGCTACACCGACATCATCACCCGCCTGCGGCCGAACGCGATGGACCCCGGCGAGATCGTCGATCTCCACGGCCGCGTGCTTGGCCGGCACAACGGCATCGCCAATTTCACCATCGGTCAGCGCCGCGGCCTCGGCATCGCAGCCGCCGCGCCGCTGTTCGTGGTGCGGCTGGAGGCCGCCAATCGCCGCGTCGTCGTCGGCCCGCGCGAGGCGTTGAAGATGCACCGCATCGTGCTGCGCGACGTCAACTGGATCGGCGACGGCGACATCGACCGCGCCATCGGCGCCGGCCTCGAGATGTTCGTGCGCGTGCGCTCGACCCGCAGCCCCCAGCACGCGTGGCTGCGCGGCGCGAACGGCCATTACGAGGTCGAGCTCGTCGCCGGCGAAGAGGGTGTCTCTCCGGGACAAGCCTGCGTGTTCTACGACGCGCCGTCCGGCCAGGCCCGCGTGCTCGGCGGTGGCTTCATTCAAAGCGCCGCCGCGAAGGCCGCAAGCAGCACGGCGAGGCCGCTCGCAGAAGCGGTCCGCGGCTAAAAAATATACGGGGCAGGGGCATGGCAGCAGACATCTCGCGGGCCGGGGTCGAGAAGGCCTATGGCCGCTGGGCGCCGGTCTATGATCTCGTGTTCGGCAAGGTGTTTGACGCCGGCCGCCAGTCGACCATCATCGAGGCCGACCGGATCGGCGGCCGCATCCTCGACGTCGGCGTCGGCACCGGGCTTTCGCTCTCGGACTATGCGCGCACGACCAAGATCTGCGGCGTGGACATTTCCGAGCCGATGCTGCGCAAGGCGCAATCGCGCGTGCGTGCGCTGCGCTTGAGCAATGTCGAGGTGCTCTCGGTGATGGACGCGAAAAACCTCGCCTTCCCCGAAAACTTCTTCGATGCGGTGGTCGCGCAATATGTCATCACCGCTGTGCCCGATCCCGAGGGCACACTCGACGAGTTCGTGCGCGTCCTGAAGCCCGGCGGCGAGCTGATCCTCGTCAACCACATCGGCGCGGAAACGGGTTTTCGCAAACTCTCCGAGCTTGCGTTTGCGCCCCTGGCCCGCCGCCTCGGCTGGCGCCCGGAATTCCCGTGGGCCCGCCTCGTCGACTGGGCCGCAAAACACGGCGGCGTCACGCTGGCGGAGCGCCGCCCGATGCCGCCGATGGGGCACTTTTCGCTGATCCGCTATCTCAAATCGTAATGTTCGGGGGTGGGAACAGTGCGCACGCCCCGCGCGTTTCCCTCCCATGCGCACGACATCAAACATCATTCTGGCCAGCCTCCTGATCGCCGCCTCCGGCAGCGCGATCGCGCAGGCCCCGCCCGCCCCGGCGACGCCGCCGCAAGCGACCGCGCCGCCATCCCCGCAGCACGCCACCAGTTGCACGCCGCAGGATCGCCCGAACCGCCAGGCCGACGGCACCACCACCGGCCAGTCCCGGGAACCGCTCGGCGACAAGCTCGCCAAATCGGACGGCGTGCTCTGCCCGCCCTCCGGCGTCGATCCTGAGATGCACGCGCCGGCCCCCGACACCGGCGTCAACACCCCGGTGATTCCGCCCCCCGGCAGCCCCGGCGGCGACCCGACGGTAAGGCCGAAATAGGCGCCGTTCCGAATCCCAGATTGTCGTCATGCCCGGGCTTGTCCCGGGCATCCACGTCTCTAGGGTACCGGAGCAAGGCGTGGATGGCCGGGACAAGCCCGGCCACAACGAAGGCGGAGCACTTTGCTTGACAGCCCGCCGCCCCCTTCCTTATATGCCGCGCGTTCGCGAGATCGGCCTTGTCGGGCCCTCGCGACCCTGTGGCGGGGTAGCTCAGCTGGTTAGAGCACGGGAATCATAATCCTGGGGTCGGGGGTTCGAGTCCCTCTCCCGCTACCAAGACCGCGATTTTGCACGCCGAACTACGATTTTGTGCGTCCGCTTGCGGATATGGTCACGCGGCTTGGGTGATAAGTATCGCTATCATTCGAATTCGGCTAAGCGGCCATTCGCAGCAGATCGACGATGTCAGCCTCGCTTTTGAAAGGCCGCGGATTGGCCTGGACGAAGCGATGATTGATCGCAATCTTGCTGATCTGATCAAACTTGTCTTCGCCGATACCGACATCGGCAAGGCGGCCAGGTAATCCGAGTCGCGTGGTGAACGCGGCAAAGGCGGCAGCGGCTTCCATACCCGGCTCGCCAAGGGCCAGCGCCAAACGCTTCTGGGCATCTTCGGTGAACGGCTTGTTGTAGCGAAGAAGGCTCGGCATGATGACAGGCGTGCAATAGTAGTGAGGGACGTCGAACGTCCCGCCAAGCACATGGCCGATGCCGTGACTTGCGCCCATGGGGACGCGGGCCTGCAACCCAAACGACGCGAGCCATGAGCCATACTGTGACAATCTGCGCGCCTCGAGATCGCCAGGTTGTTGC
The DNA here is from genome assembly GCF_023073915.1 of Bradyrhizobium sp. 149. Lineage (GTDB taxonomy): Bacteria > Pseudomonadota > Alphaproteobacteria > Rhizobiales > Xanthobacteraceae > Bradyrhizobium. The sequence continues at coordinate 1,632,784 of NZ_JADPKK010000022.1, read as the reverse complement.
AAAGTCTGGAGCATTCCCTCCCGCAACGTGCGGATGCCGGCCAGAACGACTTCGTCGGCCAAGGGAGTGCCGGCCGGCGAGCACAATGCTTCGATGCCGTGATCCATCGAGCGTGTGCCCGATCCCATCCACAGCTTTGTTGGCGTATGAAGCGTGAGGGCCGGGTCTAGAATGATCGCCACCGGCATCATTTGGGGGTGAAAGAAAATCTGCTTCAGCTTCTGGCGCTCGTCGGTGACGAGTGCTGCGGCATTGTATTCGCCGCCATTCAGCGTCGACGGCACGGCGATCTGCCGAACTTTCGGCGAGCGGAAGGGAGAATGACTCACGCCCGGCCCCATCGGAAAGGGATCGAAGCCCGCTTCATCGCGAATGTCGTGCTCCATCGCCATGATGACGATCTTGGCGAGATCGACCGCGGAACCTCCGCCGACAGCCACGACGAGATCGGCTCGCGCCTCTTTTGCATGAAGGGCAACCTCGGCCGCCTGCTTGCGCGTCGTATGCTGTGCAATTCCATCGAAGGTCGCTGCATGCTTGTCGGCAAGGGAATGCCTGATCTTCTCGATCTCGTCGGTCTTCGAGTTTAGGGTTCGACTGGCGATCAGGAAGACGCGCTTTGCGTTAAGTCGCTCCGCTTCTTCCCGGACAGCTTCCGAGGCGGCTTTGCCATAGATAACACGATCAATTGCCGGAAAGTTATGTACACCAGCGTTGCGCATTTCTTCCTCCCACGAGAAGCCCGATTATCGGGCGTTATATGGTGATCATCATGCAGGTTCGGCTCAGCATCTCGGCACGTTGGTGCTCCTTGGAATGCTGAAACTTAAATCGCGACAGTCGCCTTGGCCGGATCCGCCGGCAATATAATGCGAGCCAGCTCCGACGGATTCTCGACTGCCGAGAAGTGACCAGTGTTCTTGAGTGTCACGTTCTGCGCGGCAGGAATCAGCGAGCTTGTACGTTCGCGCTCACTTGGCCGAGACCAATCGCTGTCGCCGTAAATGAGCGTCACCGGTGCCGAGATCTGCCGATAATAGTCGCGAGCCTTGCTCCATGAGCGCCAACCTGCCAGCACCTTGCGTGCGACCCGCTTGTATCCCGGGCGGTGGGCAACTTCGTCGAACTCGGCAAGCAAATCCGCCGGCAGCTTGCGCGGATCGTGATATCCGCCACCCATGATCTTGCCGAGAATGGTCTTGTTTTCGAGCGATGCATTGATCGCGCCGAGTACCGGGATCTGCAAGCTTCCGATGATGAGATTGGCAAACCAATTGCCGCGTCGAATACCATCTCCATAGCGGGTCTCGTAGTCGTAGGGATTGATCGCGTAGACCCGCTTCGCGGTCTGTGGGAGCGACGCCGCCACTGTGAGCGCCAATGCGCCGCCGATCGACTCGCCGACGATCGTGAGGTCCGAGAGATTGAGCTCCTCGATGAAGCGGATGACGGCCTGCCTGAAGTAGCGTTCGTCGAAGCTCGCGCTTGGGTCGATTGGCGAGTGGCCGTGGCCCGGAAGGTCAATGGCGTACACCGTGTGCGATCGGGCGAGGAGGGGCGCAAGAGCGCGGAAATATTCGAGCTGCGTCCGGATCGTATGTATGAGCAGCAGCGGAGGCCCGCTGCCGGTCTTTTGAAATCGTACGCTCAGCTTATCCGATATCTTCAGCAGACTTGGTTTGGCGTCGGTCAGGCTGAGCATTCGATCTCTCCGTGTTCGAGGGGGCGCGCTTTCAAGCGGCAGCGGTGTCGCGAACCTGTTCGGCCGCGGCATCCAAAAGCGCCTGCGCCAGATCAGGGTCGTTGACGACGCGCGACAGCGTCACCGCGCCGACCATCGTCGCGAGAATGGCCATGGCCTTGCCGCGGGAGGCCTCGTCGCCGGTCCCGGCGACGAACCGGCCGAGCACGTCAAGATGCGCTTTGATTCCCGCTTCGAATTCCGCCTTCACGCCGGGGCCCTGTCGGGCGGCGTCTGCGCCGAGTGCCACAATCGGGCAGCCGTCCATCTTTTCTCCGCGATGGTCGTCACTGAGGTAAAACGCGATCACCGTGCCAAGCGGATCATCGGGATTCTGAGCGGCCGCGTCCGACCATCGGCCCGACGCGCTCTCCAATGCTCGCTTGGACGCCGCGACAGCCAAATCCTCTTTTGACGCGAATTGCTTGTAGAAGGCGCCTTGGGTTAGCCCTGCTCCCTCCATCAGATCCTTGAGCCCGATGCCATCGAAGCCGCGCTCCCTGAAGAGGCGACTTGCCACATTGATCACGGTTTGGCGGTTCTCCGCGGCCTGAACGCGACTTACGCGCATCGGCAGTCTCCCAAATTAGATTTCACTCGAACTCTATTACGACAAATAGAGGCCGAACGCAATCTATCAAGAGGCCCAAAGCCAGTTCTCTAGGGTGGGAGCGCTTCTGCCCGCCGCCCTAAACCCTTGTGAGGGGCCCAAATCACGTTTTCGCCGCCTCCCTTCTTTTTTAGATTGCGTTCGAAAGCTAAACGGAATACAGAGTTCGGACGAAATCTAAAATTGGGAGATTGACATGAGGATGCGGGGCTTTGCGGTTTTGGCTGGTATTTTGATCTCGGCCGGGGTGGCGACCTTCGTTGCCCTCGGGATCCCGCCCCGGGAGGCCTCCGCGGTCGGTGACCCCAGGCAAGAGCCCCCAATGGTCCGTCTCGTGATGGCCGCGCCGGTCAGCGGATCCGACCGCGGCTTCACCGGCACCATCGGCGCGAGGGTGGAAAGCAATCTCGGTTTTCGCGTCGCCGGTAAGATCGTCGAGCGGCTCGTCAGTGTCGGTGAGCAGGTCAAATCCGGGCAGCCGCTGATGCGGATCGACGAAACCGACCTCCGCCTGGCGCTCGCAGCGAAGCGCAATGCCGTCGCCGCTGCGCGTGCAGCTGTCGTTCAGACCGACGCCGATGAGCGGCGATACGCCAATCTGGTCAGCGACGGATGGACTTCCAAACAGCGCTACGAGCAGGCAAAGGCCGCCTCGGATACAGCCAAAGCGCAGCTTGCCGCGGCGGAAGCGGACGCCGGGGTTGCCGAGAACCAGGCGACCTATTCCGTCCTGGTGGCCGACGCGGACGGAACGGTCACCCAGACGCTGGGCGAGCCGGGACAAGTTGTCTCCGCCGGCCAAGCGGTCGTTCGGCTGGCACAGTCCGGTCCTCGCGAAGCTGTGGTGGCGCTTCCCGAAACGATCCGGCCGGCGATCGGGTCGCTCGCTGAGGCGAGCCTGTATGGGAGCGATGGGCGCTTTACTGCGCATCTGCGGCAGTTGTCGGATTCCGCCGATCCTCAGACCCGCACCTATGAGGCCCGCTACGTGCTCGGCGGTGAGGCCGCGGCGGCACCGCTTGGCGCGACGATCACCATTCGGCTTGCAAGCCATGGGAGCCAGCCGGAAGTTCAGGTGCCGCTGGGAGCCGTGCTCGACGACGGCAGAAAGACCGGCGTTTGGGTGTTCGACGGCGGCACCTCGACGGTCCGCTTTCAGACCATCAAGCTTGTGCGTGTGACCAGCGAAAATGCCGTTATCTCCGGTCTGAGCTCCGGTGATCGGGTTGTCTCTCTGGGCGCACACCTCCTGCAGGAGGACGCTCACGTCAGGACAGCCTCTCAAGACAGGAGCAACTGATGAGCTTCAATCTTTCGGCGATCGCAGTCCGTGAACGGGCCGCAACGCTGTTCTTCTTGCTTTTGCTGGCAGCCGCGGGCGCCTACGCCTTCTTCATGCTCGGACGGGCCGAGGATCCCTCCTTCACCATCAAGACCCTGACGGTCACGACCGTGTGGCCGGGTGCGACCGCACGCGAGATGCAGGACCAGGTCGCCGAACCGCTGGAAAAGCGGATCCAGGAGCTGACTTGGTACGACCGGGTGGAGACGACCACACGGCCGGGTTATGCGTACATGACCGTGACGCTGAAGGACAACACACCGCCATCGAGCGTGCAAGAGGAATTCTATCAGGCCCGCAAGAAGCTGGGCGATGAAGCGCGCAAGCTGCCCCCCGGTGTGCTCGGCCCCTTCATCAATGACGAATATTCGGACGTCAGCTTCGCCCTTTATGCCCTCAAGGCCAAGGGCATGCCGATGCGGGAGCTCGCCAGGCAGGCCGAGACCATTCGCCAGGATCTCCTGCACGTGCCCGGCGTCAAGAAGATCAACATCCTCGGTGAACGCCCCGAGCAGATATTCGTCGAGTTCTCCTATGCCAAGCTGGCGACTCTCGGCGTATCGGCAACGGATATCGTTGCCGCCTTGCAGCGGCAGAACACGGTTACACCGGCAGGCTCGATCGACACCAAGGGGCCGCAGGTGTTCATCCGGGTCGAGGGGGCCTATGACAGCGTCCAGGCGATCGCCGACACTCCGATCGTCGCTGCCGGGCGAACGCTGAAGCTTTCCGACATCGCCGAAGTCCGTCGCGGTTACGAGGATCCTCCCACCTACCTCATCCGGCACCAGGGCGAGCCCACCATCATGCTCGCGGCGGTCATGCAGGAGGGCTGGAATGGTCTCGCGCTCGGCAAGGCGCTGGAGGAGAGGTCCGCAGCGATCTCCCGGACACTGCCACTCGGGATGACGCTGGCCAAGGTCAGCGACCAGGCCGTCAACATCTCCTCATCGGTCGACGAATTCATGATGAAGTTCGCGATGGCGCTCGGCGTGGTGCTCCTCGTGAGCCTGCTCAGTCTCGGCTGGCGCGTCGGCATCGTGGTTGCGGCTGCCGTCCCTTTGACGCTTGCTGTCGTGTTCCTCATCATGCTCGAGACCGGCCGGTTCTTCGACCGCATCACGCTCGGCGCCCTCATCCTGGCGCTTGGCCTTCTCGTGGACGACGCCATCATCGCCATCGAGGTGATGGTGGTGAAAATGGAAGAGGGCATGGACCGCATCTCGGCGGCAGCCTATGCCTGGAGCCACACTGCGGCACCGATGCTGTCCGGAACACTCGTGACGATCGCAGGCTTCCTGCCGGTGGGCTTCGCCCGCTCGACGGCCGGGGAATACGCCGGCAACATTTTCTGGGTCGTGGGGTTCGCTCTCATCGTCTCCTGGATCGTCGCGGTGGTCTTCACGCCCTATCTCGGCGTCAAGATGCTGCCCGCGATCAAACCGATCGAAGGCGGTCACCACGCTATTTACGGTACGCCCAACTATCGGCGCTTGCGCGCTCTCATTACCTTCGTCGTGCGCCACAAGTTCGTGACCTGCGGCATCGTCGCCGTCGCTTTCGCGCTTTCCGTCGCCGGCATGGGTGGCCTCAAACAGCAGTTCTTCCCGACGTCCGACCGCCCTGAAGTGCTGGTGGAAGTTCGTCTGCCGGAAGGCACCAGCATCGGGACGACGACCGCCACCGTCGCAAAGCTTGAGCGCTGGCTGGAAGGCCAGTCGGAGGCCAAGATCGTCACGAGCTATGTCGGTCAGGGTGCGCCGCGCTTCTTCTTCGCCATGGCGCCGGAGCTGCCCGATCCGGCCTTCGCAAAGATCGTCGTGCTGACACCGGACGCGGAAGCCCGCGAGGTCTTGAAGCATCGGCTCCGACAGGCGGTGTCGGATGGGCTTGCGCCTGAGGCGAATGTGCGCGTCACGCAGCTTGTGTTCGGACCCTATACGCCATTCCCCGTCGAGTTTCGGATCATGGGGCCTGACCCCGCGCAACTATACGCGATCTCTGAAAAGGCGCTCGGTATCATGCGTGGCGTTCCTGATGTGCGCCAGGCGAATCGCGATTGGGGTGATCGCACGCCCGTGCTCCGCTTCATCCCGGATCAGGATCGGCTGAACCTCATCGGCCTTTCCCCCGCGGAGGTGGGCCGGCAACTCCAGTTCCTTCTCACTGGCATCGCCGTGACACAAGTCCGCGAGGACATTCGCAATGTCCCCATCGTGGCGCGCAGCGCCGGCGGCGAGCGGCTGGATCCGACGCGACTGGCGGATTTCTCATTGATGAGCCGAGACGGCCGCGCCGTTCCGCTAGACCAGGTCGGCCATTCGGAAGTCCAGCTCGAAGAACCAATCATGAAGCGTCGCGATCGCACCCCCGTCGTCATGATCCGGTCGGACATCAATGAGGCGACTCAGCCTCCGGAGGTCTCCAAGGATATCAAGATGGCCCTTCAGCCGCTGATCGCATCCCTTCCGGCCGGTTATCGCATCGAGTTGGGCGGATCGATCGAGGAGGCAACCAAAGCCAACGACGCGTTGGCGACAATCTTTCCGGTCATGATTGCCGCAATGCTGATCGTTATCATGCTGCAAGTGCGATCGTTCTCGATGATGGCCATGGTCGTGCTGACCGGACCACTTGGCCTCGCCGGCGTCGTGCCGATGTTGCTGATCTTTCACCAGCCCTTCGGATTCAACGCCATTCTCGGCCTGATAGGCCTGGCGGGCATCCTGATGCGCAACACACTTATCTTGACCGACCAAATCAAGGAGAACCTTGCCGCCGGCCTCGATGAATATCACGCAGTCATCGAGGCCACGGTGCAACGCACGAGGCCCGTGATCCTGACTGCGCTTGCTGCCGTGCTGGCCTTCATCCCTCTTACGCATTCCGTTTTCTGGGGATCGATGGCGTATACGTTGATCGGCGGCACCGCGGTCGGAACGGTTCTGATTCTGCTGTTCCTTCCCGCGCTTTATGCCGCGTGGTTTCGGATCAAGCCGACCGCAGATGACATGCATGAGGTTTCGCGCGAGAAGCCGGAATTGCGACCAGCATTGGCTGCCGAGTAAGGCCCTCTTGGAGGAGAGGACGTTTGAAGTTTTCGCCCGCTCGGTACGTCCTTAGCCGTGGACCGGCTGCGCGATCTGCCGCTTGAGCCACGGCGTCCAGGATCCTCTCACTGACTTGTGGCAAACGTCTGCTTGAGTGCGGCGATGCGTCGCTCACCCGCTTGCGTTTGAGCAATTAAGAGTTCAAAAATAGAATTAACTAAAGCGTCTCTTCCTTGCGCGCAGGGGCTCCAACGGCCCCGCGCGAGAATGCCTTTGAGATCTTTCTCGTGCGCAGGATCTAGATTCCGTGACTTGCCGCGCCAGAGCAGGCCAGCCGCTCCCTGTCTGGCACAGGACCATCTAATCGCTTGACGAGTTCAAAAAAAGAACTGTAGGCTGCAGGGATAAGATGGCCGGGCGCAACGGCCGCTAAGTGTCGGATTACGGCTGGACCCGTTCAGCGCGATGCGTCTTCGCGACGACGCGCGCCGAGCAGCCGCCGGCGCAGCAAAACAAAGCCACGTACCCGCAAAGGGTGCACGTTTGGGAGGACGAGCAATGTTGGTGAGATGGAAGATCGTTGCGGCCCTGACTCTGTTCTTGAGCGGCTCCGCATTCGGTGCCGAGGAGCCGGGAATCTCTGCCACCGAGATCAAGATCGGCGGGGTGTTTCCCTTCAGCGGACCGGCGTCATCGATCGGCCTCGTTGGCAAGGGACTCATGGCCTACATTCAGGCCTTGAACGATCGCGGCGGCATCAACGGACGCAAGATCAACTACATCGCCTATGACGACGGATATAGTCCTCCAAAGGCAGTGGAGCACGTCCGCAAGCTCGTTGAAAGCGACGAGGTGTCATTCATGTTCGGCCAGCTCGGCACACCCGGCATCTCGGCCACTGCAAAATACCTGAAGGCCAAGGGGGTCCCGAGTGTCGCGATTGTCAGCGGCTCGTCCAAGTTCACCGACGTCGCCAACCACCCGCTGACGACCACGGGACTTGTCAGCTATGACACCGAAGGAAAAATCTACGCCAAATACCTAACGAAGACCTTGCCGAACGCCAAATATGCCATCCTCTATCAGAACGACGATCTCGGCAAAGATTACGTCGGTGCCTTCAAGGCGTTTCTCGGCAAGGATTTCGACCGGAAGGTCGTCAGCGCGTCCTACGAGGTCACCGAACCGACGATCGATTCGCAGATTACCAATCTGAGGAGTTCGGGTGCGGAAGCCCTGGTGATCGCCGGGACGCCGAAATTCGCAGCCCAAGCCATCAGGCAAGCCTCGGTGATCGGCTGGAAGGCCACCGTGATCATCAATTTCCCCTCCGCCTCGGTCGGAGGCACGCTTGCGCCCGCTGGCCTCGACAAATCCATCGGTGTGATGGTCGGGACAACCAACAAGGATATCCTCGACGAGACATGGAAAGACGACCCGGGCATGCAGGCCTACCGGGCGTTTTTCGACAAGTATCTGACGGGTGCCGATATCACCAACGGCAGCTATCTGACCGGCTATCAGCAAGGCGTGCTGCTCGAGCAGATCCTCAAGCAATGCGGTGATGATCTGTCGCGGAAGAATATTCTCGCGCAGGCAAAGAACCTGAAAAACGTCGTCGTTCCGACTGCACTGCCTGGAATCAAGGTCAATACCAGCGAGACCGAGAACATGATCTGGACCCAGATGCGGCTGCAGCGCTGGAGCGGCACGACGTGGCAAGCCTTCGGAGAAGTCCTGGACGCCAGGTCCGAGTGACCTGGCGTAACGCGCTCGCTCGATCCACACGCGATCATTCAGGAGACCGTTTTCGATGTCGACGAAGCCACTGACGTTTGCGCCAAGAGAGCTCTCTGTCGAACGCCGGACGGACGGTACGCTCATATTGAGGTCGCCGCTTGAATTGGGGCCATGCGACTGGCGCGTCACCGACTTTCTCCCGCGCTGGGCAAGTGCGGCCCCGGATAGAATATTCCTCGCGCAACGCAATGCCAAAGGGGGTTGGGACGAGATCACCTATAGCGAGACATGGTCGCAGGTCCAGGCGGTCGGCCAGAGCCTGATCGATATGGGTGCAAAGCCGGCTGACAGGCTGGCCGTGCTTTCTGGCAACTCCATCGAGAACGCGGTGATCTCCTTTGCGGCGATGTCGATCGGGGTCATTCTGGCGCCCATATCGCCGAACTATACACTGATGCCCGGCGGTCTTGCGCGCCTCAAGGACATCGCGCGGGTGCTGCGGCCCAATTTCGTTTTCGTTCAGAGTGGACGCGACTTTTCCGCGGCTCGCTCCATTCCCGAGTTGGCAGACGCTGTCTGGATCAGCGTCGATGGTGCGCCGGACACGACGCCTTTCCGTGTCCTGACGGATCGAACGGAGTGCGAAGGATTCGCGCAGGCTTCGGGTGCGGTCCCCTGCGACGCCGTTGCGAAAGTTCTCTTCACGTCCGGTTCGACCGGTCTACCGAAGGGCGTGCTGAACACGCACCGCATGATGGCGAGCTCCCTGCAAATGGGAAGTCTGCTCGTGTCGCCTCCGGATGCGCCGATCCAGGTGGAGTGGCTGCCCTGGCACCATACGATGGGCAGCAACGTCATTCTTCACGGCATCCTCAAGAACGGCGGAACGCTCTATATCGATGACGGCCGGCCGCTGCCTCAGCTCTTCCATAAGTCGGTCGCGAACCTCAAAGAGATTTCGCCGACGGCCATGTTCAACGTTCCTGCCGGTTATAATCTGTTGTGTGACGCCATCGAGAATGACGCCTCCGCTGGCGCTCGCATCTTCGAGCGGATGGATAGATTGAGCTATGCTGGAGCCGCAATCTCGCAGGGCACGCTCGAGAAGCTCTACCGGTTGACATCATCGATCACCGGCCGGCGAATTCCGGTGATGTCGGGCTATGGGACGACCGAAACGGCGCCGACGATCAGTACGACCCACTGGGCAACGGATCGGCCGGGGGAGATCGGTCTGCCCGCGCCGGGCGTACAGCTGAAGCTGATCCCTGTTTCCGATACGTACGAGGCGAGGGTCAAGGGCCCCAACGTTACCCCGGGTTACCTCGGAAGGGCCGATTTGACGGAGAAGGCCTTCGACGAGGAGGGTTTCTACCGCATCGGCGATACCGTGTCGTTTCTCGATCCCGAGAAGCCGGAGCTCGGCCTTCGTTTCACCGGCAGAATTTCCGAGAACTTCAAGCTCGCGAACGGCACCTGGGTTGCGATCGGCAATATGCGCGCCGCCATTCTGGCTGCAACACGCGGCGTCTTGCTGGACATCGTCGTTGCCGGAGAAAACCGCGAAGCCTGCGCGCTGCTGTGCTGGCTCAATCCGACCGAGGCGGCGCGGATTGCGAACGCGCCGGCCTCGGATTTGACCTGCGACTCCCAGGTCATCGAATTCCTGAGACATCGTTTGCGGGAATACAATGAGGCTGTGGGAAGCAGCGAAAAAATCTGCTCGTTTACCCTGCTGAGGGATCCGCCCTCACTGGCCGCAGGAGAAATCACGGACAAGGCCTACGTCAATCAACGTGCCGTGCTCAAACACCGGGCCGAACAAGCGGAACGTCTCTACCTGAACGAGCCCGACGCCGCCGTGGTTCGGGTCTGACGACGCGTTCAGTTGGTAGTAATCATGGCCGGCTCAAGCGGCGCTGCGGCGCACCTTTGCCTTTGGCTTGTCGGGCGCCTTGATCGCCAGCGGGCTTCGGGCACCCGGGCCCGGATGGGTATGAACCTCCCTGGCCAGGAGCGGCTCGCCGCATTCGGAGCACACCATGACCGGGTCGAAGTTCTTTCCGCACTTGCGGTGCTCGTGCAGCAGCGGCCGGCCGCGCTCGTCGACCATGTGAGTATCGCCCCAATGCACGAGCGCCATCATGATCGGATAAAGATCGAGTCCCTTCTGGGTCAGGATATATTCGTGACGCTTGGGCGCGTCCTGGTATGGAATGCGGCGCAGGATGCCCTGCCGGACCAGCTTCTTCAGCCGCTCGGCGAGCAGATGGCGTGTAATTCCGAGCGCCGACTGAAAGCCTTCGAAGCGTCGCGTGCGCAGAAAACATTCGCGCAGGATCAGAAGGGTCCAACGGTCGCCGATCACGCCAATGGTTCGAGCCATTGAACACGGCTCTTCCTCAAGTTCCTTCCATTTCATCCATACTCTCCAATCATCCCGGCATGGTCGTCTCGAATCGTACCGAGGCCGCCGCATTCCCTTGCATTCTAGATAGGTACTGAATTCCAAACAATACCCGGTCGAGTAGGCCAAATCAGCACAAAACCGGCGCAATTTGACAGTTCAATTTTAGAACTGTAAGAATACACCCAGCCAAAGCATGCGATTGGATCATCGGTCCCTGACCATCCAATGCGCTCTCCCGGAGAAGCGGTCATGACCCCCAAGGTTGAATTCCAGTTCGATTTCGGCAGCCCGAACGCTTATCTCGCGGAAGTCGCCATTCCCGGGATCGAGCGCCGGACCGGCGTGAAAGTCGAGTATGTCCCGGTCCTGCTTGGCGGAATCTACAAGGCGACGGGCAACATGTCGCCGTTCGACTCGCTGCGCGGGATCAAGAACAAACCGGAATACCAGGCGCTCGAGACCCAGCGGTTTATCCGGCGCCACAACATCACGAAATTTCGCCAGAATTCCTTCTTTCCGGTCAACACGCTGATGCTGATGCGTGGCGCCGTGGCAGCCCAGTTCGAAGGCGTGTTCGAACCCTATTTCCGCGCGGCCTATCATCACATGTGGGAAGACCCCAAGAAGATGGACGATCCCGAAGTGTTCCGGAGCGCATTTGCCTCCTCGGGAATCGACATCGACAGGCTGGTCGCGCGCGCACAGCAGGATGACGTCAAGAAGAAGCTCATCGACCTGACTAATGATGCTGTCAGCCGCGGCGCCTTCGGTTCACCGACCTTCTTCGTCGGCAAGGAGATGTTCTTCGGCAAGGATCAACTCAGGGACGTCGAGGAATCGATCGTCGAACAGACCCGGCAGCCCGTTCCAAAAACCGCTTGATCCGGAATTGCGGTCCGGGAGTGTCGCGAAGAGGGCATGCGCGCAGATGTACTTCTGTCCGCGGCCCGTTGCCAGAAGAAGTTCCAGGGAGAGTGCAATGGCTGGTCCGCTTAACGGCGTTCGCGTCCTCGATCTGACCGGCGTGGTGTCTGGCCCGTTTGCGACCATGTTTCTGGCGGATCAGGGCGCCGACGTGCTCAAGATCGAGCCGATCGGCGGCGATATCACCCGTCGCAGCCGTGCCACAATCGACAAGGATGGCGAATTCTCCGCGCTGTTCATCTCGTCAAACCGCGGCAAGCGTTCGCTCTCGATCGACGTCAAGAGCACGGACGGTCACGAGGTGCTGGCCAAGCTGGTCGCGCAGGCCGATGTCCTGGTGCAGAACTTCCGGCCCGGCACCATGGAGCGCCTCGGTCTCGGTGTCGAAGAACTGCGCAGGCGGCATCCGCGCCTGATCTACGTCTCGATCAGCGGCGTCGGCGAGACCGGACCGTATGTCAAGAAGCGCGTTTACGATCCGATCATTCAGGGCTTGTCGGGTTTCGCCGACATCCAGTCGCAGCCGGTCACCAATCGCCCGCAGATGATCCGCACGATCGTGTGTGACAAGACGACTGCCGTGTTTACGGCCCAGGCCGTGGCTGCGGCTCTCTATGCGCGTGAGAAGACCGGGCACGGAGATCATATCCAGGTCGCGATGCTGGATGCCATGATTTCCTATCTCTGGCCGGAAGGCATGATGCAATACACGGTGGTCGGAGCCGAGGCCGGCGCCGCCGATCCCAACGACCGGCCGGACCTCGTGTTCAAGACCAGCGACGGCTACATCACGGCCGGCACTATCTCCGATTCCGAATGGCAGGGATTTTGCCGGGCATCCGGCGATCCCGAGCTTGCCAATGATCCCCGGTTCGCGACCCCGTCGGCGCGTTCGGTCAATGCCACGGCACGCATCAACAAGATGGCGGAGTATATCGGCCAGCACACGACCGCCGAATGGCTGGAGCGGCTGGACGCTGCGGACGTCCCCTGTGCGCCAATCCTGCGGCGCGGCGAAATCATTCACAATGAACAGGTGGTGGCGCGCGGGATCATCGCGGAATTCGATCAGCCGAAGGTCGGCCAGGTGCGGCAGCCGAAGCCCGCAGCCCGCTTCGAGGTCAACCAGTCTGCGATCGGCGGCCCGGCCCCTCGCGTCGGCGAGCACTCGCGCGAGGTGCTGCGCGAGCTGGGTTACGACGATGACGCGATAGACAGCATGGTCGCCGCGCGCACATTGCGCGTGGCCGTGTAGGCCGAAGCGCTCGCGCCACCGGCTCTCGCCACCGGCTCTCAAGCGTTGGCAGGCGTCGGTACAATTGGCGCTAGCGGAACATTCGCCGCAGCCGCGCGCTGGTAGGCGTCCCGACTTCGCATACGCGCGAGATAGGGCTGTGCGTTGTCGCAGATGCCGACCCCGTATGCGACCGCCCAGTCCAGGCACGTCGTCAGCAGAATATCGGCGCTGCTGAAGCAGTCCCCCATGAGGAATTGTCGGCCGTCCGCCAGCGCGACCTCCACATGGCGCAATTGCGCCCGAAAATATTCCGCGGCTTGAGCGACGACCTCCGGCGCAACCCCGTAAATCGGGCCGAGAGCATCGGCGCTGTGACGACGCATTACATACAGGCTGGTGGAGTCGAGCTCGGTGACGATAAAGAAGCACCATTCCAGCCACGCTGCATAGTCGCGGGTCGATTCCGGAATCAACGCACGCTCCGGCGTGGAATACATGCGCGACAAATATGCGATGATCGCGGCACTTTCGCCGATGCGGAAGTCACCATCCTGCAGCAGCGGAATCTTCTGGCGCGGATTGAGCCTGGTATATTCGGCGGTCTTGGTCTCACCCGTCCGCGGGCCGATCGGTTTGATCTTGTAGGTCAAGGCCAGCTCGTGCATCGCCCAGTGTGGTCGAACGGTGCGGCTTGTCCCGACTCCCCACAGGGTGAGGTCTGGATCGTCGGTCATGTCACCATTTCTCTGCGGCGGGGCGAAGATCGAGTTCGTGGGTCCAGCCGTCGCGGCTTTGCTGATGGGCAAACCAATACGCTTCGGCAATCGAGGAGGTCTTGGTCAGGCTGTCGGGCGGGATCTCGCTTGCATCGATCCCCTTCGCCGCTTTCATACGCTGATGAATGGCTTCGCTATCGACGCCGGCATCGATGATCAGATGGACGACATGAATGTTCTTGGGCCCGAGCTCGCGCGCCATGGCCTGGGCCAGCGCGCGAAGACCGAATTTTGCCGATGAGAACGCGGCAAAGCCCTTGCCGCCGCGGATGCTTGCGGTTGCACCGGTAAAAAAGATGGTGCCGCGCCCGCGCGTCAGCATGACGCGCGCGGCTTCGCGCCCGACCAGGAATCCGGCGTAGCAGGCCAGCTCCCAGGCCTTGAAGAAGAGCTTGTCGGTGGTCTCCAACAGAGGCTTGTTGACGTTCGATCCGGCATTGAACAGGCATATCTCGATCGGTCCGATCTGGCGTTCGACATCCGCGAAGAGCTTCTGGACCTCCGCTTCCTGGCGGGCGTCGACGCTGAAGGCGTGGATGCCGTGGCCTTTCGCCCTGAGCTCATCGACAAGCGCCTGGGATTTGGCCGCATCGCGTCTGCAGATGCAAACTGTGTAGCCGCCGCTGGCAAACCGGCGCGCAACGGCTGCGCCGATGGCATCACCCGCGCCGACCAACATCGCGACTCCCCGACTTTCTCCCACGCTCGCCTCCTCGCAAGTTCTTATTTGATACTTATCGTTATCGGCTGCTAGCCGCGTTGTAAATGGAGTTTTCGCAAGTCCGCGAGTATGGCAGCGAGCCTGCCACTTTCTGATCCGGTCGTCCCAGCAAAATACCGATTGACGAGTTCTAAAAAAGAACGCATGTTTCGTCGCAGGCGCAATGATGAAAAGCGTCGATGTTCTTCAGGCGGGAGGCGGTTGGTCGTGGCGAAGCTGTCCCAAGCGCTCGGTCGAGACGAGACTGCTGCCGGGTTGCCGAGCCATATCGATCAATCGACCCGCCGTCAGTCTTCCAGAGCCTTGGGGCGAACCACGCCCGTTGAGGACTGCGACTCCGACCGTGGTAACCTCGGGCAGCGTATGGGCGGGGTGAGAGCGGACGAGCGCCCCGTCATCGATCGCGAAAATTGCGCTCCACGTTCCAGGGCGACAGAACAGCTTCGCGCATAGCGGGCCTAACATAACCGGGAGAAGACCCTTGAAAACGAGAAATGCAACCGTCGCCGTGATCGGCGCGGGCGATTTCATCGGCGGAGAGATTGCCAAGAAGTTTGCGTCTGAAGGCTTTACCGTCTTCGCTGGCCGCCGCAACGGCGACAAGCTCGCGCCGCTGGTCAAGGAGATCGAGGCCGCCGGCGGCGAGATCCAGGCACGTTCGCTCGATGCGCGCAAGGAGGACGAGATCATCTCCTTCCTGAATGACGCAGACAAGCACGCGCCTCTGGAGGTCTGCATTTTCAACATCGGTGCAAACGTCAACTTCCCGATCCTCGACACGACCGAGCGCGTGTTCCGCAAGGTCTGGGAAATGGCCTGCTACTCCGGCTTCCTCGCCGGGCGCGAGGCAGCCAGGCTGATGCTGCCGCGCGGCCAGGGCAACATTTTCTTCACCGGCGCGACCGCGTCTTTGCGCGGCGGCAGCGGCTATGCAGCCTTTGCCAGCGCCAAATTCGGGCTGCGCGCGGTGGCGCAGGCGATGGCACGCGAGCTCGGCCCGAAGAATATCCACGTCGCCCACCTCGTTATCGATTCCGGTGTCGATACCGAATGGGTCAGGCAGCGACGCCTGGAGGCGCTCGGCCCCAATGCGCTCGACGATCCGGATTTGCTCATGCCGCCGGCCTCGGTCGCGACGTCCTATTGGCAGCTCTATCAGCAGCCGAGGAGCGCCTGGACCTTCGAGCTGGAAATCCGCCCCTTCGGTGAGAAGTGGTAGGAAACGCCCGATGGAGCTCGCACTGTCTCCCGAAGACGCGGCCTTCCGTGATGAGGTGCGCGCCTTCATCGCCGAAAACTATCCGCAGGAAATGCGCGTCCCCAATCCGGAGACCGACCTGACGAAAGAGCAATCGTTGCTCTGGCACCGCATCCTCTACAGGAAGGGCTGGGTCGCGCCGCTCTGGCCCAAGGAATATGGCGGCCCCGGCTGGTCGATCACCCGGCGTTTCATCTTCGAGCAGGAAACAAGCCGGGCCGGGACGCTGCCGCCGCTGGCGTTCAGCGTCACCATGGTTGGTCCCGTCATCTACACGTTCGGCAACGACGCGCAAAAACAGAAGTTCTTGCCGCGGATCCTCTCGGGTGACGATTGGTGGTGCCAGGGCTATTCCGAGCCGGGCTCAGGGTCGGACCTGGCGACCGTTCGGACCAAGGCGGTGCGCGACGGCGACCACTACATCGTCAACGGCCACAAGACCTGGACGACGTTGGCGCAGCACGCCGATTGGATCTTCTGCCTGGTGCGTACGGATCCGGGCGCCAAGCCTCAGGCCGGCATCTCGTTCCTCCTGATAGACATGAAATCGCCCGGCGTCACCGTGCGTCCGATCGTCACGATCGACGGATCGCACGAGGTCAACGATGTCTTCCTCGAGGACGTCCGCGTCCCCGTCGAGAACCTGATCGGCGAGGAGAACAAGGGCTGGACCTACGCCAAATTTCTGCTGGGCAATGAGCGCACCAGCATGGCCGGGATCGGCCGGTCGACGCGCTATCTCGACCGGTTGAAGAAGATCGTTAAGGCGGAGATCGCAGCGGACGATCCGGCGCGTCTCGATTTCAGCAAGGAGATCGGCCGGATCGAGCTCGACGTGCTTGCGCTCGAGGCCACCGAGTTGCGCGTCATTGCCCAGATGGCCCGCGGCATCGATCCGGGTCCTGCGGCCTCGCTGTTCAAGATTCGCGGCACCGAGATATTCCAGGGAATCACCGAACTGACACATCGCGCAATCGGCAATGACGGACTTGCACTTCGCGAGCAGCCGTTGAGCGCAAACCGCTTCATGCCGGGCCCCGACTACGGCCACACCGCGTCGGAAAAGTACCTGAATTCGCGCAAGCTCAGCATCTACGGCGGATCGAACGAGATCCAGCGCAACATCATCGCCAAAGCGGTGCTCGGTCTCTAGCAACAGCGCACAAGAGGATCGGATGGATATCCAGTTCACGGAAGAGCAGGAATTGTTGCGCTCCAGCGTACAGCGCATGCTCCGCGACCAGTACAGTTTCGAGGCGCGGCGCAAGAGTGTTTCCAGTGAAGAGGGCTGGAGCCGCAAGCAGTGGGCGGCCTTTGCCGAGCTCGGCCTGCTGGCCGCGCCGTTCTCGGAGGAGAGCGGCGGACTCGGTGGCGGTCCGCTATCGACCATGATCATCGCCCAGGAGTTCGGCCGTCATCTCGTCGTGGAGCCGTTCATGGAGACCGTCGTGCTGGCTGGGAGCCTGATCGAGCATGCAGGGACGGACGAGCAGAAGCAGGCCTTCATTCCCGATATCGTGGCCGGACAGAAGATCTGGGCGCTGGCCTGGACCGAAAGAGGCTCGCGCTTCGACCTTGCTGATGTCGCGACCACGGCGCGGGCCGATGGCAAGGACTACATCCTCAGTGGTGAGAAGACCGCCGTCATCGCGGCGCCCTGGGCGGACTCTCTCATCGTCTCCGCGCGTACCGCCGGCAAGCGCGATGATCGCAGCGGCATCAGCCTGTTCGTCGTCGATGCCCGGGCGGCCAATCTCGATCTGCGGAGCTTCAAGACCATCGACGGCCGCCGCGCCGCGGAGGTTACGTTTCGGGAAGTGCGCGGCGAGTTGCTCGGCAGCGAAGGCGAGGGCGTCGCGCTGCTGGAAACCTGCCGCGACCGGGCCATCGGCGCGCTCTGCGCCGAAGCAGTCGGAGCGATGGCCGAATTGAACTCCGCGACGCTGGAATTCTCCAAGACCCGAAAGCAGTTCGGCGTCACGATCGGCAGCTTCCAGGTGCTGCAACACCGGATGGTCGACATGTTCATCGCCCATCAGGAGGCGCTCTCGCTGATGCAGCATCTCAATCTGAGCCTCGGCGCTAGCGAGGCCGGTATCTCGCGCCTCGCTTCCGGCGCCAAGTCGAAGATCGGCTATGCCGGAAAATTCATCGCCGATCAGGCGGTGCAACTCCATGGCGGCATGGGCATGACCGACGAATTGAATGTCGGCCATTACTTCAAGCGAATCTCTTCCATCAACATCCAGTTCGGCGATCCCGCCCACCATCTGCTGCGCTATGTGCAGCTCGATGCGGCCGCGTGACAAAGAGGCCAATATGACGACAGAGGCAGTTATCGTTTCCACCGCGCGTACCGGCGTCGGTAAGGCCTATCGCGGTGCGCTGAACAACACCGAAGGTCCGACCATGGCCGGCCATGTGATGGCCGAAGCGGTCAGGCGCGCGGGCATCGAGCCCGGCGAGGTCGAGGACGTGGTGATGGGTTGCGCGATGCAACAAGGCACCATGGTGATGAACGTCGCACGCAAGGGCGCGATCCGCGCCGGCCTGCCGGTCACCGTTGCCGGGACCACGATCGATCGGCAGTGCGCGTCCGGCTTGCAGGCGATAGCGGTCGCGGCACGCTCGATCATGCTGGACGGGGTCGAGATCGCGATCGGAGGCGGTATCGAGTCGATCAGCCTGGTGCAGAACGAGCACATGAACAGATTCCACGCCGTCGACGACGAGTTGATGGCGATGAAGCCGGGCATGTACATGTCGATGCTCGACACGGCCGAGATTGTCGCCGAGCGTTACAAGATCGGCCGCGACCGGCAGGACGAATACAGTCTCGAATGCCAGCGCCGTATCGGTGCCGCGGTGCAGGCCGGCCGCTTCAATGACGAGATCGTCCCGATCACGACCAGGATGGCCGTCGTCAACAAGGACACCAAGGAAGTCACCTATCAGCAGGTGACCTTGTCGAAGGACGAAGGGCCGCGCCCCGAGACCACGGCGGAGGGCCTTGCGAAGATCAAGCCGGTGTTCGAAGGCAAGACCATCACGGCGGGCAATGCAAGCCAGCTTTCCGACGGCGCATCGGCCTGCGTGATCATGAGCGACAGGATCGCCGCGAAGAAGGGCCTGAAGCCGCTCGGCATCTTCCGCGGCTTCGTCGCGGCCGGTGTCGAGCCGGACGAAATGGGTATCGGCCCGGTGGCTGCGATCCCGCGCCTGCTGAAGCGGCACGGTCTGAAGATCGACGACATCGATCTCTGGGAGCTGAACGAAGCCTATGCCGTCCAGGTGATCTACTGCCGCGACAAGCTCGGCATCGATCCGGACAAGCTCAACGTCAACGGCGGCTCGATTGCGATCGGCCATCCCTATGGCATGACCGGCGCGCGGCTTGCGGGGCACATCCTGATCGAGGGGCGGCGGCGCAAGGCGAAGTACGGCGTGGTGACCATGTGCATCGGCGGCGGCATGGGCGCGGCCGGCCTGTTTGAAATCGTCAACTGATCGGAAAGCGGAGAAGCACACGTGAAGACAGCGATTACTGAACTGTTCGGGATCCAGCATCCGATCATCCAGGGCGGCATGCACTATGTCGGCTTCGCCGAGCTGGCAGCTGCGGTGTCGAACGCCGGCGGTCTCGGCATCATCACCGGCCTCACGCAGAGGACGCCGGAGTTGCTGGCAAAGGAAATCGTGCGCTGCCGCGACATGACCGACAAGCCGATCGGTGTGAACCTGACGTTCCTGCCGAGCTTCACTTCGCCGCCCTATCCGGAATACATCGCCGCCATCAAGGAAGGCGGCGTCAAGGCGGTGGAGACCGCCGGCCGCAGCCCGGAAGCGTACATGCCTGCGCTGAAGGCGGCGGGCATCAAGGTGATCCACAAATGCACCTCGGTGCGGCATTCGCTCAAGGCCGAGAGAATCGGCTGCGACGCCGTCAGCGTCGACGGCTTCGAATGCGGCGGCCATCCCGGTGAGGACGATATCCCGAACATGATCCTGCTGCCGCGCGCGGCGGATGAGCTCAAGATCCCGTTCGTGGCCTCGGGCGGCATGGCGGATGCGCGCAGCCTCGTTGCCGCGTTGTCGATGGGCGCCGCCGGCATGAACATGGGGACCCGCTTCGTCGCGACCAAGGAAGCGCCGGTCCACGCCAACGTGAAGCGGGCCCTGGTCGAGGCCACCGAGCTCGACACGGTGCTGGTGATGCGCGCGCTGCGCAACACCGAGCGCGTGCTGAAGAACAAGGGCGTCACTCAGTTGCTCGAAGTCGAGCGCGAGAAGGGCGCGAGCCTCAAGATCGAGGACATCCACGAGCAGGTGGCGGGTGTCTATCCGAGGGTGATGGTCGATGGCGAGATGGACGCCGGCGCTTGGAGCTGCGGCATGGTGGTTGGGCTGATCAAGGACATCCCGACGGTGAAGGAACTGATCGATCGCATCATGAATGAGGCCGAGCAGATCATCCGGCAGCGGCTGACGGGCTTCCTTGACGGCGCCGTCGCGACTACGACCGCGCGCGCCGTTGCTTGAGCTGGCCACAGCCGCACCGGCCCGGATTCAACGGCCGAAGAATTCCGCGTCGCGAATGAGCCGCGACAGGGCGAGGGTCAGTTCGCCGTCGGCCTTTCCAAGCTCGTCGAGGATCGAGAAATGGTGGTGGCCGGGAAGAATTCGTAACGTGACGGGCAGGCCGAGTTTGTCGGCCGCCTCCGCATAGGCGCGCGACTGCCGCTGCAATTCGCTCAGTTCGTTGCCGCCGACGCTCAGGCATTGCGGCGAGGCGCCTTGGCGCAACAGGCGCAGCGGGCTGAACCTTTCGATCTCGTGCCGATCGAGTTGAAGCGGGTCGTTGATGTAGGTCAGCGCGATCGGCTCGAGATCGAAAATGCCGCTGATCACCAGCGCACCACGCACGTTCGGCCAGCCGCTGGCGACGGCAGCCAGATGGCCGCCGGCGGACCAGCCGCCGACATAGATCCGGTTCGGATCGTAGCCAAACCGACCAGCCTGAGCACCCAGGAGGGCGATGGCTTCGCGGACCTCTTCGACGATGCCGGACAGCCTTGCCGCGGGCGCCAGCGTATAGCCGAGCACGGCGACGTCGATGCCATGGGCGCGGGGGCCTTCCGAGATGAAGGAAAATATTTCCTTGGCGTTGCGCTGCCAATAGCCGCCGTGAATGAACACGAACAGCGGCGCATCGATCTCGCCGCAAGGGAAATAGTCGAGGCGGGCACGCTGGCCGTCGCCATAGGGCACGTCGAGTTGGGCGCCGCGTATGGCACGCGAAGTAGCGCTGCGCGCGCGCCACTCGGCCAGCCACTCGCTGCTGTCGGTGACGGCGGCGCTGTTGTTGTAGGCGGCGTCGAGCGCGGCGCGGTCCATGTCCAGATAGATCGGCGTGGCGCGCGGCGCGCGCTTGGCGGTATCGGTCATTGCTCAGGAATCCGCCGTCGCGGTCACAGGCCCGGCGCTGCCGATGTGGCTGGTCAGGCGGCGCGTCACATCGCGGCGGAGCGCGTTGAATTCCGGCGAGGAAACGTCGCGCGGGCGCGGCAGGTCGATGTTCATCTGGCAGTCGATGCGGCCGGGACCGGCAGTCATGACGACGATCCGGTCGGCCAGCACCACCGCTTCCTCGACCGAATGGGTGACGAAGATCACCGTCAGCTTGGTGGCCTTCCAGATCTCGATCAATTCTTCCTGCAGCTTGCTGCGGGTCAGCGCATCGAGCGCGCCGAACGGTTCGTCCATCAGCAAGATGTCGGTGTCGTTGGCGAGCACGCGGGCGATCGCGACCCGCTGCTTCATGCCCCCGGACAATTGATGCGGAAAGCGGTCGGCGAAAGCAGTCAGGCCGACCATGTCGAGAAACCGTTTGGTCTCCTTGACGATTGTCGGTTTCGGTACGCCGCGCTGGCGCGGGCCGAAGCTGATATTGTCGAGCACCGTGAGCCAGGGAAACAACGCATAGTCCTGGAACACCATGCCGCGGTCGGCACCGGGTCCGGTGACCTCGGTGCCGTAGACCGTGACCGAACCGCGCGTGGCTTTTTCAAAGCCGGCGATGATCCGCAGCAGGGTCGATTTTCCGCAGCCGGATGCGCCCAGCAAGCAGATGAATTCCCCTTTGTTGATGGTGATCTCGACATCGCGCAGCGCCTCGACCGTGCCATTGAGGGCGGCGAATTCCTTGTGCAGGCCGGAGACGCGCAATATGGGGACCGCCGCTGTTTTTTGACCGGGCGTATCAAGCATTGTGCTGCGGGCTCCACCGGAGGAAATGTTTGGAGATGACGACCAGGATCCGGTCGGAGAGATAGCCGGTGATGCCGATGATGATCATGCCTGTGATGATCAGGTCGGTGCGCGAAAGCGTGCGGCCGTCCATGATGACGGCGCCGAGGCCTTCCGGCACGCCGGTCATTTCGCCGACCACGATCAGGATCCAGGCAAAGCCGGCGCCGAGCCGCAGGCCGTTGAAGATGCTGGGCAGGGCAGCCGGCAGGACCACGGCGCGAAACATTTGCGAGCCGGAACAGCCGAGCATTTCGGCGGCTTCGAACAGGCGGGCATCCACCGATTTGACGCCGAACACGGTGTTCAACATGATCGGAAAGAACGCGCCGAGAAACACCAGGAAGATCGCCGATTTCGGCCCCAGTCCGAAAAAGATCATGGACAGCGGCAGCCATGCCGTGACCGGCACCGGACGCAGCAGCGACAGCATCGGATCGAGCATGGCGCGCAACAGCGGAATGCGCCCGAGCATCAGGCCGAGCGGAATGCCGGTCGCAGCGGCGAGAAAGAATCCGCCATAGACCCGCTGCACCGATTTCCAGAAATGGATCGGCAGCGAACCGCTATAGGCGTCGTCATAGATGCCGCCAAAGGCGAAATCCCACATCATGACGGCGACGCCGTAGGGCGTCGGGATCAAGCGCGTGCCGCTCCAGCGCACCATCACGTGCCAGAGAGCCAACAGGCACAGTGGCACGATCGCGGCGAGTGCGACGGCTTGCAGGCGTCGCCGCCAGAGCTGCACCGAAGTCCCGGCTGCGACTGTTGCAATGCTGCCGGTCGCCGCGCCTGTTGTGGGCGCCGCGACCGAGGTGTCTCTGCTCATGCTGTCCTCAGAGCCTGACCGGAATACGCTCATGTGTCCCAGATGTGTCGAACGGATTTGAACGCGCCGGCCGTTCCGCCGCAGGCGTGGACGGTTGGCGCAACGCCACATGACGAGCCCTTGCGGAAGCGCCATGTCATCGGCTGCATGTTTCGCCAGCCTCTCAGGAGGCCGCGATCGCTTTCACGAAGCTGGCGTCGATGAAGCTGGCGTAGTCAGGCAATTGACGGATTTGCTTCTTCGCCAGCATCTGGGTGCCGTAATAGTTCGCCTGCTTCATGAAGGTGTCGTCGATATTCCAGGTCAGTTCGACGTTCGGCGCGGCTTTCTCGATCGATGGCCGCAACTGGCCGAGCTTCTTCATCGCCATGTCCGTGAACGCGTTCTGGTCGCTCATGGCAAATTCGCTTGCGGCGCGGTGCACCTTGAGGAACGTCTTGATGAAGTCCGGCTCCTTTTGCGTCAGTTCGCGGCGGGTCGTCAGCACCATGTTGAGCGAGCCGGTCGGCGTCGAATAGGGATATTCGACGATCTTGCCGATCCCCTTGGCAAGACTGATGCCGGCGGCGGGTTCGGCTCCGACATAGGCGTCGATATCGCCGCGCTCGAGCGCCGGCGCCATGTCGGAGAACGGCACGCGCACGGCGGTGACGTCGTTGATGGTCATGCCTTCGGCGGTGAGGCGGTCGAGGATCACGACCTCCTGGGTCGAGCCGGGCCAGATCGCGACCCGCTTGCCCCTGAGATCCTTGATCCCGTTGATGTCGGAGTTGATGCCGGACACCACGGCCATGCCGCGATTGCAGGCGGCGGCGACGACCACAACCGGCTCGCCGTTGGCGCCGCCCAGAGTGGCGGCAGCCAGGCCGTAGATGCCGAAATCGACGGTGCCGGTGACAACGGCGTTCTTGCCGTCGGTCGGGCTTTCGAACGGCACCACCTCGATCGTGAGGCCGGCGGGCACGAATTTCTCGTAGAAATAAGGCGTGATGCCGTGGATCAGCTTCAGCGTTCCGACCTTGATGGTGCGGTCGGCGGCCATGGCGTTCAGGCTGGTGCTGGACAGCGCGACCGCGGAAGCCGCGAGGCGCAGGAGGCCTCGGCGAGATGTGGAGTACATGGGTGTCCTTGCTGCGGCAGTCCGGCAAGGCCAGTCTAGGTGCACTGCACTATTTTGCAAAATTTATAGTTCAGATTGGAAAGATAAACGGTTTTTATGATGAGGCGGGGCTCCGAACCCCGGGAGATCGGCCGTTGCGCCCGCTATGGTCCCGTGGACGGGTAGCGCAGGTGAGCTAGAGCAGGAGAATGGAATGCCGGGCTAATCTTTCCCGCGTTGGTAGATTGTGACCGAGCGCGCACGGTCGGCGACGGTATCATGAGGACAACGCGAATGCGCTTACGCTGCATTCTTGCTAATCCGAGCTCGCAGCTTTGCAATATTGAGTCCTTGTTCTCGCTGCAAGTGCACCGGTTAATTAGCGAACTGGATGTTCGCTGGGAGCCGCTGCAACAAAGCTTGCGCAACCGCCTTATTGACCTAAGGTAGTGGAGATACCATGTTTCTATTTTGCTAGAGCAATGCGTTGGTGTTCACTGGAGGTCGGGGGCGTGGATTCTGCCAAAGCAAGAGAATGGGAAGATCGATTTCGAGGGAAGACAATAGAATCTTGGACTATCGAATCTTTAATCGACCACGGAAAGTCGGCAGCAGTCTTTCGAGCAGCTGGGAAGGACGGCTTGGTCGCTCTGAAGATATTCGATGATGAGATCATTCAACGGTATGGAGATGAAACCCAACTCGGTCGCATCAAACGCGAGTTGACGCTTCTCGGAAAGGAGCATCCGAATTTGGTTCGCCTTCTTGGTGGCGGGGTGGACAAGGAAAGTAAGAACCATTTTATCGTTATGGAATTTTTGGCTGGTCCCAGCCTCAGTAAGTGCTTAACGCAGGTGCCGGATGCTAACATTCCGAGCCTGATAGAACAGCTTGTTTCGGCGTGCGAGTTTTTAGAGTCTTTGAATCTAGCTCATCGAGACATCAAGCCCGCCAATATAGTTCTCCTTGAAAACCTGAGTAGACTGGTACTGCTAGATTTCGGGGTCTTAAAGCCGATCGGAGAAGCCGGCGTCACCGACGTTGATGGTCAACGTCTGTTCGTCGGAACTTTGCAGTACAGCTCGCCGGAGTTTCTGCTGCGAGATGAAGCGAATGACGTTGACGGCTGGCGCGCGCTAGCGATCTATCAGGTTGGCGCGGTACTGCATGATTTGATTATGCGGCGGCCAATATTTGAAGAGTTCATCAACCCATATGCGGCTCTGGTGAACGCCGTTCAGCACGAACTCCCCAACGTCGCGAGCGAAACTGCGCCATCGTATCTTGTTGATGCCTGTCGCATGTCGTTGGTTAAGGATCCGGCCAAACGGCTCGACCTCGTGAGGTGGGATTCATTTCGGCCGCCACAAACGATGCCAGCGGCCGAAGAAGCTCGCAAACGTGTTGGTCAACGAATTCTTCTTGCGACGGCTGAGACGGCAGTGCCAGCGCAAGATGCTGCTGCTGCCGGTGAACTTCTTGATACTGTTATTGATGGATTGAAGATCGAAGTCCGAAGAATTAGGCAGGCCAACGCCTCGATGATTCCCCCTGTCGAAGTTACAAGGCTCGGTCGGAATTCTCCAATGCTCTCGATCCGCCTTAAACCGTCTGAAAGCCTTCAGCTTTCAAGAGAGATACAGTTAAAGATTGCGGTTGATGTGATCGACGTTGATGCGCAGGCTATCGCGGTGATGCTCGCAGCTTCTTCTTCGAGTTCCGGGACGTTGATCGATTCCGATAATTTGGTCGAGGTATTCAAGGGTCCGTATAGTTCGAATGCGATCGGCGACCGGATCGGGGCTGCGCTTTTTTTGTGCTTGGATCAAGTGCAGCAGGGCGGGGAAGGCCCGCTAAACCTTGAAGGCTTGGGAGTTGTTTGATGGAGTCTTCTTGGTGGAAGGATCTTAGTCAGCTTGACGACGAGCAGAAGAAGGTGATTTCGCTTAGCGATGATGTTGATCACCTTGTGGTGGGCCCGCCAGGTTGCGGTAAAACGAACCTTCTGCTCTTGCGCGCAAGTTATCTTCACAAGAAAGGCACAACGAACATCAAGGTGCTAGCCTTTGGGCGTGTACTTAAAGAATTCATTGCGTCAGGCACGGCGCATTATCCGTTTTCAGCTGACAAAGTGCAGACATTTATGCGTTGGGCTTACGAGATTTTGGGCGCCAACGGGGTTTCAATCGATGAAGACGATGATTTCGACAAGATCCGCGACCAGATGTTTGCGAGACTCGGTGAAATCGCCGCTATACAAAAGGCAGAAGACGTCTACGACGTGATCCTTCTCGATGAGGCGCAAGATTATTCCGCCGACGAAGTCAGCATAATTCGCTCGTTCGGCGAGCGAGTTTTTGCCGTCGGTGACAACAACCAGCGCATCACTAAGAAAACCGGAGCGTTAGAGAAGTTGGCGGAGCTTGGTTCAGAGACCGCAACGCTTCATCACCACTATCGCAACGGCATTAAGATTTGCAGGGTGGCGGACGGGATTAAGAACGTTATAGACCACTCTAGCAGCATGGAGGCGACCTCGAACTACGACGAGGCCGCATACCCCTCGACAGTCGAAGTGCTTGGACAGCTTAAAATTGAGACTCAGGTGGTAGAAGCCGTGAAGCGGATAAAGACGCAGCTGCAGGCCTATCCAGGAGAGATGATCGGCGTGCTGTGCCCACGAGGGGAGGACCTAAAGGCCGTAGCGGAGCAGATCTCTGCAAGCGAAATCGAGGCAGAAGTACAGGTCCAGCGTGCTGGTGCGTATACCGCTATTATCTCCGGTCGACCGGTGGTTGTGACCACGGTACAAGGTGCAAAGGGTCTCGAATTTAGAGCCGTTCACCTGATGGCGGCCGATAAGCTGAAAAAATTCGCTACACAGCGAAACTTGACTTACACGGCAGTGACGAGAGCCAAGACCACCCTGGTAGTGTATCATGAGGAGGATTTGGCGGGCTACTTTGAAAAGGGACTTAATGCCTGCGAAATCACGAAGCCGGGAGAGCCAAATCTAAAGGACCTTTTCCTATGATCGCTATTACGGCGCGCCGCTTAAGTCGGGAGAATTTTGTCAACTGGATGGCTCAAGCTGTCGCAGGAGATCCTACGCTACCGCGCGATGCAGGTGCTCACGGACGGAAGCCTAACGAGGTAACCTTGGCGTGGCCGGATCTTAAATCTAATGCACGCCCGATTGTTTGCGTCGCGGAGCGCGACCTCCAAGAATTCTTCGCATTTGTTTCTACCTACAGCACGACCGTTCGTCCGTTCACGGCGTACTTCAGGGTAATGCCACTCGAGCTGATTGAAATTCTGGAAAATGCAGATCGCGAACGTGGCAATCAGATGCAGATCGCGAGAATGGTCGCTGGAGCAAGTATCGCGGACGTTTGGATGGCGGCCGCGCGACAAGCAGAGAGGCCAAGTAACGTGCTTCCGCTGCTGCAGTCTTCGCTGTCCGTGGTGCTTGGTCAAAGCGTTCTTGCAGGTTACAGCGAGGCAGCATTCCAATGGGTTCTGCAGGAATGGATGATGACACGCGCGAGTCAGAGCGATGCGGCGACCGGTAGGAGTGTCGAGGGCACTAGCATTGCATGGCGGCTGGTCAATATCGCGACAACAAGGATTCTCCCGCGGCGGTCTCTTCAGGAGTACGGCGGTCCAATTGCGTCGTTCATCAGGGATGCGGTTGAGGCAGGAGCAATTCGGCCGGAAATGCTTCGCTCGCTTTCCGAGATTGCGGGCCCCGAGCTCGATTTGGAGAAGATGCTTGCTGCCTCTAGGGAGGAGCGAATTAATCGCTTTAATGCAGCACTTGCTGATCTCAAACGTCGTGGCGAAACTGACTTCCGATCACAATTTTTGGCAGGTCTGATGTTGGCGATCGCTGGTAATGGCTCATTTGAACTTATTCGATCCGCACGAGAGTTTGGCGGCTGGTTGGATGGTGCAGCAACGTGGTTTGGAATTTGCGCTTCACTGTTCGAGGAAAGCAATGTACTCGCGTATGCTAATTCCGTCGGCAGGCGGATCGTTCGCGATCTGTTGCGAGAGGATGATCCTTTCGACGTGCCACGAGCAGATATTGCCTCGACCGAACTGCGATTTATCGGAGGCGGTAACGCGGACATGGGTCAACTGGGAGCGTATGCACGAAATTCTATCGAAGTAGAGATCCTGCCCAACGTTGTTACTCGAATGCTTTCGAATCAAGGTGACGATTCGGTTGGCAGCGCAGAACAGCGCGAGGCTTTGCTGCGAACGTTGGACGAGCTGTCTTATCTAGCGAGTCGCGCTCGGCGAATGATGTTAGATCGGGATGGAGGAGAGCGCCAAGGTGATCTCTATAAGTCTAAGCGGCCGAACAGGAAATGATCATGCTGCGGCTCTCCGCGTAAACAGGTCTTCTGCCTATTGGGACCGTTTGGCAGTTAGAGTTTCTAGGGCGCTGGATTGCCCGTCGGGCAAAACACCAGTCAACCCCTCCCCACAAAGATATTCCACTTTACCGAAATTCGGTTTTGTCGTATGTGTCGGCCATCCCGGCTCAACCAAGAGGGGCGATCTCGTGTCGTCTTGTTCGCGAGCCGGGCTTGCGGTGGACGCGGCAGCGTTGGGCGCGAGAGGCGTGGGCAGGGCGGATTGCTCTCCGTGAGCCCAAGGCTTCGTGCCGACGAGCGATGCTGTCAGGTTCGTCTCGTCACCAGGTCGACGGCAACGTGCACAAAGTCGTCGAAACCGGTGGTGAAATGGCGGGCCGTGCGTACGGCAAAACCGTGTGGTCCTGGCCGTCGTTGCTACGGTCAAGCCTTGGCGAATGCGGCATTTGCGTCAACCGGCGCGGTGTCGGCGACTTTCGCCGGGGCGAGGGAGGCCAGAAGGAACTCGGCTCCCGGGAGAGCACGGCATAAGCCGTCCAACCACTGCGCAGGGAAGGCCGAGTGATTGGCTACACCTGTATGCTGCTGTGCGGTCTCCTTTGCGCTCCATTCGCGCAGCGGACCGCGGGTGCCAGCCGGCACCCGGCCTTCCCTGCACCCTCTTGGAAAAGAGGGCGAAGCGACCAGGCAAAGCTCGGGCGAAAGCGGTCGCGAGAACGAGAGCTCATGTCCGCTGTTTGAAAGGCGAGATCGCCGCGTCACCGGGAATGAATCGACGGCAAGCGTTCAGGATGATCTGCCGAAGCGGTGCTCCGGAAGCCCCTGTGCGATCCCGTCAATGGCCAGAACATGACCCGCCTGGGGTTCTCGGCTCAATTGCTGACGATCAAGAAACTTGCGCGCCGTCGTCACGAACAGCGTCTTCAGATCGGTGCCTCCGAAGCACACGCAGGTCGGATTGGTCGCCGGCAGCGCAATGACGGTGTCGATCCGGCCGTCCGGTCGATAGCGCACCACCCGGCCGCCGGAGAAGAATGCGGTCCACAGTCCGCCGGCGACGTCGACGCACGCGCCGTCAGGTCTGTCCCCGGAGGCGCTGTAGTCCGCGAACAGCCGTCTGTTGCGGATCGCGCCGTCATCGAGATCGAAGTCGAACTGCCAGGTGCGGTATCGCCTCGTATCCGTGAAATAGTGCGTGCGATTGTCGGGCGAGAACGCGATTCCGTTGGTCACGATGACATCGCCGAACATGTGCGTTGTCCGGCCGTCCGGGTCCACACGATACAGTGCTCCGTTCGGCCGATGCAGCTGGTTGTCCATGGTGCCGATCCATAGCCGGCCCCGCGCGTCGACGCGCCCGTCGTTCAGGCGGTTGTCGGGGCCGCGATCGACCTCGCAAAGCTGGCTTGGAGGATCGTCACTGGCCGAGCGGCGATAAAGGCCCAGATCCTGCGCGAGCAGGTGGGAGCCATCCGCCGTCAAGGCCTGACTGCCGAGGAAGTTGCACGCGTACGGAAAGACCTCATGAGCGCCGCTCGCCGGATCGAACGATTGATGCAGCCGACGGTCGATGTCGACCCACCACAGCTTGCGGGAGCGGTCGCACCACAACGGCGTCTCGCCGAGGATATCGCCGGCAGCGACCGCGGTCTCGACCCGATGCGCGCCGATCATGTGGGGAGCCATCTCAAAATCCGATCCCAGCCACGAGCGCTGTCTCCAAAAGACATCAGGCCGCGGGCGATCAGCCCTCGTTCCAGGAGGCGAGGGCGTGCGCGACGCAGCCGTTGATGTGCTCGGTGAGCACGGTTTTCGCGCTCTTGATGTCGCGCTTGAGGGCGCATTCCAGCAGCGCCTTGTGCTGATTGATCGTCTCCGCGCCGCGGTAGCGCAGCGCATAGCGGAAATATTTGTCGAACACGACCGCGTGGGTCTGCATCAGCTCGCGCGAACCGCAACTCGAGATCAGCGCCTGGTGGAATTCGCCGTCGTAGCGTTTGCGCAGCTCGGGATCGTCGCCCTCCTTGAGCACGGTGCGTTCGGTCGCCGCCAGCTTGTGATGCGCCGACACCACCCGGCCTTCCCACTCGACGTCGCCGGCGCGGAACGACTCGGCCATCGCATGATGCTCCAGCAGGATACGCAGACCAGCGAGCTCACGCAGGTTCTGGATCGAGATCGGCGCCACCTCGAAGCCGCGCTGGCCCTCGGCAACCACAAAACCCTCGGACGTCAGCCGGTTGAGGATCTCGCGCAGCGTGGAGATGCTGACGCCGTAGTCCTCCTTCATGGCGTCGAGCTTCAGACGCCCGGACGGCGTCAGCACGCCGAAAATGATGTCGGATCGTATCCGCTGATATCCGCTGTCGCCCGCCGACAAAGGGCGCCCCTCGAGTGACGTCATGCTCTCCGATCCCGCAAATATGCGCGCGGCGCCCCGTGGCGGGCGGCCGAACCATCAATGTTACCAGCAATATAGCAGACGCCTAACGACGGAGATATTCAAAAACGTCAGATGAACATCGATTTATCATTTGACCGCCAAATATACTTATGTTTGTTGATCGACCTGAGGGTGCAGAAAAGAATGGCTCAAGCCGCCGTCGTGCCCCGATCGAACAGGGAGGTCAAAATGAGCTTGTTGGTCCGGGCGCTGTCTGCGACGGCGATTTGCGTGGCGCTGACGGTCGGCGCATCCGCTCAGGAGATTCAGGAGCGGACGATCAGGTGGGGACATCTGAACAACACCGATCACCCCGTCAGCGCGGGGGTGCAGAAATTTGCCGAGATCCTGCTGGCGAAGAGCGGGGGCAAGATGAAGATCCGCGAGTTCGCGGCCTCGCAGCTCGGCAACGAGCTGCAGCAGCAATCGGCGCTGCGCGGCGGCACGCAGGAAATGCTGTCGGCCTCGACCACGTCGCTCGCGACGGTCGTGCCGGAGTTCGGCCTCATCGACTTCCCGTTCATCGTGAAGACCGTCGAGCAGGCCGACGCTCTCGGGACCGGAAAGTTCGGCACGTCAATGCTCGATACGCTGCCGTCGAAGGGGCTGATCGGTCTCGGATATTGGGGCCTTGGCTTCCGCAACGTCACCAACAGCACGCGGCCGATCACCAAGGTCGAGGATTTCAACGGCCTCAAGCTTCGCGTCATTCCGAACCCGGTCTACCTCGAGACCTTCGGGTCCTTCAAGGCCAATCCCGTTCCGATGGCTTTCGGCGAACTCTATTCGGCGCTCGAGACCCGCACCGTCGACGGCGAGGAGAACCCGTTCACGGTCATTCTCTCCAACAAGTTCTACGAAGTGCAGAAATACGTCTCCGCCACCAACCACACCTTCACCCTGAACATCATCCTGGTGAGCAAGGCGTTCTGGGACAAGCTCTCCCCGACCGAGCAGCGCCTGATGCGCGAGGCGTATGAGGAAAGCCGAGGCTATCAGAAGGACCAGACGCGGATTCAGACCGAAAAGGCGCTGTCGGAATTGCAGGCCAAGGGCATGCAGTACAACACCGTCGCGCCGGAAGAGCTCGATCGCATGCGCAAGACGGCGCAGCCGGTCGTCGACAAGATTGCGGCCAATCTCAAGCCGGACGCGGTCAAGCTGTTCAACGACGAGCTCGACCGGATCCGCAAGGACGTGAAATAGTCGACCTCGTCAGCATGCAAGCGGCGGAGCCGGCCGGTCGGCCGGCTCTGAACCTGACTTTGCCCGGACGGCCCGCATGGCACGGATTCTCGACCTCTATTGCACCCTGCTGAAGGGCATCATTGCCGCATTTCTCGCGGTGATGGTGGTGCTGGTGTTCGGCAACGTGGTGCTGCGCTACGGCTTCAACTCCGGCATCGCGATCTCGGAGGAGCTGTCGCGCTGGTTTCTGGTCTGGCTGACCTTTCTCGGTGCGATCGTGGCGATGCGCGAGCACGCCCATCTCGGCGTCGATACCATCGTGCGGATGCTGCCGGCCGTCGGCAAGCGCGTCTGCTTCATCGTCAATTACTGCCTGATGCTGTTCGCCGACTGGCTTCTGCTCTCGGGAAGCTGGCGTCAGACCATCATCAATATCGACGACCGCGCGCCGGCGACCGGCCTGTCGCTTGGCATCTTCTATGGCGTGGGCGTGATCTTCGGCGTTTCGGCCGGAGTGATCCTTCTCTACGACCTGTTCCGCGTCATCTCCGGACAGGCGAGCGAAGCCGACATGGTGGCCGTCAGGGAATCGGAGGAGCACTGATGTCGTCTCCCCGTATGGTGGCGCCCGGCGCTCACATCCTGAAAATCACCGGGATCACGCCATGACGATTGCCGTGTTCACCTTCTCGCTGCTCGGCGCCATGGCGCTGGGCATGCCGATCGCCTTTGCGCTGATCGTCTGCGGCGTGGCCCTGATGAGCACGATCGACATGTTCGACGCCCAGATCGTGGCGCAGAACGTCATCAACGGCGCGGACAGCTTTCCGCTGATGGCCATTCCCTTCTTCATGCTGGCCGGCGAAGTCATGAACAAGGGCGGTCTCGCCAAGCGAATCGTCAACGTTGCGCTCGTCGCAGTCGGTCATTTTCGCGGCGGACTTGGTTATGTCACGATCCTCGCGTCCTGCATCTTGGCGTCGCTTTCGGGCTCTGCGGCGGCCGATGCCGCGGCGCTGGCCGCCTTGCTGGTGCCGATGATGGTGGCGGCGGGCCACAAGAAGTCCTATGCGGCGGGTCTGGTGGCGGCCGGCGGCATCATCGCGCCCGTCATTCCGCCCAGCATCGGGTTCGTCATCTTCGGTGTTGCCGCGGGCGTGTCGATCTCAAAACTGTTTCTGGCCGGGATCGTCCCCGGGCTGTTGCTCGGGGCAGGACTCTGCCTGGCCTGGTGGTGGGTGGTGCGCCAGGAGAACCTGACGCCCCCGCCGAGAGCATCGTTCTCGGAAATGGTGAAAGCGGTGGTCGACGGCTTCTGGGCGCTGATGCTGCCGGTCATCATCGTGGTCGGCCTGCGCTTCGGCATCTTCACGCCGACGGAAGCCGCGGTGGTCGTCGCCGTCTATTCCCTGTTGGTTGCGACCTGCATCTATCGGGAATTGAAGCTGTCGCAGCTTTACGAGGTGTTCGTCTCCTCGGGCCTGACGACGAGCATCGTGATGTTTCTGGTGGCCGCAGCTCTGGTGTCGTCCTGGCTGATTACGGTGTCCGAGATTTCGGCACAGATCGTCACCCTGCTGAAGCCTTTCATGGGCAACAACACGCTCCTGATGCTGGCGATCATGGTCGTGGTGGTGATCGTGGGAACGGCGCTCGACATGACGCCGACCATCCTCATCCTCACGCCGATCCTGATGCCGATCGTCAAGGCGGCGGGCATCGATCCCGTTTACTTTGGCGTCCTCTTCATCATCAATAATGCGATCGGCCTGATCACGCCGCCGGTCGGTATCGTGCTCAATGTGGTTTGCGGTGTTTCCAGGATCAGCATGGAGGACATCATCAAGGGCGTCTGGCCCTTCTTGATCGCGCAGCTCGTGGTCCTGTTACTGATGGTTCTGTTCCCGGGGCTCGTAACAGTCCCTGCCAAATGGTTCGCCGGCTAGACGCGTCGGCAACAAACGAAGGAAGCGAAAATGGCCGCAAGGATCATGATCCTCAACGGACCCAATCTCAATTTCCTCGGCATCCGCGAGCCCCACATCTACGGCTCGACGACGCTGAAGCAGATCGAGGCGAGCTGCCGGGCGATGGCCGATCAGCTCGGTGTTTCGGTGTCGTTCCATCAATCGAACATGGAGGGCGAACTCGTCGGCCTGATCCAGTCCGCCCATGGCACCACGGATGCCATCATCATGAATCCCGCAGCCTATTCATTCACCTCGATCGCGCTGATCGACGCGCTGAAGATATTCGAGGGCGTGAAGATCGAGGTGCATATCTCGAACATTCACGCGCGGGACGAACTGCACCGCCACTCGATCACCTCGAGTGCCTGCACGGCGGTCATTTGCGGCCTGGGTCCATATGGCTATCTCGCCGCGATGCTCGCGGCCGTCCAACGGCTGGGGGAATTGCCCGAGACCATTGCGCCGGCTCTGCGCGGGCTTGCGGCCGGCGGCAAAGCGTAGGCATGGAGGGCGGAATGCGCGGCACGGGATTTCTCGCGATCTGGAGCGACGTCGAGGCTCACGACCTGACCGACTACCGGCACTGGCTGACGCGTGAGCACACGACCGAGCGCGTGACGACGAAGGGCTTCCTGGCATCGCGTATATTCCGTGCGGCAAGGGACGACATCGACCGCTTCTTCATTCTCTATGAGCTGGAAACGCCGGAGGTCCTCGACGGCGAGGCCTATCTGGCGCGCCTCAACGCACCGACGCCGTGGTCACAGCGCATCATGCCGAAGCTCGGCAATTTCATGCGGGGCGGCGGTGTCATGATCGCGCGGGAAGGCCGGGGCGAGGGCGCATCGATCGTGGCGCTGCGGATCGAGACGTTGCCGAGAGATCCCCAAGGTTTGGCTCGGGCGCTCGTTGCGTGCGACGGGATTGCCGCCATGCAGATCGGCGCGACCGACGAGGCGCGGACATCGGTGCGGACCGCTGAGAAGGGCATGCGGAAGAACGAGGGCTTTTTCGCGGGGCTTTTGCTGATCGAGGCGCTCGACATCGCCTCGCTGCAAGCGGCCTTGCGGAACGCCGCGGAAATTGCGCCCGACGTCATGGCCGGGGCGAGCGAGCCGGAAGTTTATCAAAGCATGTTTGCGCTCGACGCCCGCATCGCGGATTTCAGCTGATCGCAGCGTTCTCGCTCGCCGCGTTGATCGTGCATATCGAGGATTTCGCCTACAGCCGGGCGCTCGACTATGCCACCGTTCTCGGCCGGCCGATGTCCGGCCGCCACGAATGCGGCAGCATCGTTGCCCAGATCTAAGCGGTCCGCGCCGGACACGTCACCGGCATTTTGAACGACTACGCTTCGTTCGAACTGGCGTGATCGCCCTGCGACATAGGAACTCTTGCGCACCATCGAGGCTTGACTCAGCGGGCCAGCGTCGCCGCCGATTGCTGGCCTGCACGGCCCCGCCTCCAAGCCCCCATACCCCCCAAGGTGGGGCCGTGCTCATCGCCAGGAGATGCCATGGCCGAGCCGACCGAGCAGGACATCAGAGAACGCGCGCACCGCTTGTGGGAGCAAGCCGGCAAGCCGGAAGGTCGCGAGCAAGAATTCTGGCAGGCGGCCGAGCAGGAGTTGCGCAACGAGGACAAGTCGAACCCCATGCGGACGCCGGATACGCTGTGACCGACAAGAGATGCCCATTCTGCTACGGTCTGGGATGGGTCTGCGAAAACCATCCGCTCCGCGCCTGGAGTGAGAAATTGGGCGGCTGCCGCTGCGGTGAGGGCATGCCCTGCACCTGCAACACCACGGAAGATCCCGAAACAAGAGTGGTGATCGTCGAAGCGGACACGACGTGGCATTGAGGGCGGAACAGAGCCTTCCAGCGGGAATTGAGGTTTTGGGCAGCACGGGCTGCGACGCAGGCCCGTGGCGACGGCGGTATTTGCGGTGGACGAGCAGCAAAAGATAGAGCACCAGATCGAACTCGCAACGCGAGCGGCTTCGCTTGTCAAAGACGAAAGCACGGTCCAGCGATTCAGGAGCTTCGCGGAGGAGCTGAAGCAAAAGCTGCTTCGCATGATGCGGCGCGGCAAGGTGCGCGCGCGCGCCTATGAACTCTGGGAGGAGGCCGGTCGCCCGGCCGATCGCGACGTGGAGTTCTGGCTCGAAGCGGAACGGCAGATCGAAGAAGAACGCGAGCAGCGGAGGCTGTCCGATCCCCAAGAGAAGCAATAGAAGAAAGACGATAGAAGCGAAGCGATACGCGGAGAAAAAGCCGCCGAGTTCTTCACCCCAGCGGCTTCAACAGTCCGTAGCTGTTGGTGGTCTCTCCAGCCTCGTGCGTACCGCCGTTACCTTGTTTGCGGCCATGCAAGTTCATCCTAGGCCAAGGCGCACAATTCCGCTGTGATCTGAAGCACACATTGGAAGGACAATGTCGCTACGCGCCGGCGGCGACACCCAGGCGGCCAATGCCAGGAAGCTTCAGCGCCGGGCGGCGGATATCGAGGCCGAGCACCGCGCCGAGGAAATTGATCTCGACTCCCTCGACCCAGCCGATGGTCATGCCGAGATAGCCCGACAGCGAGGCGTAGAGCCCGGTGCCGGAGGCCGTGATGCCGGCCCAGCGTCCGCTGTAGGGAAAGTCCTTGCCGATCGCGGTCGGTGGCAGCACGGCGCGCAGCTCGGGAACGGCGTCCAGCGCCGCCTGCACGAAAGTGTTGGAATTCGGTCCCGGCCATGCGCTGTAGTCGCCATAGGCGCGGAACCTGTAATTCTCGATGACGTCACGGATCTTCGGAATCAACGCTTCAGCCCGCGCGCCGTCGACCGCGACGACCGTTTCAGGCAGGGCGCCGAACCAGCGGCCGTCGGGCGCAAAGCCGTTGCTGCGAATCGGGTCGCCCCACGCCGTGTAGTCGTAGCGGCTGTAGGTGGCGGCGCCCTTGTCCTTGACGACGATCCAGGTGTGGACGGCAAAAATGCTCCGCCAGCGCACCGTGCGCGCGGCGAACACGCGGATCAGCGCGTCCGGATTGCTGGACGCGGGCGGCAGCAGGCCGGCGCTGGAGCGATCCGCCGTCTGCCAATTGCCGCGGCCGTCGCCGCGCAGATAATAGCGGCCGGCCGACACGCCGAGCGGCAGGAAGATCAGCAGCAGGAACAGGATCAAGAATTTTCTCAAGGGCGAACGGTGATCGGGCGGGATGATGCCACCAATATAGTTCGCGGGGCACGCCGCGCCAGCGCTGTCCTGCTCTTGCATTCGGGTGCTGCGGCCATATGTTGCGTTCATGAGGAAGTTGTCACTCGTCGAGGACCAGGCCATCCAGGCGCGAATCGCGTACATCGCGGGCGCCGAGATTTTCGATCGCCTCTTCGCCGGCATCCGGTTTGACGAGATCGACGGCAATCTGCTGTTTGCCATCGCCTGCAACGAAGACTGCGCGGCCGAGATCGAGGACGAGTTCTCGCACCAGCTTGCGGTGGTCGCAACGCATATCCTCGCGCAGAGCGTGGACGTGGTCGTGGTGCTGCCGAAGGTCCTGCAATAGCCCGTTCAGGGCGCTTGCCTTGGCCCCGTGTCTCTGCTTTTCATCGCAATTGCAAAATTGTAATGACGTCATTGGGCGCTCAGGCCCGAGGCGCGTTATCGACGGAGCTCGACGGCAGGGCTCGTCGTCGCTCGTCTCTATTTGCGAAACAAAGTTGGATACACATTGGCGCCCACCAGGAAAGCCCGGGCCACGACCGGCGCGATAAAGACAAAAAGCAAGAGCTCAACAACCAGGAGCTCAAAAAGCCGCGTCTCGAGACGCACGAGCTCCAAGAGCAAGCACGCGAACCAGAGCCCCTCGCGTTCCGCGGTCGCGTCCTCATCGCCGCTCGGCATGCTGGCGCTGCATCTGCTGGAGCAGTGGGAGAAGTCCGGGCACGACGGCCTCGTGTTTCTCTGCGACGACGAGAGCAGGGCGGAGCGGCTGGGCGGCGTGATCCACGCCCTCGATCCCTCCGTCGAGGTGCTGGTGTTTCCGCGCCTGAACACGCTGCCCTTCGACGGCCTCGAGCCATCCCGCGAGATCGCGGGCCGGCGCAGCTCGGTGCTGCGACGTCTCGCCAAGGCAAAGAAGCCCGTCTTCCTGGTGTCGACCGCGGAAGCCATCATGGAACGGCTGCCGCTGCCAGCGAGCTGGTCGCGATCGAGCCTGACGCTGAAGGTGGGCGCGGCCTATTCCGAGCCCGAGCTGGAGACGCGGCTGGAAGCTCTCGGCTACGATCTCGACGAAGAGGCGGAGTATCCCGGCGGCGTCCTGTTCCACGGCAAGACGTTCGAAGTATTTCCCGCCGGTGCGCTCGCTCCATTCCGGATCGAGCATTCCGGCGACACGATCCGCAAGATCGTCGCGGTCGATCCGATCGAGCACGAGGTCGTCTACGAGACCAGGGAATTGATCATCGACCCCATGTCGGAGCGGGTCGCGCTGGGAGCTACGCGTGGACAGCGGGCGACGCTGCCGGATTATTGCAGCGGCGCGCGATGGATCGCGGATGCCGGGGTGTCGGCCCACGCCGAAAGCTGGCTGGGTACGATCGAGGACGCCGCAGGCCGCAGGGATGCGGCGCGTGAGTATATGGGGCAGGCGGACTGGAAGCAGCTGAAGAAGCGCATCAGCGTGCTGCCGCGCAAGGCCGCCTTCCTCTCGACGCCGGAGTTCTCGAAGCTGGCCTCGCCGCGCAAGGCGCTTCGCGCCTTCATCGCCGACATGCAGCGCGGCGGATCGCGGCTGCTGTTTGTCGCGGCCGTCGAGGACGACCTTCGCGCGATGGAGCGCATGAGCGGCATCAAGGCGGATCGCCTGGCCGATTGGAGCGAGGTGACGAAGGGACGGAGCCGCGAAGCCGCGCTGCTGGCCGATTTCGACGCGGGGTTCATTGCCGCCGGCCGCAAGCCGCTCGTCGTCGTGACCGCGTCCGACGTGCTCGGCAGCCGGGCCCATCATCCCCAGCCCATGGCGCGCGCCTGGAATCCGGCTTTCGACCATCCCGACGTGCCGGAAAAGGGCGCCGCCATCGTCCATCTGCAACGCGGGCTCGCCGTGCTCGACGGCTTGCAGACCCTCGACATGGGCAGGGGATCGCGACGCGAGATGATCAGGCTCAAATTCGCGGGCGACAATGCCGTGCTCGTTCCGCCGGCCGATCTTGCGGTGATCTGGCCCTATGCCGGCGAGCCCGGCAAGCTGACGCTGGACAAGGCGGACGGCAGCAGCTGGTGGGCGCGGCGCACCGCGGCGGAAGCGGAAATCCAGATGGCCGCCAAGGCGCTCGCCAAACACATCAGCCAGCGTCGCCGCCGCCGTGCACCCAAATTGGTGCCGCCGGGGCCTGCTTACGAGAAATTCGTGGCGCGCTTCCCCTATTTCACGACCGTCGACCAGGCCCAGGCGATCCAGGACGTGCTCGACGATCTGGCGTCGGGCCATCCCATGGACAGGGTGATCTGCGGTGACGTCGGTTTCGGCAAGACCGAGGTCGCGCTGCGGGCGGCGGCCGCGGCGGCGCTGTCCGGCAAGCAGGTGGCGATCGCGGCGCCGACGACCGTCCTGGCGCGGCAGCATGTCGAAACCTTCCGCAAACGGTTCGGCCCCCTCGGGATCGAGGTGGGAAGCCTGTCGCGGGCCAGTTCAGGCCCGGAGACGCGAGAGACCAAGGAGGGGCTGCGGCGCGGCACGCTGAAAGTCGTGGTCGGCACGCAGGCTCTTGCGGCAAAGGACGTGAAGTTCGCCGACCTCGGCCTCGTCATCATCGACGAAGAGCAGCATTTCGGGGCGGCGGAGAAAGCGAAGCTTTCGGGTCTCGCCAAGGGGGCCCATTCGCTGTGGATGAGCGCCACGCCGATCCCGCGCACGCTCGCGGCGGGTCTTGCAGGATTCAGGGATCTCAGCGTGATCGCTTCGCCGCCGGTTCATCGCCTTCCCATCGTGACCAGGATCGCGCCGCTGTCCGACGCTGCCATTGCCGCAGCGCTGCTGCGTGAGCGCAGGCGGCACGGTCAGAGCTTCCTGATCTGTCCGCGCATCCAGGATCTGGAACCGATGCTGGCCCGTGTGCAATCGGTCGCGCCGGAGCTGCGCATCGTCTGCCTTCACGGCAGATTGCCCGTGGACGAGATCGACGACCGCATGATGAGTTTCGTCGATGGCGAGGCGGATGTGCTGCTGGCGACCAACATTGTGGAAAGCGGCCTCGATATTCCGCGCGCCAACACCATCGTGGTGTGCTGGCCGGAAAAATTCGGACTTGCGCAGCTGCATCAGCTCAGAGGTCGGGTCGGACGCGGCGGCACGCGCGCGTTTGCCCATCTGCTGACGGAATCGACCTCGGAGCAGTCCGAGAAGCGTCTCGCGGTGCTGGAGGAGTTCAGCAAGCCGGGTGCCGGCTTTGCGATCAGCGAGCGCGACCTCGACCTCAGGGGCGCCGGTGATCTGTTCTCGGAGCAGCAGTCTGGGCACGTCCAGGTGTTCGGACCCGTGCTCTACAGTCACCTTCTCAAGCGCGCCTCCGAGCGCACCAGCGACACCGGCGCCGATCTGTGGGTGCCCGATCTCAACATGCCGCTGGCCGACATGCTGCCCGAAGGCTATGTGCAATCCGAGGCGGTCCGACTTGAAATCTACGGGCGTGCTGCCAGGTGCCGAAGCGACGACGATCTGGAAGATCTGGAGGAGGAGATCTCGCGTCGGTTCGGCAGGCTGCCGCCGGAGGCGCGCGACTTCTTCGCATCCGCCAGGCTCCGGATCGACTGCAAGCGGCGCGGCATCGTCCGGCTCGATGTCGGGCCCGAGGCCGTCGCCGCGACATTCCTGCCGGGGCGGCTGCGGAAATTCAGGGCAAAATCCGAGGCGCGATCGCTGCAGCGGGACGGCGACCGCGTCGTTTACGCCGGCCGCCGTGACGCGGATCCGTTCAGCCGGGTCGAGGAGTTCCTCGACCTGCTGGACGCCTAGCGATCATTCGGTCTGCTCGACCGCTGCCGGCATTTTCGCCACCGACATCAGCGAGCGGGCGACCTGGTTGAGGAGCTGATCGGCGTTCTCCTCCTCGGCGAGCGATTTCGACAAGAGGCTGACGATGGCACTGTGCCGAAGCTGCTGGGCGAGGTTGCGCGCCGTGGTGTAGCCCGCGATCTCGTAATGCTCGACGCGCTGTGCCGCGCCGATCAGAGCGAGATCGGCCGCGGCGTCCTCCTTGTCCTCGCCCTCGGCCATGATCTCCTGGCCTTCCTCGACGAGGCCCATCATGCCCTTGCAGGGCTTGGCGCGGGCGGATTTGCCGAGCATCTCGAAGCATTCGTTGATGCGCTCGACCTGCGCTTCCGTCTCCGCCAGGTGCTGCTCGAACAGCTCGCGCAGTTGGTCGAAACGGGCGGCCTCGGCCATCTTGGGAAGAGCCTTGGTCAATTGCTTCTCGGCATGCAGGATGTCGCGCAGCTCGTTGATGAGCAGATCGCCGAGACCCGCTTCGTCCGCCGGCGGCGAACTCTCCGTGACGATGGCTGTGGCCGGCCCCGGTTCGCCTGCCTGGATCGCCGGCGACTCTGTGAAGACCCAGTCGCCGCCCTCGTTCCAGGGGCCACGCGTGTCGATCTCGCCATGGTCGCCGGTGCCGGTGGAATCGTTGAAGAACTGGTCGACCAGGCCGGGCGTCGGGGCGATGCGTCCGACGCTGAACGCCGGCTTGCTCATGCTCTCGAGCGCGAGAGCGAACGCCTTCATGTGCGTGATCTCGCGGGTCATCAGGAATTGCAGCGCGTCCTTGCTGCCGGCGTCGTCGCAGAAATTGATCAGCCGCTCATAGACGATCTTGGCCCGCGCCTCGGCGGCGATGTTGCTGCGCAGATCGACGTCGAGCTCGCCGGTGATCTTGAGGTAGTCGGCGGTCCAGGCATTTCCCTGGGAGTTGAAGAGATTGACCCCGCCGCCGCCGGCGATCGCGATGAGGGGATCGGCTTCGGCCGCCTGGCGGTCGAACTTCGACGGCTTGAGGTGCATCCGCGCCAGTGTCCCGACCACTTCCAGGTGGCTGAGCTCTTCGGTGCCGATGTCCATCAGGAGGTCCTTGCGATCGGGATCCTCGCAGTTCAACCCCTGTATCGAGTACTGCATCGCGGCCGCGAGTTCGCCATTAGCGCCGCCGAACTGCTCCAGCAGCATGTTGCCAAAGCGAGGATCCGGCTCATCGACGCGGACGGTGAACATCAGCTTCTTGACGTGGTGATACATGGCGGGACTCTCGGTTTGGAGGAATGAGGAGGAAGATGCGTGTCGAACAGGCCGCGCTAATGGTTTGTTCCTAACGAGATGATCTGCGCCAAGCATGGCCTGCGCAGATCATCTAATGTCGTCCGGCAGGACTGCGTGCGTGTCCGCTCAGCGTTGGTCCGGACGCTTGGCGGGCGGCCCGCTCTTATTGCCCGGTGCGCCCTGAATATTCGCCGGGTCCTGCGATTGCACGGCGGTGTTGCCGGAGGCGTTCGTCGAACTCGATCCGACGGTTTCACCGGGCTTGGCGGCCGGACCGTTCTTGTTGCCGGGCTGTCCGGCAATGCCGGCTCCCGAATTCTGCGCGCTCGGCGCGGACGAAACGTCAGGTTTGCTGGCCTGCGCCAAAGCTGCTCCAGGCAGCACGAGGGCAGCCAGGATAACGGCACCTGTGAACTTCATCTCGGTGTTCTCCGACTGATGCCCCATCTACTCGAACGCCGGCGACCTGCGTGCGTTCCTTGTTGTCGTCAACTCAAAGCTAGGCTCTCAGCGCATCATCGCGAACTATCCCGGCAGCGGCGCTTCCACGACGTCCAGCAGCGCTCCGAGACCTTGCCGCAGGCGGCGCGTGGCGATCGTCTCGGTGGCGAGACCGAACACCACGAGGGAGTGTCCGGTCATCGCATAAGCGTGCCCGAAGTCGAACGCGGGCATCTGCCCCTCCGGTTGATTGGTGTCGATCAAGCCGAGCCAGCTGCGTCCCTCGGCGACGGCGGGCAAGGTGAAATTCACGACGTCATAATGGGCGTTGTAGATCAGCAGCATGGTTGCGTCCGAGCCGCGGCGCTTGATCCCGGTCTCCTGGGCGCGGCCGTCGAGCAGCAAACCGAAACATTTGGCGTTGCCGTCCTGCCACTGCTCCGTCGTCATCTCCTCTCCGGACGGCGCGAGCCACGTCACGTCCTTCACGTCCAGCTCTTCGTTGTGGGAGCCGACCAGGAAGCGGCTGCGATAGAGGATCGGAAACGCCTTGCGCGTGGCGATCAGCTTGCGCGCAAACTCGCGAAGGCTCCGGCCGTTCGCGGTGATGCGGAGCCAGTCCAGCCATGTGGTCTCGTTGTCCTGGGCGTACGCGTTGTTGTTGCCGTACTGGGTGTGTCCGAATTCGTCGCCGGCAAGCAGCATGGGCGTGCCGTGAGACAACAGCATGGTGGCCAGCAGATTGCGCTTCTGGCGCTCGCGCAACGCCGTGATTTCCGGATCGTCCGTCGGTCCCTCGGCGCCGCAGTTCCAGGAGTGATTGTTGCTGTGGCCGTCGCGATTGTCCTCGCCATTGGCTTCGTTGTGCTTGTCGTTGTACGAGACCAGATCATTGAGATTGAAACCGTCATGGGCGGTGACGAAGTTGACGCTGGCCCATGGCCGGCGTCCGCGCTTGTTGAAGAGATCGCCGGATCCAGAGACGCGCTTGGCAAAGTCCGCGATCGATCCCTCGTCGCCCTTCCAGAAGGCGCGCACGGTGTCCCTGAACTTGTCGTTCCACTCCGCCCATCCCGGCGGAAACTGGCCGACCTGATAGCCGCCCGGGCCGATGTCCCAGGGCTCGGCGATCAGCTTGACGCTGGAGAGCACGGGGTCCTGGCGGCAGGCATCGAGGAAGCCGCCGCCTTCGTCGAAACCGTAGGGCTCCCGTGCCAGGATGGTGGCGAGATCGAAACGGAAGCCGTCGACCCGCATCTCGGTCGCCCAGTAGCGCAGGGAATCCGCGACGAGTTGGAGCACGCGCGGATGAGACAGGTTCACCGTGTTCCCGGTGCCGGTGTCGTTGATGTAATAGCGTTGCTGGTCCGGCAGCAGGCGGTAATAGCTCGCATTGTCGATGCCCTTGAACGACAGGGTAGGGCCGAGCTCGTTTCCTTCCGCGGTGTGATTGTAGACGACGTCGAGGATCACCTC
Source organism: Bradyrhizobium sp. 149 (assembly GCF_023073915.1). GTDB lineage: Bacteria > Pseudomonadota > Alphaproteobacteria > Rhizobiales > Xanthobacteraceae > Bradyrhizobium. Next base: position 1,588,540 of record NZ_JADPKK010000022.1, on the reverse strand, counting down.
GATGCCATGGGCGTGAAACTGGTTGACCATGGCTTTGAATTCGTTCGCGAACGGCGTCTTGAGGTAACGCGGCTCCGGCGCGAAGAAGGCGAGCGAGTTGTAGCCCCAGTAATTGCGCAAGCCTTTCTCGACCAGATAGCTGTCGTCGACGAAGGCATGGATCGGCAGCAGCTCCGCACTGGTGATGCCGAGCGATCGCAAATAGGCCGGGACCTCCGAATGCGCGAGGCCCGAGAACGTGCCGCGGTCTGCGTCAGGCACCAGCGGATGCTGCTGGGTAAAGCCCTTGACGTGCATCTCGTAGACGATCGTCCGCTCCCACGCCACTTCCGGCTTGCGCGCGGCGCCCCAGGTGAAGGCCGGGTCGATGACGCGGCACTTCTGCATCAAGGGCGCGCTGTCGCGTTCGTCGTAGGAGAGATCCTTGTCGGAGTGGTTGAGCCGGTAACCAAACAGCTCCGGTCCCCACCGCAACCGGCCGACCAGCTGCTTGGCGTAGGGATCGAGCACGAGCTTGTTGGGATTGAAGCGGTGTCCCGCGTCGGGTTCGTAGGGGCCGTGGACGCGATAGCCGTAGACGGTGCCGGGGCGGGCCGAGGGCAAATAGCCGTGCCAGACTTCGTCGGTATATTCGGGAAGCTCGATCCGCTCCAGTTCGGTTTCGCCGCTGTCGTCGAACAGGCAGAGTTCGACCTTGGTCGCGTGGGCCGAGAACAGCGCGAAATTGACGCCGAGCCCGTCCCAGGTGGCGCCGAGCGGAAATGGCTTGCCTTCGGCGACCCGCGAGCGGCGCAGGCGCGAGGCAGCCCGCGTCAGGGCGTCGTCGAAATGGATTGGTTGATCCATCATTGTCCCCGAACAGCCCTTCAAGAAACTGGTGCAGCCGCTGTCACTTCGGCGGTCGCCTGCTCGCCGACGGCGGCCGAAGCGATCACGGGGGCAGGAGGCACATCGTCCGGCTTGGGCAGCGTGGTTGCCCTTTGCAGCGCCGCCTCCTTGCTGATGGCCGCAATCGAGTTGCCGATCCGCTCGACGATACTGGTCAGCTCCGCGTCGGACAGTCCGAGACGCTTTCTGACGAGGCGCACCTGAGTACGGTCGGCCAAGTCGAGTTTGTTGCGGATCGGCGGTGGCTTCGAGCGGCGCATGGCAAACAACTCCTGTGAAGAATTGCAACCGTCCCTCAGGCGATTCCGTTCCCTGCCTGCAACAGGGATCTTCACCAACCACCTTCGAAATGCCAAATGCTTCGCCATTGGAGCGCAAATCCGGAATCCCGCGCCGCACCTTGGCCCAAAAGTGCACACAACGCGCATGCGCATCGGGTGTGACGCCGGTCTGAGGAACGAATGCCTTCATCTCAGCTTCTCTCGTCCTGAAGCGTGCTTGGGCGGGCCGTCGGATCGAGCCTAGCGAAGCATGTCGAAACTTCCAGCCATTCAGGCAAAGGCGACTAGGTTTTGGGTCACAGATTGGGAACGGCTGGGCAAGCTCGACAACACGGTGATCGACGCGTCGATCACGGGGTCTGCTTCAATCTTTGGGCGCCGACGGCGCAATCGGTCGAATTGCTCGAGGCCGGCCGGCCGCCACAGCGGATGATCGGCGACGATGATGGCTGGTACCAATGGTTGAGCCCGACCGCGCATGTCGGCACGCGCTATCAGTTCAGGATCAACGAAGATCTGGTCGTCCCCGATCCCGCCTCGTTCTTCCAGCCGGACGACGTCGGCGCGCCGAGCGAGGTGATCGACACCGCGGCGTTCCGGGACCCGGTGCTCTATCCCGGCCGTCCCTGGGCGGAGGCCGTGATCTACGAGCTGCATGTCGGCACCTTCAGCGAGGAAGGCACCTATGCCGGCCTCGAGAAGAAGCTGCCTTATCTCCGCGATCTCGGCATCACCGCGATCGAGCTGATGCCGCTCAACGACGTCCCCGGCCGGCACAATTGGGGCTATGACGGCGTCTTGCTGAACGCGCCAAATGCTCGCTACGGCAGGCCGGAGGATCTCAAGCGGCTGTTACGGGCCGCCCATGCGCTCGACATCATGGTTTATCTCGACGTCGTCTATAACCATTTCGGGCCGCAGCTGAACTACCTGCATCTCTACGCGGAAAGTTTCTTCACCACGCGCCACAGCACCGGCTGGGGGCCTGCCGTCAATCTCGAGGGACAAGACGGCGCGTTCGTACGCGAGTTCCTGATCGAGAACTCGTTGATGTGGCTGCGCGACTACGGGTTCGACGGCTTGCGGTTCGACGCGGTCCATGCCCTGAAGGACGATTCCGAACGCCATTTCCTGATCGAGCTTGCCGAGACCGTGCGCAGTCAGTTGGCGGGCCGGCGCGTGCATCTGATGCTGGAGAACGAGGCCAATCAGGCCCACCTGCTCGAACGTGCGCAAGGAGAAGCCAAACTCTATGACGCGCAATGGGGCGATGATTTTCACAACGCGCTCCACGTCCTGCTGACGGGCGAAGACGAAGGCTATTATCGCGCCTTCGCGGACCGGCCGCTTGAACACCTCGCGCGATCGCTCACCGAGGGCTTCGCCTATCAAGGCGAAGTCTTTCCCCTGCACGACGCACCGCGCGGCGAGCCGAGCGCGCATCTGCCGCCTGAGGCCACCATCTTCTTCGCCCAGAACCACGACCAGATCGGCAATCGCGCCCTCGGCGAGCGGCTTTCCAGGCTGGTCAGTCCGGAGAAACTTGACCAGGCCCTGGCGCTGGTTCTCTTGAATCCGCACATTCCGATGCTGTTCATGGGTGAGGAAGCCGGGGCCGACACGCCGTTCCTGTTCTTCGCAGACTGGTCGGGCCAAGCTGCCGAACTGACCCGGGAAGGGCGACGCAGGGAGTTCGCGCACTTCAAGGCGTTCTCGACGCCCGACATGCGCGCCAGGATTCCGGACCCGTGCGACGAAAAAACCTTCGTGGCATCGAAGCTCGACTGGACCGCCATCGAGCGCTCTCCCGCCAGCGTCAGGTTTCGCGGCCTGACAGCCCAATTGCTGCAGATACGCCGCGAGAAGATCGTACCGCTGATCAAACTGGGTTTCGTTTCGGCTCAATACAGATTGCTGGGCGAGGACCCTCGGACGGGCGGCCTGGATGCCCGTTGGCGGACGGAGAAAGGCGACATGTTACAGATCGTCGCCAATTTCGCCGACCGCGAGCTGCCCCTGCCGGCGCTGGTTGCCGGCGAGTGCCTATGGCGATTGCGCCCGGCCGAGACGCAAGCCCTGTTGCCGGGCGAGATCATCGTGCGGCTCGGTCAGGAGACGTGATGGGACGGCGAGGAACGCTTCTGACGGCTTTCCGTTAGCGGAGCAAATCCCTGGAGCCGCTTCATGACCGAATATCCCAAGCCGCCTTATCCTGCGCAGCAGCAATCGACGCCCGGTTCGACGCGCGCGATGAATCCCCGACCGGATCACGGCGAGGAGAGTTACCGGGGCGCCGGGCGCCTGGCCGGAAAGAAGGCGATCATCACGGGAGGCGATAGTGGCATTGGCCGCGCGGTCGCGATCGCCTATGCCCGGGAAGGCGCCGATATCGTCATATCCTATTTGAGCGAGGACGAGGATGCCGCCGAGGTCAAGGCGCTGGTGGAGCGCGAGGGACGCAAGATCGTCCTGATCCCCGGCGACGTCCGCAATCCCAATCATTGCCGCGCAATCATCGCCCGCACAGTCGAAGAGTTCGGCGCAATAGACGTCCTCGTCAACAACGCGGCCCATCAGGACACGTTCAAGGAGATCGCCGATATCAGCGACCAGGAATGGCAGCTGACGTTCGAGACCAACATCCACGCCATGTTCTATCTCACCAAGGCTGCGGTCCCCCACATGCGCCCGGGAGCGGCAATCATCAACACCGCGTCGGTGAACTCCGACATGCCGAATCCGACCCTGCTGGCTTATGCCACGACCAAGGGCGCCATCCAGAACTTTACTGGAGGACTCGCCCAGATGCTGGCGACGAAGGGCATTCGCGTCAACGCGGTCGCCCCGGGTCCGATCTGGACGCCGCTCATTCCGTCGACCATGCCGGAGGACAAGGTCAAGAACTTTGGCAAGCAGGTGCCGATGCAGCGGGCCGGCCAGCCGGCCGAGCTTGCGACAGCCTATGTCATGCTTGCCGATCCGCTCTCAAGCTACACATCGGGAGCGACCCTGGCTGTCACCGGTGGGAAACCGTTCATCTGACCGAAGAGCCATGAGAGCGCGCAATGAGGACGTGGCGGCCGCGAGCCGGGTCGCCACGTCCTTGATTAGCACGTTCTAGGACGGCGCCGTATCGATCACGCGGCGGTGGACGCCTTTGCGTTGACGCCCTTGCGAAGCGCCACCGTGTTCAGCTTGGTATTGGCAGCCTTCTCTTCGTTCAAATTGGTCGTGAGGAAGCGCACGATGTCGTCGTGCCCGAGTTCCTCCGCCCAGGCGATGAGCGTACCGTAGCGGCACATTTCATAATGCTCGACCGCCTGTGCGTTGGCCACGATCGCGGCGTCGAGCACGGCCTTGTCTTCGATCTCGCCGGCGGTCTCGTCGGCCTCCTTGATGATGCCGTCGATGGCAGGACATTGTGTTCCGCTGGGCTCCTTGCCGAGCTTGGCGAACACCTTGCCTAGCCTGTCGACCTGCTTGTTGGTCTCCTCCAGATGGGCCTTCAGCCCGGCGACGAGATCCCTGTTGGTGGCCTTGTCGATCATCTTCGGCAGCGCCTTCAGGATCTGTTGTTCCGCGTAATAGATATCCTGCAGCCCGTGCAGCAGCAGGTCTTCCATCGATTTGATGTCCTTGGTGAAGAAACCCATAAACGACGTCTCCTTTCACAATGATGGAACTGGAACGCTACAAAGCCACGACTGTTCCACTCCCATAACCAGATCAGGAGAGCCGAATGAGCGATGGAGCGGATCATCTTGCGGGCCTGCTCGGACGAGCGGCGATGGACGTGTGGGGCGACATGCCTCGCGATATCCAGGAAGCGCTGTTCGAGACCGCTATGAAGGGACGGCCCGCGGAGCGGGAAGAACTCGCGCGGCTGCTGCACGAGCGGCATCCCCGTACGCTTCATCCGGCTCGACCGGGCTGACGCCGCGGCGGGAACGATCGCGCGAGAAGCCGATTGGTCAATTGGGCGGCGAGCGGATTCGGAGGAGCCTGCGAGCTGTAGCGCCCGCCTTGGATCAAATTGTGAGTCGACTGGCGTGACTGAGCTGATTATCGGAAAATGGTACGACCCGATCTCGCAGCGATGGATCGTGCCTCGCGAAGCGCCTCCGGTGGAAGCCTCTTCGCAGCGCGGCGCGGACGCGGAGAAGGGGCTCGACACCCGCAAGACGGGTGAGGTACAGCGGATCTGGGACCTGTTGGTCGATTGCTGCGCAGGTGGTTGATGCCACGCCGATGGGTCACTTTTGCCTCAACGCGAAAGCATGCCGGATCTGTTCACTCGTGAACAGAAGTGTCGCGACATGCCGGCTGCGAACGTCGCGCGCTCTATCATTTGATGCTCTATCATTTGATAAAGACACCTCCGCGCTTATCCCTATCGTCGTCCCTCCACGAACCACGTTCGTGGAGTGCCACGACAGGGAGAGTCGATCGTGCTCAGGCGGCGTCGCGTTCAGCAAACCACGAGTCTTCAGGAGCGACTTGCAGAGTTCACCAGGGCAATCCGCCAAAAGGCGGAATCTTTGCCGGAAGGCAAGGAGAGGGATGAACTCTTGAAACGGCTGAGAAGCGCCGACACAGCGTCAAGCCTCGACCGTCAATTTGCCGGCAGGGATTGAGCTGGCGGGGCCGATATGGGATGAGCCTTCAGCCTGTCCGGCGTCAGACGCGGTACCAACTCGCCAGATTCCAAGTCGTGACATCCCACCCGGACATATCCACCATCAAATTGCTAACGCCGGCATTGACGATGTTGCGCGACAGCAGCGGCAGGAACACGTTGGCTTCGCAGAAGGTCTCGTCGACCTTGATCAGCAGCGCGGCGCGCTTGACCGGGTCGAGTTCGTTCTGGGCGGCCTTGTAGGCCTTGTCGGCCTCCGGATCGGACCAGCGCGAGACGTTGCGGCCCAGCCATTTGTTGTCCTTGTTCGAGATCTCCCAGGAGACGCACTGGTTCAGGAATCGCTCCGGGTCGGGCTGTGGCTGCGTGGTGTTGTACATCTCCATGTCGGCATAGAACTTCGAGTAGGTGTCGGGGTTGCCGACGTCCGACGAGAAGAACACCGAGGGGGTGACCGACTTGAGCTCGATCTCGATCCCGGCCTTCTGGCAGGCCTGCTTGATGATGGCCTGGGTCTTCTGGCGCGGGGCGTTGGTCGAGGTCTGGAAGACGTATTTGAGCTTCTTGCCGTCCTTCTCGCGGATGCCGTCCGTGCCCTTCACCCACCCGGCCTCATCGAGAACCTTGTTGGCCTTGTCGACGTCGAATTCGTATTTCAGCTTGGTCGACTTGAACTGTTTGGGTGCGTTGACGAAGCTCGCCGTGGCGACGCCGCCGCGCCCGTAAATGAACTTTTGGATCGACTCACGGTCGATCAGCAGGTTGATCGCGCGGCGAACGGCGGGATCGGACAGCGTCGGGTGCTTGGTCTTGGGGCTGGAGCGCTCGCCGTCCACCTCGGTCCACGGATCCGTCGTGTTGAGGATGATGAACTCGACGTTGCCGGAGGGCGTCACGTCGAGCTTGCCCTTGCCGCTGGCCTCCATGCGTTTGAGGACCTCCTCCTCCACCTGCATGTTCCAAGCATAGTCGTATTCGCCAGTCTGGAGCACGGCGCGCGCCGCGGACACCGCATCGCCGCCGCCTTTGATTTCGAGCGTATCGAAATGCGGCTGGTTCTTGACGTGATAGTCGGGATTGCGTTCGGCCCGGATCAGGTCACCGGGCTTGAACTCAACGAATTTGTAGGGTCCGGTGCCGACTGGCTGCAGATTACCGGGCGCTTCGCGCGACTTCGCGCCGACATAGTCGCCGAAATGATGTTTCGGCAGGATCGGGCCGACCGAGCCGACGAAGGGGTCGGCCCAGAATGGGGTCGGGGCCTTGAAGATTACTCTGACGGTGTGGTCGTCGATCTTCTCGACCGTGATGTCCTTGTAGGAACCCGTGGTGTACGCCGCTGTGGCGAGATCCGAGGCGTATTGCCAAGTGAAAACGACGTCGTCGGCGGTGAAGGGCTTGCCGTCGTGCCATCTCACACCCTGCTTCAGTTTCCAGGTCACGCTGAGGCCGTCCGGCGAAAGGCCGCCGTTCTGCTTGGACGGTGCCTCGGCCGCGAGGCAGGGGACGAGGTTCCCGTCCCTGTCCCAGCCGGCGAGCGGCTCGAAGAAGACGCGCGAGGCGATCTGGTCCTTGGTGCCTAGCGCGAAATGCGGATTGAGCAGCGTCGGGGCCTGCCAGAGCAGGATCTTGAGCGGGCCGCCGCCGCCGGCCTTGGTCGGCTTGTATTGTAGGGTGGCGTCCGCCATTGCCACGCCGTTCCAGACCAGGATTTGGCTCGCGACCGGCGCTGCGATCCCCATCGCAGCCATCGTCTGCATGAACGAGCGTCGCGACAGTGTGCCTTGCTTCACTTCCGCGATGGACTTGCGGATTTCGTTTTCGTTCATCGGATGATCCCCACTTCAAAACAAGTCGTCGCCGGCCAACACCCATCATGTTTCATCAAGGGCGAGGCGGCAATGCCGGCAGGGTCAGAAAACCCTGCGGCGAAATAACGAACGTTCCAGGAGCGGTTTGAGCCCGGATGGCGCGGAGCGCAACCGCATAAGTCCTGGCGCGCAGGCAGCGCCCCCGGATTGCGCGTCGCTCCATCGGGCTACGGGCAACGATGCGTGTCGTTTTGCCGTGATGCGCCTCACGCTTGCGCAGGTGCATTCGTTTCTCCCCTGAGGTCGAACGGAGAAGCGTCGTCCGCGTTAGCCGGCCAATATGGATTTCCATTTCATTGATTTCGCCCCGCAGAGAAGCGAATACGGTTCCAGTCATTGCCGCCGAGTATGGAGACCAAGATGTCGTTTCCTTCTACCCTGATCCTCGCGACCGTGCTCGCCGCCTGGTCGGCCGCCGCTTCAGGCGAGACCATCAAGATCGGCGTGACGCCGGGGCCGCACGCCCAGATCTTCGAGGCCGTGAAGCCGATCGCCGCCAAGCAGGGCCTCGACATCCAGCTCATCGAATTCTCCGATTACGTCGTGCCGAACGCCGCGCTCGATGCCGGCGAGATCCAGGCGAATTCGTTCCAGAACCAGCCTTATCTGGACAACCAGAAGGCCGACCGTGGCTACAAGATCGAGGCGGTCGGGCTGACCGTGAATTTCCCGATCGGCGTCTATTCCAAGAAGCACAAGGCCTTCGCCGACATCCCCGAGGGCGGCAAGGTCTCGATTCCGAACGATCCAACCAATGGCGGTCGCGTGTTGCTGCTGCTGCGCGACAAGGGCGTGATCAAGCTGAAGGACGGCACGGGCTTCAAGCCGACGGTGCTTGATATCACCGAGAATCCCAAGAAGCTGAAGTTCATCGAGGTCGACGCGGCACAGGCGCCGCGCGCACTCGACGATGTCGATGCGGCCGCGATCAACACCAATTATGCAACCCAGGCGGGCCTCGATCCGGTCAAGGATCCGATCCTGCGCGAGGACCCGAAGGGCCCCTACGTCAACCTGATCGCCGTCCGCACGGCCGACAAGGACAAGCCCTGGGTCAAGATCCTTGTGGACAGCTACCACGCCGCGGAGGTCAAGGATTTCGTCCTGACCAAGTTCAAGGGCGCGGTGCTGCCGAGCTGGTAGGCAGTCTGCCCCGCCAGAGCCCAGCCAAAGTCCAGCTCCGGGGCGATCCCGGCGAGCAGCCTTGCGCAATGGCCGCTTGTCTGGAGCTGCGCCAATCGACATCATCGGGGCCCATCCTCGCCCGACAGGGGTCGTATGAAACGCTTAGCAAACCTGAAACGCCTGGGGTTTTTCACGCGGCTTCTCGACGAGGCGCCGCCCGCCGATCGATATCGCTTCGCGGCCGAGCAGATCGTGCGCGCCGAGAAGGCGGGCCTCGACTCCGCGTGGATCGCGCAGCATCATTTCCACGAGCGTGAAGGCGGCCTGCCGTCGCCCTTCACCTTCCTCGGTTACGTCGCAGCCCAAACCTCGCGCATCAGGCTCGGCACCGGCATCGTCACCTTGCCGCTGGAGAACGCGGTGCGGGTGGCGGAGGACGCTGCGGTGCTCGATCTGCTCTGCAACGGCCGCTTCGAGCTCGGTGTCGGCACCGGCGGCAATCCCTCGGCCTTTGCCGCCTTCGGCCTCGACAGCGCCCAGCGCAACGAGATCTTTGCGCGCAATCTGGCCGTCGTCCGCACGGCGCTGGTCGGCAAGCCGCTTGACGGCGGCGATACGCTCTATCCGCAGCGCCCCCAATTGGACAACCGGATCTGGCAGGCGACGTTCTCTGTCGCGGGCGGCGCGCGTGCCGGCAAGGCGGGCGATGGCCTGTTGCTGTCGCGCACCCAGCCTCGGACCAAGGAAGCCCCGAAGGCAACGCTGGCCGAGATTCAGAATCCGGTCATCGATGCCTATCTCGAAGCGCTGCCGCCGGGACGCGAGCCCCGCATCATGGCCTCGCGCACCGTCTTCGTCGCCGACGACAGGGCTGAAGCGATGCGCCTCGCCGATATCGGGCTGCGGCGCGCGCTGCCGCAATTCCTCAAGGGCGGCCATGCCAAGCCGGGGGAGACGCTCGAGGCGATGATTGCGGCGTTCGATACCCATGTCGGCGCGGCCGATGACGTCATCGCTTCACTGCGCAGCGACGCCACGCTGGAGCGGGTGACGGATCTCGTTTTCCAGGCGCATTCGGTCGATGCCCCGCATCCCCATATCCTGCGTTCGATCGAGCTGGTCGCGGAGAAGGTGGCGCCGGCGCTGGGCTGGACGCGGACGGCGCCCGATGTGGCGCTGGCGGGCTAATCGGAACGAACGGAATCGCGTTGCACGAGGCTGCAAGAGGCTAAATGATGGATACGAAGGATATCATCGACACGCTGGCCGGGATCGAACCGGGCTCATCCTTGGACGCCATTCGCGGGCGCCGCCTGCAGGCGCGCGACAACGCGCAGAAGAGCTATCTCTCGCTGTTCGAGCCGATCGACGCCGGTGATTTCGCGCTGGCGGAGCGCGCGGCCGTCGCGCTCTTCGTGATCGGTCTTCACCGCGAGCCCACAATGGCGGGCTTCTATCGGGCGAAGCTCGCGGCGACCGCCGACGGCGCGCGCCTGGTCGAAGCGGTCGATGCCGAGATCGCGCGCGGCGAGACCTCAGGCCCCTACGGTGCCTTTCCAGCCGGCCCCCTGTCGGTCGAGAACAAGGCCGGCCTGATCTATCGCGTCAGCGCGGAGCGCAAGCCCGATCTCGGGGACCGGCTCGTGGCGGCGCTCGAGCATGCGCATCTGCTTGTCTTCCGCCCGCGCGATGCGGCAGCGGCCGACATGAAGGCGCTGCTGGCCGCAGGCTGGTCGAACACCGGCATCGTCACGTTCTCTCAGCTCGTCGCGTTCCTGTCGTTCCAGGTGCGCACCGTCACCGGACTGCGCGTGCTCGGAGCCTCGCTCGGGCGCACCGCGAACGCCGCGGCCGGCACGTAAGGAGGGCTGCATCATGAGCGCTGCAAGCAATGTCAATCCGCCCGTCGTCTTCACCCAGGACGAACTGGGCTGGGTGTCCTGGATCGATCCGCTGCCCGAAGCCGAGCTGACCGAGCGGCATTTCGCCGGCCTCGTCGATCGTTCCCGTTCCAAGTCCGAATATTTCCGCCTGCTGGTGCGCGACCCCGAGGTGCTGGAAGCCCGCACCAAGACCGACAAGGACATCTTCTACAACGTCGCCGACGGCCTGCCGCGCGCCGAGCGCGAACTCGCGGCGGCTGCGACCTCACGCTACAACGGCTGTATTTACTGCGCCTCCGTACACGCGCGTTTCGCCAGCACCTATTCCAAGCGCCGCGACGACGTGCAGCGCCTGCTCGATGAAGGCGTTGGCGCCGATCTCGGCGAGCGCTGGAATGCGGTCGTCAAGGCCTCGGTGGCACTCGCCGCGACGCCGATCGCGTTCGGCCCTGACAATATTGATGAGCTGCGCCGTGCCGGTCTCGACGACGCCGAGATCGTCGACGTCATCAACGGCGCGTCGTTCTTCAACTGGGCGAACCGGCTGATGCTGTCGCTCGGCGAGCCCTCGAAATAGGCAATCTCACCGGCATGGAAATTGCTGGTTTTTTCAACATTAAGTGGATGGAGCCGTGCATGAGCAACATCGATCGTCGCACCCTGGTCAAGGCCTCGCTTTCCGCCATGATGGCGGGAGCAGCCTTCTCGCGCGCTGCGTTTGCGCAATCATCAGAGCCGATCCTGCTTGGCGTCAGCGGTCCGCTGACCGGGCCGAACGCGCAATATGGCACGCAGTGGAAGCAGGGCTTTGATCTCGCGCTCGACGAGATCCAGGCCGCGGGCGGCATCAACGGCCGCAAGCTCGCCTACCAATTCGAAGACAGCCAGAGCGACCCGCGCCAGTCGGTGGCGATCGCACAGAAATTCGTCTCCGATCCCCGGATCGTCATGGAGCTCGGCGACTTCTCGAGTCCCGCCTCGATGGCGGCCTCGCCGATCTATCAGCGCGGCGGGCTGGTGCAGTTCGGCTTCACCAATTCGCATCCCGACTTCACCAAGGGCGGCGACTTCATGTGGAGCACCTCGGTCAGCCAGGCGGACGAGCAGCCGCTGCTGGCGGCCTATGCCGTGAAGCGTCTCGGCCTGAAGAAGCTCGCGGTGCTGCACCTCAACACCGATTGGGGCCGCACCAGCCGCGATCATTTCGTCAAGGCCGCGAAGGAGTACGGCGCCGAGGTCGCGGTGACCGAGGGCTACATCGCCGAGGAGCGTGATTTCCGCTCTACCCTGGTGCGCGTGCGTGACGCCAGTCCGGACGGGCTGATCCTGATCTCATACTATTCCGACGGTGCGCTGATCGCGCGCCAGGCGCGCCAGGTCGGCTTGAAACAGACGATCTGCGCCGCAAGCTCGGTCTACTCGCCAAAATTCCTGGAACTGGGCGGCGAAGCGGTCGAGGACGTGCATCTCGGCACGCGCTACTTCCCCGAAGACCCGCGCCCCGAGGTGCAGAAATTCATCGCCGGCTTCAAGAAGAAATACAACGGGCAGGAGCCCGACGCGTTCAACGCCTATTCCTATGACGCGATGAACATGGCAGCGGCCGTCGTGAGAATCGGCGGCACCGACCGGCGCGCCATTCGCGACGCCTTCGCGAAAGTGAAGGACGTCTCGAGCGTGATCTTCGGGCAGGCGACGTTCGACGTCGAGAGCCGCCGCGTCAAGGGCGCCATGAACGCCGAACTCGTGGTGCGCAAGGGCCAGTTCGCGCTGTGGGACGGCAAACCGACCTGAAGGGATCTCCTGCGTGTCTTCCTGGCTCGACTACACGATCAACGGGCTGATCGTCGGTAACGTCTACGCCTTGGTTGCGGTCGGGCTCGCGCTGATCTTCGGCGTCAGCCGACTGATCAACTTTGCCCAAGGCTCGATCTACCTCGTCGGCGCCTATATCGGCTGGGTCGCGGTGGTGCAGCTGCATACGCCGCTGCCGGTCACCATCATCGTCGTCGCCGTGGCCTCGGCGCTGGTCGGCTTGATCATCGAGCGGTTCGGCCTGCGCCCGCTGCAGAACTCGGTGCGCATCGCGCCGCTGCTGGCGACGATCGGGATCAGCTTCGTGCTCGATCAGCTCGTGATGCTGACCGTCTCGCCCAATCCGCGCGCGCTGCCGAGCCAGTTGCCGGATATCCGTTTCCAGATCGGCGGCGGCACGATCGGTCCGCTCGATCTGCTCATCGCCGGTGTCGGTCTCGCCAGCGCGCTGCTGCTGTTCGTGTTTCTGCGCTACAGCAAGCTGGGCTGGGCGGTGCGTGCCACCGCGCAGGACCGCGACGCCGCGATGCAGATGGGCGTCGACGTCAACCGCGTCAATCAGGCCGTGTTCGGCATTGCGGCTGCGCTCGGCGGCGTCTCCGGCCTGCTGGTCGGCATGTACTACAACCAGATCGACACCGCGATGAGCCTGCAGGCGACGCTCAAGGGCGTCGTTGCCGAAGTCGTGGGCGGCGCCGGCAATGTGCCCGGCGCGGTGATCGGCAGCCTGCTGCTCGGACTGGTCGAGAGCTACGGCGTCGCCGTGTTCGGCACCAGCTATCGTAATCTGTTCGCGTTCCTGCTGCTGGTCGTGGTGCTCGTGCTGCGCCCGAACGGCCTGTTCGCGAGCGCACGGCAGGCGCCGCCCGAGCCGCTCACCGGCACATTCATTGCGCCGAGCCGCCCTGTTCGCATCCCGCGCTGGGCACTGCTTGTCGCTGCGGGCCTCTTCGCGGTCTTGCCGTTTTTCCCGGTGTCCTTCTACGTGCTCCAGACCCTGATCAACGCCTGGCTGCTCGGCATGCTCGCGCTGAGCCTCACGCTGGTTGCAGGTACAATCGGCCAGGTCTCGCTCGGACACGCAGCGCTGCTCGCGATCGGCGCCTACACCTCCGCGCTGCTGTCGCTGACCTTCTCCGCCCCGGTTGGCTTGGCCATCATCGGCGGCGGCCTGATGAGCGCCGCGCTCGGCACGGCGCTGATCTCACCGTCGTTCCGGCTACGCGGGCACTACGTGTCGATCGCAACGCTGGCGATCGGCGAGATCGTCTCGCTGGTGATCCTGAATTGGGAGAGCGTCACGCGAGGGCCGATCGGCATCTCCGGCATCCCGCCGCTATCGCTGTTTGGCTATGAATTGATCAGCCCGATCTCGATCTACTGGTTCAGCTTCATCGTGATGGTCGTGCTGGCGCTGCTGCAGGGACGCCTGCTCGGCTCGCATCTCGGCCGCAGCTTTCGCGCCATCCGCGACGACGATGTCGCCGCGCGCGCCTATGGACTTAGCTTGAACCGCTACAAATCGCTGGCTTTCATCTTCGGCGGCTTTGCGGCTGGCGTCAGCGGCGGCATCGCCGCGCATCTCTATTCCTACATCAACCATGAGACCTTCAACACGCAGCAATCCATTTTGGCGCTGACGGTCGTGATCCTCGGCGGGCTCGGCAATGTCGTCGGCGCGATTCTTGGGGCAGTCGCGCTGGTCGGCCTGCCGGAAGTCTTCCGGATCGCGGCGGAGTATCGCATCCTGATCTACGGCATCGTGCTGCTGCTGCTCGTGCGGTTCAGGCCGCAGGGCCTGTTGGGGACGATCTGATGGCGGAGCAGCATACGACCATGCTGTCCCTGCGCGGGCTGACGCGGCGCTTCGGCGGCCTCACCGCCGTCGATGCCATCGATCTCGATCTCGCCAGGGGCGAGCTGATCAGCATCATCGGCCCGAACGGGGCCGGCAAGACGACGCTGTTCAATCTCGTGACCGGGCTTGATCGGCCGGACGCCGGGATAGTTCGCTTCGAAGGTCAGGACATCACGGGTTTCTCGCCGGAGCGGCTCGCCGCCGCAGGCATCGCGCGCACGTTCCAGCTTGGCCGCGTGTTCGGCAACCTCAGCGTCATGGACAACGTCCTGATCGGTGCCCACACCCGGCTGCGTGCGGTCAAGCCGGCCGTGCCGCTGATCGGCCCGCTGCTGGAATTGGGGTTGGCGCTGCTGCGCCCGGCCAGCGTCAAGGCCGAGGAGGAGCGGCTGCGCGAGGAGGTGAAGGTCATTCTCGCGCGCTTCGGCGAGCGGCTGCTGCCGCGCATTGACCAGCCGGCCTACAGCCTCTCTTACGCCAACCGCCGCCGCGTCGAGATCGCGCGTGCGCTCGCGCTGAAGCCTCGTCTGCTGCTGCTCGACGAGCCGACCGCCGGCATGAACCCGACCGAAACCGCGGAGATGCAGGGGCTCGTCGCCGAGCTGAAAGCCGAAGGGCTGACGATCCTGCTGATCGAGCATAAGCTCGAAATGGTGATGCGTCTCTCCGACCGCGTCATCGTCATGGACGAAGGCAAGAAGATCGCCGAAGGCCCGGGCGAAGCGGTGCGCAAGGATCCCAAGGTGATCGAGGCCTATCTCGGCCACGGCCTGACGAAGGAGCAGGAGAGCGCGGCATGACGAATCTGGCTTCCGATGCGCTGCTCGCGCTAACCAACGTCAATAGCTTCTACGGCCAGGCCCAGGTGCATTTCGACCTGTCGATCAGTGTTCCCCGCGGCCACATCGTCTGCCTGCTCGGCGGCAACGCCAGCGGCAAATCGACGACGATGAAGATCATTTTGGGCCTGGTCAAGCCGCGCTCGGGCGAGGTGACGTTCGACGGTGCCTCGCTGATTGGGCTGACCACGCCGCAGATCGTCCGCCGCGGCATCGCCTCGGTGCCGGAAGCGCGGCGGCTGTTCGCGGACATGAGCGTGCGCGAAAACATCCTGATGGGCGCCTTCGTGCGCAACGACCGCGAGGCGATCGCGCAGGATCTCGACAAGATGCTGACGTTGTTCCCGAAGCTCGGCCAGCGGCTGTCGCAGCGCGCCGGCTCGCTCTCCGGCGGCGAGCAGCAGATGGTCGCGATGGCGCGCGCGCTGATGAGCCGTCCCAGGATGATCGTGATGGACGAGCCGACGATGGGCCTGTCGCCGCTTTATGTCGATCGCGTGCTGGAGCTGATCCGCACCATCAACCAGGAGGGCGTGTCGGTCTTCATGGTCGAGCAGAACGCCAGCCTCGCGCTCGAGATCGCGCACGAGGCCTATGTGCTCCAGACCGGCAAGATCGTTCTCTCCGGCCCCGCCCGTGCGCTGAAGGACGATCCCCGCATCCGCGATGCCTATCTCGGCGGCTCGGAGGCCGCGTAGTTGCAATGGAGCCCTCCGGTGCTTCCACGTCGTCATGGCGGGGCTTGACCCGGCCATCCACGTCTTGACCCTCGAACCGAAGAGCGTGGATGCCCGGGCATGACGACCTGCAAATTCGCATATGCCGTCATCAGGCCGTAGCCGGGACTGGTCAGTATGACCATCTTATGAAAAGATCATACCTCCTGCGATGGGCGTGCAGCGGACGGAATGATTAGCGTGACGAGATGGTCTTTGCGGGCGGTCGAGCCCGGAATGGTGCTGCTGTTCGGTGGGCTGATCGCGGCCAACATCGCGGCGTGGGCTTGGGCCTTCGCGGTGTTCGGTGACCGGCCGACGGTGATGGCGACCGCGCTGCTCGCCTGGGTGTTCGGCCTGCGCCACGCCGTCGACGCCGACCACATCGCCGCCATCGATAATGTCGTGCGCAAGCAGATGCAGGCAGGCGGCGCGCCGCGCAGCGTCGGTCTCTATTTCGCGCTCGGCCATTCCACCATCGTCGTGGTCGCGACCATGCTGCTCGCGCTCGGGATCGTGAGCCTTGGTGGCGCAAGTATTGGTGGCGAGAGCCTGCTCAAGGAGATCGGCGGCTTCATCGGCACGTCGATCTCGGCGCTGGTCCTGCTGGTGATCGCGGCCATTAATCTCGTCATCTTCGCCGGCCTGTGGCGGACGTTTCGCGCGGCACGGGAGCGGGGGCTTCACGACGCGAAGAGCCTCGATGCCCTGCTTGCTAATCGCAGCCTGCTGGCGCGGCTGCTCGGCCCGATGTTCCGCCTGGTGACAAGACCCTGGCACATGTATCCGCTCGGCTTCCTGTTCGGTCTCGGCTTCGACACCGCAACCGAAATCAGCCTGCTCAGCATCTCCGCCGGCGAAGCCGCGCGCGGCACTTCGTTTGCCGACGTCCTGGTCTTCCCCGCGCTGTTCGCGTCCGGCATGGCTCTGGTCGACACTGCCGACTCCGCGCTGATGGTGAGCGCCTATCGCTGGGCCTTCGTCGATCCGCTGCGAAAGCTCTGGTACAATCTCACGATGACAGGGGCTTCAGTGGCCGTGGCGCTGTTGATCGGCGGCATCGAGGCGCTCGGGCTGATCGCGGATCGCCTTGGTCTCTCCGGCGGCGTGTGGGCGCTGGTCGACGCACTCAATGATTCGCTCGCCAATGTCGGCTTCGCCGTGATCGCGCTGTTCGCGATCGCATGGCTCGTCTCGGTCGTGCTCTATCGGCGCATGTTTGCGCTCGGCCACGGAGCCGCGCCAAAAGGGCTCGAATGCGCCGATGCCACCGAGGCGGTCTGAGCCCGGCCGACGCCGCGGCGCGCTGACGGCACTCTCGGCCATGGTGCTGCTCGCAGATGGCGGCGACGCGTTCGCGCAGAACGCGGGCACTTCGCGCGAGCTGCCGCCCGTCCAGGTCAGTGGCGGCGAGACGAAACCTCACAAGAAACCGGCCGTAGCGCGACGCGCCAGCAAACCGGTCCAGTCCAACGGCCGCATCGTTGTTGATCCGACAGCAACGCGAGCGTCCGATGCGCGCAGCGTCGCCTCCGGCACAAAAGGTCCGCCCGGCATGGCGAGCGAGATCACCGTCTCCGGCGACGACATCAACGCGCGCCCTTTCACACGGCCGGGCGAGGCGCTCGAAGCCGTGCCGGGGCTGATCGTGACCCAGCATTCCGGCGAAGGCAAAGCGAACCAGTATTTTCTGCGCGGCTACAATCTTGACCACGGCACCGATCTCGCCATCACCGTCGACGGCGTGCCGGTCAACATGCGCACCCATGCGCATGGCCAGGGCTATGCGGACCTGAACTGGCTGATCCCAGAAACCATTGCCGCGATGGACGTGCGCAAGGGGCCGTATTTCGCCGACGAGGGCGATTTCGCCTCGGTCGGCAGCGTTCACATCGGCCTGATCGACCGCACCAAGAGTCTCGCGCAGGTGACCGCGGGCAGCTTTGGTCATCGCCGCCTGCTCGGCGTCGACTCGGCGAAGGTCGGGGACGGCTCGCTACTCGTGGCCGGCGAGATTGGCACCTATAATGGCCCGTGGGATAATCCGGACAATGTCCGCAAGCTCAACGGGCTCGTGCGCTACAGCCAGGGCACCGCGACGGATGGCGTGTCCGTCACCGGCATGGCCTACGTGAACAAATGGAATTCGACCGACCAGGTGCCGCAGCGTGCGATCGCGAGCGGCCTGCTCGACCGCTTCGGCTCGGAAGATCCAAGCGACGGCGGCAACACCAACCGCTTCGCGCTCTCGGCCCGCGTGGCGCAGAGTGACGATATCGGATCGTGGAAAGCCAACGCTTATGTCGTGAAGAGCCAGCTCGACCTCTTCAACAACTTCACCTATTTCCTTGGCGATGCCGTGCTCGGCGACCAGTTCCACCAGCACGACGACCGCCTGATGGCCGGTGCCAACATCTCGCGCACGCTGAACGGCTCGCTTGCGGGGCTGCCGATGCAGACCACGATTGGCCTGCAATCGCGACATGATTCGATCGATCTTGCGCTCACCAACACGTTCCAGCGCAGTTTCCTCTCGAGCGTCCGCAGCGACAAGGTCGGGGAGGGCAGTATTGGCGTCTTCGCCGAAAACACCGTGCGCTGGACCGACTGGCTGAGGACCAGTGTGGGCTTGCGCGGCGACTATTATGCCGCCGATGTCACATCCCTGTTCAACCAAAACAATTCCGGCCGCGCCGATGCCGCGCTCGGCAGCCCGAAATTCAGGATGGTGCTTGGTCCGTTCAACCAGACCGAATTCTTCCTCGGCGCCGGCTTCGGTATGCACTCGAACGACGCCCGCGGCGCGACCACGACCGAGGACCCCGGTGATTCCGCCACGAGACTCAGGCCGTCGCCGCTGCTGGTGCGCACCAGAGGCGCGGAGGTCGGCGTTCGCAGCAGGATCGTACCCGGCCTCGACGCCTCGCTCAGCCTCTTTATCCTGGACCAGGATTCCGAGATCCTGTTTTCCGGCGATGCCGGCGACACGGCGGCGACCCGCGCCAGCCGTCGCTACGGCTTTGAGTGGACCAACCATTACCGCCCGAGATCGTGGATCGATATCGACGCCGATCTTGCGATGACGCACGCGCGCTTCCGCGGCACTGACAGCAATCAGGCAGGGCTCTACGCCTCGCTCGCCGGCTATCCCGAGGCGCAGATCGGCAACGCGCCCGGCAACTACATTCCGAATGCGCCGGCGATGGTGGCATCAGCCGGCATGACGCTCGGCGAGAAGACCGGATGGTTCGGCGGCTTGCGCTGGCGCTATCTGGCGTCGAGCCCGCTGACGGAAGACAATGCGTTCCGCTCGTCTGCGACCAGCATCTTCAACGGCCGCCTCGGTTATCGCACCGACAATGGCTGGCGCCTGCAGCTCGACGTGCTCAATCTCTTCAACACGCAGGCGAACCAGATCGCCTACGCCTATGGTTCGCTGCTCAAGACCGACACGCTGTATCATCTCTGCACGTCCGGCACCGCGCCGACGGCGGTCTGCCAGAACGGCGTGATGGACACCGTGCTGCATCCGGTCGAACCGCTTACGGTTCGTGTGACGGTGGCGGGGACGTTCTGAGGCTTCCGCATCGTCATGCCCGGGCTTGTCCCGGCCATCCACGCCTTGCCACGCGCGATGGAGAACGTGGATGCCTGGGACAAGCCCGGGCATGACGGCATGTTTCGTGGCGGCAATGAAGTTCAAGCCGAAGCCGCGCTCTGAACCTGCTCCGCCGGCAGATCGTCGGCATTGGGATCGCCGGGCGCGGTGGCCCAGGCCAGCTCCACCAGCGTCACGAACCTGCGGCCGGCGCCATCAAGCTGACAGACGATCAGGCCCTGTTCTTCCATGTAGCCGAGCAGGCGCTGCGCCCGGCGCAGCGAGTGCGAGCCGTAGGCGCGGGCGATGGCGGCGTCGCCGGGACACGGCCAGCCTTCTTTCGCCGCGCGCGCGATCATCATGAACACGCCCTGCATGTCGTCGGGCAGGATCGACGCGCGCAGCGACACGTCCTGCCAGGCGTCGTCCTCGGCATGCTCGGCGCCGAGCCCGGCGCGTGCGCGTGTCAGCATGCGGCGGAATTCGTTGAGGTCGGGCACGGCCGAGCCGAGCCCCTCGATGCGGCAGCGAACCAGGAACTCCTGGTAGAGCACGCCGACCGCGCGGAAACCGGCATCGGGCGCGGCGAGCACGGCACGAAGGGTTCGATCCACGCGCTCGCGCCGCTCTGCGAGCTCCTCGGCACTGACCGGGACCTCGATCAGTTCGGGGCCGATCTCCGGTGCCGCGGCCTTCGCAGCGCGGAGCTGCTCGAGCAGATCAGGCGCGGGCCGGCGCTGCGGCCGGCTGGCATCTGGCGGCGGCGCGGCCAGGATCACGGCGCGCATATCCTCGAGTGTGGCTTCAGGCATCGGCAGCAGTCGCGGCGTGGAATTGCGCGGCTGGGTTTCGGTCGCGCCGATATTCAAACGCAGGGGGCGTCGCGACAACGCGGGGCCGAGCGCCATGAATTGTCCGCGTTCGAGATCGCGAAAGGATTCGGCCTGCCGCCGCTCCATGCCGAGCAGGTCGGCTGCGCGCGCCATGTCGATGTCGAGGAAGGTCCGGCCCATCAGGAAGTTGGACGCTTCCGCCGCGACGTTCTTGGCAAGCTTGGCCAGCCGCTGGGTCGCGATGATCCCGGCAAGCCCGCGCTTGCGGCCGCGGCACATCAGATTGGTCATCGCGCCGAGCGAAAGTTTTCGCGCTTCGTCCGAGACTTCGCCCGCGACCGCAGGCGCAAACAGCTGCGCCTCGTCGACGACCACCAACATCGGGTACCAATGGTCCCGGTCCACGTCAAAGAGCCCACCGAGGAAGGCCGCGGCGCGGCGCATCTGGTTTTCTGCGTCGAGGCCTTCGAGATTGAGCACGGTGGAGACGCGGTGCAGCCGCGCGCGCTCGCCGGCGACCTGAAGGCCGCGCTCGGTGTGATCTTCTGCCTCGATCACGAGATGGCCGAAATGCTCCGCCAGCGTGACGAAATCGCCTTCGGGATCGATGATGGCCTGTTGCACCCAGGGCGCGCTCTGTTCCAGCAGCCGCCGCAGCAGATGTGATTTGCCAGACCCGGAATTGCCCTGCACCAGGAGGCGGGTCGCCAGCAGTTCCTCGAGGTCCATGGCCGCCACGGCGCCCGCAATGGTCTGCCCCATCTCGATCGCAACCGTCATGCCCGACTCAAGTCCCCATCATTCGCGGACAGGGGCTTATCAACCCGGCCGGGGCGCGTCGAGCGCCACGGCGCGAATGATGGCCCGTTGCCCACGGCGCAGTTCAGGCGTGATGCGACAACCGCAGAAGTGCAGGCCGATAGGGGGCTTGCGGATCGTCGTCCTCATTCGAGGGAATGGCGCAGGAGCCGAATTCCTGCCTGATCCGCTCGATCTCGGCGATGCGCTCGTGCAGACGCTGCAAGTGCTCCGGCGATTTCGCCCGCCAGAACCGGAACGTGTCGGCGGTGAGCGGCAGGAACGCGGTGCCGAACAGCGTCGGCTGCGGAACGACGGTGCGCCCGAGCAGCAGGAACCGGTCGGCGCCGGAGACGACGAGGGTCGCGTAGCCGCGGTTTCCGATTCGCCTGATGCCGTTCAGCGACCATTCGGCGAGCTTGCTGAAATAGGGCTCCTCGCGCCAGCGATCGCGGCAATCGTCGTCGACCGTCACATTCACGGCGTCCTGACTGAAATGCACGATGATGCCCGCATTCGCGGGAAACCAGTCGTCGTCGAGATGGCCTTGCAGCCAGGCGCAGACGAATGAGCGGCACATCTGGGGACGGCGCTCGTAGATGGTGCAACCCGTGCCGGCCTGCCAATGGCTGCACAGCTGATTCACCGGCTTGTCGACGCCGGCCACCTCCAGGATATCGCAGCAGGCATTGCACGATCCGCATTGCCGGGCGGGCGGGGCTGTCTTCGTCGGGCGGGTTCCACGAAAACCCTGGCCGTCGCGGACCAGCAGCTTCTGCTTTTCCAGGGCGTTCAATGCACGTTCGATTCTGAGACGGGATAGTCCGGTGGCGTCGATCACGCCCTTCATCGTCGTCGCGCCTGCCTCTATTGCGCGGACGACGCTCAGCATCGCCTGGTCCATGACTTGTTTTTCGTCGCTTGTTCTCGCCAGGATCCCGAACGCAGGGACTGCAAACCGTGTCTGGAAACGCCGTAAAAGACAGCAGACTTGCAAAGCTATATTGCTCAGCAATGTTCGCGAGACAAGACGATGAGCCTGCCGCATGCGCATGCAGCGCTTGCGCAAATGAAGGATCACGCCCGAAGCGTGCGACCTCGTTTGAGCGCGCGGCGAAGAAGAATTCTGTGCGCTTTGGTTCAGTTCGAGCGGAAATGCCACATTTTCGCGCTGCGTCACCTCGAGACATGATGGGCAACATGCCTTTAGTCCACCCACAGGTGATGTTTGCGGGTGAGAGCGGGAGCGAACTGGAAGCGACACGATCGCGTGATCAACGACTCGCGATCACTCCTGTTGAGTTTGTGTCACACCGGGAACAGTGCCGCGCGAGATGATCTACGGGCAGGGCGTGGTGACACTGCGCGACCTCAACCCTGGTGTCCTCGACGCGTGAACGCCGACGCGTTCGATAGCAATGGGAAGCGACCCGTTACTGCGCGCCCGATCCGCCCTGCACGATCTTCTCGTTGAGCTTGAGGTCCACGGTCTCGACCGTGCGGTCGATCTCTGCATTGGGCACGCCGAGCTGATGCGAGATCAGCTTCACCAGCAGGTCGACGCGCTCGATGAAGGGCGCGCCGCTCGCCACGGCGCGCGCGGCCGATGACGGCTTGAGCAGGCTTTCGGCTGCCTTGGCGTATTTCGCGAACGGCACCTGGTCCTGCGGATCGGCGCCGAGACGGCGGGCGATCGCGTCGACATGGTCGTAGATCGTCTGCGAGCGCGCGAGATCACCGTGCACGGCGTCGCGGATCGACTGCGGCTCGTGTGGCGTGATGCAGCGGTAGTTGCCGGTCAGCAGCATCGACCATTTCGCCAGCGGCACGAAAAGAGAATCGAAAACTTTGAGCTTCACCGGAACGTCATGGCCGTCGAGGGTCACCGCGTCGATGTCGGCTTCGAGCTCGCGCAGCACCTTGTTGTGCTTGTCGTCGGCGAAGACCGATGCCTTGAAGTTCGTCGGTAGGCCGACGTGAAGCACGTTCGCGGCCTCTTCCGGCGGACGGAACGCCTGCGGGTCGGGCGAGCACAGGGTCACCAGTCCGGGCTCGAAGCGCTCCCACACCTGTGCATTGGTGTAGGCTTCCTCGAGATCCATGTCTGCAAGCGAAGGGATCCGCTTCAGATAGGGCAGCGGCGGCATGTTCATGATCGACAGGCACGGCAGCTTCGCCGTGGCGATCCTCACCATGAGAACGCGCACCGTGTGGTTGGTGTATTGCGGCTCCTGCATCGCAAGGCCGACCATGTCGTAACGGGACAAGTCCACATTGGCCGGCGTCACGGCGTCGAGCTTGCCGGGCAGGTTGCGCGAGAAGATGGCCCGGTGAACCGCCTCGTCGCGCAATTTGATGCGCACCTCGGTCCCCTCGCGGTTGATCAGCTCCGCCGTCTTGGCGCGGCAGACCAGGGTCACGTTGTGCCCCGCCATCAGCAGCTTCGTGCCCAGCAGGGAGCCGTAAGAAGCCCCGAGAATCAGGATGTTACGCGCCATGTCTCGTCCCTTCGACAATTTGCGATTCTTGAGCCCCGGCGGTCATCCGCGGGCGAGTTTGGCGGCATGTAAGGCAAAGTGCGTGGGGATGGCAACTGGTATAATGCATGCAAGGCCAGGTGGATATCCGTGGCCGGATTACACTTGCACTCCGTCCAGACTACGCGACCGCGCCTGTGTCGCCCCTCTGTCAATCCGCGCACGCAAATATATTCCGCTTTACCGAAATTCGGAAACGGCGTATGTGTCGCCCATCCCGGCTCACCCAAGAGGGGCGATCGTACGTCGTCACGATATGCGAGCCGGGCTTGCGGTGGACGCGGCAGCGTCGGGCGCGAGGCTAAGGGCAGGGCGGATTGCTCTCCGTGAGCCCAAGGCGTCGCGCGGACGGACGGCGCTGTCAGGTTCGTCTCGTCACCAGGTCGACGGCAACGTGCACAAAGTCGTCGAAACCGGTGGTGAAATGGCGGGCCGTGCGTACGGCAAAACCGTGTGGTCCTGGCCGTCGTTGCTACGGTCAAGCTCTTGCGGAGCGGCATTCGCGTCAACCGGCGCGGTGTCCGTGACTTTCGCGAGGGCGAGGGAGGCCAGAACGAACTCGGCTCCCGGGAGAGCACGGCATAAGCCGTAAAGCCACTGCGCAGGGAAGGCCGAGTGATTGGCTACACCTGTATGCTGCTGTGCGGTTTTCCTGCGTGTGCTTTTCGCGCAGCGGACCGCGGGTGCCAGCCGGCACCCGGCCTTCCCTGCGCCCTCTCGGACAAGAGGGTGAAGCGATGAAGCAAAGCTCGGGCGAAATGCGCCGCGAGAATGCGGCCGTGCGTCCACTCGGGCGCCGGTGCCTTGTCCCTAACGCTAGGGACAGACGTGTCCCTGCGATCCGCTTAGGGTGGTCTGCCCGGTTGCTCGGGACCAGGAGGAGCGCGTATGTCGGACGACGTCCTTCTGGGGAGCGACCGTGCCACAAGGAGGACACGACATGAAGATCGGTTTCGCGCGAGCCTCGCTTTTTATGGCATGCGTCCTTTGTGGAAATACTGCTAACGCGGAAATCAAAGTTGGCATTGTGATTTCGGCAAGCGGCCCGGGATCCGCGCTGGGGCAGCCGCAACTCAAGGCGGTTGCAGCTCTTCCGAAAGAGGTCGGTGGAGAGAAGGTCACCTATATCGTCCTGGACGACGAGTCGGATTCGACCAAAGGGGTCCAGAACGCACGCCGGCTCGTGATCCAGGACAAGGTCGACGTGCTGGTCGGCTCCTCTCTGACCCCGGTGACCATGCCGATGCTGGATGTTGCGCTCGAAGCGAAGACGCCGCTGCTCTCGCTCGCTGCCGCTACCGCCATAGTTCAACCGATGGATGAGAAGCGCGCCTGGGCCTTCAAGGTCGTTCCCAATGATGACCTCATGGCGGCCGCCATCCTCAAGCATATTGCGAAATCGGGCGTGAAGACGCTCGGCTACATCGGCGTTTCAGATGGGTACGGCGAAGGCTACTACAAGGAGGTGAGCCGCCTCGCCCCCGCGCTGGGGCTGACCGTGACCACACATGAGGTCTACGCGCGAGCCGACACCAGCGTCACCGGTCAGGCGCTGAAGGTGATGTCGACCAATCCCGATGCCGTCTTCATTGCTTCCGCGGGAACTCCGGCGGTCTTGCCGCAGCAGGCGCTCCGCGAGCGCGGATACGCCGGGAAGATATTTCAAACACACGGCGTGGCCAGTGAGGAGTTCATCAAGCTCGGTGGCGCGAACGTCGAAGGTGCCATATTTGCGGGTGAGGCTTTCACCATTGCCGCCGATCTTCCCACGGGAGATCCATTCCGTCGCTCGACGGAGGAGTTCGTGACCGCGTATGAAGCGGCGAACGGGCAAAAGCCCAACATGTTCGCTGCTCACCTCTGGGATGTCGTCGCGCTGATCGGAAAAGCTGCGCCGGATGCGCTGAAGATGGCAAAGCCTGGCACAATCGAATTCCGCGCGGCGCTGCGGGACGCACTCGAGCGTGGGCAGAACATCTATCTCAACAATGGGCTGTCGAACATGAGCAAGGCCGATCACAACGGCTACGATGAACGCTCGGCCTTTCTGATCAAGGTCGAAGGCGGGAAATTCCGTCTGGCAAAGTAGCGGCGTGCCAAATGCACGATCTGGTCCGGTCAGCTTCAGACCCAGCCGCCATCGACGATGTAGTGCTGGGCTGTGCAGGCGGAGGCCTCGTCGGAAGCGAGGAAGACGGTGAACTTCGCGACCTCGTCCGGCAAGAGCTTGCGTTTCAGGCATTGTCGTTGCATCAGCTCGACTTCGCCCTGTGGCGTCATCCATTTCTCGAGCTGGCGCTCGGTCATGATCCATCCCGGCGCTATCGCGTTCACGCGGATATTGTAGGAGCCGTAATCGCGCGCCAGGGAGCGTGTAAGACCGATCACCCCCGATTTGCTGGCGGTGTAGGCGGCCATGCCGCCTTGTCCGGCGATCCACGACACCGAACCGAAATTGATGATGGCGCCGGCGTTCGCCGCCTTCATGTCCGGCAATACGGCCTGCGCAGCAAAGAACTGGTGCTTCAGGTTGACCGCGATGCGGCCGTCCCAGTACTCCGGCGTCATCTCCTCGGTCTTGTGCCGCTCGTCATGTGCGGCGTTGTTGACGAGGATGTTGATGGCGCCGTGCGCGTTACGCGCCTCCGCGACGCCGGCGCGTAACGCGGCGATATCGGTCAGGTCGACACGCATGAAATGCGCGCTGAGACCTTGATCCGACAGCTCGCTCGCCAGATGTTGGCCCTCATCGGCCTTGATGTCGAAGAACACGACTTTGGATTTCTGCTGTGCAAATCGCCGCACGATCGCAGCACCAATTCCAGCTGCGCCCCCGGTGACGAGAACGACCTTGCCGGCGAGGTCGGAATAGATGGCGGCCATGGGTATCCCTCGATTTGCGTTGGGGCAGCGCGACGCGCCGCCCGACTCTCCCGCCAACCTTAGCTACTCCTCTCGTGAGGTGCATAGGTCAGAATTTTAGTTGCGTACCTCAAAAATCGAGCGCAGGATTGCAACCAAAGAATAAGAGCCGTCGGGAGGATGTGATGAGACTGCTCGGGAAACTGGGACTCGCCGTTGTCGCATGCCTGCTTGGAGCGAAACTCGCCGCGGCCGAAACGACGGTAAAGTGGCTGCACATCGAGGCCAATCCGGCCCAGGTGAAGATCTGGGAGGAAGTCGCACGCGCCTATGAGGGGTCGCATCCGGGCGTCAAGGTCGAGATGCAGTTCCTCGAGAACGAGGCCTACAAGGCCAAGCTGCCGACCATCCTGCAATCCAGGGACCGTCCCAACATCATCTACAGCTGGGCCGGCGGTGTCCTGAAGACGCAGATCGAGGCCGGCGTGCTCGACGACATCACCGACTCTGTGAAGGGTTACAGCGACAGCCTCACACCGGCGGCGCTCGCGGCCTTCACCAGCAACGGCCGCGTTTATGGTCTGCCCACGGCGCTCTCGCAGGTTGGCTTCCTCTGCAACAAGGAGCTGATGGCCAAGGCGAAGGTCGATCCTGCCGGGATCAAGAGTTGGGACGATCTGCTTGCTGCGGTGAAGACGTTGAAAGCCGCCGGTGTGACCCCGATCGTGGTCGGTGGCGCCGACAAATGGCCGCTGCACTTCTACTGGACGCATCTTGCGGTCCGCATCGGCGGCAAGGCGGCGTTCGATGCGGCGCTGCGCGGCCAGGACGGCGGGTTCGCAGGGGAAACCTTCCAGAAATCCGGCGAGCTGTTCAAGCAACTCGTGGATCTGCAGCCATTCCAGAACGGCTTCCTTGGTTTCAAGAATCCGCAGGCCGTCGGCTATTTCGGCGACGGCAAGGCGGCGATGACGCTCGCGATCAGCACGGTCTATCATTTGCAGCGCGCCCTTGCCGCCGACAAAGTCGGATTGAACGAAGACAAGATGTGCTGGTTCGACTTCCCGGTCGTGACCGGCGGCAAGGGCGCGCCGACCGATACGCTCGGCGGCATCACCGGTTGGCTGATTACGAAGGGCTCGCCGAAGGAGGCTGTCGATTTCCTGAAATACTTCGTCTCCAAGGAGGTGCAGACGCGGCTTGCCGCGGGCAACTTCATTATCCCGGTGGTGCAGGGCGCGGACGCGGGCCTCAACAACGCCTTCATGAAACTGATCGCGGCCAATCTGGCGAAGTCGAACTACCACCAGAACTTCTATGACCAGAGCCTGGGTCCGTCGGTCGGCCGCGTCGTCAACGACGTCACCGCCGAGATCGCCGGCGGCAGCATGAGCCCGCAAGACGCCGCCAGGGCGATCGAGGCCGCGTGGAAGCAGGGTAACTGACGATGGCGCGGCGGACCGCGAGCGTGTCGGCGATCGGCGTTGCTGGCGAGATGGTACCGCAGGTCACGGTCCGCGGCCCGAGTTGGGACGGCAGGTTCACGGTGCTCATCCTGTTCCTGCCGCCCGCGCTGCTATTGTTCACGTTGTTCGTTGTGCTGCCGATCGGCGAAGCAGCCTGGTATTCGGCCTTCAATTGGAACGGGTTCGGCAGGCCGACCAACTGGATTGGCCTCGACAATTATCGCTTCGTGCTGGAGACACGCGCCTTCTGGCTCGCGCTGCGCAACAACGGGCTGATCATCGCAGTTTCGCTCGCCATCCAGCTGCCGCTTGCGCTCACGCTGGCCTTGATGCTCGCCGAACGCTTTCGTGGGGCAGTGGCGCTGCGCATGCTGTTCTTCATGCCCTATATCCTGGCCGAGATCGCGACCGGACTGATCTTCAGCTTCGTCTACGATGGCGACTACGGCCTTGTGGCGTCGATCTGGCGCACCTTCGGTGCCGAGCCCCCGCATCTGCTTGCCTCGACCGACACGGCCATGCTGGCGGTGCTGATCGTGATCGTCTGGAAGTACTTTGGCTTCCACATGATGCTGTTCATCGCCGCGCTCCAGAGCCTCGACAAGAGCCTGATCGAGGCTGCCCGCATCGACGGCGCGACCCGGTCGCAAGCCTTGCGACATGTGGTTATCCCCTTGCTCTATCCGACGATTCGGCTCTCCGTATTCTTCGCTATCGTCGGCTCGCTGCAGCTGTTCGATCTCGTCATGCCGCTGACGCGCGGGGGGCCTGCGGATTCCTCGAACACGATGGTGAGCTTTCTCTACAACAACGGCATCTCGCGCATGCGAGTCGGCTACGGCAGCGCCATCGGCGTCATCTTGTTCGCGATCTGCGTGACCTTTGCCTTCACGTACAAGCGATGGTTCATGCGCGATGAGTAACGCCAGGATCATCCGCGCGCCGCTCGATCCCTCAGTGCTGTTGAAGGTGGTGTTCCTCGCCGTCATTGCCATCATCGTAATGGTGCCGCTGCTCGCGACCTTATTCGGCGGCTTCAAATCGCTCGGCGAACTGCGCGTCAATCCGTTCGGCCTGCCGCGTCAGTGGGAGTGGCAGAACTATGCTGACATCCTGTTCTCTGCACGCTACTGGCAGCTCTTGCGCAACTCGCTGATTATCTCGACCCTCACGGTGGCCCTGACCCTGATCGTCGCCTCGATGGCGGCGTTCACCTTCGCCCATATCAGGTTCTACGGCAGCTCGATGCTGCTGAGCTACCTGACGCTGGGCCTGCTGTTTCCGGCCGCGACAGCGGTGCTGCCGCTCTTCATCAAGGTGCGCGATCTCCGGTTGCTCGATACATATTTTGGCGTTGCCCTGCCGCAGGCGGCCTTCAGTCTTGCGATGAGCGTGCTGCTGCTGCGGCGCTTCTTCAAGGACATCCCGTACGAACTGCTGGAGGCCGCGCTGGTCGACGGCTGCAGCTATATCAAGTTCTTCCGCTATGTGACGTTGCCTTTATCGCGGCCCATCCTGGCGACCGTCGGTACCATCACGTTCGTCAACAGCTGGAATGCCTATCTGTTGCCGCTGGTGATGCTCAACACCGACGCGCTCTATCCGTGGCCGCTCGGTATCATGATTTATCAGGGCGAGTATTCGTCCGAGTGGCATCTGATCCTGGCCTTCATCACGTTGACCATCCTGCCGACGATCATTCTCTTCCTTCTGGCGCAGAAACACATCGTCGCCGGCCTCACCGCAGGCGCGGTCAAGGGATGAACGGTACCTTACGGAGATCGAAATGAGAAAAGTCGGCATCGGAGTTATCGGTTGCGGTAATATCAGCATCGCCTATCTGAAAGCAACCCAGCGCTTCCCGGTCATGGACATCAGGGCGCTCGCCGATATGCGCAGCGATGCCGCGGAGCGGCAGGGCGCCGCCTTTGGGCTTCCGGCGATGCGGGTTGATCAGCTGCTCAAGCGAGACGACGTCGAGATCGTCATCAATCTCACCGTACCACTTGCCCACACCGACGTCAGTCTCGCAGTGCTGAACGCCGGCAAGCACGTTCATTCCGAGAAGCCGCTCGGTATCAACGTCGCGGAAGCCCGCAAGGTGATGGAGCTCGCCGCACAGAAGAACCTTCGCGTCGGCTGCGCGCCCGACACGTTCCTCGGTGGTAGCCACCAGACCGCGCGCAAGCTGATGGACGACGGAGCGATCGGCACGCCTGTGGCCGGCAGCGCGTTCTTCGGCTGCCCCGGCCACGAGCGCTGGCATCCGGCACCGGGTTTCTACTATTTGCGTGGCGGCGGGCCGATGCTCGATATGGGCCCTTACTACATCACCGATCTCGTGCAGCTGCTCGGCCCGGTGGCAAGCGTGATGGGCTCGACCGCGCGCCCGAAATCCGAGCGGCTGGTCACCAGCCAGCCGATGCATGGCACCTTGATCCCGGTCGAAGTTTCGACCCATGTCGCCGGCACGCTCGAATTCGAGAGCGGGGCGGTCGTCTCGATCGCGATGAGTTTTGACGTGCCGAAGCACCGGCACACACCGATCGAGATCTATGGCGACAAAGGCAGCATGCTGGTGCCGGACCCGAACCGCTTCGGTGGCGAGGTGCAGGTCGCAAAGACTGGCGGCGAATGGGAGCCGGTGCCGCTGACCCACGGTCATGTCGAGGGCGAGTTCCGTTCCATCGGTGCCGCCGACATGGCCTCCGCGATACTGAACAATCGGCCGCATCGTGCCAGCGGCGCGCTCGCTTTCCACGTACTGGAGGTGATGGAGGCGTTCCAGACCTCCGCCGACGAAGGGCGACGTGTCAAGATCGAGAGCCGCGTCGAGCGGCCGGCAATGCTGCCGGCAGGGCGTGAAACCGGACAGATCGATTAAGGACAAGAACATGCGCAAGGCAATGATTGTATGGGGCGGCTGGCCGGGACATGATCCCGATCTCTGTGCCTCGATGATCCGCGGCTGGCTGAAGGCCGAAGGCTTCGAGGTGCGGACCGAAACCACGACCGCCGCGTTCGCCGATTCCGCGATTCACGACCTGTCGCTGATCATCCCGATCTATACCATGTCGACGATCGAGAAGGCGGAAGCGCTCAATCTCTGCGCGGCGGTGCGTGGCGGTGTCGGGCTCGCGGGCCATCATGGTGGCATGGGCGATGCGTTCCGCGATTCCGTCGACTACCAGTTCCTGTGCGGCGGGCAGTGGGTCGCGCATCCCGGCAACATCATCGACTACAAGGTCGACTTGACGAAGCCGGAGGACCCCATCATGAAGGGTCTGAAGAGTTTCGAGCATCGTTCCGAGCAGTACTACATGCATGTCGATCCCGCCAACGAGGTGTTGGCGACAACGACCTTTAGCGGCGAGCACGCGTCCTGGATCGAAGGGGTGGTGATGCCTGTGGTCTGGAAGAAGCGATACGGCGCGGGCAGGGTGTTCTACTCCTCGCTCGGCCACCGCGCCTACGAGCTCGACGTACCGGAGATCCGGACGTTGATGACCCGCGGCATGCTGTGGGCGGCGCGCGAATGACAGTGGCTGCGACCCAGCCGGTGCTTCGTGCCACGCTTGAGGACGTCGCGCGCACGGCGGGTGTTTCGCTCGCCACCGTCGACCGCGTCGTCAACCGGCGCGAGGGCGTGCGCGCCAAGACCGTTGCGCGTGTCGAAGCCGCGGTGGCAAAACTCGGCTATCGTGCCGACGTCGCGGCCGCGCGGCTTGCCCGCGGCCAGACGTTCCGCCTCGCCTTCGTGCTGCCGACCGGCAGCAACAGCTTCATGACCAACCTGACCGAGCAAGTCCAGCGCACCGCGGACTGGCTCGCCGGCCAGCGCGGCTTCATTGATATCCTCCATGTCGACGTGTTCGATCCGGATGTACTCGCCGCCGCGCTGGAAAACCTGTCGCCGGCCTATCAGGGCGTCGCCGTCATCGCGCTGGATCATCCCAGGGTTCGCGCCGCGATCGACGAACTCACCGCGCGCGGAGTCGCGGTGGTGACCCTTGTGTCGGACGCGCCGAGCTCGCGCCGCCGGCATTATGTCGGTATCGACAACCCGGCCGCAGGCCGGACCGCCGCAACGCTGATGGGACGGTTCCTCACTGGTCGGGAGGGGACGGTTGCCGTGATCGCGGGATCGTTGTCGCTGCGCGATCACACCGAGCGGCAGTTCGGCTTCCACCAGATCCTGTCCAGCGAGTATCCGAATCTGCTCGCGCTACCCGTGATCGAGGGCCGCGACGACAGCGAGCGCACGCGGGAGCTCACTGCCGCGCTGCTGGCGCGCCAGGCCAATCTGCGCGGCATATACTGCTGCGGTGCCGGCAACCGCGGCATCGCCGACGCGCTCGAGGCCTCGGGACGCGCGCGCGAGGTGGTCTGGATTGCCCATGAGCTGACCCAATACACGCGGCGTTTCCTGGTTCGCGGCACGCTCGATGCCATCATCAACCAGGATCCCGGCCACGAGGCACGGTCCGCAGCGCGAGTTCTGCTCGCGCATTGTTCGGGTGAGCCCATCAGCCCCGACCAGGAGCGTATCCGCATCGATATTTTCCTGCGGGACAATCTGCCTTGACTTCGAGTCGCTTGTGGAGTGCATCAGAAGTGCGCGGCCATTGCGGCCAGGCGTTGATGGGCTCGTTCGCGGGAAGCCTCGATGGGCTGTAGCGGTCCGGTGGTTGGCCCGATCGGAATGAAGCGGACATTGCTGATACCGACAAAACGCAAAATTTCGCGCAGGTAAGGCGTTGCCATGTCGATGCGCCCGCGGTTCATTCCGGTGGCGAAATCGCTGCCACTGGCGACGATGACGATGGTCGGCCGGTCCTTCAGCAGCGGGACATATCCCAGGGACGCGTCGAACCGAAAGGTGAGCCCGGGCTGGACGATGATGTCGAACCATTGCTTGAGCTTATAGGGAATGCCGAAGTTCCACATCGGCGTCGAGATCAGCACCCGCTCGGCAAGCGCCAAGCGCAGCACCATTCGCTCGGCCTCCGCGAAGCTGTCCCGTTGTGCGTCGTTGAAGGCTTGCGCTTTCATCCGTGCGTATTTGGCCTCGACAATGGGGCCCGAAAATTCCGGCAGGCGCTCCCGCCAGAGATCCATGACATCCACGTCCCAGTCGGGCCGAGCTTGGCGAAAACCGTCAAGGAAAACGCGTGCGCCGGCGCTTGACTCGGAGTCGCCGCGGGGCGAGCAGCGCAGGTGCAGGAGCTTTGTCACCGCTCATCCCAGCGCTTTGATGACCGCATCGGCCTTGGTCACGACGGCGACATTCTGCATCGCGAAGTTGATCGATGCAGTGTGCCAATCGGCATTCATGGTCGAGCAGCAATCCTCGGGAACTATCATGAAGTAGCCCTTGTCGGCTCCGGTCCGCGCCGTGTGCTCGACCGACATGTTGGTCCAGGCGCCGGTGTTGATGATCATGTCGCGGCCGGTGGCTTTCAGGATCGTTTCGAGCTGCGTGCCCTCCCAGGCGCTCATTCGCACCTTCTCGACCACGAAATCGCCGGGCCGTGGCTCGAGACCTGACACTGGTGCGGCCCCCCAGCTTCCGCGCACCATCGCCTTGCTGTCGACGAGACCCTCGAACAGCGGCGCATTCAGCGTCACGCCGGGCGCGCCGGGCTCGACGACGAACCAGACATGGATGATGGCGACGCCGCGCGCCCGCGCAGCTTCCGCAAGACGCCGGACATTCTCGACGACGCGCTGCTGCTTCGCGTGAGCTGGTGCGCCGGAATCGGCGAATGCGCCGCTGTCCATGATGACGTCGTTCTGGAGATCCTGGATGATCATGGCACAGCGTCGCGGGTCGAGCTGCATCTCGCCGTCGGTGAGGAGGGGGGCCGCGGAAGCAGAGCCGGCGGCTGCCGTGCCGCTGCCCCGCTTGCCGCTCATATAGGGCTCGTGTCGCGGTCCGACCTTGGTGGGAATGGCATAGACCGAGTGCGTCGATGTCAGGTACAGCGTGCGGAAATCCGGCCCGCCCCAAGCGAGATTGGCGACGAGCTCGGGCAGGCGGAGCTTGCCGAGCAGCTCGCCGCCCGGCGAATAGACCCAGACCCCGCCGGGTGCGGTGACCCAAACATTGCCGTGCTGGTCGCATTTCATGCCGTCGGGCAAGCCGGGCTCGAGCTCGGAGCGGATGCCGCTCGCGAACACCCGCGCGGTCGACAGGGAACCGTCGGGATTGACATCGAACACGCGGATCAGTGCCTGCACGGTGTCGTTGACATAGAGCAGCCTCTCGTCCGGCGAGAAGCACAGCCCGTTCGGCTGGTCGAACATATTGCGGCCCACGACGAGCTTCGGCTCGGCGCCGGGCACGATACGATAGACGCCCTGGAAGCCGAGCTGCCTTGGCCGCTCGACGCCATAGACCGGCATGCGGCCATACCAGGGATCCGAGAAATAGATCGCGCCGGAGGAGTGCACGCAGACGTCGTTGGGACTGTTGAGCTCCTGTCCCCCAAAGTGCGAGGCCAGCACCTCGCGCCGTCCGTCCGGCCGCTCGCGGATCAACGACGATGTCGCGTGCTCGCAAACGATCAAATTGAGCTCGGCGTCATAGGTCATGCCGTTGCATTTGTTCGACGGGCGTTTGACTTCGGCGACGCCGCGCCGCGCATCCCAGCGCCGGCGCACGTCGCCCGGCATGTCCGAGAACAGCAGATAATGATCGACCGGATGCCAGATCGGTCCCTCCGTGAAGTCAAAACCGGTGCCGACCTGCGCGACCGGCGCGTAGGGGTCGATCAGGGTCTCGAACTCGGAGCGCAAGGTGACGTGCGTCATCGTCCATCCTCTGGCGTCTAGGCCGGAAACCAGTTGCGCTGGGGCACAGACTGCACGATCGGTCCGGGGACCTGGTCGTGCAACCGGCCGACGACGTTGCCGCCCTCGATCTTGGCGGGACGGTCGTGGACCGGCAGCAGATAGCGCGAATTGCTGAGCAGCTTCTTGATGGCGGCCTTCTCTGCGCGCTTGGTGGTGCCGTGGTTGCCGGTGGTGCGCGGCTCCCAGTCGTGGATCTCGTTGAAGGGCGTCACGATCTGGTCGTTGAAATCATAGATGACGTCGCCGCAGATAGTGGCGATGCCGTCGGCGGTTTCGACGATGATGTTCATCGAGCCCTCGGTATGCGCATTCGCGGCGTCGCAATAGACGCCTGGCATCAGCTCGACGGGACCTGTGATCTCGAGATCGAGAAAGCGCAGCGCGCTTTTGGTGTGCAGACGGTCGATCAGATGCTTGATATCCGGCGCCGGATATTGCGGATGCATCAGGCCGGACACGGAATACTCGAGCTCGCGGCGGTTGACCACGACGGTCGTGTTCATCGGGAACAGATCGTCCTTGCCGGCGTGGTCGATGTGCAGATGGGTGTGGCAGACGAAGCGCACATCGCCCATGCGCACGCCGTGCCGTGCAAGCTGGTTCTCGATCATGTGCTCGTGATACTGCAGGCCGCGCATGCCCAGCGTCTCCATGATCTGGTTGGAGCGGTAGCCGGTATCGACCACGACGGGGTAGGGGCCGCCGAGGATCAGGAAGCCGAGCGTGAGGACACGGCGCGTCCGGCCGCAATTGTGGCCGAGAACCAGAAAGCTCGATTCCAGTTCGATATCGCCGTAGTCGAGGATCTTGATCTCCAGCGGCATGCCGTCCCTCCCTCTGTCCGTTTTCGTTCGGTTCCTCGGCGCTCAGAGCCGATAGACGCGCATCGCGGTGGTTCTGAAAATGGCTTCGCGCTGATCATCGCGCAGCGGCGCTGCGGCGGCCCGGAATGCATCGATCAGCTCGGGGTAGCTGGTCCACAATTTTTCGATTGGAAAATTCGAGCCGAACAGGCAGCGTTCGGCGCCGAAGGTCGCGATCGTGTCGGTCAGGACTGATGCGATATGCGCGGGATCGTTGCGGTGGATGAAGGTTCCGAGCCCCGACAGTTTCGACACGACGTTCGGGCAGGCGGCGAGGCGGGCTATCCCGGCGCGCCACGCGGCGCGGCCCGTGGGTGAAAGGTCCTCCAGCATGCCGGCGTGCTGGAGGATAAAGGTCACCTTGGGGCAGGCTTCCACAAGGTGCGCGGCGTCCGGCATCTGCGGTGCGAACACCTGCAGATCAAAACTCCAGCCATAGTCCGCAAGGCGGGCGATGTTGCGCTGGATCACGGGATCGGTGCAGAGATCCGGCCGAACGGCAAAGCGATAGAGCGGGTTCTCGTGCCAATGAAGTTGCATGCGGACGCCGCGTACGAGGGAATAGCGCTTCAGGTGGTCGAGTTGCGGACGCACGTCATGCACTGAAAAATCGGCGTAAGCCACGATGGCATGCGGCCAGCCTTGCTCCTCGGCGGTCTGCTGCACCCAAGCGGCCTCGTCCGCAAAGCGGTCATTGGCCCAGTTGGTCTGGACATAGACCGAGCGAGTGACGCCGCTGCCTTTGAGGTCGCCGAGATATTCCTCGATCGGGTAATCGCGCCGGATCGGCTCATATGGACCGAAGATGCGCGGCTGCATCGGACCGACCAGCCAGGGCAGGTCGGCCTGGCGCCAGATATGATGGTGCCCATCGACGATGTCGGTCACGCAACTCTCCTTTGTCCCAGCGCCAGCACATGCGCGACGATGGACGCGTTCGATCCACCGTCGACGATGTCGTCGACGAAGCGTTCGATCGCGACCAGCGCTTCGGTCTGCGGGCGAAAGCCACGGCCAGCCGCAAGCGGCGTCAGCCAGCTCACGCGCCATGCGCGGCGCGATAGTTTCGCCACCGCATCGCGCAACGCATCCGGTTCGCCCCGCTCCAGGCCATCGGAAACGATGATCACGGCGGCGCCCCGCGCGTATCCGCCGAAGCGGGGCACGGCGAGAAAGGCCTGAAGCGCATCGCCGATTCGGGTGCCGCCGTCCCAGTCGCTGACCAGATAGGCCGCGGCGTTGAGCGCCTGCTCGCGGCGCTTGAGGCGCAACGGGCGGGTGATGCGGGTCAGCCGCGTGCCGAAGGTGAAGACCTCGACATTGGGCGCTGCTTGCACCAGCGTGTGCGCGAGCTTCATATTCTCTTCGGTGCGGCTCTTCATCGAGCCGGAGACGTCAATCAGGAGCAGCACCTTGCGTGGGCGCTGCCGCCGCTTCAAACGTCCTAACCGTAGGATTTCGCCGTCGCTGCGAACCGAGTCGCGCAGGGTGCGGCGCAAATCGGCGTAGGGCCCGCGGCGCGCCCGCATACGGCGATGGCCGCGCCGCTTTGGCAGGCGCCCGGGCGCCTCGCGGGACAGTAGGCGCAGCGCACCGGCGGTCGAGAGCTGCGCAAAGCGGCGCTCGACCAGGGCTTCCGCGCGCGCAGCTGCGAGACCGGACTCGTTGGCCTCGTCCGACAACAGCGGCTCGTCGTTTCCGCGGGCCTCCTCTTGCAGCCGAACAGTCTCGTCATCCTCCCCGTCATCGACGCGCTCGATGGCCTCGGTTCCGCGAAAGTGCAGATCGAACAGCCGGTCGAACGTTGCACGACGCTCCGGCGGAGGCGCCAATGTTGCGAGGGCTGCCTGCCGAATGTCTTCCAGGCTGCGTGGACCGAGCAACTGGATCGCAGCCAGGAACGAGGTCGTCTGTTCCGGTGCGACGGCAAACCTGTTCGTTCGCAGCAGCCCCACGAAGGAGATGAAGACACGGGCACCGCGCGGCAGTTCGGGTTCGGTGCTCATGCAGAGGCCTCCGCCAGCAGGGCGTCGAGGCGCGGCGAAATGAAGTGCAGATCCTCCTCGTCTTTCAGCGCAACGCCGATCGAGCGCTTGAAGGCATCGGGCCAGCGCGCCCCGCCCTTGTGCAGTAGCGTGGCGGCCTCAGCCCAGTCGACGGCCTCGGCAATTCCGGGCGCCTTGCTGAGCGGCTCGCGTCGCAGCTTTTCGACGGCCGCGACCACGGCCCGCGCGGTCCCCTCGGCGACGCTGGAGGCTCGCATCATCACGATGCGTGCTTCGCGCTCGGCGGAGGGATAGTCTATCCAGTGATAGACGCACCGCCTCCGCAAGGCTTCATGAAGATCCCGCGTGCGGTTTGAAGTTAGTACGACGACCGGGCGCTCCGAGGCACGCACGGTGCCGCGCTCCGGGATCGAGATCTGGAAGTCGGATAGAAATTCGAGCAGGAACGCTTCGAACTCCTGGTCGGCGCGATCGATTTCATCGATCAGCAGCACAGTCGAGTCGGGCGCGCGGAGCGTCGCCAACATCGGTCGTTCGATCAGAAACGCCTCGCCGTAGATATCGATGCTCTCATCGCCGGCTTGGCGGATTGCGAGCATCTGGCGCGGATAATTCCATTCGTATAGCGCGGCGGACGCGTCGATGCCTTCGTAGCATTGCAAGCGGATCAGGCGGCGGCCGAGTACAGCGGCGAGGGCTTTGGCGGCCTCGGTCTTGCCGACGCCCGGCGCACCTTCGAGCAGCAATGGCTTGCCGAGTGCCAGCCCGAGATAGGCCGCGGTTGCTAGCCCCTCGTCGGCGAGGTAATACGCCGCCCGAAGCGCCTTCTCCAGTGCCTCGGGGCTGTCAATGCCGACGATGGTGCTGCGGACGGCCATCGAGACCTCAGCGCCGCGCCTGAGGGCGCGCGCCGCCCTCGGCCTTGATCGCGCGCAGCACCTTCTCCGGCGTAATCGGCAGGTCGTCGATGCGGACGCCGACGGCGTTGAAGATCGCGTTCGCAACAGCCGGCAATACCGGATTCGCGCACATTTCGCCGGGGCCCTTGGCGCCGAAGGGGCCATCGGGAGCGGGGCGTTCCAACACGGCGATGTCGTGCGGGCAGATGTCACCGGGGCCAGGCATGACATATTCGACGAAGTCGCGAGGGCCGTGGATAGGGTCGGGATAATAGGGTTCGGGCGTTTCGTAGAGCGCGTGGCTAACGCCCATCCAGGCGCCGCCGACGAGCTGTTGCTCG
This sequence comes from Bradyrhizobium sp. 149, assembly GCF_023073915.1. Lineage (GTDB taxonomy): Bacteria > Pseudomonadota > Alphaproteobacteria > Rhizobiales > Xanthobacteraceae > Bradyrhizobium. Next base: position 1,549,570 of record NZ_JADPKK010000022.1, on the reverse strand, counting down.
ACCAGGCGGGGATTGAGCGCACGGCCGAGCTCATAGGCGGAGTCCATGCGGATCATCGTGACCTCACCGGTTTCGTCGTCGACCTCGACCTCGGCGACAAGACAGGCATGGGCGTAACAGGTCGCCGGCGACATCTCGCCAGTTTCCGGATCGACATTGGACAGAGGCACCAGGAAGATACCGCGGCCCGAGATGGTCTTGCCCTGTTTGAACTGCGCGGCGATAGCGACCTCCTTGGTGGAGATCGAGCGATGCGGTGCGCCCTTGACGTGGATGTTGCCACGTCCGTCGGTTTCCAGATCGGCGGCGTTGACCTCGAGCTCCTCAGCGGCGGCCTCCATCATCACGCCGCGCGCTTCGCGCGCCGCCGCCATCACGGCATTGCCGACGCGATGGGTGCCGCGCGAGGCAAACGAGCCCATGCAATGCGGGCCGGTGTCGGAATCGGCGGTGTCGACATAGACGTCCTCGACGGGCACGCCGAGCGTCTCTGCGCAGATCTGCCGCGTCACCGACTTCATGCCCTGGCCGAGATCAATCGAGGATAGCGCCACGGTAAACTTGCCGCTTGGATTGGAATGGACCAGGGCCTGGCTGGGATCGCCCCCGAGGTTCATGCCGATGGGATAATTGATCGATGCGATGCCGCGTCCGCGGTGTCGGGTCATCTCAACGTCTCCTGGTGCCGAACACGGATGAGAATCGGCCCGCCCCATGCGAGGGAGACGCCGGTCGCGGTGACGGCGGCGGGGGCGGTGCGGGTGGCGGCGGCTCGCGCGGTGGTTCGTGCAATGCGGCCGCCGGCAGCCGATCATAGGTCGTGCGCTGCTGCGCCGGCGCAATTGTCCGTGCGTGGGTGTCGGCCGGCGTCCGCGGGATGGCGGCGCGGCTGCCGCCACCGTCCTTGCGGGAGGAGGCGCGCTTGAACTCGTCACGGATCGGCCATTTGGCTTTCTCGGCGGCGACCTGGACGCACTCGATCAGTGCCGTGTTCTTGGCCTCGCGCCGATGCGCCTTCATGTCGCCGTCGCGATAGGCATTGAGGATGCGGAACTCCATCGGATCCATGCCGACGAGGTTCGCGAGCTTGTCCATCTGGCACTCGATCGCAAAATCCATTGCGGTGACGCCGAAGCCGCGCATCGCGGTTGCCGGCGTGCGGTTGGTGAAGACGCAGTAGACGTCGCCATAGACGTTCGGGATGGTATAGGGCCCCGGCAGGTGGGCTGCGCATTTCACCGCGGCATAGCTCGAGAGCCGCGTATATGCGCCGCTGTCGAAATATGCGCGGATCTTTCGCGCGACGACACGGCCGTCGCGCATCACGCCATCCTTGATGTAGATGCGTTCGGCGCCGCGCGGCGGGCCGTATTGCATCTCTTCTTCGCGTCCGAACACATAGCGCACGGGACGTCCCGTCAGCATCGCACCCAGGATGCATAAAGGTTCGGTCAGCGTATCCACCTTGCCGCCAAAGCCGCCGCCGACAGTGCCGCCAATGAAATGGAAGGTGTTGGAGGGGACGTCGAGGATCTTGGCGCAGGTGTCAACCGAGAAGAACAGCGCCTGCGTCGACGTGTAGACGACATAACGCCCGTTGGTGTCGGGCGCCGCGATTGATCCGTTGGTTTCGGTCGGCGCGTGCTCGATAGGCGACATCTGGTAGCGCTGTTCAAGCACATGATCGGCGGTCGCGAGTGCGGCATCGGCGTCGCCGAAGCGAAGCTTTTGGTGGTCGTAGACATCGTGATAAATGAAGGCATTCTTCGGGTAGGTTTCGTTGACGACGGGCGCGCCTGGCTTGAGCGCGTCCTCGACGTCGAACACCGTCGGCAACGGCTCGTAGTCGATCCGCACCTTCGCGATCGCCTCGAAGGCCTCGCGCTCGCTGTCGGCGACGATGGCCAGGATCGGTTCACCCTTGTACCGAACCTTGTCGACGGCCAGCGACGGTTCGTCGTCCTTGCCGAAATTGATTAGGCTCAAGAGCGTGTTAAGATTGCGGGGCACGTCGGAGCCGCGAATGATCCGGCGGACGCCGGCTGACCGATCGGCGTCCGCGGTGTCGATCCGCCGGATCCTTGCATGCGAATGGGTCGAGCGGACGACTTTCAGGTGCAGCATGCCCTGGAGCTTGTGGTCGTTGAAATAGCTCGATGTCCCGGTGACATGGCCGAGCATGTCCTGGCGCTGCGTGCCCTTGCCGATCTCCTTGAGATTGTCGTCGCGCTCGTCCGCGAAAATGTCCTTGCGCAGTTCCAGCATGGTCTGGTCCTTCAGGCGCTCGCCCGGCCGCCGGAAGCGGCGAGGATGGCGTTGATGATCGGCTCGTAGCCGGTGCAGCGGCAGATGTTGCCGGAGATCGCCTCGACGACTTCGGCGCGGCTCGGGGAGGGATTGCGGTCGAGCAGTGCCTTGGCCGCCATCAGCATACCCGGCGTGCAATAGCCGCACTGGGCGGCAAAATTGTCTGCGAAGGCGCGTTGCAGCGGATGGAGATTGGGTCCCTGCTTCAGGCTATCCAGCGTCTCGACGGAGCGGCCGGCGACGGTTTCGGCAAGCGTCAGACAGGAAAGATGGAGCTCGCCGTCGATCAGGACGCTGCACGTGCCGCAGCCCCCCTGTCCGCAACCGAATTTCGGCGTCATGTCACCGATCAATTCGCGAAGCGCGACGAGGAGGTTGGTGCCGCCATCAACGAAAATGGCGACATCGCTGCCGTTGTGACGAAATTGCAGGGCAGTCTTGGCCATACGATCTATTCCTGACCCAAGAGAAGACGACGCAGATGCACGCCGACAATCTCGCGGCGGTACCAGGCGCTGCCGAGGGCGCTGTCGGACGGCGATGTTCCTTCCGCGGCTGCAGAGGCTGCGGCCGCGACGGTCGCGGCATCGAGCGCGCGGCCTTCCAGAGCGCGTTCGGCCGCCCGCGCACGAATTTGCGTCGGCGCCATCGATCCCAATGCAATTCGCGCTCCGGCGATCCGTCCGCCACTGATCGGCAGATGTGCGGCGAGCGTGATGACCGAGCCGCCTTTGGGCTTGATCCGTGCGATCTTTCGGTAGCGGAAAGCCTCTGCGCTTGTCGGTCGCGTGCACGACACCGACAACACGAGCGTGCCCGCCTGCCTGTCGCGCGACTGCAAGAACTCCTCAATTGGAATGTCGCGCGACCCAAAGCCGCCTTGCAGGGCCACCGTGGCATCGAGTGCAAGCAGGGCGACGGTGAAATCGCCATAGGGATTGGGCGCGAACAGATTGCCACCCACCGTACCCATGTTGCGGACCGCCGGGCCACCAATCGAGCGGGCAGGAGCGTGCAGGAAAGAGAGGTCGCGCTCGCCCAGGATCCGGGCGAAAGTTACGCCAGCACCCAGCGTGATCCGCGGGCCGGATGGATCGATGCGCATCAAGGCTTGGTCATTGGCGCGCACGACGGTGGAGAGCGAGATGTCGCCTTCGTTCAGTGCGCGCATCACGAGGGTGCCGCCGCCGAGATAGCGCGCGTTGCGATCGGACGACAGCGCGGCGGCGGCCTCGCTCGAACTCGTGAAGGTCTTCACCGTCACAGTCATGTTGACACAGCCTCCTTGAGGTGTCGGCGGATCGCTTCGAATCCCGCTTGGTAAATGTCTTCCGCGACCATGTGGGTGATGCGGTCCTTGTCCTCCGGCCGCGTCGAGAAGCGGGATTCCCACTGCCAGAAGGTGCGGTCGCCGTCCGTCACGGGCAGCAGGCGGACGTGGGCCACGTAGTTGAACATCGGGACCGGCGTATCGAGCAGGCAATAGCTGAAGGTCTGCTCCAGATCTGACAGCGTCAGCAACTGCTCGCGCAGCTCCGAGCCGTCCTGCAGCTTGAAGCGCCTGACACAGCCGATCTTGTCCGAGGCCTGCGCACGCTCGATCGTGGAGGCCGCAACCGCCGGATGCCAGCGATCGTGCCCGTTGAAATCGCGCAGCACGGTCCACACGGAGCCGGTCGGCGCATCCAGGATCGTGCTCTTGACGACATGCGGCACGGCGCTCACCCTCCGAACTGGCGCTTGAGGGCGTCGAAGCCGCCCTGGAACACGCCGCCGCCGATATTACCGATCAGCTGCGCCTCCTGTTCGGGGGCGCAGTCGAACTCGGCGGTCCATTCCATGAAGGTCTGGTCGCCGTCCGTGACCGGCGTCAGCCGTAGCGTCGCGACGTAGTTCTCGACCCCCATCGGGGATTCGAGGATCGCGTAGGTGCAGAACATGTCGTAATCGGACAGGCCGAGCAGCTTTTCCCGGATGCGATCGCCGTTGCGCAGGCGAAAATCCCTGACGCAGCCGATCTTGTCAGAGGGCTCGCCGCCCTCGATGCGGCTCTCCGCAATCGCAGGATGCCAGTTCGGCAGTCCGTTGAAGTCGCGCACCCGCGCCCAGACGCGGTCGTTGCGCGCGTTGACGACGGTTGAGACGTAGACGCGGGCCATGATGCGACCTCAGCCCTTCTTCCGGGGGCTGCGCTCGGCGGGCGGCTCGCCGTCGGCCGCAGGCGAGGGCGCAGCGGCCTGCTTCTCGCCGGCACCGCCGCCTCTGCGCGCGGACTCCTTGATGCCCTGCATGTCGCGAGCTTCCCGGATCAGGCCCGGCATCTTGGCGAGGCTGCCGCCTTCGACGCCGATGTCTGCCAGCAGCGAGTCGATCAGCGGCGCCTGGACGCGGTAGCGCAGCGCCGAATCGATCACCTCGTCGGTGGCGCTGCGGCCGCCATTGCCGCCATGGCCGTTGCCGTTGAGGCCATCGACCTGAAGGATGCGGATGCCTTCGATCTTCTCCATCGGCTTGACGCTCTCGCGGACGATGCCCTCGATGCGGTCGAGCAGTTTTCTGCGGAACAGCGAGTAGCGCGCCTGGTCGGTCAGCACGTTCTCGGCCTCGTTGAGCATGCGCTGCGCCTCGGCTTCGACCGCGGCGCGGACCCGCTCGGCTTCCGCGGCAATTCGCGTTTCCTCGGCCTGCTTCTCGGCGATCAGGATCTCCACGGTCTTCCGGCGCTTCGCGATCTCGCTCTCGCGCGCGGTGATGACGCGCTCGGTGGCTTCGGTGGCATGCACCCGTGCTTCCTCGGCCGAGGCTTTGGCCGCGGATTCCTCCAACGACTTCAGGTGAATGGCAATCGCCTTCTCCATCAGAACGGTCTCGACCTCCTTCTCGCGATTGATTTCAAGCTTGCGCAGTTCGCGTTCGCGTCCGATGCGCGCCTCGTCCAGGCCGCGATCGGAGGCAATGCGGGAGCGCTCGACCTCTTCGCGCGCGGCAATTTCGGCTTCCTGGAGCGACTGGACGCGGGCGACTTCGAGTTGTTCGATCGAACGGCGGCGTTCGATCCGCGCCGCCTCCAGCGCTTGCTCGCGCGAGACGTCCGTGGTCTCAACCTCCTTGCGCGCGACGATCTCGGCCTGCCTGACCTGGCGGTCGGCGTCGATGCGCTCGGACCTCTTGGTCGAGAGCGCAATGACGCGGTCCTCATCCGCGATCTCGATCGCCTTCTTGTGCTCGATATTGAGCACCTCGCGCTTCTTGGAGGACGAGATCCGCTCGGCTTCGAGCGCGAGATCGACGCCGATGCGCTGGCGCTCGATGGCGTCGCGGCGCTTCAACTCGGCGGCCTCGAGCACGCCTGTGCGCTCGATCTCGAGCGCGCGCGTGTCACGCTCGGCCTGGATACGCTCGGCTGCAACGGACTTCTCCTGCGCGATCCGGGCGGCCTCGATGGCTTCGCGTGAGGCAATGTCGGCTTCCTCGAGGGCGCGGTTGCGGGCGATTTCCAGGGAGCGAACGCGTTCTTCCTGGGTGATGCGGGCAGCTTCCGTTGCTTCGCGCGCCGTGACTTCTGCGACTTCAAGCGTCTGGTTGCGCTCGATCTCCAACTGCCGGGTACTCTGCTCTGCCGCGATGCGCTCGGCGGCGAGCCTGTGCTCGCGGGCGATGCGCGCCGCCTCGACCGCGCGCTGCGCCTCGATCTCGGCTTCCTGGATGTTGCGCACCTGCTGGATCTCGAGCGCACGGGTGCGCTCATCGGATGCGATGCGCTCGACATTGACAATCATGGTCTGGGCAATGCGGGCTTTTTCGGTCGCCTCGCGGGCGGCGATCTCGGCTTCATCCACAGCGCGGGTCCGCTCGATCTCGCGACGCCGGGTCTCCTCTTCATTGGCGATACGGGCGTCGGTCACCACGCGGTCCTGCTGGATACGCGCTTTCTCGATGGTCTCGCGCGCGGCGATTTCGGCTTCCTCGATGGTCCGCATCCGCTCGATTTCGCGCTGGCGCACCTCGCGCTCGGAGGCGATGCGGCTGGTATCGATCGAGCGCTGGTTGGCGATCCGGGTCTTCTCGATCTCCTCCCGTGCGAGCAGTTCCTTTTCCTCGATGGTGCGGGTGCGCTCGATCTCCCGCTGGCGGGTCTCACGCTCCGAGGCGATGCGGGCTTCGGCGATCGCCTGGTCGTTGGCGATTCGCGCCTTTTCGATGGTTTCACGGGCAGAAATCTGCGCCTGCTCGGCTTCGGTCTCGCGCAGGGCCCGTTCGCGCGCGACCTCGGTGCGTTGCAGGGCACGGCGCATCTCGATGTCACGCTCCTGTTCGAGGCGCGCCGTCTCGCTTTCGCGCTCGATCTCAAGGGCCTGCCGCTCGGCCTCCAGGTTGCGGGACCGGATCTTGATCATCGAATCCTGCTCGATGTCGTTGCGCAGCTTGCGCTTGGCCTCGATGTCCTCCATCAGGCGGGTCAGACCTTCGGCGTCGAAGCGGTTCGAGGGGTTGAAGAATTCGAGGTCCGTCTGGTCGAGATCGGTGATCGCGACTGATTCCAGCTCGAGTCCGTTCTGGGCGAGGGCCTCTGCAGCGTTCGCCTTGAGGCGCGCGACGTACTCACCGCGCTGCTCGTGCATCTGCTCGAGGGTCATCTCCGAGGCAACGGAACGAATGGCTGAGATGAATTTGCCGGCGAGGAGGGCGTGGAGCTGCTCGGGCTCCATTGTGCGGCGGCCGAGCGTGGCGGCCGCAATAGACACAGCTTCGCGGGTCGCCTGGACTCGGACATAGAAATCGGCCTCGATGTCGACGCGCATGCGGTCACGGGTGATCACGGCGTCCTGCCGGGAGCGCACGATGCCCATCGGCTGCACGTTCATGTTGACCGGCGTGTAGTCGTGGATGAACGGCAGCACGAAGGCGCCGCCATTAATCACAACGCGCTCGCCGAGCAGGCCGGTCCGAACGAACGAGGTCTCCTTGGACGAGCGGTGATAGAGCCAGTTCACGATGTAGACGCCGACCACGATCACCACGATGGCAATGATCAGCCAGAGGATCAATTCACCGACCAGAGTCCCTGACATGTTTCCCTCCCTCGACCTTTCGGCGTTATCGCGCGCCGATCGCCTTGAACTTGCGCGCCTGATCCGTCAGCGCCCGCTCGACCGGCAGCCGTTCCATCGAGGAGGCGCCGTAAAAGCCGTGGCAGTAGCGGGTGTTCTTCATGATGAACTCGGCGTCGTCCGGATCGGCGATCGGGCCGCCATGGGCGAGCACCAGAATGTCCGGATTGACGCTGAGCGCGGCGGAGGCCCAGGTGTCGATGCGCGCCGGGCAATCCTTCAGCTTGAGCGCGGTCTGCGCGCCGATGGTGCCCCCGGTCGTCAGGCCCAGATGACAGACGATGATATCCGCGCCCGCGATCGCCATCGCGGCGGCTTCCTTTTCGCTGAACACGTAGGGCGTCGTCAGCAGGTCCTTCTCGCGCGCCTTTGCGATCATGTCGATCTCCAGAGCATAGGACATGCCGGTCTCTTCGAGATTGGCGCGGAACACACCGTCGATAAGGCCGACGGTTGGAAAGTTCTGCACGCCGGCGAAGCCGAGCGCCTTCAACTGGTCCAGGAAAAGATCCATGTCGCGGAACGGATCCGTACCGTTGACGCCGGCGAGCACCGGCGTCCTGGTCACAACGGGCAGCACTTCGCCGGCCATCTCCAGCACGATGGCGTTGGCGTCGCCGTAGGCCATCAATCCCGCGAGCGAGCCGCGGCCGGCCATGCGGTATCGACCGGAATTGTAGATGACGATGAGGTCGACACCGCCAGCCTCCTCGCACTTGGCCGACAAGCCGGTGCCGGCGCCGCCGCCGACGATGGGCTCACCGCGCCCTGCCATGTCGCGGAATCGCTTCAAAAGTGCAGCGCGTTCAAACCGGGCCATCGGTCACCTCGCTAGTCTCCGGCGCGCCCCGGCGCGGCCGAACAATGTTCGGAACGCGCCGACAATGGTGGAGGCGAACTCGGGATCGTTGATGTTCTTGGGGACGCGGATGAGCTGACGGTTGGCGGTCTGCCGCACGTTCCGCTCCAGCGTACGGAACAGCGCCGCATCGGCATCCGGATCCCAAAATGGCTGTCCTCGTGCGTCGAGCGCGGAGACGCCGCCCTCGGGCAGGAAGAAGCGCACCGGGCCGGCCATCCGGTTGAGCCGATCGGCGACCCAGTGCCCCATGCGCTCGTTTTCCTCCGCCGTGGTCCGCATCAGCGTGACCTGCGGGTTGTGGACGTGGAATTTCCTGCCGCGGTAGCGCTCCGGGATGGTCTCGGGGGCACCGAAATTCACCATGTCCAGCGCGCCCACCGAGCCCACGTAAGGCAGCCGGCTGCGGATGATGGCGCCAAAGCGGTCGTCGGTTGCCGGGAACACGCCGCCCATCAGGAGATCGCCGACCTCCGTGGTTGTGATGTCGATGACGCCTGCGAGCTGTCCGGAATCGACGAGCTTCTCCATTGAGCGGCCGCCAACGCCGGTGGCGTGGAAGACGATGCACTCGAAATCCTCGCGCAAATCGGCCGCGATCCTCTGCACAGCCGGCGTGGTGACACCGAACATGGTGATGCCGATTGACGGCAAGCCGCTGTCGTCACGATCCTTCCGTGCATGCTGATCGAGGCGCGCCTTGACCATACCGGCCAGCGCATGGGCGCCATTGGCGAGCACGGCGCGCGAGATCGAGTTGAGGCCCTGCACATCGGCGACCGAATGCATCATGGTGATGTCCGCGGGGCCGATATAGGGCCCGACGTCGCCGGAGGCGACGGACGAGATGATCAGCTTCGGCACCCCGACAGGAAGGGTCCGCATACCCGGCGCGACCAGCGACGCTGCGCCTGAGCCGCCCGCAGAAATCACGCCGTCAACGTTGTTCTGGCGCCGCAGCCAGCTCGCGAAGGCTTCCGCCATCGCGGTGACGGCGGCACCGCGGTCGGGTCCGAACACCGCTGTTCCGCCCCGACCATGGTTCAAGGCGATCTCCTGAGCGGAGACGTCGCTGGCCGCGTGCCTGCCGCTGGTGGAGACATCGACCAATCGCGTGCGCAGGCCGGCCCCGGCGATGATGTCGCGGATGAAGCGGAGCTCAGTGCCCTTGGTGTCGAGCGTACCGACGACCAGCACGACCGGGTGGCCCTGCGTTTGCGCCGCGGCCGGTTCGCGCCCGCGCCGTGCCGTCTCGTCGAGACGCATCACCTGTGTCGAGAACGTGCGGGCGGCGGCCTCGATGCGGGCGATCGGCACCGGCTGCGACCAGCGCGTCGGGGGCGTCGGGTTCGACACGTAGATGCGGATTGCGCCGCCTGGAGGCGTTTGCCGCGGGGTGGGGTTCGCCTCCGTACCCGCTGCCGGTACGTCGAGATCGAGCTCGGCATGCAATCCGACACCGAGCAGGCGCTGCTGCAATGCGCGGTCGGCGGCCAGCCGCGCCGAATCGATGATGCGGTTGACGCGACCGTTGACCATGATGGCGACCTTGCGCGACACGGCCGTCGCCACGCCGATATTCTGCTCGATCACGAGTACGGACATGTCACCATCCTCGCCAAGCCGTAGCAGCATCTCCTCGACCTGGGCAACGATAACAGGCGCAAGCCCCTCGGTGGGCTCGTCCATGATCAGGAGCCGCGGGTTGGTGAGCAACGCGCGGGAGATCGCAAGCATCTGTTGCTCGCCGCCGGAGAGCTGGCCACCGCCGTGATCCTTGCGTTCGGCCAACCGGGGAAACGTCTTGTAGATGCGCTCGACCGTCCAGGCGCCGCGGCGTAAGCCGGCGGCGAGCTGCAGATGCTCGTCGACGCTGAGCGAACGCCACAGCCGCCGTCCCTGCGGGACGTAGCCGACGCCGAGTCGGGCTATGGGGGCGGGCGGCTGCCGAGTGATGTCATCGCCGCGGACGCGGATCGAGCCGCCGCTGACCGGCACCAGGCCCATGATGGCCTTGCACAGCGTGGACTTGCCCATGCCGTTGCGGCCGACGACGGAGAACACGCCGGCCTCGAGTGTCAGGTCCACGCCTTGCAGCGCGTGAGAATGGCCGTAATAGACGTCGAGGCCCCGGATTTCTAGCGCGGCAGCGGAACGGCCGACCTCATTCATGGCCAGCTCCGAGATAAAGCTCCTGCACCTCGGGATCGGACTCGATCTCCTGCGGTAGGCCTTCCTTGAAGATACGCCCGTTGTGCATCATCGTGACGCTCTCGACGACGCGCAACGCCACGTCCATGTCGTGCTCGATGATGATGTAGCCGATATGCGCCGGCAGGGAGGTCAATATCTCGATCAGCTCGGCGCGCTCGGTCGGCGACAGTCCCGCGGCCGGCTCGTCGAACAGGACGAAGCGCGGTGCGCCGGCAAGCGCCAGCGCGATCTCGAGCTGGCGCTGCTGGCCATGCGCGAGCTCGGCAACGGGCTGATCCTTCACGCCCGTGAGATGGACGGCCTGCACGAGAGTTTCGGCCGCGTGCACCAGCGCGTCGTTCTGACCCGGGCGGAGAAACGAGAAGCGCCCCCGCGAGACGCCACGGCAGGCGAGATAGACATTGTCCTGAACCGTGAGGCCGGGGAACAGCGCGGAGATCTGGTAGGTCCGGCGCAGGCCGCGGCGGATGCGCTCGTAGGGGGGGAAGTGCGTGACGTCCTCGCCGAAGAAGCGGATGGTGCCGGAAGAAGGCGGAAAGTCGCCGGTGATGCAGTTGAACAGCGTGGTCTTGCCGGCGCCGTTGGAGCCAAGCACGGCGCGCCGTTCGCCGGGGCGAACGGTCATGGTGACATCGGTGAGCGCCGCGAGCGCGCCGAACAGGCGCGTCACGCCGCGCAGCTCCAGTGCCGCTCCGGCGCCAACGGAAGAGAGACGTTGCGCGACGCTATCCATGGCTGGATCCTTGGCCAGAGCCTCGGTCATGGCGTCCGCTTGAACTGGCCGCGCCGGAACGTTGGCGGCGTCGCCAGCTTTGCCAGAGCCCGATGACGCCGTCCGAGGACCAGAACACGATGGCGAGGAAGCCGAGGCCGATCAGGAGCCGGAAGCGGTTGCCGTCGAGCCCCAGCTTGACCAGGAAGTCGAGCGCGAAGGTGCGCAGTAGCACGAAGATCAGCGCGCCGATGAAGGGTCCGATGGGCCGCGTGATGCCGCCGACGACTGCGATGATGAGGACATCGATGCAGGCTCCTACGCTCACGGATCCCGGCGAGATCTGCCGGTAATTCCAGACCTGGAGCACCCCGGCCAGCGCCGCGACGAAGGACGCGAAGGCGTAGGCCGCGACGCGGTGCGCATTGACGTTGAAGCCGAGCGCCGCCATGCGGCGGGGATTGTCGCGTACGCCCTGCAGCGCCAGGCCGAACGGTGCGCGGGCGACGTAGTCGACGGCGAAGTAACAGGTCGCGGCTACCGCGAGCACGATATAGTAGAAGGGAATGTCGGATCGCCAGTTGATGCCCCAGAAATGCGGCGTGGCAACGGTATTGATGCCGGTATGACCGTTGAAGATCGCCCAGTTCTGGTTGGTGAAATAGTAGAACGCCGCGCCGATGGCGAGGGTGATCATGATGGTGTAGATGCCTTCAGTGCGCACGGCGAGCGCGCCACCGAGTGTGCCGAAGATTGTCGCCAGCGCGAGCGCCATCGGAACCGCGAGCCACCAGGGCCAGCCTAGGCTGATATTGGCGTTGCCGCTGACGCCAAACACCGCGACCATATAGGCGGAGAAACCCGCGATGGTGAGCTGCATCAGGCTGACCATGCCGCCATAGCCGGCAAGAAACATCAGACTCAGCGCCATGAGTCCGAGGATCAGCGTGGTTGCAAATATCTCGATTAGGAAGAAGCCGTTGGCGATCAGCGGCATGATCAGGAGAATGGCTGCCATGGTCCAGGCCGCCGGATTGTCGATCTCCGGCCATCCGCGCAATTTGGAGCGCTGTACCGCCGCAGTGGGACGAACCGTGACACGGGCGTCGTGAGCAAGGGACATGTCAGCGCCTCGCCAACAGGCCCTGCGGCCGGATCGCCAGCACCAGCACCATGATCAGAAAGGTCACGACGATGGCGTAGGTCGGGATGTAGACCGAGCCGAGCTGCTCGGCGAGACCGATGATGAGCGCGCCCAGCGCAGCCCCCGGGATCGAGCCCATGCCGCCGACGATCACGACAACCAGGGAGGCGAGCAGGAAGCGGATATCCTCGCCGGGCGAGAGCGACTGGAAGGTTCCTCCGACGACGCCGGCGATGCCGGCGAGCCCGGCGCCGAGCGCAAACACCACCACGAAGACGAGTTGGATCCGCACTCCGGTCGCAGCCAGGATGTCGCGATCGTCAACGCCGGCGCGGATGATCATGCCGATGCGCGTGCGGTTGAGCGCCAGCCACATCGCCACGCCGATCACGACGGAGGCGGCGAAGATCACGAGTCGGACCAAGGGATAGCGGAGATAGACCGGCTCGCCTGATGATTTGATCGCGGTGACCAGCGGCAGCTCCACAGGTCCGATCAGCCAGTTCGGGGTCTGGATCTGATAGAAATCCCCGCCGCAGGCCCATAGCATCAAATCGGCGAACACGATCGAGAGCCCGATCGTCACCATGGTCTGGCGCAGGTCCTGGCCCTCCATGCGGCGGAAGACGAGGACCTGGAGCAGGACACCGACCAGTGCCGTCAGAATGAAAGCGATGATGAAGCTGAGGACCCATGAGCCGGTCGATGCGCTGATGGCGTAGCCGACATAGCCGCCGAACAAATACAGCGAGCCGTGCGCGAGGTTGACGTTGCGCATCAGGCCGAAGATCAACGTAAAACCGCTGGCGACGAGGAAATAGAGACCGCCAAGCGTGATGCCGTTGAAGAGGGCGTTGAGGAAGACCCGCTTGCGGCCGACCGCATCTTCAAGGCCCTGCGGCCACACTGCGAAAATCAGCCAGAGCGCCACCGCGATCACGATCATGACAACCAGTGCCCAGGCGGGATGGCGTTCGACAAAGCGGGTCATGATCGCCGCTCCGTCTTCACGTCACCCCAACTCTCACCCCGCAAGCGGTGTGAAGGGGCACGCAGACCGATGCCGGCCGCAAGCCCTGCCATGAACGTGCGCTCCCTGTCGAGCGCGATCCTCTTTTCGGGACCGCGTTTGGCGCATCCTAATGCGGCTGTAGGGGAGGCGCTTGATCGTGAGTATCTTTTCGCATGCCGTCAGGCGCGCAAAACCTTGGCCGCGCGGCGATAATCGGTCGGCGCCATGCCGACATTGGCGGCGAAGAAGCGGGTGAATCCGCTCTGCGACGAGAAGCCGAGATCGAAGCCGATATCGGCGATTGGTGCTTCGCTTGCCACCAGCGCCTCCAGCGCCTGCTCCATCATCAGCGTGTTGAGATAGAGATGCGGCGTGACGCCGGTCTGGGTGCGGAACAGCCGGTAGAAATGCGGCCGCGACAAGCCGGATTCGCGCGCGATGGTGTCGAGCTCGATCTCGGCACCGGGACTTTCCGACATCATCTTGATGCACTTGCGCACGCGAAAATCTGTGACGGAGCCGTTTGCGCGCGGATCGCGCGCGGTCGCGGCCTGCTGCCAGCTTTCGTCGTAACAGATATCGATCAGACCTCTCAGCTCGCCGTCGAGGCTGCTGAGCGAGGGGGCGCCGCAAACGAGGGCTGCTGCGTGCCTGATATGCTTGTCCAGCGCAACTGACCGCGTGAACTGGGTACGGCCGAAGCGCAGGCGGTCGGCACCGGGCGCATCGGGCGCGAACCACTCCGCATTGACGTAGAGCACGAAGAAAACGGCGCCGCCTTCGAGATCGGACGGCAGGAAATTATGCGGCTCCCACGGATTGACCGCGACGACGGAACTTTCGGTGAGCTCGTAACGTCCGTCGCTGACATCGATGCATGCAGACCGCCCGCCGACATGGAAGATCAAATGACCTTCGCGATGCGCGTGGATGTTGAAAGGACGGTTCAACTGATAGACCGTCGCCCGGCCAAAGCGGCCGTGGAAGACGGCGAGCGCCCGGCTCATGCCTTCCCTCCCTAACCTTCTTCATTTTTTGGTAACGTTCAACAACCGGGGAGAGAATGCAAGGGCGCTCGTGTCGCGCGCTTTGCAAATCTCTCCCCGCTCAGTCATCGCTCGCGAACGAAGACTACGTCAGTATTTCTTACATTCCGGTACTGTGCGGCTTGGCAAACCGATCTTGGCGAACACCGCGGGATCGTAGCCCAGCGTCTGGTTGACGTTCGGGATCACGTTCACGACCTTTGAGAACAGCGCGCCCTTGCCGTCGTCGACGACCTCGGTGACGAAGTTGGTGCCGATCGCCTGGCGGTTGGAGTCCAGCTTGATCTTGCCGTTGGGCGCGTCGAGCTCGATCTTGGCGAGGGCTTCCTTGTATTTGGTCTGGTTGTTGGAGAGATCGCCGTTGACCTGACGCAGCGCCAGGATGAGCGCCATGGTCGAGCCGTAATAGTTGGTGGCGAGCAGCGATGGGCTCGGGAAGCGCTTGTTGGGCGGGAAGGCGTCCTGATAGTCCTTCACGAACCTCTGCCAACTCGGGTTCTCCCAGGTGTCGGCCTGGCCGCTCGCGGCCAGCGTGCCGACCAGCGCGTTCTTGGCGTTGCCCTTGGACGATAGGATGGTCTGGTCGATCATGATCGAGCCGCCCATCAGATGCGCCTTGCCGCCGGCCTGCTGATACTGGTTCAGGAAGTTGACGGCGTCGGCGCCGCCGAGGCCGAGATAGATGGCATCGACATCATCGGGCAGCGCGGCGATAACCGAGGCAAAGTCCTTGGTGCCGAGCGGCACCCATTGCCGGTTGGTGACCTGTCCGCCGGCGCCGCAGAACTCGAGCACGAGCCCGAACACTTGCGTATAGATGAAGGAGTAGTCTTCGCCGACGGTCGCGATCTTGCGATACTTCTTTTCCTCATATGCGTATTTGCCGAGGCCCACCTGCCACTGCGCGCCGTCCATGTTGTAGCGGAAAAAGTTCGGAGCCGGATCGACATAGGTCGTTTCCTGGGCACCGGAGGCGGCGTTGATGAAGGTCAGCTCGGGATGGGTCTTTGCGAAATTCTTGACCGCGATGCCTTCGTCTCCGGACAGCGGCGACAGCAAGATCTGGACCTTGTCCTGCTCGATTAGCTTGCGCACGGCTCGCACGGCGGAGTCTGGCGTCGCGTCGGTCGAGGCGATGACAAATTCGAGTTCCTTGTCGCCGACCTTCTTGCCGAGCACGTTGAGGGCCGTCTGGAATCCGCGGATGCCGTCCTCGCCCAGCACCGTGTAGGTGCCTTCGAGCGTCGCGGTGACGCCGACCTTGATCTTCTCCTGTGCGAAGACGGTGCCCGAAAGTAACAGGCTGCTCAACGTGATCAGTCCTAGACTGCTTTTCAACATTGCTCCCCTCCGTGGGCGTTCTTATCGCGGTTTTTTACCGCACCTCGCGCGTTCGCCGCGCGGTGCGGCGTCTTGGCGAGGCTGACGGTTCTTGAAATGGAAGCTAACCGAACTCGGATGCAGCGCACGTGTCGGAGCCGGCGCGGTTTAACGGCCAGTCTCATTTTGAATGTTGCGCCGCGATTAACATCGCGGTGCAATAGGCGTCAGGCTTGCCGAATTTGCGGCTTGGTCAAGGCGGCCGCGAGCAACTACTGACCTGACGGCGAATGCGATCTACGGAGCTAAATAAAGAGGAGGAAACCGACCATGGATCTCGGACTCAATGGCGCTAAAGCTCTCGTCACCGGCAGCACCAAGGGCATCGGCGGGCGATCCCTGAAACGTTTGTAGAGGGCGCCGACGTTGGTGTGTGCTGGCGCAATCAGGCCGAGGTTGAGAGCACGGTCGCTGCGCTGAAGGCCAAGGGCGTCGCCTAGGTGGTTCGGTCGACGTCTCCGACGGCGCCGCGCTGAAGGCCTGGGCCGGCGACTTGGCGGCAAGCTTGGCGGCATCGACGTCGTTGTCACCAATGTCAGCGCACTCGCGATTGGACAGGATGACGAAAGCTGGGAGAGCAATTTTCGACCGACATGATGGGTACGGTCCGGCTGGTGAACGCCGCGATGCCCTATCTGGAGAAGAGCGCAGCCGGTGTGATCGTCGCCAGATCGAGTGTCTCCGGACGCGAGATCGATTTCGCGGCCAGTCCGTACGGCACGTTCAAGGCGGCGATCATCCACTACACTCAGGGGTAGCCAATCAGCTTGGGGAAGGGCATCCACGCCAACTCCATTTCGTCGGGCAATACCTATTTCGACGGCGCGGCGTTGGCGCGCGGCGTGCAGTTCCAGCCGCAGTCCGAGGGCGCAATAGGCATGCGGGATTTTGCCAGAACGCTACCCGCGGCTGGGCAGGGCTGCTTGGCCCTATGTCACGCGTGATCAGTATTGTTTCTCTTGCGCGCGACACTTTTGTTGCGGTTGAACGAGGCGCCCCTTCAGGTGAAGGTTCAGCGTATGCTACGCCAGATGATCAAGGCGAACCGTTGCCTTTCGTTCGGTCGATGATTCTGCATAATTATCGCTTTCCCGTGGGGCCCATGATGGATTGGGAGCGAGAGTTCAAGTCCTTCAAATGGTTAGAAGGCGGTATGTGCACGGCGTGCAGTCGTGGCGCCGGTTCCGTGTGGCTCGCCGCGATGCGTACGCTCCGGTTGGGCGGAGATCGCAGTCCCGAACGCCTGTTGCAGACAATGACCGAGGAGTTTCCGGCGAGCACGGTGCTGTCTGAATTGGCCGCCTGACCCCTCTGTCGCCCACCTAGCGTAATTCCGGGATCGACATCGCCGCGTCCTTGAATAAATGTGACCCGCTTGGCTGATGAAGGGCACGTGACGTTTGACCCTGAGTAGGATCCCCGCATGGGCAACGGGATCGCAGGTGCCGCCCGTCAAGTGTTCCTTGATGCACCGAGCGCGGGCCTGGTCGCCGCTCACCAACGCTTCGAGATATCTAAATCCGAGTCTTGCGCACATCTTCGGGATGTCGGCTACGCCTTCTTCAACGACAGCCATCTCGCTTTGGTCCCGGGACCTGAGCGACGCGACGTCGTTTGCGGCGCTCATGAATGTTTCCGACGCCGCTGCGCCCGCCGCCGCCGATTCTTCGTCGGCGAGCTTCGAAGCGTAGTCGGCGGCGGCGGATTGGTAGACCGACAGGAAGTGGTCGCGAAGCGTCTGCTTGGCGTCGTTCATGTGAGTCCCTCGGATTGCGTGCCCCGTCAGCGCACGAATCGTATCTGCTCAAAGGCTTCGAGGGGAGCACGATTGCGCTCGTCCGCGAACCCCTCTTCTTCGTCGCCGAACGGGTCGACAAGCGCGAGGCGGCCGAACGAGATCCCGCTCTTCGCTTCGATCGACCGGATCGCCACCTGCGTCGCCACCTTGAGCTGCTTCGAATTGAACTGGCCGAACACGAACTCCTCTTCCGGCAAGTTCTCCTTCTGCGTCATTTCGTAGCCCGTGGCGCACAGTTTTCGGGTGTCGTCGTGAATGAACGCGATGATCTTCCAGAACGACACAGGAATTCGTACACCGTGCATGGTGGAATCGCTTCTCTTGAAGTACGGTCCGGTAAATACCGAGATCTTCATCTCGTCCTCGCGGGCATGCTGCAAGGCGTAATCTTCCAGCGCCAACCATATCGGGGCGTTGAAGGCCTGCATCTGCGGCGTCACGTTGGTCACGTGCATCGAATCCTGATTTCCACGCTTTGCCGTTTCTGGATCGCCCCAACCCGGATCTTCCCGCCGGGTCATGTGGCCGCGACTGAATTTGGGCGGATTGCCGTAGCATTCGTTCATGATCTGCTGGGACCTTGGTATGCGCGGGTCCCACTTCCAGGCGACGCGGGCACTCTTCACGGAGTTCTTGCCGTCGATGTTGACGGCGCTGAAGAAGCACATCCGCCTTGCGCGGTTCATGACGACAGAATAGTGCTCGTATTTCAGTTCCGTGCCGCTGCCGTCCTCCAATTCGAGAACGTCATGAGCATCGCGCTCGACGACGGGCAGTTCGATGACGTTTCGCGCGCCAAGGAACGATGCTTGATAGCCGTTTCGGTTCCTGTAGTCCGCTGTGGTCGCCTCGGTGCCCTCGGCATCGTCCTCGACGGACATGGTCGGAGCCGTGGGCGGCCTTGATAGCCGGGGGATCGACAGGGCATCCTCGCCCCCTTCGCCTATACTCACGGTGATCTTCAGCGGGATCGTCAGGCTGACGCTGCGCCCTCCGGAGTCTGGACCGGGCGGAGGAGGCGGTGGCAGATTGCTAGTCAGTGCCGCCGTGTCGGGCCCCGGTTTTTCGCGGCGAGGGCGTCCGGCCCGAACGTCCGCTATCACGCGAGCGATGACGTCGGAACGGACGGCGTAGTTCGTTGTCATGAACGTACCGCTGAAATGCAACCCGAATGCTTCGCCGCTGTCGAGATCGAGGACGACTGATCCGGAATTCCCGCCCAACGTCGTGCAATTGTGCAACAACCGGGTCGTTTCGAGGCGGGTGATCCCGCCCGGCGCGAGCCGCTTCTTGTTGTAGATCTTCCCGTACATCGATTCCATGAGGTCGGTATCGGGAATTCTGCTGTCGTAGGCGGGATATCCGATGACGGCAATGCCGTTCGTTTCCGTGGGGTTCTTTGCCAGCCGGATCGGTTGGGCGAGTTTGGTGTCGCCGCTGATCATCTCGATTTCAAAAAGCGAGATGTCGGGCCCGGATTGGGGTTCGATGTGAAGCGGGCGGACGAGCCTGAAAACGAGTTGCTTGTCGTTGCCGATCTCCTGCAGGAAGTCGACCGCTGCTCCGATCCTGCCGGCCGAACCTACCTTGAACGTGAAGCCGTCGCCACTGCGCATGGCGAATTCATTGGCCACGTGGCGATTCGTGACGATCATGTTATCCGCGACAAGCCAACCCGTCCCGATCCATTGGAAGTCGGCGCCGATCAGGTCGATGCGGCCAACGGCGCGGATCGCCGGTTCAAGCAGCGTCTTCGCCTTCTTAAGGCGCTCCTCCCACAGCGTACCTTCCTCCTTGTCCTTGAACACCAGTTCGGTGTCGTTCTCCTTGATCGCGAGAACCGGGCGAAACCGCCGCATCACAATACTTTCCTCGGCGATCGCATGGTCCATGTCTTCGGGGCCGGCCGGTTCGGGCAGCATCTGCGCGCTGACTCCGAGATCGGCGCTTTCCTCCGACAACTTGCTGTCGGTGGCGCGGATCGAAGCATTGAATTGCCTCAGCTTCGATAGCCGGCCTTCCTTGCTCATGTTCACTCCTGTGTCGTTGAATGTCGCTATTCTGCTAACGTAATTCGTAAGGCGCGACGGTAGCAGAAAGTCGCAGTCTGTCGACGTATGCGACGGTCGCACCTAGGGGAATCCCGAGCGTCGAGGACCGAGGCCTGGTTACGGAAGGCGCCTGCCGTCGAATGCGTCCGATGCATCCGTCGGCACGATGTCGTCCCCCGTCACAAATTTGTAGTATTCGGGCGTCGCGAAAGTGACATGCACCGTTGCAGTCTCGGCTCTATGCGAACGGATCGCAATGATGAGATGGGGGTGTCCTTCATCGGCGGTATGGCGCCGGTCGAAGGTCGATTTGTCGATGGGTACGCAGGCACTCTCGCGATCGATCGAATCCAGGGCGATCAATCTGTCATCGCCAGCTTCGGCGACGATCGAGGTCCTGACGCGTTCTCCTCGCGAAGTCTTCGCCGTGACGTCGACGGGCCCCGAGCAGAGGACGGCCCCCCAGACCGACTCGCGCTCCGGTAACGCTACGAGGATGTGAATTGCCGTTTCGCCGACGGTTATCAGCAAAGGGAGAGAGCCCCTGTTGGCGGAGTGCCCTTCTCCCGCACGGCGCTGAAAGGACAGGCACCAACCGACGCCGGATGCTTCGAAGGTCTGGTGCCGCGCAATCAGTCGAATATCTTCTTCAGGACGGAATTGAGCAGCGGGCCGGGTATTCCGAGCACGCGTGCCAATTCCTCCCTGTCTTCCGTGCTAAGCGTGGGCATCGGCGGCTTTGGTTGAGGCTTGCCTCGCAGTTTGTCGAACGAATTGGAGATCAGGTCGAATAATGAGGAGGAAAGGCGGCCGAACACGCCTTGATCGTCTGCTCTTCGCGAAGCTTCCTGGCGTGCTCTCGCGGCGATGAATTCCTCTAGGGACTGCGCCAGCGCGTTCGAAGAGCCCGCGCTCGAACCGCTCGCGCTCTTGACGATGGGATCCCTTCTCCACACCAGCCAGGAGCCGGTTGGAATTACCTTGTCGGCGATTTCCATTACGCCGCCCGCTTCCGGAAACGAAGACGGATCCTCCAGGCTCACCGAGACCGTGATGTCCCAACTGGCCCTCAGCATGGGCGGCGTATCTAGCGCGCGGGGGACGCTCGGGAGCGGATTCTTTCTCCGCAGACAAAGGGCCCGCAGGTCCGGATGATCAGGCCCGAGCAACCTCAGCAGGTTGTTCGTCACGGTCTCGAAGAGCTCTACGTTCTCGGGCTCGTCGCGGAGCACGAGGTGCGCGCCGAGCAAGCCGAGCATCGGATCGTCGAATTTCTCGTCGACAATTTCGAGGCGCAGTTGGTCCGACAGCACTCGCCGCTTCTGCGTGAGCGCGTAGCGTGCGATCTCGCCGAGCTGCGTTCGCCGATCCTGGGGGTCGAATTCGAATTTCGGCGAGATGATTACGGCTCCGCCCGCAATGTCCGGGAGGGATGGACCGGACGACCACGTTGGCGGCGAAAGAAGTATGAAGATCTGCGTCTGGCAACCCGGGGAGGCGAATAATGCCCGCTCGGTTACCGTGCCGCCGGATTGCGTCAACCTAAGCCGGTATGAACCCGGTGCCACGGTTGCGCACATTGCGACCGAATGATCGTTCGGGGTTTCGACGGCCAAGGATCCGAGATCGAGCAGTTGGTTGCCGTTCTCGTCCGCGAGCGAAATGCCTGTCGCCGGATTCGGGGACGCGCCTTGGTTTGATGTAGTCCATTCGCGGCAGAATACGAATAGGCCGGCCCCCTGACCGAAGTCGTGCAGCGGGCTTCGGCTGGCGTTCATCGCCCTCAGCATGTGGTATTCGTGGCTTCGCGTTGTTCCCGCCAGGGGAATCGGCGAGAATATCGGGGGCGGCTGGATGTCGACGAAGAGGTCGCGGTCCAGGGAAATGAGCTTTTCTTCCACTCCGGGCCCGTTGCGGACGCGGATCTTGTAGAGCCCGGGCAGGAGATCCGCCGAGAGGTCTCCCACGGAGTGGGCGACCGTGTTCATGCTTCCATCGAGTACGGAAATCTCGGAAAGTGGTCCGGTCGAAACGTTGAGCGTATTGCTAGATTGTGACATCGACGACCTTTCCGGTCCCGTCGGCTGCGGTAGCTCCCGTAACCTGGAACAAGAGTTCGCCAAGACCGTCGACGACCAGCTTGTACAATCCGCGCGGCAAGTTCCTCTGCCACTCCGCCGGCGAGGGATCGATGGAATCGACTGCTACGAACGCACTGTTTTCAATGCGGGCCGGCCCCCCCGGTTGGGATATCTTGACGCTGACGGGGAAAGTCGAAACCGCAGCCGCAGTTGGTGGCAGAATGTCGAAAGGATCGGGGTTCACCACCTCGGGCATCTTAGCTATCTCGTCGTCGGCCAGGTCCCCCGCCGGAAGCAACTTTATCATATTGTCCTGAAGATAGGCCTTCAATTGTGCCGCCGTCAGGGCGCCGGTGTGTGGGTCTCGCGCCTTTCCCTTCAGGCCCTGAAGGAGTGTCGTCGTGAATACGCCTTGCACGCGCTCTCCGACGATGGGTACCTCCTTTGATATTTGGCGGTTTTTGGCGGAAAAGGCATAAAATCTCCGCCTTACCTGGTTCAAGGGCGCCACCTTCTTTCGCAGAAACGGCGGCGTCAGGTCGACATCGGCCATGTGGCTTCTGCAAGCGTCTTGGAATAGGAACACGTCGTCGAACCAGCCGCCTTCGTGCAGCCGGTCCGCCCATAGGAGCGCCGCTACGTTGTGCACGCGGCTCGAAGTAGCGTTCGCCAGGAGCACTGCGGAGCGGTCGAGGGTAGGAGCGAAGCCGTGTCCCGAGAAGAACAGCCAGATCCGTTTCCCGGCCTTCAATCCCAGCCCTTCCTTGTTGTTGGAGTTCGCGGCGATGTCGACCTTGGTGAAGAAGTCCTCTATCTGGTGCGCAGCCGGCTTGGCGTCCTCGGCGCTCGGGAACGGAGCGAAGTTGGAAGTGACCAGGAGCGTCGCGTTGGAAGACGCGACGCCGCCGCCGTCCGGCGAGATGACCCAGTCGTGAAAGTCGCGCGCGTCGTTCTCCGCTCCTTGAAGCGAAGTAAGTGCGGGATAGAGATTGATCCCGACGATCAGCGCGTAATCGGCAAGTGGCATCTCAGGGATACTGCTGCCTAATGAAGCTCTTGTCCTTCGGCGACAGGTCGGCGTTGGTGCCTGATATCGTCCCGTCCACCGTCCAGCTCGCGGGAATGGGATACATCATGATCGAGGTCGTATCCAGCGTCGTGCCGTTGACCTCGTTACGCGGATAGGCCTCGAACATGTTGTGCTTGATCGTCTCGAGATCCCAGTTGTTGGGAGGACCGGAGAGATCGGCGATGACGGCAGGCTCGTTCCATTGGATCTGATGATCGGGATTCTGGTGTTCGTGTATCAGGCCGAGCGCATGTCCGAACTCGTGCAGGATGACCCTTCGCGCCTCGTCGTCGCTCACATTCGGCGTCAACCAGCCGAAGTTCATCGTGGCTCGCCCGGCTGGGATGTGCTTGCACGTCGTGCCGATGACCGACCATGACCCCTTGAACTTGAACGTGATCCGTATGTTGGCGACAGCGCCGTTTACCCAACTGAAGTTCAGGTTGGCCAATCCATCTGTCCATCCCGCGGCGTGCTTCTTCACCAGTTCCTTCTGCTCGTCGGTGCCGTCCAGGAAAGCGATGGTGATGGTCGCCCCGGTCTCCCATTTGCAGTCCTTGACCAGGACTGCCTTGTCCGTGCCGGTCTTCGGCGGCGTTGCCTGAAACCATGCGAAGCACCATTGCTTGTCGGAGCCTTCGTTTCCGCCTGTCATGACTGCATGTCCTCTATGATTGTCGACCCGTCCCCCAAGCAGGATAGCAGGACGGCCGGGACACGTACCGCGGGATACTCCTAGGATACGAAGGGCATTTTGCTCGGAGGTCGAACCCCTATGGCTCGGGTAGGAACTCCACTGGCGCGGTCTGAGCATGTGCGCGGTCTGAGCATGTATTGGCGTTCTGTTTCCGTCTGCCGCGGTGTCTCGGAAGTGCCTAGTGATGTCCCTAGTCCAGGATACCGGCGAACTCGGTCATGTTGCGCTTACGCGGGGGATTGGTGGCGGGAGACGGAAAATGGCGATCGAAGGGGAAGCGACGGGCAGTCCTGAATCGTCGTTCCGCCGCATCGGATTGGCGTTGGTCGGTTTCCTCGCGCTGCTTGTCTTCGGATTTTTCGCGTATCGTTGGGTCGCCCCGGTCCCCGAGGAAAAGACGGTCGCGCAGCAGTGGAACGAGGCGATCAGCCGACTAGGAATCGAGCCCATCTATCCCCCGCAGGAGGATGTCGCGGTCGGGGATGTATTTGTGCTCATCACGGAGGATGCGCTGAGCGACGTGGCAAAGGAGCCCCTTGCCGGCAGGGCCCTCAAGCTATGGCATATGGATCTCACCGAGAAGCTCGAGCAGACCTACGCCGAGATGTACAGGTTCCCGGAGACGCCGGATCCGCCGGCGGAAGGAAAACCTTGGAAGCTCGCCTCGTCGACGGCTTCGGTGTTCAAATCCGGATCGCCCCGCGGCGACTTGCCGCTCGTCCTCTTTCCCGGCTTCTCCATATCGAGTACCCGCAACGCCACCCTGGGCGCCAACTCGTCCGAATGGTTCGGAGGAATGTTCGGAGGATCGGCGTCGTCCGAGACGACGACCGAGGTCAGAATTTCGGCGGCCGAGTCTTACGGCCTGCCGGGATTAGTGGCGGAAGCCGAATTGATCAAGTTCTGCGCAGATGCCGTTCTCAAGGTGCAGTGCACCGATGCCGAGGCTCGGAAACAGATGTCCATCGTGGTCGGCGGTAAGATCTTCGAGCAGGTAGAGGATCCGAAGACCAAAAAATTGAAGCCCCGGTTTTCTTTGGAGATCGCGCTCGTTTCGCGGATATTCCTGACGAGATCCATGCACACGACGATCAGACGGACCGGGAGCGGACGTGGGTCGGCGTCGACCGGCGAAGCCAAGCCTGGAACCGCTTCTCCGCCCGGAAAGCACGAAGGCGCCGGACAATCGAGCGAGACTGCGAAGCCGGAGGCCGTCGTGCCAAACTCCCCCGGAGTGACGTCGTCTCTGCAGTTCGGGAGTTCATCAGTAATTTCGACCATCGACACGCTGCAGAGGCCGGTGGCCTTCGGCTATCGCTCCGTGAGATGGATACCGGGAGACGGGTCATGATCAGAGCGGGCTTCCTTATCGTGCTTCTGACGATCGTCGTGTCCTTACCGGCCTCGGCCCAGGGGCCCGCGCCTCCGGGCCCCTGCGCGCGCGATCAGGACGCTTGCAATATCATCAGTCGCGAGGCCGGCGATTCAGGCAATTCCGGAGGCATCGGATCCAAGAAGGGCACCGGCGGGAGCGGCACGAACGCGATAGTCAGGCCGGACGGGCCGCTAAATTCTCCGATCCCTGTCCCATCGCCCCCGAGCCTTCCCAACCTGCCCAAACGTTTCGGCTTTTGATGGCAGAAGCAGAAGACGTTCGGCCTGGACGTCATTGCTGACTGACACGGTGCCGAGCCGCGGGACGAGGCGCGCCGGTAAGAGCGAGGAGCTCCGAAACCGACCAGTGCCCGATGACGACTCGGCTCATCTCCGACATCTCCTTTACCAAGAACGATGACGATTGACGTGCAGCAAAACATTTATGAGTCGAACTGGTTCGGCTCGCCGATGCGGCAGAGAGTCGACCGGCAATAGCGAGATCGAAACGGCCGATATGCATGAACCTCCGACGTTGGCGCTTCAAGTTGACGATGGAATTCCCTTCGCAATACCCGGGACGCCATAGGACCCTCCTACCTCCCGTTACGGCGTCTCGACATGCTGGCGGCTTTGGCATGTCAGGAGACGGGCGAGGTCTGGCCGATACTGCGCAGGATCGACCGTATGACGACCGCCAGGCTGCTCGAACTCTGCGTTGGCGATATGCTGGACTCGGATCGCGGGCGGACGCGTTTCCGCTGGACAGCGACGATCTGAAGAATCACGTTCCGAACGGCCGCGCGATGTTCGACATCGCCCGCCAATCTCTTGTCGAGATGGCGGAATACATACCGAGCTATCGCCCGGCCGCACGTCGGGCCAGCAAGTTTTGTCACGCGTTCGGCATCTTTCAATGCGACATCCAGTTTCTCGACGAGAAGCCGGACTACTTCTGCAGCGGCAATGGGCTAACTTCGGCATTGGTCTCGACCGCTGTCTGCACGAGTTGAATACTGCGATATGCAAGGATTGCCTACAAATGCCGGTCGCTTCGTTGCTTCGAGGGGCTTGCAGCAGGGCACAAATCCGACGGTAAGTACTACGGGCAGTTGCTGTTCGATTTCATCCGTCTGGCGCACACGGTGCCGGACGACGGCGGAGCGCATGCCGATGCGGTGCCGGGACG
Source organism: Bradyrhizobium sp. 149 (assembly GCF_023073915.1). Lineage (GTDB taxonomy): Bacteria > Pseudomonadota > Alphaproteobacteria > Rhizobiales > Xanthobacteraceae > Bradyrhizobium. Next base: position 1,523,526 of record NZ_JADPKK010000022.1, on the reverse strand, counting down.
TGCACTAATGGCCGGCCCGCCGCCGCTCACCGACCTTGAACGCGTCGAACTTGCGAGCACCGGCGCTTGACGTCGAGGATTCCGATCATCTTCGATACAAGCTGGGAGGCGGCAAGGCATACTGCAAATTTATGCGCACGATTTTGTCATCTCACGGGGATCTACCTTCCGAGAGTCTGGTGGAGCGGGGCAGCTATCGAGAAAATTTCCGCCGGTCAGCAGGTCGAACCAAAGTTGGAGGTAACGATCGATGAGCAGCGCGCCAATGACCTGTTCCGATGGCTGAGGGGCTTCGGACTGCGCTTCGGCTGGAGAAGGGGCGGTTGCTTCCTTGAGCATGGCCGACGAATGCCGACTCCACGGACCGGATCTCGAAACAGTTCCTACGGCTTTACTGTCACGCTTCTGAAGGACTGCGAGGCCGGTGCGACATCCTTGCATTCCTTTCCACCGCCGGCATCGACCGTCCCATCGTCGCTGAGTATCTGCACCTCGTCACCGCCCGGGATGGCGAACAGCGCTTCGGGATTGAGCCCGGTCAGCTTCACCTGTTTCAGGATCTCCGGATCCTTCAGTGGATCGCTCGACCAGCGGTAGAGGTCGGAGCTTCCCTTTCCGTCGATGGGGCCGGCGACGATCAAGTAGGAGTCGCCGATCCGCTCGATGCTGCGCACGCCCCTGCCGTCGAGCTTGATCTCGATGAAATCTCCGAGGTTCGGTTTTTCGCCCTTCATCACAACGTCGTCCGGATTTTTGAGGGGAACTATCAGGGCCTTGCTTTCCCACAGCGGATTCCGGAAACCGATCAGCAATTCGCCGGCCGGTGTCGCGGCCAACCCTTCGATATTGAGGGCGCCCTCTGTCTTCGGAGGCTTCTTGGCGGCGGCCGCCAGGTTGTACTTCTCGAACCTCTTGTCCGAGAGGTCGTCGACAAGCTTCGAGTAGGGCGCTCCTGCGTCTCGTAGCGCGGGCACCGCTCCGTCGACGATGTCCGTTGAGAACAATCTTCGCCGTCGGTCTTGAACCTTGCCTTTCTTGCTTGTGCCGTGGGAGGAGATCCAGAAGATTCGCTTGCCGATTAGGGCGGCACCTTCGATGTCCGATTCCTCGTCCGGATCGACCTTGAGGAACGCCGACATGTCCTTTTCGGCGACGGAATCGGGCTTGCCCCGCTTGTATATGTGCAGGATGTTCAGCTCATCGTCGGCGACCACGAAGTGATCCTTGTCCAGCGCGACGGCAGCGGATGCGTCGCAGATGCCGCGATAAACCGTGGTCGCCGGCGTATCAGCCCGCACCGTCGAGAGCGAGGCCAGGGTGATTGCGATCGTGTATCCCAGGCTCTGAAAAATCTTCATGCGTTCGTTCCTCCATCGGAGTTGGGTCTTCACGGTGGCTGGCCTGGCCACAGGCCTAGAATTTGTAATTCAACGCGACAAGGTATTGCCTCTGCTTTATCAGAGTGTCCTTGTCAGTGCCGTCCGTGTAGCGGACCGAGATTGAAGACCCGCCGTCCGGTGTGATGCTGAAGCCCACTTCCGCAGCCCAAAGCAGAGCTTCGATTCCGCGGTCGAACTCGCGATGATAATGTATCGTCAGGTCGGCATAGAGCCGGCCGACGAGGTCGGGAAAAATGGGAGCCGCGAATGGATCGTAAACGCTCCGATCCGGGAACGGGGTCAGGTGCAGGCGGGCCACCGCTCCGGCCCAGACGTAGTCTCCGCGCTTGAGCGCCGTGGCGCCGACGGCGTCGACGTGCTTGACGTCCGTTTCGGCCCTGAACTGCCAGAACCAATCCAGATAGCTCATCGCCGGCGCTCCGATCGTCCCGCCGAGCCGTAAGTTCGGGGCAATCGGTTCCCACGCTCCGGTCATCCCGTACACGCGCGCCTCGCCTCGGAAGTCGGTTTGCGCGTACGGACTTGCGATCAGGTACTGAAGGTCGAAGATGGGGCCTCCGATCACGGATGCCTGGGCATCGAAGCCGACCTTGAGCGCGCTCCTTTCTGATTTTGCGCGCGGCGAGTTGATGGCGCCCTGTGCATCGGTCCACATCGCGACCGTCGATCCGAACAACGAAGGCGCATTGAAGTCGTGTTTCGCATAGGGGTCGCTCGGCAGCCCTTCAAAGCACGGGCTCATCGGATCGTTCTTGATCAGGACGTATGAGACGCGGCCGTTGACCGTGAGCGAATCGGTCTGCCCGAGCTGGTCGTGCGTGAAGCTGGCAGATGCACCCTTCGCCTTTGCGCGCGGAACGAAGCCGGTGATGAAAGTGGAATCACGAAACTGGTAGGTATCCAGCCGGTCGCGTCGTATGAAAAGCCTTTGTTCGTTTTCGCAACCGCCCTTGGGAGGTTTCGATACTACGGGGAGGGCCGGCGCCGGTCTGTTCGATGCCACCTTGTCGATTTCCGCCACCTTCCGGTTCTTGAAGAAAAGAACGTCGTTGGCGACGGCTCGGGCACGGTCCGCGAAGCTTGTCGCGCTGTCTGCGCGCATCTTGTCGACTTCACCGGCGTCGAGCCGTCCGTTGAAGTTGCTGTCGTACTTGGCGAGCACTGGGTCCTGCGCGTGCATCCTCCAGACCAATGCTTCGGCCTCGTCCAGGATACCGTCCTTGTTGCGGTCATAGTCCTTGGCGGAAAGCGTCTCGGCCGCTTGGGCGCTCGTCACGATCGAAAACAGGACGCACGCGACGAGGCCGGAGATGCTCCTCATGACTGTCTTCCTTCAAGTGACGCGCCAGCCGAAGTGCCTGTAGGTGAGGACCGCGGAATCGATGAGGTTGCCCAAGGTCTGGATATCGCGGATGCCGATCGCGACCGGCGGTTGCGACTGCCAGGGGAACTGGACACCGTGAAACAGCGCGCTTCGCCAGGCGGGGATGTAGGTGGCGCTGATCTTGTTGACGTTGACCCAGAGCACCTGTCTCCCGGTCGCCGGGTCCATACCTTGGATCAGGCTGTCATCGGCGTGTTTGGATCGATGGAATGACCACGTCCGGGGTTGTGACTGTGATCGAAATACCATTCGAGACGGTGGTAGATTTCGTCCCGCCTGATCGATCCGCCAGCTACCGTCTCGAAAACGACCGGTTTGCGCGGTGCCCGGCTCGCGCCCTTTTTCTTCTTCGGCCCCTTTGCCATTCCACCCCCGTCCCGACAATCGCCCCCGTTCGCAAGCAAAGGCGCAATGCGGCACGAGTTGTACTAGGGAATGCCCGGGGTACCGCTCCTGCGTATGTGCGGTGGGACCGCACGCCGGTACGGTCTTCGCGCTTTCGTCCGCATGAAGAAAATGCGACGTCGGCCTTAGGGACTCTCCCAGTACCCGTGGATCGCAGCTTCTGATCGGATGCAGCGGGTATCGGAGAGGCATCATATGATCGAAGCGTTTTCCGTCGCGACGGCGCACTTTTTTCAGGACGCTCTGGCGTCCCAGGCGCGCCTCCGGTTCGAGGTGTTCGTCCGGAGACGCAAGCTGGATCATTCTTCGTGGGAGGGGCTTGAGTTCGATGAATTCGACACGCCTGCCGCAACCTATCTCGTGTGGCGCGACCCGGAGCGGGTCGTCAGGGGTGTCGCGAGACTCCTTCGCACCACGAGACCGTACATGCTTCGAACTTACTGGCCGCACCTCGTAGAGAGCGGCGTCCTGCCGTCGTCTCCCGGCATCTTCGAGGTGACGAGGGTCTGCATCGACAAATCAGTGAATCCGGTCTTGAGGCGCACGATTTTTCCGGAGCTGCTGTGCGCCATCCAGGAATTCATCGTTCTGCACGGTGGGGAAGGCATGATCGGTGTTACGCGTGAGCATCTCTTGTCGCATTTCATAAGATCGGGTATTCGCTGGCTCGGCCACGCGGACGAGATCGAGGGGGAGGTGGAGAGGGCGTTCTACGTTCCCGTCGGTGCGATCCGGCCCGTCTTGCACTGCACGCGGTTCGGAATTGCCCCGAATGTTCTGGAACCCGGCCCCGAACTTGTCTCCGTCAGGAATGCGGCATGACCGAACGGGTCTGGTGCGGGCCGACATTAAGTTCGACCGACGACGATGCGGCCGAACACATGGCCGATGCGTTGACCTACCTCAGTCGCGCCGCGGCGGATGCCGGTTACGATGCAGTCGCTGCCGACCTCATTATTGTGCGCGACAAGCTCAATTTGCTAGCGGTTGCTGGGAAGGCCGATAGGAAGAGGGCCAACGCATGAGAAACGACGATCTGCGTGACGAATCAGCGGGGCTCCTTGCGTTCTTCGCTGCGCACGAATCCGAAGTACGCTCGTACTGTCGGCGGATTCCATCCCTTCTGCGGACGGCGAAGGGCGCCTGCATCGTCGACGATCAAGGCCGGACCTACGTAGATTTCCTTTCGGTTGCGGCGCTCTGAACTATGGGCACAATCATCCGCTCCTGAAGGCTGCGGCGATGGAATACCTCCTCTCCGACGGATCGCTGCCGCGCTTGATTTTCACACCGAAGCGAAGCTGCGCTTCATGTCCGAATTCGAGCGTCGTATCCTCGCTCCGCGGGGCCTCCTGTACCGGATGCAGTTTCCGGGCCCGACGGGAACGAACTGCGTGGAGGCGGCCATCAAGCTGGCCCGCAAGGCTACCGGTCGGAATTGTGTTGTTGCGTTCACCAATGCATTCCATGGCGTCTCTTCTGGCGCACTGTCAGCGACGGCTTCGGCCTTCTGCCGACGGTCGGCGGGTGGTCTATTGAACGGCGTCATGCGGTTGCCCTTTGACGGCTATCACGGGGCCGACGTTGCAGACATCGAGCGCTTCGAGGCTATGGCGCTCGATCCTTCCGGCGGCGTCGAGTCCGTCGCTGCCTTCATTGTCGAGACGGTCCAAGGGGAGGGCGGGCTGAACGTTGCATCCGAATCCTGGCTCGTTGAGCTTGCAGCGACGGCGAAACGTCTCGGCGCCCTTCTCATCGTCGATGACATCCAGGCGGGCTGCGGACGTACCGGCTCCTTCTTCAGCTTCGAACGGGCTGCCATTGTCCCTGACGTTGTATGCCTTGCCAAATCAATAAGCGGATACGGCTTTCCGATGTCGCTGTTGCTGATGCGGCACGAACTGGACGTGTGGGCTCCCGGCGAACACAACGGCACGTTCAGGGGAAATTCGCTTGCGTTCGTGACGGCGGCGGCCGCGATCGAATTGTGGACTGACGAATTCGTTGCGGGCATCCGTGAAAGAGGATTGATGCTGACCCGTTGGTGCGCGGCCATGGTGGCGGAGTTTCCGGCGCGCCTCAGGTCGAAAGGCATCGGAATGATGCAGGGGTTGGAGTTTGCCGATCCTGAAGAAGCGGCCGCGACAGCGGATCTGGCATCGCGAACTGGAATTGTTATCGAATGTTGCGGTCCCCGGGACGAAGTCCTGAAGGTGATGGCGCCACTCAATATAAATACTGATCTTTTCGCTTCGACGTTGGCCCGTCTGGGTGATTCCGTCAGATCGGCGTTACGTTCGCGCGATCCCGAAACCGTCCTGGTGTTGGAGCGCGATGAGGCCGTACTCGATCCTCACGATGACTGCGGTGCGATCGTCGGCGCCGAGTCTCCGTTTCAGGTTGCCGATGATCTCATGCGGGATCGATAGGAGTCTTGTTCATCGTCCGGCGTCCGTATGCGGACTGTTCTTTGCGTATTGCAATTTGGTCATGTCGTCCGCGTGCACGATGTCGGTGCGCGGCATGATCTAGTCCGAGAGAAGCGGAAGCTTATAGCAAGACGGTTCACGGCCAGGCGTTCAAATCCGCATGAGACCGCTCCCCAATGGCCCTCATCACACGTTCAAGCGGAGACCACGGTTGCCGCAAGGGCCGCGCCGCAACAAAGGAGGCGGCAGCACGAGTGCACACACAACGCCAATATTGTTGTCCGACGCGCGCTGCCACCTTCAGTCGCCGCCCAGCGGAGTGCTGCTGCATTAACGGCGTTTTCAGGCGGCGCATACTTGAACGAGCCTCCTATGACGCCCGCGTACCACCAGTTCTTCCGGCCTTGAGAATCGATGCAGGTCACTTTGCCGCTGCCGGCCATCTTGTGAGGCGGTGCCATTTCGATCAACACATAGCATTCGCCGTCCCGTGTCCGGACGGGCAAACCGACAATCATTTCGCTGCCGTCGGCCGCTAAAGGTATTTTGGGACGTCGTAGTTTATGGGACGAAGTATGGGGAAATGCAGGATCTCATCACGGATACACTCGATCCCAAGAGCCGCCGACGGCTCTAGGGATAGCCGGCAGGGAGTTTCGCAATCCGCAATGTCGAGTCCGATCTCATAACGGAATGAGGCCCCGCTTGATCCCCATGATGACCGCGGTGATGCGGTTTCCGGCGCCGAGCTTGCGCATGCCGTTGCTCAGGTGAAATTCGACGGTCTTTTCGGAGATGTTCAGGATTTCTCCGATTTCCCAGTTTGTTTTGCCTTCCTTGCACCATCGCAAGCACTCGAGCTCCTGCGCAGTAAGCGGGCAGATTTCGTGGTCGCGTTGATCTGCCAATTCGCAGTACTTCAACCAATACTGGACGCTAAGCATGTAGACGTGCGTGATCCTGTGGCTGGGAACCCGGTCTGCGACGCGTTGGCTGAGGCTGATGAGATCGACTTCCTGTCCCAAGCCGTGGATCGGGATGGTGATCCCCGAGTGGACGCCGAGTTCACGGCATTGTTCGAAAAACGATTTCTGCTCCCTGGAAAAGCCGCTGCGTGGATGGGTATCAGACCATTTGAACGGACCGCGCGCGGAATGCACGCGCTGCACGACCGGGTCGATCCGGTCCCAGTTCTCGGTCCGGTACGTCTCCAGATAACCTGCGGGGAATTCGCTCCATGGTATCGAAGTCAGACGCCGGTTGTTTGCCCTTGCGAACACCGCATTCTCATATCCCTCCTCGGCGACTGCCGACAAGAACAGCTTCTTCAGCACGGCCGCCGACGCTACGTGTTGCGTGGTCTCTATGAAGGTCTCGACGTTCGTCCCCATGCTGCCCCCACCTCTTCGTGTTCAATTTCAATTGAATTGCATGAAGAATTCCATCATTGCCCGGTTGAAGGTCTGCGGCGACTTCCAGTGCGCTGCGTGTCCCGCTTCGATGAGCTGAGGGCGACCTTTCCAAAGGTTCTTGAATCGTATTCGATCGAAATGGTCGAGCCGCAGAAAGGGATCTGCCCGACCTTGCACGACGGCAATGGGCCGCGCGACCCGTGACACGGCATCGATCTCGTCGACCCCGCGCCCCGCCAGGCCATTCGTCACCATCCAAAAGCGTGCGTTTCCGTCGGTTCGCTTCGCCGCTCGCGCGAGCAAATGCTCGGAGCCGAGCCGCTCACCCATCATTGCCTTCGTGTAGCGGCGAATATCTTCTGACCGAAAGTGCCTTCTGCCTGCTAGGGCCGTAGCGCCTGTCCAGCGAAAGCCTTCGTTTACGCTCGTCGGATTTAGCCGGACCGGCGGAGTTCCAGTGATGAGCAACGATTCTACTGCCGGATTGCGAGCCCACATTTCGATTCCGATATGTCCCCCGAGGGACCATCCCAGAGCGTGAAAGGAGTCGTAGCCCAACCGACGCATCAAGGAGTTCAGGATGCGAGCGTAACCGGGGAAGCTGTAGGTGCTCGAAGGTCGGTCGGAATCGTCCGACTCGCCGTGTCCGGGTAGATCGGGCACGACGATGCCGAAGTCCGTCTTGGCGAGATCCGCGAATTGCTTGGCGAACACCTCCTTGCAGGAGGAGTTCCCATGGATCAGAAGGATTCCAGTCCGACCGGCTCTTCGCTGCAGGAAACGCAGCCTCACGCCGTCGATCAGGCAAGTACGCGAAATCATAACCGTCATCCAAAAGGTGACCCGCAGGCTGTTGAAGCGCCCGCAAAAGAAATCCGAGTATATTTTGCAATTTATAATTGCTCTCATCGTACACACGCGCGGCCGCGGGTCAAGCACGGGTTGGTGATTCCGCGGACCGATCTCCCAGCCCTGGCTAGCGTGCGCCCTATGCGCGGCGCGCTGGCGGATCGCCGCGATGCTGCGTCTCCCTACTGGTCGTCCACGAACTACGCGATCAAAAAAAGTGCCCCGTTTGCGGTGGTCGCGAATGGGGCAAGGCTGGGAGGAAGGGCCTGGATATCCGCGAGGCGATGCGGATAGCGCAGCGGGGCTGCAGGCGGCCGGCGGGCTTGCACCATGCGGCCGGAAGCCCACCCGATCGGATGGCTCGTCAAGGTGACGCCGACACTGTTGTGCTGTACGTCGCCGGTCACGGCCTGATCAATCAGGAAACCAATGCCGGTAAGCTTTGCTGGTGAGGCGATGAGAGCCGGCCACATAAGGTCGCTCTGCCGCAAGCTCCCCGATGCAGCATTCACTGGACTTACGGTTCAACCGAGGCACGTGAACTGACCTATTCTCCAATAACGCCCGAGTTTCTGAGCAAAGAGGAGGACGTTCCGGCCGGCTGTATCTTACCAATTGTCGACCTCGAACTGTTGAACGGCGCCGGCGAGTTTATCCCGCAGCTCGGTAAATCGGGAAAGGTGTGCGTCTCTGGCCCAGGAGTAATGAAGGGCTATCTCAATCAGGAGAATACCCACTTCTTCATCGAAAGGCAGGGCAGGCAATACTTTCGAACAGGCGATCTTGCGGAATTCCGTGATGGTGTGCTGTATCTGCTGGGCAGAGGGGATCATCAGATCAAGACGAGAGGTTATCGAGTAAATCCTAACGAGGTAGAGAGTCTCGCAGCAGCCGCGCCCGGCGTCGCGCAATCGATCGTCGTGGCAGTGCCAGGCGCTCGGTTTGGTAATCTGATGGTGGCATTCGTCAATCGGAGGCCAGGCGAATTAGTGGATGAGGCCACACTTCGGCACCACGTGGCTCGCTTAGCGCCGCGCTACATGATCCCGGAAAGGTTTATTCTCAACGAGTACCTGCCATCGGCCGCAACAGGCAAGGTGGATCGTTCTTCGCTGAAAGCGCGAGCAATTAGATAGTGGCCCAGAGGAGCTAGCCTCGGGATGCCAGCGCGCGGCGGCGATCGCGCGATGGCGATGGATCATGCCAACGAGAAAGTCCGCATCAACTGCGTCGGTGCCGGCACCGTTGAGTCTTCCTATACGACAAGCCGTTCGCCGAGAGCCCTGTGATGGTACCGATGTGACGAAGCGCTGGGGCCGCGTCTTGCTCGAGCGGCGGTCTCTGCGCGCAGGCCTGCGACTGTGCGTCGATACCCGCATGCTGGTGCGGCTCGCCAATTATGGTCATATCGCGCAACGCGATGGAGATACGGTCAAAATGAACGCCCTGAAGTCGTTTTCGCCCGATGGCCAAGACCGAGCGCGTCGTCTCCCGCCTTCAGTTGCCGGAAGCGCAGATCAACCGATTGCAGCCTGTCGGTAAGAAGAATCGGATCGAGATAGGCGCAACCTATGAGGTGATCGGCGGTCCCTCGCGTGCTGCGGCATCAATCAGTTCCGGTCCGGCGATGGCGAGACGTCGGGGCGCGTTGGCCTCGGCACACTGGACCAGATCGAACGTATGGGCGCTCAAACGAAACTTTGGGCCTACCGAGCCTGCTTTCCAGGAAGATAAAAGATGGCGTCAGTTCGAACGAACTGTCACCCGTAATGCGCCGGTGGCTCGGAATGATGATCTCATCGAATTGAGACTGGCAGCTCGCACACTCAGCCTGGCGCATTGCCGCTGCGACAGCGAAGCGAAAGTTGCTGGGGGTTAGACTCTGCGTACCCGATCAGTCGATCAAGCTCGTCTAGAGTGGGTCGGCGATCGCGCTCGTTTGATTTTCCGACTAGATCGAGATGTTTGAGTGCTGCCCGAGCCACTTCAACGCTCTCGACAGAGACATTGATGCCATGGACCGCCGCAGCATGGAGTAGGATCGTGCGAATGAATGAGAAATCAATTGCCAGGGTGGCCGCCCTGCGCCTTGCGCCGCTCGCTTCCGTCCAAACTCAATCAATCTCTCGCGTGTCATGTCCTTGAGGTTTACCCGCCCGAGCGAGGTCTTGAGTGCCTTGAGCACCATAGACTTTGATCGTCGAACGGGCTTCCCGACTTGTGCAAGATCGTCCAGATGCAGTGCGATCAGACCGGAGAAGGAGAAGATGCGCGGTTGCTCCTGGGATTTTGAGCGCCGGATTGGGGTTCCTCGATAATGGAACGTTCGCTTCGATGGCCCACGCCTCGGCACCGCGTCGCCGGACGAACGTGTTCGCGACGTACTGGCGTTTCCTTCTGACCTGGACGCGCCAGCTTCCCGAGCCCAGCTTGGTAAAGATCGGCATCGTCTGTGCACTCCACCCCCGATTTCGTGTGCGCTACGTGTGCACCGAGAGATCAAGCGCAGTACAAACGTGTGTAATTTTGGCTAGTTTGGAGTGCACACAAAGCGCACACGTTCCTGATCTAGTCCATTGAAAACTTAGAGTAACAGATTGAAATATCAAGATTATCGCTTTTCCGTGGCGCCCATGATGGACTGGACCGACCGGCATTGCCGGGTGTTCCACCGTCACCTGACGAGGCGGGCGCTGCTCTATACGGAGATGCTGACCACTGGCGCCATCATTCATGGTGACCGGAAGCGGCTGCTTGGGTTCGACGTGGTCGAGCACCCGGTGGCGCTTCAGCTCGGCGGGTCGGATCCGCGCGAGCTGGCGCTGGCGGCGCGGATCGGCGAGGAGTTCGGGTATGACGAGATCAACCTCAATGTCGGCTGCCCCTCCGACCGCGTGAAGGACGGCCGTTTCGGCGCTTGCCTCATGGCGGAACCTGATCTCGTGGCGAGGTGCGTGGAGGCGATGAAGCGTGCGGTTGCCGTGCCCGTCACCGTGAAGTGCCGCATTGGCATCGACGACCAGGATCCGGAAGTCGCGCTCGACAAGCTTGCGCGCGCGGTCGTCACCTCCGGCTGCAATGCGCTGATCGTGCATGCCCGGAAAGCGTGGCTCAATGGTTTGTCGCCGAAGGAGAATCGCGAGATCCCACCGCTTGACTATGATCGCGTCTATCGCCTCAAGTGCGCGATGCCTGATGTGCCCGTCATCATCAACGGCGGCATTCCCGGCGTCGATGAGGCAAAAGCACATCTCGATCACGTTGACGGCGCGATGCTCGGACGGGCCGCCTATCAGGAGCCATGGCGGCTGCTCTCGGTCGATACCGACATTTTCGGCGAGGCGGCGCCGCATGCCTCGATGCAGGATGCGCTCGAGGCGATGATGCCTTATATCGAACAGCAGCTCGCGCGGGGCACGCGGCTGCACTCCATGACGAGGCATTTCGTTGGCGCATTCCACGCCGTTCCCGGCGCGCGCGCCTTCCGCCGCCATCTTGCCGAGCAAGGGGTGAAGCCGGGCGCCGGCCTCGATGTGCTGCGCGATGCGATCGCGCGTGTCGGTGCGCGCGCGCCGGCGGAGGCGGCGGCGGCCTAGCCGTAGTCCATACGAAGAGCCGGATTCGCAAAATCCGGCTCTTCCGCGATCCGCCTCAGCGGAACAGATCAAAATGATAGTTCACGCCGACGCGGAAGGTGTGGAGTTTGGCGGCGTTCCAGTCCGGCAAATCGTCGTGCTTGAACTCGGTATAAAGATATTCGGCCTTGGCCGACCATTTCGGCAGGAATGCCCATTCGACGCCACCGCCGGCGGTCCAGCCCATCTTCATCTTGTTGATCGGGCCATCCTTCAGCTGACCGGCGGCAAGACCCGCGGTCCCGAAAAACAGCAGCTGCGAATCCATCGTCGCGATGCCGGCGCGGGCGCGGCCGCTCATGTACCAAGGCAGACTCACCGCGGCGCTGTTGAGCGAGTCGTGATTCTTGATGTCTCCGCCTTCGAAGTCGTTCTCGATGCCGACCACGAACATCGGCGAGAGCTGGTAGTTGTAGCCGATCTGCGCGCCGCCGAAGGCGCCCTTGACCTTGCCGCCGCTCGTGCCGACGAGATTGTTGAAGGCGTCGTCGCCGCTCTCGGCATAGCCGGCGTTGAGGCCCGCATAGAGGCCGGTCCAGGAATAGACCGGCTGCGGTGCCGTGTAGGCGGAGGAGGGCGCCGCATAGCGCGCCGCCAGGTCCGCAGCGCAGGTGTCGCCGACGGCGAACGCCGCGGCAAAGGACAGGGTGCACATTGTGCGGCGTAAGACGGCTCTTGCAATCATGATTCTCAGTCTCTCACTTGGCCAGCTCCCTCATGGGAGCAGCGCTCATCCAACCCCGGCCCGGGACCGCCTCTCATTATAAACCGACCAGTTGGTTTGTAAATAGGGCAAGTGCCACACTGACACGCTTTCGCAGGGCTCCGCCTGATGTTGCAGCCGTGGTGGATGGCAGCCCGCGTGATCGCGTCTGTCGGACGTGGCGGCGTAGCTCTCGTAGGACCCTAGTCCACCGCCAGGCGCGAGCGGCGGTGATTGGGCTGGAGCTCCGGATAGCCGGTGAGCATCAGCTTGTCGGCGCGCACGCCCCAGCTCTCCAGGCGATCGAGGAAGCTCATGCCGAGCAGATTAGTCTTCATCTGCCCGCGCTGCACGACGAGGGCCGGCACCGATTTCTCCACGAGGTGGCCGACGGAGAGGCGGTCGAGCGTGAGGCGGGCCGCCTTGGTATGGCCGCCCGCAGTTTCGAGGTCGACATCGTATTCGAGCATCTCGAGCGGCAGCCCGATCGCCTTCGCGGTTTCCCAGGTCAGCACCACCGAGGTCGCGCCGGTGTCGATCACCATCGGTGCGGCCACGCCGTTGATCTTCGCGCGCAGCGCGAATTCGCCGCCCTGGCCGCGCTGAATCTGCACGGCAGGGGCGGGCGATGCGATCTGTGTGCGAAAGATATGCGAGACCTTGCTGCTCGCGCGCGCGATCTGGTCGGAATCGCCATAGGCGACGACGGCACCTGCCGTGCCGGCGAGCGTGATGAGAACGAGCAGGAAGCGGATCATTGCGCACCTCCAGATGCGCGCAGGCCGGTCAAATGCGTTTCGGCGATCCTGCGATCGGCGCAAGTCCAGCCTGACTCATGCGCGCCGACAACAGCGCCATGACCGCGAGCCGTTCCGCGCTCGCCATGGCGTGCCAGCGCGCGATCTCCGGCAACGTGCGTCCGCAGCCGAAGCACAACCTGGTCTTGGGATCGATCATGCAGACGGCCACGCACGGGGTTTCTTTGCTCATTGGGGCATAGTGGGAGATAGTCGGGCATGTCTGCAAGCATCTCGTTACGAGCCCGTGCCTGCGCTCATGATCGGCTTGCGACGGGGCCGGCGTTTCTCGTCCGCTACCGCGGAACTCTCGGGCTGCAGTGGCGGAGAATCATCCGACATCGGCGCCAGTGCGCTCATCACGCGCTCCGGCGGGAAGGTGACGATCACTTCGGTGCCGATGCGCAGCTTCGATTTCAGCGTGAACGTACCGCCATGCAGGTCAATCAGATTCTTGGCGATCGGCAGGCCGAGACCCGCGCCCTGTTCGGCCGACTTGATCGAGTTGGAGCCTTGGCCGAACGAGGCGAGCACGACGGGGATCTCGTCCTCGGGGATTCCGGAGCCGGTATCCCTCACCGAGAGATATTGTCCACCTGAGGCCGTCCACCCCGCCTTGAGCCAGATCTCGCCGCCCTGCGGGGTAAACTTGATCGAGTTGGAGAGCAGATTGAGCACGACCTGGCGGATCGCGCGCTCGTCAGCCCAGAGCCGCGGCATTGCCTGCTCGAACACCTCGTGGATGGTGATGCCGCGGCTCGAGGCGCGCAGCTTCATCAGATGATGGCAGTCGGCGACAATGCCGACCAGCGAGACCGCTTCCTCGTTGAGCTCGTAACGGCCGGCCTCGATCCGCGACAGATCGAGGATCTCGTTGATGAGGTTGAGCAGGTGGACGCCGGAATTGTGGATGTCCCCGGAGTACTCCTTGTAGACCGGCACGGCATGCGCGCCAAAAATCTCGCTCTTCATCACCTCGGAAAAGCCGAGGATCGCGTTCAGCGGTGTGCGCAACTCGTGGCTCATCTGCGCGAGAAAGCGCGACTTGGCGACGTTGGCGGATTCGGCGCGATGGCGCGCTTCGTCCGAGATCGCCTTGGCCTGTTCGAGCTCGCCGATCAGCGCGTCCTTCTCGGCGCGCGCCTCGAGCGTGGCGAAGGTCGAAGAGTGCAGGCGGTGCGCCAGCAGCACGAAATAGCCTTCGGCGGCGAGCGCGAGCGCGGCCAGGATGTAATTGTCCAGCGAGCCGGTCATCACAAAGCTCAGCGCCATCGCGACCGCGACCGGCGCGGTGGCGGCAAGGGCGGCGATCGGCAGATTGGCGGCCAGCATGCTCGATACTGCGATTACCAACAGCATCAGGAACATCATCAGCGTTTCCGTGATCATGTCGAGCACGGGATGGATCAGGATCGCAATCCAGCAAAGACCATAGAGCAGGTCGAGCACGACGAAGCGCGTCTGCCATGCGCGCGTTGCCGCGGGCGAGGCGGGTTCGGCCAGGAAGCGGTGGCAGCTGCGGATCATGGCGGCATGGATGCAGAGCATGCCGGCGGTCCAGGCCGCGGCCGGGATCGGCTGCATCCACAGCCCGAACAGCACGCCCGTTGCCACCACCAGCAGCATCACGACGTAGGAGGCCGACAGCCGCGTCTGGGCATAGTGGCGCAGCATCTCGGCATCGAAAGCCGGCCGGGTTCCACTGGTCGACGTTAACTTATCGCGCGCCTCGCGCACTCGCTGTGCCGCAGCCCGGCGATGGCTCGCCGACGGCGCGCTCACCGGCTCGGCCGGAAGCTGCACAACCTCGGGCTTTTCAGCGGGTTTACTCATCGCACAACAACAATTCCTACCCGCGCGAGACGGGCCTTCTGCATTGTCTATCTCTGGCAAGAAATCCTTAAGAGGTGACTTAAGGAGCTAAAGAATTACGTTAACCCGGCGTTAATTTTGGATCCGGCCTGAGCCGCTCAATGCAGCGCCGCATGCTGCGCGATGTACACCACGGCGCCGGCCAGATAGCCGGCGAGCGCGGGAACGGCGATGCGGCGGGCGTACCAGAGGAACTCGATGCGCTCGAGCCCCATGGCGGCGACGCCTGCGGCCGAGCCGATGATCAGGATCGAGCCGCCGGTGCCGGCGCAATAGGCGATGAACTCCCACAGGAAGCTGTCGGCCGGATAATGCGCCAGGTCGTACATGCCCATCGTCGCGGCGACCAGCGGCACGTTGTCGATGACGGCGCTGAGCAACCCGAGCACGATCACGATGATGTCCTGGCGGCCAATTGCGGCGTCCAGCCATTTGGCCAGCATGGAGAGCAGGCCGGCATGTTCGAGGCAGGCGACTGCGAGCAAGATGCCGAGGAAGAACACGATCGAGCCCATGTCGATCCGCGTCAGCGCATTCGCAAGCGTGAGCGGACCGCGGACATGCTCATCCTTGTTGCGATGAACGATCTCGCCGACCAGCCACACGATGCCGAGCCCGAGCAGGACGCCCATGAAGGGCGGCAGGTGTGTGACCGTCTTGAAGGCGGGAACCGCGATCAGTACGCCGAGTCCGAGATAGAACATCACGTTCCGCTCGAACGGATCGACGCGCTGCAATCCGTCCTCTTTCGGCGGCGGTGCGATGGTCTTGCCCCGAAGCGAAAAGCTGATGAATGCGAGCGGCACCAGCAGGTTGAGC
This sequence comes from Bradyrhizobium sp. 149, assembly GCF_023073915.1. Lineage (GTDB taxonomy): Bacteria > Pseudomonadota > Alphaproteobacteria > Rhizobiales > Xanthobacteraceae > Bradyrhizobium. The sequence goes on along the minus strand of NZ_JADPKK010000022.1, from coordinate 1,507,821 downwards.
AGCGAGGGCAGGAACACCGCGCCCATGATTTTCAGGGGCGAAATCTGTCCGCCGATCCACAGCATGGTCGTGGTGACGTCACCGATCACGGTCCATGCACCGCCGGCATTTGCGGCGATGACGATGAGGGAGGCGAACAGCAGGCGATCGTCGCGCTTGGCGATCAGCCGCTGGATCAGCGAGACCATGACGATGGTGGTGGTCAGATTGTCGAGGATTGCGCTGAGGAAGAAGGTCACGAAGCCAATCAGCCATATCAGACGGACCTGGCTGGTCGTGCTGATGCGCGAGGTGATGACTTCGAAACCGTCATGGGCGTCGATCACTTCGACGATGGTCATCGCCCCAACCAGAAAGAACACGATCTGCGCGGTGGAGGCGACGGACTCGTCAAGCTGACGGCCCACCAGCGTGTGGTCGCCGGTCGCGAGCGCGTAGATTGTCCAGAGCACGCCCGCGCCGAGTAGCGCAGACGCACTCTTGTTCACCCCGATCGGGTGCTCGAGCGCGATCGCCGCATAGGCGAGGACGAAGATTGCGGCGAGTGCGATCAGCAAGGCAGGACCACTTCGTCAGGTGTCAGCGATTAAGTCGCGCGAGCAGGCTCGACGTATCCCAGCGCTTGCCGCCCATCTTCTCGACCTCGGCGTAGAACTGGTCGACCAGCGCGGTCACCGGCAAATTGGCGCCGTTGCGGCGGGCTTCGGCCAGCGAAATGGAGAGATCCTTGCGCATCCATTCTACCGCGAAGCCGAAATCGTATTTGTCGTCATTCATGGTCTTGTAGCGGTTCTCCATCTGCCAGGACTGCGCGGCCCCCTTGGAGATGGTCTCGATCACTGCGGCGACGTCGAGGCCACTCTTCTTGGCGAAGTGAATACCCTCGGAGAGGCCCTGGACGAGGCCGGCGATGCAGATCTGATTGACCATCTTGGTCAGCTGACCGGAGCCCGCGGGTCCGAGCAGCTTGCACATCCGCGCATAAGCACCTGTGATGATCGGCTCAGCGCCGGAATAGGCATCCTGGGCGCCGCCGCACATCACCGTCAGCACGCCGTTCTCGGCGCCGGCCTGGCCGCCGGAGACCGGGGCGTCGATGAACTTGAAGCCGGCCTTGGTGGCGGCTGCATCGAGTTCGCGTGCGACCTCGGCGGAAGCGGTGGTGTGGTCGACGAAGGTCGCACCCTTCTTCATGCCGGCAAACGCGCCGTCGCCGCCGATCGTGACCGCGCGCAGATCGTTGTCGTTGCCGACGCAGCACATCACGAAATCCTGGCCCTCGGCCGCAGCCTTCGGGGTCGCCGCGGTCTTGCCGCCGAACTTGTCCGCCCACTCCTTCGCCTTGGCCGCGGTGCGGTTGTAGACGGTGACCTCATGGCCCCCTTTTTTCACGAGGTGTCCGGCCATGGGGAAGCCCATCACGCCGAGACCGAGGAAAGCGACTTTAGCCATCTGGAGTACCTTGTCCGTAGTTTGGGTTTTACGGTTCTTGCCCGGCGAGGGGCGCCGGGTTCCGCCATTGCGGCAGATCGCGCGCACCATAAACCCTTGAGGCCGGAGGGCAACGGCTTCGTTTGGCTCGCGCCTGTGCTAGGATGGCGGACCTAAGGACTTCAAAAAAAGGGAGCGAAGGCATGGGCGGCGTAAGCGTGGGCGTGCTCGATCATTTCAACATCCGGACCCGGAATCTGGCCGCGACCGTCAGCTTCTACGAGGACGTGCTGGGCCTGGAAAAAGGCGCCCGGCCGGATTTCGCCTTCCCGGGTGCCTGGATGTACAGCGAGGGCAAGCCGGTGGTGCACCTCGTCGATATTTCTCCGACTGCTGAGCCACAAAAGCCGGATTCCGGCGTTGTCCACCACGTCGCCTTCGCCAGCCGCGGATTTGACGGCATGAAGCAGCGGCTGGCCTCAAAGGGGATGAAGTTCGACTCCCGCCAGGTGCCCGGCGGCGAACTCTGGCAGATCTTCGTCCACGACCCCAACGGGGTCATGATCGAGCTCAATTACGAGGCGGCCCTGGAGCAGGGGGCGGCGCCCGCCGAGATGGCTGACGATATCGGCAGGCAGTAGCCTTTTGGGCGTTTCCGCTCTAATGGGGCATCCTAAAGCCTTGAGCATGATCTGGTCGGAAAACCGCTCCACACTTTTCCGGATCATGCTCTGTTCAGGAGATGCGCTTTGAGCGTGACGCAGCAACAGGTTCTCGACAGCCTCGCCAGGATCAAGTCGCCCCGCGGGGTCGCGCTCACCAATGCCGATGTGCTGAGCGCGATCAGCGCGGCCGACGGCAAGGTGTTCTTCTCGATCAATGTCGATGCCGCCGAGGCGCGAGCCTGGGAGTCCATCCGGGCCGAGGCCGAAGCCGCGGTGCGCGCCATTCCCGGTGTAACCACCGTCATGGTGGCGCTGACCGCCGAGCGCAAGGCCGGTGCGCCGCCACCGCCGCCAACTCCCAGCCGCGGCACCCCGGGCGTGCAGCCGGTCCATGCCCACAAGCCGCCGCCACAGGGCGGCGCCCAGTCGCCGATGGCGCGGCAGTCCGAGATTCCGGGCGTCGGGGCCGTGATCGCGGTCGCCTCGGGCAAGGGCGGCGTCGGCAAGTCCACCACCGCGCTCAATCTTGCGCTGGGCCTGCGCGATCTCGGCCTCAAGGTCGGGCTGCTCGATGCCGACATCTACGGCCCCTCGGTGCCGCGGCTGACGGGCCTGCACGACAAGCCGGAGCTGAACGACGAGCGCAAGATGATTCCACTCAAGCGCTTTGGCGTGGCCATCATGTCGATCGGCTTCCTGGTGGAAGAAGAGACCGCGATGATCTGGCGCGGGCCGATGGTGATGTCGGCGGTAACGCAGATGCTGCGCGACGTCGCATGGGGCGCGCTCGACGTCCTCGTCGTCGACATGCCGCCAGGCACCGGTGATGCCCAGCTCACGCTCGCACAGAACGTCCCCTTGAAGGGCGCCGTGATCGTCTCGACCCCGCAGGACCTGTCCCTGATCGACGCAAGGCGGGGGCTTGCGATGTTCAAGAAGGTCAACGTGCCCGTGCTCGGCATCGTCGAGAACATGAGCTATTTCCAATGCCCGCATTGCGGCACGAAATCCGACATTTTCGGCCATGGCGGCGCGCGCCACGAGGCCGAGAAGCTCGGGGTGCCGTTCCTGGGCGAGGTCCCCCTGCACATGGCGATTCGCGCCACCTCGGATGCCGGCACGCCCGTCGTGGACAGCGAGCCGGACGGTCCCCATGCGGCGATCTATCGCGCCATTGCGGGACAGGTGCGGGATCAGCTCAAGGGCGTCATCGCGGCGGCCTGACCCGGCCCGTGCGTCCATTCGTTGGGGACATGCGACTTTCGTAGAGCCCTGTCATGCCAATGTCGCGTTTCGAAAGCGGGGCTTCCGTGTTAAAGGCCCACGGCAGTCAAGCCCCTTCGGTTCGACGCGGCCCAAAAGCGCGTCGCCGGAATGAGCGGCAGCAAAGAGGAAGTTAGGGGAAACGCCCCAACAAGGAGAGACTGAAGATGAAGCGTCGTGATTTCCTGAAAGTGTCGGCAGCCGGCGCGGCGGCGACCGCCGCGGTGGCCTCGCCAGCGATCGCGCAGTCCTCGCCCGAGATCAAGTGGCGCCTGACGTCGAGCTTCCCGAAGTCGCTCGACACCATTTATGGCGGTGCCGAGCAGATGGCGAAGTACGTCGCCGAGATGACCGACAACAAGTTTCAGATCCAGGTCTTCCAGGCGGGCGAGATCGTTCCGGGCCTGCAGGCGCTGGACGCGACGCAGAAGGGCACCGTCGAGATGTGCCACACCGTGTCGTATTATTACGTCGGCAAAGACCCGACTTTCGCAATCTTCGCGTCGGTGCCTTTCGGCCTCAACGCGCGCCAGCAGAATTCCTGGTTGTACCAGGGCGGCGGCAACGAGCTCGCCAACGAGTTCTTCAAGAAGTCGAACGTGATGGGCTTCCCTTGCGGCAACACCGGCACCCAGATGGGCGGCTGGTTCCGCAAGGAGATCAAGACCGTTGCCGACCTCTCGGGCCTCAAGATGCGCATCGGCGGCATTGCCGGCCAGGTGCTCCAGAAGGTCGGCGTGGTGCCGCAACAGCTCGCCGGCGGCGACATCTATCCGTCGCTGGAGAAGGGCACCATCGACGCGGCCGAATGGGTCGGCCCCTACGATGACGAGAAGCTCGGCTTCGCCAAGGTCGCCAAATACTACTACTATCCGGGTTTCTGGGAAGGTGGTCCGACCGTTCACGCCTTCGCCAACATCGACAAGTGGAACGAACTGCCGAAGAGCTACCAGGCGATCCTCACCAACGCGACCGTCAACACCAACACCTGGATGGCGGCACGCTACGACATGGTGAACCCCGGCGCCCTGAAGCGCTTGGTGGCCGGCGGAACGCAGCTTCGTCCGTTCACCAACGAAGTTCTGGAAGCCTGTCTCAAGGCAACCAACGAATTGTGGGCGGAGATCTCGGCCAAGAATCCTGATTTCAAGAAGTCGATCGACGCCATGCAGGCCTACCGCTCCGACGAATATCTGTGGTGGCAGGTCGCCGAATACACCTACGACAGCTTCATGATCCGCTCGCGCACCCGCGGCTGATCTTCGCAAGACGTCGGAAGGCGACACGCCCGGTCTCGTTCGCGAGGCCGGGCTTTTCTTTGGCGCGATCGAGTAGGGGACGTGGAGCCTGCGGAGCGGCGTCGTCCCCGGTACGAGCGGGGCGTCCAACAAAAAGCTGAAAAACAACCCCATGCACAGTAGACGAGGGGTGAGGAGACAAGGCGCTGTGAGTGCAGCCAACAGCTTGATGCGATGGAGCTAATTGCAGGCAGGCCCGATCATCGCGCGGTCGGAGGCAACTCCGCATTTTGGGAGCCAAGGCGGGTGTGTGCCCGGGAGCACCAAGCGAGTGCTTCAGGCAGGACGTTTGACTCGTCGGGCAAAACAGTGGCAGAAAGGCATAATCGTATAATCCGAAATTATTGCTTCGGTGCCGATCCCTGGGAGTGACGATGAGCTTCGATCCCGATGAGGTTCAACGCGCGCTGCGCAAAGCCTGGTCGTTGGCAACCGCGAGCCAATGGACGGTGAACAATCTGGCGGCAGGGCAATGCAACGTCACCTCGCTTCTCGTTCACGAACTGTTCGGCGGCGACTTGCTGAAGACGCCTCTGCCGGCCGGCGACCATTTTTACAATCGGATCGACGGCCTAAGGTATGACTTCACAGCGAGTCAGTTCGATCAGCCAGTCGCTTACATGGACTTGCCGACAGATCGGGCCGACGCAGAGCTGGGTGCAACAGGCGATCAGCTGGCTGAACTCAGAGCAGCTCTTCAGGAGCATCGTGCGAAGTCAGGTCAGCCCAGTCGCTGACACCGGCGAGAGGAGCGTGCGCGGGAAATCAGCTGAACATCAACTCGCAAGACGGTCTTTACTCATTCGCAGGATGACCACCACACCCTCTTCCGACCAGTCAAAACTTACAGCGCCGCCAAGCTGGGCGGCCATACTTCGGTGCACCAACTGGCTTCCGAAGCCTTCGAGCTTTGTTGGAGCGACAACAGGGGGACCACCCCGTTCCGTCCACTTGACCGCGACCTCGTCCTCGTGGGCGTTGCACGATACGTCCAATGTGCCACTCGAAAGCGACAGCGCACCGTATTTCGCAGAGTTGGTTGCTAGCTCGTGCATCACCAAGGCGAGTGCTGTGCTGGAACCCTCTCCCACGTTCATCTTGGGGACCGAGACGCGAATACGAACGCTGGCTCCCTTCTCGTCGTACGGTGCAAGCAGAACAGAGATGAGGTCTCCAAGAAGCGTCCCGCCTCTATTTCGTCCTGGTACCGGGCGAACAAGGTCCTGAGCACGTCCAAGCGCGATCAGGCGACTGGTCAGTTCCTGGGCCATATCTTCTTTTGATGCTGCCGAGCGCGAGGTAATTTGCGTAAGCGCCGTTGCGACGGTGAGAAGGTTTTTCAGCCGGTGGCTCATCTCGCCCGCTAGTAGCTCGTTGGCTTCCTCAGCTTGCTTGCGTTGGGTCACATCCAGAAAAATACCGAACATGGTTCGATCCGCTATGTCGGCGTCGTCTCCTTGGCCCCGAGCGGAAATCCAACGGATATCGCTTCCGGTTAGAATACGAAAATCTATCTCGTAAGAGCCTACGACTGCGCGAGTGGCCGCAAATGCTGATCTGACCCTCTCGAGATCGGCTGGGTGGATGTTTTTGGAAAGTATCTCAAACGTAATTTTCTGCTCGCCCTTGGATACCTGCCAAAGGTCGTACGCGGGCTCATCCATGGTGATGGCGTCAGTGTCAACGTTCCAGGACCATAGAGCGACACCGGCGGCGCGAGTTGCAGCCCGGAGGTGTTTTTCGTGCCACAAGGGCATAGTCACGTGGCCAGGAAACATTGTGCTCTGCTTTCCTGCTTATCCAGCCAAATCGGCACCTCTGCCGACCGGCGATAGACAGATAGTATATCGCGTCGAGCTCTCTGGGGTAACTACGTCTTGCCAATGACGAGACTAGTACCAACTCGGTACCGCCGGTGCGTTTGGAAGTGACCAGACTGCCGCTTTCTCGCCAGCAATCCGCCTCAGGCGCCGGAGGTCTCTTGGGCGTGTTGTACGCCGGGGCTTTCCCTCCCATGGATCAACACGGCCTCGGCAGCGGCTTCGTCGATGGCCGCCATAACGTCAGCAGTTGCGGAATGATGAATCATGTGCCCCGCTCCGTCGATCCGGCGCAATTTGCTCTGCTTGACCTCGCCATGGAGCCTGACCGACTGCTTGATATCGATCAGACGGTCGCCCTGGCCCGCGACAATGATCGTCGGCATCTTGAGTTCTCCGTACGTCTTCGAGCCTAAGAATGCGGCGGGGATCAACATCGTCGCTTCGGCCGCCGCCGCCCGCATCTGTGACGGGCGGAGCGCCATTTCTTTCGGGAAGCCCGCGAACTTGTTCGGGACCAGCCGGGGGCCAAACAGCTTGCGCAGCAGCGCGGGCCACATCATCCGGCCGGCTAGCGGGGAAATAGTGTAGCTGATGACGTCCCCGAGCACCGGTATGGCGGAAAGCACCGACGCCGCGCTGTCCGAGCGGGGAGTTGGGAAATAATATCCCGAGGCCAGCACGAGAGCCTGCACGAACGAAGGATGTCTGATCGCCAGCGCAACCGCAACCGACGCTCCCCACGAATGACCCAAGACAATTGCTTGAGAGACGCCCAGTCGATCGAGCGCCTTCTTGAACAGGTCCGCCTGGGATTCCGGGGTCCAGACGACATGCCTCGGCCGCGAGCTATGCCCAAAACCCGGCCGATCGAACACGATGACCCTGTAGTTCTCGGCTGCGAGATCAATCAACCCACTCGAGTCGAAATCCTGGATCATGCTGCCGTTGCCGTGAAACAGAACCAGGGGTTTGCCTCTACCTCGTTCCAAATAGTGCAGGCGAACTCCCTCCATGTCGATGAACCGCCCCTGCGGAGGATTATCGCGTTGGGCCTTGCTCGCGAGCCGCCGGTTTACGATTGCGGTAGCTGCGAGGAGGGCACCTGCGGCTGCGAACGCGGTGGCACCCGGATGTCGCGTGAAGGTGGTCAGACAGTTGGACAGAAACGAGCCGGAACGTGTTCCTCGTGCAATCCGCATGTGCATTACCTCAGGTGGTCTGCACGATGCCCCATGCAAATGAGAAATGTTGCAGCCGAAGCAAACGGAGATGCAGGGGAGTTGGTTCCTTGATCAAAAGCAGACCTACGAGTCCGCGCGAGGGCCCCCGGCGAAGGGCCTCCGACGGTGGCAAACCCGCGCGTGCAATAGGGGACGAGTAGCCGATCACGGTGCCGTGTCAGGCTGTGCGGGCCATTTTGCCGCAAACCATCCTTTGGGAGTGCCGATCTAAAGCTGTGGGCCAGACAGTCTGACTTCTCGCTCAGCGCGTAGGACATTGCCATATAGGCTGCTGATCCATTGCCGTCCGCTCGAGGTTACATTCAAACAGCGGATCGCGGCCTGGATTTGGGGTGCAACCTTGGTCCAGTAGAATTGTGGGTATTTATACACCACATCCGCGGGCGTGGCGTATCCGAGCGATTTGTTGAGTCCGATCTCCTCGAATTCATAAAAGAGCGCATTTGATTTCTTCATGTAGTTTGGATCGCCGAGCTGACCAATCAGATCAGCGGCGCGCAGCAGCAAACCTTCCTCCTCGTCCAAGTCATCCTTGAGTTCGCTCGTTGGTGCGTCTGCATACGGAAAGCGGGTATATTCGATGGCCCTGGCAACGCGAGCAGCGTCGATGTGGTCGACTGCGTCGAGACGCTCCAGGGCGAACAATTTCGAACGGTCCACGTGATAGGGTGCAAGCGCTGCATCGGAGGAGCCGATCGGCAACTCAACCGTTCGGCCGGTGCTATCAACGACATAGGCTCCCTCTTGGTCTCCATGGATTATTCCCCGGACGTAGCCGATGTCGTGAATCAGACACGCCAGGATGAAGTGAGCATAATCGCTCGCCGTCGTTGGCCTCAGGAGGGAGCGGCCGATCAGAATGTCGTGCCCGACCAGCGTGACCAACATTGTGTGCTCGACGTTGTGGTATAATGCATCGCTGTTGCCGATACATTCCAGGGCCAGCTTTGCCGCGTAGGGGAGCAATTCCGGTAAGGTGGCATGCGACGAGCCGAAGCGGCCTCTTGTCTCCGAGATCAGGAACGCACCGAGCGCCTGGGACGTCAGTTCTGGAATCGTTATCACCGGCAAGCTCCTCACTTCGTCAGGGCACGGACCAATGCGATACCGACTTGGAAGTTGCTAGCGCGCGCCGCGACGCCAGGGCATCTGTCCTTAGCGCGCGGCGGCTTGCAGGACCGAGCGACTGTCGGATCGGTCAAGAACGCACTTCGAAGATCATGTTGAACGGCGTCTCGGTGGCGCGGCGGAAGCGCCTGAAGCCCGCTTCGGTCGCGACCTGACGCAATCTGCTTTCACCGGCCTGCGCGCCGAGCCCCAAGCCCACTTCCTGAGACAGTGATGCCGGCGTACAGATGAATGTCGAGGCGTGATAGTAGACGCATCCGACCGGGTTGAGATTGTCCTTGAGATTGTCATGAGCAAACGGTTCGACGATCATCCACGATCCATCCTTGGCTAGCGTTTCCTTGACATGCTTGCCTGCACCCACGGGATCGCCCATGTCATGCAGGCAATCGAAGAAGGCCACCAGATCGTAGTCCTTCGCTGGAAAGTCCTTGGCGCTGGCCTGCGCGAACGTGATGCGGTCTCCAACTCCCGCTTCTTGCGCCAGGACCTTCGCGCGTTCAATCGAAGGCTTGTGGTAATCGAACCCGAAAAACTCTGAATTGGGGTAGGCCTGCGCCATCACAATCGTAGAGGCGCCATGGCCGCATCCGACATCGGCCACCGTCACGCCGGCTTTCAGTTTCGCCTCGACACCCTCGAGCGTCGGAATCCAGTTCGAAACCAGATTGGCGTTATAGCCCGGCCTGAAGAAGCGTTCGGTGCCGGAGAAAAGACACTTCGAATGCTCGTGCCAACCAACGCCTTTCCCGGTTCGGAACGCTTCGGCCACCTTGGGTTCATCGAGATAGGTGGACTGCACGACATCGAATGCGCCGGCAAAGAAGGCTGGCGAACCCTCTTCGGCGAACGCCATGGCTTGCTCCGCCGAGAGTGAGAACGCATTCTTTTCCGGATGGTAGTCGATGTATCCGGAGGCGGCCTGCCCGGACAGCCATTCGCGCAGGTAACGCTCATGCAGGCCGGTCTTCTTCGCAAGCTCGGACGGAGTGATCACGGCACCGTCCGCCATCGCCTTGTAGAGCCCGAGGCGATCGCCGAGCAGTATGCTTGCGCCGCCAAGCGCGATGCCGAGGTCGCCAACCAGCTTTCCTACCAGCGCGTTCAGCTTTTCAGGGTTTGGTTCACGCATTGCAGCTTCCTCCTCTTTGAGAACAGCTTCATCGTTATCCAAAAAAGCCCAGGGCTAGCCGCGGATCGCAAGTGTGACAGGGGTTCACGTTCCGGCGAATAGCCGTGGGACGCTCGATGCCAGATTGGGTCAGAAGCGGTAACGTTTGATCGAGCCGCCGATTCTTGCCTGCAGCCCAGCAGCCGACATGCGCGGCCATATGGGCACGCGCAGGGCTAGCTTACACCAACCTGACGGGGTTAAAAGCGAAACCGGGCTCGCTTTTGTTCTGGCCGAAATCGTGCGGATGGTGGAAGAGATCGTAGATGCGGCGCGGGCCGTGCCTGCACCGGAGCATCCGACGGGAATGCCATGCGTCTACTGATCGTCGAGGACAATGCGGAGCTGTCGCGGCTCGTTGCAGGCGGGCTGTCGGCGGCCGGCTATGAGAGCGACATTGTCCGCAGCGCCGCCGAGGCGCGCGAGGCGGTGAGCAGCGTCAGCTATGCCGCCATGATCCTCGACCTCGGACTGCCCGACGGCGACGGCCTGTCGGTGCTGCGCGAGCTGCGCCGGCAGATGGAGCCGCTGCCGGTGCTGGTGCTGACCGCGCGCGGTGGCTTGCAGGATCGCGTCAACGGCTTGCGCAGCGGCGCCGACGACTATCTCGCAAAGCCGTTCGCGATGGAGGAGCTGGTGGCGCGGCTGGAGGCGATCTTGCGCCGGCCGGGTCAGTTGCTCGGCCGCTCGCTGCGCCTCGCCAATCTCGTCTACGACACCGAAAGTCGCCAGATCTTCGTCGACGACCAGCCGCGCATCATCTCCGCGCGCGAGACCTCGGTGCTGGAGATCCTGCTGCGCCGACAGGGGCGGGTGGTGCCGAAGAAGAATGTCGAGGATCACATTTTCGGGCTCGACGGCGAGGTCGCCTCCAATGCGGTCGAGGTCTACGTCTCGCGGCTGCGCAAGCAGCTCGCCGAGCACGGCGCCAAGGTCGTGATCCACACCATCCGCGGCGTCGGCTATCTCATGGCCGAGGAGAAGTAGCGTGGGCCAGATCGGATCCCGTGCCGGATTCCGCGCCGGGATCCATGCGAGGTCGCCGACGTTCAAATCGCTGATCTGGCGCATCGTGTTCCTGCACATCGTGGCGGTCGCGGTGGTCGCGATCTTCCTGCCGCTGGTGCTGTTCTGGCTGCTCAATTCCGAGATCGACCAGCTGCATCGCGATGCCATGCGCGCGCAGGCCGAGGTGTTGGCCGAGCGCATCGTTGCCCAGCCCGACGGCCTGTTGACGTTCAACCTCCCCGACAGCCTCAGGGGCCTCTATTCGGAGGCCTATGGTCGCTACCAGTACGACATTCGCGATGCCGAGGGACATCTGCTGTTCTCGTCGCGGCGCAAGACCGGCACGGCCGCAGCTGCGCCGCCGCTCTCCGAGACGATTTCCGGCGCCGGCGTCACCCGCGCCATCGACGGCAAGGTGATACGCATTCGCGTCGCGGAGGACCTCGCGCACCGCGACGTCATCATCGACGACATCGTGTCGAATTTCTTCCGGCGGGTCGGATGGATCACCATTCCGATCCTGCTGGTCCTGCTCGCCATCGACATCATCATCTTCCGCCGCGCGATCGCGCCGCTGTGGAAGGCTTCCGAGGAGGCGAGCAATATCGGCCCGGCGCGCACCGACATCCGCCTGCCGACGGAGCAGATCCCGCGTGAGATCATGCCGCTCGTCATCGCGGTCAACCAGGCGCTCGATCGGCTCGAGGACGGCTTTCGGGTCCAGCGGCAGTTCACCGCCGACGCCGCGCACCAATTGCGCACGCCGCTCACGATCCTGCGCACGCGGATCGAGACGCTGGGCGACGGCGCTGCACGGCAGGCGCTGCATGCCGACATCGAAGCCATGAGCCGCATCGTCGCCCAGCTGCTGGAGATCGCCGAGCTCGACACGCTGGTGCTCGATCCCGGCGAGACCGCGGATTTGCGCGCCGTTTGCGCCGAAGTGGTCGGTTCGATTGCGCCGTTCGCGATCGCGCAGCACAAGGACATTGCGCTGAGGGGCACCGAGGTGCCGGTGCTGATCCACGGCAATTCCGTGATGCTCCAGCGCGCGATCTTCAACCTCGCCGAAAACGCCATCAAGTTCACGGCGAAAGACACGTCGGTCGATGTCGATGTGAGCGAAGACGGTTCGGTGCGCGTGCGCGATTGCGGCCCGGGAATTGCGCAGGCCGAACGCGAATTGATCTTCCAGCGCTTCTGGCGCGCCGACCGCCAGCGCAGCGACGGCGCCGGCCTCGGGCTCTCGATCGTGCGCGCCGTCGCTGATGATCACGCGGCAACGGTTGCGGTGGAGAATCTTCCGGGCGGCGGGGCGCAGTTCACGCTGCGGTTCAGGCTGGCGGAGAAGTCAGGCGACGTTGATTTGAACGCGGTGCGGCACTGACGCGCCACTTTCTCCCACATCCGCCTTGGCCAAGGCTTCGACGGAGCGGAAGAAGGATGCCGCTATTTCAGCTTGCCGGTGGACAGATCCATGATCATGCGCGTGGTCAAATAAAGACGCGGCACGATGCTGCTGAGCTGCACATATTCGGCGTCATTGGAATGCGCGCCGAATCCCGACAGGCCCATGCCTTCCACCACGGCTCCTTTAGTCCTGAGGGCGGCAAAGGCGGCGTCGGTGCCGCCGCCGGTCGCCTTCTCGTCGACCTTGAGGGACAGCCCGAGTTCTTGGTAGATCGTCTTGCCGTAAGCTGCGACGCGACGTGAGGCGTCATTGGCTTCGAGCGGCGGACGACGCACCTCGAATTTCAGGTCGACTTTGGACTCGGGCAGCAGGTGATTCTTGATCTTCTCCTGCAGTGTCTTCTCGAGCTCGTCGAAATCCGCCACCTTGAGCGCACGGGCGTCGGCCTGGGCGGTAGCCTCGGCGGGGATCACGTTGCGGTTGGTGCCGGCCTTGGAGACCGTCCAGTTCAGTTTCAGGCCCTGCTCGGGTTTGGACAGGTCCTTCATCTGCAGCACCTGGTGCGAGAGTTCGTACAGCGCGTTGACGCCGCCCTCGGGCCGGGAGCCTGCATGCGACGACTTGCCCTGCACCGTGAGATAGGCCGAGCCGATGCCGCTGGTGGCGAGGCGCAGCGTGCCGTCGGTGCCGCCGCCTTCAAACGAGAACACCACATCCTGATCCGAGGCGAAGCTGGTGATGCTGCTGCGCCAGCCCGGCGAGGAGATCTCCTCGTCGCCGTTGGTGAGCACCGTGAGCGTGCCGTAATCCCGGAAGCCCAGCTTCTGCAGCAGCGCCACACTATGGAGGATGAGTGCGACGCCCTGCTTGTCGTCGGCAATGCCGAGGCCGTAGGCCTTGTCGCCGTCGATGCGGAACGGCTGATCCTTCAGCATGCCCTTCAGGTATACCGTATCCATGTGGGCGATCAGCATGATCTTCTTGCTGCCGCTGCCCTTGAAGACGGCGTGCACGGCAGGGCCGATCTTCTCGGGCGTGTCGTCGAGGCGATAGACGTCGGTGGGTTGCAGGATCTCCACCGTGCCGCCGAGCTGCTTGAGCTGGCCGGCAACGCGCTCGGCGATCCGGTTCAGGCCTTCGACGTCCTTGCTGCCGGATTCGATGTTGACGAGATCGCGTAGCGTGTCGAGCAACGGCTGCTGCTCCTTTTGCGCCAGCGCATGGATGTCGGCGATCGGCTCGGCATGCGCCATCGTTGCGGCATATGCCAGCCAGAGCGATGCGATCAGCGGGCGAGCGAGGGCGGGAACAAAGTGCGATCGAGGCATGCGCGGCGGCTCCGGGCTGGAGGATGGCCCGATATGCCCGCCTTTCCGGCGCTTGTCACGCGCCCGGCGCGTCGCTGGCCGTCTAGGCCTAAAGTCGCAGGACCGGATGGCGGGGAGCGGGACATTTTCTGTCCCTCACCATCGTCGGGATGGAAATCGGGCGGCACTTGTTCCATGCTGGCTCCAAGCCTCGGCAAGAAGGCCCATCCTCACAATCCATCAGGGTAGGAAATCATGAAAAGAAGAGATTTCATCAAGGTAACCGGGCTTGGTGCGGCGGGTGCCGCGACGCTCGCCGCTCCCGCGATCGCGCAGTCGATGCCCGAGATCAAATGGCGGATGCCGACGAGCTGGCCGAAATCACTCGACACGCTCTACGGCGGCGCCGAGATGATGGCCAAGATGGTCGCGGAAGCGACCGACAACAAATTCCAGATTCAGACATTTGCCGGCGGCGAGATCGTGCCGGGCCTTCAGGTGCTCGATGCCGTGCAGAACGGCACCTGCGAAATCGGCCACACCGCGTCCTATTATTATTTCGGCAAGGACCCGACCTTCACCTTCGGCTCGGCCGTGCCGTTCGGGCCGAACATGCGCATCAACCAAGCCTGGTACATGCTGGGCGGCGGCAGGGATATCCTCAACGAGTTCTACAAAAAGTACAACGTCGTCTCGCTGCTTGCCGGCAATACCGGCTGTCAGATGGGTGGCTGGTTCCGCAAGGAGGTCAAGACGCCCCAGGACTTCAACGGTTTGAAATTCCGCATCGGCGGCTTCGCCGGAAAGGTGATGGCCAAACTCGGCGCGGTGCCGCAGCAGATCGCCGGAGGGGACATCTATCCGGCGCTGGAGAAGGGCACCATCGATGCCGCCGAATGGGTTGGACCGTATGACGACGAGAAGCTCGGCTTCGTCAAGGTCGCGCCGCATTATTACTTCCCGGGCTGGTGGGAAGGCGGGCCGATGCTGCTCGCCTTCGTCAACCAGGACAAGTGGAATGCGCTGCCGAAGCACTATCAGAGCATCCTCGAGCAGGCGGGGCACTACGCCAACAACTGGATGATGGCGAAGTACGACCAAGCCAATCCACAGGCGTTGCGGCGCCTGCTCGCGGCCGGCGCCAAGCTGCATCCGTTCTCGCCGGAGGTCATGCAAGCCTGCTTCAAGGCCGCAAAGGAGCTGCACACCGAAGTCTCGGCCAGCAACGCGGACTTCAAGAAGGTGTATGAATCGCTGACCGCGTTCTCGAACAACGGATATCAGTGGTTCCAGGTCGCCGAAGTCGGCTATGACAATTTCATGGCACGCAACTCGCAGAGCTGATCGCCAGGCGCGATCGCCAAACGAAAAAACCCGGAGCGAAAGCTCCGGGTTCATTTTTGCGGGCGGGACGGGCGCGAGAGCATTATCGGTTCTGATTGAATCAGAACCGATAGCTCTAGATTCTTGTTTGACACGTTTTCTTCACGTGAACCGGTATCCACTTCGCTCGAAAACGCTCTATTGCTTCGGCTGGCCGAAGTCGAGCGGCGGCAGATCGATCTGCGGAATCTCGATCTTGATGCTGTTGGGATCGACGGTGGACTGCACGCCCTTGTAGTGCATCACCATCGACGGGAACATGATCACCAGCAGCACCATGACGACCTGGATGACCACGAACGGCACCGCGCCCCAATAGATCTGTCCCGTCGTGACCGGCTCCATGCGTTTGCCGGTGACGCGATCGGTATAACGTTCCTTTGGCGCGACCGAGCGCAAATAGAACAGCGCAAATCCGAACGGCGGGTGCATGAACGACGTCTGCATGTTGACGCCGAGGATGACGCCAAACCAGATCAGGTCGATGCCGAGATGCTCCGCCGCGGGCCCGAGCAGCGGGATCACGATGAAGGCGAGTTCGAAGAAATCGAGGAAGAACGCCAGCACGAACACGAACGCGTTGACGAAGATCAGGAAGCCGATCTGGCCACCGGGCAGGGAGGTCAGCAGGTGCTCGACCCAGACGTGGCCACTGACGCCGTAGAAGGTGAGCGAGAATACGCGGGCCCCGACCAGGATGAAGACGACGAAGGCGGAGAGCTTTGCCGTCGATTCGACCGCCTGACGAACGAGGTCCCAGGTCAGCCGCCGTTTCATGGCGCCGAGAATGAGGGCGCCAGCTGCGCCCATGGCGCCGCCTTCGGTGGGCGTCGCGACGCCGATGAAGATCGTGCCCAGCACCAGGAAGATCAGGAACAGCGGCGGCACCATGACGAAGGTGGTTTGTTGCGCCATCTTCGAGAGGAAACGGAAGCCCGTGAGCTTGTCGATGGCCCAGTTCGCGAGGGCGACGAAGAACGCGAAGAGGATGCCGAAGAACATGCTGAGCACGACGAAGTCCGCGCCGTGAGTCTCCGAATTCCGCATCATGAACCAGCCGAACACGCAGCTGGCGAGGAACAGCACGCCAAGCGACTTCAGACCTCGGTCGCCGCTCTCCTCGCGGAAGCCGATAGCTTCCTTCGGCAGGCCCGGGGCGGCGTTCGGGAAAATCAGGGTGACGAGAAAAGCGTACCCCGCGTAGAGGCCTGCGAGCACCAGGCCCGGAATGAACGCGCCCTCATACATGTCGCCGACGGACTTGCCGAGCTGGTCCGCCATCACGATCAGGACGAGTGAGGGTGGAATGATCTGCGCCAGCGTGCCGGAGGCCGCGATGATGCCGGTCGCCACGCGGCGGTCATAGCCGTAGCGCAGCATGATCGGCAGTGAGATCAAGCCCATCGAGATCACCGAAGCTGCCACGACGCCGGTCGTCGCCGCAAGCAGGGCGCCGACGAACACCACCGCGTAGGCGAGGCCCCCGCGGATCGTGCCGAACAACTGGCCGATGGTGTCGAGCAGATCCTCGGCCATGCCGGAACGCTCGAGCACCAGTCCCATGAAGGTGAAGAAGGGAATGGCGAGCAGCGTGTCGTTGTTCATGACCCCATAGACGCGCTCCGGCAGGGCCTGGAGAAAGTCCGGGTGGAATTGCCCGAGCTGAACGCCGATGATGGCGAAGAACAGGCCGACGGCGCCGAGCGAAAATGCCGCCGGATAGCCGAGCAGCAGCACGACGACGAGCGTCGCGAACATGATAGGCGCCATATTGGCGATGAGAAACGCGGTCATGACTTCCCCCTAAACCGTCGCCAACGGCTACTTCTTTTCGATCGCTTCAACGAGGTGCTCGACTTCGGCCTCCAGTGCGGACACCTGCGACTCGTGAGGATCCGGGATCATGCCGCGCATGATCGCAATTCGCTTGATCAGCTCGGAGATGCCTTGAACGAACAGGAGGGCGAAGCCGACCATGATCAGGGCTTTTGCGGGCCATTGCGGCAGGCCGCCAGCGTTGCCGGATTGCTCGTTGATCTGGAGCGAGCGCAGGAAGAAGGGAATTCCCGTGACCATCATGACGACGGTCAGCGGAATGAGGAAGAACAGGTGACCGATCAAGTCGATGACGTTGCGCGCCTTCTTCGGCATCATGCTGTTGAAGATGTCGATCCGGATGTGCTCGTTATCGAGCAGCGTCCAGGACGCGCACAGCAGGAACACGATGCTGAAAAGCACCCATTGCAGCTCGAGCCACGAGTTGGAGGAGGTGTCCAACGTTTTTCGAATGATCGCATTCAGCGCCGAAATGACGACGGCGAGCAGGATCAGCCAAGCCAGACGCTTGCCGGTCCAACGTGTGAACGCGTCAATTCCATTGCTCAGCTTCAGGAGCGCTTGCAAGATTGGTCCTCCCCGATATGCCCCGGCCGTCTTGACTGCGCCGAGTGGCGCGTTGGCTTGTCTCGCCGCGCAGGCATGAGGCTGCCGCACCAAACCAGCGAGCGTGCCGCCAGTCAATCGGAAGTTTGTTGATAGTTAAGGGGAATAAGCCGCGGCCGGCCAGCCGATGCTAGCCGCCGGTGACGCTCATGTGCCGGGAGACGCTGGGGCGGTCGTGCCGGCGGTCGATGATGAAGTCGTGGCCCTTGGGCTTGAGCCCAATGGCGCGGTCGATCGCATCCGCAAGCAGCGAATCGTCTTCCGATGCACGCAGAGGTTTGCGCAAGTCGGAGGCATCCTCGTGGCCGAGGCAGGTGTGCAGCGTTCCGGTGCAGGTAACACGCACGCGGTTGCAGGATTCGCAGAAATTGTGGGTCATCGGCGTGATGAAGCCGAGCTTGCCGCCGGTCTCGGCGACGCTGACATAGCGCGCCGGCCCGCCGGTGCTCTCGGCCAGATCCGTCAGCGTGAATTGCTGGGCGAGGCGCGCGCGCACCAGCGACAGCGGGAGATACTGGTCGATCCGTCCCGATCCGATCTCGCCCATCGGCATGACCTCGATCAGCGTCAGCCCCATGCCTTTGCCGTGGACCCAGCGCATCAGGCCCGGAAGTTCGTCCTCGTTGAGGTTCTTCAGCGCCACAGCGTTAATCTTGACCGCCAGGCCCGCAGCGCGTGCGGCCTCGATGCCTTCCAGCACCTTGTCCATCTCGCCCCAACGGGTGATCTCGCGAAACTTTTGCGGGTCCAGCGTGTCAAGCGAGACGTTGATGCGGCGGACGCCGCAATCGGCGAGCTCCTTTGCGTGTTTCGCAAGCTGGGTGCCGTTGGTGGTCAGCGTCAGCTCGCTCAACGCGCCGCTCGAAAGATGCCGCGACAGCGAGCGCACCAGCGTCATCACGTTGCGGCGGACCAGCGGTTCGCCGCCGGTGAGGCGGAGTTTCTTTACGCCCTTGGCGATGAAGGCCGAACAGAGCCGGTCAAGTTCCTCCAGCGTCAGCAGGTCCGCCTTGGGCAGGAACGTCATGTCTTCCGACATGCAGTAGAAGCAGCGCAGGTCGCAGCGGTCGGTGACTGACACGCGCAAATACGAGATGGTCCGTCCGAACGGATCGGTCATCGCGCTCGACAGCGCGGCGCGGGGGTTCGCGGAAAGTCCGTTCATACCAAATGCCTTGTCACTTGCGGCGACGGGCGCAGCTTTGCTTCAGCGGTGCCATGGAAGCAATCTAAGCATCGGAGGCGTCAGAGACAATTGGGGGATAACGGAGGTCAGCGCTTGCCCGCGTTCGGATCGGGGAACGGCGAGCCCGCGGCCGGTGCGGCGGCAGCCGCCGGGGCAGCGGCGGGCGCCGCCGGTTTCGGCTTCTTCGGCCGGTGCGGCTTGCGGACCGGTTTTGGCGTGGCCGGCTGGAGTTCCGCGAAAACCGGGTTCGGATCGGTGGTGACCGAGGCGAGCGTAGTGAAATCGCCGGGATTCTTGATGACGTTCACCGGCACGCTCGCCGGCTGGTATTTTGGCAGCGCGAAAGCGACCGTGAAGGAGGGCGTCGGGGGCGGGAACCGAGACGGAGCAGGGGGTCTTGCAGCCCGCACCCAGCGAGGTCGTGGCGTCAGCACCCGCGGGATTGGATTCGAGCCGGATCTGGACGGTCGGCGGCGCCGATTTGAACATGTCCCAAGACATCGAAGAGCAGCCGGCAAGACTTGTTGCCCCAGGAGGGTTGCCCCAGCTAACGCAATCGCGATGACACGACGCATGACCATCCACTTTTACTGCGACGAACCGCCACATCCCCGGGCAAACTTAGGGGCGTCGTTCCGAGCGAGCAACCGGCGGGCCGCGCATAGTTAGTAGATGGTTAACGCAGGGTTCCGCGAAATAACAAAGCTATATCAGCGATTTGAGAGGCGTCTGCGCAGTCATCAGGCTGCTGACGGCGGCTGGCAGGTCGCGCATGTGATGGATCAGCCGGTCCGGCTTCAGCTCGGCGATCGGCACATCCGTATAGCCGAAGCTGACCCCGATCACGGGAACTCCGGCGCGGCGGGCCACCCCGACATCGGGTCCGGCGTCGCCGACCATGATGCTGGTTTTGACCTCGCCGCCGGCCCGCGCCACCGTTTCGCGGAAAATGGTCGGATCGGGCTTCTGGACGCCAAAAGTGTCGGCGCCGCAGATCGCCGTGAAGCGCCGGCTCAGGTCGAGCTGGTCCAGCAGCCGCTTCGACAGCCATTCCAGCTTGTTGGTGCAGACCGCGAGGCGATGGCCCTGGGCGGCAAAATGGTCGAGCGCGGCCTCCAGCCCCTCGAAGGGCCGGGATTCGACGGCGATATGGTCGGCGTAATAGGCGATGAAGTCGGCCGTCAGTCGGTCCATGTCGGCGGGCATGACGCTGCGACCCTCGGCCTCCAGTCCCCGCTCGATCAGCTTGCGGGCGCCGGCGCCGATCATGTTGCGGGCCGAGGCCATCGGCACGGGCGGCAGCCCTTCGCGGTCGAGCACGTAATTGAGCGCGGTGATCAGGTCGGGCGCCGTATCCACAAGCGTGCCGTCGAGATCGAAGACGATGGTGTGGGAGGAGGTCATGGTCCAGCGCTACCGGCCCGGCCTAGCCCGCGCAAGGGCCGAAGCCATAAGATCACCTTATAAGATCGTCTCAAAAGGCCTGTGCCCCAGACCCTGTTCTCCGATGGAAAACGAGGCTACACAGGCCGCCGCGAGCCTTTCCGGCAGCACACGCGTAATTCAGGGGCGGGCGCAAACGTGAATATGGACCAGTTGAAGCGGCAGGCGGCGGCGCGCGCCCTCGCGGATGTCCGTGACGGCATGCAGCTCGGGCTCGGCACCGGCTCGACCGCAAAACATTTCGTCGAGCTGCTCGGTGAGCGGGTCCGCGCCGGGCTCAAAGTGATCGGCGTGCCGACCTCGGAGGCGACGCGCCTCGATGCGTTGCGCTGCGGCGTGCCACTGACCACACTGGACGAGATCGATCATCTCGACATTACCGTCGACGGCGCCGACGAGATCGATCCCGAACTCAATCTGATCAAGGGCGGTGGCGGTGCGCTTTTGCGCGAGAAAATCGTGGCGGCCGCCTCGGATCGCATGATCGTGATTGCCGACGACACCAAATGGGTGCCGACACTGGGCCGCTTTCCGCTGCCGGTCGAAGTCATCCCGTTCGGGCTCGGCGCAACGCGTCGCGCGATCGAGAAGGCGTTTGCGCAATGCGGCGTTTCCGGGCAGATGGCGGTCCGCAAGGGCACGGACGGCCACGTTTTCGTCACCGATGGCGGCCACTGGATCGCCGATGCCCAGCTCGAAAAGATTGAGGATCCCGCCCGCCTCGCCACGGCGTTGAGCGCGATCCCCGGCGTCGTCGAGCATGGTTTGTTCATCGGCTTGGCCAGCTCGGCTGTTTTGGCGGGTGGCGAGGGAATTCGCGTGATTGAACGGCGAAAGCCGAAAGGAGACTAGGAATGAAGAGTGTTTTCAGATTCTTGCCGGCCGCGACCCTTGCTGTGGGACTGGCCTTCTGCGCGGTCCCGGTCGTGGCTCAGCAGCCGGCCAAATCGTCGCCGGCAGCGGTCGCGGCGGCCAAGGAGATCCTCACGATTAAGAACGCCAGTGCGATGTACGCCAACGCCGTGCCCGGCCTGGTCGATAAGACCAAGATCGCGCTGATCCAGCAGAACCTCAACTACCAGAAGGATCTCACCGAGGTCGCCGGGATCGTCAACCAGCAGCTGACCGGCCGCGAAAAGGAGATCGGTGAAGGTATGGCGCAGGTCTATGCCAGCGAGTTCACCGAGCAGGAACTGAAGGACCTCGTCACCTTCTACAAGTCGCCGCTGGGCAAGAAGCTGATTGAAGCCGAGCCGCGCGCGATCGGGCTGAGCATGGCTTTCATGAACTCCTGGGCCCAGAACTTCTCCGAGACCGTGATGGGGGCCTTCCGCGCCGAGATGCGCAAGCGTGGCAAGGAGATCTGACAGTTCCTATCTGATGAGAGATCTTTGAAAGAGGTCGGAGTGGACAATGGCTGAATTCGACGTCGACCTCTTTGTCATCGGTGGCGGTTCGGGCGGCGTGCGTGCCGCCCGCATCGCGGCCGGTTACGGCGCCCGTGTGATGATCGCGGAAGAGTACCGCATGGGCGGGACCTGTGTGATCCGCGGCTGCGTGCCGAAGAAGCTGTTCGTGATCGGCTCGCATTTCCGTCATGAGATCGAGGACGCCGCCGGTTTTGGCTGGACCGTTCCGCCCGCCAGCTTCGACTGGCCGACGCTGATCGCCAACAAGGACAAGGAGATCGCGCGTCTGGAGGCGGCCTACACCGCCAATGTCGAGAAGTCGGGCGCGCAAATCGTCAAGAGCCGCGCGCTGATCGAGGACAAGCACACCGTCCGCCTGCTCGAGAACGATCGGAAGATCACCGCAAAGTACATTCTGATCGCCACCGGCGGCGCGCCCAATCACGGCGCTTCGATTCCCGGCATCGAGCACGTGATCTCCTCCAACGAGGCGTTTCACCTGACCAAGCTGCCGAAGAGGATCGTGATCCAGGGCGGCGGCTATATCGCGCTGGAATTCGCTGGCATCTTCGCCGGCTTCGGCTCCGACGTCACCGTGATCTATCGCGGCGACAACATCCTGCGCGGCTTTGACGAGGACGTTCGCACGCACGTCCGTGCCGAGATGGAGAAGCAGGGCATCACCATCCTCACCGGCTGCACGGTGACGAAAGTCGATCGGCACGGCGAGGAATTCACCACGCATCTGTCGAACGGATCGAGCCTCGCCTCCGACCAGGTGATGTTCGCGATCGGCCGGCATCCTGCGGTGGCCAACCTCGGTCTGGAGAAGGCCGGCGTCGCCATCAACCCGAAGAATGGCGGCATCGCGGTCGACCATTTCTCCAAGAGTTCTGTCGACAGCATCTATGCGATCGGCGACGTCACCCACCGCTTCAACCTGACGCCGGTCGCGATCCGCGAAGGTCATGCGTTCGCCGACACCGTATTCGGCAAGCGCGAGGTGCAGGTGGATCACGCCAACATCCCCACCGCCGTGTTCTCGCAGCCGGAGGTCGGCACCGTCGGCCTCACGGAGACCGAGGCGCGCGCGCAATTCAGCCAAGTCGACATTTACAAGACGACGTTCCGCCCCATCAGGGCGACGATGTCGGGCCGCGATACCCGCGTGCTGATGAAGCTCGTCGTCGACGGCTCGACCGACCGCGTGCTCGGCTGTCATATCGTCGGCGATGCCGCGGCCGAGATCACGCAAGCCGTCGCGATTGCGGTGAAGATGAAGGCGACCAAGGCCGATTTCGACGCGACGATCGCGCTGCATCCGACCGCGGCCGAGGAGCTCGTCACCATGCGCACCCCGACCGCCCGCCACGTGCGTCAGGCGGCGGAGTAACCCCGCTCAGCCGTAGAGATACCCCACCGGCTTGCCCTCGGTCCGCAGGGGACGGATGTCCTTCTGCGTGATAATTTGACCGGCGAGGCCGTCGATCTCGTCGCGTTGCGTCGGCGTCCAGCTGCGGAGGTCGTTCATGCCTGTGAGAAGGCCGAGCCGAAGGACCTGCGTGTTCTCACCGACACCTGTGAGACAGATCGCGTTCTTGCCCGCCGTCACCACGTCGCCGGCCGCGAGCTCGAAAGTCTCACCAGCCTTGTTCCTGAATTCGGCCGTGCCGCGAATGACGCGATAGATTGCAACCTCGCCCTTGGCAAAACTGGCGGCGTCCGCGGCTGTCGATGTGCTCTTCGGCAAAAGTGACTGGCCACGCGGGTCGGTCGCGATGATGTGGCCGGTGACGAGATGGCCGCTCGGAGCCTCGATCCCGATATCGCGCACAAAGATTGGCATAGGCGATTTGACCGGGCCGTCGGTCAGCGGCTTGAACAGCGCGTCGAGCGCCAAGGGGTCCTGAAGCCAGAAACCTGCATCGACCGGGCGATCGTGCAGAGAGTGGCTCCAGGCCACACGCGGCGTCTCGGCTTCGTCTATCTGGTCCGGACCGACGATGGTCGGATTTGGAAAAGTCGTCGGATCAGTGATGAAGGCTTCGAGGAATTTGCCCGAATAGCCCATGGAGATCGGATCCGGCACCACCGTCTGCGGCGTCTTCAGGTTCTCTTCGGTCGACAGTCCCGACCAGGTGTAGAACAGCTGGCGGTGCACGATCGCACTTTGCAGCATCACCGCGCCGGGGCCGACATTGTAGAAGCGCCCGTCATAGTCGAAGGTGAACACGCCCGAGGTGACCAACACGAGCTGAAAGCCGCCCGGCGGAAGATGCAGGTGAAAATCGGTAGGGCCGGTGTCCGGACGGTAGATCGGCAGATTGGTCGCGACTTCGTGCAGCAGGAAGGTTTCGTTGTTGGCGTGAAAGCCTTCGTTGGCGCGATTGTAGAGTGCTTGCGGCCGGTACGTCGCCTCGAACTTCGCATTCCGGTCGCGATCGATCGCCACGAAATCCTGAGCGTTGAGGCGAAGGGGCGCGCCGTCCGGACGGGTGAGGCCGGTGAATTTGAGATCGCCGGCGGCATGCACGTTCATGGCATTGTCCGATCTGGGCCGCTCACCCGGTTTCTCGGCGCACGCAATTTGCTGCTCCATTCGTGGGGGAGCAGGGAATCAGGCCTGATGCTGCCTTGCGATTTTTGGGCCAGTCGGGGCGCCGCGCGGCACGCAGGCTCTCCGGCCCGCCGCCAGCGGAGGAAAAATCGAGGTTGCACCTGAGGTTAGATGACACGCTTCGCCAGCCTGCATGGCCATATTCGCCAATTCTGCAAGCCTGGTGACGAGACGTGTCTTGTCTAATTTGTCGGCATTCTGGCGCGGACGTGCAGCCGCGTGGATCATTAAATGCCGGCGGCCGGGTGTCTGAAGCCGTTCATTCGAAGGATCGACGGACGGTCCGATCGGGCTTGCCGTACGGGCTGTCAGCCCACTTCGCCATGTCCACTGCACGCGCGTCGATGAGTTCGCACCACAGGCAGCTGAGCTCCGCACGTCCTTTGGCCGAGAGCATCGGAATGAGTCCATGACCGCAGCCAGCGCAACATTTGACCGGATTCATGCCTTCTCTCCGCGACCTTCCGAATTCAGGAACGACATTGCTGCTCCTGAAGCTTGCGCGGGCGCTATGACGGCGCAGGGACGCCTGCGGCCGGGACGCTCGTCCCCGAGACGGTCGCGTCTGCGATCCAGCGCGACACGGCGGCGATGTCCTCCCCATTGTCGCGGAAGGCGCGAAGCTGGAATTCAGCCGAGCTGCCACGCTCGACAATGGTGCGGCAGTGTTCGACCTCGTCGGCGCAGTTCAGCGCGGCTGCGTCCCCGGCGACGTCGTCGATCACGCGGGAGAGCAGCTCGGAGATCGTGACCGGCCCGTCCTTGGAGGCAAAGATGCAATCGGTGCCGTAGCGCTGGGCGCGCCATTTGTTCTCCACCGCAATCGCGCGTTCGACCGCGGTGATCTGTTTCGACAGATGAGGCCGCAGGTAGAGATAGCGGGTCAGGCAGCGATAGAGCGAGGCAATGGCAACGGCATCGTCGACGAAGGTGCAGGTATCGGGCGCGCGCAGCTCGAGGGTCGGGTGCTTCATCGACGGGCGCATCGCCCACCAGATGTGGCTTTCATCCGGAATCACGCCGGAGCGCTGCAACGCGCCGACATATTCGTCGTAATCCTGCCTGCTCTCGAACAATTCGGGCAGGCCGGTGCGCGGCAGCTCGGAATAGGCGGCGAGCCGATAGCCCTTCAGTCCGGTCTTGTGTGAATTCCAGAACGGGGAGGAGGCCGACAGCGCGATGAACAGCGGCAGATGCGGCAGCATCGCTCGCATCACCGCCATGCGCTTTTCGGGATCGGGCAACTGGACGTGCACATGCATGCCGCACATCAGGTTGCGGTGGCCGATGCTGCGCAGATCCTCGATCATCTCCTCGTAGCGCGGCTTGGGGCTCGGCTGTGACATGCGCCAGACCGCCGTCGGATGCGTGCCGCAGGCCATGATCGCGAAGCCGTATTGTGCCGCGACGTTCGCGACTTCGCGGCGCAGGAAGCGAAGCTCTTCGCGCGCGTCGGTGACGTCGACGTGAACGTTGGTGGCGACCTCGAGCTGGGACTGCAACATCTCCCGCATCGCCTGGCCGCCGGTCGACCAGTTCGCCGATTCGAACAGTGCGTTGGGAGTTTCGATCGCAACTTCGAAAGTTCGCCGATCAGCGAGGAAGTATTCTTCCTCGATACCGAACGAATATTCCGCCGCCTTGCCGCGTCCGCCGGCCGAGCGAATGACGAGGTGCTGCTTGTCGTCCGAGGAATCGAGCCGCAGCAGTTTCAAAACGTCTGAAGCAAATGTCATCGTCCCGCCCGGCGAAAGTACTACCTGCGGGCGATAATCCTTCTGGCAGGGGCCGGTTCCGCGTCGGCCACACTGGAAATTGCAAGGTCGAACGGAACAATCTTCGCGCTCTCGGACGCGCGCGCGACCAGCGCGTGATTCGCGGGCACTTCCGTCCAGTCCGTTTCCTTGTCGAACGGCTCGGACGCGACGATGACCTGGCCGCCAGCCTCGCGGAAATAGAGCGTGTTGGCGGCGTCGTTGACGGCAACCCGGAAGGCATAGAGATCCCGGCCGTTGGCGATGGCGCTGGTGAAGCGTAGCCGCTCACGAAGCTCGCCTTCGTTGACGAGGCCGACGAGGGATCGCAGCACACGATGCGTTGCGCCGAGCGGATCGGCCTCGAGACCCGCGCCCATCATGGCGAGAAACACCGCTTCCGAATCGGTCGTGCCTGTCCGCGAGGGGTAGTAGGCATCGGGGATCAGCGCCTCGACCTTGCGCCGCAGGCGATTCCAGCTTCCGACGAAGCCGTTGTGCATGAACATCCACTGGCCGCAGGCAAAGGGATGACAATTCTGCCGCGTCACCGCCGTGCCGGTGGCGGCGCGCACATGGGCGAAGAACAAATGCGAGCGCAGATGGCGGCAGAGGTAGCGGAGATTCTCGTCCGACCAGGCCGGGCGTGTTTCACGATAAAGCCCAGGCTCCGGATGCTCGCCGTACCAGCCGAGACCAAAGCCGTCGCCATTCGAGCCCGCCGTCGACTGGAGCGAGCGGATGCTCTGCGCGATCAGCGAATGCTCTGGCTCGGTGACGTAGGGCTCGAAAGACGTGGTCTCGCCCCGGTATGCGATCCATCGGCACATGAGGGTTCCTGTCAGGCGGTGAATGCATGCTGAGACGCACCAACGAGCCTGACGCCGGGATGGTTCCGGTCCTCCTTACATGCCCGCCTTGGCGCGCCGAACCTCGCTCATATCGGGACCGGGACGAGGGGCGCAACCTCCCGATCATGCGCGCTCTCGCTCGCCGCGAGACCTTGTGCGACGCCGACGCGGTCGGCCTCGGGACGGTTCTGGCTCATCTTGCGCTTGCCTTCGAACCGCACGACGGGAATGCGCACGCCGACGATTCCGCGCAGCTGCGCGGCGATGAAATCGGCGGGGGCATCCGTAACGGCCCACGGCTTGGCACGCGATCCTTCGTGCCTGTTCGTGAGCCGCGTCACGGTGTCGAGCAGGCGCTCGGGCTCCTGGAAGAATTCGACCGGGCCGTAGGCATGCACCGCGACATAGTTCCAGGTCGGGACGACCTTTTCGGTCTCCTGCTTGGTCGCGTACCAGGACGGCGTCACATAGGCGTCGGGACCGCTGAAGATTGCCAGCGCATCTCCGATCGGCGGCAGCTTCCATTGCGGGTTGGCCTTCGCCACATGCCCGTACAGCACTCCATGCTCGCCTTCGCTCTCGTCAAGAAAGAGCGGTAGCGGCGTGGCGACCGGGCCTTCGATGGTGGCCGTGACCAGACTGGCGAGGCGGGCGCCGCGAATGGTCGCCCGGATGCTGTCGATGTCGTCTTGGAAGGCGGGAGGGATGTACATGGTCTATCTCTGGTGTCGGTCTGAAGATAGCCGGAATCTGGTCTGTGACAAACTGCCAGTTATTGTATATTTCATCAGTCCAGTTCGGCGACGGCTTGCGCGAGAAGCCTGCAGCCGCGCTCGATCTGTGCGACCTCCAGCGCCGAATAGCCCATAACGAGGCCGACTGTCTTCCGCGGTCGGCGAGGTCCGACGAACAATGCCGAGACGGGATAGATGCCAATGCCCCTGGCGCGCGCCGCCTTGATCAACGCGTCCTCACGCTTCTGCGGCAGATCATCGAACCACGCCACTATGTGCAGGCCGGCGGCCGTGCCCTCGATCCGGACGCGATCCCCGAACCGGCGGCGAAGTGCGTCGAGCAGCGCCCGCTGGCGTTCGGCGTTGCGCCGGCGCACGCGCCTGACGTGGCTGTCGTACGCGCCGCTTTCGAGCATCGAAGCGAGGGCGTCCTGCTCGATCAGCGGCGTGTGCCGGTCCGTGATCTGCTTGGCGGCAGCGAACAGGGATCGCAGGGCGGCGGGCACCACCAGATAGCCGATCCGCAAGGTCGGAGAGAGCGTCTTGGAGACGGTGCCGAGATAGATCACGTTGTGGCCACCCTCCAGCGTATGCAGCGGCGGGATCGGCTTGGTGTCGTAGCGATACTCGCTGTCGTAATCGTCCTCGATCACGCAGGCGTCGTTTGTCCTGGCCCAGGCGAGCAATTGGTGCCGGCGTCCGATCGGCATGACGCCGCCAAGCGGATATTGATGCGACGGCGTGACATAGGCGAGGCGGGCTTCGACGCCGTCGAGCCGCGCCGTCTCCAGTCCATCCGCATCGACGGGGATCGGGATCGTCTCGGCGCCCGTCGCCGCAAAAGTGTGCCGCGCCATCTGGTAGCCGGGATCCTCCATCACGAAGCGGTCGCCGGCGTCGAGCAGCAGGCGCGCGCAGATGTCGAGGCCCTGCTGCGAGCCGTTCACGACGACGATCTGATCGACCTCGCAGCGGACGCTGCGCGACCGCCACAGATAGCCCTGAAGCGCGGTCCGCAGCCGCAGCGCGCCTCGGGGGTCGTCATAGGCCAGCCGCTCGGGCTTGCGGGCCATCGCAGCAGTCACGGCCTTCTTCCATGCCAGCACCGGGAAATCCGACGACGCAAGCTCGCCATAGCGGAAGTTCGCGACGTGGCCGCGCGGCGGCTCGGTCCAGCGCGGCGGGTCTTGAAGCAGCCGTTCGCCGAACGCCGACAGCCGCACCTTCCGCGCCGAGGGCCGCGACGCCATGCGCGTGCGTCCCCGCTCGACGACGGCGCGGGCCACGCGCGGCCGCGCGCCATGGCGTGTCTCGATGAAACCTTCGGCGGCGAGCTGCTCGTAGGCGACGGTGACGGTCGAGCGGGCCACGCCCATCTCGCCGGCCAGCGCGCGCGAGGACGGCAGCAATCCGTCGATCCCGTACACTCGCGCCATGATCTGATCCCTCAGGGCTTCGTAGATCTGGCGCGCGCCCATGCGGCCGGCACCGGGAGCGGGATTGGTCTTCATCCGGATCATCCACATTCAAGCCGGCATTCGCCCGAGCGGACGATGTCGGAATGTGGTTCTAATCCCGTTCGCCGAGAGTTTCGACGTAAGCCTTGCCGTAGGGATAAAAATGCTCCTTGCGGCCCTGGTCCCACAGCGCCCTGAGGCCGGGCGCCGCGATGTCCCAATCCGGCCGGCACCTCATGCTGATCGCCCTGAGGTCCTGACGAAGCTCCTCGACGGTCGGACGGCCGAAGAACCAGTAGCCGTTGTAGATCTTGTGGATGATGAGGCCGGGCTCCAGCACGATCACGTGCGGAATCATCGGATTGTGGACGGGGTCGGTGTATTCGGCGACGTCGAGATCCTTCTGAACGAGGCGCCGCGAATCCGAGAGGAAGGGCCAGTGTGCTCCGACGCCGCTACGATATTCGCGGGTCTGGGTGATGTTGTCGGTGGTGATCGTGACCATCCGGCAATAGCCCACCTCCATCTCGCGATGGAGTTGCAGCAACCCTTCGGCCTGGCGGCGATCCTTCGGACAAAATCCGCCGCGGCCGAGCACGAGCACCATGGGGTCGCCACCCTGCAGCTCGGAGAGCTTTCGGTGCTTGCCGGTGTGGTCGCTGAGCTCGTAATCCGGGAAGCTTGCTCCCGGTATGATGTCAGGTCGCATAAGGCTCTCCCAGTTTCACAGATCAATCACGACATCGCTTCGGGGCCGCGAGCAGCAGATCAGGACGTTGCCGTCCGCCGGTCCGTCGAGCGGATCCGGCGCATAGCTGACCGCTCCCGCGATCAGCCCGCTCTCGCAATTGTGGCAGACGCCGGTCCGGCACGACCAGCGCACGGGGACGTCGCATGCTTCGGCCAGCTCCAGCAGGCTGGCGTAGGATGGTCCCCAGCAGACATTGAGGCCGCTGCGGGCGAACGAAACCATCGGGCCGGGGCCGGGGACGCCGACCGGCATATGTGCCGGCGTTGACGGCGAAGCCGCGATGCCGGGCGTTAGGGCTGGCCTGGCGCCGAACAATTCGGTGTGGATTTGATCGGGCAAGACGCCCAAATTCGCCAGGCCCGCCGTGAGATCGCTCATGAACGCGGACGGTCCGCAGAGATAGAAGTCCGCATCGCGCGGCACGTTGAGCCTCTCGAGCAGGCGCACATCCAGATGGCCGGCGGTGTCGAAGTCCGCCTCCAGGCGATCGGCCGGATCGGGTGCGCTGTAGCAGATATGGCTGTGATGGCGAGCGAGCCGGGCCAACAGTCCGCGCGCCTCGGCGGCGAACGCATGTTCGCGCCGGTTACGGGTGCCGTGCAGCCACCACACATCCCGCGTCGTCGCTTCCGCAGCGAGCGCGTGAAGCATTGCGAGCACCGGGGTGACGCCGATGCCGGCGCTCAGCAGGACGACGGGCCGCGCCCCTGCTCGTAGCGTGAAACTGCCACGTGGTGCACCGAGCTGCACGGGCGCGCCGGCGGGCAGCTCGTCGGCGATGTAATGGCTGGCGGCGCCGTGCGCCTCGCGCTTGATGCTAATGCGATAAGACGCGGCATCGGAGCCGCTCGACAGCGAATAGCTGCGCGTCATCGCTTGCGCAGCGGAAGGCTCGAGCCTGATGACGACGAACTGACCGGGCAGGGCGGCCGCCACTGACTGTCCGTCAACGGGTTCGAGGATCAGCGACGTCACGTTGCCGCTTTCGGCGATCTTGCGCGCCACGCGAAACGGCCGGAACCCGCGCCAGGCCGGAGATGGGCTCGCCGCCGGCCCAAGTCCGGCGTTTCCCGCGGCCTTGTTCTCCTTGCGCTGCTGCTCGAGCAGCGCCTCGAAGGAACGGTGCCAGCCGCGGCTCAACGCGGGAATCCGCAACGCGCGCTCCAGCCGTTCGCGCGGATGAGGCGGCATGTAGAGCAACGCGTTGATCTCGAACACGCTCATGCGCTCGGGCCCGGCGGCGACCTGCGCGATCTCGTCCCCGGCCTCGACGTCGCCTTCCTCGATCACGCGGAAATAGAACCCGGGGCGGCCGTGCCTGACGAGCAGCGCAGCCATGTTCGGCTCGTCCATGCGCATGCCGAGCCGGTAGCAGGTGACGCGCGGCTGCGTCACTTCGAACAGGGCAGCGCCGATCCTGTAGCGGTCTCCGATGCATACGTTGGTGTCGGCGAGGTCCTCGACCGTAAAATTCTCGCCGAACTGGCCATGGACCAGATTCGATCGACCCAGATGCTCCTGCCAGTAACGATAGGAGTCGTCCTGATAGACGAAGACGGCACGATGTTCGCCGCCATGACCGGCCGTATCGCCCTGGCCGTCGCCATCGATGTTGAGCCGGCGCACCCTGCGCGGCCCTTTGACCCGTGACTTCCAGATGCCGGTGTGGACGGTCCGACCATGCCAGGCGACGTCGCGCGGCAGGCCGACATTGACCGAAAGCAGACGTGCCATTGCGTGTTCCCGATCGTGACTGCGCGGCTCTATGGTCATCCTTGCATCCGGACCAGGTTTTTGGCTCGTTAGTCGTTGTTAGAGGTTGCGAGCAAGCCTTGTCGCCGGCTGCCTGCGCGCCAATCTGAGATGGCGTAACGGGAACATAGTCCGCAAAGACGGGAGATCACGATGGATGATCAGGGCAAGCTGGCCGCGCTCCAGCGCCATTGGGACGCTTCGGATGCGAATGATTTCGAGGCCGAGCACGATATTTATCGTGAGGACGCGGTGCTCGACTATCCGCAATCCGGCGAGCGCATCCGCGGTCGCAGGAATATCCAGCAGAGTCGGTTCGTGCAGCCGAACAAGAAGCGCTTCACGGTTCGGCGGATCGTCGGCGGCAACGATCTCTGGGTGAGTGAATTCGTGCTGACCTATGACGGGGTGCCGTCTTACGTGGTGAGCATCATGGAATTTTGTGACGGTCAGGTGGCGCACGAGACGCAGTATTTCGGCGACAGGTTCGAACCGTCGCCCTCGCGGGCGCATCTTGTCGAGCGGGTGGGGTGAGACGGCTCCGTCGCAATGACGACGCGCGTGCCAAATAGACCAACACGGAACCCGATGCGGCGGCTGGTCGCAGTCTCATCGCCTTGATTCCGACTGGCCCGTCTTTATGTGTGAAAGGAACAAGAATCCGGGCCCCTCTGGCGAGGAAGCCGACGCTGTCGGCAAAACCTCGTGATGTCGGATGACCTGTCCCGCGCGAATGCGATGGATCGGCCGATCGTCGGGCCTTCTTGAGAGTCTCTCCGACCCAATCGTCCCCATCGCAGCTCCGTGCGGTCATTTCGCAAGATAAGGGAGCAACGATGTCTGACGCCAAGCATTCAAATCCGATCGAGATCGAGATCACCGAGCCGTCCAGCCTGAACGAGCAGGCAGCGGTGGCGCTGGTGATCGTCGGCGCGCTGGTTGCAGTCGCCGACCGGCAAGTTTCGCCGGTCGAACGCGACGAGGTCGTCCGGTTCATCCGGGATCGCAAGCTGGCGCCGCACATCTCGGACGACCGGCTCTACGCGACGTTCGACGAGCTTGCCGAACGACTCGAGGAGCCGGATTTCGCCAATGTGGTGATCGACAATTTGCGTCCGGTTTCGGACCTGCCGTTGTCGTCTCATCTCATGGAATTGTCGGAGCGCGTCGCGGCCGCGGACGAGGACGTGCATCCCCATGAACTGCAGGCAATCAAGCTGTTGCGCCTGCTAACGCTGGTGCTGCCGCGCGCAAAGCGGGTGGCGCCCGGCACGGTACGTGCCGAACAGCGCATAGCCGCCGAGGAGTGAGCATGAGTGTAGCGTCGGACGAGGATAGCACGGAGGCCAAGGGCACCACCGGCCAGATGGCCGGCGGCGACCCGCGCCTCGACAAGCTCGTCCATCGCCTGCCGCCGCGCATCGGCGACACCGTCACCTATCTGCTCAAGCCGTCCAGCCGCTGGGTGAGAATCCCTTCGGGCGCACTGCTCATTGTCGGTGGCGTGCTCTCCTTCCTGCCGGTGCTCGGCATCTGGATGCTGCCGCTCGGCCTCGCTTTGCTCGCAGAAGACGTGCCGGCGCTGCGCTCCTCGCGCGCCAAGGTTTTGGATTGGGTCGAGCGGAAGAAGCCGCAATGGCTCGATCCGTCCCCACCAAAAAAATGATCAATCATGACTGAAATCATCACCACCGAAGCGCTGACCGCGCTGCTTCAGGTCATCCTGATCGACCTCGTGCTCGCCGGCGACAACGCCGTCGTCATCGGCCTTGCCGCCGCCGGCCTTCCGGCCGAGCAGCGCCGGCGCGCCATTGTCGTCGGCATCATGGCCGCCACCGCATTACGCATCGTCTTTGCCGGCGTCGCGACCCAGCTTCTGCAAGTGATCGGCCTCTTGCTTGCCGGCGGCGTGCTGCTGCTCTGGGTGTGCTGGAAGATGTGGCGCGAGCTGCGCGAGCAGGCCGCGCATGCGAACGAGCTCGCGTTCAGCCGCGGCGGCGGCGCTGCTCCTGTCCCACGCAAGACCTTCGGTCAAGCAGCCGTGCAGATCGTCGCTGCCGACGTCTCGATGTCGCTCGACAACGTGCTCGCGGTCGCGGGCGCCGCGCGCGAGCATCCCTACATCCTCGCCTTCGGCCTGTTGCTGTCGGTCGCGCTGATGGGCGTCGCCGCCGATTTGCTCGGCCGCGTGCTCCAGAAGCAGCGCTGGATCGGTTATGTCGGCCTCGCTATCATCGTCTACGTCGCCTTTGAGATGATCTATCGCGGCTCGCTCGAGCTCGCGCCCGTCATCGCAAGCCTGTAAGGCAACGCTTCTTGCCTGCAATCCGGAGTGATCAATGACGTCCGAACCCAAAGCACCTTCGGCGGATTCCTTGCCGGCGCCGCAAATCGGCCCGTTTGCCCAACTCATCTTTGGCTCGCGCTGGCTGCAGGTCCCGCTTTATGTCGGCCTGATCGTCGCGCAGGCCGTCTATGTGCTGCTGTTCCTGAAAGAGCTCTGGCACCTGGTCGTGCACTCGTTCGACGCCAGCGAGCAGCAGATCATGCTTGTCGTGCTCGGGCTGATCGACGTCGTCATGATCTCGAACCTGCTGGTGATGGTGATCGTCGGCGGTTACGAGACCTTCGTCTCGCGCCTGAACCTCAGTGGTCATCCGGACGAGCCGGAATGGCTCAGCCACGTGAATGCCAGCGTGCTCAAGATCAAGCTTGCGATGGCGATCATCGGCATCTCCTCGATCTCGCTGCTCAGGACCTTTATCGAGGCGGGCAATCTCGGCACGACGCGGAGCAATTTCACAGAGAGCGGCGTAATGTGGCAGGTGCTGATCCACCTGACCTTCATCATCTCCGCGATCGGCATCGCCTGGGTCGACCGCCTCAGCGAGAGCGGTCAACGCAAGGGAGCCGGCCACGGCTGAGCGTGACAGACGGCCTCTCAAAGGCCGAAGGCTGCGCTCAGGGACGTCGGCCCCGTGCCAGCGTCTCGGAGGGTGTCTCGCCGAACGCCAATCTGTAGCCGCGCGAGAAATCACCAAGGTGCCAGAAGCCGTTGCCGAGTGCTGCGGCCTTGACGCTCATGCCGTCGCCTCCGACCATGAGCTGGATGCGCGTGGACCACAGCCGCTTGAGGCGCAGATAGTGGTGCAGGCTCATGCCGTGCACCGCGTGCGTGGCGGTCTGGAGCGTGCGCACGGATACGCCGAGCGCAGAGGCGAGGTCGTCACTGTAGAGCGCCTTGCTGCCGGACCACACGACCATTTCGTCGAGGCGTGCGACCAGCTTGCGGTGCTTGGCGAACGATCCGCGTCGCGCGGCCAGCCCGCCGGCCGGTGCCAGGGTGTCGTCGAGGCAGGCGAGCAGCGTCTCCTGGATCGGTCGGTTGAGCGCCTCGAATTGCCGGGGATCGTTGCACGCCGAGGCCAGCGAGAACATCTCGAGGATAGCGGCGCGCAAGCGCGCCATCGGATCGTCCTGCGCGCGAACATATGCGATGCCCCTGTCGAAATCCGCCCAGCCGCGATGATGCATGTCCGAGTTGAAGCGCAGCATCAGGTAGGTGTTGGGATGGTGCTCGATCGCGTTGACGGGGGCTTTGCCGTGCATGACGGCAATCGTTGAACTATCGACCTCGCGGCCGTTGGCGATGGAGTGAAAGGTGAGGGGGACAACGAGGCCGACGCCATTGTCGGTGCCGATCTCGGCCTCGAACCGCCGTGCAAAGGAGCGCTGGAGCACGAACAGCCCATCCTGGAGCGGCAGGATGGCGCGAGACAGAGAGAATTCGCGCGGATGGAGCGGCGTGCTGATGCCGAGGCCGAGCACCTCATTGGCGCGAAACTCGCCAAAATCCGAGAAACGCTCGATGCCGAGGACTCGCGAAGGCTTGAGCCGGCGTGGCGGCATTTCGGGATCCTTGCGGCGTCAAAGTTGAGCAGGTCCGAGGAAGGTATCAATGGTCACCCATCGGCTATATTCCGGAAAACTACTGCCGGCGTGATCACGTCGAAGCGCATCGAAAGTTGATTTTGTTTGTTCAGGCGATCTGCGGGTGCGCCGCGTTTTCCCGCCGCTCGCGCTCGCCGAGTTCGCGCACCAGGTCCTGGAGGAAGGAGTCCGTGTAGGCGGGCAGGGTGCGCTCGGCGCGAACGTAGATGCCGAGGTCGGACCATACCGGGCTGCCGGCATTATCGAGCGGCAGGAAGACGAGCCGGCTGTCGCGCGACAGCCTGCCGATGCCGAGCTGGGTCTGGAACGCGACGCCGACGCCGCGCGCGGCGAGCTCGCGCATCAGATCGATCGAGTTGGCCTGGATGGCCGGCTCCGGCGTCTCGGAGAGCTGCGCGATCAGCGGCTGGAGCAGATGATAGATCGACAGCTCCGGCAGCGCGTGGATGACGGGAAAGGCGAGACATTGGGGCAGCGTGACCATCTTGCGGCGCGCCAGCGGATGCTCGCGTGCGACAACGGCGCCGAGGCGAAACCGTTTCAAGGCGACCTGCCGCAGGTCCGGCGGATGGCGGAGCGCCATGGCGATGCCGATGTCCGCCTCGCCGCGGCTCAGGGCTTCCAGCACATCCGACGATCCCTTCACCTCCGTGGTGAAGCTGACACGCCGGGCGCGGGTGCGATGCGAGGCGATCAGGTCCGGCAGCACCGACTTCGTGAGCGACTCGATGCAGGCGATGCTGACGGTGCCGTGCCAGGCTCCCGACAGAGACGCGACGTCCGAGCGGAAGCGGTCGAGGTCTGGAGCACATTCATGACGTGCCGGGCCAACATCTCGCCGACCGTCGTCAGCGTCAGGCCGCGCGCCGAGCGTTCGAACAAAGGTGATCCAACCTCTTGTTCAAGCTTGAGAATCTGCCGGCTTACGGCCGACGAGGCAACGTTCAGCACGCGCGCCGCGGCTCGGATCGAGCCGGTGCGGCGGACGGCATGGAAGTACTGGATGGCCGGTGAGTGAAAGCGCATGGGACCCGCGGGCCGAACTATAGCTGTTGCCGAAACGGCATCAACATGTACGAAATTCTGTGCTTTTCGAGAGCGCTGGTTCCACCTAGGTTCGCCGCGGCTTGGCTGGGGCGCCGTGCCTGCGCAACGAGGCGCCAGGGGATTTGGGGTGGACGAGAACATTGTTTGCGAGGTGGCGCGGGAGACCCGCCTGGTCGATCGCCGTCGCGCGGCGGCCTATGTCGGCGTGACCGCCGGACGCTTCGAACAGCTGGTGCGCGACAACGTCGTGCCTCCGCCTGTGATGGTCGACAACAAGCGGCGCTGGCCGCTCGCGTTGCTCGACATCGCGAAGGACGCGGTTGTCAGCAGCAGCATGCCGTGCCTGCCGCAGGTTAGGGTCGAAATTGCGCAGGACGCGCGTCCCTGCGAACGGGACCCGGCACCGGCCTCGCACGAACTGCCGGACCAGGCCTGGTTCGAGCAGCGTGCGCGGTTCGTTCAGCGCGTGCGCCGCTCGCTGCTGTCGGGTAACGAGATACGTCTCTTGCGTGAGTTCAAGCTGCTCAGGCACAACCAGATCAGCATGTACGGAGATTACGGCAGCTTTGAAGCCCTGATGGTGCGCGGCTACATCGTCGAGCTCGCGCGAAAACCACCGTCGAGCCGTCCGCTGGTGACGTACCGCCTGACCGCGCAAGGCGAGCAGGTGATCTCGGCGCTGAAGGGCGAGCCGGCGACCTGACCGGCACCGACAAAGCGAGCGCGCCGGGCGGCATCATCGCACGGCGTGCATCTCCAGAAACGCCTTCACGCCGGTGACAGTGCCCGTGTCCGACGGCACGTAGCCGGGCAGGGTGGCGACGGCCGCGCGAAAATCGGCGCTGCGAATGATCTCCAGGATGCGCTGCATCGGCCCGGTGTCCAGGAACGCGCGCTTGCAGACGAAGAAATAATCCTCGGTGAGGAGCCGGATGAAATCGAGACCGAAATGCCGGGCGGCGGCTTCGACGCCGAAACTCGCATCCGCCATGCCGCTCGCGACATAGGCCGCGACCGCGGCGTGGGTGAATTCGATCTGCTGCGCGCCGTTGATGCGGCTCTCGTCAATTCCGTTTGCCGCGAGCAGCTGGTCGAACAGAAGCCGCGTGCCGGAATCGTGGTCGCGGTTGACGAAGCGGACTTTTGGTCCGGTGAGATCATCCAGCGAAGCGATGCGCAGCGGATTGCCGCGCGCGACCATCAATCCCATTTCGCGTGTGACGAAGTTGATGATGCGATCCTCGCGCGGGTCGAGCCATTCGCGCGCCGCCTTGATGCCCTGGGCGCGTAGCGCGCCGTGCGGCAGATGCAGGCCGGAGAGGTCGCAGGCCCCCTGCGCCAGCGAGACCAGTGAATGCTGGTTGCTGACATAGCGCAGATCGACGCCGATGCCGGGCTCGCGGTCGAGGAATTCGCGCAGTTTTGCGACCGCAAAGCCGTGGCTGGCATGAACGCGGATCACCGACGGGCGTTGTTCGAGGAATGGCTTGATCTCGCTCGCCAGCTCCTGCGCCAGATTCTCAAGCTGAGGTCCGAGCCGGGCCTGCATGCGCTCGCCCGCCCACACCAGTCGCTCGCCGAACGGCGTGAGTTTCGAGCCTTTGCCGCGCTGGGTTTCGACCAGCGGCGTGCCGAAGAATTCCGACCATTGCTCGATCAGATTCCAGACGTGGCGATACGAGAGGTGTGCGTCCTTGGCCGCGCTGGTGATCTTCCCGGTCCTCCTGATTTCGTTGAGGACGCCGAGCATGATGATGGCGGTACGCGGATTGCCCTCGCGGCGAAACCGCCAGACGGCCTCGATCTCGATCTGAAGCATCTCTTGTCCTTATGAACTACGCTTCATATATGGGGCGCCCATTTGCAAATCATATCATATTTACTCCGGTCAATAGGCACCTACTCTGGTATACCAGAACTGGAGGAAATATGATGTCTGTTGCATATGACTTTGCACACTCGCCGGCGACCGAGTTCATGTCCCCACCGCAGCATCTGCTGATCGATGGCCGCCGCGTCGCGGCCAGTTCCGGCCGCACCTTCAAGTCGCTCAATCCGGCCACCGGGCAGGTCATCGCAATCGTCGCCGAAGGCAATGAGGCCGATGTCGAGCATGCGGTCGCCGCCGCGCGGCGGGCGTTTGAAGGCCCGTGGCGGACGATGCGGGCCTCCGAGCGCGGTCAGATCCTGCTGCGCTGGGCGGAGCTGCTCAAGCAGCACGGCGACGAGATCGCCGAGATCGAATCGATCGACGCCGGCAAGCCCATTTCGGCAACGCTGCGCCAGGATTTCCCGGCCGCCGTCGACACGCTGATCTACTACGCCGGCTGGGCTGACAAGATCAGCGGCGACGTCGTGCCTGTGCGCGACGACGCCCTGACCTACACCGTGCGCGAGCCGGTCGGCGTGGTCGCGGCGATCGTGCCCTGGAATTTCCCGCTGATGATCGGGATGTGGAAGCTTGCGCCGGCGCTGGCCTGCGGCTGCACCATCGTGATGAAGCCGGCCGAGCTGACCTCGCTGTCGGCGCTGCGCATCGCCGAGCTCGCGCTTGAGGCCGGCCTGCCGGCGGGCGTCTTCAACGTCGTCAGTGGCCCCGGCCGCGTCGTCGGCGACGCGCTGGTCAATCACCCTGACGTCGACAAGGTCACCTTCACCGGCTCTCCCGGTGTGGGCCGCGGAATCATGAAGGGCGCCGCAAGCAACTTCAAGCGCGTCTCGCTCGAGCTCGGCGGCAAGTCGGCCAACGTCATCTTTGACGATGCCGATCTCGAAGCGGCTTCGAAAGCTGCGGCTTCCGGCATCTTCTTCAATGCCGGCCAGGTCTGCTCGGCCGGCTCTCGCGTGCTGGTGCAGGAGAAGGCCTATGACGAGGTCGTCGAGCGACTTGCGGCGCGCGCGAAGTCACTCAGGATCGGCGATCCGCTCGACCGCAAGACGGTGCTCGGTCCCGTCATCTCCGAGAAGCAGATGAAGTCGATCCTCGACTATGTCGACATCGGCCGGAAGGAGGGTGCGACCCTCGTCACCGGCGGCGAGAAGGTCGGCGATCGCGGCTACTTCATCAGCCCCGCCGTGTTCGCGAATGTCGCGCACGAGATGCGGATCTCGCAGGAGGAGATCTTTGGCCCCGTCGTCAGCGTCATCAAGTTCAAGGACGAGGCCGATGCGCTGAGGATCGCCAACGGCACGGCCTACAGCCTCGCCGCCGGCGTCTGGAGCCGCGACATCGGCAAGCTGCAGCGCTTCGCCAAGCGCGCGCGCGCGGGCACGGTCTGGATGAACACCTATGGCTATACCGACGTGCGCCTGCCCTGGGGCGGCGAGCGCGACTCCGGCCTCGGCCGCGAGCACGGCACCGCCGCGCTCGACAATTTCACCGAGCCCAAGGCTGTGTGGATGAACCTGGCCGTCTGATACCTCCCGAGCGGCCAAGCCTGGAGCCCGCCTGATCACCTGGTCAGGCGGGCTCTTTTTTCGAGATCGATAAGATTGTCTGCATTCCGCTCAGCCGCGGCAAACCCTGCGCACAAGAACCGTGCGGCCTTAAACCCCGGCTTTGGAACCGGCGTGCATCCTGCCTGCAAAAGGATGGGGATCGGCATGTCAGTTCTCAGGGAGATCGTCGTCGCGGTGGCAGGGGTGTATGCGCTCCTGTTCGCCTGCGACGCACTATTCGGGGTCGGCGAGGCGCGCTTCGACGACACTTATTACCGCGCCAGCTTCTACGCGCCGCGGCCGAAGGAGTTTCGTTTCGCCGGCGACACGCCGCCGGCGGTCCGGGTCAGCGAGGCCTTCGCGCAGTTCGCGCCGGGCGAGGCCAAGCCGAACAGGCGTTACTCGTCTCTGACGACGATCATCCGCTAGCGCCTCACTCGCCCTGAATCCATTCCGCCACGCCGCGCCACAGCGTGTCGCGGTGCTCGGGGCGGAAGAAGCCGAAATGGCCTATTCCCTTGGCGCCGACCTCCGACGGTCTGACGGTCAGCACCTCCGGCTTGATCGCGGTGAATCCGCTCGCGAGCAGCTCGACCGCGGGCCGTGTCGCCCAGGGGTCGTCGGAGAAGCACAGCGTGCGCAGCTCGCCCTTGAATTTGGCAAAATTCTCCAGCGCCGGCAGCTTTGAATCGAACAGATAGCGCGGGCTCGAGACCCACTCGGCCCATTGCAGGAAGACGCCCTTGGGCAAATCCTCGCCGATGCCGGCCCAGCCCGGCGCATAGCCAAGCGCATGGGCGAGCGGCACGCCGACAAAATTCATGAAGGCGAAGACGCGGTATTTCTCCGGCGACGTCATCAGCCGCCAGGTCGCCGCTTGCGAGGCCACGAACGCGGCGCGTGAAATGTCCGTGTTGTTCGCGATCAGCCCGAGCGCCTGACCGCCAAAGGAGTGGCCGACATAGGCCAAGGGGAGGGTGGTGTAACGCTCGCGCATCCAGTGCACCGCCGCAGTGACGTCGAGCGCGGCCCAGTCCGACATCGAGGCCTTGAAGCCGACCAACGATTTCGGCTGGTTGTAGCCGACCATTGCCGGCAGCCGGGAGTCGCCGATGCCGCGATAGTCGTAGGTCAGGACCGCGCAGCCGCGATGGGCGAGATAGGAGGCAAAGCCGCGATAGATTTTCCGCGGGACGGCGGTGGCGGAGTTGATCAGCACTGCATGGCGCTTGGTTCCCCGCGGCAGGAACAGGGTGCCGGTCAGCGCATACCCGTCGGTCGCCGGGAAGCTGATCTCGTCGATGAAAACGTCCTCCAGTGCCGCGTCCATGGGCAGAAGGTATCCTGCCAGTTTCTCGCCGTTTCCCAGCAAATGCGAATTTGGCTTTCCCCGCAAGGCTTTGCAGTGCCAAATGGATTTACAACTGGCGGCCGGTGGCCAGCCTGTGTATAAGGCCACCCTCGCAACCCACAGATCAGGTTGCACTTTTTGCTTCACGGAGAGATTGCGATGTCCGAGCGGTGGACGCCCGAGTCCTGGCGCAGCAAGCCCGTGCTACAGGTGCCCGATTATCCCGACGCCAAGGCCTTGGCCGACGTCGAGGCGCAGCTTGCGACCTTTCCGCCGCTGGTGTTCGCGGGCGAAGCGCGCAATCTGAAGAAGGCGCTGGCGCGGGTCGCGGCCGGAGAGGCCTTCCTGCTGCAGGGCGGCGACTGCGCCGAGAGCTTTGCCGAGCACGGCGCCAACAACATCCGCGACTTCTTCCGCGTGCTGCTCCAGATGGCGGTGGTGCTGACCTATGCCGGCGCCGTCCCGGTGGTGAAGGTCGGGCGCGTCGCCGGCCAGTTCGCAAAACCCCGGTCATCGTCGACCGAGAAGATCGATGGTGTCGAGCTGCCGAGCTATCGCGGCGACATCGTCAACGACATCGCCTTCACCAAGCAGGCGCGCGTCCCTGATCCGCAGCGCCAGCTGATGGCCTATCGCCAG
The DNA here is from genome assembly GCF_023073915.1 of Bradyrhizobium sp. 149. Taxonomy (GTDB): domain Bacteria; phylum Pseudomonadota; class Alphaproteobacteria; order Rhizobiales; family Xanthobacteraceae; genus Bradyrhizobium. The sequence continues at coordinate 1,465,870 of NZ_JADPKK010000022.1, read as the reverse complement.
TCGGCGGCGACGCTGAACCTGCTGCGTGCGTTCGCTACCGGCGGCTACGCCAATCTCGGCAGCGTGCATCAGTGGATGCTCGGCTTCCTCAAGGATAGTCCGCAGTCCCGCCGCTACAAGGAATTGGCCGACCGCATCTCCGATGCGCTCAACTTCATGCGCGCCTGTGGCCTCGATCTCGAGGCCCACCCCGAGCTGCGCGCCACCGATTTCTACACCAGCCACGAGGCGCTGCTGCTCGGCTACGAGCAGGCCATGACCCGCGTCGATTCCACCACCGGGGACTGGTACGCGACCTCTGGCCACATGATCTGGATCGGCGACCGCACCCGCCAGCTCGACCACGGCCATATCGAATATTTCCGCGGCATCAAGAACCCGATCGGGCTCAAATGCGGCCCGTCGCTCAAGCCCGACGAACTCTTGAAGTTGATCGACGTGCTCAATCCCGACAACGAGCCGGGCCGGCTGACGCTGATCGGCCGCTTCGGCTCCGACAAGGTCGGCGAGCACCTGCCGAACATGATCCGCGCCGTGAAGCGCGAGGGCAAAGTGGTGGTCTGGTCGTGCGATCCCATGCACGGCAACACCATCACGTCGACGTCGGGTTACAAGACGCGCCCCTTCGACCGCATCCTGTCCGAGGTGAAGTCGTTCTTCACCATCCACGCGGCAGAAGGCACGCACGCCGGCGGCGTGCATCTGGAAATGACCGGCCAGGACGTCACCGAGTGTATCGGCGGCGCCCGCGCGATCACTGACGAGGATCTCAACGACCGCTATCACACGGTCTGCGATCCCCGGCTCAATGCCGAGCAATCCATCGACATGGCTTTCCTGGTCGCGGAGCTGCTCAAGCAGGAGCGCGCCGGCAAGGTCAGGCCGATGCCGGTCGCAGCGGGGCTGTAAGACCTTGCTGCGGATCTGGAAGGCCACGATCAATTCCCGTAACGGTCTGGCCTTTGCGTTCCGCTCGGAGCAGGCCGTCCGCGAGGAGATCGTTGCGCTCCTTTTGTCGCTGCCGCTCGCGTGGTTTGTCGGCGCGACCGCGATGCGCGCGGTCGAGCTGATCTGTGCGGTTGCGTTCGTGCTGGTGGTCGAGTTGCTCAACACCGCGATCGAGAAGCTTGCCGACCGGCTGACTCTGGATCATGACAAGCAGATCGGACTGGTCAAGGACATGGGCTCGGCCGCGGTCGGTGTTGCGCTCCTGATGGCGGGCGCGTTCTGGATCGTCGCCATCGTCGAGCGGTTGGGGTTCCTCTAAAGCGCCAAGCGCGCTTTAGCTTGTTGTTTTGAGCATGATCTTTTCGGAAAGTCGCTTCACGCTTTTCCGGATCATGCTTTGATGGGAGCGCGGCGGCCATGACCGAACGTCTCAACGAATTCGCGGTCACGCTCGCCCAGCTCAATCCGACCATGGGCGACATCGACGGCAATGCCACGAAAGTGCGCGCGGCGCGCGTGCAGGCAGCTTCCGACGGCGCCGATCTCGTGCTGTTTCCGGAATTGTTCATTGCCGGTTACCCGCCGGAAGATCTCGTGCAGAAGCCTTCCTTTCAGGCTGCCTGCCGCGCCGCAGTCGAGGCGCTGGCGCGCGAGACCGCCGATGGCGGGCCGGCCGTGCTGGTCGGCACGCCCTGGGTCGAGGACGGCAGGCTCTACAATGCCTGCGCGCTGCTCGAAGGCGGCCGTATCGCTGGCTTGCGCTTCAAATGCAATCTGCCGAATTATGGCGTGTTCGACGAGAAGCGGCTGTTTTCGCGTGGCCCTGCGGCCGGCCCCGTCACCGTGCGCGGCGTGCGCATCGGTGTGCCGATCTGCGAGGACATCTGGCTGGAGGAATCCGAGGACTACGAGAACGTGGTCGAGACGCTGGCCGAGACCGGCGCCGAGATCATCCTTGTGCCGAACGGATCTCCTTACGCCCGCAACAAGGCGGACGTGCGTTTGTCGGTCGCGGTCGCGCGCGTCACCGAGAGCGGCCTGCCGCTGGTCTATCTCAACCAGGTTTGCGGCCAGGACGAACTCGTGTTCGACGGCGCTTCCTTCGCGCTCAACGGCGACCTTTCTCTCGCAGCGCAATTGCCGGCGTTCGCTGAGAGCATCACCACACTGCGCTTCACCAGAAACGGCGGCGATTGGCGCTGCACCGGTCCGGTCGCGGAGCAGCCCGAGGGCGACCACGCCGACTACGCGGCCTGCGTGCTCGGCTTGCGTGATTACGTCGCCAAGAACGGCTTTCCCGGCGTGCTGCTCGGCATTTCCGGCGGCATCGATTCTGCCCTCTGCGCGGCGATTGCGGTCGATGCACTCGGTGCCGATCAGGTGCACGGCGTGATGCTGCCTTATCGCTACACCGCGCCGAGCTCGATTGCGGACGCCGGCGAGCTCGCCGGCCATCTCGGCATCCGCTACGAGGTCCTGCCGATCGCGGAAGCCGTCAACGGCTTCGAGACCATCCTGTCCGGCGTCTTCAAGAACCTTCCGCCTGACATCACCGAGGAAAATCTCCAGGCCCGGACCCGCGGCACGCTGCTGATGGCGATCTCCAACAAGACCGGGCTGATGGTGGTGACCACCGGGAACAAGTCGGAAATGTCGGTCGGTTACGCCACGCTCTATGGCGACATGAATGGCGGCTTCAATCCGATCAAGGACATCTACAAGACGCAGGTGTTTCGGTTGGCAAGCTTGCGCAATTCGTGGAAGCCCGAGGGGGCGCTAGGGCCAGCGGGCGAGGTCATTCCGCCCGACATCATCACGCGTCCCCCGACCGCGGAGCTGCGCGAGAACCAGACCGATCAGGATTCGTTGCCGCCTTACGACGCGCTCGATGCCGTCCTGGAGCGTCTCATCGAGCGCGAAGAGCCGCTCGACAAGATCATCGCAGCCGGGTTCGACCGCGAGACGGTGACCCGTATCGACCATCTCCTCAACATCGCTGAATACAAGCGCCGCCAGGCCGCGCCCGGCGTCAAGGTGACGGCCAGGAATTTCGGCCGCGACCGCCGCTATCCCATCACCAACCGTTTTCGCGACAAAGGCGAGCAGCTCGCCGCCCCGGACGAGACGCTGGTGTCGCGTGGGAGCAAAGCGTCGATCGACGCGTTCGAGGGGTAATCCTACTTCTGCTGTTGCGGCAGGAAGCTCGGGCCGACCGAACGGATCGGCTTGTTCTCGGAGCTGGCAGGGGTGCCGGTATCCGCGGGCGGCGTTGCGGCCGGCGCGCCAGCCGTCGCCGGTGCCGGAGTCGCACCCTTTTTGCCATTGGCGGGCGTGCCCTTGGTGAGCTGCCGCTGCTGCATCTTCTTGGCGCTCTCCTCGGTGACGATGATGTCACCCTGCTGCTCGGCCGACGCCTTGTCGTCGGCGGATTTGAGCGCGTCGGCCCAGGTCTGGCCCGCGGCCTTGCAGGAGCAGGACGGGTTGAACTCGCTGCGGAATTTGAACGCGGTCGGCAGCGCCGTGTAGGGCTGGCCGCTGGTGGAGACGGCGGAGTTCATGTCTTCGCCGGGATTGCGGTGGCTGTAGAGCACGGCTTCGGCGGCCGGGCATAGCGCCTTGCAGGTCTTCTCGTCATCGGGGAAGCGCGCCGGCACGGTCGCAAACGAGACCGGAAAGTAAGCGCCGTCGCAGGTGCGCACGCACACGGTGCGATAGGTGCCCGATTGCGGACCGAGATCGGAGGGCGGCACGCCTTGCGGATTGTTGGGATTGTTGCCGCCGAACAGATTGCTCAGGAAGTTGCCGCCTTGCGATTGCGCGGCGTTGGCATATTGCGGGCCGCAATTGTTCTGCGCCAGCGCCGCCAGTACCGAGCGGCGCTGGTTGTCACGCTCCGGACTGAAGCCGCCGGGGCCGCCGCCGCGCAGGCGTTCGAGATTGCCGGTGATCTGGTCCAGATTGGCGCGCATCTGCTGGATCTGGGTGTTGACCGGACCACATTGCGCCGACTGGCCGTTGAACAGCGAGAAGAAGCCGGAGGAATCGCAGCCCATGCGCTTGGCCTGCATGGTGACGCGGTCGAGCTCGGCCTGCTGCCTGGTCTGGGACTCCTGGTAGCGGCGGATCTGGTCTTCGCGCGCGGGATCACCACCGCCGCCGCCACGGTCGAGGCCGGCGAGCTGGCCCTCCAGGCGCGCGCACATCGGATTGGGTCCGAGCCCGTTCTGGCCGGGCTGAGGCGGCGGTCCGGGCGGACCGGCCTGTGCGAAAGCACCGTTGGCGAGCACGACCGTGCTCAGAAGCACGGTGCAGGCAAGGATCGAGCGAGCACGGGAGAGAGACAAAAATTCAGGCATATCCGCCATTCTAGCGAGGTCACGGCCCCGCGTGATCTGGGGGGCCGAAGCGCGCCCTCCCATAGCCGCTTCCTGCGGCATCGTCACGTCGTTTCAGAGGCCAAGGATCGGGCCTAAAGTACGCCAGTTCCGAGCGAATTCAGCGCTGGCAGGTGATTGCGACATATTCGTCGCAATGGCCATGGGAGCAGTTTGCGCCGGATTTGGGGACAGAGCCGGTAATTTCGTCGGGATCGACCCGGCGATAGGCCGAAGCCTGGGCAAAATCGCGTGACTGGCAGTAGGTGCGGGCGACCTGTGCGCCGCATTTGTCGCTTCTGGCCAAGCACTGATCGACGCCGTAGCCGTCCGCCTGGTTGGGAATGATGAAGACGCGGGTCTCGGCGAGAGCGCTGGATGCCGCAAGGAGGGAGGCGCAGGAAATGAGCGCGAGCAATGATCGCATGAAAACACCGGGGGCAAAAAAAGGAGGAACCGCCGGTTCCAGAGTGGGCTCAAATGGTTAAGGATGATGAACCATCAAGGCGGGGGCGCCGCGCATTGCGGAGACAAACCGGCATTTCCGCGGCTCTCTTGACGCAAGGGTCCTGGGTGGCCCATATGTCGCCCATGAACGGTCTCCTCGCTATTTGCGCCATCTGCCGCGAGATTATTAGCTAGCGATTCGCTGGCTGGAGCCGTCTTTTCTCAAAACCATTGAGAGCCCTGGACGCCCGGCCAACAGCCGACGGGTATCCATATGGAATTTCGCCTTTACGATACGCTGGGCCGGGAAAAGCGCACCTTCGTGCCGCTCGATGCGAAGGACGTCCGCATGTATGTCTGCGGACCGACCGTCTATGACTTCGCCCATATCGGCAACGCCCGGCCGGTGATTGTGTTCGACGTGCTGTTCCGGCTGCTGCGCCATCTCTATGGCGCGGCGCACGTCAAATATGTCCGCAACATCACCGACGTCGACGACAAGATCAACGACCGCGCCGCGCGTGATCTTCCCGGCCTGCCGCTGAACGAGGCCATTCGCAAGGTCACAGAAGAGACGGGTCGGCAGTTTCACGCCGACGTCGATGCGCTCGGATGCCTGCGGCCCACTGTCGAGCCGCGGGCGACCGAGCATATCGGCGAGATGCGCGAGATCATCGAGCGGTTGGTTGCCGGCGGCTTTGCCTATGTTGCGGAGGATCACGTGCTGTTCTCACCGCAGGCGATGAACGCAGCCGATTCCGGGCTGCCGCGCTATGGTGCACTGTCCAATCGCTCGCTGGACGAGATGGTCGCGGGCGCCCGCGTCGATGTCGCGCCCTACAAGAAGGGCAACACCGACTTCGTGCTGTGGAAGCCGTCCAAGCCCGGCGAGCCGTCGTGGCCGTCGCCGGCCGGCATCGCCGCGCACGGCCGTCCGGGCTGGCACGTCGAGTGCTCGGCGATGGCCTGGAAGCATCTCGGCGAGCACTTCGACATTCATGGCGGCGGCATCGATCTCGTGTTTCCGCATCACGAGAACGAGGTCGCGCAGACCTGCTGCGCCTTCCACCGGGAGCGCATGGCGAACTACTGGATGCACAACGGCTTCCTGCAGGTCGAGAGCGAGAAGATGTCGAAGTCGCTGGGCAACTTCGTCACGATTCACGAGTTGCTCGCGGACTGGCCGGGCGAAGTGCTGCGCCTGAACATGCTCAAGACGCATTACCGCTCCCCGATCGACTGGACGATGAAGTCGCTAGAGGAGAGCGCGAAGACGCTCGACGACTGGTATCGAGCCGCGGCTGACGTCGCGCCCGGCAAGCCTGCCTCCTCAGTGGTCGAGCCGCTGCTCGACGATCTCAACACGCCGCTGGCGATCGCGGCACTGCATGGCCTGCGCGGCAGCGATGTGAGTGCCCTCGCGGGTTCGTTGCGTCTGCTCGGTTTTCTCTCCGAGAGCGCCGCGCAGTGGGAAGGACGCAAGCAGCAGGCGAGCGGTGTCGATGCCAAGGAGGTCGAGCGCCTGATCTCGGAGCGAACGGCGGCGCGCACGCGCAAGGATTTTGCGGAGTCCGATCGTATCCGCGATCTGCTTGCCGCGATGGGCGTTGCAATCAAGGACTCCAAGCAAGGGACGACGTGGGAGGTCGCGCGATGAAGCGGCCCGACACGCCTTTTCCGCGGCACTGGCTCTATTACATCGCGCTGAAAATCCTGCTGCTCGGCGCCGCCGTGGCGCTGGCGCTGAAACTCTATGGGATGTGGTGAAGACGATGGCACAAGCACTCCCAAAGCCTGGCTTGCGGCCCTTCCTGGCGGAGGACGTGCCGGTTCTCGCCGCGATCTTCACCGCCAGCATCGAAGAACTGACCGGCGACGACTATAACGAGGCGCAGCAGCAGGCCTGGATGGCGGCGGCGGAGGACGAAGAATTCGGCAAGCGGCTCGCCTCCGACCTGACCCTGATCGCAACGCTGGAGGGATCACCGGTGGGCTTTGCCTCGCTGCGCGGCAAGGATCATATTCGCATGCTCTATGTGCATCCGGCCGTAGCCGGGCAGGGCCTTGCGACGATGCTCGTCGATGCGCTGGAAAAGCTCGCGGGTGGCCGCGGCGCCGACAAGCTGACGGTCGACGCCAGCGACAACGCGCAGGGCTTTTTCGCCAAGCGCGGCTATGTCGCCATGCAGCGCAACAGCATCACCGTCAATGACGAGTGGCTGGCCAACACCACCATGCAGAAGACGCTCGGCAACGGACCCACGTCGGGAGCGCTGCAATGAGCAAGGAGCGTCTTTATCTGTTCGACACCACGCTGCGCGATGGCGCGCAGACCAATGGCGTCGATTTCACGCTGACCGACAAGCAGATCATCGCCCAGATGCTCGATGAACTCGGCATCGACTATGTCGAGGGCGGTTATCCCGGCGCCAATCCGACCGACACCGAGTTTTTCGGCACCAAGCCAAAGCTCGCACATGCGCGCTTCACGGCATTCGGCATGACACGCCGGGCGGGGCGATCGGTCTCCAACGATCCCGGTGTGGCCGGGCTGCTGGAAGCAAAAGCCGACGCGATCTGCTTCGTGGCGAAGGCGTCGGCCTATCAGGTGCGCGTTGCGCTGGAGACGACGAAGGAAGAGAACCTCGCCTCCATACGCGACAGCGTCGCGGCGGCCAAGGCCGCCGGCCGCGAGGTCATGCTCGACTGCGAGCACTTTTTCGACGGCTACAAAGAGGATTCGGCGTTCGCACTCGCCTGCGCCAAGGCCGCCTATGAAGCCGGCGCGCGCTGGGTGGTGCTGTGCGACACCAACGGCGGCACCATGCCGCACGAGGTCGAGGCTATCGTCACCGAAGTGGTGAAGCACATCCCCGGCGATCATCTCGGCATCCACGCCCATAACGACACCGAGCAGGCGGTGGCGAATTCGCTCGCGGCGGTGCGCGCTGGCGCGCGGCAGATCCAGGGCACGCTGAACGGCCTCGGCGAGCGCTGCGGCAACGCCAATCTCTGCTCGCTGATCCCGACCTTGAAGCTGAAGGCGGAGTTTGCCGGCGCATTCGAGATCGGCGTCACGGCGGAGAAGCTCGCAACCCTCGTCAAGGTGTCGCGCACGCTCGACGACATGCTCAACCGCGTGCCGAACCGGCATGCGGCCTATGTCGGCGAGAGCGCCTTCGTCACCAAGACCGGCATTCATGCCTCCGCCGTGCTGAAGGATCCGCAGACCTACGAGCACGTCTTGCCTGAATTGGTCGGCAACCACCGCAAGGTGCTGGTGTCCGACCAGGCCGGCCGCTCCAATGTCATTGCGGAGCTCGACCGCGCCGGTATCGCCTATGAGAAGAGCGATCCGAAGCTGACGCGGCTGGTCGAGGAATTGAAGGAGCGCGAGGCGCAGGGCTACGCCTATGAATCCGCCAACGCCTCGTTCGATCTGCTGGCGCGGCGCACGCTCGGCAAGGTGCCGCATTATTTCCAGGTCGAGCAATTCGACGTCAATGTCGAGCAGCGCTACAATTCGCATGGCGAGCGCGTCACCGTGGCGCTGGCGGTGGTCAAGGTCGACGTCGCCGGCGAGCATCTGATTTCGGCCGCCGAAGGCAACGGTCCCGTCAACGCGCTCGACGTGGCCTTGCGCAAGGATCTCGGCAAGTACCAGAAATACATCGAGGGCCTGACGCTGATCGACTACCGCGTCCGTATCCTCAACGGCGGCACCGGCGCGGTCACGCGCGTCCTGATCGAGAGCGAGGACGAGAACGGCGACAGCTGGACCACGGTCGGCGTGTCCCCCAACATCATCGACGCCTCGTTCCAGGCGCTGATGGATTCGGTGATCTACAAGCTGGTGAAGTCGGGCGCGCCGGCGTAGGGCGTCGACGGCGCCGCAAACGCCGTCATTGCGAGCGAAGCGAAGCAATCCAGACTGTCTCGGTGGAAAGATTCTGGATTGCTTCACTCCGCTCGCAATGACGAGGAGAGAGGGGAGATAAACAATGATCGACCACATCTCCGTGGGCGTCAGCGATCTCGATCGCTCCGCTCGCTTCTACGAAGCGATACTCGCGGCCCTCGGGCTCACGCGCGTCGTCACGCGGCCGCGCACGGTCGGCTTTGGCAAGGCCTATCCCGAATTCTGGATCAATCTGCGCGAGGAAATGCCGCACGTCACGCCGGAGAGCGGCGTGCATATCTGCCTGCGGGCCAAGACGACCGCCGAGGTCGATGCATTTCACGCTGCCGCGCTGTCCGCCGGCGGCGCGTCCGACGGGGCGCCGGGTATCCGCCCGCACGACCGCGTGCGCTATTACGCCGCCTTCGTCATCGACCCCGATGGCAACCGGATCGAGGCGGTGACGTTTCCTGCGGACTAAAGCTTGCGTGCCATTTCCGGGGCGATCTGCTTTTCCGCATCTTCGATCTGTGCCGCGGCCGCCTTCAGCTTCGGCAAAATCTCCTCGATCCGATCGGCCTTGAGGATGTCGACCGAAAGCCCGGCGCGGATGAATTCGGTCTGGCGCATGTGCGACAGCAGCGAGAACAGCGGCTCCCAGAAATTATCGATGTTGGCCAGCAGCACCGGCTTGGCGTGACGGCCGAGCTGCTTCCAGGTCAGTTGCTCGACCAGCTCCTCCAGCGTGCCGACGCCGCCCGGCAGGGCCACGAAGGCATCAGAGCGTTCGAACATCAGCCGCTTGCGCTCGTGCATGTCGGGGGTGACGATCATCTCCTGCACGCGCGTCAGCGCGTTCTCGCGCATCCGCAGGAAGTCGGGGATGATGCCGGTGACGGTGCCGCCGTGATCGAGCACGGAGGTCGCGACCGAGCCCATCAGGCCGAGCGAGCCGCCGCCATAGACCAGACGGATGTTGTTCTCGGCGAGCGCCTTGCCGAACGCCTTGGCGCCTTCGGTGAAGCGGGGATTGGTTCCAGGGCCGGAGCCGCAATAGACGCAGACGGTTTTGATGATGCTCATTAGTGTCATGATGCATTGCAGCGAAGAGGCGTCAAGCCCAATCGGTGATTCGGGACTTCCGGAAATCTACCGGTAAACGACGACGAACAATCGAAGATTCGCCATCTGGCGGGGTGCATGGGCATCGGTAAGTCTCTATATGACGAAGGAAAATCGTTAATGGCAACTCAGCCCGCATTCCGCGGGCTTTTCAGGTTTCTTGATGGACCAAGCTCAATCGCCCGCCCGCCCCAACGTTCCTGATCCTGCCGGGGGACCGCTGGAGCGGGCCACGCTGATGGGCACGCTGGCGCATCTGTGGCCCTATATCTGGCCAGGCGACCGTTTTGACCTGAAGATGCGCGTGGTCTGGTCGATGGTGCTGCTGCTCGCGGCCAAGCTGATCACGCTGACGGTTCCTTTCAGCTTCAAATGGGCGACCGACGCGCTGACCGGCGCCAACACCGCGCCGGTTCAGGCCGACAATTGGCACCTCTGGGTGATCGCCTCGCCATTGCTGCTGACCGCCAGCTACGGCGTGATGCGCATCGTGATGGCGGTGCTGACGCAATGGCGCGACGGCATCTTTGCCCGCGTCGCGATGCACGCGGTGCGCAAGCTCGCCACCATCACCTTCATCCACATGCATGAACTGTCGCTGCGCTTTCATCTGGAGCGCAAGACCGGCGGCCTGACGCGCGTGCTCGAGCGCGGCCGGGAGGGTATCGAGGTCATCGTGCGCATGGTGATCCTGCAGCTGATCCCGACCATCGTCGAGGTGTCGCTGCTGATGGCGGTGCTGCTGTGGCAGTTCGATTGGCGTTACGTGCTTGCGACCCTCGTCACCGTCGCGGTCTACATGTACTACACCTACATCGCGACCGAGTGGCGGATCGGCATCCGCCGCAAGATGAACGATGCCGACACCGAGGCGAACACCAAGGCCATCGACTCGCTGCTCAACTACGAGACCGTCAAATATTTCAGCGCCGAGATCCGTGAGGCGCAGCGCTACGACCGATCGGTCGCGCGTTACGAGGAGTCGAGCGTCCAGGCCTATACCTCGCTTGCCGTGCTCAACACCGGGCAGGCCGTGATCTTCACGCTGGGACTCACTGCGACCATGCTGATGTGCGCGATCGGCGTGCGCAACGGCACCAACACGGTCGGTGATTTCGTGCTGGTCAACGCCATGATGATTCAGCTTTACCAGCCGTTGAACTTCATGGGCATGGTCTATCGCGAGATCAAGCAGGCCATCATCGATATCGAGAAGATGTTCAACGTGCTGGGGCGCGAGGCCGAGATCAAGGACGCGCCGGACGCGAAGCCGCTGGTGGTCTCGGCCGGCACGGTGCGTTTCGAAGACGTGCGCTTTGCCTATGAGCCTGCGCGCCCGATCCTCAAGGGCATCAGCTTCGAGGTGCCGGCCGGCAAGACCGTCGCGATCGTCGGCCCGTCAGGTGCGGGCAAGTCGACCATCTCACGCCTTTTATTTCGCCTCTACGACATTTCCGGCGGCAAGATCCTGATCGACGGCCAGGACATTCGGGAAGTCACGCAGGCCAGCTTGCGCGCCTCCATCGGAATGGTGCCGCAGGACACCGTGCTGTTCAACGACAGCATCCGCTACAACATTCGCTACGGCCGCTGGGACGCCAGCGATGCCGAGGTCGAGCAGGCCGCGCGGCTGGCGCAGATCGATCATTTCATCCGCATGGCGCCGAAGGGCTACGAGACCCAGGTCGGCGAGCGCGGCCTCAAGCTATCCGGAGGCGAAAAGCAGCGCGTCGCGATCGCGCGCACCGTGTTGAAGGCGCCGCCGATCCTGGTGCTCGACGAGGCGACCTCCGCGCTGGACACCCACACTGAGCACGAGATCCAGGGCGCGCTCGAGCGCGTCGCGAAGAACCGCACCTCGCTGGTGATCGCCCATCGGCTCTCGACTATCGTCGGCGCCGACGAGATCATCGTGCTGGACCAGGGCCGCATCGCCGAACGCGGCACCCACGCAAAACTGCTCGCGGAGGCGGGGCTTTACGCCAGCATGTGGAACAGGCAGCGCGAGGCGGAGGCGGCGCGCGAGAAACTGGCCAGGATGGCCGATTCCGGCGAGACGCCCAACCGGGAGCCACCCCTGGTCGCCGACGCCCTGACGACACCTGCGGCGGCGGAGTGACCTTGTCTCCGGTCCCAACTCTGGCCTAAACAACTCCACCGCGCGGAACGACCTGCGCCATCAACCCTGAGCGGCAGATAGCGATGTCCATTCTCGATTCGATCCAGCGTCAGATCCCGCCGATCCACAAGGAGGGCTATCCCTTCATCGGTGGCTTTGCGCTGGCAAGCCTCATCCTGTTCTGGCTGTGGTCGCCTTTGGGATGGATCGGCACCATCCTGACCGTGTGGTGCGCGCTGTTCTTCCGCGACCCCGTCAGGGTGACGCCGGTGCGCGAGGGGCTCGTGGTGTCGCCGGCCGACGGCCGCGTCTCGATGATCACCATGGCGCTGCCGCCGGCCGAGCTCGGGCTCGGCGACCGGCCGCTGCCGCGCATCTCGGTGTTCATGAGCGTGTTCAACTGCCACGTGAACCGCAGCCCGATCGCGGGCCGGGTGGACCGTATCGCCTACCGCCCCGGGCTGTTCATCAATGCCGAGCTGGACAAGGCGAGCGAGGACAATGAGCGCAACTCGCTGGTCATCACGACGCCGACGGCGCGGGTCGGCGTGGTCCAGATCGCCGGGCTGGTCGCCAAGCGCATCGTCTGCTTCGTCAAAGAGGGCCAGGTGATCGGCGCCGGTGAGCGTTTCGGCCTGATCCGCTTCGGCTCGCGGCTCGACGTGTATCTGCCGGTGGGCACCAAGGCGCTGGTCTCGGAAGGCCAGACCGCGATCGCCGGCGAGACGATTCTGGCCGATCTCGCCGGAGACGACCCGAGTCGCGCCTACCGCGCCAATTAACCAATAAGTCGGTCCAGGGGACCTTCCGCCGCAATGGCGGAGGGGAACGCGGCTTGCTATATCTCGCCCCAAGGTGAGGACGAGCCATGACGGCCTATGACTTCAAAGATCCTGATGTGCGCCGCCGGCGGTTCCGACCGATCCCGGTGCGGATGCTGGTGCCCAACGTCATCACGCTGCTGGCGATCTGCGCAGGCCTGACCTCGATCCGGCTCTCGATCGAGGGGCGGATGTCGCTCGCGGTCTACGCCATCGTGTTCGCAGCGGCGCTTGACGGCATCGACGGCCGCATCGCGCGCATGATCAAGGGCCAGTCCAAATTCGGCGCCGAGCTCGACAGCCTCGCCGACTTCGTCAATTTCGGCGTGGCGCCCGGCCTGATGCTGTACTTCTGGCAGCTGCACGAGCTCGGCAACGCCGGCTGGATCGCCGCGATGGTGTTCGCGATCTCCGGTGGCCTCAGGCTGGCACGCTTCAATGCCACCATGGACGATCCCAACAAGCCGGCCTTCGCCGCCAATTTCTTCACCGGCGTGCCGGCGCCGGCCGGCGCGATCACGGTGCTGCTTCCGATCTATGTCGCGTTCCTCGATCTCGGCCGGCTGCCTGCGGCGGTGACGGCTGCGTATACCCTGCTAATCGCCTTTCTGATGGTGTCGCGCCTGCCGGTGTTCTCCGGCAAGACCAAGCGCATGCGCGTGCCGCCCGAACTGGTGCTGCCGGCGTTCGTCGCGGTGATCGTCTTCATCGCGCTGCTGATCGCCTATCCCTGGCATGTGCTGTCGATCGGCACGGTGCTGTATCTGCTCGCTTTGCCGCTCGGCTACAAATCCTATCGCGACCAGGCGCGCGCGATGGAAGCCACCGCGCCGGCGGGAGGCGAGGTCTCGTCGCCGCCATCGGCACCGACGCGGGCAAACCTGTCGGAGCCGCCGCACGAGGGCGATGACCGGCCCGGAAGCCTGCATTGAGCGGCAAGACTTGAAACAGCAACACTTGAAACAGCAAGACTTGGATATCTGCCATGAAGCGCCCTGAGTTGGGTTGAGCCCCGATCTCGGCTATATCGCCCGGTGCCGGCGGTACCGCGCCAACAGCGGCCGCCAATCTGGGAGAGAATGCCGTGACCGATACCGCGACCGGGCCGCTGCCTGCTTCCGTCCTCGAAGCGCTGGGCCGATATGACACGCCGACGATCTGCAATGCCATGGAGATCGTGGCGCCGGAGCGCCGGCTGATCGGCTACACCACCAAGCCGCTGGTCTGCCCGTTCCCCGATCTGCCGCCGATCGTCGGTTACGCCCGCACGGTCGCGATCCGCTCGGTGCTGAAAAATTCGCTGCCGCCGGAAGAGCAGTCCAAGCGCCGCATCGAATATTACGAATATGTCGGCACCGGCCACGGTCCGCGCATCTCGGTGATCCAGGACATCGACGGTCCCGACGTCGGTTACGGTGCGTTCTGGGGCGAGGTGCAGAGCAACGTGCACAAGGCGCTCGGCTGCCTGGGCGTGATCACCGACGGTTCGATCCGCGATATCCCGCAATGGGCACCTGGCTTCCAGGCGCTGGCCGGCTCGATCGGTCCGTCGCATGCCTGGGTGCATGCGGAGAGCTTTGGCGGCGAGGTCCGCGTCGCCGGCATGACCGTGAAGTCCGACGATCTGATCCACGCCGACCAGCACGGTGCCATCGTGATCCCGCGCGACATCGCCGCAAAGCTGCCCGAGGCCGCCGAGCTCTGCGGCCGCCGCGAGACGCCGATCCTCGAGATCGCCCGCAGCCCCGACTTCTCGCTGGAGAAGCTGAAGGCTGCGCTGAAGCGCTCGGCGGAGATTCACTAACGGCCGGACTGGAACGATCTACGGCTGCGACCCCGCTCGCGGGCCGCCCTGTTCCGTCAAGAACAGGGCGGCCTGATCCGGCTCGCCGAGCACCGCGGCAGCGCATCCGATCAGGGTGAAGCCGCCGGCAAAATCCCACAGGGTGATATCTTCCGCATTGTCCGGGATGTGGATCAAGCGCGCTGCGATCACGGCCAAGGCCGCCTCGATAAACAGCAGCACGCTGAACGCCGGCAGGACGATCTGGGGTTCGAGCATGTGGAGCGCCAGCACTGCGGGAAGCGCGGTGAGAAGACTGAACAGCGTCACCATTGCGATCCCTTCCGCCATGAGCGTGCCGGCCCCCCTCCAGAATACCAACTGATCCGTCGCCCTCGATGTGGCGCAGGGCCGCAGCCGAAGGGGTCGCGCGCGCACAGCCTTGAGTGAAGGGGGCGCGCGGGCCTTATGGTTAGTAAAACGTTGAAATTCCCGTCGGCGATCAGCAAAGCCGGGACCTTTCAGCGCGTGCGCCCGCCAGGCGCGCCGGCTCAACTTAACCTTTACGCGTCTTTAATCGCGGCTCACTAGGGTTTCCGATGCGGTTCGGGGTTGGGCCGCGCCATCGGCCAGGACGGCCGTTGTTGTGTGCGCGTTGGAGTCTCCCATGGATATCATGACAGGCGCCGGCCTCGTGGCGGGCATTGTCGTCATCGCGACGATGGTGTTGCTGGGCGGCGATCTGCACATGTTCATCAGCGAGCATGCGATGATCATCATCTTCGGCGGATCGGCCGCAGCGACCATGATCCGCTTCCCGCTCTCGGTGCTGATGCACGGCCTGCCGCTCGGCCTCAAATTCGCCTTCACGATGAGCCGGCTGTCGGCGCACGATTTGGTCGACGAACTCGCCCGCATCGCCGAGATCGCCCGCAAGCAGGGCCCGGTGGGGCTGGAAAAGGTCGAGACCGACGAGCCGTTCCTCGCCAAGGGCATCCGCTACGTCGCCGACGGCTACGACCTCGATTTCATTCGGGACAATATGGAACGCGACCGCGACAATTTCCTGTTGCATCTCAACGAAGGCAGCAAGATCTACCGCGCCGTCGGTGACTGCGCGCCTGCGTTCGGCATGATCGGGACGCTGATCGGCATGGTGCAGATGTTTTCGAACATGTCCGATCCATCGAAGCTCGGCCCGTTCATGGCGACCGCCCTGCTGGCAACTCTCTACGGTGCGCTGGTCGCGAACCTGCTCTGCCTGCCGATCGCCGACAAGCTGCATGGCAAGCTGATCGACGAGGAAACCAATCGCACGCTGATCATCGACGGCATTCTGATGATTCGCGACTCCAAGAGCCCGACTTTGGTGCGCGAAATGCTGCTGGCCTATCTTCCCGAGAAGCACCGCCACGCCGAAGGCGAGCCGGTTCCGGCGTAACGCCAGACGCCGGGATCTGACCCATGGCCAAGAAGAAACGCGAAGAAGCACATGGCGGCCATGGCTGGTTCGTGACGTTTGCCGATCTGATGGCTTTGCTGCTGGCGTTTTTCGTGATGCTGGTCGCATTCTCCACCCAGGACGCCAACAAGCTGAAGATCGTTGCAGGCTCCATGCGCGAGGCCTTCGGCGTCCAGAGCGAAGCGCGTTACGCCGGCATCATAGAATCCGACGGCCTGCCGACCCGCGCGCGGCTGAAGAACGTCGACCACATCCAGCCTGAGGAGTCCTCCAACACGCCGACGCCGGACCAGGAGGATCACGACCGCATCTCCGGGGCCAAGATCAAGGTCGATCGCAATTTTGCGCTGGCGGCAGCCTCGCTGCGTCAAGCATTGCAGGACATGCCTGAACTGACCGAGATATCAAAGCACATCATGTTCGAGGAGACCAAGCAGGGCCTCAACCTCGAGATCGTGGACCAGGACGGCCGCTCGATGTTCGCCGACGGCTCCAAGGTGCCCTATGACCGCACCCGTCGCCTGATCGAGAAGCTCGCTGTCCCGCTCAAGGCGACGCCGCTGCGCGTCTCCATCGCCGGCCATACCGCGGCTGGATTCGTGCCGACCCGCAGCGATTACGGCGCCTTCGATCTGTCGGCCGACCGCGCCAATGCCGTGCGTCAGATCCTCGAACGCGAGGGCCTGCCGGGCGCCCACGTCTTCGCCGTCTCCGGCAAGGCGGACACCCAGCCGCTGTTTCCGGACGATCCCTCGCTCGCGGCCAACCGGCGGGTGACCATCACCCTGATGCGCGAAGATCCGCCGCTGCCGCCGAATCTGAAGCCGTAGAGCGTTTTGAGCGAAGTGGACGTTGGTTCGCGCGAAGAAAACCCGACAAAACAAGAATGTAGAGCCCGTCCCGCTTCAATCGGAACGGAAAGGCTCAGGGCTCGTGTGCTACCATTTTACCTGAGGCACGTCGTCGCGTTGGCGACGACCGTTGCTCCGCCGTCACAGCATCTGCCCCGGCGCCTGCTATGGTGGTGGTGTGCCGATTGACAGGTGCGCCGGAACCGTCAAAAGGCGCCGGATCAATTCTCGGGCAGAAGCGTTTCCAGTTTCACATGACGGCGAGCATCACATCGACCGAAGCTCAGGACGGGCCGGTCACCTCGGGTTTCTGGGGCCTGACGCTCGGGAGCATCGGCGTCGTCTTTGGCGACATCGGCACCTCGCCGCTCTACGCATTCCATGAGGCAGTCAGGGGAGCGGCGCACGGCCAGCCGGTCTCGCGGGTCATGGTGCTCGGCGTGCTCTCGCTGATCCTCTGGGCCCTGCTTATCGTCGTTACTGCCAAATATGTTCTGCTGCTGCTGCGCGCCGACAACAACGGGGAGGGCGGCACGCTTTCCCTCATGGCGCTCGGTCAGCGCGCGCTCGGGCGACGAAGCTGGTTCCTGATGGCGCTCGGCGTGGTCGGCGCCTCCATGTTCATCGGCGATTCCATGATTACGCCGGCGATCTCGGTGCTGTCCGCGGTCGAGGGTTTGAAGCTCGCAACGCCCGCCTTCGAGCACTATGTCGTTCCCCTGACGGTTCTCATCCTGGCGCTGCTGTTCGCCGTCCAGAGCAAGGGGACGGCGCTGGTGGCCTCGGCCTTCGGGCCGGTGATGGTGGTGTGGTTCACCGTTCTTGCCGTGCTGGGCATCGTTCACATCGCCGACGATCCGTCGGTGCTGGCAGCGATCAATCCCTATTACGCGCTGCAATTCCTGCTGTCGCACGGCACGATCGGCTTGGTGACACTGGGCGCCGTGTTCCTGGCGGTGACCGGCGGCGAGGCGCTCTACGCAGATCTTGGCCATTTCGGCCGCAAGCCGATCCAGTCGGCCTGGATGTTCTTCGTGCTGCCTTCGCTCCTGATCAACTATTTCGGTCAGGGCGCGCTGGTGCTGTCCGATCCCAGCGCGATCGAGCACTCCTTCTACCGCATGGTGCCCGAGCATTTCGTGCTGCCGCTGGTCGGACTTGCGACCGCGGCGACCGTGATCGCGAGCCAGGCGGTGATCACCGGGGCCTATTCGCTGGTCTATCAGGCGGTGCAGCTCGGCCTCCTGCCGCGCTTCGAGGTGCGCTTCACCTCGGAAACTCATGCGGGCCAGATCTATCTGCCGCGGGTAAACCGGCTGCTTCTGATCGGCGTGATGCTGCTGGTGCTGTTGTTCCACACCCCCAGCAATCTGGCTTCGGCTTACGGCATTGCGGTCTCCACCACCATGGTTGCCGACGGCATCATGGGCTTCATCGTGATCTGGAAATTGTGGAACTGGCGCGCCGCGACGGCCGCAGCCGTGATCGTGCCCTTCGTCGTGGTCGACATCAGCTTCTTCAGCGCGAATCTTCTGAAGCTGCTCGAAGGCGCCTGGGTGCCGCTGCTGTTCGGGGTGGTCATGGCCGGGACCATCTGGACCTGGCGGCGAGGATCCGGGATCCTGGTCCAGAAAACGCGCCGGATCGAGGTGCCGCTGGACGATCTGATCCGGAGCCTGGAGAAACGGCCGCCGCACATCGTCAAGGGCACTGCGGTGTTCCTGACCAGCGATCCCTCCTTCGTGCCGACCGCACTGCTGCACAATCTCAAGCACAACAAGGTGCTGCACGAGCACAACGTGATCCTGACCATCGAGACCGCGCATACGCCGCGGGTTGATCTATCGGAGCGTTTCCGGATGGAGAAGATCAGCGACAAGTTCTTCAAGGTCCGCCTGCGCTTCGGTTACATGGAGCAGCCGAACGTGCCCAAGGCGCTCGCGATCGCGCGCAAGCAGGGCTGGCAGTTCGACATCATGTCGACGTCGTTCTTCGTGTCGCGGCGCTCGCTGAAGGCTTCGGCGCAGTCCGGCATGCCGCTTTGGCAGGACCATTTGTTCATCGCGCTGAGCCGGTCCGCCAACGACGCCACCGACTACTTCCAGATTCCCACCGGACGGGTGGTTGAAGTCGGGACCCAGGTCACCATTTGAACGCGATTGGCCGAGTCATGCAAATTTGCATGGCTAAGGTCCGAAATCAGGCTAGGCTATGCCCTTGGCGCAGGCCTATAAGCCGCGCGCCCTTCTGCCATTGTGCAGTGAAGCATTTTAGAGGCCACCAGGCTCTCCCATGACAAGTGACGTAGCGATTTCCGCACCGGAAACGGCGGCGGCCAATGGGCATGGCGATGCCCACACCACCGCCCGTTTCGGTGCGCTGACCCTCGGCAGCATCGGCGTGGTCTACGGCGATATCGGCACCAGCCCGCTCTACGCGTTCCGCGAGGCGGTGATGGCGGCTTCCGGTGCGGAGGGGGTGCCGACGCCGGCGGCCGTGCTCGGCGTGCTCTCGCTGATCCTGTGGGCGCTCATTGTCGTGGTGACGCTCAAATACGTCGTGATCCTGCTCCGCGCCGACAACAACGGCGAGGGCGGCACGCTGGCGCTGATGGCGCTGGCCCAGCGCGCCGTCGGCACGCGCGGAACCACCATCGTCCTGCTCGGCATTATTTCCGGCGCCCTGTTCTACGGCGACGCCGTGATCACGCCGGCGCTCTCGGTGCTGTCGGCGATCGAAGGCATGAAGGACGTCACCCTGCACTTCGAGCCCTACATTGTGCCGCTGACCGTGATCATCCTGGTCGGTCTGTTTGCCGTGCAGTCCCGCGGTACCGCTCGCGTCGCCGCCTTCTTCGGCCCGATCATGTGCGTCTGGTTCGCGGTCATCGCGGCGGCGGCGATCCACCCGATTATCGAGCAGCCGCAGGTGCTATACGCGCTGAACCCGCTCTACGCCGCGTCCTTCATGTTCCACCACGGCATTATCGGCTTCGTGACGCTGGGCGCGGTGTTCCTGGCGGTTACCGGTGCCGAGGCGCTCTATGCCGACCTCGGCCATTTCGGCAAGCGGCCGATCCAGATCGCTTGGCTATCCATCGTGCTGCCGTCGCTGGCGCTGAACTATCTGGGGCAGGGCGCCCTCGTACTCGGCGATCCCGGTGCGATCGTGAGCCCGTTCTTCCAGCTCTTTCCGCAAGGCTTTTTCCGCGGCTGCATGGTCGTGCTGGCGACCGCCGCAACTGTGATCGCGAGCCAGGCCGTCATCACCGGCGCCTATTCGCTGACACGCCAGGCAATCCAGCTCGGTCTGTTGCCGCGCTTCGAAATTCGCCATACGTCTGAAGCCCATTCGGGCCAGATCTTCATCCCGCGCATCAACCAGCTCCTGCTGCTCGCGGTGGTGCTGCTGGTCCTTTTGTTCCGCTCCTCCAGCGCGCTGGCTTCGGCCTATGGCATCTCCGTTACGGGGACCATGGTGGTCACGGCGATGATGGGCTTCGTCGTGATCTGGAAGGTCTGGAAATGGTCGCCGTTCACGGCTGCCGCCCTGATCGCTCCGTTCCTGTTCCTCGACCTCACCTTCCTCGCCGCCAATCTGCTCAAGGTGTTCGAGGGCGGCTGGGTGCCGCTGGCACTCGGCGCTCTCATGATCATCCTGATGTACACGTGGCGGCGCGGCAGCCGGTTGCTGTTCGAGAAGTCGCGCAAGCTCGAATTCCCCCTCGCCGACCTCGTGGCGATGCTGGAGAAGCGGCCGCCGCAACGCGTGCCTGGCACGGCCGTGTTCCTGACCAGCGATCCCCTCAGCGCCCCGACCGCCCTGATGCATAGTCTGAAGCACTACAAGGTGCTGCACGAGAAGAACGTCATACTCACCATCGAAACCGCGCAGACCCCGCGCATCGATCCGGCCGAGCGGGTGAGGTTGGAGCAGATCAGCCCGACCTTCTCCAAGGTGACGCTGAAGTTCGGCTTCATGGAATCGCCCAACGTGCCGAAGGCGCTGGCGATCGCCCGCAAGCTCGGCTGGCAGTTCGACATCATGTCGACCTCGTTCTTCCTGTCGCGCAGGGCGCTCAAGCCGGCCGCCCATTCCGGCATGCCGCGCTGGCAGGACCGGCTGTTCATCTCGCTCAGCCGTTCCGCCAATGACGCCACCGATTATTTCCAGATTCCCTCTGGCCGCGTTGTCGAGGTCGGCACCCAGGTGACCATCTAAAGCGACGATCTAAAGCGACGGTCTGATCCTCCAGTTGAGGTCTCACTTCAAGTTGCTCCAATTTAGCCTTAACTCGCAGGGCTGAGCCCAAGCCTTTGTAGCGCTTGATTTTCGCTCACCGAGAGGCGAGGTTGCCGCCGGCCGGGTTCGCCCCGGCATGCGGCCCGCGACGTTGGAGGATGATATGGCAAACCAGGTACAGGATCTGACCCCGGACGAGGTCTCCAAGGGTGTCGCGGAGGGCCGTTATCTCCTCGTCGATGTCCGCGAGCCGAACGAGGTCGAAGCCGAGGCCTATCCCTACGGCGTCGTCGTGCCGCTCTCGACCTTCGATCCCAAGGCAATTCCCGATCCCGCCGGCAAGGAGGTCGTGTTCGCCTGCCGCTCGGGCAAGCGCTCGGTGACGGCCTCGCTCGCGGCGCAGGCGGCGGGCCTGCCTTACGACAAGCATCTGGCCGGCGGCATGCTGGGCTGGAAGGCGGCGGGTCTTCCCAGCAAGGTCGGTGGCTGACCGGCCGATGTCCAAAAGCTCTTCCCTGAACAAGGTCTTCGCCGACCTTCCCGTCACGATCTTCGAGGCGATGTCGCAGGCCGCGCGCGACAATGCCGCCATCAATCTCGGGCAGGGCTTTCCTGATGATCCCGGCCCCGAGGACATCCGCAGCGCCGCGGCCGACGCCTCGTTGAACGGCTACAACCAGTACCCGTCGATGATGGGCCTGCCCGAACTGCGTCAGGCGATCGCGACCCATTACAGCCATTGGCACGGCCTCGAGCTCGATCCGATGAGCGAGGTGATGGTGACCTCCGGCGGCACCGAGGCCCTGACTTCGGCCATCCTCGCCGTAGTCCAGCCCGGCGACGAGGTGGTTTGCTTCCAGCCTGTGTACGATTCCTATCTGCCGATCATCCGCCAGGCCGGCGGCATTCCGCGCCTGGTCCGGCTCGAGCCGCCGCACTGGCGGCTGAATGAGGAGATGCTGAAAAGCGTCTTCAATTCAAAGACCAAGGCGGTGCTCTTCAACAATCCCCTGAATCCATCCGCGGTGGTGTTTCCGCGCGAGGACCTCGAGCTGCTGGCGCGCTACTGCCAGGAGTTCGACGTCATCGCGATCTGCGACGAGGTCTGGGAGCACGTCACCTTCGACGAGCACAAGCACATCCCGCTGATCACCATCCCCGGCATGCGCGAGCGCACCATCAAGGTCGGCTCGGCCGGCAAGATCTTCTCGCTGACGGGCTGGAAGATCGGCTTCGTCTGCGCCGCGCCGCCGCTGCTGCGCGTTGCCGCCAAGGTGCACCAGTTCCTGACCTTCACCACCGCGCCGAACCTCCAGGCCGCCGTCGCCTACGGCCTCGGCAAGCCCGACGAGTACTTCCTCTCGATGCGCAAGGACCTGACGCGGAGCAGGGACCGTCTCGCCAAGGGACTGGAGAGCCTCGGCTTCCCCGTGCTGAAGTCGCAGGGCACCTACTTCCTCACCGTCGACCTGTCGCCGCTCGGGCTCAACGAGAGCGATACTGAATTCTGCTGGCGGATCGTGAAGGACTACAAGGTCGCGGCCATCCCTGTGTCGGCCTTCTATGAGCAGGACCCCGTGACGTCGGTGGTGCGCTTCTGTTTTGCCAAGAAGGACGAGACGCTCGACACCGCACTGGAGCGGCTGTCGGACGCGGTGCGCGGGCGCAAGAGGTAGATCAAAGATGACGAACGCCAGCCGCTCAGGGGCTCGCCTTGGTCTCGCGTTCGCCGCGGCGCTGGCGTTGCTCCCAGGTCTCGCCGGGGCCGAGGAGCGGGTCGTCAACTTCTACAACTGGTCGAACTACGTGGCGCCTGACGTCCTCGAGGCCTTCACCAAGGAGACCAGCATCAAGGTGGTCTACGACACTTTTGATGCCAATGAGACGCTGGAGACCCGCCTGATGGCCGGCAAGTCCGGCTATGACGTCGTGGTGCCGACGGCCTATTTCCTCCAGCGCCAGATCAAGGCGAACATCTTTCAGAAGCTCGACAAGGCGAAGCTGCCGAACCTCGCCAATGCTTGGCCCGTGGTGAGCGAACGTCTCGCGATCTACGATCCCGGCAACGTCTACGCTGCCAATTACATGTGGGGCACGACCGGCATCGGCTACAACGTCGCCAAGCTGAAGCAGATTCTGGGAGCGGATGCGAAGATCGACAGCTGGGACATCGTGTTCAAGCCGGAGAATTTAGCAAAATTGAAAGACTGCGGCGTGCACATGCTGGACTCCGCCGACGACATCTTCCCGGCGGCCTTGAACTATCTCGGGCTCGATCCGGACTCGACCAAGCAGGCCGACCTCGAGAAGGCCGCGGACATGGTGGCCAAGGTCCGGCCCTCGGTGCGCAAGTTTCATTCGTCCGAATATCTAAGCGCGCTTGCGACCGGCGAGATCTGCTTCGTGGTCGGCTGGTCCGGCGACATCATGCAGGCCCGTGCCCGCGCCGCCGAAGCCAAAGGCGGCATCGAGATCGGCTACGCGATTCCCAAAGAGGGTGCGCAGATGTTCTTCGACAATCTCGCGATCCCCGCGGATGCCAAGAACGTCAAGGAAGCCTACGAGCTGATCAACTATCTCTACCGTCCAGACGTGGCCGCCAAGAACACGGACTTCCTGTCCTACGCCAACGGCAATCTCGCCAGCCAGAAGCTGGTCGATCCGAAGATCCTGAACGACAAGAACATCTATCCGGACGAGGCGACGCTCGCAAAGCTGTTCGTCATCACCGCGCGCGAGCCGGCGACCCAGCGGATCATCAATCGGCTGTGGACGAAGGTGAAGACGGGACGGTGAGGGGCCACGGTTGCTATCGCCACCTGCGATGCAGCCAAAGCCACTGCTCCGGATGCTCGCGCACCCAGCCTTCCACCACGTTGGTGATCGCCTGCGTCGTGCCCTGGATGTCGATCCTGCCGTCGGCGTCGCGCACCGGCTGGACTTCTTCCGTCAGCTCCGCCGTGAAGCGGCCGCCAGGCAGGCGGATGATGCGGACGCCGTGGATCGGGCATTCGACCTGGCGGAGCAGGCGCGCCAGCATCGGATTGGCGCGGGTCTTGCGGCCGAAGAAGGTGACCTCAACGCCACCCGTGAGATACTGGTCGATCAGCATGGCGACGTGCTTGCCGTCCTTCAGCGCCTGCGCGAGCCGCAGCGGCGCGTCGCGGCCCGCCGGGATCAGGGTGCCCATGTTGACCTGGCGCATCTCCTGGATGATGCGGTCGGCAGACGCAATGTTCGGCCGGCGATAGAGGATCGCCGCATCAAGCCCATGCGCGACGGCGGCGAGCGCCGGCAATTCCCAATTGGCCAGATGGGCTGCGAAGATCAGCGCCGGCTTGCCGTCGTCCCGGATCTGATCGAATAGCTCGATGCTGCGCGGCGACAATGTGATCCGGCTCTTCTCTGGATGGTAGCGGTCATAATCCCAGACATGGTCCATATGGGCGAATTCGCCGCCGACGCGGCCGAGATTGTCCCACACGCCCATCAGGATGGATTCGATTTCCTCGGGCGACTTGTCCGGAAAGGCGGCGGTGAGGTTGGCGCGGCCGATGCGGTGCTCGCGCAAGCGTGGCCCGATCAGCTTGGTGACGCGTGCGAAAAAGTCCGAGGTCTTGACCGGATCGAAGTAGCGCGTGGTGCGCAGCATGCCGACGGTGGCAGCGCCGATCAGGCTTCCCCCGAGCGACTTGGCTGTCTCCCGCGCGCGGGCCTTGGTGCTCGCAGGAAGCCGCGCCATGCGTCCGGTCAGGCCGGTTCGCGGGTCAGGATCAGCGAGGCGTTCTGGCCGCCGAAGCCGAACGAGTTCGACATCACAGCCGTGACGCGGGCATCGCGTGCCTTGTTGCCGACGACGTCGAACAGGATCGTGGGGTCCGGAGTGTCGTAGTTGATCGTCGGCGGGATGCGCTGATGTTCGAGCGTGAGCAGCGAGAAGATCGCCTCGACCGCGCCGGCAGCCGAGATGGTGTGGCCGACCATCGACTTGTTGGAGGTGACCGGAATCTTCGTGACGAGCTCGCCGAACACGGCCGATGTCGTATTGTACTCCATCTTGTCGTTCTCGGGCGTCGCGGTGCCGTGCGCGTTGATGTGGTCGATCTGGTCCGGCGTCATGCCGGCATCGGCCAGCGTCTTGTTCATGCAGCCGATGATCGGCTTGCCGTCGGGCGAAGAGCGGGTGCGATGGAAGGAATCGGTGAGTTCGCCGCAGCCGGCGATCACGCCGAGGATTTTTGCGCCGCGCGCAGTGGCGGCTTCATGGCTTTCGAGCACCAGCGCACCTGCGCCCTCGGCCATGACAAATCCGTCGCGGTTCTTGGAGAAGGGGCGGGACGCCGCCTGCGGCGGGTCGTTTTGGGTCGACAGCGCGGAGAGCAGCGAGAAGCGCACCAGCGCTTCCGGATTCACGGTGCCGTCCGTCGCCACGCACAGCGCGGCGTCGGTCTCGCCGCGGCGGATCGCCTCGACGCCGAGCTGAATCGAGGTCGCGCCCGAAGCACAGGCCGTCGACAGCGAGATCGGCGAGCCCTTGGTGCCGAAGGTCTCGGCGAGGTAGGCCGCGACCGAGCCGAACATGAAGCGGTGATGATAGGCGCTGTATTTGCCGCCGCCGGAGATGCGCAGCAGATCGTCGTAATTAAAGTCGAGCTTGCCGACGGCGCGGCCGAGCTCGCGGCGCTGCGGCCATTCGACCTCGACCGGTGCAACCGCAAGGAAGAGAGGACCCGGGAAATCCGCTTTGGCGCCGATGCCCGCCTGGTCCAGCGCTTCCTGCGTCACCAGTTCGGCCATCCGCTCGGACAGGCCGGTGGAGGAGAACGGATCGACGCTGACGAAATCCACCGTGCCAGCCATCGTGGTCTTCAGACCGTCGACCGGAAAGCGCGTGATGGTGCGGATGCCGGATTCGCCGGAGACGAGCTTCGCCCAATTGTCGGCCTTGCCGTTGCCGAGCGAAGTCATGATGCCCATGCCGGTGACGACGACGACGGGGCGCCCGAGTTTGTCGCGTGGTGCAGTCATGTCGATCCCCGCTTGAGCTGGAGCGTGCTCCGGAAAAATGTGATGCGGTTTTCCGAGATCATGCCCAAACAATAACCTGCCAAAGCGCAACGCGCTTTAGCTTACCGCCTCGACCAGCGCCATGCCTTCGCCGCGCCAGTGTCCGGCCCCCACCACCACGATCTGGGTGGGCGCCTCGTGCATTTCAATCTCGGTGCCCATAGAGTCGTTCGGCGGAAACAGCGCGCCGCGCGAGATCGACAGCGCGGCGAGCGCGATGCCGAGCGGGAATTGCGTCTCCATGGTGTGGCCGAACATCGTACCGGTCGATCGCACCGGGAACTCGGCGTGGCCCTTCAGGAAGCCTCGCTCTTCCGATGTCGCCGGCTCCGCGCCGGTCGCACCGGATATGATCGCACCCTTGCCATCGCGCTTCGGCAACTTCGCCCAGAGCTTCTCCAGCGTCGCGGCCATGTCGCCGCGGCTCTTGCGCCGGGCGAGGTCGGCAACGACGCTCGACAGCTTTGCGAACGGCTTTGCGCCGCGCGCTTCCGCGTGCGCCTTCGATTCCAGCACCAGAAACGCGCCGGCCGAGCCGAGCGCGAAGCCGGCGTGGTCCTTGCGCGCCCACACGGGTGCGAACTTGTCTTTCAAGTTGAAGTCGCCGAATTCATAGAGGACCAACAGGTCCTTGCGCTCGCCATTGTGCGAGCCGCCGATCAGCGCAATGTCGCTCTCGCCTGAGGCGATGCGCGACAGTGCGATGCGGGCGGCATCGGCACCGGCAACCTCTTCGCCCATGAAGGTGCGCGAGGTGCCGCCAATGCCGTGCACGATGGCGATGTTGCCGGCGAGCAGGTTGGAGAGCTGGGCCAAAAACAGCGTCGGCCGGAGATCGCTCATCAGCCGCTCGTTGAGGAAGCCGGGCGCGTTGGCACCCTTGGCCTCGGCCGTGAGTACGCCGGTGTCGACGTTGAGATCGCGCTCGCCGCCGCCGGCGGCGACCACCATGTCGATCTTCGACAGGATGTCTTTGTTGCCCTTGATCCCGGCGGAGTCGAGCGCAAGGCCGGCCGCATAGGTGCCGATGCGCTGCCAGGCTTCCATCTGACGCTGGTCGCCCTTCTTCGGGATCTGACTGTCGAAGGTAACAGGCATCAGGGGGTGCACGATGTAGGGCGCAAAGCCCTTCTCATCGACATTGATGCGCTTCTCCTGAAGCGCGGCCCAGTTGGCGTCCAGGCCCTCGCCGAGCGAGGTGGCCAGGCCAATGCCGGTAATCCAGACTTCCGTCTGGCCGGACTTCGAAGCGGTGTCAGTCATGGCGATACGGCCTGTTGCGGAAAGCCGACGCGTTTGGCAACCGCGTCCATGTGGGAGCGCATATCCGCATTGGGAAAGGGAATCTGCGTGAAGGTCAGCGTCGAATTCGCACGCAGCTTGCCGCCGACCTTGATCTTGGCTTCGGTCACTGCGTAGCCCGAGCCCTGATGGGCAAGGCTCGCCTCGATGCTCATGAGGTCGCCGGGGAAGACCGAGCCACGGACCTTGGCCTCCTTGACGGCGGCCAGGATCGGCATGCGCTCGAATTTGAGCACGCCAAGCTGAAGCCAGCCGGAGGCCTGCGCCATCGATTCGATCAGGAGCACGCCGGGCATCAGAGGGTAGCCCGGGAAGTGCCCCTCGAAGATGGTGCTCTCCATCGGGACCTGAGCCTCGACGACAATCGTCTTCGCGTCGACGTTGAGGTCGACGACGCGATCAATCATGTGGAAGTATTCGAGTTGCATGACCGCGCGCTTAGGCGCTCGCGCCCTTGGCCGCAACCAGTTCGTCGATGCGGGCGCACAGGTTTTTCAGCACGAAATACTGCTCGGTGGTCGCCTTGCCGTCGTTGACCTCCTGCGTCCACTTTTCAAGCGGCAGCTTGATACCGAACTGCTTGTCGATCGCGAACGCGATGTCCAGGAAATCGAGGCTGTCGATGCCGAGGTCATCGATGGCGTGGCTATCCGGCGTGATCGTGTCGCGCGGGATGTCGCAGGTTTCAGCGATGATCGTAGCGACCTGATCGAATGTGGAAGACATCACTAAGCCTTTGATATATTGCGGATATTTGTCAGATTGTCCAGAGTGGCGCGGTGGGTGGGCGTCGCGCCCCTGATGACGCCCTCAACCCCTCTCTGGCCGGGTCGAAAGCCCGTATATCGGAGCGCCGCCCTGAGTTCAATGGAGCCGGACAGGCCAGGGCACAGGGCTGGGGATGCCGGGCTGAGCCCTTTCCGCCGAAGGACCGTCGGCGGCCTCGCCAGAAATCTTGCCTAGATGTGCGGCGTCGTGATCTTGACGCAGTCGCGGCGGCCCATCAGCACGCAATCCTGGGTCCGGCGCAGGTCGGCGATGCTTACCGCGAGCCAAATCCCGATCGCGGTGAGCGCGATGGTGAAGGCCAGCGCCGCGATGTTGGCGAGCATGCGATGGCGGAAATCGTCCGGTTCAGTGCGGGGCTGCTCGTAGCACGACAGGTCGAGCGGTTCGGGCGCGACACGCAGAGGCTGCACGGCACCGTTGCCGCGGGAGCCCGTCGGGGAAGGCGAGGTGCGCGGCCTGAACTGGAGCACCCGGTGCTCGTCATCCGAGCTTATGGGCCGCTGGGTTTTCATGGTGCAGGGATCACTCCGAAGCAGCGATTTTTAGATAGCATACGTGGTGAACGCGTTGCAGAAAATCTTCTCAACGCGCACGTGCATTGCGCTTTCGCACTATCTGCGGGGCGCGAAATGAATGATCGGGGTGCGATGCAATAACTTCCGCCTGGCCGAATGCATTTGCCGGCGCGAGGCCAATGGCATAGTTCCTGGGAACCTGACCCACGCAGTTGCAACCATGTGAAGGGCTCTTCGACGATGACCAATACGCGCGAGCCGAGAGTGCATCCGGTGTCGATCCTGTCGCTGCGGCCGACGCAGATGACGGTCGGGATGCGTGAGGTCAAGGAGAAGCGCAAGCGCTGGCGCGAGCACGACAAGAAGAAGCAGGCCGATCTGCTCGGCAAGCACATGATCCCCGTCGTGCACGGCCCCGACGAGCGCTATTATGTGATCGACCATCATCATCTCGGCCGCGCGCTGCACGACGAGGGCGTCAAGGAGGTGCTGGTCACCATCGTCGGCGATCTCAGGATGGTCGAGCGCGAGGCGTTCTGGGGCGTGATGGACAACAAGCGTTGGGTCTATCCCTACGACGCCAAGGGCGAAAGGCGACCGTTCCGCGATTTGCCGAAATCCGTCGTCGATCTCAAGGACGATCCCTTCCGGAGCCTCGCCGGCGAGCTGCGCCGCATGGGCGGCTTCGCCAAGGACACCACGCCGTTCTCCGAATTCCTGTGGGCCGATTATCTGCGCCGAAAGCTGTCGCGCAAGGCTGTGGATGCCAATTTCGACAAGGCGCTCGAGAAGGCGATGTCCTCAGCCAAGGGCAAGGATGCGATCTATCTGCCCGGCTGGTGCGGACCGGCGGAGGACGATTAGGCGTAACGTTCGCGCCAGCACACATGCGGCTCGATCGACCGAATCTCATCACAGTCTCTTGAGCGAAACCATCTTTCGTCCGCGCGAAGCGGCGCTGAAACAATGCCGTGCCATCTGTCTGAGTGGTCGAGCTCACACAGGAGGCAGAAATGCGCCGTCTGGTTTTCGCCGTTGCTTTGCTCGTGGTCGCTTCAGCAGGGATTTCGGCATCGTTTGCCGCAGTTCACCGTGCCAAGACATTGACGTTTTCCGAGCGCTTTGCCCCGGCGCTCGAGTTGATGGCGAAGCGCTAGTCCGGCGCGACGCTCCGTGCATTTTGCTGGTGAGACCACAGGCGTCCGTCGGGCGGAGCTTTGGGCTCATTTCTTCGGCAGGCGTCCCATCAGATAGAACTCCTCGTTCGGCCGCATGCCGGTAAAATTCGCGAGCCGGTTCGACAGCGCGAAGAAGGCGGAGATTGCGGCGATGTCCCAGATGTCGTCGTCACTGAGGCCGTGCGGTGCGAGCGCGGTGAAATCGTCCTCGGAAATCCGCTGCGCATCGGCCGAGACCTTCATCGCGAAGTCGAGCATCGCCTTCTGCCGCGGCGTGATGTCGGCCTTGCGGTAGTTCACCGCGATCTGGTCGGCGATCAGCGGATTTTTGGCCCGGATACGCAGGATCGCGCCATGTGCGATCACGCAATACTGGCACTGATTGGCCGCCGAGGTCGCGACCACGATCATCTCGCGCTCGGCCTTGGTGAGGCCGCCGTCCTTCTCCATCAGCGCGTCGTGATAGGCGAAGAAGGCGCGGAACTCGTCCGGGCGGTAGGCCAGCGTCAAAAACACATTCGGCACGAAGCCGCTCTTCTCCTGCACGGCGAGAAGCCGCGTGCGGATGTCGTCAGGGAGCGCGTCGAGGGCGGGAGCGGGGAAGCGTTGCGCGGGCTTTGTCATTGGATATCATTCCTGGTCGGGGCGGCAACCATAGTCGATGCGAGCGGCCGCCTCAACGTGCTGAAGTATGCAGGGGGCGCGTGCCACACACTCGCTGTCATCGCCCGCTTTAATCGGGCGATCCAGTATTCCAGAGACGGTCGTGATTTAATCGAGAAGCCGCGGCGTACTGGGTGGATGCCCCGTCAAGCCGGAGCATGACAGCGGAGTTGCGGAAGTGGTGTCTGCTACCGCAGCGGCTTCTTCAGCAGCGAGAAGCGGTCCGGGTCCAGCCCCATCGACGGTTGCAACATCGGGGCTTCGACGTTGGAGAGCGTCTTCGCGGGCGGCGCGGAGAACACTGGGTCGTTCGGCACGTCGCGCTGCGAGGTGGCGCCGCGCCAGCGCTCGAGCACGGCGCCGACGAAATGCATGTCGTGACCGGAGGTAACGGAGGG
Organism: Bradyrhizobium sp. 149; assembly: GCF_023073915.1. Taxonomy (GTDB): domain Bacteria; phylum Pseudomonadota; class Alphaproteobacteria; order Rhizobiales; family Xanthobacteraceae; genus Bradyrhizobium. The sequence goes on along the minus strand of NZ_JADPKK010000022.1, from coordinate 1,434,891 downwards.
CACGCTGCTGATGGTGGCTTCGCCGCGCGGCAATTGATGCGGCGGTACCTCCTTGAAGCGCAGCCGCGTCGGCAGCGCAACGCCTTCGCCGAACGCCAGCACTTCGCGGGTGCCGAGCGAGGGCACGAACGAGAGCAGGTTCGCGGCCGCATCCGACACCGCGGCGCGCAGCAGCGCCTGGTCGCGTTCGTTGGCAAGACGCATCGTGAACAGCGTGTTGCACTGGGAGATGATGGTGGCGTCGAGCTCGGCCGGACGCTGGGTGATGAGGCCGAGATAGACGCCGTATTTGCGGCCTTCCTTGGCGATGCGCGACACCGCCTTGCGGGTCGGCCCGAAGCCGACATTGCGATCGGCGGAGGCGTAGCGGTGGGCCTCTTCGCAGACGAACAGCATCGGCGAAACGCCGTCGCTCCACAGGCCGAAGTCGAAGGCCATGCGGCAGAGCACCGAGACGACGGAATCGATGACCTCGGCCGGGAACCCGGCGAGTTGCATCACCGTCATCGGCTTGCCGTTGGCCGGCAGGCGGAACAGATGACTGATCACCTCGGCCATGGTGTCACCGCCGACATTGGCGTTGTCGAACATGAAGGCGTAGCGCGGGTCGTTGCGGACCGCCTCGATGCGGGAGATCAGCTTGTGATAAATGATGCGCGAGGAGCGGTTTTCGAGCTTGCCCATGCGCTCGTCGATCAGCGACATCAGATCGACCAGGCGATAGGGCACCGGCGTGTCGACGGTGTAGCCGATCTGCTTGGGATCGATGCGCTTCAGGCCGATGCGGTCGGCGTTCTGGTACTGGGTGTAGACGCCCTTGGCGAGCGGAATGACCTCGGCGAGGACGTCGAGCTCCTCGGGCACGCCCGCGCGGCCGCCGAACAGCACATCGACGATTTCCTCGAAATTGAACAGCCAGAATGGCAGTTTCAGATTGCGCGGGTTGAGTACCAGCGCGCGATCCCCGAAGCAGCGGCCATATTCGTTGTGCACATCGAGCAGGAAGATGCGCAGGTTCGGGCGTGCCTTGAGGATCTCGTTGAGCAGCAGCGAAACGCCGGTCGATTTGCCGACGCCGGTCGACCCCAGCACTGCAAAGTGCTTGGAGAGCATTTCCTCGATGTCGACATAGGCGATGACGGAGCGGTCCTGCTGAAGAAAGCCGACGTTGATCTGGTCCGATCCGGTCGGCGCGTAGATCGTGCGCAGCTCCTGGCTCGTGATCAGATCGACGGAATCGCCGATGGTCGGATAATTGGTGACGCCGCGCTGGAATTTGGCCTTGTCGGCGGCATTGAGAATTTCGCCGAGCAGATCGACCGAGGCGATGGCGATGAAGTTGTCGGCGCTCGACATGTTCTCGCAAGACACCTCGGTGATCATCGCGACGATGACCGAGCTGGCGCAGCGGATGCTGACAAAACGGCCGACGGTTGCCCGAACTTCCGAGATCGGCAGCCGGCTTTCAGCCAGCAGCCCGACCCGGGCGAGCGATCCGCGAACCGAAATCACACGTCCAAAGGATGTCACAATGAATGAACCTGACAAGAGCAAGGGCTTTGCCCGACTATGCGCAGCCGTCGCTGGACAAACGGTTAAGCGGCAGGCGCCGGCGCTTCATTAAATCCGTGACAATTCGGCTGCGAGGTTTGTTCCCAATACATATTTTTGGGCAGAAGCGGCCGGAAAATGGTGCTTTTCGCAGTCCGACGAGCCCGGGAGTGGTTAAGGAAGATTTTACCATTCAGCTACTCGGTCAGGCCGGTCGGGGGACGATTGTCATCTTGGACGGCCCGTCATTCGATCTCAGCGGCCCGGGTGATTTGTTGACGGGACCTAATCATTTGTACATTAGTACAAATGGACCGGCGGCCTCAGTGCCGCCCACCGGCGCGTGAGCCGGTTCCTGAGCCCGATTGCGCGATCCGGACCAGCGGATCGCAAGCCACGCCTTGGAGGACACCATGCAGCCCGAACCGATCCTCGATCTTGCTCATCTCGGCCACATGGAGCTGCTGACACCGAAGCCGGACGAGAGCCTGAAATTCTTCGTCGACGTGATGGGCATGACCGTCAGCGGCCAAAAGGGCGAGTCGGTCTATTTGCGCGGCTGGGACGATTACGAGCGCTACTCGCTCAAGCTGACGGCGGCGAAGACATCGGGCATGGAGCACATGGCGCTGCGCGCGCGCAGCCAGCAGGCGCTGGAGCGCCGCGTCGCGGCGCTGAAGGGTTCCGGCTTCGACATCGGCTGGATCGACGGCGACATGGGGCAGGGGCCGACCTTCCGCTGCCGCGATCCTGACGGCCACATCGTCGAGCTCTATTACGAGACCGAATGGTATCAGGCGCCGCCCGAGCTGAAGCCCGCACTGAAGAACCAGGCGCAGCGCTTTCCCGCGCGCGGCGTCAACGTCCGGCGCCTTGACCATCTCAACTGCCTCGCCACTGACATCAAGGCGAACCGCGAGTTCTTCGAGAACTATCTCGGCTGCCGTCTCACCGAGCAGATCGTGCTGAACGACGGCCGCGAAGCGGCGATGTGGCTGACGATGTCGAACAAGAGCTACGATTTCGCCTATTCGCTCGACCATTCCGGCACCCCCGGCCGCTTCCACCACGTCACCTACGCGCTCGACAGCCGCGAAGAGATTTTGCGCGCCGCCGACATCTTCCTGGAGAACGGCATCCACATCGAGACCGGCCCGCACAAGCACGCGATCCAGCAGACCTTCTTCCTCTACGTCTACGAGCCCGGCGGCAACCGTGTCGAAGTCGCCAATGCCGGCGCGCGCCTCATCCTCGCGCCCGACTGGAAGCCGATCGTGTGGACGGAAGAGGAGCGCAAGAAGGGCCAGGCGTGGGGTCTGAAAACGATCGAGTCGTTCCACACCCACGGCACGCCGCCGGTGGAAGTGAAGAAGCACGCCTAGTGAGTTGAGGTGCGCACGCGCGCGATCGTCTCACGCACGCCGGTCCATGCCGGCCTGTCCGGTGCGAACTGCTTGCGCAGGAAAGTGACGAGTTCCTCCACCTGCGCATCGCTCATGCTGTTCTTGAATGCCGGCATGTAGCCGAGTTCGCTCGACACCGGCTCGGCGATGCCGTGCAGGACGATTTGCACGAGATTGTCCGACGTGGCGCTGTGCAAATTGCTGTTGAGCGCGAGCGAGGGGCGGCTTCCGAACAGCGGCAGGCCGCCGACCTCGTGGCAGACGGCGCAGGCGCCCTGATAGATCCGCGCGCCGCTGGTGGACGCGATGGTGACTTGCGTCGCGCTTTCGAGACGTGACGCGAGCGCGTCCGGCGTTTCGGTTGCGGTGTCATTGAACGAGTTGAGATAGACCGCCATCGCACGGATGTCCTGATCGGGCAGGGCCTTGAGGTCCCTGACGATCGGCGCCATCGGGCCGGCGGCGACGCCGTGATAGCGCGAATGGCCGGTGCGCAAATAAGCGTAGAGCTCGTCCTCGTTCCATGGGATCGGTGCGTGTGACAACGAGCTCAGCGGCGGCGCTTCCCAGCCCTCGGCAAAACCGCCGGCGAAATAGGCGTTGCGCTGCTCGGCACCGAGCGCGTTGCGCGGCGAGTGGCAGGCGCTGCAATGGCCGAGCCCCTCGACGAGATAGGCGCCGCGATTCCAGACCTCGGACTTGGCAGGGTCGGGCTTGAACTCGCGGCTCCGGTGGAACAGCGCATTCCATCCAGCAAGTAGCGGGCGGAGATTGAACGGAAAGGCGAGCGTATTCGCAGGCTGGGTCGCGCGCACCGCCGGCTGCGCCATCAGATGAGCGTAGAGCGCCTGCATGTCGGCATCGCCAGTTTTCGCAAAGTGCGTGTAGGGAAAGGCGGGATAGAGTTGCCGTCCGTCGCGATGCAGCCCGTCGCGCATCGCGCGCTCGAAGGCGGGATAGGACCAGGCGCCGATACCAGTTTCAACGTCGGGCGTGATGTTGGTCGCGTAGATCGTGCCGAACGGCGTCTCCAGGGCACGGCCGCCGGCATTGAGCGCACCGTCGGTCGTGGTGTGGCACTCCGCGCAATTGCCGAGTGCGGCGAGTTGCTGGCCGCGCGCGATCGTCGCCGCGGAGTAGACAGAAGCATCGGGCGGCGCGATCGGCGCAATCGCGCGCCCTGGAACAAGCGCCGCGCCGATGCCGATCGCGGCGGTGCAGACAGCCGCGACTGTCGCGAAGATGCCGGCGCCTTTGGCGAACGGATTCCTCCAGATGCGGGGTGGTTGTGGCGTAGCGGGAGCCGGCAGCGCCTGCGGCGTGGCCGGTGCGTCGCCGCGCAATCCTTTCAGGATGCGCTCGGGCGTGAACGGCGGCTCGCGAAAGCGCACGCCGGTGGCATCGAAGATTGCGTTCGCAATCGCAGCCGCACTCGGGACCGAGGCAGATTCGCCGACGCCGAGCGGCGGCTGGTCCGCCCGCGGCAGCAGCAACACGTCGATCTTGGGCACGTCAGGGAAGGGGATGATCGGATAGGCGCCCCATTCGCGCGCCGCGACTGCGCCGCGCTCGAACGAGACCTTCTCCATCAGCGCGCGGCTGGTGGACTGGATGACGTTGCCATGGATCTGGTGGCGCACGCCGTCCGGGTTGATCATCAATCCGGAGTCCTGCCCGGCGACCACGCGCGTCACGCTGACATCGCCGGTCGACTTGTTCACGGCAACGTCGGTGACCCAGGCCGACCACGCCGCGCCGTAGCCGGGAAACTTGCTGTGAACGTAGAGCGCATAGGCAAAGCCGCGCCCATGCACGATCTCGCCGTCTTTCTCTTCGCGCACCGGCCGCGGCGTCCAGCCCGCGCGCTCGGCGACCGCATGGACGAGATCGACGGCGCGCTGGTCTTTCAGATAGCGCAAACGGTATTCGATCGGGTCGACGCCGGCTTCGGCTGCGGCCTCGTCGATATAGGATTCATGCGCAAAGGTGTTCGGCAGGGCGGAGACGCCGCGAAACCAGGACGCGCGCACGATCGGTGCCATGTCGTGCGCGACGACACGCATGTGGTCGTAATCGTAAGGCGGGACCGCGGTGCGGTCGCCCATCTGGAGGACGTCCGGCTTCGGCGATATCCGCCCCGTCAGCAACAGCGCCAAGGTCGGTGCAGCATTCGACGGATAGCGCGTGGCGAGATCGTAAGCCGCGACGCCGCCGTCCGCATCCAGGCCGCCATTGACGTCGATGAGTTGCGCGGCGCCTTTGGGCTCCCAGGCGTGTTCCTGCTCGCGCGTCAGCTGCACGCGTACGGGCCGGCCGACCGCGCGCGAGAGCAACAGCGCGTCCGCGGTGACATCGTCGGCGCAATTGCGACCGTAGCAGCCGGCGGCCTCCAACCTGATGACCTCGATCTCGCTGTCGGGACGCTCCATCAGCAGCGCCAGGTCTCCGCGCAGCACGTGCGGATTCTGCGTGCCCGACCAGACGCGGATGTTGCCGTCCTGGAAGTCGGCGACCGCGCAGGACGGGCCGATCGAGGCATGCATCTGATAGGGCCAGACGTAGGTGCGCTGCATCGGCTTGGCCGCGCCGGCAATGGCAGCACCGACATCGCCCTTGTCGATCAGCGTGCGCGGCGTCGACGGGTTGGCACGAAGCGCGGTCTCGACATCGTTGAGATCGGTCAGATCAGGCGTCGGCTTCCAGCTCACCGCAAGTTGCTCTGCTGCGCGGATCGCATCTTCCTCGCGCTCGGCGACCACGCCGACGAAATCGCGGATATGCACGACGGCTATGAGTCCGGGAATGTCCCGCACCGAAGATTCGTCAACGGCGATCAGGCTGGTGCCGACGAACGGGCCGGCGTCGACGCCGGCATAGGGCGGGCGCACCACGCGGCCGTGCAGCATGCCTGATACTCGGATGTCGTGCACGAAGGTCAGCTCGCCCGTGGCCTTGGCCGGCAGATCAACGCGGGGCATCGATTGGCCGACAATGGCGTAATCGCCGACCGCCTTGACCGCGACGTCGTCGGCAAGCTCGAGCCGAATGGTCTCGCCGCCGATCAACTCGCCATAGCTGACACTGCGATTGTCGTCCCCGCGCACGAGGCCGTCTTCGATTCTAAGATCGGCTGCCCGCAGCTCCAATCGCTCGGCCGCACGCGCGATCAGGAAGTGTCGCGCCTGCGCGGCGGCCTTGCGCAGGGGAACGGCGGTGATCTGGATGGTCTCGCTCGCGATCGTGGCGCCCTGGTTCGGCACCATTGCGGTGTCGCCGAGCACGACGACGACGCGCGCAAAGGAGACGTCGAGCTCTTCAGCCACGATTTGCCCAAGCGCCGTGCGGATGCCGGTGCCGAGATCGACATGGCCGTTGTAGGCCGTGACCGAACCGTCCGCGGTGATGCGAACGAACGTCTCGGATGTGCACTCGTCCACGGTGCGGACGACGACGAGCGAGCCGGATTGCAGCTCAGCTCCGTTCGAGACAGGGGAGGCCATCAGTCACCGGCCTCGGCGAACTGGCCAGACGCGCGCATGACGGCGCGCAGGATTTCGACGTGGGTGCCGCAACGACAGAGATTGTAGCGCAGTGCCGCAAGCGCCTCTTGTTCGGTGGGCCGCGGGTTGATCGCAAGCAGCGCCTTGGTGGTCATGATCATGCCATTGAGGCAATAGCCGCATTGCGCGGCCTGCTCGTCGATGAAGGCCTGCTGCACCAGATCCGGCTTGTCACGGGTGCCGAGCCCTTCGAGCGTCACGATGTCGCGGCCGATGCAGCCACTGATAGGGATGACGCAGGAGCGCGCCGCGGCGCCGTCGATCAGGACAGTGCATGTGCCGCATTCGCCGAGACCGCAACCGTATTTCGGCCCGTTGAGCGCGAGATCGTTGCGCAGCACGTAGAGCAGCGGCGTGTCTCGCGCCGCAGTGATCTCGTGGATCCTGCCGTTCACGGTGAGGCGGATCGGTGTCTGCGTCATCCTCTTTCCCAAATCGACTCGTTGAACGCCGCGGCCAATGCTTCGCGAAAATTCCAAGAACGCTCAAAACCTACGTTGCGACGATACCGTTTGTACACAAACGTGCAAGCCGTGCATGCCGCAGTGCAGCGCGAATGCCTTCTTTGTGGACAGAGTGGATAGGCAAATGAGGTTTTATGCGGCAGGCCTGTCTTTTACGTCGCACCGCCGCTTGACAGCCTTCGGGAGTGCGCGCAACATCGTTCGTGTACAAATGATAACTGCACTGTCGGCTGGCTTTGACATGGTGACTGAACCTACGAGCGCCGCCATCGACAAGATCCGCTGCGATGCCTGTCCGGTGATGTGCTACATCAAGCCGGGCGCGGCGGGCGCCTGCGATCGCTATGCCAATCACGACGGCAAGCTCGTCCGCGTCGATCCGCATGTGATCCTGGAGCGCACCGTCTCGCATGGCGGAAAGCTCGTTCCGTTCAACCGCACCGAAGATTGGGACGGCAGGATCGTCCACGAGCCTTCAACCTTTGTGACGGCGATCGGCGCGGGCACGACCTATCCCGACTACAAGCCGGCGCCCTTCATCGTCTCCGCGGAGGTCGATGGCGTCGACATGGTGACCGTGGTCACCGAAGGCATCTTCTCCTATTGCGGCGTCAAGGTGAAGATCGATACCGACCGCTATCTCGGGCCGGAGACCGCGACCGTCCGGGCGCAGGGCGAAGCGGTGGGCCATGTCACGACCAGCGAATACGGCTCGCAGATGCTGTCACTCGGCGGCGTACATCATCTGACCGGCGGCTCCAAGAAGGAAGGCCGCATCACCTGCGACACGCTGATGGACCTCGCCAATTGCAAGGCGGTCGAGCTCACCATCGACGGCGGTGCGAGCGTGGTGGTGCAGGCTGGTCAGCCGCCGATCGTCAACGGCATGAAAGAAGAGCGCATGCGCGTCGGCTGCGGCTCGGCGACGATCGGCATGTTCGCCAAGCAATGGCACGGCAAGGTCGACGAGGTCGTCGTGGTCGACGACCACATCACCGGCGTGCTCTCGGAGCACCAGGCCGGCAAGCTGCTCGACATCGCCGACACCGGCATCAAGCTGAAGGGGCGCCGCTCGACGCCCGGCCGCTATTTCCAGGTCGCCGATCCCGGCACGGGTTGGGGCGGCACCAATATCTCCGATCCGCTCGCGATCCTCGGGCCGTTCGACGCCAAGGAAGCCAGGGCCGGTCTCTCCATGCTGATGGTCTCCACGACCGGAGAGCATTCGTCCTACTACGTGCTCGACGAAGCCCTGAAGCCGGTCGAGACCGAGATGCCTGATGACCTCAAGTTCTCGGTCGAGCGCATTCAGGAGAATTGCGAACCGGCGTTGTGTACGGTGCTGTTCATGGCCGGCGCCGGTGGTTCCTTGCGGGCGGGCGTCACCGACAATCCGGTGCGGCTGACGCGCTCGGTGAAGGACGCGCTGACGCGCGTCACCAGTGGTGGCGCGCCTGTTTATGTCTGGCCGGGCGGCGGCATCACCTACATGGTCGACGTGACGCAGATGCCGGCGGGGGCGTTCGGCTACGTGCCGACACCCGCACTGGTCGCGCCGATCGAATTCACGATGAAATTGTCCGATTACGCTGCGCTCGGCGGGCACATGGATTATGTCAAGCCGCTGTCAGAGGTGCAGGGCGGCGACGATGTTCGCCAATTGCCTTGGCAGAACCCGATTCCGGGACCTCGGGCATGACTAGGCTCCCGCAAATCGCGTTGCTGTCTGATGGCCGGCGGCTGCATTTGCAGGATGGACCGATTGATCTGATCGTTGAGGCGAGGGGCGAGCCGAGCGAGGTGCGTGCAGCCTATGAGGCGGCCGCTCGGCGCTTCACGGGATTACTCGACGAGCTCTGCGCGGAACTGCCGGAGTTGCGGGCTGCCGTCGAGGGGCGGTCCTCGTTGGTAGGCGTTGTGGCGCGTCGCATGCACGCCGCGGTGGCGCCCTATGCCGCTGACGGCTTCGTCACGCCGATGGCCGCCGTGGCCGGCAGCGTGGCGGAGGAGGTGTTGGGTGCGATTCTGGGCGCGGCATCGCTCGACCGGGCCTATGTCAACAATGGCGGTGACATCGCCCTGCATCTCGGCGAGGGCGAGCATTTTTCGGTTGGCCTGATGGACCGGCCGGATCGCGACGGTGTGATGCGGACAATCAGGGTGGATTTCGATGATCCCGTGCGTGGCATTGCGACCAGTGGAAGGCACGGCCGCAGCTTTTCGCTTGGCATCGCCGATGCCGTCACCGTGCTGGCGGGATCAGCATCGCAAGCCGATGCGGCTGCGACGATCGTTGCGAACGCTGTCGATCTGCCGGGCCATCCCGCCATCATCCGAACGCCTGCAAGCGAGCTTCAGCCCGACAGTGATCTCGGCGCGCGGCTGGTGACCCGTGACGTTGGTGAACTGTCGCAGAACGAGATCAAGACCGCGCTCGAATCTGGCGCGGAATGTGCACGGCAATTATTCGATCGCGGATTGATCGAGCGGGCCGTGTTGCAGCTTTGTGGTGATATGCTTGTCATCGGGACCAAAGATATTGAACGGCAGCGATCCCGCCCGCTCACGCTGGAGAATGCGGTTCATGCCTGAACAGGGAAGAGACTTAAGGAAACAATCATGAGCGCGATCATCCGCAAGATCGTCACCGTCGTCGAAGAGACGCAGATGGAGATGGGCCGCCAGGTCTCGCCGCCGACCCGGCGTGCGGCGGCAATCGCCGTGATCGAGAATCCGTTTGCCGGACAATATGTGGAGGACCTATCACCGCTGATCGCGATCGGCGAGGAGCTCGGCGAGCTCTTGTCGAAGCGCGCCGTGGCCGCGCTCGGCATCGACGGTTCCAAGGCTCAGAGCTATGGCAAGGCCGCGGCCGTCGGCGAGAATGGCGAGTTGGAGCATGCGGCCGCCATCCTCCATCCGAAGATGGGCGCGCCGGTGCGTAAAGTACTGAGCAAGGGCGCTGCGCTGATCCCGTCGTCGAAGAAGCGCAGCGGACCCGGCACGACGCTGGACATTCCGCTGGGTCACAAGGACGCAGCTTTCGTGCGTAGTCATTTCGACGGCATGGAAGTGCAGATCAACGACGCGCCGCGCGCCAATGAGATCATGGTCGCGGTCGCCGTCACCGACAGCGGCCGTCCGCTGCCGCGCGTCGGCGGGCTGACGGTTTCGGAGATCAAGGGCGAAGACGGACTGCGTTAGTCTTTTCAGAAAAGTGGAGGTTGGGATGCGAGCAAAGAACTATTTCGTCGGCGCGGCATTTGCGCTGTTGGCGAGCGGCATGGCTCATTCGGCTCTGGCGCAGGACATCAAGATCGGCGAGATCAACAGCTATTCGTTGCTTCCGGCGTTCACGGAGCCCTATCGCAAGGGCTGGCAGCTCGCGGTCGAAGAGATCAACGCGGCCGGCGGCATCAACGGCAAGAAGCTGGTCGTCATCTCCAAGGATGACGGCGGCAAGCCGGCGGATGCCCAGACCGCGGCCAACGAGCTGGTGTCGAGCGAGGGCGTGGCGATGCTGACGGGTACGTTCCTGTCGAACATCGGTCTCGCCGTCAGCGATTTCGCCAACCAGAAGAAGGTGTTCTTCCTCGCGGCCGAGCCGCTGACGGACGCCATCACCTGGTCCAAGGGCAACAAGTACACGTTCCGCCTGCGCCCTTCCAACTACATGCAGGCGGCGATGCTGGTGGAAGCAGCCAGCAAGTTGCCGGCCAAGCGCTGGGCAACGATCGCGCCGAACTATGAATACGGCCAGTCCGCGGTCGCGGTGTTCAAGAAGCTGATGTCGGAGAAGCGGCCCGACATCCAGTGGGTCGACGAGCAGTGGCCGCCGCAGGGCAAGATCGACGCGGGCCCAGTGGTACAGGCCGTTGCAGCGGCCAATCCCGAAGCGATCCTCAACGTCACCTTCGGCGCCGATCTGGTAAAGCTCGTGCGCGAAGGCAACACCCGCGGCCTGTTCAAGGGACGCGAGGTCGTCTCGTTCCTCACCGGCGAGCCCGAATATCTCGATCCGCTCAAGGACGAGACGCCCGAGGGCTGGATTGTTACGGGTTATCCCTGGTATTCGATCAAGACGCCCGAGCACGACGCGTTCCTGAAGGCCTATCAGGCCAAGTACAACGACTATCCGCGCCTCGGCTCGATCGTCGGCTATCAGACCATCAAGTCTGCAGCAGCGATCCTGGCCAAGGCGGGTTCGACGGATCCGGAGAAGCTGATTGCTGCCGCGGAGGGCTTGTCGATGCCGTCGCCGTTCGGCGAGATCACCTTCCGCAAGATCGATCACCAGTCCACGCTGGGTGCCTATGTCGGCAAGACCGCGCTGAAGGACGGCAAGGGCGTGATGGTGGACTCGTCTTACAAGAAGGGCGCGGACTATCTGCCTGGTGATGCCGAAGTCGAGAAGCTGCGTCCGAAGGATTGATGCAAAGAGAGACCGGGGCCTCGTGGTTCGAGACGCGCGTCGCTGCCGCGCTCCTCACCATGAGGTTCCCGAACCTCATCCTGAGGAGGCGCGTAGCGCCGTCTCGAAGGATGAAGCCCAATACTGAGACTTATGTTTAACCCGGACCGCTGATGGCCTTTTACGTCGTACAGTTTCTGACCGGTCTCGCCAGCGCAGCGTCGCTGTTCCTGGTGGCGTCGGGCCTGTCGATCATCTTTGGCGTGACGCGGATCGTGAATTTCGCGCACGGCGCCTTCTACATGATCGGCGCCTACATCGCCTTCACGCTCACGGAGCGCCTCTCAGGCGCATTCGGCTTCTGGGGTGCAATCGTCGCGGCAGCGTTTGCGGTGGCTCTGATCGGCATCATCGTCGAGATGGTGCTGCTCCGGCGCATCTATCACGCGCCAGAGCTGTTCCAGCTGCTCGCGACTTTCGGCCTGACCCTAATGGTCGAGGACCTCGTCGTCCTGATCTGGGGACCCGACGATCTCGTCGGCCGCCGCGCGCCAGGCTTCAGGGGGGCGATCGATTTCTTCGGCCAGAACATCCCGAGCTATGACCTGTTCCTCATCGTGCTCGGACCCGTCGTGCTCGGCATTCTCTGGCTCTTGTTCCAGCGCACGCGCTGGGGCGTGCTGGTGCGCGCGGCGACGCAGGACCGCGACATGGTCGCGGCGCTCGGCGTCAATCAGAAATGGCTGTTCACATCAGTGTTTGCGGTCGGCGTTTTCCTCGCCGCCCTCGGCGGTGCGCTCCAGATCCCACGCGATGCCGTGCATCATGCGATGGATTTGCGCATCATCGTCGAGGTTTTCGTCGTAGTCGTGATCGGCGGTCTCGGCAGCATCATCGGCGCTTTCGTCGCGGCGGTGCTGGTGTCGGAACTCAACGCCTTCGGAATCCTGATCTTTCCAAAGATCTCCATCATCCTGGTCTTCCTGGTGATGGCGGCAGTACTGATCGTGCGGCCCTGGGGTCTGTTCGGCAGGCCCGAGGCGCCGGCGCGCAAGACGCCGGGGCTCACCGTCAATCCCTGGCGACCGCTGACGTCGAATGAGCGGCTGGCTGCGCTCGCAGCGCTCGTCGTCGCGGCGACGTTGCCGTTGTTCGCCGGCAACTATGCACTGACCGTTGGCTCGGAGATCGCGATCTCAGTGATCTTTGCCGTCAGCCTGCACTTCCTGATGTCGGTCGGCGGGCTCGCCTCGTTTGGCCACGCCGCCTATTTCGGCCTCGGCGCTTACGGCGTCGCTTTCCTCGCCAAGATGGCGGGACTGCCGATGATCGGCTGCCTGTTGCTCGGTCCGCTGCTCGGCTGCATGGGCGCCGCCGTGTTCGGATTCTTCGCGGTGCAGCTCTCCGGCGTCTATTTTGCGATGTTGACGCTCGCCTTTGCGCAGATCGTCTGGTCGATCGCGTTCCAGTGGGTGAGCGTGACCGGTGGCGACAACGGCATCTTGAGTATCTGGCCTGAAAAATGGGCGGCGAGCCCGTCGCATTTCTATTGGCTGGCGCTCGGCGTTTCGGCGCTCGTGACGATCGCGCTGCGGGCCATGGTGTTCTCGCCGTTCGGCTATGCGCTGAGGGCGACGCGTGACTCGCTGCTACGGAGCGAAGCGGTCGGCATCAACGCCAAGCGCATCCAGTGGACGGCGTTCGTGATCGCGGGCACGACCGCCGGCATCGGCGGCGCGCTGTTCGCCTACCTCAAAGGCAGCGTCTTCCCGGACAATCTCGGCATCTCGCTCTCGGTCGATGCGCTTGTCATGGTGCTGCTCGGCGGTGTGGAGACGGTGTCGGGCGCGGTGATCGGCGCCATCGTCTACAAGGCCTTGAACATCTGGCTGGTCAGCCAGACCGACCTGTCAAAACTCGTGCTGGGCGGCTTCATCGTTCTGATCGTCGTCGTCTTCCCCAAGGGCATTGTCGGCATGTTGGAGATGCTGGCACAGCGTCGCAGGAAGACATCGCCGCCGGGATCACCTTTGCTTGCCAAGCCGATCGAGTCCGCCGAATGAGCGTCGCCCCCCCACTTCTCGCGGTCGAAGGACTGACCAAATCCTATGGCGGCGTCCACGCCGTGCGCGGCGTCTCGTTCTCACTGCGATCAGGCGAAATCCTGGCGCTGATCGGACCGAACGGCGCTGGCAAGAGCACCTGTTTTGACATGCTCAACGGACAGAACAAGCCTGATACCGGCCACGTCCGCCTTCTCGGCGAGGACACAACCGGTAGGAAGCCGCGCGAGATCTGGCGGATGGGCGTGGGCCGCACCTTCCAGATCACCGCGACCTTCGCGACCATGACGGTACGCGAGAACGTGCAGGTCGCACTAATCTCGCACGGAAAGCAATTGTTCAATCTTTGGGGCTCGGCACCGAATTTTGACCGCGACGAAGCCGGGCGACTGCTCGAGCTGGTCGGCATGGGCGGTTACGCGGATCGCCCCTGCGGTGAGCTTGCCTATGGCGATCTCAAGCGGCTCGAGCTCGCGGTCGCGCTCGCCAATCAGCCAAAGCTGCTGCTGATGGACGAGCCGACCGCCGGCATGGCGCCGCGCGAGCGCGTCGATTTGATGCGGCTGACCGCGCAGATCGCCCGGGAAAAATCGATCGGCGTTCTCTTCACCGAGCACGACATGGACGTGGTGTTCGAGCATGCCGACCGGATCATCGTGCTCAACCGCGGCACGCTGATCGCCGAGGGCTCGCCGGCGGAGGTGCGCGGCAATCCGCAGGTGCAGGCGGTCTATCTCGGCGAGGGCCTGCTTTACGACGCCGGGCATCGCGAGGGAACCTCGGCATGAAGCTCACGGTGCAAGACCTCAACAGTCATTACGGCCCGGCCCATATCCTGTTCGACATCGGCTTCGAGGTCGGCGAGGGGGAAGTGGTGGCGTTGCTCGGCCGCAATGGCGCCGGCAAGTCGACGACGTTCCGCTCGATCGTCGGGCTCGTCGCGCAGCGCTCGGGGCGGATCATGTTCGAAGGCAACGACGTCTCGGCGCGTCCGACACATGAGATCGTGCGGGATGGGCTTGGTTACGTGCCCGAGGAGCGGCGCATCTTCACCGATCTGACGGTGGAAGAGAATCTCGAGGTCGGCCGCCAGCCGAAGCGTCCAAACGCCCCGCACTGGACCCGCGAAAAGCTGTTCGCGCTGTTTCCGAATCTGGGTGAGATGAAAAATCGCCCGGGTGGACGAATGAGCGGCGGCGAACAGCAGATGCTCACCATCGCACGCACGCTGATGGGCAATCCGTCGCTGGTGCTGCTGGACGAGCCCTCGGAGGGCCTGTCGCCGAAGATCGTAGAGCAGATGGTCGAGGCCATCCTCACCATGAAGAAGGAGGGCGTCAGCATCGTCGTCTCCGAGCAGAATCTGCACTTTGCGCGGCTGATCTCCGATCGCGCCTATATCATCGAGCGCGGCCGCATCTGTTTCGGCGGCACCATGGCCGAGCTCGACGCGCGTCCGGATATCCGCGACGCGCATTTGTCGTTGTAGGGGGCGGGGAGCGGATGGCGAGAAGCGTGGCGGTGAAGAAGAGCGTCAAACCGGCAAAGTCGTCCTACGTGCTCGACGAGCAGGTTGGCTTCATCCTTCGCCAGGTCTGGCAGCGCCACAGCGCGATCTTCTCTCGCGAGATCGGCACCAATATCACGCCGACGCAATGGGCGGCGCTGTCGAAGCTCGCCGAGTCCGGGCCATGCTCGCAGAACCAGCTCGGGCGCCTGACGGCGATGGACGTCGCGACCATCAAGGGCGTGATCGATCGTTTGACGGCGCGCGGTCTCACCGAGACCAGCCAGGATCCCGAGGACGGACGGCGGCTTCTGGTCAGCCTGACGCGTGCGGGGCAGCAGCTGGCGGAAAAGGTGGCGCCGAATGCGCTCGCGATCACCCGGGAGACGCTGGCGCCGCTCGAGGCAAAGGAACGCGAGATGCTGATGGCGCTGTTGAACAAGCTGCGGTGAGGCGCGACTAACCTCGATGAAGGTCTTCTCGAGGTTAGTCGGTATGCGAGCGGCGACGCGGTTTGCGATGGGTCTGGGGATGAGCGCGGTGCTGGCGGGCCAGTGTGCTCCCGCCTGGGCGGCGCAGGCGTATGAGGGGTTCTGGGCATCGAGCAAAAAGGATTGCCGTGATCAGGACAGCGCTAACCGCATGAGCATCGAAGGCGGCAATCGCCTCTACTGGTATGAGACGCGTTGCCGCGCCGGCGAGATCATCGCGGACGGGAAGCTCAGCTGGAAAATGAAGCTCGCCTGCGAAGGCGAAGGCGAAAAGTTTCGCTCCAGTCCCAGGGTTTCCATCGCTGCGGATGGCAAGCTGGTGATCGACAACGGCCCGGTTGGCGAGGCCAAGCGCCAGATCTACGTGCGTTGTGAGATCGCCAAGCCGCGCTGATCTCCGCGCTTCCCGCGTCTCATGACCATTTGGCGGCAGGCCGGCAACTCGTTCGACGCCGTCGAGGAGCCATGCGGAGCGGCGAGCCGCTCCGGCTGCCTCACTTCGCCACCACCTCCGGCACCCTGCTGGCCGGCGGGGTGTTGCGGCTGCGCTGGGTGCGCACGATGCCGTCGATGATGGTCATGCCGATGCCGGGGAGGTCGCCGAGCTGGACGCTGTCCAGGATGTTCTTGCCGGCCGAATGCTGCGCCTTGTCCATGACGACGAAATCGGCCGAGCGGCCGACCTCGATCAGGCCGCAATCCAATTCGCGCATGCGTGCCGTGTTGCCGGTGGCCAGGCAAAACGCGATCTCGGCCGGCAGGTCGCCGAGCGAGGACAGCATCGAGACCATGCGCAGAATGCCGAGCGGCTGCACGCCGGAGCCCGCCGGCGCATCGGTGCCGAGGATGACGCGGTGCAGATCGTTCATCTCACGCGCGATGCGCAGCGTGAACAGCGCCGAGCGCTCATTGCCATTGTGCACCAGCTCGAGGCCGCGCTTGCAGCCCTCGCAGATGCAGCGGATCTGGTCGTCGGGAAGCGCCGTGTGGCCGCCATTGATGTGACCGACCACATCGGTGTCGGCCTCCAGCACCACGTCCTTGTCGATCAGGCCGGAGCCGGGGATCGAGGGGCCGCCGGTGTGGATCGTGCTCTGGATGCCGTATTTTCGTGCCCAGCCGACCATTTTGCGCGCCGTGGGTCCGTCCTTGACGCCGCCCAGGCCCACTTCGCCGAGCAGCTTGACGCCGGCTGCGGCCAACTCTTGGAAATCCTCCTCGACCATCTCGCATTCGATCACGGGCGCACCGGCATGAACCTTCACGCCCCCGGGCCGCAGATTCCAGAATGCGCGCTGGGCGAAGATTGCCATCGCCTTCAACCCGATGACGTCGCGCGGGCGGCCGGGCATATGCACTTCGCCGGCGGAAATCATCGTGGTGACCCCGCCATGCAGATTGCTGTCGATCCAGCCGATCTGGTTCTGGCGCGGCGTCCAGTCGCCGGCAACAGGGTGGACATGGCTGTCGATCAGGCCGGGTGCCACCGTGGTGCCGTTGGCCTCGACGATGGTGGTCGCGCCTTCGGTGTTGAGGTCCTTGAAGCGGCCGATCGCGGTGATCTTGCCGTTCTCGGCGACGATGGTGTCGCCGTCCAGGATCGGCTTTTCCAGCGCGCCGGACAGGATCAGGCCGATATTTCGGATCACGAGCTTCGAGGGTCCGGTGGCCTGGGGTGCGTCATGCGCCATGGAATGGGTCCTTGTCCTTAACTGCAACGCTTCCGATCTTGAGCAGCCTTGACCGCGGGATCAAGCCGGATTATTCATTAGTATACAAATGATCGTGTACAAACGACGCATAGCTGCCGCCTTGAAAACCGCCACCACGCGCCACGGAAGGGTGAGATGAGCAATTTCAATCAGGAAGCCGTTTTGAGCGTCCACCACTGGACCAACACGCTGTTCTCCTTCAAGACCACCCGCAGCCCAACCTTCCGCTTCCGCAACGGCGAATTCACCATGATCGGGCTCAAGGTCGGCGAGAAGCCGCTGCTGCGGGCCTACAGCGTTGCCAGCGCCAACTACGAGGACACGCTGGAGTTCTTCTCGATCAAGGTGCCGGACGGCCCGCTCACCTCACGGCTCCAGCATCTGAAGCAGGGCGACGAGATCATCGTCAGCCGCAAGGCCACCGGCACGCTGGTCATCGACAATCTGGAGGAGGGGCGCAACCTCTACCTGATCGGCACCGGTACGGGGCTTGCGCCGTTCCTGAGCGTGATCAAGGACCCCGAGACTTACGAGCGGTTCGAGAAGGTCGTGCTGCTGCACGGTTGCCGGCACGTGAAGGAGCTCGCCTATGGCGAGATGATCACCGAGACGCTGCCGAAGGACGAACTGATCGGCGACTGCATCCGCAATCAGTTGATCTACTATCCCACCGTGACGCGCGATCCCTTCCGCAATCGCGGCCGCATCACCGACCTCATCACCTCGGGCAAGCTGTTTTCCGACATCGGCCTGCCGGCACTGGAAGCCGCCCACGACCGCGTCATGATCTGCGGCAGCCCGGCGTTGGTGGCGGATACCCGCGTGCTCCTAGGCGAGCGGGGTCTTATCGAGGGCAACCACGGCGAGCCGGCCCAATTCGTGGTCGAAAAGGCCTTCGCCGAGCGCTAGGTCCGGAACTCCCGCGCAATAAGATCGCATTTTCGCCGCCGGGCGCCCGTTGCGGCGCCGATTCGGCACGCGATACTATGGGGGAACGAATCAGCGGAGTTCCCATATGGTTGCGGACAGCGACAGCAACATCGCCTGGCATCGGGTTCAGTTGAAGAAGAACCGGGCCGAGTTGAAGGCGCTCGAGACCGCGCGCTTCACGATGGGCGAGATTGCATCTTCGAAGCGGAACGGCCAGACCCAGAAGGCGATCGGGGAACTCAAGCGCAAGATCGCGCAGTCCGAGCGCGCCGTCGCCGATTACGACAAGCGCACGCGCCGTCCGCTCACCACCGACCTGCAAAGCCTCAGCAACGGCAGCTGGAGCAATTGGGACGCCTACACCAATCAGCGGCAGCGCAAGGCTGGGCCGCGCTTGCCGGAACGGCGCTAGGCTTTCATCCTCGTTCCATCTGTAAGGACAAGGTGGCGTCTGTTCCGCCCTCTGTTCGCGATGCGACCCGGCAGGCTTGTTGCCGCGGCGTGCTGCATCTCCAGACGATCGACCAACTCCCGCTCTAAGTCTCCCGCGCAATAGATCCAACCGACCGACGCGCTCTTGCGTGCGGCGATCAATGTCTGGCGTTCCTTTACGGATGATAGCGATGTCGTGCTTTCGACAGGAACGGCGAGCTTCGGCCCCTGTTGTTACGACATCATGAATGCAGGAAGCGACGATGAGCAGCAAGCAGCCCAAGCTATACACCCCGACCGAGAAAGACCTGCACGAAAATCCCCTGATCGGCGCATCCAAGGGCGTCACCATGGCGGGCGCCTCGCCTGAGGATCTCGAGGAGATCATGGGCGAGAACACGATCGAGGGTGATCTCGAAAACGACGTCAACGCGGCCGGTGGCATCGACAAGGACGTCGCGCGCAGCGGCTCCCACCGGCGCCGCCGCTGACGACTGGAGGTTTCTATGCAAGGCAACAAGACGCATGAGCAGCAGCTGCGCATCCTCGAACGGAAGGATGACGTTCCGGATCAACGGCAGCTCGACCAGACGATCGGCCGGAACCCCGAGGATAACGCCGTCCATCACGTCAACCGGCAAGCGCGGCAGAGCGAGTTTCCGGTGAGCAGGGGCGGTCTCAACCAGGAGAGCGACCACAACAAGCACAACGATGCCGGCCAGAGCGGCCACAAGCCACCGAAACCGACACCGGCACAAGAGAAGCATTGAGCTTCAGGGACGATCAACCCAAGAGGAGAGACCGATGCCAGGTGGGCATGGCAGTAAGACGCATTTCAGAGCGGGTATGCACGGCAAGGGCGACGGCACCGGCGCCATGACGGATGTGCCCAAGGAGAAGATCGGCGACAACATGGTGCTGTCCAACCGCGACAAGGCGCAGCACTCGGACATTCGCGGCATGGACGGCAAGTCCATCCAGACCGAACAATATCAGGATCACTCGGCCAACCGCCTCGTCGGCGAGGATGAAGAGGGCGAGGAGTCCTGAGCGAAGCGTTCCTCCCGAGCAACTTGCGGACCGGTTTTCAGCCGGTCCGCTTTTTTGTCGGCCCGAGATCGCGCTCCCAGCCGAACACGGAGCGGCCGTCGAGATCGGGCGAGGCCGCACGCTCTCCGGCGATGTAGGCGTCGACCGATGGCCCGCGCGCGGTGCGCTCCAGCCGCCGTGCCTGGTCGTCGAGCCGCTTGATGGCCTGCATCTCTTCCTCGCGCCCGAGCTTTGCGTTCTGGATCGCATCTTTGAGCACGCGAATGGTTTCGTCATAGACCTTGATCGGAACCGGGTAGGGATGCCGGTCCTTGCCGCCATGGGCGAGCGAGAAGCGCGCAGGGTCGTTGAAGCGATAGGGCGCGCCGTGCACGACTTCGGCTACCATCGCCAGCGAGCGCACGGTGCGCGCGCCGACGCCGGGCGTCAGCAGCAGTTCCGGAAAATCGACCGGGCCGCGCTCGGCCGCGGCCGCGAGTGTGCCGTGCAGGCGGCGCGCGAACACATCTTTGGGCCGGACGTCATGGTGCGCGGGCATGATCAAATGCGGCAGCATCGCCTGCGCAGGCTCGGGCGCAATCCCGGTGAGCCGCTCGAATTCGGAAAGGATGCGATCCGGGCCGAGATCGCTCAGGAGCGCGAGCTGCGCGTTGCGCGAGATCGCGGCGCGATGGTCGGTGAGATTGACGATCTCGCCTTGCAACGGCCCGTCGATCGCGCTGTGCGGCGTATCGACAAAACTCTTCAGCGCCTCGGAATGCCAATGATAGCGGCGGGCCTGCCGCTTGTCGCCGTTCATGCCCTGCTGCACCACGGTCCATTTGGCGTCGGCCGTGACGAAGAATCCGTGCAGGTAAAGGTCAAAACCGTCCTGGACCGCGGCGCTGTCGACCTTCGCCACCAGCCTGCTCGCACGCGTGAGCTTTGCGCCGTCGAAGCCGATGCGGTCGCCGAGCTGCATCAGTTCGTCCGGAGTCTTGCGCGAGTGCTGACCACGCCCGCCACAGACGTAGATTCCTAGCTCATCCTGGAGCGGGCCTAGCCCGCGCTTCAATGCGCCGATCACGGAGGTCGTGATGCCTGAGGAGTGCCAGTCCATCCCCATGACAGCACCGAACGACTGGAACCAGAACGGATGCGAGAGGCGCTGGAGGAATGCGTCGCGGCCGTAGTGATGCACGATCGCCTGCGTCACGATCGCGCCTAGCGAAGCCATGCGGGTCGCGAGCCAGGGGGGAACCCGGCCGGTGTGAAGGGGAAGGTCGGCGCTGCCGGTCCGTCGAGTCATGATCGTCTAGAGATAGCGCAGTTCGGAGAAGGTTGCACCAGAGGGATGCTGCGTTGCACTGAGCGGGGGAGCGAAGCCGCTGTGAAGGCGTTGAGCGCGGACGCCTGATGCAACGCGGGGACATGGATGAATCTGCAAGCGATTTTGGCCGACATCGATGAGATGCTCGGCTGGGTGCCGTCGTGGTTCGTCGGTCTCAGCCTGATCGCCGTCGCGATCCTGCTCGCATTGTTCCTGTATCGGGTCGCGGTATGGCTCCTCAACCGTGCCTTCGGAACCCGCCTCGCTCTGTTGGCCGTGTTCATCGAGCGTACGGCGGGGCCGGCCCGGCTGGCCATGTGTCTTGCTGCCGTTGCGCTGGCTCTGCCGCTTGCACCGCTCGATGACACCATCCGCACGCCGCTGGTGCGCGTGTTCATCGTCGCCTTCATCGCGCTGATCGGCTGGATATCGATCCGGATCGTCGACATGAGCGCGGCGCGCTATCTGCGGAACTTTCGCGACGTGACCGAGAACCTCGTCGCGCGCAAGCACGTGACGCAGATCCGCGTGTTCAAGCGCGTCACCGACACCATCATCGTCATCATCACGGTCTCCACCGCGCTGATGACGTTCGACTCGGTCAGGCAATATGGCGTCAGCCTGTTCGCCTCGGCCGGCGCAGCCGGTATCATCGTTGGTCTTGCCGCGCGCCCGCTGCTCAGCAACCTGATCGCGGGTTTGCAGATCGCGATCACCCAGCCGATCCGCATCGAGGATGCCGTGATCATCGAGAACGAGTGGGGCTGGGTCGAGGACATCGCCTCGACCTATGTGGTGATCCGGCTGTGGGACTGGCGCCGTATGGTGGTGCCGTTGTCCTACTTCATCGAAAAGCCGTTCCAGAACTGGACCCGGGACGCAGCGTCCCTGATCGGTACGATCGCGCTCAACGTCGACTACCGCGCCGACGTGCCGCGGATCCGCTGCTGGTTGGAGGAGGCGGTGAAGCAGTCCAAGCTCTGGGATGGCGAGGTGGTCAATCTCCAGGTGATCAACGCGGATTCGCGCACCATCGAGCTTCGCGCCCTCGTCAGCGCCAGGAATGCACCGCAATCCTGGGACCTGCGCTGCGAGATGAGGGAGAAGCTCATCGCCTTTATCCGCGACGAGATGCCGGAAGCGCTGCCGCGCGAGCGCGCGATCCTGATCCCGTCGGGAGGGGGCGGCGATGATACTGATTTCGTGCGACGCCCCGCCGCGCCGGAAAAGATGCGGGCGAGCGCACGCAATTGACCTACTCGCGCGCTGCCTTCGTGGCGCCGCGCACGACCGCGAGCAGAGCGGCGCGCGCGAGGTGCCCAAAAGAGATCCTTCGCGTGGAGCACCTCACTGCGCGCGAATGTCGGCGGCCTTCAGCACTGGCTCCCATTTGGTGGCCTCGGCATGCATGTAGGCATCGAAATCCCCGGGCGAGGAGCCGACCGGGGCTGCGCCGATCTTGCCGAGCGTCGACAGCACGTTCGGGTCCTGCAGCGCCGCCTTCAGATCGGTTTCGAGCTTCGCCACGATCTCCGGCGGCATCTTGGCCGGACCAAGAACACCCCACCAGACCGAGACGTCGTAACCTGACACGCCCGCCTCGGCGACAGTCGGAACGTTGGGCAGCGCCTTGGACCGCTCGGCCGAGGTCACCGCGAGCGCGCGGACCGGGCCGCCTTCGAGCTGGGCGATGGCTTCCGCAAGCGGATTGATGCTGAGCGGGATGTCGCCGGCGATTACGGCGGTCAGCGCGGGCGCGCCGCCCTTATAGGGGATCGCGACGATCTTGGTGCCGGACATGTGCTTCAACAGCTCACCGGCGAGATGCGCGGAAGTGCCGTTGCCGGACATGCCGTAGGAAAGCTTGTCCGGCTCCTTTTTCGCCGCAGCGAGGAGATCGCCGAGCGTCTTATAGGGGCTGTCCTTAGCGACGACGATCGCGAGCGGCGAGGAGGCGACCTCGGTGATCGCGGTAAAATCCGTGAACGTGTCGTAAGGCACGCTCGGATAAATGAACTGATTGAGGGGATGACCGCTCGCGACGAGGATAAGCGTGTAGCCGTCGGGCGCGGCCTGCGTCAGTGCCTGCGAGGCGACGATGCCGCCGGCGCCGGGGCGATTGTCGACCACTGGCTGTTGGCCCCAGGTCTTCGCCAGCGCCTGACTCAGCGTGCGCGCGAGCACGTCGACCGCGCCACCGGCGGCATAAGGGACAAGGATGTGAACCGGCTTGCTCGGATAATTGTCAGCGGCCTGCGCGACGCCGCCCGCCAGCAGCAGACCGGCACCCAGCATCAAGCCGCCGATATTCTTGTTCAAACCCAGCATTTTCCAGCACTCCTTGCGGGCGTTTGCGCGCGGACCGTCGGTCTTTCGAGCCGTCCGGACGCTGCCCATGGTTTTTGTTGACGAGACCTGATCTTTTGTACGATAGTACAAATCACATGGTACGCAAGCCCACCAGCAAGGAAACGGCCCGCAAGCCGAACATGCGCGAGGCGATCCTCGCCGCGGCCGAGGAGCTGTTCGCCACCAACGGCTTCAACGCCGTGTCGGTGCGCGATATCGCACAGGCCGCCGGCGCCAATCCCGGCAGCGTGACCTATCATTTCAAGACCAAGGACGGCCTGCTGCTGGAGATCTACCGGCGCCATTGCGGGCCGATGAACTTGCGCCGTTCCGAGCTGCTCGCGGCCGCCAAGCGCGTGCGTGATCTCCAGGACCGGCTCGAAGCGGTGGTGCGGGCCTATGTCGCGCCGGCCTTCACCTCGGGCAGCGATCTTGCCGGGGGCGGGGCGCGGTTCACGCGGCTGCGCGCGGTGATGTCCGCGGAGGGCAACGAGGTCGCGCGAAAAATTATCGCGCAAACTTTCGACGACACCAGCCACGCCTTCATCGATGCTATCCACGACAGCCTGCCGCACGTTCCGCGCACCGACATCGTCTGGCGCAGCCACTTCCTGCTCGGCGCGCTCTACTACTCGCTGGTAACGCCGGATCGCGTCTCCCGCCTGTCGCGCGGCGAGGCGGACGGCAGCGATGCCGCCAGCGCCATCGAGCAGCTGGTGCAGGCCACCGTCGCTGCGTTCCAGGCGCCGGCGCTCGATCAGGCCGCGCCGGCACGGCGGCGGCCCGTCGTCAGCAAGACTTGAAAGAAACCGCCCAAGAGGAGGCGCGGCCTCGCGCTTCCGCTCGCAAGCGGACCATGTGCAAGCGTGCTTAAGTGACGGGGTGTTGAGGACATGAACAGGCGAGATTGCTTGCATCTCTTGACCGGACTGGCCGGCGCAACGCTCGTGAGCGAGACGCACGCGCAAGGGGCGGAGCCGAAGGCGATCTCGACGATCGCGCCGCCGGATCCAAATCCGAAGACGCCGTCGTTCAAGCTGCCGGCAAAATCCTGCGACAGCCATGCCCACATCTTTGGACCGGCGTCTCGTTATCCCTTTGCGGAAAAGCGTCCCTACAACACGGCTGATGCGCCGCTGGAGGCGTTTCGCAGCGTGCACGAGACAATCGGCGTCGAGCGCTGCGTGATCGTCAATGCGACCGTGCACGGCACCGACAATCGCGTCGTCACCGACGCCATCGCCCAGAGCGAGGGTGCCTATAAGGGCATCGCCAACGTCGACGACGAAATGACCGACAAGGAACTGGCGGCGCTCGACAAGGGCGGGATCTGCGGCTGCCGATTCGCCTTCCTCAAGCGCCTCGGCGGCGTCGGCGACATGACCAAGTTTCAGCGCATCGTGCATCGTGTCGCCGAACTCGGCTGGCACATCGACGTCTATTTCGAGCCGGGCACGATCGCCGAATTTGCGCCCATCCTCACCGCGCTGCCGACGCCTTACGTGATCGATCACATGGGAACGGTTCAGGCCGCGAAGGGGCTCGACGATGCCGGCTTCACGGCCTTGCTTGATCTCCAGAAGAGGGACGAGAAGTGCTGGGTGAAGATCACCGGGCTCGAACGTGCCTCCAGCGTCGGCAAGCCGTTCCACGACGCGGTGCCATTCGCAAAAGCGCTGATCGCCAATGCGCCCGATCGCGTCATCTGGGGCACCGACTGGCCGCACCCCAACGTCAAGATCATGCCCAATGACGGCGACCTCGTCGATCTGATTCCCCACTACGCGCCTGATGAGAAGGTCCGGCAAAAACTGCTGGTCGACAATCCGGCGCGCCTGTTCAAGTTCAGCTGATGAGCATCATGTACACGCCGACCATTCCGCCGCCCGATCCGGACACGCGCACGCCGAAGTTCAGGCTGCCGAAGCTGTCTTGCGATGCGCATTGCCACATCTTCGGGCCCGGCGCGAAATACCCTTACGCGCCGGACCGCTCCTACACGCCGCCGGATGCGCCGCTCGAGGATTTCCGTGCGCTGCATGCCAAGCTCGGCGTCGAGCGTGCCGTCATCGTGAATGCCAGTGTGCACGGCACCGACAACACGGTGGCGCTTGACGCCATCGCGCAGAGCAACGGCGCCTATCGCGCGGTTGCCAATATCGACGACACCATCACCGAACGCGGGCTTCGCGTGCTGCACGAGGGCGGCTTCCGCGGCTGCCGCTTCAATTTCGTCCGCCATCTCGGCGGCGTTCCCGACAAGAGCATGTTCAATCGGGTCATCGCGATGGTGGCGCCGCTCGGCTGGCACATCGATCTGCATTTCGACGCGATCGATCTGCCTGAATATGCAGATATGCTGGCAAGATTGCCGCTGAGTTACACCATCGACCATATGGGGCGGGTGAAGGCGTCCGACGGGCTCGATCAACTGCCGTTCAAGATCCTGATCGAGCTGATGGAGCGCGACGAGAAGTGCTGGGTCAAGATCTGCGGCTCCGAACGGGTGTCCTCGGCCGGCCCGCCGTTCACCGACGCCGTGCCGTTCGCGCGAAAGATCGTCGAGACCGCGCCCGACCGGGTCATCTGGGGCACCGATTGGCCGCATCCCAACGTCAAGGCGATGCCGAATGACGGCGATCTCGTCGACCTGATCCCGCTGTTCGCGCCGGAGCCGGAATATCAGCAGAAGATCCTCGTCGATAATCCGGCGCGCCTGTTCGAGTTCGACCAATGACGGCGCTGGCGATCGACAAGCCGCGCGGCCGCGCCTGGTGGAAGGAGCTCTGGATCCAGGTGCTCATCGCCATGGCGGCCGGCGTCGCGCTTGGGATCGTCAATCCCGAGGCGGGCGCCAAGATGCAGCCTCTGGGCGATGCCTTCATCAAGGCGATCCGGATGCTGATCGCGCCGATCATCTTCTGCACGGTCGTCCACGGCATCGCGCATATGGCCGACATGGCCCGTGTCGGGCGCGTCGCCGTCAAGGCAATCGTCTATTTCGAGATCATGACCACGATCGCGCTGATCATCGGTCTCGTCGCCGTCAATCTGCTCAAGCCCGGCGTCGGCATGAACATCGATCCCGCCACCATCAATGCCAGCGCGATCGAGCCCTATGTCAAGCAGACCGGCGTGATCGGCTTCGTGCCGTTCCTGATGAACATCGTGCCGGCGACGTTCATCGGCGCGTTTGCCGAGGGCAACATCCTCCAGGTTCTGTTTATCTCCGTGCTTTGTGGCTTTGCGCTGGTGCAGCTCGGTGAGCGGGCTGCACCGCTGGTCAATCTCATCGACATCGCAGCCAAGATGGTGTTCGCCGTCGTCGGTTTCGTGATGTGGGCGGCCCCGATCGGCGCATTCGGCGCCATCGCCTTTACGGTCGGAAAGTTCGGCGTCGGCTCGCTGGCCTCGCTCGGCAAGCTCCTCGGCGGCTTCTATCTTACTTGCGTGATCTTCATCATCGTGGCGCTCGGCCCGGTGGCACGGATCTGCGGCTTCTCGCTGCTCAAGCTGATCCGCTACATCTGGGAAGAGCTGCTGATCTGCATCGCTACCACGTCGTCGGAGACGGTACTGCCGCGGATGCTGACCAAGCTGGAGCAGGCCGGCTGCGAGCGCAGCGTCGTTGGGCTGGTGATCCCGACCGGCTATTCCTTCAATCTCGACGGCACCTGCCTCTACCTTGCTGCCGCCTCGGTGTTCCTGGCGCAGGCAACCAACACGCCGCTCGGGCTCGCCGAGCAGATCGAGCTGCTTTTGATCCTGCTCGTGACCTCCAAGGGCGCGGCGGGAATCGCGGGCGCCGCCTTCGTCGTGCTGGCGGCAACGCTATCCGCCACCGGCAGCATCCCGGTGACGAGCGTGGCACTCGTGCTCGGCATCCACCGCCTGATGTCGCAGGGGCTGACGCCGACCAATCTGATCGGGAACGCGGTCGCGACCATCGCGATTGCCAAATGGGAAGGCGCGCTCGATGGCGAACGCCTGAAGCGCGTGCTCGACCGCGAGGAACCCGCCGCGGCGGCTTGACGAACTTAGGACGCTTACGAACAAAAGAGGGGAGTTTGTCCCATGAAAACAGGTCTCGTGATCACGGCCCATCCGGGCGATTTCGTCTGGCGCGCGGGCGGCGCCATCGCGCTGCATGCGAAGAAGGGCTTTCGCATGAAGATCGTCTGCATGTCCTTCGGCGAGCGCGGCGAGAGCCAGTTTGCCTGGAAGGAAAAGGGCGCGACGCTGGAATCGGTCAAGGCCGGTCGCAAGGACGAGGCGGAGCGTGCCGCAAAGCTGCTCGGCGCCGAGATCGAGTTCTTCGATTGCGGCGACTATCCGCTGAAGCTGACCGAGGCGCATTTCGACCGGATGGTCGACATCTACCGCGAGTTCAACCCGAGCTTCGTGCTGACGCACGCGCTGGAAGACCCCTATAATTTCGACCATCCCAATGCGGCGCATTTCGCGCAGGAAACCCGCGTGGTCGCGCAGGCCATGGGCCATAAGCCCGGCGCGCAGTACCAATATTCGGCGCCGCCGGTGTTTTTGTTCGAGCCGCACCAGCCTGAGCAGTGCAATTACAAGCCGGACCTGCTCCTCAAGATCGACGAGGTCTGGAAGGAGAAGTACGAAGCGTTCCAGATATTGGCCGCGCAAAAACACCTCTGGGGCTATTACGAGCGCGTCGCGCTCAATCGCGGCATCCAGGGCAGCCGCAACACCGGCGTGCCCATGACCTACGGCGAGGCCTATCAGCGCCTGTTCCCGACGGTTGCGGAGGTTTTGGCATGAAGCCGGTTGTCGTTCGCAACATCAAGCGTGCCGATCCCGCCGGGATGGCGGAGTACGGCGTCTCGACCGTGCACGAGGCCTATGGGCGCGTTGGCCTGATGAAGCCTTATCTGCGGCCGGTGTGGCCGGGCGCGGCGATTGCCGGTCCTGCTGTCACCGTGCTGGCACAGCCCGGCGACAACTGGATGATCCATGTCGCGGTCGAGCAGTGCAAGAAGGGCGACATTCTCGTCGTCGGCTGTACCACCGACAACACGGACGGGATGTTCGGCGAGTTGCTCGCGACCTCGCTTCAGACGCGTGGCGTGCAGGGGCTGATTATCGATGCCGGCTGCCGCGACGTCAGAGCGCTGCACGAGATGAATTTTCCGGTGTGGTCGCGCGCGGTTTCGGCCAAGGGCACGGTGAAGGCCACGCTCGGCTCGGTCAACGTCCCCGTGGTCTGCGCCGGCGTCAACGTCGACCCCGGCGACATCGTCGTGGCCGATGACGACGGCGTCGTGGTGGTGCCGAAGCGCTACGCGGCCGAGGTCGCCGACAAGGCGAAGAAGCGCAACGCGGACGAAGGCGGCAAGCGCAAGCGGCTGGCTTCGGGCGAGCTGGGCCTCGACATGTACAGCATGCGCGAGGCCTTGGGGAAGGCCGGGCTCGTCTATGTCGATAATCCCGAGGACGTCTGAAGCCAAGAAGAGAACAAGATGAGAAGCGGAGTGGGCCGATGGATCGTCTCAAGCTGAAAGCCGTGCTCGGCAGTCACCCCCATGTCCAGGCGGTGAAGAGCGGCGAGCTTCGCTCCGACCGCTTCGATCTCGACTTCATCGCGTATACGCCGACCAACATGGCGTTCAAGCCGATGGTGCGCGAGCAGGCCTTCGACGTCTGCGAGATGGCGATCGTCACCTATTTGATGGCGAAGGCGCATGACAAGCCGCTGGTGCTGCTGCCTGCCACCATGCTCGGCCGCTTCCAGCATTCCTACGCGCTCTATAATCCTGCGCATGGAACGCTCGCGCCGTGCGATCTGGAGGGCAAGCGCGTCGGCATTCGATCGTTCACGACCACGACCGGCGCCTGGATCAGGGGCATCCTCGCCAACGATTGCGGCGTCAACCTCGACAAGATCCGCTGGATCACCTTCGAAGACCCGCATGTTGCCGAATATGTCGACACCACCGAGCGCGCGCCGAAGGACAAGAAGATCCTCCAGATGCTGCTCGACGGCGAGCTCGACGCCGTCCTCGGCGAGGCCTCGAGCGATCCCAAGCTGAAGACGCTGTTCCCCGATCCGGCCGCGGAAGCCGCCAAATGGTACGCGCGTCGCGGCGTCGTGCCGGTCAACCATCTCGTGGTCGTGACCGAGCAGCTGGCGAGATCGCGCGCTGATGTGGTCGCGGCGGTCTATGATCTGCTCAAGCGGAACAAGGAACAGATCGGCACTGCGGCAACACCTGATCTCGTGCCGTTCGGGTTCGAGGCCAACAGAAAGCCGCTGGAGCTGATCCTCGACTACGCGTACCAGCAGGGGCTGATCCCGCGCCGCTACGCGGTTGAGGAGCTGTTCGACGAGACGACGCGAGGACTGAACTGATGGCGGGTGATCCCAAGCGATGGCAGATCGGGCTGGTCGGTTACGGCGAGGTCGGCAGGATTTTGGCCGAGGATCTACGCCAACAGGACATCAAGGTCTCGGCCTATGACATCAAGCTCGGAGGCGAGCAGGGTGCTTCGCTGAAGGAGCATGCGGAAAAAATCGGCGTGTGGCTCGCAGCCTCGCACGCCGAACTGACCGCCAGATCCGATTTCATCATCTCCGCGGTCACCGCGAGCCAGGCCGTGCCGGCGGCAAAGGCTTGCGCGGCCGCGATCAATCAGGGCACCTGGTTCCTGGATTTCAATTCCGCGTCTCCCAGCGCCAAGCAGCGCGCCGCGGCCCTGATCGACGGCGCTGCCGGACGCTATGTCGAGGGCGCGGTGATGACATCGGTACCGCCTTATCGCATCAAGGTGCCGCTGCTGCTCGGTGGTCCCGGTGCCAGGGAGCTTGAGCCGCTCTTGAACGCGATCGGTTTTGCGGCAAAGGTTGCGAGCGACGAGCTCGGTGTTTCCTCGGCGGTGAAGATGTGTCGCAGCATCATGATCAAGGGCCTAGAGGCCATGGTCATCGAAAGCTTCACCACCGCGCGCGCCTATGGCGTCGAGGATGCGGTACTGGCTTCACTGGCGGAAACCTTTCCCACGATCGATTGGGAAAAGCAGGGCGCTTATTGCTTCCAGCGCGTGATCGAGCATGGCCGCCGCCGCGCCGAGGAAGTCCGGGAGGTCGCCGAGACCGTGCGTGAAGCGGGGCTGACGCCGTGGTCCGCGCAGGGCACCGCCGAGCGGCAGGCCTGGGTGGCGGACCTTGCCGATGAAGGCCTGTTCGGAACGAAAGGCACCAAGGAGTTCGCACGCAGCGCCGACTGGCGCACCGAGGCGGACCGAATCCTGGCGAAGATCAATCGCGAGAAATAAGGCGGCGCCTGCTCAGGACTTTGCCGTGCGACAGCCAGTGAGCTCGTCGCGGGCGCGTTCGATCAGCGCCATCAGGTCTTCGGCCTTGCGGGCGAGCCGGTCGCTGGCGGCTTCGGTACGGAATTCTGCGCGGATCGACCGAATGCACTTGTCGGCGGTATCGAGCGTCAGGAGCATGCGCGTCAGGTCATCCTGCGTCTGGACGCTTGCCAGATCAAGGTCCGACAGCACATGCCCGATGCCGTCGAGCCGCTTCACGGCGGCCTCGCTGGGCGTTCTCGCGCGAATGGAGTCGATGCTGCTGAATGCGCTGAACATGTCGATGCTTCCCGTTGAATGCAGACTTCAGTGCAGGCCCTATTATTGGCCGGCACCGCGGGACTTGCAATGCGCGCAGCTATCGAGAATCAGCAAGAAACTGCTATCCGGGAATCTACCGGATTCGGAATTTTGGAACGATCGCCGGTAACATCGAACGGAAGCTGCGCGAAAACCAGCCGCTCTCAATGCAGATATGCATTGAGAGCAGATCAAGAACCGGGTCTGAACAGAGTGGGCCGTTGCCGCGCAAAAGTCTGCCGGCCGCTCTTGAATCCCATCACGATGTCCGGCAGCTCGGCGATCGCGAAGCGGCTGTCCTGCGTATCGAGCACGACGAGATCGGCGGGGTTTCCGATCTTGATGCCGTAATCCCTGAGGTTCATCAGCCGCGCCGGCAGCTCGGTCACGAGATCAAGGCAGGTATCGAAATCGTTGACCGGGGCATGCGCGACATTGGCGTAGAAATTCGCCATTCGCAGCAGCGAGGCATCGCCGAACGGCGTGAAGGGATTGAGCACGTTGTTGGTCGCGACCGAGCACACCACGCCGTCGCCGGCGAGCTTGTGGGCAAGCGTCAGCCCGCGTGGCGCGTTGTGGGTCGCCTCACGCCCCATCAGATAGAGATCGGTTGCAGGCAACACGGTGACGGCAACGCCGGCTCGCGCGAGTTGCGCGGTGGCAGCCTTCAGCCGCTCCGGTGCCAGTGCGGAGAGTTTCGTCGCATGGCCGATTGCGACGCGCCCCCCGTATTTGCGCCCCTCGGTCTGCCGGCAGACCTCGTCGAGGTGCCACCAGGAGGGATCGAGGTCGAAATCGAGATGGAGATCGACGTCGACATCGAATTCCTGTGCCAGGTCGAAGATGCGCGCGAGATGGGCGTTCGGATCGGTGTCCGTGTAGGGGCAGCCGCCGATCACCCCGCCGCCGTTGCGCAGCGCCTGGATCAGCAGCTCCTCGCTGCCGGGATCGTTAGTGAGGCCTTCCTGTGGAAAGACGCAGAGCGACAGGTCGATCGCCCAGGCATAATCACGCTTCAGCGCCTTGACCGCCTCGAAGCCGCGCAAGCCAATGCGCGGATCGATCTCGACATGGGTTCGCATGCGGGTCGTGCCGTGCACGATGGCGCGTTCGAGCACCTTTGCGCCGCGTGCATAGACGTCTTCGATCGTAAAGTCCTTCTTCATCCCGGCGACGGCGCGGATCGCTTCCGAGACGCTGCCGTGATCGTGCCCGCAGCGGCCGAGCAGGCAGGCCTTGTCGAGATGGATGTGGCTGTCGACGAAGCCGGGCAGGGCGAGGCGCCCGCCGACATCGACCTCGACGGCCTCGCAGGCGAGCGTCGGTTCGATGGCGGTGATCCGGCCGCGCGTGACGCCGATATCCATTGGGTCGGCAGCCCCGCGCAGCACGGCATTGCGAAAGATGAGGTCAAAGGCGGATTGCGCGGTCATGGCTCCTGCGGAAGGAATTTAGTGCAGCCAGCCGCGGTTGGCGGCTCCAGATTGTCGGCAGTGTAGCGAGGGAAATGTTCAAAATATATGCACGTATTCCCCGATGGCGGCGCTAGTATTCCCCAAAGCCGGGAGAATGAGCCATGTCCATTGCCGCAAGAGCCGAAGCCGGTCCGTTGTTCGATGCCGGGATCGTGGAAGCCTATCTCACCGCATCGATGATCCCCGATCCGGACACCGCGGCAGCCTATATGGCG
The DNA here is from genome assembly GCF_023073915.1 of Bradyrhizobium sp. 149. Taxonomy (GTDB): domain Bacteria; phylum Pseudomonadota; class Alphaproteobacteria; order Rhizobiales; family Xanthobacteraceae; genus Bradyrhizobium. Next base: position 1,402,331 of record NZ_JADPKK010000022.1, on the reverse strand, counting down.
CCGGGCACGGTCATCACCTTTACCGGCGGGCGCGAGTTCGATCATCCGCGCGGCCCGACCGCCTTCAACGCCAAGCGCTACCGCTGGGTCAAGAAGAGGATGGACCGGTTCGACGTCTGCCCCGGCGACGGCGAAACCGTGGTCTATAGCGTCGGCACGCTCTATGGCGAATGGAAGGATGGGACCCCGTTCGAAGGCAACCGCTACGTCGATCGCTTCGTGGTGCGGAATGGCAAGATCACCAAGATGGACGTCTGGAACGACAGCGCCGAGCGCATCCTGGTCCAGCGCGGCATCGACGCGTAACAGCCAGCCCGGCGCTTGGGCCCGGCCGTTTCCGCGCGGACAAGCTGACCGGTCAGCATATCGCAAGCGGCGATAGCTGATAGGCGCAAGCTCGTCTGGCCGCTGCCACGCGCCTGCGCTATCAACGGTGCGATTGCTGCGCCCGGCATGGAGGCGCAAGCGTCCTCGAGGAGCCCCCGATGCGTCTACCTACCGTTCTCCTGGCCCTCACATGCCTTGCGACTGTCGCCTCCGCCGAAGACCTGTCGGGCACGCTACAGAAAGTGAAAGAAACGAAGAAGATCACGCTGGGCTATCAGGAGGCCTCGGTCCCCTTCAGCTATCTCGACGGCAACCAGAAGCCGGTCGGCTTTGCCATGGATATCTGCCTTGGAATCGTGGATGCCGTGAAGAAGCAGCTCGGCATGCCCGACATCGCCGTCGACACTATCGCCGTGACGTCGTCGAACCGGATTCCGCTGATGGTCAACGGGACGCTCGACTTGCATTGCTCGGCCACCACCAACAACGCCGATCGCCAGAAGCAGGTTGCCTTCACCAACACGCACTTCCTCAGCGCCACGCGATTTGCCGCCAAAAGGGCCGCAAAGATCAACACGATCGACGATCTCAAGGGCAAGGCGGTGACGGCAGTGGCCGGCTCGGTCAACCTGACGCAGCTCGCCAAGGTCAACACCGAGCGCAATCTCGGCATCAATGTGATGCCGGCCAAGGATCAGGCCGAAGCTTTCCTGTTGCTCGAAACCGATCGCGCCCAGGCCTACGCGCTCGACGACGTGCAGCTCGCGGTCGCGATTGCGCGATCGAAGGAGCCGCAGCTCTTTATGATCAGCGAGGAGACGTTCTCGAAGCCCGAGCCTTACGGGATCATGCTGCGGCGGGAGGATGCGCCCTTCAAGGCGCTTGCCGACCGCGCGACTGCAGAGCTGTACGCCAGCCCGGAGATTGAGGTCCTCTACAAGAAGTGGCTGGAATCGCCGACGCCGCCGAGCGGCCTCAACTACAACGTCCCGATGTCACCGGCCCTGCGCGACGCCTTCAAGAAGCCCAGCTCCAGCTTCGATCCTGATGTCTATGTGGTCAACTGAGGCGAGGGCTGTCGTCGCCTGAGGGGGCGCGCAAGCGGCCCGCCGAGATGTCAGCATCCGTCCAACCCGTGCCGCCCTTCGGGTCCTGCGCCGGGTGCGGCCAGCCTGCCGAAGGATATCGGTCCCGAGGAACTTGCGGTCGTCTTCGCGAGCCTCCAGCGCATAGAACAGCGGGCAAGCCGAGATCCGGGCGCGCGTCGAAGGCGTGTTCGATCCGATTGCGCCAAGAAACAGCCAGTGTTGGCGCGGCCCGGTGGCATTCTTGCGGCTGCTCGACAAGTGGCGCAGGGAGGGCAATTTGGACGGACTGGAACTGTCGTATGATCACGCCATGGAGTCGGCGCCTTCGTCCGGGTAAGCTCGGGCATCGGATTGCGGCAGACAGAGAGGACATCGGAATGACTAGGGGGAGAACTGTGGCCGGGGCGGTTTTTGGGGCGATGACGCTGCTCGGCTGCCTGGCGCCCGCCGCCTACGCCGCGCAATGCGGCAGTTCGTCGGCCGGCTTCGAGGCCTGGAAGCGCGAGTTCAGCGCGGAGGCGCAGGGCAAGGGCATCGGCCAGACCGCGCTCTCGGCGCTGATGCAGACCAACTACGCCAGTGCCACCATCGCGGCCGACCGCGGCCAGCGCAGCTTCTCGCTGTCGCTCGACCAGTTCCTCGCCAAGCGCGGTGCCACCACCATCGTTGCCAAGGGCCGCCAGCTCAAGCAGTCGCAGGCCGCCTTGTTCGCCTCGATCCAGCAGCGTTATGGCGTCCCGCCGGGGCCGCTGATCGCGATCTGGGGCATGGAGACCGGATTCGGCAGCCAGCGCGGCAACCAGAACATGCTCTCCTCGATCGCGACGCTCGCCTATGACTGCCGCCGTCCCGAATTCTTCACCGATCAGCTCTATGCGGCGCTGAAGCTGATCGATCGCGGCACGCTGTCGGGGGCAACCCGCGGCTCGATGCACGGCGAAGTCGGCCAGACCCAGTTCATGCCCAAGAACATCCTGGCCTACGGCACCGGCAATCTCGAAGTTGCCGCCAATGCGCTGAACTCGACGGCGAATTTCCTCAAGGCCCATGGCTGGCGCGCAGGAGCCGGTTACCAGCCGGGCGAGCCGAATTTCGCCGCCATCGAGGCCTGGAATGCCGCCGGCGTCTATCAGAAGGCGATCGCCCTGATGGGACGGCAGATCGACGAGGGCGGAGGAGCGGCCGCCTCGCGCTGACGAGAACCCCGTTTCAGACGGGCTCTCGATTGTTGCTTTGACGCGTTTTCTTGACGCGACCGGCATGCACTTCGCTCGAAAACGCTCTGGCTCAGCAAGGCGTGATGCGCCGGCAAGAGAAAGTTGTTGCCAACTGGAACCGACGGCACGAGGTTTGCTTTGATCGAACAGGGCTGGGCATGAGGAGACTCAACATGGCAACCCAGATCGTGATGGACCAGACTGGCGACACGCGCCACGAGTTTGATCCTGGCAATGCCGAAGCGCTGGCGCGGGCCGAACGGCGCTTTCGGGAGCTGACCGGAGCCGGCTTCACGGCCGCGCTGCGAACCGGACCCGGCGAAGTCACCCGGATCCGATCGTTCGACCCGAATGTGCAGGAAACGCTGTTCTATCCTCGCCTGGTCGGCGGTTGATCTGAGCTGCTCATGATCGCGGCAGTCTGGCTCCGCGGGCCGGCGCGTGCGCGTCTGCATGCGCTACGCGAACTCTATCGGCGGTTCTTCGGCGAGAACACGCCGGATGCTCGCGGCCGTCGGCTTCTGGCCGAATGGCTGTCACCGGCGCAGCGGGCGCAGTTCGAGCAGCACCGGTATTTCGATGTCGTCGGCTGCGATACCGGCAAGACCTATCGCATCCATTATGGCACGGCCGCCAATGTCCATGAGATCGACGAGGCCGGAATTGCGACCATGGGGTGGTGCTTCGTCCCGTCGGGCTTTCTCGTTCCCGGCGACGTGATGCTCGCGCAGAAGATCGCGCTCGAGACGGACGAGAGGGGCGCGCTCGCACTCGCCAACCGGTTTCCGGCGGCAACGCATTCGGAGCACTTCTACCGGCGGCCGTTCTAGGACGAGGCGATCAGTAATGCGTGGTGCGATAGGCATCCACCGCGTGCGCCGCAAAAACGCCGATACTACAAAGCGCGAGCACGGCCGAGATCAGCTCGATCATAGTTCGTCCTCCTGCGGCGGCAGGGCCAGGAGGTGCTGACAGCAGGAATAATCCCAGATCAGGTCAAGAAGAAATTGCATGGTGGCCGTCCCTGTATGATTTTGACGATTAGATAACCGACCAACTGTTTCAGGCGTGTTTCGTCGCACCCGGAAATGGGTTTCTTGGGAGAATCCCAGGCTGGTTTGTGCGCTGCGGAGCCGCTACATCCGGCTCCTTCCCCAATCCTTTGTGGCCGCGAGGCGGCGCATCACATTGCGAGGCGAAATCATGGCGCAGGTCGAGTGGTTCGACGATCTCACCATCGGAATGCAGTTCAAATCCCCCGAAGTTCAAGTCACTGAGGCCGACATCAAGCGCTTCGCGGCCGAGTTCGATCCGCAGCCGATGCATCTCGACCACGAAGCTGCCAAGCAGACCCTGTTCAGGGGCCTCGCTGCCTCGGGATGGCACACCGCCGCGATTGCCATGAACCTCGCGATCCAGACCCGCCCGTTCGGCCCGCATCCGCTGATCGGCGCCGGCGTCGACGGGCTGCGCTGGACCGTCCCGGTGCGGCCCGATGACCGCCTGCATCTGGTCGGAGAGGTTATGAGCCTGACGCCGTCGAAGTCGAAGCGCAGGGCATCGCGCTGGTGAAATGGACGATGTTCAACCAGAGCGCCGAGGAGGTTTACACCTTCACCCCGATCGCGATCGTGCCGCGGCGGGAGTAGGGCACAGGCGCAGCTCTACACCGCCGTCTGAAGCCCTTGCGGGTCACCGGCAGAGGTGGTCATCTCAGTCGGGGAAGACGCTGGAGGCTGACATGAAACGATCTCTTCTCGCCGCCGGGGTGCTGGCCGGCGTCTTGAGCGCAGTTGCTCTGACCGCAAGACCGGTGCAGGCGCAGCAGTCCAAGGTCGGCGACTGGACCATCGAGAAGCGCACGCAGGACGCACATTGCAACGCGAGCCGCGGTTACAAGGACAAAGAAGACGAGAACCGCGACTACGTCATCGTCATCACCTATTCCGAGAAGGCTATCGTCATCGTGATGATCTATGACGGCTGGGAGTGGGACAAGGTCGGCGAGATCCTCCGGGCCGACGTCGGCACCGATGACGCCGATATCATGAAGAAGGCGAAGTGGGAGGTCATGGACAAGACCACCGTGCGCGGCATCTTCGAATATGATCGGTCCATGATGGACCGGCTGTCCAGGGCCAAGCGTCTCTCGCTCGATTTCGAGGGCGATGACGACGACAGCATCGAGATGCAGGTGCCGCGGGCCGGCGAAGCGCTGGCGGCGCTGAAATTCTGCGAGGAGAATCGGAAGTAAATTGCCGGCGCCGGTCGGGCAGCTGTTCGCGATCGCGCTGCTGGTCGGACATCAGGATCTGTCGTCGAAAGCCTTCGTCGATCTCGCGGTCAGCCTGCCGGCACTGTTTGCAGGCTCCGCGCTCGGCGTGATCGCCTTCCACAGGGTCAACGAGACGGTCTTTCGCAAGACCGTGCTCGTTCTGTTGTTGCTGTCAGGGATTTCCCTGATCTAGTGCCCGACGGTTTGCACCGGCGCCGCGCTGGTGTCGCTGCCGTGATGCGTCAGCGGCGTCATGCCTGTGACGGTCCGCAGCAGCACATAGAACACCGGCGTCAGGAACAGGCCGAACACGGTGACGCCGATCATGCCGGAGAACACGGCGACGCCCATGGCGCGCCGCATCTCGGAGCCGGCGCCGGTGGACAGCACCAGCGGCAAGACGCCCATGATGAACGCCATCGACGTCATCAGAATCGGACGCAACCGCAGCCGGCTCGCCTCGATCGCTGCCCGGATCGGCGTGCGGCCTGCGAATTCGAGCTCGCGCGCGAATTCGACGATCAGGATGGCGTTCTTGGCCGAGAGTCCCACCAGCACGATCAAGCCGATCTGGGTGAAGACGTTGTTGTCGCCCTTGGAGAGCCAGACGCCGAACATCGCGGCCAGCAGACCCATCGGCACGATCATGAGGATCGAGAGCGGCAAGGTCAGGCTTTCATAGAGTGCGGCCAGCACCAGGAACACCAGCAGGATCGCCAGCGGGAACACCCAGAGGCCGGAATTGCCGGCGATGAACTCCTGATAGGTCAGGTCGGTCCATTCGAAGGCAAAGCCGGGCGGCAATGTCTCCGCCGCGATCCGCGTCGCGACTTCCTGGGCCTGGCCCGATGAAAAGCCGGGCGCAGCCGCCGCGTTGATGTCGGACGACAGGAAGCCGTTGTAGCGGATCGCACGCTCCGGACCCGCGCTCTGGCGGATCGTGAGCAACGCCGACAGCGGCACCATGTCGCCGGAGGATGAGCGCACCTTCAAGTGCCTGATGTCGTCGGCCCGCGCGCGGAACGGCGCGTCGGCTTGGACGTAGACGGAGTAGGTACGTCCAAACTTGTTGAAGTCGTTGACGTAGTAGGAGCCGAGGTAGATCTGGAGCGTATTGAACACCTCAGTCACGGGCACGCCGAGCTGGAGCGCCTTGGTGCGGTCGATGTCGGCGAAGAGCTGGGGCACGTTGACCTGGAAGCTCGAGAACACGCCGGCGATCTCCGGCGCCTTCTGCATCGCCGCCATGAATGCATTGGTCGCCTCGTTCAGCGCCTCGTAGCCGAGACCGGCGCGATCCTCGATCTGCAGCTTGAAGCCGCCGATGGTGCCGAGCCCGTTGACTGGCGGCGGCGGGAACATGGCGATGAAAGCTTCCTGGATGCCAGCGTACTTCTTGTTGAGGTCGGCGGCGATTGCATTGCCGCTCAGTGCGGGGCCTTTGCGCTCCTCGAACGGCTTCAGTGTCGAGAACACGATGCCGGCGTTGGAGGAGTTGGTGAAGCCCGAGATCGACAGGCCCGGGAACGCCACCGAGCTCTCGACACCGGGCTGGGTCAGCGCGATGTCGCTCATCTTGCGGATCACGTCTTCGGTGCGGTCGAGCGTCGCTCCGTCGGGCAGACGCGAGAAGCCGACCAGATACTGCTTGTCCTGACCCGGCACGAACCCGCTCGGGACCTGCTGGAACAGGAAGGCGGTCACCCCGACCAGGACCACATAAAGGCCCATGACGGCCGCCTTGCCCGAGATCACCTTGGTGACGGTGCCGCTGTAGTTGTTCGAGGAGCGTGTGAACACCTTGTTGAAGCCGCGGAAGAACCAGCCAAGGCTCTTTTCCATGATGAGCGTCAGCCGATCCTTCGGCTCGTTGTGACCCTTGAGCAGCAAGGCGGACAGCGCCGGTGACAGCGTCAGCGAGTTGACCGCGGAAATCACGGTCGAGATCGCAATCGTCAGCGCGAACTGCTTGTAGAACTGCCCGGTGAGGCCGGAGATGAAGGCGAGCGGCACGAACACCGCGATCAGCACCATCGCAATCGCGATGATCGGCCCCGATACCTCGCGCATCGCCTGGTAGGTAGCGTCGCGCGGCGACAGCCCGCCCTCGATGTTGCGTTCGACGTTCTCGACCACGACGATGGCGTCGTCGACGACGATGCCGATCGCAAGCACGAGGCCGAACAGGCTGAGCGCGTTGATGGAGAAGCCGAACACGTGCATCACCGCGAAGGTGCCGACGATCGACACGGGCACCGCCAGCAGCGGAATGATCGAGGCGCGCCAGGTCTGGAGGAACAGGATCACCACCAACACCACCAGCGCGATCGCCTCCAGCAGCGTGTGGATCACAGCCTCGATCGACGAGCGGACGAATTGGGTCGGGTCGTAGACGATCTGGTAGGACACGCCTTCCGGCATGTTCTTCTTGATCTCGGCCATGGTGGCGCGAACGTGGTCGGAAATCTCCAGCGCATTGGAGCCGGGCGCCTGGAAAATCGGGATCGCCACCGCCTGCTTGTTGTCGAGCAGCGAACGCAGGCCGTATTGGGAGGCACCGAGCTCGATCCGCGCGACGTCGCGCAGCCGCACCACTTCGCCATGCGTGCCGGTTTTGACCACGATGTCGCCGAACTGCTCCTCGTTCGCAAGCCGTCCCTCGGCGTTGACGGACAGTTGCAGATCGATGCCCTTGACGTTCGGCGAGGAGCCGACCACGCCGGCGGCGGCCTCGACGTTCTGCGCCTGGATCGACTTGACGATATCGCTTGCGGTGAGGCCGTGCTCGGCGGCCTTCTGCGGATCGACCCACACCCGCATCGAATAGTCGCCGGCGCCATAGAGTTGGACATCGCCGACGCCGTCGATCCGCGCCAGCCTATCCTTGACGTTGAGCACCGCGTAGTTGCGCAGATACGTCATGTCGTAGCGGTTGTTCGGCGACAGCAGATGCACGACCATGGTGAGGTCGGGCGAGGACTTCTTGGTGATGATGCCGAGCTGGCGCACCACGGCGGGCAGGCGCGGCTCGGCCTGCTGCACACGGTTCTGCACCAGCTGCGTCGCCTTGTCAGGATCGGTGCCGAGCCGGAACGTGACCGTCAGCGTCATCGCGCCGTCGGTCGTCGCCTGGCTCGACATGTAGAGCATGTTCTCGACGCCGTTGATCTGCTCCTCGATCGGCGTTGCCACCGTCTCCGCGATCACCTTCGGATTGGCGCCGGGATAGGTCGCGCGGACCACCACCGAGGGCGGCACCACGTCCGGATATTCCGAGATCGGCATCGCGAACAGCGAGATCAGGCCGGCGAGAAAGATCAGGACCGACAGCACGCCGGCGAAAATCGGACGGTCGATGAAGAATTTTGAGAGATTCATGGCCTTGCCCCTGCGCAATATCCTGCGTGTCTCCGGTAACTCGCCCGTCATTCCGGGGCGCGCGCCAAGCGCGCGAACCCGGAATCCGGAGGTGAAGTGATCGGAGTTTCTAAAGCTCGAGGTTCCCAGGTGCGCAATTGCGCACCTTGGTTTGCGCTACGCGCGCCCCGGAATGACGGTGAACATCAGCGCTGCACGACGTCCTGATTGCTGTGGTTGGATGCCTGCTGCGGCCCGCGCGCGCCCATTGCCGCGACCTCTGTCTTGAGCAGGGCACCCGGGCGCACGCGCTGGAGGCCGTTGACGATGATGCGGTCGCCGGTCTTCAGCCCCGCCGTCACGATACGCAATCCGTCGACCGAGCCACCGAGCGTGATCGGCCGGTAGACCGCACGGCTGTCGTCGCCAACCGCCATCACGAACTTCTTGTCCTGATCGGTGCCGATCGCGCGCTCGTCGATCATCACCAGCGTCTGCTGCTTGGGCTGGCCCATGCGCACGCGGGCGAACTGGCCGGGGATGAGACGCCCGTTCTCGTTATCGAACACCGCGCGGACACGGATGGTGCCGCTCTGGCCGTTGACCTGGTTGTCGATGAGCTGGATGTGACCCTTCGCCGAGAGGCCGCCGGAGGTCGCCATCGCGACCGGGATCTGGTCGAGATTGCCGCGCTTGCCGGAGACCTCGGAAATCGAGTTCAACGCCCGCACCACCAGCTCTTCATCTGCGTCGAAGGACGCGTAGATCGGATTGACGGAGACCAGTGAGGTCAGCACCGGGGAGGCGGTGCCGGCGGCGACGAGATTGCCGACGGTGATCTCGATCTTGCCGACGCGCCCGTCCACGGGCGCACGCACCTCGGTGTAATCGAGATTGAGCTTCGCGGTCTGGAGCGTCGCCTCGGCCGCCTTCACGTTGGCGATGGCTTCGCGGTGGGCGTTCTCGCGCTGGTCGTAGTCGCGCCGCGTGACCACGGCGTTGCCGACGAGCTGCGCGCCGCGCTCGAGCTCACTCTGGGTAAACACGACGCGCGCTTTCGCAGCTTCGAGCTGGGCCGCGGCCTTGTCGACTTCCGCCGCGTAGGGTGCCGGGTCGATCTTGAACAGGATGTCACCTGCCTTCACCAGCGCGCCTTCTGTAAAGTTGGTCGCAAGGATCGCACCCCCGACGCGGGGGCGAAGCTCGACCCGGTTGATGGCTTCCAGCCGGCCGGAGAAGTCGTCCCACAGCACGGTCTGCCGTGGCTCGATCATCGCGACGGTGACCGAGACGGCTTGTTCAGCCGCAGCGGCCGTTGCCGTCGCCTGGGCTGCGCGAAAGTAGTGGCCGGTCGCAATCGAGCCGGCGACGGCGAGGGCGCCCACGATCGCCGCGCCGCCCAGGAGGCGGCGGAAACGGCCGGTGCGGCGAGCATTTTGGGCAGTATTTTGGGAGGGATGCATTTGCGCGCTCCAGATATGTAGTGTTCACTACAGATGTGGAGCTGGATACCGCAGCGCAAGATACTTATGTACCATTCACTAAGAAAATTGTAGCGGCTTACCGCAAGAATGGAAGCCGGCGCAGAAAATAAAGCTAGAACAAATAGATAGATCAAGCGTTAGGTTGAGGGACGGTCCAGTTTCCGAGGAGAACAGGCACATGGGCATGGGACGCCCCCGCGAATTCAACGCCGAGACGGCGTTGGACCAGGCGATGGAAGTGTTTTGGCGCCATGGCTATGAGGGCGCCACCATCGCCCAGCTCACCGAAGCCATGGGCATCAATCCCCCGAGCCTCTATGCGTGTTTCGGCAACAAGGAAGGCCTGCTGAAAGCCGCGCTGGATCGCTACACCAAACTGCGCGGCGTCTGGATGGAGGAGGTGGTCGCGGCACCCACGGTCCGCGAGGTCGCCGAGCGAATGCTGCTGGGCATCGCCGAAAAGCAGACCGACCCCGCCAATCCGCCCGGCTGCCTGCTCGTCCAAGGCGGCATCGCCTGCGGCACAGGCTCCGAAAATGTCCCTTTTGAGCTCGCCGCCCGCCGTGCCGAGAACGAAGACCAGCTCCGCGATCGGTTCATTCGCGCCAAGGCCGAAGGCGATCTCAAGGAGAGCGCCGATCCCGCAGCGCTGGCGCGCTATGTCTCCGCCGTCGCTGTGGGCATGGGCGTGATGGCGTCTTCCGGCGCGGATCGTGAAGCGTTGCGGCAGGTGGCGAGCATGGCGGTGCAGGCAGTCGAGGCGCAGGCGGCTCACGGAAAGTGATCGCTGCCGGCGTCGCGGCCTCACTCATCTCGCCGATTGCATTGCAGACAGCGCTGGCGGCGGCACGAAGCCGCCGAATTCGCGTTCGAGCAATTCGGCCAGCGCAATCGTCGTGCGATCCTCGAGATAGGGCCCAATGATCTGGACGCCGATTGGCAGGCCCGAAAGCGTGCGCTCGATCGGAACGGCGGTCGCCGGCAGTCCACAGGTCGAAGCGGGGTCTGCCCAGATGAAGCAGGCGTCGGCGTAGTTGTATGCCTTGCCATCGATATCCAATTGCCGCGCGTCGAACGGCTCGGACTGGTCCTGTGGAAAGGCCGGCACGGCGGCGGCCGGGTAGATCACTGCGTCGAAATCGCGGAACAGCTCCTGCCATCGTCGTTGCAGCTGCAGGCGCGCGGCATCGGTCGCCAGCCATTCACGATGGACCATCGCCCAGCCGCGCGCGCGCTCGGCCTGCAGGCTGCGGTCGTCGGGCGAGAGTAACGCGGCAAGTCCTTGCGCTTCTGCGAGCGCGGCCGGTGTCAGCCGTGGACTCCGCGCTGCGTTCAACAGCCTCATGTAGAGCCGCGCGGATTCAGCGAGATCGGGCAGCGACGTGCTTGAGCGAGCGACCCGCGCGCCTGATCGTTCGAGCCGCTCGGCCAATCGTCCAATGGCTGAGCGCACCGCGTCACCCGTCGGCATCAGCGGATGGGTATCGATCACGAGGATCCTGAAGTCCCTGAGCCGGTTATGGCGCGGGGCGGGCAGCGCAAGGCGATAGCCGATCCCGTCGCGCGTCTCGTCGGGGCCGGCAATCACGTCGAGCGCCAACCCAAGATCCGGGGCCGTGCGCGTCATTGGTCCAACGACAGCCAGATCGCCCTGACCGGGAACGGCCGGTGCCGGCGGCAGACTGTACCCGCGCAGCGGGACCAGGCCGAGGCTCGGCTTGTGTCCGAACACGCCGCAGAAATGTGCCGGCACCCGGATCGAGCCGCCGATATCAGAGCCGATCGAGAGCGGTCCGAACCCCGCGGCCAGCGTCGCCGCCGATCCGCCTGAAGAGCCACCCGGCGACCGGCCGAGGTCCCACGGGTTGTTCGTCGTCCCGTAGATCTCGTTATAGCTCTGGAAATCCCTGAGACCGATCGGGATATTGGTCTTGCCGATGATGACGGCGCCCGCCGCCTTCAACCGCGACACGATAAGGGCGTCCTCCGCCGGTTGGAAATCCCTGAAATGCGGAAAGCCCCACGTCATCGGCAGGCCGGCGACGTTGAACGGTTCTTTCAACGTCACGGGGATGCCGAGCAATGGAAGCCGCTCGCCACGGGCAAGCGCAGCATCGGCGGCACGCGCGGCGTCTCTTGCGCGATCGAAATCACGAACGATAACCGCATTGATCCGCCCGTCCAGCGCCTCGATGCGCGCGATCGTGTGCCCGAGTAACTCCGACGCAGAAACCTTGCGTGCATGCAGGGAGCTTAAAAGCGAGCCGATCGAGCCGTAGTTCAAGTCAGCGGCATCTGCGATCAATCCTGGTTGCATCACGATCTCCATTGTCTCGCATCGCCGTGTCGATGTCGTTCGGCTGCAAATCGATCCTGGTATCGAACATGCAATTTGGGGAATCGAATGAGGAGGCCGCGCAACGGGAACCAGATCTGCTCGCCCGTCGGCGGGACATGGTCGCGGTCGGACGTGCTTTTCGAACCGGCAATGGCGGCGGCGCGACTTGCGAATTCACAATCCGGGATCGTGCAATTCTGCGCCTGTTTTGCCCGACGAGTCAAACCGCCTTCGCTCGCAGGGGTCGCGCAACGGGGTGCGAAATTCCTCAATGATTCGTGCTGATTCGTACTGTGCATGGGGTTGTTTTCGCGTTTTTTTATCGAGCGGCCCTTGGGGCACGGTGCTCGATGCGGAATCGATGGCCTGTACGCGCTGCTGCTCGCGTGGCATTGGAGGCGGTGAAGCCTGGACACTGACGAGCATGTTCGCCCTGACATTCCTTGGGACTTCGGCCAGCGTTCCGTCGGCGGAGCGTAACCATCCTGCTCTCCTCGTGGAGGCAGCGGGCAAGCGCATCCTGGTTGATTGCGGCGAGGGCACGCAGCGCCAGTTGCTGCGCAGCGGCGCGGGCTTTCGGCGGCTTGACCGCATCCTGCTGACGCACGCCCATCTCGATCACGTGCTCGGTATCCCCGGCCTGTTCTCGACACTGGGGTTGCGCCAGAACTCCGACGTGATGACCGTCCATGCAGGGCCGGGTACGCTCGACATGGTCGTCCGCATGCTCTCGGGCCTGTGGGGCGCGGGCAGGGCGCCGATCCCGGTGGAATTCGTGCCGCTGACCGAAGGACAGGTTATCGACGCCGGCGACTTCACCGTCGACTGCTTTCCGGTCCGCCACCGCGAAACAGACAGCTTTGGCTTCTCCTTCCAGAGCCCTGCCCGTCGCCATCTTGAGCGGGAGCAACTGGCTGAGCTCGGCGTTCCCGATGGGCCGCTGCGCGGAGAACTGGCCGCCGGACGACCAGTCGTGATCGCCGGCCGCGCGATCGATCCGGAAGATGTTCTGGGGCCGCCGAGCGGCGGCAGGAAGCTCGTGGTGATCGGCGACACCGAAACCACCGACGGATTGTCCAAACATGTTGCCGGCGCCGATCTGCTGGTGATCGAGGCGACGTTCCTCGATCGCGACGCCGCGACCGCGCGGGACTATGGCCATCTCACCGCGCGCGAGGCGGCTTCATTTGCTGCCGCGAACAACGTCGGGCAACTCGTGCTGAATCACATGTCGGGGCGCTATCGGGACGAAGAGATCCTGGCCGAGGCGACAAGGATTTTTCCAAACACGCGGATCGCCGCCGACTTCGATCACATCGTGATTTAGACGCAGCGACCGCTCTCAGCTCGTTAATCCCGACTTGATCGCGAGGTCCTGCACCTCTCTGGTCGCCTGCATCAGCCTCGGCAGCGCCTGGTCGCGGAAAGTCGGCATATCCATGCGCATCGCATCGACGGTGACGCTCAATCCCCCGATCACAAGACCCCGGGCGTCGAAGATCGGCGTCGCCAGCGTGCGTAGGCCATAGGCATTCTCGCCGTCGGAGACGGCATGGCCTTTCTTCTTCACCTGATCGAGCCGGGCGAGCAGGGCATCGAGATCGGTCAGCGTGCGCTCCGACAGCTTTACGCGAGGGCGCGCTTCCAGTCGCGCGACCTGCTCGTCTCGCGCCAGATGCGCCAGCATGGCATGACCGAGCGCGGCGCTGTAGGCGGGAATGCGCGTGCCCGGCCGGCGATCCATCTTGTGGCGGTCGAGGCCCGCACCGATGCGCGCGAGATAGATCACGTCGCCGCCGTCGAGGATCCCGAGCGAGGCCGCATCGCCCACGTCAGGCACGAGATCGCGCAGCAGCGGCTCGACGATCGGCCGCAACGATCCGTTCGACAGCACAGTGTAGCCGAGGTCGAGGCAGGCAATCCCGAGTCGGAACCGGCGGCTTTGCGGAACCGCCTGAACGTAACCGAGTTCGACCAGAGTCTGGATCAGCCGGAATGTCGTCCCGCGATCGAGATCGGCGCGTGCGGCAATCTCACTCAGGGTCAACTCGAACGCCTCGCTGGTGAAGCCCTCGAGCACCGCGAACGCCTTGCCGACGGAAGCGACATAATTCTTGGGATTCTTCGGAGTCGTTTCCGATACGCGCTTTGTGGCCTTCTTTTCGACCTTGGCCATGCTTGAGTGTCTCGCCGTGACATGTCGCCCTTGACGTGGCGGCAAGCTGATTTTACGACAGGCCAAGCTAGTAACAAATGTTCGCATTCCGAACAACATCAAATGACGATCGGAGGAAGTTTGCCGACATCATCGCTGCACCCCCATGGCGTGTTCTCCGCCGCGCTGACGCCGCTCGACGCCGAGCTCGCCCCCGATCATGCCCGCTTCATCGCGCATTGCCGTCATCTTCTTGACGAAGGCTGCGACGGCATCGCGTTGCTGGGCACGACAGGCGAGGCGAACTCCTTCTCGGCAGCCGAGCGCACCGCACTGCTGGAGGCGGTCGTCGCCGCCGGGATCGCGCCGCAGCGGCTTCTGCCCGGCACCGGTGTCGCCGCGCTCAGCGAGACCGTCGCCCTGACGCGCCATGCCCTCTCGGTCGGCGTCGATACCGTGGTGATGTTGCCGCCGTTCTACTACAAGGGCGTCACCGATGACGGCATCTTCGCCTCCTACAGCGAAGTCGTGCAGCGCGTCGGCGATGCCAGGCTCAAGGTGGTCCTCTATCACATCCCGCAGATGTCGGCGCAGCCGATCTCGCATGCGCTGATCGAACGGCTGCGCGCGGCCTACCCGTCCACCTTCACCGGCATTAAGGATTCCTCCGGCGACTTTGCCAACATGGCCGCAATGGTCGAGCGCTTCCCGGGCTTTTCAGTCCTGGTCGGGGCGGACCCGCTGCTGTTGCCGCTGCTGCGCAAGGGCGGCGCCGGCTGCATCACCGCGACTTCCAATCTGGTCGCGCGCGATCTTGCCTATATCTACAAGCATTTTCGTGATAGCGACGACGACGCGGCACTAGGGGCTGCGCAGGCGCGCATCGTGAAAGCGCGCGAATTGGTCTCGCGTTTCCCGCAGATGGCCTCGCTGAAGGCGCTGGTGGCCGAGCGCACCGGCCATGCCGGATGGCAGCGCCTGCGGCCGCCGCTGGAATCCTTGCCATCCGAGCAGGTCAAAGAGCTGCTCGCGAATGCGACGGCATTCGCCGCCTAGCGCGCGCGACGAGGCGATCCAATGTCCGACCCTTTCCGTGATGCGTTGACCGGGCTTGCCGCCATCGTCGGCGACAAGCACGTCATCGCGTCCGGGCCCGACCAGGAGCCCTATGTGGTGGACTGGCGCGGGCGTTATCACGGTCGCGCCGCCGCCGTGGTGAAGCCCGGCTCGACCGCAGAGGTTGCGTCGGTCGTCAAGTTCTGTGCGGCAAGGCAGCTCGCGATCGTCCCGCAAGGCGGCAACACCGGCATGTGCGGTGCCGCAACGCCGGACGAGCGTACGGCCAACGTCGTGATCCGGCTCGACCGCATGCGGACCGTGCGTGAGGTCAGTCCGCTCGCCAACACCATCACGGTCGAGGCGGGCTGTATTCTCGCCGAGGTGCAGAATGCGGCCCGGGACGTCGATCGCTATTTCCCCCTGAGCTTAGGTGCCGAGGGCTCCTGCCAGATCGGCGGCAACATCTCGACCAATGCCGGCGGCACGGCCGTGCTGCGCTACGGGCCGACGCGGGATCTCGTGCTCGGGCTGGAGGTCGTGCTGCCCGACGGCAGAATTTTCAACGGCCTGCGTGCGCTTCGCAAGGACAACACAGGTTACGCGCTCAAGCAGCTCTTCATCAGCGCAGAGGGGACGCTCGGCATTGTCACCGCTGCCGTATTGAAATTGTTCTCGCCGCCGCGCAGCTCGGCACTGGCGCTGCTCAAATTGCAGGGCGTCGAGCAGGCGCTTGAGATCATGCAACGCTTGCGCGGTGCGGTCGGCGACCGGCTCGGCAGCCTCGAGATCATGTCGCGCTCGCAGATCGAGGTGATCGCGGAGACCGTGCCACATGTCACGATCCCGTTCGAGCTGACGACGCCGTGGTACCTGATCGTCGAGCTGACCGACACGCTCGCGGGCGTCGACCTCGATGAGCCGCTCGGCACGGTGCTCGTGGATGCGATGGAGGCGGGGCTCGCCGAAGACGTCATCCTGGCGTCCAACCTCGCGCAGGCGAAGGCGATCTGGACCGTCAGGCACAGGGTCTCCGAAGGCAACAAGCGCAGCGGCTATGTGGTGTCGCACGACAGCGTGGTGCCGCTGGAGCGTCAGGCTGCCTTCGTCACCAATGTCGAGGCCCGGATCAACGCCGCGGTGCCGCATGCGCGCGTCGTGATGCACGGCCATATCGGCGACGGCAATATCCACGTGATCGCTCTGATCGACCGCGCGCGTTGCCAAGATCCGGACGCAACAGCCGCGCTGGTGGCTGAGATCAATGAGATCGTCGACGACGAGACCGCAGTGCAGGGCGGCGCGATCAGTGCCGAACACGGCATCGGGATCACCAATCGTGGCCGGCTTGCCCGCGTCGCCGATCCCCTCGATATCGAGTTGATGCGCGGCATCAAGCAATTGCTCGATCCCAAGGGCCTGATGAACCCGGGCAAGATATTCAATGTCGGAGGCACGCGACGATGACGAGCGTCCGCCTGCTTGCCGACGATCTCACCGGCGCGCTCGATACCGCCGCGGAGTTCGTCGGCCTGTGCGGACCGTTCAACGTCGCCTGGCCGGAAGCGTCTGCGCCGCAGGATTCCGGAAGCCTCGCGATCGACAGCGGCAGCCGCGAGCGGTCGAAGGCCGAGAGCATCGAGATTGTCGGACGGCTGGTGCCGCTGCTCCACGAGGCGACCATCGCCTACAAGAAGGTGGATAGCCTGCTTCGCGGCGCATGGGCCGCTGAGCTTGGCGCCTGCCTGCGCAGCGGCCATTGGACGTCGTGCGTGGTCGCACCTGCCTTCGACTATCAGGGGCGGCGCACCGTAGGTGGCCAGCAATTTGCGCGCACGGTGCAAGGCGACTGGCATCGTGTCGGAGAGAATATCCTGACCCAGTTGCAGGTGGAGGGCATCGAAGCGCGGCAGGGCCGGGCCGATACGCTGTCGGAGGGCGGCGTTCAGGTCTTCGATGCCGAGAGTGATGTCGAGCTCGATCGCGTGGTCGAGATGGGACGGCGCATGCCGGGGCCTGTGCTCTGGTGCGGAAGCGGCGGGCTGGCCGGCGCACTCGCCCGCAATCACCGCGCCGATGCGCCGGACCGGTTGAAGCTGCCGGTACTGGGGCTGTTCGGCTCCGACCAACTTGCCACCGCCTCCCAGCTTGCCGAATGCGCTGAGGCGACCATCGCGCTTGCGGAAGCTGAGGGCGCGACGCGCGTCCGGCGCAAGCTGGCCGACGACGGCGTGGCGCTGGTCCAGTTCTCCCTGGTCGACGGCCTGACCCGCGCCGAGGCGGCGCGACGGATCGCGCGCGAGATGACGGCGGTGATCGCGGCACTTGAACCGCCGGGCACGCTGATCGTTGCCGGCGGAGAGACTTTGAAAGCCGCATGCGTCGCCCTCGGTGCGCACGCGCTGGAGGTGACAGGGCGTATCGTGCCGGGATTGCCGCGCTCGATCCTGCAGGGCGGCCGCTGGGCCGGCGTTGATGTGATCTCGAAATCCGGCGCGTTCGGCCCCAGCGATCTGTGGCGCGATCTGCTCCGGACCAATCATTTGCTCAACATGGAGAGTCCGACATGACCTCTCGCCATCTTGCCATTACGATGGGCGATCCGGCCGGGATCGGGCCGGAGATCATCGTCAAGGCCTGCGTCGGGCTGAAGGACCGGATCGCGACGGGCGATCTGCGTCTGCTGATCATCGGCAGTGGCGCGGCGCTTGATGCCGCAAAAGCCACGCTCGGTGCCGTCATTGCGATCCCGGAAGTGAGCGCTGAGGATCGTGACTGGCCGAACCTCTGTTTCCTCCAGGCCGACGTCGAGGGCGACCCGATCAAGCCCGGCGTATTGAGCGCCGACGGCGGACGCTTCGCCTACAAGGCGATCGAGCAGGGCGTGCGCCTGACGCAGGCGGGACGGACTGCGGCCATCGTCACGGCACCGCTCAATAAGGAAGCGCTCAACGAGGCCGGCTATCATTTTCCTGGTCATACCGAGATGCTGGCGCATCTCACCGGTGTGCGCGGCTCGGTGATGCTGCTCGCCCACGGCAACATGCGCGTCAGCCATGTTTCGACCCATGTGGCGCTGGAGGACGTGCCGAAGCGTCTGACGCCGGAGCGCCTGCGCATGGTCATCGACCTCACCAACGATGCGCTGCTGCGGCTTGGCATCGCCAAGCCAAAGATCGCCATCGCCGCGCTCAATCCTCACGCCGGCGAGGGCGGCCTGTTCGGCCGGCAGGACATCGACGTGTCCGCCCCGACGATTGCGACAGCGGTCGCCGACGGCCTCGATGTCGTCGGTCCGGTGCCCGGCGACACGATCTTCGTGAAGCTACGCGCCGGTCAGTACGATGCTGTGGTGGCGATGTATCACGACCAGGGACACATCCCCGTCAAACTGCTCGGCTTCCAGGTCGATCCTGCGACCGGCCGCTGGCAGGAGCTCTCGGGCGTCAACATCACGCTGGGCCTGCCGATCATCCGCACCTCCGTCGATCACGGCACCGCCTTCGACATCGCCGGCAAGGGGATCGCCAACGAGCACAGCCTGATCGAAGCTATCGACTATGCGGAACGGCTGGCCGCTGGCGCCTCCGCATCCAAATCATGAGATCGAGCGCGACGATGAGCAACGCTTTCACACCCATCGAAATCCTTCGTCCGACTGTCCTCGAGTTCGGCTGCGGCACGATTACCGCCGCGGCGCGCTTCGCCGAGCGCATCGGCGCCAAACGACCGCTCGTGGTCTCTGACCCGTTCAATGCCCGCCGCGTCGACATGCTAGCGCTGCCTGGTGCAGTGAAGGTGTTCGGCGAGGTGAAGCCCGAGCCGGACCTGCCCAATCTCGACAAGGCCGTGGCGATGGCGCGCGACGCCAAGCCCGATCTCGTCATCGGCTTCGGCGGCGGCAGCGCGATGGATCTCGCCAAGCTGGTGGCCGTGCTCTGTACCTCCGAGGTGGCCTTTGCCGATATCGTCGGTCCCGAGAAGGTGGCCGGCCGCAGCGTGGCGCTGATGCAGATTCCGACCACGTCGGGCACCGGCAGCGAGGCCGGCACCCGCGCGCTGGTCACCGATCCTGTCGGCCAGAACAAGCAGGCGGTGCAGAGCCGCTTCATGCTCGCCGATATCGCCATCGTCGATCCGGACCTGACGATGACCGTGCCGAAGGAGGTCACCGCCGCCACCGGCGTCGACGCGCTGGCGCATTGCGTCGAGGCCTATACCAGCCGCAAGGCGCATCCGGCGATCGATCTCTACGCGCTCGAAGGCGCCCGGTTGGTCGGCCAATATCTCAAGCGCGCGGTCGCTGACGGCGGCGATCGCGAGGCACGCGCGGGTCTGGCGCTGGCATCGCTGTACGGCGGCTATTGCCTCGGACCGGTGAACACGACCGCCGGCCATGCGGTGGCCTATCCGCTCGGCACGCGCCATCATGTGGCGCACGGGCTCGCCTGCGCGGTGATCTTCCCGCATACGCTCGCGTTCAACACGCCGGCAGCGGAGGCGAAGACGGCGGCGGTGCTGGCGGCACTCGGACTGCCGGCGCAGAGCGATGCGAAGCTTGCATTCGAAGCGACTTATGGGTTCTGCAGGAATCTCGGCATCGAGATGCGGCTGTCCGCGCTCGGCGTCCCCCGGGACGACCTCGGCGTGATGGCCAACGAGGCGCACGCCATTCGCCGCCTTCTCGACAACAATCCGCGCGACCTCGGCCGGGATGCGATCCTGAACATGTACGAGGTCGCGTTCTAGCCATCTCCGCGCAGGCGCGGCATCCAATCAACAACAGGAAATGCAGAGGAAACTTCGATGAGATCGATGTGGCTTGTTCTTGCCTCAGTCGTGCTGCTGGCGACGTCGCCGGCGAAGGCCCAGGACGGCTATCCGTCCAAGCAAGTGACGGTGATCGTTCCCTTCGCTGCCGGCGGCACGGCGGATATCTTCGCCCGCATGGTGTCCAACCATCTTCAGATGAAGTTCGGCAAGCCGTTCGTGGTCGAGAATGTCGGCGGCGCCGGTTCGATCCTCGGCGTGACGCGGCTGGCGAAGTCGGCGCCTGACGGCATCACGCTCGGGCTTGCGAGCACATCCGCGCTCGCAATCAACCCCACGCTCTACGGGCCGAAGCTCAGCTACCAGCCGGACAAGGATCTGGCGCCGGTCGCCCAGATCAGCGTCGTGCCCAACGTTCTTGTCGTCAACCCCGAGAAGATCAAGGCGCGCAGCGTGCCGGAGCTGATCGCCTATCTCAAGGCGAACCCGGACAAGATCTCGTTCGGCTCGGCCGGGGTCGGCACGTCGCAGCATCTCGCCGGCGAGCTGTTTCAGCAGATGACCGGCACCAAGATGGTGCACGTGCCCTACAAGGGCTCGAGCCAGATGCTGACGGATCTGCTGAGTGGCCAGATTGATCTGGCCTTCGATAACGTCCCGCTGCTGCTGCCGCAGGTGAAGACCGGCCAGCTCGCGATGCTTGCGACCGCAACGCCCAAGCGCGCTGCCTTCGATCCGGAAATGCCTGCCGTTGCCGAATTCCTGCCCGGCTTCGAGGCCGTCGCCTGGCACGGCTTCTTTGTCCCCGCGGCGACGCCGAAGCCGATCGTCGAAAAGCTCTCGGCCGAGATCCGCGCCTTCATGCAGCAGCCGGAGACGGTGCAGAAGATGGCCGAGCTCGGCGCAGCGGCGGTCGCGGTGGATTCCGAACCGTTCGCGGCCTACATCGCCGCGGAAACGGCACGCTGGAAGAAAGTGATCGAGGCGGCGAATATCAAGCTGGAGTAGGAGCCGGGTCGACCGTCTGCCGAAGTTCGAAGTGGCTTGGGCCGGATCGCGGCTTGGCGCCGGGTCGCGCCGGTCCCGCCAAAGCTTCGGGCGCGCGCGAAGCTCGCTCGCCGCACCGTGTCGAGATGCACGGGATGACGGCGCCTGAGGAAGAGCGCCACCTCTGACGGTCTCATTGTGAGCGGCTTACCTGGAGTGGCTGGGGAACTAGGATTCGAACCTAGACAAACAGAGTCAGAGTCTGTTGTGCTACCGTTACACCATTCCCCAACAGAATAGCCGAACAAATTCAACGGCTTGTTGACTTGCCCGGCCATGGCCGACGGCGCTTATCGCGCAAATCACGGCTCAGGCGTGGAGGGTTTCTACCCGCTCGGCTGTGGGCTGGCAAGCGCTGCGGTGCAGGTGTGTTTTGCGGTCCAATCGCGGGCGTGAGCGGCCGGATCTCAGGCTCCGGCGGCGCGCCGCAGCGGCGCGCGACGGTTTGCCTCATCGGAAAATCACGTTTCCCAGTCGGATCGTCGCGCGCTGCATCGTCCTTGGGGCACACAACTCTGGGAGATCCGTGATGCCCTATGTCGATGGTTTCGTGCTGGCCGTGCCGAAGGACAAGATCGAGGCCTACAAGGCGCTGGCGAATGCGGCCTGCGCGATCTGGATGGAGCATGGTGCGCTCGACTATGTCGAATGCATCGGCGACGACGTACCCTATGGCGAGCTCACCTCGTTTCCGCGCGCGGTGATGGCGAAGGAGGACGAGATCGTGGTGTTCGCCTGGATCGTCTATCGCGACCGGGCGACTCGCGACGCCGTCAACAAGAAGGTGATGGCAGACCCGCGGCTGAAGTTGGACGGCATGCCGTTCGACGGCAAGCGCATGATCTATGGCGGCTTCACGACGCTGCTGAGGGCGAGCGATATCGCCGGATGAGCGCGCCCTCCGCCTTGCGCATGCGATAACCGCCGGCGGTTGTTTCACTCACATCAGACGACGCCAGATTGAGCGTCGTCTGCACCGCACGTCATCGCTGCCCCACATGCAGCATCGTGGCAACCCGGTTCACTTGCCGGTATCGGGCTGGCATGCCATCCTCTCATCGCCAGGCATAATCAAACGGAGGCGGGCGGCTCGCCCAAGCTTCCAAAAATCCTGGTTGGGGAAACCCTTTGGGAGGTCTGATTTCATGACATTAAAGCACGTCACCGGGCTGCTTTGCGCGGCCGCGATGTCGCTTGCGCTTGCCTCGGGCGCGCGGGCCGAGGACAAGGTCGTCAAGATCGGCGTGATCCTGCCGATGTCCGGCGGCACCGCCTCGATCGGCGCACACGCCAAGGCGGCGATCGAAGTCGCCATGGATATCATCAATAACGCCCATCCCGAGCTCGGCAATCTGCCGCTGGCGAAGAACGCAGGTCTTGCCGGTCTCGGCGGCGCCAGGATCGAGGCCGTGTTCGCTGATAACCAGGGCAACCCGGCGACGGGGCAGAACCAAGCGCTGCGCCTGATCACGGAAGAGAAGGTGGCGGCGGTGTTCGGCTCCTATCAGTCCGGCGTCACGCTGACCTCGAGCGCGATCGCCGAGAAATACGGCATTCCCTTTCTGAACTCCGAGTCGGTGGCCGCCAATCTCACCGAGCGCGGCTTCAAATGGTTCTTCCGCACCACGCCGATCGCGACCGATTTTGCCAAGGCCTATGTCGACTTCCTCGCCGACATGAAGGCGGCCGGCGCCAAGACCGATGCGATCGCGCTGGTCCACGACAACACCGAATACGGCACCTCGGTCGCCAACACGATCAGCACCGCCTTCAAGGACAAGGGCCAGCCGGTCGCGCTCGATGTCGCCTATCCCGTCAATGCCACCGACGTGCAGGGCCAGGTTCTCCAGCTCAAGGACAAGAAGCCCGACGTGATCATCATGATCAGCTACACGTCGGATGCGATCCTGTTTGCCAAGACCATGCAGTCGCTCGACTACAAGCCGGCCATCCTGCTCGCCGACGATGCCGGCTATTCCGATCCGTCCTTCATCAAGGCGGTCGGAAAGATCTCGCAAGGCGTTTTCAACCGCTCGTCCTGGGCGGTAGGCCCGTCCGGCTCGCCGACCGCGATCATTGCCGAGATGTACAAGAAGAAGAGCGGCGAGGAGATGGACGACACGGTCGGCCGCCAGATGCAGGGCTTCTTCGTGCTGGCCGACGCCATCGACCGCGCCGGCTCGACAGAGCCTGCAAAAATCCAGGCCGCGCTGAAGGCGACCGATCTGAAGCCCGAGCAATTGATGATGGGCTACAAGGGCGTTAAGTTCGACGACAAGGGCCAGAACGTCCTCGCCTCCGGTCTCATCATCCAGCTCCAGGATGGCGAGAACTACACCGCGGTATGGCCGAAAGCCAATGCCGCGAAGGCGCCGGTGCTGCCCTACAAGGGCTGGTGAAATTTTTGAAGGCGGGACCTCGCGTCCCGCCACCTTTTCCAAGATGATTTGATCAGAGCAACGCGGCTCATGTCCTTTGTCCTCGTGCAGGTGATCGTCGGCGGGCTTCTGCTCGGCGCCGTCTACGCGCTGTTTTCCTCGGGCCTCACGCTGGTGTGGGGCATGATGAACATCGTCAATTTCGCGCATGGCGATTTCGTCATGCTCGGCATGTATGTCGCCTATGTCGTCTACACGCTGATGGGGGGAGGGCCGCTCCTCGGCGCCCCGCTCGCGACGCTGGTGCTCGCGACGGTCGGCGTCGTGGTCTATTTCGCCCTGATCCGCGACATCATGAAGGGGCCGATGCTGGCCCAGATCCTCGGCACCTTCGGGCTGGCGCTGCTGTTGCGCTATTCCGTGTTCTGGTGGTTTGGCGCCAATTTCCTGTCGATGCCGCAGGATATCGTCGGCGGCACCTACGCGTTCGCGGGCCTGCGCATCGAAGCCTCGCGGCTGCTCGCCGGTGTTGTCGCGCTGCTGGTCACGCTAGGCCTGCATCTCCTCCTGACCCGCACCTCGCTTGGCTCGAAAATGTTGGCAGTGGCGGAAGATCAGACCGGGGCCCAGCTCATGGGCATCCGCCCCGATACCATGCAGGCGGTCGCCTGGGCCATTGCAGCCGGCGCCACCGGGCTTGCCGGCGCGCTGATCGCGAACTTCTTCTACATCGTGCCGACCGTCGGCGAGACGCTCGGCATCGTCGCCTTCGTCACGGTCTCGCTCGGCGGTTTCGGCAGCGTGCCGGGCGCACTGGTCGCGGGCCTCATGATCGGCGTCATCGAGTCGCTGTCCGGCTATCTGATCGGCGCGATCTACAAGGACATCGTCGTCTATGTCCTGTTCCTGCTCTTCCTCTGGTTCCGGCCGCAAGGCCTGATGGGCAAAACCTGATGAGGACGACGTGATGCGGCGCCTGATCTGGCTTTCGGTCTTCGCAGCCATTGCGATCGCCTATCCGCTGCTGCTGTCCTCGCCATTCCAGCAGCGCTTGGGCGCACTGGTGCTGCTCTATGCGATTGCGGCGTCCGCCTGGAATATCGTCGGCGGCTATGCCGGCCAGGTCTCGGTCGGCCACGTCGTGTTCTTCGGCTGCGGTGCCTATGCCGCGATGGGGTCCTACGCAAAGTTCGGCCTGTCGCCGCTGTTCGGCATTCCCGGCGGCATAGTGCTCGCGGTCGGGCTTGCCGCGATCATCGGTGTGCCGACGCTGCGGCTATCCGGCCATTATTTCAGCATGGCGACCATCGCGGTTGCCGAGACGATGCGGCTGATCGTGACCAACACCGACTGGCTCGGCGCGGCCGTCGGGCTCTCCGGGCCGACCGTGCCGCGCAACATCTTCGATCTCTCGTTCCTGTCGTCGCTGCCCTACTATTATCTCTTCCTTGCAATTCTCGCGATCACGCTGCTGATCACTTGGTGGATGACCAACAGCCGGATGGGGTTTTACCTGCGCGCGATCAAGGATTCCGAACGGGCTGCGCGCTCGCTCGGCGCGCCTGCCAGCCGCACAAAACTCTACGCCTTCATGCTGAGCGCGGCGCTGACGAGCGTCGCCGGCGCGCTCTATGCCATGATGTTCGGTTTCGTCGATCCCGAGTCCGGGTTCGGCATCCTGATTTCGGTGAAAATCCTGATCATGGCGGCGCTGGGCGGGGCCGGGCTCCTGTTCGGGCCGCTGGTAGGCGCCGCGATCCTGGTGCCGCTGGAGGAGATCTCGAACAGTTGGCTCGGCGGCAAGGGCGCCGGGCTGACCTTCGTGCTCTATGGCGCGATCATCGTGGTGATCGCGCGCTTCCAGCCGGGCGGCCTCCTCAGCCTGTTCAAGCGGCGCGGCAAGCCGACGAAGGACACGGGAGCTAGCCATGCTCCTTGAGGCACGCGGAATTACAAAGGCGTTCGGCAGCTTCAAGGCGGTAGACGACGCCTCCGTGATCCTGGGGCGGGGCGACATTCTCGGCCTGATCGGCCCGAACGGCGCGGGCAAGTCCACCTTCTTCAATTGCCTGACGGGCGATCTCAAGACCACCTCCGGCCGTGTCCTGTTCGAGGGCCGCGACATCACCGACTTCACGCCGGAGCTGCGCGCCGGGCTTGGGCTCGCCCGCACCTTCCAGGTGCCGCAGACCTTTGAAGGCATGACGGTGCTGGAGAACGTCATGATCGGCGCTTTCCTGCGCACGGCGCATCGCAAAGAGGCCGAGACCAAGGCGCGCGCCGTGCTCGAGCGGGTCGGCATGATCAGGCTTGCGGATGCGCCGGCGCGCTCGCTCGGCACGCCCGGCCGCAAGCGGCTGGAGATCGCGCGGGCGCTCGCGACCGAGCCGAAGGTGCTTCTGCTCGACGAAGCCATGGCCGGCCTTAACGCCCATGAGGTGAGGCTCGCCATCGACCTCGTGCGCGACATCCACCGTTCCGGCATTACGCTCGTGATCGTCGAGCACATCATGGAAGTGATCATGTCGCTCGCCAGCCGCGTGATGGTGTTCCATCAGGGCAAGGAGATCGCCCGCGGCTCGCCGCGCGAGGTCACCTCCAGCCCGGCGGTGATCGAGGCCTATCTCGGCAAGCGTGCAGCCAAGGCGGCCGCCGGCCACACGCCCGTCGAGCTGATGGGCGGGCCGGATTTATGAGCGGGGCGTTGCTGCGGATCGAGCACCTCGAGGTGCGCTACGGCGATCTCATCGGCGTGTCCGACGTCTCGCTCGAGGTTCCCGAGGGCAGTGTCGTCGCGCTGCTCGGCTCCAATGGTGGCGGCAAGACCACGACGCTGAACGCGATCGCCGGCCTCATTCCCGTGCATTCCGGATCGATCCATTTTCGCGGCGAGGACATCGCCGGCGAGAAGGCGTTTGCGATCGTACGCAAGGGGATGGCGCTGTCGCCGGAAGGCTGGCGGCTGTTCGTGCAGCAGAGCGTCGAAAACAATCTCCTGCTCGGTGCAACGCCGCTGCACGACAAGTCGCGGCAGGCCACGCTGCTCGAACGTGTCTACGAGATCTTTCCCCGCCTCAAGGAACGGCGCAACCAGCGCGCCGGCACCATGTCCGGCGGCGAGCGGCAGATGCTCGCGGTCGGCCGCGCGCTGATGAGCGACCCGAAGCTGTTGATGCTGGATGAGCCGTCGCTCGGTCTCGCGCCGGCGGTGGTCGAGTCCATGTACGAGACCTTCGGCCGCCTGCATCGCGAGGGACTGACCATCCTCCTCGCCGAGCAGTCGATCGAACTCGCGCTTGAAGTCTCGGATTTCGCCACGGTGCTCCAGGTCGGCAGGAGCGTGTTGTCAGGCACGGCGGCGGCGCTCGCGGAGGACCCGCAGGTGCAAAAGGCTTATCTGGGCGTGGACTGACCGACATCCGCCCGAAGGCGCCGGTGTCGGCGGCGTTACGCTGGCAAAATGGATCTGCAGCGATAACGACGAGGCGTCGTCACTTGATCTTGTCGTAGGCCGCCGCGAAATCGCCGAGCGGCATCGGGATCGCGATCGTCTCCTTGGCCATGTTCTGGAAGGAGACCTTCAACTGCTTGCCCGACTTCAACGTGCCGAGAAGGTCCGGCGCGATCGGCGTCGAGGCGTAGCAGCCGCGGTTCTCGCAGGTCTGGATCTGGAGATCGACCGTCTTGCCCTCGTCGACCTGGAGCTTGGCGCCGATGGGAAGGTTGAGGCCGAGCGGCAATTGCAGCAGCGCCACCGGTGTGCGGGTGTCGGGCGCGATGCGAATGTTGATCAGGACGATGGTCTGGCCGGTCTTGGTCAGCACCGCGTTCTGCTCCATCGCGCATTCGAGCGGCGCATCGCGGCTGACGCTGGTGCAGCGCACGACCCAGCCGGGCTGCGCCGGAGCGCCGTCAGCCTGCGTCGCAGCCGGTGCGGGCTGTGCCGCCGGGGCAGAGGGAGCTGCATTCTTCTTGGCGCCCTGCTGGGCATGCGCGGCACCTGCTGACAACAGGACAGCGGCGGCAAGGGCTGCAAGTCTGGATTGCATGGGCATGGCAAAACCGCGTTGGCGTGAACCGGGGCCTCGCTGTAACGTCGCGAGGCGCGTGGTGCAAGCTGCTACTCGGCAGCTTCCTTAACGGTGCCGTGCTCGACCCTCTCGTCGCCTTCGCCGTCACCCTTACGGCCCCAGCCCGAGAACCAGTTGTTGAGCTCGTCGAGATAGAGATAGACGACCGGAGTGGTGAACAGCGTCAGCGCCTGGCTGACGATCAGACCGCCGACCATGGCGTAGCCGAGAGGCTGACGAATCTCGGCGCCGGTGCCGTGGCCGAGCATCAGCGGCACGCCGCCAAGCAGGGCAGCCATCGTCGTCATCATGATCGGACGGAAGCGCAAGAGCGCTGCCTGCCGGATCGATTCCGCCGGCGTTTTGTGCTCGTCACGCTCCGCAGCAATGGCGAAGTCCACCATCATGATGCCGTTCTTCTTCACGATGCCGATCAGCAGAATAACGCCGATCAAAGCAATAAGGCTGAACTCGAAGCCGGCCGCCATCAGGATCGCGAGCGCGCCGACGCCGGCCGAGGGCAGCGTCGACAGAATCGTGATCGGATGGATGTAGCTCTCGTAGAGGATGCCGAGGATCAGATAGACCACGACCAGCGCCGCAAGAATGAGGAGCGGCACTGTGCCCAGCGACTGCTGGAATGCCTGTGCCGTGCCCTGGAAGCTCGAATTGAGCGTCGGAGGCGCGCCGAGATCGGCCATCGCCTTCTGAACGGCCTCGGTGGCCTGGCCGAGTGCGACACCCTGGGCGAGGTTGAAGCTGATGGTGATCGCCGGAAACTGTCCCTGGTGGCTGATCGAGAGCGGGCGAACCGGATCGGTGCTCCAGGTCGCGAACGTGGACAGCGGCACCTGGTCCCCGGTCAGCGGCGATTTCAGATAGAGCTTGTTCAGGCTTTCGAGACTGCCCTGCATCTCCGGGAGGATTTCCAGGATCACCTTGTAGGTGTTGAGCTGGGTGAAATACTGCGTGACCTGGCGCTGCCCGAAGGCGTCGTACAGCGTGTCGTCGATCAGCTGCGGCTGGATGCCGTAGCGCGCTGCGGTATCGCGGTTGATCTTGAGCTGAACCGTGGTGCCCTGGGTCTGCTGATCGGTCGCGACGTCGCGCAGCTGCGGCAACGTCTGCATCTTGGCGAGGATTTTCGGGGCCCAGTCGTTGAGCTCGGTGAGGTCGGCGTCCTGCAGGGTGAATTCGAATTGCGTCCGCGTCGGCCGGCCGCCGAGCCGGACGTCCTGGGCCGCCTGCATGTAGAGGCGGGCCCCGGACACCTTCTCGAGCTTGGGACGCAGCCGCGCGATGATCTGCTGCGCGGAGGCCTCGCGCTCATTGCGCGCTTTCAGCGTGATGAACATGTTGCCGTTGTTGCCGGCGCGGCCGCTGCCGCCGATGTTCATCGCGATGGATGCGATGTCGGGATCGTCCATCACGATCTTGCCGAGCTCGACCTGACGGCGCTGCATCTCCGCGAACGAGATGTCCTGGGAGGCTTCCGAGGTCGCGGTGATCAGGCCGACGTCCTGCTGCGGGAAGAAGCCCTTCGGGATCAGGACGAACAGATAGACCGACAGGGCAAGGGTCGCGAAGAAGATCGCGAGCGTCGTGCGGCGCCAGCTCAGGGCGTGGTCGAGCACCCATTCGTAGCCGCGCAACATCGCATCGAAGCCGCGCTCGCTCCACTGGTAGAACTTGCCGTGGGTGACTTCGCCGTGGGCGCGCAGGAAGCGCGAGGCCATCATCGGCGTCAGGGTCAGCGACACGAACATCGAGACGAAGATCGTCATCGCCAGCACGACGGCGAATTCGCGGAACAAGCGCCCGATGATGCCGCCCATCAGGAGCAGCGGAATCAGCACTGCGACCAGCGAGATGCTGATCGACACGATGGTGAAGCCGATTTCCTTGGAGCCCTTGAAGGCCGCCGCCATCGGCGATTCGCCTTCCTCGATGTAGCGCGTGATGTTCTCCAGCATCACGATGGCGTCGTCGACGACGAAGCCGACCGCGATAGTGAGCGCCATCAGCGACAGATTGTCGAGCGAATAGCCGAACACCCACATCAGCGCGCATGCGCCCAGCAGCGCCAGCGGCACCGTGATGGTGGGAATGACGGTGGCCCAGAAGCTGCGCAGGAAGATGAAGATGACCATGACCACCAGCGCAATGGTCAGCAGTAGCGTGAACTGGACGTCTTCGACCGCGGCGCGGATTGTCGTGGTGCGGTCGCTGATCACCTCGATCTTGATCGCGGGCGGGATCGCCGCGACGAGGCGAGGCAGCGTCGCCTTGATCCGGTCGACGGTCTCGATGACGTTGGCGCCGGGCTGCTTGAACACTACCAGGAACACGCCGCGCTTGCCGTTGGCCCAAGCCGCCTGCTTGGCGTCCTCGGGGCCGCTGACTGCCTGGCCGATGTCGCGGATCCGCAACGGGCCGCCGTTGCGGTAGGCGACGATGACGTCGTTCCAGTCTTTGGACTGGGTGAGCTGGTCGTTGGCGTAGATCGTGTAAGCGCGCTTCGGGCCGTCGATGTTGCCCTTGGGGCTGTCGACCGTGGTGATCGCAATTTGGCTGCGCACGTCCTCCATCGACAGGCCCTTGGCGACGAGTTTCGCCGGGTCGATCTGAATGCGGATTGACGGTTTCTGCTGGCCGCCGATGAAGACCTGCGCCACGCCGGAGAGCTGGCTGATCTGCTGGGCGAGCTGGGCATCGACCGCATCGCTGACGCTGGTCAGCGGTAATGTGTCGGAAGTCGCCGACAATAGCAGGATCGGGGCGTCTGCCGGGTTGACCTTGCGGTAGGTCGGCGGCGAGGGCAGGTTTTTCGGCAGCTGCCCGCTCGCGGCGTTGATGGCGCCCTGCACGTCGTTGGCGGCGCCGTCGATGCTGCGGTTGAGATCGAACTGGATGGTGATCGACGCGGTGCCCAGATAGCTCGTCGAGGTCATCTGGGCGATGCCCGGGATCTGGGCGAATTGCCGTTCGAGCGGCTGGGCCACCGACGAGGCCATGGTCTCGGGGCTGCCGCCCGGCAAATTGGCGGTGATCTGGATGGTCGGGAAGTCCACCTGCGGCAGTGGTGCGACCGGCAGTAGGGGATAGGCGACGAGACCGACAAAGAGAATGCCGGCCATCAGCAGCGAGGTGCCGATGGGATAACGGATGAAAGGTGCCGAAATCCCGCCGGCGTTCATTCCTGTCGAACCTTGTTCTGGGCCGGATCCGAGCTCGCCACAGCCGTAGAGACGAGGCTTCCGGGCTGGACCTTGAATTGGCCGCCCGTGATCACCTGTTGTCCGGGCGTTAGCCCTTCGTCGACGACCGAACGTCCGTCGATGCCGTAGCTGACCTTGATCTTGTGCACCTCGGCCTTGTTGTCCTGATTGACGGTATAGGCGTAGAGGCCGTTGGTGGAGTGCTGGACCGCGTCATCCGGGACAACGGTCGCATCCTTCAGGGTGCGCACCAGAAGGCGCGTCGACACCGACTGCCCGGGCCACAGCGCGTGGTCCTTGTTGTCGAACACCGCCTTGAGCCGGATCGTGCCGCTGCTCGTGTCGACCTGGTTGTTGATGACCGCGAGCTTGCCCTCGGCCAGCGTCTTCTTGCCGTCGGTGGTGAAGGCGATCACCCTGAGCGCGCCGGCCTTCTGGCCCTCGCTGATATAAGGCAGCTGATCTTCCGGCGCGGTGAAGATCACCGAGATCGGCTCGACCTGCGAGATCGTGACGATGCCGGTCTGCGTCGAGGCGTTGACGATGTTGCCGATGTCGACCTGACGCAGGCCGGCGACTCCGGTGATCGGCGCCTTGACCTGGGTGTAGTCGAGCTGGGTCTGCGCGTTGGAGATCGCGGCTTCATCGGCGGCGATCTGGGCGTTGAGCTGAGCGACCGTCGAGCGCTGGGTGTCGACCCGCTGTGCGGTGGCGAATTCGCCGAGCTTCATGGCGCGCTGGAGCTCGAGATTGGCGTTGGCCAGATTTGCCTCGTCCTGGGCCTTCTTGGCCTTGGCTTGGTCGAGCGTAGCTTGATAGGGACGAGGATCGATCGAGACCAGAAGCTCGTCCTGCTTGACGATCTGGCCCTCGGTGAAGGCGATCTTGTCGATCTGGCCATCTACCCGAGTCCGGACTTGTACGGTGTTGAAGCCCTGAACCGTGCCGAGACCGGTCAGGTAAACCGGAAAGTCGACCTTCTGGACCGGCGAAACGCTCACCGGCACGGCGGGTGGGCGCTGCGGACCCTTCTGCGCAGTCTGGGTTTTTCCGGCGTCGGGCGAGCCGAATTTCTGCCAACCAAAGTAACCCGCGGAGGCCACGGCCGCGATGATCAGAATCCAGAGGATCGGCCGGGACTTTTTCATATCGTCTCGTGTCGGCGCTTGTACCCTAAGCTACGAATTATGGGGCAACCATAGGGTTCCAGGGCGCTTGTATAATACACGCCAAGTTCCAGTGTAAACAGCACTATCGGCTGAGAATCCTAAACAATTGGAAAGCTTTGCACTGCTTAGGCAGCCTTCTGGCGTCGCGGTGTGCAGTGCTGCATTTTCCCATGACGAACGATCCGCGTGCAAACTTTGTGCATTGCTCGAAAGCGGTGTGTGCGGGGCCAGATGGCGCCGCGCGGAGCCGCAGGGCCGGGCTTCACAAGAACGGTTCTAAATCGCTCGAAGGCCGTTTCGGTTGTCAGGAAATTCAGCATCGTTCATATCGGCCGCCACAAAGGGAGCGCAGGATGGACGAACTGAACGGCAAGCTGATCGCGTGTCAGATTCTGATCACGGGACTGATCGCTCGCGTCGCCAACGAGCAGCGTGATCCCCTGCGCTTCCTCACCGACTTCCGCGACGAGATCAAAGCGGTCGTCAACGGCGTCAACATCGCCGGCATGGACCACAGCGATCGCGTGCGCGCGGTGGCGCAGAAGACCGTCGACGAATTGTTCTCGCTGATGAAGCCGCCGAGCAGCGATTGAATGTGGTCAGCGCGATCGCTGATTTTCGCGTTTCGGTTTGGTTAGAACGAATCCAATCTTGATTTAGAACGATTTCAAACTGCAGTTTAGAATCGTTTTGATCTGGACTTATTCAAGGGTTCTCGCGGCTTGCTCGCATTGACCCGCTATTTTGCGGCCGATACCAACACTCCAATCGTTCGTCGACGTGATTGAGCGAACAGGAATATGGGGCGTTTGGTAAATGGGGCAGGTGGTCGCACCGAAATCGTTGCGTTCGGTCGCAGCATTCGATGAAAAATTCACGAGCGTTTCCGGCAAGAAGGTCTCCGCTGTTGCGGGCCTGATCGCGGCAGCATCGGTGTCGAGCGGCGCGGAGGCGCAGCAGTCTAACCTGCCCCCGGTAACGGTCGATGCGCCGGTCCAGCGTCCGCGTCCGGTGGCCTCGAAGCCGACGCCGGATCAGGTCCGCGCGCGCAATGCGCTTCGTCGTGCTGCGCAGCGGCAGCAGGCGGCGCAGCAGACCGCTCCTACCGTCCCCGCCGGCGAGGTCGACCGCAATCCGTATTCTGATCCCGCTGCGCCCTACAAGGTCGACCACGTCCAGGCATCCGGCAAATTTCCCGAGCCGATGCTGAACACGCCCAAGACGATCACCGTGCTCAGCAAGGAAGTTCTCGAGGACAAGAACGCCACGACACTGAAAGAGATCGGGCGCTCGACCGCCGGCGTGACGCTGGGATCGGGAGAGGGCGGCAACGC
The DNA here is from genome assembly GCF_023073915.1 of Bradyrhizobium sp. 149. Taxonomy (GTDB): domain Bacteria; phylum Pseudomonadota; class Alphaproteobacteria; order Rhizobiales; family Xanthobacteraceae; genus Bradyrhizobium. The sequence goes on along the minus strand of NZ_JADPKK010000022.1, from coordinate 1,369,048 downwards.
GTTCGGCGACCGCTTCTTCATCCGCGGCTTCGATGCGCGCAACGACGTCTTCATCGACGGTATCCGCGATCCTGCGGTCTCGATCCGCGAGAACTTCTTCACCGAGCAGATCGAGATCCTGCGCGGCCCGGCCTCGTCCTACGCCGGCCGCGGCACCGCCGGCGGCGCCATCAACATCGTCACCAAGCAGGCAGGCGACGTCAACTTTAAGCGCATGGATACCGAGTTCGGCACCGACAGGACCAAGCGCGTCACGCTCGACGTGAATCAGGTCATCGATCCGACCTTCTCGGTGCGCGTAGGCGGCCTGTTCCAGGACGCCAACGTCGCCGGCCGCAATTACGTCACCGACGATCGCTGGGGTTCGTTCATCTCGACCAAATACACCCCGACCAACGACATCAAGATCACGACGAACTATGTCCACACCGATCTCAGCGGCTACCCGGATTTCGGCGTGCCCTTTTACAGGCAGGGCAATGTCCCCGTAACGTCAGCGGGCATTCCGCGCGGAAACTGGTACGGCTTCCTCAATCGCGACTTCCAGACTGCGCGGCAGGATTTCGGCACCGGCACGATCGAGTACAAGGTCAACGATGCTATTACGCTGAGCAGCAAAGTGCGCGGTGAGCACTCGCTGCTGAACTACATCGGCACTCTGCCGCAGAACCCGAACACGACCAGCCCCAATCCGCTGCTCTGGACCACGACGGCGAGCGCGCAGAGCCGCTACCAGAACGTCGACGTGTGGGCCAACCAGAACGAGGCCACGTTCAAGCTCATCACCGGCGGGGTCAAGCACACCGCAGTGTTCGGCGTGGAATATGCCAATGAGAACATCTCGATCGACCGTTACACCGGCCTCTCGTCGGAACTGTTCGGCGGCGGCTCGACCAGCAACGGAGCGGTCACGGGGGTCAATCTCTATTCGCCGCAGTACACCTACATTCCCTTTAGCAACACGCCGTCGCTGGTTGGAAATCCGACGCGCTACGGTGTCAACACCAGCAGCGTCTACGTCATGGACACTGCGAACTGGCAGGACACCATCATTGTGAACGGCGGCGTGCGCTACGACGGCTACAGCCAGAGCTCGTCGACCAACGCGGCCTATCTGAAGCAGAACGCCGATCTTGTTAATTACAACGTCGGCCTGGTCTACAAGCCGATGTCGATCGGCAGCCTTTACGCAGCCTATGCGACCTCGGCCAATCCGTTCGGGTCGGAGCTTGATGCGACCGCGACCGATTACGGTGGTGTTCCGCCCAACACGGCCGTTTTGCTCGGACCCGAGCGTAATAAGGCGATCGAGCTCGGCACCAAATGGGAGCTCGCCGACCGGCACCTGTTGGTGACCGGTGCGCTGTTCCAGACGACCAAGGACAACGCGCGCGAGACCGTCAACAGCGTGCTGACCTCGGGCGCTGCCTACAGGATCCAAGGCATCGACATCGAGGCCGAGGGCAAGCTCACCGACCGCTGGAGCATTTTTGGCGGTCTGGTGCTGATGCAGTCGAAGGTCACGCAGAGCGGCGTTGCCTCGAATCTCGGTCTGCAGCTCGCCAACATTGCCCACCAGTCGTTCAGCATGTTGACCAAGTACAAGTTCGACGACGGCTGGGAACTCGGCGGACAGGCGGTGTACCGCTCGAAGGTCTATGGCGGCACATTCGCGGCCAACACCAACGAGTTGCCGAGCTATTGGCGCTTCGACGCGTTCGTTGAGAAGAAGATCGACCAGAACTGGACCATGAAGTTCTACGCCCAGAACCTGACGAACAAGCTCTATTACGACTCGTTCTATCGCAGTGCCGTGCCTTTCGTGGCGGTCGCGCCGGGGCGGGCATTCTACCTCATCACGACGGCGAAGTTCTGATCATGTTGACGTGCCTGCCTGGCGTTCTCAGCAAGGATGATGTGGCGGAGTTCCGCCGCATCATGGACGCCAGCGAATGGGAAGACGGGCGATCCACCGCCGGCTCGCAGTCGGCGATGGTCAAGCGCAACGAGCAATTGCCGCCGGACAGCGAGGTCGCGCGCAAGCTCGGCAACCGCATCATCTCGGCGCTGACGTCGAACCCGCGCTTTATCGCGGCGGCGATCCCGCTCCAGATCTTCCCGCCGCTTTTCAACCGTTACGCAGCCGGCAGTGGCCACCATTTCGGCCTGCATGTCGACAACGCAATCCGAGGTGACCGTCTGACCGGCCTTCGCATCCGCACAGACTTATCGGTCACGCTGTTCCTGGCCGAGCCGGAGGAGTACGACGGTGGCGAACTTGTGATCGAGGACAGCTACGGTTCGCACGAAGTCAAGTTGCAAGCCGGGGACTGCGTGCTCTATCCCTCCACGAGCCTCCACCTCGTGACGCCGGTGACCAGGGGAACGCGGGTTGCATCTTTCTTCTGGCTTCAGAGCATGATACGGGACGATCAAGCCCGGAGCATGATCTTTGACCTCGACACCGCGATTCAGGCGCTGGTGGAACGGCTCGGGCGTGACGATCCCGAAACGGTCAAATTGACGGGTATCTATCACAACCTCATTCGCTACTGGGCCGAAGTATGAAGATCATGTCCTTCCAAGCAAGCCTTGCCGCAGCTTTGATGCTGGCGGCCGCCTGGCTCGCATCCCCTGTTTCTGCCCAGACACAAGCCCCGCCGGCGGCACCTGTCCAATCGACGGCTCAGCCCGCGGCGGCTCCTGCGGCTCCCTCGGCGACCATGCCCGCGGCCCAACGGCCCGATGCGGCGGCCGGTGTCGCACCGGCCATGAAGGAGCTGTCGCCCTGGATGATGTTCCAGTCGGCGGACATCATCGTGAAAGCGGTGATGATCGGGCTCGCCTTCGCATCGCTGGTGACCTGGACGGTCCTGATCGCCAAGTCGATCGAGCTGTCGGTTGCCTCGACCAAGCTTCGCTCGGCGCTCAAGAAGATCGCGGAGGCGCGCTCGCTGGCGGAAGCGCAGATGGCGCTTGGCTCCAAGGAGGGCATCCTGCCGTCGTTCCTGGCGGCCGCGCTGCGCGAGGCGCGGATGTCGGCCGGCCTGTCCAGCGATGCCGGCATCAAGGAGCGCGCCGCTTCGAGCTTCTCCGAGATCGTGCGCGCGGAGGCGCGGCGCGTCCGCGTCGGCATGGGTGTGCTCGCGACCATCGGCTCCACGTCGCCCTTCGTGGGCCTGTTCGGCACGGTGTGGGGCATCATGAATAGCTTCATCGGCATCTCGAAGTCGCAGACCACGAATCTCGCTGTCGTGGCTCCCGGCATCGCCGAGGCGCTGCTCGCCACCGCGATCGGTCTGGTCGCCGCGATCCCCGCCGTCATCATCTACAACCACTTCTCGCGCGTGACGAAGAGCTATCTCGAGCTCGTCAGCCGTGCCTCGGGCGCGGCGGGGCGGCTGCTCTCGCGCGATCTCGACCGCAGCCACGGCAGCGTGCATTCGCGCGCGGCGGAGTGAACCATGGGCGTTTCGCTCGCAGACAATGATGACGACGATGATTTCGGCGAAACGCACGAGATCAACGTCACGCCGTTCATCGACGTCATCCTGGTGCTGCTGATCATCTTCATGGTCGCAGCGCCGCTCTCGACCGTCGACCTGCCGATCGATTTGCCCACGTCGAGCGCGACGCCGCAGAAGAAGCCGGACAAGCCGACCTATCTCAGCATCAAGCCCGATTTGACGCTCGCCATCGGAGAAAATCCGGTCCACCGCGCCGAGTTGATCGGCACCCTCGACGGTCTGTCCGACATGAGCAAGGACAAGTATGTCTTCCTGCGCGCCGATCGCTCGGTGCCGTATGGCGAGTTGATGGGTATCATGGAGCTCTTGCGCTCAGGCGGCTATTCGCGGGTGAAACTGGTTGCGCTGGAAGGCGCTCCGGGGGTGCCCGCGGCAGGCGCCGCTCAGCCTTAGAGGCCCGCTATGTCGGACGAGTCCAGACCACCCCGGACGCTTTGGATTTTGGCAGCGGTGGCGGCGCTCGCGCTCCATCTGGGTGGTGGCGCGCTCGCGCTGGCCCACCTGCGCGCCGATGACGGCGACGATGGCCTCGGCGCGGCTGGCGCGGAGTTCGCCGTCGAGATGGCCTCGCCGAAGGCACCTGACACCGATCTTCCGCCAGGACCGGACAGCGAAGCAATGCAGGAGCAGCAGGCGCTTCCCGAGCAAAAGGCCGAGACCAAGGAAACCGAGCTTCCAAAGGATCAGTCGCAACAGGTCGACGATCCCGATCGGGTCGTCACCGAAAACATCTCGAAGAAGCCGCAGGACGAGGATCCGAAGATCGCGGCGGTCGAAACGCCCGCCGCGGAGGCCTCGCCGAAGTCGGTTGCGACGGCGCGGCAGACACTCGATGAGGACGCGCGCGAGGCCGAGAAGGCGCTGGCGCCTGTGCTTGGCATCGGCAAGGACATGCTGAAGCTGACGGCCGACTGGAACCGCAAGATCAGCGCGCACCTCACGGCCCACAAGGTCAACCCTGAGGGCAAGGAGCCCAACAATCAGAAGGTCAAGGTCAGCTTCGCGATCAACCGACGGGGCAACGTGCTTTCAGTCGACGTCGTCGAGTCCTCCGGGGATGCAGCCTACGATGCGGCCGCGATCTCGATTGTCCGCAAGTCCGATCCCATCCCGCAGCCGCCTGCCAGCCTGACTGACGACCGGTTCGAGCGCACCGTCGACATCATCTTCACGCCGCCGGACGCAAAGAAAAAGAAGAAGACGGCTCAGCGCCAGTAGAGCCTGATCCCGACATAGACCACGACCAGGCAGGCGAAGATCAATGCCACCGGGAGCGGCCGTTTCTGGGTTGCGCTTGCGGCCGCTGCCCCGAAGAAATTGGCCTTCTTCGGCTTCGGTTCGGGGCGGCGGAAAGCGGTAACATTGTCCGCCGCCGGCTCGGCCGCGCGAGGTCGGACGTCGGGCGGGGTTCCCGCGCCGCCCATCTCGGCATAGTAGGCCTTGTAGATCGCGCCGATGGTGGCTTCGGTGGCCTCACCCTCGTTCATCTGCGCCAGCAGGTTCTTGTAGCTCACGAGGAACTCCTGAGCCTCCGGAGGCAGCGCGGACGACCCGTTGAGCTTGGCCATCATCTTCCAGGTGGCGAAATCGGCGCGGGCGCGGGTATCGGCGCGTCGCGCGATCAGCATATCCGCAGCTTTGACCAAGTCGGCCTCTGGCCCTTCGGCTTTGTGTTCGGGTGTCGCTGTTCAACTACGCATTGCCGGTCAGGAAGAGAACAGCCTGAATCACATAACCGGTCAACGTTCGCAGTATTGCTGAAATAACATCAAGATTTAGACCGAACTGCGAGCCCGCCAGCGGCAGCAGGATCAACAGACCGATCAGGATCAGCATACCGAACGGCTCGAGCCGGGCCAGCGGCAGGGCGAGCGGCCGGGGCAGCAGCCCGACCGCGACGCGCCCGCCATCGAGCGGCGGGATCGGCATCATATTGAACACTGCCAGCACCGCGTTGATGAGCAGCGCATTCTTGAGGTTGTCGAAGATCCATTGCGCCGAATTGGCCGGAGCCCAGGGCAGGGTGTGGAGGGCGAGAGCCGCCAGGAGCGCCAGCAGGATGTTGGTGGCGGGCCCGGCCAGCGCCACCCAGACCATGTCGAGCCTGGGGTTGTTGAGCTTGCGGAAATTCACCGGCACAGGCTTGGCATAGCCGAACAGGAACGGCGAATGCGCAAACAGCAGCATCGCGGGCAGGATCGCGGTGCCGAAGGGGTCGATGTGCCGGAGCGGGTTGAAGCTGACGCGGCCGAGCTGCGAGGCGGTGTCGTCGCCGAGACGGTATGCGACGAAGGCGTGCGCAGCCTCGTGGAAGGTGATGGCGAGCACCAGCGGCAGTACCCACACCGAGAGGTCATACAAAGAGATGTTCACGGCTCGTCCGTCCCGGTTTTGCCTTCGGTCTTGCAGCCGACCCAGCCAACCGGTGGTGCAGCAACGCTTCATCTCAACATAGGGTGCCCGGTTCAGAAATGCCACGCCGTAAATGATCCGCGTGGCCCGACGCCGCTATGCTTCCGCAAAAATTCACGCCGGGATGGTCCCCGGATACTGCGTCAGCCCGTCGTCGAGCTTCAGCCAGGCGAGCTTCTCCGAGACCCAGATGTGCTCGGTCGGCGCGAAGGCGTTGCGATCATCGAACGCGGTGAGTGCGACGCCCGCCAGCGTGCCATTGCGCCGCCAGGCAAACAGTCTTGTGCCGCAGCGTGTGCAGAACACGCGATCGATGTTCTCCGACGACGCATAGCGGGTGGTCTCGCCCTCGACGGTCAGTGCGCGCTGGTCGAACTGGGCGCGGGCGAAGTAGGGCGAGCCCATGGCCTTCTGGCAGATGCGGCAATGGCAGACGCGAACGTTGAGCGGCTCACCTTCCGCCTTGAACCGCACCGCGCCGCACAGACATCCGCCTTCTCTGATCATGGCTGCCTCAATAGGTTGCGCGTCCGCCCGAAATGTCGAACACCGCGCCGGTCGAGAACGCGCAGTCCTCGGATGCGAGCCAGCTCACCATCGCGGCCAGCTCTTCCACCAGCACGAAACGCGCTTTCGGGATCTTCGACAGCATGAAATCGATGTGCTGCTGCGTCATCTGGTCGAAGATCGCGGTCTTCGCAGCCGCCGGCGTCACCGCATTGACGAGGATGTCATGTGCCGCCAGCTCCTTGCCGAGTGACTTCGTCAGCGCGATCAGGCCGGCCTTGGAGGCCGAATAGTGCGAGGCGTTCGGATTGCCTTCCTTGCCGGCGATGGAGGCGATGTTCACGATCCGCCCGTATTTCTGCTTGAGCATCGCGGGCACGATCGCCTTGCAGACGATGAAGGGGCCGTCGAGATTTATGCGCAGCACCTTGCGCCATTCCTCCAGATCAGTTTCCCAGACCGGCTTGTTGACTCCGGCGATGCCGGCATTGTTGACGAGGATGTCGATCTTGCCGAAGGCGGCAAGCGTCGCGTCGCGCGCCTGTTCGACGGCCGCGGTGTCGGTGACGTCGACTTTGAAGACGCGGACGTTTTCGCCGATCTCCTTCGCTGTCTTCTCGGCTAGCGCGGCGTCAAAATCCCAGATCGCGACCTTGGCGCCGGAATCGACAAAGCGCCGGGTGATGGCGCGGCCAAAGCCTTGCGCGCCGCCGGTGACGATTGCGACGCGGCCGTTGAGATCGATCTTGTTCATGCTGCAGGCCTTTGCGTCAGAGCATGTAGCCGCCGTCGACGACGAGGTCGACGCCGGTGGTGAATGCGCTTTCGTCGCTGCCGAGATAGACCGCCATGGACGCGATCTCGTCTGCGGTGCCGAGCCGGCCCATCTTCTGGCGGGAGACGAACATCTCCTTGCCCTGCGGCCCTTGCGCGGCGGCGCGGTCGAGCATCGAGGGCGTCTCGACGGTGCCGGGGCAGATGCTGTTGCAGCGGATACCCTTGGTGATGAAGTCGAGCGCGACCGCCCGCGTCAGCAGCGACACCGCGGCCTTCGAGGCGCTGTAGACGTAGCGATTGGCCGGCGGCCGCAGCGCCGCGCAGGAGGAGATGTTGACGATGCTGCCGCCGCCGCCCGCGAGCATGTCGGGCAGGAACGCCCTGATGGTCCGGTGCATCGACTTGACGTTGAGGTCGAACGAGAAATCAAAATCCTCTTCCGAACACTCCAGGATGGTGCCGTGGTGCACGAAGCCGGCCGCGTTGAGCAGGATGTCCACCTTGCCGACGCGCTTGGCGAAGGCGTTGACGTCGGCGGTGCTGCGCACGTCGAGCTTCGCCGTCTCGGCGATGCCTTCCTTGGTCAGGCTCGCGATGCCGCTCTCGTTGATGTCGGTGGCGATCACGGTTGCGCCTTCACGCGCGAATGCGATGGCGCATGCGCGTCCGATGCCTGCCGCTGCAGCCGTGACGATTGCGCGCTTCCCCTTGAGGCGGTCTGCCATTTGTGATTCTCCTCACCGTGAATTGATTGCTATGCCGTCATTGCGAGCGAAGCGAAGCAATCCAGAATCTTGCCTTGGAGGCAGTCTGGATTGCTTCGTCGCTTCGCTCCTCGCCATGACGAGTGGCTAGTGATTATCCCGCGCCACACCAAATGTGCCGGCGACGTTCTGGTAGCGCGTGGCGAGCTCCATGCAGGCGCCGGTCGCGTGCTGGCCGACGGTGTTGCGGTAAAGCTCCTGCCATGGCGTCTGGTTCGGCGGATGCTTGAAGCCGCCATTGGCCGCCAGGTCGGCATGGCGCTTCTTCACCTCGTCGTCGGAGATGAGAATGTTGGCGCTGCCCTTGTTGAGGTCGATGCGCACCTTGTCGCCGTTCCTGAGGATCGCCAGCCCGCCATTGGCGGCAGCTTCCGGCGAGGCGTTGAGGATCGAGGGCGAGCCCGATGTACCCGATTGGCGGCCGTCGCCGATGCAGGGCAGGGCAAGGATGCCGCGCTTGATCAGCGCCGCCGGCGGCTGCATGTTCACGACTTCGGCGCCGCCGGGATAGCCGATCGGCCCGGTGCCGCGGATGAACAGCACGCAGCGCTCGTCGATATCGAGCGAGGGATCGTCTATCCGCTCGTGGTAATCCTCGGGACCCTCGAACACGACGGCGCGGCCCTCGAATGCATTGAGATCGGTCGGGTTGCTGAGGTAGCGATCGCGAAATTCCTTGGAGATCACGCTGGTCTTCATGATCGCGGAATCGAACAGGTTGCCCTTGAGCACCAGGAAGCCGGCGTCCTTCACCAGCGGCTTGTCGTAAGCCCAGATCACATCGTTGTCAGGCTTCGGCGCATTGGCGCAATTTTCGCCAATGCCGCGGCCGTTGACCGTGACCGCGTCCTCGTGGATGCGCTTGTGCTTCATCAGTTCGCGCACCACGGCCGGCACGCCGCCGGCGCGGTGGAATTCCTCGCCGAGATAGAAGCCGGCCGGCTGCATGTTGACCAGCAGCGGCACGTCGTGGCCGAGCTTCTGCCAGTCGTCAATCGAGAGCTCGACGCCGATGTGGCGCGCCAGCGCGTTGATGTGGATCGGCGCGTTGGTCGAGCCGCCGATCGCCGAATTGATCACGATGCAGTTCTCGAACGCCTCGCGGGTCAGGATGTCCGAGGGTTTCAGATCCTCCCAGACCATCTCGACGGCGCGCTTGCCTGTCTCATAGGCGATCTGGCCACGCTCGCGATAAGGCGCGGGGATCGCCGCACATCCCGGCAACGAGAAGCCGAGCGCTTCGGCAAGCCCGTTCATGGTGGAGGCAGTGCCCATGGTGTTGCAATGGCCGACCGAGGGCGCCGATGACGCCACGATCTCCATGAATTCTTCATAGTCGATTTCGCCGGCGGCGAGGCGCTCGCGCGACTTCCAGACGATGGTGCCTGAGCCGGTGCGTTCGCCGGCATGCCAGCCGTTCAGCATCGGGCCGCCCGACAGCACGATCGCGGGCAGGTTGACCGTTGCCGCCGCCATCATGCAGGCCGGCGTGGTCTTGTCGCAGCCGGTGGTCAGCACCACGCCGTCGAGCGGATAGCCGTAGAGGATCTCGACGAGGCCGAGATAAGCGAGGTTGCGGTCGAGCGCCGCGGTCGGGCGCTTGCCGGTCTCCTGGATCGGATGGGTCGGGAATTCCATCGCAATGCCGCCGGCCTCGCGGATGCCTTCGCGGACCCGATGAGCAAGCTCGATATGGTGGCGGTTGCAGGGGGAGAGGTCGTTGCCGGTCTGCGCGATGCCGATGATTGGCTTGCCGGATTGAAGCTCGGACCGGGTGAGACCGTAGTTCAGATAGCGCTCCATATAGAGCGCGGTCATACCCGGATTATGCGGATTGTTGAACCATTCCTGCGAGCGGAGGTGGCGGCGAGCGCCGTTGCCGGCGGGGGCATGCCCATTGGTTGGTTTTTTTGTCATTGATTTCTCCTGCAATGCAAACGCACTGGCGTCCGTTTTATGGGGTCGGCTTGTGCGATGCCCAACGGCGCGAGTGATGATTTGCCTGCCCGCTGGCGGGTCGTTTCCTTACAAATCCGATACTAGTCATGGCCACTTGGTAACGCTACCATTTTGTTCGCAGCGCCTGCGCCTGAAACGGCTGGCCGGTTGTCCGAACGCCGCGCCGACGAGCTCTGCCGCTCGATCACCTTGAAGCCGAGATCGAGCACCGGATGCTCCGGGCGCCGTCCGTCGATCGCGTCGATCAGCATGGTGGCGGCGGTGTTGCCCATCTCGTACCGGTTGGTGCGCACGCTCGTGAGGGTCGGGACGGCAGAGGCCATGAATTCGAGATCGTTGAAGCCGACGATCGCGATCTGTTCGGGGATCGCGATCTCGCGGCGCCTGCATTCGAACAGCACCCCGAGCGCGAGGTCGTCATTGGCGCAGAACACCGCGTCCATGCCGGGCTCCCGCGCCAGGAGATCGGTGAACAGGGCGCCGCCGAGCGTCACCGAGGTCGGTGTCGCCGTCGTGACGACGAGGCGTTGCTCGAACAGCCCGGCGTCCTTCATGGCCGAGACGTATCCGTCGAGCCGCCGCTGCACCCGCGGATCCATCCGCGCGCCGACGAAGCCGATCTTGCGGTGACCTTGCGCGAACAAGTGTGCAATCGCGGCGCGGGCTGCGTCATAGTGCGAAAAGCCGATCATCATGTCGACCGGATTGGGTCCGATCTCCATGATTTGCACGATCGGGCAGTCGGCGGCGTCGAGCATCGCGCGCGATTCCGTCGTCTGGTCGATGCCGGTGACGATCAGCCCGGCCGGCTTCTGCGCAAGAAACAGGCGCAGCAGCTTCTCCTCCTGGAGAATACTGTAGCGTGTGTTGGACAGCTGGATCGAGTAACGGCTGTTTTCGGAGGCGTCGTAGATGCCGCGCAGCACGTCGGAGAACACGTTATTGGTCAGTGACGGAATCAAGACGCCGATCACTTCGGTGCGCTGTGAGGCCAATGCCCGTGCCGCCAGGTTCGGCACATAGCCGAGTTCCTTGGCCGCGCTATCGACCCGTGTCCGCTTGGCGACCGAGAGCGCCTCGGGATTGCGGAAGAAACGGGACGCAGTGATCGGACTTACGCCGGCAAGCTCGGCGACTTCTGCCAGCCGGATTTTGCCTGACTTGGTGCGCTTTCGACCCATTTGCTGCTCTTAACACACTCACTGTCGCAAACAAAGGAACGTTGACAGCGCTACCAGCACAGACTAACCAAAGACAAATTGCCAAAACCGCACAAACTGCCGACAATGTCGCCCGCTAAGGTCGGGCTTCGTTGGGTGAAGTCTGGAAAAAACAAGACGGTCGCGGCGCGAGATGCGTCGTGGACTTTCGAGGAGGGAGCTAGATGTCGTCTGTGCAAATCCGCGACGTGCGGAAATCGTTCGGTAATTTTGAAGTCCTGCACGGCGTTTCGATTCCGATCGAGGACGGCCAGTTCGTCGTCCTGGTTGGACCCTCCGGCTGCGGCAAGTCGACGCTTCTGCGCATGCTCGCAGGCCTCGAGAACATCACCTCAGGCACGATCTCGATCGGCGACCGCGTCGTCAACAATGTCCAGCCCAAGGAGCGGGACATTGCGATGGTATTCCAGAACTACGCGCTCTATCCGCACATGACGGTCGGCGAGAACATGGGTTTCTCCATGAAGCTGCGGGGCGAGAGCACCGAAGAGATCAATAAGCGCGTCAAGCGCGCCGCCGAGATCCTGGCGCTGTCGCCGCTGCTCGAACGCTATCCGCGCCAGCTTTCTGGCGGCCAGCGCCAGCGCGTCGCCATGGGCCGCGCCATCGTGCGCGATCCGCAGGTGTTCCTGTTCGACGAGCCCTTGTCGAACCTCGACGCCAAGCTGCGCGTGGCGATGCGCACCGAGATCAAGGAGCTGCACCAGCGGCTGAAGACCACGACCGTCTACGTCACCCACGATCAAATCGAGGCCATGACCATGGCCGACAAGATCGTCGTCATGCATGACGGCATCGTCGAGCAGATGGGCACGCCGCTCGAGCTCTACGACAAGCCCGAGAACCAGTTCGTTGCCGGCTTCATCGGCTCGCCGTCCATGAACTTCCTGAAGGGGCATGTGCGCGTCAACGGCGTGGCGACCTTCGAGGGTCCGAACGGCGTCAAGCTGCCGCTCAGGAACGCGCCCGCGGCGTCCGACGGCCGTCCTGTCGTTTACGGCGTGCGGCCGGAGCATTTCACCATCGCTGACGACGGCGCCGATGCCGAGATCGTTGTGGTCGAGCCGACGGGCTCCGAAACGCAGGTGTTTGCGAAGCTCGGTGGTGAGCAGGTCGTCGCGGTCTTCCGCGAACGTCACCAGTTCAATCCGGGTGACAAGATCAAGCTGAAGCCCGATCCTTCCGTGGTTCATCTGTTCGACGAGGCGACGGGCAAACGCGTGTAGCGACGCCGAGAACTGCCCCAGCAGAACTGCCCAGGACGACCAATAACAAGACGACTAATAAGACGACCCGATACAAGACTACCCAATACAAATATAAAATTTAGGGAGAGAACGATGAGCGATTTCGACAGGCGAAGTGTGCTTAAAGTCGGCCTGGGCGGCGCGGCGTTGCTGGCCGGCCCGGGCATCGTCCCGGTGCGCGCGGCGGAGTGGACCAACACGCCCGAGCCGAACGCTTCCATCCGCGTCTTGCGCTGGAAGCAGTTCATTCAGGCCGAGTTCGACAAATTCGCCGAGCAGACCAAGGCGTTCTCCGAGAAGACCGGCGTCAAGGTCAAGCTCGAGGCCGAGAGCTGGGAGGACATCCGCCCCAAAGCCGCGGTCGCCGCCAATGTCGGCGCCGGTCCGGACCTGATCATCGGCACGCTCGATGATCCCCACAAATTCCCGGAAAAGCTGATCGACATGACTGACCTCGCCGACTATCTCGGTGCGCAGTATGGCGGCTGGTATCCGGTTGCCGAACGCTACGGCAAGAAGGGCAACAGCTGGATCGCCATTCCGCAGGGCGCGACCGGCGGCTGCCTGAACTACCGCATAAGCCACGTGAAGGCCGCCGGCTTCGATGAATTCCCCAAGGATACTGCCGGCTTCCTCAAGCTGTGCCAGGCGCTGAAGAAGAACAACACGCCGGCCGGCTTCGCGCTCGGCCACGCCACGGGCGACGCCAACGGCTGGTGCCAGTGGGCGCTGTGGGCCTTCGGCGGCAAGGTCGTCAACGACAAGAACGAGGTCGTGATCGACTCGCCGGAGACGATCGCCGCGCTCGAATACGTCAAGCAGCTCTACGAGACCTTCATCCCCGGCGTGCTGTCGTGGAATGACTCGAACAACAACAAGGCGTTCTTGAACGGCGAGCTCAGCCTGACCCTGAACGGCATCTCGATCTGGACCGTCGGAAAGAACTCGACCGATCCGAAGCAGCAGGAGATCGCCAAAGACATGAACCACGCCCCGATGCCGATCGGGCCGGTCGGCGTGTCGACCGAGCAGCAGAACGTGCTCGTCTATTACGGTTACAAGCACTCGAAGTATCCGAAGGCGGTCAAGGAATACATCAAGTTCATGATGGACAAGGCGAACTACGACGCCTGGGAGGTCTCCTCCAACGGCTACGTCTCGCCGCCTCTGCCGGCCTATAACGACAACCCGGTATGGACCTCGGACCCGAAGATCACCCCGTATCGCGACTGCCTGAAGCGCTGCCGCGACAACGGCTTTGCCGGCGATCTCGGCTACGCCTCCGCCGCCGTGATGGGCGACTTCGTCGTCGTCGACATGTTCGCCGAGGCGGCGTCGGGCTCCGTCACGCCGAAGGCGGCAGCCGCACGCGCAGCCGAGCGCGCCAAGCGCTACTACCAGGTCTGATCAGCTCCAATCTACGCGGCGTCCGGTTCGCCGGACGCCGCGACTCTTCGTCGAGGGGAATCCGACATGGCAGTTATGGCCGAGTCCGCTGTCGCGCAGGTCAAGCGCAGCAGCCTGTGGACCAGAGCATTCGAGAGCCGGCATTTCCTCGGCGCGATGTTCATGGTGCCGGCGATCGCGATCCTCATCCTGTTTCTGGCTTATCCGCTGGCGCTGGGCTTCTGGCTCGGCATGACCGATACCAAGATTGGCGGAGCCGGGCGCTTCATCGGCTTCCAGAACTTCGTCTCGCTCTCCAAAGACTCGGTGTTCTGGCTATCGGTGTTCAACACGATCTTCTACACGGTCGCCGCCAGCGCCGTGAAATTCGCCATCGGACTTTACCTGGCGCTGCTGCTCAACGAGCGGCTGCCGTTCAAGTCGATGGTCCGCGCCATCGTCCTGCTGCCCTTCGTCGTGCCCACTGTGCTCTCCGCAATCGCGTTCTGGTGGATCTATGACAGCCAGTTCTCGATCATCTCCTGGGTGTTGATCAAGGCCGGCCTGATCACACGCTATATCGATTTCCTCGGCGATCCTTGGAATGCGCGCTGGTCGGTCGTCGCTGCCAATATCTGGCGCGGCGTGCCTTTCGTGGCGATCACGCTGCTGGCGGGACTTCAGACCATCTCGCCCTCGCTCTATGAGGCCGCCAATCTCGACGGCGCCACCAATCTGCAGCGCTTCCGCCACATCACGCTGCCGATGCTGTCGCCGATCATCGCGGTCGTGATGACGTTCTCGGTGCTGATGACCTTCACCGACTTCCAGCTCATCTACACCATCACACGGGGTGGGCCGATCAACTCCACCCATCTGATGGCGACGCTGTCGTTCCAGCGGGCCATCACCGGCGGCAATCTCGGCGAGGGCGCGGCGATCTCGAACGCAATGATTCCGTTCCTGGTCGCCGCGATCCTGCTCAGCTTTTTCGGGCTTCAGCGTTCCCGCTGGCAGCAGGGCGGGAGGGACTGACCATGACCACGATGGACGACCAAAGCGTCGGAATGGACTATCTGGAGAAGTTCCCGCGGAAGTTTTTCCGCGTCTACCTTCCGCTCGGCCTGATCATCTTCTTCCTGCTGTTCCCGTTCTACTGGATGGCGGTCGCGACGTTCAAGCCGGACGCGGAGATGTACGACTACGAGAAGTACAATCCGTTCTGGATCGTGCATCCGACGCTGGAGCACATCAAGAAGCTGTTCTTCGACACCGACTATCCGCTCTGGATGTGGAACACCGTGATCGTCTCGGTGTCGTCGACCTTCATTTCATTGTTCGCCAGCGTCTGCGCCGCCTACGCGATCGAACGCCTGCGCTACAAGGGCTCGCGCTATGTCGGCCTTGCGATCTTCCTCGGCTATCTCGTGCCGCCCTCGATCCTGTTCATTCCGCTGGCGGCGATCGTGTTTCAGCTCGGCCTGTTCGACGGCAATCTGGCGCTGATCCTGACCTATCCGACCTTCCTGATCCCGTTCTGCACCTGGCTCCTGATGGGTTATTTCCGCACCATCCCCTATGAGCTTGAGGAGTGTGCGCTGATCGACGGGGCGACGCGGCTGCAGATCCTGATGAAGATCACGCTGCCGCTGTCGCTGCCGGGCGTGATCTCGGCGGGCATCTTCGCCTTCACGCTGTCCTGGAACGAGTTCATCTACGCGCTGACCTTCATCTCCTCGTCCGAGAACAAGACGATCCCCGTCGGCGCGATCACCGAGCTCGTCAATGGCGACGTCTATCATTGGGGCGCGCTGATGGCGGCGGCTCTGACAGGCTCGGTCCCCGTAGTTATCCTTTATTCCTTCTTCGTGGAGTATTATGTGTCGGCGATGACCGGCGCCGTGAAGGAATGATCGCGGGGCTTGCCTTCAGGCCTGCCAGGACGAATCGCCAAGGGCGGCGCGTTCCGGCCAATAAAAAGGAGTAGGCTCTTGCACATTCTGGTTCTGGGCGCCGCCGGCATGGTCGGCCGCAAATTGTGTGAACGGCTGCTGCGCGACGGCCGGCTCGGCAAGAGCGAGATCACCAAGCTGACCATGCACGACGTGGTCGAGCCGAAGATGCCGGAAAAAGCCGGTTTTGCCGTCGAGACCGTCTCGGGCGATTTCGCCGTACCGGGTGCGGCCGAAAAGCTGGTCGCCGGCCGCCCGGACGTGATCTTTCATCTGGCCGCGATCGTCTCGGGCGAAGCCGAGCTCGATTTCGACAAGGGCTATCGTATCAATCTCGACGGCACGCGGATGCTGCTCGACGCCGTCAGGCTCGCGGGCGGCGGCTACAAGCCGCGCGTGGTGTTCACCTCCTCGATCGCGGTGTTCGGCGCGCCGTTCCCGGAGGCGATCGGCGATGAGTTCTTCCATACGCCGCTTCTGAGCTACGGTACGCAGAAGGCAATCGGCGAATTGCTGCTGGCCGACTATTCCCGCCGCGGCTTCCTCGACGGCATCGGGATCCGTTTGCCGACCATCTGCATCAGGCCCGGTCTGCCCAACAAGGCGGCATCGGGCTTCTTCTCCAGTATCCTGCGCGAGCCGCTGGCCGGCAAGGAGGTCGTGCTGCCGGTCTCCGAGGACGTCCGCCACTGGCATGCCACGCCGCGCTCCGCCGTTGGATTCCTGCTGCATGCCGGCACCATGGACCTCGCCGCGGTGGGGCCGCGCCGTAATTTGACCATGCCGGGCCTGTCGGCGACAGTCGGCGAGCAGATCGCTGCGCTGAAACGCGTCGCGGGCGACAAGGTCGCTGCCCGCATCAAGCGGGAGCCCGATCCCTTCATCATCGGTATCGTCGGCGGCTGGCCGCGCAACTTCAATGCCAAGCGGTCGCTCGAGCTCGGCTTCACAACCGCCGAGAAGACTTTCGACGACATCATCCGCATTCACATCGAAGACGAGCTCGGCGGCAATTTCGTCGCCTGATCTCTGACTGAGCGGGTAAAGTGATGGCGAGCGTTGCTTGCATCGGCGAATGCATGGTCGAGCTCCGGCAGGCCCAAGGTGGACAATCAGCCGGACAGTCCGGCGGGCAGGGCGGGGGCCTCTACTCGCGCGGTTTCGGCGGAGACACCCTCAACACGGCTGTGTATCTGGCGCGGCTCGAGATCAAGGTCGATTATCTCACCGCACTTGGCGACGATGCCCTGAGCGATGAGATGATTGCGGCTTGGACTGCGGAGGGCGTCGGCACGAGACGCGTCGCGCGGCTACCGGGCAAGCTGCCCGGCCTTTACATGATCCAGCTCGATGCGAAGGGCGAGCGCCAGTTCCTCCACTGGCGCGACAGTGCGGCGGCCCGCCAGCTGATGAATCTGCCGGAGACGGACGATCTCCTCAACTCGCTGATGAGCTACGACGTCGTCTATCTCTCTGCGATCACGCTCTCGATCTACGACGCGGCCGGGCGCGAGCGCCTGTTCGCGGCGATCAAGCGTGCGCGCCTGCTCGGCACCCGTTTCGTGTTCGACACCAACTTTCGCGCGCGGGGTTGGCCGGACCGCGATGTCGCGCGCGAGGTGTTTTCAGCGGCATTCGCGGCTGCCGACATCGTGCTGACCTCGACCGAGGATCTGCTCGCCCTCTATCCCGGCGAGAGCCACGACCAATTGATGGCGCGCATCCCGAGCCCCGAGCTGGTGTTCCGGCTCGCCGATCCGGTCAGCCTGTTGCGCTTTCCCGGGGCGACCCACGAGGTCCGCGCCGAGCCCATGACCAAGCCCGTGGTCGACACAACCGCGGCCGGCGACAGCTTTGCGGCGGCCTATATCGCGGCGCGGCTCGCCGGTTCCGACCCGGTCGAGGCGGCCCAGGCCGGGCACCGCCTCGCCAGCCTCGTGATCTGCTATTCGGGCGCCATCATTCCGGGTTATGCCATGCCACCGAAGAAGCGGCACCGGCCGGCGACCACGCGTCAAGCGACCAAGTGAAACGAAAGCCAATATGACCACGACTGCCCAACAGAACCACCTCGTCGCGCTGTTCAAGGCCGCGACCGTCATTCCCGTCCTCACCATCGAGCGTATCCAGGATGCTGTGCCGCTGGCCCGCGCGCTGGTTGCCGGCGGCGTCCGCACGCTGGAGGTGACCATGCGCACCCCTGTTGCGATCGAGGCCGCGAGGGCGATGATGGCCGAGGTGCCTGAGGCGGTCGTCGGCATCGGCACGATTCTCAATCCGGCCGACTTCGCTCGCGTCGAGAAGCTTGGCGTCAAATTCGGCATCAGCCCGGGCTTGACCCCCGATCTCCTCAAGGTTGCCGCCGACAGCTCCTTGCCGTTCGCCCCGGGCATCGCGACTGCCTCCGAGCTCATGATGGCGCTGGCCCATGGCCTCGACGTCGCAAAATTCTTCCCGGCCGAGCAGGCCGGCGGCATCAAGGGCCTGCGCGCCCTCGCCGGTCCGTTCCCGAACGTGCGGTTCTGTCCCACGGGCGGCGTCGGTGAGGCTAATGCGGCGACCTGGCTCGCCGAGCCCAACGTGGTTGCGGTCGGCGGTTCCTGGCTGTGTCCGGCAGCGGAGGTGAGGGCCGGCAACTGGGCGGGCATAACTGCCATCTGCCAGCGCACCCTCAAGGCCCTGAAAGCCGCGTGAAGTCTTGCCATCCTTGGGCTAAGACTTAGCTCAGACAAGACTTGAGATCAGACGACCCCGGGAGAGAAGACATGGCCGCCAGCATCGTCGGATGGGCGCATACGCCTTTCGGCAAGTTCGACACCGAGACCGTGGAAAGCCTTGTGGTGAAGGTCGCCAATGAGGCGCTGGCGGATGCCGGTATTTCGGCCGGCGATATCGACGAGATCGTGCTCGGCCATTTCAACGCCGGCTTCTCGCCCCAGGATTTTACCGCCTCGCTGGTGCTCCAGGCCGACCCGAAGCTGCGCTTCAAGCCGACCACCCGCGTCGAGAACGCCTGCGCCACCGGCTCCGCCGCCGTGCATCAGGGCGTGCGTGCGATTGCCGCAGGGGCGGCCAGGATCGTGCTCGTCGTCGGCGTCGAACAGATGACGCGCACGCCGGGGCCGGAGATCGGCAAGAACCTGTTGAAGGCGTCCTATCTGCCCGAGGACGGCGACACAGTCGGCGGCTTCGCCGGTGTGTTCGGCAAGATCGCCAGCTCCTATTTCCAGAAATACGGCGACCAGTCCGATGCACTGGCGCTGATCGCGGCCAAGAACCACAAGAACGGCGTCGCCAATCCGTTCGCCCAGATGCGCAAGGACTTTGGTTTCGAGTTCTGCCGCGCCGAGAGCGAGAAGAATCCCTATGTCGCCGGTCCGCTGAAGCGCACCGATTGCTCGCTCGTCTCCGACGGTGCCGCGGCGCTCGTGCTGGCCGACGGCGAGACCGCCAAGACCATGAGCAAGTCGATCGGCTTCCGCGCCACCGCGCACGCCCAGGACTTTTTGCCGATGTCCAAGCGCGACATCCTCCAGTTCGAGGGCTGCACGGTCGCCTGGCAGCGCGCGCTGGAAAAGGCGGGCGTTGCGCTCACCGATCTCTCCTTCGTCGAGACCCATGACTGCTTCACGGTCGCCGAGCTGATCGAGTACGAAGCGATGGGCCTGACGCCGAAGGGGCAGGGCGCCCGCGCCATCAAGGAAGGCTGGACGCTCAAGGACGGCAAGCTGCCGGTCAATCCGTCCGGTGGCCTCAAGGCCAAGGGCCATCCGATCGGTGCCACCGGCGTCTCCATGCACGTGATGACCGCGATGCAGCTCGCCGGCCAAGCGCCCGAGGGCATGCAGCTCAAGAATGCAAAACTCGGCGGCATCTTCAACATGGGCGGTGCGGCCGTTGCCAACTACGTCTCCGTGCTGGAGCCGCTGAAGTAAGGCCGCAGGGTGGGCAAAGCGCGAAGCGCCGTGCCCACCTTCTTTTCTTGCGCTAGATCATGGTGGGCCCACCCGGCCCCTTAAAGCTCTTGATCGATTTGCAGGGGATGCATCATGAGCAATGACTACGAAGATTCGCTGTCGATGGACGCGCTCAACGACCGCATCGCGATCCTCGAGGACAATATAAGGCAGCTCATCGAGCAGGCCGCGGCGGCCTCGGGTGAGCAGAACGAGTCGCGGATCGCGGATCGCATCAACCAGCAGAATGAGGAACTCGACCGTCTCCTCAAGGTTCGCGAATCCCGTCAGAAGAAATAGCGGCCGCATCGCGGCGCATGCGGCCATACGCCGGCCGCCCTTGCGCACGCGCCGCCGCTGCCGTTAGCTGGACCGAAATCGGAGGGCCCCAAGTGAGCCCGCGCGATCGGGAGCGAACGATGGGGCCGCTGAAGGACATCAAGATCGTCGACATGACCACCGTGCTGATGGGGCCCTATGCGACCCAGATGCTCGGCGACTACGGCGCAGACGTCATCAAGGTGGAGTCCCTGGACGGCGACGTCACCCGCCTGATCGGGCCGATGCGGCACGCCGGCATGGGCCCGGTGTTCCTCAACACCAACCGCAGCAAGCGCTCGATCTGCCTCGACCTGAAGAAGCCCGCCGGCCGCGAGGCCGTGCTGCGCTTGCTGAAAGACGCCGACGTCCTTGTCTACAACGTCCGCCCGCAGGCGATGGCGCGGCTTCAACTCGGCTATGACGTAGTTTCCAAGATCAATCCGCGTCTGGTCTATGCCGGCGTGTTCGGTTTCGGCCAGGACGGGCCGTATGCTGCAAAACCTGCCTATGACGACCTGATCCAGGGCGCCACCGCGCTGCCGGCTCTGATGGCGCAGACCGGTGACGGCGTGCCGCGCTATGTGCCCAACGCGCTGGTCGATCGCATCGTCGGCTTGACCGCCGTCGGCGCGATCTGCGCCAGCCTCGTGCACCGCGACCGCACCGGACGCGGCCAGCGCGTCGACATCCCGATGTTCGAGACCATGGCCGGCTTCGTCATGGGCGACCATATGGGCGGATTGACCTACGAGCCGCCGCTCGACAAGGGCGGTTACGCCCGCCACCTCTCGCGCGATCGCCGGCCCTACAAGACGTCGGACGGCTATCTCAGCATCATCGTCTACAACGACAAACAGTGGGAGAACTTCTTCAAGGCCACGGGACGTGACGATCTGCGGGCCGACGCGATGTTCGCGAGCTTTGCCGGCCGCGCCGCCAACATCGACGTCGTCTATGCCGAGCTCGCGCGCATCTTCGAGACGCGCTCCACGGCGGAATGGATCGACCTGCTGACCAAGGCGGACGTGCCTGTAATGCCGATGCACGACCTCGCGTCGATGCTGCACGACGAGCATCTGGAGGCGACGAATTTCTTCCCGGTCGTGAACCATCCGACCGAAGGTCCGATCCGCAGCATGAAGGTGACGGCGACCTGGTCCGGGACTGAAGCCGAACCGGTGCGCCTCGCCCCGCAGCTCAACGAGCACGGCGCGGAGATCCTGCGTGAGATCGGCTATTCCGCGGACGAGATCGAGGCCATGGTCCGCGACGGCGTCACCCGTTCGCCGCCTCGGAATGACGATGCACAGGTGCGCCCATGAGCTTCATCACCGGCGTCGGCCTCACGCCTTTTGGCAAGCACGAAGGCTCGTCCTCGCTCGACCTGATGAGCAAGGCCGCGCAGGCCGCGCTTGACGATGCCGGGCTCAAGCGCGCGGAGATCGACGGCGTCCTCTGCGGCTACTCCACAGTCTCGTCGCACATCATGCTGGCGACCGTCTTTGCCGAGCATTTTGGCATCCGCCCCAGTTACGCCCATGCCGTCCAGGTCGGCGGCGCGACCGGGCTCGCGATGACCATGCTCGCCCATCATCTCGTCGAAGCAGGCGTCGCCCGCAATGTGCTCGTCGTCGGCGGCGAGAACCGCCTCACTGGCCAGAGCCGCGATGCCTCGATCCAGGCACTGGCGCAGGTCGGTCATCCCGATTACGAGGTGCCGCTCGGCCCGACCATTCCCGCCTATTACGGCCTTGTCGCCAACCGCTACATGCACGAATACGGCGTGACGGAAGAAGACCTCGCCGAATTCGCGGTGCTGATGCGCGCCCACGCCTGCAGCCATCCCGGCGCCCAATTCCACGATCCCATCACTGTTTCCGACGTCATGGCCTCGAAGCCGGTGGCGATGCCGCTGAAGCTGCTCGATTGCTGCCCGGTGTCGGACGGTGGCGCCGCCTTCGTCATCAGCCGCGAGCGGACCCGAGAGGCCGGCGTGCGCATTCGCGGCTGTGCCCAGGCCCATACCCATCAGCACGTCACAGCAGCGCCGACGCTCAGCGAGCTCGGCGCCGAGATCTCCGCCGCCCGCGCCAGCGAGGCCACGGGACTTGCGATCTCCGACGTGCGCTACGCCGCGATCTACGACAGCTTTACGATAACGCTGGCCATGCTGCTGGAGGACCTCGGTCTTGCCGCGCGCGGCGAGGCAGCCGCCCGCGTGCGCGCCGGCCATTTCAGCCGCGACGGCGCGATCCCGCTGAACACCCATGGCGGCCTGCTCAGCTACGGTCATTGCGGCGTCGGTGGTGCCATGGCGCATCTCGTCGAGGCGCATTTGCAGATGACGGGGCGGGCGGCGAATCGTCAGGTGGGCGACGCTTCGATCGCGCTGCTGCACGGCGACGGCGGCGTGCTGTCGTCCCACGTGACCATGTTCCTGGAGCGGGTGCGATGAGCGAGCGTCTGGTCGACTGGACCAGGGGTGAACAGGCCATCACCTTTCAGACCTGCAGCGCATGCGGCCAGGTGCAGTATTTTCGCCGCGCCTTCTGCGCGGCCTGCGGCGCGTCGGATCCACGCGAGCAGCGCGCCAGCGGCAAGGGCCGGGTGTACGCGACGTCGCTGGTCTGCCGCGCCGCGACGCCTGAGACGCGCACACACGTGCCCTACAACATCCTGCTGGTCGACTGCGCCGAGGGCTTTCGCATGATGGCGCATGGTGAGAATGACCTCGCCATCGGCGATGAGGTCGATGCGAGCTTCAAACCGTTCGCCGGCAGGCTGGTGCCGTTCTTCGTGAAAAGGAAATAGTGGGATTCGTCATTCGGGGGCGGTCCTGAGGACCGAGCCTGGAACGGGATTCTGGGCCTGGCGTGTGCGAAACGCCACCCCGGAATGACGAAAACTCCAAAACTCTACCTAACGCCCGTAGAATAGGATGCTGGCGATGACGAGCATCGCCATCACCGCCAGCATATGCGCAAGCGCTTCCGAGGCCGCCCCCTTGGTGGCTTCCTTCATGTCGTTTCTCCCTAGACTCGGGCGTGACTCATCGATGCGCGGCGAGCGCAAGGACGGCCAATTATTTTACTCGGAACACCCCACTTCGAGTACTCGCTTGCGATCAAGTCCCCACGCAGCGAATATCGACTGTCCCAAGGTCGATCAGCAATGCGGCGGCATTTTGACTCGATGTTGTTGCTCCTGCGTCTCCGCGCGAATAGAGTTTCAT
The DNA here is from genome assembly GCF_023073915.1 of Bradyrhizobium sp. 149. GTDB lineage: Bacteria > Pseudomonadota > Alphaproteobacteria > Rhizobiales > Xanthobacteraceae > Bradyrhizobium. The sequence continues at coordinate 1,345,788 of NZ_JADPKK010000022.1, read as the reverse complement.
GGAACTTTCGCCGGCAACGACAATGAGCATCAAAGGCTCCGAGAAAGCCTTCGACAAAAATATCAGGAAAATCATGGCCCGCATCAACTACAGCGACCCGTCCAAGGCATCCGAGCGCACCCGCGAAATCCTCGACAAGAACCGCAATGCCAACATCTTCCGGATGATGTCGCACTCGCCCAGCTATTTCGAGCAGTACTGCCGGCTCGGCGGCGCCATCCGTCATAAGGGCGAGCTCGATCCGATCGTGCGCGAGCTCGCGATCACGCGCACCGGCATTTTGTGCGAGGCACCGTATGAGATCGTCGCGCACAAGCGCATCGGCAAGAATGTCGGGGTCAGCGACGAGCAGAACGAGGCGCTCGAAAACTGGCAGGCTGCTTCCTGTTTCGACGAGACGCAGCGCGCCGCACTCGCCTTCACCGACGAGATCGTCAAGCTGAACAAGCCGACGGATGCGACCTTTAAGGCGATCTCGTCGAAGCTGACGCCGGCCGCGCTGGTCGAGCTGCAACTCTCGGTCGGCTTCTACATCATGACCTCGAAATTCCTTGAGACCTTCGAGATCGACCTCCAGCCGGTCACGGAAGTGGTGGGCTAATTTAGGAGAAGCACGGTCTTTATCCGCACTCCGTCATTGCGAGCGCAGCGAAGCAATCCAGTGTCCTTCCGCGGGCGCATTTCTGGATTGTTTCGCTGCGCTCGCAATGAGGAGGGGGAGCAGCGTCGTCAGGTCGCGCTGAGGATATCCACCCTGGCGTTAGCGACGATCAGGCGGTCTGCGAGGAGCTGTGCCAAATTGCGCATGACCCGCTCGCTGGCGCGGGGGTGCTGCTTGCGGAAGCGTTCGAAGTCCTTCAGGGGCACCTCGTGCGCCGTAGCCGCCATGTCCGCGAACACGTCGGCCGAGCGGGTCGGCTCCAGCAGCGCCATCTCGCCGAACGCCATGCCGGCGGTCAGCGTTGCCAGTCGCACGCCGTCGGGCAAGGTGACATGCACCGCGCCGCTGCGCAGAAAGAACAGAGCGTCGGCGGGATCGCCTGCCGTGATGATCTTTGCGCCGGACTGAAAGGTCCGGATCGTGCAGATCGACGCGAGGTCGGTCAGCTCTTCCTCGCTCATGCCGGCGAGCAGCGGCTGCTCGGCAAGCTCGGTGGTCTCGTGAAAATCGATCGAGCCGCCATAGCGATAGACGATCTGGTCTTCGGCCCATTCGACCGCGGTGTCGAGCAGGTAGAAATCGCGGACGTTCTTCAGCTCGGCGGTCCATTCCCGCAGGCTGTCCCATTCCTTGGAGGCGCGCCTGACGCCTGATAGCACCACCGTGACGTTCAGCGCGGCGAGCTCCTCGAAAGCCTCTGCCACGAGCCGGGCACCGGCGCGTGTGGTGGAGGTGACGCGATGGAGATCGAAGATCACGAATTGCGGCCGCGGTCGGCCCGCAAGCCGGCGCGAGACATAATCCACCGCCGACAGCGACAGCGTGCCGACCAGCTCGATGACCCGCACCTCCTGCTCGTGGGCCGCGAGAATATCGCGCTCCTGCGGGCGGCGGACGCGTCGCGACGGGCTCTTGCCGATGTCGTAGTCGGCGATGACGGCGTTGCGTGCATCGTCGCTGCGGTTGAGCATGTGCAGATCGTAATGAGAGGATAGCGCCTCGCAGACCTTGATGCCGCGCACGCTGTTGCCGTGCTTGTCGAGCTTCGGCGAATAGCTGCCGAGCCCGAGGCGGGCGGGGAGGGCGGCGAGAATACCGCCGCCGACGCCGCTCTTGGCGGGGATGCCAATCCGGTAGATCCATTCGCCGGCATAGTCGTACATGCCCGACGACGTCATCACCGACAGCGTGCGCGAGATCGCGTAAGGCGTCAGCACCTGCTCGCCCGTCACCGGATTGACGCCGCGGTTGGCGAGCGTTGCCGCCATCACCGCGATGTCGCGCGCGGTGACCAGCACCGCGCATTGCCTGAAATAGACGTCGAGCACGGCAGCGACATTGTCCGAGATCACCGCATTGGTCTTCAGGAGATAGCCGATGGCGCGGTTGCGGTCGCCGGTCTGGCTCTCCGACGCATAGACCGCCTCGTCGAGGGCGAGGTCGCGCCCGGCGAAACGACCAAGCGCGAGGCGAATTTGCTCGAAGGCGTCTGCGCCCTTGCTGTCATAGATCAGCCCGGTGCAGGCGATCGCGCCGGCATTGACCATTGGGTTGAATGGATGGTTTTCCGAGTTGAGCCGGATCGAGTTGAAGGGATCGCCCGAGGGCTCGACGCCGATTGCGCTCTCGACCCTCCCAGCGCCGAGCAGGTCCAGCGCCAGTGCGAACACGAACGGCTTTGACATCGACTGGATGGTGAAGGGCACCCGGCTGTCGCCGACCTCGTAGACATGTCCGTCCAGGGTCGCGAGGCTGATGCCGAAACAGGCAGGATCGGCCTTGCTCAGCTCGGGAATGTAGTCGGCAACCGCGCCCGAGGCCTCGGCCGAAAATTCATTAAGGCAATTGTCCAGAAACCGCAGCAAAGGCGGCTTCGAACGGGTCCAGGCGGTGGCGAGAGGCGAAAGCGGTTTCATCGCCTCTCTTTGTGCAACGCAATCAGGGCACGCGCAACCCGTCCGCCACCATGGTCTGCCGCCGGACCAGCAGCAGGGCGAGCAAAACTGTGGGAACGAGGATGGCGAGGCCGAGCAGCGTCACCTGCATCTGCGACAGTGGCATGATGCCGCCGCCGGGGGTGGCCACCACGAAGCCGCCGATCACCAGCAGCACGCGGATCGGCCATTCCAGCGCACCGGCGCCGCGGAGATCGCCGACGAAGGGCTGGTAGCCCTGGATGCCGCCGCAGATGAACAGGGTGCCGAACGCCGCAAGGGCCATCAGACCGAGGCCGGCGAGATAGGGGCTCGGCCCTTGCAGCACCAGCGCCGGATTGAGCACGAAGAAGAACGGGATGAAATAGATGATGCTGCCGACCCACATCGATTCCCAGCCCGTCTTCATCGCAGGCGAGCCGGCAATTCCTGCGGCGGCGAATGAAGCAATCGCGACCGGCGGGGTGATCGAGGACAGCATGCCCCAGTAAAAGATGAACATGTGCACGGCCATCTTGTTCAGCCCGAGCTTCTCTAGCGCGGGCGCGACCAGAATGGCGAGGAAGATGTAACAGGCCGTCGTGGTCAGCCCGAGTCCGAGGATCAGACTGGTGAGGGCGCACATGCCGAGCAGCAGGAACGGGTTGTCGCCGGCGATATGCAGCAGGTCGTTGGCGAGGCTCGACACCACGCCGGTCATCGAGAAGGCGCCGATCAGCAGACCGCAGCCGGCGAGAATGCCGACCAGCTCGACGAAGGTGCGGCCGTTGACTTCGAGGAATTTGCCGATGGTCGCGACAGTCCAGCGCGTGTCCTTCGAGAACAGCTGGTTGAGGACCAGAAGCAGGGCGGTGGCGTAGAACGGCGCATGGCTTTCGCGCTTGAAGTAGAGCAGCATCACGATCAGGAGCGCGATCACGAAGACGTAGTACCAGCCGTCCCGGATCGTATCCATGACCCGCGGCAGCTCCGCGCGCGGAATGCCCTTCAGCCCATGGCGTGCGGCATAGGAATCGACCTGCATGAACAGGCCGATATAATAGAGCGTGGCGGGAATGATGGCTGCGATCGCGACATCGGCGTAGCTGACGTTGAGGAACTGTGCGATCACGAAGGCGGTCGCGCCCATCACCGGCGGCGCCAGCACCGCGCCGGTCGATGCGCAGGCCTCGATCGCGCCGGCATAGGAGGCGCGAAAGCCGCTCTTCTTCATCACCGGAATGGTCATGGTGCCGGCGGTGAGCACGTTGGAGATGATTGAGCCCGACATCATGCCGAGCAGGCCGCTGGCGAAGATGCAGACTTTCGCCGCGCCGCCGCGGAACGTGCCGCACAGCGCGAAGGCGAGATTGATGAAGAATCTTCCGGCGCCGGTCATCATCAGGGCCGTGCCGAACACGAGGAAGCCGATCACGGTGTCGGCAAAGGCCTGGATGGGAATGCCGAGCAGGCTCTCGCCGGACAGCACATGATAGGACGTTGCCTGCTCCAGCGTCGACTGCGTGCCGCGGAACGGCCCGAGCCAGCCGGATTCTGCGAACAGCGGATAGACGGTGAAAGGGAGCACGCTCAGGAGCAGGCTCCAGCCGCCGGTACGGCGCAGCGCCTCCATCAGCATCACCCACATCACGAGACCGGCGGCGATCACGCTGTTCGGTGCGCCGCCGAATTCCCACCCGGCCTCCGCGGCCTTGCGGACGTTCGACATCAACAGCAGCGCGGCGGCAAAGGTCACGACGAAGCAGAGAAGGTCATACCAGGGAATGCGGTCGAGCGGCGCGCGCGGGGTCCCCGGGAAGATCAGGAACGTGAACGGCAGCATCAGCGCAATCAGGAGATAGAAGTACTCCGTGTTGAGCTGGGTGTAGCCGACGAAGAAGCGCAGCGAGAATTGCTGGTTGATGCAGAGCAGGATGGTCGCGGCGGTTGCGGCCACCAGCGTCCAGCGCCAGCCGCCGCGCAGGCTTCGCACGCGCGTGACCTCGGCTTCCTGCATGTTGCCGGCGGCGCCGTGGGGATCGTCGAACACAAGCCGCTTGGCCTCGTCCTGCGGGGCGGTGGAGATTGAAGCAGACGACATGGTCGACCCCGCGCGTGGGCAGTTAACGCTGAGAACTAATCCTCGAACCCGTTCGGCATGTCGGTCTTCGCGAGTGCCGCGGCACGCGCTTTCATCCAGCCGTCGAGGAACGCCTTGTCATCCGAGGGGGGATTGGTCTTGCCGTATTCGGTCCACGCGGCGCCCAGTACTTCCTGCCGCTTGATCAATCTGTTGTTGTGCGCGTCCTGCGCGTCGCTCCATTGCTCGGCTTCCTTCAGCGCCTTCACCGCGCCGGGGTGCACCGGCACCACCCAGTCCTTGGTCTGGCGATCGGCGGCGAGCCCGCCGGCGCCGGGCGCGGAATCCTTGTAAGCGTCGTAGTTCACGATCATCGCCTTGGTGATCGCGTAGACCTGGTCGGCCGGCTGCGAGGCGTAGGCAACGAATATCGGGTAGGGATAGTTGCCGAGCTCGATCGGTTTGTCCGGCGAGATGCCGGCGCCGCAGGTCGCGGTCTGGGGGAAAAAGAACGAGCCGACCTTCTGCATCCGCGCCCAGCCTTCCTTGTCCTTGGCGGGCAGCGGCGGCCAGATCAGGCCGCGCGGCGAGGTCTCGGCTTCCTTGGCGGGGCCGGTGATGGTGGTGCCGAAGGCCGCGTCGGTGTCGTTGTTGATCAGGCCCTTCCACATCGCGCCGTAGCTTGCGAACTCGACCACCTTGACGTCCTTCTGCGTCAGGCCGGCGAAGGCGAGCACCGCGAGCGAGTTCTGGTTCAGCGCCGGCGAGCCGACCACGAATCCGACACGCTTGCCCTTGAGGTCTTTCAGCTCCTTGACGCCTGTGTCGGCGGCCACGCCGAGCGTGCCGCAATTGCAGTCGACGCTGGACAAGAGGATCTGGAGCGGCTGCGGGCCCCATTCCCTGGAGCCGAACTCGAACACGCCTTCCTGCGCGAAATAGGTACCCGATCCCATCGCCGCGGAGACCGCGCGCTTGGCGCGCAGCGGTGCGAGACGCGCGACGTCGTTGCCCGCGGGGAGCACGCGCACGTCGGTTGAGTATTTGTCCTTCATCATCTTGCCGACGCCGACCGCGATGTTGAAGCCGGCCGTGCCGGTGTCATAGGCGGTGAACGTCAATGTCGCCGGCAGCTTGATATCTTCGGCGGATGCATAGCGTGTAGACGCAAAAGAAAAGCCCGCCACCAAGGCAGGCGCGAGCATGATCAGCCCACGAAGCATGTTTCCCTCCAATGATCCTCGCGTTTGCCGCGACGATTTCTTTCTTTGTTTGAAACAGGTTTGTTTGAAACAGATCATGTCATCGCGATCAGGCGATAGCAACGCCGTACCGCGAACGCAGGAAAGAGGCTGACAGATTGTCGCGGAAACGACGGATAATGCAGTCAGCTCGCGACGATCGCGATCGCCTGTCCCTCGGCAACGATGTCGTCGAGCTTCACCAGAAGCGATGTGATCTCGCCGCTCGCGGGAGAAAGCACAGGTATCTCCATCTTCATCGCTTCGACCACCACAATTTCATCGCCATCTGCAACGGTTCCTCCAACTTGCACGGGAGTTGCGCAGACCCGTCCGGCGATCTCCGTGACGATCTTAATTTCTGGCATGCCATCGCCTTTTTGTTGTCGTCGCAAAATGCCTGAGGTAGCGTCATCTGCAAGTGGAATTTAATTCCGCAGAGCGGAACAAGCGGTAGGGAACATGGGACGACGTTCAGAGCGGTTGAGTAGACAAGGTGCGCTCGCCGGCGATGCCGGTGAGGGTGATGTCATCCAGGTGGTGTCGCGCGCATTCGACGTGTTGCGATGCTTCGAGGGCCACGAGATCAGGCTCGGCAATCTCGAGATTTCAAATCGCTGCGGCCTGCCGCGCTCGACGGTGTCGCGGCTCACGCACACGCTGACGCGGATGGGGCAACTGGTCTATCTGCCGCGCGATCAAAAATATCGCATCGGCCCGAGCGCGGTAGCGATGAGCGCCTCGATGATGAAGGGCGCGCAACTGCGCAGCATGATTCGGCAGCGGCTCCAGGAAGTCGCCGAGCAACTGCCCGGCACGGTCGGCTTCGTGGTCCCCGATCGCTTCCATCTGGTCTATCTCCAGTTCGCGCGCTCGGCCTCGGCGCTCGGCCTGCACGAGGGCACCGGCAGCCGTATCTCGATGGCCTCGACCGCCGCGGGCGCAGCCTACACCGCTGCATTGACGCCCGAGGTGGGTGATGCCTTCATCGCGGACATGGAGCGGGAAGCTCCCGAGGCTGTGAAAATCCTACGGCCCCGCATCGAAGCCAATCGGCAGTCGCTGCGTGAGCGCGGCTATGTCGTGGCCTGCGGCCTGTGGAGCCCGCACATCAACGGGCTCGCGGTGCCGATCTGGTCGCCGCAGTACCAGACCTTCGTCGTCATCACGATCGGTCTTTTGTCCGCGATGTACGACGAGCAGCGTCTGCACGCCGAAGTCGCCCCGCCGATGCTCGCGCTCGGCCGCTCGCTCGGCAGCCTCATGGAAGGCGCGGAAGGCGACGTATTCAACAATCGCATCTCGCGCAAACCGGTCGCAATGGCCGTGCATAATAATAACAAGCCGATCAATGCGGAGGGCGTGAATGAACTGGAAGCCGGAACTCGACGAGCTAGCCCGGCGCGAAGCCTTCGCGCGGGAGATGGGCGGCGTTGACAAGGTCAAGCGACAGCATGACCAGGGCCGACTGACTGTTCGGGAGCGTATCGACAGACTGACCGACAAGGGCAGCTTTCACGAGATCGGTGCCGTCTCCGGCATCGGCGAGTACGATTCCAGCGGTGAGCTGCAGAAACTGACGCCGGCGAACTGCGTGTTTGGCCGCGCGCGCGTCGAGGGCCGCACCGTCGTCGTGGTCGGCGACGACTTTACCGTGCGCGGTGGCTCCGCGGATGCGTCCATCTCCGCAAAACCGCTGATGGCGGAGGAGATGGCGCACGATTTTCGCCTGCCCATCGTCCGCATCATCGAAGGTTCTGGCGGCGGCGGCTCGGTCAAGACCATCGAGACCAAGGGCGCGGCTAACTTGCCGGGCGGCATCGGCGGCACACGCTGGTATCGCTTCACCACGGAGAATTTGTCGCGTGTGCCCGTGGTCGCGCTCGGCCTCGGCTCGGTCGCAGGGCTCGGTGCCGCGCGTCTCGCCGCCAGCCACTATTCCATCATGACCAGGAAGTCCGCGATGTTCGTCGCAGGACCGCCGGTGGTGAAGGCGCTGGGGCAGGACCTCTCGAAGGAGGAGCTCGGCGGCGCTGACATCCAGACCCGTGCCGGTGCGGTCGATCATGCCGTCGACACCGAGGAGGAGGCGTTCGCCTGCGCGCGGCGATTCATGTCCTATCTGCCGTCGTCGGTCTACGAGCTGCCGCCGACCTTGCCCTGCACCGACCCTCCGGAGCGCACCGAAGAGGCGCTGATGAACGCGGTGCCGCGCAATCGCAAGCAGGTCTACAAGATGCGGCCCATCGTCGAACAGGTCGTGGACAAGGGCTCGTTTTTCGAGGTCGCAAAGAATTTCGGCAAGCCGATCATTGTCGGCCTCGCCCGGCTCGAGGGCAGGGCGGTGATGGTACTTGCGAGCGACAGCTTTCACTATGGCGGCTCCTGGACGGCGGATGCCTGCCAGAAGGTGGTGCGCTGGGTCGACTTCGCCGAGACCTTCCATTTGCCGATCGTCTACCTCATGGACTGCCCCGGCTTCATGATCGGCCTCGACGCCGAGAAGGCCGGCACGATCCGTCACGGCGTCCGCGCCATGGCCGCGGTCAACCAGACCACGGTGCCCTGGTGCACGGTGATCCTGCGCAACGCCTTCGGCGTCGCCGGCGTGGTGCATCAGCCCGCCGACCGCTTCTCGATCCGCTACGCCTGGCCGTCGGCCTATTGGGGCTCGCTCCCGCTCGAAGGCGGCATCGAAGCCGCCTACCGCGCGGACATCGACGCGGCCGAGGACAAGGCGGAGAAACTGAAGGAGATTCAGAATCGTCTCAACAAGCTGCGCTCGCCGTTCCGCTCGGCCGAAAAGTTCTGGGTAGAGGAAATCATCGATCCCAGGAAGACCCGGTCGCTGCTGTGCGAGTTCGCGCGGCTCGCGGAGCCATTGCGAAAGCCCGGGCCGCCGGAGAAGTTTTCGATCAGGCCGTAAGCGGAGCCGTCGAGCGCTGCTCGCGCTTTGCCGCAGCAGCGATGGCGTGACCTCAGAACAATAGCGCGTTACGCTCTCCCGACAAGAACAACAGGAAGCGCCAATCGTGTATGACTTCATTATCGTGGGCGGCGGCTCGGCGGGGTCCGTGCTGGCCCACCGGCTCTCCGCAAGGAGCGCCAACAAGGTCCTGCTCTGCGAGGCCGGGCAGGACACGCCGCCCGGAGACGAGCCGGCCGAGATCAGGGACAGCTATCCGGGGACGGCCTATTTCGATCCGCGCTTCCACTGGACCGAGCTCAAGGTCACGACCCAGATCGTCAGCCACAACAATCCGGACGAAGGACGTCCGCCCTTACGCAAATACGAGCAGGCGCGCGTGCTTGGCGGCGGCTCCTCGATCAACGGCCAGATGGCCAACCGCGGCGCGCCGACCGATTACGACGAATGGGAAGCGCGCGGCGCTGCGGGGTGGAGCTGGAACGACGTGCTGCCCTTCTTCAAGAAGGTCGAGCGCGACCTCGATTTCGACGGACCGTTTCACGGCAAGGACGGCAGGATCCCGGTCCGCCGAATCCCCAGGGAACATTGGACGCGGCATTCGCAGGCGTTCGCGCAAGCCTTCCAGCAGGCCGGGCATCAGTTCCTTCCGGACCAGAATGGCGAGTTCGTCGACGGGTTTTTTCCGGTGACGCACTCGAACCAGGCCGAGCAGCGCGTCTCGGCCGCCATGGGCTATCTCGATCGCGACACGCGCAAGCGCGCCAACCTGACGATCTCCACCAACACGCACGTCGGAGAGCTGCTGTTCGAAGGCACGCGGTGCGTCGGCGTGAAGGCGGTGGTCGACGGGCGGGAGCAGGAATTCCGCGCCCGCGAGATCATTCTCTCCAGCGGCGCCATCCATTCGCCGGCGCATCTGTTGCGCGCCGGCATCGGCCCGGTCGGTCACCTCAGGGATATGGGCATTCCCGTGCTGATGGGGCTGCAAGGCGTCGGGCAGCGCCTGATGGATCATCCCTCGATCTCGTTGTCGTCTTTTGTCCGCCGCGGCGCGCGCATGAACGAGCACACCAGGCGCCACATGCAGCTTGGCCTGCGTTACTCGTCCGGGCTCGAAGGCGTACCGAAAGGCGACATGTTCGTCGTCCTGCTCAGCAAATCAGCCTGGCACGCCGTCGGTGAGCAGATCGGATCGCTGCTGACGTTCGTCAACAAGACCTATTCCGAGACCGGACAGGTCAAGCTTGCCTCGCGCGACCCGGCAGCCGAGCCGATCGTCGAGTTCAACCTGTTGTCCGACCGGCGCGACCTCGATCGCCTGATGAGCGGCTTTCGCAAGATGGCGGCCGTGCAGATGAGCGACGTCGTCAGGGCCGTGACCGACAAGCCGTTCCCGGCCTCCTATACCGATCGCGTGCGCAAGATCGGCGTGGTCAACACCCAGAACAGGATTCTCACCACGATCGCCGCGGTCCTGATGGACGGGCCGGCAGCGCTGCGCCACTACATGATCGACAGTTTCGTGGTCGAGGGCTTCACCTTCGACGACGTCATCAACGACGACGAGGCGCTGGAAGCCTTCGTGCGCAAGGCGACCATCGGCGTGTGGCACGCCTCCTGCTCGTGCCGCATGGGTCGGACCGACGACCCGATGGCGGTGGTCGACCCAGAGGGGCGCGTCAAAGGCGTGCAGGGCCTGCGCGTCGTCGACGCCTCGATCTTCCCGGTGGTGCCGTGCGCCAACACCAATTTTCCGGTCCTGATGTCGGCGGAGAAGATCGCGGCCGCGATGATGCAGTGAGCTGGTGCGGCTTTTTCCGCGGCCAGCGAACTGTTCCGCAGCAGACAGTCTGGCGGGCATGCGTCCGGCGACGGAACTTGGAACCCTGCTTGGGCGTTCTTTGCCTGATTTCGCCTTACGGTTGGAGCCGGGCCGCTGATCTGCCGGCCCGGCTCGGCCGGAGCGCATGTTTTCAGCGATAGAACTTCACGGGGGTTCAATGATCGATTCATCGAGCCGGGCGCAAATCAGCGACCCCAGAGAGTTACCCAGGATTTCGACCGGCAGCGACGGCCTCGACGACATCCTCTATGGCGGGCTCGATCCCAATCGCATGTACCTCTACGAGGGTCGGCCCGGCTCGGGCAAGACCACGATGGCGCTTCAATTCCTTCTCGAGGGAGCCCGCTGCGGTGAACGCGTGCTCTATATCTCCTTGTCGGAAACCAAGCGTGAGCTGACGTTGGTTGCGCAGCGGCACGGCTGGTCGCTGCGAGGCGTCGATATCTTCGAGCTGGTTCCGCCGGAGACCACGCTCGATCCCGACCGGGAGCTCACCGTCTTCCATCCCGCCGAAATGGAGCTGAGCGAAACCACAGGCCTGATATTCAAGGAAGTCGAACGGATCAATCCCGCGCGCGTGGTGCTAGACAGTCTGTCCGAGCTACGTCTTCTTGCGCAGAATCCGCTGCGGTATCGGCGCCAGGTTCTGGCCCTGAAGCACTTTTTCACCAACCGCAATTGCACGGTCATTCTCCTCGACGATCTCTCGTCGTCCCAGGACGACCTGCAACTCCATTCGATCGCGCATGGCGTCGTGATGCTCGAACAGCTCGCCGTCGATTATGGAGCAGAGCGCCGGCGGCTTCGCGTGATCAAGATGCGCGGGATTCGATTTCGCGGCGGCTTCCACGATTTCACGATCGAAGCGGGGGGGGTGCGGATATTCCCCCGTCTCGTGGCCGCAGAACATCACGCCTCGTTTATCGGCGAGTTGACGCCCAGCGGCAATGCGCAGCTCGACCAGCTCCTGGGAGGAGGGCTCGAGCGCGGCACCAGTGCGCTTCTTTTAGGCGCCGCCGGTGTCGGCAAATCTTCTCTCGCGCTGACCTATGGGATCGCGGCGGCAGTCCGCGGTGAGCATGCGGTGTTCTTTGCCTTCGATGAAGGTCGCGGTACGGTGGAGGCCCGGGCTCGAACGCTCGGCCTGCCCCTTGAAAACTACCTGCAATCGGGACTCATCCGATTTCAACAGATCGATCCCGCCGAGATGTCCCCCGGCGAATTCGCCGCGAATGTGCGCAAGAGCGTCGAAAAGGACAACGCGCGAATTGTCATCATCGACAGTCTGAATGGCTACCTCAACGCGATGCCGGATGAGCGATTTCTCATCCTCCAGATGCATGAGCTCCTGAGCTATCTCGGGCAAAAAGGCGTGCTGACCGTCCTGATCCTCGCCCAGCATGGGCTGGTTGGTCCGATGGAAACGGCTCTCGATATCAGCTATTTGAGCGATGCCGTGCTCATGCTGCGCTATTTCGAGGTCGGCGGAACGGTGCGGCGTGCCATCTCGGTCGTGAAGAAACGCAGCGGCAATCATGAAAATTCCATCCGCGAGTTTCGTCTTGGCCGTGCCGGCATCGCGCTGGGTCCTCCGCTGAGCGAGTTCAGCGGCATCTTCTCCGGAAATCCACGTTATACGGGCACTGAGATGCCGGAAGGGCCGGCGGGATGAGCGCCGACCACGATCATTGCGTTCTCGTGTTTGCTCCGATCGGCCGTGATGGGCCGGCATCGGTCGAGCTTTTCCGCAATTCGAATATCGCAGCGATCAATTGTCGAAGTCTCGATGAACTGGTCAGGGAGATGTCGGCGGGCGTGGGCGCGGTCCTTCTTGCCGAGGAAGGGTTGTTCGGGAAGGATACCCAGCCGCTGGCACAGTGGATCGAAAGGCAGCCGCCCTGGTCTGACCTGCCCTTTGTCATTCTCACCAGCCACCGGGAGCAGCCGGCGGTGGTTGCCTGGCGCCGCGGCATCGTCGAGACACTTCGCAATGTTTCGCTGCTTGAGCGCCCGGTTCAGCCGATCACGCTGACAAGCGCGGTTCAATCCGCACTGCGGGCCCGCCGGCGGCAATATGAAATTCGCACTCTCCTGCAGGCGCGCGAGCGGACGGCCCATGAGCTCGAGAAGCTCGTGGTGGAGCGCACCCGTGCGCTCGAAGAGGCCAACAAGCATCTGCGGGCCGAAATGGAAGAGCGCGCCCGCGTCGAGGAGACCCTTCGTCAGGCCCAGAAGATCGAAGCCATCGGACAGTTGACCGGCGGAGTAGCTCACGACTTCAATAATCTGCTGATGGTGATCTCCGGCGGATTGGACATGCTCGACCGGCAGACAGATCCTGATCGGCGGCGCCGTCTGCTGGAAGGAATGGTTCAGGCGGCGCAGCGTGGTGCCGGCCTGACCAGGCAGCTCCTGGCTTTTTCACGGCGGCAGAAGCTCCGGCCCGAGGCCGTCGACATCGCATCGCAGATCGGCGGCATGCGCGAATTGCTCGATCGGAGCCTGAGAGGCGACGTTCACGTCGAGTTCGATTTTCCGGATGGTCTTTGGCCGGTGGAGGTCGATCCGGGAGAGCTCGAACTGGTCATTCTCAACCTGGCGGTCAACGCCCGCGATGCGATGCCGAACGGTGGCACGATCGTTGTCCGTGGCGAGAACCTGGCCGGCCTGAACGAGGATGAGATCGCGGGCAATTACGTTCGGCTGTCCGTGGTCGACCGGGGCGTCGGGATGAGTCCCGAGATCCTGGGGCGGGTGTTCGAACCGTTCTTCACGACCAAGGATGTCGGCAAAGGCTCGGGCCTGGGACTTGCTCAGGTCCACGGATTTGCGACGCAGTCACGCGGAATGGTTCGCATCAAGTCGACGCTCGGCGAGGGCACCAGCATCGAGCTGTATTTGCCGCGATCCAGGAATATCCCAACAGGTGAGCGGCATCTGATCGACCTGAACAGGGCGCGGCCCAAGAAGGCCAATCACGGCCGAATTCTCCTCGTCGAAGACGACGACGAAGTCGCTGCGCTGGTCAGCGAGATGCTTGCGCAGCTCGGCTATCAGGTCACGCATGCGGCCAGCGCTGCGGCCGCTCTGGGTGCCTTGGCCGACGGCCGCTCCGTCGATCTCGTGTTTTCTGACGTCATGATGCCGGGCGGCATGAACGGCGTCGACCTCGCGCGCGAGATCAAGAGACGGCGAAGCGACATCCCGGTCTTGTTGACGAGCGGATACGCCGAAGCCGCGGTTCGCGACGCCGAAATGGCCGGCGTCCGGATCTTGCCGAAACCCTACCACATCGACGAGCTCGCCGCCGCGCTCGGGGCTGCAAAGTCGGACTTTGCGATAACCACAGGATCGGGTTTGGCGACGACTCGGGGCTGACCATTCGCGCGACAACCTCTGCCTGGGGCTTATGGCTTCTGGGGCCCCTGCGCGACTGCGCGCTCGGCCGGGTCGACGCCCGTCGCGCAATAGCGAATGCACACGCGGTCGCGTTTTGGTTGCGATGATAGGCATTCGTTCTCTGCGAGTTATTCATTTCCAGCGCTACGTGTGGGTTATGACGATTGCAGAAATCGGCCCGCAAATGCAGCCACTTTCAGCCGCGCTTTCAGCCCATTTCAGCCAAACTGTTATTGGTTTTTCATTGCCGGGGCAGGGACCTTCAATTGGAGCCCTGCAATGTTCAAGGCGGTTCTTTCTGCGTGTCTCTTCGTTGCCTCTAGCTCTGTCGCTTCCGAAGCACGGTCCTATCGCATTCATCAAGCACTCGAATGCAACGTCACGATGCCCTGCGACTTCTCATATTCGCAAACGCGTCGTGAGCGGACTTCCAAGTCCTCACTAACTCCCAGGTCCTCTCTAAAAGCCTATCGCGCGACGCAACTGACAGTGACCAACGCGGGCAGCGCCCCGACGGCGAACGTCGCTGAGACTCGCATTCTCGGTAGTCGTCCGGCAGGTTGCCCTTCCTCCTTCTGCGGCTGCGGCGCGGCTCTGCGCGTGTTCGGCCGTATCGTGCCGGAGTTGAATCTTGCGGCCAACTGGCTGCGCTTCCCGCGGACATCACCCGCACCGGGAATGGTCGCAGCGCGACGTGGACATGTGTTCGTCCTCGAGCAGCACCTGGAAGGGGACACCTGGCTGGCGTACGACGCCAACTCGGGCGGACACGCGACGCGAATGCACGCGCGTTCGTTGCGTGGCTATACGATCGTCAACCCGCGCGGCGGTTCGGTTGCCTGAGAGGCCAACCGGCGTCATTGCCGATGCATGAACATCCGCAAGGCGCCCGTTGACGGCAGTCCGCCTTGCGGATCCTCGGGAGGCATCCCGGACCGGAACGACCTGACCGGCGTGTCGCGGATCGGCGATGCCGCGACGTTCGGCGTGACCACCACGATCAGGTACTGAGCCAGCGCGGGCCGGCTCAGTACGTGTGATTGCCTAAGCCATCGCGGCTTGTGCCTTTGGCTTCGGTTGTCGCGACAGCGTCAGCACGATCAGCGAGGCGAACACGCAGAGTGCCCCGGCGATGAAGAATGCGGGCAGATAACTCTGGTAGACCGTCCGCGAGAAACCGGCGCCGAAGGCGGCGGTGCCCGCGCCGAGCTGGTGGCCGGCAAAAATCCAGCCGAACACCAGATTGGCGCGCTCGGGCCCGAATTTCTGCGCGGTGAGGCGCACCGTCGGCGGCACGGTTGCGATCCAGTCGAGCCCGTAGAACATCGCGAAGATCGAGAGCCCATAGAACGAGAAATCGCTGAAGGGGAGAAAGATCAGCGAGAGTCCGCGCAGGCCGTAGTACCAGAACAGCAAATAGCGGTTGTCGTAGCGGTCCGACAGCCAGCCCGACATGATGGTGCCGAAGAAGTCGAAAATGCCCATCGCAGCCAGCAGGCCGGCGGCCTGCACCTGCGGGATGCCGAAATCGAGGCACATCGGAATCAGATGCACCTGCACGAGGCCATTGGTGGAGGCGCCGCAAACGAAGAACGTCCCAAACAGGACCCAGAATGCGCCGCTCTTCGAGGCGTCGCGTAGCGTGCCGAGTGCAACGCCGGTGATCGAGCCATGGCTGACCGGCGGCGCGGGCAGGGGCTCGGTGCCTTCGTCGCCGAACGGGCGCAGGCCGACATCGCTCGGACGGTCGCGCATCGCGAGCAGGACCGCGAGGGCGGAAACGCCAAGCGCGATGCAGACGAAGCCGAGCGCAAGCCGCCAGCCGAAACGTTCGGTCAGGCTTGCCAGCAGCGGTAGGAACACGAGCTGGCCGGTGGCGACACTCGCGGTCATGATACCCACGACGAGGCCGCGCCGCGCCGCGAACCAGCGCGTCGCGATGGTGGCGCCCAGCACCAGGGCGGTCATGCCGGTGCCGATCCCGATCACCACGCCCCACAGCGCCACGAGCTGCCAGACCTCGGTCATGCCGAGCGAGAGCACCAGCGCCGAGACGACAATGAGCTGCGCGGTCAGCGTGACGTTGCGCAGGCCGTAGCGGTTGAGCAGGGCAGCCGCGAACGGCGCCATCAGCCCGAACAGGATGAAGCGGATCGACAGCGCGGATGAGATCTCCGCCGTGCTCCAGCCGAACTCCTTCTGAAGCGGAATGATGAACACGCCGGGCGCGCCGACCGTGCCGGCGCTGATCAGCGCGGTGAGGAAAGTCACGCCGACCATCACCCAGCCGTAGTGGATATTGCGGCGGCCGAGTGTTGCCGCGAGCCAGTTCGAGATCATTGGGCCTCAATCTTGAAGGCAGGCGTGGAGAGACCTGCGCAAGCATGCAGAATGACACGGGACTCGTCTTTCGGAAATGACAGAGTTCCCTCATTTCCGGACGTTTATGTCAGTGCGTCAGGCGCTCCACCGCGATCGCTGTGGCTTCGCCGCCGCCGATGCAGAGCGCCGCCACGCCGCGCTTGAGGTTCTTCGCCTCGAGTGCATGCAGCAGCGTCACGATCAGCCGTGCGCCGGTGGCGCCTATGGGATGGCCGAGCGCGCAGGCGCCGCCGTTGATGTTAAGCTTCTCGCGGGGAATGCCGAGATCGCGCTGCGCTGCCATCGCGACCACCGCGAAGGCTTCGTTGATCTCGAACAGATCGACATCGCCGGCGCTCCAGCCGACCTTGTCGAGCAGCTTGCGGATCGCCGGGATCGGCGCTGTGGTGAACCATTGCGGCTCCTGGCTATGGGTGGCGTGGCCCTTGATTTCGGCGAATGCGAGCAGGCCGTTGCGATCGGCGAGCGACCGCTTCGTCAGCACCAGCGCGGCGGCGCCGTCGGCGTTGGCGGAGGAAGCCGCCGGCGTAATGGTGCCGTTGGCGCGGAACGCGGGCTTCAACCCGGGGATCTTTGCCGGATCGACCTTCAGCGGATGCTCGTCATTGGCGACGACACGCGGGCCTGCCTTCTCGCTCAGCGTGATCGGCGCAATCTCGGCCTTGAACGCGCCGCCCTCGACCGCCTTGCGCGCGCGGCTCAGCGTCTCCATCGCATAGGCATCCTGGTCCTTGCGGGTGAACTGGTAACTTTCCGCGGTGGCCTCGCCGAAGTCGCCCATCGAGCGGCCGGTCTCGTAGGCGTCTTCGAGGCCATCCATCATCATGTGGTCGATGATGCGGTCATGGCCGGCGCGATAGCCGCCGCGCGCCTTGGCGAGGAGATACGGCGCGTTGCTCATGCTCTCCATGCCGCCGGAGACGACGATCTCGGCCGAGCCGGCGCGAATGATGTCGTGCGCCAGCATGGTCGCTTTCATGCCGGAGCCGCAAACCTTGTTGACGGTGGTGGCGCCGGTGGCGTCGGGAAGTCCGGCCGCGCGCGCCGCCTGGCGCGCCGGGGCCTGGCCCTGGCCGGCCGGCAGCACGCAGCCCATGAAGACCTCGTCGATCTTCTCCGGCGCAAGCTTCGCCCGCTCGAGTGCCGCGCCAATCACGTGCGATCCGAGCTTGTGTGCGGGAAGCGGCGACAGCTCGCCCATGAAACGGCCGAGCGGGGTGCGGACGGCGGAGACGATGACGACAGGATCGGCGGCTTCGGCCATGGTGGAGCTCCCTGCGATGATGGGTGAATAAGATTATGTGCATCATATGATGCGGCGCAAAAAAAGCAACGGCGCCCGGCATGAGAAATTGTCGTGGGTCGGATGAGATTTGGTCGTTCGATTGGGGGAGGTGGAGAGCGACTACCGCTTCCGATTGACAAACGCTTGCATCAGCCGCGTCGGTTCGTCGGTCAGGAACGATTGGCCGAACACCTTCACGCTCAAATTCACCGACTCCGTCAGCGGCAGCTCCTCCCATTGCCGTAGCAGCGCCTTCTGCGACCGCAGCGCCTCGGGGCCGCATTCGAGCAGCGCGGTCACAAGATGCTCGACAGCCGCGTCCAGCCCGCCCTCCGGCGCGACCTTGTCGACCAGTCCCCAAGCCAGCGCTGTCGGCGCGTCGATGTTTTCGGCCGTCATCACCAGCCAGCGCGCATGGGCCCAGCCGATCAGGCGCGGCAACAGCGCGGCATGGATCACCGAGGGAATGCCGACGCGCACCTCCGGCATGCCGAAATGCGCATCATGCGCGGCAATCCGGAAGTCGCAGGCCGCGGCCACCTCGAGCCCGCCGCCGAGGCACCAGCCGGGCATGCGCGCGATCATAGGGGCCGGGAAGGCGCGTACCGCCTCGCAGAGATCGCGCAGGCGACTGATGAACGCCTCGGCCGATGTCTGGTCGAGATTCGCCATCTCCTTGATGTCGGCGCCGCCGATCATGCTCTTCTCGCTCTGGCCGCGCAGCACCGCCACGCGAATGCTGCGGTCGGAGGCAAGCTGTTGCAAGCCTTGGCGCACCGCGTCGATCACGGGCGAGCCGAGGATGTTGAGTGACCCCGCATTGCAGATCGTGACATGAACGACGCCGCGCGCATCGCGCGTCACGCCGCAGTGGTGGTTGAGCATTTCCATGAGAGAATCTCTGATTTTCGTGGACGTGCGCAGGGATACGCCGGTCGGGATCACTTCCGGGCCGAAACGCTTTAGTTGTCAAGCGGTGAGGAGCCGGAGTTGCCAGTGCGAAGTCCACAGGATAGTATGATGTATATCATATCAAGGGACTGCCCATGACCTGCAACGCTCAACTCGACCTGTTTTCGCCCGCGCATCGGCGCGAGCGTGTGGTGGACTGGCAAGTGCCCGCGCCCGTCGCAAAGGCGGCCATGGGTTTGTCAGGGATGGATGCCATGCTGGGCATCCGCGACGGACGGCTGCCGCCGCCCCCGTTCGCCAAGCTGATCGGTTTCACCGTGGCCGTGGTTGAACCGGGCCGGATCGTGATAGAACTGGAGCCCCGCGAAGATCTCGAAAATACCATCGGTCTGCTGCACGGGGCGACCGCCGCGGCGCTGATCGACACTGCCATGGGCTGCGCAATCTCGACCCGGTTGGAAGCTGGGCAGAGCTCGGTGACCCTCGACCTGAAGATGACGTTCCTGCGTCCGCTCTCGGTCCGTTCGGGGCTGATCTCGGCCGAAGGTAAAGTGATCAAGCTGGGACGCCAGACCAGCTACGCCGAGGGCTTTGTGCGCGACGGCAAGGGTGCGCTCGCGGTCCATGCAACTGCAACCTTTTCGATGATCGCAACGTCTTAACATGAATTAATGCCCCGCCTGGTCCGTTTCTGTGTTATGAGATGATCTTCGACATTCAATGAGACCCGCATGCGCTATTCCCGGGAACACAAGCAGGAAACCCACGATCGTATCGTGAAGAAAGCCTCCGTGCGGTTGCGCGAAAAGGGCGCCCACGGCATCGGCGTCGCCGACCTCATGAAGGAAGCGGGCCTGACCCATGGCGGCTTCTACGCGCATTTCGATTCCCGCGAGGCGCTGGTGATCGAGGCGTTTGGCTACGCCATGGACCGCGCGATGGAGCACTGGCGCAAGCAGTCCGTTCAGGTGGCGCCGGAGAAGCAGCTCACCCAAATCGTCGAGACCTATCTCTCGACCGTGCATCGCGACAACCCCGGTCACGGCTGCTCGATTCCCGCGCTCGGCGCCGAGATCGCCCGCGAGAGCCCGAAGACGCGAAAGGCCTTTGCCGGCAAGCTCGAGGAGATGATCGAGATGATCACCGACTTCATCCCGAATCTGCCGCGCAAGGCCGCGCGCAAGCAGGCGATCGCGACGCTGGCGACCATGGCCGGAACCATGCTGCTCGCGCGCATCGCCGGCTCGAGCGAATTGTCGGACGAAGTGCTCAAAACGGGCAAGGACTGCGCGCTGGATGGCGCGCGCCGTGAGCCGGTGAAGGCCGCAAAGAAGCCGAAGCAGAATTAGCGATCGAGCTTACGAAGTGCGCCCCGCAAACAGCGCCCGCTCGCGCTCGACGATCTCGCCGATGTAATCCGCCACCGCCCTGATCCGCGCCAGGTCCTTGCTGTCGGCGTGCATCAGCATCCAGAAGGTGCGGGTGATCGAGACCTCGTCCGCCAGCACCGCAATCAGCTGCGGATAGTCGGCCGCCATGAAGTGCGGCAGCACCGCGATACCGAACCCGGCGAGCGTGGCATTGAGTTGCGCGATCAGATTGGCGCTGCGCAAGCGTGCGGAGATCTTCGGCGACACCTGCGGCAGATAGTCGAGCTCGGGCGTGAACAACAGCTCCTCGATGTAGCCAACGAAGCGGTGCTGCGGCAGGACTTCGCGCGAGGTGATCTTCGGGTAGCGGTCGAGATAGGCGGGCGCGGCATAGAGTCCGAGGCGGTAGTCGAGCAGTTTGCGGCCGACGATGCGACCTTCCTTCGGCATGGTCAGGCTGATGGCGATATCAGCCTCGCGCTTGGACAGGCTGAACAGCCGCGCGGTCGCGACCAGTTGCAGATCGAGGTCGGGATAGCGGTCGGCGAAGGGCGCGAGCCGCGGCGCCAGGAACGCGGTCCCAAAACCGTCGGGGGCGCCGATCCGCACCGTGCCGGTCAGCCGCGCCACCGAGCCGCCGACCTGCTCCTGGTTGGCGGCGATGGTCGATTCCATGGCTTCCGCGCTGTCGGCAACGCGCTGGCCGGGCTCTGTCAGCAGGTAGCCGGTCTTGCGCCGGTCAAACAGCTTTGCCGAGAGGTGCTTCTCCAGCCGGTCGACGCGGCGGATGACGGTGGCATGATCGACGCCGAGCTGTTTGGCCGCAGCCGAAACCGAGCCGCCCCGCACGATGGCCAGCACGAAGCGGAAGTCGTCCCAGTCGAGGTGACCTTGATCCAGCATTTTCGCACATCTATGGTGCATTATCTCAGACTTGAATCCTATAAAATGCAGGTTGATAGGATTTGTCAAAGCGATCGGGCTCGACTTCCAAGGAGATTATTCATGCGTTCAATCGGACATTTCATTGGCGGCAGGGAGGTCAAGGGCACCTCCGGCCGCACTGCCGACGTTTTCGAGCCGATGACCGGTGACGTCCAGGCCAAGGTGGCGCTGGCGTCCAAGGCCGAGGTCCGCGCCGCCGTGGAAAACGCCCGCGCCGCGCAGCCGGAATGGGCTGCGACCAACCCGCAGCGCCGCGCCCGCGTCATGATGAAGTTCGTCGAACTGGTGCAGCGCGACTACGACAAGCTCGCCGAGCTGCTCGCCCGCGAGCACGGCAAGACCGTTCCCGACGCCAAGGGCGACATCCAGCGCGGCCTCGAAGTCGCGGAGTTCGCCTGCGGTATCCCGCATCTCATGAAGGGCGAATACACCGAAGGCGCCGGCCCCGGCATCGACATCTACTCGATGCGCCAGGCGCTCGGCGTCGTCGCCGGCATCACGCCGTTCAATTTCCCGGCGATGATCCCGATGTGGAAGTTCGCTCCGGCGATCGCCTGCGGCAACGCCTTCATCCTGAAGCCGTCGGAGCGCGATCCCGGCGTGCCGATGATGCTCGCCGAGCTGATGATCGAGGCGGGCCTGCCGGCCGGCATCCTCAATGTCGTCAACGGCGACAAGGAGGCGGTCGACGCCATCCTCGACGATCCCGATATCAAGGCCGTCGGCTTCGTCGGCTCCACGCCGATCGCGCAATACATCTACGAGCGTGCCGCGCAGACCGGCAAGCGCTGCCAGTGTTTTGGCGGCGCCAAGAACCACGCCATCATCATGCCCGACGCCGACATGGACCAGGCGGTCGACGCACTGATCGGCGCCGGTTACGGTTCGGCCGGCGAACGCTGCATGGCCGTGTCCGTCGCGGTCCCCGTCGGCAAATCCACCGCCGACCGGCTGATGGAAAAGCTGATTCCGCGCGTCGAGTCGCTCAAGATCGGCACCTCGATCGATCCGTCGGCCGATTACGGTCCGCTGGTGACGCGCGAGGCAGTCGAGAAGGTCAAGGGCTACATCGATGTCGGCATCAAGGAAGGCGCGACGCTCGCCGTCGACGGCCGCGGCTTCAAGATGCAGGGTTACGAGAACGGCTTCTATCTCGGCGGTTCGCTGTTCGACAACGTCACCAAGGACATGCGGATCTACAAGGAAGAGATATTTGGTCCCGTGCTCTCTGTCGTGCGCGCGCACGACTACAAGGAAGCGCTGGCGCTGCCGTCGGAGCATGATTACGGCAACGGCGTTGCGATCTTCACCCGCGACGGCGATGCCGCACGCGACTTCGCGGCCAAGGTCAACGTCGGCATGGTCGGGATCAACGTGCCGATCCCAGTGCCGATCGCCTATTACACCTTCGGCGGTTGGAAGAAGTCGGGCTTCGGCGATCTCAACCAGCACGGTCCGGATTCGGTCCGCTTCTACACCAAGACCAAGACGGTGACCTCGCGCTGGCCGTCAGGCGTCAAGGAAGGCGCGGAGTTCTCGATTCCGCTGATGAAGTGATTTCGTCCACCGTCATTGCGAGGAGCTCTTGCGACGAAGCAATCCGGACTGTCTCCGCTGAGGGATGCTGGATTTGCTTCGCTGCGCTCGCAATGACGAACGGATAAAGGCGACAGGCGGCAACGATGCAGTTCGCTCTGAACGAGGATCAGATCGCGGTTCGCGACATGGCGCTGGCGTTTGCGGCGGAAAAGATCGCGCCGCACGCGCTGCGCTGGGACGAGGAGAAGCATTTTCCCGTCGAAGTCATGCGCGAGGCCGCCACGCTCGGAATGGGCGGCATCTACATCCGCGACGACGTCGGCGGCTCCGGCATGACGCGGTTCGACGCGGCGCTGATCTTCGAGGCGCTGGCGACGGGCTGTCCGACCACGTCGGCCTTCATCTCCATCCACAACATGGCGTCCTGGATGATCGATGCCTACGGCAGCGACACCCAGCGTCACAAATGGCTGCCCAAGCTCTGCACCATGGAGCTGATTGCGAGCTACTGCCTGACCGAGCCCGGCGCCGGCTCGGACGCGGCAGCGCTCCGCACCCGCGCCGTACGCGACGGCGATCATTACATCCTCAACGGCCAGAAGCAGTTCATCTCCGGTGCCGGCGGCACTGATCTGCTGGTCGCGATGGTGCGCACCGGCGCCGACGGCCCGGGCGGCATCTCGACGCTGGTCATCGACGGCAACACGCCGGGTGTCTCCTTCGGCGCCAACGAGCGCAAGATGGGCTGGAACGCGCAGCCGACCCGCGCCGTGATCTTCGAGAATGCACGCGTGCCGGTTGCCAACCGCTTAAGCGAGGAGGGCGTCGGCTTCAAGATCGCGATGGCCGGTCTCGACGGCGGACGTCTCAACATCACAGCATGCTCGCTCGGTGGCGCGCAGACCGCGCTCGACAAGGCGCGTTCCTACATGAAGGAGCGCAAGGCTTTTGGAAAGCGCCTCGACGAATTCCAGGCGCTGCAATTTCGCCTCGCCGACATGGCAATCGAGCTCGAAGCCGCGCGCACCTTCCTATGGCGCGCAGCGGCGGCGCTGGACCGCAAGGACCCGGACGCCACCATGCTCTGCGCCATGGCCAAGGGTTTTGGCACCGATGCCGGCTTCGAGGTGGCCAACCAGGCGCTCCAGCTTCATGGCGGCTATGGCTACTTGAGCGAATACGGCATCGAGAAGATCGTGCGCGATCTGCGCGTGCACCAGATCCTCGAAGGTACCAATGAAATCATGCGGCTCATCGTGGCGCGCAAACTGATCGAGGGCGCGCGATGAGTGGAGCGGAGGAGGGCGATCTGGTCGCCCGGATGGAGGGCTCGGCCGGAATTATCAGGCTCAACCGCCCGAAGGCGATCAATGCCGTGACGCTGGAGATGTTCCGCGACGTCGACAAGGCGCTCGACCGCTTCGAAGCCGATCCGGCCGTGGCCGTGATCGTGCTGGAAGGGGCCGGCGAGCGCGGCCTGTGTGCCGGCGGCGACATCCGTGCGCTGTGGGAGAGCTCGAAGGTCAATGGTGACCTCGGCAAGATCCTGTGGCGGGAAGAGTACATCCTCAACGCCCGGATCAAGAAGTTCCCAAAGCCCTATGTCGCCTTCATGGACGGCATCGTGATGGGCGGCGGCGTCGGACTCTCGGCGCATGCGAGCCATCGAATCGTCACCGACCGCACCAGGCTCGCGATGCCCGAGGTCGGGCTTGGCTTCTTTCCCGACGTCGGCGGCACCTGGCTATTGTCGCGCTCGCCGGGCGAGATCGGCACTTATTTTGGCCTGACCGGCCAGACCATGAACGGCCCCGATGCGATCCATGCGAAGTTTGCCGACGCGGTGGTGCCGGCAGCCAAATGGCCGCAGTTGCGCGACGCCCTGATCAAGGTTCGCCAAGGCGCCACCGCGGCCGATGTGAGCGAGTTGATCAGCAGTTTTGCGATCGGCGAGGCCGCGGGGCCGGTGGCTGCCAGGCAGACGACGATCGACGCGCTGTTCAGCTTCGACCGCATGGAGGACATTGTGACTGCGCTCAAGCGAGACGGCTCGGAGTTCGCACTAGCGACATTGGAGACGCTCAATGAGAAGTCGCCGCGCGGCATGGTGGTCACGCTGAAGCTGCTGCGGCTCGCGCGCACCGCGTCGAACCTGGAAGAATGCCTGGTGCGCGAATATCGTGCTGCGCTGGAAGTCTTCCGCAGCGACGATTTTCGCGAGGGCGTACGCGCCGCCGTGATCGACAAGGACCGCAATCCGAGCTGGTCGCCGCCGCGCATCGAGGATGTCACGCCGGACCTGCTTGCGCCATATCTCGCGGAGATTGGCGCCGACGAATTGAAGTTCAACTAATCAACGAAAGTTCAGCGGAGGAAACGAAGATGGCCACGATCGCATTCATCGGTCTCGGCAACATGGGCGGCCCCATGGCCGCCAATCTGGTCAAGGCCGGCCACAAGGTCGTCGCTTTCGATCTCGCCGAGGCCTCCCGCAATCAAGCCAAGTCTGACGGTGCCGGCATCGCCGAGAGCGCGGCGGGCGCTGTGAAGGGCGCTGACGTCGTCGTCACCATGTTGCCCGCCGGCAAGCACGTTCTCGGCGTGTGGGGCGAGGTCGTTCCTGCCATGTCCAAGGGCGCGCTGATCATCGACAGTTCCACCATCGACGTCGAGAGCGCGCGTCAGGCGCATGCGCTGGCGGCCAAAAACAGCGTGCTTTCGGTCGACGCGCCGGTCTCCGGTGGCACCGGCGGCGCCAAGGGTGCGACGCTCACCTTCATGTGCGGCGGCGAGGACACCGCGTTTGCAGCGGCAAAGCCCGTGCTGGAGAACATGGGCAAGAAGATCGTGCATTGCGGCGGTGCCGGCGCAGGCCAGGCCGCAAAAATATGCAACAACATGATCCTCGGCATTTCCATGATCGCGGTGAGCGAGGCGTTCGCGCTGGCTGAGAAGCTCGGGCTCTCGCATCAGGCACTGTTCGACGTCGCCTCGACCTCGTCGGGCCAGTGCTGGTCGCTGACGACCTATTGCCCGGTGCCCGGGCCGGTGCCGACCTCGCCCGCCAACAACGATTACAAGCCCGGCTTTGCGGCCGCTCTGATGGTGAAGGATCTGACGCTGGCGCAGGACGCGGCGAAGGCCGCCGGCGCGGCTACGCCGCTCGGCCGCCATGCGCAGGAAATTTACCAGGCCTTCGACGCAGCCGGCCAGGGCGGGGTGGATTTTTCCGGAATTATCAAGCACGTTAGGGGGCTGGCCGGGAAAACTTGATGACGACATTTCAGGAAGCGCGCGCGTTTCTGCTGCACAACCGCACGGACTACGAGACAGCGGTCAAAGATTTCCGCTGGCCCGATCCGGTTCCCTTCAACTGGGCGCTGGACTGGTTCGACGCCGAGTTGGCGGCTAATGCGGACAGCAAGGATCGCCCCGCGCTTTGGATTGTCGATGTCGCGCAGGACCGGCAGACCAAATTGTCCTTTGCAACGCTCTCGCGCCGCTCGAACCAGGTGGCGAACTTCCTCCGCGCGCAGGGCCTGAAACGCGGCGATCATCTCCTGCTGCTGCTCGGCAATGTGGTTCCGCTGTGGGAGACCATGCTGGCTGCGATCAAGCTCGGCGTCGTCGTTATTCCCGCGACGACGCTGCTCACCGCGGACGAGCTGCGTGACCGGCTCGATCGGGGCCAGGCGAAGGCGGTGGTCGCCGCCGAGGATCAGGTCGCAAAATTCACCAGCCTTGGTTCGGAGAACATCGTCCGCATTGTTGTCGGTGCGGCCTCCGACGGCTGGCTTTCGTACGACAATGCCGCGAAGGCTTCGGAGAGTTTTGCGCCTGACGGCCCGACCAACGCCGACGACGCAATGCTGCTCTATTTCACCTCGGGCACCACGGCAAAGCCAAAGCTGGTGCGGCACAGCCAGCGCAGCTATCCCGTCGGCCATCTCTCGACCATGTACTGGATCGGGCTGAAGCCCGGCGACGTCCATCTCAACATCTCCTCGCCCGGCTGGGCCAAGCACGCCTGGAGCTGTTTATTCGCGCCGTGGAACGCGGGCGCGACCGTGTTCGTGGTCAACCAGCCGCGCTTCGACGCCAAGGGACTGCTTGCCACCATCGGCCGCTGCGGCGTCACCACGCTGTGCGCGCCGCCGACGGTGTGGCGGCTGTTCATCCAGGAGAACCTTGCAGCTTTCAACGTGGCGCTGCGTGAGGTCTGCGGCGCGGGCGAGCCGCTCAATCCTGAAGTGATCGATCAGGTGCAGGCCGCCTGGGGCCTCACCATTCGCGATGGCTACGGCCAGACTGAAACGACCGCGCTCGCCGGCAACTCGCCGGGGCAAAAGATCAAGATCGGATCGATGGGACGGCCGCTGCCGGGCTATCGCGTGCAGGTCAGCGACGCCGATGGTCATCCGGCCAAGGAGGGCGAGGTGGCTCTGGTGCTCGGCGAAAACCGTCCCGCCGGCCTGATGCAGGGCTATCAGGGCGACAACGGTGGGCTGTCCGGCGCCGAAGGCGAGCTCTATCGCAGTGGCGACGTCGTGTTCGAGGACGATGATGGCTATCTCACCTTCGTCGGCCGCTCCGATGACGTCTTCAAATCCTCTGACTATCGCATCAGCCCGTTCGAGCTCGAGAGCGTGTTGCTCGAGCACGAGCTCGTCGCAGAAGCCGCCGTGGTCCCGAGCCCGGATCCGATCCGGCTTGCGATTCCCAAGGCCTTTGTGCTGCTGACATCCGGCGCGGAGCGCTCGCCGGCGACGGCGCTCTCCATCTTTAGGCATTTGCACACGCGCCTTGCGCCGTTCAAGCGAATCCGCCGCCTCGAAATCGTCACGGAGCTACCGAAGACGATCTCGGGAAAGATCCGCCGCGTCCAGCTCAGGCGGCTAGAGCGCGACGACGACCGCAACGATCCCCTGCGCGGCCGCGAATTCCGCGAAGAGGACTTTCCGGAGCTGTCGAAAACACGGAGTGACACCTAAGTGAACGAAGTCTGGAAGAAGCCGCCGATTGCGCTTCAGGCCTATCAGGCCATGGTCGGCAAGGAGATCGGCGTATCGTCGTGGCACCTGGTCGATCAGCCCCGCATCGACACCTATGCCGACGTGATCGAGGATCATCAGTTCATTCATGTCGATCCTGACAGAGCCAGGAAGGAGACGGCGTTCGGCGGCACCATCGCGCACGGTTTCCTAACGATGTCGCTGCTGTCGATCATGTCCTACGAGGTGATGCCCGTCATCGCGGGCACCACGATGGGCGTCAATTACGGTTTCGACAAGCTGCGTTTCATCTCGCCGGTGCGTTCGGGGAAACGCGTTCGCGGTCGTTTCGTGCTGGCGGAAGCCAAGCTGCGCAAGCCGAACGAGCTGCAGTCGCGCACCAACGTCACGGTGGAGATCGAAGGCGAGGACAAGCCCGCGCTGGTCGCGGAGTGGCTTGGGTTGATCTATTTCGCCTAGGGCGGGTCCGGCTTGACCCGGCGATCCATCGCTGCTCAAAGCCTATCGAATTGCGGTCGGTGCACCCTCTCCCCTTGTGGGAGAGGGTGGCGAAATCGAGCGGAGCGAGATGAAGCCGGGTGAGGGGTATCTCTCCTCGGGCTCATCTGCCGAGAGAAACCCCTCATCCGGCGCCGCAGCCGACGCTGCGCGTCGGCCTCACTTATCGGTACGGCGGCCGTAGGCCGCCTACGCCACCTTCTCCCACAAGGGGAGAAGGAAGAAAGGAAGCACAATGGCAATCAGGTTCGACGGACGCGTCGCCATCGTCACCGGCGCCGGCAATGGTCTCGGACGGGCGCATGCGCTGGGGCTGGCGAGCCGCGGCGCGAAAGTGGTGGTCAACGATTTCGGCGGCGCGCGCGATGGCAGCGGCGGTTCGCTCTCGCCCGCGGAAGCCGTGGTCGAGGAAATCCGCAAAGCCGGCGGCACCGCGATGGCCGACGGCGCCGACGTCTCGAAATTCGAGCAGGTCACGGCGATGGTCGAGCGTGCCACCAAGGAGTGGGGCAGCGTCGATCTCCTGTGTGCCAATGCCGGCATTTTGCGCGACAAGTCGTTCGGCAAGATGGAAGCGGCCGATTTCCAGAAGGTGCTCGACGTGCACCTCGTCGGCACCTTCTATTGCTGCAAGGCGGTCTGGGCCGGGATGCGCGACCGCAACTACGGCCGCATCGTGCTGACGACGTCGTCGTCCGGTCTCTACGGCAATTTCGGCCAGGCCAATTACGGTGCGGCCAAGTCCGGCATGGTCGGCCTGATGAACGTGCTGGCGGAAGAGGGCCGCAAGTCCGACATCCGCGTCAACATCATCTCGCCAACGGCGGCAACCCGCATGACGGAAGAGCTGCTGCCGCCGCAGGCGCTGCAGTTGATGAAGCCGAACGCGATCACACCCGCGGTCGAGTACATGCTCAGCGGGGACGCGCCGACCCGCACCATCATGGGTGCCGGCGCCGGCTCGTTCGCGGTGATCAAGATCGTCGAGAGCGAAGGCATCAACCTGCCGGAATCCGAGTGGACCCCGGACGCGGTCGCGGCGCATTTCGCCGAGATCAGCGACATGTCGAAGGCGAAGGCGCTGCAGGGGGCTTTCGAGCAAACGCAGAAATACGTGGCGCAGGCCGCGGCGCGCGCCGGGATAAAGCTCTGACCGCTGTCGCCGTCATTGGCGCCGGCCCCGCCGGGCTGATGGCGGCCGAAGTGCTCGCGCAGGGCGGTGCTCGCGTCACCGTCTATGACGCCATGCCGTCCGCGGGCCGCAAATTCTTGATGGCCGGCCGCGGCGGCCTCAATCTTACGCATAGCGAGCCGTTGCCGCGCTTCATCACGCGCTACCGCGAGGCGGCGCAGAGGTTGCAGGCCGCGATCGAAGCGTTTCCGCCCGACTCGCTGCGCGCCTGGAGCGAGGCGCTGGGCGAGCCGACTTTTGTCGGCTCCAGCGGGCGTGTGTTTCCGAAAGCGTTCAAGGCCTCTCCCTTGCTGCGGGCCTGGCTGCGACGGCTCGATGCCGCCGGCGTGCGTTTTGCGTTTCGCCAGCGCTGGATGGGGTGGGACGGAGAAGGACGCCTGGTCTTCGAGACACCCGGTGGTGCTACCGCCATCGCAACGGAGACCACGGTGCTGGCACTCGGCGGCGCAAGCTGGCCGCGACTGGGCTCCGACGGCGGCTGGACAACGATCCTGGCCGAAAAAGGCGTTGCGATCTCGCCGCTGCGGCCGGCGAACTGCGGCTTTACCGTCGCCTGGTCCGAAATCTTCCGCACGCGCTTCGAAGGCCAGCCGCTCAAGGGCGCGGCGCTGTCCTTCGGCCCACAGCGCGCGCGCGGTGAGGCCATGATCACAAGTGGCGGGATCGAGGGCGGCGCGATCTATGCGCTGTCGGCCGAACTGCGCGAGGCGATCGCGGCGAACGGCGAAGCGGTCCTGCACGTCGCATTGCGGCCGGATGTCCATCATGGCGAGCTCGTCAAGCGCCTGTCCGTCTCGCGCGGCAAGCAATCGTTCTCCAACTTCTTGCGCAAGGCTGCGCAACTGTCGCCCGTTGGGGTCGGGCTGCTGCAGGAAGCCACCATCGGCGCTGGCCAGTCGTTGTCGGCAATGTCGGCCGAGCGGCTGGCGGAGCGCATCAACGCCGTACCGGTCAAGCTCACGGGCGTCGCGCCGATCGCGCGCGCGATATCGAGCGCCGGCGGGATTTTGTTCGATGAGCTCGACGCCGAATTCATGATCCGCAAGCTGCCGGGCGTGTTCGCGGCCGGCGAGATGCTGGATTGGGAAGCGCCGACGGGCGGCTATTTGCTCCAGGCCTCGTTCGCGACGGGGGCTGCGGCGGGGCGGGGCGTGTTGCGACGGCTCAACCTGTAGGACGGGTTTCGCTCCGCTCTACCCATCCTACGGAGCCCTACCGCAACTTCCCTCGCGCCGCCACCGGCAGCGTGCCGATGATCTCATCGCCGCGCACCATCACGACTTCGTCCATCATGTTGACGACGACGCAAACATGATTGGGCACAACCCGCACGACGTCGCCGACATTGGGCCGGGTGTTGCTGCGGGAGAGGTCGAGGAAGCCGTGCTCCTCGGCGAAGCGCGCGATCTTGGCCTCGGGGTGCTCCAGGATCAGGCCGTGGCCGTCGAGGCCGCCGGTATCCGTGGTCAGCGTCTTGGAGCCGGCGTCGAGGATACCGCGCTCCGGTGCGGCGCGGCTGACCACCGTCGAATAGATGTGCAGCGCGCAGTCGTCCCAGGTGGCGGAGCCGGCGGCGACCTGCATGCGGTCGTTGTAGATGTAGGTGCCGAAGCGGTGCTCGGTACCGCCCTTGAGCTTGCCGATATTCTTCAGGTTCGGCGTGCCGCCAGTCGAGACGATTTTTGCATCCAGCCCGTGCGTGCGCACGCCGGCCAGGGCTTCGTCATAGAATCTTTGCGCGTCCGCCCAGCCGGTCTCGGTCGGATACATCATGAAGCCGGCGAATTGCAGGCCCTTGGATGCAGCAATCTGCTGCGCCAGCGCAATGGCTTCAGCTGGCGTCTCGACGCCGGCGCGCTTGCGCCCCGTGTCGCATTCGACCACGACCGACAGTGGTCGGCCCGAGGCGGCGGCAGCCCTGGGCAGGCCGGCGACGACGGTCGAATTGTCGGCGGCGACCGTCATGTTGGCCTTCGTCTGCAGCGCCCCTAGACGCGCCATCTTCTCTTCGCCGAGCAGATTGTAGCTGATCAGGATGTCGTCGATCCCGGCATTGGCCATGATCTCGGCCTCGCCGAGTTTCTGGCAGGTGATGCCCTTGGCGCCGGCCGCGATCTGCATCTTCGCAATGGTGGGGTTCTTGTGCGTCTTGATGTGGGGACGGTTGGCGATCCCGGCGTCGTCGCAAGCCTTCTGGATCCGCGCGATGTTGCGCTCGACCTTGTCCATGTCGATGACGGCGCAGGGCGTGCCGTATTCGCGGGCGATTTTGGCGGCGAGGATCGTTGTCATTGAAGTCTCTGAGTTGGCGCGGATTCCGTTTGCAAAAGCGGTGCCCACTTTTGCGGATTGCACGCTAGGCCTGTTGAATCTCTTCGCGCCGCACTTCGAGCTCCAGCCATTTGTCCTCGGCCTCGGCCAGTTCCTTTTGCGCCTTCGTCAGAGCATCGGATGCCTGGTCGAAGCGCTTGCGATCCTTGCGGAAGAGATCGGGGTCGTCAAGGAAGCGCTGCTGCTTGGCGATCTCGGCCTGCAGCTTGGCGATGGTCTTGGGCAGCGTCTCCAGCGCGTGTTGCTCGTTGAAGGTCAACCGGCGTTTGGTGGCACCGGAAGGCGCGACGGGGCGCGCCTCTCTCGTCTCTTCGGCGGCCTTCGCCGTCGCGCGCTTCACGTCGGCGCCGCGCTGGGTCAGCATGTCGGTGTAGCCGCCGGCATATTCGACCCAGCGTCCGTCACCCTCGGGCACGATCACCGACGTCACCACGCGGTCGAGAAAATCGCGATCATGGCTGATCAAAATCACGGTGCCCTCATAGTCGCCGAGCATTTCCTCGAGCACGTCGAGCGTATCGAGGTCGAGGTCGTTGGTCGGCTCGTCCAGCACCAGCAGGTTCGAGGGCTTCGCCAGCGCGCGTGCCAGCATCAGCCGGCCGCGCTCGCCTCCGGACAGCACCTCCAACGGCGTGCGCATCTGTTCCTGGGCGAACAGGAAGTCCTTCATGTAGCCGACGACATGCTTCGGCTTGCCGCCGACCATGACGTGGTCGCCGCGCCCGCCGGTCAGCGCCTCGGCCAGTGTTGCTTTCGGGTCGAGGCTTTCGCGATGCTGGTCGAGTGTTGCCATCTCGATGTTGGCGCCGAGCCGTATGCTGCCGCTGTCGGGTGCGGTGCTGCCGGTCAGCATCTCGATCAGCGTGGTCTTGCCGGCGCCGTTCGGGCCGACGATGCCGATGCGGTCGCCGCGCTGGACACGGATCGAGAAGCCATCGACGATCTTTCGCTCGCCATAGGACCGGCTGATGTTCTTGGCCTCGATGACCAGCTTGCCGGACTTGTCGGCTTCGGCGGCCGCGAGGTTGGCGTTGCCCGTCGCGCCGCGATAGGTGCGGCGCTGGTCGCGCAGCGCGTGGAGATTGCCGAGCCGCTTGACGTTGCGCTTGCGGCGGCCCGAGACGCCGTAGCGCAACCAGTGCTCCTCGTTGACGATCTTGCGGTCCAGCTTGTGCTGGTCACGCTCTTCCTCCGCGAGCACCTCGTCGCGCCAAGCCTCGAAAGCACTGAAGCCGCGGTCGATCTGCCGGATCTGGCCGCGGTCGAGCCAGGCGGTGCTGCGCGAGAGATTGCTCAGGAAGCGCCGGTCGTGGCTGATGATCACGAGGGCGCAGCGGCGGCTCTCCAGTTCGCCCTC
Source organism: Bradyrhizobium sp. 149 (assembly GCF_023073915.1). Classification (GTDB taxonomy): domain Bacteria; phylum Pseudomonadota; class Alphaproteobacteria; order Rhizobiales; family Xanthobacteraceae; genus Bradyrhizobium. The sequence continues at coordinate 1,312,899 of NZ_JADPKK010000022.1, read as the reverse complement.
CAGCCATTCGATGGTCGGAAGATCCAGATGGTTGGTCGGCTCGTCCAGCAGCAGGATATCGGGCGAAGGCGCGAGCACGCGCGCCAGCGCAGCACGGCGCGCTTCGCCGCCGGAGACATGCGCCGGATCTTCTTCACCGCTGAGACCGAGCTGTTCGACCAGATAGCGCGCCTGATAATGGTCGTCGCCCGCATTGAGGCCGGCCTCGACATAGGCCAGCGTGGTGGAGAAGCCGGAAAAATCCGGCTCCTGCGGCAGGTAGCGGATGGTGGCGCCGGGCTGCACGAAAATGCTGCCGCCATCCGGCTCGACCAGGCCGGCGGCGATCTTGAGCAGCGTCGACTTGCCGGACCCGTTGCGGCCGATCAGGCAGACGCGCTCGCCGGTCGAAACCGACAGTTCGACGCCGGCCAGGAGCGGTGTGCCGCCGAAGGTCAGCTTGATATCGCGCAGTTGAATCAGCGGTGGCGCCATGCGGTGTCTCAGTCCTGTCTTGTTGCGGCCTGATCGGCGCGGCGGCGCTGGATGCGGCGGATGGTCTGGTCGAGCGTCGACAGAAACGTCGAGCGGTCGCGCGGTGAATACGATTTCGGACCGCCGGTGACTTCGCCGGCCGAGCGCAGATCCGTCATCAGGTTGCGGACCGCGAGCGTCATCCCGATCGATTCCTCAGTGAACGCCTTGCCGTTGGACGCAATCACGTCGGCGCCGGCCTTCACGCAGCGGCTCGCAAGCGGAATATCCGAGGTAATGACGATATCGCCGGGCCCGGCGCGTTCCGCGATCCAGTCATCGGCCGCGTCCATGCCGGCGCCGGCGGCGACCCGCTCGATCAGCGGATCCTGGGGCACGCGGATGAAATTGCCCGCGACCACGCTCACAGGCAGGCCGTGCCTGCCGGCGACGCGGTAGATCTCGTCCTTCACCGGACATGCGTCGGCGTCGACATAGATGCGGGTGGTGTGTTGAGGGTTCGTCATTGTCCGTAGATAGGGCTTGCGAAGTGGTTTCGCAGCAGCCGCGTGGTACCCCATTCGGGCTGCAAAGGCGAGGGGATTGACCCCGGTTCCTCAGGGCCTACGATCGGCCCGAAACAACAAGAATTTGGGGAAAGCCAAGCCATGCCGAACCGGCTCGAGACCTACCGCGTCGAGGCCTACAACACCGCAAAACAATCCGAAAACAAGATGCATGACGACAATGTGGCGCGCCGCTTCGGCTTCTCCGGCGGGCTGGTCCCGGGCGTCGACGTGTTCGCCTACATGATGCACGTGCCGGTGGCGCGCTGGGGCCGCGATTTCCTGTCGCGCGGGCTGGTCGAGGCGCGTTTCATCAAGCCGGTCTATGACGGCGAGATCGCCGACGTTGATGCGACCGAGCACAACGGCCTGCTCACGATCGAGGTGTTCAGCCGCACCGAGCTCTGTGCCACCGGCACGGCATCGCTGCCGGCGATCGCGCCAGCGGTGTCGTTGAGCGACTACATCGCAGTCCCGGTAGTTGCCGAACGCAAGCCGGTCAGCCCCGCGATCTTCGAGACAGGCAAATGGCTGGGCACGACGCCGCGGCGCTGGGCCGGGCAGGATGCGGCCGACTATCTCGCCGACATCCGTGAGGCCGATCCGATCTTCGCGCGCGAGGGACTCGGCCATCCCGGCCTGATCCAGCGCGTCATGAACCGCGTGCTGGTGGACAATACGATCCTCGGCCCGTGGATCCATGTCGGCAGCCGCATGCAGCTGCTGTCAGCCGCACGCGGCGGTGACGAGATCACCGCGCGGGCAAAAGTCACCGCGAATTACGAGAAGAAGGGCCACCGCTTCGTCGAGCTCGACGCGCTGGTGGTCGCCAACGGCACGACGCCGCTCGCCCATTGCCAGCACACCGCGATCTACCAACCCCGCGAGCAGGCGGCGGCGTAGGCGAAGGGGCACAGCGCCACCACATCGTCATGCCCGGGCTTGTCCCGGGCATCCACGTTCTTGGTGCCTCACGGCGTGGACGGCCGGGTCAAGCCCGGCCATGACGGCGGAGAGACAATGCCCTACGCCGCTTTCGCCTTCGCGTCCTGGATGGCGCGCCACACGCGCTCCGGGGTCAGCGGCATGTCGATGTGCTTGATGCCGTAGTCGGAGAGCGCATCGATCACCGCGTTCACGACCGTCGACAGGCTGCCGGCGCAGCCGGCTTCGCCGCAGCCCTTGCTGCCGAGCGGATTGGTCGTTGCCGGCACCGGGTGATCGCCGACCGTCATGAACGGTACGTCCTCGGCGCGCGGCAGTGCGTAATCCATCAGCGAGCCCGTGATCGGCTGACCGCTTTCGTCGTAGCGGATTTGCTCCATCAGCGCCTGTCCGATGCCCTGGACGACACCGCCATGGAGCTGGCCTGCGACCAGCAGCGGGTTGATCACCGTGCCGAAATCGTTGACGGCACTGTACTGGACGATCTGCACCACGCCGGTCTCAGGATCGATCTCGACCTCGGCGACGTGGCAGCCGTTCGGGAAGGCCGACGGCACCGGTTCGCTGGTGTGGTCGACGTCGAGGCTGTCGGGCACGCCCTCCGGCATCTTGCCGTCATGCAGGCGTTTTGCCAGCTCCATGATGTCGATGCTGCGGTCGGTGCCGGCGATGGTAAAGCTGCCGCCGGCGAACTCGATGTCGGCTTCGGATGCCTCCAGCATATGTGCAGCGGCGCGTTTGCCCTTCTCAATCACGAGTTTTGAGGCTTCCACAATCGCCATGCCGGTCGCGGTGATCGAGCGCGAGCCGCCGGTGCCGTTGCCGGCGTGGACGATGTCGCTGTCGCCCTGCACCAGCTTGACGCTCTCGAAGGGGACGCCAAGCTGCTCGCACAGCACCTGCGCGAACGGCGTGGCGTGGCCCTGGCCGTAATCGAGCGTGCCGGTGATGAGCTGCACGGAGCCATCGGGATCGAACACGATCTTGCCGAGCTCGGGGCTCGGCGGTGCAGTGACCTCGAGATAGGAGCCGACGGCGATTCCGCGCAGCTTGCCGGCCTTCTTGCTCTCTTTCCTGCGCTTGGCGAAATTCTCGTGGTCGGAGATTTCGAGCGCCTTGTTGAAGACAGCCTGGAAGTCGCCGCTGTCATAGGTGACGCCGGAGGAGGCCGGGAACGGCATCTGGTTCGGCTTGATGAAATTGCGCTTGCGCAAGGTCAGCCGGTTAATGCCCATCTCGTCGGCGGCGCGGTCGATCAGCCGCTCCATGTAGTAGTTCGCCTCGGGCCGGCCGGCGCCGCGATACGCGCCCATCAGCGTGGTGTTGGTCAGCACCGTCTTGATATCCACCGCCATCAGCGGGGTGCGATAGACGCTGGCAAAATTCTTGGCCGTGTTGAGCGAGAGCGGGCTCGGCGCAACGCCGGTGATGTAGGCGCCGAGATTGCCGTAGCCAGACAGCCGCGCCGCAAGGAAATGGCCCTCGGCATCGAGTGCCAGCTCGGCATGGATCTTCTGCGCGCGGCCGTGGCTGTCGGAGAGGAAGCTGGTCGAGCGCTCGTCGAGCCACTTCACCGGCCGTCCCAGGGTCTTGGCCGCGTACAGGATGCACATGTATTCGGGGTAGTTGATGTTCTTCATGCCGAAGGAGCCGCCGACATTGGCGGTGAGAATGCGCACCTTCTCGTTCGGCACTTTCAGGTTCTTGGCGAGATTGGCGCGGTTGCCCGCAACGCCCTGCGTCGGCACCTGAAGAGTGTAGCGCTCCGTCTTCTTGTCGTATGAGGCAAGCCCCACGCGCGGCTCCATCGACACCACGGCGACGCGAGTGTTCTCGATGTCGACCTTGGTGACGTGCGCGGCACTTGCGAAGGCCGCGTTCACCTTGTCGGTGTCGCCATAGTGGTAGTCGAGCGCGACATTGTTCGGGATGTGGTCATAGAGAAGCGGCGCGCCGGGCTGGGCGGCTTCCTCCGGCTCCGTCACCGCCGGCAGCGGCTCGATATCGAGCTCAACCGCTTCAGCGGCGTCGCGTGCCTGTGCCAGCGTCTCAGCCACGACGAAGGCGACGGGATCGCCGACGAAGCGCACCTTGTCGGTCGCCAGCGGCTGGCGATTGGTTTGGCGCAGGGGGGATCCGTCACGGCTCTTCAGCGGCAGGCCGCAGGTGAAGGGGCCATAGCCGGCGGCATCGAGGTCCTTGCCGGTCCAGACCCCCAGCACGCCTGGCAACGCCTTGGCGGCATCGGTGCCGATGCCGCGGATGATCCCGTGGGCATGCGTGGAGCGGACAACGACAGCATGGGCCTGGCCGGGCAGGTTGAAATCGTCGGTGTAGCGGCCCTTGCCGCGCACCAGCGTGTCGTCCTCCTTGCGGCGGACGGGCTGCCCGACGCCATATTTTTGCAGTGCAATAGCGTTTTCGAGCGTGGAGGATTTGGTGTGTTCTTGCATGGAAATGACCTGAAAAGCCGGCATTTGCGCATTTTCGCGGCAGCGGGGGACCGGATCCTGCTGAGATAACCCACCGGCCGGTTCACGACAACGCACGAATGGGCATGGTCCCATGTGATGCGTTGTTGCGCAGGATTGACGCGCTGCTAATGTTTGAGGCGAAAAAGCAATTCCAGCTCGGCCCAAGCGGCCGCGGAAAGACAGTTTGTATGAATGACCACACGCGGCTCCGCGACGGCCTTGCGCCGCACGGTGAGCTGGGGTCGATGGCGGCGGTGGCGTTCGCCACTGAACCGGCCGTCGGCGCGCAAGCGCCGGGAACCGGCGTCTACGCAGCGCTGGACCTCGGCACCAACAATTGCAGGCTCCTGATCGCCTGTCCGACCCACGACGGTTTTCGCGTGGTGGATTCCTTCTCGCGCATCATCCGCCTCGGCGAGGGCGTCTCGGCAACGGGGTGCATCAGCGAGGCCGCGATCGAGCGCGCCATCGTAGCGCTCGGCATCTGCCGCGACAAGATCAACCTGCGCAAGGCGCGGCGGCTGCGGCTGATCGCCACCGAAGCCTGCCGCGCCGCCTCGAATGCGGAGGGTTTTCGCAGCCGCGTCGCGGCCGAGACCGGCATCGAGCTCGAGGTGATCGACCGCGAGACCGAGGCGGCGCTCGCCGTGCTCGGCTGCTCGCCGCTGGTCGATCCCAGGGGGCGCGGCGCGATCCTGTTCGACATCGGCGGCGGCTCGACCGAGCTGGTGCGGATCGAGCGCGACGCCGCAAATCCGGAGCCGCGCATAAAGGCCTGGATGTCGATTCCGTTCGGTGTGGTGACGCTTGCCGAGCAGTTCGGCGGGCGCGACGTGACGCCGGAGATCTACGCCGCGATGGAGCGCGAGGTCGCCCATCACATCACGCCGTTCGCCGAACAGCATGGCGGCGATCTCACCGATATGCATCTGCTCGGCACGTCAGGCACTGTGACGACGCTCGCCGGCATCCATCTCAATCTCGCGCGCTACGACCGCCGCCGCATCGACAGCGTCTGGATGAACGATACCGACGTCACCGCGACCATCAGCAAGCTGCTCGGCATGAGCTACGAGGAGCGCGCGGCGAACAGCTGCATCAGCGTCGAGCGCGCCGATCTCGTGCTGGCCGGCTGCGCCATCCTCGACGCGATCCGCCGCGCCTTTCCGCTGCCGCGCCTGCGCGTCGCCGACCGGGGCCTGCGCGAGGGCATGCTGGTCGAGATGATGCGCGAAGACGGCGCGCTCAGGAGCTGGTGAGATGGCCAAGGACACCACCGGCCGCTTGCACGTCCAGGTCAAGACCCACGGCAAGCGCAAATTGTCGTCCAAGCTGTGGCTGGAGCGGCAGCTCAACGATCCCTATGTGGTGAAGGCGAAGGCGCTGGGCTATCGCTCGCGCGCGGCGTTCAAGCTGCTCGAGATCGACGACAAATACCGGCTGCTCAAGCACGGCATGGCCGTGGTCGATCTCGGCGCTGCGCCGGGCGGCTGGAGCCAGATCGCCGCCAAGCGGGTCGGCTCGGTCGACGGCAAGGGCAAGGTCATCGCGATCGACCTGCTGGAAATCCCCGAGATTGCCGGCGTCGAGTTCGCACAGCTCGACTTCATGGACAATGACGCGCCGGACAAGCTCAAGGCCATGCTCGACGGCGGCGCCGACATCGTGATGTCCGACATGGCTGCCAACACCACCGGCCACCGCAAGACCGACCAGCTTCGCATCGTCGGCTTGATCGAGACCGCCGCCGCGTTCGCCTGCGACGTGCTGAAACCGGGCGGGACCTTCCTGGCGAAGGCGTTCCAGAGCGGGGCTGACGCCGAGCTGCTCGCCCAGCTCAAGCGCGATTTCGCGACCGTGCGTCATGTGAAGCCGGCCGCAAGCCGTGCGGATTCCTCGGAGCGCTACGTGCTCGCGACGGGATTTCGGGGCGGGGCGACGGAATAGCAACAAACTCCGTCATTGCGAGCGCAGCGAAGCAATCCAGAATCTTTCCGCGGCGACAGCCTGGATTGCTTCGCTGCGCTCGCAATGACGAGAAGAGAGACTACCCCAGCCGCTGATCCCGTACGTCCTGCGTATCCTCGGTCGCCGCCTTGACGGCTGCCTTAGCCGCGCCCTTGCCTGCACCCTTGCGGCTCGCGATCTCCACCGCCTTGCGGCCCGAGACTTCGTGGCCGGCGTCCGCAGGCATCTGCCAGAAGAACCAGCTCGATGCCGCCGAGGTCAGCGCGATCACGACGAAGGCCGGCGCGAACACGGTGGCGTTGAGCTCGCTGACATGACTGAGCCACATCGTTGTCTCCACGGACGCTGCGCCGACGGCGACGCCGGCCGAGACGGCGAGCTGCTGGTTGACGCTGACCAGCGTGGTGGCGCGGCTCATCTGCGCGTTCTCGACCTCGGCATAGGCAACCGTATTGATCGCGGTGAACTCGAGCGAACGGAAGAAGCCGCCGACCACCAGGATGATCATGATGATCAGCAGCGGCGTCGTCACGGTGAAAAGCGCACAGGCGGCGAGGAAAACTGCACTGACGATCGCGTTCACCGTCATCAGATTGCGGAAGCCGAAGGCGCGGATGATGCGCGCGGCCAGCGCCTTCATGCCCATGGCACCGAGCGAGGAGCCGAACGTGACGAGGCCGGATTTGAACGGCGACAGGCCAAAGCCGATCTGCATCAGGAGCGGCAGCAGGAACGGCAGCGCGCCGATGCCGAGCCGGAACATGAAACCGCCGAAAATGGCCGCGCGCAGCGTCGGCAGCTTCAGCAGCGTAAAGTCCAGGACCGGCGATCCCGTTCGTCGCGCGTGAAGGACATACAGCGTCATCGAGATCGATCCGCCGACGACCAGGGCGGCGATCGTGCTCCACGGCAGCAGATTGAGTCCGGCAACCGATAGCCCGAAGGCAATGCCGGCGAGCCCGAGGCCCGCGAGCACCATGCCGTAGAGATCGAACGGCTCTCGTTCCTCGCTCTTGATGGGATCGATGAAGCGCAAGGCCATGAAGATGCCGAGCAGCCCGATCGGAATGTTGATCAGGAAGATCCAGTGCCAGGACGCATAGGTGGTGATGAAGCCGCCGAGCGGCGGCCCGATCACGGGCCCGATCAGGGCAGGAACCGTCACCCACGCCATCGCATTGACCAGCGCGCTCTTGTCGACCGACCGCAACAGCACAAGGCGCCCGACCGGCGTCATCATCGCCCCGCCCATGCCTTGCAGGATGCGCGCGAACACGAAATCGGTGACCGAGGTCGAGAGCGCGCAGCCGACCGAGCCGACCATGAACACGCCGACGGCGATCGCAAACACCATCCGCGCGCCGAACCGGTCGGCGGTCCAGCCGCTCGCCGGGATGAACACCGCAAGCGACAGCAGATAGGAGGTGATCGCGAGCTTGAGCGTCAGTGGGCTGGTGCCGATGTCGGCCGCGATCGCGGGCAGCGAGGTGGCAATGACCGTCGAGTCCATGTTCTCCATGAAGAGAGCAGTGGCCACGATCAGCGGAATGATGCGTTGCTTGTCGACCATGACGGATCGGTAATGGACATCGGAAAGAAGGGCGAGAATTGCGGCTTATCACCGCCGCCGGGCCGCGGCCATTGCGGATCGACGCATGGCACCTAAATCCTGCGTGACCCCGAGGTGGGTGAGCCCGGTGCCGTAGACCGCGATGATCTGCCGGCAGGGGGAGGTGATGCACGCGGTTCACCCAGCCTCTGCGCCGCCGGGCTATCCCCGCTGAATTTGCCTAAAAAGCCCGTGCATGGCTGGCCAGCGGTCCGATTTGCTTTGATTCGTCACCCACCCGTGCTATCGACCCGCGTCAACCCCACCGATGGGCTCCGATTCTCCGGCGATGCCGCAAGGTACGCCGAGGGCGGCGCTCATCCATAGCTATTTGCGGCAGGGCCGCGGAAGGAGTTGGCACATGGCCACGGTGCAACAAGGCATTCGCGAAGCCCTCACGTTCGACGACGTGCTGTTGAAGCCGGGCCTGTCGGACGTCATGCCCGGCGAGGTCGACATCCGCTCCCGCGTCACCCGCGCCATTCCGCTCAACATCCCGATCATGGCCTCGGCCATGGACACGGTCACGGAAGCCCGCATGGCGATCGCCATGGCGCAGGCGGGCGGCATCGGCGTCATCCACCGCAATTTCGATCCCGAAGGGCAGGCCGCCCAGGTGCGGCAGGTCAAGCGCTACGAGTCGGGCATGGTGGTGAACCCGCTCACCATCAGTCCCGAGGCCAGCCTCGACGATGCGCTCAAGCTGATGAGCGATCACGGCATCTCCGGCATTCCCGTCGTCACCGGTGCGGGCAAGTCCACGCCGGGCAAGCTGGTCGGCATCCTCACCAACCGCGACGTCCGCTTTGCCACCGACCGCCAGCAAAAAATCTCCGAGCTGATGACGCATGAAGGTCTCGTCACGGTGCGCGAGAATGTCAGCCAGGACGAGGCGCGGCGGATGCTGCACCAGCACCGCATCGAGAAGCTGCTCGTGGTCGACGAGCAATATCGCTGCGTCGGCCTGATTACCGTGAAGGACATGGAGAAGGCGGTCGCCCATCCGCTGGCCTGCAAGGATGCGCAGGGCCGCTTGCGCGTCGCCGCCGCCACCACGGTCGGCGACAGCGGCTTCGAGCGCACCGAGCGGCTGATCGATGCCGGCGTCGATCTCGTCGTGGTCGACACCGCGCACGGTCATTCCCGTCACGTGCTCCATGCGGTCAACCGCATCAAGCGCCTGTCCAATTCCGTGCAGGTCGTTGCCGGCAACATCGCGACATCAGAGGGCGCGCAGGCGCTGATCGATGCGGGGGCGGACTGCATCAAGGTCGGCATCGGCCCGGGCTCGATCTGCACCACGCGCATCGTCGCCGGTGTCGGCGTGCCGCAGCTCACCGCGATCATGGATGCGGTGGAAGCTGCAAAGAAGTCCGACATTCCCGTCATCGCCGACGGCGGTATCAAGTTCTCCGGCGACCTTGCCAAGGCGCTCGCTGCCGGCGCCGACATCGCGATGGTCGGCTCGCTGCTCGCCGGCACCGACGAGACGCCCGGTGAAGTGTTCCTGTGGCAGGGCCGCTCCTACAAGGCCTATCGCGGCATGGGCTCGGTCGGCGCGATGGCGCGCGGCTCGGCCGACCGCTACTTCCAGCAGGACATCAAGGACACGCTCAAGCTCGTGCCCGAAGGCATCGAGGGTCAGGTGCCTTACAAGGGTCCGGTCGGCAACGTCATGCACCAGCTCGCCGGAGGCTTGCGCGCCGCCATGGGTTACGTCGGTGCAGGCAACCTCCAGGACTTGCACAAGAAGGCGCAGTTCGTGCGCATCACCGGAGCCGGCCTGCGCGAAAGCCACGTCCACGACGTCACCATCACGCGCGAGGCGCCGAACTATCCGGGCGGCGGTTAGTCTCGCGGGTCTCGTGCCCCGGACGCAGCGCGGCGCTCTTGCGGTGCGTTTGCAGAGCCGGGGCCTATCTCTCCGCCTCGTTGCATCTGGCTATCTGGGTCCCGGCTCTGCGCAGCAGCGCATGGGCGCTGCGGCGCGTTCGGGACACGAGAGACGCGCGCGCATCAGCGCCGGTCACTCCAATCGTTTTGTATTGACGCGCTCCGCTCCCTCCGCTTCGCTTCGCGGCGAAGAAAACTCCGGAGGAAGCCACCATGTCCCAAGCAAAACGCATCGTTCTCGCCGCGCGTCCCGTCGGCGAGCCAAAGCCGTCCGATTTCCGCATCGAGGAATTCGCTGTGCCGACGCCCGCGCCAGGTGAAGTCCTGCTGCGCACCATCTGGCTCTCGCTCGATCCCTATATGCGCGGCCGCATGAGCGACGGTCCGTCGTACGCGACGCCGGTGCCAGTCGGCGGCGTGATGGAGGCCGGTACAGTCTGCGAGGTCGCAGCCTCCAACAATTCGAACTTCGCCAAGGGCGACATCGTGCTCTCGCGCGCCGGCTGGCAGACGCACGCGATCTCCGACGGCAAGGGGCTGAACAAGATCGACCCGAAGATCGCGCCGATCTCGACGGCTGTCGGCGTGCTCGGCATGCCCGGCATGACCGCCTACACGGGCCTGCTCGACATCGGCAAGCCGCAGGAAGGCGAGACCGTCGTCGTCGCCGGCGCCTCCGGCGCGGTCGGCTCGGCCGTGGGACAGATCGCGAAGATCAAGGGCGCGCGCGCGGTCGGCATCGCCGGCGGCAAGGACAAATGCGACTACGTCGTCAAGGAGCTCGGCTTCGATGCCTGCCTTGATCACCGTGATCGCGATCTGGCGGCGAGGCTGAAGGATGCCTGCCCGAAAGGCATCGACGTCTATTTCGAGAATGTCGGCGGCGCCGTGTTCGAAGCGGTGTTCCCGCTGCTCAACCCGTTCGCGCGCGTGCCGGTCTGCGGCCTCATCGCCCATTACAACGACACTGAATCGAAGCCGCCGAAATGGGCCGCCAGCATGATGCGCGCGACCCTGACCAAGCGGCTGACCTTCCGCGGCTTCATCGTCTCCGACTTCGCCTCCCGCCATGGCGACTTCCTGCGCGACATGTCCGGCTGGGTCCGCGACGGCAAGGTCAAGTACAAGGAGTTCGTCACCGAGGGCCTGGAGAGCGCGCCCGGGGCCTTTATCGGGCTCCTGAAGGGCGCCAATTTCGGCAAGCAGCTGGTGCGGGTCGGGCCGGATAGGGCTTGATCCGCTGCTCCCGGCCCCCTCTGGGGCCGGGTATGGTTAACAAAGAGTGACCGATCGGCCACACCTGCCGGCAAAAGCCGCAGGTGTGACCGTCGGTTCGTTGACGGCCCGAGGAAGGCGTTGAATCATTGCGCATATTTCAGGTGCGATGATGTTAGAGCTTGTTGTTTTCTGCGTAATTCTGCTGGCTGCCGGTTATTGGGCGACCATGTTTGTCATGGGCCGCCGCGACGACGTCATCCATGGCAGGTTCGTCCACACCGAGGACGTGTTCGCGCACTCTGCGATGCCCACACCCAAGCCGCCATTCCCCAGGCGTCCGGTCAAAGCCGTGCGGCCCGCCAATGTTCAGCCTGCCAAGGCTCAGCCTGCCAAGGCTCAGTCTGCCAATACCGGGGCCAAGCCGGTGAGCAGCGAGGCGTTGCAGTCCTTGCTTGCCGCGATCCAGCAGGATCTCAAGAGCGTTGCTTGAGCAGCAAACCGGCAGTGCAGTGCTCGCCGCCCATCCTGGAGCGATCGACAATGTTTAAAGCACGCGGTAGCGGATCGTGTAAGCGTCCTGCGGCGCGACCGGGCCCGCCAGCGGCGAGGCGATGCGGTCGGCGAGGTGCCAAGGGCCGAACTGAGGGCCGAACTGCGCGCCAAACTGCTCGGATCGATGCGGCTCGGCCGGCAGGCGGAGGCGGAATTCGAAGGTGCCCTTGCCGGGCAGGTTCACGACCAGCACGCGGTCCGCGGTACGGTGGTTGAGCGCCACCGCGCCCCGCAGCACGGAGCTGCCATCGCCGAGCTCCCGCACGCCGTCGACGACCGCCAGCGTCTGGTTGCGGTCGGTATGCAGCTCGATCTGGGTGTCGGACGCCGCCCCCAGCGTTTCCCTGGGCATGCGGATCTCGAACTCGACCGCGGGTTTCGACGGATTGAGGCCGAGATAGGCCAGCGCGGCATGGCGCATGTCGTAGGCGGCAAAGGCGAACAGGGTGAGGGCGGCGAGCGTAGCGAGGCCATGCCTGAGGACATCGCGCCAAGTCCGATAGCTCGTTCGGAAGTAGACCGTCATCGCCAGCGTCACCGCGAGCGCCGTCGCGATCCCTGATAGTGCTGACATCAGGATGCCGAACCGGCCGTCAGGGGATTCGGTCAAAACGCCGATCAGGCCGGCGATCTGGCTGAAGAGGGTGTTCATGGCGGTCGCTCGCCTTGCGCCCCAGGGGGCAAAATCGCTTTAACTATCGACAGTTGGTCGCCTCATCGGGAACGCCGGTTCAACTCGTTGATTGTCAGGAACAGCGGTGACGGCTAATGGACGCCAGCTGTGCCTTCCGCCGGATGGGACGATCCCGGGAAATTCCGATGTCCATTCAAATGGTTTTGCTGCCGGTCTTCGTGCAGGTCGGTCTCACCTTCGCGCTCCTGATCGCCATGGCGCTGGGACGACGGCGCGCGCTCGTCTCCGGCGAGACCAAGAGCCGCGACATTGCGCTCGGTGAGCCCAACTGGCCCAAGGGCGCCACACAAATCGCCAATTGCTACCGCAACCAGTTCGAGCTGCCGGTGCTGTTCTACGCCCTGATCGCGCTGGCGCTCCCCTTGCGCCATGCCGATCTCTTCATCGTGCTGATGTCCTGGGTGTTCGTGGTGACGCGCTTCGTCCATGCCGGAATCTTCGTCTCCTCCAACAATCTCGGCCGGCGCTCCACGATCTGGCTCGCCGGCGTGCTCGTGCTGCTCGCGATGTGGGTCTATTTCGCCCTGAAGATGCTCTTGTTGATCTGACGGTTAGTCGTCGGATTTGATCTGAAAGATTCAAATGACTCCCGCTGCCCGGCTGTCCGCAGCCATCGAACTGATCGACATCATCGAGAGAGACCGCGTGCCCGCGGCCAAGGCACTGAAGGAGTGGGGCACCGCGCACCGCTTCGCCGGCTCCGGCGACCGCGCCGCCATCGCCGGCCTCGTCTGGGACGTGCTGCGCCGCTATGCCTCGAGCGCGTACCTGATGGACGCCGACACCGCGCGGGCGCGGCTGATCGGCATGCTTCGCCTCGAGCGCAACATGGACGCGGCCACCATGGGTGCGCTATTCGACGGCAGCCGCTTTGCCCCCGCGCCGTTGACCGAGGCCGAGCAGGCCGCGCTCGCCTCGCGATCCCTTGAAGGTGCTCCGGCCGCGATCGCCGGCGACTATCCACAATGGCTGGATCCGTACTTGGAAAAAGCGTTCGGCGAAGAGCGCGTCGCGGAGGCGACCGCGATGGCGAGCCGGGCGCCGCTCGACCTGCGCGTCAACACGCTAAAATCCAATCGCGACAAGGTGCTGGGGGCGCTTGCTCATCTTCATGCGAAACCGACGCATTGGTCGGCGACGGGCCTGCGCATCGAGCTTTTGGCCGATGCGCGCAATCCCGGCATCCAGGCCGAAGAGGATTTCATCAAGGGCGCTGTTGAAGTGCAGGATGAGGGGTCGCAGCTTGCCGCTGCCCTGACCGCCGCAAAGCCCGGCGAGCAAGTGATCGATCTCTGTGCGGGGGCCGGCGGCAAGACGCTGGCGCTCGCCGCGATGATGCAGGGCAAGGGCCGGCTGATCGCGACCGACAGCGACAAGCGGCAGCTTGTTCCCATTCACGAGCGCCTGTCGCGCGCCGGCGTCCACAATGCCGATGTTCGCACGCCCAAAGGCGAGGCCGATCCGCTGGCCGACATCAGCGCCACCGCCGACCTCGTCGTGATCGACGCGCCCTGCACGGGAACCGGAACCTGGCGTCGCAACCCCGACGCCAAATGGCGCATGCGGCCGGGCGCGCTGGAGATTCGCCTGAGGGACCAGACGGAGGTGCTCGAGCGCGCGGTCCCGCTGGTCAAGACCGGCGGCCGCATCGCCTACATCACCTGCTCGGTGCTTTCAGAGGAGAACGGCGAGCAGGTGAGGGCGTTCACCGGCCGCCACCGCGAGTTCGCGGTGGTGCCGCCCGAGCAGACCGCGAGCGTGCTCTGGGACAAGGCGGAGGAGTTTGCGCAAGCTGCGCTGCAGTCGGCCGAAGGCTGGTTGATGACGCCGCGGCGGACAGGGACGGACGGGTTCTTTGTCTCGGTTCTGAAGAAGGTCAGCTGAGTCCGCCGTCATTCCGGGGGGCGCCCGAGGGGCGAGCCCGAATGACAGTCTCGCCGAAACAAAACCCCGCGAACCGGAACCCGGTCGCGGGGTTTAGTGTCTCAGCGCTTCTAACCGGTACGTCCGTGGTCAGAAGTGCTGCGCGGGCTATTAGCCGACGCGGAGATTGTCAGCGGAGGACTTGCCGCTGCGACGATCGGCGACGATGTCGAACGAGACCTTCTGGCCCTCGTTGAGGGTCGAGAGGCCAGCGCGCTCGACGGCGCTGATGTGCACGAACACGTCCTTGTCGCCGTCATCCGGCTGAATGAAACCAAAGCCCTTTTGATTGTTGAACCACTTCACGGTGCCCATAGCCATGGGGATTTCCTTTGCTTAAGAAGTTAACACGCGGACCGGTACGCACCATTGCGCCCATAATCCTGATCAGTCGATGTTGGAGAAATCATCTGAAGCGTGCGCGCCCGTCAGCAACGAAGCGAAGCGGCCCAGTCGTTCGGCCAAGTATCGATGATCACAATATAGCGAGATTTTGGGGCCACTTCAAGGCACCACCCGCAACTCGGGATGTCGCTAAATCTTGCTATTTTGCGCTGCAAATTAACCCATCCGGGGTGCGTCAATCGACGATAAACAGCGTCGCCCCCGTCACGGTCGAGGACCGGTGCGCGGCGTCGCCGAAATCAGAGACCTGGTAGCTCATCCCCGCCGTGAGCTTGAATTTGCGCCCGTTGCGGAGCTCGCTGTCGAGCTCGCCTTGCAGCACGTAGAGCACGTGGCCGCGATCGCACCAATGGTCGGCGAGATAGCCCGGCGAATACTCGACCATCCGCACCCGGAGATCGCCGATGTTGAGCGTGCGCCACTGGGCCTGCCCGGTCTCGCCGGGATGGATGGTCGGTTCGACCTTGCTCCAGTCGGTGACGGTGAAGGGGGAGGTGGGGAGTTTCATGGCGATGTCCTGTCTCGTTCCGGCAGTGCTGTTGTTATCGGATGCGTTCGCCATAGTCCTCATCGTTGCTGCCCTTATTTATTTTGCGGCCCTCATTTTTGGAAATGCGTCAGCGCGCAATCCGCCGTCACCGGCATCCTGCTTGCGATGATGACCCAAACCAGCAGCGCGGCGGCGCTGATTCCCGCGCCGAGCACGCAGACGCCGGTCCAGCCAGCCATTGCGTACACCATCGTTGACGCAATCGCGCCAATCGCGCTTCCGACCGAGTAGAAAACCATGTAGCCGCCCACCAGTCGGCTCGCCGCATCGGGGCGCGCGGCGATGATCAGGCTCTGGCTCGTCACATGCACGGCCTGGAGCCCCAGATCCAGCATGATCACGCCGGCGACGACCAACCAGAGCGACGTTTGCAGGCAGGCGATCGCAGCCCAGGCGGCCAGCATCAGCAGCAGCGACAGCCCCGTGGTGCGCTGGCCCCATCCGAGATCAGCAAGCCGCCCGGCATTGCGCGCCGCGAGCGCTCCGGCAAGCCCGGCGACGCCGAGCAATCCGATCGTGGTGTGCGACAGCGCGAAGGGAGGTGCCGAGAGCGGCAGCACGATCGACGTCCAGAACACGTTGAGATTGGCGAAGATCAAAAACGCAAACAGCGCGCGCTCGCGCAGGATCGGCTCCTCGGCAAACAGCGAGGCGGTTGAGCGCAACAGCGACAGATAAGAGGATCCGGCCAGCACCGATTGCCGGCCGCGCGGCAGCACGCGCAGCAGCAGCGCGGCCATGGCGAGCATGAGGCCGGCCGAGACCAGGTAGACCATTCGCCAGCCGCCGAAATCTGCCAGCGCGCCGGAGGCGAACCGCGCCAGCAGGATGCCGCCGACGACGCCGCTCGTGACGGTGCCGATCGCGCGGCCGCGCCCGTCCGGTGTGGCCAGCGTCGCGGCAAAGGCGACCAGGACCTGGACGACGACGGCCAGCACGCCGACCAGCGCCATTCCCGCAAGGAGCACGGCGGCATGCGAGGCGGTGCCGACCATGACAAGGGCGATGGCCGACAGCACGGTCTGGCCGACGATCAGGCTGCGGCGATCCCAGAGGTCGCCGAGCGGCACGATCAGGATCAGGCCGAACGCGTAGCCGACCTGGGTGAACGTCACCACCATCCCGATCGCGGCGGGGTCGATGCCGAGATCGTGCGCCATCGCATCGAGCAGCGGCTGCGCGAAATAGACGTTGGCGACGCTCAGGCCGCAGGTCAGCGCCAGCAACACCGCCATCCCGCGCGAGAGTCCGCGCCCGGCCGTGTCGTCGGCTTTGATCGGTCCGGCCGTCGCGGTGTCGTGGTTTGTCATTGTCGTCTCCGGCACGTTTAATCTAGTCTTTAAATGAGACCAGTTGCGCACCGCATTGTCTAGTCCTATTTTAAGACCAACTTGGAGGCGGGAATGAAGCGGACCGGTTTTGCCCAGGCTGATTGCCCGGTGGCGCGTGCACTCGACGCGATCGGGGACATTTGGTCGCTTCTGATCGTGCGGGATGCCTTCGATGGTTTGCGCCGGTTCGGTGATTTCCAGAAGAACCTCGGCATCGCCAAGGGCATGCTCAGCGCGCGCCTGCACAGGCTGGTGGAGCTTGGCGTGCTCGAACCGATTCCGGCCTCCGACGGGAGCGCCTATCGGGAATATGCGCTGACGAAGAGGGGACGCGAGCTGTTTCCGGTCGTCGTCAGCTTGCGCCAATGGGGCGAAGCAAATCTTTACGCGCGGGGCGAAGTCCATTCGGACCTGGTGGACGAGACCGGCCAGCCCGTTGGGAAGCTCGTGCTCCCGTCGCGGGCCGGCCGTCCGCTGGCATGGTCCGATACCAGGGTGAGAAAGGCCGGCCAGCGCAAGCGCTGAATCGCGGCGGCCTTGGTGCGTCTCAAGCCAGAATCGCGGCTTCAGTGCACCGGATGATTCGCCGATCCCTGCACGATCTTTCCCGCCGCATTCACGCGCAGATATTCGCAGATCCGCTTGCCGCGCTCGTTCTCGTAAAACACCACCACGCTGTCGGGGCTGACGAACAAGTCGATGAGCGAAAAATGCAGGTTCGGGATCAGCCCGAGCGCCTTGCCCCAATAGGCGCGCAACGAATCTTTCCCGCGCACGGTGCCGCTTTCATCGAACCCCATCGCGGGAATGCGGTCCGAGGTCATCACGGCGTCCTCGTCATAGAGCGTGAGCACGCGTTCGAGATCGCGCGCATTCCAGGCCTCGACCCAGGTGCGGCCGAGCGCGGCGAGCGATGACGGCTGATGATGCTGTGGCATGACGTTTCTCCCTGATCGGCCCTTGTTCGGGTGTGAGGCATATTAGGTCAACAATACTTACCTATCTCCGTCTGTCCATGCCCAAAGAAGAATGTGGGCGCGCGGCCCGCGCGGTTGCGGGAAAAGCCCCTGTCGCGTATCTGCTGGCCATGACAGCAGCACAGAACGACCGCTCCGCGTCGACGCCCTCGGTGGCCTCGGCGCATGACAAGATTCTCATCGTCGACTTCGGCAGCCAGGTGACGCAGCTGATCGCGCGTCGCGTGCGCGAGGACGGCGTCTATTGCGAGATCGTCCCGTTCAACAAGGCCGAAGTGGCCTTCAACGAGATGAAGCCGAAAGCCGTGATTCTCTCCGGCGGCCCTGAATCGGTGCACGAGGCGGGCTCGCCCCGCGCGCCCCAGGCGATCTTCGATTCCGGCGTGCCCGTGATGGGCATCTGCTACGGCCAGATGGTCATGGCGGCCCAGCTCGGCGGCGAGGTCGAAGGCGGCCATCACCGCGAGTTCGGCCGCGCCGATGTCGAGGTCAAGGCCGCGAGCAAGCTGTTCGAGGACGTCTGGTCGTCAGGCGGCAAGAACCAGGTCTGGATGAGCCATGGCGACCGCATCACAAAAATGCCGCCGGGCTTCTCCGTCGCCGGCACCTCGCCGAACGCGCCCTTCGCGATCATCCAGGACGAGACGCGCAAATATTACGGCCTGATGTTCCACCCCGAAGTGGTGCACACGCCGGACGGCGCCAAACTGATCCGCAATTTCGTCCGCAAGATCGCAGGCCTGTCCGGCGACTGGACCATGCGCGCCTTCCGCGAGGAGGAGATCGCGAAGATCCGCAGCCAGGTCGGCAAGGGCAAGGTGCTCTGCGGCCTGTCCGGCGGAGTCGATTCCGCGGTTGCGGCCGTGCTGATCCACGAAGCGATCGGCGAGCAGCTCACCTGCGTGTTCGTCGACCACGGCATGCTCCGTCTCGATGAAGCCAAGACGGTGGTCGACCTGTTCCGCCACCACTACAACATCCCGCTCGTACACGTGGATGCCTCCAAGCAATTCTTGGGCGAGCTTGAAGGCGTCACCGACCCCGAGACCAAGCGCAAGACCATCGGGCGCCTCTTCATCGAGGTGTTCGAGCAGGAGGCCAAGAAGATCGGCGGCGCCGACTTCCTCGCCCAAGGCACGCTCTACCCCGACGTGATCGAGAGCGTCTCCTTCACCGGCGGCCCCTCGGTGACGATCAAGTCGCACCACAACGTCGGCGGCCTCCCTGAGCGCATGAACATGAAGCTGGTGGAGCCGCTGCGCGAGCTGTTCAAGGACGAGGTGCGCAAGCTCGGCCGCGAGCTTGGCCTCCCCGAAATCTTCGTCGGCCGCCACCCGTTCCCGGGCCCCGGCCTCGCCATCCGCTGCCCCGGCGATATCACGCGCGAAAAGCTCGACATCCTGCGCAAGGCCGACGCCGTCTACATCGACCAGATCCGCAAGCACGGCCTCTACGACGACATCTGGCAGGCCTTTGCCGTGCTGCTGCCGGTGAAGACGGTCGGCGTCATGGGCGACGGCCGCACCTACGACTTCGTCGTGGGCCTGCGCGCCGTCACCTCAACCGACGGCATGACCGCGGACTTCTACCCCTTCGACATGAAGTTTCTGGGCGAGACCGCCACGCGCATCATCAACGAGGTGAAGGGCGTGAACCGGGTGGTGTATGACGTGACGAGCAAGCCGCCGGGGACGATTGAGTGGGAGTGAGATCAATCGAGTTGGCGGACAAACAATAATGCGCTGTTGTAATGGCTGAGAATTATTCTGAGGCTGCAATCCGGCATTTCCAGGACGCCGAACTGCTGGCGAACACCTCGCGGTGGGGCAATGCAAGTCATCTCGTGGGGTTCGCAGCGGAATGCGCTGTGAAGTACCGCCTTGAGAATTTGCGACCCACTGCGGAGGCGCCGCATGTCCATTTTCCAACCTTGTTAGCGGTTGCCAGAAAACATTTGAATGGCCGACGTGACACTGCTCTTCACACTGTGCTTAAAATGAGCGCATTGATGGATGGGTGGACTGTTAACGATCGATATGCGGCAGACTCCTCCATTGGGAAGTCGCAGTATGACGTGTGGCGCCAACACGCATCACGATTAATGTCGGCCGCAGGGCTCAAGCGATGACAAAAAAGAAAGCTCAGAAGGGAAGCGCACGTAAGGCGAAGCTGACAGTTCGCTACGACGATGCTCTACCAACATTTACAGACTTGGTGGCTGAGCACCTCGGGCCAAAAGCGCTTCGGCGAGACTGTTTTCTGCGCGATGCCGATGGAAATCTGACGTACATCGTGCGTGGCGAGATAGCACAAGCGAAACGTGATGCGCTTACAAGCGCAGTGAAGGCCGCGATGGCAACCTACGCAGGTGAATTCCCAATTGCTACGCCCAGCGAATTGTTTGATGATACGCTCAGCGATCCTAAGGCTGGTATCCTCGAGTACGTTGCGACGGCAGCTAAGCCACGGTTCGTTCGAGTCGTTGAACGCAGAATCGTAGGCCAGGATTGGATTAGAGGAATTTGGCCGGCAATCGGGAATGTCCCGCCAATTGTTGTTTTTGCAAGTCACAAGGGCGGAGTTGGCCGATCGACAGCTTTGGCAGTTGCTGCCGCGGAATTTGCAAGGAGAGGGCTCTCCATTCTAGCTCTCGATGCTGATCTTGAAGCGCCTGGGCTTGGGGAGCTGTTTATTCCCGAGGATAAACAACCACTCTTCGGTGCCATCGATTACTTTGTAGAGAATGGACGTGGATCCGTCGACGGGCGTTTTCTCGATGAAATGAGAGCGCCAAGCGCATTGACGAGAGGCCCAGGTAAGGTGTTCGTCGTCCCGGCGGTTGGTCGGCGTTGCCGCCAATTTCCTCAGAATGTCATTGGAAAGATTTCACGCGCGTACTTAGAGGACGTAGGCGAAGGAGGAGTGGAGCGTTTTACCTTACTGGAACAAATGAGGACAATGATACGAGACTTGGCCTCACGTCGCCACTACGACGTTATTTTCGTGGATGCGCGCGCGGGCCTCAATGAGACTACTGCCGCCACGGTTCAGGGGTTGGGCGCAGACGTTCTCTTCTTCGGAATCGATACGCCGCAAACGTGGGATGGATATCGGTACTTTCTGGCGCACCTAGCGCGCTTTAAGCCTCTCGGCGGGGTAGACGATTGGCGATTCCGCTTGAAAATGGTTCACGCAAAGGCAGCGCCAAACGAAGGGTCTCTTGCTCATTTCCGCGATAATGCTTTCGAGATGTTCGCGGAGCATCTTTATGACGAAGAGGAAGAGACAGAAAGCGGTCGATCAGATGTGTTTGGTTTTGATCTTGACGATCCTACCGGCCCTCATTTCGGTTGGCCGATATTCGTGGATGAAGGATACTATGAGTTTGATCCGGTCGCAGATCGCAGCCAGCTTTCACCGGAGCGCTATAACGCTTCCTTTGGCCAATTCCTGAAATTGTTGGCGGATAGGCTAGGAATAAAATGAGCGTTTCCGAATCTGATATCGCTGACATTCGGTCTGTTTTGGCTCACTTAGACCCAAAGTCGGCTGCCAGTGCAGATAAACCATTGGCAATCTCCGATCTGTATGCACCGCCAGCGCATTCCAAGGCGCTTAGCTTCAATAACCCTCTCATCGTTGGAAATCGTGGCGCTGGAAAAAGCGTGTGGTCTGGTGCCTTGGCGCACGATAGCACGCGTCTTGAACTCGCTAAGAATTATCGTGAGCTCAAGCTGGATAGGATGGTCGTAGTACTTGGCTTTCATGAGCACGCTGGGAAGGTGGAGGGCGTTGCTCCATCATCCGCGACGCTGACTAGCTTGCTTAGTCGTGAGATCGAGCCAGAGGCAATCTGGACCGCAGTCTTGCTGCGAGCGGTTGCGCCGACATTGCGCCGATCTCTGCCAAAATCCCTGAAGGACGTGGTTGAGTGGGCAAGCGAGGATCCCGAACGCGCGGAGCAGGTCTTGCGAGACGCGGATCAGGCTTTCGGTCGAAGCAATAGAAAATTTCTAATAGTATTCGACGCTCTAGATCGCCTCGCGAAAAACTGGGACCAGATTCGTCCCCTTTCACAGGGAATACTTCAACTCGCGCTCAACATGTTCGGCTTCGCCAATATGCGGGCGAAGGTGTTTTTGCGCACTGACCAAGAGAGAGACGAAGCGCTTTTCGATTTCACCGATGCATCCAAGCTCAAGGCAATGACCGTTCCCCTTTCGTGGCATTCGGTTGAGCTGTATGGCCTCCTTTTTTCGGCGTTGTCGCGCGATGGCAAGTCTAAGGCAGCTTTCAGGCGACTATTGCGGGAAGCGATAGGCAGTACGGCCGATGCGGATATGGACGATGAGGATACTCAGCGAGCAATCTTCAATTTGATTGCTGGCGAGTTCATGGGCGCCGACCGACGAAGAGGTCGCACGTACACTTGGGTCATAGATCACCTCGCCGATGCCTTTCACGAAACTACGCCCCGTAGCTTTCTCATTGCGCTACGCAAGGCGGCGCAAACTCGAATTCAATCAAAAATAACGCCTATCGATCACCTCGGTATTCGAGAGGGAGTTCAGGCGGCTTCAACCGTGCGTGTGGATCAACTGGGCGAAGACTATCCGTGGATTAAGACCGTGCTTGACGATCTGGAAGGGCTTGAAGTTCCCTGTCCTCCAGACGCTTTTGTGAGGCGATGGCGGAGTCAAGGAACTGTTGCCCGAGTGAACCAAGTTGCTCGTCGAAGCAGTCGACCAGGTCCAATTGGACTCGAAGGTACTACTGGGCATAGTGCGGCTGAGGAGGTCCTGCTGGATGCACTCAAGAGTATTGGGGTAGTCGAAGAACGGTCCGGCGACCGCATCAACATGCCGGATCTATTCCGGGTCGCTGCGAAGATAAAGCGTCGCGGAGGCGTTCGACCGCCCACGGCGGGGTAATTTCAGGATTACGTTGACAGTGCATTGAACTAACGCTCGCCAAAGAAGGCGTGCGAGTTGAACGCACTGCAGTCCAGTGCATTCAATGGCCGGGCTTAGTAGGATCGCCCTCGATCGACCTGTTCAACGTCTTACGAAGCGCCGCGGCCTGTATCTGGCGGCGAACCGAACGGAGAATACCTTTGACCGATGCGGGACTTCAGAAGCTCGAGGCTGGCGAGAAGCTTTGCAAGCGCGGCGACCGCGACGGCATGTACGTTGCCCTCCTGCCCATCAATGGGCGCAAGCAGGTCTTTGAAAGTGGCGACCACACCAAGGTGGTGCATTGATGCGCGCGGCGTTGAAAGGGGTGATGGCCGCAATATTTTCTATGCCGGCTGCGGTGGCTCTGGCGAAGTCTCCGGACTGCGCGAGTTGGCCCAAGAACATGGCCCTCGTGCACCTCAAGAACGCCGGCCTGATTGATATCCCATCGGTGATCGAGGCGCAGACCAAGGCCGTTCGTCTCGCATCCGAAAAGATCGGCAAGGACCTCTACCAGCAGGTTTACGACATCACGTTTCACACCAAGGACGGCAAGACAATTGAGGTCATCACGAAAAGCCAGGCATCAAGCGAGGAATGCTCGATGAGCGGCGTCGACGTCTACGTGGTCTCGAAGAAAATCGGCGAGTCTGCTGAGCAGCCATCTGAGGGCACGACTAAAAAGTGATCCGCGTCGTCATGGTGACAGTGCACTAAACTCGAGGTTAGTTTTGTGCACTGTCAACGCAACTCCTTCTGTCACTCCTTCAAATATTCGGTCGCGCGCTGCTCGAAGAAGTTAGCGCGCGACCAGTTCTCGGCGTCGATCACACGGTCGTAGCTCGATTACTGTTCCTTCCTGAACAAATCCTGGAAGATCAGCTGGCCCCAAACGCGGCCGCGTGCGTGCACCAGCGCGCCACCTTCGTTGAGCTTTCCCAGCTTGACGGGTGCGAACCCGAGTTGTTTGGCCAGGGCCGCCACGGGAGCGATCGCGTCGTCGTCGTCGCTCGAGATAAAGACGACCCGGTGGCCGCCCTCGACGACCGGATCGGTGGCCAGAGTGGCCGCACCCAGGTGATTGAAACCTTTCACGAGCTTGGCGCCGGTGAACGCCTTCGCGACGACGGCGGAGGACAGGAGACCGTCCAGCTCTTCTCCAAACCCGTTCGTCGCGTCGATGATCGTCTTGCCTTTCCAGCTCGGCAGGGCCTTCGCAACCTCGCGATGCTCCCCGAACGGGACCGCCAGGATGATCGTGTCGGCCTCCAGCGCTTCCCGCAGCGACCTGGCCACGACCGTGGTGCCAATCGCCCGGGCCTGCGGCGCCAACGCCTCGGGCGGCCGGCGGCTCGCGATTGTTACGTCGATGTTCTTACGGGCGAAGGCGTGGGCGAGGGCCTGGCCGATCTTGCCGAATCCTATGATTGCGCAGCTCATGATATTTCTCCGATCCGTGTTGATATTGATTTTCAGGCCGTTCAGATGGCCGAGAAGCCGCCGTCGACGGACAACTCCACCCCATTCACGAAGCTCGAATCGTCCGAAGCAAGAAACAGCGCGACCGCCGCAATTTCCTCAGGACGACCCATCGTTCCCCTGGGGATCAGGGCTTCGAACATCCGCTTCGCTTCCTCGGTGAGAACCTGATCCTGCATCGGTGTGGCGATCGGCCCCGGGCTCAGCACGTTCACCCGGATATTCCTGCCCTTCAGTTCGTTGAGCCACGTGCGTGCAAATGAGCGCAGCGCCGCCTTGCTCGCCGCATACACGCCGTAACCGGGAAAACCTTTCACCGATGCAACGGACCCGGTCATGAAGATCGATCCGGCATCGCGAAACAGCGGCAACGCCTTCTGCACCGTAAACAGCGTGCCGCGCGTGTTCAGGCCGAAGGTCGCATCGAAATGCTGCTCGGTAATCTCGCCCAGTGCGACGGCTTCGCCGATGCCGGCGCTCGCGTACAGGACGTCGATCTTGCCCTTTTCCCGCTTGACCGTGTCGAACAGGCGGTCGAGGTCGTCGAGATTGGCCGCGTCGCCGCGCACGCCGGTCACGTTCCGGCCAATCAGCTTGATGGCCTGGTCGAGCGTCTCCTGCCTTCGTCCCGTGATGAAGACATAGGCTCCTTCTTCAACGAAGCGCCTGGCGCTCGCCAGCGCCATGCCGCTCGATCCACCCGTGATGACTGCAACCTTACCGTCAAGCTTTCCCATGATTTCTCCTGTCGTCGTGTCGGGACAGCATCTGCCCCCGAGACCCGCGACATAGGTCCACCGGCGGCAGGCGTTGAGTGCGGATGCGCGCACATCGGTGGTGCGAAATCGATCCGGCCGCACGAGCGACGCCAAACGGCGACGATCGGTGTCCGCCGTTCGGAAGTGAGCCGTGCTTGTCGGGATGGGCTATGATGACTGCCCGTGCTGCTGTAGGAGCAATTGCTACGGGCTTTGGAAGGCGCACCGCGCGGTGCGGGATTGCACCATGATCGACTGGGATGACGTTCGCTACTTTCTTGCCGTCGCGCGTGGAGGCTCGGTGCGGGCTGCCGCCGAGCGCCTAGGTGTGAACCACGCGACCGTGCTGCGACGCATCGCCCAGCTCGAGGAACGTCTCGAGGTCCACATGTTCGAAAAGCTGCCTTCGGGCTACCGCCTGACGGAAGCAGGCGAGGAGGTCCTCGAATTCGCGGACCAGATGGAAGCCTCGTCGCACCAGCTGGAGACGCGCGTCTTCGGGCGCGACCAGAGCGTGCGCGGGCGTCTGCGGGTGACGCTGGCGCCGCCGATGGCGACGCACCTGCTGATGTCTGATCTCGCCGATTTCGCGCGTCTGCATCCTGATATCGAGATGGATATCCTGTCGTTCGGCGAGCTGGCGAATCTGACCAACCGGGAGGCCGACGTCGCGATCCGCGTTGTCTATGACCGCAAAACCCTGCCGCTCAATCTTCACGGCCTGAAGGGACCGGAGCTGTTCGGCGGCGTCTACATGTCCAGGGATCGACTAGCCGCGTGGCGTGCGGGCGCGCCTGATCCGATCCGGTGGATCGTCATCAGCATTCACGGCATCCCGGATTGGGCCAGCGCGGGTGAAGTTCGCGCCACGAGCGTTCCATTCAGGACCTCGGACGCCGGGGCGCAGATCGCTGCTGTCCAGCAAGGGCTCGGGATCACGACGCTGCCGTGCTTCGTCGGCGATGCCGACCCGCTGCTGGTGAGGGTGCCGGGCACCGACCTGCACATGTACGGAACGGTTTGGCTTCTCACACAGGGCGAGACACGCAAGACCAAGCGCGTGCGGCTCTTCACCGAGTTCGTATCACGCAGGCTCGCCGCGTACGCGCCGCTGCTCGCGGGGCTGTCCGTATCGCGCGACTGACGCGCGGCAGGTCGCCGACAACGCTTGCCGTCATCCGGTCGCAAGCCGGCATTCGGTGACAGTGCACTTAGCTTGCCTGAGGCAAGCAAACGGTCCAGCGGAGGGGACTAATTAGTCCCCCGCAGCTATTTTGCCCCGACCAACCCCGCCTGTCGCTGGGCCGCGTCAGCATCTCCACAAACGCCGTCACCTTGGGCGGACGGAAGCGGGCTGCGGGATAGACCGTGTGGATGCCGCCGGATGGCAGTTGCCTTTGCGGCAGGATGTGAATGAGGCGCCCCGCCGCCAGAGCGTCTGCCACCAAAAAATCCGGCAGCACTGAAAGGCCGCCGCCGGCGAGCACGGCCGCGAGCACTCCCGGCGTCGTGTCGATGGCGATGCTTGCCTGCAGGCGCACGGCGCGTCGATCGAGATCACCGCGCGAGAACTGCCACAGCAGCGGCTCGCGCAGCGCCATGTTGGCGATGAACGGCAGCGTCACGAGGTCGTCGGGATCGCGCGCGGCGGCGATCCGGTCCGTGAAGGCGGGAGCGCCGACCAGCAACTGCCGGAACGCGCCGATCTTGCGCGCTTGCAGGCTGGAATCGACCAGCCACCCGACACGGATCGCCATGTCGATCTGGCCCGAGGCGAGATCGACCGTCTGATCTTCGAGCGTCAACTCCACGCGGCAGTTGGGATAGCGTGCCGCGTAGGCCGTGACGACGGCGACGACGACGGCCGTCCCGTAGTCGTTGGGCGCCGTGATCCGCAACGTGCCGGTCGGCTCGGCGGCCGCCTGGGCGAGTTCGTCGAAGGCATCCTCCGCTTCGCGCAGGATCATGACGCAGCGCGCATGAAACATGCGGCCCGCTTCGGTCGGATGGACCCGGCGCGTCGTGCGCACGAGAAGGCTGGTGCCGAGATCGCGCTCCAGCTGCGCCACCTGCTGGCTCACCACGGCCTTGGTGATGCCGAGCCGCTCGGCGGCCCGCGTGAAGGATCCGGTGTCCACGACGGCGGCGAAATAGGCCAGTCGGTTCAGGTTCATGAGCTCATCGTCTCAGAATTGTCAAGAAATAGCATACATTCTGTATGTTTTGTCGGTATTTATCGATCAATTTGCGCGTGCCAAGTTGCGATCAAGGAGATCGCCATGTCCTCGCCCATTCACATCACCTACCTGTTCGATCCGCTCTGCGGCTGGTGCTACGGCGCCGCCACGCTGCTCGAACAGCTTGTCGCCCGACCCGATTTCACTGTCGAGCTTGCGCCGACAGGCCTGTTCGCCGGCGATGGTGCCCGTCCGATGGACGACGGCTTTGCCGCTTATGCCTGGTCGAACGACCAGCGCATTTCGCGCTTGAGCGGTCAGATCTTCAGCGAAGCCTACCGTCGTGACGTCCTCGGCGACCGCACGCGGCTGTTCGATTCCGGCCCGGCGACACTGGCGCTCACGGCTGTTGCGCTCACCGCTCCGGGTCGAGAGTTCGCAGCTCTGAAGTCCATTCAGAACGCCCGCTATGTCGAAGGTCGCGACAGCACGGACATGTCAGTTCTCGCCGATGCGCTGCGCGCTATTCAGCTCGCGGAGGCCGCCGATCGCTTGGCGGCCCCAGACGCCGCATTGATCGCCGCTTACCGCGACCGCCTCGAAGCCGGGCGTGCGGAAATGCGCCGCTTCGGCGCCAACGGCGTCCCGGCCCTGATCAAGGGGAAGGGCAACGACCGTCGCCTCGTGCAGGCGAGCGCGCTGTTCGGCGGCCTCGACGCCCTCGTCGATGGACTGAAGGCGGCTTGAGCACGACGCTCGATACAGACCCATCCACTTCCAATTCGTGATCGCACATCAGCACCAGGAGACGACCATGCAGACAAGGAGAACCATCATGAAGACGACTCTCGCCGCCGGCGCCGCCGCTTTGTTCGCACCTGCAGGCCTCGGCCATGCCGCCGGCGGGCTCACCTGGAAGCATCTCCCAGCCGGACAGAACGGCTTCTTCCGGGCTCCCGTTCTGGTGTCCGGGCCGAGCGAAGCCGTGCTGATCGATGGCGGCTTCACGCTGCCCGATGGCAAGGCTGTCGCAGAAGCGATCAAGGCAACCGGCAAGAAGCTCACCACCATCTACATCAGCCAGTCGGACCCGGACTATTACTTCAGCCTCGGCGCGATCAAGGCAGCTTTCCCGGAGGCCCGCGTGCTCGCGGCGCCCGCGACATTGGCGGCCATCAACGCCAGCGTCGAAAAGAAGCTTGCCGTCTGGGGGCCGCAACTCAAGGAGAACGGCCCGCAGGTGCTTGCCGACGTGGTCATCCCCGAAGCGTTCGATGGCAAGACGCTCAGCGTCGACGGCGAAACCATCGAGATCGTCGGCGCAGACGGCCTGGCCAACCGGCGTTATCTGTTCGTGCGGTCGCTGAACGCGGTGTTCGGCGGCGTGCTGATCTTCTCGGGCGTCCATGTCTGGACCGCCGACACGCCGACCACAGAGCAGCGGGCCGCCTGGATCGCCAATCTCGAAAAGATCGCGGCGCGCAAGCCGGCGATCGTCGTGCCCGGCCACTCCGCGGTGGACGCAAAGACCGATCTATCCGGTGTCGAGCACACGATCGCTTACCTCAAAGCCTTCGACGAGGAACTGGCGAAGGCCAAGGACTCCGCGACGCTGAAGGCAGCGATGGGAGCGCGCTTCCCCGGCCTTGACATGGGCGTTGCGCTCGACATCGGCTCCAAAGTCGCCACCGGCGAGATGAAATGGGGCTGAGATGGGTGCGAACCTCGACCTGATCCGCGCCACCTACGAGGGATCATCGTCGGAAGAGAACGGCCGCAATTTGCTGGCCGCTCTCGCTCCCGATGCCGCATGGACCGAAGCGGAAGGATTTCCGTATGCGGGGACCTATGTCGGACCCGACGCGATTGTCGCAGGCGTGTTCCGGCGTCTCGCCACTGAATGGAGCGGTTATCGCGCCGACGTCCACACCTATCTCGAAGACGGCGATCGCGTCGCCGCCTTCGGCGTCTACTCCGGGACCTACAAGGCGACAGGCAAGGCCATGCGCGCCACCTTCGCGCACCTCTATCTGGTGAAGGACGGCAAGATCGCCAGCATGACTCAATATGTCGACACCGCGATGGTGCAAAAGGCGCTGGAGCCTGCTGTCCACTAGCAGCCGTATGACGTCGGAACGTACGAGAGAAGGGGAGCTTGCGACGTGCGGGCTCCTCTTTTTCGTTCTAACCGTTACGCAGGTGCCCATTACGCTCAAAAACGGGATCGACGCGATCCATGCCAAACCGCAAGATCGGTCGAGCAAGTCATGGCCGTCAGCGACTAGATGGAGCCGCCACGGAGGAGGGACGATGAAGGCGGCGCTGCAAAACTATCAGGCCCGGATGCGGCGGGTGCTGGATCATATCGACCGGCATCTTGACGCTGATCTGGACCTGGAATCGGTGAGCGGCGTTGCGGCCTTCTCGAAGTTTCATTTCCACCGGCAGTTCACGGCGACCTTCGGGTTGTCCGTGCATCGCTATGTCCAGCTGGCGCGGATGAAGCGCGCTTCGCACCGGCTGGCCTACAGTGACGCCCAAAGCGTCACGGAGATCGCGATGGATGCCGGTTACGATGCGCCCGATGCCTTCGCCCGCGCCTTTCGGCAACGGTTCGGGCAATCGCCGTCGTCGTTCCGGAAATCTCCCGACTGGGAGCCGTGGCTTGCGGCCTTCGGGCCTCTCGACAACGCCAGGAGCAAGCTCATGAAGAACTTTACCAATGATGACGTGACGATACGCGATGTGCCATCCACGAAGGTCGCGATCATGGAGCACCGCGGCGACCCGGCCACGCTTCCCGCCACCATCCAGCGGTTCATCGCGTGGCGCAAGGCAGCTAACCTGCACCCCAGCACAAGTCCGACCTTCAACGTCTGGCGTTCCGAGCGGCGGCCTGCGTCGCCTGCCGATTACAGCGTGGACCTTTGCGTCGGGACCGCACCGCCGATCGAGGCGAACGGCGAACAGATCAAAGCTGGCGAGATCCCTGGCGGACGCTGCGCGGTGCTGCGCGTCGTCGGCAACACCGACAATCTGGAGCCCGCCGCGCTCTACCTTTATCGCGACTGGCTTCCGGCCAGCGGCGAGGAAGCACGTGACTTCCCGATCTATTGCCAGCGGCTGAGCTTCTTTCCGGAGGTGCCGGAGCATGAGACGGTCGCGGAGCTTTTTCTGCCGCTGAAATAGCGCGGCTGGCGGCGGCCGCACCACGAAGCGATCTCAGGAAACGGGTGGCGGCTGACAGGTGCCTGATGTCTTGTTTGGCTCCTTGCTGATCAGGAGTGTCTCGCGGTGGAACTTGCAAACAAGACAATCATCATAACCGGCGCCAGCAGCGGTATCGGTGCTGCCGCGGCCTCGCTGTTCGCGTCCGAAGGCGCCGACGTGGTGCTCGGGGCCCGTCGCTCGACCGAGCTGCAGATCGTTGCCGAGGACATCAAACGCGCCGGAGGGCGCGCGACTTTTCTGGCGGGCGACGTCCGGGACGCCGGATACGCTGCCGGCCTCGTAGAACACGCCATTGCAAGCTTCGGAAAGCTCGACGGTGCCTTCAACAATGCCGGCGTCGTCGGCGACATGATCGCGGTCCCTGAGATGAGAGTCGAAAACTGGACCGATGTGCTTGCGGTGAATCTCACCTCTGCTTTCCTGGGTGCAAGGGCGCAAATCCCGGCGCTGCGGCAACGGGGTGGTGGTTCGATCGTCTTTACCTCGTCATTCGTTGGCTTCAGAAACGGGGGTATGCCGGGGATGGCGGCTTACGCAGCCTCGAAGGCAGGAATGATCGGCCTCACTCAATCGCTGGGCTCCGAGCACGCGGCCGAAGGCATTCGTGTCAACGCCCTCCTGCCTGGAGGGACCGTTACCCCGGCGGGAGGCGAAGGAAATCCCGACGTCCTGAATTTCATCGCCGGGCTGCACCCGATGAAGCGGATGGCCAGTCCGAAGGAGATCGCGCATGCGGCCCTTTTTCTCCTGAGTGACCGGGCGTCGTTCATGACGGGCAGCCCAATGACGGTTGATGGAGGCATGTCGGTCCGCCTGGTCTGAGGACGAAGCCGGCGGCTTGATCGACGGCGCTCAGGCGCCGCGGTCAGAGCAGCTCTATGGTTGTCGATGAGGCCATGGAGCAGGCCCGTGGTGATTGCGCCTCACCCGCGCGCCGCCTGCCAATGCGGCTAGGTGACATAGGCGGTGACGGCGCCCAAGGCGAAGGAATAGTTCAGGCAGCGCTCGGGATTTTTCCCGCGACATCTCGGCCGGCGCGACGCCCAATTTGTCGCAGGCGCAGCAGCAACGTCGCAGCAATGCCACGGTCGTGACGAGAGAGCATTCCTTAGACCCATTCAATTTCGCTTCTTCGTCTGCGTGTGCCCATAAGTCCCCGTCTGAGGTTCGACCAACCGGGGATTGGAATGCTGGGTTTGAATGCCGTGAGGCGAGTTTTTCTTGCGACCTGCAGTTTGTTCGTGTTGGACGCAGGCCTTGGCGGTGAGAGTTACGCTCAAGCCCAGCTACCTCCAGTGACCGTCGACGCTCCAGGAGGCCAGATTCGCCGGGCGCAGACTGCACGTCCTGGTGCCGCAAGCGAAATGCGACGATCGGTGCGGCGCCAAAATCCGCGCAGAACGGTGCAGATCGCTGCAGTACCCCCGGCGTCAACCACGACTCTCCAGAGTGCGACCGGCCCTGTTCAGGGGTTCGTGGCGACGCGCAGCGCCACTGGCACCAAGACCAATACGCCGCTGATCGAGACGCCGCAGTCCATCTCGGTCGTGACGCAAGATCAGATCCGCGATACCGGGGCGCGAACGGTCGGGGAGGCGTTGGCCTACACGGCCGGCGTGCAAACGCAACCCTACGGCTTCGATCCGCGTTACGACCAGTTTCTGATCCGGGGATTTGCGGCCAACCAGTACGGCAATTATCGAGACGGCTTGCGGCAGGGCAATGGTTCGTTCGCGTATTTCCGCAACGAACCTTACGGCGCCGAGCGCATCGAGGTGATGCGCGGTCCGTCATCAGTGCTGTATGGCGCCAACGAAGCCGGCGGCATGGTGAACTATGTGAGCAAGATGCCGCTCGAGAAACGGCTCAACGAGGTCGGCCTCGATATCGGCAATTTCGATCGCTATCAAGGCAGGTTCGACTTCAGCGGACCGACACTTGACAACGACAAGCTGCTCTACCGCTTCACCGGATTGGTGCGTGACAGCGGCACGCAAATTCCCGGAACGTGGGACGACCGCGTGTTTTTCGCCCCGAGCTTTACCGCAAGGCTGAGCGAGGACACGACGCTGACGGTGCTCGCCGAGTACGAGCGAAGCAAGACGTCGATGTGGCCGTATTATCTGCGCAACCCGCTGACGGGCGTGGTCACCAACATACGTCTCGGCGACCCCGCCTTCGACGCGCTCACGCAGTGGCAAGCCTCGATCGGCTACCGGCTCGAACACCGTTTCAACGAGGCGCTGGCGATTCGGCAGCATGTCCGGCTCGGCCACGTGTCGTTCGAGGGCAACATGGTCGATGCTCTCAGTCTCTCTCCCGACGGCCGCACGCTCAATCGCTACGCGGCGACCTTCCGGGAGCGCCTGAACACGTTCAACGTCGACAATCAGATCGAGGCGAGGCTGGCCACCGGACCGATCAAGCATACGGTTCTTGCCGGTGTCGATTATTTCCGGCAGGGCACGACGTTGGATTACTATGCGGGCCTGGCACCGTCACTCGACCTGACGAATCCGGTTTACGGCGGTTCGGCGCCGACGATGCCTCTTGGGCTCATGAGTGCGAACAGTCAAACGCTAGGCCAGGTCGGGCTTTACGCTCAGGATCAAATGGCGCTGGGCGGCTGGCGGCTGACCATCGGCGGCCGTCAGGACTTCGCCGCGCTCTCGAACCGCAATGACCTGACGGGCCTGATGAGCGATAGCGAGCCAAGCAAGTTCACGGGCCGCGCCGGATTGTTGTATCTGTTCGAGTCCGGCCTCGCCCCCTATGTGAACTACGCGACGTCGTTTCTGCCGCAGACCGGCACGACGGCCCCCCAACGCGGCGAAACACCCTTTGCGCCGACAACAGGCGAATCGTTGGAAGCCGGTATCAAGTACCAGCCGCTCGGCTGGAACAGTTACTTCACTGCCACCTGGTTCAATCTGACCAAGGACAATGTGCTGACCATCGATCCGGCCTTTCCCACCTTCTCGGTGCAGACCGGCCAGATCCGTTCGCGTGGCGCGGAGCTCGAAGCCGTGCTGTCATTGGCCGAGGGGCTGAAAGGCATCGCTTCCTACAGCTATACCGATGCAACCGTCACGCGGAGCAATGGGCTCGATTTGGGCAAGGTGCCGATTGGCGTGCCGTTGCAGCAGGCAGCGATCTTCCTCGACTACACCTGGCAGGGCGGCCCCCTTGCAGGCTTTGGCGTCGGTGCCGGTGCGCGCTGGATCGGGCAGACTTGGGCGGACGACATCAATACGATCAGAAATCCCGCCGTTGCGGCCTTTGATGCGGGTGTGCATTACGACTATCGCGGCATGCGGCTGGCTTTGAATGCCCGCAACCTGTCGGATGAGCGCGTTCCAATCTGCAATGGCGGGACTTGCGCGTTCACGCAGGGACGAACCGTGCTGGGGAGCGCGACCGCGCGGTGGTAAGCCTGGCTTGCCCCGACTGTGCTCATCTTTGGTGCTTTGAAGGATGTGCCGCCGCTCTGATCGGCGCGCAGGGACCCAGCGCAAACGCCGGATGTCGGCCACGTACTCCCGTGATACGACTTTCGCATCGTTCTCTTCGGAGCCAGCTGCATGTCCGTCGCGACCACCACCAATCAACAGCCCGCCAGCGCCAGCGAAACCGACCCTGAAACCCTTGGCTGGATGAAAGGCTTCCCGCCGGCGCCGGACCGCACCATCACCTTCCAGGACGGCTCGTTCCGCAGCTTCCCCGAGCTGCGCTGGGCCTGGAGCAACATCCGCCAGCTGGTGCCGACGGTGAACGTCTGGCGCGGGGCGGGGCCTGCATCAGTGCTGCCGCGGGAGGATCATGACGTCGGCGCCTCCGCCTCGACCACGATGGACGGGCGTCCGATGACCTTCGCGACAATGCTGGAGGAGACCTACACCGACGGCATCGCCGTGCTGCATCGGGGCAGGCTGATCTATGAACGCTATTCCGGTGCGCTGAAGCCGCACAAGCCGCATCTCGCGATGTCGGTGACGAAGTCGTTCACCGGTGTGCTCGCCGGCATTCTGGTCGCGGAGGGCAAGATCGATCCGCAGGCGCCTGTTACGGAGTATGTGCCGGAGCTGAAGGCCAGCGCCTTCGGCGATGCGCGCGTGCACGAGGCCATGGATATGACCACGGGGCTCGCATACACCGAAGTTTACACCGACAGCAACTCCGCCGTTTGGGGCTTGCGGCGCGCCAACGGCATGGCGCCGATCCCGCCGGACTATGACGGCGCCACCAATATTTTCGATTTCCTCCTCGCGCAGCAGAAGCAGGGCGAGCACGGCAAGGCCTTTGCCTACAAGACCGTCAACTCCGACGTGCTGGCCTGGATCATCAGGCGCGCCAGCGGCATGACGCTGTCCGATCTCCTCTCCGAGCGGATCTGGACGCCCATGGGCGCGGAGGAGGACGCGCATTATCACGTCGATCGCATCGGCACCGAAAGCGGCGGCGGCGGCCTGTCGACCTGCTTGCGCGATCTCGCCCGCTTTGGCGAGACCATGCGCAATCACGGCCGCTTCAACGGCCGACAGATCGTGCCTTCATCGGTGGTCGAGGACATCGCGCGCGGCGGCGATCCTGAAAAATTCAAGCCGGCCGGCTACACCACGCTGCCCGGTGCGTCCTATCGCAATCAATGGTGGGTCACGCACAACGCCCACGGCGCCTACATGGCGCGCGGCGTTCACGGCCAAGGCATCTACGTCGATCCCAAAGCCGAGATGGTGATCGCGCGCTACGCCTCGCATCCGGCCGCGGGCAACGCCGCCAACGACCCCGTCACGCTGCCGGCCTACATGGCGCTGGCGACGGAGTTGATGGCCGGCGGTTGAGCAATCCCCTTGGGTGGATTAGCCGACACGTCCGCCGTAGCTCATCCGTCTCTTTGATCGCGCTGATGGATGGCGGGTTACGCTTCGCTAATTAACCGAGAGGCATAATCCACTCCACCACGAATGCCGCTCTCATGCGGTCAAGTCACAAAGCACACCGTTGAGGCTCACTTGCAGGCCGGCCGTGGCGTAGCCGTCTTTGCAGGAGGCATGCGCAAATCAGTGGGCGACGACGACCAACTCCGCCGTCAGGGCCGATACCGCGCGGCGGGCCTGGAGTTGCCGAAGCCGGCCGCCAACGCCCCGCGCGCCTTCTCAAAGGCCTCCCATGCCGCCACATCGGGCACCGGCGGTATTGTCACCAGTTCCTTGCGATCGAAGCCGACGAGGGCTGCATCCACGAGATCTTCGACCTCCATGACATTCGGCACCTTGCTGGCGTCGCCACCCGCTCGTTCGTAGATTTCGGTGCGCGTGGCCGCAGGCAGCACGGCCTGCACATAGACGCCCTTCGACGCGACTTCGGCAGCGAGGCCTTGCGACAGCGTCATCAGGTAGGACTTGGTCGCCGGGTAGATGCCACGGGAGTATTCGGGGAGCAGGGCCAGCACCGACGCAATGTTGATGATCGCGCCGTTGCCGCGTTCAACCATGCGGCCGATGACGGCGGACGCAAGCAGCGTCGGCGCGACCACGTTCAGCCCCAAGAGATCGTCCATCTTGATTGGATCGGCGGTCGCGAAATCACCGATCAACGCGGCGCCTGCATTGTTGACGAGGATGTGGATGGGCGGATCGGAACGGAGGCGCCGGAGAACCGGTTCGAGTTGGGAGCCGTCGACCAGGTCGGCCGTGATGACTTCGACCGCAATGCCATGCGCATTGCGCAGTTCGGTGGCGAGGATGTTGAGCCTGTCGGTCGCGCGAGCGACGAGGACGAGATCGTGGCCGCGTGCGGCGAGGCGGCGTGCGTAGACTGCGCCGATGCCGCTCGAAGCGCCGGTAACGAGTGCGATCGTCATGGATGTCGTCCTGATTGAGTTTCGAGCATCGGAATGCCCTGCCGGGGATGGGTGACAAATCGTCGGCGGCAGGATTAGCCGCGCGTCTTCAGATGAAGCATCGGATGGTGCTCATAGTGACCGGCGCCGTTCTTCACGATGGGGTCTTCCGAGGTGATCGCCTTGATGTCCTGGTCATCGGCGATCTGATAGAGCGACACGCCATAGCCGCCACTGGGGTCCATGACAGGGCCGTGTGCAACGACCTGCCCCTTTTCGAGCAGGTCATCCAGGTACGCGCCGTGCTGCTTCATCCATGTCTTCTCATCGGCGGTCATGGTCGCCAAGAAATCGGCGCGCGGCGGGATGTACTTGCACAAATAGTACTTCATCGGTCGCTCCTTGGTGAAAGTGACATCTCAGTTGGCTTGGAGATCTCTCGATCTGAGGGATCAGTCGGCCACGCCCATCTGCTTGCGAAAACTTTTCTCGAACATCTTTTCGGGAACGAAGCGCCGCATCAGGCGGAGCCGGCCCGCCATCTTTCCAGGCGTGTAGCGAATGCTCGGCTGTTTTTCGGTGGCGGCCAGCACCACCTTGTCCGCCACGGCTTCCACGGGATCGCCGGCCGCGATGCCGTTGCGCCATGTCGCGTTCATGGCCGCGCGTCCCTTGTCGTAGACGCCCAGGATTTGATCGGGCTTGTCGCCATTCTCTTCCAGCGCGGTGCGGGTGAAGACGGGCTCAACCAGTGAGACACGAATGCCGAAGGTCCGCAGTTCGTGATCGAGCGATTCGGAATAGCCTTCGACCGCATGCTTGGTGGCGTTGTAGAGTGCCGTATAGGGTCCCGGCAGGAAGCCCGCGACCGAACTGATGTTGATAATCCGGCCCTGGCGCTGCTTGCGCATGATGGGCAGCACCTCAGCGGTGGTGCGAAGGATGCCGAAGACGTTGATGTCGAACAGGCTCTTGGCTTGATCGAGAGATGATTCCTCGGCGGCCCCGATCAGGCTGCGGCCTGCATTGTTCACGAGCACGTCGATCCGACCTGCAAGCCCGATGACGTCCTTGATCAGCTGCTTGACGGAGACATCATCGGTGACGTCGCAGCGGAGCATATGAATGCCCTGGCGTACCTCGTTGGGCCCGGCATGACGGCTGGTGCCGAACACCCGATATCCCGCGCGGATCAGGGCAACCCCGGCCGCAAGCCCGATGCCCCCGGAAGCGCCCGTGATCAGCGCGACCTTGTCGCCGGCTGCGCGCGATTTTGCCTGTGCCATCCTAGAATTCCTCGCTCGACTCATTCAATGATTATGTTCGTAATCATATTTGGTTATGATTATATGCATAATCATTGTCAAGGGGCTTTCTGGACCACGCTTGGAGCCCCATGAAACAGGTCACGCCGGCGTTATGTGTCGGCGCCGCCATCGGAAGGAATGGGCTCGTGAAGGTCAGCAAGGAAACGGTCGAGCAGAATCGCGAGCGGGTGATCGCGACCGCCGCAAGGCTGTTCCGGGAACGCGGGATCGACGGTATCGGGCTGGTCGACTTGATGAAGGCGGCTGGGCTCACGCCTGGAGGCTTCTACCGGCAGTTCAAATCAAAGGATGACCTTGTCGTACAGGCGGTCAAGCGAGCCTACAAGGATATGAGCGAGGATATCGCGGGCCGTCTTGCCGCGAGCGATGATCCGCTGGAGACCCTCGTGCGCCACTACGTGTCGGATTATCACCGCGATGATCCGGGGCAGGGGTGCGGCCTTGCGGCAATGGCCGCCGACGCGGCGCGTCATGACGATCCGGCGCTGCGGGAGTGCTTCGGCAGCATGGTCAGCAACTATATTGGGCTTCTGACCAAGCTCGTTCCGGGATGTGACGGTGCCGCCAAGCGGCGTGCAGCGATCGCCGCTCTCTCCGAGATGATCGGATCGGTTGTCCTCTCCCGTGTTGTGCCGGATCCGGCTCTCTCCGGTGAAATCATCGACACCGTCTCGAATGACCTCGTGAAACGCCACGCGAAATCGAAGTCTGCCTGAGCGCCGAGCCAATGCCGTCGAACTGCCTCATCCTCGCGACATCTTTTCGAACCGCTTCACCAGCCTCTCGCGCTTCAGCCGCGACAGCCGCTGAATCCAGAACACCCCGTCGAGTTGGTCGATCTCGTGCTGGTGGCAGACGGCGCGCAGGGCTTCCGACTCCTCGGTCTGCATGTTGCCGTCGATGTCCCGATAGCTGATCCGCACACGGGCGTGGCGCTGGACGTCGTCGTTGACCCCGGGCATCGAGACGCTGCCTTCGCGATGCAGGATCATCTCGGGTGACGCCCATGAGATCTCCGGGTTGACATAGGTCTGCGGGCCGTCTTTGGCGTCAAGCTCGAGCACGACGACACGCAGGGGTACGCCGATATGCGGCGCCGTGATGCCAATGCCGGGCGCGGCGCGCATGGTCTCGAGCAGATCGGCTGCGAGCTCGCGCAAAGCCTCGTCGAATGCAGTGACGGGGCGGGCCGGTATCGCGAGGCGGCGGTCGGGATAGCGGACGATCGGGCGAATGGTCATGATTGAATCGGCTGGTGCGGCCGGGCCGTCAGAGCGATTGCCGGCAATTCCAGAGGCGGCCAGACACGGTTCGTCATTGCGCGCATGATTGGTCTGTCATAACCTTTAGTTGTGTCTACCCGGAATTCTCACGGACGGACACGGGATACACTTTTCTTCATTTTTGCACCTACTTTTTTTGGAGGGGAATATGAGCGCTGTCGATTCGACCGGCAAGGAAGAGCACCTGTGGCTGTCACTCGATTTCCTAACCAGATATTTCTTGGCGATTTGCTGCGTGATTGGACCATTGTTGTTGGGCTATTTGGCGCCCAATCGAGTTGCCGACATGCTCGTGCCGCTGGCTGACAGATCCATCGTCAGTTTCGTTCTCCCAAATCCGGACGCCGAATCCGCCGCGAAAATCGAAAAGCTGAAGGCTGCCCTTGCCGAGAAACAAAAGACGGCAAGCGAGAAGCAGGGCGCGCTGGACCGGCTGGAGGCGGCAGCTGCGACCGAGGACAAGCGAAAGGAAGCGCGGTTGGCAGTCGAGAACGCACAGGCCGCAGAGGCGGCAGCCAAAGCCGACATCGAAAAGGCGGAAAAGAGCCGAGGGACGGATCGGACGATTACTCAGTCCAAGCAGATCGCCGACACGCTGACGGCCCGATACAATTACGCGGCTACAAGCGGCGTGCTGTACCTCGTCAGCGCGGCGACCTTGCTCCTGGGAGGAATGATCGTTTTCCGCCGCAGCACGCCGCTGTTTTTCGCAGGGCTCGCGCTTGCCCTCATCCTCGCGTGGGGGGGTACGAAAGCTCCGACGGCTTATGCCAACGCGGGCCAGACGTTCCTCAAGGCATTGCTGGATCAGGCAGATCAGAATGCCGTCGTTTTCAAGCCGCTGCTTGACGCGTACAAGGATGCCGCCGCTTTCAAGGTCAGCGATGCCATCAAGCTGATCATCGACATCAACACATTCGTCGGGCTTGTGGCTGTCGGTATCGCCCTGCTGGCGTTTGCAGTGCTTTCCGGACCGGAGGATAAGCCTTCACTCGCCAGTCTCGAGGAGCGAAAGACAAATCTTCAGCGGTTGATCGCACTCAGTTCGGCCATCCTGGTGGTTGCGACGTTCGCAAGCAAGGTCGTGATGGACTGGCCGCTCGGTCTGGTCATCGCGCCACAAGCCGAAGCTCTCAGGCCTCTGGCAAATGCCCTGACCAGTCACCTTGGCATGACAGGGACGATAGCCCTGTTCGCCGCGGCAGCACCGGCATTGACCGGCTGGTACCGGGATGTGAAGCGCTATCGTGACTCCACCGATCAAAAACAGGATCCGGACAAGCTTGAATTCGGAGTTCCCGCCGCGGTGACGAGCATCATCGCCATTCTCGGGCCGGCATTGACGTCACCGCTCTTCGCAAGCTTCAAGGCAATCATCGAGATGGTTGCGGGAGGAAAGGGCGGCTCCTGAAAATGCGGCTTGCGGCGTTGATGGGCGTAGTGGGCTCCCGCATCGCGTCCTATTGGTCGGGATAACCGACGATCGGGCGAATGGTCATGCAGGCTCCTACCACTCACGGATGGTTGAAGCATCCCGTTCTTGACCCCTACCAACTGAAGGTAGTCACTCGGCATGACCCACGTTTCCTCGACTGCCGACGACATCCTGGCCTGCGCGCGCACCTTGATCATTGCGGGCGGCTATAACAGCTTCAGCTACGCCGACGTGGCCGATGTTGTCGGCATCCGCAAGCCAAGCATCCACCACCATTTCGCCAGCAAGGTCGATCTGGTCCGCACCCTCGTGTCGCGCTACCGTGCCGAAGCCGAGGCGGGACTGTCCGCGCTCGAGCGCAATGTCCCTGATCCGCGCGACCAGCTCGAAAACTATGTCGCGTACTGGAAGGCGTGCATCAATGACGCGACGGCGCCGTTCTGCGTGTGCGCACTGCTGGCCAGCGAGCTTCCGATCTTGCCCGAGGAAGTCGCGCTCGAAGTCCGTGCGCACTTCCGCTTCTTGGCTTCCTGGCTGACGTCCGTCATGGAGCGCGGCAAGCGGAAGGGGCAGCTCAAACTCTCCGGCACAGCCGGGGTCGAGGCCGAAGGATTCATGGCGACCATCCATGGCGCGATGCTGTCGGCGCGTGCCTATGGCGATCCGAAGATGTTCGGCGTGATCACCACCCCGCTGCTGGACCGGCTGTCCAACAAGCACTGACACACATCGGCGAGACGGCAACGACACCCGCAGGCAAAGCCGGTGAGGCGCTCTCGCTGTGAGCGAGAGGCTACCAACTAGTAGATAAAGGAGCGAATGCGGTGGCATATCATCAATTGGATCTCGGTCGTGCCAATCGCGGACGATGGCTGAAGGTTTACTATTTTATCCGGGCGGCGTTCTCCGTCACCTGGGTCGGAGCTGCCTTTGCGGTCGGGCCCTCATCGCCAATGATCGCCGGAGCCTTGCTCGTCCTCTATCCGGCATGGGACGCCGCGGCCAACTTCCTGGACGCGTTTCGCAGCGGCGGGCTCGCTCAAAACCGCACGCAGGCTCTGAACGTCGTGGTTAGCTTGGCGACCACCGTCGCGGTGCTCGTGACTTTGCAGATGAGCATGAACCAGTTGCTCGGAGTCTTCGGGGCTTGGGCGATTTTATCGGGATTGCTCCAACTCGGAACGGCAATCCGGCGCTGGAGAAGTTTTGGCGCGCAATGGGCCATGGTGCTCAGCGGGGCCCAGTCAGCGCTCGCGGGCGGCTTCTTCATCGTTCAGGCCACGATGCCGGCGGTTCCCTCGATCGCGAATGTCGCGGGCTATGCTGCGGTCGGCGCGCTCTACTTCCTGGTCTCGGCGGTCTGGCTCACCGTCAGCGCATGGCGGCAGCGCGCCAAGCGGGCTCGGTCGGGCTGTTGCGATGGCTTGGCGGGATCATGACATGATGCCGGTGTTTTGCCCGACGAGTCAAATCGCGGATTGGCATCGCGCGTTCTTGGAATCGCAAGTTGCTCGCATCGTAAGTCATTGATTCCGCTGGCTCGGGCTACTGTGCATGGGGTTGTTTTCGCGTTTGTTGTTGGCGACAATGCCGCCAACAACAAGAATCGACGGCGGAGGAAAACTTCATGCGCCCAATCGCACTCGCCCTGGCGGCGACCATCGCGGCGGAAACGCCGGCCGCGGCCGACTATCTGGTCAAGGAAGTCGGCAGCTTTCACGTCGGCGGCCACACCGAAACGCTGAGCGGGCTTCCGTCCAAGGAGATCGTGTTCTCTCCAGGTGCGCCGCCGATCAAGGTCGATCCGAACGGCGAGTTCGAGGTCAAGCAGATGTACGTCCAGTTCGTCAAGCAGGCAGCGCCGAAGTCGAGATTGCCGCTGCTGCTCTGGCATGGCGGCGGGCTCTCGGGCGTGACATGGGAGACCAAGCCCGACGGCAAGCCGGGGTGGCAGCAGTTCTTCCTGAATGCGGGCTATGACGTCTACGTCTCGGATGCGGTGGAGCGCGGCCGCGCCTCCTGGGCGCGCTATCCCGAGATATTCAAGAGCGAGCCGTTCTTCCGGCCCAAGAAGGAAGCGTGGGAGCTGTTCCGGATCGGACCGAGCTACGAGGTCGGCGGCAAGCGCGAGCCGTTCGAAGGCGAGCAATTCCCGATCGAGGCGTTCGACCAGTTCGCCAAGCAGGGCATTCCGCGCTGGGCCACCAATGACGCCGCCACGCAAAAAGCCTATGACGCATTGGTGCAGAAGGCGTGCCCATGCATCATCCTAGTCCACAGCCAGGGCGGCAATTTCGGCTTCACCGCCGCGCTCAATGCGCCGGACAAGGTGAAAGCGCTGATCACCGTCGAGCCGTCGGGGGCACCCGATCCCGCCAAGGCCGATGCTGCGAAACTCAAGGGCGTGCCGCATCTGATCGTGTGGGGCGATTTCCTCGACAAGGTGCCGGTGTGGTCCAAGCTCGTGGTCAATCCGACCAAATGGGGCCAGGCGGTCGCGGCGGCCGGCGGCAAGGTCGATACGTTCGAGCTGCCCAAGATGGGGATCAAGGGCAACACCCATATGATGATGATGGACCGCAATTCGGACGAGGTCGCCAGGCTCATCAACGACTGGATCGAGAAGCAGGGATTGGCGAACTAGGCGGAGCCTGGCCACGGCCGGACTCGAAAAAGTTGCTCAGATGCCGTGGTGCCGACTGTCGGCAAGCGCAGTTCCCGTTCGTCTTCCAGGCAGACAGACCTCACGGGAGACCAAAATGAACTCTTCCTCCTATCGCTGGGTGATCGTCGCCGCGGGCGGCTTGCTCGGCTGCGTCGCGATCGGCGGCATGTTTTCGCTGCCGGTGTTCCTGCAGCCGATCGCAAAGGATACCGGCTGGTCCGTGACCGGCATCTCCAGCGCGATGACGATCGGCTTTTTGGCGATGGCCTTCACCAGCATGGCCTGGGGCACGTTGACGGACAGGTTCGGGCCGCTGCCGGTGGTGCTGACGGGATCGTGCGTGCTGACTGTGAGCCTGTTCGCGGCGAGCCACGCCACCTCGCTGCTGGCGTTTCAGTTCATCTTCGGCCTTTTGGTCGGGGCCTCCTGTGCCGCGATCTTCGCGCCGATGATGGCGACCGTGACCGGCTGGTTCGATACCCATCGCAGCCTCGCGGTGTCGCTGGTGTCGGCCGGCATGGGCATGGCGCCGATGACGATGGCGCCGCTCGCGGCTTGGCTCGTCTCCGGCCACGACTGGCGCACCTCGATGCAGATCGTGGCGCTGGTGGTCGGCGCCATCATGATCCCGGTCTCGTTCCTGGTGCGTCGCCCGCCGGCGCTCGCGCACGCCGTGGCCGCGCCTGCGGGCGAGGGGGCTGCGCAAGACGAGATGTCGATGGGAGAGGCGCTGCGCTCGCCGCAATTCCTGATCCTGCTTGCCACCAACTTCTTCTGCTGCGCCACCCATTCCGGTCCGATCATTCACACCGTCAGCTACGCCGTGAGTTGCGGCATTCCGCTGGTCGCGGCGGTGACGATCTACAGCATTGAGGGCTTTGCCGGCCTCGGCGGGCGCATCGCATTCGGTCTGATGGGCGACCGCTACGGCGCCAAGCGCGTGCTGGTCTCGGGCCTCCTGTTGCAGGCGTTCGGCGCGCTCGCCTATGTCTTCGCGCATCAGCTTGCGACGTTCTATGCAGTCGGGGCCGTCTTCGGCTTCATCTATGCCGGCACCATGCCGCTCTACGCCGTGCTGATCCGCGAGAACTTCCCGCTCAAGATGATGGGTACGGTGATCGGCGGCAGCGCGATGGCCGGCAGCCTCGGCATGGCAACGGGCCCGCTCGCCGGCGGCCTGATCTATGATGCGTTCTCGAGCTACGCCTGGCTCTATATCGCCTCCTGGGCGATGGGCCTCGGCGCCTTCCTGATGGCGATGAATTTCAGGCCGTTCGCGAAGCCGCGAGCGGAGGTGGCACCGGTGGCGGCGTGAGCAGGTTCATCGAGGCGCGGCGCTAGAGCTGCGCCTCGATCGCGGCCTTGTCGACGATGGACCACACTTGCCATATTTTTCCGTCGCGAAATTGATAGAACACATTTTCGCAGAAGGAGACGCGCTTGCCGTTCACGTCCAGCCCCAAAAACTTTCCAGCCGGCGTGCAATCGAACTTCAGCCGCGAGGCAATGTAGGGCGGATCGCAGACCAGCAGCTCGATGTCGAAATGCAGGTCCGCAATCTCGCGAAAATCCTGCTCCAGCATGGCACGATAGCCGGACAGTCCGAACGGTCGCGCATTGTGGACGACGCCATCGTGAACGAACTGTTCGAGCGCGGACCAATCCTGCCGGTTCAGGCAGGCGATGTAGTCGCGGTAGATGTCGGCGAGGTCGGACCTGGTCATGGCGTTGCTCCTGCGGCTGCAACAGGGGAATCGGTGCCCGCGCTCACAGATGCTTTTCGAAGAACAAATCCGGGTAGGGGTCGTCATTGAAGCGCGGGATCTCGCTCCAGCCGCTTCGGCGGTA
This sequence comes from Bradyrhizobium sp. 149, assembly GCF_023073915.1. Classification (GTDB taxonomy): domain Bacteria; phylum Pseudomonadota; class Alphaproteobacteria; order Rhizobiales; family Xanthobacteraceae; genus Bradyrhizobium. The sequence goes on along the minus strand of NZ_JADPKK010000022.1, from coordinate 1,268,340 downwards.
GAGCTGGCCCGCCTCCGCCAGCGCGCTGTTGGTGTCGAGCCGCAGCAGCTTGATGCCGAGCCCGCGAGCGGCATCCTCAGCCGCGTCCATCAGGCGCCGGCCGAGCCGCAATCCGCGCGCCGCCGGTGCGGCCCACAGACGCTTGATCTCGGCATAGCCGTGATCCGTGCCCTTCAGCCCGACGCAGCCGATCGGCAGCGTGTCCGAGATCGCGACGATGAAGGTGCCGCGCGGACGGCGCATGTCCTTGGCGTCAGGATCGCGCGACAGCGAGACGTCAAAGCCTTGCTCGAAGCGGCGACCGAGCTCGGCATAATACTCGCCGAGGCAATAACGGGCCTCCTCGCTCCGCGGATCCATCTCGTCCAGCGTGACGCGTTCGCGCGTCAGGGCCGAGGCGATCATGTCCATCGCCGCCAGCAGCGCCTCGCGTTGCGAATGTTGGGCGAGGAAGCCCTCGGCCTGCGTATTCGACAGTGCCTCGTAGGCCGCGAACTCGCGCCGGCCGGCACGCGTCAGCGTCGCGACGCGCCGGCGTGCGTCGTCCTCATGCGCATTGGTCTCGACCAGCCCCTCGTCCTCGAGGTTGCGCAGGAGGCGGCTCATCAGGCCGGAGTCGAGGCCGAGATAGTCGCGGATCTCGGCCACGTCCGAGCGCCCGTGCCCGATCGCGTTGAGCACCCGCGCCGCCCCCAGCGGTCGCCCGCGTCCCAGGAATGACGTGTCGAGCGCACCGACAGCGGATGTGACGGCACGGTTGAAGCGGCGCACGCGGGAGACAGGGTCGAGCATATCTCTGACTTTAGTCAGAGATGGCGGTCTGTCAATCGAGCACCGCACGCGCCACTCGGAGCTGCGACTGCGCGTCTTGCTTGTCGGATCGCCGGTATTCTTGTCGAGGCGAAGCTATGACCTAGAAGTGATGCACGCCGAGCGCCGAGAACGCGCCGTCGTGGATGTCATGGCCATCGCCGGGCTGGCCGAGGAAGCCGAGATGCATCGTCAGCGGCGGCAGTGCCGCCATCGGCACCGCGCCGGCGGTGTCGAGACCGCCGATGTCGACACCGTGCGTCGCGGCGCTGTCGTGCGGCGAGGCGAGCGGCGTGCCTACGATATCCGTGACCAGCGCGCTGAAAAGGTCCGGGGAGGATGCGACATGCTCGTCGCCTCCGACGGAATGCAGCAAGCCGCCGACAAGGCCGGTGACACTGTCTGCGAGTTGCCCGATCGTTCCTGTTACCGTGGACGTCAACTGACTAACGGTCGTGCTCAGGCTGTCAAGCGTATGCGACACCGCCGACAGCGAGGTGTCGACAAGATTGGTGATCGTGCTGCCGAGCTCGTGCAGAGACGGCATCGGATCGATCGAAGCGAATGTCGCTGAATCCGCGTGGGTGGAGGCGAGGCTGGTTCCCGAGGAATGATCAGGCGCCACGCCGGCGGTCGGTGTCACGTCGTGACCGTCAGCCGCGACAGACGCGCTGACCGGTCTGTCAGTCACGGTGGTAGCATCTGCGGCCGTATCGGCATGCGAGACGCGGTCGGTCATCACATCCGCATGAAGCGCCGTCGAGGTCTCGCCTGTCCGGGGCGCGCTCGCATCGGCATGCTGATCGCCTGAGACGGGCGGGCGCTCGCCCGGCGTTATCTCCGCGGGCGCGGGATCGGCGGCGTGCGTGAGTGTGGACGGCAAATCCGCGGAAACCGGCTGTGCATCGTTGCCGTCGTGATGCCCGGCGCCCTCAGCCTCCTTTAGGAAGGCGACCAGCGCGGTCATGAACGCGACCGTCTCTTCCGTCGTGATGTGGCGAGCAATCTCCGCCCTTTCGGCGCGGCGGTTGTTCTGCTCGGATGCAGTCATCGGCCTTGCTCCTCGTCAACGTTCGCGGAAGGCGCGGGTCAATTCGTCGCGCAGTGGACCAAACAGGTATTCGAACAGCGTGCGCGGACGCGTCGGCACGATCACTTCGGCAGGCATGCCCGATTGCAGTTCGATGCGCGACTTCTTGACGTCCTCCGGCTCCAGCGAGACCTCGATCGCGTAGTAGCCGGAGCCCCCGGCCTTGTCGTTGGTGACGCGATCGGCCGAAACGGTTCGCACGGTGCCGTAGAGGCGGGGGCGTTCGACGTAATTGACGCCAGTCAGCCGGATCTCGGCGCGGCGGCCCACCGTCACGTCGTTGATATCTGAGAGCTTCAATTGCGCATCGACGATCAGCGGATTGTCCGACGGCACGATGTCCATGAGCTTTGCGCCGGGCTGGATCACGCCGCCTTCGGTGAACACGTCCAGGCCGACCACCGCGCCGGTGGCGGGCGCGCGAATCTGGGTCCGGGTCACCACGTCGGTCGCAGCATCGACCTTCGGGGCGAGCTCGGCGAGCTTGTTCTCGGTGGAGCGGAGCTGATCGGTGATCTCGCTCATCCGTGCGCGCTCGGCCTTGGCGATCTCGGCCTCGTTCTGCGAGATCTGCTGCTGCATGCCGGCGATATTGGCGCGCTGCGCGCCGATATCGGCCTGCAGCTTGGCGTCCTCGCGCTGGAGCGCCAGGATCCGGGTCTTCGGCGTGTAGCCCTGTTCGTACAGGTGCTGCGCACCGTTCATCTCATCGGAGAGTAGCTCGCGCTGTTTCTCCGTGCCGGCGAGCTGCGCTTGTGTACCGCCGATCTGCGCGTTCAGCTCGGCGATCTTGCCTTTGAGCACGGCCGTTTCCGCCTCGAATTGGTGCTTTCGCGCCGCCATCATGGCGACCTCGTTCGCCATTGCTTGACGTAGGGCCGACTTCGCGCCTTGCGGATCGACACCGAAGTCCGGCGCGAGGCGGCCGTCGCGTTCTGCCATCAACCGCGCCTCCGCGGCGCGCGATGCGTCGCGATCGGCAACCAGCACCTCGAGCTTGGCGCGAGGATCGCTGTCGTCGAGGACGAGCAGGAGCTGGCCCTTCTCGACACGCACGCCGTCGCGGACCAAGAGCTGGCGGATCACGCCGCCGTAGGGGTGCTGCACGCTCTGGCGCCGCCCCTCGACCTGGAGATTGCCGGTGGCGATCGCCGCGCCCGAGATCGGGGCGAGTGTGCCCCACAGCGTCATTGCGGAAGCGAATGCGCCAACCACGATGGCGCCGATCAGGGCGGGCCGTCCCGGCCGTGCGTAATAGGCGCGCTCGCGGTCGGCAATATAGGTTGCGCCCAGCGTGCTCATGACGCGGCCGCCCGTGCGGCAGCCTGCTGCTGCAAGGCTTGATAGACCTCGCCGGGCGGGCCGAACATGTCCAGCATCCCGTTGCGCAGCACCATCATGACGTCGACGACGTCGAGGATCGTGGTGCGGTGAGTAATGACAATGACCGCTGCGCCATCGGCCTTGGCCTTGAGCAGGGCGGCCTTCAGCGCTTCTTCGCCGGGCGCATCGAGATTGGCGTTGGGCTCGTCCAGCACGAGCAGCGGCGGATGGCCGAGCAGGGCGCGCGCGAGACCAAGACGTTGGCGCTGGCCGCCTGACAGTCCGACGCCGCCGACCCCGAGCCGCGTGTCGTACTGCCGGGGCAGATCGAGCACCATGTCGTGGATGCCGGCGCGGATCGCGGCGTCGATGATCTCGTCGGTCGAGGCGTCGCCGAACCGTGCGATGTTCTCGCGCACGGTGCCGGCGAACAGGCCGACATCCTGCGGCAAATAGCCGACATGACGGCCGAATTCGACCGGATCCCAGTGATTGTAGTCGAGCCCGCCGAAGCGCAGCCGCCCCGCGGCGGGTGCCATCGCGCCGACAAGCAGGCGCGCCAGCGTGCTCTTTCCCGAGCCGCTTGGACCGACGATGCCGAGCGCCTGTCCGCCGGCAAGCTCGAAGGACAGGCCCTTGAGCACGGGCTCCTGCCTTGTCGGCAATTCGCAGACGAGCTCGCGCACTTCGACCGTGTTGCGCTGCTTCGGCACGATGGTCTGCGGCACGGTCAGGTCGACGGTGGCGAGCAGGTCGCGCACCTGCGTGTAGGAATCGCGCGCGCCGATGAACTGCTTCCAGGTGCCGACCGCTTGCTCGACCGGCACCAGCGCCCGGCCCATGACGATGCTCGCCGCAAAGATGGTCGCCGGCGTGATGGCGTGGTCGATGGCGAGCCAAGCGCCGGTGCCGAGCATCAGCGACTGCAACAGCAGGCGGAAGAACCGGATTGATGAAGTCATCACCGCATTCTTGTCGCTGGCGACGGCCTGCTGCACCAGCATCGCGGAGCGCTGGCTTTGCCAGTTTCGCTCGACCGCCGGCTGCATGCCCATGGCGCGGATCACGTCGGCATGGCGCAGCACGTTCTCGGTGAAGACATAGGACTGGTTGCCGGATGCCTCGGCCTGTCTCATCGGCGAGCGGGTCAGGACCTCGTTGACGCCGGCGAGCCCCAGCAGCAGCAGCGCGCCGACGGTTGCGACGAGGCCGAGCAGGGGGTGGATGAAGAACAGCAGCAGCAGGTAGATCGGGATCCACGGCAGGTCGAATGCGAAATAGATGCCGGACCCCGTCACGAAAGTCCGGAACTGATCGAGATCACGCAGCTGCTGCGCGCCACGCGAGGCGCCGCGCTCGGCCGATCGCACCACCAGTGCCTCGAACACGCGCGTCGACAATTCCATGTCGAGGCGGATGCCGCAGCGGATCAGGATCCAGGCGCGCACGGCGTCGAGGCCGGCCATGGTCAGCAGCGCGATTGTAAGGATCAGGGTGAGAAGGACGAGAGTGGAGATGTTTTCGTTGAGCAGAACGCGGTTATAGACCTGCATCAGATAAAGCGGCGAGGAGAGATAGAGCAGGTTGATCGCGCTGGAGAACAGCCCGGCCCAGAGGAAGTGCGGCCAGAGCTTTTTTAGCGCCTCGCGCACGTCGTCGCCGCGACGATGGGGCGGCTCTGCCGCACCGTCCGCGACCGTCAAAAGCGCTGCCGCCATCTGAATCCTCGAAGTGTCAAAAGAAGCTGCGCCGGGACGCTGGCGGGCTCACGCATGGCGTGACGTGGGGCCGAAGCCCCACGCCACAGGTCGGTTATCCGGGGATTGCTATTCAGACCAGGCCGTGGAGGAGACCACCGACATCGAGATGGCCGACGTCCGCACTGAGGCCGACCGCGGTCGGCGCGGAGATCGAGGCGTCGATGCCGCCGGTTCCCGCAAGGCCTGACGCGGAGACGTCAATGCTGGGGTTGGTTTCGATCAGCGCTCCCACGTCGAGCGTGTGCGACAGATCGACCGAGCCGCTGGCGCCGGCCGTTGCACTTCCACCTGCATCGGCGCCGCCTGACAGCGCACCCGTTGCTGTTCCAAGCAGGCCGTCTACCGTGCCGAGCAGGTTTCCGAGAAGAGCCATGTGAACTCCTTTTAGGGTTGGCAGTTGAGATCGCGACAGAACAGTCGCTGCTCAAGAAGCAGCCCGGCCGCCAAAGGTTGCTGACTCATATGGGGCCATTTGGTGCTGATTTGTTGGGCGAGGAACTTGACGCATCAGAGGACCAGCGCCCTCTAATTCGGTTCCGTAGCTCCTAAGGTCCTCACCTACCGGGGACCTTTGGCCCGCATTGACGGACAATTGCACCTGCGCTCCGTCCGGGCTCCGAGATCTTTGTGAGTTGTGCCTGTGCCACGAGCCGCTACCATGCGTCCGGTCCCGCGGAATGCGGGAGCCGGCACGGCGAGGGGAGGCGACATGAGTGCGCAGGAACGCAAAGCAAAAGGATCGGACCTGTTTGTCGCCGCGCTGGAGAACGAAGGTGTCGACCGCATCTTCGGCGTGCCCGGCGAGGAGAATCTCGATCTGGTCGAATCGCTCCGCACCTCCAGGATCGAGCTGATCCTGACCCGTCACGAGCAAGCCGCCGCGTTCATGGCCGCGACTTACGGCCGGTTGACCGGCAAGCCCGGAGTTTGTCTTTCCACGCTCGGCCCGGGCGCGCTCAATCTGTCGACGGGCGCGGCATATGCACATCTTGGCGCGATGCCGATGATCTTGATCACCGGGCAGAAGCCGATCATGAGCAGCCGGCAGGCGCGTTTCCAGATCGTCGACGTGGTCGCGACCATGAAGCCGTTGACGAAGCTGTCGCGGCAGATCATCAGCGCCTCCAGCATCCCGACCGTGGTGCGCGACGCGTTTCGCGTGGCGATGGAGGAGCGGCCGGGACCCGTGCATCTCGAACTGCCCGAGGACATCGCGGGCGATGAAGTGCCTGATGTCCCGGTGATCCCGGTTCATCCGATCGAGATCCCGGTCGCCCATCGCGCCGCGCTCGACCGCGCTGCCGAGATGATTTTGGCCGCGAAGCATCCGCTGGTGATGATGGGCGCTGCGACCAGCCGGCCGCGCGCGACCCACGGCATCGCCAGCTTCGTGCGGCGGACCGGCATTCCCTTCTTCACCACGCAGATGGGGAAGGGCACGGTGCCCGGCGGTACCAATCTCTACATGGGCACCGCCGCGCTGTCCGAGCGCGACTACGTTCACGACGCGATCGACGCCGCCGATCTGATCGTCGCGATCGGACACGACCCGATCGAGAAGCCGCCCTTCATCATGGGACCCTCGGGCCCGAAGGTGATCCACGTCAGCTACACGCCGGCCAGCGTCGAGTTGGTTTATTTCCCGGATGCGGAAGTGGTCGGCGACGTCGGCCCGAGCCTGGAACTGCTCGCCGACCGGCTCGAAGGCAAGCTGCCGCAAGCGGCCGCGCTGTTGCCGCTGCGCGAACAGATTCTCTCGCATATCGCCGACCGGGCCACCGAAGCGCGCTGGCCGCCGACGCCGCAACGTATCGTGCACGACATCCGGCAGGTCATTCCGGAGAACGGGATCGTCGCGCTCGACAACGGCATGTACAAGATCTGGTTCGCGCGCAATTACCGCACCCGCGTCGCCAACACGCTGCTGCTCGACAACGCGCTGGCGACGATGGGCGCCGGCCTGCCATCGGCGATGATGGCCGCGATGCTCTATCCAGAGCGGCGCGTGCTCGCGGTCGCAGGCGATGGTGGCTTCATGATGAACAGCCAGGAGATGGAGACCGCCGTCCGCCTCAAGCTCAATCTGGTCGTGCTGGTGCTCGAGGACAACGCCTACGGCATGATCCGCTGGAAACAGGCCGTCGATCATTTCGCCGATTTCGGCATGACCTTTGGCAATCCTGATTTCGTCCTGTACGCGAAGGCCTATGGGGCGAAGGGACATCGGATCGAGAGCATCGACAGTTTTGCTCCGACGCTGGATGCCGCCTTCAAGCAGGGCGGCGTGCATCTGGTCGTGATCCCGATCGATTATTCGGAGAATGTGCGGGTGCTCGTGGAGGAGCTGCGGGCGCGGGAGAAGTCGAGGGCGTGACGTGTTCTTCACTCTCGCCACCCCGCCATTGCGAGCGTCGCGAAGCAATCCAGCGTCCTTCCGCAGAGGCAATCTGGATGGCTTCATCGCTTTGCTCCTCGCTATGATGGAGTATGACGATCAGCAAAAATGCGATAACAACTTGCGTCAACGCAATCCGACCAACCACAGGAAGAAGACATGGCTCGCGTTCGCTGTATCACCGAGATGGGCATGGGCGTCGACGTCCACGGCAGGGACGCCACTAAGGCGGCCAAGCGTGCGGTGTCCGATGCCATCAGGCATTCGAGCCTCGGCTTCTTCCGGATGATCGGCAAGACTGCGAACGACATGTTCGTCGACGTCACCATCGCCGTGCCGAATCCCGAGGACGTCGACAAGGACGCGGTCGCCAAGGAGCTGCCTTACGGCACGGTCACCGTCAACGCGGTGAAGGGCGGGCTGGAGATTCCCTCGGCCCCCGAACAGGGCAACGACCCCATCCTCATCGCCAATGCCGCCGTGATCGTCAGCTTCGACAAGGAGTGAGACCGTGTCGGACGGTGACGAGACGCTGCTGGATCGCCCGATCTGGAGCGCGCTGACGACCAGCCACAAACATCTGGCCGAGGGTGGCCCGCGAGCGCTGCGCTATCCGGTGGACGTGACGCCTTTTGCCGACGTGGTCGACATGTCCGGGGCGAGCTTTGCTGCGCTCGGCGATCTCCTGTCGGGCACGCAGGTCGCCGCGCTGTTCACACCGGAGCCCGTCGATGTTCCCGCAGGGTTCAAGATTGTGCTCGCCGGACCCTGCGAGCAGATGATCGGCTCGCCCGCCGACAGCCCGCTTCGCGATGCCGAGATCGTCCGGCTGGGTGAAGCCGACGTTCCCGCCATGATGGCGCTGACCGAGTTGACCAAGCCCGGTCCCTTCGCGCGACGCACGCACGAACTCGGGACGTTCCTCGGCATCCGTGCCGGCGGAGAATTGGTCGCGATGGCCGGCGAGCGCATGAAGCCGGGCGGTTTCGTCGAGATGACGGCCGTCTGCGTCCACCCTGATCATCGGGGGCGAGGCTACGCGCAGGCGCTGCTCGCGGCGGTCGCGCGCCAGATCGAGGCGCGCGGCGAAATTCCGTTCCTGCACGTGTTTTCGAGCAACTCATCGGCCATCGCGCTGTACCAGCGGCAGGGGATGCGGATTCGGCGCTGCCTGCACGTCACTGCGTTCATGAAGCAGGACTGAGCTGCGCCGTCCGGACGGGCTTCATATCCGGCGAATTCACGCTATATCGATTCCCAACCATCATTGGGGGAAGCACATGGACGCCAGGACACCTGATTTTTCCGCCACGCGGACGGCAATGCAGCGTTACGTCGATCAGGAGATCATTCCGGGTGCATCCTGGGCGGTATTGCGGGGCCGCGAGGTCGTCGATCAGCAATGTGTCGGCTTTGCCGATCGCGAGGCGAGCAGCGCGCTGCGGCCCGATCACATTTTTCGCGCGTTTTCCAACACCAAGATCTTCGTCACCTGCGTGGTCATGCTGCTGGTCGAGGAGGGTCGCGTCGGGCTCGATGACGTGGTCGAGAAGTTCCTGCCGCAACTCGGCAATCGCAAGGTGCTGAAGCCGGGCGCGTTGACCCTCGCCGACGTCGAGCCGGCGAACAGCCCGATCACGATCCGGCAGCTTCTGACCCACACCTCCGGCCTCAGCTACGGCATCTTCGATCCCGGTACGGTACTGTTCAAAGGCTATAACGAGGCGGGCGTTCTCAATCCGCTCACGCCGCTGACCGGCATGATCGACCAGCTCGCCGATCTGCCGCTGTCCTATCATCCCGGCTCGTCCTGGGAATATTCGGTGGCGACGGACGTGCTCGGGCGTGTCGTGGAGGTCGTCTCCGGCAAGCCGCTCGACGCCGTTCTGAAGGAGCGCATCTTCGAGCCGCTCGGCATGACCGACACCGGCTTCTACGTGCCGGAGGCGGAGCAGGGCAGGCTGGTGGCGCTCTACAATGGCGCCGACGTGCTGGACCCGATGAAGCCCGGCCTCACGCGGGCCGACCATCTTCCCTATCCGCAGGCCTATCGGCGGCAATTCCCGCGGCTGTCCGGCGGCGGCGGACTGGTCTCGACCTTGCCCGACATGCTCGCTCTGATACGCGCGCTGCTGCCCGGCTCGGATGCGCTGCTGAGGCCGGAGACGCTGCGGCAGATGATGACGAACCAGTTGCCTGCCGGCCAGACCATCCGCTTCGCCAATCTGGGCGCGATCCCCGGCAAGGGCTTTGGCCTCGGCGGCGCCGTCACCTTCGCGCCGATGCCGTTCGATCCTCCGAATCCGACCGGCGAATTCCAGTGGGGCGGGCTTGCCGGCACCCATTGGTGGATCTGCCCGCAGGCCAATACCGCCGGCGTGCTGATGGCGCAGCGTTACATGGGTTTCTGGAATCCGTTCTTCTTCGAATTCAAGCGTCTGGCCTATCAGGCTGCCGGAAGCTGATCGCGAAAAAACTGCACGTTGCCGCGAATCCTTTTGGGTCGTCGCGCCCTCTCTTGATGGTCGAGGCATTTTGCTTCGGCTCATCTCGGAGGATGTGATGGCATTTTACAGGAAGAACGTCGGCGGCCCGCACCAGGCCGTGCGGATTGCCTTAGGCGTCGTGGTGGCGGTAGCGGCGTTCGTATATCTCACCGGTGCTGCAGCGTGGCTGGTTGCCCTCAGCGGAACCGGCTTCGCGCTGACCGGCCTCATCGGCTATTGCCCGATGTGTGCGATGGCCGGCATCGGAAGGAGAGGCGTGTCGTGAGCGCCGCTGTGATCTCGTCAAACCTGTTCGAGGCCGCGCGCCTCGGCGATCCCCAGGCGATCGCGTCTCTGCTCGAGACGGCGCAGCCGGACATCCGCCGCTACGCCCGCGCCACCTGCCGCAGCTCGGCGGATGCCGAGGATGCGGCGCAGGAGGCGCTTTGGATCCTGTTTCGCCATGTCGGCACGATCCGCTCGTGGCTGGCGTTTTCGGCCTGGCTGTTCAGCGTGGTCCGCCGCGAATGCCTGCGGCTCGCCCGCAAGGCAGGCCTTGCGCCGGCGATCGACGGCGGGGAGGCGGAGGCGCTGCTGCTGTCGCGCCCTGAACCCGATTTGCGGCTCGACGTCGCAGCGGCTTTCGAGGCGCTGCCGGCCCACTATCGCGATGTCGCGCTGATGCGCGACGTCAAGGAAATGACCATCGACGAAATCGCCGTCGCAGTCGGCACGACCCGGCAGACCGTGAAGGCACGCCTGCATCGCGCCCGCGCCCTGATGCGCGAATATCTGACGAGGTGAGCCATGACAAATTATCAAAACCCCGGCGATCTGAAATCCATCCCGGCCTTCGTGGCGCTCGCGCCGGTTGGCGCAGCGGCTGTTCGAGCGACATCGGGGCGAGGAACTGGGATAGAGGAGCGGGCGGATGTCCGTCAGGATCAGGAACTTGCCCAACTATCTCGGCCTCGATGGATTCCGCTTTGGCTGGGTCGCAACCTGGATCGACCATCGCGGCGATCACGGCTTTGATTATTCGCCCGGCCTCATGCGGTTGCTCGCGCTACCGCATGCGCGGGCGATGATCGACATGCCGATCGGATTGAAATGGAGCGGCTATCGTGTGTGCGATTTGCGCGCACGCGAGCTGGTCGGTCCCGCCGTGTTTCTCGGTGCGCGCCGCGACCTCTGGAGATTTGCCGACATGGCCGTAGCTAACCGCCACTACTGGGAGCAGGACGGCAAGGGCAAGGGCGTGTCGGCGCAGCTCTGGAACCTCAGGGACAAGATCAGGGACGTCGACGAGATCATGACGCCGGCGCGGCAGGCGAACATCGGCGAAGCGCATCCGGAATTGGTATTTTGGAATCTGGCAGGGCGGGTCCGGCTTGCAAAGAAGACATCGTCGGAAGGCCGCGAGCAGCGCATCGCGCTCCTCGCGCAACGCGGCTTCACGCGCCTGCCGAAATGGCTGACGCAGCGACATGGCACCGGCATAGGCCGTGACGATCTCATCGATGCCTGTGCCTGCGCGGTCGCGGCACGCGACAGCACGCAACGTTTCGGCGGGGAGGAGACCGATCCGCGGGGCTTGCGGATGGAGATCAATTATTGAGGCCGCCAGCCTGCGAGGATTCGGGAAAAAGCTGCAATTTATTTGAAGCTTGCAGGAACAGACGATGGCCGGCCCGCGTTCCCCGTGCGAATCGAATAGGGAGAAGCTCGTGCGATGAACGATACCAGTCAGTTCGCAACCGCGATGCTTGCGCTCGTCTTCACCGGAGCACTGCTCGTGACCGGCCAGCTCTTCATCGAGCAACGCGCGCAGCGCGACGTGACTTACGCCGCCAGCCATTTGCTGCGGCCATTGTGATCTGATCCCGGTGCGGGAAAATGATCTGACTGCTCGACCTTGCGTTGTTCTGCGGCTCGCCTAGATTGGGCGGCATCTCTTGAACGAAGCCGGGGTCCCGATGTCCGATCTGTCCGTCTTTCCCATTACCAAACGCTGGCCGGCCAAGCACCCGGAGTTGCTTCAGCTCTATTCGCTGCCGACGCCGAACGGCGTCAAGGTCTCGATCATGCTGGAAGAGATCGGGCTTCCTTACGAAGTCCATCTCGTCGATTTCGGCAAGGACGACCAGAAGACGGCGGAATTCCTCTCGCTCAATCCGAACGGCAAGATCCCGGCGATCCTCGATCCCAACGGCCCCGGTGGCCGGCCGCTGCCGCTGTTCGAGTCCGGGGCAATCCTGCAATACCTCGCGGAGAAGACCGGCAAGCTGCTGCCGCAGGATGCGGCGCGCCGTTACCAGACGATCCAGTGGCTGCATTTCCAGATGGGCGGCATCGGGCCGATGTTCGGCCAGGTCGGCTTTTTCCACAAATTCGCGGGCAAGGATTTTGAGGACAAGCGGCCGCTCGATCGCTACGTGGGCGAAGCCAAGCGCCTGCTCGGAGTGATGGAGTCGCATCTTTCCGGCCGGCAATGGTTCATGGATGACGACTACACCATCGCCGACATCTCCATGCTCGGCTGGGTGCGCAACCTCGTTGGTTTCTACGGGGCCGGCGATCTCGTCGCGTTCAACCAGTTCAAATCGGTCGCCGCCTGGCTCGAGCGCGGGCTGGCGCGTCCAGCCGTTGAGCGCGGGCTGAACATTCCGAAGAGGCCTGGAGGCTAGAACAGTCGCCCGCCGTTCGGCACGGGCTTGCTCGGCTGCACCAGCACGACCTTGCCGTCGGCATCGGGGAAACCGAGGGTCAGCACCTCCGAGACGACCGGGCCGATCTGGCGCGGCGGGAAATTGACGACAGCCGCGACCTGTTGGCCGACCAGCGTTTCGATCGGATGGTTTTCGGTGATCTGCGCCGAGCTCTTGCGCACGCCGATCGCGGGACCGAAGTCGATCCACAGACGCCAGGCCGGCTTGCGCGCCTCCGGGAACGGTTTTGCATCGACGATGGTGCCGACACGGATATCGACCGCAAGGAAGCTGTCGAAGTCAATGGTCGCTGACGTGATCGCGGCTGGGTCGTGGGTGACGTGCATGGAATGTCCGTTCGGAGTGCTGGCGTCGTTCGCAATATTGTCGCGCGAACCGGAGTTGCGTACAACGGCTTGGGATCACGATACGACGCATGCGCGAGGAATGTCTTGCCCAACATCATCTACGGCATCAAGAACTGTGACACCATGAAGAAGGCGCGCGCCTGGCTCGACACCCATGGCGTCGCCTACGCGTTTCACGACTACAAGACAGCGGGGTTGGAGAAGGACAAGCTCAAGCGGTGGAGCGACAAGATCGGCTGGGAGACGCTGCTCAATCGCGCCGGGACGACCTTCAAGAAGCTGCCCGACGCCGACAAGGAAGGCCTCTCCGAGAAAAAGGCACTGGCGTTGATGCTAGCGCAACCATCGATGATCAAGCGGCCGGTGCTGGAAGTTGGCGGCAAGCTGCTGGTCGGTTTCAAGCCGGACGTCTATGCCAAGGAAGTCACGACCAAGGAAGTCACGACCAAGGAACCCGGCGCCAAATCGGATTGAGCGCTAGTTCAGCTCGATGATCTCGGTGGTGACAGCGGAGCCCCGCTGGTCCACGAACTCGACCAGTTCGGCGGGCGCTATGCGGCCGGGGGCGCGATGGAACAGGTCGCGGTCGATCACCGCGCGCAATTTTGGGCGGGGCAGCGCGTCATTTCCGCGCATCAGATTCTTGATCTCGAAGCCGCCGTCCTCGCAGAAGGTCTTGAGCGATGCGATGACGTGGCAGATCTTGCCCTCACTCTGGAAGGGCAATAGCAGGCGCTCATAGGCGACGATACGCCCGTAGATGTCGTCGAGGTCGGCAACGCTGTAGACCGGAAGCCCGCGACCCACGCATTCATAATAGACCGGCATCACGAAGGGCACGAGCCGCGGTCCGATATACTCGTCGAGCAGAACGCCCTTGCCTGTGTGTCCATAGGCGCGCGAGATGCGCGTACCCTCGCTCTGGATGGTCAGACGTGGCGTCGGCGTCGAACTGTCGACCGTATAATAGATGAGATCGGAGAGCTCTTCCTCGAGCCGCGCAGGCTGGTACTCCCAGATCGCCGGGGCCGTCTGCTCGCGCGCATAAAGCCGCAGCCACGTGTTGAGGAGATCACGCTGCCTGATCGACTTGACCACAGAAGGAGCGGCGCTTGCAAAATCCAAGACAATATTCCCGACGTATAGAATTCCGGACGTATAAAACCCGCGCATGATCCTCGTTGCGGGGAAATTTTCTATGAAGGCTGGCGCATGGAACGAAACACCGTTAACGACGGCTTGATGACCGGCGCTTTGCGAACCGGGAGGCCGGGCAGGCGCGACATCAACACACGTCCGACTAAGGGAGCATAAGCCTCCCGTCCGGAGGCCTGACCTGCTCAGCTTTCCGCCTTGCCTAACCCCCGTCACCTCCGGCATATTCCGCGCCCGGAGGCGGCGTTCCGGATGGGATCCAAGGAGTGGCTCCAAGGCCTCCGGACAGCCGAAGCAACAAGGATAGCCACGCGCATTGTGCGGGCAGGGGGAAAACTGTTTGGCCGATGAGTTCATTCTCGAAACGGAAGGCTTGACCAAGGAGTTCGCGGGCTTCTTCGCCGTCCGCGACGTTGCGCTCAAGGTTCGCCGTGGGAGCATTCACGCGTTGATCGGCCCGAACGGCGCCGGCAAGACGACGTGCTTCAATCTCTTGACCAAGTTCCTCAAACCGTCCGCCGGAAAAATCCTGTACAAGGGACAGGATATCACCGCGATGGCGCCCGCCGACGTGGCCCGCATGGGGCTGGTTCGCTCGTTTCAGATCTCGGCGGTATTTCCGCATCTCACCGCGCTGGAAAACGTCCGCGTCGCGCTTCAGCGCCAGCACGGCAGCTCGTTCGACTTCTGGCGCTCCAAATCCGTGCTCAACCAGTTCAACGATCGCGCGCGCGAGCTGTTGAACGATGTCGGCCTCAGCGAGTTTTCCAATACGCCCGCGGTCGAGATGCCCTACGGGCGCAAGCGCGCACTGGAGATCGCAACCACGCTCGCGCTCGACCCCGAGATGATGCTGCTGGACGAGCCGATGGCCGGCATGGGTCACGAGGACATCGACAAGATCGCGGCGCTGATCAAGCGCATCTCCGCGAAATACACCATCCTGATGGTCGAACATAATCTAAGCGTCGTGGCCAATCTCTCCGACATCATCACCGTGTTGACGCGCGGGCAGGTGCTTGCGCAAGGTCACTACAGCGAGCTCACCAAGGACGAACGCGTCAAGGAAGCCTATCTGGGAGCCGGTCATGGCTGAGACTGCAACCGCGGAAGCTCCCGCAAAAGCCGCGAGCGGCGGCAACATCCTCCAGGTCCGCAACCTGGAAGCATGGTACGGCGAGTCCCACATCCTGCACGGGATCAACTTCGACGTGAACGCGGGCGAGGTCGTCACCCTGCTCGGGCGCAACGGCGCCGGCAAGACCACCACGCTGAAGTCGATCATGGGCATCATCGGCAAGCGCACCGGCTCGGTGAAGTTCAACGACCAGGACATCACCCAAACGACCTCGGACAAGATCGCGCGGATGGGTATCGCGTTCTGCCCGGAAGAGCGGGGAATCTTCTCCAGTCTCGATGTTCGGGAGAACCTGCTGTTGCCGCCGGTGGTGCGTCCCGGCGGCTTGCCGCTCGAGCAGATCTTCGATCTGTTTCCGAACCTGAAGGAACGGCTCAATAGCCAGGGAACCAAACTCTCCGGTGGCGAGCAGCAGATGCTCGCGATCGCGCGCATCCTGCGCACCGGCGCGAACTTCCTGATGCTGGACGAGCCGACCGAAGGTCTCGCACCTGTCATCATTCAGCAAATCGGCCACACCATTGCGCGGCTCAAGAAGGAGGGATTTACGATCCTCCTGGTCGAGCAGAACTTCCGGTTCGCATCCACCGTCGCGGACCGCTATTATGTGGTCGAGCACGGCAAGATCATTGACGGATTTGCCAATTCGGAGCTTGCCGCCAACATGGACAAGCTCCACACCTATCTCGGCGTCTAAAGCATGATCCGGAAAGTGCCCGGCGGTTTTCCGAAAAGATCATGCTCGAGCAAAAGAACTGCCAACGAGAAAATACACAGGGAAGTAGCATGATGACAAAGTCGATTGCGTCGTTTCTGCTCGGCACCGCGCTGGCCGTGACCACCGCGGGCGCAGCCTTCGCGCAGGACAAGACCGTCAAGATCGGTGCGCTGTCCGATCAGTCCGGGCTCTATGCCGACCTCGGCGGACCGGGCTCGACGCTCGCCGCGCAGATGGCCATTGAAGATTCCGGCCTGGCTGCGAAGGGGTGGAAGATCGACATCATCTCGGGCGATCACCAGAACAAGCCCGATATCGGCACCGCGATCGCGCGGCAATGGTTCGACGTCGACAAGATCGACATCATCGTCGACGTGCCGAATTCCGGCGTGGCGCTCGCCGTCAACAACATCGTCAAGGAGAAGAACGGCGTCTACGTCAATTCCGGTGCTGCGACTTCGGACCTCACCAACGCGCAGTGCTCGCCCAACACCGTGCACTGGACCTACGACACCTACATGCTGGCCCACACCACCGGCCAGGCGCTGGTGAAGGCCGGTGGCGACAGCTGGTTCTTCCTGACCGCGGACTACGCCTTCGGCGCGGCGCTGGAGCGCGACACCACCGCTGTCGTTACCGCAAATGGCGGCAAGGTGGTCGGCGGCGTCAAGCACCCGCTGAACACGCCGGACTTCTCGTCCTTCCTGCTGCAGGCGCAGGCCTCCAAGGCCAAGATCATCGGCCTTGCCAATGCCGGCGGCGACACCACCAACACGATCAAGCAGGCAGCCGAGTTCGGCATCGTCAAGGGCGGCCAGAAGCTCGCGGCGCTGCTGCTGTTCCTCACCGACATCAAGGCGATCGGTCTCGAGACCGCGCAGGGCCTCAACTTCACCGAAACCTTCTACTGGGACATGAACGACCAGACCCGGGCGTTCTCCAAGCGCTTCGCCGAGAAGATGAAGAGCAACGCGCCGCCCACCATGGTGCAGGCCGGCGTCTATGCGGGCGTGCGTCACTATTTCAAGGCACTGGAAGCGCTCGGCGGCAACCCGCATGACGGCGCCAAGGTCGTCGAGAAGATGAAGTCGATGCCGACGGAAGACGACCTGTTCGGCAAGGGCGAGATCCAGCCCAACGGCCGTACCATCCACAATGCCTATCTGTTCGAAGTGAAGAAGCCCTCCGAGTCCAAGGGACCGTGGGACTTTTACAAGCTGGTCGGCACGGTGCCGGGCGACCAGGCCTTCACGCCGCTGTCCGAGAGCAAGTGCGCGCTCTTGAAGAAGTAAGATAACCGCCCCGCGGGCCATCAGGCCTGCGGGCGACTTTCAGGGAACGCCGAAGGGACCGGGTGCGGGATCGATGCAGGCTCTTTACGCTCAGCTACTGGTGGGACTGATCAACGGCTCGTTCTACGCGCTGCTCAGTCTCGGGCTTGCCGTGATCTTCGGCATGCTCAACATCATCAATTTCGCCCATGGCGCGCTCTACATGATGGGCGCGTTCGTTGCCTACTTCCTGCTCAACAACGATTATCTCAGTATTGGCTACTGGCCAGCATTGATCGTCGCTCCAATTGTCGTCGGCATCTTCGGCATGATCCTGGAACGGACCATGCTGCAATGGCTCACGGGGCTGGATCATCTCTACGGCCTGCTCCTGACCTTCGGCATTGCGCTGATCGTGCAGGGCGTGTTCCAGAACTACTTCGGCTCCTCTGGCCTGCCTTACGCCATTCCGGACCAGCTCAAGGGCGGCATGAACCTCGGCTTCATGTTCCTGCCCGTCTATCGCGGCTGGGTCGTCATCTTCTCGCTGGTGGTCTGCATCGCGACTTGGTTCCTGATCGAGAAGACGCGGCTCGGCGCCTATTTGCGCGCCGCGACCGAAAACCCGACACTGGTGCGCGCCTTCGGCGTCAACGTGCCGCGTATGATCACGCTGACCTACGGCCTCGGTGTCGGCCTTGCCGCGCTCGCCGGCGTGTTGTCGGCGCCGATCAACCAGGTGCGGCCGCTGATGGGAGCCGACCTCATCATCGTGGTGTTCGCAGTGGTCGTGATCGGCGGCATGGGATCGATCATGGGCTCCATCATCACCGGCTTCGCGCTCGGGGTGATCGAGGGCCTGACCAAGTATTTCTACCCCGAGGCCTCCAACACCGTCGTGTTCGTGCTGATGGTGCTGGTGCTCTTGGTAAAGCCAACGGGATTGACGGGAAGGGCGGCCTGATATGACAGCCTTGACGGACGACACGCTGCCGGTAACCCCGCGCGCGATCCGCGACGAGATGATCGTATTCGTGGTGATGGCGCTGCTGCTGGCTTCGGTGCCATTCACGGGAGTCTACCCGTTCTTCGTGATGCAGGCGCTGTGCTTCGCGCTGCTCGCGTGCGCCTTCAACCTGCTGATCGGCTACGGCGGTTTGCTGTCCTTCGGCCATGCGATGTTCTTAGGGACGGCCGGCTATTGCAGCGCGCACGCGCTGAAGGTCTGGGCGCTGCCGCCGGAGCTCGGCATCCTCGTCGGCGTCGCCGGTGCCTTCGTGCTCTCGCTCATCACTGGCTATATCTCGATCCGCCGCCAGGGCATCTATTTCTCGATGATCACGCTGGCGCTGTCGCAGCTTTTGTACTTCATCTACCTCCAGGCGCCGTTCACCCATGGCGAAGACGGCATCCAGGGCATTCCGCAGGGCCGCCTGTTCGGCGTCTTCGATCTGACCAAGCCGACCGTGCTCTACTATGTCGTGCTGGTCGGCTTCCTCGCCGGCTTCCTGCTGATCTTCCGCATCATCAACTCGCCGTTCGGCGAAGTCCTGAAGGCGATCCGCGAGAACGAGCCGCGCGCGATCTCGCTGGGGTACCGCACTGACCACTACAAGTTCCTGGCGTTCGTCCTCTCGGGCACGCTGGCCGGCTTCGCCGGTTCGCTGAAGGTGTTCGTGGCGCAGAACGCCTCGCTCACCGACGTGCACTGGTCGATGTCCGGCGAGGTCGTGCTGATGACGCTGGTCGGCGGCCTCGGCACCGTCTTCGGCCCCGTGGTCGGCGCCTTCGTGATCATCGCCATGCAGCAATATCTGGCGGGGTTCGGCCAGTGGGTGACGGTGATCCAGGGCTCGATCTTCGTGATCTGTGTGCTGACGTTCCGCCGTGGCGTCATCGGCGAAATCGCGCATTACTTCCGGCGTTCACTCTAAGTCATTGAAATAGCATTTGATTTACTGGTGTGTGAAAGCGGTGGATGATCCGGCTCCACGGGCGTGAGGTGGCACGCGCGTGGATCGAAAATGGTCTATGACAGTTTCATGACGGCCCGCTTGGGCCAGACCATTGTCCAACCGGTAGTCTCTCCCCCATGATGCGATTATTTCGCGCTTTCCTGCCCAAGGAAGAACGGTTCTTCGACCTGTTCGACCGCCATGCCAAGACAGTGATCCAGGGATCGATCGCGCTCCAGAGCATGCTCAATGGGGGCGAGGAGACGCCGGTCTATTGCCAGCGCGTCAACCAGTTCGAGAACGACGCCGACAACATCACTCGTGAGGTGCTGACGGCGGTGCGCCGGACTTTCATCACCCCGTTCGACCGCGGCGACATCAAGAACCTGATCACCTCGATGGACGACGCCATCGACCAGATGCAGCAGACTGCCAAGGCCGTGATGCTGTTCGAGGTCCGCGCCTTCGAGCCGCCGATGCGGGAGATCGGCGGGCTTCTGATCGAATGCGCCAATCTGGTCGGTCGTGCGCTGCCGCTGATGCAGAAGATCGGTCAGAACGTGGCCATGCTGACCGCGATCACGGAAGAGCTGGGCAAGCTGGAAGGCCGGGTCGACGATCTCCATGATATCGGGCTGAAGGAACTGTTCCTCAAGCATCGCGGCGGCAACGCGATGGATTTCATCGTCGGCGCCGAGATCTACGATCATCTCGAGAAGGTCGCCGACCGCTTCGACGACGTCGCGAACGAGATCAACAGCATCGTCATCGAGCAAGTTTAGCGCATGATCCGGAAAAGTGTGCAGCGGTTTTCCGCTCAGATCATGCGTAAAGCTTAGAGCAGGGGCCGCGCCGTGGATGTTGCGTTGGGTCTTCCCGTCCTGGTCGGACTGATCGCCGTCGCGCTGCTGTTCGACTTCCTGAACGGCCTGCACGACGCCGCCAATTCGATCGCGACCATCGTTTCGACCCGTGTGCTGCGGCCGCAATACGCGGTGTTCTGGGCCGCATTCTTCAATTTCGTCGCCTTCATGGTGTTCGGGCTGCACGTCGCCCAGACCATCGGCACCGGCATCATCGATCCCGCGGTCGTGGATGCTCAGGTGATCTTCGCGGCGCTCGTCGGCGCCATCGTCTGGAACCTGGTGACATGGGCGCTCGGCATCCCATCGTCCTCGTCTCATGCGCTGATCGGGGGCTTGTTTGGTGCCGGCGTCGCCAAAGCCGGGCTTTCGGCGGCAGTCTGGAGCGGATTGTCCAAGACGGTGATCGCAATCGTGCTGTCTCCGCTCGTCGGCTTCCTGCTCGCGATGGTGCTGGTTGCGATCGTCTCCTGGGCCTCGGTACGCTCCACGCCCTTTGCCGTCGATCGCGCCTTCCGCATCCTGCAATTCGCCTCTGCCTCGCTCTATTCGCTCGGCCATGGCGGCAACGACGCGCAGAAGACCATGGGCATCATTGCCGTGCTGCTCTATTCGCAGGGCCAGCTCGGCGGCGAATTCTTCGTACCCTTCTGGGTGGTGCTCTCGTGCCAGGCCGCGATGGCGATGGGTACGCTGATGGGCGGCTGGCGCATCGTTCGCACCATGGGCCTGCGCATCACCAAGCTGACCCCGATGCAGGGATTTTGCGCCGAGACCGGCGGTGCCGCGACCCTGTTTATCGCGACCTTCCTCGGTGTTCCCGTCTCGACCACCCACACCATCACCGGCGCCATCGTCGGTGTCGGCGCCGCCCGCCGTCTCTCGGCTGTGCGCTGGAACGTCGCCAGTTCGATCGTCTATGCCTGGGTGATCACGATGCCCGCCTCGGCGATCGTCGCGGCGCTGACCTGGTGGGCGGTCAAGATCTTCGTCAAGTAACGAGCTTCAGCCCGACAATCCCGGCAACGATCAGCCCGATGCTGGCGAGGCGGAACGCGGTGGCCGGCTCGCCGAACAGGATGATGCCGAGCGTCGCGGTACCGACCGCGCCGATGCCGGTCCAGACTGCATAAGCGGTTCCAATCGGCAGCGATTTGAGGGCGAGCCCGAGCAGGATGATGCTGCCGGCCATGGCACCCAGCGTGAGGACCGACGGAACGAGCTTGGTAAACCCCTCGGTATATTTGAGGCCGATCGCCCAGGAGATCTCCAGCAGACCGGCGACGAACAGGATGCTCCAGGCCATCACGACCCTCCATTCAAGGCAGGGTCGTCCCCGCGACTGGTGTGCTGATGGGAAGGGAAGGCCGTCCCTCCCAACCTGATCCCAAGGCGGATATGGGGCTAGCCGGAAGGCTCCGCAATCACCAGATGAGGCTTGATCAGGCGCATTTTCCCTGCCAAACGCTGCCGCAATGTCCGACATCGCCACCACAGCCGAATCGACGGCCCGTTCCCCGCTTGCCGCTGAGGTGTCGCGGCGGCGCACCTTTGCGATCATCTCGCATCCGGACGCCGGCAAGACGACGCTGACCGAAAAGCTGCTGCTGTTCGGCGGCGCCATCAATCTGGCCGGTCAGGTCAAGGCCAAGGGCGAGCGGCGCAACACGCGTTCGGACTGGATGAAGATCGAGCGCGAGCGCGGCATCTCGGTCGTGACCTCGGTCATGACTTTCGAGTTCGAGGGCCTCGTGTTCAACCTGCTGGACACGCCGGGCCACGAGGACTTTTCGGAAGACACCTATCGCACGCTCACGGCGGTCGATTCCGCCGTCATGGTGATCGACGCCGCCAAGGGCATCGAGGCGCGCACCCGAAAGCTGTTCGAGGTGTGTCGTCTTCGGGACATCCCGATCATCACCTTCATCAACAAGATGGACCGCGAGAGCCGCGACGTCTTCGAACTCCTCGACGAGATCGAGAAGACGCTGGCGCTCGATACCACGCCAATGACTTGGCCCGTCGGCCGCGGCCGCGAATTCCTCGGCACCTACGACGTCGTCAACGGTGGCGTGCGCCTGCTCGAAGGCGGCGGCGCCAAGACCGGCGCGGCGCAGCAGATCGAGATCGCCGAGCTCGCCAAGCTCAACGCCAATCTCGATGTGTCAGCGGTCAAGGACGAGCTCGATCTCGTCACCGAGGCTTCAAAGCCGTTCGAGCTCGAAGCGTTTCGCGAGGGCCATCTGACGCCGGTCTATTTCGGCAGCGCGCTGCGCAATTTCGGCGTCGGCGACCTGCTGCAAGGCCTCGGCAAGTTCGCGCCCGAGCCGCGCGCGCAGGAGAGCGACCAGCGCAGGGTCGAGGCCACCGATCCGCGCATGAGCGCCTTCGTGTTCAAGATCCAGGCCAACATGGATCCGAACCACCGCGACCGTATCGCCTTCGCCCGTCTATGCTCCGGCAAGCTCAGCCGGGGCATGAAGGCGAAGCTCGTGCGCACCGGCAAGAGCATGCCGCTGTCGAGCCCGCAATTCTTCTTTGCGCAGGACCGTTCGGTGGCGGACGAAGCCTATGCCGGCGACGTCGTCGGCATTCCCAACCACGGCACGCTGCGCATCGGCGATACGCTGACCGACGGTGAGGATTTCAACTTCGTCGGCGTGCCGAGCTTTGCGCCGGAAATCGTCCGCCGCGTGCGTCTTACGGATGCGATGAAAGCGAAGAAGCTGAAGGAAGCGCTTCAGCAGATGTCGGAAGAGGGCGTGGTGCAGGTGTTCCGCCCGCGCGACGGCGCGCCCGCGTTGGTTGGCGTGGTCGGCGCGCTTCAGCTCGACGTGCTGAAGGCGCGGCTGGATGCGGAATATTCCCTGCCGGTCGAATTCGAGGTCAGCGAGTTCCAGCTTGCGCGCTGGGTCGCCTCGGACGACCGCAAGAAGCTCGATACCTTCATCGCTGCCAACACGTCGAGCATCGCCGACGATGTCGACGGCGATCCCGTCTATCTGGCGCGGAACGAGTTCTATCTCGGCTACACCAGGGAACGTGCCGAGGGTATCGAGTTCACCAACGTCAAGGACGTCAAGAAGAAGGGCTAAGCGCGCGAACAGGTCGAACGCGAGCACGTGAACGCGCGCGGACTTGACACGTTCACTGACAATACCACGTTCTCCTTGTGGTCTTGTGGGTTCGCATGATGTGGCGCGGCATCCTTGTATTTCTCTTGCTGGCGATCTCGACGATCGCCGCCGACGCGCGGCCCCGGCAAATCAACCCGATTCCGTTTTCGCACGAGCCGTGCAGCGTGCTGGACGGTCGGCCCTGTACGCCGTCCTATTGCAGCCCGCTCGAGCTTGGTCCCTGTATTCCCGAGATCGACTATCCCTACGGCCAGAACCTCCAGCTCACGATCCAAAGCGTGCCAGCGGAGGCCGATCGCGCCAAATATCAAAAGCCGGATCACGATCTCGATACGATCGGCGATCTCTTCGCCGAGCTGCGCACCTGCTGGTCGCCGCCATCGGACCATGCGCGCGCGGGCATGCAGATCGCCGTGCGTTTCAGCTTCAACAAGTCGGGCGGCCTAATCGGCGCACCGCGCCTGACCTTTGCGACCGCGGGCGTGCCCGCCGAGACGAGAACCACCTACCTCAATGCGATCAATTCATCGTTGAACGCCTGCTTGCCGCTGAAATTCACCGGCGGTCTTGGGGGTGCCATCGCCGGGCGGCCGATCGCGATCCGGTATGTCGACAATCGCGAGATCGGCAAGTAGCGCATCAGTTGCGACCCGCGGCCAATCGATGATACGCCATGGGCTGGGGCGCTGGTTGAGGGGAGAATCTGGTGGGTCTGCTGGTCATGATCCTGGGGCTTGCGCTGTTTTTTGCGGCGCATGTGTTCACGACGAAGCGCGACGCGCGCGCGCGGGCAATCGCAACACTGGGCGAGGGGACCTACAAGATCTTCTATTCGCTTGCCTCGATCGCAGGGCTCGCGTTGATCATCTGGGGCTTCGCGCATTATCGTGCGACGGGCTGGATCGATGTCTGGTATCCGCCGAAGGCGCTGAAGCACATCACGGTCGCGCTGATGTTGCCCGCGGTCGTCCTGGTGGTTGCGTCCTATCTGCGCGGCCGCATTTATGCGACGCTGAAGCATCCGATGCTGGCCGGCATCAAGCTGTGGGCGGCGGCGCATCTTCTGGCCAATGGCGACCTAGGCTCCATCATCCTGTTCGGCTCCTTCCTGGGCTGGGCGGTGTATGACCGCATCACGCTGAAGCGTCGCACCGATGGTGGCGGTCCGCCGATTCCGGTGGGCGGCGTCACCAACGATCTGATCGCGGTGGTGGTTGGAATCGTCGCATATCTGGCGCTGGCCTTTGCCTTCCATCCCGTCGTGATCGGCGTTCCCGTGATGGGCGGCTAGCCGATCAGCACAAGACAGGACCGGCATGCCCATGCGCGGAAGGTAACAAGAGCAACAAGGCAAGGGCATCCCGATGGATTGGTCGCAATCTCAGATTCCGCCGATGCGGTTCGAGGCGCGCTTTGGCGATCGGGTGTTACAGGCATTTTGCGATCGGCCGCCGAGCCTCTGGGCGATGATTGCGGACACCTGCGCCCGCAATCCCGATGGCGAAGCGCTGATCTCGGGCCATGTCCGTCTGAGCTGGCGGCAGGCCGCGGAGCAGGCTGCGCGGATCGCGGCGGGCTTTCGCAAGCTCGGCCTGCAGCGCGGCGATCGCGTCGCGATCCTGCTCGGCAATCGGGTCGAATTTCCGCTGCTGCTGTTTGCTGCCGCGCATGAGGGGCTCGTCGCGGTGCTGCTCAGCACGCGCCAGCAGAAGCCCGAAATCACCTATGTCCTCACCGATTGCGGTGCCAGAATCCTGATCTACGAGGCGGCGCTCGCGGAGCGTCTGCCGGATGCGCGGGACGTGCCCGAACTGGTCCACCGCATCGCCGTCGACGACGATCCGGCTCTGTCGCGTTTCGCGGTGCTGGCAGACAACGCGCCGGCGCCGGCGCCGGTCGAGACCAGCGAGGAGGACACCGCGATGATCCTCTACACCTCGGGAACGACGGGCAAGCCGAAGGGCGCGATGTTGGCCCATTGCAACATCGTCCATTCCTCGATGATCTTCGTGTCCTGCCTGCAATTGACGCAAGCCGACCGTTCAATCGCGGCGGTGCCGCTCGGCCACGTCACTGGCGTCGTCGCCAACATCACGACGATGATCTGCTGCGGCGGCGCGCTGATCATCATGCCGGAGTTCAAGGCTGCCGAATATCTCAAGCTCGCCGCGCGCGAGCGCGTCACCTATACGGTGATGGTGCCGGCGATGTACAATCTCTGTCTGCTCCAGCCCGATTTCGAGAGCTACGACCTGTCGAGCTGGCGCATCGGCGGCTTTGGCGGCGCACCGATGCCGGTTGCCACCATCGAGAAGCTCAAGGCGATCATTCCCGGCCTCGCGCTGGCGAACTGCTACGGATCGACCGAGACGACGTCGCCGTCCACGATCATGCCGGGCAAGTTGACGGCAAGCCATATCGACAGCGTCGGCCTGCCGTGTCCGGGTGCGCGCATCCTGGCAATGGGGGCGGACGGGCGTGAGTTGCCGCATGGCGAGATCGGCGAACTGTGGATCCAGAGTGCCTCGGTCATCAAGGGCTATTGGAACAATCCGAAGGCCACGGCCGAAAGCTTCACCAGCGGGTTCTGGCATTCCGGCGATCTCGGCTCGGTCGACGCGGAGGGATTTGTCCGGGTGTTCGACCGGCAGAAGGACATGATCAATCGCGGCGGCCTGAAGATCTATTCGGCCGAGGTCGAATCCGTGCTGGCCGGCCACCCGGCCGTGGTCGAGAGCGCGATCGTCGCCAAGGCCTGTCCCGTGCTGGGCGAACGCGTTCACGCCGTGGTGGTGACGCGCGTGGCGGTGGACAGCGAGGCCTTGCGCGCCTGGTGCGCGGAGCGGCTGTCCGACTACAAGGTCCCGGAAACCATGATGATCACCGCGGAGCCGTTGCCGCGCAACGCCAATGGCAAGGTGCTGAAGCGGCAGCTGCGAGAGCTTCTGGGAACCTGAGCCGGGCAGGCGGACCTCCGGGCGATCCCGGGTGGTTAACGCCTTGATCCGGCTCGCTTTGCCTTGCCACCGCCATATCGTTAGGGTACCCCGCCGCCACGTGGGGGACGGGATTCCTGACGCGAACGCTTTGGCGCGCGCTCCCGGGCGGGCATGGGATTGGCATAAGTGTCTGAATTATTTGACGAAGTCGACGAGGAAGTCCGTCGCGAACAGCTCAAAAAGCTGTGGGATAAGTATTCTATCGTCTTCATCGCCCTGATGGTGCTGATCGTCGCCGCCGTGGGTGGCTGGCGCGGTTACCAGTATCTGGAGGCCAAGAAGGCGGCAGAGGCCGGCGCCGCCTTCGAGAAAGCCGCCGAGTTGTCCGATCAGGACAAGCACGCGGAGGCCGAGACGGCCTTCACCGAGCTCGCCGCCAAGGCTCCGTCGGGCTATCGCACCCTGGCGCGGCTGCGTGCTGCCGCCGAGGCGGCGGCGCGCGATCCCAAGGCGGCCGCCAAGCTGTATGACGACATTGCCGCCGACCGCAGCGTAGGCGGCGAGTGGCAGGATCTGGCAAAGATCCGCGCCGCTGGCCTCCTGCTCGACAGCGCGTCCTATGCCGACATGCAGCAGCGGCTGGAAGCCTCCACCGCGCCCAAATCCACCTTCCGCCATACTGCCCGCGAGATGCTGGCGCTGTCGGCCTGGCGCAACAACGACATGACTGCGGCCCGCAAATGGCTCGACGCGATTGCCGAGGACGGCGAAACGCCGCCCGGCCTGCGCTCGCGCGCCGAGGCGCTGCAGGCCCTGCTGCCGCCCGTCGCCAAGAGCTGAGCAAGAGCTGACGGCCCCGAGAGCTGAGACGAGATACCGATATGCGCCGCACGCCACGCTTGATCGCAGCCGCCGTCCTGATCGCCTTCGCCGGCGTCCTGGGCGGTTGCTCCAGCTTCGATCCCAGCGACATGCTCGACTTCCTGGATACCAAGAAGAAGCTGCCGGGCGATCGCAAGCCCGTGTTCCCCGAAGGCGTGCCGGGCCTCGAACAGGGTGTTCCCAAGGATATGTACAAGGGCGCGCAGCAACAGCCCGATCCGAACGCGCCTGCCGTTGCGGCCCTGCCCACGGAGCCTCCGTCCGAGCCGGCCAAGCCGGCGAAGGGTGCCAAGTCGAAAAAGACCAGGCAGCCGGCCACCGCCGCAGCCGGGCCGGCTGAGGCGCCCGCCGGCGAGGTCGATGGCGAGGCCCAGCCCGAGGCCGCGCCGCCCGCGGCCGCTCCGCCGCCCAGGCAGAAGATCGTGCGCAAGCGCACGACCGCGCCGCCGCCCGATCAGCCCGTCCAGCAGGCGCAACCGACCCAGACCACCCAGCAGCAATCGCAGGGCGCCTTCCCGGCGCCGATGCCGAGCGGCAGCTTCTCGCGCTAATTATTTCATTTCATTGACAGGCGCAGCTCCGGCAGCGCACGAATGACCCATGTCCTTTAAGATTGCCATTATCGGCCGGCCCAATGTCGGCAAGTCGACGCTGTTCAACCGCCTGGTCGGGCAGAAGCTCGCGCTTGTCGATGATCTGCCCGGCGTCACCCGCGACCGCCGCGAGGGGGAGGCCAGGCTCGGTGATCTCGATTTCACGATCATCGATACCGCCGGCCTCGACGAGGGTGCCAAGGGCTCGCTGACCGCCCGCATGCAGGAGCAGACGGAGGCCGCGATCGCACAGGCCGACGCGCTGTTCTTCGTGATTGATGCGCGCGCGGGCCTGACGCCAAACGATAGCGCCTTTGCCGATTTCGCCCGCAAGGCCGACAAGCCGGTGCTGCTTGTCGCCAACAAGAGCGAAGGCAAGCATGGCGATGCCGGCGCGATGGAGGCCTTCGCGCTCGGCCTCGGCGATCCCATCCAGATATCGGCCGAGCACGGCGAGGGCATGGGTGAGCTCTACGACGCCCTTAGAGTGCTGATGCCGGAGCCTGTCGAGGAGGATGAAGTCGAGGACGACGAGCCGCTGACTGAGGAAGAGGCCGCCACGCGTCCGATCCGGGTCGCCATCGTCGGGCGGCCGAACGCCGGCAAGTCGACGATGATCAATCATCTGCTCGGCGAAGAGCGCCTGCTGACGAGCCCGGAGGCCGGCACCACGCGCGATTCCATCGCGGTCGAGATCAACTGGAAGGGCCGCGAGTTTCGCGTGTTCGACACCGCAGGTCTGCGCCGGCGCTCGCGGATCGAGGAGAAGCTCGAGAAACTCTCGGTCGCCGACGCCCTGCGCGCGGTGCGCTTTGCCGAAGTCGTCGTGATGATGATGGATGCGCAGAACCGCTTTGAGGAGCAGGATCTTCGCATTGCCGACCTGATCGAGCGCGAGGGTCGCGCTGTCGTGCTCGCCGTCAACAAATGGGACCTGATGGAGAGCAAGGGTGGCGGTGCAATCTCGAACCTGCGCCGCGATGCCGATCACTCGCTCCCGCAGATCAAGGGCGTGCCGATCGTCGCCGTCTCCGGCTTGATGGGCGAGGGCATCGATCGATTGATGCAAGCGATCCAGGATGCCTATGCGCTCTGGAACAGGCGTGTGTCGACCGCGGCGCTGAACCGCTGGTTCGAGGAGGCAGTCCAGGCCAATCCGCCGCCGGCCGTGTCCGGCCGACGACTCAAGCTGAATTACATCACGCAGACCAAGGCCCGCCCGCCGAGCTTCGTGCTGTTCTGCTCGCGCGCGGACGCGGTGCCGCAGTCCTATCTGCGCTATCTCGTCAATTCCCTGCGTGAGGCCTTCGAGCTGCCGGGCACGCCGGTGCGTATCACCCTGCGCGAGAAGGCCAATCCCTTCGCCCACAAGCGCAAGCGGCCGTCGTGAGCGACGATGCCGGCGAGGCGATGGCGCAGGGCGCTGCGCCGGCCCGGCGCGGCGCGGTCGCCTTCATCTTCGTCACCATCCTGCTCGACATGCTCGCGCTCGGCGTGATCATGCCGATCCTGCCAAAGCTGATCGAGAGCTTCGTCGACAACGACACGGCGCATGCGGCCCGCATCTTTGGCCTGTTCGGCACCGCCTGGGCGCTGATGCAGTTCGTGTTCTCGCCGGTGCTCGGCGCGCTGTCGGATCGCTTCGGGCGGCGGCCGGTGGTGCTGCTGTCCAATTTCGGGCTCGCTGCCGACTATGTGCTGATGGCGCTAGCGCCGTCGCTGGTCTGGCTGTTCGTCGGCCGTGTCATCTCAGGCATCACTTCGGCCAGCATCTCGACCGCCTTTGCCTATATTGCCGACATCACGCCGCCGGAGCGGCGCGCAGCGGTGTTCGGCAGGATTGGCGCTGCCTTTGGCGCCGGCTTCGTGCTGGGCCCGGCGCTGGGCGGTCTGCTCGGCGATATCGATCCGCGCCTGCCGTTCTGGGCGTCGGCGGCCCTCAGCTTCGCCAATGCGCTCTACGGGCTCTTCGTCCTGCCGGAATCGCTCGCGCCCGACAAGCGCGCGGTGTTCCGCTGGCGAAGTGCCAGTCCGGTCGGCGCGCTGCGTCTGTTGCGATCCAATGCGGTGCTCTCCGCCTTGTCGGTCGTCAACTTCATCGCGCAGGTCGCGCATGTCGTGCTGCCCTCGACCTTCGTGCTCTATGCCACCTATCGCTACGGCTGGGATTCGAAAACCGTGGGGTTGACGCTGGCGATGGTCGGCATCTGCGCCATGGTGGTGCAGGGGCTTGCCATCGGCCCGATCGTGCGCGCGCTCGGCGAGAGAAACGCATTGTTGCTGGGACTGTGTTGTGGGGCGCTCGGATTCGTGATCCTCGGCGCAGCGCCGACCGGACCGCTGTCCTGGCTCGGCATTCCCGTCTTGGCGCTGTGGGGCATCTCGGGTGCCGCCTCGCAAGCGCTGATGACGCGGCTGGTTGCGCCCGATCAGCAGGGCCAGCTGCAGGGCGCGACCGCGAGCGTGCAAAGCGTGTCGCAGCTCGTCGGGCCGTTCCTGTTCACGCTGACCTTTTCCTATTTCATTGGCGCCAGCGCGCCGCTTCATCTGCCCGGCGCGCCGTTCCTGCTCGCGGCGGTGCTGATGGTGGTCTGCGTGGCGATCGCGGTGCGGTCGCTGGGTGGGATCAAGCCGGTCTCGTAGTCGCGTAGGGCGGGCAAAGGCGCACAAGCGGCCGTGCCCACCATCTCTCCGCGACTTCAAAGGGCGGTGGGCACGCTTCGCTTTGGCCACCCTACGGCAGCGTTTTGTAGAGCCCCAAACGTGAATGCCCGGGACAAGCCCGGGCATGCCGTTGTTGGAGCTAAATGCGACCGCTACGCGGTCACTTCTTCACCAGCGGACACTCGCTGTCCTTGAGCGGCTTGGCTGCGTCTTCCGCAGCGATCGTGGCGATCTGCTTGTAGTAATCCCACGGGCCCTTCGACTCCTCGGGCTTCTTCACCTCGAACAGGTAGGCCGGGATGAGGCGGCGTCCGTCCTCGCGCAGCGGGCCCTTGCCGAACAGCGGATCGTCGGTCGGCAGCTCCTTCATCTTGGCGACGACCTTGGCGCCGTCATGCGGGTTGCCGCCGAGCGCTTCCATGGCCTTGAGATAGTGCAGTACCATCGCGTAATTGCCGGCCTGAGTCATTGACGGCATCGCGTTCTTGCTGGCCAGTGCGGCGAAGCGCTTCGACCAGGCGCGGGTCTGGTCGTTCATGTCCCAGTAGAAGGACTCAGTGAAGGTCAGGCCCTGCGCGGTCTTTAGACCCAGCGAATGCACGTCGTTGATGAACAGCAGCAGCGCCGCGAGCTTCTGACCGCCGGCGACAATGCCGAATTCGGCTGCCTGCTTGATCGCGTTGGTGGTGTCGCCGCCCGCATTAGCGAGGCCGACCACCTTGGATTTGGAGGATTGCGCCTGCAGCAGGAAGGAAGAGAAGTCCGAACTGTTGATTGGATGCTTGACACTGCCAAGCACCTTGCCGCCATTCGCCGTCACGACAGCCGTGGTGTCGCGTTCCAGCGCGTGACCAAAGGCATAATCGGCGGTAAGAAAGAACCAGGTGTCGCCGCCGGCCTTGGTCAGCGCCTTGCCGGTGCCGTTGGCGAGCATGTAGGTGTCGTAAGTATAGGAGATCGTGTTCGGCGTGCAGGCCTTGCCGGTCAGATCGGCGGAGGCGGCGCCGGAATTCAGCAGTACCGCATTCTTCTCCTTGATGAGGTTGCTGACCGCAAGCGCGACGCCGGAGTTCGGCGTATCGGCGATCGCATCAACCTTCTCGTTGTCGATCCACTGCCGGGCGATATTGACGCCGACGTCGGGCTTGTTCTGGTGATCGCCGCTCAGCACGTCGATCTTCCAGCCCTTCTTGAGCAAGCCGGAATCCTCGACGGCCATCTTGATTGCGACCACGGAGTTCGGGCCGCCGATGTCGGCATAAAGGCTCGACATGTCGTTGAGCACGCCGATCTTGACGGACTTGTCTTGGGCGAAGGCGGATGTGGCAAAGCCGAAAGCGGCACAGGCCAGAAGGGCCGCGGAGCGGCGCGCGAACGTCGTCGTCATAAAGGGTTTCCTCCATTGTCAAACATGCGGACGGCTCTCTTGATCGGGAGCCTTGTTCCGGCTGATGGCTCTACCGTGTCCCACGACCGGCGGCAATGCGCCTAAAGCCGGATGACGCTGCGTCGGTGCGTCATCCGTCAGTTAACTTTTGGGCAAAATGCGTCGAGACGCTATTTCAGCGCGTCCGATGTCAGCTTGAATTTCTGAATGCGCTTTCCGGTGTCAACCTCGGCGGTATAGACGTTACCCTTGGCATCGATCGCCATGGCATGCACCCAGTGGAATTGTCCGGCATTGCGGCCGCTGTGCCCGAAGCTGCCGACCACGCTGCCGTCCTCGCGCTTGATGACCCTGATCTCGTTGTTTTCGCCGTCCGCACTGAGCAGCCAGGTCTGCTTCGGATCGGGCCAGATCGCGATATCCCACACGGCACCGTTGCCGAGCGTATTCTTCTCGAAGAAGAACTCCTTCACGAAGGTACCATCCTTCTTGAAGACCTGGATGCGGTTGTTGATGCGGTCGCAGACGTAGACGAGCCCGTCATTGGCGAGCTTCACGCAATGGACGGGATTGGCGAACTGCTGGGCAACCGGCGCTTTGGGATCGTACGGCGCCTGCTTCTCGTCGTTCGGTTTGTTGCCGTAGGCGCCCCAGTGCCGCTTGTAGGCAAGCGTACTTGCGTCGAATACGATGACGCGGCGGTTGCCATAGCCATCGGCGACGTAGATCTCGTTCGCGTTCTTGTCGATCGCGGTTTCGGCGGGCTTGCCGAGTTGCGTCGTGTCGTTGCTGCCGAGACTCGGCGCGACTTTGCCAATCTGGGCCACGAACTTGCCGTCGAGCGTGAATTTCAGGATGGCGTTGTCGTTGTCGGCATTGCCGCCGACCCAGACGAAGCCGCGCTCGTCGACCTCGATGCCGTGCTCGCGGCCGACCCATTCATAGCCTTCGCCCGGACCGCCCCAGGATCGCAGCAGATTGCCGTCGCTGTCGAATTCGAGCACCGGCGGTGCTGATACGCAGCATTTGGAACGCGGCGGGGTGAGGCTCGCGCCCTTCTCGTCATCGGTGAGCGAGCGCGGGCGATGGATCACCCAGATGTGCCCCTGCCAATCGACCGTGATGCCGCCGACTTGGCCGAGGATCCAGTTGTTCGGCAGTGGCTTTGGCCAGGAGGCATCGACCGCGAAGGTCGGGACGTCGCCGGCGGTCGCGGTGCCCGGAAGCACAAACGCCGAGGCCGCGATCAGGATGGAAAAGGCGTAAGAGACATTTGCGAGTGCACGCGTGAAGCCTGCGCGATCATGCCATGGCGCCATGACGACCTCCCTTTATTGGCTTGCGGCTTGCTGCCGCTTGAGCGCGGGCAGTCAATCGCGGGGACGCCGTCAAGTCAATCAGGCCGGCGAGCGGAAGCTCATCAGGCTGCGGCTCTTGTAGTCGTAGAACTTGCCGGTCTCGGTCCAGTCCGGTGCGCACATCGGCACGATGAATTCGGCGACCTGCTCGGGCGTCTCCAACGTCGCCGGGTCTTCGCCGGGCATCAGCGTGGCGCGCATGCGGGTGCGCACCGGGCCGGGATTGAACAAATTGACGCGCAGCTTGGTATTTGCGGTCTCCTGCGCCCAGGCGCGCGCCAACGTTTCCAGCGCCGCCTTGGAAGCGGCGTAGGGGCTGACATAGGCGGTGGCCTTGTTGGCCGCGCCCGAGGTGATGAACACCGCGCGACCGGCGTCGGACTGCTTGAGCAGCGGCTCCATGCAGCGGATCAGCTGGAAGTTCGCGGAGACGTTGACGGCCATCACGTCGTTGAAGGTCTTCAGCTCGATATGGCCGACCGGCGAGGAGGGCCCAAGCACGCCGGCATTGCCGACGAGGATGTCGAGCTTGCCGTAGCGTTCGTGCAGGCCGGCGCCAAGCCGCGCGATGCCGTCGGAATCGGTGAGATTGAGCGGCACCAGCGTGGCGCTGCCGCCGTCCTTGCGGATCTCGTCGTCGAGCTCTTCCAGCCCGCCCTGGGTGCGCGCGACCGCCACGATATGCGCGCCGGCCTTCGCCAATGCGATGGCCGTGGCATAGCCGATGCCGCGCGAGGCGCCGGTGACGAGAGCGATGCGGTTGGCGAGGAGTTTTGTCATGGCCGGGTTTTACAGACGTCGATGGCCGGGACAAGCCCCCATCGCAGAGTCATTCCGGGGCGGTCCGCAGGACCGAACCCGGAATCCAGAGGTTGCAAGACCACATCGAGATCCCGGGTTCGATGCTTGGCATCACCCCGGGATGACGGCTGCGCCGTCAGCTCGCCTCCGCCAGCAGCGACAATTGCCGCGGCTGCTGCTCGGTCTGGGTCTGGTCGGTGAGGTGGGTCGGATACGCGCCGGTGAAGCAGTGATCCGAGAACTTCGGATTGGCGGGGTCGCGGCCCGGCTCGCCCATGGCGCGGTACATGCCGTCGATCGACAGGAAGGCGAGGGAGTCGGCGCCGATGATCTCGCGCATCTCATCGAGGGAATGAGTCGCCGCAAGAAGACCGCCGCGGTCCGGCAGGTCGATGCCGTAATAGTCGGGATAGAGGATCGGCGGCGAGGCGAGGCGGAAGTGCACTTCCTTGGCGCCGGCATCGCGCATCATGCGCACGATCTTCTTCGAGGTGGTGCCGCGCACCAGCGAGTCGTCGATCAGAATGATGCGCTTGCCTTCGATCGCGGCGCGGTTGGCCGAATGCTTCATGCGCACGCCGGATTCGCGGATCGCCTGCGTCGGCTGGATGAAGGTGCGGCCGACATAGTGGTTGCGGATGATGCCGAGCTCGAACGGTACGCCGGAATGCTGGCTGTAGCCGACCGCGGCGGGCACGCCAGAATCCGGCACCGGCACCACGACGTCGACGGGCACGTGGCTCTCGCGCGCGAGCTGCGCGCCGAAGGCCTTGCGTACCTCGTAGACCGAGCGGCCGTGGACGATGGAGTCGGGACGGGAGAAGTAGATGTATTCGAAGATGCAGGGGCGCGGCGCGATCGGCGGGAACGGCTTGTGAATGTCCTGCCCGTTCTCGTCGAACACGATGACCTCGCCCGGCTCGATGTCGCGGACGAAGCGCGCGCCGATGATGTCGAGCGCGCAGGTCTCGGAGGTCAGGATCGGGCAACCATCGAGCTCGCCCAGCACCAGCGGGCGGATGCCGCGCGGATCGCGCGCGCCGACCAGCTTCTTGTTGGTCAGCGACACCAGCGCGTAGGCGCCCTCGATCTCGCGCAGCGCGTCGATATAGCGCTCGATGAAGCGGCTGCGCCTGGAGCGCGCGACCAGGTGCAGGATCACCTCGGTGTCGGTGGTCGACTGCATCATCGCGCCGTTCTTCACGAGCTCGCGGCGCAGCGTCAGGCCGTTGGTAAGATTGCCATTATGGGCGACCGCGAGGCCGCCGGCATTCAGTTCGGCGAACAGGGGCTGCACGTTGCGCAGGATGGTCGCGCCGGTGGTGGAATAGCGGACATGTCCCACCGCCATTGTGCCGGGCAGGCGGTCGATCACCTCGCGGCGGGAGAAGGTGTCGCCGACGAGGCCGAGGCGGCGTTCGGAATGAAAGCGGCCGCCGTCATAGGAGACGATGCCGGCGGCTTCCTGGCCGCGGTGCTGAAGGGCGTGGAGGCCGAGCGCCGTGATCGCGGCGGCGTCGGGGTGGCCGTAGATGCCGAAGACGCCGCATTCCTCGCGCAGCGTATCCCCTTCCAGATCATCCTGAAGCTCTAGCGCGGCCGGGCCGAGATCAAGTTGGGCGTCCTGGTCAGGGTTTCGCATCTCGTCCGAGCCTCTCTTTACGGCTTGATCAACGCGCCGCGGGTTTCTCGATCAGCTTCTTAAGGCTGTCACGAGCCGGTTTGCTGTATCCGTCGCTGCCCGGAGGCTGCTGCTCGGAATCAGTCTGCTCGTCATCTGGTTTGTTTTTCTTGAATCTCTTCAAGATGGTGTTCTCGGGGTCGTCAGGCAAGAGGGCCATCAGCCAATCGCCGGTTCCCTGCAGTACCACCCGGGATTTGGCCGCCGTGACCCAGTCCGGGCGCTGCTTGTCCGGCACCAGCCAGGTGAAGAACAGGAAGGCGACCACGACGATCAAAAGCCCGCGCGCCAGCCCGAACAGGAAGCCGAGGGTGCGGTCCAGCGCGCCGATGCGCGAATCCAGGATCATGTCGGAGATCCGGACCGTGATCACGGAGACCACGACCAGGGTGCCAACGAACACGCCGGCGACCACGACCACGCTCGCGACGGTGTCGTTGTTGAAATAGGTCTTCGCCGTCGGCAGCAGCTTCGAGAATGAATAAAGCGTCACGATCGCCGCCGTGCCCCAGGCCGCGATCGACAGGATTTCGCGCATGAAACCGCGAACCATGGCGAGCAGGCCCGAGATCAGCATCACACCGAGCAGGATCAGGTCGAGGATGGTTACTGGCATCGGCTGGTCTGGTCCGCTCGTACTTCAAGGTGCTCAGCGAATCGGTGCTTGGCCGCCGCCCTAAGTGAGGGCCAGACGACGTTCCCGGCAAGGCCGCAACCACGCAATCCCATGCTGCTTTTGTGACGGCTGTATAGCGGCGGGGACGGGGAACGTCACCTCCACCTAACCCTCTCCACGGCGGAATCTTGCCGGTGTGGCATTTTTCTCTGCCGGCGCGCTCGAGTCGCCTCGCCGGGAGCCGCGCGCGGCGATCTCGGCGACCAGCGTCGTCAGGCTGTTGATCGCGTTCAGCGTGAGTCCGGCATCGCCACTGGCTTCGCCCCGGGCCGATTCGGGCAGCACGGCGCGCTGAAAGCCGAGTTTTGCCGCTTCTTTCAGCCGGGCCGGGGTCTGCGCCACCGGGCGCACCACGCCGGATAGCGAGATCTCGCCGAAATAGACCGCATCGGTGGGTAACTGCGCATTAACCAGAGAGGACACCAGCGCCGCCGCGGCGGCCAGATCGGCCGCCGGCTCGTGGATGCGCAGGCCGCCCGCGACGTTCAGATAGACGTCGTGGCCGGACAGCTTGACCCCGCAATGGGCCTCCAGCACCGCCAGCACCATCGACAGCCGGCTCGGATCCCAGCCGACCACGGCCCGGCGCGGGGTGCCGAGCGAGGTCGGGGCCACCAGCGCCTGCAATTCGACCAGGAGGGGCCTCGTGCCCTCGATGCCCGCGAAGACGGCGGTGCCGGGCGTGCCGAGATCGCGCTCGGACAGGAACAGCTCCGAGGGGTTGGTGACCTCGCGCAGGCCAAGCCCGGTCATCTCGAACACGCCGATCTCATCGGTCGGGCCGAAACGGTTCTTCACGGCGCGCAGGATGCGGAATTGCTGCGAGCCTTCGCCCTCGAACGACAGCACCGCATCGACCATGTGCTCGACCACGCGCGGGCCGGCAATCTGGCCGTCCTTGGTGACATGGCCGACCAGGATGATGGCCGCGCCCGTCTTCTTGGCGAAGCGGATCAGCGCCTGCGCCGAGGCGCGCACCTGGGTGACCGTGCCGGGCGCGGATTCTACCGTGTCGGTCCACATGGTCTGGATCGAATCGATCACGATCAGCCGGGGCACCGCGCCCTCCGACAGCGTCGAGACGATGTCCTCGACGGAGGTTTCAGCGGCGAGCTGCACCGGCGCGTCCGACAGCCCGAGCCGCTCGGCGCGCAGCCGCACTTGGGCGATGGCTTCTTCGCCCGAGATGTAGACGATGCGATGCCCGGCGCGTGCCATCAGGCTGGTCGCCTGCGTCAGCAGCGTCGACTTGCCAATGCCGGGATCGCCGCCGACCAGCAGCACCGAGCCGCGGACAAAGCCGCCGCCGGTGACGCGGTCGAGCTCGGTCATGCCTGAGGACAGGCGCGGTGCGTCCTGGGTTTTTCCGGCCAAGCTCTCCAGCGCGAACGTCCGTCCCTTGCGCTTGGAGCGGATCGACACGGGAATGCTGCCGGTCGTGTCCTCCTCGGCGAGCGTATTCCACTCGCCGCAGGACTCGCACTTGCCCTGCCAGCGGTTATAGGCCGCGCCGCAGTTCTGGCAGACGAAGGAAAGCGTGTTCTTGGCCATGGGGAGGCGAGTCCAGGGGTTTCAGGTTTGCTGATAGCACGGAATGACGGGTCGAGAGAGTGAGCCCGGCCGCACTGGGAATATCGCAATTCGGCACGCCTGATACACCCTTTGTTAGCTCTGTGCCGCCGCACCCGACCGAGCTTTGCCAAATGTTAGCGGACGCGGGTCCAGTTTCGGAACCGATGCGGATGGCGAAACGAATGACGGTATTTTTGCGGATATTGCTCGCTGTGGGCATGGCCTGCGGCGGGCTTGCGCCGATGCGCGGCGCTGTTGCAGCCGACGCGAAGCGTCTCAACGTCGTCTTCGTCAATCCCGGCAAGACCGGCGAGGTCTATTGGGACATGGTCTCGCAGACTATGCAGGCCGCCGGCCGCAAGCTCGGCGCGCATGTCGAGGTGCTGAGCAGCGAACGCAATTACCGCACCATGCAGGAGCTCGGGTTCGGCGTGGTGGCACGCAGCGACAAGCCCGATTTCCTCATTCTCTCGAACGAGGAATCCGCCGCCGTCCCGATCCTGGAGGCGGCCGAGGCCGCGGGGGTCAGGACGCTGCTGCTCTCGAACACGCTGATCGGCGACGACGCGGCTCGCCTTGGACCGCCGCGCCAAAAGCTCAAGACCTGGCTCGGCGACATCACGACGGATCTTCAGACCGCGGGCGCGCGGATGGCCAATGCCCTGATCGGCGCGGCGCGTGCCGAAAAATGGCAGAGCCGGGACGGCAAGATTCACATTCTCGGCATCGGTGGCGACGAGATCACGCCCACCTCGATCGCCCGCAACGCGGGTCTCAAGCGCGCGGTGGAAGCCGCGCCCGACGTCGTGGTAGATCGCATGCTGTTCGCCAATTGGACGCAGTCGGAAGCCGAGCACGTCACCACGAATTATCTGAGCTGGGCCGCGCGCAAGGAGATCCGGCCTGCCGGCATATGGGCCGGAAACGATCCGATGGCACTGGGAGCGCTCAAGGCCATCGCAGCCGCGGGCATCGCTCCCGGGCAGGACATCCAGGTGGTCGGTCTTAACTGGTCGGAGGATGCGCTGCGCGAGATCAAGGCGGGCCGCATGCTGCTGACGGACGGCGGGCATTTCCTGCTCGGCGGCTGGTCGATCGTTCTCCTGCGCGACTACGCCGACGGCTGCGATTTCGCGGCTGCATCGCCCCACGTCGAGGTCAAGACGTCCGCGATCACGCGCGACAACCTCGCCGCGGTCGGCGACCTCATCAAGACGCGCGCTTTCGACCGGATCGATTTCGCGCGCTTCAGGGCCAAGGCAGGGCACTGCGGCCAATACGACTTCTCCATCGATGCGCTCATCTCGTCGCTGCCGCTTCCTGAAGGCGCTGCTGACTGATGCGAAACGATGGCGACATGACCGATCCGGATTGCAAGCAGCAGGCCGCGCCGCCGCGCTTGCGCTCGGTCGTCCGCGCGATGATCTGGGCCACCGTGCCTGTTCTGTTGCTGGTGCAATTGCTCGCCTCCGCCGGCGTCGAGGCCTCGAGCTTCTGGTCGCAGATCAGGCAGCTCGACGCCCGCATCGCCCGCGTCGCCGAGAGCCGCGCCGAGCTGATCGCCGAACCGCTCTGGAAGATGCGCTACGACCAGGTCACGAGCGTGCTCAACGAGATCATGCACGACGAGACCATCGCCGCGGCGGCCGTCTACGACGATACCGGTACAGCGATCGCCCGCGTGGTGGCGCGCTCGGCGGGGCAGGCGGTCGCGGAGATCTCGCGTCCGATCAACTACAGCAACGGCAACATGGCCGTCCAGGCCGGCCGCATCGCGATCGCCTATTCGCATGCGGCGCTCTACGCGGACACGGGCAGCCGGCTGGTGCTGCTGCTGGTCGTCGGCCTCTTCGCAACGTTTGCGACCCTGATCGCCATGCGGATCTCCGCCAACATCTTCATCGGCAGGCCGCTGGCGGCAATGATGTCCGCGATCCAGCGCAGCAAGCAGGACGGCCGCGCCTATCCGGCGGACGTCAAATCCTCCAACGAATTCGGCCAGCTCGCGCATGCCTTCAACGCCATGCAGCACACGACCTCGGGTGCGCTGGACCGGCTCGGCCACATGGCCGCGCACGATCCACTCACGGGGCTGCCCAATCGCCGCTCGCTGTCCGAGCACCTCGTGACCCTGAGCCACGATGCCGGCTCGCCGGACGCGCTGATCGCGTTCTGCTTCATCGATCTGGACGACTTCAAGGGTATCAACGACACCTTTGGCCATGATGCCGGCGACAAGTTCCTGGTGCACATTTCCGATCGCCTTCGCGGTGCGGTCGAACCGCAGGATTGGGTGGCCCGGCTCGGCGGCGATGAATTCGTGGTCATCCGCCCCGAGGTCAGCAATGAAGAGACCGCGCAGAGATTTGCGCGCCAATTGCTGGACACGATTTCCGAGCCGATCCGGCTGCATGACAAGCAGGTCGTGCCGCGCGCCAGCATCGGCCTTGCCGTGCGACGCGCCGGCGATCCCGAGCTTTCGCACTTGCCGGCGCTCGCCGACATCGCGCTCTACCATGCCAAGACCAAGGCGCCCGGCACCGTCGCCGTGCTCGACGAAGCGCTTCAGCGCGACTATCGCCGCCGCCGGGATCTCGAGCTTGCCATTCCCGCAGGCTTCGCCGAAAGGCAGTTCGAGGTCTGGTATCAAAGCCAGGTCGATCTCGAAAGCCACGACGTCGTCGGGCTGGAAGCGCTGATCCGCTGGCGCCACCCGGAACGTGGCCTGATCGGTCCCGGCGAATTCTTGCCGCTGATCGAGCGCAGCGGCAACAATGGGCGGCTGACGCGCTACGTACTCACCGACGCCTGCCGCGCCCTGCAACATCTGGCGGCGGCCGGCAGGCCGCATATCCGGATCGCGATCAATCTGCCGCCGTCCGAGCTCGCCGACCATTCGCTGGCGGCCGAGCTGCGCGCGACCTGCGCGCGTTTCGATGTCGCGGCGTCATTGCTGGAACTCGAGATCACCGAGGGATCTCTGATCAACAACATGGCCAGCGCATCCGAGACGCTGCACCGACTGCGCCGGCTGGGCGCCACCATCGCGCTCGACGATTTCGGCACCGGCTACAGCTCGCTCGCCCATCTCAGGCGGTTTCCGCTGGACAAGGTCAAGATCGACAAGGCGTTCATCAGCGAGATCCCTGACAGCGCGGAAGACAAGGCGATCGTTGGCGTCATCGCATCGCTCGCCGGCACGCTGGGGCTCACGCTGGTGGCCGAAGGCATCGAGCGCGCCGAGCAGGCCAAGGCGATGCGCGAGATGGGTGTGAGGCTCGGGCAGGGCTTTCTCTATCATCGGCCGCAGCCACTGGAGGCCGTGTTGCTATGGCTCGAGGGACAGCCGGCACACGGGAGCCGCGTCCTCGAGGACAGCCCGTCGATCGCGCCCGAATTTGCCGTCTGAGCGCGGCGCGGCTACGGCTGCGCCGCATTCCACAGCATGGAGAGGCCGGCGGCGATCATGATCGCGTCCATCACCAAGCGGAACATCTCGGGCTTCAGACGCAGCACGAAGCGCTTTGCGATGAAGGCGCCGGCCATCAACGACGATCCTGCGACCAGGCCTTTGACGAACACGTCGCCGGTCAGCGCGCCGAAACGTTCGAAGGTCACGGATTTCGCGACATAGAGCCCGAGTGAAGAAGCCGCCTCGGTCGCGAGGAAGGCGCCCCTGGACAGGCCGTAGAACAGGAACAGCGGCACGCTGAGCGGGCCGGTCGAGACGACGATGCCGGTGAGATAACCGATGACGGCGCCGCCGATCGCCAGATGCCAGAGTTTGGCCTTGAGATCGTGCCGCGCCAGCCAGTGCCGCACCGGCACCATCGCGATCAGGAAGACGCCGATGGCGAGATCGACGGCGTGCGAGGGCAGGGCCAGCAGCGTCCGCGCTCCGAGCACGGCGGCCGGAATGCCCGTGACCGAATAGGCCGCGCAGGCTCGCCAATCCACCTCGCGCCACCAGGCCAGGATCCGCGAGAAGTTGGCCATGACGGCGGCCACCGCCATGATCGGCACGGCCTCCTTCGGTCCATAGGCATAGACCAGCACCGGCATCAGCATGATCGACGAGCCCGTGCCGACGATGCCTGAGATGGTGCCCGCGATGAGGCCGACGATAAGGACGAAGAGGAAGGCCAAAACGCTCTCCACGAATCGCGAGAGTTTAGCCGTGGCCAACGGCGCGGGCGATCCGCGACAGGCGAGGGAACCCCGCTGCGCTCGGATCGGCCTTGGTTGGTGGCGGCTTTACAAAAGTTGGGCGTTAACCACGGCCGACGGTTCCAGTTTGAACGAAATCGCTTCGAAGTTTCTTAAATCTTGCTGGTTACTTCTTCCGGGCATGATGACCTGGGGAAAGCTATGAGGAAGCGGGCGAAACGTGGAAAGGCAGAGACGCTCGCACTGCCAATGGCAGCGAGAGTTGCAATTGGCGCCGTGGCCGTCGCCACCTTGGGCTACGCTTTGCTGTCCCGCCCGGCGACCGTGCAGCAGTTTGGCAAGCCGTCCGCGCACGAGGCCCAGGCGTCGTCAACTCCGGTTTACGTGTCGCCTCCAGTTCGTGCCGCAGCGCCGGCTCCGGCGCCGGTCCCTCTGGTCGAACCGCCGAAAGCCGCTGAAGGTGCCGGAGCATTTGTTCGGCAGGTGGTTGACTACGCCAGCCGCCAGGCGCCGGGCACCGTGATCATCGATACCAAGAACACCTTCCTCTATTTCGTTCTGAACGACGCGCAGGCGCTGCGCTACGGCATCGGTGTGGGCCGCGAAGGTTTCACATGGTCCGGTGAGCAGACGGTGGCTCGCAAGGCCGAATGGCCGGATTGGCATCCGCCTGTGGAGATGGTCTCGCGTCAGCCTTATCTGCCGCGGTTCATGGCAGGCGGTCCCGGCAACCCGCTC
Source organism: Bradyrhizobium sp. 149 (assembly GCF_023073915.1). Lineage (GTDB taxonomy): Bacteria > Pseudomonadota > Alphaproteobacteria > Rhizobiales > Xanthobacteraceae > Bradyrhizobium. Next base: position 1,225,705 of record NZ_JADPKK010000022.1, on the reverse strand, counting down.
GGCGCTCGGGCGATGTATCTGGGAGAGACCGAATACAGAATTCACGGCACCAACAAGCCCGATACGATCGGAAAGCGGGTTTCCTCCGGCTGTATCCGGCTGACCAATGAGGACGTCGTGGACCTCTATGAGCGGGTGAAAATCGGAGCGAAAGTGATCGTGCTTCCGACAACCGTTGCCCGCCGACCACCCCAGGGAGCGCCGGCCGACGCCGCTTTCCGATTGCCGGACGCGGCATCGCCGTCGAACCGGTCCTCGGCAATCAACACGCAGATGCCGTCACCTGGACCGAAGATCGCTGAGGCCCAGTAACTCATCCTCCGTCCTCGGTGTGCAACGGAGGACAAGGAGGCAATTCAATTCACCTTCAGCGGAAATTCGGTCGAGCTTGTGATAGGCATAAGCATTTATGGCCTGTAGGGCGAAGGACAGACCTCCTCTCCCGCAGAATTTCTCCGGCAGGGCTCAGTCACCCTGATTGTGGTGTGAGTATAAGCGTAGCTCAGAGCTGCGCCGATGAGGCCAGCACCAAAGATTGCAACTAGCCATCGCGTCTTCATGCCTTCGACTTCCCGAACAGGCGCGTCGGTGGGCTGCCCTTCATATCAAAGCGAAGCCGGAGGTCTCTCCTCTTGGCTCTTTATCATGCGCTGCAGCGATCTTTCTGCAGTTCGGGGCAGACCGGAACTAGCGGCGCTTGTCAAACCGGCGCTGTTGACCCGGTGCGGACATCCGATAGGGATCGAACGGGATCGCGATAATCGTAAATTGTTAGAAGACTTTATGAGAAAGTTGGAAAGACGCTTCGCTTATAGGCAGTAAATGAGCTTTGTAATGAGCCGCCGTTTTTGGGTGTACATAGGGTTTTTAGGCGTGGCCACCCTAGTAGCGCTTGCTTGGCCACCCTCACTCCTGTTTGGCATTTTTCTTGGTGTAGTTCCCGGTGTCATCCTTTCGATAGCGCCGACCCTTCTGATGTACTCACTGTTCTGGTGGATCACGCGTGCCCTTCTGCGAAAACTTCCAGTCAGGGACTCTCAATCTCGCGCGTTTAGGGTTGTCATCGCCGTACTCGGCGGCGTGATCGTCGCAACACCGGCAGTGTTAATTCCACGCCTGATCAACATGCAAGCCCATGATGCCGCCGTCCGAATGCAAACGGACGACTTCGAACCAGATAAACCGATAGTTCTTCCGGCAACTATTGCTCTCATCATTGATGGTAACTACGAGTGGTCTCGAAAGAGGCCGGCATGCGACACACTTTGTGTTCGGCTCCTCTTCAACTCAATGGTCGCTCGCGTAATTGCGGTGGACCCTTCTCACGACAATTCCACAAGCGCATTTTGGATTGAACGACGTGAGACTTGTCCAGACCGCCCAAACCTCAAGTTTGATGTGGCGTGGATGACTGATTTTCCTCTAATTCGAGGCGACACGCTCAATGATCGTGTGAGGGATCGCATCGCTCACGGCGAATGTTTGATCGAGGGCGACGGCCGGCCAGAAGATGCCGCTGCAACTGTTGCGTACCGACATGTCCAAAGAGGCACCGGCACTTTTGAGCACCCATGGTCTATTTGGCCCGGCCCGCCTGTGGTCAATCGGCTTGAAATTTTAGATGCCAATGGAGTGCCGCTCTATCGGCGCACCGAAGTAGTGACTATCGCAATGACAACGCCATTAATGGTGGAGACCAGAGCTGGCCTCTTAACAACGGCGACCTATGCCGGATGGGCGCGTTACCGAAAGACGCTTGGCCAGATCGGGCCAAACGGCCGAGACGTACTTCCCTACGTTTTCCCTGATGCAGCGAAGAAGCCTGAAAAACATCAACAATGACCTTGGCAAAGGTGCGAGGTCGGGTTGATGCGGTTGAGGTCCTTGTGTCGGCTTGTGGCCCGTTGCTTCCCTTGACGCGATATAGCTACATGTCGGTTCTTAGAGGCCGAGCGGAAGTTTGCGGTCGAGCTCAAAAAAAATGCGATTGGGCCAACCGCGGACGTCTTCGCCACAATAGCACAATAGGTGATGTCAGATGATCGCCTTAGCGGACTCTTAGGAGAGCCGGGCCGCTCGCCGGCTTGCAGTGGTTTCCTGAGTTGCAGTTTGGCGCGACGCTGACGGGCGGCCGAAATATGACGGCTTCGCTGAAAAGTTCTCGACGCCGGCGGCGCAATGGAATTCATGGATGGTGACATCCTGCCAGTGTTTTGCCCGACGAGTCAAACTTGATTTCGGAATATGCGTAACCCATTGATCCGACAGCGGTCGGCTACTGTGCATGGGGTTGTTTTTCGTGTTTTTGCGGAGGTGGCCCGGCAAGTCGGTGCTCCCAGCACATTGGGCAGGCCAGCTGCGCGCTGCTGACAGCATGTTGGCAGCAGGGGCGGGCTACGACCATCTCCTGACAAAACGGAGAGCGGGTCATGCGAATCGAGGGAAGCTGTCATTGCGGTGAGACGGTGTTCGAGGTGACGGAGGCGCCCTCCAGCGTGACCCGCTGCACCTGTTCGCTCTGCGCCAAGCGCGGCGCGTTGTGGGCCTATTACACGCCGGCGCAGTTTCGGCTGCTGTCGCCGGCGGAGAACGTCGCGACCTATCTCTGGGGCAGCCGCAGGGTCAAACATCATTTCTGCGCAAGCTGCGGCTGCGGCACCTATTCGGAATCGCCGGACTGGTCGAGCGGCAAGCCCGATTTCGACAATCCCAGGGTCGCCGTCAACGCGCGCCTGTTCGACGAATTCGATCTGGAGGCCGTGCCGGTGAACATGATCGACGGCAAGAATCTCTGGTGAGCATACGATCTCACGCATGGCTGCTGCACGTCCGTCCTCTTGAGGCACTCTTGAAAGGCTGATTTGTTTCCGGCCCGACACAGGAAAAGGGAGGAAGCCGATGATGCGTCTTTTCGCGCGAGTGATGCTCGCGATGTGTCTGGCCGTTGCAGCCGGCTTCAATGCACAGGCGCAGACCAGGCCCAAGGTCACGACATCAGGACCGGATTTCCCCAAGGCTGCGCTGTTCGTCGGCAACAGCTTCTTCTACTACAACAACGGCATGCCCGGGCATCTCTCCTTCATGGAGCGGGCTGCGGATCCTGAAAACAAGCTGGCCTATCGCAACACGATGGCGACGATCGGCGGCTCCGGCCTCGATTGGCACGATATGGACAATCTGCTGCGGCCGAACGGCATCGGCGCCTATTCGTTCGACGAGCAGAATAACGTCGTTTTCAACAAGCCGGGCCGGCAGTTCGAGGCCGTCGTGATGATGGATTGCAGCCAGTGCCCGATCCATCCGCAATTGAAGGACGCGTTCGCGACCTTTGCGAAGAAGGACAGCGAGATCGTCCGCGCGCACGGCATGCGGCCGGTGCTGTTCATGTCCTGGGCTTATGCCGACAAGCCCGAGATGACGGAAGCGTTGGCCGAGGCCTATACGACCGCAGGCAATGCCAATGATGCGCTGGTGATCCCCGCAGGCCTTGCTTTCGCGCGCGTGCGAAAACTCCAGCCGGAGCTCAATCTGTATGCGCCGGACAAGCGGCACCCCAGTCCCGCAGGCACATATCTGGCGACCTGCGTCACGTTCGCCGCGCTGACGGGCCGCTCGCCGGTCGGCAATACCTACACGATGGGGCTGGACGCGCTGACGGTGGAGCTTCTGCAAAAAGCAGCGTGGGGCACGGTGCAGGAATATTACGGGCGTTGACCTAGCGCAGCACGACCCACGCCGGCGCGTGATCGCTCGCGCCTTCCTCGCCGCGGACCTTCTTGTCGACACCGCCTTTCGCCAGGCGTGAGGCGAGGGCAGGGCTGAGCAGGAGATGATCCAGCCGCAGGCCCGCATCGCGTGGCCAGCGGTTTCGCTTGTAATCCCAGAAGGTGTAGATGCGCTTGTCCGGGTGCAGTTCGCGGATCGCGTCACACCAGCCTTGTGCCACCAGCGAGGCGAAGGCCGCGCGGCTCTTCGGCTGGATCAAGGCGTCCTTGTCCCACGAGCGCGTCGGATAAATGTCGATCTCATCAGGCGCAACGTTGTAGTCGCCGGCGAGCACCACGGGCAGATCCTGCTTGATCAACGTTCTGGCGTGGCGCTTGAGCCGCGCGAACCAGTCGAGCTTGTAGTCGAATTTCGGTCCCGGCTGCGGATTGCCGTTCGGCAGGTAGATGCTGGTGACGATGACACCGCGTACCGCGGCCTCGATGTAGCGGGCTTCGTGATCGCCAGGATTCCCCGGCAAGCGATCGCGGGTGAGAATGGGCTCGGCATTGCGGGCCAGGATGGCGACGCCGTTCCAGGTCTTCTGTCCACACCAGACGGCGCCATACCCGGCCTTTTCGATCGCAGCCGCCGGAAATTCGCCATCACTTGCCTTCAACTCCTGAAGTGCGACGACATCAGGCTTCGCCGCTCGCATCCATGCCAACAGATTGGGCAGGCGGCGATTGATGTTGTTGATGTTGAACGTCGCGATCTTCATGTAGAGCTACCGGCTCCTGCCTTCCGTTACCGGAGAAACAATGTCCAAGTTGAGCTTTGCCGTTATCGCCGTCGCCGTTGTGTTCTCCGGGGTCGCCTCGGCACAATCATCCGATCCGCGCGGCGCGTGCAAGGCGGACTATGACAAATTCTGCGCCGGCATTGCGCCGGGCGGCGGCATCGTCGCCTGCCTCAACGGCAAGCGCGACAAGCTCAGCACAACCTGCAAGACGGCGCTGGACAGCAGGAAAAAGAAGTAAGCGGCGATCGGCTCAGCTCGGTCGCGGCGGCGGGTTCGCGGGCTGCTCGACCGGCGGCGGAGAGGGCGGTTGCTCCGCCGTACTCGCAGAAGCCGGCTTGGCCAGCGGCTCCACCACATTGCCGCCCTTGTAGATGCGGGCGTAGCGGCGGCCGAGGCTGGTCAGCACCTCATAACCGATCGTGCCGAAATGATGCGCGAGCTCGTCCACGGTGATGCCGTCGCCGAGCAGCGTCACCATGTGGCCGCGCCGCGCCGCGTTCGGCGGCAGATCGGTGATGTCGATCGCGATCAGGTCCATGGAGACGCGGCCCGCGACCGGGCAACGCTTTCCGGCGACGATGACCTCGGCGCCGCGGGTGCCGTCATTGGAGCTTGCGGCGCGGAAATAGCCATCGGCATAACCGACCGCGATGATCGCGAGCTTCGTCGGCCGCCGTGCGGTCCAGGTGCCGCCATAGCCGACGCTTTCGCCGCGCTCGACATTGCGGGTCTGCACGATGCGGGCCTTGAGATCGACCACCGGCTGCATCGGATTGTCGGCCTCCGGCGTCGGGTTGACGCCGTAGAGCGCGGCGCCCGGCCGTACCAGGTCGAACTGGAAGGGCGCGCCGAGGAAGATGCCGGAGGAATTGGCGAGCGCCGCCGGCACGCCGGAGAATTCGCTGGCGATGCTGCGGAAGGCCGCGAGCTGCTTCGCATTCACCGGATTGTTGAGCTGCTCGGCCGAAACGAGATGGCTCATCACCAGCGTGATGCCGTGATCGCCGGCGTTGATGCGGGGGATGATGGCCTGCGCTTCCGCAAGTGTCAGGCCGAGCCGGTTCATGCCGCTGTCGATGTGGATGGCGGCGCCCCCGTTCCATCCGGTGCGGCGGCAGAACACGTCCCATTCGGCGAGTTCGTTGAGATCGCCGATCACGGGGCGGCAGTTGATCTGGGCGTAGTGCTCGCCGGTGTTCTGGAAATAGCCGCCGAGCACGTAGATCGTGGGCTCCGGCACCGCCGCGCGCACCTTGCGCGCTTCCTCGATGGTGGCGACGAAGAAGGTTTTGCAGCCGGCCTTGTTCAGGGCACGCGCGACTTGCTCGGCGCCGCAACCATAGGCGTCGGCCTTGATCACCGCCGAGCATTCGGCCGGCACCGCCGTCTTCTCGAGCTTGCGCCAATTGGCGATGATGGCGTCGAGATCGACGGTGAGCACGCCGCCGAAGGTGGCGAGCGCGGCAGCCTGATTGGCCTCCGCGGAGAGAAGGCCGGATTGCGGGATCATTTTCGGGTCGGACGCCATTGTCATGGCGCCGTTTTACGCAAGAGGCCGGTCAGGTTCAACCCAGGGAACTCAGTACTCGTTGCCGCTGCGGTCCGGCACCTGGCTGTCGGGCGCAAGGTCGCCGAATCGTGTGACCGACGCTTCGAAAGCCAGATCGACGGTGCCGGTCGGTCCGTGGCGCTGCTTGCCGATGATGACTTCGGCCTTGCCATGCGCAAGATCCATGTCCAGGCGCCATTTTTCGTGCTCGGGTGTGCCCGGGCGCGGCTCCTTGTTTCCGAGGTAATATTCCTCGCGGTAGACGAACAGCACGACGTCGGCGTCCTGCTCGATCGAGCCGGATTCACGCAGGTCCGAGAGCTGCGGCCGCTTGTCCTCGCGCGACTCGACCTGGCGCGAGAGCTGCGAGAGCGCGATCACGGGCACGCTGAGTTCCTTGGCCAGGGCCTTCAGACTGGTCGTGATCTCGGTGATTTCCTGCACGCGGTTTTCGCTGCGCTTGCCCGAGCCTGACAACAGCTGGATGTAATCGATGACGATGAGGTCGAGGCCCTTCTGCCGCTTCAGCCGGCGGGCGCGCGCCATCAGCTGAGCAATCGAGAGGCCGCCGGTCTCGTCGACATAGAAGGGCAGTGACTGCAGCTCGATCGAGACCTCGCGGATTTTCTCGAAATCGGCCTCAGAGATGCCACCGCGGCGGATCGACGAGGAGGGGATGCCGGTGCGCTCGGCCACGATACGCGTGGCGAGCTGATCGGCCGACATTTCGCAGGAGAAGAAGCCGATGACGCCGCCATGGGCGGCCTTCATGGTGCCGTCGGCCTGCAGTTCTGGAACGTAGGCCTGGGCGACGTTGTAGGCGATGTTGGTTGCAAGCGAGGTCTTGCCCATGCCGGGGCGGCCGGCGACGATGATGAGGTCGGAGTGCTGCAACCCGCCCATCTTGGTGTCGAGGTCGCGCAGGCCAGTCGAGATGCCCGACAGCTTTCCGTCGCGCTGGAACGCTTTCGCCGCCAGATCGACCGCGAGCGTCAGCGCCTGCGAGAATTTCTGGAAGCCGCCGTCATAGCGGCCGGATTCGGCGAGTTCGTAGAGGCGGCGCTCGGCGTCCTCGATCTGCGCCCGTGGCGCGAAATCGACCGGGGCGTCATAGGCGACATTGACCATGTCCTCGCCGATGCCGATCAGGTCGCGTCGCAATGCCAGATCGTAGATGGTGCGCCCATAATCCTGCGCATTGATGATGGTGGTCGCTTCTGCGGCGAGGCGCGCCAGATATTGCCCGATGGTCATGCCGCCGATATCGGTGTCGGCGGGCAGGAAGGTCTTCAGCGTGACGGGCGTCGCGATCTTGCCCATCCGGATCAGGCTGCTGGCGGTCTCGAAGATAGTCTGGTGCAGCGGCTCGAAGTAATGCTTCGGCTCCAGGAAGTCGGACACGCGGTAAAACGCGTCGTTGTTGACCAGGATCGCGCCCAGAAGGCTCTGTTCCGCTTCGATATTATGCGGCGCGCTCCGATAGGCGGGAGTTCCAGCTTCGGGCGCGAGTTTGAGAACGTTCGAATCAGTCAGGGCCATGGTCGAGCGATAGCAATTTTCTGGGGCGGATGCGGGGCCGGGATAAAGCGCCGACGCAGCCCGAAGCGGAAGCAAAAGCTGGCCGCTATCAACTGATCATTAAAATGGTGGATGATTGACCGCCGCAGCACGCGCCGCGCTTGACGGGTTTTCGTGGAACCGGGCCGGGGCGCTGGAAGCGGCCGCCCCACGGAAACGCCGGATGAAGTGAACCTAACGGGTTGGCGGGCAGACCTATCGAGACGCGCGCGAATTGACGCTCGCTAGGCGCTTTCGGCTCGGTTCAGACCAGCAGGAGGTAGACCAGTGCAATCAGGGCCGCCCCGACGCCGGTAGCGATCAGGGCGTAATCGGTGCGGAGGTCGTCCTGCACCTCAAATGAGGTTTGGGTCTCTTTGCTCATGGCGACGGTCTAAGCCAGGGCCGACGAGACTTATGTGAAGCAGATCACATCTCCCCGGATTCTTTCGGGGGTAGAGCCGGAACAGGCAAGGGGGCGGGAGGGTTGCCTTCCGCGATCCGCCACCAGGGAACGAGACAAGCGATGCGGCCAGAACGGCAGCCCCAGAATTGGCGGAGCGAGGCAGGCAGCCGGCTTTGGCTGTCGGGGCTGATCGCGGCCATGGAGCACGCCGTGCGGCCCGAAGTGCGTCGGGAGCCGGTCGCACCCGAGATCCTTACGGCCCTGCGGGCGCAATTGGCCTTAACGGCCTCTTTCCGGTCCGCTCCGGCTTCGACCCTGCGTCACTAGGACTTATTCACCAGCCAGCTTCAGCCTGGGCTTGGCGCCGGTCTCGACAGCCCGCAACCGGGTCTCTTCGTGCGCGATGTAGTCGCGCGTCATCGGCACCACGCCCTGACGCCGGGTGAGCTGGATCTGGAAGTTCATCATATCCTGCTTGCGGAACGTCATCTCGCTGGCTGCCAGATAAAATTCCCACATCAACGCGAAGCGCTCGTCATAGAGCTGTATGGCTTCTTCGCGCCGCGCCATGAAGCGCTCGCGCCATGCCTTCAGCGTTTCGGCGTAATGCAGGCGCAGGATCTCGATGTCGCAGACCAGCAGGCCCGCCCGCTCGATCGCGGGCAGCACCTCCGAAAGAGCGGGGATGTAGCCGCCGGGAAAGATGTATTTGGCGATCCAGGGATTGGTGGAGTCCGGGCCCTGCGAACGGCCGATCGAGTGCAGCAGCATGATGCCGTCCTTATTCAGCAGCTCCGCGCAGCGCTGGAAATAGGTGTCGTAGAAGCGGGCACCGACATGCTCCAACATGCCGACGGAGACAATGCGGTCGAACGGACCGGCGACGTCACGATAGTCCTGAAGCAGGAATTTGGCCGATCGGGTCAGGCCCTTTTCGGCTGCGCGCGCATTGGCGATCTGCAACTGCTCGGTCGACAACGTGACGCCGGTGACGTCAGCCCCTGCGATCTCGGCGAGATAGAGCCCAAGTCCACCCCAGCCCGAGCCGATGTCGAGCACGCGCCGGCCGGCCCTGAGGAGCAGCTTTGCGGCGATGTGTCGTTTTTTGGCGAGCTGCGCGTCGTCGAGCGTGCTCTCCGGCGTCTCGAAATAGGCGCAGCTATATTGCTTGTCGGCGTCGAGAAAGAGCGAATAGAGCCTCGCATCGAGATCATAATGGTGTGCGACGTTGCTGCGGGCGCGCGGGCGCGGATTGAACTGCCGCAGATGCCGCACGAGGTAGCGCAGGTGCCACCAGGGTTTGGCCCAGTGCGGCAATAGATCGGGTTGACCGAGCAGGATCGCGAGGGCATCAGCTATGGTGCCGCGCTCGACGACGAACTCGCCGTCCATATAGGCTTCGCCAAGCCCGAGCTCGGGATTGACGAGAATCTTCCGTTCCGCGTCTGCGGTGACGAAGCGAACTGCAACGGGTTCGCCTGAGCCATCGCCGACGGTGAACTTCGAACCCTTTGCCGTGGTCACCGTCATCGACCCGCGGCGGATGAATTGAGACAGGAATTGACGCAACAATCGGTCCATCGATACCCATCCTCTCGAGCGAACCCGAAGAGATGCGACTAACCCGGCATTCACACCCTACGCCCGGGCGCCGCAGCGGTTCCTATGCGTTTGCATCTAAATCTAGCGAGGGTATCCCGGCCCCGCTATTGCGCTGCGTTCAAAGCGGATATTCCAAAATCGCTTAATCACATCCTTGCGCGCGGAGCCTGCTTCCATTCGCGGCTCAATCGGCTAAAAGGTGACCCGCCGCCGCGCCGCATGCCGGCTGTACCTCACGGAATTCAATGGAGATGATGGGAATGTCGAGCCGAGCGCTCAGCCTCGCGACGGTATTGCTTCTGATCGGCTTCGGCGCGGCCGATACCGTTCTCGCGCAGGCGACGAACCTCGAGGCCGGCAAGGCCCCATCCCAGCTTTTCGCGCAGACCTGCAATGCATGTCACAAAAGCCCGCGCGGCCTGTTGAAGACGGTGGCGCCCGGGTCGCTGCCGGGCTTCCTGCGTCAGCATTACACGACCAGCTCCGACATGGCCGGCGTGCTGGCATCCTACCTTGTCTCCAACGGTGCCACCGACACCCGCTACCAGGCCAAGGACGGCAAGGACAAGAAGGAAGGCGCCAAGGACAAGGAAGCCAAGACCGATCCCGCGCAGTCCCCTGAACATCAGGGCCGTCGGCAACGTTCCCAGGAGTCTGCCAAGCCGGACGGCGAGGGTGCCGCTCCCGCGGCCGAGGGCGCGCGCCAGAAACGCGCAGCGCGGCCGGCCGAAGAAGGAACGAAAGAAGGTGCGAAGCCCGAGGCCGGGGCTGCACCCGAAGGGCGCAAGACCAAACGTCTCGGCAAGCGCGGCAAGCCGGGGAGTGAAGAGGCGCCGAAGGTCGACGCCGCGGCGCCTACGGCAGACGACAAGAAGAGCGAGCCGAAGGTCGAGTCCAAGCCCGAGTCCAAGCCCGAGACTGCGAAAGTGGACTCCGGGGAGCCCAAATCCGACGGCGGCAAACCTGAAGGCAGCAAGCCGTCCGACAAGCCCGCCGAGACCAAGCCGGAGAGCGCCAAGGTCGAGCCGCGCGGCAGCGATACTCCGGCGCTGCGGCCCGATCCGGTGCCACAGGTGACGCCGGCTGCGAAGCCCGCCGAGCCAGCTGCGCCCAAGCCGGCGGAAGAGGCTGCTCCCAAGCCTGCCGCGAGCGCCGAACCGCCGGCGAAATCGCAGGAGCCCGCGCCGCCACCCGCGACCGCCGCGGTCCCACCGGCGGCGCCAGCCGAATCGTCCGGCCCGCCAGCGCCGCCGATTTCTCGATAAACGGCACGTTTTTGTAGACTTGCGAAGGCTGCGCTCTCGCGCGGCCTTCGCGTCGTCTTGACCGCAACTAGAGTGGCGCTCTAGAGTGCGTCTCTAGGAGGCGTCCATGACGGCGAGCGTGCGCGACGATTTGTTGGCGGCGGGGCTTTTCGTATTCGACCGCGTCGGCTACGAAGCTGCCACGGTGGCTGCGATACGCGCCCGGGCGCGTGCCTCCAATGGCAGCTTCTTCCACGTCTTTGGCTCGAAGAAGGATCTGGCAGGTGCGCTGTTCCTGGACGTGCTCAGGCACTATCACGCCGCGATGCTGGCCGCGCTGGATCCTGTCCCCGATGCCGCGCAAGGCATCGATCGGCTGATCCGGGCGCATCTCGACTGGGTCGTCACCAGCCGGCGCGAGGCGCGCTATCTCTTCGAGATCTCGCGCGGCGAATGGGGCGAGAATGTTCGCGACGCCCAGCGCGCGCAGAATGCTCGCCTTGCCGAAGGCATCGAGCGCTGGCGCGCGCCGCTGGTCGCGCGCGGAGAGCTCTTGCCGATGACGCCGGTGATGTTCGTCAGCCAGCTGATCGGTCCGGCGCAGATTTTTTGCCGCGCCTTCCTGTCGGGACGCGATCGCGCCGATCCGCGCGCCGAGACCGACACATTGGTCGCCTGCGCCAGCCGGGCGCTGCGGCCGCTCGATCGTGTCAACAAGCAATAAGGAGAGGCCTCATGCGAGCCGAAGCAGATCCCGAATTCGGACCGATCGCCGAGCGCATACAGGCCAACGTCAGCCGGCAGGGTTTTATGAATCTGGTGGGCGCCGAGCTGTCCGAATTGTCGCGCGGCACCTGCACGATCGCGGTGGAACGCCGGCCGGAGCTGTTGCAACAGCACGGCTTCTTCCATGGTGGTGTCACCGCCTTCCTGGTCGACAACGCCACGACGATCGCAGCCGCGACGTCGCGCGGCCAACCGGCGCTGACGGCGGAATACAAACTCAATCTGTTGTCGCCCGCGGTCGGCGAGAAGCTGATTTGCCGGGCGAGGGTGATCAAGCCGGGGCGTCAGGTCTCCGTGGTCGCAGCCGACGTTTTCTGCGTCAGCGACGGCGTCGAGAAGCATACGGCAACGGCGCTCGCGTCGATCGCGATGCTGAGCGAGGACGTCGTTGCCAAAACGAAAAGCCCGGCCGCCTGAGGCGGCCGGGCTTCGAAAACCTGCGCGAAAGCGAGGCTTACTTCTCGGTCTCTTCCGCAGCCGGCGCCGGCTCGGCGTCGTCCTGCTGGGCTTCGGGGTCGAAGAACTCGCCGGCGGCTGCTATCGCTTCGGCGGCAGCGTCCCGGTCTTCGTTCCGGTTCGAGATGTCCTCGCCGCGGTTGATGCGCTCGGCCTCGTCCTGGCTGCGCGCCACGGTGACACTGATCTCGACCTCGACCTCGGGGTGGATGGCGACCGTGATGGTGTGCTTGCCAATGGTCTTGATCGGCGCGTCGAGCTGAACCTGCGGGCGGGACAGCGAAACACCGTCGGCTTCGAACGCCACGACGATGTCGCGCACGTTGACCGAGCCGAACAGCTGGCCGGCTTCCGAGGCCTGGCGGATCACGATGATGTTCTTGCCCTGGATCTTCTCGGCGATCTTGGACGCCTCGCCCTTGGACTCGAGGTTGCGAGCCTCGAGATCGGCCTTCATGCCCTCGTACTTGGCGCGGTTGTCGGAGGTGGCGCGCAGAGCCTTGCCGCGCTTGAGCAGGAAATTGCGGGCATAGCCGTCGCGAACCTTCACGACTTCGCCCATGTGACCGAGCTTGTTGACGCGTTCCAGCAAAATGACTTCCATATTCGTTCTCCTTTGATGTGTTGACTGAGTTGGAATTTCGAACGTGAACTTTCGGACTTGAACTCAAGAGGTCGGCAGCGGCGGCGGCTGGCGCGTACGAAGGAAGCGTTCGCGGAGGCCGAACACGGCATCCGCGAGGCCGAGGATCACCATCGCCATGACGGGCCATCCGAACACGACCACGACGGCGTAGGTCGAGCAGAGCCAGAAGGTGCGGCTCTTCAGCGCCAGCGTCAGCGTATGCAGCACGGCAAAGCCGGTCAGCGCATATGCCATCATCAGCGCCGCCGTCGCGATCTGCGCTACGATCGCAAGCAGTCCGCCGGTGAAGCAAAAAGCGAGCGCGATGCAGAGTGCCACGAGTGTCATTGGCGGCAGCTCCGCCGTCATGATGTCGGGCCACGGGCGCCGCAGCCGGCCCGACGTCGCCGTCACCTTGGTGCTGAGCCAGAGATTGAGGGTCAGCGTCATCATCGCGGCGATGGTGGCGGCGGCCGGCGCGATCCGCACCAGTGCGTCGACGAATTGATCGGTCTCGCCGGCGGTCTGCGGGTCGGCGGCGCGGAGGAGGCGCATCAGGCCTCGGCGCAGCGCGGCGGTGATGGTCTCGGCGTCGGTGCCGAGCGTGAGCAGGGCGGCGATCGTGGTCAGTGTGGCGAAGCCCGCGATCCACAGCAGGATGCGGCCAACCGGATACCACTCGAGCTCAGATTTGGCAGGCGGCTCGGCGGTGGCCTCCGGCGCGGCGGGTCCCACCTGCCGGCTGAGCAGGACGAGATGGCCGAGCCACCAAGCCGGCAATGCGACGGTGACGGCGAAGGCGATGCAGTAGGGCAGGCCGAACAGGGCGCCGAGGCCAAGCGCGGCGGCGATGCCGCCGAGGCTCGCGCAAAGCGGTCCCCAGCCGATCGAGGCGACCATCAGCGGCAGCGGTGCGAGATAGAACAGGACGAGCGAGATCAGCGCGCCCGAGACGATCGAGGCGAACATCAGCGCCGACGCTGCGCCGGCGATCAGGGCTATAAGTCCAAAGGCCATCATCAGCTGTCCCGCTCCCTTCGAGCGGTTAGAGGCATCTCGCCCCAACCATCGGCGACCGGACGACCCGGAAGCCTTATGAGAAACTAGGTAGTACGGCCGGCGCCGATGTCGCCGCCGGCCGAATTCGTCTTAACGAATGACGTAGGGCAGCAGGCCCAGGAACCGCGCGCGCTTGATGGCGCGGGCGAGCTCACGCTGCTTCTTCGCGGACACCGCGGTGATGCGGCTCGGCACGATCTTGCCGCGCTCGGACACGTAACGCATCAGCAGCTTGGAGTCCTTGTAGTCGATCTTCGGAGCATTCGCGCCCGTGAACGGGCAGCTCTTGCGACGACGGAAAAACGGGCGGCGTGCACCAGCTTCAGCCATTGTTCTTACTCCCCGTCCGTCGTGGTGGTGGTGGTCGTGGTTTCAGCGTCTTCGCGCGGACGGCGCGGACCGCGGTCACCGCGGAAGCCGCCACCGTCACGATCGCCGCCACGGAAACCACCCTCGCGGTCGCCACGGAAGCCACCGCCTTCGCGATCACCACGGAAGCCGCCGCCTCGGTCGTCACGCTCGCGGTCACGGTCGGCCTTGCGCATCATCGCGGACGGACCTTCCTCGAGCTCCTCGACGCGGACGCTGAGATAGCGGATCACGTCTTCGCTGATGCGCTCCTGGCGCTCGATCTCGGCGATCGCCGCGGACGGCGCGTCGATGTTGAGCAGCACGAAGTGCGCCTTGCGATTCTTGTTCATGCGGTAGGTGAGGGAGCGCACGCCCCAATTCTCGGTCTTGACAACCTTGCCGCCGAGACCCTCGACAATGCCGGTCATCTGCGCAGTCAGCTCTTCGACCTGCTGCGTGCTCGCGTCTTGGCGCGCGAGAAAAACATGCTCATAGAGAGCCATGGAAGTCCTTTCCTCATGTTGGCGCATCGCCCGGCGTCAAGCCCTTAAGAGGCCTTCGGAAAGGACTCTGGGATTAAGCTCAGAAGGCGGAAACACGGGACGACGGGCCGACTGGCCCTACCACACCAAAATCACGAATGATTTGCTGAGACCGTCCGTTCAGCTCCCGGCCGGGGTCTGCGGATGCGCGCCTTATACGGATTTTGGCTGACTTGGCAAGGTTGCGGCGGCGTTTTCGGCGTGGCCGGTTCCGACGTGGGCGGCCCAGCCTACCGCAGAATACCCCCATGCGGCTTGATTTGTTTGTTTGTATAACATACAACTAAATCAACGGAGCGAATCCAATGGCAGAAAAGTCGGCCCATGAACCGCTCGAGGCGGCCGCCGACCCCAAGCACGCCGCCCGTGCCACACGGTCGGCCGGCCGCAAAATGCGCTCGCTGCTGCTGGATGCCGCGAGCCCGTTGTTTCGGGAACGGGGGCTGTCGGGGACGGCAATCACCGACATCGCAGCCGCTGCGAACGCGTTCCCGAGCCAGATCACCTATTACTTTCGCACCAAGGAGGCGCTGTTCGTCGAATGCGCCTGCCGCGAGCTGCTGTATCTGGCGCGGGCGACGGAGCGGGCGGCGCTGAAGGCGCGCACGCCGCGGGACTACACCCACGCACTGGCCGAGACCGTGACGGCGGGCGATTCGGTAGCCTTCTTCGCCGAGGCGCTGACGCTGACGCGGCGGCGCCAGGATCTCGCGCCGCTGGTCGAGCGCACCATCGAGCGCCTGCACAGCGAAGGTGCGCGGGCCTATGCGAGCCAGGTTGAGCGGCACGGCTGGCGCTCCTTGCGCGCGCCCGACGAGAGTTCGCGGCGGTTCTGGGCCGTCGCCATCGGCGTCATTCTCGAGGGCTGCGCCATGGGCCGTTCGCCCGAGGCGCTGTGCGCCGAGATGCTGCGCGTGCTGGGCGAACAGGCGAAATCCACCGATGACACTGCGCGCCTGCGCCTCGTTGACGCGCGCGACGCATCAAGCAATTCGAATGAGGAGGGTTAGGCCATGACTGCGCTTCGCATGCGTGCCCGCGATTTTCTAACCGACGACCAGCTTGCCGACGTGCGCCAGCGCATGACCTGGAAAGGCATCGCGCTGATCGCGCATGCCTGGGCGCTCATCATCGCCGCAATCGCGCTGGTCGCGTGGTGGCCCAATCCGATCACCTATATCTTCGCCGTGGCCATCATTGGCTCGCGCCAGCTCGGGCTCGCGATCCTCATGCATGACGGCGCGCATGGCTGCCTGTCCGCCAACGAGAAAACCAATCTGACCCTGAGCCAGTGGTTCTGTGCCTATCCTCTCTTTGCGGAGACGCGCAGCTACCGGCGCTATCACCTTCAACACCATGCGCGCACCCAGCAGGAGGATGATCCTGATCTCGTGCTGTCGGCGCCGTTTCCGATCACGAAGCTGAGCTACCGCCGCAAGTTCATTCGCGACATCACCGGGCAGACCGGCTACCAGCAGCGCAAGGCGCAGTTGCTCAATGCGCTCGGGCCGAAGGACTGGCCGTTGCGTCAGCGCGCGGCGCATTTTTGCGAGAAGCTTGGCCCGCAATGTCTGGTCAATGGCGCGATGTTCGCGGCGCTCACGGCGGCCGGCGTGTGGTGGGCTTATCCGTTGCTTTGGCTGGTGCCGCTGCTGACCTGGATGATGGTTATCACCCGCATCCGCAACATCGCCGAGCACGCGGTCGTGCCTGACAGCGGTGATCCCCTGCGCAATACCCGCACCACCTACGCCAATCTTCTCGAACGCCTGTTCATCGCGCCGTACTACGTGAACTACCACCTCGAACATCATCTCTTGTTCTACGTGCCCTGCTACAATCTGCCGAAGGTTCACCGCTTGCTGAGCAAGAGCCGGCACGCGGGCCGTATGGAGGTGCAACCGAGTTACGCAGCCGTGCTGCGGCTTGCGACCGCGAAGCCGAACCGCGATGATCGGCCGGGGCAATTGGTCAACAGCGCGCGCCGCGCGCAGGCTGGGTCCGAGGTCGACGCCAACCAGACGGCCGGCGGATTCTAGGGACCTGTATCCCCGGTTGAATGCTGATCGAAGTTCCTATCTTGGCTTGACATTCCGGCCCCGGACAGTGTCTACGGCCCCCTTTGGAGCATGATCCGGAACCAGGGCCTAAGGCCGTGCGTCATCGGCTGTTGGTTCTCGCAGGGACATGCCCGACAAGCAGGGAGCGCCGATGACGGCAGCATTCACATTTCCGGGGCAGGGTTCCCAAGCTGTCGGCATGGGCAAGGCGTTGGCCGATGCCTTTCCGGTGGCGCGCGCCGTGTTCGACGAGGTCGATGCCGCGCTGGGGGAGAAGCTGACGGCGACCATCTGGGATGGTCCGGCCGAAACCCTCCAGCTCACCCAAAATGCCCAGCCGGCCCTGATGGCGGTGTCTGTCGCAACCCTGCGCGTGCTGGAAGCCGAAGCCGGGTTTTCCGTGGGGCGGGATGCGGCCTTCGTCGCCGGCCACTCGCTCGGTGAATATTCGGCGCTGGCTGCGGCCGGCAGCCTGACGATTTCCGACACCGCGCGGCTGCTTCGCACCCGCGGTCTCGCAATGCAAAAAGCCGTGCCGGTAGGCGTCGGTGCGATGGCCGCTCTGCTCGGCCTCGACTACGAGGCCGCCATGGCGGTCGCGGGCGAGGCCGCTCAAGGGCAGGTCTGCCAAGCCGCCAACGACAATGGCGGCGGGCAAGTGGTCGTCTCCGGCGACAAGGCCGCGGTCGATCGCGCCGTCGAGATCGCCAAAACCAAGGGCGCCAAGCGCGCAATGTTGCTGCCGGTGTCCGCACCGTTCCATTGCAAGCTGATGCAGCCGGCTGCGGATGCGATGGCGGAGGCGCTGGCCAGGGTCACGATCAAGGCGCCGGCGGCCCCGCTGGTGTCGAACGTGCTGGCGAGCGCGATCACCGATCCCGACGAGATCCGCCGCCGCCTGGTCGAGCAGGTCACCGGCACCGTGCGCTGGCGCGAGTCGGTTGCCTTTATGGCAGGGCAGGGCGTCAGCCGTTTCTTCGAGATCGGCGCCGGCAAGGTGCTGACCGGCCTCGTTAAGCGTATCGCAGACGGTGCCGTCGGCGTTGCGGTCGGTGGTCCCAACGACATTGCCGCCGCCAGGGATGCGTTGGCCGCCGCGAAGCAGGCCTGAAGCGCGATGATCCGTCATTGCGCTCGAGTTCTTTAGTTTGCGCACGATCTTTTCGGAAAGCCGCTGCGCACTTTTCCGGATCGTGCTTTGGAGGAGTTATCGATGTTCGATCTGACTGGCAAGAAGGCGCTCGTCACTGGCGCGACCGGCGGCATCGGCGGCGCGATCGCACAGGCGCTGCACGCGCAGGGCGCCACCGTCGCGATATCAGGGACGCGCAAGGAAGTGCTGGATGAGCTTGCCGGCAAGCTCGGCGAGCGCACCCATGTCCTGCCCTGCAATCTCTCCAAGGTGGACGAGGTCGAGGCGCTGGTGCCCGCTGCGGAAGCGGCGATGGGACAGGTCGACATCCTCATCGCCAATGCCGGCATCACCCGCGACAATCTCTTCGTGCAGCTCCGTGACGAGGATTGGGAGGAGGTCATCAACATCAATTTGACCTCGACCTTCCGGCTTGCCCGCGCCGCCACCAAATTGATGATGCGCAAGCGCTTCGGTCGCATCATCGCCATCACCTCGGTGGTCGGCGTCACCGGCAATCCGGGGCAGGGCAATTATACCGCATCGAAGGCGGGCCTGATCGGCATGATCAAGACGTTGGGCGCCGAATACGCCAAACGCGGCGTCACCGCGAATTGCATTGCGCCCGGCTTCATCAAGACGCCGATGACCGATGCGCTCAACGACAAGCAGCGCGAGATGATTCTGACCAAGGTTCCGGCCAATCGCCTAGGGACGCCAGAGGACATCGCGGCGGCCGCCGTCTACCTGAGTTCGAACGAAGCGGCCTATGTCACCGGCCAAACCATCCACGTCAACGGCGGCATGGCCATGATTTGACGTCTCATGCCGCACCGCCCCCTTGGGTGGTGCCGGATGCGGCAAACGGCCGTTTCCGGAGCGAAATGAGGCTTGTAGTCAAGGCAATTGAAGTATGATAACCGGACCTTCAACGGATGGGCAAAGAACGCCATTGCAGGTTTTTGAAACCCTGTATATTGGCGATGCGGAGCCTTGGCGTCATTCGCCGGGCTTGCATCGGTTAGGGTGGGGCCAGATCAAAGTTCGTAAGCGAAGGCAGTCAACGACCACGACGGCTCGTATCGTCCCGGGGGGTCGGGTCTACAGGGAACAACACGAGGTTATGCAATGAGTGAGATTGGCGAGCGGGTTAAGAAGATCGTGGTCGAACACCTTGGTGTTGAACCCGAGAAGGTTGTCGACGCTGCGAGCTTCATCGACGACCTCGGCGCCGACAGTCTGGACACCGTCGAGCTGGTGATGGCGTTCGAAGAGGAATTCGGTTGCGAGATTCCGGACGACGCCGCGGAAACGATTCTCACCGTCGGCGACGCCACGAAGTTTCTCGAGAAGAACGCGAAGAGCTAAGGCTCTTCATTTTCGCGGGGACAACATTGAAACCGGACGGACCGCCCAACAGCGGTCAGCCGGTTTCTTGTTATTGGCCGTGAATATTACGATGCGGAGTTTTCGGATATGAGGCGGGTTGTCGTTACGGGTCTTGGCATGGTTTCGCCACTCGGCTGCGGAGTCGAGCCGACCTGGAAGCGCATCCTCGACGGCGAAAGCGGCGCACGCAAAATCGAGAGCTTCGATGTCTCCGATCTTCAGACCAAGATCGGCTGCACGGTCGTGCGCGGCGACGGTGCGAATGACACTTTCAATCCCGACATCTGGATGGAGCCCAAGGACCAGCGCAAGGTCGACGACTTCATCATCTTCGGCATGGCCGCAGCCGGCCAGGCGCTCGACGATGCCAACTGGCATCCCGAGACCGAAGAGGACAAATGCGCCACCGGCACCATGATCGGGTCCGGCATCGGCGGCCTCAACGGCATCGCCGAAACCGCGGTCCTGCTGAAAGAACGCGGGCCCCGCCGGGTCTCACCGTTCTTCATTCCGGGCCGGCTGATCAATCTCGCCTCCGGCTATGTCTCGATCAAGCATGGGCTGAAGGGGCCGAACCATTCGGTGGTCACGGCCTGCTCGACCGGCGCTCACGCGGTCGGCGATGCCGCCCGCCTGATCGCGCTCGGTGATGCCGACGTCATGGTTGCCGGCGGCGCGGAATCGCCGATCGGCCGCATCGGCATTGCCGGCTTCAACGCCGCGCGCGCGCTCTCGACGGCCTTCAACGAAACGCCTGAGAAGGCCTCGCGTCCCTATGACAAGGATCGGGATGGCTTCGTCATGGGCGAGGGCGCCGGCGTCCTGGTCCTGGAAGAGCTCGAACACGCCAAGCGCCGCGGCGCCAAGATCTATGCCGAGGTGATCGGTTACGGTCTCTCGGGCGATGCCTATCACATCACCTCGCCGGCACCCGATGGCGACGGCGGCTTCCGCAGCATGGCGGCGGCGCTCAAACGCGCCGGCCTCACCGCATCCGATCTCGACTACATCAACGCGCACGGCACCTCGACACCGCTCGGTGACGAGATCGAGCTTGGGGCGGTCGAACGTCTGCTCGGCAATGCCGCCTCCAAGGTCGCGATGTCCTCGACCAAGTCGTCGACCGGTCATCTGCTGGGTGCGGCCGGCGCGATCGAGGCGATCTTCGCCATTCTCGCGATTCGCGACAATGTCGTGCCGCCGACCATCAACCTGCACAATCCGTCGGTCGAGACGGCGATCGATCTCGTGCCGCATAAGGCGAAGAAGCGCGAGGTCAACGTCGCGTTGTCGAATTCTTTTGGTTTTGGCGGTACCAACGCATCGGTCATCTTCCAGCGTCTGGTCCATTAGTTTGTTGTTGCGACGAATCCACCGTTTTGCCTTATTCGGCGATAGTCATGGAAGCGGGCGTGTGCATTTGGCTCGGCAAGCGATTGTCAGGTCGCGATTGAACCGGCAGGATTCAGGTTGCTTCGATGAGTGAAAGGCCGCCCATTTCGCCCCGGAGTCCGCGGGCAGCGCTCGAACCCGAGCAGCTCCCGCCGCCGCCAAAGCGATCGGAGCGCGCGCGCAATCCCTTCGTGATCGTCGGCAATGCCATCATCACCCTGCTGCTGATCGCGATGATCGGTGCGGGCGGCGTGTACTATTACGGCCGGCAGGTGCTCGAGGCGCCGGGACCGCTGAAGGAAGACAAGATCGTCAACATCCCGCAGCGTGCCGGCAAGCGCGACATCGCCGAGACGCTGAACCGGGAAGGCGTGACCGACGTCAACCCCTGGGCGTTCATTGCGAGCGTCGCCGCGCTGAAGGCGAGCTCGGACCTCAAGCCCGGCGAGTATTCGTTCCAGAAGAATGCATCCTTGCGCGACGTCATCGCCACCATGGTCGAGGGCAAGGTGGTGCAGCACGCCGTGACGATCCCGGAGGGCCTGACCTCCGAGCAGATCGTGGCCCGGCTGTCCGACAACGACATCTTCACCGGCAGCGTGCGTGAGTTGCCGCGCGAAGGCACGCTGCTGCCCGAGACGTACAAGTTCCCGCGCGGGACGCCACGTGATCAGGTGATCCAGCGCATGCAGCAGGCGCACAAGCGCGTGCTGACCGAGATATGGGAGCGCCGCATTCAGGACATTCCGGTCAAGAGTCCGGAGCAACTGGTGACGCTGGCCTCGATCGTGGAGAAGGAGACCGGCAAGCCGGACGAGCGCAGCCGCGTCGCGGCGGTGTTCGTCAACCGCCTGAAGCAGAGGATCAAGCTGCAGTCCGATCCCACCATCATCTATGGCCTGGTCGGCGGCAAAGGTACGCTCGGCCGTCCGATCAAGCGCAGCGAGATCACGCAGCCCTCGCCCTACAATACCTATGTGATCGAGGGCCTGCCGCCGGGGCCGATCTCAAACCCCGGCCGGGCCTCGCTCGAGGCCGCCGCCAACCCGGCCCGCACCCGCGACCTCTATTTCGTCGCCGACGGCACCGGCGGGCATTCCTTCACCGAGACCTACGACGCGCATCAAAAGAACGTCGCCAAGCTGCGCGCGATGGAAAAGCAGATCCAGAACGACACGGTCGAGCCGGCCGAGGACGCGCAGCCGCCGGCCGCCGCCGCGCCGGGTGCCGCCGATACGCCGACGGCGACCACGCCGGCGCGCCCCAACCAGCAGAAGAAGCCGCCAGCGGCTCGCCCCGCGGGGCCAGCGCCGGCCCGGCAGGGCGCGGTGCAACCCTCGCCCCCGGTGGTCCAGCGCTAGGCCCGCGCGCAGATCTGCCTGCGGGACTTTGCGGATTCCACTTTCCTGCAAAATAGTCTTAAGTTTCGCATGGCTTGATGGCCGCGCGAATCCCGTGCTTCTGGAGAAATTGACCTGATGGCGTTGTCGTCCATGACCGGCTTTGCCCGAAGCCACGGCGCGAGCGGGCCGTACACGTTCGAATGGGAATTGAAGTCGGTCAACGCCAAGGGATTTGACCTCAGGGTGCGGCTGCCGCAGGGGTTCGACGAGCTCGAGGCTCATGCCAAGAAGCGCGCCGCCGAGCTGCTCTCGCGCGGCACCGTCTACGCCAATCTGACCGTCAAGCGCGCCAATGCCGCCGCCTCCGTCCGCGTCAACGAGGACGTGCTCAACGCCGTCCTCAAGGCCGCCGCCGTCATCGCTGGCAAGGTCGATGCGGTCGCGCCGAGCGTCGACGGGCTTTTGGCCATCAAGGGCGTCATTGAAGTCGCCGAGCCCGAGGGCGACGAGGAGGAGGACAAGGCCGCGCGCGCTGCCGCCGCGGACGCCTTCGACAAGGCGCTCGCCGAACTGGTCGAGATGCGCAAGCGCGAGGGGACCTCGCTGGGACAGATCCTGATCCAGCGTGTGGACGAGGTCGAGCAGCTTGCGAAAAAGGCCGAGGCCGCGCCCGGCCGCAAGCCCGAGGCCATCAAGGCCAGGCTCGCCGAGCAGATCGCGAGCCTGCTCGACACCTCAGACCGTTTCGATTCCGACCGCCTGATGCAGGAGGCGATCCTGATCGCGACCAGGGCCGACATCCGCGAGGAGCTAGACCGCATCGCCTCGCACATCGCGCAGGCGCGCGAGCTGATCGGCAAGGGCGGCCCGGTCGGGCGCAAGCTCGACTTCCTGGCGCAGGAGTTTCACCGTGAGGTCAACACCTGCTGCTCCAAGTCGAACGACATCGAGCTGACCAATACCGGGCTCGCCATGAAGAACGTGGTCGAGCAGTTCCGCGAGCAGGTCCAGAATCTGGAGTGATCGATGACGATTGGCGGTCACGGAACTGATGGTGTCGAGCGGCGCGGATTGATGTTCGTGCTGTCCTCGCCGTCGGGCGCGGGCAAGACGACGCTGTCGCGCATGTTGATCGACCGTATGCCCGGCCTCCGAATGTCGGTGTCGGCGACCACGCGGGCGATACGGCCGGGCGAGATCGACGGCAGGGATTATTCGTTCGTCGACAAGGCCACCTTCGACGCCATGGTGAAGGCCGACGAGCTGCTGGAATGGGCGACCGTGTTCGACAACAGCTACGGCACGCCCCGTGCGCCGGTCGAGGCGGCGCTGTCGGCGGGGCAGGACGTGCTGTTCGACATCGACTGGCAGGGCACGCAGCAATTGCGCGAGAAAGCACGCGCCGACGTCGTCAGCGTGTTCATCCTGCCGCCCTCGGCCGCCGATCTCGAGAAGCGGCTGCATTCGCGCGCGCAGGATTCCGACGAGGTGATCCGCAAGCGCATGAGCCGCGCCAGCCACGAGATGAGCCACTGGGCCGAGTACGACTACATCGTGATCAACC
Source organism: Bradyrhizobium sp. 149 (assembly GCF_023073915.1). GTDB lineage: Bacteria > Pseudomonadota > Alphaproteobacteria > Rhizobiales > Xanthobacteraceae > Bradyrhizobium. The sequence goes on along the minus strand of NZ_JADPKK010000022.1, from coordinate 1,202,141 downwards.
ACGACGTCGACGAGGCCTTCGCCGAGGTGCAGTCGATCCTGAAAGCCGAACGCCTCAAGCGCGAGCGGCGGACTGGCCTCGTGGGCTTCGTGCGAAGTCTGCAAGGTCAACTTCAGGGTTAGGTTGCGTCAGCCGCGGCCCGTGCTTCGCCAGCCGTTCCAGCATCGCCGTGATCACGTCGACGTCGATGGCGTCCTCGAGTCCCGTATCTTCATCGCGATCGGCCGGCTCTTCGTCATTGACGTCGTCGGCCGCGAGCCGCGGCGCTGCGGCCCCGATCTCGAATTCTCCGTTGAACATGTCGGCTTCGTCGAGCTCTGCGGCCTCGTCGGGGGCTCGCCGGGCATGGGCTCGCGGTTCTCGCGCGTCGATCACATCGATCTCGCGATCGATTGCAGCGAGCTGTGCGCTCTTGAGCGGGGCTGCCTTAAGCTGCGCGACCTGCGGACGCACGGCATCGAAATCCACCGGGCGCGGCTGCTGAGCGCGTGGCGCGGCCGTCGGCGCTGCGTTGAGCCAGGGCGCGCGGCCATCGTCGTGATCGTGCGGCTCAAAATTGTCCCAGTTGACGCGGCGATGGTCGGCGGCCTGGACGCGGATGCGTCCGCCGGCGAAACGGTAGATGATGCTGGCGAGGATGCCGGCAAGCGCCAGCGCGCCGCCGATCACGAGCAGCAGCATCTGGAGCGAGCCGGTCGGCTTGTCGGCGGTGCTGTCTGCCGCGGCCAGTGCAATCGGAGCAGGGGACTTCGCCGGCTTCGCGCTCGGCTGCGCGGCAACAGCGACTGGTGCGGGCGACGGCTCCGCTGCGGGCGCGGCGGATGCCGTGGAGGCGTCGGGCCAGCGCGCAGCGACGGCGGGCTGCTGCGCATTGGCGTCAGCGGAGGGGCTCGCAGCCGCTTGCGTCGGTGCCGGTCCCGCCTGTGCAGGCGTCTTCGGAGCCGCAATACTCTGCGGCGTCAGATATTCGGCGCGCGCGTCCTGCACCGAGTGCTGCTGCGGCGCGGTTGAATCTGCCGTCGGCGTATCGGGCGCAGCCTGTGCGGTTTGCGTGGCCTTGCCTTCGGCACGCAGATACCAGCACTGCCGCTTGGTCGCGCGCTCGAGGCGATAATGCCAATGCTGGCCCTGCGGCGCGGCGCCCTTTGGCGAGCCAAGGCAGTCGCTCGCGGCATTTGCCGTGCTCGTTGCCGTCGGTGCATTCTGCGACACGGCGGCCAGCGGCGCGCCGGCAATGATGCTGCCCACAAGGGCGGATATGAACTTTGCGGTGCGGTTGCCCATCCTGGTCTCCCGATTACGCGCGACGCAACTCGTTACCTTCCCTTTCTCGTCAAAGACTTGGGTGGCAATGAGCCGCAAATCCGGAGAGGATGTGGCCTGAATCGGGCCTGCGCGGCGTTCGTTCCACCGCGGAATCAGGCTTTCTTCGCTGCTATTGCTTGCTCGAAGTTCGGGTTCCGTCGGAGCCGCGGCAGTTGCGGCGGCCCGTGCGTATTGCGCCGGGGAGGGCGCATGCTTGCGCGTTTCCCGCGGCAGATGCTGCCCGAGCCGTGATGCCGTTCATCGCCCGATGGAAGCCAAAGGGCGCAGGGAAGGCCGGGCGATCGGCACCCGTTGGTCCGTGCGCCACAAGAGTGCACACGGGGTGGACCGATGGGTGCCGATCGCCCGGCCTTCCCTGCGCGGATGGTTTTAACGGTGTCCTTCGTGCTCTCCTCGGGGAGCGATGCACTATTGCCCCCGTCGCCCCGCCGATGACTGATGCGCGCGCCCGGTCGGGCCGCCACATCACCGCGAGGCTTGACGCACAGACCCCGGGCGTCAGGACCACACGACTTCTCCGTCCGCGGACGGTCCCGCCCCAATCGTCAAGGGCTTGCGTGTGCTCACCCCTGACAACCGACAGGCCCGCTCTCCAGCGCCGTGTCGTACCGCGTCGCGTGAGGACTCACGGTTGCCCGCCCTGTCGTCACGCTGCCCGCGCCGACGCTGCCGCGTCCACCGCCACCCGGCCCGCATGTCGTGACGATCGCGAACGCCCCTTTGGCAGGGCCAGGATGAGCGCTGTATGCCACAAATCCGAAATTCGGAAAAGTGAAATGTTTTTGCGAAGGGGGCTTGACGCGGTGTGTTGCCCGACGCCGTGTGACCTCTCCGCGAAAGCTGGAAGGGCCGACCCGCATCCATCGTGCGTGCAGAACCTGAGGCCCTATGAGCCCGGGTTGCGTGAAACGCGTCGGCGTCACTCATTCACGATCGATGCCGTTGTCCTATGTTTGCCTGAACACCGGTGCAACTGGAGCGGACGGCAGTGCTCTTGGCACAGCCATCCTCGCCCAAACAATTTCGGTCAGTGCCGATACCCGTACTGCCCCGGGCAAACCCAATTGCCGTAGGTGCTGTTGCTGTTGTTGTAGGCACCGTAAGCGGCGGCTCCTATCGCAGCCGCTTCCAAACCATAGGCTGCGCCTCTATAGGCACCGCGATAGGCTATATTGCGGTAAACACCCCTGGCGACCGGTCGGCCGGGTATTGGGCGGTATCCATATCCGCGACCCGCCACGCGAGATCCGCCGGCACGTCCGGCATGCACAGCACCGCCCCGGATGTGAGCGCCGCGCATGCCGCCGCCTCCATGATATCCGCCGCCAGCTCCGCGGCGGGCATATGCCTCATCTGGAATCAGGCTGGCGGTGATCAGACAGGAGCTGCCAGCGCAGCGAGAACATATCGTAGCATGGCGCTCCTCCGTGATTGGGGTGCCGTGCAACACCATCGCGATGCCGCCCCTGAGGATCGGCGCCCTCCGAGAATCTCGGCTTCTCCCCGGAGTCTGATTTGACCTAAATCAAGCATCCAGGCGACGTGGGTCGAAAGCCAGCGCTCCACCATTCCGGCGCCGCCGCCAAGAACGTCAAGTTCAAGAACGTAAAGTGTCCTGGCCGGCCCGTGGCCTTGTACGCGAGCCCGTAGGATAGCGATTACCGCGAGTTCCGGCCTGGGAAACTTATCATCTCGGCCGTGGTTGGATTGCGGCTGAGGAGAAGCCATGCCGGTCAAGGACCAGATTAAGAATTTCGCCAAGAAGCTCGTGGAGGATCATCCCGACGCGGCAACGCTGCGATCGCTTGTGCAGGCTCGGAAACCGACCGCCATCCGTTTCCAGGACGATGGCATCGTGCCCAACAACCCGCGTTTTCCATTGTTGCTCTATCGCGGCGCCGTGAACGTGAAGACCCGGCGTTTCGCGCCAGAGGTCATTGTCGACACGCTGTTCGACCAAAATGGCTGGAGCCGGTCATGGCGCGATACCGTGTACGACTTCGTCCATTATCATTCGCAAATCCACGAAGTGATGGGCGTGGCCCGCGGCACGGCCAAGATCGAATGCGGCGGGGTCAAGGGCCGGATGGTGAGCGTGAAGGCTGGAGACGTTCTGGTCCTTCCCGCAGGCACCGGACACCGGCTGATCGAGTCCAGCCGGGACTTCCTGGTCGTCGGAGCTTATCCGCGGGAGGGGACGTACGACGAGTGCACGGACACAAGACAGCGACCAGACGCTGTCAAGCGCATCGCCAAGGTTCGCAAGCCCAAGACAGATCCCGTACTGGGAGCCAGCGGCCCGCTGCTTAAATCATGGCGAATGAAGCCATCGCGGTCGTGAAGTGCTGGCTCCGCTCAAGCCTTCCTGCGGGCTCGTTCGTGGAACGTCGGCGCACCGCGCGAGTTGCCGCGCATGTCGCCACCTCGCGCCCGGCCGCGTTTCGCGGCCTATGGCATTGCCTGGAGACGCGAGCGGGTCGAGAAGGAGCGGGAGGAGATTCGACGGAGCGGGTAGCGCGCGCGGCGCCCGACTGGCGGCGCAATTCGCACGCCTCGCTCACGTCAGATAATCCGGCGTGAAATCCGCGAGCGCGCGGAGTTCGTCGGGTTGCAGCAGCTCGATCTGGCTTCCCTCCCAGGCAATCAATCGGCGCTGTCTCAGTTCCTGGATGGTACGGTTGACATGGACGATCGACAATCCGCTGGCATCGGCAACGTGCCGCTGCGTCATCGGCATCTGGAAGCAGCCTTCAGCCGCAAGGCCAACCGTCTCCAGTCGCGTCGCCAGTTCGCAGATCAGGTGCGCAACCCTTGAGAGCGCCGCCTGTCCGCCGAGACGCGCGACCCACTGCCGCGAGATCGCCGCATCGACCAGCGTCGCGCGCCAGAACGCCCGGGTCAGGTGGACGGAGCGCTCGAGCAGCCGCCTGATCGGGCCGTGCTCGACGTAGCCCATGACCGAAGGACCAAGGCAGACGAGGTCCGCATCCATCCGCGGCACCAGCAACGTATGCAGGCACGGCATGTCGCCGGGAACGTGGAACGATAGGATCTGGCTGCGATCACCGACGATCGTGTGCTGGTACAAGAAGCCGCTGACGATGAAAACGCAACGTGACGCCGTTTCGTCCTGACGCAGCAGAATCTCGCCGTCGGTGCCGTGTCGCAGCTTGGTCGGCAGGACCGCGATCTCGCGGCACTCGTCGTCGGAGAGATCCGCGATCGCCTGGAGCCGCTGGATGAATTTGGATTGGGGTGTGTTGGCCGTGGGTGCAGTCATTCGTCCTTCGACGCCGGCGCGGAACGGAACTCGCGGATGGCGCGGGCCAATTCCCGGTCCGACATCGGCAGGCACGGCTCCTCGTGCGCGGCCTTCGCCGAGACGTCCCTGTTCCTGCCCAAAGCTTTGCCTGGGCGCGAACTGAGCAATCCGCAGAGGCGCTCCAGAACGGTTGTGCAGCTCATGAGAAGGGGCGGCCCATCCGCATGCGGGGTTGATAAGAGTTGGGATCCAGACCGTCGCCGTCACACTTTGCAACCAGTCCCGTCGATTCGAGTTCTAGTCCGCGAGACTCCCGCCAGATGTATCAATTGATACAGTCGGCGCCTTTTTCGCGGGCCCCTGCATGGAAAAAGCACATGACGTGCTGATCCGGAACCTGTGCGAGCACACCGCGCTTGCGCTGGAGGACATTGCCGAGATTCGCGCGCTCACCTTCATGCTGCGCGACGTCGCGCCAAACGAGGATTTCATCCGCCAGGGGGACGAGCCCGAACATTCCGCACTGGTCGTCACAGGCACGATCGCGCGCTACCATCTGCTCGGCAGTGGGCGGCGGCAATATCTTGCCTTCCATCTGGCCGGCGACCTGCCCGATGCGCAAGGTCTCTTCATCGACCAGATGGATCATGGCTTGAGTGCGTTGGGGCCAGCCTCGATCGCCTTTATCCCGCACCGCCAATTGTTTGCCGCCTTCCGGCGGCGGCCGACCTTTGCGCTGTCGGTCTGGCGCGAGACGCTGCGCGACGCCGCGATCTTTCGCGAGGCCATTACCAACAACAGTGCGCGTCCAATGCAGGCCCGCATGGCGCACTTATTCTGCGAGCTGTTCTACCGCGCCCGCGCCGCGCAGCTCGTTCGCGGCAATCGCTGCGGCTTGCCGCTCAGTCTCGCGCAACTTGGCGAAACGCTGGGCATGGCGATCGCGACGGTGAACCGGACGCTCGCCGACCTCAGGAGGAGCGGGACCATGGACTTGCGCGATAGCGAGCTGATCGTCCTGAAATGGCGCGAGTTGCAGCGGCTCGGGGACTTCAGTCCGGCCTATCTCCACCTCAAACGTCAGTCGCCGCCGCGAGTGTGAGGCCGCAAAGCGTCAGCGGTCGGCAGTTGCCGCCGGCCCAGCACCTCGTCGAAATGCTTCTTCAGCCAATGATTGCAACGGCAGGCTCTGGCTTCGAGCGCCGGCGCATCGAGGATCAGGATGGCGCCGCGGCGGGTCGCGAGGATCCGCCTCGCCTTGAACATCTGGATGACGCGGCTGGCATAGCTGCGGGACACGCCGAGCATGCCGGCAAGCTGCTCGTGCGTGAGGGGGATCTCGGGGCCGCCGATGTGCTCCTGCGCGGAGATGATCCACTTGGCGGCGCGCTGCTCGATCGAATGCGCGGCATTGCAGGCCGCGGTCTGGAGCAGCTGCGCGAACTGGCAGTCGACATAGCGCGAGAACACCTGCTGCAGCGTGGCCGACCTCTGCTGGGCCTGCTCGATGGCGCGCAACGGCAGCCGCACCAGGGTGCCGCCCAGCTTCACGACGATGCGCGAATAGGCGAGCGAAGCGCTGCGGCCAGTGGCAATGCCCACCGCGCCCTCGCGCCCGACCAGCAGGCTTTCGACCTCACGATCGTCCTCGACGGGCACGGCGAACGACACGAGTGTGGAGCCGCAGGGAAAATGGACTGCCGACACTTCGTCCCCGGCGTGATACAGGATGTGGCTCGCCTCGATGTCGACCGGCTGGAGGTGCGGCGCGAGCAGTTCGAAGTCGGGTCGACTGAGCTGCTGGAGGAGATCGTTCTGGGGCCGACCGGTCACATGTCTTGCTCTGGCCGGGAATCGGCGTCAGCCAGAACCCTACGTTCCCCTGACGGAGCTGACGGTTCCAAAGTGCACACAAGGCGTTTTTAGGCCTTGGAAAATTGGCCTCCCGTTTGCGGAATTCCGGAAGGCGCCGGCGAGGCCACATGGCGCGCCGACCCCTGCGGCATTCAACTTCGCGAACTCTGTGCAGGAGTGCACATAGCAGGGGCGCGGATCGGCGTAGCGTCTCGTCGCGGAGCACCGTACCCCGTGCGCTATGCCACCTCGAACGCCGCCCGGCGGGCGGGCCCGGGGGCGGCGAGGATGTTCATCACCCGAAGCGTACTTCGCAATCGTGCGCGGACCGGCTTTTTTCCGCGTGCGCGCGGTAGGCATCGATCGCCCTGTTGGCGAGCATCAACTGCCGCCGTTCGCCGGTCCTGAGCTGGGCCTCGATAGCGTCGAGAAGGACGTTCGCGGTCTCGTCCGGAGAGCCGAGCTCTCCGCTCTGCTCCAGACAGCTCCAGGCGATGAAGAATGCGCTCTCGACAGTGCAGCGAATGGACATGCGCTGCCAACGCGGCGCGGCCGCCGACGTTCCGCGCCAAGGCGAGGATATCGATCCCGCCGCCTGGTGCTTCTTCCGGGTCCTAGTTCTTGAGCACGATGCGGCCGACGACCTTGCCGGCGCGAAGTTCGTCGATCCATGTCTGGACGTCGCCCATCGGCTCCTCGCGCATCGGCGTCGGCTTGATCTTGCCGGCGCGAGCGAGCGCCATCAGCTCGTGAGCCTCGGTGAGCGTGCCGACCATGAAGCCCTCGATGGTCATGCGCTTGTAGACCCATTGCACCATCGGCAGCGTGAACTGGCCGCCCATCAGGCCGGAGACCACGATCTTGCCGCCGCGCGCGGCGACGGCGACCGCGAAGGCCATGGATTTCTCGTTGCCGGCGAAATCGACGATCTCGTCGAAGCCGCCCTCGGTGTCCTTGAGGATGCGCTTGATCACGTCGGGCTCAGCCGGATCGTAGGCCACCGCTGCGCCGTTCTTCAGTGCGGTCTCGCGGGCGGCAGCGCTGAGGTCGGCGACCGTGATCGGCTGCTTGAACATGGCCTCTGCAAAGGAAAGGCCCATCATGCCGACGCCGCCGAGGCCGATCAGCAGGAGGTTGCGCTGGCGCGGACGGTCGACCAGGCGCTTGAGCGCGCCATAGGCGGTGACGCCGGAGCACATCAGGGTCGCGGCCTGGTTGACGGGCAGGGGATCGTAGTCGAGCAGATATTTTGCATCGGGCACCAGTACGTGGCTGGCAAAGCCGCCGTCGATGGAGACACCGAGAAAGCGTTGTCTGACGCAGAGGTTCTCGTCGCCATTGGCGCAGTCGCGGCACTGACCGCAACCGATCCACGGAAACACCGCCTTCTTGCTACCGACGAGACCGGCGAACACGTCGGGACCGACTTCATCGACCACGCCCGCGATCTCGTGGCCGAGCGTGAAGGGCAGCGTCATGCCGCGCGTGGTGTCGAGCTTCTTGCCGCCGCCGAGATCGGCATAGCCGTCCTGGATGTGCAGATCGGAGTGGCAGAGGCCGCAGCGCTCGATGCGCACCAGCACCTCGCGTCCTTGCGGTTTCGGCGTGTCGACGATGGTCTCGCACAGCGGCGCATCGAACTTGACCAGGGACTGCCGACGCATCAACGCCATATTTCTTCCTCCGAAATTATCTTTCTGTTTCGCCGCGTATATTGGCCAATTCACGCGCCATGGCAACAAAGCCGGAAATCGGAATGGTCTCCGCGCGCCGCGTCGCATCGACGCCGGCAGCTGCGGCGAGCCGCGCGGGATCGGCGCCGAGCGCCTTCAGGCTTTGCCGCAGCATCTTGCGGCGCTGGCCGAAGGCGGCGGCCGCGACCTGTTCGAGCAGCTTGCGATCGCAGACGAGAGGGTTTTCGCGCGGGATCAGTCGCACAACGGACGACGTAACCTTCGGCGGCGGCACGAAGGCGGACGGCGCGATGTCGAACAGGATCTTGCTCTCGCAGCGCCAGTTGGCGAGCACGCCGAGCCGGCCATAGGCCTCTTCGTCCTCGCGCGCCACGATGCGTTCGCCGACCTCGCGCTGGAACATCAAGACCATCATGTCGTACCAGGGCGGCCAGGGCTCGCTGGTGAGCCAGCCGACCAGGAGATGGGTCGCGATGTTGTAGGGCAGGTTCGCGACGATTTTTGCGCTTTCGCCCGATAGCAGCGGCAGCGGATCGAAAGTCATGGCGTCGCCATGCACGATCTCCAGACGGCCGGGATAACGCGCGGAAATATCCTGCAAGGCCGGGATCGCGCGCTCGTCATGCTCGATGGCGATGACGCGCCTGGCGCCGAGTGCGAGCAACGCGCGCGTCAGCCCGCCCGGGCCGGGGCCGATCTCGACGATGGTAGAGTCCTCGAGCGGCGCCGCCACACGCGCGATGCGCGCGGTGAGATTGAGGTCGAGGAGGAAGTTCTGGCCGAGCGATTTGCGCGCCGACAAAGCATGCTGGCGAATGACCTCGCGAAGCGGCGGGAGGTCGTCGATCGCGCTCATCGGATTTTCGCAGCCGCCATCCGGCTTGCAAGCATCAACGCGGCGATTAGGCTTGCCGGGTTGGCCTTGCCGGTGCCGGCGATGTCGAAGGCGGTGCCGTGGTCGGGCGAGGTGCGGATGAAAGGCAGGCCGAGCGTGACGTTGACCGCGTCGTCGAAGGCCACCGTCTTGATCGGGATCAGCGCCTGGTCGTGGTACATGCAGACGGCGCAGTCATAGCTGTTTCGCGCGGCTTCGTGGAACATGGTGTCGGCAGGGAGCGGTCCCTTCGCCTCGATGCCGTCGCTGCGCAACGTCTTGAGCGCCGGCGCGATCACGGTCTGCTCCTCATGGCCGAGCGAGCCGTCCTCGCCCGCGTGCGGATTGAGGCCGGAGATCGCGATGCGCGGATTCGAGATGCCGAAGCGGGATGTGAGCTCGGTCGCGACAATGCGCACGGTCGAGACGATCAGCTCACTGGTGAGCTGGGCCAGTGCATCGCGCAAGGAGACATGGATGGTCACGGGCACCACGGCGAGCCGCGGCGACCACAGCATCATCACCGGCTGCGGCACACGGCCGTCCTCCGCGGCGAGCTCGGCGAGGAATTCGGTATGGCCGGGATGGCGGAAGCCGGCGCGATAGAGCACGCTCTTGGCGATCGGGTTGGTGACGACGGCGCCGGCGCGGCCCTCGCGGACATCAGTGACCGCCCGGCGGATCGAGGCGAGTGCGGCCGGGGCGCTCGATCCGTCGGGCTTGCCGGGCTCGGCGCTCGCGGGCCCGCCGGTCGCAACCACGGGCAGCGCCTCGGGGAAGGCGGTCTCGGCCTCGCCGGCGCTCACCGAAGCGATCCTGACGTCGGCGCCGAGCGCTTTGGCGCGGCGGGCGATCAGCGCCTCGTCGCCGAGCAGATAGAAGGCGGGCAGGTCCAGTTCGCGGCGCCGGAGCCAGGCTGCGATGGTGATGTCGGGGCCGATGCCGGCAGGCTCTCCCAGGGTCAGGGCGAGGGGCTTGGCAGGCTGCTTGGCCATCAGCGGTTGCGATACTCGATCATCGCCGCCTTGCGGAGGTCCTCGAGATAGGCCTTCTGGGTCTTCTCGTACTTCTCCTGATACATCTTCTCGCGGACCTCGCGCTTCTTCGGCGTGTCGATCATGGTCGGTTTGCGCGAGCACAGCACCACCATCTCGATGCCGGCCTTGGTCGTCTCGGGCGCGGTCAGATGACCAATCGGCGTGTCGTCGAGCACCTTGCGCAGTGCCTCGGGCAATTCCGCCGTAGTCTTGGTGACGACGTCGCGGATGGTGGCGTTCGGCGTGGAGCGGAACAAGGAATTGGCTTCTTCGCAGCTTCCGACGCGCGCGCGATATTGCTCGGCTTCCTTGTGCCGCGTCTCCAGGAACGCCGGCGACGAGCCGCGCGGCACGATCAGCACGATCGGCTGCATCTTGTATTCGGTGCCCTCGATCTGCAGCTTGTCGCCGGTCTGGGCCTGCACGGCTTGCGCGACGTCCCGCTCGCCGACCATCAGCTTCTCCTTGAAGCGGCCGCGCACGAGGCTGGTCCAGACCATCTCGGCCTTCATGCGGCTCTTCAGGGTTTCGGGGCGAACGCCCTTGACCTCGAGCGACTTGGTCAGCTGGTCCGTCGAGATGCGCATGCGCTGCGCCATGCCCTCGTAGGACTGGTTGATGTCGGAGACACCGGGGTCGACACCGTATTTCTTGCCTTCCTTCATCTTCACCCGGTCGTCGATCAGCTCGTTGATGACCTCCTGACGGGCCGGCGTCTTCTGCGTCGTCAGCTGGTCGAGCTTGGAGCGCTGCTCGATGTCGAAGTCGGTGATCGGCTCGCCGTTGACCATCAGGACGATGTTCTGCGCGCGCGACGGCGTGCCGGCCAGGAGCAGCGCAGCCAGAACGAGGAGGAGGCGGAAGCCAGGCAATGGGATCGTCATATTTGTCGCTCGCATGTCAGCCGCCGTGAACCTGCGATCGGGAACACGCGGCCGGCACCTTCAAACCGTTCACTGGAGGCCGCCGCCGGAACTGCTGGTCGTCGCTGTGTTCGCCAGCGTGCGCAGGCCGATCTGGAACATGATCGCGTGGTTCAGCACGGGCGGCGTCGCGCCCGCGGAATAGCTATACGCAGTTACATAGTTCAAGCCGAGCACAAAACAATCGTCGACGTAGCCAGCGCCGAGCACATACTGGTTGATCTTGTTGGCCTCCAGGTCCCAGCGCGCCGAACCGGTGACCACCCAATTGGCCGCGAGCTTGATCGAGCCCGACGTCAGGATACCCTCGCGGCGGGTCAGATAGCCGAGTTCCGGCTGCGCCGCGTAATTGCCGTATAGCATGCTGATCGACCAGCGATTGAAGTTGGCACGGCCTTCCGCCTCGAAGCGCTGGACGTTCCAGGTCTGCTCGTCCATGCGGGAGCGGACGCTGAACGTATAGGTGCTGTTGGGCGAGTAGGCGGCGCTCGCCACATAATCGGAGCGCGGCTTTTGCAGGCCGGAATCCAGGCCGGTATTGATGGAGTCCTGAACGGCGTAGGAGTTCATGCCGAACAGCTGGTAGGACTGGCCGAACAGCACCTTGACGGCGCCGCCCCTGTCGAACTGCGTGGTGGACTGCACGCCGACATTGGCGCGGCCGCCGCCCTCGACACGGTCGTAGCCGGAGAACTTGTCGACGCTGAACAGGTTCGAGGCGTCGAACACCATGCTCTGCGCGTCCTCGTTGGGGAGCTTGCCGGCATAGGTCTCGTTCGGCCGGATGATGACCTGCGCGATCGGCTCGATGGTGGTCGAGCCCCAGGGCTGAACGTTGATGAAGGGGTAGCGGTATTCGAGGCCCACGGTCGGCATCAGGCGGAACGCCTGGGTGTCGCCGACGGGAAGAAAGTTCGGCACGCCCGGCTGGTTGGAGACCGAGGAGTTGATCGCATCGGCGCGGAGAATGGCGAACGGCGTCCAGATTTCACCGAACGGATCGGTGTAGGATTTGCGCCACTGCGCCTCGGCCGTCAGGCGGGTGTAGGTGCCCGGGAAGCCGCGCAGCAGGCACTGCGATGGCGTGCGCGCGAGCGGATCGGCCGACGTCGTCGTGCACAGGCTGTTGGTGTTGGCGAGGGTCGTGATCGGATCGAACACCGCGGTGTCACGCGACAGGTTCACGAAATTGGTCTTGTAGCTGAACTCGCCGCCGAACACCGGATAGTTCAGCACGTTCGAGTAATCGATCACGGGGTAGACGACCGGCACCTGGCTCTGGTTGCCCGAGTAACTCAGCCAGTACATCGTGCGCGCGTCGAAGAAGCTGCGATTGCCGACACCGGTCAGATAGAGCTGCGAGAGCGCATCCGTCGGTAGATACAGGAACGAGCCCAGCGGATCGCGATATTGCGACAGCCGATAGTCCGAGAAGAAATAATAGTCGGACATCAGGACGCCGTCCCAGCCCCAGACCCATTTGTCGTTCAGCGCGAACTGACCCTTGGTGTCGACGGCGCCGCGGAACTGCTTGTCGCCGGGTTGGCCGGCGAGCGCGCTCCGATCGAGCTGGTCGATGCCGTAGACACGGATCTGATAAGCGCCGTCCATCAGGCGCTGGCGGAATTCGGCCTGGAACAGCACGCCCTGCTTGGACGTGATGCGCGGGCTGAAGGTCGCGTCCATGTCGGGCGCGATTGCCCAGTAGAACGGAACCTCGACGCCGTAGCCGAACGGCGTATTCGACGTGAAGCCCGGCATCAGGAAGCCGGTCTTGCGCTTCACGGTCGGGTCAGGCGTCGAGAAATAGGGCATATAGGCGATCGGCACGCCGAAGAATTCGAGCTGCGCCGTCTCGAAATACAGCATCTTCTCCTGCTGGTCGTGGATGATGCGCGCACCCTTGACCTGCCATAGCGGCGGCTTCTTCGGATCGTCCTTGCACGGCGCGCAGGCCGTGTAGACGCCGTTCTCGAACACCGTGTAGTTGCCGCTGGAGCGGTCAGAGCGGCTCGCCGCCATGCGGGTCTGGTCGGCCGTGTCCACGCGCAACGAATCGACGAAACCGTCACGGTAGTCGTCGGAAAGGTCCAGGATCTCGGCATAGGTGATCTTGCCGTCGGCATCCGTCATGCGGATGTTGCCTTCGGCATGGAGCCGCTTGGTCTTCTGGTCGTAGATGACCCTGTCGGCCTCGACGCTGGTGCCGTTGTAGAACAGCTGGACGTTACCGACCGCGGAGACGCGCGAATTGTTGTAGTCGTAGTCGACCTCGGTCGCCTGAACCAGCATCTGGTTGTCGTTGACAGCCTTCGGCGGCTTCGGACGCGGCGGCAGCGGATTGTAGGTGAAGCTCTGGGCAGAGGCCGGCGCCACGGCGGCAACGTCCATCAGGCCGCCGAGCGAGGCCACAGCGGCGACAGCAAGCAGGAACTTGCGAATGGACAAGCCACACCCGTTCGCGCGCACCAATGTGCGCCGCGTCAAACGAGACACGGGCCCTCGGTGGACGGCCGTCACTATCCGTCCTCCTGATACAGCAAGGCCAAAAAGCCGGTGAGGCCGCCCACCACTGCGGGCAACCACGCCGCAGCGATCGGATGCATCAACTCAGCCTTGCTCAAATCTTCAGTCACTTTCGACAGAACGTAGAGCAGAAAGCCTGCGCCCACGCCACTCAAAACCATCTTCTGCACGCCGCCCATCCGGAAGAAACGCAACGACACGGAGGCCGCGAGCATCACCATGGCCGCAAGCAAAAACGGCTGCGCCAGAAGCTTCTGATACTGGAGTCGGTATCCGGCTGTCGCGAAGCCCGAGCTTTCGGAAGAGCGGATGTAGCTCGGTAGTTGCCAAAAGGACACAGTCTCGGGTGTGGAAAAGCTGTTGCGGACCTGCGCCTCGGTCAGCGTCGTCGGAATCTCCAGGCTGGCCTGGTCGACCGGCGGCGAATCCAGCGAGAAGCGGCGGACGCCTCTGAACAGCCAACGGCCGGCCTCGAGCGTCGCTTCGCGCGCCTCGACCCGTTCCTTGAAGTGTTGCTCTGTGTCAAACCGGAACAGCGTGAGCCCTGTGAGCCGGACGCCCTGCTGCTCGCTGCGCGCAGCGTTGATGATGGTCTGGCCGTCATTGGTGACCTGATTGAGCCAGAAGCCGGAGGCGTCCTGAATGCCGCCGCCGGGCGCCGAGCCGAACAGCTCGGCTTCCATGCGCTTGGACAGCTCGCGCAGATTGGCCGACATCGGATTGTAGGCGACGGTGGCGATCACGCCGATCAGGAGCGCGCTGCCGAGCGCCGGCGAGATGAATTGCCATGCGGAGACGCCGGCGGCGCGCGCGACCACGAGCTCGAGCCGGCGGGAGAGGGCGAGATAGCAGGTCATGGCGCCGATCAGCATGCAGAACGGCGTCAGCTTCTCCAGCAGCTGCGGCACGCGGAACAGCGAGGTCTCGGCCACCATGACCGCGGAGGCGGATGCAAGGCCTGAGGTCTTGCGCACCATCTCGATGTAGTCGACCAGCACCAGCAGCAGGAAAATGCTGGCGAACACGCCGAGCGCTGCGACCACGAAACGGCCGGCGAAATAGCGCCCGAGTGTGTTGGTGAGCATGCTCATGCGGTGGCCGGCCGTCCGAACAGCCGCGCGATGCGCGCGTTCGACCTGTTGATGGCCTCCATGAGGCGAGCCGGCGGTTCGACCACGACGCCGCCAATGATGATCGCCAGCCCGATGCCGATGGCTCCAATGACCATCGCATATTGGACCAGTACCGCGCCCGGCGACTTCACCGCCATCACCGAGCAGGCGAAGCCGGCCATGCGCAGGCCGAACACTGCGATGATCGAGGAGCCGATCGAGAAATTGCGGCTCTGGCGAGTGGTGCGAGGCGCACCGAGAAACGCGAAGGTCAGCACGGCAAAGGCGAACGGATAGATCGGCGCCAACAGGCTGTCATGCAGGGCCGAGCGGAACTGGCCGGGAATCTGCTTGTAGACGGGATCGTCCTCGGAGGGCGAGAGCAGCTCCCAGAGATAGCGCTCGCGGATGCCGAGGGTGACGTCGCGGCCCTGGCCCGAGAACTTCGACATGTCGAAGCCGTAGCGGCCGAACGCCACCAGCGCGGGATCGCGCTTGCCGGCTTCGAAGCGCTGGAGATTGCCGGTCTCCAGCACCAGGAACGAACCGGTCTCGTTCTTCACGACTTCGCCGTGCTCGGCGACGATCGAGACCCGCTCGTTCGGATCGCGGCGGTCGTCGATGAAGATGCCGGCGAGAATGCCGCCGGGCTGGCGTTCCCGAATCCGGATCGTCAGGTTCTTGTCGAGCTGAGCGAAGCGGCCGGGCTGCAGGATGTTGGTGAGCACGTCGGCGGTGATCTCGGCGTCCCACTGCTTGATCCGCCGCATGCCGTCGGGGGCGAGATAGGCCGCGATGAAGGCGACCAGCAGCGCCACCACGCAGGTGGCATAGAAGAACGGATAGAACAGCCGGAACGGCGAGAAGCCGGCGGCATTCATCACGATGATCTCGGAATCGGTCGCGAGCTTGTTCAGCGTATGCGAGATCGCGATCATCAGCGCGATCGGCGAGATGATCAGGACCAGCGCGGGCACGACGAGGCTGGTGATGCCGAGGAAGGTCAGGATGGTCTGACCCTGGCTCGTCATCAGGTCGATGCCGCGCAACGCCTGCGTAATCCAGATCACGCCCGTGAGGCTGACCAGAACCAGCGCAAACGACGCGAGCGTCGTGCGGAAGATATACCTGTCGATTGACCCCATGCGCTACCGCACGAATCCCACCAAGTCCCCAATGTCGGCCGGAATTTCGGCTCTCCAACCAATCCCCGCGAGGGGATCCCCAAGGTCGGCCATCCATCTCATCCGGCAGCTTACTCTCTCACTACCATCCCTTTGATCTGTCAACAAAATGGCTGCCCCATGGCACCCTCAACATATGGTTAATATTTCCCTCGTTGTGGCCTCGCGGCCACGGGGGTGCTTGGCATCTGCCGGGCCGGTGGCCCATAGTGCGGCATGCTCAGTGAATCGCCGTTCAGCTCCGGCCCGTGGCCGGGACCGCCGATCGGTAAAAAGCCCCATGTTTTTGAGGAGTTACTCATGTCCGATGCCATCAAGGTCGGCTTTGTCCCGTTGGCTTCCGCCGCCCGTGGCATCCTGGTCGTGTTCTGCGACGATGGCCTGAAGCTCGGGCCGGCGACCGCCAAGGCGCTCGGCGGGGCCACCGAACTCGTGAAGCGGGCGGCAACCGCCGCCGCCTTCAAGGGCAAGAGCGGCGCTGCGCTCGACATTCTCGCGCCGGAGGGCGTGAAGGCCACCCGGCTTATCGTGATCGGCGTCGGCAAGGCGGCCGGCCTGAAGGCCAACGACTTCCTCAAATTCGGCGGCGTGGCGGCGAGCAAGCTTCCGGCCGGGGCGGCGGCCATGACCATCATGGCGGAACTGCCCGATGGCGCCATGACGAGCGAGCAGGCGGTCGCGATCGCCTCGGGCCTGCGGCTGCGCACCTACAAGTTCGACCGCTACAAGACCAAGAAGAAGGACGGCGAGGAGGGCGGGTCGCGTGCCGACATCTCGCTTGCGGTCGGCGACGTCGCCGGCGCGAAGAAGGCATTCGCATCGGCCGCCGCGATCGTGGATGGCGTGATCATTGCGCGCGACCTCGTCAACGAGCCGCCGAACGTGCTTTTTCCCGAGGAGTTCGCGCGCCGCGCGGGCCTGCTCCGCAAGCTCGGCGTCAAGCTCGAGGTGCTCGACGTCAAGGCGATGGACAAGCTCGGCATGGGCGCGCTGCTCGGCGTCGGCCAAGGCTCGGCGCGGCCGAGCCGCACCGTGATCATGCGTTGGGACGGCGGCAAGAAGGGTGAGGCACCGGTTGCCTTCGTCGGCAAGGGCGTCTGCTTCGACACCGGCGGCATTTCGATCAAGCCGGCCGGGAGCATGGAGGACATGAAGGGCGACATGGGAGGCGCGGCCTGCGTCGTCGGCCTGATGCATGCGCTGGCGGCACGCAAGGCCAAGGTCAACGTCGTCGGCGCCATCGGCCTCGTCGAGAACATGCCCGACGGCAACGCGCAGCGCCCCGGCGACATCGTCACCTCGATGTCGGGCCAGACCATCGAGATCATCAACACCGACGCGGAAGGCCGCCTGGTGCTTGCCGATGTCCTCTGGTACGTCGCCAAGAAAACCAAGCCGAAATTCATGGTGGATCTGGCGACGTTGACCGGCGCGATCGTGGTCGCGCTCGGCACCGAGCATGCCGGCATGTTCTCCAACAATGACGAGCTTGCCGAGCGGCTGTTGGCAGCCGGCATCGAGAGCGGCGAGAAGGTCTGGCGCCTGCCGCTTGGCCCTGAATACGACAAGCTGATCGATTCCCAGTTCGCCGACATGAAGAACACCGGCGGCCGCCATGGCGGCTCGATCACCGCGGCGCAGTTCCTGCAGCGCTTCGTGGACGGCACGCCTTGGGCGCATCTCGACATCGCCGGCACCGCCATGGGGGCGCCGAAGACCGACATCAACCAGAGCTGGGGAAGCGGCTATGGTGTCCGCTTGCTCGACCGTCTGGTCGCCGACCATTACGAGCGCAAATGACCCGAGATGACTGAAGTACTGTTCTACCATCTGCAAAACATGACGGTGGAGAACGTGTTGCCGCCGCTTCTCGAGAAATCGCTTGAGCGCGGCTGGCGCGTCGTGGTGCAGTCGACTTCGCCGGAGCGCGCCGATGCGCTCGACGCTCATTTGTGGACCTATCGCGACGATTCCTTCCTGCCGCACGCGACATGGCGGGTGGGCGACGCCGCCGATCAGCCGATTGTCCTGACGGTCGAGGAGGACAATCCGAACGGTGCCAATGTCCGCTTCCTCGTCGACAGCGCCGCGCTGCCGCAGGACGCACAGAACTATGAGCGCATGGTGCTGCTGTTCAACGGCGATGATCCGGACGCGCTTGCGTTCGCCCGCAGCGCCTGGACGGATTGCAAGGCGCGCGGATTTGATGTCACCTATTGGCAGGCCGACGAGCGGGGCCGGTGGCAGAAGCGGAATTAGCGATCGCTCGCAATTAATGATAATTTCTACTTTTCGGACAATGATGGCTTTTGTCACCTTCGTGCCGCAAAGTGATGTTGGGACAATCGCTTAGAGCCGATCCTTCACGCGGGGAATTTAGTTTATCGTGCGACATCAAAAGCTTCCCAGCTCGCTCATAGTTGCGATGGCTGCCGTAGCCCCGCTGGTCGCGGGCTGTTCGGGCGGGACCGATCTGTTGTCCAGGGATACCCAGTGGTTCAACACGCCCAGCCGCCTGTTCATCAAAAGCATCTCGATTGAGTCGCCGCCGCTGACCCCCGACAAGCCGGTTCGAGCCGAGGATCTGGTCAGCGCCGACGGGGGCTGTGCCGGCATGGCGCCGCCGCCCGGGCCGGCTGATGCGAATGCGTCCACCACGGCGCCTGCGCCCACGGGCGGTACCGTCGCACTCGGCCACACCGAATGCGACGTCGTGCGCGGCATCGGCGCGCCCTCGAACGTCAACCTCTCCGCTGATGCCGCCGGCAGGCGCGTTGCGGTCGTGACGTGGACGACCGGCCCGCGCGCCGGCATCTATACGTTTACGGCCGGCCGCCTGTCCTCGATCGAGGGCACGCCGGAAGCGCCGGTCTTGCCCAAGGCGACCAAGCCGAAGCCGAAGAAGAAGTCGGCGGCTTGACGCTCTGAGTGCCGCGCCGGTTACTGGATCGGCGCGATTCCCACCCGCTTGATCAATTCCGCCCATCTCGGAGTTTCGACCCGGATCTGGGTACGCCCGCCGAGGCGAATGTAAGGGTGCCCGGGTCGCGCCGCGTCAGGTCGACCAGATCCTGCACGCCGTCGCCGGCACGTCCTTGTTCACGACCAGGATGTTTGGCGCGATCATGATTTGAGCTACGGCGACCAGATCGTGCGCGGGATCATACGGCAGCTTTGCATAAAGAGTCGGGTTGATGACGATCGCCGCATTGCCCGCCATTAGCAGCGTCGCGCCGGCAGCCACACTATGCCGCGGCCGCGACACGCCTGATGACGTGATGGCTGCGGCCAAGAATGCTACATATGGAGTAAGCAAAAACTTGGAGGAAAGTATGCGGCTTATCGCCCTCGTATCGGCTCTGCTCTTGCCCTTTGGCGCGGCGCTCGCTCAGGACTATCCAACAAGGCCCGTCACCATGCTGGTGCCGTTCGCCGCCGGGGGACCTACGGACACCATTGCTCGCCTGACCGCGGCAGGCATGTCGAAATCGCTCGGCCAGCAGGTCGTCGTGGAGAACGCTCCCGGCGCTGGTGGCACCATCGCCACGACCCGCGCCTCGCGGGCCCAGCCCGACGGATACACGCTGCTGATCCATCATGTCGGCCTGTCGACCGCCGCTACACTGTACCGCAACCTCAGCTATGACACGAAGACGGCCTTTGCGCCGATCGGGCTTGTGACCAATGCGCCGATGACCATCATCGCGCGTCCGGATTTTCCGGCCGACACGCTGAAGGAATTGGTCGCCTACGCCCAACAGCAGGGCGACAAGTTGACCTATGCCAATGCCGGGCTCGGAGCGGCGTCGCATCTCTGCGGCATGCTGTTCATGACGGCGATCCAGAAGCAGCTCACCGCGGTGCCCTACAAGGGCAACGGCCCCATCATGAACGATCTTCTCGGCAGGCAGATCGATCTCACCTGCGACCAGGCGACGAACACGACCGGCCCGATCATGTCGAAGCAGGTCAAGGCCTATGCGATCACCACCAAAGAGCGGCTCAAGAGCCTGCCCGATCTGCCGACGGCCGACGAGGCCGGCCTCAAAGGGTTCGAACTTGGCGTCTGGCACGGCATCTATGCCCCCAAGGGCACGCCGCCGGCGGTCGTTCAGAAGCTGACGGCGGCGCTCCAGTCCGCACTCAAGGATCCCACGCTGATCGCTCGGTTCAACGACATCAACACGGAGCCTGTCCCGCAGGACAGGGCGACGCCGGAGGCCCTCGCTGCGATGCTCGCGAGTGAAGTCGACCGGTGGGCCCCGATGATCAAGGCAGCCGGCCAATTTGCGGACTAAGATTCCTGCGCAATCTCGCGCCGGCATTGCCCGTGGGTTGGGCCAAGTCGATAGCGAAAAGAACATACCCTTCAATGGCCAATTATCAGGTAATAAAATACCGGTACTTCGCATGGGGTTGTTTTTCGGCTTTTGATGATGCTGGCCGTCGTCGCGGAGACCTTACCCCGCCGCCTCATCAAACTGCGTGCTCGCCTCGAGCCACTGCTCCTCGGCGCGTGCCAGCGCGTCGGCCGCATTGGCGCGTGCTTTCGACAATTGCGCGGCCTGCTTGGGATCGCGGGTGAAGATGTCGGGCAGGGCGAGTGCAGTGTCGATCTTGGCGATGATGTCGCTGACGCGGGCGATCTCGGACTCGGCTTCCGCGATGCGCTTCTTCAGCGAGCCGCGATTGTCCGATCTCGGACGCTGCGGCCTCTCGCTGGCGGCGCTGCGCTCGCGCGGGGCGGGCTCGCCATTGCGCGCGGACAGCACCAGGCGGCGATATTCATCGAGGTCACCCTCGTAATTGGTCACCGTGCGGTCGGCGACGATCCAGAGTTGATCGGCGCAGGACTCGATCAGATAGCGATCATGCGAGACCATAATGACAGCGCCGGGAAATTCGTTGATGGCTTCGGCGAGCGCGGCGCGGCTGTCGATGTCGAGATGGTTGGTCGGCTCGTCCAGGATGATCATGTTGGGGCCGAAGAAGGTCGCAAGTCCCAGCAGGAGCCGCGCCTTCTCGCCGCCCGACAATTTTCCGACCTTGGTGTCGGCCGCCTTGCCGGAAAAGCCGATCGCGCCGGCCCGGGCGCGTACTTTCGCTTCCGGCGCTTCGCCCATCAGCTTGCGGACGTGATCGTAGGCGGAGCCGTCCTCGTTCAATTCGTCGAGCTGGTGCTGCGCGAAATAGGCGATCGACAGCTTGTCCGCGCGCGTCACCTTGCCCGAGAACGGCGCGAGGCGGCCGGCGAGCAGCTTTACAAGGGTCGACTTGCCGTTGCCGTTGGAGCCGAGCAGCGCAATGCGGTCGTCATTGTCGACGCGCAATGTGACGCGGTTAAGCACGGGCGTGTTCGGATCGTAGCCGACCACGACGTTGTCGGCGGCGATGATCGGCGGCGACAGAATTTTCTCGGGCGCGGGGAAACTGATCTCGCGCACATCCTGGGTGACCAGCGCCGTGATCGGCTTCAGCCGCTCCAGCATTTTGACGCGCGATTGTGCCTGCCGGGCCTTGGAGGCCTTGGCCTTGAAGCGGTCGACGAAGGCTTGCAGGCGCGCGCGTTCGGCTTCCTGGCGCTTGACCGCTTTGGCATCGAGCATCTCGCGCATGGCGCGCTGCTCCTCGAAGGAGGAGTAGGTGCCTTTGTAAAGCGTGAGTTTGCTGCGCTCCAGATGCAGGATCTGGTCGACCGAGCTTTCCAGCAGGTCGCGATCATGGCTGATCACGATCACGGTGCGCGGATAGTGCGCAAGGTGATCCTCGAGCCACAGCGTGCCTTCCAGATCGAGATAGTTGGTGGGCTCGTCGAGCAGCAACAGGTCGGGAGCCGCGAACAGCGTTGCGGCAAGCGCGACGCGCATGCGCCAGCCGCCGGAGAATTCGGCGCAGGGGCGGAGCTGGTCGGCGGCGGAGAAGCCGAGACCGGAAAGGATGGCTGCGGCACGGCTCGGTGCCGAATGCGCGTCGATGTCGACCAGCCGGGTCTGGATCTCGGCGATCTGGTGCGGATCGGTCGCGCTCTCGGCCTCGGTGAGCAGCGCGTCGCGCTCGAGGTCGGCCTTGAGCACGACCGAGATCAGGCTCTCGGGGCCGTTCGGCGCTTCCTGCGCGAGGCTGCCGACGCGCCAGCGGGGCGGCAGGGTCACCGTGCCGTGCTCGGCCGCGAGCTCGCCGCGTATCACCTTGAACAGGGTCGATTTGCCGGTGCCGTTGCGACCGACCATGCCGACGCGAGATCCGGGCGTGATCTGCACGGAACTCTGGTCAATCAGAAGGCGTCCGGCGAGGCGGATGGAGAGGTCGGTGATAGCGAGCATGCGGCCTTGTCACCGCACCCGGGATCAAACGCAACCCGTTTTTCCGTGTCCGCGAGCCGGTGCTTATCAGGTCAGTGCGAATCGCGGTCGCGCTGCTTCAGCTCATTGAGGAGTTGCTCGAGGTGCGTCGGAAGCCTAGCTTCGGGCCGCAGGCTCTGCTGGAGCCGCTCGCCCACGGCATCGCGGATCGAGCGGCTGGTGCGCCGGTCGATTTGTTCGCTGTCATCGGCGAAAAGGCCAGCCATCGCGGGGTTCCGTGTTCTCAAAGGAGCGACACGGTACCAAGTCCTTGGCCCCCAAATGGTTTCGCCACTCGCGGCGATCGCCCGGCATTCTAGCAAAAATTGTATGAAGCCGCGCAATATCCCTTCCGAATACAAAGCCCCGGCGCTGGGGACGCCGGGGCTTCGCTTGGAAGTACCCTTGGGGGCTCAAGTACCCTTGGAAAGGTGCTGTCGGGCTCAGTAGCAGCGGTTGATCATCCGCCAGCGGGGTCCCCAGGGGGTCGGGACCAGCCGGCGCACGTAGCAGCCGCCGTAGCCGTAGGAGACGGGGGCATAGAAGCGCGGTCCACCCCAGCCGTGATGCCAGCCACCGCCGCCGCCATGGCCCCAGCCGCCATGCCAGTGAGCGGAAGCGGAGGTCGGCGCCAGCGCGGCACCCAGCGCGAGCGCGGCGACAGCGGCAAGCGAAAGTTTCCTCAACATGGTGATCTCCTCAAAACTGCCGGCGCGGGGCTATCGCGTCGATGGAAAGGCCGCCGAAACGGTCCGCCTCGGGCGGAGGCTTAGGTTTCGATGGACCTGAGATTATCCGAGCGAGGCTGAACCAAACCCTGACGGAGCCTTTAGATTGGGTTCATCTGAGTGAAATCGTTGTCATCCATATTGGAATTCGGACCCCTGGCCTGCGGCGAAGCGCTCGCGAGCCCGTTTTGGCGGTCGCTTGCCGTCAGGCGAAGGCGCCGATATAAGCCCGGCAACTCCGAACCGCCGCATTCTCCCCAAGGACAAGATTATGGCCATCGAACGCACTTTCTCGATCATCAAGCCCGACGCCACCGCGCGTAACCTCACCGGTGCGGTTAACGCCGTGATCGAGAAGGCGGGCCTGCGCATCGTCGCGCAGAAGCGCATCCGCATGACCAAGGAGCAGGCCGAGACCTTCTATGCGGTTCACAAGGCGCGGCCGTTCTTCGGCGAACTCGTGGAATTCATGACCTCGGGCCCCGTGGTGGTCCAGGTGCTGGAAGGCGAGAACGCCGTCGCCAAGTATCGCGACGTGATGGGTGCGACCGATCCGTCCAAAGCGGCCGACGGCACCATCCGCAAGCTCTACGCAAAGTCGATCGGCGAGAACTCCGCGCACGGTTCGGATGCGCCGGAGACCGCCGCGATCGAGATCGCGCAGTTCTTCTCGGGCAACGAGATCGTCGGCTGATCCATCAGCCGATAAGTTAAAAAGACGCGGCGAAAGGACGTAGTGTGAACTGGCTCTGGCAGATCTTCGATCCCGCTATGATCGGGGCATTCTTCACCCAGTTCCGCGTTGAGATGGCCGAGCCGACCTTCTGGGTTGCGGTCGGCAAGATCATCTGGATCAACGTCCTTTTGTCCGGCGATAATGCGCTGGTGATCGCGCTCGCCTGCCGCGGCCTGAAGCCGCGGCATCGGCTGTGGGGCATGATTTTCGGTGCGGGCGCCGCAGTATTGCTGCGGATCATCTTCACGGGCATCGTCGCAAGCCTGATGGAGCTGCCGTACCTCAAGCTCGTCGGCGGTCTCGCGCTGATCGTGATCGCGGCCAAGCTGCTGGTGCCGGAGCAAGAGGACGAGGACGGCGTCGAATCGGCCTCGCATCTGTGGCAGGCCGTGCAGATCGTCGTCGTCGCCGACATTGTCATGAGTCTGGACAACGTTATTGCGGTGGCCGCCGCCGCCAATGGCAGCGCGCCCTTGCTGGTGCTCGGTCTTGCCATCAGCGTGCCGCTGATCGTCGCCGGTGCGGCGCTGATCATGGCGCTGCTCGCAAAGCTGCCGGTTCTGGTGTGGGCCGGCGCGGCGCTGCTCGGCTGGATCGCGGGCGAGGTGATCGCGACCGATCCCGGCATCGCGCCGAGGCTGCACACGCTGTTTGACGGTCCGTTCGGCGCCTCGCTGGACAACATGCTCGGCGTGTTGCGCATCCCGCCGCAATTCACCCATGGCGGCGGAGGCGGCGAATATCTCTGCGCAGCTCTTGGCGTCGTCGTCGTGCTGGTGGTCGGCACCATCTGGCGCCGCCGCAGCCTCAGCGCGGCCGCACCGGACTCCTCCGAGCGCCACGCCAAGGCCTCGGCAGAATAGTTTTCTACCGTCTGACGATGGAGCCGGCGCGGTTGATCAGCCGGGCGAGCGCGCGGAAGCGGCTGCCGACGCGATCCGCAACGAGATCGCCGAGGCGGTGCTCGAACACCAGCAACAGCTTGCCGCCCAAGCTGCGGAAATGTGTCGCGGGCAGGACGCCCGGACGCGCAGCCGAAATCAGATGCGCGACGCGGAAGGCCGCGCCGAGCAGGCGGGCGCGTTCGAGCTGCGCCGGCGTCAGCAACTCCTGCATGGCGACCGGCGGCTGGTTCTCCTCGCTGAGGCCCGCATAGCGGTAGAACACGGAGAGGCCGACGAACGCGCGCTCGATGTGGGTGATCGCGCCGAAATTGCCGTTGACGACGAGGCTCAGCGTCTGCTCGCCGCGATGGTCGGGATGCACGCGCCAGCCGATGTCGGACAGCAGGCACGCGGCGTGGCGCAGACGGCGGTCCTCCGCAGTCTCGCGCAGTTTCACCACACGCACGAGGCGGTCGGTCCAGGCGATCAGCTCGCGCGCGTGCTTCGCCGAACGCGACAGCAGCTGGTTCAGCTCCTCGGCCGCACAGATCAGTCCGTCCGTGTTGCGTTCGGACTCCGGCAGCTTTTCGTGCAGCAGACCCTCGCGCACACCGAAGGTCGAGAACACGATGGTCTTCGGCTTCGCCACCCGGATGATGTGCTCGAGCACCAGTGCCGCATAGGTGAGGAGCGGGCGCCGGGCATCGGCGACGATCTCGATATCGGCGAGCATGTCGGCGGCCGCAAGCCGGCGGAGACGCCGCGAAAAGTCGAGCGCCTCGGCGGCCGAAATCGAATAGCCGTGCATCACCTGGAGCGGATAGCCGCTCTGGATGATGTGGATGCGCGCAAGCGCGCGCCAGGTGCCGCCGACGGCGTAGAAGCTGCGGCCGCTGCCGGACTTGAGCTGCGATACCTCGGCGAGTGCCTCGCGCACGATTCGGTCGGCGCGTTTCAGGGATTTATGCGCGAGGTCCTGCAGCGCGAGGCCGCCGAGCGGCAGCGTCACGCCGCTGCGCACGCTGTTCTTGCGCACGTCGATCAGTTCGAGGGAGCCGCCGCCGAGGTCGCCGACGATGCCATCGGGATGATGGATGCCGGAGATCACGCCAAGCGCCGACAGCCGCGCCTCGCGCGGGCCCGACAGGATCTCGATCTTCACGGCGCAGATGCGTTCGGCTTTCGCGATGAAGTCAGCGCCGTTGGAGGCGTCGCGGCAGGCGGCGGTCGCAATCGCAAACACCCGTCCGACCTGCATCACCCGGCACAGCGCACGGAAGCGCTTGAGCGAGGTCAGCGCCTTGTCGACGGCGTCGGGCGCAAGCAGTCCCGTGCTCTGCACCTCGCGCCCGAGGCCGCACAGCGTCTTCTCGTTGAAGATCGGAATGAGGCTCCGCGCCAGTCCCTCGTACACGACGAGACGGACCGAATTTGAGCCGATGTCGATGACCGCGACGCTCGAGCCGCGCCTGCGCGGCCGCTTCACGTCGACGATCCCGGATCAGGATTGATGACGTTCATTACGGCGCGTGAGGCGGCGCGGCGAGGATTCCTTGAGCGACTTACCACGGCCAGACAGACTCGGATTTGTCATGAAGTAGTTGTGGACGTTGAAAGGCTCCTCGCCCTTCGCGGTCTTCATACGCGTTGAGGACCCGTCCGGCAACAATTGCCAGCTCTGTTCATTGTCCTTGAGATTCGCGACCATGATCTGTTCGAGAACCTGCTGATGCACCGTGGGATTTTGCAGCGGACACAGCACCTCGACGCGGCGGTCGAGGTTGCGCGGCATCATGTCGGCCGAGGAGATATACACAGCCGCTTTCGCGCTCGGCAAGCCCTGACCCATGCCGAAGCAGTAGATTCGGCCGTGTTCAAGGAAGCGTCCGATGATCGACTTGACGCGAATGTTCTCCGACAGGCCGGGAATGCCGGGCCGCAGGCAGCAGATGCCGCGCACCACGAGCTCGACCTGCACGCCGGCCTGTGACGCCTCGTAGAGCGCGTCGATGATGTCGGGGTCGACCAGCGCGTTCATCTTCATCCAGACCGCACCGGGCCGGCCGTGCCGCGCATGCGCGGTCTCGCCCTGGATGTGCTCGATGATCCGCTTGCGCAAGGTCAGCGGCGAGACCGCCATCTTTTCCAGGTCGCTCGGTGCGGCGTAGCCCGTGATAAAGTTGAACACGCGCGCGGCGTCGCGGCCGATGGTCGGATCCGAGGTGAAATAGGAGAGGTCGGTGTAGATGCGCGCGGTCACCGGGTGATAATTGCCGGTGCCGGTGTGGACGTAGGTTGTGAGGCTGCCGCCCTCGCGCCGCACCACCATCGAGAGTTTCGCGTGGGTCTTGAGTTCGAGGAAGCCGTAGACGACCTGCACGCCGGCGCGTTCGAGGTCGCGTGCCCAGCGGATGTTGGCCTCTTCGTCGAACCGCGCCTTCAGCTCGATCAGCGCGGTGACGGATTTGCCGGCCTCGGCAGCTTCCACGAGCGCGCGCACGATCGGCGAGTTGCTCGAGGTGCGGTAGAGCGTCTGCTTGATGGCGACGACATCAGGGTCGCGCGTCGCCTGCTGAAGAAACTGCACCACGACGTCGAAGGATTCGTAGGGGTGATGGACGACGAGGTCCTTCTGCCGGATCGCAGCGAAGATGTCGCCGCCTTGCTCGCGCACGCGCTCGGGATGGCGGGGCACGTAAGGGGTGAATTCCAGGTCGGGCCGGTCGAGGCGGGTGAGTTGGGAGAGCTCGTTCATGGCGAGCACTCCGTCGACCAGGAACACCTCGTCGTCGGAGGTCGACAGCGCGTGCTGCACGAAGCTGCGCAGCTGCTCCGGCATCTTGGCGTCGATCTCGAGCCGGATCACCGAGCCGCGGCGGCGGCGCTTCAGCGCAGTCTCGAACAGGCGGACGAGATCCTCGGCCTCCTCCTCGATTTCGAGTTCGGAGTCGCGGAGGACACGGAAGGCGCCCTGGCCGTGGAGATTGTAGCCGGGGAACAGGCGGTTGATGAACAGCGCGGTGGCCTGCTCCAGCGAGATCAGCCGGACGACCTTGCCCTCCGCCGGCAGACGGATGAAACGGTCGATCTTGCCGGGCATGCGGATCAGCGCGTTCATCTGCTTGCCGTCGGCGGCGCGCGTGAGCTGGAGCGCGATGGTGAAGCCGAGGCTCGGAATGAAGGGGAAGGGGTGGGCCGGGTCGATCGCGAGCGGGGTCAGCAGCGGGAACACGTTGCTGAGGAAGTAGTCCTCGATCCAGGTTCGTTCCGCCTTGGTGACCTCCTTGCCCTCGACCAGCACGATGCCCTCGCCGGCGAGCGTGCCGCGCAGGTCGCGCCAGATCGCCTGCTGGTCGGAGGCAAGCTGCGAGACCGTCCGGTTGATGAGCGCGAGCTGCTCGGACGGCGTCAGGCCGTCGGGGCTGCGTTCGGCAATGCCCTCGCGCACCTGGGCCTTGATGCCGGCGACGCGGACCATGAAGAACTCGTCGAGGTTATTCGCTGAAATCGACAGGAACCGCACCCGCTCCAGCATGGGATGACTGGGGTTGACCGATTCCTCCAGGACGCGGCGGTTGAAGTGCAGCCAGGAGAGCTCGCGATTGATGAACCGCTCGGGGCTCGATGCGATCGCCGGCGGGCCTCCGGCTTCCGGGGCTTTTTCTTTAACTTCAACAGCTTGCGCAGAGTCCATCAGAAGTCGGTCCATCCAGTTCAATTTGCGACTTACGCGCAAAACCCGCGGGAGCATGTGTTAGAGCGATGACGTTTCGATGACATTGATGTTCCGCCCCCCGGCCGCGTCAAGCCGCCTTGGTCAGACATCCCGAAGCAGCTCGGCGGCCAGCGCCCGGGTGACGGGGCGACCGAGGCGCAAGGCCTCGCTGTCGAGCAGGTCCACGGCCTGCCGGGCGGCGGCCGGGGACCGCTCCAGGCGGGTGGCGAGGTAGCTGACCACGCTCTCGTCCACGGCAAGTTGGCGGTCGGCGCAGAATTTGACGATCAGGCCGCGGAAGAGCTGGTCGTCGGGCGGCAGCAGCGAGATGACCGGCACGGCGCGGAGCCGCGAGCGCAGGTCGGCAAGCTCGATATCGAGAGATGCGGGCACCTCGCGCCCGGTGAAGAGGACGTAGGCGCCGTCCTCCCGGGCCAGGTTCATCAGATGGAACAAGGCGCGCTCGTCGAATTCCCTGGCGTTGGGATCCTCGACCACCAGGGCGCCGGTGGCGAGCGCACCCGGGACGGCTTCGGCGGTCAGCCCATTGGCCGTGGTCGAGCGGGCGCCTGAAGCCTCGGCCCAGATCGCGGCGAGATGGCTCTTGCCGCTTCCTTCCGGACCGGCCAGCCACATGATCCGGTTCGGCCATTCCGGCCAAGCGTCGATGAGGGCAAGACCAGCGGTGTTGGCGGGGCCTTCGAGGAAATTGTCCCGGCTCAGGCTCTCCGCATGCGGAAGCGAAAACGCCAATTGTCGGGGATGAACGCGGCCTGGCACGCTTGCTTTGCTCCGTGCCGGCGTGCCGGCTTCGTTTGAAGAGATGCGACCGATCGAGCGGGAGTTGGCCTTTTGCGGGGCCGCATCCCGACTCATTTGGCCTCGATGGTGCTCATGTGCCGCAACCACTCGACGAGATAGAGCGATACGGAGGAGAGCGTGAAGATCGTGACGAGCCCCATCAGGATTATATCATAAGGACCGGCTTTGAAGCCGAAGGCGAGGGCGGCCAGCACCAGCGCCGCGAATGCCACCTGAGCCACAGTGTTGAGCTTGGATACTCTCGAGGGCTTCATCTCGACAGGGCGATCGAACAGCCACGAAACCATCACGGCGGCGACGATCATGATGTCGCGCGAGACCACCAGGATGACGATCCAGCGCGGAATCGCACCCCAGATGCCCAGGGCCATGTAGATCGAGACCAGCAGCGCCTTGTCGGCGAGCGGGTCGAGCAGGGCGCCAAGCTCGCTCGTCATATTGAAGCGCTTGGCAAGGAAGCCGTCGACCGCGTCGCTGATACCCGCGATCAGGAAGACGGCAAACGCCACCTCCATTTGGCTCGACACGATGGCCCAGACGATGATCGGGACCAGCATGATGCGGCCCAAAGTAATGATGTTCGGTATACTCACACGGCGCTTCCCGGCACCCGGCCTGACCTCGAATTCGGCCCTTTGGAGGCTGAACCGGTTGATATCTCTACATAGTATACGGAGACGCGCCATGCGAGCCATTGCGCGTCCCCGGAATTCGACGTAACCAGCCCCAAACCCACTGGAAATCGGGCATGACCGACCGCAAAAACGGCCTCACTTACGCCGATTCAGGCGTCGATATCGACGCGGGCAACCGCCTGGTCGACCTGATCAAGCCAATGGTGCGCGCAACCGCGCGGGCCGGCGCCGACGCCGAAATCGGCGGATTCGGCGGCCTGTTCGACCTCAAGGCGGCCGGTTTCAAGGATCCCATCCTGGTGGCCGCGACCGACGGCGTTGGCACCAAGGTCAAGATCGCGATCGAGACCGGCCTGCATGGCGGGATCGGCATCGACCTCGTCGCCATGAGTGTCAACGACCTCGTGGTGCAGGGCGCCGAGCCGCTGTTCTTCCTGGACTATTTTGCCTGCGGCAAGCTCGACCCGGAGGCGACCGCATCGATCGTCGCCGGTGTCGCCGAAGGCTGCCGCGAATCCGGCTGCGCCCTGATCGGCGGCGAGACGGCCGAGATGCCCGGCCTCTACAAGGACGGCGACTACGACCTCGGCGGCTTTGCCGTCGGCGCCGCGGAGCGGGGCACGCTCTTGCCGCGCAAGGATATCGCCGCCGGCGATGCCGTGATCGGGCTCGCCTCGTCGGGCGTGCACTCCAACGGTTTCTCGCTGGTGCGGAAGATCGTGGAACAATCCGGCCTCGGCTTCGGGGCGCAGGCGCCGTTTGCGCCTGTCATGACGCTCGGCGGCGCGCTGCTGACGCCGACGCGGCTCTATGTCAAATCCTGCCTGCGCGCGATCCGCGAGACCGACGCGGTGAAGGGGCTTGCCCACATCACCGGCGGCGGCTTCACCGACAACATTCCGCGCGTGCTGCCGCCGCATCTCGGCGTCGGTATCGACCTGCCGCGCCTGCCGGTGCTGCCGGTGTTCAAATGGCTGGCAGCCCAAGCCGGCATCGCCGAGCTCGAAATGCTGCGCACCTTCAACTGCGGCATCGGCATGATCGCGATCGTCGAACCGGACAAGGTCGACGAGGTCGTGCGGGTCCTCACCGAAGCCGGCGAGACCGTCGCGCAGCTCGGCACCGTGATCGCGGCCGAAGGCGAGCATCGCGTCGTCTATAATGGCCACCTCGACCTGGCGCTGTGATGAAACGCCGCGTCGCCATCCTGATCTCCGGCCGCGGCTCCAACATGTCCGCGCTGATCAGGGCCGCTGCTGCTGCGGATTTCCCGGCGGAGATTTCGCTCGTCATCTCGAACAAGGCCGACGCGCTCGGGCTCGAACGGGCCAAAGCGAGCGGCGTGAACACGCTGGTGATCGAAAGCAAGCCGTTCGGCAAGGACCGCGCCGGCTTCGAGAAGGTGCTGCAAGCAGCGCTCGATCAGCACGGCATCGAGCTGATCTGTCTCGGCGGTTTCATGCGGCTGTTCACGGCTGAATTCACAAAAGCCTGGTACGGGCGGATGCTCAACATCCATCCCTCGCTGCTGCCGTCGTTCCCAGGCTTGGACCCGCATGGCCAGGCCTTGCGCGCCGGCGTCAAGCTGTCTGGTGCGACGGTGCACTTCGTCATCCCCGAGACCGATGCCGGCCCAATCGTGATGCAGGGTGCGGTGCCCGTGAGCGATCACGATACCGGGGCGACGCTGTCGGAGCGTATCCTCGAAGTCGAGCACCGCATCTATCCCGCAGCCCTGAGCCTGCTCGCGACCGGCAAGGTCCGGATCGAGGGCGATGTCTGCAAGACCGCGGGCAGCGGGCCATCGGAGAATTTTCTGGTTGCGCCGTTGGTGCGGTGAAGCGCCGTCACACTGCGAAATACTACTCATCCCAAACAAAAACCCCCGGCAGAGCCGGGGGCAACGTCATGATCTCTTGCGCGGACGGCGAGAGAAATCAGGAAACCTTGAGGTTCTCCGCGGATGCTTTGCCGCGGTTCTCCACGAGGTCGTATTCAACCACCTGATTTTCATTGAGGGTCGAGAGTCCGGCACGCTCGACGGCGGAAATATGGACGAACACGTCCTTGTCGCTGCCGTTCGGCTTGATGAACCCGTAACCCTTGGTCGGGTTGAACCATTTGACGGTGCCCTTTTGCGGCATCCTCAGTCTCCTCCGCTGGATACAAAAAAGACGCGGCCGCTTTTCGCGTGCCACGCCACAAACGGGCTTCCGGAAGTCTGTTCGATCTTGAGTGTCAATGTCGCGAAACGCACAGTCGAGCGGCCAATTCCGATTGTGTCCGATATTGCAACATGAAAATCGCGCGTTAGCAAGCCGCGCGCGGATTTCAAGATCGGGCCGGCCGCGTCGACATGCAATTTGCGACCTGTTGCCGGGGAACCACAATTGGGTGCAAACGCCGCGGTGATCAGGTGCCGACCGGTTGACCCATCGTGGCAGTTCAGCACAAATCTCGCATGCGCCGCAGGCCGTGTTGCATTTTTGCGCGCCACCACTTTACTTTAGGATTGGTCGTCATGTGCTGCACCTCGCAGCCCTCAAGGACACGGCAGACGTTCAGGCTGGCCGGCCTCCTCCGGATCAAAACGGCGATCGCGATGGCGTTTGCGCTCGTCGTGATGATGTCTTCCGCGGCGCCCGGCTTCGCGCAGAGCCCGACACCTGCTCCGTCCCCGACACCTACGCCATCACCGACGCCGATTCCAATGCCAAGTTCGACCAATTACGACCAGTCGGCCGGCAATAGCGCGCTCAATCTCGGCTCGAATTTCCTGGAGCGGCTCGGCGCCCAGGCATCTGGCGGCGTCAACCGGGCGTTCCGGACCAATCCCGGCGGCGGCGGCGCGTCAGCCGGTACGGAAGATCCGCGCTACCGCACCTGGTTCGAGGGCTACGGCATCTCGGTCCGGACCGATGCGCAGGGCGACTTTGTCGGCGACAAGCGCAAGACGTTTGGCGGTGTCGCAGGCTTTGGCGCTCGGCTCGCACCCGGCGTCAATATCGGCTTCTCCGTCGACCAAAGCCACACCGACATCGACGTGCCGCTCGCGCTGCAATCCGCAACCCTGGACCTGACGCAACTCGGCTTCAACGGCTCCGTCGACAAGGGCCCGTGGACCTGGGCTTTCGCGGTGGTGCACGGTTTCGGCAAGGTCGGTTCCAGCCGGGATACCGGCTTGGGCCTTGCGACCGCGGGCTATCGCGCCGCGATCGACGGCGCGCTGACCGAGATCAACTATTACTGGACCAAGGACCAGATGCGCATCGTGCCCAAGGGCGCGCTGGAATATGTTCGCGCCACCAGCGTCGCGTTCCAGGAGACCGGCGGCCTCGATCCCCTCAATGTCGGCGCAACGGCGCTCTCACGTGCGCGCGTCATGATCGGGGCCGAGATCGGGCGCTACTTCATCTTCGACCAGAAGATCCTGGACCTGTCCGCCTACGGCAAGTTCGTCGACAATTTCTATCAGAACCTGGGATCCGTGCAGGTCAGCCTCGGCACCCAGAGCATCGTCGTGCCCGGCATCGGCGAGAGCCGCTACGGCATGGATGCCGGCGCCTCGGCCTCCCTCAGCCTGACCAACACCGCGCGGCTCTACGTCAATTACGACGGCAAGTTCCGCAACGAGCTGACATCGCACCAGGGGACGGTCGGCTTTGAATATCGGTGGTGAGGCGAAGCCTGCCCGCGTCCGCCCAGAGCATGATCCGGAAAAGTGCGAAGCGGTTCTCCGAAAAAGGTCATGCCCAAGCTTCAGGTCGGCATTGCCGCGATATATCCCGTCAATCCAAAGCCCTCGCGCGCGGCCGTCATCATCGGCACCAGTGCGTTCGGGTGGATGAACTCTTCGCGGAAACAGGGATAGGCCTTGGGATCGAAGATTTTCTTCAGCCAATCGACCACGATCTTGTGGCGCTCGGAGGCGCGGAACTCCTTGTGATAGGTGAGCCAGAGATCGGCGTGGTGACTGACGCCGAGATCGACGGCAACGAGCGGAGCGCCGAGCGCGATCGAGACCGTCGGCAGGAACCCGATGCCGGCGCCGCGCTCCACTGCATAGAGCACGCCGACCGATGAGTTGGTCTTGATTCCGACGATGCCCTCGAGGGACTTCAGCCCGAGCACACGGGCATAAGCGCCGTCGTCGACCTGCGGCGCGCTCTGCTTGATAATGCGGTGGTTCCTCAGCTCGGCCAGGCTAGCCGGCACGCCGTAGAGGTTCTCGTACTCCTTCGAGACGAACGGATAGATGTGCAGACGGCCGAGCTTGGCGACGATCAGATCGGGATTGGTCGGTGGCTCCAGCTGGATCGCGATATCGGATTCGAGGCGCGCGACGTCAGCTTGCTCCATCGCGCAGCGCAGGTCGACGGTGATCTTGCGATAGGTCTTCTGGAAGTCGATCAGTCGCGGCAGGATCCAGAAATTGCCGGGGCCTTCCGTCACCGCGACGCGCACGGTGCCTGACATGTCGTTCGACGACCGCGAGGCACGCCGGAAAACGTTGAAAGCATGACGCTCCATGTGCGCGACGTCGGCGATCATCGCGCTGCCTTCGTCGCTGAGCGTGAGCCCGCTCTGGTCGCGGAGGAACAGCTTGCAGTCGATGCTCTCTTCGAGTCGGTCGATCCTGCGCATCAGGGTGGTGGAGGTGAGCCCTAGCTCCTCGGCGGCGTTGCGGAAGCTTTTATATTTTGCGCAAGCTAAAAACAGTTTCAAATCGTCCCAGGACGCATCCAGGGCTTCTTCACCGTGCTGCATCATCGCAGCACCCCGGTGCAATAACTGCTGCATACGACTGATCCCCAGCCGCTAAGCTCTAGGTCATAGCGGGGCACGAAAGCCGCAAACGATAGAGGGGTGACATGGGTATGGAAAGGGGCTCGTTTGCCGCAAGGCATGATTTTGACGCGCTGCCGCTCAGTCCGGATATCGATGTCCGTTGTGCCCGATTTTCCGAACTCGCCGCGCTTTCGCAGATGGCGCACCGGCTCGTGCCGGGCGTTCGGATCGGGACGGCCGAGCTTGCAAAGTACTTCACCTTCGATCCCGAGAGCATCCTGACTTTCAGCCGGAAGGGCAACCTCGTCGGCGGCATGGCCTTCCTGTTTCTCAACGACCGCGGGCACGATGCGCTGCTGCTGGACGAGATCTGCCTCACCGCGCCGGAGACGCGCCATCTCGCCTCTGCGAACGAGGACGTTGCTGCCATCTACATCTGGGCGATCGCGGCGACAGGGCGCGGTGTCGCCGGTCTCGGCAAGGCCGCGGCTCATCTGCGACAGCTAAGGTTTCGCAACGCGGATTGCTATGCGCAGCCGTCAACCGTGGCCGGACGCGACATCATGAGGGCGACCGGCTTCGAGCCTGTTCCGAGCTTCCAACCCGACCTCTGGTGCTACGAGCGGCCGTGGCATCGGCAGCCGATGCGCATGCCGGGCGCGATCATCCAAGCAAGGAGTTTTGCAGATGCACGGTACTAGGATTCCTCTCGCGAAGCCCGACTCCCGCTCCATCACCATTCGCCTCGCGCGCGATCTCAGCGATCTCATGCTGGTCACCGCCATTCGCTCCGCAGTGTATCTTGCCGAGCAGGATTGTCCGTTCGAGGAGGAGTTCGACGGCAACGACATGGTCGCCGCGCATTTCATAGGCTACGTCGGCAACGAGCCTGCGGGCTGTCTGCGGGTGCGGTTCTTCGGCGATTTCGCCAAGGTCGAACGGCTCGCGGTGCGGCACCAATATCGGCGCTCGCGCGTCTCGTTCAAGCTAGTACAGGCGAGCGTCGACTATGTGAAGCGCAAGGGCTTTCGCAAGATCTACGGCCAGGCGCAGGACCGGCTGGTCGATTTCTGGGCCCATTTCGGCGCCAAGCCGCTCGGCCACAACCGCAAGATCACGTTTTCCGATTTTTCCTACACGGAAATGCTGCTGGAGATCGAACCCGGCCCGGATGCCATCACGCTGGACAGCGATCCTTACGTGATCATCCGTCCCGAGGGTGATTGGGACCGGCCGGGCGTGCTCGACGCCTCGGCAGGACGGGCCGTGACGTCGCCGCTGCGGGACGTCGCGCCCGCTAGCCGTTGAAACTGGTGCAGCTGCGCGCAAGATCATGCTGGTTTCCATCACCGACGATCCGCCGATCCTGGTCTGCGCGGATCTCCAGGTCGAATATCTGACCCCTGGACGTCGCCACGTCATCCTCGACGGCGAGGTTGCCACGGCGCGCTGCCTGGAACTGCTGACGCTGTGGCGCGACAATCTCTGGCCGGTGATGCATCTGAAGCGCATCGCGCAGGCGGCCTGGTTCAATCCGGCATCCAGGCTGACCGATTGGGTCGCGGAGGCGAAGCCGCGGCCGGGAGAAATGACGTTCGAGCACCCGTTGCCGTCGGCCTACAGTTCGTCGCGGTTCGTGGACTACATGTCCAATATCCGCAATGTCCGTTGCGTGCTCGCGGGCTTTTCCCTGGATGAAACTATCCTGGCCACCGCCGTCGACGGGTTTCACCGCAGCCATCGCTACCAGGTGGTGGCCGACGCGGTAGCCTGCCGGCAGCCGGGGACCAGCGATGCCGCCGCCTACAAGCATGCGGTAGTGAATATGATTGGGAATTTTGCTACAATCCAGTCCAGCGTCGAACTGATCAGAACCAGCGGCGCCATCGCGGTGTAGGCGGTCGCGATCGGCGGATGGAGTGGGACATTGTCACGGGGAGATCAGCTCAAGGAGCTGGCAAGCGACCTGTCGCATGCCGCCGAGGCGGCGCGCCGTCTTGGTCTGCCCACCACGGTGTATCTGCTCTCGATGGCACTGGTGGAGGTGCGGGAAGCCGCTGCCGCTGATAGCGATGGGAATGACGACGGCGCGGCGTGACAGCTGCCCAATATGTGGCTTTGTGCAACGCTGCTGAGCGCTTGCCGCCGACGAATTGGCGTTGCAAGTTTTGCGTTGCCGCAATAGCCAAGTGTTGTCGCAAAAGCCAAGTGATGACGCTGGCTGCGCCGGCGGCGTGACGCTTTCAAGGATTCTGCAAATGTCCATGTTGCCCAATTCACAAGAGGCCCGGGATGTGGCCTATCAGCTTCATTCCTATACCAACGCGCGCGCCCATCAGCAGGCTGGTCCTCTGGTGATCGAACGCGGCGAGGGCCCTTACGTGTTCGACGCGTCGGGCAAGCGCTATTTCGAGGCGATGGCAGGCCTGTGGAGCGTCGGGCTCGGCTTCAACGAGAAGCGGCTGGTCGACGCCGCGCACAAGCAGATGCAGGCGCTGCCGTTCTACCACACCTTCTCCGCAAAATCGCACGGGCCCTCGATCGATCTCGCCGAGAAGCTGGTCGCGCTCGCGCCTGTTACGATGAGCAAGGTGTTCTTCACCAACTCCGGCTCCGAGGCCAACGACACCGTTCTGAAACTGATCGCCTATCGCTCCAACGCGCTTGGCCAGCCACAGCGCAAGAAGGTGATCAGCCGGATGCGCGCCTATCACGGCGTCACCATTGCATCCGCCAGCCTCACAGGCCTGCCGAACAACCACCGCTCTTTCGACTTGCCGCTCCCGAACATCCTGCACACGGGCTCGCCGCATTTCTACAAGGACGGCAAGCCCGGCGAGAGCGAGGAAGCCTTCGCGACGCGGCGGGCCGAGGAGCTCGATGCGCTGATCCAGAACGAAGGCCCGGATACGATCGCGGCGTTCTTTGGCGAGCCGGTGATGGGCGCAGGCGGCGTCATCGTGCCGCCGGCGACCTATTGGGACAAGATCCAGAAGGTTTTGAACAAGTACGACATCCTGCTCGTCGCCGACGAGGTGATCTGCGGCTTCGGCCGCACCGGCAAGATGTTCGGCTGCGAAACCTACGGCATCAAGCCCGACGCGATCGTGGTCTCCAAGCAAATCACCTCGAGCTATTTCCCGCTGTCGGCGATCATCCTAAACGACCGTATGTTCGAACCGATCGCGGACGAGAGCAACAAGATCGGCGTGCTCGGCCACGGCTTCACCGCGGGCGGCCATCCGGTCGGCTCGGCGATTGCGCTGGAGAATTTGAAAATCATCGAGGAGCGCGGCCTGGTCGCGCATGCCGCCGAACTCGGTGGCTACATGCAAGGCAAGCTGCGTGAGCTCACCAGCCATCCGCTGGTCGGTGAGGTCCGCGGTGTCGGCATGATCGCAGCGATCGAGCTGGTGCTGGACAAGGGACGCAAGACCGCAGCGGCAACGCCGGGCGCCGTCGGCGGCATGGCTAGCCGGATGCTGCAGGAGCGCGGCGTGATCTCGCGCAACATGCTCGACGCCATCGCCATCTGCCCGCCGCTGATCGTGACCAGGGCCCAGATCGACGAGCTGGTCGCGGCGATATCAGGCGTGCTGGACGACATGAAGCCGGAAGTGGCGAAGCTGACGCCGGCGTAGGGGGCGGCGCTTCATCGCGAGCTGGCGTTCGCCAAGAGACATCGGGGAGGAACGGCCTATTCCGCCCGCTGAACCCCGATCACGCGGCCTTTCTCGACGGCCAGCGCCAGCTCGCCGCGCTTCAGTTTCAGTGCGGCTTCGCCGAACAGCTCGCGGCGCCAGCCGCGTAGCGCCGGCACGTCGGCCTCGTCGTCGACCGCGATCTCCTCGAGATCGTCGACGGTCGCAATCACCTTGCTGGCGACCGCGTGGCGCTCCGCGGTCATGCGCAGCAGCACCTTCAACAGCTCGACGATCGCGGCGCCATTGTTGTTGTTGCGCGGCTTTTCCAGCTTCGGCAGCGTGGCGTGATCCCGCGCCAGCCCGCGCTCGACGGCGGCGACGATGTCGGCGCCCCATTTGGATTTCGCAAAACCCTTCGGCACGGAGCGCAGGTTTGCGAGCTTCTCGATCGTGTTCGGCGCGTGGGTCGCGATGTCGCTGACCGCCTCATCACGCAGCACGCGGCCGCGCGGCACGTCCCGGCTCTGCGCCTCCTGCTCGCGCCAGGCGGCGACCTCCATCAGGACCGCGAGGTCCTTGGGCTTGCGCACCCGCGTCTTGAGCCGTTCCCAAGCCCGCTCGGGATGGAAGTCGTAGGTCTTCGGCGAGGTCAGGACCTCCATCTCGATCGAGACCCACTCGCTGCGTCGGCGCTTCTTGAGGTCGGCATCGAGTGCTGCGAACACGTCGCGCAGATGCGTGACGTCGGACACGGCGTAGTGCATCTGCTCCTTGCTCAGCGGCCGGCGCGACCAGTCGGTGAAGCGGTGGGTTTTGTCCGGGCGATGTCCGGTGACCTTCTCAACCAGCGCGTCGTAGGCGATGCTGTCGCCGTAGCCGAGCACCATGGCCGCGACCTGGGTGTCGAACACTGGATGCGGAATGATGTTGGCTTGGTGCCAGATGATCTCGATGTCCTGCCGGGCGGCGTGGAACACCTTCAACACGCCTTCGTTGCCCATAAGCTCGAAGAACGGCTTGAGGTCGATGCCCTCGGCCAGGGTGTCGATGACGATCGCTTCCTCGGCGCTGGCCATCTGCACCACGCACAGCAGCGGGTAATAGGTGGTCTCGCGCAGGAACTCGGTATCGACGGTAATGACGGGGTGCTTGGCCAGCCGGCTGCAGGCAGCCGCAAGGTCAGCGGTGGTGGTAATCAAATCCATGAACGGCCCATGACATTTGTATCAGCCGTTCTGCCGAAAGCGCTGTGATGTCAAGGGGCTCGATGCGAATTCGAGCCTTGCATTTGGGCCGGAATCGCATTTTCCGACGAAAGTCCTATTCGTAGCGGATCCGCCGGGCCGGTTTGCGCGCGCAAGGCAGTGCCACCACGACCACGCACATGGCGACCAGCGCCAGCCCCAGGAACTCGAAAACCAACAGATCCACGGCAAAACCCCTCAGAAAGATTGCTAAACTTGTCTGGGGCGAATTGAGGGTCTGTTAATTGTCGTGGTTACCGGCGCGCGGGCCGGGCCGGATGGTGGATGAGGGGTTAACGGGGGCGCCATGCGACGCAGCGTCATGGCATCCGGGGTCAGGTCATGAGCTTCGGCAGGGCGGCCGCCAAGCCGTCCACGGCGGCACGAACTTTCGGTGGCATCCGGGGCGAGCGCGGCCAGAGCGCGTGGCAGTCGTAGAGGAATCCCGGCCGACTGCTGAACAGAGCGATGAGTGTACCCGCGCGCAGGCGTTCACGGACCAGCCAGTAGGGGAGCCAGGCCAGTCCCATGCCCTGCGCGGCGGCATCGGCGATCGCCTCGAGGTCGTCGAGCCTGAGCCTTCCCGCCGGCATGATTTCGCTTGGAGGCTGGCCTTCACAGGGAAACAACCACGGCAGGACACGCCCGGAGCGGCGATAGATGATCGCCTGGTGCTGGCCGAGATCGTCGAGCGATTTCGGCTTGCCGTTGGCGCGCAGATAGGAGCGCGAGCCGCACACCACCATGCGCTGGCTTGCGATGCGCCGGGCGATCAGGCCGGATTGATCGTCGAGATCGCCCGTCCGGATCGCAAGATCATAGCGGGCCTCGATGATGTCGGCGATCGGGTCGCCGAACGAGAGGTCGAGCTCGAGATGCGGATATTTTCGCGCGAGCTTCATCAGCAAGGGGGCGATGCAGTGCCGTCCCAGCAGGGCAGGCATGGTCACGCGGAGCCGGCCACGCGGCTCGGAAAGCTCGTCGGCAACGACCGCGTCGGCGGCTTCGGCCTCGCTGATCACGGTGCGGCAGCGCTCGTAATAGGCTTGACCTGCCTCGGTCAGGCTCTGGCGCCGTGTGGTGCGGTTGAGGAGGCGGACGCCCAGGCGCTCTTCGAGAAAACGAACGTGCTTGCCGACCATCGGCCCCGACATTTCGAGCGCATCGGCGGCAGCGGCGAACGAACCCACATCAACCGCCTTGACGAAGACGGCCATGCTGGTCAGGCGGTCCATGATTGCAAACTCCTGGTTTCGACTGTTTGCCCATCTGAACGCTTTATCCGCTGCCGAACGGTTGGCATAGCTCCATTCAATTCAACTGTTTTGGAGTGTGTCCATGGCGCGCGTCGTTCGCTTCCACCGGCACGGTGGCCCCGAGGTGCTGCGCATCGAGACCATTGACGTCGCACCGCCAGGAAGGCGCGAGGTGCAGATCAGGGTCAAGGCCCTCGGGCTCAATCGCGCGGAGGCGCTATTGCGGACAGGGACCTATATTGAGACCGCAACGTTTCCGTCCGGCCTTGGGCTCGAGGCCGCGGGTGTCATCGAGGCGATCGGCGAAGGCGTGAGCGGCTTTTCGCCGGGCGAGGCCGTCAGCATCGTGCCGCCCGTGTCGATGGTGCGATGGCCGGCCTATGGCGAGTTCGTCACGTTTCCGGCCGAGTTCGTCGTGAAGCACCCGCCCGAGCTCGGCTTCGACGCAGCGGCCGCGGTATGGATGCAATACCTCACGGCGTTCGGCGCTCTGGTCGATATTGCTGGGCTGGAGCGAGGGGAGGCCGTGGTTATCACGGCGGCCTCGAGCAGTGTCGGGCTTGCAGCGATTCAGATCGCGAACCGGATCGGTGCGATCCCGATTGCAGTGACGCGAACCTTGATCAAGCGGCAGGCCTTGCGCGATGCTGGCGCCGCCGACGTGATCGCGTCGGCGGAAGAGGACATCCGGTCGCGCCTGGAGGACATCGTCGGCTCAAACGGCGTTCGCGTGGTGTTCGACTCCGTCGGCGGCCCCATATTTGAGCCGCTCACCGCCGTGATGTCGCTGGGTGGCGTTCTCATCGAATATGGCGGCCTGAGCCCAGAGCCGACGCCGTTTCCGCTGGTCAACGTCCTGAGCAAGAGCCTGACGCTGCGCGGCTATCTCGTGCACGAGATCATCCGCGATCCCGCGCGACTTGCGAAGGCGAAGACATTCATCCTCGATGGACTGTCAGACGGCACATTGAAG
Organism: Bradyrhizobium sp. 149; assembly: GCF_023073915.1. Lineage (GTDB taxonomy): Bacteria > Pseudomonadota > Alphaproteobacteria > Rhizobiales > Xanthobacteraceae > Bradyrhizobium. The sequence continues at coordinate 1,160,583 of NZ_JADPKK010000022.1, read as the reverse complement.
CCAATCATCGCCAAAACGTTTCCGTTCGAGGAGATCGTCCAGGCGCATCACTTTCTTGAGTCAAACACGCAGTTCGGCAAGATCGTCGTGACGATCTGAGCCAGCGTTCGTCTTGAATAAACGATTTCGGCACCCGCGTCACAGGTTACGCCTTCGGCTGATCCACCCTACGCACCCGGTTCGCTTCTAGGTCCCACAGAACGTCTGCAAGACACGTTGGCTCGGCAGCGGCGGATCGGCGTATGCCGCGTACTCGGGCTGGTCCTCAAACGGCTTGGCCAGCACCTTCACCAATTCCTCAAACGGCGCGTAGTCGTCATTGTTGACGGCCGCCTGGATCACGGCCTCGACGCGGTGGTTGCGCGGGATGAAGGCGGGATTGACGGCGTGCATCGCCGTGCGCCGCTCGGCTGCGGTTTGCGACTCCAGAGCAGTGCGCTCGCGCCAGCGCTTGGCCCACTCGTCGAAAGCCGCAGGATCCATGAACTGCGCGCGAACGTCGGCAACACCCGTCTCATCGCCCGCGGCGTCGCCGAGCTTGCGGAAGGTGAGGGTGAAATCGGCCTGGTTCTTCGCCATGGCATCCAGGAGGTCCTGGATCAGCGCCTCGTCGCCGTCGTGCTCGGTGAACAGGCCGACTTTCCTGCGCAGGCCTGCCTGATAGGCTTTGCTGAACGTCTCGGGGAAGGCGCCGAGAATGTCCTGGGCTTCGGCGACCGCTTTTTCCTGGTCCTCAGAGAACAACGGCAACAGGCATTCGGCGAGCCGGGTCAGATTCCACAGTGCGATGCGTGGCTGGTTGGCATAGGCGTAGCGGCCCATCTCGTCGATCGACGAAAACACCTGCGCGGGATTGTAGGCGTCCATGAAGGCGCACGGGCCGTAGTCGATGGTCTCGCCGGAGATGGAGCTGTTGTCGGTGTTCATCACGCCGTGGATGAAGCCGACCAGCAGCCAGCGCGCGATGAGATTTGCCTGGCGCGTGACGACGCCGGCGAGGAGGGCATGATAGGGGCGCTCGTTGCCGAGCAGCTCCGGATAGTGCCTGGCGATGACGTGGTCGGCGAGCCGGCGGATGGCGTCGGTGTCGCGGCGGACGGCGAAGAACTGGAAGGTGCCGACGCGGATGTGGCTCGAGGCGACGCGGGTCAGCACCGCGCCGGGCAGTGCAGTCTCGCGGATGACGTGCTCGCCGGTGACGACGGCCGCGAGCGAACGTGTGGTCGGAATGCCCAGCGCAAACATCGCTTCGCTGACGATGTATTCCCGCAGCACCGGCCCAAGCGCGGCGCGGCCGTCGCCGCGGCGGGAAAACGGGGTCGGACCCGAGCCCTTGAGCTGGATGTCGCGGCGGATGCCGTCCTTGTCGATGACCTCGCCGAGCAGGACCGCCCGTCCGTCGCCGAGCTGTGGGACGAACTGTCCGAACTGGTGGCCGGCATAGGCCATGGCGATGGGATCGGCGCCGGCGGGAACCGTCTTGCCGGCCAGGATCTCGGCGCCCTCAGGGGTCTCCAGCACATCAGGATCGAGCCCGAGCTGGACCGCCAGCGGCCGGTTCAGCTTGATCAGCCGGGGGGCCGCGACAGGGGTCGGTGCGACCCGGGCGAAAAAGCTGTCCGGCAGCGCCGAATAGGAGTTCTGGAACGGGAAATGGACTGTCATGGCATCAAGATAGGGCTGGAACACGTGATGGCAAAGGCTTGAGCCCAGATTGGGCAAAAATGGGCACATCCAGCCGAAAACAGCGCGTTCCCTTGGTTGCCGCCTTCGGCCTCGTCGGGTAAACCCTGCCGCAACTTCGGACCGGCCGTTTCGGTGGTCCGATTCGATCCTCCGACATTGATTTTGGGACGACCATGCATCGCTACCGGTCACATACATGCGGCGCGCTCCGCGAGAGCAACATCGGCGAGACGACCCGCCTCTCGGGCTGGGTCCATCGCGTTCGCGACCATGGCGGCGTGCTGTTCATCGACCTGCGCGACCATTACGGCCTGACCCAGTGCGTGGTCGATCCGGACTCGCCGGCGTTTTCGCAGGCCGAAAAGCTGCGCTCGGAATTCGTGGTGCGGATGGACGGCAAGGTCCGCCGTCGCCCCGAAGGCACCGACAATGACGATCTGCCGACCGGCAAGATCGAGATCTATGTCAGCGAGATCGAAGTGCTGGGCCCGGCCGGCGACCTGCCGCTGCCGGTGTTCGGCGATCAGGAATATCCCGAGGACATCCGCCTCAAGTACCGCTTCCTCGATTTGCGCCGCGAGAAGCTGCACCAGAACATCATGACGCGCGTCGAAATCATCAAGTCGATGCGTCGGCGCATGGAGGGGCAGGGCTTCTTCGAGTTCAACACCCCGATCCTGACCGCGTCTTCGCCGGAGGGCGCGCGCGACTTCCTGGTGCCGTCGCGCATCCACCCCGGCAAGTTCTACGCGCTGCCGCAGGCGCCGCAGCAGTACAAGCAGCTTTTGATGATGTCGGGCTTCGATCGCTACTTCCAGATCGCGCCCTGCTTCCGCGACGAGGACCCGCGCGCTGATCGTCTGCCAGGCGAGTTCTATCAGCTCGACGTCGAGATGAGTTTTGTGACCCAAGATGACGTCTTCGCCGCGATGGAGCCGGTCATCACGGGCGTGTTCGAGGAGTTTGCCAAGGGCAAGCCGGTGACCAAGGGCTGGCGGCGGATTCCGTTCGCCGAAGCGCTGCGCAAATACGGCAGTGACAAGCCGGACCTGCGCAACCCCATCGAGATGCAGGACGTCTCCGAACACTTCCGCGGCTCCGGCTTCAAGGTGTTCGCGCGTATGCTCGAAGATCCCAAGAACCAGGTCTGGGCGATCCCGGCGCCGGGCGGCGGCTCGCGCGCGTTCTGCGACCGCATGAACTCGTGGGCGCAAGGTGAGGGCCAGCCGGGCCTCGGCTACATTATGTGGCGCGAGGGCGGCGAGGGCGCCGGTCCGCTCGCGAACAACATCGGGCCTGAGCGCACAGCCGCGATCCGTGCACAGATCAACGTGAAGGAGGGCGATGCCGCCTTCTTCGTCGCCGGCGATCCCGACAAGTTCTGGAAGTTCTCAGGCCTCGCCCGCAACAAGGTCGGCGAGGAGTTGAACCTCACGGACAAGGAGCGGTTCGAACTCGCCTGGATTGTCGACTTCCCGATGTACGAGTACAACGACGAGGACAAGAAGGTCGACTTCTCGCACAACCCTTTCTCGATGCCGCAGGGCGGCCTCGATGCTTTGAAGGGCCAGGACCCGCTGACCATCAAGGCGTTCCAGTACGACATCACCTGCAACGGCTACGAGATCGCCTCCGGCGGCATCCGTAACCACGTGCCGGGAGCGATGGTGAAGGCGTTCGAGATCGCCGGCTATGGCGAGCAGGAAGTCGTCGACCGCTTCGGCGGCATGTACCGCGCCTTCCAGTACGGCGCCCCGCCGCATGGTGGCATGGCGGCCGGCGTCGACCGCATTGTGATGCTCTTATGCGGCACCAACAATCTGCGCGAGATCTCGCTATTCCCGATGAACCAGCAGGCCATGGATCTGCTGATGGGCGCGCCTTCGGAAGCCACGACAAAACAGCTGCGCGAGCTGCATGTGCGGGTGAATTTGCCGCAGAAGTGAGTCGAGGCGGCTTTCGCTCGCGCCTCTCCGGTTCGGTTCGGCGTCGCGGCCCCTCGGCGGACGCGCCGCAACCGGACACGCGAGCGTCAAGCCACCACTGCGCTTGCAGTCCCATCGCGCGTCGATGTTGATGGATACGCAATCGGATGTTGCCACCGAGCCGCCGGCCGTGCTTCATCCCGGTTCCATGAGCCGGAATAAGGTCCGCTTGGACGGCCGCTCCGGATCGTGCATCTTGAGGCCGGTAACGCGAGGCGAGACACCGCATGTCGTCCTATTCTGATGATCTCCACCAGGCGGCGCTGGCCTATCATCGGCTGCCCCGCCCCGGAAAGCTCGAGATCCAGGCAAGCAAGCCGCTTGCCAACCAGCGCGACCTCGCGCTGGCCTATTCGCCGGGCGTCGCCGCCGCCTGTATGGAGATCGCCAAGAACCCGGCGGAAGCGGCGACGCTGACGATCCGCTCCAATCTGGTTGCCGTGGTTTCGAATGGCACCGCCGTCCTCGGCCTCGGCAATATCGGCCCGCTGGCCTCGAAGCCGGTGATGGAGGGCAAGGCGGTCCTGTTCAAGAAGTTCGCCGGCATCGACGTGTTCGACATCGAGATCGCGGCCGATACCATCGATCGCGTGGTCGAGACCGTGGCCGCGCTGGAGCCGACCTTCGGCGGCATCAATCTCGAGGACATCCGCGGACCGGAATGTTTCGAGATCGAGGCGCAGCTCAAGGAGCGCATGAAGATCCCGGTCTTCCATGACGACCAGCACGGCACCGCGATCATTGTCGCCGCTGCGATCACCAACGGCCTGCGCCTGAACGGCAAGAAGCTGTCGGACGTCAAGATCGTGGCATCAGGGGCGGGGGCCGCGGCGATCGCGACACTGAACCTGCTGGTCTCGATGGGCGCGCAGCGCAAGAACATCTGGGTCTGCGATATCGACGGCCTCGTTCACGAAGGCCGCAACACCACGATGGACCGCTGGAAGGCGGTCTATGCACAGAAGACCGACAAGCGCACGCTGGCCGACGTTATCGGCGGCACTGACATCTTCATTGGCCTCTCCGCACCGGGCGTGCTCAAGCCCGAGATGGCGAAGGCGATGGGCGACAAGCCGCTCATCATGGCGCTCGCGAATCCGACGCCGGAGATCATGCCGGAGGAGGCACGCAAAGCGCGCCCCGACGCCATGATCTGCACCGGGCGCTCCGACTATCCGAACCAGGTCAACAACGTCCTGTGCTTTCCCTTCATCTTCCGCGGCGCGCTCGACGTCGGCGCCACCGCGATCAACGAAGAGATGAAGCACGCCGCCGTGGAAGCCATCGCGCAACTCGCGCGCGAGGCGCCGTCCGATGCGGTCGCGCAGGGCTTCGATACGGGCGAGACGCAAGGGTTCGGCCCGGGCTCGCTGATCCCGAGTCCGTTCGATCCGCGGTTGATCCTGCGCATCGCGCCGGCGGTGGCGAAGGCCGCAATGGAATCGGGCGTGGCGACCCGGCCCATCACCAATTTCGACGAGTACACCGCGCTGCTCGAGCGCTTCGCCTTCCGCTCCGGTCTCGTCATGAAGCCGATGTTCGCGAAGGCCAAGACCCAACCGGTCCGCGTGATCTACGCTGAAGGCGAGGACGAGCGGGTGCTACGCGCGACCCAGGTGGTGCTGGAAGAGAAGCTGGCCACGCCGATCCTGGTCGGACGTCCGTCGGTGGTCGAGGCGCGGATCAAGCGCTTCGGCCTGTCGATCAAGGCCGGCAAGGACTTTGACCTCATCAATCCCGAGGACGATCCGCGCTATCGCTCCTACGTGCAGTCGTATGGCGAGGTCGCCGGGCGCTGCGGCGTCACGCCGGATGCGGCGCGCACAGTGGTGCGCACGAACAATACTGTCATCGCGGCGCTCGCGGTGGTACGTGGAGAGGCGGACGCGATGCTCTGCGGTGTCGAGGGCCGCTACATGAGCCATCTGCGCCATGTCCGCGAGATCGTCGGGTTCACACCGGGCATCAGCGACTATGCGGCGCTGGCGCTGCTGATCACCAGCAAGGGGGCCTTCTTCATCGCCGACACCCAGGTGCGGCCCAATCCGACCGCTGAAGAGCTCGCCGAGATCGCCTCGCTTGCGGCGGTCCACGTCCAGCGCTTCAACATCAAGCCGAAAATCGCCTTCGTCTCGCATTCGGATTTCGGCAGCTATGATACGGAATCCTCGCGCAAGATGCGGCGGGCAACCCAGCTGCTGAAGGAGAAGCATCCGGAGCTCGAGGCCGATGGCGAGATGCAGGGCGACACTGCCCTTTCAGCCGCCGCGCGAAAAATGGTGCTTCCGCACTCCAATCTCGAGGGTGAGGCCAACATCATGATCATGCCAAGCCTCGACACCGCCAACGTCGCCTATCAGATGATCAAGTCGCTGGCCGACGCGCTGCCCGTCGGTCCGATCCTGATCGGCCCGGCCCGCCCGGCCCACATCCTCACCCCGTCGGTGACGGCGCGCGGCATCCTCAACATGACTGCGGTCGCGGTGGTCGAAGCGCAGGAGCGTGCGGCGCGGCAGCAGCCGACGTTGTTTACGTAAGGAATAGCCGCGCTGGGGGTGCATTCCCTTCTCCCCTTGTTGTGGGAGAAGGTGGCGCGAAGCCGAATGACAGGTTTTCTCCGCGCGCTCTTCGATCTTGAATTACTTGCAGTTAGGCATTCCGCGTTTGTAAACCGACGAATGACTCTTCATAATCGCTCGGCGCTTTCGTCGAAATTCCGGTTTCAAAAAGCCTGAGCCAAGAGGCCGATCATGCCAGCGTTCGTGACTTTCGGGCGGATCCTGTTCGCCGTGCTGTTCATCTACACGGGCGCGGCAAGACTGTTTGCCATGCAGGCGACGGTTGACTTCATCGCCGCCAAGGTCGTGGTCCCCGACATGATCGCGCCTTACGCCAAGCAGATCGAGACGGCGACGGCCATGACGACGCCGCAGCTGCTGGCAATCGCGGGCGGCGGGCTCGAGATCATCGCAGGTGTGATGATCGCGCTGAATTTCGGCGCGCGCTTCTTCGCGATGCTGATGATCATCTATGTCGCGGTCGCGACCTTCCTGTTCTACGATTTCTGGAACCAGGCGGCGCCCGAAAACGCCAAGATGCTGGTCGACGCGCTCAAGAACCTGTCGATCATCGGCGCCCTGTTCATGATCATGGGCTACGGCCGCGCCACGCGTCCGGCCGAGGCGGCCTACGGGGACGTGTAAACCAACTACGTCCTACGCCACGGGGTCACCGTCACCCCATGCGCGGCGTCGAGCAGATACGGCGTGCCTGGCTTCATCCCGCGTGAGGCCAGCACGTCCTGAGGCGTCCGCTCCGGCACGCCGACAAAGCAGCCTTCGCCGCCGGGCAGCCGCAGATGCGGGGCTTCCGACAGCCAGAACGTGTCGTACCGGTCCATGAACATGTCGAACACGACGGGACCGCCGATGATCGCGACGGTGCCGGAGGCGACATCGGCGAAGGCGCAGGCATCCTCGAAGCTCGCGTGATCCGGATTCCACAAGGTCGCGTTCGGCATCTCGGGATCGACGGTCAGCGCCCTGATCTTGTGGGTCAGGATCAGGCGTTTGCGCTTGGGTGAATTCGGCTGCTGCTCATGCGAGTGCCGGCCGTGCACGATCAGCGCGGCGCGATCGAGCGCCTGCTCGAAGAACAGCTTGTCGCCTTCGAACTTCAGGCTGTCGGGCATGACATGATCGGCGTCCGCGAGCATGCCGTCCGCGGAGACGATGACGTAGCCTTCGATGCGAAAGGACAATGGCGCAGCTATTCGGACACCGTGGTCACGACGCTGTTGACGGGTCGGCTGCTCACGGTCGGCAGCTTGATGTCCTTGAGCAGCTCCTGGTCATACTCGGGCAGCGTCGAGGCCGGGAATTTGGCGCGCATCGCCACCACCTTGTAGCCGCCCGCCTTCAGGCGCTTGAGCAACTCGGGCAGAGCTTCCGCGGTGTGCTTCTGGAAGTCGTGCATCAGGATGATGCCCTTGCCCTTGGTGTCGAGCTTCTTCATGACGGTCTCGATCACCTTCTCGGGCTTCGAGGCCTTGAAGTCGAAAGAGTCGATGTCGCAGGAGAAGATGGCCGTGTTGCGGTTGCCGAGATAGGTGACCATCTCCGGCGGATGCTGGAGGGCCGGGAAGCGGAAGAACGGCGAGGGCGAGATGCCGCCGAGCGCCCACTTCACCGCGGAAAGGCCCTTCTCGATCTCTTCCTTGCGCTGCCCTTCCGTGAGCTTCTTGTTGTTGAGATTGGCGTGCGACCAGGTGTGGGTGCCCACGGTGTGGCCGGCTGCGTAGACCTGCTTGAGAATCTCGGGCTCGTAGGTCGCGTGCTTGCCGATGGAGAAGAAGATGCCGGTGGTGCATTCGTCGGCGAGCGCCTTCAGCACCGCGGGTGTGTTCTTCGGCCAGGGGCCGTCATCGAAGGTCAGCACGACCTCCTTGTCACGCAGGAAGTCGAGCTCCTTGAAATGCTCGAAGCCGAAGCCGGGACCGCCCGTAGTGTCGATCTCGACCGTGCGGGCGACCCCGAGCGCGCCCGGCGTGTTGCAGGCTGCGCGCGCGGGCTGCGGCGCTTGTTTGGGCGGGGGCGGATTGACGAAGCCAGCCGGCGCGGCGGCTGCTGCAGGCGCGGGTGCCGGAGCCGCGGCGGGCGCAGCCGCGGCCGGCGTTGCCGCCGGTGCGGCTTGCGTCGTGGCAGCGGGCTTTGCAGCCGGCGTCTGCGACCATGCCGCGCCTGTCATCGCCAGAGACATCGCGCTCGCTAAAATCAGTCCTGCCGCCACACGCATCGTGTTGTCCTCGAGATTGATCCCGTTGTTCCGCCGCGGCTTTTCGCCTCCGGCAAAACCATCCTGCCCCAAACTATCCTAGCCTAGATGGTGGGCCCTCGCCATTGCAACGGCTGTTTGGCGTCACGCCACGATTGTGCCCAACCGGGTTGGGGCATGTGGCTCAAGTGTCGGCCAGCGCCTTGGCGACCGCCGTCTTGATCCGCGTGTCGGCCGGTTCGACCGTGGATGCAAAGACGTCGGCGATATAGCCGTGTCGGCCGATCAGATATTTGTGGAAGTTCCATTTCGGGACCTCCCTCGGCCGTGCCTCTGCTGCCCATCGGTAGAACGGATGCGCCTTCGCACCGACCACGACCGCCTTGGCCGCAATCGGGAAGGTAACGCCGTATTGGTGGTGGGCGGTCTCCGAGATCTCACTGGTGCCGCCAGGCTCCTGTCCGCCAAAATCGTTGGAAGGCACGCCGATGACGGTGAGCCCGCGTTCGCGAAACTCGCTCCAGATTTCTTGCAAGCCGGCATATTGCGGCGTGTAACCGCAGAGCGAAGCGGTGTTGACCACCAGCAGCGGTTTGCCGGTGAATGCAGCGAGGCGGATGTCGTCGCCGGACAATGCCGGGAAGGAGAAGGCGTAGGCGGAGATCCGGCTCATGCCGCCATCGGCCAGCGCACGCGTTGCCGGCGCCAGTGTGGCTGCAAAGCCGGCGATGAGCATGGACCTGCGGTTCATCATGACGGCATCCCCCGAAATGACCCGAGGCGCATCTTACTCCGCCGGCGCGAGCGGCCTCGTCAACACCGCGTTATCTGCCGCGGTGAAACCCATCAGTACAGGCGGACGATGAAATCGGTGCCTTCACCGGTCTCGCCCTGGTTGATGCCCTGGTCTGAGACGATGATCGAGCCGCCTGATGTGAGCATTTCGTTGATCTTCATGATCGCGTCGGCCGGGATCGAAACGCGGTCGAGGGCCTCGGCCGGGCTGTCCGGCGTGACCACAGGCTTTGCGGAGACGGGGATCACAGCTGCGCCACGCTGGCGGCCCGTCGTGCGGCCGTCGTCCTCGCGCGCGGCAGAGCGGACGGACACCGGCAAGGACACCACCGACCAATGCAGTGCATTGGAATCGGCCTTGTCGACTTCGGCGGTGAAGACATGCGTGCCGAGCGGCCGATCGCTCGCGGCGATCGTGACAGGCACCTCGAACAGCGGCGCAAAGTTCTGCCGCACGTAGAGCTTGGAATCCTTGCGGCTGATGAAGACCGCGATCTGGCCGGCGCGCTTCGGCGTTTCAGGCTTTGCCGCTGGCAACGGATCGGCAACGCGGGTTTCGTCCTTCTTGACCTCGGACGTGGCGGCCTGCGCTGGCGCGGTTGCCGATGCATCGGGCGTCTTCGCGGGCTCGGATTTTGCGGTGTCAGACTTGCCGGCCTCTACCTCGTCTTCGGCAGCCGTCGAAGCCTTAGTCGTTTCTTTTGGCGTTTCTTTGGGCGCCTCCGCGGCTTCGACAGGTTTCGCTTCAGTGCTCGCGGGCTCCTGTGGCTTGACCGCGTCACCGGCGTCAGCGGTCTTGGTCTCGGGCTTTGCCGTTGTCTCGGTCTGGTCGGCCGATCCCGCGGCGTCCGCGCGGGCCGGCGCATTGCCGATGGTCAGGTTCGACATCACGGTGTGGCCGACCGACGAGCGCAGCTCGAGCACGCCCTCGGCGCTGGCGGTCTTTGTTCCAACCGGCTTTGCGTCGGCGGCCTTCGCATCAGCCGCGCCCTTGTCGGACTTGTCGCCGGCGTTGGTCTGCGGCTCCAGGCTGGCCGCGGGTTGCGGCGGCACGCGCATGGAGGCAAGCAGGGGATGCGAGAAGCTTTGCGGCGACATCTGGCCGGGCGAAACGATCACGCGCGCGCCCATCTTGGTCCAGTTCCACATCTTCACCGCGAACGCCATCGGCATGCGGATGCAGCCGTGCGAGGCCGGATAGCCCGGCAGCACGCCGGCATGCATGGCGACGCCGGACCAGGTGATCCGCTGCATGTACGGCATCGGCGCGCCGCTATAGATGTTGGAGTGGTGGAATTTGTGCTTCTGGATGACGCTGAACACACCCATCGGCGTCGAATGGCCCTTCATGCCGGTCGACACCGGGGATTCCGCGAACACGCCCTTGGTGTCGTAGACCGTGACCTTCTGCCGGTCGATCGAGACGACGATCACGAGAGGACCTTGCGGTTTGGTGCCGGCTTCTTTTTCGGCAACAAGGTCTTTCTTGCCGGCCGGACCGCGCTTCTGCGGCTTCTGGCGCGGGACTTCGGAATGGCGCTCCTGGCGCCCGTAGGACCCGTCGGAATAATCCGTCCAGTAATAAAACGCTGCGTCCGCCTGGCTTGCCGTGCCGATCGCCCCCGCCGCCGTCAAAATGGCGACCTGCCAAAGCCGCGTCGGCTTGGCAGAAAAACCGGACCCGTTCACGCTATTCATCCTCGAATCCATAATCCAAATCAGATGTTAGTCTCTCAGAGGGGATACGCGTTCACCAGCACGGCAGTTCTGCCATCAGCTACATTTGTCCAAACCGTATCAAAAAAGCCTCACGGAGCGGTAAACGGCGCCCGTGTCGGCTCGCCGGTCGTCTTCCTGATCGGTCGCCTCGTGCCTACATTGTCTGGGACTTGTGACCGGAGAACTTCATGTCATCTCGTTTCCCCAGTCTTTCCGGCATCCGCTTGAAAGGCCTCGCTTTATTCCTCCTGGCGCTGACCGTGCCGGCGGCGTCCACCTCCGCCGCGGACGAGCCGGATCTCATCTTCCGCCGCTCGACCGTGTTCAAATGGATGAGCCCGAACGACAAGCTTGCGACCTACGGCCTCGACGATCCTGAAGTCGAGGGCGTCGCCTGTCATTTCACGGTACCGGAGAAGGGCGGCTTCAAGGGCTGGCTGGGCCTTGCCGAGGAGGTCTCGGACATCTCGCTCGCCTGCCGTCAGGTCGGCCCGATCAAGTTCAAGACCAAGATGGAGCAGGGCGATGACATGTTCCGCCAGCGCCGCTCGCTGTTCTTCAAGAAGATGCAGATCGTGCGCGGCTGTGACGCCAAGCGCAATGTGCTGGTCTACATGGTCTATTCGGACAGGCTGATCGAAGGTTCGCCGAAGAACTCGACCTCGACCGTGCCGGTCATGCCATGGGGACCGGCGGACGCAAACGTCCAGAAGTGCGGAGAGTTCTTCACTCAGTGACGCGCTCGCGTTCACTCAGTGTCATCCAGCAGTGTCAGCGCGGCTGGCGCGCGGTTTGGCAAGATGCGAGCCGGTCAGCCGCACGAATGTCTGCGGCGTGGCCTCAAAGCCGCGGCTCAATTGCAACGCCATTTCGCCAGACGAGTTGGCGATGCTGCGAACAGGTCCTTGATCTCCGCAGTCCGTCCGTAGGTCCGCATCGCGCGCCGTTGCGCGATCTTGCGCCATCATGATGGCCGTTCCTCATATGAGCGCGCGCCCGGTGATCCCCGGCGTCTCGGTCTCGATGGTTTGGGTCGCTGTCGAAGCGCTTCCGGTTCGACTCGGCCCAGCCTTCGTTCGGCTTCGCTTCAGCAGAAAAACGTAAAACGCATGTGAAGCGTGTGAGGCAGGATCATGACGGCGCTCCCGTCCGAAGCGCGTCCGAGCTCGCACGGAACCTGCCAAGCCACGTTGGGCAGCTGCACGAGCCATCTGAAAACATTGAGATATTCCGTGGAATGTGTCGTCGCCCCGAACGGGACGAAACAATTCTCAGGGAGATGAAACCATTTTCCGCCCCTGGCGCATCACGCGCGAAACCGGCCATGGTTATCAACCTGACAACGACGACGGCGCACGCCGGCCACCGAATTCGGAGACAAGTCCATGCGCACGCTCAGCCTCATCCTTGCTTTCGGTTTCGTGCTCGCCGGCTCCTCGTTCGCAGGCTCGCCGGATGGCAATCTCCCGGGTATCGGCACTTTCCAGTACAGCGGCTCGCCGGTCATGACCCCGGCGCCGCAGCCGATCGTGGTCGCCGCGCGCTTCTGATCGCCAACAAGAAAATCAGCCGACAAAGGCCATCATGCTCGTTCGTTTCTGCGCCGCGGCGTTCATATCCGTTCTGACGATCAGTGCCGCTCAGGCTCAGGTGCGCTCACCCTCAAGGCTTCCGGATCCCCGTACCGAGTTCGTGAGGCAATGTGCGCCGCGCATGCTCGGGCGCTGGGAGCATCCGGAAGAGGTCTGCGGCTGCCTGCACGATCATGCCGCTGCTGTCGTCGAGGATCGCGATCTCCGCGAGGCCCTGCTGCGCGGCATCAGCGAGACCGGGGTGCCGACGATCGAGACCGACTGGGTGCCGGCCGCAAAGCAGACTGAAATCGGCCCGACCTTCACCAAGATCGCCAAGCCGACCTTGCAGTGCATGTTCGATCCGGCGAAGTAGCGCTCACCGCTTTGATTTCGGACCAAATCGCGAGACGCAGGTGCTCGTCCGCGCGACGCCCTTGTCGGTCATCTTGGCGCCGCGAACTTCCTTGACCTGTCCGGCGGGGCAGGTTCCGTCATCCACCTGCACGCGCTGGCCGAGCTTGAGATCGATGATGTCCTGCTCGCGTCCGACCGTGCCTGCGCGCGCCGTCGCGGCGAATGCGATGGCGATCAGGAGCGAGAGGCAAGTGGCGCGGCGCAGCAGCATGGTGTGACGTCCCGGGATCGATGCCGCAATGTAGGGAGCGGCGGCCGATTCTCATAGTGAACGTTCATCATGCCCGCCGGGCCGGCTTGCTCCTCGCACGCAAGGCCGCTCGCGATTCCCGCGCGAGCCGCTCGGCGGATGCCACGAGCTTCGGAATCGCGTGGCCTGAAAATCCCAGCACGAAACCGGGCAGGGGACGTGCGCGTGAATAGGTGTCGGCCAACAGCCAGCCTTCGGCGCCGGCGGCCTGCTTGGCTTCTGCCGCCACCGGCAGATCGACCGAGGCATCGAACCGGGCGACGAGATGCAGACCCTGTGATGGGACCGGCACCGACAGCACGCCGTCGGATGCCGCTTGCAGAGTCTCGGCGAGTGCGTCGCGCGCCTCGCGGTAAAGCTTGCGCACGCGCTTCAGGTTCGCTGCGAACGCGCCGGAATTGAGCATGTCGGCTACCGCGCCCTCCATCAGCGTGCCGGGAAAGCGGTCGAGCGCGGCCCGCGCGGCGGCGACATCCGCGATCAAGCGCTCGGGCAGGGCGCAATAACCGATGCGCAGGCCCGGAAACAACGTCTTGGCGAACGTGCCCATGTAGATCACGCGCTGGAGGTGATCGATTCCGGCGAGCGACATCAGCGGTGCGCCGTCATAGCGGAACTCACTGTCGTAATCGTCTTCCAGCACGAAGGCGCCGGCCTGCTTCGCCCAATCCAGCAGCTCGAGCCGTCGCGGCATCGACATCTGCACGCCCAATGGAAACTGGTGCGACGGCGTCACATAGGCGGCGCGGGCGGACGGCGCCGCAGTGCGGCCCCTGGCGACCCGCATGCCGTGCTCGTCGACCGGAACGGGCACGGCGCGGTAGCCGCAATGCGCGATGGTCTTGCGCGCGGCGGGGTAACCCGGGTCCTCGCACCAGACCTGGTCGTTGGGCTTCAGGATTGCGCTCAGCACGATACGCAGCGCGTGCAGCGTGCCTGACGTCAGCATGATCTGATCGGGATCGCAGCGCAGGCCCCGCGCCGACAACAGGTGATCGGCGATTGCCGCACGCAGCTCGCGGCTGCCGCGGGGGTCGCCATAGTGCAGATGCTCCGCGCCGAAGGCGCGCATGCGACGGCCGACAAAGGCACGGAAACGCTGCACGGCGCGGTCGTCGATATGGGTACAGCCCAGCGAAAACGGGCCTTGCCCGGGCGTTTCGACGATGATCTTCGGCCGCTTCGGCCCGGCTGCGCGCGTGGGGATGCGCGCGGCGACGAACGTGCCGGAGCCGACGGTGGCGTCGGCAAAACCGTCGGCGATCAGCCGTTCATAAGCGCTGACGACGGCGTTGCGCCGAAAGCCGGTCTGTTTGGCCAGCGTGCGCGACGGCGGCAGCGGCTCTCCGGGTTTCACCAGGCCGCCGACGATCATCTCGCACAGCGCCTGGTACAGCCGGTGCGCCGACGAGGCGCCAAACGTGATGTGCGGGCCGGTGAGGTCGAGCGGCAGCTCGGCTTTGGCCGGCGAGGGGGCGTAATTGGTCGGAATTTTTCGCATGGAATTGGTACTATCGCAGACCAAATCCACCGCTACAACTGCTCTGGAATTGTTTCCGATCCGCCAGGAGCGGCCGTGAGCCAGACCGAAAGCCCAAATTCCTATCCGACCTCCGCGCGCAACCAGGTGAAGCGCCGTCATGACCGCGGCTTCTACGATCACGACACTGTTCATCGCATCCTGGATTCCTCGATGCTGTGCCACGTCTCCTACGCGATCGACGGCCAACCTTATTGCACGCCGACCTTCTTTTGGCGCGAAGGGACGAAGCTGTATTGGCACGGCTCGAGCGCCAGCCGCATGCTGCGCAACCAGACTCGGGGCGAGCGTGTGTGCCTGACGGTCGCCCATCTCGACAGTCTGGTGCTGGCACGCTGCGGATTTAATCACTCGGCCGACTACCGCGCCGTGATGGCGTTCGGCACCGCCTATCTCGTCACGGATCCGGAGGAGAAAGAGCGCGCGGTGATCGCGATGGTCGACCGCTTCTTCCCGGATCGCACCGCGAGCCTGCGCCAGAGCAATGCGCAGGAGATCAAGGCGACCTCCTTTATCGCGATGGAGATCGACGAGGCCTCCGCAAAAGTCCGCGCCAAGGGTGTCGCCGACGACGACGAGGACTATGCGTTGCCGATCTATGCCGAACGCATCCCGGTACGCACCATGCTCGGCGCGCCGGAACCTTGCCCGCGGCTGCTGGACGGCGTGAGCCGGCCGGTGACGCTGAATGGCTATTCCGAAGGCCGGCTGCTCGAAGATGCATTGCGGGATGCCTATTTTGCAGAGTACCCGAACGGCTGAAATCGGTTAGCTTGCGCTCCATCGATGATCTGAATGCCCGATTGGAGTTGCCTGATGAATGCCGAAACGCAGCAGAGGATTCTTGACGCCGTCGACGCCGGCTTCGAAGCCCAGCTTGCGACCACACGCAATTTCGTCGCGATCCCCTCGACCCGCGGTGCGGAGGGACCGTGCCAGGACATGATCGGCGACCTTCTGCGCGCGCGCGGCTACGAGGTCGACGACTGGCACATCAATGTCGACGACCTCAAGGATCTGCGCGGCTTCGGGCCGATCGAGCACGACTTCTCCAAGGCCCGTACGGTGGTCGGCACATATCGTCCCAAGACCGAGGCCGGCAAATCGCTGATCCTCCAGGGCCACTGCGACGTCGTGCCGGCCGGGCCGCTGGAACTGTGGGATACCCCGCCATTCTCACCCGTCATCAAGGACGGCAAGATGTTCGGTCGCGGTGCCTGCGACATGAAGTCGGGCACGATCGGCGCGCTCTATGCTCTGGATGCGATCAAGGCCGCGGGCCTCAAGCCGACGGCGCGGATTCACTTCCAGTCCGTGATCGAGGAGGAGAGCACCGGCGTAGGTGCACTCTCGACGCTTCAGCGCGGCTATCGCGCGGACGCCTGCTTCATCCCCGAGCCGACCGGCGGCAAGATGGTGCGCTCGCAGGTCGGCGTGATCTGGTTCCGCCTGCGCGTGAAGGGCCATCCGACCCATGTTGCCTTCGCCGGCTCCGGCGCGAACGCAATCATGGCGGCCTATCACTTGATCCAGGCGCTGCAAAAACTCGAGATCGAGTGGAACGAGCGCGCGAAAGCCGATCGTCACTTCAAGGCACTGAACCATCCTATCAATTTCAACCCCGGCATCATTAAGGGCGGCGACTGGGCCTCCAGCGTGCCGGCCTGGTGCGACGTCGATTGCCGGATTGCCGTGCTGCCGGGCTGGTCGATCGCCGATCACCAGAAGGAGATCATGGCCTGCGTTACGGCTGCCGCGCGCAACCACCGCTTCCTCGCCAACAATCCGCCGCAGATCGAATGGTCGGGCTTTTTGTCGGAAGGCTATGAGCTGACCGACGCCGCCGCGCCCGAGGCGGCGTTCGGCAAGGCCTTCAATACCGTCTATGGCGGCGAAGTTGAAGACCTCGTCTTCACCGCGCTCACCGACACCCGCTTCTACGGCCTCAATCACGGTATCCCGAGCCTCTGCTTCGGCGCGAGTGGCGGCGAGATGCACGGCTTCAATGAATATGTCCATCTGGACTCGCTGAAGAAGACGACCAAGGCGATGGCGCTGTTCATCGCGGATTGGTGCGGGGTGGAGAAGGGGTAGTTCTCGTGTCCCGGACGCGGCGCAGCGGGAAGCGATGCGCCGCAGAGCCGGGACCCACGTCACCGCACACGCTGGACCCCGGTTCAGCAGCGCATCGTTGCACGCTGCGCTGCCCGGGGAACGAACCAGCAAATCTTCGCCCGCCCAATCCATCGGCGCCTCAAAATCCTTTAAGCTTAAAAGAAAGACTAGGATGCCGCCCGCGCCGGTGGCAAACTGGCACCAGGTCCATAAGGTCTTGAGTCCGTCGAGGTAGCAACAATGCGCGATTGGGATGATGCTTATGCCAATTCGGCCCACATCCCGGGTTCGGACAAGATGCCGGCGCTGTGGGCGGAGCGGGCGGCGGCTTATCGCGCTGGGCTGAAAGACTTTCTTCGCGCCGACATCGCCTATGGTGCCACCGAGCGGCAGCGTCTCGACCTGATCCTGCCCGACGGCGACAGCAAGGGCCTCGTCGTGTTCGTCCACGGCGGCTACTGGATGCGCTTCGACAAGTCGACGTGGACCGATCTCGCCGAAGGCGCGCGTCATCATGGCTGGACTGTGGCATTGCCGAGCTACACGCTGGCGCCATCCGTGCGCATTTCCGACATCACCGCTGAGATCACAGCCGCAATCTCCAAGGCGGCTTCGCTCGTCGCAGGCCCGATCCGGCTCGCCGGCCACTCCGCCGGCGGGCATCTCGTCACGCGCATGCTGTGTGACGACAGCCGGCTCGAGCCTGCCGTCGCCAACCGCATCGCCGGCACGCTCTCCATCAGCGGCCTGCATGATCTGCGTCCGCTGCTCAAGACCAAGATGAACGACACCCTGCGCATGACGATGGAAGAGGCGACGCTGGAAAGCGCGGCGCTGCATCTGCCGCGCGGGCCTTCGCCGTTGACGGCTTGGGTCGGCGGCAACGAGCGGCCCGAATTCATCCGCCAGTCCGATCTGATGGCCAATGTCTGGACTGGATTCGACGTGCCGACGCGTCTTGTCGTCGATCCCGGGCTGAACCATTTCACCGTGATCGACGCCCTCAAGGACCCGTCGTCGCCAATTACCGCGCGCCTGATCGGCCTCGACTGACGAGGCCTGGAAGATCGATCGAAAGGGCCTGTCATGACGTCCAGCGAATACGATCCCGCAAGCGAAGGCGCCGAGACGGATTTCGCCCGGCGCATGTCCTATGGCAACTATCTGGCGCTGGACGCCATCCTCGGCGCACAGCATCCGCTGTCGGAAGCGCATGACGAGATGCTGTTCATCATCCAGCATCAGACGACCGAACTGTGGATGCGGCTCGCCATCCACGAGCTCAGCGCCGCACGCCGTTCGATCGCGAAGGATGAGGTGCAGCCTGCGATGAAGATGCTGGCGCGGATGTCGCGCATCTTCGAGCAGCTCAACGGCGCCTGGGACGTGCTGCGCACCATGACGCCCAGCGAGTATACGCGCTTCCGCTCGCAGCTTGGCCAGTCTTCAGGCTTCCAGTCGCGGCAATACCGGCTGATCGAATTCCTGCTCGGCAATCGCAACCATGCCATGCTCAAGCCGCACGCGCACGATGTGGAAACGACGCAGCTGCTCGAAGCCGAGCTCGCGACGCCAAGCCTCTATGACGAGGTGCTGCGGCTCGCCGACCGCAACGGGCTCAAGATGCCTGCAGCCGTGCTGGCGCGCGATATTCGTGAGACCCACAGTTTTAGCGAGGGCGTGCTGCAGGCCTGGCGTATCGTATACGAGGCGCCGGAAACGCACTGGATGCTCTACGAGCTCGCCGAGAAGCTGGTCGATTTCGAGGATTATTTCCGCCGCTGGCGCTTCAACCATGTGACGACGGTCGAGCGTGTCATCGGCTTCAAGCGCGGCACCGGCGGCACCGGCGGCGTCAGCTATCTCAAGCGCATGCTGGAGGTCGAGCTGTTTCCCGAACTCTGGCGCGTGCGCACGATCCTGTAGAGATTTCCAGAATGTCTGCTCGCACGACCAAGCTTCGCGTCTACGACGACACCAAGGCGCTGTTCCATATGCCCGACGGTGTAATCTATCTCGACGGCAATTCGCTCGGCGCGCTGCCGCTTGGCGTTGCCGAGCGCGTCAGCCGCGTCATCACCGCCGAGTGGGGCGACCAGCTGATCCGCGCCTGGAACAGTGCGGGCTGGTATGCCCAGCCGCGCCATGTCGGCGATCGCATCGCGCGACTGATCGGCGCGGAAACCGGCTCCGTCATGGTCGGAGATACGCTGTCGCTCAAGGTCTATCAGGCGCTCGCCGCCGCGCTCGACATGAACGCGTCACGCAAGGTCGTCCTGTCGGACACCGGCAATTTTCCGACCGATCTCTACATGGCCGAAGGCCTGATCGCGACGCTCGGCCGTGGCCATCAATTACGCCTGGTGACGCCGGAGGAGATCGAGGCTTCGTTGTCGGAAGAGATTGCGGTCCTCTACATCACCGAGGTCGATTACCGCACCGGGCGCCGCCACGATATGGCCAAGCTGACTGCAAGAGCGCATCGGCTCGGCATCGTCACGGTCTGGGACCTCGCGCATTCGGCCGGCGCGCTGCCGGTTGACCTTGCAGGCACCGGCGCTGATTTCGCCGCCGGATGCACCTACAAATACATCAATGCCGGCCCAGGCGCGCCGGCCTTCCTCTACGTCGCGCCGCGCCACGCCGACAGCGTCCGCGCCGCTTTGTCGGGCTGGATGGGCCACGCAAAGCCGTTCGCGTTCGAGCTTTCCTATGCGGCCGCGGGTGGCGTCGAGCGCATGCGCGTCGGGACACCCCCGGTGCTGGCAATGGCGGCACTGGAGGCCGCGCTCGACATCTGGGACCGCGTCGATATCGCCGAGGTCCGGGCCCGCTCGCTGGCGCTCGGCGATCTCCTCATCAGCGAAGTCGAGCGCGGTTGCCCCCAGCTGACCCTGGTCACCCCGCGTGCCCATGACCGCCGCGGCTCGCAAGTCTCCTTCGCCTTCGAAGGGGGCTACGCCGCGATGCAGGCTCTCATCGCCCGTGGCGTCATCGGCGATTTCCGCGCGCCTGATATCATGAGATTTGGCATCACGCCGCTGTATATCGGCGAGGCCGAGGTGCTGAAGGCGGCCGAGGTCGTCGAGGACGTGATCACCGGCGAGGTGTGGCGGCGGCCGGAGTATCAGGTGGTGAATGCGGTGACGTGAGAAGTGCCGGTCTCGCCCCAGACACAGCGCGGCGCCACTTAGCGATGCGGTCCTGCTCGCCGAGGAGATAGAGCGTCTCGACGGTCTCTTCGGTCAAGCAGACGATACGGCGGGCGGGAAGCAGCGCATGGCGAAATCATATGCGCAAACGCTCCGACCGATGTCACGATGACTATTACCTTGGACGTCATTGCTTTGCCGCGTTGAGCAATTCATCCTGTGAGCAGAATGATTTGGGAGGAGATCCGATGACGCCGCTCGAGAAACTCAAAGCGATGAAGATGCCGTTTGCTGAGCTCAAGGGCGTCGAATTCGTCGAGGCCGGGAAGGACTGCGTGGTGGCGCGGATGACGGTCAGGCCCGATCTCTGCACGCTTCATCGCACTATCCACGGCGGCGCGGTGATGGCCCTGGCCGATTCCGTCGCCGCGGCGGCCACCGTGATCAATCTGCCGGAGGACGCCAAGGGCACGACGACGCTCGAGAGCAAGACCAACTTCATCGGCGGCGCCAAGGAGGGAACTATGGTGATCGCGACCGCCACCCCGATCCACCGGGGTCGGCGGACCCAGGTCTGGACCACCCGGCTGGAGACTGAGGACGGCAAGCTGATCGCCGTGGTGACGCAGACCCAGCTGGTCCTCGTATGAATACGGGGGCTTGATTTCGTTAACGAATTGGTCGCCTCCGATGCTCAAAACTTGGGCAGGTTCCCGTCTTGAAAAATTTGTTGCGACGCACAATATTGGAGGCCTAGGGATTCGAACGCCTCCTCGAGGGACACCAAGAGGAGTTTTGACTTGTCACTTGCAGCAGATCTGGAACCTGAAGAAACCAACCGCCCGAAGTCCGTTCAGGGCTATGTGCGGACCTTGAGCCAGCAGGAAGAATTGCCGCTCTTGCGCGATCACCTGCTGAGGCTCGACGCCGAAAGCCGGCACGACCGTTTCAACGGTTTTCTAGACGACAGCTTTATCGAGCGTTACGCCGCCCGCTGTGCCGAGGACGGCACCGTGATCGTCGCCTACATCGTTGACGGCGTGGTCCGCGGTGCGGCCGAGCTGCATCCGCCCGAGAGCGATTCGCTGCCCGAGGTCGCCTTCAGCGTGGAAGCCTCGGCGCGGCGCCAGAATGTCGGCACCGTGCTGTTCAGCCGCCTGATCGCGGAAGCGCGCTGGAAAGGCTACAAGCGCCTGCGCATCACCACTGGCGCCGAGAATCACGCGATGCGAGCGCTCGCCAGGAAGTTCGGGGCGCATCTGCAATTCCGTCACGGCGAATCGACCGGCACGATTGATCTCGCCAAGGCGCCCGAAGACGAACTCGCTGATCTCGCAGCCTCGCCATTCACGGCCGGGCGCGCTCTTCTCAGCTTCAACTCGACTTGCTGGAAGATCATCTCCAGCATGTATGGCAATCGCGCCGCCTGACCTGAAAAAGCCGACTGGAATCAAAAAAGCGGACCGGTAAAGCCGGTCCGCTTTCGATTTGGAAATAGGGAACTAGGCGCTCAGGTGCCGGTGCGCTTGTCGTTGCCGAAGCGACGCACGACACGGCGTTCGACCACCACCGAGCGCTGCGCGCCCTGTTCGCCGGCGATCACGCGCGTCGAGGTGATGCGGCTGTTGGTGCGGACCTGTTTCTTCACCTCGGCCTGAACGACATCAAGCGGCATCCCCATCAGGGCTGCCGCGATCTCGGCCTGCTGCTCCTGATCGTCGGTGATGCCGACGGCGGCGAAGATCGCCTCGTCCAGGGTCGGGGGATCGTGGCGCACGCGCCGCGTGCCATATTTGGTATTCCAATCTGCGTTCATAACGGCCTCGTTTCGATGCCGGGATACCTAGTGCCGTATATGTTGCATTGCAATATGAAATCGGTGTGGCATCTCAGCTATGCACCGGTTGGGTGTCAGGGCGGTGACGCGACACCGGCAGCAACCTCAACCCGCTGTTGTGGCCAGCGTTTCAGCGCCGCGTGGCCCGCTTCCGTCAGCCCGTAAATTCCCCGCTCAGTGCGTTCGAACCAGCCATACACATTGTTAAGCATGATCTTGCCGGCATCGGGACAGCGTTGGCGCAATTCGCTCACCCGCCGCGGCCCTGTTGCAAGCTCCGAGGCGCAGGCCAGCGCCTGCTGCCGGTAGGCCGTCATGATCGGCGCGCGGGTGCTGCCGCCCAGCACCGGATCGCCCTGGCGGCGCTGATGCTCTGTGACGAGGCGCGAACGGAGCTTCGGTTCGCGGCGCGGCGCTGTCGTCGGCGGCTTCACCAGCACCTCGACCTGACCGCGGTCGGTCACCCCGAGCATGCCGAATCCGAGGCGGCGACAAAGATTGCGATAGCGCGCGTCGGTCTCGCGCCCCTTGCCGCGCGCGGACATCTTTGCGGCAATCCAGACCTCGTCGCCGGCCGGTGCGCGATCGACCGCCTGAAGGATCAGCTCGAGATTGAAGGTCAGCTTGAGCTCGCCAATCACCACGACAGGCGGATCGCCGGCGCTGAGGCCCACGAGATCGCAGCCGCCGATCTCGCCCTTGACCGTGAAGCCGAGCTCTTCGAGGAAGCGTTTGACAGGCAGATAGAGCGTGGTTTCCAAAGAAAGCTTCCGAATGTCACGTCCGATCGGAGAATCAGTTGCGGGCAGTGTAGAGGTTTCCTGCCTCCGATTGAATCGGAGCCGGCGCAGCGACAGCCAAACCGGTATGCAACTACACCCGTCCGGCGACCGGGATCAGCGCGCCGGTGACGCCGCTTCCGGCATCGCTGGCGAGGAACAGGATGACTTCGGCGAGCTCCTGCGGCGTCACCCATTTGGCGAAGTCGGCTTTCGGCATGTCGGCGCGATTGGCCTTGGTGTCGATGATCGAGGGCAGCACCGCGTTCACGGTCACCTTGCCTTTCCACTCGCTCGCGAGCGCCTCGGTGAGGCGATGGACGCCGGCTTTCGACGCCGCATAGGGGCCCATGCCGGAGCCGGCCTGAAGCGCGCCCATGGCGCCGATATTGACGATACGGCCAGCCTTGGACGCGGCCAGATGCGGCAGCGCCGCGTGCGAGGCGTTGAGCGCCGTCAGCACGTTGAGCGCATGCATGCGCTGCCATGTCTTGATGTCGCCGTCGCTCACGGTCTCGAAGGCGAAGCCGCCGGCGATGTTGATCAGCGCATCGAGCTTGCCAAAGTGTCTTGCTGCCGCATCCACCGCCGTCTTCGCTTGTGCTGCGTCGGACAGATCGACGCCGCCGATCTCGATGCGCTCAGGCGTCGCGGAGATTTGCGAGGGCGCATGGTCGATGCCGGCCACGCGTGCGCCGCGCGACTGTGCGGTTTCGGCGACGACTTTCCCAAGTGCGCCGAGTGCTCCGGTCACGATCAGAACCTTGCCTTGCATCATCGTTCTCCCGGCACGGCCGCCGAAGATTTACGGCCGCTCACGATTGCAGATAACGTGCCTTCAGCGCGGTCCGCTCCGGTGTGCCGAGCTTGAGGCCCTCGCGCAAGTAGGTTTCGAGATCGCCATACTCGCTACCCACGGCCTCGAAAGCAGCGGCAAGATACGAGGCCTCGACATTGCCGATTGCGTCGAGAACGTCTGTGGGAAGATCCGACACGTTTGATGCGTCGCGCTTGTAGTGCCGATTGGTCAAGAGGTAGTCCTCGGCAATGACCTCGTCGGCTACGCCGAGCGCATGCAGGATCAGCGCGCTGGCAAAGCCGGTGCGGTCCTTGCCGGCGGTGCAGTGAATGACGAGCGGCGCGCGGTCCTCAAGGAGATGCCCGAACAGCTTGCGGAAACTGGCCGTGTTGTGGCGGACATAGTTGCGATAGGATTCGCGCATGAGTTCGAGCGCGACTGCCGCGGTCAGCCTGCCTCTGGCAAGCTCGGCGCGCAGCGCGGCCACGACCGTCGGCTCGATCGGCAGTGAATGCACGGCGATCTCGTCGACCACGCAGACGCCCGCTGCGCGCTCCTCGATGCCGCGAAAATCGAAGGCGCTGCGCACGCGGAGCGCGCGGACGATCTTGATATCGGCAGCGGTAAGCTGGCCGAGATGGTTGGAGCGGAAGATATGCCGCCAGCGCGTGGTACGGCCATCTGCGGTCGGATAGCCGCCGAGGTCGCGAAAATTGCTGGCGCCTTGCAGCGCGAGATGGCGGGCAGGGGGGTCTTTTGGGGACGTGTCTTGGTCAAGCATCTGAAGCGGCGGTCACGGTTTGCGCGGGCATATAATCCTACAATCGAGTCCGGAATCAAAAAGGGCCGAAACACCGTTGTTCCGACCCTTTTTCAAACCGACGCCCGGCATCGAGAGCACGCGGCGGTATTGAACCGAACGCAGGCATCAGCGATCCCATTTCGGCTTGGCTTCATCGACTGCTTCCTGGTGGTACCAGCTGCCACTGCAAATCGTCTCGTTCACGGGGAGCGAGGCGTGGTCGGCGGGAAGGCGGGTCTCACCGTTGCGGCGCCCCCCGAGAGCCGCGCGGCCCCCGACCGGGAATTGGTAGATCTGTGCGGATCCGTGACTCAGTCCATTGTTCATCATTGCGGTATCTCCCGAGATCGCAGCGGCCTCCATGGTGCGCCCGACTCGTTGGCTTGTGGTTACTGGAATCCCGATATCGGCCGTGCATTCCGAAATGCAAAGTGCTGAAAAGGAAATCAGCCTTGGCCTATTTTGTAGGCAGGCTGCATTCTGCTTCCTCTAAGGCAGCGGTCGGGTGGCTAACGCGTGGGTCGTTGCGAAGGTTGCGGGCGACGGGCACAGACTTGGCAAATATTGCCGGACGTTGATGCGCGTTTCATCGGCAACCTGCGGCACCAAGCTGCCTGCTCCAGAATCGGGCGTTTTCCGCAGGATTTTTGCGGTGCAGCTTCACGCAAAGGTGCGCCGCTATGACGCACGGCGCGGTGGACGATCTGCCGGGAGCGAGGTGAGGCCGGCCGCGGTGGAAAACCTCCCGCGCTGCGGCCTTTTGGCACGTTAAATGCTTGTGAGGGGTCGGCCGATGTTGGCCGGGTAAACAATCGTGCGGGGGCCTACGGCCCCCACCTTTCGCATCATCTACAGAGAGGCTCAATGACCAAGTATAAGCTCGAGTACATCTGGCTCGACGGATATACGCCGACTCCGAACTTGCGCGGCAAAACTCAGATCAAGGAATTCGCGTCATTCCCGACGCTTGAGCAGCTTCCGCTCTGGGGCTTCGATGGCTCCTCCACCCAGCAGGCTGAAGGCCACAGCTCCGATTGCGTGCTGAAGCCGGTCGCGGTGTTCCCGGATGCCGCCCGCACCAATGGCGTGCTCGTGATGTGCGAAGTCATGATGCCCGACGGCAAGACCCCGCACTCGACCAATAAGCGCGCCACCATCCTCGACGATTCCGGCGCCTGGTTCGGCTTCGAACAGGAATACTTCTTCTACAAGGACGGCCGTCCGCTCGGTTTCCCGGCCTCCGGCTATCCGGCGCCCCAGGGTCCGTACTACACCGGCGTCGGCTTCTCGAACGTCGGCGATGTCGCCCGCAAGATCGTCGAAGAGCATCTTGACCTCTGCCTGGCTGCCGGCATCAACCATGAAGGCATCAACGCGGAAGTCGCGAAGGGCCAGTGGGAATTCCAGATCTTCGGCAAAGGCTCCAAGAAGGCCGCTGACGAAATGTGGATGGCCCGCTACCTGATGCTGCGCCTGACCGAGAAGTACGGCATCGACATCGAGTTCCACTGCAAGCCGCTCGGCGACACCGACTGGAACGGCTCCGGCATGCATGCCAACTTCTCGACCGAGTACATGCGTACAGTCGGCGGCAAGGAGTACTTCGAGGCGCTGATGGCGGCCTTCGACAGGAACCTGATGGACCACATCGCCGTCTACGGCCCGGACAACGACAAGCGTCTGACCGGCAAGCACGAGACCGCGCCGTGGAACAAGTTCAGCTACGGTATTGCCGATCGCGGTGCCTCGATCCGCGTGCCGCACTCCTTCGTCAACAACGGCTACAAGGGCTATCTGGAAGACCGCCGTCCGAACTCGCAGGGCGACCCATACCAGATCGCTTCGCAGATCCTGAAGACGATCGCCTCCGTGCCGGCCGACAAGAAGGCCGCCGCCTAAGATCCTCCCGGCCCGGGCTGGGGGGCTGGCCCGGGTTGGACTTCGATCCGCCGAAGCCGAAAGGCTTCGGCGGATTTTTCTATTTCTGTTGACCGCCGTTGCTGTGGTCCCTCGGGCCTCGATCGCGGGAAACTTGTCCATCGCCGCGGAAAGCGGGATAGAGTGCGTCTGGATGCGCGCAGGGCCGGGGACGGCTGGTGTTTGAAGGCTTCTACAAGGTGAGATTTCAGCTCGGCGACACGGTCGGCCGGAGCGTGATGCATGCCGGCGACGGCAAGATGCTCGGCGGCAATTCGGCCTTTGCCCATATCGGCACC
Organism: Bradyrhizobium sp. 149; assembly: GCF_023073915.1. Taxonomy (GTDB): domain Bacteria; phylum Pseudomonadota; class Alphaproteobacteria; order Rhizobiales; family Xanthobacteraceae; genus Bradyrhizobium. The sequence continues at coordinate 1,134,147 of NZ_JADPKK010000022.1, read as the reverse complement.
TACGCCAAGACCGAAGCCGGCGTCGACATCGTGATCAAGACCGTCCGTCATAACCCCGATCCGAACTACCGCGCCATGGCCGGCACCGACGATGCCACCCTGCTTGCCAAGGGCTGGGCCGACGGCGATCTCTATCGCTTCAAGGGCGAGCTCAAGGAGCTGCCCGGCGTGTCGTTCCAGTCGTTGATGACGCCGATCACCGAAGACGAGGTGCCGATCGCCGGCGGCGTCGGCGAGGCCGGCATCGCCGACGGGCTCTACTCGGTGCATGTGCGCATGCTCGATGGCGTCGACGGCGGCCTCACCGGCGTGATGCTGCTCAACAGGGGTCGCGTCCTCGGCGGCGACGCATCGTTCTACTATCTCGGCAGCTACACCGCCGCCAACGGGCGCTGGAAGGGCCAGATCCTCAATCAGGAGCACACGCCGGCCAAGGACGATCCGATCTTCGGCGGCCACGAGGTCGGCATCGGCTTCTCAGGCACTTATGATGCCGAGCAGGCAGTGCTGGAGGCCACGGCGCTCGCCGGCAAGCGCAGCCTGCGCCTGACCGCCGCGCTCAAGCTGATGCACCGCGCCTGATCGCGACAGGAATCGCTTATGGAAAATGTTCGCATGCTCTCGACGCTCGGCCTGATGGGCGCGATGCGCAGCCTGTCCTCTGCATACGAGACCGCGACTGGCGTCCGCATCGATGCCGATTTCGCGCCGACCCTGGCACTGCTCAAGCGCTTGCGCGACGGTGAGGCCGCCGATCTCGTGATCCTCACCCGCGAAGGGCTCGACGAGATGATCGGCGAGAGCCGCGTGATCGGCGAAAGCGCGGCCAATCTCGCGCGTTCCTTCGTTGGCATCGCAGTGCGGGCAGGGCAAGCGCATCCCGACATCGCCACTGCATCCGCGCTGCGCCACACGCTGCTCGCAGCGCGGTCCGTGGCCTATTCGCGGCTGGGCGCGAGTGGCGTCTATTTCGCCCGGTTGATCGCGCAGATGGGGATCGCGGCAGAGATCAACGCCAAAGCCACTATCGTCGAGCAGGGCTTTACCGCAGAGCGGCTCGTGAGCGGCGAGGCTGACCTCGCCGTGCAGCAGATCAGCGAACTGAAGCAGGTCGCCGGCATCGAGGTGGTCGGCCCGGTCCCGCACGATCTGCAAACGCCGGCCGTGTTCTCCGCCGGCCGCATGGCAAGCGCTGAGCACGCCGACGCCGCGGACCGGCTGCTGCGCTATCTGGCATCACCGGAGGTCGTCCCCGTGCTGCGCCAATCGGGACTGGAGCCTTGAATTTGCCGGGACCGCGACGCAACCTGATGTTCATGCGGACTTTCCACGTTGCCATCCTTCTCACGCTTGCCGCGCCGTTGTCGGCGCATGCGCAATCGGCCGATCTCGTCCTGTGCGACCGGGTCGCGGCCGATCCCAGCGATCCCGACAAGCCGGCCGAATTGAGTGGCGTGACGGAGATTGCGGCCTCCGACGTTGCGACCGCCATCAAATTCTGCAAGCAGGCCGCGCCCTCGTCGCGGCGCGCGATGTTCGCGCTCGGCCGCGCCTATGCGGCCAACCGGCAGACAGCGGAAGCAATGGCTGCCTGGCGCAAGGCCGCCGACAAGGGATCGAGCGCCGCGATGGTCGAGCTCGGTGTGGCCTATGGCACCGGCTCCGGCGTCGCCAGGGATGAAGCGCAGGCGCGCAAATTGTTCGAGAAGGCGGCGCAGGCGGGCAATCCCCGCGGCGTCAGCAATCTCGCCGCGCTCGGCGGCAGCGGCGGCGCCGCGCCGGCCGATCCCGCGCAGGCGCGCGCATTGCTCGGCAAGGCCGCCGAGACCAACGCGGAGGCGCAGTACCAGCTCGGCGTGATGCTCTCCGAAGCCACGAGCGGGGCGAAGGACGACGCCGCGGCGCGCGCGCTGTTCGAGAAGGCGGCGGCGCAAAACCATCCCGGCGCGCTGGAGCGAATGGGCGCCTTCGCGCAGGAAGGCCGCGGCGGGCCCAAGGACAAGGACGCCGCGAAATCCTATTACGAACGCGCCGCAGCGCTCGGCGACGCGGATGCCAAGCAGGCGCTGGAGCGGCTGCGCTGTCCCTATGCAATCAAGGACAAGCAGGGCAAGCTCGTCACCACGCTGTGTTTTTAGTTCACTTGTCGTAGTAGAACGCGGCATCGAGCAGCAGCAGCTTCGCTGCGCTTGCGACGAAGGTTGCGATCTGCGCCTCGGCTGATGGCTCCGTCTGACCCATGCGGCTTGGTCGCGCGCCTGCGCCGGCGGGTCCGAAGCCGGCTTTGATGACTGCGGAAGGGGCCGCCGGGGACTGGCAAACAAAAAGTCGAAAAACAACCCCATGCACAGTAGCCAAGTGTTTGAAATCACAGCTCTGCGGATGGTGTTGAAATTACAGCTCTACGGAATTGACGAAATCGTTGCGCCGTCGGGCAAAACAGGGGCATGATGGCATCATCGCAGGTGTAGCTCCGCGAATGGCCGTGCGCGGAAAAGCCCGATGGCCTTGGTGCGGCGGCGATGCTAGGTAGCGCATGCTTTCCTTTTGAATTTGCGGGTCTATTGCGTTGCTGGACGGACTCTACAAGGTTGAATACGGCATCAACGGCGCCTTCGGCCGCAGCATCATGTGCATGCATGACGGCAAGATGCTCGGCGGCAATTCCGCCTTTGCGCATCTCGGGACCTATGACGTCAAGGACGGCGCGATCGAAGCCAGTGTGATCACCGAGCGGCACAATGACGATCCCAATTACAAGCCGCTGATGGGCACCGACGTCGCCGCGATCAAGGTGCGCGGCAGGAGGGAGGGATCGACGATCCTGTTCGAAGGCAAGGCGGATCCGATGCCGGGCAGCGTGTTCTGGGCCAACCTGGCGCCGCTCGACGATGAGGCGCTGCCACCGCGCGGCACGGTCGGCCCGGATGGCATCGTCAACGGGTTGTACTCGATCCACATCCGTGGACTCGACGGGGTCGAGGCGGGACTCTCCGGCGTGATGTTGCTGATCGACGGCCGCATTCTCGGCGGCGATGCGTTTTTCTACTATCTCGGCTCCTACTCCTCGGCGGACGGCCGCTGGAAGGGCGAGATGCTCAACCAGGAGCACACGCCGGCGAAAGGCGAAAACCCCGTGTTCGGCGGCTATGAGGTCGGGATCGGTTTTTCCGGAAGCTGCACGGCCGAGAGCGCCGAGCTCGAAGGCATCGCGCTCGCCGGCAAGCGCAGTTTGCGGCTCGCGGCTTCGCTCAAGTTGATGCGACGGGCGTAGGGCGGTTATTCAAAGATCCGGGGTGTCCGCTTGAGAGGGTAAAGCAGGCCCGAAAGTGGTACGACCTCGGAGCATTGACGGACCACGCTGGAGCTTCCTTGATGTCTTATCTTCCGCCGAAATGGCCGATCCCTGCTGATGTAAAATGGATCGAGGTCAATGGATATCCCATGGCCTATCAAGATCGTGGAGCTGGCCCGCCGCTTGTCCTGGTCCATGGATCGTTCTGCGATTATCGAATTTGGCCGGATCAGATCGAACCGTTTTCCAGACAACATCGAGTTCTGAACGTAAGCCTCAGGCACTATTTCCCTGAATTGTGGGACGGCGTGGGAAACGATTTCTCATTCGCCCAGCACGCCGACGATGTGGGCGCCTTCGTAGAAAAGCTGGATCTTGGTCCGGTGCACTTGTTGGGTGTTTCTCGCGGCGGTGCTGTTGCTATCGAAGTGGCGAAAAAATATCCTGACCTCATCCGAAGCCTCATTCTGGCGGATGCAGGCGTCAGGCTTGAGCTTCCTGAAACGGAAGCAAATTTAAAGGCGACGGCCTTCCGATCAAACTTGTTTGCTGAGTTGCGGAAAGATGTAGCCAATAGAGATGTTGAGGGCGGCACGGCCCGCTTCATGCATCGCTTGGTCGGTCCGGACTTTTGGCAGAGTTTGTCAGTGGGGCGGCAGAAAGAGTTTCTTCAGAATATTCGGACCGCGATCGTCGATGATCCACTTCCTCTCACCACAGACGAAGATTTGCGGAATTTCAATTTCGCCGTCCTCATGATAAATGGCGAGAAATCGCCACCACTGTATGGTGTTTTGATTTCCGAGATGCAGAATCGGGGCAATTTCGAGCCGCCGGTCGTTATTCCTTGCGCGGGTCACGCAATGACCGCTGAGAACCCAAAGGCTTTCAATGAAGCTGTTCTAAAGTTTACTTCGGAGCATTGAAAACAGCCTTTTCCGGTACACCTTGCCGCTTTTACGTTCCAATGACCCTGCTCGCCCGCGCCGACGAGGTGATGAAATAGAGGAGATAACTGCTGCGGTGCACGGGTCCGTTCCTTAATTGCGGTGACAGTGCATTTAACCACTTGGGGCGTCCTGCTACGACGGGTGTCGTGTTAGTTGAATGCGCTGTCATCGTATTCCCCGGGTGGTCGTTTCTGGGCACATCTGACGCGGCTCGACCACGGGGCGCTGCCGTCTCGCGGCGCGATCGGGGAGGGCGGCATCACCAACGGGTTCTATGGAATGAGCCTGCGCGCGCTCGATTGCTTTTCCGGAACCTGCACGGCCGATAGCGCCGAGCTCGAAGGCATCGCGCTCGCCGGTAAGCGCAGCCTACGGTTTGCGGCTTCGCTCAAGTTGATGCGGCGGTCCTGAATTCCAGCTTGGCCGATGACAGCCGCGCAACGCGGTCCGCGCCTACCACGACGCCGACGACGGCGATGTGGCGAATGCCGCAACTCATATCCGCTGGGCAGAGAGCCGCGCGACGAGGAAATCCATTGCGGCACGGATACGCCGCGGCAACGCGCCGGCGCCCCGCCTGACCCAAACGATCTGGAGTGGAATAGGCGGCGGCTCGTGGCCGACAAGGATTTGCTCCACGATCCCTTGCTCGATCAGCCTGCGCACCTGCCAGAGCGGCGCGAGCCCAATGCCAACGCCTGAAGCTACGGCCGCATTGCGTGCAGCAGCATTTTCCGAGCGAAAGCGGCCATGCACCGCGATGCGCCGCTTGTTGTCGTCAAATACCCATCTGTCGTCGTCGCTGGCCCGCAACACGCACTCATGATGGGAAAGCTCTCGCGGATGCCCGGGACGACCGTGCGCGGCGAGATAAGCCGGTGAAGCGAAGACCGCCCAATTCAATCCGCCGATGCGGCGAACCCTCAAGTTCGAGTCCGGCAGGTTGCCGATGCGAACGGCGAAATCCAGCTTCTCAGCGACGAGGTCGATATGCTCATCGGACAAGACAAGCTCGATGTGCACTTCCGGATTCCGCGTAAGAAATTGGCTCAGCGCAGGAGTCACATATTCGGGCCCGAACAGGCTCGACGTGCCGATGCGGATGGTGCCGGCGAGGCGCCGATCGCGAGCAAGGAGATCTTCACGCGCGCCGTCAATGGTGGTGAGTGCCAGGCGGATGCGATCGGCAAAATCAAGCCCTGTCGCCGTGGGGTGCAGGCGCCGCGTCGTCCGCGACACGAGCTCAACGCCAAGATCCTGCTCGAGCCTTGCCAGCGACCGGCTCACCGCCTGAAGCGATCGGCCAAGACGAACAGCTGCCGATGTCAGGCTGCCCTCATCAACAATAGCCAGAAAAATCGTGTAGTCCGCAAGCGAGGTCAGGGGCCATTCTCTCGAAAAGTGAGATAATATATCCTCATTAGCGTATATTATCACCAGATGCGCGATATGTTGTCATCAGCTCTCAGCAACCTGGAGCTTCCCATGACGGACATTGATCGCTCGAAAGTAAACGCACCTATAGTGGCCCTGACGCCCCTCTATGGTGACCCGATAACGCTCGACGAGGCCGCGCTCGTTGCCGGCGCGGCGCGCGCCGAAGCGCAACGTCAGGGATGGCCGATGGTGATCGCCGTCGCCGACAGTGGTGGCCATCTCGTTCTGCTCTACCGTCTCGATCAGGCGCAGCATGGCAGCGTGCTCGTCGCTCAGCAAAAGGCGAAAACAGCGGTCGATTTCAGGCGGTCTACGGGCATGTTCGAATCGGCGCTCTCCGCCGGCGGCCTTCATCTGCGGCTCCTGGGTATGACCAATCTGACGCCTCTGGAAGGCGGCCTTCCGATCGTGCGCGGGGGGAGGGTGATCGGCGCGATCGGTGTGTCAGGCATGCAATCAACCCAGGACGCGCAGGTCGCGTCGGCGGGTCTTGCGGCTTTCGGTACTGGCCTGAACGAGCCACTCTGAAAATCAAATCAGGCCACTCAATGAAAAGCCCGGCGCGACGGCCGGGCTCATTAAGGCTTCGTTTACTGCGTTTGCCGCAGCGTCACTCCCGAACGGGAGTGGAGCTGTTCGTGCTTATCACAAGCCCGAAGGCGCTCAAGGCGCGGGACACGCCGCTCCCGTCTTCACCCAGGCCTCGACCAGCGCGCCGGCCTGCTCCTGCGTGCCCGGCGCGGGCGAGCGGCCGAAGCCGGGCTTCCAGGCCCAGCCGACGAGGGTGTCCTTGCCGATATGGTCGATCAGGTCTTCCACCTTGCGCCCGCCATTGCGTGCGGGATCCCTGATCTGCTCGCAGATTTCGCCGATCGTCTTGCCTTCCCAAGCCATCTCGCGCGGCGCCAGATGCCAGTCGGGATGGCCGGGCATGCGACCGGGCTCGAAATTGGCCTTCTGGTGGCAGCTGTTGCAGCGCATCGCCTCGAGCCCATGGCCGTCAGCGCCGCGCGAGACCGGCGGCTGATGGAGCCGGGGATTGTCGCCCTGGTGCGGCCTGTCGCCGGCCGGATGACAATTGGTGCAACGCGGATTTGTCAGGACCTTGCCGAGCTCGGTGAAGATCGCAGCCGATCGCTTCTCGGTCTCGCTGATGCCGGCGAAGCTTTCCGGCGAGGCCAGCGCAGGGCTTGCGCTTTCCGAGGCCGCGTAGCCCGCACTGAGACTGCCGGCCAGTGCCGCGACCACGGCAATCATCTTGAACCGCGCGTCGGAGATCATGGCGGGTGTCACTTCGCGGCTATGAGGTAGCGGTTTGAATCGGCCAGGATCACGTCGCGCATCGCCTCTTGATATTTGATGTAGCCGGTGCAGCGGCAGAGATGGCCGTCGAGCGCGTCTGCGATGGTCCGCTCCAGCGCCTCGCGCGGTACGGGCGCGCGCGCCAGGCGCTCGAGCAGCACCTGGCCTTCGCCAAGAAAGCCGGCGGTGCAATAGCCGCATTGGAAGGCGAAGTGATTGATGAAGGCCTGTTGCAATACCGAGAGCTGGCCGCCCTGGGCGTGGCCCTCGACGGTGCGGATCGATTTGCCGTCGAAGGATACGGCGGGCGCGACGCAGGTCGGGCTGGTGGTGCTGGAGCCGTCGGGCGCGTCGACGATGATGGCGCAGCTTAGGCATTGCGCGGCGCCGCAGCCGAATTTGGTGCCGGTCATGCCCAGCATCTCGCGCAAAAAATCGTTCATCGACAGATCGTCGCGGACGTCCATCGGGCCGTGCTTCTGGCCGTTGATGGTGAGGCTGAGGGTGGTCACGCGAGCACTCCCTTCAATAGACTTGCTGTGACCGGCAGCGCGCGGAAGCGGTGGCCGGTGGCGTCATGGATGGCGTTGATCAGCGCCGGCACGATCGGGATCATCACGACCTCCGCCATGCCCTTCGGTGCTTCGTCTGCTGTCTGCGGCTTCAGCATCTCGATCTCGAGATCGCGGAGCGGCAGGTCGGAGCCGCGCGCGACCAGATAGCGGCCGAGATTCCACTCGCCGTTGCCCGGCCCGCCCTCGAACGGGGGCAGGGTTTCGAGCAGCGCGTAGCCGACCCCCATGGCGAAACCGCCCTGGGCCTGGCCCATCACGACTTCCGGCACAAGCGCGGTGCCGCATTCGAACACGCTATAGGCCTTGGCAATGCGAAGCGCACCTGTTGCGCGCTCGATCTCGACGCGAACGACCGTGCCGCACATCGAGGTGTAGGCGGTGCCGATCCGGTTGTTATCGGTCGGCGGAAATTTGACGCTAGCGCGGTTGATCCGCTCGAACTTGCCCTTGCCTTTGCGGATCGCCAGCGCGTCGATGTCGGCGCGGTATTGCTCCCCTAGCAGCGGAAAGCGTGCCCGCGACCACGCCCAGCGCGAGAAGCTGTGCGCGACCGCACCGGTGACGAAGCCGCGTGCGTGAGCTGTTGCCGCGAGCACAGGGAGCGCGAGCGGTTCGAGGCCGGCCATTTCGAGACCTGGCATGGTGAGCTGGCCGTTCTGCCAGCTTGCGCTGGCCCATTGCCGTGCGCGCGGATCAGTCCTTGGGATGCGCCACAGCTCAAGCGCCGCGGGCCACAGGCCGAAGCGGAAGATGACGCGGGCGGCCTCCGCGGCGGAATGCGTGCCGACATGCGCGCCGATCGAGGAGCTTGTCGGCGAGCTGATCGCGGGCACCCAGCGCGGATTTCTCTCCGCGGCATCCTGGGTCTTCTGGTCGATGCTAGAGGGATCGCCGGATGTGACCAGTCCGAGTACGTCATAGCTGTCGACGCGGGCGACCGAGACCTCGTCGGCGACGGCGCCGAGATGGCCGGCGACCCGGTTGGCCAGCGCCGTCCCGATGCCGTTGCCCATCTCGACATGATCGCAATAGATGACGATCCTGCCGTCAGGGGCAAGCTCCACGCGTCCGAGCGAGCCGTCCGCGCCGGAGCCATAGTCCTTCGTCACGCAGGCGACGCCGGTGCCGACCAGCCGATCCGACGATGTCTGCCTGAACTGCGCCCGCTGCTGCCAGATCGGGTGCTTCTCGAGCTTGTCGAGGATTTCGGGCGTGCGCACCGAGACGATGTAGGGATTGCCCGTCATGGTCCGGCCGTTCTGGGGCAGCGCATTGCGCCGCCGGAATTCGATCGGATCGCGCTTGAGTTCGGACGCCGCCTCGTCGATAAGGACCTCCAGCGCCGTCATGGCTTGCAGGATGCCATAGCCGCGCATCGAGCCCGCGCTCACGCCGCGCGAGTGCACCGCGACGGTTCTGACGTCGACCTTCGGAATGTCGTAGATGCCGATCGCGCCGGTGGCCGCGACGACGGCGACGCTGGCCGAGAAATGGGCGAGCCCGCCGCCGTCGAGCACGTGATCGGCGGCGAACGCCTTGATCTTGCCGGTCGCGCGATCGATGCCGATGCGCGAGCGCATCTTGATCGCGTGGCGCTTGATGCCGCCCTGAAACTGCTGGTAGCGGTCATGCGCCAGCCGCACCGGCTTGCCGGGAAAGCAGACCGCCGCGAGCGCAACATAGAGAATGAAAGGTGTGTGATCGCGGCCACCAAAGCCGCCACCGACATGGGCGAACTGCGCGTTGATGTGCGCCGGCTTGTAGGGCGCGCGGGCCTTGCCGAACAGATGCGCGATCGACTCCGCCGCCTCGTAGGGCGACTGAACGCCAAGCAGCAGTTCGAGATTGCCGCCCTTGCCGTCGTACCAGGCGAGCCCGCATTCCGGCTCGAGGAACATCGGGTCGACCGATTGCGTCTCGAACTCGCGGTCGAGCACCAGCATCGAGGCGTCATCCGCTGCAAGCTCGGCGCGGATCTGCTCGCCATGTTTCGCTGCCTTGGCGTAATCCGCCGGCATTTCCTTCGCAAGCGGCGACCACACCGGCAGCGCTGCGCTCTGCACTTTCTTCGGCGAGACCCAGCCGGCCTGAAGCGGCGAATAGACATCCGGCTTGTCAGGCGAGGGACCTGCCACGCGGGTGAAGCGGAAGGCCCCGTAATCGGGCACGACGACTGGCCCGGTCTCCTCGCCGAACTGGACGAACGTGCCGTCGCGCAGCGCGAGACGCGCCTGGTCGAAGGCGTCGAACTTTTCGAAGATCAAAAGCGCGACCGGCTGGCCGAGATAAAGCGGCGTCTTGCCGGGCGGACAGAACAGGTCGCCCGCATAGAATTCCGGCACCTGCGTCCCGATCCGGTCGAGATCAGCGGCCGTCACCACCACCGACGGCTTGAGCGCGCCGCCGAGGCGGCCGAGGTCCAGCCCGGTATAGACGTGCGCGGCGTCGTTGGCACGGACCAGGATGGCGTGCGAGGTGGTCTGCGGCCAGCCCGGCAGATCATTGGCGCGAAAGTCGGAGGCGTAAAGCTTTGCGCCGGTGACCTTGGCGACGCCGTCGACTCGGCCGGCGCCCTTGGTCGCGGGATTGAACTTGCCGCGTCCAGGCAGCGTCTCGTGGGCTGCGAAGGGAACGCCCGTTGCGGAAGCAAGGTGTGACAGGCTGACCGAGATGCCTCCCGCCGACAACCACTTCACGAACTCGCGCCGCGAAGGCCTCATGATCAGTTCCTTGTACAGAGTTCCGAGGACATCGGGATGCTGGCAGCATTCGATGTCGGGAGGCCACGGACCAGCTCGAGCGCCGAATCCGTTACGTTTCATTGACGATAGAACGGGTGAGGAGGTTTACAACCAATGAATGTGATACGCTTGCGGTTCGAATTGTGGTTTCGAGCTTGCTTTAAAATCGAATCGAACGGAAGACCGTCAGGCAACAAGGGGGCGAAACGCAAATGCAGCACGATTCGAACGGTGCAGCTACAGTCACCAGCGTGACAGGGACTACGACATTGTCGCGCCGACAATTGCTCGATTGCGGTCTCAAGGCCGGCGCGTTGTCGCTGTTCGCAGGTGTCGCAAATGCGCAGAACGCCGTGCACGACCATGCGGGCATGTCCCACAGCGCGGACATGTCGCCGACGATGGGGATGGTCGCTGAAACGCCGGCTCCGGCCATGGACCAGCCGCTGGTCGAGCCCGAGGTGCGCAGGTCCGTCAATGGCGTGCTCAGCACCACATTGCGCGTCGGCTACGCCTATCGCCAGATCGGCGGCGTCAAGCTCTATGTCAGGTCGTACGACGGCGGCAGTCCCGGTCCGACCCTGCGGATGAAGCCCGGCGAGACGCTGCGCATCAAGCTGATCAACGATTTGCCGCCGAACCGCGATGGGCTGCCCGCGGACATCAGCCATCCGCACCAGTTCAACAACACCAATTTCCATTTTCACGGTGCGCATGCGAGCCCGAGCGGGATTGCGGACAATGTCATGCGTTCGATGGCGCCGGGGCACAGCTACAACATCGAGGTCTCGCTGCCGGCCGACCACACCAGCGGCACCTATTGGTATCATCCGCATCACCACGGCAGCGCCGATATCCAGATGTCCAGCGGCATGGTGGGCGCCGTCGTCATCGAGGGCGATTTCGCCGGTGTGCCGGAGATCACGGATGCGCGCGAGCGGCTGCTGGTGCTGACCCAGGTGGTCTACGACGCCAAGGGGATGGTCGAGAATTTCGAGACGCTGTTTCCGGAGACCGCGACGCGCTTCCTGGCGATCAACGGGCAACGGCGGCCGGCGATCGAGATGCGTCCGGGCGAAGTGCAGCGCTGGCGTATCCTCAATGCCGCCTATCAGGACGACATGCTGCTCGATCTCGAGAAGCACGATCTGCATGCGATTGCGTATGACGGCATCCAGCTCGGCGCCATGCAGTCGCTCAAGCAGGTCCTGATCGCGCCCGGCCAGCGCGCGGACATTCTGGTGAAGGCAGGCGGTCCCGGCACCTACGCCTTCAACGCCGCGCCCTACGACCAGGGGCATCCTTCGCCGGTCGGGCCGCTGGCGCGGGTCGTGGTGGCTGGCGCGCCGATGGACATGAAGCTGCCGCGCGCCCTGCCGCCGGCGCCGCTCGCCACGATCAAGGATTCCGAGATCACCAACCGTCGCAAGGTGACGTTGTCGGCGACCGCGCCGGAGGCGGACGCTGCCGGCCATTGGCAGGAGTTCGAGTTCTTCGTCGACGGCAAGAAGTTCGATCCCGGCCGCATCGATCAGCGGGTCAAGCTCGGCGCGGTCGAGGAGTGGACCATCGTCAACACGCATGAGCATGACGACCACGTCTTTCACATCCACACCAACCCGTTCCAGGTGGTCTCGGCCAATGGCAAGGCGCTGGCGGTGCCGGAATGGCGGGATTCCGTGATCGTGGAGCGCAAGGGCGGCCAGGTCGTGTTCCGCTCACGCTTCATCGATTTCACGGGCGTCTACATGCTCCACTGCCACATGATGAACCATGAGGAGATGGGCATGATGCAGACCGTCGAGGTCTACAAGCCCTAGTTCTTTGTCGAATTGAGCGAATTTGGCTGCTGGCGGGGGCAGATCCGGGGCCGGCCGGGCTTCCCCTGGCGGCCCGCATGGCCTATTACGCCGCAACGCAACAATCCCCCAAAAAGACCCCATGATCCGCCTCGACAACGTCAGCAAGCAAGCCGGCCACCAGATCCTGTTCATCGAAGCGTCCGCCGCCCTCAACAGGGGCGAGAAGATCGGCCTTGTCGGCCCGAACGGCGCGGGCAAGACCACGCTATTCCGGATGATCGCCGGCGAGGAACTGCCCGACGAGGGGCAGGTCTCGACCGATCGCGGCATCACCATCGGCTACTTCAATCAGGACGTCGGCGAGATGGCCGGCCGCAGCGCCGTGGCCGAGGTCATGGACGGGGCAGGACCGGTGAGTGCGGTGGCCGCCGAGCTGCGCGAGCTCGAGACCGCGATGGCCGATCCCGACAAAGCCGACCAGATGGACGAGATCATCGCGCGTTATGGGGAAGTACAGCACGCATTCGAAGAGCTTGACGGCTACGCGCTCGACGGCCGTGCGCGCGAGGCGCTGTCCGGCCTCGGCTTCAGCCAGGAGATGATGGACGGCGATGTCGGCAAGCTCTCCGGTGGCTGGAAGATGCGCGTGGCGCTCGCCCGCATCCTCTTGATGCGCCCCGACGTCATGCTGCTCGACGAGCCCAGCAACCATCTCGATCTCGAAAGCCTGATCTGGCTCGAGAAGTTCTTGCACGACTACGAAGGCACGTTGCTGATGACCTCGCATGACCGCGAGTTCATCAACCGCGTGATCTCGAAAGTGGTCGAGATCGATTCCGGATCGCTGACGACCTACGCCGGCAATTACGAATTCTACGAGCAGCAGCGGGCGCTGAGCGAGAAGCAGCAGCAGGCGCAGTTCGAGCGCCAGCAGGCGATGCTCGCCAAGGAGATCAAATTCATCGAGCGCTTCAAGGCGCGCGCGTCTCATGCCGCTCAAGTTCAGAGCCGGGTGAAGAAGCTCGACAAGATCGAGCGGGTCGAGCCGCCGCGCCGCCGCCAGACGGTGGCGTTCGATTTCCTGCCCGCGCCGCGCTCGGGCGAGGACGTCGTGGCGTTGAAGAACGTCTATAAGGGCTATGGCAGCAAGCGCATCTATGACGGCCTCGATTTCATGATCCGCCGTAGGGAGCGCTGGTGCGTGATGGGCGTCAACGGCGCCGGCAAGTCGACGCTGCTCAAGTTGATCGCCGGTGCGAGCGAGCCGGACCAAGGCACGGTGGCGGTGGGCGGCAGCGTCAAGATGGGCTATTTCGCCCAGCACGCCATGGACCTGCTCGACGGCGAACACACGGTGTTCCAGTCGCTGGAAGAACAGTTTCCGACCGCGGGGCAGGGCAGCTTGCGCGCGCTCGCCGGCTGTTTCGGCTTCTCCGGGGACGATGTCGAGAAGCGCTGCCGCGTGCTGTCGGGCGGCGAGAAGGCGCGCCTGGTGATGGCGAAGATGCTGTTCGATCCGCCGAACTTCCTGGTGCTGGACGAGCCGACCAACCATCTTGATCTCGCCACCAAGGAGATGCTGATCACGGCGCTGTCGGATTTCGAGGGCACCATGCTGTTCGTGTCGCATGATCGGCATTTTCTCAGCGTCCTGTCGAACCGCGTGCTGGAGCTGACGCCAGAGGGCATCCACCAGTTTGGCGGCGGCTACACGGAGTACGTCGCGCGGACCGGGCAGGAAGCGCCGGGGTTGCGGAGCTAGCATTTCCATATGCGTCTTGACGCGTTAACGCCTACCGCTACGCTCCCTTAAAAAAGGAGCGAAACAAGCAATGAGGCAGCTCAGGATCGGCGACGTCACCATCGATGCGGTGATCGAGCGGGAAGGGCCGTGGCGGCGGCCGCAGGATTTTTTCCCGGCCTATGACGAGGGCGTGTTCAAACGCCATCTGCCGACGATGGAGCCGGAGGTGTTCGACGCCGCGCGCGGCATGATGGTCATCACCTATCAGACGTTCGTGGTGCGGACGCCGCGCTACACCATTCTGGTCGACACCTGCACCGGCGAGGACAAGGGCCATCCGCCGCCGTTCGACTTTCCCGGCAAGGAGCGCTGGCGCAACGAATTGTTCGCGCTCGGTATCGGCTTCGAGCAGATCGACTACGTCTTCTGCACGCATCTGCATGTCGACCACACCGGCTGGAATACGACCTTGCGCGACGGCCGCTGGGTGCCGACGTTTCCGAATGCGAAATACGTCTTCCACAAGCGTGAGTATGCGGCCTGGGAGGCCGAGCACGCCAAGGGCAGCAATCCGCCCGGCACCGTCTTTCGCGACAATTGCCTGCCGATCGTCGAGGCCGGGCAGGCGCTATTGGTCGATGATGATTATGCGTTGGATGACACCGTCACGCTGACGCCGACGCCGGGGCACTCGCCCTGTCATTGCTGCGTGAACATCTTCTCGAAGGGGCAACGCGCGGTGGTCGCCGGCGATCTCATGCATCACCAGATCCAGTGCCGCGAGCCGGACTGGTCGGCCAAGCCGGATTGGGATGCGAAACAGTCGGCGGTGTCGCGGCGAAAGTTTTTTGCTTCCGTCGCCGACACCGACACGCTGATTCTGCCGATTCATTTTCCGGCGCCGACGCTCGGGCTGATCAAGCCGCTCGGCGCCGCCTTTGACTATCGTTTCAAGCGGGATTGACCATCGCCTCGCCGTCATGGCCGGGCTTGTCCCGGCCATCCACGACCTTTGACGAATTCGTGGAGCGACCGCGCTTCGGACACTCTAGTAAGAGTAGAACATCCGCTGGATCTCCTTGGTATCAGTCGTCTTGGTCAGCGCCAGCATCAGCAGGATGCGCGCCTTTTGGGGATTAAGCGTATCGGAGACGACGAAGTCGTGTTCGTCGTCCTTGGCCTCGCCGTTGCGCGCGACGATGCCGTTCCCGACACGGCTGCTGCGAACGATCACGACACCCTTCTTGCGGGCCTCGTCGAGGGCCGGCTCCACCGCGGGCCGAGCCAGGCTGCCGTCCCCAACGCCGGCATGCACGATCCCCTTGGCTCCGGCGGCGACAAAAGCGTCGATCGCGACCCGGTTCATGTTGGCGTAGCCGTAGACGATGTCGACTTGCGGCAGGACATCGAGGCTGGAGACGTCAAATTCGGAGTCCGCCGTGTGCCGGCGCGTCGATTGACGATAGAAGTACGGCTTGTTGCCCTGCATGTAGCCGAGAAAGCCGAGTTCAGGTGTGCGGAAGGTGTCTGCCGTCGAGGTGTTGTTCTTGGTGACATCGCGAGCCGCGTTGATCTGATCGTTGAGAGCAACGAGCACGCCCTTGCCGACAGCCTCGTCACTGCCTGCGAGGATCACCGCATTAAAGAGATTGATCGGCCCATCCGCGCTGATTGCGGTCGACGGCCGCATCGCGCCGACGACGACGACAGGTTTCTTGCTCTTGACGACCAGGTCTAGAAAATAGCTGGTCTCCTCGATCGTATCGGTCCCGTGCGTGATCACAATTCCATCGACGTCGTCCTGCGCGAGAAGCGCGTTGACGCGCTTTGCGAGCTTGAGCCAGTAGTCATTGTTCATGTTCTCGCTGGCGATCTGGAAGACCTGCTCGCCCTTGACGTTAGCCACCGTTTTCAGTTCGGGGACCGCGTTCAGGAGGGTCTCTATGCCCACCGTGGCGGCGGTGTAACCGACCACGGTGGTGCTGCTCGCCCCGCTGCCGGCGATCGTACCGCCGGTTGCCAGGACCATGACGTTGGGCAGACCGGGGCCCCTCGCATTCGCGACGTCAAGACTGATGAGCAGCGCGAAGAGCAAGCTCATTGTCGCCATTGCGTGATCCCGCACTCGAAACTGCCACATCTCGACTTCCTTTTCCTAGATGGCCTCGTTGATGCGCCCCGGTTCGCTCAGCACGGCATGATCCGTCAGTCGAGGCCTGCTGTCTAGTGTGGCGCAACCTTGGGATGATTTGGTCTGGCGCGCGGCACGCGCGGGGAGGCGGCAAAAGTTCTGCGCCTCTGTTGCTCGAAAACAGGAACGTGAATGCCCGGGCCTTCGCCTCGCCGAAGAGGCTTCGGCCTCGCAGGCGGGATAAGCCCGGGCAGCACGATCTCGTGGAGCAGATGTCGCTAAGGCAACAACAAATTCGCAGCGCGATTACGCGCCGACTTCGCACTTCTTCATGAAGCTGTTCTTGGCGGCACCGGCGAGCGGCTTGCCTTCGGCGCTGACCGCCTTGGGCGCGCAGGCGTCAGCCTTGCACTTTTTCATGAACGAGGTCTTGGCGGCACCAGCCAACGCCTTGCCGTCCTTGCCGACCGCCTTACTTTCGCAGGTGTCTTCCGCGAAGGCCGAACCCGCTGCAAAGGTGGCAACGATCGCAGTCAGCAAAATCCGCTTCATCATGATTGTCTCCCTAAACCAGAAATGGCGCCCGGATTGGAACCGGGAATCGTGGCGCAATCAAGCTGGATGAGCGTCTGTGGTCCGGTCTATCGGCGATTTTTCGAGCGCGAGGCCCACCGTCTGCTGCAGTGCTCGCTGACCGGGCCGGGCGACCCTGCTAGCTTCGGGCGAGTTTAGCCGGAGGGAGCATCGTGATGGACGCCGTGATTCCGAAAGTGCCGCAAGCCGCCGCAGATCAGCATTCGCATCTGGTTCGGCCGCAAGAGATGGAATGGCAGAAGACGCGCTTTCCCGGCTGCGAGGCCAAGACGCTGCTGTTCGATCGCAGCAGCGGCCTGATGACTGCGTTGATGCGCTTTGCGCCGGGATCGGTGCTGCCCGATCACGAGCATGTCGGCGTCGAGCAGAGTTATGTCATCGAGGGCGCTCTCGTCGACAACGAGGGGCCGGCCAGGGGGATCGCCTGCAAGGCCGGCGAATTCATCTGGCGCGAGGCGGGCAGTCGGCACGCCGCCTGGTGCCCGGAGGGCGCCTTGATTCTGGCGATCTTCCAGGTACCGAACAAGTTCTTCGAAGCCGACGGCCGCGTCGTCGATGCCGCCGGTCAGGATTGGGACCAGACGTGGGGGCACACCGGCGCGCAACGGGCGCGCAGCGTGCAATAGGCGGCTCTTCGCAGCTCAAGTGCTGTCATCGATGCTTCTGACGAGCATCGTGACCTGAATGGCGATCAGCCGCCGCATCTCCTTGCCGTTCCTGGCCGTTTCGCGCAGCCCCCGCATGCCGAACACCAAGCATCGCGCCAGCACCTCCGGCTCGTCCGCTATCCCAGCGGCCTTCACCTGATCGCGGATGAGGTCGGCGACCAAACATTGGAAGTTGTCGTAGACCGTCCGGACCGCCGGGAAACGGAGGTCGAAGAGATCTGCCGAATCGGGATGCGCCTCGATCAGGTCGAAGCCATGCGATCCCCAGGATTTGCAGGCGTGGAGCAGCTTGGCGTAAAGGCCGTCGAGGCGCGCGATGGCGGCCCGGATGTCGCGATGCTTCTGCTCGTCCATTCTCCGGATCACCGCCGCAAACACGGCGTCCTTGTCGGGGAAGAGCAAATAGAGCGCCGGCCGCGACATTCCCGCCTCGGCGGCGATGTCGCCCATTGTCGTGCGGGCATAACCGTAGCGCGAGAACACCTCCGTCGCAGCCTCGAGGGCTAGCTCCTCTTTCGAAATGCTGGAACGAGCCATGAGCCTCACGAACGTCGGAACCGCGCGTCGCCTATATTGACAAAATATCGACAATTGTCAATTTGTCGGAAGCGGCATGAAGCCATGAGAGGTTCTGTGACATGAACGATGAAGCGCGATTGAAAACCTGGAACACCTATCAGGCGGCGTGGGGACCAATTGACGAGGACGAGCGGCGTCGGCTGCTCGAGCAAAGCGTGGCGGCGGACTGCGTGTATACCGATCCGGGCTCGCAGATCGAGGGACGTGACGCCTTGCTGGCCCGCATCGGTCAAACCCAGCTCAAGTTTCCTGGCGCGCATTTCAGGAATGACAGCTTCCTCGAACACCACGGGCAGGGGCTTTTTCGCTGGACGATGTACGACGGCGCCGGTCGCGTGTTCGTCACGGGCGAGAGCTTCGGCCGCTTCGGCGACGACGGCCGGCTCGTTCAGGCGACGGGCTTCTTCGAGGTGCCCGCAGCCAAGGCCTGACCGCTGGCCGGCAGAGGTCGATACTGCCCTCCGGTCATGGCCCTCAGACGCCGCGCGCGAGAAGCGCCTTGAAGTCCGCACGTGCACGCTGCGCTTCGGCGCGCGCCACCTCGGAGGCATCGCCGAGACCAAAATAACCATGGATCAGGCCGGGCCCTTCATGGTGCTTCACCCGCACGCCGGCGGCTTCCAGCGCCCGTGCATAGGCGGCACCCTCGTCGCGCAGGGGATCGAACCAGGCGGTGGTGACGATCGCGGGCGCGACGCCGGCGAGCGAGGTCGCGCGTAGCGGTGAAACTCGCCAGTCGGTCGCGTGCGAGGGATCGGCGAGATAATGACCGCAAAACCACTCCATCACGGCGCGGGAGAGGAAGTAGCCTTCGGCATTCTCGGCGCGCGAGGGAAAGCGTGCGTTCTCGCGCGCGTCCGCATAGCTGCCGAGGACGTCCGTCACAGGATAGACCAGCAGTTGCGCAGCGAGCCTGATGCCGGCGTCGCGGCAGGCGATCGCGGTGGTGGCCGCGAGATTGCCGCCGGCGCTGTCGCCGGCAACGCCGAAGCGTTTTGCGTCGCCGCCAAATTCCGCGACGCGGCCAAACACGTCGCTGACCGCGGCAAAGGCGTCCTCGAACGCGCCGGGAAAGCGCGTTTCGGGCGGGCGGCGATAATCGACGGAGACGACGACCGCGCCGGTCTCGATCGCAAGGTTGCGCGCCTGCCGGTCGTGGGTCTCGAGGTCGCCCGCGACCCAGCCGCCGCCGTGGAAGAACACCACGGTCGGCGCGGGCGTGGTGCCGACCCGGTAGACACGTGCATCGAGCGGGCCTGCCCCGCCTTTCACCTTGATATCCGCAACCATGTCGACCGGCGGCGGCGGTATGGCCGCGCGCGAGGCAGCCAGTGCACGCAAGGAATCGCGGGCGCTCTGTGGCGTCATCGTCGTGGCATCGCGCATCGGCAGCAGGGGAATGATCTGGGCGATGACGGGATCGAGCGGTGCGGCCATGGGGTCCTCACAGGGTTCTTGGTCTTGCTTGCGGGTTAGCATAGATTTTGCGCGCCGCATCGGCAACCGCTCGCATGTTGGGTGCCAAGGGATGAACGGGCAGGGAGGCCTTGAGGTGGAATTCGAAACGCTGGTCCAGTCGCGCCGTAGCGTGCGTGGCTTCAGGAACGAGCCGGTGCCGCGCGCGGTGATCGAGGCGATCATCGACAGCGCCAAACGTGCGCCGTCGTCGATGAACACCCAGCCCTGGCATGTCCACGTGCTCGCAGGCAGGCCATTGGAACAGCTGCGCCGACGCAACATGGAGGAAATGGTCGGCGGCGCCAAGGTCAAGCGCGACATCGTCAGCCACGGCGAGTACCAGGGTGTGCACCGGACGCGGCAGGTCGACGTCGCCAAGAAACTGTTCGGCGCAATGGGGATCGCGCGGGATGACAAACCGATGCGCCAGGACTGGGTGCTGCGCGGCTTCCGCCAGTTCGACGCGCCGGTCTCGCTGGTCTTGACCTATGACCGCGTGCTAGATCCCGGCGCGGTCTGTCATTTCGATCTGGGCGCGCTCTGCTACGGCATCGTGCTCGCGGCCTGGGACCGCGGTCTCGGTTCGGTGATCAACGGGCAGGGCATCATGCGGTCCGACATCGTGCGCGAGGTCGCAAACATTCCGCAGGACGAGGTGATCATGACCTGCGTCGCGATGGGTTATCCCGACGACAACTTTGCCGCGAACGCCGTTCGCTCGGATCGCGAGGGCAACGATGATTTCGTTCGCTACGTCGGCTTCGCCGAGTAGTGCACGCAGAGGAGATTATTCTCTCGCGAAATTTTTAGTGCTGAGCGCTTGGCGGCCTCTTGCAATCTCGATCATGCAGGAGGAACAATGTGCGCACTGAGAGGTTTGATGCTGGCGCGAGGGAATTGACATGCGGCGGCTGGCTAGCCTGGTTCGACGGTTCTTCGGTCCGCGAGTGCGGCGCCCGATCGATGATGATCCAACTCTTCCTTTCACGGCCGAAGAGTTCAGCAGGCTGATCCGCAGCGGCCGGCACGAGGACATGAAGCTGCTGGCGGAAGGACTGGCCTGCCGGTCCATTCCGCACCGCGCCAGACATCGCGCTGCACACTGAAGCGCCGCTGACAAAGGAGCCACTCCGCGCTCCTGACTCGTGCTAGACCACCGGCCATGAGCAATCGCATCCTCGTCCTCTACGGTTCCTACCGTTCCGACCGCATGGGCATTCGCCTTGCGAATTTCGTCATCGATCGCCTGCGCGGCCGCGGCGACGACGTCGTGTTGATCGACGCCAAGGCGATCGGCCTGCCGATGCTCGATCGCATGTACAAGGAATATCCCAAGGGCTCCGCACCCGAGGCGCTGGAGAAGCTCGCCGGAGAGATCCGCGGCGCCGACGGTTTTGTCTTCGTCACCGGCGAATACAATTGGGGAATCCAGCCTGGTCTGAAGAATCTCACCGACCATTTCCTGGAGGAATGGTTTTGGCGTCCGGCCGCGATTGTCAGTTATTCCGCCGGCCGCCTCTCCGGCGCACGCGCTTCGACCGCATGGCACGGCACGCTTTCGGAGATGGGTATGGTGGTGGTATCGAGCACCATCGGCGTCGGCCCGATCGCGCAGACGCTGTCGGAGGCGGGCGAGCCGATCGGCGAGGGCGGCAAGGCGCTCGAACGCGCCTTCCCGCGCTTTGCCGATGATCTCTCGTGGTGGATCGAGGCCGCCAAGGCCCAGCGGGCGCGCAAGGCGCCGCCGTATTGAGCGCCTTACGCGGCCCTGACCTCACCGAGGAAGCGGTCGAACTGTCCGGCGAGGTCGCGTGACTGGGTCGAGAGCTGCTCGGCTGCGCCCAGCACCTGCCTCGCGGCCGTACCGGTGTCGTCGGCGGCGCGCTGCACGCCCGATATGTTGGTGTTGACCTCCTGGGTGCCGCGTGCGGCCTCCTGGACGCTGCGGGCGATCTCCTTGGTCGCCGAGCCCTGTTCCTCGATCGCGGCCGCAATCGCGGTGCCGATCTGGTCGATCTCGCCGATCACGTCGGCGACGTTGCGGATCGCGGCCACCGTCTCGTCGCTCGCGGCCTGGATCGCCGAAATCTGCTCGGAGATTTCGGTGGTGGCCTTGGCGGTCTGGCCCGCCAGCGACTTCACCTCGGCAGCCACCACCGCAAAGCCGCGGCCGGCATCGCCGGCGCGGGCGGCCTCGATGGTGGCGTTGAGCGCCAGCAAATTGGTCTGCTCGGCGATGCTCTGGATCAGCGTCACGACGTCGCCGATCTTTTGCGCGCCCTCGGCGAGCGTGCGGGCGGTGTCGCCGGTGCGGCGGGCGTTGTCGACGGCGCGGGCCGCAATCACGGTGGACTGGGCCACTTGACGGCCGATCTCCGAGATCGAGGAGGTCAGCTCTTCGGTGGCGCTCGCGACGGTCTGCACGTTGGTCGAGGTCTGCTGCGAGGCGGCGGCGACGACCGCGGCCTGACTGTTGGTCTGGGCCGCCGTCGAGGTCATCGACTGCGCCGTGCTTTCCATGGTGGAGGAGGCCTTCGACAGGCCGCCGACGAGCTCGGTGACCTTGGCTTCGAACGCGCGGGTGAGCCCGTCGAGCGCCTGTGCGCGGCGCATCTTGCCGTCGTTCTCGGCCTGCTTTTCCGCCGCGAGCCGGTCGGCGCGGATCATATTGTCCTTGAACACTCCGACAGCCGCGGCCATCGCGCCGATTTCGTCGGAACGGTCAGTGCCGGGAATCTTTTCCGCAACATCGCCCTCGGCGAGCCGCGACATCCGCGTCGTCAGGCTGACGATCGGGGCGCAGACGCGGCGGCGGACCATCACGACAAGGCCGACGCTCGCAATCAGCACGGCAGCAAGGCCGAGCAGCGCGATGGTGAAGCTCGTGCGCGCAGCCGAGGAAGCGCCGGCGAGGATATGTTCGGCGTTGTCGTAGAAGGCGTCCCGGACCTCGATGATGGTGCCGAGGCCGCGCTGGGTGGCGGTGTAATAGGTGTCCATGTCGTGTTCGTACTTGCCGCTGACCGCACCGTCCTTCACCAGCTTCAGCTCGCGGCCGAACTCCTCGATATAGACCGCGTTGAACTTCTCCAGCGCGGCGGCGACGTTCGCCGGAGTTGCCGGATTGCCGCGCAATTCCAGCAGCGCCATCACGATCTGGTCGTTGCGGCCCTGTGAGCGGCTGATCTCGGCCTTCTCGGTGTCCGTTGCCGGCTTGTTGCCTCCGACGAGATTCTTGTGCAGGCTCGAATTGAAGCCACCCACGTCGCGCAATGTCATGGCGATGTTGGCGTAGCTGGCCTGCCGATAGGCATCGCCGTTCAGGATCGCCATGCGCCGGACCTGTTCGTTGAGCAGCGCGGTCACGCTGCCATTGAGCACGGCGTTGTCGGCGACGATCTTCTTCGCCGCGTCCTTGCGCGCCTCCGGCGGCCCGGCCATCGCCTTGTCGATGGCCTCGCGCAGCGACGTGAATTTCGAATTGATGCCGTCGATGCCGCCACCGATGGTGTTGCCGTCGTCGAACGGGCCGGGCAGGTCCTTGCGCAGCGCGTTCATCCTGTCGCGGGCGCCGTCGGTCTGCTTGCGCAGCTTGCCCTGCTCGGCGAGCTGCGCCGGGTCGACCGTGGCAGGGCCGTAGAGGATGTTGGTGGAAAAGCCGCGCTCGGGATTGAGATAGCGCGGGATGTCGCTGACGGCGCGGACGATCGCGAGCCGGCCCTGGGCTTCGGTGATCCGCTCCATCGTCTGGTACTTCGTCACGGCGACGTAGACGGCGAGGCCGCCGCCGACGGTCGAGAGCGAGACGATGGCGGTGGTCAGAAGCGTACCGATTTTCATGATCTGTCCGGCAATTGGCGCGGGGAGAATATTTGCCCGGACAATAGGCAGGCGATGTTAATCCCGGGTTTACGCTGATGACCGCGGACAACCGCGCGCTGGGTCCGTCCGTCTAGGCGTAGGTCGCGCTTACGGTTCCCAGCGGACCGAAATCGGCGACGTAAGTCTCGCCCCGCTTCGGCCGCAGCATGCCTGTCAGCGTGCCGGTGGAGATGGTCTGGCCGGCCTTGAGGCCGATGCCGGTTCGTGACAGCTCATTGGCGAGCCAGGCGAGCGGCACCAGCGGATGATCGATCGCCTCTGCAGCGCTGCCGCGTCGTCTCTCGGCGTCGTTGCAGTTCAGGACGACCTCCTGATTGGCAATGTCGCGTTTGCGCCAGTCCGCGATGGGCTCGCCAAGCACGATCGTTCCCGATCCGGAGCCGTCGGCCATGATCGCGGGCATCGGGGGAAACGCCGCGTCGTGGACGAAGCGGCATTCGGCGAGCTCGATGCCGGGATGCAGCGAAGCGACGGCATCGCCGACCTCTTCCACCGCATAGGGCTTCGCGCGCGGCGGCAGGTCAGCGCCGAGGCGGACCTGGTACTCGACCTCCGGAATCGGACTGCATTGCTTGATGTGTTCCACGCTCGCGGGCGAGGTCTTGATCAGTGGCGCGAACACCCGCCCATAGATCGGCGTGGAGATGCGAAGCTGGCGCTGGAGCCCGGGTTTCATGCCGGCGATCTTCCAGCCGACGACGTCCCAGCCCAATTCTTCTTCCACCATCTGCGCGACGCGGTACGCCGTGTCGGCATCCGGCGGTACCAGCCGGTGCTCGAGGCCGCTTTGCTGCCGGCCCGCGCGGCGCAGATCGGCGAGATGGCGGGCGAGTTCGCGTTGTCGAGCGAGATCCATCGGTGCGTCTCCATTCTATCCTGGTGTGCGGGCGAGGGCAGAGGACAGAACCGTCTCCAACTCCTCTTGCACCCGATCGAGCGCGTCGGCGCTGCGATTTGCGCGGCACATTGCGACCGTGCCTTCGATCGAGGCGACGACCAGCGTTGCAAGCCGCTCCGCGCGATCGGCGGCCACTCCCTCGCGCAGGAGGGCTGAGCGCATGATCTGTCGCCAATCGGCGAACACGCCGTCGGCAAGATCGAGCAGATGCTGTTGCGCCGTCTTGTCGTCCTTGTCGGAGGCTTCTCCGACATAGCGGTCGACGGCGACCGCGAGCACGGGGCAGCCGGCCTCGAAGCCGGTCGCTTCCAGCTGGCGGCGCCACGATGCGACGAAAGCTCGCAAGCCACCGATCACGCCGCGTTCCTTCATGGCCTTCTCCAGGGGAATCGACACCTGCTTGCCGGCAAAGGTCACGGCCGCGGCGATCAACTGGCGCTTGCCGTCCGGGAAGTGGTGACTGATCGAGCCGCGTGGCGTTGCCGTATGGCGGACGACGTCGCGCATGCTGGTGGCGTTGATGCCGCGCCGGCTCATCAGGTCGGCGGCGCCGGCGATCATCTTGTCGCGCGTGGTGGTCATCGGAACTTCCGTAGTTGGCGTGCTTCATCTAGACTATGACGCTTGACATAGGCAAGTGCCACTGCGATATGACGCACGTCATAATCGCGGAAAGGGATACGTTGACCATCATCACCGTGACCGCACCCGCCGGCCGGCTCGGCCTGGCGCAGCGCCGCTGCCTCGCCAAAAGCCTGACCGACGCCGTGCTCGCGCCCGAGATCGGCCAGCATGCGCCGGCGGCGCGAATGGGCTTTCAGGTGCATTTCCATGACCTGCCAGCCGACTGCATGGCGATCGGCGGGCGGCTCCTGTCCGACCAGGAAACGCCCCGCGACGTGATGACCGTCAACATCGCGGTGATGAACGCGGCCTGGCCTGCCGAGGTGCGAGCGGAGGTGATCCGCAATGTGCTGGCGCGGCTTGCGGAGGCCTGCGGCATGCAGGCGCCTGCGCCAAGCTGGTGGGTCAATTTCGAGATCATCGAGGAGGGAAGCTGGGGATCGCGCGGCGGCGTGCTCTCGATCCTCCAGCTCCTGGATTCCGGCGTATTCACGCCGCAGCGGATCGAGGCTATCCGCGCGGCAATTCAGCCGGCGACCTGATTTGCCGACACCGACGACCAATCCGGAGAGAAACGAAATGAGCGAAGGTCAGATCCGCACCCAGATGCACGGCCATGTCTTCAAGATCGTCATCGATAACGCAGCGAAGAAGAACGCGTTCACGCCGGCGATGATGGAGCAATTGTCCGATGCGCTGACTGAGCTGGACGACAATGAGGCCTATCGCGTCGGCGTGGTTTGCGCCGAGGGCAGGGATTTCACCGCCGGTCTGGACATGCCGAAATTCTTCGGCCCGACTGCGGAGAAGCGCAATATCAGGGAAGGCAATGTCGATCCGTTCGGCCTTGCCAAGCGCTGCCGCAAGCCTGTTATCACCGCCGTGCAGGGCATCGTGTTCACGATGGGCATCGAGCTGATGCTCGCCGGCGACATCGTGGTCGCCGCCGCCGATGCGCGCTTCTGCCAGATGGAGTCCAAGCGCGGCATTGCGCCGCTCGGGGGCGCGCATTTCCGCTTTCTGTCGCGCGCCGGCTGGGGTGACGCGATGTATCATTTGTTCCTGTGCGACGAGTTTTCAGCCGAGCGCGCCCACACGATCGGTCTCGTCCAGGAGGTTGTGCCGGCGGGAGAGCAGGTCGAGCGGGCGATGGCGCTCGCCGCCATCATCGCGCGCAATGCGCCGCTCGGTCTCCAGGTCACCAAGGAAGCCGCGGCCAAATATATCGAAGGCGGCGAGGCGGCGGCGATCGCCTATATCCCGACAATCCGCGATCGCGTGCTTGCCAGTGCCGACGCGAAGGAGGGCATTCAGTCCTTCATCGAGCGTCGCGCGGCGGTCTTTCAGGGGCGCTGATCCGACGCGCTATGTCGGCCGATCGAGCTTCGACAGGATCTCCAGCGTAGCGCCGTCGCGCTCGCCGGAAAAAAATCGGGCGAGCGCCTCGTCGAAAACGGGTTCGTCGGACACAGCGTCGAACAGCGTCATCGACGAACGGAATTTGGTGTCATCGGGCGCGCCGAGGATGGCGTTGATGGTCCGGCCCTCGACGGCAAGCACGAGCCTCGTGCATTCGATCAGGCGCGGACCGAGGATGGGGTGGCCGAGGTAGGCCTTGGCCTCGGCGCGGGAGGCGATGGCGTAGCGCTGCGACATGGCGCTGAAGCCCAGGCCGGCGATCTGCGGGAAGACGAACCACATCCAGTGGCTCTGCTTTCGACCCCGGATCAGCTCCCCCTGGATGTCGCGATAGACCGGGTCCTGGGCCCGGACAAAGCGAATAAGGTCGAAAGGATCGGTCATTAGATACCTTGGGATGCCTGCTGAACCCTTGCCGAACCTTGGCTGAACCCCTTGCCGAATCCTTGTCGGCCGCGATTATGCCTAACTTTTGGCTCCCAATGTGGTAGCTGGTACAGAGTCTCCGGGTGGGGGTGGGTCTCCCTGGGGGTCGATTTTGGGGATCTGATGGTTTCCGACCGCGCACAAGCCGAGAGGCTATTGTCGCGCCGCCGTATTGGGCGAGCCGAGACGATATTGCTGTCTCTGGCTGGCGTCGCGCTGGCGCTGGGCGCTGCCGCCTGGGTCGCGGATATCGGCGATTCGGCCTCGCTGGTCACCGCCGCACTGCCGCCGGCCAATGCGCCCTCGTTCGATGATCGTTTCGCTTCGGCGTCCGGCAATCCGCCCGCCCGCGAGCTCGGTCTGCGGACGCTCGAGCGCTCAGCGGTAAATGCGGTCCAGCTCAAATTACGCGACGCCAAGGCGATGCTCGCC
The DNA here is from genome assembly GCF_023073915.1 of Bradyrhizobium sp. 149. Classification (GTDB taxonomy): domain Bacteria; phylum Pseudomonadota; class Alphaproteobacteria; order Rhizobiales; family Xanthobacteraceae; genus Bradyrhizobium. Next base: position 1,107,190 of record NZ_JADPKK010000022.1, on the reverse strand, counting down.
CAGAAGCTTCAGGGCGACGATTGGCGCTCGACCCTGACCGACGACGACCGGCACGTGGTTGACGAGAGGAGACCCTTGCAACAAGCCGATGCCGTCCCGATGCCGCGCTCGCGCCCGACCCAGGCAGACTTCTCCGCCCAAATCGCCTCGAGCCAAGCCTATGCGGAGACCAACCCCAGGATCGACAACCGCAACTTCTTCGAAAAATTCACCGACAAGATCAAGCTCGCCTCGCTGACGCCGGACAGCGGCCTGTTCGGCAAGGCGCCGGATCTCGCCGCGCTCGGTTACGATTCGCGGACGGCGGTCTACGACATCTCCGCCAAGGCGCTCTACCTGCCGAGCGGCGTCGCGCTGGAAGCGCATTCCGGCATGGGCGCGCTGATGGACGATCCGGAGCACGTCGACCAGCGGATGGTCGGCGCAACCCCGCCCGCGACCTACGACCTGAAGCCGCGCGAAAAACTGTTCCACGGCGTCCGCGCGCTGCGCTTGACGCCCACCGAGGGCACCAGCGCGCTCGGCCGCGTCGGCCTGCTCACCCACAATTACATGCTCGGGCCGCGTGGCGATTCCAACGGCTGCGTTTCGATCAAGGACTATGATCGATTCATGAAGGCTTACGACAATGGTGAGTTCAACCGTCTGGTCGTGGTGCCGAGGCTGAGCCCATCGGCGACCGCCTCGCAGCGCGCGAGCACCGACTCCTGATCTTTGTCTGCCACGGCGGGGCTGCCGTTTTCCCTTCGTTAAGCCGTCATCCTCCAGAAGCAGCCCATGAGTGATCCGCAAAATTCCGAGACCCCGCTGCGCACGACGTTCAAGATCAAGCTGAACGGCGACACGCTGGCGATTGCGACCGTCGGCCAGGCCTATCAATTCCTCACCAACTTCAAGTCGGTGGAGTGGATGGAATTCCGCTCGCTGCACGAGGACGCGGTCGCCGCGCTCGAAGGCGCCGCCGACGACGCCATGCTCGTCGTGCAGGCGACCAACGCCGTGCGCGCGCTGTTCGTGAGCGCCAAGCTGCTCTAGGAGCGGCTCCTTCCATCCGTCATTGCTTGGAGTGCGATCGTGCGCACTCTTGCGCATGCGGCGCGCGGCAGAACCGCGCGCCGTGCTAGTTGAGCTCGCTAACGAGTCTGTACGGGATCAGTGCCTGTCGTCTCCGCGTCCGTCATCATCGTCATGGAAATTGTGGTCGCCGCCCGGCTTGAAGCCGGGGTCGATGCAGGCGAAATTGCCGGCATCGTTGGTCATGCCGCTGCCCTTGTAGGCGGCGATCTTTGGATAGACGCACAGCGGTCGTGTGCCGCCCGTCGGGAAGTTCATCGCAATTCGCGGATCGAAAACGCCGCCGCTCGGATAGGGCGAGGTGGCGTTGGTGTTGGTCGCCACGATGCGTTCCGGCGCGATGTCTTTCTCGACCCAATCGGTGATGGCCTTGAGCTCGTTCGCCGCGAAGCTCGTCGTGGCCGCGCCGCCGCCGCAATGGGCCATGTTCGGCACCATGAACAGCCGGGCGAAATCGGTCGCGCGACCGCTCGTGTGCCGGTCCATGTTGCGATACCAACGCGCGATCGCGGCGCCGGAGAATATGCCGTCATTGACCGAGGAGGAGATGATCAGTTTGCCGCCGCGCGCCCTGAATGGACGCAAATCGGTCGAGACCGCGGCCATGAAGTCCATCGCGCTTTCGGGATAGGCCTGAGTCCTGGTGAAGATCTTCGGCGCGTCGGTGTCGAAATTGAAGCGGAACACGAAGGCTTCCTGTCCGTTCGGCCCGTTGACCGGCGTGACCACGGGCGGCGTCTGGAAGATCATCGGGATCGCGCCCGCACCGAGCGTCAGATTGATCGCGGTGTTGACGCCGGGCACCGGCGCGGTGACGACATTCCAGAAACCCCAGCCCGCGCCGGGGGCGGTGGGCGGCGTCCAGATGCCGGCATCCCAGAACCAGTTCGAATAGAGCCGCTGCCCCTTGGAGTTGACCGGCCCGGCATAGATCTTCTTCAACGCGTCCACTTGCGCGTCGGTCAGGCAGGTGCCGCCATGGGGCGTGCTGCCGTGCGAGCCGGTGCCGCAGGTGTAACTGGCGAGTGCCGGATACACCTTCTTCGCGGTGCAGGCGTGATAATTGTCGATGATCCCGTCGACCAGTCCGTCGAGGGCGTCGCAGGCGCTCAGGATCGCGGCCGAGGCGACCTGGAGGTCCTGCTGCGGAAACGTGTCGGGAATGAACGGCTGCCCGTTGATGTCGGTGCTGGTTGCGAGCTTGCCGAGCACTTGCTCGTTCCAGGCCTCCGCGATGCCCGCCTGCGGCAGGTTGAATCCGGGATTTTGCTGAATCACGCCGTCGAACAGCCATGGCGATCGCTGCGAGGCAACCATCGCGTCGCGACCGCCGTTCGAGCAACCCATGATGTAGGAATGGACGGTCTCGAAGCCGTAGAAATAGGCGATGATCTGCTTGGAGATCATCGCGGTCTTCTCGATGCCGTTGTAGCCGTAGTCCCTGCGCGCCTGGGCGTCGATCGCGAAGTGCGCCGACCCGCCGGCATTCGGATCGTCGTCCTGATGGCCGCCGACGACGTTGCTGGCGCTGTCTTCATGGCCGCCGTCATTGGCCGCGACGGCCCAGCCCTGGCCGAGCTCGACACCCGCGGCGCCTTGCGGGTCGGCCTGGAGGCTGCCATCCGTGCCGCCGCCGCCCATCATCTCGAAGCGCCCATGCCAGGTATTAGGCAGGTTGAGCGCAAAGCCGATCCCATAGGTGAAGTGGTCTGGGTCCTGGGTCGAGACCCGCTTGTTGATGATGCCGATCACGTTGCAATAACCCGATTTCTGGGTCGCGCTCAGGATCTGCGTGTTCGGCAGTGTGAGGCCGGTGAGCGCCGTGCAGGACGAGCGCGGGGCAACGCCGCTCGGCGGCAGTCCGTGCGCAATGGCTTGTGAGCCGAGCGCCGTCCAACCGGCCACGATCGTCGAGGCGAGAAGTAGTCGTTTCATGTCATGCCCTCCCAGTTTGATGATGGTCCGAACAGCGGTCGTCCACGCGGCATCGTGCGGCGCCGGCCCTGGCTGTGGGCGTCGTCGCGGCTGTGAGCGATGTCGCTGTTGATTGAGAATTCGGGGTCGTCGAAAGGCCGCGAACTCCGCGATGCGAAGCACGAGACAACGCGCGGACGTAGGCGATCGTCTCGCCGCGATGCCATGGCATGCGGATCGTTGCCCATCCCGGATGAAGACAAGGACGTTAGCTCCCCTGAAGCCTGCTCGTGCGTTGGCAGGTTTTCCCGATCCTTAAGCGAGCGATGTTGACGTGTCAACATGACGCACTGCGCGAGTTCGCGATGCAACCTCTCGTCGAAGCTGTACCGGCAAGGCAGGTCGCTCTGCTTCCCGATCCGGGTCGAGTGCGATAGTCTTGGCGATCGAATCCCGGAACACCCGGGCTGATGCCGCTGCGCCGGCGTGTGAAAGATGGTCGTCGATGGAGCGGGAGAAGGCTGGTGTCAGGAAGCGATCCGCCAAGGCAGCCCAGCGCAGTGCGCCCGTTGCAAAACCGTCAGTTGCCAAGCCCTCGCGGTTCGCGCCGCGCTCGGCACTGGCCGCAAAGCCAGCCCGGCCAAGGCTGCTGGCCTCGGTCGATCTGTCCCGTTCGCTCGGCTATCGCCTCCGGCGGGCGCAGCTCTGGGTGTTCAAGGATGTCAGCCGGCGGCTCGCAGCCTTCGACATCAGTCCGGCGCAGTTTTCCGTGCTGTCGGTGATCGAGGCCAATCCGGGCGTCAACCAGCTCGCCATCGCGCAATCCTTATCGATCGAGCGGGCGGGGCTTGGGCGGCTGGTGGATCATCTGGAGCGGCGCGGCGTGGTGCAGCGTTCGGCCTCCGCCATCAACCGCCGCTACTATGTGCTGTATCTGACGGAGACCGGCACCGCACTTCTCGGCCGCCTGCGGCCGGCGATCGCCGAAAGCGAAAAGGCCCTCGCGGCCAAGATCGGAGTTCGCGCCTTCAAGGAATTGCAGCGGGCGCTGTCGATCTTCCTTGAGGATGCCTGAGCGGCCTCGGCGCCCGCCGCGGTTCGGCCTTTCTGTCAGCTTGAACTCCGCATCCGGAACGGGCAAACGGTCGGCCAGGACCCGTGGCAAAGGCCATCAACTCAAGCTGATCTCAAGGGAGAGACCCATCATGAAACGCCGTACATTCCTCACGGTCGGCGCGGCCGCCGGCGCGACGACGCTGGTTGCCGCACCTGCGATTGCGCAGTCGATGCCCGAGATCAAGTGGCGCCTGACCTCGAGCTTTCCGAAATCGCTCGACACCATCTATGGCACCGCGCAGACCTTCGCGAAATACGTCGCTGAAGCGACCGACAACAAATTCCAGATCCAGACCTTTGCGGCCGGGGAGATCGTGCCGGGCCTGCAGGCGCTCGACGCCGTCAGCACCGCGTCCGTCGAGATGGCGCAGACGCCGCTCTATTTCTACATCGGCAAGGAGCCGGCGCTGGCCTACGCGACCGGTGCGCCGTTCGGCATGAACCATCGTCATCAGGAGTCCTGGTGGCATTTCGGCGGCGGCGCCGAGCTCACCAACGAGGCGCTGAAACCGTTCAAGGCCCACGCCATTCTCTGCGGCAATTCCGGCACCCAGATGGGCGGCTGGTTCCGCAAGGAGATCAAGACCGTCGACGATCTCAAGGGCCTCAAATTCCGCATCGCCGGCATGGGCGGTCACGTGCTGGCGCGGCTCGGCGTGGTGCCGCAGCAGATCGCCGGCGGCGACGTGTATCCTGCGCTCGAGAAGGGAACGATTGACGCCGCGGAGTTCGTTGGTCCCTATGACGACGAGAAGCTCGGCTTCCAGAAGGTCGCAAAGTACTATTACTTCCCTGGCTGGTGGGAGGGCGGCGCCATGCTGCACATGATCGTCAATGACGAGAAATGGGCTTCGCTGCCGAAGCAGTATCAGGCGATCGTCAACCAGGCCGGCTCGGCAGCCGGCGCCTGGATGCTCGAAAAGTACGACAGCGTGAATCCGGCGGCGCTGAAGCGGCTGATCGCCAATGGTGCAGAGCTGAAGGCATTTCCGCAGCCGGTGCTGGAGGCCTGCTACGCCGCGACCCAGGAGCATCTGAACGAGCTCGCCGCCAAGAGCGAGCTGTTCAAGCGCACCAAGGAAAGCCACGACGCCTATATGAAGGAACTGCTGTTCTACACGCAGATTGCGGAGAATTTTTACGACAATTATCTGCTCGGCAAGATGCGCAACAAGACCTGAGCGCAAGAGGGGCGCGGTGCTTGCGCCGCGCGCAGGCTACGGGGTAAGCCCCAACTTCGCATAGATCCGCCGTGCATAGGCGCCGAACGCGTCCGTCGTCTTGAGCGGAAGGTCGCGCGGGAAGGGCAGGTCGATCGGGAAATAATCGGCCATCTTCGCCGGGCCCGCGCTCAGCACGGCGCAGTGCGAGGACAGGAACACCGCCTCCTGGATCGAGTGCGTGACGAAGACGATGGTCTTGCCGCTCTCGCGCCAGATCCGCAGCATCTCCAGATTCATCTGCTCGCGCGTCAAGGCGTCCAGCGCGCCGAACGGCTCGTCCATCAGGATCAGTTTCGGGTCATGAATGAAGGCGCGCGCGATCGCCGTGCGCTGCTGCATGCCGCCGGACAGCTGCTGCGGATATTTCTGCTCGCAGCCGGCAAGCCCGACCAGATTGAGCAGATCGCGCGCCCGCTCGTGCGCGGCCTTCATCGGAAGGCCGACGATCTCGGCCGGCAGCAGCACGTTGTCCAGGACGTTACGCCACTTCAAGAGCAATGCCTGCTGGAACACCATGCCGATGTCACGAGCCGGATCGAACGGGCTTGTGGCATTGCCGATCTTCACCGTGCCGCCGTCGGCGGCGTGTAGCCCGGCCAGAATCTTCATCACCGTTGTCTTGCCGCAGCCGGACGGGCCGACCAGCGAGACGAGCTCACCTTCCTGCACGTCCATGGTGACGTCGGAGACCGCCAGGAATTCGGCACCGCCGCTGCGGTAAACCTTCCGGACGCCTTGCAGGCTGATGAAGGGCTCTTCGGTCATGCCAGCCATTTGTCCAAGTTGGCGCCTACGAACGCGTCGTCGCTGAGGTCGGCGTGCTCCCGGTACACGCGATCGATCTCGTCCTTCTGGCCGGGGCTCAGGCCCTCCTTTGGATCGAGGCACCACAGGCCCTGCATCAGACCCTGCCGTCGCAGCACCTCATGGCAGCCGGCAATGCAGCCGTGAAAATTATTGGCGACGTCGAAGAAAGCGCTGTTGCAGTCGGTGACGCGGGCATCGAGCGCGAGCAGGTCGGCCGGTACGCTATCCCTGTGCCGCGCCGCCTTGCAGCGCTCGAACTGTTTTATGGCGCTCGCGGTCCAGACCGACCAGTGGCCGAGCAGGCCGCCTTTGAAATAAGCGCGCGTGGTGATTCCGTTGTCGCGCAGATCGAACGGCAGCATCAGATCGAGCAGGATGTGATCGTCATTGCCAGTATAGAGCGCAACGCGGTCAAGCGCGCCGGCCGCCGCGACGCCGCGCAGAACATCGAGAGTTTTGTAGCGATTGAACGGCGCAATCTTGATCGCGATGACGTTGTCGATCGAGGCAAAGCGCTGCCAGAACCGGCTCGACAGGACCACGCCGCCGACCGCCGGCTGAAGGTAGAAGCCGATCAGCGGGATTTCGGCTGCGATCGCTGCGCAATGCGCGATGATCTCGTCCTCCGACGCGTTCTTCATCGCAGCGAGGCTGAGGAGCCCTGCGTGATAACCGATGTCGCGCGCGGTGCGGGCTTCAGTGGTTGCCTGCCGGGTGGGGCCGGCAAGGCCTGCGACCATCGCCAGCGGACGTTTGGTCCAGTTCGCCGCCGTCTCGGCGGCGAGCTCGAGCACGGGACCGTAGAGGCCGACATCGCGGATCGCGAACTGCGTGGTGTGCACGCCGACCGCAAGGCCGCCGGACCCGGCGTCGATGTAGTAGCGCGTCAGCGCGCGCTGGTGCTTCTTGTCGAGCTGACGTTCGGCGGTGAGCGCGAGGGGATGTGCCGGCAGCACGGTGCCGTCGGCGATCAGCTTGCGGACTTCGCTGTTGATCTGGCTGTGGTGCATGATGTCCTATCCGAATTCAGGGCCGGCGACGGCGAATGGCATTTCCTCACCCGTGGCAGTGGCGGGGCCGAACCGCATGCGCTGGAACGGCCGCTCGATGGTCCAGCCGGAGCCGGTCAGTCCTTCCAGGAACGCAGGTTGCGACGCGACGGCGTCGAGCAGTAGCGGCCCGGTCTCCGATCGCGCGATGGCATCGACCAGGGCCAGCGCGGCGGCCGCGTTGTCGGCAAACGCCGGGCCGATATGGCGCGCAGTGCGTCCGCCGCGAACCAGCGCCATGGCGCGGTTCGCGGAGACGATGCTCGAGCCTGGCCGCTGCGCGAAAGCCGTGAGCAGGGCGGTTCGATCGAAACCGGTGGTCCGCCGGTCGCGCGCCCGAAGCGCGTCGAGCGTCCCGGTTGAAGGTGGTCGCGCGGCCGCCTGACCGGATGTCATCAGCTTGAGGCGGCGCAATTGCAGGGTCGGCGTGAACCCAAGCGGCCCATAGACGGCAGCACCATCAGGCGTCGCATCGAGCCAGCTCGTCAGGCCGCTTTTGCGCGCCGTCTCCAGGCAGGCATCGACGAGCCGGGTTGCGAGGCCGCGGCGGCGATGGCTTGCCGTCACCAGCACCATGCTGATCCAGGCGTTGTTGCCGGGGTAGGGCAGGAGCGCCGCGGTCGCGACCAGTTGTGCGCCATCACGGATGCCGAGCACGACGCCTTCACCTAGGAAGAAGCGCCAGTCGTCTTCATTCTGGTTCCAGTGCGCCTCGGTTGAGAGCACGAGGCCCGCCGCCGCGTCTTCGACGCCAAGCCTGATGATGCGCGGATCGTCAGTAGCGTCCATCGCGCACCTCGTATTTGGTGGGCTTGCCGAGGCTCGGCATGGCGCGGGAGACCCAATCCGCCGTCCAGGCGATCAGCTGCTCGGTGTCGACGACGGGCAGCCCGAACAGCTCGACGGACTTGGACGTGTCGGTCAGCCACGCCGTCGGCTCTTCGTTTCCTGTCAGCACTGGCGCGCGGCCGAACCTTGCGCCGAATCTTGCTGCGAGATCGCGCACCGCCAGAATCTCGTGGCCGCTGACATTGATCGGCGAGGTCGGCGTGGTGCAATGCGCGAGGCAGCGCAGCGCCTGCGACGAGGCATCGCCCTGCCAGATGAAATTGACATGGCTGATGCTGACATCGATCGGCGTGCCCGTAAGCACTTTCATTGCGATGTCGTGCAGCACGCCATAGCGCATGTCGATCGCGTAGTTGAGGCGGAACAGCCGCCCCGACGTTCCCAACTTGCGCGAAAAATATTCGAACATGCGCTCGCGGCCGACGCAGGACTGGGCGTATTCGCCCGGCGGGTTCGGCGCCATGTCTTCGGTCGAGCCTTTGCCGTCGACGGCGACGAAGGGATAGATGCAGCCGGTCGAGAACGCCACGATCCGCGAAGACGGGAAGGTCTGCGCGACCAGCGCCGGCACGTGCGCATTCATCGCCCAGGTCAGCGACAGATCGCCTTCGGCGCCGAATTTGCGGCCGGCCATGAAAATGATGTTGGGCGCCTTCGGCAGCGCCTGAATCGCGGTCTCGTCCATCAAATCGCAATTGATGGTCTCGACGCCGCGCGCATGCAGCCAGTCCTTGAGGCTTGGGTCGCTGAAGCGAGCGACGCCAATGACGCGGCGATCGGGCGCCGCCGCCTTGGCAAGCCCCGCCAGCGTTGGGCCCATCTTGCCGGCGACGCCGAGGATCATGATGTCGCCCTTGACCTTGGCAAGGTCGTCGATCAACGCCTGCGTTGGCCGGCACAGGAGATCGTCGAGCGCAGCGATATCAGGGATCGTTTTCGGCAGTGTCTGGCGGGTGAGGAGCATGGATTTCGTCCTTGGTCTCTAATTCTGCCGTTTTCAGGTTTGTCTTGCGTCGCCGACGACAAATATGCGTTCGAGGGCTAGCACGAATCCATAAAGGGCGACCCCGAGCAGCGTCAGCAGCACGACGGCCATCACCATCGCGGGCGTGTCGAGCGACGACTGCACCTGGATCATGAGGTAGCCGAGCCCGCGCTCGGAGGCGATGAACTCGCCGACGATGGCCCCGGCGACCGCGAGGATGGCGCCGACCTTCATGCCGGAGAATATGTAAGGCAGCGATCCCGGCAGCTGGATCTTGCGGAACAGCGTCCAGCGCGAGCCGCGCAGCGATTTGACGAGATCGAGCAGATCCGGCTCGACCTCGCGCAAGCCCCGCGCGGTGGTAAGCAGGATCGGGAAGAAACAGATGCTGAAGGCGATCAGGATGTTCGGCACGATGCCGTAGGAGAACCAGACGATGAGGAGCGGGCCGAGCGCCACTTTCGGAATCATGTTCAGCGTCACGAACAGCGGCAGCAGCACCAGGCTGATCAGCGGTGCCCAGCTGAAGATGACGGCCAGCGCCACGCCGACGAATGCGCCGAGCGCAAAGCCGCCCAGGATCTCGATCGCCGTCACCAGCGTATTGGCGCCCCAGGCGTAACTTGCAGTGCCCAGCGTCTGGATGGTCGCGAGCGGCGAGGGCAGGATGAACTTCGGCACGTGGAAGGCATCGACCAGGACCTGCCAGAGCACGAGCACCGCGAGGTGCACGATCAGAACGATCGCAAAGCTGCGCGTATTGCGGGCGCCGTCTCCTGCCACCGGTTGCTCCTGTTGCCAGCGGCCACCTTGCCGCTGGTCGCAAGCCTAACCGGCCTTGAGGGAAGTTTCAACCAGTTGGTTGATTACGGCCGGAGCGAATGCAGCACGAGATCGGCGACGTGCCGGCGGCGGGCGCGCTTTGCGGCCCGGCTCGACAGGTCCTTGCCGAAGATCGCGGACAGCGTCGGTGTGTTGGAGAGATAGAAATAGCTGAGGCCGGCAATGGAGATATAGAGCTGAATCGGGTCGATCCCCTTGCGGAACATTCCGGCGCGGACGCCCTCGTGAAGGATGTGGGACACGCTCTTCACCAGCGGCGAATGCATCGCCTCCAGCCGCGTCGAGCCGCGGACGTGGCGCGCGCCGCCGCGGTTCTCGTCGTTCAGAAGCACGATGAAATCGGGGTTTGCCGCGAGGTAATCGAACGAGGCCTCGATCAGTTTCCTGATCGCCTTTTCCGGCGCCAGACCTTCGAGATTGAGCTGGCGCTCCTGCTCGCGGATGTCGGCGTAAACCCATTCGAGGACAGCAAGATAGAGCGAATCCTTGTCACCGAAATAGTGGTAGACGAGCTGCTTGTTGACGCCGGCGCGCATCGCGATCTCGTCGACGCGGGCGCCGGCAAAGCCGTGCCTTGCGAACTCCTCGCGCGCCGCGGTGAGCAGCTTCTTGCGTGTGGCGACGGGATCGCGCCGCTGCGGCACGGTGTCGCCTGGACGTTTTGCGGGCATTTCCAACCAAACAGTTGACAAGTGGAGGGCGGCCTTGTTGCATTGGTATCCTCACAGGGGGAGAGCGACAAGCCGGGTCGCGGGCAACGAGGAGAGATGCGATGAAGCGTTTGCAGGCGGCGGGCTCGGCGCTGGCTTTGGCCCTGATGTGCGGTTCAGCGGCGGTGCCGGCGACCGCGGGCGAGGCGGTCAATCTGATCCTGAATTGGGCACCGACAGCCGATCACTCGCCGTATTATTACGCCAAGGCGCAAGGCTGGTACGAGAAGGCGGGCATCGATCTGACCATCGAGGTCGGCAAGGGCTCCGGCGTCTCCGCCGCCAAGGTCGGCTCCGGCGGCTCGCCCTTCGGCGTCGCCGATCTCGCCACCATGCTGGTGGCGAAGAGCAAGGGGGCCGACGCTGTTGCCGTGATGAGCGTCTATGCCAATACCGGGCAGACCTTCTACTGGCTGAAGAGCTACGGCGTGAACGGGGCGAAGGATTTTGCGGGCCACAAGATCGGCAATCCGCCCGGGGACGCCTCGCGCGTGATGTGGCCGGCCTTCGCCAAGGCCGCAGGGCTTGCGCCCGACTCCGTCGGCTTCGTCAATGTCGGGCCGACCGCGAAAATCGCGGCGCTGAAGAGCCATACCGTCGATATCATCAGCGACTTCTACAACGAGCACGATTTGAAGGTGATCGAGTTCGGGCCCGATCTCGGCTACGTCAACTGGAAGGACATTGGGCTCAACCCTTACGGCAATTCGCTGATCGTCAATGGGGGCTATCTGCAGAAGAACCCGAAGCTGGTCGAGGAGTTCGTGCGCGTCACGCAAAAGGCCTTCGCGACTTGCGTCGCCGACGCCGCACCCTGCCTGAAGGCGCTGCTCGACCAGGTCTCCGGTCTCGACAAGGCGAACCAGGAGCGCCAGTGGGAGCGTATCAAGTTCCTGATGACGGACGAATTCACGACGACCAAGTCGCTCGGCTGGATCGACGGCGAGCGGATGAAAAGGGACTACGAGCTGGTCCAGACCTATCTCGGCATGGAGAAGCCGTTCGACGTCACAACGGCGTTCACGACCAGGATGCTCGATCCCGCGATCAAGATGGACGCGAGCAAGGTGAAGAAGTAGGGGGCGGAGGCGTCCCGCCGTTGCGAAGGACGCGTGCCGGATCCTGATCTCGTGCCCCGGACGCAGCGCAGCGCCTCTTCGGCGGTGCGCTGCTGAGCCGGGGCCCATATTTGCCGAGAGCATGACCCGTGTGGCCTGGGTCCCGGCTCTGCGCAGCAACGCTTGGGCGTTGCAGCGCGTCCGGGACACGAGAGCAGGATACCGGTCATCCCACGTAACCCCACGGAGAAATTAACCGGCCATTAACCATATCCGCCGCATCGTTAACCATTCAATAACAGGGAACGAGTCGGCCGCTATGGAGGCTGCAGTAAAACCTCAACGCCAAATGGTGCGCCTGCGCGGGCGCTCCTATGTGGCCTTCGTGTTTGTGCCGACGGTTCCGATCCAGGACTGGCTGCAGGAAATCGACGCCACCATCGCGCGCTCGCCGGGCTTCTTCGCCGGCCGGCCCGTGGTGATCGACCTGTCCTCGGTCGATCTCAGCCAATCCGGCATTGGCCATCTGCTCACCAGCCTTCAGGACCGCAACATCCGCGTGCTCGGCATCGAGGGCGTGGAGGAGGGCCGGCTGACCCCGATGATGCCGCCGCTGCTTTCGGGCGGGCGGAGCTGCGTGGTCGAGCCGAGCGCGCCCAAGAAGGCCGAGACCAAGGCCGCCGCAAAGCCGACCTCATTGCTGCTCGAAAGCCCGGTGCGGTCGGGCCAGACCGTGATCTTCCCGGACGGTGACGTCACCATCCTCGGTTCGGTCGGCTCCGGCGCCGAGGTCGTCGCCGGCGGCTCCATTCACATCTACGGCGCGCTGCGCGGCCGCGCCATGGCGGGCGTGAACGGTCACACGAGCGCACGCATCTATTGTCAGAAGATCGAGGCCGAACTGCTTGCGATCGATGGGTTTTACCAGACCGCCGACGATATCGACGCCGCCTTGCGCGGCAAGCCTGCCCAGGCCTGGCTCCAGGGCGACACCATGCGAATTACCGCGCTGAACTGACCAGAAGGAGATTTGAGAGATGGCCAAGGTACTGGTCGTGACGTCAGGCAAGGGCGGCGTCGGCAAGACGACGACGACCGCCGCATTGGGGGCTGCGCTCGCGCAACGCGGCGAAAAGGTCGTCGTCGTCGATTTCGACGTCGGCTTGCGCAACCTTGACCTCGTGATGGGCGCCGAACGCCGCGTCGTGTTCGACCTCATCAACGTGGTGCAGGGGGTCGCAAAGCTGCCGCAGGCGCTGATCAAGGATAAGCGGCTGGAGAACCTCTGGCTGCTACCGGCCTCGCAAACCCGCGACAAGGACGCGCTGACCGAAGAGGGCGTGGGCAAGGTCATCGACGATCTGCGCAGCCGTTTCGACTGGGTGATTTGCGACAGCCCGGCAGGTATCGAGCGCGGCGCCTCCATGGCGATGCGCTTTGCCGACGAGGCCGTGATCGTCACCAATCCCGAAGTCTCCTCGGTGCGCGATTCCGACCGCATCATCGGCATGCTCGATTCCAAGACGGTGCGGGCCGAAAAGGGCGAGCGGGTCGAGAAGCACATCCTGATCACCCGCTACGATCCCTCGCGCGCCGCGCGCGGCGAGATGCTGACGATCGAGGACATCCTCGAGATCCTCGCAACTCCCTTGCTCGGCATCATCCCGGAGAGCCAGGACGTGCTGCGCGCCTCCAACGTCGGCACGCCCGTGACGCTGTCGAACGCGGAAGGCGCGCCGGCACGGGCCTATATCGATGCGGCGCGGCGGCTGTGCGGCGACACGGTGCCGATGCAGGTGCCGACCGAGCGCAAGGGTTTCATGGATCGCCTGCTGCGAAGGAGGGCCGCATGAGCATGGGTCTGCTTCGGCTTCTTCGCGGCAACAAGGCCACTGCACCCGTCGCGCGCGAACGGTTGCAGATCCTGCTTGCCCATGAACGCGGACTGCGCGGCCAGCCCGATCTGCTCGGTGTGCTGCGTGAGGAAATTCTCGCGGTCGTCTCCAGGCACGTCACGCTGGACCCGACCAAGGTCATCGTCCGGCTCGATCGCGGCGACGAGGTTTCGACCCTCGAGGTTGATATCGAGGTGCCCAACGACTTCGAGCGCAACAAGCGCGCGGCGGTCGGGTAGGGATTTCGGCCGGACGCTTCCAATTTGGGGTGGGTGAGAAGGCGGTCGAGAAGGCGGTCCGCTGGGCATAGCGGGCCGCCTTTTCGCGCTGACGTGGACGCTGCGGAACGAGGTCCGGGGCTCAATCGTTGTGAAAACCACGGCGGCGCGATGCACCGCGGTTTCGTCAATCGGGAGAACGCCCATGATGCCCGAGGTCCAGGTCCACACCGTCGCGCGCCAGATGCTGGAACGGCATGGCTTTGCGGCGATCGCGAAGGCCGCCGAACAGGCGCAGGTTTGCGAGAGCCGCGGCGAGGCCGATGAGGCCAAAGAGTGGCGTCACATCGCCGACGCGATGAAGATCATACGCGGTCCGCACCAGAGCTGACACTCCCGCGCGCTCAACGCTCCCCGCGGTCGGCGCCTTGCGGCAACGTGCGATTCTGCGTCTGTGGTTGAGGGCGCTCGCCCGTTTCCTTGCAGGGGAGCTGCTCCCACGAGCCGTCCGGCGCCTGCTGATAGGCACTACACGATGACGACGAGGTCGACTTGTCCGCGCCCTTCTGGGCGTCGGAATTCTTCGCCATGACGGGCGCGCTCAGCAACGCGGCGGCCGCAACTGCGCCGGCGAAGACGAAATGGATACTCCGCATGAGGGCTCTCCTGTTCGAATTCGAAGAGGCCGCATGGTGTCAAAGATTGTGACGATTTTTGGCCAAGACAATTTTGGCCAAGACGATTTTGGCCAAGAGATTCTGGCCAAGAGATTCTGGCCAAGTCGGCTCAATCGCGGCGGGCTCAACACCGCGAGGAATCGGCTAGCCGCCCTTGGCGCGGATCAGGCCGGCGAGGTTGGTCTTCTGCAATTCGCACCAGCCGGGCATGCCGAGGCGGCGCTGGTCGAGATCAGTCGCTTGCGTCGCCACTGCGACCTCTGCCATGACGTCGTCGGGTTGTTTCTCGCCCATCTTGCCGCCGGTGTGCATCCAGGCAATCGCCTTGCGCACCTGCTCGGTGGTGCCGTCTGGCAGGTGCATCTGCTGCGCCTTCTGCACCAGATCCTGGTAGGCGACATCCGTGCCCGGACATTCGACCTTGGCGGCGAAGGCCTGCAAGACCATCGTCACATATTTTGAGCGTTCATGATCCTCGGCCGCTTGGGCCGGCGCCGCCAGCAGCAACAGGGCCGTCATCAGAAAAGCAGTGCGCATCCTTGGTACCTCCCCGAGATTTTCGGGAAGGCTAGCGGCTGGAGCGCCGCTCCGCAATGGGGATACCGAGCGGCCGCGAAGCGACCCGGCGAGCTAGCGCCGCCAGGCCGGTACCGGATCGAGCGGCGTGCGGTAGACCTCGTTGTGATCGCGGTCGGTGACGCGCACCGCGCAACCCTTGCGTTGCAACTCCGGCTTCACCTGCGAAAGTTCGGTGGCCAGTTGGTCGGCGCGGTCGGAAGCACCCTCGATGTCTTCAAGGATGATTCCGCCCTGGTTCTTGAACTCTTCACCAACCACGAGATCGAAGGAGTAGTAAGGCATCCGAATTCCCCGGTATGACGAATTGAGCTTCGGGTGGACGTTTCAACACACGAGCGATGGTACCACTGAGTCGATGTTTATCGAATGAACGGCGCGCGCAATCTCTATGCTTATGGCGCAGAAATGATGTGCAGGATTCACGCGCGTTAAGATTTTATTAAATATGTCGGCGCGATCATGAGGCATGGAATTGCAGCAGAACCGGGCTCCGGGAACCGGCAGCTGCAAGAGAAGGCCGCCGGCATAGATCCCGACGGCCTTTTCTCTTGACGAAAAACGAGCGAAGCAGCGCTTCCCGTAGTTCCCCGGACACAACGCATCACATCGACTCGGACAGCGTCGTTAGTCGCAACATCGTCGCGCGACTGATCGTTCAGCGCAGCGGCATTGGTGGACGCACGACAGGCCCGTCATCGTCGGCAACGGCTTGCGTCGTCGTCACAGGCGCAGCTGGCGGCGGAGCCGCGGCAGCGTGCGAAGGCGGCGGAGCCGCGGCAGCGTGCGAAGGCGGCGGCGGAGCGAGCGGCGCGGGCGAATAGGCCGGCATGTAAGTCTGCGACACGACCGGTTTCGGCTTGCGAACCGGCGGCGGCGCGGCCCGCGGCGGCAGCGCGGAGACGCGCGCGCGCGGATCGACGGGCGGTCTCGCATCGGCCACCGGCTTCGGCGCGGGGGGCTTCGCCATCTCGCGCGCCATCTGCTCCTGCCCGGCCTTCAACTCGGCGATGTTGGCCTTGAGCTGCTCGATCTGCTGCGCCATCGCGGCGAGGTCGCGCGTCATCGACTGCACCGACTGCGTTGCTTCGGGCTGGGTTGGCGCGGGCGCTGCTACCGCAGCCTGGGTCGGGGGCGGAGCCACAGATTGATCGGTCGTCTGATCCGTTGCGGCTTGCTCCGCCGGCGGCGCTGCCTGCGCGGCGGCGACGGGTGCCGCCTGCGACGTCGAAGGCAGCAGCGACGCCAATGCTGGCGTCCATTCGGCGAGCATCTGTCTTGCGGTGTCGCCATGTTTCTCCCAGGCAACTGTGGCGGCCGCGCTGCCCCCCGCAAACAGTATCGTGACGAAAGCGCCGCGCAGCCATTTGCCGGCGGAGGATCGCTTCTGCCGGCCGGGACCATCACTGGCCGCGAGGCGCACGGCGGTGTCGACCGAGGGCGCTGCCTGCGGCTCCGCGACGGGACTGAACTTCGGCCCCGGATCAAATTTGGGCTTCGGCATGAACGTTGGAGTTATTTTGGGCTCCGGACGGGTCGCGATCTCAGGCGCGGGCGCTGGCGCAACGCTGAGGGGGCGCGAGGCCAGCACCATGTCAGGCGAAATCTGCACGGCATCGTGCGGGTCGTTGGTCGTGACCGTGTCCTTCACGATCTCATCGACGATTTGCCTGGTGTTCAGCGTCGCGAGCATCGCAGCTCCTTTGATGCCTTCGTCGTCCGCATTGGCGCGATCCGATCCGTTGAAGTGATCCCATCACGGGCGAGATGACGCACGAGTCCAGCCGGGTTTGACCAAAGCAAGGCGAGGGGATGGAGACTGTGCGACGCTCTTCCGCCGTTTGTGGTGATGGAACCCACTGGGTCAAACACGCGCACGTGTTCCGCGATGCCTTGTTTTCAGCACGATTTTGGCAGCATCTGGTGCTGCTGGGGGTGCTGCTATCGCTATCGGGGCCGGCGGTGCCAAGATCTTTATTCGTTCTATTCGTCCTTGCCATGCTTCCGTTGGGCGGCTGCATGCAGACGACACTTTCACCATCGACGGATGCGAGCATGACGCCGCGCGACCGGCAGTTGCTTGCGCATACGCCTTACGCGCAGGCGAACGTGCCCGAGCAATATCTTCGTCATATCGTCGATTATCCGCGCAAGGAGCAGCCGGGCACGATCCTGGTCGATACCGATGCGCGCTACCTCTATTTCGTGCTGCCCGAAGGCAAGGCGATCCGCTATGGCGTCGCCGTCGGCGAGGAAGCCATGGCGTTCTCCGGCGTCGCGCGGGTCGGCCGTCTGGCGGAATGGCCAGACTGGGTTCCGACAGCCGACATCCAGGCGCGCCTCGGACCCTATCCAGCGCGCGTCGCCGGCGGTCCCGCCAATCCGCTGGGCGCGCGGGGCATCTACCTCTATGTCGGCAACAAGGACACGCTCTACCGCATCCACGGCACCAACCAGCCGGAATATATCGGACAGGCGATCTCGTCGGGATGCATCCGGATGCGCAACGAGGACGTGATCGATCTCTATGACCGGGTGAAGCTCAATTCAACGGTCGTGGTGCTGCCGCCCGGACAGAACGCGCAAGTCGAGGCGGGACGCAGCTGGCGCGGGTGAGGTTGCCTATTCCGCGGGCTGGGCAACGCGCCATTGCAGCGTCGTGGCATTGCCGTTCGCATCGCCCGGCGCCTTGTCGGCGGGCGATGTGTAGAGCGGGCGATAGCGGTAGGCCCACATCTTGCTGCCGTCGTCGCGGTTGATCACGGTGAAGTCGCCAACGGCCTTGGCGTCGGCCGTTGCGGGCAGCGGGATCCAGCTCTCGGCGCACTTGCCGTTGCAGCTGGACGTCTTCCCGGTGGTGTCGCGCTCGTAATAATAGAGCGTCATTCCCTTGAGATCGACGAGCTTGGGACCCTTTTTTGTCAGGACGACTTTGGCTGGCGCAACTGGGGCCTCGACCTTCGGCGGGGCAGGGTCACCGCCGCCATGGCCGTTCGCGAGCGCAGGGGCGGTCGAGAGCGCGATCGCCGCCGCCGCAATGAAGAACCTGAACATCCGAAACTCCCGACCGGCAAAGTTAATCGCGCGTTAACGCCGAATGCTGCCGACCGTAACAGCCGAAGGTTAGTTCCTGGTTTCGCGATACTGCGACAATTACGCATGGAAATGCGCTGGTTATGCCTGCACCTCGCGCAGCGGGGCGCGACTGAGCTCGTTGCCGGCGGCGATGGCCTTGTGCAGAAGGCGCATCAGATCCTCACCTTCCTTGGCGCTGAGGCCGCGCAGCATGATGCGTTGCGCGGATTCGACGGCCGGCGTGATCTTGCGCAGCGTGCGGCGGCCTTCGTCGGTGATCTCGAGCTCGCGGGCACGACGGTCGCGGCTTGAGGCGCGGCGCTCCGCGAGCCCTTTCTGCACGAGGCGGTCGATCACGCCGGTGATGGTGGTGCGGTCGTAGGCGATCAACCCTGCCAGCGTCACCTGGTCGAGACCCGGATTGGCCTTAATGGTCGCGAGCGCGGCGTATTGCACCGGCGTGAGGTCAAAGCCGGCATCCCCGACTTCCGCCAGAAATACCGCCACCGCGATCTGCTGGAACCGGCGCGCCAGATGTCCGGGCATGTCGTTGTTGTCTTTCACCGAATGTCTCCGTTGGGCAGCAAGGCCGGGATCGTTGACAAGTATACTGATAGTCAGCATACTGAGCAATATCCAAACAGAACGTCGGCGGGAGAGGTGCTCATGCAATTCCATCTCAATGGATTTCAGCCGGGCGATCCTGAAATTGCCGATCCCGCCGCGCGCATTCAGGCCTCCGGCGCAACGGGGAGCGTGCCTGAAGAGGTCGATGTCCTCATCGTCGGCTGTGGCCCTGCGGGCCTGACGCTTGCCGCCCAGCTTGCGCTGTTTCCCGACATCAAGACCTGCATAGTCGAGCAGAAGCCGAGGCGGCTGCTGGTCGGACAGGCCGACGGTATTGCCTGCCGCACCATGGAGATGTTCCACGCCTTCGGCTTCAGCGAGCGCGTTCTGAAGGAAGCGTGTTGGGTCAACGAGACGACGTTCTGGAAGCCGGACGAGCGGATGCCGGAAAATATCGTCCGCAGCGGCCGGGTGCAGGACGTCGAGGACGGGTTGTCGGAGTTCCCGCATGTCATCCTCAACCAGGCGCGCATCCATGACGGCTTTCTCGATATCATGCGCAAAGCGCCGGCCAGGCTCGATCCGCATTACAGCCGGCGCCTGCTCGAGCTTCAGGTCGATCCGGCCGCGGGTCCCGCCGACCATGCCGTGACGGCGCGGCTCGAACGGGTCGATGCCGCAAACGAGGGCAAGGTCGAAACGATCAAGGCGCGCTACGTCGTCGGCTGCGACGGCGCCCGCAGCATGGTGCGCAAATCGATCGGCCGCGAGTTGCACGGCGATTCCGCCAATCATGCCTGGGGCGTGATGGACGTGCTGGCGGTGACCGATTTTCCGGACATCCGCTTCAAGGCCCTGATCCAGTCGGCGAAGGACGGCAGCCTGCTGATCATTCCACGCGAGGGCGGCTACATGGTCCGCCTCTATGTCGAGCTCGCCAAGCTCGACATCGGCGAGCGCGTCGCCAATCGCAACATCACCGCCGATGACGTGATCGCGAAAGCGCAGCGGATCCTGAACCCGCATACGCTCAATGTGAAGGAGATCGCGTGGTGGTCGGTCTACGAGATCGGCCAGCGCCTGACTGACAAATTCGACGACGTCCCGGAGACCGAGATCGATAGGCGTCTACCGCGGATATTCATCGCCGGCGATGCCTGCCATACCCACAGCCCGAAGGCGGGGCAGGGCATGAACGTCTCGATGCAGGACGCCTTCAATCTCGGTTGGAAGCTCGCCGCCGTTTTGCGGAAGCAGTCTGCACCAAGCCTGCTGCATTCCTATTCGGCCGAGCGCCAGGCGGTTGCGAAAGAGCTGATCGATTTCGATCGCGAATGGGCGGGGATTCTTGCGTCCGCCGCCAAGGCCGGCGGCGCCGATGCCGCCAGGACGCAGGACTATTTTGTCAGGCACGGCCGCTACACCGCGGGCACGGCGACGCATTACCGCCCGTCGGTTCTGACCGGAGCGACGTCGCACCAGCATCTCGCGCAAGGCCTCGTGATCGGCACGCGCTTTCATTCCGCACCGGTGATCCGGCTTGCGGATGCCAAGCCGGTGCATCTCGGTCACGCTGGGCAGGCGGATGGCCGCTTTCGTATCTACGCTTTTTCTGGCGCGGGGGATCCGGCGGTAGCCGGCTCGGCCATTCGCGCCTTGTGCAATTTCCTCTTCGAGGCGCGGGAGTCGCCGGTCCGGCGTTACACGCCCGCGGCCGCCGACATCGACAGCGTGATCGACCTGCGGGCGGTCTTCCAGCAGGATCATCGCGAGCTCGCCATCGAGGCGATGCCCGCGCTGCTGCTTCCGCGCAAGGGCCGGTACGGCTTGATCGACTACGAGAAGATGTTCTGTCCGGACCTCAAGACTGGTCACGACGTCTTCGCCATGCGCGGCATCGATCGCAAGGCCGGCTGCATGGTCGTGGTCCGGCCGGATCAGTATGTCGCGACCGTGCTGCCGCTCGATGATTTTGCTGCGCTTGCTGCGTACTTCGACGCCTTCATGCTGGAAGCGAACTGACGGCTCGCAGTGCTCTTGCGGGCAGTGCCGATGAACGGCGAATGAATATTGAACCGCGCGCGGCATCCGTCTCGATCTTTCGACGGATGAGACCGTCGTACGCGGAACGCCGGTTCTGCTTGCGCGTTCCGACTTGAAAGAGGAGGACTACGCCATGAGAATCAGAAGCGTCTTAGTTGCCGCATTGCTGCTCGCCCCGACGGCCGCACTGGCCGCGCCGGGCATCGTCACCGTCTCGACCGGCCTGCGCGCCGGGCCGGGTTCGGGCTTTCCCATGGTCGACCGCATCCCCGGGGGCGCCCGCGTCAACATCCATGGTTGCCTGCGTGGCAACGCCTGGTGCGACGTGAGCTTCTCGGATGACCGTGGCTGGGTATCGTCGCAATATCTCGAATATCTCTACCGCAATCACTACGTCTATCTCCCGGACTATGTCGACGAGATCGACGTGCCAACCGTCCCCTTCGTGCTGACCTCGTACTGGTCGAGCTATTATGCGGGGCGGCCCTGGTACCGGCAGCAGGCCCATTGGAATAGCTACTGGACCTCGCATCAGCGCTTCGCGACGCGGATGACGATCGACCCGCGCGCGGCTCGCATCGGCCGCGCGGCAACGCGTGACGCGGCGATCGCAGTCGGGCGCAACGGTGCGGATGCCCAAGGAAACGTCCACGGGAATGTTAAGGGCGCCGCCGCGGTTTCCGGCCGTGATGCCGCCACGTCACGGCACGACGCCGCCGTCGTCGGCAGACGCGACACTGCGGTTGCGACGGACCGGATCCGTGCTGGACGAGGCGAGCGCATCGCGCATGAGCGGACCAATCTGCAAAGCCGCAATCCGCGCGATGCACAGGCCCGTATCATGCACGAGCAGGCTGCGAGCCGCGCAGCCCCGCGTGCGCAGCCGATGGCGCGTGCACATGAGGCGCCGCGTGTATCAGCGGCGCCGGCGAGCCGGCCCGCGATGCCGCATGTAGCTCAGCCGAATGTGAGCCACGGCTCGCCGATGAATGCTCACGCCCAGATGCCGGCGCCGCGCGCGGCTGCGCCCGCAATGGCGCCGGGCGGCGGCGGTGCTCCTCACATGAACGCCGCACCGCGCGGCGGTGGTGCGCCGGCCGGTGGCCCCGGCGGCGGGCACCAGAAGCATTAAATTCTCTAACGAAAGCCCGGCCCTCGCGCCGGGCTTTCTGCTTGTGTGAGCCGGGTTCCCTGCGCGTACAATTTAAGAAAGTTCTTCGCCGGCAGATTTCATCGATCGTAAGATGTCTACTCAAAGCTGTAAGCATTCCACTCGGGGCAGCGGGGCACGGGAGGATGACGATGAGACAGAGCCAGGCGGAGACACGCCGCCACAACGTCGCGAAGCGGTCGATGACCAAAGAGGCCAAGCAGCTGTCCGGCCTGATTGCCGGATTGCGCCAATCCCTCGAGGTGATTCAAAAGGAGCGATCGAGCACAAAACTCTCCGGCGCCGAGATGGGCCTTCTCGACGAACGTCGCAACAATCTGTTGCTCACTATCGCAGCCCTCGACGACCGCCTCTCGGCGGTGCAGGGGCTGATCGATCTGGGCCGTCCCCACATCATTCGCATCCACTGATCGGAGCGCAGACCTGATGCTATCGGCTTCGTCGCGGCGGCGACGGAACCGGGCTCAGCTGCCGGCTCTGCGTGGCATAAGGGTTGATGTAGCACTGGGCGGACTGCCCGGATGCGGTCGCGGCGCACTGCGCAATTGTCGCAAAACTGCAATCGATGCTGCGGCCGTCGATCGTGTAGATCTCGATGCACACGGGATAGCGCGGATCATAGGTCTGCGCAGCTGTCGGCGCGGCGCCGAGCAGGCCTGCACCAAGCAAGCCCGCGACAGGCAGAATCGCATTCATGATGCGGCGCACGATCAATCTCCGTCCTTCGTCGGAGCCAAAGCACAATGCTGCCATGGAGGGCATCAAATTGCCACGCTGCCGGCGAATTGCCGCCAAAGCCCGCTGCCACGAGGAGAACGGGTGCGGGGCAACGCAAGGGGACGCCATTGGCCTATAAGATGATCGCAGAACGCGATAATGAGAAGTGCAGCTTTGCCCGCGAGAGCCGGTTGCTCATCGTGGCCAAGGCAAAGGTTTGGGCCAGTGAGGGGTGGAAGGTCGTCATCACCGACCAGGACGGCAAAGCCTACGCGCCGCCCGAATTCGATCAGCTATTGGCGGCCTGACCGCAAAACGGGGATGCCTCTTATTGACGCGTTTTCTTCACGCGAACCGGGATATCCACTTCGCTCGAAAACGCTCAAGGGGACGATATTGATTTCGCACTTTCGATCGGGGCGCGACCTGCTCGCGCCCCTGATGACTCTTGCAGCCGCCGCGGTCCTGACGGCGACAGTTGCCGCCGCGCAAAATCTCGATGCCGGCAAGTCGCCGCAAAAGCTCTTTGCCGATGGTTGCGCGACCTGCCATCGCAGCCCGCACGGACTGGCCAAAGGGCGCTTCAACCTGACGCTGTCCTGGTTCCTGAAGGACCATTACGCAACCAGTTCGGACACAGCCAAGGCGCTTGCCGCCTATCTGGAAGCCGTCGATACTCCGCCGCCGCCGCGGGCTGCGACCAAGCCTGGCGCGAAGCGATCCGGGCCGCGTTCTTCCAAGCCCGTGCAAAGCCAGTAGGCGTGAGCCGGCCGCCGGTTACGCGCGTCGATAAGTCTGCGCGATCAGCCCTGCGTGGACGGCGCGGAGGTCAGCGCTCATGCGCGTCTGTCCCGTCGTGACATAGGACAGCCAGGCGCCGTCGGCGGCAAGGCGGACGACGTGGAGCTCCGGCGTGCCGTCTGTCGCACGGTGGCGCTTCAGCCGTCCCTTGATCCACTCGTTCCAGAGCCGACGCAGCGACGGATCGGTGACGACGACCATGCTCAGCGCCGCCCAGGGCGTCGCGAAGCCGAACGCCTTGCCGGTGAACACCGCATTCACGTAGGCGCGCGTAAAGCTGCCGCGGGGCTTGGGATCGGCCTCGACGGCGGCGTCGATCTCGGTATCGACGCGCGCGAGCAGATCGGCGAACAGGCCCTCCATCAGCGCCTGCTTGCTGCCGAAATGATGAAACAGCCCGCCCTTGGTCACCCCGGCCGCGGCCGCCACCGCCTGCACCGTGACGCCGGCGACGCCATGGTCCATGGCGATGGCTGCGGCGCAGTCGAGCAGGGCCCGCCGGACCTGCTCGGGCTGCTTGGTGCGGGTGTAGGCGCTTGCGGGCATCAATGCACTGTGGTTCCCGAGAACAGGTTGATAACCACGACCCCGGACACGATCAGCGCGATGCCGACGAAGGCCGCGGCGTCCAGCATCTGGCGGAACAGCACCACGGAGACGGTGGCGGTCAGGATGATGCCGACCCCGCCCCAGATCGCATAGGCGATGCTCAGGGGGATGACCCGGATCGCGACCGACAGCGCGTAGAACGAGGCGACATAGAACAGCACCATCGCCAGTGTCGGCCACGGCCGCGTGAACTGCGCGGATTGCTGGAGGAAGGCGGACGCCGTGACCTCCAAGACGATGGCGAGGGCAAGCGCTGCGTAGGCACTATAGGCGGAGGTCATGGCGAACTCGAACGTAGCGCGCCAAAGATACCGCGCGGTAGGTATGTTTGGCGTGTGGAAGATGGCTTTTGCCGGGAAACCGTATCACGAGTGAGTGACGAGCCTGCGACAACGAACGTGAGGGAGGCGGAGATCGCGGCTTGTGCCATGGCCGATATGCTCTGCGCCTGTCTTGCGAGGCTGGCACGGCGCTAAGTCATTGCCGACCTGAAATGCCTCAGATTTGTAGATGGAGTACGGGCGGGCGGCCGGCCGTTACCCCATCTACGCTTGCCACATCCAGCGTTTGCCCCTACGGACCTCTTTCATGCTCGTCATCTCCATTCAAAGCCAGGTCGTCCACGGCCATGTCGGCAACAGCGCCGCCGCCTATGCCATGCAGGCGGAGGGGGTGAACGTCGCGGCGGTGCCGACGACGCTGCTGTCGAACCATCCGCGCTATCCGAGCCTGCGTGGGCGCGTGCTGGAGACAGAGCTCGTTGCAGATCTGCTGAAAGGTCTCGAGGAGCGCGACCTCGTCGATGAGGCCGCGGTGCTCGTCACCGGCTATCTGGGCTCGCCCGGCAATGCCGCTGCCATTGCCGATTTTGTCGAGCGGGCGCTGACCCGCAATTCAAAGCTCATCTATCTCTGCGACCCCGTGATCGGCGATGACGGCCGGGTCTATGTCGCCGACGGAATCCTGGAGGTGGTTCGCCATCGGCTGCTGCCGGCCTCGAACCTGACCACGCCGAACCAGTTCGAGCTCGAACTGCTGTCGGGCACCACGATCGCGGATGCGCAGGGCCTGCGCGCGGCGTGCGCGGCGCTGGCCGGGACCGGCCGCATCGACGTCGTCGCCACCGGCTGCACGCTCACCGATACGGCGGAAGGGCAGGTCGAGACGATCTTGTGCGCCGACGGTCAGTTGTCGCGCTTTGCGACACCCCGCCTACCGATCCGCCCCTCAGGCACCGGCGATCTCCTCAGCGGCCTGATCGCGGCGCATCTGGCCAGGGGCAAAGCAGCCGAGGCGGCGGTGCGGCTCGCGGTCGAGACCATCTTTGCGGTGCTGGTGCGCACGCAGGCAGCCGGCACCGCCGAGATGCAGCTCGTGCCACTGCCGAGGGCAGGACGATAAGCCCCAGCGGATTTACGTCGCGCGCTTTGCGGCCGATTGCGCCGACTTCTGCGGCTTTGCCGGGAGCTTCTGCTCGCGCGTCGCGTGCGACTTCGCCTGTGCCTTCGCTTGTGCCTTGGGCGGCTTTGCGCTGGCGACAGCGCGCGCTTTCCTCGGCTTCGCGTTGGCTTCCTTGCGGTCCGACGTTCCCCGGCGTGAGACGTATTCCGCACCGTCGATCGGGCCGACATGCGGCGGATCGCGGCCAAGATAGGGCCGGCCGATGCCGAGCGCCTTGCCGTTGGCGTCGACCCACTTCCACAGCACCTCGGTCGAGACCCAGCGTTGCGCGCGGTTGTCGCCCTTGGTGCTGACGATGTCGGCCGCCATGCCGTGGCCGTAGCCGCCGCGCGTGCTGCCGCCATGATAGGAGCGGTCGGAGGCGGCCTTCAGGCCGCTCGCGATCGACTGGCGGTAGTTGTCCCGGAACGCGCTGGTGATGCCCGGTGAAAGCCCGGCGGCCTCAGCCGCGAGCAGCGTCCGAAACAGCTTTCGCTTGAAACTCTTGTCCATGCCGCCGATGACGTAGTCCATCATCGGCATGCCGGCGTGGTCGGCCGCCTTCGGATCCTTCCAGCCAAAGTCCTCGTCGACCAGCTTCGTGAAGCTGCGCATCACCGTGACCATCTTGCCCTTGCGCCTGACGGTAACGGCGCGGCGATCCTCGACCTTGATCGAGTCTTCCTTGGGCGTGCGCTGGTAGAGCGCCCAGAGATAGCGATCGATGCAGGCCTCAATGACGTAGCATTCGTCGAGCACGGCGGTGGTGTCCGCGGACGGCGAGGCCTTGCTCGCGGCAGCGGTGGGACCGCTCGCGAGCGCCGCGGGCGACAGTGCCTCTGTCGTCACGATCGCGGTGGGATCGGCGGATGCGAGTTTTATCACGGGCTCCGACGCCGGAGCCGGAGCAAGCTCGCTGGCGACCGGTGTCGGGTCAGGCGAAATCTGCGGCGCGGGCGGCGCCTCGGCCGGCAAGATCAGCACTGGATCGGCTGAGGCGAGCTTGATGACCGGGGCCGGCGCCTCGGGCGTTGCCGCTTCGGCGGTGACCGGGCCCGGTGTCGCAGCGACGGCGGCCGCGATATCGGCGGTCAGGGCGACGCCGTCCTCGATGGCCCCAGCGCGCGGGATGTCGGCGAGGTCGAGCCGACCCAGATCTTTCGCGCGCGATACGGCAGAAGCATTGGCGCCACTGTTCTCGATGAGGGCAGGGGCATAGGCGGACAAAGAGAGCGCCAGCCAGCCGGCGAGAACCGCCGAGGGGCAGGAGACCGCCACCAGAAGAGACCGCCGATCATTCATGATCCCTGCCTCCAAACGGTTCTGTTTGAACCTCGTCTGGTCCGAACAGTCTCGATACGAACAGTCCTATCAGACAGCCTTGCACGAAAAGGCACGCCGCGCGCCGATTGTTCGGTGGACGGTGTGGCGGCGCAATGGCGCAATTCGGCGAAAACGGGCTTTTCGGGCGGGTGTTGCGCGGCGGCAACGCAGGTTCCATTGCGGTTCGACGGCGCCACGGCCGAAAGTGCCTGCAAATGCAGCATTCATTGTCGTCAATTTGAGGCGGTCGAGTTTACTCAATCTTGGATTGTGGTCGTGCAAATCTCCCGCGCCGGCGAGTCTCGCTGGAGTGGGAAGGACACGCCTGTGAAATTGAAATGCAAGTGGGCCGAATTCGCCGCGGATGAATCCGGCGCTACCGCGATCGAATACGGCCTGATCGCAGCCGGCATCGCGCTCGCGATCATCGAGATCATCTACGCTCTCGGTACCAACCTCGTCGCGAAGCTGCAATCGCTGGCGGCGGCATTGAAATAAGCTGTGTGGCTTCGCTGCAACCTTGAGCCGGCTGGTGCGTTGGGCGCCCATGACGCATTCCTCGCTTCGTCCCATGGACGCCTTCGATCCCACCGAGCCCGCCATCCTGCACGACCTGCTCTCCGATACGATCATCACCTGGACCGCTGAGCAGGCCGACGATTACCGGCGTGCCAGCCGGCCGGGCAGGGACGGAACCGTGATGTGGAAGGCCTATGTGTTCGATGGTTGGGGCCATGTGCTCGGCGGCTGACCGCCGCCCATAAAAGCGTCATGTCGCGCTTGGCGGAGATTTGGCCAAGACGTTGCGCGCATTAAACATATTGCCATGCACCGGGCGCGTTGTTGCGTTGCAACAACGCATGTCGCAATGCAACAAAACGCGCTTAAATGTGCTCCGAATCTTCCACTGAAGGAGCATCACCCATGAAACAGAAGACTCTGTCGATCGCCGCCGCCATCCTGACGATCGCGGGCAGCACCGCGACTTTCGCCGCCGAGCTGCCGACTTATGAGGCCAACGGTTTTCCGGTCTCCCCGATGCAAGTGCGCGTGCTCGGTGCCGCGCATGTCGAGCAGCAGGTCTCGGCACCAACCACCGTCGCTTCGGTCCACCAGGCCCGCGTTCTGTCGTCGCGCAAGGTGAAAACCGCCGATGTCACGACCGGCAGCGCCCGCTGATCTGGGGGCGCCTCAGGCCAACGTCAAGTCAACATGATGCAGGCTCGTTTCCTCCCGAGCCTGCCTGGACCGCGTTCCCTTTCGGGAGCGCGGTCTTTTTTTGGCGCGCGAGTCATGATCCGGCGCGGCGGTGAAAGCGAGTGTGATCTCCTTAATAGTTGCTGCGCGGATCGGAGCGCTTGATGCGGGCGCCGCTTATTGAGCAGCCAAGAATCATTTTCATAATGGAGTAGTCATGCCCGTTGCACAAAAGGCCGTTATTGCAGGCGCCTCGCCGCGCGCGTTCATTCTGAGGCATCTCGCCTTGTTCGTAGCCGCCGCGCTGTTCGTGTTCGTTCTGAGCCTGACCTATGGGCTCGATCTCAGCCCCGGGTTTTTCTGACGGGCTACGCACGCTTCGATAGCCGCAGGCTCGACGGCGAGCGGCCGTAGAGCTCTGCGAAGGCGGCGTTGAAACGGCGCAGGCTGCCGAAGCCGGCCTGGAATGCGATGTCAGTCATAGTGTGATCGCCGGAATCGAGCAGGCGTTTTGCGCGCTGGACCCGCAGCGTCTTCGCAAGCTGCTGCGGCGTCGCGCCGACGTGGCGCTCGAACAATCGCGCCAGATGACGCGAGGAGATGCCGAGCCGCAGCGCGAGAAACACCACCGAATTCTCGTCGAGCGCGCCCTCGTTGATCAGCTTCACCGCGCGTGCGACCGTCGAGCGCGTGCCGTTCCAGGCCGGGCAGAACGGCGCCGTCTCGGGGCGGCAGCGCAGGCAAGGGCGGAAGCCCGCGGCTTCCGCCGCCGCGGCTGTTGGATGATAGGCGACGTTGCGCGTCAGCGGCTGCTTGGCCGGACAGACCGGACGGCAATAGATGCCCGTGGTCCTCACCGCCGTGAAGAAGCGGCCGTCGTATCGGGGATCCCGGCGCAGGCGCGCGGCGTTGCAGACGTCAAAACTCAGCATGGCCTGATGATAGCGCATAGCCGCGCGAGCGGAAGGGGCGCGGGATGACCGAGTCCGATTGCGGCGAGCCGCGATGCGCAGGGCGGCGTAGAAGCCGGCCCTCGATGCAAGCCTCTTCAATGCAAGCCCCTTCGATGCCAGTTTGGAGCCCGCCGTGACCAGCCCGAAAGATACCGTCCTCAACGCCTGGAAGACCTTTTCATCACGCGACGCGGCGCGCATCGCCGCGCTGTTCACGGACGATGCCGAATGGATCGCGCCGAAGGGCAACGCTACCGCGGTCGCGCTCGATCACACCGACCACATGATCGGCGCGCAGGCGATCGCGCGCTTCATCGCGCAGGAGATGCACAGGATGTTTTCCGAGATCGATATCGCCTTTCGCGGCGTCTATGCCGACGGCGATGTCGTGATCGTGGAGGAGCGGATGCGCGCCACGCTTGCCGGGGGCGCGCGTTACGAGAACGACTATTGCTTCGTGTTCACGGTGGCCGGCGGCAAGATCCGCGAGGTGCGGGAATACATGGACACGCGCAAGGGGTGGCAGATGGTGTTTGGAGCGGAGGCGTAACCTCCGCAGCGTGCTGTGCGGTTCTACCTGGCGCTGCGGCAGCGATAGACTGCGCTAGGCCTTCCTCACGACCTCCGATTTCAGGTTCATCGCGCCGATGCCGTCGATCTTGCAGGCGATGTTGTGTCCGTCGGTGGCCTCCTGCAGGCGGATGTTGCGGACCTTGGTGCCGCCCTTGACGACGGAGGAGGAGCCCTTGACCTTGAGATCCTTCATCACGATGACGCTGTCGCCGTCGGCGAGCGCATTGCCGTTGGCATCGCGCACGCCCGCGTCCTGCGCGGCGTCCGCGGCGGCCTCGGTCGTGCCGCTCCATTCATGGCCGCATTCCGGGCAGACCCAGAGGCCGCGATCCTGATAGGCGTGCTCGGAGTTGCAGGTCGGGCATTTCATCGTATCGGTCATCATTGGCCTCGTCGCCCGTCACGGGCGCGCCGCACGCCTTCCGCCGGAAAAAGATGGATTGGGAGCGAATCCTTTACCATGGCTTCCGGTCCTGGTCGAACCCGGGGAAACTTAGGAGATCAGGAAAACTTCCGCGGTATCGAGGTCCGGGTTACCGGCGGCGTCCGTTGGACGTCGCCGCAGGAGGAACGTCCCGTCATGAGCGAGGATCGCACCGCAGTCAGACATCACATTTTGCGGACCGGCATTGTCGCATTCGACAACGGCACCGGCAAGGTCATCAGCGCGCCCTGCACGATCCGTGACGTCTCGGGCACCGGCGCTCGCCTCGGCCTCAACGCCTCGCTCTGGGTCGCCGAGCAGTTCACGCTGGTGTTCAGCAGCGGGCTGCGCAAGGACTGCCGGGTCGCCTGGCGCAAGGGCAGGCTGATCGGCAGCGCGTTCACTGAGGGCTATGCGAGCGCGGACGAGCAGGCCGTCATGATGACGGCGGACGAGCAGTCCCGGCACCGGCTCGGCATCGGCGCGCGCGTCAAGACTGCGCGCGAGACCCGCGGCTACACGCAAGCCCAGCTCGCCGAGCTGATCGGCGCCACATCTGCCTTCGTCTCGCTGGCCGAGCAGGGCGAGGCGGACATTCCGCTGTATCAGCTGATGCACATCGCCGATCTCTTGATGGTCGGCCTCGACGGGCTCGTGGCGGGGCCTGCGCCTGAGGACGTCGACGCGGCGTAATTGGCGCCCGTCAAAACAAAGCGTCGAAAACAACCCCATGCACAGTAGAAATCCGTAAGGATTTCAGCGTTTTGTAAATCCGAAAAATCGGTGGTGGTGGACCACGCATCGTCCCGGTCGATTTCGGCGATACCGAATCAGAATTTGACTCGTCGGGCAAAACAGGGGCAGTATGGCATGATGGCGGCGCTGGAAGCTGGTGGCTCGCCGGCCGCGGGGCGACATGCCGAAACAATCGAAGAAAACAAGACCAAGCCGAAAGCTGAAGACCTACCAGACCTCGCTCGGCTTCTACGACCAGGCGGTCGCCGCGCCCTCGATGAAGGCGGCGCTGGACGCCTGGGGCGCCAGGTCCAATCTCTTCCATCAGGGCGCCGCGAGGGAGACCGACGACCCCGACATCGTCGCCGCGACCATGGCAAGCCCGGGCGTGGTGCTCAGGCGTCCGGTCGGATCGGACGGCCCGTTCACGGAGCATTCCGAACTGCCGACCGATCTTGCCGACGACGAGGCCAAACCTAAATCCAGGTCCAAAGCCAAGTCCAAATCCAAGCCGAAAAAGCCTGCGGCCAAGGCTGCAAAAAATCCATCCAAGATCGACGATCGACAAGCCCGCAAGGCCGCCGCGGCATTCGCGAAGGAAGAACAACGCCGAGACGCCGAGCGCAGGAAGGAAGAGGCCGCGCGGGCCAAGGAGCGCGCCCGCCGCGACAAGGCGGTGGCGAGCGCGCAGGCGGCGCTTGACGAGGCGAGGCGGGAGCACGAGGCGCGAGCGGAGGCAGTTGAAGCCGAGCGCGCCGCGCTCGATGCGCGCGCCGAGGCGGAGGCGACGCGCTGGGACAAGCAGAGGATGAAGCTGGAGCAGGCGGTGCGGCGCGCGCGCGAGTAGGGCGCGCGCTCGGAGATGTCGCAGCGAATTTGGCTTGCGTTGCGCGGCGTCCTTTTGCACTCTTGCGGCAAGGAGACCGTCGCATGAAAACAATGAAAGTCGCGTGTGCTCTCGGAATGGCCCTGGTGCTGGGGAACCTCGGCACGTCTGGCGCTGAAGCCAGGGCGCGAAAAGCCCAGATCGTTCGTGAGCCGCAGCAGAGGCTTATCGTCACGGCGCCCGTGCTCAGGCCGACACCGTGGGATTACAATATCGTTCCACGCTATCGTTATCGCCCCGAAGACGATCGGGTCGATCCCTACGGGCCGCCTCTGGTGTCGTCCTGGGTCCGCTATGAGGGTTGGCGCTGGCCGTATTGGTGGTGACGATCGATCGCTGAAAGCTCGTAGGATGGGTAAAGCGAAGCGAAACCCATCAACAGCCGTTGTGAATGATGGGTTTCGCAAGTGCTCTACCCATCCTACGGACCACGGGCTAACCGTCATCCGCCGCAAGCCGCAGAAACTGCCGCTTCATCGCGCTGACCCTGGCGATATAGCTTGCGACGAGGTGATCGCCGCAATGCTCGCCGACGATCATCTGGAAATGGCGGCGCGCATAGGCCGTGGCGGGGCCTGCGCCGCAGAGATGGATGAAGGCGGCCAGATCCTGCCGCTCGCGCGCGCTTGCCTTCACATCGCCGGCGCGGGCGAGAACATCGGCGACATTGCGGTCCAGATATACCGATGCCAGCTCGATGGCGTGGCTCGGGATGGTGCGGGCATAGAGGCTGGTGAACCCGCAAGCAGTTTCCGTGACCGCGTTGCCGCGGATACAGAACCGCGCGGCGTCGGCGTAGGCTCCGTCCAGCATCTGGAAGAGGCCGACGGCGCTGGAGGCGGGGCGGTAGATCGCGAGC
This sequence comes from Bradyrhizobium sp. 149, assembly GCF_023073915.1. Taxonomy (GTDB): domain Bacteria; phylum Pseudomonadota; class Alphaproteobacteria; order Rhizobiales; family Xanthobacteraceae; genus Bradyrhizobium. The sequence goes on along the minus strand of NZ_JADPKK010000022.1, from coordinate 1,074,823 downwards.
GGATTAAAACTCCATCGCCAGCGCCAGTAGGTGCGCACAAGCGGATTGCCCGAACTCTCGACCTGCGCCAGCGCGGCCAGCAATTCGGGCGTGATCGTCGCGGTGGAATGCTTGCGGAACAGCGGCCCGTATCTCGCCCAAGTCTCCGCCGGCTCCTTGTCGAGGGCGTTGCCGACAAGGACGAACAACTCGGTCGGCTTGCGGATCGTTTGATAGGCGGTGTTCAGAAGGGCGAAGGCTGCGAGCAGGATCGCCAGGCTGCCCGCGATCCGAACCGTTCGCGGTGCGCGGGCGGATGTCTTTCGCACCCACCGCGCGCCTCGCCTGACGCTGCGAAGGCGAGGGAGGAGGAAGCTATTGCTTCTTCTTGGCATGGGCCTTGTGTAATAAGAATGGGTCTTGTGTCATCAAAATGCAGTTGATGGGTATCGCTCGGCCCCATTGATCCTACAAGCTCAGGGAAACCCGGCGTCAGCGTGCAAGAGCCGAGCCTCGTGACGGCAGGCCGGTTGTAGAATTGCCGATAAGCAATTTACGAGCTAGTCTCATCATGATCTTACCTCATCAGCCCGAAGGGCAATATGATGAAGGACTTCATTGAGCTCGCCGCCAAATATTTCGAAAACTTCTTCACGAACATTCTCCGTCTTATCGCCGATCCAAAAGAATTCGCGAGTGCCCAGGAGGATGTAGACAAGCCCGTGGGCGAGGCAATGATATTTTTCATTCTCAGCACTGTCGTAGTGCAGTTCATTCGACTTCCGATGTTCTCTGGTCACCCTGAGATAACGTCGATGTTCCTAAAAGACATAACGTGGAAGACGATATTCTTCATGCTGGAGGCGATGGTCGTATTCGGGCTGCTCCGAGCCTTCGGCGGAAAGGGCGGGCTTTTGCAGACAGTGGCGCTAAGTGCCTACTTCTTCGGTATCATCAACGTCGTGGCTCACGTTGGCGTGCTGCTCGCTTACTCAATTCCCGACAGCTTGCCGTGTCTGTCATGGGAGCGCCGTCCGGATCTCGGCACTCCATATACTCCCCTGCGGGATATTTGCAGTGTCTTTGGGCACTACGACAGCGGCACAATCAAGGACGTCCTCTATCGGTTTGGTCAGGCAATCAAAGGCGTTTACCTGTTGTTTGGTCTGTCAGTCGTTGTTTGGCTCGTCTTTGCGTGGCGCGCGTACGCGGTGATACATGACATCAGCAGCGGAAGGGCGAACGGCGCCCTTGTCGCGTTTGTTTTTGCTCAACCGATCATGCTGGGGATAGGTGGTCTATTGTTGCTTCAGTCCGGAATTATATAAGAGCAAATTCGGTGTAGCAACATCTCAGATTGAAGTTCGATGGGCAGGATATCACTGAAACGATTCGTCCCTGAGAATCGAGTGCACTGGACTGCACCGTCACCGTCATTCTTGATCGGGATCAATTCCGTCTGCTCGCGCCGGCCTACGCCCGCGCAGCTGCCAGGCAATGGCGAGCTACGGCTGTGTCGCGGAGCATTCGCAGTTACGGGAAGCGGGCCATTCGCCAGCGAGCGGCGCTCCGCGCTGTCGACCCGTCCACCCTGTGGGCTCACCAATCCGGATCGCCGTAGTAGGGATCGAGCATATAGCGCGGGGGCATCCAGGGTTCTCGCGACGGCCGGGGCCGCCGAGGCGCGGCCGCTTGCGCGTGCGGCCGTGCAGGCGCAGCCGTATCGCTGTTGATCACGCTGCGCGCGGCGGGCTTCGCGGGTGCAGATACGGATGACGTCGTCAGCTGCGTTTGCAGCGCCTGGACCTGTGCGGCGAGGCGCGCATTGTCCGCCGCATCCTTCTCCTGCGCCGCCTTGAGCTTTTGAATGGTGTCGGCCTGCTCGCGCAGCGTCTGCTCGCTCCGGCTTTTCAGTTGCTCGAGCTTTCCGTTGATGCTCGCAAGCTCGTTGGTGATGGTCTTGAGCGATTGCGCGAGATCGGACGATGACGGGTCAGGCGCTGTGGCGCCAGTTCTCGAAACGTCAGGTCTTGAAGCGTCAGGTTTTGGAGCGCTTTCCGTTTCCTTGCCGGCCGGCGGCGGGGCGACCTGACCAGGCTCATCCGCGGCAGCCAGCTGCACTGCCGGCGGTTGCGCCGGACTTTCAGTCGCGGATGCTTGCGGTGGCTCGCTCGCGGCCGGCGGAACCCATCGCGCCACGACCGATCTGGCCTCATCGCGATAGTGCGAAGCGAAGGCGACGCCGAGAATGCCGATCGCCAGCACGAGGCCGATCAAAGCGCGCAGCATGGGCCGACCTTCCTTCAGGTCTTGTTCGCGAGGCTTGCTATTCGGTGCCGGCGCGTTGTGCTTGGAGGGCCCCTCTTCGGGTGTCTTGTCCTCGGGAGACTTGTTCTCGGGAGCCTTGCCCTCGGAAGTCTTGGCTGCCTCCGCACCGGCGCTTGCTCGCGAGGCCCGCGGGCGTTCGCTGCCGCGTTCCATTCCGGAAACCATCCGGTCCAGCCGGGCAAGGTCTTCCTCGGCGCTCTTGATCTTATCGTAGGCCCGCGCCAGCCCGCCATCGGCGCGCACCGCGTCCGGCTTGGGGGCGTCAGGCTTCTGGTCATCAGGCTTCTGGTGATCAGGCTTCTGGTGATCAGGTTTGGGGTCGTTCGCTTCGGGCACCGATGCGCTCTCGATCCAGTCGGGCGTCAATGGGAGTGCGGCAGTCCGATTCTTGGAAGGATAGGGCTCGCCGCTACCCAACACAACGCGCGCGCGAAGGAGAAATTATGGCGGTTGATAGGTCGGAGGGCCGGCTCTGCCGCGATCGTAATTGGGCCATCAATAGCGGCTGCCGCTGCCCTTTTGCTGCGTGATCCAGTCCGACAATGTTTTCGGTCTGGATTTCTCGGTCCGGCCCGGTGGTGCCTTTGGATTGTCGCGAGTGCCTTTCGTCGAACGGGTGCGCGGCGCATCCGATGCGTTGACGCTCCTCAAGGCAGAAGTCGATGCCTCTGCGGCTTCCTTCTCGAGACGAAGCTGTTTCAATCGCGCCATCTTGATGCGCTCTGCCTCGACTTCGGGTCGGTCGGCGAGCTGCGGCTTGGGTTGAGCAAGCTCGGCCGGGACCAGGACACCGAGTATGGTCGTCTCGCCGAGCGCCTTGCAGGCTTCGAGCCGATGCAGTCCCTCCACCAGAACAAGGCGGTCTCCGTCGCGCCGAACGGAAATGGGGGTTTGTTGTCCGATCTCCAGCATGCTTTCCGCGATCTCCCCGACGATCTCGGGCTTGATGGCTTTCTTCTGCTTCGTGGGAACGAAGATCTTCTCGATCGGGAAGCTTTCCGGTTTGGGCATAACTCGACTCCGCTTCTACCGGGCCCGTCGGAACCCATGCCGATGACGTCAGGAGTTTAGGAGGGAAGGGCTCGGCCGCAAAGGCAATTTCAGTGCGCGAGGTTTGATGAATATCGAAGCCGGACCAAACTGCGATTGCGGTGACATGCAGTCCAGCGCTGTCACCGTAAATTCTTGATGTGGTTTCGCAGGTTCTCCACGCTGTTCGGCGGCTGAGGCGGTCTATGGATTGGTTCCCCTGCGCTGCGACGTTGGGTTGTCAACAAATATCGGGTCGGTTTTTGCTGCGATCACAACTCTGAGCGCACCTTTCGGAACGGGCATGAATTGACTGCCACCGCTTCCGTACATTCCAAATTCTGTGCTTTTCGACAGCGCTTGGAAAAGCACTTGAAACGGCGATGCCGGTGCATTTGGTTCGAGCGCGGTATGATCGCCGTCGCCCACGACTGTAATCCCACTTGGCTGGCCTCCGGCGCTCATTGCAGGTGGTTGCCCAAGCAACAGCGAAAATAGCTGACCGGAAACGTCCGGCATGACTTTATCTACATCTTCCCTTCTCAATTTTGGAACAGCTTGCGGCCACGACGCGTCCCATCCAGCCATATGCAGTGCCGAGAACAAGTTAGAGGCAAACCAGTAGCCGTCCGAGACCTCTGGCACGTACCAGATCTCCACCGGAGCTTTTGGCTGGCCCCCAAGCGCCTCTTTCAACGCGCTGAAGTTGATCTCCCGCGGGCCCGCAAGTTTACGCAATTGGGCAAGCTTGAATTCCGCTTCCTTTTGGCGGGCGTTTGCTTCGGCAATCTGCATGGCAGTTTCGAGCTTGTAATGATCAAGCGTTTCTTCTGCCTGCGCCGCTTCTCTTTTGTGGGAAATGAGCGATCCCGCCGTAGTCACACCTACTGCTGTGGCCGCTATCGCAGCCGCAACGACGGACACAATCAACCAAAGGTCCCACCATTCACCATTCTGGCCTAAGAACAAGGTCGAAGCAGCCGCGTTAGCGTTGGAAATTGTTTCAGTCACGGGTCTGAACTCGCAATGTTTCGTCCTTCCCGGGAAGTACGCAATCTAACAACCCCTAAACTCTCGGCTCATTGTATCCTGACGCTGCCGATAGGAGCCTCGCGCTGCTTGTCGCGTTCTCATATTTAAGGTGCGGGCACGTTGGCTGATTTGTCCGCGGATTGATCCCGTCTCGGACGATATCTTGGCCAGGAAGCCGGCCGCTCGATTGACGCCGGATGAACCGATCGAGAGTTGGCTTTGACAATTGAAAGTTTCTGGGAGTCGAAGTCTGTTACAGAACTCAAGTCGACATCGTCGAGAGTAAGGTCTACCGCGCATTGATAGCCGAGGTCGGAATCGGAGGAAAGTTTGAGTCCTCTCAGGTGGCCGCTTACCAGGATAGTATCGTCGAGGCGGAGGCTGGTGACCTTGTCCCCGCGTTGTGCCGGTGGTCCGGTGAGGGTCAAACCAAGTAATGTCGAATCTGAGAAATTGACTCGATCTGGAAAGCCGGCGATTCTCAATGAGAACGCCTGCGAATAGAATAAGGCAATTGTTGCTTGATCTGCGCTTCGGAAGGTGACGCCGCTCAACTCCGAGAACATTATCTGAATGTTGGCGCTTTTGGAGATGAAGCTCGAATCGAGAATTGTGGATTCTTCAATTTGAAGAGTCTGTTCGGTGGCGTCGAATATACATTTGACGAACGTGCACCGTCTAAAATTGATGAGCGACAGAAGTTTCTGGCTAAAACGCCGGCCGACGAAGAGGCATTCGTACAGGACCGGTCTGTCCGAAGCATCCTCGGAAGTTGATTGAAGAGCAAGGGCCTCAGTTGCCTCATTAACATCAACCCTTGTTTCAGGAACCGAAGCTATCCATTTCTTTAATTCGGCTAGTTGCGAATTGGTCTGCGTACTCCAGGTCGCAATCGCGTCGCGAGCGTTCGGTTCAGTGGGATCGTGACCAAACTGGCCTGCCCAGCCCCAAGCATTCTCCGGAGACCAGTTTGGCTTAGCTAGCTGGCTTCCCGTTCGATCGGACCAAGAGTTCTCCCGAATGTAAGATCGGAGCATATTGCTGATCTTTTCAGTGTCGCGCGAACTCTCTTCCGCAAGCCTTGCCAACGAATGGATTCCGCCAAGGCGTACCTCAATGTTGGGAACAGTCATAGTCGTATCAGCGGAGGATCCGTCTATATTTACTGTTCGCTTGATCTCCCTTGTCTGACCAAGTTGCTCTACCGCGCGTGAAAAGATTGAGGTGTAATGTGTCTCGCGATCGATCTGAGTCTTTTCTTCGCTAATCCTCGTTTGACGATCGAGAATCACGAGTCGCCAAATGATGAGGGGTAGGCCCACCGCGCCGGCTACAACAGGCAATGCTGCTCTGGCTGCATCCGCAGCGCGCTTTTGGTCACCGCTTAGTAGGTCGACGAGCAGCCAAACGATCGCCGCGAATCCAACAACAATAATCGCTACAAAGAGCAAAATTCCTAATACGCAAACGGGGACCGAGACTTTTGATGCCGGATGCTCAAATGATCCAGCGATCTGAATCGGCCACCCTCGTTCCGGATTATTGCTGGCCATAAATCACGTAGAGGTTGTCGTGGTGACCCTAAGAAAGGCCGCTTTAAGCGGCCTTTCTGTCGGACTGCAATTTCTTCTCACGAACACCCCGTCGTGCTGCCGCACGTATCGCACTTCATGCAGGTGCCATTCCGCACCAGCGTGAAGTTGCCGCACTCGCCGCACATCTCGCCTTCGTAGCCTTTGGCCTTTGCTTCCGCGCGGCGTTCGGCCTTGGAGGGCACCATGGTCTGCGCGGTGCCGGACTTGCTCCACTGCAGGGCCTCCAGCTTCTCGGTGGGCGAGAGGTCGTGCTGGACTTCCTGCTTCAGCGCGACCGCGCCTTCCAGGACGTCGCCGGCGCGGCCTGACGCTCCGTGCGAGGCGAGCGAGGTGACCTTGGAGCCGCCGGCGGGCGCGCTGTCGTTGCCGGAGGAGACCGCGGTCGAGCCGCCGCGCATGACAACCAGATTGTCGGTGCGGGAGCGGGTGAGGCCGCGCGACACCAGCTTGGAGGCGCGCTGGCCCTGATCGTCAGGCTCCTTGCCTTCCTCGACGCCCTTGCCGAGCACGTCGAACCCGGTCTCGCTGGGATCGACATGGGCGAGGTCGAAGCGGCTGAGATAGCTCACCGCCAGCTCGCGGAAGACGTAGTCGAGGATCGAGGTCGCGTACTTGATGCTGTCGTTGCCCTGCACGGGGCCCGCCGGCTCGAAGCGGGTGAAGGTGAAGGCGTCGACATATTCGTCGAGCGGCACGCCGTACTGGAGGCCCAGCGACACCGCGATGGCGAAGTTGTTGATGAAGGAGCGCAGCGCCGCGCCTTCCTTGTGCATGTCGATGAAGATCTCGCCGATGCGGCCGTCGTCATATTCGCCGGTGCGCAAATACACCTTGTGGCCGCCGACGACCGCCTTCTGGGTGTAGCCCTTGCGGCGATCCGGCATCTTCTCGCGCTCGCGCATCACGATGATCCGCTCGACCAGCTTCTCGACGATCTTTTCCGAGACCTGGGCGGTGCGTGCCGCCATCGGCTTGTCGTAGAGATGTTCGATCGCATCGTCCTCGTCGTCATCGTCTGCGATGAGCTGCGAGTTGAGCGGCTGGCTGAGCTTCGAGCCGTCGCGATAGAGCGCGTTGGCTTTCAGGGCGAGTTTCCACGACAGCATGTAGGCGGACTTGCAGTCCTCCACGGTTGCGTCGTTCGGCATGTTGATGGTCTTGGAGATCGCACCCGAGATGAAGGGCTGCGCCGCCGACATCATGCGGATGTGGCTCTCGACCGACAGATAGCGCTTGCCGACCTTGCCGCAGGGATTGGCGCAGTCGAACACCGGATAGTGCTCGGCCTTGAGGTGCGGGGCACCTTCCACCGTCATCGCGCCGCAGATGTGGACGTTGGCCGCCTCGATCTCGCGCTTGGTGAAGCCGACGGCCTGGAGCAGGTCGAAGCCGGGGGCCGCGATGGCCTCGGCGCCGATGCCGAGCTGGTCGCGGATGAAGTCCTCGCCAAAGGTCCATTTGTTGAACGCGAATTTGATGTCGAAGGCGGTCGGAAGCGCCTTCTCGACCTTGGCGATGGCCTCGTCGGTAAAGCCCTTGGCCTTCAGCGTCGAGGCGTTGATGCCCGGCGCGTTGGAGAGCGAGCCGTGGCCGACGGCATAGGCCTCGATTTCCGCGATCTCGCTCTCGCGATAGCCGAGCGCGCGCAGCGCGGCGGGAACCGCGCGGTTGATGATCTTGAAGTAGCCGCCGCCGGCGAGCTTCTTGAATTTCACCAGCGCAAAATCAGGCTCGATGCCGGTGGTGTCGCAATCCATGACGAGGCCGATCGTGCCGGTCGGCGCGATCACCGTGGTCTGGGCGTTGCGATAGCCGTGCTTCTCGCCGAGCTCGAGCGCCGCATCCCAGGCCGCCTGTGCATGCGTCACCAGGTCAGCCTGCGGGCAGGACACGAGATCCATCGGCACTGGATTGACGCTCAGTCCCTCGTAGCCGTTGGACTGGCCATGGGCGGCGCGGCGGTGGTTGCGGATCACGCGCAGCATGTGCGCGGCGTTCTTCTTGTAGCCCGGGAAGGTGCCGAGCTCGGACGCCATCTCGGCCGAGGTTTTGTAGGTGATGCCGGTCATGATCGCGGTCAGCGCGCCGGCGATGGCGCGGCCTTCCTTGCTGTCATAGGACAGGCCCATGGTCATCAAGAGGCCGCCGATATTGGCGTAGCCGAGGCCGAGCGTGCGGAACTCGTAGGAGAGCTCGGCGATCGACTTGGACGGGAACTGCGCCATCATCACCGAGATTTCGAGCACGATGGTCCAGAGCCGGCAGAGGTGCTCGTAGCCTTCGACGTCGAAACGCTTGGAGGGGATGTCGTAGAACGTCAGCAGGTTCGCTGAGGCGAGGTTGCACGCCGTGTCGTCCAGGAACATGTATTCCGAGCACGGATTGGAGGCGCGGATGTCGCCGGACGCCTTGCAGGTGTGCCAGTCGTTCATGGTGGTGTTGAAGTGCAGGCCGGGGTCGGCCGACGCCCAGGCGGCGTAGCCGATCTTTTCCCAGAGGTCGCGCGCCTTCAGGGTCTTGGTGATCTTCTTGGTGGTGCGTCCCACGAGATTCCAGTCGCCGTCGGTCTCGACCGCGCGCAGGAAGTCGTCCTTGAGCGAGACCGAGTTGTTGGAGTTCTGGCCGGAGACCGTGAGGTAGGCTTCCGAATCCCAGTCGGTGTCGTAGACGTCGAACTGGATGTCCTTGTAGCCCTGCTTGGCGAACTGGATGACGCGCTTGATGTAATTGTCGGGCACGAGGCTGCGGCGCGCGAGCTTGATCTCGCGGCGGAGCGCCGGGTTCTTTTCCGGGTCGAAGCAATCGTCGCCCGAGCCTTCGCAGTTGACGCAGGCCTTCAGCACGGCCTTGAGGTGCTTCTGGTTGATCTTGGATCCCGTGACGAGAGCCGCGACCTTCTGCTCCTCCTTCACCTTCCAGTCGATATAGGTCTCGATGTCGGGGTGATCGACGTCGACCACGACCATCTTGGCCGCACGGCGCGTGGTGCCGCCCGACTTGATCGCGCCCGCCGCGCGGTCGCCGATCTTGAGGAAGCTCATCAGGCCGGACGAGCGGCCGCCGCCGGAGAGGCGTTCGCCTTCGCCGCGCAGGCGCGAGAAGTTGGAGCCGGTGCCGGAGCCGTATTTGAACAGGCGGGCCTCGCGGACCCAGAGGTCCATGATGCCGCCCTCGTTGACGAGGTCGTCACCGACGCCCTGGATGAAGCAGGCGTGCGGCTGCGGGTGCTCGTAGGAGGATTTCGAGCGGGTCAGCTTGCCGGTGAAGGGGTCGACGTAATAATGGCCCTGGCCGGGGCCGTCGATGCCATAGGCCCAATGCAGACCGGTGTTGAACCATTGCGGCGAGTTCGGCGCGACCATCTGCATGGTCAGCATGTAGCGAAGCTCGTCGTAGAAGGTCTGGGCGTCCTCGTCGGAGGAGAAGTAATTGCCCTTCCAGCCCCAATAGGTCCAGCAGCCGGCGAGACGGTCGAACACCTGCTTGGCCGAGAGCTCGCTGACATAGCGCTCTTTCTCGGGCAGGAGGGCGAGCGCCTCGGTGTCGGGCACGGAGCGCCACAGGAAGGAGGGAACGGACTCTTCCTCGACCTTCTTCAGGCGCGCGGCGACGCCGGCCTTGCGGAAGTACTTCTGGGCGAGGACGTCGGAGGCGACCTGCGACCATGCGGTCGGCACCTCGACGTTCTCGAGCTTGAACACGACCGAGCCGTCGGGATTCCTGATCTCCGACGTGGTCAGCCGGAAATCGATGCCGGCGTAAGGTGACTGTCCCGAAGTGGTGTGGCGCCGCTCAATCCGCATGGTCTTGCCCCGTCCTATCTTTGACCGGTCCCGCCTCCGTTCAGGCGTGCCGGGTCATCATTTCATTTCGCGGTTTCCAGGAGCCGTTTGGCCCCAGGGCGCCGCAGTTTCAGCCGGTGGACCCGACCCATTTTTTCTCCCGACGCGATTGTTCGATGCGCGCACCGATCATCCGCCGGCATGCCCAGACCCATCCGCCCCAAAGCGATGAGCCCGACATGCGTTCAACGCCCCACAACGTCACCACGTCTTCAACAATTGCCATCCGAGCCTGTTTCCAGCCCGTTCCGGCGCCCGAAAAGTCCGCTCTCGCCGGGCAGACAAGCCCTTATCCCGCTGCCTTTGTCTGGCGTGGCGGAGTGCTGTTTTGCAGACCCTTTGGGGGAGTGCCGGCGGGACGCAAACACACTCGCGCCGAACGGATCGAAAGCTAGGACTCTCCGTTGCGCCCGTCAAGAACTAGTGCGAGTTCCTGAATCAAATACTAAATATGGTGGATTGCGGGGGATAACAGGGGGCAAGCCCGCGCCTGTTGTGGGGCCAAGTATCGGTGAGTCCTCACGGATTCCCAACTGAAAAAATTTGCATCTTGTGGTGCCGCGGAGGCTTCACCCCGCTGTTCACAGGGCAGGTATATTTTTAAGGCGCGGGCTTGCCTCCGGGGGACTCACGTAGCGCTACGGAAGGTGAGGGCAGGCATGCCTTCCGGGGAGGTGGTGGGAGGCGCGAATCCGCGCCAAGTTGAGCCCGATTTTGCCGGACTGCCCACATGCTTGATTCGACCCGCCGGGATGCGCGAGCTCGCATCGCCCCGGCCGGCCTGATGTTCCTCGCCATCACCTCGGTGGGCTGGGGCTTCAACTGGCCGGTGACGAAATTCCTGCTCTCCGAGCTGCCGCCGCTGAGCTTGCGCGGGGTCACGGGCGTGCTGGGCGCGGTGCTGCTCGCGGCGCTGGCGCTGATCCGCGGCGACAGCCTGAAGGTCGCGCGCGAGATCTGGCCGCGCCTCGTGACCGCCGCGCTCCTCAACGTCACCGGCTGGATGGTGCTGATGGGCCTGGCGCTGCTCTGGCTGCCGGCGAGCGAGGCGGCGCTGATCGCCTACACCATGCCGGTCTGGGCCTCGCTGATCGCCTGGCCGGTGCTGGGCGAGCGGCCGACCTTGTTGCGCACCATCGCGCTGGTGATGGCGTTCGCCGGCCTCGCCTCGATCATGGGCGGCAACGGCTTTGCCGCCACGGCGGAAAAGCTGCCGGGCATCATCATGGCGCTGTGCGGCGCGGCCGGCTTTGCCGTCGGCACGGTGTTCTCGAAGAAGTACCCGATCCGCCTGCCGCCGATCACGGCCGCGGCCTGGCAGATCGGGATCGGCTGCCTGCCGATCACGATCATCGGCCTCGTCATCGAGACCACGCATCTGGAGCGGGTGACGCCGCTCGGCTGGTGGCTGCTGGTCTATTCGACCGTGGTGCAGTTCTGTATCGCCTATGTCAGCTGGTTCGCCGCGCTGGCGCGCCTGCCGGCCTCGGTCGCCGCGATCGGGACCATGGCGGTGCCTGTCATCGGCGTGGTGGCCTCTGCGATCGCGCTGGGCGAGCCGATGGGGCCGGGGCAGATCGCATCGCTGATCTTCACGCTGGCGGCGGTGGTGCTGGCGACGCGCTAGCTAGTCCGCCGCCACCCCGCCGTTCAGCGCCTTCCTGATCATCTGCGCGAGCTGGTTGCGGCGGTAGGGTTTTGTCAGCAGCATCACGCCATCGTCGAGCTTGCCGTGGTGGACGATGGCGTTGTCGGTATAGCCGGAGGTGTAGAGCACCTTCAGGCCGGGGCGCATCGTCGCCACCTTGTCGGCGAGCTCGCGTCCGCTCATGCCGCCGGGGATGACGACATCGGTGAACAGCAGATCGAACGGCTGGCCGGACTCGATCAACTCCAGCGCAGCCTTGCCGTCGGGCGCGGCGACGGTCTGGTAGCCGAGACTCTGGAGCTGCGCGGTGACGAAGTTGCGCACGAGACTGTCGTCCTCGACCACGAAAATGGTCTCGGCGCCGCCCTCGGCCTGCGGCGCGGCGGAGGCGACGGGCTCGGCCATGCCTTCGCCCGGCGGCAGATAGAGCTTGATCGTGGTGCCGTGGCCTTCCTCGCTGTAGATCTTGATGTGGCCGCCGGACTGCTTGACGAAGCCGTAGACCATGGAGAGGCCGAGGCCGCTTCCCTTGCCGACCTCCTTGGTGGTGAAGAACGGCTCGAACGCCTGCTGCTGGACCTCGGCCGGCATGCCGGTGCCGGTGTCGCTGACGGCGAGCATCACGTAAGGGCCGGGCCGCACGTCGGGATTGCTTTGCGCATAGGCCTCGTCGAGCACGACCCGGTGGGCCTCGAACAGCAGCTTGCCGCCGTTCGGCATGGCGTCGCGGGCGTTGATGGCCATGTTGAGCAGGGCATTGGTGAGCCGGGACGGATCGATATGCGCCGTCATCTGCCCCTGTTCCAGCACCGTCTCGATCTGGATCTGCTCGCCGAGGGTCGGGCGAAGGAGTTTTGCGATGTCCGCAACGGCAGCGTTGATCTCGACGTTGCGCGGCTGCAGCGGCTGCCTGCGCGCGAAGGCGAGCAAATGCTGGATCAGCTCGGCGCAACGCTCGGCGGCCTCGTCGATCAGGCGCGCCACGCGCTGGAGTTCGGGCTGATGCTTCAGGCTTGCGACCAGCGTCTCGGTATTGCCGGAGATCACGGTGAGCATGTTGTTGAAATCATGCGCGACGCCGCCGGTGAGCTTGCCGATGGCATCCAGCTTCTGCGACTGATGCAACTGCCGCTCGGTCTCGCGCGACGTGGTCGCGTCGTGATAGACCAGCACCGCGCCGGAAATGTTGCCTTTGCCGTCCAGCATCGGCCGGCCGCTGATCATGAGGTGACGGGGAGGATTGCCGCTGTGCGGGCGGACGATCATCTCCATATCCTCGAACTGCTCGCCGCGCAGCACGCGCGCCGACGGCAGCTCGCCGGGCTTGAGCGGGGTGACGCCGTCGCCGTGAAACACGTTGGACAGCGCCCGCAGATTGCGCAGGTTCATGCCGGTCCGGTGCAGCAGCATGCGCTCCGCGGCCGGATTGGACAGAACGACATTGCCCTCGGTATCGATGACCAGCACCGCCTCCGCCATGCTGTGAAAGGTACTCTGGAGCACGTTGACCGACAGGCGCAGCTCGTCATGCGCGGTGACCAGATGCTCGGTGCGCTCGGTCACCGCGGCCTCGAGCTGCTGGTTGGCTGCCGTGGTCTCCAATAGCGTGCTCTTGAGCGCGACCTCGGTGCGCCGGCTCTCGCGCACCACCATCACGACCAGCAGCAGGATCACCAGCGCGCCGGCGACGTCGATGCCGAGCAGCACGATGCCGGTGCGGCGCGAATCCTGCGAGCGTGCGTTGAGCAATCGCTCTTCGTCCGCGCTCAAATGATCGAGATTGGCCATCACCGTGTCCATCAGGCCACGGCCCTCGCCCTTGCCCTGGAGCGCGGCAATGCCGGCCTGATCGTTTCCGGCGCGCAGGCGCATCACCTCTGCGGCGATCTCGATCCGGCGCAGCGCCAGCGGCTCGGTGCCCTCGAGCAGCGCGACATGTTCGGGATTATCGCGCACGCTGCGCTTGAGGTCGGCGAGGGCCGGCGCGATCTGGGCGTGCGTCGCCTGGAACTCCTCGTTGAAGCTCGGGCTGCGATAGATCTCGTAGCCGCGTGCGGCGCTCTCGGCGCGGCGCATCAGCACGCGCAGATCGGAGATTTTCTTCTGCACCTGGACGGTATGATTGACCCAGGCCGCATCGGACCGTGACTTGACATCGAGGCCGATCGAGGCCGCGGTGATGATCAGGAGGATGGCAAGTCCAGCACCGAGAATGACGCGCTGCGTTGGGATCAAGGGGCTTCTTTCTTGTCCTTCGGCTGCGAGCCATCGCCCGGCCCGGCGATGCATTCCCGAATCGTGGTCAGCAGCGCGTCCGGCGTGAACGGCTTGCGCAGGCAGCGGGTCGCACCGAGCTCCAGCGCCATGCGGAGGAAGTCGGGAGAGGGCGAGGCGGACGATGCGAAGGCGTAGCCGGACATTGCGATCAGCGGAACCGTCGGCGCGCGCTCGTGGAAGATACGGATGGATTCGAAGCCGCGCATATGCGGCATGAAGATGTCAACCAGCATCACGTCGAAATTCTGCATTTCGAGCGCAGCCAAACCCGTTTCTCCGCCGTCGGTCAACGTGACGTCGAAGCCCTGACGCTGCAGGAGGACCTCGATGGTCGCGCCGACCATCGGATCGTCATCAACCACGAGAATACGCGGCATGACACTTCCCAGTCATCGAAGTCCCCACAGCCAAGTTGATACAGGTGAATCACGCGTCGGGTCAATTTGGGATTGGGTCGGCGAGGATATGCACGGCGCGGTGCATAGAGGTCCACTCGCATCGGGTTGTACATGGCATCGCTAGTGACGAACACGACGCGCACGAAACAGGTGACGCGCGCGATGTGGAAAAGGCGCCGCATCGCTGCGACGCCTCTCTCTTCAAGCGTTGTCGGTGTGCTTACGGGCAAGGATGGCGCAGGCCGTCATAACCCAGATAGGTGCCGGACGCCGGGTCGTAGGACCTGTAGCGCTGGGCGCAGTAGCCAGCCGAGTCTCCGCCGCCGTCATCGGCCACCACTGCCACTGACGGCTCATCATAGTAGCTGTCCCCGTAATAGTAGGGGTCGTTGTAGTAGCCGCCGCCGTAATAGGCGTACGAGCCGAGGCCGCCGATCGCAGCACCCGCCGCGAAACCGGGCCAGAAGCCGCCGCCGCGATGGTGACCGCCATGCCAGTGGCGACCGCTCCAATTGCCACCGCCGCCCTGCCAGTTGCCGGCCGTTGCGACGCTGCGGCTACCACCAAAGGAAGACGACATCCCGGGTCGAGCCGCGCCGGCTGCGAAGCTGCCACCGCCTGGACGTACCGCTGGGCCGGCCGCGAAATTGCCCCCGCCGCCGCCCATCCGGGCGCCGCCGCCAAAGCTGCCGCCGCCCATCCGCGCGCCTCCGCCGCCACCGCCAAAGTGGGCGCCGCCACCGCCGCCCCCAATATGTGCCCCGCCTCCGACAACAGCGGCACGGCTTTGCGCGAAGCTCGGCGTCGCCAGCGGAATAACCAATGCCGCGGCTGCAACCGCACTCAAGACTTTCAGGCTTTTCATGGTCAAACTCCTTTTCCCGGAAGCAAACCCCATGAAAGGGCTGTAGTTCCTGGGATCACGGCGGTTTGCGTGCGAGGAAAAGCTCTCATGAGGAGCCTGTATCCGGCATGAACGGATCGCGTCCGATTTGCGGCAGCGTCCGTCCCGGGAGACCGCATCCGCAGCGGGCCACCGCCGCACCCGCCGAACTGGACATTTCGCCGTCCGGATGGCATCAGGACCCGACGAAGCAGGGCCCTTGCCGCATGAAACAATTCTTCCTCAAGTTCTTCACCTGGTGGAATGGCCAGACTTTTGGCACCCAACTCTGGACCAAGCGCTATGGCGAGCTGGTCGGCCAGGACGAGCAGGGCAACCTCTATTATCGGACCCGCGGCGGGGCGATCGATCCGGTGCTCGGCTTCGAGCGGCGCTGGGTGGTCTATAACGGCTATGCCGAAGCAAGCCGGATCCCGCCGTCCTGGCACGGCTGGATGCATCACACCGTCGACGTGCCGCCGACGCGGGACAATTACCAGCCGCGCGAGTGGGAAAAGCCGCACCAGCCGAATCTCACCGGCACGGCCAACGCCTACCGGCCCTCGGGCTCGACGCTCGCCAGCGGAAAGCGGCCGAAGGCGACCGGCGACTATCAGCCCTGGACGCCTGGCTAGGCTTCCGATCCCGTCCGATTCCTTCGTGGGAGTGGATGCACACGCATCCGCCTCACCTTGCTGTGGACAACGCGAACAGCGGGGATGACGCCTCTGCGCGCGTTGCAAGCACGCGAGCGATGCGGCTCAATGGTCCCATCTTACGGAGATGGGAGACCATCGCGTTCGGTTCGGGCAACAGTTCGCGACTGTCCCGAAATGCAGCGGCCGCCGACCAGGACTCGATCGGGAGATAGGCCCCCGGTCTGGAAGCTCCGAAATCGCCCGATGAAATGTGCAGCCGCCGTAAGACAGGAAAGGCCGCTTGGGAAACCGGGCGGCCTTTTTCTTTGATCTGTTGGCCTGCTCTTTGCTCCCTTCTCAGAGATGGAGATGGAGCGGCGGTGAGTTGCCGAGCGGCATCATCTCATAGGGCGGCTTCCAGCCTGGCAGCTCGGCGACACGCCGGCGCCAGACGTCAATGGCCGGGAAGGTCGCGGCAAGGTCGAAACCCGTCTCTTCGGTTGGATAGTAGAGATAGCCCAATAGTGAGAAATCGACGATCGTCGGCCGGTCGCCCAGCATGAAGTGACGATCGGAGAGGTGTCTGTCGACGATCGAGAAGGCGCTTTCGGTCCGTGCTCGCAAGTAAGCGAGCACGGCCGGATGGGCGGGCTCCGGTATGAAGCAGCGCTGAAACCGGTGTTGGGCAAAGCTCGAGGTGAATTTGTGGTTGTCGAACAACAGCCAGCGCGTCGCCTCGAATGTCTCCTCGCGGCTTAGACCGAACACGCCGTGAGTCTCGGCGAGCCACAGCAGGATCGCACCCGACTGGCTCATATGCTGGCCATCAGCCTCGAGGACAGGGACCTCGCCCATGACGTTGATTGCCGCCCGCCAGTCAGGCGCGCGCGTCTCACCGCCGGCGAAGTCGATGCCGACCGGCTCCCAGTCGAGGCCGGCGCAGTTGAGGAATAGTGCAACCTTGAACGAATTACCCGAAGCTCCGACGCAGTGCAGCCGGTATCGCGCCATGGCAGATCCTCCTGGCCCACGCGACCGGAAAGCGTCCATGACTGTCAGTCGCGGTCCATATTGTTGCGACAGGCTCCTGCCAGCGTGATGTCAGCAGTGTAGCGCTGAAGCAGCGCCGCGCCAGCTCCCCGGCATGAGGGCGTCACCGCGGCTGCATCATCCGTTCGGCCGCGCGCTTCACCGCTTCGAAGCGGCGAGCCTGGTTCGCTGCGCCACGCTCCCTAAGCAAGGCCAGCACCTCGGCGGGCGCCGTCTCGGGCGAGCCTGCATTGAACGGTGGTGCCGGATTGTATTCGAGCTGAAGCTGGATCGCTTCCGCGGTGGTGCGATTGACCATGATCGACACCAGCGTCAGCGCAAAATCGATTCCTGCGGTGACGCCGCCGCCCGTGATGCGGTTGCGGTCGACGCAGACGCGCGTTTTGGTCGGCGTCGCACCGAACTCGCCCAGCATCTCCATCGCGCTCCAATGGGTGGCGGCGCGGTAGCCTTTCAAGAGGCCGGCGGCGCCGAGTGCCAGCGATCCCGTGCAGACCGAGGTGACGTATTTGGCGCCTTCGGCCTGCCGGCGCAGGAAATCCAGCACCTCCTCGTCGTTCAGCAGAGCATTGGTGCCGCCGCCGCCGGGCACGCAGATCACGTCGAGCTGCGGACAATCAGCGAATGTCGTGGTCGGCGTCAGTGTCAGCACGGAATCGCTCGGCACCGGCTCGATCCGCTTCCAGATCAGGTGCAGTTTTGCGCCGGGAACGGAGGAGAACACCTGCAAGGGGCCGGTGAAGTCGAGCTGGGTGACGCGCGGAAATACCAAGAGACCGATCTGGAGCGGTGACGACATGAGAGCCTCCAACTATGAGCTTGACGCCGGCAGATTGGCATGATGCCCTTCTGTCCAAAATGTCGTTTTTCCCTCGCTTTCGGACATGACCCATGATCGGCATCCTGATCTTCCCGGATTTCCAGTTGCTCGATGCGGCCGGCCCAATCTCGGTATTCGAGATCGCGGCACGTGCCACTGGCAAGGCGCCTGCGATCCGGGTGCTGGCGCTGAACGCAGGCCCTGTGCGCAGCTCGTCCGGCGTGGAGATGATGGCGCGCGATTTAAAGTCGGCAAATGCGATCACAACGCTGGTCATCGCGGGCGGCGCGGGCGTGACGAACGCCGCGCGGTGCGAGATCACGCGCGCCTTCGTGCAGCGGCTGGCGCGCCGCGGCGTGCGGGTCGCGAGCGTCTGCTCGGGCGCCTATGTGCTGGCCGAAGCGGGCCTGCTCGATGGCCGCCGCGCCACCACGCATTGGGGCCGCACGCGCGATTTCGTCGCGCGCTATCCCAAGGTGAAGTTCGAGCCGGACCAGATTTTCACCCGCGACGGCAATGTCTGGACGTCGGCGGGCATCACGGCGGGAATCGACCTCGCGCTGGCGATGGTCACCGAGGATCATGGCGAGGAGATCGCGCAGGGGACCGCGCGGCAGCTCGTGCTCTATCATCGCCGCAGCGGCGGCCAGTCGCAATTCTCCTCGCTGCTGGAATTGAAGACGCCGAACGGCCGCTTCGGCGCGCTGCTGTCCTGGGCGCGCGAGAATCTGGACAGCCGGTTGACCGTGGAAGATCTCGCCGATCGCGCCGGCATGAGCGCGCGACATTTTGCCCGCGCCTTCGCCGCCGAGACCGGCACGACGCCCTCGAAGGCCATCGAGCGCTTGCGGATCGAGGTCGCGCGCGAGCGCGTGCAGTCCTCGCGCGAGGCGATCGAGCTCGTCGCGGAGGCGACCGGCTTCGGCGACCCCGAGCGCATGCGGCGCGCCTTCATCCGCGCCTTCGGCCAGCCGCCGCAAGCGCTCCGGCGCGCGGCACGGGCCGGTTAGGTTCCGCCGGAAGCCATCGTTCGCTCATGACGGGCGGCTGCGCGCCGATCCCGGGAGCCGCTTGTGTGCATTTTTATACAAACATGGGAACCAAAGTTCCCGCTCCGGCTTGATGTCCTCCATGCCGAAGTGGATGGGAGGTGAGCGGTGAACACTGAGTTGCTTGTCATCATGGTTGTGGAAGATGATCCGCTTATTCAGACAATCGTAGAAGAGGCACTGGCCGAAGGTGGCTTCCAGCCGGAGCTTGCTTCATCCGGGGAAGAAGCGCTCACGCTTCTCCAGAGCGAAGAAACCAAATATCACGCCTTGATCACGGACGTGAACCTCACCGGCGCCGCCACCGGCTGGGACGTTGCCAGGCGCGCACGAGAACTCAATCCCCACATTCCCGTCGTCTACATGACCGGCGCCGCCGCTGATGAGTGGCCGTCACTCGGCGTTCCCAACACGATCCTTCTGCAAAAGCCCTTCGCGCCGGCACAGGTCGTGACGGCCATCTCACAACTCCTCAACCAAGTCCCGCCCGTGCACGAGTAGGCCGCATCAGGTGGCGGCACGTTCTTTCGCGTGTCAGCTACGGCTCAACGCCAGACCGCTTCGCTGCGGTGGTGTCGTCGCGGTCTCTTTTTTGCAGCTGCAAGAAAGCCGCCCAGGCTTCCCGATATTCGCGATCTGCAGGATCAATCGTAAGCAGCGCGCGACAAGCTTCCTTGATCTCGTCCGACGAAGGGCGCGTCGTGATGTCTCCGGACAATTCCGCTTGCTTGATGCGTTCTTCGACGTCTTTCGCCAAGGCAAGTGCTTCGGAAGGGGTCCGTGTTCTGGTCGGCTTCGTCAAAGGGTGACCCGGAGGGAAGGTGGGCCATGCGGCCGCAGGCTGATCCACTCGCAAGTCGCTCTCTTTGCCGCCATCGCGTTTCACCATCGGACTTGCTTGCTGCCCATTTGTTGAATCAGCCGGAACAGTGCGCGCGGCCAACTCGCGGATCTGTTGCTCCATTGTCCCGCTGGACGACGCTCCACCCCCCGAGGGCGCAAACGTTGTCAGGGCTGACGCAGCTGACGTATCGGCCTGTGGGGCGACCTTCTGCACGGTTTTGATGAGGGACGACACGCCAGGTGACAGAGTTGGCGTCTGCTGCGCGATCTTGTCCTCCTCGGCAGGGCAAGGTCGAAATCCTGACTGCTGGCGCGTGATCCGACCGCCATCGTCGATGCGGGCAAAGTCGACGGCCACAGCGTAAACGAAAGCTGCATCGATGAAATGGCCCGACCTATCCCTTGCTTGGACCCCGCCACAAACATATCGCGTCCCGTCTGCCAGGACTGAACGTAACGTGCCGAATTTGGCGGAGTCCGGATCGATCAGCGCATGTCGGACGGCTGCGCGAGCTTTGATGTGCTCTCCGGAGAAGGTGCTCATCAACGCATCCGGGCTGACCATGTCCGGCTGGTAGTACCAGCGATATTCGACAGCAAGGAATGCTGCGCCCATAGCCGTTGCGATCAGGAAAGCAGGTATGTTCATGTATCTGCTCCGGGCAATGGAACCCGGCATGGTTGTTATTGTTGGCGGAAACTATTTGCGGTATAGGCTCCTAACAACCCATTAATCGCGTGAGCTACTGAGCGTCATCTGCACGAGAAAGCGTGTTCAGTTTGTGTGTGAGTTCCGCCGCGAGTCCCAGGGGACACTCCGAGCAGGGGACCGCGCGTCCACTTCATCTCGAAAGCAGAGATCCCGGATTCACAAATACACGACTAGCTGGTGCTGTTCGCGGCCGCCGCGCCAGATGTGTTGGCGCGCGCCGTCAGCCGCCGCGCGATCGGCATCAGCATGTAGGGCGCCAAATGAATTGGAAACTGCGTCATCGCGAAATAGAGCCAGGTGGTGGGCGGCAGCGCGCCGGCGGTCGCTGCCAGCATCAATCCCAGATTGCGCTGTGACACCATCAGCCCGAGCGCCAGCGCGCGCTCATAGCCGATGCGGCGGAACAGCAGCGTGGTGATTGCGAGCAGCGTGAAATAGATCGCGAAGGACAGCAGCGCGAGGCCGATGGTGAAAACCGGCTGCGATACCAGATCGCTCGCGACATCGCCCATAATCGCGGTCGCGAAAATCAGCAGGATGATGATGTTGAAGCCGTCGATCGGAGGCCTGTGGCGCTGGATCGCGGCCGCGCCGAACACCCATCGGATCACGGTCGCGGCAAGCAGCGATGCCGCAAGAATACCGAGCAGCTTCAGTCCGAGCGCAAGCGGCGAGATGCTGAGCATGCCCTCGAGGAAGAGGCTTGCGAACAGCGACGCTGTGAAGGGCACGAGCGCGGTCGCGCTCACCAGCGTGATCAGCACAAGCGTGGCATCGAGACCCATCAGTGCGGCCAGCGCCGGTGAGGCCATCATCGGCGAGGCCATGCTCTGGAGCATCAGGGCCAGGGCAAGGCCGGGCGAGCGTGCGGTGAGTCCTGTGACATGCACGATCAGCCCGACGATCACAGGCACGCCGATCATGGTCCAGGCAGTCGCGGTCGCGACCAGCGCCGGCCGGCGCAAATGGCTGGTGATCGCGGCGAGGTCGACCCGCATGAAGGAGATGCAGAGCAGAACGAAGATCGCCTCCGTGACGTAGGGGCGGAGCAGAACGCCGAGCGGCGGGACCGCAGCGGCAATGAACACGACGGCGGCCACCGCGCGGGTGCCCTGGCCGCCGAGCCATGTCAGCCCGCGCAGGGGGAGGGCGGCAACGGTTTGAAAGGCGGATGACATGCGGGACGGCGGCGTCAGCCCAATCCCTTCAACCACGCGCCGATCTCGCTTACGGCAACATTGGCCTCTCGCAACAATTTGCCCATGGTGAGGAAGCCGTGGAACTGGCCGGGATAGTGCTTGTAAGTGACGGGTACACCGGCCTGCTTGAGGCGATCGGCATATTCGTCGCCTTCGTCGCGCAGCGGATCGGCGCCGGCGGTCAGCACATAGGCCGGCGGCAGGCCGGCAAGGTTTTCCGCGCGTGCCGGCGAGGCGCGCCAGTCGTCGATATCGGCGGCGCCGTTGAGATAATGGTCGCTAAACCAGCGGATCACCGAATGCGTCAGCAGCACGCTGGTCTCGGGCTCGCGGTGAGAGCCGTGCGTCATGGCGAAATCGACGGCGGGGTAGATCAGCAACTGCCCCGCGATCGCAGGACCGTCGCCGTCACGCGCGGCAAGCGCGACGACCGCGGCGAGATTGCCGCCGGCGCTGTCGCCGCCGATCGAAAGCCCGAAGGCGTCGATGCCGAGCTCGCGAGCGTTGGCGGCGACCCATTTGGTCGCGGCGATCGCGTCATCGGTGGCGGCGGGAAATTTGTGCTCGGGCGCGAGGCGGTAGTCGACCGAGATCACGAGCAGCGCGCCGGCGTCGGCGAGCTGGCGGCAGACGACGTCATGGGAGTCGAGATCGCCGATTACCCAGCCGCCGCCATGGAAGAACACCAGCGCGGGCGACAAGCCGTCATGCCGGCGCGGCTGTTTCGGAACGTAGAGGCGCGCCGGAATGGCGCCGTGCGGCGCCGGGATCGACAGCGGCGTGACGCGCGCGAGTTCCGGTGGCTCGGGATTGGTCGCAAAGCGCGCCTGCGCGTAATAGGCGCGCGCTTCCGGTGCAGTCAGGGTCTCGTAGGCGGGGCGGTCGGCCTCCTGGAAGGCCTTGTAGACGGCGGCGGCATCGGGATCGAGCACAACGGGCATGGGGCCACCTCCGGGTTTTAGTTATGGTTGAACGTCGTTTTCGGGGGCGATGGCCGCCTCGAACCCCTAGAAAGGGTGTTCGACTATCCCATCCGGGGGCCGATCTGGCCAGACCGGGCCGGGAAGGGCAGGGATGCCGCCCTTCCCCCGCCGTATTCGCCGTGTTAACCGGATGGCCTGCGAGCGGCGGTATCCCCTGTAGAATGCCAGCAAGCCCGATTCGCTGTTGAAGCCGCGCGAGATGTTTCGAACATTTACCCTGACAGGTCTTGCGGCGCTTCTGGCCGCCACCGCACTGACGGTTGCGACACCGGCGCAGGCGCAGATCGGCACGATCTTTTCCGATCCGCCGCCGCTGCGGCCGCCCGGCAACATTCCGCGCGGCCAGCCGCAGCCGCAGCCCCAGATCCCTGATGACGATGAGGAGGTGCCGGAGCTGCCGCCGCAGGGCCGTGTGCTGCCCTCGCGCCCAATGGCGCCGCCGCCGCCCGGCCGGCAGGGCAATGTGATGCCGGGGCCGGTCGAGACCCAACCGCTGGCGCCGCCGCCCGGTTCTAGCGTCGCTCCGCCAAACCAGCCGCCGTCCGCGGCGGTCGCTCCGCCGAATCCGCAGGGCACTCCGCAGCCGGGTGCGCCCGGTCAGCGCCAGCCGCAACAGAAGGGCGGCACTGTCCCGCAGACGCCGGCGAGCCTTCAGCCCGGTGACGAGGTCGTCACAGAGCCGCCGGCCCAGAAGATCGTGAACAAGAAGGCGACCTTCTCCGGCCTCGACAAGATCACCGGGCGCATCATCAATTTCGACGAGGAGATCGGCGAGACCGTGCAGTTCGGCGCGTTACGGGTCAAAACCAACGCCTGCTACACGCGGCCAGCGACGGAGGCCACCAACACCGACGCCTTCGTCGAGGTCGACGAGATCACCTTGCAGGGTGAGGTGAAGCGCATCTTCTCAGGCTGGATGTATGCGGCAAGTCCGGGCCTGCACGGCGTCGAGCACCCGATCTACGATATCTGGCTCACCGACTGCAAGGAGCCGCAGCAGACCATCGCGACCGCGGCACCGGATCCCGGCACCAGGCCGGCCGCGCCGCCGCCGCCCGCGCAGAAGAAGGCCGCGCCCAAGCAGGCCGTGCAGCAGCGTCCGCCGCAGCCATTGCCGCCGATCCAGCAGCAGCAACCGGCACCGCCGCCACCTCCGCCGCCCGAGCAGCGGCCGGGTCTGTTCGGTATCCCGGGGTTTGGCCGCTAGGCCAAATCCCCCCGGGTTCGGCCGGTAATATCCCTGATTATTGCCGTGAGGCGATGATCTCGAGCGCGCGTGCGCCCGGGATCGCTTCACCAGCAGAGAGCTTCAGGAAATCGCCGGGCTCGCCCGCGAGCGCCTTGTCGAGCAGCGCGGTGTAGCGCCGCCGCGAAATCTCGGCCGCGCCAAAACTCTTCAGGTGCTCGGTGACGTATTGGGTGTCGAGCAGCTCGAAGCCGCCATGGATGAGCCGCGCGACCAGATGCACCAGCGCGACCTTTGAGGCATCGCGCGCAGTGTGAAACATGCTCTCGCCGAAAAAGGCCCGCCCCAGGCTGACGCCGTAAAGCCCGCCGACGAGGTCCTCGCCCTGCCAAGCTTCGACGCTGTGGCAATGGCCGAGCTCGTGCAGGCCGCCATAGAGGTCGCGGATGCGCTTGTTGATCCAGGTGTCCTCGCGCCCCGCCTGCGGCGCGGCGCAGCCGGCGATCGTGGCCTTGAAGGCGGTATTGACGGTCACGCGGAATGAATCCGAACGCACGGTGCGCGCCAGCCGGGCGGCTACGCGAAATCCGTCGAGCGGGATGACCCCGCGCAACTCCGGCTCGACCCAGAACAGGGACGGATCGTCGGCGCTTTCGGCCATCGGAAAGATGCCGCAGGCATAGGCGCGCAGCAGCACGGCTGGCGTGATTTCAGACGGGGCAGAGTCGCGCGAAGTCATGGCTCGCCACAATAGCAGGATCGCAATGCGGTTGCGATGGGCGGTGCGGATCAGTTCGCTGCGGCAGCATTCGGCTTGCCCGCGGCAGCTGGCACACGGCGGAACCGCAACATGATGCGGGTTCCGGAATGGGTGGTGTCGCGCTCCACCGAAGCGTCGAGCTTGGCGGCCATGGCTGCGACGATGCGCTGGCCCATGCCGGTGGAGCGCGGATCCGCCTTGACGTTGTCGCCGACCCCGTCGTCGGTGATCGTCAGCAGGAGATCGTCGCCGTGTGAGGTCAGCTCGACATGGATCGGGCCGGCGCCGTCAGGATAGGCGTATTTCACCGCGTTCATCACCAGCTCGTTGACGATGATGCCGACGGCGACCGCACGGTCCGGATCGATCTCGATCGGTTCGGCCTTCAGCGTCAGACGCGACATCCGGTTGCCCTCGGCCGAGCGGCGGAGATCCTCGAGCAGCGAGTCCAGATACTGGTTCAGCACCACGCTCTTCAGATCCTGCGAGGTGTAGAGGCGGCGGTGCACCTGCGCGACCGCGGCGACGCGGCCCATCGCATTGGTCAACGCAGCTTTGACCTCGTCTTGCGCGGCGGAGCTTGCCTGCAGATGCAGCAGCGAGGCGATGATCTGGAGCGAGTTGCCGACGCGGTGGTTGACCTCGCGCAGCAGCAGCTCGCGTTCGGCAGCGAGCGCTGCGTAGCGGTCGCGCGAGGCATGGATCTCGGCTTCGGCTTCCTCGCGCGCCTTCTGCAATTCAGCTTGGCGCAGCGCGCCCTCAGCCGCGACGTGAAGCAGGGGGATGAAGTCGCCCTTGACGTCCTTGACGAGATAATCGGCCGCCCCCGCTTTCAGCGCCGTCACCGCAATGCTGGAATCCTGCGACGCCGTGACGAAGACCACCGGCGGTGCATCTGCGATCGCCATGATCTGCTCCAGCGTCTCCAGCCCGTCGAGACCGGGCATGTACTGGTCGAGCGCCACGACGTCGATGCCGCCGGTCCTCCCAGCGCGGCGGATCAGCTCGAGGCCTTCCTCGCCGCTCGCGGCGTGAACGACCTTGTAGCCGCGCCGTGTCAGGCCGCGGTCGACCAGGCGCGCCAGCGCCCCGTCATCGTCGATGTAGAGCAGTGTGGGCATGCGCTGGTTCATGGGGCGGCGGGCGGGACCTGGATGACCGAGAAGAACAAGCCGAGCTGCCGGATGGCATTGGCGAAACTCTCGTAGTTCACGGGCTTGGTGATGTAGACGTTGCAGCCGAGCTCGTAGCAGCGCTTGATTTCCTGGGAATCGTCGGTGGTGGTCAGCACCACCACGGGTGAGGCCTTCAGGTATTTGTTTTCCTTGATCTGCTTCAGGATGTCGATCCCGGTCATGTCGGGCAGGTTGAGATCGAGCAGGATCAGGAGCGCATTGCCCTTCTGCACCAGTCCGCTGCCGTCGGGCCCGAACAGGTGCTTCATCGCGTCGGTGCCATTGGCGAAGGAGATAATCTCGTTGTTGACGCCGGATCGGCGGATGTTCCGCTCGATCAGCCGCGCGTGTCCCTCGTCGTCCTCGATCATGATGATGCTGACCGGTTGAGTCATTGATCCACGTTCCGGTTGCTGGCGTTCCAGGTGATGGGCAACGTGATGGTGAAGGTACTGCCGTGATTCAGTTCCGATGATACCGACATGGTGCCGCCGAGGCGACGCACAAGTGCACGTACATGCGCAAGACCGATGCCCTGACCGGGCTTGTCCTGGGTTCCCGCGCGGCGAAACAGGTCGAATATCCGCTGGTGATCCTTCGGATCGATCCCGCGGCCGTTGTCGCTGATCTCGAAGATAGCGTAGCCAAGCTTGGTGCGCCCGCGGATTCTGATCTCGCCGGGGGCGCCGGGCTTGAGATATTTGATGGCGTTGTCGATCAGATTGGAGAAGATCTGCTCCAGCGCCAGGCGGTCGCTGACCAGATCCGGCAAGGGGGCAACGTGGATCTCAGCCTGCGCTTCGGCGGCCTGATGTGCCAGCGTTGACACGATCGCTTCGATCAGCTCGCGGGTGTCGATCTTTTCCGGCTGGAACGCGCGCCGACCCTCGCGGGTGAGATTGAGGATCGCCGAGATCAGGCGGTCCATCTTGGCGATCGACGATTTGATGAAGCCCAGCGCTTCGGAAAAATCCTCTGAAAGCTGCTTGTCGGGACCTTCGAGCGCGATTCCGCCGTCCGGCAGCGGCGGCCCGTCGGCCGGGACATGCGTGAGGCTGCCGATACGGCGGAAAATGTCGCCGCCGAGCTCTTCGAGTTCGCTGGTGAAGCCCATGATGTTGACGAGTGGCGAGCGCAGATCGTGGCTCACGATATAGGCAAAGCGCTGGATCTCGTTGTTGGCTTCGCGCAGATCGGCCGTGCGTTCGTCGACCACGGCCTCCAGATTGACATTGGCGTCACGCAGGCGCACCTCGGCGTCGTCACGGCCCTGCGCCGAGCGCCGCACCAGCCAGATCGAGATCAGCGCCAGCAGCACGACGAGGCCGGAGCCAATGCCGGTCATCGAGGCGGCGAGTGTCTGGCTGCGGTCCGAATTTACCGTTCGGAGCCGGAACAGCCGTTCTTCTTCCTGAATCATCTCCGTCGCGACTTTGGCGATCGCGGCCGTGGCGTCCGCGGAGGCGATCTCGCGGACCAGCGCTGCGGCCTTCTCCGGCTCACCCTGGCGAATGAAATCCATCTCCTGCACGAACTGGCCGAGCCGGGTCTCGATCGCCGTGCTCAGCTTCTCGATGCTTTGGCGTTGCGCCGGATTGTCGCCGATCAGGCGCGTGAGCCTGTCGAGAGCCGGGATGATGGCCGCCACGGCCATGTCGTGGTCAACCTTGAAATCCTCCCCTTGTGTCAGAAGATAGCCGCGGGCGGCGCTCTCGGCTCGCCGGATTTCCAGCAGGAGGGCGTTGATCTGGTTCTCGGCCTCAATGGTGTGAATCACCCATTTGCTGTCGTCTCTCGCCTTGTTGACGAGGTAGACGGAGCCGGCACTGATCACGGTCAGCACCACGAGCCCCGCTGCGAACAGCAGGATCTGCCAAAATCTACGCCGTCGCTGCGCCTCAGCGGTCACGACGGTCTCGCTCGATCAGGCTTGGCGGAATTCAAAACGCCCCCTCGGAACTGTCCCCATCGTCCCGAACGCGATTGGGGCCAAAGGGTTCCAACGGCAGGGACGATTACCTCGGGGCGGGTTCCG
The DNA here is from genome assembly GCF_023073915.1 of Bradyrhizobium sp. 149. Lineage (GTDB taxonomy): Bacteria > Pseudomonadota > Alphaproteobacteria > Rhizobiales > Xanthobacteraceae > Bradyrhizobium. Next base: position 1,047,362 of record NZ_JADPKK010000022.1, on the reverse strand, counting down.
CCTTGCCCGCGAGATATTGTTCCAGCCAGTGGATGTGGTAGTCGCCGTTGATGATGTCGTCTTCGCGCACCAGCGCGCGGAACAGCGGCAGGGTGGTCTCGATGCCCTCGACCACCATCTCGTCCAGCGCCCGGCGCAGCCGCATCAAGCACTCGCCACGGGTCTTGCCGTGCACGATCAGCTTGCCGACGAGCGAGTCGTAATAAGGCGGGATCGTGTAGCCCTGATAGACCGCGGAATCGATCCGCACCCCGAGCCCCCCCGGCGGGTGATATTGCGTGATGCGGCCGGGCGACGGACGAAAGGTCTGCGGATTTTCGGCGTTGATGCGGCACTCGATCGCGTGGCCGATGACCTGGACCTCTTCCTGCCTCGCCGGCAGATCGCCGCCGGCGGCGATGCGGATCTGCTCCAGCACGAGGTCGATGTCGGTGATGCTCTCGGTGACGGGATGCTCGACCTGGATGCGGGTGTTCATCTCGATGAAGTAGAACTCGCCGTCCTCGAACAGGAATTCGATGGTGCCGACGCCGAGATATTTCATCTCGCGCATCGCCTTGGCGCAGGTCTCGCCGATCTTGGCGCGTGCAGCTGCGGTCAGCACCGGCGAGGGGCCTTCCTCCCAGACCTTCTGGTGGCGTCGTTGCAGCGAGCAGTCGCGTTCGCCAAGATGGATCGCGCCGCCGCGGCCGTCGCCGAGGATCTGGATCTCGATGTGGCGCGGCTTCTGGAGATATTTTTCGAGGTAGACGGAAGCATCGCCGAACGCGGACTTGGCCTCGTTGGCGGCCGTCGATAGCGCAACCTGAAGATCGGCCTCGCTCTCGGCCACCTTCATGCCGCGGCCGCCGCCGCCGGCAGCGGCCTTGACCAGCACGGGGAAGCCGATCTTTTTGGCGATCGCCATTGCGTCGTCGTTGGGGCCGACCCCTCCGTCGGAGCCGGGCACCACGGGAATGCCGAGCTTCTTGGCAGTCCTCTTGGCCTCGATCTTGTCGCCCATCAGGCGGATGTGCTCGGCCTTCGGGCCGATGAAATGCAGATTGTGCTCGGCGAGGATTTCCGCGAAGCGCGCGTTCTCCGACAGGAAACCGTAGCCGGGATGCACGGCGTCGGCGCCGGTGATCTCGCAGGCCGCGAGCAGCGCGGGCACGTTGAGATAGCTGTCCTTGGACGCCGGTGGCCCGATGCACACGCTCTCGTCCGACAGGCGCACATGCATGGCATCGGCGTCGGCGGTGGAGTGCACGGCGACGGTCGCGATCCCGAGCTCCTTGCAGGCCCTGAGGATGCGAAGGGCGATCTCGCCGCGATTGGCTATGAGGATCTTGTCGAACATGGTGTCCTTAAGGACTGACGCGCGGGAATTGGCGAGGGCGGTGATGGCCGCCCTCGTCCGTCACTCAATGATCACGAGCGGCTCGCCGTACTCGACCGGCTGGCCGTCCTCGACCAGGATCTGCGTCACCGTGCCAGCGCGCGTCGAGGGGATCTGGTTCATGGTCTTCATGGCTTCGATGATCAGCAGCGTCTGGCCGACCGAGACCTTGCTGCCGACCTCGATGAACGGCTTGGCGCCGGGCTCCGGCGCCCAATAGGCGGTGCCGACCATCGGCGAGGTCACCGCGCCGGGGTGCTTCGACAGGTCGGCGGCGGCTGGCACGGCGGCAGCTGCGGCAGCCTGGACAGCGGCGGGGGGGGCCGCCATCTGCATCGGCATGGTCGCGGCGACGCTGATGTTGCGGGCGACGCGCAGGCGCAGGCCGGCACGCTCGATCTCGATCTCGGTGAGGCTGGTCTCGTCAAGCAGCAAAGCGAGCTCGCGGACGAGGGCGGAATCCTCGCTGGAAAACTTTGCGGCTGCTTTGTCGTCTGGCTGGCGCGCCATGTTGTTTGATCCGAATGTTCTGTGTGAAGGGGGAGCGTCAGGCTTTGGGCTTGATGCCGAGCTTGGCGGCAAGGCCCTGGATGGCGAGGCGGTAGCCCTCGATGCCGAAACCGCAGAGCGAGGCGAAGGCTGCGCGCGCGGTATAGGAGTGGTGACGGAAATTCTCGCGGGCATGGATGTTGGTCACGTGCACTTCGACCGTCGGGATCTGCACCGCGAGCAGCGCGTCGTGCAGCGCGATCGACGTGTGCGAATAGCCGCCGGCATTGATGATGATGCCCTTCATCTTGCGGGCGTAGGCCTCGTGGATGAAGTCGATCAGCTCGCCCTCTCGATTGGACTGCCGGCAGTCGGCCTTGAGACCGAACGTCGCCGCGCTCTCCCGGCACAGCGCCTCGACGTCGGCCAGCGTCGCATGTCCGTATTTCTCGGGCTCGCGCGTCCCCAACATGTTGAGGTTCGGCCCGTTCAGGACAAGGATCGTGTCGGTTGCTGGTTCGGCCATTCCAATCCCGCAAGAGGTGCTTCGGCGTGGCGGGGGTTATAGGTAACAAAGTGGCGCAGGGGAAGCCTTGAAGGACCTCGGAGGCGGCTTCAGATACCTCATCCGGGGTGCAAAAACCTGTGCGGAAGCTGCGGAAATTGCTTGTTAACCAGTCCGAAGCATGGCTGCCGGCCTAACGCAAAGGGCGGGCATCGCTGCCCGCCCTCCGAGGTTACTGCCGGTTTGGCTTAGACGTCGAGAACGGCGACGATCTCATAGGTGTTGGGATCGACGATCACGATCTGCTGCTGCACCAGGACGTACTTGTAGCTCCGCCACTCCGGATAGATGGTGGCGACGCGGGACGGCAGGGCGTGAAACTCGATGCCCTCGCGCGGCACGCGGGTACCGACCGAGATCGAGAAGTTGACGTTGGTCACGGGCCGCACGCGCTCCTCGCGGATCACGGAGGTAATCTGCGTGCGCTGCTCGGTCGAAAGTTTCGCAGCCGCGCCGGCCTGGCCGACCGTGGTCGAGGTTGTACCCTGACCCTGGGCGTTCTGGTTGGTGCTGGTGCCGGTCTGGCCCTGCGCATTCTGGTTGGTGCTCGTGCCGGTGCCCTGACGGCTGTCGGCGTTGTTGGTCGAGGTGCCGCTCTTGCTGCCCTCAGCCTTCTGGTCCTTGTCCTTCTGGCCGGACTTGCTGGTGTCCTGGCTCATGCTCTTGGACTTGTCCTGCTGGGACTTGTCCTGCTGACCCTGCGCGCGTTCGTCGGTGCGCTGGCCCTTGGTGGCGCCGGCCTTGTCCTCAGCCGCGTTCTTGTTCATCGCTCCGCCGGAGTGCTCGTCCTTGGTCGCGCCGGAGGACTTGTCCTCGGCAGACGTGCCGGACTTCATGCTGCTGGAGCCGCCCGCCTGGCCAACGGTGCCCTTCTCGGCGCCGGAGGATTCGCGGCCCATCGAGCCGCCGCGGTCGGCACCGCCGCCGGAAGGCTGCGAATGCTGCATCTGCGCACCGCCGGCGCCGCCACCGCTCTCGCGGTTCGTGGTGCCCTGTGCGTTTGCCAGACCGGTGCCCGCGACGAGCGCGAGTGCGGCAACCGAGATCATAAAGCGGTTAGACATGGAATTCTCCTCACGTGTTTCTTTGCGTCATTGCCCGCGCCGACAACGAAAGGAGATTTGAGTTGTTCCGGAACATCGGGGGTTCCGCGGCATTTGTTTCCTAAACGCGAGATGAATGCGTACGTCGGATTCGCGCCACGTTCGCGATGAAAGCAGTGCAAACAAAAAAGGCCGGCTCATCAGCCGGCCTTGTCTCATCGTGTCGTTGTAAATGCCAGATCAGCAAGTCGCCTTTTAACAAGTCGCCTTGCCGCAGCGGGCGATGCCGATCTTTTCCTTGAGGCTTTCGACACCGACGGCGCCGACAACGATCTGCTTGCCGATCACGTAGCTCGGCGTGCCGTTCATGCCCATGGCTTCGGCGAGCTTGAAGTTCTCCTCGATGGTGCTGCGCACCTCGGCGCTGCCGATGTCCTTCTCGATCTTGGCGGTGTCGAGGCCGGCTTCCTTGGCCGCCTGAAGCGCGCGCGCCTTGTCGGCCGCGCCACGACCGCCGAGCAGCTTCTGATGGAAATCGAGATATTTCTTGCCGGAGGGATCCTGCATGCGCACGGCGACGGCGACCTGGGCTGCTTCGACCGAGCCCTGGCTCAGCACCGGAAACTCCTTCAGCACCACCTTCAGCTTCGGATCGGCCTTCATGAGGGTGAGCATGTCGTCCATCGCGCGCTTGCAGTAGCCGCAATTGTAGTCGAAGAACTCGACGAAGGTGACGTCGCCGTCCTTGTTGCCGAGCACGACCTGGCGCGGCGAGTTGAAGATCGCGTCGGAATTCTGCGCGATGCTGGCCTCGTGCTTCTGCGTCTCGGCCGTAGCCTGGCGCTTGGTGAGCTCGGTCATCGCTTCCTCGAGCACCTCGGGATGGGTGACGAGATAGTTCTTGATGATCGCCTCGATGTCGGTGCGCTGAGCATCGGAGAAGCTGTCGGCCGACGCGGGCGCGGCCGCGCCGAACATGGCGAGCGCAAACAGCGCGGGAGCAAGCAGGCGCAGCGAAGGCATAGGCAAATCCTCTTATCCAAAGCAGGTTTCGGAAAACGTCCCGGCGGACTTAGGCTCGTTGTCGTGACGTCGTGGCGCAAGGCGTCGTCTTGGTCGAGTTGGTCTTGATCACGTTAGTCTTGGTCGCGCTAGTTGCGCGGCGATTTTGACGCCACGATGTCATCGGCCTTGACCCACCCAGGCGTGCCGACGGCGAAACGGGTTTTCGCGCGCGTCGCAAGCTCGCGGGCGGTCTTGTTGTCGCCGCGCAGATAAGCGGCCTGTGCCGACGCCAGATCCGCCTCGGCATAGTCGCCCTTCCGGCCATAGGCCATCGCGAGCTGCATGTAGCCGAGCGCAGCCTCCGGTTCCCGTGCCACCGCGGCCCGGAGAATCCGAACGGCATCATCGGTGTAGGCCTTATTATCGGACCCAACCAGAGCCTGCCCAAGTAACATCTCGATGAGGGGCGCATTGTTCGAAAGTGCGACAGCCTTGCGCAGGGCAGGGATCGCCTCGGCCGGCTTGCCACCCTCCAGCAGGGCCTGGCCGCGCACCTCGTAAAAATACGCATTGTTGGGCTGGACCTGAATCAGCGCGTCGATCTGGGCGAGCGCGCTGCGCAAATCCCCGTGCAGATAGGTGCTGATGGCGCGGGCATAGCGCGCCGGCATGCTGTCGTTGGTCAGGGGATAGCGGCGGTACACCGTCTCCGGCCGCTCCATGAAGGCGGAGATCTTGGCGCGGACCATGTCATGGCGGAGCTGGAGCGCGGCATCGTCCTTCTTGTCCCAATAAGGGCTGGCGCTGGCGAACTCCTGGAGTGAAGCGACGCGCTCGGCGGGCATCGGGTGCGACTGCAGATAGGGATCGGCGCCGCGTGCAGCGAACAGGCTCTCGCTGGTGAAGCGCTTGAAAGTCTCGTACATGCCCTTCGGCGATTGCTGGGTCGCAGTCAGGAATTTCACGCCGGCGCGGTCGGCGTTCTCCTCCTGCTGGCGCTGGTAGGACAGCAGCGTACGACGGATCATCTCCTGCGGGCCGGCGATGGCGGCGGCTCCAGCATTGGCAAGGCCATTGTTGCCGGCGCTGCCGCTGCCGCGGGTGCTGCCCACGGCCATCGCGCCGGCGCCGAGCAGCATCGCGATGATCATCTGGGTCTGGGCGTTGGCAAGCTGTTCGCGCAGCTTGGACAAATGACCACCGGCCAGATGCCCGGTCTCGTGCGCGAGCACGCCGATGATCTGGTTCGGCGTCTCCGACTGCAGGATCGCGCCGTAGTTGACGAAGATGCGGCGTCCGTCCGCGACGAACGCGTTGAACGAGCCCTCGTTGACGATCACCATCTGGATGTTCTGCTTTTCCAGACCGGCGACGCGCAGGATCGGGCGCGTGTATTCGCGCAGCAACTGCTCGGTCTCGGTGTCGCGCAGGACCGGCGGCCCCTTGGCCTGCGCACGTGCGGCCGAGAACGGCGTCAGCGCGATCGCAGCCGCCGCCACGAGGGAGGTGAGGGCGGTGGCCTTCTTGCGCAATGCGATCGGGAGCAACATCAAGCGGTCTGGGTCAAACGGTCTTGGTCAAGCAGTTTTGGTCAAGCAGTTTCGTGATTGGTTTTGGCGATTGGCGGCGGCCCGGATACGCGATATGCCCTTTGAGCCATACCCCTCAAGAGCCGTGCCCCTTATGAGCCGTACAATGCGGCCAGTCTGGGGCGCAAGCACCCCGTTCCCGGGCCGGACGGACCGGTCCGCCAGCGAATAGCAGAAATCGATGCACGATGCGACATTGAGGAACCGGTTGGGGCAGTGGCTCGAGCCCTCCCACCGCAGCGATGTTCCCCCGTTCATGGTGATGGATGTCATGGCCGCGGCGGCTCGAATCGAGGCGGCCGGGGGCCATGTCATCCACATGGAGGTGGGCCAGCCCGCCGCCGGCGCGCCAAAGACCGCGATTGCGGCCGCCCATGCGGCGCTTGAGGCAGGGCGGATCGATTATACCTCCGCGCTCGGCATCCCCAGCCTGCGCGAGCGCATCGCGCGGCACTATCGCGATGCCTATGGCTGTGACGTCAGCCCCGAGCGGATCGTGGTGACCACCGGCTCCTCCGGCGGGTTCATTCTGGCTTTCCTGGCAATGTTCGAGCCGGGCGACCGCGTCGCCGTGACCGTGCCGGGTTATCCGCCCTACCGTCATATCCTGTCCGCGCTCGGCTGCGAGCCGGTGCTGATCGAGACCACCAACGAGACGCGCCATGCGCTGACCGGCGAGGCGCTGCTGGCCGCCCATCGCAAGGCGCCGCTGAAGGGCGTGCTGGTCGGTAGCCCCGCCAATCCGACCGGGACGATGATGTCCCGCGAGGCGCTCGCTGGGCTGATCGCGGCGGCGGAAGACGCGGGCATCCGTTTCATCTCGGACGAGATCTATCACGGACTCGACTACGCGTTTCCGGCGGTGACGGCGGCGGCGCTGTCGGACCACGCGCTCGTGATCAACTCGTTCTCGAAGTATTTCTGCATGACGGGGTGGCGCGTCGGCTGGATGGTCGTGCCCGAGATCCTGGTGCGGCCGATCGAACGGCTCCAGCAGAACCTGTCGATCTCGGTGCCGTCGCTGTCGCAGATCGCAGCCGAAGCCGCCTTCGACGGCGCGGCCGAGATGGAGGAGATCAAGCATGGCTATCAGGAAAACCGGCGCATCCTGATCGAGGGATTGCCCAAGGCCGGCCTGACCAGGTTCCTGCCGGCCGACGGCGCCTTCTATCTCTATGCGGACGTCTCGGACTTCACCGCCGACAGTTTCGAGTTCGCCAAGCAGATGCTGGAGCAGGCCCATGTCGCGGTCACGCCCGGCCTCGACTTCGATCCCGTCCATGGTCGTTCATTCATACGGCTTTCTTATGCGCGTTCGGCTGAGGAGATGCGGGAAGCAGTTGACCGGATCGCTGACTGGCTTAAATAGCCGCGAGTTTTCGACAGCCGTTCTTCGAAAACATCCGTTTCGAAAACAGCCCTGCGGAGTTCATCTTGCCCGACCGTTCCCTCCCGTCCGTCGCCACGCCGCATTCTCCTCTCGCCGCATTGATGTGGCCGATCCGGCCGGGTGAAACCGTCGGCGCCTTGCGCGCTGTCGTGCTGATTGCGCTCGGCACCGCTTTGATGGCGCTGTCAGCCAAGGTGAACCTGCCGCTGCCTTACGTGCCCATGACATTGCAGACGCTGGTGGTGTTGATGATTGGTGCCGCCTATGGCTGGCGGCTTGGCAGCGCAACCATGATCGCCTACCTCGCTGAGGGCGCGATGGGCCTGCCGGTGTTCGCCGGCCCGGTCGGTGGAATTGCACCGCTGGTCGGGTCGACCGCGGGCTATCTGTTCGGCTTCATTGGCGCCGCCTTCGTCACCGGCTGGCTCGCGGAGCGCGGCTGGGATCGCAGCGTGGTGCGGCTGTTTGCGGCCATGGCCGTCGGCCACATCCTCATTCTGGCCGCCGGCTTTGGCTGGCTGGCCTTCGGCCTCGGCCTGGGCGCCGCGAAGGCGTGGCAGGTCGGGCTGATGCCGTTCATTGCGGCGTCGCTGGTCAAGAACGCGCTGGGCGCGGCGTTGATGCCGGCGATACGCCGGGTCGTCGGTCGCGGGTAAAACGCGCAATAACGAGCAGTTCCAATTGACAGGGCCGGCCGAGTTGATCTTGGCTGGCCTGGCGTTTTGAGGGGGAGTGAAACGATGACGACGACAACGATGGTGGGGGCGCCGGTCGCGCCGCCCGCCGCCAAGCCGTGGTACAAGGTTCTCTATGTCCAGGTGCTGATCGCGATCGTGCTCGGCGCCGTCGTCGGCTGGCTATGGCCGGACTTCGCCAAGAACGAATGGATCAAGGCGCTCGGTGACGGCTTCATCAAGCTGATCAAGATGGTGATCGCGCCGATCATCTTCTGCACCGTGGTCTCGGGCATCGCCCACATCCAGGATGCCAAGAAGGTCGGCCGCATCGGCGTCAAGGCGCTGGTCTATTTTGAGATCGTCTCGACCTTCGCCCTGGTGATCGGCCTCCTGGTCGGCAACCTCGTCAAGCCCGGCGCAGGCTTCGGCAATGCCGCGGCGAATGCGCAGGCGGTCGCCAAATTCGCGGATCAGGCCAAGGCGCAAAAGTCGGTCGACTTCGTGCTGCACGTCATTCCGGACACTGTCGTCGGCGCCTTCGCGCAAGGCGAGATCCTGCAGGTGCTGCTGTTCTCGGTGCTGTTCGGCTTCGCCATCATGGGGCTCGGCGAGCGCGGCCACACTATCCGCAGCTTCATCGATGACGCCGCGCATGCGGTGTTCGGCGTCATCTCCATCGTGATGCGCGCGGCGCCGATCGGGGCGTTCGGCGCGATGGCCTATACGATCGGCGTGTACGGCCCGACGGCGCTGGGCAATCTTCTCGGGCTGATCGCGACATTCTACGCAACGGCAGCGCTGTTCGTGTTCGTCGTGCTCGGAATCGTCGCGCGCCTTGCCGGCTTCTCGATCTTCAAGTTTCTCGCCTACATCAAGGACGAGCTGCTGATCGTGCTCGGCACCTCGTCCTCGGAAAGCGCGCTGCCGTCACTGATGGAAAAGCTCGAACGCCTTGGCTGCTCCAAGTCGGTGGTCGGCCTCGTGGTGCCCACGGGCTATTCCTTCAACCTTGACGGCACCAACATCTACATGACGCTGGCGACGCTGTTCATCGCGCAGGCGCTGGGCGTCGATCTCAGCTTCGGCCAGCAACTCACCATCCTGGTGGTGGCGATGCTGACCTCGAAAGGCGCCTCGGGCATCACAGGTGCGGGCTTCATCACGTTGGCGGCGACGCTCGCCGTGGTCGATCCGCGCCTCGTGCCGGGCATGGCGATCGTGCTCGGCATCGACAAGTTCATGAGCGAGTGCCGCGCGCTGACCAATCTGTGCGGCAACGGCGTTGCCTGCGTGATCGTCGCCTGGTGGGAGGGCGAACTCGATCGCGACAAGCTCAACGCCAACCTCGCCAAGCAGATCGATCCCACTGACATGGAAACCGCTGTCACGACGGACTGATCTGCAAGCCGTCACCGACGGCGCGCCGTCAGGTCTTGAAATAACAGGGCTGGTCGAGATCCTCGATCAGCCCTGTTTCTTTCGGCGCTCGCGGTGCTTGCGGCGAGCGCAGCGAGCTAGAACCGCTCCGGCCGGTATGGCGTCGGATCAATCGCGGGCGTCTCGCCGCTCATCATCTCGGCGAGCAGGCGTCCGGTCGCTGGCCCCAGCGTAAAACCCTGGTGACCGTGGCCGAAGTTCATCCAGAGGCCTGGATGGCGCGGAGCAGGGCCGAGCACCGGCAGCATGTCGGGCGTGCAGGGGCGGGTGCCGAACCACGGGTCGGGCTCGACGCGCCTGCCGAGGTCGATCAGCTCGCGCGCGGAGGCTTCGGCGCTGGCGAGCTGCACGGGGGTTGCGAGCGCGTCCAGCCCGGTCAGCTCCGCGCCGGTGGTGATGCGGATTCCCTTCGCCATCGGACCCATGGCGTAGCCGCCGGCCTTGTCGACCAGCGGCAGATCGAGCGACGCGCCGCCGCTGTAATGCATGTGGTAGCCGCGCTTGCGCACCAGCGGGATGCGATAGCCGAATTTGAGCAGGAGATCTGGCGACCACGGCCCGAGCGTCACGACGGCATGGGCGGCATCGATGCGTCCCTGATCCGTATCGACCGACCAGCCGGTGGCGGTCTGTTGCAAGCTCTGGGCATCACCGAGCACGATGGTGCCGCCGAGACGCTCGAACAGTTCGGCATAGGCCGTGACCAGCGCGCCAGGATCGGACACGGTCCAGGTGTCGAGCCAATGGATCGCGCCGGGCAAATCGTCGCGCAGCACAGGTTCGGCCTTGGCGAGCTCGGCGCCCGAGAGCGCACGAAACCTCACGCCGAATTCGCGCTGGTCTTCTTCCGCCGCCTTGACGGCGAGATCGAACGAAACTGCGTCGCGATGCAGATGCCGGTATCCCGCGCGGCGGATCAGATTGTCGGCATGGGCTTCGCGAATGAGGATGTCGTGCTCCGCCGTCGCGTAGGCGATCAGCCGCGCCCAGGCGCCGATCGCCTCGCGGTGCCGCTTCGGGGCGGAATGCCACCAATAGCGGAGCAGAGGCTCGATATGGAGATGAAGTGACGACAGGCTGTAACGCACGTCGTTGGTGCGGCCGGTTGCGATCTTCAGGAGCGTGGCGAGGTCGCGCGGCATCGGATAGGGGCGCACCGCTTCCGCCTGGATCATGCCGGCATTGCCGTAGCTGGTCTCGCGGCCCGGCTCCCTGCGGTCGATCAGCGTGACGGACCAGCCGCGCTGCTGCAGGTGCAGCGCCGCGCTTACGCCGATCATGCCGCCGCCGAGTACGATCGCGCTTTGCATCGGAAGAAATCCCCTGTCAGGCCGTCTGCGGAGCGAGCTTCGGCTCGGCCGTATTGATGGTCGCGGCGACCACGACGGACAACGCCGTCATCGCCACGAGGAAGCCGAAGGCGGCATCGAACGATCCGGTTCCGGTCACGATGAAGCCGATGGCGACGGGTGCGACGAAGCCCGCGCTCTGGCCGCCGAGATTGACCATGCCGATCCCAGATCCGATCTGGTCGTCGCGCAGCAGCTTGGTCGGAAGCGCAATCACCGAGGCCAGCACGAAGGATTTGAAGAAATAGACCACCGACTGGTAGGTGATCAGCATCACGATCGTCTCCGTCTTGTACATGGCGTAGAGGAAGATGCCGGTCAATGCGGAGGCGCCGATCAGCAGATACTTTTCGCGCTCGGCGAAGAACGTCGTCATCATGCTGATGACGATGCCGAGATCTGCGGCCTGGAGGTTGAAGTCCTTGCCGATCTGCGCCAGCGCCAGCGAGATCGCCGCGCGGTCGACATAGGAGATGCAGTAGGCGATGTAGAGCAGGACGAATGCGACGGCGCTGGTCCGCCTCGGCAATTCCGTCATCCTCGTCTCCGTTGCGCCGGCGCTGCAGCTAGGACTGGCTTCGGGTCATTCCCAGGTTTTGTTCATTCCCAAGTCAGGAAGCCGGGTACGGCCGACAGCGGCGCCGCCGCGGCAAGCCGCGCCAGATCGGGCGCCGGCCGGCACAATTGCGCGTCGCCGGCGAACGCCGCCTCGAGGCTCGCGGCCACCGACAGCACGGCGGCGTCGCCGCCACGCGGACCGACGATCTGGAGACCGAAAGGCAGCCCGGCTTCATCGAGGCCGAGAGGAATGCTGATCGCGGGATGGCCGGGAAGCGTGACGGCATAAGCGAGCGCGAGCCAATGGAAGTAGGATTTCGTAGCTACCCCGTCGATCTCGGCGGGATGAGGCTCCGACCACGGCCGCGGGCTGAGCGTGATGGTCGGGCTGATCAGCACGTCGCAGCTTTCGAAGAAGCTTTGCCAGGCGCGATAGATCCGCGTCTGCGTTGTTGCGGCGCGGGCGTGATCTTCCAGCGTGTAGCCGAGGCCTTCCTCGACATTGGCGCGGACATTGGGGCCGAGCATCTCGGGCCGCTCCTTGTAGTTCTTGCCGTGCGTCGCCAGGAACATGCCGGCACGAAGCACCGCGAAGGCATCGTCGGCGCCGGCGCAATCCGGCGTCGCCTCGCGGCATTCGGCGAAGAGCGGTGCAAGCTTGCTCACGCGATGGCGGAACACGCGCCGGATCGCCTGCTCGGTCGGGGCGAAGCCGAAGTCTTCGGTGAAGGCGAGGCGCAGCCCGCCGAGTTCTGCGGGGCGCGGAGCGGCCCAGCGCTCGGCACGAGCGCGCAAGGGCTCGCCGGGCAGGGTATAGGCGAGCGGATCGCGAGCGTCGTCGCTCGCCATCACCGACAGCATCAGCGCGGTGTCGGCGACATTGCGCGCCATCGGCCCGTCGGTCGACAAATTGGACCAGCCGAACACGCGCTTCTCGCTGGCCACGAGGCCGTAGGACGGACGCATGCCGACAATGCCGGCGAAGCCCGCCGGATTGCGCAACGAGCCGCCGGTGTCCGAGCCCGAGGCGAGCGGCGCCATGCCGCAGGCGAGCGCCACCGCCGAGCCGCCGGAAGAGCCGGCCGCCGAGCGCATCGGATCGAACGGATTGCCGGTCGCGCCGAACACGGGGTTGCGGGTGTTGCCCCCAGCCGCCCATTCCGGCGTGTTGGTCTTGCCGAAGATGATGGCGCCGGCCGCGCGCAGCCGCGCGACCGAGGCTTGGTCGGAGGCCGGGACGTTGTCCCGTTGCAACGGGCTGCCATAGGTGGTGCGCAGCCGAGCGGTATCCTGGGTGTCCTTGATGAGAACGGGAAGCCCATGGAGCGCGCCCCCATCCTCGCCGCGGAGGATGGCGGCCTCGGCTTTCTTGGCAGCGGCGCGAGCGCCAGGTTCGTCCAGCGTCACCACGGCGTTGACGGCGGGATTGACGGTGGCGATCCGCGACAGGCACGAATCCAGCAGCTCGACGGGCGAGATCTCCCGGGCGGCCAGGCGGCGGCGCAGCTCAATAGCGGTGGAATCGCAGAGTTCGGACAACGCCAATCCCTTTCATATTCTGAAAACGATTTAGCATATCGGAAAGTAGGAGCGGCGCATCAATATTCGCCAGATCCGGCTGTTTCATGCGCAAATGCTGGCCAATCTACTCAACCGGCGACCAAATGGGGAGCGTGGGATCGATTTCGGCCGAACAGATTAGACGGATCGGTCAACATTTTCTCTGCCGCCGTGATAGACTTGCTCTATGAGCGAGATCATGACGACGCCGGAGGGCGCGAACTCCCAGCTCGGCCAATGCCTCAAGGCTGCCCGGCAGGCGCGAGGGCTGACGCTGAAGCAAGTGGCGGAGCGGACCGGGATGGCGCTGTCGACCCTGTCCAAGGTCGAGAACGGGCTGATGTCGCTAACCTACGACAAGCTGCTCCAGCTCACCTCGGGCTTGAAGATGGAGATCGCCGAGCTGTTCAATCCGGCGCCCCCGCGTCCCGAACAGACCCGGCCGGTCACGGCGCGCCGGAGCATCAGCCGTGCCGGGCAGGGGCAGGTGATCACGACGGGCTTCTACACCTACACGTACCAATGCACCGATCTGATCGGCAAACGCATGGTGCCGATCCTGGCGGAAGTCCGGGCGCGCTCACTGGCGGAGTTCGGTCCGCTGCTGCGCCACGCCGGCGAGGAATATTTCGTGGTGACGAGCGGACGCGTTGCCGTCCACACTGAGTTCTACGCGCCGGAGATCCTGGGCGAGGGCGACGGCATCTATCTCGACAGCACCATGGGCCACGCCTACCTCAACGCCGGCGATGCGCCTTCTGCGACAGGCGTCTGCCTCTGCACCAGCGAGGCGCCTGACCTTTATGATCAGCTCCGCCGGATCGCATCGCGCGACGCGGCGCCGATCGCAGGCGATCCGCCGTCGCTCTGAACTCGGCAAAGCGAGCGTGCAACGAAAAACGCCCGGCCAAGGCCGGGCGTTTTTGATTGGCGCTTGTTTATTCGCCGCCGCCGAAGCGGCGCGACCACCAGCCGGCGCGACGCGGTGCGGTCGGTGTCTCGCTTGCCGCTGTCGGCGCGGGCTTCGGAGCCGGTGCGGGCGGGACAACCGGCTCGGCCGCTTGCGTAACGGGTGCCGGTTCACTCTGGCTGCCCGACAGGAAGCTTACCTTTTCCCGAACCGTAGAACGGCGTCGTGCGGCCTTGTCGTCGGCGCGCTCTTCGTCCGCGGCAGCAGGAGCCGGCTCAGGCCGGGCCGCTGCCTCGATCCGTGCCTCGGCGCGCGGCTCGGGCTGGGTGACCTGCGGCTCTGAACTGTGCTCCGTCTGCGCGATCGAGGGCGCAGCCTCGCCGCCGAAACCATCGAAATCGGCGACTGCGTCGGTCGCCTCCGACGGCGCATTGGCAGCGAGTTCGTCGCCGATGGAGCCGGCGAGACCTTCCTCGCCCGGACCACGACGGCGGCGTCCGCCACGGCGACCACGCCGGCGACGGCGGTCGGCGCTGCCCTGTTGCTCGCCACGGGCTGATTGGTCCTCGCCTTCCTCGCCGTCCGGCTCGGCCTCGACATCCTCTTCGCCTTCGCCGGCCGCCACGGCAGTCTCGGCAACAGCGGGAGCGCCATCCTCGCGCGACTCCTCGTCGCGCTGGCCACCGCGACCGCGACGGCGCCGGCGACGCTTGCGGCGCTGGCTGTCCTGCTCGGAAGCGGCGTCGCCTGCGACCTGCTCCTCCGCGAGACCTTCGGTCTCCTCGGTTTCGACCTCGGATTCGGTCTCCGGGTCGAACTCTTCTTCGTCATAGGCTTCTTCGACCAGGGGGGGCGGGCTTGCGGCCGCCTGCGCCGCCAGCAGAGCCTTGGCGGCTTCCAGCGTATGCACCTGCTCGCCGCGGTCGATGACATAGGCCTGCGGTCCGCTGACGCTTGCGTCGGCGATGACCGACAAAGTGACCTTGAAGCCGTTCTCGAGGTCGCGCAGATGACCGCGCTTTTGGTTCAGCACGTAGAGCGCGACGTCGGTGCGGGTGCGGACCACGAGATTGTGGGTCGCGCCTTTCATCAGGGTCTCTTCGAGGCCGCGCAGCAACTGGAGCGCAACCGAGGACACCGAGCGCACATGGCCGGTGCCGCCGCAATGCGTGCAGGGATCGGTCGAGGACTCCAGCACACTGGCGCGGATGCGCTGGCGCGACATCTCGAGCAGGCCGAAATGCGAGATGCGTCCGACCTGGATGCGCGCACGGTCCTGCCGGAGGCAATCGGACATCTTGCGCTCGACCGCGCGATTGTTGCGCTTCTCGTCCATGTCGATGAAGTCGATGACGATCAGGCCCGCGAGGTCGCGCAGCCGAAGCTGACGCGCAACCTCTTCGGAGGCCTCGAGATTGGTCTTGAGCGCGGTGTCCTCGATATGATGCTCGCGTGTCGAGCGTCCGGAGTTGACGTCGATCGAGACCAGCGCTTCGGTCTGGTTGATCACGATATAGCCGCCGGAGCGCAGCTGCACGGTCGGCGAGAACATCGCATCGAGCTGGCTTTCGACGCCCATGCGCGAAAACAGCGGCTGGCCGTCGCGATACTGCTTCACCGCGCTCACGTTGGCGGGCATCAGCATCTTCATGAAGTCGCGCGCTTCGCGGTAGCCGGCTTCGCCCGCCACCTGGATCTCGTCGATCTCCTTGTTGTAGAGGTCGCGCAGCGAGCGCTTGATCAGCGAGCCTTCCTCGTAGACGAGGGTCGGGGCCTGCGACTTCAGCGTCATGTCGCGCACCGTCTCCCACATCCGGATCAGGTACTCGAAATCGCGCTTGATCTCGGGTTTGGTGCGGGCGGCACCCGCCGTGCGCAGAATGATGCCCATGCCCTCGGGCACGTCGAGATCCTGCACCACTTCCTTCAGGCGTGAACGGTCCTGCGCGCTGGTGATCTTGCGGCTGATGCCGCCGCCGCGCGCGGTGTTCGGCATCAAAACAGCATAGCGGCCGGCGAGCGAGAGGTAGGTCGTCAGCGCCGCCCCCTTGTTGCCGCGCTCTTCCTTGACGACCTGCACCAGCATCACCTGGCGGCGCTTGATGACTTCCTGGATCTTGTACTGGCGGCGCGGACGGAAGGTGCGCTCCGGCACTTCCTCCAGCGCATCGTCGCCGCCGACGGATTCAACGACGTCCTCTTCGGCTTCCTCGTCGTCCTCGTCTTCGTCGGTGTCGTGGTCCTCGGATTCGTGATGCGGAGTCTCGGCGCTCTCGCCTGCGGCGTACACGGCGTCGGCAGGCTCAACGGCGGATGTCACGGCCTCGGCGAGATCGTCGGCGTGTGCATCGGAGGCAACCGCCTGCGGCTCGGCGAAGGCCTCGATTGCGACCGCGGGCTCGGCGCCGATTGCTGCGACAGGCGCCGGCGTCTCGTCGGCGTGATCATGGTCGTGATGATCGTGCTCGCCGTGATGACCCTGGTCGTCATGATCGTGGGCGTGTTGGCCCTCACCATGGGCATGATGATGGTCGTCGTGGTCATGTCCTTCGTGGTCATGATCGTGATGATCGTGGCCTTCGTGCTCGCCGTGATGCTCCGCGCCTGCGTGCAGGTGCTCGCCCTCGTGCGAAGCGCCCTCAGGCAGGGCCGCGCCCTGGATCTGCTGGGTCGCGGGATCGGCGCCTTCGACGATGTCGCTGCGGACGCGCTCGCCATGGCTGCGGCGGCGGGAGTTGCGGTGGCGCGAGCGGCGGCGGCCCTGGGAACGGTTCTCGCTCTCTTCCTCGGCCTCGCGATGGGCCTGCTCCTCGGCTTCGATCAGCGCCTGCCGGTCAGCGACCGGGATCTGGTAGTAATCGGGATGGATTTCGCTGAAGGCGAGGAAGCCATGGCGGTTGCCGCCATATTCGACGAAGGCGGCCTGGAGCGAGGGTTCGACCCTTGTGACCTTGGCGAGGTAGATGTTCCCGCGCAGTTGCTTGCGTTGCGCGGTCTCGAAATCAAACTCTTCGACGCGATTGCCGCGGACCACGACGACCCGGGTCTCTTCCGGGTGGGTGGCATCGATCAACATCTTGTTGGGCATGTCTTAACTCTTGGCGGCGGCGGGCGCGATTCACCGTGGGCGCCATCAGCGCTGCCGGGTGACGCGACGGTCCACCTGATTCGGGGGTGAGGGGAAGGCCGAAACGCCGTCTCTCGCGCCTTGCCGAACCGGAAGCCGGAGGACCGAAGCGGCGCGCGGAATTGTCACTCCGCAGCGTCGCGAATGGTCCTTCAGAATTGGTCGGCACAGTCTGGCGCATCAAGCGTCGGCCCGTATGAAACATTGGGCGGCGGGGCCGCCCATCAATCAGTTGCTGCTGGCCAGGCATGGCGCGAGCGCGCTCGCCTTGGGTATTACGAACCGCTCCCTTGGGATTAAGGGACCGGGTAACGGGTTGCGCCGCTGTCAGAACCGTCCCGGAAACGTGGTGGTAACCGGGGACCGTCCGCCGCCGGGGCTTGCCCCGCTCCACCTCGCTGCCGCGCACCGCGCTGGACCTAGAGGGGAACGGAAAAACGCTGGAATTCCCAAACCTTGAGAGTTCCGGCGCTGCACCGGGAGGCTGAATGCGACACAACCGGAAATATCGGCCGTCAGCATTCCGTACATACGTGGATTGGGCCATCCGTGCAAGGAGCGTCGCACGGTGGTCACAGTCAGCGAGTTTCGCGTGTCTGTCATTAAGGATCGTTTAACCCTGTGGTTCTATTGCGTTAAAGAGGCTGCTCGGAGGCACGGAATCGGTGGCGAGCCGCGCAAATCAAAGGATCTTGCTGGGATGCGTGCTGCTCTGCGCCGCGGTATTGCCGTGCGCTGATTCCTCGCGCCTGAAGGCGGCGGAAAGTCGGCCTCAACCCACTGTTGCGTCAGCGAATTTCCCAACGGCCTCGGCCGCCCGGCTGGCCGGTGACGGCAAGCAGACTCGCTTTATCCTCGACATCGACCAGGCCGTTACCTTCCGCGCCGTCACGCTGGCCGACCCGTATCGGGTGGTGGTCGACGTCCCCCAGGTCAATTTTCAACTCCCCGCGGGGACCGGGGCCGCGGGACGGGGACTGGTCAAGGCCTTCCGCTACGGGCTGGTGATGCCCGGCGGGTCGCGAATCGTGTTCGATCTGGCGGGCCCGGCCAAGATCGCCAATTCCTATGTGGTGGAGGCCGCCAACGGTCAGCCGGCGCGGCTGGTGCTCGAGTTGGAGGAAGTCGAACGCTCCGCCTTCGTGGCGTCGCTCCCTCCGGAAAACCGTCCTGAGTTGCGGCCCGCTATTGCCGATCCGCCGCCCGCGACGGTTCCCGCGTCCGCCCCCCCTGACGCCGGGCAAAAGGCCGATGGCCGCGCGGTGGTCGTGATCGATCCCGGCCATGGCGGCATCGACAACGGCACGCAGTCGAGCGGTGAGAGCGAGAAGAATCTGGTGCTGGCGTTTGGCCTGGCGCTGCGCGAACGGCTGGAAAAGACCGGCAAATATCGCGTGGTAATGACACGGGACGACGACACCTTCATCCCGCTCAACGACCGGGTCAAAGTCGCCCGCAGCCTCAAGGCGGCATTGTTCGTCTCTATTCACGCCGACGCACTGCCGCGTGCCGAAGGCGATGCGCAGGGCGCGACCATCTACACCTTGTCCGACAAGGCCTCCGACGCCGAGGCGCAGCGACTGGCGGACGCGGAAAACCGGGCGGACGCTATTGCCGGCTTCAACCTCGCGGAGGAGCCGACCGATGTCGCTGACATCCTGATCGATCTCACCCAACGGGAAACCCGCACCTTTTCAAGTCGTTTTGCCCGCCTGTTGATGGGCGAAATGAAGTCGACGGTGCGGATGCACAAGCATCCCCTGAAGTCGGCCGGCTTCCGGGTGCTGAAGGCGCCCGACGTGCCGTCGGTCCTGGTCGAGATCGGCTATGTCTCCAACAAGGGCGACCTCGAGCATCTGGTCTCCGAGGGATGGCGGTCGCGTGCCGTGGGCTCGATGGCGCAGGCGATCGACGGGTTTTTGGCCAAGCGGCTGGTCACGGCCGGATCGTCGAATTGACGACCGGGGGGATCGTCGAATTGAGCAAGGGATTCTGAGAGGGATTTTCCGTCCCGCCGCAAAAGCCCTAGTTTGGCCACAGCGGGCGCTTTATAAAAACCCCGCAGGGGGTTCCGGAATCGGCGAGAATCCCGTTCGGCAAGCGTCTTGGTTCCGGCACGGACAGTATTGAGTGGGCCGGTGAATTCGTGACGTGAGATTGGCGCCTGTTTTATGTGCCAAAGGCTGATCAATCTTGAGCTGATCTTGGCTGATCCTGGGCTGAACCAGAGTTTGAACGGATAAATACATAATGCGCTTGCTGGTGCGGTTCATGGGCTTCCTGTTCGCCGCGGGAACGGTGTTGTTCCTCGTCGGTGTCGGTGCCGTCGCAGGCCTGATCTGGCATTTCTCCAAGGACTTGCCGGACTACTCTCAGCTTCAGGATTACGAGCCGCCGGTGATGACCCGCGTGCATGCGACCGACGGTTCGCTGCTCGGCGAATACGCCAAGGAGCGGCGGCTTTATTTGCCGATCCAGGCGGTGCCGAAACTCGTGATCAACGCCTTCCTCGCAGCCGAGGACAAGAATTTCTACGAGCATGGCGGCATCGACTACACCGGCATGGCGCGCGCCGGCGTGGTCTACATCCAGAACTACGGCTCCAACCGCCGTCCGCAGGGCGCATCCACGATCACCCAGCAGGTCGCCAAGAACTTCCTTCTGACCAACGAGGTCTCCTTCGCCCGCAAGATCAAGGAAGCCTTGCTGGCCATGCGGATCGAGAAGACGTACTCGAAGGACAAGATCCTCGAGCTGTATCTGAATGAAATCTATCTGGGCCTTGGCGC
The DNA here is from genome assembly GCF_023073915.1 of Bradyrhizobium sp. 149. Taxonomy (GTDB): domain Bacteria; phylum Pseudomonadota; class Alphaproteobacteria; order Rhizobiales; family Xanthobacteraceae; genus Bradyrhizobium. The sequence continues at coordinate 1,027,496 of NZ_JADPKK010000022.1, read as the reverse complement.
CTACGGCATCGCGGCCGCGTCGCTGGTTTATTTCGACAAGTCGGTGAACGAGCTGACGGTGGCGGAAGCGTCCTATCTCGCGGCGCTGCCGAAGATGCCCGCGACGCTTCATCCCGTCCGTAACCGCGATCGCGCCATCGAGCGCCGCAACTACGTGATTGACCGCCTGGTCGAGAATGGCTGGGTCAAGCAGGCCGACGCCGACAAGGCGCGCAAGGAGCCTCTCGCCGTCACCAGCCGTTCCAACGGCGCCCACACCTTCGCCGGCGAATATTTCGCCGAGGAAGTGCGCCGCGACATCTTCGAGCGCTACGGCGAGAAGAAGCTCTACGAGGGCGGCCTCTCTGTCCGCACCACGCTCGATCCCAAGATCCAGGTGATGGCGCGCAAGACCATGGTCTCCGGCCTCGTGAATTATGACGAGCAGCAGGGCTATCGCGGCGCCATGAGCAAGCTCGATATTTCGGGCGATTGGGGCGTGAAACTCGCCGAGATCAAGGCGCTCTCCGACATCTCGCCATGGCGCATGGCGGTGGTGCTGGAGACCAGCGATCAGTCCGCGCGCATCGGCTTCCAGCCGAGCCGCGAGCTCGGCGGCGCCGTGAGCAAGCAGCGCGAGACCGGCCTCATCACGCTCGATGGCATCAAATGGGCAAGGGCGGCCTCGGGGGCTGCGAAGGGCAGGGCGGCGAGCGCGGTGTCGCAGGTGCTCCAGCCCGGCGACGTGATCTATGCCGATCCGCTGTACAAGGACGGCCAGCCCGTCGAGGGCCAGTACCGGCTGCGCCAGATCCCCGAAGTGTCCGGCGCGATGGTGGTGATGGACCCCTGGACCGGCCGCGTGCTGGCGATGGTCGGCGGCTTCTCGTTCGACCAGAGCCAGTTCAACCGGGCCACGCAGGCCTATCGGCAGCCCGGCTCGTCGTTCAAGCCGATCGTCTATTCGGCCGCGCTCGACAACGGCTATACGCCCTCCACCGTCGTGCTTGACGCTCCCATTGAAATCGACCAGGGCCAGGGCGCGGGCGTGTGGCGGCCTGAAAACTTCTCCTCAGGCAAGTTCCAGGGCCCGGTGACGCTGCGCAATGCGCTGCGGCAGTCGCTCAACACGGTGACGGTGCGCCTCGCCCAGGACATCGGCATGCCCCTGATCGGCGAATATGCCCGCCGCTTCGGCGTCTATGACGAGCTGCCGAACTATCTGTCCTACGCGCTCGGCGCGGGCGAGACCACGGCGATGCGCATGGTCACGGCCTATTCGATGCTCGCCAATGGCGGCCGCCGGGTGAAGCCGACCCTGATCGACCGCATCCAGGATCGCTACGGCCACACCATCTTCAAGCACGATCAGCGCGAATGCCGTGGCTGCGACGCGCCGGGCGGCTGGAAGAACCAGAACGAGCCGCAGCTGATCGACCGCCGCGAGCAGGTGCTGGATTCCATGACCGCCTATCAGATCACCGAGCTGATGGAAGGTGTGGTCCAGGCCGGTACTGCGACCGTGGTCAAGGCGGTCGGCAAGCCGATCGCCGGCAAGACCGGCACCACCAACGAGGCCAAGGACGCCTGGTTCGTCGGCTTCTCGCCCGACGTCGCCGTTGCCATCTACATGGGCTACGACAAGCCGCGCCCGCTCGGCAAAGGCAACGCTGCGACCGGCGGCCATCTCGCAGCTCCGATCGCACGCGACTTCCTCCAGCTCGCGCTGGCCGACAAGCCCGCGGTCCCGTTCAAGGTGCCGGCCGGCATCAAGCTGGTGCGCGTCGTCTCCAAGACCGGCATGCGCGCAGGTCCCGGCGAGACCGGCGGAACCATTCTCGAAGCCTTCAAGCCCGGCACGGCGCCGCCGGACAACTACTCCGTCATCGGCGTTGCCGATGCCGACGGTCGCATGCCGGCATCGCAGCAGCAGCAGCCGGATTCGGGCTTCTTCATGCGCCCGGGCACCGGCGGGTTGTACTAGGGCTTAGGACAAGACAGACGTTCTTCGCGGCGGCGGTTGCGCTTTGCAGCCGCCGCCGCTACATCCGACAAAGCGCGATGATGAATCATCGCGCTTCAGAGTTTTGTTTTGCGCATGATCTGATCGGGAAACCGCTGCACACTTTCCCGGATCATGCGCCATGCACGCGGGACCATTCCGCGAGACCAGAGAACCACATGCGCGCCGAAATCGAACGGTTGGTAGAAGAGATCAAGCAGTCAGTCGGGCTGCTGAGGAGGCATCTTTGACGTCGAGAAATCGACGGCGCGCCTCGCTGAGCTGAACAAGCTCGCAGAAGATCCCAATCTCTGGAACGATCCCCAGAAAGCCCAGAAACTGATGCAGGAGCGAACCTCGCTTGAGGATTCGCTCTCCGGCATCGGCAAGGTCGAGCAGGAGCTCGAAGACGATGTCGGCATGATCGAACTCGGCGAAGCCGAGGGCGATGAGGGCGTCGTCAAGGAAGCCGAAGCTGCGCTGAAGAACCTCAAAAAGGAAGTCGCGCGGCGCGAGCTCGAGGCGCTGCTATCGGGCGAAGCCGACAGCTTCGATTCCTATCTCGAAGTGCATGCCGGCGCCGGTGGCACCGAGAGCCAGGACTGGGCGCAGATGCTGCTCCGCATGTACTCGCGCTGGGCCGAAACCCACGGCTTCAAGGTCGAGATGCTGGAAGAGTCCGAGGGCGAAGAGGCCGGCATCAAGTCCGCGACCATCCAGGTCTCCGGCCACAATGCCTATGGCTGGCTGAAGACCGAGGCGGGCGTGCACCGCCTGGTGCGGATATCGCCATTCGATTCCAACGCGCGGCGGCACACCTCGTTCTCGTCGGTTGCCGTGTTCCCCGTCATTGACGACAGCATCAAGATCGACATCAAGGAATCCGACGTCCGCGTCGACACCATGCGCTCCGGTGGTGCCGGCGGCCAGCACGTCAACAAGACCGAGTCCGCGGTACGGCTGACGCATATCCCGACCGGCGTGGCAGTAGTCTGCCAGGCCGGCCGCTCCCAGCACAAGAACAAGGCGCAGGCCTGGGACATGCTGCGCGCGCGGCTTTACCAGATCGAGCTGAAGCGGCGTGAAGAGAAGGCCGCCGCCGACCAGGCCGCCAAGACCGATATCGGCTGGGGCCACCAGATCCGCTCCTATGTGCTGCAGCCCTATCAGATGGTGAAGGATCTGCGCACGGGCGTGCAGACCTCCGACACATCAGGCGTGCTCGGCGGCGATCTCGACGAGTTCATGGCCGCGACCTTGGCGCAGCGCGCCTTCGGCACCACGGGCGCGGACATCGAGGACGTCGATTGATGCGCCGAATAGCCTTCATCGGGCTTGGACGGATGGGCCACGGCATGGCCGGCCGCTATCTCGATGCCGGTTTTACGGTGACGCTGTGGAATCGCAGCAAGGCCAAGGCGGAAGACTTGATCGCGCGCGGCGCGCTCTGGGCGACCTCGCCGAAGGATGCCGCGATCGACGCCGACGCCGTCGTGACCATGGTCGCCGATGACGAGGCCTCGCGCGCCGTCTGGCTCGGACCCGAGGGCGCGGGCAAGACGGCCACGGCCGGCACCATCGCGGTCGAATGCTCCACCGTCTCGTATGACCACGCCCGCGAGATGGGCCGCGAGCTGAACGCGCGCGGGCTCATCTACATCGATTGCCCCGTGACCGGATTGCCGGATGCTGCCGCCAGCGGAAAGCTGACGCTCTTGGTTGGCGCCGACGCGGCCGATCTCGAACGGGCACGGCCCTATCTCGAACCGATCGGCTCGACCATCCGCCATTTCGGCGCGGTCGGCTCCGGCACGGTTTACAAGCTCATCAACAATCTCATGGGTGCGATCCAGATCGCCGGCCTCGCAGAGGGACTGGCGATCGCCGAGCAGGCGGGGCTCGAGATGAACCTGGTGCTGGAATCGATTCTGTCAGGCGTGGCCGCGAGCCCGCAAGTGCAGCGCCACTCCAAGCGCATGGTGGCTCGCGATTTCAGCGGCGCGACGTTCACGTCGGCGCTGCGGCACAAGGATGCCGCCTACGCCGTGAAGCTCGCCGAAGGCCTGCTGGCGGACAAGCCGCTGGTCGCGCGTGCCGCCGTCGAGTCCTATGCGCGGGCGAAAGCCGCCATGCCGCATGACGACGAAGGCAAGATGATCGAGCTGGTGTCGCGACCGAAGAAGCCGTCCTAGCGGATCACATCGACATGGGGCAGCCTCGTTCGCTCCGTTCGTGCATCGGCTTCGTAAACCGATGCTTCATCGGAAATCGGGTGGCTGTTTCGGACGCGCCATACTAGGCGGCAGGCTCGGCCACCCAGGTGAGACGCCATGCCCCCGAACGACAACCGGATTGACGCGCGAGACTGGTCGCTGCTCGCTGTGCTCTCGGTCCTCTGGGGCGGCTCGTTCTTTTTCAACGGCGCCGCGCTACGGGAATTGCCGCCGCTCACGCTGGTGTTTTTGCGCGTTGCACTTGGCTCGGCCATTCTGGTGCCGCTGCTCCGTATCCAGGGCATCGGTTTTCCCAAGGGTATCACGGGCTGGAAGCCGTTCGTCGCGATCGGGCTCCTCAACAACGTCATCCCGTTCTCTCTGATCGTGATCGGCCAGACTCTCATTCCGAGCGGTTTGGCGTCGATCCTGAACGCGACCACGCCACTGTTCACGGTGATGGTGATGGCGGCCGCGGGCGAAGAGGCCTTGCAGCTGCGGCGCGTCGCCGGCGTAGCCCTGGGCCTCGCCGGCGTGATCATCCTGCGCGGATGGGGCGTTGAAACACGGGCAGGACAGGGGTTCGGCATCCTGCTCTGCCTGGGCGGCGCCTTCAGCTATGGCTTTGCGGCGCTGGCGGCGCGGCGGCTGTTGAAGGACTCGACCCCGCTGGGGACGGCAGCGTTTCAACTGATGGCTTCCACGGTGATGATGGCGCTCGTCGCGGGCGCGGTGGAGCAGCCGTGGCGTCTGGCGATGCCGGGCCTCACGACATGGCTCGCGGTGCTTGGCCTTGCCGGCTTGTCGACGGCGCTCGCCTATATCGTCTTCTTCCAGATCCTGCGGCGCTCGGGCGCGACCAATGTGATGCTGGTGACGCTGCTCATTCCCGTCACCGCCATTCTTCTGGGATGGCTGGTCCTGGATGAGCCGATCTCCATGCATGAGATCGCGGGCGCAATTGTCATCGGCAGCGCATTGCTGGTGATTGACGGACGCCTCATGAACCTGCCGCGGCGCGTCGTTTAAGTTCCAGAGCCGCCGTTTCACCTCGCGGAAAATCACGGCGCTTGCCAGCCGCAAGCGGCCTTGCGACACTCTCGGCAAAACAAGACTATAAAATACAGGGGAGAGAACGATGCCGGGTCGTCGCAACAACCTTGCTGCCCTCGTCATGCTTGCTGCCGCAGTGTCGGCGGCAACATCAGCTCTGGCGCAGAAGAAATACGATCCCGGCGTCACCGATACCGAAATCAAGCTCGGCAACATCATGCCCTATAGCGGGCCGGCGTCGTCCTATGGTGTGATCGGCAAGACCGAGGCCGCCTTCTTCAAGATGATCAACGACCAGGGCGGCATCAACGGCCGCAAGATCGACTTCATCAGCTATGACGACGCTTATTCGCCGCCAAAGGCGATCGAGCAGGCGCGCAAGCTGGTCGAGAGCGACGAGGTGTTGCTGATCTTCCAGCCGCTCGGCACGCCCTCCAATTCCGCGATCATGAAATACATGAACGCCAAGAAAGTGCCGCAGCTCTTCGTCGCGTCCGGAGGCACCAAGTTCGGTGACCCCAAGAATTTCCCGTGGACCATGGGATTCCAGCCGAACTACCAGAGCGAGGGACGGATCTACGCAAAGTATATCCGTGACAATTTTCCGAACAGCAAGATCGCGGTGTTTTGGCAGAACGACGACGCCGGCAAGGACCAGTTCAAGGGCCTGAAGGATGGGCTTGGCGACAAGGCCAGCATGATCATCGCCGACAAATCCTACGAGGTCAGCGATCCCTCGATCGACTCGCAGATCGTGGCATTGCACGATTCCGGCGCCGACATTTTCTTCTCATGGGCCGCGCCAAAGGGATCGGCGCAGGCGATCCGGAAGGTCGGCGAACTCGGCTGGAAGCCGAAATTCTTCCTGGCCAACACCGCGACCTCGGTCGCCTCGGTGCTCAAGCCCGCCGGGCTTGATTATGCCAAGGACATCATCTCGACCGTCTATCTCAAGGACCCGACCGATCCGACCTGGGACAAGGATCCTGCGGTGATCAAATGGCGCGCGTTCATGGACAAATATTACCCTGATGGCGACAAGGCAAATTCCAACAATGTCTACGGTTACGTCCAGGCCGAGGCGATGGCGCAGGTGCTGAAGCAGTGCGGCGACAATCTCACGCGTGACAACGTCATGAAGCAGGCCACGAGCCTGAAGAATTTTCACACCGACTTGATGCTGCCCGGCATCATGGTGAACACCTCAGCCGACGATTATTTTCCGATCGAGCAGATGCAGCTGATGCGCTTCAACGGGCAGGCCTGGGAGCTGTTCGGCGACGTCATCACCGGTGAGGTCGGCCACGAGCGCAGCCAATGAAATGTCGGCTGTGAGCCGACGCTAGCCCGCGCTGAGTCGCACGCCGGCGCGCAAGAATTTCTGCGGATCGACCGCTTCGCCGTCGATACGGGTTTCGTAATGCAGATGCGGGCCGGTGGAACGGCCGGTCGACCCGACGAGACCGACGACCTGGCCGATCTTCACGATCTCGCCGACCCTGACATTGATCTCGGAGAGATGGCCGTAGCGGGTCGCAAGGCCATTGCCGTGATCGACCTCGATCATGCGGCCGTAGCCGCCGGACCAGCCGGCCGAGACGACCTTGCCGTTGGCGGTGACGCGAACGGGATCGCCGGTCGCGGCGCGGAAGTCGAGCCCGGTATGCATCGCAGGCCGGCCGAGGAACGGATCGCTGCGCACGCCGAAGCCGGAGGTGAACTCGACCTCGCCGATGACGGGCTTGCGATAGGGCACGAGTGCCAGCGTGCGATTGAGCCGGTCCATCTCGGCGCGGGTGCTGTTGATGCGATAGAGCTGCTTCTCGAACGGCCCTGAAGTTGCCGTGAGTTTAACGGGTACGAAAGGCCCGCCCATCGCTGTGCGCGGCACGGCGGCTTCGAGGTTCGCGAGGTTCAGGCCGAGATCGCTGACGACGCCGCGCATCCGGCGCATGCGTGAATCCATGCTTTCCTCGACGGCGCTGAGCGCCGCCATTTGGCGACGCTCGACCTGGTCAAGCGAGGTCGTGAGCCTGATGACGATGTTGTCGAACCCCTGGTTCTTGGCGAATTGATTGACGGGCGCAGCTGCGAGGGTCGGCGCGCGCGACTCGAGCCGGGCTTCGCGATCCGGCGGCGCCACGAAGATCACGGTGTCGCTGATCGGCGAGGGCTTTGGCGTGCCCTGCGTCGTCTGGCTCGAATCGCCACGCTGCGGGGTGGAACGGGCAATCGATCCGGTCACGTCTGGCATGGACCCGAGCGCCGTGGCCCGGGACTCCAGCGCCGTCTGGCGCTTCATGATCTGGTCGAGCTTCTGATCGAACTGCTCCTGGTCGAGCAATTGCCGGCTGGTGGTGCGGTCGACCTTGGCCCGTAGCTCGGTGATGCGATCCTCATAGGCGTATTGCATCTCAGCCTGCCGGGCGATCAGCCGGGTGAGGACGTCGTCGCGGAAGGCGAAATAGGTAGCGGTTGCGGCCGACCAGAGCCCGAGCAACACGACGGTGCCGACCACGATCCAGAACACCACAGGTCCCAGGCGAACCTGCTTGCCGTGATGCACGATGGTGTAGGCGTCGTCGGTGTCCGGGAGGGGAAGGGCGGTTGCCGACGCGGCAGCACGGCGATGAAAGGCCCGTCCGTGGTCGTGCGGGTGATGTTGGGTGTACTGCGAAAGTTGGGCAGAACTTTTCGACATCGGCACTCCCGCGCCGGTCGGATGAGTCCGTACGGCCTAATTGCCGCGGCAATCTGGGCCGGTCATGGTTAATTTTCCGGAAACGGAACCGCTCGAATTTAAAGGATTGGTTAAAGGCTCCTTGCCGCGTCCAGCACGTCGTCGGCGTGGCCCTCGACCCGGACATTGCGCCAGATTTTGGCGATCTTGCCGTCGGCGCCAAGCAGTATCGTGGTGCGAAGAACTCCGAGGAAGCTCTTGCCGTACATAGACTTTTCTCCCCAGGCCCCGTAGGTCTCCAGCATCTCGTGTTTCTCGTCCGAGATGAGGGGGATGCCGAGACCGTGCTTGTCGCGGAACTTGTCCTGAGCCTTTACCGGATCGGCGGAGATACCGAGCACGGCGGTGCCAGCCGCGGCGAAGGCGCCGGCCAGCCGGGTGAAATCGATGGCCTCCCTGGTGCAGCCCGGCGTGTCGGCGCGGGGGTAGAAGAACAGGACGAGCTTCTGGCCGGCATAATCCGACAGCGCGACGACGCCGCCACCGTCGCGGGGCAGGCGGAAGGCGGGAGCCTTCTGGCCTTCGGCCAGGCCGGCCTTCGCCGTCGTTTCAGGCGCGGATGCCGATTTGGAAGAAATTAACCGTTTCGATGCGGCCTTGTGCGATGCTGTCTTTGCTAGGGTCCCAGTTGATTTGCTCGCCGGTGTCCGCTGTGTTTTCGCGGGCTTAGTTTGAGTCGCAGCCCGCGTTTTTACGGGCGTCTTTTTAGCCGTCGGACTGGCGGAGGGCGTTTTGGACGATTTCTTTCGGGATTTCTGGGACATACGCCTTCCTTTCGTCGCTTTCGGCGGGTCAACCAAAGCGGTATTGCAGCCCTCGTCCGGTATGCCGGAATCGTGCCCTCGGCTGGGCGAGTCTGACGACGCCGGAGTCTGGATACAAGGAATTCCACGCACCACCCCACTGCTCGTTGAACGCGCTCCCGGGGCGAAATGACGAACAGCAGGAATATTCGAGGTATGGCGGCAATGCCGGCGCAGGGAGCTTCGCTTCCGGTCGACGGCTGCGGTCCCGGCGGCGCTCAATCCCACGACGGGCGCCTGTATCGAGAGGCAATGGCAAGGAATACGTCGCCCCAGGATTACAATCGGGATTTGGATCGGCGCGGCGGCCAACCAGAGCCGCAGCAATGGGATGACGCCGATTGGGATCCGGATCAGGAAGCGGCGGCGGGCCATCGGGCGCGCCGGCTGTTGTCGCGTTCCAATTCAGGCTTCCATCGCATCGGTGACGGGTTTGGGCCGTTGCGCCGCTGGCTGGGCGGCGGTCGCTGGCTGAAGCGCGTGGCCGTGGTCGTCGGTGCCCTGATCGTCATCTTCGTCGGCTGTTTCGGCGCGCTGTGGTGGCGGCTCGGCGCCGGTCCCATCAATCTCGACATTGCGACACCGTGGCTCGCCGCCGCGATCGAGGACAATATCGGCCACGGCAACACCGTGGAGGTCGGCGGCACGCAGATCGAGCGGGCCGGGCGGGTCCGCATCGCCGTGCGCATCCGCGACATCGTCGTGCGCGACCAGGATCACGCCATTGTCGCGACCGCGCCGAAGGCCGAGGTGAAGCTGTCGGGGGCAGGCCTGCTGATGGGGCATCTGCGCGCCGAAAGCCTCAACCTCGTCGATGCCGAGCTCGCGATCCGGATCGCGCCGGACGGCACCGTCACGGTGTCGGCCGGCGACACCGCGAAGCCGCTCGCGACCGGCGTCGCCTCCAAGAAGGACGCAGGGCTGCCGCCGACATTCCCGCGCAACGGTGTCCCGCCGCCGCCGTTCGCCACGACGCCTGCAAACCCCGACGCATCGCAAGCCGTGCCCCAGGCCACGACCCCGACCGGCATTCTTCAGGGCCTCGACTGGCTCGACAGCCTGAGCATGACCGGCCTCGACGGCCAGAACCTCAACGAGATCGGCCTGAAGAACGGCAATCTGATCGTCGACGATCAGCAGCGCGGCAGCAAATGGACGTTTGAGAACATCACGCTCAGCCTGCGTCGACCGAGCCGTGGTGGCGTCGCGCTCAGCCTCGGCGAGGAGGGCGCGCATCCGTGGTCGCTGCGTGCCACGATCGGCCCCACCGAGAACGGCGTGCGCTCGGTCGACATCCGCGCCGACAAGGTCTCGACCGCCAACATCCTGCTGGCGCTGCGGGTGAAGGACCTCACTTACACTGCCGACCTGCCGCTCACCGGCGAGCTCAAGGGCGAGCTCGGCCGCGACGGCGTGCCGACCTTCTTTCGCGGCAAGATCGCGGTCGGTGCGGGCAACATCATCGACACCGATACGCCCGACTATCCGATGGGGATCGACTCGGCGGAGATCAATGTCGAGTGGGACGCCAACCGGCGGGTGCTGGTCGCGCCCTTCAAGATCCTCTCGGGCGCGAACCGACTGACCCTTCTGGCGCATCTCGAGCCGCCCAACGGCACCGTCAATGACTGGCAGCTCGGTTTCAGCGGCGGCTCGATCCTGCTCGGCGGCATCGACAACGAGCCGCCGCTGGTCTTCAACCGCATTGCGATCGGCTTCCGCTTCGACACCGACCACAAGAGGCTGCTGCTGACACAGGCCGATATCTCCAACGGCGAGATCGGCGTCGCCGGCACCGGTGCCATCGACTATTCGGGCGAGCCGCGGCTGACATTGGGTTTTGCGGGAACGCCGATGTCGGCCTCCGCGCTCAAGCGGATGTGGCCGACGCTTGTCGTTCCCGAGTTGCGCGAATGGGTGATCGAGCGGATCGAGCGTGGAACGCTCCAGCGCATCGAGATCGGCGTCAATTCGCCGACGAAGAATCTTCCGCGCAAGGGGCCGCCCATTCCCGACGACGGCCTGTCGGTCAATATCGTGGCAAGCGGTGTCGCGGTTCGCCCCGTCGACGGCATGCCTGTGGTGCACGATGCCGATTTGAAGGCGCGCGTGACCGGCCGCACCGCGACCGTGAATATCGGGCAGGGCATCGCCGATACGCCGGCGGGCCGCAAGGTCACGATTTCCGACTTCGTCTTCGAGGTGCCCGACATGGCGCCCAAGCCGTCGCCGTCGCGGACCAGGTTCCGTGCCGAAGGCCCGGTGCCTGCGGCCGCCGAAATGCTTTCCAATGATCGCCTGAGCGATCTGTCCTCGACGACCATCGATCCCAATACCAGCAAGGGGACGTTCTCGGCGAACATCCAGCTTGGGTTGCCGGTCAAGGGCGAGCTGACCAAGGCCGACACCACCTACACCGTCACCGCCGATCTCAACGGCTTTGCCGCCGACAAGCTGGTGATGAACCAGAAGCTGGAGGCCAACAACCTCAAGATCGTCGCGAGCAACCAGGGCTACCAGGTCAAGGGCGACGTCAAGATCAACGGGCAGGCGGCCTCGCTCGACTACCGCAAGCCGGCCGAGGGCGATGCGGACGTCAAATTGCAGACCACGCTCGACGATGCGAGCCGCGCGCGCCTCGGTTTCGATTTGAGCCCCGCCGTCAGCGGATCGCTGCCGATCAAGTTGTCGGGCAAGATCGCCGGGGGACCCGACCAGACGACGAGGCTCGGCATCGAGGCCGACCTGACCTCGGTCAAGCTCGACAACATCCTGCCCGGCTGGGTCAAGCTGCCCGGTAAAGCCGGCAAGGCCAGCTTCAAGGTGGTGCCGACGGCGCAATCGACCCGTCTGGAGGACATCGTCATCGAAGGCGGCGGCGCCTCGATCAAGGGATCGCTCGAGGTCGATTCCAACGGCGACCTCATGAACGCGAACTTCCCGACCTACGCGCCCTCCGACGGCGACAAGGCGTCGTTGAAGGTGGAGCGCAGCCCGGACGGCGTCGTCAAGGGCACGATGCGCGGCGATGTATTCGACGGCCGCGGCTTCCTGAAGTCGGCGATCTCAGGCAATTCCAAGGACGATGCCAAGAGCAAGATGAAGAACGTCGACTTCGATATCGACGTGAAACTCGGCGCCGTCATGGGTTTCAACGGCGAGGCGATGCGCAGCGTCGAGGCCAAGATGTCGCGCCGCAATGGTGCGGTCAAAGCCTTCACGCTGAGCGGCAGGATCGGAAAAGACACGCCAGTGGCCGCCGATCTGCGCGGCGGCCGCGCCCAGGGCAACCGCGAGGTGATCTATCTCCAGACCAGCGATGCCGGCAACTTCCTGCGCTTCACAGATACCACCAACAAGGTCTACGGCGGCCAGATGGTGGTGGCAATGGAGCCGCCGACATCGGAGCCTACGACAAGGGAAGGCCTGATCAACGTACGCGACTTCTCGGTCAAGGGAATGGATCAACTCGATCGCGTCGCGGCGGGTGCTCCCAACGGGGCGCAGAGCGGCGTCGCGTTCACGGCGATGCGTGCGGAGTTCACGCGGCAGAACGGCGCGCTCACGATCCGTGACGGCGTGGTCAAGGGACCGATGATCGGCGCCACCATCGAGGGCTCGATCGACTTTCCCGGCAACCAGGTGTGCATGAGCGGCACCTTCGTGCCGATGTATGGCGTCAACAACATCTTCGGCCAGATCCCGTTGTTCGGCATCTTCCTCGGCGGCGGCAACAATGAGGGATTGATCGGCGTGACCTACGAGGTGGTCGGCACGCCGGCCGCGCCCGTGATGCGCGTCAATCCGATTTCGGCGATGGCGCCCGGCCTGTTCCGCAAGATCTTCGAATTCAACACCGGCAAGCAGAACTCGCCGTTCGAGGAATTCCCGTCGCAGTCGAACGATGGCTCGACCGCATCGACGCGCCAGCTATCGAGCGGCTGCACCCTCGCGCGGCGATAGCAGCGAGGCTGCCGGAAGCATCACGTCCGGGCCCGGGCTCCGCCAACTTTCTTTCCATGAGCGCGCAGAACGTGGATGGCCGGGACAAGCCCGGCCATGACGATTTGCCGGGTTTGGTACCGGCCGTTATGCCGCGCGCACGCCGGCCAGGAACGTCCCGACTTCGCCGGAGAGCTGCTCGGCCTGCTTGGAGAGGTTCGAGGCAGCGGCAAGCACCATGCCGGCGGCATTGCCGGTCTCGTTCGCTGCCGTGCTGACGCCGCCGATATTGGTGGTGACTTCCTGCGTCGCCTCCGCGGTTTGCGAGACGCTGCGGGCGATCTCGGCGGTGGCGGCGCCTTGCTCCTCGATCGCAGCGCCGATCGAGGTGGCGATCCGGCTGACCTCCTCGATGGTGGCGGTGATGCCGCCGATGGCGTCCACCGCTTCCTTGGTCGCGCCCTGGATCTGGGCGATCTTGTCGCCGATCTCGCGGGTGGCTTCCGCGGTCTGGCTTGCCAGCGACTTCACCTCGGAGGCGACGACGGCAAAGCCGCGGCCGGCTTCACCGGCACGTGCGGCCTCGATGGTGGCGTTGAGCGCGAGCAGATTGGTCTGTGCCGCGATGCTGGAGATCAGCTCGGCGACGTGCTCGATCTGCTGGGCGCCGTCGGAGAGGGCGCGCACGATGGTGTCGGTGCGGCGTGCGCTGTCGACCGCGCGGCCGGTGACCTCGGCGGACTGCGCGACCTGACGGCTGATCTCGGTGATGGAGGAGGAGAGCTCCTCGGCGGCGGCCGCGACCGTCTGGACGCGCTGGCTGGCTTCGGTGGCGGCCGAGCCGACGACGGCGGCGCGGCGGTTGGTGCCTTCCGCGGTCGACGACATCGACTTGGCGGTGACCTCCAGCTCGCCGGAGCCCGAGGCCATCAGGCCGACGAGCTGGCCCACCGAGGCATCGAACCGGTCGGCCAGCGCGATCAGGGCGTCGCGCTTCTCCTGCTCGGTACGGGTCTTGGCGGCGACCTGCTCGGCCTCCAGCTTGCGCGCCGTCAAGGCGGTCTGCCGGAGCACTTCGAGGGTTTCGGCCATGCGGCCGATCTCGTCGCCGCGACCGGTCTCCTCGACCGCCGTGTCGATGGCACCTTCGGAAATTGCCTGCATGCGGTTCTTCTGGCGGTCGAGCGCGCCGAGCACGTCGCGGGCGATCAGCCAGGACAGCGTCGCCATCAGCAGCATCAGGCCGATGCCGATCGCACCCAGCTCCAGCGTCAAGGCTCGCACGTCGGCGTCGATATCGTCGACATAGAGGCCATAGCTGATCGTCGCGTTCCAGGGCGCGAATTTGCGCGCGAAAACCGTCTTGCGCACGGGCTCGGTCTGGCCCGGGCGGGGATAGAGATATGAGGTTACGCCGCCCTGAGCGGCCTGGTTGCCGGCACTGACGATCGCATCTGCGATGAGGACACCGTTGGAGTCCTTCGCGCCTGTGATCTTGCCTTCGAGCTGCTGGTTCGCGCCGTTGACCAGGATCGAGGTATCGGCGTTATAGACCACGGGATAGCCTTGGCCCCCATTGAAGCTCATGCGGCGGCCGCGCAGATGGAATTGGACCTTCGCTTCGGCCTGCGTCAGTTTCCCGGCGCCGACCTCCTCTTCAAGTGATTGGGCGAGGTTGTAGAGCATATCAACCGCGGTCCGCATCTGCTGGACGCGATCCTCCAGCATGCGGCTCTTGCTGAGGACGGATGATACCCCGATGATGGCCGTGACCGTGAGTGCCGACAGACAGACCATGCTGGCGAGCTTGGTGCGGATCTTCAAATGGCTCAGCAGCTTCATCACGGCCTCGACGGAATGGTTGTTATTGTCAACAGCGGTAGCATGAAGTTCTTACTAATCATGAACATAGCCATGCGGCGGCCGGCTGTGCGCGTGACCGCTCGCAGCCTCATGCGCAATCGTGCAGGCAAACGGTCATGCGCCGGCGCGCCTCAGCGCGCACGGTGGAGAAGATCGATCACGGGGTTTGGTGGTCATCGAGCTCAGCCGGAGAGGCCATGAACCGATTCGTTCACCGCCTCATCATGTCCGTGCTGCTCGTCGCGGCCTTGGTTCTCATCTGGGACGTGCTGGGCTCGCGGTAGGCGGCACCGGCAAGGCTGCCGGTGCCGTTCGTTGCTTGTGCGTTGATTGCGCCCGCGTGAGTTCTGCCGATCGCCGCTAGTCCTTGCCCATCGCCGCATCGGCGCTGACCGAGCCGCCGCCGGCCGCAGAGAGATAGAGGCAGGCGAAGCAGAACAGGATCGCCGCGGTGCCGCCATTGAGCAGCGGCAGGAACACCGGCGTCTCGCCCTTGAACATGTGGCCCATGAAGTATGCGAAGGCCATTTCACCAGAGAGGATGAAAGCGGCGAGGCGGGTGAACAGGCCGATCATCAGGAGCGCGCCAAGCACGAGCTCAAGCGTACCGGCTGCGTAGATGATCGGCGGGATGTTCGCGAAATAGGGAAGCACCGGAAACTTGAACAGCTTGGCGACGCCGTACTGGAACAGCAGCAGGCCAGTGACGAAGCGAAACAGGCTCAAGAGAACCGGTTGAAAGCGAACGAGATAGGGAAAGTTCATTGGTTTGTGCCCTCCATCCAATGCCCGACTTGGACCGTATTCAGTTCCGCCTCGCAAGCCACCCGAGGGCAATTTGCGCTGACATTTTTGTCATGTCGGACAAAACACCGCAGCCAGCACTTTCAGCCCCGCGCGATCCGCATTTTTTCGGCTTTTTGCGCCACGCCCATCCGTAATTTCCCGGTGACGCGAATGCGCTCAGGTTACCTCTGGGAGACCTAGCGCCGCAAGGCAGGGACGACCAGGAATGGAATCATTCCGAGGATCACGCTCGCAAGTGCGAAGACCAGCAGGAGATTGTAGCCGTGCGTGACGTCGTGGATGAGGCCGCCGCTCCAGGAGCCGAACGCCGAGCCCAGTCCGCTGCCGATCGAGATCGTACCGAAAATGGTGCCGACGCGCTTGCCGCGAAAGATCTTCATCGCGGTCGCGGTGATCAGCGGGCCGCGCGAGCCCATCATGCTGCCGAAGCAGACGACGAAGCCGGTGAGCAGGATGATGCTTGGATAGTACTGCAACAGCCAGAGCAGGAAGATGCCGAGGATCGAGATCGCGTAGCTGAGTAGCACGGATGGCCGGCGTCCGATCAGCCCGTCCAGCGCGGACACCCCTAACATGCCGAACACTAGCACGACGCCCGAAAAACCCCAGGCGGTCGCGGCCTGGAGCGGCGGGAAGCCGGCATCGATCAGATAGGCCACGATCTGGGCTGCGATCGCATACATGCCGACAGCGGTGAAGAAAAAGGTCGAGAACAGCGCCCAGAAGGCGTGGTGCCGCATCGCGCTCACCAGCGTCCAGCCGTTGTCGATGAAATCGGGATCGGTCTTCTTGGTCACGTGCGGCGAGCCGGCCGAGAACATGCGCCAGGGCAGGAGCAGCAGCGGCACCAGCAGGCCCAATGTCGCGAAGCCGAACAGCTGGTAGGTTTCGCGCCACCCGAGATGATCGATCAAAAGCTGCGAGGCCGGCAGCAGCGCCAGCACGCCGCCACCCATCGCCGAGTAGACCACCGCCATCGCGGTCGGCAGCTTTGGCCCGAACCAGCGGCCGAGCAGGATCGAGTTCGGCACATTGCCGATGAAGGCGACGCCGATGCCGACGCACAATCCGATCGAGAGCTGGAATTGCCAGAGCGCCTGCGCATGGCTTGCGATCAGGAAGGCCGAGCCAAGCAGCAACAGCCCGAGTGCATAAACGATGCGCGGTCCGGAATGATCGAACAGGCGTCCGACCAGCGGCGCCGTCAGTCCGCTGACGAGCCAGGTCAGCGAATAGATCGAGACCACCTGGGCGCGATCCCAGCCGAAGTTTTCCGAGATCGGCTTCAGGAAGACGGTGAAGCTCTCGCTGAGGCCGCGGCCGAGCACAGCGAGCGTGAAGCAGAGCGCGAGCACCACGAGCGCGGTGCGCACGACGCCCTGCGGCGTCGCCGTGACGCGTTCGCTGGCCGCTTGCTTGGACTGTTCCTTGGACTGTTCCTTGGGCGTGTTCTGATCCATTGCCGATCAGGGAGCGCGCTTCGGCGCGCCCTGACAAGCAGCGAAAAGCTCATACGCCTATGCAGGCCTGATGAGGATGTGCTTCTTCTTGCCGAACGACAGCTTGATCACGCCCTCGGGCGTCAGGTTGGCCGCCGACAGCGCCATCTTCTCGTCGGTGACGGGCTCGTCGTTGACGCGCAGGCCGCCACCCTTGATCTGGCGCCGTGCTTCGCCGTTGGAGGCAACGAGGCCCGCCTTGACGAAGGCGTTGAGCACGCCGAGGCCCGCGTCGAACTCGCCGCGCGGAATTTCGACGGTGGGCAGGCTCTCGGCCAGCGCGCCTTCCTCGAAGGTACGGCGCGCGGTCTCGGCCGCCTCGTTCGCCGCGTCGCGACCATGCAGGAGCGCGGTCGCCTCGGTGGCGAGCACCTTCTTGGCCTCATTGATCTCGGAGCCGCCGAGCGCCTCGAGCTTCCTGATCTCGCTCATCGGCAGCGTGGTGAACAGCTTGAGGAATTTGCCGACGTCGGCGTCTTCGGTGTTGCGCCAGTACTGCCAGAAATCATACGGCGAGAACTGGTCGGCGTTGAGCCAGACCGCGCCTTGCGCGGTCTTGCCCATCTTCGCGCCCGACGCCGTCGTCAGCAGCGGCGTCGTCAGCGCGAACAGCTGATGCGTGCCCATACGGCGGCCGAGATCGACGCCCATGATGATGTTGCCCCACTGGTCGGAGCCGCCCATCTGCAGGCTGCAGCCGGTCCGCCTGGCGAGCTCGACATAGTCGTAGGCCTGGCAGATCATGTAGTTGAATTCGATGAAGCTCATCTCCTGCTCGCGTTCGAGGCGGAGCCGCACGGAGTCCATGGTCAGCATGCGGTTGACCGAGAAGTGCCGGCCGACGTCGCGCAGCATCTCGATCCAGTTGAGCTTGGTCAGCCACTCCGCGTTGTCGAGCATGATGGCGTCGCTCTTGCCCTCGCCATAGCGCAGCACTTTTGCGAACACGCCGCGGATCGAGGCCTTGTTGGCCTCGATCTCGGCGACGGTGCGAATCGCACGCGTCTCGTCCTTGCCGGAGGGATCGCCGACCATGGTGGTGCCGCCGCCCATCAGCGTGATCGGCTTGTTGCCGGACTGCTGCAGCCAGTGCAGCATCATCATGGTCAGGTAATTGCCGATATGCAGCGAGCGGGCGGTGCAATCGTAGCCGACATAAGCGGTCGCCTCGCCCTTGGCCGCGAGTGCGTCCAGCCCCTCGAAATCGGAGCACTGGTGGATGAATCCACGTTCCTGCAGCGTGTTGAGGAAATCCGATTTGAATGCAGTCATTTGTCGGCGTGCCTGACAATTCTTGGTTTACTGTTTTGGGCGCAATTTAAAGGTCTTCCGTGGGAACTCGATTGCTGCCCGCCACTTTGGCCTGTGGCATTATAAGATGTGTCCCTCTGGCACAAGATCGGCATGCCGGAGGGGGCTCTTGAGGACGCTGATCCATGATGTTGACGGCACTCGGTTTGATGAGCGGCACCTCGCTGGACGGGGTGGATGTCGCGCTGATCGAAACCGACGGAAAGCAGGTGAAGGCGTTCGGGCCGTCCGGCTACCGGCCCTATAGCCCGGCGGAGCGCAATTTGCTGCGCCAGGCGCTGAGCGAGGCCGTGCACCTGCCGCAACGCGATGCCCGGCCGGGCGTTCTGGCCGAGGCCGAGCGCGCCGTGACCCAGGCGCATGCCGAGGCGGTGGCCGCCTTCCTCGCCCAGAACCGAATGAAGCCGGAGGATATCGACATCGTCGGCTTCCACGGCCAGACCGTGCTGCACCGCCCCGAGAAGCGACTGACGGTGCAGATCGGCGACGCGCCGGCGCTGGCCAGGGCGATCCATATCCCCGTGATGCATGATTTCCGCGCGGCTGACGTCGAGGCCGGCGGGCAGGGCGCGCCGTTCGTGCCGGTCTACCATCGGGCGCTCGTCCAGTCGCTGGAGCGCGAAGGGCCGATCGTTGTCGTCAACATCGGCGGCGTCTCCAACATCACCTATATCGACGGCAATGACACGCTGATTGCCTGCGACACTGGGCCCGGTAACGCGCTGCTCGACGATTTCATGTACCGCACCATGAACCAGGCGTTCGACGCGGACGGAAAGCTCGCTGCGCTCGGCAAGGCGGACGAAGCCTGGATCGCGCAGGCGCTGGAGCTGCCGTTCTTCGCAAGCCCGCCGCCGAAATCGCTCGACCGCAACGATTTTGCCGCGCTGAAGCTTGGCGATGTGCCGCCGGCGGACGGCGCCGCGACGCTCACCGCCTTCACCGCAGCGGCGATCGCCCGCATCATTCCGCTGCTGCCACGCAGGCCCCGGAGCTGGATTGTCTGCGGCGGCGGCGCCCGCAACCGGACCATGCTCCAGATGCTGCGTGAGCGTGTGGGGTCCGCGACTGTCGAGGCCGCCGAAACGGTCGGCTGGGCCTCCGACGCCATCGAGGCGCAGGCCTTCGGCTTCCTCGCCGCCCGTGGCCTGAAGGGCCTGCCGCTGTCCTATCCGGCTACCACGGGCGTGCCGATGCCGATGACGGGTGGGGTGATGGCGCGGCCTTGATCTCCAAGCCTGGGATCAACAAGCCTGAGATCAGCGAGCCCGAGATCAGCGCGGGATAATGCAAATGCATGGACCTTGACGGGTGCATGCATTTGCATTTATCTTGGATGCAGTTGCATCCAACCGCCGGGATCGTTGCCATGACCGCCACGCTCAAACTGATCAGCCATACGCTTTGTCCATACGTGCAGCGCGCGGTGATCGCGCTCAAGGAGAAGGGCGTCCCGTTCGAGCGGGTCGACATCGATCTCGCCAACAAGCCCGACTGGTTTCTCAAACTGTCCCCGCTCGGCAAGGTGCCGGTGCTGGTCGTGACGACCGACAAGGGCGAGGTCGCGCTGTTCGAGAGCAACGTGATTTGCGAGTACATCGAGGAGACGCAAGGCGGCGCCAGATTGCATCCAGCCGACGCGCTGGCGCGCGCAGGGCACCGCGCCTGGATGGAGTTCGGCTCGGCGATCCTGGGCGATCTCTGGGGCCTGGAGACCACGACCGATCCCGCAACATTCGAAGGCAAGCGCCAGGCGCTCGTGGCGAAGTTCGCGCGTATCGAGGGCGCGCTGAGCGCAGGCCCGTTCTTCGCCGGCGATGCGTTCAGTCTGGTCGATGCGGTGTTTGCCCCGGTCTTCCGTTATTTCGACGTGTTCGATGAATTGATCGAACTCGGCATCTTCAAGGATCTGCCGAAGGTCCGGGCCTGGCGCGCCGAGCTGGCGAAGCGTCCGAGCGTCCGCACTGCGGTCGGCGCGGACTATCCGCAATTGCTGCGCGCCTTCCTCGTGCGCCACGACGCGCATCTGCTCAAGCTTGCGGCCTGAGCCCACGGCGATGTCGCAATCCATGGCCTGGCTGATGCTGGTGATCGCCGGCGCACTCGATGTCGGCTGGGCGATCTCGATGAAATATGCGGAGGGCTATACGCGCGCAGGCTGGAGCTTCGTCTCGCTTGTGCTGCTCGCAGCCTTCGTCTTCCTGCTCGGGCGCGCCCTGAAGGTGCTGGAGGTCGGCGTCGCCTATTCGGTCTGGACCGGCATTGGCGCGGCCGGCACGTTCGTCATGGGCGTCGTCCTGTTCGGCGAGACCTTGAGCGCGATGAAGCTTGCGGGCATCGCGCTCGTCTTGATGGGAATCGTCGCGCTCAAGTTGGCTTAGAGCATGATCCGGAAAAGTGTGAAGCGGTTTTCCGATAAGATCATGCTCAAACCATAACGCGTGCCTTAGCGCACGTTGGCGAGGCGCATGTCGAGATAGGCCGTGATGGTTTCCATCAGCGGCTCGAGCTTGGCGTCGAAGAAATGATTGGCGCCGGGGATGACCTGCTGGTCGATCACGATGCCCTTCTGCGTCTTCAGCTTCTCGACCAGGGTGTTGACGTCCTTGGGCGGCACCACCGCGTCCTTCTCGCCATGCACGATCAGGCCCGAGGACGGGCAGGGCGCGAGGAACGAGAAGTCGTAGAGGTTGGCGGGCGGCGCGATCGAGATGAAGCCCTCGACCTCGGGGCGGCGCATCAGCAGCTGCATGCCGATCCAGGCGCCGAACGAGAAGCCGGCGACCCAGCAGGCGCGCGCTTCCGGATTGATGGTCTGCGCCCAGTCGAGCGCCGCGGCGGCATCCGACAATTCGCCGGTGCCGTGGTCGAACGAACCCTGGCTGCGGCCGACGCCGCGGAAATTGAACCGCAGCACCGAGAAGCCGCGATGCGCGAACGCGTAGTAGCACTGGTAGATGATCTGATGATTCATCGTGCCGTGGAACTGCGGATGCGGATGCAGGACCATCGCGATCGGCGCGTTCTTCTGCTTGGCCGGATGATAGCGGCCTTCGAGACGGCCAGCGGGGCCGGTGAAAATAACTTCAGGCATGCATGATCTCTTGATTGATCCCTTGAAGACGGTCCTCAGCAATCAACCGATTGCGTGGACTTCGTCGGCTGCTGCGCCGACCAAGCCGCGAAGGGAAGGGTGGAGCGGCGCCCTCGGATGATGCGCGAGCGGCGCGCGGTGAACTGACGCGCGCGTTCTAACATGAGGCGAGGGTCAAAAAGCAAGCATCTTGAACATCGCCCAATGAGCTCAAGATGTTAGCGTGTCATGGCCGCGTCATCGCGCGATGGGGATCCGGAATCGAGATTGCCAAGTGCTCCAGCGGGGCCCATGTCGGGTACCGGCGCAGCCGAAGCAGCCACCAGTAGGTAATATAATACTTTATGCCGATGCGTGTTTATCTCGACTGGAATGCGACCACGCCGCTCCGCGCCGAGGCGCGAAGCGCAATGCTCAGAGCCTATGAGCTGATCGGCAATCCGTCCTCGATCCATGCCGAGGGGCGCGAGGCGCGACGGCTTGTCGAGGACGCACGGGCGACGCTTGCGACGTCCGTCGGCGCGCTGCCGCGGAACGTCGTCTTCACCTCCTCCGGAACCGAGGCCAATGCGCTGGCGCTGTCGCCGGGCCTGCGGGGGCCGTCTGGCAGGCCTGTCGAGCGGCTTCTGGTCTCGGCCATCGAGCATGCTTCGGTGCTGGCAGGCGGCCGGTTCCCGGCGGACAAGATCGGCCAGATCCGGGTCACGCGCTCCGGCGTGATCGATCTCGACCATGTCAAGGCGCTGCTCAGCGACGGCCCGCCGGCGCTGGTCTCCATCATGGCGGCCAACAATGAGACGGGCGCGCTGCAGCCGGTCGCCGAGGCTGCGGGAATCGTTCACGGGGCCGGTGGCCTCCTGCACGTCGATGCAGTCCAGGCGCTCGGAAAGATCCCGTTTGAAATCAAGACTATGGGCGCAGACCTTGCGACCTTTTCTGCGCACAAGATCGGCGGCCCCAAGGGAATCGGCGCGCTGGTCGTGGCCGAGGGCGTGGCCGGACTTGAGCCGGTGCTGCGGGGCGGCGGGCAGGAGCTGAACCGGCGGGCGGGAACCGAGAATGTCGCCGGGATTGCCGGTTTCGGGGCAGCGGTGCGGGTCGCCGTACAGGCTTTGACCGAGGATGCGGAGCGTATGGCAACTCTCAGAGATCACTTGGAAAATGGCATTCGCGCCGTTGCCGGCGCCATGGTCTTCTCAGACGACGTCAAGCGTTTGCCCAATACCGTTCTTTTCACGGCTCCCGGCTTTAAGGCCGAGACCGCGGTGATCGGCTTCGACCTTGAGGGAGTCGCTGTGTCCTCAGGCTCCGCCTGTTCCTCAGGAAAAGTGCAGCCGTCCCACGTATTGTCGGCGATGGGGTATGATCCCACCGTCGCCCAAGGAGCGGTGCGCCTCAGTCTGGGCTGGTCCACGGAGCCGGATGACATCAATAGGGCGTTAGAGGCTTGGCGAAAGCTCGGTAATACCCTACTTAAGGGATAAGCGATGAAACACGGCTTGAACGGTTCTAAGCGCGTGCGTCTCGCCCCGAAACATCGTAATAGTCGTCCGAATTTGATGATCCACCGCGGTCCTTGAAACCGCGAGCGGAGGATAGAATGCCAGCCGTGCAAGAGACGGTCGAGCGCGTGAAGCGCATCGACGTCGATCAGTATCGTTATGGGTTTGAGACCCTGATCGAGTCCGACAAGGCCCCAAAGGGGCTGTCGGAAGAGACCGTCAAGTTCATTTCCGAGAAGAAGAACGAACCCGCCTGGATGCTCCAGTGGCGGCTTGAGGCCTATCGGCGCTGGCTGACCATGACCGAGCCGACCTGGGCGCGTGTCGACTATCCCAAGATCGACTTCCAGGACCTCTACTACTATTCGGCTCCGAAGCCGAAGAAGACGATCACCTCGCTCGACGAGATCGATCCGGAGATCCTCAAGACCTACGAGAAGCTCGGCATCCCCTTGCGCGAAGTCGCCATGCTCGAAGGCGTCGAGCCCAAGCCCGGCGAGGAAGATCCGGCCAGGCGCAAGATCGCGGTCGACGCGGTGTTCGATTCGGTCTCGGTTGCGACCACGTTCAAGGCGGAGCTGAAGAAGGCCGGCGTGATCTTCATGCCGATCTCGGAGGCGATCCGCGAGCATCCCGAGCTGGTGCAGAAGTATCTCGGCTCCGTGGTGCCGACGTCGGACAATTTCTATGCGACGCTGAACTCGGCGGTGTTCTCGGACGGCTCGTTCGTCTACGTGCCGCCGGGCGTGCGCTGCCCGATGGAACTGTCCACGTACTTCCGCATCAACGAGCGCAACACAGGCCAGTTCGAGCGTACGCTGATCATCGCGGACAAGGGCTCCTACGTCTCCTATCTCGAGGGTTGCACCGCGCCGCAGCGCGACGAGAACCAGCTGCACGCCGCCGTGGTCGAGCTCGTCACGCACGACGATGCCGAGATCAAATATTCGACGGTGCAGAACTGGTATCCCGGCAATTCGGAAGGCAAGGGCGGCATCTACAATTTCGTCACCAAGCGTGGCGACTGCCGTGGCAACAATTCCAAGATCTCCTGGACCCAGGTCGAGACGGGTTCGGCGATCACCTGGAAGTATCCGAGCTGCATTCTCCGCGGCGACAATTCCCGTGGTGAATTCTATTCGATCGCGATCTCGAACGGCTATCAGCAGGTCGATAGCGGCACCAAGATGATCCATCTCGGCAAGAACACGTCGAGCCGCATCATCTCCAAGGGCATCGCGGCGGGCAGATCGCAGAACACCTATCGCGGTCTCGTGACCGCGCATCGCAAGGCGACCGGCGCGCGCAACTTCACCGCCTGCGATTCCCTGTTGATCGGCGACAAATGCGGCGCGCATACCGTGCCCTACATCGAAGCCAAGAACTCGTCGGCGACGTTCGAGCACGAGGCCACCACGTCGAAGATCTCCGAGGACGTGCTGTTCTACTGCATCCAGCGCGGCCTTACGCAGGAAGAAGCTGTCGGCCTCGTCGTCAACGGCTTCGTCAAGGACGTGCTGCAGCAGCTGCCGATGGAATTCGCGGTGGAAGCGCAGAAGCTGATTTCGATTTCGCTCGAAGGATCGGTCGGCTAGCGCCGACCCTCGCGGCGCGCATCGCGCGCCCCATGCATCATTTGAATAAACTGGACACCAAGATGGCTTTGCTCGAAGTGAAAGACCTGAAGGTTCGTGTCGAGGAGCGTGAGATCCTCCACGGGCTGACGCTGACCGTGAACGAAGGCGAGATCCACGCCATCATGGGGCCGAACGGCTCCGGCAAGTCGACGCTGTCCCACGTCATCGCCGGCAAGCCGGGCTACGAGGTCACCGACGGCCAGATCCTGTTTAGGGGCGAGGACCTGCTCGAGATGGCCCCCAACGAGCGCGCCGCCAAGGGCGTGTTCCTGGCGTTCCAGTATCCGGTCGAGATTCCCGGCGTCTCCACTATGAATTTCCTGCGCACCGCGCTGAATGCGCAGCGCAAGGCGCGCGGCGAGAGCGAATATTCGACGCCTGACTTTTTGAAGAAGGTTCGCGAGGTCTCGAAGTCGCTGAACATCCCGCAGGACATGCTCAAGCGCGGCGTCAATGTCGGCTTCTCCGGCGGCGAGAAGAAGCGCAACGAGGTGCTGCAGATGGCGCTGTTCGAGCCGAGCCTGTGCATCCTCGACGAGATGGATTCCGGCCTCGACATCGATGCGCTGCGCATCGCGGCCGACGGCGTCAACGCGCTGCATTCGCCTAAGCGCGCGATGGTCGTCATCACCCACTATCAGCGGCTGCTCAACTACATCGTGCCCGACATCGTGCACGTGATGTCGAAGGGCCGTGTCGTGAAGAGCGGCGGCAAGGAACTGGCGCTGGAGCTGGAAGCGTCCGGCTACGCCCAGTTCGAGGACGCTGCGTAAGGAATTTTGCGATGAACGTTGCTGTGGCAAAGACCGGAAACGGCCGCGCGGTGAGCGATCTGTTCGCCAGCGCCGAAGGCCGCCTGCCGGGTTCGCCTTCTGTGATCGCGGCGCGCCGCGAGGCGTTCGAGACTTATGAGCGTCTCGGCCTGCCGCACCGCCGGATCGAAGAATGGAAATACACCGATCTGCGTGCGCTGGTCGGCGAGGTGCTGCCGCTCGCGGCTGCGCCCGATGCTGCCGCGTTGAAGCGCGCCGCGGACGCGGTGAAAGCGCATGCGATCGCCGGCGCCCGCAAGCTGGTGCTGGTCGACGGTGTGTTCGCCGCCGATCTCTCCGACGTCAAGGCGCTCGCCTCCGAGGCGGGATTCAGGACCCTGCGGGAGACGCTGGAGAAGGATGCCGGGCTGCTGAAGACCGCGGCCACCGATGCGGTGATCGCGCTGAACGCGGCGATGGCGACCGACGGTGTCGTGCTTGATATCGCCGACGGCGCGCAGCTGTCCGCACCGATCCAGATCATCCACATCGCGACTGCTGCTTCCGCGTCGGCTTTCACCCGCTCGCAGGTCGCTATCGGGAAGGGCGCGCGTGCCACCATCATCGAGAGCTTTGTCGCGGCCGGTGCCAGTGCCTACCAGGTCAATGATGCCGTCATCCTCTCGGTCGGCGACGAGGCCGACGTCGCGCATATCCGCCTGATGGACGATTCACCGGATGCGGTGAACATCACCTCGCAATTCGTCACGGTCGGCGCGAACACAAAGCTCAATTTCTTCAACATGACCACCGGTGCTGCGGTCAGCCGCCTCCAGGGCTTCATCACGCTGGCGGGCGAGGGCAGCGAACTCTCGGTCAACGGTGTCAACCTGTTGCAGAAGACCGAGCATGGCGACACCACGCTGGTGGTCGACCACGCCGTGCCGAACTGCGTCAGCCGCGAGGTTTTCCGCGCCGTGATCGACGACCGCGCCCATTCGGTGTTCCAGGGCCGCATCATCGTCCGTCCGGATGCGCAGAAGACCGACGGCAAGATGATGATTCGCGCGCTGCTGCTCTCGGACGAAGCCGAAGCCGACAACAAGCCCGAGCTCGAGATCTTCGCCGACGACGTTTCCTGCGGTCACGGCGCCACCGCCGGCGCGCTCGACGACAGTCTGTTGTTCTATCTGAAGGCGCGCGGCCTGCCGGAGAAGCAGGCCCAGGCGCTGCTGATCCAGGCTTTCGTCGGCGAGGCGATCGAGCAGATCGCCGATGATGATCTGCGCGAGCATGTGATCGGCATTGCCGAGCGCTGGCTGGAGCGGCGCCAATGAGCACGCATCCGGCAGTCAAGAACGGCTCTTACGACGTCGCGCGCGTGCGCCAGGATTTTCCGGCGCTCGCCATGCAGATCTACGGCAAGCCGCTGGTCTATCTCGACAACGCCGCCTCGGCGCAAAAGCCGAGCGTCGTGCTCGACCGCATGACGCAGGCCTACACCTCCGAATACGCCAACGTGCATCGCGGCCTGCACTACCTCGCCAATGCCGCGACCGAAGCCTATGAGGGCGGCCGCATCAAGGTGGCGCAGTTCATCAACGCGCCGAGACCTGAGGAAGTGATCTTCACCCGCAATGCGACCGAGGCGATCAATTTGGTCGCCTCGTCCTGGGGCGCGCCGAACATAAAAGAAGGCGACGAGATCGTCATCTCGATCATGGAGCACCACTCCAACATCGTGCCCTGGCATTTCCTCAGGGAACGCCATGGCGCGGTGATCAAATGGGCGCCGGTCGACGACGAGGGCAATTTCCTCATCGATGAGTTCGAAAAGCTGCTGACACCGAAGACCAGGCTGGTCGCGATCACGCAGATGTCGAACGCGCTCGGCACCATCGTCCCGGTCAAGGAGGTCGTGAAGATCGCTCACGCCCGCGGCATCCCCGTGCTGGTCGACGGCAGCCAGGGCGCCGTGCATCTGCCGATCGACGTCCAGGACATCGGCTGCGACTTCTACGTCTTCACCGGCCACAAGGTCTACGGTCCGACCGGCATCGGCGTGCTCTGGGCCAAGTACGACCACCTCGTCGCGATGCGTCCGTTCAACGGCGGCGGCGAGATGATCCGCGAGGTCTCGCGCGACGTCGTCACCTATGGCGATCCCCCGCACAAGTTCGAGGCGGGCACGCCGGCGATCGTGGAGGCCGTCGGACTTGGCGCCGCCATCGATTACGTCAATTCCATTGGCAAGGAGCGTATCGCCGCGCACGAGCACGATCTCGTCACCTACGCCCAGGACAAGCTGCGCGAGATCAACTCGCTGCGGCTGATCGGAACGGCGCGGGGCAAGGGCCCGGTGATCTCGTTCGAGCTCAAGGGCGCGCACGCCCATGACGTCGCCACCGTAATCGACCGCCAGGGCATCGCCGTGCGCGCCGGCACCCATTGCGTGATGCCGCTTTTAGAGCGGTTCAACGTCACAGCCACATGCCGGGCGTCGTTCGGCATGTATAATACGCGGGAAGAAGTCGATCATCTGGCACAGGCGCTGTTGAAGGCGCGGGATTTGTTCGCATGAGTGACACGGCCGAAATCAAAGCCAATCCGATGGAGACCCGGTCGGCGCTGCCGCCCGAGGAGACCGAGCGTTTGACCACCGAGATCATCGCCGGGCTCAAGACCGTGTTCGATCCGGAAATCCCGGCCGATATCTACGAACTCGGGCTGATCTACAAGGTCGAGATCAAGGACGATCGCTCGGTCGACGTCCAGATGACGCTGACGACGCCGAACTGTCCGGCCGCCGGCGAGCTGCCGACCATGGTCGAGAACGCGGTCGCCAGCGTCCCCGGCGTCGGCGTGGTCGACGTCAAGGTGGTCTGGGAGCCGGCCTGGACTCCGGAACGCATGAGCGACGAGGCCCGCCTCGTGCTCAATATGTGGTGACGCGTAATCTTGGCTTTTGATCCTTGGCATTGAATTTGCGCCGCAACGGACCACATCATTGACATGACACAGATATCGTCGGGCTCGACACCAGCATCCACTCCGAAGCCGCGGCGGCCCCGCCCGCAGGTGATGCGGCTGACGGACGCCGCTGCCCAGCGCATCAGCGAGCTGACCCAGCGCGCCGATTCCGAGATCGTGGGTCTGCGCGTCGGCGTCAAGAACGGCGGCTGTGCCGGACAGTCCTACACCGTCGAATACGCCCATGATGTCCGCCCGACCGACGAGGTCGTCGAGGACAAGGGCGTCAAGATCCTGGTCGATCCGAAGGCCGTGCTGTTCCTGCTCGGCACCGAGATGGACTACAAGGCCGACAAGATGCAGGCCCAGTTCGTCTTCAACAACCCCAACCAGATTTCCGCCTGCGGCTGCGGCGAGTCGGTCGAGCTCCGCCCGGCGCAAATCGACGGGTAGTCTTTCCCGTCATTGCGAGGAGCTCGCGACAAAATTGCAGAGCAATTTTGCGCTGATGCGACGAAGCAATCCAGACTGTCTCTGCGGAAACAGTCTGGATTGCTTCGCTTCGCTCGCAATGACGGCGGTGGTATGAAGGCTGGCCTGCTTGCTCCGGGAAGCCCATGGACCGCGAATTCCTGATCGACCTGTTCGCCGATTTCGGCCCCGTCGCCATCCGGAAAATGTTTTCCGGCTACGGCATCTCCGCCGACGGCATCAACTTCGCGCTGGCCTTGCGCGCCGGCCTGTTTTTCCGCGCCGACGAGACGACCATCCCGGACTATGAGGCGGAAGGCTCAAAGCCGTTCCAATACTCGACCCGTGCCAAGACCGTACTGGTGAACTCCTACTGGGAGCTGCCGGCCCGCCTGTTCGACGATTCCGAGGAGTTTGCGCAATGGGCGAGGGCGGCTCTCGCCGCCGCCCAGCGCGCCAAGGTGAAGAAGCGGCCGAAGGGGAAGAAGGCGACGAAGAAAGCGGCGAGCAAGCCGGCGAAGAAGGCCGCCAAGCCTACGAAAGTGCCGAAGAAGGCCAGCAAAAAGAGCCCGGTTGGGAAGCGCGCCAGGCGACCAAGTTAAGCTCAGTCCACGGCCTTTGTCAGGCCAACCCTCATGTCTTTGGCGATGTAAACGCAGGTGCCGTCAGCCAGCACGCGGCCGTCGGCAAATCCCAGGATCAGCCTGCCGCGCCTCACCTGGCGCATGACGACCTCGTAGCGCACGCATCGCGTGTCCGGTGTGATGGAGCCCGTGAACGCCACCTCGCCGACGCCGATGGCGCGGCCCTTGCCCGGTGAGCCCGACCATCCCAGCCAATAGCCGATCATCTGCCACATGGCATCCAGCCCCAGAGACGCTGGCATCATGGCATCGCCGCGAAAGTGGCAATCGAAGAACCAATGGCCGGGCGCGATATCCAGTTCGCCGACGATGTGGCCCTTGCCAAACTCGCCGCCGTTCAGGCTGATCTCCGTGATGCGGTCCATCATCAACATCGGCGGTGCCGGCAGTTGCGCGTTGCCAGGGCCGAAATAGCCGCCTTCGCTCGATCTCAGCAGCTCGTTCCTGGTGTAGGACGGTTGCGGCGTGTGAAAATCATGCGGGTTGGCCAAGACGACAAGTCCTCCGGATGCCTCGCAGTCGGACGCCTCAAGACGGCGAGGGAGATGTCGTTCGTCAGGTCAGAATGTCAAGCGCGGGTGGTGCGCAGCTTCGGCGTCACGCCACCCGGTTGTGCGTCTCGACCGCGAATTCCGGATCGGCCTCGCAGATGACGCGGTTGCGGCCGTTGCGTTTGGCGGCGTAGAGGCAGGCATCCGCCCGTTCGATCAGCGCGTCGGTATCGTCGCCCTGCTTGAGCATGGAGACGCCGACGGAGATGGTGACGCGGCCGAGGATTTCGCCGGTGGACTTCTTCTTCAATTCCTTCGCCATCACCGCGCGGCGGATGTGATCGGCCACGGTGAGGGCCTGGCGCAGCGCGGTGTTGGGCAGCACGACCGCAAATTCCTCGCCGCCATAGCGCGCGGTGATGTCCTGGCCCTTGATGGTCTGCTTCAGGGACAGGCCGACCAGCCGCAGCACCTGGTCGCCGGTGAGATGGCCGTAGGAATCGTTGAACGACTTGAAATGATCGATGTCGACCAGCAGCAGCGACAGCGGCTCGCCGGAGGCGAGCGCGCTTTGCACGGCCGTGCCGATCATGCGATCGAAATATTTGCGGTTGCCGAGCCCCGTCAGCGGATCGGTCAGGCTCTCGGCGCGGACCGCCTCCAGGCTCTGCTGGAGGTTGTTGATCTCGCTCCTCGACAGCGTCAGCCGGTCTTCCAGCGCCTTGTTGGTCTCGCGCATCTCGCTGGTCGAACGCAGCAGCGTCTCGACGATCGGCTTGATCTGCTCGCGGCTCTCGGCCGCTGACAGCTTTTCGGTCGCGCCCGAGAGGCTGGCATCGTAGCTGCCGGTCATCCCGAGCGCGTCGCCGAGAACCCTCATGACGTCGTCGATCTCGCCGATGACGCGCGCGCCGACCTTGTCGATGCGGTCAGTGGTCTTGATGTGGGAGAGGTAGGTCTCGTAGATCTGATCGAGATCGGCTTCGGTCAGCTTGCCGCTCCGCGCCAGCGTCTCGTTGATGATCTTGTTGAGCGAGGCGTTGTAGCCGGTGGCGTAGATGTACCAGATCTCGTAATTGCGTGGAATTGCCGTCTGCCGTAGCGATCGGATCTGACCGAGCGCTACCTCAGCGAACGCCATCGTGCGTTCGTGTTCGTCGAGCACCTTGACCACGGAACATACCCCACAGCGATCGGCGCGCCGTCGACCGCAGCAATTCTTAAATTATGTTCGTAGGCTAACGGACGATCGTGAACGCCCCGTAAATATACGTCCTCGAATGCATCCATAAATTGCGCGCAGGCTTTATCTCAACCGAAACCGGCCCGCATCGCGCTTTAGGCGCCGGCGGGGGAGCGAACCGGCCGCAGCAGAAATGCCGGCAGGTGCGAGTGATCGCCCGGCTCGCTGTCGGCCTCGCGTTGGCGGCGCGGCTCGGGGCGGCCGATCGACGGCACATGCGACGGATTGGCCTGCTGGCGCGCACCCTCTCGCGGCTCGGATGATGGCTTGGCTTCACGCGGAGGCCTTGCTTCACGCGGAGGTCTTCCTTCACGCTGAGGTCTTGCCTCGCGTGCGGGCCTTGCTTCGGAAACGGGCCTTGCTTCTGAAGCGGACCTTGCCTCGGGAGCGGACCTTGCTTCGGCTGAAGGCTGTGCCTCGGCACGCGGTTCGTGGCTGCGCTCACGATCACGACCGCGCTGCGGCTTGCCGCGTCCGCCGCGTGAACGTTCACGGCCGCGCTGCTCGCGAGGACGCTCGCTCGCATCGGAAGCATCGGTGCGGATCTCGAAATCGCCTTCGGCGCGGGGAATGGTCTGGCCGATCAGCTTCTCGATCGCCACCATCGACTTCTGGTCGAGCGGCGTGACGAGCGAGATTGCCATGCCGGACCGGCCTGCGCGACCGGTGCGGCCGACACGGTGGACATAGTCGTCGGCATGGTGAGGGACGTCGAAATTGAAGACGTGGCTGACCTCGGGGATGTCGAGGCCGCGGGCGGCGACGTCGGATGCGACCAGCAGGGGTAGCTCGCCCTTGCGGAACTGTTCGAGCGCCGCCGTGCGAGCCGACTGGTCCATGTCGCCGTGCAGCGCGCCGACGCTGAAGCCGTGCTTTTGCAGCGATTTGTGAACGACGGCGACCTCGCGCTTGCGATTGCAGAAGATGATCGCGTTCTGGAGATCCTTGGCTTCGCGCAGCAGCCGCCGAAGCAGCTCGCGTTTCTCATGCGCCTCGCGCCCGGCCGGGACCTGACACTGGGTAACGGTGACCGCGGTGGTGGCGGGCTTCGATACCTCGATCTTCTGCGGATTGTGCAGGAAGGTTTCGGTGATGCGCCGGATCTCCGGCGGCATAGTCGCGGTGAAGAACAGGGTCTGCCGCGTGAACGGAACGAGCTTGCAGACGCGCTCGATGTCGGGAATGAAGCCCATGTCCAGCATGCGGTCGGCTTCGTCAATGACGAGCAGCTCGACGCCGGTGAGCAGCAGGCCGCCGCGCTCGGTGTGGTCGAGCAGGCGGCCGGGAGTGGCGATCAGCACGTCGACGCCGCGCGTCAGCTTGGCATCCTGGTCGCCGAAGGAAACGCCGCCGATCAGGAGGGCGACGTTGAGTTTCTGGCCTGCACCGTAGCGGTCGAAGTTTTCCTTCACCTGCGCCGCGAGTTCGCGGGTCGGCTCAAGGATCAGGGTGCGCGGCATCCGCGCCCGGGCGCGACCCTTTTCGAGGATGGTGAGCATCGGCAGCACGAAGGCCGCGGTCTTGCCGGTGCCGGTCTGGGCGATGCCGAGCACGTCCTTGCGAGCAAGGACGTGAGGGATCGCCTGTTCCTGAATGGGGGTGGGGGTGGTGTAACCGGTGGCCGCCACTGCGGCGAGGACTTTTTCGGATAGTCCGAGATTGCTAAAAGACATTGAGCCTCTGGTCGAAACCGCCGTTCGGAATCGAGGGTAATAAGGCTGTCGCGTTCCACCCCGAAACGGCGCGCTCTCAAAGAAGCTGGGGGTGCTGACTCACGCGAACAAAGCGCCAGGCTCAGGAATCGCTTGTCGATCTGAGCCGCGTCGCCTCGGAACATAGGCGGGAATCGGCCAAAGTCAATGGAGCACGCGCGGGAAGACCCTAAAAAACCTGAGGTTTTCGCCCAAATAGCGGGCGCCGTTGCGGTTTTCTGTCCAATCCAGCGATCGGCCGGAGCTGCCGAAACGTCGGCTAACGCCCCCTCCGGCTGGGCGCCGAAGTCGCTGGGGCCATCCTCTAGGCAGCCTTGAAGAAAGCGTGGCCGGGTCTTGCAGCTGGCGCGCGATCAGACGTCGTGCCAGCGAGAGCGGGCGGGCGTGCTGCCCTCGACACTGTAGTGCGAGGCTCTTCGGCTCGACCGGGCCGGCAAGCTGGTGCAACGAAAATTCGAAGACATCAGCGGGGCGTTCGCCCTCGACGTCGGCGCTGACGCGGAACGGCCCTTGGCGTGTACTTCGCACTAAGCGGTCGCGTGGCTCGACATCCTCGGTGCGTCAGCGATTCACGGCCTCAGGGCCGTTGAACCCGCGATATGGCTGGACCGACTATCACATCAACGGCGGAGTTCCCATAAACCGTTGTTCGAGGGAATCGGCGTGGGCCGTTCTTGAGGGATTTTTTCGATGACGTGTCGGCTTTTCAGAATTCTGGCGGCGCTTGGCCTCGCGGCCGGCCTAAGCGGTTTCGCGCTTCCCGCCTATGCCGAGAAGCGCGTTGCGCTCGTCGTCGGCAACAACGACTACAGGAACGTTCCGAAGCTGTTCAAGGCGGTCAACGACGCCCGCACCATGGGCGATACGCTGAAGCAGCTCGGCTTCTCGGTGATGGTTGCCGAGAACCAGAGCCGGCAGCAATTTTCCGAGACGCTGCTCGCGTTCGATCGGACGATCGAGCCCGGCGACACCGCGTTCTTCTTCTATGCCGGCCACGGCTTCGAAATCGCCGGCCAGAACTATCTGCTGCCGACGGACGTGCCGGCGGCGACGGAAGGGCAGGAAGAGCTGGTGCGTGACGCCTCCATCCTGGCCGATCGCATCGTGGAGCGCCTCCAGAACAAGAAAGCGCGAACCTCGATCCTGGTGTTCGACGCCTGCCGCAACAACCCGTTCGAGCGCAAGGGCACCCGCGCCGTCTCCGGTGGTGGTGGGCTTGCCCCGATGGTGCAGCTGCCCGAAGGCGTGTTCTCGGTATTCTCCGCAGGCCCGCGCCAGACCGCGCTCGACCGCCTCTCCAACGACGACGCCAATCCCAATTCGGTGTTCACGCGCACTTTCGCCAAGGAGCTGCTCCAGCCCGGCGAAAACCTGGTGCAGGTGGCGCAGCGTACGCGCCGTCTCGTCAGCGAGATGGCAGACACGGTCAAGCACAGGCAGGTGCCGGTCTATTTCGATCAGATGGTCGACGACGTCTTCCTCAGCGGCATCGCCAAGGACGCGGCCGCCGCCGCGCGTCCCGCCGATCCGCCGGCGCAGAAGCTCGCGGCGCTGCCGCCGGTGTCGGTGCCGCGCGTGCCGAAGGAGGAGACCACCAACGCGCCGATTGCGAGCTTCTCGCGCCACAATGGCGGGTGGAGCGTGGTGTTCTCCTTCGCCGATCCGACGCTCGGCATTTCCTGGCGCATGGCCGGCAATACCGATTTCCGCGAAACCGGCTTCATCGACACGCTCGACCCGCGCACGCGCAAGCGGCTGCCGAACCCGTCGATCGAATTGCCGCCGGACGCGCAGGCCGGCACCATCGAGGTCCGCTATGTCGACCAGTCCGGCGACATGCAGGGGCCGTTCCCGATCAGGTTCGATCCCGAGGCCGCGCTGATCCGCGACCAGCGCAAAATCCTCGACATGACCGCGACGAGCTGGCTGTCGTTCCGCGAGTTCAACGGGCTGCTGGTCTACTACACGCACCTCGTGTCCTACCGCTGCGCCATCCGCGAGGTGCGCATCGGCATCGACACCGCCGTTCCGAACCAGGTGTTGAAGATGCCGAGTTGCGACATGCGTGATCCCAGTGCGATCAGCGCCGGCATGCCGCTTTCCATGAAGCTCGCGCCGGCAACGCAGTTCATCTCGGTGGAGCTGACCTATCGCGACGGCAGCGTGTCGGAGATCAAGAGCTTCCGCAGCGCGAACCGCAGCAACAACTGATGACGGCGCCGGAGGCGTCGTACGCGCTTCCGCTACCCGCGGCGCTTCTTGATGTAGCGCTTGAAGGACTCGACGGCCTCGATCAAGGGCGGAGCCAGCGAGAAGAACGCGCCCATCGCGATCGAGATGATGACGTGGCGCAGCAGGAGCTTCTCCTGCTCCTCGAACGGGTAGCCGTTCTGGTCGATCGGCACGGGCGCGAGCGCGCCCGTCTGCGGATTCGACTTCCGCGGCTTGCGCGGCGGGATCATGATCACGACGAAAAGCACGTTGATCAGGATCCAGACGCCGAGCACGATAAGGACAGTTCGCACTGCAATTCCCTGAAACAATCGTAATGTGCTGCGACGCTAACGGCCATTCGCCATTGCGGCAAATGAATCCTGATTGCTGCACTGCACAGAAAACTTAAGTCGTAAAGGGGGATCCGGCTGTGAAACCAGATGCGTCGCAGGCTCCGCAAGGTTCCTCCGTAAAAGCCCGGTGTTGCATCGTCGGCGGCGGGCCGGCCGGCATGATGCTCGGCTATCTCCTGGGGCGCGCCGGCATCAATGTCGTGGTGCTGGAGAAGCACGCGGATTTCTTCCGTGACTTCCGCGGCGACACCGTGCATCCCTCGACACTGCAGGTGATGGACGAGCTCGGCCTGATCGACGACTTCCTGAAGTTGCCGCATCAGCGCTTGCAGAAGATGGACGGCCTGTTCGGCGGCACGCCCGTTCGCATCGCCGATCTCAGCCGGCTGCGCACCAAGTACCCGTTCATCGCCTTCATGCCGCAATGGGATTTCCTGAATTTCCTGCGCCAGGCCGGCCAGCGCTTCGCCTCGCTGAAGGTGATGATGAACACGGAAGCCGTCGATCTGATCCGCCGCGGCGAGACGATCGCCGGCGTGCGGGCGAAGACACCGGACGGCATCGTGGACATCGAAGCCGATCTCACCATCGCCTGTGACGGCCGGCATTCGACCGTGCGCCAGCGTTCCGGCCTCGAGGTCGAAGAGATCGGCGCGCCAATGGACGTGCTGTGGTTTCGCGTCGGCCGCAAGCCGGACGAGACCGAGAACCTGTTCGCGCGCGTCGAGCCCGGCAAGATGATGATCACCTTCGACCGTGGCGACTACTGGCAATGCGCCTATGTCATCGCCAAGGGACAATACGACGCGGTGAAGGCGAGGGGATTGCAGGCGCTGCTCGACGACATCGTTTGTATGGCGCCGATCCTGAAGAGCGGCATTGCCGATGTGAAGAGCTTCGACGACATCAAGCTGCTCACCGTCGCGATCAACCGCCTGACGCGCTGGACGCGGCCGGGCCTGCTTCTCATCGGCGATGCCGCGCATGCGATGTCGCCGGTCGGCGGCGTCGGCGTCAATCTCGCCGTGCAGGATGCGGTCGCGACCGCAAACCTGCTGGTGGACAAGATGCGGCACGGCTGCCCGTCCGAGGACGAGCTCGATGCCGTGCGCCGTCGCCGCCAATTCCCGGTGAAGATGACGCAGCGAATGCAGATGATCGTGCAGAACAACATCATCAGCGGCGCCTTGCAGGGCGGCGATCGGCCGCTGAAAGTGCCGCTGATCGTGCGCCTCATCACCGCGCTGCCGTGGCTCCAGGGCATTCCGGCGCGCCTGCTTGCGCTTGGCGTGCGGCCCGAGCACGTGCAGTCGAAGGCTGCGCCGGCACCGTAGTGCAAGGACTTTACTGCAAGGACTTGGTAGGGATAACGCCGTGTTAAATCGGGCGCGGCGCGTTGCCTGCGTGCAACAGCGCGGACGGATTGAAGGCACGCGGCCTGCCAATCCAAGGTCTTAACTTTCTTGATTCAAATTTGAGTAAGATCTGCGTGTGAGCGTGCACCCATCAAAGGACACGGGGTGTAACATGCGTAACAAATTGATTGCCGCCTTCGCCTGCACGACCGCTCTGGTTTCGACCGGCGCGGCTTCCGCCGCCGATCTCGGCGCGCGCTACACGAAGGCGCCGGCCTATATGGAGTCGATGTTCAACTGGACCGGCTTCTATGTCGGCGGTCACATCGGCGGCGCATGGACCAACGAGCAGTTCATCAACAACGGCACCGGCGCGCCGTTCGGCGATCTTTCACCGGGCGATTCCTTCCGGCAGCGCAAGTCCGGCATCATGGGCGGTGCCCAGATCGGCTATAATTGGCAGGCCAACAACTACGTGTTCGGTATGGAAGGCACCATCTCCGGCCTCGACAACAAGGGCTCCATCACGAACAATGTCTTTGGCACTGGTCTTGATGATCAATTCAGCTGGCGCGCCAACGTGCTCGCGACAGTGGTCGGCCGCGCCGGCTTCGCCGTGCAGAACAATTTGTTCTACATCAAGGGCGGCTACGCCGGCGTGAACAACCGTCTGTCGGTCACCGACACGGTCGGCGTGGCCACCGGTTCTGGCGGTCAGACGCATTGGGCCAACGGCTGGACCGTCGGCGCCGGCTGGGAATATGGCATCACCCGCAACTGGATCGTCGGCCTCGAGTACAACTACGCAGCCTTCGGCGGCCAGACCTATCAACTCGGCGGCACCTCGGGCAATTACAGCTTCGATGCCAAGCCGCGCGACATCCAGTGGGCCGTCGTGCGCGCCAGCTACAAGTTCGACGCGCCGGTCATCGCCCGCTACTGAGTGCGTCAACGAACGACCAAGCAGCTATAAAAGACCATCACGGCCCAAATTTAAAAGCCCCGGCATTGTCCGGGGCTTCTTTTTGTGTGCAGGCTTTTCGCGTGCGGCCTACGCCATCACCGAGAAGCCGCCATCGACGGGGATCGCAGTGCCGGTGACGAAGTTCGATGCGGACGAGGCAAGGAACACGGTGATGCCGGCGAAGTCGTCGATGTCGCCCCAACGCCCCGCGGGCGTGCGCGCCAGCACCCGCTCGTGCAATCCCGATACCTGCTGCCGCGCACCGCGGGTCAGGTCGGTGTCGATCCAGCCTGGCAGGATGGCATTGACCTGGATGTTGTCGGGCGCCCATGCATTGGCGCAGGCGCGCGTGTACTGAACGATGCCGCCCTTGCTCGCCGCATAAGCCGTCGCGAAGCTCGCGCCGAAGATCGACATCATCGAGCCGATGTTGATCACCTTGCCGTTGCCGGACGCCTTCAGCGCCGGATAGGCCAGCTTCGAGCACACGAAGGCGCTGGTGAGGTTGGTGTCGATCACCTTGTTCCATTCGTCGAGCTCGAGCTCGTGCGGCGGCTTGCGGATGCTCATGCCGGCATTGTTGATGAGGATATCGATACGGCCGAGATCCTTGACGACGCGATCGATCATCGCCGCGACCGCCGCCTGGTCGGTGACATCGGTGGGAACAGAGATCGCCTTCACGCCGCGCTGACTGAGATCGGCGACGGCGGCGCCGGATTTGGTTTCGTTGCGCCCGACCACGACGATATTGGCGCCGGCATCGGCGAGGCCACGGGCCATGCCGAGCCCGATGCCGCCATTGCCTCCCGTGACAATCGCGACTTTGCCGCGGAGATCGAACCGACTGGATGTCATGCTGCTATTCCCTGGTTTCTTCTATTGGTTGCTTTGCCAGATCAGCACCAGCCCGAAGCCGGCCATGGCAGCGCCATAGCCGGCCCATTGCAACTGGTTGACCATGAAGCTCGATCGCGGCCACGCGACGGTGCCCGTGCCCTGTCCGATCCAGAGCAGCCCGACGGCAAGGGCAAACAGGCCTGCGATCAGCAGAAATCTGCGCATGCATTCCTCCCCATCGGTCCGCTTCTGTCGTGACGCGGCATAAACGATTGCCGCAGTCCCGAAAACCTGGCGGAGACTAGCCGTAGCCGTGGTTCGGATACAACGGCCGCTGATGCAGGCCGCAACGAGGATGCATGTCTATACGCAAGACCGTGGAAAGCGTCGCGGCCGCAGCTCGCGTCGACCCTCTGCGTACACATTACTGAAAGCGGGCATCAGCCGCTAAAAGCACCGCACAACGAAAAAGCCCCGGACAATGCCGGGGCTTTGACGTCTGAACGGTTAGGTCAGATCAGTACTTCGCGACGACCGGACCGGTCCAGTTGAAGCGGTAGACCAGCGATGTCGAGATCGTCTGGTTCCAGCTGTTGGCGCGGATGCTGTTGCCGACCGGAACGTTGCCGGCATCGAACAGGATGTCCTGCGTCTTGGCGTTGTAGAAGGCCGAACGATATTCGGTCTTCATGAACCAGCCGGGCGACTGGATGCCGAAAATGTTCAGGTTGTTCTCGACGCCGCCGCCGACGAACCAGCCGTTGCGGTTGTAGCCGTTGAGATGAACACCGGCCGGAGTGCCAGCCAAGGTCATGAAGTTGGTGCTGCCGAAGTGGGCGCCGGAGTAACCACCGTTGACGTAGGAGAGAACGTTGGGAGCGACCAGCCAGCCGAGGCGCACACCAGCGGCCCAGGAGTCTTCCAGCTTCTGGTTGCCGGTGATGAGCAGGGTCGGATCCTGGATGGTAGCACGGATGCTCCCGAACTGACCGTCAGCGAACACGCCGGCGACCCAGGTACCGCTGAACTGCCAGTCGTAGCCGAGACCGACGGTGCCGAACCAGCCCGAGCCACCCTGGCGCTGATCGATCGTCAGGGGAACTGCGCCGACCGTGGTCTGCACGCGCTGGTCAGAGGCCGAGAGGCCGCCGCCGGCGCCACCGAAGATGTAGAAGCCGGTCCAGCTGGCGACGGGCGCCGCCATCGGGGCCTTCACGTACGGACGGGCGCCAAGGTCAGCGGCCGAGGCCGAACCGGTCATCGCGGCAACCGTGGTCAGTGCGAGCAAAATCTTCTTCATTTTAAATCCCCAAGCTTTGGTCTGTCTGGCAGGCGCGAGCGCACTGAAGTCCGAGTGATCTGATGCCCGGACTATAGCCGCTTCTCGCGGAATTGCTGTTGCAGGACAGGCACAGTCGCCGGGAAACGCCGCACGGCGGGGATTCAGGGCGCTGTCGCTCGAAGATGAAATAATATCACATTCTCAGCAGGTTATGTCGATTTGTGAGTTTTGAGTTTTGGTAACCTCTCGTTAGCAAATCCGGCTTTGTCCGAAATGGAGGCAGTCCTGCATCAGTCCTGCTCGGTGAGTCGTTGGCCGAGTCGCGATGCTACGAGGCCGGGAATCAACAAAGCGAGGCGGACGATTGGCAGGATCGGCGGGGTAGGGCCGTTGCCGTCCCAAAACAAAAGAGCCCCGGTCTTCGTGCCGAGGCTCTTGATGGGATGCGGAGCGCCAGCGCCTGCGGATCAGACGTCCAGCAGTTCCTCGCTGGCGAATTCGGCCTTGTCCGAGATGAACGCGAAACGCGCCTCGGCCTTGGTGCCCATCAGGCGCTCCACCGAATCCGCCGTAGTGTCGCGGTCGTCGGCGAGCAGAACCACTTTCAGCATGGTCCGCTTGGCGGGATCCATGGTGGTTTCCTTGAGCTGCGCCGGCATCATCTCGCCGAGGCCTTTGAAGCGATTGACCTCGACCTTGGCGTTGGCGTTGAACTCGCTCTTGATCAGCGCTTCCTTGTGCGCGTCATCGCGGGCGTAGACCGACTTCGTGCCGTTGGTCAGCTTGTAGAGCGGCGGCACGGCGAGAAAGAGGTGGCCCTCGTCGATCAGCCGCGGCATCTGGCGGTAGAAGAAGGTGATCAGCAGCGAAGCGATGTGGGCGCCGTCGACGTCGGCGTCGGTCATGATGATGATGCGCTGATAGCGTAGATCCTCTTCGCGATACTGCGCGAGCATGCCGCAGCCGATCGCCTGCACGAGGTCGGCGAGCTGCGTGTTTGCCGTCAGCTTGTCCTTGCCGGCGGACGCGACGTTGAGGATCTTGCCGCGCAGCGGCAGCACGGCTTGGGTCTTGCGGTCGCGCGCCTGCTTGGCGCTGCCGCCGGCCGAGTCGCCCTCGACGATGAAGAGTTCTGAGCCTTCCAGGCCCGCATCGCTGCAGTCGGCGAGCTTGCCGGGCAGGCGCAGCTTCTTGCCGGCGGTCTTGCGCGCGGTCTCCTTTTCCTGGCGACGGCGCAGCCGCTCTTCGGCGCGGTCGACCACGAAGTCCAGCAGCCTGTTGGCCTGGTTCGGATTGCCCGACAGCCAATGGTCGAACGGATCCTTCATCGCCTGTTCGACGATGCGTTGTGCTTCTGCGGTGGCGAGACGGTCCTTGGTCTGGCCCTGGAATTCAGGCTCGCGCACGAACACCGAGAGCATCACGGCTGCACCGACCATCACGTCTTCAGACGTAATGGACGACGCGCGCTTGCCCTGGCCGACGCGCTCGGCGTGATCCTTCAGGCCGCGCAGCAGTGCGCTGCGCAGGCCGGATTCGTGCGTGCCACCGTCGGGCGTCGGCACGGTGTTGGTGTAGGACGACAAGAAGCCGTCGGCATCCGCGGTCCAGGCCACAGCCCATTCGCAGGCGCCATGCGCGCCGTTGCGGCCCGACTTGCCGGAGAAGATGTCGGGATGCACCAGCGTGTCGGCGTGGATCGCGGCGGCCAGATAATCCTTGAGGCCGCCCGGAAAATGGAACGTCGCTTCCGCCGGCACGTCGTCGACGCCCTTGAGCAGTTCGGGCGCGCAATTCCAGCGGATCTCGACACCGCCGAACAAATACGCCTTCGAACGCGTCATCTTGAACAGGCGCTGCGGCTTGAACGCGGCCTTGGCGCCGAAAATGTCGGTGTCCGGCTTGAAGCGCACGCGGGTTCCGCGGCGATTGTTGACCTTGCCGAGATCCTCGAGCTTGCCCTTCGGGTGCCCGCGCTCGAACGTCATGCGGTAGAGTTTCTGGCTGCGCGCGACCTCGACCTCGAGCAGCGAGGAGAGGGCGTTCACCACGGAGATGCCGACGCCGTGCAGGCCGCCCGAGGTCTCGTAGACCTTGGAGTCGAACTTGCCGCCCGAGTGCAGCGTGCACATGATGACTTCGAGCGCCGACTTCTTCGGGAATTTTGGGTGGGGATCAACGGGGATGCCGCGGCCGTTATCGGTGACGGTCAAAAAGCCGTCCGCGCTCAACTCGACTTCGATGAAGGTCGCATGCCCCGCCAAAGCCTCGTCCATCGAGTTGTCGATGACTTCGGCAAAGAGGTGATGCAACGCCTTCTCGTCGGTGCCGCCGATATACATGCCGGGCCGGCGGCGCACCGGTTCCAGGCCTTCGAGCACCTCGATGTCAGCCGCGGTGTAGTCGGCTTCGGCGCCGCCTGCGCGCGGCGCTGCCTTGGCAGAGCGCGACTTCGGTTCGTCGCCGCCGAAAAAATCGTCTTTTGCTTTGGGCTTCAACTGCTTGGA
Organism: Bradyrhizobium sp. 149; assembly: GCF_023073915.1. Classification (GTDB taxonomy): domain Bacteria; phylum Pseudomonadota; class Alphaproteobacteria; order Rhizobiales; family Xanthobacteraceae; genus Bradyrhizobium. The sequence continues at coordinate 985,253 of NZ_JADPKK010000022.1, read as the reverse complement.
CATATATCTCTATGCGTTTTGGGGGCCGCATCAGCGGCGAATCGGTTGGGCCGACTATGCCACTTCTGACCTGGAAAGGTTATCGCAGGGCGGGCCGGGGGCTGCGGTTGGGAGCCAATCCCGGCGATTTTACGCCGCAGCCCCACCAATTCCCGGCAATTTGACGTCCAGGTTCCATCTGGACCGGGCTTTGTGACTTGATGTCACACAAGTCCTTGGCTTACCAGTCCTTTTCATCTGGCAGCACGATGCGGCAGGGCGGGAAGGCTATTTTTGAATGGAGCAGTATGCGCACGCCCTGGCCGATTTCGTGCGCGCTCACCAGGCCTGGGCCGCTCCCATCGTGTTCCTGCTCGCATTCGGGGAGTCGCTCGCCTTCATCTCGCTGCTGATCCCGGCCTGGGGTGCGTTGGTCGCGATCGGCGCGCTGATTGGCGCGAGCGGCATCAGCTTCTATCCGGTCTGGATCGCCGGCGGCATCGGCGCGGCGCTGGGCGACTGGGTCTCCTATTGGTTCGGCTACCGCTACAAGGAGCAGGTCGCCCAGATGTGGCCGCTCTCGCGCTATCCGGAACTCCTGCCCAGGGGCGAGGCCTTCGTGCGCAGCTGGGGCGTGCCGAGCATCTTCATCGGCCGCTTCTTCGGTCCCTTGCGCGCCTCGGTGCCACTTGCCGCCGGCATTTTCGAGATGCCGTATTGGAGCTTTCAGGCCGCCAATTTCGTCTCGGCGCTGGTCTGGTCGGCGGCGCTGCTGCTGTTCGGCGACGTGATCGCGAAGGTCATGGAGTGGATCTGGCGCGTGGTGTGATTGAACCAGGCTCGCGATCCAAGGGGATCGTCGGGAGACCCGTCGAGGTGGGAGAAACTTAAAAGTCGTTCTTTCTGAGAGTGCCGCCGGTAATTTTCGCTTGCTAGTTGAGCTGCGGACCTGATTGGCCGAGCGCTCATAGATGATCGTACGAATTTATTCAGCCTTCCTGGCGGCGTTGCTCCTGCTAACGCCATGCACGAGATCGTTTGCCGCGGAGCCGCCCGGCCCGGAAACGAAGACCGGCTGGATCGACCCCGGCTGGCGGCGAACGATAGCACGTCATACCGTCACATTCGATGAGACGGGGCTGAGCAACGAGGTCTTCGAGTTCGAGATCAAGGCGCTCGATGAAAAGGGTGCCGAGGCGATCGCGCAGCAGAGTTTTCAGTACAACGGCTATTTCGACGAATTGTCGTCAACGGCGCTCGCCACCCTCAAGGCCGATGGCAGCGTCGTCGTGGTTGACGAACGTGCCATCCGCGATCAACCGGCTTCGATAGAATCCTCTTCGCCCTATTTCGACGAGGTTCGCGACAGGATCATCGCCTTTCCGCACGTTGCTGCCGGCGACAGCGTCCGCGGGCGTCTGATTTACAAGGCGAGGCAGGCGAGATTTCCAGGCGAATTTGCGCGCGTCTGGCGCGAGCCGGCAAACCAACCGCCGGAATTGCTCGAAGTGATCGTGGACGGACCGGCGTCCAGGCCGCTGCGCATCGCAACGCGCAATGTCGAGCACTGGGAAGAGAGGGTAGACGACCGCATTGTCCATCGCGTGCATTTCCGGCAGGACACGCCCAGGCCTGGCCAGATCGACGATGAGACTCTCTCATATGCCACGCGTTTCGAAGCGAGCACATTTGCCGACTATGCTGCTTTCGCGGCGAGGCTGGACGCCCGCAACGCGCCCATGGCGCGACCGGACGAGAAGATCACGCGACTTTCGCGGGAGATCACTGGCGATGCGACCGGCTCACGGGCGAAGATCGAGCGCATTTACAATTGGGTGGCCCGCAACATCCGCTACGTCGGAATTGGACTGGAGGACGGCGGCTGGATCTCACAGCCGGCCTCGGCCGTGCTCGCGTCGCGCTACGGCGATTGCAAGGCGCACGCGACGTTGTTCAAGGCGCTGCTTGCTGCCCAGGGCATAGAGGCCAATCTGGTCGCGGTGAACGCGGGCGCCAGATACACGCTTACCGAAGTGGCGACGCCGAATTTCGACCATGCGATCGCCTATGTCCCGGAGATCGACCAGTATCTCGATCCGACGGCCTCACTCTTTGCCTTCGGTTCGCTGCCACCGGAGCTCGCGGGCAAGCCGGTCCTCAATATCGACAAAGGCACGTTGGGACGCATTCCAATGATCGAGGCGGCGAGCTTCCGTCTGGCCGCGGAAACGGACTACGTTCTCGGCAAGGACGGGAAACGCGAGGCGCAGTCGATCCTGTCCGGCACCGGGGTCGGCGCGCAGCTGGGACGCGTGTTCGCGCAGGGGCTGGATGATGCGGATCGGCGCATGACCGCCAGGAAGCTGATCGAGCAGGCCGGCCTGACCGGCAGCGGCGACTACACCTATCCGAATCCGCGCGAGCTGAGGGACGATTTCGCGATCACGTCCACGTTTCAGATTACCAAACCGGTCAGTCTCGAAAGGCCGGCCCGCGTCAGGATGCTGCCTTTGACCGATCCAAGGCGATCGCTGCTGCGGCTGGCCGTGCGTCAGTCCAGTGGCCGGCCTTTCACTTGCCGGCCGATGGAATACCGCGAGGTCGCTTCACTCGCGATCCCCGATAACATCTTCTTCTACGAGAAACCTGCGCCGATCGACTATTCGCAGACGTTCGAAGGCCGGACGGGCTACGGATCCGTCCACGGCCGGATTGAGGTCCGCGGCACCATCGACATCGATGGAAAGACCATCCGCTCCACGGCGGTGCTTCGCCTCACGCTCGACGCGCCGGTCTGTCCGGCGGAATTTGCCGCGATCATCGAGAAGGGCTTCGACAAGCTCGATGAGTTCAGGTCTGCACCGATCGGCCTGACCCCGCAGGGCGCATTTTCGGTCATTGAGGTCAGCGCCGATTACACTGAGGGGGCGAATGCTTATCTTGCTCACGATTTCGAACGCGCGATGGAGCGGTTGAAACCGCTGGCCGAAATCGGCAACGCCCGCGCCCAGGCCCATGTGGGGGCGATGTACAGGGACGGTAGCGGGACCAGGCGCGACGCCGGGGAAGCGGTCAGATGGTTTCGCCTGTCCGCCGAGCAGGGCGACGCCTACAGCCAGGAGCAGCTTGCTTACCTCCACGAAACGGGTCCGGGGCAGGTTCGCGACGAGAAGCAGGCGGCCGATTGGTACGCCAAGGCGGCGGAGCAGGGTAAGGCCTACAGCCAGGCGCGCCTTGCCGCCCTGTACCGGGACGGTCGTGGTGTTCCACAGGACTTTGCCCTGGCCTTCGATCTGTTTTCGCGGGCGGCCGAGCAGGGCTCCACGTACGCGCAGATGAGTCTCGGTCTGTTGCACGTCAAAGGCCAGGGCGTGCCGCAGGATCTTGCCAAGGGCATATCCCTGCTACGCTTGGCCGCCGACCAGAACGACGGCTGGGCTCAATACAATCTGGGTTGGGCCTACGAGAGTGGCACCGGCGTGCCGAAGGATAAGCAGCAGGCGATCAGGTGGTACAGCAAGGCGTCCGATCGAGGAAACGAACAGGCAGGCGCTCGTCTCTACGAGCTGACCCGTGGCGGCAGTTCCTTTTGGGGCTCGCTCTTCAGCGGTCTCGGCCTCGCGCGATGGTAGGGCGATAGCGGGGTATCCGCCGGTCGCTTCGGGGCGGGGCGCCGCCGATCGTTCCAAACCTTGACGTCCGTCCGATATGGCCTTATAGCCCCGCGCCATGATCAACGCCGCGACCATTTTGTTCGCCCGTCGCCGCCGCCGCAGTCTTGCGGTTTGGGCGGTCGATCGCGTTTGAGATCATCGTCTTTGCCGCTGGATCCGATCCGCGGCATTCTCTCTCCTGTCAGCGCGATCTGATCCGGCGGCCCCCAAGGAGGCCAGCAGGAGACCACGATGTACACGCCACCCTTTTTCAAGCAGGACCGCGCCGCGAGCCTCAAATTCGCGGGCGAGCGCGGCTTCGGGACGATGTGCGCGTTCGACGGCCACAAGCCCGTCGCCTCGCCAATTCCGTTCTACCTGACTTATGCCGCTGACGGCACGCCGCAGGCCGCCTTTCACGTCGCCCGTCACAATCCGCTGCCAAAGCTGGCGGACGGCGCGGCGTCCTGGCTGCTCGCGGTCAACGGCCCCGATGCCTATGTATCGCCGGACTGGTACGTCTCGCCGGATCAGGTGCCGACCTGGCTTTACCAGTCGGTGCATCTGAGCGGGCCGGTGCGGCTGCTGTCGGATAGCGAGTTGGCGGTGCAGATCGACACGCTCAGTGAGAAGTTCGAGAGCTGGCTGTTGCCGAAGACGCCGTGGACGTCGGGCAAGATGGCGGCCGGCCGGCTCGAAACGTTGAAGAAGGCGATCGTGGGTCTGGTCATGACGGTTGAGGAGGTCGAAGGCAGCTTCAAACTCAACCAGCACAAATCCGACGCCGACTATATGGCGATCGCCAACGCCCTCGGGGCGCAAGCCCATGCTGGTGCCAGAGAGATCGCGCAACTGATGCAGGACGTGAGGCCGGAAGCCTTCGTGAACGAAACGAACATGCTCGAAAGGAGCGCGCCATGAGCCTTTCTGAAACCAGCCTTACTGAAACGACGAAAGCACCGACTGCTGGCGCTACGAAGAAGCCCGCCACCGTCTTCGTCGATGGCGGCTCCGGCACGACCGGGCTCGGCATCAACGAGCGCCTGAAGCTGCAGAGCGACGTGGTCGTGAAGACGATCGCCGACGACAAGCGCAAGGACCCCGCGGCCAAGAAGGCGCTGATGGAGGAGGTGGACCTCGTCATCCTCTGCCTGCCGGATGACGCCGCGAAGCAAACCGTCGCCCTCATCGACAGCATGGGCGTCTCGGCCCCGAAGGTGCTGGACGCCTCGACCGCGTACCGGGTTGCGCCCGACTGGGCCTATGGTTTTCCGGAACTGACACCGGACCAGGCCGGCAAGATCAAGGCTGCGAAGAAGGTCTCCAACCCCGGCTGCTATCCGACCGGCGCGATCGCGCTGCTGCGGCCGATCGTCGATGCCGGCCTGCTGCCGCAGGACTATCCGATCACCGTCAACGCGGTGAGCGGCTATTCCGGCGGTGGCAAGTCGATGATCGCGAGCTTCGAGGACGGCAGCGCGCCGTCCTTCGAGCTCTACGGCCTCGGCTTCGAGCACAAGCATCTGCCGGAGATGCAGCTCTATTCGAACCTGACGCGGCGGCCGATCTTCATCCCGTCCGTCGCCAATTATCGGCAGGGCATGCTGGTCTCGGTGCCGCTTCAGCTCGACACGCTGCCCGGCAAGCCCAGCGGCGCCGATCTCCAGGCCGCGCTGGCAAAGCGTTACGCCGGCTCAAAATACGTCTCGGCGATGCCGCTGCAGAACGAGGCGATCAAGGGCGGCAAGCTCGAACCGGAAGCGCTCAACGAGACCAACATGCTCGAGCTCTACGTCTTCGCCAGCGACAAATACCACCAGGCGGTGCTGGTCGCCCGGCTCGACAATCTCGGCAAGGGCGCGTCCGGCGCGGCCGTGCAGAACATGCGGCTGATGCTGGGATTGCCGGAGGCGTAGGGCACTTGTGCCTCGGGCACAGCGCAGCACTTCTTCAATGATGCGCTGCAGAGCCGGGGCCTATTCTTCCTGCTTCGCCTGTGGCTTTCTGGATCCCGGCTCGCGCTTCGCCCTGTCAGGGACGCGCGATCAAACCATCTTGAATATCGCGACGGCCAGCACGGCCTGTGCAGCGAAGCCGACCAGGAAGGCAGCTGTGCGGAATACAGGAACGCCCATCACGTAAACAATCAGATGCGCCACGCGCGACCAGAAATAAACGGCGCTGGCAAGCACCGTCCATTTCGTCGAATAGTCGACCGCGTTGAGGATGAGCACCAGCGACGCGAAGATGACGAGATTCTCGACGGCATTGTCGTGCGCGAACATGAGCCGGTTCGCCCACTCGGCGAGCGGCTTGTCGCCGCGCGAGGGATTGGCCATCGCGCCACCGAGACCGCGAATCTGGCAGCGGTTGATGGTGTAGGGAATCCAGAGGATTCCGGTCAGGACCACCGTCAGTGTCAGCCAGAACAATTCACGCGTCATAACCCGGTCCCCTCATCAATCTCTGCTGCAGGCGTGGAGCTTATACGAAAGCGCGAAAGATTCTGCTATGCGCGAACCCTGACATAGCTGCCGGGCGCGTCCTCGATCGGCGGAAACGCCTCGCTGCCGACCGTGCGCGCAGGGACTTCCTCCGGGTCGAGCTCGCCCAGCCATTGCCGCCAGTCCGGCCACCACGAGCCCTTGTGCTCGACCGCGCCCTTCATCCACTCGGCGACGTTGGTGGCCTTGACGTTGTCGTTGGTCCAGTACTGGTATTTGTTCGAGGCGGGCGGATTGACCACCCCGGCGATGTGACCCGAGCCGGACAGCACGTATTTCACCGGGCCGCCGAAGAACTGCGAGCCATACAGCACCGATTCCGCCGGCGCGATGTGGTCCTCGCGGGTCGCCAGATTGTAGACGGGCACCATGACCTTGGAGAGATCGAGCAGAGTGTTGTCCAGCACCAACGTGCCGGTCGAGAGCCGGTTCTCCAGATAGCAATTGCGCAGATAGTAGGAATGGTTCGACGCGGTCATGCGCGTCGCGTCCGAATTCCAGTGCAGCAGGTCGAACGCGCTTGGCTGCTGGCCCTTGAGGTAATTGCTGACGACATAGGACCAGATCAAATCGTTGGAGCGCAGCATGTTGAAGGCCATCGCCATCTTCGAGCCTTCGAGCACGCCCGCCGCCTTCATGTCCTGCTCGACGGCTGCGATCTGCTCCTCGTCGACGAACACGAGCAAATCACCTGCATGGGTGAAGTCGACCTGTGCCGCGAAGAACGTCGCTGACGCCACGCGCTGGCGGCGCTTCTCGGCGAGCCAGGCCAGCGTGGTCGCGAGCATGGTGCCGCCGACGCAATAGCCGGCGGTGTGCACCTTCATCTCGCCGGTGACCTTCTCGATCACGTCCATCGCCGTGAGCGGGCCTTCCTTCATGTAGTCTTCCCAGCTCTTGGCTCCGAGCCGCTTGTCCGGATTGACCCATGAGATCACGAACACGGTGATGCCCTGGTCGACGCACCATTTGATGTAGGATTTCTCCGGCTTGAGATCGAGGATGTAGAACTTGTTGATCCAGGGCGGGATGATCAGGAGCGGCGTGCGCAGCACGTTCTCCGTCGTCGGCGCATACTGGATCAGCTGCATCATCTCATTCTGAAAGATCACCTTGCCCGGCGTCGTCGCCATGTTCACGCCGACGACGAGGTTGTCCGGATCGGACTGGCGGATCTTCAGCGTGCCCTTGCCGGCGGCGATGTCCTCGGCCAGCATCTTCAGGCCGCGCGCGAGATTTTCGCCATTGCTGGCCAGCGTCGCGCGCAGCACTTCCGGATTGGTCAGCACGAAGTTGGAGGGCGACAACGCGTTGGTGACCTGCTGGATGTAGAACTCGGCCTTGCGGCGGGTCTGCGGATCGAGCCCCTCGGCGTCGCGCACAAGCTCCTGCGCAAATTTTGTCGTGAGCAGATAGAGCTGCATCACGAAATCGAAGAACGGGTTCGACTTCCATTCCGGATCGGCAAAGCGCTTGTCGCGCGGCGAGGGCGCGATCGCAGGCGGGGCGTCCTGGCCGGCCAGGCGCCGCGCCGCCGAGCCCCAGAGGTCGAGATAGTCCTTGGCAAGCTTGGTCTGGAGCTCGGACGACCGCGAGGTATCCGACAGCCAGTATTCGGCGACAGCCGTGAAGGCCTTGACGACCTCGGCAAGCTCCGCGGGCGGACGATCCTGCACCTCGCCGCTCTCGCGCGGCTTGAGATATGCGGCGAGCGCCTTGCCGCCGTTCTCCATCGCCCGCGCGACATTCATCGCGAAGGCTTCCGCATCGAACTTCGTTTCGGGTTTGGGCGTATCGGTAGTGGCCATATTCATGAGCAGAACAGTAGCGATTCATTCCGTATTCGTCACCGCGAAGCTCGCATGTTTGGCGTTAAACACTCGCGAAGATGTGTTGCAGTGCGACAAATTTTCTTGGTTCCGTCACAATCGAGCCGCACCGCTCGGCTTGGTGGTCCCGGGCTGTTTTCTCGCTCGCACCATTTGGGCAGCAATGGTTTGAGCTTGGGCGCGGAGTTGGGTAAGGTTGCCCGGGGCCGTGCTTTGGGACGAGGTGGGGATTTCCCAAGTGTTGGCGTTGAGGGACCTGCAAAAGTCGCGGCTGATTTGCGGCGCGCTGCTGATGGCGGCGCTCGCCCTGGGCGGTTGCTCGAGCCAGCTTGCGGATATGACGCCCGCCGATGCGCAAGCGCATCCCAGGGAGCCCGGCAGCTATCTGCCGGTGCACGATCTGCCGCCGGAGCGCGATCAGGCGGTCATGCCGCCGGACCAACGCGCCAAGATCGAGGCCGAGCTCGCTGCCGCGCGCGACCGTCAGGCGGTTGCCACCAAGGACGCGAAATAAGGCGCTGCAAGGTAATCGCTGGCGCCTCGGCCTTGCCGTGCTAAAAGACCTCAGTTCAGCCGAGAGTCAGGGCGAACGACTTCAGTCACCGTCGTCGATGATTGCTCTAAGTATTTGATCTTGAGTAATTTTCGCGAAGGAGGCGGGCGCCTTTCCGCATGGTCGTTATGGCCTGTCGATTCTGTCCAGACCGGTTGCCCGGAGCCGAGAGAGCCATGGAAGAATTTTACCGCATCCGCCGCCTTCCACCTTACGTGTTCGAACAGGTCAACCGGGCCAAGGCGGCCGCGCGGAATGCCGGCGCCGACATCATCGACCTCGGCATGGGCAATCCGGACCTGCCGGCGCCGGCGCATGTGCTGGAGAAGCTGAAGGAGACGCTGGGCAAGCCGCGCACCGACCGCTACTCCGCCTCCCGCGGCATCCCCGGGCTGCGCCGGGCCCAGGCCGGCTACTACGCCCGCCGCTTCGGTGTGAAGCTCGATCCCGACACCCAGGTGGTGGCGACGCTCGGCTCCAAGGAGGGCTTTGCCAACGTGGCGCAGGCGATCACCGCGCCCGGCGACGTCATCCTTTGTCCGAATCCGAGCTACCCGATTCACGCCTTCGGCTTCTTGATGGCGGGCGGGGTGATCCGCTCGGTGCCTTCGGAGCCGACGCCGCAATTCTTCGAGGCGGCCGAGCGGGCGATCGTGCATTCGATCCCGAAGCCGCTGGCGCTCGTGGTCTGCTATCCTTCGAACCCGACCGCCTATGTCGCGAGCCTCGACTTCTACAAGGACCTGGTCGCGTTCGCGAAGAAGCACGAGATCCTGATCCTGTCCGATCTCGCTTATGCCGAGGTCTATTTCGACGAGAACAACCCGCCGCCTTCGGTGCTCCAGGTGCCGGGCGCAATCGACGTCGCCGTCGAATTCACCTCGATGTCGAAGACCTATTCGATGGCCGGCTGGCGCATGGGCTTCGCCGTCGGCAACGAGCGCGTGATTGCGGCGCTCGGGCGCGTCAAATCCTATCTCGACTACGGTGCGTTCACGCCGATCCAGGTCGCAGCGACCGCCGCGCTGAACGGACCGGACGATTGCATCAAGGAGATGCGCGACACCTACCGCAAGCGGCGCGATGCGCTGGTTGACTCGTTCGGCCGAGCTGGCTGGGAGATCCCGCCGCCGGAGGCATCGATGTTCGCCTGGGTGCCGCTGCCGGAAGCCTTCCGCAGCGTCGGCAGTATGCAGTTCGCGACCCTGATGGTGGAGAAATCCGGTGTCGCGGTCTCGCCCGGCGTCGGCTTTGGCGAGCATGGTGAAGGATATGTCCGCATCGCCATGGTGGAAAACGAGCAACGGATCAGGCAGGCCGCGCGCGGCGTGCGCCGCTTCCTTGAAAGCGGCATCGAAACGTTGCACAACGTCGTTCCGCTCGCCACTCGGCGCTAAGTTCTCTTCCGCAGGTTTTCCAAAGCATCATGGTTGCACCCCTGAAAGTGGGCATAGCGGGGCTCGGCACCGTGGGCGCCGAAGTTGTCCGTTTGATTGAAACGCAGGCACGCGTGCTCGCGGGCCGCAGCGGCCGCGGAATCCGCGTCGTCGCCGTCACCGCGCGCTCGAAGGCCAAGAAGCGCGGCGTCGATCTGCGTGGCATCGAATGGGTCAAGGATCCGCTTGCCCTCGCCACGCATCCCGGCATCGACTGCTTCGTCGAGCTGATGGGCGGTTCCGGCGATCCCGCGCTGTCGGCGGTCGAAGCCGCGCTCGGTGCCGGCAAGTCCGTTGTCACCGCCAACAAGGCGTTGCTCGCCAAGCACGGCCTCAAGCTGGCCAAGGCCGCCGAAAAGCACGGCGGCGCGCTGAATTTCGAGGCAGCCGTCGGCGCTGCGATCCCTGTCATCAAAACGTTACGCGAGGGTCTTGCCGGAACCGGCATCAACCGGGTCTACGGCATCCTCAATGGCACCTGCAATTACATCCTGACCCGGATGGAGCAGGAGGGCCTGTCCTTCGCCGAATGCCTGAAGGATGCGCAACGGCTCGGCTATGCCGAAGCCAATCCGTCATTCGACGTCGACGGCCACGATACCGCGCAAAAACTCGCCATTCTCGCCAGCCTCGCTTTCGGCACGAAAGTTGCTCAAAGCGCGGTGTATGTCGAAGGTATCTCCTCCATCGCGCCGGAAGATCTCCGTGCGGCCGACGATCTCGGTTACCGGCTCAAGCTCCTCGGTGTCGCGGTTCGCACCGCCACGGGCATCGAGCAGCGCGTGCATCCGACCATGGTTCCAAAATCCTCATCGATCGCGCAGGTGATGGGTGTCACCAACGCGGTCACGATCGATGGCGAGGGCATCCCGCCGATCACGCTGGTCGGCCCCGGTGCCGGCGGTGCTGCGACCGCATCCGCCGTCGTCGCCGATATCGCCGATGTCGCCCGAGGCATTCGCGCCAATCCGTTCGGCCGGCCGATTTCGCAGCTCCAGGATACCAAGAAGGCGCCGATGGAGCGCCACGAGGGCGGCTACTACATCCGCCTTCTGGCACGCGATTTCCCGGGCACCGCGGCTGCGATCGCGACCCGCCTCGCGGAGCAGAAGATTTCGATCGAGTCGATCGTGCAGCGCCATCCCAATGGCGGCGCTGCGCCGGCAGACGGCAAGGCGGTCCCGGTGCCTGTCATCCTCATCACCTATGCCACGCATGAGGACGCCGTGCGCCGCGCGCTCGCGGCCGTGCAAAAGGACAAGGTGATCAGCGGGCGGCCGCAGGTGATCCGGATCGAGAAGAACTAGGGCATGCTCCGGAAAAGTGCAAAGCGGTTTTCCGGAAAGAGCATGCTTCAGCAATGACACGGTTCGAACGAACTGTGGGTGTTACGAGTTGATGCGGACGGGGATTTCCGTCCAAAACCGTTTCGAAGGAGTGAGCCGATGTCGACCCATATTTCTGTCCCGCCGCAAGCGTTGCTCGAGCGCATTCTCACGCTGGAGATCGTGCGTGTGACGGAGCGGGCGGCGGTGTCCTCGGCGCGCCTGCGCGGGCACGGCAATGAGAAGGCGGCCGACCAGGCCGCGGTGGACGCGATGCGGCGCGAGCTCAACAAGCTGCCGATCGAGGGCACCATCGTCATCGGCGAGGGCGAGCGCGACGAGGCGCCGATGCTCTTCATCGGCGAGAAGGTCGGCATGAACGCCGGCCCGCAGGTCGACATCGCCGTCGACCCGCTCGAAGGTACCACGCTGTGCGCCAAGAACATGCCGGGCTCGATTGCCACCATGGCGATGGCCGACGGCGGCACGCTCTTGCACGCCCCCGACGTCTACATGCAGAAGCTCGCGATCGGTCCCGGCTATGACAAGGGCGTCGTCGAGCTCGATGCGACACCGGCCGAAAACGTCCGCCGCCTCGCCAAAGCCAAGGGCGTCAAGCCTGACGGCATCACCGTTCTCGTGCTCGACCGTCCGCGCCATGCCAGCATCATCGAGAGCGTGCGCTCGACCGGCGCCGCCGTGCGCCTCATCACCGATGGTGACGTCGCCGGCGTGATCCACTGCGCCGACCCCGACAATACCGGCGTCGACATGTATCTCGGCACCGGCGGCGCGCCGGAAGGCGTGCTCGCGGCCGTGGCGCTGCGCTGCATCGGTGGCCAGATGCAGTGCCGCCTCATCCTCGACTCCGACGAGAAGCGCGAGCGCGCCGCCAAGATGGGCGTGAACGATCCCAAGATGATCTACGGCATCGAGGACATGGCGCGCGGCGACTGCCTGTTCGCCGCCACCGGCGTCACCACGGGCTCGCTGCTGTCAGGCGTCAAATTCCGCAAGGACGGCGTGATCGAGACAGAGACGGTGGTGATGCGTTCGGTCACCGGCACCGTGCGTTACATCAAGGCCGAGCACCGCGAGCTGGCGAAGTTCCACCTGGACTGAGTCACAACGTGCGGCCGTCATTCCGGGCCTGCGCCTCGCGGCGCATCCCGGCATGACCAACAATAGGCAACACAGGGAAGCGTCGATGTCAGACCTCACGGCCATCAAAGCGCTCGTGTTCGACGTGTTCGGCACCGTCGTGGACTGGCGCACCAGCCTGATCACGGACTTCATGTGGTGGGCGAAGGGCCGCGGCATCTCCGCCGACTGGACCGCCCTGGTCGACGGCTGGCGCGGCATGTACATGGCCTCGATGGACGACGTGCGCAAACATCCCGAGCGCGGCTATGTCATGCTGGACGATCTGCATCGCCGCTCGCTGGAAAAGCTGGTCGAGCAATTTTCGATCAAAGGCCTGACCGAAGCCGATCTCGATCACCTCACCAAGGGCTGGCATCGCCTGCATCCGTGGCCCGACAGCGTCGCGGGGCTAACGCGGCTGAAGACGAAATTCGTGATCTCGCCGCTGTCGAACGGCAATGTTGCGCTGCTGACCAACATGGCGAAGTTCGCTGGCCTGCCGTGGGACCTCGTCATGTCGGCCGAGCTGTTCGAGCACTACAAGCCCGATCCCGAAACCTACCTCGGCGCCGCGCGGCTGCTTTGCCTCAAGCCGGAAGAGGTGATGATGGTCGCCGCCCACAACGGCGATCTCGCCGCCGCGCAGAAGAACGGGCTGAAGACCGCCTTCGTGGCGCGGCCGACCGAATACGGTCCGCTCCAGAAGGTCGACTTCGAGGCCACCGGCAAGTGGGACATCGTGGCCAAGGATTTTGGCGGGATAGCCGACCGGCTGGGGTGCTAGGGCGGCTGCGACTTTGGCCGTCCACCTTGCGGCGGCGTGCCTGTCGCGCTGTGCTTCTTGTTGGTCCTTGCCGCCCGCCACACCTCGATGAGCAACGCGGGGACAATGCTGTGCGCGGGGCAACGATTCCACGCGTCGGCAAAGAATGCGAAGCCCGGATCGGAGGCACGTTGCTGGCGGGCGTCTTCGACCGCGAGCAGCACCAACGTCCGTGACCGCAGCCGGATCAAACCAACGCAGTCTCCATCGCGCGCCTCGCGGACCACGCGCGCGGGCGCGCGCAGGGTGCGAAGCAGCGCATCCTGCGGTTCGATCTTCGCCAGACTGTCGCCGCGAAGCACCAGCTCGCGCATCAGATCGATCGACTTTACGATGTTGCCCATTGCAAGCGCAGTTGCATGCGCGCAAGCCATATTACCGCGCGAGGTTGCTTCAATTCGATCGAGCGAAGCCTTCAACGCGCCGCTGCGCCTGATCCAGTATGCACGCAGCGGCCAGGCCGACAGCCAGGCCTGCAACGTGCGCGCGGCGGCGTAGGACTCCTCGCTCGCAATATAGTCGGCGAAGAAGAGCCGGCCTATCGCTTGCTGAACAACGACGCCCATGCTGCGATGCGCGTGCCCGTCGCGGATGTAGTTGCCGAGCTCGGCGATCTCCGGCGCGATCCGTTGCAACAGTGGCTCGACATCCGAAAGCGCGGATTCGAGGGTCGCCTGATGGGCCGCGCGCAATGGATCGTGCCGGTCGCGAAATGCCGGCCAGATGTCGCCATCAGGTGTGCGGAAAACTGCGAGCTTTGCCGCGACCGAGCGATTGAACAGGCCACCGCGGCCAGACAGTGAGCGGGCGACCCTACCCGCATTGTTGACGCGGAGCAGTTCGTCGGGATCGCGGACGAGCGCGACGCGGACGAGGCCCGGAATGCTGAGGATGAGGGCCATGGGTCAGCCTCGCAGCACGTTCCAGGGGGCAAAGGCGTTGTTGACGCCCTCGAGCGCCGGTCCGAGTTGCGGCACATGCCGCAGCAGGACCGATTTCATCCCGTTTTTGTGGACCCAGTCCAGACCGAAGTTCGTGTAAACTTCCGCCCGGTAATCGTCGGTGAAGAAGCGGTCGCTCTTGAGACGCCGCGATGCCATCAGGATGAAGATGCGGAAGGCGGTATCGCTGAAGCCAAAACCGTCCGGCAGGTCCTCGGCCAAGAGCCCGACCATCAGATCAACGCGGTCGACGTCGCCCTTGTAGATCGCGCGCATCTTCCTCGCCGCATCGGGGATGCTGGTGATTTCCTCGAACGTCTTGACTCGCTTCTTGCCGACCAGCTCGCGGAAACGATTGTAGCGCGGCACGCCGCGCTCGCGATCGCGCATGATATCGATCGCGGCCACGTCGAGCAGCGGCTGCCCGTCCTTCGTGAACTGGCGCAGGAAGTTGGGATAATTGTGGAGGCGAATGGCGCCGGGATGAGCGGTGCCGAAGGAGTACATCAGGTTGGCGAAGCCGCGCGTCTCCATGAACTTGCGGGAGACGCCTCCCTGCATGTCGACCAGCTTGCAGTGTTCGACCTCTGCGGCGTCGAGCCGCCGCACATCCATGTCGTCCGGGATCAGCGGGTGCAGGCGGTAGACGGCGGTGAATTCCTCGGTCATGGCGTAGGGCGCGCTGTGCTGCTCCGTCGGAGAACCGATGATGCCATAGGCGGCTTCGCTGTTCTTGCCGAGCACCGCGCGCAGCACCCGGTACGGTATCCCCGACCAGTTGGCGTGCATGCTGAAGTCCAGTGCAGGATGGCCAAGGATGCCTGGCGTCCATTCGATGGTATGGATCTTGGCGATCAGGGCTCCGTTGATCAGGCGCGCACGCTGGAATAGCTCCTCGTCAATCCAGGTGGGATACCGCGTCTTCAAGCCGTCGCAGATGACATTGTGCTCACGCGCGAAGAGATTGTGCAGCAGGCTGAGCCCGACCCACCAATTGTCGTTGAATCCGGTGAGATCGGCACCTGGGTGAACTGGATCGGCAGGAAGCATTCCATCGTTGCCGATCTCGATCTTCCCATCGACCCCGGAACGGATCTGCATCTGCCTCGCGCGATCGCTGCCGTAGATCTGTCCGGCGTCCCACCAATGCGAGTTGAGGTTGCGAAATGTCGGTGCGGCGCCGAGCCATGATTCACGCGATGTCTCGTCGCGAACAGTGCGACGGATCTTCATGTAGCCGCCGATCCGCTCCTCCTTAGGCCATTCGTCGCCCGCCTTCAGTGGGATTTTGAACTCATTTCCCGACTCGGGCACTCCATGGCTGAACCAGTTATGCGTTTCGAACTGGATCCAGGCGGCGGCCAGCAGATTGAGACTGGTTGCGGGAATAAATTGGTCGCGCGCCAGCAATTCCTCCGAAATCTCGCGCGGACTGGGTTCGAGCAGATCGTCTACGCTGTCCGGGACGCATTCCGGCAGCGGGAAATTGCGTCCGAACCGGGCGCCCGCCATGCCCATGCGCGGATGGTCGAGGTTGTTGAACGAGCCGTCGGCGGAACGCCACCGGTCGTTGCCAGGGCTCCAGCCAGGCGACGTCGTGCCGTAGCCGGTATGGTGGAGGTTGTGCGCCCGCAGCCGGTCGCGGAACACCGAAAGATTGGCAGCTCCGAGCAGGGTCGGCAGGTGGTCCCATGTGACAAAGAAGTTTATGGCCCGATAGACAACATCCAGGACCGCCTGGAGCAGGCCACGATGGAAGACAAAACCATCATTCTCGCGGGACATCGACGTTCCCCGACGCAATCGCGTGAAATAAATTCGACTTGCAACTAGTAAATGCAGTTCATTTAGCACCAAAATGCCCGTCTGCCAACGCCGGCTTGCCGGACGCTGCGGTCGCCCGTCACTCAATTTCTCCTGTCGGTTAAATGTTTGCTCGGATAGGATGTCATACAGCCGTGGGTGCATCGGGCGACCCGGCTGAATTTCGTGAGCGGGGCGAAGCTGCGCGACAACGAGCTACAACCTCGTGAGAACCAGGCCGGCACCGACGTCGGCAAGACCGAAAAGCCATCTTAAGTTGCGTGTTTCGCCGTCAAGGGGGTGACGCAGATGGGCAATATGGTTCGCAATTACGACGGCGGGATCACAAGCTCACCCGCGCAGCTGGTGTCACCGCGCTCCGTCGACGAGATTCAATCGATCCTCAGGGATGCCGACCGCTACCCAAGCCCTGTTCGGGCGATGGGCAGCTATCATTCCTTGACGCCTTGCGCGTCCTCGGACGGGACGATCATCGACATGTCCGGGATGAGCCGTATCCTCAAGATCGATCCACACAGCATGACGTTCACGGCCGAGGCGGGTCTCCAGTTCATTGCCGCATCGCGGGCGTTGCGGGCGATGAACCTCCAGTTTCTGACCAATATCGAGATCGGGAACATGACACTCGGCGCGGCGGCCTGCTGCCACACCAAGGACGGCCTGGACGGCGGCGAGTTCGGGCAGGTCGGCTCGTACATCACAGCGATGAAGTGGGTGACGCCCAGCGGCGGGTTGGCGGAAGCATCGGAGGATAAAAACCCGCAAGTGATGTACTTGATGCGCTCGAGCTATGGCCTGTGCGGCGTCATCTACGAGGTGACGTTTCGCATCAAGCCGCTGGAAGCGGTCCACTTCAGATATTTGCCGCGCCCGATCGGAGAGCTGACCGAGAAGGAAGTGGATGGAATCATCGATGCATCGCGAGGCTTGATTTGCTGGACGGTCGGTCGAAAGGCACACTTCCAGACGCGACATCCTATCGATAGGGTTGGGCCGTTAGGGTCGCTGTTCGCGGCCAGCCGCCGTGCCCTCTGGAACCATACGGAAGCCCGCGTTGGCAGGTTTATCGACAGCAGCATCCCGACCAAGCCTCTCAGGGATGCGTCGCTCGACACGTGGTTCGTTGGCAGCCGGTTGTTAATGTCGTTCCTGCACCTGGTCGGCGGAGCGACGCTGTACAATCCCGACAAGACGATCGACTACAGCAAGACGCCGCCGTCGGCGCGATATGCATTTACATTCTGGGCATTTCCGCGGGCTGAATGGCTGAATGTGCTGCGCGACTACGTGGACTTCAGCGAAAAGTATTTCAAGGACCATGACTTCCGCTGCAACATGGCGCTTGGCTCCTACTTCATCCGGAAGGACGAGCATTCGTTGCTGTCCTACTCGCACGACGGAGACGTTTTTTCGGTCGACCCCATTCACGCCTTTACGGACAGGCCGGCGTGGGACGGGTTTTTGAAAGAGTTCAATGATTTCGCGCACAAGAGGAATGGCATTCCGTTGCTGAATCAGAGCCCGTTCGTCACCCGGCAGCATGTCACGG
Organism: Bradyrhizobium sp. 149; assembly: GCF_023073915.1. GTDB lineage: Bacteria > Pseudomonadota > Alphaproteobacteria > Rhizobiales > Xanthobacteraceae > Bradyrhizobium. The sequence continues at coordinate 967,694 of NZ_JADPKK010000022.1, read as the reverse complement.
CCGCGTATGGTGCGCGATGGACGCGGTTTTCTGCGCAAGTCAGGCTGGAGGATCCGCACGGACGCATGCTGAACCCATTCTTTGCCGATCTGCTCTGAGCCGGTGATGGCCAGCCCGGAGCCATCATACGGAAGTTGACGTGCCTGCAGTATCCGACCTGCACCGGAAATTTCGTCGGGCGTGGTCGGACAGTGTGGCTGATTGATTGTCACCCACAGCGGCGTAGACTTCTCTCGAGAGGTGGACTTCTCTCAAGAGAAGGGCGCAATCTCTGCGCGCTCAGGAAACGGCAGCGGCGCCAAATCGAACCGCGGAACATTGTCAGAATTCCGGGATGAGTGATGGACGACCCTCACGACAGAGTAACCGAACGCCGGCAGCTCACCGTTCTGTTCTGCGACGTCGTTGATTCAACGGGCCTCTCCGAGCGTTGCGACATCGAGGATCTGCGAGAAATATTGCTGGAATTCCAGGCGATAAGCTCGCAATGCATCAGCAATGCCGGAGGCAGCGTCGTCAACTACATCGGCGACGGCATTCGTGCGGAATTCGGCTATCCCCTCGCATCGGAGAACGAGGCCGAGAGCGCGGTACGCGCCGGCCTGGTGTTGTTGCGGGCACTTCGCGAACTCAGTGAGCGCGCCATTGCGGCGATCCAGGAACCGCTTCGCGTTCGGATCGGGGTCCATACGGGCGTAGCGGTGATCGGCAAGGCGGGGCCGGGCCATGTGCACGATGCGACGGAGATCGTCGGCGATACGCCCAACATCGCATTCCGGTTGCTGGAAATGGGTGAGCCAAATTCACTCGTGATCAGCGGTGAGACCAGGCGCCTCCTCCGCGGCAAATTCGCCCTGCAACCGCTCGGTATGCGTTCGCTCAAGGGACTGTCGCGAAAAGTCGAGGTCTTTCTCGTCGTGGGCGAGGCGTTGGAAGATGGCGCCGGCCATCGTGCACGCCGTCGCAATGCCTCGCGCCTGGTGGACAGGGTCGCTGAAATGGGCCAGCTGCTGCAAGCGTGGGAGCTGGCGCGGACCGGGCAGGGGCGTACGGTGGAGATCACCGGGGAGCCCGGGATCGGCAAATCGCGCCTGGCATTGGAGCTGATCGAAAGGGCCGCGCTGCCGGACGAGCTGATCCTGGTGGTCCAAGCCTCCGCCCCGCATCAGAGCACACCGCTATACCCGATCATCAGAGCCCTTGAGCAGCGCATCGGCATTGCCAGAGATGAAGACGCCGAGGCGAATTCGGCGCGTCTGCGTGGTTTCATGGCCGAGACGTGTGGCGGCGCCGAGGAGCAGTTGACGCTGATCGGTCAGATGCTCGGTTTACCGATGTCGGCGGCGTCAGGCCCGACAATTCCCGATGCACAAGAGCAGCGTCGGAAGACGCGCGATGCGGCGGTGCAGCTGTTGATCTCGCAAGCGCGCGGCGAGGCCGGCCTGATTCTGGTGGAGGATTTTCACTGGGCCGATCCATCGACGATCGAGATCGTGGAGCGCATTGCCGGCCAGATCGGTGCCACGCGGAATCTCCTGGTGGTCACCAGCCGAGCGTCTGTCGTCGGTAACGTATCGCCGATGATCCTGCGCATCGTGCTTCAGCGGCTCGACGACGAGCACTGCCGCGATCTCGCAGGATCGGTCGTACGCGACAAACAGCTGTCGAGCCAATTGATCCAGCAGGTTGTCGCACGATCGGACGGTGTGCCGCTGTTCGTGGAAGAGTTGGCTGCGGCTGCCCTGGAGACCGGCCAGGTCGATCCCGGCGTCAGAACGGCCGGCGCCAGCGGACCTTCCGAAGTGCCATCGGCGCTCTACGATTCCCTGATGCTGCGTCTCGAGCGGCTCGGCAATGCCAAGGCGGTCGCGCAGCTCGCGTCGGTGATCGGCCGAACCTTTCCGCATCGGCTTCTTGACGCCGTTGCCGGCGAGCTTCACGACGCCCTCGAACCCGCCCTCGAGCGGCTGCGAGCGTCTGGACTGATAGGGCTCGAGCGCAACGACGACGAAAAGATCTACTCCTTCAAGCATGCCTTGGTCCGGGACGTCGCCTATTATTCGCTTCTGAAACGGCAGAGACGAGAGCTTCACGACCGCGTGGCTGCGGAGATCGAGCTCCATCTGCCAGAGATTACCATGACGGAACCCGGCTATCTCGCCCAGCATCTGTCTGAGGCCGGACGCACCTCCCGAGCGGCGCAGATGCGGCTGAAGGCGGCCCAGCAGGCTGCAGAACGTTCGGCAAATCTGGAGGCGATCGCCGAGCTCAACATGGCGCTGGAGGAGATCAGGAGGCTTCCAGAGGGACTTGAACGGAACAATCTGGAGCTGAACGCCCAACTCGCGCTGATCGGACCGACGATCGCGCTACAGGGATTTGGCGCCGACGCGGTCGCCAACGTGAGCAGCCGTGCCATCGAGCTCTGCCGCGCCCTCGATAACGATCCGCGCATCTTTCCGGCGCTGTACGCAAGATGGTCTTACTTGCGCGTTGCGAGCAACGTGCGGGAGGCCGGCACGCTGGCGCAGGACTTTCTGACGCTCGCCGAGCAAAAGGGAACGAGGGCCGATCGGATGGTCGGACATCGGCTGCTCGGCACGTCGTTGCTCGACGGGGAGACCGAGCAGGCGTGCGTTCATCTCGATCGGGCAGCCAAGCTCTACGATGCTGCCGCCGACCGCGCCACGGCCGTGACATACGGCACCGACGTGCAGATCACGAGCCTGTCAAATCTGTGCATCTGCTCCTGGCTGGTGGGGCGAGTGACCGATGCGGTCACGCACGGCCGAGAGGCACTCGGACACGCGCAGCAATTGTCGCACGCCCATACCCTCGGCTACGCCTACGCGCATGTCTGCATGATGTACACGCTGGAGAGGGACGTGCAGACGGTCCGGGCGCTGGCACAGCGGACGCTCGATGGGGCGATCAGACGGGAATTGCCGCTCTGGGTCTCGGTGGCGCGGACCTATCTCGGTTGGGCCGACGTCGAGAGCGGTCGCCTCGCGGAAGGGATCGATATGCTGGAGAAGCAGCGCGATTTCCTGCTGACGGCACACCTCGTCTACCAGCTGCCCACATATCTTTGCTGGCTCGCGGAGGCCTATGTCCGCGCCGACAGGCTGGCGGACGCCCGGCGTTGTCTCGATCAGGCGCGTAACGTCTTCGGGCGGGGTGGCAACTATTGGTATGAGGCCGAGTGCCTTCGGATCGAAGGTCGATTTGCCGCACATGCGCAGGTCAACGACATCTCGCTCGCCGAACGGAACTTCGAGCTGGCGCTTGCGCTTGCCCAGCGTCGTGGCCAGCGCGGATTTGGCCTGCGTGCCGCGGAGAGCCTTGCGGGCCTGCTCGCCGCCAAAGGCGAGACCGAGCGCGCCCGCACGCTCCTGCGTCACGAATTGCAGTTCTTTGCCGGTCAGCCGGACGGCGGCGATCGTTCGGACGCCAGCAGGCTGTTGCGCTCCCTCCAGGAGCGCTCGCGCAGCTGACAGCCCAGATCCGGGATAAGACCGCTTTCGCGGAAGGCCGACCGAATACGGTCCACTCCAGAAGGTCGATCTCGAGGCCTCCGGCAATTGGGACGTCGTGGCCAAGGCTCTTGGCGGAAGCGCCGACCGCTGGAGTGCCAATCAGCATTTCTTCGGTTTGACATCCCTCAAGAGAGCGCATTTCATATCGAATATGTCGATGTGAGGCCGCCTTTGGATACCGAGCTTGCGCGTACATTCCTGACCGTGGTCGCGACGGGCAATTTCATCACGGCCGCCGAGCGTCTTCACGTCAGCCAGTCCACCGTCAGCACGCGGATTCAGTCCCTCGAAGAGCTGCTTGGGTGCACGCTGTTCGTGCGCAACAAGGCCGGCGCGGCATTGACGGCAGCCGGGCGCCAATTCCAGCGTCACGCCTCGACCCTGGTGCGCACCGTCGAGCAGGCCCGGCATGACGTCGGCCTCCCCAAAGGCTTTAGCGGGGCGTTGGTGGTTGGCGGCCGCATCGGGCTGTGGGAGGAGTTTCTGCTGCTCTGGCTGCCGCGCATGCAGGAGGCCAATCCGCAAATCTCCATTCGCGCGGAGAGCGCGCTCGAGCCGGAGTTGATGCAGGGGCTGGTCGAAGGCCGCATCGACATCGGCGTGATGTACACGCCGCAAAGCCGGCCCGGCCTGAAAGTCGAACTGCTGATCGAGGAGCAACTGGTGCTGGTCTCGACCAATCCCAAAAGCGAGCCCGAGCCGCAGGAGGGCTACGTCTATGTCGACTGGGGACCGGAGTTCTATGCCCGCCACAGCGCCGTCTTCCCCAATTTCGCGGGGCCTGCGCTGACGGCCAATATCGGCTGGCTTGGGCTTCAGCATGTTCTGGCAAACGGCGGCTCCGGCTACTTCGCCCACCGGATCGTCGAGCCGCTGCTGAAGGCGCGGCGCCTGCACCTGGTGGCCGGCGCACCAAAGTTCTCCATGCCGGCCTATGTCGTCTCTTCGGTCGACCAGTCGGACGATCATGTGCAGAGCGCGATCGCGATCATGCGCGGCCTCGCCGCCGAGCAAGCGCGGCGCGTGATGGAAACGCCGGCGCGGCGCGTGCGCAAAATCCGCTGACAGCTGGCTCGCAGCGGCCGGACTGTGCTAGCGGCGCCGGTGCATGCGGGTTTCGGCAACCGCCGTCACCGCGCCGATCGCAAGCATTGCGACGATGATGTCCGCGGTCGCATCGAAGCCGAATGCGAGAACCGCAGCGGCGACCACCGCAGCAAGCATGCAGAAGGTAAAACCCTCATCGACGATCAATTGCCGCGCGCTGCCGAGGTGCGTTGCGGACCTGTCCGTCGAGCGCATGGGTTCGTGCCTACTGAAACAGCTTCATCGCGTTGAACAGTGTCTGGATGACGCCCGCAAGCAAAGGGATGCCTGCAAAGCTCCAGGCCAGCGCCAATTGCAGCGGCGTGGTTTTTACGGTCCGGGCATTATGCATGATGATGTCACGCTCCCGAGGGATTGTTGCTTGCCGCGGCGGCGGCAGCGATCTCGCTGGCGCGATGGGCCGGCTTGACCGCCGTCATCCGGAACACCCGATAGGTGATCCAGCTCAGCAGCAGCTGGGAGAATGACGCTTCGCTTCGCGATGTCGTTGTCATGGTTGCTCCTTCTGTTCCGCCGCGCGTTAAGCGCGCGCCGGCTCGAGACCTGCCTTGTCGTCTTTCATGTGATGGCGCTTGTCGACGGCACGGACGCAGAGGTTGGCGAGGAAGCCGACCACGAGCAGTCCGGCCATGATGTACATAGTGGTGTTGTAGGCCTGCGCCTTCGGCACACCGTGGGTGACGTTGTATTCGCGGATGTAGTTGATCAGCACCGGCCCGGCGATGCCGGCCATCGACCATGCCGTGAGCAGGATGCCGTGGATGGCTCCGACATAGCGGGTGCCGAACATGTCGCGCAGATAGGCCGGCACCGTGGAAAATCCGCCGCCATACATGCTGACGATGATCAGGAAGCACAGCACGAACAGCACGACGTTGCCGCTCGCGCCGGCATAGGGCACGGTGACGTAAAGCGCGAAGCCGAGCACCATGTAGACGAAATAGGTGTTCTTGCGTCCGATGAAGTCGGACAACGAGGCCCAGCTGAAGCGTCCGCCCATGTTGAACAGGCTCATCAGGCCGACCAGACCCGCGGCCGCGACCGCAGTGATTTGTCCCGGGAACATCTCCTGGCTCATCGCCGAGGCTTGGCCGAGCACGCCGATGCCGGCCGTTGTGTTGCAGAACAACACGATCCAGATCAGCCAGAACTGCGGGGTCTTGATCGCCTGGTAGACGAACACGTCGTTCTTCGTCATCAGCTTGGTCGCGGTTGTAGGCGGCACGTAACCTTCCGGTTTCCAGCCCGGCGCAGGCACGCGCACGATTGCGGAGCCGACCATCATGAAGACGAAATAGACGCAGCCGAGCGTGATGAAGGCGCCGAGCACGCCGACGTCGGTCGTGCTGGCGAACTTGCTCATCAGCCAGACCGAGAAGGGCGAGGCGATCAGTGCGCCGCCGCCAAAGCCCATGATCGCCATGCCCGTCGCCATGCCAGGCCGGTCAGGAAACCACTTCATCAGCGTCGAAACCGGGGAGATGTAGCCGATGCCAAGTGCGCAGCCGCCGACGACGCCGTAGCCGAGATAGATGATCCAGAGATTGTGGAGATAGACGCCGAGCGCCGAGATCAGGAACGCGCTCGCCCAGGCGACGCCGGCGGTGAACATCGCGCGCCGCGGGCCGCCTTCCTCGACCCAGCGTCCGAACACTGCGGCCGACAGTCCGAGGAACACCATCGCAATGGAAAAGATCCAGCCGAGCTCGGTCAGCTTCCAGTCGCCGGGTGCCGATTGCGTCACGCCGAGCAGCTTGGTCATCGGCAGGTTGAAGACGCTGAAGGCATAGGCCTGCCCGATGCAGAGGTGCACGCAGAGCGCCGCGGGCGGCACCATCCATCGGCTATAGCCCGGCCTTGCGATCGTATGCTCGCGATCGAGGAACCGCAGTGGCGAGCGTGCAGGCATTCCCGATGCGTCGAGCGTCGTTGTCATCTTCATCCTCCGCGTGCTTCGCCATTCTTGGTGGCGGCCGCTCGCCGCGGGCGATAGCTGCGCTGCCTAAGCTACGCAGGAGGACGATTTTGACAAACGAATAATATTAGCCGATGCAATCGGAATATTAGATATTAAAGGTGGTAGGCGTTTGAGGGGCAAGCAAAAGGTCCGGGCGGCACGCGCCGCCCGGACCTGACGAGCTACAAAGTCATCTGCATCGGTTCGGGATAATAATGGAATCCCTCACCGGCCTTGGCGACATGGCCATAGCCCGGCCAGGCGAAATGATAGGACATCACCGGGACCTTGTTCGCCGCAAGCATGGTCAGCAGTTTTACGCGTGACTCGGCCGCCTGCCTCGGATCGGTGTCGTAGGAAAATTCCATCCGCGGACGCTCCAGCAGCAGCACGGAATGGTGCGAGAGGTCGCCGAGGAAGGCGAACGACTTGCCGGCCGAGGAGACCAGGAAGATGCTATGGCCGACGGTATGGCCGGGCGCTGAGATCGCCTGCACGCCGGGCAGGAATTCCTGACCGTCCTTGAAGAACACGATGCGGTCGCGCACCGGCAGCAGGTTCTTGCGCGCGTGAACGACGAAATCCTTGGCCGCGCTGCCGAGCTTGCCTTCGTCGGTCCAGAAGTCGAAATCGGTCTGCGAGATGTAGATCTGCGCGTTCGGAAACAGCGGCTTGCCGCCGTCGTCCACGATGCCGCCGATGTGGTCGATATGGGCGTGCGAGCAGACCACCGCATCGATATCCCCGGGCTTGATGCCGGCCTCGGTCATGCTCTTCTGTTGCCGCCCGGTGGTGGGGCCGAACATCTTCGAACTGCCCATCCCTGTATCGAACAGGATGAGCTTGTCGCCGGTATTGACGATCGGCGAGTTCTGCTCGAGCACGACATTGTCCGGCGACAGGAAATTGTCGGCCAGCATCTTCTTGACCTCTTCCTTGGGAACGCCGGTGAAGGTCCCGGAGGGGTCGCCGAGCGGAAGCGGTCCGTCGGATACGATGGTGACTTCGGCATCGCCGAGAACGAAGCGGTGCCAGTAGGGCGTCTGGGTGCCGAGCTTGGGAGCGCGCGCCATCGCGCTGCTGCCGAGCATTGCGCTGGCACCAAGGCCAGCCCCGAGGGCCAACAAGGACCGACGTGAGACATCGATTGTCATGCGTTTCCTCCGCTTTGTCTTTTGTTTTGCGCAATTGGTCGCGCGTTACATTCGGCCTGCGCCGATCGTCGAATGCTGCGCCGGTTCAGGGAAGCGAGCAAGGGGAATTGATTTGGTGATGATCGCGGCTTGCTGAAGTTGATGCGCAATTCCGGCGCGCGACAAAAGACGTCCGTTGCCGACGTTCTTCTCGTCAGCACGATCCGACCGGTGCGGCCGAATGCAGTCAATGATTGTGTCGCGATTGTGTCTGCTGGCCGCGCGATATTGCGGGACCGCAAGATTCTTTCTACGTCGCGAACGCCGCCTCACGCAATTCGCGGCACGAGGTCATTGGCTTCCGTTTCGGCAAAGCCTGCCTGCAAAACCTCTTCGCGCTTGTGGCGCAGATGCGCACGCAGGATGTGGGCGAGGCCGACGCCGTCGCGCCTCTGCAGCGCGTTCAGGATTGCATCGTGCTCCCTCACGGCGACTGCCCAACGCTCGGGCGTCATCGGCGTGACATAACGCGCGCGCCGGATGCGCGCTGTCACGGACGTATACAGGCCCGCGAGCACGGGGTTTCCGGCTGCAGTGACGATGCCTTCGTGAATGGCGCGGTTGCCGCGGTAATACTGGATCAAATCGCCCTCGCGATAGTGCCGCACCATGTCGGCATGCGCGGCGGCGACCTCGTCGATTTCGGCGTCCGTGATGCGCTCGCAGGCGAGCTCGCCGGCGAGCGCCTCGAGACCCTGGCAGACCTCGAACAGGTCGCGCATGTCCTTGTCGGTCAGTTTTGCCGCGCGCGAGCCGCGGTGGGGCAGGAGCTGCACGAGCCCTTCGGCGGCGAGCACCTTGAGCGCCTCGCGTAGCGGCGTGCGCGATATCTGCAGCCGCTCGCACAGCTCGCGCTCGGGAATCCGCGCGCCCGGCGGGATTTCGCCGTCGAGCAGGATGGCGCGGATGCGGCCGACGACTTCCTCATGAAGCATAGGTCTAAAGTCCATTTTGCATTCAGAAATGAAGTTATATGCGGAGTGTTGCAAGTTCCAGCTTGTAAATCGAGAATTTTGCATTCAAAAATGTAGAAAAGCAGAAGGACATGAGGAAATGGACCAGCAAGTGGAGGCGGAAGACCTTCTTTTCGAGCGCCAGGACGGTATCGGGCGGATCACTTTCAACCGCCCGCAGGCCCGCAACGCCTTCACTTTCGCGATGTACGAGCGGCTCGCCGCGATCTGCGAGGAGATCAACGACGATCACGCGATCAAGGTGCTGGTTTTGCGCGGGGCCGGCGACAAGGCGTTCGCTTCGGGCACCGACATCAACCAGTTCCGCGAGTTCAAGTCGCCCCAGGACGCGATCGACTACGAGAACCGCATCGATCGGGTGCTGACCACGCTTGAGGCGTGCCGGGTGCCGACCGTCGCGGCGATCAACGGATTCTGCACCGGCGGCGGCGCGGGCATTGCCGCGGCCTGTGACCTCCGCATCGGCACCCAAAGCGCGAAAATCGGCTTTCCCATCGCCCGCACCCTCGGCAATTGCCTGTCGATGTCCAATGTCAGTCGTCTCACCGCGCTGATCGGCGCCGCGCGCGTCAAGGATCTGATCTTCACCGCACGCCTCGTCGACGCCGTCGAGGCCGCAAGTGTCGGGCTGCTCGGCGAAATCGTCGAGGATCTCGCCGCGCTCGACAAGCGCGCAGACGAGATTGCCCGGCTCTTGGCCAGCCACGCGCCGCTGACGCTGAATGCGACCAAGCAGGCGGTGGCGCGCCTGCAAAAGCGGCTGGCGCGGGACGAGGGCGAGGACCTCATCCTGATGTGCTACACGAGCCAGGATTTTCGCGAAGGGCTCGATGCTTTCCTCACCAAGCGCGCGCCGCAATGGCGCGGCCAATAGGACGCCCCGATGCAAAGCGACCGATCGCAATCAACCTCCCGCCGTTCGGGGCCGCTTGCCGGCCTCAAGGTCATCGATCTCACCCATGTCATGGCCGGGCCGACCTGCACCCTGATGCTGGCCGACATGGGCGCCGACGTGATCAAGATCGAGAAATCGCCGAACGGTGACGATACCCGCCACTCGGTGCCGCCGAAGATCGGCGACGAGGCTGCCTCCTTCCTGATGATGAACCGCAACAAGCGCGGCGTCGTACTGGACCTCAAGACCGACGGCGGCAAGCAGGTGCTGCGGCGGCTGATCGCGGGCGCCGACGTGCTGGTCGAGAACTTTGCGCCGGGCGCCATGGAGCGCCTCGGTTTCGGCTACGAAGACCTGCACAGGCAGCATCCGACGCTGATCTATTGCTCGCTGTCGGGCTTCGGCCGTACCGGACCCTACAAGCATCGCCGCGGCTTCGATCTGGTCGCCCAGGCCATGAGCGGCATCATGAGCTTTACCGGCGAACGCCCCGATGGTCCGCCCGTGAAATGCGGCCCGCCGCTGTCCGACATCACCGCCGGCCTGCTGGCGAGCATGGGTATCCTCGCGGCCTATACGCACCGTCTCAAGACCGGTGAAGGGCAGTGGGTCGAGACCTCTCTCTATGAGGCCGCGCTGGTGCAGACCTACTGGCAGTCGACCATCGCGCTCGCCGCCGGCACGGCGCCGCGCGCGATGGGCTCGGCGCATCCGCTCAACGCGCCATATCAGGCCTTCGAGGCCTCGGACGGCTGGCTGGTGGTCGGCGGCGCCAACAAGAAGCACTGGCTGTTGATGCTGGAGGCCCTTGGTGCGAGCGAGCTTGCCTCCGATCCGCGCTTCGTCACCGGAGCCGACCGCATGGCGCATTTGAAGGAGCTCGAAGCCGTCCTGAGCGAGCGCTTCCGCACCCAGACCCGGGCGCACTGGCTGGCGGCACTGGACGAGAAGGGCGTGCCGTGCGGACCCGTGCACGACATGCTGGAGGCCTTGAGCGATCCGCAGACGCTGGCGCGCGAGATGGTCGTCGAGGTCGAGCATTCCACGCTCGGTCCCGTGAAGACGATCGGCTTGCCGGTCAAGTTTTCGGAGACCCCGGGCAAAGTGCGCACGGGCGCGCCGGTCTACGGTGAGCATACAAGCGAGGTGCTGGTCGAGCACGGGTTCGACCAGAAGCAGATCGAAGCGCTCGAAAAAGAAGGCGCAATCGTCCTGGCATCAGGAAGACGCGAGGAACGCGTCGCCTGACCGGACGTCGAGAACGACAAGAACAAGAGACAAAAATCAGCTGGAGGAAATCATGGGTCGGACGTCAAAACTTCTGCTCTCCGCAGCCGCAGCCGTGCTCGCCGGCACGATGCCGGCGCTCAGCGCCTGGCAGCCGCAAAAGCCGATCGAGTTCGTGGCGACCGCCGGGCCCGGCGGCGGCACCGACAATCTCGCGCGCGCCGTGCAGAACATCATCACCAAGCACAAGCTGGTGGAGCAGCCGATCGTCGTCGTCAACAAGGGCGGCGGCAGCGGTGCGGAAGGCTATGTCTACGGCAAGGCGTCCGCCGGCGATCCCCACAAGGTCATCTTCGGCACGTCGAATGCCTGGCAGCAGCCGCTCGTCTCCAAGGTCGCCTTCAACTACACCGATCTCACTCCGATCGCGGCGATGGCGCAGGACGAGTTCCTGCTCTGGGTCAAGCAGGACGCGCCCTACAAGACGGCGGGCGACTATCTGAAGGCGGCCTCATCGGGCGAATTCAAGATGGGCGGCGCGCAGTCAAAGGACACGGACGAGGTGCTGACCCGCATGATCGAGAAGGCCGGCCACATCAAGCTGACCTATATCCCCTTCAAGAGCGGCGCCGAGACCGCCGTGCAGCTCGCCGGTGGACACCTCGACTCCCACGTCAACAATCCCAGCGAAAGTCTCGGGCAATGGCGCGGTGGGACGCAGCGACCGCTTTGCGTTTTCAGCCCGAAGCGGCTGCCGCAGGGCGCCAAGGTCACCGCGACCGAAGGTTGGGGCGACGTTCCGACTTGTGTCGAGCAGGGCCTCGACATCAAGCAATATGAGCAGCCGCGGACGGTGTGGCTCCCCGGCAAGGTCACGCCGGACCAGGCCGCGTTCTATGTCGAATTGATGAAGAAGGTGCAGGCGACGCCGGAATGGAAGGACTACATCGAGAAGAGCTCCCAGATCGATACGTTCCTGACCGGTGCCGAGCTCGACAGCTTCATCAAGGACGACCTCGAGCGCGTCAGGCAGGTCGCAGGCGAGCAGGGCTGGTTGGTCAAGTGAGGCGGTGAAGCCGCAATGATGTCCTGACGTCCCGTGACGGACCGGAGCTCCCTCGATGATATCGCGCCGCGCTCTCGAACTTGCGACCGCCTTCCTCACCGGCGGCTTTGGTGTGGCCGTCGTCGTCTCCAGCCTCGATAACGGCATCGGCTGGTCGAGCGCGGGCGTGGACGCCGGGACGTTTCCGTTCCTGACCGGGATCATCATCGTGCTCGGCAGCCTCTACAATCTGGTGCGGGGCGTCGTGCCGGCCGCGACGCTCGCCAGCGTACCAATTGCCATCACGGCGATTGAGCTGCGCCGGCTTGCCGGCCTGTTCGTGCCGGCCGCGATCTTCGTGGCTGCGATCCCGTTGCTCGGGATGTACGTCGCCTCAGCCCTGTACATATTCGCGGTGCTGGCGATCCCTAGACAACAATCCGTGCCGCGCGCCCTTGGCATGGCGGCAGCGACGGCGCTTGCGCTCTACATCGTGTTCGAGCGCATGTTCCAGGTGAGCTTGCCGCACGGCGCGCTCGCCGCGGCGTTCGGCTTCTGACGGAGAGGCCGATGGACAATCTCGGGGAACTCCTTCACGGCTTCAGCATCGCGGTCACGCTGCCGCATCTGGCGTTGATGGTGATCGGCGTGCTGCTCGGCATTCTCGTCGGTGTGCTGCCTGGGCTCGGTGCTCCGAACGGGGTCTCGCTGCTCTTGCCGCTGACCTTCGGCATGCAGCCGGTCTCCGCCATCATCCTGCTCTCGAGCATGTATTGGGGCGCGCTGTTCGGCGGATCCGTGACCTCGATCCTGTTCAACATCCCGGGCGAGCCGTCGTCGGTCGCTACCACCTTCGACGGCTATCCGATGGCGCGCGACGGGCGGCCGACGAGGGCGCTCGCGACCGCCTTCGGCTCGGCGGCATTCGGCGCGCTGATCGGCGTCATCCTGATCACCTTCCTCGCATCTTGGGTGGCGCAGGTCGCACTCGCCTTTGGGCCGGCGGAATATTTTGCGGTCTATTTCCTGGCCTTCGCCAGCTTCGTCGGTATGGGCGGGGCGGCGCCGATCAAGACCGTCGTGGCGCTTGCAATCGGTTTTGCCATTGCCGCGATCGGCATCGACACCGTCTCCGGCAGCGTGCGCCTGACCATGGGGGTTGACGAGTTGGTCAAGGGCGTAAACTTCGTCGTCGCCGTGATGGGCCTGTTCGGCATCGGCGAGCTGCTCGTCGCGGTCGAGGAAGAATTTCATGCCCGCGCGGTCTCCTCCAAGATCGAATGGCGCGAGGTGTTTCGCGCGATCGGTCGCCTGCCGCGCCACAGCGTGGCGCTGCTGCGCAGCGCCGCCATCGGATGCTGGATGGGGATCACGCCGGGCGGCCCGACTGCGGCATCCTTCATGAGCTACGGCATCGCCCGTCGCTTCTCGCGCCGTGGCCGGTACTTTGGCACGGGGGAGGTCGAAGGCATCATTTCGCCGGAAACGGCCGATCACGCTGCCGGCACCAGCGCGCTGCTGCCCATGCTCTCGCTTGGCATTCCCGGCTCGGCCACCGCGGCCGTCATGATGGGCGGGCTGATGATCTGGGGTCTCAATCCCGGGCCGATGCTGTTCGTCGACCAGAAGGACTTCGTCTGGGGCCTGATCGCCTCGATGTATGTCGGCAATATCGTGGCCGTCGTGCTGGTGCTGCTGACCGTGCCGGTGTTCGCGGCGCTGATGCGGATTCCCTTCGTCGTCATCGCGCCGCTGATCGTGATCATCTGCGTCGTCGGCGCCTATTCGGTGTCGAACTCCTATCTGGACGTGGTCATGATGCTCGGCTTCGGCGTCGTCGGCTATCTCTTCAAGAAGCTGTTCTATCCGCTGGCGCCGCTCGTGCTTGCGATCGTCATCGGCGACAAGGCCGAGGACGCGTTTCGGCAGTCGATGCTGATATCCAAGGGAACACTCGGAATCTTCTTTGCCAACAAGCTGGTGACGTGCCTGATCGTGGCCGGCATCGCGCTGTTGCTGCTTCCGCTCGTGCTGCAGCTGCCGCGCCTCTGGCGCAAACCCGCATCTGCCGCGACCGAGACAACGGCTCAAGAGACAGCTCGAGAGAAGGTGACCATATGACCGCAAAGCCGCTCATTGCACTGGCAATGGGAGATCCCGCCGGCATCAGCCCGGAGCTGACTGCAAAGCTCGTGGTGCAGGACGACATCCGCGCCCACAGCCGGATCGTCGTGGTCGGCGATCGCCGCATCTTCGACGAGGGCGCGCGCGTTGCGGGCGTCACGCCGGAACTGACCATGGTGGAGCAGGGGGCTGACTTGCACGCGGCGGAGGGCGAGACGCTGTTCGTCGATCTCGGCCACCTCGATCCCGGCGACATCAGGCAGGGAATTGCGAGCCTTGCCGGCGGCCGGTTCGCGCTTGCCAACTACAAGCGCGCGCTCGAACTCGGTCGCGACAGCCGGGTCGATGCCGTCTGCTTCACCCCGTTCAACAAGCAGGCGATGCGGCTCGCCCGCGCCGAGTATGACGACGAGATCGCGTTCTCCGCGGAAGTGGTCGGACTGAAGACCCCCGCAAGCGAGTTCAACGTGCTGGACCGCCTCTGGAACGCACGCGTGACGTCGCACATTCCGCTCAAGGACGTCGCCGCGCGACTGTCCGGCGAACGCATCCATCGCGCGCTCAAGCTGACCGATTCCTGTATGCGCAATGCCGGCTTCGCCCGGCCGCGCATCGCGGTCGCCGGGCTCAATCCCCATGCCGGCGACGGCGGCAATTTCGGCCGTGAGGAGATCGATGTCATCGGGCCCGTCGTTGCGGCCGGCCAGAGCGAGGGTATCGCCGTCGAAGGGCCGTTCCCTGCCGACACGGTGTTTTTGCGTGCCAAGGGCGGCGCCTTCGACGCGGTGCTGACGATGTATCACGATCAGGGCCAGATCGCGATGAAGCTGATGGGTTTTGATCGCGGCGTGACGTTGCTCGGCGGCTTTCCGTTCCCGATCTGCACGCCCGCCCACGGCACCGCCTATGACATCGCAGGCCAGGGCATTGGATCAATCGGGGCCAGCCGCGCTGCACTGCTGCTGGCCGCGGACATGGTGGCTCGTCGCGTCGCCTGATGTCTCGGAGGGGAGGAGAGCGCCTGCTTGGGCCTGCGGTGGCGGTGTGTAGTTTCGGGTTTTCCGGGAAAAAGCGGAAACTTCCGCCGTCGTAACGAGTTGCCGTCCCATGAACGTCTCCATCTCGGAGCTGGAACATGGTCGACGACGATCCGCTACGAATGGCGGTGGATATTGCTTGGTCCGTTTACCGCGCCCGGCATCGCGACGTCGATGCCGCGGATAGTCGTCGTTGCCTGCTCGAACGTCATCTGCAAGGGAGATGGGAAGCGCGCGGGAGCGATGCCGAAGAACTCACGGGATTCGGGATCGCCTACCTCGATCGGCTTCCCGACGACGAATGTTGAGGCTCGTGGAAGGGCTCGTCTGCCGGGTCGCGGCCGCAAGTGCAAGGCCGAAGTGGACGCTGCTCGCGATTTCGAACCTTCTGTCCGCCGCGATCGTGATGATCGTGCGCGCGGCGGTTTAACGGGTAGCCTTCCATGCGCATCGCCCAGCTTGCTCCCTTGGCCGAAAGCGTCCCTCCGAAGCTCTACGGCGGCACCGAGCGGGTAGTGGCCTGGCTGGTGGACGGGCTGGTCGAGCTCGGCCACGAGGTCACGCTGTTTGCGAGCGGCGATTCCAGGACGAATGGTGCGCTTCATCCGGTCTGGCCGCGCGCGCTGCGTCTCGGACGGAAGGGGGTGGACCCGACCGCCGCGAGCGCGATGCTGATGGAGGCGATCGCAAGGCGTGCGAAGGAGTTCGACGTGATCCACGCGCATATCGACTGGCTGTCGCTGCCGTTGCTCAGTCGTCTCGGCGTGCCGTTCCTCACGACCATGCACGGTCGCCTCGACTTGCCTGGGTTCCCCGACGTGGTTCGGCAATTCCCTGAAGCATGCTTCGTGTCGATTTCCGATCATCAGCGCCTGCCGCTTCCGGATGCAAAATGGATCGGAACCATCCCGCACGGTCTGCCGTCCGATTTGTTTCGCCCGTCCTACGAACAGGGGTCCTATTTGGCGTTTCTCGGGCGTCTCACCGCAGACAAGGGTCCGGAGGACGCTATCCGCATTGCGCGCGCAGTCCAGATGCCCCTCCGCATCGCCGCGAAGATCCCGCGCGCCGAGACAGCCTACTTCAGCAAGCACATCGAGCCCAACATCGACGGCGAGAACATCCGGCTTGTCGGTGAAGTCGATGACGCGAAGAAACAGCCCTTCCTTGCCGAAGCCGCTGCGCTGCTGTTTCCGATCGATTGGCCCGAACCGTTTGGGTTGGTCATGATCGAAGCGATGGCATGCGGAACCCCGGTGATCGCCTATCGCTCCGGCTCCGTCCCCGAAGTCATCGAGCACGGATTGACCGGCTTCATCGTCGACAACGAGGAGCAGGCCATCAAGGCAGTCGGCGAATTGGGCAAGCTGGATCGAAGGAAGGTGCGCGCCCGCTTCGAGGAGCGCTTCTCCGCAAGGCGAATGGCGAGGCAGTACGAAGACCAGTACCGTAAGCTGGCCGCCGCTCGGGAATTCATCACTGAACCGTCGGAAACGTGAAAGGACCCGGCGATGTCGCTCGGAAAAGCGGGGCAGATTTGCATCTTTCTGGTCTTCGCTCTGGCGGCGCCGCCGGCGTTCGCCGTGGGGATGGACGCCGCCGCCATCAATTCCGCCCAGCCGACCAACAAGACTCTCTCGAACGAGAAGCCGACGCCGGCCGGCGTCCGGCTGCAGGTGCTCCTGGACAGGGCGCATTTCTCGCCCGGCGAGATCGACGGCAAGTTCGGAGAGAACGCCAGGAAGGCGCTGCGTGCCTATGCGGAAGCGCAGCAATCGCCGAGTTCGGAGGCTCTGTCGGAGGACGTCTGGAAGGCGCTGCTGGCGGACGACCGGCCGGTAACGGCGACCTACACGATCACTCAGCAGGACGTGTCGGGTCCTTTCCTGAGCAAGCTTCCGCCGAGGATGGAGCAGATGAAAGGAATTCCGAAGCTCGGATTCACGAGTCCGCGTGAAGGATTGGCCGAGAAATTTCACATGAGCGAGGAGCTCTTGGCGACGCTCAACCCCGGGCGCCGCTTCGATCGGGCCGGCGACACCATCGTCGTCGTGGATACTGCGAGCGGAGGCGCCGCGCTTGCCAAAGCCGACAGGGTCGAGATCGACAAGAGCCGACAGACGTTGAAGCTGTTCGACAAGTCGAATGCGTTGATCGGATTTTATCCAGCGACGGTCGGAAGCGAAGAGAAGCCGTCTCCCTCGGGCACGCTGAAGGTCACGGAGATCAGCCGCAATCCATACTACCGCTACAATCCCGATTATCACTTCAAGGGCGTCCATTCCCGCAAGCCGTTCACCATCAAGCCCGGTCCGAACAACCCGGTCGGCACCGTCTGGATCAACCTCTCCGCCGAGAGCTACGGTATTCACGGTACGCCTTCGCCGAACAAGATTTCCAAAGCGGAATCCCACGGCTGCGTGCGTCTCACCAATTGGGACGCTGAACGCGTGGCAGCCAGTGTCTCGAAAGGTACGCCGGTCGCGTTTGTGGCGAGTGCCGGCTGACGCCAGCGTCTCGCTCCAGCATCGCTGTCTGACCTGGCGCTACTTCGCGATTGGCGTCGTCAGTTCCTTGTCGGCCGTATCCACCACGAACACGGCGAGCAGCTTCGCGGGCTCGGTGTCGCTGGCATTGGCGCTGACGCCATGGCGGTCGCCGGGTTTTTCGGAGAAATTCTCTCCCTTGTGAAAGACCTTGGCGGGGCTGTCATTCACCTGACTGCGGATCGCTCCTTCCAGGACCGTGGCGTAGATGAAAGCCGAGCGCGCGTGGATATGAGCCGGCGAGGACCCTCCGGGACCATACTCGACCAGTACGCCTTTCATGCTCTTGCCCGCGGCATTCGGCAGGGCCTGGTCGAACACGACCGTCACTTTGGCCAATGGCGCAGCCGTCTCGGCTGCATGGGCCGTCAGGAGAGATGCGGTATAAACCGCAATTGCCGTCAGCAATCTGCGCATGGGATTTCCTTTATTGCTGTTTCGATCGTGATTTGCGTGACTTGCGGGTCTTCAGAGCCCCGCAAGCCATGTTGCCAGCGGCGTTTTCCCGAGTCTGGCCTCGCCGAGCGGGTTCAGCGATGTGTCGTCAATGGGAGCGCCGTAATAGGTTGCCTTTGGGTCTCCCATCACCGGCCGGACGTCGCCGGACGCCTTCAGGCGCCGTGCGATGAATTCATTGAAGGGAGCCTTCTCAGGTCCCGCGATATCGATCGTGCCGTTGAGCGGCTGGCCCATCGCGACCTCGGCGAGGCGATCGGCTACGTCTTCAGCGGCGATCGGCTGGAACAGTGCGGAAGGGACGACGATCTTTCCCTCGACCACAGCCGTTTCGGCGATGGGGCCGAGGAATTCGAAGAACTGGGTGGCGCGCACGATCGAATAGGGGACCGGAGATGACTTGACGATGGTCTCCTGCGCGAGCTTGGCACGAAAATAGGCAATGTCGGGCGAGCGCTCGGTCCCGACGATCGAGAGCGCCACATGATGCTTCACGGCCGCAGCCGCCTCGGTCGCGGCGAGATTTTTGCTCGAACGCTCGAAGAATTCCAGCACGGCGGCAGGCTCCCAGGACGGCGCGTTGGCAACGTCGACCACGACATCCGCGCCAGCCAGCGCCGCAGCGAGGCCTTCCCCGGTCACGGCGTTCACGCCTGATTTCGGCGAAGCTGCCACGGCGTCGTGGCCTTGCAGCTTGAGTTTCGCGACGAGCTTGGATCCGATCAATCCGGTCCCGCCGATCACGATGATCTTCATGGCATGTCTCCTTGGGCATTTTGCGAGCGTGGGATGGTCAGGGCCATGCGGTGCCCACGCTCTGCTGATGTAGGCGGCGTTTTACAGGAGCAATGCGGCAGGCTCTTGCCTGGAACGGGCCTGCCTTGCCGAAAAATGCTCAAGACATCGCGTCGCGAGGCGTCGGCAATGAGTCAGGGGTCAGTCCGCACATCGAGCGGATGCCTGCGCGCTGCGAATTGTGCTTCGCATTTCGATTTGCGGGAGGAAGGCAGTCGGCGCTCAGGCGAGCGCCAATGGCTGGGCCTGATGGTCTCTGCGATGATGACAGAATGCCGGTGTTTTGCCCGACGAGTCAAACAATCGCTTGCGCAAAAAAAAACGCTGTGTCTTCAACCCCATCGCTACTGTGCATGGGGTTGTTTTTCACCTTTTTGGTTGAACGTGCGGTTCTACGCGCCGCAGACGATCACGCCGTACCAGCCGAGCCCGCGATAGGTCTCGTAACCGGGCGTCGCATGGAACGCGACCAGCGTGCCCGTGCGATCCTGGTAGAAGCCGGAACGCTGGCCATTGAGCGACAGCGAGATGCGTTCGCTGAGGATACCTTGTCCATCGGAAGCGGCGATGACGCGAAGATTGGAATCCACCAGCAGCACGCGCGCCTTGTCGCTGTCGCCGACGCGCACGCCTTGCACGATGGCGCGGGCCTGCGCCTCCCAGTCGAAATGGATGGCGAGCACGCCGAGCGGCGCGCCGTTGGCCTGGCCGCCGGCGCGGACGCTGGCGCAATAGGTCGCGACCTGCGCATTGCCGAGCAGCGGCTGGTTCTCGACGTCGCCGGCGACATAGTCATCGCCGGAGCGCAGGGTCTTGGCCTCGCGAAACCATTTGGTGTGGGCGACGTTCTGGCCAACGGCGCGAAAGCGGTCGGCGCGGCCGTTGGCGATGACGTTGCCGTCGAGGTCGCAGAGCCAGAGGTCGAGATAGACGGTGTAAGCCCCCAGGATCACGCCGAGACGCTGCGAGGCGTGGGAAACGGCCGCGGCGCTTGGCGAGGCCGCGCAATCAACCACGGCGGAGTCGGTCGCCCACCAGCGCACATCGCAGGTCCGTTCATAAAGGTTGCGGTCGATCAGCTCAACGGCGTTGAGCGACAAATCGACCATGCGCTCGCCGCGCGAGCGCTGGCTCATCCGGTTGATCGAGGCGACGAGATCGCCGGTCCGTTTCGTCAGCTGGCTTTCGAGCTCGCGGGCGATGGTCTCGACCTGCTGCCCGACGCCGCGCACCTCCTGCGCCACCACCGCGAAGCCCGCGCCCTGCGCGCCGGCGCGCGAGCTTTCGATCAGCGCATTCAGCGCCAGCATCTTCATCTGGTTGGTGATCTGCTGGATCGACTTGGTCTTGTCCACGGCGATTTGGTTGACCTCCGCCGTGAGGCGGTTGATCAGCGCGGAGATGTCGGAATCATCATCGGCGGGTTCTGTTGCGGTCGGCTTGGCCTTGAGACCCAGCGCAGCGGACATCGGGGGACTTCCCTTGGCAATGAGGTCTGATCTGCAACGAACCCGGAACAATCACTGACAGATCGAATACGAGTCTTTTTCGAAGATTCCGCCTAACGCCTGCTTAATTTGCTGTTTTGCGGAATGCTCAAATGATAGTCAGTCCGCGTAGCGAATCGGCAATCCACTGCTTTGTGCGGCGCAGACATTGCAAATCCCGGAGGATTCCGGGCCAATCGTCCCGCCGGCCGGGCGTATGCGCTACCTCCGGCTCCCAGGTTCCTCAAACCAACCGCTGTTCATGACGCCGCCCGCCACCGCCTTGCCCGTCGAAGCGCCCCAGGCGTTCCTGGGAGTGGCACGTTCGCTCACCGACAAGCTCTGGCGCGACCGGCTGGACGCGCGCGGGGCGGCGAAGGCGCTTGCCATCGTGCAGCGGCACCAATTGCCTGAGCTGCTGGCGCGGGTGCTGGCGGGGCGCGGTGTCGACATCGATGCTGTCGCGGATTTCCTCGATCCAACCATCCGCAAGCTTCTGCCGGACCCGTTCACGGTGACGGAGATGGAGGCCGCCGCGAAGCGGATCGCGGATGCCGCAGCGAACGGCGAGAAGGTCGCGATCTTCGGCGATTACGATGTTGACGGCGCGACTTCGGCGGCGCTGCTGGCCTGGCATCTGCGCCATTGCGGGCTCGATCCGCTGATCCACATTCCCGACCGCATCTTTGAGGGCTACGGGCCCAACACGGAAGCCGTGCGTGCGCTGGCCGCCAAGGGCGCCACGCTGCTCGTCACCGTCGATTGCGGCACCACCAGCATCGAGCCGCTCGCCGAAGCAAAGCGTCTCGGCATGTCCGTGGTCGTGATCGACCACCATCAGGCCGGCACGGAGCTGCCGGAGGTCGACGCGCTGGTCAATCCGAACCGGCTCGACGATCTCTCCGGCTTAGGCTATCTCGCCGCCGTTGGGCTCGTGCTGGTGACGCTGGTCGCGGTCAATCGTGAATTGCGCCAGCGCGGGTTCTGGAATGCGGAGATGCCCGAGCCCGATCTGCTCGGCATGCTGCATCACGTCGCGCTCGGCACGGTTGCCGATGTCGCGCCGCTGATCGGTCTCAACCGCGCCTTCGTCGCCAAGGGCCTGATCGCGATGCGGCGGCGCGACCATGTCGGCCACACCGCGCTGATGGACGTGGCGCGGCTCAACGGCCCGCCGGATGCCTGGCATCTCGGCTTCATGCTGGGACCGCGCATCAACGCTGGCGGCCGCATCGGCCGCGCCGATCTGGGCGTGCGGCTGCTCCTGGAGGGTGACAGCGTCGAGGCCGCGCGGGTCGCGGCCGAGCTCGACCGCCTCAACAGCGAGCGCCGTGTCATCGAGCAGGCCGCCGAAGCGCAGGCCGAAGCCGAGGCGCTGGCCTCGATCGGCTTCGAGGACAAGATCGGCGTGATCGTGACGGCCTCCGAAGGCTGGCATCCCGGCGTGGTCGGTCTCGTTGCGTCCCGGTTGAAGGAGAAGTTCTCGCGGCCCGCCTTCGCGATCGCGCTGGAGCCCGGCGGCATCGGCACCGGCTCCGGCCGCTCGATTGCCGGCGTCGATCTCGGCAAGGCGGTGCGGCAGGCGGTCGCCGACGGCATTCTGCTCAAGGGCGGCGGCCACGCGATGGCTGCGGGCGTGACGCTGCGGAAGGAAAAGCTCGCCGAGTTTCGCGCCTACCTCGAGAATGCGCTGGCGCGCGATGTTGCCGAGGCCCGCCACGTCAACGAGCTCTATATCGACGGCGCGGTCTCCGCGCGTGCCGTGACGACGGAGCTTGCAACAACGCTCAACCGCGCAGGTCCATTCGGCAGCGGCAATCCGGAAGTCGTGCTGGCGCTGCCGGCGCACCAGCTCGTCTATGCCGACGAGGTCGGACAGGCGCATCTGAGGCTACGCTTCAAGTCGGGCGACGGCGCCATCGTCAACGGCATCGCGTTCCGTTCGGTCGGACAAAAGCTCGGCAACGCGCTTGTTGCCAATCGCGGCCAGCAATTGCATGTCGCGGGATCATTATCGGTCGATCGCTACCAGGGCGCCGAGCGTGTGCAATTCCGTGTCACCGACGTCGCGCTACCCGACAAGGGACCATCCATGATTAGATAGGTCCGGCAAACAACTAAAAAGCAAACAATAAAAAAGGGAGTGAAGATGGCAGGGCAGGTTGAGGGCAAGGTCGCGCTGGTGACCGGCGGTGCCTCCGGAATTGGCGAGGCCATCGTCGAGCTATTCGTGCGCGAGGGCGCCACCGTCATTGCCACCGATATCGACGAGCTGAGAGGCCCCGAGCTCGCCAATCGCATCACCAAGGCCGGCGGCAAGGCGATTTTCCTGGAGCAGGACGTCACCAGCGAAGAGCGCTGGATCGAGATCGTCGCCGAGGTCGCGGAGCGCTTCGGCCGGCTCGATATTCTCGTCTCCAACGCCGGCATCGGCATTGCCGTGCCCTCGATCGTCGACATGACGCTCAGCGACTGGCGCAAGCAGAACGCGATCAACCTCGACGGCGTCTTTCTCTCGGTCAAGCATTGCCTGCCCTTGATGCGCAAGACCGGCGGCGGCTCGATCATTATGATGTCCTCGCTCGCGGGCCTGCGCGGCTCGCCCGGGCTGTCGGCCTATTCGGCGACGAAGGGCGGCGTGCGGCTGTTCGCAAAATCGATCGCGATGGAGTGTGCGGCAGCCGGCGACGGCATCCGTGTCAACTCCGTCCATCCTGGCATCATCGACACACCGATCTGGGGCAAGATCCCGACCGGGGCGACCGGAAACCAGGGCAATGCGCCGATCGATCCGGAGGAGCGCGCGCGCGTCGTCACGCCGCTCGGCCGCGCCGGCCAGGCCGCCGAGATTGCCTCCGGCGTGCTGTATCTGGCCTCCGATGCCTCGCGCTACGTCACGGGCAGCGAACTCGTCATCGACGGCGGCATGAACGCCGGTGGCGTGCCGCGGCGGCAATAAGCCGCGCGCGGGCTGCGAAGGGCAGGGTGGCGCCCGCAGGGGCTGACGCGCAGGCGCAGCCCCCGTACAACGCAGGCAGATCCCGACCGACAGAGGTGTCCTTACGCCATGGCGCATAGCCTTCACTCTTCGTCATCCGCGCCAGCGCCGTTCCGCTCGAACCGGCCTGACCTCGCCACCGACACGATCCGGAGTGCGCGCGAGGACCTCGCTGCCTGTTTCCGCATGGCCGCGCGCAACGGCTTTGAGGAGGGCATCTGCAACCACTTCTCGGCCGTGGTGCCGGGCCATGACGATCTCTTCCTGGTCAATCCCTACGGCTACGCCTTCCGCGAGTTGACCGCGTCAAAACTGCTGATCTGCGACTTCCATGGCAACGTGCTCGACGGCGAGGGCGTGCCCGAGGCAACCGCGTTCTACATCCATGCCGAGATGCACAAGCGTCTGCCGCGCGCCAAGGTCGCCTTCCACACCCACATGCCCTACGCCACGGCGCTGTCGATGACGGAGGGCGATCCGCTGATCTGGGCCGGCCAGACCGCGCTGAAATTCTACGGTCGCACGGCCGTGGACCGCGACTACAACGGCCTCGCGCTCGACAACCGCGAAGGCGCGCGCATCGCCTCGGCCGTCGGCGATGCCGACATCATCTTCATGAAGCATCACGGCGTGATGGTGCTGGCACCGACCATCGCCGAGGCTTGGGACGATCTCTACTATCTCGAACGAGCCGCCGAGGTGCAGGTGCTGGCGATGTCGACGGGGCGACAGGTGCTGCCGGTCGACCACGCGATCGCCGCCGAAACCTACAGGCAGATGCGCGAGGGCGATTCCGAATCGGCCCGGCTGCATCTTGCGGCGATCCGTCGCCAGCTCGATGCTGAGGAGCCGCAGTATAGGCACTGAGCCTGCCGACGATCCTTGCTACGATCCCTGGCGCAGCTTCGCCAGCACCTTCAATCCGCCATAGCCGTCCGCAGGCGCAATTCCCGCGCGCTGCTGAAAATCCTTGACCGCCTTCATGGTGTCGTTGCCGACGCGGCCGTCGGTGCCGCCGGTGTCGAAACCGGCCTTGGTCAACCGCGTCTGCATTTCCTGCACCTCGGCGAGCGTCAGCGCGCGCTCCGAACCCGGGAAGGGCTGGATGAAGGGCGGCGCGCCGAGGCAGCGGTCGCCGAGATGGCAGATCGCCAGCGCATAGTTCATCGAGGGATTGTAGCTCTTCACCGCGTTGAAATTCGGTCCCAGCAGAAAGGTCGGCCCGCCCGCAACCGGCGTCCACATCTGCGCGGATGCGGAGGCTTGCGGAAACGGCTGGCCATCGGCGCGGGTGACGCCGGCTGCCTGCCATGCCGCATAGGTGCGGCTTCCGCCCATCTCACTGGGCGCGCGCACCTCGTAACCCCAATGCTCGCCGCGGTGCCATTTGCCGCGGTTGACCAGATATTTTGCGGTCGAGCCCAGCGCGTCGTCGGGCTTGCCGAA
This sequence comes from Bradyrhizobium sp. 149, assembly GCF_023073915.1. Taxonomy (GTDB): domain Bacteria; phylum Pseudomonadota; class Alphaproteobacteria; order Rhizobiales; family Xanthobacteraceae; genus Bradyrhizobium. The sequence goes on along the minus strand of NZ_JADPKK010000022.1, from coordinate 942,871 downwards.
CGGCGACACCTTGCCGTCGCCATCATAGTCGATGCCGACATTGAGCCAGACTTCCGGCATCCATTGCGAATGCCCCATCGCGCCGGCCCAGGATCCCTGCATCTGCTCCGGCGTGCTCCAGCCCTTGTCGACGATGCGCAGCGCGTTGATCAGCTCGGTCTCCCAATAGGCCTTTCGGCGCGGCTCGTTCCAGGCGAGCGCGGCGAGCGAGGGAAACACCGGCGTCATGTGGTTCTGCTGCACCAGCGGATCGCCATAGGCGGACTCGACGCCCCACAGCGCCAGCAGCGTGCCGCGCTCGACGCCGAACTCGCGCTCGATGCGCGCGAGCAGCGCCTCGTTGTTCTTCAGCGCGAGCTTGCCGTTGATGATGCGCCAGTCGGAGACGCGGCGGTTGATGTATTGCCAGAGCTGCTCATGAAATTCAGGCTGGTTGCGCATCTGCTTGAACACGCTCATGTCGGGCTCGACCCGCGCCATCGCGCGCTGCCAGGTCGCGGCCGAAATGCCTTTCGCCATGGCACGTGCGCGAAAGCCCTCGCGCCATTCCTCAAAGCCCGGAGGGGCGGCCAGGACGCGCGTTGGAAATGCGAGGAGTGCGGCTGCGCCGAGCGTGGATCGAAGCAAAGCGCGGCGGCTGCGAGAGGCTATGGAATCAGCGTGTTTCATGGACCCATTCTAGCGGGAAACATGGCGGCTGTGACCCGGTTCCTGGAACTGGAGGGATAGACCACGTGCCTGCGTTCCCCGGAACAAACTGTCGCACTCCCGCATTCCCCCAGCACCACGTTGGAGGAGGAGAAGATGAGGAAATATCTGTTTGCCGCCGCCATGGTCACCGCCGTCGCCGCGCCTGCGTTTGCCGATGAAGTCGGCGTTCACGTCGGTCCGGTCGATGGCGGCGTGACGGTCGGACAGTCTCACGAATATCGTGAGCGGGACCGCGATCGCGACCGCACCACCGTGATCAAGGAGCGCGAGCCCGCCGACCGCACCACGGTGATCAAGAAGGAAGATGAATTCGGCAATCGCAGCAAGACCGTGATTCATCACGACAACGACTGACGGAGTTGGGTCCCGGCCGATCGCCGGGGCCCGCTTTTTCGGGAAGACTTTGGGGTGGAATGAAGATACGTGCACACGCCGAAAGCCATGTCGTCGAGCTGGACGACGGATCGCAATGGCAGATCTTTCCCGGCGATCTCGCGACGACGCTGAGCTGGAAGCCCGAGACTGATCTTCACCTGGAGCCGAGCGGCGACCGGGTGAGTTCGCATGTGCTGGTGAACGCGACCGACGGAAGCCGGGTGCGCGTGCTTGCCGCAAGCGAGACCTGGCCGGACGGCGAGGTTAAGAAAGTGTTGAAGGGCGGCTAGGGCGCGTCACGCCAGGCCGCATACCCCCATTTTTAAGCGTGACGTTTTACGGTCGGTTCGCTTCCGTCTGCGTATGATGCGCGCATGCGGGAGCTGTTCGACATTATGCGTGCCAACCCCTGGCCGTTCGGCGCCGGACTGTTCCTCGTGATCCTGATGATCATTGCCGAGAACTTTGGCCGCGGCATTCAGGGTGGCGGTGACTCCGGTGGCGATTTCTCGGATGTCGGCGGGTGTGACGGTGGCGGAGACGGGGGAAGCGGCGACTAGAGTCGCCTAGTCCTCCTGCAACTCCATCGCGACGTTCGCGAGCCAGCGGCGAATGCTTGCTTCGGCCTTGGCATCCAGCCCGGCGGCAAGGCGCTTCTCCAACGCAATCACCCTTTCCCGGCACGCTTTCAACAGCGTCGCGCCGCGCGGTGTCAGCGTCCATTGCTGGATGCGGCCGTGGACGGGATGGGGTGTCATCAGAATCGCACCGTCACGTTCGAGATTGCGGATGATGACGCCGACGGTCTGGGGCGTCAGAAAGGTGAGGCGGGCAACGTCGGCGCCCGAGAGGCCCGGATAGGCATTGAGCATGGTCAGCACCGCGAATTGCGGTGAGGTGACACCGAGATCGGCCAGCGACCGCTCCATCGTCAGACGGACTGCGGCGTGGGCCTGCCGCAGCAGATAGCCGAGATAGCCCTGCTCGCCGCGCTTGCCTTCTCCTGGAGCTGGCACGCGGATCGCCGGGGCAGCCGTGGGCACCTTCCGCCGCGGTTGCGATCTCGTGATATCAGCCGGCTTGCGCGACATGTAAGGGCTCTTATACTGTATAAGGACTCTTACAATGCCACGAGGTGAACGGCAATGTCACACGCCCGCAGCGAATACGGGGATTTCAAGAAGATCGCACCCGATGCGTATGAGCTGGTGCTGGCGCTCGGCGGGGTGGCGGCCAAGGCCGGCCTCGACAAGCAGCTTCTCGAACTGGTCAAGCTCCGGGCCTCGCAGATCAACGGCTGCGCCTTTTGCGTGCAGCATCACGTCCTGCTTTCGGAGCGGATCGGCGTCCCCGTGGACAAGCTCCATTTGGTCGCGGTCTGGCGCGAGGCGCCGATCTTCTCCGCGCGTGAACGTGCCGCGCTGGCCTGGGCGGAAGCGCTGACGTTGCTGCCGGCCGGCGTCAGCGAGGATGTCTATTCCGAGGCGAGCCGTGAATTCTCCGAGACGGAGCTGACCTACCTGACCTCCGCGGTCGCCTCGATCAACGTCTGGAACCGTTTTGGTGCGGCGTTTCGCTGGACACCGGCGAGCCGGCCGGTCGCAGCGAATGCGGCGGCATCCAGATTGCAAGGAAGGAGATCATGATGACAGGAATGAGTTTTCCCACCACCCAACGCCCGATGCCCTCGCGTTCGATGGCGATCGCCGTCGCCGGCGGGTTTGCCTGCGCGCTTGCGATCGGCAAGGCGTTGCCGGTGACGATGGACACCATATCCGGTGCACTCTCGCCGCTTTGCGCCACTGCCGCCGAAAGCTCGCCCCTCGACAAGGTCGAACCGATTGGCTCCTACGCGCTGCCGAACGTGCCGGGCAAGCGCGTCACCATCGTGCGCGTGTTCTACGGGCCCGGCGGGTTCTCACGGCCGCATCGTCACGCAGGATCCGTTACCGCCTACATCACCAAGGGCGAGATCCGCTCCCAGCTCGGCGGCGGCCCGGTCGAGACGTTCGGCGTCGGCCAATCCTTCTTCGAGCCGCCCGGCTCGACGCATCTGGTCTCGGCCAATGCCAGCACCACGGAGCCGGCGGAATTGATCGCGGTGTTCGTGGCGGACGAAGGCGCGCAGTTGACGACGTTGTTGGAGTAGCCGGGACTCGCAATCCGAAATCGCCGTTGTTCAGGTCGGCAGCGACCGCTTAAACCGTTTCCATAGCGGTGAAAGACCGTATGCGACGGCCGGTATCGCAACCGCGCCGACAAGGAGCCCAATGACACCTGAGATGGCTGCCTCGACCGACCATTCGACGATGCCGGCAATGGAGGGAAGGAGGTGCGCGGCAGCCTCGGTCGCGGCATGGACCGTTTGGCCGACCCCCGATGGGCCGTATCGTTCGATGCCGTGCAGGATGATGCCGCCGCCGACCCAGATCATCGCGGCGGTGCCGATGGTGCTCAGCACTGCCAGAAAGGCAGGCATGCCGCGGACGAGCGCACGTCCAAGCAATCGGATTGCGCCGCCAATGACCGAGGGGCCGTCATACCGCGCAAGGGCCACGCCAACATCGTCCGCCTTCACGATCATGGCGACCACCCCGTAGACACCAATTGTGATGAAAATGGCGACGAGCGCCAGCACGAGCGCCTGCGTCCAGATGCTGCCTGCCGGGATGGCCGCCAGCGTGATCGCCATGATCTCCGCCGACAGGATGAAATCCGTCTTGATGGCGCTCGCGACCTTCTCGTCCTCAATCGACGGCCCATTCAACGCAAGCGGCTGAAGCTGAGCTTCGTGGTGGCGCGCATGATGCGGCATCGCAGCTTCGAGCACCTTCTCGGCGCCCTCGTAGCAGAGAAAGGCTCCGCCCAGCATGAGCAGCGGCGTGACCGCGGCGGGAAGGAAATAACCAAGCAACAGGGCAATGGGCAGCAGGATCAGCAATTTATTGCGCAGCGACCCAACCGCAATCTTGCCCACGATCGGCAGTTCGCGTTTCGAGGCAAAGCCGATCACGTAGTTCGGGGTGACGGCTGCATCATCGATGACCACGCCAGCCGCCTTTGCTCCCGCTTTGGCAGTCTGGCTCGCGACATCGTCGAGCGAGGCTGCTGCCACTTTTGCAATCGCCGCTATATCGTCGAGAAGACCAATCAGCCCGACACTCATCAATCCTGTTCCCTATGCCTTTGAGCTGGCGGTGCGTGCGAGAACATCTTTTGCACGGCCCGGCATTGGAGCGAGCAAACCGTCAATTCTCGTCGCGGCCCGATCCCTCGCGTTGGTCGGGCTTGAGCACATCCTCCGGCAGCGCATGTGCGACCGGCTGCGGCGTGCCCGCGATCTCCGGGCCGACCTCGCGGCCGCGGGCGCGGATCAGGCGTTCGTAGGAGGCGACCAGCGTGACGTAAGGACTGACCCAGATCCAGCCGTCGTGGGTAAACACTTGCACGTCGAAATGCAGGTGCATCGAGGTGCCGGCGGGATGGTCGAGATAGTTCGAGACCACGCCGATCTTCTCGCCCTCCGATACGATGCGGCCATGGAGTAGGCCGTCGGCGTTCATCGCCTGCGGATTCATATGCATGTAGCGGAAGCGGATGTGCTCGGTCCGGCTGTTGACTTGAAGGGTCACGGCCTGGTCCTTGGAGCCGCGTATGACTCTCGCATCGCGCACGGCGACAACGCCGCGCTGCTTGGGATTGCAGGCTTCGCGGCCGTCTCCGGAGGGTGGGCACTCGGCCGCGCGGATGTCCTCGCCCTGGTGGCCGTAGCCGCCGCCGCATTGCCAGACCTCGAAACTGCGGGATTCGCAGAAATTGTCGCGCCAGGGATGGGCGGTCGTGCTCTCGATCTTGTCGCGCCTGGCATAGGATTGCGAACGTACGAACGCCGGCGCCTTCTCAAGGGGGAAGCGGATCTGTGCATAGGCCATCACGTCGGGATGGCCGCTCTTATTGCGATAGCCGGTGTTCGGGATGAGGTCCCCGCTCGGCCGGTAACTGAAATCTGTCGAACGGGCTGCGGGACGATCGAGAATGCTGGAAGCGATGTCCGTCAGCGGCCGCAGGCGCTGGCCGCCGGCCACGCGCAGCGCCTTCAGAAAACGCTCGGCGACCGGATAGGCCTCCTTGCAGGCAAGCCGCCGCGGCTTGGCGACGCTGTCGAGGCATTGGATCGACACCACATAGGCGACGCCGAAACGGGCGAAAGCGTAGCGCACATAGCCTTCCCGGATGAATTTGCGCAGGTCCGGGTAAAGCGCTGCGAGCGGTTTGACCGGCTCGCCCTTGCCGCCCGAGGGATCGGCAATGTCGTAGACAAGCGCCGAACCCGTGATCTGCACCTCGACCGGCCTTGCGAACACCCGGCTCGGCATGCCGTCGCCGGCGCCGGGCTCGAACGAGAAGGTCGCGCTGTAGCCGGCGGGGCCGACATCGAACACATCGACGGAATTGAAGTCAGCCTGGTAACGCGCCAGCGCGAGTGCTCCCGGCGCGCCATTGCGCTGTGCTTCGAAATAGGCGGCGGGGTCGAACGGCAGCAGCACGGGCACGGAACTGCGCGCGATGCCGGGGAAGAATTGCGAGGAGATCGCGTTGAGTTGCACCAGCGCCGGCATCGCGCGCGGATCGTAGCGCGGCACCGAACGACGGGGTGCGAAGATGAAATCCTCGGCAGCCCGGGGATGGGCGTTGATTTCGGTGCGGAGCTGGTCGAGCGCCGCGCGCCAATCGACGCGCAGGGCCGTGAGCGAGGGACTGCGGAATTCATCCGCAGCCAGCGGAGAGGCAATGAGGAGCGAAAGCGACGCCAGAAGCCGCGAGACGAAGCGGAAACCCTTCCCAACCACTGTCTCGCCCCCCGGCGGCACCTGTTGTGTTCGCTCTGGTCCCCGTCAGTCCTTGGCGCGCTCGGAGTAGGAGCCGTCCTCGGTCATCACGACGATGCGGGTACCGACTGCAATATGCGGCGGCACCGTCGTGCGCACGCCGTTCGAGAGCACGGCGGGCTTGTAGGAAGAGGAGGCGGTCTGGCCCTTGGTCACGGGCTCGGTCTCGACCACTTCCAGCGTCACGCGCTGCGGCAGGGCGATCGACACCGGGTTGGCGCCGTGCAGCGACAGCTTGACGGTCATGCCCTCCTGAAGATAGGCCGCCGAGTCGCCGATAACGTCCTTGGACACCTGGACCTGGTCATAGGTCTCCGGGTTCATGAAGTGGTAGCCGTCGCCATCTTCATACAGGAAGGTGTAGTTGCGCTCTTCGATCGTGGCCTTCTCGACCTGGTCGGTGGTCTTGTAGCGCTCGGAGATCTTTACCCCGTCCGAGATTCGGCGCATTTCGATCTGGCTGACCGGGGTGCCCTTGCCGGGATGGATGTTCTCGGCGGTCACGACGACATATAGCTTGCCGTCTTGCTCGATCACGTTGCCCTTGCGAATAGAACTGGCGATGACTCTCAAAGCTGTATTTCCTGCTTGCTTGGCCCGGCTCAGGCCAGGACGTGGTCAAATTGATGGGGGACCTGGGGCCCCAAATCAGACCACGGCACCCGTTTCGGGCCGCAACATACTGGTTTTGCCGTTGGATGCCAGCATTTTGCTGGCCTGCGGGACGGCCGGCTGATGGCTGGGGACAAGCCGATGTCGCCGTTCTGGTCTCCCTCGCGGCATCTCGACCGCCGGCCGTTCCTTCAGGCCAGGGGAGCCATCACCGGGGCTCTACGGGGATTTTTCGCGGAGCAGGCCTTCGTCGAGGTCGAAACCTCCGTTCTCCAGGTCTCCCCGGGCAACGAGACCCACCTGCACGCCCCCAGGACGGAGATCATGCGGCCCGACGGTAGCCGTGTGAGCCGATATTTGCGGACCTCGCCGGAATTCGCCTGCAAGAAGCTGCTGGCGGCCGGCGAGAGGCGGATTTTCGAGTTCGCCCGGGTGTTCCGGGACCGCGAACGGGGCGACCTGCATTTGCCCGAATTCACCATGCTGGAATGGTATCGGGCAGACGCCCCCTATGACGCCATCATGGCCGACTGCGTCGTCCTCGTCGCCCGTGCGGCGCAGGCCACCGGTATCGGCACCTTCGCGTTCCGCGGCTGGACCGCCGATCCTTTCGCCGAGCCGGAGCTTTTGACGGTCGCCGGCGCCTTCGAGCAGTTCGCGGGGATCGACCTGCTTGCGACCATTTCCGGCAGCGAGGGCGACCGCGCCGCGCTCGCGCGGGCTGCTGCCGGCAAGGTCCGCGTGGCCGAGGACGACACCTGGTCCGACCTCTTCAGCAAGGTCCTGGTCGAGCATGTCGAGCCGCATCTGGGGCAGGGGCGTTTGACCATTCTGTGCGAATACCCATCTCCAGAAGCGGCACTGGCGCGCGTGAAGGCCGGCGATTCCCGCGTTGCCGAGCGGTTCGAGGTCTATGCCTGCGGGGTCGAACTCGCCAACGGCTTTGGCGAACTGACCGACGCAGAGGAGCAGCGCAAGCGCTTCACGGAGTCCATGGCGGAAAAGCAGCGCCGCTACGGCGAGGCCTATCCGCTGGACGAGGATTTTCTGGCCGCTGTCGCCGAAATGCCGGAGGCGAGCGGCGTCGCGCTCGGCTTCGACCGGCTGGTGATGCTGGCGAGCGGCGCATCGCGAATTGATCAGGTGGTCTGGACGCCGCCTGCAAATGAAACGTTAAGTGAGACATGACGAAGAGCAATCTTGCACGCACTTTGCGCGAGCCGGCCGAACTTGTCGCCGAGCAGCTTGTAACTGCCGAAGCGCTACCCGCACTCGAACGTGTGGCCGCACGCTACGCGGTTGCGATTACGCCGGCGCTGGTCGAACTGATCGACAAATCCGATCCCGACGATCCGATCGCGCGTCAATTCGTTCCGACGGCCGCGGAGCTGGAGATGCAGCCGGGCGAGAACGCCGATCCGATCGGTGATCACCCGCACTCGCCGGTTCCCGCGATCGTGCATCGCTATCCCGACCGCGTGCTGTTCAAGCTCGTTCACGTCTGCGCGGTCTATTGCCGCTTCTGCTTCCGCCGCGAGATGGTCGGACCCGGCAAGGAGAACGCGCTCTCGGACGGCGCTTATCGCGCGGCGGTCGACTACATCCGCTCGCACAGGGAGATCTGGGAGGTGATCCTGACCGGCGGCGATCCCCTGATGTTGTCGCCGCGGCGGATGAGCGAGATCATGGCCGATCTTGCCGGCATCGATCACGTCAAGATCATCCGCCTTCACTCGCGCGTGCCGGTGGCCGAGCCCGCGCGCATCAGCGACGAGATGGTTGCGGGGCTGAAAGTCGAGGGCGCGACCACCTGGGTGGCGCTGCATGCCAACCATGCGCGCGAACTGACGGGCCCGGCACGCGCCGCCTGCGCGCGGCTGGTCGATGCCGGAATTCCCATGGTGAGCCAGTCCGTGCTTTTGCGCGGCGTCAATGACAATGGGACGGCTCTGTCGGATTTGATGCGAGCTTTCGTCGAATGCCGGATCAAGCCCTATTATCTGCATCACGGCGATCTCGCGCCGGGTACGGCGCATCTGCGAACGACGCTCGCCGAGGGGCAGGAGTTGATGCGGCAGTTGCGCGGACGGGTGTCAGGACTGTGTCAGCCTGACTATGTCATCGACATTCCCGGCGGCGCCGGCAAGTCGCCGGTGGGGCCGAATTACGTGTCGCCGGTGCAAAATACCGCACCTGATGCGGGTGATGCGGCATCGGAAACGCGCTATCGTATTGTGGATTATTGCGGCGACGTTCACCTCTATCCGCCCGAGACCTGAGCGGTCGCGATGGGGACGCTGGCTCGAGGAATGGAGGGAGAGACATGAAGAAGATCATGGTGGCAGTATCGCTCGTGGTCTTGCTCGGCGGCGCGGCGGTAGCGCAGACCGGCAGCCCCAAGGGATCGACATCGGGGGGCGCGACCTCTGGATCCACGCCGTTGGCACCCGTGGGCCATCGCCAGCCGCGCGCCGCCGATGTGCCCAGCGAGAAGAACCTGAGCGACCCGAACGATCCCCTCAGCAAGGAAAATCAGGCGCTCGACAAGAAGATCAAGAGCATCTGCCGCGGCTGCTAGGCGCCGGAGCAGCGGGCAGGGTGCGACAGCCTCACCCCGCCCGCAATCGTTCGGTCAGGCGGAGCGCTCGTGCCGCCCTGCGCGCTTGGTGTTGCGCCGGATCTCGACCGCGTCAGCAAGCTGCTTGAGCACGGTTGCCGTGGTCGCCCAGTCGATGCATCCGTCCGTGATGCTCTGGCCATAGGCGAGCGGTTTGCCCGCCACCACGTCCTGGCGCCCGGCGACGAGATTGCTCTCGATCATCACCCCCATGATCCGGCTCTCGCCGCCGGAAATCTGCCCGGCGATGTCGGCCGTCACAAGCGGCTGGTTTTCCGGCTTCTTGCTCGAATTGGCGTGGCTCGCATCGACCATCACCAGCGGTGCGACGCCGGACTTCGCCAGGTCGTTGCAGGCCGCCGCGACGCTTGCCCCATCGTAGTTCGGCGTGCTGCCGCCGCGCAGAATGATGTGACAATCCTCGTTGCCCGCGGTCGAGGCGATCGCCGAGCGGCCGAGCTTGGTCACCGCCATGAAATGATGCGGATGCGAGGCCGACTTCACCGCGTCCGCCGCGATGCGCACATTGCCGTCGGTGCCGTTCTTGAACCCGACCGGGCAGGACAGCCCCGAGGCCAGCTCGCGATGAATCTGGCTTTCGGTCGTGCGCGCGCCGATCGCGGCCCAGGACACCAGGTCCGCAATGTATTGCGGCGTCGTCATGTCGAGAAATTCGGTGCCGGCGGGCAGGCCGAGATTGTTCACCGCCGAGAGCACGTTGCGCGCCAGCCGCAGACCCCTGTTAATGTCGAAGCTGCCGTCCAGATCAGGATCGTTGATCAGGCCCTTCCAGCCGACGGTGGTGCGCGGCTTCTCGAAATAGACCCGCATCACGATCTCGAGCTGGTCGGCAAGGTCTTCACGCAAGCTCGCAAGGCGCTCGGCGTATTCGAGCGCGGCCCTGGGATCATGCACCGAGCAGGGGCCGACCACGACCAGAAGCCGGTCGTCCTGCCCGTTGAGGATCGCATGGATGGCGTTGCGTGCCGCCATCACCACGCGCGTCGCGGTGAGCGTGCGCGGGACTTCCCGCATCACCTCTTCCGGCGTGCTCAGCTCTTTCAGTTCGCGGATACGAAGATCGTCGGTCGTGCTCAGCACGGCGGGCTCCTGTCATTTTGAGAACCTGCCGGCCAATAAAAAAGCCGCCAGGTCTGGCGGCTGTTCGGACTAGATGCTGCAATTTGTCAGATTGAGCGTGATCCTCCCACCGCCAGCGAGCTGTCGTAGCTAAAATACCAATAAAAGCTGGTGGCGACGTTGATCATGGTCAGTCATATAGCGCGGGATCGGCGGGTTGTCACCCCCCAAAGCCACGTGAGGGCCACCGGGCGCCTCAACTGTTGCTTTTGCGCGCCGCCAGCGCCATGCCGATCAGCGTGGCGCCGCCGAACAGCAGGTTGATGCCGACGAGGATGCCGATCGCCCATTCCGCCGAGCTCGGCAATCCCGTGATCACCATGAACGAGATCGCGATGTCGACGAGGCCCGAGATCAGGAGCCACGACCAGCGGCCGCCGGGCTCGCGGCGGTGCTCCAGCGCGTACATGATGGTGGCGACGCCCTCGGCAAGAAAATAGGCGCCAAGCACGATGGTCAGCGTCAGCACGGCCTGGATCGGCCGCGCCAGCAGCAGCATGCCGGCGAGCACGGCGAGCGCGGCCGAGATCAGCGACCACCAGAAGCCCGGCGTGCTGCGTGCCCAATAGGTGGCGATCAATCCGCCGATGCCGCTGATCAGGAACATCCAGCCGAGGAAGATCGCAATCGCAAGGCTTGCGAGCGGCGGCAGGATCAGTGCGGCAAGGCCCAGCACCACAAGCAGGATGCCTTCGAACAGGAAAGCCTTCCAATGCGCCTTGACCGTCTGGCTCATGGCGGATTGCAGCCGGGAAAAATCCTCAGGCGATGTCATGGGCAGACTCCGGATCGAAAGGTGTGCGCTCGATCTAATCTAGTACGTGCACACCGCGCTTGCCATCCCGCGGTTCAGCCGCCGCCGTGCGCCGACGAAAAACCGTCGCCGCTGGTGCGGATGCGGTTGCGGCCGAGAACATAGATCGCGGTCGTGACGATCAGAAGTGCGAGGCCGAGCAGGATCGAGACGAGGCCGATCGGGATCAGGGCCAGCGTCAGATTGCGTTCTGGGTTGATGAGCCAGTGATGGATCGAGGTCAGCACGAAGGCAAGACCGAGAAAGCCGACGCCGCCGCCTGCGAGCAGCAGCGCCCACATCCGGCGGAGCTGGCTGAGGCGCTCGCGCGCGACGTCGGTCCGGGGGGCGTGATGGCGCGCGACGCGCCGCACCAGGCGGATGGCGAAGGCGATCGAGCTGAAGCCGATCAGCAGGCTCGCGCCGCCCAACCACATCCGCAGCGTCGGGTCGAGATCCGGCATGCGCTGGAGCGTGAGCAGGGGGAAGTCGAAGGCCGAATGCAGGGCGAGCGGGCCTGCGAAGATCAGCAGGCGGCTGGAGAGACGGGCCCAGTCGCGGTGATGGCGGTTCGCACCCAGCGCCGTGCCGGCGCGCGCGATGGTCAGATAGGCGCCGGCGATGATGCCGAGTGCGCCGTGGAACGGCACGGTCAGCACGCTGCGCAAGGCGGCCAGCGAGCGCCACATCTCGGCATGCTGGACGAGATAGGCGAGGTTCTCGTAGGCGGCGAAGCCCAGGCCGACCGCGGCGCCATAGACCACGGTGTCCATCGGATTGGCGAAGGTCCGCCGCTTGGTCGAGGCAACCAGCACGATGGCGATCACCTTGACCGCTTCCTCCGGCAGCGCGACGCCGAAGATCGAATGCATGGCCAGCGCCGCCCACGGGTTGTCCGGGGCTGCGATCATCTTGGCGAAAGGGGCGCGGGCGAGGCCCAGCAGCGAAATGCTGGCCGCGCCCAGCAGGAACGCGGTCCAGACCTGGGCCGGCGGTCCCGGGCGTTCCTCGGCGGCAATGACAAGCCACAACATCAGGAGCGCCGGGGCGATCGCGGCCGTTCCGATGACGGTGGGTAACGCTTCAATCAGGTACATCGGCGCCGAAAATAGGTTCCCTTGATCCGCTTATCTACAGTCACCGATGCGACCTTGTGTCATGCGCTTGCTGTCGCGTCCCTTAACAAGCGCGACAGCCGGCGTTCATCAGGACCTCCGACGCGCGGTGTAGAATAACCGAGCGCAATCAATTGCATGACAGAACCACTTCGTCATCCATGGCAACAGTCGCGCGCCCGTCATCGGATCGCGATTGGTAAGTCAGATCAAGGCAATGTGCAGGTTTCTTCGATTCACGATGCACGCGTCGCCGCGGCAAGTCCAGAGCCGGGATTACCTCGTCCGGCCAACGCACGGCCGGGCGGGCCGGCCTAGTCACGCTTCGTTGCGCGGGAGGGTGACGCGATCCGGCGCGTCCTTACCTGCTCCAGCTCCCAGAAGGCGCGAATGAGGCACGTGCCAAGACAGAGCACGATGAGCAACAGCAGGAAGGCCTGGTCGACGGCAGGGATCTGAGTCATGGCAATGATAAAGCAACGCCCCTGCCACGCGTTCCCTTGCGCTGCCTGCGCCATCTGCAGGGCTGCCGATCCCAAGCCCGCTTCGACTGCCTCAATGCGTGGTGAAGGGTGGCGGTGCGTCGGGCGCAATGTCGAAGGCGCCTAGATGGAATTCCTCGCCGATGGTCTCGTCTGGCTCGGAATGCTGCGCCATCAGCGTGAACGCGGCCTGCGGGTATTGCTTCCAGATATCGAGATCGCCGGCGGTGATGGTGAGCCAGCCGAACGTGTACATGTAGCGTCCGGGCTCGGTGACCCGGCCGACCCTGTCCCAGGTGATCTTGTCCACTTTGATCTTGTCGACTGCCATTCGGTCCCCCGATCGCAAGTCCGTAAATCAAGTCTGCAAAAGACGTCCGGCCCGAGGCGCGGACCTGTAAAAGCTGATCCCGGAATGGGGCTGCGATAGGGCGGAGGATCAGGCCGATTGCAGCAGCAGGGGCGTACGGACAATCAGCCGAACGAGGTCGTCCCGCGACTGCTTTTCGGCGAATTTGACGGCAAAGCCGTGTTCGAACTTGCGGATCACGCGCCCGACGCAGGCGCCGACCGCGAGCGCGGTTCCCAGTGGCGGGTCGTATTCGCAGGAGATCGCGACTCCGGCCGTGGAGACGTCGATAATGAAGCAGGCATGGGTGCTGCCGTCCGCGAGCGTCAGGAAGGTGTGCGCGACCTGCGGAACGAAACGCGCGTCATTCCGCAGCTCCTGGACGCTGGCGTCTTTTTGCTTCTTCTCGAGCCAGGTCAGCTTTTCCGACATCCAGGCGCGCCGGGCCCGGGTCATGTCGAGCTCCATCAGGAAGCCCGATTTCAGCGTCGCGCTGATGGTGCACTGGAATTCGCCAAAATCCTGGAAGTAGGAGGTCACGCGCTCGCCGACCTTGCCGACCACCGGCACGTCGACCATCATGCGAAATGGCGAGACGCGGCTGGTGCGGCAGGCGAAGCTACGCAGCTTGCCCTCGCAGTCGTACCAGCGCGGCAGCGAGTAGCTGCCACTCACGGTGACTTGCACTGCACGCTGCCTGAGGAAGTCTGCGACGGACATGGGCGCCAATCGTGTTTCGGAGTATTTCCGTAATTCCACGGTAGCGATCAAATTCTAAGCAAATGATACCGGCACTCACGAGCAAGGGTAAATTTCCGGTTAACGCGCGGGTCGGGGCGGGCGGCATAGCGCCGCGATTGTAAGGACCGTGATCTCACGATCGCGTCATCCGAGCTGCACCAGTAGAGCTAACAGAGCCAGCACGCCACGGGCCAAGACGAGCTTGATCGTCGCGCAGGCCAGGCCGTCCGGCCTGCTCTGAAATCCGAACCATGGCAGTGCACGCCGCATCGCGCGCGTTGCGAATGCTTCGACGATGGCGAGCAGAAGAGCGATACCGGCGATGAAGGACCAGGATGCGTCCGGCAGCAGCCATGCCGCGAGCCACGCGGGGACGGACGCTTTCAACGACGCCAGCAGCGCGAACCATCCGAACAGCGATGCGAAGCCCTTGATGATGTCGGGCCCGATCGTGCCCGCCTCGAGACGGATGCCGATCTTGGCAAGCCCGAGTTCGATGCGCTCGCCATCGGTGAAGAAGAGGAAGGCGCCGAGATAGAGAGGAACGCGCGATTGAAACAGCAGCGCAACGATACCGAACAAAACAGCGTAGCCGCAGGCGTCAGCGAGGATATTCTTGCCGGCCAGAGGCGACGCCCCCGGCGCAGCCGTGGCCCGAGGCAACGATCTGGCGCGCGCCATGTGCTCCAGCATTCTGGCCCGCCGCTCCGGCGCGTAAGCTGTCGTACGCTGCATCCATGGCGGCGGCGCCGGCGAGGCAATGCCGGCCTGGTCGTCCGACGGAGATCTACGCTGCGCCATGGGGTTTGCATCCGGTTCCAACAGGACATTGGTCGGAGCCGAGGGGCAGGGAGGTTCATGGGTGCGGCGGATTTCGTCGCGTCATCCGATGGCGGATAATGGCGCTCCCTAGCGCCGTCGTGCACTGAATCGATCGTTGATTTTCAACGACTTACGCTTCGAGGGTCATGCGAAGCGCTGGACGTAAGACGAGATGGACCATCGGCTGACTGCTTAGGCAGAGGAGTCTCTAGCCGGAGCCGCCAATGCCGGGCAGATCGCTGCCGCCATTGTCGGTCCTATCCGACTTGACCTTCGTGCCCTGACGAAATGCAAAGCAAATGAACCCGACGAGGGCGACTAGACAGACCAGTGGAACAAGCCAGTTCGGCATATTCTAGCTCCCCTGAGGCCCGCTCGGTTGGCCGCCCCTATCACGCGATTGTCCACACCCAGGATTAGGAGTAGCACGGCGCCGTTCCCACCCTCTACAGATCGATGAGTGCCCAGTAGGAACTGCGCGGAATTGATCGCGACATGCGCAAACCTGTCCGCCTCGAAAACCGCAACCTGCCTGATGCTCGCCCCGTCAAGATCACGCTGGCGAGATGCGCTCCACTGGCGTTCGCGGTCTCATTGTCTTCTGCCAAGATTACAGGTGCAGCCACCACTTGTCCCTCTCGCCGAAGGTGGTGGACCAGTGGCCGGACCACGTCCGGCTCTCCGATCTCGAACCCCGGTTTGTCTGCAAAGCATGTGACCTGCGCGGCGCCAATGTCACGCCGGGCAGCGAGCACACGATAGCGGCTGTCCTCCTGCTGGCGGGATGAGGGCGGCGCCGTTGTTGGGGGCCGGCACGTTGGGCCTTTAGAACAATTGTCCACTTTGGTATGTAGGACCAACTCAACTGCGGGAGCGAGTCGTGCTTGCGATCATCCTCGTCATGGCGGCCATCGGGCTGACGATCATCGGATCGATTGTCGCCCTGTTCGAGACCCGCAGGGCACTGGATCGCAGGCGGTTCAAGAGGCGAGCGCAGGAATAAGACGACCTGTTCCGATTGGTTCGACTGGCTTGGGACGCCGCCGACTGTTCGCCTTAGCTGCGTCGCTTCTGCGTCACCTGCCGTAATGGTGTGTTGTGTCGATGTACGCGGACTCGCACGGCCGGTTCTGTCCTGCCCAGCGCGTGGGCGATCTCATTCGGTCGACTGCCCGCTGCCGCCATGGCCAACAGGCGTGCGTGCTCTTCCGGCGTCCACCGTCTCACCAGCGGGTGACATGACTTTCTCATCGCCGCAGCGGCCTCCAGCCCGTGTCTGCTGGCCTGGCTGCTACAGCCGGGGCTGCAGGCTGGAGCGGCGATTGTGGTCTGCGGGCACATCCCGTGCCGACAGCCACGCTACGAACTGCGCAGCTCGATCGGCCCGGACCGTAACGCTGTGCGATCCGAACCGATCGGCGCTGTGCGCGCGGATCTAGCTGCAGCTCAGCGGCAACGGCCGGCCGGGGTGCAACTCGTACCAATCGTAGCAATCCGGATAGGCGCCGTAGAATCCATATCCGGGCCGGTAGCGATCATAGCGGTGAAACGCGTGCTGGCGGAGGCCGCCGGTTGCGGCATGGCCGTCGAGGCCGAGATGCTCGCCTCCGAACCGGGCACCGCCACCAATCCGCCCTCATGCCCCGCGCCGCCGAAATGCGCGCCGCCGCCAAAGCCCGCATGTCCGCCGCCGAAGCCGCCACCGCCAAAGCCGCCGTGGCCGCCTCCGCCGCCGTGCGCGTTGGCCGCGCCGATGGCGAGCGTCGAGGCAAGCGCTGCTGTTGCCAAAATCATGATGGCTCGTTTCATGGGAAACTCCTCTCGAGTTAAGCCCGGTCATCCCTGAAGCCCGCTGCCGCACCGTGCGCGCGAGGCCACTCATGGCTGGACGTGTGATGCAACGGAGGTAAGAGCGCTGCGCGGCAATCCAACTGAATTCTGCGTCAGACATCAGAGGCGCGGCGCACCAAGGTGATTCCGCCGCGCGGTGCCGGCACGCGCAAAGGGAGCGGGCTGAATGGATCAGCCCGCTCTCTATCGTGCGAGGTGCGGCGGCCGGCGAAGTCATTCGGCCGGACGCGCTGGCGCGATTAGAAGCTGCCCGTGCCGGGCTCGCACGGCACGTTGTTGCCGGTCCACGGCGCGGTGGCGAAGGCGCCGACGCGCGGCGCCGGAATGCAGGCGCGCTCGCCCTGATAAACGGGCCCACTCGTTGGGATCGTATCGACCTCCACTGCGGGCTGCCGCGTTGGGGCATGATGCTCGCGAGCCATGACGGGCCCGCCGAGCACGGCGGCCGCAATCAGTCCCATCGACAAAAGTTTGGACGTAGTCATTCGCTCTCTCCTTTGATGACATCAAGCCGACCAGGCCGGCTGGTCATCGAGGTGTGCGCGATCGGGCGTGATTCAAACGCACGATTTGCTCACCGTAATTCAACAGCCTGTGAGCCGATGCAGCGTCCCAACCACGATCGTGCGAATCCATAACATCCGTGGCCGGTGGGACGACAGCGAGCGCGTTGAACAAATATGTTCGATGCAGCGCAGTTCGGAGCGGAGTCCGGAAGATGATCACGACAACGGCAACAACGGTCGCTCTTGCACTGGCGCTGCTCGTTAGGCGCGCAAGCCACATCATGAACTGCAATTCAATGGCGCCCCGTGCGCCGCAAGCCTATCCCGTACCGCGGGGAGTGGCCGGCATCAGGCGGCGTCGGTGCCGCACGTTCAACGAGCGCGGGCATTGGACATGAGCCCGCGCGTCGCCGAACCCACGCTTCCCCATCGCGCGCCGAAACGCAGCGCGGGACGTGGGGCGAGGATCATGAACCGGATTCTGTTGATCGAGGACGACGCCGAGACCGCCGAGGCGATTGTTGCCGAACTTGCCGATCGTGGTTTCGAGGTGCAATGGTCCGCCAACGGCGTCGACGGCCTCGACCGCGCCCGCGCGTCGAGCCCCGATGCCATGATCGTCGATCGCATGCTGCCGGGAATGGACGGGCTGACCGTCATCGAGGCGCTTCGCAAGGATCAAGTCAGGACCCCCGTGCTGGTCCTGAGCGCGCTCGGCGCGGTGGACGACCGGGTGCGCGGACTGCGCATGGGCGGAGATGATTATCTCACAAAGCCGTTTGCTATCATCGAGCTGGTCGCGCGCATAGAGGCGTTGCTGCGCCGTCCGATCGACAGCCGCGAAACCATCCTCCATGTCGGACCGCTTGAGCTCGACCTGATCGAGCGGACCGCGCGACGCGGCGAACGCGAACTCGACCTGTTGCCGCGCGAATTTCGCTTGCTCGAATACATGATGCGCCGGAACGAGCAACTGCTGACGCGTGCGATGCTGCTCGAGGAGGTCTGGAACTACAAGTTCGTTCCGGCGACGACGAACCTGATCGACGTGCATATGGGCCGGTTGCGGCACAAGGTCGACGGTCCCGGAGAGGTGCCGTTGATTCACAACGTCCGAGGCTCCGGCTTCGTCCTGCGTTCGCGGCAATAGGGGCGCAGGATGCATCAGGTCCGGTTGATCCGCTCCAGCACGTTCCTCTGGGCCCTGGCCATGGCGGCCGCCTTCGCGCTGTTCGTGGTCGGCCTGTTCGCGTTCGTCTACTGGAAGCTCGACGACTATCTGATCGCGCGATCCGATCGCATGATCACCATGCAGATGCGCTTCATCGCAGACCTGCCGCCGGCCCGCCGCGTCAGCGCAATCACAGATCATCTGGAGCAGGATTCCAGGGGCGTGCAGTACGCAGGACTGTTCAACGCCGCGGGCGCCCGTCTTGCCGGCAACATTGACCGCGTCCCGCGCGAACTCAGGCTCGACGGCGCGGTCCAGGGCGTGCGGTTCGATCTCATCAAGAAGCTGCCGGTCCACGATCCCGTCGTCAGGGCGATCGGCAAGCGTCTCGATGGCGGCGATGTCCTGGTGATGGGACGGAACGTCGACGAGACGCGCGAGATATCGAGCGTCGTGGGGCAGGCCTTGGCCCTCGGCCTGCTGCCGGCCTTCAGCCTCTGTCTGCTGGCCGGTGCCTGGCTCAGCCTCCGCGCCCAGAGGCGCGTGGAGGAGGTGAACCACCGGGTCCAGCGCATCGTGGCCGGCGAGCTGCGCGAGCGGCTCCCGGAGGGCAATACGGACGATTCCTTCGCTCGGCTGGCCGGGATCGTCAACGGCATGCTCGACGAGATGGAGACGATGATCAACGCGCTCGCCGGCGTCGGCAACGACATCGCCCATGACCTCCGGACTCCGCTCACGCGCGTCCGCCTGGCGCTGGAGCGCGGGCGCACGCATGCGGAGACGCTGGAGGAGCTGCAGGAGATTACCGACAAGGCCATTGCCGGCATCGACCAGTCGCTCGCGATCGTCACCGCCCTGCTGCGCCTGACCGAAATCGAGAACAACCGCCGCATCGCCGGCTTTGGCGAGGTCGCGCTTGACGAGATCCTGCGGGAGGTGTGCGACGTTTACGAACCCATCGCCGAGGACAAGCGTATCGCCCTCGGTGTCGTTATCGAGCGCGACGTGAAGGTGTGGGGCGACCGGGACCTCCTGTTCGAGGCGGTCGCCAATCTCGCGGACAATGCCGTCAAGTTCACGCCATCAGGCGGACGAGTGGAGCTCGCTCTGGAGGTGGAGGACGACACGGCGCTCGTGCGCGTACGCGACACCGGCCCCGGCATCAGCGAGCAGGAGCGTGAGGCGGTGCTGCGGCGGTTCTATCGCTCCGACAAGATGCGCAACACGCCGGGCGTCGGGCTCGGACTGAGCCTAGTCGCCGCCATCGTCAAGCTGCATGGCTTTCGGTTGATCATCGGTCCGGCGCCCGGAGGGCGGATCGAGATCCTTGCTTGGACCGGACGGACGGGCAGGGCCGCCACACGCCGGTCGCGGACATTGCTGCGCGCAGACGCGGACGAGGTGGGATGAGCCAAATGACGCGCGATGCTTTCGAGATCGACCAGCCGGCCCGGAGTGTGGGAGTGACAGATGCAGACTAGCCACGAAGTTACGAGCAACAATTCCCCCGCAGCGTCGCTTGCATCGGTGCCGGTGCCATTCCTCACCGCGTATTCCGCCGCGATCAGGCGCTACGAGCTTCTCGAGCCAGGACAGGAGCAGCAGCTTGCACGTCGCTGGCAGCAGACGCGGGACCGGAGCGCGGCGGACGCGCTCGTCACCAGTCATCTCAGGCTCGCGGCCAAGCTGGCGCGCGGCTACCAGGGATACGGCCTTCCGCTGGTCGATCTGATCTCAGAGGCGAATCTGGGCCTCGTGATCGCAGCGTCGCGGTTCGAGCCCGGCCGCGGCGCACGCTTTTCGACTTATGCCATCTGGTGGATCAAGGCCGCCATCCACGAGTACATTTTGCGGTCCTGGTCCCTCGTCAAGATCGGGACGACGGCCGCGCAGAAGAAGCTGTTTTTCAAACTCCGCAGCGAGATTAGGAAAGCTACCGGCAGCGCGATGGCAGGGCTCACGCCTGACGTCGCCGAATTGATTGCCGCGAAGCTCGAAGTGACGGCGCGTGACGTGATCGAGATGGACGCGCGGCTGCATGGCGACATGTCGCTGAATGCGCGCGTCGGCGACGAGGACAGCGGAACCGAGCTTGAAGCCCTGCTGGTCGATGGGACGGTCGACGCAGAGACGGTGCTGGTCGATCATGAGCAGACGGTGCATCGTGCCAAAGCCTTGCGTGTTGCGTTGGGCGGGCTTGCGGCGCGGGAACGTCACGTCTTCGAGGCGCGGCGGCTGAGGGAATGCCCGGTTACGCTCGATCAGCTGGCCCACGAATTGTCCATATCCAGCGAACGTGTCAGGCAGATCGAGATGCGCGCCTTTGCCAAGATCAAGCGGGCCGTCATGCTTGCCGCTCAGGATGCGCCACGCGCCATCAAATGTGGCCTCTGAATTCGTTTTCATTTGAACGGCGCTCCGGCCGTCCTCACTTGTCTGACGATCTCGAGACATTTGCTCCAGGCAGACCATCATGGGAATTGTTCGCTTCGCGCTCCGGCTTCCGCACACATTCTATGTGCTTGCGGCGCTGATCCTGTTCCTCGGCGGTATCGCGATCCGGTCGATGCCAACGGATATTTTCCCGGAGATCCGTATCCCCGTCGTCACGGTCATCTGGAGCTACACGGGCCTCTCGACGCCGGAGATGGAGCAGCGCGTCAGTACCTACAGCCAATATTCGATCAGCGCCAACGTCAGCGGCATCAAGAACATCGAGGCGCAGACCCTCAACGGGCTGTCGATTCAGAAGGTCTACTTTCAGCCGGACGTCAATCTCGATCTTGCGATCGCGCAGATCGTCTCGGCGACCAACGCCATCCGTGCCCTGATGCCGCCGGGCATCCAGCCGCCGATCATCGTGCAGTTCAATGCCTCGAGCGTGCCGGTGCTGCAACTCAGTCTCGAGTCGAACAGCCTGAATGAGCAGCAACTCTATGACTTCGGCATTTACCGGGTTCGCCAGCAACTAGCTCCGGTTCCGGGCGTGACTCTGCCCACGCCTGCCGGCGGCAAATACCGCCAGATCATGGTCGATATCGATCCGAACAAGCTGCTGTCCCGCGGATTGACGCCGCTTGACATCGTCAATGCGGTGAACACCCAGAATCTGACACTGCCGACCGGCACGACAAAGATCGGCGACACCCAGTATACTGTTCGTACCAACGCGACGCCGGCCACGATCCAGGATCTCAACATGATTCCGGTCAAGTTCGCGAACGGGGCCACAATCTTCCTGAAGGACGTCGCCCAGGTTCGTGACGGCGCCCAGGTCCAGCAGAACATCGTGCGCGAGGACGGCCACCGTGCCGTCCTGCTCAGCGTCATCAAGAACGGAAATGCCTCCACGCTCGCCGTCGTCAACGGCGTCAAGGCGGCCCTGACGTCGATCCGCGCGTCGGCTCCGGCGGGGCTGAAGATCAACGAGCTGTTCGACCAGTCGATATTCGTCACCCATTCGGTCAATGGCGTGCTGCGCGAAGGTGCGATCGCGGCCGGCCTCACAGCGCTGATGATCCTGGTGTTTCTGGGATCGTGGCGATCGACGCTGGTCGTCCTGATCTCGATCCCGCTGGCGATGCTGTCCTCGCTGATTGTCCTCTATTTCCTCGGCGAGACCCTCAACACGATGACACTCGGCGGCCTTGCGCTCGCGGTCGGTATTCTCGTGGATGATTCGACGGTGACGATCGAGAACACGCACCGGCTCTGGACCGAGGAAGGCATGCCGTTGTCGGAGGCGACCCTGCATGGCGCCGCCGAGATCGCGGTGCCGACGCTGGTGTCGACGCTCGCGATCAGCTGCGTGTTCACCTCGGTCGTATTTCTGGAGGGGCCGGCCAAATATTTGTTCACGCCGCTCGGCCTCGCCGTGGTGTTCGCAATGCTGGCGTCATACGGACTGTCGCGGACGCTCACGCCGATCACCATCGGCCTGCTGCTGAAGGGTGAGCGACGCCATGGTGAGGGCGAGCGCCCGTCGGGAATCTTCGCGCGCGCCTCGGCGGCATTCGAGCGCGGCTTCGAGCGCCTGCGTAATGGGTATTCCGATCTCCTGCTGAATTTGCTGCGACATCGCGCCATCGTGCCCGTCGTTGCAGTGTTGGTGCTGGCGCTCGGAGCCACCATGTTCGTCTATGTCGGCAGGGACTTCTATCCCCTGATCGACGGCGGCCAGATTCAGCTCCACGTTCGGGCGCCCGCGGGCACGCGCATCGAGCGCACCGAGGCGATCTTCCAGACGGTCGAGGACAAGATCCGCGAAGTCATACCGGAGCGTGACCGGGCGCTGATCGTCGACAATATCGGTCTCCCGGCGCGGGCCTACAATCTCGCATTCACCGACGGCTCCACGATCGGGGTGAACGACGGTACAATTCTGGTGTCTTTGAAGGACGGGCACAAGCCGACTGCGGATTACGTCAGGAAGCTGCGGCAGGTGCTGCCGTCGGCATTCCCGGAGGACACGTTCTATTTCCAGGCGGCCGATATCGTCACGCAGATCCTGAACTTCGGTCTCCCGGCGCAGATTGATGTTCGCACGGTCGGTTACGGCAACAACAATCTGGCCGTCGCCAAGGAGCTACGGAAGAGTCTCGCGGCGGTTCCCGGACTGGTCGATGCGCATCTACAGCAGGAGGTCGATGCTCCCGCGTTCTATGCCGACATCGACCGCACGCGAGCCGCGCAACTCGGTCTCAACGCCAGCACGGTGGCGACCAATATCAATGTCAGCCTCAGCTCGTCCGCGCAGGTCTCGCCGAATTTCTGGACCGACCCCACGTCGGGCATCCCATATTACCTGGCCGTGCAGACGCCCGAATACAGGGCCAATTCGCTGAACGCCTTGGGCAACACGCCGGTGTCAGCCTCGCTCGCTGCAAGCGGCCAGACGGTGCCGGGCCTGCTCAGCAATGTAGCGACCTTCAAGCGGGGAACGGTTCCCACCAACTCGAACCAGGCCAATGTCCAGCCAGTGTACGATGTCTATGCGAGCGTGCAGGGGCGCGATCTTGGCAGCGTTGCGACTGATATCGCGAAGGTGACGTCCACACTGCAAAAGCAGCTTCAGCCGGGCAATTCGATTCAGGTTCTGGGACAGATCCAGAGCATGCATCAGTCGTTCCGCGATCTCGGGATTGGAGTGCTGTTCGCGGCTATCCTGGTCTACCTGCTGATGGTCGTTAACTACCAGAATTTTGGCGATCCCTTCGTCGTCATCATGGCGCTGCCGGCGACATTCTGCGGCATCGTGACGATGCTGTTCATCACCGGGACGACGCTGAACGTGCCCTCGCTGATGGGAGCCATCATGGCGATCGGCGTTGCCTCGGCAAACTCCATCCTGCTCGTGACCTTCGCGCGTGACGAGCAGTTGAACGGACACTCGGCCTTCCAGGCGGCGCTCAGTGCGGGCCGGACGAGGATCAGGCCCGTGCTGATGACTGCGGCAGCGATGATCGTAGGCATGATTCCGATGGCGATCGGTGGGCCAGGGGAGGAGCAGAATGCAGCGCTCGCGCGGGCGGTCATCGGTGGCCTGCTGTTTGCAACCCCGACCACCTTGCTGATCGTGCCTTATCTCTTTGCGATGCTGCGCAAGGGCAATGACGGCAAGGCTGGTCACGGCGTATTCGAGGAGCAACCGGAATGAGTGATGTTCGCGCAAAGACCGATGGCGAGGCGACGAGAGACCGCCCGGGGGCGGAGAGCCTCCGGGTCGTGGAGCTGCCGGGCAAGAGCGCACGATCCGGACGCCGTTACGGTGGCGCACTGCTCGGGGGAGGTGTGCTCCTGCTGCTTGCGGGCGGCCTCGGCATCGGCGGGTGGCGGCACTACCAGGCTGCGCATGACGTGGCCGCGGTAGCAGAGCGGGTTCGGATCCACGTTCCGGAAGTGCGGGTGGCGACAGTCAAGCCCAGCGGCGATGTCATGAAGGTCAGCCTGCCGGCGACGACGACCGCATTCGAGGCGGCCAACATCTTCGCGCGGACCAGCGGCTATATCGAGAAGCGCTACGTCGACATCGGTGATCGGGTCAAGAAGGGCGATCTCCTCGTAGAAATCACCGCGCCGGAGCTGGACCAGCAGATCGCACAGGCGCAGGCGACGCTGGCTCAGGACCAGGCCGCGCTTCAACAGGCGCAAGCGAGCCGGGAGTTGGCCGACGTCACCAATTCGCGCGACAGCAATCTGGTCAAGCAAGGCTGGTTGACGGCGCAACAGGGCGATAATGACCGTCTCACCCTGCGCGCGCAGCAGGGGGCGGTGGGCGTCGCGCAGTCGAACATCACGGCGCAGGAGGCGCAGATTCGCGTCCTCCAGCAGGAGAAGTCTTACCAGCGTGTGGTGGCGCCGTTCGACGGCGTGGTCACCCAGCGCAACGTGGACAATGGCAGCCTGGTGCAAGCGGGCTCCACCTTCATGTTCACGATGATGCATTCCGACGTGGTCCGAACCCAAGTCTTCGTACCGCAGGACGAGGCGTTCGGAGTCGGGCCGGGCGTCGATGCGGATATCCGTGTCCCTGAGATTCCGGGACGGACATTTGCGGGCAAGGTCACGCGGATCGCAACCGCGCTGCAGCCGGGGAGCCGGACGCTATTGACCGAGATCGACGTACCTAACCCCGATGGTCTGCTGAGTCCGGGCATCTATTGCACGGTCGAATTATCGATCCCGCGCAGGACGCAGTCGACGACGATCCCCTCCGACGCACTCGTGTTCGATCAGAACGGCCTCCATGTCGCGGTCGTGCGGAATGGCACGGTTCATTTTCAGCAGGTCTCGATCTCGAGGGATTTTGGCACCACGGTGGAAGTGCGCGACGGCGTGCAGCCGGGCGATCAGGTCGTGCTCAATCCTGCGGTCGATCTGGCAGACGGTAGCAAGGTCAGCGTTCGCAAGACCCAAGTGAGTTAGGAACACGAGCGATGATGCGGATCGCGCTCGTAGCGGTGTTGGCTCTACTGCTCGGCGGCCGTGCTGTTCAGGCACAGGTCGCAAGGACCGGCAGTACGGCAATGGATCTGCCGACGGTGCCGGGCGCGATCGTGATCTCGCCGCTTAACAGCCCGGGGCCGTTTTCCGCGACGACCGTCCCGGGCGCGCCTGATACCACGCTGGCGCCCGTCCCGCTCGCGTCGGATCCGACGACGCCGGGGACGGTGGTCGTCTGCGCCCCACCGTCGTCATCGCTGACGCCGGTGCCGCCGACTCCGGTCGTATCACCCACAGGCCTTCCGACCTCGGGGATCGCGGCTCCGATCCTGCCTGTTACAGGACCGAACAGCAGCTCGATCGGGACGATTTCCGCGGCCGCGCCGGCGGGAACAGGTGCGAGTGTGGCGTGCAGTTCTATGTCGGGAGGGCAGGTGACGAGCGCTGCGTCTCTGCCGTTGTCGATTTCGCAAGTGCCTGCAAGCCCCCCGCCGGGTACGATCCTGGTGGACACCAGCGGCGCTGGCGGCACGGGCATAGACCCGAATGCCGCCGTCGTGCCGAGCCCAAACAGTTCAGCTTGCGCGGAAGGGGTCTCGATGAATTTGGCGGAGCCAGCGACGGTGCTGCCGGCCAACGCCTCAGGAGCGGCACCGACGCCGGGGGTGTCGCCGATCCTGCCACCGGGATGCTGAGGTGGCCTTGCAGGCCTTCCGTGCTATCGCATTACACGGCATCGCGTTGTCATGTTGCCGGGCGCAGCTTGCGAACTTCGACATCCGGCGGAAGCATGCTTCTACCATCTTTGTATTCCAGTCCACCATGACGGCCTTGTTGCCCCTGACCGCGGTGCGGCCCACGAATGTTCCCATCGTGCTTTGATGGTCGATCGAACGCCAGGTTGCCCTTCCAAACGGCGTATCGAAGCTGACATCGACAAAGCCATCCGCCATCGCTCAGTCTGGACGCTCCCGAGTCGCTCGAAGGGAGCCACGTTCCGGTGCACGAGCTCCTCTGCCGCGCGGATGCGGCGCTGGGTTTTGCCTTCGTCGTCCCGGCTGATGACCTGCAGCTCGCGCCCGAGAAGGCCGCCTTTCGCGTTGACCTGCTCGACCGCCAGCTGCCAGCCGCGACCATAGGGCGGGTGAATGCAGGTGCGCTTCTATAGTTGATCTCGCCGATCCTGATCGGTCGAGTGCCCTGCGCACGGATGAGGCCGGGCGAAAACACCGAAGCGCGGATGCCGGCCAGAATCTGTCGTCGAGAGATGTTCTTCAAGCAAGTCCGGAACATGGAGTGATCGGCTATTTTTGGCAGCGCAGACATGTGTCCCGGCCGAGGCTTGGCAACCTAGTGGCAGGTGCAAGACGCGGGCCGGTCGCTGTCGCAAGTAAGATGCCCGGTATTTCAGCCAGAGCGCGGGCAAAGGCGAGCGCGGGAAGATCGATCGCCTGATCGAACAGAGCGCTGACTGGACCGACGAGATCAAGTGCGCTCTGCGGACGGTTCGATCCAGCCATGATCCTTGCCCACGCCGCCGCAACCTTCAGCTCGTAAAAGCGACATTGCTGGTCACGGGCCACGGATAGGCCCTTCGCAAACAGCAATTCGGATCGAGAGAGGTCGGAGGGGGCGTTGGTCAGGAGAATTTCAGCCTTGATCCTCAACAGGTCGGCAAGGCACCACAATTGCCGGCCTTGCCGTGACATGGACAAGGCCTCTTCCACCGCGGCCAGCGCCTGCGCAGCCTCGCCACTCGCCAGCAGGCCTTCGGCGAGCGATCCGAGGAACTCGGGATTGCGCATCAGCCATCCGTTCTCGGTTCGCGCTTTCAGGCCGCTGCGCAGCAGCCTTATTCCATCGCCACGGTTGCCTTGCAGGACCAGCAATTGTCCCTTCAGGCAAGACGTCCAGCTGGTCCAGAAAGCTATCCCCTCGCGTGTGACGAGATCGAGAAGGGAGGATATCGCCTGATCAGCGGTGACGAGGTCATGCGTCATCAGCGCGATGGGGCAGACGGCATTCCGGAGTGCGTAGGCGATCGCAAGCTTGTCGTTCTCACGCTCAGCCTCCTGGAGGCATTCGGCGGCCAGGGATCTGCTCTGGGCGATCTTTCCCTGCAACAGCAGGACGCGCGCCAACATCGCCTTGGCAAGAACGCTCTGGTTCAGCAGAAACCACACCTGGTTCGCACCGCCGTTCAATCCGTGAGCCGAATGGTCCAGCGACAGAGTCAGTTCGCGCCGAGCATCCTCCTGCGCGCCAAAGAAATGGGTGGCGGCGCCGATCAGGCGACGGCCCACCGCTTCGTTGGCGGGATTTTCGGTGCGCAGTGCGATCTCGAGGTAGCGTTCGCCGACCTTCTTCGCCGCGGCATATTGACCAGAGTTGAGGTTATAGCTCCACAAAGTCCAGACCGCCTTGAGCTGAAGCTCGAGATCGGACAATTCCTCGGCGAGCACGAGGCCGGTGCTCAGCGCCGCCTTCATGCGATCCGCCGATCCCGTCGTGTTGAGAAGTGAGAATCCCAAGGCGACATAGAGCTGCGCCTTCAGCTTCGGAACGCAGCTGAACCCGGGACTGAAATGCGCAAGCGCATGCTCGATCCGTGTCGAGCATTCCACGAAGGACAGCAATTGCATCCATACCGGAACGAAACCGGCGGTCAGCTCGATTCCAAGCGCCGTATCGCCCCCGGGCGAGAACGCCCAATCGAGCGCCGCATGCACGTTTCCGATCTCCTGGGCGAAACGAGAGATGTCGTCAGGAGCGGGAGAGGCATCGCCGAGCGGCGCGATGATCTGCCTGAGAAAGCCGGCTTGCCGTTTGGCAGCCTGCTCGACAAGGCCTGCATCCGCGAGCTTCTCCAGCGCATAAGCGCGGGTGCTCTCCAGGAGGCGCCATCGTCCCTCGAACGAGGGGTCCAGCGACACCAGCGATTTTCCGACCAGATTGAAGAGGGTTTCGATGACGTCCGACCGGGCCAATGTGTTGTCCGTCATCGCACTGGCCGCATCGAGCGTGAAGCCGGCCGGAAACACCGCGAGCTGGCAAAGCAGGTTCTGCTCTGCCGGAGGCAACAGGTCGTAGCTCCAGTCCAGTGTCGCACGAAGGGTCTGGTGGCGCGGCAACTGATCGCGGCGACCGCCGTTCAGGAGCTCGAAGCGCTTGTCCAGCCGAAGCAATACGGTGTTCACCCCGAGATTGGCGGCCCGGGCTGCGGCAAATTCCAATGCGAGCGGAATGCCATCGAGCCTACGGCAGATGGCGGCGATCTTCTGAAGCTCGTCCGTGCCCGCGGCGAAGCTTGCGCGCAAGGCCCGCGTTCGCGCGACGAACAGCTGTACAGCGCTTTCCCGGAGCAACAGGTCGGGATCGTGCACATCGGCGCCAGGAACCGACAGCGCCGGAATGGCCGCAACGTATTCGCCGTCGATACGGAGGCCTTCGCGGCTCGTCGCGAGGACCGTGACGTTCGGACAATAGCGCAGCACGGCGCTGGCAATCTGCGCGGCCGCTTCGATCACATGCTCGCAATTGTCCAGGACGAGAAGCAGACGGCGGGTCCCGATGCCTTGCGCAATGCTTGCGGCCGAGGCTCCCTTGTCATTCGAGGCGAGCTTGAGGGCGCGGGCGCATGCGGATGCTGCAAGTGCCGCATCCTGCAGGGTCGCGAGCTCGACCAATGCCACGGAATCATTGAACGAGAGCGCGACGCTACGTGCGAGCTCGATTGCCAGCTTCGTCTTTCCGATGCCGCCGGGTCCGACCAGGGTCACGGCCCGAAAGGCCGACAACACATCGGCCAATTGGCTCAGACAGTCCTCGCGACCGATGAGAGGTGCGCGGATGCCAGGCAGGTTGCTGGAGAAAAGCGCGTCGGCCGGCACAGCGACAGGCGCGGCTGCGGTGTGATCCAGATGTCCGCTTCGCCAGGCTCCCGCGAGACTATATCCGCGACCCGAAACCGTCTTGAGGAGATTGCGATCCTCGCCGAGTGCCTTGCGGACGGCCGAAATATGAACCTGAAGCGTATTGTCTTCAACGGTCAGGCCCGACCAGACGCTCCCGATCAAATCGTCCTTGGTGACGAGCAGACCCGCCGAGCCGACCAGCTTCTCGAGAATCTCGAATGCGCGGCTGCCGATCGGCACCGCGACGTTGTCGTACCTCAGCTCTCTCCGCTGGCAATCAATCAGCCAATCTCCGAAAGAGTAAGTGCGATCAACCGGCGATGACATAGCGGGTCCGTGAATCAATTCCGTTGCTGTGATCCGGCGGAAATCACGAGTCCGTCCTTGAGATCACCGACCCTTGGCAAGAATTTGAAAGCGCCAATGCGCTTGGGTCTCCTGCAGGGAGATCGCCGGCGTGTCAAGAAGGCCCGCTCCGTCGCCGGCGCTTCGTTCATCGTCAATGCTGACACCCGACGCGCTCGTGTTCGATACACGAATTCGTGACGAGGTCGGGCGTGTGTCAGAATGGGAGGGGCGGTCGAAGGCGGCTGATGCCATCAGGTGAAGGCATCATTTGCCACATCGCCGGGAATGGTCAGCGCAACAGCTCCGGAGCGCAAATGCTTCCAGGAGACGCGCAACCAGCGGCAGGAACGGCGGCCTGATCGTGAGCCGCCGTCTTACTCCCGCCGAGAGGTCAAGATCCGGAACGTTGAGACGATCAACTTCCAGTCGGCGTGAACCGGACTTGTCCGGTTCGCGAGCTCAGTAGCCTGACGTGGGCTCGCAGGGCGGCCGGCGCCAGGGGGCGGTTGCGTACGCGCCGACGTCGGGAGCACGGGTGCAGCCGCGCTTGGAGGTGTCAGGCACGCGCTGAGCCGACGCATAGGCCTCGGCATTGGTACGCTTCACGTTGCCTTCGCGCGCCATTGCGGGGGGGGCAATCATGGCTGCGACCACGAATCCGGCTGACAAGAGCTTCAGTGTAGTCATCGAACATCTCCTTGAGAAAGCGACGCCGGGAACGCCTCGGCCCGCACGCAAGACATGTGCATGCGCGCGTCGCATCCGCAGTGTTGATCGAACGAACCTTTTCGTCTTTGCACGAAGTCGCCGGGCGCGTTGACGTCAGGCATCGACGGCTGATCCGACCGAGACCGTCGCGCACTAGTCAGGCGAACGCGCCGCCTGGTCCGCACGCGTCCGGCAGCGGACAAAACCATTCCCATCTCTCGCCGGTGAAGCGCATCATCTGGAGATGCGCGATCGACGGAAGTCCGTTGGCGATGTCATTATTCGAATGCCGGAATGGAAGCGTCGCGCTCGAGGTCCGCGGCAACCCGCACGATTCTCTCGTGCGCTAGATCGCCGCCGCAGGGCCGTGCATTGCGGGGCGCTGGAGGAGGGCGTGTAGCAGCCGGCGGTCCGACTATAGCGCGGCGCCGCGGCCGGTTTAGGATGCTGAAGAACTGTCAAGTTCTGCAGTTCCCGGGGCGCGGTTGTCGGGATCCTCGTGATCGGCCTTGCTGAGACGCCGGCAGGGTGCGCCGCACGGCGCGGTCGCACTCCCGGACTGCGGACACCATCATCTGCACCTCGCAGGACGCAGGATGCCCGATTGCAGCGTGTCGTCATCGACGCCAATGTTGGTTGTGAAGGCGGCCCACGCCGAATACGGGCGCGGCACCACCCGGCCGCTCGAGGCCCATTCGGCCGGCGGGCGTCAGCGCGCCACCATTCAGCACGTCGCGATCGGGGTACATCGATGCGAAGGCAGCCGGCTCCTGATCGGCGAAGGACCAGGCTGCGGATGCGGACGATATCGTTGCCGTTGAGATCAGCGCCGCGGCGATCAAGATCTTGAATGCACTCATAGCGATTCTCCATTGCTTGCTCTGTGCGGAGAGACGCTTGGCGATGATCGCTGCTCGGCTGGTGGCGTTTCCGAAATTTGTTCTTGATGATGCTTATGTAGGTTGTCCTGGTGGAAAACCCTGGCGAATGTGCATCACTCTTGCGGGAAGAGTCTGTCATCGTTGTCAGAATTCTCGCGCGGTTGTGCGTGGTCAAACTCGTCCGGTGTTCGTTTCTGGGAGGCGGACAGTTCAAAACATCTGGAGTGTAAGCGATGAGATCATTTGCTGTTATTTTTATCCTCGCTAGCGTTGCCCTCTCGGACAGTGCGTCGGCCCGCGGCGGCATGGGATCGCATATGTCGATGGAGAGCGGCGGCGCGCTCGGCACGAGCGCCGCCGCGCCTGGAACG
The DNA here is from genome assembly GCF_023073915.1 of Bradyrhizobium sp. 149. GTDB lineage: Bacteria > Pseudomonadota > Alphaproteobacteria > Rhizobiales > Xanthobacteraceae > Bradyrhizobium. The sequence continues at coordinate 911,530 of NZ_JADPKK010000022.1, read as the reverse complement.
AACTCGCTGGGCACCGCGCTTCCGTCGGACAGTCGTGGTCACGCGACCATGGGACCGTTGCTCGGCACGGATTCGACTATCACCAAGGAAGACGCTCGGCTCGAGAAGATGCTGGAAGGATCGATCTGCCGCGGTTGCTGAAGAGAGCGCATCGTGACACGGGGCCGCAGGCACCCGCCGTCCGGCGACCTGTGTCCTTCGAAGGATTGATGGTAAGCTGGACTGAAAATGATGAAACCGCTTGGGCTGTCCCAATGATGGCTGAGCCAGGCCCGCGACCCGTCTACATTTGCGCGGAATGGGAAATCGATCTTGTCAGACGCGAGTTGCGTTCGGCGGGGGAGCTCGTTCCCTTGGGAGGACGTGCCTTCGAGATTCTTGCGGAATTGGTTCAGGCGCAGGGTCAACTCGTCACCAAGAAGGACCTCACGGAGCGCGTCTGGCGGGGCGTCTTTGTCGAGGAGAGTGCACTTCGCGTCCATATCGCAGCGATCCGAAAAGCCCTTGGTTCTGATCGCGACATGCTGTCAACTGCCGTTGGCCGAGGCTATCGCCTGCTGGGAACGTGGCGGATCCGGCATATGGACACGCCACAACGATCTGCCGCAACCGGGCTGCCGCCGTCGATCAATATCCCCAGCGCATCATTCGACCTCATCGGCCGGAGCGCCGAGATCGCGCATTTGTGGCGGCTTCTGTCGGCCTATCGCGTGGTGAGCCTGGTCGGGCCCGGTGGGATCGGAAAGACTGCGCTGGCGCTGGAGGCCGCCAGAACGCCGCCGACCGGCTTTTTGGCTGACCGGTTGCTGGTCGAACTGGCCTCACTGTCCGATCCCAGACTCGTCTGCTCTGTCATCGCTGGAGTGCTTGGCACCAAGCTCGAGGGCGAGGAAATTTCGCCGGACTCCATCGCGCGCGCGATCGGTCCTCGGCCATTGTTGCTCATCCTCGACAACTGCGAACATGTCATTGATGCAGTGGCGCAGGTGGCCGAATTGGTTATCAGCCGCTGCTCCGGGACGTTCATTGTTGCGACAAGCCGGGAGGCGCTGCGCATCGAGGGGGAGCATGTCTACCGCGTGCCCCCTCTGGGTGTGCCGCCTGAAGTCCGGCTCGAACCCGCCGCCGCATCTGCGTACAGCTCAGTGGAATTATTCACGAGAAGAGCGAAGGCGCTGGGTTCAAGCTTTGTGTCCGACGAGGAGAACATCGGCGCCATCGCAGCCATCTGCCGGCGGCTCGACGGCATTCCGCTCGCGATCGAGTTTGCGGCAGCGCGCGCAGTCATGCTCAGCCCGCCGAAGATCGCCGCACTTCTCGATGACAGGTTCAAATTTCTGACGACCGGCCGGCGCACGGCGTTGCCGAGGCAGCAAACGCTGCGCGCAACGCTCGACTGGAGCTACGACCTGCTGCCGGATCACGAGGCGTGGCTGCTCCGGCAGCTCGGCATATTCGCCGGAGAATTTCAGCTCGATGCAGTGATTGCGGCAGCCGGCGAGGGCATCGGCGACGCGACCGGCCAGCTTTCCCGACTGGTGGCAAAGTCGCTCGTGCTGGCCGATATTCGCGGCGACAGCCCTCATTATCGCTTGCTGGATACAACGCGTGCCTATGCGTTGGAGAAGCTGCACGCCGCCGGAGAATATCCGGACGCCGCCCGCCGCGAGGCGAAATACTATTGCAGATTCTTCGCGGGCGCCGAAGCGGACAGCGAAACAACGTCGCAAGCGGAGTGGCTCGCCGTCTATGGGCGGCACATCGATAACGTGCGCACGAGTCTTGATTGGGCCTTCTCATCCGGCGGAGACCCCCAACTCGGGGCAGCCTTGACGGCGGCGGCGGTTCCACTCTGGGTTCAATTGTCGCTCCTCACCGAATGCCGCGAGCGGACCGAACTCGCCCTGGCGCGCCTCGATCCGACGGCCGCGAACGGGCTGCGAATTCGTATGCAGCTGTCGGCCGCACGCGGCTGGTCGCTGATGTACGGTGTTGGAAGGGCCCGGGAGGCCGGTTCCGCCTGGGCTGAGACCCTGCAGCTTGCCGAGCAGCTCGAGGACAGAGACTATCTGCTGCGCGCGCTTTGGGGGCTCTGCATCGATCAGTTCAACAATGGCGAATTCCAGAGGGCCCTCGAATTTGCGCATCGTTTCGCGACGGTCGTGGCCGACGCCGGCAATCCGGTCGACCGCATGATGGCCGACCGGCTGCTCGCCACTACGCTGCATTATCTCGGCGATCAGCGGCAGGCGTATCATCATATCGGACGAACAATGTCTCGCCTCTCGGATCTGGCGGCCAAGCCTCAGGTCATCCGGTTCCGGTTCGACCTGCGGGTCTCGACGCGCTACTTCCAGGCGCGGATCCTGTGGCTGCTTGGCCTCGCAGATCAGGCCTTGGACGTCGTTGAGAGCAACGTCGAGGAAGGCCGGATCAGTGGTCACGCCCTTACATTCTGTAGCGTCCTCGGCCAGGGCGCTTGCCCGATTGCCTTCCTCGCTGGCGATCTCGACGCGGCCGAGCGCTATTGCACGATGCTGATCGAGCACACTGAGCGTCACCCGATCCGCCTGTGGAACGTATGGGCGCGCGCCTTCAGGGGCATGCTGATCTCGCGCCAAGGCGACCTCGCGGCCGGATTACCCTTGCTGCGCAAGGCGCTTGAGGTCGCGGGCGAGGCGCGCTACCTGCCGCGCTTTCTGCTTCCCCTCGGCGAACTCGCGGCATGTCTCGGCGAGGCCGGCGACGTGTCGGAGGGGCTTGCGACCGCCGCCGACGCGCTCGCGCGATGCGAGGCGAGATACGAGGGGTGGTATATCGCCGAACTCTGGCGCATCAAGGGCGAACTGCTGCTGCTTCCCGGCGAGCGCCGCTCGACGATCTCTGCCGCGCGGGCCTTCGACAGGGCGTTCGAACTAGCGCGGAACCAGGGCGCATTGTTCTGGGAGCTGAGGACGGCGATCAGTATGGCTCGATTGAGGATGAGCGAGCGACGTCCGGCCGATGCACGCAATGTTCTGGCGTCCGCGTACGACAAGTTCACCGAAGGCTTCGAGACAGCCGACCTCCGCGACGCGCGCGCAATGCTGGCGAAGTTGGGATCGTAAGCGATGCCCCGGGGAGCGACATCAGCGCCGCATCCCTCCGTGCCCTAGAACCTTTCGCAATTCGCTTGTGACGGCGCCTGTGCTGCGCGCCGACGGCTCATCGCATGCCAGCATGGACCGGCAACCCGCTCGCATCGTTCGTGACCGCACCCCGCGGTCATTTGGCCGCAAACGAGCACGAGAGTGGCGGGCTGAGCTCGGCAAGCAAGCCTTTTGCCATCACGAGGCTGCGTGTCTGGAATCCCTCGGTAAATCGCTGATAGATGGGCGCCAGGATATCGTGCGCTTCCTGGCGGCGGCCGCTTCGCTGCCACAGTCTCGCAAGCGGGATCGCCGCGCGAAGCTCATAGCCCAGCGCCCCCTGACGGCGAGCGACGTCGAGCGCCTGCACGAGGTTCAGCTCCGCTTGCGGAAGATCCGGATTGCTCTTGTGCATCAGCGCTACCGCCCTCGCGCGCAACATGTCGGGCATGTCCATCATGAAGTTGCTGTGCCGGGCTTCAGCAATCGCCTGATCAATAGTGTCCAGGGCTTCGTCCCCGTGACCTGTCGCCGCCAGGGCTTCCGCGAGAGGCGTGCGAAGCCCTGCCACCGCACCGAAATCCAGGCTCTGAAGCTTCTCGATCGAGCCTCTCAGCATGGCGAACCCGACGTCGGTCTCGCTCCGGGCCAGCAGTGTAACCCCCTTCATGGCCTCGCCGACCATCCGGAGGACGGCGAGGTCGTGCCTTCGAGCCTCCACGATGAATCTGTCGATATGATCTTCGCAATCTTCCGTGTCGCCATTCCAGAAAAAGACGTCGAATGCCCATGGCAGCGCTCGGCAGAACATCACCGGATGGTTCGCTGCAATGACGTCCGAGATGGCGCGGCGCACCATTTGCGTCGCCTGATCCGGATGTCCCTGAAGCCAGAGAACGCGTGCAAGGGTGATCTGAGCGCGTCTGGGATATTCGAGCGTAAGTCTGCTAGGGACGTCCCCACCCAGGTCAGGATGCAGCAACGCCGATTCGATGTACGAGCGAGAGGCTACGAACTTTCCGAGATATTGGCAGGAGATGCTGAGCAACACGCGCATGCGCGCCACCGCAATGGAATCGTTGCTGGCGAGAGCGATGGCTTCGCCGCGTTTGGCAGTACTCAATGCCTCATCATACTTGCCGACGAACAATTGCAGCAAATGTAACTGGTCGATCAAGCGGATCTGCCCTTGTATGTCGCCGATCTTCTCTGTCAGTTCGAGCGCCCGGTTGAGGTGACTTGCGCCCAATTCATCCAGCTGTCCCGTGAGCATGCGGGCCGCCCCAAGCGCAGTGTGAAGGACGAGACCGTGCCGGATGCTCCCAGTCGTTTCATCGAGTGCTTCGATGGCGCGGGTGACCCAGAGTTCGCATTCTGCCAGGAGCGACAGCTTGAAGAATAGCGGTATTGATGCCGCTGCGAGGGCCACGCCAGCCCTGCGGTCCCCCTGATCGGAGAAGCACCACGCCAGTGCCGCGCGGACGTTGCCGAACTCTTCGGCAGCCGCCGAGAGGTCTCGGTTCGCTTCGCTGCCGATCTTTTCAAGGAGGCCGTGAAAGTAGCAGGCGTGACGTCGCGAGACCGCGCCGGCCTCTCCGCTGGCGGCAAGTTTCTCTTGCGCGTATGCCCGGGTCGAGTCGGCTAGGCGGTAGCGGGTCGGTTGCGAGCCGATGTTCAGCGCGAGCACCGACTTGGCGACGAGGCTGTCGATGATCGCCAGGATCGTGTCGTCGTCCTCCGTGGTCGCGGCAATCGACCGCGCGGCATCCAGGGTCATGCTGCCGACGAACACTGACAGCCGACCGAGGATCACGCGTTCCGTTTCGCTTAGTAGATTGTAGCTCCATTCGATGGTTGCGCGCAGCGTCCGGTGTCGCGGCAGTGCGGTGCGTCGTCCCTCCCACAGCAGATTGAGGTGCTGGTCGAGGAGCTGGACCATCGCTCTCGCGCCGTATACGCCCACATGGGCGGCGGTAAGCTCGATGGCGAACGGGATGCCGTCGAGCCGGCGGCAAAGATTGCCGACATCAGAGGCGTTCGCGTCCGACAGCGCGAATTCGCCGCCTCCCGCAGTCGCGCGCTCGACAAAGAGTTTCACGGAAGCATAGGCGAGGGCGTTCGCGGCCGTCAGAACGGCCCTCTCTGGCGGGCTCGGCAGCGGCGGGAGACGGTACGTGAATTCGCCTTCGACGCGCAGCAGCTCCCGGCTCGTTGCCAGGATGTGCAGCTCCGGTGCCGCCTGATAGAGCCGTTCGGCCAGCGCCGCCGCCGCTTCGATGACATGCTCGCAGCAGTCCAGAACGAGCAGCATGCGCTCTTTGCGCAGGAGTGTCGCAAGACTGCCGGTGGGATCATTCGATCGAGCCAGCAGCCCAAGTGAAGATGCGACGGCTGCGGGAACCAGCGCGGCGTTGCCCGTCTCGCCCAGACCGACGAAGTGGACGTGCCCGGCGAATTCCGCGAGCAGCGCATGTCCCGCGGAAACCGCGACCGTGGTCTTGCCGATGCCGCCCGGTCCGACGATCGTGACGAAGCGTTTGGCTCTCAGTCTTTCCGAGATGTCCTGCATGGCTTGCTCGCGTCCCACCACCTGCCGGGGTTGTGCCGGCAGGTTGTGGACGTAAGTCGGATGGGTCGGTGCAGGTTGCCTCTGTTCCGGGCGCGAGACCGCAGCGACGAAGCAGTAGCCTTGTCCGGAGACCGTGCTCAGATATCTGGCGCCGCCGTTGCCGTCTCCGAGTGCCTTGCGGAGTGCCGCGATGTGGACACGCAGGCTGTTTTCCTCGACGTCGGCACCCGGCCATGTCGTGGCTATCAGATCCGTCTTGTTGACCACGTTGCCGGCCTGCCGGACCAGCGCGAGCAAGATGTCAAATGCGCGCGCCGACAGCTGGACCGGGCTCCCGTTCCTTTCAATCCGCCTCTGTGCGGGGACGAGGCGAAACGGCCCGAAGACGAAGATCTCCTGGGCGGCTTCGTCTTGGGTCGGGCCAGCAGCGGCTGTTATGTTGTTACTTTGCCAGCGTGGGGCCATTTGGAAATATCAATCCGACAACCGACGTGCCACGTTCTATGACCTGGAAACGTACCAAGACGGATGAACGTAGTGGCGGTCTCAAGCGTAACATTCGGTACGATTGGGATAAAGGATCACTGTGATCGAAGGCAAATCACTTTCGTCTATGTGAGGACGGGGCGCCAACTGGTCTTCCAATTTTTCAGGAAATGACCCTCGATTGCGGAAAAGAACCAGAACCGTGCTCGTGATTCACGTAAGCGGACGCAGCAGCGGCTGATCGTCGTCACGGCTTGAATGTGCGCCGCCACCGTCCGGGGCTGAGGCCGGCATGTTGCTTAAACGCTGCAGTGAGGTGGCTCTGGCTTGAGAAGCCGCAGAGTGTTGCAATCTCCGCCAATGTGAGGTCCGATCGTTCAAGGAGGCTCTTTGCCTTGCCCACACGCTGGCCAAGCAGCCATCGATGCGGCGATACGCCGGTCGAATGTCGAAAAGCGCGTGTGAAATGGGTCACCGATAGACCACACTCCCGTGCCAATTCGGAAAGCGACGCATCCATTGATTCGCTCATGATTTCCTTCGCCCGGTGTTCCTGCGATTGGCTAAGGCCCGCAGCGCGCGTAGCAGGGAATCGCGTGGTGCCGTAGCGTCCGAGCGCATGCGCACATGCTCCGTTCAGGATCTCGTCAAGCAGCAGTCCAGTCGTCGCGTGCGGCGTTCTCAATGACGCCAGGGCGGCTCGTGCAAGATGCCTCATCACGCTGTCGTCGCCGCCGATGCCGGGCTTGTGGATCAGCTCCGAGACCTTGCCGCAATCATTTTGGTCGGCGAAGGCATTGAGCGATACGAGCGGAAGATAGAAATGGACGACGTGCGAAGGACCGCGCACGAGTGCTCTGGGGTCCTGTCTCAGATCGAAGATATAGGTCTTGCCTGCATCCCAGGTCTCGACCGGGACAGGGCGGCCGTTGTACCAGCACTCGTGATCGACGATGTCCTTGAGAAAGACCGATGCGAGGAATGCGTCATCATATCCCAACGAGGTGCTCTGCTCGATCGGTTGGTCGAACCGCAATTCGGTGACCGCAAGGAGTCCGCGGCGCAAAGAACGGTGGACATGCGTCGGCGGCTCGGGCATGGCAAAACAGTCGGCAAACTCCGTGCCATATGCGCGAGCGCCTCTCGGCCTTTGTGGTCCAGGTGGATCGCTCATGCGCGCCTGCCGTTGGGTTGTGAGAGCGGGCTGTATTCTATCCGATGGACGCCGGCTTGAGAATGTCTTCCAGCCCGATGCGGCGGAGCAGTTCCGCGCGTGCGCGGTCGGCGAGGGCGTCGAGGGCTGCGGCTCCGTCGTCGTCCGGACCGAAATGAATTCGCAGCGGACGCTGTCCGAATGGCATATCGACGACTTTGGCTATGGCGGTTGCGACGTCCTGCGGAGTTCGATCCTCCGGCGAAAGCTGTGCAAGTCCCGAGAGGGCGATTTCGCTTACGTCGGCAGTCGGACCATCCGCATATTCCTCGGCGCGAAGGGTATCGGCTGGCCGACCGGAGCGAAGATAATGGCCGGGCCCGAGAGCACAGGGAACAACGATCGTTGTCTCAACGCCCCAACGCGCGAGCTCGCCGGCATAACCGACTGCGAGCGCGTCCATCGCCGCTTTTGACGAAGCGTAGGCGCCGAAGAAGGGGACGGAGCCGCCACGCGCACTGCTCGACGTGATCCATATTAGCAAGCCCTGACCTTGCTTACGCATCAGAGGCAATGCAGCGCGATTGAGGCGCTGTGCGTTCAGCACATTGGTATCGTATAGCTCGGCGAGCTGCTCCGGCGTAAAGGCCTCGGTGGGTCCGTAAACGACCTGCCGTGCATTATGCACGATGACGTCGAGGCGGCTGTTTTCCGCGATGATGGCTTCAATGGCGGAGTTCATAGAGGCTTCCGAGGAGACGTCGAACGCGATGGTGCGAAGACCGACGCCATCCTTGCCGGCCTCCGCTCCGGTCTCCTCAAGGGCGTGCGCATTGTAGCCAGCTGCTTCCCGCATCGAAACGTAGACCGTGTGGCCCGCCTGCGCCAGTTCCTTGCAGGCGCTTCGTCCGATGCGGTTTGCAGCTCCTGTGAAGATGATCACTTTGCTCATTCGATTCCCAATCGCATTCCAGCCTTCGCGAGAGTGGCAACATCGTTGCGACGCGGTCCATCGTCTGGTGATCGGCCGCTGCCCTTGCGAGAAGAGCATCTGAAATAGCTCCCGGCGCAGGGGCGGGTCTTTCGAGCCTGACCAGCCATTTTCAAAAAGCACGAAATATTTCCAGAACGCCCGAAGCGGGGGCGCATGAGCCTCCGGCCAAGGCTCGAACCGGGAAAGGTCCGGCAGATGCTGGCGTGCCTTCGCGAAATTGGCGGTGAGACTGAGAAGATCAGGGCCGTTGCGACCCGCTACAACGATCTTTCGAGAACAGGGCTGCGCGTATCCGGTCACCATGCGGTTCGCGCGCCACAAGGAGACCGAATGAATCTGCCAGGCAAGCTATCGCGATCGGGTTTTGGATCGCTCGTCATGATTGCATTAGTCCTCGGAGGTGGCGCCGCCGCGTTCGCATATACCGCAGGCTGGCTCTCGCCCGGGCGCCTGACACCGGAGCGGATGATCGCGGCGCTGACGCCCCCGAGCGGCGCGCCGCTCGGGCACCGGCGAAATCACGCGAAGGGAATCTGCTTCACCGGCATCTTCGAGGCGAACGGAAACGGCGTCGAGCTCTCGCAGGCCAAGGTCTTCGAGCGGGGCACCTATCCGGCTCTGGGGCGCTTCAATCTCGGCACCGCCGATCCGAACGCCGTGGATGCAACTATCCGCGTGCGCGGTTTGGGATTGCAGATTGCAGCGGCTGACGGCGAAGAATGGCGGATGGCGATGATCAATCCGCCGTTCTTTGCAGTTTCCACGCCGCAGGCGTTTCACGATCTGCTGATTGCATCCGGAAAGAAAGAACCGGAGGCGATGAAAAGTTTCATCCAGGCAAATCCGGAATTCGCCGCCTTTGCGGCCTGGGCCAAGACAGCGCCCTGGACCGCCAGCTATGCGGAGGAGCCTTACCACGGGCTCAACAGCTTTATCTTCACGGACGCGAGGGGCGGCGAGCATGCAGTTCGGTGGTCGCTGCTGCCGGCGGCACGGATCTTTCCGGTTTCGCAAGCCGAGCTGAAAACGCACGGTCCGGATTTTCTCGAGCACGAGATAACGGAGCGGGTCCGGACCGCCGGCCCGCAACGCTGGACCATGGTCACGACGGTTGCCGATCCCGGCGATCCGACGGCAGACCCGAGCAAGGCCTGGCCGGAGAACCGCCGCACGGTGCAGGTCGGGACGCTCATCGTGCAGCGGATCGAGCCGGAGCAGGATGGGCCTTGCCGCGACATCAACTTCGACCCGACCGTTCTGCCGCGGGGAATCCGGGTGTCGGACGATCCTTTCCCGGCCGCGCGCTCGTCGGTCTACCGCAAGTCCTACGATTTGCGTGCGGCCGAAGCCAGCGACTATCCGCGAACCGTGGCGGCCAAGCCATGAGCAACGCATCCCATCGTTTTGCCCCGATCCAGCGGTTGCTGCACTGGCTGATGGCGGCTTGCATCATTGCCATGCTCTTCATCGGCGTCGGCATGGTCTCCAGCGTGGCGCCGACATATCTGCCGCTCATCCTGATCCACAAGACGCTCGGCGTTACGCTTCTTGCTCTCGTCGTGATCAGGCTCGCGCTGCGACTCCATTACGGCGCGCCGCCGTTGCCGGCAGATCTGCCGCCGGCGATCAAGCTCGGAGCGCAATTGTCCCATCTGGCCCTGTATGGCTTCATGATCGTCATGCCGCTGCTGGGTCTCGGCATGCTCTGGGCTGCGGCTTATCCGGTTGTCCTGTATGGCAGGATCCACATTCCAGCGTTGCTGCCGCAGAGCGACCGCGTGCACACGCTGCTGTGGAATGCCCATCTCTATCTGGGCTTCGCATTCTTTGCCCTCGTGCTGCTGCATCTGGCGGCAGCGCTGTTCCACGCACTGATCCGCCGCGACGGCGTGTTCGGGGCAATCGCACTCTTTCCACTTCGGAACAGGACGACGCCGGCAGAATGAGCGCTTCGCGCGACCGCGAAACGCGCGGCTAACTTTTTTCAACCCCCAGCAAGGATGACGACAATGACCAAGGCAGACCTCCAGAGCCCGACGGATCTTGGGGCCAATGCGAACCGTGACGTTCCCGCCGCGCTGAGAGCGCTGCTGGCGGATGTCTTCGCGCTGTACATGAAGACCAAGAACTTTCACTGGCACGTGTCGGGCAGGCACTTCCGCGACTATCACCTGCTGCTCGACGAGCAGGCCGAGCAGATTTTTGCCATGACCGACGATATTGCCGAGCGGGCGCGCAAGATCGGCGGAACGACGCTGCGCTCGATCGGCCAGATCGCGCGCGAGCAGCGCATTCTCGACAACGACGCCGACTATGTCGATCCGCAGGACATGCTAGCCGAGTTGCGCAGCGACAACCAACAGTTGACACGGGAAATGCGCCGGGTCCACGAGCTCTGCGACGAATACGGCGACGTCGCGACTGCAAGCCTGCTGGAAAACTGGATCGACGAGACGGAGCGACGGATCTGGTTCCTGTACGAGACCGGCCGAGGCGGTTCTAGCTCGTAAATACCTGGTATGTCATGCGGCCGGAAAGCGCCGGCCGATCGTTGCGGCGGCGCGGAAGCGAGGGAGACCCTCGCTCCCGTGTATTGGTGGTTGATTGTCTTCGAATTGATCGGCCAGGCCGGCGCGCCGGGCCAGCATCGTGCGGATGAAACAATGTCGCTGCATCCGCGAAAGATGACTGGAAGAGATACCTATACACTTGACCGCATCCATGACCGGCAGGTCGGTCATACGTACAAGGATAACGCCATGACGGATATGTCGAACTCGAAGGCGTCGCTCGGAAGGGCCATTCACGCAATCGCCGGAAAGTGGGGCTGGTTCGTTGCGCTGGGGGGCGGTGAACTGATTCTTGGCGGCATTGCGTCGGCCAATCTGATGGCGGCGAGCCTCGCCTCCGTGCTCGTCATCGGCGTCACGATGGCAGTCGCCGGGATCTTCCAGATCGTGCATGCCTTTTCGGTGCACGGCCTGCGCGGCTTCCTGTGCTGGCTGCTCGCCGGGATCGTCTATGCCGCTGCCGGAGCCGTCATCCTCTACGATCCGCTATTGGCTTCGGTCTCGCTGTCGCTCGTAATGTGCGCTTTTCTGGTCGTCGCCGGGGTGACGCGGATCTGGGCAGGTTTCCATATGCGGCCGGCCGCGGGCTGGCGCTGGATCGTTGCCGCCGGCGTTGTGACGTTCTGCGTCGGGGTGATGCTGGTTGCGGTCTGGCCTGCTATTGGCCTGTGGCTGCTCGGTGCAATGCTGGTCGTCGATCTGGTCTTCCAAGGTTGGGGTTTCATTGCATTCGGGCTCGCGCTCCGGAGCCGGGCCTCGCGGCATTCGGCCGAGCCGGCGACGGTGTGAGCCATGACGACAGGTTCGACATTCACGCGGCACCGCGAGATCGCCTGGCGCGGCGGTCGCACGAAATCGACGTCACGGTTGATTGCCGAGGAGAGCGCCATCGCGCTCACGTACAACGGATCGACCCATGCGGTGATGATGGGGACGCCGGCCGATCTGGAGGATTTTGGCGTCGGCTTCAGCCTCACCGAAGGAATCATCGGCTGCGCAAGCGAGATCAGGAGCATCGAGCTGATCTCGAACGAGCTCGGCATGGAAGTGCGGATATGGCTCGATGGCGACCGTGCGGCGTCCCTTGCCTCGCGCCGCCGTGCTATCAGCGGGCCGGTGGGGTGCGGATTGTGTGGCATCGAAAGCCTCGAACAGGCACGTCGCGCGCCGTCGCGGGTCGAAGGGCGCGGCCTTGCCTTCCAGGCGCGAGACCTGCTGAACGCCATGCACGCATTGTCTCCTCTCCAGACTTTGAATCAGCACACGCGCTCCGTTCACGCGGCAGCCTTCTGGCATCCTCTCACCGCCATTACCCTGGTCAGGGAGGATGTCGGGCGTCACAATGCGCTCGACAAGCTCGCCGGTGCAATCGTCCGCGACGGCAACTCGGCCCGTGACGGCGCCGTGCTGCTGACGAGCCGTGTTTCGGTGGAGATGGTGCAGAAGGCCGCGATGATCGGCGCGCCGGTCATCGTCGCCGTTTCTGCGCCGACCGCGCTCGCAATCCGGACTGCGGATGAGGCGGGGATCACGCTGCTCGCCATCGCCCGCGATGACGGATACGGCGTCTTCACGCACCCGCGCCGCGTTCTGCTTCCTGACGAGGCCGCGCCGCGCGCCGGCTGCTGACCCTGCGGACCACCGAACATGGCGATGCAAGCTGCATCACCGGAGCCTTTGGCTGAGGTAGGCGTCGAGGTCTGCGCTCCGGAACGATCGCTGCTCGTTGCCTCTCTGCTGAGCATGTCGGGAGGTTTCCTCGACGCCTTTACCTGGCTGTCGCTCGGCGTCTTCGCGAGCTCGCAGACCGGCAACGTCGTCTTCCTCGGGCTCTATGGCCTGTCCGGGGAATGGCAGCGGGCGCTTCACCATCTCCTTCCGCTCGCGGCCTTCATCGTCGGGGCGGCGGTGGCGATCCGCACCCGGGCGGCGCTGCGCTGTCTCGTCGGAGAGATCGTCTGCCTGGCTGCGGCGATGCCGTTGCTCCATCGTGTTCCCAATGAGATCGTAATCCTTGTCATCTCGTTTGGCGTCGCGCTGCAATCGGCGAGTTTTAGAGAGGTCGGCCGCTGGAAGTATCTCTCGGTGGCCGTCACCGGAAACATGCTCCGCGCCATCGATCAGTTCGTTGCGGCGTCCGATCGCGATGCGGGGCGCGGCGCTGGAACCATGCTTGCGCTCTGCCTGATGTTCCTGCTCGGGGTCGCTGTCGGTGGTTGCGTAACGAAATGGCTGGGAACATGGAGCCTCGCTCTGCCGATCGCATCGTCGGCATGGGTTCTCTGGCTGTGCCGCAAGCGAAGCCATTCGCACTGACATCGCGCCCGTCGCACTGCAGGCCGAGGCTCCCACCATGCCATTCGGCAAAAGCACGTTCGTTCGCAGAAGCGTGCAAACCTTGCGCTACGTACACTTTCGATCGATGCGGCGAAGTGCTTCCGACATCAATCGCCATGAGAGGCAAGGATGAACGACCTCCGTAAAGAGAACGACAGCCTGGGTGGAGTGAACGTTCCCTCGGATAAGCTCTGGGGTACGGCCGCGGTTCTCAAGGCTGACGATATCCAGCGCCCGGCCGCACGCGCGCCAATGGCCGCGAATCGGGCGTAAGCGAACGGGAGATTGTCCGATGGATCCGACGGCACTCCTCCTGTCGCGGCTGCAATTCGCCTTCACCATCTCGTTCCACATCATTTTTCCAGCGTTCACGATCGGGCTTGCCGCGTGGCTCACCGTGCTGGAAGCGATGCACCAATACAGTGGCAAGCCCGTCTACCGGATCCTGTTCGGGTTCTGGCTGAAGATCTTCGGCGTGGCCTTCGGCATGGGCGTCGTGTCGGGCGTGGTGATGGCGTTTCAGTTCGGAACGAACTGGAGCGTGCTCTCGAAGATGTCGGGTCCGATCCAGGGCCCGCTTCTGTCCTACGAGACATTCACCGCCTTCATGCTGGAGGCGGGCTTCTTCGCCATCCTCATCTTCGGCCGGCCCCGGGTGCCTCCGTGGTTCTACCTGTTCTCAACCGCGATGGTCGCACTCGGAACGACGCTTTCGGCGTTCTGGATCATGGTCAACAACAGCTGGATGCAGGTGCCGACCGGCTACGTCCTGCAAAACGGCCAGTTCGTACCGAACGATTGGGCGCGGATCATCTTCAACCGGGTGGTCTGGGTCCGGTTTCCGCACATGCTGCTTGCGTCCTATCTGACGGGCGCATTCTGTGTGGCCGCAACCGGCGCGTGGTACCTGCTGCGGCGGACCTATCGCGCTGAGGCCCATGTCATGCTGCGGATGGGCCTTGCGCTTGCGGCGATGCTGCTGCCGGTCCAGCTCTTCATCGGGCATCTCGTCGGCGACTATGTTCACGACTACCAGCCGGCCAAGTTCGCCGCGATCGAGGCCCGCTGGCATGACGAGCAGCCAGCTTCGGAGGTGCTGATCGCAATTCCCGATTCGAGCACTGAGTCGAACAAATACGCGATATCGATTCCCGTGCTCGGGAGCATCATCGGCAGCATGAGCCTGACGTCGAGGGAGGTCGGCCTCACCAGCTTCGCGCCGCAGGACCGGCCGCCGGTGGCGATCCCGTTCTTTGCTTTCCGCATCATGGTCGGCTGTGGCTTCGTGATGTTGGGGCTGGCCTGGCTCGGGACGTATCTCGGCCTCAAGCACCGGCTCGATCGGAGCCGCCTCCTGCTGTGGGGCATCTTCCTCAGCTTCCCGCTCCCGTGGATTGCCATTCTCACCGGCTGGTACACCGCGGAGGTCGGCCGCCAGCCATGGACCATCTACGGCGTATTGCGCACAGCGGACGCTGTGACGCCGTTCCTGACCGCGTCGGCGGCGACGGCTTCCCTGATCCTGTTCGTCGCGGTCTACGCCTTCATCTTCTCGTTCGGAACGTACTACATCTATGGGCTGCTGCGTGCCGGCCCAGCGGGATTGGGCGGCAAGCCGCTCCACGTTCCCGTGCCCAATCGGCCGATATCGCTCGCCGATCAGGTGTCGGGCGCGCGCGGCTATCTCGAGGCAGGAGAATTGCCATGGTGACGTACTGGGTTGCCCTCCTTGCCATCAGCATCCTGATCTATCTCCTCCTCGATGGGTTCGATCTCGGCGTCGGCATGCTGTTCGGTGCGGCCGGCAGCGAGGCGAAGCGGGATGCCATGCTGAGCACGGTCGCTCCGGTCTGGGACGGCAATGAGACCTGGCTGATCGTCACGGGCGTGATCATGTGGGGCTCGTTCCCCCTGGTCTACGCCATGGTGATGTCGGCCTTCTATATCCCTGTCGTCGTGATGCTGCTTGGACTGATCCTGCGCGGCGTCGCGTTAGAGTTTCGCGGGAAGGCGCGCCGTTCGCGCTGGATCTGGGACGTCAGCTTCGTCGCTGGCTCGTTTGCCGCCAGCTTCATGCAGGGCGCGATGGTCGGCGCTCTCGTCGAAGGACTTCAGTTCTCTAACGGCGATTATACCGGCGGAACGCTCGGCTGGCTGACCGCCTTTTCCACCCTGTGCGGGATCGGGCTCTGCTTCGGCTATGCACTGCTCGGTGCCTGCTGGCTGGTACGGAAGTGCGATGGTCCCGTTCGGGATGACGCACGGCGCCGGATCCCGCCGCTGGCGATCGGCGTCCTGGTGTTCCTGGTCATCGTCTTTGCCTATGCGCTTGCCGAACATCTTCCGATTCTGCAGCGCTGGACCGACCGGCCCTATCTGCTCGTGTTTCCCGTAGTCGGCGCCGGTGCGGCCGCGATGCTGGCCAAGAGCATCCTGCGGCACGATGACTATTGGCCATTCCATATGGTCGCGTTGATCTTCGTGGCGGCCTTCGCCACGCTCGCTCTGTCGTTCTGGCCCTACATGATTCCGTTCGTCGTCACGATCGACGAAGCCGCGGCGCCTCATGCAAGTCTCGCATTCATGTTCTGGGGCGCCGGCCTGTTCGTATTCCCGCTGATGCTGCTCTATGTCGCCGTCGGCTATCGCGTCTTCCGCGGCAAGGCGGTCCCTGCGGACGATCACTACTGACGGCTGCACGGCGCGAACCGCGGACAAAAAAGAAAGGCGCCGGTTTCGGCGCCTTTCTCGTTCTGGCCCTATATGGCCTTGCTTCAGGATTTGGGCACGACGCCCGGGCTGTTGTCCGGCCATTGGGCGATCAGTTTTTCGTCGATGCTGAGATGCTGGGCGACCAACCTGGGGGGCGTGTGCGTCAGCCAGTTGGACAGCGACACCTCCTCGTAGCGGGGCGCGCGAAACACACCGACGAACTGCAGCTCGGTGTCGCCGACATTCTCGACATAGTGGCCGAGATTGCGCCGGACATAGCCGATATCGCCGGCTGAGAAATCCGTCGTCCGCGCGTTGGGGCCGGTGTCGAACACCGTCATGCGCGCCTTGCCTTTGATGTAGTACTGCCACTCGTCGGCGTTCGGATGCCAGTGGAGCTCCCGGACTGCTCCCGGCGGCATCGTCACCAGCGCCGCGGCAACCGTGGTGGCCACCTTGAAATTGCTGCTGTCGGCGACGCGAATGCTTCCGGCGGAACTCTCCTTGACCGGCGTCGAGCTGCCGAGCGAATGGATAAACGGATAGGGCGGTGCCTCCGCATGCTTGGCGATTGCGGCTCGATCGGCAGCGAGATCTCCGGGCACTGTGCCCTGGAAAATCCAAAGATTGTTCAGCGGGATATTCACGAACGTGTCAGCCGGCACACCAAAGTTCTTTGCCAGCACCTCGGGCGGCGTATGGGCGAGCCAATCCGTCACGAGCAGCGTGTTGAACTCATTGGCGTGGCCGTCGTCGAAACAGATTACGAATTCGCAGCCATCGGGACCCAAACCCTGCAACGAATGCGGGGCGCCCGGCGGGAAATACCAGAGGTCGCCGGCTTTGAGATCGCCGACATAGGGGCGCCCCTGCGTGTCGAGCACGGTAATGCGGCAAGAGCCGTAAGTCATGATCGCCCATTCGGCAGCCTGGTGCCAATGCAGCTCGCGGATGCCGCCGGCGGACAGTCGCATGTTGACGCCGGAGATTTCTTTCGAGATGGCGAAGTCCTCGACGGTGACCTGACGCGCCCAGCCACCATTCTGGATGCGTCGCGGCGCATTGTTGAACGAAGCCCAATTCATCGGCAGCCCGCCAACGTCCGTCGCCGGCGGTGTTTGTGCGGAAGGGAACTGGCTGGCTAATTCAGGATTCTGCGGGCCGGGATCGGTCAGACTTCCGGGACTCTTGGCGTTGACGGCGCCTTGCGGCGGCTCGTCCGGATTGCCGAAGGTTGCTGCCTGTGCGCTGGAGCCGACCATGGCGGCGCCTGCCGCGGACATGGCCAGCAAGTCACGTCTTGAAAACATCTTGGGTCGCTCCTGAAAATTGTCGAAAGCCGTCATAGCGACGGGGCTCCAGCCGACAAACTTAGTTTCCGGTTGCCATTCGAGCTTCCGCGAACGGCGCTCTTTTTGCTGGAAAGCATGGCTGCTGCGGCCGGCCGGCCGGACGGGTCGGAACGTGTGCAATTGCGAAATTGGGCTTCGTTTTGAAAAGACGGCTCTGTCCGCGCGATCCTTAACTGGTCCGGAAAATTGCCATACCGAGAGATATCGAGATGACCACGAAATCGGTTCGTCCCTATCGTGAACCGGCCGGCGGCTGGGGCGCACTCAAGGCGCTCAGCAAGGCGCTCTTGGTGCAGCGGGCGCCGCTGAAGGGCGCGGTGACGCTCAGCCGGATGAATCAGCCGGAGGGCTTTGATTGCCCCGGCTGTGCCTGGCCCGATCCGAAGCACACCTCGTCATTCGAATTTTGCGAGAACGGAGGCAAGGCGATCGCCTGGGAGACGACATCGAAGCGCTGCACACCCGAGTTTTTTGCCGAGCACACCGTGACCGAGCTCGCGAGCTGGAACGATTACGATCTCGAAATGGTCGGGCGGCTCACGCATCCGGTGGCCTATGATGCCGCATCCGACCGCTATCTCCCGGTGGAGTGGAGCGAAGCGTTCGACATGATCGGTCGTGAGCTCAGGGCGTTGCCGGACCCGAACATGGCGGAGTTCTACACGTCCGGGCGGACCTCAAACGAAGCCGCCTTCCTCTATCAGCTCTTCGTGCGCGAATACGGCACCAACAATTTCCCCGACTGCTCGAACATGTGCCACGAGGCGACCAGCGTCGGCCTGCCGTACTCGCTCGGCGTCGGCAAGGGCACCGTGCTGCTGGAGGATTTCGACAAGGCCGATTGCATCTTCATCTTCGGCCAGAATCCGGGCACCAACAGCCCGCGGATGATGACCAGCCTGCGCAATGCAGTCCGCCGCGGTGCCTCCATTATCTCGTTCAACCCGTTTCGTGAGAGGGCGCTCGAGCGTTTCCAGGCGCCGCAGAGCCCGGTCGAGATGATCACGCTGTCGTCGACGACGATCAGCTCAAAACTGTTCCAGGTGCGGGTCGGCGGCGACGTCGCCGTCCTCAAGGGAATCATGAAGATTCTGGTGGAAGCCGACGAGGCGGCTCGTGCCGTCGAGCAGCCCGAGATCCTGGACTGGGATTTCATTCGCGGTCACACCGTTGGCGTCGAGGCGCTGATCGACGATCTCAAGCGCACCCAATGGCCTGATATCGAACGTCAGTCCGGCCTGACGCGCGAGGACATGGAATATGCGGCTTGCGCCTATATGAAGGCCGAGCGCGCCATCCTCGTCTATGGCATGGGCATCACCCAGCACTGGCGCGGCGCGAACAACGTCCAGCAGATCGCCAATCTCGCGCTGTTGCGTGGCAATGTCGGGCGCGAAGGCGCTGGCGTCTGCCCGGTTCGCGGTCATTCCAACGTGCAAGGCGATCGGACCGTGGGGATCACTGAAGTTCCCAAGGCAGACTTCCTCGAGCGCCTCGAGCAGCGTTTCGGGTTCAAGCCTCCGGCTGCGCCGGGGCACAACGTGGTGACGGCGCTGGAGGCCATGATCCGCGGCGAGGTGAGGGCGTTCTTCGCGATGGGCGGCAATTTTGCCGCGGCCATTCCGGACTGGCAAGCGACCCAAGCGGCGCTTGGAAAGCTCGATCTGACCGTCCATGTCTCGACCAAGCTCAACCGCAGCCACCTGATCCACGGCCGCGGCGCCCTGATACTGCCGTGCCTCGGGCGCACCGAGATCGATGTGCAGGAATCGGGGCCGCAGTCGGTCACGGTGGAGGATTCGATGTCGATGGTGCATGCGTCCGGTGGGCGCAACAAGCCGGCGTCGGAGCATCTGCTCAGCGAAGTCGCGATCATCGCCGGCGTCGCCAAGGCGACGCTGGGCGAGCGCACGGTGGTGGACTGGGACGGCTTCGTCGGCGATTACGACCTCATTCGTGATGCGATCGAGGCGGTGTTCCCGATCTTCCAGGGCTACAATGCCCGCATCCGCGTCCCCGGCGGTTTCCATCTCGCCTCGACCGCACGCGAGCGCATCTGGGCGACGCCGTCAGGCAAGGCGAACTTCCTGGTCTATCCGGGTTGCGGCGAGGACCCGCCGCAGAGCGATCCCGATTTCCTCTGGCTCACAACCATACGCAGCCACGACCAGTACAACACCACGCTCTACTCGATGTCCGACCGCTATCGCGGCGTGTTCGGTCAGCGCGACGTGATCTTTCTCAATGAGTACGAGCTGAGGAAGCGCGGGCTCACCGACGGCGACCGGGTCGACCTGGTAACCGTTTCGACCGATGGTGCCGAGCGGATCGTGCGCAATTTCCGCGTCGTAGCCTATTCCTTCCCGACCGGCTGCTGCGCCGCGTACTACCCGGAGACCAATCCGTTGGTCCCGCTCTATGCCCGCGACCCCCTCAGCTTCACGCCGTCATACAAGGGCGTCCCGGTCCGCCTGGTGCGCTCGGCCGTTCCCGCGGAATAGCGGCAGCGCTGGAAAGGTCGCAGTCACGTATCGGCGTGAAGGTCGCAGCGCGGCAAAACCGCCGGGACGGCGATCGGCAGCGTGAACCAGAAGCGGGCGCCGCCATTTGCACCATGACCTTCGGCGCCGATCCGGCCGCCATGCGCTTCGACGATCGACCGACAGATCGGCAGTCCCATGCCCATCCCGCTGTCCTTGGTCGTGAAAAAGCTTTCGAACAGCCGATCGACATGTTCGGCGGCGATGCCGGGGCCATTGTCCTCCACGGAGCAGCACAACGTGGGCGCGTCCTGCGTGACTGTGCTGATGACGATCCTGCGATCGTCATCTCCGGCTTGCGTCATCGCCTGCACCGCGTTGATGGCCAAGTTGACGATCACCTGCTGGAGCTGGGTGCGGTCACCAAGCACCTGCGGCGCGCGCGGATCGGGCCGGTGCAGGATGGTCACGCTGCGAGATTCCATCTCGTGTCGAAGGAAGAGGAGTGCTTCGCGAATGATCTCGTCAAACGACAGGGATGCCTGCTCGGGGACTTTCCGGGACGCCATCCCGTGAACACGCGCCACGATGTTCGCAGCTCGTTGGGTATCCACGACGATGTTCTCGATGGTCTTGCGGATCTCGACGACATCAGGGGTAGGTCTGTTCAGCCACCGCAGCCCGGCGGCGCCGTTCGTGGCAATAGCGGCCAGGGGCTGGTTGACTTCGTGGGCGATCGATGCGGTGAGTTCACCCAGCATCGAGACCCGCGCGGCATGTGCGAACTCGGCCTGTACCTGCCGGAGTCTCTCCTGCGCGCGAACACGCTGGGAGATGTCGATGGTGCCGACCAGGCTGATTTCGAGGTCATTGATGGGGCCGACCCGAGCCGTCGTGAAGAGAACGTCGACCACGCGACCGTCCCACGTGACCATCTGGGTCTCTTCCTCGAAGTTCGTCTCGCCGCGATAACGGGACTCCATGGCCCGCCGGAACGTATCGGGACGCTCCTTCCAGGTCTCAGCCATGGAACGTCCGACATAGCCGTCGACGCCTCCGCCGAACATCTGGATGGCCCGTTCGTTGGCCTCCTGAAACGAGAGCGCGTCCATGCAG
Organism: Bradyrhizobium sp. 149; assembly: GCF_023073915.1. Classification (GTDB taxonomy): domain Bacteria; phylum Pseudomonadota; class Alphaproteobacteria; order Rhizobiales; family Xanthobacteraceae; genus Bradyrhizobium. The sequence continues at coordinate 890,633 of NZ_JADPKK010000022.1, read as the reverse complement.
GTCCTGAGGAATTCGGGATGGCTGTCGAAATAGGGGCCGAGGTCCTTGACGCCTTCGGCGCGCAGTTTCCGGAACAGCGCGACCAGCCCGCTGGCGTCGAGCTGCCGAAGTGCGATCGGCATCCGGCTGAACAGATGGCGGTAGCGCTGCTCGCTCCGCTCCAGTTCCGCGGTGGCCTTCTTCTGAGCGGTAATATCCATGACCGCGCCGATGAACTGAAATCGTCCCTGTTCGTCTGTCGTTCCACGCGCGACCACGCGAATGTGCCTGATCGAACCGTCGGTCAGAATCAGCCGGTGCTCATGGGAAAAGTCGTCCCCCTCGTTCGCAGCCCGACCGAGCGCTTCGCGTACAACGTCGAGATCGTCGGGATGCGTGCGTTTCAGGGCGACATCGAGCGACGGAGGTAACGTCGGGGCGAGATCGAAGATCCTGAATGTCTCGTCCGACCATGACAGTTCTCCGCTCGCGACGTTCCAGCCGAAGCTACCCGTGTTGCTGAGCTGCTGGGCCTCGGCAAGATAGGCGGCCTGAATTTTCCGCAATGCGTCTTCGCGGCGCAACTGACTGACGAGGTTCACGATCACGAGCGAAGTGACGAGAAAGGCGGCCAGAGCGACGATGTCCTGAAGGTCAGTCGCTGCAAATGAATGGACGGGTTCGACGAACAGGAACACCAGCCAGCCAACTGCGACCGCTGAAAGGATCGCCGACGTCAGGAAACCGGCCAGCCGCGACAACAGGACGATGATGATCAGATGGGCGAAAGCGCTGGTGGTGAAGTTGAGCCCGAGCATGAAGTAGGCAAACGATAAGAAGCTCAGCCCGACACTTCCCAGGAGAAAAAGAGCAGCTTGGGCGGGGAAGCGATCCTTGCGGCGGTCCACTTGAACAGGCAACCAGCGAAGCCACCATCGCTTGGATCGTGCCGCGGGTGAGCCATCCAGGCGTTCGGTCGTCGCGGCCGGCCGCTGACACTCGATCGTCATGAAGCATACCGCAGCTGGTCCGGCCACGACGCTCGGCAGATCATCGCTATGCGTCGGGCCATAGCAGACGTCTTCCTTTGTGCGAGTCGGGGCCGGGCCAGCAGATTGAAGGGGTCCAAGAGATACTCGCTGAGCATGAAACTAATTCCCGAGCCGGAGTGTCCGGACACAAGACGCAGACGGTGTACCGCGTCGCGGAAAATCGGTCTTTTGCTTTCCTGCCGGATTTTTGTCAAAACGAACGACGTCACCTTGCGGGCTGGGAGCAGAGTGTCGCGGCTTCACCTCCCGGTCTCGGTGCGGCAAGGCGTTTGCAACCTTGGGCCATCGCGGCAGCGGGATCCGTGACGCCGAATCGCTTCTCGAACTCGGCGACGATCGCAACGCCGTGCCGGTGGTGCCGTCGCCGACCTTGCGGTTCCTGTCCCAGGCCTCGACCTCCAAGACAATGCTCTTGGCCTCGATCCCGCAGCCGTCTCCATATGCAGGATCATCATGGGCGTGCCGTAGACGGCGGGCATTCCGGCACCACATGGCCGACCGTCATGTCGGCCGCGACGGTTACCAGCTTCTCCGCGTCAAGCCGGCGGTCACCTTGTCAAGCGGACTCATGGCTTAATCCCGCATCTGCTTCGGTCGTGGAGGGTTTGGCTGTCTCGACCACGTGCTGCTTCCGCCCTGTCAGCCAGTTCCCGAGCCGGTCGAGATAGAGATAGACGACGGGCGTCGTGTAGAGCGTCAGGACCTGCGATAGCATCAGGCCGCCGACGATGGTGTAGCCGAGCGGCTGGCGCAGCTCCGCGCCGGTGCCGGAACCGATCATCAGCGGCACGCCGCCCAGGAGCGCAGCCATCGTCGTCATCAGGATCGGGCGGAAGCGCAGCGTGCAGGCCTGGTAGATCGCCTCTTCCGGGCTGAGTCCGTGCTGGCGCTCCACCTCGAGGGCGAAATCGACCAGCATGATGCCGTTCTTTTTGACGATGCCGATCAGCAGGATGATGCCGATGATGGCGATGACGCTGAGATCCATGTGGACCGCCAGCAGCAGCAACAACGCGCCGATGCCGGCCGAAGGCAGCGTTGACAGGATCGTGATCGGATGGATCAGGCTTTCATAGAGCACGCCGAGGATGATGTAGATCACGATTAGCGCGGCCCCGATCAGCAACGGCGTGCCTGACAGGGAGGATTGGAACGCCTGCGCATTGCCCTGGAACGCGGTCGACAGCGAGGCGGGCTTGCCGGTGCTCTTCTCGATGGTCTGGATCGCCTTCACCGCATCGCCCAGCGCCACGCCGGGCTTCAGGTTGAACGAGATCGTCACCGAGGGAAACAGGCTCTGGTGGTTGATCAGGATGGGCGCGGGTTTGATGACGCTATGCACCAGCGTGCTCAAGGGGACCTGCTGGCCGCTCGCTGAGTTCAGGTAAATGTCCTTGAGCGCTTCGGGGCCGTACTGAAAGCGCGGATCGACCTCCATCACGACATGGTACTGGTTCAGCGAGGTGAATATCGTGGAGACGATGCGCTGGCCGAATGCGTCGTCCAGGGCATTGTCGATCGTCGTGGGCAGGATGCCGAAACTCGATGCGACCTCGCGATTGACGGTGACCTCCAGCCTCGGGCCGGCATTGGCCTGGTCGCTTGCAACGTCGGTGATGAGGTCGAGCGCGCGGAGCCTCGCCAGGAAGATCGCCGACCAATTGGTGAGCTCGTTGGAATCGGCATCCGTCAGCGTGTACTGATATTGCGTCTTCGACAGGCGGGCGCCGATGGTGATGTCCTGAGCGGCCTGCATGTAAAGCTTGATTCCCTGGATATGGGCGAGGCGGGGTCCCAGCCGCGCGATGATCTGATCTGCGCTGGCCTTGCGCTCGGGCTTCGGCTTCAGGACGATGAAGATGCGTCCCTGGTTGAGCGTCGCGGTCGGGCCGCCTGGGCCGATATAGCTCGCTACGGACTGCACCGCCGGATCCTTCGAAAGGATGTCGACGATCGCCTGCTGGCGCTCGGACATGGCGGGGAAGGAGATGTCCTGCGCGGCCTCGGTGATGCCGACGATCTGCCCGGTGTCCTGTTGCGGGAAAAAGCCTTTCGGAATGATCACGTACAGATAGCCCGTCAGCGCGATGGTCGAGAGCATCACGATCAGCGTCACGAAACGATGACGCAGCACGACTCGCAGGCCTCTCGCATAAAGCGCGAGCAGGGCATCGAAGCCACGTTCGAAGGCGAGATAAAGCCGGCCATGTTTCTTCCGCGAATCGTCCTTCAGGAGGCGCGCACACATCATTGGTGTCAGCGTGAGTGAGATGACCAGCGACAGCAGCAGCGAGGCGGTGATCGTAATGGCGAATTCCTGGAACAGCTTGCCGACATAGCCGCCCATCAGGAACAGCGGGATGAACACCGCGATCAACGACAGGGTGATGGAAACGATCGTGAAGCCGATTTCGCTGGAGCCCTTGAGTGCGGCCTCCATCGGCGTCATGCCCTGCTCGAGATGGCGCACGATGTTTTCGATGACGACGACGGCATCGTCAACCACGAAACCCACCGCGATCGACAGCGCCATCAACGAGAGATTGTCCAGGCTGTAACCGAGCACGTAGAGGACCGCGAAGGTGCCGACCAGCGACAGGGGAACCGTGATCGCAGGAATGATGGTGGCCCAGAAATTCCGCAAGAACAGGAATATGACCATCACCACCAGTGCGACCGTCAGCATCAGGGTGAATTGAACGTCGGAGACTGCGGCGCGGATGGTGGCGGTCCGGTCCGCGGCGATCGTCACTTTGATCGCCGGCGGAACGGAGGCCTGCAGTTGCGGCAGTAGCTTCTTGATGCGGTCGACGGTCTCGATCACGTTGGCGCCGGGAACGCGCTGGACCGCCAGAATGACGGCGGGGTCCTTGCCGTACCAGCCGGCCAAGAGGTCGTTCTCGGGCCCATCGATCGCCGTGCCGATGTCCCGTATCCGCACCGGGGAACCGTTGCGATACGCGATGATGAGGTCTTCATAGGCGGACGGCTTGAGCAACTGATCGTTGGTGTTCAGCGTATAGGTCACCCGCGGGCTGTTGAGCGTGCCCTTGGGGAGATCCACGTTCGCGCCGGCTATCACGGTGCGGACGTCTTCGAGGCCGATGCCGCGGGCGGCAAGCGCCTGCGGATTGACGCGAACACGGATCGCGGGTTTCTGCTGGCCGCCGATGCCGACAAGGCCCACGCCCGGCACCTGCGAAATCTTCGGCAGCAGGATGTTCTCCGCATAGGCATCGACTGTGGTCAGCGGTAGCGAGTCCGATGTCAGCGCGATCAGCATGATCGGCGTCTCCGCCGGATTCACCTTCCGGATTGTCGGCGGGTAGGGGATGTTTGGCGGCAGGAACGGGCTCGCGGCGTTGATCGCAGCCAGCACGTCCACCGCCGCGCTGTCCACCGTGCGCGACAGCTCGAATTGCACCGTGAGCTGGGCCACGCCCAGCGCACTGGACGAGGTGAGCTGGATGACGCCGGGAATTTGGCTGAGCTGCTGCTCCAGCGGCGTCGCCAGCGACGAGGCGATCGTTCCCGGGTCTGCGCCGGGCAGTTGTGCGGAAATCTGGATAGTCGGGTAGTTGACGTTCGGCAACGCGCCGACCGGCAGTAGCGGATAGGCAGCAAGGCCGCACAGCAGCAGGCCCGCCATCAGCAGAGCGGTTGCGATTGGCCGCAGGATGAAGGGCGCGGAAATGTTCATGGGATCGCGTCCTGCACGGCGCTCTGCAGGTCGGCTTCACGCGCGGCCTTGCCGTGCAGCTCGCGAACACGGCTACCCTCCGTGAGCCGGTACTGGCCGTCGATCACGACAACGTCACCTGATTTCAATCCCTGGTCGATCAGGGCCTGGCCATCGCTAATCTGTACGACGTGAACGGGACGGAAGGCGGCCGTCTGGCCGTCGGTCAGGACATAGACATAGCTGCCGTTCGGTCCCTGCTGCACGGCAGAGCCGGCGACAGTGATCGCGCCCTTCTGAATCTTGAGCAGCAGGCGCGCGTTCACCAGCTGGCCGGGCCACAGCCGGTGCTCACGGTTCGGGAAAACCGCCTTGAGCTGCACAGTGCCGGTCGTTCCTGCGATCTCGTTGTTGACCAGCAGCAGCGTTCCTTCGTCGAGCTTGGTCTTGTTGTCCTGGCTGTAGGCGATGACCTTCAGCTCGCCCTTTGCGGCATGCTGCTGGATCACGGGCAGATCCGTCTGCGGCAGGGTGAACAGCAGCGAGATCGGCTCGATCTGGGTGACGACGACGAGACCGTTCGGATCGGTCGGATGAATGACGTTGCCGACATCGATCTGGCGAACGCCGGTGATGCCGGGAATGGCCGAGGTCAGGCGAGTATAGCTGAGTTGGACGTTGGCTTCATCGATCTGCGCCTGGTCCGCCTTCACGGCGGCCTTGAGCTGCGCCACCTGGGCGGTCTGCGTCTCGATCAGTTGCGGTGTCGCATAGCCCTTGGCGCCAAGCTGGTTGTAGCGGGAAAGATTGGCTTCGGCATTGGCGAGCTGCGCCTGGTCCCTGTCGCGATTGGCCGTCAGCTGCTCAATCTGTGCCTCGTAGGGACGTGGATCGATCTGCGCGAGCAGGTCGCCAGCCTTGACGGTCTGTCCCTCGGTGAAGGCGATCTTGACGATCTGTCCCTGAATTTGGCTGCGCACGACGTCGGTGTTGTAGGCGATCACCGTGCCGATGCCGCGCAGATAGATGGGAACGTCCTTGCCGATGACACTGGCGGCGACCACCGGCACAGCGGTGGGGAGGGGGGCGGCCACTACGGCCGGCTTCCGGTCGGGGCCGAAGAACCAGAGGCCTGCGCCGGCCAGGATCGCGACAAGAGCAACGAACGCAATGGTAAGGTTCCGCTTCACGGTGATGATCCTTCTTGATCTCAGGGATTGCCGGAGCCGTCGATCGAAGTCGTGCTGCCCATGGACGTGGGGCCGGGCACCGGCACGGACGGGCTGATTCCGGCGCCGCCGATCTCGGCGGAGCCCAGCGGAATCCCGACGCGCCCGACCGTCGACGTCGAGGGCAGGGATGAGACGGAGGCAGCTGCGGTGCTGCTGGCGCAATTGGCCGATGAGGTGCTGGAGAGCCCGCCACCATCGAACAATGCCCCGGAGGATGAAGCACTGCCGGACCCGGCGCATTGCGTCGTGCTTTGCGCAGGATTGACCGGAGAGATGCCGGGCGTTGCGATCTCGGTCGATCCCAACGGAATGCCCACGGGCCGCGAGGCTTGCGGATTGAGCGGCGACGTCGCAAGCATGCCGGCAGGCGGCTGCATTCCCGGCACCGTTATTTGGGCGACGGCCGTGGCCGGGATCAGCCACAGCATGGCTGCCGCCAGCATCACACCGTTGTTTGCTGAATACTGCTTTCGCATGGGACGAGCCTCCGGCTGATTGCGAACAATAGAAAGGTGCGCGAGCTTGGGTATTTCCAGAACGCACGTCCCGCTCCCCGGCTGCACGACGGCGAGGAGGATTCGGCGCGTCGCAAACTGCATCCGTTTCGCGCGACCAGGATGACGCGTCGCCTCGGCATCGATCTTGAGGTTGCGCACGCTATCTCAGGATGGCCCGCGCGCGTGCGATCTCCCGGCTGCACGCGGCGATGTCACCGGTACGACTGGCGGTGCGCGCGCGATCGAGCGAATCGAGCGCGTCGGTGAGATCGAGGCCGTTGCTACCTTCTGCTTCAGCGAGCGAGCGCGGCGTCGGTTGATGGCCGCGCAACGCGTTGAGGCTCTCCGGCTTCCAGCCGTGGGAGCCTGCGTCCTTCTCTATGGCCAGATCGAGCTGGCCCTGGGTTTGCGCGATGTCATCCGTGCAGGTTCCGGCATGCGCAGGCAGTGTTGCGCCTAGCAGAATGAAGAAAGCGATCCCGCATTTTGCGATGGATGTCATTGTTCGGTCCTATGCTTGGATTTCGAGCGACGTCAGGAACTTTGTCGTGAATGCCAGGGTGCGAATCGATCGTCTTTCACGTACGAACGCCGGCCGTTCACGCTTGCGAGAGATCAAGTCCATGAATGTCAGTGTGCATGACGTGGTCCCTTCCTCTTAAGATGCATCTCTCAACCACGCCGCGCGCGACTGGCGATCGTCCCGACGTGCGAAGTGGCAAGGGCAGTTGCGTTGTCGAAATACACCAGCAAGCCTCGAAACTAGTGTCGCTGCATTCCAACCCGGAGTGATCCCGACATGAAACACCTCAACGCTGGCCTCGCCTTTGCCGCCGCTCTCTCCCTGTTTTCGACCGTTGCTCCCGCCCGTGCAGAACCCCTGAAGAATATCGTCCTGGTGCACGGCGCCTGGGTGGATGGGTCCGGCTGGAAGCCGGTCTATGAGATCCTGATGAAGGAGGGATTCCGCGTCACCATGGTGCAGGAGCCCGAGACCTCGTTCGCCGACGACGTCACAGCGGCGAAGCGCATTCTCGATCTTCAGGACGGCCCGACGCTTCTCGTCGGCCACAGTTACGGCGGCTCGATCATCACCGAGGCCGGCGTTCATCCCAACGTCGTCGGCCTCGTCTATGTCGCCGCGCACGCGCCCGACGTCGGAGAGGACGAATCGGCGCTGGGCAAAAAGACGCCGAGCGTGCTCGGAAAGACCGAAGGCGTCATCAAGGTGACGCCCGACAAGTTCACCTATCTCGATCCCGTGCAATTCCCGAAACTGTTCGCGCCGGATCTGCCGCGTGAGCGGGCCGAGTTCGCCGCGCGCTCGCAGGTTCCGGCCGCAACCCAGGTGTTCAGCACGCCACTGACGGCGGCGGCATGGAAGACCAAGCCGAGCTGGGGCATCGTCGCCGGCAATGACCAGATCATCAACCCGGATCTGGAGCGTTGGTACTACGAGCGCGCCAAGAGCCAGACCACCGTGATCCCGGGCGCCAGCCACTCGGTCTACGAGTCGCATCCGAAGGAGGTTGCGGCGGTCATCACCCACGCTGCGCGTAGCATCCCGCAGCCGGCCACGCGCTGACCACGTTTCCGCCGGTCCTGACGCACGAGCAGCGGAAGGAAGGACGGCGGGGGTGACAGCACTCCCGCCGGCCGGACTGGAGAATTCCCATGAACATGATCGAGACGACCAGCGCTGCCCTGAGCGGGCAGGTGACGACGGTGAAGCGGTCCGGACTGAGCCGCGATTTCCCGTCCGGCAATCCGGATCTGATGTGGCTCGCGAATTCGCCGCGCGAGCTCTACGGGGCGGTGCTCAAGCCCCATTCCGACCGTGCCGATCCGGGATCGCTCTGGAGCGGAGCCAACGCCACAAAGGTGCAGAGGTCATGACGACATGGGAGAACAACCGCTCCGCGCGTGATGCCCGCATCGCGGCGGGAGCCAGTCTTGCCAACGGCAAGGTCGTCGAAACGCAAGACGTCACACGTCTGCTGGAGGCCGTGCTCCGGCCGGGCGATCGGGTTTGCCTGGAGGGCGACAACCAGAAGCAGGCCGATCTCTTGAGCCGCGCGCTGCTGGCGATCGATGTCTCCAAGGTCAACGATCTGCACATGGTACAGTCGGGTGTCGTTTTGCCCGAACACCTGGACCTGTTCGATCGGGGCGTTGCGAAGCGGCTGGACTATGCCTATTCCGGGCCGCAGTCGGCACGCATTGCGCGCATGCTGTTCGGCGGCAAGATCGAGCTGGGCGCGGTTCACACCTATCTCGAACTGTTCGCTCGCTACTTCATTGATCTCACGCCGAATGTCGCGCTGATTGCAGCCGTCAGCGCCGATCGCGACGGAAATCTCTACACCGGCCCGAACACCGAGGACACCCCGACCGTGGTCGAGGCGACGGCGTTCAAGGATGGCGTCGTCATCGCCCAGGTCAACGAGATCGTCGAGACCGTGCCGCGGGTGGATATCCCGGCGGACCGTGTCCACTTCATCGTCAGGGCCGACAAGCCGTTCTTCGTCGAGCCGCTGTTCACGCGCGATCCGGCTGCCATCACGGAAGGCCAAATCCTGACGGCGATGCTCGCGATCAAGGGTGTCTATGCACCTTACGGCGTGCAGCGGCTCAATCACGGCATCGGCTTCAGCACGGCGGCGATCGAGCTTCTGCTGCCGACATTCGGCGAGCGGCTCGGGTTGAAGGGCAGGATTGCGACCCACTTCGCGCTGAATCCGCATCCCGCGCTCATTCCCGCCATCGAGTCCGGCTGGGTGCGGCAGATTCACTCGTTCGGCTCGGAGGTCGGCATGGATGACTACATCCGCGCCAGATCCGACGTCTACTTCACCGGTCCCGACGGCTCGTTGCGCTCCAACCGCGCCTTCTGTCAGACCGCCGGGCTCTATGCCTGCGATATGTTCATCGGCTCCACCTTGCAGATCGACCTGCAAGGAAATTCGTCGACCGTCACCACCTCGCGCATTGCAGGCTTCGGCGGCGCCCCGAACATGGGAGCCGACGCGCGCGGGCGGCGTCATCCGAGCGAGCCCTGGCTGAGGGCCGGAGCGGAGGCAGATCCGGACGGCTCGGCACTGATGCGACGTGGCCGCAAGCTGGTCGTGCAGATCGGCGAGACATTCGGCGACAAGAACGTACCGCTGTTCGTCGAGAAGCTCGATGCGATCGAGCTCGCCGAGAAGCTGAAGCTCGATCTCGCGCCGGTCATGATCTATGGCGACGACGTCACGCACGTCGTCACCGAAGAGGGCGTCGCAAACCTCTTGCTGTGCCGCACCGCGCAGGAGCGCGAACAGGCCATTCGTGGCGTTGCCGGCTACACCGATGTCGGCCGTCGGCGGGACCACGGCATGGTCTCGCGCCTGCGCGAGCGCGGCGTGATCCGCCGGCCGGAGGATCTCGGCATCAATCCGCTCGACGCGGATCGCAGCCTGCTGGCGGCGCGCTCGATCAAGGATCTCGTGCGCTGGTCGGGCGGCTTGTACGCACCCCCGTCGAAATTCAGAAATTGGTGAGGACGCGCCATGGAAGATCTCAGCTTTCGACATCCGGTCCGCTCCCGCGCGGACGGCGCGAGGCGAAGTGCGATTATCGGCGTGGTCGCCTCGGGCAATCTGGAGGTGCTGGTAGAGCGTGTGCTGCCGGACGCGGAATGCGCGATCGAAATCAGGACCGTGGCGGTCGGCTTCGGTGACGTCTGGAGTGCCGTGATTGGCGACTTCGTCGAGCGCTATTCACCCGGCGGACTGAAGTTCTCAATCAATGACGGCGGCGCGCGTCCCGATACGGTCTCGCTTCGGCTGGCGCAAGCGGTGCGATTGATCGCGGAGAACGGCCAATGATCGCTCCGCTCAAGGACATCACCCCGGCCGAACGGGCCCGCAGCACCAGCTTCAACGAGGCGTCGGCGCGCACGCGGCTGGAGCTGTTGCTCGATGCCGGGAGCTTCGTCGAGTTCATCGGACCGGAGCAGCGCGAGGTCAGCCCGCATTTGAAGATATTCGATCTTCCCGAGCAATTCGACGACGGCATCGTTGTCGGTCGCGGCAACCTCGACGGTTCGCCGGTGTTCGTCGCCGCGCAGGAGGGCCGCTTCATGGGCGGTGCCTTCGGCGAGGTGCATGGCGCCAAGCTGACGGGGCTGCTCCGCGCCGCGCGCCAGATCGGCTCGATCCCCGTTCTGATTCTGTTCGATACAGGTGGCGTCCGGTTGCAGGAAGCCAATGCCGGCGAACTTGCCATCGCCGAGATCATGCGCGCCGTGATGGAAGCGCGCAGCGCCGGCGTGAAGGTCATCGGTCTGATCGGCGGCAGGTCCGGATGCTATGGCGGCGGCGGCCTGATCGCAGGCTGTTGCTCCGCGCTCGCCGTTTCGGAGCCGGGACGGATCGCGGTCTCGGGCCCCGAAGTCATCGAGACTAATCGCGGCGTCGAGGAGTTCGATTCCCGAGATCGTGCCCTGGTCTGGCGCACCATGGGCGGCAAGCACCGCCGGCTGCTCGGCGCCGCCGACGTGTTCGCCGACGACAATGTGCAAGATTTTCGCGAGGCTGCGCGCGAGTTGCTCCGCCTGGTCGGACCTTTCAGCCTCGACAGGCTGAGGGCCGAGCAGGAGCGGCTTGCCCAAAGATTGCGCCGCTTCGGCGCCTGCGAGGATGCCGTTGATATCTGGACGGAGGAGGGCATCCCGGATGCGGAAACCGTTCCAGAGCTGCCTGCCGACCAGTTCGTCGCGCTCGCCAACAGGATCGGGAGGACCAGCCGTGACGCTCGATGACATTCTCACCTCGCTGTTTCCGGACGGCCATGAGGTCAGCAACGATAAGGGCATCATTGCCGGGTCAGCGACACCGCGGTCCGGCGGCAGAATGATCGTCATTGGTGTCGCGGATCGGACTGCGCTCGGCGTCGACGAAGCGATCAGACTTTCCGACCATGTCTTAGGGTCGATCGGTCGGGATTCCGGTCCGATCCTGGTGCTCGTCGACAGCGACAGCCAGCGCATGAGCAAGCGCGACGAGCTGCTCGGGCTGAATGAATTCCTCGCGCATCTGGCGAAGGTGCTGATCCATGCGGACGTGAACGGCCGCCCGACCATCGGCCTCCTGTACGGTCACTCGGCTGCGGGTGCCCTGCTTGCGACAGGCCTTGCAACGCGCGTGCTGGTCGGATTGCCCGGGGCGGATCCAGCGGTGATGGACCTGCCGTCGATGGCGAAGGTCACCAAGCTGTCGATGGAAGCGCTGCAGGAGAAGGCGAAGTCGACGCCGGTGTTCGCCCCGGGCCTGTCCAACCTCGCACAGATGGGCGCCATTCACATGACATGGAGCAACGCCGCTTCGCTCGCCGACCAGCTGGAGGCGTTGCTCGCCGACATGCCGGCTGCGCAGGATCGGCGAGATGCGCTCGGCAAAGAGCGCGGCGGCCGGCTGAAGGCCGCCGAGATCGCGGAGCGTGTTCGTGGCCTGGCCCTGCAAGCACGGTGAGCGTCCACCGGGTCGTCATGACCTCGTCTTCGTCAGCCCCGCGGGATGGCGCGCCATGCTGGACGCGCGCGAGGATCTCGCAGCCGATTCCCTTCTCTCGCGCTGGCCCAAAATGCGATGGCCCGCGATCAGGCGGCGCGCTTTGCCATGCGAGGCAAGCGGCGTCGCGCTCGGCCTGCCCTTGCCGCCCTCGGCCGGCAAGAAACGGATCTCCCTAATCGTTCATATCGACCACGTCGCCGCGGTTGCGAGGCCCCCATTGTTGCGGCAGGCGCGGGCTTACGCGCCGCGCAACTGGTGGCCGACGCTCGACCGGCTGGAGGCGCTCGCGCTTCGCCATACGGTGGACGCGCGGGTCTTCGGTAGCCTGGCCTGGCAGTCATTGACCGGGCTCGACTACGTCACCGGGCTTTCCGACCTGGATGTCCTGTTTGAGTTTCAAGACAAGATCGACATCGATCGTTTCGTTGCTGAAGTCGCCGCGATCGAGACCGGCGCGCCGATGCGGCTTGACGGCGAGCTGATGGGCACCGACGGCGCTGCAGTCAACTGGCGCGAATTCCACGGCGGCGCGGGCGAGGTTCTGGTCAAGAGCATCGACCGCGTGGTCCTGCTCGGCAGGCATCAATTCATCTCGGGAGCGAGGGGATCATGATCGTCACGGCCGCAAGAGGCCCGGAACGGGCATATCTGCGCCAGGCGCAGACGACACCTGACGTCTCCGCCATCGGCGCCGTCGCCGCCGATTGTCTCGTGCAGGAGCTCGAAACCTGGCCAAAGCCGGGGCTCGTGAGCCATGTCGACAACGGCAGTCACGACGACATGGATGCGGCCACGTTTCGTCGCAGCGCCGCGGCCATCAGGCCCTATCTGCAAGGCCTGGCCGATGCGGGCGCGCTTGGCTCCGGTATGGGGCGGCTGCGGATCATCGGCCTGGAGGCGGAGCGCGCCATGCTCGCGGCGACGTCGGGGGTCAACACGCATCGTGGCGCGATCTTCGGACTCGGCCTGCTGTGCGCCGCGGCCGGCGCGAGGGCTGGCGGGTTGGTCGATTCCGCGCTTCCGCTCGGCCACGCCGTGGCGCGCCTGTGGGGCGACAGCATACTCGATGGTCCGGTGCTGCTGCACAGTCATGGCAGCGTGGCCCGCCGGCGCTTTCGCGCGGGCGGTGCACGCATCGAGGCCGCGACGGGATTTCCCAGCGTGTACGGGATCGGCTTGCCGTCCCTGCGCAGAGCGACGTCCGTCGTGCCGCAGGATATGGAGCCCGCCCGGGTTGAAGCGTGCTTTGCCCTGATCGCATCCGTCGAAGACACCAATCTCCTGCATCGCGGCGGGCTCGACGGCCTCCGCTTTGCGCATGACGCAGCGCGGAGCTTCATCGCTTCAGGCGGCGTCCACGCGCCCGACTGGCGTGCGCGAGCGCAATCGATCCACGAAAGCTTCGTCGCCCGCCGTCTCAGCCCGGGTGGATCGGCTGACCTGCTTGCCATGACGCTCTTCGTCAACGCCCACGAAAGGCCGATTACATGATGTCAAACGCGATCCTGATGGCGCTGGTGCCGGTCTTCTTCGTTCTATTGCTGGGATACGCCGCCGGAAGATTTCATATCGTCGACAATCTCCACGTCGACGCCCTCAACGCACTCGTGATGGATTTTGCGTTGCCAGCCTCGCTGTTCGCCGCCACCGCCTCGGCGTCGCGCCGCGAGATGATCGAGCAGATCCCGCTCTTCCTGGTGCTCGGCGTGACGATGCTGCTGCTCTATCTCGCCTGGTATTTTGCCGCACGTGGGTTCTCCAAGGTCTCCCGGTCGGAAGCATCGTTACAGGCGTTGACGATCGGCTTTCCGAATCTAGCCGGCGTCGGCCTTCCGATCATGACGTCAGTCGTGGGGCCGGACGGCACTGTGCCGGTTGCCGTTGCATTGGCGGCGGGCTCGATCCTCATCAGTCCGCTGACGCTGATCATGGCGGAAATGGGCGCCGCCAAGGCTCGCGGCGAGCAAATGGCGGCGCGGCAGGTCCTGACGGCAATCCGGCGTGCGATCACCAAGCCGGTGGTGCTCGCGCCCGCGCTTGGTATCCTGTTCTCGTTGTCGGATGTGAGCCTCGACGCGTTGGCGCATGCGAGCCTCGCGCTGATAGGAAGTTCGGCCGCCGGCGTCGCCCTGTTCCTCACCGGAGCCATTCTGTCGGCGCAGTCGTTTCGGCTGGATTGGAAGATCACCGCTGCAACCGTCGCCTCGGACATCGTGCGCCCGCTGTTGGCAGTTGCGGTCATTTGCGTCATTCCGATCACGCAGGATGCTGCGAAAACGGCTATTCTGCTCGCCGCCGTCCCCTCTGGCTTCTTTGGAATCTTGTTCGCAGTCAACTACCGGCTAGATTCTGCAAGGGCAGGGTCCATGGTCATAGCCAGTACCGGTTTCAGCGGGGTGACCCTGGCGATCGCAATCGCGCTGCTCTATCCTCATTAGGCCGGGACCATGACGCTTGCGATCCTTTGCTCGGGGCAAGGCAGTCAGCATCGGGACATGTTCGCTCTCACGGGCGATGCGCCGGAAGCCGCGCAGCTGTTTGCGCATGCGGCCGCATTGCTCGGCGGCCGGGATCCGCGCGATCTAGTGCGCGGCGAAGCCGATGAGACCCTGCATCGCAACCGTGCCGGCCAGATTCTCTGCACCTTGCAGCCGCTCGCTGCGGCGCGGGCGCTCGGAGATGTCATCCCGCATGGCGTCATCATTGCCGGCTATAGCGTCGGCGAGGTCGCGGCCTGGGGTGTCGGCGGCTTGTTTGATGCGACCACCACGCTCGATCTCGTGGCGCGCCGCGCGGAGGCCATGGATGCGGCCACGCGCGCGGGCGACGGGCTGATCTTCGTCCGCGGCCTTTCCCGAGACGAGATCGGTCGCCTTTGCGAACGCCACGGCGCATCGATCGCCATTGTCAATCCGGGCGACGCCTTTGTCATCGGCGGCGGCCGTGAGGCGTTGAGCAGGATTGCCGAGAACGCGCGGGGGATGCACGCCGCAAGGATCATCGCTTTGCCGGTTGAGGTCGCCTCCCACACCAAACGGCTCGCCGCGGCGTCCGCCGTATTTCGTGAGACCTTGCGCCTGGCACCGGTGGTCTTCCCGCCGGCGACCGGTGCGCGCATTCTGAGCGGAATAGATGCCGCTCCGGTCGTCTCGCTCGAGGCCGGCCTCGACAAGCTTGCCGCGCAGATTTCCCAAACCGTGCAATGGGCAGATTGCCTGCTAGCCTGTGTCGAAGCGGGCGCGACGGCATTCCTCGAACTCGGACCGGGACACGCGCTCAGCGGCATGGTTGCGGACATCGCGGCCGGACTTCCGGCTCGCTCCCTGGATGATTTCAGGAGCCTTCAGGGCGTCCGCGCCTGGGTTGCACGTCGCCTGAGCGCCTAGCGCGAGCAAGTTCCGGAGAGACGATGCCGTCGATCGCGCCGCGCCGTCAAAAAAGGGGGCCGTCCTTGGGGGGAGGACGGCCCCTAGAATGCTCGTATGCCCAGGGAGGAGAGAGGCTCGAGCGGTGACTTGGAGGTCTCAGTCACTTAACACGCGCAGCATCGCCGATTCCGCGGGCGAAGTATTTCACGTGCGCAAATTATTTCCCATTTCGCATGATTCACGCAGGTCCACCGGCAGGACAAGAGACATTGGCGCGCGTGCCGGAACCGGATCGGCGCTGGCGAGCCCCGACGAGGCCAGCGCGTTCCGGCTGGCGCATCGCCAACGTGCCGGAGTTTCGCCTGCGATCCGTTTGAAGACGGTCGAGAAATGCGCCTGAGTGCAGAAGCCGACCACCAGCGCCACTTCAGCCAAAGGGGTCTCTGTATGCGACAATAGCGATTTCGCATGCTCGATGCGCTGGTGCAGGAGGTACTCGCGCGGCCGGTATCCGGTCGCGGCGCGAAACTGCGCCGCGAAGTGCATGCGGGAGAGTCCCGCGGCCCGGGCAAGGTCCGAGAGGCTGATGCAGCGGCCGTAGTGCGCCCTGACATACTCCTCTACGCGGCGAAGACGCCATTTCGGCAAGGCATTGACTTTCGTGTGCGGCAGTTCGCGTCGGGCTACGTGCATCGCAAGCGTCCGGGCGATGCAGTGCGCGAACTCCTGATCGGCCGATTGGCCGTGTTGCATCAGCGCCTTAGCGAGCTGCTCGGCGAAGGGATCGCGCAACAGCACGAGATCGTTCAGGCCATTGGGCGTGAGCGGTCTGGTCTCCGGCTGCATAGATGAAAAGCAATTGGCAGAGAGGTGAAAGTGCAGGAAGTCGCACGGCGCTTGGAACTGCGCGCTGAGCTGCTGGCAGGGCGCGCCGACGTATAGCGTCCCGGCTGGCATAATGCCGTCAAAGACGGTCTGATTGCCCCTGGTCAGCTTGAGCCGGGTCGTCTTCAGGGCTATCGCGAGGAAGTACCGGTCGGCAGGCGTTGTCGCTTCTTCGTGCCTTACGCCTGTTTGCGTATAGGTCCAGCGCGAGATTGTGATCTCCTCGAGCGCGGTACGCGCGCGTTGCCCCGGCTGACGCCACGTCCGTTCGCAGAAAAGTGCAGACGTCCCCAATGAAGAATCTGGTTCGCGGTGGCTGGGTTGATACCTCAACCAAGCGCCGGCCGCTTGCATATCGGTGAGCATCATTCATTCCCTGTCTCAGGTCTTGCTGTCGGACTGCCGAACGCAAGAACCGCATGCCACGACGATATGTTTAGTCCCGCCACAAAGCTTGTGATCGATCCTTAAGAACTGTGAGATTTTGCAAAATGCGGAGGAGCGACCGTATGTGGCCAAGACATTAAATAGATCAGGCGGTGAAAGGCCTTGGCTGCTGATCAGGATTTTGCATGTTCCGTGTGAGACAGCCCCGGGAGATGGATGGCGGCTCGCTTTCACGATCGATTCAGGGAAGCCGCGGAGAAGCGTCGAGACCGGGGTGGGGCCTGGAACGACTTCTCAGCCGGAGGAATTGCCGGTTCGCGAGAGCAGGGCAGCGCTTCCAAGCCTGGTGGCGGCTGCGATGTGGGTCGGCAGGCAGTTCGGACAGGGCGGGCGACCTTCGCCGAACCAGTCCGACAAGGGATCCGTGAGGCCCGTACGGAACAGGTCGAACCAGGTTTTGGCGGTCCCCGCACAGGCTGTCGGGTCGTCACCGTCGCGGGTCATGCCGGAGACCAGCGGCACCTTCCGGCGGCACGGCGTCGATGGGATCCACGTTGGCAAGCCCTGCGTGCCCCGTGCGGCGTTCGACACCTTGATGCCGCGGGGCACGGTCTTCACGTGTCCCAATGTGGGTCCGGCGTAGCCGACCAAGCGTGCTTTTGCGCGATCGCTCACGCAGACGTGGGCTATATTGGTCTCTTTGGAGTAGCCGTCGCCCAAGAAGTGTTGGAATCAATGACCGAGACGTTGCTGACGCTCGTAATGGCACAGTCTCCTGCTCGCGGCAGGAGGTTGGTGATTTAGCCGTCGACCGGACCGACCACGCCGGTCCGCCTCGGCGGCAGCATCGGCGTTGCTTCGCATCGCGCACGATCCCCTCGGCAGAGCGGTGGGCGCCGCCGATGTCGTGATACGCCTGCGAGTATGAGATGGCCGGGCGGTCTATAGCGGCGAGTGGCCTGCCAGCGCCTCTTCGAGACAGCGGATGATCTCGTCACCGCTGGACGGCTTGCCGAGATAACAATGTGCGCCCGCCGCCATGACGCGCTGGCGCACAGTATCGTTCGGAAATGCGGTCATGAAGATGATCGGGAAATTGCGGCCTGCGGCAACCAGCCGCGCCTGCAGCTCATCTCCCGTGATAACGGGCATCTGGACGTCGGCGATCATGCATGCCGGATCGTCTCCCGGCGCGTTTTGCAGGAAGTCCATGCTGGTTTCGTACGCCTGCGCCTCGTAGCCGATCGAACGCACGAGGCTCGCCAGCGACGCGCGAACGCCTTCGTCGTCGTCCACGATCGCAATCACCGGGGTCTTGGCCATAGGCGCTTAATCCTGACTGCGGTGTTCCGCAAGGAGAGCGTCCCCCTTTGCGCGGCCGATGGGGCCTTATGCACCCGGGGCAGTCTCGCCGGAATTATACTCAGGTTTGGTCCGTAGTCCTGCGGGTCTGGGAAACTCCGAGCGCCTCGGCCTTGCGAACGAGATCGGCGAACGACCGGACCCCCATCTTGCGCATGACGTTCCCGCGGTGGATCTTGACCGTGATCTCGCTGAGGCCGATCAGGGCGGCGACCTGCTTGTTCATCAGGCCGGCGGTGACATGGCCCATCACCTCGCGCTCGCGCGCCGTCAAGGTCTCGTATTGGGCGCGGATGTCCTCCTTGGTCGCGGCTTCGGTCCGGTGCTGCGCATCGCGCTCGAGCGCGGCCGTCACGGCGTCGAGCATGTCCTGGTCGCGAAACGGCTTGGAAAGGAAATCGACAGCGCCGGCCTTCATGGCACGCACGGACATGGGAATGTCCCCATGGCCCGTCATGAAGATGATCGGATAGCTGATGCCCTGCCGGACGAGTTGGCTCTGCAGATCGAGCCCGCTCACCCCGGGAAGGCGGACGTCCAGCACGATGCAGCCAGGGCCGTCGGGCAGCGAGCCGCCGAGCAATTCGGCCGGCGAGCCGAACAGGCGCGTCTCGAGGCCGACGGATCGGAACAGGCTGTCGAGCGAGGCGCGGATTCCCGCGTCATCATCAACGATGATGACGACTGAGTTGAGGGATCCGGCCGGCGGTTGCGCGTGATCTGGTCGTATCATGGTCGAGTGTTTTCTTGGTCATATGGCAGTGTCAGGCGGAATGTCGCTCCCGCGCCGGGCGTGCTCTCGGCTGACAACTGGCCTCCGTGAGCTTCCACCGTCGTCCGGCAGATCGCAAGTCCCATGCCCATTCCGCCGCGCTTCGTCGTGAAGAACGGATCAAACAGGCGCGGCATGTCGTCGGGCCGGATGCCGGGGCCGCTGTCCTGCACCGCGATGGCGAGTCTCTCTGGGTCGACGGCGCTGGCGCGTAGCGTGACGGTGCGGGAACCGGGCTGGTCCGACATGGCCTGGCCAGCATTGACCAGCAGATTAACAAGCACCTGCTGAAGCTGGATCCGGTCGCCGCGGATTGGCTTCAGGCCAGGCTCCGTCTCGACAGTGAGGACGACGTCATCATTCGCGAGCTCCCGCGCGACCAGAAGGGCCGCTTCCTGGATGATCTCGGCGACGTCGAGACTGTCCCGCTGGGCAGGCGCCTTCTTCAGGAAGGTCCGGATGCGGGCCACGACCTCGCTGGCACGGCGGCCTTGTGCGACGATGTGAACGATCGTGGCTGCGACCTCCTTCAGATCGGGCTTGTCGCGCCGCAGCCATCGTAAGCCGGCTTCGCCGCTGGTGACTATTGCCGCCAGCGGCTGATTGACTTCGTGCGCAATTGAGGCGCTGAGCTCGCCGAGGGTGGCGACGCGCGCGGCATGGGCAAGTTCGGCCTGCGCCGCGAGCAACGCATCCTGCGCCTGCTTGCGCTCGGTGACGTCGATGACGAAGGTGAGCACGTTGCGATCGCCGTCGGGCCCGGAGGGAAACGTGATCGTAAACAGCACGGGAACCTTGCGTCCGTCGAGCCTGACGAGCTCGGTCTCGCCTTCGTAGAACGGCTCGCCTTCCGCAAACGCGACCAATGCGCCGAGGAAATTCCGATCGTTCTCGCCGAGAAGCCGGTCCACATTCTCGGTGAAAATCGCGGCGCCGTTTGCCCCTGCTATCGCCTGCAGGGCCGGATTGACGTCGGTGATTCCAGCGAGCCGGCGGACATGCCGGACGAAATCGGGATGTTGCACCAGATAGTCGCGCACGTTGGCATCCGCGGTGTCCAGCGACTGCAGCGCGGCTCGGACTTCGCTCCAGTCCTCTTCGACCACGCCGATCCGGCTTGCGTCGAACATCCTGCGGTATCGCTGCTCGCTTTGCACCAGCGCGCTGTGTGCTGCGACGCGCTCGGTGACGTCGGTATGCGTTTCGAGCACCCCGACGGGCTTGCCGCGCCGGTCGTGCTGCAGGGCCCATCGGGCATCGACGATGAGCACGGCGCCGTCTTTCGTCCGCTGCTGCACGCGGCCTTCCCACCTGCCGGTTTGGAGCAGGCCGGCTTCGATGGTTTCGCGCCGATCGGGATATGTGGTTTGCAGAAGCCTGTCGGCAAGCTGCCCGAGCGCCTCGTCGGCCGACCAGCCGAAGGCCTGCTCGGCGGTCTTGTTCCAGAAGGTAATCACGCCGCCGCGATCCCTGACGAAGATCATGTCATGCGAGAGGTTGAGCAGGCGCGCCTGCGCCGCGAGGCGCTTCGTTGCCGCATGATTCTGGAGCGCCAGTAAGGTCGTGATCCCGATCGCCGCGAGGCTCACCAGCAAGCGAAGGGCGGGCGAGGCGATGCTCTCCAGATCGTGCGACAGGAGATAGGCGATAATCGTCAGGACAACGCAGCCGGTCGCGGCGACGATGGTGTCGTCGCGCCGGTTCGTCTTCGCTGCGAGCAGGATCGTCACGACGTAGAGAACCGCAACCGCGCCCTCAAGCGGGGTCAGCACATCAACCAGGAAGACCGCGATGGCGAGCACGGCGGACCAGAATCGCAAGCCGGCGCGGCTCATGGATGAACCCGTGGTTCGATCATGAGCCGTCATCGTCGCTGGCAGTCGTTCTTTTCATACCGGCAGCGTTGATGCCGCGATTTGATCGTGTCCACAACATCTAGCGGCGTGATTTTCGTGCTCGCGTGGAAGACCTGCGCGCCACGCAATCCGGAGAAAGCACCGACGTGTGGTATTCCCCGGAAAAGCCGGCCAACTCGCCTGGTTCCACGGCGAAGCCACGCAAAAAGCGCGTCAACTTATCGCAGGCAGTTCGCGCCGCGAGTCCCGCCCGCATCCGCGACGCCGGTGAGGTGTCGCGTCGGCATTCTCACCAGACGAACATGCCGCGAACATACCTAGGTATGACTCGGTTAACCCGAGAACCTATCGACTCACCCGCGCGTAGAATGGATCGCGAGGACCGCCGAACTACTCTGCTCTCATGACATTCGGACAAGCCGGTCAGGCCTGGCCGGATCGAAAACGGAAGAAGGAGAGTCGACGATGTCGCTGCAGGTGTCACGCTCACAGACGGTTTTGGATCATGACGTTCGCGCAATCGATATCTCGGCGGCCGATCGCGATCGGCTCGGGCTGTCGAAACTTCCTGACCGGTTCGACCAAGGCGAAACTATGCTGTCTTTGGTCCATCTGGACGTGGCCCTGGCGGTCGAGACGTATGCGGCTGATGTCGAGCGCACAGCCGCTCGCGAGCCTCGCTTCAGGCTCTCCGGAAAACTCCTGGCGGGGGCGCCTGCCGAGAGCGAGACGGCATTTGCAGCGGGAGAATTCACCGATCCGGTCATGCAACGGCTCGCGGATGCGCTCGCGGCAACCGAGGCCACGCACGATACCCATTCCGCCATCATGGCCGACGCGCTACGGCTTGCGATCCTCACCCGGACGTTCAGCCGGCAGGCGACAGGCGGACTAGCTGAGCTCGATCCGGCTGACACCGTTCACGAGCAGGACGGAACCCGGACCGTACGGTCATTGCAGAATTGGCGTCTCAAGCGCGTCCTGCAATATGTCGACAAGAATCTGACCAGCAAGATCACGCTTCAGGACATGGCCGCCGTGGCCGGTCTGAGCAGGATGCACTTCGCCGCGCAGTTCCGCGCAGCCACCGGCGTGCGGCCTCACGAATATCTGCTGCGGCGGCGCATTGAGCGCGCTCAGGAGCTGCTCAAGCAGGCCGAAATCACTCTGGTCGATATCGCCTTGACCGTAGGCTTCCAGACCCAGGCGCATTTCACCACGGTGTTCAAGCGCTTTGTCGGCGATACGCCGTATCAATGGAGGAGCGCCTATCTCGCGCAATTCATGCCGCTGCCGCGCGCAGGAGCAGGCCCGTCATGAACAACATTGGCATTCAAGCCCTTCTGCTGCCGCTCGCGAGCACTCATTTGATGCTGACGCACCATGACCTCATGGCGATGATCGAGATCGTCCGCGCTCTCGGCAATTCGTATCGCCTGGCTGCGTCAGAGCCGGGGAGCAGCTTTCTTCATGGACGTCTCGCCTTCAACTTCTGTCGGGGCGTTGTGATGTGGCTCGCGGTAGGCGGCTGGGCCTCTGGGGCAGAGCGGGATGCGCAAAGACGGAGCCAGCCCTTGTGCCAGCGCCGCGATCAGGAGGAACGCCGACATAACTTCCAAGCATCAAGACGTGTGGAGATTCCCAATGCTCGAACGACGGGTTCTTCTCGCCGGGCATCGTTGCGACGCGCTTCGATCGTGATGAACTTAAGTCCTTGAGCTTCAGTGTACGAACGATAGCCGACTATTCTGGCGACAGAAGGCGTTCCCGATGACGCGGCGGCCGCGGTAGCGCTGTTTGTCGCGACGGATGGTGCTCTTGCGGTTGCGGCGACATGGGACGACGGGTGTGGCGCCGCACTACAAGTCAACGTTGCATAAGCCGCACGCACGGCTCGCTCATCTCCCCCGACCCGGTGCTGGACGTCTTTGTAAGACGTGGCGTCGGCACGAATGGCCAGAGAGTGTCAAGAAAATCAGTTAAGTGACTGATTTCGTGCGGAATTGGGGTGGTTTTGGCGCTCCCTAGCGGAATCGAACCGCTCTCTCCACCGTGAAAGGGTGGCGTCCTAACCGATAGACGAAGGGAGCAAACCTAAGGCCCCGCCGCTTTTCGCGGCACGGCCGCTGGCCGCCCGACTCGTGCCCGGCGGCTGCAGCGGGCGAACCTATAATGGCCTTTGGCGCCCTCGGCAAGCCGTTCGGGAACGCTCTTTTAGGCCGGTGGGCAGTGTCGCCCCCGGGTCATTCGGGGGCGAATTCAACGATTTCTTAGGGTTCCCTAGCTAGCGCTGGACTGGGAGAATTTGAGCCAATGCCACAGCCCAAGAAGCGCGCGGCCCGCAAGTCGCTGTCGCAGCACGCCTGGATCACGCTCGACGGCGGGTTCGCGGCACGGCATTGCCTGGTCCAGGACATCTCGAACTCTGGGGCGAAGATCACGCTGGACGACGATGCGAGCCAGCTCCCGGGCGTGATCCGGATGGCGTTCGCGCGTGATGCGCGGACCGGGCGGAGCTGCCAAGTGGTCTGGCGCCGCGGCAAGTCGGCCGGCATCAAGTTCATCTGACCCAGGGCGAAGCGACTCCCAATGGCGCATGGCGCTTGTCCGCGCTACAACGGCCGCATGCGTGCGCCGCTCCTCATCCTGATCTCGTTGCTGACCATGTCCGCGGCCGCGGCGGAGGCTCTGCGTCTGCCGCCTCCGGAGCGCCCACAGGCCGGCAAGACCTTGCCGCTGAAGGGCGCCGGCGGGACGGCGAAGGCGGGCTCCTGCGCCGCCTACGGCCGCGGCTTCCATATGGTCGAGAGCACCGGCACCTGCGTCAAGATCGGCGGCTCGATCAGCGTCGAGACCACGGTCAGGCGCTGAGGCCCCATGCCGACAGATATCGTGCGCCCCGAGATCATCGTCCCGTTCGTGATGTATTGCGCGCTGCTGTGGTGGGTCGGCCGCGGCCTGAGCTGGACCGCGCGGCTCGCCACCGCGGCCGTCACGCTCGTGCTGATCGTGTGTGTGCTGCTGTTCGAGCGTGGCTGGCCTTAAGGGCACCCAAACAAAAAACGCGAAAACAACCCCATGCACAGTAGCCGTCATGTCCCGGCGGCCCGCGCCAAAATGCCGATTCAGCGTGCCCCGAAAGCAACTTGCGCCGCATCACCGCTCACGACATCGGCGGTGCCACATATTTTGCGAATCCGGGCCGTTTGCCGAGGTCGGCGAGCCAGCGCGTCAGATGCGGCTGCGCGGGCCGGGCGACGCCTTCGACGCCGAGCCAGCGCCGCGCATAGGCGCCGATGGCGATGTCGGCGAGCGTGAACGCATCGCCGTCCATGAACGGGCGCGATGAGAGCAGGCGGTCGGCGATGGCCCAGACCTCGGCGGCGGTATCGGCATCCCGCTGCACCTGGATCATGTCGCGCTCGGCCGGCGCCGTGCGCACGATGCCCCAGAACACCGGGCGGTCGACCGGCTGCACCGTCGACAGTGTCCAGTCGAGCCAGCGGTCGACGCTGGTGCGCAGCTTCGGCGCCTCGGGATAGATCGGCGTGCCGCGGCCGTGCGCGAGGCTGAGATAGCGCATGATGGAGTTGGACTCCCACAGCACGAAGTCGCCCTCGACCAGCGTCGGGATCCGCGCATTGGGATTCATCGCGAGATAGTCGGCCTCGCGGGTCTTGCCGAACGCCATGCCGGCGTCGATGCGCTCGTAAGCCAGGCCGAGCTCGGTGAGGCACCACAGCACTTTTTGCACGTTGACCGAATTGGCGCGGCCCCAGATCGTCAGTTTTTGCTCCGGCACATCATCCTCCCGCAGCGTTTGTTTCGGCGCGGGTGATAGCGGAATTCGCGGCGGCGAGCGACGCGCGATTGCGCCGATCCTCTCATGCAAAAAGCTCCGCCGAGGCGGAGCTTTCCGTAAGCAAGTTGCACTGTATCAGCGGCCGAAGAACAGCCACAACAGAATGATCACTGGGATCGGCACACCCAGCATCCACAACAAAATACCGCGTCCCATCGCGTCCTCCTCCAATTGCATTTGTCAGGAAGAGAACGCCGGCGACGCGGGCTTGTTCCAGCTGCGAGCCTACCAATGGCCGGTGTTGGGCATCGACGACCAGGGCTCCCGCGGCGGCTTCGGCTCGCCCTTCTGCAGGAGCTCGATCGAGTGCAGGTCCGGCGAGCGGACGAACGCCATGTTGCCATCGCGCGGCGGCCGGTTGATGGTGACGCCGGCCTTCTGCAGCTTCTCGCAAGTGGCGTAGATGTCGTCGACCTCATAGGCGAGATGGCCGAAGAAGCGGTCCTCGCCATACTTCTCCTCGTCCCAATTCCAGGTGAGCTCGACCAGCGGCGCGCCGCGCGTTTGCGGCTGCTTCTTCAGCGCCTCGAGATCGTCCGAAGAGCACAGGAACACCAGCGTAAAACGTCCCTTGTCGTTCTCGATCCGCCGCACCTCCTTCAGTCCCAGCGCATCCTGGTAAAACTTCAGCGCGACATCGAGATTGCGCACGCGCAGCATGGTGTGGAGGTATCGCATGGTTGTTGCTCCCTGGAACGGATGGAGGGTTTTGGTTTTCGGCGGGGGCGATGAATAGCAGCAAAATGTGAAAAGGGGCAGGGGGAGCGTGCACGTGCGCGTGAGGGGGAAAACGGCTGGTGAAGCAAACCACCCAGCCTGCACCAGGGCGGTCGACAAGCTTGCGTGATACGCTCAAGCAAACGGAGCCACATCACAAAAAGGGTAAGTTGATGGAGGACGAAATGGTGAAGCGGGTGAAGGTGGGCTCAATTGGTGGTAGTAGGAACGCCGGAGATGTTCTTTAGGGGCGGGAAATGTTCGACGAGCTGAAATATCGTTGGGCGCTCAGGAAATACCTGAAAGCGCAGCACGCGCTATACCGAGCTTATGACCAAACCGGGTCACGCTCGCGCTTGCTCTTATTGGCAGCATCTTCGGCGTGTTAGCTTACTTCAAAAAGTGAGAGTTATGACTTTAAGAGTTACGACTTTAGAAGAGTAAAACCAATCCCGCAAAGCAAACGTCGTTGCTGCCGTGATCGTTGGCTTGTCGGGCTTCTGACGCTCGGGCTTGGTATTGCCAAATTCGCTTCCGAAAAGATGGGCACGCAAGCTGGGTAGTGCTGGTGCAGTGAAGCCGGCTGCATTTTCTTGCAACGACAAAGTCATAGCAAACAGAATCCTTTTGTTCTCGCGGGGACGGGGATTCAGGAGCAATGAGAAGCAGCAGGGCTGATCAAGGCGTTGGCAGATGAACTCCTGCTGAGGATGCCGGGACTAAGCCGAGATTCTGGTGGTGGAAATCTTTGGGCCGACGTCGAGCGTCGGCGGCTCGATGAGCTTCATGCTGATCTTCGTGCTCGTGGTGCTGGCTGTCGCGATTTACGAGGCGTGGTCGAACAAGCGCGGCGCCCTTGGAGGGATCATCAACGTCCTCGCCGCTGCTTTTGGCGGCCTGGTCGCGGTTGCTCTGATCGGAATGGCCATGCAGGCGATGCTGCCGTACCTTCATCTCGAAGGTTCGCTCGCGTCGTCGCAACATGCCCTGAAATATATCCTCGTCGCAGCCATTGCGATCGTGGTGCTGGGATCGTGGATGCCGCTATGGGCGGTCAACCGGTTCCGTGACTGAAGAGACCTTCAGGCGCCGCCGACCCCACACGACCTGTCGTGAATTGAAAACCCGCCCCTGACATTGCCAGGGGCGGGTTTTGAAATTCACGCGAACCGGTATCCGCTCTCGCTCGAGACGGATCTAGTGGCCGGTGCCGGGCTTTGTCGTCTTCGGCGGCTTGCCGTCTTCGATCCGGCCTTCGTTGCGCAGGTCGCGACCTTCCTGAGCCTTCTTCTGGCTCTCGGCGGACTTGCCGTGTTCGTTCATCTCCTCTTTGATGAACCCGGCGCCTTCCTTCACTTTACCTTCTACGCTCATGTTGATCTCCTCGTCTGAAGACGGGTCAATGCGCGCGCGACCTGACCGTTCCGTGCCCCAAGATCGAGCGGGGCAGTTGCCTTGAACAGTCGGATCGGAGCAAGCGAACCTTGGCGAGCAGCTTACCTCGAATTGCTGCGGGACTTGGTGCCGCCTTGGTCGCTGCCGGGGCCGGAGCCGCCCTGGCCGGAGGCGTCGGGCCTCACCATTCCACCCTTGCTCGTGCCGTCATGGCTCATGCCGGTCGTGCCTCTGGTCATCGTGCCCTTGTCCGTGTTGTTCATGCCGGGCTTCTGCATGTTGTCCGACTGCGCGGCCGGGCCCGTCTGGTTCTGGGCCAAGGCGGTGCCGCACATGAGGCCGAGGGCGGCGGTCGCAATGATGAGCTTCTTCATCTCAAACTCCTGGTTGGTTTGCGTGGTGGACCAACGGGAGCGCGGAAGCCCCGTTCCCAGACGAGGCGTTCCGAACTAGAAAGTCTGGTCTGCGATTAAGCCGCGATCCGCCGGTCGGCGGGGCCCGTCAGGTGCTTGAGCACTTCGGCATGCTCCAGGTCGGGAACCGCGATGGCCGTGTGACTGTAGATCGCATGGGTTCGTGAGTTTGCGATTCCGTCCAGGATATCGCCGCCCTTGATGACATGGAGGCCCATGCCCTCTCCGGACGGGAAAATCGCGAGCACCACGTCATAGGCCGTGATGACGGCGCGAAGCGCTTCGGCCTTGTCTTCGGCAATGTCGACGAAAACACGAACATCGGCCGCGAGTTCACGCAGCTCGTTAAAATCCAGCACTGTGGGATACTCCAACGCAACGATACTGAGAGGAGCTTGGAGGCGTTAGGTTACCGAAGTCTCAACGGCGCAGGCCCAGTCACAGGTTTCACGACGAGGTGCCCCCGCGAGGCGGTAGACGAGCGCGCGTTGCCGCCTGCTCGACAACGCGCCGGCACGGAAAGAACGTTTGGGGTGGGGAGGGACTAAGCGCGCCTGATACCCAAAAGGCCGTCAGAGGATGGGCGCGTGACTTACACGCGCGCGACCTGGCGTATGCGCTATTTGGCCTATCCTTATTTAGCGTATCCTTGGGAGCGGAGCCACGCGATCTTGCGGTCGCCGTTGATCCAGTCGTCGGCATCTGCCTTGCTGGTGAAGCCCTTGATTTCGCGCTGTTCGCTGTCCGGGTAATCCGCCAGGATTTTCCAGTCGTTGTCTGCAATGCGGACGGTTTTGAAGGTCACTTTTGTTTTTGCCATGCCGCATTATGCAGGAGATGGCCGGAAAAGAGAACCCTGCCTTGTGACGGTCACCCGCATGGCCCGGGCGCAGACCTCGGGCCCGGCCTGCTCGGAAATGGCCTGTCCGGGTCCCTGAAAGCGAAAGCCCCGCCTGGGGAAAGCGGGGCTCGCGGATGGGGTGAAGCTTGGGGACTTCAAAGAGTTAGGCGCCCCAGGGAGAAAATGGTTCAACCAGAAAACGGCGCAAGCTGCGGCATCTTTCCTGGAACGTCCGGGCCCCCGCAGAACCCCTGCTTGCGTTTTAGGCCTCGATGGGTTTTAAGCCCCGTCACTTCATGAAAGTTGGCATGAATCAGAAGCGCGTTGCGCGGTCGGACCGCGTCCTGAGCAAAGCCTGCTCGCGCGCACAGAAGGAAATTCAGACATGGCGAAGATGACGAAGACCCAATTGATTGATGCAATTGCCGAGGGCACGCAGCTGTCGAAGAACGACGTGAAGGCGGTCGTCGAGTACATGGCGACGGTCGGCTACAAAGAGCTCAACGAGTCCGGCGAGTTCGTCATTCCCGGCTTCGTGAAGATGTCCGTGGTGAACAAGCCGGCGACCGAAGCCCGCATGGGCGTCAATCCCTTCACAAAGGAGCCGATGCAGTTCGCGGCGAAGCCGGCGAGCAAGTCGGTGAAGGCCTCGCCGCTGAAGGTGGCCAAGGACTCCGTCTAAGGGTTGGCATTGCGTTGCGGCGGCTTCGTTTCGCGGAGCGCCGCAATGACTGCTTGCTTATGCTGAACCGATAAGGAACTCTCGTCAGGAACCCTCGGGCGTCGTCAGGCTTTGCTTCCGAAAGGGAGAAATCACATGACTGGTCTCAGCGAAGAAGAGATTCGAAACCGGGCCTATCACCTCTGGAAAGGGGCCGGCGAGCCCGCGGGCACGATGGACACTTTCTGGTATGAGGCCGAAAAAGAGCTCCTCGCCGAGCGCACCGCGCAAGGCGAAGTCCCACCCGGGATGACCGACAATTTACCGGTCTAACGGTGGACACAGGCCAGCGCGCCGCCGATCGTCAAAGCAGCCACCCGGCGTAACGCCCGGGTGGCTGCTTTGCTGTTGGGCCAGCGCTCGGATGGCGGCGCCTGCCTGCAGGCGCTTCAAAGAAAAACCCCGGCATTGGGGACCGGGGTTCTTCAAGCTGGCCGGCCGCGTCGCACAGCCGCCAGCACCACTGAATTCGATCGGACAACGCGGACCGGGAAATTTCGTTCCGGCTGCTACTCCTGCGACACGGACACGTCGATGATCGGCGGCGTATCGACCTGGCGCTCGCGCCAGACGACGAGATCGCATCTGGGATTGAGCCACTGATATTCGGAGCCGCGCGCCTTCAGGTGCGCAAGCGCTGCATCGTGTGCACTGGTCTGGTCCGGCGCCTCGACCATGATCTCCACGGTCTCCTCGATCTGACGAACCACCTCGACGGCGTAGTATTTCCTGGTCACGGTCCCTCGCTCCCGAATGGCTAACGGGGAGGGTGGTGGCGCGTTCCCCAAAAGAAAACCCCGCGCTTTCACATGGGGCTTCTTGGCTGGCCGCGACGGGATTTTCAGTGCCTGGCCGCCAGTTGGGTCCCGAACTTAAGGTGAAAATCCAAAAGCAACCGCGCCAGCGCCTGAATGGCCCAAGGCAATGTGCCAGCGAATGTCGCGGGAGGGGCTGGACTTTTCGTTCTCATTTTGTTCTAGTGAAGCATCTCTTTTGGAGGTGTCCATGACTGTCGAGAAACAACGCGAAGTGATCAGACTCTGGAATCAACTCAGGAAGCTCGAGGGCCCGGCCGCGGAAGAACTCCGCATCCAGATCCTTGAATGCTTTTCGGAAAGGGATTTGCCGGGGAAGAACTCGTCGGGGAAGGACAGGGTGAAGCGAGCGGCGTGATGAGCGTTGCGCTACGTCGATGACTTCAGGCAATCGCGCCCGCTTTCACTGATCATTAGGAATCGTTTCGCGCTGAGTTTCCCGACTCCGATTCGTTCCCTGCGAACGAAATGGAGTCGGATGCAGAACAAGCCGTGCCTTCTGTGTCGATGCGGCACACGCCCTAACCAAGCCGGCGTGATGCTTCGCACAGTCTCCTCTGCGTGTCCTCATTAAGGAATGAGGCGAGGGAGACGCGACATGGATGCGGGCTGGTTTTCTCGAGATGTTGGTCGAGATCGCAAAAGTGTTCTGGTACGACCGGCACCCGCGCTTGCGCAAAGGCAGGCCGTCGGTGCCGCAGGTGCCGCTGCGATCGAAATCCGAAGAGGCGATGTGAGGCGCGGTCGTTTATGATCGCGGTCGTTCGCGCGCAAACGAATTATTAAGGCTTGCGTCGCGCCGATTTCTGCGATTCCGATTCGTTCTTCGAGAACGAAACGCAGGCGAAGCTGGAACAAAGCCGGACGGCGTTCAGCGACGACGCGGCCGAGGTGTTCGGCACCGCGCTGATCGCAGGCCGCCGCAGCCTCGATTTTCGCGCGAGCTTGAAGCGGCTCGCCAAGTTCTGAAGACGCTTCGCGAACGCCTAACGGAAGCTTGCCGCGAAGCCGATAACCCTATTCGGTTAGGTTAAAAGCCCAATCGCGTTGCGCTTGCCGCTACTTGGGATAGGTCTCTGGAAGACGAGATACGACTTTGCCAACAAGCGCTTTGCCAAGAACAAATTCATAAGAACGAATTCATGAGTACGAATTCATGACACCTTTTTCAGAACCGAGCTTCTATCAGGGCGACCGCCACA
Organism: Bradyrhizobium sp. 149; assembly: GCF_023073915.1. Classification (GTDB taxonomy): domain Bacteria; phylum Pseudomonadota; class Alphaproteobacteria; order Rhizobiales; family Xanthobacteraceae; genus Bradyrhizobium. Next base: position 860,046 of record NZ_JADPKK010000022.1, on the reverse strand, counting down.
CCTACCGGCGCGTCGCCATCGTCGGCACGCTGTTTTGTTTGGCTTTCGTGGTGATCAGCGTCTCGCTGCGCCCGCAGCTCGAGGACACGCATGTCGCGGTCAAGGCGGACAGACTGATGCGCACGGCGGGCCAGTCGCCGCACACCAACTAGCCGCACACCAATTAACGATCGTCGCCGCAGATCTGATTGTCGGCGCCATGGTCTGGGCACGCGGTGCCGCGTGAGGCGAGCGCCACGAAGCCGGCATAGCCGGACAAATTGAGCAAAACTTCGAGCCAAACGGGCATGTCGGCCTCTTTTCCTTGAAGGCTACGCCAACGTGCGGGCGAGGCGCATGTTCCGGGACAAAGACCAACCGCGCCTCACAACGGGGTGGAAGGATCGAGCCGCCGGCCGAGGGCCGTTACCGACTCGCTCGACGGCTGCTCCTTAAGGAACTCGGCAATGGCCCGCGCCAGCTCGCCGTCGCTCATCGGCGTCGCCGGCGGGCGAAGCGTGCCGACACCGAAATTGCGGACGATCTCGTCGTAATGCTCATCGCCGGACTTGGGAACGAGCCTGCGGATACGGGCCAGCAACGCGGAAATCGGCAATCTTTCCTCCTCAACATCCGCCCCGTTGGCAGCAATGATCGTTCGCTGCCATTTGCTGTCCGTGAGACTCAAAACCCCGCCAGCATCGCGAAAGATGCTGACGGGGTCTTCGTGCTGTCGCCTCAACCGGATAGCGGAGGCTTCCGCACCCAAAGATGCAAGTCGCGGAACGCGGCCCCGTTCCATGCAGGCTCGCATTTATTCTGAGCTCGGTTCCCCAGGTGCGCGCAACCATCGCACTGCGCCGGCGTTGTCCACGCGAGATGCGAAGGAGGAGTTCATGATCAGGAAGACACTGGCAGTTCTGGCTACCGTCGCGGCCGTCGGCGTGACCGCCGTCGCGGCGCCTGCGCCCGCCGAGGCGCGCGGCCGCGGCATCGGTCCGGGGCTGGCATTTGGCCTCGCCGCCGGCGCCATAACTGCGGGCGCCGTCGCGGCGTCGCATCCTTACGGCTACGGCTACGGCCCGGGATATGGCTACTATGACCGCCCGGCCTATGCTTACGGCCCCGGCCCGTACGCCTATTATGGCGATGGACCGTACTACCGCCGCCACCATCATTACCGTCACTGGTAACGGCTGAACAAATGAAAAAGCCCGGAGCGACGCTCCGGGCTTTTTTATGCGTGGGTGAGCTGGTGTGTTACGGCCAGAGCGAGGGCCGCTCCACCTTGCGCGCATTGTCGAGCGTCGACACGAAATACTCTTCACGCTCGCGCTTGAATTTTTCCTGCGTGGCACGGAAGGCGGCGACACGGGCGGCGATCTCTTCGCGTTCGCGGATTTTGCGTTGTTCGTCCTCGGTCATGTCAAATCCCCTCTACACGTGAGTATGTGTACATTACTGAACTCAAGCACTGCCGCCGCAATCACGTTGAGTCGCGTCAACACATGCATTGGCGCTTCTGATTGGGGCGTCAATGGGGAGGAGGCATTGCAGGATTGTGATAAGCGAAGGTCGGAAGAAATTGCCCACCACGTCTTGCGAGGCGGTGGATAACAGCGTCAATAATCTTGTCGCTTGCGCATGTTGCGGCTAGCGCAAAAACAAATCACCAAAACCAGCGGGCGAAACAAGCGGCGAAACAGAACGGGAGGTCGCGTTGATTGCATCGGATCTTCACAATGGCGTCGAGCGTCTCGGCGACATGATCGCCGAAGCCAAACGGATCGTGCCGTTCACCGGCGCCGGCATCTCGACCGAATGCGGCATCCCCGACTTCCGCTCGCCCGGCGGAATTTGGACGCGCAACCGCCCGATCCCGTTCGACGAGTTCGTCGCCAGTCAGGAGGCGCGCGATGAATCCTGGCGCCGGCGCTTTGCGATGGAGGAGGTCTTTGCGGCGGCCAGGCCCGGCCGCGGCCATCGTGCGCTCGCCTCGCTCTACCGCGCCGGCAAGGTTCCCGCGATCATCACCCAGAACATCGACAATCTGCACCAGGCCTCCGGCTTCGCCGCGGAGCACGTGATCGAGCTTCACGGCAATACCACTTACGCGCGGTGCATCGGTTGCGGGCAGGCCTATCCGCTCGACTGGGTCAAGCGCCGCTTCGACGAGGAGGGCGCCGCGCCCAACTGTACCGCGTGCGACGAGCCGGTGAAGACCGCCACGATCTCATTCGGCCAGATGATGCCCGAGGACGAAATGCAGCGTGCGACCGCGCTGTCGCAAGCCTGCGACCTCTTCATCGCGATCGGTTCCTCGCTGGTCGTATGGCCGGCCGCGGGCTTTCCGATGATGGCGAAGAGATCAGGTGCACGTCTGGTGATCGTCAATCGCGAGCCCACCGAGCAGGACGACATCGCCGACCTCGTGATCCGCCACGACATCGCGGAAACCTTCGGGCCCTTTGTCGGTAATTGAGGCGGTAATTTGATTCGCGGCTGTGCAAGCTGTTCATAGGTTCCGCCGAATCTCTTTTTTGTCTATGCGTCGCAACCGGGAGTGTTATCTTTTGAGTCGAAAGATTCGCGTCGCGTCGAGTTGAGAAGATTCTCTAAAGACGCGTGATTCGACGCCGCCATTCAGGCGGGTTGCATGACATGTGTGGGGTCCGGGGTTATGGGGTCGTCGGACGGATTTGAGTCCAAGAAGGTCGGAGTTCCCGCGGTAGGCGAACACGGCGGTGGAGGTCGCGACAGCGCGCTCAGCCCCTTCACCGGACTCGGTGAGAGCAGCGCCAACCTCGTCGAGGTTCATGGCGTCATCAAATGGTTCGACGCATCAAAGGGCTACGGCTTCATCGTTCCGGACAATGGCTGGCCCGACGTCCTCCTACACGTCACCGTGCTTAGGCGCGACGGCTTCCAGACTGCCTACGAGGGCGCCCGTATCGTCGTCGAGTGCATTCAGCGCGCCAAGGGCTACCAGGCGTTCCGCGTGGTTTCGATGGACGAATCGACCGCGATCCATCCGGCGCAGATGCTGCCGCCGCGCACCCATGTCACGGTGACGGCGACCAGCGGGCTGGAGCGGGCCCAGGTCAAATGGTTCAACCGGCTGCGCGGCTTCGGATTCCTGACCTGCGGCGAGGGCACCCCCGACATCTTCGTGCACATGGAGACGCTGCGCCGCTTCGGCATGACCGAACTGCGGCCCGGCCAGTATGTCCTCGTCCGCTTCGGGCCCGGCTCCAAGGGCATGATGGCGGCCGAGATTCATCCCGAGACGGGGTCGCCGGTCTCGTCTCACTAGAGCCATTTTCGTTCCGCTGAAATCGGAACGGGCTCTAGCTTCTTGTTTTGGACGCGTTTTCTTGACGCGAACCGGTTTCCGCTTCGCTCGAAACGCCATGGCTCGCCAATTCCCGCAATCGTGAGCAGAGGCACGCTGGCTGGCCGGCGCGCCTCTGGCTTTTCCGCGGACCCCCGCGTAAGGACTGGTCCGGTCCCACGCCTCGAGTGCCATTCATGAATTTCGATCGAAAGGCTGTCTTCGCCGTTGCGAAGGGCTGGCTTGCCGCCATCCTCGTCACCGCCAGCACTGCCGTCGCCGGTGCCGCCAGCTTCCAGCCGCTCGAGATCGTCACCAGAAACGGCGTGCAGGTGTTCTCGGTCGAGATGGCGACGACCGAGGAGGAGAAGCAGACCGGCCTGATGTACCGCAAGGAACTGGCCGACGGCAAAGGCATGCTGTTCGACTTCAATCCCGAGCAGGAGGTGTCGATGTGGATGAAGAACACCTACGTCTCGCTCGACATGATCTTCATTCGCGCCGACGGCCGCATCCTGCGCATCGCCGAAAACACCGAGCCGATGTCGACAAAGATCATCTCATCCAGGGGGCCCGCGCGGGCCGTTCTGGAGGTGGTGGCGGGGACGGCCCAAAAATACGGCATCCGCGCCGGCGACCGCGTCGGCCATCCGCTGTTCGGCAGTAAGTAGCAGGACCCGGCGGCGGGCCTTGCGGGCGGCAAGGGTGCTTGCTGGCGCCTTGGGAAGCGTGTATCGACGGGGCTCACCGGACATTCGGGGTATAGCGCAGCCTGGTAGCGCGGCAGTTTTGGGTACTGCAGGTCGTTGGTTCGAATCCAGCTGCCCCGACCAGTCCCGAGGTGGCCTCAGAACAACAGCCAATCGGCGAGGCGCCAGGCGATCCAGGCGAGGGCGCAGATCCAGCCCAGCATGGCGATCCCGGCCACGCCGAGGCCGCAGAGTGCAAACGGCGAGCTTCCGGGCTCCGGCACCTCGACGAGTTTCTCAGTCGTATCAATCTGGTTCACAGCGTCCCCTTGCCTTGCGGCCTGCTCTTCATTGGTCTCTGCGCGTTCGCAAGAATTCACCGGCCGCGCTCCAGCTCACACGGACGTGAGACGATGGCTGCCCGTCCAGGCGCGCGATCGGCTGATCGCAGCTGCTCGCGGATGCCCCGACACGTAGGAAAAAGCTGCAACTCGCGATACGCGGATTGGTTGCGAGGCTGAGAGCTGAAATGCCCGCGGCACCGAAGGATTTTTCACAGCTCCGGCGCCTGCTCCGCCCGCCTGCCGCGTTGAAGGGAAAGGACAGGGCGCGCCATTGGCGCCGTGCCCCAAGCTACTTCAAATCTGCCTCGAGCGAGGTCTCCATGTCAGCGAGGTCTCCATCACGATCGACGGCATCACCACCACCACGATCACCATTCCGACGGCACCACCGAGGTCCAGACCTCGGCGAGCGTGCAAGGCACCCAAGGCAATCAGGCGGGACAGACCTACAAGGCACAAGGCGCATTCAGTGCCGATGCCCAGGGCGCGTCCAGCGCAAGCGCCGGCGTCTGAACGAGCCCGATCGCCGGGGGGCACGCGGTTTGCTGCGCCTTGAAGCTCCGGGCGAACCGATGCTCGGAGCTGCTAACCCTCAGCGCTCATTCTCTGCGCAACGCGACTTCCGCGCGGTTTTTCAAGGGAATGGGTCGGGCGCGCGGCGCGGAATTCGTAAAACTTTGTCGAACCTTTAGGCCTCGGCATAGACATATAGTTGTTGGGGGATTTCAGCGCCCAATACCTAAACGGACGCCGCCAAGCGATGATATTCCGCTTGCGCGGCGTTGCGCTTTCCCAAGCATCAGTTCGTCGCGTACCAGCCGAACGGAAACGGCAGGAACGGCCAGACCCCCTGGTTGTCGTTGGCGACCTTCGGCAGTTCCTGCGCCGGCGTCTTGGCGAGCGGCGCAGGCGGCGTCGATCGCAGCGCCAGCCGCAGACACGCACATTGCAAATTCATTGTGGTCGCCCCCGCCCGTCAATAGTTTTCAAAATTCGTGTCAGCTTTAGAAATCACAGCGCGACCTCAAAACGCCGCGCAATATTCTCAAATTGCGTACAGTCTAGGGAAATCGGCGCCGGCTTTCAACCGGTCTTGCCGCGTGCTCACAAGAAGTAAGGTTGATCGGTTAGGTTAAGGGCGAGAGGTTGTTGCGGCCGTCATAGCGAATGTTATCAGATCGAGCTGGCTCGCGATGGGCTGGCTGAAATTGGTGCTCACAGGACATCACAGTTCGTCGCAGCGCTCGTATTCTGTGAGTTCTGCATCATGTCTTTCGATCGCAACGTTCGAACCATCGGTCCGCAGGCGAGCTGGACCGAGATCTGGCACCTTTGGACCGTGATCGTGCCGCGTCGCTCGATCAACGGTCAGCTCGTCTACGGCAAGGTCTGGCGCCGCCACGACGGCCGCGACTGGATCTACAAGAAATTCACCGAGTTCGACAGCGAAGCGGCGGCCTGAAGCGGCATAGCTGCCGTCCGGCGCATCGCTGCCGTCCCTTCAGCCTGCCTTTGCTGCCGCAGGCTTGGGCGGCGGCGGCTTCAGCGGCTTGTCCTGCCTCTTCGACCAGGAGATGTAATAGGCCACCGTCGTCATGATCGCGATGCCGGCGACGCTGACGAAGATCTGCGCGAACAGCGAGCCTGAGCTCATCGACAGCTCGAAATGACCGACGAAGGACAGGAACACGCCGACGCAAAACACGGCGAGCGACTGCTGGCCGCACACGATGATGGGGTCGAACCCTCTCCATTCCAGGCCCGGCCAGTCCTTCGGCACGAAGCGGATCACCAGGATCACGATCACGACGAAGTGGATGAAGCGGTAGGGCGCGAGGTTGGTCTTGTCGTTCGGGTTGAACGCCGAGAACAGCCATTCCGGGAACATGCCGCCGAGGACCGGGAAGCGGCCGGCCATGGTCATGACCAGCGCGAAGGCGAGGTAGAAGAGGCAGAACCAGAGCGTGACCGGCGCGTTGATCAGCGTCATCGAACGCCGCGCGCCGCCCATGGCGCACCAGGCGCCGAACACGAACAGCACCTGCCAGCAATACGGGTTGAAGTACCATTGGCCGGCCGGATAGGCATTCAGGTTCAAGCCGAAATGGCGCGCGGTCAGCCACAGCACGATGGACAAGACCATCGTCAGGTCTGGCTTGCGCAGCATGAACCAGAGCACCGGCGGAAACAGCCCCATCAGCACGATGTAGAGTGGCAGCACGTCGAGATTGAGCGGCTTGAAGCGCAGGAACAGGCCCTGGCGCAGCGTCTCGGTGGCGTTGTCGACGAGGCCTGCGACGTTGAACTCATTGATCATCTCGGAATCGCCGAAGCGAAGCGCCAGATAGCTGATCGAGGCGATGTAGATCACGAACAGGATGATGTGGGCGACGTAGAGCTGCCAGACCCGCTTGGTCAGCCTCGTGGCACCGACGAGGAAGCCGCGCTCGAGCATCATCCGCGCATAGACGAAGGAGGCGGTGTAGCCGGAGATGAAGACGAACAGGTCGGCGGCGTCGGAAAAGCCGTAATTGCGGGTGGTGATCCAGTTCACCACGTTGTCAGGGATATGGTCGAGGAAGATCGCCCAGTTCGCGATGCCGCGAAACAGGTCGAGCCTGAGGTCACGGCCCTTCTCGGGGAGCGTGGCGTTGATGTTCAGGAAGGCCATGCGACGGGAGCTTTCGGAGGGGACGGACAGGCCGATGTCAGCGAGGCAGTAGCGCCGGGCGGAATCCCGGCGCGGAAGGCGGGTGCACAATTGTCACGGTGCAGCATAATGACTATATCCGTCGGCGAGCCATCCCCGGGGGCCGGAATCACCGATCAGTTCCCAAAAGGTGTCTCTATACTATGCCCGCGGTTTCCACCAACTGCTACCGTGACGCATCGAAATCGAACGAAAAGACGAACAAGAGGCCCGGACCATCCATGACCGCACGCATTTTCAAGCCCGCCAAGAACGCGATGCAATCCGGCCGGTCGAAGACCAAGGAATGGCAGCTCGACTACGAGCCCGAGCAGCCGCGCGCGGTCGAGCCGCTGATGGGCTGGACCTCGTCCGGCGACATGAAGCAGCAGATCACGCTGCGCTTCCACAGCAAGGAAGAGGCCGTCGCCTATTGCGAGCGCAAGGGCATCGCCTACCAGGTGATCGAGCCCAAGGAATCGGTGCGCCGGCCGGTCGCCTATTCCGACAATTTCTCGTTCCGCCGCGGCGAGCCCTGGACGCACTGAGCCCACTTTAGCGGTCAGACCTGCGGGGGGACCTTGGCAGCGATTTTGCCGCGTGCTTCGCTGCCTCGCATGAGGGGCTCAGGACGAGGTGGGCTATGGCGGGGCGTGACCAGCTCGACGGCGTCGATCTGAAGATACTGGCCGAGCTGCAGCAGGACGGGCGGGTTCGCAACAACGAACTGGCGCTGCGGGTCGGCGTGTCTGCGCCGAACTGCCTGCGGCGGCTAAAATCGCTGTTCAGCCGCGGCGTGATCCGGGCGGTGCGGGCCGTCATCGACGAGCGGCTGCTCGGCTACGAGGTGGTGTCGTTCGTCTCTATCCAGCTCGGCAGCCAGGCCCAGCCGGTGCTGGCGGCGTTCGAGAGCTCGATCGCCGCGATCCCGCGCATTCAGCAGTGCTGGCGGATTTCGGGCGACACCGACTATCTCCTGAAATGCGTGGCACCGAGCGTCGAGAGCATGCGCCAGCAACTTCTGCATTTCGCGGCGATGCCGAACGTAAAGAACGTCCGCAGCTTCCCGGTGCTGGGCGTCGCGAAGGACGTGCCGTTGCCGTTGCAGGAGATCGCGGCGGCAGGATAGATCGGCAGCGACGCGTCACAAAGCGTGGCTCGCGCAACGAATTCCAAAATCAGAAGGCGCGGAGTGCTTCGTTGCCGGGGTACCAAGTTCGGATAGGACGGATAAAAAGATTAGTAGCTCACCTAACTGTGACATGTGATTTGCGAAGTCCTGCAATGCGCTTTGCCGTGATTGCCGGTTCCCCGCGCCGGCCTACATGCGAGAGGTGAACCTCAGCCTGCGTCGCATGCCGAGGCCTCTTCCGTGGGACCCTGAAGCAGGAAAAGACAACATGATCTCGACCTCGAAGACGTTCGTCGCATCAGCTGCGACGCTGTTTGCATCCGCCTTTCTCATGATGGCTGCGCCGGCTGCGCAGGCAGAAGAATACTGCATCACCAACGGCGCCCAGGCCGCGCACGGCTGCGGCTATCCGACGATGGAGGCCTGCCGTGCCGCGGCCCACGGCATCGGCGGCTCGTGCTCGCAAAGCGGCGGCGCGAAGAGTTCGACCGACGCGCTTGCCTTCCAGCCGAAGCAGACCCAGTCGCGCACCAAGCTTCGTCCGGGCGGGCAGACCAACTCGAACTGATCCGACATCGCTGCCGGTTCGAAACATCGCGGCCTCCGAGGTTCATCTCGGGGGCCGTAAACTTCTGAAGGACGCGACGTCGCGCTCGCCCGCGCGTCAGCGGTACCGGCTGCGAAATTCGCGCGGGGAGGCGCCGGCCCAGGTGCGGAAGGCACGGGAAAAGCTCTTTTCGTTCCGGAAGCCGGCGATCTCCGCGATTCGCTTGATCGGGGTGCGGCCGCGCATCAGCTCCTGCTTGGCGAGCTCGAACTTTGCTTCTTCCTTGAGATCGCGCAGCGAGGTTGCCTCTTCGCGCAGGCGCCGGTGCATGGTGCGGGTAGAGAGCGCGAGTTCGCTCGCGACATCCTCGGCGCCGAGACTGCGTCCGCGCGCGTTTCGGAGCACGCGGCGGACACGCTCGACCAGCAGCCGGTCGCGCCGGTAGGGCAGCACGGTCAGCCGCAGCGCGCCCTTGAGCATGTTGTCGAGGTCCGCCGCGCTACGGGTGAGCGGCAGCGACAGATAACGCTTGTCGAAGATGATGGAAGCGCAGTCCGCGTCGAAGCGGATGCTCCGGCAAAAGATGGTCGGATAGACCGAGACATGACGGGGCTCTGGGTGCGGGAATTCCGCGGCGCGAAGCGCGATCCTGGAATCCACAGCCCAGCAGGAAAAGCCCAGGACATAGCGGAGCAGGGTGACCAGGCAGAATTCGCGTAGAGGTCCGAGGTCGCGCAGCTCGCGGATGGACACGACCGCGGTCTCCTCGCCGACCGCGAGATCGAGCAGCACGTCCTCGGTGAGCAGACGATGGTGCCGGCACCAGCGCTTGAGCGCGACCTCCAGCGTCGGGGCCGTGATGGAGGCTCGGCACAGCATGCCGTAGGTGCCGAAGGGCAGCCGCCGTGAGAACCAGCCGAGCGCCTCGTCGTCGAGCTCGCGCATGGCATGGCCCGCCAGCGCCTCGAACTGGCCGGCCGTGACCCGCCCATCCGGAGAATTGACAAGGTCCGGCGCTACCTGACCCCGGCTCAGCGCCTCGGTCGGATCGCGGCCGTAGCGTTCGTAAGCGGCAACGACGCCGCGGACGAAGGCGGCAGGGGTCACGGCGCGGCGTGGGATCGCGGTTGCGACTTGAAAAGGCATCGAAATTCCTTTGGGAAAATCCTCGCCAAGTTTGGCGGAAAATGCAACCTTTTCGACCGCAGAAGGGCCCTGATGCCGCTAGGTTCGGTCCCCAATACGGAGGAATCGCCTTGAACATCCCGAGCATCGATTTCGATCTGGGCGAAGACATCAGCATGCTGCGCGACACGCTGCGCGCCTTCGTGGAGGCGGAGATCGCCCCGCGTGCCGCCGATATCGAGAAAGCCAATCTGTTCCCGGCGGACCTCTGGAAGCGCCTTGGCGAACTCGGCCTGCTCGGCATGACTGCGCCGGAGCAATATGGCGGCTCCAACATGGGGTATCTCGCCCATATCGTCGCCATGGAGGAGATTTCGCGCGGCTCGGCTGCGGTCGGGCTCTCCTACGGCGCCCACTCCAACCTTTGCGTCAACCAGATCCGCCGCAACGGCAACGATGCGCAGCGCGATCGCTATTTGCCGAAGCTGATCTCCGGCGAATATGTCGGCGCGCTCGCGATGTCCGAGCCCGGCGCCGGCTCCGACGTCGTCTCGATGAAACTGCGCGCGGACAAGCGCGGCGACCGCTACGTGCTCAACGGCTCGAAGATGTGGATCACCAATGGCGGCGATGCCGACGTGCTGGTGGTCTACGCCAAGACCGATCCGGAAGCGGGCCCGCGCGGCATGACCGCCTTCCTGGTCGAGAAAGGGGTCAAGGGCTTCAGCCACGGCCAGCATCTCGACAAGCTCGGCATGCGCGGCTCCAACACCTATCCGCTGTTCTTTGACGAATGCGAGGTGCCGGAGGAGAACGTGCTTGGCAAGGTCGGCGAGGGCGTCAAGGTGCTGATGTCCGGCCTCGACTATGAGCGTACGGTCCTCTCGGGCGGCCCGCTCGGGATCATGGCGGCCTGCATGGACGCGGTGGTGCCCTATATGCACGAGCGCAAGCAGTTCGGGCAGCCAATCGGCGACTTCCAGCTCATGCAGGGCAAGCTCGCCGACATGTATGCGACCTGGCAGGCCACGCGCGCCTATGTCTATGCGGTGGGGCGCGCCTGCGACCGCGCCGATCACGCGCGCAGCTTGCGCAAGGACGCCGCCGCTGCGATCCTCTATTCTGCGGAAAAGGCGACGTGGATGGCGGGGGAGGCGATCCAGGCGCTGGGCGGGGTCGGCTACACATCCGAATTTCCGGTCGGACGTCTGTGGCGCGATGCAAAGCTCTACGAGATCGGCGCCGGCACTTCGGAGGTCCGGCGCATGCTGATCGGTCGCGAATTGATGGCCGAGACGGCTTAAAACTTTCACGCAATTGGAATCAACATGCCGCTCCATTCCAGCATCGATACGTCGTCGTCGGACTTTGCGCGCAATTCCGAGGCCATGCGCACCCTCGTCGCGGACCTGCGCGAAAAGCTGAGCCAGGTCGCCGGCGGCGGCGGCGAGGTCTCGCGCAACCGCCACACCTCGCGCGGCAAGGTGCTGGCGCGCGAGCGCGTCGACCTGCTGGTCGATCCCGGCACCGCGTTCATGGAGCTGTCGCCGCTCGCCGCCTACGGCCTCTATGGCGGCGACGTGCATTCGGCGAGCGTCGTGACCGGGGTCGGGCGCATCTCGGGCCGCGAATGCGTGATTGTCGCCAACGACGCCACCATCAAGGGCGGCACCTATTATCCCATGACCGTGAAGAAGCATCTGCGCGCGCAGGACGTGGCGCGGCAGAACAATCTTCCCTGCGTCTACATGGTCGACTCCGGCGGCGCCTTCCTGCCGCTGCAGGACGAGATCTTTCCGGACGAGCGCCATTTCGGCCGCATCTTCTACAACCAGGCCCAGATGTCCTCGCAGGGCATCCCGCAGATCGCCATCGTGATGGGCTCCTGCACCGCCGGCGGCGCCTATGTCCCCGCGATGTCGGACGAGAGCATCATCGTGCGCAATCAGGGCACCATCTTCCTCGGCGGCCCGCCGCTGGTGAAGGCGGCGACGGGCGAGGTGGTGACCGCCGAAGAACTCGGCGGCGCCGACGTGCATTCCCGGCAATCCGGCGTGACCGATCATTACGCCCAGAACGACGCGCACGCGATCGGCATCGCCCGCCGCATCGTCGGCACGCTGAAGCCATCCGTGCGACCGAACCTCAACATGCATCCGCCGCGTGATCCCCTGTTCGCCGCGGAGGAGATCTACGGCGTGGTGCCCGTCGACGGCCGCAAGCCGTTCGACGTGCGCGACATCATCGCGCGAATCGTCGACGGTTCGGAGTTCGACGAGTTCAAGAAGCTCTACGGCACGACGCTGGTCTGCGGCTTCGCCCACGTCTGGGGTTTTCCGGTCGGCATCATCGCCAACAACGGCATCCTGTTCAGCGAGAGCTCGCTGAAGGGCGCGCATTTCATCGAGCTTTGCTGCCAACGCGGCATTCCGCTGGTGTTCCTGCAGAACATCACGGGCTTCATGGTCGGCAAGAAATACGAAGCCGGCGGCATCGCGCGTGATGGCGCCAAGCTGGTGACGGCGGTCGCGACAGCCTCGGTGCCGAAATTCACCGTGGTGATCGGCGGCTCCTACGGCGCCGGCAATTACGGCATGTGCGGCCGCGCCTACTCACCGCGCTTCCTGTGGATGTGGCCGAATGCGCGCATCTCGGTGATGGGCGGCGAGCAGGCCTCGATGGTGCTGAGCCAGGTTCGGCGCGACAATATCGAGGCCAAGGGCGATAGCTGGTCGAAAGAAGACGAAGAGACATTCCGCAGCCCGATCCGCGCGCAATATGAGAGCCAGGGGCATCCGTACTACGCGACCGCGCGTCTCTGGGACGACGGCGTGATCGACCCGGCCGACACAAGGCTGGTGCTCGGCCTTGGGCTCTCGGCGGCGTCGAATGCGCCGATCGAACCGACGAAATTCGGCCTGTTCAGGATGTGATGCGATGGACCGCTCAAAGCTCTACCGCCGTTTTCGCAGGCTCCTGATCGCCAACCGCGGCGAGATCGCCTGCCGCGTGATCCGCACCGCGCGCGCCATGGGCCTGCGCACGGTCGCTGTCTATTCCGAGGCCGACCGCGACGCGATGCATGTCGCGCTCGCCGACGAGGCCGTGCTGCTCGGGCCCGCACGCGCCCGCGACAGCTATCTCGATGCCGAGCGGCTGATCGAGGCCGCGCGCAAGACGGGCGCCGAGGCGATACATCCCGGCTATGGCTTCCTGTCGGAGAATGCCGAGTTCGCGCAAGCCTGCTTCGATGCGGGCCTGGTCTTCGTCGGGCCGACCGCCGCGATGATGACGGCGATGGGCTCGAAATCCGGCTCCAAGGCGTTGATGGAGAAGGCCGGCGTGCCGCTGGTGCCCGGCTATCACGGCGAGGCCCAGGACGAGGCGACGCTGGCGAAGGCGGCCGGGAAGGTCGGTTTCCCCGTCCTGGTGAAAGCGTCCGCCGGCGGCGGCGGCCGTGGCATGCGCATCGTTCGCTCAGCGGACGAGCTCGCCCCTGCGATCGTCAGCGCGAAGCGCGAGGCCAAGGCCGCATTTGGCGACGACCGCATGTTGATCGAGAAATATGTCGATCATCCCCGCCACATCGAGGTGCAGGTGATCGGCGACAGCCACGGCAATCTGCTGTCGCTGTTCGAGCGCGAGTGCACGTTGCAGCGCCGGCACCAGAAGGTGATCGAGGAGGCGCCGTCGCCGACGCTCAATGCGGCCCAGCGCGAGACAGTATGTGCCGCCGCGCGAAAGGCGGCGGGTGCCGTCAACTATGTCGGCGCCGGCACCATCGAGTTCGTCTCCGACGGCAAGGACGTGTTCTTCATCGAGATGAACACCCGTCTCCAGGTCGAGCATCCCGTGACCGAGCTGATTACCGGGATCGACCTGGTCGAGTGGCAGCTCCGCGTCGCCTTCGGCGAGGCGCTGCCCTTGAAGCAGGACGAGATCCGTCTCAACGGCCATGCGGTCGAGGCGCGCGTCTACGCGGAAAACCCGACCAAGAATTTCATGCCGTCAGTGGGCAAGATATCTACCTGGCGTCTGCCCGCCGAAACCGGCGGCCTGCGCATCGACTCCGGCTATCGCGAGGGCGATGCGGTCTCGCCGTACTACGATGCGATGCTGGCAAAAATGATCGCCTGGGCGCCGACGCGGGATGTCGCGATCGAGCGGCTGAACCGGGGGCTGGAGGAGTCCGACGTCCGCGGCATCGTCACCAACATCCCCTTCCTGTCGGCGCTGATGACGCATCCGGAGGTGCGGGCGAACGCAATCGACACCGGCTTCATCGAACGCGAGCTGGCGGTCCTGACGCAGGCCACGCCGGCGCCGGGCGAGCTCGAGCTCTGCGCCGCAGTGGCCGCCGTGATCAACGACGAACGGCAGGCTGCGCAGGCGGAAGCGAATTCGCCCTGGCAGACCTTTGGCTGGATGCCGGTCGGCCGCCGCCAGCGCAATTTTTCCTTCCGCGTTGGGCATGAGCCCGAGCAGACAATCGCGTTGAACTATGGCAGCGGCCCGTCGACGCTCGTGATCGGCGAACGCGAGCTGGCGTTTGCGGTTGTGCCGAGAGATGGCGGTTTCGATCTCACGCTCGACGGCGTCAAATCGTTCGTCGCGGCCGTGATTCACGGCCATGAGCTGTATTTGCGCACGCGCAACGGTCGCTTCGACCTGCACTGGGTTGACCCGTTCGGCGGCGAGATGGAGGAGCAGGCCGGCGCGGACAAGATCGCGGCGCCTTTGCCGGGCACCGTCGTCGCCGTGCTGGCGCAGCAGGGCGCCAAGCTCGAGAAGGGCGCGCCGATCCTCACCCTGGAAGTGATGAAGATGGAGCAGACGTTGCGGGCGCCCTATGCCGGCGTGCTCAAGTCCATCAAATGCAAGGTCGGCGACATCGTCCAGGAGGGCGTCGAGCTCGCCGTGGTCGAGCCTTCCGGAGAATAAAGATGAGCGATCAGGTCCGCATCATCGAAATGGGGCCGCGCGACGGCCTGCAGAACGAGAAGACGGCGGTCAGCGTCGAGGCCCGCATCGCCTTCATCGAGGCGCTGGTCGCTGCCGGCCTCAATACCGTCGAGGTCGGCGCCTTCGTCTCGCCCAAGGCGATCCCGCAGATGGCGAGCTCGGACGCCGTGCTGCGCGGCATAAGCCATGTGAAGGGCGCCGAATTTCACGTGCTGGTGCCGAACGAGAAGGGTTATGACGCCGCCCGCGCCGCCGGCGCGAAAGTGGTCTCCGTGTTCGCCGCGGCCTCGGAGGGTTTTTCGCGGGCCAACATCAATTGCACGGTCGCGGAGTCCATCGAGCGGTTCAAGCCGGTGCTGGCGCGCGCCAAGGCCGATGGTGTCAAGGTACGCGGCTATATCTCCTGCGTGCTGGGCTGTCCGTTCGACGGCGAGATCAAGCCGCGAGCTGTTGCCGATCTCGCCAACGCGCTGTGGGAGCTCGGCTGCTACGAAATCTCGCTCGGCGATACCATCGGGGTCGGCACGCCTGACAAGGCCAGACAGATGCTGCGCGCGGTCAGCGCCAACATCCCTGCAGCCAATCTCGCGATGCATTTCCACGACACCTACGGCCAGGCGCTCGCCAACCTCTATGCGGGGATGGAGCAGGGCGTCCGTGTCATCGACGCCGCCGCAGGCGGCCTCGGCGGCTGTCCCTACGCGCCGGGCGCGACCGGCAATGTCGCGACCGAGGACGTCGTCTACATGCTCGAGGGCATGGGAGTCAGGACGGGCGTCGATATGGACCGGCTGCTGGCCACGATCAACGAGATGAGCCGCGTGCTGGGCAAGCCGCCGGTGAGCCGCGTGGCGTCCGCGCTGAACGCGAAGAAGAAGCGCGTCACGAACTAGGCTTACGCTGCCTTCAGCCCGACATCGGGCAGGCGCGGCCGGTTCTTGAGCGCCTTGGCCATCATGGCCTCGACCTCGGCCTTCTCCTGCGGCAGCAGCGCGAGACGGGGCGGGCGCGTCAGCGCGGTGCCGCGGCCCATGATGTGCTCGCACAGCTTGATGCACTGGACGAGGTCCGGGCGCGCGTCCAGATGCAGCAGCGGCATGAACCATTCGTAGAGCGGCATCGCCTCGGCATAACGTCCCGCCTTGGCGAGCCGGAACAGCGTCTCGCCTTCGCGCGGGAAGGCGTTCGACATGCCCGAGACCCACCCCACCGCGCCCATCGCGATGCTCTCGACGATGACGTCGTCGAGGCCGGCGAACAGCACGAAGCGCTCGCCGACCATGTTCCTGGTGTCGATGAAGCGCCTTGTGTCACCGGACGAATCCTTGAAGCAGACCACGGTCTCGACGTCGGCGAGCGTGGCCAGGATGTCGGGGGTGACGTCGTTCTTGTAGATCGGCGGATTGTTGTAGAGCATCACCGGCAAATCCGTCGCGGTAGCGACGGCGCGGAAATGCGCGGCGGTCTCATGCGGCTTGGACGAATAGACCAGGGCCGGCATCACCATCACCCCGTCGATGCCGACGCGCGCGGCCTCCTTCGCGGTTTCGACCGCGAAGGCCGTGGTGAATTCGGCGATACCGCACAACACGGGCACGCGGCCGGCCGCGACGGACTTCGCCGTCTCCATGATCGCAATCTTCTCCTTGCGCTCCAGCGAGGTGTTCTCGCCGACCGAGCCGCAGACGATCAGGCCGGAGACGCCATCGCGGATCAGCCCGTCCATGACCTTCGCGGTCGCGTCGATGTCGAGCGAGAGATCGTCGTGGAATTGCGTGGTGACGGCCGGGAAGACGCCTTCCCAGGAAACACGGCGGCTCATGGTTTGACTCCAAGTGGCTTTTTCGGCGGGGGCTGGATCCGCCGGGTGCTTTGAAAGGGATGGCGGGTGGGATCAGAGCGTGGCGCCGACCTTGCGCAGCTCGGCGAGGACAGGTGCCTTCGGCAGCCAGATCTTGTCGAACTCGGCAATGACAGCCTCGGTGTCGCCGGCCGGCACCTGCCGGATCGGGATCGGGGCGTTGCGGAAATTCTCGATCAACGCGGGCTCGTTTGAGGCGAGCTCGTCAATCTGCGCGTCCAGCGTCGACTTGATGGTCTTGGCGATCAGTTCGCGATCGGCCGCGGGAAGCGACTGCCAGACCCGGCCCGAGACCACCGCGGCCATCGGCATGAAGACGGCGTTCATCTGCAGGATCACCTTCGACACCTTGTCGAAGCGCTGGTTCCAGGAGAATTCGAGGTCGGCCTCGAGGCCGTCGACCTGGCCGTTGGCCATCGCGTCGAATACCTGCGGCGTCGGGATCGGCGTTGGCGCGGCGCCGAGCGAGGAATAGAAATCGCGATAGACCGGCGTCGGATTGATGCGCAGCTTCATGCCGCGGATATCTGCGAGGCTCGTCAGGTCCTTGGAGGAGAATACCGCCCGCATGCCGGTGATGCCCCAGCCGAGCCCGATCGTTCCGGTCTCCTGCGGCAGCACCTCGAACAGCTTGACGGCCGCCGGATGCCGCACGAATTTGGCGACCGCTGGCGTCGAGCGGACGATGTAGGGCGCGTTGATCGCTGCGATGTGCGGCACGCGCGAGCCGAGCTCGGCGGCCTGGATGAAGCCCATGTCGAGCGCGCCGGACTGCAACTGCTGCATCATCGCGGGCTCGTTGCCGAGCTGGCCGGAGTGGAACACGGTCAGGGTCAGGCGGCCGTTGGTGGCCGCCTTGAGATCTTCGCCGAATTTGAGCGCGGCCTTGTTCCAGGAATGGCCGTTGGGCGTAATCAGGCCGAGGCGGAATTCCTTGGCCTGGGCAAGCGCCAACGACGGCGCGAACAGCGGCAGGGCGGCGCTGGCTGCGAGAAAGCGGCGGCGTGAAAGCGGCATGGTCGGGCTTCCTTTTGGACGGGCCTATTTGATGAGGATCAGCGAAAGCGACGGATAGAGCGAGAGCAACACCAGCAGGACGCAGGAGATGACGAAGAAAGGAAGCGTCACCATGAACATCTTGCCGGGCTTGGCACCGGTGACGGCGGCCGCGACGAAGAAGCAGAGCCCGACCGGCGGCGACAACAGGCCGAGCACGAGGTTGATCACCACCACGACGCCGAAATGCCTGGGATCGATGTGATAGACGTCGGTCGCGACCGGCAGCAGGATCGGCACCGTCATGATCAGGCCGGGAATGCCGTCGATCACCGTGCCGATCACCAGCAGGATGACGTTGCAGATCAGCATGAAGCTGATCGGGTCCTTGGCCGCCGTCTGGATCCAGGCGGCGGTTTCCTGCGGCACCTTGCCGAAGATCAGGACCCAGGAGAACACCGCCGCGGCGGCCACCAGGAACAGCACGATCGCCGAATAGATCGCGCTGCGCAGCATCATCTGCGGTAGCTGGGAGAACTCGAACTCCCTGGTCCAGAACTTTCCGACCAGGGCTGCGGCAACCGCGCCGACGGCGGCGGATTCCGTCGCGTTGGCGAGACCGCCGAGGATGGTGCCGACGATGACGATCGGGATCAGCAGGGTGGGCGATGTGCGCAGGATCGTCGCCACGCGCTGCCGCGGCGTCTGATAGTCCGCGCGCGGATAGTTGTAGATGTATCCCATCAGCGCGATGACGACGCAGAACATCACGGTGAGAATGACGCCCGGCACGATGCCGGCGATCAGCATGTCGCTAACCGAGACCTGCGCGAGCACGCTGTAGACCACGAACATCACCGACGGCGGGATGATCGGACCGAGCATGCCGCCATAGGCGGTCAGTCCCGCCGCAAACGTCTTGTCATAGCCCTTCTTCTCCATCTCCGGCACCATGATCTGGGCCATGATCGCGACCTGCGCGGTCGCAGAACCCAGGATCGAGGAGATGAACATGTTGGCGAGGATGTTGACGTAGGCGAGCCCGCCTTTCAGCGAGCCGACGAAGGCCATCGCCATGTCGACGATGCGCCGTGTGATGCCGCCGCCGTTCATGATCTCGCCGATCAGGATGAAGAGCGGGATGGCGATCAGGCCGTAGCTGTCGACGCCGCCGAACAGCTGGAGCGGATAGGACTGGAATAGCACCGGATTGCCGGAGGCCGCGATGTAGACCAGGCCGGCAAGGCACAGGCAGAGGCCGATCGGTACGCCGACCAGCATGATCGCGAGAAAGGCCGCTGACGTGATCATCAGTTGACGCCGTCGAGTTCGGAAAGCGCAAAACCCTTCGGTGACGTGCGCGGGACCAATTCGAGATCTTCCAGCAAATTGGCGAGACCGTGAACGGTCATCGACACCGCGAAGATCGGCAGCGTCAGATAAACCACCCAGGTCGGCCAGTTCAGCGTCTGGGTGCGCTCCGTGTAGAGGAAGTTGAAGGTCTCGGCCGCGAGCTTGCGCCCGTCGAAACCGGCGCGGGCGAGGCCAATCGGGTCCATCCAGAGCACGCAGGTGATAATCAGGGCGAGGCCGAATACGACGACGAGGCCGGTCGAGATCACCTTCGCGATCTTCTGGGCGCGGGGCGAAAGACGTTCCGTCAGCATCGTCACCGCGAAATCGAGCCGCAGCCGCGTCATCGCGGAGGCGCCGACGAATGTCAGCCAGACCACGCAATAGACCGCGGATTCGTCGATCCAGTAGATCGGGAAATGCGAGTAGCGCGTGACGACGTTGACCAGGATCAGGCCGGTGAGCAGATACATCAGGCCCATCAATGCGATGCGCTCGACGGCGAGCAGGGCGCTGGAGGCGCGGACGACCATGCGTCGAACGCTGAACGCGCGCGTGGCCGGCATCGTCTGCTCGATCATGAAGAGGCCCCATTGCCCGCAAGATTTGTCGTGCGATGGCCGAATGTATAATTTATACATTTTGGCTGTCAAATGGAATTGCGCCCTGCGTCGAAGGCGGGGCACGCGCTTTTTGCGGGAACGGAAATGACCTCAACATGCAAGACAGGGACCGTTCCGGCCGGCCGAGTCGGGAAGGGACGGAAGATCGGATGAAAGCGCCTCTAAAGCATCGCACCCTGTCGGCTGCGATCGTCGACCAGCTCCGGCAAGCAATCCTCGACGGGACTTATCCTGCCGGATCGCAATTGCGCCAGGATGCGCTTGGCGAAGCCTATGGCGTCAGCCGTATCCCCGTGCGCGAGGCGCTGTTTCAGCTCGAAGCGGAGGGCCTGGTGCGGATCGTTCCGCAGAAAGGCGCCATCGTCTCGGAGCTGTCGCTGGACGAGATCAACGACGTCTTCGACCTGCGCCGGATCCTGGAGCCGCGGTTGCTGGCACACTCGGCCCCCCGATTCACGGCGGAGGATTTCGAGGGGCTCGACGACATCCACAAGCGCTTCGAGAAGGCGATCAAGGCCCGCAACGTCAGCGAATGGGGGCAGCTCAACGCCGACTTCCATATGGCGCTTTACGTTCACGCACCGCAGCCCCGCACCCGCGCCATCGTGTTGTCGCTGCTCCAGACCAGCGATCGCTATACGCGGCTTCAGCTCTCCAACACCAAGGCGATGGGGACTGCCGAGAAGGAGCACGCCCATCTGATCGCGCTCTGCCGCGCGCAGAAGGTCGAGGAGGCCTGCCGCTTCCTGGAACGACATATCGAGGCCGTGCGCAAGGATCTGTTGCAGGTCGTCGCTGGCAGCACGATGGCGCCGAAGTCACGGCGCAAGGAGAAATTGTAGGGTAGGCAAAGCGAAGCGTGCCCACCACGTCTTCATCGAATGCGATAGATGGTCAGCACGTCTTTGCGCTTCTTCCCACCCCAAAGTCTCAATGTGAGGACCCGAAGAGAGGCGCCTTTGCGCTCGCGGCCAATACCGCGCCACAAACTCTAGGCTGGATCGGCCTGCGCGGGATATAAGCTACCACCAAGCAGGTGCGGCTCTAACTGAGGTCTAATTTTTGCCCACCGCGCCAATATTTTCTCTCCGTACGGGCCGAACGAATCTTGGAAAAAAGTTGCGGTATCGGGATGAAAGGGGATCGCGCCGTTCTCGCGCATCAACGGCTCGCATGCAGCGACACATTGCACGAACAGCTCTTTACATTGCTCGCGGTTCAGAAAGTTGAATTTATCTGCGTATGCTTGCGACCAAGCTCCGATCTGGGCAAATCGCACAATGCCCATGGGATGGCTATAATCGAATAGCTGCTTGGTCGACGCGGAACCTCGATCGAAAGAGCGGAGTGGAATGTAGATCGCTGCAAGGAGCGTCTTCAGCTTGGCTGTGCCTCCCATAAGGAGCGGCGAGTGCTCATTTGCGCGGACTTCGTGCAACAGTTGCGTGCAAGCGAAGGTGTCGGCATCCATTTCAAGTGTGTGCTTCGTCATATTGCGATCGATCTCGCCGGGACGATGCCTCATTATCTCCGCGGAACTGGCGCCGAATGCCCGATGAACAGATAGATGGAGGTGGCCATTTTTTATGTGGCCAAGTTCGTGGAGCACAATCCAGCGGAAGGCTAGCGAAGCGAGAGTGAGGGAATGCTCATTGAGCTGATCGACGTTCAGCGGAGCGAGGCCTAGGTAAGCGACAAACTCGGTGGACTGCAGCAGTTTTCGAAACAGGTTCTGCCATATGATGCCAATTGAACGGCGACGAAGTAGCGGCCTCGTGATCGCGTAGCGAATGCGTTGGGTGTTGACGTGGCGATTAGACAGAAGCGTACATCTGCAGAGACGGCTAAGCGCTGCCTCACACTAACGATGCATTCCTCCGCCCAATCGCTCCATTCCGAATAGAATTTATGGAGGTCTTGCGGCACGGTCTCGGAGGTGAGGATTGGAGCCGCGATACGTCTGCGGATGAGCAGGTTTTCTATGATCGAAAAATCGCTGCTCTCCAAAGTGCCGAATTTCATGTTCGACCTCCCACAAACTCGCGCTTTCTCTCTGTCGGCGCGCACTAGAGGCGAACTCGAAAAGGCTGTGTGTCTACTCCATCCTCCGCGATTGCATTCGCGAGTGGTAGGCACGCTTCGCTTCGCCCACCCCACGGCAGTTGTGATTGCCCCTACCTGCTCCCGTCCGGCCCCATCACCAGATCCGGCAGCGCGGTCGAGATCCCCGGCACGAAGCAGAGCAGCAGCACCGCGACCATCATCAGCAGCACGAACGGCAGCGTGCCCCAGATCACTTCGCGCAAGGGGATGTCGGGCGCGACGTTGCGGATGACGAAGATGTTGAGGCCGACGGGTGGATGGATCAGCCCCATTTCCATCACGATGGTCATGACCACGCCGAACCAGATGATGTCGAAATTGGCGGCGCGTAGGGGCGGCAGGATGATCGGCGCCGTCATCAGGATGATCGAGACCGGCGGCAGGAAGAAGCCGAGCACGACGACCATGACGAGGATCGCGAACAAGAGGCCCCAGCGCGGCAGGTGCATCGCCACGACGGATTCGGCGGCCGATTGCGAGATGTGGAGATAGCTCATCACGTAGGAATAGAGCAGCGACATGCCGATGATCATCATCAGCATGGTCGATTCCCGGATCGTCGACTTCAGGATCGGGGCGAGGTCGCTCGGCCGCCACACGCTGTAGATCGCCGCGATCAGCGCCAGCGCCAGGAGGCCGCCGAGGCCGGCGGTCTCCGACGGCGTTGCGTAGCCGCCATAGAGCGCGATCATGACGCCGGTGAGCAGCAGCACGAACGGGATCACCCGCGGCAGCACGCTGAAACGTTCCGCCAGCGTGTACTCGTCGCGGGCGAGGATCGCGGCCTCAGGACCGCCGTTCTTGTAGATCGCTTCGGCCGCGGCATATTCCTGGCGGAAGCGGATCACGGCGTAGGCGCCGAACAGCGAGACCAGCAGCAGGCCGGGCCCGATGCCGGCGAGGAACAGCCGTCCGAGCGATTTTTCGGCGGCGACGGCAAACAGGATCATGGTGATCGACGGCGGCAGCAGGATGCCGAGCGTGCCGCCGGCGGCAATGATTCCGGCGGCAAAGCCGCCGGAATAGCCGCGCTTGCGCATCTCGGGGATGCCGGCCGAGCCGATCGCCGAGCAGGTCGCGGGCGAGGAGCCCGCCATCGCCGCAAACAGCGCGCAGGCGAACACGTTGGCGACGCCGAGGCCGCCGGGCACGCGGTGCAGCCAAGCGTGCAGGGCCGAATAGAGATCCTGGCCCGCGCGCGACTTGCCGATCGCGGCGCCCTTCAGGATGAAGAGCGGGATCGACAGCAGCGTGATCGAGGCCATTTCCTCGTAGACGTTCTGCGTCACCGTATCGAGAGAGGCGGCGGGCATGTAGATGCCCATGAACACGACAGCGACCGCGCCGAGCGCGAACGCAATCGGCATGCCCGAAAACATCACGACCAGCGTCGCGATCCCGTACGCGAGGCCGATACCGAAAACGCTCATGAACGCCTGGCTCCAGCGAAAGGCAGCGCAAGCTGCACGAGGATTTGGACGCAGAGCAGGCTCATGCCGAGCGCCATCAACGAATAGGGGATGGCCAGCGGCGGCGACCACATCGAGTTCGAGACCTGGCCGTCGACATAGGCTTCGTGCGCCAGCGTCCACGACTTCCAGGCGAAGAAAGCGCAGAACAGAAGCGTCACGGCGTCGACCAGCCAGAGCCTGATCCGGTTCGCCAGCGGCGAGAGCAGGCCGACGAAGGCCTCGATGCCGATGTGCCCGCGGTTCTGCTGCACGTAGGCGGCCGTCATGAAGGTGGCGCCGACCAGCAGGAACACCGCAGCCTCGTCCTGCCAGTAGTTGGCGGCGTGGAACAAGGCGCGGCTGAGCACGCTGTAGCTCAGGATGACGCAGGCCGCGATCAGTGCGATCGCGGCGAACACGACGATGATGCTGTTGAGGATGGTGAGACCGCGATCGATCGCCGCCGCAAGGCCGGTCCTTGCGGCAGCGTTGGCCTGGTCGTCGCGATCCGGAAGCGGACCGTGGCTCATGCCGCGACGTCGGTCGCGAGCTTGAGCAGGTTGGCCGAGATCGCGGTCTTGGCGCTGTAGTCCTTCCATGCGGTGTCGCGGGCGATGTCACGCCACTTGCCGACGGTGGCGGCATCGAGCGCCGAGACCTTGGCGCCGGCCTTCTCGTAGACCTTGGTGACCTCGACGTCGTCGTCCTGCGCGCCCTTGCGGCCGAAGGCTTCGAGCTCGGTGCCGACCGCGAGCAGGACGTCCTGCTGGTTCTTCGGCAGCTTGTCGAAGATCGCCTTCGACATCATCAGCGGCTCGAGCATGAACCAGTAGGACGCGCCTGCGCCCGACGTCAGCGATTTCGCAACCTCTTCGAGGCGGAACGAGATCAGGCTGGTCGAGGAGGTGATGCCGGCGTCGCAGGCACCGGTCTGCATCGCTGCATAGATTTCGTTGGAGGGCACCGACAGCACCGAGGCGCCGGCGGTCTGCAGCACCATGTCCATCTCGCGCGAGCCGCCGCGCACCTTCAGACCTTTGGCATCTTCGGGGGCCACGATCGGCCTGGAGCGGCTGGCGACGCCGCCGGCCTGCCAGACCCAGCTGAGCAGGATGATGCCCTTGTCGGCGAGGAAGTCGGTCAGCGCCTTGCCGACGGGCTCCTTCTTCCAGCGCATGCCCTGGTCGTAGGTGGTGACGAGGCCCGGCATCAGGCCGATGTTGGTTTCCGGCAATTCGCCGCCGGCATAGGGCATCGGATAGAGGCTGATGTCGAGTGCGCCCTTGCGCATCGCGGAGAACTGCGCGTTGGTCTTGATCAGCGAGGAGTTCGGATAGATCTCGGCGGCGATGTCGCCGTTGCTGCGCTTGGCGACTTCGGCGGCGAACATGCGGCAGAGCCGGTCGCGGAAATCGCCCTTGTCGACGGTGCCGCCCGGGAATTGATGCGAGATCTTCAGCGTGGTCGCGGCATGCGCGGTGCCGGTACCGAAACGGAGAATGGCGGGTGCGGCGACGGCGGTCGCGATCAGATGGCGGCGCGTGAGCATGGTGTGATCCCTTGGACGTTTCTTTGGAGCGTTGTTGTTTGCTGTCATTTGGGCTGGTCCTGAGACCGCGCTAAGGCCCATCCTAACCGGTCTTTCAAACAATGTTCTCTCATCTGATAGTTCGAGACCGAATGCCGCGGCAAGTGCCGACCATGCTGCGTTGCACACTCCTGATCTCCTGCATCCGGCGAACGAAGGACAGCGGCAAGTGCGCAGAAATTTATCAGCGGCCGCGTAACAACGGCCCGTGGCAATCCGTCGAAATCGGATAGCGGCGTCCGTCGCTGACAAACATCATCTCGAAGGGAAGACCAGTCATGACCATTCGTACCCGCAACGCGCTCGGCGTCTCGGCGGCCGTTCTCTCGCTCGGCCTCGCGCTGTCGCCGGCCGCTTTTGCCCAAGACAAGATGGGCAAGGATGACGGCATGATGAAAAAGGACACGATGTCCAAGGAAAGCATGAAGAAGGACACCATGTCCAAGGACGACGGCATGAAGAAGGACACGATGTCGAAGGACGGGATGAAGAAAGACAACGGGATGATGAAGAAGAATTGATCTTCCATCGTCGTGGAGGCGCTTGCGACAGGCAGACGAGCGCGTCAAAAGTTCCGGGCGGTCACGTGGACCGCCCGGAAGTAATGTTTCAGTCCGAATTCAAATGAACGTGACTTGCGAGCGTTAGACTTGCGAATGTTATTTGCGCTTCGCCTTGCGGGCGGCGTAGCGGGCGTCTCGCTTGGCCTTTTGTTCGGCCTCGGCTTCAGCCGCCTTCGCGATGGCTTCTTCGGCTTCGCGGGCGATCCGCGCGGCATCGAGCGCGGCAGCCTCTTCTGCAAGGCGCTTCTGCTCAGCCTTCTCCGCCTCGCGCACAGCCTTCGTCTCGGCCCGCTTGGCCGCGAGGGCCTCGCGCTCGGCACGCTTCGCCGCGACCGCGGGATCATCGAGCCCGGGCTGCGACTTGAATTTGTTTAAAAGATTTTTGCGTGCGTCCTGCGCCGCCTTTTGCCGGTCTGCGAAGCCGGGTTCCCTGAATCCACTCATCGACGAGCCTTGTCTTCCTCGCTTCCGGTCCTACATCACTTCGGTTGGTACGTCGGCTGGGCATAGCAGGCGCAACGCGACGCAGAAGCGTTTACATCGCCGCGCGGCGCGACGCCACCCATAATCGCAGCCGATCAGGTAGACGAAAAATCGCCGCCCCGACGATCTCTCGTAGCCCGGAAAAACTGCCGAATTGTGATGTCCCTCATAAGGGGCCACGCGGAGCGACGCCTAGCGTCCGCCCGATACGATACGGAGCACGGGTATGACCATCTCAAGACTGAGCCTGAAAGCGCTCGCAATCGCCGTCGCGGTAGCAGCCATGGCCGGCGCCACGCTGCTCCTTGCCCGTCCGCAGCCGATCGAAAGTGCCGTCCTGGGGGCAGATTGGGAATGCACCCAGACCGCGTTTGTGCTCACGACCTGCGCCCCGCGACGCCAGCAGGCGATCCCGGGGGTCGAAACCTCGCGCAAGGATGCGATCCGGCCGACCCGAGGCTGAACGGGAGAAGCTGAGCAGGATGTGACGCCACGCCGCAGAGGTGATAAAGCCCGCTCGCCCCCGTGATCGGTCAGCCATGCCAAAGTCCGAACCTAGGCCCGAACCGGGCCAGAAGCCCAAATCCCCTCCAAAAGCTCAATCGGGTGACAACCGCCGCGGCGCCATCGCCGGTTTGATCATCGCGATTTTGATCCTCGGCGTCGGCTGGTGGCTCGCCCGCGATCTCACCTCCGCAAGCAAGATGCAGGACTGCCTGATGTCGGGGCGAAGCAACTGCAATGTGATCGAGCCGGCCCGCTAGAAGCGCTCCAGCGCGCCCCGCGCGGACGAAAAAATGCCGTGATCCTAATCATTTGTAATGGGACATAGCCGACCAAAGCAGGTCAGTCATGTCAGCCGGCATCAGCTCAGCGCGAGGCGAATCATCTATCGCGCCGGGCACCACGGCCATCGACGGCAATCGAGAGAGTAGGGGGGCAAACACGCATGAGTGCGTCCAGTCGCATCAAGATCATCATTCCCTTGGTTTCGGCCATGTCACTGCTCGCCGTCTCGGCGCAGGCTCAGGACGCCAGGCCGCCGAGAGACGCCGCCCAGCCATCGGCCGGGCCGGGCGCGGGTACCCCGCCGCAGAACGTGCGCAAGGGTCCGCCGCCGCAGCAGGCGGTCCGGCCCGGGCCTGCCGGCCAGCCTCAGGCCAGCGGTCCTGGTCGCGGAGGTCCGGGTGCAAATCCAGCTCTTGCAGGGGGTCCAGGTCCTAGCCCGCGCAATGTCGGCGGCCCGCCGCCCGGACGCAATTACGCCAGGGGTCCCGCACCGGTGCGCGATTGGGGCGGACAGGCCTATCGCGGCCATCTCGCCTGGGATGGCGGACGCTGGCGCCACGAAGTCCACAACGGCCGCTCCGGCTGGTGGTGGGATGTTGGGGGCGCGCGGTACTATTATCCGCAGCGGATTGACGGCCCGCCCGCCTACATTTCCGAAGACTATTACGACGACGTGCCGGTGGCCTATGCCCCGGCGCCGCCTCCCGTGGCCTACGAACCGCCGCCGCCTCCGCCACCGGCCGATCCCGGCGCGAGTGCGCTTGGCGGGGCCATCGTGGGCGGCCTCTTGGGCGGCCTGATCTCGGGCAACGCTTCGGGAGCGGCCGCGGGTGCCGTGATCGGCGGTGCCAGCGGCGCGATCGCCGGCGCCACGGCTGCCTCGCGTCCCGGCTACTATCTGGCCGAGGGCAACTGCTACTACCGCTATCCGAGCGGCCAGTACGTGCAGGCTGATCCCCGCGCGTGTTACTGAGCACCTCAGGCGAGATCTGAAGCGAAGAGGCGGGCGAAAGGCCCGCCTCTTTTCGTTTTGGCGCTGGCCGTCAGCTGGCCGAGAATTGATTAAAGAAGGATGGCCGTGTGCGTCAGGACACGAGCCAGCTGAAGAATGCGATCGCGGCCCACACCAGGCCAGCGATCCAGGCCAGCATCACGATGCCGATGGTCGCAAGACATGCGATGCCGAGCGGGTCGGATTTTTCGCGTCGCGTCGGTGCGACAATTTCGGCTGCGGCTTTTTGTGTCATGACGGGAACATCTCCCATGCCTTCTCGCTCTCTTGAGAGCGTTGAGGGCTGTTTAGCGGAGCCGCCGGGCGCAGGCTGTGACGCACTTCACAGATCGTCCATATCGAGCCCAGCTTCACTGCTTCGTGCGGCACATCTCTGGAAACAAACGCGCCGTTCGCGGCTTCCCCTTCTGTCGGCAAGCGATCAGCAAGCGATCAGAAGGAGAGTTTCATGAAGTTGGCTGCGATCACCCTGGGACTGGCATTGGCAATTTCATCGACCGCCGTTCTCGCGCAGGGCACAGGCGGCGCCGGTGCAGGCGGCGCATCCGGGGGCGCATCCGCCGGAGGCGTTGGCACGTCGAGCGGCGCCTCCTCCGGCACGACGACCGGTACCGGTACCGGTACCGGTACCGGCACGGGCGCGACGGGCGCAACTGGGGGAATGAACACGACGATCAATCCCTCAGGTAACACGCTGCTGCCCAGCGGTCAGAACCCGTCGCAACCGGCGTCGCCTCCGAATCCGGCGACGGGCCGCTGAGCGGCTTCGCATGGAATGTGTAAATCCGAAATCCGGCGCGACAATGGTCGCGCCGGTCGTTCGACAGGCGCGTGAACTGGACCGCGCCTCGCAAGTTCGCGTGAGGCGGGTGTTGACCCCGCAATCATACGGACGAAATTGCCATGCGCTTGTCCAGATCGGCCGGCTAGAGTCGGCCTCATGTGTAGCAAGTACGATCCACAGCACGAAGCCGAGGCAGCGATGAAGCGCGCCGTGGCCGCCGAAGGTCCCGACCGGCAACGTTTCATCGAATTGGCCCTGGCTTGGCATCAGCTCGCCCGTGACCGGCGCGAGGAACGGGCGGACTGAGCGCACGCTTACGAGGAGAACGCGCATTCACAGGAAAAACCCGGTGCTCGGGGGACAAGCACGGGTTCTAGAGCCGACCGGGGCTGGCAGATCGGCGCCACTCGGAGTCTAACGCGCCGATCGTAGGTTCGTTCCGTGCCCCTCGATTCATTCCATCCTCGTGAGATCACGAAGGAAAGGCGACGATTACTGCTGTCCAACGCCGCGATCGACGCCTACCGGTTGCGGCCCGCGCTTGTGACGCTCGACGCCTGACGCGAGCTGCCGAAACACGGCGTTAACACTCGTTCCGACGACGATTTTCTGATCTCGATTCGTTTCGGGGAACGAAGCGGAGCAGGACCCGTGAACAAACGACAAGCCCCCGCAGGGGCTCAGTGTGTCAGACCGCTTCCGACTTCGGCACCGCGTCTGCATTCACCGAAAGCTTGACGACATCGCCTTCGACGGCACCGATATATTTCGTGTCGATGTAATGATGATGGTCCCTGTGACCTTCCGGGCTGTCCCTCCGCGTCAGCTTGATGCGGTTGCCCTCGACGCGGTCGACGGTGCCGACATGGGCGCCGTCCTTGCCGATGATCTTCATGTGCTCTCTGACATCGTTCATGATGTTCTCCTTGTCCAGTATCAACGGCGAGCACCGGTCTTCGTTGCAAGGATGGGCGGGGCCGATTGTTGGAGCCAATGCGTTCGCCGAACGTTGAAACGCAGTCGCAATTGCCAAGATTCGCATGGAGACTTTTGAGGCTTATCTCGAACGAAAGCACGGGGAAATCGGGCTGCTGAACGATTGCCTGAGGAGCCCGCTGCATTTGGTTCGTCCGCGATCGGTCGACGAGGTTGTGGACTCCAAGTTTCAGCTAGCCGCCGCGCTGCGCGCCGAGCATGCGCTGCAGGACTGGAAGGCGACAGAGACCGCCTGGTCGCACGCGACGTCTCCCAGCAGCGGTCCGTTTGCGTTCAGCTACGATTATCAGCGTGCGGACCTTAGGGTGCGCGGCCCCTCGTTTTATGAACTCGAGCGGGGCTGCAGGAGCGAGGCGATCTATACCGCCTCCGGCATGGCCGCGATCTCCGCGCTGCTGCTCGCCTCCGCAGGCATCATCGGCAAGGCAGACATCGTGCTGCTGCCGGGTACTTACGGCGAGACGCTGGAGCTGATCCGAAGCCTCGTCCGCCATTTGCGGCTTGTCACGCTGAAGCTGCCGCTGGACGATGCACTTGCTTCGGCAGCCTCGCCGCAGATTCTCCTGCTGGATTCATGCGCCTCTGCCGGAGCGTTCGAAGCGACTCTGCACTGCAACGGTTCGGCGCTCGATCTGTTGATCTTCGATACGACATGTTTCGCCGGCCGATCGGGACGCATCCGGCGCGTCCTGAGATGGGCCGCGCGATGGGACATTCCCGTCGTGTTGGTGCGAAGTCATAACAAGCTGGATTCGCTCGGGGTGGAATACGGCCGGCTCGGCTCTGCTGTATTCGTGCGTTGGAGCGGCAAGGATATGAAGGCAGGTCGTCTGATGTCCGAAAGCCTGGCGGCGGAAACCGGCAATGCCGTACGGCTTCTCGGCGGCGCGGCGCTGCCGGCGCACTTCCCGCCGTTTGTGGGCACAGCAGCCTATTGGGCACTGACGAAAAAACGCGTCGCGGCGATCCTGCGCAACGGTCGCCACACGGCGCGATACTTCGCCTCTGAGCTCGCCTCGCTCTCGGCCGAGCTCCATTTCACTCACGGTCTCTATGTCACGCTTCGCGGCAGGCGCGCCCTCAATGAGGCGACCGCACGGCAGGCCGCCGAAGACATGAGCCGCGATCTGAGCGGCGAAGGCTTTCCCATTCGGCACGCCGGCAGTTTTGGTTTCGATTTCGCCGCGACCGAGTGGTTTCACGATGCGACCACGGACCGGTACAGCGTGCGGGTGGCCGTGCCGGATCTGCCGACCGAGCTGTGGAAGGATGTCGCGGCGGCGATTGCGCGGTGGTGGGCGAGACATCAGGGGGCCCCCTGAATGGTGAGCACGGTGCGAGGCCATGACAGAGCGACCGAAAGCATTTCCTTACAGGGAATGCACGTGGCATGTTTCAGACGAACAGTCCCGGCGATGGCTTGCGGTGCTTGAAAAGACGGGTGCAGCCAACGTCCGCGCGCGCCTTGCCCAGACCGACGCGGCATCCGCTGGGGCGATTGCGATCGGAGCCGCGCCCGTCATGACGATCGGGTTCGCCCAGGAATGGCTGAACTGGAAAGATAATCAAAAATCCGAGGCGGATATCGAACGGCATGAGCGGCAGATCTGGTGGACTCGAACCGCAGCAATCGCCGCATCGGTTGCCGCGTTGAGCGCACTGTTCGGCTGGATTTGGACGATCTTCATCCGGGGGGAATAATGGCGTTGTTGTGCGAGCTCTACAGCTCGCAGGATAGGTGGAGCCCGTGCGAAACCCATCGCCTGCAACAAACATCACTGTTACGTGCGCGTATGCATCCGCGAGACGGGGCTGCGACAAACTGCGCTTGGATCAATCGACCGCCAGGCATTCTTCCAGGGCAGGCTTCTGGTGGCCGCGACGCGCCCACGCCTGAACGGCGAAGGCGAGTTGATGCTGACTCACCGCCACGTCTGCGATGGAAGCCTGCGCCGTCGCGATGGGCTTTGTGATCATCCCGGAGTTCAGGACTCCCGCGTCGATTGCCAGGAACGATATTGCGACGATCGCCACCGCAGATGCGATAGCCATTCTCGTCCAGTCGGATAGCAGCATCGAAGTCCTTATCGGGCGCACGTCGCTCGGCGCATAGATAGGGCTCGTTTGCCCGGATCAAAGCCCGGAGCGAGGCTACCCACGCGTTCGTGAAGGACACTGATTCTGCAGGTGCGCGTCGTGATGAACGCCGGTTGCATCGAGTCCCCGGGCGCCGGAAGAACTCGCCGGGTGAGCCAAGATGATGCTCCGGTGGATGAGATTGCCAATGGAGCTGAAAATGGCGATCCCGGCAGGAATCGAACCTGCAACCCTCAGAGTAGAAATCTGATGCTCTATCCAGTTGAGCTACGGGACCGTCTTGAGCCACCTCGGTTTGGGGCCTGCTGTTCGTCTACCATGCCATTATGAAAAATATCGTCTTTCGCCAAGCCTGAACCGAACCGTTTTCCTAGAAGCCGCAACAAAGCGGGACGGTGGGGTGTCAGGGTGCCGGGTCGAGCGGCAGCGGACTGGACGATGGATCACATCGCCGGGGGCGCTGGCCAGCTTCCGGGGCACGGCCGCCGGTCGACTGGTCGGGTATTGCTGCGCCATCAGGACGGCGTGCGTGGCGAGATCTTGATCAGTCTCCTCTGGGCTTGCCTTTGCCATGGCGAATGCGACGAATTTGCACCTTTGGTTCCATCGCCTTGAGTCCGTCACCTTTCCGCGCATTTCATGCGTCAGCGGGCGTTCGTCCGCGATTTCCGGGAGTCCACCATGATCGGTCTGGTTCGCGCCGCCACATTCTGCGCCACGCTGGCGTTTGGCCTTGTGGCCACGCACGCGGCGGACAAGGCGTTCAAGCGGGACGACCTCGCTGATTCCGCGATCAAGCTGGAGGCGCAGATCAAGGGCGAGGCGGGGCCGGTCGCCAAGTCCGGCGCAAGCTTGCGCACCGACGCCGATGCCGCCTTCCGGCGCAACGACTATCGCACCGGCCTGTCGGTGCTCGGCCACATCGCGGCAACTACGCCGGAGGACGCCGGCAACTGGCTGCGCCTGGCGAAAGTCATCTTCCAGATCACGCCCAAGAGCTCGAGCGAGCAGACGTTCCTGCTGGAGCGTGCCTCGACCGCCGCCTACATCGCCTACCAGCGGGCTGGCAATGCGGGCGAGGAGGCCGACGCGCTCGCGGTGCTCGGCAAGTCGCTGTCCGAACGCAAGCTGTGGCGGCCGGCGCTGGATGCGCTACGGCTGTCGCTCGACATGCGCGAGGTCGCCGACGTCCGCGGCCAATATGAGAAGATGCGCGACGAGCACGGTTTTCGGCTGCTCGACTACACCGTGGACTCGGACTCCGCCAGTCCGCGCGCCTGCTTCCAGTTCTCGGAAGAACTCGCCAAGCGCACCGATTTCGCGCCGTACCTCGCGCTGGCAGGCCAGGACAAGCCGGCTTTGTCGGCCGAGGGCAAGCAGCTCTGCGTCGACGGGCTGAAGCATGGCGACCGCTACAACATCAATCTGCGCGCCGGCCTGCCGTCCACCGTGAAGGAGGGCCTGCCGAAATCGGCCGAGTTCAACGTCTATGTGCGAGACCGCAAGCCGTTCGTGCGCTTCACCAGCCGGGCCTATGTGCTGCCAAGGACGGGCCAGCGCGGCATTCCCGTGGTCAGCGTCAATACGCCAGCCGTCAACATTAACGTCTTCCGGATCGGCGACCGCAATCTGATCAACACGGTGGTCGATAGCGATTTCCAGAAGACTCTGTCGAAATACCAGCTCAGCGATCTCGGCGGCGAGCGCGGCGTCAAGGTCTGGACCGGCGAGCTCGCGACCGCGATGACGCTGAACCAGGACGTCACCACGGCATTCCCGGTCGACCAGGCGCTCGGCGAGCTCCAGCCCGGCGTCTACGTGATGACGGCCGCGGCGAAGGGGCCGGGCTCGGACGACGACTACCAGCTCGCTACCCAATGGTTCATTGTCTCCGATCTCGGCGTCACAGCCTATTCCGGCAAGGACGGCATCCACGTCTTCGTGAATTCGCTGGCGTCGACCGATCCGGTCGGCAAGGCCGAGGTGCGGCTGGTCGCCCGCAACAACGAGATCCTTGCCACTCGCAAGACCGATGACAGCGGCCATGTGCTGTTCGAGGCGGGGCTGGCGCGCGGCGAGGGCGGCCTGTCGCCGGCGATGCTCACCGTGACCGGCGAGAAGGCCGACTATGCCTTCCTCAGCCTCAAGACCTCCGCCTTCGATCTGTCCGACCGCGGCGTCTCTGGCCGTGCGGTGCCTGCGGGCGCCGACGCCTTCGTTTATGCCGAGCGCGGCGTCTATCGCTCCAGCGAGACCGTCTATCTCACCGCGCTGCTCCGCGACGGGCAGGGCAATGCTGTTACCGGCGGGCCGATGACCCTGGTGATCGAGCGCCCTGATGGCGTCGAATACCGCCGCGCCGTGCTGTCCGACCAGGGCGCCGGCGGGCGCACATTGCCCGTGCCGCTCAACCCGGCCGTCCCGACCGGGACCTGGCGGGTGCGCGCCTTCACCGATCCGAAGGGTTCTTCGGTCGGCGAAACCACCTTCATGGTCGAGGACTACGTCCCTGATCGGATCGAATTCGACTTGTCCACCAAGGACAAGCTGATCAAAGCTAACACTCCAGTGGAGCTTAAGGCGGACGGCCATTTCCTCTATGGCGCGCCGGCCTCGGGTCTGGCGCTCGAAGGCGACATGCTGGTCGCGCCCGCGTCCGAGCGGCCAGGCTTTGCCGGCTACCAGTTCGGCGTCGCCGACGAGGAGACCACGTCGAGCGAGCGCACGCCGCTGGAGAACCTGCCGGAGGCCGACGCCAACGGCGTTGCGACCTTCCCGGTCACGCTCGACAAGCAGCCGGCCTCGACGCGGTCGCAAGAGGCGCAGATCTTCGTCCGCATGGTCGAGACTGGCGGCCGCGCGGTCGAGCGCAAGATCGTGCTGCCGGTCGCACCCGCGAACGCGATGATCGGCATCAAGCCGCTGTTCGGCGACAAGAACGTCGCCGAGGGCGACAAGGCCGAGTTCGAAATCGTCTTCGTCTCGCCCGAAGGCGAGAGGCTTCGCCGCGATGGCCTGCGCTACGAGCTCATGAAGATGGAGTCGCGCTACCAATGGTATCGGCAGAGCAATTACTGGGAGTACGAGCCGGTCAAGTCGACCTCGCGCGTCTCTGACGGCGACGTGACCGTTGCCGCCGACAAGCCGTCGCGGATCTCGCTGACCCCGCAGCCCGGCCGCTACCGGCTCGACGTCAAGTCGAACGACGCGGACGGCCCGGTGACCTCGGTGCAGTTCGACGTCGGCTGGTATTCCGACGGCAGCGCCGACACGCCGGACCTCCTGGAGACCTCGATCGACAAGCCGCAATACGCCTCGGGCGACACGATGACTGTGTCGATCAACGTCCGCAGCGCCGGCAAGCTGACCGTCAACGTGCTCGGCGATCGCCTGCTGACGACGCAGACCATCGACGTCAAGGAAGGCACCGCGCAGGTGAAGCTCCCGGTCGGCAAGGATTGGGGCACCGGCGCCTATGTTGTGGCGACGCTGCGCCGTCCGCTCGATGCGACCGCGCAACGCATGCCGGGCCGGGCGATCGGACTCAAATGGTTTGGCATCGACAAGCAGACCCGCACACTCCAGGTGAAGCTGACGCCACCGGCTCTGATCCGGCCGAATGCGATGTTGAAGATCCCGGTCAAGCTCGACGGCCTCAATCCGGGCGAGGACGCCAAGATCGTCATCGCGGCGGTCGACGTCGGCATCCTCAATCTCACCAATTACAAGCCGCCGGCGCCGGACGACTATTATCTCGGCCAGCGCCGCCTGAGCGCGGAGATCCGCGATCTCTATGGGCAACTCATCGACGGCATGTCGGGCACGCGCGGGCAGATCAAGTCCGGCGGCGACGCCGGTGCCGCCGAGCTCCAGGGTTCGCCGCCCGCGCAAAAGCCGCTCGCGCTCTATTCGGGCATCGTCACCGTTGCCGCCGACGGCACCGCAGAAGTGAGCTTCGACATTCCGGAGTTCGCCGGTACCGCGCGCGTGATGGCGGTGGCGTGGACCGCGACCAAGCTCGGCCGCGCCAACACGGATGTGGTGATCCGCGATCCCGTGGTGCTGACCACGACCCTGCCGCGCTTCCTGCTCAATGGCGACCACGGCACGGTCAATCTCGAGATCGACAATGTCGAGGGGCAGGCCGGCGATTACGTCATCAACGTGAACGCGGGCGGCCCGGTGAAGATGACCGGCAATCCCGCGACCACGGTCAAGCTCGCCGCCAAGCAGCGCAATTCCTTCTCGCTCGCCATCGACGCGACGGCGGCGGGGCAGGCGACGCTCGACGTCGACATCAAGGGGCCGAATGGTCTGGCGCTGGCGCGGCACTATGCGCTCGACGTCAAGGCGGCGACGCAAGTCCTGGCGCGGCGCTCGATCCGGACGCTCGCGAAGGGTGAGAGCCTGACGTTGACCCCGGATATGTTCGCCGATCTCGTGCCGGGCACCGGCAGCGTCTCGGTGTCGGCCAGCCTGTCGACTGCGCTCGATGCGGCGACGATCCTCAAAGCGCTCGACCGCTATCCCCATGGCTGCTCGGAGCAGATCACCAGCCGCGCCATGCCGCTGCTCTATGTCAACGAGCTCGCGGCCGGCGCGCATCTGGCAATGGACACTGACGTTGACCAGCGCATCCGCGACGCCATCGAGCGGCTACTGGCGCGCCAGGGCTCGAACGGCTCGTTCGGCCTGTGGTCGGCCGGCGGTGACGATGCCTGGCTCGATGCGTACGTGACGGACTTCCTGACCCGCGCCCGCGAAAAGGGTTTTGTGGTGCCGGATGTGTTGTTCAAGAACGCGCTCGACCGCATTCGCAACTCGGTCGTCAACGGCAACGAGCCGGAGAAGGACGGTGGCCGCGATCTCGCCTACGGCCTCTACGTGCTGGCGCGCAACGGTGCAGCGCCGATCGGCGACCTCCGCTATCTCGCCGACACCAAGCTGAATAACCTCGCGACTCCCATCGCGAAGTCGCAGCTTGCGGCGGCGCTCGCGCTGGTCGGCGACCGCAACCGCGCCGAGCGGGTCTATGGCGCGGCCCTCGACAGTCTCGCGCCAAAGCCCGTGCTGGAATTCGGCCGCACCGACTACGGCTCGCAGCTCCGCGATGCCGCAGCGCTGGTGTCGCTTGCCAGCGAAGGCAACGCACCGAAGGCGACGCTGACGCAGGCGGTGACGCGGGTCGAGACCGCGCGCGGGCTGACCCCCTATACCTCCACGCAGGAGAACGCGTGGCTGGTGCTGGCGGCGCGCGCGCTCGCCAAGGAGAACCTGGCGATGGAGGTCGACGGTCAGCCAGTCAAGACCGCGCTGTACCGCAGCTACAAGGCCTCGACGCTGGAGGGCAAGCCGCTGAAGATCACCAACACCGGCGATGCGCCGGTGCAAGCGGTGGTCTCGGTGTCGGGCTCGCCGGTGACGCCGGAGCCTGCGGCATCGAATGGCTTCAAGATCGAGCGCAGCTTCTTCACGCTCGACGGCAAGCCCGCCGATATCAGCAAGGTCAGGCAGAACGACCGCTTCGCCGTGGTGCTGAAGATCACCGAGGCCAAGCCCGAGTACGGCCACATCATGGTGTCCGACTATCTGCCGGCGGGCCTCGAGATCGACAATCCAAAGCTGGTGTCGTCGGGTGACAGCGGCACGCTGGGTTGGATCGAGGATGGCGAAGAGCCGGAGGATACCGAGTTCCGCGACGACCGCTTCACGGCGGCCGTCGATCGGGCCTCGGATTCCAAGGCGGTCTTCACGGTCGCCTATGTCGTGCGTGTGGTCTCGCCCGGCAAATACGTGCTGCCGCAGGCCTATGTCGAGGACATGTACAATCCCTCGCGCTACGGCCGGACCGGGACGGGCACCGTCGAAGTGCGGGCGGCGAAGTGAGTGATGGCGAGATGAGCGATGTGGTGAGAGACCAGTTGGATGGCCGGGGCAAGCCCGGCCACGACGGAGTGAGGGGCTGGGGCCATCGCCTCCTCTCTGGCCTCGCGCTCACGCTCATCCTCGCCGTTGGCGCCTTCGTCGCCTGGGTCTACTCCCTCGGCCCGCTGCCTTTCGACGAAGCCCGCCAGGTCTCCACCACCATCGTCGATCGCAACGGCAAGCTGCTGCGCGCCTATGCGATGGCGGACGGGCGCTGGCGGCTGCCAGTCGAGACAAAGGTGAACATCGATCCGACCTATCTCAAGCTGCTGCTCGCCTATGAGGACCAGCGCTTTTACGTGCACGACGGCATCGACCCGCTGGCGCTGGGGCGCGCTGCGTTTCAGCTTGCGACGCGCGGCCACATCGTCTCGGGCGGCTCCACCATCTCAATGCAACTCGCGCGGCTCATGGAGCCGCGGCGGCAGCGCTCGCTCTATGCGAAGCTGCGGCAGATGGTTCGTGCGATCGAGATCGAGCGCAGCTTGAGCAAGGAGCAGATCCTCGACCTCTATCTGGCGCTCGCGCCTTACGGCGGCAACCTCGAAGGCATCCGCGCGGCCTCGATCGCCTATCTCGGCAAGGAGCCGAAGCGGTTGTCGCTGGCTGAAGCCGCGCTGCTGGTCGCGCTGCCGCAATCGCCGGAGACCCGGAGGCTCGACCGCTATCCCGATGCGGCGCGCAAAGCGCGTGACCGCGTGCTCGACCGCATGGTCGAGGAGCATCAGATCAGCCTCGACGATGCGGTGCAGGCCAAGGCCGTGCCGGTGCCCAAGCTGCGCAAGCCGATGCCGATCCTGGCGCCGCACGCTTCCGATGCGGCGCTTGCGACGGTCAAGGACACGCCCGTCATCAAGCTGACGCTCGATGCCAACCTCCAGAAGGTGCTGGAGCCGCTGGCGCGCGACCGCGCCATTGCGTTGGGGCAAAACATCTCGGTCGGCATCATCGTCGTCGACAATGAGAGCGGCGACGTGCTCGCCCGTGTCGGCTCGGCGGATTATTTCGACGAGCGCCGGGCAGGGCAGGTCGACATGACCCGCGCCATCCGCTCGCCGGGCTCGACGCTGAAGCCCTTCATCTACGGGCTCGCCTTCGAGGACGGCTTCGTTCACCCCGACAGTTTGATCGATGACCGCCCGGTCCGCTTCGGCTCCTACGCGCCGGAAAATTTCGACATGACGTTCCAGGGCACGGTGCCGGTGAAGAAGGCGCTGCAGCTGTCGCTCAACGTGCCCGCGATCGTCCTGCTCGATCGCGTCGGCGCGAGCCGGCTGACATCGCGGCTGCGCCAGGCCGGCGGCAATCTGGTTCTCCCCAAGGACGAGGCGCCGGGGCTTGCCATGGGCCTTGGCGGCGTCGGCGTAACGTTGCAGGACCTCGCCCAGCTCTATGCGGGCTTCGCCCGGCTCGGCACCACCAAGCCGCTGCGTGAGATCATGACTGACAAAGACGACCGCGAGTCGCTGCGGCTGCTCGATCAGGTCGCGGCCTGGCAGGTCGGCAATGTGCTGCTCGGCACGCCGCCGCCGGAGAACGCGGCTCACAACCGCATCGCCTTCAAGACCGGCACTTCCTACGGCTACCGCGACGCCTGGTCGATGGGCTTCGACGGCCGCATGACTATTGGTGTGTGGGTCGGCCGGCCCGACGGCGCACCGGTTCCGGGCCTGATCGGTCGCGTCGCCGCCGCGCCCATCCTGTTCGACGCCTTCGCCCGAAGCGGCAAGACGCTCGTCCCGTTGCCGAGGCCACCGAAGGGAACCCTGGTCGCCAGCAACGCCAAGCTGCCGTTGCCTTTGAGGCGGTTCCGCCCGCTCGGGGATCTCGTGCGGGCCGGAGGCGAACAGGCCCTGCACATCCAGTTCCCGTTGAACGGCTCGCGGATCGACGTCGATCGCTCGGGTGGCGAGGGGGGCGCAGCCATGCCGGTCAAGGTCGCGGGCGGCGTCTTGCCCATGACCGTCATGGTTAACGGAACAGCGCTCGGCGAGATCGACGGACGGCGCCAGCGGCTGATCGATCCGCCCGGTCCGGGCTTTGCGCGGCTGACAGTCATCGATGCCACGGGCGCCGCGGACACAGTTGTCATTCGAATTCAATGACCCTGCCTCAAGCGGTTGTCGGAATGACGGTTTCAGCGTAAGCGGAACCAATGGCCGAGACCTATCCCAGCCCACGTTTTGGAGCTCCCCGCGAGCCGAAAGCGCCCGCAAATCCGGGCAGCCGGCTCGTGCTCGTGCTCGATTACGCCACGGCCAGCCATGCCCGGGCGGTCGGCTTCCTGCTGCTGTGCGCGTTGCTGCTGTTCCTGCCGGGCTTCTTCACGATTCCGCCCGTCGACCGCGACGAGGCCCGCTTTGCGCAAGCGACCAAGCAAATGGTCGAGAGCGGCGATTATGTCGACATCCGTTTCCAGGAGGACGTCCGCTACAAGAAGCCGGTCGGGATCTACTGGCTGCAATCGGCGGCGGTTGAAGCTGCCTCGGCGCTCAAGCTGCCGAAGGCTGAGTTGCGGATCTGGGTGTACCGGCTGCCGTCGCTGATCGGCGCCATCGGGGCCGTGCTCATGACTTATTGGGCGGCGCTCGGCTTCGTCACGCGCCGCGCCGCTGTGCTCGCAGCACTTCTGATGTGCGCCTCCGTGCTGCTCGGCGTCGAGGCGCGGCTGGCGAAAACCGACGCGATGCTGCTGTTCTGCGTGGTCGCTGCGATGGGCGCGATGGCGCGCGCTTATCTGTCCTGGCAGCGTGCCGAGGACGAGACCCATCCGCCTTGGACCTGGCCCGCGATCTTCTGGACAGCTCTCGCCGTCGGCATCCTGATCAAGGGCCCGCTGATCCTGATGTTCGCAGGCCTGACCATCGTCGCGCTCGCGATACAGGACCGCGATTCCTCCTGGCTATGGAAGCTGCGCCCGCTCTGGGGCCTGATGTGGATGCTGGTGCTGGTGCTACCCTGGTTCGTCGCGATCTTCTGGCGCGCGGGCGATGCCTTCTTCGCCGATTCGGTCGGCGGCGACATGCTGAGCAAGTTAGGGGCCCAGGAATCCCATGGCGCGCCGCCTGGACTGTATCTGGCGCTGTTCTGGATCACGTTCTGGCCCGGCGCGCCGCTCGCGGCGATGGCAGCGCCCGCGGTCTGGCGCGCGCGGCGCGAGCCCGGCGCGCAATTCCTGCTGGCCTGGCTGGTTCCGTCCTGGATCGTGTTCGAGGTCGTGCTGACCAAGCTGCCGCATTACGTGCTGCCGCTGTACCCCGCGATCGCGATCCTCACCGCGGGTGCGCTCGAGCGGCGCGTGCTGTCGTGGTCCTGGCTGATGCGCGGCTCGGCCTGGTGGTTCGCGATCCCCGTGGCCGGCTCGATCATCGCCGTTGTCGGCGCGGTGATGCTGACGCGGCAGCCTGCTTTCGTGGCCTGGCCGTTCATCGCGGCCTCCCTGATCTTCGGCCTGTTTGCCTGGTGGCTTCACGACAATAACCACGCAGAGCGCTCGCTGCTCAACGCGCTGGTCGCAGCCCTGATGCTTGCGGTGACGGTCTACGGCATCGTGCTGCCGTCGCTGACGCCGCTGTTTCCGAGCATCGAGATCGCACGCGCGCTTCGCAACGTCACCTGCATCGGCCCGAAGGCGGCCGCCGCCGGCTATCACGAGCCGAGCCTCGTCTTCCTGACCGGTACGCAGACGCTGCTCACCGACGGCTCGGGTGCTGCGGATTTCCTGGGGCAGGGGAGCTGCCGTTTCGCGCTGATCGAGCAGCGTTCGGAGCGCGGCTTCGTGCAGCGCGCCGAGGCGATCGGGCTGCGCTACAAGGTTGGCACGCGCATCGACGGCTATAACTTCTCGCAAGGGCGTGCGATCTCGATCTCGATCTTCCGCTCGGAAGGCACCGAATAGGATGTCGGCGCCAACGGACATCGCGCCGCGCGCGAGCTATCCCGCGCAATTGCTCGCCTTGTCGGGGCGCGCCCTGGCGCAGCTCGTGCGCACGCCCTCGC
Organism: Bradyrhizobium sp. 149; assembly: GCF_023073915.1. Lineage (GTDB taxonomy): Bacteria > Pseudomonadota > Alphaproteobacteria > Rhizobiales > Xanthobacteraceae > Bradyrhizobium. The sequence goes on along the minus strand of NZ_JADPKK010000022.1, from coordinate 818,625 downwards.
ATTCGCGCCGCGCCGAGGCCGCGCGAAGGCTGGCGCGGCATTCGCTGTGGCTCAGTGCGGCAGGCGCGGCCCTGGTCATCGTGCTGATGCTGGCGTTCGATCTGACCGAGATCCAGCTGATGCCGGCGCGTGGCACGCCCGGCCTGTGGCCGATCCGCATCCTCACCGATTTCGGCAAGGACGAGTATGTGCTCTCGGTGCTCGGAGGTGCGCTGGTGGTCCTGGCGCTCGTTGCAGCGGGATTGCACGGCACAAGCCGCACGTTGCTGCTCGGCGTCGGCACGCGGCTGCAGTTCATGTTTCTGTCTGTTGCGCTGTCCGCGTTCATCGCCGAGATCCTGAAATATCTCATCGGGCGCGGACGACCGTTCGTCGGCGGCAAGGCCAACCCGTTCAACTTCATCCCGTTCGAGGGGACGGGGGCTTATGCCAGCCTGCCCTCGGGTCATGCGGTGACTGCGTTCGCATTGGCGTTTGCGGTCTCGGCGCTGTGGCCGCGCCTGCGCGTGTTCATGTTCACTTACGCGATCGTGATCCTGCTGACGCGGCTGGTGCTGCTCGCGCATCACCCGAGCGACGTGGTGGCCGGCGCCCTGGTCGGCATGGTCGGCGCCATGGCGGTGCGCTACTGGTTCGCCGCCCGCAGGCTCGGCTTTGCCATCCGTGCCGACGGCACCATTGTGCCTCTTGCGGGGGCGGTCTCGGGCCGCCTCAAAAGGGTTGCCCACGGCGCATCCGCCCCATAAAAGCGGCTGCCTGCCGGGACCGCCGGTTCTCCAAAGGGCAGGCCACTTCCAACCACGAGCTTTCGATTTGTCGTCGCCCCAGCCTTCGGTTTCCCAGCCCTCGGTTTCCATTGTCGTTCCCGTGCGCAACGAAGCCGACAACATCGTGCCGCTGATCGAGGAGATCGGTGCGGCGCTCGACGGCCGCTGGGCCTATGAGATCATCTACGTCAATGACGGCTCGACGGATGCGACCGGCGAACGGCTCGGCGCGGTCATGAAGCAGCGGGACAATCTGCGACAGCTCCGCCATGCCAAATCAGGCGGTCAATCCGCGGCGGTGCGCAGCGGCGTGCGTGCGGCACGCGGCGCGATCGTGGCGACGCTCGACGGCGACGGCCAGAACAATCCGGCTTTCCTGCCGGACCTGATCGCGGCCGTCGAGAACGGAAGCAGGGTCGGACTTGCCGCGGGACAACGCGTCGGCCGCAAGGATACCGGCTTCAAGAAATTCCAGTCGCGCGTCGCCAACGGCGTTCGCAACGCGATCCTGAAGGACGGTACGCGCGACACCGGCTGCGGCCTGAAGGCGTTCCGGCGCGAGGTGTTCCTGATGATGCCCTATTTCGACGGGCTGCATCGCTTCCTGCCGGCGCTGGTGCGCCGCGAGGGCTATGAGATCGCCTATGTCGACGTGATCGACCGGCCGCGCCGCTCCGGCGTGTCAAACTACGGTTTCTTCGACCGGCTGTGGATCGGCATCATGGATCTCGTCGGCGTGTGGTGGCTGATCCGCCGCAAGAAGCCGACGCCAGATGTGACTGAGGTGCAGGCATGATCATCCAATACGGTCAGGCGCTGAGCAACTATTTCTACGACGTCTTCGTCGCCAAGTTCGATTTCTGGCTGGCGTTCGGCCTCGTCGCGCAGCTGTTCTTCACCGCCCGCTTTCTCGTGCAATGGATCGCGAGCGAGCGCGCCGGCAACAGCGTGGTGCCGATGGCGTTCTGGTTCTGCTCCATGGGCGGCGGGTTGATGACGCTGGTCTATGGCGTCGTCAAGCGCGAGCCCGTCATCATCCTCGGTCAGGCGCTCGCGACCATCATCTATATCCGCAACATCATGCTGATCGTGAAGAACCGCAGCCGCGGCTCAAGGACGCTGGAGCGCTGATCCGGGGCGACTAGCGCGGCAACGCCGACGCCGCGCCCGACGCGGGCAGGGCGGCGGTATCCGCCTCGTGCCTGCGATAAGGTTCGCCGGCCGCGTCGAGCACGGGATAGGCGACCGAGCAGATATGCGAGTGGATACGGCGCAGGTCCCGCAGCACGTCGAGATGCAGCGACGTGGTTTCGATGGTCTCGGGGCGGCCCTCGCGCAGGCGGTCGAGGTGGCGTTCCACGGCGGCAAGCTCGGTGTTGCGCAGTGCCGTCTTCTCCACCAGCAGCTTGCGGGCCTCGTTGGCGTCGCCCGACATGAAGACGCCGAAAGCGATGCGCAGCGAATCCATCGTGCGCTTGTGAAAGGCGGCCAGCTCCTCGGCGCCCTCGGGCGAGAACTGAAAGCGGCGCTTGATCTTCTTGGTCGCGAGCTCGCTCAGACTCTTGTCGATGATGTCGCCGATATGTTCGAGATTGATGGCGAAGGAGATGATCTCCATCGCGCGCCGGCCCTCGCTCTCGTCGAGGCTGCCCCGCATCAGTTTCGTCACGTAGAGCTTGATGGCTTCGTCGAGGCCATCGACGATGTTGTCCATCTTCGAGACCTGGTCGACCAGCGCGCGGTCGCCGCTCATCATCGCCGCCATCACCTTGCGCAGCATGATCTCGACGAGATCGCCCATGCGTAAGACCTCACGCGCCGCGTCGGCAAGCGCCAGCGACGGCGACTCCAGCGCGGTCTCGTCGAGATAGCGCGGCCGGGCCGGATCGGCCTCCTGAACACGATCGGGCAGGAGACGGGTCAACAGGCGCGACATGGTATCGAGCAGGCCGATGAAGATGACGGCCGTTCCGACGTTGAAGGCGATATGAAACGCCGCCGTCATCCTGGCGAGATCCGGCTGCCAGGCGTGCATATGCTGGGCGATGGCGCTCAGGAAAGGCAGGACCAGAACGATTCCGACCACCCGGTTGATGAGATTGCCCACCGGCAGGCGATAGCTCGCGGGATCGTCGCGCTTGGCGCCCTCGAACACGGGATTGATGGCACTGCCGAGATTGGCACCAAGCACCATTGCCAAAGCCGCGTAAGGCGAGATGAACTGCGAATAGGCCAGCGACATGATCAGCAGCACGCTGGCGACGCTCGAATGCACCGCCCACGTGACGAGCGCTGCAATCACGATGCACAGAACGGGATCGGCCGTAATGGAAGACATCACGACGCGAACGCCCGGCGCATTCTCGGCCGGCGCTAGGGTGTCGAGCAGGATGTGCAGCGACAGCAGCATCAGTCCGAGACCGATCAAGACACGGCCGACATCCTTGATCCGCGAGCGCGGACCCACTCGGAAGGCGACCAGTCCGAGCACGAACAAGACCGGCGCGACGGCGGCGATGTTGAACGACAGCACCTGCACGATCAACGTCGTGCCGACATTGGCGCCGAGCATGATGGCGAGCGCGGTGACCAGGCTGAGCAGGCCCTCGGCTGCGAACGAGCTCGTGAGCAGCGCGGTCGCGGTGCTGCTCTGAAGAAGCGCCGTCAGCCCGAGACCGGCGGCAAACGCGTTGAAGCGGTTACCAAGCGCCTTGCCGAGCAGCCGTCGCAGGTCAGGGCCAAAGGCGCGCAGAATCCCGCTGTGGACCATGTGCAGGCCCCACAGCAACAGCGCCACGCCGCCCATCAGATCGAGCAGTACCAACGTTCCCATGCTCCGAGTCCGGATTGGAGTCGAGTGGTGAGGCTAGCGCCAAACGACGGGGGATCAAACCATTTGTTGGCGCGTCGGCGTTAACGTTTGCGGCTTCTGCACGTTCCTGCGTCGCGCGTTGGAGCGTCCGCCAGCGCGGTTGCCGCGCCCCGAGGCGCGATGCCTTGTGAGCAGGCTCACATTGCTGCCTTGAGGGCAGCGAAGCCGCGATCGAGGTCGGCCTTGAGGTCATCGACGCTTTCGAGCCCGATGTGCAGACGCAGCGTCGGACCGCCGGGCGACCATTTCGTGGCTGTGCGATAGGCGTCGCAATCGAACGGAATCGCGAGGCTCTCGAAGCCACCCCAGGAAAAGCCCATGCCGAACAGCTTTAGCGTGTCGAGCATGGTGTCGACCGCCTTCTGCGGTGCCGGCTTCAAGACGATGCTGAACAGGCCGGAGGCGCCAGTGAAGTCGCGCTTCCAGATCGCATGGCCCGGATCGGTCTCCAACGCCGGATGCAGCACGCGCGCCACCTCGGGACGGCTCGCAAGCCAGCGTGCCATGTCGAGCCCGGAGCGATGATGCTGCGCCAGCCGCACCGACAGCGTGCGCAGGCCGCGCAGCGCCAAAAAGACGTCATCGGGACCGGCGCAGACGCCGAGCAGGCGGATGCCTTCGGCGATCTGCGGCCAGGCTCTGGCATTGGCCGAGATGGTGCCGAACATGATGTCGGAATGACCGCCGATATATTTGGTGGCGGCCTGCATGCTGATGTCGACGCCCTGTTCGAGCGAGCGGTGATAGAGCGGCGTCGCCCAGGTGTTGTCGTCGATGACGAGCGCGCCGCGCGCATGTGCGACCTGGGCGATGACGCGGATGTCGGGCATCTCGAAGGACTGCGAGCCGGGCGCCTCGACCAGCACCGCGCTTGTGTTGGGCCTGAACAGCTTGTCGACGGCGGCGCCGATCATCGGATCGAAGTAGGTGGTCTCGACGCCGTAGCGGGTGAGCATGCCGTTGCAGAAATTGCGCGTGGGCCGATAGACGTTGTCACAGACCAGGATGTGATCGCCGGTTTTCAGCACCGAGAGCAGGGTGGTGGAGATCGCCGACAGCCCCGACGGCACGATGCCGACGCCGGCGCATTGCGGCCCCTCCAGCGCCATCAGGGTCTCCTGGAACGCCTTGGTGGTGGGGGAACCGTGACGGCCATAGGTGAACTCGCCGCGATGGGCGTGCAGGTCCTCGGCAGTCGGATAGAGCACCGTGGAGCCGTGGAAGACCGGCGGATTGACGAACCCCTTCTGCGCCTTGGTGTCGCGGCCGGAGGTGACCAGCCGGGTCTCGGCGTGCTGCTCTTGGGGGTGCGAGGAATCCATGCGTCTGCTTTCAAAACGGCGTTTCCGCCGGGCGCGCTGCGCCCGCGGGCTGGCCGAAAGGCCGCTGTTGTTAATAACAGAACACAGAAGAGTCCCGTCAACCCCTTGACCCGGCACGCCAGTCGTTCTGTTATCGCAGGTGCTACTCAGTCGCCGCATGTTGAGGGGCCTGCTGCGACCTTCGATCCATCGCCTGACCGGACCTTGCGCCACAGCCGTGACGGCGGGCGCCTTTCGGCGGGGATTAAGGTAGGGCCTCCCGGGATCGGCGGGTGTTTGGCAAGGTTTCCAGCACGACTGTTTCCAGCACGACTCTTGCAAGGCTGGTCTTGATGCGGCTAGCCCTGGCAGAGACGATCCCAAAGACCACGTTCCCGACCTTGAGACGACTTTGAAAGGCCTAAAGCCCATGAAACGCGTAACCCTGGCTCTCACTCTCGCTGTCGCCGCCGGCTTGACTGCCCAAGCCGCCGATGCGCAAACGCTCAAGACCGTCAAGGACCGGGGCATGCTGTCCTGCGGCGTCAGTCAGGGCCTGCCCGGCTTCTCCTCGCCGGACGACAAGGGCAACTGGACCGGGCTCGACGTCGACGTCTGCCGCGCGATCGCCGGGGCGATCTTCAACGATCCGACCAAGGTCAAGTACGTGCCGCTGTCCGCGAAGGACCGCTTCACGGCGCTGCAATCCGGCGAAGTCGATGTGCTGTCGCGCAACACCACCTGGACCATTTCGCGCGACACCTCGCTCGGCGCCAACTTCACCGGCGTGACCTATTATGACGGACAGGGTTTCATGGTGAAGAAGTCGCTCAAGGTGAACTCGGCGCTTGAGCTCAACAGCGCCTCGGTCTGCGTCCAGACCGGCACCACCACCGAGCAGAATCTCGCCGACTACTTCAAGGCCAACAACATGAAGTACGAGGTGATCGCATTCGGCACCAACGACGAAACGGTCAAGGCCTACGAGGCGGGGCGCTGCGACGTCTTCACCACCGACCAGTCGGGCCTGTACGCCAACCGTCTGAAGCTTGCCAATCCCGGTGATCACATGGTGCTCCCGGAAATCATCTCGAAGGAGCCGCTCGGACCGATGGTGCGCCACGGCGACGACCAGTGGTTCGACATCGTGAAGTGGACGCTGTTTGCCCTGATCACCACCGAAGAGCTCGGCGTGACCGCCAAGAACGTCGATGAGAAAGCGAAGCTGGAAAATCCGGAGATGAAGCGCGTCCTCGGCACCGACGGCAATTTCGGTGAACAGCTCGGCTTGAGCAAGGACTGGGTGGTGCGCATCGTGAAGGCCGTCGGCAATTACGGCGAAGTGTTCGACCGCAATGTCGGCGCGGGTTCGCCGCTCGCCATCAATCGGGGTCTCAACAATCTCTGGAACAAGGGCGGTCTCCAGTACGCGCCGCCGATCCGCTGATACCGCCTGACCCGCGCTCGCGGCGATGAGCACCGAAGCCCGCAAACCGCCGCCCCAGATCGCGCTGAAGATCAGGCGCGTGCTGGGCGGCAAGACAGGCTGGAACGGCATCGCCGTCCAGTTTGCCTTCGCTGCGATCCTGGGCTGGATCGCCTATGAAATCGTCTCCAACGCCCGCGCCAACCTCGAGAACCAGCACATTGCCGCCGGCTTCGGCTTTCTCGGAAACAACGCCGGTTTCGACGTCAATCAGACGCTGATCCCGTATACCGGCTCGGACACGTTCCTGCGCGTGTTCCTGGTCGGGCTCCTCAACACGCTCGTGGTCTCGGTGGTGGGCATCTTCTTTGCCACCGTGATCGGCTTCATCGTCGCGCTGTGCCGGCTGTCGCCCAACTGGCTGCTCGCGCGCGTCGGCGAGATCTATGTCGAGATCATCCGAAACCTGCCGCTGCTGTTCCAGATCCTGTTCTGGTACCTGGCAGTGCTCGCGGCTTTGCCCAATCCGCGGCAGAGCATTTCGCTGCTCGGCATCGCCTTCGTCAGCAATCGCGGTCTCGTCATTCCCCGCCCGATCGGCGAGAGCGGCTTCGAGGCGTTTCTTGCGGTGCTGGCGTTCGGCATGGTGGCGTCGCTGGCGCTGCGCATCTATGCGCGCCGGGCGCTGTTCCAGCGGGGCCAGATGATCCGGATCTGGCCTTATGTGCTGGGCCTGCTGTTCGGGCTGCCGCTCATCACCATGCTGGTATCAGGTTTGCCCTTCACCTTCGAGCTGCCGCAGCTCAAGGGCTTCAATTTCGCCGGCGGCTCGCGGATCATCCCCGAGTTCGTGGCGCTCACGTTGGCCTTGTCGACCTATACCGCCGCCTTCATCGCCGAGATCGTGCGCGCGGGCATTCTCTCCGTCCACAGCGGACAGATGGAGGCGGGAGCGTCGCTGGGCCTGAGCCGCGGCACCACGCTCCGCCTGATCGTGGTGCCGCAGGCAATGCGCGTCATCGTTCCGCCGCTGACCAATCAGTATCTCAATCTCACCAAGAATTCGTCGCTGGCCGTCGCGATCGGCTATCCTGACCTCGTCTCCGTGTTCGCCGGCACGTCGCTAAGCCAGACCGGACAGGCCATCGAGATCATCGCCATGACGATGGGCGTCTATCTCCTGATCTCGCTGATCACCAGTGCCGTCATGAGCGTCTACGGTTGGCGCGTCAGCCGGAGTCTCGGCGCATGAGCGATATCGCCTCGTCCAGCTTCGTCCGCCAGGACCTTCTCAATGAGCGTCCCGCGCCGGTGAAGACCACGGGCTTCATCGGCCTGGTGCGGACCCGCCTGTTTAACTCGCCGACCAACATCCTGCTCACGATCATCGGCGCCTTGCTGCTCTGGTTCACCATCATTCCTTCCGTCAAGTTTCTCGTGGTGGATGCAGTCTGGACCGGCAAGGATCGCACGGCCTGCCTCGCCGAGAACGCCGGCTTTGTGGTCGGTGCCTGCTGGCCCTACATCCAGGCCAAGCTGCCGCAACTGATCTACGGCTTCTACCCCGAAGCCGAACGCTGGCGGGTCAACCTCACGCTCGTCCTCGCCGTGCTCCTGTTGTTGCCGTTGCTCATTCCGCGGCTGCCGTCGAAAGGCCTGAACGCCGGCCTGTTCTTCTTCGCGTTTCCATTGGTTGCATTCTTTCTGCTGCATGGTGGCGGCATCAAGGGATTCGGCCTGAGCTGGACGGCTGACCTGCTGCAATTATTCGACGACAGCATCATCGGCGCGGGACAGGCGCTGCTCAGTCTCGCCAAGACCTCTGCTGCTGCTCCGCTGTTGTGGGTCGTCGGCAATTTGATCGTGCTGGTCGGTACCGCGATCTCCTGGCTGATCTTTCCGCTGACCTGGTTGCGCGACCAGCTCCAGGGGACGGGCCAGTCGGTCTGGGCCGATTTCGCCATCACGGCCGCGATCGTCTCCCTGATCGCCTTCGTTCTCGGTGGCGGCGTCCGCACCGGCGGGCGGGCCCTGGCATCCAGCATCGCCACTTTCGTCGCCATCGCAATCGTGATCAAGTTGATGGGGCTCGATCACGGCGGACTGCCGATCGTGCAGACGAACCTGTGGGGCGGACTTCTGGTGACGCTGGTGGTCTCCGTCACCGGCATCGTCACCTCGCTGCCGATCGGCATTGCGCTGGCGCTTGGCCGCCGCTCGACCATTCCGCTGATCCGAATCTTCTCGATCGCCTTCATCGAGTTCTGGCGCGGCGTGCCGCTGATCACCGTGCTGTTCTTCGCCACCTACATGCTGCCGCTGTTTCTGCCGGGCAATTTCACGGTTGATGGTCTCGTGCGTGCGCTGATCGGCATTTCGCTGTTTACGGGCGCCTATCAGGCCGAGAACGTCCGCGGCGGGCTGGCTGCGATCCCGCGCGGGCAGGGCGAGGCGGCTGCGGCATTGGGACTGTCCTGGTGGAAGACGACCTCGCTGATCGTACTGCCGCAGGCGCTCCGCCATGTCATTCCGAACCTCGTCAACAGCTTCATCTCGCTGTTCAAGGACACGTCGCTGGTTTCGATCGTGGCGCTGTTCGATCTCCTGGGCTCGCTTCGGGCGTCGTTCTCGGATCCGAAATGGTCGTCGCCCTCGACCGCGTTCACCGGGTTCGCTTTCGCCGGGATCATCTACTTCATCTTCTGCTTTGGAATGTCACGCTACTCGCTCTTCGTCGAGCATCGCCTCAACGCTCACCGCCGCAACTGATCGAGCTCACCATGTCCGACCCCATCGTCAAGATTTCCGGCCTGAACAAATGGTACGGCGAGTTTCACGTGCTGCGCGACATCGACCTTGCGGTCGCGAAAGGCGAGCGCATCGTGATCTGCGGCCCCTCCGGCTCGGGCAAGTCGACGCTGATCCGCTGCATCAATGCGCTGGAGGAATTTCAGGAGGGCGAGATCGTCGTTGACGGCATCGAGCTCGGGCCGAACCTGAAGCACGTCGATGCCGTGCGGCGCGAAGTCGGCATGGTGTTCCAGAGCTTCAACCTGTTCCCGCACCTGACCGTGCTGGACAATTGCACGCTGGCGCCGATCTGGGTGCGCAACATCCCCAAGAGGGACGCCGAGGCGGCGGCGATGAAGTTTCTGGAGCGGGTCAAGATCCCGCACCAGGCCAACAAGTTTCCGGGACAGATGTCCGGCGGGCAGCAGCAGCGCGTCGCGATCGCCCGCGCGCTGACGATGAACCCGAAGGTGATGCTGTTCGACGAGCCGACCTCGGCGCTCGACCCCGAAATGGTCAAGGAGGTGCTGGACACCATGGTCGACCTCGCCGAGGAGGGCATGACCATGCTGGTCGTAACCCACGAGATGGGCTTTGCCCGCGAGGTCGCCAACCGCGTGGTGTTCATGGACGCCGGCCAGATCATCGAAGCCAACACACCCAACGAGTTCTTCGCGGCCCCGCAGCACGCCCGCACAAAACTGTTCTTGAGCCAGATCCTGCGCTGAGCGCTATTGTGCGTTGGCTGCGGAAGGTGGCGACGTTGCGTAGCAGGCCGGCAGCGCCGGGCCGCTGAGCTCCGGGAAATCCCGGGGTATCACCGCGCCAGCTGACCGGCCGGTCAGGCTTGCGAATCAGCTAGACTCTGCCCGGACCATCCTCCGGAGACACACCTTGCAGAGCAGTGGCGGCGGCGCGCGCGCATTCCAGAACGCGCGATTGCAGAAGAAATTGATAAAGCAGGCGGATGCCGTCCTCTCCGCCGCGGCTGCCGCCTATGGTCAGGGCCGATATGCGGAGACCGAGGCGCTCTGCCGTGAGATCCTGAAAGCGCTTCCGGATCATGTCGACGCCATGCACCTGCTCGGCATGTGCGCGCATGACGGCCGGCGCCTCGAGGAGGCGCAACAGCTGCTCGAGCGCGTGATTGCGCTGGATCCGCGCCTGCACGATGCCCACAACAACCTCGCGACCGTGCATTTCGACCTCGGCAATTACGAGGAGGCGCGGCGGTGCCAGGAGAGGGCCATCGCGCTGAAGCCGAATTTCGCGGTCGCGCTGACCAATCTCGGCAATACGCTGATGCATCTGGGCCAGTACGAACAGGCGCTCGAGCTGCACGAGCGCGCCATCAAGATCAAGCCGGACTATGCCGATGCGTTCTGCAATCGCGGCATGGTCGAGATTGTGCTTGGACAGATCATGCGCGCCAAGGAAAGCTTCGACCGCGCCCTGCTGTTTCAGCCCCGCCACGCCGAGGCCATCGTCGGCAGCGGCATGGTCAGCATGGAGCTGCGGCACCACGACGAGGCGGCGGCGAAGCTTGCCATGGCGCTGGCGATCAAGCCCGGCTCGCCGCGAATCCTGGCCCAGCGCGGGCGGCTCAGTTACGAACTGCAGCGCCTGGAGCCGGCGCTCGCGGATTTCGAGGCCGCGCTTGCGATCTCGCCCAAGCTCGAACTGGCGCTCCGGGGCAAGGCTCAGACCTGCCTCGTGATGGGAAAGACCGCGCAGGCCATGGCAGCCGCGACGGCCCTGATCGAGCAAAATCCACGCTCCGAGATGGGGCTGGCGCTGATGGGCTTCTCTTATTCGAACCAGGGGGACATGGACGTCGCGATCGAATATCTCGATCGCGCGCTGGCGGTCCGGCCGGATTATGGAGATGCGATCAGAGGAAAGATCTTCCTGGAGGACTACCGCGCCGAGGCTGATTTCGTCGTCCAGCAGGCGGTGCGAAAGACGTGGTGGGACCAGATCGGCTCCAAGCAGCCGCGAAGGGAGCTGCCGAAGCGGCCGCTGGATCCGGACAAGCGGATCGTGGTCGGCTATGTCGCTGCCGAATTCCGACAGCACTCCGCGGGGCTGACGCTGCTGCCGGTGCTGCGCCAGCATGATCACACCCAATTTGAAGTCATCTGCTACTACTCCTGGCCGGGCGCGGACGAGTACACCGCCATGTTCAAATCATTGGCGGACGTCTGGGTCGATGCCTGGGGGCTCTCGGACGACGAGCTCGCCGATCGTATCCAGGCCGACAATGTCGACATCCTGATCGACGTTTCGGGCCACACGACCGGCAACCGGCTGCAGTGTTTCGCGCGGAAGCCGGCTCCGGTCCAGGCCACGGGCTTCGGACACGCGACGGGCACGGGCATGCCGACCATGGACTATGTGCTCGCCGACCCCATTTTCATTCCACCGTCGGTCCGGCATTTGTTTGCCGAAAAGATCCACGATCTGCCGTGCCTGATCACAATAGAGCCCGTCACCAATCTGCAGCCGCCCGATCTGCCGATGCTCCGCAACGGCTACGTCACATTCGGCGTGTTCAACCGCATCTACAAGATCTCGGATGATGCGATCCGCGTGTGGTCGCGCATCATGCGGGAACTGCCGGGATCGAAGATCATCCTCAAGCATGGTTTGCTCGATGATCAGCTGCTGCGCCACAGCCTGGTCGCACGCTTCATCGCGCAGGGCATTGCGGAGGAGGACATCACGTGCCTCGGCACCACCTCACGCGACGATCACCTGATGGCCTTTGGCAACATCGATATTTCCCTCGACACGTTCCCGCAAAATGGTGGCATCAGCACCTGGGAATCCCTCTACAAGGGCGTTCCCGTCGTCGCCAAGCTCGGCATCGGAGCCTCCTCGCGTGCCGGCGCCTCCATCGTGACCGCCGTCGGCCTCGGCGACTGGGTCGCCGAGGACGACGATGGCTACGTCGAGATCGCCCGCAAGTTTGCCTCGCAGCCCGGGTATCTGGCGAAGTTGCGCGCAGGGCTGCCGGCGCAAATCGCAGCCTCGCCCGCCGGCAATGTCGAGATCTACACGCGCGAGCTCGAAGCGGGTTACCGCCAGTTCTGGCGAGACTATTGCGCTGCTGCCGCGGAAGGCGGCGGCGCTGCATAGGCGGGGCAGGCGCCAGGTCATTCCGCGGCCAGATCCCGGGGTGAGCCCCGGGATGTCCCGGAGGCCCTCCGAGCGGCCGGCTTGACGCGCGAATCAGTTAGACTCGCCACGGGCCATCCTCTGGAGAGACATCTTGCAAAGCAGCGGCGCCGGCGCGCGCGCATTCCAGAACGCGCGATTGCAGAAGAAATTGAAGAAGCAGGCGGATGCCGTTATCACCGCGGCGGCGAGCGCCTACGACCAGCGCCGATATGCCGAGACGGATGCGCTCTGCCGTCAGATACTGCAAGCTGTTCCCGATCATTTCGACGCCACGCACCTGCTAGGCCTGTGCGCGCGCCATGGCGGGAGCATCGAGGAGGCGCGACAGCTGCTCGAGCGCGCGATCGCGATCGATCCGCGCTCGCATGAGGCCTATAACAATCTCGCGACCGTGCACTCGGACCTCGGGCACCTTGAGGCGGCCCGCGCCTGTCAGGAGAAGGCGATCGCGCTGAAGCCGAATTTTGTGCTGGCGCTGACCAGCCTTGGCAATACCTTGCTGCATATGAGCCTGCCCGAACAGGCCATCGAACTGTACGATCGCGCCATTCGGCTGAAGCCGGACTATGCCGACGCGCTTTGCAATCGTGGCATTGCCGAGTTGGCGCTGCACAGGTTTGGCAGCGCCAAACAAAGTTTCGAGCGCGCCTTGTTGTTTCAGCCCCGCCACGCGGAAGCGCTTATCGGCAAAGGCACGGTCAGTGTCGACCTCAGGCACTACGGTGATGCGGAAGCCGCGCTCGCAGCCGCGCTCGCGATCAGGCCCAATTCGGCCAAGGCCCTGGCGCACCGCGGACGGCTTCATCTCGAGCTGTCGCGGTTGGAACAGGCGGCCGCGGATTTCGATGCGGCACTTGCGCTTTCGCCCAAGCTCGAGGTGGCGTTGGAGGGGAAGGCGAAAGTCTCGCTCAACGCAGGGAATACGGTGCAGGCGATGCTGGCCTGCACGACCTTGCTCGAGCTTAACCCACGCTCCACGATCGCGATGACGCTGCTGAGCGCCTGTCTTGCACAGCAGGGAGAGATCGCATCCGCGATCGAGCATCTCGACGCCGCGCTGGCAATCGCGCCTGATCATGCGGACTTGATCGCGCGGAAGATCTACTTGCTCGACTTTCTCTCCGAGGCCGATTTCGCGCTCCAGCAGGCAGCGCGAAAACATTGGGGGGAAGCAATCGGCGCCGGACTGCCGCAAAGAAAGCTCTCACCCCGGCAGCTCGATCCTGATCGGCGGATCGTGGTCGGCTATGTCGCGGCCGAGTTCTGGTACCACTCGGCGGCATTCGGCCTGTTGCCGGTGCTGCGCCATCATGATCACGCCAGGTTCGAGATCGTCTGCTATTCGTGTTGGCCGACGCAGGATGAGATGACCGCCAGGTTCAAGTCGATGGCGGACGTCTGGGTCGACGTCTGGCAGCTGTCGGACGACGAACTGGCCGACCGCATCCAAGCCGATGGGATCGATATCCTGATCGACGTGTCCGGGCATACGACCGGCAACAGGCTTCCTGTCTTCGCACGGAAGCCCGCTCCCATCCAGGTCACGGGCTTCGGACATGCGACCGGTACGGGCCTTCAGACCATGGACTATGTGCTCGCGGATCCAATCTTTATTCCGGAATCGACGCGTCATCTGCTGACCGAAAAGGTTCATGATCTGCCGTGCCTGATCACGACCGATCCCATCCTGGACATGCCGCCTTCGGAGCTTCCCATGCTCCGCAACGGCTATGTGACTTTCGGCGTGTTCAACCGCATCTACAAGATCTCGGACGAGGCCATTCGCGTGTGGTCGAAACTGATGCGCGAGGTGACGGGATCAAAGATCATCATCAAGCATACCCTGCTTGACGATCCCTTGCTGCGTGACAGCCTGGTCGCGCGGTTCGTGGCACAGGGCATTGCCGAAGAGAATGTCACGTGCCTGGGCTCGACCCCGCGCCACGAGCATCTGTTGGCGTTTGCGAATGTCGATATTTCCCTCGACACGTTCCCGCAAAATGGTGGCGTCAGCACCTGGGAATCGCTCTATGCGGGCGTCCCGGTCGTGGCCAAGCTCGGCAACGGCGCCTCGTCGCGCGCCGGCGGCTCTATCGTGGCTGCCGTCGACCTCAATGACTGGGTCGCCGAGGACGACGACGGCTATGCCGCGATCGCCTGCAAATACGCGGCGCAGCCGGCACATCTTGCGAAGCTGCGCGCGGAGTTGCCGGCCCGGATCGCGAGTTCGCCCGCCGGCAATGTCAAAATCTACACGGGCAGCGTCGAGGCAGGCTATCGCCAGTTCTGGCGCGACTATTGTGCCTCGGCTTCGAAGGGCGACGAGGGCGCCTGACCCTGCCGGGCGAAGCCTAAAATTGCGTAGGCCGGCTTAGTCGTCCGGAAACCACGCTCCGGCGCGCGGCCGCGCCGGTTCATGGCTCCGAAAGCTATCTCTGTGCTTATGGCGCCAAAAGGGTGCGCCAATGCTCGGTTTCGTTTTCGGCTTGAACCCCCGGCTCGGGCGATTGCATTTCTTCCTCGCCTCGGTCGCGCTTGCGGTCGTGATGACGGCGATCTGCTTTGGAATCGCGATGGCCGTGCTGCGCAACACCTCGCCCAGCGCGATCCGGCCGGAAGACCTCATGAAGAGCTGGGCGATCATCGCTGCGATCGTCTTCTTCGGAGCTGCGACCTTCACGCTGCAATCGATGCGCATCCGTGACATCGGCTGGGATCCGGTCTGCGTGATTCCTGCCTGGATCGCGCTCATGATCGTCGACCATGTCGTCGCGGGCCGGTTTCCGGCCTGGGCGATCGGGCAGGAGCACCAGGCAACGGCGGTCGGCGCGCTCGTCAACCTCGTGCTGATGCTCGCGCTCATGTTCTAGCCGAGCGGCGGCAGCGAAGGCTCCTACGGCACTCCCCTCCCGCCGCGCACGCGCGAGATCAAGCCCTCACTATCGAACGAGCGCCTCGCGCGGGTGTCGCAGGGATCGGTGCGGCCGACCTGGAGCTAGACGAACGGCAGCTTGATGTTGCTGCGCTTCTCCAGCCATTCCGGCACCGGAAGGCTCTTGGCGCGCATGAAGTCGGCGTTGAACAGCTTCGACTGGTAACGGCTGCCGGAATCGCAGAGCACGGTGACGATCGTCTTGCCGGGCCCGAGCTGCTTTGCGAGACGCATCGCGCCGGCAACGTTGATGCCGGTCGAGCCGCCAAGGCACAGGCCTTCGTGCTGGAGCAGCTCGTAGATCACTGTGACCGCTTCGGCATCGGGAATGAGATAGGCGTCATCGACCTTCGCGCTCTCGACGATTGCGGTCGCGCGGTTGAGGCCGATGCCCTCGGTGATCGAGCCGCCCGGCGTTGCCTTCGCATCGCCTGTTCTGAAGTATTCATACATGCCGGCGCCATGCGGATCGGCGCAGGCGATCCTGACGTCCTTGTTCTTCTCTTTCAGGAAGCGGCTGATGCCGGCCAGCGTGCCGCCGCTGCCGACCGAGCAGACGAAACCGTCGATCTTGCCGCCGGTCTGCTCCCAGATCTCAGGACCCGTGGACTCGTAATGCGCCTTCGCATTGTCGAGGTTGTTCCATTGATCGGCGAACAGCACGCCGTTCGGCTCCGTCTTGCGCAGCTCGTCGGCAAGTCGGCGGCCGACATGCTGGTAGCTGTTCGGATTGGAATAGGGCAGTGCCGGCGATTCCAGCAGCTCGGCGCCGCACAGCTTCAGAAAATCCTTCTTCTCCTGGCTCTGCGTCTCCGGGATCACGATCAGCGTGCGGTAACCGCGGGCACTCGCGACGACCGCGAGTCCGATGCCGGTGTTGCCGGCGGTCGCTTCCACCACGAGACCGCCGGGCTTGAGCTCGCCGCGCTTCTCGGCCTCCAGGATCATCCATTTGCCGGCGCGATCCTTCACCGACTGGCCGGGATTCATGAACTCGGCCTTGCCGAGGATGGTGCAGCCGGTCAGTTCGGAAGCGCGCTTGAGCTTGATCAGCGGAGTGTTGCCGATGGCTTCGACAACGTCATTTCGAATGGTCATGTCAGGCAAATCGCTACCAAGGGGTTGATCTTGTTGGCCAGAACCTAGTGCCTGGGAGGCCAAAGGGGAAGGCTTTTGCGCTGCGGCGAAACCGGCGGAAGTGCCCGGAAGCAGTGAAATTTTTGGCAGGAGAGATCGCCGATGCTGCTGTGCTACGTCGCGGGATATCGGTAGGAGAATGTGGCCAACCTCTGCCAGGACTTGGAAGGCAAGGACTTGGAAGGCAAGGACTTGGAAGACCACTTGGAAGACCAGGACTTGGAAGACCAGGACTTGGAAGATAAACGCCGTCGTCAGCAGACCTTCGCCACTGGACGTGACGCGTCGCCGTCGCGCCGTCGAAGGATGCGGTTGGGTACGCGGGAGGCGGTAGACATATCTGCACGACGAATGCCTGTTCGTCTTCGACAATAGACGACCTCGTGGGAGTGGCCCGGCCCGGTTTGGGGACCGGGCTGAAGCCGCGTCGCGAGCGGTGCAGGTGGATTGAAGGGACGGGCGTCGGTGTGGCGGCAATATCACATGAAATCTTGGTAAGCTTGAACGCACTCGGGAATGACCCTGAAATCCAAAAAGCTACTGCAGCAGAGCAGTTTTTTGTATTTTCTTGGTTTTGGGATCGTCGTCCTTTGGCGGCCATCTCGCAACCGCGGGACTGTCCCGCAGTTTCGTGCCCGGCTAGTATGGGCATCAGGTTGCCCAGGAAGCATCACCACTGTGAACGAGTTGTCCAACGCCCCCCGACTGTGCCGCCGCGAATCGGCTAATCCGGCTGCGCGGCGGCGGCTCGATCTGCCGGGCGGGGGCTCGATGTGACACAGGATGTTCCTGCGATCGCCGTGCGGCGGTCTCCAGGTTCCGCGTCCCGGACGCGACGTGCGGCACGCTGGCTTGCGGTGCTGGGCCTCGCCGCGGGCTCGGGCGCTTGCGTGCTGACGCAGGATCTTCCGGATCCGGCGCTCGACGTTCCCACGCAGTACAAATATGCCGGCAAGGCCGATGCACCGCCGTCGCTGGATTGGTGGCGTGGCTTCCGCTCGGCGGAGCTGACGCAACTGATGGAGGAGGCGCACACCGTCAACCTCGATATCGCCGCCGCCGTTTCGCGCATCGTCGAGGCCGACGCCCAGGCGCGGCAGGCGGGTGCGGCGCTGTTGCCGAGCCTTTCCGGCACTGGGCAGGAGACCTATTCGCGCACGTCCGGCTCCTCCGCCTCGGGGCTCACCAATGGCGGCCGTGAGGTCGTCAACTATCAGGCTTCGCTGAGCGCGAGCTACCAGCTCGACTTCTGGGGGCAGAACCGCGACGCGCTCCAGACAGCGGAAGAGACGGCGAATGCCAACCGCTTCGATCGCGACGTCGTTGCGCTGACCACGCTTGCAGGCGTCGCCAACGCCTATTTCCAGGTGCTGGCCTCGCAGGATCGCATCAGGACCTCACAGCGCAACATCGCGAGCGCGCAGCGCATCCTCGATGCCGTCAGGGAACGGCGCAAGGCCGGCACCGGCACCGATCTCGACGTCGCGCAGCAGGAGAGCGTGCTCGCGAACCAGAAGGCGCTGGTGCCGCCGCTGCGCCAGACGCTCGACCAGAACGTCAATGCGCTCGCCGTGTTGGTGTCGCGTCCGCCGGAGAGCGTGCGCGTGCTTGGCGGCTCGCTGAACCGGATTGCGATTCCCCGCGTGACACCCGGCCTGCCGTCGGAGCTCCTGACGCAGCGGCCTGACATCCGCCGGCAGGAGGCCCAGCTCGCCTCCGCGACCGCGAACGTCGGCAATGCCCGTGCGCAGTTCTTTCCGACCATCCAGCTCACCGGCAATGGCGGCTATCAGAGCGCGGCGCTGGTCTCACTGTTCCAGCCGCATGCGGCGTTCTTCCAGCTCGTCGGCAGCGCGACGCAGCCGATCTTCGACGGCGGCAGGATCCTCGGCAATTTCGAGTTTGCCAAGGCGCGGCAGGATGAACTGCTGCAGACCTACCGCAAGACCATCATCCAGTCGTTTGCCGACGTTGACAATGCGCTCTTCTCGATCAAGCAGACCACGATCAGGCTGCAATTGCAGCGCGATGTCCTCAACGCCTCGCGCCGCGCCTTCGATCTCTCGGAGCAACAACTGCGCGCCGGCACCGCCGACATCGTGACCGTGCTCAATACCCAATTGACCCTGTTCCAGGCGGAAGACGCGCTGTCGCAGGCCCAACTTGCCCGGCTTCTTGCTATCGTCAGCCTGTATCAGGCGCTCGGCGGCGGCTGGGAGCCGAGGATGGAGAAACCGGTCAATGCTCTTTAAGCCGGATGCGAAGCAAGGCGTGAAGGAGGGAACGGCGAAGAAGTCGCGCGGGCGCGGCTTCGTCATGACCCTGATCACGCTGGCGATCCTCGGCGGGCTCGGTTACTACGGCTGGACCACCTGGCACCAGCAGCCGCAGCAGGCGAACGGCCGCAATCAACGGCCGGATCTGCCGGTGCCAGTGCTGGCGGCGACCCCGCGGGTCCAAGACGTTCCCGTCTATCTCGACGGCGTCGGCGCGATCCGCGCACTCAACACCGTGACCGTGCGCTCGCAGGTCGACGGCAAGCTGATCGCGGTCAATTTCACCGAGGGACAGGACGTCAAGAAAGGCGACGTGGTCGGCGAGATCGACCCGGCGCTCTACCAGGCGACGTACGATCAGGCCGTTGCGAAGAAGGCGCAGGACCAAGCCCAGCTCGCCAACCAGCGTATCGACCTCACACGCTACGAGCAGCTCGCAGCGTCCAATGCCGGATCCAAGCAGCAGGCCGACACCCAGCGCGCGCTGGTCGCGCAGACCGAGGCGCTGGTCAAGGCCGATCAGGCCGCGATCGACAATGCGGCGGCGACGCTGAGCTACACCAAGATCGTGGCGCCGATTTCGGGCCGCGCCGGCCTGCGCCAGGTCGATCAAGGCAACATCATCCACGCTTCCGACACCACCGGCCTCGTCGTCATCACGCAGTTGCAGCCGATCGCGGTGTGGTTCAGCCTGCCGCAGCAGCAGATCATGCGGGTCAACGCCGCCGCGTCGAAGGGCACGCTCGCGGTCGACGTGTTCGGCAATGACGGCCTCACCGTGATCGACACCGGCAAGCTCACCGGCATCGACAACCAGGTCGACCAGACCACCGGCACGCTCAAGCTCAAGGCCGAATTCCCCAACGCGAATTACCAGCTCTGGCCCGGCCAGTTCGTCAATGTCCGCCTCAAGGTCGAGACCTTGACGCAGGCGCTGGTGGTGCCGACCTCGGCCGTGCAGCGCGGACCGATCGGCACCTTCAGCTATGTGATCGGCGAGGACAATGTCGTCTCGGCCAAGCCGGTGACGGTGACCCAGCAGAACGAGCATGACGCTGTCATTGCCAGCGGCCTGTCGGCGACCGACAAGGTCGTCACCACAGGCTTTGCCAATCTGTCCGACGGCTCCAAGGTGGTCGTCGGCCGCGACGACCAGACCCCGTCGGCCGATCTCGCGCCGCGCAAGCGCTCGCGCGGGCCGGATGGTCAGAAGAAGGATGGCGCAAAAGACGGCCAGAAGGACGGACAAGATAAGGACGGCGAGTTCCGCGCCAAGCGCAAGAGCAGCGAAGGCGACCAGAAGGGCCAGACCGGACCGGCACCAGGGCCGGGAGCATCGGGAAGTGGAGCCAAGCAGCCATGATCCCGACAACAGCCGCCTGAACGGCAGGCGCATCCCATGGGCGTCTCCGAACCCTTCATCCGCCGTCCCATCGCGACCTCGCTGCTCGGCATCGCGCTTCTGATCGGCGGGCTGCTCGGCTATTTCGCGCTGCCGGTGTCTGCCCTGCCGCAGGTCGATTTCCCGACCGTGCAGGTGACGACGCAATTGCCCGGCGCGAGCCCCGACGTGATCGCTTCACTGATCACCGCGCCGCTGGAGCGGCAGCTCGGCCAGATCCCGTCACTGTCGGCGATGAACTCGACGAGCTCGTTCGGCGTCAGCCAGATCTCGCTCCAATTCGATCTCAACCGCGACATCGACGGCGCGACCCAGGACGTCCAGGCCGCCATCAACGCGGCGGCCGGCGTGCTGCCCAAGACGCTGCCTTATCCGCCGACCTACGCCAAGGTGAACCCGGCCGATGCGCCGGTGATGACGTTGGCGCTGCGCTCCGACACGATCTCGTTGCGGGCGATGAGCGACATCGCCGACACGCTTCTGGCGCAGCGTTTGAGCCAGATATCCGGTGTCGGACGCGTCTCGGTGCTCGGCGGGCTGAAGCCGGCGGTTCGCATCCAGGCGGATCTCGCGCGGCTCGCAGCCTACGGCATTGCCATGGAGGACCTGCGCACCGCGATTGCCAATGCCAACGTGTCGGGGCCGAAAGGCTCGCTCGACGGCGCGCAGCAATCCTACATCATCGCCGCCAACGACCAGATCGCCGCCGCCGACGCCTACAAACCTGTCATCATCGCCTACCGCAACGGCTCGCCGGTCACGATTGCCGACGTCGCCCAGATCGTCGATGGCCTCGAGAACGACCGTACCGGCGGCTGGTACCAGGGCTCGCCGGCCGTCATCATCGACATCCAGCGTCAGCCCGGCGCCAATGTGATCGACGTCGTCAGCCAGATCCGCGCGGAAATCCCAAAGGTCCAGCGGGCCATTCCGGCCGGCGTGAACCTCACCATCGTCTCCGATCGCACCGTCACCATCCGTGCCTCGGTGCGCGACGTGCAGTTCACGCTGATCCTGAGCGTCGTGCTGGTGACGCTGGTGGTGCTGCTGTTCCTGCGTTCGCTGCGCGCCACGCTGATCGCCGGCGTGGCGCTGCCGCTGTCGCTGATCACGAGCTTCGGCATCATGTATTTCGCCGGCTTCAGCCTCGACAATCTGTCGCTGATGGCGCTCACCATCGGCACCGGCTTCGTCGTCGACGACGCCATCGTGATGATCGAGAACATCGTCCGTCACATGGAGAACGGCGACAACGCGATGGAAGCCTCGCTGAAGGGTGCCAGCGAGATCGGCTTCACCGTGATCTCGCTGACGGTGTCGCTGATTGCGGTGTTCATCCCGCTGTTGTTCATGTCGGGCCTTGTGGGCCGCATGTTCCGCGAATTCGCGCTGACGCTGACGATCGCGGTCGTGACCTCGGCCGTGGTCTCGCTGACGCTGACGCCGATGATGTGCTCGCGGCTGCTTCGCCATGCGCATGAGGAACTGGCGGTACCGGGACTGGCCGCCGTCAGCCGCTTCATCGACCGAACCGTCGAGTTCTATCATCGAACGCTGTTGTGGGTGCTGGAACGCCAGCGCGCGACGCTGGTCGTGACTTTTGCTACGCTGATTGCGACTCTGGCGCTCTATGTCGTCGCGCCAAAGGGCTTCCTGCCGCTGCAGGACACCGCCTCGATCACGGCGGTGACGGAGGCCGGGCCTGACGTGTCGTTCGCGGAGATGCAGAAGCGGCAGGCCGAGACCGCCGATGCCATCAAGGCCGACCCCGATGTGACCGGCGTGGTCTCGGTGATCGGTGCGGGCTCGGTCAATCCGACCACCAATGTCGGCCGTCTTGTCATGACGCTGAAACCGCGGGGCGAGCGGCGCGACGATGTCAGCGTGGTGATCACCCGTCTGAAGGAGAGGGTGTCGGGCATCCCCGGCATGACCGTCTATTTCCAGCCGGTGCAGGACGTGCAGATCTCGACCCAATCGAGCCGCTCGCAATACCAGTACACGCTGACCGGCACCGACGCGGCGCTGGTGTCGGAATGGGCGCGCAAGCTGGTCGCCGAAATGCGGCGCGAACCGATGTTCCGCGACGTCTCGTCGGAGGCGCAGGAAGGCGGATTGCGGGCGCAGCTCACGGTCGACCGCACCCGCGCCGGCCAGCTCGGTGTCAGCCTCCAGGGCATCACCGACACGCTCAATGACGCCTTCGCGCAGCGCCAGATCTCGACCATCTACGGTCAGGCCAACCAGTACCGCGTGGTGCTTGAAGCGCTGCCGATGTACCAGCGCGATCCATCGATTCTGTCGAAGCTTTATCTGCCGGGCGGGGCGAGCGCGACCGCCGGCGCGCCTAACGCACAGGTGCCGCTCTCCGCCGTGGCGACGCTGACACGCACCATCGCGCCGCTCGCGATTTCGCACCAGGCGCAGTTCCCGTCGATCTCGCTCAGCTTCAACCTCGCGCCCGGCGCGGCGCTCGGCGATGCCGTCGAGGCCGTGAAGACCATCGAGACCCGGATCGAGATGCCCAACAGCATCGTCGGCGTCTATGCCGGCGACGCCGCCGAATTCTCCAAGGCGCTTGCCGGTCAGCCCTGGCTGCTGCTCGCCGCGGTGATCACGATCTACATCGTGCTCGGCGTGCTCTACGAGAGCTACATCCATCCGATCACGATCCTGTCCACGCTGCCGTCAGCCGGCGTCGGCGCGATCCTGGCGCTGATGCTGTGCGGGCAGGACCTCTCGGTGATCGGGCTGATCGGCATCATCCTGCTGATGGGCATCGTCAAGAAGAACGCGATCATGATGATCGACTTCGCGCTCGAGGCCGAGCGCCGGCAGGGGATGTCGCCGAACGAGGCGATCGTTCAGGCTTGTCTCCTGCGTTTCCGCCCCATCATGATGACGACGCTGGCCGCGCTGTTCGGCGCGCTGCCGCTGGCAATCGAGAGCGGCACCGGCGCCGAGCTGCGCTTTCCGCTCGGCATCTCCATCATTGGCGGCCTGCTGCTGAGCCAGCTGCTCACGCTCTACACCACACCAGTGATCTACCTCGCGCTCGACCGCATCAACCGCCGCCTCGAGCAGGCGTTGCCGCCGGCCGAATCCGGCGGCCCGCCTGTCGCGGGCGCGACCGAGGGGATGCAGTGATGGCATCGATCTCGGAGCCCTTCATCCGCCGCCCGGTCGCGACCACGCTGCTGTCGATCGGGTTGTTCCTGCTGGGCGTCGTTGCCTACGAGTTTCTCCCCGTCGCGTCGGTCCCGAACGTCGATTTCCCCGCCATCTTCGTCTCGGCCAGCCGTCCCGGCGCCGACCCGTCCGTGATGGCCGCGACCGTAGCCTCGCCGCTGGAGCGGCGGCTCGGCGAGATCGCTGGCATCAACCAGATCACCTCGACGTCGTCGCTCGGTACGACCAACATCCAGCTCCAGTTCGACATCGGCCGCAACATCGACAAGGCCGCGCGCGACGTGCAGGCGGCAATCAACGCCTCGCTGGTGGACCTGCCGAGCGATTTGCCGACGCTGCCGCGCTTTCGCAAGGCCAACACCGCCGGCGCCCCCGTGTTCGTGCTGGCGCTGACCTCGAAGACGCTGTCGGCGAGCGCGATCTATGACGTCGCCGATACGGTTTTGGCCCAGCGCATCTCGCAGGTGCCGGGCGTCGGCGACGTCACGGTTTCCGGCGCCGATCAGCCGGCGGTGCGGGTGCAGCTCAACCCCGTCGCGCTGTCGAACGCCGGCATCGCCACGGACGACGTGCGGACCGCGATCATCAATGCCAACCCGCTCGGTCCGGTCGGCATCTTCAACGGCGAGCGCCAGAGCGAGACGCTGGGGCTCAACAGGCAGATGCGGACGGCCAAGGAGTTCCGCGACATCGTCATCAAGAGCTCGAACGGCAATTTTGTGCGGCTGGCCGATGTCGCCGACATCGAGGATTCCGTCCGTAACGCCCGCTCCATCGCCTGGTTCAACAAGCAGCCGGCGGTGTTGATCCAGATCACCAAGCAGGGCGATGCCAACGTCATTGACACCGTCGACCGGGTGAAGGCGCTGATTCCGGCGCTGAAGCAGTGGATCCCGGCGGGCGTCGATATTTCCACGTTGGTCGATCGCACCACCACGATCCGCGCCAGCGTGCTCGACATGCAGTGGACCTTGCTCGCGACCGCCATCCTGGTGATGGTCGTGGTATTCGTGTTCCTGCGACGGCTCACGCCGACGATCGCGGCCGGGATCTCCGTGCCGCTGGCGCTGGCCGGGACCTGCGCCGGCATGTGGGTCGCGGGCTTCTCGATCGACAATCTGTCGCTGATGGCGCTGGCGATCTCCGTCGGCTTCGTGGTCGACGACGCCATCGTCATGATCGAGAACATGTACCGCAATCTCGAGCACGGCATGCGGCCGCTCCAGGCGGCATTGGACGGGGCCCGGCAGATCGGCTTCACCGTGGTGTCGATCAGCCTGTCGCTGATCGCGGCCTTCACGCCGCTGATCTTCATGGATGGCATCGTCGGCCGGTTGCTGCGCGAGTTCTCGCTGACGCTGACCTTTGCGATCCTGGTCTCGACGCTGGTGTCGCTCACGGTAACGCCGATGATCTGCGCCCATTACATCCGGCAGACCACGTCCGGCACGGCAACCCTGTTCGACCGCATCATCGAAGGCTCGCTGTCGCGCATCGTCGCGTTCTACACCCGCACCTTGCGCACCGTGCTGGAATTTCCGATGCTGACGCTGCTGGTGTTCTTCGCCACCATTGCGTTGACGGTGACGCTCTACATCAAGATTCCGAAGGGCTATTTCCCGACGGACGATTCCGGCTTCGTCATCGGGGCGACGCGCGCCTCGGCCGACATCTCGTTCCAGTCCATGCTCGGCCTCCAGCAGCGGCTCGCCGACATCGTGATGCAGGATCCGGCGGTGGCCGGCATCGGCTCAACGGTCGGCAGCGGGGGTGGCGGCCCGGGCGCTGCGACCTCCAATCGCGGCACCATGTTCATCAGCCTGAAGCCGCCGGAGGAGCGCGACCACGTCTCGACCCAGGTGGTGATCGACCGTCTCAGGCGGGCGTTATACCCCGTGCCCGGCATCCGCCTGTTCATGTTCGCGGCCCAGGACGTGCGCGCCGGCGGGCGGCAGAGCGATTCCGACTACCAGTACACGCTGACCAGCACCGATCTTGGCCTATTGCAGAAGTGGGCGCCGATCGTGGCCAAGCGCATGGAAAGCGTCGAGGGCATCACCGACATCTCCAGCGACCGCGATCCCGGCGGGCTGCAACTGACGTTGTCCATCGACCGCCAGAAGGCGTCGGCCCTCGGCGTGCGCGTCCAGGACATCGACAACGCGCTGAACAACGCGTTTTCGCAGCGGCAGATCGGGATCATCTACACCCAGCGCAACCAGTACATGACCGTGCTGGAGATCGATCCGAAATTCCAGGTCGACCCGGCCAACCTCGAACGCATCTATGTCGCTGGCGCCAATGACGCGCAGGTACCGCTGTCGGCCGTGGTGCATGCGACGCGCGGACTCGCCGCGCTCGCGGTCTATCATTCGCAGTCGTTCCCATCGACCACGGTGTCGTTCAACCTGTTGCCGGACGCAGCGCTCCAGGCCGCAACGCAGAACATCCAGCGCGCGGTCGAGGAGCTGCACATGCCGGAAGGCATTCGCGGCAGTTTTGATGGCAATGCCGGCGATTTCGCCAAGACCAGCGGCCGACAGCCGCTCCTCATCCTCGGCGCGCTGGTGGCGATGTATATCGTGCTCGGCGTGCTCTATGAGAGCCTCGCCCATCCGCTGACGATCATCTCGACGCTGCCCTCGGCGGGCCTCGGCGCGCTGCTGGCCTTGCAGCTCACCAATACGCCGCTGACGGTGATCGCGTTCGTCGGCATCATCCTGTTGATCGGCATCGTCAAGAAGAACGGAATCATGATGGTGGATTTCGCGCTCGACGCGGAGCGCCAGCGCGGCTTGTCGTCTGCGGAGGCGATCTTCGAGGCCTGCCAGGCGCGTTTTCGCCCGATCCTGATGACGACCATGGCGGCATTGTTCGCTGGCATTCCGCTGGTGGTCGCGACCGGGCCCGGCACGGAACTCCGCCGCCCGCTCGGCATCACCATCATCGGCGGGTTGTTCGTCTCGCAGATCCTGACGCTCTACACCACGCCGGTGATCTACCTGCTGATCGATCGCCTGCGCCGGCGTTCCGAGCCGCGCCCCCTGGCCGCGCCGGCTGAATAGGCGGGTTGTTGAACCGCCGTGCAAAGCGTATAGCGGCGGCCATGTCGAACCCAGCAGAGACGGCCGCCGCAGCGCCCGAGCCGATCCCCGAATGCCCGCATTGCCAGAAGCCGATGCCGCTGTGCATCTGCGACAGTGTCACGCCGATCGAAAAGAGCCGGCTTGGGCTCCTGATCCTGCAGCATCCGCAGGAGCAGGACAGGGCGCTCGGCACCGCGCGGCTGCTTGCGAAGCATTTCGCCGGTGCCACGCTGCGGGTCGGCCTGTCCTGGCCGAGTCTGTCCAAGGCGCTGGGGCAACCGATCGAGAACGCCTCGCACTGGGCCGTGCTCTATCTCGGCTCGGCGCACGCCGCCGATCTCGAGGCCGAGGGCGAGATATTGGCGCTCAACCGCAAAGGCGAGATCGCCGAGAACCAGCGCGCGATCCTGGGCAAGCTCGAAGGCGTGGTGCTGCTCGACGGCACCTGGAGCCAGGCCAAGGCGCTGTGGTGGCGCAACCCCTGGATGCTGAAATGCCAGCGGGTGATCCTCAACCCGGCGCGCCCCTCGCGCTACGGGCGCCTGCGCAAGGAGCCGCGGAAAGATGGGCTCTCCACCATCGAGGCGGCGGCGACGATCCTGGCCAGTCTTGAGAAGCGCCCTGACATCGCGGAAACGCTGAACGCCAGTTTTGAACGGATGTTGACGCGCTACCGCGAGGTGCAGGTCGCGATGCCGGAACTGGCTCCGAAGCCGCCGGTGAAGGACCGCCGGCGCGGTGTCCGGCGGGGGAAGCGAGCCTGACTTCGGCCTAGATCATCCGTACGGTTGATTGCCCGGCGCGGAGCGGGCGGATAGAGACCATCGGCCAACAGGCCGCGATCTGCTATCCTGTCGCGCATCGGAGAGCCGGAAGCGGAAGGGGCCGTCGAATTCAGCTTGCAGCGAAGGAAATCCTTGCCCAGGCGGCGCGGTTCGATCGTTGGGGCACGCTGGCCCTGATGGACATTTCGCTGCGCTACCGCCGTACCGTGATCGGCCCGCTCTGGATCACGCTGACGCTCGCCGCGACGATTGCCAGCGTCGGCACGGTCTATGCGGCACTGTTCAGGCAGGACATCACCAGCTTTCTGCCGGCCTTCGCCGTCGGCCTGATCGTCTGGACCCTGATCGCGACGACGCTTCAGGAGGGCTCCAACATCTTCGTGGCGTCAGGCCATTTGATCAAGGCGGTGCCGGCGCCGCTGATCGTGCATGTGCTCCAGATGATCGCGCGCAACGTCCTCATCTTCGCGCATCATCTGGTGATCGTGATCCTGCTCTATCTCGTGATGCGGTGGCCGCTGCAGGGGAGCATGCTGCTCGCGGCGCCGGGCCTTGCGATCCTGCTCGTCGTGCTGCTTGGCGGCTCGGTTGCGCTCGGCATGCTCTGCGCGCGGTTTCGCGACGTCGGCTCGGCGATCGTCAGCGGGCTGCAATTCGTCTTCTTCCTGACGCCGATCATCTGGACCGAGGACAGCGTGCGCGGCACCGCGTTCCAGTGGCTGGTCCGCGCCAATCCGTTCGCGACACTGCTTGATCTGGTGCGCCGGCCGCTGCTCTCGCAGCCGACCGATGCGGAGCAATGGCTGCTCGGGATCGTCTATGCAGCCGTCGTGGTCGTCGTCGCCCTCGGTTGCTACGCAAAATACCGCCACCGCGTGGCGTATTGGCTGTGAGGCGCGAGATATGATCCCCGCAGCTCATATCGCGCTTCGCAACGTCTCGGTGAGATTTCCGGTGCTGTCGTTCCGCGACCGCTCGCTGCGCAGCCGGTTCGTACGTGCCGTGACGCTGCGACGGGAGGCGCCGCGCCCGCACATCGTCAGCGCGTTGAACGACGTCAATCTCGATATCGTTGCGGGCGACCGCGTCGCTATCGTCGGGGCCAACGGCGCCGGCAAGACCACGCTGCTGCGGGTGCTCGCAGGCATCTACCATCCGACGGCGGGCAACGTCGACGTGCTCGGCCGCTGCCTGTCGCTGTTCGACCTGTCGGCCGGCTTCGACGAGGAAGCGACCGGCTACGAGAACATCATGCGGCGCGGGCTCGTGATCGGCGCGCGGCGCTCCGAGATCGACGCCCGGCGCACAGAAATCGCGGAATTCACCGAGCTCGGCGACCGGCTGGACCTGCCGCTGCGCACCTATTCCAGCGGCATGATGCTGCGTCTGATCTTTGCGGTCGCAACCGCAGTGGAGGGCGAGATCGTGCTGCTCGACGAATGGATCGGCGTCGGCGACCAGCAATTCCGCAAAAAGGCGCGGCAGCGGCTCGACGAGATTGTCGCGCGCGCCGGCATCCTGGTGCTGGCCTCGCACGACGTCGATCTGATCAAAAGCACCTGCAATCGCGCGATCCTGCTGGAGGAGGGGCGGATCGTGGCGGCCGGCGCGACCGATGAGATTCTCGCCCAATATCTCGGCCGCGGGAAGGCGTAGCCGCCCGGCCGGGGTTGCCTAAATCCTTGATCCCCTATATTGCTCCGCCCTCGTTGGGGCCACGTGGCGGAGTGGTTACGCGCCGGTCTGCAAAACCGTTTACTCGGGTTCGAGTCCCGACGTGGCCTCCATCACAACCTCCTGATATCTCAGCAATTATTGGATCCATCGGGCTCGCGGGCGATGCCTGCCGGCTGCGGACACCGGGTTTGCCCGGAGCGTGGCGGAAACCTGCCATTCAGCCCGCTGGCATAGTCTTCGCATCTGCGAAGTGATGCATCCCAACGATCGAGCGCTGGAGAGCACGTGAGCGAAATCGTCCGATTTATCCCGAAATCCGAACTGGAGCGGGCTCGCCTCATTCGCGAGGCCCGCGCGATCTATGACAGCATCTTTCTGTCGGCCGCACCCGACCAGGCGCCCCAGAACGGCGGGGAGAGCGTCAAGACGTGATCGCGGCCGCGCCGGATTCGGCGTAGGGACCATAGCAGAACGCCCGCAGGGCGCGGGCGGATCCGTTCACGGTGGAATTGAGCTCAGCAGGCCGCGTACCAGCCGTCCGGAAACGGCAGCAGGGGCCAGGCGCCCTCGTTGTCATTGGCGGCCTGGGACTTCGCGAAAGCCTTGGGTTTCGCGTAATACGTCCACGAGCGGGGCACGAAATCCTCCTCCGGCCCGAACGCCAGATCTTCATGGACCATGGCGTCCTGGACGGCATCCAGCAGCAAGTTGAATTCGGCTTCGCTCATCCCACCCTCCGGACCGCGGATGGGGCAATGTCGCAAAGCCGGCTTGTTTCCGGATTGAGCCGATCGTTCGCATTTTAACGATCCGCCAATCGGGTTCCGATTGGTTAGCGATTGGTAAAAATCCCCCTGGGAGACTTGGGTTCCTATCGCGCGCCCTCAGTGTGAAGGAGATCACATCTTCGGCTGTTCCTTTCTCCTACCCCTTTGCACAGCGGCCAAGACAGGCCGGGCGGGCAGGGCAGAACGGGAGACTGGTCATGAAGGCGAGGTTCTTGCGGTTCGCGGGTGTGAAAAGCCGGGCGCGTCGCGCCTCGACGCTCGGGCTGTTCCTGACGCTGTTTGCCTCCGCGGCCCATGCACAGCAGGGAACGCCCGAACAGCGCCGGGCCTGCACCCCCGACGTCTACCGCCTCTGTGCCGGCGAAATCCCCAACGTCCGGGCCATCACGGCGTGCCTGCGCCGTAACCGGTCAAGCTTGAGTGAGGCTTGCCGCACCGTTTTCGATCAAGGCGGCGGCTGACATACCGGCCCTGTGGGTTTGTGCGCAGCAAGTGGCCCTTGCGGGCTTGCGAATCCGGCATAGTCGGCTTGTGGATATACTGTGGGTATGCTGCGGACAGGCTGTGGACGGCGGTGATGTGCTTCGGATGTCGCCCTCAGATGCGTCCTTCGATTGTCATATCCCTGTCAAATGACCACACCACATGTTTCCCTGATCGTGCAGATCACCGCGTGGCGCAAGATCTTGATTCCTCCGAATTCGGAGTTGCGCCCCCGCGAGCATCCCTCACGCACGAACAGTTTTTGTGCAGCCGCGTGCCCAAATGACGGGCTCCCTCCATCCAATTATTTGTACGCCCGCGGACAAGCTTTCCGCTCCGCTCTCCTCCTAGGCTCGCTTCCGGAATCTGGAACATGGCCATTGCCATGACAATTCGAAGGAGCTGGAGATGGAGAGACCGGTATTGTCCCAGGCGCGGGGGATCGCGCGTGCATCGCTGTCTTGGCGCAAGGGCGCGCTCGGCGCCGCCGTTGCTTTCGGCACGCTGGCAGCCGCGCCCCTGAGCGCGCAGGCTGCGGCGCCGGCGTCCTGCGCCGCGCTCCAGGACAAATATCCGGACTGGAAGGGCAAGACCCTGGTCAACGCGATCAATCCGCACACGCCGGGCTATGAGACGATCGATCCGAAGGATCCCAGCAAATATATCGGCTTCGACATCGATCTCGGCGAAGCCATCGGCGAATGCCTCGGCTTCAAGCTGACCTACAAGCCGGTGACGTTCGCTGCACTCCTGACCACGCTCGCCGCCGGACAAGCCGACATCGTCATCTCCGACATCTACGCCACCAAGGAGCGCGCCAAGGCCGCCGACTTCATCACCTATTCGAAGGTGTTCGACGGCGTGCTGGTCGCCAAGGGGAATCCTAAGGGCATCAACGGCATCAACATGTCGATGTGCGGCGCGGCTGCCGCCGAAAACACCGGCTATGTCGAGGTACCGCTGATCCAGGCCCTGATGCCCGAGTGCAAGAAGGCCGGCAAGCCGGAGCCGACCGTCCAGCTCTACGACAACAACGCCAATTGCATCCAGGCGATCCTCGCCGGCCGCGCCGACACCTATGTCAACGACGTCAACACCGTCGACAGCGCGGTCAAGGCCTATCCGGACAAGCTGGAGAAGGCGACCGCGGTGACGATCCCGTATTCGGTCGGCATCGCCGTGCCCAAGGACAAGCCGAAATTCCGTGACGCCGTGCTCGCCGCGCTGGTCGAGGTGCAGAAGGCCGGCACGCATATGGAGCTTCTGAAGAAGCATGGGCTCGACGTGAACAACTTCAAGGAGCCTGACATTCTGACGGCCGACTGATGTCGCTGTTCCTCCATTACCTGAGCATGCCGTATCTGCTCGAGGGCATCGAGCTCACCCTCGAGGTGACTGCCCTCGGGCTCGGCGGCGGATTGATCCTCGGATTGATCCTCGCCGGCATGCAGCTCTCTCGCTTCTGGCTGCTGGCGGCGATCGCCAGGGCCTACACTGTGATCTTCCGCGGCACGCCGCTGATCCTGCAAATGGTGTTTGCGTACGACGCGTTGCCCCATATGGGCATCAAGTTGCCGGCGGTGCTCGCCGCCGGCCTTGCGCTGGCCTGCAATGAGGCGCCGTTCATCGCCGAGATGCTGCGTGCCGGCGTGCTCGGCGTCGATCGCGGGCAGGTGACGGCCGGCCAGGCGCTCGGCATGACGCCGCGGATATTGATGTGGCGGGTGATCGCGCCGCAGGCGATCCGCACCATGATTCCTGCGTTTGGCAACGAGGCGGTGAGCGCGCTGAAAAACTCCTCGCTGGCCTCCGTCGTCGCGGTCCAGGAGCTGACGCTGCGCTCGACCCAGCTTGCGTCCTCGACCTTCGATTTCTTCTCGATTTTCTTCGCCTCGGGCTTGCTGTACCTCGTGCTGACCTTTGCCATCAGCATCATTCAGCTTTTTGTCGAATGGCTGCTCGATCTCGACCGCGCCAAAGCTCGCCAGCGCAAGCTCGCCGATTATCTGCCCTGGCGCCGCGTCGATCTCGCCGCCAAAGTCGAACTTGCCGCCGTCACGGCTGATGATCCAGTGCCCGCACAGGCAGAACTCGCCGACACACCTCCGCTCGCCTTGACCCGCGAGGAGCGCACCCGGCGTGCGGCGACGATTTCGCGCAACAACATCGCGGTCGAGACCAAGGACCTCACCAAGTGCTACGGCGCGCAAAAAGTGCTCGGCGGCCTCGATCTCACGGTGCGCGTCGGCGAGGTGGTCGCGCTGCTCGGGCCCAGTGGCTCCGGCAAGAGCACGCTGCTTCGCTGCATCAATCATCTCGAAAGCTGGGATTCCGGCACCGTGCGCGTCGGCGGCCGCCGCCTCGGTTTCGACGACGCCGGCAAGCTGCTGCCGCCGCGCGCGATTGCCAATGAGCGGGCCAGCCTGGGCGTCGGCATGGTGTTCCAGCAGTTCAACCTGTTCGCCCATCTTTCGGCGAAGGAAAACATCGCGGGGCCCTTGCGCTGGGTGCACGGCATGACCCGCATTGATGCGGATCGCCGCGCTGCCGAGCTGCTCGACCGGGTCGGGCTGTCGCACCGCGCCGACGCGCTGCCGCGGCATCTCTCTGGCGGCCAGCAGCAGCGCGTCGCCATCGCGCGGGCGCTGGCACCCAATCCAAGCGTGCTGCTCCTGGACGAGCCGACCTCGGCGCTTGATCCCGAGCTCGTCAGCGAGGTGCTGGAGGTGATCCGGCGGCTCGCCATCGATGACGGCCTCACCATGATCATCTCGACGCACCAGATCCGCTTCGCTGATGAAGTAGCCGACCGCGTCGCGTTCCTGAGTGGCGGCGCGATCATCGAGGAGGGGCCAGCGCACGAGGTGCTCTCCAACCCCCGCAATCCGCTGACGGCGCGTTTCCTCAGCGTGATGGAAGCCGACAAGACTTCGGAGGCGGTGCGATGAGAGCCGCATCCTCAACGTTCAAGACCGCGCTCCCCGAAAAGGCCACGTCATGAAGCATTTCACACTGCGGGTTTCGCCGAAAACCGTTCACTGGGGTTACTTCTCAAAGAAGGTCGCGCCGGCCCTGACGCTGCGCTCTGGCGATCGCGCCACCATCGAGACGCTGACTCATCACGCCAATGACGATTACGAGCGCATGATCCAGGGCGATCCCGGCGCAGAAAGCGTGTTCCAGTGGACGCGCGAGCACAAGGCGGTGGCACGGCGCGGCGCCGGGCCCGTCGAAGGCCCCTTCATCCGCGGCGCAGGCGAGGGGATTGGCGTGCATCTCCTCACCGGTCCAGTCGCCATTGAAGGCGCCGAGCCCGGCGATATCCTGGAAGTGCGCATCCTCGACGTCCGGCCGCGGCCGAGCTGCAGCGCCTGCCATGCCGGGCGCTGCTTCGGCTCCAATGTCGCCGCGAATTGGGGCTTTCACTATCGCGATCTGATCGAGGAGCCGAAACCGCGCGAGGTCGTTACCATCTTCGAGCTCGACACCTCCGGCGAGCCCTATGCCAAGGCGGTCTACAACTACGTCTGGACGCCGCAGACCGACCCTGACGGCATCGTGCATCCGACCATCGATTATCCCGGCGTGCGCGTCGATCACGCCACCATCAAGAAGCGCGAGAACATCCTCGCACGCGTCAAGGTGCCGGCACGGCTGCATTTCGGCACCATGGGGCTCGCACCGTCGGAGGCCGATTTCGTCAGCTCGATCCCGCCGAGCTATACCGGCGGCAACATCGACGACTGGCGCATCGGCAAGGGCGCGCGGATGTTCTATCCGGTCGCGGTCCCCGGCGCCTATTTTTCTGTCGGCGATCCTCACGCCGCGCAAGGCGACAGCGAGCTTGGCGGTACCGCGATCGAGACCTCACTGACCGGCGATTTCGAGTTCATCCTGCACAAGAAGGCCGATCTCGCCGGCACCAGCCTCGAAGGTCTCGACCATCCGATGCTGGAGACCGATCAGGCGTGGTCGTTCTACGGCTTTACCTATCCGAACTACCTCGCCGCGCTCGGCGCCGACGCTCAAACCGAGATTGCCAATCATTCGAGTCTCGACCGTGCGATGCGCGATGCGTTCCGCAAGCTCAGGAGGTTCCTGATGACGGTGCACGGTTTGAGCGAGGACGAGGCGATCTCCCTGCTGTCGGTCGGCGCCGATTTTGGCGTCACCCAGGTGGTCGACGCCAATTGGGGCGTCCACGGCACGATCCGCAAGAACATCTTCCGATGCGACTAATGCATTGAAGCACAGCCCATTTGGGGATGAGCACGTGACCAGCCAACCTCATTTGCAGGCCGTCGCCGCAACGGATGACCATGTGCGTCTGGCACAGAGGTTGCTTCGATCCACTGCAATCTGGGTGGATCCGATGAGCTTCCGTCCCTTCACGAGCGAGTCCTACGCGCAAGACGACCGCCCCGAAGCCTGGCGGGACGTGCTGGCCGCGGTCGGCCTGCAGCCGGCGACCGGGCATTCCTTCCTCGACGGGCACGCAACGGCGTCGCATCGCCACGCCGCGGGCGTCGCGCTGACGCGCATGGCGGCCGGCGCCCAGAGCATCGGTCCGCTCTCGCAATCCAACGAAGACATGCCGATTGCGCTGATGCCGCTCGAAGACGGCATGGTGCTCAAGAGCGCCGGCGGCCATCGCATCGTTCCGGTCGGCCATCTCGTGCTGCTGCCGCGGAGCGGGGACTGGAGCATCGTATTCCAGCGCGACATGCGCGCCATCGTGCTGTCGGTGACGTCTAAGGCGCTGCACGGCCGGCTCTCGGGCAGGCCGCGGCTCGGCGAACCCCGGGTCGTTCCGCCCAGCGGCTTTGCCGATGTTTTCGCGCGCCTGATGAACGCGACCGCGCGCACGCTCGACACGCTGAGCGATGCCGAATGGAATGCGGTCGCGCAGTCGCTCGTCGATCTCCTGCTGACACTCGCCCATCAACTGGCCGCTTCGACGTCCGACGCCGGATCGAGCGCAACGCAGTCAGCACTGCTGCACCGGATCTGCCAGACCATCGAACGCCGCCTCGACGATCCCGAACTGGTGCCGGCGCGCGTCGCGCAGGCCGAAGGAATTTCCGAGCGCTATCTGCAAAAGCTGTTCGAGACCGTGGGCGACAACTTTACGCACTACGTTCGCGAGCGGCGGCTCCAGCGCGCCTGGGCCGACCTGTCCAATCCGTCCGAGGCGCACCGCTCGATCTCGGAGATCGCCTACGCCTATGGGTTTGGCGATTCCGCGCATTTCAGCCGCGCCTTCCGCCATCGCTTCGGGCTGCCGCCGCGCGAGTTTCGCCAGCAGGAGGCGGAGCGAGCGACGACGCAGCATGGGATAACCGGCCAGCGCGGCTGGCCGCAGGATGCGCTGGCGCAGCTCCGCGTGCACCAGGCGAGTGTAGAGGCGCGCAGCGATCTCGCCCGGACCGACATCGATGAGCGGGGGACGGCCGAACGCAAGCATCATCATCTTCCGATCGACGCCAACCGTGTTCATTGGGGCTATTTCAGCCGCTCGTTACAGCCGCAGCTCGAGATCGCCTCGGGCGATACCATCACCATCGAAACGCTGACGCAGCACGCCTCCGACGATCCTGAGTTGATGATCGCGGGCGATGCCGCTGCCGAAAACGTGTTCGGCTGGACGCGAGAGAAGAAGAATATCGACCGCCGCGGCGCCGGCCCGATGGATGCCAGCGTATTCGGTCGCGGCGCCGGCGAAGGCTTTGGCGTGCACATCTGCACCGGGCCCGTGTCGGTGAAGGACGCCCAGCCCGGCGACGTGCTGGAACTGCGGATCCTCGACATCGTACCGCGCGCAAGCCGTCATCCGAAACATCCGGGGCGCGTGTTCGGCTCCTCGGTCGCGGCCTGGTGGGGATATCATTACGACGAGTTTCTTTCAGGGCCGAAGCCGCGCGAGGTCGTGACGATCTACGAGATCGTCGACGACGCCGATGCGCCGCACGCCCGCGCGCTGTATTCCTACCGATGGGAGCCGCAGACTGACCCGTCTGGCGTGGTGCACCCCACCTACGACTATCCCGGCATTCCGGTCTTGCCCGGCACGGTGAAGCGCCGCCACGCCGTGCTCGACGGCATCCGCATTCCCTTGCGCCCGCATTTCGGCGTGATCGCGTTGGCGCCGCGCGAAGTCGACTTCATCGACTCCGTGCCGCCGTCCTATTTCGGCGGCAATCTCGACAATTGGCGGCTGGGGAAGGGATCGACGATCTATCTTCCAGTCTCAGTTCCCGGCGCGCTGCTATCGGTCGGCGATCCCCATGCCACGCAAGGCGACGGCGAATTGAGCGGCACCGCGATTGAATGCTCAATGACCGGAACGTTCGAGGTGATCCTGCACAAGAAGGCCGACCTTGCCGGCCAGCCCTTCGCCGATCTCTCTTATCCGCTGATCGAGACCGAGTCCGACTGGGTGCTGACCGGCTTCAGCCATCCCAACTACCTCGCCGAATTCGGCGCTCAGGGCCAAAGTGAGGTCTACGCAAAGTCCTCGCTCGACCTCGCCATGAAAGATGCCTTCCGCAAGATGCGGCGCTTCCTGATGAACGTGAAGGGTCTCAGCGAGGACGAGGCGATCGCGCTGATGTCGGCCGCCGTCGATTTCGGCGTCACACAGGTGGTCGACGGCAATTGGGGCGTGCACGCGATCATCAGCAAGCGCCTGTTTCAGGCCTTCCCTTAGACAAGGCCGCCTTTAAACGACGCGCCATAGCAAGGAAATCCCGGTGAAATTCCACATGATCAGCGGCGGACCGAAGCCGGTCGCGCCCTTCAGCCACGCGGTCGAGACCGACGGCTTTGTCTTCGTCACGGGACAGATGCCGGACACGCCGCAAACGCCGGGCGTCTTACCCGACGGCATCGTCGCGCAGACCCGCGCGGTGATGGAGAATCTGAAAGTGGTGCTGGGAGGTCTCGATCTCGGCCTCGAGCATGTCGTGATGACGCGCATTTATCTCACGCGTTTCAAGGAAGATTACACCGCAATGAACGAGACCTACCGCACGTACTTCGCGCCCGGACGGCTGCCGGCCCGCACCTGTGTCGGCGTCACCGGTCTTGCCTACGACGCGCTGATCGAGATCGACCTGGTGTGCCGGCGGCCGTGAGGCGATGCTACAATCCCTTGCGTTACCCGACGGGCAAAACACACAAACAACGGGTCAATCCGCTCGGGTGAAAAGATTCCACTTTACCGAAATTCGGGTTTGGCGTAGTTGTGCCCCACCTCATCCCTGTCAGAGGGGCGTATCGCGATCGTCACGAAATGCGGGATGAGCCGTGGTGGACGCAGGCAGCATCGGCGCGAAGGGCTTCGCAGGGCGGGCAACCGTGAGCGAAGGCGTCGCGCACACGACCGGTGCTATCAGCGTACGGCAAAACCGTGTCGTCCTGACGCCCGGGGTCTGTGCGTCAAGTCTTGTGGTGATGTGAGCTGCCCGACCGGGCCCGCGCATCAGCCATCCGCAAGGCGACGGGGGCAATAGTGCATCGCTCCCCGGGGAGAGCACGGCATAAGCCGTAAAACCGCTGCGCAGGGAAGGCCGGTTGTTTGGCTTCACCTGTATGCCGCTGTGCAGCTTTTTGCAGCCACCTTTCGCACAGTGGACCGTGGGTGCCCGGCCGGCACCCGGTCTTCCCTGCACCCTCTGACGGAGGGGGGTGTGCGTGACGAAGCAAAGCTCGGGCGAAGCCAGCCGCGAGGATGCGAAGGCGTGTCTGCACACCGTCATTGCGAGCGAAGCGAAGCAATCCAGAGTCCCTCCGCGGAACGGCTCTGGATTGTTTCGTCGCAAGGGCTCCTTGCAATGACTGCGACGGGAGAGGTCGTCGTCGGTCCGCTCGAGCAGGGGCCGCCGGGCCGCGTCAGCGTCGCGGACATTGACGCCCGACACGACAACCACCGCCGACCTATGAACCCCGGTTCATTGCTGCGGAGAATTCGAATCGATAAGAACTGGTTCGTTGCGCGTCTCGCGTCGCGCAGCGAGCCGGAGCGTGGATCGATCGCGTCTTGAACCTTTGGATTGCGCTTCGGACGAATCCTTCAAGGCAACGCCATGGGTTGCCGCGGCGCCTGCGCCGATCGACGTCAGGCACCGAAAGCCCTGTTTCGATCGGGGGAATTTCAAATGAAGTATTTTCTGTCTGCACTGATCGCGATCGGTCTGTCGATCGCCGCCGCGCCGTCGTTCGCGGCTGATGCCCGCAACGTCACGGTCGTCAACGAGACCGGCTATGCCATCAAATTCCTCGGCTTCAATGCTCCGGACGACGGCATGGACGAATGGGACAACGAGCTCGACAAGGTTTTGCAGAACCAGGCGAGCACCTATGTCGAGTTCGACGATGACGACGAGGGGTGTGTCTGGAACGTCCGTGTCGACTGGCAGAACTATGATGAGACCGTGCTCTGGAAGAACGTCAACCTCTGCAAGTTCACCGCGCTTCGGCTGCGCTACGATTCCGGCACCAAGACCACTTCGTTCGTTGCCGAGTAACCTAATCCGAGGTCAGGCGGAGGACGGGCCGCGTGCCCTTTCTCGCCGCAATGTGCAAGATAGCGAATTCGTCCTTTGCAAGCGCAAGCGGCTTTGTTATACGCAGCCGCGCGCGAACGACGGGTTCGCCCTTTTCCTCGGTAGCTCAGCGGTAGAGCATCCGACTGTTAATCGGATGGTCGCTGGTTCGAATCCAGCCCGGGGAGCCAAATTCCGCTTCATTTTCAATGATTTGCTTCAGACTCTGATCTGACTTGCGATCTCGTTGCGGCAAGTTCTCAAGTGGATGTGTACGGTGGCGCGGCCACATTCGGTGCGGCGACGCCAAAACGACTCAATTGAAATCGAGCCTCCAGAAGCCGGTCCCTTACGGAGCTGATTCCCATGCGAGACATCCAGGTCGACCGTTCCCCGCTGGCGCCTTCAATCCTGCCGGCGGACATCCCCGAACTCAGCGACGATGAATGCCTCGCCTGCCTTGCCCGTGCGGTCGAGACACACGATTCGGCACGGCTGGATGAAGTCGCGGCACTGATCGGCCGTCTGGCCGTCACGATCGAATAGGCCGACTCACCCTCGACGTTGCGAGTTGCGGAAGGGCCCGGTTTGCGGGCCAAAGCCATGTTGCGTTTTCGAAGGGCCTGTTCCAAAGATGCCGCCAACTTTCGTCCGCGGCATCGTCCGCCTTGCAGGGTCCGCAAATGTCCGTTTTCCCGACGGCGCGCCTAAAAATGGTCGATGGCCAGGTGCGCACCAGTGACGTCACCGATCGTCGTGTTCTCGATGCCATGCTCATGGTTCCGCGCGAGGCCTTCGTGCCGGCGAGCCGGCAGGCACTGGCGTATCTCGACCTCGATCTCGACGTCAGCGAGGGCGGCGCCAAGCGGTTCCTGATCAAGCCGCAGCTGACCGGCAAGCTGCTCCAGGCCGCCGAAATCGGCGAGGGTGACAACGTGCTGGTCGTCGGCTGCGCTACGGGCTATCTCGCCGCGCTGACCGCTAAGCTCGCGCGCCAGGTCACCGCGACGGAATGCGATTCGGCCCTGGCCGCGAAGGCCAGGGACACCTTCGCCGCCCTCGGGCTTGCCAACGTGGCCTGCAAGGCCGCGGCCTGCAGCGAAGGTGATGCCGCTGCCGCCCCTTATGATGTGATCGTCCTCAACGGCGCCACCGAGGTGACGCCGGCAGGGCTGCTCGGGCAGCTCAAGGAGGGGGGGCGCCTGGTGGGGGTCTCGGCCGAATCGAGGCCGCCGCGAGCCATGATCGTGACCCATACCCACGGCGAATTCGGCCATCGGGCGCTGTTCGATGCCGCAGCCCCGGTCCTTCCCGGGCTGGAACGCGCCGCCGCCTTCGTGTTCTGACGCCCCGATAGCGGCTTTGGCCCGTTAAAATCCCGTTCTGAATCAGAAGTGTGGCCGGGATGCTGCACGTGAAGAGTTTCCACTACGAACTACCCTCAGGTAGTTCCGTCCCGCTTGACCGCGTCCTATGTTGCGGCGGGGCAACGACTCCACTCGGTAGACGGTAACCCAGCTCGCGGGCACGAGCCGGGCGTTAGAATGAACGGATTTTTTGGGATGCATGGGGTGAAGCTCTTCACCGGAGCAGCGGTTTCGGTCCTGCTGCTGGCGCTTGCCGCGCCGACGCCTGCCTTGGCGGACACGATCGAGGCCGCGCTGGTGCGCGCCTATCAGAACAATCCGCAGCTCAACGCGCAGCGTGCCCAGGTGCGCTCGACGGACGAAAATGTGCCTCAGGCCTTGTCGGGCTATCGCCCCAAGGTCGCGGTAACGGCGAGCGTCGGCTATCAATACACCGATACGAACACCACCGCAGGTGGGACGCCGACCACGATCGTACGCACCGAGACTCACGGCACCAACGCGCCGCGCAGTGCGGGCGTGACGGTGTCGCAGAACCTCTTCAACGGCAACCAGACCGCCAACAGGACGCGCGCCGCCGAGAGCCAGGTCTCCGGCGCCCGGGAAGCCTTGCGCGTGCTCGAGCAGAGCGTCCTGCTCCAGGCCGCCAGTGTTTACATGGACTATCTGCGTGACTCGGCGACGCTGGAAGTCCAGCGCAGCAACGTGCGCGTGCTCGAGCAGACGCTGAAGCAGACGCGGGACCGCTTCAACGTTGGTGAAGTGACGCGGACGGACGTCGCGCAATCCGAGGCGCAGCTAGCTGCCGGCAAGACGCAGGAGCTTACAGCCGAATCGAATCTGACCACCACGCGCGCGAACTTCCGCCGCATCATCGGTAATGAGCCTGTAGCCCTCGCCCCGGGTTCGCCGGTCGATCGCTTCCTGCCGGGGACGCTTCCCTCTGCGGTCAGTCTCAGCTTGGTCGAGAACCCGAATGTCACGGCGTCGATGTACGGCATCGACGTCAACTATCTACAGGTCAAGATCAACGAGGGCGCGCTGCTGCCGACGATCAACTTCCAGGTCGCGGCGACGCAATCCTACGAGCAGACCATGACCGTCTTCCGCTCGTTCGGAGCCTCGGCGGTCGCTTCGGTCAATGCTCCGATCTACCAGGGCGGCGCTGAATACGCGCTGATTCGCCAATCCAAGGAAAACCTGGCGCAGCAGCGCCTGAATCTCGAAACGACCCGCGACCAGGCCCGCGCCACCGTGGTGCAGGCGTGGGGACAGCTGGTCGCCGGCAAGGCGCAGGTGTCCTCCGCGCAGGCGCAGGTCACCGCCTCCGAGATCGCGCTGAACGGCGTGCGCGAAGAGGCCAAGGCCGGACAACGCACCACGCTCGACGTGCTCAATGCCCAGCAGGCGCTGGTCAATGCGCGCGTCGCACTGGTGACCGCGCAGCACGATCGTGTAGTTGCGTCCTACTCCGTGCTCAGTGCAGTCGGCCGTCTCGCGCCCCAGGTGCTCGGTCTCTCGACCACGGTTTATGATCCCAGTGTGCACTATCATCAGGTGCGTGACAGCTGGGCCGGCGTGCGCACGCCGGACGGACGCTGATTGCCGCGATCAGGTCGGCCTCGCGAATAATCGAGGCCGACTGGTGCTTTGCTTGCAATCGTCAAATTCCCTGACATAGCCTTGCGAAGAAGCTGCGGGTCGATTCGCCTCGCATCCGATGTCGTTTGCGTAAAGCTCGGGCCCGCAGGTAGGGCGGCACGGCCGTACGTTGCGCTGTGATCTGGGGACAAGTCTGGCTGTCACGACGAAAATGTCGGGCCGTCGGTCCGGAACCGGCCAATCCTGGCGTGCTTGGTGTAAAATAACGCATGCGAGGGCGTTGAGGATGTGGAGTCGGAGATGACGCAGCCTGCAAAGGTCACAGAACCCTCGATGGAGGAGATTCTGGCCTCGATCCGGCGCATCATTGCCGACGATGAGGCCAAGCCGCCGCCGACTGAGGCTGCCAAGCCCGAGAAGGCTGCGGCCGCGCCGCCGAAGCCGCAGGCGATCAACGATATTCCGGCATCCAAGGTCGCGCCGGCCAAACCGGCCGCTGAGAAGCCCGTACCGCCTCCGGCCGCAAAGCCGGCGCCGCCGCCGCCGCCCGCACCCGAGGCGGATGCATCCAACAATCAGGACGATATCGACGCGCTGCTGGCGGGGCTCGACTCAGCCACGCCTGAGCCGGAAATCCGTGCTCCCGAGCCGGAGCCCGAACCTGAGCCCGACGTGCTGGAATTGACCGACGATATGGCGCTGGCGATGGAGCCGACGTCGTCTCCGCCGCCACCTAGCTTCCGCAAGGTCGAGCCGCGGGATGATCTCGAATTCGCCGAATCGCCGCCGCCACGTCCGACGCCGCCCCCATCGTATGCGCCCGTGGACTTCGATGCGCCGCCAGTGCCGCCCCAGCAGCCGATCCTGGCGCAATCGACGGTGTCGGCGGTCGAATCCGCATTCAATTCCCTGGCCCACACGGTGCTCAGCAGCAATGCGCGAACGCTGGAGGATCTGGTCAAGGAGATGCTGCGTCCGATGCTGAAGTCCTGGCTCGACGACAATTTGCCGGGCCTCGTGGAACGCATCGTGAAGGCCGAAATCGAGCGGGTATCGCGCGGCGGCAGGTAGATCGGGCCGCAGAGCCCTCATAAAGCCCTGCTTGTGCACTATATTCGGTCTCCCGACCGGACCGGAAAGCCCTGTTGCCGCCTGGCTTTCCTTTGACCTTTCCGTTGACTTGGACCCCGCGCGCGGCTTTCTAACGGCCCCATGATCGAGAAAAATTACCAGCCCGCCGATATCGAAGCCCGCATGTCCGTCGTGTGGGAGGACAGCCTTGCCTTCAAGGCCGGCCGCCCCGACCGCCGCGACGCGGTGCCCTTTACCATCGTGATCCCGCCGCCGAACGTGACGGGCTCGCTGCACATGGGCCACGCCCTCAACAACACGCTCCAGGACATCCTGTGCCGCTTCGAGCGCATGCGCGGCCGCGACGTGCTGTGGCAGCCCGGAACCGACCATGCCGGCATCGCCACCCAGATGGTGGTCGAGCGGCAGCTGATGGAGCGCCAGCAGCCCGGACGCCGCGAGATGGGCCGCGAGAAATTTCTGGAACGGGTCTGGCAGTGGAAGGCCGAGAGCGGCGACACGATCATCAACCAGCTCAAGCGGCTCGGTGCCTCCTGCGACTGGTCACGCGAACGCTTCACCATGGACGAGGGCCTGTCCAAGGCCGTGGTCAAGGTGTTCGTCGAGCTGCACCGCGACGGCCTGATCTACAAGGACAAGCGGCTGGTGAACTGGGACACCAAGCTGCTCACCGCGATCTCCGATCTCGAAGTGCAGCAGACCGAGGTCAAGGGCAGCCTCTGGTACCTGCGCTATCCGATCGAAGGCAAGATTTTCAACCCTGAGAATCCCTCGAGCTTCATCGTCGTTGCCACGACGCGCCCGGAGACCATGCTCGGCGATACCGGCGTCGCCGTGCATCCTGATGACGAGCGCTATCAGAAGCTGGTCGGCAAGAACGTGATCCTGCCGCTGGTCGGCCGCAAGATCCAGATCGTCGCCGACGACTATTCCGATCCGGAGAAGGGGTCTGGCGCGGTCAAGGTGACACCGGCGCACGACTTCAATGACTTCGAAGTCGGCAATCGCCACGGCCTGCGCCGGATCAGCGTCATCGACAAGGAGGGTTGCCTCGATCTCCTCGACAACGAGGATTATCTGCGCGACCTGCCGGAAGGTGCCTCGCAGTTCGCCGAGGAGTTCAACAAGCTCGACCGCTTCGCCGCGCGCAAGCGCATCGTCGAGCGACTGGAATCGTTCGGCTTCGTCGAGCGGATCGAGCCCCACACCCACATGGTGCCTCATGGCGACCGTTCGGGCACGGTGATCGAGCCCTATCTCACCGACCAATGGTATGTCGACGCCAAGACGCTGGCGAAGCCCGCGATGGCCGCGGTACGCTCGGGTGAAACCACCTTCGTGCCGAAGAACTGGGAAAAGACCTATTTCGAGTGGATGGAGAACATCCAGCCCTGGTGCATCTCGCGCCAGCTCTGGTGGGGTCACCAGATCCCGGCCTGGTACGGCCCTGACGGCAAGGTGTTCGTCGCCGAGACCGAGGAGGAGGCCGTCAGCCACGCCCTCGGCTATTACGTTGAGCAGGAAGTCATCACGGTCGAGCAGGGCCGCGAGATGGCGCTCGACCGCAACAAGCGTGACGGCTTCATCACGCGCGACGAGGACGTGCTCGACACCTGGTTCTCCTCGGCGTTGTGGCCGTTCTCGACTCTCGGCTGGCCCGCAGACGCGCCGGAAGTGCAGCGC
Source organism: Bradyrhizobium sp. 149 (assembly GCF_023073915.1). Classification (GTDB taxonomy): domain Bacteria; phylum Pseudomonadota; class Alphaproteobacteria; order Rhizobiales; family Xanthobacteraceae; genus Bradyrhizobium. The sequence goes on along the minus strand of NZ_JADPKK010000022.1, from coordinate 774,247 downwards.
TACTACCCGACCAATGCGCTGGTGACCGGCTTCGACATCATCTTCTTCTGGGTGGCCCGGATGATGATGATGGGGCTGCACTTCATGAAGGAGGTGCCGTTCTCGACGATCTACATCCACGCCCTCGTCCGCGACGAGAAGGGCGCCAAGATGTCGAAGTCGAAGGGCAACGTCATCGATCCGCTCAGCCTGATCGACGAATATGGCGCGGACGCGCTGCGCTTCACACTGGCCGCGATGGCCGCGCAGGGCCGCGACATCAAGCTCGCCACCAGCCGTGTCGAGGGTTATCGCAATTTCGCGACCAAGCTCTGGAATGCATCGCGCTTCGCCGAGATGAACCACTGCGCCGTGCCTGAGGGTTTCGAGCCGGCCAAGGTCAAGGAGACGCTGAACCGCTGGATCGCGCATGAGAGCGCGCACACCACGCGCGAGGTGACCGAGGCGATCGAGGCCTATCGCTTCAACGATGCCGCCGGCAGCATCTACCGCTTCGTCTGGAACGTCTATTGCGACTGGTATGTCGAGCTCGCAAAACCCGTGCTGCTCGGTCCCGACAGCCCTGCCAAGGCCGAGACCCGTGCCATGGTCGCATGGGCGCGCGACGAGATCCTGAAACTGCTGCACCCCTTCATGCCCTTCATCACCGAGGAGTTGTGGGAGGTGACGGCCAAGCGCGATGGTCTGCTCGCACTGGCACCTTGGCCGCTGAAGCCGGCCGAACCGACGCCGGAGCAGCTTGCGATGCTCGCGGCGACCACCGGGCCAACCGATGGGCTCGTCTCGCCGGTTTGGGTGCTGCCGGTCTTCGACCATGCCGACTTCACTGATCCCGCGGCCGAGGCCGAGATCGGCTGGGTGATCGACCTCGTCACGCAGATCCGTTCGGTGCGCGCCGAGATGAACATTCCGCCGGCGACCCTGACGGCGCTGGTGCTCGCGGGCGCCTCGGCCGAGACCAGGGAGCGTGCGCCTCGCTGGAGCGACGTCATCAAGCGCATGGCACGGCTGTCGGACATCTCCTTCGCCGATCGTGCGCCCGACGGCGCCGTCCAGCTCCTGGTGCGCGGTGAGGTGGCTGCGCTGCCGCTGAAGGGCGTGATCGACGTCGCCGCCGAGCGCACGCGTCTCGACAAGGAGATCGGGAAGGCCGACGCCGACATCAAGCGCGCCGAATCCAAGCTGGCGAACGAGAAATTCATCGCCAACGCGGCCGAGGAGGTCGTCGAGGAGGAGCGCGAGAAGCGTGAGGCGGCGCTGGCGCGCAAGGCCAAGCTGCTCGAGGCGCTGGAGCGGCTGAAGCAGGCGTCATAGCCTCGCTACTTCGGGAACGGCTTGCTCAAAAACTTGGAGCCCTTGACGCCATAGCGCCAGGGCAGCTCGACGGCCTTGGTGATGCCGATCCGGATGCCGGCCACCACCTCTACGTGCTCCGTCCGCGCATGCAGCGCGATCGGCGGACGGTCCAGCGGCAGGGCATTGTGCGCGATGGTGATGCCGAGCGCTTCGGTCAGCTTGCCCGGGCCTGAGCACAGCGCGCGCAGATCCTGCAGATGGCGTCGGCGCCGCATCGCGGCGATGCCGTGGGTCGGCTCCAGCGCGCGGATCAGGACGGCGCTGGCCGAGCCTTCTTCCTCGCAGACGAAATTCACGCACCAGTGGATGCCATAGGAGCGGTAGACATAGGCAAAGCCGGGCGGACCAAACATCACCTGGTTCCGCGGCGTCGGGCCGTTGTAGGAGTGCGCCGCCGGCTCGGTATGATGATAGGCTTCGACTTCGACAATGAGGCCGCCGACGCCTTCGACCAGCATGGTCGCGCCGATCAAGTCGTGCGCGACCTCGTGGACGCTGCGCGCGAAAAAGGCACGCTTCAAGGCTTTGCCAAGCCGGGGAATAGAGGTCTTCGAGACTGGAGCCATTCGAGGTGAGAGTCGCCAGAGAACAGAGCAGGATATTGCCCATATCTGCCATGTTCCCTGAAGCCGCGCGAGCCGGGTTGCGATGCCTGGCGAGACCGACTAGGTAGGAACTGAACAGACCGGACACCCCATGGTCGTTATTGTCGATACCATCTCGAACCCGCTGCGCCCGCGTCACCCCGAAAAGGTGAACCGGCCCGATTCCGCTTCGCCGCCGAAGCCGGACTGGATCCGTGTGCGCGCGCCCAACACCCGCGGCTATGCCGACACCCGCAACATCGTGCGCGCCAACGGCCTGCACACGGTGTGCGAGGAAGCGGGCTGCCCGAATATCGGCGAGTGCTGGGACAAAAAGCACGCGACCTTCATGATCATGGGTGACACCTGCACCCGGGCCTGCGCGTTCTGCAACGTCAAGACCGGCATGCCGAATGCGCTCGACGCCGCCGAGCCGCAGAACGTCGCCGAGGCCGTGGCCAAGCTCGGGCTTGCCCATGTCGTCATCACGTCCGTCGACCGCGACGATCTTGCTGATGGCGGCGCCGAGCATTTCGCCCAGACCATCCGCGCGATCCGCACCGCGTGCTCCTCGGCCACGATCGAGATCCTGACGCCCGACTTCCTGCGCAAGGAGGGCGCGCTGGAGGCCGTCGTCGCGGCGAAGCCCGACGTGTTCAACCACAATCTCGAGACCGTGCCGTCGTGCTATCTCACGGTGCGACCGGGCGCGCGCTATTTCCACTCGATCCGGCTGTTGCAGCGGGTCAAGGAACTCGATCCCACCATCTTCACCAAGTCCGGCATCATGGTCGGCCTCGGCGAGGAGCGCCACGAGGTGCAGCAGGTGATGGACGATCTGCGTTCCGCCGACGTCGATTTCCTGACCATCGGGCAATATCTCCAGCCGACCCGCAAGCATCACGCTGTGATGCGCTACGTGCCGCCGGACGAATTTTCGTCCTACGAGAAGGTCGCCTACACCAAGGGCTTCCTGATGGTGTCGGCGAGCCCGCTCACCCGTTCGTCGCACCATGCCGGCGAGGATTTTGCGAAACTGAAGGCTGCGCGGGCCGCGACGGCCCGCTGAACCGCCATGCCCAATTTTTCGAGCAAGCGCCGTGTTGATCACAGCGCGTCCGAGATGTTCGATCTGGTCGCCGATGTCGAGCGCTACCCGGAATTCGTGCCGCTGTGCAGCGCGCTGAAGGTCCGTCAGCGCATGGCGAAACCCGACGGCACCGAGGTGCTGGTCGCGGACATGACGGTGTCGTTCAAGCTGGTCAAGGAATCCTTCACCAGCCGCGTGACGCTCGACCGCGCCAATCTGAAGATCCTGGTCGAATATCTGCAAGGTCCCTTCAGCAATCTGGAAAACCGTTGGACCTTCGAGCCCAAAGGTGAGGGCGTCTGTGACGTCGGGTTCTTCCTCGCCTACGAGTTCAAGAGCCGCATGCTGGCGTTGCTGATGGGCTCGATGTTCGACGCCGCGTTCGCGCGATTTTCCATCGCGTTCGAGAGGCGGGCGGACGCGATCTACGGACGGCGGAAGCTGGCGTCGTCGTAGCGGTTGCGAAGGGCGCACTCCCTCCGCGGTCATTGCGAGGAGCCCTTGCGACGAACAAGCAGCCTGAACAGGAGACATGGGCAACATGGTGAGCAACCCCAACGTTCGGGCTGGCCAGTGCCATTGCGGAGCGGTGCGTTTCGAGGTGACGCTCAGTGACGGTTTCAATTCGATCCGCCGTTGCACTTGCTCTTACTGCAGGATGCGAGGTGCCGTCGTCGTCATGGCGGAAATGGGCGGGATCAAGTTCCTTCAGGGCGAGGATGAGCTCACAAGCTACCGCTTCCATACCGGATCAGCGCAGCACTTCTTCTGTTCCCGCTGTGGAATATACACACATCATCAGCGACGATCTGATCAGACTCTCTATGCCGTCAACGTGGCTTGCCTCGACGGGGTAAGCCCATTCGATTTTCCTGAGGTGCCTGTCATGGATGGCATCAATCACACTAACGACACCGGCAAGCCAACGCGCCGAGCAGGCACACTCCGCTTCATCCGAGCCAACTAACTATCGCTGTCGGCCGACGACCGCCCGGCCATGCTCTCGGCTATTGGCTTTGACGCAGTGCCTCGCGGATTGCGGCAGCAAGTCGGGCAGGATTGTCCACAGCGATGTTGCGCAGGCTCTCACCCCCGCGGCGGGGTCCTGCGCTTCACCGCGTGCCGGCGCGGCGAGCGTGTCACGCGGGGGCGAAGGCGGGTTACGGCGGCTTCACGGCGCGGCTTGGCTTGGGCTGGGCCGCGGGCGAGGTCCATCAGCATGCGCAGCGCCTCGACCACCGAGCGCTGACGCACCGCGGTGCGGCCGATGGCGCCAAAGCGATGCTCGCGGTGGACGATGCGGCCGTCGCGCGCGGCAACGGCAAAATGGACGAGGCCAACCGGCTTGCCCGGCGTGGCGCCGCCGGGGCCGGCAATGCCGGTGATGGCGACCGCAAGATCAACGCCGGCACGCTCCAGCGCGCCGACCGCCATCGCTGTTGCGGTCTCCTTGCTGACGGCGCCGAAATTCGTGAGCGTGCTCGCCTCGACCCCTAACATCGCGCGCTTGGCGTCGTTGGAATACGTGACGAAGCCGCGATCGATGACATCAGAGGAGCCGGGGATGTCGGTCAGCGCGCCGGCAACGAGGCCGCCGGTGCAGGACTCAGCGGTCGCGATCGTCAGCTTGCGCATCCGGCACAGGTCGAGCAGCGAGCGGGAGAGGGCGCGTGCGTCGCTGCCGGCCATGGCCTAAGCACTCCAAGTCTTCTCGTTAAACGGCAGGCGGATGGTGGCGCTCGCGGTGGCCGCGATGCCTTCCTCGCGGCCGGTGAAGCCGAGCCGCTCGCTGGTGGTCGCCTTGACCGCGACGCGGGAGATGTCGACGCCGGAAATCTCGGCGATGCGCGCGCGCATGGTGTCGCGCAAGGGGCCGATCTTCGGCCGTTCGCAGATCATCGTCACCTCGAGATTTGCGACGCGTCCGCCGCGCTGGGTGACGCGCTCGATGGCGTATTTCAAAAACTGGTCGGAGGAAGCGCCCTTCCATTTCAGATCGCTCGGCGGGAAGTGCGAGCCGATATCGCCGTCGGCGAGCGCGCCGAGGATGGCGTCGACCAGCGCATGCAGGCCGACATCGCCGTCGGAATGGGCCAGAAAGCCTTTGGTGTGCGGCACGCGCACGCCGCAGATCATGAGATGGTCGCCCTCGCCGAAGGCGTGCACATCGTAGCCCGTGCCCGTCCTGATGTCGCCGAGCAGGCTGGCCAGCCGCGCTTCCTCGCGCACGAAATCCTCGGGAGTGGTGAGCTTCATATTGGCAACATCGCCTTCAAAGGTTGCAACCGTCAATCCCGCCCATTCGGCAATCGCGGCATCGTCGGTGAAATCGCGGCGCCCGTCCCTAGCCGCGCGACGATGCGCTTCGAGGATGGTGTCGAAACGAAAGGATTGCGGCGTCTGCGCAATTCGCAACCGCGACCGGTCCGGCGTGTCCTCGACATTGCCGTTCTCGCCGGTGACCTTGATCGTGTCGGTGACGGGAACAACGGGGATCGCGGCGCCGGTGCGGCCGGCCGCATCGATCGCGCGGGTGATCACGCCTTCCGAGACGAAGGGGCGCGCGGCGTCGTGGATCAGGACGACGTCGGGCTTGTGCTTGGCGAGCGCTTCGAGACCGGCGAGCACCGAGGCCTGCCGGGTCGCGCCGCCATTGACCGGCGGCTCGTGGCTGAGTCCTGCGACCGCTGCCGTGAATATGGCGCTGTCGTCGGGGTTCACGACCGGCTGAACCGCAAACACGTCCGCGTGGCGGCTGAAGGCCTCCATGGCGCGATAGATCACCGGCACGCCGCCGATCTCGCGATATTGCTTGGGACCACCGGCGCCTGCGCGCAGGCCGCGTCCGGCCGCGACGAGAACGACTGCGGTGCGCTGTGATTTCGCCATAGGACTCAAATACTCAATTGAGAATGAAGAGAGAGTCGGGGAGTGGGGTGATTGCCGCATGCCTCTAGCACGACAGGCCCGCAAAAAAAGGGGTTTCCCCGGATTGTGGGAAACAGCATTTTGCTGCACTGCACTTGAAAGATCTGCAGAACTGTCTAAACTGTAGGCATGACGCTTGACTGCACAAGAATTGTGCGCAAGATAGGTCATGGGAGGCGCAATGAGGCCCTGCCAACGCAACGAGACCCCTGTGACCGGCCCGGCAGTATCAGGCACTAAGCCGTTGAAGATAGGCGATATTGATGTCGCCACCCCGGTCTTCCTGGCGCCGATGTCGGGGGTGACGGACTCGCCCGTCCGCCGGCTTGCCGCCGAGCTGGGGGCCGGTCTGGTCGTATCCGAAATGACCGCCAGCGACGAACTCGCCAACGGCCATCGGATGTCCCGGTTGCGCTGCGAAGCCACCGGAATCGGTCCGCACGTGGTCCAGCTCGCCGGTTGCGAGACGCATTGGATGGCGGAGGGCGCCCGGATCGCCGAAGCCGAGGGCGCTGACATCATCGACATCAACATGGGCTGTCCGGCCCGTCACGTCACCGGCGGCCAGTCCGGTTCAGCCTTGATGCGCGACCTCGACCACGCCGTCAGCCTGATCGAAGCGACGATCGCGGCGGTGAAGGTGCCGGTGACGCTGAAGATGCGGCTCGGCTGGGACGACCGCAGCCGCAACGCGCCGGAACTGGCGCGGCGCGCGCAGGCATCAGGCATCAAGCTCGTCACCGTGCACGGCCGCACCCGCTGCCAGTTCTACAAGGGCGAGGCCGATTGGGACGCGATCCGCGCCGTGCGCGACGCCATCTCCATTCCGCTCGTCGTCAATGGCGACATCACCACTTTTGAGAAGGCGCTCGCGGCGCTCGAAGCCTCCGGCGCCGACGCCGTGATGATCGGCCGCGGAGCGCAGGGACAGCCCTGGCTGCCCGGTGAGATCGGCCGACGCCTGAAGGGCGGGGCGGCGGAAGCCACGCCGTCGCTCGAGACACAGCTACATTATGTCCGCACGCTCTATGAAGGCGTCTGCGCGCTCTACGGTCTGCGCATTGGTCTACGGCACGCGCGAAAACATCTCGGCTGGGCGCTCGACGTCGCCGCTGATGCGAGTCGTACGCCGGCCGAGAAGCTGAAATCCTGGCGTCAGAAAATCCTCACCTCGGAGGATCCGCGCCTCGTCCACCGGTCACTGCAAGATGCCTTCGACGACTTCGCATGGAGCGCTGCTGCATGAGCTCAGCCGCTGAACATCGTCGGCCGTTTCCGTCCGACAGCGATGCCATCCTGGACGCACTGCCCAATCCCGTGCTCATGATCGGGCCGGACGGCAAGATCGTCGCCGCCAACATCGCAACCGAAGCCTTCTTCGATATCTCGACGCAGTTTTTGAAGCGCCAGTCGCTGAAAGAGCTGGTGCCGTTCGGCAGCCCCTTGCTGGCGCTGATCGACCAGGTGCGTTCGTCGAACGCGCCGGTCAACGAATACAAGGTCGATCTGGGCACGCCGCGCATGGGCGGAGACCGCCAGGTCGATCTGCACGTTGCTCCCGTCACGGAGCGGCCCGGCCATATCGTGGTGATGCTCCAGGAGCGCTCCATCGCCGACAAGATGGACCGCCAGCTCACCCATCGCAGCGCCGCGCGCTCGGTGATCGCGCTCGCCGCGATGCTGGCGCACGAGATCAAGAACCCGCTCTCGGGCATCCGCGGCGCGGCGCAGCTCCTGGAGCAGCAGGCCTCCTCGGAAGACCGCATGCTGACGCGGCTGATCTGCGACGAGGCCGATCGCATCGTGACACTGGTCGACCGCATGGAGGTGTTCGGCGACGAACGTCCCGTGGTGCGCGGCCCCGTCAACATCCATTCGGTGCTCGATCACGTCAAACGACTGGCGCAGTCGGGCTTTGCCCGCAACATCCGCTTCGTCGAGGACTATGATCCGTCGCTGCCGCCGGTGCTGGCGAACCAGGACCAGCTCATCCAGGTGTTCCTCAACCTCGTGAAGAACGCCGCCGAAGCGCTGATCGACGTTCCCGACGGCGAAATCCAGCTCACCACCGCATTCCGCCCCGGCGTGCGCCTGTCAGTCCCCGGTCAAAAATCCCGTGTATCCCTTCCGCTCGAATTCTGCGTGAAGGACAACGGACCAGGCGTGCCTGACGATCTTCTGCCCAACCTGTTCGATCCCTTCGTGACCACCAAGCAGACCGGCTCGGGTCTGGGCCTCGCGCTGGTCGCAAAGATCATCGGGGATCACGGAGGCATCATCGAATGCGAATCTCAGCCGCGCAAGACCACCTTCCGCGTGCTGATGCCGATGTATTCCACATCGGTGAAACATGCCGATCAAAGCAGTCGCGACGGCTCTGCCGGGAAGTCGTCGTCTGCGTCACAGGGGGCGAAATGAGGATTAACGATGCCCGCAGGTAGCATTCTCGTTGCTGATGACGACACCGCCATCCGCACGGTTCTCAATCAGGCACTATCGCGCGCCGGCTACGAAGTGCGGCTGACCGGCAATGCCGCGACGCTATGGCGCTGGGTCAGCCAGGGGGAGGGCGATCTCGTCATCACCGACGTGGTGATGCCCGACGAGAATGCCTTCGACCTGCTGCCGCGGATCAAGAAGATGCGGCCGAACTTGCCGGTCATCGTCATGAGCGCGCAAAACACCTTCATGACGGCGATCCGGGCCTCCGAGCGCGGCGCCTATGAATATCTGCCAAAGCCCTTTGATCTGAAGGAGCTGATCGCCATCGTCGGCCGCGCGCTGGCCGAGCCGAAGGAGCGGATCTCGACGCCGGACGAGGACGCCGAGATGGAGGCGATCCCGCTGGTCGGCCGCTCGCCGGCGATGCAGGAAATCTATCGCGTGCTGGCGCGCCTGATGCAGACCGACCTCACCGTGATGATCACGGGCGAGTCCGGTACCGGCAAGGAGTTGGTGGCGCGCGCGCTGCACGACTACGGCAAGCGCCGCAATGGCCCCTTCGTCGCGGTGAACATGGCCGCGATCCCGCGCGACTTGATCGAATCGGAACTGTTCGGCCATGAGCGCGGTGCGTTCACCGGCGCCAACACCCGTGCCTCCGGCCGGTTCGAGCAGGCCGAAGGCGGCACGCTGTTCCTCGACGAGATCGGCGACATGCCGATGGAGGCCCAGACCCGCCTGTTGCGCGTGCTTCAGCAGGGCGAATACACCACGGTCGGCGGCCGCACCCCGATCAAGACGGACGTGCGGATCGTCGCGGCTTCCAACAAGGATCTGCGCGTCCTGATCCAGCAGGGCCTGTTCCGCGAAGATCTGTTCTTCCGTCTCAACGTCGTGCCGCTGCGGCTGCCCCCCTTGCGCGAGCGCATCGAGGATCTGCCCGATCTCATCCGTCATTTCTTCGCGCTCGCCGAGAAGGATGGTCTGCCGCCGAAAAAGCTCGACACGCTGGCACTCGAGCGGATGAAGCAGCACCGCTGGCCGGGCAACGTGCGCGAGCTCGAGAACCTCGCCCGACGCCTCGCGGCGCTCTATCCGCAGGACGTGATCACGGGCTCCGTCATCGACGGCGAGCTGGCGCCACCCACGGTCAGCCCGGGTGCCGCAGTCCAGCATGGCGTCGACAATCTCGGCGGCGCCGTGGAAGCGTATCTCTCCTCGCACTTCCAGGGCTTCCCGAACGGCGTGCCGCCGCCGGGCCTCTATCACCGCATCCTGAAGGAGATCGAGGTGCCGTTGCTCACGGCCGCGCTCGCCGCCACCCGCGGCAACCAGATCCGCGCGGCCGATCTGCTCGGCCTCAACCGCAACACCTTGCGGAAGAAGATCCGGGATCTCGATATCCAGGTCTATCGGAGCGGGGCCTAGTCTTCGCGGAGCTGACGGTGGCTCAGCTCCGCCTGTCAAGGCGGAGCTGAGCCTGTCCGGATCGCGCTGGCCGTTGTGGCTGACGCGGTGGGCAGAAGTCCTGACCGGACTGAAATGTTCCTCCGGAACCTTCAGATGGTCATTCAGCCGCGCGACGCGGCTTGGTACCTATCTGACAAATAAGCCCGATACCGGCATCGCGCTGGCGACATTCGCCGCCGGCTCCTGCACCCCGAGGCCATTGACCAGGAGGTCGGCGGCGACGATCAGCAGCAGCACGGCCGACACCATCATTGCGAGAAAGAACCTGTCCATATCGGTCAAGCCGCCGGGGCGGGAATCCGTTCCCGCCAGCGGCATGCGGCTGTGGATTCGCCGGTCGCTCGCGGCGGGGCGCCGCGGAATTGTCGCAATTTGGCAACAATGTGGTACGAATACATCAGTATCCGCCCGCCGCGGACCCGTTTTCAGCACCCATTGCCGGAATGACCAGCGCAGACACCTCGGCCGCATCCTTTGACACGGCCCTAGCGGAAGAGCCCCGGCGTTGGTCGGCGCGACGCTGGCTGGCGCCCTTTGCCGTGGCGCTGGCCCTGCTGTCGGCCTTGCTCACCTTCCTGGTCCTGACCGGCCTCACGTCGATCGAGCCGACTCCGGCGGTTGTCCGTTCGTTCTATCTGATCAATGCGGGCACGATCCTGCTGCTGGTCGGCATCATCATCCGCGAGCTCTGGCAGCTGATCCTGGCGCGACGGCGGGGCAGGGCGGCGGCGCGCCTCCATGTCCAGATCGTCAGTCTGTTCTCGATCGTGGCGGTGCTGCCCGCCGTACTGGTCGCCGTCGTCGCCAACGTCACCATCGAGCGCGGCCTCGACCGCCTGTTCTCCGGACCGACCAAGGAGGTGATCCAGAACTCGCTGACGATCGCGCGGGCCTACATGCAGGACCATGCGCAGCTGATCCGCGGCGACATTCTCGGCATGGCCAACGACATCGCCCACGCGCGGCCGCTTTACGACCAGGATCGCCGTTCGTTCCGCGAGTTGCTGACCTCCAGCGCCGGCTCGCGCAATTTGCCGGGCGCGATGATCATCGACAAGAACACCAACATTCTCGAATCCGCCGACACCGGCATGCGGCTGGCCTACTCGCCGCCGGCGCCGGACTTCCTCAGCAACGTCAACGAATCCGAGCCCGAGATCGCGGTGCTGCCCGATGCGAGCTTCGTCGCCGCGGTGGTCCGCTTGCGCGCCTTCAGCGACACCTTCCTCTACGTCGCGCGGCCGCTCGATCCGAATGTCGTCAACCAGCTCAAGCAGACGGAGGTCAGCGTCGCCGAATACGCCCAGATCGAGTCGCGCCGGCTCGGCATCCAGGTCGCGTTCGCGCTGATGTTCGCGGTGATCGCGTTGACCATCCTGATGGCCTCGGTGTTGATCGGCCTCAACTTCGCCAACTCGCTGGTCTCGCCGATCCGCCGGTTGATGAATGCGGCCCAGACGGTCTCGACCGGCGATCTCCATGTGAAAGTGCCGGTGCACCAGTCCGAAGGCGATCTCGCCCAGCTGGGTGAGACCTTCAACAAGATGACGGAGGAACTGCGCAGCCAGCGCGACGAGCTCGTCAATGCCAGTGAGCTCATCGACAGCCGCCGCCGCTTCATCGAGGCGGTGCTGTCGTCCGCAAGTGCCGGTATTATCGGCGTGGATACCTCAGGCAGCGTCGGCATTCTCAACCGTTCCGCCGAAAAGCTGATCGGGCACTCCGAAGCCGAGACGCTCGGTCATCCGCTCTCCGACGTGCTGCCCGAGCTCGAAGAGATGATGAAGACGGCGCGGGAAGGGACCCAGCGCCTGGTGCAGGGTCAGATCACGATCACGCGGGACGGGCAGGAACGCAATCTGTCGGTCCGCGTCAGCGCCGAGAAGACCAGCCAACCGCACGACAGCTACATCATTACGCTCGACGACATCACCGACTTGGTGTCGGCGCAGCGCACCTCGGCCTGGGGCGACGTCGCGCGCCGCATCGCGCACGAGATCAAGAACCCGCTGACCCCGATCCAGCTCTCGGCCGAGCGTATCCGACGCAAGTTCGGCAAGGACATCACCGAGGGAAAGGACAAGCAGATCTTCGAACAGTGCACCGACACCATCGTGCGTCAGGTCGATGATATCCGCCGCATGGTCGACGAATTCTCGCGCTTTGCGCGGATGCCGAAGCCGGTGATGGAGGGTGAGGACGTCGCCGACGCCGTGCGGCAGGCGGTGTTCCTGATGAAGGTCGCCCATCCCGAGATCGATATCGAAGCCGAGTTCAAGGAAGACCCGCTGCGCGCCCAGTTCGACCGGCGGCTGATCTCGCAGGCGGTCACCAACATTGTCAAGAACGCCACCGAAGCAATCGAGCAGGTCCCCCTGGAGGAGCTCGGAAAAGGCCGGATCGACGTCGTGGTCTCGCGCGAGGGCGAGGACGTGCTGATCGACGTCGTCGACAACGGCATCGGCCTGCCCAAGGTGGCGCGCTCGCGCCTTCTTGAGCCCTATGTGACAACACGCGCCAAGGGCACCGGCCTTGGGCTGGCGATCGTCGGCCGCGTGCTTGAAGACCATGGCGGGCGCATCGAACTGAAGGACGCCTCCGACTTCCGCGAGGGCCAGCGCGGCGCCTGGATGCGGATGCGTTTTGCGATCTCCGGCGCTCCCGCGAAAAGCGAGGGCGCCGAACCGGCGGCCGAGGCAACGACCAAGCCGGAAATCAAGGAAACGGTCACGCAATCCGTCAATGATCCGGAAACAAAAGAGGCGGCCGCCGAAACCAAAGAGGCCGCTGAAAAGACCAATGATTCAACGAAGATCGAAGCCTCAACAGGCAGCTGAGAAAACAGGCGCGACCCATGGCAAGTGAAATTCTGATTGTCGATGATGAGGCCGATATTCGGGATCTCGTTGCGGGCATCCTCGAAGACGAGGGTTTCGTGACCCGGACCGCGCGCGACAGCGATACGGCGCTCGCCGAGATCGCCAACCGCAGGCCGCATCTGGTGTTTCTCGACATCTGGCTGCAGGGCTCCAAGCTCGACGGCTTGCAGCTGCTGGAGCAGGTCAAGAAGGACAACCCCGATCTGCCGGTCGTGATGATCTCCGGCCACGGCAACATCGAGACCGCGGTCGCCGCGATCAAGCGGGGCGCCTACGACTTCATCGAGAAGCCGTTCAAGACCGACCGGCTGATCCTGGTCGCGAACCGTGCACTGGAGAACTCGCGGCTCAAGCGCGAGGTCAAGGAGCTGAAGCAGCTCGCGCCGAGCGCAAGCTCGCTGGTCGGCCGCTCGCCCAGCATGAACCAGCTGCGCCAGACCATCGAGCGTGCGGCCAAGGCCAACAGCCGCATCCTGATCGTCGGCCCCGCCGGCGCCGGCAAGGAACTGACCGCGCGCACGCTGCACACGGCCTCGGGCCGCGCCGACGGTCCCTTCGTCGTCATCAACGCCGCCGCGATCACGCCCGAGCGGATGGAGCACGAGCTGTTCGGCATCGAGCAGTCCAACGGCGAGCACGCGCGCAAGCCCGGCGCGCTCGAAGAGGCCCATGGTGGCACGCTGTTCATCGACGAGATCGCGGACATGCCGCGCGAGACCCAGAACAAGATCTTGCGCGTGCTGGTCGAGCAGTCGTTCCAGCGGGTTGGCGGCACCGGCAAAGTCCAGGTCGACGTTCGCATCATCTCCTCCACCGCGCGCAATCTGGAAGAGGAGATCGCGGCCGGCCATTTCCGCGAGGATCTCTATCATCGGCTCTCGGTGGTGCCGATCCGCGTGCCCGCGCTGTCGGAGCGACGTGAGGACATCCCGGAATTGATCGACTACTTCATGGACCAGATCTCGTCGGGTAGCGGTCTGCCGAAGCGGCAGATCGGGCAGGACGCGATGGCGGTGCTGCAGTCCCATGTCTGGCCGGGCAATGTGCGCCAGCTCCGCAACAACGTTGAGAGAGTCATGATTCTGGCCGCGGGCGGGCCGGAGGTCATCATCACGGCCGACATGCTGCCGCAAGACGTCGGCTCAATGGTGCCGGCGATGCCGACCAGCAACAATGGCGAGCACATCATGGGCCTGCCGCTGCGCGAAGCGCGCGAAGTGTTCGAGCGCGACTATTTGATTGCACAGATCAGCCGCTTTTCAGGAAATATTTCTCGCACGGCCGAGTTTGTTGGCATGGAACGCTCGGCGTTGCACCGGAAACTGAAGGCGCTCGGCGTTGGCTAACGCCGCGACGTCGCGCGGATAGGCGAGGAAACTCATCGATTTCCGTAGTTTTTCGGGGCAATACGGCGTCGCCTGCCCTGTGAAGCGGCTTGCCTAATAAGCCCACCTGTCCTCTAATTGGACCGCTGTCCCTCCGAGGGGGATCTCATGAGGGACGGCAACCGGACGAGGACCCGAATCTTCAAAAGAGGGCCGCAACCGGCGCAATAAAAAGAAACTCAAAGCGAGAAAAAAACAATGGCGGCAGACCGCGCACAAAACCTGCAGGACACCTTCCTTAATCACGTTCGCAAAACCAAAACGCCACTGACGATCTTTCTGGTCAACGGAGTCAAGCTCCAGGGCATCGTGACCTGGTTCGACAATTTCTGTTTGCTGCTTCGGCGCGACGGTCACTCGCAGCTCGTCTACAAGCATGCGATCTCGACCATCATGCCGGGCGCTCCGATCCAGTTGTTCGAAGGCGGCGAGGATCAGCCGGCTTGAGAGTGATCTGATTGGAACCCCGGAATTTCGACGGGGAGGCCGACCGCCCGCGGTCGGCAGGGGATAGGCAGACGGGGCGGGTGCTGGTCATCGGCCCCTATTTGCGGGTGCGCGCAGGCAACGCCGACGCGCAATCGGAAGCTCATGTCCTGCGTGACGCAGAAGCCCGGCTCGACGAAGCCGCCGGCCTCGCGCGCGCGATCGATCTCGTCGTTGCCGACGCCATCATCGCGCCGATCAACCAGATCCGCCCAGCGACCTACATCGGCAAGGGTAAGGTCGAGGAGATCGCCGGGCTCGCCAAGAGTCTCGACGTCGAGCTCGTGGTGATGGATTGCGCGCTTGCACCGATCCAGCAGCGCAATCTCGAGAAGGAGTTGCATGCAAAGGTGCTCGACCGCACCGGGCTCATCCTCGAAATCTTCGGCCGCCGCGCCAAGACCAAGGAAGGCTCGCTCCAGGTCGAGCTCGCGCACCTCAACTACCAACGTTCGCGCCTGGTGCGCTCATGGACCCATCTCGAACGCCAGCGCGGCGGCTTTGGATTCATGGGCGGTCCCGGCGAGACGCAGATTGAAGCCGACCGCCGCCTGATCCAGGAGCGCATCTCGAAACTCGAGGGCGAGCTGAAGAAGGTGCAGGCGACGCGGCGCCTGCATCGTGCGGGACGCCAGCGCGTGCCGTATCGCGTGGTCGCGCTGGTCGGCTACACCAATGCCGGCAAGTCGACGCTGTTCAACCGCCTGACCCGTGCCGAGGTGCAGGCCGCCGACATGCTGTTCGCCACGCTGGATCCGACCCTGCGCGCGCTCACCCTGCCGCACGGCGGCAAGGCGATGCTGTCGGACACCGTCGGTTTCATCTCCAACTTGCCGACGCAGCTCGTCGCCGCCTTCCGCGCCACGCTGGAGGAGGTGCTGGAGGCCGACGTCATCCTGCATGTGCGCGACATCTCGCACGACGACGCCGAGGCGCAGCAGAGCGACGTCGACGCCGTGCTGCGCCAGCTCGGCATCAACCCCGATGACAGCAGCCGCATCATCGAGGTTTGGAACAAGATCGACCGTTACGATGCCGAACAGCGCGAAGAACTTTTGAACATCGCCGCGCGCAGACCCGAAGATCATCCGGCGATGCTGGTCTCAGCCGTCTCGGGTGAGGGGATCGACACGCTGCTCGCCGCAATCGAGGAGCGGCTCGCCGCCAAGCGCATCACGCTCGACCTCTCTATCGATGCCTCCGACGGCGCCGGCATCAGCTGGCTGCATCGCAATGCCGAAGTGCTGGTCAAGGAACTGCACGACGGCAGGTTCGACATGACCGTGCGGGTGGACGAGACCAAGCGGGATATCGTGGTGAACCGCTTCGACGCCGTGCCGCGCGCATCTGCATAACAGGTGTCGTCCCCGGGGAAGGGCGGAGTTAGCTGCGGGCTTCCTCGCGTCCGTCTGGTACCGGCCTCTCGTCGCCCTTCGCCGCGTTCCACAATGCGTCCATCTCCGCCAGCGATGCTTGCTCCAGCGTCCGTCCTTGCGCCGCCAGCGCCCGTTCGATGAACGCAAAGCGCCGCTCGAACTTCGCGTTGGTCGCGCGCAGCGCGGCTTCCGGATCGGCGTCAACATGGCGGGCGAGATTGACCAGCGCGAACATCAGGTCGCCGGTCTCTTCCGCAAGCCCCTCGCTGTCATTGCGGTCGAGGGCGGCCTCGATCTCGTCGGCTTCCTCGCGGATTTTTGCCAGCACTGCGCGCGGATCGTTCCAGTCGAAGCCGACGGCAGAAGCCTTGCGCTGCAGCTCCATGGCGCGTGTCAGCGCGGGCTGGCCGGCCTTGACGCCTGACAACAGCGATTTGTGCGAAATCTCCTCCGGCGGCCGCCGCGCGGCGCGCTCGGCTTTTTCCTCAGCCTTGATGCGGTCCCAGACTTCCTTGACGTGGGAGGAGGCGAGATTGCCGTTCGTGTCGGCGAAGACGTGAGGATGGCGCCGGATCATCTTGCGGGTGATGGCCTCGACGACATCTCCAAAAGCGAAAGCCTTCTGCTCCTCGGCCATGCGGGCGTGGAACACCACCTGCAGCAGGAGATCACCGAGCTCCTCGCAGAGGTCGTCGAGATCGCCGCGGCTGATGGCCTCGACCACCTCATAGGCTTCCTCGATCGTGTACGGCGCGATCGTCGCAAAATTCTGCTCGAGGTCCCAGGGGCAGCCGGTCACCGGCGTGCGCAGCGCCGCCATGATTTCGATCAGGCGGGAAATGTCGCGGGAAGGGGTCATTGCGGGGCGGTCTCCTGGCTCTCAAGCCTTATGCCAAAAGCGGGCCGCCGTTCCCAGCGTAGCGCGGCGGAACGGGCCGATTTCCACGGGTTGGCGGGCCAGATTGGCGAGCAGCGTGCGCAGTGCTAAAGCGCGGACCATGAGCGACGTATTTTCATCAGAAACCGCGTTGGTGCTGTTTTCCGGCGGCCAGGATTCCACCACCTGCCTCGCCTGGGCGTTAGGCCGTTTTGCGCGCGTGGAGACGCTGGGGTTCGATTACGGCCAGCGCCATGCCATCGAGCTTGCCTGCCGCGATCAGCTGTTCGAGGGCATCAAGGGCCTGGGCACGGATTGGGCGTCCAGGCTTGGTGAGAACCACACGCTGTCGATCCCGACGCTCGCCGCCGTGTCCGAGACGGCGCTGACGCGCGACGTTGCGATTGCGATGGGCGCCGACGGCCTGCCGAATACGTTCGTGCCCGGCCGCAATCTGGTGTTCTTGACCTTCGCCGCGGCACTGGCCTACCGGCGCGGCATCAGTCACATCGTCGGCGGCATGTGCGAGACCGACTATTCCGGCTATCCCGATTGCCGCGACGACACCATCCGCGCCATGCAGGCCGCGTTGTCGCTCGGCATGGCCCGCAAGTTCGAGCTGCATACGCCGCTGATGTGGATCGACAAGGCCGCGACGTGGCAGCTCGCGCATGATCTCGGCGGCGAGGGGCTGGTCGATCTCATTCGCGAGCAGTCGCACACCTGCTATCTCGGCGAACGCGGCGCGCAGCATGATTGGGGCTATGGCTGCGGCGAGTGCCCGGCGTGCAGCCTGCGGGCGAAGGGATGGCGGGAGTACGTGGCGAGACGCAAATAGCGCCCGATCTCCGCTGTCATCGTCCGCGAAGGCGGGCGATCCAGTATCCCGGAGAGCACGCTTGAGCCGAGACGCCGCGGCGTACTGGATTCCCCGCCTTCGCGGGGAATGACAGCGCTGTTTGGGGCGACTACCGCGCAAAATCCTCGTCCCGCAGCTCGACCGGCTTGCCGTGCGGGGTGCGATCCGCGGCGTGATCCCAAGCATCGCGATAGCGGTGCAGGGTTTCCGTCGAGGCGACGCCCTTGCGCGCAACCAGTGCTTCCAGCGTGGCGAGCCAATGGAGATAGTAGGTCTCGGCCGTATCGGGATCGCCGGCCGCCTGCGCGCGCTTGATCTCGGAGGCCAGGGCCGCCGCCCATTCGGGCCAGGTGAATACGCCGCGCTCGTGCAGCGTCAGCGCCATTGCAAACGCGT
Source organism: Bradyrhizobium sp. 149 (assembly GCF_023073915.1). Lineage (GTDB taxonomy): Bacteria > Pseudomonadota > Alphaproteobacteria > Rhizobiales > Xanthobacteraceae > Bradyrhizobium. The sequence continues at coordinate 756,119 of NZ_JADPKK010000022.1, read as the reverse complement.
GCGCCTCCCAGGGGGCGCGGAACACGGGGCCGTCGTCATCGCGGGGAATGCTCGGGATCGCTGCCGTCGCGGCGGTAGCAGCCGTGCTGCTCATCATGCCGGGTCCAGATAGGGCTCGAACGCGTCGATGGACACCTTCAGGGTCGGATCACCGTCCGCGCCCCAGAGATCGCGGCCCTCGAACACCACCGTGTAGAGCCATTGCGGATTCTCGCCGAGCTCCATCGCGGCCGAATCCGGAAACACGTGACAGCCATGGTTGAGCTCGACGACACCGGCATGGCCGCGCACGTAACGCGGCAGCCGCGTGTGGGTCGCCGGATGGATGTTTTTCGCGCGCACGCGGTCGCCGATCCTAAATTTGGCCGGGACCGGAGCAGGGCGGGCGAACTTGCCGCGCACCATGATGCGCTCGACATCGTCGCGCTCCAGCCTGCCGTGCTTGAGCGCCTTCGCCGGCTGCACCGCATGTCCGGCGGCGACGTCCTCCCGGGTGAGATAGCCCTTCTCGACCAGCATCTCCTCGAGCCCGAGAAACCACTTCGTGTAGTAGGAGCTCGAGAGATAGACATGCGGCGGGATCGTCTCGCGATAGAAGCGCGAGGTGTCGATGTTGAAGGCGCCGGCCGCGCCCATCGCGCGCACCATGGCGAGAACACGCGACTCCCATTCCTCGTGGAACACCGGCTCGTTCGGCTCGGGCTCGACCTTGCCGAAGCCGTCCATGCCGCCCATGTCGTGCACGCCGTTCATGACGGCGCCCCGGGCGCCTTTGGAAAGCCGGTGCCGATCATGGAATCCCGCGTGACAAGCCCGGCGAGCTGCTCCTCGCTCCAGCCGTCCGTGCCGTCGGGGCGCATCGGCAGCACCAGGAAGCGCGTTTCTGCGGTGGAATCCCACACCCGGATCTCTATTTCCCTGGCGACCTGCACGCCGAAATCGGCGAGCACGCCGCGCGGGTCCTTCACTGCGCGGGAGCGGTAGGGCGCGGCCTTGTACCAGACCGGCGGCAGCCCCAGCATTTCCCAAGGGTAGCAGGAGCACAGCGTGCATACGACCATGTTGTGACGCTGCGGCGTGTTCTCGACGACGACGAGATGGTCGCCGACGCGGCTGACATGGCCGAGCGTGCCGATCGCCTTCGAGCCGTCCTCCAGCAGTGCCTTCTTGAACGCCGGATCGCTCCAGGCCTTGGCGACGACGCGCGCGCCGTTATGGGGGCCGATCCTGGTCTCATAGGCCTCGATGATGGCATCGAGCGCGGCCGGCTCGACATAGCCTTTTTCGGTCAGGATCGTTTCGAGCGCGCGCACGCGCAGCTCGGTCTCCGACAGCTCGGAATGATCGTGATCGTGGTGATGATGATGGTCGCTCATGGGGCAAAGATAGTCCCAGAATCCGGGCCTTGTCGAGGCGAAGACTCTGCTAACATCGCACCATGGGCTGGGCTGCAAGAACCGGAATAACCGCCGCAATCGCGGCTTTTGGCGTACTCGCAGCGCAGGATGCGCGCGCCGCGAATGGCGCCTATGCGGTCGATGCCGCCGACATTTCCGAGGTGGGCTCCTGCAAGGTGGAAAGCTGGATGTCGGCCGCGACCAACACCGATTTTTCTGCGGTCGCCAATCCCTCCTGCGTCATCGACCCCTTCAGGCCGATCGAGCTCAGCCTGCAGACCATTCGGGCCCGGAGCGATGGCGACTTGAGCACGACGGTTGCTCCAAAAGCCAAGACGAATTTCGTCCCGACCGGAATAGGGCGGTGGGGATTGTCGGCGTATGGCGCCGGATCATTCGACGCGGCGACCGGCGATGCCCTGTCCGCCTTTGCCGTCATCCCCGCGACCTTCCGCCTGTCGGAGACCATGCGCATCAACGTCAACGGCGGCTGGCTCTGGGATCGCACGGTGGATCGCCACTACCTGACCTACGGCATCGGTTTCGATTGGAAATTCACCGACACCTTGCAATGGACGATCGAGGCGTACGGGCAGGCCGGCGCCTCCGAGATCGCAAGCGTCGTGCAGCCGCGTTTCCAGACTGGTGTCCGCTGCCGACCGAACGAGATATTCTCCGTCGACGTGATCTACGGCCGCAACATCACCGGCGAAAATGCCAACTGGATCACCATCGGGACCACGATCCGGTTTCCGGTCCGCGGCGGCGAGCCCGAGCATCACCGCAACGGGCATTTGTGAGCGCGAGGAAAATCAGGGCCAGGGCGGCAGAAGGCCGGCCAAGGCATTGATCGCGCCGCGGACAGTCCGTATACGCCGCGTTGCGACAATAGCGGCTCGGTCAACGGGCCGGATGAACACGACGGCAATCGAGGGGGAGGGCCCATGACCGCTAGCTCGGAGGCGCCTGAGGCGAAAGGGTCTCGCTGGAAGCTAATCGCGCCGATCGCGGTGTGGCTGGTGATCTATCTGTGGCCGGTGCCGGCTGGGCTCAATGTCAATCAGTGGCACTATTTTGCCGTCTTCGCGGCCGTCATCACTGGGCTCATCCTGGAATCGATGCCGGTCGGCGCGGTCGGCCTGATCGGGCTGACGGTTGCCGGCGTCAGCGGCTATATCGATCCCGATCCGACCAAGTCGTTGCGCTGGATGCTGGCGGGCTTTGCCGAGAGCACCGTGTGGCTGATCGTCGGCGCCTTCGTGTTCTCGATCGGCTATCGCAAGAGCCAGCTTGGCCGGCGCATTGCACTGGTGCTGGTGCAAAAGCTCGGCCGCAACACGCTCGGCCTCGGCTATGCGGTGGCGATGTCGGACTTTTTGCTGGCGCCGGCGACACCATCCAACACCGCCCGCAGCGGCGGCATCGTCTATCCCATCATCAGCAACATCCCGCGCATCTACGGCTCGGAGCCGGGGCCGACCGCTGGCAGGATCGGGACCTACGTGATGTGGACCGCGTTCGCGTCAACCGCCGTCACCAGCTCGCTCTTTTTCACCGCGCTCGCGCCCAATGCGGCGGCGCTGGCCATCGCCAAGAAGACCGTCGGGGTCGAGGTGAGCTGGGCGCAGTGGTTCTTGGGCTTTGCGCCGCTGGGGCTCCTCCTGATGGTGCTGGTTCCGCTGCTGAGCTATCTGGTCTGCCGTCCCGAGGTGAAGAGCAGCCCGGAAATTTCCGAATGGGCGGCAAGGGAGCTCGCGGAGATGGGCCCGATGTCGCGCAACGAGTGGATCATGCTGGCGCTGATCGTGCTCGCGATGTTCCTGTGGATCGCGGGCTCGAGCCCGGACATCCGCGTGCCGCTGTTGGGCTCGAACTTCGTCAACGCCACCACGGTGGTGTTCATCGTGATCTCGCTGATGCTGGTGACGGGCGTGATAGAGTTTGCCGACATCGTCGCCGAGAAGAGCGCGTGGGAGGTGTTCTTCTATTTCACCTCGCTGTTGACGCTGGCTTCGGGTCTCAACGAAATCGGCTTCATCAAATGGTTCGCAACCGAATACGCAAAACCGCTCGCCGGGCTGTCGCCCTCGACCGCGATGCTCCTGCTGGTCGCGCTGTTCTTCTGGATCCACTATTTCTTCTCGAGCATCACCTCGCATGCCGCCGCCGTGCTGCCCGTGGTGCTCGCGGTCGGATCCGGCATCCCCGACCTTCCGGTCACGACGCTCGCCATGCTCTGCATGTATTCGCTCGGCCTGATGGGCGTGATCTCGCCTTACGCGACGGGACCGGCGCCGATGTATTTCGGCAGCGGCTATATCGGGAAGGGCCAGTTCTGGGCTTTTGGGCTGATCTTCGGCGTGCTCTATTTCGCGGGGCTGCTGCTGATCGTATTACCGTGGTTGCAGGTCCACTGAGCAGGGCGCGAGGCCGATCCGGCGGCAGATGAATTTTCTTCACCGGGGCGGGATTTGGAAAACTTCGTCCAAACCCACGCAAATATCTGACATTGCAAGACAGACCTGGAAGGGCGATGGTGTGTGCTGCGATGCAGCGCGCCCGACCCGAGCCCTCATCGCGGTTTCACCCTCCGTCGCGTGATGCGACCCGGTTACCGGATGTCCCACGGCAGGCGGAACTATTGTGCATGAAGGCCGCCTCCATGAACGTCCACCCGTCGCTCGCGATCGGACAGCCGATCGAAACGCTTGACGCTATCTCACCTGACGCGACTTCACCTGCCGCGACTGCGCCTGACGCGATGGTCCGTTTCGAAGGCATCTCGAAAACCTATCCAGCCTATCGCGGAAAGCCCGGCGTCAATGCCCTGCAAAACATCGACTTCGCGATCCCGCGCGGTTCGATCACCGGCGTCATCGGTCGCTCCGGTGCCGGCAAATCGAGCCTGGTCCGGCTCATCAACGGGCTGGAGAGGCCGACCACGGGCCGCGTCGTCGTTGATAACAGAGATATCTCGGCGCTCACGGGCCGCGACTTGCGGCTGGCGCAGCGCTCGATCGGCATGATCTTCCAGCACTTCAACTTGCTGTCCTCACGCACGGCAGCCGCCAACATCGCGCTGCCGCTCGAGATCGCCGGCTGGGCCAAGGCGGACATCCGCGCGCGCGTGGCCGAGCTGCTTGAGCTGGTGGGCATCGCCGACAAGCACGACCGCTACCCGTCAGAACTCTCCGGCGGCCAGAAGCAGCGCGTCGGCATTGCCCGTGCGCTCGCGACGCGGCCGAGCGTGCTGCTGTCGGACGAGGCGACCTCGGCGCTCGATCCGCAGACCACGCGGGCGATCCTCGATCTGCTCGCGAACATCAACTGCGAGCTCGGCGTGACCATCGTGCTGATCACTCACGAGATGTCGGTGGTGCGCCAGCTCGCCAGGGACGTCGTGGTGCTCGACGCCGGCCACGTCGTCGAGAGCGGCCATGTCGCGGATATCTTCACCCATCCCAAACATCCGATCACGCAATCCTTCCTCGCAGAGGTCATCGGCGACACCCTGCCGGTGTCGCTGGCGAGCCGGATCGTTTCAGAGCCGCCTGCGGGCGGACAGGCCGTGATCCGCGTCCATGTGCGCGGGGCAGGGGCTGGCGACACGCTGGTGGCACGGCTGGCGCGCGAGCTCGGCCTCGACGTCTCGCTGCTGTCGGCCCGCATCGACGAGATCGGCGGCCAGCATGTGGGCTCGCTGACGCTTGGTATCCCTCTCGGCGTTTCCGGCGAGGACGCAACAACGCGGACGCTGGCCTGGCTCTCACAATATCAACTTCCCGCGGAGCGCCTCGGCTATGTCGCCTGAACTCATCAACCTGATCATCCAGGCCACCGGCGAGAGCCTGTACATGGTCGGCCTCGCGGCGTTGATCGGCACCGCCTTCGGTCTGCCGCTCGGCGTCTTTCTCGCCACCAGCCGGAAAGGCGAGCTGTTCGCGGCGCCCGTTGTCAATCGCGTCCTCGGCATCGTCGTCAATGCGACGCGGTCCACGCCCTTCATCATCCTGGTCGTCGCCATCATCCCGTTCACGCGCTTCGTTGCCGGCACCTCGATCGGCTCGACGGCCGCGATCGTGCCGTTGACGATCGCATCGGCACCGTTCATCGCGCGCCTGGTCGAGGCCGCGATCCGCGAGGTCGATGGCGGCCTGATCGAGACGGCTTCCTCGTTCGGGGCCTCGCCGATCCAGATTGTGCTCAAGGTGCTGATCCCCGAAGCACTGCCGGGGCTCCTGCTGGCGCTGACGCTCGCAGTGGTCAGCCTGCTCGGCTATTCCGCCATGGTCGGCGCCGTCGGAGGCGGAGGCCTGGGCGATCTCGGCATCCGCTACGGCTATCAGCGCTTCATGCCGGAGATGATGCTCGCCGTGGTCGTGGTTTTGATCGCGCTGGTGCAGCTGGTCCAGAGCGCCGGCGATTATCTCGCGCGCAGGGTCAATCGCCGGCTGCGGCATCGCTGACGCCATTCGAGACATTTCGGACAAGAAGATTCTTGTCCGTTTGGAAACAGTCCAATCTCAGAGACACGACTGAGCGCATTCGTCGCATGCGTTGCGCACGTGTCTGGAGAAATTCTAACGCTGTTCCTATCGCACTCTGAAAACGCCTGCGTTAGGGCGAGGCATCAAAAACCATACCGGCGAAGCCGGCAGTGCGTGGGGCCTCGACGACGTGACCGACTTCCAATTTCTTTCGCGCTCCGACGCGCGTCGTCGACAGATACTGGTGCTTTTCCGCGGCGCGGCCGGCGCATTCGCTCTCGTCGTTCCCCTCGGTGCCGTGGAGGCGCAGACGCAGATTCCCGCCGTCACCGTCGAAGCCCCGGCTCAGCGCGTCCGTCCTGCGGCGGTCGCTTCGTCGCGACAGTCAGGGCCAACACGTACCGCGCGCGCCAATCGTCGCTCTCCGGCGCAGCAAGCCGCGCCAACCCAATCGGCATCATCGAACGGCGCCACGGGTGAACGCGCCAATGGTCCCGTGCGCGGTTTCGTTGCGACGCGCAGCGGCACCGCGACCAAGACGGATACGCCGCTGATCGAAACCCCGCAGTCGGTATCCGTCGTCACGACCGACCAGGTCAGAAACCAGGGCGCGGTCTCGATCGGCGAGGCGCTGCGCTACACCGCCGGTGTCAGCGGCGACGTCAATGGCGGTTCGGACACCCGCTTCGGCGCCCTCCAGATCCGCGGCTTCGACACGACCATGTCAGGCCTCTATGTCGATGGCTTGCGGATTCCCTCCAGCAATTACGTGCACTTCAACGGCCTCGATCCCTACGGCGCCGAGCGCCTCGAGGTTCTCAAGGGCCCGTCCTCGGCGATGTATGGCGGCAGCGGCACTGGCGGCATCCTCAACTATGTGACCAAGCTGCCCACGGCGCAGCAGTTCGGCGAGGTCTCGATCTCCGGCGGCAGCTTCAACCGCTATCAGGGCCAGTTCGACATGGGCGGTGCCGCCAACAAGGACGGCGCCGTATTGTGGCGCCTGACTGGCGTCGTCCGCGACGGCGAGACCCAGGTCGATTTCACCAAGGACAACCGTGTCTTCATCGCGCCCGCCGTCACGTTCAAGCCGAACGACGACACCACCATCACGATCCTCGCCAACTACCAGAGGGACCGGGCGGGATGGGGGCTCCAGTTCCTGCCGGCTTCGGGCACGGTATGGCCGAACAACGGCCGCACCATCCCGGTCTCGTTCTTCGCGGGCGTACCGGGCTTCAACGCGTTCAACACAGAGATCGCGACGGCCGGCTACCAGCTCTCGCACAATTTCACCGACAACATCACGTTCCGGCAGAATCTGCGTTACGCCTATCAGCACAACGAGGAAAAGACCTTCTACGGCACTGGATATACCGACCAGGCGGCGGGGCAGCTGGGGCGTTTTGGCAGCTACAGCAACTCGTACATCAACTCCTTCGCGGTGGACAACCAGCTCCAGGGCAAGTTCGTAACCGGCATCCTCAGCCATACCACGCTGGTCGGGCTCGACTATCGCAACACCACATTTCGCGACACCGCCTTTGCCGTCTCGACATCATCGCCGGAGATCAACGTCTTCAACCCGGTCTACAGCAACGACTGGACCCTCGGCGGCATGTACGACAACACCGGCGTCAAGCAGTCGCAGGTCGGCCTCTACGCGCAGGACCAGATCAAGCTCGGCCGGCTGTCATTCCAGCTCGGCGGCCGTCAGGATTTCGTGACGACGCAGCTCGACAGCGGTATCACCAACACCTCGTCCTCGAAGGATGCCTCGGCCTTCACCGGCCGCGCCGCCGTGATGTACAATTTCGACAGCGGCATCGCTCCCTATTTCAGCTACTCGGAATCGTTCCTGCCGGTGCTCGCAACCAGCGCGTCGGGACAGATGCTCAATCCCGAGACCGGCGTGCAGTACGAAGTGGGCGTCAAATACCAGCCGCTCGGATGGAACGCGCTGTTTACCTTCGCGGCCTTCGACCTGACACGCGACAACGTCGTCGTCTACGTGCCTGCAAGCACCTTTGCCGAGCAGACCGGGCAGGTGAAATCGCGCGGCATCGAACTCGAAGGCACGATGTCGCTGGCCGACGGCTGGAACCTGCGTGCCGCCTACGCCTATGTCGATGCCATGGTCACCCAGGATCCGGTGAATGTCGACAAGGCGCCGGTCACGGTGCCGCTCAACCGTGCTTCGCTGTGGAGCGATTACACGCTCCAGACCGGGCCGGCCGCCGGCCTTCAATTCGGCGGCGGCATTCGCTATGTCGGCGCGACCTGGGGCGATGATGCCAACACGTTCAAGGTGGGATCGGCAACCGTGCTGGATGCGCTCGTTGCCTATACCAGGGACAATTGGCGTCTGTCGCTGAACGTCACCAACTTCGCCGACACACGCTATGTCGCGGCCTGCTACGGCCTGTCCGGCTGCATGTATGCCGAGGGGCGCAAGGCGATCGGCAAGCTGACGTACCGCTGGTGAGCAGGGCAATCGCACGATGAGAGCGATATTCGGCAGATTGCATCGCTGGGCGGGACTGCTCACGGCCGGCTTCCTGTTTTTCTCCGGCATCACCGGCGCGATCATCTCGTGGGATCACGAGATCGACGACGTCTTGAACAGCCATCTGTTCGACGTCACCAGCAAGGGACCGGCCATTCCCTCGATCGATCTCGCGAAGATGATCGAGCAGCGCGATCCCCGCGCGCGCGTGGTCTACCTCTTCATGACGCCGGAGGAGGGTCACTCGCTCTGGTTCTTCGTCATGCCGCGGATCGATCCCGCGACCGGAAAGCGTTACACGCTCGACTATAATCAGATCTTCCTCGACCCCAACACCGGCGCGGAGCTTGGTCGCCGCTACTGGGGCGCTGTCTGGCCTGTGACGCGGGAAAACTTCGTCTCGTTTCTCTACAAGCTGCACTACACGATGCACATTCCGGAGTTCTGGGGCAGCGACCGCTGGGGCATGCGCGTGCTTGGCGTGATCGCCATCATCTGGACCATCGATTGCTTCGTCGGCTTCTATCTGACGCTGCCCTCGCGGCGGCGCGCCAGGGCGGCACGGGCACCCCAAGTCACGCGCCAGCTCGAACGCGGCTTCTGGGCGCGCTGGGCGCCGGCCTGGACCATCAAGACCTCGGGCAGTGCCTACCGGATCAATTTCGACATCCACCGCGCCTTCAGCCTGTGGACCTGGGGCGTGCTGTTCATCATCGCCTTCACGGCGTTCTCGCTGAACCTCTATTTCGAGGTGTTCTCGCCGCTGATGAAGATGGTGTCGAACTACACGCCGACGCCTTATGAGCAGCGGCCGTATCGCGATCTCGACGATCCCATCGAGCCCAAGGTCAGCTTCGCCGACATCGCCGCGCGCGCGGCGGCCGACGGCAAGGCACGAGGGTGGACCATCCCGGTCGGCTCGGTCAATTACGGCCCGGCCCATGGCGTCTATGCCGCCGCCTTCTTCCATCCGGGCGACGATCACGGCGCCGGCGGCGTCGGCCCGGCGCAGCTCTATTACGACAGCGAGGACGGCCGTCCGATCGGCGAACGGCTGCCCTGGGTCGGCACGGCCGCCGACGTCTTCGTGCAGGCGCAATTCCCGCTGCATTCGGGCCGCATCGTCGGGCTGTTCGGCCGCATCCTGATCTCGATCATGGGGCTGGTGGTGGCGGCACTCTCGGTCACCGGAATCGTGATCTGGTGGCGTAAGCGCCGCGCGCGTCTCCGCGTCCGCGAGACGGCGGCAATGCGCCTCGGCCGGCAGCTCAGGCCGGCGGAGTAGGGCTGCCGGCCGCTCGTCTCCGCCGCCAACGTGTTCAAATAAAAGTTGTGGCGTCACGCGACATTTCCTAAGGTTGCACGGGTGAGCGCTGCCGAGCGGCGCAGGTGATCATTCTGCCGGGGGCGTCCCATGACCACACCTTGTCACTTCGACTCAGCTCAGTTGACGTTCGCGGGATCGCCGATCGAACAGGCCCGCTGCCTGCTTCGCACCGTCAAGCGCGCCGGCAATGTCGACGAAGCCAGGGCCAATTTGCCGCCGGTCCTGTCTAGCCTCCTCGCCAATCCCCCCGCTCTAGGGGTGACCAAGGCGCAGGTGAGATCGTCCCTCCAGAAGCAGGGCATCGCCGAGAGCAAGGTTGGCGGCTCGGTGACGGATCGCATTTGCCACGCCAACTCCGACGACCCGAGCGCACCGCTTGCGCGCTATTTCGTCATTCACGACACAAGCTTCAAACTGGAGGCCGGACAAGACTTTGACCCGCATTTCATCAACACGGCCGCCTGGTCCGGCAACAAGCTTTCGGGTCTGCCAGACGGCAAGACCCACATCTACATCACGCCTCTCGGCGAGACGCTGACGGACCGGACCTACGGAACGCCTTGGCGCGCGACCCAGTTCGAAAAACCGAGTACCCGCTTCAGGGGACTGTTCCTGCATCACGAACTGGTGCAGCCGCGTATGGGTCCCGGCAACCATGACTTTGAGTCACCCGATCCTGGCTTCACGCCCGTCCAATATGCAAGGCTCGCGCTTCAATATGTCATCGCCGGCGTCAGGCGCGGCGCGTGGATGGTGCCGGTCTTCCACTGCGTTCTGGATCTGGGCATTGGCGACCACGACGACCCCCAGCATTTCGACCTAGCGGCCTGGGATGCGGCGCTCCAGACGGCCCTTGCCAAGGTCCGCGCCGAACAGCCCGAGCCTGCTGTTGTTGCCGTAGCGATGGGCATGGCCGCGCCGTCAGCAGAAGGAATCGCCACGCGTGCGCGGCGGACCAAGCCGCGGACAGGTGGACGCGCGAACGCATCGAAGAAGGCCAAGCCGCGCAAGAAGGCCGCGGCCGCAGCCAAGCGGCCGTCAGCCAAAACGTCGGTGCAGAAGACATCAGCGAAGAAGAAGTCCGCGAAAAAGAACTCGGCAGCCAAGTCGCGCAAGACCAAAGCGGCGCCGAAAAAGCGCAGCCGGAAGGCCGTTCAAAAGCGCGCCAGGAAGCGTGGCAAGAAGGAAGACAAGAAAGGGATCAAGAAGAGCAAGACTCGCACCTGATCGGCGTACTGCCATTGCAGCAAGCGAACCCGGAGTTGGAAAATGGCCAGATGTCCTTTCGCACGATGGATGCCCTTGCCCTGGAGCGCGGGTCAATACACCGCCCGACCTTTCAGGATTATCCATCACACCACCGAAGGATCGACAGCGGCCGGTGCGTTCGCGACCTATCAGCAAGGCCACGACATTCCGCACTTCACCATCGACGATCAGTTCATCTACCAGCATCTCGACACCGATGTCGCGGCACGAGCATTGGCTCACCCGTCAGGAACGGTTCAGACAAACAAGTACTCCGCGATCCAGTTCGAGCTGGTTGGCTTTGCCGGCAGACCCAAGAGTCACGCCAGTCTGACCAATGTCGGCCGGCTGTGCCGATGGATCGAAAGCACACACAATGTCCCGGCGATCTGGCCGAACGGCCTTCCCAATCCGCCCGATCGCGGCCGCGACCCGGGCCATCACAACCGCAACGAACCGAACTGGCGAACGCTTGGGGGCCATTACGGGCACTGCCATGTTCCGGAGAATTCACATTGGGACCCGGCCTATACCGCCGAGGAGGTCCAGACTGTGATGGCCGTGCCCGGGGCCGACGCCGAGCACCAGATCGTCGCGGAGACAGCGGCGCTGACTGACATGGCAGTCCGAGCCTCACGTCAGGCAAGGCCGGAACGGATAGGGCGGGAAAAAAAGGCAAGGGCAGCCAAGAAAGCCAACGGAGTCAAAAAAGCTGCCAAAAAGGCCACCAAGAAGGCTGTCAAAAAGCGGAAAGCGCCTGCGAAGCGCGGCAGGAAAGGTGGCCCGAAGGCCCGGTGAACCTTCCCGGCGGCACCGGCACAAAGCCTGGAGATTGTCCCAGACTTGCCGGAAATCGCATGAGATCGCTTGCCTTGCTCTGCCTGCTCGTTTTCGCCACACCCGCCCATGCGGCCGGCCCCGAGCATTATTATCGCGATTTGCGCGATCGCTACATCGCAAAATTTTCAAAAGCCAAGGAGAACGACGAGACCTTCCGGCAGCACGATGCGGCCCTGAAGGAATTGACATGTGTGCTGCGCGGGCTGGTGGACCGGCCACAATCAAGGGGCTGCCGGCGGTCGGCAAGTCGAACGCCGACACGCTGTTCAAGGGCGACTCCGGCTTCGGCCATCTCGAGGGGCTGGGCTTCGCCTCCGAAGGCGACAAGATGCAGGCCGTCGTGACCACCACCGTGCGGCTCAAGCACTGGCTGCGCGGGTACGGCGAGGACGGCATGCCGCAGGAGATCGGCGCCGCGTTCAAGTCGGACCGCTTCTACTATTACGCGATCCAGGACTCCGCCTTCGCCAAATATGCCGAGCTGCCGATCGCGAAGCCCGCGGGAACGAGCGCCGCGGTCGCCGTGCTGGGCGTGCGCGGCAATGGCGATCTGAAGGGGCCGCTGCATGAAATCGACGTCGTCGCGATCCAGGGCGAGAAAGTGTTCTTCATCGCTGCAAGCGACGCCGCAAAGACCGTCGAGATCCCGGCCTGCGAAAAAGTCTGGACGCAGATGATGGCGAGGTCGATCGACAACAAGGACCCGCGCGGCGACATGACCCACGAAGACATCGCAATGACGGCTTTCACCCTGTGCTTTGCCAAGGAGCGCCAAGCCAGAGCTGGTTCGCAGCGGTCGTCAACAAGGCGCAGAGCCAGTTGGAGCTGCTGCCGCTGCCCTAACGCGATCATCCTGTTGCTTGAGCCCTACAGCGTTGCGCGGCGCGCCATGGTCCAAGAATGCGCAATCGGAAATTGCACCTTTTCTTGCAGACGCGACCAAGGCCGGAGCAGCGCGATATTGCCCCAGGTCCGCATCGACGAGGTCGTCGGCACGCAATGCTCGGATTCGGCAACGCCCGTGGAACTCGATCGCGACGAGGGGGTTGCATTGCGGTTGGAACCGAACGGGTAGAACACTTGAATCGCCGACAATTCCTGGAAGCCTCGGCATTGACGCCGTTGGCGACATTACTACCTGGCGCAGTCTCTGCGGCATCGGCGGCGGAGTTGCCGTTCGGCCCGTCCTATGTCCGCGAGCTTGCCCGCAATTTGGCGAGCAAGCCCTTTGCGCCACCAGAGGAAAAGGTCCCGGACGCGCTCAAGGATCTCACCTACGATCAGTACCGCTCAATCCGCTTTCTGCCGGAGCGCGCGCTTTGGCGCAACGAGAAGCTGCCCTTCGAGGTCCAGTTTTTCCACCGTGGCTTTTTCTATAAAAGCAGGGTCGACATCTACGAGGTCTCCGGCGGACGAGCCGTACCGATCAGGTACCGGCGCGATGATTTTGCATTCGGCGGCGAGATCGGGCAGGTACCGGACGTCGATCTCGGATTTGCCGGCTTTCGCATTCACGCTCCGATCAATCGGGCCGACTATTACGACGAGGTTTGCGCCTTTCTTGGCGCCAGCTACTTCCGTGCCGTTGCCAAAGGCGAGACCTACGGCCTGTCCGCGCGCGGTCTGTCGATCGATACCGGTGAGAGCAAGGGAGAAGAATTTCCCGTGTTCAAGGCCTTCTGGCTGGAGAAGCCCGCGCCGGGCGCCACATCCGTCGTGGTCCATGCGCTGCTCGACAGCAAGAGCGCCGCGGCAAGTTATCGCTTCACGATCAGGCCGGGCGCACCGACGGTCTTCGACGTGGAAATGTCGCTTTATCCGCGGGTCGAACTGCAACATGCCGGCCTGGCGCCCATGACGAGCATGTTCTTTTTCGGTCCGAACGACCGACACGATGTCGACGATTTCCGCCCCGCGGTGCACGACTCCGATGGGCTTGCCGTGTTCAATGGAAAGGGCGAGCAACTCTGGCGTCCTCTCAACAATCCACGCGATCTGCAGGCCAGCACATTCAATGACCTCAATCCTCGCGGCTTCGGCCTGATGCAGCGGGAGAGAAACTTCTTTGCCTACGAGGACATCGAATCGCGCTTTGAGCGTCGCCCGAGCCTCTGGGTCGAACCGATCGGAGATTGGGGAGAGGGCAGCGTGGTCCTGTTTGAGATCCCGACCAAGGAGGAAGTTCACGACAACATCGCGGCCTTCTGGCGCCCGAAAACGGCTCTCCAGGCCAAGAGCGAAAACAACTACACCTATCGTCTGCACTGGGGTCCGGACGCGCCGAAGCCCAATTCGCTGGCCCGGTTCACCCGCACAGGCGTTGGCGCGCGCGGCGACGACAGCAAATTGTTCGTGCTCGAACTCGCCGGCGACAGATTGAAGGAGGTCGATCCTGACAAGGTGAGGGGGGCCGTCAGCGCCGACAAATCCGAGATCAAGAACGTCGTCACACAGCCAAACCCGGAAACCGGCGGCTGGCGCCTGAGTTTCCAATGCGCCGTGAAGGATGCACCGATCGAGTTGAGGGCGGTCTTGATGCAGGGCGATCAAGCCATATCCGAAGTCTGGGTTTACCGATGGGCGCCTTGACGACGTCGCCTGCGCTCTCGCCTGACCTTGGCGTTCGCTATCTTCCCGATGAAACGCCTCTCCCGATGCGGCCTTGCCGCTTGGACAGGACCAACAGTGCCGATCCGGCGCGACTGCGGACCACCTTAGCCGTTGCAGCGCGGCGCGCGTTCATTCTCGGCGGAACGGTCGCGATTACCGCTGCGGGCGCCCTTGAGATGTACGATGTTCTCAAGGTTGGTGGGGTCACAGTCCTCGAAGGCATGGTGTTTGGGTTGTTTCTCGTGTTGCTCGCCTGGATCGCGTTTTCGTTCGTGTCTTCATTGGCTGGTTTTTTTGTGCTCCTACGGGGCCGGCCGGATGTGCTTCCAATTGACAGCGACGGTCCACTGCCAGCGATCTCCGGCCGAACAGCCATGCTGTTACCGACCTACAACGAGGATCAGCACCATCTGATGGCGCGACTCCGCGCCATGTACGAGTCGGTCGGCGAAACCGGACAGGCACAATTGTTCGATTGGTTTCTGCTCAGTGACACGACAGACCCGGACATCTGGATTGCTGAGGAGCTTGCATTCCTGGAACTGCAGCGCAATTGCGGCCCCGGCCACCTGTACTACCGTCACCGATCCGACAACACCGCCCGAAAATCCGGCAACATCGCCGAATGGGTGAGGCGGTTCGGGGGCGCCTACGACTACATGATCATTCTCGACGCGGACAGTCTGATGAGCGGGGAGACCATCGTTCGGTTGGCGGGCGCGATGGAAGCAAATCCGCAAGCCGCGCTGATTCAAACGCTTCCGATCGTCGTCAATGCGCGGACCCTGATCAGCCGGCTTCAGCAGTTCTCGGGTCGTCTGTACGGTCCCCTGATTGCGGCCGGGAACGCCTGGTGGCATGCCTCCGAGGGCAACTACTGGGGACATAATGCAATCATCCGGGTGCAGGCTTTTGCGCAAGAGGCGGGCTTGCCCGAATTGCGCGGGAGGAAGCCTTTCGGCGGGCACATCCTCAGCCACGACTTTGTGGAAGCCGCACTGATGCGACGCGCGGGGTGGGGGATTTTCATGGCCCCGGGTCTCGGCGGGAGTTTCGAAGAGGTGCCACCGTCCCTGCTGGATTTCGCGGCGCGAGACCGTCGCTGGTGTCAGGGCAATCTCCAGCATCTTGCCGTTCTGCCGGCCCGAGGCCTGCACTGGGTCTCCAGGCTTCACCTGTTGACCGGGATCGGCTCTTACCTGACCGCCCCGCTTTGGCTACTGTTTCTACTGCTCGGAATCCTGATCTCGTTGCAGGCCTATTTCGTCAAGCCGGAGTACTTTCCCAAGGGCTTTTCGTTGTTTCCTACCTGGCCCGCACAGGATCCCGTGCTTGCCGCCTGGGTCTTCGCCGCGACAATGGGCCTCCTCATCGTGCCCAAATTGCTGGCCTACCTCGTCCTGCTCACCAGGCGCGCGGAACGGCAAGGATTCGGCGGCGGATTTCGCGTGCTGCTGGCGGTGGTCGCCGAGAGCCTGCTTGCCGCCTTGATCGCCCCATCCATGATGATCTTTCAATCCACCGCCGTTGCGGAGATCCTGCTGGGCCGTGACGCGGGCTGGCAAGTGCAACGGCGAAGCGATGGCAGGATCACGCGCGATGAAGTCTATCGCAAATTCACGCTGCCGACCCTATGCGGTCTGGCAATGGCGGCAAGCGCCTACGCCGTGTCGCTTCCGCTGCTGCTCTGGATGTCGCCGGTGATCATCGGCCTGGTTTGTGCCATTCCGATCGGTATCGTCACATCGACATCACCGCGAATAGCGCACCTGTTTGCGACCCCGGAGGACAATCGCGCGCCGGCGCTGCTGCAGAGGGCGAGAGTGCTTGCGGGCCTGGATCGGATCGAAGCCCATGGGGCTCTGATCGAGCTTAGGCAGAACCGCGCGTTGCTGGGACCGCACATTGAGTCCCTCGAAACGCCGCCTCGCAAATCGGGCCAGATCGACATAGACCTCGCGATCGCCCGTGCCAAGATTGAGCAGAGCGATGATTTCGAGGAAGTCGTCAGCAGCCTCAGCGCACGCGAGACCCTTGCCGTGCTGAAGCACCGGCACGCCCTTGAGCAAGTCATGCGAATGCCGCGAGCTACTGCTTCCGCGGAAGTCTAGGTCATGACGGTGTAGGTCAGGGCGTTGACGACCCGGCCTGGGCTCGGGCCGAGGGCGAAATGTCTCCTGTAAGCGCGGCGGGTGGTGCCAACCTATAGCGCGCTGCGCCCCAAATTCCAGCCGCGGCCACCCTCGCCGAAAATCTGATGGCCCGTCGGCGTCACTGCAACCGTATCCTCAAGCTTGATAAAGCCGCGCTTCGGATGCTTCATCGTGGTCTCGATCGACACCACCATGCCTGCTTCGAGCGGCAGGCGGGCGTCGGGATCGTCGTAGGGAACCGGACCTTTGGCGGTCAGGCGAGGGGCCTCGTGGCTGACAAGGCCCATGCCGTGGGCCAAAAACTCCGTGCAGTCCCGTTGGGTAAGCTTCGCGAGCTGCCGCTCGGCCGCGACGTAGATGTCGCCGCCCAACGCGCCCGGCCGGACCGCGGCGAAGGCGGCGCGCTGGACCGCCTCGATTTCGGCCAGACAGTCCCTGAGCTCGGTATCAGGATCGCCGAGCACGGCCATGCGCGCGAGATCGCCGATATAGCCGTGATAATTGCCGCCGGAATCGAGCGACAGCACGTCGCCTTGCTCCCAGCGCTGGGCCGACGGCGCCCGGTTGTGGCTGTTGCCGCAGGCGAGCAGGCAGTATTCGAAGGTCAGGCCGCGATTGGCTTCGGCGATCCGCAAGGCGTCCGACAATTGCTGCTTGGTCGTGCCCGGCCCGTGCCCGGCGATCACCTCCAGCATCGAGGCGATGACGAGCTCGGACGCCGTCTTGAGTTTTGCAAGCTCGTCCGCCGACTTGACCGCGCGTAGCCGCTCGAGCACCAGCAGCGCGTCCTTGAGCTCGGCGCCGGGCAGGGCGTCACTGAGCGCCCGACCGGCATCCATCGGCAGGAACGCCATCTCGACCCCAACCCGCTTCAAGGGCACGCCGGCGTCGCGGATCAGGCTTACGGCCCGCGTGATCGCATCGACCGAGCCGTTGGACTCGGTCCGGACCTGCGCCACCCATGGCGGCGCAACGGCGCGCTGATGGGTCTCCAGCCGATGCCCGACATAGACCGCATGCTCCGGCGCACCCTTGGGATAGACCAGGACCGGTAGATAGCGGCTGACGCCCAGCGCATCCATGTAGTCGAAGAAGATCGCGCGCTCGGCACCCAGCAGGTACTGCACATTGTGCTTGGAGGTCGCGACCAGAATGTCGAGGCCGGCGGCCTCCATCAGACGGTCGAGCTTGGCGGCGTCGAATGGAATGGCGCGCGAGCGGTCTGCGCGGGCGACGTTCTCCTGCATGTCGAACCTCCCAATGCTGCCGTGGCCTCAACCGCTGCGTCGGTTTGCCCGGACCTTGCTGCCTGCAAGTGTGATCCGAGAGAGGGGTTCTGGGTAGGTGCGGATTTATCTGGCCTGATCTGCACGGCCATATCCGTGATTCGCATAAGCTATATTATGGAATATATTTATATACAATCAGATCAGTTGTTTAGGTGGAATTCCTACCACCAAGCCTTCGCTCACCGCCGGTTTTCGGTTCGGCCATGCACGTCTCGACGGGTACTGTGCATGGGGTTGTTTTCGCAGTTTTGAATCCGGCCGATGCCTCCGAAAGCCGATATTGCCGTGACGATGTCCGGCTGCAATAAGCGAAGCTTCGCGAGATCGCAGATGACCTTCTGACCTTCCGTCCGTATAGGTTTGCATCTCAGAACAACAACAAACTCCGAGGAAGCAGACCCATGAGCTTTTCCCGTCGCACGCTTCTCAAGGCCTCCGCCGCGACCGCGGTCCTGGGCGGCCTCAGTGCGCCCCATGTGGCCCGCGCCCAGAGCGCCGAGTTCACCTACAAATACGCCAACAACCTGCCGGACACCCATCCGCTGAACGTGCGCGCCAAGGAGATGGCCGCGGCGATCAAGGCCGAGACCAACGGCAAGTTCGACCTCCAGATCTTCCCGAACAACCAGCTCGGGTCCGACACCGACATGCTGAGCCAGATCCGCTCCGGCGGCGTCGAGTTCTTCACGCTGTCGGGCCTGATCCTGTCGACCCTGGTGCCTGCGGCCTCGATCAACGGCATCGGCTTCGCGTTCCCGGATTACGACACGGTCTGGAAGGCCATGGACGGCGATCTCGGTGCCTTCGTCCGCGGCGAGATCAAGAAGGCCGGGCTCGAGGTCATGGACAAGATCTGGGACAACGGCTTCCGCCAGACCACGTCGTCGAGCAAGCCGATCACCGGTCCGGACGATCTCAAGGGTTTCAAGATCCGCGTCCCGGTGTCGCCGCTGTGGACCTCGATGTTCAAGGCGTTCGATGCGGCGCCCGCCTCGATCAATTTCGCCGAGGTCTATTCCGCGCTGCAGACCAGGATCGTCGAGGGCCAGGAGAACCCGCTGGCGATCATCTCGACCGCCAAGCTCTACGAGGTGCAGAAATACTGCTCGCTGACCAACCACATGTGGGACGGCTTCTGGTTCCTGGCCAACCGCCGGGCGTGGAGCAGCCTGCCCGAGGACGTGCGCACCATCGTCGCCAAGAACATCAATGCCGCGGCGGTTAGGGAACGTGAGGACACCGCCAAGCTCAATGCCAATCTCCAGCAGGAGCTCGCAGCCAAGGGCCTGACCTTCAACCAGCCCGCGGTCGCGCCGTTCCGCGACAAGCTGCGGTCCGCCGGCTTCTATGCCGAGTGGAAGGGCAAATATGGCGACCAGGCTTGGGACCTGCTGGAAAAGGCCGTCGGCAAGCTGTCGTAACGCGTTGGAGCCGTCATGGCTCATATCGAGGTCGAGGTGAGCGGAGTGGCGGGCGAGGCGACTGTTCGGCCCCCTCGCCGACCTTCGTTGCTGGCCTCAACGGAGCGCGCACTCGGCCTGCTCGTCGAAATCCCGGCGGCCATTTTGGTGGTCGCCGAGATCGTGATCCTGTTTGCCGGCGTGGTCGCGCGCTACGGCGTGCACCGCCCGTTGATCTGGTCGGACGAGCTTGCCTCGATCCTGTTCCTGTGGCTCGCCATGCTGGGCGCGGCGGTGGCGTTCCGCCGCTCCGAGCACATGCGCATGACCGCGGTCGTCGCCAGCGCCAAGCCCGCGATGCGGGCGTGGCTCGATCTGGTCGCGACCTGCGCGGCGCTGGCCTTCCTGGGGCTGATCGTCTGGCCGTCCTGCGACTACGCCTACGAGGAAAGCTTCATCACCACGCCGGCGCTGCAGATCTCCAATATGTGGCGCGCCGCGGCGCTGCCGGCCGGCATCTGCTTGATGGCGGCGTTCGCGCTGCTGCGGCTGCTGCGCGCAGCCGATTACCGCACGGTGCTGACGGCCATGGTGTCCGTTGTTGTCGTCGTCGGTTTGTTCTGGCTGGCGCAGCCTTATCTGCGACCGCTCGGCAACCTGAACCTCGTCATCTTCTTCGTCGGCGTCGCCGGCTTCTGCGTCTTTGCCGGCGTTCCCATCGCGTTCGGCTTCGGGCTCGCCATCTTCGGCTATCTGGCGCTGACCACGCGCACGCCGGTCATGGTGCTGGTCGGGCGGATGGACGAGGGCATGAGCCACCTCATTTTGCTCTCTGTTCCCCTGTTTGTATTTTTGGGCCTCCTGATTGAGATGACCGGCATGGCGCGGGCCATGGTGGCGTTCCTGGCGAGCCTGCTCGGCCATGTCCGCGGCGGGCTGCATTATGTCCTTGTCGGCGCGATGTACCTGGTCTCCGGCATCTCGGGCGCCAAGGCGGCCGACATGGCGGCGGTCGCGCCTGTGCTGTTTCCGGAGATGAAGCAGCGCGGCGCCAAGCCCGGCGATCTCGTCGCACTTCTTGCGGCCACGGGCGCGCAGACCGAGACCATCCCGCCGAGCCTCGTGCTGATCACGATCGGCTCGGTCACCGGCGTCTCGATCGCCGCGCTGTTCACCGGCGGCCTGTTGCCCGGCGTGGTGCTCGCGATCACGCTGTGCACGCTGGTGCGGTGGCGCTATCGCCACGAGGACATGAGCCATGTCCGACGCGCCAGCCCCAGTGAGATCGGCAAGACCTTCGTCATCGCCCTGCCCGCGCTCGCGCTGCCCTTCGTGATCCGCTACGCCGTGGTCGAAGGCATCGCGACCGCAACCGAAGTCTCCACCATCGGCATCGTCTATGGAGCCCTGGTCGGCCTCCTCGTCTACCGCCGCTTCGACTGGCGGCGGCTGTTTCCGATGCTGGTCGAGACCGCGGCGCTGTCGGGCGCGATCCTGCTGATCATCGGCACGGCCACCGGCATGGCATGGGGCCTGACCCAGTCCGGCTTCTCGCGCTCGCTGGCGTCCGCCATGACCGGATTGCCGGGCGGCGCAGCGACCTTCATCGCCGTCTCGATCGTGGCCTTCACCATCCTCGGCAGCGTGCTGGAGGGCATTCCGGCGATCGTGCTGTTCGGGCCACTGCTGTTTCCGATCGCCCGGGCCGTCGGCGTGCACGAGGTGCACTATGCCATGGTGATCATTCTCGCCATGGGCATCGGACTATTCGCACCGCCCTTCGGCGTCGGCTATTATGCCGCCTGCGCCATCGGACGCGTCGATCCGGCCGAGGGCATCAGGCCGATCTGGGGCTATCTGCTGGCGCTGCTGGCGGGATTGATCGTCGTCGCCGTGTTTCCGTGGATCTCGATTGGTTTCCTGTAAGCCGGCGCGTAAGGGAGGTGTCGATGAGCGAGCGGCAGAACCAGTACAATATCGGCCTGGACAAGACGCCGGCCAACTACGTGCCGCTGAGCCCGTTGAGCTTCCTCGCGCGCAGCGCCGCCGTCTATCCCGATCATGTCAGCGCGGTCTACGAGGGGCGCAGCTTCACCTGGCGCCAGACGCATGAGCGCTGCAAGCGCTTTGCTTCGTACCTTGCCGGCAAGGGCATCGGCGTCGGCGACACCGTTGCGGCGATGCTGCCGAACATTCCGGCGATGAACGAGGTGCACTTCGCCGTCCCCATGACGGGTGCCGTGCTCAACGCACTGAACATCCGGCTCGATGCGCCCTCGATCGCGTTTCAGCTCGACCATGGCGGGGCAAAAATCATTCTGGTCGACCCCGAATTTTCCGGCGTCATCACCGATGCGCTGTCACAAATGAGTGGCCCGAAACCGTTCGTGATCGACGTCGACGATGCCGCGTTCAAGGGCGGCCGGCGCATCGGCGAGATCGAATACGAGGCCGCGCTCGCGCAAGGCGATCCTGACTTCGCGGCGATCCTGCCGGGCGACGAATGGGACGCGATCGCGCTGAGCTACACCTCGGGCACGACGGGCAATCCAAAAGGCGTCGTCACCCATCACCGCGGCGCCTATCTGAATGCGGTCAGCAACATCCTCGCCGGCAATCTCGGCCAGCATCCGGTCTATCTCTGGACGCTGCCGATGTTCCATTGCAACGGCTGGTGCTTCCCCTGGACTATCGCGGCCGCCGCCGGCATCAATGTCTGCCTGCGCAAGGTCGAGCCGACCAAGATCTTCGAGCTGATCAAGACGCATGGCGTCACGCATATGTGCGGCGCGCCGATTGTCTACAACACGCTGATCAATGCGCCCGACGCACCGAAGGGCGCCGCCGCGCGCCGCGTCGTCGGCCTGATCGCCGGTGCCGCGCCGCCCGTCGCGGTGCTCGAAGGGGCCGAGAGCATCGGGATCAAGCTGACACACGTCTACGGCCTGACCGAGGTCTACGGCCCCGCCTCCGTCTGCGCCGAGCAGCCCGGCTGGGACGATCTGCCCGCAGCCGAGCGCGCCAGCTTGAAGCGGCGGCAGGGCGTGTCCTATCCGCTCGAGGAAGGCGTCACCGTCATCGATCCCCAGACCATGAAGGAAGTGCCGCGCGACGGCGAGACCATCGGCGAGGTCATGTTCCGCGGCAATATCGTGATGAAGGGCTATCTCAAGAACGAAAAGGCGACGAAGGAAGCCTTCGAGGGCGGCTGGTTTCACACCGGCGACCTCGGCGTGCTCGACGCGCACGGCTATGTCATCATCAAGGATCGCTCCAAGGACATCATCATTTCCGGCGGCGAGAACATTTCCTCTGTCGAGGTCGAGGACATCCTCTACAAGCACCCCGCCGTGCTGTTCGCCGCCGTGGTCGCAAAGCCCGATCCGAAATGGGGCGAAGTGCCCTGCGCCTTCATCGAATTGAAGGATGGCGCGAGCGCGAGCGAAGCCGAGATCATCGCCTTCTGCCGCTCGCATATGAGCGGCTTCAAGACGCCAAAGGCCGTCGTGTTCGGGCCGATCCCGAAAACGTCGACGGGAAAGATCCAGAAATTCCTGCTGCGCAACGCAGCGGGATCGGCGAAGGCGATCTCGGCCTGAGTCTGTCCGGGCTCAGACGCCCGCACGCCCGAAGGCGGCGGGCGAAAGGCCTCTGCGCCGCTACATCTTCTTGTAGGCGTCGATCAGCGCCTGGCCGTCGGGCCCTGCTTTCTTGAGCCAGTCGGCGGTGAGCTGTTCGCCGATCTTCTGGAAGCCGGCCTTGAGCGCGGGCGTCGGCGGCTCGACAGTCATGCCCTTGGCCTTGAGCTGGTCGATGTACCAGGTGCTCTTGTCCTGCCAGGCCTTCCAGCCGCGCGTTTCCGCGGTCGCGGCGGCCTTGAGAATGGCCTCCTGGGTCGGCTTGTCGAGCGCGTCGAACGCGGCCTTGTTGACGAAGGTGTAGTCCTTCGGGATCCAGGCCTGCACGTCGTAGAAGTACTTCAGCGACTCCCATGCCTTCGCGTCGTAGCCCGTGCCGCCCGACGACATGAAGGAGTTCACCACACCGGTCGCAAGTGCCTGCGGCAGCTCGGCGGCCTGGATGGTGACGGACTGCGCGCCAACCAGCTCGCCAATGCGCGCGGTTCCAACGTTGTAGGCCCGCCATTTCAGGCCCTTCATGTCTTCGATCATTGCAAGCGGCTTGCCGACGTAGACGCCCTGCGGCGCCCACGGCACGACGAACAGGAGCTTGAGACCCTGCGCATCGAGCTTCTTGGCAATCAACGGCTTCGACGCCTGATACAGCTTCATCGCGTCCGGGAAGCTGGTGGCCAGAAACGGCACCACGTCCACCCCGAATACCGGATCCTCGTTCTCGTGGATTGACAGCAATACTTCGCCCATCTGCGCCTGCCCGGTCATCACCGCGCGCTTGATGTCGGGCGCCTTGAACAGCGAGGCGCCGGGATGAACTGTGATCTGGAGCTTGCCGGACGTGGCGGCTTCGACGTCCTTGGCGAACGCGACCAGATTCTCCGAGTGCGGATTGTCGGCGGGATACGCTGCCGGCAGATTCCATTTGGTTTGAGCCAAAGCGGGTGTCGCGGCCAGCATGACACCGCCTATCAGGCCTGCGGCTAAACGAGACTTCATCGGACTTCTCCTCACGGTCAATTTGAAACTTGGCGCGATCAGTCGGGGAAAGCGAGCTTGGGCAGAAACAGAACGATCTGCGGATACTCCGTGATGATGAACACGGCGCCGAGCAGGAGGACAAAGAACGGGAATGCCGCCCGCGCAACAGTGAAAGTGTCGCGCCCGCTCATGTTCTGGAGCACGAACAGATTGAAGCCGACCGGCGGCGTGATCTGCGCCATCTCGACATGGATGATAAGGTAGACGCCGAACCAGACCAGGTCGAGACCGGCCTGCCGGACCATCGGCAGCACGATCACGGCGGTCAGGACGATCATCGAAATGCCGTCGATCAGGCATCCCAGGATGATGTACATGATGCTCAGATACAGCGCGAGCATGCCCGGCGTGAGCTGTTGGCCCTGGACCCAGGTGGCGAGTGCCGCCGGAATGCCCGTATAGGCCATCGCAGCCGTGGTGTAGGCCGCACCCGCCAGGATCAGCATGATCATGCAGGTCAGGCGCGTCGCGCTCATGATGCTTTCGAGGAAGTTCCTGCGCGTAAGCGTGCCGCTCCACCACGCCAGCAGCAGCGCGCCCGTGACACCCCACGCGGCGCATTCCGTCGCCGTCGCAAAGCCGAGCACGAGCGAGAGGAAGACCGCCAGGATCAGCAACAGGCAGGGCGCAAGCCTGGCCGACTCGCGCAGCTTCTGGCGAAGCGGCATCGGGGGATCGCGCGGCGGAATCTTCTTCGGGTTCAACAACGACCAGATGATGATGTAGCCGGAATAAAGCACCATCACGAGCACCCCCGGCAGAAAACCGCCCAGGAAGACCTGAAGCACGGAGACATTCGCCGTGACCGCATAGACCACCATCGGGATCGACGGCGGGATCAGGAGTCCGAGCGTGCCGGAGCCCGCGAGCGAGCCGAGACTTAAGCCTTTGTCGTAGCCACGCTTGTCGAGCTCGGGCAGCGCGATCTTGCCGATGGTCGCGCAGGTCGCCGCCGACGAGCCCGACACCGCCGCGAAGATGCCGCAACCGATCACGTTGACATGGGTGAGGCGCCCGGGCAGCCACTGAACCCAGGGCGACAGGCCGCGAAACATTTCTTCGGACAATTTGGTGCGGAACAGGATCTCGCCCATCCAGATGAACAGCGGCAGCGCGGCCAGTGTCCACGACGAGCTGGCGCTCCATGTTGTGGTCGCGAGCACCGCGCCGAGCGGCAGACTCGTCGTCAGCGCCATCGCCACGAATCCAACGAGGCCGAGAGAGACCGCGATCCAGATGCCGCTTCCCAGCAGCAGAATCATGACGCCGAGCAGGACGAACGACAGCTCGATCATGCCGAGATTGGCCATCGTCAACCTCCGCCGCCCTGCGAGATGCGCTCGATGAATTCGTCCGGTGTCTCATCCGGCGAGCCCTTCTCGTAGCTGGGCCGGTTGCCGCCGACGACACTGATCATTTCATCGATGAGCGCGATCGACAGGATCACAAGACCGCCGGCAAAGCCGAGCTGCGGAATCCAGAGTGGAAGCGCGACGACGCCCTGCGCCACGTCGTTGAAGCGCCAGGAATCGTAGGTCATCTGCACGGCATGCCGGGTGAAATAGAGAACGAAGGCGGTGGAAATCCCGAGCGCCACGACCTCCGCGACCTGCTTGGTGCGCCCGCGCAGACGCTCCAGCAGCAGGCCGACGCGGATCATCTCTCCGCGCTTGAAGGTGTGAGCGAGCCCGAGGAAAGCCATCGCGGCCATGCACCAGGACGCGAAATCATCGCCGGCGGGAATGTTGACCGCAAACTGGCGCCCGACCGACATGATCATCATGATTGCGAAGATCGCAACCATGAAGACGCCGGCGGCGTAGCCCGCACCGAGATAGAGGAGATCCAGGGCGCGTCGCACCAGTCGCCGGTTCGTTACATCGTCCGCTGCCAACGCGATCCCCATCCTCACACGAGGCGATTCAAACGGTCCTGGCCATTACAGATCGCGTGCCAGTCCTGCTTGAATATCGCCCCTGCCCTAGCGCCTGTCTTTCAGACGTTAGATCAACATGATGGGGCCGGCGCAAGCAAGGAGTATGCCGGCCTGTGCCGGAAATTCCCCCCGCAGGTTCAGCGCGTCTCCAGCCGCAGCCCGTCATAGGCGGGTACTACTCCCGCCGGCAGCGACTGCCGGATCACCTCGTAATCGACGTCGGCGGTCATGTTGGTGATGACCGCGCGCTTCGGCTTGAAGCGCTCGATCCAGGACAACGCGTCGTTGATGCTGAAATGGCTGACATGGCTGGTATATCGCAAGCCGTCGACGATCCAGAGGTCCAGATTTTCCAGCGCACCCCAGCTCTCGCGCGGGATGTCGTTGAGGTCGGGCGTGTAGGCGGCATCGCCGATACGATAGCCGAGCGCGGGAATGTTGCCGTGCTGCACCAGGAAAGCCGTCATCGTCACCGCCCCACCCTTCCCATGGATGGTCTGGCTTTCACCGGCCTCGATCGACTGCGCCGTCAGGATCGGCGGGTAGTCGCTGCCCGCCGGCGAGACGAAGCAATAGGCGAATCGCGACATGATGTCGTTCGCAGTCGTCTGGTTGAGATAGGTCGGAATCCGCCGGCGCATGTGCATCACGACCGAACGCAGATCGTCCATCCCGTGGGTCTGGTCGGCGTGCTCGTGGGTCAGGAACACTGCATCGATGTGGTCGACATTGGTCGAGAGCAATTGCTCGCGCAGGTCCGGCGAGGTGTCGATCACGATGCGCGTGGTGCCGTCGGCCGATGTCTGCTCGACCAGCAACGAACAGCGGCGGCGGCGGTTCTTGGGATTGTTGGGATCGCAGGCGCCCCAGCCGAGTGCCGGGCGCGGCACGCCGGCGGAGGAGCCGCAACCCAGGATTGTCAGCGTCAGCGTCATGCGGCTCCCAATCCTAAGCTTTCACCCTGGAGAACAGGCGAAAGAAATTTTCGCTTGTCTGGCGCGAGATCTCGTCAAACGACACACCGCGTGTTTCGGCGAGCACTTTTGCGACCTCGACCACGTAGGCAGGTTCGTTGCGCTTGCCCCGGAACTTGCCGGGCGCAAGGTAGGGCGAGTCTGTTTCAACCAGAATACGGTCGGACGGCAGTTCGGCCGCAAGCGCGCGCAGGGCCTCGGACTTCTTGAAGGTCAGGATGCCCGTGAAACCGATGTAGAACCCGAGCGACACCGCCTTCAGCGCCAGCTCGCGCCCGCCGGTGTAACAATGCAGTACGGCGCGAAACGATCCTTTCGCAGCCTCTTCCTCAAGGATGCGGCCGCAATCCTGGTCCGCCTCGCGGGTGTGGATCACCAGCGGCAGGCCGGTGGCGCGGGCGGCGGCGATGTGGGCGCGAAAGCCCCTCGCCTGCGCTTCCGGCGAGCCGTTGTCGTAGAAATAGTCGAGCCCGGCCTCCCCGAGCGCGACGACCCTGGGATGCTGCGTCAGCGCGATCAGCTCGTCCGGCGCGATGCCGTCTTCCTCATCCGCGTTGTGCGGATGGGTGCCGACCGAGCAATAGACGTCGTCGTAGCGCTCGGCGATGGAGAGAAGCTGGTTCAGCTTTCTCACCCGCGTCGAGATCGTGACCATGCGGCCGATGCCGGCCGCGCGTGCACGCGACACGATCCCGTCGAGATCGTCCGCAAAGTCCGGAAAATCCAGATGGCAGTGGCTGTCGACCAGCATGGTGCGAACGCCTCTAGGCTGCCGGCTCGATGTAGCGCGGGAAGGCCGGCGTCGGCGCGGGCAGCGTCGAGCCTGGCGCGATGCGCGTGGCGCCGCCGAGTGCGGCGAAGTTGCGCTCCCCTTCGGGGATACCGAGGCTGTTCAGCAGCAATCCCGAGGCGGTCGGCATCACCGGCTGGGCCAGGATCGCGATCTGGCGCACGACTTCGGCGGCGACGTAGAGCACCGTCCTCTGCCTGACAGGATCGGTCTTGGCGAGCGCCCACGGCGCCTCGCCCGCGAAATAGCGGTTGGCTTCGGCGACCACGGCCCAGACGGCATTGAGCCAGTGATGGATCTGCTGGCTGGCCATGGCCTCGCGTGACGCGGCGATCATGCCGTCGGCCATCGCCAAGATCGCCTTGTCGTTGTCGCTGAACTCGCCGGGCTCCGGGAGCACGCCGCCGAGCTGCTTGGCGATCATCGACAGCGAACGCTGCGCGAGGTTGCCGAGATCGTTGGCGAGATCGGCATTGATGCGCGCGACGATGGCCTCGTGATTGTAGTTGCCGTCCTGACCGAACGGCACCTCACGCAGGAAGAAATAGCGCATCTGGTCGACGCCGTACTGGTCGGCGAGGTTGAAGGGATCGACCACGTTGCCGACCGACTTCGACATCTTCTCGCCCCTGCTGAACAGGAAGCCATGCGCATAGACCCGCTTCGGTAGTGGGATCCCGGCCGACAGCAGGAACGCGGGCCAGTACACCGCATGGAAGCGGATGATGTCCTTGCCGATGATGTGCACATCGGCAGGCCAGTAGCGCCAATTCTCGTCGCTCTCGTCGGGGAAGCCGACGCCGGTGATGTAGTTGGTGAGCGCGTCGACCCAGACATACATCACGTGCTCTTCGTCGCCGGGCACCTTGACACCCCAGTCGAACGTCGTGCGCGAGATCGAGAGATCGCGCAGGCCGCCCTTGACGAAGCTCACCACCTCGTTCTTGCGGGAGTCAGGCCCGATGAAATCGGGGCGATCCGCGTAGAGCTTGAGCAGCTTGTCCTGATAGGCCGACAGGCGGAAGAAGTAGCTCTTCTCCTCGACCCATTCGACCGGCGTGCCCTGCGGCCCGCGCCGCACGCCGTCGTCGTTCAGGCGCGTCTCGTCCTCGGCGTAATAGGCTTCGTCGCGCACGGAATACCAGCCGGCATAGGTGTCGGCATAGATGTCGCCGTTCGCTTCCATGCGCCGCCAAATCTCCTGGCTGGAGCGGTGATGCTGCTCCTCGGTGGTGCGGATGAAGCGATCGAACGACACGTTCAGGCGCTCGTCCATTTGCTTGAAACGGTCGGCATTGCGGGCGGCGAGCTCCGAGACGGACATTTTTTCGCTGGCCGCGGTCTGCACCATCTTCTGGCCGTGCTCGTCGGTGCCGGTCAGGAAGAACACATCCTTGCCGTCGAGTCGCGCGAAGCGCGCCAACGTATCGGTGGCGATCGCCTCATAGGCGTGGCCGATATGCGGGCTTCCATTGGGATAGGCGATCGCAGTCGTGATGTAGAAGACGTTGTCACGCGCGGGAGCGGCCACGGGCGTGCTGGCCTGCGGCGCTACGACCGGCTTCGGCGCGCGGAGGACTTTGGGTTTCAATACATTGGGCTTCGCAGCCTTTGGCGGCGTGGCAACAGGAGCCGGTGCGGCGGTCACGGCAGGCGCTGCCACCCTCGCCTTCTTGGTTACCTTCTTCGCAGGAGCCTTGTTTTTCGCCGAAGCCTTGGCTGGCTTTTTGACTGCTTTCTTCACCGTCTTCTCGGCAACGACCTTCTTCGCAACCTTCTTGCCGGCCTTCTTTGCCGTCTTTGCAGCGCTCTTCTTCACTGCCTTCTTGGCGGCCGTCTTCTTGGTCTTAGTGGCTTTCTTGACCTTCTTGGCAGCTTTGCGCGCGAGCGCCTTCACAGCCTTTTTCCCGGCTTTGTTTACGGGCTTCTTGGCAGCCTTCTTCTTGCTGCTCTTGCCTTTAGCGTTTTTCTTAGCTCGCGTTGCCACGACAAATTCCTTTACCGGCTTCTCGAAATTTGGAAACGAACCTGCGTTAGTTTATTGTCTTGAGCATGATCCCATCGGAAAACCGCTGGACACTTTTCCGGATCATGCTCTAGCGCGTTGCGTCCGCCAGCCAGCCGAACACCGAGAAAACCAAGGGCTTTCGCTCCAGATTGTAGATTTCGGTATCGCGCGCGGCGCGGACGATCTTTTCCCATACCTCAGCTAGGCGCGCAAGGCGCGGCAGGTTTTGGTTGGCATTGGCCTCGTCGGCGTGCAGGCGTTCCGCGATCCAGCGATCGATGCCGTCGATGAAGGCGGCAAGCGCAACGCGGTCACTGGTGCCAAGTGACTCGCCGAGCGTGTGCAATTCGCGCGGATCGACCTGCGGCAGTCGCGCGAGCAGTGCGGCCGTGCGTTGCTGGAGCTTCAGGGCGTCGCCGCCGAGCAGCGTCAGTGTCCGCGCGACGCTGCCCTCGGAGGCCTCCGCCGCCTCGCGCAACGCCGGATCGTTCGGGTTGAGATCGGAGGTTGCGGCGGCTGCACCGATCACGTCGTCGGTCGCGAGCGCGCGCAGGCGCAGCTTGCGGCAGCGCGACTGGATCGTGGCGAGCACGCGTGCGGGCGCGTGGCTCACCAACAAGAACAGCGATTGCTGCGGCGGTTCCTCGAGAATCTTCAGCAGCGCGTTGGCTGCGTTCGGATTGAGCTCGTCGACTGTGTCGACGATGCAGACGCGCCAGCCTTCGGCCGCTGCAGTCGAGCCGAAGAAGCCAATCGTCTCGCGCGTCTCGTCCACGGTAATCACGGTGCGCATCACGCCGCGGTCATTCGCGGTGCGCTCCAGCGTCAGCAGGCCGCCATGCGAGCTGGCCGCAACCTGCCGCGCCACGGCATGGTCCGAATTGATTGCGAGGTCTTCGGCGCGCTGCACGGAAGGCGCCAGCGGCTGGCTGTGAGCGAGCACGAAGCGCGCCATCCGATACGCCAGCGTGGCCTTGCCGATGCCTTGCGGCCCGCCGATCAGCCAGGCATGCGGGATGCGTCCGCTGCGATAGGCGGCAAGCAGCGCGGTCTCGGCCTCGCGATGGCCGAACAGAAGGCTCGTCTCGCGCGGATGAGGAATGGCGGTTTCGCGCTCGGTCTGACGCGGGCTCATAAGGACACCACCGATGCCGGCGTCGGAAGGAGGCGATCGCGCAGCGCGGTCCAGACGCGTCCGGCGACCGTGTCGGGATCGGAATTAGCGTCGATCAGCACGCAACGTGCGGGATCGTCCGCCGCGATCTTGCGATAGGCTTCGCGCAGACCCTGATGGAAACCGAGCTTCTCGGCTTCGAACCTGTCTGGCGTGCCGCTGCCGCGGCGTGCGGCCGCGCGCTGCAAACCGATCTCGACAGGCAGGTCGAGGATGATGGTGAGGTCCGGCTTGAGATCGCCGATCGTGACCCGCTGCATCGCGTTGATCAGCGCGGCCGGCACGCGGCCGAGGCTGCCCTGATAGGCCCGCGTCGAATCGGCGAAGCGGTCGCACAGCACCCAGGTGCCCTGATTGAGCGCGGGCTGGATCACGGTGCGGACATGGTCGTCGCGCGCGGCCGCGAACAGCAGCGTCTCGGCCTCGGGTCCCAGCAGCTTGCCCATGCCTGACAGCACCAGATGCCGCATGATCTCGGCGCCCGGCGAGCCGCCCGGCTCGCGCGTGACGAGGATGCGCATCCTTGCCGCCTTGAGACGGTCGGCGAGCTTCTTGATCTGGGTCGACTTGCCAGTCCCCTCGCCGCCTTCAAAGGTGACGAAGCGTCCGCGTCCAGACGGCCACTTTACCGCGCTTTCACTCATGATCAGAGCTTCTCGGCGCCCGCGCGGAACATGCCGATCACCAGCTCGCTGGCGCCGTCGATTGCACGGCGCACGGTCGAGCCGGTGCCGATCGCGTCAGCGGCATAGACCGGCGTCTCCACTGCGATGTTGCCGCTGCGCCAGACCCTGACCAGCCCGACCTTCTGGCCGGCCTCGACCGGGGCGCGCACCGGACCGCTATAGACGACGCGCGCGATCAGCTTGTCGCTGCCGTTCTTGTGCACCATCACCTTCACGGGCGTCTTGGCGACCAGCTTCACCGAGCGGCTCTCGCCGCCGAACACCTTGGCGTAGCCGACGGGCTGATCGGCTGCGATCAACGTGCGGGTCTCGAAGTTGCGAAAGCCCCATTCCAGCATTTTCTTGGCTTCCGTGGCGCGATCCTCGGGATCTTCCAGTCCGTTGACGACGACGATCAGCCGCGTGCCGTTCTGCACCGCCGAGCCGACCATGCCGTAGCCGCCTTCCTTGGTGTAGCCGGTCTTCAGACCGTCGGCACCTTCCATCGAATTGAGCAGCGGATTGCGGTTGGGTTGGCGGATCTTGTTCCAGGTGTATTCCTTCTCGCCGAACAGTTTGTAGAATTCGGGGAAGTCGAGAATGATGTGGCGGGCGAGCATGCCGAGCTCGCGCACCGTCATCTTGTTGGCGGGGTCGGGCAAGCCGTTGGAATTGCCGAAGGTCGACTTCGTCAGGCCAAGCTCGCGGGCGCGCTTGGTCATGAAGTCGGCGGCGAAAATCCGCTCGTTGCCCGCCATGGCTTCGGCGAGCGCAATGCAGGCGTCGTTGCCGCTCTGGATGATCGCCCCATGCAGGAGATCGTCGACCGAGACCTTGCTGTTGATCGCGGCGAACATGGTCGAGCCACCGGAGGGGGCGCCGCCCCTGCGCCAGGCATTCTCACTGATCCGGTATTCGTCAGTCAGCTTGATATCGCCCTTCTTGATGGCATTGAAGACGACCTCCGCTGTCATCAACTTCATCATGCTGGACGGGGCGCGCAGCTCGTCGGCGTTCTTCTCGAACAGCACGCTGCCGCTGGAGGCTTCGATCAGGATCGCGGTCGGGGCGTCGCCGTCGAAGCCGGAATCATCTGCTTTCTTGGCGCCCTGGACGCTCTGGTTGGCGGCGTAGAGCGCCCCGCCCCAGCCAATGCCCGCGACCAGAGCCGTCGCGATCAGTCCGCGCGCCACCGCTCCGGCGGTGAACCGGGTAAGACCGAACGAAGAAAGACGAAATGCCATGGCCAAGCCCTGAGAGCGGCGTTCTAACAGTTGGGACCGGTGCGAACAACATGAGGTGGCCGCTCGTCCCGAGATTGCACGATTCTCGT
Organism: Bradyrhizobium sp. 149; assembly: GCF_023073915.1. GTDB lineage: Bacteria > Pseudomonadota > Alphaproteobacteria > Rhizobiales > Xanthobacteraceae > Bradyrhizobium. Next base: position 723,306 of record NZ_JADPKK010000022.1, on the reverse strand, counting down.
CGCGCCCCTATCGTGGCACCTCAGATTTTCTGACCAAACCTCTGAAACAAGGCGGAAAAGCGATGTCCTCCACCCGCGTGATCAAGGCCAACGGGATCGACCTGTTCATCCGCGAAGCCGGTCAGGGTCCGCTGGTGGTGCTGTGCCATGGCTGGCCGGAACTCTCCTACTCCTGGCGCCACCAGATCCCGGCGCTGGCGGAGGCCGGGTTTCGCGTTATCGCCCCCGACATGCGCGGCTATGGCCAAAGCTCGGCGCCGCCCGACGCGACAGCCTATTCGATCTTCGACACGGTCGGCGACGTCGTCGGCCTCGTGCAGGCACTCGGCGAGACCAAGGCGATGGTGGTCGGCCACGACTGGGGTGCACCGGTGGCCTGGCACGCGGCGCTGTTCCGGCCCGACATCTTCACGGCGGTCGCCGGCCTGAGCGTGCCGCCGCCGTTCCGCGGTCGCGGCAAGCCGCTCGACCTTCTGCGCCAGGGCGGCATCACCAATTTCTACTGGCAGTATTTCCAGGCACCCGGCGTCGCCGAGGCCGAGTTCGAACATGACGTCGCGCGCACCATGCGCATCGTGCTCGGCGGGCGCGGACTTGCCGATCCCTCAGCGGCCATGTTCGTGCCGGAGGGCAAGGGCTTTCTCGGCCATGCGTCAGCCGAGGAGCCGTTGCCGGACTGGCTCAGCGAGGCGGACCTCGCCTTTTTCACCGAAGCCTTCCGCAAGTCCGGTTTTCGGGGCGGGCTGAACTGGTATCGCAACCTCGATCGAAATTGGGAACTGACGGCGCCCTGGCAGGATGCTCAAATCCACCAGCCCTCGCTTTTCATCGCCGGTTCGAAAGACGCCGTCATCACCGGCCTGATCGGGGCCAAGCGCGTCAACGAGCTCGAACGCGTGCTGCCCAATCTGACGCGAAAGCTGATCATCGAAGGCGCCGGCCATTGGGTACAGCAGGAGCGGCCCGACGAGGTGAATGCGGCGTTGGTCAGGTTCTTGAAGGAAAGCGCGGTCTAGTACAGGCCGCGGCCGCTCAGGATCCCGCGGGCCTCGGCAGCCCCGTCCGAGGCGCTCTCGGTCGCGTAGCGGCCGTCCTCGTCATAGGACACGGCGCGCGCGTTCTGGAGCACCCGGCCCCGGCTGCGGCTCGAGGCCGACATTTCCGAGGTCGCGTTGAGCGAAGCCATGTCGCCGGAGGTGTTGCCGAGATTGTAGGGTCGCCCCTCCGGCGTCGGAACCTCGCCGCGAATGGCGCCGCGGTTCGACGACGGCAGCTCCGGCACGAAGGGCCTCGCCGAGGCGACCCGGACCATCGAGGGTGACGGCGCCGGGATCCCGGTCCGCAAGGTGGCCATCAGCTGGCGGTCATCGGAGCCTTCCAGCGGCGCCCGGCCGACATATTCGACACGGACCTTGGCGACCCCATTACCTTTGAAGTCAAGCAGTTCGGCGGCTTTGTTCGAGACATCGATGAGCCGGTTGCCGTGATAGGGCCCGCGGTCATTGACGCGCACGATCAGCGACTTGCCGTTCGATACGTTGGTCACCCGCGCATAGGACGGCATCGGCAGGGTCGGATGGGCCGCGGTCAGCGAGCCCATGTCGAACACCTCGCCATTGGCAGTCAGGCGACCGTGGAAATCGTCGCCATACCAGGACGCCATGCCCTCGGCACGGTAGTTGACGTCCTCTTCGGGCACATAGGTCCGGCCGCCCACCACATAGGGCTTGCCGACGCGGTAGGCGCCGCCGCCCTTCGGGACGGGATCACCCAAAGCCACGACCCGGGGGCTCGAAGACACGCCGTATTTCGGATCGATGCGGCTGGCGAATTTGTTGGAGGAGGCGCAATTGGCGAGCGCAAGGCAGGTTGCGGCCGTCGCAACACCGCGCGCGACCCGCAAAACCGAATCTGACCGTCGGATCCCCATTCGCCCCAAATACCATTTCGCCGGCGGCGTACCCAACCCGCTTTGGCTACGGGGAAGCGCTGTCCGGTCCTTTGCTCCGAGGCGGCCCACCACCGCGTCGGAAGTGGTCACGATAACGCAACCCGAACACGGCGGAAATGGGGAGCCCACAGCCATCACGCCGGGATGGTAAACGGGGCGTTTGCTTCTCCCCGTTGAACTACGGGGCGCGAGCGCCCTGCTCTGTGCCACGGCCGGACATTCTGTTGCGCCAAATCCTCACTCCACCCCCATTGTCGGACCGCTCACTGGAATTCTTTTGACTGTGCAAGGCCGCCCGCGTTTTCTCGCGTGCAAGGCGGAATGGAATGAGACGATGATCGAGACGGTTTCGGCACTGATGGGTTTGGTAAGCGCGGGGATCTTCCTGGCCCATGCGTTTGAAGGTTACCGCACGAGGGCCTGAAGCACTCGCGCGGGCAGCAAGCATCACCTCTTTCAAGACGGCGCGTTCGGACAATTTTAATCGGTCCGATCGAGCATCGAAGACGAGAGCGACAGGTGTCCCATGCGCAATCATGACCTCGTATCCGATGGCTTCCTGGCATTGACCGCCGGCGGTTTGGTCCTGCTGTGCTCGAGCCTCGTGGCATTGGCCTTCGCCTGAGCACCCCGGCACTTTCCTGTTTCCAGCGACAGCCACGCCGCGGTGCAGCGCGCGATTTGTTTGCAACCCGCACTCCGGAGAAATACGCTCAGCGCAGTCCAAACAGCGAGCGCCAATAGAGGCTGTCACGGGCTTCGCTCAGGCAGACGAAGCTGCCGTCAAAACCTTGGCCGTACCGCTTCTGGCCTTTGCCGTAGTAGACGCCTTTGCTGAAATCGAGCCAGACGACCCGGTCGTGCGGGCAATGACGCTGCGCCTGCGCCTCGTAGCGAAACGGCGTCAGCGGCGTGGCCGATACCTCAGCAGCGCTGCAACCGATCAGGATCGCAGCCGCGAGCGCGACCGCGCCGGGCCATCTGCCGAAGCTGCTCCAAGATACTCCGCAAGACACCACCCGCCTCCCGATCCTGGCCATCGCACGATGGCCACTCGGCACGGTAGCACGAAACGGCAGGGTCCTCCGAAGGCGACAGGCGCCTCGCGACTTCCGCAGGCCATCTTGTCGGGTTACATGCAAGCGAGATGATCTCGATCCGAGGATACTGCCTGAATGTCGGTTGAGCCTGGACCCGAAACCCGCCTGCCCTTGCCGCGTCTGGGGTTGATCCCAATGGTCATCTTCGGCTCGCGCTGGCTGCAACTGCCGCTCTATTTCGGGCTGATCGTGGCGCAATGCGTCTACATCGCGCTGTTTCTCAAGGAGCTCTAGCATCTCTCCTGGCACGCCCTCGACCTCACCGAGCAGCAGATCATGATGAGCGTGCTGGCACTGATCGACGTCGTGATGATCTCCAATCTGCTCGTGATGGTGATCGTCGGCGGCTACGAGACGTTCGTCTCGCGGCTCGAGCTCCAGGGCCACCCCGATGAGCCGGAATGGCTCGGCCACGTCAACGCGAGCGTCCTGAAGATCAAGCTCGCGATGGCCATCATCGGCATCTCCTCGATCGCGCTGCTGCGCACCTTCATCGAGGCGGGCAATCTCGGCTCGAACCGCGCCGGCTTCACCGAGACCGGTGTGATGTGGCAGGTGCTGATCCACCTCACCTTCGTCGTCTCGGCGATCGGCATTGCTACGTCGACAGACTGAGCGACTCCGGGGCGCGCAAGCACGCGGAGTAAGGCTCGAGGGCCGGCTTTCTTTCACTTGTCCGCTTCGAGTTGCTGCAACGCCTGGTGCAAGCATTCCTGAAGCTTGGCCGCGACCTGTTCGCGCGCGACGCCGCTGGCGGCAAGATCGCCTGACACCTTGTCCAGGATCTCGTCCATCGTCTGGTTCACCAGATGATCCGTCACCAAGGCCGTCGCGTAGCTGGCCGCGGCATCGCCGCTGAAGCCGAGCTGGCTTGCGGCCCATAGCCCGAGCAGCTTGTTGGACCGAGCCGCGGCCTTGAACATGAGCTCCTCGTCGTGGACGAATTTGGCCTCAAAGCCCTGCTCGCGCTTGTCGAACGTGGTCATGGTCAGCTCCATTCTCGCTTTCGCTGATCGGGATCGGACAGGCTGGAAGCGAACGTCTCCGTGGTTCACGTCGGTTCAGGATCATTTGAAGCTTCCGGCGGAAGGCAAACGCCGTCAAGCCCGCGCGTGGCTGCTCCGCAGACCGGGCACACATTCACTGCGCACACCAGCTCCACGCCAGCCCGCCCGGCTAGGCAGGGATGTTTACCATTCCTTAAGCAGACTCAGCGCCGCATGGCCCGGGGACATCGAGAGCTGACGCATGAACAAAGAGCTGCGGGAGTTTCGACGACTTGAACGGGTCTGCCTGGAGCAGGCAGCCCTCTCCACCATGGACCTCGCACGAAGCGGGTTGCTCAAGGTCGCTGACGATTGTCGCGTCGCAGCCGAAGCGATCGAGGCGCAACCGCCGCGCAGACCGTTCGCAAGTGCCGTCCAGGCGCTGAAGCAGGCGTTGAGCGTGACGCGCGTCCCTCACCGGCACTGAGGAGGCCGCTCCCGGGCGAAGCCATCTTGGACGGGGCGACCGCGTTCGGTCAGCCCTTCGCCTCCGTCTGTTCACGTGCCAACCGTTCGGCCCTCAGCCGTTCCTTGTTGGCATAAAACGCCTTCTGCGCCGCTTCGTGATCGCGCATGGCTTTTTCAGCTTCGATACGGCGTGTCGCATCGCGCGCCTGCCGCTGTTCGGGGGTCAAGGGCTTGCGCCGGTAGGAAATGTCTTCCGTCATGGCCAATTAACGCGGAAATGAGGAAAGAGTTCCGCATGGTCCCGCTGCGCGGCACTGTGGGCCGACTGCATAACCGCGAAAACAACCCCATGCACAGTAGCGAAGTGCTTCTGCAGAAAGAACTTTTTTATCGCTTAAGATGGGTTTGACCGGCCGGAGATCTCGATGTCTGCGATCACGGGCAAATGGTCTGAATAAGCCCTTGCCGCTTGGTCGGTCCAGACCTTCCCGATCCGGCTGTCGGACGTTGCATAGATCCGGTCAAGCCGCAGAAGGGGTAAATGCGACGGGAAGGTTCGCAGCCGCGTACGGTTTGGACAGACCTGCGCGAGCACGCGCCGCACCGATCTGACCCAGAACCAGTCGTTGAAATCCCCGAGGACGACGGTCCTTCCAGGTTTCACCAGGCTCGCCAGCGCCTGAGCTTGCGCATAGCGCTCGTGGATACTCAAGCCGAGATGCGTGGCCACCACGCGCACATCGCCAACCGGCGTCAGCAGTCCCGTCGCGATCGCTCTGCGCGGCTCCCGTTCACGATACGACACGTCGACGATCTCGGGCGGGCCGGAGAATGGAAAGCGGCTCAGGAGCGTCTGACCGTATGCGCCATCCGCCGTGACGATCGACTTGGCGTGAACACGGTGATCGCCGACGACACTCGCCAGCTTCGCAAACGGATCGTCCGATCGCGATCGCGAATCCACCTCCTGAAGCGCGACGACATCGGGGGCCCATTTGCGAATGATGGAACAGATACCCTCCAGATCGAACTTCGGATTGAGACTGAACGTGCCATGCACATTCCACGTCATGAATCGCATCGGCGCCATCAGCGCCTCCCGGCGAGCCACGTCGCGACGAATTGCGCGCCTGCGCAGATCGCGAGCCAGCCCAGGAACGCCAGTGCGAGCAGCAATATGTTGGTCCAGGATGCATTCCTGGCCAGATCTGCGATCTGAGCGCCCAGAACCGCCATGGCGAGAATCCCGGGCGTCATGCCCAGCAGAGTTCCGAGCAGAAAATCGCGTAGAGGCAGCGTGCTCGCACCAGCCACGACGTTCACCAGCGAGAACGGCGCTATGGGAATCATCCGGATGACGACGACGGCCAGGATGCCCTTGCCGACAACACGTGCCTGGATGCGCGCGGCACGTCGTCCGAGCAAACGCTGGAGGCGTTCGCGGCCGAGTGCCCGTCCGATCGCAAAAAGGACAAAGGCGCTGAGCAAGACGCCCGTCATGGCGGTGACGAAGCCTAGCCATGGTCCGAGTGCGGCAGCAGTTGCCGCAATGAGTACGAGAACCGGAAACACGACCAACCCACCCACCACGAAAACCGCGATCGCGAATGGCGGCCCCCAGACGGACTGCGCATAGGCGGATAGAAACGATGAAATGTGACCCGCGTCGGCGAAATCGCTCAAGGACGTGTACGACCAGGCCATCGCCAGTGCAAAAAGCGCGACGGCTATCGATACGATCCCGATGATCGTCTTCGTGCGCCACATGCGAGATGCCGCCCGCTCCAGATGAAGAGGCCGTTCAGGGTCTGCCACGGGCTGAACCATCGTGGCCAGAGTACTGGTCAGGACCGAGGACTCTACCTTCCGCAGCGTCTTCGCCCCACCGGCGCTCGAGACGTCGTCCAACAGCGCAAAAAGCCGGTCTTCGTTTTGCGCGACCACCTGTTCGTCGAGACCGCAAAAATGGGCGATCAGGCGACGGCGGACCGAAGCGATGAAGTCCCGATGCTGGTCGGAGGCCGATTCGAAGATCAGGTCACATTCGCTGTCGGCGCCCATCGATCGATTGTTCAGGTTCGCCGAGCCGATTCTCAAAATCCGATCATCCACGACCATGAGCTTGCTGTGCACCATCACGGCTGCTTCCGTTTCCCCACTGCATGAGAGCGGGTAGACGAAGCGGATGCGATCTGCGACGCCAGCCTCGCTGAAACAGTCGATGAAGGCACCACGGCCGTTCTGCATGGCCTGGGATTCCAGCCACGAGGAATGCAGCTTGGGAGCGACGACCAGAACCCGAAGCGCAGGCGCGCGCAGCATCTGCTCCGCCAATTCACGTGCGATCTTGATGGCGCTGGTAAACTGGTTTTCGATGTAGATGAAGCTCGTCGCCGACCGGATCGCTGCGATCAACGAGCGTTCGACCTCATTGATGCCTAGACCTGCAGGACCGACGACCTCGGTCCTGGCAATACCCACCGGCAAGTGCTCGGCGTCCACCGGCACCGTCGCCGGCCACCGAATGCCCTTCGGCGCGCGTCGATCATCAGGCTGTTGACCTGCCGCACGCCAGCGTTGCTCTGCGAGGTCGCACAGCCAGGCCGCCGCATCCCCGTCGACCATGCATTGAACATCATGAAACGGCAGGTATGGCTTACCTTGGGGATCACGGCGCGATGCGTGCTCGGCGCGATGATCACTCGTGTCCCAGCGCCTGATCGTCAGATCGAGCCCGCCGACGAACGCCAGTGAACCATCGACACAGACGATCTTCTGGTGTTGGGCCGAGCCAAACGGAACCGTGGAATCCAGATGAAATCGGACGCGGCCATCTGTTGCGGCGGTGAACTTCGGCGCAGAGTTCCACTCCCTTTCCGCGGCGTAAAACGAGACGAAGTCCCAGACGAGAATGTTGATCCGCAAGGCGGGACGGCGTTGAACCAGCGCGCGCAGGAATGGCCCAAGCTGTTCCGGCAGGCCGTCATGCGCCTGTCCGGAAGCTCCGACCAGCCTGGTCTCACTATGGATATCCCATCCGATGATGTAGACGAGATCCCGCGCCTCCAGCAGCGCGTCGCGCAGGGCCGCGAAATAAGCGGCCGCATCGTTCAGAACCGCCACGTGCCGCGCCGTGCACCGCCGCCAGACGGTGTCGCCGGGGATCAGGGTCGATGAACTCTGAAGCAGATGGACCTCGCAATTCGCACACGCCTTCTAAACGCCCCGAACGCTCAAGGGGTTCCACGACCTAGCGTGTGCGGATTCCGGCGCCGTAGTCGTCCATTGCCGCTATTTGGTTCGGACAGTCTTTGCGCCGGCGCCCCGCAAGATTTCTGCGATCTTCTCAGGGGCGTCCCCGTGGAAATCCACGGAGACTTCGATCAGACCTCCCAGTTTTTGGCGCCCCTCCGGCGCGGGCGCGGCCTTGACGTCAGCACCGGCAGGACGTGTCCCGACCGTGTTCGCGCCGCCGGCGGACTGGACGAAGACGTCGCTTCGCGGCACGCCGCATTCCTGCACGACATGCTCAACCGCAAGCTCCGCGCTGCGGCGGGTTTCGAATTCTCCAATGATCGTACTTTCCAAGGGCGTGCTCCGTGGATGGACGAGAGTGCGAACAACAGGCGGGCAAGGGCCAGGTTCCTGGCGCCTGGCGAGAACTGCACCCCACCACCGCCGGGTTCAGAACCGGACGATCCCGAACAGGACCAGCAGCGCGAGAGTGATCACGCCGGAGATCAGCAGCGAGCCGAGACAGCCCAGTCGGTTCGAGAAAATGAAGAACATGCGTTGCCCGGTGCGAAACTCCTGCCGGGCTAATTTCTCAAATTCGATCGCGTTCCGGATGCACTTCGCTGCACTTCATTGGCTGGCAGCGGAAACGGCAGAGGGCAGCTGATTAACCGGAATGACATCGCCGTGCTGTCAGCTCGGGCGGAAGCCGCGCCCCTCCCCGATGCGTTCAGCTTCCCTTGCGAGTGGTCCTCGACTGCGACGCGCCAAGACCGGGATCAAGGCCGGGATTGATGGCAAGCGACGCTCCGGCGGCGCCGCCGGCTTCATAGGCCGTCATCGACACCATCCGGCTGGTGCCGCGCTGGGTTCGGATCTTGAGGTCGAGCTTGTCGAATTCCGCATCGACCACCGAGGTCTTGAGGACGACCAGCCCGCGGCCGGTGCTTTCGTTGACCTGATCGCGACTGGCCTTGATCGCCACCAGCCTGTCCGCGATTGACGCCACCATCCCGAGCGCGAAGGAGGCATTGGCCAGATGCCGCTCCTGGTGCCGGAACCTGCTGTAGTCGACCGAACTCTTGAAGCGGCCAAGTTCGGCGCGCACCGCGCCGTCGATCAATTCGGCCAGATAATGCGCGACCTCGACATCCGCGCCGAGACCGAAGAACACATAGCTGCTCTCGCCGGCCGCGTTCTTCTCGCGCCAGACCCGACAATCGCAGAACTGAGCGATCGCGCCGATGCAGTCGTCCAGCGGAATTCGCTTCTTGCGATGGGTCTCGTAGACCCGCCGTTCGCACGGCGACGCCCGCAGCTCGACGTCGGAGAGCGACAGATCATGGCGATCCAGCAGCTCGGCGACCTTGGCGGCGGCAGACAGCGCCTCGTCCTCGGTGCAGCCATTGGCGATGGTCTTGGCGCGCAATGCCTGAATACGGACCTTCAGCTTGTCGAGCGCGGCCGGATTGAACGTCTGATTCACCGATCACCTGCCCGGGAAGCCCGACCGGCAGACCCCGGGCCGGACACTGATAGACTGGCGGAAGGGGTGGGATTCGAACCCACGGTACCCTTGCGGGCACGCCGGTTTTCAAGACCGGTGCCTTAAACCACTCGGCCACCCTTCCATCTCAATAGAATCAACCGCTTAGCGGCTGTCCCCGTTGAACGCAATGCGAACCGTCCGTGGTTGCGGACGTGTCGGGAGAACGGTCTCTTACGGCTTGAGAAGGTCCGCCGCAAGCGCAGGAAGCGGTCCAAAGCTCGATTTGGTGGGATGAACCCGCGCGCGGACCAATACCTCGGCGGTGGATCTCGGAGCCCGCGCGATCGAGGATGCAGATCAGCTGGTCGAGTGAGCCAGCATGTCGCCAACGTCTCCTGCCTCGCCTCGTGACCTTCATCACAGACCAGCCCCTTGCCTTCCGCAAGGCTCGGAATACTCTAATCACATTGTGATTTGGGGCTTTATGGGCGCGCTTCGATTATTGGTTTTATTGCTTTTTGCGTCTTTGCTTGGCGCCGCACCGGCGCAGGCCGAACGCCGCGTCGCGCTGGTGATCGGCAACTCCGCCTACAAAAGCGTGCCCCGGCTCGCGAACCCCGTGAATGATGCCACCCTGGTCGGCGGCATGTTCAGGAAAGCCGGCTTCGAACTCGTCGATACGAAGCTTGACCTCAGCGTCGTCGACATGCGCAAGGCCCTCCGCGAGTTTGGCGTCAAGGCACGCGATGCTGATGTCGCCGTCATCTACTACGCCGGGCACGGCATCGAGCTGGACGGCAACAACTACCTGATCCCCACAGACGCCGCGCTAGAGACCGACACCGACGTGCTCGACGAAGCGTTTCCGCTCGATCGTGTGCTGTTCGCCATTGAACCGGCCAAGCAGCTGCGGCTCGTGATCCTTGATGCGTGCCGTGACAATCCTTTTGCCAAGACGATGAAGCGCACGGTGGCCTCGCGCGCGATCGGACGCGGTCTTGCCAAGATCGAGCCGACCAGCCCGAACACCATGATCGCGTTCGCCGCAAAGGCGGGCTCGACCGCCTCAGATGGCGACTCCAAAAACAGCCCGTTTGCCGCCTCCCTTGTCGAGCGTCTGCCCACGCCGGGGCTCGACCTGCGCAAGGCCTTCGGCTTCGTGCGCGACGACGTGCTCAAGAACACCGGCTACAAGCAGGAGCCCTACGTCTACGGTTCGCTCGGCGGCGACGACGTGCCGCTCGTGGCGGCGAAGCCAATAGCCGCTCCTGGACCGCAGGCGAGTCCGCAAGATGCGGTGCGCCGGGATTATGAGCTGGCTCTCCAGATCGGCACCAGAGAGGTCTGGGCGGCCTTCCTCGCGCAGTACCCCGATGGCTTCTACGCCAGTCTTGCCAAGGGGCAGTTGAACAGGATCGCCGCCGAAGAAGCGCGCGACGCGGCGGCGGAGAAGGTTCGGCAGGCCGAGGACGAAAAGGCCCGGCTTGCCGCCGACCGCGCAAAGCAGGCGGAGCAGGACAAGGCCGCAGCCGCAGCCAAGGCCGCCGAGGACGCCCGGCTCGCGGCCGAGAAGGCCAAGCAGATCGAGGAAGCCAAGGCGGCGGCAGCCGAGCAGCGGCGCAAGGACGCCGAAGCCGCGGTGGCCAAGGCGCTGGCCGACAAGCAGGCCGCCGAAAAGGCGCTCGCGGACAAGATCGCCAGCGACAAGGCCGCAGGCGAACTCGCTACCAAACAGGCGGCTGAGAAGAAGTTACAGGCTGATGGCGAGCAAAAGGTTGCCGCCGTCGCGCCGACCTCATCACAACCGAGCCTATCCCCACAGGAGACCGCGAAGCTGGTGCAGTCCGAGTTGCGGCGCGTCGGTTGCCTCTCCGCCGCTGCGGATGGCGACTGGAATGCATCGTCGCAGCGGTCCCTCTCGACCTTCAACAAGTACGCTGGCACGAAGTTCGAGGCCAAGCTCGCGAGCTTCGAGGCGCTCGACGCGATCAAGGCCAAGCCTGGCCGTGTCTGCCCGCTGGTGTGTGAACGCGGCTTCCGAGCAGACGGCGATACCTGCGTGAAGATCACCTGCCGTGCCGGTTATCGCGTCAGCGACAACAATGAATGCGAGAAGGTGGAGGAAAGGAAGCCGGTTGCGACGAAGGACGACTCGAAAAAGCGTGACGAGCAGCGCAAGCAAGTCGAGTCTGCGCCGGCAAAGCCACAGGCCTCTGGCCAGCTGTTTTGCAATGCGGCTGGCTGCAGGCCCGTGCGATCTGGCTGTAGGCTGGTGCCCGGCGGTTCCGGTCCAGCGTCAGGCGACGGTAAGCCCAGGGCGATGTTGGAAGAGTGTAACTAGCCTTTCTGAATGCCCCTTGAGTAATGCCTCGGCACCATGTTGTTTGGGTCGGCTCGATCGCGCACGCGGCACCGACTGAGCTGGCTTACTCTTGATCCTTCAGGTGCAATTCCGGCTTTTGCGTCTGGTGCTCCTCAACCAGCTGCCTTGCACCCTCGCGTCCCGCCACGGGGAATCCGGTTGCGCCTCGTCGGCTTCGTCTCGATTGTCCGGGCCTCGTTTGCTGCCCAAAGAAAAACGGCGCTCCGTGAGGAGCGCCGCTCGAATTCTTCGTTGCTGCCTCGGCTCAGTAGCCGCAGGAGGCGCAGTTCATCTGCACTGGCGCGTAATAGGAATAGCCCGGCTGGACCATCTCCACGCGCTGGCGCGTGGCGTATTGCGGCGGGATGCGCTCGTACTGGACGCTCGGCGGCGCCACCGTCACGGTCTGCGGCACCATCACGGTGCGGTACTGCGCCGGCGCGCGGTGCGCCACGACCGCGCCCGGCGAAACCATCACGGTCTCGTCGACGGTGCGGTATTGCGGCTGCACGTATTGCTGCTGGTAGCAGGTCGTGCACGGCGGCGGCGCGTAGCAATTGTAGCAGCCGGCGGAAGCAGCGCTCGTCATTGAAATCGCAGCGACGACGGTTGAGAAAACGACAGCAAGAGTACGAGACATTGTTGTGGTGCCCCAGTTTCTCGAAATGGATTTGCGAAGGTCGATGGCAGTATACGCCGCAAAACCCTGCGCTGCCGAAGTTCGTCGGGGCATCCTTAATGCGAACGGCCGGCTTTCGCCGGCCGTTCAGAACTTGTTGACCATGCGCGATGCTTGCGATCACGCCCGCACGAGACGCTGTTACTTCGAGCGGCGCTTCACTTCGCGCACCGCGCCCCGCGCGGCGCTGGTGGTGAGCGCGGCGTAGGCCTGGAGCGCGGTCGAGACGTTGCGCTTGCGGCCGATCGCCTGCCAGGCGGCATCGCCCTTCGCCTCTTCCGCGGCGCGGCGCTTGGCCAGCTCCTCGTCGGAGACCTCGAGGGTGATGCTGCGGTTCGGGATGTCGATGGCGATGCGGTCGCCGGTCCGCACCAGGCCGATGTTGCCGCCTTCGGCCGCTTCCGGCGACAGATGCCCGATCGACAGGCCCGACGAGCCACCCGAGAAGCGTCCGTCGGTGACGAGCGCGCAGGCTTTGCCGAGGCCCATCGATTTCAGATAGCTGGTCGGGTACAGCATCTCCTGCATGCCGGGGCCGCCGCGCGGGCCTTCATAGATGATGACGACGACCTCGCCGGCAACGACCTTGCCGCCCAGAATGCCTTCGACGGCGGCGTCCTGGCTCTCGAACACGCGTGCCGGACCCGAGAATTTCAGGATCGAGGCGTCAACGCCGGCGGTCTTCACGATACAGCCGTCCTGCGCCAGGTTGCCGTAGAGCACGGCGAGACCGCCGTCCTTGCTGAAGGCGTGCGCGAGGTTGCGGACCACGCCCTTCTCGCGGTCGGCATCGAGCTCGTCATAGCGGCGCTCCTGGCTGAACGCGACCTGGGTCGGGATGCCACCAGGCGAAGCCCGGAAGAAGGTGCGGACGGACTCGCTTTTGGAACGCTTGATGTCCCAGCGCTCCAGCGCGTCGTTCATGGTCGGCGCGTGCACGGTCGAGACCGACGTGTCGATCAGGCCGGCGCGGTCGAGCTCGCCCAGAATGCCCATGATGCCGCCGGCGCGATGCACGTCCTCGACATGCACGTCGGCAACCGACGGCGCGACCTTGCAGAGCACGGGCACGCGCCGCGACAGGCGATCGATGTCGCGCATGGTGAACTCCACCTTCCCTTCGTGAGCGGCGGCGAGCAGATGCAGCACGGTGTTGGTCGAGCCGCCCATCGCGATGTCCAGCGTCATCGCGTTCTCGAACGCCTTGAAGTTGGCGACGTTGCGCGGCAGCACGGAGGCGTCGTCCTGCTCATAGTGGCGACGCACGATGTCGACGATGGTGTGGCCGGCCTCGACGAACAGCCGCTTGCGATCGGCGTGGGTCGCCACCACCGTGCCGTTGCCGGGGAGCGCAAGACCAAGCGCTTCGGTGAGGCAGTTCATCGAATTGGCCGTGAACATGCCCGAGCACGAGCCGCAGGTCGGACACGCCGAGCGCTCGATCACCTTGACGTCCTCGTCGCTGACCTTGGAGTCGGCGGCCGCGACCATGGCGTCGATGAGGTCGACCGCCTTGGTCTTGCCCTGCAGCGTGACCTTGCCGGCCTCCATCGGTCCGCCCGAAACGAACACGGCGGGAATGTTGAGCCGCAGCGCCGCCATCAGCATGCCGGGCGTGATCTTGTCGCAATTGGAGATGCAGACCATGCCGTCGGCGCAATGCGCGTTGACCATGTACTCGACGCTGTCGGCGATCAGCTCGCGCGACGGCAGGCTGTAGAGCATGCCGTCGTGGCCCATGGCGATGCCGTCGTCGACGGCGATCGTGTTGAACTCCTTGGCGACACCACCGGCCTGCTCGATCTCGCGGGCGACGAGCTGGCCGAGGTCCTTCAGATGGACGTGGCCGGGCACGAACTGCGTGAAGGAATTGACCACCGCGATGATCGGCTTGCCGAAATCGCCATCCTTCATGCCGGTCGCGCGCCAGAGGCCGCGGGCGCCCGCCATGTTGCGGCCGTGGGTGGTGGTGCGGGAGCGATAGGCTGGCATGGCGGTTTCCGTCCTCGGGTTTGGCTGGCCGGGCGGGCAAATTCAGGAGCCGCCTCAGGCCTTTCCGGCCGGATAGCGCACGGGCTGGGCCGGCGCAACGAGAACTTGACCGAACCGGCCTGGATCGGCCTTTCGCAGGCCTCCCCTGCTCCCGGCGCGGGCTATTGGAGCGTCGGACCGAGGCGGTCGCGCAGCCAGTCGCCAATTGCAAAGACCGCTAGATCGAGACGATCACGGTCGAGACGATGTTGGGCAGGCCCCATGCATCCGCGCGCGAAATCAAGCGCGTTCGAGTCCGTAGTGATCCGGAATGGAGTCCTATTCTGATGTCGCGTACATCGCGGGACATCGATCGGCGGCCTTCCAAGGGCATCACCCTCTGATCGCGCTACATGGGGTTGGGGGACCACATGGGGCGGGGGGATCAAAGGCTGGGGCAAGGTTACGAGGTCCGGACTCCTAGGCACTCCGGACCTCGGGACTTTCTAAATCGAACGCGATTACGCGCCGCCCGGCTCTTCAGCCTGGCGGCGCGTTTTCGTGTGCGGTCCTGCCCGACCGGGCGATTACCGCGTCTGCGGCTCGATCGTGACGGTGCAATCGCCCTGCCCTTGCGTGGCGACCACGATATCGCCAGCCGCGGCCCCCAGCGGGATGGGCGGGGACGAACCGCCGCCGGGCAACTGAACAGTCACGCTCAGCGAATCTGTGCGCGCGCTCGAGCCCACCGTTGAGGGTTCTGCTTCGGCGACGTTACCGGAGGCATCGCGTCGCATGATCCGGCAGTTCACGTTGCTGCCACCGGCCGCGGCCATGCTCGACGAGGTACCACCACTCATTTGCGCGCGGGCTCGCGAAGGATCGCGCGGCACCTGGCTGACGATGCGGTGCGTGCGCGGCTCCACGATGACGACGTCGTCATCCGTCGCGAAATATTCGTAGTCCCGATATTGCGGCTCGATCGAGACGATCTCGGGTGGCAGACGATAGAGACGCACGCGGGAGGGGATCGTCTCGCCCACCCGGATCGAAATGTTCAGATTGCGCTCCGGCTGCGCCAGGCGTGCGCGGCTCACTGTTTCGGAGATCCGCACCTGCTTCTCGGACGTCACCTGGGTCTGCTGATTGACTTGCGTATTCGTCTGGGTCGTCTGACCGGCTTGATTGGTCTGCGTGCCTGAGGTGGCAGGCGCGGTCTGCGCATTGTTGGTCGGAGCCGTCCGATTGGTGTCGGTCGCGGTGGCTGGCCGGTTGCCCTGTTGCGCCGGGGACGGCTGCTCGGCCGCACTGCGCGGCGGCTGGGTCTGGTTGCGCTCGTTCTGATTGGCCGCAGCTCCCGTATGCTCGTTCTGCTGGCCAGCGGAGCCGGACTTGGACTTCTCGGACTCCGCGGTCGACTTCTGCGGCGGCGACTTGTCCTGCTTCGTCTCGGCGCTGCTCTTGCTGTCGCGTCCCGGCTTGGCGCTCTCCGCCTCCCGGTTGCGGTCGCGTGAAGGCTCGCGAGATTCTTCTGCCTGAGCCTTCCCCTTCGGCTGGTTGCGCTCGGCAGAACCGGTCGGCTGGCGCTTCTCCTCGTTTGCTTCGTGCTTGGCAGCGCCGCCCTTGTCCTCGCGGCCGGCTCCCTGCGTTCTGTCCTGAGCGCCCTGCGCGCGCTCCTGTCCCCGCTCTTGTCCCCGCTCCTGGACCTTTTCCGCAGCCGATCCCTGCCCGCGCTGCTGTGCGCCGCCTTTCGCCGGCTCCTCGGTCCGTTTCGGCTCGTCTCCGCGCCCGCCGGGCGCCTGGGCATAGGCGATGCCGGATGCGAGCATCAGTCCGATAGCCGCAGTCGATAACATCAGGTGCTTGCGCATGATCCCTCTCCTCAACAATTCGCAACAACAGAGGCGAACGTTCTGTGTGAGGGAAGGTTCCTGAATGGGAACGACAGGCTGGACGCTTACATCGCATCCTTGAGCGTGAGCCGCGCCGTGAATGTCACGCTGGTCTTGCCAACCAGCGCCATGCCTTCGACCTCGGCGCCGTCCGCGGAGTAGTCGCCTGAAAAGCCGCAGGTCACTTCCCTGCCGCCGAACGCGAGTGACTTGCCAACGGCCTCGGTGTGTTGATTGACGGTCATATCGCCCCGCCATTTCCCGTTCCGGAAAGTGTAGCTGCCGGTGTAGTAGAAATAACTGTCGCCGCCCATGATACGGCCGTCGCAGAGCACGACGACGCCTTTGGCCTGGCCGCGCTTGCCGTCGCGCATCTCGATCTCAAAGATGTAGAGGCCGTTGAGGACCTTCTTTGGGTCGCCGCCCTGCTCGGGCCCATCGCCGGCCGACATCGCTCATCTCCCGCTCAAACCGGCACATTCCGTTCGAGATCTTCAAGCCACGCCGCCGCGCTCGAATCCGACGGCGCGCGCCAGTCGCCGCGCGGCGACAATGAGCCGCCGGCCGAGACCTTCGGCCCGTTCGGCATGGCCGATCGCTTGAACTGGCTGAAGGCGAAGAAGCGGCGCAGGAACACCTCCAGCCAGCGGCGGATCTCCTGGAGATCATAGGCCCTGCGCCGATCGTTCGGAAACGCCGGCGGCCATTCGCCCTGAGCAACGTCCTTCCACGCCTGCAGCGCCATGAAGGCGATCTTGGACGGCCGCATGCCGAAGCGCAGCGTGTAGAACAGGTTGAAGTCCTGGAGCTCGTAGGGACCGACCGAGGCTTCGGTGCTCTGCGGCTTCTCGCCGGGTTCGACCGGAACCAGCTCGGGCGAGATTTCAGCAACCAGGATCAAGCCAAGCGTGCGGTTAACGTCGTGGCTGAACTGTTTTGAGGCGATCACCCAGCGGATCAGGTGCTGGATCAGGGTCTTCGGCACCCCGGCATTGACATTATAGTGCGCCATCTGGTCGCCGACGCCATAGGTGCACCAGCCCAGCGCGAGCTCCGAGAGATCGCCGGTTCCGATAACGATGCCGCCGTGATGGTTGGCGAGCCGAAACAGATAGTCGGTGCGCAGGCCCGCCTGCACGTTCTCGAAAGTGATGTCGTAGACCTTCTCGCCCTTGCCGAAAGGATGGTCGATGTCCTTCAGCATTTGCGTCGCCGTGGTGCGAATGTCGAGCTCCTGCCAACTCGTCTGCAACGCCTTCATCAGCGCCAGCGCATTGGTCTTGCTCTCGCTGCCCGTGGCAAAGCCCGGCATGGTGTAGGCAAGGATGTTTTCGCGCGGCAGGCCGAGCAGGTCGACGGCCTTGGCGGCGACGATCAGCGCGTGGGTGGAATCGAGCCCGCCCGACACGCCGATGACGACGCGCTTGGTGCCGGTCGCGCGCATGCGCTGGACGAGGCCCGCGACCTGAATGTTGTAGGCCTCGTAGCAATCCTGCTCGAGCAGGCTCTCGTCGCTCGGCACGAACGGAAAGCGCTCAATCTTGCGCAGGAAGCCGATATCGGCAGCCGGGGGCTTCAGGGCGAAGCTGATTTTCCGGAAGAAGCCCTCGCGCTGGCGGCGATTGTCGTCGAACGTCCCCATCGAGGCGCGTTCCTGCCTGAGCAGGTCGAGATCGACGTCAGCCAGCGTGATCTGGCCGCCCTGGCGGAACCGCTCGCCCTCGGCCAATAGCACGCCGTTCTCGTAGATCGAGGTCTGGCCGTCCCAGGCAAGATCGGTGGTCGATTCCCCTGCCCCGGCCGCGGAATAGACGTAGGCCGCAAGGCAGCGCGCCGAAGTCGATTGGCACAAGAGCGCGCGCGAGCGGGCCCGGCCGATCGTGATCGGGCTACCCGAGAGATTGATCAGCACGCTCGCGCCCGCGAGCGCGAGCTCGGAGGCCGGCGTCACAGGGATCCACATGTCCTCGCAGATCTCGACGCCGATGGTCAGGCCTGGAACGTCCTCGGCCGCGAACAGGAGGTCGACGCCGAACGGGGCATGCAGCCCGCCAAAGGCAACCATCTCTCCGACGATACCGGCGCCGGAGGCGAAATGCCGCCCCTCGTAGAATTCGCGATAGGTCGGCAGGTAGCTCTTGGGCACGACGCCGAGGACGTTGCCGCGATGGATGACGACCGCGCAATTGTAGATGCGATGGCCAAAGCGCAGCGGCGCACCAACGATCAGGACGGTCATCAGCGCCGAGGATGCCTCGACGATGGCCGCGAGCCCGCGCTCGACTGCATCGAGCAGCGGATCCTGCTTCACCAGATCTTCGATCGCATAGCCGGACAGGCACAGCTCGGGAAACACGGCAACTGCCACCGACTGCTCATGGCAGTCCTTCGCCGCCGCCAGAATCGCCTTCGCATTGGCCGTGGGATCGGCCACATGAGACGTGGTGACGCAGGCCGCCACGCGCGCAAATCCGTGGGCGTAGATCGAGTGGAAACTCATCGAGCAAAGGACCTTTATCTCGTCGCGACCGGCTAACGCCAGCTCTGCACTCTATTTACCCCATCGACCTGCCCCCGTGCAGGCCATTCAGCGTCATGCATAACGGATTTGCAGCTTCGCTGCCCCGCCCCAAGGCCAAGTCAGGCTACCAAGTCAGGCTGCCAAATCAGGCGCTGCGCGCCAGCACGCCGGAGAGGTCATCGCGCAGCCACTCGGCGATCCGCGGCCAGGCATGCGCGTGGGTCCGCGCGCCCATGAACAGGCCGAGATGGTTGCTGGGCTCAGAGGCCGCCGCAATGAAGGCCGGTGGCGTGCCGAGCAAACCGGCAGTGGCGAGCGCTTGCGCAGCCGGCACGACGTCATCATCGAGCCCGGCCAGCAGGAAGACCGGCGCCTTGACGTCCTTCAGATCAATCACGCGACCGAGTGCCGTGAATTGGCCGCGCGCGATCCGGTTCTCCCGGAAAATCCAGTTGACGATCTCGAGATAATAGGTGCCCGGGAGATTAAGAGTCTCGGCGTTCCAGCGTCCGAAACGTGCCAGCAGTGCCGCACCCTCTTCGCCGGAGAGTTCTCTCTGCAGCGCCGTCACGATGTCGTCGCGGCTCGGCGCCTTCGACCAGACACGCAGCATCTCCTCGCCTCTGACATTGCCGCCGCCCCGCGCGACGAGTTGCTCGTAGACCATTTCGGGCGCGTTGCGGGCGAGCTGCGACAGCTTGGAGTCGGTCGAGAGGTCGACGGGCGCGCCTGCTAGCACCAGCCGCCGCACCTTGGCGGGAAAGCGCGCCGCATAGAGCAGCGACAGCCAGCCGCCCTGGCACAGGCCGACGAGATCGATCGGCGCGCCGATCTCGTCGACGGCGACGTTGAGATCGGCAAGATAGCTATCGATCGAGAGATATCGCATCTCCGGCGAGGCCGAGCGCCAGTCGGTCAGATAGACCCGGTCGATGCCGCCGTTTTGCAGGGCCTGCACCACGCTGTGGCCGGGTGCGAAGTCGGCGATTAGGGCGCGATGCAGCGCGTAGGGCGCACAAACCAGCGCCGGCTGGCCGGACCTCGTTCGCGAGCAATCGCGCAGGCGCATGGTCGCGAGCTCCAGCGCGACGGAGTTGGGCGTGGTCCATGGCAGGCTGCTGTCGGCCTGCACCGACGCACCGCGCTCGAGCCATCCGAACCAGACATCCATGGCAAGCTGAGCCGCTGCGAACGGCCACAGCACCGGGTCTTCCGGGGCCGGCCCCGGTGTGCGCAGCTGTTTGCCGGTCTTCTCCGCCATGGCTATCTCCCGGTCCTCACATGAAGGCCTCGAGGCTGACGACCGAAATGCCGCGCTCGCGAAAACTCTGATGGGTCGCGGCCACCGAGCCGTCGAGGTCGATACCGCGGCAGGCGTCCTCGACGACGGCGACCTCGAACCCCGCCTGGCGGGCATCCTCGGCCGAAAAGCGAACGCAGAAGTCGAGCGCGAGGCCGGCGACGAAGACCATTTTCAACTCGCGTTCGCGCAGATATCCGAGCAGGCCGGTCGGCGTTTTCTTGTCGTTCTCGAATAATGCCGAATAGGAATCGATGTCGCGCCGAAACCCCTTCCGCACCACAAGACTGGCGCGGGTGACGTCGAGATCGCGATGCAATTCAGCGCCCGCCGTGCCCTGCACGCAATGGCTCGGCCAGAGCACCTGGACGCCGTAGTCAAGCGCGACGGTCTGGAACGGCTGTTTGCCCGCATGGGTCGGAGCAAAGGAGACATGATCCCGGGGATGCCAGTCCTGGGTCAGCACCACATTGGCGATTTTTTGGGCGATTCGATTGATGGCAGGGACGACCTTCTCGCCGCCGGGGACGGCGAGCGCCCCGCCGGTGCAAAAATCGTTCTGCACGTCGATGACCAGCAGCACGTCGCGGTCGGAAATCTTCATCGCAAGATCCCATTCCATGGGCCTGGCACGACAGACGCCGGCCGTTCTCAGTGTCGATCTTCCCGCGCAGCTTCGCAACCACCGACATTCTGCAACAATGTCGCGCAAATCGCGCGCCCTTCGTCCTCAGCATGCAACGCTTTGGCGTCGGCTGTGTTGACTAGCGGCATCCAAGGGCGGATTCTAGGACGTCCGCGGCACGCGGATCGGATCGAAGGAGCGGAGGAAAAGGTTCCCGCAGCCGGCAAGGCCGCGGTAGCCGGATGATCATGGGTATCGGCAAGACAGGAACGATTCTTCTCGCCGATATCGGCGGCACCAATGCGCGCTTCGCGCTGAGCCAGGACGATCAGATCGGACCGATCGACTATGTGAAGGTCGCCGACCACCCGACAGTTCGGGAGGCCATCTCCGACGTCCTCCAACGGGCCGGCCACGAGAAGCCTGTGAGGGCCGTGCTGGCCGTCGCGGGTCCCGTCACCAACAACCGCTGCGTCATGACCAACAGTCCGTGGGTCATCGACGGCAACGAGCTTCAGCCGGCCCTCGGCTTCGACAGCGTACATGTTCTCAACGATTTCGAGGTAGTGGCCTGGTCCCTGCCCGCCCTGCAGCCCGCCGACCTGATCCCGCTCGGCGGACAGGATGGCCTTCCCGGCGAGCCGTTGCTGGTGGTCGGACCCGGAACCGGCTTTGGCGTTTCCTGTCTGGTCCAGCGCCATGGCGCACGGCTGGCCGTCGTCACCGAGGCCGGCCACGCAACCCTGCCGGCGGAGAACGAGCGCGAGGAACGCGTGATCGCGTGCTTGCGCCGGCGCCTCGGCCATGTCTCCATCGAGCGCGGCGCGTTGTCCGGCTCCGGCCTGCAAAGCCTCTACGAGGCGCTGGCCGAGGTTGACGGGGCTCAAGTGCCGCATCGTGATGCTGCCGCCATCACGAAGGCGGCCTTGGAGGGCAGTTGCGAGCTCAGCCGCGCGACGCTGGAGATGTTTTGCGCCATTCTCGGCTCGGTCACGGGCAATCTCACGGTGACCTTCGGCGCCCGCGGCGGCGTCTATATTGCCGGCGGAATCGTGCCGCGCTTTCCGGAGTTCCTTGCAGCCTCAGCATTCCGGGCGCGCTTCGAGGCCAAGGGACGCTTCCAGGACTATCTCCGCAACATCCCGACCAGGCTGGTCACGAAACCGGATGCGAGTTTCCTCGGCCTGAAGATGTTTGCGGAGCACAACCAGCCTTAAAGGGCGCGCGCCTTCCGTCGGCGCGGGTTCCAGCGATTCACAGCTGATTGCACCGCACGCGCGATTCCAGGTCGGATCGTGCTTGCGCGCACGTGTTGGATGAGAAACAATCCTGGCTTGTGCGTGGCGTAGTTGCGGGGGCGTGACATGCGTAAGCAGGATTTGGGTTTCGACTATCACCGCTATCACCGCCTGCTGCTCGAGGCCGACGACGAGGGCAAGCGGCTGGCCTTGATCGAGCTTTTGATCGAGGAAAAGGCGCGCGACCGGCTCGCGGCCCAGCGTGCTTCGGACCGCGCCACCATGACAGCTCACACCATCGCCACGGTGCTGAAGAACGGGCGCCATTGACGCAGTTGATCCCGCTATGGCGCGCGAACGCGGCATCAATTGCAATTTCGTTAACGATCCCTCGAAAGCTCGCGTCAAACTTTTTGCTCTAAGAGTTCCCTCACCTGATGCAATTCAGGGGCAACAAAGGGGGGAATGAACATGAGCATGATTTCGCTTGCCGCGATGCCGGCCACCATCGAAACGCGTGTGGCCGATTCTTCGTTCAAGACCATCTTGCTGTTCTGCTGCACGGGCCTGGTCGCCTCGTTCGGCCTGATGGCGCAGGGCATCGATCTCGGCGCCGGCCTGATGTGAGCCACGACGAATTCCGTCGTCACATGGCCGCCCCTGACGGGCGGCCATTTTCGTTTGATCTCAGTGCGGCGTCTTCGCCGCCGCTTCCGGAAACATCGAATCGATCATCGCCTTGAGCTGATCGATCGAAATCGGCTTACGCAGGATCGGCCGGCGCCGGAGCAAGGACGGCAGCAGCTCCGGACCGTAGCCCGTCGCAAACAGAAACGGCTTGCCGCGGCGCTCGATCAAGTCGGCGACTGGGTCGACGTAGACACCCTTGAGATTGATGTCGAGGATCGCAAGATCGTACTGCGCGGTCATGGCGAAAGCGCTGGCGTCCCGGACATTATCCGCTTCCGCGATGACGCGGTGGCCGAGTTCCTCCACCATGTCCGCCATCATCATCCGGATCAACGTCTCGTCTTCGACCAGGAAAACGGAGAGTCCGTCCGCCATATCACCCCCGCAATCAGCTTACGAAGCTCATCATAACCGAATTGCGAAGACGATTCACGAATTCGTGGCGGCCGCCGTTAATTCAGACGCGCCCGATCCGATTCAACTTGATCAATCCAATCCCCGTTCGTGGCTGAGCCGCACCATCTCCTGTACGAAGACCTGCTTCTGCTTGTCATCGAGGCTCGAATAGAGCGGCTCGGCGGCGTCGGCCACATTGCGCTGGTCGGCCGCGCGGTCGATCAGGAATTGCGCCTCGTTGCGCATCTGCTCGACGATGTCGTCCGGCGGATCCCGCTTGGCGCGCGCGACCCGCAGGTTGAGTCGCTCAGCACCGTTATGCCCGAGGTAGTGCATGGCGCTCGAGAAGCCGTACCAGTGCTTCTCCTGCTCGGGCGTGAGGTTCAGCTCAGTCTTGATCCGCTCGATATAGGAATCGCTGTTGGTGACGATCTGGTCGGCGGTCAGCTGCGGCGCGCCGCTCTGGGTGAGGACCGTGACATCCTTGTTGTCCTGCGGCGCGTTCTTCGCCTCCTTGCTCGTCTTGGCGCCCTTGCCGGCCTTGGCGCTTTTCGCGTCCTTGTCCTTGCCGGCGCCCTGCTTGGCGTCCTTGGCGGAGTCCTTGCTCGCGTCCTTGCTTGGATCTTTGGCGGCAGGTGCCTGATTGCCATTGTTGCCAACGCCGAGCACGCCGGTGAAGACGCCGACCACACCGCCAATCGCGCCGCCGAGCACGCCGCCGACCGGACCTGCCGCCTTGTTCCCGGCCGCCGCTCCTTCCTGAACGCCTTTGACCAGACCTTGAGCGTTCGCCACCGCGGCTGCGCCGAGCAGCAACACGAAAAAGGACCCCAGCGCGAACCATCGACGCAGGTAAAGCCGCGCGGGCGGCGCCGGGTTGATCATTCTGGTCTCCATGTCGATCTGATTGGCCTGTTGGGGTGAGAGCCACCCGCCAGCTGCAACTCTATCGTTTTCACCGCTTCGAGGTCTAGACGCCGGCACTTGCTATCCACGCCGGAAAAGCGTTTGGCGCGAGACGCTTATGCAGGCTCCTTGGAAACTGCGGCGTAATTGCGCACGTATCGGGTCGGCGGGTCAGCGCAAAGTGTGCGTCGCAAAACGGCCGACCGCGGGTCATGCCCGGCGCGCGACATCGAGCGCACTGCCGCGTTCCCGGACACAACGTTAGTTCTAGGCGCAAGACGTTCGGTTTTCTCGACAGACGCAATCAATCATGATCTGATCGCGCTACCAATTTGCCTTCGAAGCTGATGGCATCGATAAAAAAAAGTCCAACAAGAAAATCAAAAAGCAAAACTCGGAAGAGTTCAGAGGAAACACCAGAACAATAAACCACCCAAGCGAGGAAACGAGATGTCACGCAAGACACTGACGCGACGTCAATTTGTGGCTGCCACTGCAATGTCCTCCGCGGCGCTGATCACCGCGCCCTATGTCCGAGGCGCTTACGCCGCCGGCAAAATCTCGATCGGCTTCTGGGACCATTGGGTGCCCGGCGCCAACGATGCCTCCACCGCGCTCGTCAAGGAATGGGGCGAGAGGGAGAAGGTCGAAGTCTCGATCGACTACATCACCAGCAACAACAAGAAGATCGAGCTGACGGCGGCGGCCGAAGCTCAGGCCAAGTCCGGTCACGACATTCTGCAGATGCCGAGCTGGTGGCCGCACGCCTATTCCGAGAACCTCGAACCGCTCAACGACGTCATGGAGCCGCTCATCAAGCAGAACGGCGAGGTGAACGATACCGTCAAATATCTCGGACGGTCGGGCGGCAAATGGCTCGCAGTGCCCGCGACGCCGGGAAGCCAGATCAAGGGCCCCTGCTCCCGCATAGATCTGATGAAGAAGCACGCCGGCATCGACGTGCAGGAGATGTATCCGGCCGGCAGTCCGCCAAAGGCGGACAACTGGACCATGGAGACGTTCCTGAAGGCGGCCGAAGCCTGCCACAAGGCGGGATTCCCCTTTGGCATCGGTCTCGGCGAGACCACCGATAGCGTCGACACCGCCGGCGCGATCTTCCAGTCATTTGGCGCCGAGCTGGTCAACGCCAAGGGCGATATCACCGTCAAGACCGACGCGGTCAGACAGGCGCTCGAATTCTACAAGAAGCTGATCGCCGTCCTGCCCACCGACGCACCGTCCTGGGATGATGCCTCCAACAACAAATGGCTGATCTCGGGCCGCGGGGCGATGATCCTGAATCCGCCGAGTGCCTGGGCGGTCGCCAGGCGCGACGCACCGCAAGTCGCCGAACAGTGCTGGACGCACGGCTTCCCGTCCGGTCCGAAGGGACGTTTTGCGCCCTTCCTGCCCTACTTCTGGGGCGTCTGGGCCTTTGGCAAGAACAAGGAAGCGGCCAAGAGCTTGCTCGTTCACCTGTCCTCGCCAGCGGCGATCGAGAAGTTCGTCGCGGCGAGCGGCGGGTACGATCTCCCGGCCTACGCGAACATGACGAAGTTCAAGACCTGGGCCGAGGAAGGGCCGCCGAAGGGCACGCTCTTCCACTATCCGGATCCCTACAAGCAGCAGACGATGTCGATCGCCGCATCTCCAGCGCCGCCGAAGATCGCCCAGCAGATCTACTTCCAGGCGACGCTGACCAAGATGGCGCTGCGCTTTGCGCAAGGAGAGAAGTTGGAGACGGCGCTCGCCTGGGCCGAAGGCGAGTGCGAAGGCTTCATGCGGACCTGAGCCGGGTATGTGCCATGGCGGTTCACGCTTCGCGCGTGAGCCGCCGAGGCACCCGTCGACCGATCCGCGTGCCGAATGAAGCCGACGGCTGCGCCGGCTTCGCCGTTCTACAGGTGCTGCTACGTGTCCTGCAAAGAGGCTAACGTCATGGCCGATGTCGTCGTTGAGCAAGGCCGTCTCTCTCGTGCTGCGAGCCCGCGCAAACGGGCGAGCCTGCGCAATGCAATGGGACGGAAATCGACCGTGGCGTTTTTCCTGACGCTGCCGCTGATCCTCCTGATCGCCCTGCTGGTGCTCTATCCCGCCTTCTATTCGGTCTACCTGGCGACGCTGAACAAGGCGATGACGAAGTTCGTCGGCCTCAGCAATTTCACCTTCCTGTTCAAGCGCGAGACGTTCTGGATGGTGGTGAGACAGTCCTGCATTTTTGCGATTACCGCCGTGGTCTTCAAGGCGCTGATCGGCTTCATCGTCGCGCATTTCGTCCACAACATTCCGGGCAAGAAGCAACGTAAATGGCGCGGCATGCTGCTGGTGCCCTGGGTGATCCCGCCGGCAATGAGCACGCTCGCATGGCTGTGGCTATTCGATCCCTCCTACAGCGCCTTCAACTATACGCTCTCGTTCTTCGGCATCGGTCCCATCCCGTGGCTCGGTGACACCTTTTGGGCGCGCTTCTCCGTCATCCTCGTCAACGTCTGGTACGGCGCGCCGTTCTTCCTGATCATGTACCTGGCCGCGCTGAAATCCGTACCTGACCAGCTCTACGAAGCCGCAGCGATCGACGGCGCCAATTGGTGGCAGAAGATCTGGCACATCACCTTGCCGATGATGCGCAACATCATCGCCATCACCACGCTGTTCTCGCTGATCGTCACTTTCGCCAATTTCGACATCGTGCGTATCCTCACCTCCGGCGGTCCGCTGGACCGGACGCATCTGTTCGCCACCTGGGCGTTCCAGGTCGGCATCCAGAGCAGCGACATTCCGCTCGGCGCCTGCGTCTCGCTGTTCATGGTGCCGATCCTCGCCGTCGCAGCGGTCTTCATCCTGCGCGATGTCAACAAACGTGGGAACGAAGCCTGATGAGCACGCTCGCAATCGACAAGGCCGGACCGACACGCAAGGTCAAGCTTCGAAGCATGAGCCGCGACCGCACCTGGGCGCTGCGCTGGTCCTACTTTTTCCTGGTGCTGTTTGCGATCTTCTTCCTGATCCCGCCGATCTACATGCTGATCACCTCGCTCAAGAGCAGCGCGGAGATCTCGGCCGCCACCAATCCGTGGTGGGTATTTCATCCGACCCTGTCGAACTATGTCGAGCTATTGACCTCGAACCAGTTTCTGCGATTCTTCTGGAATTCGTCGATGATCTCGATCGTGGTCGTGATCGTGACGATGCTGATCAGCATTCCGGCGGCGTTTGCACTGGCGCGGATGAAATTCTGGGGCTCGGCGACGCTCGCGACCGGCGTCTTTCTTACCTATCTGATCCCGGACAGCCTCCTGTTCATTCCCTTGTTCAAGATGCTCGCGGTGGTCCAGGACATCACTGGCATCACTCTTCTCAACCGCTGGTACGTGCTGGTGTTCATCTATCCGACGCTGACCGTGCCGTTCTGCACCTGGATCATGATCGGCTATTTCGCCTCGATCCCGAAGGAGCTGGACGAGGCTGCTCTTATCGACGGTGCCTCCTGGCTTCAAACCCTGACGCGGATTTTCATCCCCGTCGCCCTGCCCGGCCTGATCGCAGCGACCATCTTCGCCTTCACCGTGTCGTGGGCGCAGTTCCTCTATCCCCTGGTGTTCACGACATCCATCGACCAGCTCGTGCTGCCGGTCGGCATCACCACCACTTTGATCAAGGGCGACGTCTTCAACTGGGGTCAGATCATGACCGGCGCGCTGCTTGGCGCTGCCCCGCCGCTGGTCATCTACGCCTTCCTGATGGACTATTACATTGCCGGCCTGACCGCCGGCGCGACAAAGGGTTGATGTCTTATGGCTGAGGTTGCGTTACGGAAGGTCATCAAGCGTTACGACGACGTCGAGGCAGTGCGCGGCATCGATCTGGACATTTCCGACCATGAGTTCATCGTGCTCGTCGGCCCTTCCGGCTGCGGCAAGTCGACGACGTTGCGCATGATCGCGGGGCTCGAGGACATCACCGACGGCGACATCATGATCGGCGGCGACGTCGTCAACGACGTGCCGCCGAAGGACCGCGACATCGCGATGGTGTTTCAGAACTACGCACTTTATCCGCACATGACTGTCGCGGAGAACATGTCGTTCGGGCTGCGGCTCAAGCACTATCCCAAGGCCGAGATCAAGGCGCGCGTGACCGAGGCCGCCCGGCTCCTCGACATCACCGATCTGATCGACCGCAAGCCGAAGCAGCTCTCCGGCGGCCAGCGCCAGCGCGTCGCCATGGGGCGAGCCATCGTGCGCAACCCAAAAGTCTTCCTGTTCGACGAGCCGCTGTCCAATCTTGATGCCAAGCTGCGCGTGCAGATGCGGATCGAGATCAAGAAGGTGCACCAGAAGGTGCGCACCACCACGGTCTACGTCACCCATGACCAGGTCGAAGCGATGACGCTGGCCGATCGCGTCGTGGTGATGAACAAGGGCCGCATCGAGCAGATCGGCACCCCGAACGAGCTCTACCACAAGCCGGCGACGCGCTTCGTCGCGGGCTTCATCGGCTCGCCGGCGATGAACTTCATTCCGTGCCGGCTCGAGGACGTCGGCGGCAAGCTCAACGTCCGCCTGACGGACCGCATCTCGTTCCCGTTGCCGCCGGCCCGCGCCGCCCGCTACGGCGCGCTGCCCCGGACTGAAAACCTCTTGCTCGGCATCCGTCCCGAACATCTCACGGAATCGCATGCGCATCTGGAGCCGGGTGTCGAGACCTTCGACACGGTGCTTGATGTCACCGAGCCGATGGGAATGGAGACGCTGGTCTATTTCGGACTGGAAGGCACGCCGATCTGCGGCCGTGTCGATCCCAATGCGGGCGCCAAGGACGGGGCACCCATGCGTTTGGCAATGGACCTCAACAATATGCACCTGCTAAACGAGACAACCGGCGCCGTATTGTGACGGCCGGGCAAGAAACTCGCGCAGGCAGGGGACGATGGCGACCAACAAGAAGAAGATTTTCGTTACACAAACTTTGTCGCAAGGGGCGCGCACCCTCCTTACCCAGCGAGATGACATCGAGCTCATCGAGTTTCCGAACCTGATCTCCGCCAAAGACTTCGAGGCCTTGCTCGAGAGCCACGCGCCGGTCCATGGCGTGGCGCTCGGCGCTACCGCCTTCGGCGAGACCGAGCTCGAAGCGTCGAAAGACATGAAGGTGGTCACCCGGATCGGCGTCGGCTACGACGCCGTCGACGTCCCCGCCCTCTCCCGCCGCAAGGTGCCGCTGATGGTCGCCGGCAGCGCGAATTCGCCCTCGGTCGCAGAGCAGGCGCTGTTCATGATGCTGACACTGGCAAAACGCGCGCAGGAGATGCACGCCTGCGTCAAGGACGGCAAATGGGCCGACCGCCTCAGCATGCTGCCATTCGATCTCTACGGCAAGACGGTGCTGATCATCGGCTTCGGCCGCATCGGCACCCGCACCGCCAAGCGCTGCCTGGCGATGGACATGAATGTGCAGGTCTATGATCCCTACAAGCCCGCCGCAGATATCAAAGCCGGAGGCTGCGAGCCGGTCGCCGATCTCGATGCCGCGCTGCCTCACGCCGATTTCGTCACGATCCACTGCCCGAAGACGCCGGAAACGGTCGGCCTGTTCGATGCGGCGCGGATCGGCCGGATGAAGCCGAAATCCTATCTCATCAACACTGCGCGCGGCGGCATCGTGAAGGAGACGGCGCTGTACGACGCGCTGGTCTCGGGCAAGCTCGCCGGTGCCGGCATCGACGTGTTCGAGGTCGAGCCGCCGCCGGTCAGCAACGCGCTGTTCGCGCTGCCCAACGTCATCATGGCCCCGCATGTCGCCGGCGTCACGGTCGAGGCGGTGAGCCGGATGAGCGAGCAGACCGCGCGCAACATCCTGAGCGTGCTGGACGGCGATCCCATCCGGCAGAACATCATCAATCAGGACGTGCTGGGCTGAGCCGATCTCCTGGGCGGGCGGCCAATCCGCCCGCCTTCGGAACGCCAGAATGCGTCCCATTTTGGCGCAGATCGAGCCCCAACTCAGCCTTAATCAAACCCGTGTAATAAGCCCGGCCGCGGCGGCAGTGGGACAGACTTGCCGGCCGCGTCGAGCTGGAGGATGGACCCTTGTCAGAGATCGACCCGACCGACCACGCGCTGGCGACCATCGCCAGCATCCTGGAGCACCCCGAGCCCGTTCTCGTGGTTCGCGAGACCGAGACCGTAACCGTGACCGAAATGGTGGTGGCTGGTGAGCATGGGGTCGCCGACGAGCACCCGATGGTCGACGAACATCCGGTGGTCGAGGAGCAGCCGCTGGTGCCGGAGCACACCGACGCCGACGGCTATAGCAAGGTTGGTCCGGGGCCGATGGTGGCGATTCGTCTGAAATGGACGGTCCATCGCGACGATGACGGCCAGTTCTACGTCCACGAAACCATCGGCGAGCAGTCCGTGCCCGTGGTGAGCGGCCCGATGACGAGCGAAGCCGCGGTGCATTTCGTCGACGCGCACGAGGACGAGGCACATCGGCGCTTCGAAGAGCTGCGCAGCGAGATCGCCGGCCGCAGCTCCCTCGCCGATTACGAGCGCAAGGGCGAAGCCTAAATCTATCGTCGTCCGAGATAATCCTTCTTGACGAGCTCGACGCCTGCGTGCCGCAGCAGGTCGTAGGCCGTCGTGACGTGAAAGAAGAACTGCGGGACGCTGAAGGTCAGCAACAGCGTCCGCCCGGTGAAGGGCAACTCGGTCCCGTTCTTCAGCCTGAAGAAGACATTCCGTTCCGCCGCCGCGTCGATCTCCGCGCGCGGCAGGCTTTCGATGAACTCGATGGACGTCGCGATGCGGGCCTGGAGGCCGGCCATGTCGTGCTCCAGCACCGGCAGCGCGACCGGCTCGCGCTCGGCCAGCAAGGCCGGGGCGACCGTGGCATGGCGGCAGGCCTCGCCGATCTGCTGGGCCAGATCGTACATGTTCGGCGATAGCCGCATGCCAAGCAGGACGGCCGGATTGAATTTCCGGGTTTCGGCATAGGCAACGCCCTTGTCGAGCAGTGCGGACAGGTTGCGCAGATACGGCACGAAGACGCCGACCGAGGCGTCATACATCGAGATCGTCACTTCGAAATTCCCTTCAATTCCGCCTCGCCAGCGACGGGCATCTGGTCTAAATCCAGGCATCGAGATCTGCACAATGACAGCTTGGGCATGGGTGGAAAAGAGATGATCGTTCGAACGACCATTCGAATTTTGGCGGCTTTGGCCGTGGTCCTGCTGGCAAACCCTTCGGCTCACGCACAGCAGGCGGCGCCGTCCCGCCTCGACGAGATCGTCAAGCGCGGCACTTTGCGCGTCGGCATGACCGGCGACTACAAGCCCTTCACCTATCTCGACAAGACGACGCAGCAATTCAGCGGCTTTGACGTCGACATGGCGGAGGCACTCGGAAAGGCGCTCGGCGTCAAGGTCGAGTTCGTGCCGACAGCCTGGCCGAAGCTGATGAAGGATTTCGAGGCCGATCAGTTCGACATTGCCATGGGCGGCGTCTCGGTCACCCTCGATCGGCAGAAGAAGGGCTTCTTCTCCACGCCGATCATGCGCGAGGGCAAGACGCCGATCACGCGCTGTGCCGATGTCGCCAAGTACCAGAATATCACCGACATCGACAAGAAGGGCACCCGCGTGATCGTCAATCCCGGCGGCACCAACGAACGCTTCGCGCGAGCCAACATCAAGGACGCCGACATCACCGTCTTCTCCGACAATACCGTGATCTTCGAGGAGATCGCCAAGGGCAATGCCGACCTGATGATGACGGACGCCTCCGAGACGCGCTACCAGCAGAAGCAGCATCAAGGCGTGCTGTGCGCGGTGCATCCCGAAAAACCGTTCGACTTCTCCGAGAAGGCCTATTGGCTCCAGCGCGACATGGCGCTGAAGGCGTTCGTCGACCAATGGCTGCACATTTCCATGGAGGACGGCAGCTACAAGAAGATCTACGCCGCCTGGTTCGACTAGGCCGCGTCCTCCTGTCGCTTGCCCCGGCCAAACTTTGGACCGGCTCCGGTGTTATTGAACCCTAAACCGCCGGAGCACGACTCATACGGTGACAGTGATCTAGATCACTTTTTGCGATCGAACCGGGGCGTAAGCGTCGGTGCGGGGACCACCTGTTTCAGGAGACGGAAATGAGGAAGCTGTTGGCCACGGCCGCATTCCTTTTGGCGAGCACCGCTGCGCAGGCGCAGTACACCTTCGACTATGGCGGGCGTACCATCCGCATCGATCCCGACCGCGGCACGGTGCAAATCCCCGGCGTCTACGACAACACCGGCCAGGGCAAGGCGAAGAAGGCCAAGAACGACGCCAGGGGGGCTCCGAAAGCGGACCCGCAGGCACCGCAACAAGCCAGGGTTGACCCGCAGCCGCCGGCCAATCCGGCGCCGGCGCCCGCACCTGCCGCCGCGCCTCCGGCGGCCGAGCAGGCCCCTGTCCAAGCTCCCGTGGCCGTGGCGCCTCCTGCCCCGCCGGCGCCTTCGGCCACCACGGCTAACAATGCTCCGGCCGAAGAGGCGCTTGTGCCGCCGCCTCAACCGGCCCCAAGTGCTGCCCCGACCGTGGCCGCAGTACCGCCCGCACCGCCTCCACCGCCCGCCCCGACGGTCGCAGCCGCACCTCCGGCGCCGCCTGCCGTCCCGGCGCCTGCGCCTGCCCCCGTTCAGTCGGCTGCCGTCGCGCCGCCGGCTCCCGCAGCCGCGCCCACGCGCGATCTCAATTCACCGCTCGGCGTCTGGCTCACCGAGGAGAAGGAAGGCAAGGTCCGGATCGAGCAATGCGGCAGCAATCTCTGCGGCTACTCGGTCGATTCGAAATCGAACCAGAATGGTGAGCAGGTTCTGATCAACATGAAGCCCGGCAAGGACCAGAACAAGGACCAGAAATGGTCCGGCCGCATCCTCGATCCGAACTCCGGCTCGACCTACGATTCTACCATCGCGCTGAAGGGCACCGATCGCCTGCGCGTGCAGGGCTGCGCCTTCGGCGGCATGTTCTGCGGCGGCCAGACCTGGACGCGTGTGAACTGACTTCGGGGCGACACTTTGACTGAGACAAAGGGGCCCGCAGCACGGGCCCCTTTGTCTTTTGCCCGTCAAATCGATTGCGACGTGCGCGACATCACAGAGCCCGTTGCGCGCGTGACAGCCCTCACATCGCGGGTTCCGCGTCCGTGACACGATCCCCGCATGATCAACCCTAGGGGCGTGTCATGAACGGATTTCGCAAGGCTCTCTTCGCCACAATCATCGTCATCGCGTTGCCGGCCGCGCAGGCCAGCGCCAGCACTTTCGACGGCGCATGGAATGTCCGAATCTCGTCGTCGAGCGAGACCTGCGGTAACGGCTCGACGGTGGCGATTGGCATCAACAACGGTCAGATCGCTTCGAGCAGCGCAATGGTGACGGCGTCAGGCCGCGTCGCGGATGCCGGCAGCATCAATGTCACCCTGAGCACCGGCATCAAGCGCGCCGTCGGCTTCGGCCGGCTCAGCGGCACCTCGGGCTCCGGCACCTGGCGCGGCACCATGTGCACGGGCTCGTGGACGGCGGAGCGGATGTAATTTCTCCTGTCCCGGACGCGGTGCAGCGTGCAACGCTGCTCCGCAGAGCCGGGACCAAGCAGTCTTCGTGGGTCCAAAATCTCTGGGTCCCGGATCGGTGCCGCATCGCCTTGCGGCGATGCGTCTTGTCCGGGACACGAGATGCTAGCCGACTGCCGTCCCATACTCCGCGTCAGTGACCGGCTCCAACCATGTCGAGAACACGCCGTCGAGCGCTTCCTGCATGGCGATGTGGGTCATGCCGTTGGTCGGCGTGGCGCCGTGCCAGTGCAACTCGCCCGGCGGAATCCAGACGGTGTCGCCGGGGCGGATCTCGCGGATCGGCCCGCCCTTGGCCTGGACCCGGCCAACGCCCGAGATGACGTACAGCGTCTGCCCGAGCGGATGGTGATGCCAGTTGGTGCGCGCGCCCGGCTCGAACGAAACGCGCGAGCAGTTCAGCCGCGCCGGCGCGGGCGCCATGATCACGGGGTCCTGAAGGACCGTGCCGGTGAAATGTTCCTTGGGCGCTTGGCGTGTTGGCCGCGTGCCTGCAACAGTGATCTCCATTGGATGTACCTCGTTTCCTTCGCGATTACTTCTTGCTGGCCGCGTAGCGCGCCTTGGTCTCGGCGTTCATGGGATAGAGTCCCGGGAGCACCGCGCCGTTGTTCACCTCGTTGACGATCCAGGCTTCCATCCGCTCCTGCTCGCCACCCTCATTGAGCACGTGGTCGAGCATCGCCTGCGGGATCAGCACGCAGCCGTCCTGGTCGGCGACCACGATGTCGTTCGGGAATACCGCAACGCCGCCGCAGCCGATCGGCTCGCCCCAGCCGACGAAGGTCAGGCCGGCAACCGACGGCGGCGCGGCATAGCCGTCGCACCAGACCGGCAGGTTGGTGCCGAGCACACCCTCGACATCACGCACGACTCCGTCGGTGACGAGTGCGGTGACGCCGCGCTTCATCATGCGCGCGCACAGGATGTCGCCGAAGATGCCGGCGTCGGTGATGCCCATGGCATCGACGACGGCGATGCAGCCCTCCGGCATCGCCTCGATGGCGGTGCGGGTCGAGATCGGCGAGGACCAGGATTCCGGCGTCGCCAGGTCCTCGCGCGCCGGCACGAAGCGCAGCGTGAACGCCGGTCCCACCAGGCGCGGCAGACCCGGGCGCAGCGGACGCGCGCCGCGCATCCAGATGTTGCGCAGGCCCTTCTTCAGCAGGACCGTGGTGATGGTGGCAGTGGTGATGCCGGCGAGGGTCTTGCGGGCTTCGGGGGACAGCGACATGGAAACAGACGAGCTCCGGATGGGCGGGAAAGAACGAGCGCATCTTGCGAGGTGCGGGCCTCGCGTCAAGGGCCAAGAAGCTGGCAATAATGCAGGGCCGCAGCGCTGTTATGCGTCGCGATAACAAGGCGTTATCGCTCCCCCCTGCATTAATTTATTGGACTTGCGGGCGCATTTACGCGAAGCAGGGACAAGCGGAACTCAAGGTCGAGCCCGCGTATCTGCAGAAGCCCGATTTCGACAGCCCTTTGACAGCTCAATGGCCGTGACGCTTCCCCTGCCCCGCCTTCTGCCCAGTGGTGACAGCGCCGTCACGGTCGAGTTCAGCCGCACCATCGACGACGACGCCAATCAGCGCGTGCTCGCGCTCGACAAGGCACTCGCAGCAAGCCCGATCGATGGCATCACCGAGTGCGTGCCGACCTATCGCTCGCTGCTGGTGCATTACGATCCCGGCAAGATCGGCTTCGATGCACTCGGCGAAAAGCTGCTCGTGCTGGCCAGCCAGCCGCTGCCGCCGGCCACCAAGACGCGCCGCTGGCGCATTCCCGTCGCCTATGGCGGCGAGCACGGCATCGATCTCGAGGACGTCGCGAAGGCGCTGAACACCACGCCGGACGACATCGTCGCGCGCCATGTCGCCGGCGACTATAAGGTCGCGATGATCGGCTTCACCCCGGGCTGGTCCTATCTCAGCGGCCTCGACAAATCGCTGCACATGTCGCGGCGGCAGAATCCGCGGCTGCTGACGCCCGCCGGCACGATCTCGATCGGCGGTATCCAGGCCGGCATCCAGTGCCTGGCTGCCCCGAGCGGCTGGCACCTGCTCGGCCGCACGCCGGTGCGGACCTATCAGCTCCACCGCAATCCGACTTTCCTGACCGAACCCGGCGATCGCGTGACGTTTTTTGCCATCGACCACAAGACGTTCGAGGAACAGGACCGCGCCGCCGAGGCCGGCGAGATCATTGCCGAGCAGGTGGTCGCATGAGCCGGCTCGTGATCGCCAGCATCGGGCCTGCAAGCTCCGTCCAGGACGGCGGACGCCACGGCGCGC
The DNA here is from genome assembly GCF_023073915.1 of Bradyrhizobium sp. 149. Lineage (GTDB taxonomy): Bacteria > Pseudomonadota > Alphaproteobacteria > Rhizobiales > Xanthobacteraceae > Bradyrhizobium. The sequence goes on along the minus strand of NZ_JADPKK010000022.1, from coordinate 687,590 downwards.
AACGCTACGGCCTGACGGTCAGCGGGGCGATGGACCGTCTGTCGCTCGCGGCAGCGAACACGCTTGTCGGTAACGAACCGTTCGCCGCCGTTGTCGAGGTCGGCCCGTTCGGCGCCGCGTTCACTGCGCGCGACGGTGCGGTGCGCGTCGCGATTTCAGGCGCGCCGCGCAATGCCGACGTCGCCGGCAGTGCGGTCGCTATGGACGCTTCGGTGACGCTGAAAGACGGCGAGACGCTGACGCTGGGCTTCGCCCGCGGCGGTGCGTTCACTTACCTGGCGATCGAAGGCGGGATCAAGGGCGAGCCGGTGTTCGGCAGTCTCGCGGTCAACGCCCGCGCCGGTCTCGGCAGCCCCTACCCGCGGCCGCTGCAGGCCGGCGACGAATTCACCGTCGATGCCGCAAGCGGTGCAGCGGAGCTGCGCATCGAACTGCCGAAGCCGTCGAGCGGTCCGATCCGCGTCCTGCTGGGACCGCAGGACGACGAGTTCGACGAGGCCAACAAGGCGCTGTTCCTGAGTAGCGAGTGGAAGATCTCGGCGACCTCCGACCGCATGGGCTACCGGCTCGAGGGCCCCGCGATCAAGCATCTGCACGGCCACAACATCGTCTCCGACGGCACCGTCAACGGCAGCATCCAGGTGCCCGGCAATGGCGCGCCGATCGCGCTGATGATGGACCGCGGCACCTCCGGCGGCTACCCGAAGATCGCAACCGTGATCACGGCCGATATCGGCCGCCTCGCGCAGACCTCGGCGGGAACGGCGTTCCGCTTCAGCGCGGTCAGCATGGCCGTGGCGCAGGACGAGGCGAAGAAATTTGCGCAACTGATCCGCAACCTGCCGGATCGCCTTCGCTCCGCCGAGACCGTCGCGCTCAACATCGAAGCGCTCAGCGATGCCAACGTCGCAGGCTATGCTGTCAGTGCCGTCGACGCCGGCACCTGGCAGGTTGCCGCCGAGCCGTAAACGACAAGACGACCAGAGACGGAGAGCACCCCATGAAGACGATCGATCTCAATTGCGATCTCGGCGAAGGTTTTGGCGCGTGGGAGATGGGCAACGATGCCGCGATGATTGAACTGGCAAGCTCGGTCAACGTCGCCTGCGGCTTCCACGCCGGCGATCCCGACATCATGCGCCGGACCGTCGAGCTGGCGAAAGCGCGCGGCGTCTCGGTCGGCGCGCACCCTGGCTATCGCGACCTGCACGGTTTTGGCCGGCACCCGATCGCGGGCCTGAAAGCGTCCGAGATCGAGAACCTCGTCGCCTACCAGATCGGCGCGTTGCAGGCGATCGCGACCGCGGCCGGTCACAAGGTGACGCATGTGAAGGCGCATGGCGCGCTCTCCAACGTCGCCTGCGAGGACGACATGACGGCGAATGCGATCGCCGCCGGCATCAAGGCGGTCGACCCCGGCCTGATTTTCGTCGTGCTCGCCAATTCGAAGCTGGTGAAGGCCGGCGAAGCCGCCAATCTGCCGATGGTGCACGAGGTGTTCGCCGACCGCGCCTATGAGGACGATGGCAATCTTGTTTCGCGCAAGAAGCCAGGCGCGGTGCTGCACGACGCCGAGGCGATCGCCGACCGCGTGGTGCGCATGGTGCAGGACGGCGCTGTGGTCTCGGTCACGGGCAAGGTCATCAAGATGCGCACCGACACGGTGTGCATCCACGGCGATACGCCCGGCGCAGTCGACATCGCGCGCGGCCTGCGGCAGGCTTTGAAGGATGCTGGGATCGAGGTCGCGCCGTTCAAGCGCGGGGCGTGATCAGAGCGGGTGCACCGAGAGCGTGCCGAACACGATGGCTGCGATGAGCGCGAAGGCGCTGTACATCGCGGCATGATGCACGCTCGCCCCGGTCCGCCGCGAGAGCGAACGCGCGTAGAAGTGCAGCCTGGCTTCCGCCGATAGTTCGCGCATGGTCGATCTCCAACGCCCCATCTGCGGGATTATGAGGGATCAACCCGGGTGGCGGGCAAGACCGTCGCGGAAAAAGCGATGCGGGCTCTTCTAAGAAGCCCAATCGAAGACGCAAATTCTCCCCGGCGGCCGGTTCCGAGCATCCTATTCGTTAAAGTGCGAGCCGATTGGAACCGATCGGCCCGCCTGTGCTCCTGCCGCGCCTAGTACACGTCAGCCTGGAAGCGGCCCGTCTTCTTGAGTTCGGCGACAAAACTGACGGCTTCGTCGGTCGAACGTGCCCCGAACTGGGCCACGATGTCGACCAGCGCGCGCTCGACGTCCTTGGCCATGCGCTTGGCATCGCCGCAGATGTAAAGATGGGCACCCTCGGCCAGCCACGTCCACAGCTCGCGGCCGACCTCGCGCATGCGGTCCTGCACGTAGAACTTCTTCTCACCGTCGCGCGACCAGGCCAGCGACATGCGCGTGAGCAGACCCGAGGTCTTCATCGCATTGAGCTCCTCCTGGTAGAAGAAGTCGCAATCGCTGCGCTGGTGGCCGAAGAACAGCCAGTTCTTGCCGGGCGCGCCGGTCGCCTTCCGGTCGAGCAGGAAGGCGCGGAACGGCGCGATGCCGGTGCCGGGGCCGATCATGATGATCGGCGTCTTCGGATCCTGCGGCAGGCCGAAGCCGTGCGCCTTCTGCACATAGACCTTGAGCTTCTCGCCCTCCTTGATGCGTTCGCCGAGAAAGGTCGAAGCGACGCCGATGCGCTTGCGCTTGCCGATGATGTAGCGCACGGAATCCACCGTCAGCGACAGCCTGCCCGGCGTTGCGTTGTGCGACGACGAGATCGAATAGAGCCGCGGCTGCAGCGGCTCCAGCGCCTCGACGAAGGCCTCGGGATGCGGCCGCGTCCCTGAAAACTTCTGCAACACCGCCATGACGTCGAGGGTAGCGGCATCGCCATCGGGATCGTCGCCCTGCGCCAGCGCCCGCGCCTTCTCGCGCAGTGCGCCGCCGGTGATGAAGGACAGCAGTTCGAACAGCGTGTCGGGCGCCGGCGACAGCGAGACGTCGTCGACCAACACCTCGCGCAGCGTCTTGCCGTTGACCTTCGTAGTATGGGAGGCGCCGAGCAACGCGATGACCTGGTCGACGAGGCCGACCTCGTTGCGCGCGAACACGCCAAAACTATCGCCGACGACATAGTCGAGCTTGCTCTCGGAGAGATCGAACTCGACGTGATAGGTTTCCTTCTCCGACTTTCCTCTGTTGAGAAGACGGCGCGACAGGAACGTCGCCGCGACAGGGTTGTCGCGCGAGCGGCCGGGCTCGGCGATGGTCACAGTCACGGCGGGCGCTGCCACCGCGTCTTTCTTGTCGGAGGCCTTGGCCGCCGGCGCCTTGTCCAGCTCTTCGTACAGCGACTTCAGCATCCGCGCGGTTTCCTTGCCGCCGGGGACGCAAAGGTTGAGCCGCGCTTCACTGCGGGTCGCGATCGCCTCCGAATAGTCGTGGCAATTGTAGCCGCACTGGCCGCAATCCTGCTGCGCCATCGCCGCCATCATCTTGCGCCGCACGGGACGGCCTTCGGCGAGCTTCATCCGATCCGCGATCGGCATTGTCTGGTCGTGCCATGGCGCTTCACCGTCATCGCCGTCACCGGCTTGCATGACGGCGGCGCCTTGCTCCGCCGACAGCGGCGTGGCCGCGTCAGGCGACAGCAGCCCGGCAAAGAAGCCGTTCAGCCAGGAGCGTTGCGCGTCGGAGAACGGAGCGCTCGCGGGAATGATGTCGAGTTTCGGCGGAGGGCTGATCTGGTTCATGAGGACACCTCGGCATCGGCAAGCTTGCGCAGCGTCTCGCCGTCATGGCGGCGCGCAAAAGACAGGAACGTTTCGTCGGGAGAGGAGCGATGGGCGATATAGGCCTTGAGCAGCCCTTCGACCGTCTTCGGCGCGTCTTCGGCCTTGAGATCGTGATAGACCTCCTGCCCGACATCGGCGTCAGGACCGAACCCGCCGCCGGTGAAGAGATGATAGCCCTCGACCGTGTCCTCGTCGTTGACCGACACGCGCGCTCCGATCAGACCGATGTCGCTGATGTAATGCTGCGCGCAGGAATGGTGGCAGCCGGTGACGTGGATGTTGACCGGCTTGTCCATGGCGACGCGCGGCTCGCACCAGTCACCGATCTCGGCGGCGTGGCGCTTGGTATTGGAAGCCGCGAAGCGGCAGCCGGCATTGCCGGTGCAGGCGATCAGGCCGGCGCGGATGTGCGAGGCCTCGACCGCGAGACCGATCTGTTTGATCGCCGCGATGGCAAGCTCGACGTTCTCGTCGCGTACCCCTGAGATCAGCAAGTTCTGCCAGACGGTCAGACGGATCTCGCCGTCACCGAGGTCCCGCGCCACCTTGGCGAGACCCCGCATCTGATCGCAGCTGATCTTGCCGAGCGTCAGCGACACGCCGATCCAGTTCAAGCCGTCCTGCTTCTGCTTGTGCACGCCGATATGCGCCATGCGGTCCGCGGCTGGCCGCGGCGCAAACGCCTCTTCCGGCACGCGCGTGAACGGCTTCTTCAGACGCTCCTCGACAATCTTGAGAAAGCCGTCATGGCCCATGGCGTCGAGCACGTATTTCAGCCGAGCCTTGTTGCGGTTGGTACGGTCGCCGTGCTCGATGAAAACCCGCACGATGGCGTCGGCGACGGCGGTTGCTTCTTCCGGCTTGACGACGATGCCGGAATATTTGGCGAAATCCTTGTGGCCCGTGATGCCGCCGAGGCCGAGGCGGAACCAGACCCCGGGCTCGACGCCGAAACCGTCCTTCACGTCCACGGCCGTGAATGCGATGTCGTTGGTCTCCTCGAGCACGGCGATCCTGCCGGCGCCGTCGAAGGCGACGTTGAACTTGCGCGGCAAGCCGTACAGCGAGCGATCGTTCAGGATGTGGTAGTGCCACTCGCGCGCATAAGGCCGCGTGTCGATCAGCTCTTGCGGATCGATGCCCGCCGTCGGCGTTCCCGTCACGTTGCGGATGTTGTCCGCGCCGGAGCCGCGCGAGCACAGGCCGAGGTCCTGAATGCCCTCGATCAGCTTCACGGCGTTCTTCGGCGGAATTTCGCGAAGTTGCAGGTTGGCGCGCGTCGTGACGTGGCTGTAGGGCCCGCAGGTTTCATCGGCGAGATCGGCAAGGCCGGACAGCTGCCAGTGCTTCATGATGCCGTTTGGAATCCGCAGACGGCACATGTAGGAGTCCTGCGTCGGCGCGACGTAGAAGATGCCGTAATAGCGCCAGCGGAAATTGTCCGCCGGACTCGGCGGCGCGTTGTCGAGCGCCTGCTGGCGCAGACGCGGATAGGCATCGAACGGATGCTCGTCGCGCTTGACCTTCTCCTGGTCGGCAAGCTTCTTGCCCGAGGCGATGACTTTGTCCTGGGCCTTGATGTGCACGGCATCGGGGCCGCTAGGCTCAGCGTTCGCCTTGCCGGCGGCGCTGCCGAGACCGCGACCGACCCGGTTGATCTGCAGACCGGTCGTGAAGCCTTCGAGGTAGCGTTTCTGGTCGTCGGTAAAGTCGACTGAGACGGTGTCGATTTTCATGGTCAGTAACGAAGCTCCTGCGGCCACCTGGGTGGTATCGACGGAAAGTGCACGACCCGCGAGGAGCTCGGCTGGCTCAAGAGCCGGCTCCGCACCCAACGGTCCGATCAGCTTCGTTGCTGCGGGACTCGGCTCAGCAGGCATCTGTGACAGGCTGGCCGCACTGCAACATTCAAGTTGCGTGCCAGCTTTGAGTGATTGGAAGGTTGTTTCTTTTCAAACGGTTACGTGGATGCCGGAAGGTCCCGATGCCGGAACTCTCCCGAAATTCGGGCACTCGGCTCAAAATTTAGCCGATGATCCCGCACGCCCAAAAACGATGCAGACAGAATCAGGCCTTCCAACGGCCCACCTCGAAGGCGTCGAGATGCCCCCGAATGTTGGCAGGATCGAAGGCGGGGCCGGCGAATGCGCCGAACGCCGCCGGGGCTACGACGGGCGGCCGCTGGCCAAGGGCCGCGTCGTAGAGATCGGGCCTGAACACGGCCATCGCCGTCTTGACACCGTCGGGCGTCAGCGTCGTCTGCCCCCAGCGCACCATCTGCGCATAGAGCCAGGCGGCCTGGACCGGATCGGGGCGCCCTGCTTCCTCGCGTCCCACCAGAAGGTAGCTGCCGCTCTCGCGAAAGGTGCCGTCCGGCGAAATCTTGAGGCGTCCCGTGAGGGTACGCTGGATGACTTCGGCGTCGACGCCGATGCGTTCGGGCTGCGCCAGGATCCGCGCCGCTTCGCTCCGGTTTTCCGGATGCTCGATGAACTCGGCGGCTTTCATCGCCGCGCGCACCAGGCTAGCGACCACGTCCGGATTCTTGTCAGCCCAGATCTGTCGGACCCCCAGCACCTTCTCCGCCGCACGGGCCAGGATGTCGGAGACGAAATGCAGGATGTGGCCGATGCCGAGATCGACCGCGATCGAATTCCAGGGCGCGCCGACGCAGAACGCATCGACATGGCCATTGGCGAGACTCTCGACCATGTAGGGCGGCGGCAGCACCACGAGGCGCAAATCCTCGTCCGGATCGACGCCGGCCGCGGCCATCCAGAACCGCAATTGATAATTGTGGGTCGAGAACGGGAAGGTCATGCCGAAGGTCAACGGATCGGCCCCCGCTTTGCGCCGCTTGGCGACGACGCGTGCCAACGCTTTTGCCGTGGCCAGCGGATCGAAGCGGTCGCCGTCGATCTCCTCCATCAGCGCGGCATGAAGCGCCGGCGACACCGTAATCGCATTGCCGTTGATGCCGAGATTGAAGGGCGCCGCGATCGGCACCTTGACGTGACCGAGCCCGAGCGAGGACGCGATCGCAACAGGCGCCAGGAGATGCGCGGCGTCGAACAGGCCGATGTTGAGCTTGTCGCGGACGTTGGACCAGGAGACCTCGCGCACCAGTTCGACCTCGAGCCCCTCGGCCGCGGTAAATCCCTTGTCGACGGCAACGATCAGCGCCGCGGCGTCGACCAGCGGAATGAACCCGATGCGGAGGGGAGCGGTCATTTCAGCATCTCCGACGCGGTGATGATCGACTGGGCGATCTCGCCGATTTTCTTCTTCTCGCGCATCGCGGTGGAGCGCAGCAGCACGTAGGCCTCGTCCTCGTTGAGGCCCTTCACCTTCATCAGGATGCCCTTGGCCTTCTCGATGACCTTGCGATCCTCGAGCTGCGACTTGGTGCGCTCCAGCTCTTCCTGGAGTTTTGCGAAGGCATTGAAGCGCGACACGCAGAGGTCGAGGATCGGCTTGATGCGCTCCTTCCTCAGCCCGTCGACGATATAGGCGGAGACCCCCGCCTCGACCGAGGCCTGGATCGAGGATGAATCGCTCTGGTCGACAAACATCGCGATCGGCCGCTTCACGGCGCGGCTGACCTGGAACATCGCTTCCAGCACGTCGCGGCTGGGGTTTTCCAGATCGATCAGGATGATGTCGGGGTCTACCGCATAAATACGGGCGAGCAGGCTCTGCATCTCCCGGATATGGACGATCTGCGTGAATCCGGACTCCCGCAACCCTTCCTCGAGGATCGCGGCCCGGATCGGGCTTTCGTCGACGATCACGATTTTGGGCGACTGCTCGGCGCTCATTGCTCACTCACCACCAGTGATTCATCCATAGCATGCCCGCGGGCCATGCAAAGGGTTGTAATTATGGGCAATTGGGACTAGCTCAACCCTGTCAATCAGGCAGATCAGATATGGATCAGACGGCTGCGCCCAAGGTCAGCTTCGTGTCACTCGGATGTCCCAAGGCTTTGGTGGATTCCGAGCGCATCATCACGCGCCTGCGCGCCGAGGGCTACGAGCTCGCCCGCAAGCATGACGGGGCCGATATCGTCATCGTTAACACCTGTGGCTTCCTCGATAGCGCCAAGCAGGAATCGCTGTCGGCGATCGGCGAGGCCATGGCCGAGAACGGCAAGGTGATCGTCACCGGCTGCATGGGCGCGGAACCCGAGCAGATCGAGCAGGCCTATCCCGGCGTGCTCTCGATATCAGGCCCGCAGCAATATGAGAGCGTGCTGGACGCCGTGCATCGCGCGCTGCCGCCCGCCCACAATCCGCATCTCGACCTGGTGCCGCCGCAGGGCATCAAGCTGACGCCGCGGCACTACGCCTATTTGAAGATTTCCGAGGGCTGCAACAACCGCTGCACCTTCTGCATCATTCCAAAGCTGCGCGGCGATCTCGTCTCACGCCCGGCCAATGACGTGCTGCGCGAAGCCGAGCGCCTGGTCGACGCCGGCGTGAAAGAGCTGCTGGTGATCTCGCAGGACACCTCGGCCTACGGCGTCGATCTCAAATACGCCGAGAGCCCGTGGAAGGATCGCCAGGTCCGCGCCAAATTCATCGACCTCGCGCGCGAGCTCGGCGAACTCGGCGCCTGGGTCCGGCTGCAATACGTCTACCCCTACCCGCATGTCGACGAGGTCATCGCACTGATGAACGAGGGCAAGGTGCTGCCCTATCTCGACATCCCGTTCCAGCATGCGAGCCCCGAGGTGCTGAAGGCGATGAAGCGCCCGGCGGCGCAGGACAAGACGCTGGCGCGGATCAAGCGCTGGCGCGAGCAGTGCCCTGATCTCGCCCTGCGCTCGACCTTCATCGTTGGCTTTCCCGGCGAGACCGATTCCGACTTCGCCTATCTGCTCGACTGGCTCGACGAGGCCGAGATCGACCGGCTCGGCTGCTTCAAATACGAGCCGGTCGCCGGCGCCACGGCGAACGCGATCGAGAATCCGGTACCCGAAGAGATCAAGCAGGAGCGCTACAACGCGCTGATGGCGCGCCAGCAGAAAATCTCTGCGCGCAGGCTGAAGCGCAAGGTCGGCACCCGCCAGCAGATCATCATCGACGAGGTCGGCCCGACCGTCTCAAAGGGCCGCTCCAAGGCCGATGCGCCCGAGATCGACGGCGCGGTTTACCTGTCGAGCCGCCGTCCTCTGCGCGTCGGCGAGATCGTCACCGCGAAGATCGAGCGCGCCGACCAGTACGATCTGCACGGCAGCGTCGCGGGATTCTGAGATTTAGGACGCTTCTCCTACGCTTGCTGTCCGTCATGCGCGGCGAATACCTCCTTGGCTGCGAACAGCCCGTTCAGCGCTGCCGGGAAGCCCGCATAGACGGCCATCTGCATGATGATCTCTACGATCTCGTCGCGAGAGAGCCCGACATTCAGACCCGCCTCGATATGCACTTTGAGCTGAGGCGCGGCATTTCCGATCGCCGTCAGTGCGGCGATCGTCGCGATCTCTCGATCGCGCACGCCGAGGCCCGGGCGGCAATAGATGTCGCCGAAGGGAAACTCGATGATGTAACGTGCGAAATCCGGAGCTATATCGGCGAGGGAAGCGATGACTTTTTCGCCGGCGCTGCCATCAATGCGTGACAGGGCCCGCTGGCCGCGATCGAAGCGACTTTCCGGTTGAGTTTCGGCGTGCGTCATTTTTCTTCATCCTCTGTTCGTCGCCGGCGTAACCGGCGATCTTTGTATCGAGGACGAGCAGGCATTCCTGGAGTTCGGCGATCTGCGTGCGAACCTGTTCCCGGTGGACTTCCAGCATTTGCCGCCGGGTTGGCCCGGTCGTTTCGCCTTCGTCACGAAGCGCCGCGTAACGCAACATGTCCCGGATCGGCATTCCGGTGGTCTTCAGCCGACCAAGGAATGCGATCCATGTGAGGATCGATGCGTCATAATCACGCTGGCCGGAGCGATCCCGGTCAGCGTATGGCAGCAGCCCGATGCGCTCATAGTAACGCAGCGTGTGAGTCGACAAGCCGGTTCGTTTTGCGAGGTCGCCGATCTTCATTTGTGCCCGTTCTCGTACTGACGCACGTACAGATACCCCTTCGAGCGCGCTCTAAGTCAAGGGGGATCGAAGGCATCATCCTTGCGAGGTCAAACTGGCACGACAGTAGAAGACGGCGCGCCGGCTGCATGGCACCATCGCGCGATTCCGAACTTCAGGACGCTGCCAGCCATTTCGGCACCCAGCGCTCCGGCCGCGGTGCGCGGGCAAGATCGGCTTGCGCCTCGGACAGTTTCGCAGGCTCGCCATCGATGCTCGGCCGCACATCGTATTCGAAATTCGGCATGACCCGGCCGTCGGCATAGAGTCCGAACTTCATGGCGTGCCACAGCCCGAGGTCCGGCTGTGCGCGGCGCATCTCCTCGCGCAGATCGCGCAGCAGGGATTCGATCGAGCCGGCTTCCTCGAACGGCTGCGGCCCGCGCGTCAGGACGCGCGCCTCGTATTGCTTGCCGACGATCGCGATCTCGAAGTCCGTCTTGTCCCAGGGCTTCTTGCCCTTCGGCAGATGCGCGGCGAGGCGCCAGCCGAGCTCGGCCATCAAGCGATGATTGGCCCAATAGTCTTCGCGATCCCGGCTCCATTTTTCCACGAAGCCGCGAAAGTCGGGAAGCTCCGACAAGTTGTCATCGGGCGCCGCCGCCTCCCCGGCCGGCCGTCCGGCGAGCCATTGCGCGAGTTCGACCGTCTGGCATTCGACTTCGTCATACGGCAGCAGATCGTGCCACGCCTTGTCGAATTGCTGCCATGTCAGTTTTGCGAGCAGCCCATCGAGGCTCGGCGCCAACAGCTCGTGATCGCCCTCGGAGCCAAGCCCCACGATCGGCGGATTGTCGCGATCAAGACCCGCGCCGTACCAGCCGCCGACGGCCGAGCCATCCGGCAGCCGCATGAACAGCGAAAACCTGTCGCGTAAAGGACTGCCGTCGAAGATCGGCGCCTGATCGGAAAACTGACCCTGCAGCGAGAAGCAGCCGACGCTGCCCCAAGGGCGTCCCTTCAGCCAGCCGGCGAAATCGATCAACAGGGATGGCGCTTCGATACCCGGCGGAAACGCGCCGCGAATGCTGTCGAGGTCGATCGGATAAGGCTTTTCGGACAAGGCTTTAAAACTATCTGGTTGGTCCCGCCCCTCTTGGTCTGAACCGTCATGTGTCCGGTTCGAACCAATTCGCGTTCGCCGATCACAAACGCGCCAGAGACGTGATGGTTGCCACGGAGATGCTCGCGCATTGCCACGATGGCGGATGCGGATTGGCGGAACGCGAAGAGAAGACGCCGCGTATCCGAGCTGACCGATGCACGCTCAGCGGGTGACTTGCAAAGCACCCGCTTGACAAGCGCGGGCGTTCGGCTGTACGGACGCGGCCATGATCAGCTCCCGGACCCATCTGCGCCAAGTCATGCGTCGTCGCTCCCGCGACGATGATGGGTTGCGCCATGTCCGACGACGCCGCTGAAGCACTGAATTCAGCCCAGTTTTCGAGAAGGCCGCACCCGCAAGGTGCGGCCTTTTTGCATTTCGCGCGCCTTTTCCACCCGCCTCCAGAGGAGTTCGACATGACCACCGCCACCCATCCGTATGATGCGCTGATGGACATCACGGCTCGGCCCAAGGCCGTGTTCGTCCGCGGCGCCGGCTCCTACCTCTGGGACGACAGCCGCAAGCGCTATCTCGATTTCGTGCAGGGCTGGGCCGTCAACTGCCTCGGGCACTCCCCGCCCGCGATCGCCGACGCGCTTGCCGCGCAAGCCAAGCGGCTGCTGACGCCGAGCCCGGCCTTTTACAACGAGCCCAGCCTGAAGCTCGCGCAGGCGCTGGTCGCAAACAGCGCGTTCGACCAGGTGTTCTTCGCCAATTCCGGCGCGGAAGCCAACGAGGGCGCGATCAAGCTCGCGCGCAAATACGGCAGCCTGCACAAAGGCGGGGCGTTCGAGATCATCAGCTTCGAAGGCGGCTTTCACGGCCGCACGCTGGCGACGATGTCGGCCTCGGGCAAGAAGGCCTTTGAACCGCTGTTCGAGCCGAAGGTCGCCGGCTTCAAGAAGGCGAAGCTCAACGACATCGCTTCGGTCGAAAAGCTGATCAACGACAACACCGTCGCCGTGATGCTCGAGCCGATCCAGGGCGAGTCTGGCGTGTGGCCGGCGACCGATCAGTTCTTGCAGGAGTTGCGCGCCCTCACCGATGCGCACGGTCTATTGCTGATCTTCGACGAGATCCAGACCGGGATGGGCCGGACCGGCAAGCTCTTCCACTACGAGCACACCGGCATCGCGCCCGATATCATGACGCTCGGCAAGGGCATCGGCGGCGGCGTGCCGCTGGCAGCGCTGCTCGCGACCGAGCGGGCCGCTTGCTTCGAGCACGGCGACCAGGGCGGCACGTTCAACGGCAACCCGATCATGTGCGCGGCGGGACTTGCGGTGCTTGACGAAGTCGGCAAGCCGGACTTCCTCAAGGCGGTCACCGAGACCGGCCTGCTGCTCGAAAGCGAATTGCAGAAGGTCTCGGCTCGGCACGGCCTCGGCGGCGTCCGCGGCCGTGGCCTCCTGCTCGCGCTCGACCTCAAGCTGGCGATCGCACCCGGCATCGTCGCGCAGGCGTTCGAGGCCGGCGTCCTCCTCAACGCGCCGCAGGTCGACACGCTGCGCTTCATGCCGGCGCTGAACGTCACGCGGGCCGAGATCGCCGAGATGATCGATTGTCTCGACGGGATTTTGACCAAGACCGGCGCGGCACGATTGGTGGCGTAGGCGGCCCGCTCTCTCCGTCATGGCCGGGCTTGTTCCGGCCATCCACGCCTTGAAGCGCGGCACGAAGAACGTGGATGCCCGGGACAAGCCCGGGCATGACGACTTCGGCGAGACAATTCTTCACGGCTTCAGGATCGACGCGCCCGTGGTCTTGCGGCTTTCGAGATCGATATGCGCCTTGGCGGCGTCCTTGAGCGCGTAAGCGTGGTTGATCGGCACATGCAGCTTGCCGTTGATGACGGCAGCGAACAGCGTGTCGGCGCCTTCCAGTAATTCCTTGCGCGTGCCGATATAGTCGTTGAGCTTCGGCCGGGTCGCAAATAGCGAGCCGTGAGTGTTGAGCTCCGCGATCGAGAATGGCGGCACAGGGCCTGAGGCATTGCCGAAGGAGACGAACATCCCGCGCGGCTTCAGGCAGGATAGCGAGCCCGGGAACGTCGCCTTGCCGACGCCGTCATAGACGACATCGCAGCCTTCGTTGCGGCTGATCTGTTTGACGCGCGCAACGAAGTCTTCCTCGTTGTAGAGGATTACGTGGTCGCAGCCATTGGCCTCGGCAAGCGCAGCCTTTTCGCGCGAGCCGACGGTGCCGATGACGTGGGCGCCCATCGCCCTCGCCCATTGGCAGGCGAGCAGGCCGATGCCGCCCGCCGCGGCGTGGATCAGCACGCGATGATGCGGCTCGACCTTGAAGGTCTTGTGCAGGAGATACCAGACGGTCAACCCCTTCAGCATCAGCACGGCGCCCTGTTCGTAGGTGATGTGGTCGGGCAGCTTGACCAGCCGCTCCCAGGGGATGTTGCGCTCGCCGGTGTAGGCGCCGAGATTGTGGTAGTAGGCGACGCGGTCGCCCGGGTGAAAATTCGTCACGCCCGGCCCCACCGCGACGACCTCGCCCGAGGCCTCGTTGCCGGCGATAAAGGGAAGCCCCGGCGCCTTGTAAAGGCCGGTGCGGTAATAGACGTCGATGAAGTTCAGGCCGACAGCATGCTGACGGATGCGCACCTCGCCGGGGCCAGGCGCCGGAACATCGACGCTCTCATAGACCAGAGCTTCGGGGCCTCCGACCTTGTGCACACGGACGGCTTTGGTCATCGCCTGACCTCCTCTTCTCGCGGGCCAGCGAAAGACATCGCGCCCGCCTTGTCAACTCGACGCTGTCCGGAACGCCTAGAGCGACGGCTAGCCGGTTTTCCGGCGGTTGCGCTTCGCCAGCACGTTGAAGAATTCGACCGCCGCCGAGAACGCAATCGCGAAATAGATGTAGCCGCGCGGGATGTGGAATTGGAATCCGTCCGCAACCAGCGCGACGCCGATCAGCACCAGGAAGGCCAGCGCCAGCATTTTCGTGGTGGGATGCTCCGCGACGAATCGCGACACCGGCCCGGACGAAATGTACATGATCAGGCAGGCGATCACGACGGCCGCGATCATGATCTCGATGTCCTGTGCCATGCCGATCGCCGTGATGATCGAGTCCAGTGAGAACACGATGTCAATGATCACGATCTGGACGATCACCCAGAAGAAAGCGTTACGAGGGGCGTTCTCGTCGCCCTCGCCGTCATCGGCTTCGACCTCGCCATGAATCTCGTGCGTCGCCTTCGCGATCAGGAACAGGCCGCCACCGATCAGGATGAGGTCGCGCCAGGAGAAGCCGTAACCCGAAAACGAAAACACCGGCGCCGTCAGGCCGATCAGCCAGACCAGGAGGCTGAGCAGGATGATGCGGAAGATCAGCGCCAGCGCGAGCCCGATCTGGCGGGCCCGGTTCGCCTGCTTCTCGGGAATGCGGGAGACGATCACCGACAGGAAGATGACGTTGTCGATACCGAGCACGATCTCAAGCGACGTCAAGGTGAGGAGCGCGGCCCAGGCTTCGGGGCTGGTCAACAGGTGCATCATGCGAAGGATCTTGTCAGCCGTATCAATGCGTCGCTGAAGCTGATCCAGAGCGCGATCGCGCACAGCGCGACAGTCACGCCGGCGCCGACGCGAAAGTCCATCTGCAGCGTGTAGAGGGAAAGCAGAGCCCAGATCGCGATCAGCGACATCGTCAGCCAGCGCAGCCGCACGACACGCACCGGATGCAGCACGTGGAAGGGGACGAAGGTCAGCACCACCAAGGCCGCCACCAGCAGCGTCGACAGCAGCGGCGGCCAGTGCAGCAGGAACAGATAGAATGCCGCCGCATTCCACAGCGCCGGAAAACCGCGGAAATGATTGTCGTCCGCCTTCATGCGCAGATCGGCAAAATACAATGCGCTGGTGACGATGATGGCGACCCCGAGCAAGGGAGCCGCGACCGGCAGCAGCAAGCCGCTGGCCACGATCGCATAGGCCGGCACGAACACGTAGGTGACAAAATCGACCACGAGATCGAGCACGTCGCCCGACCAGTTCGGCTGCACGTCCTTGACGTTGAGCCGGCGCGCAATCGGCCCGTCGATCGCGTCGATGATGAGGGCAACGCCCAGCCATTGAAACATCGCCGCCCAGTGCTCGCGCACGGCCTCGAGCATCGCCAGCAGCGCGATCGCCGCACCGAATGCGGTGAAGATGTGCACCGAGAAGGCGGCGGCGCGGATCGCGGGCCTGGGCTTCAGGGAATCCTCTTGGCTGTCCATGGCTTCTGCTATCAGAATGGGGCCGGTTTGCACATAAGCCATTGCGGCGTCCGGTCGCACAATTCGTCATAAAATCAGGGAAATATAGGTGGGCTTGAATTTGCCGCGCAGCATGTCAAATGTCGTTCCATGACAGATGCATCGAGACTCCATGACGCGGCCGTGATCGGCGGCGGACCGGCCGGACTTAGCGCCGCCATCGCGCTGGCGCAGGCGGGCGCACGGACTGCGCTGGTGGCGCGGCGCGTGCCCTATGCCGACAACCGCACCACCGCCCTGCTCGGTGCTTCCGTCGATCTCCTGGAAACGCTCGACGTCTGGCCGCGCTGCAAGGACAAGGCGGCCGCACTCGAAATCATGCGGCTCGTCGACGATACCGGCCGGCTGTTCCGCAGCCCCGAGGTCCGGTTTTCCTGTCACGAAATCGGGCTCGAGGCCTTCGGGTACAACATCGACAACCGCTCGCTGATGCTGGCGCTGGAAGCGCGCGCGGCCGAGCTGCCCGGTCTCGTTCGTTTCGACGACGAGGCCGAAAGCGTCGTCATCGAAGCCGATGACGTCGCGATCCGCACGGCCGCCACTCAGTTTCTCTCGGCCCGCCTCGTGGTCGGCGCCGACGGCCGGCATTCGCTGTGTCGCGAAGCCTCCGGCATCGCGGTGACGCGGCGGGAGCTGACCCAGACGGCGCTGACCTTCAACGTCGGCCACACGCGGCCACATCGCAACGTCTCGACCGAGTTCCACACCCCGCATGGCCCTTGCGTGTTCGTTCCCCTGCCCGGCAACCGCTCCAGCGTGGTCTGGGTCTCGGCGCCTGCGGACGCCGAGCGGCTTCGAGGCTTCAGCGACGAGGAATTGTCCGCCGCGATCGAGAAGCAGTCGCATTCCATTTTGGGACGTATGACGGTCGAGCCGGGCCGCCATCTGTTCCCGTTGGCGATCGAACGTCCAAAATCCTTTGGCCGGGACCGCATCGCACTGGTCGGCGAAGCCGCCCATGTGATTCCGCCGATCGGCGCCCAGGGTCTCAATCTCGGCCTCCGCGATGCCGCCGACATTGCGAGGCTTGCGGGCGAAGCCATCGCGGCCGGCCAGGATCCTGGCGCAGCAGAGGTGCTCAAGCGTTACGACCGGTCCCGGCGCCCGGACATTCTGAGCCGGACCTTTGCGATCGACATCGCCAACCGCTCGCTGCTCAACGATTTCCTGCCGCTCCAGCCGGTTCGCGCCATCGGCATGCACCTGCTCGGCGCCGTTGGCCCGCTCCGGCGTTTTGCAATGCGCGAGGGGCTGACGCCGACTTGGCGCAGCTAGTTTGGCGCAGGTAGTTTAGCGATGTGGCTGACGCTCAAGGAAACGCCAGCCGGCCGGTCTGGATCGCCCACATCACGGTGGTTAGGGTAACCACGGACGCAAACGTCCCGAGCAGCACCGCGACGGAGGCGGATTCGATCCAGGCCTCGTTCTGGCGGGCGATCACGAACACGTTCAACGCCGGCGGCAGCGAGGCCATCAGCACGGCGGTCGCGGCCCAGGGCTGCGCGAACGGGCCGAACGCCAGCATCAGGCCGAACGCTACGAGTGGATGGAACAGCAGCTTGACGGCGATCACGCCCGGCACTTCCCACGGGACCCGGTCGAACGGACGCAGCGCCACGGTCACGCCGAGCACGAACAGCGCGGTCGGAGCCGCCGCGTTCTGAAGAAACGTGATGGTGCGATCGAGTGCGACGGGCATCTCGATATGCAGCGATGCGAAGGCCGCGCCAAAACAGGCCGACATGATCAACGGGTTGAGCACAATCTGCTTCAGCACGACGCCGAAGGCATGCACCATCGAGGGATGGTCCCGGTCGGAGAGCTCGATCAGCAGTGGCACGATCGTGAACAGGAAGATGCTGTCGCAGCAGAAGATCAACGCGGTCGGCGCCGACGCCTTGGTTCCGAGCACGGCGAGCGCCAGCCCCGGCCCCATATAGCCGATATTGCCATAGCCGCCGGAGAGTCCCGCGAGCGTCGCCTCGCGCAGTGTCAGCCGGCCGAAAACCTTGCCGAGGACCAGCGCCAGGGTGAACGCGGCGACCGTCGATAGCGTGGTCGCAACGAGGAACGGCGGGTTGTTCAATTCCGAGAACGGCGTCTTGGACATGATCGCAAACAGCAGTGCCGGCAGCGACACGTAGAGCAGGAAGAAGTTCATCCAGGCGAGGCCTGATTCCGGCAGGGCTTTGACCTTGCCGCAGGCGAAACCGACGAAGATCAGACCGAAATAAGGTAGGGCAAGATTGAGGATATCGACCATTGATGAAGTGTTTTCTGAAGATCCTGGAGCTATCTACCCCTTAAGCGAGGGGTAATTCCAAAACAGGGCACTAGCATCGGCCACAATCCTGGTCTATCGACGGGAAATGATTAAAGCGCGGACCGCCAAATTCCAGATCGGACAGGTCGTGCGCCACCGGATCTTCTCGTTCCGGGGCGTGGTCTTCGACATCGATCCGGAATTCAACAACACCGAGGAGTGGTGGCTGTCGATCCCCGAGGAGGTGCGTCCCCACAAGGACCAGCCGTTCTATCACCTGCTCGCCGAAAACGCGGACTCGGAATACGTCGCCTATGTCTCCGAGCAGAACCTGGTGCCGGACGATTCCGGCGAGCCGGTCCGCCATTCCCAGGTCGCCGAGATCTTCATCAAGGACAAGACCGGCGGTTACCGCCCGCGGAACCCGTCGTTGAACTGAGCTCCGCTCGGACACATCTTCACTCGGATATAAAGCACGAAAAAAGGCGCTCGAACCGAGCGCCTTTTCATGTCCGGGAATCGGGTCCCGATTACTTCTGAGCGGTCGGAGGCGCACCGGGCGCGCCACCCTGCTGCTCGAGCTTCTTGCGCTGCTCGTCGGCCTTCTTCTGAAGCTCTTCCTGAAGCTTCTTCTGGGTTTCTTCGAACACCTTCGGATCGGTCGGCGGACCGTCATAGGCCTTCTGGAATTCGCCGGCGAGCGGCAGCGGCAGGGTCAGCGGTGCGCCGTTGGCATTGATCGCCTGAACAACGAGGTTCTGGCCCTTCTTCATGTTGCTGATGAACTCGGGCGTGGCCTCGTAGTCGGACATGCAGCCGTTCTGGAAGCAGATCACATACGGGCTCTGCAACGGCGCATTGTTGTCCACGATGATACGGGTCCCGTGCACCAGCTGCATGCCGAGCGGCAGCGTCACGCGCAGGATCTTCTTCGGCTCGCCTTCCGGCTCGATGATGACGGCCGCGATGACCGGCTGGCCCGACTCGATACGACCGTCCTTGCCGGTGAAGCAGACTTGCTTGGCATTGGCGTCCTGGCCCTTGAGGCAGAACTTGGTCCAGGGGGCATAGATCAGCTGAATCTGCTGATCCGCAGGCTGGGCCGCACCCTGCTGCGCCGGAGCGCCCTGAGCGGGAGTCTGCTGAGCGGGTGCCTGAGCGGCTGGCGCCGGGGCCTTGGGGGCAGCAGCCTTCGGAGCGGCCTTCGGGGCCACCTTGGGCGCGGGCGCGCCCGGAGCTGGCGCGGGAGCCTGGGCTTGGGCGGCAAACGGGACGGCCAACGCCGTCGCCGTCAACAAGGCGAGAAGTCGCCCGCGCGGCCGGACGGGCGCGGCCAAGTAACGAAAATTCATTGCGGAAAACCCTTTCTGAACGGGAAGTGCCCGAACCGCCTCGACGCGCCGAACCTGGCCGCCTTGGGCGCGGCTCTCTCCCCGTCAAATGAGGCGGATAAGTGACGGGCTCGGCGCTCTTGCGCGATTGCCCGCCTTCTTAACGTGGCCGCCGAAAAGATCAATGCCGACAAGCGTCTTTGACGGCGCGCCGGCGTGCGTCCCGGGGAAAATCCCTGTGATAGGATTCAGGCTCGCCGGTCCTCGAATCAACGTGTCCCGATGTTCATGTTCCAGCGCCTTCTCGAGGGCCGTCGTGAAGTCCTTTGCGTCCGCCTCTGCCTCCTTGCTTCAGCTTTGGGGCTCCCGTTCGCCCTGGGGCTTCCGGCAAGCGGCGCAGGGGCCGAGGAAGCCCACGCCATCGCCATGCACGGCAAGCCGGCGATGGCTGCCGATTTCACCCACATGCCTTACGTCAATCCTGACGCCCCCAAGGGCGGCCGGCTGACCTGGGGGGTTCTCGGCACCTTCGACAGCCTCAATCCCTTCATCGTCAAAGGGCTGGCCGTGCAGCAGATGCGGAACTACGTGGTCGAGAGCCTGCTCGCGCGCGGCAATGACGAGCCGTTCACGCTCTACGGCCTGCTCGCCAGATCAGTAGAGACCGATGACGAGCGGAGCTTTGTCACGTTCCGCATCGATCCCCGCGCCCGCTTCTCCGACGGCAAGCCGCTCCGCGCCGAGGACGTGCTGTTCTCCTGGCAACTGTTGCGCGACCACGGCCGCCCCAACCACCGGCAATTTTACGCCAAGGTCGCAAGCGCCGAGGCGGCAGATCCCCTCACCGTCCGCTTCGATCTGGTCGGGGCCAATGACCGCGAACTGCCGCTGATCCTGGGCCTGATGCCGATCCTGCCGAAACATGCGGTCGACGTCGCGGCTTTCGAGGAGACGACGCTGACGGGCCCGGTCGGCTCCGGCCCCTACCGCGTCACCGCAGTAAGGCCCGGCGCCAGCGTGACGCTCGCCCGCAATCCCGACTATTGGGGCCGCGACCTCCCCATCAATCGCGGGCTGTACAATTTCGACGAGATCAGGCTCGACTATTTTCGCGAGGCCAACGGCCAGTTCGAAGCCTTCAAGCGCGGCCTCTATGATTTCCGCATCGAGCACGAGCCGCTGCGCTGGCACGACGGCTACGACTTTCCCGCGGCAAAGAATGGCGATGTGATCCGCGACACCTTCAAGCCGGGCGTGCCGCAACCGTCCGAATTTCTGGTGTTCAACACCAGACGTGCCATCTTCGCCGACATCCGCGTGCGTCAGGCCTTGACGCTGCTGTTCGATTTCGAGCTGGTCAACCGCAACTACTTCTTCAGCCTCTACTCGCGCGTCGCCGGCTATTTTGCCGGCTCGGATCTGTCAGCGTATGGCCACCCCGCGGATGCGCGCGAGCGCGAGCTGCTCAAGCCGTTCGCCGCGCAGATCCCGCCTGACATCCTGGACGGCAGCTACCGCCTGCCGGTGACCGACGGTTCGGGGCGCGACCGGACCACGCTGCGCGCGGCCCTGAAGCTGTTGTCGGAGGCCGGCTACGATCTCGACGGCACCGTGCTGCGCAACCGCACGACCAAGGCGCCCTTCACCTTCGAGATCTTGGTCACGACCCGCGACCAGGAGCGCGTCGCGCTTGCCTTCCAGCGCGACCTCAAGCGCGCGGGAATCGAGCCGAGCGTGCGAACGGTCGATCCCGTGCAGTTCGACCAGCGCCGGCTCGGCTACGAGTTCGACATGATCCAGAATCGCTGGGACCAGTCGCTGTCGCCCGGCAACGAGCAATATTTCTACTGGGGCAGCGCTGCCGCCGACAATCCGGGCACCCGAAACTACATGGGTGCCAGGGATCCCGCGGTCGATGCCATGATCGCCGCACTGCTGGAAGCCCGTGCACATACGGATTTCGTGTCCGCGGTGCGGGCGCTCGATCGCGCCTTGATCGCCGGTTTCTATACAATCCCCCTGTTTAACGTCTCCGAGCAATGGATCGCGCGCTGGAATCGGATAGAACGGCCAAAGGCCACCTCGCTGTCCGGCTATCTGCCGGAGACCTGGTGGTCGAAGGGGCAGCCGCAAGCTGATCAAGCAAAGTGACGCCGTGAACCAGCCAGCCGTATCGCCGACGCTCGACACGCTGTTTCAGCGCACGCTGATGCGGCAGCCGCACGCGCCCGCTCTGCTCGACCCCCTGAACAAGTTCCGCGTGACCGGGCACCAGCCGCGGCGGATGAGCTATGCCGAGGCTGACACGGCCATCGAGGCGCTGTCGGCCTATTTCGTCGAATCGGGCCTGCCGGCCAATTCCGTCATCGCGATCCAGCTGCCGAATACGGTCGAGTTCGTGCTCACCGTGCTCGCCGCTCATCGCGCCGGCCTCGTCGTCGCCGTGCTGCCGCTGCTCTGGCGCCATGCCGAACTGACCGCCGCTCTGAACCGCACCGCGGCGCGCGCCATCGTCACCATGAGGACGGTCGACGGCGTCAGCTATGCCGATCTCGCAATGCATGCGGCCGCGGAAGCCTTCTCGATCCGCCATGTCTGCGGCTTCGGCACCGACCTGCCCGAAGGCATGGCCTCGCTTGACGACGTGCTGGCCCGACCGCCCGGCACCGCGCGCGCCGTGATCCAGGATGGCCGCAAAGCAGCGATGATCTCCTTCGACGTCACCGCGGAAGGCTTTCGTCCGGTGCCGCGGCCGCATTTCAGCCTGATCGCCGCTGGGCTCGCGATGTCGCTGGAGGCCGACATCAGGCAGGGCGCGACCGTCATGGCAGCGTTCACGCCGATGTCGTTCGCAGGGCTCGCCTCCTCGCTGGCGGTGTGGCTGCTGTGCGGCGGCACGCTCGCGCTGCATCATCCGTTCGAGAACGACGTGCTGGAGCAGCAGATCAACGAGCACGAATGCGACGTGCTGATCGCGCCGGCGCAGTTTGCCCAGCGGCTCGGCGCTTCCGATCTGTCGGCGCGGATGCCGACCTTGCGCAACGTCATCGGCCTGTGGCGTGCCCCCGAGCAGGTGGCGGCAAGCGAGGCCTGGATCGCGCCGCATGCGCCGTTCACGGACGTCTATCTGTTCGGCGAGGCCGGATTGTTCGGCGCCCGGCGTGGCGAGAACGGCATGCCTGTGCCGGTGATGCCGGGACCGCACGGTGCACCGCGCGAGCAGTCGGGTTCGTCGATCGCAGGCGAGATTTTGCTGACGCCCAAAGGCACGCTCGGCCTGCGCGGCCCGATGGTGCCGATCGCGGCCTACGCCCCGCCGCAGCCGGTCGGCGACACCCTGATCACGCAGCCGCCACGCGACTATGTCGACACCGGCTATGCCGCGCGGCTGGACCGTCCCAGCGGCGCGATCTGCATCACCGCGCCGCCCTCCGGGATCATGGCCGTCGGCGGCTACCGCTTCTTGTCCAACGACCTCCAGGAATGGGCGCGCCGGCTCGGCCAGGGCGCCCTCCTGACGGCCCTGCCCGACCGGCTCTCCGGGCACCGGCTGGCGGGCCGGGCCCAGGACAATGCCCGCGCCCGCGAGGCGCTCAGCGAACTCGGGCTTAACCCTCTGATGGTCGAAGCTTTTCGCGACCGTTCCGGACCGGTTTGAGGGTGGTTTCGACTGATCCATTGACGCTGCATTAAGGCGGCCGGACTAGATTGCGCAGCACCTGTTGCGTGATCAGAGTTTCTCGATGTCCCAGGCCGGCCCGATCCTGTTTGTGTCCGATGCCGAGCGGCCGGCCTTCATTGCGGCGCTGGACGAGGCGCGATTCTTCCCCGTGATCGACACGGGCTGGGCGGGCGCGGCGCGCGCGGTCGAAGAGGTACAGCCGGCCGCAGTTCTCGCCGCGCTGCATGCCGGGCACGAGCCGCATCTGGCGCCGCTCGCCAGGAAGATCGCGGAGCAATCGCCTTACCTACCCTTCGTGGCGCTGGACGCAGCGGGCGCGCTCCCGCACAACGCCCTGCCTTTCTCCTCCTCGCGCGGCGGCCATTCCGACCGCCTGATCGCGCGGCTTCGCGCCGCGCTGCGCATCCGCACGCTTCATGCCACGGTCCTGCGCCGGCTTCCGGAAGTGAAAGTCGCGCTGCCGGAGGCCGATCCCGTTCGCGATGCCACAGTGCTCCTGATCGGCCGCGGCGCGGCTTACCCTGCGCTTTCCGTTGCGCTCGGCGAGCGCGTCGGCGTCGTCGGCGCGCTCTCGATCGAGGCCGCGGCCAAACATCTCAACACCCGTGACCTCGACGGCGTCGTGCTGGCCGAGGGCTTTACGGCCCGCGTGACCGATGCCTTCCTCACGGTGCTCGCCGAGGACACCCGCTTCCGCAGCCTGCCGGTGATCCTGACCGCGCACCAGCTCACGCAGGGTTACGATCTGCCCAATCTCGAATTGATCCCGGGCGAGCCGGCCAAGGTCGCCGCCAACGCGCTGCCCCTGATCCGCCAGCACGCGATGGAAGCGCAGCTGAGCCGCACGCTGCGCTCGATCGATGCCGGTGGCTGGCTCGACCCGCGCACTGGCCTGCTCACGGTGGAAGCTTTTGCGCGCGATTTTACCAAAGCGGTCGAGCAGACGCTGGCCCGCGGCGGCGGCCTCTCGGTCGCGCGCTTCGCCTTCGACCCCGGCAATTCCCGCGCCCAACTCGATGCCGCGCGCATTCTCAGCCGCCTGATGCGGCAGATGGATTTTGGAGCAGTGCAGAAGGACGGTTCGGTCATCGTCGTGTTCGCCGAGACCGACTTCCGCACCGCCCACATGATCGCCCGCCGCCTCTCCGCGGTGATGCGGCACACGTCGAACGGCAAGCACGAGATGCGCAGCGATCCCGTGGTCAGCGTGGATTCCTTGTCGCCGTCGGATACGGCAAGATCGCTGCTTGGACGGCTGTCCGCCGACGCGTCGCGCGCGGCGTCGTAGAACAAGAGCAGCCTCGGTTCGCTGATCTCATGCCCTTCTTGAACGTCCGCCGTAGGGCTCGGGCTGTTCAGGCCATCACGAGTTTGATCTGACCGTCTTCAAAGCTTCCCATCGCGAGAGCGTCGCGAGCCATCTTGTCGATGGCCGGCCAATTCGTGAGAAGATACCTTTGTGCCTGCAATTTCGTCGGGAAGGTGGTTTGCAAAATGCAGCTCTGTCGAGCGTTCCCATTCGCGATCTGAAAGCATACGGCTTGGGGGCCTTCAATGATCTCTTGTTCGGTGGGTACGGGAAGCTTGCGCATACTGCTCCTGCATAGAATTTGTCGAATGAATTCGCGTGGTATCTCCGGGTTCAGCGGACCGGCGGAATGACCACATCTAGTCGGCGCAGGCGGTCCCAATGGCGATCGTCTTGGTCTTCGCCAGGCGCTTCGGCCTATGCTCGAGCCTGGGCTGCGTGTTGCGGACGGCCTCGGTCAGCATCTGGCGGAGCTCAGCCTTCGTCATGGGAGCTTGCCGCGGGGTCGTCTTCTGCCAGTTTGCCATACCCGTTATATGGGGATGCTCGCGCGAAACGCCACTATTCGCCGGGGAGTATGATCTGGCCCTCGGCATGCGGGTGACAAAAAACCCGCGGCCGGTGAACCGGTCGCGGGTCGTAGAACCAGAGGCTCTGCCAGTACATCCGTGGTCAAAGCGACATAGCACTAATCGCGCAGCTTATGCAGCGCGCAGATCCTCAGCAGCAGACTTGCCGGTGCGGCGGTCTGCAACAACTTCAAAAGAAACCTTCTGCCCCTCGTTGAGGGTGTTCATGCCGGCGCGTTCAACGGCGCTGATATGAACGAAGACATCCTGGCTGCCTTCGTCCGGCTGAATGAATCCGAAGCCCTTTTGGCTGTTAAACCACTTCACAGTTCCCGTCGTCATGGGGGTCGTCCTTTAAGATAGATAAGCGTTTGGCCGCGCTCGGAAAGCGCGGTCTGTGTCGTCGAGATCTGGAGGGAGGGTCGTCAGTCAGGCGCGCTTTTCAGCGGCGAGGCCAAGTCGTTCGGCCGAAACTCGATAAAATCAACATAGCTACTGTTCGGTCATTCCGCAAGTGGGCATATGTCGCTGTTTTCGATCCGGGGGCGGAGCATCGTTTCGCGCTACGCCGCCTCCGGAAACGTCACAGGCCCTACGCCGCCTTCTTGCTCTGCGCGAGCTGCGCCAGTTGCCGCATGATTTCGGTAGTGCCGGCGAGACGCTCCTCCGGCGTTTCCCAGTCCTGGAAGAACACCACCTTCATGTCGGGCCGCACTTTCGCGGCCTGGCCGTGGCTGCGGATGAACGTGACCAGACGGTCGGGATGGGCAAAGGAGTTGTCGCGGAAGGCGATGACGGCGCCCTTCGGGCCGGCATCGATCTTCCCGACATTGGCCTGACGGCAGAACGCCTTGATCGCGGCGACCTTGAACAGGTAGCGCACCTCGTCCGGCAGCACGCCGAAACGGTCGCGCATCTCGGCGCCAAAGTTCTCGATCTCCTCCTCGGTGTCGAGATCGGCGAGACGGCGGTAGAGCGACAGCCGCACCGAGAGATCGCCGACATAGTCCTCCGGAATGAGCACGGGCATGCCGATGGTGATCGACGGCGACCAGCGGTCGGCGGCGGGTTCGGACACGCCGGCCTTGAGGTTGACGATCGCCTCCTCCAGCATCGATTGATAGAGCTCGAAGCCGACCTCCTTGATGTGGCCGGACTGCTGCTCGCCCAGGATGTTGCCGGCGCCGCGGATATCGAGGTCGTGCGAGGCGAGCTGGAAGCCCGCGCCCAGCGTCTCCAGCGATTGCAGCACGGTGAGCCGGCGCTCGGCCTGCGCCGTGATCTTCTGCTGCGCCGGCAGCGTGAACAACGCATAGGCGCGCAGCTTGGAACGACCGACGCGGCCGCGGAGCTGGTAGAGCTGGGCAAGGCCGAACATGTCGGCCCGATGCACGATCAACGTGTTCGCGTTGGGGATGTCGAGGCCGGATTCCACGATCGTGGTCGACAGCAGGATGTCGAACTTGCCGTCGTAGAACGCGGTCATGATGTCCTCGATCACGGCGGGCGGCATCTGCCCGTGCGCGACCGCGACCTTCATCTCCGGGACGTTCTTGTCGAGGAAATCCTTGACCTCGGCGAGATCGTCGATGCGCGGCACCACGTAGAACGCCTGGCCGCCGCGATAGCGCTCGCGCAGCAGCGCCTCGCGGATCATCAGCGGATCGTGCGGGGCGACGAAGGTGCGTACCGCGAGGCGGTCGACGGGGGGCGAGGCGATGATCGAGAGCTCGCGCACGCCAGTGAGCGCCAATTGGAGCGTACGCGGGATCGGCGTCGCGGACAGCGTCAGCACGTGCACCTCGGCGCGGAGCTGCTTCAGCCGCTCCTTGTGGGTGACGCCGAAGTGCTGCTCCTCGTCAACGATCAGCAGGCCGAGGTCGCGGAACTTGATCGACTTGCTGAGCAGCGCGTGGGTGCCGACGACGATGTCGACCGAGCCGTCGGTGAGGCCCTTCTTGACCTCGTTGAGCTGCTTGGTCGGCACCAGCCGCGAGGCCTGAGCGACCTGCACCGGGAACCCTTTGAAACGATCGGTGAACGTCTTGTGGTGCTGGCGCGCCAGCAGCGTGGTCGGCACCACGACAGCGACCTGCTTGCCCTCGAGCGCCACCGCGAAGGCGGCGCGCAGCGCCACCTCCGTCTTTCCGAAGCCGACGTCGCCGCAGATCAGCCGGTCCATCGGACGGCCGAGTTCGAGGTCCTTCAGCGTGGATTCGATCGCGCCAAGCTGGTCCTCGGTCTCGTCATAGGGGAAGCGCGCGCAGAATTCGTCATAGAGACCCGGCTGCACCGGCAGCTTTGGCGCCTCATGGAGGTGGCGCTCGGCGGCGATCTTGATCAGCTCGCCCGCGATCTCGCGGATGCGGTTCTTGAGCTTGGCCTTGCGCGTCTGCCAGCCCGAACCACCCAGACGATCCAGCTCGACCGTGGTCTGGTCGGAGCCGTAGCGCGACAGCAGCTCGATGTTCTCGACCGGCAGGAACAGCTTGGTCTCGGCGGCATAGTGCAGCTCAAGGCAGTCATGCGGCGCGCCGGCGACGTCGAGGGTCTGGAGCCCGACGAAGCGGCCGATGCCGTGATCGACGTGGACGACGATGTCGCCGGCCGCCAGGCTCGTGATCTCCGAGATGAAATTGTCGAGCTTGCGGCTCGCCTTGCGCGGCCGCACCAGGCGGTCACCGAGGATGTCCTGCTCGCTGATGACAGCGATCTCGTCGGTCTCGAAACCGCTTTCCAGGCCGAGCACGGCGAGCATGGTCTCGTTGCGCGGGGTCGCCTGCACCGTGCGCCAACTGTTGACGCTGGTCACAGGGGTGAGCTTGTGATCGCGCAGCATCGAGATCATGCGGTCGCGCGAGCCCTCCGTCCAGAGCGCGATGACCACCTTCTTGCGGCTTGTCAGCAGCCCATGCACATGTGCGACGACGGCTTCGAAGACGTTGACGTTGCTATCGTTGCGCTCCGGCGCGAAGTCGCGGCCTTTGCGCGCCCCGGCATCGACGACCGAGGCGCCATCAGCCGGAACCGAAAACTGCGTCAGCCGCACCAACGGCATCTCGCTCTCGCGCTTGCCCCACTCCTCCTCGGTCAGATAAAGCCTGTCCGGCGGCAGCGGCTTGTAGATGGCGCCGCCGCCCGGATGCTCCATCGCATCGCGGCGGGCCTGGTAATAGTCGAGGATCTGCTTGAAGCGTTCGCGGATGGCATCCTCCGCCTGCGGCTCGATCGCAACGCTAGCTCCTTGCAGATAGTCGAACAGCGTGTCCATCCGGTCCTGGAACAGCGGCAGCCAATGCTCCATGCCGGGATGACGGCGCCCCTCGCTGACGGCCTCGTAGAGCGCATCGTCGCGCTCGGGTGCGCCGAACTCGGCGACATAGCCCATGCGAAAGCGGCGGATGGTGTCGGTGACGAGTTGGAATTCGGAGATCGGCACGAGATCGAGCGCGCGCATGTCGAGCAGCGTACGCTGGGTCTCGGCATCGAAGGTGCGGATCGATTCCAGGCTGTCGCCGAAGAAATCGAAGCGCACGGGCTGGTCGAGGCCGGCCGGAAACAGGTCCAGAATGCCGCCGCGCACGGCATATTCGCCGGGCTCGCGCACGGTCGAGGAGCGGTTGTAGCCGTTGTGCTCGAGCCAGGCGATGATGGCGTTCATCGGCACGACGTTGCCGGGCGCGACCGACAGCGCCTGCGCCGCGACGAGGTCGCGCGAGGGCACGCGCTGCACGGCGGCGTTCACCGTGGTCAGCACGATCAGCGGCTTGTCGCTGCCGGTCAGCGACGCAAGCCGTGCCAGCGTCGTCAGGCGCTGCGCGAGGACGCCGCCATGCGGCGAGACGCGGTCATAGGGCTGGCAGTCCCAGGCCGGGAAGGTCAGCACGGGCAAATCGGGCGCGAAGAATTGCAGCGCCCGTTCGAGCTGCTGCATCCGCGGCCCGTCGCGGCAGATCACCGCGAGGCTGACGGCCGGCTTCTTCGGCCGCGCGGCGATGGCGCGCGCGAGATCGGAGACGACGAGGCCCTCGGCCCCCTCGGCGACATTGGCAAGCGTCAGCGCGCGGCCGGGCGCGAGCAGCTCGGCCGGCGATTTCATCCCCTGCTTCATACGTCGCGGTCCGCGATCGGATACGCCTTGATGCGCGCAAACAGCGGGCCGATGACTTCGGCGGGAAGCACCTTGTCGCCGGTGATGGCGGCATAGAGGTCGGGATCGGCCTCTTCGAGCAGGGTCTCGAGCTGCGTCAGCTCGTCATCGGACAGATTGCCGATCTCGGCATCCGCGAAGCGGCCGAGGATCAGGTCCATCTCGCGCGTGCCGCGGTGCCAGCAGCGGAACAGAAGCCGCTTGCGACGGTCGTCCAGCCCGCTGCTCGATCGTGTCGTTCCCGTCATGTCTGAATTCCAGTCAAACGCCAAAAGCCCGGACGTGCCGGGCCGGGGTGATATAGCCACTCGAACCGGCCCTGTCAGCCCTTTGTTATTGCAATTGTTTAGCGATCCTCACTGCCGGGCTTGACCCGGCAATCCATCGTCATTGAAAAGATGGAATGCGCCCCAGCCTGCTCAATCCGCTGTTTGCCCCCGTGACCAGCCTGCCCGGCGTCGGTCCGAAGCAGGACAAGCTGCTGCAATATCTGCTCAGCCGCAACGAGACGCCGCGGCTGGTTGATCTGTTGCTGCATTTGCCGAGTCAGGTCATCGACCGCCGGGCCCGGCCGAAGATCCGCGACGCCGTGCAGGGAACCATGGTGACGCTGGAGGTCACCGTCGACCGCCACCGCCCGCCCCCGCCGCGCAATGCGCGCGCGCCCTATCTCGTCTATGCCAGCGACGACACCGGCGACGTCGTGCTGACGTTCTTCCGCGCTAAACCAGGCTATGTCGAAAAGCTGCTGCCGATGGGCGAGAAACGCTTCGTCTCCGGTACGCTGCAGATGTACGACGGCATCCCGCAGATCGTGCATCCGGACCGGGTTCTGGACGAGGAGGCGATCTCAAAACTCTCCGGCATCGATCCCGTCTATCCCCTCACGGAAGGCCTTGCGCTCGGCTCGCTCCGCCGCGCGGTCGCGCAGGCGCTGCAGAAGCTGCCGTCCTTGCCGGAATGGATCAGCCCGGAGGTGCTGCGGCGCTGCAATTTCCCGCCGATCACTGAAGCGCTCAACCGCGTGCACCAGCCGGTCGAGCTCACCGACATTCTGCCCGACCAGCCGTTCTGGTCGCGCCTCGCCTTCGACGAACTCCTGGCCGGGCAACTCGCGCTCGCCCTGATTCGCGCGCAATTGCGTCGCCCGGCCGGCGTCCGCAACGCCGGCGACGGACACCTCCGCAGCAAGATCATCGATGCCCTGCCCTATGCGCTGACGTCATCCCAGCGCGACGCGGCAGCTGCCATCGCGAGCGATCTGCAACAACCCGTGCGCATGCTGCGTCTGCTCCAGGGCGACGTCGGCTCAGGCAAGACCGTGGTCGCGCTGCTCGCCGCCGCTGCCGTCACTGAAGTCGGCAAGCAGGCGGCGCTGATGGCGCCGACAGAGATTTTGGCGCGGCAGCACATCAAGACCATCGCGCCGCTCGCCGAGCGCGCGGGAATGCGGGTCGCGATCCTCACCGGCCGCGAAAAGGGCAAGGAGCGCCGGGAGCTGCTGGCCCAACTCGAAGCCGGCGAGATCGACCTGCTCGTCGGCACCCACGCCTTGATCCAGGACGACGTGATCTTTAGCGATCTCGCCCTCGCGATCGTCGACGAGCAGCATCGTTTTGGCGTGCGCGAGCGGCTGGCGCTGACCTCGAAGGGCGAGGCCGTCGACGTGCTGGTGCTGAGCGCCACGCCGATCCCGCGTACGCTGGTGCTGACCTATTTCGGCGACATGGACATCTCCGAGTTGCGCGAAAAGCCGGCCGGCCGCCAGCCGATCGAAACCCGCACCATATCGATGAGCCGCCTCGGCGAGGTCACCGACAGCATCGGCCGCGCGCTCGAATCCGGCAAACTGGTCTACTGGATCTGTCCGCTGGTCGAGGAATCCGAGGCCGAGGGCACCGAGCACCTGACCAATGCGACCAAGCGTTTCGAAAGCCTGCAGAAGCGTTTCGGCGAGCGCGTCGGCCTCGTCCACGGCCAGATGAAGGGCACCGAGAAGGACCGCGTGATGGGCCAGTTCGCCGCCCACGAGATCGGGCTGCTGGTCGCGACCACCGTCGTCGAGGTCGGCGTCGACGTGCCGGCGGCGACCATCATGGTGATCGAGAACGCCGAACGCTTTGGCCTCGCCCAGCTTCATCAATTGCGCGGCCGCATCGGGCGCGGCTCGGAAGCCTCGACCTGTCTGCTGCTCTACTCCGAGCCGCTCGGCGAGATGTCGAAGGCGCGGCTGAAGGTGATCCGCGAGACCACCGACGGCTTTCGGATCGCCGAGGAAGATCTGAAGCTGCGCGGCGAAGGCGATGTGCTCGGCGTGCGCCAGAGCGGCCTGCCCGGCTACCGCATCGCCCGCTCGGAGGTGCACGGCCAACTCATCACGCAGGCCCGCGACGAGGCGCTGCGCATCCTGAAGGACGATCCCAAGCTGAAGGGCGAGCGCGGCGAGGCACTGCGATGCCTGCTGTATCTGTACGAGCGGGATGAAGCGATCCCGCTGATCGGAGCGGGTTAGCTGGCCGCTCGTTGCCGTCCAATCTCATAGGCTGCCACATGCGCGCGGGCCAAATCCAGCAGCGGCGTGTCGATGCCCAGTGTACGGGCCCGGTTGGCCATATCGCCGAGGATGTGTTCCGCCTCGGTCAACGAGCCGCGCTCGATGTCCCGCAGCATCGACGCCTTGAGCGGTGAATCCACGGTCGTGAACAGCTTTCGGTCGAACTCGATGAAGGGGGCCCGCGGTTCAAAACCCGAAGCCGTCGCGACGGCGCAGCATTCCGCGAACAGCCGGAAGATGGATTGCTCTCCGTTCGGTACCGCCAGGATGTCGCCGATGCTCGCGCGCATCAGGCAGGTGATGCCGGCGAGCGTGCTGAGCTGGACGAATTTCTCCCACATGTCCTGCATGATCGCCTCGCTGGCGCGCACGTCGATGCCGGGGACATGGAGCAGCGCCTCCAGAGCGAGCACGCGCTCGCTCGATGCGCCCTCGATCTCGCCGAACACGATCGTCTGATTGGCCATGAACTGAACGACACGCCCCTCCGCATCGAGCCCGGCACTGACGTTCGCGAGCCCGCCGAGGACGTGCGTGGCGCCGAACCGCGCAGTCAGGGCGTCAATATGTTTCAAGCCATTCAGGATCGGCAAGATCATCGTGTCGGCACCAACGGCCGGCGCAAACTGGCTCATGGCGTCGTTGAGCGAATAAGATTTCACGCCGACGAGCACGACATCGAACGGCTCCTTGAGATCGTTCGCCAGAATGATTTTCGGCTGCACGGCGAAGTCGCCATGCGGACTCACGACCTGCAGTCCGTTCCGCCGCAACTGCTCCGCGCGCCCGGCCCGCACCAGAAAGGTCACGTCGGCGCCCGCTCGAACCAGGCGAGCTCCGTAGTAACCTCCAAGCGCTCCCGCGCCGATGACGAGCACTCTCATTCGAACTCCCATTGCATGCGTCGGTCATTCAGCCATCCCGCTCCTGGAACGGCAAGTCGAATCCAATCTTCCGTCTCGGCCGTTTTCGTGAAAGCCTGCGGCGATGCGCCGGATCATCGTCGTTGGCTGCCAGGGTAGCGGAAAGACGAGCCTCTCCCGAAACCTCGGGCAAAAGCTCGGGCTGCCCGTGGTGCATCTCGACGTGCTGTACTGGCGGCCGGGCTGGAAGCCATCCGACAAACCGAGCTTCCGGACACGCGTCAGCGAAGCGATCGCGGGCGACGAATGGGTTGTCGACGGCAGCTTCTCGGAACTTGCCTTCGATCTCACGCTCGCGCGCGCCGATACTTTGGTCGTCATCGACCGCCCGCGCTGGCTTTGCCAGTGGCGCATTCTGTTGCGCTCTGCTTTCGATCGCGACAAGACCCGGCCTGACCTCCCGGAGGGGTGCCCCGAACAGTTCGACTGGAGATTGATGCGGGAAGCATGGCGTTACGATACGGAACGCGCGCCCGTTATCGAGGCCGAGCGTGCGCAGTATGGCGCTGAGGTCCCGGTCGTGCGCTTGCGACGCGATCGGGACATCCTGGGTTTTCTGGATTCGGTGCACGGCAAGTGATCAATGGCCGTGTCGTGAGATCGGATGATCAGGATTTCTTCTGCGCGATACGCGCGGCGAATGCCTTCATCAGGTCCGTATCCGCCGCCTCGCCTTTCGCGTCCTCGGCGAGGTGCTCGAACCAGCGCGCAAAGCCTTCGTAGATCTGGCTCGCCGGATGATCGGGGCCGAGGAAACCGGAAATCTCCCGCATCTCCGCGACCCAGCGATATGCTTTCGGGATCATGTCCGGCAACGCGACTTCGAGCCGGGCCAGAACCGCGGGCTGGCTGAGTGCGAGCTCGTCGCGCAACGCATCCGCAGCCCCCGCTTTCGTTGCCGCGACCACCATCGCCGAGCCGATGCCGGCGAGGCCCTTGACGATGCCGGCATAGGACATCTTTAGCGCGGACGCCGCTCCGACCGGTCCCTCGACGATCCGCACGTCGAGGCCGAGGTCCTTCAGCACGGCGAGGTCCTTGGCGTGCTCGCCGGACATATAGAAGGCGGGGCTCTTGCCGCCAGGCTGGGGTGGGAATCCGATGATGCCGGCATCGACGAACGGCGCCTGTGCCGAGCCGATGATCGCCTCGATCCTCATCACGGTATCGACGTTGACGGCGTTGCAATCAACCACGACCGGCTTCTTCTCGCGCCGGACGATCAGGCCTGCCAGCCGCTCGGCGAGCGCCACCGCTTCGCCCGGCGGCACGATGGAGAGGATGATGTCGGCATCCGCGATCGCGTCGTTCTCGGCGCCGATCATGCCGGCATCCGCCGCGCGCTTGCACGTCGCCTCGCTTCGCCCCTCTAACGACGTCAGCACGCGCGCACCGTGCTCGCTGAGACGGCGGGCCACGGCGCTGCCCATTGCACCGGGCGCGAGGATCGCAATGGTTTTGGACATCGTGCACTCCAGATCGAATCCCGAGCAGCGCGCTCGGTTCAACCGAAGACTAGCAGAGGACGGGACGCCCGCGTGACCGGCGGCCATCCCGCAGAGGAATGGCCCTACTCCACCTTCGCAGGCTGGGGCTGGAGTGCGGAGGCATTGGCAATGCGCGCGGCGTTCGCCATGCCCGCGAGCGCGGCGGCCTTCTTCGGATCTGGCGTAGAGCCCGGCTGCACCACACCAGCCGACATAATCAGCGTCGCGGCATCCTCCGTGCTCATATCGACCTCGACGATCTTGCTCTTGGGAACGTAGAAGAAGAAGCCGGTGGTCGGGTTCGGCGAGCACGGCAGGAACACCGAGACGTGCTCCTCCTGACCCGGCAGGCTGCGGGAGACGTCCTCGTTCGGCGATTGCGAGATCAGCACGATCGACCACATGCCCGGCGAGGGAAACTCGACCAGGCCGACCTTGCGGAAGCTCGAGCCCTTGCCCGAGAACAGCGTCTCGAACACCTGCTTCAGGCCACGGTAGATGGCGCGCACCGCCGGGATCCGGCCGAGGAAGGTCTCTCCGACATCGACCAGCGTCCGGCCGATCAAATTGGCGGCGAGGAAGCCGACCAGCGTCAGCGTGAAAAATGCGACAATCAGTCCCCAGCCGGGGACGACGTAGGGCAGATAGGTCTCGGGCCGATAGGCCAGCGGCACGAATGGCCGCACCACGCCATCAACCCAGGTGACGAACCACCAGACCAGATACAGCGTGATCGCAATCGGCCCCGTCACGATGAGACCGGTGAGGAAGTAGTTGCGGAAGCGGCCGATCAGGCCGGTATGCGGCTCCGGCACGGGATCAAGAGGCGCAGGCGCGTCGTCACGGGGGTTCATTCGGGTTCCAAGTCGGTCGCTTCGTTCAAGCTATGGTCTTCTAGCAGGTTTTGGAAGACCACGAAGCGTTCCGGCCCGACCCTTCTGCCTATTCCACGGTCACGGATTTCGCGAGATTGCGCGGCTGGTCGACGTCGGTACCCATGATAACAGCCGTATGATAGGCGAGCAGCTGAACGGGGACGGCATAGACCATCGGCGTGAACGCCGCCGCCATATCGGGCATGACGATGGTGACGAGGGACTCGACGGTCGCCTCCTCCGCGCCCTTGGCGTCGGTCATCAGGATGATCTTGCCGCCGCGAGCGGCGACCTCCTGCATGTTGGATACGGTCTTCTCGAATACCCGGTCGTAGGGCGCGATGACGACGACCGGCATGGTCTCGTCGATCAGCGCGATCGGGCCGTGCTTGAGCTCGCCGGCGGCGTAGCCCTCGGCGTGGATGTAGGAGATCTCCTTCAGCTTCAGCGCGCCTTCGAGGGCGAGCGGGAAGCTGGTGCCGCGGCCGAGATAGAGCACGTCACGCGATTTGGCGATCTCGCGGGCGAGCTTCTCGATCTGGAGCTCGGTGGTGAGCGCATCCGACATCAAACGCGGGATCTCGACGAGGCCGTGGACGAGCTTGGTCTCGTCCTCGTCGGACAGTTCGCCACGCGCCTTGCCGGCTGCAATTGCAAGGTTTGCCAGCACCATGAGCTGGCAGGTGAAGGCTTTGGTCGAGGCGACGCCGATCTCGGGCCCGGCCAGCGTTGGCAGCACGGTCTCGCTCTCGCGCGCGATGGTCGAGGTCGGCACGTTGACGACGGCCACCGTGTGCACGCCCTGATCCCTGGCGTAGCGCAGCGCGGCCAGCGTGTCGGCGGTCTCGCCCGATTGCGAAATGAAGATGGCGAGATCGCCCTTGCGAAGCGGCGCCTCGCGGTAGCGGAATTCGGAGGCGACATCGACCTCGACCGGCACGCGCGCGAAACGCTCGAACCAGTACTTTGCGACGAATCCGGCATAGCTCGCGGTGCCGCAGGCCGTGATGTTGATGCGCTGGATGTTCTTGAAGTCGAACGGCAGCTTGACCGGCAGCGAGACCCGCTCGGTCGCCATGTCGACATAGCGTGCCAGCGTGTGGCCGACCACTTCCGGCTGCTCGTGGATCTCCTTGGCCATGAAGTGGCGGTAGTTGGCCTTGTCGACCAGCGAGGTGGAGGCGGCGTGCTTGGTCTTGTCGCGCTGGACGGCGTGGCCTTCCTTGTCGAAGATCGCAGCGCTCGTATGGGTCAGCACGACCCAGTCGCCGTCCTCGAGATAGCTGATCGTGTCGGTGAACGGCCCGAGCGCGATGGCGTCCGAGCCGAGATACATCTCGCCGTCACCATAGCCGATCGCGAGCGGCGGACCGTTGCGGGCGCCGATCATCAAATCGTCCTCTCCGGCGAAGATGAAGCCGAGCGCGAACGCGCCGCGCAGCCGTGCCAACGTCAATTTCACCGCTTCCACGGGCTTGATGCCGCGCGTGAGCAGATCATCGACGAGATGCAGCACGATCTCGGTGTCGGTCTGGGTGTGGAACACCGTGCCTTTCTTCTCGAGCTCCTCGCGCAGCTCGCGGAAATTCTCGATGATGCCGTTGTGAACGACGGCGACGCGCTCGGTCGCATGCGGGTGCGCATTGTTCACGGTCGGCTTGCCGTGAGTGGCCCAGCGGGTGTGACCGATTCCGGTCGTGCCCTTGAGCGGCTCGGCTTCCAGCCGCTTCTCCAGATTCTTCAGCTTGCCTTCGGCGCGGCGGCGCTCGAGATGCTTGCCTTCGAGCGTGGCGACGCCCGCTGAGTCATAGCCGCGATACTCAAGACGTTTGAGCGAATCCACCAATTGCTCTGCAACCGGCTCGCGCCCGAGAATGCCGACAATCCCGCACATGCGGATCAATATCCCCCAAATCGTCGAAAAATCGCCTAAACGACGCGCTCGGTTTTTAGCGAAGTTATCAAGGAACCAGATACTCAATAATTATTGCTGAGTCGTACATTCCAGTGATTTCAATCGTTTCCCAGTGGTTTTTGGCGACACTACCGGCAGATTTCCCAATTGCATCGAAAACTTCCCAATTCCGGATTTCCCAAAATGAAAGAGGCCGCCAAAAGGCGGCCCCTTCATCATCAGATCGCCCTCGCCTGTCAACCCACGACGACCAGCGCCGCCCGCTTGCTGGCCACCCTCTTGGCCGCGCGCTTCTCGATTTCGGCATCCCATTTGCCGACCGCGTTCTCGTTCATGGTCTCCTGCTGTGCCTGCTGCACGTAGAACAGTGCCATCTTCGGGGTCTTGTGGCCGAGCACCGCCATGATCTCTGGCACCGTGCATCCGGCCAGCGCCAGTTCCATTCCGGCGTTCTTACGCAGGCCGTGCATCACGTAGTCGGTGAAGCCAAGGGCGTGCAGCCGGTTCCTGATCGCGTGACTCAACGTCTGGGCATTGGCAAAGGGTGCCGAGGTCACCATTCCATGACGTCGTCGGCCAGACATATCCCCGGCGAGCAGTTCAAGATCAGGGACCGCAAGGAGCTGTTCGCCGCGATCAACGAAATGGTCACCAAGGCCGGCGACGGCTGGCTCACGTCGGTCCCGGGAGCGGCAGAGATGGCGCTGGAGACGTTGCCGATGTCGGTGCTCCCAAGCGAGCTG
Organism: Bradyrhizobium sp. 149; assembly: GCF_023073915.1. Lineage (GTDB taxonomy): Bacteria > Pseudomonadota > Alphaproteobacteria > Rhizobiales > Xanthobacteraceae > Bradyrhizobium. The sequence goes on along the minus strand of NZ_JADPKK010000022.1, from coordinate 650,549 downwards.
GCCGCGCTCGGCTACTGCCTGGAGCCGCTGGCGGACGGCCAGCGCATGCTTCCGATGCCCATCCTGGAGCGTGTGAAGCTCGAAGGATCATCGGTGCCGATCACGGTGACACATGCCGGAGTTGTTGTCGTGCGGCGGTTTTCATTTCCGATCGATTGAATGGTTCAGATTCGCGCCATCTGAACGGATCAGATCAACTGGATTGCGGCTGCTACACCCAAATGTGCCGTATTATGGCGCAAACGCCACAAGCCTAGCGGCTTGTTCGTTCGCACCTAATGCCGTTCATTCTTGAAGGGAATGAGCGATGCGCGGGTTACGGGCGGCTTGTGCCGTCATGCTATTAATGGGTCTAGTTTCCGAAACTTCCCTGAAAGCCCTGTATCAGGCTGATGTCGGAAAGATCATATTCTCTGGCCTCTTTCCCGGAGATATCGAAAGTAGCCGTTTTGGGTGGGCCACTAGGGAGAGTGCCGTTGGCGAAGTCCAGCATGAAACCAGTTTGATGGACTTCATTAGGGTCAGTCGCGCTGTAGACGATGCAGCCGATGAAAACGAGAGCAATCCTGTCGGGCGCTCCGCTCAATTTGCCACCATTTTCGGCCACGATTCTACTGTGCCATTGGGCGATTTGCGGGGGCCACACGACCGCATTTTGCCGCTGCCACGGAGACCATTCATTCGGGAGGGCATTGTTAGTCGGGTTCTTGAGAATGTTTCCCCAGCTAGAAGCCGCGTTGTCGCAGTACCATTTCTGTTGGACCTGCCATTGCTGTCCCGGGTGCGGGATAACCGCTCCGCTGACAAATACGACTGGAGCGGGATAGTTTCCGACGTTGATGAATCTAACATCGATATCGGCATACAGCGCCCCTTCAGCGCTTTTAGACAACTTAACGAGATTGAACGCCCCCTTGAGCCATGGGCGAGTTTGAGCTTTCATAACATCAAGTTGCCGATGAGCAATTTCAGCCTGCTTTCCAACTTTTTCATCGGTATGATTGATAATAATAACGTTCGCGATGGTCGCGGTCACGAGGAGCGCGGTCCACGCAACAAGCCACCCCGTGAATCGATCGATTGGAACGGGCTGACTGAACCACCATCCCGTCTTCTCTGGAGGTTTTTGTTTTTCGGCGCGCCGGGCTTCGCGCTCAGCGTTGCGGGCTTTGTATTCCTCTACGGCCCCCATAGACGCCTCAACGTTGGCGCGGCGCTGTATTTTGTCGGCCTTCTAGTATTGGCCGCCTTGGCGCTCGCGCTAGTTTAAATCTCCTCCAATGCTACCCCTTCTAGTTCCAGCGCCGCAATACACGCAGCAAGGAAGGTGGCCGGGGGCGGCCCTTATCCCCGGCCATCCGCTCTCGGCCGTGGATGCACCCGCGAGTCGACCAAAATCTCGGTGATGGCGTCGCGAACGCTGTCACGATCGAGCATGCGGAGCAGCCGATCGACCGTGGTCTCGGCATCGCAGTCGCGCGTCAGATAGTCGGCGGGTGCGATAATGGCCAAGTCATAGGTCTGATCGATCTTCTCGGCGGGGTCAGGCGCGCCATGCTCAAGCAGCTCCGCGTAACGGAAGCGCCAGTTGGACGGCAAACGGCCGGGTAGCGTTCGCCTCGATGAAGGCCCGCAAGGCCGACGTGATCTCGGCGTCGGCGGCGGCGCGCTCCGCCAGTTTATCTGCGACTTCGCTGGTGGCGTCGCGGGACCAGCCCTCAATGGCGTTGAAAGCCACGATCCGCACCAGATAGGCGTACTGGCCGGCGATGAGGTCGCGGATGATCGTCTCGCGATCGGTGTCCTGCTCGTCGGTCTCGCGCCAGGAGCAGCCCGCACGGGCACCGAAGTCCTCGAGGACGAGGTAGATGTCCCGGTCGAGACGATCCAGCGGCACGATCGAGGGTGACTGACGCACGACGCAACTCCTACTCAGGAGGAGCAATGACGCTGCTGGGCCGATCGTTCCGGTAGTCGTGTGGGTGAGAAAGTAGCGACCGGGCTGTTCCTTTCGCGGAACTTTTGGTTCCTGCGGAACTAACCTTGTACCGGGCACCGCTGTCCGGCCAATGGGAATGGCGGCCCCAGCGTTCCAGCCCCCGCTGGGGCCGTTTTTAGTGCTATTCCCCATTGAATTAGGTCAATGCATCGAACGGTAGTTGTCCGGAGTCCACCCAGCACCACAGCACCGCTATCGTGGCTTTTGCCGGGGCTGGCATTTCATCCCGAACAAGATTTCAACCGGCAAGGGGCTGCTGAAAGGCGGCCCCTTCTGACTCCGACCATCCAGGCAGGACCAAAGAAAACGCCGCCCGCTTAAAATGAAGCGCAGGCGGCGGCGTTCCAGCCCCGAGAGGGATGAGCAAAATCCCGGACCTTCATTGGTCTGAATGGGCAGCGTAAAGGTTCAGGTGGCGGTGCACTGGCCAGCGCGGGCACCACGGCTGAGGCTGCATGCCATTTAGCCGGCCCTTAACCAGCTCCGGCTTACAATGATCGGCATGATCAAGGGTATGACCATAGCTGCTGTTGTTCTGGCGTGTGCCAGCCTTGCAGATCAGCAATTGTCCTACGGGCGCTATACTGATGCGGCCGTGGCTCTCCTGCGCGACATCGACCGTTCGTTCCGCCGGTAGGCGATAGCCGATAGCCGCCGCAGATCGGGAGCCGGGCAAAGGAATGAGGCCGCCCCGCAGGCCACCCTCGTTCATCTCATATGTGAATGTGCGACTCGACGGACTGTAGCAGGCAGGCCAGCAGACACGGGCTGGAGGCTGCTGGGGCAATGAGACAGTCACGCTACCCGCTGGTGAGACGGTGGACGCCGGAAGAGCACGCGCGCCTGTTGGCGATGGCGGCGGCGGGGAGCCGACCGGACGAAATCGCTCACGCGCTCGGCAGGACAGAACCGGCCGTGCGAGTCCGCGCGCATCTACACAACTACCGTTACGGCTAGTGACGCAGAAGCGACGCAGCTAAGGCGGCAGTCGCCGTCCCGCGACAGTCGGGCATCCGGCAATGCAAAGCTGCGGCAGCTTAGTCTTCGTGCCGGTAGTTGGCGATTACACGATCGCCATGCCAAAGCTCGATATCATGGCCATCCACAAGAGCCTTCGCGCGCGCTTTGGCTTCGATTTCGTCTCTACACACGATGTCGATGCGCGACTCAATGTGCCCGTCCTGTCCCATGACGTAGGCGCGATATTCTTGCATCTTTACCCCGCAAGGCCGTGTCCCCGGCTCCAGCAAACCACCAAACGTAAGCAGCCCGGTCCAAGTTCCCGGAACTTAGGCGACCGGGAATTCAAACTAGGTCAATCCGAGTCGAAACAGGCCATTACCCGCCGTCCCAAAACAGAAGCCGAATTGGGCCAGCCGGTGTACTCGCGGCATGGTGGGCGAAGCTGGCGATTTTTGCAGCAAACCGGCGGTTTTCGCGTTGCGAAGGTTTGTGCATCGAGCCCCACGTGTTGGTGGGTTGGGTAGTCGGTGTTGGATAACCGGCTCAAGGAGCCGCCATCGAAGGCGGCCTTACGTCGTGGGCGGCAGCGGCGTCCCACTGGTGTTCAGCAGGTTGGAGATCGCGGTCACTAGTTGGGCTGGCGCAAATGGCTTCGTCAGCAAGATGCTGTTCGGGACGCCCTTGGACCTCCATTGGTCGGCCGCAGCGCCCGTGATGTAGATGATGGGCAGCGCCGGGTCGGTCTCGCGTGCAGCCCTCGCTACTTCCCAGCCATCGATCCTGCCGAGCAGGTTGATGTCTGTCACGAGCACTCGGAAATCGTATTCGCCGCCCTTCAACAAGGTGACGGCTTCTTCTCCGCTTGCCGCCATGGAGGGCGCATACCCGCCATCGGAAAGCGCGTCGTCAATAATGGCTTGGATCGCTGGGTCATCTTCGATGACCAGAACCAGCAACTCTTCCACGCTTTCCCCTTGAAACACCTGCCCGCGACATTACGCGCCAGGAGCTACTTTGTTCCGGGAAAGAAAAAAGGCCGGCGTGCTAGGCAGTGACGGGCTCGAACCCGGCGATTTCATTTCCCGTTTCTGGAGATCGCGACTGGGAAACGATGCCGGCGAATGAGAACAAATTGGGAAATCGATCTCTGGGAAACCATTGATACTGCTCGACACTAGCAAATTATTGCTGATTGAGACAGCGCCTCGCTGCCTCGACTGCGTCGAATTGGGCGGCGTTAAACCGCGTCGATTAACTTCTTGTCAACAAATTTGGCCAACGCTTCCCCCTCTGGGAGATTTGGCCATGAAAGGCTCGTCCGACCGCAAAGGTCTGTCATCGACATTCGTGCACGCCAGCGAGACCACAGGCACGCACCTTGCGCATTGGCCACCGCCCCAGCGCGCCATGGAGCGCGGCAAGGAAAGTAAGCCTGTCCTTGCCACGCAGACCACTGGCGAGCCGGCAAAGCGCGCCAGGCCGCGCGGCTGGCGCTTGAAGCGAGCGATGTTCTCGGACGTCGCCGACGACGACTAGCGTTGGGCCTTACCATCCCAGCACCACGGCAAACACAAGGAAAACGACGAGCACCCAGAACGCCAGCCCGGTGAACAACGACGCGGTCTCATGCTCATAGGGGTAACGCACGCCGAACTGTTCTAGCACCCATCGTCCCGGCGGCGTGATGACGCGCTTGACCAGCACTCTGATGATGTCGTCGATGGTGTCGTCGTCCATGAGCGCGCAGCCCTAATAACACCGATCAGAGATCGGCACTCGGCCGCTCACTTCTCCGGCTTCTTTCCAGGTTCCCTGCCCCGCGTCTTCATCTCGCGGTAGCGCGCAGCGCCGCCTTCCCTGATGGTCTGCGGGCTGCGCTCCAGCGCCATGGCATCGTCGGGCACGTCGCGCGTGATCACCGAGCCGGAGCCAATATAGGCGCCATTGCCGATTGTCACCGGCGCGACCAGCGAGGAGTTGGTGCCGACGAAGGCACCCTGCCCGATGATGGTCTTGTGCTTCCTGAAGCCGTCATAGTTGCAGGTGATGGTGCCGGCGCCGATGTTGGAATTGGCGCCGATGGTGGCATCGCCAATGTAGGAGAGATGGTTGACCTTGACGCCGGCCTCCAGCGTCGCGGCCTTGGTCTCCACGAAATTGCCGATGCGCGCGCCGTCGCCGAGCGAGGTGCCGGGTCGCAGCCGCGCATAGGGACCGATCGAGACGTTCTTGCCGAGCGTGGTCTGCACGATGTGCGAGAACGAATGGATCACCGTGCCGTCGCCGATCGAAACGCCGGGGCCGATCACCACGAAGGGCTCGATCGTTACGTCCTTGCCGAACACGGTATCCGCGGCGAGATAGACGGTTTCGGGCGCGATCAGCGTGACGCCGGCCTCCATCGCAGCCTTGCGCAATCGCGCCTGCATCACGCTTTCGGCCTCGGCGAGCTGCGCCTTGGTGTTGATGCCGCGCACTTCGTCCTCGCTGGTTTCGATCACCACGGCATCCCATCCCTGTTCGCTGATAATGCCGACCGCGTCGGTCAGATAATATTCGCCCTTGGCGTTCGCATTGCCGATCTTGTCGAGGATCGCGAGCGCGCGGCGCCCGTCGATCGCCATGACCCCGGCATTGCACAGGTCGATCTTGCGCTCTTTAGGGCTCGCATCGGCCTGCTCGCGGATCGCGACCAGGCGATCGCCCTCGACGATGAAGCGGCCATAGCCGGTGGGGTCGGCGGCACGGAAGCCGAGCGCCGCAATCGCGGCGCCCTTGGCCAGCGGCGCGCGCAGCCGCGCGAAGGTCTCGGCCGAGATCAGCGGCGTGTCGCCGAACGCAATCAGCAGGTCATCCACGCCCCGCGCAATGGCATCGCGCGCCGCCAGCACCGCATGCGCGGTGCCGAGCCGTTCATGTTGCACGAAGGTGAGCGCATCGGGGCGGATGCGCTTTGCTTCGTCCGCCACCGGCTGATGGTCGGGTCCGATCACGACCGCGAGCGAGGTGCCAGTTCCCTTGGGCGCCGCGGCGAGCACGTGGGTGAGCAGGCTCTGGTGCGCGATGGGATGCAGCACTTTCGGCAGGCTCGATCGCATGCGCGTGCCTTCGCCAGCGGCGAGCACGATCGTGAGGCTGGAACGGGCTGTCATCGAAATCCTGTCAAACACGGCCGAATCAATTGGCGCTATGGGCGGCGAGCCGCCTCAGATCCTCCCGCCTTGCTACCCCCGCAAACGCCCGGAGTTCAAGTGCGACACGCTTTTCCTGTTAATGTTCCCTGATTGATTCGGGGAAGCCGGACAGGGGTTGGGCACTTAACGTTCATGGCAAAGGATTCCGACCTACTGGCGGATGCCTTCGGCGCCAAGGAGACCGGCGGGCTGTTCTCCGGACTTGTGGCCGAGGAGAGTTCGTACGATCGCGGCATGATGTGGCGGCTGGGCTCGTGGGGCGTGGCGGCCGTCGGGGCCGTGGTGATTGGTGTGTTGGCCAATCAGGCCCAGCTCGGCTGGCGGCGCGACCAGGTTGCGTCCGCCGATCTCGCGCGCCAGGCCGACCGGCTCCAGATGCTGACCAAGGAGAGCCAGAACGAGGCCCGCCGCCTCGCCTCCGCCATCGAGACGCTGAACACTGATCGCGACCGGCTCTATTCGCGCGTCACCGTGCTGGAGCAAGGGCTCGATTCCGTCACCGGCGCCATCGCCAAGCAGACGACCACGCCGCCGCAGGCGTCCGTTGCGAAGCCGCAGGACGCGCCAGTTTTGGTCGGGCCACCGGCGCCCAGCATCGCGCCGGTCGCCTCGACACCCGCTCCGGCCAACGACAAGCCGCGTGCCGAGTCCGCAAAGGAGCCGTCGAGTCCGCCGCCACAGAGCGCGGCTGCCGCCTCGCTGGTAGCGCAGTCGCCGGCGACGACGTCGGCATTGCCGATGCTTCCGTTGGTCCCATCCAAATCGATCATGGCGCCGCCCGATCCGGCCGCATCAAAACTGATGCAGCCCGAGGCAATTGAGAAGGCTGCCGAGAAGAAGCCCGACCCGGCCTCCGCTCCGATCGAGGTCGCTGCTGTGGCAGCGAAGCCGCCGGAAGCGGCCGAGAGCGAAGCTCCTGCGATTGCGGTTCAGCAGACGCGCTTTGCGATCGATCTCGGTGGCGCCAACTCGATCGACGGCCTGCGTGCACTCTGGCGCGGGCTGAGCAAATCCAATCCCGAGATCGCAGCGCTGCGGCCGATCATCATGATCAAGGAAGGCAACACCGGCCTCGGCATGCAGCTTCGTCTCGGCGCCGGCCCGCTGATCAACGCCGCGGCAGCAGCAAGGCTCTGCGCCGGCCTTGCCGAGAACGACCGCCACTGCGAGACCACCGTGTTCGACGGCCAGCGCCTGTCGATGCGCGGCGGTTCGGACAAGGGGCAAGAAAAGTCTCAGGATCAGGTTCAGGAAAAGAACGCCGACAAGAACCAGGACTCGGTGCCGCAAGCTGAGACTGCGCCGGCGCCCGCGCCCGCTGCCAAGCCTGACAAGCGCCGCCGCAGCTATTCCCCAAAACGCTCGTCAAAGCGCGAGGAGCCCGCGCCTGCTCCTGCGGCGCAGCCGGCCGCGCAGCCGAAGCCGGAGGCGGCGTCCGCATCCACGGGATCAACGCTGTCGTCGTTCTTCAGGCGGTAGGCGCGGCATCCGCTCGTTGGCGGTCAAGACCGTCCCGCGGGCATCGCGCTTGATGGCTCATGGGCCACGCAATCACCTACTCGATGCGCGCTTTTTCCTTCAGGTCGCGAATGCGGTTCTCCGCTTCATCCCTCGATTGGACAAGTTCCGACCAATCCTCGACCCGCGCTTCCTTGCTCAGCCTCTTGAGTTCGTCCAGTTGCTCCCGAGTTGGCTTTTCCATGCTCGCTCCTTGCAGGCAACATGCGTTCTGCGGTCACGCCTTTCAGAACCTGCGCGATCCCAGCCTGTTCCTGGAGATATTCGGGCAAGCGCGGCCGCCCTTGCTGCTCCCGTCAACGGCCCGCAATCAACATAAACTCACCTTCCCTGTTGCCCGCCCGCGCCTTCCCGACCATATTGCCGCCATGACAAAAAAGCCCTTCCGCCTCTCGCCCTACCAGGTGCAGTTCCTGATCGTCGTCGGCTTCGCCAGCGTCGGCTATGCGCTCTATCTGCGCTACCTCGCAATTGAAAATTCGCAGGTAGGTCTCGCCTGCGACGCCGGACTTCAGACCCTGATCTGCAAGGCGCGCTCGGTCTCGACCGTGCTGTTCAAGGGTTCGGTGTTCGGTATTGTTGCGCTGGTGGTTGCAACGCTGAACCTGATGCGGCCGTCGATCGTGCTCCTGACCGTCGGCATCATCGCCGCGGGCCTTGGCATCGTGCTCTACAATGTCGTGCTGTCCGGCCTGGCGGTCGGCCTGTTCATTCTTGGATTTGCTCGGCCCGCGCCCGCCACAGCGTAAGCGCGAACAACAGGTAAATTGCGCAGGTCCACAGCGACTGCCAATTGTCGCGGCCTTCGTTGACGAGCACATAGGCTGCCGACAGCGTCAGCACGCCGGCGAATACCGACTCCGCGATCGGACGCTGGCCGATCTGCGGCCGGTTCAGCATCAACAGCGCGAACGGCACCACCGCCATCGTCAGCGAGGCATAGGGGAAGTCGCGGTAGCGCGGGTCAAACACGAAGCCGAGCGCAGTCTGCGCCGCGATCACCGCGCTCGCCGCCAGCGTCAGGCCGAGCACGGCGGTGAGTTTTGACCATTTCCGGCCCTCGCGCGGACCAAGCAGATCGAGGAAGGTCGGAAGACTGCGGCCGATCACCATCGCCTGCGCGCAGAAGATCGGCGATAGGATGCCGGCCGCGAGCAGCGTCCCCCACAGCAGCCAACCGCCGATGCCGTAGCTCTCATAGTACATCTTGTCGGCGCCGATCCCGAGCAGGATGCCCGCCGACGTCGCCGAGATCGCCACCCCGAGCCAGGCCGAGAAACGCGGCGTCCAGGGCCTGCGCCGCAACGTCAGGCCGGCGACCGCGAACACCAGCGCGCAGAGGCCCATGCCGGCGCCCATGTACCATTTCCAGTACGGGAAATTGCTGATCGGCTCGCCCGGCGGATATTTCAGGCTGCGGCGCACCGAGTCATAGAGGCCCCAATATCCGCCGACGGTGCCCTCCAGCTTGCGCTTCCACGGCTGGTCGTAGGACTCAATCAGATTGACGCGGAATTTCTGCGCCTTCGCGAGGCTCAGAATTTCCGAGACGACCCGCGCCTGGTTGGTGCGCGACGGCAGCGCGCCATCGCGCATGCGCCCTTCGCTCGGCCAGCCGGTTTCGCCGATCAGGATCTCCTTGCCGGGAAAGGCGACCGCCATCCGCTCGCGGATCTGTTCGACATGGGACGCCGCGAACTTGGCGCGCACCGGAATGTCTTCCCAGTACGGCAGGATGTGGATCGTGACGAAGTCGACGGCGTCATAGACCTCGCGATTCCTGAGCCAGAACTCCCAGACATCGGCATAGGTGACGGGCACGCTGACTTGCGCCTTCACCGAGCGAATGATGGAGACGAGGTCCGCGGTGGTCATCTCGCCGCGCAGCAGCACTTCGTTGCCGACGATGACGCTGGTGATGATGCCGGGGAAATCCTTGGTGAGGCGGATGGCGAGCGCGGCCTGCTCGAAATTCTTGGTGCGGTTGCTGGAGAGCCAGATGCCCTGGAGCACCTTCAGCCCGCCGATCCTGGCCGCGATCGCCGGCACCTGATCGAGGCCGTTCTCCATCGAATAGGTGCGGACGCAGTCGGTGATCTCCTTGAGCTGGCGCAGGTCCTGCTCGATCTGCTCGGCCTCGATATGGGTCCATGCGTTCAGGGGCGACTGCTCGCCGCGGAACGGCGCGTATGAGACGCACTGGACCTTGTCAGCGGGATCGATCGGGGCGCGCGCGAGCGTGATCGGCGTGGCAAGCCACCACCACACGGCAGCGATCGCACCCAGCGAGATGAGCAGAAGCGCCAGTGGCGTACGAAGAGAAATCGGTTCCGTCCTCCGCGAAGGGCCGTCGATTACCTGCTCGCACGCCATCTGCCAAGGGGGTGACTCCGTTATGGATCCATCCCTCCCCCGAGGAATTTACCTGCGGCCGTTCGACCGAGGCCTAGGATCGTGACTTTGCTGGACAAAATTCGAGATTCAGGCCATGGACTCGGGAGGACTTTTCCGCCGCATTGGAGACCCATTTGGACGCCATCACCGGCGCGTCCGCGAGGTCCTGACGCGGACGGTCAGCTTATATATTGGGGAATTCATGCGGCAACGGGTGTTCGAGTTACGAAATGCGGTCGTGCGGCAGTTCGCCGCCACCTTGGCCGTCTCCTCCCTTGTCATCCTGATCGGTATTGGTGCCGCTTCCGCTCAGAGCGGCACGCCGGCCCCGGACCAGAGCAAGGCAGCCGCCCAGCCCGCCGACGCGGCCAAGGATGCCGCCCAGAACCAGCGCCGCACAGACGAGTTCGCCGAAGCAGCCCAGGTCATCAGCGGCCCGGCCGGCAACCCCGAATGCGTCTGGCTCGGACGGCGCGTGGTGCGGCTGATGTGGCGGGATGACCTCGATACCGCATTCCGGCACCTCGACCTCTACGACCGCTTCGGCTGCCCCGGCGGCCACATTCAGGCCGCCTTCCGCTGCCTGACCCGCTTTGGCGGCCAGATCGATCCCAAGGTCGCCGAGACCCTGGACAGCCGTGTGCACGCTTGCTGGATCAACCCGGCCTCCCAGCCGCAGCAGGCGGCGGCCGCGGCCTCGCAGCCGGCCGCGCCGACATCAGGCAATGCGCAGCCGCAGCCGGCCGCCAGCCCCTCGCCTGCGGCAAGCCCGGCACCGGCGCCCCCGAAATAGCCGCGATCGTTTCAGCCTGCGTTCAGGAACGATCGGCGATATCTGCGATTGGCACTGCCGCGCACTCGGATACTCGACATGCCCTCATACGGTCATGAGGCCATGACAGTTGTGAAACCGCGCTGCAGAGGTATGCTCCATTTGCCGCGGACTTGGTCGGATCTCGGGGTCGGATCCGCTTCCCTGCCCCCTCAGCCCCTTTTGGTTTAGCCGCGATGCGCGTTGTCGCCGCCGTTCTGTTGCTTGTGACTGCGCTCCACGCCGGCCTCTGGGGAGTCTTGCGCGACAGGGAGCCCGCGCCCGACTTCAAGGGCTTGCTGCCGAGTGTCTCCTACGCGCCATTCGAGGGATCGGCTCACCCCGATATCGACAACATCCCGACGGTGGAGAAAATCCGCGCCGACCTGAAAACGCTGTCGACGATGACGCGCGCGATCCGCCTCTATTCGTCCACGGGCGGCGTGGAACTGGTGCCGCCAATCGCGGCCGAGTTCGGCCTCAAGGTCACCGTCGGCGCCTGGATCGACAAGGACAAGGATCGCAACGAGCGCGAGATCAAGGCCGCGATCGAGCTCGCCCGCAAGAACAGCAACGTCAACGGCGTCGTCGTCGGCAACGAGGTGATCTACCGCGGCGAGCAGAAGGTCGAAGACCTCATCGAGATGATCAAGAAGGTCAAGGGCGCGGTCCGCGTGCCCGTGACGACCGGTGAGATCTGGAACATCTGGCGCGACAATCCCGACCTCGGCTCCAACGTCGACTTCATCGCCGCCCACGTGCTGCCCTACTGGGAAAACTTCCGCTCGGACCAGGCGGTCGACCAGGCTGTCGACCGCTACAATCTGTTGCGGAACCTATTCCCCGGCAAGCGCATCGTGATCGCCGAGTTCGGCTGGCCGAGCGCGGGTTACAACTTACGCAACGCGGATCCCGGTCCGTTCCAGCAGGCGCTGACGTTGCGCAACTTCGTCAGCCGCGCCGATGCCATCGGCATGGAATACAACATCGTCGAAGCCATCGATCAGCCCTGGAAATATTTCGAAGGCGGCGTCGGTCCGTACTGGGGCATCCTCAACGCCAGCCGCGAGCCGAAATTCGCCTGGACCGGCCCGGTGGAAAACCCTGACTACTGGAAGCTGATGGGTGTGGCGCTGCTGGTCGGCGTTCTGCTGTCGCTGCCGATTCTGCGGCTGCAGCAGCCGACGGCGAAGCAGGCGTTCCTGCTGTCGGCCACCGCCAATGGCGTCGGCGCCTGGGCCGCCACCGTGTTTGCGTTCTGGAACGGGCACTATTTCATCTTCGGCTCGGCCTTCGCGCTGACGCTCGGCATGATCCTGCTCGTTCCCCTCGTCCTCATCGCGATGGCGCGCATCGACGAGATCGCCGCGGTCGCGTTCGGCCGGCCGCCGCAGCGGCTGCTCACAAAGGGCAAGCCGGTCGAGAGCGTGCCCGAGAATTACTACCCGAAGGTCTCGATCCACATCCCCGCTTATTTCGAGCCGGTCGAGATGCTCAAGCAGACCCTCGATGCGCTGTCGCGGCTGAACTATCCGAACTATGAATGCGTCGTCATCATCAACAACACGCCGGACCCGGCCTTCTGGCAGCCGATCCAGGATCATTGCCGCGCGCTCGGTGAACGCTTCAAGTTCATCAACGCCGAGAAGGTGCAGGGCTTCAAGGCCGGTGCGCTGCGCATCGCGATGGACCGCACCGCCGTCGACGCCGAGATCATCGGCATCCTCGATGCCGACTATGTCGTCGATCCCGACTGGCTGAAGGACCTCGTGCCGGCGTTCGCCGATCCCAGCGTCGGCCTGGTGCAGGCGCCGCAGGAACATCGCGACGGCGATCTGTCGATCATGCACTACATCATGAACGGCGAATATGCCGGCTTCTTCGACATCGGCATGGTTCAGCGCAACGAGACCAACGCCATCATCGTGCACGGCACGATGTGCCTGATCCGCCGCGCCGCGATGGACATGGCCGGCGGCTGGTCGTCCGACACGATCTGCGAGGACTCGGATCTCGGCCTCTCGATCCAGCAGCTCGGCTGGACGACGCACTACACCAACCACCGCTACGGCCAGGGCCTGCTGCCCGACACCTACGAGGCCTTCAAGAAGCAGCGTCACCGCTGGGCCTATGGCGGCCTGCAGATCGTCAAGAAGCACTGGCGGAATTTCCTGCCCGGCAAGAGCCGGCTGACGCCCGACCAGAAGCGCGAATACGGCCTTGGCTGGCTGAACTGGCTGGGCGCCGAGAGCCTCGGCGTGGTGGTGGCGCTGCTCAACCTCGTCTGGGTGCCGATCGTGGCCTTCGCCGACATCGCCATCCCCGACAAGATCCTGACGCTGCCGATCATCGGCGCCTTCATCGTCTCGCTCGCGCACTTCTTGTCGATGTACCGCGCGCGCGTCGCGATCAAGCCCGGCCAGATGCTGGGTGCGATGATCGCGGCGATGAGCGTGCAGTGGACGGTGTCGCGCGCGGTGGCGCAAGGACTGATCACCGAGCACATCGCCTTCGCGCGCACCTCCAAGGGCGGCCTGTCCAGGATGTCGATCGAGTTCCAGGCGTTCTGGGAGGCCGTGATCGGCGCCCTGCTCCTGATCGGCGCCGGCGTGCTGGTTGCCTCCAACAGCTATCGCCAGATCACCGAGATCTACATCTTCGCCGGCGTGCTGGTGCTGCAGAGCCTGCCGTTCCTGGCTGCGGTCGCCATTGCGATCCTCGAGCTCAGCCGCATCAACTCGTTCCAGTTCTGGCGCGACAGCGCGATCCGCACCGCCGAGCTGATCGGCCTGCGCCCGGTCGCGCTGCCGACCCCCGTCGGCGCGCAGCAGCCGGTGCCGGTGCCGAACGAGGTCCGGCGGGAGGCGAGCTGACCACGGCAATGGCAGCCGCGCCGGGCGAGACCTCCGCATTGCTAAGGCAGATCACTCTTGGACGTGGATGACGGGCCGCCAATCGGGTTGAAAATCCCGGCTTAAGCCCCGGAAACACCGGACGAATCCCGGCTCCTGCTGCGAACTTCGGCAATCCCCCGCGCTATTGACCTCCGCGCCCCATCCCCCTACACAGCGCGGGCCGAAAGCATGATCCGGAAACAGCCGGTTTTCCCTGCGACGCGAAGCAAACGTGGCGGCAAGACATGCTTTTCCAAATGTCCGAAGACGATGGCGATCTGTTCAAAGCCATCAGCGGCCATGGGAGCGCGTAGCTCAGCCGGTAGAGCACGTGACTTTTAATCACGGGGTCCTGGGTTCGAGCCCCAGCGCGCTCACCAAGCAAATCAAAGACTTACCTTCAAATATCGACCGCCTCCCTCTCCTCCCAAAATCTGGCGTGCACACACCATGCACACCGGAGGACATCAGTGGTCTCGCTGATCGGTCTCATCCTCGGGATGGTGCTCGGCATCATCGGCCGCGAGTTGTGGGCGGTGGCGAGAGCTGCTGATGGCGGCAGTGCTGTTGCTGATCTGGACGCCCATCGTCTGGTTCATGGTCGAGCTATTCTTGCGGATGCCGAGGGGCTGAGTCGTCCATACCCACGACACGCAGTAGCTCGCGTTCGTTCCGCGCCGCTAGGTATCGACAACTTGCGTTTGCGTCGAGCGTGGTTTGAATGGCGGCATGACCGCGCCCGTCCACATCCGTAAGCACGAAGCTGTGCCCCGGACCGGCAGCTATGAAGTCTGCTTCGCCGATGGTCGGCCGAGCGTCTATTTCTATTAGGACGATATCGCGGGTCGGCGGCTCGCGCCGAACCTGTTGACCGGCGCCGAGGCCCTTGAGCAGGCCCGGGCACTCGCAAGAGCGGAGCTCGCCCGCTATCAAAAGACGAAATGACCAAAGGCTGGAGGCGGCCCTTCGACGATCCGATAGAATTAGGCGGCCTCCGGTTGGTGACCCTGTTAGATGCTGGCGAATACATTTCTGGACTGCCGAAGAAAGAGCACGCTGCGTCGGCGTGGCAAGCCGCGATGGAGGCTCTGATGCTGGTCGCAGAGGATGGCGGCCCAACGATGTTCGCCCGTATCGGGGTGATGCGAGCGCTAAACCGACACTATGTCCCGGAGTTAAACCGGAAGGGAAAAGAACCTCACTGGGGCCGGAGCAAGCTGAAGAGCGATCAGTGACCGTCTTCGCGACATGGGAAAGGCCGCAGGGTGGTTCCAGCCCCCACTGCGGCCATCCCGGATAAGTGCAAATTGATGAGTACTTAAATCGCCCCGGTGTTCTCACAGTAGAACACCCCGTTCCGGAAATGGAGTCGGGATAACTACCGGACTCCGCTCTTCTACAGGTTGTCCTTAAAAGGCGGGCATGGCACGGCTCACGCTCCAGCCCCCAATGCTCCCGGCAGCCGGTCCAATTGCGGATCTGAGCGCCGGGAGCGGCCCACTCAGTGACCGGCGCCTACGCTTTCACTGCCCCAGCTCTTGGCTGCTGCGTCATCAACCGCCGCTCTTGACCAAGGTTTGGGCATTACGTCTCACGCCCGGTTGCTGACACCTGGCGATGATCTGCTCGGTCAATAGATCAGCGTGAAGGAAAACCACGCCGCGAGTGACGCGCAGAGACAAATTCCGACATAGGGCAATGCAAGGCGCATCGGGCTTCCCCCTCCGAAACGCAAATATGAATCATCATCTCATGCTGGGACGACGACCGCCAGGAATCAGGGGTTGCAATCGCGCGTGTTCGGAAAGCTGGCGATGAGGACGAGACCAAATGCGCCCAAGCAATCGCCGGTCGCGCGTTCCCGTTCTGGAACGCAATGCCCGATAGCTATACTTCGGTTCCCCCGAAATTGCACTTGCAATTGAAAAAAGGTTAGCGCTAAATTCTGTTACCGGGGCTGGCTGCATATTTCACTTAGTTCATTTTACCCGGCTTATTTTGACCATACGCGGGCCGCAGCGATTTAACCTCCCGCTGCGGCCTTCGTAATTGCGGTGCGCCCGCCACCGGCGGGCCTCCCTCATATGCCGCAGATCTTCTTGCCAGCGATGGCGAGGCATAGGCTGAGCTTGATGCAGAGCCGGCCGGTGTGGAAGCTGGTGCTCTGGTGACCGCTTCTCAGGCCCGGTTGGCAGTGGACAGCACTGGCGCCGGGAGTCTGAGAGCATGGCCAGAGACCATGCGCGACGGCCTTCTCCTTACGGGTCTTGTATAGCCGCCGCTCTCCCGGCATAGGGCGGCCGTTCGCGTCGACGGCTATCGACACGGTGCTAATCATTGGCGAAAATCTACTCGGAGCGTTCTGATGATAATCTCACCACCTTTTCAGGACGGGATCTAAAAGAGAACGCCTCAACTCGTGCGCTAGCCTTTGGCGCGCTGGTTCATGGACTGGAAATCTTTGGATACGCCTACAACCTGATTACCGATCACATCCCAGCTTTTGTTGAAGCTTGCGAGGCATCGCTCGCGGACCGGCGTCTTGAGTCGCTAAGCCATCACGTAGTGGATTCAGGACAATGGCCGCAAACAAAATCGAGCTACGGTGACACTGCATTGAACTCCGCATCTCACTAAGGAGCAGACAGTCGCCACGACGAAGAGTGTGCGGGCAAGCCAACATATATCAAGAAGCTGGTAGCCCTCCTACGAAATTGAGACCACATGGGCGAGCGTCCGCACTAGAAGATCATCATCGACCCGCTTTCCGACGAAGATGGCGGCGGGTTTGTCGCGACAGTGCCTGACCTTCCCGGCTGCATGTCCGACGGCGCCACCGAATTCGAGGCGGTGCAGAACGTGCACGATGCAATTGCGTGTTGGATCGAGGCCGCCGAGGAAGAGCACCGCTCTGTCCCGGTTCCCTCACATTTGCGACGAGCGGCGGCTGGCTAAGTTCGGTCGGAGGCGATGGTTGCGCAGAACTTCGGGATCCCCCGGAGATCGCCACAGGTGATTTGGTCGACCTTTCCTCAGCTCTCCGGCGCCGCAATCGTAGCCGGCACACTCAACGGCGCTCCGCCAACCGAAACGGGCCCGACGGATTTAGACTGCCGGGCGATCCGTTTGCGCATCGCTGCGGACAGTCCGTAGCGCGCATGCGCTCTCCGAATGGAGGACGTGACGTCCGACATCATCGCATTTTGCAGCGAGTCGATCTTCGCGATCAGCGTGGACAGCTGCGAGGATACCTTCCTCACATCGACGCGTTCGTCCGTGATGCTCTGTCGCAGAGACAGCAGCACCATCGAATCCGCCTGCAACACGGCCGCGTTTTGTTGCAGTGCCTGGTTGCTCTCCTGCAGCGAAGCCGTGTGTTGCTGCTGGGTGGACTGAATATCCTTCAAGGCAGCGACGACCGGATCCGGTTTTGGCGCTGAAGTCTCTTGCCGCGGTAGCAGATCAGCCAGGCTGCTCAGATTCAGCGATGGCAGGCCGGACGGCCATGTGTAGATCGCCGCCGCGCCATTGATGGCCAGGGCGCACACCGACAGCGCCATGACCGATGTCCGGCTGGACCGCTTGATCGGTTCTGGAGCGTCCAGGCTTGCGGGTTCGTGGGCCGCGATGGCCGCGGCAAGTGCTGCAGGGTCGAGTTGTTCGACAAGGCCTTGCGTTTCGAAAGTCGCGGTCATGGCATTGACCCCAAATGAGCGAGCAACCGGAAGCCGTCGCCGGAACGTCCTCGCGACGACTCCTTTACACAGCACCCATCTACAACTGTCCAAAATTGTCGGCTTTTCAGCTTAATTCCACGTTAGCGGCCGCAGCCTGCTGCAGGCCCCGCCACCCCGGCCGACTACGGGGTCTGTGGGGGCGGACACAACTCGCATGCTGGGTGCAACCGCTGCTCGCCGATCCTGGGCAGCCGCCTTGCTCGGAAGCTGATTTTCCGAAGCTGGCACAATACCCCTGTTTTGCCCGACGGGTCAAACGGCTTCTCCGCCGGATGCGAGACGGCCTTGCGCCAAAAAGAAAGCGTTGCGCCAGCACGACTTAGCTACTGTGCATGGGGTTGTTTTCGCGGTTTGGCCGGCGCTCGGTCGTGTTCCAGGCGCCCTATCCCAAAAGCCGCGAGACAACCGGTTCAAAAAGTGTAGGATTCGACAAAACAGGAGGAGCGGCATGTTTGAAATCAGCGGTTTCGACACGGCAGGCGTCGTCAGCCTCAAGCGGCTGTCACTCGCCGCCGCCCTCAAGAAGGCCAAAGAGCTGATCGCCGACGGATGCTGGGACGTTCGGGTGGTTGGTCCAGGTGGCCAGGTCTACACCTCGTTCGAGGAGCAAGCCGCCTAGTCGATCCGCCTTCGCTTTTCAGAAAGCACCCGCCCCTCTGGTCGCGCGTTCGCGCACGCTGGCCACGGCGGTGATTGGTAAAGCAATGAGGCCTTCATAGCAGCGGTCTCGACAACCGCTTGTGAGCCGCTTCACACAGCCCGGCCGATCTTTCCGCACCCCGACGCGGCTTCGCAGCCACGAGATGCAAGCGCGAGCCGGCGCTCCACTCCGGCGCCCCGCACCGTTGCCAATCGACTTGTTTGGGAGCACGCTCTCTCCAGGCGCGCAGACGCCGCTCTGGGAGAAAGCCATGAAGGAAACGGGCCTCGATAATCGTCATCGGGACAAGGATGGCGCGATCAGCAAGAAGCACGGCAACACACTGGTCGGGACGTTGCGCAAGATCTACGGCAAGGGTTTTGCGGCCGGTTATCCGGATACGACTGAACTCAACGAAGTCCTGCATCAGCTGAACGAGACATCGCTGAGCCAGCTGCGCCGCGATCACGACACCGGGCATCTCGGCCACAAGATCGACCACGTCCCGAAGTGACGGACTTCACTGCCGCCAACTTCAGGTCCTCGAATTCGGCGTCGCGAGCGGCTAGCGATGCTGCGCGGACAGGCTGCGCAGTCGGTCGTCTCGTCGAACTTGCCGTTTGAGCCCTCGCCGCCCGCGCGCTAGGATGAGCCTTTTACGGAGGCTCATTTGAAACAGCTCATTGTCATCACCGCCATTGCACTCGCCGTGACAGCTCCCGCCCGCTCCCAAGCGCTCGTCGATCCCAACAAGGTTGCTCCCGAATATCGCGAGGCCGCCGAGAAGCGGCGGGCCGAGCAGATGCGGCAGCGCGAATGCGCGCTGAAGGCGGATCTCGAGAAGGTGCTGCCGAGAGATCGCACGGTCTTTCTCAACCATTGCCTGGAGACGCTAGCGGCCAAGCAATAGCGGCTGATCGAACGGTTTGACGATCTCAGCCTGCCGGCTGTCGCGACGGACCGATGATGCTTGGCCGCGCGCGGGGCTGCCGCAAGCATTCAAGCTTTCTTCAGACATTTGGGATCACCTGAGAATCCATTTCCATCAGTCATTGTCGATCGCGCATGAGTTTCGTCCAGGTTCAGTGCACGCGGTGCAAGAACGTGTTCCGCGACCACGCGGGACGGTTGCACGACGGCTATTCCAGGCAATGTCCGAGCTGCGAGGTGGTGCTGTTCTTCGCGGAGGACTCGCCGAACCCTCAGGTCAAGCAGGCCATGAAGCGCGCGCGCACGGCCCGCAAGGAGCAGCGCGAAACCGAGATGGCCAGGAGATCCGCGCCGCAAGCGCCTGGCAATTTTTCGCGGTCCCACGCCGGACGGATGCAGCCGTCGCCGAACGACGAGGACTAGCTCACCCGCGTCGCCGCGGCTTCCGCGGAAACAGGCGGTCGCGGATGTAGCGCGAGGTCGGCGTCAGGCGGATGCCGCGCGGCTTCTGCCAGACGGCACGGTCGATCTCGTCCTTGTCGCCGATCGCGAGCCTGCCTTTGGCGCCCTTCGCGATGAAGATCGCGTCGCTCATCTTGCGGCCGGAGCGCTTGTTTCTGGCCGTCACTTCCTTCCAGAGGCTGATCCGGCCGAGCTTCAGCTTGGGCAGCTCTTCCTTGATCTCCCGCCGCAGGCAGTCCTTGTCGGACTCGCGCGCGCGCTTGCGGCCGCCCGGGAACATCCACAGGCCGTCCGACCGGCGTCTGACCAACAATACCTTGCCGCGCTTCGCTGCAACCAGCTTGGAAGACTTCGCCATTACGGCTCGTAGGCTCAAACAGAATCTAGCCTATCGTAACTTGTCTAGCTCAATAGACAAGTTCGGCCGAAGGCTCGGTCACGGCCCGCGCGAGGTGCTCAGCCCTCGCCCGCCCGTGTCTCCGCCCTTGTCCCCGCCTCTGCCCGGTCCTCTGTCCTGATCCAGGCCATCATCATCTCCCAGGCCACCGACAGGATGATCGGCCCGATGAACAGGCCGACGATGCCATGGGCGAGCGTGCCGCCGATCACCCCGACGAAGATCACGATGGTCGGCGTGGTCAGGCCGCGCCCCATCACCAGCGGCTTCAACATGGTGTCGAGGAAGCCGACGAGGACGAGAAACACGGTGAGCAGCAGCGCGGTGGTGACGTCCTTGGCGGTCCAGATCCAGATGATCACCGGCAGCAGCACGAGAAAAGCGCCGATCTGCACGATAGAGAGCAGCAGCACGATGAACGCAAGCAGGCCTGCACTCGGCACCGCGGCAAGCTTGAAGCCGATGCCGGCGAGCAGCGCCTGCACGATCGCGACGCCGATCACGCCCTGTGCCACAGCGCGGATGGTCGCGCCCGCGAGCCCCAGGAAATGCTCGCTCTGCTCCGGCACGATGCGAAACAGGAAACCGCGGCCCGCCGCAACCAGCCGCGGCCCGTGCGGAAACAGGAAGCCGGCCACGAATACCGACACCAGGAACTGGAGCGTGCCGACGCCGGCATCTCCCGCGAGCCCAAGCAACGGTCCCGCCAGCGGCTGGAGATAAGGCGCCACCTCGCGCAGCACCGCGCGGATGTTGTTGTAGGCCTGCTCCCAGAGGTCAAAGAGCCAGGGACCAACGAGCGGCCACGATTTGAGCTGCTCCGGCGCCGATTGGAGCGCAAGGTCGCCGGTGCCGAGCTGGTGCGCCAGCTCGCGCACGCCATCCACCGCGCTAATGCCGAGCCAGGTCGCAGGACCGATGACGATACCGAGCGTGATCAGGGTCAGGATCGCCGCTGCGGTCTTGGGCCGGCCGCCGAGGATCTTGGCGACCCAGCTGAAGGCCGGGTAGAACGCGACCGCGAGCACGCCGCTCCAGGCCAGGATCGGCACGAAGGGCCGGATGATCAGGAAGGTCCAGATGATCAGCAGGCCAAGCAGGCCCACCCGGATCACGAGCTGGATGATGTCCTCGCCCGTCAGGAGCTGACGCAGACTTTTCACGGGCACGGCTTTCCTTGCGGCATTGACGCGGGTACCGGCAGTTGCGCGGCCCAGCGTTATTGCCAGCCGCGCATCCGGCGTCAAGGCGACGGGGTGCCCCGGGGGGTGACCAGCGGTTTGGAAGTGGTAGTTCACGCCCAATGGCGGCGCAGTTTGGACCGGCCGGCGATCATCGCGCGGCGAAGATGGCGGCCCGTAGCGGACAGGATTTGCCTAACGGGCATTAACGGTATTTCAGCCTGCGAATTTACGCCGCCGCAAAGGCTCACATCTACCCTTGACCCAGACCTCGCAAAAACACTTTCGGTGCAATGGCCAACAGCATCTGGACGATCGAAGAATTCACCTGCGCGGGTTGCAGTATGAACTACACCGCGACCCGCGAGGAGCACGCCGAGCCGCATGCCGGCAGTTTCAAATGCAGCATCTGCAGCGGCGTGGTGCACACCTGGTCCGGCAAGCATCATTTCTTCGGCTGGCAAGCCGTGAAGACCAAGCCGCCCGTGTTCGGAAGGCGCTGGGCGGGAGCCGGTTGGTAGGTTGACAGGACGTCTCTCAGCCGGAGCCGGGGTGAGTGCAGGCTATGTCGCTCATGGCAGCGCGAGCGCCTGCGCCAACTGCGGGTTCTGGTACGCTGCGGGAGCAGATAAACTGCCCTTCCCCGCAACTGACCTTGATACGCCATGACCGCAGCTTTCATTCCCCAAATTGCCCTTTACCGCACCTGGCTCGCCCAACGGCGCGGCCTCACCTTCGCCAGCTACGAGGACATGCGGCAATGGTCGGTGCGCGATCTCGACGGCTTCTGGCACAGCATCTGGGACTATTACGATCTGCAATCGCCAACGCCGTTTGCGGGCGTGATCACCGAGCGCAAGATGCCCGGCGCGGTCTGGTTTCCCGGCGCCCAGGTCAACTATGCCCGGCAGGTGTTCCGGCATGTGGACGCGGCCGACGCCGCCGGTCTGCCCGCGATCGTCAGCTGTGGCGAGGACGGCAGGCTGAGCGAGACGAGCTGGCCGGAGCTGCGGCGCAAGGCGGCGGCCCTCGCGTTGCACTTGAAAGAAAAAGGCATCAAGCCCGGCGACCGCATCGCCGCCTATCTGCCCAATATCCCCGAGACGATTATCGCATTCCTGGCGAGCGCCAGCATCGGCGCGATCTGGAGCGTCTGCGCGCCCGACATGGCCGCGCCGGCCGTGATCGACCGCTTCAAGCAGATCGAGCCAAAGGTGCTGATCGCCTGCGACGCAGTCACCTATGCCGGCCGCCGACACGATCGCAAAGACGTCCTCGCCGAGCTGCGGCGATCGCTGCCGACGGTCGAGCACGTCATCCTGCAAAGCGAAGCCGCCGCGCCCGCAGCGCCGGATGCACTGCTCTCCGATATCCTCGCAACGACGGGTGCCGCCATCGACGCGTTCGAGCCGGCCTGGCTGCCGTTCGATCATCCGCTCTGGATCGTCTATTCCAGCGGCACCACCGGCCTGCCGAAGCCGATCGTGCACGGCCATGGCGGCATCGTCATCGTGGTGCTGGCACTGCTCGGACTGCACAACGATCTCGGCTGCTCCTATCACCCAAACTCGTTCGGCGAGCGCTATCACTGGTACAGCTCGACGGGCTGGATCATGTGGAATTCGCAGGTCGGCGGCCTGCTCAGCGGCACCACCTGCTGCATCTTCGATGGCAGTCCCGGCGGGACCAAGGACAAGCCGGACTGGACCACGCTGTGGCGCTTCGTCGCGCAGTCGAAAGCGACCTTCTTCGGTGCGGGCGCGGCATTTTTTGCCAACTGCGCCAAGGCCGAGGTCGACCTCGCCGCCGGCGATCTGTCGCGATTGCGTTGTCTCGGCTCGACCGGCTCTCCGCTGAGCGCCGACACACAAGCCTGGTTCAACGAGCGCTTCGCGGCGCTCTCCAAGACCAACGGCAGCAAGGCGCAGGCCGATATGTGGTGGGCCAACATCTCCGGCGGCACCGATTTCGCCGGCGCCTTCATTGGCGGCAACCGCGAACTGCCGCAGACGCCGGGCGCGATGCAGTGCCGTCTGCTGGGTGCTGCCGTGGAAGCCTTCAACGAACAGGGCCGCGCCGTCATCGACGAGGTCGGCGAGCTCGTCTGCACCGAGCCGATGCCGTCGATGCCGCTTTATTTCTGGAACGACAAGGACGATGCGCGCTATCGCGCGAGCTATTTCGAGACCTATCCGGACAATTTCGACGGCAGCGGCCGCGGGCCGGTGTGGCGGCACGGCGATTGGCTCAAGGTCAACCCGGACGGCTCCTGCATCATCTATGGCCGCAGCGATGCCACCATCAACCGGCATGGCCTGCGCATGGGCACCAGCGAACTCTATTCCGCGATCGAGGCCTTGCCGGAGGTGCTCGATTCCCTCGTCGTCGATCTCGAATATCTCGGCCGTGACAGCTACATGCCGTTGTTCGTCGTGCTGCGCGAAGGCGCCGCCTTCGACGGCGCGATGCAGGCGAGGATCAACAGGGCGATCGAGGCCGGCCTCTCCCGCCGCTTCCTGCCCAACGAAATTTTTGCGGTCGCCGAGATTCCGC
Source organism: Bradyrhizobium sp. 149 (assembly GCF_023073915.1). Taxonomy (GTDB): domain Bacteria; phylum Pseudomonadota; class Alphaproteobacteria; order Rhizobiales; family Xanthobacteraceae; genus Bradyrhizobium. The sequence goes on along the minus strand of NZ_JADPKK010000022.1, from coordinate 626,876 downwards.
GCACGCTCTCAGGCAAGAAGCAGGAGCTGCCGATCAAGAAGCTGCTGCTCGGCCAACCCGTCGAAAAGGTCATCAACAGGGAGGCGATGGCCAATCCCGCCTGCCTCGACTGGTATCTCGCCTTCGCGCGCGACTATCTGGCGCGGACCGGGCCTTGAGTGAGATCGGCCCAATTGCGCCGATGCCGTTTGGACTCCGTTCACCGATCGCCGCTAGAGCAGGATGGATCTTCCGCAACGAACGCGCGCCATGGCCGACCTCAACGCCGTCCTCACCAGGCTCAACGACCGTCTGCTCCGCCTCGAGGGCGAGCTGTTCGTGCTGCGGTCGCTGGCCCGCGCGACACTGACGGCGGGCGACGACCATGCGGCGCGGATGCGCAAGCTGGTCGAGGCCGCAAAGGTCGCGCTCGACGACGAAGCCAGGCGTCCCCTGGACAAGCCGACGCGCAAATACGTCGATGCGGCGGCCTCGCTGGTGGAGGAATTGCTGGTCGAACCGAACCCGGCACGGCCCTTGTTCACCGTCATCGACGGCGGCCGCCGCGACTGAGCGATAAATCCGTCAGCACTGCGACCGGTTAGCGCCCGTACTGGCCGGGCGCACGTGCGCGGTTCGGGAAGCACTGTCCGCTCGAATAATTGTAGTCATAGCCGTCGGGACAAAGTCCGCCGCGGGTTCTGTAGGAGTCGGGGCGCCCATATTCGCCGGGCGCTCGCGCACGGTTCGGATAGCAACTGCCGTTCGAGTAATTATAGTCGTAGCCGTCCGGGCAAAGGCCGCCGCGGCGCCGATAGCTCGGTTCGGGGGCCGTGTAGGTGCCGGGCGCATGATAGTCGTTGGGATAGCAGCGGCCGTTCGAGTGGTTGAAGTCATAGCCATGCGGACACTGCCCGCCGGGGCCCCCTCTGAATTGAACTTGCTCCACTACCGGTGCTGGCGATGCAGCAGGCAGGGTTGCAAATGCAATCAGGCCGGCCAGCGCAAGCTCAATCATGACGTCTCCTCCAAATTACGGGGACAAGCGTAGCAGGATTTGTGTCCCACGAAACGACCTGCTGATTGACGCATGGCCGGGCTGAACCCTGCATGAACCGGAATTCGACTGCGACGACGCGCCATAGTACCCAAGTCCTCGCATCGGCTCGCCTCGAAAGCCTCGCTAGACCGCCTTCGAACTGCCCGCCGCGAGCCGGCTGAGGCCGGCTTCGATGATCGCGATCTCCTCGTCGATGTGGCCGATCGGCAGGCTGAAGTCGTAGCCGGACCTGCTCTTCAGATCGACCGCAAGCCGCTGTCGGTGCATCATCAGCTCGTCGAGGCCGCGTCGGTTCTTCAGTCGGACATAGATGTCGACGATCTGCTCAATCGCGCTCGGCATGAAATCGGTCCCGGCGAAAAAAGCCCGCGGCGCACCCACGCCGGCGGGACAATTTCGGTGTCGCGGTACGCAATACAAATCCGCGACGGATTCGTCGATACGCCAGGCTGGTTGAGATCGAGTTACCGTCAGATGATTTCGTGATTGCCGAGTACGAAAAAGCTGCTGGCGATCACGCCAGCGGCCAAATCCGGGTTCGAAAACGGATACGGCTTGAAATGTCGCCAGCCCCGGTTGGTCCACGTTCTAACGCCAATCCTGAATCTCTCTGTTAAAAACCAAACACAGGAGCCGTCTGTTTCCCCACTTGCCGTCTGACCGTGACGGCGCGGCAACGCTAATCCGTGACACAGAAATATTTGCGCGGCAGCCTGCGGTAGGCGCTGTAGCGGTAATACGGCCGGTACGCGTACCCGCGATAGAGTGCCGGCGGCTCCTCGCCGTAATAGGCGCCATGGTAGAAATTGGTGACCGGCCCTTCCGCGCAGCGATAAGTGTCCCAGGTCGGGCCGATGAAGGGCGCCACTCCAACCTCAGGCGGAACCGCCGGATAGGGCGGTTCGCCGGCACGCGCCGCAGTGGTCGCGATCAGCGCCGCGAGAAGGACAAACCACACGCTCCGCATGCGCTCGCTCCACGCCAATGTCATGTGTGCATGGAAACACCGGACCGGCCGCCTCCGCAATCGCGGAATTCATCGTGCACCCTCGCCCGGCGCATTGTTGATAACCGGCGCAAACGCCGCGCGGGTGGTGACAGGACGTCCGGACGTGTTATCGGGGGATGACGCAGTTGCGAGACGGATCGGACACCCATGCGCATTACCCTCGTCGGCTCCCGCCATTTCGGCGTGACCACCCTGAACATGCTCCGGGAGCACGGCGTCTCGATCGTGCGGGTCGTGGTGGCCGACGCCGAGGATCGCCTCGCCGCGACGGCCAAGGCGGCGGGCATCGACGTCGTGGTCCAGGCCAACCCCAAGCTGGTGGTGGCCTCCGAGATCGCACCCGACACCGATCTGATCGTCACCGCGCACAGCCACGCCCGGATCGGCCAGGACGCGCTCGCCGCGGCGAAGCTGGGCGGGATTGGCTATCACCCCTCGCTGCTGCCGCGTCATCGCGGCAAGGCCGCCGTGGAATGGACCATCAAGGAAGGCGATCCGATCGCCGGTGGCACGATCTATCACCTCGCCGACCGCATGGACGCCGGCGCCATCGCCGCCCAGGAATGGTGCTTCGTCAAGAAGGGCGAGACCGCGCGGGAGCTGTGGGAGCGCGCGCTCGCCCCGCTCGGGCTCAAATTGCTGGCCGACGTGATCGATTATGCCAAGGTCCACAAGGCGCTACCGTCCAAGACACAGGACGAGCAGTTCGCGACCTCGGCGCCAAGTCTTTCGTGAGCCACTCTCCTGACGTTTACCCTTAACGTGAAGGGGCGTTGATTCTGCTTCGAAAATTGCAGCCGGAAACGCAAATAAACCATTGTTTCCACAGGAACAATTTTCGATTTGGCATTGCACCAAATTTCCGTCACATTTTGTCCGAATAAGCGTCAGCATATCAGACAGATTCAAGGATGGATTTATGCGTTTTGCCCGCATTGCGGCGTTCTGTGCCGCTTCAGTTATCACCCTCGCCGCTCCCGCTTTCGCCCAGACTCCCTATGACGGCAATTGGCAGGTCACCATCGTCACCAAGAGCGGTTCCTGCGAGCCGACCGCAAGCTCCTTGCTGACGGTTGCCGACGGCAAGATTACCGCACCTGGCGCTAACGTTTCCGGCACCATCGGCCGGGAGGGTCTTGTGAAAGTTTCGATCAATGGTGCATATGCCAACGGTCAACTCAGCGGCAACGCCGGATCGGGGAAGTGGAATGGAGCATCTGCAGGCATACCGTGCAGCGGGCGGTGGGAAGCATCGCGCCAATAGGCAGTTCGTGACCAGCGCTCTAAGCCGGCGGCTGCTGATCGCGGCCGCCGTTGTGTTCGCGGCGGGGATTGCCAACTCCGAGAGCAAGGCCCAGTCCGGCCCGTTCGCTCCGCTGGCAGGCAGCTGGAGCGGCTCAGGCACGGTCACCCTGGATGACGGCTCGACCGAGCGGATCCGCTGCCGAGCCAAATACGCTCCGATCGGACCGACCATGGAGTTGTCGCTGACCTGCGCCAGCGACGCCTACAAGTTCAATCTCGGCGCCAACCTCAAGGCTGAAGGCAGCGCCATCGCGGGCAGCTGGTCCGAGGCCAGCCGCAATATCAGCGGCTCCCTTTCGGGCCGCGGCGCCGGCGGAAACTATGAGCTGCTCGCCTCCACCGCTGGCTTCAACGCCAACATCTCGCTGAAAACGTCCGGCAACAAGCAGAACGTCACGATGCGCGCCGATAGCCAGTTCCGCGGCGCCAACATCGCGCTGTCGCGCTAAGGCGATACGAGTAGAATTCCATCGACCCGGCGATCTCGCCGGGTCGATTTTTTATGTGCCCGGCACGTACGCCGTGACCTCGATCTCGACCTTGGCCCGGTCGTCCACGAGACCGCCGATGTAGAGCAAGGTCGAGGGCGGGAAATTGCGCCCCAGCGTTTCCTTCCAGGCCGCGCCGATGCCGGTCCCGGCCATCTCATATTCGCTGCGGCTAGTCAGGTACCAGGTCAGGCGGACGATATGCTCGGGGCCGGCACCGGCCTCGCCCAGCAGCTTGATGATCCGCTTCAGCGCGGTCCCGACCTGCGCTGCCATGTCAGGCGCGTAATTGCCGGTCTCGTCGCCGCCGGTCTGGCCGGCCAGAACCACCCATCGGCCCGGCCCCTCGACCACGACACCATGGGAAAAGCCGCGTGGTTTTTTCCACTCGGCCGGCTGCAAGATGTGCATGAGCGAAGCCCTTCCGTTTTTTGTCCTTGTTCGCTGATGGCTTAGCACGCCGCCCTGCATCGCTGCATCCGCAGATTTGGCCGTTGCAAACGGCGGCGATGTCGCCGATACCGGCGCTCCCTCAGGACCCTCGCCTCCAACATTTGCGCCGATGAACACGACACCGTCCAAAACGATGGCTGCCCTGTGGATGGCGGGCTGGCTGTCCCTGATGCTGGTCATGGCGGTGGCCGGGCGCGAGACCACGCGCGAACTGAATGTATTTCAGATCATGGAAGTGCGTTCGCTGCTAGGATACCTCTTGCTCTCGCCGATCATCTATCGCGCCGGCGGCTTCAAGATGCTCAGGACGTCGCGCCTGCCGCAGCACATCGGGCGCAATTTGGTGCACTATGTTGCGCAACTCGGCTGGTTCTTTGCGCTGACGCTGATCCCGATCGGCCAGGTGGTGGCAATTGAATTCACGATGCCGATCTGGACGGCGCTGCTCGCAGTGAGCTTCCTGTCCGAGCGCATGACCCCGTGGAAGATCGCCGCCATCGTGCTCGGCCTCGTCGGTGTGATCGTCATCGTCCGCCCCGCCACCGGCGAGATCAATCCCGGTCAGCTCATCGCGCTCGGCGCCGCGATGGGCTTTGGCGTGTCCATGGTGCTGGTCAAGTCGCTGACCCGCACCGAAAGCGCGCTATCGATCCTGTTCTGGATGCTGGTGGTGCAATCGGTCGCAGGCTTCATTCCTACGCTGTTCGTCTGGACCTGGCCTTCCGCCTACGTCTGGGCCTGGCTATGCGTGATCGCCGTCTGCGGCACGTTTTCGCATTACTGCCTCGCCAGCGCGATGCGCTATGCGGATGCGACCATCGTCGTTCCCATGGACTTCCTGCGGGTTCCATTGACCGCAACCGCTGGCTGGCTGCTCTATTCCGAGCGGCTTGATACTTGGACGGTGGTCGGCGCCGCGCTGATCCTGTTCGGCAACCTTCTGAATCTGAAGCCAGCTCCCCGGGTTCCGGCTCCCGCACACTGAACCTCGCGCCGCCTCGCGCGACAAAACAAAGTGGCCGTGTGATTTGGATCACGTTGGAGGGGTAATCCACCGTGCAACACTTGGCCGCGAAGCAACAGGTTGCGATCGTTTTGCTTGCACGGCGCCGGGCGATTTCGTGTAGGTTTGCTGCCAATTTGTTGCTGCCTGCAATTCGATTCTGTTGGGGATTCCAGATGCGCACTCTCACCCTCCTCGCTTCGCTGATGTGCATGGCACTGTCGGTCAACGCCGCGAAGGCCGACCGCCGTGTTGCTTTCGTCGTCGGCAACGGCACCTACAAGAACGTCGCACAATTGCCGAACCCGCCGATCGACGCCAAGGCGATGGCGGCAACGCTACGCAATGTCGGCTTCGAGGTGATCGAAGGTTCGAACCTCTCGCGCGACCAGATGACGGAGAAGCTGCTGGACTTCGGCCGCAAGGCGCAGGGCTCCGATGTCGCAGTGTTCTATTATGCCGGTCACGGCATCGCCGTCGGCGGCTCCAACTATCTTCTGCCTGTCGACGCCGACATCAAGTCGGAGATGGACGTCAAGCTCGGTGCCGCCATCAACATCGATCTGACGCTCGAGCAGACCATGGGCGACGCCAAGGTCAAGCTGGTCTTCCTTGACGCTTGCCGCGACAATCCGTTCGCCGCCAAGATCAAGTCGAACTCCGCAACCCGCAGCGTCAACGTGCAGAGCGGTCTTGCCGAGATGAAATCCGGCGAAGGCACGCTGATCGCTTTCGCCACCGGCCCGGGCCAGACCGCGCTCGACGGCCAGGAGGGCAACAACAGCCCGTTCACCCGTGCGCTCATCGACAACATCACCAAGCCTGGTATCGAGATCCAGCAGGCGATGACGTCGGTGCGCGCCCAGGTCAACGAGGAGACCCACAAGGGCCAGCTGCCTTGGGGCCACACCAATTTGATCGGCGCGGTCTATCTCAACCAGGCCCCGACGACCCAGGTCGCCAATGCGGCACCGTCGGCTACTGGCTTCGTGCCAGCGGCAACCGGGGGCAATTCGGACGGTGTCGAGCTCGAATATTGGCGCTCGGTCAAGGAGAGCAACAAGCCGGAAGAGCTCAACGCCTACCTCTCCGCCTACCCGAACGGCCAATTCAAGGCGCTGGCGCTGGCGCGGCTCGCGGCCATCAAGAGCGGCCCCTCGACGGCGACGCGTACCCTCACCGCTGGCGTCGATCCCGCGACCTTCACCGATGAGGCTACCCAGCTTACCGAGGACCAGATCGGCCTCGACAAGAACCAGCGCCGAGACGTGCAGCGTCGTCTCGGCGGGCTCGGCTTCGACAACAAACAGACAGGCGTGTTCAGCGACGAGACCCGGTCCGTGCTCAAGCGCTGGCAGGCGGCGCGCGGCTATCCCTCGTCAGGTTACCTCAACAAGCTCCAGCACAAGGCTCTGCTTTCCGAGGTCGTGGCCGGCCCGCCGACTGCGAACGACAACAGCCAGAAAGCAGCCCGCCGCGCCGCCAGCGCCCCCGCGACCAGCAGCGCGCCCGCACCGGCTCCCCATCGCAGCAATGGCGGCGATCCGGCCGGCGCAGCCTTCGTCGGCGGCGTCGTCGGCGGCATGATGGGCGGCATGTTCCGCCGCTGAGGCCCAAGCCAGAGCGAAACACAAAGCCCGGCTCGCGCCGGGCTTTTTCGTTGCCAGCTCCTCATCGTGAGGAGCGCTCCAAAAGAGCGCGTCTCGAAGGACGAAGGCCCGGATACAGCAGCGGGGCATTTGGTTCGAGACGGCGCTGACGCGCCTCGTCAGCAGGGGCGACTTGCTCAGCCTGTGGTCCTACTTTCCCGCGACCTTCCGCAACGCCTCGTTGATGCGGTCCTGCCAGCCGGGGCCGCCCTCCTGGAAATGCTCCAGCACGTCCTGGTCGATGCGCAGCGTGACCTGCTCCTTGATTCCCGGCGTCACATTCTGCTTCGGCGGCGCTATGACGACCTTGGCGGTCACCTTCTTGAACGCTGCCTCAGCCTCCGTCCGGGCGTCGCCCAACGTCCGTGGCCGCCTCGGTGGTTGATCCGCCATGTCCTAGATTCCCTCAAACAGAGCCGTCGAAAGATACCGCTCGGAGAAGGATGGCACCACCACCAGGATGGTTTTCCCCGCTGCTTCCGGCCGTTTGCCGATCCGGAGGGCCGCGGCGATCGCGGCGCCCGAGGAGATGCCGCCCGGAATGCCCTCATGCCGCGCCAGCGCCCGCGAGGTCTCGATCGCCGTGGTCGAGTTAATCTTCACGATCTCGTCGATCACCGAGCGGTCGAGAATATCAGGGACGAAGCCTGCGCCGATGCCCTGGATCTTGTGCGGCGTGTGCTGGCCGCCCGACAGCACCGGGCTCTCCTCAGGCTCGACTGCGACCACGCGCAGCGAGGGCTTGCGCGGCTTCAGCACCTGGCCGACGCCAGTGATGGTGCCGCCGGTGCCGACGCCGGCGACGAAGAAGTCGATGTTGCCGCCGGTGTCCTTCCAGATCTCCTCCGCGGTGGTGAGGCGATGCACCTCGGGATTAGCGAGGTTCTTGAACTGCTGCGGCATCACCGAATTCGGCGTCGTCTTCAACAGCTCTTCGGCGGTTGCGATCGCGCCCTTCATGCCCTGTGCTGCCGGGGTCAGCACCAGCTCTGCGCCGAGAAACGCCAGCATCTTGCGTCGTTCAATCGACATCGATTCCGGCATGACCAGCTTGAGCCTGTAGCCGCGCGAGGCGGCGACGAAGGCCAGCGCGATGCCTGTATTGCCGGAGGTCGGCTCGATCAGCACGGTGTCCGGCTTGACGATGCCGGCCTTCTCCATGGCGATGATCATGGCCGCCCCGATGCGATCCTTCACGCTTGCGGCGGGATTGAAATATTCAAGTTTTGCCAAAATGGTCGCGTTCACGCCGTGCATGCCCGGCAGCCGGCGCAAGCGCACGATCGGCGTGTCGCCAAAAGCATCGACGATCGAATCATAGATCCGGCCGCGGCCGGGTTGGTGCGCTGCACCCGTAGTGGACGATGCGTCCATGATGAACTCCTGTGGCGACAATTTGCGCTTCTGTTGCAGCTCTTGCGCAGTTACAGACAGCCTGCGGCGACACGCAAGCGACATTGCGGCACATGTTAAATACGCTGCATCGCAAAACCGCGTGAGCTCTCATTATCAGAAAACCAACGCATTTGTGTTGCGACCTCGTCAACTGATTCTGCTTATGTTAGACTTAGGTCTCAAGCAGAGAGGTCACCACGATGTCAGCAGTCGCTGAAGTGTTGTCGACCGTCGCGCTGAACCGCGATCCGCGTTCCAGTGAGTTGCCCACCTGTCCCGTCTGTGCGGACTCCATGGTCGCCGCCGAAGGTTCTGCTTACGTCTCGGACCATGTGATCAGCTATCTCTGGACCTGCGACAATTGCGGCTACGGCTTCGTGACCAAGCATGCCATCAAGCAGCGCTTCCTCTGCAACTGACCTTGTGCAATTGACCTAACGTGGGGCGATGTCGCCTCTTGCCCAGTTCTCGCGCGTAAGCCGATAGAACTCCTCGAAAGTGCGCTGCGCGATCGCGTTCCTGATGCCCTGCATCAGGAACTGGTAATAGGCGATATTGATCTCGGACAGCAGCATCGCACCCAGCGTCTCGCCCGCCTTGACGAGATGGTGCAAATAGGCGCGCGCGTAGCTGCGCGCCGACGGCCAGGAGCTCTCTTCGTCGAGCGGACGGGAATCGTCGGCGTGGCGCGCGTTGCGCAAATTCACCTGGCCAAAGCGTGTGAAGGCTACGCCATGTCGGCCATTGCGCGTCGGCATCACGCAATCGAACATATCGATGCCGCGCTTGACTGCCTCGAGGATGTCGTCCGGTGTGCCGACTCCCATCAGATAGCGCGGCCGTTCTCTCGGCAGCAGCGGCGCTGTCTCGTCGATCATCGCCAGCATCACCGCCTGCGGTTCACCGACGGCGAGACCGCCAATCGCATAACCATGGAAACCGATCTCGACGAGGCCTTGCGCGCTGGCATGGCGAAGCTGGGGTATGTCGCCGCCCTGCACGATGCCGAACAGCATGTAGCCGTCGGGCGCGCTCTCGAAGGCGCGCTTGCTTCGCTCGGCCCAGCGCAGCGACAATTGCATCGCGCGGTCGATGTCGGCGGGCTCGGCGGGCAGCCGCACGCATTCGTCCATCTGCATGGCGATATCGGAGCCGAGCAAACGCTGCACCTCGATCGAGCGCTCCGGCGACAGTTCGACCTTGGCACCGTCGATATGCGAACGGAACGTGACGGCCTGCTCGCTGACCTTACGCAAATCCGCCAGCGACATCACCTGGAAGCCGCCGGAATCCGTCAGCATCGGCCCGTTCCAGCCGGTGAGTCTCTGCAGGCCGCCAAGCGCCGCGATCCGCTCGGCGCCGGGACGCAGCATCAGATGATAGGTATTGCCAAGCACGATGTCGGCACCGGCGTCGCGCACCTCGCGCCAGTGCATGCCCTTCATCGCGCCGGCGGTACCGACCGGCATGAAGGCGGGCGTGCGCACCACGCCGTGCGGCGTGGTCAGGCGCCCGGTGCGCGCGGCGCCATCGGTGGCGAGCAGTTCAAAATGGTTGGGCAGACCAGTGTCAGGGCGATTCATGACGGTGCTTATTGCGTGTCGGAGGCGGCCGATCAACCCGCTCAGGCGGAGCTTCGGCCCGCTTATGACCCAGACTGGGACACGCCGGACATGGATATTTGGGCCACGGATATCTGCGCCCGCAGCGCTTGTTAAACAAAACGATACAGTGTAGTTTCATCTGGGGCTGGACGAAATGCCGCGGCGATGTCGCCGACGGCGGTAAATGCGTGATCGCTAGCCACCGACAATGCCCTTCCCTCTAAGTTCGACTGACATCTCCGGCCGTTCGCATGGCGGGACAAGGCAGACAGGCGCCCGCCTGATCGGATTGCTGGTCCTGACGTGCAGCTTGGCGCTCGGCGCCTGCACCTCCCTGCCCCGCACGCCCTATACGGCCACCGAAGCCAGCACATCGCGCGTGCTCGATATCGACGGGCTCCGCCGCTACGCCGACGACCCCGTCACGAAGTTCAGCTTCGAGAAGGACACCAGCACCGCGACGAAGTCCTACCTGGCGCTGTCAGGCGGCGGCGCCGATGGCGCCTACGGCGTCGGCGTGCTCAACGGCTGGACCGCGGCCAGAACCCGTCCCACCTTCTCCGTCGTCTCGGGCGTGAGCACCGGCGGCCTGATTGCTCCCTTTGCGTTTCTCGGCTCGCAATATGACGACACGCTGAAGGAGGTCTACACCAGCGGTATCGCGGAGAGCCTGTTGAGCGATCCCAGCATCATGCGCGTGCTGTTCGGATCTGGCCTGTTCGGCAACACGCGGCTGCGTGAGCTCGTCGCCCGTTATGTAGGGTCCGAGATCATGGCGCAGATCGCGCGCGAAAACGCCAAGGGGCGGAAGTTGCTAGTGGTGACGACCGATCTCGACACGCAGCGGACCGCCATCTGGGACATGGGCAAGATCGCCGCCGTCGGCACGCCCGAGGCGCTCAAGCTGTTTCGCGACGTAATGGCGGCGTCCGCCAGTATACCCCTGGTGTTTCCGCCGATCATGATCGACGCCGAAGGCCAGGGCCGCAGGTTTCAGGAGATGCATGTCGACGGCGGCGTGACGGCGCCGGTGCTGACGCTGCCGGAAGCCCTGCTGTTCCAGGGCAGTCGCCTGCCCGGCACTGCGAGAATGGAGATCTACATCCTCGTCAACAAGAAGATCGAACGCAACTTCGAGCTCGTCTCCAACAGCACCATCGACGTTGCTTCACGCAGCCTGTCGTCGATCACCCAGTCGCAGACCCGTTCGATCATCTTCTCGACCTATGATTTTGCCAGGCGCAACCGCCTTGGCTTTCATCTCTCCTACATCGCGCGCGACTATCCGGCGGCTCCCTCGGAAGGGTTCGACACCGCCTATATGCGAGCGCTGTATCAGTACGGATATGAGAAGGCGGCTTCAGGCCAGGCCTGGACTTCGACGCTTCCGTGAGACCTCACGGAGGAACGAGGCCGGGTCGAGACCGTTGACGATGCGGCCATTTCGGCCAGATTAGCCATGACGCACCGGTTGCTGCGCGTTATAGAGCAATGACTGATGTCACGACCGCGCAGGAATCATTGGGCATGGGATTGACTGCGACCAGGACAAGAGCGGCTGCGGCGCGGCGCGAGGTGCCGAAATCACGCGGCGGGCGGCCGACGAAATCGGCCGCGATCGAGCGCGATCAGCGGCTGATCGAGGTCGCCACCCGCTTGTTCCTGGATCGCGGCTTCGACGCCACCTCGCTCGATGCGGTCGCGGAAGCGGCCCGGGTAAGTAAGCCCACCGTCTATGCCCGTTACGGCGACAAGCGCGGATTGTTCGCCGCCGTGCTGAGGCGCGAGATCGCGCGCTGGCTTGCACCGCTATCCGCGGCCGCAGAGATGCAGCTCGGCAGCGCCTCGGACATCTCGGTCGAGCAGCGGCTGGTCGAGATCGGGCGGGAGATGTTGACCTTCACCTGCGGTCCCGATGCCGTTGCCTTCAGCCGCATGATGACGTCGCAGGCCATCAACTTCCCTGATATCGCCAAGCTCGGCAAGGAGGAAGGCTGGCTCAAGGCCGTCGCCACAACGGCACGCTTCTTCGACCATCTGGTGGCGCAAGGCGCGCTCGACGTCGACGACACCACCATAGCAGCCGAGGTGTTTCTCGACGTCGTCGTCGGTCACAACCATCGCCTGGCGACGTTTGGAACGCCGCCGGAGATGAAGGTCGCGGAAAAGCGCATGCGCGCTGCGATCAAACTGTTCCTGGCCGGTGCGTTGGGATCTGCGGACCGGGTCCAGAGCGCTGCGAAGGGCACGCAGCGGCGGCGCCCATCCCGCTGACAATTCCGTGAGGTTGCGAATCTTTCCAAGAGAACCGCACCCGCGCCGTTGACCAAAACAAAACGATACGGTATGGTTAAATTATAGGGCGATGCGGATCGCTTTTTCACCAGCCCCAAAGAGGTCCGCACCGCTTCGATCGCCGCGGCGGGCCTAGCCCGTCACGACGCTCAGCGGCCGACCGATGCCCAAGGTCGGCCGCGAATTCTTTACGATCATCCGGCACACTCGCTGGCCGAGGGTTTCGAGCATGACGACCGCCAAACCATGGACCTCGGGCTTGCTTGCGATCGCCCTGTCCGCATTCCTCGTCGCAGCGCCGGCGCGAGCGATCGTGAGTACGGGCACGTCGGCCGCCCTATACAGCAACACAGATGGTGACACCGAGGCCGATCGCCAAGCGGTCAGTCGCGAGATCGAGCGCTTCCGCAGCTCGTCGATCTCGATCAGCCAGGCCATGGCGATTGCGGAAGCCCGCCACGCCGGCGCCACGACGGCGGATGTGAGTTTCGATGGAGCCTCCGGCGTGCCGGTCTACCGGGTGAAGACCCTGCACAATGACCGGATCTGGCGCCACACCATCAATGCCGCGACCGGCGAGCTCGTCGGCGGGGAAGCTGCCCTTCCCCTCGCCGAGCTCGATCTGGACGACCGCAGCAACCTCGCCGCGCTCGGCGCCATCAAGCATCGCCTTGCGGATGCGGTGCACGTCGCCGAACGCGCGGCCTCCGGCAAGGCGATCAGCGGCGGCCTGGTGCGCGAACGCGGCCGGCTGAATTTCGCGATCGTCGTCATCAGTGGCGACAACCTCAAGGAGGTCATCCTCGAGCCGCCGGGTGCCCGGGCCAGATAGCTGCGGCCACGAATCCCGTCGAAAAGCCATTGACGGGCACAAAACTCTCCCGCATAAGTTCCCGCCATGTTCACGACCAGCAAACGCACGACGAAAACCACCACGGCCTTAGGGGCCCGGGGAGGCGTGCGCGTGTAGTCGTCGACTAGAACGCAATCCACTCTACCGAAGCCCCGCCCTCGTTGGTCCGGGGCTTTTTTGTTGTCTAATTCTCAAATCAATGGAGGACAAAGTGAGTAACGATCCCGTCGTCGCGATTGTCGGCGTCACCGGCGCGGTGGGCGCCGAATTCATCGCCACCATGGACAAGCGCGGCTTTCGCGTCGGCAAGCTCAAGGCATTGGCCAGCGCACGCTCGGCCGGCAAGACGGTGTCGTTCCGCGGGCAAAACGTCGTCATCGAGGAGCTGACCGAAGGCGCCTTCGAAGGCGTCGACATCGCGCTGTTCTCTGCCGGCGGCGGCATTTCGAAGAAATATGCCCCGATTGCGGTCAAGGCGGGCGCCGTCGTCGTCGACAACTCCTCCGCCTTCCGCATGGATCCGAACGTGCCGCTGGTGATCCCCGAGGTCAACGGCAACCGCATCCGCGAGCACAAGGGCATCATCGCCAACCCGAACTGCGCCGCGATCACGGCGCTGGTGCCGCTGTGGCCGATCCACCAGAACAACCGCATCAAGCGCGTGATCATCTCGACCTACCAGGCGGCCTCCGGCGCCGGCGCTGCCGCGATGGAGGAGCTGGTCGAATCCACCCGCGCTAACCTCAACGGGCAGGTCTATACGCCGAAGGTGATGCCGCATCCCTACGCCTTCAACCTCTTCAACCACAACACGGCGATCGACCACGAGACCGGCTACAACGACGAAGAGACCAAGGTCATCAACGAAACCCGCAAGATCTTCGAGGACGACAAGATCGCGATCGGCGTCACCTGCGTGCGCGTGCCGGTGCTGCGGGCTCATTGTGAGGCCATCACCTTCGAATGCGAGAAGCCGATCAGCGAGGACCAGGTCCGCGCCATCATGGCGCGAGCGCCCGGCGTCAAGATCGTCGACGACCGCGCCAGGAACTACTTCCCGATGCCGATCGACGCATCGGGCCAGGACGACGTCCTGGTCGGCCGCATCCGCAAGGACCTCAGCGATCCCAGCGGCCATTCGATCTCGATGTTCGTGGCAGCGGATCAGCTGCTCAAGGGCGCGGCGCTGAACGCGGTGCAGATCGCGGAGTTGTTGCCGCAGCGCGTGATGGCGTAACGGCTACGTCGGGTGGGCACGGCGCGACGCGCCTTTGCCCACCTTACGGCTCTGCCCGAAACAACAAACAGGCATCCCCATACGAATAAAACCGGTATCCGTGCGCGATCGCATGCGCATAGGCTTGCTGCATCGCCTCCAGCCCCGAGAAGGCCGACACCAGCATGAACAGCGTCGACTTCGGCAGATGGAAATTGGTCAGCAGAACATCGACGGCGCGGAAGCGATAGCCGGGGGTGATGAAGATCGACGTCTCGGCCGCGAATGGCTGGATGGCTCCGTCCTCGGCGGCGGCGCTTTCCAGGACCCGCAGCGACGTGGTGCCAACCGCGATGATACGGCCGCCGTTCTTGCGCGCGGTGTTGAGCCGCTCCGCCGTCTCGGCCGAGATCGTGCCCCACTCGGCATGCATCCTGTGGCGTTCGGTGTCGTCCACCTTCACCGGCAGGAACGTCCCGGCACCGACATGCAGCGTGATGCGGTTGATGCCGACGCCGCGGTCGCGCAGCGCCTGCTCCAGCGCCGGCGTGAAATGCAGCCCGGCTGTCGGCGCCGCAACGGCGCCTTCGTTCGCTGCGAACATGGTTTGGTAGTCGGCGAGGTCCTGATCATCCGGCGTGCGTTTCGAGGCAATGTAGGGCGGCAGCGGCGGGCTGCCGAGATCGGCGATGGCCTGATCCAGCGTCGGGCCGTGGAACGAGAATGACAGCGTCAACTCGCCCTCGGTGCCCTTGGCCTCGACCTCGGCGTCGAGATGGCCGAGCAGGCAGACCTTGCCGTCGTTGCCGAAGCGGATGCGGTCGCCGGCTGTGAGCTTCTTCGCCGGCTTCACCAGCGCCTGCCAGCGCGAGCCGTCGAGGCGCTTGATCAGCGTCGCCTCGATCTTCGGCTCGGTCTCGCGGCCGATGCGGCGGCCTTTCAATTGCGCGGCGATCACCTTGGTGTCGTTGACGACGAGCTGGTCGCCCGGCTTCAGCCATTGCGGCAGATCAGCGATGACCTGGTCGCGTAGCGTGCCGTTATCGACAACCAGCATCTTCGCGGAGTCGCGCGGGCTCGCCGGGCGCAATGCGATGCACTCGGCGGGCAGGTCGAAATCGAACAGATCAGTGCGCATGTCGGGCTCAACGCCACAGAGTCACTCCTCATCCTGAGGAGCGCGGAACGCGCGTCTCGAAGGATGAAGGCCCCGCTGCTCGAGCTCGGCCTTCATGGTTCGAGACGGCGCCGCGCGCCTCCTCACGATGAGGATCGAGCGGCTACTCCGCGTCAGCCGCCATCCGCGCCTTGACGATCTTGTCGGGGTTCTGCACCGGCTCGCCGCGCTTGATCTTGTCGACGTTCTCCATGCCCTCCGTGACCTTGCCCCACACCGTGTACTGGTTGTCGAGAAAGCGGGCGTCGTCGAACACGATGAAGAACTGGCTGTCACCGGAATCAGGGCTGGCGGCACGCGCCATCGAAGTGACGCCGCGCACATGCGGCTCCTTGTTGAACTCGGCCTTCAGCTTCTGGCCGGAACCGCCGGTGCCGGTGCCCTGCGGGCAGCCGGTCTGCGCCATGAAGCCGTCGATCACGCGATGGAACACGATGCCGTCGTAGAAGCCTTCGCGCACCAGCTCCTTGATGCGCGCGACGTGGCCGGGCGCGAGGTCAGGCCGCATCTCGATGGTGACGGGGCCCTGCGTGGTCTCGAGGATCAGGGTGTTTTCGGTGGCGCTCATGCTCGTCTCTCTTGGGTTGGGGGTGAAGTCCTGTCAGGTGAAGTTTTGCGGTTGCGAAACTGGATCGCGAAAGGACGCCCCGCAGCGGCGCCGGCCATCGCATCGGTAAATGGCATCGGCGTGCAGCGTTGCAATGCCTCCATCACCGCGACCCGGTATTGCAGCCGGTCATCGTCGGAAGCCTCCGCGGATTCATAGGTAATCCTCGGATGGCCCAGAATGTTTCCGGCCCGGTTAAAGCTCACGACGACGGTGATGTCGATGGGGCGGGCCCTGGCGGCGGGCGGCGGCTTCCAGCAGGTGCGCAGATGCCGGAAGACGTCCTGGATGGTGTTGACCTGCGCGTCCTCGGCGGCCGCGCCGGAGACGCCAAGCAGCAGCACCGCGGCAACCAGCAGGAGCTTGCCACCGCAGCGCGCCATCGCCTCTCCTACTTGATGTCGGAAGCGACCTGCACCTTCACCATCTTGTCGGGATCGGTGACGGTGCCGCCGCTTGATCCGGGAGGCGCCTTCTTCAGCTTGTCGACGACGTCCATGCCCTGCACGACCTCGCCAATCACGGTGTACTGGTTGTCGAGGCTGCCGCCGTCGGCGAACATGATGAAGAATTGCGAATTGGCGGTGTCGACGCTGTCGCCGCGCCGGGCCATGCCGACGATGCCGCGGGCAAAATGCACCTTGGAGAATTCCTGCTTCAGGTTCGGATATTTCGAGCCGCCGGTGCCGTTGAAATTCTGGCCGTCGCCGGTCTGCGCCATGAAGCCGTCCATGACGCGGTGGAACGGCACGTTGTTGTAATAGCCCTCGCGCGCGAGTTGCTTGATGCGCTCGGCGTGCTGGGGCGCAAGGTCCGTCCGCAGCTTGATGACGATGCGGCCCTTGGTGCTGTCGATGACGATGGCGTTGGCCTTGTCGAGGCCGGCCGGCAAGGTTTGCGCGAAGGCCGGCACCGCGAACAGAACCGCGGCAAGAACTGCGAGAATTCGGATCATGACAACTCCGGATCAGAGATAGGAAAGGAAACGCGCCGTTATCAGGCGAATTTTGCCTTGAGCTGTGCCGCAACCAGCGGCGGGACGAAGGCCGAGACATCCCCGCCCATGGCGGCGATCTGGCGCACCAAAGTGGCGGTGATCGGGCGGACCATGGGAGAGGCCGGCAGGAAGACCGTATGCACCTCGGGCGCCATGGCCTCGTTCATGCCGGCGAGCTGCATCTCGTAGTCGAGGTCGGTGCCGTCGCGCAGGCCCCGAATCATGATCGTCGCACCATGCTTGCGCGCCGAGGTCACCGACAGATCGTCAAACGTCACGGCCTCAAGCACGCAGCCGGCCTGGGCCGCCACCGGCCCGCAGACGTCATGCAGCATCTTCAGCCGCTCCTCGGTCGAGAACAGCGGCTTCTTGCCGGGGTGTACCCCGATTGCGACAACGAGCCTGTCGCACAGCGACGCGCTGTGCCGGACCACGTCCAGATGGCCGTTGGTGATGGGGTCGAAGGAACCTGGATAGAAGGCAATGCGCGGCATGGCCACGTCCTACCGCGCCCGGCCCGGCCCGGCAAGCCGGTCAGGTTCCCTGGCGGTTTTTGCGCAAACCGTGTCGGAATGCCCCGAATCGTTTCGTCCTGAGGGCGGCCACGAAACAAAACGGAGCACGAACGAAACCATTTCCCACGTCCGCGAAGACGTCCGGAAACTGGCCATGGTTACTAATCCAGTCAACGAACGACGGGCCGCGCACTGGGCGTAGCGGCCGCATCACAGGGGACTGTCAATGATCAAGGCTCTCTCGGCGATCGCCATCTCTGCGTGTGTTGCTGCCGCCCTCACCCTCCTGCCCGGCTTCGCCCCGACCGTCGAAGCGAGCGTGCCGCAGCCGCTCGCCAAGAGCGACAGGCTTGATATCCGCAGCATCGGCAAGGACTGCTCGCAGCAGGCCTGGCCGAAATTCGAGGCCTCCTGCCTTCGCCAGGCCGGCACCAAGGGCAATGTCCGTGAGGCACGCCTCGTGAGCGCCGACCGCACCCCGTAGTCGGCTCTGTCAGTTTCGCGTCAGGTAACCCCCCGAGATAATCCTCAAAATAAAGACAATGGATATTTGCGACGTCCCGTCGCACACTACCTGATGCTCGCGCCCGTCGGATGCCCCGTCGGGCGCGATCCCATCAGGGGTCGCCATTGTCCAGTACGCCCGCTGTCGCCTCCGGCCACCAACAACCTGATCCACTGCCGCTTGCCATGACCATGGGCGCCCTCGGGGTGGTCTATGGAGATATCGGCACCAGCCCGCTCTATGCCCTGAAGGAAGCTGCCAAGGCGGCCGCCCACGGCGGCACAGTGACCAACGACGCTGTTCTGGGCGTTGCCTCGCTGATCCTCTGGGCGCTGCTGCTGATCATCTCGCTGAAATACGCGCTGTTGATCCTGCGTGCGGACAACCGCGGCGAAGGCGGCATCGTCGCGCTGCTGGCGCTGCTGCATGCTCGCCACGCCCAACCCGGCACCTGGCGCGCCCATCTCCTGGTCGTCGGCCTCGTCGGCGCCGCGCTGCTGTACGGCGACGGCGCGATCACGCCGGCGATCTCCGTGCTCAGCGCCATCGAAGGGCTCAAGGTCGATGCGCCATCGCTCGCGCCGGCCGTGGTGCCCGTGACCATCGTCATTCTGGTCGGCCTGTTCATGATGCAGAAGCAGGGCGCCGGGTTCATCGGCCGGATCTTCGGGCCGGTGATGCTGGCCTGGTTCATCGTGCTGGCCGCGCTCGGCATCCACGGCATCGTCAAAGCGCCTGCAGTGCTGGCGGCGCTCAGCCCGCTCTATGCGTTCGACTTCCTGATCCACCAGGATTTCCATGTCTCCTTCGCAATCCTGGGCGCGGCCTTCCTTGCGGTGACCGGCGGCGAGGCCATGTATGCCGACATGGGGCATTTCGGGCGCTTCCCGATCCGGCTCGCCTGGTTCGCGATCTGCCTGCCCGCGCTGGTGCTGAACTATTTCGGCCAGGCCGCGCTGCTGATCACCGACCCCACCATGATCGAGAATCCGTTCTTCCAGCTCTGCCCTGACGCCCTGCACTATCCGCTGGTGGCATTCTCGGCGGTTGCGACCGTGATCGCCTCGCAGGCGATCATCTCCGGCGTGTTCTCGCTGACCCAGCAGTCGATCCAGCTCGGCTTCCTGCCCCGCATGCAGATCCGTCACACCACGAGCGACGCGATCGGCCAGATCTACGTACCCTTGGTGAATTGGCTGCTCGCCGCTGCAACGCTCGGCGCCGTGCTGAGCTTCGGCAGCTCGGAGGCGCTGGCCGGCGCCTACGGCATCGCGGTGTCGCTGTTGATGGCAATCACTACGCTGCTTGCTGCCCTCGTCGCGATCCAGTGGGGCTATTCGCCGTGGCTCGTGGTGGCCGTGAACGGCTTCTTCTTCGTGATCGACGTGATCTTCTTCTCGGCCAATTCGATCAAGCTGTTCGAGGGCGGCTGGTTTCCCTTGATGCTCGCGGCCTTCGTCGCCTTCCTGATGCTGACCTGGCGCAGCGGCGTGAAGCTGGTCGAAGCCGCGCGCGCAAAACTGCGCCAGCCCGAGGAGGATCTGATCGAGACCGCGGTCAACAAATGCAGCGCCAGACTCCCCGGGACCGCCGTGTTCCTGGCGTCGGCGGCGCGCGGCGTGCCGCTGGCGCTGACCCAGTTCGTCAAGCACAACCACGTGCTGCACGAGCGCATCGTCCTCGTCACCGTGCTGATCGAGGAGCTTCCGCACACCACCGACGAAGACCGCATCGAGGTGATCGAGATCATTCCCGGCATCACCCGTGTCATCCTGCATTACGGTTTCATGCAGAACCCCACGATCTACGATGGACTGAGCCTCGCCTGCCGCCAGGGCAAGCTCCCCGGCATCGACCTTTCCGACATCACCTATTATGTCGGCCGCGAGACCATCATCCCGCGCGAGGACGTTCCGGGCATGTGGGTCTGGCGCGAAACCCTGTTCGCCTTCCTCCAGCGCAACGCTGAACGCTCCGCCGCGTTCTTCGGCGTGCCGACCAAGCAGGTGGTGGAGTTCGGGACCGAGCTGGAGATTTAGGGCAGTTCGTGGCCCGGATTTTCGCTACCGCTCCATCCGAGCGTACGAGGGGTGACGTATCACTCCCCGTTTGACTCCCCGTTCGCACCGTTCCCGCTCTCAGCCTCTTCCGTGATGTGCTCCACCGAGACGACGTGTTCGTCCTCGGCGGTGTCGAACACGATCACGCCCTGGGTCGAGCGGCCGGCGACGCGGATGCCTTCGACCGGGCAGCGGATCAACTGGCCCTTGTCGGTGACCAGCATGATCTGGTCGGCGTCTTCCACCGGGAACGAGGCCACGAGATTGCCGTTGCGGTTGTTGACGCTCATGGCGACGATGCCTTTGCCGCCGCGGCCCGTGGTGCGGTACTCGTAGGATGAGGTCCGCTTGCCGTAGCCGTTGACGGAGACGGTCAGCACGACCTGCTCCTGCGCCGACATCTCGGCATAACGCTCCTGGGCGAGCTGGAAGCTGCCGGAGGTCTCCTCGGCCTCGGCATCCGCTGCTGCTTCCTCAGTCGCAGCTTCGCCGGCGACTGCACGACGCATCTTCAGGTACGCCGAACGTTCGTCCGACGTGGTCTCGACGTGGCGCAGGATCGCCAGCGAGATCACCTTGTCGCCCTCGCCAAGCGCAATACCACGCACGCCCATCGAGGTGCGCCCGGTGAACACGCGCACGTCGGTCACGGGGAAGCGGATGCACTGGCCGCCGGCGCCGGTCAAAAGCACGTCGTCATGCTCGGTGCAGATCTGGACGTCGACGATCGCCTCGTTGTCGTCGAGCTTCATCGCGATGATGCCGGAGCGGCGGACGTCGACGAAGTCGGACAGCTTGTTGCGCCGGACATTGCCGCCTGTCGTGGCGAACATCACGTCGAGATTGCCCCAGGTGGACTCGTCCTCGGGCAGCGGCATGATGGTGGTGATGCGCTCGCCCTGCTCCAGCGGCAGGATGTTGATCAGCGCCTTGCCGCGCGCATTCGGCGCGGCCATCGGCAGGCGCCAGACCTTGATCTTATAGACCTGGCCGCGCGAGGAGAAGAACAGCATCGGAGTATGCGTGGACGCCACGAACAGCCGGCTGACAAAATCCTCGTTGCGGGTCTGCATGCCGGCGCGGCCCTTGCCGCCGCGGCGCTGCGCCCGGTAGGCCGACAGCGGCACGCGCTTGACGTAGCCGGCGTGGGAGACGGTGACGACCATGTCCTCGCGCTGGATCAGGTCCTCGTCCTCGACCTCGCCTTCCTGCTCGATGATGACGGTGCGGCGCGGAGTCGCGAACTCGGCCTTCACCTCGGCGAGCTCGGACTTGATGATGCCCAGCACGCGGTCGCGCGAGCGCAGGATGTCGAGATAGTCGGCGATCTCGCCGGCGAGCTTGTCGAGCTCCTCGCGGATTTCGTCACGGCCGAGTGCGGTGAGGCGTTGCAGGCGCAGGTCAAGAATGGCCCTCGCCTGCTCCATCGACAGCCGGATCGTGCCGTTCTCGCTGATGCGGTGGCGCGGATCGTCGATCAGCGTCAGCATGTCCTCCACGTCCCGGGCCGGCCAGTCGCGCGACATCAGGGTGTCGCGGGCGGTGGTCGGGTCGGGCGAGGTCCGGATGACGCGGATCATCTCGTCGATATTGGCGACCGCGATCGCCAGACCGACGAGGACATGGGCGCGATCGCGCGCCTTGGCGAGCAGGAACTTGGTCCGCCGCGTGACGACCCGCTCACGGAAATCGACGAAGATCGCCAGCAGGTCCTTCAGATGCATGATCCGCGGACGGCCGCTGTCGAGCGCCACCATGTTGACGCCGAAGCTCGTCTGCAGCGGCGTGAACCTGTAGAGCTGATTCAGCACCACATCCGGCACGGCGTCGCGCTTCAATTCGATGACCACGCGGTAGCCGTCGCGATCCGATTCATCGCGCAGGTCGCCGATGCCCTCGATCTTCTTTTCCTTGACCAGCTCGGCGATGCGCTCGACCATCGTCGCCTTGTTCACCTGGTAGGGAATCTCGGTGATGATGATCGCCTCGCGCTCCTTGCGGATGGTCTCGATCGCGACCTTGCCGCGCATCATGACCGAGCCGCGGCCGAGGTGATAGGCGGCGCGGATGCCCTGCCGTCCGAGGATGACGCCGCCGGTCGGGAAATCCGGTCCCGGCACGATGTTGATGAGCTCGTCGATGGTGAGCGCGGGGTTGTCGATCAACGCGACGCAGGCGTCGATGACCTCGCCGAGATTGTGCGGCGGGATGTTGGTGGCCATGCCGACCGCGATGCCGCCGGCGCCGTTGACGAGAAGGTTCGGGAACTTGGCCGGCAGGACCGATGGTTCGGTCTCGTTATTGTCGTAGTTCGGCTGGAAGTCGACGGTGTCCTTGTCGATGTCGGCCAGCAGAGCCAGCGCCACCTTGGTCAATCGCGCTTCGGTGTAACGATAGGCGGCCGGGGGATCGCCGTCGACGGAGCCGAAATTGCCCTGGCCGTCGATCAGCGGCACGCGCATGGAGAAGTCCTGCGCCATCCGGACCATGGCGTCGTAGATCGACTGGTCGCCATGCGGATGATATTTACCGATGACGTCGCCGACCACGCGGGCGGACTTGACGTACTTCTTGTCGGGCGTGTGCCCCTGCTCGTTCATCGAGTACAGGATGCGGCGATGCACCGGCTTGAGGCCGTCGCGGGCGTCAGGCAGTGCCCGCGCCACGATCACGCTCATGGCGTAGTCGAGATAGGACTTCTTCATCTCCTCGAAGATGGAGACGGGGCGAATATCCGAGGGTTGCGCCGGCTTGTCGCCGGGCTTGTCGTCGTCGTCAGCCAAGGGGAAATCCGGTGAGGTTTTATCTGGGAATCATATAGCGCATCGCCCTCCTGATAACCACCCTCTCGGGGTCTGGGAAGCGCTTTTTCCGCCTATTTTTCCAACAACTTAAGCCCTTACGAGCCGCGTCTCGGACAACCCCCGTATCGACCTTGCAAAATCGCCCGGTAACACGTGGAAAGCCGCGCGGCGGGCTTCCCGCGTCAGCGCATTCGTCATGACACTCAGTCCAGATCAACACAAACATGAAGCGGGCCCGGAAATCCCGAGCCCGTCCTGCCGATTAACAAGATTTGCTGATGCGGCACGAGAAGCGCCGCCCATCCGGCCGGCGCGTCCGCATCGTGTGACACGCCACGTTCTTGGAACGGGATCGCTCAGAACGGGATATCGTCGTCCATGTCGCTGTTGCGGCCACCGCCGCCGGCGGCAACGGGACGGCGCGGCGCGCTGCTGACCGGACCGGAGGAGCCGAAATCGCCGCCCGGCTCGTCACCGAAGCTGCCGCCTCCCCCGCCGCCGCTACGACCGTCCAGCATCGTCAGCGTCGAGTTGAAGCCCTGGAGCACGACCTCGGTCGAGTACTTCTCGACGCCGCTCTGGTCGGTCCATTTGCGAGTCTGGAGCGCACCCTCGACGTAAATCTTGGCGCCCTTCTTCAGATACTGTTCGGCGACCTTGCAGAGCCCTTCATTGAAGATCACGACGCGGTGCCACTCGGTCTTTTCCTTGCGCTCGCCAGTTGCCTTGTCGCGCCACGTCTCCGAGGTGGCGACGCTCAGATTGGCGATCGGCCGCCCGTCCTGGGTGCGGCGGATTTCAGGATCCTTGCCGAGATTTCCAACCAGAATGACCTTGTTGACGCTTCCCGCCATCGCCGCTCTCCGCTCCGAATGCCATTGAATTCATGAGGCGAGGCCGCGGCCGCGACCTCTGCCACCCTGCTGGGGACCCTATACGCTCGCAAGGGCCGCTCAGCCCACGATCCCTCCGGTTATCCCCAATATAGCATCGATTTGGATTTCGTTCCAGATTTGTTCCTGTAAACCTGACACCGCGGTGCAGCAGGATGGCTTCGCCTGAGGGAACGCCGATGGAACCTTCTTAGGTTCCCGCCTGAAGAGGAAAACGACTTAACATTCAGCAAGTTATTAGCGCTTTCGCAGCCCTCCAACTGTTGCATCCCGGCGACGGACTCTGTCCCTCGATGGGGCTACGCTCGCATCGGACTTAGTTCATATGGGCGTCACGCCTGATCAGCCGCTTCGCAGATGACAAGAAGCGGACGAACCTGGGGAGACTGGCAATGAATAAGCTTTTCTTTGGTGCAATCGGTGCCGTGGCGCTGGGCATGGCGGCTCCCGCGAGCGCGGCGGATTTGGCCGCGCGTCCCTATACCAAGGCTCCGGCGCCTGCCGTTGCGACCATCTACGACTGGAGCGGTTTCTACATCGGCATCAACGGCGGCGGCGGGTCGAGTCACAAGTGCTGGGACTTCGTCACCCCGGTGACCGGTACATTGGTAGGCGAAGGCTGTCACAACGCGACAGGCGGCACCGTCGGCGGCCAGATCGGCTATCGCTGGCAGTCCACCAATTGGGTGTTCGGCCTCGAAGGCCAGGGCAACTGGGCCGACTTCCGGGGCGACAACGTGAGCACACTCTTCCCGGGCACCGCCCTGGTCACGGGTGATCGCAACCGTTCGCGCATCGACTCCTTCGGGCTCATCACTGGTCAGGTTGGTTACGCCTGGAACAGCGTGTTGCTCTACGTGAAGGGCGGCGCCGCCGTGGTCGGAGACAAGTACGATATCTATGCCGCCGCAGGTACGCCCGGCGCGGGCGCACTGCTGGCTTCGGCACGTGAAACTCGCTGGGGCGGCGCAGTCGGCGCCGGTCTGGAATTCGGCTTCGCGCCGAACTGGTCGGTGGGCGTCGAGTACGACCACCTGTTCCTCGGCCATCGCACGATTGGCTTTACGGGGCCGACGGGCGTGGCGTTCGGGAGCGACCGAATCGGCCAGGACGTCGATATCGGACTGATCCGCTTGAACTATCGCTGGGGTGGTCCGGTCATCGCAAGGTACTGAGACGTTCGATATCACGCATTCTTCAAGGCCGGCCTCGTGCCGGCCTTTTTGCTGCACAGTCGTCCGACATCAATAGGTCAGTAACCACCACGTTTTGCAACCGTTGTGGCTTTTCGGAGACACAACTTGCGGCTTCGCTGGTGTAAGCACGACATCAGTTGGACGAGAGCGTCCGATGCCCTTCCCTGTCGTGGAAGGCACAACAGAAACTGGGACTGGGATTAGTTGAAAATGAAAAAGGTTTTGTTGGCTTCGGCCTGTTTGTTCGCTCTTGCTGCCCCGGCTTCGGCCGCTGATCTCGCGGCGCGCCCCTACACCAAGGCTCCGGTGGCTGTGGCTTCGGTCTACAACTGGACCGGCTTCTACCTCGGTGTCGTCGGTGGCGGCGCTTGGCAGGCCGACTCCGATCCCAAGATGAAGGGTGGCTTTGTTGGCGGCACCGCCGGCTACAACTGGCAGACCGGCAACGTCGTGTTCGGCCTCGAGGCGGATGCCGCCTGGGCTGACGTCAGCGCTTCGGCGGGTGCCGTCGGCGTAATCCCCGGCCTCGGTCTCGTCACTGTCACCGCGAGCTCCAAGACCGATGCATTGGGCACCGTGCGCGGCCGTATCGGCTACGCCGTCAATAACGTCATGTTCTACGGCACCGGCGGCTACGCCTGGATCGACAACAAGCTCAGCTCCACCGCCACTGCCGGTGCGATCGGCGTGAGCATCTCCGACAGCAAGTTCCACTCCGGTTGGACCGTCGGCGCTGGCGTCGAGGCGTTCTTCGCTCCGCAGTGGTCGGTCAAGGGCGAGTACCTCTATCGCAGCCTCGGCAGCGAGACCTATTTCGGAAACGTCGGCATCCCGACCGCTTCCGGCTCGCTCAACTTCCACACCGTGCAGGTCGGCGTGAACTATCACTTCGGGGGCCCGATCGTCGCGAAGTACTGATTTTCACGACCGACGTCACATCGTCACGAAAGGTCGGCCTTGCGCCGGCCTTTTGTTTGTGCGGACGCCTCCTCCGCGGTTCCTGGTGGTTCTGCTCTTGCCAGATGCTGCCAGCGGACCAACAATCCGTTGACGATTCCGAAGTCCCACTGGAAATCCCTCCTCGTTCTTCCTACGTTCGCTGACATACCCATCGGCGCCGATCCCGGTTCCGGGCGAAGCGCGCCTTCAGCGTTGGCGCGATCGCGCGCCTTTTGGGAATTTGCCCTCGAGATTCCTTGAGGACCACCAGGATGGATGAAGTGATCAAGGCGAAGCGCCAACAACAGAACGCGGGATCAAACCTGCGCGCAATTACCATCCGCGGCGCGCGCGAGCACAACCTCAAGAACGTCGACGTCGAGATTCCCCGCGACAAGCTGGTGGTGTTCACGGGGCTGTCAGGCTCCGGCAAATCCTCGCTCGCCTTCGACACCATCTACGCCGAGGGCCAGCGCCGCTACGTCGAATCGCTGTCGGCCTATGCCCGCCAGTTCCTGGAGATGATGCAGAAGCCTGACGTCGACCAGATCGACGGCCTGTCGCCGGCGATCTCGATCGAGCAGAAGACGACGTCGAAAAACCCGCGCTCCACCGTGGGCACCGTCACCGAAATCTACGACTACATGCGCCTGCTGTGGGCGCGCGTCGGCGTGCCCTATTCGCCCGCCACCGGCCTGCCGATCGAGAGCCAGACCGTCTCGCAGATGGTCGATCGCGTGCTGGCGCTGCCCGAGGGTACGCGCCTCTATCTGCTCGCGCCGGTCGTGCGCGGCCGCAAGGGCGAGTACCGGAAAGAGCTCGCCGAATGGCTCAAGAAGGGCTTTCAGCGCGTCAAGATCGACGGCACCTTCCACGAGCTCGCAGAAGCGCCTGTTCTCGACAAGAAATTCCCGCATGACATCGACGTCGTCGTCGACCGCATCGTGGTGCGCGCCGACATCGGCCAGCGCCTCGCCGAAAGCTTCGAGACCGCGCTGAAGCTCGCCGAGGGTCTCGCCGTCATCGAATTCGCCGATGCACCGGCTGCAACAGCACCCGCGGAAGAGAAAAAGAAGACCGCGAAGATCCACGACAAGAGCGGACCCGAGCGCATGCTGTTCTCGGAAAAGTTCGCCTGCCCGGTCTCCGGTTTCACCATCCCCGAGATTGAGCCGCGACTGTTTTCCTTCAACAATCCCTATGGCGCCTGCCCCGCATGCGGCGGCCTCGGCGTCGAGCAGCATGTCGACGAAGACCTCGTCATTCCCGACAAGGAGCTCGCGATCGGCAAGGGCGCGATCGCGCCTTGGGCCAAGTCCTCGTCGCCCTATTACATTCAGACGCTGACTGCGCTCGGCAAGCACTACAAGTTCACGCTGACCACCAAATGGAAGGATCTGCCGAAGAAGACGCAGAACGCGATCCTCCATGGCTCCGGCGAGGACGAGATCAAGTTCTCCTATGAGGACGGCGTCCGCTCCTATGACACCAAGAAGCCGTTCGAGGGCGTCATCACCAACATCAACCGCCGCTATCGCGAGACCGAGAGCGAATGGGCGCGCGAGGAGCTGGCGAAGTATTTCCACGACGTGCCCTGCGAGGGCTGCAAGGGCTTTCGGCTCAAGCCCGAGGCGCTCTGCGTCAAGATCGGCGGCAAGCATATCGGCGATATCTCCGAGCTCTCGGTCAAGGGAGCCGGTGAATGGTTCGCCACCGTGCCGGAGGCGCTGAACACCCAGCAGAACGAGATTGCCGGCCGCATCCTCAAGGAGATCCGCGAGCGCCTCACCTTCCTGCTCGACGTCGGCCTCAACTACCTCACCCTCTCGCGCTCCTCCGGCACGCTGTCCGGTGGCGAGAGCCAGCGCATCCGCCTGGCCTCGCAGATTGGCTCGGGCCTGACAGGCGTCCTCTATGTGCTGGACGAGCCCTCGATCGGCCTGCATCAGCGCGACAACGCGCGCCTGCTCGACACGCTGAAGAGACTTCGCGACCTCGGCAACACCGTGATCGTGGTCGAGCACGACGAGGACGCGATCCTGCTCGCCGATTACGTCCTCGACATCGGCCCCGGCGCCGGCATGCATGGCGGCAACATCATCGCCGAAGGCACGCCCGCCGAGATCATGCGCAACCCGAATTCGCTGACCGGCAAATATCTCACCGGCGAGCTCGAGGTCGAGGTGCCCGAGCGGCGCCCGCCGAACCATCGCCGCACTATCAAGGTGGTCAACGCGCGCGGCAATAACCTCAAGAACGTCACGGCCGAAATCCCGCTCGGCCTGTTCACCTGCGTCACCGGCGTCTCCGGCGGCGGCAAGTCGACGCTGCTGATCGACACGCTCTACAAGGCCATCGCCCGCAAGCTGAACAATGCCAGCGAGGGCGCCGCTCCGCATGACCGCATCGAGGGCCTCGAGCACATCGACAAGATCATCGACATCGACCAGTCGCCGATCGGCCGCACCCCGCGCTCCAATCCCGCGACCTACACCGGCGCCTTTACGCCGATCCGCGAATGGTTCGCCGGCCTGCCCGAGTCCAAAGCACGCGGCTACGAGCCCGGCCGCTTCTCCTTCAACGTCAAGGGCGGCCGCTGCGAGGCGTGCCAGGGCGACGGTGTCATCAAGATCGAGATGCACTTCTTGCCCGACGTCTACGTCACCTGCGACGTCTGCAAGGGCAAGCGCTACAACCGCGAGACGCTGGAGGTGCTGTTCAAGGGCAAGAGCATCGCCGACGTGCTCGACATGACCGTCGAAGAGGCCGCCGACTTCTTTAAGGCGGTGCCCCGCGTGCGCGAGACGTTCCAGACGCTGCATCGCGTCGGGCTCGACTACATTCACGTAGGGCAACAAGCGACCACGCTGTCGGGTGGTGAGGCGCAACGCGTCAAACTGGCAAAAGAGCTGTCCAAGCGCGCCACCGGCCGCACCCTCTACATCCTGGACGAGCCGACCACCGGGTTGCATTTCCACGACGTCAAGAAGCTGCTGGAGGTGCTGCACGAGCTGGTCGCGCAGGGCAACACGGTCGTCGTGATCGAGCACAACCTCGAAGTCATCAAGACCGCCGACTGGGTCATCGACCTAGGCCCCGAAGGCGGCGACGGCGGCGGCGAGATCGTCGCCTGGGGCCCGCCGGAGGATATCGCGAAGGCGCCAAGGAGTTACACGGGGAAGTTTTTGGCGCCGGTGCTGGCAAAGGCGCGGAAGCCGAAGCGGAGACGCGCGGCGAGCGAGGCGGCGGAGTAGTCCACCTCGAATGAGCAGAAGCATTTGTCTGAGGGAGATCGCGTTGCCTGCAGGACTTGTGCAAACCTATCGCGCGTTCGCCCACAACAATGCTTGGGCAAATCATCGGCTGCTCACTGCTTGCGCCGCACTGTCTCAGGCTGACTTCGAAGCCGCACGAACCGGCTTCTTTCCAAGCTTGCAGCGCACACTCAACCACATCCATGTCATTGACCTCTTCTATGTCGATGCGCTGGAGGGCGGATGGCTAGGACCGGCGGCTTGGAAGAACGAGGTGCCCCACCTTTCACTTGGCGCGCTGAAGCCTGCGCAAGCCGCGATCGACAAGCGCTTGATCACCGTCTGCGATGCACTGACGCCCGAGCTTCTCGACGGTCTCGTGCGGATCAACCGCGACGCCCGCGTGCAGATCGAACGTCGCGACCGGCTGCTCATGCATCTGTTCCAGCATCAAATTCATCATCGCGGACAGGCGCATGCCATGCTGTCCGAAACGCACGTCCTCCCGCCTCAGCTAGACGAGTTCTTCGCCGAGGGAGAGGCGCCGCTCAGGGCCTCCGAATTCGACCAACTCGGATGGACCGAAGAAACCGTGTGGAAAGCCTAGCGGTGTAACTTCGTCTCCATGCCCTACTCCCTCGCCATCTTCGATCTCGACGGCACGCTCGCCGACAGTTTTCCGTGGTTCCTGCGCACCATCAACGATATCGCCGACCGCTTCGGCTTTCGCCGTGTCGCCGATGAGGACATCGAGGGGCTGCGGCATGCCTCGACACGGGAGATCCTCAGCCGGCTCGAAGTCCCGCTGTGGAAGCTGCCGGCGATCGCGCGGCATGCGCGGCGGCTGAAGGCGGAGGCGGCGGGGGAGATTTCGCTGTTTGCGGGCGTCGAGGCGATGCTGCAAACGCTCGCCGGAAACGGTGTGCAGCTCGTGCTGGTGACGTCGGACAGCGAGGCCAATGCGCGCGAGAAGCTCGGCGAGGCCGCAGCGCTGTTTTCGCATTTCGATTGCGCGGCATCGCTGTTCGGCAAGGCCGCGAAATTCCGCCGGGTCATTCGCCGCGCCGGCGTGGAGCCGGACAAGGTCATCGCGATCGGCGACGAGGTGCGTGACATCGAGGCGGCTCGCGCCGTAGGGATTGCCTGCGGTGCGGTGTGCTGGGGTTATGCGGCGCCGGCGGCGCTGCGGGCGCTCGCGCCGGATCATGTGTTCGAGCGGATAGATGAGATTGCGCGCGCATTGCGCCCGGCGCCGTAGCGCGGATGGAGCGGAGCGCAATCCGGAACAGTGTCCCCGCATTCCGCTTCGCTTCATGCGGGCTACAGCCCCCTACTCCGTCCTGCGCAAGAACATCCCGAACGCGCGCGGGCCGTCACCGGTCTTGACCTCGCCTATCACCTTCAGCTCGGCCGCGTCGATGATAACAAGCGTGTTGCTCTCCCAGCAGGCGACGATGATTCGCTTGCCGTCTGCGGTCGCGGCGATGCCTTCGGGATAGTCGCCGACATTGATGCGCTTCACCGGCTTGAGCGTTGTGAGATCGAACACGCTGACGGTGCCGCCGTATTGATCGGTGACGAAACCGCGGCCCTGCGTCAGCGCCACCGCATAGGGACGCATCCCGACCGGAACCCGGCCGATCTCGCGCGCTTCGGCGATGTCGATCACGGAGACGTCGTCGGAGCCGACATTGGCGGTATAGGCGCGCTTGCCGTTGGCATCGATGCTGACGCCGAACGGGCGGGTGCCGACCTTGATGGTCGTCTTGCGCTGGTGCGTCGTCGTGTCCACTACCGAGACGCTGTCGTCGTCGCGGTCGGCCGAGAGCAGCAACTTGCCATCCGGCGTCACCGCGAGGCCCGACGGCGAGGCGCCGACCGCAATGCTGGCCGTCACGCTGCGCGAGGCCGTATCGATCACACGCACCGCAGCCGCGTACCAGTCCGCGACATAGACGGTGCGGCCGTCAGGCGCGACGGCAATGCCAAGCGGCCCGCCGCCGACTTCGATCCGCCCCGCAACCTGCCGCGTTGCTGCGTCCACCACCGTCACGGCCTTGGCATCCGGGCTCGTCACATAGGCAAAGCGCCCGTCCGCGCTGACGGCGACCCCGGCCGGCTTGCCGCCGATCGGGATGGATGCCACGCTGCGCGCTGTGGCAAGGTCCACGACCATCAGATCGTCGCTGAGCTGGTTGGTGACGAACGCCTCTTCGGCGGACGCATGCGGGATGCCGGCAAGGCAAAGGCCGGCGGCGAGCACCGCCGGGACCAGCGCCCGCATCGTCAGCTTCCGCTCTCGATCTTCTTCTTGAGCGCCTCGAGGCCGGCCTGATACAGCCCCTTCACCGCCTTGACCGCGGCCTCGTCGCTCAGCTCCGGCGGCGGATCGTTGTTGGGAAAGCCGCGGTAGAACGCGCCGGCCCATTCCAGGGTCGAGCCCTTGCCGTCGGCACTCGGCGTCACCGTCAGCGTCGAGGAATAATTGGTGACCGGCAGCACCTTCACGTCGACATTGGTGATCCGGTAGGAATAGGTCATCGCGGCGGCGTCGAACTTGTAGAGCTCCTCGTCGACGGTCGCTCCTCCCGTCAGCGTCAGCTTCCGCGTGGCGCCGATCTCGTTGCCTTTCTCGCCCTCGGTTTTGGTGACGGGCGGAAGCCAGCCCATGTCCTGGAAATTGCCCATCGCTGCCCACACCTTGGCCGGCGGGGCGTTGATCTCGATGGATTCGCGCGCCTTCTGCCGGGTCGGCCCGTGGGCCCAGGCCGGGGCAAACGCCGCCGTCAAAGCCGCTGCTCCCGCAGCGGTCAGCACCGCGGCCATGACCTTGCGCCGTCCAATCGTTACCCTCATCTCGTTTCCTCATGCGTCTCGTTGATCGTGCGCGACTTGAGGCGCGCTGCGATCATCCTAGCGCATTTTGGGGCCGAGGGGAGACCGGTTGATGGCGCCGCTACGGCAGGTGCTCGCAGGCCCACAACTCCTTGCGCCGGGCGGCGGGCAAAACACCCAATGGAAGGTCAATCACACCAAGCAAAAATAATTCTCTTTATCCGTATTTCGGATTACCGTATAGAAAGCCATCCCAACCCGGGCCGAGGGGCGGATCGCGATCGTCACGAACGCGGGATGGGACGTGGTGGACGCGGGCGGCGTCGGCGCGAAGGTGGTTGCAGGGCGGGTCACACCGTGAGCGAACGCCGCGCGCACACGACCGGTGCAGCCCGCGTACGGCGAAATCGTGTGGTCCTGGCGCCCGGGGTCTGTGCGCCAAGTGTTGCGGTGATGTGGCGGCCCGACCGGGCGCGCGCATCAGCCATCCGCAAGGCGACGGGGGCAATAGTGCATCGCTCCCCGGGGAGAGCACGACATAAGCCGTAAAACCACTGCGCAGGGAAGGCCGGATGTTTGGCTTCACCTGTATGCCGCTGTGCAGCTTTGTTGCCACCTTTCGCACAGTGGACCGTGGGTGCCAGCCGGCACCCGGCCTTCCCTGCGCCCTCGGCATTTTTGAGGGCGAACGTACTGGCAAAGCTCGGGCAGTTCATGCCGCGAGAACGTGAATCTGTGCCCTAAACAGTCTGGAGGTGAATCCAATGCAACCGTTGACAAAAACTCCGTCAGGCGGCGTCGGCCGGCCTCACCCGTCGAGCGATTTCCACACCCTTCTCACGCTCGACGACCCCGATATCGTACTGCCCCTGCAAATCCAGCCAGAATTGAGGACTGTTGCCGAAATAGCGGCCGAGACGGACCGCTGTATCAGCCGAGATGCCGCGGCGCCCGTTCAAGATATCGGTGACCCGGCCCGAGGGAACGCCGATGTCGAGAGAAAGCCTGTTGGCGCTAAGCCCGCGCGCTGTCATTTCGCGCTTGAGCAAGCGTCCGGGATGCACGAGAGGAGCCATACATTTCATCCCTTATGATAGTCGACAATTTCAACGTGGTAGGCGTCACCTTTGCTGAACTCGAAGCAGATGCGCCAGCGCTCGTTGACCGTCATCGCCCATTGTCCTTTGCGATCGCCCTTCAGCTTGTGCAGCCCGACGCTCTTCAATGGGCTCAGGTCGCGAAGCGATTTTGCGACGTTCAACGCGAGCAACAAATCCGCCGCCGCCTCGAAATCGAGCCCGCGAAGCTGGTTCGGACGCTCGCCATCCCAGACCTTGCGGCTCGCCGCCAGGATCTGATCATGGCAAGAACGTACTACGAAAACCGGTGAACTGCAATCGACAGGCTATCATTCGGCCAGCGTCGCCTCAACGAACCCACGCGGATCGTCGCAGAATTCGCGCATGACCCGGTAATGATCGGTCTGCTCCACTGTCGTCGGCTCCAGGCCGTATTTCCCGAGCCGAAGCAGCTGCGCGTTGGGATAGGCCATCAGCAAGGGCGCGTGGGTCGCCATGATGACCTGGCAGATGCGGGACTCCTCCATGCGTCGCAGCAGCTTCAGGAATTCGATCTGGCGCGCCGGCGACAGCGCCGATTCCGGCTCGTCGAAAATATAAATGCCCTGGCGCTGGCAACGCTCCTCGAAGAAGCGCAGGAAGCCTTCGCCATGGGAATGCGACAGAAAATCGGGACCGGCCTGGAGAGCATCACGCGCGGCCTTGTCAAGATATCGCGCCACCGAGAAGAAACTCTCGGCGCGAAAAAACCAGCCATTGGTGATCTTCGGCAGCCAGCTTGCGCGCAGCGCCCTGGAGAGTTGGCCGCCCATCTTCTCCCGTGCTTCGGAATGATCGACAGGCATGTAACCCTTCCCGCCACCGGCATCGTCGTAGCCGGCGAGCGCGGCAATACCCTCGAGGATCGTCGACTTCCCGGTGCCATTCTCGCCGACGATGATCGTGATGGCGGCATCGAAGTTAAGCTCGAAATCATCCGGAAAGATGGGCAGGCAAAACGGATAAGCCTCGCGATCGCGAACCTGCGACGGGTCGAGCCAGACCCGTTTCAGGTAAGGCGCCGGCAGGTTGATCGTTCGGCTGCTTTTGCGGCTCATACCCGGCTTCCGATCCATTCCGACCCGTCATTCGATCGGAACATATCAGGAACACAACCCCCGCGAAAGCTGCATCTGGGAAATATTCAG
Source organism: Bradyrhizobium sp. 149 (assembly GCF_023073915.1). Lineage (GTDB taxonomy): Bacteria > Pseudomonadota > Alphaproteobacteria > Rhizobiales > Xanthobacteraceae > Bradyrhizobium. The sequence continues at coordinate 592,519 of NZ_JADPKK010000022.1, read as the reverse complement.
CAACAAAACTCGGCGCGCGTCAGACAACCTAGGGCTGAGACAGTTTGCTGGCATGAGGCCAGCCCCCACCTCGCGACCCCGCAATGATTGACGGACGTCCGGGACCGTAAAGCCGCGAGGAGTTGCGCGATGGTTTCAACGTATTTCGGTTACAGCTACATCACGCGCAATCTCAAGCAGTCCCTGACGCGGGTTGAACAGCAACAAGACGTGGCGCGAGAGGCCGCCTATTACAAAGCCAATATCGGCAAAGTGAAGACGGTCGATGATTTCATGAAGGATTATCGCCTTTATCATTACGCGATGAAGGCATATGGCTTGGAAGACATGGCATACGCCAAGGCTTTCATGAAAAAGGTGCTGGAAAGCGACCTCAGCGACTCCAAGAGCTTCGTCAACCAGCTGGTCGACAAACGTTACCGGGAGTTTGCCGCGGCATTTTCCTTCAACGGCTCCGCGACGCCGGTCGCGCAATCCGACATCCAGACCGACGAGATGATTGGCCTCTACACGGCGACCAAGAAGAACCAGGTCGACGCACTCGGAAGTGACTCGAATTACTACAGCGCCCAGATCGGCAACATCAGCACTGCAGACCAGATCCTGAACGACGATCGTCTTCGCAACTATGTCTATTCGGCATTCGGGATCGACGAAAGCAAGTGGCCGCCTAGCACGATCAGCCAGGTTCTGCGCAGCGATCCCTCCGATCCAAGCAGCTACGTCAACACCACCTTCGCGTCCCAGCTGAGCGGCCTCAACACAGCGCGCGCCCAGGCGCAATCGGATGTCGGCACGGCCAATTCGAACATCACCAATTTTACGGCCCAACTCTCGCAGCCGGGCGCCAACGTGCCCCAGTTGCAGGTCCAGATCCTGGTCGAGAAATATCATCTGGAGACGGCAACAAAGAGCGTTTCCAGCCTCAACGACCAGATCGCGACAATCGGCAATTTTGTAGACCTGGCCGCCGCGTTCGAGTTCTTGCCCGACGGGTCGCTTCCGGCAGGTACGCCTGCGCAGAGCGCCGCAAATATCACGCTCATGAAGAAGCGCTTCGACGACAGCAACGCCGACGTCTACGCTGCGGCAAGCCCGATCTACGAAGCCGTGGCTATCAAGCTATTCAGGGCGGACCTGCTCAAGATCAATTCGGTCCAGGCTTTCCTGTCGACACCGGGTGTGTATGATTTTGCGTTGGGCGCCGCCGGCCTCGACCCCGACAAGATCCCGCAGGCCACCATCAAGGCCGTCCTCGAAAGCGACCTCAACGATCCCAAGAGCTATGTGTACACCCTCAAGGACAATCGATACGTTCAGCTCGCGCGCGCCTTCAACTTCGATGCAAAAGGCAATCTGACGACCCCACTGGTCGCGCAGGACTCGGCTGAAGTCCTCCAGATTGCCAGGGACTACGTTGTTCAAGCGGTGAAGAGCGCAAGCGCCGCGAGCCCGCAGCAGCAGGCGGCAGTTCGGGCACAAGCCACCAAGGATGCGACCGCCTATCAGGAGGCGATCGCAGGCATCGACAGTGTTTCCGATCTTATTGCAAATAGGCCAATGGTCGATTTGATTCTCCTGGCCAAGGGTTTGGACCCCAGGAAGGTCAGCGACGATTTTCTCAAGAAGGTCTTCGCCTCCGACCTGAACAATCCAAAGAGCTTCGCGAACACGCAGAGCGATCCTCGCTTTGCCGAAATCGTGGCGTCGTTCAACTTCGACAGCAAGGGCAATGTCGCGCGCCTCCCGATGATGGGTCCTCAGAAGCGGGATCAATTCCGGGAAACACAGGTGAACTATCTCGAGCAAAGCCTGGAGCAGCAGCAAGGGGATACAAACCCCGGCGTGCGCCTGGCGCTGTATTTCCAGCGAAAGGCGGGAGACATCACGTCCGCATACGACATCCTGGCCGACAAGGCTCTTTCGGAGGTGTTCAGGACCACGTTCGATCTGCCCGACTCGATGGCGGCGATGCCGATCGATCAGCAAGCCAAGTTCGTGGACAGATTCATGAAGATCAAGGATCTCTCCGATCCCGCGAAGGTCGCAAAGCTGCTGAGCCGGTTTTCCGCCATGTATGATGTCAAGAACAGCCAGAGCACCGGTCAGGGTCAATCTCCCTTGCTCGATCTCTTTCAAGGATCGAGCTCAGGCATATCCAGCATGAGTGAAGCCACGTACCTGGCCATCGCCAAACTACGTGCGCATTGATGGTCGCTCGCCGGGACTAGCCAATCACCTCGAGCACCAGCTCCATCGTCATCAGCACGGGATTGTCGCCACGGATCAGACGGCCCTCCGCGATGCCGCCGGTGTAGTCGATCAGAGCGACGTCGAGCGCAGCTTCCAGCACGCCCGCTCCGCCCGGCGCGATCGCGCCGGCCGTTATCGCCAGCTCTGTCGCGAACGGCTCGGTCACCCCGCCGTGGGTAAAGCGCGCGCCGATGGTCGAGCCGACGCCTCCGTGAATTTTCGCGCGCGCGATGCCGCGCTCACGGCAAAACTCTTCGAGACAGCAGGCAAAATCCTGATTAGGCCGCAGCCGCAGCGCGAACGCACGGCTGGTCGTGCGCGCGCCGGTGCGCGCAGCCGCCACCGGGCCGAACAGCTTGAAATTGGTCTCGGGATCGGGCTCGGCGGTGAACATCGCGCCATCGATGCCGAAGGCCTCGACCTCGAACGGCTCGGCGACATCAGTCTCGTCCGCCAGCATGTGGCCGCCACTGGCGCGGCCATCGGCCTCCGTCCACAGCCCATGGCAATGAAAGAACGGCGCGCCATCGCGCGTGCCAAGCGTCATGCTGCCGAGCCTCGTGCGCGTCACGCCGCCCGGCCGGTACGTCTCGCTGTAGAACGCGGCGTTCTCGTTCGTCTTCGACAGCGCCGGCATGACATAGCCGAACGGCCCGAGCGCGCCGTGCTCGAAGCTCAGCACGCCGGCGGCAAATCCCTCCGCGGCAAAACCGCGCCGCGCCGCTTCCAGCAGCGGCAGACCTGCTTGAAGCGTGAAGGAGAAAGCGCGTCCCCTCGCCTCCAGCCATTGGATGCGTTCGGCGACCGGCGCGCCTGGCTGCTTGATGCTGCGCATGTCCTTCGCTCAGCCCGCCTGTGTCTTGTCGAGATCGAGCAGCCCGCGCGCCTCGAGCTCGTCGCGAACCATCCGTTTTGGGATTTTGCCGTAGCCGGATTTCGGCAAGGCGTCCCAGAAGAAGAACCGCTTCGGCATCTTGTAGCGCGGCACTTTTGGCGAGAGGAACGCCGCCATCTCCGCTTCGCTCACCGGCTTCTCGCCTTCGCGGGCGACGCAGACGGCAACGCCGACCTCGCCCCAGGTCGCATCGGGCACGCCGAGGACGGCGACCTCGCCGACGCAAGGATGGGTCAAGATCTTCTCCTCGATCTCGCGCGGGTAGATGTTGGAGCCGCCGGAGATGTACATGTCGGAAGCTCGTCCGGTGAGGTAGACGAACCCCTCCTCGTCCATGTGGCCAAGATCGCCGGTGCGGAACCAGCCGTTGCGGAACGCCTTCGCATTGGCTTCGGGATTGTCGTAGTAGCCGGCAAGCACCGCGGGGCCGATCACGCAGATCTCGCCGCTCTGGTTGGCACCGAGTTCACGGCCCTCGTCGTCCTGGATCGAGACCTGCATGCCGGTGCGCTCGAAGCCACAGGTGCCGATCTTCGCGTGCGGCCCGTCCTCGGGATCATGCAGCGCCGCCGGCAGCACCGTGATGTTGCCTGTAACCTCGCCCAGACCGAAATACTGCACGATGACCTTGCCGAGCTTCTTCAGCGCAGCCTTCTGGTCCTCGCGATACATCGGCGCACCCGCATAGATCACGTGACGCAGCGAGGAATGATCGTATTTGTCGGCGGCGGGATGCTCGACCATCATCTTCAGAATGGTCGGCACGGTGAAGAGGTTGCTGACGCGATGCGCCTCGATCAGGCGGAACGCCTCGTCGATGTCGAATTTCTCCGTCGGCAGCAGCACGGTGCGCACGCCGCGCGCGGTCTGAACCAGCTGATGCACGCCGGCACCGTGCGACAGCGGCGCCACCACCAGCGAGGCATCCGCCTCGGTGACGCCGGGCGTGAGATCTGCGAGATGGTTGGTGACGACAAAGCCCATCTGACCGTGGGTGAGCACCGCAGCCTTGGAGCGGCCGGTGGTCCCCGATGTGAAGAAGAACCAGCAGGGATCGTCGTGCTCGACCGCAGCATTCTCGACCATTGTGCCGGCGCGCGATGCGACGGCATCCGCAACCGACGTCTCGGCAAATGGCGCCCGACCGTCGATGCTCCAGGTGAATTCCAGCGCTCCGCCCTTCACCGCCGCGGCGTGCTCCGGGAAATCGACGTGGCAGAGAAACCCCTTCGCGCCGGAGGCCTGCGCGAGATAGGCGACCTCGTCCGGCATCAGGCGGAAATTGGTCGGCACCCAGACGGCGCCGAGCCGAAACGCCGCGAACATCGAAAAGAACATCTCGTCGCCGTTCTTGGAATGGACGAGGATGCGGTCGCCCTTCGCGAGGCCGCGCGCCGCCAGGGCCGCCGCCAGCGCCGAGACCTGCGCGTCGACCTCGCGCCAGATCCAGGATTTGTCGCCCCAGACGAAACCGGGACGCGATCCGTGCCGTCGCGCATTCTGGGTCAAAATGTGAGCGAGATTCATGACGCGGCGGGACATGCGCAGGGGCTGCATCGGGCTTCCTCTTCGGGCGGCGGACGGCACGCAAGCTGCCCGCTCATTGCAGCCCATTTATCGCCATAGCCCACGACCTCGCAAGGCCGCCGGCCGCACGCCTGCCCTACGGCTGCTTGAACGCGAACGGCGTTGCCGTAACGGCCTTCTCCTTGGCGCAGGCCTGCGCACCAAAGCCGCCGCAATAGCTGCCATGCAGATCGAAGCGGATGGTGCGCGCCGCGCCGCGTTTCGTTGGCGGCGCCACGACCTTGTAGCTGCGGACATAGCCGTCGAAAACCGGGCGTACGCTGCCGCCTGCCAGCGTCACCAGGATGTTCATGACGCAGCCGCCGGTCCCGCAATAGGTCGTCTCGCGCTCCCCGCATTTGGTGGCGCTGAAGTCGACGATGTAGTCCTTGCGGCCGTCGCCGGTCAGGTCGATCCTGTGCACCGTATCGCGTGCAAAAGTCACCGCGCCGCCGCCCTGACTCTCGTGTTCCTCGCCGGCGTAGCGCACGGCCTACTGCACGCCGGGCGGACAGTCGGCAGGACTGAACGGCTTTGCGTCGTCGCCGCGCGCAGCGGTTGCGAACAGTACGAGCGGGAGGATCAGATATCGCATTCGCATTGGTCGTCAGCGCCGCCGCGATTGTTCAGGGAATTTTAAACATGATCGGCGCAACCTTCGTCAGTTCTCGCGTACAGAGTGCCACATCATGGTCAAAGCGCCCGCCCTCCTCCTGTTGTCGCTGGCGCTTGCCGGATGTGCCGTGGGCCCGCAAGCGCGTCTGGCCTCCGATCCCGCCTTCAAGCCTGCGCGCTACGCCTGGGACGGCGCCGGCGAGAATCCCAATCACCCGCGTGCTGCGTCAGAATCGACACGGGCCGCCGCCCGATCCGAGCGCAACAGGTCGCAAGCCGGGCTTCAGCCCTATTCGAAGGAATGGTGGCAGGCACAGGACGGAATCGAGGCCGAGCAGGACGCCAGGGTCAACCGTTCCCTCGTCATCTGCCAGGGATGCCTGCGCCCGCAGCCGGAGCCCGAGGATTCCAGGCTCGCCAAAGCGACCGATTGAAACGATCGGCCTTCACCGATCAGCGCAACGACTGGAACCCCGCCCACCTGACCGTGCGTTATGACTTCGTGCGCGAGGCCAATAGCTGGAAGGGCGACACGACGTGAGCGAAATCATCAACAACAAGGCCCATCAGCGCTATGAGCTGGAGGTCGAGGGCCATCTTGCGACCGAACACTACCAACTCGACGGCAACGTCATCACGTTCGAGCACACGGACGTGCCGAAGCAACTCGGCGGCAAGGGCGTCGGCTCGAAGCTGGTGCAAGGCGCGCTCGATCAGGTCCGCGCGGCCGGCCTGAAGCTCATCCCGCAATGCCCGTTCGTGAAGGCGTGGATCGAGAAGCACCCGGCGTACGCGGATCTGGTGAAGCGATGAGCAAGAGCAGACCCGCCGATAGCGCGGCGGGCCTGCTGACATCTACAGCCTATTGCCCGTGCCTCAGCATATCCTGGTCGCTCAGATCCCAGTCCTGCCACAGTTGCAGGACGCCGAGGACCAGCGCCACGGCTCCGAGACTCGTATGGTAGACCCGGAGAAAACCGTCACCGGAATAGCCGAGCATGTAAGGCGAGACGATGAGCCACAGCCCAACCACGATCGTTGCCACCTCCTGCCAGCGCTGCAAGGCGACATATTCAAGCTGGCTGAGCCCAAATACGACGAGGCCGACGGCGACCGTGTTCACGATTATCATCTGCTGTCCGCCGATCGCCAGGTGCTCCTGGATGGGGAACCATGGCGACGCGACGATCAGCGCGCCCAGCACCATTCCGCACCAGTCTTCCCATGTTCGATGAGTATTCAAGAAACCAAAGTCCGACATAGTACCCTCCTACAAAAGAGGCATACGTCGGCGGCTGGCAATCATGACACTCCGAATGTCTAGCGACCTGCCGGCCGCATTCGGGCGTATGTCCTGTAGAGGACGTGGGAATCGCCGTGGAACTTGCAAGAGCGATGTCGAGGATTATTTGCGGTCGCCGCGCGCAAGCCGAGCCTTCGTCGCCGGAGCCGGCGATGTCGAGACCAGCGCGGCGGGAGCGCTACGGGGCCGATCGGGACACGCATTTTCAGATATCTCCCCTGCGGCTGCCTTCTTTGGTCGCGACTTGGCAAGGGCGGGGTCAGGCGCCTAGTTCAGAGAACAGGCAGCACTCCGGAAGGATTTTGTATGGCGCCATCGGTACGGGACAACAAGGACAGAAGCCGCTTCGAGCTCGATGTCGGCAGCGAAATCGCCTTCGCCAATTACCGGCTGACGGCGTCGGCGGTGATCATCACCCACACCGAGACGCCGCGCGCGCTGCGCGGCCGCGGCATCGGCTCCGAGCTGGTCAAGGGCGCGCTGGAATTGATCCGCCGCGACGGCAACAAGGTGATCGCCGGTTGCGGCTTCGTCGTCGATTATCTCGACAGGCATCCGGAGGATGCGGATCTCGTCGCCTGAATGCAAAAAGGGCCCGCGCGATAGCGGGCCCTTGGATTACGGCCGGGCGATCGGTCAGTGCTTGATCTCCGGCGGCAGCTTGCCGCCATTGGCGGCGAGCTTGGACATCACCTGCTTGTGCAGCCAGACGTTCATGCTCGCGGAATCGTTGGTGTCGCCGCTGTAACCGAGCTCCTTGGCGAGGTCCTTGCGCGCAGCGAGGCTGGAATCGATGTCGAGAGCCTTCATGAGGTCGACGATCGAGGTGCGCCATTCCAGCTTCTCGCCCTTGTGCGCGGCGACCGCAGCGTCGACGATCGAAGCAACGTCCACCGCTGGCGCCGATGCGCCCGGCGCGGCCCCTGCGGGCGCGGTGCCCGACGGTGCGCTGCCTGCGGGCGCGGCGGAAGCTGGATGGCTACCGAAGATCGCGCCCATAATTTTCCCGAAAATGCTCATGTCTGCTCCCCGAAAAGGATCCGTTGGAAGGGCCTTGAGTGGCACTTATAGACCAAGTTGCGTCGTTGCACCCGCGAAGTCCGCAAGCCAACACGCAGCATCAGCTTATCTGCGGCGAAATGACGGCCGAATGACATCGTCGAGATTGCGCTGCGGCATCGAATCTCACCCAAGCGTGAGGGACAGGACTCGCAAATGGGCGTACGCTTGATGTTCAGTTCGCGATGCCACCCGGAATTCGCGTCTGGTCGGGGATCGCGAAACTCAGAATAGCGGCCGCTTGCGCCGTTTGCTGGCGTTGGATTCGGCCGCATGGCAAGGGAGCTAGCAACCATGGCCACATTCTACCAGGGCAATGTACCCACCATGGCCCAGACCGCGGAAGCGGCTGGACCGGTGATCCGAACCATCCAACTCTCCGATCTGCACGATGCACTCAAGCGCGGCTGGGAAGATTTCAAGGCGGTGCCGAGCCACGCCATCATCCTCTGCGTGATCTATCCTGTGCTGGGCCTCGTGCTCGCCCGCGTGGTGATGGGCTATTCAGTGCTGCCGTTATTGTTTCCGCTGGCCGCGGGCTTCGCGCTGATCGGCCCGTTCGCCGCTCTTGGTCTCTACGAGCTCTCCAGCCGGCGCGAGCGCCATGAAGAGGCCAGCGCCTGGGATGCCATGGAGGTGCTGCGTTCGCCGTCCTTCGGCGCCATGCTCGGTCTCGGCGCGCTGCTGCTGGCCCTGTTCGTGACTTGGGTTGCGACCGCGCAGGCGATCTACGTCGCGGCGTTCGGCTACGAAGGCGCGTCCGGGATCTCGGATTTTCTGACGCGGGTTCTCACGAGCCGGCAAGGCTGGTGGCTGATCGTGGTCGGCTGCGGCACCGGCTTCCTGTTCGCTCTTGCCGCGCTCTGCATCAGCGCCGTGTCGTTCCCGTTGATGCTCGACCGCCATGCCGGCGCGTTCGAGGCGATGGTGACGTCGCTGCGCGTCGTCGCGAAGAACCCGGTGCCGATGGCGGCCTGGGGGCTGATCGTGGCGGTATTGCTCGCGCTGGGCACGATCCCGGCCTTTCTCGGCCTTGCCGTGGTGGTCCCCCTGCTCGGCCATGCCACTTGGCATCTCTACCGCAAGGTGATCGTGTCGGATCCGGGCGCACGTCCGACGCCGCCTCCGCCGCACCGTCCGCGCAAGCCGGCCGCCGACTTCCCTGCCAACCTCTTCCCCTGGCGCAATCGGACCGACGCCTGACGATCTCGTGACAATCGATCCTGCCCCGGTCCGGGCAGGATCGCGCACTGTCATACGCCTTGCTTTGGCCGCGGTTACCATCGAGATTGCGCCCGCCGGTTAGATCAATTCACGGAATTTATTTGCTCGAATGACCCCGACGATTTCTCGTCTCGCCCTCGCAGCCCTAGCCATCACCGCGTCGATCCTATCCGCCCAGCCAGCGTTCGCCGCTGTTGCCTGCGGTTCGGGCAATTTCGATGCGTGGCTTGCAGATTTCAAAACCGACGCCGCGGCCAAAGGCGTCTCGCAACAGGCCATTTCCGCCGGGCTCGCCGGTGTGACGCTCGATCAGAGCGTGCTCAATCGCGACCGCTCGCAAAAGGTCTTCACCCAGACCTTCGAGGAGTTTTCCGGCCGCATGGTGCCACCGCGCATGCAGCGCGGCTCCAACATGATGAAGCAATACGGCTCGGTGCTGTCCCGCATTGAGCAGACCTACGGCGTGCCTGGCGAGGTGCTGGTCGCGATATGGGGTCTGGAGACCGATTTTGGCGTCAACACCGGCAAGTTTTCGACCATCCGCTCGCTGGCAACGCTGGCCTATGACTGCCGCCGCGCCGAGCAGTTTCGCGCCGAGCTGCTGGATGCGCTGCGCATCGTTCAGCGCGGCGACCTCGCACCGGCTGACATGAAGGGCGCTTGGGCCGGCGAGCTTGGCCAGACCCAGTTCATGCCGTCGTCATGGATGAAGTACGCCGTCGATTTCGACGGCAATGGCAAGCGCGATCTCCTGCACAACGCCCCCGACGTGCTCGCCTCCACCGCGAACTATCTCGCCGGTTACGGCTGGCAGCGCGGAAAGGACTGGCAGCCCGGCAGTCCGAATTTTGCGGTGCTCCAGCAGTGGAACAAGAGCGAGGTCTACTCCAGGACCGTCGCCCATTTCGCCACCCAGCTCGCGCACGCTCCTTAAGCGCGTTCGAGAAGCGCGTCGGGTCGATTGTGTGACCGGGCCTTCAGGAGCGTTTGCTGAAAGGCATGCCCATCTGCCGGGCGAGATTCGAGCGAAGCGACGCCAAATTGAACCAAAGTTCACTTCTTTGGAACCCACAGCATGTGATTCGCGCATGGACGACTTGGGTCCAGAAGCTGCGGCTGCCCGCCGGCAATGGTGAAAGCGGACCTCATTTGCGCTTCCATCAGAACAACGCCTCTCCCACAAACCCGTGATTTAATGGAGGCTTATCGCGAGATTGGCGCTGTTTTGCCCAGCGGTTGAGCGCGAGTGCCAAGACGTTAATCGTCCCTTACCGATGCCATGCAACCAGCGCTTAGCTGCATCGCAACATCGGAACTTTCGCACTGCACCACTCTCACCTATATTCATTTCAACGATGGAGCCCGGGCAAGGGCTGAATCGAACTACAGGAGATTACCAATGCTGCTCTCGCTCATCCGCATGATCCAGGCTTTCCGGGACTATCAGCGCAATGTTGCCGAACTGTCCCAGCTCAGCGATCGCGAACTGGCCGATATCGGCCTCGATCGCTCGGACATCCCGCGCGTTGCCGCCGGTCAGTACCAGGGCTGATATCGTTCAGCCCTTAACCGGACGAACCGACAGCGCCCGCCTCGTGCGGGCGTTGCCGCATCCGGAGGCAAAAAATCGATCTCGGCGATTCCACTGATCGCCGAAAAGCGCTACCTGTCCGCCCATGACAGGATCCCAATTCAATACCGTGCACGTGATCGGCGCAGGCCTTGCCGGCTCCGAGGCCGCCTGGCAGGTCGCCAAATCCGGCGTGCCCGTGGTGCTGCACGAGATGCGGCCGACTCGCATGACCGAGGCACACCGCACTGACGGGCTTGCCGAACTCGTCTGCTCCAACTCATTCCGCTCGGACGATGCCGCCAACAACGCCGTCGGCCTGCTACATGCCGAGATGCGCCGCCTCGACTCGCTGATCATGCGTGCAGCCGACGCCAACCAGGTGCCCGCCGGCGGCGCGCTGGCCGTCGATCGTGACGGCTTCTCGGCCGCCGTCACCAAGGCGCTGGACGATCATCCCCTGATCGAGATCGCCCGCGGCGAGGTCGCAGGCCTGCCGCCGGCCGAATGGAGCAACGTCATCATTGCGACCGGCCCCCTCACCTCGGCGCCGCTGGCCGACGCGATCCGCGAGCTGACCGACGAGAACGCGCTCGCCTTCTTCGACGCGATCGCGCCGATCGTGCACCGCGAATCGATCGACATGTCGGTGGCCTGGTTCCAATCGCGCTACGACAAAGTCGGCCCCGGCGGCACCGGCGCCGACTACATCAACTGCCCAATGACAAAGGAGCAGTATGACGGCTTCGTCGCCGCGCTGGTCGCCGGCGAGAAGACCGAGTTCAAGGAATGGGAGACCAACACGCCCTATTTCGACGGCTGCCTGCCGATCGAGGTCATGGCGGAACGCGGCCCCGAGACCTTGCGCCATGGGCCGATGAAGCCGGTCGGCCTCACCAATCCGCACGATCCCACGACGAAGGCCTACGCGATCGTGCAGCTGCGCCAGGACAACAAGCTCGGCACGCTCTACAACATCGTCGGCTTCCAGACGAAGCTGAAATACGGCGAACAGCAGCGCATCTTCCGCACCATTCCGGGGCTCGAGAAGGCCGAATTCGCCCGCCTTGGCGGCCTGCATCGCAACACCTTTCTCAACTCGCCAAAGCTGCTCGACGGCCAGTTGCGTCTGCGCGCGCAGCCGCGGCTGCGTTTTGCCGGCCAGATGACGGGCTGCGAGGGCTACGTGGAATCCGCCAGCGTCGGCCTGATTGCCGGCCTCTATGCGGCAGCGGACGTGCGCGGCGAGACGCTTGCGAATCCGCCGAGCACGACGGCACTCGGATCCCTTCTCAACCACATCACCGGCGGCCATATCGAGAGCATCGAGCCCGGCACGCGCTCGTTCCAGCCGATGAACATCAATTTCGGCCTGTTCCCACCGCTCGCCAGCGCGCCGACGAAGAAGCCGGATGGCACGCGGTTGCGCGGAAACGAGAAGACCGTGGCCAAGAAGCAGGCGATGAGTGCGCTGGCGCTCGCCGATCTCGATCGCTGGATCGCCGATCACCTGCGCATTGCCGCGGCGGCATGAGTTTTCGATGAACCTTCCCAAAGACGACGCCGCGACACTCTCGGCGCGCTGGACCGAGGGCGTGCTGCTCAAGCGCGACGTGTTCTCGACCGTCGAGCGCGGCCGATTCCGCAGCGATGGCGGTGAGGTCGACGCGGTGCTGCGCCGCCTGGACGAGGTGCCGTGGTGGTCATTCCTTTTGGCGCACCATCTGTTCGCCCGTGAGAAGCATGCGCTGGCACTCGCCAACGGCCTAGATGTCGGCCCTGAGCTGCTGTGGGCCGGACGCCGCGCGCTGGTGCGCAGCTTCGTCGATGGCGTCGCGCTGCATCTGGCCAAACCGCATGGCGACCTCGCCTATTTCCGCTCCGCGAAGGCCGCGCTGCGACGGCTGCGCCGCGCCGGCATCTGCCACAACGATCTTGCCAAGGAACAGAACTGGCTGGTCGGCCGCGACGGGCGCGCCTATGTGACCGACTTCCAGCTCGCGGCCTGCTTCGACCGTCGCGGCCGGCTTTACCGCATCCTGGCCTACGAAGATCTCAGGCATCTGCTCAAGCACAAGCGCTCCTATGCGCCTGAGGCGCTGACGCCGCGCGAGCGCAAGATCCTGGCGAAGAAATCGTTCGCCGCCAGCCTGTGGCTCGCCACCGGCAAGAAGGTTTATCGGGCAATTACGCGCGGCCTGTTCAACTTCACCGACCGGGAAGGCGGCGGCCGCCGGCTCGTCAACGACGCGCCAGTGCTGGCGGAACTGATCCGCAAGAATCCCGCCGTGCGCGACGCCGCCATCGTCGCCTTTGCCGACCGCCGCTCCGGCGTCGGGCTCTATGCCTTCGTCGAAGCCGATCAGGCCGCGCTCGAGGGCCAATTGCGCAGCGAGCTTAGCGCCGCCAATGGGCCGAAGCCGCCGGAGCACATCCAGGTCGTGCACGCGCTGCCACGCAACGCCGACGGCAAGCCGCGCACAGAGATCCTGCAACTGGTCGCCATGAACCAGCTCGACCTGATCGAGCCGATGATGAAGAACGACCAGGACCGCGCCTTCCTCAAGGACATCCTGGAGCAGCGCAAGAACCTGCGCGACCGCTTCAATTTCGAGGCGGACCTACCGGCGGGCTAGCACGCAGAGCACGCCTTGAAGCGTCCACATTGGCGATAGAGAAGCGATCGGAGAATTCGGGGTGGTGGCGGGGTCATGGGCACTCGGGGGACGATGATGAATCGTGGGGTTGGCAGCCTGATGGCCGGCCTACTGCTGTTCGCCACCACGCCCGCAATGGCGGAATCTCCGGCCGAGCTGATCTCCAGTTTTCGCCTCAAGCACGGCGAAGTCCGAGTCGTGCGCGATTCGACCCTCGACCGCATCGCCATGGACCAGGCGCGCGCGATGGCGGCGAAGGACGACCTCAGTCACGATGCCCTCGGCCCGTTCAATCGCCGCGTCGCACCGGCGGGCGCAGGCCGCGCCGCCGAGAACATCGCCTACGGCTACGACAATTTCGAGAAAACGCTCGGGCAATGGATCGACTCGTCCGGACACCGCAAGAATTTGCTGCTGCACAATGCCTCCCGCGTCGGGATCGCGAACGCGAAAACCGCCAGCGGCAAGCGCACCTATTGGGCGATGGTCATCGCCGGTGACTACGAGCCGAAGGGCAAGGGCAATAAGAAGGACAAGGAGCCTCTCGTGGCCGTCAAACGCGAGGCGGTCCCCGCGAGCAAGCCGAAGTCTCAAGCCAAGTCCAGCACTTGCCACGTCAAGCTGCTCGGCCTCTGCATCTGATCGCTGCCGGACGCTTGTTCGCAGTGCTTATCGCGCCTAATTCATGCACTGACATCGCGATAGATGGAGGCGCTGTTGATCGACATCGACCAAATACGAGCCGACACGCCGGCCACCAGCCGGCATACCTATCTCCACAACGCCGGTGCGGCACTCATGCCGACCCCCGTTGTCGCGGCGATGAAGCAGCATATCGATCTTGAAAGCGAGATCGGAGGCTATGCCGCGGCCGACCGGGAGGCAGCCCGGCTCGAAGCGGTCTATGGCTCGGTGGCGCGCCTGCTGAATGCTGCGCCCGACGAGGTCGCTCTCGTGGAGAATGCGACGGTTGCCTGGCAGATGGCGTTTTATTCGCTCTCGTTTCGCAAGGGCGATCGCATCCTGACCGCCGAGGCGGAATATGCCGCCAACTATGTGGCGTTCCTTCAAGTCGCCAAACGTACCGGCGCGGTCATCGATGTGGTGCCGAGCGATGCCAGTGGCGAGCTCGACGTCCACGCACTCGAACGCATGATCGATGAGCGCGTGAAGCTGATCGCCATCACCTGGGTTCCGACCAATGGCGGGCTGGTCAATCCCGCGGCAGCGATCGGCAAGATCGCGCGGGCGCGCGGCATTCCCTACCTGCTCGACGCCTGTCAGGCGGTCGGCCAGATGGTGGTGGACGTCGAGACCATCGGCTGCGACATGCTGTCGGCCACGGGCCGCAAATTCCTCCGCGGCCCGCGCGGCACCGGCTTTCTCTACGTCCGCGGGGCGATGCTGCAAAAGCTAGAGCCGCCGATGATCGATCACTTCGCGGCGCCCTGGGTCTCGCGCGACGAGTATCGGCTCCGCGACGATGCGCGCCGTTTCGAAACCTGGGAGAACAACTATGCGGCCCGGCTGGGACTCGGAGCGGCTGTCGACTACGCCCTTGAGATCGGCATCGCTCCGATCGAACAACGCTGCCGTACGCTTGCCGGCCGTCTTCGCAGCGGCCTCGCGGCTCTTCCCGGCGTCACCATTCGCGACCTCGGCCGGGGGCCGGGTGCCATCGTCAGCTTCACGGTGGACGGATACGAGGCGGAGGCCGTTGTTGCCAGTGCCGCTGCCGCCGGCATCACGATCGGCGCTTCCGATCCGCCGAGCACGCGCATCGATGCCGAAATTCGCGCGTTGCCGCATCTCGTGCGGGCGTCCCCGCACTACTACAACACGGAAGCCGAGGTCGACCGTCTGATCGACCACATCGCGGGATTGACGCGGCGATAGCGGCGGGCGTGCGCAGCTCAGGTACAGCGCGCGCTCAATCCGGATGCGCCAAGCTTCGCCATGACCTCGTCGAGATGGGCGCTGTCACGGGTCTCGATGACCAGTTGCAGCAGCGTCGCCTTGGCCGGGAGATCCGAGAAGGTGCGCTGGTGCGAGACCTCGATGATGTTGGCGCCGGCCTCAGCCAGCAGTGCTGCGACCGCGGCCAGCTGGCCGGGCCGGTCGGGGATATCGAGCGACAACTGGGTCAGCCGCCCTTCGCGCGCCAACTCGCGGGTCAGGACCGACGCGATCAGCCGCGTGTCAATATTGCCGCCGCTCAGCACCAGCCCGACCTTCTGGCCGGCGAAACGGGACGGGTCGGACATCAGCGCGGCGAGGCCGGCGGCGCCGGCGCCTTCGACGACCGTCTTCTCGATCGAGATCAGGGTCGCGACCGCACGCTCGAGCTCGGCTTCGTTGACGAGCGCAATGTCGTCCACGAGGCGGCGGACGATTTCGGTCGTGATCTTGCCGGGCGATTTCACCGCGATGCCTTCGGCGAGCGTGTCGCCGCGCGCCGGCAGATTGCCGTCGTGGATGGCGTTGTACATCGAGGGATAGAGCCAGGCCTCGACGCCCACGATTCGCAGCGACGGGTTGATCGATCTCGCGGCAATGGCGATGCCGCTGATCAGGCCACCGCCGCCGATCGGGACGACCAGTGTATCGAGCTCCGGCACTGCCTTGAGTATTTCCAGCCCGACGGTGCCCTGCCCCGCGATGACAAGCGGATCGTCATAAGGATGGACGAAGATCATGCCGCGGGCTTCGCCGTGGCTGCGCGCATACGCGGCCGCCTCCTCCAGCGTGGCGCCCGTCACCACCACCTCGGCACCGTGATGTCTGGTGTTCTCGACCTTCACCATCGGCGTGCCTACCGGCATGACGATGGTTGCGGGAATGCCGAGCCGCCTGGCGTGATAGGCGACGCCCTGCGCGTGGTTGCCCGCCGACATGGCGACGACGCCCCGCGCGCGCTCCTCCGGCATCAGCGCCGTGAGGCGGTTGAGCGCGCCGCGCTCCTTGAACGAGGATGTGAACTGGAGATTCTCGAATTTCAGCCAGATGTCGCAGCCGCAGATATTACTCAGCGTGCGGCTATGGCTACAGGGCGTCTCGACGACGGCGCCGCGGATGGTCTCGGCGGCGGCATGGACGTCATCAGGCGCGACCGGAAGGCCGCTGAGATCACAGGAGATGCTTTGGGACAACTCAGCCATGGGACAGCATAGAGCATTTGGCAGTTCGAGGCGATAAGCCAGCCGCTATTTGGTAAACTCTGGGGAACGCGAGGCCCGCCACAGCGTCCACAACGTGCGCAGCCGCGAGGATGGCTGCGGCGTGAACGGATTGCGGCCGGGCTGCGACAGGCGCTTGAGATCGGCCCTTACCTGGCTCAGCGGCAGAAACGCTGGCCGTGCCGACGCCGGCACCTCCGCCAACAGCGACAAGGCCGTGGTCAGATGCTGCCCGGCCTCGTTCGCGAGCTGGTCCAGGACGGCGCGCAAATTCGGCGTCTCCTTGCCGGCGAATACATCCTCCATGTTGCAATCGTGGCTCGCCAGGACCTGTTGCGGCAGGAACAATTGCCGGTGCGCCGCATCACGCGGCAAGTTCGCGATGACTTGCACGATACCTTGAGCCAACCCGGCATGCCGCGCGAGATGCTCGGCTACCTCCGAAGGCGTCGCCATGATCCGGGCTGCGAGCGTGAACAACGCCGAGCAGGTCGCGGCCAGATAGCCTTCGAGTGCCGTCATCGTCGGCATCGGATCGTTGTAGAGATCGAATTGATGCTCGTCGATGAGCAGTAACAGCGGCTCGACCGGCAGCGCGAAATCGCGGATGGCGCGAAGCAGATCCGCCGCCACCGGATTGCCCTCGGCGCTACCATGAGCCACGCCCGACAGCATGTCGGTCCACCATTGCAGGCGGATTTCACCCGGCAAGGGCTGGCTCACCTGATCGCGGACCCGGACGATCTCGACATTGAAGGCATAGAGCGCCAGCAGCGCGCGGCGCTCGGCAGCCGGCGCGAACAGGGTCGCGGCATAGCGCGCAAAGTCATGGCTGCGCACGAGATCGGCACAGAAGGCCGCGGAATCGGGCGGCGGCGCGGAGCTGCTCATGGCACGGCGATCAGCGCGGCCGCGACGCGCCTCCGTTCGCCGATCATGATGTTGTAGGTGCGCACGGCGGGCCCGGTCTGCATCGTGTCCAGAACCACCCTCGCCGATTTAAGCGCCTGGCGCAGTTCCGGCGGCGGCAACCAGACCCCGGTTCCAGTGCCGATCAGGAGCGTGTCGATGCTATTGGCGAACTTGAAGACCCGATCCAGCGAATAGCGGTCGATCTTCGCGGGGTGCGTCACGTCCCAGGCCCAGATCGCGTCGGGGAGACAAAGCAGCGATCCCCGATGCGACATTCCGGCAAAGGCGAAACCGCCCTTGCCATAGGCCTCGATCGGCGCCGAGCGGGGGAAATGCGGTGCGTTGGGATCGCCGGCCATGAGCTTCGTCCGAATGAGCTTACTGCCCTCGCAAACGTCCGCGAGAGCATGCGGTTCGGATCATGCCTTGCTTTTCTTCGCCGGCGTAGCCTTGTCGGCCGCATCTTCGCGATGCTCGCCGACGCCGAGGTAGATCAGGATCGGGGCCGCGATGAAGATCGAGGTGTAGGTACCGACCAGCACCACGCCGAACATCATCACCGCGGTGAAGCTGTGGATGGCATGGCCGCCGAACAGGAGCAGCGCCAGCAGCGCCAGCGTCACGGTGAAGTGGGTGATGATCGAGCGCGACAGCGTCGAGTTGATCGATTCGTTGAGAAGCTGCGGCATCGGCATCTTCTTGTAGCGCCGCAGCATCTCACGGATGCGGTCGTAGATGACGACGGTGTCGTTGAGCGAATAGCCCAGAATGGTCAGAAGCGCCGCAATGCTGGTCAGGTCGAAATCGACCTGGCTGATCGACATGAAGCCGATCGTCAGCACGATGTCGTGCACGTTGGCGATCATGGCGCCGAGCGCGAACTGCCACTCGAAACGGAACCAGAGATAGATCAGGATCGAGACGATCGCCAGCATCAGGCCGAGCATGCCGTATGCGAGCAATTCGCCCGATACGCGCGGTCCAACCACCTCGACGCGGCGATAATCGACGGAATCGCCGAGCGCGGTGCGCACCTTCTGCACGGCCTCCTGCTGGGCAGCGTCGCCGCCCGGCTGCTCCGCGACGCGGATCAGGACGTCGGCGGGACCGCCGAATTGCTGCAACTGGACTTCGCCGAGACGCAAACCATCCAACGTCGTACGCATCGCCGCGATGTCGGCTGTGCCGGACTTGGCCTGCACCTCCAGGAGCGTGCCGCCGCGGAAGTCGATGCCGAAATTCAGGCCATGGGTGAAGAACAGCATGATCGCGACGATCGACAGCGCCGCCGAGATCGGGAAGCTGATGCGGCGGAAGCGCGTGAAGTCGAAATGGGTATCGTCGGGGACAATGCGCAGCGACGGCAGCCAGCCGAATGCCGCAACCACGGTGAGAATGGCGATCAGAATGCCGAGCCCGATGAGAACAGTGTGATTCACAATCAGGCTCCTAGATCGGCACGCTCTGCGGCCGCTTCCACCGCACCCACCCGGCGACGATCAGCCGGGTCAGGGTAAAGGCGGTGAACACCGTGGTGATGATGCCGATTCCGAGCGTCACGGCGAAGCCGCGCACCGGACCGGTGCCGATGTAGAACAGCACCGCGGCGGCAATGAAAGTGGTGATGTTGGAATCGAGGATGGTCGCGAGCGCCCGCTTGAAGCCGGCGTCGATCGCCGAGATCGCGTTGCGGCCGCCCCGCAATTCCTCGCGGATGCGCTCGTAGATCAGCACGTTGGAATCGACCGCGATGCCGACGGTGAGTACGATGCCGGCGATGCCGGGCAGCGTCAGGGTAGCGTTGAGCAGCGACAGCAGGCCGAAGATCATGGCGACGTTGATGGCCACCGCGATGTTGGCGAACACGCCGAACAGCCGGTAGGTCACGAGCATGAAGATAATGACCAGGATCGAGCCGACATAGGCCGCAAGCTCGCCCTTCTCGATCGAGTCCTGGCCGAGACCCGGACCGACCGTGCGCTCCTCGACCACGGTCAGCGGCGCCGGCAGCGCGCCGGCGCGCAGCAGGATCGCGAGATCGTTGGCCGATTGCACGGTGAAACTGCCGGAGATCTGTCCCTGACCGCCGGTGATCGGCTCGCGAATGACCGGCGCCGAGATCACCTTGTTGTCGAGGATGATCGCGAAGGGCAGCCCGACATTCTCCTGCGTGGCCTGCGCGAACTTGCGCGCGCCCGAGGTGTTGAACTTGAAGCTGACGACCGGCTCATTGGTACGCTGGTCGAAGGTGGCCTGGGCGTCGGTCAGATCGCCGCCGGCAACCAGCACCTGCTTCTTGACCACGTAGCCCGGTGGCGGCGGCGTTGCGCTCGGCAGGAACTCAGTGTCAGGGGGCAACCCGCGCTGCTGCGCCTGGTCCGGCGGCACCGAGGGATCGACCATACGGAATTCCATCTTCGCGGTCTTGCCCAGCAATTCCTTCAGACGGGTCGGATCCTGAAGACCCGGGACCTGCACCAGGATGCGATCGTTGCCCTGACGCTGGATGACAGGCTCGACGGTGCCAAGCTCGTTGACGCGACGTTCGACGATCTGGATCGACTGCTCGATGGTCTTGCGCATGCGGTCGAGCATCGCGGCCTGCGGGATGGCAAGCCGGATCACGCCACCGCCGGCGTCACTCACATCCAGGTCGCGCTGACCGCTGGACCCCACCAGTCCGCCCAGCGGCTGGGACACCTCGCGCAGCTTGGCGAGCGCAGGCTGCAGGTCGGATTCCTTGGTGATCCGAACCTCGGCCGCGTCGTTGCGCACGGTGACGCCGCCGGTGAAGCCGATCTTGGCATCGCGCAGCGTCCGGCGAACGTCGTCGCGGACCTGGTCGAGCCTCTCCTTCTTCACATAATTGCCGTCAACCTCAAGCAGCAGATAGGAGCCGCCTTGGAGATCGAGGCCGAGCACAAGCCGGCGCTGCGCCCAGGCGGGCCAGGTCTTGACCTGCGCTTCGGGGAAGAAGTTCGGGACCGCGCAAAGGCACACGATCAGCGCCGTCAGGATGATCCCGAGCGCCTTCCACCGCGTGAAATACAACATCGACTGGACCTGTCAGATCAGGAGACTTGAAAGACTCGCGGAAGCGATCACTTCGCCGCGGCGTCGTCCTTGGCGCTATCCTTCGCGCTTTCCTTGGCCGGTTCGCCCTTGGCGCGCACGCCGGAGACCATCGAGCGCATCTGCCGCACGCGCACGCCATCGGCGATCTCGAACTCGATCTGGTCGTCGTCAACGACTTTGGTGACCTTGCCGACGAGGCCGCCCGAGGTCACGACGGTGTCGCCGCGGCGGATGTTCTTCACGAGATCGGCGTGGTCACGGACCTTCTTCTGCTGCGGACGCAGAATCAGGAAGTACATGATCACGAAGATCAGGGCGAACGGCAGCAGCGACATCAACATGCCGCTGGTGTCGCCGGCGCCCGCAGCCTGGGCATACGCAGGGGTAATCAGCATTCGGACGATCCTCGTGAAAACGGGGGAAAACCGGTCGGGCCCAAATGGCGACCGGTTCGGTCAAATTCGCGCGGACTATAGCGGCCATTGCCCCAATTGCAACGCTGCCAGACCGCCCTTTTGGCCACCTTGCGGCGCGCGCTCAGGCCCGATAAGGCTGCATTCTCAGGAACTTCGGACATGCCCAAAAAACCAAGCAAAAGCCCGGCCGGCAAAGGCCCCCGCTCCGCTGCCAGGAAGCCTGCCCGCGTCGCGGCAAAACGTCCCAAGATAGCCCTCAAGGCGAGCCCGAACCTCTCCCAGGAGCGCATCGTTCGCGCGCTGGAGACGATCGCGGCGCACCTCGCCGCCCAAGGCAAGCCCGCCGTCGAACGCTACCCGTTCAAGCAGGCGGATGCTTTCGTCTGGCACCCGGACGGCCGCCTCGCGGCGGTGCCACGGGTCAGCCGCGTCGAGCTGTTCCTGCTCAAGGGCGTCGATCGGGTGCGCGACATCCTGATGGAGAACACCGAGCGCTTCACCAATGGCCTGCCCGCCAACAACGCGCTGCTCTGGGGCGCTCGCGGCATGGGCAAATCGTCGCTGGTGAAGGCGGCGCATGCCAGCATCAATGCGGAGCGCAAACCGGCCGACAGGCTGAAGCTGATCGAGATTCACCGCGAGGACATCGAGAGCCTGCCCGCGCTGATGGAGCAGCTCCGCGCCTCGTCCTTCCGCTTCATCGTGTTCTGCGACGATCTCTCCTTCGACGGCAATGATGCGTCCTACAAGTCGCTCAAGGCGGTGCTCGAAGGCGGCATCGAGGGCCGGCCCGAGAACGTCATTCTCTACGCCACCTCCAACCGCCGCCATCTGCTGGCGCGCGAGATGATCGAGAACGAGCGCTCGACCGCGATCAACCCGGGCGAAGCCGTCGAGGAGAAGGTCTCGCTGTCGGATCGCTTCGGTCTCTGGCTCGGCTTCCACCGCTGCAGCCAGGACGAATATCTGGCCATGGTGCGCGGCTATTGCAGCCATTTCGGCGTCAAGCTCGACGACGACGCGCTGGAGCGCGAGGCGCTTGAATGGTCGACGACACGCGGCTCGCGCTCGGGCCGCGTCGCCTGGCAGTTCGTGCAGGAGCTTGCGGGACGGCTCGGTGTGAAGCTGGCGGCGACGTAGCGGGAGCTGTAGCTCACAACTGTCATCGCGCGCGCAGGCGGGCGATCCAGTATTCCAGAGACGGTTTTGATCGATCAAGACGCTGCGGCGTACTGGGTCGCTGGTCAAACTGAGCAACGACACCGCGTTTGTGGCGATGGCGCGCGCCCTACTTCAGGCTCACGCCCCGTTCAGGAATTGAAGCGGGTCAACCGGGCTCGATCCTTTACGGATCTCGAAGTGGAGCTGCGGCGACGCCACCTCCCCGGATTGACCCGACTTGGCAATGACCTGACCGCGCTTGATGGTATCTCCGCGCTTCACCATCAGCTCACTCGCATGGGCATATGCGGTGACGTAGCCGTTGGAGTGCCGAACCAGGACGAGATTGCCATAACCTTTCAGCTCGTTGCCGGAATAGGCAACGACACCGTCTTCAGCCGCCTTGACCGGCGTACCCTCGGGCACCGCAACATTGATGCCGTCATTGGACTTGCCATTGGTCTTGGCGCCGTAGCTCGTGACTACCTTGCCGCGCACCGGCCAGCGGAAGGTCGGTAGCCCGCTGGTGGTCTCCGTAGCTTTCGCCGGAGCTTCCGTGGCCTTCTCTTCGACATTGGCCGTGGCCTGGGCCAGGCGCGCGCTCTGCACCGGCGCGACGGCCGCCATCTTGGTGGCCGGAGCAGATGCGGCAGCTACGGGCTGCAGCGTACCCGCGACAGGGGCGACTGCGCTGGGAGCCGCGGCAACCGGCGCCGCGAGGGCGGCAGTCTTGGCGCCGGGCACGGCCAGCCTGGTGCCGAGCTTAAGTTTTGCAGACGAATCGAGGCCGTTCGCGCGGGCCAGTTCGGCCGCCGAGATATGGTTCTTGCGGGCAATGCTGGCCAGCGTGTCGCCATGGTTGACGAAGTGCGTGCTCGAAGGTGCGGCAACGGTCGCAACGGGCTTCGCAGCAGGCGCCGCCGCGACGGGGGCCATCACCGGCGCGGGCGCGGCGGCCGTGGCCTGGTGCGGAATGATCAGCTGCTGGCCGGGCGAGAGCGCGCGCGAGCCCTTATAGCCATTGGCGGCGAGGATCGCCTGCGGCGTGACGCGATACCGTTTGGCGAGCAGGTCGAGCGTATCGCTGGTGCCGACGATGATCTTGGTTCCACCGGCCGGCTGGGCGGCTGCAACCGAGCGCGGCGGCACGGTGGCCGTGGTCTCAAGATGCGGCTGCGCCGGGGGTGCGTAGGAGCCGACGCCGCGACCGCCTCCGGACACGCCGCCCGCCGCAACGGGATAGGATTGCGGCGCGGACACCGCCGGCGGCAACGGCTGCGACTGATAAGACCCGGGCTGCGTCTGCGGCCGCGAATATTGCGGAAGCTCGCGCTGCGGCGGCGGTGCCTGCTGCACCGAACCGGTCGATTCCTGCGCGAAGGGATTGGAGAAGTTCGACTGGGACATGCGCGACGACATGTCGGCGCTGCACCCTGCGAAGCTGAAGGAGATCAGCGCCAGCACCGCGACCTGCGGCACGCGGCGCGAGTAAAGCAACTCGGCGGCAACGGACATGGTTACTCACTCGTACGCAACAGAACTGGTGTTTTAAGTAAACACGCGCCGAGTAAATAACGGCTTAACCCTCCCAATAAGATGTTGGCAGCACAGCCAATCCGGAAATCTACAGCTCCCGCGCCACCCCGGGCAGCGCCGGCACGAAGCGGACCTCGACGAGTTCCTTGCGCTGGATCCCGGCTTCGGTCCGGCTCAGGCGGATCAGCGTCTGCACACCCTGATGCGGGCCGACGGGCGCGATCAGAATGCCGCCCACCTCCAGCCGCTCGACCAGGTTGTCCGGAAGCTGCTCCATCGCGGCCGTGACGATGATGCGGTCGAACGGGCCGATATTGGGAGGCAGATTGAGGCCGTCGCCCAGCATCACCTCGACATTGTGATAGTTGAGCTTTTCAAGCCTGAGACGTGCGGCATCCGCAAGCTTGCGGTAGCGTTCGACCGTCAACACCTGGCCGGCGAGCCGCGACAGCACCGCGGCCTGATAGCCCGAGCCGGCGCCGATCTCGAGCACGCGGTGCTTCTTCTGCAGCTGGAGCTGCTCGGTCATATAGGCGACGACGAAGGGCTGGCTGATGGTCTGGCCGCAGGCGATCGGCAGCGCGCTGTCGCGATAGGCGCCGTCGCGATCGGCGTCGTCGACGAATTGCTCGCGCGGCACCTCCTCCATGGCCCGCAGGACCGTCTGGTCGCTGATGCCCCGACGCCTCAGCGTGAGCTGAAACATCATCTTTTCCGGCGGGTGCTGATCGGAGGTCATTGCCTGCTTGTGCTGTCTTGGGTCCGGGACGCCAACCCTGGGGTGCGAAATTCTTGTTCCGGCTCAGGGAACCCATGATACGCTTCGGGTGTCCTACTTGACCACAAATTGGCCTGCAACAGGCAAGCCTCGATGGCCATTTTCAGGCATCCGCTCGTCGAAACGTGCATTGCGTCGATTCATGTTATCTGCGAACGTTTTAGCAATGGGCAAGGACTCAACCATGACCGCGACGGGGCTTTCGGGTCGCTCTGTATTCCTCGTCGAAGACGAGGTGATGATCAGGATGATGGTCGCGGACATGCTCGAAGAGCTTGGCTACACAATCGCAGCCGAGGCGGGCGACATCACCGAAGCCATGCGGCTCGCCCAGGCAACCGAGTTCGACATCGCCATCCTCGACGTCAACGTCAACGGCAAGGTCATCTCGCCGGTCGCCGATGTCATCAAGGCGAAGGGCTGCCCGTTCATCTTCGCCACCGGATACGGCTCCTCCGGCCTGCCCGAGCAGTATCGCGATCGGCCGGCGCTTCAAAAGCCGTTTCAACTCGACGCCCTCGGCAAGACCATCGAAGCCGCGCTTCGCGGCGGCTAGGTCCGCTCCAGGCCGGACTTACTTCAGCGTCGCACTCAGCGCGTCGGAGAACGCCTCGTTGGTGCGATCGAGCCTGAGCGGCGTGACGGAGACGTAGCGCTCGCGGAGCGCCGCGAGATCGCTGCCCTCAGCGGGCGTATCCATCATCGCGGTGCGCTCGAAGCCGATCCAGAAATAGGGATTGCCACGGCCGTCCCTGCGCTCGTCGATCCTGAGGAAGCCGAGATTGCGCTTGCCCTGCCGCGTCACGCGAATGCCCAGCACATCTTCCGGGGCGCAGGACGGGAAGTTGACGTTGATGACGGTGTCCTTCGGGATGCCGGCGGCCATCACCTTGCGCAGGATGTCGGGCCCGAATTTGCGCGCGGTGTCCCACGGCGGCCGCTCGCGCGTCTCGACGCTGAACTCCTGAGACAGGGCGAAGGACGGCAGCCCCAGGATGGTGCCCTCCAGCGCGCCAGCGATGGTGCCGGAATAGACCACGTCTTCGGCGACGTTGCGCCCCTTGTTGACACCGGACAGCACGACATCGGGCAGCTTGGCCCCGAGGATGTGGCGCGCACCCATGATGACGCAGTCGGTCGGCGTGCCGCGCACCGCGAAGTGCCGCGGGCCGATCTCGCGCAGGCGCAAGGGATCGTTCAGCGACAGCGAATGCGACACGCCGGATTGGTCGAGCTCGGGCGCGACCACCCAGACGTCATCGGATAATGCGCGCGCGATCTCCTCCAGGACCTCGAGGCCGGGGGCGTGGATGCCGTCGTCATTGGTGCAGAGAATGCGCATGCGAAAGGTCGATTCCTGAAGCGGGTCCGAGCCGTCTTATCCGGCTGGGGCCGATCAGGCAAACTGGTCGATTGAGCCCGTGGCCGGTTCCCGGCTTGCTCCGGCTACCGGCGAACCCGCCATTGCGGCAGGAAGCGCGCCAGCCGGCCCTCCACGTGCAGCTTCATCGCCGGCACGACCGGGCTCACGATCGGAGCCTCGACGACACCGAGCGCCTCCAGCTGTGCGACGAACGGGTCCGGCACAGGCGCCCGCGGAAAGCGTTCGCGTGCCAGCGTCAGCGCCTGGTCGAAATCCGCGGCATTCACACCGGGCTTGGCCCGCCGGCCCTGGACCAGATGATCGTCCCAGAGCCGCGTGATCTCGATGTCGAGCACGCCACGCAGCCGCTGATCGACGGCCTGGATGCCGGCACCTGTCACCGCCCATTGTCTGCCGACCCAGAAGATGTCGCGGTGCAAGGCCATGAACGATGGGTTCGCTTTGTCGGGGGACCGGCAGGATAACCGGCCGCCCGATCTTCGCAACCAAACGTTTCTTCCGTTTCAGATTGGCAACAGGCCTAGTCGCGCGCGACCACCTTCAGCCCGCCCATATAGGGCTGGAGCACGCTGGGGACCGCGATCGAGCCGTCCTCCTGCTGATAGGTCTCCATCACGGCGATCAGCGCGCGACCGAGCGCGGTGCCGGAGCCGTTGAGCGTGTGCACGAACCGCGGCTTGCCATCGGGACCGCGCGAGCGCGCGTCCATCCGGCGGGCCTGGAAATCGCCACACACCGAGCAGCTCGAGATCTCGCGGAATGCCCCGCCGTCGCCCTGGCCTGGCATCCAGACCTCGATGTCATAGGTTTTTTGCGACGAGAAACCCATATCCCCGGTGCACAGCGTCATCACGCGGTAATACAGGTCGAGCCGCCGCAGCACTTCCTCGGCACAGGCGAGCATGCGCTCGTGCTCGTCCTTGCTGGTCTCCGGTGTCGTGATCGAGACCAGTTCGACCTTGCTGAACTGGTGCTGCCGGATCATGCCTCGGGTGTCGCGCCCCGCAGCGCCCGCCTCGGCACGGAAGCACGGCGTCAGCGCGGTGAGCCGCATCGGCAGCTGCTTTTCGTCGAGGATGGATTCACGGACGAGATTGGTGAGCGCGACCTCCGCGGTCGGAATGATCCCGAGACGTTCGGTCCGGAGGCGCTCATGGTCCGGCGCGGCAAGCAATTCGCCCTTGATCGCCCAGAACTGGTCGTCCTCGAACTTTGGTAATTGTCCGGTGCCGAACATGATCTCGTTGCGCACGAGCAGCGGCGGATTGATCTCGGTATAGCCGTGCTCGTCGATATGTAGATTCAGCATGAACTGGCCGAGCGCGCGTTCGAGCCGCGCCAGTCCCTTCTTCAGCACGACAAAGCGCGCGCCGGAGAGCTTCGCCGCCGTCTCGAAATCCATCTCACCGAGCGCGGCGCCGAGATCGTCATGGGGTTTTGGCGCGAACGCGTAGTTGCGCTTGTTGCTGAAGACATGGCGCTGCACATTGCCGTGCTCGTCGACACCATCGGGCACATCGCCGAGCGGCAGATTGGGGATCGCCGACAGCTCCTTGGCCAGCTCCTCGTCGGCAGCCTTCGCGGTCGCCTCGAGCTCCGGCATCGTGGTCTTGAGTTCGGCGACCTCCGCCATCAGCTTCGCCGCGCGCGCCTCGTCCTTAGCCTTCTTGGCGTCACCGATTTCCTTGGAGGCCGCATTGCGTCGCGCCTGCGCCTGCTCGGAAGCCAGGATCGCCGCGCGCCGCTTCTCGTCGATCGCGAGCAGCGAGCCCGACAAGGGCTTGAGGCCGCGTCGTGCGAGGCCGGCATCGAAGGCTTGCGGGTTGTCGCGGATCGATTTGATGTCGTGCATGGCCGAGGTCCTGGGGCAGCGCGTAAACAAACAACGGCAAACGTTGTACGTCAGCGCGTCTCCCTAGCACTCTGTCATCGCCCGCGAAAGCGGGCGATCCAGTATTCCAGAGACGTCGGTGATTCCTCCGATAGGTCGCGGCGTACTGGATTCCCCGCCTACGCAGGGAATGACAGCGGAGGTCGGGCCGCCCTACTCCGCCGGATTAGCCGGCGACGACACGTCGGTGCCGGTTGCCTTTGAAGCTGCCGCCTTCTTCTCCACAATTCCCACCGCGATAATCGAGCCCTCGTAGAGCGCGAGCAAGGGGATCGCCAGCGAGCATTGGCTGAGCACGTCGGGCGGGGTCAGAACGGCCGCGATGACGAAGGCAACGACGATAAAATAACGGCGCTTCTCGCGCAGCATTTTGGCTGTGACGATGCCGATGCGGCCGAGCAGCGTCAGGATCACCGGAAGCTGGAAGGCGATGCCAAAGGCGAAGATCAGCGACATCATCAGCGACAGGTACTCGCCGACCTTCGGCAGCAGCTGGATCTGCGCGGTCTCGTCGCTGCCGGCCTGCTGCATGCCGAGCGAGAAGCGGACCAGCATCGGCAGCACGACGAAATAGACCAGCGCCGCGCCCAGCACGAAGAAGAACGGGGTCGCGACCAGATATGGCAGGAACGCCTGCTTCTCGTGCTTGTAGAGGCCCGGAGCGACGAACTTGTAGATCTGCGTCGCGACGATCGGGAACGAGATGAAGCCGGCGCCGAACAGCGCAAGCTTCAGCTGGGTGATGAAATATTCCAGCAGCGCCGTGTAGATGAATTTCGAGTTCTCGGGACCCGCGACCCACACAAAAGGCCAGACCAGCACGTTGTAGATCTGCTTGGCGAAGAAGAAGCAGAAGATGAAGGCAATGCCAAAGCCGAGCAGCGCTTTGATCAGCCGCGAACGCAGCTCGATCAAATGGTCCATCAGAGGGGCTTTGCTGGCCTCGATATCGGCGGCGCTCATGACGCTTTGGCGTCCTTGATCGCTTCAGCCGGCGCAGTGTCCTGGGTAACCGAACCTTGCGTGAGCGAACCTTGAGCGACCGAACCTTGAGTGACCTGCGCCTGCTCGACCTCACGGGTGACGGCGAGCGGCTCGTTCACAGCCGCATGCGCTTCGGCTTCCACGAAGGTCTCGGGCGTCGGCGCTTCCGGCGTGGTGGGCGTCGTCAGCGCTTCGCTTGAAGGCGCGGACGGTTCGACAGCGGTGGTGGTCGACGTCTCGGCCGGCTTGTCCAGCGCATCGACGCGGAGCGCGTCGCTGACGTCCTTCTGCAGCGAGGTCATCAGATTGTTGCCGGCGAATCCGGACGCCGCTTCCTTGACCTCGTCAAAACTCTTCTTGAGGTCGGCCATCTCGGCCTCGCGCATGGCTTCCTGGAATTGGCCCTGGAATTCAGCGGCCATCTTGCGCGCCTTGCCCATCCACTGCCCGACCATGCGCAGCACGCCCGGCAGCTCTTTCGGGCCGATGGCGATCAGGGCCACGACCCCGATCAGGACCAGTTCACTCCACCCGATGTCGAACATGAGGTCTTCCGTTCACGCCAAGCCGCAGCCGGCCCAATCCCTCGCGCGCAGGATCGGGTCCGCTACCCGCGTCTCGCGTGCTCTCTGGCTCAGACGGCCTTGCTGCCGACGTCGGACCGTGCCGCGGTCGGCGCGGCATTGTTGTGCTCGATCGACTTGGCCGGCTCGGGCTTGTCGGCGACCTTGTCGTCGTCCTGCATGCCCTTCTTGAACGCCTTGATGCCCTGCGCCACGTCGCCCATCAGATCCGAAATCTTGCCGCGACCGAACAGCAGCAGGACCACTGCGATCACCAGGATCCAGTGCCAAATGCTGAGTGAACCCATCCTGCAACCCTCCAAACGCGCATGGCCGGGGACCGGCCGATCTTCACCGAAACCTAGGCTTGGCGGGTGTCAAAAACAAGGACCAAGGCAGCGCCAATTCGCTGTTGGCGCTACGTAATTTTGCTAGTGTTAACTGGTCGCAGGGGGCCGTTAAGAGGCCGGGACGTCAGTTCTCGCTGCCACCCTCGCCACCCTCGTTGCCGCCTTCCGACGGCGGCTCGGGCTCGACCGCAGGCGCCAGCGCCAGATCGAGGTCCTCGCCCGGGTCCAGCGGATCCTCGTCCTCACGCAACGTCGGGTCATCCGACGGCGTCGGCACGCTGAATCCGGTCGGCAGACGGGAATCCAGGAGGCCCGTGCCCTTCAGCTCCTCCAGGCCCGGCAGATCGCCGAGTTGTTCCAGAGTGAACTGCGACAGGAACTCCTCGGTGGTTCCGAAGGTCAAGGGACGGCCCGGTGTCTTGCGACGGCCGCGCGGCTTGATCCAGCCCGTTTCCAACAGCACGTCCAGCGTGCCCTTCGAGGTGACGACGCCGCGGATCTCCTCGATCTCAGCGCGCGTCACGGGCTGGTGATAGGCGATGATCGCCAGCACCTCGATCGCGGCGCGCGACAGGCGGCGGGTCTCGGTGCTCTCACGGGTCATCAGCCAGGCGAGATCGCCCGCGGTGCGGAAGGTCCATTTGTTGGCGACCCGCACGAGATTCACGCCGCGCAAGGAATAGTCGGCTTGCAACTGCTCGAGCGCGGCCTTCACATCCACGCCCTCGGGCATGCGCTTGGCGAGCGTCGCGGTATCCAGCGGTTCATTCGAAGCGAACAGCAGTGCTTCCAGCAGCCGCAATTCTTCGGGACGTGCCTGGGACTCGTTCTCCATCGGCTCGGCCTCTTCTACCCGCACTTCAGCCAGGCTTGCCATGGCAGATTCTCCTTGTTGCACTTAAGCGACCGGCGCGTCGGGCGCAGGAGCTGCGTCCATGACCGGCTTAGGGCGCCCCTTCCGGAAATAGATGGGCGCAAACGCCTCTTTCTGATTCAGCTCAAGCTGACCTTCGCGCACCAGCTCGAGCGCAGCCGCGAAGCTCGAGGCGAGCACCGTCGCGCGCTGCGTCGGATCGGCGACGTGCCGGAGCAGAAAATCGTCGAGAACGCCCCAATCGTCCTGCTCGCTGATGCTGCCGACCAGCCGCTCCAGCGTGGCGCGCGCCTCAGCGAGCGACCACACCGTGCGCTTGGCCAGATGCACGCTCGCCAGCACGCGCGACTGGCGCTGCGCGGCATAGGCGGTGAGCAAATCGTACAGCGTTGCTGTGTATTTCGGATGCTTGATCTCGGCGATCTGCTCGGGCTCGCCGCGCGGGAAGATGTCGCGCAGCAATTGCTGCCTGTTCATCAGCCGGTTGGCCGCTTCGCGAATGGCCTCCAGGCGGCGCAAGCGGTTGGCGAGCGCCGTCGCCATCTGCTCCGCGCTCGGGCCTTCCGCACTCGGCGGTTCCGGCAGCAGCAGGCGCGATTTCAGAAAGGCGAGCCAGGCCGCCATCACGAGATAGTCGGCGGCAAGCTCGAGCCGGATCTTTCGCGCGGCTTCAATGAAGTGAAGATACTGGTCGGCGAGTGCCAGGATCGAGATCTTGGCGAGATCGACCTTCTGCTGCCGCGCCAGTGCGAGCAGCAGGTCGAGCGGCCCCTCATAGCCCTCGACGTCCACCACCAACGCCGGCTCACCGTCGGCGAGCTCTGCGGGACGCCCGGTTTCAAACGATAGGATTTCTGCGGTCATACCGATGCCGTGTTTGCCCGTGCGATCAATGCGTCCAGTTCGGCGCGTGCGGCCGCACGATCGAACGGCTGCGGTCCTTTACGCGCCGCGAGCGCGGCGTTCGCCCGCTCCAGCGCCCTGCCCGCCAGTTCGGGTGTCTGGCCGGCGACCTCGCGCATCTCCTCGATGTTGCCGTTGCAATGCAGGGCGATGTCGCAGCCCGCCGCGAAAATCGCGCGGGTCCGCTCGGCGATATTCCCCGACAGCGCGTTCATCGACACGTCATCACTCATTAACAAACCCTGGAACCCGATCACGCCGCGAATCACGTCGGCGATCATTGTCGCAGATGTCGTCGCCGGATGGGCGGGATCGATGGCGCTAAACACAACATGTGCAGTCATGGCCATCGGCAAATCCGCCAACGGCTTGAATGCCGCGAAGTCGGTTCGTTCGAGCTCGTCTCTCGGCGTATCGACTGTCGGCAGCTTGAAATGGGTATCGGCTGTGGCCCGGCCATGGCCGGGAATGTGCTTGAGGACCGGTAGCACGCCGCCCTGTTCCAAGCCCTCGGTGACGGCGCGAGCAATCGCGGCGACCTTGCCCGGTTCGGCGCCGTAAGCCCTGTTCCCAATGACGGCATCGGCACCCGCCACCGGCACGTCAGCCAGAGGCAAGCAGTCTACGGTAATGCCGAGATCGGAGAGATCGGCCGCAATCAGCCGGGCGCTGAGGCGCGCCGCGGTCAGCCCGAGCGCCGAATCAGTTTCGTAGAGGCCCGCGAAAATGGCGCCCGGCGGATAGACCGGCCAATGCGGCGGCCCCAGCCGCTGCACCCGTCCGCCCTCCTGGTCGATCAGGACAGGGGCATCAGCAGAGCCTGCAGCCGCCCGCAATTCCGTAACAAGTGCCGCAACTTGAGCCGGCGTCTCGACATTGCGCTTGAAGAGGATGAAGCCCCATGGGCGTTCGCTGCGGATAAACTCCCGCTCGGTGGCGGTCAGTTCCGTTCCGGAAATGCCGGTAATGAAGGCCCGCTTGCTCATACGGCCGATTAACCCTGACCCGCGAGGGGGTCAAGGAAACGGCCGTTAATTCCTCTGGACGAAGCAGGCAGACAGGCCAGCGGATTTCAAATTGTTGCAGGCCTGGTTCGCCTCTTCGAGCGAACCGTACGGCCCCGCGAAGGCGCGGTAGACGATTCCCTTGCCCTTGTCGGTGAGGTCGACCCGCTTGACCACCGGTGCGCGGGAGCCAAGCACGTTGCCGTACTTGCTCTGAAGCACCCGGTACGAAGCGTGGGCACTATCCTCGGTCTGCTGCGAGGAGACCTGCACGACGTAGCCACTGCCACCGCTGCTCGCGGGTGCAATTTGCGTCGGATTGGTCGCGGCCATCCGCTGCGGCGGCTCCGCAGCCGGCGCCGATTGCGGCGCCAGCGACAACGGCTGGTTGGCACTGGCATTGGCCGAGGTCGGGGGCGTGCGTGGCGCAGCCGGTGCCGCAACGGGCTTCGGTAGAGTTGCCGGCTTCGCGGCCGCGGCGGCTTGCGACGCCGTGGCATCGGTCTGATCGCCCTTCACGGCTACGGTCCTGATCGCCCGCGGCGAATTGTTCGGCAGCGTGCCGTTGCTCGGGTTCTGACCCGCACTCGACAGCGGGATGTTGGACGGCGACACGCTCGCGACCGGGGGCGGGTTCGCGTTCTGGTTCAGCGGCGGGAACACAACGCGGGGACCTCCCGCCTTGGCGTTGACGTCGACCGGCGCTTCCTCGCGCGGTACGATCTTCTCGGTGCCATCGCCGGTGACCATGCGGTCCGGCACCTTGGCCGAGGAGTCCGACGGCGCCGGCACGACCTTGGTCGGCGTGTTGTCGGCCTTGATGATCGGAGGTTCGCCACTGCGGGGCGAGCCCACATAGGTCTTGTAGGCAAAAGCGGCGCCGGTCCCGACCACGGCGAGCGCCAGGATCGCTGCGACCGTCATCATGCCGCCGCGCTGCTTCTTCGGCTCGTCGAGATCGGCCTCCGGATAGTCGCTCTGGAACGCGTAGGGATCGTCGGGATAGGCGGGATCGCGTTGATAGTCCTGCTCGCCCGCCTCCAGCCGTCCGTACAGCGCATCGTCATAGCGCGCCGGATCGGGCTGCTGATACGGCTCCTGATGGGCTTGCTCCTGGTCAGCCTGGTCGTGGTACTGGTAGGCCGGATTCTGATAGGCCTGAGCTTGATAGGCTTGATCCTGATAGGCCTGCCGCTGATAGGCTTGCGGCTGATGA
The DNA here is from genome assembly GCF_023073915.1 of Bradyrhizobium sp. 149. GTDB lineage: Bacteria > Pseudomonadota > Alphaproteobacteria > Rhizobiales > Xanthobacteraceae > Bradyrhizobium. Next base: position 559,154 of record NZ_JADPKK010000022.1, on the reverse strand, counting down.
AAATCAGGTTCGGGCTCGGGCGCGGTCGGCTGGGCTGAATAGCGATGCAACGGATGAACCGGCTTGGCAGAAACGGGATAGGCGGGCTCAGCCGGCGCGGTCTGCGGCTGCACATTGGCGCGCCGCATCCATGAGGGCGGCCCGGGTGGCGGCGATGAGGCCTGCTCGGCGTAGTCCTGCTGGTCATCGTCCTGACGATAATCGTCGTGCTGATAGCTCTCGGCAGGCGCAGGCGCTGCTGGCGGGTGCGCGCCCGGGCGCCCCTGCGCTGCAAACGGATCAGTCTGCCCGATCAGGCGGGCGAGTTCGGCCAAGGGATCGCCGCTCTCTGCCCTCCCATGCTGATCGCCACCGCGACCATAGTCATCGGAGGGAAACGGTCTGTCCTGATATCGTTCGGCCATCGTGATGATGCGTCCCTTCGGGAAAGCCGCGCGCCCCTCGACCAAGGCACGGCTTTCGACCCATAAGGCTTTCAACCAAGTCTAAGCGGTCCGGCTTCTGCCGGTTACCCCCGAAATCCCTTAAGTAGTTCGCCCCAAACTACCGCATCTCGTCCGGAGCATGGACGCCGAGGATGGCGAGGCCCGATGCCAGGACAGAGACGACGCCCTGGACCATGGCCAGCCGCGCCTTCGTTAGAAGTGCATCATTATTGATAATGAAGCGTAAATAGGGCAAATCGCGCCCCTTCGTCCAAAGTGCATGAAATTCGCTGGCTAAATCATAGAGATAGAAGGCAATTCGGTGCGGCTCATGGGCGCTTGCGGCCGCTTCCAGCATGCGCGGAAAAATTGCGAGCCGCTTGAGAAGTTCAAGTTCCGCCGGGTCCGACAGCCGTTCCAGCGCCGACTCACTGAGCCATGCGACGCGCTTTTCGGTATCATCCGGGAGTTCCGGGAACACCTCGGCCCGCGCGTTGCGGAAGATCGAATGGCCGCGGGCGTGGCCGTACTGCACGTAGAACACAGGGTTCTCGCGCGACTGTTCCATGACCTTGGCGAGGTCGAAATCGAGCACCGCGTCGTTCTTGCGGTAGAGCATCATGAAGCGGACGGCGTCCTGGCCGACTTCATCCACCACCTCACGCAAGGTGACGAAGTCCCCGCTCCGCTTCGACATTTTCACCGGCTCGCCGCTGCGCAGCAACTTCACCAGCTGGACGATCTTGACGTCGAGCGCCCCCCTGCCGGAGGTCGTCGCCTTTACCGCCGCCTGCATGCGCTTGATGTAGCCGCCATGGTCGGCGCCCCAGACGTCGATCATCTCGGCAAAGCCGCGATCGAACTTGTTCTTGTGGTAGGCGATGTCGGAGGCGAAGTAGGTGTAGGAATCGTCCGACTTGATCAGCGGGCGATCGACGTCGTCGCCATAGGCGGTCGCCTTGAACAGCAACTGCTCGCGGTCTTCCCAGTCCTCGGCCGGCGCCCCCTTCGGCGGCGGCAGACGGCCCTGGTAGATGTCGCCCTTGGCGCGCAGGAAATCGATGGTCTCGGCGACCTTGTTGTTGCCGGCCTCCAGCAGCGATCGTTCGGAGAAGAACACGTCGTGGCGGATGTTGAGGGCGGCGAGATCGTCCTTGATCTCGTCCATCATCATCGCAATTGCCTTGGCGCGCACCGTCGGCAACCACGCGCCCTCGCTCATGGCGAGGAGCTTGTCGCCATGCTCCTTCACCAGCGCCTGTCCGACGGGCTTCAGATAGTCGCCGGGATAAAGGCCTTCCGGGATCGCGCCGATGTCCTCGCCGAGCGCCTCGCGATACCGGAGGAACGCGGAGCGTGCGAGCACGTCGACCTGGGCGCCGGCGTCGTTAATGTAATATTCGCGGGTCACATCGTGGCCACCGAACTCAAGCAGGCTCGCCAGCGCGTCGCCGAACACAGCGCCGCGGCAATGGCCGACATGCATCGGTCCGGTCGGGTTGGCGGAGACGTATTCGACGTTGACCTTGGAGCCGCCGCGGACGCGGCCGTAATCGGCGCCCTCGCGCAGCACCGTCCGCAGCGCCTCGGCCCACGCGGCCGGCTGCAGCGTCAGGTTGATGAAGCCGGGACCGGCGACGTCGACCTTGGCGATCAGCGGGTCGGCACGCAGCCGCTCGGCGATCTGCTCGGCGAGATCGCGCGGCTTTGCCTTTGCCTCTTTCGCAAGCACCATGGCGGCGTTGGTCGCCATGTCGCCATGGGATGCATCGCGCGGCGGCTCGACTACCACGCGAGCGAAATCGATGCCCTCGGGCCAGTTGGCTTCCGCCGCGAGCACGCGGCAGACGGCGTGCACGCGTGCGAGCACGTTGGCGAACAGGTGCAGTGCTGAGGATGTGTCGGGCATGGGCGCCGCCTAACGCAAATCCGGGGTCGAGTCAAAGAGCCGCTGGTGCTCGGTCAGGGCGAAACGGTCGGTCATTCCGGCAATGAAATTGCCGATCCGGCGGGCCTTGTCACCTTCATTGTCGGCCTCGGCCCCGACCAACCATTCCGGCGGCAGCTCGCCGGGCGATTTGAGGTATTTTGCGAACAGGTCGAACAGGATCTGTTCCGCCTCGGCCATCACCCGCATGACCCGCTTGTGGCGGTACATGTGCTGATACAGAAAGCGTTTGATGGCGGCCTCCTCCTCGGCAACGTCGGCGGGGAACGCGATCAGTGCCCGGCTCTGCTGGCGCACGTCCTGGGCGGATTGCGGTTTCATCGCTGCAAGGTTCTTCTGCGCCTCCGAGAACACCGCGCCGATCAGGTGCGAGATCAGCTCGCGGACCAGCTCGGCGCCGCGCCTGACGTCTTCGAGATCGGGGTAATGCGCAGAAGTCTCGGCGATGATCTCCGCGGTCAGCGGCATCACCTTGAGGTCGTCAAGGTGAAACAGGCCGGCGCGCAGGCCGTCGTCAATGTCGTGGGCATCATAGGCGATGTCGTCGGCGATCGCAGCGACCTGTGCCTCCAGCGAGGCGAAACTCCACAATTCGAGATCGTAGGTCTTGATGTAATCGGCGATGCCGACGGGAATGCCGTGCTCGCGATAACGCCCGACGGGCGCGCCGCTGCGATCGATCAGCGGACCGTTGTGCTTGACGATGCCCTCCAGCGACTCCCAGCTCAGGTTGAGCCCGTCGAATTCGGGATAGCGATGCTCCAGCGCGGCGACGACGCGCAGCGTCTGGGCGTTGTGGTCGAAGCCGCCAAAATCCTTCAGGCAGGCGTCCAGCGCCCGCTCGCCGGCATGCCCGAACGGCGGGTGGCCGAGATCGTGGGCGAGCGCGAGGGTTTCCGTGAGGTCCTCGTCCAGCCCGAGCTGCCGGGCCAGCGCGCGGGCGATCTGCGCCACCTCGAGCGAATGGGTCAGCCGGGTGCGGTAGTGGTCGCCCTCGTGGAACACGAACACCTGGGTCTTGTACTTCAACCGGCGGAACGCGGTGGAATGGATCACCCGGTCGCAATCGCGCCGGAACGGGCTACGGGTCCGGCTCGGCGGCTCCGGGACCAGCCGGCCGCGGCTGCGCTCGGGATCGCAGGCATAGGACGCGTGGGGGGCAGCCATTCCGACGGACACGGCGAATTTAGTCCCTATCCATTTGATTCTGCGTATGGTGGCACTTAACTATGCCGGAGGCGGGATACCAACTGAATTGGGCAAAGGGCCTTATTGGCAACTGTCCTCCAAGTGATCTCGGTGTGACCCCGGGAGTATCGGAGACGAGCGATGACGACTGACATGACCATCAGTGACAAGGCCGCACGCCGGATTGGGGAGATCCTCAAGGGCGAAGGGTCTGGCGCGATGCTGCGGATCTCCGTCGAAGGCGGTGGCTGTTCCGGCTTCCAGTACAAGTTCGACATCGACCGTGCCCGCACGGACGATGATCTCGTGATCGAGCAGGACAATGCGGTGGTGCTGGTCGATTCCGCCTCGCAGCCGTTCCTGGCGGGTTCGCAGGTCGATTTCGTCGACGATCTGATCGGCGCCTCGTTCCGCGTCAACAATCCGAACGCCACGGCGTCCTGCGGCTGCGGGACCAGCTTCTCGATCTGACGCCGCCGGCTAAGCGCCGGTGATCTGCCTTTCCTCGTCCGTCCAGTCCGCCTCGACCGGCATCTGCTCGGGCTGAAGCGGTACGTCCTCCGACACCAATTGGCCGTCCAGCGCGCGCAGCAATGCCGCGACCAGCGCGGGCTTGCGCAACGGTTTTGCCAGAAAGTCGGACATGCCCGCCTCGCGGCAGATCCTGACGTCTTCCGGGAAGGCGTTGGCGGTCAGCGCGATGATTGGCAGGGCCTCGAAGCGCCCGCCCTCCGAGCGGATCGCACGCGTCGCAGCAAGGCCGTCCATCTCAGGCATGCGCACGTCCATCAGCACGACGTCGTAATCGCTCTCGGCAACCGCCTCGACGGCCTCGACGCCGTCGGTCACGACGCGCAGCTCGACGTCGAAGGCGCCGAGCATCTTGCTGACGACCAGGCGGTTGACCGCATCGTCCTCCGCGACCAGCACCTTCAGCGGCCGGTCGAGATTTGCGATGTGGGTTTTGAGGTCGTCGGCTTCGTCGCGGTCTGCGTTGTGGTCGGATGCTTGCGCCTGGCTCCAGGGCAGCACCAGCGTGAAGCGGAAGGTCGAGCCCTCGCCCGGCGTCGAGGTGACACCGATGGTGCCGCCCATCTGCTCGATGATGCGCCGGGAGATCGCAAGTCCAAGCCCGGTGCCGCCGAAGCGGCGGCTGATCGAGGCGTCGGCCTGGGCGAAGTCAGAGAAGAGCTGGCCGAGCTTCTCGGCGGCGATGCCGATGCCGCTGTCGGTCACGCTCCATTCGACCGTGGCGAGCAGATCGCGGCGGGCCTGGCAGACGGCTGCGATCGTCACCTCGCCTGCATCGGTGAACTTCACCGCATTGGAGGCGAGATTGAGCAGCACCTGCCTGATGCGCGCGACGTCGCCGCGCAGCGTCGGCGGCAGGTTCGGATCAAGCTCGACCTTGATCGGCAGTCCCTTGCTCTTGGCGCCCGCGCGCACCACGGTCGCCACTGCTTCGACCAGCGCCTGCGGCGCGAAGTCGATCACCTCGAACGCGAAGCGTCCGGCCTCGAGTTTGGAAAGATCGAGGATGTCGTTGAGGATGCGCTGGAGATTGTCGCCGGACTCGCGGATGGTGGTGACGGCCTCGTGCTGCTCCGGATCGAGTTTTGTCTCAAGCAGCATGCTGGCAAGCCCGAGCACGCCGTTCATCGGCGTGCGGATCTCATGGCTCATCACCGCCAGGAAATTCGATTTGGCACGGCTCTCGGCCTCGGCCTTTTCCGCGCGCCAGCGTTCGGTCACGTCGCGGCCAAAGCCGCGATAGCCGAGGAATTGACCGTCGCGGTCGTAGGCCGGCTTTGCAGTGAGCGACCACAGCCGCGCCTCGCCGCCCGCGACCACCTTGAGGTTCATCTCGTGCAGCGGTTCGGCGTGCTCCATCAGGCCGACGACGTTGTAGGCCGCGCTCTTGTCATCTGGGCAAAGCATGTCGAGCAAATCGGCGAAATGCGAGCCCTTCAGCAGCGGAAGCGGCAGCTGCGCGACGGCGGCGAAGCGCTCCGGCACGTCGATCAGATGCCCTTCGGCATCGGTCTGCCACAGCCAGTCGCTGGCGTTCTCCTGAAAATCCTTCAGCAGCAGCGAAATGATTTCGGTCTGGCGCTCGAGCTCGAGTTGGGCCTTGAGATTGCCGAGGAACAGATTGCCTTGCGAGACGATGTTGCGCGCCATGAAGAACGCGAACAGCAACAGGAACACGGCAGTCACGAGGTAAGGCCCGGTGCCGCACAACAGCAAGGCGCCGACGCAGGCGATCGTCGTCGTCGCGAGATAGACGAGGCCGGCGCGCGGGAAGGTCGAGAGCGTGAAGGCGCCGCCGGACATCATGCCGACCATCAGGCAGGCCAGAACCAGCTGGCTGGTCGGCTCGATGCGGCTGAACAGGGCGAGCGGCAGCGTGCCCCAGATCGCGGCGAGGAAAAGCGCCTGCCGCAACATCTGCCGCGCAGCGCGCGCGGTAGCCTCTTGCGGCGGGTTCTGATGCGAACGCCGCCACGCGCGCACCGCGAGCGAGGCGGTGGCGGCGAGAGTCATGCCCCAGATCGCGAGAAAGTCGTTCCAGCCCCGGCCCCAGAACAAGATCAGCACGACGGCGACGTTGAGCATGGTGACGGCCATCGTCACCGGGATCAGCCGCGTCACCGCGTCGATCTGCTTGGCGCGGATGCGGCACAGCTCGCGCTCGCTGAGACCGGCGGTCAGGCCGTCCTCGATCTCGTAGCCGCCAAGCCAGTACAGGAACGCGCCGATCAGGCCGTCGCGGGGCTCGGTTCGCTTCATGGATTTGGCCGGCCGTCCCATTCGAAAAACCTTTTCGGTATCAATGGCTCAGGCCCGACTTAAGCCGGGTTAATTTTGTGGGAGATTTTGCGGGCGCCTTGACGGGCGCGTTTGCAGTTTGTTCTAACCATGGCCCCTGCCCGGAGCCGCCATGATGACCATCAGAATAGCCACCTGGAATGTGAACTCGGTTCGGCAGCGGATCGACCTGCTGCTGACCTGGCTGAAGGAGTGCCAGCCGGACATCGTCTGCCTCCAGGAGATCAAATGCGTCGACGAGGCCTTCCCGCGGCTGGAGATCGAGGCGCTCGGCTACAACGTGGTCACCCATGGGCAGAAGACGTTCAACGGTGTCGCCCTGCTCTCGAAGCTCCGGTTCGACGAGACCAAATCGGGGCTGGCCGGCGATGACGAGGACGCCCATGCCCGCTTCCTCGAAGGCGTGGTCACCCTGAAGCGCGGGGTGCTGCGCATCGCCTGCCTCTATCTGCCCAATGGCAATCCGGTGGGGACCGAGAAATATCCCTACAAGCTCAAATGGATGTCGCGACTTCTTGATTATTCGAAAGAGCGCCTCAAGACCGAGGAGCCGCTGATCCTCGCAGGCGACTTCAACGTCATCCCGCATGCCCGCGACGTCCATAACCCTGCCGCCTGGACCGAGGACGCCCTGTTCAAGACCGAGACGCGGGAGAGTTTTCAGTCCCTGCTCGGCCTCGGCCTGACCGATGCGCTCCGGGCCGTCACCGACGAGCCCGGTCTCTACACCTTCTGGGACTATCAGGCCGGCGCCTGGCAGAAGAACCATGGCCTGCGGATCGACCACCTGCTGCTGTCGCCACAGGCCAGCGACCGGCTCGCCAATGTCGGCATCGACAGCTATGTACGCAGCTGGGAGAAGCCGTCGGACCACGTGCCGGTGTGGGCGGATCTCGATCTTGAGGCGGCGTGAGGCCGCCTCAACCAATCACTCCCGGCGACCCTGCACCCATTGCTCCAGCATTTGCAGGCACATGGCGCGATCGTCGTCGGAGGCCTTTGCGAAGGCACGGTTGTAGTTTTCCTTGATCCAGGTCTCGTCGCTACCTGCGCTGTCACGCGCCAGCGTCAGCCACATCAGGCCGCGCGCGGCCTGCCGCGGCAGGCGGTCACCGTTGAACAACATCTGGCCGAGCAGCGCCTGGGCCTCGTGCTGGCCCTTCTGCGCGGCGAGCCCAAGCCAGCGCGCGCCGTAGCGGAAATCCTCGCGCGAAGCGTCCGGCGTCTTCAGGTACAGGCGGGCGAGATCGTATTGCGCATCCGCATTGCCGAAATAGGACGCGGCATAGGAGAACATCTCCCGCGCCCGCTCCTGGTCCGGCTTGACCTTCGAATTCGGGATACCGCTCAAATAATAGCGGCCGAGCGCGACGAAGGCGTTGGCGACGATCTGCGCCTGCGGCGCCGACGGGCTGTCTTCGGCATGCGCGTTGGCGATACGGGTGAAATACTCGAACGCGCGCACATCGTCCTGGGCGACGCCGTCGCCATTGGCGTACATGCGGCCGAGCTTCCACTGCGCAATGGGGTGGCCACCCTCCGCGGCATACTGCAGGGCGCTGAGCGAGGTTTCCTGGGTCACGACCGCCGGCGGCACGTTGCGCACCTTGCCTGCGACACCCGGCAAGGTCGTGACCACCGGGATGGTCGCATCCTTCTGGCTGACGGGCGCGCCGTCAAAGGCGAGCGCCGGCGCGGCCAGCGCGGTAGCCCCCAACACAAACGCAACTACGGTACGCCTAGATATCCGCATAGCACTGTTTCTCGTGCGCGCCGCCCGGATGGGTCACTGCCCCACCGACCGCTGGTCCAACCTGTTGAGCATATTTCCAGAGCGCGCCCGTCGTGTGGTTAGTCGCGCGAGCGCTCCATTTGGTCTTGCGCTGGGCAAGCTCCTGGTCGCTCAATTTTACGTTAAGGGTGCCGGCGACCGCGTCGATCTCGATGATATCGCCGTCCTCGAGCAGCCCGATCGGGCCGCCGATGGCGGCTTCCGGCCCGACATGGCCGATGCAGAAGCCGCGGGTGGCGCCGGAGAAGCGGCCGTCGGTGATGAGCGCGATCTTGCCGCCCATGCCCTGGCCGGTCAGCGCCGCGGTGGTTTGGAGCATTTCCCGCATGCCGGGACCGCCCTTCGGCCCCTCGTAGCGGATCACGAGAACTTCGCCTTCGCGGTAGGTGCGCTGCTGGACGGCCTCGAATGCATCCTCCTCACGGTCGAAGCACCTGGCCGGACCGGTAAACCTGAGGTTGGACATTCCCGCGACTTTCACGATCGCACCTTCTGGCGCCAGATTGCCCTTCAGACCGACCACACCGCCAGTGACGGTGATGGGCTTGTCTGCCGGGTGCACCACGTCCTGGTGCGGATTCCATTTCACGCTTTTGAGGTTTTCGGCGATCGTTCGACCGGTGACGGTAATGCAGTCACCGTGGAGAAATCCATTGTCGAGCAGCGTCTTCATCAGAAGCGGTATGCCACCTACTTCAAACATGTCTTTGGCGACATAACGGCCGCCCGGCTTCAAATCCGCGACGTACGGTGTCTTTTTGAAGATTTCGGCGACGTCGAACAGGTCGAACTTGATACCGGCCTCGTGCGCGATCGCCGGCAGGTGCAGTGCAGCATTAGTCGAGCCGCCGGACGCGGCGACCACGGCGGCGGCATTCTCCAGCGCCTTGCGGGTGACGATGTCGCGTGGCCGGATGTTTTGGGCGATCAGCTCCATGACCTGCTCGCCCGCGGTCATGCAGAAGGCGTCGCGAATTTCATAGGGCGCCGGAGCACCAGCCGAGTACGGCAGCGCCAGTCCGATCGCCTCGGAGACGGTCGCCATTGTGTTGGCGGTGAACTGCGCGCCGCAGGCGCCTGCCGAGGGGCACGCCACGCGCTCGATCTCGTCGAGGTCCTCGTCCGACATCGCGCCGACCGAGTGCTTGCCGACGGCTTCGAACATGTCCTGCACGGTGACCTGCTGGCCCCGGAAATTGCCGGGCAGGATCGAACCGCCATAGATGAAGATCGAGGGCACGTTGAGACGCACCATCGCCATCATCATGCCCGGCAGCGACTTGTCGCAGCCGGCAAGGCCAACGAGAGCGTCATAGGCGTGGCCGCGGATCGTCAGTTCGACGGAATCGGCGATGCATTCGCGCGACGGCAGCGAGGAGCGCATGCCGTCATGGCCCATGGCGATACCGTCGGTGACGGTGATGGTGCAGAATTCCCGCGGCGTGCCGCCGGCGGATGCGACGCCCTTCTTCACCGCCTGCGCCTGGCGCATCAGGGAGATGTTGCAGGGCGCGGCCTCGTTCCAGCACGAGGCGACGCCGACGAAGGGCTGGTGGATCTGCTCGGTGGTCAGACCCATGGCGTAGAGGTAGGAGCGATGGGGCGCGCGCGCAGGGCCCTCCGTCACGTGACGGCTCGGCAGCCTCTGCTTGATGTTGGTCTTGGCGTCCATCGCAAACCAGTTTCCCGGCCAACCCTTTCAGACCCGAAAAATCAAAACCAAGATTTGAATCGACCTTGGGATTTCCCGTCGCCTTCCAGGACCACCGCTGCCGCTAAAACATTTGGATGATTTTATTCATGTTCGGGTGTGGCTAAAAAGCGGCGTTGATGCGAATGGACGGAGATGAGGGTTAAATCCGCGATGAGTGTTGCGTGGACGGCACAATCGTGGCCCGGAGGACACGGGGCGAGCTTACTGGGATACCCTCGCTGGAAGGACGATCCACAACTTGAGATTTTTCGACGCGTGCCATGCATCCACTTTCGGCGTGATGACGGGGGCAGCCAGGGTGAGTCGGCGCCGCGTGTCCCGGACGCGCTGCACGCGCACCATTGCTGCGCAGAGCCAAGGGTACGATGCGGCGACATGGCTCAGCACCGCACGGGCTCTGCGCTGCGTCTGAGACACGAGAACAAAGTGTGGCGCACATTCTCTCACATCGTCATTGCGAGCGCAGCGAAGCAATCCAGAATCCCTCCGCGGTAAGACTCTGGATTGCTTCGCTGCGCTCGCAATGACGGAGTATGGGGCAGCAGCGCCACTCTTCCAGTTCGCATTTTGAATTGCAGACACACCTTCGCATTCTCGCGGCGCATTTCGCCCGAGCTTTGCTTCATCGCTTCACCCTCTGTCCAAGAAGGCGCAGGGAAGGCCGGGTGCCGGCTGGCACCCGCGGTCCGCTGCGCGAAAAGCACACGCAGAAAAAACCGCACAGCAGCATACAGGTGTAGCCAATCACTCGGCCTTCCCTGCGCAGTGGCTTTACGGCTTATGCCGTGCTCTCCCGGGAGCCGAGTTCCTTTTGGCCTCCCTCGCTTTCGCGAAAGTCGCGGACGCCGCGCCGGTTGACGCGAATGCCGCCTCGCAAGAGCTTGACCGTAGCAACGACGGCCAGGACCACACGGTTTTGCCGTACGCACGGCCCGCCATTTCGCCACCGGTTTCGACGACTTTGTGCACATTGCCGTCGACCTGGTGATGAGACGAACCTGACAGCGCCGTCCGTCCGCGCGACGCCTTGGGCTCACGGAGAGCAATCCGCCCTGCCCAACGCCTTTCGCGCCCGACGCTGCCGCGTCCACCGCAAGCCCGGCTCGCATATCGTGACGACGTACGATCGCCCCTCTTGGGTGAGCCGGGATGGGCGACACATACGCCAATTCCGAATTTCGGTAAAGCGGAATGTTTTTGGCGCGCCGGCTTGACACGGACGTGTCCGGAAATGGCAGGTGTTTTGCCCGACGGGTCACAGCGACGGCATCGTGAAAGTCACATCAAGGTGCTATCTGAAATCACGGAGCCCCCAGTCTCCCACGCCCTCGGGGCCAAGACGCCGAAGCTGCCGGCCGGCTGATGGACGCAATCACGATCTTCGGACTGCTGTCGGTCGGTGCGATGCTGCTGTTCTACACGCTCGAACCGCGCGGGCCGCATGATGTGTTGGCTTTCGCAGCGGCCTGCGCGCTCAGCGGGACCCCTTTGACGGGCGGGCTACGCCCGCCCTCTTGCGCGTTGGGCTTGAGCCCAGGCGGCGGTGACGTCGCGCGGCGGGACGTCGACGCGCCGGATCGGCGTCAGCTCGCCGGAGGCGGAGATGATCGCGGTCTCCTCGCGGCGACAGCGCGGGCACACGAAACGGACCTCGTGCGGGGATGCAGACCAGCTCGAACGTTTCACATTGGCCGCCATCGGCCAGGCCGCGCAATGCGAGCATGACACCAGGAACCGACCGGGATCGAGCATACCCATTCCAAAGGACTCCGCGTCCTGCCCGTCCTTCAATGATTAATCCATGTGAATCGTTCCGGTGAACCCACAAAGCGACGCGGCTCAGTGGGCGCCCTTGAGGGTGCACGACGTGGTGCAGGTAACCGTGTTGCCGTGGTCGCACGCCTTGCAGGCGGCGACGCACTGGTTCATGTCGCGGGGATTGAAGGAGGTGTAGGTCCGCATCGCGCACACCGGGGTCGAGCCGGTGATGTCCTGCTCCTGGTTGCAGGCTGCCGTCATGAGTCCAAACATGATGACCGCAAGGAGGCGCATGGGATGGCCCTGTGAGGCACGACAAAACAATGACCATCAGGCGCGCTGCACCGCAACGAGCCCGGCATTCCCACAGCGGAGAATCACAACAAGCTTCTCCGCATCTGCATTGAGGATGCGCGCGAAGTGTTAAGAACGGGTTGCAGCCGGCGTCAGGCCGCCGCCTTGCTCGCGATCGCCTGCCGCATGTCCAGCGCCAGCTGGCGGTACTGCTCCGAAAGCTTCTGGTAAAATGCCCGCTTGGTACCGTCGGTGGCAAGCTTGGCGATCAGCTCGCATTCGGCGGTAAGCGTCTCGAACCGCTCCAGCCTGTCCTCAAGTTCTGTCATCGGCGTATCCCCATCAAACGCCTCAAGGACATCAAACCTAAGCCCGGGAAATAGGTCACGGCGAACATCGTTATCGAGTAGAATCAATTTTTCCGCACGGCCGGCTATTTCTGCTCCAGCCGCCAGGCGCCGTCCCAGCGCTCGTCCGGCGGGTTGGCCGCGAACTGCGCAATGCGGGCGAGCAGTGCGCGCGAGGGGCCATCGCCGGGGACGGCTTCCAGCGCCGCGTTGAACGCGGCACGGGCCTCCTCGAAGCGACGGGCGCGATAGGCGCCGAGGCCTTCGGCGTAGTGCGAACGCAGGCTCTCATGCGCGGCCGTGAGCACACCTGCCCGGCCCATCACCTCGAAGATCGTTTGCGGCGCGCTCTGGCCGGCGACCGCAAGACGATCGACCTCGCGCAATTCGAGGTGCGAGCCGATCGCGTCCGCCGTCGCCTGCGAGATCAGGATGCGAGTGCCGTAGGTCTTGTTGACGGCCTCCAGGCGCGAGGCGAGATTCACGGCATCGCCCATCACGGTGAAGCTCATCATGAGTTCGGAGCCGATGCTGCCGGTCAGAACCTCGCCGGTGGCGATGCCGATCCGCAAATCGCACAGCGCCGGCATGGCGCGGATGCCCAGCAGATCCGGCAACTGCTTCTGCAGCGCGGGCACCTGGTCGGCCATCTCGATGGCGGCAAGGCCGGCAAGCAGCGCCGGCTCGTCGTCCTCCTCGATGAAGGGTGGGCCCCAATAGGCCATGATGGCGTCGCCGATATATTTGTCGATGATGCCGCGGTTGCTCCTGATCGGGCCGGACATCAGCGTGAAATAGTGGTTCATCACCTTGACAAGGCCGCGCGGGGTCATGCCCTCGCTCATCGAGGTAAAGCCGCTCATGTCGCAGAACATGATGGTCATGACTCGGCGCTGGCCGTCGATGGCGACTTCCGGCCGGTCGATCAGGCCCTGCACCACCTTCGGATCGATGTAGCGGCCAAAGGTTTCGCGGATGCGCTCGTTGTGCCGCAACTGCTCGATCATGCGGTTGAAGGCGGCGGCCAGTTCGCCGATCTCGTCCCGGGTCGAGACATTGATGGTCTTGTCGAACCGGCCCGCCTCGACCTCGCGGGTGCCGGCCAGCAACAGCCGCACCGGCCGCGTGATGCCGCTACTGACCAGGAGCGCAAAGACGAATCCGACGATCGCCGCGAGCAAGGTCACGATGCCAGAAATGATCATCGCCTGGCCCTGCCGGCCGATCACCTGCGATGTGCTGGCAAATACCTGCTTCAGCATGTCGGCGCGGATCGCATCGATCTTCTGATTGAACTGATCGCGCAGCAGATCGAGATGTTCCAACGTGCCGCGTGCTTCCGTCATCTGCTTGCCATCGACCTGCTTGAGGAGTTTTGCGTGGTCCTCGTTCAGTTCGCGGCGCAGGTCGGCGACGGCGGCCTCGATGCGGATCTCGATCCGCGCCAGCGCGGCATTGTCGGAGGTCGTTCTGGTATCGTCGATAATCGCGTTGATGAGCTTGCGCGCGCTCTCGGCCTCCTCTTCGATCCTGCGGTCGGTTTCCTCGAACTCGCGGAGGCGCGCCGCATAGGCCTCTTCGTCCGACGGCGACTGCATCCTGGTCATGACCATGCGCCGCAATGCCAGAGCCCGCTCCAGCGAGCGGATATTGGCGCGCGCCAGATGTCCATAGGCCGGGATGTAGCGGTTGGTCAGCTCGTCAAGGAGGACGCCGACCTGGCTCGACATCACCATCGACAGGATCGAGGTGACCAGCATCAGGACGATCAATCCGAGGGCGATCCCGACGATCTTGCGCCGGATCGACTGGTTGAAGAGCGGCATGGGTGTGGGGCAAAGGCTGAAAGGACGGCTTGAGGGAACTCAATACACCGGATTTGACCGGCGGAACACGCGCAATCTGGCCCTTCGAGGCGCCTCCAAGCGTCTGCAACCGTCGCGCGAGTGCAATTTGCTAACAGAAGGTCAAGAAGCCTGCCCCTTTTTCTCCGTTGCCAAAGTTCCCGCGCTCCAATCCGTATTTTGCCGCATTGTTAAACGAGCGTGAGGAATGCGAAACGATGTCGTGGCATCGTTTTGGTGTCGTCCTTGATTCTCAAGCCGCATGTCGTCGCGGACCTTGGTTTGTAGTGGTTTCGCGGGGGGACCATCGAATGAACCAGTGCCTACGCTCGCTCGCGTGTGTCGTTGCCGTGGCCGCTTTGGCCTTCATCCCTAATGAGCTGGCAGCGAAAAGCAGTCACAAATCGTCCGCGCCGAAGAAGACGCATGAGGCGAAAACCGGCAAGCAGCGCCATGCCTCCGCCGGCAAGGCGCGCCACGGCAAGCATGCCGAGGCCAAGCGCAAGTCGAAGAAGCCGGACGACGCGCCCCCGGACAAGCCGGCAGCCCCGCCGCCGAGCGGCGATCTCGCCGCGCTGAAGGACGCCATTGATCTCGCCCGGAAGGGCAAGACCGAAGATGCGAGCGCGGCGCGCGACCGCATTGCCGACCCTGCCGGACAGAAACTCGCCGACTGGTTCATGCTGCGCCATTCCGAGAGCACGGCGAATTTCAAGCGCTACGCCGCCTTCCTCGCCGCCAATCCAGACTGGCCGAGCAGCGCCCTGCTCCGCCGCCGTGCCGAGGCGCGGCTGTGGCAGGAGAAGGCCGACGCGGCGACCGTGCACAAATTCACGATGGACCGGCCGACCAGCGCCAAGGGCAAGTTCGCGCTCGCTCGCGTGCTGCTGACGGAGGGCGACAGCGACAGGGCCGCACGTCTGGTGCGCGAGGCCTGGCGCACGGATGAATTGTCCGAGCGCAGCGAGGAAGAGTCCTACGAAGCGTTTCGCGATCTCCTGAGGGCCGAGGATCATCGCGCCCGCATGGACAAGCGCCTCGGCGCCAAGGACTACGCCGGCGCGCGACGCGCCGCCAAGCGGCTAGGCGAGGATGCGCTCGCAATCGTCAAGGCCTGCGCCGCCGTCACTGGCAAGGCCAACAAGGCCAAGGACTACCTCGAGGACGTCTCGGCCGATGCGCGCCGTGACCTCGGCTATGTCCTGTGCCGCGCGCAATGGCATCTCCAGAATGACCGCATCGACGACGCGGCCGAGGTGATCCTGGCCGCCGCGCCCGATACGATGGCGGCGCAAGACACCGACGCCTGGTGGCGCGAGCGCCGCCTGCTCGCGCGAAAGCTGCTCGACCAGGGCAAGTTCAAAACCGCCTATGACGTGGTGCGCTCGGCGGCCGTGCCCGCGATGGAAGTCTACCGCGTCGACTATCACTTCATGTGCGGCTGGATCGCGCTGCGCTATCTCGACGATCCCAAGGCGGCGATGATGCATTTCGCCGCGATCGACGAAGGCTCGGCCAATCCGATCGCGCTGTCGCGCGCGCATTACTGGCGCGGCCGCGCGGCCGAGGCGATGAACGCGACGGCCGACGCGCGCCTGAGCTATCAGGCAGCGGCGCGCTATCCGACCGCCTATTACGGCCAGCTCGCCCGCGCCAGGCTCGGCATGGACCGGATCGAGCTGCGCGCGCCCTCGCCCGTGCTGGCAGCAGCCGACACGCGCCCCGCGGACGAGCGCGTGCGCGCCGCCGACATGCTCTACGGCGTCGGTGAGCGCGACATGGTGTTTTACTACGCCGAGGATTTCGCCAAGGAGAGTACCGACGTGGCGGCGCTCGAGGCGCTCGGCGAGCTCGCCGGCCGGCGCAACGATGCACGCGTGATGCTGGAGGTCGGCAAGTCGGCGCTGGCGCGCGGGCTCGCGCTCGATCATTACGCCTTCCCGACCATCGGCATTCCCGAGCATAAGCAGGTCGCGCCCGCGATCGAGACCAGCGTGATCTATTCGGTGGCACGCACCGAAAGCTCGTTCGATCAGCGCGACAAATCGGCCGCCAACGCAGTCGGGCTGATGCAGGTGACGCCGGAAGCAGGCCGCGACACCGCAAAGCGCTTCGGCCTGACCTACGATTGGGATAAGATGGTCTCCGATCCCGTCTACAACACCCAGATGGGCGCGGCCGAACTCAGCGCGCTTCTTTCGGAATATCGCGGCAACCAGATCATGACCTTCGCCGGCTACAATGCCGGCCGTGGCCGCGTGCGCGAATGGGTGCAGGCGCGCGGCGACCCCAGGGACCCCAAGGTCGATCCGGTCGACTGGGTCGAGCGCATCCCGCTGTCGGAGACACGCAACTACGTCCAGCGCGTGATCGAGAACGTGCTGGTCTACCGCACCCGGTTCGAGGGCAGCGGCCTCGCCACGGCGAAGTCCGAGCAGCGTGTCACGACGCATGAAGTCAGCGCGGCACCTACGGCATCGGCCGCAGCCCCTGCGCCCTAGCCTCGCAACGCCGGGGCTGGACGCGGCGCGAGGCTTGATGCAGTAACTGCGGCCGGCTTCTCTGCGCGGCCAGCATTGTTCGGCTGGCCATCACCGCCTTCCGTTGTCAGAAGGCTGTGCGCGCAGATATGGCTCGGTCAGCAAGCGCGAGAGCGCGCTCATCTGCATCATCCAGCTCCAGCTCGAAATGGCCGCCAGCGCCGTGATCGTCTCGAGCGAACTGTGGTAAGGCCAGAGCATTCCCATGGCCGATATTTGATGGCGACGGTAGCAATCCGTATCGCAATAACGCCGTCGCGTAGACACATGCCGGACGTAACTCGCGCCCAATGGCTGGGCGCACGCGCTGCAGGTGGCGCCATGGCTGGGTCGTCCATGATTGATGAGCATGAATCTCAAGGTCGTGTCCTCTCCTGCCGTCAGGCGCACTGCCGATCGTCTCGAGCATGTGTCCGCTCAGGACGCCGCTCGCGTACGGCCCTCGATCAACGGCGCAGCTTCGCCATGAAGCGCGTAGCACTCGTAGTCGCAGTAAGGCAGTTGCGTGCTGGCGTCGCGCAGATAGCCAGTGCTGATCTGCTCGCAGCACCACAGACAGAACGTCTTGCGGAGAGGGGTTCTGTCGTTCACCAATATGAATCTCACGTGGCACCTCCCAGCGCGAAGCAGTAGACGGTGTCGACCAGAGAGGCGGACGGCGGCGGCGCGCAAAGATGGTTGCGGCCGTCGGGATTGTCTCTGTTACGCTCGACCTTCTGGGACGGGATCAGGATGTATTTCCCGTCTTCCCGGCGTCGCGCGTAGACCCTGCCGTCGACGTATCGCACCTCGGTCGGATAGCAATCCGCATTGTTGCAGCAGCTGAGCACCGGATTGTCGGGCATATGCCAGCTGGAATAGAACTTTTCGTGCAGGAGCTGATCCTGGAGCGGATGATGACGATGTGCGCCATCCTGTCCAACCTCGTCGGCCTCCACTCCCGTTATCAACGGAAGCGGCAGCGCGATCATCCAGAGGAGCTTGCAAGCACGGTTCAGCACGCAGCCTCCTGTTCAGAATTGGCGGATGGAGCGGATCGAAGGGCTAATCCTCACGCCGCCTGAAATCGGAACAACCATCGGCGGTCGCGCTCGCGACGCGCCCTGAAGCGATCGAGACATTTTCTGGAGCACAGCGGCGTTCGCCAGGAATAATATCGGATCAGGCCAAACTTGCCGCTACAAACAGCGCAACCTTTTACAGCAGGACCGCGCTCGGAGTGTTCAGGCGTATCGCACATCATACTCTCCCGGCTTCATGGCCGTGGATTCGCTCGTACGCTGACGCAGAGCCATCCACGCTCCGTTCGTGAAATGCAGCCTATTAATCGTGATCAGCCATTCATGCGCCAAGTCGGGCAACGGACGCAGAGCTGTAAGCAGCACATCGAGCTAATTGCCGGCTTGTGTCTTGCACATCGCGTCCTCTCGATTGGTCGTGAGACTAATCCGCATGCAACGGACCGCTCAATTGTACGGAGGTAAATGTGCGCTATGACTTGGGATGCGCGAGCTATACGTAAGTTTGTTCCGTAGTTTTTCGGACCCGCCGCACCTTCGCAACGAGACGGCGCAAGGCCGGCAGGCCGCACGGTCACCGCGAATTTCGGCGCGAAGTTCTAACTCGGTCGGAGGGAATTGCTCCCCTTGTTGCAAAGTGCTCTACTTGCTGCGGCCCCAGCGAGCCGGGACGCCTGCGATGATGCCTGGCCAAATCGCGAAATTTGGGAATTCGGCCGCACAATTGCTGCACGGCGGCCTCGCGGCGCTTCGATCTTTCGGCAATGGCGAGAAGGACAGGCCTGCTGTCGGAGATGACTTGCGGCAAGACGTCCTCGATCTACGCGACGCCGTGAAGCAGTGGCGCGAGGTGTTTGAGCACAATCCGGTCATGTACTTCATGGTCGATCGGGCCGGAACAGTGCTCAACGTCAATACATTCGGCGCCGCACAACTGGGCTACACCGCGGCCGAGCTGATTGGCCAATCCGTGCTCAACGTCTTCTTCGAGGAGGACCACGACTTTGTTCGCCGATGCGTAGCATTGTCGCTGGAAACCCTGCACCAGTCGCATACTTGGGAGATTCGCAAGTTCCGGAAGGACGGATCGGTGCTTTGGGTCCGTGAAAACGCCAAGGCGATGCTGCGCGGCGACGGCGCGCCGATCGTGCTGGTCGCCTGCGAAAACATTACCCAGCGCAAGGAGGCGGAGGATGCGCTACGCCAAAGCGAGGCCTACCTCGCCGAGGCCCAGGAACTGAGCCGCACCGGCAGCTTCGGCCTGAACATGGCAACAGGCGCGATCGTCTGGTCAAGGGAAACCTTTCGCATCTTCCAATGCGACCTGACGGTGAAGCCGACCTTGGATTTTGTTCTCCAGCGCATCCATCCGGAAGATCGCGATGCGGTCAGCAAGACCCTCGATCGAGCGGCCAGCCGAGCAGCGGATTTCGACCATGAATATCGCCTGCTGATGCCTGACGGATCGGTCAAATATCTCCATTCCGTAGCACGTGCGGTGAGACATGGATCCGGGCTCATCGAATTTGTCGGGGCTGTCACCGATGTCACCGTTGCAAAGGAGGCAGAACAGAGGCTGCGCCGCAGCGAGGCCTATTTGGCCGAGGCACAGCGGCTCAGCCATACAAGCAGCTGGGCCTGGGATGTGCGTCGTCAGGAGTTTGCCTACCGATCGGCTGAACTCTACCGCCTGTTCGGATTTGACCCGGGCCAGATTGAACTACCGGCGTGGGCTTTCCAGCAACGCGTCCTTCCGGAGGATTTCCAACGGATCGTCGAGGTGGAACGTCAGGCCGTCCGGCGAAAGGAACCCTTCGAACTTGACTTTCGCATTGCGCGCCCGGACGGCTCGATACGACGAGTCCATACCGAGGGACATCCCATCGTCAGTAGCGACGGCGAAGTGACGGAGATCATCGGTACCCACGTGGATGTCACCGAGCAGATCGCGGCAAAAGAAGCGCTGCAAAGGGCATTTGATGAACTCAAGACATCCGAGCAGCGGTTCCGGGACTATGCTGAAACGGCATCCGACTGGTTTTGGGAGACCGGTCCGGATCACCGTATCACGCAGATATCGGAGCACGCCGATGCGGCCAGAGCTGCGCCGACGGGCTTGATCGGCCTGAGCCGTTGGGACATTCCGCCGGACGCCGAGCTCGAGCCGGGGAAGTGGGAGCAGCATCGCGCGGCGCTCGACGCCCACCTCCCATTCCGCGATCTGGTTTACCGCGGCAGAGATCGCAACGGATCGCCAATTTACGTGCGCACCAGCGGCAAGCCCTTGCATGATGCCGACGGCCATTTTCTCGGATATCGGGGCGTCAGCAGCGATGTGACGGCGGCGATCCGCGCCGAGCAGGCTGAAGAAGCGCTACGCAAAGCGCAAGCCGAGCTCGCCCATGTCACGCGCGTCACGACGCTCGGCGAACTCACCGCCTCGATAGCCCACGAAATCAACCAGCCTCTTGCCGCCGTGATTTCCAATGCCGACGCCTGTATCAGCTGGCTCGGTCGCGACCCGGCCAATCTGGATGCTGCGCGACGTTCCGTGGAATGGATCGTCGAGGACGCCAATCGGGCTAGCGAGGTGATCCGCCGGATTCGGGCGCTTGCGAAGAAGACCGAGATCGAGATGGTTCCGCTCGACATCAATCAGGTTGTCAGGGAGGTGATAGCCCTCGTTCGGCGCGAGCTCGCTACCCATGCCGTGTCGGTGCGAATGGAGTTGTCGTCCGGCCTGCCCACGATTTGCGGCGATCGGATCCAGCTCCAGCAGGTGCTGATCAACCTTGTCGTGAACGGGATCGAAGCCATGCAAGCCAATGTCGACCGTCCGCGCGAGCTGGCGATCCGCTCCAGTCAGGCTGGCGAGGACGGCGATCGCCACCTGCTCCTCACCGTGAGTGATCGCGGTGTCGGCCTTGGCGGCGAGATAACAGACCGCATCTTCACGCCGTTCTTCACCACAAAATCGAGCGGCCTAGGCATGGGACTATCGATCTGCCGATCGATCATCGAGGCTCACGCGGGCCGGCTTTCGGCCCTTCCCAATGAGGGCAGCGGCGCAACGTTCCAGATTGCCCTGCCCTTCCCACACAAGGACACGTCGTGACGGACCACGCCAAGCCGATGCAGGCACAGGCGAGTGCCGACGATCCGATCGTCCTGATCGTCGATGACGATCCGTCGATGCGGCGTGCGCTCACCAATCTTTTTCAATCGGTCGGCCTCAGGGTCGAGGCGTTCGGCTCAGCGGCGGAGGTCATGGAAGCCAAGCCGCCGGTGGTCCCCAGTTGCCTTGTACTCGACATCCGGCTGCCGGGCTCGAGCGGCTTCGACCTCCAGACGGACCTCGCCAAGGCCAACATTCGCACGCCCATTATCTTCATCACCGGTCACGGCGATATTCCCATGACCGTCAGGGCCATGAAGAGCGGCGCCATCGATTTTCTGACCAAGCCGGTGCGCGACCAGGACATGCTGGATGCGGTTCAGGCGGCCATCGATCGGGATCGCAGGCGGCGCAATGCCGAGAAGTCGGTCGCAGGAGTGCGGTCCCGTTTCGAGGGTCTGACCGCGCGCCAGCGTGACATCCTCGCCCTGGTTGCGTCCGGCCTGATGAACAAGCAAGTCGCCGCCGAGCTTGGACTGGCTGAGATTACCGTCAAGATCTATCGCGGACAGATCATGCGGAAAATGGGCGCCAAGTCATTGGCCGATCTCGTCAGAATGACCGAGGCGCTCGGAATCCCACGGCCAGGGGGAAACGTGCAAACCTAAGTATGCTTTTCAAGCTCGCTCCGAGGGCCCATTTTCGGGTGGGCTGCACCACGACGGCGGCTCCCCGATCAGGAGCGAACATCTTGTCAGCCCCCTCGGTCATTTCCGTGATTGACGATGATCCATCGGTCCGCCTTGCGACGAATAATCTCCTGACGTCGCGGGGATACGCGGTCTGCATCTTTGGCTCCGCTCGCGAATTTCTCCAGTCGGCAGAACTGAAGACGACGTCCTGCGTGATCGCGGATGTGCAGATGTCGGTCATGGGCGGCGTTGATCTCTTGATGCATATGCGCGGCCTTGGTCACCACACACCATTCATCTTCGTGACGGCATTTCCCGACGATGCCGTTCGCGACCGCGCGCTGAAAGCTGGCGCCATCTGCTTTCTCGCGAAGCCGTTTTCGACGCCCGCTCTGATCGAATGTCTCGAGACGGCCCTGTCGGGAGCCGGTGAAGCCAAGACGTAACACGGCCGCGCGTGGCCCTGACAGCTCCCCGGAGTGCGGCGACTTGTCCGTGTGGCCACATACGAAGAGGCAAGGCGGCTCAATCCACCTTGATGTTCGCCACCTTGATGATCGGCCACCACTTCGCGATCTCCGCTTTCTGTCGCGTGCCGAGCGCTTCGGGGGTGAGCTGATCCTGGGGTGTCATCTCCAGGCCCTGGCTTTCGAGCTGCTTCTTCACCGCGGGATCGTTCAGTGCTTCCACGGCTGCGGCATTGAGTTTGGTGACGATCGCCTTGGGCGTACCCTTCGGCACCCACATGCCGGACCACAGCGTCATGTTGAAGCCCTTCAGGCCCGCCTCCTCCGCCGTCGGGATGTCGGGCGCCGACGACAGGCGCTTGTCGTCGGTGATGGCATAGGCGCGAATGGTGCCGGCGCGGACCTGGTTGATGGAGTTCGAGGTCTGGTCGACGATAACGTCGATCTGGCCGGCGATGAGGTCGTTCAGGGCGGGCGCGGTGCCGCGATACGGCACGTATTGCAGCTTGATGCCGCTGACGCTCTCGAAATAGACCCCGGCGATGTGGCTGCCGGAGCCCGCGCCGGCGGTGCCGGCGGTCGCCGGTGTCGGCCGCGATTTCAGCCATGCCAGCAGATCCTTCAGCGAGGTGGCGGGCACCGCGTTCTTGCTGACGACGATCATCGGGTTGCTCGGCAGCAGCACCACCGGCTCGAGATCGGCGACGAGATCGTAGTTGAGCTTGTAGACGGCGCCGTTGGCAACGTGGGTGCCGAGATGGCCGAAGGAGATCGTGTAGCCGTCCGGCGGCGATTGCACGGCGCGGCCGACGCCGATCGACCCACCCGCGCCGGTGACGTTCTCGATCACCAGCGCCTGGCCGAGCGACGTCCGCATCCGCTCGGCAAGCACCCGCGCCATCGCGTCCGACGGCCCGCCGGCGGCGAAGGGAACGATGATGGTGATGGGATGCGATGGGTAATCGTCGGCGCGCGCGGCGCCTGCAACAGCGAGAATAGCAATCAGCGCAGCCCAAGCGGCCTTCATTGTTGTCTCCCCGGCGATGTCATTGTTATTTCTATCTCTTCCCGCGTACGGGAAGAGGGATCGTTCGTGAAGAGACGAAATGACGCGCTAGAACTGCGAATAGTCGATCGGCTTGTGGCGATCGAGGGTGCGGTCGACCTTCGGCAGCGGGTATTTCAGGCCGGTGGCGCAGTTGAACAGCATCACGCGGTCAGTCTTGCTGACGCGGCCGTCGGCGAGGCTGTCCTTGTAGGCGGCGTAGGTCGCGGCACCCTCGGGGCACAACAGCAGCCCCTCCTCGCGCGCGACCTCGCTCAGCGCCGACGAAATCTTGTCGTCGTCGACCGCGATGGCGAAACCCTTGCTCTCGCGCACCGCGCGCAGGATCAGGAAGTCGCCGATGGCCTGCGGCACGCGAATGCCGGACGCGATGGTGTGAGCGTCCTCCCAGCGCGTGGCATGCTCGGTGCCGGCTTCGTACGCACGCACCATTGGCGCGCAGCCGGAGGCCTGCACCGCGACCATGCGCGGGCGCTTGCGTCCAATGAAGCCGATCTTCTCGAGCTCGTCGAACGCCTTCCACATCCCGATCAGGCCGGTGCCGCCGCCGGTCGGATAGAAGATCACGTCGGGCACATCCCAGCCGAGCTGCTCGGCGAGTTCGAGCCCCATCGTCTTCTTGCCTTCGATGCGATACGGCTCCTTCAAGGTCGAGGTGTCGAACCAGCCGACTTTCGCCTTGCCCTCGCCGACGATCTTGCCGCAATCGTCGATGTAGCCGTTGACGCGGTAGACGGTGGCGCCCTGAAGCTCAATCTCGCTGACATTCACCTCCGGCGTATCGGCCGGGCAGAAGATCGTGGTCTTGATGCCGCAGGACGTCGCATAGGCCGCGAGCGCCGCGCCGGCATTGCCGTTGGTCGGCATCGCCATGTGCTTGATGCCCAGCGCCTTGCCCATCGACACCGCCATGACGAGGCCGCGCGCCTTGAACGACCCGGTCGGCAGCCGCCCCTCGTCCTTGACGATGATCTCGCCGCCGCCGAGCTTGGCACCGAGCTTGGGCAGCCGGATCAGCGGCGTCGTGACCTCGCCGAGCGAGACGATGTCCTTGCACTTGCGCACCGGCAGCAGCTCGCGGTAGCGCCACATGTCGGCGGGGCGCTGCGTTAGCGCGTCTTTCGTCAGCGCCTTCTTCACGCCACCGAGGTCGTAGCGCACCAGCAGCGGCTTGCCGGCCTTGGAGAGATTGTGAACCTGATCGGCGGCGTAGTGATCGCCCTCCATCGCGCATTCGAGATGGGTGACGAAGGTCGGGCGTTCGATGGTGAGGTTGTCGTTGTCCTGCATGGGCTGGTTTCCTTCTTATTTTGCGAACGGCTCTCTTTGGCGGCAGTCAGATGTTCAATACCCTTCCATAAGCATCCAGCACGGCTTCCTTCATCATCTCCGACAGCGTCGGATGCGGGAATACCGTGTGCATCAGCTCTTCTTCGGTCGTCTCCAGGTTCATGGCGACGACGTAGCCCTGGATCAGCTCGGTGACCTCTGCGCCGATCATGTGGGCGCCCAGCAACTGGCCGGTCTTCTTGTCGAAGATCACCTTGACCAGGCCCTGGTCCTCGCCGAGCGCGATGGCCTTGCCGTTGCCGACGAAGGGAAAGCGGCCGACGCGAATCTCGCGGCCGTTCTCCTTGGCCTTGGCTTCGGTGAGGCCGACCGAGGCGACCTGAGGCTGACAATAGGTGCAGCCCGGGATCAGGTTCTTGTCCATGGCATGCGGGTGGAGGCCCTTGATCGCCTCGACGCAGATCACGCCTTCATGCTCGGCCTTGTGAGCGAGCATCGGCGGACCGGCGACGTCGCCGATGGCGTAGATGCCGGGGATGTTGGTCTTGCCGTAGCCGTCGATCACGATGACGCCGCGATCGGTTTTCACGCCGAGCTTCTCGAGGCCGAGATTCTCGATGTTGCCGACGACGCCGACGGCCGAGATCACCCGCTCGAACTCGGTCGTAACAGGCTTGCCCTTGCCGTCGTCGATGGTGGCGACGACGCTATCGGCCTTCTTCTCGAGCTTGGTCACCTTGGTCGAGGACAGGATCTTGATGCCCTGCTTCTCGAAACGCTTGCGGGCAAGGCCGGCGATCTCGGCGTCCTCGACCGGCAGGATCTGCGGCAGCACCTCGACCACCGTGACGTCGGAGCCCATGGTGTGGAAGAACGAGGCGAACTCGATGCCGATCGCGCCGGAGCCGACCACCAGCAGCGACTTCGGCATCCGCTCGGGAACCATCGCCTCGAAATAGGTCCAGACCAGCTTCTTGTCCGGCTCGAGGCCCGGCAGCACGCGCGGGCGCGCCCCGGTCGCGACGATGATGTGCTTGGCCTGATACGTCCCCTCGCCCAGCGTGCCCTTCGGGCCCTCGACGTCGGACTTTTTCACAGTGACCTTGCCGGGCGCGTCGATCGAGGCAGCGCCCCAGATCACGCTGACCTTGTTCTTCTTCATCAGGAAGCCGACGCCGTCGTTCAGCCGCTTCGAGACGCCGCGCGAGCGCTGCACCACTGCCTTGGGATCGAACGAGACGTTATCGGCGGACAGGCCGTAATCCTTGGCGTGCTGCATGTAGTGGTAAATTTCGGCCGAGCGCAGCAGTGCCTTGGTCGGGATGCAACCCCAGTTCAGGCAGATGCCGCCGAGATACGATTTCTCAACGATCGCGACCTTGAAGCCGAGCTGGGCAGCCCGGATCGCGGTGACATAGCCGCCGGGGCCAGAGCCGATGATGATGACGTCGAAGGATGTATCGGCCATGGTGGCTCCCATTCAAGTCAAACTCTTGCAAGTCAAACTCTTGCAAGTCAAACTCTTGCAAGTCAAACCGTTGCAACTCAACCCGTTGCGCCGCGAGCGCGGCGTTTTGAAACGATCGACCTCACCAGCCATTCGATGATGCAGATCGAGATCAGAATCGCGAAGCCGATGAAGGCGACCGGCTGGGCAATGTTGCGCGAGAGCTGTTCGCCGCTAAAGAACGCGCCTTGCAGCACTTCGGTGCCGATCGGGCTGACGAGGACGATGATCGACAACAGCATTGCGATCCAAGGCCAGCGTGTTCGCATCCAACCTGGTCCCTCGCGCGGCGTCAGACCATCATCATGACGGGATTTTCGATCAGCTGCTTGAATGCGCCGATCAGCTCGGCGCCGAGCGCGCCGTCGATGGCGCGGTGATCGCAGGACAAGGTCACGCTCATCATGTTCGCGATCTCGATCTTGCCGCCGCGCACCACAGGCCGCTCTTCGCTGGTGCCGACCGCGAGGATGGTGGCATGCGGCGGGTTGATCACGGCGGTGAAGTGGCTGATGCCGAACATGCCGAGATTCGAGACAGCCGTCGTGCCGCCCTGGTACTCCTCGGGCTTCAGCTTGCGCGAGCGGGCGCGTGTCGCAAAATCCTTCATCTCGTTGGAGATGGTCGACAGCGTCTTGGTCTCGGCCTTGCGGATGATCGGCGTGATCAGGCCGCCGGGCATCGCCACCGCAACGCCGACGTCGGAATGGTGGTGCTTGACCATGCCGGATTCTGTCCAGCTCACATTGCAGTTCGGAATCTTTTGCAGCGCAACTGCCATTGCCTTGATGACGAAGTCGTTGACCGAGATCTTGTAGAGCGGCTTCTTCTCCTTGTCCTTGGGAGCAGCCGCATTGATCTCCTCGCGCGCGGCAAGCAGCTTGCCGATGTCGCAGTCGATGGTGAGGTAGAAGTGCGGGACGTTCTGGATCGACGCGGTCAGGCGCTGCGCAATCGTGCGGCGCATGCCGTCATGCGGGACGACCTCGTAAGAGCCCGGCTCGAACAGCGACAGGATCTGCTTGTCCGACATGGTCGGCGCGGTCGAGGGCGCGCCTGACGGCGTCGCCGTGGGTGCCTTGAGGCCTTTGCCCGACTTGGCCTGCTCGACGTCGCGTGCCACCACGCGGCCATGCGGGCCGGTGCCGGTGACCATCGCAACGTCGACACCAGCTTCCTTGGCGAGACGACGCGCCAGCGGCGAGGAGAACACGCGGCCACCATGGCCGTTGCTCTTTGCGGCCGGTGCGGCGGCAGCCTGCGGCGCAGGAGCAGCAGTGGACGGCGGCACAGCCTTGGGCGCAGCAGGCGCAGCCGCCGGTGCTTCGGCAGCTTTCGGAGGTGCGACCGAAGCGCTGGGCTTGGCGGCACCTGCCGTCTTCAAGTCCTCGCCCTCGCCGGCCAGCACCGCGATCACGTCGTTGACCGGGACATCCTGCGTGCCCTCGGGCACGAGGATCCTGGCGATCGTGCCCTCGTCGATCGCCTCGACCTCCATGGTCGCCTTGTCGGTCTCGATCTCGGCGATCACGTCGCCGGATTTGACCTTGTCGCCTTCCTTCTTCAGCCACTTGGCGAGGTTGCCCTTCTCCATCGTCGGCGAAAGAGCGGGCATCAGGATGTTGATGGGCATGCTGACCTCACGAAGAACTTCTCAAAACGTCGGCCCCAGGAGCGAGGACGAACAGACCAGATTTAGTTGCCGATGTCGCCCTGCCACAGGCGCTCATTGGCAGGATTGGAACGCCAGTTCTTCATCATGGTGATCGAGCGGTCGTCCGCAAGATCGATCCAGGGGATGCCGAACTTGTCTAGGATGTCCTTGGAGCCCGGGAAGGTGACGGATTCCCCGATGACCACCAGTTGGACCTTGAACAGAGCGAGCGCGCCGGCGCACATCGAGCACGGCGACAGCGTGGTGTACATGACGGTGTCGTGGAACGAGATCACGCCGGCCTCGCGCAGGCAGCTCATCTCGCCGTGCAGGATGACGTTGTTTTCCTGCACGCGGTTGTTGTGGCCGCGGGCGATGACCTTGTTGTCGCGGGTCAGCACGGCGCCGATCGGCAGGCCGCCTTGCGCGATCGAGGTCTCCGCCTCGCGGATCGCCTCCAGCATGAAATCGAAATGATAGGATTCGATCGCCACGGTCAGTGTCCCTTCCCGCGCGGCGTCGTGGTGCCGGTGTCGGTGGGACGCTCGATCTCGGCCTGGAACATCTCGATGATCCGGTTCAGCGCGTCCTCCTCGGTGTATTCGCTCTCGCGCGCGTAGGCGCGCGCGGCGTGACGAGCGAGATCGACGAGCAGCAGGCCCCACATGTCGGGCTCGTCGAAGGCCCGCTGGAACGCCATCGACAGCCCGCCGTCCAGCACGAAGACGCGCAGGATCTCGACCGCATCATCGCGGACGAGGACGTCGGGTGGCAATGGCTGCTCCTTCGGACCCGCCATGGTCTACCTGTAGCAGACGGCTTTGGCAGCCTCGACGACTTCGGCTGCCGAGGGCAGCGCGAGCTTCTCCAGGTTCGCGGCATAGGGCATCGGCACGTCCTTGCCGGAGACCCGGGCGACCGGGGCGTCCAGATAGTCGAATGCATGCTCCATGATCCGCGCGGCGATCTCGGCGCCGACGCCGCTCTGGGCCCAGCCCTCTTCCACCGTGACGGCACGTCCCGTCTTCTTGACGGAATTGACGATGGTCTCGGTGTCCATCGGACGCAGCGTGCGCAGGTCGATCACCTCGGCCTCGATGCCGTCCTTGGCGAGTTCGTCGGCGGCCTTCAGCGCGTAGCTCATGCCGTTCGACCATGAGATGATGGTGACGTGGCTGCCGGAGCGCACGATGCGCGCCTTGCCGATCGGGATCACGAAGTCGTCGAGCTTCGGCACCTCGCCGGTGTGGCCGTACAGCATCTCGTTCTCGAGGAAGATCACCGGATTGGGATCGCGGATCGCAGCCTTGAGCAGGCCCTTGTAATCAGCGGCCGAGAACGGCGCGACGACCTTGAGGCCCGGGACGTTGGAGTACCAGGACGAATAGTCCTGGCTGTGCTGGGCGGCGACGCGCGCGGCGGCGCCGTTGGGCCCGCGGAACACGATCGAGCAGCCCATCTGGCCGCCGGACATGTAGAGCGTCTTGGCCGCGGAGTTGATGATCTGGTCGATCGCCTGCATGGCGAAGTTGAAGGTCATGAATTCGACGATCGGCTTCAATCCGGTCATCGCGGCACCGACGCCGATGCCGGCAAAGCCATGCTCGGTGATCGGCGTGTCGATGACGCGCTTGGCGCCGAATTCCTGAAGCAGCCCTTGCGTCACCTTGTAGGCGCCCTGGTATTCGGCGACCTCTTCGCCCATCACGAAGACGTCGGCGTCGCGGCGCATCTCTTCGGCCATGGCATCGCGCAGGGCTTCGCGGATGGTCTGCGTTACCATCTCGGTGCCGGCGGGCACTTCCGGGTCGGGTTCGGCGACCGCTTGCGGCGCGGATGGTGCAGCTTTCGGAGCAGGCGCCTCGGCCTTCGCGGCGGCAGGGGCTGCGGACTCGGCGGCCTTCTGCTGCTGGGCGGGCGCGGGCGCCTTGGCGAGATCGGCGGCACTCTCGCCATCGGCCAGAATCGTCGCGATCGGCGTGTTCACGGCAACGTCGGCGGTGCCCTCGGGGATCAGGATCTTGCCGAGCGTACCTTCATCGGTCGCCTCGACCTCCATGGTCGCCTTGTCGGTCTCGATCTCGGCGATGACGTCGCCGGACTTGATCGTCTCACCCTCTTTTTTCAGCCATTTGGAGAGGTTGCCCTTCTCCATCGTGGGCGACAACGCGGGCATCAGCACTTGAATTGGCATATCGACTCCAAAAGAAAGCTTGCGCGCGTTCAGCGGTAAATATCGGTCCAGAGCTCGGCGGCATCCGGCTCGGGATCATGCTGGGCGAAATCGGCGGACGCGTTGACGATCTCGCGCACCTCGGCGTCGATCGCCTTCAGATCCTGCTCGCTGACCTTGGCGGCCAACAGGCGGTTGCGCACCTGCTCGATCGGATCCTGGTCGTGGCGAACTTTTTCGACCTCCTCGCGCGTTCTGTATTTTGCGGGATCGGACATCGAGTGGCCGCGATAACGGTAGGTCTGCATCTCCAGGATGAAGGGGCCCTTGCCCGCGCGGCACCAGGCCGCAGCCTCGTCGCCGGCGGCCTTGACGGCGCGAACGTCCATGCCATCGACCTGCTGGCCAGGAATGTTGAAGGAGGCGCCGCGCTTGGAGAAATCCTGCTGCGCCGAGGCGCGCGAGACCGAAGTGCCCATCGCGTAGCGGTTGTTCTCGATGACATAGATCACCGGCAGCTTCCACAGCTCCGCCATGTTGAAGCTCTCATAGACCTGGCCCTGGTTGGCCGCGCCGTCGCCGAAATAGGTGACGCTGACATTGTCATTGCTGCGATAATGATTGGCGAACGCGAGCCCGGTGCCGAGCGAGACCTGGGCGCCGACGATGCCGTGGCCGCCGTAAAAGTGCTTCTCCTTGCTGAACATGTGCATGGAGCCGCCCTTGCCCTTGGAATAGCCGCCGCGACGGCCCGTGAGTTCGGCCATGACGCCGTTGGCCTCCATCCCGGTGGCGAGCATATGGCCGTGATCGCGATAGCCGGTGATGACCTGATCACCCGGCTTCAGGGCCATCTGCATCCCGACCACCACGGCCTCCTGGCCGATATAGAGATGGCAGAAGCCGCCGATCGCGCCCATGCCGTAGAGCTGGCCGGCCTTTTCCTCGAACCGCCGGATCAGGAGCATGTCGCGGAGCGCCTTGAGCTCCTGCTCCCTGGTGAATTCCGGGGGCGAACCGCCGTCGGTCTTGTCCTGTGCAGTGCTTGCGGCGGCTTTCTTGGGTGCGGCCATGGGAATTCCGGGTCAGAGAAAACTTCAGCCCTCTCTAACCCAACTCAAACGCCCTTGGAAAGCACCGCGGCGGCATGGCACGACTTTCATTATGCCGCACTGCAACGTGATCGTAATATTGCAAAATCTTTGACGCAGATCGGGCAACATTTAGCTCTCGACTCCCACCATCGTGTGTGGAAGCGGAGCGCAGACACGCTCGCGTCAGCTGCAGGAATGCAACAGGCTGTTTGCATATCGCGATCGCGCTAGATCGATGGAATCAGTGACAGACCGCAACGCCTCCGCGAACGGACGCTTGCGCCGCTCGCGTCTCAGTTCGCCGGGATCATCCGGACGAGATCACGCGGATTGACGTAGTCGAGCTGGAAGCGCGCCCGCTCGTCCAGCATGTCGGGGTCGATCTTCGCGGAGCGCAGCAGCGAAACGCGCTGCTCGCTCCTGGCGCGCTCGCGCTTGAGCTGTGCCAGCTCGCTGGTCAGCGCCACGATCTCCTGGTCGAGCTCCTGGCGGGCGTTGAGGCCGTATTTGCCGGTATAGGCGTTGACGCCGAAATAGCCGACAATGGCGGCCGCCATGGCATAGAGGGCAAGACCGGTCAGGATCGATTTCAGGCGCGCGCGGGAGACCATCCTGGGAAGATGGGTCAGGTTGGTTAAGGGCGTGCTAATTGCCCCTGCCCCGAACCGCCGATTGTCATGCCCGGGCTTGTCCCGGGCATGACAAGGATTGAGCGGCCTCAGCCGTGATGTTTCGCCACGTGCGCCGCAAACGCGTCGATATAGGCCTGCAGCACCGGCTTCAGAGAATCCTTCGTCAGGTTGCCCTCGGCATCGAAGGCGTCGCCGACCCCGTTTAGATAGGCCTCGGGCTGCTGCATGATCGGGCCGGAAATGCCCGGCAGGATGTTCTGGAGCGTCTTTGCGGCACTGACGCCGCCCAGAGGACCCGGCGAGTTCGAGATGATGCCGACCGGCTTGCCGTTGAACGAGCTCTTGCCATAGGGCCGCGAGGCGACGTCGATGGCGTTCTTCAGCACGCCCGGGATCGCGCGATTGTATTCAGGCGTGACGAAGATAACGCCGTCCGACTTCTGGATCTTTTCGCGGAAAGACAACCAGTCGGCCGGTGGCGCGCCCTCGAGGTCCTGGTTGAAGAACGAGATGCCGGCCGGCGTGATGACCTCGAGCTTGAGCGAGGCCGGCGCGAGCTTGGCGAGCGCATTGGCGATCTTCAGCGAAAAGCTGTCCTTGCGCAGGCTGCCGGCGATCGTGACGATATTGTAGGCCATGGGGTGTCCTCGAAATCTTCAGCGGGAGTGCCGGGGCGGCACTTAAGCGATCCTCGGCGATGGATGCAAGTGCATGGACCGGCGCGATTTGGAAACGCTGAGTTTCTGAACGGTTGCCCAAGACAATCAGGCCGCCAAGCGGCGGCCCGATCTTTCTTACAATCTGCAGACCGGCTCAGATCGTCGGATTCCATGCCGACGGGATCAGGCGATATCTGGCGCCGTCCTTCTCGACATGGCCGACGGAGGGGAAGGTGAAGTGGAAGCCGATCACGGTCGCCTTCTCTGCCGCCGCCATGTCGTAGAATTTGTGGCGGGTCTCCTGCGCCATCGCAGCATCGGTATCGAACACCACATGCCAGTCGGGATTGCGCAGGAAGAACTCCGGGATGTTGGTGACGTCGGACTGGATCAGCACCTTGGCATCGCCGGAGGCGACCGCGAACGAGGTGTGCCCAGGGGTGTGGCCGGGCGTCGCGATCGAGGTGATGCCGGGTGCGACCTCCTTGCCCCAATCGTATTTCGTCACCTTGGACTCGAGGCCGGCAAAGGTCTTCTTCACGTTGGCGAAGTAGTTCTTCATCATCGGGTTGGACTCGGCCTTGGCGGCGTTGTCCTCGCTGGTCCAGAATTCCCAGTCTTTGCCCGGCACCATGATCTCCGCATTGGGGAAGGCAAGCGCGCCGTCGGCGAGACGAATGCCGTTGGTGTGGTCGGGATGCAGATGCGAGAGCAGCACGACGTCGATGCTCTTGGGGTCGATGCCGGCAGCCTGGAGGTTCTGCAACGCGCGGCCGACCGCGCCCTTACTCGGCTCGAGATTGGCGACGCCGTTGCCGGTATCGATCAGCACCAGCTTTGAGCCGGTGTTGATGAGCTGCGGATTGAACGGCACCGTGACCATGCCCTTCGGCATGTAGGCTGCCTCGCCCGCGGCCAGCGCCTCCTCCTTCGGCGCGTTGGCAACGAACTTGTCCGGCATCGGGAAAGTGCGCGCGCCGTCATTGATCGAGGTGCACTCGTAGCTGCCGACCTTGTAGCGGTAGAAGCCCGGCGCCTGCGTGCCGGCCTGCGGCACCGCGGCATTGGCGGCGGTCGGTCCAAGCTTGGTCACGGCCGCCGCACTGAGGGCGGCGGCGCCTGCGAGCAAGTGGCGGCGATTGAGATCGGTCATGAGAGGTCCCCTTCTGAGCGCCTGCGGTTATTCCGCTTTCAATGGCGGCGGAGTAATCTCCCGCTTCGCTCAGAAGGCAAGACCTTCTTTGGGTGACCAGCTGCCGCAGATCACGACAATTTATTTGGGGCGATGAGGAATTTTTCGCCGGTGGCGCGTTTGGCGTAGATCGCGATATTGGCAGGATCGAGCGTCTCCTGAAGCGACACCACCTTGGTGTAGTGGCTGGCAAACGTGGTCTTCAGCTCGTCGACGACGCGCTGGCGCAGCTTGGCCCCGTCCGCCTGCCCGATCTTCATCAGGAACGGAAACAGCAGCCAGCCGCCGACGCCCCAGGCCATGCCGAAGCCGCGCGGCAGCTCGATCGGGCGAACATCGAGCCCGCCGTAGACATAGACCTGCTTGTGCACGTTGGAGCCGTAGCGGCTGTATTCCTTCGCGGTCTTGTTGATCGCGACTTCCATGCAGTTGAGGATATCGCCGGCGAGCTTGCCGCCGCCGATGGCGTCGAAAGCGATGGTGGCGCCGGTCTCGACCAGCGCGTTGGTGAGATCGCCGAGGAAGCTTGGCGCGCTGGAATCGACGACATATTTGGCGCCGATCTTGTGCAGGATGTCGGCCTGCTCCTTGCTGCGCACGATGTTGACCAGTGGGATGCCGTCCTTGATGCAGATCTTGTTCAGCATCTGTCCGAGATTGGAGGCGGCGGCGGTGTGCACCAGCGCCTTGTGCCCCTCGCGCCGCATGGTTTCGGTCATGCCGAGCGCCGTCAGCGGATTGACGAAGCAGGAGGCACCTTCGGCCGGCGTCGTGCCTTCCGGCAACGGCAGGCACTCGCGCACCTTCAACGTACGATACTGCGCATACATCGCACCGCCGATCATGGCGACGGTCTTGCCCATCAGTGCCTTCGCGGCATCCGACGAGCCGGTCCTGATCACGACGCCCGCGCCTTCGTTACCGACCGGCATGGACTCGTCGAGCCGGCCTGCCATCGCGCGCATCGCGCCTTCCGGAACCTGCGCGGTGATGACGGGCGCATCTTTGGTGCCCGACGCCTTCGCCGTGCTCATATCGGCCGCGCCGATCAGGAGCCCGAGGTCGGACGGGTTGATCGGGGCCGCCTCGACGCGGACGACGACTTCGTCCGCGGCGGGCTCGGGGGTCGGCACGTCGAGGAGCGAGATCTCGAGCTCACCGCTCTTCTTGATCAGCGAACGCAGCTGCAGGCCGTTCTTGCCGTCGCTCATGTCGATCCTCCCCTGTTTTGTCGAGACGCTGGCTTATGCCAGCGCCTTCAGTGCCGCCTTGCCGCCGTAGAGCGCCTGCTTGCCGAGCTGCTGCTCGATGCGCAGGAGCTGGTTGTATTTGGCGGTGCGATCGGAGCGCGCAAGGGAGCCGGTCTTGATCTGACCGCAATTGGTGGCGACCGCGAGATCGGCGATGGTCGAATCCTCGGTCTCGCCGGAGCGGTGCGACATCACAGAGGTGTAGCCGGCCTTGTGCGCCATTTCGACGGCGGCGAGCGTCTCGGTCAGCGTGCCGATCTGGTTGACCTTGATCAGGATCGAGTTGGCCCGTCCGGCCTTGATGCCTTCGGCGAGGCGCTTGACGTTGGTGACGAAGAGATCGTCGCCGACGAGCTGGCACTTCTTGCCGACGAGGTCGGTCAGCTCCTTCCAGCCGTCCATGTCGTCTTCCGACATGCCGTCCTCGATGGTCACGATCGGATAGCGCGCGACGAGGTCGGCGAGGTACTTGGCCTGCTCGGAGATCGAGCGGGTCTTGCCCTCACCTTCGTAGACGTATTTGCCGTCCTTGAAGAACTCGGTCGAGGCGCAGTCGAGGCCGATGACGATGTCGGAGCCCGCCTTGTAGCCGGCCTTGCCGATCGCGTTCATGACGAATTCGAGCGCGGCGTCCGCCGACGGCAGGTTCGGCGCAAAGCCGCCCTCGTCGCCGACATTGGTGTTGTGGCCGGCCTTCTTCAACTCGGATTTCAAGGTATGGAAGACTTCGGCGCCGTAGCGCAGGCCTTCGGCGAAGGAGGACGCGCCCACGGGGAGGATCATGAACTCCTGGAAGTCGATCGGGTTGTCGGCGTGCATGCCGCCATTGATGATGTTCATCATCGGCACCGGCAAGAGACGCGCCGAGGTGCCGCCGACGTAACGGTAGAGCGGCATGTCGAGCGAGTTTGCGGCCGCCTTGGCGCAGGCGAGCGAGACGCCGAGGATGGCGTTGGCGCCCAGCCGGCTCTTGTTCGGCGTGCCATCGAGGTCGATCATGATCTGGTCGAGCTGGGCCTGCTGCTCGACATCGAGGCCGCTCAGGGCCTCGAAGATCTCGCCGTTGACGGCGCCGACCGCCTTGGTGACGCCCTTGCCGAGATAGCGGGCCTTGTCGCCGTCGCGCAGTTCCACCGCCTCGTGGGCGCCGGTGGAGGCGCCGGACGGCACGGCAGCACGGCCGAGCGCGCCATCTTCCAGCACGACGTCGACCTCGACGGTGGGATTGCCACGGCTATCGAGAATTTCGCGGCCGATGATGTCGATGATGGCGGTCATGATATGCACTTCCGTTCGTTAGGGCTGATCGGTGCCGCGGGTCTTACACGGAGCGCAAGCAAATGTGAACGCTTGGACGGCGTGCTTCGACTGACGCGTGAAGTGTCCAGGACTAAGCTTGACGGCATCTGGTCCGCGCGCAAAACCTCAATCTGAAACAGTCGGGGTAACGCCATGAATCGCCGCCAGTTTCTTGCCTCGAGTGCCGCCCTCCTCGCGGCCCGCCCAAGTTTTGCGCAGGAAGGGCCGTTCCGGACAAGATACTTCCCCATCAGCCCCGGCATCGGTCTGCACGACCTCGCTCCCGCCCCTGATGGCACGGTTTGGTTTACGGCCCAGGGCAAGGGCCTGCTCGGCAGGCTCGATCCGAAGGATGGCAGCTATAAGACGGTCAGCCTCGGCCAGGGCGCGGCCCCGCACGGCGTGACCATCGGCCCCGACGGCGCGCCCTGGATCACCGAGGGCGGCCAGAATGCGATCGGCCGCGTCGACCCTTCCGACCTCAAGGTCACGCTGTTCCGCCTGCCCGAAAAGTTCGCCTACGCCAATCTCAACACCGGCGTGTTCGACAAGGAAGGCACCTACTGGTTCACCGGCCAGTCCGGTTATTACGGCCGGCTCAAGCCGAACTCGGGACGGTTGGACGTGTTCGGGGCGCCCAAGGGCGTCGGCCCCTACGGCATCACCGTAACGCCCAAGGGCGACGTCTGGTACGCCTCGCTCGCCGGCAGCTACATCGCGAAGATAGATCTTGCGACGGGCAATGCCACTGTCGTCGAGCCGCCGACGCCGAGCCAGGGCTCGCGGCGCGTCTGGTCGGATTCGACCAGCCGGATCTGGGTCAGCGAGTGGAACAGCGGCCACGTCTCGGTGCACGATCCCGCGGAAGCCTCCTGGAAGACCTGGAAGCTGCCGGGTGAACGTCCCCGCGCCTACGCGGTCTATGTCGACGACAAGGACAAGGTCTGGCTGACCGATTTCTCCGCCAACGCCATCGTCCGCTTCGATCCGGCTACCGAAAAGTTCAACCTGTTCGCCAGCGACAAGGCCAATGCCAATGTGCGCCAGCTCGACGGCAGGCTGGGCGAGCTCTGGGGCTGCGAGTCCGGCAACGACCGGATCGTCATGATCCAGACGATCGCCGCCGGTTGACGGCAGCGGCGTTTGCGTCCATCCCGGCATCCTCTGGGACGCGATCTTATCGCGCTCCAGCCGTTTTTTGACTGAGCATGATCTTTCGGAAAACCGGTGCCCACTTTTCCGGATCATGCCCCACAGGATGTGACGACGATGGCAAAAAAATCCCTTCAGCTCGGCCGTGCGGTCGAATGGCCGCACACGCCGGAAGAAGCTCAGCTCGACCGTGTGCCCAATCCGCAAAAGGGCACGGACTATCTGGTGCGCCTCACCGCGCCGGAATTCACCTCGCTCTGCCCGGTCACGGGACAACCGGATTTCGCACATCTGATGATCGACTACGCCCCCGGCCAATGGCTGCTGGAGTCGAAGTCGCTCAAGCTCTACATCGCGAGCTTCCGCAATCACGGCGCCTTCCACGAGGACTGCACCGTGATGATTGGCAAGCGCATCGCGAGCGAGATCAAGCCGAAGTTCTTGCGCATCGGCGGCTACTGGTATCCGCGCGGCGGCATCCCGATCGACGTGTTCTGGCAGACCGGCCGCGCGCCGAAGGGCCTGTGGGTACCCGACCAGGGCGTCGCGCCCTATCGCGGGCGGGGATAATCTTTGTGGCCGTTGCCGGCGGATCAATGCCCGCTCAGCACCAGCGTCTGGATCGGCAAGAGCAGGACCTGAATCCGCAACAGCATTGCGTGCACAAGCCCGGTCGCATCGACGACATGCAAACCAAAGCTCTTGAACGAACCGAGCTTCCCTGACGAGATCAGCTCGTGGTTGCTGGTGTAGGCGTTGGCGACACAACTGCTACCGGGCGTCACGCCCTCCAGCCCGCCGCTGTAAATCGGCTCCATGAAAACGAGGATGGTGCCCGGACGCGCGACCTGCTGCGCCTCGATCAGTTGTTCGCCGCCCCTGAACTGGCCCGCCGCGATGTAATCCTGCACATTCGTTACAACCATTGGGATGATCGTCCACGGCTTTGAGATACATGTTGCTTCGGCCACCATACCGACCTTCATGACCTGTGCCTCGATTTGCCCAAATCCCGCCAACAGGGCGCGCCGTCCAGCCCCCTCGGGAATCAGAACACCGGCCGATCGTATCATCGGATTGACGATATCGCCCGGCCTCAGCCCGAACTGCTCGACACGCCCGTCGACGCCGGCGCGAATGAAGGTCTTGTCCAGATCGACCTGCGCTTCGGCCAATGCCGCCTCGGCGCTTGCCTTTTCCGCCGGTAGCAGAGCGCTCAGCCGCGTCGTCGCGGATTGCCTGGAAGCGGTCGCTGCATCGAGAGTGCCCTGTCGCCCCGCGGCGGTCACTTCGAGCTTCTCGATATCGCGTTGCGGAACGATACCGGGATTGCGCTTTTGCAATTCGCGCTTGGTATCGAGTTCGTCCTGAGCCTGCTGCAGCGAGCCCTTTGCCTCCTGAAGCTGCCCTTCCGCCTTCATGATATCGGCTTGCGCCGTGAGCATGGCGGCATCGACCTCGGCAATCTTGCGCTTGGCTGTGAGGAGCGACGCCTCCTGCTTGGCGCTGTCGAGCCTGAAAAGCACATCGCCTCGTTTGACTGACGCGCTGACGTCGACATGAACCTCGGCGACCCGGCCGGTGACTTCGGACACAATCGGGACAGTTCGATAGAACAACGTCGCTGACGACGTCGACGGATGATAATAGAAGATCATCGTGATGAGCGAGACCGTCAGCATCAGGCAGGCGATGATGCCAAATCGCAGCTCGAACCAGACCGAATACAGCGTGATTTCGTGCCCGATGCGCTTTCCCTGCCGATAGCGGCGATAGAGATAGTCCGGGAATATCGTGAGGAGGGAGCAGAGAAACAGCTCAAGCATGGCTGGCCGCCTCGCTCTTAACGCTCCCGGCCTTGGCATCGCCGGCTGCAGCAAGGGGCGCGGCAGCGGCTTCGTGCGGCGATTCTGCGAAACCTTCCTCAGGCGCGACGCCGGCCATCTTCTCAACCGATCCGGCAATCTTGCGTAGCGGCGTGCCGAAGTCCGGCAGATCGATCATGGCGAGAAACAGGCCGATCACCCAGAACAGGTGGTTGTGCGTGAACAGCGCCAGCAGCCCCAGCACGGCCACGATTTCAAACTGGAATTTCTGCGACTTGTGAGCCATCCGCTCCGGCATTGTGTGCAGGTGCAAATAGAAATTCCCGACCGCGAGAACGGCCACCACGAGAACGATGCCGACGACGACCATCAGCATATCGGTGTCGCCAGGCGCCGTAATGAAGGAAGGCAGATGATGGGGCGCAGCGGGATGAAGCGGTTCACTCACGCGACTCTCCCTGAAATTGTGTTGGGAGCTGACCGCTCCGAATTCATCCTTTCACATTGCGGGAGCTTGGCAAGCGCAAAGCCGGCCAGTGCCGCTAATACACGCTGAGCAGGTCGACCTTCGCATTTGCGAGCATCAGCCGCCGCGCCAGGATCGCGGCGACGTTGCGCATGATCTTCAGCGCGGTCTCGGGATGCAGCCGGCGGTAGTCGGCAAAACTAGCGGCCCATATCGCGCACGTCTCCTCGAAGCCTGGTCGGCCATGACGCTGCTGCGAACGTCGGCTTTGCGGTTGAGCATGTGCAGGTCGAACCGCGCTGTCACGGACCTCGTAGACGTGCCCGTCGATGGTGACGAGCGCAATGCCGAAATCGTCGCACGCTTCAGCTCGGGAATGTACTCGGCGAGCTCGCCCGAATTGTCGGCCCTGAACTCCTCGTAGCAATCGGTCAGAAAACGCCGCAGTGGCGGCTTGGTCGGGTATCCTGTCGATCGGGTCGCGCTTGCCGCGCTGGGCCAACGGATGGGCTGAGCATCCACGGTGTCACACCTTGATTTCCTCCAAATGGAAGGAATCCCCGTGCCATGCATACGACGGCCGGCTGTGGCGCGGTGACCAGACGCGACACGCTCGCTTGCGCCCCGGCGGTGATCCTGCTCAACCTGAGAGCGGTAGCTTGATACGTCCATCAGACCCGCGCGTCGGACGGTGCACGCTGTTTGAGCAGCCGGGCGCAGACGAAGCCCAGCACCACCATGATCGCGGCGCTCGCGAACAGGGTCGGCATCTTGCCGCCATGTTGGATGCCAACGCCATACGCCAGCGGCCCCACGGTTTGCCCCATGAAAAAGAAGAACGAATGCAGCGACAGCGCGGTCGCACGCGCCTCGACCGACAGCTCGCTGGCAAACATCTGGAGGCAGCCATGGGCGATGTAGAAGCCCCAGCCCATGACGATGAGATTCAGCGCCTGGACTTCCCAGCGTGGGCCGAAGGCGACGACAACGAGCTGCGAGGCCACCAGCGTCATGCCCGCCATCATCATTCCCTTCATGCCCAGCCACGGCAGCAGGCGCGACACCGTCAGCGTGTAGAACAGGCCGCCGACCGCAAAGCCCGCGATGACGAGACCGGCGATCGAGAGCGAGGTCTGCCCGATCTCGAACAGGAACGAGGCTATGTAGGGAAACAGGCCGAGCACGCAGCAGCCTTCGATGAACACCGCCGAATAACAGACATAGGCGTTCGGGTTGGTGAAGATGGTACGATAGCCGGCCTTCAGCGCCGACAGGCTCGTCTTCGGCGGATGCTTGACCCTGGCGCCACGAAAACCGGCAGCGACCGCGACCGACGCAACGATCACGAGCACGCCGAGCACCGCCAGCACGCCGCGCCAGCCGAGGAAATCGCCGATCAGGCCCGAGGCGGAGGCGCCAAGGAGATTGCCGGTCATCGCGCCGGCGAGCGTGCGGCTGATCGCGACCTGGCGTTTCTCCGGACGGACGAGATCGCTGGTCAGGCTGAGCGCCACCGGAAATACGCCGCCGGAGCCGATGCCGGCGAGGATGCGGGTCGCGAACAGAACCGAGAACGAGGTTGAGAACGCACCCAGGATGTTGGCGAGGCCGAGCAGGGCGAGGCAGCCGATCATCAGCCGCGTCTTGCCGAACAGATCGGCCGCGGCGCCGACAATCGGCTGGATGATCGAGAAGGTGAAGGCGAACACCGCGGCGAAGCCGGCAGCGGTCGCGATGCTGACGCCAAAATCCTCGGCGACGTGCGGCAGCACCGGATCGAGCGCGCGCGCGGAGAGCGCTGCGGCGAAGCTTGCACCGCAGATGACGTAGAGCGCGGCCGGCAGGCCGTGATCGTGCGGCCGCGCCTCGCCCTGCTGCATCAGCGCGGGCCGGTTCTGACGGATTCCTTGGCGAGCGCGTCGAACGCCATCAGCTTTCGGATCAGCCCTTCGAACTCGCGCAGCGGCACCATGTTGGGTCCGTCGGACGGCGCGCTATCAGGGTCGGGATGGGTCTCGATGAAGACGCCGGCAACACCGACCGCGACGGCTGCGCGTGCGAGCACCGGCACGAATTCGCGCTCGCCTCCGGAAGACGTCCCCTTCCCGCCCGGCTGCTGCACCGAATGAGTCGCGTCGAAGATCACGGGCGCGCCGGTGGTGCGCGCGAGGATCGGCAAGGCGCGCATGTCAGAGACCAGCGTGTTGTAGCCGAAGGACGCACCGCGCTCGGTGACGAGCACGTTCGGATTGTTCGCGCTGGTGATCTTGGACACGACATTGGCCATGTCCCAGGGCGCGAGAAATTGGCCCTTCTTGACGTTGACGACCTTGCCGGTCGCGGCGGCCGCCAGCAGCAGATCGGTCTGCCGACACAGGAACGCCGGGATCTGCAACACGTCCACCGCCTGCGCCACCTCGGCGCACTGCGCTGCGTCATGCACGTCGGTCAGGACCGGCACGCCGAGCGACGATTGGATTTCAGCGAAGATCGGCAGCGACTGGGCAAGCCCCAGCCCGCGCGCAGCCGACGCGCTGGTGCGATTGGCCTTGTCGAACGAGGTCTTGTAGACGAGGCCGATCTGCAGCCGCGCGGCGATCTCCTTCAGCGCGGACGCCACCTCCAGCGCATGCTGGCGGCTTTCGAGCTGACACGGCCCGGCAATGATCGAGATCGGCAGTTCATTGCCGAATTTGACCGTGCCAATGGCGACGACCGGCGCCGCTGACGTCGAAGAGCTCAAGGCAAATCCCTCGTTTCGGCGCGACCATAGCCGCGATAAAGGGCGGATCAACCCCATTCGGCCTGGGCTCCCAGAATATCAGGGTTGCGCCCAGGCTCCGCGCGACGTCAGCCTCTACTTCACGGCCGAGAAGGCGGTCGGCGCCAGGATCTGGCTGACGATGTTGCCGACGATCTGGCCGTCCGCCTCGCTCTCGGCGCGCGCTTTCATCCAGTCCGGATCGGTCATGAAGCCGACCCACTTCTTCTCGCGCTCGGCGAGCGAGTCCCAGGCCAGGAAATAGGTCAGCTCCTGGTTGGATTCACCGATCAGCGTCGTGAAGAACCCGGCCTGCTTGATGCCGTGCTTTTCCCACAGCTTCAGCGTGACGGTCTCGAACCGCTTGAGCAGCGCCGGCAGGCGGCCGGGCACGCAACGATAGATGCGCATTTCATAGATCATTCTTTCCTCCCTGATTACGTCCGGCGGTTATAACGGCCCGCCCTGACGGTGTCTTGAGGCCCGCTGGGCCGCCCCCTGTGGCGTTCTGCGCATGGCTCGGTCCGCCCGAAGCC
The DNA here is from genome assembly GCF_023073915.1 of Bradyrhizobium sp. 149. Classification (GTDB taxonomy): domain Bacteria; phylum Pseudomonadota; class Alphaproteobacteria; order Rhizobiales; family Xanthobacteraceae; genus Bradyrhizobium. The sequence goes on along the minus strand of NZ_JADPKK010000022.1, from coordinate 516,625 downwards.
GCTCCCTCGAGAGCCGGTTCCCGCAATGCTGCCGTAATGATACGGCCGCTAGATTGGCGCGATCGAGGTTGAGGTGCGGACCATGCGAATTTTGCTCGTCGAGGACGAGGCCGAAATGGCCGACGCGCTGGCGTCGGCGCTGAAGCGCTACGACATGGTGGTGGACCACGCTCCCACGCTCGCCGAGGCGGAAGAGGCGATTTCCGCCGACGTCCACGCCGCCGTCCTGCTCGATCGCCAGCTTCCCGATGGCGACGGTCTCACCCTGATCCCGAAACTCAGGGCGCGCGCCGGCGGCGTGCCGATCATCGTGTTGACGGCGCGCGGCGAACTCGCCGACCGGGTCGCCGGACTGGACTGCGGGGCGGATGATTATCTGGCAAAACCGTTCGCGGTGGAGGAATTGCTGGCGCGGCTGCGCGCCGTGCTGCGCCGACCCGCCGGGCTGCAGCCCGACATCATGCGCGCCGGCCGCCTCGCCTTCGATTTCGGCCATCGCGAGGCAAGCATCGACGGGGCACCGCTCGAGCTGCCGCGGCGCGAGCTCCTGGTGCTGGAAGCCCTGGTCCGTCGCATGGGCCGGACCGTACTGCGCTCGGCCCTGGAAGAAGCCGTCTACAGTTTCGACGACGAGATTCAGTCGAATGCGCTCGATACGCATGTGTCGCGGCTGCGCCGCAAGCTCTCGGAAGCCGATGCGCGCGTGGAGATCCACGGCATCCGCGGCGTCGGCTATCTGCTGAAGAAGCTGCCATGAGCAAGCACGACGATCCCTATAGCCTGCGCTCGCGGCTGAGCTGGCGCCTGCTGTCGCTCCAGGCGGTGCTGCTCACGGCGCTCGTTGCCGTCGTCGTCGGGGCATTGAGTGTGTCGGGGTTCGTGTTCGCCGGGCGCGACGAAGATCGCGTGATCGAAATCGTCCAGCGCGCGCTCGCACGCGACGCGCGCGGCGACCTGATCCTGCGATCGACGACCGAGCTGAAACAATTGCGCAGCGAGACCCCCGACCTCTGGTTCCTGGTCCGCGACAGGCAGGGGCATTCGCTCAGCGAGGGCGCCGTGCCGGCCGAATTCGCCGCGATTGGCAACGGCCTCGACCAGATCAGCCAGGCCCGGCTCGGCTGGCAGCTGTTCGAGGACGATCCGCGCAAACCTCCGGCGCGGCTGAAGCGGGTCGACACCGACGCCGGCAATGTGCAAATCATCACGGCGACGCAAGGCAGATTCACTGGCGCCAAGGCGTTGGTCATGACATCGCTTGCGTTGCTCGGCATCGCCCTGCCCGGCCTGCTTCTCATGGGAACGGCGACCTTCATCGCAACGCCGATGATCGTGCGGCGCGCCTTTAGGGGGATCGATACGACGGCGGACCAGGCGCGCCGTATCGACATCCACCAACGCGGCGCACGGCTGTCGCTGGACCGGATTCCGTTGGAGGTCGTGCCGCTCGTGGCCGCGATCAACGACGCGCTGGCGCGACTCGACCAGGGCTATGCCCGCCACAAGCGCTTCGTCGCCGATGCAGCACACGAGTTGCGCACGCCGATCGCGATCCTGAACACGCGGCTGGAGTCGCTTCCACCAGGGCCCGACAAGACCCGGCTGCTGGAGGACGCCGCGCGGCTGGCAACCCTTGCCGAGCAACTGCTGGACATTCAGCGGCTCGACCGCTGCGGTCATCCCTTCACGCGCGTCGACCTCGTCGCAATCGCGCAAAGCGCGGCGGCGGATCTCGCGCCGCTGGCGATAGCCGCCGGCTACGAGCTGGCGCTCGACGCTCCCGCCACGCCGATCGAAACGGTCGGCGATGCGGCGGCGCTGGAGCGCGCGCTGACCAATCTCGTGCAGAATGCGATCCAGCACGGCCCTCGCCGCGGCACCATCGGCATTCGAGTCAGCAGGCCCGCGAGCATCGAGGTCACAGACGAAGGCGCCGGCATTCCGTCCGATCAGCGCGAAGCGATCTTCGAGCCGTTCTACCGGCTGACGCCGCTCGATCGCGGTGCCGGCCTCGGCCTCAACATGGTGCGCGAGATCGTGCTCCTGCATGGCGGCCACATCTCGGTCGCGGACGGAGCGATCGGCGGCGCGTGCTTCAGGATATCGCTGCCGCCGGTCCCGGAGAATTGACGCAATCGACATGCCGCACGCAATGCTGTCGCAATGCACGCAAGCGATTCTTCGGCTGCCTCGCTTCTGACCTGCGAGGCGCAACCAAGATGCCGGAGTGCGCATGCCCAACGATTTTCTCTCGTTCTTCCTGTCGTGGATGTCAGCTCCGCGCCGCGTCGGTGCGATCGCGCCGTCAGGCGCGGCGCTCGCCGATCTCATCACCCGCGAGATCACCGCATCGACCGGCCCTGTTCTCGAGCTCGGCCCGGGCACCGGCGCGTTCACCTACAAGCTGCTCAAACGCGGCGTGCGCCAGCAGGACCTCACGCTGATCGAATACGGCTCCGACTTCATGAAGCTGCTCCAGATGCGTTTTCCCAACGCGCGCGTCTTGTGGATGGATGCGGGGCGGCTGGCAACGGAGCGCCTCTATCACGGCGCGCCGGTCGGCGCGGTCGTGAGCGGCCTGCCGCTGCTCAACATGTCGACGCGCAAGGTCGTCTCGATCGTCGGCGGCGCGTTCAGTCATGTCCGACCCGGCGGCGCCTTCTACCAGTTCACCTACGGCATGAGCTGCCCGATCCCGCGGCCCGTGCTCGACCGGCTGGGGTTGCGCGCAAAGCTGGTGGATCGTGCCCTGCTGAACGTACCGCCGGCCGCCGTCTACAAGCTGACGCGCCGGCCGCAGATGAAGCTCGTCACGGGATCGCTTGCGCCGGACGCATCAATGCCGGCCGCGCCGGAGCCTACGCATCACGCGCCCGACTACACCACTGCGCGCTGAGACCTTACACCAACCGGCTCTGCACCATCGCCGCCTGAATAAACGACGCGAACAGCGGATGCGGTTCGAAGGGGCGCGACTTCAGTTCGGGATGGAACTGGACGCCGATGAACCAGGGGTGATCCTCGTATTCGACGATCTCCGGCAGCACGCCGTCGGGCGACAGGCCCGAGAATTTCAGCCCGTGCTGCTCGAGGCGGTCCTTGTAGGCGGTGTTGACCTCGTAGCGATGGCGGTGGCGCTCGGAAATCTCGGTCGCGCCGCCATAGACCTGCGAAACGCGGCTGCCGCGACTGAGCGCCGCCGGATAGGCACCCAGGCGCATCGTGCCGCCGAGATCGCCGGCGTTGGTGCGCTTCTCGAGCTCGTTGCCGCGCAGCCATTCCGTCATCAGGCCGACCAAGGGCTCTTTGGTCGGGCCGAACTCGGTGGAGTTGGCCTCCTCGATCCCGACCAGGTTTCGCGCGGCCTCGATCACCGCCATCTGCATCCCGAAGCAGATGCCGAAATACGGCACGTCGCGCTCGCGCGCGAACTGCGCCGCGCGGATCTTGCCTTCGGCGCCGCGCTGGCCGAAGCCGCCGGGCACCAGAATACCGTTGACGTGCTCGAGGAACGGCGCGGGATCTTCCTTCTCGAAGATCTCGCTTTCGATCCAGTCGAGATTGACCTTCACCTTGTTGGCGATGCCGCCATGCGAGAGCGCCTCGATCAGCGACTTGTACGCATCCTTCATGCCGGTATATTTGCCGACGATGGCGATGGTGACGTTGCCCTCGGGATTGCGGATGCGCTCGTTGATCTGCTGCCAGCTCCGCAGCTCCGGCGGGATCCGCGAGCCGATGCCGAAGGCGGCGAGCACTTCGTCGTCGAGGCCTGCGGCATGATAAGCCTGAGGGACAGCGTAGATGCTGTCGGCGTCGCGCGCCTCGATGACGGCGCTCTCGCGCACGTTACAGAACAGCCCGAGCTTGCGCCGTTCCTCCTTCGGGATCTCGCGATCGGTACGGCAGAGCAGGATGTCCGGCTGGATGCCGATCGAGCGCAGCTCCTTGACGGAGTGCTGCGTCGGCTTTGTCTTCAGCTCACCGGCGCTCGGGATGTAAGGCAGCAGCGTCAAATGAATGTAGATGGCGTGATCGCGCGGCAGCTCGTTCTTGAGCTGCCGGATCGCCTCGAAGAAAGGCAGGCCCTCGATGTCGCCGACCGTGCCGCCGATCTCGACCAGCACGAAGTCATAATCGTCGTTGCCGTCGAGGACGAAGTCCTTGATGGCGTTGGTGACATGCGGAACCACCTGGATGGTCGCGCCGAGATAATCGCCGCGCCGCTCCTTGGAGATGATGTCCTGGTAGATGCGCCCGGTGGTGATGTTGTCCTGCTTGGTCGCAGGCCGCCCGGTGAAGCGCTCATAGTGACCGAGATCGAGATCGGTCTCCGCGCCGTCATCGGTCACGAACACTTCGCCGTGCTGATACGGCGACATCGTTCCGGGATCGAGGTTGAGATAGGGGTCGAGCTTGCGGAGGCGGACCTTGTAGCCCCGGGCTTGCAACAGGGCACCGAGTGCCGCTGAAGCCAGACCCTTGCCGAGCGAGGAAACCACGCCGCCGGTGATGAATATGTACCGCGCCATGGGACTTAACCTCTAATCCCTCGAATTCGATTCGCCAAAGCGATTCGTATTCCGCCCCAAAGATTTTGCGGGCCTGTGGGTGAGCCAGAACGAAGAGTGGTGACAGAGCCTTGATGGGGGTTGTTGATGCAGGACGGTAGGAGCCGCCCTGCATGGCCCCCCTGCTTTATTGCGAACGCGGCACCTGCGGGCCACTCGGTGCCGGAGCCTGCTGCTGCTCGTCGGCCTTCTTCAGCGAATCCAGGATGCCGCCCGAGGTCGGCGGCGCGATCGGCCCGCCACCGGCCGGCTGGCTCTGCGACGCCGGCGCACCGATGATCGACGACGGCTTGCGGTCGTAACCGGCATACCAGGACAGGAACAGGCTGGTGAGGAAGAAGCCGACGGCCAGAATCGCGGTGGTCCGCGTCAGAAGGTTCGCGGTGCCGCGGCTCGACATGAAGCCTGCACCGCCTCCCATGCCAAGGCCTCCGCCTTCCGACTTCTGGAGCAGGACGGCGCCAATCATGACGGTGACGATCATGAGGTGAATGACGATGACAACAGTCTGCATAGTGTCCTTCCGTCACAAGCCGACAGCGCCGAGACGGCGGCCAATCGTGCTTCGCGGGTTTTCCTGAAGTTGCGCGGTGTTACACGATCGGACGGGGCATTGCCACCCCCGATCGGCCAGGTCCTAAGGTTTGCAGTTAGGTAGGGGGCCTTACTTGGGACAGCCTTGGGCGATCGCAAGGAAATCGGCCGCCTTCAGGCTGGCGCCGCCGACCAGTGCGCCATTGACGTTCCTCACCGCCATCAGCTCGGCCGCGTTCGAGGGCTTGACTGAGCCGCCGTAGAGAATCCGCATCTTTCCGCCGTCGCCCTTGAACCGGGAGGTCAGGAGTTCCCGGATAAACTCATGAATCTGCTCGACATCCCGGGACGTCGGGGTCAGGCCGGTGCCGATCGCCCAGACCGGCTCGTAGGCGACGACCAGGTTGGCCGCAGTTGAGCCATCCGGCAGCGAGCCGTTGAGCTGGCCGCGCACCACATTCAGGGTCTGGCCGGCATCGCGCTGGCCCTGCGTCTCGCCGATGCAGACGATCGCCGTCACCCCCGCGCGCCAGGCGGCCTCAGCCTTCAGCCGGATCAGGGCATCGCCCTCGCCATGGTCGGCGCGGCGCTCGGAATGGCCGACGATGATGGCGGTCGCACCCGCATCCACCAGCATTTCCGCGGCGATATCGCCGGTATGGGCGCCGGAGGCCTTGGGGTGACAATCCTGGGCTCCCACCGCGACCTTCTTGCCGCGTGCCTTGTCGGCAAAGGCTGCGATCAGGGTCACCGGCGGGCAAACCAGCAGATCGGCCTGGCCGGCCACCTCTGCCGCGCCATTGAGCATGGCGTCGAATTCGGCAGTCGAGGCCTTCAGGCCGTTCATTTTCCAGTTGCCGGCGATCAGGGGGCGGATGGCATCGGTCATGTCAAATTCCAGTAAAATTCGGTTTGTGCATGCGCTAGCAGAGGTCCCGTGGCAGTTCCAGAGACCAAGGGCTTTTAACCGCAGGGACCGAAAGCCGGCCGGAGCCGAGGTTGCGGGTGGAAAGCCGCCACTTTATGATGATTGATCAATTTGGTGACGCGCTTTTGCGGAATCTGCATTAAGACGCGCTTCCCGTTCCCTCCTGCCAAAACAAGTTGGACCAAATGCTTCGAGGAATGCGCAAGGCCTCATCAAACTGGCTCGGCAAGACCATCATGGCCGTGGTGATGGGCGTGCTGATCATCAGTTTCGGCGTTTGGGGCATTGCCGACATCTTCAAGGGCTTTGGGCAATCCACCGTGGCCAAGGTCGGCGGCACTGAGATTTCGCTGAACGAGTTCCGCCAGATCTATACCGACCGTCTGCAGCAAATCAGTCGCCAGTTCGGCCGGCCGCTGTCGCCTGAGCAGGCACGGGCCTTCGGCCTCGATCGTCAGGTGCTCCAGCAGACGATCGCGGAAGCCGCCCTCGACGAAGAGGCGCGCCGGCTTGGGCTCGGCCAGTCCGACGACCAGATCCGCCAGCTCATCATGAACGACCCGAACTTCAAGGGCGTCGGCGGCAACTTCGATTCGAACCGCTTTCAGTCCGTGATCCGCAATTTCGGCTATACTGAGCAGCGCTACGTCTCCGAGCAGCGCAAGGTCTCGCTGCGCCGGCAGATCACCGGCACGATCGGCGCCGGCCTCGAGCCGCCGAAGGCGATGCTCGACGTGCTGACGCGCTTCCAGAACGAGCAGCGCACGATCGAATTCGTCAGGCTCGACGCAGCCCAGGCAGGCACCATCGACGCGCCCTCGCCCGAGGCGCTCGCCGCCTATTTCGAGGATCACAAGGTTCAGTTCCGCGCACCCGAATATCGCAAGATCGCGTTCGTCGTGGTCTCGCCGGAGGAGATCGGTAAGTGGAGCGAGGTGTCGGACGACGACGCCAAGAAAACGTTCGACCAGCGCAAGGACCGGCTCGGCACGCCGGAGAAGCGCCAGATCCATCAGATCGTATTCCCCAATGCGGCCGAGGCGCAGACCGCACGCGAGCGGCTCACCGGCGGGATGTCGTTCGAGGACCTCGCCAAGGAGCGCGGACTGAGCGCGTCCGACGTCGATCTCGGGCTGGTGACCAAATCCTCGCTCGATGCGGCGGTCGGCACTGTCGCCTTCGCACTTCCCGTCGGTGAAATCAGCCAGCCGATCCAGGGCGCTCTCGGCACCTCCATCGTCAAGGTCGACAAGATCGAGCCAGGCAATGAGGCGAACTACGCGAGCCTTGCCGGCGATATCAAGCGGGAGATCGCCACCGAGCGCGCACGCGTCAAGGTCGCCGATCTCCGCGACAAGATGGAAGACGAGCGCGGCGGAGGTGCCAGCGTAATCGACGCAGCGCAGAAGCTCGGCCTCACCGCCGTGACCATCGACGCCGTCGACCGTTCCGGCCGCGCCCCGAACGGCCAGCCGGTCTCCAGCATTCCGCAGGGCCTCGACGTGGTGTCGCAGGCCTTCAACACCGATGTCGGCGTCGACAACGACTCGATCTCATTCAAGGGCGGCTATGTCTGGTACGACGTGCTTGCCATCACGCCCTCGCGCGACCGCAATCTCGATGAGGTTCGCGACCAGGTCGAGGCGCGCTGGCGGCAGGACCAGATCGCGACCAAACTGAAGACCAAGGCGACCGAGGTGGTGCAGAAGCTCGAATCGGGCGGCAGGCTCGCCGACGAAGCCGCCGCGATCGGCGCCAAGGTCGAGACCGCCACCGGCTTCAAGCGCGACGACTCGCCCGCCAGCGTGCCCGCAACCGTCGTTTCGGCCGCCTTCCGCGCGGCCAAGGACGGCGTCGGGCAGACCGCGGTGACCGGCGGCACCGAGGTGATCGTGTTCCGCGTCACCGAGATCATCGATCCCGCGGCCGACGCCGCTTCCGAGGCAGTCAAGAAGCTGAAGGACAGTCTCGACCGAGCGCAGACCGAGGAGCAGGTCGCTTCCTACGTCAACAAGCTTCAAACCGACATCGGGACCACAATCAATCAGGCCGCCTTCGCGCAGGTGACCGGCGCGAACCAGTGAGTTGAAAGCACGCGATGGACGACCTGAAATCGATCATTGGAAAAGTGGCGACCGGCGCCAGCCTGTCGCGTGACGAAGCGGCTTCCGCCTTCGACGCCATGATGTCCGGCGAGGCTACGCCCTCGCAGATGGGCGGCCTGCTGATGGCCCTGCGGGTGCGCGGCGAGACCGTGGACGAGATCACCGGCGCGGTCTCGGCAATGCGTTCCAAGATGCTTACGGTCGATGCGCCCGCGGACGCCGTCGACATTGTGGGCACCGGCGGCGACGGCTCCGGCTCGGTCAATGTCTCGACCTGCGCCTCCTTCATCGTTTCGGGCGCTGGTTTGCCGGTGGCCAAGCACGGCAACCGCGCGCTGTCGTCTCGCTCGGGCGCCGCCGACGTGCTGGGTTCGCTCGGGGTGAAGATCGATCTGAGGCCGGAGCAGGTCGGTCGCTGCGTGCGCGAATGCGGCATCGGCTTCATGTTCGCCCCCGCCCATCATCCCGCCATGAAGAACGTCGGCCCGACCCGGGTCGAGCTTGCGACACGCACGATCTTCAATCTGCTCGGCCCCCTGTCCAATCCGGCGGGCGTGAAGCGGCAGATGGTTGGCGTGTTCTCCCGGCAATGGGTGCAGCCGCTGGCGCAAGTGCTCAAGAACCTCGGCTCCGAATCCGCGTGGGTCGTGCACGGCTCCGATGGCCTCGACGAGATCACGCTCACCGGCCCGACTTTCGTCTCCGCGCTCCACAATGGCGAGATCCGGAATTTCGAGGTGACGCCTGAGGACGCCGGCCTGCCGCGCTGCGAGGCTGGTGCACTCAAGGGCGGCGACGCCGACGCCAACGCGATCGCGCTGCAAAGCGTGCTCGACGGCAAGCCGAGCCCCTACCGCGACGTCGCGCTGATCAACGCCGCTGCCGCATTGGTCGTGGCCGGGCGTGCCAGGGACCTCAAGGAAGGCGTCGCGATCGGCGTAAAATCGCTCGACAGCGGCGCGGCGCGCGCCCGGCTGAAACATCTGATCGCGGTCTCGAACGGTTGAGCCTGACATGTCGGACATCCTGACCAAGATCGAAGCCTACAAGCGCGAGGAAATCGCCGCGGCCAAGCGCGCGCAGCCGCTGTCGGCCGTAGAGGCGAAGGCCAAGGCGCAAGCAGCACCGCGCGGCTTCGTGCGCGCGATCAAGGCCAAGCACGCCAGTGGCGACTACGCGCTGATCGCGGAGGTCAAGAAGGCCTCGCCGTCAAAGGGCCTGATCCGCGCCGATTTCGATCCGCCGCTGCTCGCCAAGGCTTATGAGTCCGGCGGCGCTGCCTGCCTGTCGGTACTGACCGACACGCCCTCGTTCCAGGGCCATCTCGATTTCATGGTGGCGGCGCGCGCGGCAACGTCACTGCCGGTGCTGCGCAAGGATTTCATGTTCGACACCTATCAGGTGGCGGAGGCCCGCGCGCACGGCGCCGACTGTATTCTGATCATCATGGCGGCGCTCGATGATGCCGCGGCAAAAGACCTCGAGGACGCCACCCTCGCCTACGGCATGGACGTGCTGATCGAGATTCACGACCATGCCGAGTTGGACCGCGCGCTGAAACTGCGTTCGCCGATGATCGGCGTCAACAACCGCAATTTGCGTACCTTCGAGACCACGCTTGCGACCAGCGAGACGCTGGCGCCGCTGATCCCCGGGGACCGGCTGATGGTCGGCGAGAGCGGCATCTTCACGCCCGCCGATCTCGCCCGCCTCGAGCGCGTCGGCATGTCGACCTTCCTGGTCGGCGAGAGCCTGATGCGGCAAGCCGACGTTACCGCTGCGACGCGCACGCTGCTCGCACGCGAGACCGTGCGCGCGACGGGCACGCGCTGACATGGTCCGCAAGCCGAGTACGACCAAACCAGCCAAGACCAAGACCGGCCCTGCCCTCACCCATATCGGCGCCTCCGGCGAGGCGCGGATGGTTGACGTGTCGGACAAGCCCGCGAGCGAGCGGCTCGCGGTCGCGGAAGGACGAGTCGTCATGACCAGGGCGACGCTTGACCTGATCGTGTCCGGCAACGCCAAGAAGGGCGACGTGCTCGGCACCGCCCGCATCGCCGGCATCATGGCCGCCAAGCGCACCTCGGAACTGATCCCGCTCTGCCATCCGCTCGCGCTGTCGAAGGTGACCGTCGATATCGAGCCCGATGCAAAGCTGCCAGGCTGCCTCGTCCGTGCCAGCGTGAAGGTCACGGGCCCGACCGGCGTCGAAATGGAAGCCCTCACCGCTGTTTCGGTCGCCTGCCTCACCATCTACGACATGATCAAGGCGGTCGAGCGTGGCGTCCGCATCGAAGGCATCCATCTGGTCGAGAAGCTCGGCGGCAAGTCCGGTCATTACCGCGTCTGATTGCAGCTGCTACTTCAGCGACGTACTGATCGTCGCGAAGTTTGAACCCAGCCTGCTGTCCACGCCGTTTATCACGGTAAGCATGCGCGATGCCGGCGGCGATCAGGCCGGCACCTTGGACCCTTTCGATTGATCGTCGCGATGGCCGGCAAAGATTGTCCGGCCGCGCGGAAGCTTCCGGCAATTCCTGCACGTCTCGCGTCCCCCGCATTGATTGCTTTTGTGAGTGTCCATTCACTGCGCATTAACCCAGCTTCCTAACTTCGCCTCCACTCCGTTCCCGTAAACCAACGGATGTTTCCGGGGGCACGAATTGACCCTGGCGTGTGCACCACAACGATCGATGATGATGACGGGATTCGGCAGTCGCCTTTTTGACCACGCCTTCGTGCGCAGCGGACCGATCCGCTGGCTGGTAATGGGCGGCGCGCTGCTGATCGCGGCGATCGCCGTCGGCGCCACGCTGATGGCGCAGAATTTCCGCGAACGTGCGCTGCGCAATTCGGGCCGCGAGCTCGAAAACACCGTGCTGATGCTCGCCCATCATTTCGACCAGCAATTGCAGGATTTCGCGGTCATCCAGAAGGATTTCGTCGACCACGTTCGCGCGAGCGGCATTGCCAGCGCAGCGGACTATCGCAAGCGCCTCTCCGGCCCGGACATCCACCGGATGCTGCGCTCGAAGATCGAGGCTCTGCCCTATATGGGCGGCGTCAACGTCATCGATGCCGAAGGCAATTTGATCAACTCGTCGACGACGTGGCCAGCCCCGAAAGTGAACGTTGCCGATCGCGCCTATTTCCGGACCTTCCGGTACGACCCCAATGCTCCCGACGTCCTGATCGAGCCACTGCACAGTCGCATCTCCGGCTCCTGGACCATCCTGATCGTGCGCAAGATCGTCGGACCGAACGGCGAATTCATGGGTGTGGTCGGACGCGGCATCGAGCCGGCAAGCTTCGAAACATTCTTCGAGTCCGCCGTGCTCGACGAAAGCGCCACGATCTCGATGCTGCACCGGGACGGCACGCTGCTCGCCCGTTATCCCCATTCCAGCGAATTGATGGGGAGGAATTTCAAGAACGGTCCGTTCGCCCATCAAAGGGTCTTCGGGCTCGACCATTTTGCCGGCCGCTTCATGAGCCCCATCGACGGCGAGGACCGGCTGATTTCGTCGCACGCCTTGCCCCACTTCCCGATCCTGATGATGGCAACCACGACGCGCGCGGCGGCCCTGACGGACTGGCGCGAGCAGATCGGCATCCTGATCTCGGTCGCCGCCTCTTCCGCGCTCGCCATCGCGGGCGTGCTGATCGCGATCGTGCGCAAGCTCCTGGAGCAGCACCGCCTTTCGCGGGAACGGCTGACGCTGGAAAAGCAGCGCCTCGACCGCGCCGTCAACAACATGACTCAGGGCCTGCTGCTGTTCGACTCCTCGCAGCAACTCGTGATCTGTAACCAGCGCTACATCGAGATGTACGGGCTGTCGGCCGAAATCGTGAGACCCGGCTGCAGCTTCCACGACATCATTGCGCACCGCAGAGCCACGGGCTCGTTCACCGGCGATGTGGACCAGTATGTCTCACGGGTCCTGCGTGACATCCATGTGCGCAATTCCATGGTGGTCGACACCTCCGACGGTCGCTCGATCCAGATCGTCAACGAACCGCTCGCGGACGGCGGCTGGGTGGCGACGCATGAGGACATCACGGAGCGCCGGCGTATCGAGGAGCGCATCACCCATCTCGCTCATTACGACGCGCTGACCGACCTGCCCAATAGAACCATGTTCCACGAGCATCTCCGCGAGGAACTGGGTCTCGTCGCCGAGGGCGAGCAACTCGCGGTGCACTACATCGACATCGACGAGTTCAAGGGCGTCAACGACGCGCTCGGGCATCTCGTCGGTGACGAACTCCTGAAATCGGTCGCGCAGAGCCTCCGCCGGTGCGCGGGTCCGGCGGACTTCGTGGCGCGGCTCGGCGGCGACGAATTTGCCATCGTACAGAGCGCGGTGACATCGCTGGATCAGGTCAACGAGCTCGTCGCGCGGCTGTTCGAGGCCATCCGCGCGCCGTTCGACTGCATGGGCCATCATCTTGCCACCGACGCCAGCATCGGCATCGCGCTGGCGCCGGAGCACGGAACCGCGCTGGACCAGATCCTGAAGAACGCGGACATGGCGATGTACGCCGCCAAAGCCGCCGGGCGCCGCACCTATCGCTTTTTCGAGCCGGAGATGGACGCCAAGGTCCACGAGCGGCGTCAGCTCGAGATCGACCTGCGTCACGCCATCGCCCATGGCGGCCTCGAGGTGTATTACCAGCCTTGCCTCAGCCTGAAGGACGACCGCATCACCGGCTGCGAGGCACTGGTGCGCTGGCGCCATCCCGAGCGCGGCATGGTCTCGCCGGCCGAGTTCATCCCGATCGCCGAGGACACCGGCCTGATCAACGAGATCGGCGAATGGGTGCTGGCGACCGCCTGCCGGGACGCGGCGAACTGGCCCGACGACATCCGCCTCGCCGTCAACGTCTCGCCGGTGCAGTTCAAGAGCGGCACGCTGGCGCTGAAGATCATGGCGGCGCTCGCCGCCTCCAATTTGCCGGCGAGCCGGCTCGAGCTCGAGATCACCGAGGCGGTGCTGATCCGCGACGACGACACCGCGCTGGCGATCCTGCATCAACTCCGCGCCATCGGCGTGCGCATCGCGCTCGACGATTTCGGCACCGGCTACTCCTCGCTGAGCTATCTGCACCGCTTCCCGTTCGACAAGATCAAGATCGACCGCTGCTTCGTCAACGACATCGCCGGTCCCGACGGCACCGCCAGCATCGTGCAGGCCGTCGTCAATCTCGCGGCCGCCCGCCGCATGACCACCACGGCCGAGGGCGTCGAGACCGAGGAGCAGCAGCGGCTGCTGCGCGCGCTCGGCTGCTCCGAGATGCAGGGCTATCTGTTCAGCGCTGCGAAGCCCGCCGACAAGGTGCTGGAGCTGTTCGCGCTCCATCGCAGCCGTCTCGTCCAGCGCGGCGGCAACGAAAGCCGCCGCCGTGAAGCGGGCTAGGGCCTGGTACTCAGATGGACGCGGCGGATCGAACCTCGCCCTGATATGAAATCGCCCGGGAGCGGTCATCCACTCCCGGGCGATTTGACGTCTGATCAGAACTGGCGAGGCTTAGTTCGGCACCGCAGCCTTCAGCGCCGGCTTGGCGGCGACCGCATTGGCGGTTTGGCCGTGCAGGAAGTCGTAGGCCGTATGCAGGGCCTTATCGTCCTTCTCTTCCGGCGGGACATAGGACTGCGATCCAGTCTGCTCCGTGCCATCGGCCGCCTGCAGATGACCGCGCATCTGCGACTCCGCCATGGTGTCCATCCGGCCCTTCAACTCGGGCGGCACGTCCTGGAGGATCTCGATGTCGGGCGCGATGCCCTGGGCCTGGATCGAGCGGCCCGAGGGCGTGTAATAGCGCGCCGTGGTCAGCGCCAGCGCGCCGTTGCCGGTGCCGAGCGGAATGATGGTCTGTACCGAGCCCTTGCCGAACGAGCGCGTGCCGATCAGCGTCGCGCGCTTGTGGTCATGCAGCGCGCCGGCCACGATCTCCGAGGCCGAGGCCGAGCCGCCATTGACGAGAACCACCAGCGGCTTGCCCTTGGTGAGATCGCCGCCATGCGCGGTGAAGCGCTGGGTCTCTTCCGGATTGCGGCCGCGGGTCGAGACGACTTCGCCGCGTTGCAGGAACGCGCTCGACACTGATACGGCCTGGTCGAGCAGTCCGCCCGGATTGTTGCGCAGGTCCATCACGTAGCCCACCAGCTTCTCCGGCGGAATGTCCTTGGAGATCGATGCGATCGCCTTCTTCAGGCCATCGGTGGTCTGCTCGTTGAACGAGGTGACGCGGATGTAGCCGATATCGCCGTTCTCGACATGGAAGCGCACCGGGCGCACATGGATGATCTCGCGCTTGATCGCGACGTCGAGCGGGGCGTCGGCCCCCTTGCGCACGATCGTGAGCTTGGTCTGGGTCTCGACCGGCCCCTTCATCTTGTTGACGGCCTGCTCGAGCGTCATGCCCTGCACGGCATCGCCGTCGATCTTGCTGATGAGGTCGCCCGACATGATGCCGGCCTTGGACGCCGGCGTGTCGTCGATCGGCGAGACGACCTTGACCAGGCCCTCCTCCATCGTGACCTCGATGCCGAGCCCGCCGAACTCGCCGGAGGTGGTCTCCTGCATCTCGGTCCAGGCCTTGTCGTTCATGTAGCGCGAGTGGGGATCGAGCGAGGTCACCATGCCGGTGATCGCCCCTTCGATCAGCTTGGCATTGTCAGGCTTCTCGACGTAGCTCGCCTTCACCCGCTCGAACACTTCGCCGAACAAATTGAGCCGGGAATAGGCGTCATCCGCGCTCGCTGCCGCCCGTGCTGCCCATACGCCGCCGTGCGGACTGGCTACCAGAAGGGTCAGACACGCTCCCGTGAGCGCGCCCAGGGGGAACAGCAGGGTTTTCCGCATGGATAGACTGGCCTTCTTGCTTCGCGGTTCGGTTGGCTGGGAGCCGCCATGCAAATGGCGATCCAGCCTGTTTCTCACAATACCATTCCGGTTTCTTCAAGGCCGGGATGCCACGCCGGCGGGTACACCGTAAAAATCCCTTCGTCCGGGCCTAAACTTTTGGCAACGTTGCAGGACCCGTGCGTGCGCATTGGGAGTCGGCTGGCCGGCCCACGCCTCGTAGCCATGCGATTTTAGGATGGTTTTGGCGAGCCGGACGGGTTAGGCGATGGGATAAGGCTTCAAATTCTCGGGAGGATAACAATGAACGAAGCACCCCGCATCCAACCGGAAAGGAACGTCGAACTCGGCGCCAGCGACGAGCCGTTCCAGAATCTGCACGAGTTCATCCGGAAAGCGCGTTCCAACCTCAACCAGAATGCCTGGGATTATATCGTCGGCGCAGCCGAGACCGAGACCACGATGCGCCGCAACCGCATGGCGCTGGACGAGATCGCCTTCCGCCCGCGCGTGCTCCGCGATGTCCGCAAGGTCACAGGCTCAGTCGAGCAATTCGGCCGCAAGATGCGCCTGCCGGTGGTGCTCGCCCCAGTCGGCGCGCTCGAGATCTTCGACCCGGATGGTGCGGCGAGCGTGGCACGCGCCTGCGGCACGTTCGGTGCGGCGCACATGCTGAGTTCGGTGTCCGAGCCCGGTCTCGAGAAGACCGCTGAAGCTGCACCCGACGCGCTGCGCCTCTACCAGCTCTATGTGCGCGGCGACGACGCCTTCGTCGCTGACGTCGTCAGCCGAGCCGAGAAGAACGCCTATGCCGCCTTCTGCCTGACCGTCGATACCGCCCATTACAGCCGCCGCGAACGTGACATCGCCAAGCGCTACGTTCGCGAGAGCCGCCTGCGCGCCACTGGCGGCGATTACCAGAAGGGTCTGGAGTGGCGGACGGTGAAGATGATCAAGGACAAGTTCAAGATCCCGCTGATCCTCAAGGGCATCGCGACGCCGGAGGACGCGCTGATCGCGATCGATCACGGCGTCGACTGGATCTACGTCTCCAACCATGGCGGCCGTCAGCTCGATCACGGCCGCGGCGCCATGCATGTGCTGCCCGAGATCGTCGAGGCCGTGAAGGGCCGCGCCAAGATCATGGTCGATGGCGGCTTCGGCCGCGGCACCGATATCGTCAAGGCGATCGCGGCGGGCGCCGACCTCGTCGGCATCGGCCGGCTGCAATGCTGGGCGCTGGCGGCGGCCGGCGAAGCCGGCGTGGCGCGCATGCTGGAGCTGCTCGAGGACGAAGTGCTGCGCTGCCTCGGCCTTTTGGGTGCGACCTCGTTCGCCGAGGTCAACAAATCCTGCCTGCACCAGGCGACCGCAACCAATGCGCCGAGCGTGTTCAGCGCGTTTCCGCTGTTCGACCACGAGCCATATCGATACTGAGTGAAAGGATGCAGGTGACATCGCTCTCTCCAGGCAGCGCGGATGCGCTTCTGTTCGATCTCGGCCGCGTTGTGCTCGATATCGACTTCTCCAAGGCGATCGCCTGCTGGGCGGGACATGCCGGCTGCAAGCCCGACGCCATCGTCGCACGCTATGTGCGTGACAGCGAAGCCTATCGGTTGCACGAGATGGGGAAGATCAGCGACGAAGACTATTTCGCCTCATTGCGAGCCTCGCTCGGAATCGGCATTTCGGACGCGCAGTTCCTGGAGGGTTGGAACGCGATCTTCGCCGGCGAAATGCCTGATATCGCCGAGTTGCTGCCGCGGGCAGCGAAGCAGATGCCTCTCTACGCTTTCTCCAACACCAACCGGCCGCACGTGGACTATTTCTCGAAGGAATATGCCGAAGTGCTCGGCCACTTCCGGCAGTTATATTTGTCGTCGAGCATCGGCCTGCGCAAACCGGACGCGGAAGCGTTCGACCACGTCGTCGCGGCCATCGGCGTGCCCGCCCCGCGGATCGTATTCTTCGACGATCTCGCCGAAAACATCGAGGGAGCCCGGGCGCGCGGCTTGACTGCAGTCCATGTGACCTCGCCGCGCGACGTCGGGAACGCCTTGAAGGCGTTGGGCATCTGACGACAATCCAGCGTCGCGAGGCCTAACGAAATCACGGCCGGCCGGAACTAATTTTGAAGAAACTTAGGAACCGCGTCACTTTGTGCATTTTTATACAGAGTTCCCGGAACGGAATACCGTCTTCCGGACTCTACTGTCCGTTGGGACTTCTACGGACGGACGCATCATCGTGTTGGGCAAAACCTACCTCACCAAGCAGGCCTCTCTTCTTCTTGAGTTCGCCAGGACAACTTCAGACTCGGAGCTTTCGGCCAAGCTTGTGAGCAAGGCCGCCGATCTGAAATCCCAGGCCGATCCGCTGCCCGACAGAGATCAGGGGCCGAAGGCGCCCGACGTAAGTCCGGGGCAGACAGGGAGCTGAGAGACGTTCTTCGGATCATGCCGCGACGCTTGATCTTGCCTCCCAGACTAATGTGAAGCAGCGGGATAAATTGCGCCCGCTCGGCTGTTTTTGCCTCTGCGCGCGCACTCGGCTAGAAGACTTGCGGAACATTCGCCCGAACGTGCCGAGCAGGAGTTTTCGCCGTGGCCTTGATGCCGGTTTCTGACGCGCTTGCCGCAGTGCTGGCGGGTGTAGAGCCGCTGCCCGAAGAAATGGTTTTCCTGGACGAGGCTTACCATCGCGTGCTCGCGCGTGACGTCGCGGCGCGGCGCACGCAGCCGCCGCAGGCGATGTCGGCGATGGACGGCTACGCGGTGCGCGCGGCCGATGCCGCGATCGATTCGAAGCTCACCGTCATCGGCGAGGTCGCAGCCGGCCGACCGTTCGCGGGGACGGTCGGCGCTGGCGAGGCTGTGCGGATCTTCACCGGCGGCGTCGTTCCCGACGGCGCGGATGCCGTCGTGATCCAGGAGGACACGGTCGCCGACGGCAAGCGTATCACGATCAAGGAAGTCGCGATCTCCGGACGGCACATCCGCCCCGCCGGCGTCGATTTCCGCGAGGGCGACGCGCTCCTGCGCAAGGGAAGTCGTCTCACCGAGCGCGATCTCGCGCTCGCTGCCGGGATGAATCATCCGCACCTTGCCGTTTGCCGGCGTCCGAAAGTCGCGATTCTCGCCACCGGCGATGAGCTGGTGATGCCGGGTGCCACGCCCGGTCACGGCCAGATCGTCTATTCCAACGGCTACGCCCTGCACGCGCTCGCCCGCAGCGAGGGCGCCGAGACCATCGACCTCGGTATTGCCGCCGACACGCTTGAGGCCACCACCGCCGGCATCGGCCGCGCCCGCAAGAGCGGCGCCGACCTCCTGATCACGACCGGCGGCGCATCGGTCGGCGACCACGACCTGGTCCAGCAGGCACTAAGGGACGAAGGCATCGCGATGGCGTTCTGGAAGATCGCGATGCGGCCAGGCAAGCCGATGATGCACGGGCGGCTCGGCGCAATGGGTGTGATCGGCCTACCGGGCAATCCCGTGTCGTCCTATGTGTGCGCTTTCCTGTTCATGGTGCCGCTGATTCGCGCGCTGTCGGGCCGGTCAGTGATTCACCATCGCCGTGAGCGTGCCGTGCTGGGCCGCGACGTCGGTGCCAACGATCAGCGCGAAGACTATCTGCGCGCGCGTCTGGAGGAGCGCGACGACGGCACACGCGTCGTCCTTCCCGTCAGCCATCAGGACTCTTCGCTGCTTGCGAATCTCGCTGCAGCACAGGTACTTCTCGTGCGCGCACCGTTCGCGCCGAAGGCCGAAGCCGGCACGGCTTGCGAAGTGTTGCGGCTCCCCGTCTGAGCGCCTCGGCAATGCGCGTTCCGCGAACTCTGCTCTGTTCACGGTAAATTAAGCAGTTGCAGAACATGTATCGAACATATAGTGTCTGTTCATGATTTGTTTCGAGCATGTAGCGGCATATTGCCGAATTCAGCGTCTCGGAATCGGACGACATCAACCGGGAGACTTTGGTCGAGATGTTAACGCGCAAACAATACGAGCTTCTGCGGTTCATCAGTGAGCGTCTGAAGGAAAGCGGCGTGCCGCCCTCCTTCGACGAGATGAAGGATGCGCTCGACCTGCGCTCGAAGTCGGGCATCCATCGCCTGATCACGGCGCTCGAGGAGCGCGGCTTCATCCGACGCCTGCCCAACCGCGCCCGTGCGATTGAAGTCATCAAATTGCCGGAGCTCCAGGCCGCCGCCGGCAGCCGCCGCGGCTTCACGCCGAGCGTCATTGAGGGCAATCTCGGCAAGGTGCGTGCGAGCTCCAGCCTGTCCGCGGACGATGGCGAACGTCCCGTCGCCGTGCCGGTGATGGGCCGGATCGCGGCCGGCACGCCGATCGAGGCGTTGCAGACCCGCAGCCACACTATCAGCGTACCGCCTGACATGCTCGGCTCGGGCGAGCACTACGCGCTCGAAGTGCGCGGCGATTCCATGGTCGAGGCGGGCATCCTCGACGGCGACATGGCGCTGATTCAGCGCAACGAGAGCGCCGATACCGGCGACATCGTGGTGGCGCTGATCGATGACGAGGAAGCGACGCTGAAGCGCTTCCGCCGTCGCGGCGCCTCGATCGCGCTTGAGCCCGCCAACGCCGCCTATGAGGTGCGCATCCTGCCGCCCAACCGGGTGAAGATTCAGGGCAAGCTGATCGGGCTGTACCGGAAGTACTGATACCGGGAGTGCTTGACATCGGGAGTCCCTGATATCGGGAGTCCTTGGCGCCTCGCGCGCTTCTGACCGGCATCGCCGGTCAAAGATTGGAGCGGATCATCGTCCGCTCTGGCTAGATAGTCTTTCTGGTTCTGCACAGACTATCCGGCCCCTCCTCCGGCGCTGGATTCTCGCGACGCCCACGAGCAGCACCGCTTCGTGGCCTCAGATGTTCGAGGAAACGGCGGCCAGCGATCAGGTCCGCAATACGCGCAATGCGATCGAGCAACCGTTGCAGCCAAGCCGGCAATATTCGAGCACGCGGCTCCCGAATGCATCGCAGCGGGCTTTGTTCCTATTGTATTCGGGAAAGATAATGTGATCGCGGCTTGCGGAAGCCAGCCGCAGATTTGCCCACAACCGAGCAGAGCGTTTGTGCTTTCACTCTGATAGAGGCCTGCGCCTCGATAAGAGACGCGGGTTGCTATCCCAGCATGAGGAGCACCCGATGTGTGACTACAGCCTGCATGCCGTCGCGTCGCGTCCCGCCGAAGTCGGCGAGACGATCGTCACGACAACCTTCCGCGGCACCTCGACGCGCGGTTTTGCGTCAGCAGCCGATCCGACCACAGCCGTCTGCCTGCTGCCGGGAACGGAGCTCGCCTTCGCCGACGACGTCCGCTACGACAATCGCTGGATCTGGACGCGCACCATCAATTCGCGCGTCGCCAAGTTCGGCAAAATCGATCCGCACATTCCCGACCGCCATCATGACGCGATCGAATTCCCGGACGGCAAATACGTGCTGGTGACGCAGCTCGTCGAAGGTCAGCGCGCGACCGTGCTACAGCTGCCCGTGACGCAGCCGGTCGCTGAGCGCGAGCACAAGGTGCAGACCATCGCCGACAGGCAGCCGACCATAACGCACCTGCCGATGGGCTGACACCGCCGCCCTCCGGCCACGAAGTCGGAGGCCAGGATTGAATTGCCATCGCCGGCCGCGGCCGGCGAGATGGTGTGGCTCGCGTCCAGCGAAATCCGATCGGATGGACCAAGCCGTTGGATGGACCAAGGCGTTGCAGCTCTCCGCCGCACGAACTTTAAGCCGGCCTGCCTGAATTTTGAACGTCCGCTTCGCAGCCAAATGACCGATGGTGTCAAAGGCTTGAGACGGCGGACACGCTCGATGAATACCTTCCTTCGCGTCGTTGAACTGTGGGTGCCCGACCCGACGCGCATGCGGCTGGAATTTGGTGGCGGCCTCTACGACGAAGGGCTGTCCGCGTTCAAGGCCGTCAGCGAAGAGCTGCACTTCGGATATGACGAGGGACTTCCGGGCAAGGCCTGGGCCTCAGGCCACCCCGTGATCCTCACCAAATTCACCAACTCCTATTTCAAGCGGACCGATCAGGCGCTCGCGGCGGGCCTCACCTGCGGCGTCGCGGTGCCGGTGTTTGCAGGCGAATTCCTGCAAGCCGTCCTGGTGCTGTTCTGCGGCGATGACGAAGCACATGTCGGCGCGATCGAGCTCTGGCACAACGACCCCGATGTCTCCCACGAGATGGGACTCGTCGACGGCTATTACGGCACCGCCGACATGTTCGAATTCAACTCCCGTCACACCAAATTTCCTCGCGGCTTTGGCCTGCCCGGCCGCACCTGGAAAGCGGGCCTGCCGCTGATCATCAAGGACCTGCACGACGCCAAGGGTTTTCTGCGCTGGGAGGACGCGGCCAAGATCGGGATCAATTTCGGCGTCGGCGTGCCCTATCGGACCGGCATGGACCAGACCTGGGTCCTGACATTCCTGTCCGCGCGGGCCACGCCGATTGCGCGACGCTTCGAGATCTGGATCCCGAACGAGACCCGCTCGGCGCTGGTGTTCCGCGCCGGCGATTGCAGCGCGCAGACAGACCTTGCCGCGCTCTATGCAGAAAAATCCATCGCCAGGGGCGAAGGCAGCATCGGCGGGGCGTGGGCCACCGGTATGCCCGCGCTCAACAATGAGCTCGCGCATGACGGCTCGGTTGCCGGTCTTGAGGCCTGCACATCCGGACTGAGCCGGATTGTGGCCCTGCCGGTCATCGGCAATTTCGGGCTCGACGCCGTGCTGGCTTGGTATCTCTAGAGCGTTTTCGAGCGAAGCGGATACCGGTTCACGTGAAGAAAACGCGTCAAAATAAGATCTGGAGCTTCGGTTCTGATCCGATCAATCCTCGGCCTGCAAATCGTTCTCCGCCGGCGTTGCGTCTTTGATGGGGGGCGCGATCGTCTTCGGCGCAAGGCTGCCGTCGAAATCACCTTCGCCGGCGCCAGCCGGCAACCAGGGGCGGCGCGTGCCTCTCGCCCTCACCGCCTGAACCGCAAAGCCGTCACCACGCTGCGTCAGCGCCAGCGCACTCTGGCTGGCGAGCCGCTGCCGGTCGACCACAATCGCGGCGCAATCGGGCGGCGCGGGACGAGCCGTCACCACCAGCGCGGCACGGCTGCAATCGTCCGCCAGCGCGTCGACGCGCTGTGCCAACGCGACCAGCCGCCCGTCGGCGAGTGGCGTCACGCAGCCGGCTTCGTCACAGGACACGCCGTTGGCCAGCGAGGCGCTGGCGGCGTCGCGCGGATCGGCGTCGGCAGCGAGCCACTCCTTGAGCAGAAAGCTGTCCTTGCTCGTCCTGATCAGATGCAGATGTCCGTCCCTGCCCCGCACCGCGACGCTCTGGCCGTCGCCGGCAATCAGGATGTCGGGCTGCCGCACCGATAGTCCCCAGAGGATCGCTGCCAGCAGGACCAGAGCGCCGGACCAGCGCAGCGGCGTGCGCAACAGGCCAAGCACGATGATCCCCAGGCTCGCCGCGATCAGCGGCGCGATCCCGAACGCCGGGATGCGGCCGACCGCGCCCGGCAGTGCCGCGACCCAGCGCGAGACCGCGACCATCCAGTCGATGCCGATCCCCATCAGCCACCAGAACACGCTGTCGAGCCCGAAGGGAGCCGCAAGCAGCCCGAGCAGCCCCGCCGGCATCACCAGCGCCGAGACCACCGGCATCGCGCCGAGATTGGCTAGCACGCCGAACGGCGTGACGCGATGGAAGTGGAAGGCGGCATAGGGCGTGGTCGCAAGTCCCGCTATCAGCGAAGCCATGAACAGCATCGCGATCTCGCGGCCGCCCCACATTGCAATGCGTGCGGTCGCCGAATGATCGGGTGATGCGAACAGGTTTGGCATGCCGATCTGCACCAGCGCCACCAGCCCGAGCGTCGCCGCGAACGACATCTGAAAACTCGGATGCACCAGCGCTTCCGGCGCGACCGCCAGCACGATCAGCGCGGCGACCGCCAGCGTGCGGAAGGTGATGGCGCGGCGATCGACCATCACCGCGATCAGCACCACCGCGGTCATGAAGAACGATCTTTGCGTGGCGACCTCCGCGCCCGACAGCAGCAGGTAGAACGCGGCGGCGACCAGCGCCGCGGCGGCCGACCATTTCTTGATGGCGAAGCCGGCCGCCAGTCCCGGGATCAGAGCGAGCAGCGCGCGCACCGCGAAGAACACGACACCGGCAACTACCGCCATGTGGTAGCCCGAGATCGAGAGTACATGTCCAAGTCCCGAGATGAACATCGCATCGTTGACGGGCGTGGTGATCGCATCGCGTCGCCCGGTGAGCAGCGCGGTCGCGATCGCGCGGTTGTCGCCGTCGAGAGTGGCGCGGATGCGGGCATCGATCGCATCACGCAGGCCTTGCATGAAGGCCGCGTAACGCAGCCGCGAGCCGCCTGTCTCGGGCGGCGCCGCCACCGTGATTGCACCCATTGCGAAACCGGAGGCACCGATGCCCTGAAAGAACATGTCACGCGAAAAGTCGTAGCTGCCGGGCCGCACCGGCGCGAGTGGCGGCATCAGCCGCGCCTTGAGCTGAACGAAGCTGCCGACCTCCGGCGCCGTGCCCTTGCGGACCGACAGGCGCACGCGCTCGAGCCTGACGTCGCTGCGCTGCGCCTCCATCGTGGTCACGCGCAGCACGAAACGATCGGTGCGCTCGCGGATGTCGCGGGCCTCGACGAAGCCTGACAACGACACCGAATAGAGCGGCTTTGCCAGCACCGGGTGGGCAATGCGCGCGGTCTTCCAGGTCGCGACGGCAAGGCCGGCCGCGACCGCCGCGATCATGATGGCCGGGGCGAACAGCCGGCTCCGCCGCAACAGCGCCGCGGCAAGCAAGAGCGCGATTGCCGTCGTGGCTACGACCCACAGCACCGGCTCATGATCGGCGGAGAAATAAAGCGCGATGCCGCAGCCAAACGCTACGGGCACCCACGGCAACAGCCGCCCGGCGCCGGCCTCGGCGCGTAGCCACGCCCGCAGGGTCTGGGCCAGCAATGTCCCGAGGTCGAGGCCTACAGGCGCGAGGCCGCCCGCGGACGCGGTGCGGCCCGCGGGCCAAGTCCCCGCGATCCCGCCTGCGATCCCTTGCGACCGTACCGTCCGGCCCGGCTCCGCCATTCCCTGCACCCGACGATACGCAACGAGAGCCGAAGCTACCGGAACGTGCAGGCGGGTGGATAGCGGTACGGATCAGGAACGAAAGAGCGCGGCCGCTACTTTTCCTCTTCCATCGTCACGGCGACATCGGCCTTGGCCGACAGCCGCACCTTGTTGCCTTCGACCTCGGCAACGAGGTCCTTGTCGATGAAGTGATGATGCCCCTTGTGGCTGCCCTCGCCGCTGTCCTTCTTGGTCAGCTTGATGCGATTGCCTTCGATCTTGTCGACCGTGCCGACGTGGACGCCGTCGGCGCCGATGACTTCCATATGCTCTGCGATGTTCTGCATGTTGGGTTCCTTGTTGGACCCACCCCAACGCGCGGGGCGCATGTTCGTTCTGTCACGCGAATGACGAAGCCGTGTGCCCCGCTCGTCAGATCAGCGGCGCCTGCGACGAAGCGTGGTGATTGACGATCTTCCAGTCGCCGTCCTCGCGCACGATGACCCAGCTCATCTTGACGACCAGATCCGGGCGTTCGCCGGCAAGATCGAACGAGATGGTTGCGGCCATGTTGATCAGATCAGGACCTGCCTGCGCCGCCTCCACATCGGAGAACACCACGCCGGGCTTGCGCCAGCGCGGCAGGCCGTTGAAATAATCCGCGACGCCGTCCCTGCCCCGGTAGAGCTTCGGGTTCGAGCCGAAGAAGAAAGCGTTCCTGGCATACAGCGATGACAACGCGGTCGCATCGAGCGTGGCGAAGCCGGCGCACCATCTTGCGATGATGCCGAAAACGATCGCGTCGGCTTCGTTGCTCATTGTGCCCCTCAGCCCTTTGCAACTTCCTTCGCAAACGTATCCCGCAGGCCGATGGTCCTGGAGAATACCGGCTTGCCGGGCGTCGAATCCCTGTCGCGCACGAAATAGCCCTGGCGCTCGAACTGCATCGGCTCGGTCGAATTGCTTTCCGCGACTGATGCCTCGACCAGGGCATCAGCGAGAATTTCCAGCGACTGCGGATTGAGGTCGCCGGCGAAGTTCGAGGCGTCCGGGCTCGGATTGGCAAACAACTGGTTGTAGATGCGGATTTCCGCGCGCACGGACGTTGCCGCTGCCAGCCAGTGCATGGTGGCCTTGACCTTGCGGCCGTCGGGCGCGTTGCCGCCCTTGGTCGCGGGATCGTAGGTGCAGCGCAGCTCCACCACCTCGCCGTTATCGTTCTTGATCACGCCGGTGCACTTGACGAAATAGGCGTAGCGCAGCCGCACCTCGTTGCCCGGCGACAGACGGAAGAACTTTTTCGGCGGGTTCTCCATGAAGTCGTCCTGCTCGATATAGAGCTCGCGGCCGAACGTAATCTTGCGGGTGCCGGCGGAGGGATCGTCCGGATGGTTGATCGCTTCGAGCTCCTCGGTCTGCCCTTCCGGATAGTTCTCGATCACGACCTTGAGCGGCTTCAGCACCGCCATGCGCCGCTGCGAGGTGCGGTTGAGCTCCTCGCGGATGCAGAATTCGAGCATGCCGACGTCGACGACGCTGTTGGCTTTCGCCACGCCGATGCGCTTGACGAACTCGCGAAGGGCGGCCGGAGGCACGCCGCGACGGCGCATCCCCGCGATGGTCGGCATGCGCGGATCGTCCCAGCCCGCGACATGGCCCTCGCGGACGAGCTGGGTCAGCACGCGCTTGGACAGCAGCGTGTAGGTCAGGTTCAGCCGCGCGAATTCGTACTGGTGCGGCTTCGACGGTACCGGCAGCTTCTCTATGAACCAGTCGTAGAGCGGCCGGTGGTCCTCGAATTCGAGCGTGCAGATCGAGTGCGTGATGCCCTCGATGGCGTCCGACTGGCCGTGAGCATAATCGTAACTCGGATAGATGCTCCACTTGGTCCCGGTGCGCGGATGGTGCGCATGCAGAATGCGGTACAGCACGGGGTCGCGCAGATTGATGTTGCCCGCACCCATGTCGATCTTGGCCCGCAGCACGCGCGCGCCGTTCGGAAATTCGCCCGCCTTCATGCGACGGAACAGGTCGAGGTTCTCATCCACGCTGCGATCGCGGAACGGCGAGTTCTTGCCGGGCTCGGTCAGCGTGCCGCGCGCAAGACGGATCTCCTCCTGGGTCTGGTCGTCGACATAAGCGAGCCCGTCGCGGATCAGCTGCTCCGCCCATTCGTAAAGGCGATCGAAATAGTCGGAGGCGAAGAACAGGTTTTTTCCCCAGTCGAAGCCGAGCCAGCGCACGTCGGCCTGGATGGAATCGATATATTCCTGCTCTTCCTTGACCGGGTTGGTGTCGTCGAAGCGCAGATGGCAGCGGCCCGGAAACTCCTGGGCGATGCCGAAATTGAGCGCGATCGATTTGGCGTGGCCGATGTGGAGATAGCCGTTCGGCTCCGGCGGGAACCGGGTCACGATCTCCTTGTATTTGGCCTGATCGAGGTCGGCCTGGATGATGTCACGAATGAAATCGCGCCCAACCTCAGTCGCCACCGGTTCTGTCATTACGAAAATCCTGTAGGGAAATCAGCGGCTCTTCTGCCAAATTCGGGACGCTGAGCCAAGGCCTTAAGCCGTCCACTGCCGGGCTTTAGTTATGCAGCGGTCCTGTTATATACCACCGCCTCCAATGCATAGGCCCTGCCAAGAATGACCGATTCCGTCGTCACCCGCTTCGCTCCCTCCCCGACCGGCTTCCTCCACATCGGGGGCGCCCGCACGGCGCTGTTCAACTGGCTCTATGCGAAGAAGCACGGCGGCAAGATGCTGCTCCGGATCGAGGACACCGACCGGGAGCGCTCGACGGAGGCGGCGATCGGCGCCATCCTCGACGGCTTGAAATGGCTGGAGCTCGGCTGGGATGGCGACGTCATTTACCAGTTCACCCGCGCCGCCCGTCACCGCGAGGTCGCCGAGCAGCTGCTCGCCGACGGCAAGGCCTATCGCTGCTACGCCACGGCCGAGGAGCTCACCGCGATGCGCGAGAAGGCGCGCGCGGAGGGGCGCACCCGGCTCTATGACGGCCTGTGGCGCGACCGCGATCCGGCGATGGCTCCAAGCGACGTAAAGCCCACCATCCGGCTCCGTGCACCCCAGACCGGCGAGACAGTGATCGAAGACCAGGTCCAGGGCCGCGTGGTCTGGCAGAACGAGAACCTCGACGACCTCGTCCTGCTGCGCGGCGATGGCAATTCCACCTACATGCTCGCAGTGGTGGTCGACGACCACGACATGGGTGTCACCCATGTCATCCGCGGCGACGACCATCTGATCAACGCGGCCCGCCAGAAGCAGATCTACGATGCGATGGGCTGGACGCTGCCGAGCATGTCCCACATCCCGCTGATCCACGGCCCGGACGGCTCAAAACTCTCCAAGAGGCACGGCGCGCTTGGCGTCGATGCCTACCGCGCCATGGGATACCTCCCGGCCGCGCTCCGCAACTATCTCGTCCGGCTCGGATGGAGCCATGGCGATCAGGAAATCTTCTCGACCGAGGAGATGATCGCGGCGTTCGACCTGGCAAACGTCGGCCGTGCCGCCGCCCGCTTCGATTTCGCCAAGCTCGAAAACCTCAACGGGCACTACATCCGCAATGCCGACGATCAATCACTCGTCAAGATGTTCGAAGACGTGCTCGACCACGTCGTGCCCAGCCGCGACGAGCTTAAGGCCAAGTTAAACGACACCACGCGCGCGCAGCTCCTGAAGGCCATGCCGGCCCTGAAGGAGCGCGCCAAGACGCTGATCGAGCTGATCGACGGCGCCTACTTCATCTTCGCCGACCGGCCGCTGGAGCTTGATCCGAAGGCGGCAGCGCTGCTGACGCCGGAAAACCGCAAGCTGATCGGTCAGCTTCATTCCGCGCTGGAGAAAGTCAAGGATTGGAGCGGCGCCGCCACTGAAGCCGCGCTGCGCGCTTTTGCCGAGGAAAATAGTCTCAAGCTCGGCGCGGTCGCCCAGCCGCTGCGGGCGGCGCTGACCGGACGGACGACGTCGCCTGGTATATTCGAGGTTTTGGACGTCTTGGGACGCCAGGAAAGCCTGGGCCGGCTTATGGATCAGGCGAAGGACTAGTCTACGACGTAAGTCGACCCATGCGTGGCGCCATCTTGCAGCGCACACAGCAATAATATACCCATCTCACCCGTACCTTCTGGAACATCCGGCCTGCCCCGCGATATCTCATCGGGGCCTCCGGGTCCGGCCCGTTTCACCATACATCGGGGACCTCTGATGGACGCAAAAGCAAGCAATAAGACCGCCACGCTGACGGTCGGAAACAAGAATTTCGATCTTCCGATCCACAGCGGCAGCGTCGGGCCTGATGTCATCGATATCGGCAAGCTCTACGGACAGTCCGGCCTGTTCACCTACGACCCGGGCTTCACTTCGACCGCGAGCTGCCAGTCCAAGATCACCTATATCGACGGCGACGCGGGTGTGCTGGAATACCGCGGCTACCCGATCGAGCAGCTCGCCGAGAACGGCGACTTCCTCGAGACCTGCTATCTCCTGCTGTTCGGGGAGCTTCCGACCGCTGCGCAGAAGAAGGATTTCGACGACCGCGTGATCCATCACACGATGGTCCACGAGCAGATGGCCCGCTTCTTCCAGGGCTTCCGCCGCGACGCCCATCCGATGGCGATCATGGTGGCCGCGGTCGGCGCGCTCGCCGCGTTCTATCACGACAGCACCGATATCAACGATCCGAAGCAGCGCATGATCGCTTCCATGCGCATGATCGCCAAGATCCCGACGCTGGCGGCGATGGCCTACAAGTACACGGTCGGCCAGCCTTTCGTGTACCCGAAGAACTCGCTGAAGTTCGCCGAGAACTTCCTGCACATGTGCTTCGCCGTGCCGTGCGAGGAGTACAAGATCAAC
This sequence comes from Bradyrhizobium sp. 149, assembly GCF_023073915.1. Taxonomy (GTDB): domain Bacteria; phylum Pseudomonadota; class Alphaproteobacteria; order Rhizobiales; family Xanthobacteraceae; genus Bradyrhizobium. The sequence continues at coordinate 487,580 of NZ_JADPKK010000022.1, read as the reverse complement.
CCGGTGCTGGCTGACGCGCTCGACAAGATCTTCATCCTGCATGCCGACCACGAGCAGAACGCCTCGACCTCGACGGTGCGGATTGCCGGCTCCTCCGGCGCCAACCCGTTCGCCTGCATCGCCGCCGGCATCGCCTGCCTGTGGGGCCCGGCGCATGGCGGCGCCAACGAAGCCGCGCTCGCGATGCTCGCCGAGATCGGGTCCGTCGACAAGATTCCGGAATTCATCGCGAAGGTGAAGGACAAGAACTCTGAAGTCCGCCTGATGGGCTTCGGTCACCGCGTCTACAAGAACTATGATCCGCGCGCCAAGATCATGCAGAAGATGTGTCACGCCGTGCTCAAGGAGACCGGCCATGGCGACGATCCGATGCTCAAGGTGGCGCTCGAGCTCGAGAAGATCGCGCTCAGCGACCAGTACTTCATCGACCGCAAGCTCTATCCGAACGTCGACTTCTATTCGGGTATCACGCTGAAGGCGATGGGCTTCCCGGTCTCGATGTTCACCGTGCTGTTCGCGGTCGCCCGCACCGTCGGCTGGATCAGCCAGTGGAGCGAGATGATCGAGGATCCGCAGCAGAAGATCGGCCGTCCGCGCCAGCTCTACACCGGCGTCACCAAGCGCGACTACGTCGCGATCAAGGATCGGAAGTAAGGTCGAGCCATTACGGCTTTCGAAGCGGCGCCATCTCCGGATGGCGCCGTTTTTGTTTGACGACGCAATCTTGCTGCCGCGCACAACAACAAGTCGATGCACCAGGCGGCAAACGCCTTGACAGGCGAAGCGCTCGGCGCGCAAATTCTTACACTAAGTAAGAATGACGACAGGGATGGAAATGCCGGAGCAGCCGAGAAGTCGGCGGCAGACGCGCGCTGCCATTTTGACTCATCTGCTTCAGTCGGGCGGCTCGTTTCGGCCGCCGCTGGCCAAGGCCGTGCGTCTGTCGGAAGCGAGCCTGTCGCGCATCCTGTTTGATCTGAAGGCTCAAGGCCTGATCGAGGAATTGCGGCGCCCTGCCCCTTATGTCGGCGGTCCGACGGGCCTCGTGTCGCTCGACGGGGCGGTGGCGCTTGCGGCCTTCGAGCTGAGCACGCAGCGGGTCAGCGTCGGCGTCGGGGGCCTGTCAGGTGAGCTGCATTACACCGGGCATGTGCCGCTGCCGAAGACGCCGACCATCTCAACGGTCGGCCGGGCGTTTCGTGAGGCCATGACATTGCTGCGCGACGGGACGCGGCGCCGACGCGTCCCCCTCGCGCAGATCGGCGTCTCCATTCCGGGCCTCGGCCGCTCGGGCGCATCGAGCAATCCGATCATTCCCTGCGACGTCGGACGTATCAGCGACATGCTCGGCGAGACGTTTGCCGGCGTGCCGGTCAAGTTCACCAATTCGGTCGTCGCGCACGCCATTTTTCACCGTTGCCGTACGGAGAATTATCCATTCAGCGGCGCGCATCTCTTCGTCTTCGTCGGCCAGGGCGTCGCGGGGACCTGGATGGATGATCCGGTCGAGGATGATGCCCTCCAGCCGGTCGAACTCGGCCACATGGTGTTCGAGCCCGACGGACCGCGTTGCCGCTGTGGTCATCATGGCTGCGTCGAGGCCTACACGTCGCTTCCCGCGTTGGCCGAGCTTCTTGGCGTCGCCGAAGCCGAGTTGCTTCAGCTCGGCAGCGAATGGGTGACCGCGATGCCGCTCTCGTCGCGCGTGCGGCAGGAATTGCGCCGGCGGCTGTTTCGGCTTGGCCTTGCGATCGGCAATACGCTGAATGTGAAGCCGTGCGAGGGCATCGCGATCAGCGGCTGGCCCTCGCTTCTCGCCGAGGACGATCGCAACGCTCTCGTCGAGGGGATCGACGCCAGCCTGTTGGGCGGTCGCAAGCACGCGCAAGTGTCGCTCGCTTTCGTGCCGCCGTCGAATGGCAACGATCCGCGGGCGGCGCTGGCATTCGCGGCTTTCTGTCTCGCTTGCCGCGGCGGCATGCCGGCCGCATCAAGCGAGGCCGCCTGAGATACCTGATGCCGCGCGGCTCTCGCGCGAAAGAGTTCACACCGGGAGGAACTTGCCATGCCGATCACAACAACAAGGCGCCGTCTGCTCGCCGGATCTGCTGCGGCGCTCGCGCTGCCGGCATTTGCCCGCGCGCAAGGCGCGATCAAGCCGCGTCTGACTGCGATCTCGCAATGGTCCGCAGGCAGCGACGGCGCGGCCATCACGGCGCTCGGCAAGAAATTCGAGGAGAAAGGCGGGGTTTGGCAGCACTCGCCCGTCCCCGGGTTCACCACCGAGATGATGAACAAGCTGCGTGCCCAGATCATGGCCGGCGATCCACCGGCCTGCTCGCAGCTCAAAGGTCCCGAGATTGCAGCCTGGTCGAAGATCGCCCCGACGGTCGATCTCGACGCCGTCGTCGCTGCCGCCGGCTACGAAAAGGTTGTCGCTCCAGACCTTGCAAAATTGCACAAGCCGGGGGGCAAGTGGATTGCACTGCCGTTGCAGATCTACAGCACCAACATGCTGTTTCTCTCCAAGCGCGCGATGGACAAGGCCAAGGCCGACAAGATCCCCGTCACATGGGCTGAGTTCAACGAACTCGCCGAGAAGATGAAAGCAGGCGGCGTCCCCTATCCCATCGCCAATGGTGGCACCCGCCCCGATGATGGGCAGAAGTTCGAGGCCGCTTTGGCAGGCATCAGTCCCACTTCATACCGGGCAGCTATCATGAATCTCGACAAGAAGGCCTTGGAGGGCCCCGAGATAAAGGCGGCCTTCGTACAGGTGCGCAAGATCGCCGACTGGATGGACCCCAACGTCGGCGCCCAGCACTTTTCGACCAACCTGAAGCGCTTCGTCGACGGCGACATGGGCATGATGATCATGGGCGGATGGGCGCAGGGCGTATTGCGCAACGCCGGTTTCAAGTTCGACGATTTCATTATCGCCCCGGGCCCGAGCGACAACAGCAAGCCGGTCTTCCTGTTGAATGCCGACGCCTTCATATTCTGGCAGCGCAAGGAGCCCGACCTGCAAGCCGGCCAGAGGCTGATGGCCCAGCTCGTCATGGATCCAGCGATCCAGACCATGTATTCGCAGATCACGGGATCGATACCCGTGCGCACCGACGTCGATCTCTCCGGCGAAGGCTGGTCGGACGGTCAGCGGCGGACCGCAGCAGCCCTGAAAGAGGCGATCGCCAGCAATCAGGCCGTCCTCAGTCTTGCGCACAACATGGCGCAGGAAAACGGCATGACCGCAGCGATCATCGACGTGATTACGGAGTACGTGAAGAACAAGACGATCAAGCCTGAGCAAGCCGTCACGCGCCTTGCCGAGGCCGTCGAGGGCGCCCGTTGACGATCGCCGTCTCGACAACACCGGGCCGGCCGGCTGCCTCTGAGTGGGTACGCCGGCTGCCCGAATATCTGACGATCTGGGTGCCGCTGCTGTTGTCCGCCGCGCACCTCATTGCGTTCTCGCTGTGGACGATCTGGATATCGTTCACACCATCCACTCTGGTCCCGGTCTCGGGCTGGGTAGGTTTACGCAACTATTCTTCGGTTGCAGCATCGCGGAACTGGCAGATCGCCCTCGACAATCTGCTGCTGTTCGGCAGCGCCTTCGTGTTGCTGAGTCTGGCGACCGGCCTCATCCTTGCGATCCTGCTCGATCAGCGCATTCGCGGCGAGAACGTGCTGCGGTCCATCTTTCTCTACCCCCTGGCGGTGTCATTCGTGGTCACCGGCACGGTCTGGAGCTGGCTGCTCAATCCTGGCCTCGGGATCCAGAAGCTGGTCCGCGACCTCGGCTGGACCTCCTTCCGGTTCGACTGGCTGATCGACCGCGACATGGCAATCTGGACCATTGTCATCGCAGCGATCTGGCAATCCTCCGGTTTCGCCATGGCGCTCTTCCTCGCCGGCCTCCGCTCAGTAGACGCAGACCTGATCAAAGCCGCGCAGATCGACGGCGCCGGGCCGATCCGGATGTACCGGCGCGTCATCCTACCGACCCTTTGGCCGATCACCATAACCGTCATCGTCATCCAGCTGCAGTTCGCGATTTCGACCTTCGACCTCGTCCGCGCGCTCACCAACGGCGGCCCCGGAATCGCCACTCAGCTGCCGGCCCTTGTCGTCTATGATTTGATGTTCCAGCGCAGCCTGCTTGGACGGGGAGCGGCGGCGGCGGTGCTCATGTTGCTCATTCTTCTCGCGGTTTTGCTGCCCTACGCGGCGTGGCGCTATGTCCAACGGCGGCGGGCGATCCATGCGTGACCGAACCTTCGCCCCAAGCCGGATTCTGATCTATCTCATCGTCTCGCTGATCGCTGCAGCATGGCTGGCGCCATTGGCTGTTGTCGTACTGAACTCGCTCCGTAGCAACGAGGAGATCGCGCAAGGTTCGATGATCGGCTGGCCGCACCATTTGGCCTGGAGCAACTATGCTGCCGCCTGGAGCGGTTTCTGCGTCGCCGAGACCTGCGCCGGCATCCGGCCATACATGCTGAACTCGGCGCTCGTCACCATTCCCGCGACGATCTTCTCCACCCTGCTTGGTGCGGTCGCCGGTTACGCCGTGTCGCTCTGGCGTTTTCGCGGCGATAGCTGGATCTACGGCATCGTGACTCTCGGCCTCTTCCTTCCGCAGCAGATGCGCTTGCTGCCCTGGACCATCGTGTTGCGCGATACGGGCCTGATGAACACGCTAACGGGCCTGGTCGTGATCCACACGATCCAGGGGCTTTCCTTTACCACCTTGTTCTGCCGAAACTACTACACGGCCATCCCGCAGGAGTTGATACGAGCCGCGCGCATCGACGGCGCCGGGTTCTTTCGCGTTTTCTGGCGCATTATCCTGCCGCTCTCTCCGCCCATTCTGGTCGTCACCGTGATCTGGCAGTTCACGCATATCTGGAACGAGTTTCTCTACGGCGTGACGTTCACGACCGGTCAGCAGCAGCCGGTCACCGCCGCGCTGATCGCGCTATCCGCCGCGGTCGCTGACATCCCTCAGCACGGCGTGCAGAGCGCTGCGGTGATCATCGCAGCGTTACCCACGTTGTTGATCTATCTCCTCGGCGGCAAGTACTTCGTCCGCGGCCTGACCGCCGGCGCCGTGAAATGATGGGGTTGTCATGGCAGCACTAAGCATTCGCGCCCTGTCCAAGCGCTACGCCAATCTCGAGGTGCTGAAGGGCATCGATCTCGACATCGAGAGCGGCGAATTCACCGTGCTGGTCGGCCCATCCGGCTGCGGCAAGTCCACGCTGCTCAACATTATCGCCGGGCTCGATCGCCCGAGCGCAGGCACCGTGGAAATCGGCGGACGCATCGTCAACGACATTCCGCCGAAGGACCGCGACATCGCCATGGTGTTCCAGTCCTACGCGCTCTATCCGTCGATGACAGTGCGCCAGAACATCACCTTCGGCATGGAATGCCGCCACGTGCCGAAGGCGGAGCAGGACAAGGCGCTGGCAAACGTGGCCCGGCTGCTCCAGATCGAGCCGCTGCTCGGCCGCAAGCCGTCGCAGCTCTCCGGCGGCCAGCGCCAGCGCGTGGCGATGGGCCGGGCGCTGGTGCGCGATCCCCTGCTCTTCCTGTTCGACGAGCCGCTCTCCAATCTCGACGCCAAGCTGCGCGTCGAGATGCGGATGGAAATCAAGCGGCTGCACCAGCGCATCGGCGCCACCATCGTCTATGTCACTCACGACCAGATCGAGGCGATGACGATGGCGACGCGCATCGCCGTGATGCATCGGGGCGTGATGCAGCAGTTTGCCGACCCCGATACCGTGTACCGCTACCCCGCCAATCTGTTCGTGGCGCGTTTCATGGGCTCGCCGCCGATGAACACGATGCCGGCACGGCTGGAGGCCGATGCTGGCGGGCCCGTGGTCGTGATCGGCGCGGGGCGACCGGACGAGGTTCGTGTCCGCTTGCAAGGATACGACGCCGCGGCTCCCTTCGTCGGCCGCGAGGTGGTGTTCGGGATTAGGCCCGAATGCATCGCCGAGGGCAGCCGCGTGTTTTCCAGCGATGCGCCCATCCTCGTCAGCGCGCCCGTGGAGATGATCGAGCCGACGGGGGCAGAAACGATCGTGGTGCTGCGGCTTGGCGGGGAGCCTGCGCTGGCGCGCATCACGCCGGATATCCGCCCTACACCGGGCGCCTCCGCCCCCTTCGCGCTCGACACGCGCCGCATCTGCCTGTTCGACCCCGAGACGGAGCGACTGATCGCATGACAGGAACGAGCTATGCCGGTCTTGAGGACCGCGTGGTGTTGATCACCGGTGGCGCCAGCGGCATCGGTGCCGCCTTCGTGCGGGCGTTCGCGGCCCAAGGGGCTCGCGTCGCGTTCCTCGATCTCGATGAAGGGGCCGGCCGGACGCTGGTCGCGGAGGTGAAAGCCGCGGCCGGGACCGCACCATTGTTCGTGCCATGCGATCTGCTCGACATCGACGCCCTGCGCGGCGCCATGGCTCAGGTCCACGGATCGCTTGGCGACGCCGCGGTCCTCGTCAACAACGCCGCCAATGATCAGCGCCAGGTCCTCGCCGAGGTGACCCCGGCCGAGTTCGACTGGATGATCGGCGTCAACCTCAAGCACGTCTTCTTTGCCGCGCAAGCGGTGGTGCCGCAGATGCAGGCACGCGGCGGCGGTTCGATCATCAACATGTCATCGATTGCCTGGATGCGCGGCGCGCCGGGGCTGCCGGTCTACGCCGCGGCGAAGGCCGCGATCGTCGGCTTCACCAATTCGCTAGCCCGGTCGGTCGGTCCCGACCGCATCCGCGTCAACGCGATCGCGCCCGGCATGGTGATCACGGAGCGTCAGCGCCGGCTGTGGTATCCGGACGAGCAGGCGATCGACGAACTGCGCACGCGCCAGGCCATTCCGGACGCAGTGACGCCCGACGACATCGCGAACATGGCGCTGTTCCTCGCCTCGGACGACAGCCAGCGCATCACGCGCCAGTGTTTTCAGGTCGACGCGGGTCTCGGCTAGAGCATGATCCGGGCCGCGTTCGTAGCGATCCGCTCTGTCTCCGATAGCACCCGTGTTGGCGCACCTCACCCTAGGTCCGAGTTGGGGCATTTGCAGGCGCTCCTACACCGCCCTGCAAGCGGAACCTGATCAAGCGACCCAAGTTGAAGGGAACGCATAGATATCTCGGATACTTGCAATGCATCCCGACAGGTCCACTTTTCTTGGCGTTGAGGCTTGTGACTTGACCGGCACCCTGCCGGAGGCCGACGTGATCTTGTTCGGCGCTTCCGATGCCACGCCGTACGTTGCAGGTCAGACGAGCCATGCCGCCAAAGCGCCGGACTTCATTCGTCGCGCTCTGCGTCATTATGAGAGCGATCTCACCCGCTGGGATTTTGATCAAGAAGCGGAGCTGCTCCCTCCGGCCAAATTGAGAGTCTTGGACGGTGGAAATTTGGTGACGGATCCCATGACACCCGAGAGCAACCGTGAGGCGATCAGAACGACCACGGAAGCAGTCCTTTCGGCCGGCGCGGTTCCGATCCTCCTAGGCGGGGATGACTCAGTTCCGATACCTTTCTTCCAGGCATTCCGCAAAAGCAAAGGGCTGACGATCCTGCAGATTGATGCCCATCTTGATTGGCGCGATCAGCGAAACGGATCTGGCTATACCTTCTCAAGCACAATGCGACGAGCCAGCGAATTGCCTTGGGTAAGGCGCATCGTGCAAGTTGGCTTGCGCGGCATTGGCGGCTCTGGTCGAGCCGAAGTTGACGAAGCGAAGGCGTGGGGCGCGAAGATCGTCACCGCAAGAGATATTCGGCTCCACGGGATCGCAAGCGCTCTTGAAGAGATAGAGGAGGACGGCGAGTGCCTGATTACTATCGATTGCGACGGGCTCGATCCGTCAGTCATCCCAGGCGTGCTCATACCGCAGCCAGGCGGCCTGTCCTATTTTGATGTTGTCGATCTCATGCGGGGTGTCGCGTCAAAGTGCAGAATAGTTGGGCTGGACGTCGTTGAGTTCGTTCCCGAGCGCGACGTGCAAAATCTTGGAGCAATTGCTATCTCGCGGATTATCTGCAACGGGCTAGGTTGTATTCGGACGAGCCGTGTAGCTGCTACTCCTGCCGCCATGCGCAGCTGAAGCGGTCGTCCGCAATGGGTCCACAAGCCGCCAATCACCCCGAAGGTGGGAGACTTCCGCTTTGCGCTGGCAAGCCGACGTTTATGAGGACACGTCCTAGCTCGCCGGCCTGCCCTTGCGCATCGTCGCCAGCACGATGTCGGCTGCGAGCACGCTCGGCGATTTGTTGCCGGTCGACATGATCGTATCGAGCCGGGCGAACGCTTCCACCTGCTCGCGGCGCAGCGGAGAATCCCTGAGAAGCTCCGACAGCGCGGGCGCCAGCTTCTCCGGCGTGCAGTCTTCCTGCAGGAACTCCGGGATGACTTCCTTGCCGATCACGAGATTGGCGAGGATCACCGAGGAGACGCGGATCGCGCGGCGCAAAATAAACGCTTCGATCGCGCCGACGCGATAGGTCGTCACCATCGGGATGCCCGATAGCGCGAGCTCCAGCGTCACCGTACCGGATTTGGCCAGTGCCGCGCGCGCGATGCGGAACGCAGCGCGCTTCTCGTTCTCGCCGACCACGATCTGAGGCTTGACCGGCCAGTTCGCGATGCCCTCGCGAATGGTGGTTTCGAGATGGGGCATGGTCGGCAGCATCGGTTCGAACGCGCGGCCCTCCGTCTGCAATCGGCCGATGGTCGCGCCGAACACGTCGAGATGGTGCCTGATCTCGCTGCGGCGGCTGCCGGGCAGCACCAGCAACACCGGCGGCTCGCCGTCACGGCGCGCCTGCTCCTGCGCGTTCGGCCGCAGCGAGGGCAATTGCTCGATCAGGGGATGGCCGACATAGCTGCATGGCGGCCCGCCGAGCTTGCGATATTCCTCCGGCTCGAACGGCAACAGGCCGAGCACATGGTCGACATAGCCGAGCATGGTCCGTGCTCGTCCTGGTCGCCACGCCCAGAGCTGCGGCGAGACGTAATCGACGATCGGGATCGCCGGATTGCGCGCCCGCACGCGGCGGGCGACACGGTGGGTGAAGTCGGGACTGTCGATGATGACGAGCGCGTCCGGCGCGGCCTCGGTCACGGCCTGCGCGGTCTCGCGGATCAGCCGCAGTATCTTCGGCAATTGCTGCACGACCGCGGCGAAGCCCACGATCGAGAGCTGCTCGATCGGAAACAGCGTCTCGAGCCCCTGGCGCGCCATGGTGTGGCCGCCGACGCCCACGAACTGCACGCCGTCGCCGAGCCGCTGGCGCAGCACCTTCATCAAGGCGCTGCCGAGCCGGTCGCCGGATTCCTCCGTGGCGATCAGGAATATCTTGCGCTTGGGATCCCGACCTTGCATCACGCCGGCAGGCCGATGACGAAGAGATATTTGGCGTCGGCGAGCGCGATCATCGCCTGCGGCTCGGCGGCGATGGTGTTGCCGGCGACGACGGCGATGCCGGCCAGCCCTGCTGCGGCGACGCCCTCGAGGGTGCGCGGGCCGATCGTCGGCAGGTCGAAGCGCAAATCCTGCCCGCTTTTTGGGACCTTCACCAGCACGCCGCGCCCGGTGGCGGCGCGGATGCGACCCTCTTCGCGCAGCCGTGCCACGCGCGCGAGCAGCGCATCGGTGCCCTCGATATCCTCGACCGCCACCACATGGCCGTCGATCACGACCGCGGCCTGGCCGATGTCGAACGGACCGAGCGCGGTCAGCACCGCGCGTCCGCGCTCGATGTCGGTCTTGCCGGTGTCGCTCGGCCAGGCGCGGCTGATGCAGCCCTCGGGCATCAAGAGGTCGGGCGCGACATCCTTGATCCCGACCATGCGAAAGCCGCCCTGCTCGAGAATACGCCCGACGCCGGACAGCAAATGATCGTCGCCGCCGCGGAAGGCGCGGATGACATTGCCGAGCAGCCGAAGCGTCGTGAAGTCAACCCGGACCTCCGAGAGCGAAGGCCGTACCAGCGTGCCGATGAAGATCAGGTCGCGGCAGCCCTCCTCGCGAAACAGCCGCATGGCGCGGCCGAGCTGGCCGACCGAGATCCAGCGATGGCGAAATTTTTCCACCCGCGCCGGATCGCAGGCCCCGCGAAGGGGAAACAGCACCGGCGTGATGCCGCGGGCGGACAGCGAGTCGGCGACCGCGAACGGCATCGCGCCGCCGCCTGCGACCACGCCGACCGGCGATGAAATTTCCGAAGCCGCCGATGTCATGCTTGCGGCCATCCCATCATCACTTCGCGATGGCGGGAAGACACAGCGGACGCTTGCCCTTGCCGATGAAGTCGAGGATTTCGGCGATCGCCGGATCTTCACCGGCGAGCGGCCGCGCCGCCTCCAGGCGTTCGGCAAAGGTGCCGGGACCATGGAAGAGTTTCTGGTAAAACGCGCGCACGGTCGCAAGCCGCTGCTTGGTGAACTTGCGCCGCTTCATGCCGATCAGGTTGAGGCCTTCGAGCACAGCATACTGGCCGTTGACGAGGCCGAACGGAATGACGTCGTCGCGCACGCCGCACACGCCGCCGACCATCACCTGCGGACCGATGCGGGTAAACTGGTGCACCGCGGACAGACCGCCAATGAAGACGAAATCACCAATTTCGCAGTGACCGCCGAGCGTGGCCGAGGTCGCGAAGATCACGTCATTGCCGACATGGCAGTCATGGCCGACATGGCTGCAGTTCATGAAGTAGTTGCGGTCGCCGACCTCTGTGATGCCTCCGCCGGCGACCGTGCCGGCGTTCATGGTCACGGATTCGCGGATAGTGCAGCCCGAGCCGATCTTGAGCTTCGTCAATTCGCCGCGATAGCTGAGCGATTGCGGCGGCGTGCCGAGCGAGGCGAACGGATAGATGGTGCAATCGTCACCGATCGTGGTTTGCGCGGTGATATGCACGTGTCCGATCAGCTTGCAGTTCGCGCCGATCACGACATTGGCGCCGATGATGCAATAGGGTCCGATCTCGGTGCCCTCGCCGATCACGGCGCCGCCCTCGACCCGTGCGGTGGGATCAATCTTGCTCATCAAGCAATCTAACTCGTCAAGAAGGGCTGGTTATGCGTTGAAGTCATTCGGTTTTCCGCTGGTTAGCGCGACTATGCCCGATCTGTCCAGTGACGTATGATCTCGCCGTGTTTCAAGTGCCGGATGAGGCAGCCCTCCCGGCTCATCAACAAGTTCACGCGGAGCTCAGGTATCGTGGTCAGGGCCCTCGCACTTCTGCTCGCACAGCTCGCCGCCGCACCGATCGTCTCCGAGACGATCGAGACCGGCGAACGCCGCCCCATCGACCTCGCGACATTCGAATGCCGCGACATCAGCCGCAGCACGGTGCTGCAACGGGTCTGTTACGACCGTACGCAGCAGACCCTCATCGTGGCTGTGGACGGCGTTTATGACCGCTATTGCGGCGTGCCAATCGACACGGTCGAGCGCCTGCTGGGCGCACCGTCCATGGGCCAGTTCTTCAACCAGAACATCAAGCGCGAGGTCAGCGGCGGCCGGTACGCGTGTCCTGCACGCGAGCGTATCCAGAGAAGTTGATCCCGCTCAGTCGGTCAGCATGGCGCCGACGTCCGCCTCCGCAACCACCTGGCCGTTGACCTTGGCATCGCCGTGAAACCACCACATCGCCTTGCGGCGGCCGATTGAGCGCATGTGATATTCGATGGTATCGCCGGGCAGCACCGGCTTGCGGAACTTGCACTTGTCGATGGTCAGGAAATAGACCGCGCGCGGCTTCTCGGTGCCCTCGACCGACTTGATGCCGATCACACCGGCAGTCTGCGCCATCGCCTCGATCATCATGACGCCGGGATAGACCGGGCGATCGGGAAAGTGGCCCTGGAATGCCGGTTCGTTGAAGGTGACGTTCTTGATGCCGATGCCGCTGTAATCGGTGCGGATGTTGATCACGCGATCAATCAGCAGCATCGGAAAACGGTGCGGGAGCGTTTGCAGGATCATGTTGATGTCCACAAGCTCGAACCTGACCGGTGCTTCGTCCGTCACTCCCGTTCCTCCTGCTTCGGATCGGCCTTGCTGTCGCGCGCCAGGCGCTCCACCGCCAAAATTTCCTTGAACCACTGCCTGGTCGGCTTGGCAAAAAAGCCACCCCAACGTCCGTTGGGAGGGACGTCGTCCTTGACGCCACTCATGGCAGTCACCTGAGCTCCATCCCCGATCTTGACGTGATTGTTGATACCCACCTTCGCTCCCAGCGCCACGTTGTCGCCGAGGGTCAGGCTGCCGGCAAGGCCGATCTGGGCTGCCAGCAGGCAGTGCCGGCCGATAGTCACATTGTGGCCGATCTGGACCTGATTGTCGATTTTGGTCCCCTCCCCGATCACGGTGTCGCGCAGGGATCCGCGATCAATGGTGGTGCCGGCGCCGACCTCCACATTGTTCTGGATCAGCACGCGGCCGGTCTGGGGCACCTTCAGATGGCCCTCGGGCCCGAAGAAGATGAAGCCGTAGCCGTCCTGGCCGATCGAGCAGCCGGGGTGGATCAGCACGTCGTTGCCGATCAGGGCGCACTGGATGGCGGTGCGCGCGCCGACATTGCAGTCCCGGCCGATCTTGACGCCGGGGCCGATCACGGCCCCCACACCCACCACCGTGCCGCTGCCGATCTCCACGTCGGGGCCGATCACGGCCAAGGGATCGACGATCACGCCGTCCTCGAGCCTGGCCGTGGGGTCGATGATCGCGGACGGCGCGATGCCATCGTTGCCGGTCCAGGATTGCGGCCGGAGGGCATCGCCATGCCATTCCCGCGCGATCCTGACGAAGGCGCGGAAGGGCTGCGTCGCCCGCAGCACGGCAACATGCGCGGGCACCCGGGCCTCGAAGCGTGGGCTGACCAGACACGCCCCGGCCTTGGTTGCCTTGAGCTCGTCGGCATATTTGAGATTGTCGAAGAACGTCAGGTGCATCGGGCCGGCTTCGTCGAGCGAAGCCAGACCCGTGATGATGTGGCCGCCCCTGGCGGGATCGACCAGCTCCGCCTCGGTCAGCGCAGCAATGTCAGCCAGCGCTGAGGCGGGCGGCTGTGTAAAGAAGGTCGGCTGCGCCATTCCACCCCGTTGCGGTCCGGCTTCGGCATGAAGCGGCCAAGCCGCATCATGCCTCATCTCCTGGATTGGCACGATCCCTTTGGGAAACCGGCTGCTGTGATCCGGGTCGTGCCGTTGTGATCGACTTAGAAAGAGGTGCCGCCGCCGAACCGGAACTCCTGCGTACGGTCGTACTTGCCCTTGGTGAGCGGCACGGCGTAGTCGAAGCGCAACGGACCGAACGGCGAAGCCCAGATCAGGCCGACGCCGACCGACGAACGGACGGCATTGCCGTTGTCATACACCAGGCCGGTACAGGTTCCAGCGGTGGCTGGATTGACGGTCGATGGCGTGCAGCTCGAATTCCTGGTCGTGGTCAGCTCGTTGGTCGCCGACCACGTCGTCGGACCCTGATAGTCGAACAGCCCGCCGGCGTCGGCGTAGACGGCGCCCTTCAGACCCACTTCCTTCGGCAGGAACCAGAACGGCATCTGCAATTCGAGCGAAGCACCCCAATATTTGGTGCCGCCAAGCGCGTCCTGCGTGCCAAAGGGATTCAAATCGCGCGGGCCGATGCCGTTCGGGGCAAAGCCGCGGACGAGGTTCGGGCCCATCTGGAAGTGATCGAGCATGCGCAGATCCTGGCTGCCGATCTTGTTGAGCATGCCGCCCTGGACGCGGGCGAGGCCCACGATATCGGACACCAGCGGTGTGTAGTACTTCGCGTCGACGACGGTCTTCAGATAGGAGACGTCGCCGCCGACCCCGGCGAAATCCTGCCGGAAATCGACGAGCAGACCATCGGTGGGGTTCTTGTTGTTGTCGAGCGTGTTGTAGGTCAGCGTATAGCCAAGCGCCGAGGTCAGGGTCTTGCCGTTGGCAAGCTCCTTGCGCACCGGCAGCGAGGCTTCACCGTCGCTGTAGCAGCCGAGGCCGTTCGTCGAGCTCAGGTCCAGACCATTGGCATTGGCGAACGCCGGGCTCGGATTGAAAGCCGCCGAGCCGATGACGTTATTACAGTTCGACAGGTAAGAGGGCAGCGTGATTTGCTGCTGGTAGATCGAGTAGCGCACCTGCAGCGACAGATCTTCACGCAGCGAGAAACCGAGGCGCGGCGAGAAGCCGAGCGTCTTGGTGCCGTAGGAGATGTAGCTGTTGGACCTCTGCTCACGCTGATAGAGGTCGAGACCCAGCGCGACCCGGTAGTCGAGCAGATAGGGTTCGACGAACGACAGCGAGTAGCCGCGGGCATACTGGCCGTAGGTCACCGCCGCCTTGGCGAACAGGCCGCGGCCGAGCAAATTGCGTTCGGAGACCGAGACTTCGGCCAGCGCGCCGTCGGTGGTGGAATAACCACCCGAGACCGAGAAGTCGCCGGTCGATTTCTCTTCCATGTCCACGAGCAGGATCACGCGGTCGCTCGACGAGCCGGGCTCGGTCGTGATCTTCACGCTCTTGAAATAGTCGAGGTTCTTCAAGCGGCGCTCGGCACGGTCGACCAGCGCGCGGTTGTAGGCATCGCCCTCGGAGACGTCGAACTCGCGACGAATCACGTAGTCACGCGTGCGGCTGTTGCCGCGCAGGTTGATACGCTCGATATAGGTGCGCGGGCCCTCGTCGATGTTGAACACGACCGACACGGTGTGCGCCTCGAAGTTGCGGTCGCCGCCGGGACGGACCACGGCGAAGGCATAACCGCGGCGCGAGGCCTCGATCTGCATCTCCTCGACCGATTTCTCGACCGATTCGACGTTGTAGAGCGAACCGACATTGACGCGCGAATAGTTGCGCATCGAGGTGGGATCGAAGTTCGGAATGCTGGAGCGGAAGTCGATCGAACCGACGCGGTATTGCGAGCCTTCCTCGATCTTGAAGGTGACGTTGAAGCCCTTCTTCTCCGGATCATATTCGGTGAGCGCGGCCACGACCTGGACGTCGGCGAAACCGTTCTTGAGATAGAAGCGGCGGATCAGGTCGCGGTCGGCTTCGACTCGATCGGGATCGTAGATGTCGCTGCTGGCGAGGAAGCTCAGCAGGTTCGATTCGTGCGTTTTGATGACGTCGCGCAGGCGGTACGACGAGAACGCGCTGTTGCCGACGAATTCGATCGACTTGACGCCGGTCTTGGCGCCCTCTTCGACCGTGAAGATCAGATCGACGCGGTTGTTCGGCTGCTCGATGACCTCAGGTGTGACGCGGACGTCGTAGCGGCCGGAGCGGCGATAGATTTCGGCGATTCGCAGCGTGTCGGACTGCACCATGGCGCGGGAAAAGGTGCCGCGTGCCTTGGACTGGACTTCGCCGGTGAGTTGCTCGTCCTTGATCTTCTTGTTGCCCTCGAAGGCAATGCGGCCGATCACCGGGTTTTCAACCACGGAGACGACGATCTGGCCACCGGGGCCGCGGTTGATCCTGACGTCCTGGAACAGGCCGGTCTCGATCAACGCCTTGAGGCCGTCGTCGATGGCGCCTTGATCCAGGCGACCGCCCGGACCCGGCTTGAAGTAGGAGCGGATCGTCTCCACCTCGACCCGGCGATTTCCTTCGACGGAAATCGACTGCACGGTCTGAGCAAGCGCAGACGAAGACACAAAAGCAGCCCCAACCGGGGCAAGCACCGGCGCGCCGAACATGATCAGGGTTGCGAGCAAGCCCCCCCGGAGTCGCAGTCCAAACTTCATCGCGCAACGCGCCCTTATCATTCCGTACCAGACCCAACCCCAAAGCCGGTCTGGAGATTCCCCAAGTTCAGGCCGCTTGTAGACAATTTCACCGACGCCGCAAACGGCCGAGCGCGCCGTAATTTCATTTTCATTCCAAGACGTTGCCCAAGAGCAACGCCAGGGCAACGTCACAAAAAAGCCCCTATCAGGATGCGGCCATCCGCAGGATGTCGTTATAGGTCGCAAACACCATCAACATCAGCACCAAACCGAGCCCGATTCGGAACCCCATCTCCTGCGTGCGCTCGGACAAGGGCCGACCGCGGGCGACCTCCGCCGCATAGAACATAAGGTGACCGCCGTCGAGCAGCGGGATCGGGAACAGATTCAACAGGCCGATCGACACCGACAGCACCGCGCAGAGGTTGATCACGAACTGGAACCCGGCGCTGGCGGCCTGCCCCGACATCTTGGCGATGCCGAGCACGCCGCTGACCTCGTTCGGATTGCCGTTTCCGACGAACAGCGAGCCCAGGAACTTGAAGGTGCTGGTGATGATGAACCAGACCTGCTCGACCCCGATCTTGAGCGCTTCGCCGACGCCGACCGGCGACGTCGAGGCCTCACCGGCCTGAGCCTTGTGTTCGACGCCGAGCACGCCGAGACGGTGGCTGTTGCCGAAGGGATCCTTGCGCTCGAGCAGCGCCGGCGTCGCGGTCAGCGACACGATGGCGCCGTCCCGCTTGACCTGGAAGGCAAGCGGCGAACCGGCATTCATCGCAACCATGCGCTGCATGTCGGCGAAGCTCTCGATCGGCTTGCCATCGATCTGGACGACGACATCGCCGATCTTGAAGCCGGCTGCCGCTGCAGCGCCGTCGGCGACAACACCGTCGACGCGCGCGATCGTGCTCGGCTTGCCGTAATACAGCGCCATGCCGGCGAAGATCAGGGCTCCCAGGATGAAATTGGCGATCGGTCCGGCGGCAACGATGGCGGCGCGCGGGCCGACTTTCTTGTGGTGGAAGCTGCCGGCGCGCTCCTCGGCCGTCATGGCCGCGAGCTTCTCGGACGACGGGGTCGAAGCCTCGCTCTCGTCGCCGAAGAACTTGACGTAGCCGCCGAGCGGGATCGCCGAGATCTTCCAGCGGGTCCCATGGCGATCGTTGAAACCGACCAGCTCAGGTCCGAAACCAAGCGAAAAAGTTAACACGCGAACGCCCGCCCAGCGCGCGACCAGGAAATGGCCGAGCTCATGGAAGAACACGACAATGGTCAGGACGAACAGGAAGGGAACCGCGTAGCCGAGGAGCCCATGGCTCAATGTATTGAAACTATGGACGAAAAAGTCGATCATCGAATTCCCTCATCCAGCGCCGCAAGGCCCTGGCCCCGAACCATCTAGGATGCCTTTAAGGCAATTTGAGGCAATAGGGCGGCAGCTCTATTTCGCGCAACATGGTCAACAGAGATTGCATCGTCGGCTGACGTCAGCGGAGCCTGGTTCCCGCCGCGGATCCAATCGTCCAGCGTTGCTTCCACCAGCCGGGCAATCGCGCCGAACCGGATCTTGCCGGCGATGAAGGCGGCGACCGCGACCTCGTTGGCGGCGTTGTAGACAGTGGTCGCCCCCTTCCCGGTCCGGAGCGCATCGAAGGCGAGGCGCAGCCCGGGGAAGCGCTCGAAATCCGGCGCTTCGAAGGTCAGCTGCCCGATCTTCGCCAAGTCGAGCTTGGCCGCCGGGCCCTTGATGCGGTCGGGCCAGCCAAGGCAATGCGCGATCGGCGTGCGCATGTCGGGTGAGCCGAGCTGGGCCACGACCGAGCGATCGGAGAACTCAACCATGCCGTGGATGATCGACTGCGGATGAACGAGGACGTCGATCTCGTCCGGGCTCAGCGCGAACAGATAGGAGGCCTCGATCACCTCGAGTCCCTTGTTCATCATCGAGGCGGAATCGATCGTGATCTTCTGGCCCATGCTCCAGTTCGGATGCTTCAGGGCTTGCTCGAGTGTCGCCTGCTCGATGTCGGCAGGCTTCCAGGTCCGGAACGGGCCGCCGGAGGCCGTGATGATGACACGGACGAGCTCGTCGCGATTGCCTGAGCCGAGCGCCTGGAACAGCGCGTTGTGCTCGGAATCCGCCGGCAGGATGCAGGCGCCAGCCTTCGCGGCGCGTTGCATGAAGAAATCGCCGGCGCAGACGAGGCATTCCTTGTTGGCGAGCGCGACATGCGCGCCGCGATCCACCGCCGCCAGCGCCGGCTTCAGTCCGGCGGCGCCACTCACGGCGGCCATCACCCAATCGGCCGGACGCGCGCCGGCCTCGATCACCGCGCTTTCGCCGGCGCCGCATTCGGTGCTGGTGCCCGCGAGTGCAGCCTTGAGCTCGGCAAGCTTGGAGGTGTCGGCGATCGCGACGAAGCGCGCGGAAAACTCCTTCGCGAGCTTTGCCAGCGCCTTGACGTTGCTGTTCGCCGTCAGCGCCTCGACACGGTAGCGCTCGGGAGAGGCGCGCAGCAAATCCATCGTGCTGTCGCCGATCGATCCGGTGGCGCCGAGAACCGTGACGCTGCGGACGGCCGACGCCGCAGCCTTGTTGTTACGCAATGGAACCGCGCTCATATTTTCACCAAACCATAAGACCGCTTCCGGCGCTATGCACACCATGGCGGAGAAAGCCGATAATCCATGCCACCAGGATGGCAGCGACAAAACCGTCCAGGCGGTCCAGTAGCCCGCCGTGGCCGGGAATTAAGTGACTGGAATCCTTGACATCGAAGCGCCGCTTCACCGCGGATTCGAACAAATCGCCGCAGGCCGACACGACCGACAGGACCGCGCTGACGAGCAGCAATGGAGCCATCTTTCCGAGACCGCAAGCGGCAAAGACGGCCGCGACCAAAAGGCTCGCGGCAAAGCCGCCGAGCGCCCCTGACCAGGTCTTCTTCGGGCTCACCCGCGGCCACAGCTTTGGTCCGCCGATGCTGCGGCCGGCGAAATAGCCGCCGATGTCGGTCGCCCACACCACGAGCAGCACGAACATCAGCGCGGCGAAGCCGTTCACGAGATCCTGCCGCAGCAGGATCGAAGCCAGCAGAGCGGCCGATGCATAGGCGAAACCGGAGGCCGCCCAGACGAACTTGCCCCGCGCGATCACCGTCACGAGTGCACCGCCAATCAGGCCGGTGATGACGGCGGTCTTCAGAGCGCCGAAGGCGACGCAGGATCCCATCATGGCGATGACGATGGTCCCTGCCCCGGTCAGCGCGACCGATCCCGCGCCCACCACCATCAGCCATTCCGCGAACAGTCCGATCGACACCAAGGTGACGAGGAGCGCCCATAGCCAGCCGCCGGCATAAGCGAGCGCAATGGCGAGTGGCGCCAGCACCAGCGCTGCGAGGACTCGCATCACGAGATTGCTCGGGGCAGGCTTAGAGCCGGCCGGTGCGGCGTCGGGTTCGCTCACGAGGCGGTTTTCGCGACCAGGCCGCCGAAACGGCGCTCGCGCCTGGCAAATTCGGCGATTGCGCCTTCCAGCGCCGCCTTGTCGAAATCGGGCCAGTGGATCGGCACGAAGACAAGCTCGCTATAGGCCGCCTGCCACATCAGGAAGTTGGACAGGCGCTGCTCGCCACTGGTGCGGATGATGAGATCGGGATCGGGAATGTCGGGGGCGTCGAGATGCGTCGCCAGTGTCTCGGCGTCGATCGTTTCAGGATTGCGCAGGCCCTCGGCGACTTCGCGCGCGAGCTTCTGGGCCGCCTTCGCGATCTCCTGCCGCGAACCGTAGTTGAAAGCGACAACGAGCGTGAGGCGCGTGTTGTCGCGCGTCAATTCCTCCGCCTCGTTGAGGAGTGCGCAGATGTCGCCTTCCAGTCCGTCGCGCTCGCCGATGATGCGCACCTTGACGCCGTCGCGATGCAGGCTCGCCAGATCATTGCGGATGAAGCGGCGGAGCAGGCCGAAGAGATCGCCGATCTCGCTCGCCGGGCGCGACCAGTTTTCCGAGCTGAAGGAGAAGATGGTGAGATAGCGGATGCCAAGCTCATGCGACGCGCGAACCACGCGGCGCAGGGCCTCCACGCCGCGGCGATGGCCTTCCGCCCGTGGCAAGCCACGCGCGGCCGCCCAACGCCCGTTGCCATCCATGATGATGGCAACATGCGCAGGCGCGTCGGACCGATCGGGTCCTTCCGTTGCGGGCGCTGCGGCGTTGGACATGAGGCTGCCTTAAAGCATGATCCGGAAAAGTGCGAAGCGGTTTTCCGAAAAGATCATGCGCGAACGATAACCTAAAGCGCGATCCATCGCGCTTTAGACGGTGAGGATTTCTTTTTCCTTGGCGGCCAGCAGCTGGTCGATCTCTGAGATCGTGCCGTCGGTCGCCTTCTGCACCTCGTCGGCGTGGCGCTTCTGATCGTCCTCGGACATCTCGTGATTCTTCTCGAGCTTCTTGAGAACGTCGAGGCCGTCGCGGCGGACATGGCGGGCGGCGACCTTGGCGGCTTCCGCGTATTTGTGCGCGACCTTGACGAGCTCCTTGCGACGCTCCTCGTTGAGCTCGGGGATGCGCAGGCGCAGCACCTGGCCTTCGGTCGCCGGCGACAGGCCGAGATTGGAATCGACGATCGCCTTCTCCACCGCCTTGACCATCGACTTGTCCCAGACCTGCACCGAGATCAGGCGCGGCTCCGGCACGCTGACGGTGGCGAGCTGGTTCAGGGGCATATGGCTGCCATAGGCGTCGACCTGCACCGGGTCGAGCATCGAGGCGGAGGCGCGACCGGTGCGCAGGCCACCAAGTTCGTGCTTGAGCGACTGGATGGCGCCCTGCATGCGGCGCTTCACTTCGTTGAGGTCGAAATTATCCGTGGCCATCACGTTTCTCCTTCAAAATCCCGGCGACCTCTCCGCACCCCACTCAGGGCGCAACGACGAGCCGTCAGCCGGCGACGATGGTTCCGTGGCCGCCGCCACGCAGTACAGCGCCGATCGAACCCGGCTCCGCGATCGAGAACACGATGATAGGCAGCGACGTCTCGCGGGCAAGCGCGAAGGCGGTCGCATCCATCACCTTGTAGCCGCCCTCGATCGCCTGCGAATGGGTCAGGCGGTCGAATCGCGTCGCGGCCGGATCCTTCTTCGGGTCGGCCGAGTAGACGCCGTCGACGTTGGTCGCCTTCAGCACGGCCTGGGCGCCGATCTCGGCGGCGCGAAGGACCGCGGTCGTGTCGGTGGTGAAGAACGGATTACCGGTTCCGCCGCCGAGCAGCACGATCCGGCCTTCCGCGAGGTATTTGTGCGCCGCGGAGCGCGTGAACAGCTCGGAAATCTCCGGCATGACGAAGGCCGACAGCGTGCGCGCCGGCGTGCCCTTGCGCTCGATGGTGGCTTCGAGCGCGAGGCAGTTCATCATCGTGGCGAGCATGCCCATGGTGTCGCCGGTGGGGCGCGACACGCCGCGCGAGGAGACCTCGACGCCGCGAAAGAGGTTGCCGCCGCCGATCACGACGGCGACTTCGGTGCCGAGATGGCGCGCCGCGATCAGATCGTCGGCAACCCGATCGATGGTCGGCTGGTCGATGCCAAAGCCCTGCGGTCCCGCGAGATATTCGCCGGACAGCTTGATCACGACGCGACGATAGACCGGATCAGTCATGAGCACTTTCCTTGTCCGGGCACCGCTTCCGGCGGCACGCCGGAAGGAACGTTCCGGCGCTTACTTCTTGCCGCTGGCCGCCGCGACCTCGGCCGCGAAGTCGCTTTCCTGCTTCTCGATTCCCTCACCGAGAGCATAGCGCACAAAGCCCGCGATCTTCACCACGCCGCCGACCTTGCCTTCGGCTTCCTTCACTGCCTGCGCCACCGACTTGCCGGTGTCGTGGATGAAGGCCTGCTCGAGCAGGCAGACTTCCTTGTAGTAGGTCTTGAGGCCGGACTCGACGATCTTCTCGATCACGTTCTCGGGCTTGCCCTGCTGGCGATATTTGTCGGCAAGCACGTCCTTCTCGCGCTTGACGACCGCCGGATCGAGACCGGACGGATCGAGCGCCAGCGGGTTGGTAGCCGCGACATGCATCGCGATCTGGCGGCCAAGCGTTGCGAGCTCGTCGACCTTGCCGGGCGATTCCAGCGCCACGATCACGCCCATCTTGCCGGCGCCATCGACGACCGCGCCGTGGACGTAGCTCGACACCACGCCCTGGCTGACTTCGAGCGAAGCTGCGCGGCGCAGCGTCATGTTCTCGCCGATGGTGGCAATCGCGTCATTGATCGCGGCTTCGACCGTGACGTCGCCGATCTTGGCGGCCTTGATCTTCTCGACATCGGCGCCGACGTCGAATGCGACCTGGGCGACCATCTTGACGAGGCCCTGAAACTGGCCGTTGCGCGCGACGAAGTCGGTCTCGGAATTGACCTCGACCACGACTCCCTTGTTGCCCTTGGTAAGCGCGCCGATGAGACCCTCGGCGGCGACGCGGCCCGACTTCTTGGCAGCCTTCGACAGGCCCTTCTTGCGCAGCCAATCCTGCGCCGCTTCCATGTTGCCGTCGTTTTCGGTCAGCGCGGCCTTGCAGTCCATCATGCCTGCGCCGGTCGACTCGCGCAGGTCCTTGACCATCGCAGCTGTGATCGTTGCCATCGTTGAGAATCCTTTTTGCCTGCCGGTTTGCCGCGGCGCGGCCCGATCGCCTCGCCGCGGTCCATCTCAGGAATTCGCGTCAACTGAAATGGTGGCCGGAGCTTGTCCGGCCAACCCATCGCTCTTTTTTGACTATTCCGCTTCCGCGGTCAGCGCCTTGGCCTTGGCCACCCAGGCGTCCGCGCGGCTCGGCAGGCCGACTTCTTCGCCGATCTTGTGCGCGGTGTCGTGATCGAGCTCGGCCAGCTGCCAGAAGTGGAAGATGCCGAGGTCGTTGAACTTCTTCTCGATCGCGCCCGACACGCCCGGGAGCTTCTTGAGGTCGTCGGAAGTGCCGCGCGGACCGGCGAGGCCCTGGAAGCCGCTGGTGGCGGGCAGCTCTTCTGCAACCGGCCGAACCGAAGCGCCGACGTCGATGCCGGAATCGCCCTGCGCGCGCGAAATGCCGTCAATTGCTGCGCGCGCGATCAGGTCGCAATAGAGCGCGATCGCGCGGCCGGCGTCGTCATTGCCCGGCACCACGTAAGTGATGCCCTTCGGATCCGAATTGGTGTCGACGATCGCGGCGACCGGGATGTTGAGCCGCTGGGCTTCCTGGATCGCGATGTCTTCCTTGTTGGTGTCGATCACGAAGATCAGGTCCGGCAGACCGCCCATGTCCTTGATGCCGCCGAGCGAGCGGTCGAGCTTGTCGCGCTCGCGCTGAAGCGTCAGGCGCTCCTTCTTGGTGTAGGAGGAGGCATCGCCGCCGGCGAGCACGTCGTCGAGGTGACGCAGGCGCTTGATCGAGCCCGAGATCGTCTTCCAGTTGGTCAGCGTGCCGCCGAGCCAGCGCGAATTGACGAAGTACTGCGCGCAGCGCTTGGCCGCGTCGGCAACGCCGTCCTGAGCCTGGCGCTTGGTGCCGACGAACAGGATGCGGCCGCCCTTGGCGACGGTGTCGCTGACCGCCTGCAAGGCGTTATGCAGCAACGGCACGGTCTGCGCGAGATCGACGATGTGGATGTTGTTGCGAGCGCCGAAAATGAACGGAGCCATTTTCGGATTCCAGCGGTGAGACTGGTGACCAAAGTGCACGCCGGCTTCGAGGAGCTGGCGCATAGTGAAATCGGGTAGTGCCATCGTTCTAATTCTCCGGTTGGTTCCTCCGGAAGCGTGTGAGCAGAACAGAGCGTTGTCGCCCCGGCTGCCACCGGACGGCCTTGTGAGCCATGCTTCCGTGTGAGATGGCGCGGTGTATAGCGCGATCTCGGCCAGAAGCAAGGAAATAAGGGCCTTTCGGGGCGGCTTTCGCCCGCGGGAGGCCCCCTTCGGTAAAGACCAAGCCGCGCCCTAGCGTCTGACTAGCATCTGGGCTGGTTCGGCGGGCACTTCTTTGCCGCTGGCGGCGGAGCCGCGGGACGCGGCGGAGGCGCTGCCGGGCGCGGCGGAGGCGGCGGCGCGACAGCCATCCGGGGCGGCGGCGGTGGCGCCGGCCGGGCCATTGGCGGTGGTGGCGCGGCTCGCGCGATGGGCGGCGGCGCCGGCCGGGCGACCGCCGCGGGCGGAGCCACCCGGGCCGGTGGCGGCGGTGCAATACGCGGCGGAGGCGGCGCTGCCGGACGCGCCACGGCCGCTGGCGGCGGAGGTGTCGGTCTCGCCACGGCCTGAGGCCGCGGTGGTGGTGCCGACGGCCGGGCAGCCTGCGCAGGAGCAGCAGACGGCTGATTCTGCTGCCTGATCGGCTCCCGCACGGTCGAGGGCGGCGGCGTGACCGGTCGTCCAGCTGCGCCGGGAGGCGTGCGGGCAGCAGACGGCGAGCCAGCCGGCTCGCGGGTGGCGGACCTGTCATGTTCCCCAGGCCGTGTCCCGGGCGCGGTCTGGGCCACCGGCGGCTTCTGCGGTTGCCCGGGCGCCCCGGCCGGGTTTGCCGTGGTCGGCGTAGCTGTCGTCGGCGCGGCAGCGGTCGGTGCACCGGGATGAGCCGGCAGCGTGGTGCCGGGAGCAGCAGTCGTCGGCCCCCCCGGATGGGTCGGCGGCGGTGCGCCGGGTGCAGTGGCGGTCGGCAGCCCAGGTCTGCCGCCCGGTAGAGGCCCTGCCCCCGCTGGCGTCGGCGGCCCGCCATGGGCACCAGGAATCGGCAGCGTGTTGGCCTGGGGCAGCCTGGCCGGTGGCGCGGCAGGTGGCGTACCGGTCGGCGCGACATTGGCCGACGTTGCCGGAGGCGTTCCTGGCCTCGCCGTCGGCTGCATCGTTGCGCTCGGCGGCATCGGAGCCTTGCCCTGCTGGATCAGGGCGGCGCGCTGCACGGCCGCCTGCGGCATGGCTGGACCGGCCGGGTTGGCGCGGCCGGCAACGGCCGGCGCGAGATTGCCCGGTCCAGTCCCCGCACCCGCCGACGGCGCCGGCGGCCGGTTGATCACCGTGTTGATCACCGTCGTATTATGGATGTTCTGATAGATGATGTTGTTCGGCGGCGGCGCGACATAGATCGGTGGCCTGACGAACACAGGGATCGGCACGAACATCGGCTGCGGCAGCACGAACAGCCCGACCACGGGCAGCGGCGGCTCCAGCACGACAAAGTCGGGCGGCGGCGGCGGCAGATAGTAGACCGGCGGCGGTGGTGGCGGCGCGAAGCCAAAATCGGGATCGCTGAAATACAGCACGGGACGGTCGACATAGACCACCTCCTCCGGCGGCGGTGGCGGCACGTCGTAGTCGATCATCGCGAAGCTCGGCGGCGGCTCGGCCGGTGCGGTGAGAATCGCCAGGCGCCGGCGCGCATCCGCCGCGTGCGGACCGCGCGAATAGCGACGCAGATACGACCAATAGGCTTCCGGCGTGTCGGTGCGATAGGTCCGCCGCCATGTGATGGCCTCGCGGCGCGCCGCGACGATCGCCATCACGCGCTTCGACAGCGGGTCGCCCGGATAGGCGGCGAGAAACTCCTCGTAGGCCGGCAGCGTGTCGCGCGTGAGCGCGGCGGCATAGGCATCCTGCACGCCGAGATCGCGGATCGGCTTGTTGCGGATCGCGGCGACCTGGTCGGGTGCGGCCTCCGGCGGCGGCGCATCGGGCCCGCGCTCGAAGAACGAGAATGGCGCGGAAATCTTCTGCTCGTTCCAGGGCACCTGCGCGCCCTTGCTGGCCTCGTTGACGCGCAGGCGAACGCGGTCGAACACGTCAGGCAGCGGCAGGCCGCCGGTGCGGATCATCTCGGCCAGCGACTGCGCATAGATGCCGTAAGGTCCGGGCTCCGCGGGGGCCACCGTGCCGGGTGCGGCGTTGAACGCGATCAGCATGTTGGCGTCGGGCTCGACCAGCGCAAGTCCGCTCGCGATCTGCTGGCCGCCCTCCACGAAGGGCTGCGCCCGCGCAGCGTCGAGCACGACGATGTTGGCCTTGAGCGGAACGGATGCGAGCTGGCGCTCATAGTCGCTGATGCGCAAGCCCTCGGTCGGAATGTCTGTGTCGCGGGTAATGTTGGAATCGACCGGGATGAAATAGTTCTCACCCGCAAGCTGCACGCCGTAGCCGGCGAGATAGATCATCGCGACGGTGCCGGGGCCGGAGGCCTGCGCCTTCTGGATGAAGTCGCGAAAACTCTTGCGCAGCGTGTCGCCGTCGAGATCGCGGGCGCCGACGACGTCGAAACCCGCCGCTTGCAGCGTCTGCGCGATCAGGCCCGCATCGTTGGCGGTCGTCGCCAGCGGCGACTTGGCATAGGCGCCGTTGCCGACCACGAGTGCGATGCGCTTTTCCTGCTGCTGCGCACGCGCCGGATCCGGCGCGCCCGCGGCAAGGACCGCGATTGGCAGGAGAAGGCAGATGAAGGCTCTGAGCGTCCCACGCATGGCTTGCTTGCCCGCTATTGTTGTCGAGATACCGCCGCGCATCAGGCGCGCGGCCAGCTGAATGGCGCTTGAACGAAAGGCTGGACAACGAAAGCCTGGATAACGAAAGGCCCAACAACGAAAGGCTTGGATTGAGGCGATGACATGGCGCCGGGTGCCAACGCCAGGCGCCTGCGTCAGCTTCGCGTCAGCCTCGCGACGACAAACCGGCACGAGCCGATCAGCTCGTCAGACCAGCGCGATCAGGTCGACCGTTCCCGTCGTGAGCCGGTAGATGCCGCCGACGACCTTCAGCTTGCCCTGCTCCACGGCTGCGTTGAGGATCGGGGCTGCCGATTTCAGCTTCGCGACGTTGTCGATCACGTTCTGCCGGATCGCTTTGTCGAGGACGTCTCCACCTTGCTGCATCACAGCCTTGGCGGCGGGCGCGATCGCATCGACCAGCGAGGGGATATGGCCCGGCGGCGGCTTGTTGTCCTTGATTGCCTTCAGCGTGGCGTCGACCGCGCCGCAAGCGTCATGGCCTAGCACGAGAATCAGCGGCGCATTCAGCACGGCCACCGCGTATTCCATGCTGGCGACGGTCTCGGTGCCGGCGAAATTTCCGGCGACGCGGCAGACGAACAAATCACCACGACCGGTGTCGAAGGCATATTCCGGCGCGATGCGCGAATCGGCGCAGCTCAGCACGGCGGCGAACGGGTTCTGCCCGCCGGCCAGCGCCTCGCGCTCGTGCTTGAAATCATGCCGCCGCGACACGCCGTCGACATAACGCGCATTGCCTTCCATCAGGCGCTTCAATGATGCGTCGGGCGACAGCACGTTTTCCGGTTTGGGCGGCGCCTTGGCCTCCTTGGCGAAGGCTCTGCCGGATAAGGCGAGGCCAAGCGCCGAGGCACCTAGCAACATCGCGGACCGCCGCGAGGGCACAGTTTGATTGGAGCGATCTTCAGAGCATTTCTCGCACATTGTTCGTTCCCCGGCTGTTTCAGGAAGATCAGTGCAGACGCGTCACCCTACATCCCGGCTACGATGGCGTCACGAACCTTGACGGCCGAGTTCTGCCCTATTGCGCCAGTTTCAGTTCGGCAATCGTTGTCCTCGCCGCCGTTTCGTCCAGCGCCAGGAAATCCATCGGTCCCTGGTTCTTGTAGCCGGAGGTCATCGCGAGCGTGAGGCCGTAGCCCAGCAATCCCGTGCTCGCATTTGCGATGACGGCATTCTTGCGCTCGCTCATGCGTGCAGCGAAAAACAGGGTCTCGCCCGAACGCGCGGAAAAATCGATGCGGGTGACGCCGGGAAAGCCGGCCTCCTCCGCCACGAACTGATGTTGACCGGCCGGGCGATCGACATAGACATAAGTCCCGGTCTTCAGACCTGTGAGCGGGGCGCCGTCGAGGCGAAATTCCCAGCCGGCATCGGCGAGACCGCCATAGCCTTTTTCGCGAAGCACAACGATGCGCGTTTGGCCGGCCTTCGGCGGCCCGACCTTGCGCAGCGTCTCCGAATAATCCAGCCCGCTCCTCGCCGTCGTCTCACACCCGCACAGCAGCGCTGCGGTCACCAGCAGCAACAGCCCACGCACTAACATCAACATCACGCCCCCGAGAAATTCCCCGGACGCATGTTAGCCGAAAACATCGTCTGGTTGCAACGACGTCGCCGCCCCTACCCGCTCGGATCGGAGCGATAGGTGCATTCGCGATGGGCGGCTAGAGCTGCTGCACGTCCACGACGCCCGCGACCGCCTTGATGGCGCCGGCGATCTGCGGGGAGACCTTGAAGCGGCCGGGCAGCTTCATCTCGACCTCCGTCTCGAGGTCGAGCATCATCACCAGCGAGACCTCGCCGTCGCCGTTGGAGCGCGGCGCCGTGCCGGGACTGCCGACTTTCGGCGCGGCACCGTTCGAAGCCGCCATGTCGGGAGCGGCCAGACGCTTAGCGATCGAGTCCAGCGGCTTGGTGTCGCGCACGAAGATGCGCAGACCCTTCTGCGTCTTGGCCGCGGCCTCGTCCAGCGGCTCGGCGTGGAGCACGCGGGCGCGGACGTCCTCGCCCTGGAGCTCGGCGCCGAGCTGGAGCAGCACGGCGGCGCCCGGCTCCAGCACGTCGCGATATTGCGCGAGGCCTTCGGAGAACAGCACCGCCTCAAAGTGACCCGTAGGATCAGAGAGCCCCATGATGCCCATCTTGTTGCCGGTCTTGGTGCGCCGCTCCATGCGCGACACCACGGTGGCCGCGACCTTGCCGGCGGTGGCGCCGGTCTTCACCGCGCGCGAGAACTCGGCCCAGGACTGTACGCGCAGCCGCTTCAGCACGGTGGCGTAATCGTCGAGCGGATGTCCCGACAGGAAGAAGCCGATCGCGTCATATTCGCGGCGCAGCCGCTCGGCCGGCAACCACGGCTCGATCTGCGGCAGCATGATGGTCGGCGCGTCGGTCGAGCTGCCGAACATGTCGTTCTGGCCGATGGTCTCAGCTTCGTTCGCCCGCTGGCATGCGGCAAGGATGGAGTCCGCGCCGGCGAAGACCCGCGCCCTGTTCGGCTCCAGCGTGTCGAAGGCGCCCGCGGCGGCGAGGCTTTCGATGATGCGCTTGTTGATCGCGCGCGGCGAGACCCGCGCGGCAAAGTCGGCGAGCGAGGTGAACAGGCCGTTTTCGGTCCGCTCAGCGATGATCTGCTCGACGGCCGCAATGCCGACGCCCTTCAGCGCCGCGAGCGCGTAGTAGATGGTCTTGTCGCCCACCTCGAAGGTCGCGCCTGAGCGATTGATATTCGGCGGCTCGACCTTGATGCCGAGGCGCTGCGCCTCGGCGCGGAATTCGGAGAGCTTGTCGGTGTTGTTGAGATCGAGCGTCATCGACGCCGCGATGAACTCCACCGGATAATGCGCCTTCATGTAGGCGGTATGATAGGACACCAGCGCGTAGGCCGCCGCGTGGCTCTTGTTGAAGCCGTAATCGGCGAATTTCGCCAGCAGCTCGAAAATGGTGTCGGCCTGCCCCTTCGGCACGCCGTTCTTCACCGCACCGGCGACGAAGATCTCGCGCTGCTTCTCCATCTCGGCGCGGATCTTCTTGCCCATGGCGCGGCGCAGCAGGTCGGCGTCGCCGAGCGAGTAGCCCGACATCACCTGCGCGATCTGCATCACCTGTTCCTGGTAGATGATGACGCCGAAGGTCTCCTTGAGAATCGGCTCCAGCACGGGGTGGAGATATTCCGGCTCCTCGTCGCCGTGCTTGCGCGCGCAATAGGTCGGGATGTTGGCCATCGGACCCGGTCGATAGAGCGCGACCAGCGCGATGATGTCCTCGAAACGGTCGGGGCGCATGTCGACCAGCGCGCGCCGCATGCCCTGGCTTTCAACCTGGAACACGCCGACCACCTCGCCGCGCGCCAGCATCTGGTAGCTTTCGGCATCGTCGATCGGCAGCGTCGCGAGGTCGACATGGATGTCGCGCGGCTTGAGCAGTTTGCACGCAACGTCGAGCACGGTCAGCGTCTTTAGGCCGAGGAAGTCGAACTTCACGAGGCCGGCGGGCTCGACCCATTTCATGTTGAACTGGGTCACCGGCATGTCGGATTTGGGATCGCGATACATCGGCACGAGTTCGCTCAGGGGGCGATCGCCGATCACAATGCCGGCCGCGTGCGTGGAGGCGTGGCGGGTGAGGCCTTCGAGGCGCTGCGCGATGTCGAAGGCGCGCGCCACCACCGGGTCTTCGTCGCGAAACGCCTGGAGCTTCGGCTCGCTCTCGATCGCGGCGGCCAGCGTCACCGGCGCGGCCGGATTCTGCGGCACGAGCTTCGTGAGCTTGTCGACCTGGCCGTAGGGCATCTGCAGCACGCGGCCGACGTCGCGCAGCACGCCGCGGGCCTGCAGTGTACCGAAGGTGATGATCTGCGCGACCTGGTCGCGACCGTAGCGCTCCTGGACGTACTTGATCACCTCGCCGCGCCGGTCCTGGCAGAAGTCGATGTCGAAGTCCGGCATCGAGACGCGTTCCGGATTGAGGAAGCGCTCGAACAGCAGGCCGAATTTGATCGGGTCGAGGTCGGTGATGGTCAGCGCCCACGCAACCAGCGAGCCCGCGCCGGAGCCGCGGCCCGGCCCGACCGGAATGCCCTGGCCCTTCGCCCATTTGATGAAATCGGCCACGATCAGGAAGTAGCCCGCGTATTTCATGCGCATGATGACGTCGAGCTCGAACGCCAGACGCGCGTTGTAATCCTCTTCCTTCGTGCCTTGCGACAGGCCGTGCACGCGCAAGCGGTTGGCGAGCCCCTCCTCGGCCTGCCGCTTCAATTCGGTCGCCTCGACCGCGGCGGCATCGGAGCTTGCGGCAGCGCCGACCGTGAAGAACGGCAGGATCGGCTTGCGCGTCATCGGGCGGAACGAGCAGCGCTCGGCGATCTCCACCGTCGAGGCCAGCGCCTCCGGAATGTCGGCGAACAGCACCGCCATTTCAGCGCGGGTCTTGAAACGGTGATCGGGCGTGAGCTGCTCGCGCTCGGTCTCCGCGATCAGCCGCCCGCCGGCGATGCAGAGCAGCGCGTCATGGGCCTCGTAATCGTCGGTCGCAGCGAAATACGGCTCGTTGCTCGCAACGAGCGGCAGGCCCTTGGTGTAGGCGATGTCGATCAGGCCGCTCTCGACCCGCCGCTCCTTCTCGGTGTTGTGGCGCTGCAATTCGATGTAGAGGCGGTCCCCGAACAGGCTGGCCAGACGCTCGCAGCGCGCCGCCGCGAGCTCGGCATAACCGCCGGCAAGCGCCAGCGAAATCGGCCCGTCCGGACCGCCGGTCAGCGCGATCAGGCCTTCGGTCTCACCTTCGAGCCAGTCGAACTTGATGTGGGGAGCATGGGTGTCGGGCGTCTCCAGGAACGCGCGCGAGTTCAGCCGCATCAGGCTGCGGTAGCCGCGCTCCTGCGCAGCCAGCAGCACCACGCGCGAGGGCAGAAGCGCATTGCGCGCATTGGAATCCTGGTCGCCGAAGTCGATCGCGAGCTCGCAGCCGACGATCGGCTGGATGCCGGAGCCCGCCATCTTGTCGGAGAACTCCAGCGCGCCGAACATGTTGTCGGTGTCGGTCAGCGCCAGCGCCGGCTGATGGTCCTTTTTCGCAAGCTCGGCGAGCTTGGCGATTTTGATCGAGCCCTTGAGCAGCGAATAGGCCGAGTGAACGTGAAGGTGGACAAATCCGGCGCTCGGCATGGTCGCGTGAAGGCCTCTTGCAGATGAGATGGAGCGGTCGCCAGCACCGGAGGCATCCTGCCCTCGCTCGCCCGACTCGCCTCACAATGGTGGGACGTCACGCTGCCAGAGTCCACGCCGGAGCGGCTGATCGGCCGCGTCGTCCCGGTTTTCCCCAAGGCCACTGAAAGCGGCACTCAAGAAGGCGGCCTCCGCGCCTAGAGCTGCGGGAGCACCTGGGCCCAGATTGCGATCATCCCGACAAACAGCGCGATCGAGGCCAGTGCGGCGGCTTCTTCGACGAAAATCCTGAACATGGCGTGCTCCATGGCTAGAACGTATGAAGAACATTGTTCTCATTTCGTTCTCCGGAGTCAAGCCATCTCAGCCGCCTCGAAACGGAATGGTTAACCCGCTGAAGTCGGACAACAAAAAGCCCCGGCCGATGGCCGGGGCTTTCGCCAACCGCTCGAAGTCGAGCGATCGATATCAGTTTTTCACTCAGTACCGGCCGAGGCTCGGGCCGCCGAACTTGTAGTTCAGGCGGACGAGGCCCATGTCGACGTCCTGACGGATGCGATCGGTGCCCGCCAGGCCTGCGAAGGTGACGTCCTTGTCCTGCAGGAAGATGTGGTTGTACTCGACGCCAACCGACCAATTCGGCGCGAAACCGTACTCGAGGCCGGCGCCGATCGTGCCACCCCAACGGGTCTGGTCGTTCGAGGACAACAGGGCGCCGGTGGCGGTGCTGTAGACGTCGTACTTGCCACCGACCACTGCAGCGCCGCCCTTCGCGTAGACCAGGACGTTGTTCCAGGCGTAGCCGATCTGACCGGTGATCAGACCGAACGAGTCGATCCGCGAACGGTTGCGAGTCCCGAACCCCGGGATCGCGCTGACGTTGTCGCCCGAGAAGTCAGCCCAGTTGCCCTGACCTTCGATGCCGAACACCCACTGGCCCGACTGCATGCGGTAGCCGATCTGGCCACCGACCGTGCCGCCGGTCGCATCGTGCGAACCCTCGCGGCCACCGCCGACGAGATCCCAGGTCGAATGGGCGGAACCGCCGCCGCCGTTGACGCCGATGTAGAAGCCGCTCCAATCGTAGATCGCGGCGACCATCGCGGGCGCCTTGGTGTAAGGCCGCGCAGCGAGGTCAGCAGCCACCGCCGGTGCAGCCGCGCCGAGCGCGACAAGGCTCACAGCAGCAAGCAACAGATTCTTGTTCATTTGATTCCCGTTCCAGTTTCGTCGTTAGGCCCCCGGGCCGTGCCGTCGTCATAACAGCGCTCGACGGAATTGCTGTAGCCGCGACGCCACAGTTCGCTCCAAAGGGCCGCGCTTCATTAATGAAGGTTTATCAGCGCGCGCTGGAAACCCTTTGAAACAAGAGTTTTCATGGGTTCCAATGTCGATTACACGACATACGCAGCACGCGCGCGTAACAACGTCGCGCGCACATTCGCGTGATTGGAGAATCGAAATGCGCCGACGAATCGCTCTCCCCATTGTCGCCATATTTTCGCTCGCGCTCGCCACATTTGCGCTCACGCTCGGCGTAAGCACGCCGGCGGCTGCATTCGGCACTCACCATGCCTTCTGCCTGACCGGCGATGAATGGCCGGGGCTGAGCAATTGCACGTTCGACAGTTATGCGCAGTGCCAGGCGAGCGCGTCGGGCCGCGCCCTCACCTGCATCGCGAACCCGTATTTCGCGGGCCAGAGCGATGACCCCTACGCGTATCAGAACAGGCCGCGCGCGCAGGTGCCCGGTTATCCGGCGGGCTATCTCTCGCGCTGAGATGCGCCGCGCTCACCGGGACGCTGATATGCGGCCTGCCTTGCGTTGAGCTTCCAGTGTTGACGCAAGCTGATCCGGGCTTAAGTACGACGGAGAAATCTTGCAGGGGTGGCGACGTTCGCTGGGCTGGTTCCCGTTGACGCCACCATTGCAGGACACATGACGACATCGCAGCAAGCGACCTCGCCCCGCGCGACCGCAGCCTCCGCGCCCCATCATCTCGCCATCGTCCTGTTCTCGCTCGCGATGGGCGGCTTTGCGATCGGGACCACCGAATTCGCATCGATGAGCCTGTTGCCGTTCTTCGCCGCCGATCTCGGGATCGACGAGCCGACCGCGGGACACGCGATCAGCGCCTACGCGCTCGGCGTCGTGCTGGGCGCCCCGCTGATCGCCGTGCTTGGCGCGCGACTGGCGCGGCGCGCGCAGCTATTGGTCCTGATGGCCGTGTTCGCGCTCGGCAATGCCCTGACTGCGCTGGCGCCGGGCTTTGGCTGGATGGTCGCGGCGCGTTTTGTCTCGGGATTGCCGCATGGCGCCTATTTCGGCATCGCAGCGCTGGTCGCAGCCTCGCTGGTCCCTCAACGTCGCCGCTCGCAGGCGATCGGCCAGGTGATGCTCGGCTTGACCGGCGCCACCATCGTCGGTGTGCCCCTGGCCAATCTGATTGGGCAGGCGGTCGGCTGGCGCGCGAGCTTCGGCCTGGTGTCGGTGCTGGCGTTGCTCACGGTGCTGCTGTGCGCCCTGTTCGCGCCGCGCGACCAGGCTGGCCGGTCCGATCCGCTGCGAGAGCTCGGCGCGCTGCGAAGCGGCCGCGTCTGGATCACGCTGGCGATCGGCGCCATCGGCTTCGGCGGGATGTTCGCCGTCTACACTTATCTGGCGACGACGCTGCTCGAGGTGACCAAGGTCAGCCCCGCGGTCATTCCGTTTTTTCTGGCCGTGTTCGGCATCGGCGCCACGCTCGGCAATCTGTTCGTGCCGCGCTTTGCCGACCGCGCGCTGATGCCGACAGCGGGCTGCATTCTGCTGTTCTCAGCGCTCGCCCTCTCAGTGTTTCCGCTTGCCGCCGGCAATCCTTGGGCGCTGGCCGCAGACGTCTTCGCCATCGGCGCCAGCGTCTCGCTCGGAGCCATCCTCCAGACGCGGCTGATGGACGTCGCGGGAGACGCGCAGGCGCTCGCCGCCGCACTCAACCATTCGGCGTTCAACACTGCCAATGCGCTCGGCCCGTTCCTCGGCGGCCTCGCCATTCGCGAGGGGCTGGGGTGGACCTCCACGGGTCCCGTCGGCGCCGCGCTGGCGGTTCTGGGTTTCCTGATCTGGATCGTCGCCTATCGCGACGCCAGATCTGTGGACGCCAAGTCTGCGCCGCGCGATGTCGGCTCAGGAAGCAACGCGGCCCCACCGGCGAATCCTCCGGGGAGACGTGCACCGCCGCTGGCGCCCGACGTTCGAAACCGTTCGGATGCTGCCCGGGATCCCGTGGCTTGAGGTCGCCTCTCGTCGGGGGCATGCGTGAGGCGTCTCGGCTGTAACCTGGGCGACCTTAGCCGGCCAGCGTAACGATCAACGGTCCGCTTCGGGTTGCGATCACCGTGTGTTCGTATTGAACGGTCGGCGCTTCGGGGCTGCTGTAGAGCGTCCATGGATCATCGCCATCCTGTGCCCATTCGGCGCCAAGGGACAGGAACGGCTCGACGGTGAACACGAGGCCTTCGCTCATGACGCGGCGTTCGGAGCGATCGGGCCACGTTGCGATCTCCGTCGGCTCCTCATGCAGCGACAGGCCGACACCGTGACTGGCAAGATTCCTGACCAGGCTGTAACCGTTCTTCCGCGCAAAGGTCCCGATGGCCTGACCGATCCCGGCAATCGGTTTGTCCGCTCCAACCTGCCGCACGCCCGTCCACATCGCCCGCCTTCCATCCCTGCAAAGACGTTCGACCGCGCGGGTGACGGGGGGAACGGCGAACGAGGCTCCCGTATCCGCAAAGAAGCCGTTCCTCTCGGCTGAAACATCGATGTTCACGAGGTCGCCACGCGCGATCCGCCGATCACCCGGGATGCCGTGAGCGATCTCCTCGTTCACGCTGATGCAGGTCGCCCCGGGAAAGTCGTAGGCCAGCTCCGGAGCCGAACGTGCGCCGGCAGCCTCCAGCAGTGTTCGCCCGATCTGGTCGAGCTCGGCGGTGGTCATGCCCGGCTCGAGCGCCTTCCCCATTGCCTCCAGGGTATTGGCGACGATGCGTCCGATCTCTTTCAGGCGCGTGAGGTCGTTGTCATCCGAGATTGTCATGTCAGGCTCTTCCGAAAGCCGGGACATAGCGCTTGTGAAGGCGGCTTGCAAACGGGAGCGGTCGTTTCCAAAACGCGTTCATATCCCGTCATGTCCGCGAAACCACGCTGACACCCGACGGCAAAGCGGAAATGTCGAAATTCGACGTCGACTTGACGGGTATCGTTTGGATTGGCGCCCACGCCCCTGTCGCAATGGCATGAGTCCGCGGCTTCGGCGCGATCCGGCCTGTTGCTGGGCGTCGCCACACCTTCCCACAATAGGATCGAGACGTCCTGGGACCGGCTCCTTCGGATCATCGACCGTCATAGGTGACGAGCTCGGGCCTATGCTTCCGCAATCTACACCGGCGTGTAGATCACCAGCTTCAGCGCCGGATCGTCATTGGCCTGAAAGCTCGTGTGCTCGAACCGGAGCACACCCTTGGTCGGATGGTTCATGGTCTTGAGGCCCGCGGCGGTGCTGCGGATATCGTGCGCTTCCCACCATTTAACGAACTCCGGACTGCCTTCGCGCAGCCGCGTCAGCAATTCCGTGAAGGCGGGATCGCCGGCCCAGACGTCGTGAGTGGCACGAAACATCGCGACCATGCTCTTGGCGACGTCGGCCCAGCCGGCACCATAGAATTTTCGGGTCTGCTTGTTGGTCATCACCAGCAACAGCGTGTTGCGATCCTGCTCGGGCAATTGTCCGAACCCGAATATCTCCTCGGCCGCCGCATTCCAGGCCAGCACGTCCCAGCGCCGCCCCGTGACATAGGCCGGCTGCGTCAGGCTCTCGATCATCCGCCGGACGGGCGCTGGCACGATCTCGCGCGTGAACGCGCGCTTGTCGCCGTCACGGGCCAGCGCCTTGAGATGGGCATGCTCGGTCTTGCTGAGGCGCAGCGCGCGGGCCAATGCGTCGACGGTGGTGACCGAGGGGCTGACCGTGCGGCCCTGCTCGAGTCGGATGTACCAGTCGACGCCGATGCCGGCGAGCTGCGCGACCTCCTCGCGGCGCAGCCCTGCGGTGCGCCGCCGCCGGCCAGCGGGAAGCCCGACCATCTTCGGCGACAGCTTTTCGCGGCGGGACCTGAGGAAGTCGCCGAATTCGACGCGGCGTGGATCGGCCATGGTGACGCTTTCAAGGAGGGCCAGCAAAGTACTAGGATAATACCAGGCCTTCCCGCGCTTTCAAGCCGGGCGCATATACCGTTCACCCGAACCTGAGGTGACCACCATGAAAGCCGCCGTACTTAAATCCCTTGGATCTCCGCTTGCGCTCGAGAATGCCCCTGAACCGGTGCTCGGGACCGGCGAGGTCATCGTCGACGTCGTCGCCACGCGCGTGCTGTCCTACATGAACGAGGTCTTCAGCGGGGTGCGCAACTATGCGCTCGACCTGCCGATCATCCCGGGGCCTGGCTGCATCGGCCGGGTGCGCGCCATCGGCCCGGACGCAACCAAACTCGCAATCGGGGACTGGGTGTTCTGCGACCCGACGGTGCGTTCGCGCGATGATGCCATTGCGCCCGACATCGCCCTGCAAGGGCTGACCGCCGCCGGTGCAGGCGGCATGCGCCTGCAACAGCATTTTCGCCACGGCTCGTTTGCCGAGCAGATGCGGGTGCCGACGGAGAACGTCAAACGGATCGGTACGATCACGCCGGAGGACGCCACGCGATGGTGCGCGCTGGGGACGCTACTGGTGCCCTATGGCGGCTTCCTCGCCGCCAACCTTCAGCCCGGCGAGACCGTGCTGGTGAGCGGGGCCACCGGCAATTTCGGCAGCGCGGCCGTCTCGGTCGCGCTCGCGATGGGGGCTGCTTGCGTGGTCGCGCCCGGCCGCAACGAGGCTATCCTCGCCGACCTCGTCCGCCGCTTTGGCGATCGCGTGAAGCCGGTCAGGCTCTCCGGCAACGAGGACGACGACCGCGAGAGCATGAAGCGCGCAGCTTCCGGGCCGATCGACTGCGTGCTCGACATCATGCCGCCCTCGGTGAGCACGAATGTGGTGCGCGCGGCGATCATGACGGTGCGCCCTTACGGCCGCGTCGTGTTGATGGGCGGCGTCGGCGCGGGCCTCGAGCTGCCCTATCCCTGGATCATGCGCAACTGCGTCAGCATCCACGGCGTCTGGATGTACCCGCCGGATGCCGCAGGCCGCCTGATCGCGCTGGTGCGTGCTGGACTGCTCCGGCTGGAGGAGTACGAGGCCACGGCCTTCGATCTCGACCATGCCAACGAGGCGGTCGAACACGCCGCAGCGAATGGCGGACCCTTCAAATTGACGGTGATCCGGCCTTGAACGCCCCGAGAGTGCCGGCGCCATTTTTTTCGTCAGTCCGGCCATGCACTTGGCTACTGTGCATGGGGTTGTTTTCGCGCTTTTTTAGTCGAGCTCGGTGACGTTACTCGAGCTCGATGACCTGGCCGTTCGACAGCGACACGCGGCGGTCCATGCGGCCGGCGAGCTCCATGTTGTGGGTCGCGATCAGCATAGAGACCCTGGTCGCCTTGACGAGCTGCATCAGGGCCTGGAAGACGTGGTCCGCCGTGTGCGGATCGAGATTGCCGGTCGGCTCGTCCGCAAACAGCACCCGCGGTGCATTGGCCACCGCGCGCGCGATCGCGACGCGCTGCTGCTCGCCGCCCGACAGCTCGGATGGACGATGCGTGATGCGCTCGCCGAGGCCGAGATAGCCCAGGATCTCCTTGGCGCGCTTGACGCTCTCGGACTTCTTGAGGCCGCGGATCATCTGCGGCAGCATGACGTTCTCCAGCGCCGAGAACTCCGGCAGCAGGCGGTGGGACTGGTAGACGAAACCGATATCGGTGCGGCGAAGCTGGGTTCGCTCGATGTCGGGAAGTTGCGAGGTCGGCGCGCCGTTGACGTAGACCTCGCCGGAATCGGGCGCTTCCAGCAGCCCCGCAATGTGGAGCAGCGTCGACTTGCCCGAGCCCGACGGCGCCACCAGCGCCACGGACTGGCCCGCCCACAGCGCGAGCTTGGCGCCGTCGAGGATCGTCAGCGGCACCTCGCCCTGCAAGTACTGCCGCTTTATCTCGTGGAGATAAATGACCGGCACATCTTCCGCCCCCTGCTGGCTCTCCATCAGCCCCTCACTCGTACCGCAGCGCTTCGACGGGATCGAGGCGTGCGGCGCGCCAGGACGGATACAGCGTTGCCAGGAACGACAGCGTCAGCGCCATGATGACGACGGCCGAGGTCTCGCCGATGTCGATCTCGGCGGGCAGCTTCGACAGGAAATAGAGCTCTGGCGAAAACAGTTCGGTGCTGGTCAGCCAGGACAGGAACTGCCTGATCGATTCGATGTTCAGGCAGATCAGCAGCCCGACGAAGAAGCCGACCATCGTACCGACCACGCCGATCGAGGCGCCCGTGATCAGGAAGATGCGCATGATCGAGCCTTGCGAGGCCCCCATCGTGCGCAGGATCGCGATGTCGCTGCCCTTGTCCTTCACCAGCATGATCAGGCCGGAGACGATGTTGAGCGCCGCGACCAGCACGATCATGGTGAGGATCAGGAACATCACGTTGCGCTCGACCTGGAGCGCATTGAAGAAGGTGGAGTTGCGCTGGCGCCAGTCCACCAGGAACACCGGCCGGCCCGCCGCCTCCGTCACGGCCTGGCGGAACGCGACGATCTGATCCGGATTGGTGGTGAAGACCTCGATCGAGGTGACGTCGTTGCTGCGGTTGAAGTAGGCCTGCGCCTCCGCGAGCGGCATGAACACGAAGCCGAGATCATACTCGGACATGCCGATCTCGAACACCGCAGCGATCTTGTACGGTTTTATGCGCGGTGTTGTGCCCATCGGCGTGACTGCGCCCTTCGGCGCCACCAGCGTGATGCTGTCGCCGGCGTGCAGCGACAGCTGGTCGGCGAGGCGCCGTCCGATCGCGACCCCCTGCCCGTCGTCAAAGCCCTCGAGCGAGCCCTGCTTGATGTTCTTGGCGATCGAGGTGAGGTTGTTGAGGTCGTCGGAGCGGATGCCGCGCACCAGGACGCCCGAAGCGTTCCACGGCGATGACGCCAGCGCCTGGCCGTCCACCACGGGCGCTGCGAGCCGGATGCCCTGGACCTGGCTGAGACGGTCGGCGACGTCTTTCCAGTCGGTCAGCGGCGACTCCAGCGGCTGCACCAGGATGTGGCCGTTGAGCCCGAGGATCTTGTCGAGCAGCTCCTTGCGGAAGCCGTTCATGACGGCCATGACGATGATCAGCGTCGCCACGCCCAGCATGATGCCGAGGAACGAGAACCCGGCGATGACCGAGATGAATCCCTCCTTGCGGCGCGCCCGCAAGTAGCGCGCCGACAGCATCCACTCGAATGGCGCAAAAGGCGCGGTTTGTACG
This sequence comes from Bradyrhizobium sp. 149, assembly GCF_023073915.1. GTDB lineage: Bacteria > Pseudomonadota > Alphaproteobacteria > Rhizobiales > Xanthobacteraceae > Bradyrhizobium. The sequence continues at coordinate 447,664 of NZ_JADPKK010000022.1, read as the reverse complement.
GTCTCAGTCATGGTTTCATCCATCGCTCGATAATCCCATGATTCGGGGTCAAATGTGGCCGGATTACCGGCCCACTATCGCGCGATGAACACTATTCAGCCGACCAGGCGGGCGACCGCGTCCGCAGGCGACATCGTCTCCCGCGCGCCGTCGCTGCGCCGCTTGATCTCGACCTTGCCGTCGGCGAGCCCCTTCGGCCCGATCATGATCTGCCAGGGGATGCCAATCAGGTCGGCGGCGGCGAATTTGGCCCCGGCGCGCTGGTCGGTGTCATCGTAGAGCACGTCGACGCCCTTGGCGGACAGCTCCGCGTAGAGCTTCTCGCAAGCCGCATCGACCGCGGCATCGCCCTGCTTGAGGTTGAGAATCGACACGCGGAACGGGGCAACGGCCTCCGGCCATTTGATGCCGGCATCGTCATGGCAGGCCTCGATGATGGCACCGAGCAGGCGCGAGACGCCGACGCCGTAGGAGCCGCCGTGGATCGGCACATCGACACCGTCGGGGCCCGCTACCAGCGCCTTCATCGCGTCGGAATACTTCGTGCCGAAATAGAAGATCTGCCCGACCTCGATACCACGCGTGTTCACCCGCTTATCCGCGGGCACTTCCTGCTCGAAGCGCGCGGCATCGTGAACGTCTTCCGTCGCCGCATAGACCGAGGTCCATTGCTTGATGATCGGCGTCAAATCGCTCTCATAGTCGACGTCCTCGCCCGGTACCGGCAGGTCCAGCACGTCGCGATTGATGAAAACGCCGGATTCACCGGTCTCGGCGAGCACGATGAACTCGTGGCTGAGATCGCCGCCGATCGGGCCGGTCTCGGCGCGCATCGGGATCGCCTTCAGCCCCATCCGCGCGAAGGTGCGCAAGTACGCGACGAACATCTTGTTGTAGGCGACGCGCGCTGCGGCTTCGTTGAGGTCGAACGAATAGGCGTCCTTCATCAGGAATTCGCGGCCGCGCATCACGCCGAAGCGCGGACGCTGCTCGTCGCGGAATTTCCATTGGATATGATACAGATTCAGCGGCAGGCTCTTGTAGGACTTGACGTAAGCGCGGAAGATCTCGGTGATCATTTCCTCGTTGGTCGGCCCGTACAGCAGCTCGCGCTTGTGGCGGTCGGCGATGCGCAGCATCTCGGGGCCATAGGCATCGTAGCGGCCGCTCTCACGCCAGAGGTCGGCAAGCTGGAGCGTCGGCATCAACAGTTCAAGCGCGCCGGAGCGGTCCTGCTCCTCCCGCACGATCTGTTCGATCTTCTTCAAGACGCGAAAGCCGAGCGGCAGCCAGGCATAGATGCCGGCGGCCTCCTGCCGGATCATGCCCGCGCGCAGCATCAGCCGATGCGAGACGATCTCCGCCTCTTTCGGATTTTCCTTCAGAATGGGCAGAAAGAACCGCGACAACCGCATGGCAATACTCGAGGAATCAGTGACGGCTTGCAGTGAAACCGGATTGGGAGCCAAAACACAAGACCGGGAATGAGGAAAACCCGCTAAGGCAGCGGAATTCCTGTCATTTTCCGTCGACTTCAGGTTCGGCGTGAAGTGCCAAAGAGCAGGGTTCAGGGCGCCCCCACCTCAAGCTCGTCCTCCAGCGTGATCTTCTCGAAATCGGTCACCAGCGCGTCGATCCGCACATGCCAGCGGCCGGCAAAGGGCAGCTCGACTTTGTGCACATGCCAGTAGCTGTCCGGGCCGCGCGTTGCGTTCCGCTCGAACGGCTCGATGCCGCGTTCGGGCAGACTCAGCGTCAACGTGACCTCCTTCGCCTCGAGAACCGCCCCCTCGCCGGTCATGAGCTGCAGCACGAAATCGTCGACACCCGCCTTACCCGGTGAGACCAGGACCTGGAACATCGCCCTGTCGGTATGGATGTGGATCGCCAACGGCGTCTCCGGAACGATCGTCCGCGGCGGCGGCGTGAAGCGCCACCCGGCCACAACCGCGAGGATGCCGAGCGCGATGGCGCATTCGAACACAATCGAGCGCTTCAGGGCCGGCGCGGCTTTGCGATTCCCCGCGAGCGCCGGGGTCAGGCGAAAGCGGTTTAGCGCGGCAAGCGCCAGCAGCACGAGGACCAGCGTGAGCTTGATCGAGAGGATCAGTCCGTAGCGGGACTCGACCAAGGCAGATGGCCTTTCAAGCTGGACGATGGCGAGCGCGAGGCCGGTCAATGCGAGAACGCCAACGACCGGCACGGCGATGCGGGAGAACCGGATCACGATAGGCAATGTCGCGGCTGACGACTTCGATACAAGTGTAGCAAGTGGGGCGAGCGCGCCAATCCAGAAGGCAACGGCGAGGCCATGCAGGAAGATCGCCGGCCGCGTCAGCACCTCGGGCGGCGCCGTTGCCGCATGGCCGGTCATGGCCAGCGACAAGCCGGCGCCGACAAACGCGATAAGCGCGAGCGTGCGCGCGTACCATCCGCCGCGCAACGCTATCAGCGCGAATATCATCGCCGTGATGGCGGCAAGCAATGCGGGACCTGCGCTTGTCGTAAACGCCACCTTCCAGGGGGCAATGGTCACGAGCTCCGCTGGAGGCAGGCCGAGGAGATCGAGGCCCAACAGACCGAGGGTCGCAATGGCGCTCGCAAGGCCGAGAGCGAGCGCTACACGCGGAATGGTCGTGCCGGCCGTCGACTGCGCAACCCAGCGCGCGAAAAACACGCCGCCGACCCCGACGAACAGGCCGAAATAGAGACCGACCCGCGCCAGCCAGATCAGCCCGTTCAATCGATCATCCGCGTTTGCGGGAGGTTGCGTCCCCGTCGGCATGCCGACGGAGAAGACCACCGATCCCGCGACGGGATGGCCGTCCTGCGAGATCACGCGATAGCTGACGACCGCCGTGCCCTGCGGCAGGTCCGCCGGCATGGCAACCGAGATCGTCCCTCCCGATGCGCTGACGCGCACATCATCCCGCGCCCTGCCCGCGCCGTCGATCAACTGGATCGCGCCGGGCGTCACCGCCTCGTTGAAGCGCAACTCCACCGCCTTCGGCGCGCTCGCGAGCATGCTGCCGCTCGCCGGTTCGACCGCGACGAGCGCGGCGTGCGCCGACGCGCCGGTCGCGCAGCCGACAAACAGGAGCAACGTCGCGAACGCGGCGAGCAGGCGCATCAGGGTTTTGGCAGGAGTTTCACGCCAGGTGCCGGCGATTTTCCCTCATGCGAATGCCCCGCCCCCTCAGCCGAGATTTCGATCCAGCGGCTGACGCCGGTCTCGCATTCCTGGACGACGGGGAAGTACAGAATCGTGTTCGGCTTGAGGGCTTCGGTGAGGGCTGTATGCATGACGAACTCGTCATAGTTCTTGTCCGGCAGCTTGCCGCCGGACCAAGTCACCTCCTTGACGCCGGAGGACAGCTTGTTGCCGTGGTAGTCGTATTCGCCGGCATATTTGCCTTCGACGACATCGATGGTCCAGCCCGCTTTCGGCATCGGCTTCACCGCGATCACCCCTTCCGGGATCTGCACGCGGATTTTCACGGTGGGCGAGCCCGCGCAACCGTGCGGGACGGCAAAGACGGCTTTATACGATCCCCCCACATTCGCCTGCTTGCCTTCGAGGAAGACGTGCGCAGTCGCCGGCGTTGCTGCAAGTACCCCCAGAAGAATGCCCCAGGTTCGCTTCGACATGTGTGGTCTCCTAAAGGTCCAGATCCTGTTCGTTACATCTTCATTCCCGAATGATCAGGCATTTTCTTCGTGTGCCCCCTATCGCCGGGCGCTTGCGCGCCGACACCCTGTACGTCGAGGGACACGGCGACCTTGCCGGCCTTCTCGAACTGCAGCGTCACCGGCACCTTGTCGCCCTGCTTGAAGGGGCCCTTCAGCTCCTGGAGCATCAGGTGGTAGCCGCCGGGCGCGAACTTCACCGTCTTGCCGGGATCGATCACGAGGCCCTTGTCGAGCAGGCGCATCTTCATCACGCCGTTCTCCGTCGCCATCTCATGGACCTCGGCCTTCCCCGCGATATCGGCGGAAACGCCGACCAGCTTGTCGGCCACTGTGCCCTTGTTCTCGATGGTCAGATAACCGCCGGCCACCTTGGCGCCGCCCGGTGTCGCCCGGCTCCACGCCTGCGAGATGACGAGATCGCCGGCCTTGACGTCGTCGGCCGCCGCGGGTGCGGCGCAGAGCGCGAGAGCGAGCGCCGCGAACAGCACATATTTCAACATGGTCTTCATATCGGTCTTCCCGTTTGCAGATTGAATTTCAGTGTGTGGAGAGCTGTTCCGCCGACCATTTTTCGAGGTCTGCCATCTCGGCCGAGCCTTCGATCGTGGAGATGGTCCCGTCCCGGGAGATCAGCACTGTCCGGGGAATGTCGCCCTGCCAGCCGGGGTCGATCTCGAACCGCAAACGCTCGACAAAGCCGTCGTTGAAGATGAAGTTTTCGGTCGACGACAGCCCCGCCTTGTCGAGCATCGATTGCGTGGCTGCCGGCAGGTTCGGCACGAGATCCGCGCTGATCGTGACGACGTCGATCCCGGGATGATCCTTCGCAAATTGCCCGAGCAACGGCAGCTCGACCTTGCAGGGACCGCAGGTTACGCCCCAGAAATGCACGAGCGTCGGGCGACCCGCATGCCCCCTGAGCACGCTTTGCCACGTGCCGCGCTCGAACAGTTTCAAAGCCGGTGCTGCCCCTAGCGCGGAAGCCGATGCGATCAGGATACCCAGTCCCAGTAGGCCGACAAGTCGACGTTTCATGGTTGGTCCTCGATCGCTGTGAGCCGATAGCCATCTGCCTTCGTCATCCATGACAGGTAGGTCTGCCGGCCGTTGGAAACGAGCCAGGGGTGGTCGGAAGTGTCGGTGGTGCTCGATATCGTTTTCGGCGCCGACCACGTCTCGCCATCGTCCCGTGAGATCGTCATTTGCACCGAGGTCTTCTCGCCATCGAACTCTTTCCAGACCAATGCCGTTCCCGCCGGGCCCGCAAGCACGAACGGGCGCGTCGGACTCCGATCCGGCCTCCCCAGCGCCATGGGCGCAGAGAACGTGCGGCCTTCGTCGCGCGAGTGCGCGTAAAACAATCCCTTCCGCGTCTTCCCATTTGTGTACCAGGCGACGTGATAGATCCCGTTCGGCGCAACCGTGAGGCTGGGGCCGTGGTGCGGGCAGGCATCGATCTGCCAGTCATCGTTGCTGACGTGACGGATTTCGCCTGGTGTCGAGACGTCGGTGAACGTCATGATTGCGTGATCGCGCACCCCGCCATCGAAGATGTTTCTGAAGATCACGGCTGGTCGCCCCGGCGCTGCGAACGTCAACCCCAATCGGCAACATTCGCAGGTGTTATCACGCGCGAGACCCGCCTCCGCGTAGGTGGCGCCGCCATCGCGCGACGAGGCGAAGAACAATCCTGCCCCCTCATATTTTCGGCCTGCCTCCTTCGCAGGAACACGATTGCGCTTGTCGAGCCAGGCCGCAAACACCGTTCCATCCTGATCGAGCGCCAACGCCTCGAAACGCTGGCTCTCATTGTTTGCGGTGATGGGCTTCAGCTCCGCAAAGCTCTTCCCGCCATCGGCCGAGCGCGTGTAGAGCACCTGGCCGTTGAAGGCCTCATCCCTGAAAATCGAGAACGCCAGCGCGATGCCCCCTTTGCGATCGACCACGATCTTCGGCCGGGCATCCGGCCCCCAATCAAGATTCAACCGCTTCGTCGTGACCTGGACGGGGGGCGAGAAACTGTGTCCCGCATCCTGCGAACTCGCAACAGAGACCTGCCCTCCCGCCATCCAGATGAGCCACAGCGTTCCATCCGGACCGAATGCAGGCGTCACCTTGGTCGCACAACGCAGCGTCGGTTCGTCACAAGCTGCCTCGGACGCATGCTGACCGTGCATCTGTCCAAGTGCCGCGCCTTGCAAGAAGGCGAGAGCGAGTATCCCGAGCAAGCCATTTCGGATCATGGCCGCACTCCCTTCGAGAGCCCGGATCATTTGAATGCCACCTTCATACCCGCAACGAACGTCCGCGGCGAGCCCGCATAGATCGATCCCGTCGTGTTTACGAGCACGCTCGCAGGATTTTGAAGGCCAGCCGCGGTCACTGTGTTGGCAATGTTGTTTGCAGACGCAACGTACGTGCGGTCGAAGACATTCCTGACTTCGAGGAACAGGTTCAGGGATCTGAAGGTGTCCGACACCAAGTCGGTGTTGTAGTAGTGGACGTTCACATTGACCAGTTCATAGCCCGGTGACTTCAGCAGATTTGCATTGTCCATGTAGAAAGAGTCCTTCCACTGGACCTCCACGAAGCCTCCCAGACCCGCCAGCGGACCGGCGATTTCGTCGTAACCGATCCGCGCCGTCAGCTCGTTGGGCGAGATGCCGGGGATCTTGTTGCCGGCCCGGTTGAAGCTGAACACCGCGCCATTGGTGATGTTCTCGACATACTCGGTGTAGACCTCATCGAGATAGGTATACGCTGCCATGAACCGCCAGCCCGGATAGAACTTCCAGTCGGCAGCGAGTTCGATGCCCCGATGCTCGGATCGCGGTGCGTTGAACGTATAGCTCGTGTTGGGTGAACCGGCAGGGGTTGCCTGCGATACCAGCTCGTCGCGGAAAAACTCGTAGAAGCCGGTCGCGCTGACCTTGAGCGTGCTGTTCGGCGTCCAGTCGAAACCGAGGTCGTAGCCAAGATTTTTTTGGGTCTGCAGCTGGGTGTTGTTGCCGGACAATCCCGTCTGAACGACGAAGAGATTCGAGACCTGCGGTGTGCCGTACCCCGTGGCAGCCCGGGCCCTGAGCAGCCATTCGCTGTTGACCGTATACAGCAAGGCGAGTTCGGGCGCCGTGTTTTGGAATTGCCTGTCCGCGGCGGTAACCTTCAGAGGATCCAGGACTCCCGTCGGACCAGTGTAACTGTAGGCCGTGTTTATTCCCTTCAGGACAGTCTGCTCCCAGCCGATACCGGCAACGGCGAGCAGCGATGGTGAAAGCCTCAGTTCTTCCCGCGCGCGCACACCGTAGTTGGACGTTTCGCTGTAGAGGTTGTTCGTGATCCTTCCGAGCGTAGCGTTTCCTCCCGGCATCACATTCCGCGTATCGCTCGAGGCCGTCAGGGTGCTGTAGAAGGCACCGAAGAACGTGGTCGACTCCAGGCCGAGAATCTCGCCCCGCTTGGTTACGTCGCTCATGTAATTGTACGAGGGGAAATCTCCGATCGCGCTGGTCGTGCCGGTCGGCTGGCTGATGTTCCTGTCGTCAAAGACGAACTGGTTTCGCCACGTCGTCGTATTGTCGAAATCGTGCTCCCATCGACCACCGACGATGGTCCGCCGGTCGTTGCGGCCGAGCCCGGCCTGCACGGCCGTCTCCTTATCGGTTCCGGTAGTTGTGTTGAAGCCATTGTTGAACAGCGTAACAGTACCGCAGCCGGGTGCGGCTGCGGCGCCGGTCGCGCAGCCTTGCTGGAAGGGATTTTGATAGTACTGGTTCAGCGACTGCCGGATAGGCAACCGCGCGCTGAGATCGTTGTTGATGATCTTGACCGTGAAGCGATCGTCCGGTGTCGCCTTGAGCGTGCCGAGGAAATTGACGGTCTGCGTATTGAACCAGCTATTGCCGATGTAGCCGTCGCCCCGCGTGTCGCTTGCAAACAGCGAGCCCTCGAAATTCCCGACCTTCTTGCCGGCGGCCAGGTAGTTGTTGAGATAGCCGTAGCTGCCGCCGTCGACGCCATACTCGACGCCGTCGATCGTGCCGCCCGGCCGTGTTCGGAAATTGAGCGCGCCGCCGGTCGCGTAGTTTCCATAGAGCGCCGACGAGGGGCCGCGGATCACGTCGATCGCGCCATAGGCATGAGGATCAATCAGGTCGCTCCGCGACAGGCCATCCGGCTGCGTCACGGGGAAGCCGTCCTCGAAGATCACGAGATTGCGGATGCCAAAGCCGTTCCGGGCGTTCGATCCGCGGATCGAGATGCCGAAATCGCGAGGTCCGTTCCCCTGCTTGATCGAAATGCCCGGGCTGTCCCGGAGGACGTCGCTGACCGAAAACGACGGACGATTATCGAACTGGCTGCGATCGATGGTCGTCGCGGTCTGTCCCGCCGGCGACTGATTGAGTCCATCTCGGGCTGCACCGGCAGTCACTGTCCTGCTCTGGGTCGGTGCGTTGACGTTCGCATTCGGCGCAACAACAGGCCTCGTTGCGCGGCCCGCCGAAGCGGAGCGAAGTCGCGATGGCCGGGTTACTGCTGGTTTGGGACGGGCCGCCGCTGGCGCATCGACGGTCACCGGCGGCAGCACAGTGCTGCTGCTTTGGGCGGAAACTCCGCTCGACGACGCAAGCAGCGCGGCCTGAATGGCAACGACGCTCACGCCACCGCGGGCATGACAACGTAACATGGGCATTCCTGACGCCGGCTTTCTTTCCCGGCTGTTCGACAGCATCAGTCGCCGGCGGACGAACCGCGGCGACACTGGGTCGTCAGGAAAGTTGAGGCGGCGCGCGCGCCTGGGCGTTTGTGCCTTTGTGGACCGCGCCGGCGGATGCCTCCACCGCGTGCCACACCACGCGCTCGGCGCGGCGGAAGGGAACGGAAAGCGCGGGCTGCGGTGGTGAATCAAGCGACGTATTGGCCTGCGCCAGGCAACAGAGGGCGCAGGCACCGGCATGTGTGACCGGTGTACCCGCTGGATCGTTGAGGCCGCCCTGCTCGCTCGCGCTGTGGCAGATGACGGCGGCAGAAAGTGGATCGGCCACGGCCTGGCCGGCCGCCAGACAGGCGGCAATCGGCGCCAGCACCTGCATCACCAGGGCGAGCAGGACCAAGGGTAGGAATTTTTGCAGCCGTGCGCGCATCCGCCGAACCATTCGTTCGTCTGCTCACTAAACACCCGTGCGGAGGCCGAGTCGAGGCCGGTTCCGCCGGCTTCTTGGTCCAATGCAAATGTCTCGAAACCGCGGTCCGGCCGCCCGCGCAGAGGAACCTCCGGCATTCGAGGCAGTCGCCCAACCCGCCCCGTCCACAGATTTCTTATGTTTGTCATGTGGTTACAAGGTCGGAAGCCCGATCATTTCGTCCTTTGCTCGAATTTTGAACATTCGTTGCTGAAAATGATGACAAGTGAGAAAAGTTGATCTAGCATCCCTCTTGCTCAGGCGGGCCGTGAGGTCGAAGCCTGGTGGTCCAAGTCTCGGGAGGAGCCCCTGGCGCGCAAAAAGCAGCGTCGCCCCGCCAATCAAGATCAAATCTTAGAATCGGGGATAATAGGGTCGACACAATTTTCGAGCGGGGCTAGGGCCCCGCTCTTTTTTTTGTCTGCATGGCCATAGCGCCGATGAATGCCTCCTCTAATCCGATCGAAAAGAGCTTTGAACTTGCAGCCTCGTGCTGCGCCGATCTCACGCCACTCGTCTATCAACGGCTGTTCGAACAGCATCCCGAAACGCGGGCGATGTTCCGCACGCAAGGCAGCGAGCTCGTGATGGGATCGATGCTTGCACTCACGAGCGAGGCGATCCTCGACTTCGCCGGCGATCGTCGTGGGCAATTCCGGCTGATCGCGTGCGAGGTCGCCTCGCACGATGGCTACGGCACGCCGCGCGAGCTGTTCATCGCCTTCTTCGCCGTCATCAGGGATACGCTGCGCGATCTCCTCGGCGATGAATGGTCGCCGGATATCGCGCAGGCCTGGGACCGACTGCTCATCGAGATCGACGCCTTCGCGGGCGTCCCGGCCTGACGCTTTGCGCCGCACCAACGCGGCTTGCGGCGATCCCACCGTCGATTGCAGATTGAGTGCCACCAACTCTTGTGAGACACTTTCGGACATCGGACGCGCAATCAATGACGCGGCCGAAGATAAAATTGTATGGGAGCGAGCGATGTCCGGGACGAAAGATTTCTCGACGACGAGGCGCGATCTTCTTCAGGCGGCTGCGACCGCTGGCGCCGCGACCGCCATCCTCGGCAGCATGGGCATAAACCCCGCCCTTGCAGCCGAAGTCGGACGAAGCGAGAAGCCGCTGAAGGCGGCGTTCTCCAATGCAGGCCTCCAGGCCACCTGGTGCGCGCAGGGCAAGCAGGCCGCGGAATTCTGGGGCAAGCTGTTCAACGTCGAGGTCACCTGGTTCGACGGCCAGCTCGATGCCGTGAAGCAGCGCGCGGCGATCGACAACATGGCCTCGCAGAAATGGGATTTCGTCGCGATCCAGGCTTTTGGCATCGGCACCCTCACCCAGCCCGTGCAGAAGATGATCGACGCCGGCACGCCCGTGATCGACATGGACACTCTGATTGCGCCGCTCGACCAGATCAACGTCCACTCCTTCCTCGCCCCCGACAACGAGTTCATGGGCGCCTCCGTGACCCAGGCGCTGTGCAACGCCATGGGCGGCAAGGGCAAGATCATCATGACGCAAGGCGCGCTCGGCCACACCGGCGCGCAAGGACGGGCGAAGGGCTTCAACAATGTCATCAAGCAATTCCCTGGTATCGAGGTGCTCGACGCCCAGCCGGCGGATTGGGACGTCTCCAAGACCGCACGCCTCTGGGAAACCTACCTGACCAAGTACCCGCAAATCGACGCGGCGTTCTTCCACAATGACGACATGGCGCTCGCCGCCGCCAACATCATGAAGGCGCGGGGCCGCACCAACATCCTGATCGGCGGCGTGGATGCGATGCCGCCGGCGATCCAGGCGGTCAGCGAAGGCCGCATGTTCGCGACCGTGCGCAATCCATCCTGCCGCATTCATGGCGGCGCCATCATCGCGGGCGTTTCCGCCGTGGTCGGCGGCGAAAAGAGCGGACAGGGCATTCCCAAGAACGTCGTCACCGACGGTCCGGTCGTGACCAAGGCCAACGCCGCCGGGATGCAGTGGATGCAGGATCATTTCCTGATCTGAGCCTCCATGCGAGAGGATCGTTCGCCCATCCTGGAACTGCAGGGCATCACGAAGAGCTTCGGCGGCGTCGAGGCGCTTCGTGGTGTCGACTTCGCGCTCTCACCCGGCGAGATCCATGGTCTCGTCGGCGAGAACGGCGCGGGAAAAAGCACGCTGATGAAAATCATCGCCGGCGTGCACACCGAATTCTCCGGCCGCTTCCTGATCGACGGACAGCAGACGCATTTCCGCTCGGCCCGCGATGCGCACACAGCCGGCATCGCCATGGTGCACCAGGAGCTTTCTGTCGCGCCCGACCTCACGGTCGCCGAGAACGTGTTTCTGGGCAACCAGCCGACCCACCGGCTCGGCCTCGTGCAATGGCGGCGGATGGCGCGCGAGGCCGGCGAGCAGCTCGCCCGCTTCGGCATCGACGTCGACCCGATGTCGCGGCTCGGCGACCTCCCGATCGGACTCCAGCAGCTGATCGAGATCGCCCGCGTGCTGTTCTCCGGCGCACGCATCGTCATCCTGGACGAGCCGACTTCCGCCCTCTCCCCGCCCGAGGTGGAGCGGTTGTTCGCGACGCTGCAGCGCTTGCGCGAGGAAGGCACCGCAATCGTCTTCATCTCGCATTTCATCGAGGACATCTTGCGCGTGTCCGACACGGTGACCGTGTTCCGCAACGGGCGGAAGGTCGCGGAGACGGCAAGCGCATCGACCAGCAAGGGCGCGCTGATCGAGGCCATGATCGGCCGCGGCGGCGAAGCCCTCGAGCACAGCTATAGCGACGATCTGATGCTGCCGCGTCCGAGCGACAGCTCGGTAGTCCTGAAGGTCGATCAGCTGTCGCTGGCCCGCAGTCTGAAGGATATCTCCTTCGAGGCCCGTGCCGGCGAAGTGCTCGGCATCTACGGTTTCATGGGCTGCGGCCAGCAGGAGCTCTCACGCATCCTGTTCGGCAAGCTGAAGCCGGACGGCGGCACGCTCGCGGTCGAGGGCAAGCCCAAGACCTTTGCCAGCACGGCGGCGGCGCGGCGCGCCGGCGTGGCGCTGGTGCCCGAGAGCCGGCGCGCGATGCTGTTCCACCAGGAGCCGGTCTACAAGAACATCTCGATCAGCATTCTCGATCGCATTTCGGCGCTGCTGCTCAAGCCGGCGCAGGAGCGCGATATCGCGAAGCGCCAGGTCGAGCAGCTCCAGATCAGGCCGCCTGTGGTCGGCCTCGATCTCGGCATGCTCTCCGGCGGCAACCAGCAGAAAGTCGCGCTGGCGAAATGGCTGACTTATCCGCCCAAACTGCTGGTGCTGTGCGAGCCGACCCGCGGCATGGATGTCGGCGCCAAGAACGACGTCATCAACATCGTCCGCGACCTCCGCGCCAAAGGGCTCGCGATCATCGTGCTGTCGACCGAGCCCGAAACGGTGCTGTCGCTGGCCGACCGCATCCTCGTGCTCAAGCGCGGCGCCTTGGTGCGGGAATTCACCAACGAGCCGGTCAGCAAGGACCGCCTGCTGGAAGCGGCGTGACGGAGAAGCACAATGGCGAGCAGTGAGACGGCACCGGCGGTGGGGCAACGGGTTCGGGGGTTAGCACCGTTCCTGCGCTCGCAGATGCGCAACATCGCGCCGTTCCTCACCCTGATCTTCCTGTCCGGCTTCTTCGCCCTCGCCAGCCCCTCCTTCGCGACACTGGACAATCTCGGCAACATCCTGACGCAGGTGTCGGTAACGGGAATCATCGCCGTCGGCCTCACCTTCGTGATCCTCTGCGCCGAGATCGACCTCTCGATCGCCAGCATCGCCAACGTCACCGGCATCGCGGTTGCCTACTTCACGCTCCAGGACTCCTACGTCAACATTCCCAACATTCCCCTCCCGGGCGCCGCGGCGATCCTGTTGGCCATCCTGCTCTGCGCGTTGCTCGGTCTGGTCAATGCGCTGGGGCTGACCGTGATCGGCATCCCCTCCTTCATCATGACGCTGGCGATGATGCAGATCGCCGCCGGCATCTCGGCGCTGCTGGTGCGCGGCCAGATCGCCTACAAGGTGCCCGGCGTGATTACCACGCTTGGTTCCGGCTCGATCGGCGGCATTCCCTGGATCGTCATCGTCGCCGCCATCATGCTGCTCGGCGGCCATCTGGTGCTGACCTACACGCGCTTTGGCCGCTACGTCTACATGGTCGGCGGCAACCGCGAGGCGGCGGAATATTCCGGTCTCAATGTCAAGCTCATCCTCGGCGCGGTGATGGTGATCTCGGCGGTGTGCTCGGGTATCGGCGGCATGCTCGGCGTCGCCCATTTCGGCAGCGCGCAGCAGAACGAGTTCGATACCTATTTGCTCGACTCAATCGCCGCCGTCGTGGTCGGCGGCACCAGCCTGTTCGGCGGCCGCGGCGGCATCGGCAACACCATCGTCGGCCTGTTTGTGCTCGGCGTGCTCAACAACGGCCTCGACCACGTCAACATCGACAGCTTCCTGAAGATCCTGATCCGCGGCCTCATCCTGCTGGCAGCGCTGGTCATCAATGTCTACGCGCAGCGCTTAAGGGAAAAAGCGGCGGAGTAGACAGCCCTCAAAACAGAAAGCGCGAAAACAACCCCATGCACAGTAGAAACTGTGAGGAAGTTCAGCCGCTTAGAAAATCCGCGATTGCGTGAGCACGACCGCGCCGGCGGTTTGACTCGTCGGGCAAAACAGGAGCAGGATGTCTCGATGGCGCTTGGCGTCGGTGGGCTCAAGACGTTACCCCAAGCTCCGTCATTGCGAGCGCAGCGAAGCAATCCAGACTGCCGCCACGGAAAGATTCTGGATTGCTTCGCTACGCTCGCAATGACGCTGTGATAGCGGCGGCAAATCCAGGCCGCCGGTATCGCCGAGCATGAGCAGGCGGCTTAACTCTCCACCTTCTCTTCCAGCGCGAGCCGCGAGAACCGGAAATTACAGTGGCTCGCGCCGCCCGCTAACGTCTGCGTCCTTTCAAGCCGGATGCCTCGCGCTGCGTAGGCGACGAAATCGAGCCCGCAGATGTTCGGCAGAATGTCCTTGTCGCCATGGCGCGCAGCGAGTTTGCAGAAGCCGCAGGCCTTGTAGTTGATCCCGAACTCGAAATTGTCGTCCGTATCAGGCTCGACGAAATCGTAGGCGAAATCTTCCGGAAACTCCTTCTGATGGCTGTCAGTCATGCTCGTGGCCGCCTGCTCGCGCAGCAAAGCCTGGTTCTCCGGCGACATGAATTGACGCCCGGAGGCGAGACGCTCCGCTTCAGGCGCGGTCAGCAATTGCGCCTGGTAGGTTTCTCGCTCGATCTCGCCGATCACAGGCAGCGGCACGCCGTGCCGCCGCAATACCCGGCTGATGGCCATGAAGCCCATAAGACGCATGAAGAAATCGCTCATGCGACTAGCCGCGCCGCCGACATAGGGCATCTGTGTGAGCACGATCTCGAATTCGTCCATGACCTCCTGCCTGATCCCGCCGATCCCGGTGAGATGCGCGCGCTCGCGCAACATCGCATCGGCAAGGTCGAGCCGCTGACGCATGGCCGCTTCCATAGTGCTCCGGTGCGTCTCGTAGAAGGGATGCATGTTTTCAGCCATTGGACACCCAATATGGTTGGCTCATTCGCGAAGTCCGTTTCATTCCGCGGCGATCGCCTCGATCTCCAGCAGCCATTTGCTGTCGACGGTCTCGACGATCACGACCGTCAGCGCGGGCCGGTGGTCCCCGAGCATCGCGCGACGAATGGTACGGTTGGTCACGACTTGATTTCGGTCGGTCAGGAACGTGGTGACCTTGACCAGATGCTCGACGCCAAGGCCGGCGGCTGCCAGCACCTCGATGACGTTGCGCCAGGCCTGCTCGCATTGCGCCTCGAAACCCTCGGGCACGGTGCCGTCGGGTCTCTCAGGCACCTGGCCACTGATAAACAAAAGGCGGCGGTGCTGCGTCAATTCGAGTCCCAGGCAGTAGCCGCCGGCGGGAGCATGGACCGTTCCGGGATTGTGGCTGACGATGTGAGCTGGGGGCATGGGGTTTCTCCGGATTGCGGGCTGACCCTATCCGGCGGCCTAACCGCGGCGCAAAGCATCATTCCTGCGGCTCAACGCAAGAAAATCTATTGCAAGATCGCGGCCCATCAGTGTCAAAATGGAATGCATGACCTACGCCCTTCCCCCACTCAACGCGCTCCGCGCCTTCGAGGCCGCCGCCCGGCATCTCAGCTTCAAGCTCGCCGCGCACGAGCTGCACGTGACGCCCGCCGCCGTGGGCCAGCAGGTGAAATCGCTGGAGGCGCGCCTCGGCGTGCAGCTGTTCGAGCGCTTGCATAAGCAGCTCATCCTCACCGTAGCCGGTCAGGCCTACCTGCCCGGGGTCTCCGAAGGCTTTCGCCACATCGCGGAGGCGACCTCACGATTGAGACCGGCAGGTGCCGTACTGCTGCAGTTGGGCGTTCATGGCAGCTTCGACCTCCGCCGCCTCGATCTCGCAGCGTTTCGTAGCACGCATGCGGAGATCGGCTTGCGGGTGCTGCATCCGGCCGGCCTGCACGAACTGGTCGAGGGCAAGATCGACCTGCTGATCGCCCGCGGCCTCGGCCACCACCCGGGCTATCGTTGCGACAGGATCGATGCGGGATCGGGCCTCGGCGATTGGCTGATCGCGCCTGAAGGCACCGCGGATTGCCCCGAAATCGTCAGTTTTCGCGAATCGCTTCGCGGCCTGCCCGACGAGAACCCGCGCGCAAACCGCCGGCAGCGTCTGGTCGGCATCAGACGATAGTCTCGACGGGCAATCGATATCCTTGCCGCGGGTCGCTCTAAAATCGAAAGTCGTCGACAGCGTCAAGCATTACTGTCTGCCCGTCCGGAAGCTGCCCCGCCGCGAAAAAGCTCATGGGCTGGGGCGCGTCCACCACGAGGAGGCCATGCACATCCGGCGGGGCGTCCAATTTAAGCCTCGAGCACAAGGCCTCGGCGTTAGTCCGCATAAATTCGACGCGACGAATATGCCGGAGCATCTTGTCCGGAATCTCGCGGCCATCGCTGCGACGATTCACTCGGCCGCGGTATTCAACAAGCCGCGAAGCGATCTCAATTTCGGTGCGACAAAGCCGGAGGTTCTTGGCTTCGATGACCCATACGCGCCCCCGATCATGGCTGACGGCGAGCACGTCGATGTTTCCGAACACGGGAGGGACTTTCATGTTGAGCGCCCAGGACAGAGCCCGGCGTGTCCACACCTCCAAGCCGAGCTTCCGCAAACGCTCTCCAACGTCATCTTCGAACCGCTCCCCCATGGCGTGGCCTTGTGAACCAGCATAGGCGCGCGCGGCGTTGGACGTCCAATAGGTGTTGTTGAGTGTGCCTTCCCGTATCCCCGAGAAGGAATACATAGTGGCATCGCTAACAAATATGGGCGCAACAAGGACCAGCGGATCGGCGCTGTCGTCGAGAGCTACAAGGGGCCGATTGATGATGGAGTAAGGCCGATCGAAACGGCTGAGATTGAAGTCCGCCTCAGATAGCCCAACCGGAACATCTAACCAACGCGAGCGCCTTGGCAGCGTGAGGCGTTCAAGGAAGGCGCCAATGTCGTCGGACGGAAAGCTTCCATCCGAGTTCATGGCGTGTGTGAGTTCGCCGCGGCGCATCGTGAAGACGCCTTCCCGCCGAGCCTCGGCCATGCGGACGAGCGCGTACTGCAAATTAACGAAACTATCGACAGAGGTCTGGTATTCCGTCTCGATGGCCGCGCACAATGCCGGCGTCCAAGCGTCCGCCCGTTCTCGCGAGGCAGGCGCTTCTCGCGAGCGGCGGCGCAAATAGGTTTCCGCGGCGTCGTCGAGGACGCGCCGGTTCATCAACTCGACCGTAGGCCTCAGAACGGTCGTCTGAACGGTGTGGTCGCTCAGGAGGTCCCCTGCTGGACTGATCCGTAGCACGGGCTCGTGCAGCCCTGCGCCGATCAAGGCGAAGAGTTGGCCGCTTCCGACAATCAACAAAGCCAACGCAAACAGATCGTCCAGATCATCCCCGTAAGGCGAGAGGCCGCCCGCGCTTGCCGCCTCGCAGGCCGCGAGCTCACAAATTGTCTTAGAGGCGCGGGAGACGGCGTTAACGGCATTTTGCCGCTTAAAGGCTGCCACGTCGGCGGCCTCGCCACGGATGGCCCGCATGGCCCGAATCGTCGATCGCCATTGATCCTGCTCGGCTCGAGCGGCTTGGTATTGGCGGCCACATGCGATCACGAGCTCTTCGCGGTTCATGACGCGTATACGACCGGTCAGCTCGGCAAGCAGGGTCGCCCGATAATTGGCGAGAAAGTCCTTGCAGTCGTTTTCGCCCGTAACTTCAAGGCCTCCTGCTCGATCCCAAAAGCGCCAGACCGATTGGCATTTGGCGAGCGCGTGGGCTGAAAGCGACGGCTCGCGCATCACGCCAATCAGTCCTGTTCCGGCGAGATAATCAAGCGGGGTGAGAGACTCTCGGATATGAAGCCAGCGCCAGTCTACCGATCCGATGGCCGCGCGCACCTCATCGGCTAAAATAGTCCGCGTGGCGACCTCTGGACCAGCTAGCCCCTCTAGCACCGCAGCGATCAACTCCACTTCTGCGTCGTTTTCTGCTGCGCCCAGCTGCTGAAGCCAGGCATCGTCCACTTCAAGTCGTGCTGAGGTGCCGGAAGCTCCATGACAAACAGTCAAGGCAGCCCGTGCTTGCAGACGTCCCAATGCGGCCGGATTAATGGGCTCGGCTCTCAATCGTGGCGGTATAAGGACTTCCACCATGCGTGGGCCACTTAGAAAGGCCTGCGGCAGTTTGGATAGAACTATTGGGCCTACTGCCGTAATCCACTGAAAGAGCGCGTGCCACACACGGTAGCGCCAGTCCCTGTCGGCAGCTCCGTTTTCAGAGCACTCGAGCCACCAGACATGATTTCCGAAGACGCTGGCGCCAAGCAGCCGATTTTGCCGTGCATCCTCCAGGCTCGCGTAGATCGGCTTGAGGTCTAAAGGATTGTCCCAATCGAGGCGCTGAGCAATCTTGAAGCCTGCCGGAACCATCGGCAAGGCTCGGACATCGAGATGCCGAGCAGCCTCGCGCCTTGGGACTAAAAGTTCATCGGTTGGAAGCGATAGCAAGCAAGGTGGTTTGACCTCTTCTGAATGCTCCGGAACAAGGTTGCCGCCCGTGGCCCGCCAGAATCCGAACAGATTGACGATGCCATTGACGTACTGAAACTCGAAGCCGTCCCGCTCAAGACGGGCGAGCTGTTGAAGCATTCGCATGATGCTCCTCAGCCTGCCATGGTCGCACGCGCCGATCACGGCAGCATCCATGAAGCTGAGCGGAAGATAGAGCCAATTTGCCGGCGCGTCCGCGTCGTTGATCGGCGGAGCGATGCTATGCGGTGTCCCCCAACCGCCAAGGAGAAGGACTGTCATCCCCATCCGGACATCCGGCTCTCCGAGCAGAAAACGCCAGAATCGCTCGACATCCTCGGCGACGAATTGGCTCGCCTCGCGGCCCAGTGGCCGCTCCGATCCGAAACCACGCCTCGGAAAATCGTCGAACGTCGCCGGAAGCTGGATCACGTGCAGGAATCGGCCAGGTGCGTAAGCGCATACGCTGGCGCGCATCATGTATTGATTGGGAGGCGACAATCCCGGCGATGGGCCGGGCCAAAAACCGGAGCTTTCGGCATACGCCTCCTGTTTAACGAGCAGGGCCTCCTGAAGCGCTTTGCCCATTCCCCCAGCATTGGCCGCGTTGACCAGAACGGCTCGCAGCGCAACCGAGAGGTTCGATGGAATGAGAACGGTGACGCCGGCCGTGTTTGCTCGAATTGGGTGGTATTCGAGTGGTGTTTCACCGGTGGGCCGATCGCTGACATACCTCTCTTGGCCAGCTTTGAAAATGAACGGCGTCAAGGCGTCGATATCGATTCGGAGCCGGGCGAGATGGGCATCCGAAAATCGGACGCGATGCGAGAGGCGCTTAAGCTCCTCCGCCGTCGGGATCGTAAGCCGTCCTGCCGGCTCACCGGACGAATGCGTATGCCGGTCCGCTTCTGCGCGCGCGGCGAGCGCTTCGCTAAGTTGTAGAAGAGCATAGACAGAGCGAAGCACTTGCTGCTTCGGGCCGCCGGAAGGAAGCGATTCGAAGGCATCCAGGAGCGTTTGTGTATAAGCACCGGCTCCTTCCCAAACACCCAAGAAAATCCTGAAATCGCCCCGGCTCGTCGCAATACGATCACAAAAGAGATCCTCGATAGGATCTTCGAGGCGCAGCACGCCGGCGCGGCCGAGCCCCTCGTTCAGCGCCGCGCTCAAATCGCGGGGCTGCGGTTTCCTTCTGCCGATGGACTTCGAGAGAACCAGGCGCTGCAACCATTCGAGGCGGATGGTATTCGCGTGGAAACGCGGCTCGGTAAGCAAGCCCGCCAGTTCTGCGCTTACAGTGCTCAGTTTCCAGTCTACGATTTGTCCAAGGGCATAGTCGCGGGGATCGAAGACCTCATCAGGAAACTGCGGCGGCCTGAGGCGCTCAAGGAACTGCTGGATATCTTGTGGGATTGGGCTCGTTACCATTGGGCTGGCGTCCATCGCACACGTTATCTGGGAATGCTACGGTAGCAGAAGAGAGACCCGCGGGCGGAAGAGCCGCGAACATGCGTTTAAAACGATTGCCGCGGGAGAGATCGGTGCACAGCGGACGCACCATCCACCCTAGAGACTCCGCCCTCAGCCGAGGCCATCTGCCCCGCAATCTCTTCACCGCGCCAACACCTCACCGCGTGCCCGTCGGCTCGCGTCTCCAGCGCCGGCCCCGGCTCACTCCGGCACACGTCCTCGGCATACCGGCAGCGCGGGCTGAAGGCGCATCCGTTCGGCGGATTGAGGGGATTGGGAAGGTCGCCTCCTGTCGTCGCTAACGGTGCGTGGCGCAGCGGATCGGGGATGGCGGCGATCAGGGCTTGCGTATAGGGGTGCGCGGGACGTTCGAAGATTTCGCGCCAGTGGCCATTCTCCACGATGCGGCCGAGATACATCACGGCGACCTTGTCGCTCATGTGTTCGACGATGCCGAGATCGTGGCTGATCATGATGTAGGAGAGACCGAGCGTGTCCTTCAGTTCCAGCAGCAGATTGATGATCTGGGCACGGATCGACACGTCGAGCGCCGACACGGGCTCGTCGCAGATGACGATTTTTGGATTGAGGATCAGCGCGCGCGCAATGCCGATGCGCTGGCGCTGGCCACCGGAGAATTCATGCGGGTAGCGGTCGGCCTGTTCGGGCCGCAGACCCACATGCCGCAGCATGGTCGCAACGCGGTCCTCGATCTCGCTTGCGGCGGTCACGCCATGCACGCGCAGGGGATCTTCGAGCGTGCGACGAACGGTCTGGCGCGGATTGAGCGAGGCGTAGGGGTCCTGAAACACGATCTGCACAGTGCGGGCCAACGCCTTTCGGCCGCCAGCTGGCCGGCCCGTCACGACCTGTCCGTCCACCACGATCCGCCCGCGAGTGGGCGTTTGGAGACCAAGGATCGACAATGCGACCGTCGACTTGCCAGAGCCGGACTCGCCGACGAGACCGAGGCACTCGCCCCGCTTCAGTTTGAGATCGACGCCATCCACGGCACGGAGCATCCGCCGATTGCGGCCCAGCAGGCCACCGCCCAGCGGGAAATGAACCGCGAGATCCTCGACGCTGAGAATGAGATCGTCGCCCGGCCCGGTCTCACCCGATCTGTTTTTGGGCTCATGCATGGTGATGACACCTCACCAGACCGCCCGCCTCCAGAAAATCCGCCGTCGGCGCTAAGGTCCGGCAAATGTCGGTCGCCTGCGCGCAACGCGGATTGAACCGGCAGCCGTCGGGGAAATTCGTGATCGCCGGGACGACGCCCGCGATCTCCTTGAGCCTGCTGCGGCCGAGCGCGGCGCGGCTGCCCAGCCGCGGCAGCGAGGCGACCAGGCCCTGCGTATAGGGGTGCGAGGGTGCCCGGAAAATATCGGCCGAGCCGCGCTCCTCGACGATGCGGCCGGCATACATAACAGCGACGCGGCGGCAGACATTGGCGACGAGGCCAAGATCGTGGCTGATCATCAGGATGGCCGTTCCCCGCGCGGCGCATAGATTCCGCATCAACTCGATAATTTCGGCCTGCACGGTCACGTCGAGCGCCGTGGTCGGCTCGTCGGCGATCAGCAGATCCGGACCGCATGCCAGCGCGATGGCGATCATCACGCGCTGGCGCATGCCGCCGGAGAGCTGGTGCGGATAGTCGTTGACGCGTCGCTCCGGCGCGGGGACGCGAACGCTCGCCAGCGCCTCGACCGCCAGCTGGGCGGCTTCCCGCCAGCTCTTGCCCTTGTGCAGCACGAACATCTCGGCGATCTGCCGGCCCACGGGCGAGACCGGGTTCAATGCCGTCATCGGCTCCTGAAAGATCATGGCGATGCGATTGCCGCGCAGCTCCCGTTGCCGGCGGGCTGAAAGGTGCTGGATCTCCCTGCCCTCAAACCGGATGGCGCCACCGCCGATCGACAATGGCTGCCGCAACAGGCCGATCAAGGCGAGCGCCGTGATGCTCTTGCCGCAGCCGGATTCGCCGACGAGGCCGAACGTCTCGCCGCGATCGATGCGGAATGAAATGCCCTCGGCCGCCGCAACGCGCCTCGATCCATCGTCGAGATCGATGCGCAAATCCTCGACTTCGATCAACGGCGTGCCGGTCATGCCCGCCGGCTCCGCGATTGTGGATCGAGAATGTCGCGCAGGCCATCGCCGAGCAGATTGAGGCCGAGCACCGTGAGGAAGATGGCAAGGCCGGGAAAGACCGAGAGCCACGGTGCCGTCGTGATCTGGTCGCGGGCATCCGACAACATGCTGCCCCAGCTCGGAAACGGCGGACGCACGCCGAGGCCGAGGAACGACAATGCGGCCTCGGACAGCACCGCGCTGCCCATGCCGAGCGTGCCGATGACGACGATCGGCCCCAGCATGTTCGGCAGCAGCTGCGTGATCATGATGCGCAGATCGCCGTAGCCGAGCACGGTCGCAGCCTGCACATAGCCCTGGTTCCTGAGCGACAGCGCCGAGGCCCGCGCGATCCGGCACGTGAAGGACCAGTTGGTCAGTCCGAGCGCGATCAGCAGGCTGGTCAGGCCGGGACCAAGCACCGCCATGATGGCGAGCGCGAAGATCAGGGAGGGGATCGCGAGCATGACGTTGGTCAGGCCGTTGACAAAATCGTCCCACCAGCCGCCCCAATAGCCGGCGCTCAGGCCCAATGCGACGCCAATGACGCTGTTGATGAGCTGCGAGACAATGCCGACCGTCAGCGAGACGCGCGCGCCGTAGACGACACGGGAATAGATGTCGCGGCCCTGGTCGTCGGTGCCGAACCACCAGGCCCAGCTCGGCGGCTCCTCCGCGTTCAGCAAATTGGCGTCCAGCACGGGATCCGTATGCGCGAGCCAGGGCGCGAGCAGGCCGACCAGGATGGCGAGCGCGAACAACGCGCCGCCGATGATGAGATTGGCGCGCAGCTTCATGCGTATCTGATCCTGGGATCGATCACGCCGTAGAGCAGGTCGATCAGCAGATTGATCGCGAGAAAGGCCAGCACCACCACGAGAATGGAGCCCTGGACGGCCGGAATGTCGCGCTGCAGGACGCTGTCGACGAGCAGCGAGCCGATGCCGGGCCAGGAGTACAGTTTTTCGACGACGACCGCCTGCCCCATCAACCCGCCGAACTGCAGGCCAACGGTGGTGAGAATGATGACAAGCGCGTTGCGCATCACGTGCCACTTCACGACCCTTGTCTCGCTCATGCCCTTCGAGCGCGCAGTGCGGACGAAATCTGCGGTCATGATCTCGAGGACCGCCGCGCGTGTCGTCCGGGCGAACAGCGCCATCGGCGAGACGCCGAGCGTCACCGCCGGCAGGATCAGATATTTCAGTCCGCCATCGCCATAGCCGAAACTCGGCAGCCAGCCGAGCTTCAACGCAAAAAAGTACATCAGCACCAGTCCGAGCCAGAATTTGGCGATCGAAAGGCCCGAGACCGCCAGGACCATTGCGAGCGTGTCGACGATGCCGCCGGGCTTCAATGCGGCGATGAAACCCAGCGGCACGCCGATCACGACGGAAAACGCCATCGCGGCGAAGATGAGTTGCAGCGTCGGCCAGGCCCGTTTGGCGATCATGGACGTGACAGGCTCGCGGGTCCGGAACGAGGTTCCGAAATCACCGGTCGCGAGCTTGGCGATGTAGGCGCCGAAGCGGACATAGACGGGATCGTCGAGGCCGAGCTGCTTCTTCATGCGCAGCTCGACCTGCGGATCGGCATCGTCGCTCATGGACGAGACGATGCTGCCGGGAACGACGCTGAACAGCACGAACACCAGAGCCACCACGGCGAGCACGGTCGGAATGGTTTGCAGGAGACGGCGGAACAGGAAGGAGAGCATCGGCACTTTTCCTCTCTCCCTCCATCGTTCGTGGCGATGGAGGGAGCGCGAGAGCGCGCGTCACTTCGCGGGCGAGGTCTCGTCGACCCAGAGGTCTTCGACGTTCTGGTGGGTCAGCTCCGTCGCGTTCAGCTGAATCCCCTTCAGCCAAGGCTGCACCGCCATGACCGCCTTGTTGTAATTGAAGAACCAGACCGGCGCCTCTTCGTAGAGCAGCGCATTGGCCTTTTGCAGCAGCTGGGTGCGCTTTGCGGCGTCGTCGGCCTGCCCGGCCTCATCGACGATCTTGTCGAACTCGGCATTCTTGAAGTTCATGTAGTTGCAGGCTGATTGCGGCGTCGCCGAGTGGAAACACTTGAGGGCGGCCTGCGGATCGGGCCCGGTCGCCTGCGAATAGACAAAGGCCTGGTAGTCGCCACTGCGAACCACCTCGGCCAGCACCGCGGTCTCGACCTGCTTGACCTTGGCCTTGATGCCCACCCTGTCCAGCATCGGGATGACGGCCGAGACGATCGGCAGACCCCAGCTTTCATTCTGGCTGGTGGTCCATTCGAATTCGAAGCCCGAGGGATAGCCGGCGTCAGCGAGCAGTTGCTTGGCCTTGGCGGGATCGAAGGCGTAGGGCTTCATGGCCTTGTCGTAGGCGGGAGAGGTCAGCGGCAGCCAGCCGGTGGCCCGATAGGCCTTGCCCTTGACCAGCTTGTTGATGATCAGGTCGGTATCGATCGCGTAGTTGATCGCCTGCCTGACCCGCTTGTCGGCGAACGGCTTGAACGCGGGATTCATCCCCATGTAACGCGTGAAGACCTCGGCGACCTCGACAACGGTGCCCTTGAGGTCAGCGTCGTTCTGATAGGCGACATACTGCGCAGGTCCCAGCACCGAGGTGTCGATCTCTTTGTTGCGGAAGGCAACATCGCGTGCCGCGGCCTCGCCCATGACCGCCACGACGATCTTGTCGGCGTAGGGCTTGCCAGGCTTGTAGAACCGGTCCCACCGCTCCAGAACGATGCGCGATCCCGGCACGTGCTCGACGAACTTGAACGGTCCAAGACCGATCGGCTTCTGGAGGAAGCTATCCTTCGCGGCCTCGTCGGCGGGATAGATCGACGTTATCGCGTTCCAAAGGTAGAAACCCGGATCGACTTTCTCGGTCAGCTTTATCTCGAGTGTAAAGTCGTCGATTTTCTTCAGGCCGGAGATTTCCTTGGCCTGGCCCTTCTCGACCGCAGCCGCGCCCTCGATCACGCGGACATAGCGCGCGCCGGGATACGCCTTGGTGCCGTCCATGATGCGGTTGTAGGTCCAGATGATGTCGTCCGCCGTCATCTTGCGGCCGGTGTGGAAATAAGCGTCGTCGCGCAGCTTGAACGTGTGAATGAGGCCGCCGCCCGAGACCACATCCTCCTTGGCAAGCTCCAGGACCGGCTTGCCTTCCGCGGAATTCCAGATGTAGAGCGACCGGTGCAGAGCCTTGGCGTAGATCTCGTCCTGGGCGCGCTGCGTGGTGTGAATGTCCAGGCTGGTGAAGCTCGAACCGTAAGGCGCGGTCATGCGGATGGTTCCGCCCTTGCGCGGGGTCTGGGCCTCCGCCGTGGCGGCCAGTGCCAGCCCCAGACCCGCGACGATCGCCACTATCCTGAACATCATGGTCCCTCCGACAACGCAGCGTGCTCCGTTCCGAGAGTTGACCATCCACGGCAGGTCGAGCGCAAGCGCCTTGAAGGGGTGGACGTATGCGAGCGTAGCGCTCGGGCCCCGCCGATTTGTAAGGACGCGCCCTATCCCGTCGCGAACTCCGGCTGCCAGTCGCGCAATTTTCGTGCTGCAGCGGTGACGTCCGCAATCGTCGGAAACGCCTCCGGCTCCAGCATCATCGTCCTTGCCAGCCTCACGGCGCGGGCTTCGCTCACCGCCCGCCTGCGCGGATCCTCGATCAGCTCGAAGTCGATATTATGGGCGAGACCGAAGATGCGGCGGATGGTTTTTGCGGCGGCGAAGCCGACGGCATCAGCGAACAGGCGCTGCATGTAGGCCTGTCGCTCGGCCTCGAGGCGTGCCGCGCCTTTCTCGCCGGCGAAGAGCGAGGGCGGGTAGGCATCGCCGGCGGCGCCAGTGCGCCAGAGGTCGAGGAATTTGCGGGCGAACTCGTTCCAGAGCTTCTCGATCGTCTCCAGCACCCAGGCCTCGAACGCACGCCGCTCGCCGGGTGAGCGCTCGTGGCCGGCGGAGGCAAAATATGCCATCAGGAGGTTGGCCAGCACGGCGCCGACGTCGAAACCGATCGGGCCGTAGAATGCGAATTCCGGGTCGATCACCCGCGTCTGGCTGTCCGTCACCATGATCGAGCCAGTGTGAAGGTCGCCGTGGATCAACGCCTCCGGGCTTGCCATGAACTTCAGCTTCAGCCTGGAGATGGCGACATGCAATTCCATGTCGTCGCGCAGGCTTGCTGCGAGCGCATCGAGATACGGCGCGGTCCAGCGGTTCTGCTCGGCGATGCGGTAGGGATCGGTAAAGATCAGGTCCTCGGTGATCTTGCACAGCGCATGGTTGCCGGCGAAGGCGGCGATGCCTTGTTTCTTCTCAGCCGCTGACAGCGCGAGGTCGGAGGTGAAGAACAATGTCCGCGCCATGAAGGTGGTGATGTCATCGACGAAGCGCGGATATCGAGTGCCCGCAACCATCCCCTTGCGCATGATGATGTGGGGCTCGAGCAGCTCCATCACCGTCAGCGCCAACGCCTCGTTGTGATGCAGCAGCGCCGGCACGAGGCCGGGCGCAAGCTGGGCCTGCCGGGACAAGGCCAAAAATTCGTAATGAGCCCGGGACAGCGGCAGCGGCCAGCTCTCGCCGACGAGACGGACGTAGGGCAGCGCCTGCTTCACGGCGACGCCGCCGCGCGCGCCCTCCACGATGAAGACGAGATTGAGATTGCCGTCGCCCACTTCGGTGATCGACCAGGAGGCCGGCTCGCCGCCGAGGGTCGCTGCGAGGTCCGCAATGCCTGCGAGATAATCCCGCAAGGCCGCCTCATGCAAAATCCGGTAATCCCCTTGCCCCTGCGCCATGACGATCCCATCCCCCAAAGCGCGATGAAATCGCGCTTTAGTTTTTCTATTTGAGCATGATCTTCTCGGAAAACCGCTTCACACTTTTCCGGATCATGCTCTTGGCATGGCCGGATCGTTACTCCCGCTCCAGGAAGCTCGAGCCGATCTCGGCCTTTCTTTTGATCGGATCGTAATCACAATAGATGCTGTCCGCCACCAGCGTGTAGCTGGCGCTGACGGTGTATTTGTCTGTTTTAACCGAGTTCAGCCCGATCACGGAGGTGCTCTTGCCGCCGTTCCATTTGAACGGCGTCGAGCTCGTGGCCTGCTCGCAGGCCATCACGGCCTCGTTGAAGACGTAGCCCTCGACGAACGCCTTGAGGGTGCGCACCTGCACCGCCATGCGCCACTCGAAATAGCCGATCGCACCGAGGCCGGCGACGATCAGCACCAGCAGCGCGATGACGATCCTCTGAAAAGTCATTCGTCCCCCCAAACAATGTTGTCGGCAAAAAAAACGTCTAAAACGGCATTCCCATCAATCTCGACAGGCGTTCGATCGAGAGATAGCCGGCATGATAGGCCGCGATGCCGATCCCGTAGATCACCGCCGAGATGATCGTGGTCCAGATCAGCTTGCCTCGCATGCCGGTCAGGATCGGCGCGCCGGGATCGGTCCCCGGTGCTCCCACGCCGTCCTCATGCTGGCTACGCACGCCGAACGGCAGCGTCAGAAACAGCGCGACCCACCAGATGACGAAGTAGATCGCGAGCGCGGTCGAGAGCTGGATGGCCATGGCTTCGGCCTTACGCCTGCTCGATTTCGACCAGCGCGCCGGAAAAATCCTTCGGGTGCAGGAACAGCACCGGCTTGCCGTGGGCGCCGATCTTCGGCACGCCGTCGCCGAGCACCCGTGCGCCCTCCTTCACCAGCGTGTCGCGCGAGGCGATGATGTCCACCACCTCGTAGCAGACATGGTGGATGCCGCCGTCGGCGTTGCGGTCGAGGAACTTTGCGATCGGCGAGGCCTCGCCGAGCGGCTCGATGAACTCGATCTTGGTGTTGGGCAGCGTTGCGAACACGGTGGTGACGCCATGCTCGGGCAGCGCGACCGCCTCCGATATCTGGGCCCCGAATGCGGCCCCATAGATTTTGGCAGCCTTGACGGCGTCCTTGGTCGCGATCGCGACATGGTTGAGCCGGCCCAGCATGTTTCTCTCCCGTTACACTGTCAGCACATGTACCAGACAGGGGGGCTTTTTGCCCCAATGTTCGTTGATCACGGCGCGGACAGCGCGTCGCACCGACTCCGCCAGCGCATCCGCGTCGCGGCGGCGCGCCTTGGGCAGGCCTTCGATGGTGGAGACCACGGCGTCGAAGACGATGTCGTCGAAGGGCTCGCCCGCTTTGTTCTTCTCGGGGATGCCGATCAGATCGACCTCGGGATCGTCGACGAGCTCGCCCTGCTGCGTCATGGCGATGGCGACGAAGGCGCAGCCGGAGAAGGCCAGGCGGCGCCGCTCGATCACCGCGCGGGACTTGGAGTCCTCCAGAATCGTGCCGTCCTTGTAGAGACGGCCCGCAGGCACTTGCCCAATGATGCCGGGATCGCCAGGACCGAGCTTGACCAGGTCGCCGTTGCGGCAGACCAGCACGCGCGGCACGCCGGCGGCACGCGCGAGCTTGGCGTGCTCGTTCAGGTGCAGGGCCTCGCCGTGGACGGGGATCAGGAGCTGCGGCCGGGTCCAGGCGATCATGTCGCGCAATTCGTCGCGGCGGGGATGGCCGGAGACATGGACCAGCTGGTCGCGGTCGGTGATGACCTCCACACCCTGCAAAACCAGGCCATTGATGATGGCGCCCACCGCCTTTTCGTTGCCGGGAATGGTGCGCGAGGAGAAAATCACGCTGTCGCCGCGGTTGAGCGTGATCTCGGGATGGTCGTCATTGGCGATGCGCGCCAGCGCGGCACGCGGCTCGCCTTGGCTGCCGGTGCAGAGCGCCAGCACCTTGTCCTGCGGCAGATGACCGTAGACGTCAGGCGAGCGGAAATTCTGGACGCCGTCGAGATAGCCGGTCTCGCGCGCAACCTGCACCACGCGCTCCATGGCGCGGCCGACCACGACGACCTCACGGTCGGCGGCCTTGGCGGCGATGGCGACGGCCTTGAGGCGCGCGACGTTGGAGGCAAAGGTCGTGACCGCGACGCGGCCCTTGGCGGCCTTGACGAGCTCGGTAATGGATCTGGCAACCTCGGCTTCCGAGGGTGAGCGGCCGTCGCGCACGGCATTGGTGGAATCGCCGATCAAGGCGAGCAGGCCCTGGTCGCCGAGCTCCCGCAGCCGCTTTTCGTCAGTCGGACGGCCGATGATCGGGGTCGGATCGATCTTCCAGTCGCCGGTGTGCAGCACCGTGCCGACTTCGGTGTGAATCGCTAGCGCATGCGACTCCGGAATCGAATGGGCGACCGGGATGAACTCGACGTTGAACGGGCCGATATCGACGCGCCCGCCTGACGGCACCACCGTCACCGGGATCTTGGGCGCATTGCGCTCGGCGGCGCATTTGGCCTCGAACAGCGCGGCGCTGAACTGGGTCGCGTAGATCGGGCATTTCAGTTTCGGCCACAGGTCGATGATGGCGCCGAAATGGTCCTCATGGGCGTGAGTCAGCACCAGACCCATCAGGTTCTTGCGTTCCTTCTCCAGGAAGCTGATGTCGGGCATGATCAGGTCGATCCCCGGCAGATGCTCCTCGTCGCCGAAGGAGACGCCGAGATCGATCGCCAGCCAGGCGCGCTGCTGGCGGTTGCCGAGGCCGTAGATCGACAAATTCATGCCGATCTCGCCGACCCCGCCGAGCGGTGCAAATACCAGTTCTTCAGGCTTCGCCATCACGCAGCTCCCACCGAGGCCGCCGCGCCGAAGAACACCTCGCCCGCGGCCACCGGCACGCGCCGGCCCTCCGCGGTGCGGACGATCAGGCAGCCGGTGTCGTCGATCGTGTCAAAAATGCCTTCCAGCATCATCACTCCCGTGTGGATCGCGACCCGCTCGCCGAGGCCGGCGGCGCGCTCCAGCCACAGCTTGCGGATCTCGGCAAAGCCGCGGCCATTGTCCCAGATGCCGCGGAATTCCACCCAGGCATCAGAGAGGGCCGAGAACAGCTCCTCCGCACTGATCTGGACGCCGAGCGCGGCGAGCGACACCGCAGGCGTCGGCGTGCCCTCGGGCGCCGCGACGACGTTGGTGCCGATGCCGACGACGATGGCAAGGCGTTCGCCGATGGCTTCGGCCTCCAGGCCGATACCGACCAGCTTCTTGCCGCCGGCCAGCACGTCGTTCGGCCATTTCAGGGCGTAGCGGGGACGGCCCTCGCCGAGCCGCAGTGCAGCCTCCAGGCTGACCTTCTCCAGGGCGGCCTCCTCGGCCAGCCCGGCCGCAAAGCCGATCGTCGCGGCGACGGAAGGGGCGATGTCCAGGACTTCGAGGACGCTGGCGGCGAGGTTACCCTTTGGTGCGATCCAGGCGCGCTGGCGGCGGCCACGGCCGGCGGTCTGCTCCGACGTCACGAACCACATCGGACCACGGTCGCCGCGCCGCGCGTGCTCGATCGCTTCGGTATTGGTCGAGCCGGTCCGGTCGAAAGCTGCGAGCTTGTAGCCCGCCGACGCCGCACGAGGACCGAGCGCGAATGCCATCCTAGAACAGCGACTTGGCGGCGGCGGAGGCGACGCTCACCACCGGGCCTGCGAACAGGGCGAACAGGATGTTGAACAGGCCGGCAACCGCCAGCACCGTCTTGATTTCGACGCGCACCGGATCGACCTGCCCGGCCGGTTCGTCGAAATACATCGTCTTGACGATGGTGAGATAGTAGTAGGCGCCCACCACGCTGGAGAGCACGCCGACCACGGCGAGCGTGAACAAATTCGCCTTGATGGCGGCGACGAAGACGTACCATTTGGCGAAGAAGCCGGCGAGCGGCGGGATGCCTGCGAGCGAGAACAGCAGCATCGCGAACGTGAAGGCGAGCAGCGGATTGGTCCGCGACAGACCGGCGAAATCGCTGATCTGCTCGACCGGCTGGCCGTTGCGCTTCATCGCCAGGATGACCGCGAATGAGCCGAGCGTCATCGCGACATAGATCACGATGTACATCAGCACGCCCTGCGCGCCTTCGACCGTGCCTGCGGCGAGACCGACCAGGGCAAAGCCCATGTGGCCGATCGAGGAATAGGCCATCAGGCGCTTGATGTTGCTCTGGCCGATCGCGGCGAACGAACCCAGCGCCATCGAGGCGATCGCCACGAACACCAGGATCTGCTGCCACTGCGAGACGATCCCCGGGAATGCGGTGAGCGTGACGCGGGTAAAGACCGCGAGCGCAGCCACTTTCGGCGCCGAGGCGAAGAAGGCGGTGACCGGCGTCGGCGCGCCCTCGTAGACGTCAGGCGTCCACATGTGGAACGGCACGGCCGAGACCTTGAAGCAGAGGCCGGCGAGCAGGAACACCAGCCCGAACACCAGGCCGACATTCGAGATCGTCGCGGCCGCCGCGATGCCGGTGAAGCTGACCGTGCCGGTGAAGCCGTAGATCAGCGAGGAGCCGTAGAGCAGCATGCCCGAGGACAGCGCGCCCAGCACGAAGTACTTCAGCCCGGCTTCGGTCGACTTGGCGTTGTCGCGGTTCGAGGCTGCCACGACGTAGAGCGCCAGCGACATCAATTCGAGGCCGAGATAGAGCGAGATCAGATCGCCGGCCGAGATCAGCACCATCATGCCGAGCGTCGAGAGCAGCACCAGGATCGCGTATTCGAAGATGCGGCGCGACGGATCCGACAGGAACTCGGTTGACAGCACCAGCGTCACCGCGGAGCCGATCAGGGCCAGGATCTTCATGAAGCGGGCAAAATCATCGACGATGAAGCTGCCGCCGAAGGTCACGTGCTTGCCCGCGGGCAGCATGTATTCGAGCACGCCGACCACGATCAGGAGCAGCACCGCGAGCGTCGTGACCGTCTTGGTGGTCTCCTGCCCGCGATAGGCACCGAGCATCAGCAGCGCCATGGCGCCGATCGCGAGCACGAGTTCGGGCAGCACCGGCGCCAGTTGATAACCTGCAGTCTCAAAGCTCATGGCGATATCCTGACCTGCCCGCTCACTGGAGCAGTGCGGCGGCCTTCACGGCCGTCACAGCGGTGTTGTAATTGTTGACGAGTTGCTGGACCGAAGCCGCCGACATGTCGAGCACCGGCTTCGGATAGATGCCGAACAGGAGCGTCAGCGCGATCAGCGGGAACAGCATCAGGCATTCCCGGAAGGTGAGATCCTTCATGCTCGCCAGCGACGGCTTGACCAGCGCCCCGAACACGACCTTGCGGTAGAGCCACAGCGCATAGCAGGCCGACAGGATCACGCCGAAAGTGGCAAAGAACGCGGTCGGAATCGAGACCTTAAAGGTGCCGAGCAGCGTCATGAACTCGCCGACGAAGCCGGAGGTGCCGGGCAGACCGACATTGGCCATGGTGAAGACCATGAAGGTCAGCGCGTAGAGCGGCATCCGGTTGACGAGGCCACCATAGGCCGCGATCTCGCGGGTGTGCATGCGGTCGTAGACGATGCCGACGCAGAGGAACAGCGCGCCGGAGACGATGCCGTGCGAGATCATCTGGAACACGCCGCCGGCGACGCCTTGCATGGTGCCGGCAAAGATGCCCATGGTGACGAAGCCCATATGCGCCACAGAGGAGTACGCAATCAGCTTCTTCATGTCCTCCTGCATCAGGGCCACAAGCGAGGTGTAGATGATCGCGATGGCCGAGAGCGTGAAGACCAGCGGCGCGAAGTCGTGCGACGCCAGCGGAAACATCGGCAGCGAGAAGCGCAGGAAGCCGTAGCCGCCCATCTTCAGCAGGATCGCGGCAAGCACCACGGAGCCCGCCGTCGGCGCCTCGACGTGCGCGTCGGGGAGCCAGGTGTGCACCGGCCACATCGGCATCTTCACCGCGAACGAGGCGAAGAAGGCAAGCCAGGCCCAGGTCTGCAACGAGCGCGGCACCGCGGTGTGCATCAGGGTCGGTATGTCCGTGGTGCCGCCGTTCCAGTACAGCGCCATGATGGCGAGCAGCATCAGGACTGAGCCGAGTAGCGTGTAGAGGAAGAACTTGAAGGACGCGTAGACCCGGCGCGGCCCGCCCCAGACGCCGATGATCAGGAACATCGGGATCAGGCCGCCCTCGAAGAACAGATAGAACAGCACGAGATCGAGCGCCGAGAAGGTGCCGATCATCAGCGTTTCCAGGATCAGGAACGCCATCATGTATTCGCGGACGCGGTTGGTGATCGCCTTCCAGCTCGCAATGATGCAGAACGGCATGATGGCGGTGGTCAGGATCACCAGCGGCAGCGAAATGCCGTCCACGCCCATGTGGTAGGTGATGCCGGTGGCGAGCCAGTTCGCCTTCTCGACGAATTGGAAGTCGCCGTTGGATGGATCGAACCGCATGACCAGGATCACCGACACCGCGAAGGTGATCAGCGTGGTCCACAGCGCGATCCAGCGCGAGTTGCGCCGGGCCGCCTCGTCATCGCCGCGGCTGAGATAGACGATCAGCGCGCCGACCAGCGGCAGGAACGTCGTGACGGATAGAATTGGCCAGGTCGTCATTTACTGGCCTCCAAAGCCGAACATGAACCAGGTGATCAGGCCGGCGGCACCGATCAGCATCGCGAACGCGTAGTGGTAGAGATAGCCGGTCTGGATCTTCACGACGTTGCGGGTGACATCCAGCACGCGGGCCGAGATGCCGTCGGGGCCGAGGCCGTCGATGATGAAGCCGTCGCCTTTCTTCCAGAGCTGATAGCCGATCCACTTAGCCGGACGGACGAAGATGATGTCGTAGAGCTCGTCGAAGTACCATTTGTTGAGCAGGAACTTGTACAGCATTGGCTGCGTGTTCGCGAGCTCGACCGGCAGATAGGGCCGGCGGATGTAGAACAGGTAGGACACCAGGAAGCCCAACACCATCATCACCGTCGGCAGGAAGGCGATGGTCTCGGGAATGTGGTGCATCTCCTCGATGATGTGCGGGTTCATCTTCACGGACTCGCGGAAGAACTCCTCGATGCCGTGACCGGCGAACAGCTCCTTGAACGGGAAGCCGGCGAGGATGGAGCCGACCGCGAGCACGCCGATCGGGATCAGCATCCAGATCGGAGCTTCATGCGCGGCCTCGTAGTGATGATCGTCATGCGGCTCGCCGTGGAAGGTCTTGAAGATCAGGCGCCAGGAGTAGAACGAGGTCAGGCCGGCGGCGACCACCGTCATCAGGAAGCCGTACATCGCGAACGGATTGTGCGAGGCGTAGGCGGACTCGATGATGGCGTCCTTGGAGAAGTAACCGGCGGTGAGCGGGAAGCCGGTGAGCGCGAGCGTGCCGACCACCATCACCGCGTAGGTGTAGGGGATCTTGCGCCAGAGGCCGCCCATGTTGCGGATGTCCTGCTCGTGGTGCATCGCGTAGATCACCGAGCCGGAGCCCAGGAACAACAGCGCCTTGAAGAAGGCGTGGGTGAACAGATGGAACATGCCGACCGAATAGGCCCCTGCTCCCATCGCCACAAACATGTAGCCGAGCTGCGAACAGGTCGAGTAGGCGACGATGCGTTTGATGTCGTTCTGAACGAGGCCGACGGTCGCCGCGAAGAACGCCGTGGTGGCGCCGAAGAACATCACGACGGCCTGCGCGTTCGGCGCGAGCTCGAACAGCGGCGACAGCCGCGCCACCATGAAGACGCCGGCGGTGACCATGGTCGCGGCGTGGATCAGCGCCGACACCGGCGTCGGGCCTTCCATCGCGTCCGGCAACCAGGTGTGCAGCAGGAACTGTGCCGACTTGCCCATCGCGCCCATGAACAGCAGCAGGCAGGTCAGGGTCAGCGCATCGGCGTGCCAGCCGAGGAAGTCGATGGTCTTGCCAGTGAGGCCGGGCGCGGCGTGGAAGATCGTCTCGAAATCGGTCGAGCCGGCCAGCATGAAGATCGCGAAGATGCCGAGCGCGAAGCCGAAATCGCCGACGCGGTTGACCACGAAGGCCTTGATGGCGGCGGCGTTCGCCGACGGCTTCTGGTACCAGAAGCCGATCAGCAGATAGCTCGCCAGACCCACGCCTTCCCAGCCGAAGAACAGCTGCACGAGGTTGTCGGCCGTCACCAGCATCAGCATGGCGAAGGTGAACAGCGAGAGATAGCCGAAGAAGCGCGGCCGGTTCGGGTCCTCGTCCATGTAGCCGATGGAATAGAGGTGCACGAGCGAGGACACGGTCGTCACCACCACCAGCATCACGGCGGTGAGCGTGTCGACCCGCAGCGTCCAGTAGACCTGGAGGTCGCCGGAGAGGATCCACGGAAACAGCGGAATCCGCATGTCGTGGTGCATGAAGCCGACGTCGACCAGCGTCATCCAGGACAGCGCCGCCGATACGAACAGGAACGCCGTGGTGATCAGCTCGGCGCCGCGCGAGCCCGCCGCGGGCGGCTCGGAGACGTGGTGGTCGTCGTGCCCGTCGCCCGGCTCGTGATGGGTCTCGTGAATGACCGACGCATCCTCGTTGATCGTATCGGACGCATGGGCGTGCGCGCCGTGACCGTGATCATCGTGATGCTCGACCGTGTCGCCCGAGGGGTTGCGGGCATGCGCGCCGAACAGCGCGATCAGCCCGGCCAGAATGGCGCCCAGCAGAGGCAGAAAGACGATTGCCTGGACCATGACTTATTTCTCTTTGCGTATGATCTGACCGGAAAACCGGTATCCACTTTTCCGGATCATGCGCGTTAGCCCTTCATCAGATTGACGTCCTCAACCGCGATCGAGCCGCGGTTGCGGAAATAGACCACCAGGATGGCAAGACCAATCGCGGCTTCAGCGGCCGCGACGGTGAGCACCAGAAGCGCGAAGACCTGCCCGACGATGTCGCCGAGGAAGGTCGAGAACGCCACGAGGTTGATGTTGACCGCGAGCAGGATCAGCTCGATCGACATCAGGATGACGATGATGTTCTTGCGGTTCAGGAAGATGCCGAGGATTCCGAGCGTGAACAGGATCGCGCCGACCGCAAGATAGTGTCCGAGCCCGATCGTCATTTCACCCACTCCGCCGCGTCAGAGTCCTGGAGCCCCTGCCCCGGCGCCACCTTGCGTATCGCCATCGCAATTTCGGGCGTGCGCGCGTTCTGGACGTTGATGTCCTGCCGCTTCACGCTCGCCTTGTGCCGCAGTGTCAACACGATGGCGCCGATCATCGCGACCAGGAGCACCATGCCCGAGAGCTGGAAGTAGTGGATGTACTTCGTATAGAGCACCAGGCCCAGCGCCTCGGTATTGGAGACGTTGGTCGGGATCGCCGCCGTGATCGTCTTGGCGACGCCGGGATTGATGACCCAGAAGCCGACCGTGAGCAGCAGCTCGAACAGGAAGATGCCGCCGATCACCAGGCCGACCGGCAGATACTCGATGAAGCCCTCGCGCAACTCGAGGAAGTCGACGTCGAGCATCATGATCACGAAGAGGAACAGCACGGCGACGGCGCCGACATAGACGACGATCAGGATCATCGCCAGGAATTCGGCGCCCATCAGCACGAACAGGCCGGAGGCGTTGACGAAGGCCAGGATCAGGTACAGCACGGAGTGCACGGGATTGCGCGAGACAATCACCATCACCGCCGAGGCGACGCAGACGCCGGCGAACAGATAGAAGAACAGCGCGGGAAGGATCATGCTCTCATCTCACCGGTACGGCGCGTCGAGCTCGATCGCTTTCGCGATCTCGCGTTCCCAGCGGTCGCCATTGGCGAGCAGCTTGGCCTTGTCATAGAACAGTTCCTCGCGGGTCTCGGTCGCGAACTCGAAGTTCGGACCTTCGACAATGGCATCGACCGGACAGGCTTCCTGGCAGAGGCCGCAATAGATGCACTTCACCATGTCGATGTCGTAGCGCACGGTGCGGCGGGTGCCGTCGTTGCGGCGCGGGCCGGCCTCGATGGTGATGGCCTGCGCCGGGCAGATCGCTTCGCACAGCTTGCAGGCGATGCAGCGCTCTTCGCCGTTCGGATAGCGGCGCAGCGCGTGCTCGCCGCGGAAGCGCGGCGAGATCGGGCCCTTCTCGAACGGATAGTTCAGCGTCGGCTTCGGCTGGAAGAAATAGCGCATGGCGAGGAAGAACGCCGAGACGAATTCCGACAACAGGAGCGAGCGTGCAGTGGCGTTGATGTTGATACCCATGACGGCCCTCACTTCGGCGCGATGCCGGCGAAGTGCAGCACGCCGGCCACCACGATCACCATCGCCAGCGACAACGGCAGGAACACCTTCCAGCCGAGGCGCATCAGTTGATCGTAGCGGTAGCGCGGCACGATCGCCTTGGCCATCGCGAACAGGAAGAACATGAAAAACAGTTTCAGCGAGAACCAGATGATCCCCGGCACCCAGTTGAAGGGCGGCAGGTCCACCGGCGGCAGCCAGCCCCCGAGGAACAGGATCGTCGCCATCGCGCACATCGTGGCAATCGCGACGTACTCGCCGAGCATGAACAGCAGATACGGCGTCGAGCCGTATTCGACCATGAAGCCGGCGACGAGCTCGGATTCCGCTTCGACGAGGTCGAACGGCGGACGGTTGGTTTCCGCCAGCGCCGAGACGTAGAAGATCACGAACATCGGGAACAGCGGCCAGACGTACCAGTTCAGGATGGTGAGTTGCGGCAACCCGATCAGGCTGGCCAGGCCGCGGACATGCTGCGCCTCGACCACGGCCGAGAGATTCAGCGTGCCGGCGCAGAGCAGTACCGTGATGATCACGAAGCCGATCGAGACCTCGTAGGACACCATCTGCGCCGCCGAGCGCAACGCCGCCAGGAACGGGTATTTCGAGTTCGACGACCACCCGGCCATGATGATGCCGTAGATCGACAACGACGAGATCGCGAAGATGAAGAGGACGCCGACATTGATGTCGGAGATCACCCAGCCGAGATTGGTCGGGATCACCGCCCAGGCGGCCAGCGCGAGCACGCATGAGACCAAGGGAGCAAGGAGAAACACGCCCTTGTTGGCGCCGGACGGGATGATCGGCTCCTTCAGCACGAACTTCAGGAGGTCGGCGAAGGATTGCAGCAGGCCCCACGGCCCGACCACGTTCGGACCGCGGCGGATCTGCACCGCCGCCCAGATCTTGCGGTCGGCGAGCAGGATGTAGGCGATCGCCACCAGCAGGACGACCAGCACCAGGACGCTTTCCGCAATCATGATGATCAGCGGCCAGAGGAACCCGGTCCAGAATGCGCTTTCGAAGAATTCCATCAGCTCACTCCGCTGCGGTCAGCATCTGCCCGGAGGCAAGCCGCGAACACTCCGCCATCACGGCGGACGCACGCGCGATTGGGTTGGTCAAATAGAAGTCCTCGACGAGCGGCTTGAACGCGGCCTTCTCCGTCGTGCCGCCCTTCCCCGCGAGCTTCTTGATCTGGTCGGCGGAGCCGGCCTCGATCTGGTCGAGACGGATCAGATGCGGCACGGCCTTGAAGATCGCCTGGCGCAGGGCCGACAACGAGTCATAGCCGAGCTTATTGCCGAGCGCCTCCGAGAGCGCGCGGACAATCGCCCAGTCCTCGCGGGCCTCGCCCGGCGGGAATGCGGCGCGTCCGGTCATCTGCACGCGGCCTTCGGTGTTGACGTAGATCGCGGACTTCTCGGTGTAGGCTGCCGCCGGCAGAATCACGTCGGCGCGATGCGCGCCGCGGTCGCCGTGGGTGCCGATATAGACGACGAAGGTGCCGTCCGCCGGCTTGATCTCGTCGGCGCCGAGCAGGAACAGCAGATCGAGCGTCCCGAACGTCGTCATCTGCGCCGCGTTCAGCCCGCCCTGACCGGCGACAAAGCCGATATCGAGCGCACCGACGCGCGAAGCGCTCTCATGCAGCACGCCAAAACCGTTCCAGCCGTCCTTGAGCGCGCCGACGTCGAGCGCGAGCTTGGCGGCGGCTGCGAGAATGGCGGCGCCATCGTGGCGCGAGGCGGCGCCCGCGCCGACCAGGATGATCGGGTTCTTGGCGTTCTTCAGCACGTCCATGAAGGAGTGCTTGCCGGCTGCGAGCTCGCCCAGTGTATCGGTGCCTGCGCCGAGATGGTCATAATCGTAGGTCAGGTCGGCCTTGGCGCCGATCACGCCCACCTTGAAGCCGCCGGCGCGCCAGCGCTTGCGGATGCGGGCGTTGAACACGGCCGCCTCTTTCCGCGGATTGGCGCCGATGATGAGCAGCGCATCGGCCTGCTCGACGCCGACAAGCGTTGGATTGAAGATGTAGGAGCCGCGGCCGAGCGCGGGATCGAAGGCGTCACCGCCCTGCACCGCCAGATTGGCCGAGCCGTACTTGGCCAGCAGATCCTTCAGCGCGAACATCTCTTCGACGCCGGCGAGGTCGCCCGCAATCGCGCCGATGCGCTTGCCGTCGGTGCGAGCCGCTTTCGCGGCGATCGCGGCAAAGGCCTCGGGCCAGCTCGCCGCGCGCAGCTTGCCGGCTTCGCGGATATAGGGCCGGTCGAGGCGCTGGGTGCGCAGGCCGTCGACGACGTGGCGGGTCTTGTCGGAGATCCACTCCTCGTTCACGGCCTCGTTGATGCGCGGCAGGATACGCATCACTTCGCGGCCGCGGGTGTCGACGCGGATCGCGGAGCCCAAACCGTCCATCACGTCGATCGACTGGGTCTTGCCGAGCTCCCAAGGGCGCGCCGCAAAGGCATACGGCTTCGAGGTCAGCGCGCCGACCGGGCAGATGTCGACGAGATTGCCCTGCAGTTCCGAGGTCAGCGCGTGCTCGAGATAGGTCGTGATCTCCATGTCCTCGCCGCGGCCGGTCGCACCCATTTCAGGCGCGCCAGCCACTTCCGCCGAGAAGCGGACGCAGCGGGTGCACTGGATGCAGCGGTTCATCGAGGTCTTGACCAGCGCGCCGAGATATTTGTCCTCGACCGCGCGCTTGTTCTCGGCGAAGCGGCTGGTGTCGACACCGTAGCCCATCGCCTGGTCCTGCAGATCGCACTCGCCGCCCTGGTCGCAGATCGGGCAATCCAGCGGATGGTTGATGAGAAGGAATTCCATCACGCCTTCGCGCGCCTTCTTCACCATCGGCGAACGGGTGGAGATTTCCGGCGGTTCGCCCTTGGGACCCGGACGGCAATCGCGCACGCCCCAGGCGCAGCTTGCGACCGGCTTCGGGCCGCCCTTCACCTCGACGAGGCACATCCGGCAATTGCCGGCGATCGACAGCCGCTCGTGATAGCAGAAGCGCGGAATCTCGGCGCCGGCCGCCTCGCACGCCTGAAGCAGCGTGTATTCGGCGGGGACATCGATCTCTTTGCCGTCGATGATGAGCTTGGTCATTGTCTCTACTCCGCCGCGACCATGTTCACGGGATCGCGGACGCCGATATCGTCGATGTCGGACTTGTGCGAATATTCGTCGATGCGCGCTTCGATCTCATGACGGAAGTGCGCGATCAGGCCCTGGATCGGCCACGCCGCCGCGTCGCCGAGCGCGCAGATAGTGTGGCCTTCGACCTGTTTTGTCACTTCGAGCAGCATGTCGATTTCGCGCTTATGCGCACGGCCTTCGGCCATGCGGGTCAGGACGCGCCACATCCAGCCGGTGCCCTCGCGGCACGGCGTGCACTGGCCGCAGCTCTCGTGCTTGTAGAAATAGGAGATGCGGGCGATGGCGCGGATCAAATCAGTCGACTTGTCCATCACGATCACAGCCGCGGTGCCCAGACCCGAGCGCAGCTTGCTCAAGCTGTCGAAATCCATCGGCGTGTCGATGATCTGCTCGGCCGGCACCATGCGCACGGAGGAGCCGCCGGGGATCACGGCCTTGAGGTTGTCCCAACCGCCGCGGATGCCGCCGCAATGCTTCTCGATCAGCTCACGGAACGGAATGCCCATGGCCTCTTCGACGTTGCAGGGCCGCTCGACATGGCCGGAGATGCAGAACAGCTTCGTGCCGACATTGTTCGGACGTCCGATGCCGGCGAACCATGCCGCGCCGCGACGCAGGATGTCCGGGGCAACGGCGATGGACTCGACGTTGTTGACAGTGGTCGGGCAGCCGTACAGGCCGACATTCGCGGGGAACGGCGGCTTCAGACGCGGCTGGCCCTTCTTGCCTTCGAGGCTCTCGAGCAGCGCGGTTTCCTCGCCGCAGATATAGGCGCCGGCGCCGTGGGCGACGTAGATGTCGAACGGCCAGCCGTTGACGTTGTCCTTGCCGACCAGCTTGGCCTCATAGGCCTGGTCGATCGCCGCCTGGAGATGCTCGCGCTCGCGGATGAACTCGCCGCGGACATAGATGTAGCAGGCATGCGCGTTCATCGCGCAGCTCGCGATCAGGCAGCCCTCGATCAGCAGATGCGGATCGTGCCGCATGATCTCGCGATCCTTGCAGGTACCGGGCTCGGATTCGTCGGCGTTGACGACGAGATAGCTCGGCCGCCCGTCGGTCGATTCCTTCGGCATGAACGACCATTTCAGCCCGGTCGGAAAGCCGGCGCCGCCGCGGCCGCGCAGCCCCGACGCCTTCATCTCGTTGATGATCCAGTCACGGCCCTTGTCGATGATGTTCTTCGTGCCATCCCAGGCGCCGCGGCGCCGCGCGCCCTCGAGCCCCCAATCGTGGAGGCCGTAGAGGTTCTTGAAGATGCGGTCCTTGTCCTCGAGCATGTCAGTGCTTTCCGATCAACGGTTGGCTTGCTTGTAGGCAAGCCCGGCGGCGCAGACTGCGAAGGTCAGCGCCCAGAGCAGACTGGATTCCAGCGACGCGTTCAGGGCGAAGCGCTGAAGCAGGAAAATGAATGCGGCCGCCACGGCGGAATGCATTGCGACGAAGCCCCACTTCTTCACAACACTGCTCCCTTCAACTGCCGGCGACGAGAGATCACGCATCACGTGATCTCCTTCAATGTGGTCGGCCCGCCCGTCGGCGCCGAGAACTGGCGGCCGTTTTGGGGACCGGGCTTGGGCGGATTGCCGGAGGCGAAACCGTCGAGCACCTTGCCGAAGCTTTCCTTGGTCAAATCCTCATAAGTGTCCTTGCCGATCAGCACCATTGGCGCATTCACGCAGGCACCGAGGCACTCCACCTCTTCCCAGCTGAAATTGCCGTCCTTGGAGAGATGGAAGGGCTCGTGATGGATACGGTGCTCGCAGACGTGGATCAGATCCTCGGCGCCGCGCAGCCGGCACGGCGTGGTGCCGCAGACCTGAACGTGGGCTTTCTTGCCGACCGGGGCCAGCTGGAACATCGTGTAGAAGGTCGCGACCTCGAGCACGCGGATATAGGGCATGTCGAGCATGTCGGCGATAACGCGGATCGCGGCTTCCGAGACCCAGCCGTCGTGCTGTTCCTGTGCCCGCCAGAGGATGGCGATGACGGCCGAAGCCTGACGTCCGGCCGGATATTTCGCGATCTGCTGCTTGGCGAACGCAAGGTTCTCGTCCGTGAACGTAAAGCTCGCGGGCTGGACTTCCTTCGGTGCTAATCGGCGAACGGACATCTCTCAATCTCTCACTGCATACGGCGCGCGGACTTAGCATTCAGGTTCTTGGCATTCAGGGCATCGATCCTGTCCTGCCAGAATGCGCTTGCGGTGCCGAAAACGTTGTAGCCGACGTGGGTCGAGACCTTGATGCGGTCGAGGATCGACAGCTCGGTCACCGTTTCCATACGCCGGGTGCTGGGATCGTAGACGATCAGCTTCAGCGGGGTGTGTTCGAGGATGTAGCGCGAGACCGCATGCGAACGGTCGCTGCCGTGCTCCTCGCACATGATGACGCTGTCGGCCTGGAGCAGCCGGGCACCGCCCTTGATCGCCTCGATCTCGACGCCTTCGACGTCGAGCTTGACCAGGTACTTGCCGCCGGCCGCGACCTTGCCGTCGTCGATGAGATTATCCAGCGCAATGACCGGCACGTCCTCGCCGCCCGCCGCCGCATCGCCGGCGATGCTGAAGGCCTCGTGCTTGGTACCTGACAGCCGCGCGGTGCCGCGGGCCGCGCCGATCGCACATTTCATGATCTCGAAGCGATTGCCGTTGATGCGGGCGTTGTTGGCGAGCTTGGGATAGTTCTGCCCCGACGGCTCGATCGCGATCGCCTTGTGCGAACCGAATGGCTTGCTCGACACCAGCACCGACCAATAGCCGTAATTGGCGCCGCAATCGAGCAGCGTGTAATCGACGTCGATGGAGTCCGCGAACAACAGCTCCAGCTCGTCCTCGTAATTGTAGGAGCGGTTGAGCAGCTTGCTCCAGTAGCCGTCGCCGTAGGGGAATTCGAACACGGCGTCGGGGTTGAGCTTGATCGCGATGTTGCGCTCGGGCAGCGTCTTCCGCAGCAGATTGGCGCACGCGATGTAGCCCATATGCGAGAAGTGCGAGGAGATCTTCGACCCCGTCACCAGCGCCAAGGCAGCCGTCCGCTCCCACAGGTTGGCCCCTTCAAGGGCCCCCGAGGCACGGTCAAACTGGATTGGCGCCTGCGCCATCACCGATCGACCTCTCCGAACACGATGTCGAGCGAGCCCAGGATCGCCGAGACGTCGGCGAGCAGATGACCGCGGCAGATGTGGTCCATGGCCTGGAGATGCGCAAAGCCCGGCGCGCGGATCTTGCACTTGTAGGGCTTGTTGGTGCCGTCGGAGACGAGATAGACGCCGAACTCGCCCTTGGGCGCCTCGACCGCGGCGTAGACCTCGCCGGCCGGCACATGAACGCCTTCGGTGTAGAGCTTGAAGTGATGGATCAGCGCTTCCATCGAGCGCTTCATCTCGCCGCGGCGCGGCGGCGCGACCTTGTTGTCTTCGACGACGACGGGGCCCTTCCCTTCGGCTGCGTTCAGCTTCTGGATGCACTGCTTCATGATGCGCACGGACTGACGCATCTCTTCCATGCGGATCAGATAGCGGTCGTAGCAGTCGCCGTTCTTGCCGATCGGGATGTCGAAATCCAACTCGGCGTAGCATTCATAGGGCTGCGATTTGCGCAGATCCCAGGCCGCGCCAGAGCCGCGCACCATCACGCCGGAGAAGCCCCACTCCCAGGCCTCCTTCAGCGACACCACGCCGATGTCGACGTTGCGCTGCTTGAAGATGCGGTTGGCGGTGAGCAGCCGGTCGAGATCTTCGACCACTTTCAGGAACGGATCGCACCAGGCATCGATGTCGTCGACCAGCTTCTGCGGCAAGTCCTGATGCACGCCGCCGACGCGGAAATAGGCTGCGTGCATGCGGCTGCCGGAGGCGCGCTCGTAGAACACCATCAGCTTCTCGCGCTCTTCAAAACCCCACAGCGGCGGGGTCAGCGCGCCGACGTCCATCGCCTGCGTGGTGACGTTGAGCAAGTGCGACAGAATGCGGCCGATCTCGCAATAGAGCACGCGGATCAACTGCGCGCGGCGCGGCACCTCGATGCCGAGCAGCTTTTCCGCAGCCATGCAGAAGGCATGCTCCTGGTTCATCGGCGCGACGTAGTCGAGGCGGTCGAAATAAGGGATCGCCTGAAGATAGGTCTTCTGTTCGATCAGCTTCTCGGTACCGCGATGAAGCAGGCCGATATGCGGGTCGACGCGGGCGACGACCTCGCCGTCCAATTCGAGCACAAGACGCAACACACCGTGCGCCGCGGGATGCTGCGGCCCGAAATTGATGGTGAAGTTGCGGAGATTTTCAGGTTGCTCGTTCATGATCAGGCCTTCGGTCCCGCCTTCTCGTCGCCGGGAAGCGGATAGTCGGCCCCTTCCCACGGCGAGAGGAAATCGAACTTGCGGAATTCCTGGTTGAGCCGGACCGGCTCGTACACCACCCGCTTCTCCTGGTCGTCGTAGCGAACCTCGACGAAACCGGTGGTCGGGAAGTCCTTGCGCAGCGGATGGCCTTCGAAGCCGTAGTCGGTCAGGAGGCGGCGCATGTCGGGATGGCCGACGAAGATCACGCCGTAGAGGTCGTAGGC
Source organism: Bradyrhizobium sp. 149 (assembly GCF_023073915.1). GTDB lineage: Bacteria > Pseudomonadota > Alphaproteobacteria > Rhizobiales > Xanthobacteraceae > Bradyrhizobium. The sequence goes on along the minus strand of NZ_JADPKK010000022.1, from coordinate 403,204 downwards.
CTCGCGTTCGAACCAGTCGGCGCCCGGGAACACTTCGATCAGCGACGGCACCTGCGTCGTCTCGTCGGCCTGGGCCTTGAGCCGGATCCGCGCGTTCAGCGTCGGTGACAGGAAGTGATAGATCACGTCGAAGCGTTTTTCGCGCGAAGGGTAGTCAACCGCCGTGATGTCGGTGAAGTTGATGAACCGGCAGTTCGGATCGTCGCGGAGGTACTTGACCACCTCGACGATCTTGCTGACCTCGACATCGACCGTGAGCTGGTTGAAGGCGACCGAATGACCGATGGCGGCGCCTGGCAGCGCGCTAACGATCGTCTGCCCCAGGGCGTCGAGCTTGGCGTCGTCCATGACGTAAAACCTTAGCGTTCGATGGTGCCGGTGCGGCGGATCTTCTTCTGCAGCAGCAGCACGCCGTAGAGCAGCGCTTCCGCCGTGGGCGGGCAGCCCGGCACGTAGATGTCGATCGGCACGATACGGTCGCAACCGCGCACGACCGAGTAGGAATAGTGATAATAGCCGCCGCCGTTCGCGCAGGAGCCCATCGAGATGACGTAACGCGGCTCGGGCATCTGGTCGTAGACCTTGCGCAGCGCAGGCGCCATCTTGTTGGTCAGGGTGCCGGCGACGATCATCACGTCGGACTGACGCGGCGAGGCACGCGGCGCGAATCCGAAGCGCTCGACGTCGTAGCGCGGCATCGAGACCTGCATCATCTCGACCGCGCAGCAGGCGAGACCGAAGGTCATCCACATCAGCGAGCCGGTGCGCGCCCAGGTGATGAGGTCGTCGGTGGCGGCCACGAAGAAGCCCTTGTCGGAGAGCTCCGAATTGACCTCGAGGAAGAACGGATCATTGGCCCCGACCGGCTTGCCGGTCGACGGATCCAGGATGCCCTTGGGGGCCGGCGCAAGAACCGGACCGGCGGACAAATTCGGGTTCAATCCCATTCCAGTGCGCCTTTCTTCCATTCATAGGCGAACCCGACCGTCAACACGGCGAGGAACACCACCATGGACCAGAAGCCGGTCGCGCCAAGCTTGCCGAACGCCACCGCCCAGGGAAACAGGAACGCCACCTCGAGGTCGAAGATGATGAAGAGGATGGCGACCAAATAGAAGCGGACGTCGAACTTCATGCGGGCGTCGTCGAAGGCGTTGAAACCGCACTCATACGCCGACAGCTTTTCCGGGTCCGGCTGCTGGAACGCCACGATGAAGGGCGCGATCAACAGCACCAGGCCGATGAGGCCCGCTACCCCTATGAAGACGACGAGTGGAAGATAGTTCTGCAGAATGCCGCTCATTGACGAGCCCTTTTTCCCGCAGCCTCGGGACAGCCACGGATTCGTCCAGTTTGGAATTGTTCTGAGCCTTAGCGCAGTGCACCAATGGGCGCAAGACACGCTCTTTTTAGGCCCTTTGTCGCCCTCAAAACGGTGGAAATCCCGGAATCACCCCGCGGCTGGTATGGAGCAGATCGACCGCCCCAGCAAGGGCGCTCCGATCAGTCCACCCGCGCTGGGCCGTGACGTCCGTTGTTGGGAAGGCTCACTTTATCTAGGCCGCGACGCAGCAAAGTCCAGATTACAACGAGCATAGCTGCTCGCACCGTCAGGCGAGCGATCCGGGAGCCATGCATCACGATCGGACCCGGGCTCGTCTGGCGAATGCGTCGGTCGGGCGCGCGCCCGCTTCCGCCGCCGCTCAATGGGTGGCGAGCGCGGCGGGCTGCGACGTGCTGGATCGTCGCGCGCGCCGCGCTCGCGTGAGCTTCGGGCCGGGGGGCATGGCCCGCGAGCTCATCGATCTCGTGGCGGAAGCCGGTGACGAGCCTGTCAGGCTCTCACGATGGCCTCCCCCTCGCCGGTTCTCGTCATGGGCCTCACCATTTGTACGACACGCTGGCGGTGACGCGCCGGCGGTCGCCGTAGAAGCATGACGTTTCCGACGCGCAGCTCGCGACGTAAATCTTGTCGGTCAGGTTGATCACATTGATGGCCGTGCGCCAGTTCTGCCATTCGTAGTGGACCGCGAGATCGGCGAGCACGACCGCGGGAACCTCGAGGGTATTGGCGGCGTCGGCCCAGGACGAGCCGACATAACGCACGCCACCGCCGAAACCAAATCCCGCCAGCGGTCCGTCCTTGAAGGTGTAGTCCGCCCAGCCGGACGCCAGCATCTGCGGCGTATTGGTCGGCGTCTTGCCGACGAGGGCCGGATCGAGGTCCTTGCTGTTGAAGAGGTGATAGCTGGTGAAGGCGCCGATAAGTTTCAGCTCCTGGGTGACGTTGGCCACCGCATCCAGCTCGATACCGCGCGAAGTCACCTCGCCGGTCTGGTTCTGCAACAGCGGGAAGAGCGGATTGGATGTCAGGGCATTCTGGCGCTTCAGATCGAACGCGGCGACCGTGAAGTAGCCGTCGAACCCGCGAGGCTGCACCTTCACGCCGATTTCGGTCTGCTGGCCGGTTTCCGGCAAAAGCAGCTGGTTGACGGCATTGAGGCCGATGACCGGATTGTAGCTCGTGGCATATGACACATAGGGCGCGATGCCGTTGTCGAAATTGTAGATCAGCCCGGCGCGCCCGCTGAACCTGCTGTCGTTGCGGCTGCCTACCGTGGCGCCCGTGCCACGATCGTCCTGTGTCGTCTCGACCCAATCGTTGCGGCCGCTCAGCACCAGCGTGAAGTTACCGAGCTTCATCTGGTCCTGAAGATAGGTGCCGGCCTGCTTCTGCGTGATCTTAAAGTTCCGGAACGGAGTGCCCGTGAATGGAATGTCACTCAATCCATAGACGGGATTCAAGACGTTGATCGATGGGACGCCGAATCCAAAAAGTTGGTAATCATCGATCTGATAGTCCTTCAGATCCACCCCGAACAGCATGGTGTGCTTCACGGGGCCGGTGCCGAAGCGATACTCCAGCTGGTTGTCGAGATCAGCCTGGTTGGCGGTATCTTTCGCATACCAATTATAGCGAGCGAGAGTGGCCGTGTTGGCGTTGTCCCAGTTATTGCCGACGTAGCCGCGATAGGTCACGTCGACATGCGCGAAGCGGGCGTTCTGGCGGAAGGTCAGATCATCCGTGAGCTTGCGCTCGAACTGGTAGCCGAGCATTTCCTGCTCGCGCGTGAACTTGTCGACGTTTGGATCGCCGCTGAAAAAGCTGGTCGGAATCTTGCCGAACGGTGCATTGGTCACCGTGCCCTGATAGGGCAGGAAGTTGATCCCGCGCGTTTCCTGCCGCGAGGCCGACGCCAGCACCGTGAATGTCGTGTCGGCATCCGGCTTCCAGGTCACCGACGGCGCGATGAAGTAGTTGTTGTCAGGCGTGAAGTTGACCTGGGTGTTGCCGTTCTGCACCTGGCCGACGATGCGGTAGAACAGCTTGCCGTCCTGGGGCTGCGTCGCGACCGGACCGCCGACATCGAAGCCGAGATAGGCGTTGCCGAAATTGTTGACACCGGTCTCGATGTAGCGGACGGGCTCGGCTGGCGGCAGCTTGCTGATGACGTTGACGATGCCGCTTGGGCTCGATCCGCCATAGAGCACCGCGGACGGACCGCGCAGGACTTCGACCCGCTCCATGTTCGGAGTCTGCAGCTTCCAGCTTGCATAGGACGTGTAGAACAGCTGCATGCCGTCGAGGAACAGCCCGACGTCATCGGACTTGAAGCCGCGGATCAGCCACCAGTCATTGCGCGTGTCCGCGCCGAAGGTCCCGGCGCGCACGCCGGCGGTGTAGCGCAGGACCTCATCGAGCTTGTTCGGCTTCTGGTCGCGGATCTGCTCGGCGCCGATCACTGAGACCGATTGCGGCGTCTGCATGATCGGCGTGTTGGTCTTAGTGCCCGACGAACTGCGGTCGGCGACGTAGCCGTTCACCGGGCCGCGCGGCGTCTCGACGAAACCGACATCGCGCTGCGGCTGCGGCTTGTTCCGGTTGGCGGTCTGCTGCGATGATCGCGGCGCGCGGTGCTGGGCGGAGGCGGCCGCCCGGCGGCGCGCTTCCGGCGCGGTGACGGTCACCGAAGGAATGTTCTGCGCGCCACTCTGCGCAGAAGATTGCGCAAACGACGCTTGCGGCATCAATACCCAAGCGGATGCGGTCGCCAATACGGCCGAACGCAGCATTCCAAAACTGTTCAACGCGCCACCCCAAAACTGCGTGTTTTGACCGCGCATGCCGCCGGTCCCATGACGGCGTGCGCTTGGGCGACGCTTATGGGAGCGCGCGCGGATTTCCTAATTGAAAGCTTCTTAGAAAGGGTCTTAGAAGCGATCCAACATTTCCGGATGTTGTCGAGAGATCAGCGTGAGATTTTTTCGGCCTCGAGCATCTCGGCGGCGATCGCCGTCAACTGATCGACCTGCTGCAGCAACGTCTCGAACTCGGCTTCGCTCAGATGTTCGCGCAAACGCCGATTGCGCTCCTGCGCACCGGCAACGATCGCATCATGTGCTGCAAGGCCCGTTGCGGTCAGCGAGACCAGCACCTCGCGGCTGTCTTTTGGATTCGCCGATTTCGCGATCAACTTGCGCGAGACCAGTTCCGCGAGCGCCCGGCTGATCTGCCCCTTGTCGTGGCCGACGGCTTCGGCGAGCCGGGCCACGCTCATCGGCGGCCGCCGGCCGAGCGAGGCGACCAGGCCGAACTCGACCGAAGACAATCCGGCGAGGCGCTTGTAGCGCAGGATCGCGCCGCGCTTGAGCAGGTTGGCCAGCACCATCAACCGCGACGACAGCATCACGGTGATGGGCGCCGGCGAGTGACTTGCGTCCGCATCGGACGATGTGCGCCCGTCCCCGCTTGATATCTGGCTCATGATCCACCTCTGCCAAGAAAGCCGCAGTGTGCCAAGTCTTGGTAGCGCAACCTCCCCAGCCTGATCCGAATGCGATCAAGAGGCATCTGGAAATTCGTTGACATTGTCATCGGTTGCCCTTCACTGCTGTTCAAGGCGTCGGAAGCCGGGCCAGCAAGGCCGACAGCGGGAGGATCAGCATGACCATTACCCAGCGGGATCGCGATCTCGGAACGGCCTATGCGATGAAACCGGCGCACACGCGGACCGAGCTCACCTCGGTCGTTCGCGGCAGCCCGATGGGCGAACTGCTCCGCCGCTACTGGCATCCGGTCGGGCTCATCAGCGACGCCACCGACACCCCGAAGAAGGTTCGCGCGCTGGGCGAGGATCTGGTGCTGTTCCGCGATAAGCACGGCCGCGCCGGCCTGCTGCACGCCCGCTGCTGCCACCGCGGCACCACGCTCTATTATGGCAAGGTCGAGGAGGACGACATCCGCTGCTGCTATCACGGCTGGAAGTTCGACACCGAAGGTCACTGTCTGGAGCAGCCCTGCGAGCCCGACGGCGGCCAGTTCAGGGACAAGGTGCGCCAGCCCTGGTATCCGGTCGAGGAACGCTACGGATTGATCTTCACCTATATGGGCCCGGCCGAGAAACGCCCGGTGCTGCCGGCCTACGAATGCCTGGAGACCATGGACGACGGCGAGTTCGTCGAGGCGGACGATTCCTCGATTGGCGGCGGCGGGCCGGCGATCATCCCCTGCAACTGGCTCCAGCATTTCGAGAACGTGGTCGATCCCTACCATGTGCCGGTGCTGCACGGATCGTTCTCGGGCCCGCAATTCACCGACATGATGGCTTCGATGCCGGAGGTGAAATTCGACAAGACGCCGCGCGGGATCGCCGTGCGCTCGATCCGCAAGCAGGATGACGGCAAGGTGTTTTACCGCGTCACCGAGGCGGCGCTGCCCACCCTGCGCGTCGTGCCAAACCCGCGCGTGGCGCAATTCGCCCGCGTCGAGTCGATCGGCTGGACGCTGCCGATCGACGACACGTCTTTCCGCATCTACGTCGCCGGCCGCGTCAAGAACGCCGGCGACATCGGCCGCATGCGCTCGAAATTCAACGGGAAATTCTGGTGGGACATGACCGAGGCCGAGCACCAGCAATTCCCCGGCGACTACGAGGCCCAGGTCGGCCAAGGCCCGCAGACCGTCCATTCCGAGGAGCATTTCGGCCAGAGCGACCGCGGCATCCTGTTGATCCGGCGCATGCTGAGCGAGCAGCTCGAAGCGATGGAGGCAGATCGCGACCCCATTGGGGTCTGCTTTGACGCAAGCGCACCGCTAGTCGAATTCGAAGCGGGGAACTACATCCGCGACGCGTGAAGCAGCCGGGCCCAATCAAAGCTGGACCGACAACGATAACAAAGACTAATGGGGGACGCGATGGTCGATGTGACATCACAAATGTCGGTGCAAACGGCCGCTACGGCAAAGCCCTCGGCGCGGCGCTATTACGTGCTGGGCCTGCTCACGATCATCTACGCGCTAAATTTCCTCGACCGCACGATCTTCAACGTCCTGATCGAGCCGATCAAGAAGGAGTTCCAGCTCAGCGACACCATGATGGGCCTGCTCGCGGGCTTCGGCTTCGCGCTGTTCTATTCCCTGCTCGGCATTCCCATCGCGCGCGTCGCCGACCGGCTCAATCGACGCAACATCGTCGCTGCCGCCTTCGCGTTCTGGAGCGCGATGACGGCGTTGTGCGGCGCCGCTTCGAGCGTCACCTCGCTGGCGCTGGCGAGGATCGGCGTCGGCATCGGCGAATCCGCGGGCTCGCCCGCCTCGCAATCGATCGTCGCCGACCTCTTCGCCAAGAACGAGCGTCCGCGCGCGCTCGGCATCTACGCCGTCGGCACCTATCTCGGCGTCTTCCTCGGCTACTTCGTCGGCGGCTACGTCAACCAGCACTATGGCTGGCGAATGGCGTTCTACGTTGCGGGCCTGCCCGGCATCCTGCTCGCCTTGATCCTGTGGCTGACGATCTCCGAGCCGAAGCGCGGCGCCATGCAGGAGAATTTCGTGCCCGAACCGCTCGGGCCGACCCTGCGCTTCCTGGCCTCACAGCAGAGCTTCATCATCGTGCTGATCGGCTTCTGCCTGACCACCTACACGAACTACGCGACCGCGGCCTGGATCCCGCCGTTCCTGGCGCGCGTGCACCATCTGTCGAGCGCCGAGATCGGCACCTATGCCGGCACCTTCAAGGGCCTCGCCGGCATGGCCGGCACTCTGCTCGGCGGCTTCGTGGTGGCGCAGGTCAGCCGCCGCGACGACCGCTGGAAGCTGTGGGCGCCCGCGATCACCTCAGGCCTCGCCGGCCCGGTGTTCGCGCTCTGCATGCTGACGCAGGACTTTGCGATGATGGTGGCCATGCTGGCGCTGACATCGTTCCTGGTCGGCTTCCATCTCGGGCCGATCTTCGCGATCGCGCAGACCGTGGCCAAGCCGAGCATGCGGGCGCTCGCCTCCGCCCTGATCGCGCTCACCGCGACCTGCTTCGGCCAAGGCGTCGGCCCGCTCGCCGTGGGCGTGGTCAACGATGCCCTGAAGGGCGCTTACGGCGCCGACGCCGTGCGCTATTCCCTGCTCTCGGCGGCGGTCACGACCACGTTGGGGGCGCTTCTGTTCGTTTGGGCGGCCCGCACGATCCGGGCCGATATCGGCCGGGCCGCAGCCTGAGACAGGCTCGGGACGCCTCCCCCCCGGCAAAGCCCGCGGCGGGAGATGAAACCATTTTGCGGAACCCGCGAAACCATCCGGAAACAGACGGTCCTTACAACAAGAGCCACAGACGGCGGCAAAGCCCGTCGGGAGGCTCGGATGAACCACTCAATTCACTCTGCTGATCGTGCGACCCACCTGAAGATCGTGGTAGTGGCACTGGTGGCCGGCATCACGGTTGCCGGCTTCGGGATCGCAGCCCGGACCAATGCCGATTACAGCCAGACCGCCCAGTCCACCCACGTGATCAAGGCCGGCAAGCCGGTCGCGGTGACCAGCGCCGGGACATCGCAGATCCGCTAGCGACGGAAAAGGTCCGGTTTGACACCAAACGGCCGCCTCCGGGCGGCCTTTCAATTCAGGTCAATAGCTGCCGCAACAATGCTTGAATTTCTCGCCTGAACCGCAGGGACAGGGATCATTGCGGCTGACATCGCTCTTCCCATAACGCAGCCGGTTGAGGGCCTTCCTGTTCTGCTCGAGGATCATCTTGCGGCGCGTCTCCTGCACCCCGATCACCGCAGCGTTGTCGCCGGCATCCCAGAACGCCTGCGGCTTGAGATGGGCGAGCTTGCCGCTGACATAGACCGGGTAGAACCAACCAAGCGTTCCGTCGCGCAGGCGCTGCAGCGTCGTCAGGTCGTAGAGAAAAAAGCCGGCATCGACCAGCATCGCGTTGATATCCTGGAAGTCGTCAATGTCGGTCTCGCAGACGACAACGCTGCAATTCTCGAGCACGTCGCGCGCGCCCTTCAGCGCGGCCTCTTCCGCGCCCTGCACATCGAGCTTGAGAAGGAACGGCGGCCTGAGCGACAGCTCCTTGACCAGCGCATCAAGCGTCGTCGCCGGCACTTTCACTTTGCTGGTGATCAGGTCGTTGACCCGCGACCAGTAGACGTCGCCTGCCGGGCGCAGCGACGACCAGTAGGGATGCACCGACTCGGTGATCTCGATCTCGCCCTGGTGGTCGGTGATGGCGCAAATGCGATAGTGCCCGCCAAGCGCCTCCTTGATCGCCTTGAGGGAGTCCTCATAGATCCTGTTAGCGTCGACGTTCAGTGGCACCGCACCGCTGAGGCACGACAGATGGTTGAGCACAAAGTGCCCGTCGGCGCAGCCGAGGTCGATGACGGTGCCGTAGCGCACGCCCTTCGCGAACAGATTTTGCAACGTCGCGCTGAAATCGGCTGCCTGCATGAAATCGATCCGAACAATACCGGATTGAGCGGTAGCATGTGGTCAACGGCGCGATCAACTCGGCGTGGTGCCAGCACTGCGCGCACGTTTCGGGCGCAACAGGAGGCCGCGCGGGCGTGGGAGTTTGAGCCGGTCGACGGCCAAAAAGCACGCAGGAGTCGCGTCGCGAGCGACTGGGGATCGAAGCGAGACGAGGATTCCGAGGTAAAGGTATGAAAGGATTGCCAAAAATGGCGCGAGAGACGGGGCTCGAACCCGCGACCTCCGGCGTGACAGGCCGGCGCTCTAACCAACTGAGCTACTCCCGCGTGACACGCAAATGTCTGCGGAACGAGGGGGGACTTAAAGGCCGGACCTGTTGAAGTCAAGGATGTTGCATCCACAGCCTGAACGATCGGATTTCCGCGGACGGCAGCAGGCACGGATGTGAGCCGCAATCATACTGCCGGCGTAGTCAGTCCGGTCCCGAATCGTCTACGCCTCCAGGAACTTGCGGGTTCAGGGGTCGTCGCCCGGACCATTGGCAAGAATCGAGGCGCCAGACATCGAGGAGGCCAGACATGGCCAAGAAGGATTCGGCGAAGAAGGCAGCCGCTCCCGCCACCATCACACTCAAGCACCTCGCCGCCGACATCGCGGAGAGCCAGGACTTGTCGAAAAAGCGCGCCGAAGCCGTTCTGACCGATATGGTCGACCTGATCACCAAGCACCTGAAGAAGGGCGACCGCGTCCGCATCGTCGGGCTCGGCATTCTCCAGGTCCGCAAGCGCGCCGCCCGCACCGGCCGCAATCCCGCCACGGGCGAGCCCATCCACATCAAGGCCAGCAAGAAGGTCGCCTTTCGTCCGGTCAAGGAACTCAAAGAGGCGATCTGACCGCTCACGTTCGTTAAGCCTGATCAGCGTCGTCCGACCTCACCGCGGCCTGCTTTTCTGGTATACCGCCTCTATCCCTTGATCGGCGGTTTGACCAGAAATGTCCTCCCTCATCTTTTCGCACACCGTGACCGAGCGCTTCCTCCGCTACGTCACCATCGACACCCAGTCCGATCCCGAATCCCCGGCCTCGCCGTCGACCGAGAAGCAGAAAGATCTCGGCCGTGTCCTCGCCGCCGAGCTTCGGGAGATGGGCGTCGAGGACGCCCATCTCGACGATTACGGCTACGTCTATGGAACGATCCCGGCGAACACGACCAAGAAGGTGCCCGTGATCTGCTTCTGCTCGCACATGGACACCTCGCCCGACTGCTCGGGCAAGAACGTCAAGCCGCACATGGTCAAGAACTATCGCGGCGGCGATATCACACTCTCGGGCGACACGAGCCAGGTGATCCGCTTCGCCGAGCATCCGGCGCTGAAGAACCAGATCGGTAACGACATCATCACCACCGACGGCACCACGCTGCTCGGCGCCGACAACAAGGCCGGCGTCGCCGAGATCATGGATGCCGCGCATTTCTTCATCAACAATCCGCAAGTGAAGCATGGCACCATCAAGATCCTGTTCACGCCGGACGAGGAGATCGGCCGCGGCGTCGACAATGTCGACCTGAACAAGCTGGGGGCGGACTTCGGCTACACCATGGACGGCGAGAGCGCGGGCTGCGTCGAGGACGAGACCTTCTCGGCGGACGGCGCCACCATCACCATCAATGGCGTCAGCGCCCATCCCGGTTATGCCAAGGGCAAGATGGAGCACGCGATCAAGATCGCAGCCGCCATCGTCGAGCGCCTGCCCAGGGAAGGCTGCTCGCCCGAGACGACGTCAGGCAAGCAGGGGTTTCTGCATCCGATCGGCATCGAGGGAGCGCTGGAGCAGGCAACGCTCTCCTTCATCGTGCGCGACTTCACCGAGGAAGGGCTGAAGGAAAAGGAAGTCCTGCTCGAGAACATCGTCAAGGACGTGATGAAGGATTTTCCGCGCTCGACCTACAAGTTCGACGTGCGGGAGCAGTATCGCAACATGAAGCAGGTGATCGACCGTCACCCGCACATTCTCGAATACGCAGTCGAAGCGATCCGCCGCGCCGGCCTGCGTCCGATACGCACCGCGATCCGCGGCGGCACCGACGGTTCCCGCCTCTCCTTCATGGGCCTGCCCTGCCCCAACATCTTCGCCGGCGAGCACGCATTTCATTCCCGGCTCGAATGGGTCAGCCGGCAGGATATGGAGAAGGCGGTGCAGACGATCGTTCACCTCGCCATGATCTGGGAAGAAAAGGCCTAGCGCCACTCGGAGAGGCAGTGATGACCGGGCTTGCTCCCGGCCGTCATCCGGGGCGCGTCCCGTCGTTGGTGTTGAACATGCAATCGATGCAGCACATTGTGTCTGGTCGCGCCAGGCTTGCAACCGAGGTTGCAGGCAGCGGCACTGCGATCGTCTTTCTTCATGCCAACGTGTGCGATAGGCGCATGTGGCGCGCCCAATTGAATGGAATAGGTGGCACTCACAAGACGGTCGCTTATGATCGAAGGGGGTTCGGCGAAACTCGCGCCGAGCCGGAGGACTTTTCCGCCCTCGCAGACCTGGTCGCGGTGCTGGGGGCCACCGCAGGCGACCAGCCCGCAATCCTCGTTGGCTGCTCCCTCGGCGGCCGCATCGCGCTTGATGCCGCACTCCAGCATCCGTCGCGTGTTCGCGCCCTCGTTCTGATCGCGCCGAATGTCGCCGGCGCAGCCGATCCCGTCTACACCCCTGACATCGAGACGCTGATGCTCCAATCGAGGCAAGCCGAGGCATCCGGCGACCTCGATCGGTTGAACGCAATGAAGGCGCGCCTCTGGCTGGATGGACCGCTGGCGCCCGAAGGCCGCGTAGCCGGTGCCGCTCGCGATCTGCTCCTTGATATGAACGGCATAGCGCTCCGGTCCCCACCATTCGGATCGGAGGTCGACCTTCGCCCCTTCTTCCACCGGCTTCATGAAATCGCGGTGCCAACCCTGGTCATATGGGGCGACCTCGATTTCCCCTACGTCCAGGAACGCTGTCGCCAAGTCGTCGCGTCAATCCCAGACGCGGAGAGCCATGAAATGCCGGGCGTGGCACATCTTCCTAGCCTGGAGCGCCCGGCGGAAATCACAACTCTCATTGCCGAGTTTATCCGCCGGCGTGCCGGGACAGACAGGTAGAGACCACGCCTGATCCGCTTACGGCACCGGCATCGCGCGCGGAGTGCGATGGAAGCGGTTCGAGCTCGCCATCCAGTTCGGCAACGGTTCGCCGTCGCGATGGCGGCCGCCGGCAACCGCCGCAGCCCAGGCCACCGCAGCGCCGATCAGGGTTGCTGCTGCAACGGAGAAGGCGACGATGATGGAGTTACGCCGCGCCCGATTGATGGACGTCTTTGAATCTGCGATCAGCGCGTCGACCCGTCGTTCCGAGTCGGGTGCCGCGAGTCCTGTCAGCGCGGCCACCTGCTGCACGAGGTAGGTCCGGTCGTCGGTGCTGACACCGCTGTGGCTCGATGACGTCATCAGGATGCGTCCCGCTTCGGCACGAGCTTCCCTGAGGTCCGTGTTGGCGGGCCGCCGCGGTGCGCGAAACAGCTTGTCCAGCTCATAACTCAACAGAGGCTCGGCGGCGGACGTATTGCCGGCCGAGCTGCGCATCGGCGAACGGTCAATCGCAGCTGCGCCGAGCAGCGCGAGCAGAGCGGCACCAAGCAGCACGGCGAGCGCCCAGGACATCAGCCCGTGCAGCCCATCCCGCCGCTCGCCATCGTCTTCGATCGTCGCGATCGCCGGCGCTGGTCGCGTTGTCCGGCCCGCGATATAGCCGCCAAAGCCGAAGCTGATGATGGCCTGGATGATCAGATACAGGCCGGAGAGCAGAGCCAGCGCCGCCGACGCATCGCGCCAGGTCGGCGAGGCCGAACTGACGCCAAGGCCGATGGTGACGCCAAAGCCGATGAGGATGAACGACATCGCACCGGCGGCCAAAGCGCCTGCGACCACCGAGCTCCATCGGATGGTGCGGCGATCCTCCGCAGAAGCCACGCCGCCCTCCCCTAAATTGTCCTGCACAAGAGTTTCCATCGCGACCCTCTCAGCGCAGACCGAAGAACGACAGGATCGCCATGATCACGACGATCAAGCCGATGAGATAGATCAGTCCGTCCATAGTCCATCCTCCTCAAACATTGCTGGTCGCTAATCAGGACGAATGACGAACGTTCCTAAATTCGGCATCCGCCATGGAACGAACCGGCGCGATGCGGATTAGTTGTCCAAGTCCCAAGGACGAAGATTGTGAGCACAGAAGGCCTCAGCCGGTCAGCCCCGGCTGGGGCCTTTGCGCGTCTGCATCGCCTTGCCTGTCGCCTACCCGTCCTTGTCCTATGTTAACGACGCCGGCTCTTCGATCATCGAGGATGCGACGGGGCGGAACCTTCCGGATCGGGAGAGCCGCGTGGATCGCAGAACCGCGTGCCTTCGTCAGGCAGATGCATTCCGGGAAAAGGCGATCGCCGATCCCGAGCACCACGACCAGTGGATCGATGAAGCCATCAAATGGCTGGAGCGGGCCATGGAAGCCAGCTGTCGCGCCGTCGTCACGGTCGAAGCCGGCGACACCGGCGATATTCCGGAGATGGCACGCGGAGCGGCAGGCGATGCTCGACTGAATCTGATCACGCGCCAATGAGAAGAGCTGCCGCCGCTGCGGCAATTGTTCCAGGGACGTAACAATGTTGCGGGTCGACACTGTTCCCGCCCCCATGCTAGGCCGGACACAGACTGCAACCAGAGTGACGTCGTGCTCGCGAACCGCCAGCCCTCAGGATCTTGCCGGCCGCGCAACTGGCGCGGGCTGCTGGCTGTGCTGATCGCGGTTGCCTACCTGCTCGCGGGCGCGCTGCACGGCTTGCACGACATTGACGTCACCACGCCCGGCGGCGGCTCGGAGATCAGTGAGGTCCTTGACGGCTCTGCGGACCACAAGGCCATCGGCGGGCATCATTGCCATGGCTGCTTCTCGGTGACGGTCGCGCAGCCCGCGCCGCCGGCCGCATCGATCGGGCTCCTGTCCGCATCGCGCCCGCAACGCGCATCCCGGCTCGCCGGCATTGTCCTCGATACCGATTCCCCGCCTCCCAAACATGTTGCCTGAGCGGATTGGTCGGGCGCCCCGCGCCCATTAGGTTCATCCTTCACAGGTCGTTTCATGTTTTACAGGGGAATGGCCGCGCGCCTGGCGTGCGCGGCAGCGTGTCTGATTGGCGGATTGGCGCTTGCGCCGTCCCACGCCCAGACACTGACGATGCGCAGCGCGCTCTCGCGCGCGCTGGCCACGAGCCCGCGGCTGACCGCGGCGGAGCGCGACGTCGGCATCGCCACGGGCCAGCGCATCCAGGCAGGCGCGCTTCTCAATCCGGATCTGTCCTACGAACAGGACAATTCGTTCGGATCCGGAATCTATCGCGGCACGCGGTCGGCCGAGACCACGGTTCAGATCAGCCAGGCCTTCGAGCTGTTCGGCAAGCGCGACGCGCGGATTGCAGCGGGCGTCGCCGGCATCGAGGTCGCCGCGATCCAGCGCAAGGCCGTCAGGCTCGAGGTGCTGTCGGAGACCGCGATCGCCTTCCTCAGCGTGCTCGGCGCACAGCGGCGCATCCAAATCCTCGACGAGCAGATCACCGCCATTGACCGGCTGACACCGCTTTTGCGCCGCCGCGTCGAGGCTGGTGCCTCCTCGCCGGCCGAGACCGGCCGTGCGGAGGTCGCATCCGCACTGGTGAAGGCCGACCGCGAGCGCTTCAAGGCGACGCTGGCGAGCGCCCGGCGCGAGCTTGCGGTGCTGATGGGCGACGCGGCACCCAAATTCGGCGAGGTCTCCGGCCGGCTCGACACCATGGGGCGGCCGCCGACGTTCCAGTCGGTCGTCGCCGCCATCGATGCCAATCCGCAGCTGGTCCGCTGGACCGCGATCTATGCCCAGCGCAACGCCGAACTGTTGCTGGCGCGGCTCAGGCCCTATCCCGACGTGCGGATCGCCGCCGGCTGGCGCCATTTCAACGAGACCAATGACGACGCGGCGCGCCTCACCGTCTCCGTGCCGATCCCCGTGTTCGACCAGAACCAGGGCAATATCCTTTCGGCGCAGGAAAGCCTCGCCAAGACCAAGGCCGAGCGCGAGGCCAACCGCAACACGCTGATCGTGGTCGCCGGCCGCGCCTACGACTCGCTCCAGGGCTCGCTGCGCGAGCTCGCCGTGCTGCGCGAGAGCGCCATTCCCAGGGCCACCGAAGCCTCGGATGCAATCGCGCAAGGCTACGGCCAGGGCCGCTTCAGCCTGCTCGAAGTGCTCGACGCCCAGGCGAGCGTCACCCAGGCACGGCTGCGCGAGCAGGAGGCGCTGCAGAACTTCCACGCAGGCGTCGCGACCATCGAAGGCCTCGTCGGCAATCCCTTCACGCTGGCGCGGGAGAGCGCACGATGAAGACGTCCTCGACCATCCTCGTCGCATTCGTTGCCGCCGCGCTCGGCGCTTACGGCTATTCCCTGCTCGGCCCGGCGAGGGTCGAGCACGCCGAACACGCCGCAGACAAGAAGCCGGACAAGCCGAACGACCATGTCGAGCAGGACGAGCACGGCGCCGACCGGATCCGCATCTCCGACGTCAAGCTTGCGGCCGCGGGCGTGACGCTGGCGGAAGCCGGGAGCGTCACGCTGACCGACACGCTCGCCTTCAACGGCATCCTGCGCGCCAACCAGGAAGCCGTGGTGCAGGTGACGCCGCGCTTTCCCGGAATTGCCAAATCGATCCAGAAGCGCATCGGCGACGAGGTCGGCAAGGACGATCTGCTCGCCGCGATCGAGAGCAACCAGAGCCTCACCGTCTACGAGCTCAAGGCGCCGATTGCCGGCACCATCATCGAGCGGCAGATCTCGCTCGGCGAATACGCCTCCGAGCAGAAGCCGGCCTTCGTCGTCGCCGACCTCTCCAGCATCTGGGTCGATCTGTCGATCTATCGGCAGGATCTGCGGCGGGTTCGCCTCAACGACGAGGTGCTGATCGATCCCGACGACGGCCGAGGCGAGATCAAGGGCACGATCTCCTACATGGCCCCGATCGGCAGCAGCGAGACCCAGACCGCGCTCGCACGCGTGGTGCTGCCAAATCCGGACGGACGCTTGCGTCCCGGCCTGTTCGTCACGGCGCGGCTGATCCTCGCCGCACGCAACGTCGCGGTCGCCGTGCGCCGAAGCGCGATCCAGACGCTGGAGAACCGGACCATCGTGTTCGTCCGCGAGGACGGCGACAAGATCGAGGCCCGCCCCGTGGAGCTGGGCGATTCCGATCCGCGCCATGTCGAGATCAAGGCGGGCCTTTCCGCCGGCGAGCATTACGTCGCCGAAAACAGCTTCGTCGTGAAGGCGGAGATGGGCAAAGGCGAGGCCGAGCATGATTGAGCGTCTGATCGCGGTCTCACTGCAGCAGCGCTGGCTGGTCCTGCTGCTCGCGCTCGGCGCCGTCGCTTTCGGCGCCTGGAACTTCCAGCGCCTTCCGATCGACGCCGTGCCTGACATCACCAACGTCCAGGTCCAGATCAACACCCGCGCGCCCGGCTATTCGCCGCTGGAAACCGAGCAGCGCATCACCTTCCCGGTGGAGACCGCGATGGGCGGCCTGCCCAAACTCGACTACACCCGCTCGCTGTCGCGCTACGGCCTGAGCCAGGTGACGGTCGTCTTCAAGGACGGCACCGACATCTATTTTGCCCGCCAGCTCGTCGGCGAACGGATCAGCCAAGTGAAGGACCAGCTTCCGGCCGGCGTCGAGGTCGCGATGGGACCGGTCTCGACCGGACTCGGCGAAATCTTCATGTACACCGTCGAGGCCAGGGCGGGCGCGAAGACGCAAGGCGGCCAGGACTATTCGCTGACCGATCTGCGCACCGTGCAGGACTGGATCATCAAGCCGCAGCTTCGCAACGTGCCGGGGGTGATCGAGGTCAACACCATCGGCGGCTTCGAGCGGCAATTCCACGTGCTCCCCGATCCCGGCAAGCTGATGGCCTACCGGCTCGGCTTTCGCGACGTCATGACCGCGCTCGCGGCCAACAATGCCAATGTCGGCGCCGGCTATATCGAGCGCAACGGCGAGCAATATCTGGTTCGCTCGCCGGGCCAGGTCGGCGACGTCGGCGAAATCCGGGACATCGTCATCGGCTCGCGCGGCGGCAATCCCGTCAGGATCAGGGATATCGCGACCGTCACCGAAGGCCGCGATTTGCGCACGGGAGCCGCGACGCGCGATGGCGAGGAAACCGTGCTCGGCACCGCCATGCTGCTGATCGGCGAGAACAGCCGCACCGTGGCCCGCCGTGTCGCGGCCCGGCTCGAGGATATCGCCAGATCGCTGCCCGACGGGGTCGTGACGCGGACCGTATACGACCGCACCCATCTGGTCGAAGCTACCATCCGCACAGTCGAGAACAACCTGCTGGAAGGCGCGGCCCTGGTCGTGGCCGTGCTGTTCCTGATCCTCGGCAACATCCGCGCCGCGCTCGTGGTGGCCTGCGTCATTCCGCTGTCCATGGCCATGACGATCACCGGCATGGTCGAGACCAAGGTCAGTGCGAACCTGATGAGCCTGGGCGCGATCGATTTCGGCATCATCGTCGACGGTGCCGTGATCATCGTCGAGAACTGCCTGCGCATGCTGGCCGAAGCCCAGCGAGAAAAAGGCGGGCTGCTCACGATCTCCGAGCGGCTGCGCGCGATCCGGCGCGGGTCGCGCGAGGTCATCAAGCCGAGCCTGTTCGGAACGCTGATCATCGCGGTGGTCTACCTGCCCGTGCTGACGCTGACCGGCGTCGAAGGCAAGATGTTCACGCCGATGGCTCTGACCGTGCTGATGGCGCTGGGCGCCGCGATGCTGTTCTCCGTCACCTTCGTGCCGGCGGCCGTCGCCATCTTCGTCACCGACAAGGTGTCCGAACAGGAAAACCTGTTCATGCGGCTGGCGAAGCGCGCCTACCTGCCCCTGCTCCGGCTTGCGATCGACAATCGGCTCAGCGTCGCGATCATGGCCGCCATCATCGTGGTCGCAAGCTGCGTTGCCGCCGCGCGCATGGGCGGCGAGTTCATTCCGAGCCTGGACGAGGGCGATATCGCGCTGGCCTCGATCCGCATTCCCGGCACCAGCCTGACCCAGTCGCTGGACCTGCAAAAGGCGCTGGAAAAGCGCATCAGGCAGATTCCGGAGGTGAAGGAGTTCTTCACCCGCATCGGTACCGCGGAGATCGCGACCGACCCCATGTCCCCGGCGCAGACCGACGGCTACATCATGCTGAAGCCGCGCGCCGAATGGCCCGACCCTGACAGGCCCAAGTCGGACGTGATCGATGCCATCCACCGTGCCGCCGACGACATTCCCGGCAGCGCCTATGAAATCTCCCAGCCGATCCAGTTCCGTGTCAACGAGCTGATCTCCGGCGTGCGCAGCGACGTCGGCGTCAAGGTCTTCGGCGACGACCTCGACATCCTGCAAGGCGCGGCAAGACAGGTGGAGGCCGCGATCCGCGGCATCCGCGGCGCCAGCGACGTCAAGATCGAGCAGGTCTCGGGCCTGCCGATCCTGACCGTCCGCCTCGATCGCCAGGCGCTCGCGCGGTACGGGCTTAGCATCAGCGAGGTGCAGGGCATCGTCGAGATCGCAGTGGGCGGCAAGTCGGCCGGCAAGCTGTTCGAGGGCGACCGTCGCTTCGACATCGTCGTGCGCCTGCCGGAACATCTGCGCGGCAATCTCGAGGCGATCCGGGCCATTCCCATCCCGCTGCCGCCGGGTGAGGAAGTGGCGTCCAGCACGCCGATTCGGACGGCCTTGCCCGCCTCGCCCCTCGCCCAGATGCGCTATGTGCCGCTGTCGTCGGTCGCAACCGTCGATGCGACGCCCGGCCCCAACCAGATCAGCCGCGAGAACGGCAAGCGACGCATCGTCGTCACCGCCAATGTCCGCGCGCGCGATCTCGGCTCCTTCGTCACCGAGGCCGAGGCGGCCGTCGCGGAGAAGGTCAAGCTGCCGCCGGGCTATTGGATCGGCTGGGGCGGACAGTTCGAGCAATTGGTCTCCGCCACCAAGCGGCTGACGCTCGTGGTGCCGGTGGCGTTGCTGCTGGTGTTCCTGCTGCTGTTTATGGGCATGGGATCGGCGGCGGATGCGGCGCTCGTGTTCTCCGGCGTGCCGCTGGCGCTGACCGGCGGCGTGATGGCGCTGCTGCTGCGCGGCATTCCCTTATCCATCAGCGCCGGCGTCGGCTTCATCGCGCTGTCGGGCGTCGCCGTGCTCAATGGCCTCGTGATCATCGCCTTCATCGAGCGGCTGCGCAGCGAGGGGCATCCCATCGGGGACGCGGTGCGCGAGGGCGCGCTGACACGCCTGCGTCCGGTGCTGATGACGGCGCTGGTCGCGTCCCTCGGCTTCGTGCCGATGGCGCTGGCGACCGGGGCCGGTGCCGAGGTGCAGCGGCCGCTTGCGACCGTGGTGATCGGCGGCATCATCTCCTCGACCGTGCTGACGCTCCTGGTGCTGCCGGCGCTCTACGTGCTGTTCCGCCGTGACGGGGCTGCCGAAACGCCTACAATGGCGCCTGATTTGGCAGCTTCCGGGGAGCGCTAGAATTGGGCAGCCACGACCATCACGGTCATCATCATCACGACCATGCCGGCCACAGCCACGATCACGATCATGGTCACGCGCATGTCCATGCGCCCGCCAGTTTCGGCAAGGCGTTCGCGATCGGCATTTCGCTCAACACAGCGCTAGTCGTGGCTGAGGCCGTCTACGGCTATATCGGCAACTCCACGGCCCTGCTTGCGGACGCCGGCCATAACCTCTCCGACGTGCTCGGCCTGGTCGTGGCCTGGGGCGCGTCGATCGCGGCGAGGCGCGCGCCCAGCGGCCGCTTCACTTACGGCCTGCGCGCCTCCACCATCCTGGCGGCGCTGGCGAACGCGGTGTTCCTGCTGGTCGCGACCGGCGCGATCGGCTGGGAAGCGGTGCTGCGCCTGCGCGAACCGGAGCCCGTCGCGGGCATCACCGTGATGGTCGTCGCCGGCATCGGCATCCTCGTCAACGGTTTTACCGCTATGCTGTTCGCGCGCGGCCGCAAAGACGACATCAACATCGAGGGCGCTTATCTGCACATGGCCGCCGATGCTGCGGTCTCGCTCGGCGTCGTCATCTCGGCGGCGCTGATCATCTGGACCGGCTGGCTCTGGCTCGATCCCGTCACCAGCTTGGTCATCTGCGTCACCATCCTCTGGAGCACGACCAGCCTGCTCCGCGGCTCCATCGACATGTCGATGGCGGCGGCCCCCAAAGGCACCGACCTTGCCGCGATAAAAACGTTGCTGCTGGCACGTCCCGGCGTGTCCGCGATCCACGATCTCCACGTCTGGCCGATTTCGACCACCGAGACGGCGCTGACCTGCCACCTCGTCATGCCCACCGGCGCCGGCGATGCATTCCTGGTGGAGACCGCGCAAATGCTGAAGAGCTCCCACCGCATCGGCCACACCACGCTTCAGATCGAGACGCATCCGGACAATGGCTGCGCGCTGGCTCCGGATGATGTGGTGTGATCGTCATAGCGGGCGCAGCGAAGCAAATCCAGCCTGCCTCCCGGGCCATTTCTGGATTGCTTCGTCGCAAGTGCTCCTCGCAATGACGGCGCGGAGAGAGTCGCGCCTACGCCGCCTTTGCCGTCACGATCCAGATCGCGCCCTGGAGCGCCACGTTCTGCCCCTTCAGGAATGGCGCGAGCATCTCGCGGATCGAGGCTTTTGCGGCGGCATACGTCTCTGGCGGATGCCCTTGCAGCGCGCGGCTGGCGGGGCCGATCTGGAGTGAGCCCTCGACCGCGACATCGAGCCCGCCGCCGATCGCGACATCCATCGCGAGGTTGTGCGGCTCCATCGCCACGTCGACGAAGCCCGCGCCTTTCAGGATCCCTGTCACCCGCTCTTCGGAAGCGAAGGCGAACGGGCCCGGCTCCTCCGGCCCGACCGAGGCCATCTTGGGCACATGCTTGTAGACGGCCATCAACGGCGCCATCATCCAGGGATTTTCCTTCGGCTCGCGCCAGCAGGCAAACGCCAGCCGCCCCGTCGGCTTCAGCGCGCGGCGAAGGTTAGTGAAAGACGCGATCGGGTCAGCGAAAAACATCACGCCGAAGCGCGAGGCGAGCAGATCAAAACTCGCCGGCTCGAACGGATGCACCGTCGCATCCGCCAGCACGAAGTCGAGCGGCAGGCCCTTTGGCGCAAACGCACGCGCCTGCGACAGCATCGGATCTGAGACGTCGAGCCCGAGCACAAAGCCGTTCGGGGCCACCGCTTTCGCGAACGCGAACGTCGTCGCCCCGGAGCCGCAGCCGACATCAAGAACGCGCTCACCCGGCTTCGGCCTGGCGCGCTCGATCAGCACCTCGGCAATGGGCCCGAGCAGGCTCTCCTGCGCCGCATGGCGATTGGCCCAGCGCTGCCCGCTCGGCCCGTTCCAATAGGCGATCTGATCGGCGTTTTGCTCGTGTCCGCTAGGTTTTTCCATCGAAGCCTCTGTTGCATAGCTGCGGGTTCATACCATACCGAGCCGGTCGAGCGGCCAGATGAACCCGGTTTCCGACACCACCGCCCCCTTGCTCCTC
The DNA here is from genome assembly GCF_023073915.1 of Bradyrhizobium sp. 149. Classification (GTDB taxonomy): domain Bacteria; phylum Pseudomonadota; class Alphaproteobacteria; order Rhizobiales; family Xanthobacteraceae; genus Bradyrhizobium. The sequence continues at coordinate 381,764 of NZ_JADPKK010000022.1, read as the reverse complement.
CCCCTGCGGCAAGGCTAAAGAGGCGCCGTGGGGCGGTTAGCTCAGCTGGTTAGAGCATCTCGTTTACACCGAGAGGGTCCGCGGTTCGAATCCGTGACCGCCCACCAGCCTACGCCGCGCGGCGCAGCGAGGCTGGGCAACCCAGCTCAATCCCCTGGCCGCCCCGGCAGCAGTGGCACCGCGTCGATCCACACCGCCGCGGACCGGCACCAGATCTGCCTGACGGGCCGCAATTTGTCGCGCTGGCGGATGCTGCCCCAGCGGATGCCCCAATCGTCCTTCTGGTCACCCTCGCCGCTCGTGAACAGCGGGGAACCGCAGTCGGCGCAGAAATGCTGAAAGCGCATCCGGCCGTTGTCGCCGCGCTTGCCGTAGATCTTGGGCGTGCCGCCGGTCAGCCGGACATCGGCGCCCGAACAGACGGCCGTCACCCGGAACGGCGAGCCGGTCAGCATCTGGCAATCGGTGCAGTGGCAGACAGACATTGCCTCGGGGTCGATCTCGGCTTCAAAGGTAATCTGGCCGCAATGGCATTGCCCGTCGATGTGCATTGTCGTCATCCGCTGCCCACAACAAAAACGGCGCCCGAAGGCGCCGTTTTATCATCTTTTTCGAGCTGCGATCTCAGTGAGCGGTCAGCCCGCCTGCGGCTTCGTCACCGTCCGGCTTCACCGTCACCTTGGTGTCTTCTTCCCAGACAATCGGCACCGGCTTCTTCACCAAGGCCTTGGCAACGACGTCGTCGAGGCGCGAGACCGGGATGATCTCCATGCCGCCCTTGATCGCATCGGAAATCTCCGTGAGATCCTTGGCATTGTCCTCGGGGATCAGCACCGTCTTGATGCCGCCGCGGGCAGCGGCGAGCAGCTTCTCCTTCAGGCCGCCGATCGGCAGCACGCGGCCGCGCAGCGTGATCTCGCCGGTCATCGCGACATCATGGCGGACCGGGATGCCGGTCATGACCGAGATGATCGCGGTGGCCATAGCCACGCCCGCCGACGGACCGTCCTTCGGCGTCGCGCCTTCCGGCACGTGCACGTGGATGTCGCGGCGGTCGAACAGCGGCGGCTCGATGCCGTAGACGATCGCGCGCGAGCGGACGTAGGACGCCGCCGCCGAGATCGATTCCTTCATCACGTCGCGCAGATTGCCCGTGACCGTCATCTTGCCCTTGCCGGGCATCATGACGCCTTCGATGGTCAGCAGCTCGCCGCCGACATCGGTCCAGGCAAGGCCGGTGACAATGCCGACCTGCGGCTCGCTCTCGATCTCGCCGTAGCGGTACTTCGGCACGCCGAGCAACTCTTCCAGAGTCTTCTCGGTGACCTTGACCGACTTCTTCTTGGAGATCATCAGCTCCTTCACCGCCTTGCGGGCGAGTGTCGAAAGCTCACGCTCCAGGTTACGCACGCCAGCTTCGCGGGTGTAACGGCGGATCAGAAGCAGCAGCGCGTCGTCGTCGATCGAGAACTCCTTGGAGTCCAGGCCGTGCTTGGACACCGCGTTCGGGATCAAATGCTTGCGCGCGATCTCGACCTTCTCGTTCTCGGTGTAGCCCGCGATCCGGATGATCTCCATGCGGTCCATCAACGGGCCCGGAATATTGAGCGTATTCGCGGTCGTGATGAACATCACGTTGGAGAGATCATAGTCGACCTCGAGATAGTGGTCGTTGAAGGTCGCGTTCTGCTCGGGGTCGAGGACCTCGAGCAAGGCCGAGGACGGATCGCCACGGAAGTCGGCGCCCATCTTGTCGATCTCGTCCAGCAGGAACAGCGGATTGGACGACTTCGCCTTCCGCATCGACTGGATGATCTTGCCGGGCATCGAGCCGATATAGGTGCGGCGGTGGCCGCGGATCTCGGCCTCGTCGCGCACGCCGCCGAGCGAGACGCGCACGAATTCGCGCCCGGTCGCCTTCGCGATCGACTTGCCGAGCGAGGTCTTGCCGACGCCGGGGGGGCCGACGAGGCACAGGATCGGGCCGGTCAGCTTGTTGGCGCGCGACTGCACGGCGAGATACTCGACGATGCGGTCCTTGACCTTCTCCAGCCCGTAGTGATCGGCATCCAGAACCGCCTGCGCGGCTTCCAGATCCTTCTTCACCTTGGACTTCTTGTTCCACGGGATCGACAGCAGCCAATCCAGATAGTTGCGCACGACGGTCGCTTCCGCGGACATCGGCGACATCTGGCGCAGCTTCTTCAATTCATGCTGCGCCTTCTCGCGCGCTTCCTTGGAGAGTTTCGTCTTGGAGATCTTCTCTTCGAGATCGGCGAGCTCGTCGCGGCCGTCGTCGTCGCCGAGTTCCTTCTGGATCGCCTTCATCTGCTCGTTGAGATAATACTCGCGCTGGGTCTTCTCCATTTGTCGTTTGACACGAGAACGGATGCGCTTCTCGACCTGGAGCACCGAGATCTCGCTCTCCATCAGGCCAAGCACCTTCTCCAGGCGCTGCGTGACCGAAAGCGTCTCCAGGATGCCCTGGCGATCCGCGATCTTGACGGCGAGATGCGAGGCGACGGTGTCGGCGAGCTTGGCGAAATCGGTGATCGCCTGCACCACGCCGACAACCTCGGCCGAGATCTTCTTGTTGAGCTTCACGTAGCTCTCGAAGTCGGACACGACCGAGCGCGCCATGGCCTCGGCCTCGACCGACTTCGCATCGGTGTCGGCCAGCGCAATCGCGGTCGCTTCGTAATAATCGGCGCGATCGGTGTACTTCTGCACGCGCGCCCGCTCGAGCCCTTCGACCAGCACCTTCACGGTGCCGTCGGGAAGCTTCAAGAGCTGGAGCACGCTGGCAAGCGTACCGGTCTCGTAAATGGAATCGGGTGCCGGATCATCGTCGGACGCGTTCTTCTGGGTCGCTAGCATGATCAGTGCGTCGTTCTTCATCACCTCTTCGAGCGCGCGGATCGACTTCTCGCGGCCGACGAAGAGCGGAACGATCATGTGCGGGAAGACGACGATGTCGCGCAGCGGCAGCACCGGATAGGCGTGCGTTTCGCCATGAACGATGGTTGGCCTGGGTTTTGGATTGGTCATGGCCTTTTCCTTTTGCTTTGCCCCCTTGCACGCAGCCCGCCATGCTCATGCGCAACCGCCACAAGGTGCCGAGGTGATCGGCAAAACCGGTCGGTCCGTTTCAGGTTGGACCGGCTCGCCGGATCGGAACTGAGGCGAATCTTGAAGAGATTTCTCGCTCGCCACCGACATTAGGTGGCTATCGACCGGGGGGGTGTCAAGTCATTGAAAGACGCGCGCCATCAGGCGCTTACGCACGCAAATAAGCGACGCAACACCGGCTGCGAAGATACTTTCCGCAGCCCTTACTTGAGGAGGCGATTGGAGCGTTCCAGCGCCGCAAATCAGGCGCTGGCGTTCTCGACGGCGCGATCTGACCGATCGGCGTAGATGTAGAGCGGACGCGCCGTTCCTTCCACGACTTCGCGGGAAATCACGACTTCTTCCACACCTTCGAGGCCCGGCAGGTCGAACATGGTCTCGAGCAGGATCGCCTCGAGGATCGAACGCAGTCCGCGCGCGCCGGTCTTGCGCTCGATCGCCCTGCGGGCAACCGCGCCAAGCGCCTCGTCTGCGAAGGTCAGCTCGATGTTCTCCATCTCGAACAGCCGTTGGTACTGTTTCACCAGCGCGTTCTTCGGCTCGACCAGGATCTTCTTGAGCGAGGCCTCGTCCAGATCCTCCAGCGTCGCCACCACAGGCAGACGGCCGACGAATTCCGGGATCAGGCCGTACTTCAGGAGATCCTCCGGCTCGACGTGACGGAAGATTTCGCCGGTGCGGCGGTCTTCGGGCGCGAGCACCTGAGCGGCGAAACCGATCGAGGTCGAACGTCCGCGTGCCGAGATGATCTTTTCGAGGCCCGAAAACGCACCACCGCAGATGAACAGGATGTTGGTGGTGTCCACCTGCAGGAATTCCTGCTGCGGATGCTTGCGGCCGCCCTGCGGCGGGACCGAAGCCACCGTGCCTTCCATGATCTTGAGCAGCGCCTGCTGCACGCCCTCACCCGACACGTCGCGCGTGATCGAAGGGTTGTCGGACTTGCGGCTGATCTTGTCGATTTCGTCGATATAGACGATGCCGCGCTGGGCGCGCTCGACATTGTAGTCGGCGGCCTGGAGCAGCTTCAGGATGATGTTCTCGACGTCCTCGCCGACATAGCCGGCCTCGGTCAGCGTCGTCGCATCCGCCATCGTGAACGGCACGTCCAGGATGCGGGCGAGCGTCTGCGCGAGCAGCGTCTTGCCCGAGCCGGTCGGACCGATCAGCAGGATGTTCGACTTCGCAAGCTCGACGTCGTTGTGCTTGGTCTGGTGGTTGAGGCGCTTGTAGTGGTTGTGCACCGCGACCGACAGGACCTTCTTCGCGTGGTTCTGGCCGATCACGTAATCGTCCAGCACCTTGCAGATTTCCTTCGGCGTCGGAATCCCGTCGCGCGACTTCACCAGCGAGGATTTGTTCTCCTCGCGAATGATGTCCATGCAGAGCTCGACGCACTCGTCGCAAATGAAGACCGTGGGACCCGCGATCAGTTTGCGAACCTCGTGCTGGCTCTTGCCGCAGAACGAGCAATATAGCGTGTTCTTGGAGTCGCTCGTGCCGACCTTACTCATTCATGTCTCCGTCCGCGGTTCGATCCCGTCCGCTCGATCGCCCTATTCCGGCACGACAGCCGGTACAGTCCTTCAAATAGAGCAAATTCCGTACCAAAAAAGACCCTACGCGTTACATCCCGTGCGAATCACGGTCACTTGCTTCTCCGCGATCATAGCCGATCGGTCGTAGCGAACCATGCTGTCACCCGACTATCAAGAATTCGCTAATCGGAGGTCGCCGGCTACCCGTGACAATACCGTGATTTCAGGTCTTGGCACGGGCGAAGTGATCGAAATCACCCCGGCGTTGCTGGATTGCCACGAAAAACAAGCACGAAAGCGGAACTTTCTGCCTGTGGCAGGGCGCAAAACTGCGTTTTGCGACGCGCGCACGTGTCCTTAACGTGAACGCCACCCTGTAGACGATCCCGACAAGGGATCGCTGCAACAGTAGTGCTACGGGGTCTTCGCCGACGCAGCCTCTTCGGCGCGCTTGTCGATGACCTTGTCTACCAGGCCGAACTCCTTGGCGTCGTTCGCGGTCAGGAACTTGTCGCGTTCCAGCGCGTCCTCGATCGCCTTGTAGGTCTGGCCGGTGTGTTTCACGTAGATCTCGTTGAGCCGCTTCTTCAGGTTCAGGATTTCCTGGGCGTGCAGCATGATGTCGGTGGCCTGGCCCTGGAAGCCACCGGAGGGCTGATGCACCATGATGCGCGCGTTCGGCAGCGAGAAGCGCATGTCCTTCTCGCCGGCGCAGAGCAGCAGCGAGCCCATCGAGGCGGCCTGGCCCGTGCACAGCGTCGAGACCGGCGGGCGGATGAACTGCATGGTGTCGTAGATCGCGAGGCCCGACGTCACCACGCCGCCCGGCGAGTTGATGTACATCGAGATTTCCTTCTTCGGATTTTCCGCCTCAAGGAACAGAAGCTGCGCGACGATGAGCGTCGACATGCCGTCCTCGACCGGCCCGGTCAGGAAGATGATGCGCTCTTTCAGAAGGCGCGAGAAAATGTCGTAGGCGCGCTCGCCACGGTTGGTCTGCTCGACCACCATGGGCACGAGGTTCATGTAGGTTTCAACCGGATCGCGCATGAGTCACCTAGGTTTTAAGAGGCGGACATCGCCAGTTTTGGCTGCCAGTCGCGGCTGGATCTGCCGGAAGGCCGATGGACGTCCCGTGATGCAGGAACTTGGTAGAAGAACTTGGTAGAAGCGGAAGGCGTAGCGACAGATATAGCCCAATTCGCGCCTGACAAGTGCCGGGCGAATTAAGGCTTAATCCGTGAGGCAGTTGAAGCTGATTCGTACAAAGAGGCCCAGCCGGCCACCTGGCTAGCTCGACCTCTTCGCTGATCATCCTTAATGCAAGGCTCTCTTAAAGGCTCTCCTGGAGCCTTTAAAGGCTCTCCTGGAGCCTTCAGGCCGCGGTCTTCTCCGCCTCGTCGTCCTTGTAGAGATCGTCGCGCGAGACCTTCTTCTCGGTCACCTTGGCGAGCTCGAGGATGAAGTCGACGACCTTGTCCTCATAGATCGGTGCACGAAGCTGGGCCAACGCTTGGGCGTTGCTGCGGTAATAGTCCCAGACCTCCTTCTCGCGGCCGGGCATCGAGCGCGCCCGCTCGATCACGGCGCGGCCGACTTCGTCGTCGGTCACGGAGATCTTGTTCTTCTCGCCGATCTCGGAGAGCACGAGGCCAAGCCGGACGCGGCGGTCCGCGATCTTGCGGTACTCTTCCTTGGCGGCGTCTTCAGTGGTGTCCTCGTCGGCAAAGGTCTTGCCGGCGGAGTCCATCTCGGCCTTGACCGAGTTCCACATCAGGTTGAACTCCTCGTCGACCAGCGAGGGCGGCGCCTCGAAGCGATGCGCCTCGTCGAGGCGGTCGAGCAGCGCGCGCTTGACGCGCTGGCGCGTTGCGGTCGCGAACTCGGCGACCAGCCGCTGGCGTGCCGCTTCCTTCAGCTTGTCCAGAGATTCGAGGCCCAGCGTCTTGGCGAACTCGTCGTCGATCGCGAGATCCTGCGGCGCCTCGATCAGCGTCGCGGTGGTCTCGAACTCGGCCGGCTGGCCGGCGAGCTTGTCGTTCATGTAGTTCTTGGGGAACGCCACCTTCAGCGTGCGGGTCTCGTTGGCGGCGATGCCGATGAGCTGCTCTTCGAAGCCGGGGATGAAGGTGTTGGATCCGATCACGACCTGGATGCCCTCGCCGGCGCCGCCCTCGAAGGCCTCGCCGTTGATGGTGCCCTTGAAGGCGACGGTGACGCGATCGCCCGATTCGGCCTTGCTGCCCTCGGCCTTCGCGGCATAGCCGCGGTTCGAATCGGCAATGCGCTTGATCGCCTCGTCGACGTCGGCGTCGGTGACTTCGGCGACGGGCTTCTCGACCTCAAAGGACTTGAAGTCGGCGAGCGCAATCGACGGCACCACCTCGATCGCAACCGTGTAGGTCAGATCAGTCTTGCCGTTGAGCAGCTCCTCGACCTCGGCCTGCTCGGTCGGCATCGTGATCTTTGGCTCGGTCGCAAGGCGGAAACCGCGCTCGGAGAACAGCTGCGTGTTGGTGTCGCGGATGGTCTGGTCGATGGTCTCGGCCATCACCGAGCGGCCATAGACCTTCTTGAGATGCGTGACCGGCACCTTGCCGGGACGGAAGCCATTGATTTTGACCTTGTCCTTGAGGTCGACGAGCTTGGCACCGGCCTTCGCGTCGAGATCAGAGGCGGGAACGCTGATCCTGAACTCGTGCTTCAAACCTTCCGAGAGGGTTTCTGTGACCTGCATGGCGTCCAATCTTCTTCTCGTTCGGCCCCGGCGCGCATGCGTCGGGACGCTGTCATTAATCGATCCGGCGCAAGGCGAACGCCTCAACGCCGATGGTTCGTCGGACCGGCTTCAGGCGGACAAACATCCGCGCCGGAGCAGATCGCGTAATCCGTGCAAACGCTGAAAGCGCTTGGTGCGGGCGGAGGGACTCGAACCCCCACAACTTTCGTCACTGGAACCTAAATCCAGCGCGTCTACCAGTTCCGCCACGCCCGCGTAAATTTGCATCAAGACCGGCCGCGATGCCGCGGGCGGCGGGCTTATAGCATGTGCCCGCCTGTTCGCAGCAAAAAAATGGCCTGATGGAGGCAGGCTTCAAGTAGGCACGACGGCTGGACTTATCCAGCACGGCGTGGTCCGGATCGCCCCATGAAAACGCGGATCTTCGACCCGACGAGGCGCGAGGTTTTGGCCGGGCTTGGAGCCGGACTTCAGGTCGGCTTTGGAGCCTCCGCGGCCGGGTTGATCGCCGGCGGCGCAGGCCCGCTCGTGACCGCTCAGCTCGCGCTTCAGGCAAGACCGGCGACGCTGGCTCTGAGGCCGGATCAACCGCTGACACCGGTCTGGGAGCTGGCCGCCGTAAGCCACCTTGGGGACGTCCGTCTCAAGCGTGGCGACCGCTGCGAGGTGGTCTTCCGCAACGACCTGCCTGTCCCGCTTGCACCAGTCTGGTACGGCCTCAATGGCCCGGCCGCGGCCGACCCGCTTCGGGGACGCGCCCCGACCACGCCGGACGCGACGGAAACATCAGTTGTTTCAATGCCCAACGCGGGAACCCTGTTGGCCGACTTTCGGCTGTTCGAGGACGGCCTGAAGCAGCCCGCGCGTCCGCTTTCGATCATCGTCACCGAGACCAACCCGGTCGCCGTCGATCGGGACGTGGTCCTCTTGATCGAGGAATGGCGGCTGCGGCCGGATGGGACCGCGCTTCCCCCGGGCTGGGATCCGAAGGACACCACCCCGCTCTACACGATCAATGGGCAAACTTCATTCGAACTCTCAGCTTCGGCCAATGAGCGGCTGCGGCTGCGCTTTATCAACGGCTCCCAACGTTCTGTACTGGCGATCAAATTGGAAAGCCACGAGGTCCAGCTGATGGCTCTGGACGGACAGCCGGCAGAGCCGTTCCCGGCCCGCAACGGTGCCTTGGTGCTGGCCCCCGGCGCACGCGCCGACGCGTTTGTGGATGCGGTCACATCGGCCGCATTCCTGCTGCATGACGGCAAGGAGGCGCGCCAGGTCGGCCGCCTGACGGTCTCCGGCAAGCTTGAGCGGCGCGTGCCGCTGTCGCCGCCGCAGCCGCTCCCTCCGAACGACCTTCCCGACCGGCTCGATCTGAAGGGCGCCCTGCGGTTCGATGTCGCGCTCGGCGCAGCCGACGCCGGTTGGATACAACCGGCAAACTTCTCGACGTCCTCCGCCCCCGCCTTCCGCGCCAAGGCCGGCCGCACTGTCGTGCTGGCCCTCAAGAACCCCGCCTCCGTCGCCACCGTCTTCCACCTCCACGGCCACCATTTCCGCCTGCTCGACAAGCTCGACGACGGCTGGAAGCCCTATTGGCTCGACACGCTCGCGATCGAACCCGGCCAGACCCAGCGCATCGCCTTCGCTGCGGCCTCCCCGGGACGATGGCTGATCGAATTCGTCGCGACCGATTGGGCCGCGCCGCGGCTGGTGCGGTGGTACGGGGTGGAGTGAGCTATCGGCCTGCGCGCGTCCAGAGATAGCGGACGTCGGGTTCTTTCTCCTCGTTTCGGGCCCCGTCGGTCTGCTCGATGAGCGTGAACCCGCGCGCTTGGTAGAAGCGCCGTGCCCGCGCGTTGCGCTGGAAGGTCCAGAGCTCCAGCCGTTCGCAGGCATGCTTGGCGAAATCGAGGAGTTCGGTGCCGACGCCGCCCCCTTGAACAGCAGGAAGCACGTACAGCTGCTCAATCCAGCCGTCACGGAAAGCGATGATCCCGCTCAGGACATCGCCGTCGAAGCGTCCGCACACGCGGCACGTCGCGAAGACGTGCTCGCTGTAGAACCAGCGGTCCTGATCCGGCGTATGCAGCCCAATGAGCCACGGCATCGCATCGTCGAATGCAGCCCGGTGAACTTGCGCCGCCGCGGCCATATCGGTGAGCGCGAGCTGCCTGAGCACTAGTACTCGATCCCCAGCGCATTATAGATTCGCCGATGGACCGCCGGCAGCGTCTCGGTGAGATCCTCCGCGATCAGCCCCGGCCCGGCCTCGCTCCCCGCTTCGCCATGCATCCACACGGCGATGCTGGCGGCTTCGAACGCCGGCACGCCTTGCGCGAGGAGGCCTGCGATGATGCCGGCGAGCACGTCGCCGGCGCCCGCGGTAGCGAGCCAGGGCGGTGCGTTGGCGGCGATGGTGACGCGGCCGTCGGGCGCGGCGATCGTGGTGTCCGGGCCCTTCAGCAGCACGACGGCGCCGGAGCGCTCGGCGGCCGCGCGCACGCGCTCGAGCTTCGAGCGGCCCGGATATTTGTTGCTGAGGTCGGAGAACAGCCGTGGAAACTCGCCCTCGTGCGGCGTCAGCACCACCGCCTTGTCCTGCGACGTCTTGATCGATTCAAACAGGCGCTCGGGACTCGCGGCAAAGCTCGTCAGCGCATCCGCGTCGAGCACCAGATGCCGCTGCGCGTCAAGCGCCGTGTGGACGAGATCGCAAGTGCGCTCGCCGACGCCCGCGCCGGGACCGATCATGCAAGTGTTGTAACGCTTGTCGCCGAGCAGCTCGCCGAACTCGATTGCGGTATCGACGGGGCGAACCATCACCGCGGTGAGCGCAGCCGCGTTGATCGGGAGCGCGTCCCGCGGCGTGGCCAAGGTCACCAGGCCCGCGCCGGCGCGCAACGCCCCGCGCGCGGCGAGCCGCGCCGCACCGGTCGCCGCCGCATCGCCCGAGACCGCGAGAACATGGCCTCGCGCGTATTTGTGGCCGTCGATGCGCGGCACCGGAAAGGCGGCGCCCCAAAAGTCCGGATCGTTCTCAAAAATCCGCGGCGCGATCTCGTCCAGCACCTGCGCGTCGATGCCGATGTCGGCGACACGGACCTGGCCGCAATGCATCCGCCCCGGCAGCAGCAGATGCGCCGGCTTCTTGCGGAAGAAAGTGACGGTCTCGGTGGCGTTCACCGCCACGCCCAGCACGGCCGCGCTGGTGCCGTTGATGCCGCTCGGCAGGTCGACCGCGAGCACCGGTGCCCCGTTGGCGTTGATCGCCTGGATCATCTCACGCGCCTCGCCGTCAACGGGACGGCTGAGGCCCGCGCCGAACAGCGCATCGATGATCAGCGCCGGCTTTCCGATCGCCTGCGGGTTGAACGGGAGCACCGGATGCTTCCAGCCCCGCGCCGCCGAGGCCGCGTCGCCCTGGAGCTGGTCGCGCTCGCACATCAGGATCACCGAGACCTCGCGGCCCTGGGCGGCGAGCTCGGCGGCTGCGACAAAACCGTCGCCGCCATTGTTGCCCGGGCCGGCCACGATCAGGATCGACCCCTGCTCCACCAGCGCGTTGGCGGCCTCCGCGAGCGCCTGGCCGGCGCTGAGCATCAGCTTGAAGCCGGGGGTGCCTGCCGCAATGCTGAGCTGGTCGGCGCGCTGCATTTCGGCGTTGGTCAGAACTTCCATGCCACTTCCCTGGTCCAAAAGCCTCTTCAACAGGCACGTTCCGTGCCGGCCCATCCGACGGAACACCGATCTGCACAGATATTGAACCGCTTGCCTATTTCGTAGCCTCCGGTATTTGTGCGGGTCGGCGCCACCCTATCAGAGCTGCACGTTAAAAGGCTGATAACGCTCCAATAATCAGGGCATTTGCAACTTGGCATAGACCCTGCTTTCGCGGAAGTCGCTTCGGTTCGTCGTGCTCACTGGCATTTATCAGGGTGTGGCCGGCCGTTGTTGCCGGACTTGTCAGGGGCCCCGGCATAGCGAAGACAACATCGTGCTTTAAGAAAAGCGCATCCTGACGAAGACGTTGCTATTTGTTCGAAAGGCCGGGAGGCGCGCAGTGAAGAAAATCGAAGCCATCATCAAGCCATTCAAGCTCGACGAGGTAAAGGAAGCGCTTCAGGAAGTCGGCCTTCAGGGCATCACCGTCACAGAAGCCAAGGGCTTTGGCCGGCAGAAGGGTCATGCCGAGCTCTACCGCGGCGCAGAATACATCGTCGACTTCCTGCCCAAGGTGAAGATCGAGATCGTGATCGGCGACGATCTGGTCGAGCGCGCCATCGACGCAATCCGCCGCGCCGCGCAAACCGGGCGCATCGGCGACGGCAAGATCTTCGTCTCCAACATCGAAGAGGCGATCCGCATCCGAACCGGCGAATCCGGGCTGGACGCTATCTGAGCCGGGTGCTATCCCGCATTTTGCGACGCTCTGACAAGAAATAAGGCTGCTTCGGCGGCCTGATTTCATTTGTGCGGTCGCGCAAAACTCGCCCCAAAGCGAGAATAATTTTGCTCATCTGGAAACCGACCCGCAGAGCCAAAAGGGGTATGCATGAAGACCGCCAAAGACGTCCTGAAATCGATCAAGGACAACGACGTCAAATACGTCGACCTGCGCTTCACCGATCCGCGCGGCAAGTGGCAGCACGTTACGTTCGACATCAGCATGATCGATGAGGACATTTTCGCCGAAGGGACCATGTTCGACGGCTCCTCGATCGCGGGCTGGAAGGCGATCAACGAGTCCGACATGTGCCTGATGCCCGATCCGGTGACCGCGACGATCGATCCGTTCTTCGCCGAGACCACGATGGTCATCACCTGCGACGTGCTCGAGCCGACCACCGGCGAGCCCTACAACCGCGACCCCCGCGGCATCGCCAAGAAGGCCGAGGCGATGGTGAAGTCGATGGGCGTGGGCGACACCGTGTACGTCGGCCCCGAAGCCGAGTTCTTCGTGTTCGACGACGTGCGCTTCTCCGCCAATCCCTACAGCACCGGCTTCCGTCTCGACTCCTCGGAGCTGCCGACCAACTCCGACACCGAATATGAAGGCGGCAATCTCGGCCATCGTGTCCGCACCAAGGGCGGCTACTTCCCGGTGCCGCCGCAGGACTCGGTGCAGGACATGCGCTCGGAGATGCTCGGCGCCATGGCCAAGATGGGCGTGAAGGTCGAGAAGCACCATCACGAAGTCGCCTCCGCCCAGCACGAGCTCGGCATGAAGTTCGACACGTTGACGCTGATGGCCGACCACATGCAGATCTACAAATACTGCATCCACCAGGTCGCGCACATCTATGGCAAGACCGCCACCTTCATGCCGAAGCCGGTCTTCGGCGACAACGGCTCGGGCATGCACGTGCACCAGTCGATCTGGAAGGACGGCAAGCCGGTGTTCGCCGGCAACAAATACGCCGACCTGTCGGAGACCTGCCTCCACTACATCGGCGGCATCATCAAGCACGCCAAGGCGATCAACGCCTTCACCAACCCGTCGACCAACTCCTACAAGCGCTTGGTCCCGGGCTATGAGGCTCCCGTGCTGCTCGCCTACTCCGCGCGCAACCGCTCGGCCTCCTGCCGCATCCCCTACACCGCTTCGCCGAAGGCCAAGCGCGTCGAGGTGCGCTTCCCCGATCCGCTCGCCAATCCCTATCTCGGCTTCGCCGCGATGCTGATGGCAGGCCTCGACGGCATCAAGAACAAGATCGACCCGGGTCCGGCGATGGACAAGGACCTCTACGATCTGCCGAAGGAAGAGCTGAAGCAGATCCCGACGGTGTGCGGCAGCTTGCGCGAGGCGCTGGAAAACCTCGACAAGGACCGCGGCTTCCTGAAGAACGGCGGCGTGTTCGACGACGACTTCATCGACGCCTATATCGAGCTGAAGATGACGGAAGTCGCCCGCTTCGAAATGACCCCGCACCCGGTCGAGTTCGAGATGTACTATTCGGGCTAAGCGGCCCGAAGTTCATGCGACAAGCAAAAGGCGCTCCGCGAGGGGCGCCTTTTCGTTTGAGAGCGTAGGACCTCCAGCTACGGGTTCTCGCGCCGCGGCATCAAATGATCGAGCAGGCCGATGGGCAGCGGAAACACGACGGTCGACGACCGCTCGCCCGCAATGTCGTGCAGAGCCGCGAAGTAACGCAGTTGCATCGCCTGCGGCTCCTGCGCGAGAATCCGGCCGGCCTCGACGAGCTTTTCGGCGGCCTGCTGCTCGCCCATCGCGTTGATCACCTTGGCGCGCCGTAACCGTTCCGCCTCCGCCTGCTTGGCGATCGCGCGCACCATGGTTTCGTTGAGATCGACGTCCTTGATCTCTATGCCGGTCACCTTGATGCCCCAGATGTCGGTCTGCTTGTCGAGTATCTCCTGGATATCGGCGTTCAACCGATCGCGTTCGGCGAGCATCTCATCGAGTTCGTGCTTGCCGAGCACGGAGCGCAGCGTGGTCTGGGCGAGCTGACTGGTCGCAGCCATGTAATCGCCGACCTTGATGATGGCGCGCTCGGGATCGACGATGCGGAAGTAGAGAACGGCGTTCACCTTGACGGGGACGTTGTCGCGCGAAATCACATCCTGAGGCGGCACAACCTGCACCATCACCCTGAGATCGACCTTGACGAGCTGCTGCACGACCGGAATGAGGATGATGAGGCCCGGCCCCTTGACCCCGGTGAAGCGGCCGAGCGTGAAGATGACGCCGCGCTCGTATTCCCTGAGGATGCGAATGGCCTGGCTGAGAAACATGACGACGATCAGCGCAAGCACTGCGTAAATCGAATATTCAATCATCGGAGTTGACCTCCCTCGCCGCTCACAGCGGTCGGACGCCGGACCACCAGCGTCAAGTCGACAATATTGGCGACCTCGACCCTCTCGCCGGGCTTGAAGCTGTCGGCTCCGCGCGCTTGCCAGCGTTCGCCATGCGTAAAGACGTGCCCCTCGTTCTCGTTCCAGTCGAGGACTTCGGCGGCCAGGCCGAGCATGGCTTGCGCGCCGGCCCGCAGCGGGCCGCGGCGGGCGCGCCTGAGCGCGCCGAGCACGACCAGAACGAAGCCTGCGAACATCGCCGCGACGACCGTGATGACCGCCCACGACAGCCGGTAGCCTTGCGCTTCGACCCTGACCAGCATGACGGCGCCGAGCACAAAGGCGACAACGCCTCCAAGGCCGATCACGACGGTCGGATTGAACGCCTCGACGGCGAGGAGCGCGATCCCGACCAGCATCAAGCCGAGGCCGGCATAGTTGATCGGCAGCAAGTTGAGAGCGTAGAGGCCGAGCAGCAGGCAGATCGCCCCGACGATGCCCGGAGCGACTGCGCCGGGAGACATGAATTCGAAGATCAGACCGTAGATGCCGACCATCAGGAGAATGAATGAGACGTTGGGATCGGTGATGACCGCCAGGAATCGGGAGATCCACCCGGGATCAACGGCTTCGATGACGGCATTCTGCGTAGCCAGGTGGTGGGTCTTGCCGCCCGCAAGCTCGACGTCGCGACCATCGATTTGCATAAGCAGGTCGGCCGGATCGCGCGCGACGAGGTCGATGGCGTGCGCCTGCAACGCGCCATTGGCGGACAGGGTGGCGGCCTCACGGACCGCCTTCTCGGCCCAATCGGCATTGCGGCCGCGCAGTTCGGCGAGGCTGCGGATAAAGGCGACGGCATCGTTCGTCACCTTCGCCGTCATCGCGTCCTTGGGCTCGTCCTTCTTGTCCTTGCCGTCCTTGTCCGGGGTGCCACTCGGCAGCCCTGGAAGCGGTCCGCCAATCTGCACCGGCGTCGCAGCACCGATATTGGTGCCTGGCGCCATCGCCGCGATGTGGGCCGCATAAAGGATATAGGTCCCCGCACTCGCCGCGTGGGCGCCGGAGGGAGCGACGTAAGCGACGACGGGGATGGGCGAGGCCAGCACATCCGCGATGATCTCGCGCATGCTGGAATTAAGCCCGCCGGGTGTGTTCATTCTCAGAAGCACGACCTCGGCACGCCGTTCGTTCGCCCTGGCGAAAACCTCCTTCACATAGCTGGCCGACGCAGGGCCAATGGCCCCATCGATCGAAACAACCAGTGCAAGACGGCCGTTCTCCTCCGCTGAACTGGGAAGGAGGCAGCAGATCAAAGCCACGACGCCAATCGCCGCAACGAAAGCCGCCTTCATGGTCTGCACGACAGCGCTCCCTTGCGGAGCATATGGTGCGCGTCTCTTGAACCTCAATGCAGCCGCGTGCAGGCTCTTGTGCGATTGTGCGATGCAATGGAAATCGCCTCCGCAGATCGGTTGAGCACAGGGCGGTGGCGGACCATGCCTTGGGCTGGTCCGCCCGCGTGCTTCGCGCTGCTACGTCTTCGCGACCCGCACCCCATCCGTCCCGATTGCGCCGAACGTGCCGGCGATGATCTCCGGCGTCGGCTGCATGCCGCCGAGCGACCAGTGCGAGGGCTCCTGCTCCTCGATCCTGACCCAGACGTTGCGGCGGAATTCCGGGTTGCCCTGCCCTTCGACCTCGACCAGGAGGTCCGTGACGCGGTCGAGCAGCGCTTTCTTCTGCGCAACATCCAGGATGCCGCGGACGGTGGAAATGGTGACATAAGGCATGTCTTTCTCCAATCAAGTCGTGTGACGACGGTTGAGAGATTGAACCGGACCTGCCGGAGACGGCAGTGGCGGATAAGACAGAGGTCGGGCAATTTCCGCCATAGGTCCGCGCGCCGATCGGCTAGGATCGCCGTATCTTGTCTGGAGGTCCGATGAAGCTCGCAATATTGGCGCTGGAAGGCTGCATGCATTCGGCGATCTCAGGGATCGCCGACGTCCTGTCGCTCGCCAACCACGTGATGCAGCAGAGCGGCGTCAAACCCGGCTTCGCCTGGCAGACGCTTTCGCTCGACGGCAAGCCTGTGCGCGCCGGCGGCGGCCAGATGGTCGCGGTCGACGCCGCTATCGAGAAACGCGGTCGCTTTGACGCGATCCTCGTCCCCGGCAACCTCGTCGATCACGTCACGGCCGAGCGCCTGCAACCGCAATATGCCCGGGCCGGCGCCTGGCTGCGGCAGCAGCACGCCAACGGACGGCTGATCGGCGCGTTTTGCAGCGGCGTATTCCTGCTTGCCGGCGCCGGCCTGCTCGACAACCGCCGCGCCACCATCACCTGGTGGCTGCAAAGCGAGCTGCGGCAGCGTCATCCCACCATCGACCTCGCCCCGGACGCGGTCATCACCACCGCGGACCGCATCGTCTGCGCGGCCGGACCGATGTCGTGGGTCGACCTCCTGCTCAGGCTGATCGAGATGGTCGACGGCAAGGACATCGCAAAACTATGCGCGGATTACGTCGTCATCGACACCGCGCAGCGCACCCAGTCGATCTTCATGCCAGTCGGCTATTTGCTCTCGCGGGACCCGCTGCTGACCCAGGCGGACCTGCTGGTGCGTCGCACCGGAAAGCGTCCGATGACCGTCAAGCGTCTGGCCGATGCGCTCGGCCTCAGCGAGCGCACGCTGAACCGGAAGTTTCAGGAGCTCACCCGCGAGCCGCCGCAGGCCTTCATCATGCGTCGCCGCGTCGAGCACGCCCGCACGCTGCTGGAGACGACGATGCAGCCGGTCAAGACCATCGCGCGGGCGGCCGGCTACGAGGACGAGAGCAGCTTTCGCAAGGCGTTCCGCAAGCTCACTTTGATGTCGCCGCAGGCCTATCGCGCGCGACGGATGGAGCGGGCGGCGTAGAAGGCTAAGACGCCGCGCTCCCCATCCCCCGCGGCTTCACTTGTCGGGGAAAGTTCACCCCGATCTCCGTCACCACCGGCGCCCAGTGCACCAGTGCCGTGTTGTCGGAGACCGCCTTCACGCCGTCCCTACGCCCTCTCATTTACGGGCCGCCTACGCCGCCGCTTTCTGCCGCGCGACCATCGCTTCGCCAAAAGCCTCGAACAATTTTCGGTTGATCGGATTGTGCTGCGGGTCGTATTCGGCGTGCCATTGCACCCCGAGCGCAAATGTCCTGGCTTCCGCAATGCGGATCGCCTCGATGGTGCCGTCCTCGGCAATACCCTCGATCAGCACGCGCTTGCCGGGGTCCAGGATCCCCTGGCCGTGCAGCGAATTGACCCTGATCTTCTCGCAGCCGAGCAATTCTGCGAACGCGCCGCCCGGTGTCAGATCGACTTCGTGACGATCGGCGAACACCACTGTCGGATCGGGATGAATCTCGCCGTTCTCGAGCCTCGGCATGCGATGGTTCATGCGGCCCGGGATTTCGCGAATCTCGGGATGCAGCGAGCCGCCGAAGGCGACGTTCATCTCCTGGAGACCCCGGCAGATGCCGAACAGCGGGATACCGCGGGCCACGCAGGCGACCGAGAGCGCCAGCGCGACCTCGTCGCGGTGGATGTCGTAGGGCTCGTGCCTTTCGCAGGGATCGACGTTGAAGCGGGTCGGGTGGACATTGGCGCGGGCGCCGGTGAGCACGATACCGTCGACGGTGTCGAGCAGCGCACCGATATCGGTGATGTCGGGCGCTCCCGCGAACATCACCGGCAGGCCGCCGGAAACCTCGGCCACGGCGCGCAGATTACGCTCGCCGACCATCTGGACCTGAAATCGATTTTCAACGCGATGGGCGTTCCCGATCACGCCGACGACCGGCTTTCTCATCTCCCGTTCAGACTCCCCGCCGAAGAAGATTCTCTAAACATGCCCCCAGGGTGGAACAAATTCAACAGAGGGGTACGCGGGACGGCAATGCTATTTCGCGCAAATGACCGGCCGGAGGACGGGCGTGGCACCGCCTTCGCACCGGTGGCGTTGGCCCGCGAGGCCAGAGACGCGTCAAATCGCGCCAGAGCCCGGCTTGATCCGAGGAGAGATTTCGCGAAAGAGTGCCCGCCTGCCGCCCTCGAAAGGACCCGATGTGACCATTCCCGCAGATGAACGGCCCCGGACCCGCACCGATCTGGCCTGGTCGATCTCGGTCGGGGGCATCGGCGTTGCGATGTTCACGGCCATGCTGGTCTTCACCTGGTATTTTGCCACCACCCTGCTCCTGATCTTCACCGGCATGCTGCTCGGCGTCGGCCTCAACGCGCTGACCAACGCGCTTGGCCGCCGCGTGCACCTGCCGCATACGGTCCGGCTCGTGATCGTCTGCGCGGCGCTGGCCGTGATGCTCGCGAGCGTTGCCTATCTCGGAGGCGCCACCATCGCTGAACAGGCTGCGGTGCTCAGCAACACGATCAAGTCGCAAATCGGAAACGTCAAATCCTTCCTCGACAATCACGGCATCGACACCAGCTTCTTCGACTTCGGTAGCGCCGCGCCAGATTCATCGGCCATTGCACCGTCGGCAGCGACGCCCTCGCCTGCACCGAACTCGCGTGGTCCCCTGCCGGGCGCCGGCGCGCTCGCCTCGAGTGGTGGAGCAATCGTGAGCCAGACTTTCAAGCTGCTGCTCGGTACCATACACGGCGTCGGAAACATCTTCATCGTGCTGTTCTTGGGAGTCGCCTTTGCGGCCCAACCCGGCACCTATCGCGGCGGCTTGCTGTTCCTCATGCCCGCCAGGCATCGCACGCGTGCCACCCTCATCATCGACCGCATCAGCGAGACGCTGGAGCGCTGGTTGATCGCGCAGATCACCGTCATGCTCGCGGTCGGCGTGGTGACCTGGATCGGGCTTGCCGTCATCGGCATCCCCGGCTCATTCATCCTGGGAATTCAGGCGGGACTCCTCGCATTCATTCCAACCATCGGGGCCATTATCGGCGGCATGATCGTGGTGCTGGCGAGCCTCGCCTCGGGCTGGATTCCAGCGCTGTCGGCCTTTCTCCTCTTCATGGGCGTACACGCCATGGAGAGCTACGTGCTGACGCCGATCCTGCAGCGGCAGGCGCTGGACATTCCGCCGGCCACGCTGTTCGCGTTTCAGATCCTGCTCGGCGTCATGTTCGGAATCTGGGGCCTGGCGCTGGCGCTGCCACTGGTCGCCATCGCCAAGGTCATGATCGACCACTTCAAAGCGTATGAGGCGCCGCCTCTGGCGGAGGCGGCCTAGAGCATCATCCTCGCGACAACGCGGAACGCGTTTGCGCGGAGAGCCTCAAGTGGTGAGCACGGTCTCGGTGTGCTCGACCTCCGGTGGTGACGCAAAATACTGGCCGACGAGGCCACGCCATTCGCTGAAATTCTCGGAGCCGCGGAAGTCGACGGTGTGGTTCTCCAGCGCCTCCCACTTCACCATCAGGCGGTAGCGCTGCGGCTTCTCGATCGACTTGTGCAGCTCGAAACCGTGAAAACCCTTGGAGCGGCCGAAGGCGGCCTTGGCCTTGACGACGGCGGCTTCAAAGTCCTTCTCGCTGCCCGGCTTGACGTCGATTTGCGCGATCTCGGTGATCATCTGTTTCCACCCATTTTTGTTCGACGGGCGTGTCTAGCGCAGCCGGCGACAAAGAAAAAGGCGCCGAAACGGCGCCCTGCCTGGTCCAAAAATGCAGATCACTCAGGCGAGCAGCAGAACGGTACCCGCCACGAGCAGTGCACAACCTGCGAACAGCGCGAGTGGCCAGTAGCTGCGGCCTTGCGTGTAGCGCCCTTGGGCCCGGCGCTCGGTGATCAGCGCGCTCTCGTATTCGTCCGCGGTCGAGAACAGGCAGGCGAAGCCGCCGCGTGCCGAGGCCGCAGCGGCTTCGAGCGACATCAGGGCAGCCTGCGGGTTCTGTCGACGGATCGATTCCATGACCGCAATGGTAGGGATCGAATGGTAAACAGGGGATTACCGCAAGGCTCCTTTGCCTAGGCGGTCGCCGGCTGCGCCTTGGATTGTGTGTTGGATACGCCGATCCGCGCGGCACTCTGGCGGCGCCAGTTCTCCAGCGACAGCGGCAGCTCCTCCGCCGCCTCGACGCGGTTACGGCCGCCGCGCTTGGCCTGATAGAGCGCGGTGTCGGCCGAGGCCAGCAGCACTTCGAGCTCGGTGCCGGCCGGACCGCCCGCGACGCCGATGCTGACGGTGGTGTCGACCGGGCCCTCATCGACCACGACGCCGGAGGTCTCGAAGGCCTCGCGCACGCGCTCGGCGACCAGCACGCCCTCCTCCAGCGAACACGGCAGCAGCGCGGCGAACTCCTCGCCGCCGATGCGACCCGACATGTCGGTCATGCGCAGATTGCTGACGACGACGGTCGAGAACAGTTTCAGCATCTCGTCGCCGGCGGGATGGCCGAAGCGGTCGTTGATCGACTTGAAATGATCGATGTCGAAGATCATCACGGTCACGGGACGGCCGGCCTTCGCTTCGCGCTCGATCACGCGTCCGCAGGCTTCCGAGAAGCCGCGGCGGTTGAGCATGCCGGTCAGCGGATCGGTCGACGCGGCGGTCCGGTGCGCGGTGACCGTGCGCTCGGACACCAGCATGAAGATCACGAACACGGTGCCGACCGCATAGAGCACGAGCTCGACCGCGAACACGGTGACCCAGATGCTGGTGGAGAAGCCGGCATCGTTCGGGCGCAGGAAGCTGCCGAGCAGGATCGGCAGCATCAAGACGCAGCCGTGCATCACCGGGACCACGAAGGCCGGCCAGCGCCGTTGCAGGCTCTTGCGCCGCTCGATCCAGAGCTCGCTCGCGGTCAGCGCCGCATAGACCGAGACGATGCCGGCGCCGGCGATCATGCGCAGCATGGACGCTGCGGGATCGAGCAGCGTGGCGGCAGCGGCCCAGGCAAGCGCGCCGACCAGGAGACCCGGCCAGTTCGGCTTGCGGCCATGGAAGACGCGCGCCGCATTCCACACCATGCCGCAGGCGACGAAGCCGACCGCGTTCAGCGCAAGGTAAAGATGCGCGCCCAGCTTGTCGCCGGCCGCAGTCCAGAGCGCCACCGATGCGGCGCCGAGGAGATACGCGGTGCCCCACCATTTCAGTGCAGGGCTGTTCTCCTGCCTTCCGAAAAACACCATCATGGCGCCGAGCAGTGCGGCGATCATGGTAGCAACCAAATAGAGCGTGATGCTATCGAGCGACATCATGTCGGCCCCCTTCTAGACATAGCAGTTACGCGATCGGCTCAGCCGATTTGCGCGCCCTTCCAGATGCGACGCTATGTCTCGCGGGTTCCATTCAGGTTTTCATGCGCGCCCAAGTTTTCAAGAAACACGCCATCAATTTGCATACAAACGAACAGCAAAAAGGGCGCTGAAATCAGCGCCCTTTTGCATCTCATTGAAGCCGCTTTCGCGGCGAATGTGACCGAAGCGATTAACGCTTCGAGAACTGGAAGGACCGGCGGGCCTTGGCCTTGCCGTACTTCTTGCGCTCGACCACGCGGGAGTCGCGGGTGAGGAAGCCGCCCTTCTTGAGCACGGTGCGCAGCTCCGGCTCGAAATAGGTCAGCGCCTTGGAGATGCCATGGCGGACCGCGCCGGCCTGGCCGGACAGACCGCCGCCGGCGACGGTGCAGATCACGTCGTACTGGCCGGAACGCGCGGCCACGGAGAAGGGCTGCTCGATCATCATGCGCAGCACGGGACGGGCGAAATAGACCTCGACCTCGCGCGAGTTGACCGTGACCTTGCCGGCGCCCGGCTTGATCCAGACGCGGGCGACCGCGTCCTTGCGCTTGCCGGTGGCATAGGCGCGGTTGAACTTGTCAACCTTCTTCTCGTGCTTGGGCGCGTCGGGCGCGGCCGCCGTCTTGAGCTGCGAGAGCTGGTCGAGCGACTGAATGGATTCGGCCATGATTATGCGGCCCTCGTGTTCTTGCGGTTCAACTTGGCGATGTCGATCTTCTCGGGCGTCTGGGCCTCGTGCGGATGATCGGCGCCGCCATAGACGCGGAGATTGCCCATCTGGACGCGACCGAGCGGACCACGCGGGATCATGCGCTCGACGGCCTTCTCGAGCACGCGCTCGGGATGCTTGCCCTCGAGGATCTGGCGCGCGGTGCGCTCCTTGATGTGGCCGACATAGCCAGTGTGCTTGTAATAAGTCTTCTGCTCGCGCTTGCGGCCGGTGAGAACCGCATGCTGCGCGTTGATGATGATGATGTTGTCGCCGCAATCAACGTGCGGGGTGTAGGTCGGGAGGTGCTTGCCGCGCAGGCGCATGGCGACGATGGTGGCGAGACGGCCGACGACCAGACCCTTGGCGTCGATCAATACCCACTTCTTCGTCACCTCAGCCGGCTTTGCCGAAAAGGTTTTCATGTCAGAGTTTCCGTGGACGGGGAGCATCGGCGCGAACACCGCACCGGACTGGGCGGTTTTCTAGAGAACAGAGGCGCCGCGGTCAATGCCCAAAGGCGGAATTTACATCATCAATATCAATGGCTTAGAAATATGGTATCAAGATACCTGCAAAAAGCTCAAACGTTTGGAATGGAATAGGTCGAGGT
Source organism: Bradyrhizobium sp. 149 (assembly GCF_023073915.1). GTDB lineage: Bacteria > Pseudomonadota > Alphaproteobacteria > Rhizobiales > Xanthobacteraceae > Bradyrhizobium. The sequence goes on along the minus strand of NZ_JADPKK010000022.1, from coordinate 358,958 downwards.
GACATGCGCGATCGGATCGGGCGAGGTGCCGGACAACAGTCTCACCTCACCGACGGCCAGCCGCTTGCCGAGCTTGAGCAACCGCGCCTCGGCCAGCACGTCCTGGCCGGGCTGCCCCTTGCGCAGGAAGTTGATGTTGAGATTGGTGGTCACGGCGAGCCCGATCGGCCCGATCGCGGACAACAGCACCACGTACATCGCGAAATCGGCGAGCGCCATAAGGGTCGGGCCGGACACGGTTCCACCGGGCCGCAGCATCCTTTCGCTGTAGCGCTGACGCAAAAGGCAGGCCTGACCGTCCGCGCTCTCGATCGTGATGTCGTCGCCGCTGAAGGCCTGGGGAAACTCGTTGCGGAGAAACTGCTCGAGCTCCGCCACGCTCATTTTCGCTAACGCCATGCTACCCCTCACCCTCGCTTCACGTCCCCTGTTACATTAAGTTGTCTGCGTCATCCAATCGCAATAATCCAACCGGAAACGCTTTGATGCCCGTCCAGGCTGCCCGCGCCCCCTCCCCGCAACCGCCGATCCTGCTGCGCGAGACCGTCGGCTCCATCGCGGTCCTGACCCTCAACCGCCCGGCCGCCCGCAACAGCCTGTCGGAGGCGATGATCGCGAGCCTGCATGCCGAGCTCAACGAGATCCGCGACGACAAGGCCGTCCGCGGCGTCGTGATCGCGGCCAACGGTCCAGCCTTCTCCGCCGGCCACGACATGAAGGAGCTAACCGCGCGCCGCGCCGATCCGGACCGCGGCCGTGCCTTCTTCGCCGAGATGATGACCGCCTGTAGCACGATGATGCAGGCCATCGTGCACCTGCCCAAGCCCGTGGTTGCAGCCGTCCAGGGCATCGCGACCGCGGCCGGCTGCCAGCTCGTGGCCAGCTGCGATCTCGCGATCGCCTCGGAAGCTGCGAGCTTTGCCACCCCCGGCGTAGACATCGGCCTGTTCTGCTCGACGCCGATGGTGGCGCTGTCGCGCAACGTGCCGCGCAAGCAGGCGATGGAGATGCTGCTGACGGGCGAGCCGATCCCGGCCGCACGCGCCCGCGAGATCGGGCTGGTCAATCGTGTCGTCGCCGCCGGCACCGAGCGTGACGCCGCCATTGCACTGGCCGAACAGGTCGCGCTGAAATCCGCCTACACCGTCAAGCTCGGCAAGGAGGCGTTCTACCGCCAGGCCGAGATGAGCCTTGCGGACGCCTATCGCTATGCCGCAGAGGTGATGACCGAGAACATGATGGCGCGAGACGCCGAGGAAGGCATCGGCGCCTTCATCGAGAAGCGCACGCCGACATGGCGGGATGAATGATCCGTCATTGCGAGCGAAGCGAAGCAATCCAGAAATCCCTCCTTGGAGACAGACTGGATTGCTTCGTCGCTTCGCTCCTCGCAATGACAGCAAGAAGATGAGCCAATGAACCACGACGCCTATCCCGACAATTACATCCGCGGCATCCTCAACAGCGTGAAGTCGATCGCGATGGTTGGCGCCTCGCCTGTCAACGTGCGACCGAGCTATTTCGCGTTCAAATATCTGGCCCAGCGCGGCTACGACATGATCCCGGTCAATCCCGGCCATGTCGGCAAGGAGCTGCTGGGAAAACCCTTCGTCGCCTCGCTGTCCGACATCGACCGTCCCGTCGACATGATCGACATTTTCCGCAACTCCAGCCACATCATGCCGGTGGTCGAGGAAGCCCTCACGCTCGATCCGCTGCCGAAGGTAATCTGGATGCAGCTTGGCGCTCGCGACGATGCGGCGGCGCTGAAGGCGGAATCGGTCGGCATAAAGGTGGTGATGAACCGCTGCCCCAAGATCGAATACGGCCGTTTGTCGTCGGAGATATCGTGGATGGGCGTCAATTCGCGCACGCTGAGCTCTAAACGCCCCCCGGCGCCGACGCAAGGCATGCGGCTATCCCTCAATCGGATGAGTGTCGGCGGCGGCGAAACTGCGGCATCGGATCGCGCCGCCAAAAACAAGACCGAGCAAAGCTGACGCAATTGCGAAGGCTTCATTTCGGCAACGCGACAATGCGTAGCACGATCGTTCTGATGTGAAGCCGCGCCTTGACGACAGCCGCGGCGCCAATCAGCATGCCGCGCGATTTCAGACCACGAGAACAGGACGCCCTCAATGAGCGATCGCCTTCCGGGATTTTCGACCCTCGCCGTGCATGCCGGTGCACAGCCCGATCCCACCACCGGTGCGCGCGCGACTCCGATTTATCAAACGACGTCGTTCGTGTTCAACGACGCCGACCATGCCGCCTCGCTATTCGGCCTGCAGGCGTTCGGCAACATCTATACCCGCATCGGCAATCCCACCAACGCGGTGCTGGAAGAGCGCGTCGCGGCGCTCGAAGGCGGCACGGCCGCGCTTGCGGTGGCCTCGGGTCATGCCGCGCAGGTCGTGGTGTTGCAGCAATTGCTCCAGCCCGGCGACGAGTTCATCGCCGCGCGAAAGCTCTATGGCGGCTCGATCAACCAGTTCACGCATGCCTTCAAGAGCTTCGGCTGGAACGTGGTGTGGGCCGATCCCGACGACATCGCGAGCTTCGAACGTGCGGTCACGCCGCGCACGAAAGCGATCTTCATCGAGTCCATCGCCAATCCCGCCGGCAGCATCACCGATATCGAGGCGATCTCGACGGTGGCGCGCAAGGCGGGCGTACCGCTGATCGTCGACAATACGCTGGCCTCGCCCTATCTGATCCGCCCGATCGATCACGGTGCCGACATCGTCGTGCACTCGCTGACGAAGTTTCTGGGCGGTCACGGCAATTCGCTCGGCGGCATCATCGTCGATGCCGGTACCTTCGATTGGTCGACCGGCGGCAAATATCCGATGCTGTCGGAGCCGCGGCCCGAATATCACGGCATCCGGCTGCAGGAGACGTTTGGCAATTTCGCCTTCGCGATCGCCTGCCGCGTGCTGGGCCTGCGCGACCTCGGACCCGCGCTGTCGCCGTTCAACGCCTTCATGATCCTCACGGGCATCGAGACATTGCCGCTGCGCATGCAGAAGCACTGCGACAATGCGAAAGCGGTCGCAGAATTCCTCGCCGGCCATCCGGCGGTGGCCGCGGTGAACTATGCGGGCCTCGCAAGCGACAAGTACAACCAGCTCGCGCGCAAATACGCACCGAAGGGTGCCGGCGCCGTGTTCACCTTCAGCTTGAAGGGCGGCTACGATGCCGGCGTCAGCCTGGTGTCGAAGTTGCAGCTGTTCTCGCATCTGGCCAATGTCGGCGACACCCGCTCGCTCGTCATCCATCCGGCCTCGACCACGCATAGCCAGCTCGACGACGCCGCCAAGGTCAAGTCCGGCGCCGGCCCCGACGTGGTGCGGCTCTCGATCGGCATCGAGGACAAGGAAGATTTGATCGCCGATCTGGAACAGGCGCTGGGCGCTTAGTTTCCCTGTCGTTCCGGGGACGCCAGCGCGAACCCGGAATCTCGAGGTTCCGGGTTCGGTGCTTCGCACCGCCCCGGAACGACAGCCTCGGTTAACGATCATTAACCATATCTGCCGCATACATCGTCACTGGATCTCCCCTTTGATTCGGAGCCGACGATGCTGCGCTGGATGGTGCCTGCCCTTGCGGCGATGCTAACGGTCTCAGCTGCGCTTGCCGCCGATTTGCCGGCCACGCCGAAGCGGCGGGCCGCCGCTCCGCCGCAGGAGCTACCGCAGGTCTATGTCGAGACCGATCCGGACGCGCTGATCTCGCCGGCCTATGGCATCGGCAGCTACATCCGCAACCTGCCCGGTACGCCACTGCTGCCGGGCTCCCACACGCTTCCGGGCTATTACGGCCGTCCGTGGGATTACGATTATCAGGGCTCGTATTACGGCGGGAAGCAGGTCGACTATTTCTGGCGCCTGCCCTACTCGTGCGGCATCTACGGCTATTGCTGAAGAACAGACCCGATCAGCCGGCCTGACCGACGGGAACCGCGCGCGGCTGCGCTTCAGTCGAGCCGCGCGTCGCGAGCCGCTCTGTCTGCATGACCGCAAGCGTCAGCACCACGATCGCGACCGCCTGATGCGCGAGCGCGAGGTCAATCGGCACCTGGTTGAGCAGCGTGAGGATGCCGAGCACAGCTTGCAGGCTGACCGCACCCAATAGCAAAAGCGCGCCGTTTGCTGCAGACCCCGCGCGTGAACGCACCGCATCGAACGCGTGCAACGCCGCCAGCGCGAACAGCGCGTAGGCCGTCATGCGGTGCTCGAACTGCACTGTCAGCACGTTGTCGAACATGTTGCGCCACCACGGCGTCTCGAACCACAGCCGCTCCGCCGACGGAATGAACGCGCCGTCGATCTGCGGCCACGTGTTGTAGGCGCGGCCGGCGCGCAGGCCAGCAACCAGCGCACCGAAATAGATCTGGATCAAGGTCACGACGAGGAGCAAGGCGCTCGTGAAGCGCAGCCGCGACGATGCTGCGATCGGCGGCCGCTCGGCGAGCCGCCGCACCGTCCAGACGATGCCGGCAAAGATCAGAAGCGCCAGCACAAGATGCGTCGCCAGCCGATATTGCGAGACCTCGACGCGTTCAGACAGCCCCGAGGCCACCATCCACCAGCCGACCGCGCCCTGGAGCCCGCCGAGCCCGAACAGCAACCACAACCGCCGCTTCAACTCACCGGACAGGCCGCCGCGCCACAGGAAGAACAGGAACGGCAGGAGATAGGCGAAGCCGATGAAACGGCCAAGCAGCCGGTGGCTCCATTCCCACCAGAAGATCTCCTTGAACTCGGACAGGCTCATGCCCGCGTTGAGCTCGCGATATTGCGGGATCTTCTTGTAGGCCTCGAAGGCCTCGGTCCACTGCGCGTCCGAGAGTGGCGGCACGCTGCCCGTGACCGGCTTCCATTCGACGATCGAGAGCCCGGATTCCGTCAGCCGCGTCGCACCGCCGACCAGTACCATCAGCGCGATCAGCCCAGCCACGAAGATCAGCCACCAACGCACGGCGCGATGCGGCTCGGACGGGGCGGAAATCGTCTTCATTCGAGGCAAAACCAGAGCTTGAACCGGCAAGGCTTGAACCAAACTGCGTGCCCCTTATAGTCCCCCACTCCCGCAGCGCAAGTTACGCGAAGGCCGCAATATTCCGTCATGACGATCCGCACCCGCAAGTTCCTCGGCACCATCCTGCTCCTGGTGCTCGCCACCGTCTGGGCCCTGCTCGGCATGGCGCTGGCGCAGATGCCGTGGATCGCCGAGTCCGGCTGGCGGCAGGCGATCTATTACGTGGTGGTCGGCATGGGCTGGGTGCTGCCGGCGATGCCGATCGTGAGCTGGATGCAGCGGCCCGACCGGGCGAAAACTAGTTCGTAGTTCCGCCGGTCGGCTTCACCGGCGCAAAGGCCGTGCCCGACACCAGCACCCTCATCATGCGCAGCGAGCGCACCCGGCCATCCCAGGAAATGCGCGGCAGCGCGCGCAGATTGGTGCGTCCCTCCGCATCCACGATGCCCGGGATCGTCGTCACCGCGCTGGCAAAGCCGGCCTCCTCCGCCATGACGACATGGCTGCGCCGGAATGAGGCGCGATCGCCGAACGGAAAGGCGAGATGCCTGATATCGCGATGGAAGGCCGCTTCCGCCACCGCCTTGCCCATCGTCATCTCGCGCAGCGCGGCCGCATCCTTCATGTTGGCGAGAACGGGATAGTTCACGGTCGCACTGCCGATCGTCACCAGCGGATCGGCCGCAAGCCTCGCCAGATCCTCCCAATTCATCGACGCTTCGCGTGAGAGCGCCGCGAGGTCGATCCGGTAGCGTGTGCAAAGGTCTGCGATCGCAGCCGACACATCCGCCGGCGGCAGCGAGCGCAGCCAGGCCTCGACGAACGAAAACAACGCCTGCTTCCCGGCATTGTCGGTGACAGTGAAGCGCTGCTCCTTCTCGCCCATCACCAGGCTGACGCGGCTCTCGCGCGCGATCACCTGTTCGAGCCCAAGCCACCAGGCTTCTCCGACGCCGTCGGGAAATGCCGTTGGCACATAGACCGTGAAGGGCACGGCGTGGCGCGCCAGCACCGGATAGGCAAAGTCGATCAGATCCTTGCCGGCACCGTCGAACGTGAGTGCCACGAAGCGCCGCTGTTCCGGCAGCGTCACCGCGCGCCGGCAGACCTCGTCCATCCCGAGAAAATCGTAGTTCCACCGCTTCAGCGCGCGAATGGCGCGATCGAGGAAATACGGCGTGATCTCGTGCTCGCGCAGCGGCTGAAACCCGCCGCGCCGCCGCGGCCGGACATGCGCAAAGCGCAGGATGGCGCCGGCACCACGACTGCGCAGCGCAGCCTGCCCGGTGAACCAGGTCAGTTCAAGGCGCAGCCGTTCCAGCCATCTGTCGTCGGATGCCAATATCCCACCTCGCGGTCGGCGCCCGTTCCCTCTCCCATAGTCATTACCCTTTGTTGACATTTCTTTGCAAAGGTCGGCCACAGGCCGAATGACGCATATTTTTGATTTCTCGACAGGTTTCGCGAATGACCATGGCTGCGGCGATGCAGAGCCGGACGGCAGAAGCGCCCGCGCGGTCCAAAGCGAGCCGTATCGCGCATGTCGATATCGTCACCGATCTCGGTGCGGCCGAGGCGGTCTGGCGTACCTTCGAGCAGCCGGGTCACCTCTTCACGCCCTATCAGCGATTTGACCTGCTGAGTCCCTGGCAGCGTCTGGTCGGTGAGCACGAACGCGCCCGCCCTTTCATCGTCATTGCGCACGACGCCGAGCATCAGCCGCTCCTGCTGCTGCCGCTCTCGCTGCGCCAAAACCACGGCGTGCGCACGGCCTGCTTCATGGGCGGCAAGCATACGACCTTCAACATGGGCCTGTGGAACGCCGGGTTTGCAGCGCAGGTCGCCATCGCCGACCTCGACGCGCTGCTTGCGCCGCTGCGCGAGCATGTCGACGTACTCGCACTGACGCAGCAGCCGCTGCACTGGCACGACCAGCAGAACCCGTTTGGGCACCTGCCGCGCCAGAGCGCGATCAACGGCTGCCCGCTGCTCACGATGGAGCCAGGCGGCCCGCCGACATCGCGGATCAGCAATTCCTTCCGCCGCCGCCTCAAGAGCAAGGAGAAGAAGCTCCAGGCGCTCTCCGGCTATCGCTATCACCTGGCGACCACCGACACCGACATCACCCGCCTGCTCGACTGGTTCTTCCGCGTCAAGCCGGCGCGGATGGCCGAACAGAAGCTTCCCAATGTCTTCGCCGAGCCCGGCGTCGAGCAATTCGTCCGCAGCGCCTGCCTTGCGCTGCGCGGTGACGGCCGCGTCATCGACATCCACGCGCTCGAATGCGACGACGAGGTGATTGCGATCTTCGCCGGCGTCGCCGACGGCCAGCGCTTCTCGATGATGTTCAACACCTACACGATGTCCGAGCATGCCCGCTATAGCCCCGGGCTGATCCTGATGCGCTACATCATCGACCGCTGCGCCGAGCGCGGCTACCGCTCGCTCGACCTCGGCATCGGCTCGGACGAGTACAAGCGGATGTTCTGCAAGGACGACCAGGACATCTTCGACAGTTTTGTTCCGCTGACGTCACGCGGAAAACTCGCGGCGATGGCGATGTCCTCGCTGAGCCACGGCAAGCGGCTGGTGAAACAAAACCAGATGCTGTTCGACCTCGCGCAGCGGTTGCGGCGAGTGTTCGGGTAATCTCCCCTCGCCTACGCCGCCACGACGCGCGGCGCGTCCCTCGCATCCGACGGCTGCACGGGCTTGCTCAGCATGGTCACCTCGCTAAAGCCGACGGCCCTGAGCTGCTCGCACATCAGCGCGCGCGCATCCGGCGCCATCGACGCGTCGGGCACCACGACGGCGCGGGCATTCGCCGTCAGGAGCTCAGCCGGAAGGTCGGAGGCGCTGCCGGCATCGAGCAGCACGTGGTCGTAGGCGCGCAGCAACGCGTCGACCGCGAGCGTCACTCGCGGCGACTGCAACAGGCTGCGATCGAAGCCGGGACGGCCGGCCGTGACCAGATGCAGCCGCGAGAGCTTGTCCCGGGTGATGACTTGCGCGAACGATGCCTCGCCCTGCATCAGCTCGGCAAGACCGGGCGCCGAGGCATCGACGGACACGGCGGCCATGATCGGCGAGGACGCGGCGAGATCGACGACGACGACCCGTGCATCGCGCGCCAGGTGCCGGGCCAGCGTCAGCGTCGACAGCGTGACGGCTTCGCCGCTTGCGGTGCCAAGCACCGTGACTTTCTTCGCCATGGCCCCATCGGCGCGCAGGCGATCAGCCAGATGTTCGATCTCCGCGAATTCGGTGACATCGGCATCAGCTGTCATCTCCGGCTGAAGCGGCGCGGGTTCTGCCATGACCGGATCGACGACGGGCTCGACGACCGCCGGTTGGACAATTTGTTCCTGGCGAGCCGAGGCCCGCGTGAGCGCCGGTGCGAACACCGCCACCGCACGGGGCGCAGTCTGGCGCAACAACTCTCCCGTGACGACGACACCGGACGAGAGCAACAGCGTCGCGATCGTCGCGATCAGCACGATCGGCAGCTTCTTCGGATAGGCCGGCATGTTCGAGACGATGGCGCGCGAGATGATGCGGCCATCCGTCGGCGCGGTGTCGATGGTCTCGCGGGTGTTGGCTTCACGGTATTTCGCGAGATAGGTTTCGAGCAGGTCGCGCTGCGCCTTGGCCTCACGCTCGAGGGCACGGAGCTGCACGTCCTGGCCGTTGGTGGAGGTCGCCTGCTTCTTGAGCTGCTCGAGGCTCGCCGACAATTCCTGGACGCGCCCGGCGGCGGCACGCGAGTCGTTTTCGAGGGTGCGGGCAAGCTTGGCGGCCTCGTCCCGGATCTGGGTGTCGAGATCGGCGAGCTGCGCCTTCAATTCCTTGATGCGCGGATGGTTGCCAAGCAACGTCGATGATTGCTCGGCCAGTTGGGCCCGCAACGCCACGCGCTGCTGGGAGGGCGTGCGCATCGATTCCGAGTTCAGCACTTCCGACGATTCGATCGGCTTGCCGCTCTGGATCATCTCGCGGATCAGGCGCGCCTTGGCCTCGGCATCGGCCTTGAGCGCGCGCGCATTGTTGAGCTGGGTGTTGACCTCGCCCATCTGCTGGTTCGACAGCGTCGTGTTGTTGGTGCCGACGAACAGGCTCGACTTGGAGCGGAAATCCTCGGCCTTGGCTTCGGCTTCGGAGACATTCCGTCGCAGCTCGTCGATCCTGCCGGCATACCACTGGCTGGCGTTTCGGGCCTGATCCTGACGCGCATCCTGCTGGAGCACGAGATAGCCGTCGGCGATCGAATTGGCGACGCGCACGGCGAGATCGGGATCGGCGGACTGGAATTCGATCACGATGACGCGCGACTTGTCGACGGCGTAGGCCTGGAGGCGCTCGTAATAGGCGTCCAGCACGCGCTCTTCCGGTGTCATCGAGAACGGATCGCGGCCGATGCCGACCAGCGCCGCAAGCGACTTCAGCGGCGAAATGCCTTGCAGCACCGGATCGAACTCGGGCCGTTCCGCAAGCTTGTTTTTCTTGATGATCTCGCGCGCGAGATCGCGCGACAGCACGAGCTGCACCTGGCTGGTGACGGCTTCGGCGTCGAGCGCCTGCCGTTCCTCGGCGCGATCGCTGTTGGGGCGCAGAAACACGTTCTCGCGGCCGTCGATCAGGATGCGCGATTCAGACTTGTAGCGCGGCGTGACGAGATTGACGACCGCGACGGATGCGACGAGCGCCAGCACCGTCGGCACGATGATCCAGCCGCGCCTGCGCGCCAATGCCCCGCCGAGCGCGTGCAGATCGATGTCGCCGGATTCGACTGGCGACTGCCTCGGGGCAACGGACGCAGGATCTGCTTCGATCCGCTCGAGTTCGGCCCGCTTGGTTTCGGCCTTCGAGACAGCCCGCTCGACCACCGCCTTGTCCTTGCCGGCACGCCAGAACGCTAAACGCATCGAACACTCCCGCAGGGGCAACGCCACGAACTTACCTCAACCGGGGCGATTACACTCCATTAAGGTTGCCGCTGGGTTAATCGCGGTCTCCGGCAGCTCGCGCAGGGGCGCTCGTCATCGTTTGTTAACCACGAGGGCCCTTAATCCGTCTCGATATTTCGTGAGATTGTTCGAGCATTCGCTGTCGAGCGCTGGTTTTGATCATGCCCCCCTCTCCCGACCAGCCGCTTCGCATCCTGCACGCCGTGCGCGCTCCGGTCGGCGGCATCTTCCGCCACATCGTCGACGTCGCCAACGGCCAGGTCGATCGTGGCCATCATGTCGGCATCCTCGCCGACAGTCTCACGGGCGGTGAGCGCGCCGACAAGGCCCTTGCCGAGCTCGCACCGCGGCTGAAACTCGGCGTGCACCGGATGGCGATCCGCCGCGAACCGTCACCTGACGACGTCCTGGTCTGGATTCGCTTGCGGCGCCTGATCGCCGCGCTCAAGCCCGACGTCATGCATGGCCACGGCGCCAAGGCCGGCGCATTCATCCGCATGCGGCGGCGTTCCGACGACGCCATCCGCATCTACACCCCGCATGGCGGCTCGCTGCATTATCCCCTCAACACGCTCAAGGGCGAGTTTTACGCGCGGCTCGAGCGTACGCTGATGGGCGCGACCGACCTGTTTCTGTTCGAAAGCGCGTTTGCCCGCGACACTTACCAGCGCATCGTCGGCACGCCGAACAGCGTGGTGCATTGCGTATTCAACGGCGTGACGCCGGAGGAATTCGAACCGGTCGTCATTGCCGACGACGCCACCGACCTCGCTTATGTCGGTGAGTTCAGGCACATCAAGGGCGCGGATCTATTGGTCGATGCGGTGGCGCGCCTGCACGCGGGCGGCAAGAAGGTCACATTGACGCTCGGCGGCGACGGCGAGGAGACCGTAGCGCTGAAGGCGCAGGTCGAGAGGCTCGGCCTCTCCAGCGCCATCCGCTTCATCGGCCACGTCAAGGCGCGCTACGGCTTCTCCAAGGGGCGGCTGCTGGTCGTTCCCTCGCGTGGCGATTCCATGCCCTATGTCGTGATCGAGGCCGGCGCCGCCGGCATTCCGATGATTGCCTCCAAGATCGGCGGCATCCCCGAAATCTTCGGCGCGGAGAACCCGGCGCTGTTCGCGCCGAGCAACGCGGAGGCCATGGCGGAGGCGATTGCGGCCGCGCTCGACAATCCGCAAGGAACAGCGCAGCGCGCCTCGTCCCTTCGCGAGCGCATCTCCGCGCATTTCTCCCAGCAGGCGATGGTCGACGGCGTGCTCGCGGGCTATCGCGACGCATTTGCCAATCATTAACCATCCTTAAGGCCGCTTTAGAGAATCTTCCGATTTGTCCGTTAGTCCAAGGGCCAGGGGATGCTCGCCCGGGGCGCAAGGACGCGGTCCGCGGGCTGTTTGGAATGGACGTGGACGCCCGTGGAACCGCTCAACGCACGCTCGATGCTCGATGCCGCGACCAGCGCCGCGGCGAAGCCGGCTGACCAGCCCTTCGTGGAGCGCCGCCAGCGGCTCTCGCTCGCCGCGCTCGACGTCGTCAACCAGAAGGTCGCCCGCGCCTATTCGCCGATCGTGATCACCGGCTTTGTACGCCTCGCCGATTTCGCGCTGCTGAGCCTCGTCGGCATCGCACTCTATCTCGGCTATGTCATGCCGCTCGCCGGCTCCTTCAGCTGGATTTATCCCGCGCAGATCGTCGCCGTCGCGGTCTCCGCAGTGGTCTGCTTCCAGGCCGCCGACATCTATGAGGTGCAGCTGTTCCGCGGTCAGCTCCGGCAGATGACGCGGATGATCTCCTCCTGGTCGTTCGTCTTCCTGCTGTTCATCGGCATCTCCTTCTTCGCCAAATTCGGCAGCGAAATATCGCGGCTGTGGCTTGCCGCCTTCTACTTCCTCGGGCTCGCCGCGCTCGTCTGCGAGCGTCTTGTGCTGCGCTCGCTGGTGCGCGCCTGGGGGCGCGAGGGCCGGCTCGACCGCCGCACCATCATCGTCGGCTCCGACCGCAACGGCGAACAATTGGTCGAGGCGCTGCAAGCGCAGGAGGATTCCGACATCCACGTGCTCGGCGTGTTCGACGACCGCAACGACAGCCGCGCGCTCGACACCTGTGCCGGCGCGCGCAAGCTCGGCAAGGTCGACGACATCGTCGAGTTCGCCCGCCGCACCCGCATCGATCTCGTGCTGTTCGCGCTGCCGATCTCCGCCGAAACGCGCATCCTGGAGATGCTGAAGAAGCTCTGGGTCCTGCCGGTGGACATCCGCCTCTCCGCGCACACCAACAAGCTGCGCTTCCGTCCCCGCTCCTACTCCTATATCGGCGAGGTACCGACGCTGGACGTGTTCGAGGCGCCGATCACCGACTGGGACCTGGTGATGAAATGGCTGTTCGACCGCGTCGTCGGCAGCCTCGCGCTGCTCGTGGCCTTGCCGGTGATGGGATTGGTGGCGCTGGCAGTGAAGCTCGACAGCCCCGGCCCCGTGCTGTTCCGCCAAAAGCGCTTCGGCTTCAACAACGAGCGCATCGACGTCTACAAGTTCCGCTCGATGTACCATCATCAGGCTGATCCGACCGCCTCGAAGGTCGTGACGAAGAACGATTCGCGCGTCACCCGCGTGGGCCGCTTCATCCGCAAGACCAGCCTCGACGAGCTGCCGCAGCTCTTCAACGTGGTCTTCTCCGGCGATCTCTCCTTGGTCGGCCCGCGTCCACATGCGGTGCAGGGCAAGCTCCAAAGCCGCCTTTTCGACGAGGCCGTCGACGGCTATTTCGCCCGCCACCGCGTCAAGCCCGGCATCACCGGCTGGGCCCAGATCAACGGCTGGCGCGGCGAGATCGACAATGAAGAGAAGATCCAGAAACGCGTCGAGTTCGACCTCTATTACATCGAAAACTGGTCGGTGCTGTTCGATCTCGTCATTCTGCTGAAGACGCCGATCTCGCTGCTGACCAAGAACGAGAACGCGTATTGAGTTTGTCGTGCCGGAGCCACGCTGTCGTCGCCCGGCTTGACCGGGCGATCCAGTAATCACCGGCAGCGGAACTGCCACGAACGGCTCGGAGTACTGGACGCCCGCTCCAGTGCGCACAAGGCGGGGCATGACGGCGGAAGTGGTGTGGTACGAGTAGCGTGAGCGTGTGATGGCGTATGCGGCGACAGCCGGGGAGATGAATGCAGCGGTTCGCGCTGCGCCCGGCGTGCTGGCCCTCCAGCGCGCGCTGGTGTGGCTGGTCGGCGCCTCCGGCGCGATCGTCTTCATCGAGCCGAGCCCCTACGAGATCGTGACGTTGCTGGCCACCGTCACCTTCTTCGCCACCGGCCTGCGTCTGCGGCTCGCCCTGATGCCACTGGTGCTGATGCTGATCCTGCTCAATGTCGGCTACACGATCAGCGCGATCCCGCTGTTCGAGCAGTCCGAGGTGGTGAGCTGGATTGCGACCTCCTGGTACATGGCGGTGACGGTCGTGTTCTTCGCGATGGTCACGTCGGAGGACACCGCGGCCCGGCTCGACATGCTCCGCCGCGGGTTGGTGGTCGGCGCGATGGTCGCCTCGCTGTCGGCGGTCGCCGGCTACTTCCATCTGGTTCCCGGCGGAGACGACCTCCTCACCCTCTACGGACGCGCGCGCGGCACCTTCAAGGACCCGAACGTGCTCGGCGCCTTCCTGATCCTGCCGGCACTGTTCTCGCTCCAGAGCGTGGTTTCCGACAAGTTCGGCAAGGCTTTCCGCAACCTCATCGCCTTCGGCATCATGTCGCTGGCGATCCTGCTCGCTTTCTCCCGTGCCGCCTGGGGCGGGCTGGTGCTGACATCCGCCTTCATGCTGGCGCTGATGGTGCTGACTAGCCGCACCAACGCACAGCGCTCGCGCATCATCGTCATGGCGATCCTGGCCGCAGTGCTGGGCCTTGCGCTGATCGCGATGCTGATGTCGTTCGATTCCATCGCCGAAATGTTCAAGCAGCGCGCGAGCTTCGACCAGAGCTATGACGAAGGCCGGTTCGGCCGGTTCGGCCGGCACATTTTGGGCGCAGAGATGGCGCTCGACCTGCCGTTCGGCATCGGCCCTCTGCAATTCCACCGCTTCTTTCCGGAGGACACCCACAACTCCTATCTCAACGCCTTCATGTCCGGCGGCTGGCTGTCCGGCATCTGCTATCCCGCGCTGGTCTTCACGACCGTCATCATGGGCTTTCGACACATCTTCGTCCGTGTGCCATGGCAGCGCCCCTATCTGGCGGTGTTCTCCGCCTTCGTCGGCACCGTCGGCGAAAGTTTCGTGATCGACACCGACCACTGGCGGCATTTCTGGATGATGCTGGGCGCGATGTGGGGCATGATCGCGGCCGCACAGATCTACAAGATCAGGGACATCACCGTTCCGATGGAATCGGAACAATGATGTCTGTTTTCTTGCTTTGACGCGTTTTCTTGACGCGAACCGGTATCCACTTCGCTCGAAAACGCTCTAGCGACGAAGCTTCTTCAGCTTGAGATCGGGGCGCTTCTCCGGCGGCGTGTCGAGCAGGCCCTTCAGCGCCGCGGTCGCCGCGAGCACGCCCTTGTAGCCCTCATTGGCGAAGCGCAGCAGCAGCCGCAATTCCTGGTCGGAATAGCCGCCGAAAACCTTCTCCATCGCCTGCTGCATCGGCACGTAGAACTGGCCGACCCTCTCTAGCGCCTCCGGCACGACGGCAATGAAGACCTTGCGGCGATCGGCGTCGTCGCGCTCACGACGCACCAGGCCCGCCTTCTCGAGCCGGTCGACCACGCCGGTGATGGCGCCCGTGGTCAGGCCCGTGACTTCGGCGAGCCGGCCGGCGGTGACCCGGCCTTCGAGATACAGGATGTCCATGCATTCGAGATCGGAGTTGGCAATGCCGGCGACGTTCGCAACGGTCTGGCCATAGAGCACGCCCTGCGCGGACGACCTGCGCATCGCCTCCTCGAGCTCCCGCAGCAGCGCAGCGCGCGCCTTCGTCCTTGACAAGGCAGACCTCGTATCTTAGTCGATATATATCTTAGTCACTAAGAGATTTAGCAACTGCAATTTCTCCTAGCACCACGGAAACGTCGGGAGCAAGCCATGTCCTATCGTCCCCGCAAGGCCCTTGTCATCGGCGCCGGCATCGCCGGGCCGGTCGCAGCGATCCTGCTGCGCCGCGCCGGCATCGAATCCGCGATCTACGAGGCATGGCCCTATTCGAAAGGCATCGGCGGCGGCCTTCAGATCGCGCCGAACGGCATGCAGGTCATGGACGAGATCGGCCTTTCGAACGAGCTGATCCGCCGGGGCTCGATCGCGGAATCGTTCGACTTCTATTCGCAAGGCGGAGAGAGGCTTGGCTCCATCAACCGCGACATGGCGCGGCGTTTCGGCCAGCCCGCGGTGAACGTTTGCCGCGCCACGCTGAACGAGATGCTGATCGACAAGGCCTGGTGTGCGTGCGTTGCCCTGTATTTCGAGAAGCGCCTGATCAAGATCGAGGATCGCGGCGACCAGCCAATCATCGCCTACTTCGCCGACGGCAGCACGGCCGAAGGCGACTTCCTGATCGGCGCCGACGGAGTGCACTCGGTGACGCGCCGCCAGGTCGTTCCGGACGGGCCGCAACCGTTCGACACCGGCCTGATCGGCTTCGGCGGCTTCGTGCCACACGCCGTCCTCGACGGCCGGCCAATCGGCCGTCACGTCGAGACCACGTTCGGCCGCAGCGGCTTCTTCGGCTACGGCTATTGCAGTCCCGATCCGAACGACGGCGTAATGTGGTGGAGCACGCAGCCGGCGCACGGCATGGACGCGGCGATGTTCCGCGCGCTCGACCGCGCGACGCTGAAGCAGCATCTGCGCGGCTTCCACCGCGGCTGGCACGATCCGATCCCCGCCATCATCGCGGCGGCCGAGAACATCGTGGTCACCGACACGCTCGACGTCGCCACCCTGCCGACCTGGTCGCGCAAGCGCTCGCTGCTGATCGGCGATGCCGCGCATGCGACCAGCCCGCATGCCGGTCAGGGCGCCTCGCTCGCGCTGGAGGATGCGATGCGCCTCGCCAGGCTGATGCAGGAAGGCCAGGAGCTCGGCGCCACCTTCCAGGCCTTCGAGGCCGAGCGACGCCCGCGCGCGGAAAAGATCGTCGCTCTGGCGCGCCGCAACGGCAACAGCAAGCGCGAATTCAGCGCCACCGGCGCGTGGATCCGCAATCAGATGATGAAATGGCTGCTGCCGCTGGGATCGAAGAGCATGGATTTCATGTACGCGTACGACGCGCGGGCGGTGTGATTGCGTGCCGCCGTACGGTGGGCAAAGCGAAGCGTGCCCACCACTCGCGGAGCGAAACCGCGGAGAAATGGTGGGCACGGCGCGTTGCGCCTTTGCCCACCCTACGAAAGCTGAACTAACTTTCCAGCTTGAACGTCAACCCCGCATGCTCCTGCAGCCGCTTGATCAGCTTGTGCTGCATGGCCGCGCCCGGCGTCCAGAAGCCGGCTGCGACCTCGGTCGTGTCACGCAGCATGCAGATGGCGCATTCGGAGATCATCTTCGAGGTCGAGCCGTAGCCGGGATCGCGGTCGCCGGTGACGCCGGCGCGAACCATGCGGCCATCAGGTGCGATCGCGATATAGAGCAGATCGAAGAGACCGTTTTCGCGCTCTTCCTTCGACGGCCCCTCGCCCGGCTTCGGTGCGTCGGGGCCGGTTTTGCCCGCATTGGCAGCCATCACGCGTTTGGCGTTGTCCTCGCCCTTCTCGCCGGGACCGGTCAGAACCATCTCGTCGTAGACGAACTCGCGGCCGTAGGGGAATCCCATCAGCATGTTGGAGCGATGGACGTTGCGGGTGTTGATCAGCGCCATCATGAACGGCGCGGCCCAGGATTGCAGGTCCTCCTCGAAAATCGCCCTGTTGCCCTTCGGCTGTTTCGGTCCAGTGAAGCCCGGCGTCAGCGCAAAGTGATCGTTGAGAATTGCGACAAGGCTGAGATCTTTCGCCACCGCATCGAAGGTCGCTTTCGCACTCGCTGCGGTGCCGCCTGACAGCGTACCGCGCATGTCACGCACACGGCCCTTCACGCGAGAGGCGGCCGCGCCGAATACGCGCTTGGCCTCCTCCTGCACGAAGAATGCTCCGAGCTCGAACGGCACGGAATCATAGCCGCAGGAGAACACGATGCGTGCGCCGCTCTCTTTGGCAGCCGTCTCGTACTTGTCGATCATCTGGCGCATCCAGATCGGCTCGCCGCAGAGATCGAAATAATCGGTGCCCGTGGCAACGCAGGCGGCGAGCAATTCTTCACCGTAGTGCTGATACGGGCCGACGGTGGTGATCACCGACATCGTCTGCTCCGCCATCGCCTTCAGCGAGGCCGCGTCGGACGCATCCGCGACGATCAGCGGCGTATTCCCGGGCGCGCCGATCGCATCGCGCACCGATTTCAGCTTGCCGAGGCTACGACCTGCCATCGCCCATTTGAGCGCGTGGTCGCTCTTGTAATGTTGAGTCAGATATTCGGCGACGAGCTGGCCGGTGAAACCGGTCGCGCCATAGACGACGATGTCGAATTTCGCAGAGCTCATGGTCGGCCTTTACTTCTTCGCGTAGCTCACGCCCATGCCCGCACGGACGTCGCTTTGAATACCATAGGGCGGGATCGGATAACGCAGGCCGTTCTTGGCCAGCGCCTTCATGCCCAGAACCGCCTTGGCGAGATGTTCCGGCTTCAGGGCCATCAGCATCTCCTCGTCCGGCACGCCGCCATAGCGCCGTTCGGCATAGCATGGCAAGGACAGGCTGGGCTCGCCGGTCTTCAAGGCCCGTCCCCAGGAATCCGCGCAAGCGGTCTCGCCGACCACGCCCCATTCGAACTTCTTGTAACCGGTATATTGCAGCCCGTTGATCAGGATGATCATCTGCCCCGGGGTCGCATAGACGAGGCAGATGTCTTGCGGATCGAGCCGGCCGCTCGCCAGCGGACTGACCGCGAGCGCCTGATATTGCCCGAACGGAACCACATCCAGCGCCTCCTGGCGCTTGCGCGCGTCCTCTGCGGTACCATGCCAGACCCCGACATAGTTCTCGCCGGCGAGCCATTTTTCGTCCTGCGGCGCAAGGCCGATCACCGCGCGGCACTGCGCGCCGACGAGATCGTCGGCGGTGATGCCCACGGTCCAGCCCAGACGCGCGGCCATGCTGACGATCTGGTCGGTGGTGTGGATCGCATTCGGCCGCCGGATTTTCGGGATCGCCTCCATGTCCGCGGCCCGCGCGAACAGCTTCATGCCGATCACTGTGGTCTTCAGCCGCAGCAGGCTGTTGAGATCGGCGACGAGGCCGGCAAGATCGATGCTGTCTGCACTCTGCTGTTGCATGGCGTCCTCCCGGCCGGCGGTCGCGCGCGGCGCTGTGTTCTTGTTCTGCAGTCCTCGTTCTAATCCTTTTCTAATCCCTGCCCGGCCCCGGCAGCAACTCGCCGGTTCGTCCCATGATGCGGTAGGTCAAAAGACCTATCCATTCGCGCACCGCCACCTCGGTCCTGGCAAGCCCGTCCCCGCCGATGCGGGTGAAGGTGAAGAGATCGTCACGCCCGCCCATTCGCCAGTCCACGGGATAGGCTTCGACGTCAAATCCCGCCTTGCGAAAGATCCCCATCGAACGCGGCATGTGAAACGCCGACGTGACCAGGAGCCAGCGTTCGCCCGGCTTCGGCGACACCATTTGCCTGGTGAAGATCGCATTCTCCCAGGTGTTGCGGGAATCGCGCTCGAGGATCAGGCGCTCCTTCGCTATGCCGAGACTTTCCAGGATCGGTGCGGAGTAGTCGGCTTCCCTGGAATCCGTATCGACGAGGTTCGCAGTGCCTCCGGTGAAGACGATGCGCGCATTGGGATAGCGGCGCGCGAGCTCCGCCGGCGCAAACAAGCGATCGGCGGCGTGCGAGACGACCGGCGTGCGGTGCGCCGCCGACAGATCGGTGTCGACGGAGCCGCCGAGCACGATAATGCCGTCGGGCGCACCGCGCGCCGGGTCCCATGCCGGAAACCGCGCCTCCAGCGGATAGAGCAGCAAATTGCCAAGCGGCGAGAACGCAGCCAGCGCCAGCAGGATCAGCGTGGTCACGGCGAGCTTGCGGCCAAGCGCGGCAAAACGCGTCGCCATCAGCAGCAGCGACAGGATTCCGAGCTCGACCAAGAGATTGATCGGCAGCAGCGCGGTGCCGAGGGTCTTGGAAAGAACGAAATACAGGGGAGCCTCGCTGGAATGATCGTGGCATATGCGGGCTTGACCGCGCCGTCCATCTTCAGAAATCTTCTTGAAAGAGGATCGATCGCCTGGTCAAGCCCGGGCCTATGAAACGGACCGAGGCCCCATGAGCCATCACCACCTGCATTCCAGCCCCGAAACCTGTCATTGGGGCTTCTTCGAAGCTGCGCTCAAGCCCGTCCTCACCATCGCGAGCGGTGACGAGGTGACGGTCGACACCATCAGTGGCGGTCCGGACGTGCTGCCCGACCCCAGCAAGTTTCACATTCCGCCCGAGATGTTCGACGTTCATGCCAAAAACGAGCGCATGCTGCCCGGCCATATCCTGACCGGCCCGATCGCGGTCGAGGGGGCTGAGCCTGGTGACGTGCTCGCGGTGGAGATCCTCGACGTGCAGCTCCGGCAGGATTGGGGCTGGAACATGATCAAGCCGCTGTCCGGCACCCTGCCCGACGATTTCCACGAGACCCGCATCCTGAACATCCCGCTCGACCGGTCGCGGATGGTCGGCCGCTTGCCGTGGGGGCTCGACCTGCCCCTCAAGCCGTTCTTCGGCGTGATGGGGGTTTCGCCGCCGCCGGCCTGGGGCCGCATCTCCTCGCTCGTTCCGCGTGCCATGGGCGGCAATCTCGACAACAAGGAGCTTGGCGCCGGGGCGACGCTGTACCTGCCGGTGTTCGTCCCGGGCGCGCTGTTCTCCTGCGGCGACGGCCATGCCGTGCAGGGCGACGGCGAGGTGTGCGTCACCGCGATCGAGACCGCACTCCAGGGCCGCTTCCGCCTGACCCTGCGCAAGGATCTCAGGCTCGATTATCCCCGCGGCGAGACGGCGACGCACTACATGACCATGGCGATGGATCCCGATCTCGACCAGTGCGCAGTGCGGGCGCTACGCGACATGATCGTGCTGCTCGGCGAGAGACGCAATTTGTCGCGTGAGGACGCCTATACCCTGTGCAGCCTGGCGGCCGATCTGCGGGTGACCCAGACCGTGAACGGCTCCAAGGGCATCCATTGCATGATCGAAAAGGCGATCGTGCACGGCTGAGCTGGTCCGCCCACTCGTGACCTGCCGGGGCCGCGCCGCCGCCGGCCTGTTCGCGCGGCGTGGCCTGTCATGCCCAATTCCTTCGCGATTCCAACGGGCTGAACAATCGCCGCAGGCTGCATTTGACTTCCGCCCGTAAACCTAAATAGAGTCTTAATCGTTACTTTTATGTACCCGAGTAAGAGGCTAGCGTTCGGCCATGGCCACCGAAAAAGCCGAGACTGACCGCATTCCCGTAACCTTGGCGCTCTCGACCATCACCTATCTGGAGAAGCTGGTGAGACAGGGCACCCACGGCACCAGCGTTCCCGGCGTCGCACGTACCTTGATCGAGGAAGGCATCCGTCTCGCCATCAAGGACGGTCTTTTGTCGATTCGCGACAATGGCAGGACGTGAGCGCGCGCCGGACGTGAGGCGGACGGATCTCGAGAAGCGGATGGCCGACATCTGCAACCTGGGACCGTTACACCATGCCTGTTCTCTCGCCGACTTCTTCACCAACTTGGACCGACGAACGAATCGAACTTTTGAAGCAGCATTTCGAGGCCGGGCTCTCCTGCCGCGAGATCGCCGCCGACATCGGCGTCAGCCGCAATGCCGTGATCGGCAAGCTGTCCCGCCTCAATCTGACGCGCGGCCGGACCATCGACGAACGCAAGGTTCAGGACAGGGGCTTGGCGCCTTCGCGCACGTCGCGGGCCGTGCCGCGGCTGCAATACGAGATGCTCGCGACGATCTATGGCGAGACCGCTGCGCCAATGGTCACCGGTCCGATCGATGACGCCAATCGCTGCTCGCTGCTCGAGCTTGGCGAAAATCGCTGCCGCTGGCCGATCTCGACACCTGGCGCAGACGATTTCTGCTTCTGCGGCAACTCCGCCCCCGACGGCCAGTCCTATTGCGCCGGCCACAGCCGCCTCGCCTACCGGCCGAATTCCCGCGCACGCGTGATGCGCGGCTGAGCCATGTCGCAAAACGAAAAACCTCCGGCAGGGCATTGCCGGAGGTTTCTGGAGGTTTAGCATCAAGCTAAGAGCCGCAACTTTCGTAATCGGCTGGGAACTATATAGCTTAGTAACTCAGGTAAGTAAATAAGTTGGGGCCGATCGAATCGCATGGCTCGTCTTCGTCACTCGCAGAGGCTGCCGGATTTTCCGAAAGCCCATCTCGCAAAAAAAGCCCCGGCGGTGTCCCGCCGGGGCTGCGTCATATCCTGCCCAAGACTTACCAGTTGCGCTGGGCGCGAAGCAGCAGGCTGTAGGTGTCCTGATCCTTCAGCTCATACGTGGCCGCAGGCTTGGCAACGCTGGTGAGCGCCGGCGTCGTGATCACGCCCGAGTACTTCTGGTCAAGGTGGCTGTAGGTGAAGTCAGCCGAGAAGGTCAGGTTCTTGACCGGCGTCCAGCGGGTGATGACACCGATCTGGCCGATGTTGAAGTCCGGGTTGCAGGTGCCGGTCAGGGTCGCGAACGCGGCGCTGCCGCAGATCATGCTCTTGGCCGTGCCGCTGTAGTTGACCGCAGCCCACGCGCCGTAGAGCGCCGAGTTCCAGTACGGGCTCCAGTTGTGGGTGTAGGCACCACGGAAGCCGTAGGTCTTGGTCAGCTCGAGGCCGCCGCCGGGACCGAACACCGCGTCAGACACGCCGGCGAAGCCGATGCTCTGATACGCGCCGCCCGAGCCGCCGAACATCGAGTAGCTGGTCGCTGCCAGCTCCTGGAAGTTGTAACGGCTCGCACCGTCGGTGTAGACGCCCGAGATGTTGATCACGTCGCCAGCACCGGTCGGGATGTTCTTGATCGACAGAGCCAGTTGGACGGCCCAGCCCCACTTGTCTTCAGGGTGACCCGTGGCTTCGCTCGCGCCGTAGTAGCCGACGTGGTTGTCGTGCGCAGCGACCGAGGCCTGGAACAGGCCCCAGGCCTGGTCGACGCGGAGGGCGCCGACGAGGTCGGGGGAGCGGGTGCCGCCGAGATCGTTGGAGCCGTAGGCACCGCCGAGGACGCCGGTGGTGGACATGCCGGCGGTGTTCCAGATGTTGGTCTGGAAGACCTGCGTCTGGTCCTGCGCGGAGAAAATCGCCGTCACGCCCTGGCCGAAATCGGCCGTGTAGGTGAACTGGGCAACACCGTTGGTGGTGCCGCTGCCGCCGACGAGCTGGTCGAAGTTGTTGCCGGGATAGTTGATCCAGGGCGCGTCGAACTGCGACACGGCCTTACCAAGGGTGAAGCCGGCGAACTGGATGAAGGCGTAGTAGACGCCGAGCGCGCCGCCCGAGGTCGTGCCGTCGGTGCCGTTGACGGCGCCGCCGGTGGAGCCGATCAGGCCCGTGCCTGCGGCGTTGAGGCCGAGCGTGCCGCTGTACTGGGTGGCACCCGTTCCCGAACCGGCGCCGACATAGTTGCCGGTCGTCCAGGTGAAGACCGCATCGAAATAGGTGCGGACGACGCCGTACTCGGTCGCGGTGCGCGTATCGATGTTGAGATCTTCACGAGCGCGCATCGAGTAATAGTTCGTCAGGCGGTTGTTCGCCGCGAAGACGTTGTTGTACTGGGCGCTGTAGTTGCCGCCGGCGTTGAGCGCCACTTCGGCACGCAGATAGCCGCCGAGCTTGATGCAGGTGTCGCTGCCCGGGATGTAGTAGAAACCCGCGCCGTAGAGCGAGCAGACCTTCACGTACTCGACGGCCTTGGCCTTGAGCGGAAGATCAGCCGCCTGAGCTCCACCGACGGCGATCAGACCCGCCGCAGTGCCGAGCAAAAGGCTCTTCACCACTTTCATTTTAAAAACCTCCAAGTTGCTCATTTTACGAAGACCGGACCGTGAGGCCCCCCAGATCCCCGTCTTTCAAATCCGCTCGGCCGCTTTGCGCTTTCGGACACACCCGCCTTCGACGCGAGGGACGTGAGCGAACCACCTGCAACGGGACGATCGAGTACCCCCCACCGTCACCGAGCAATATGCCTGCGCCGTTCACTAATCAAAATACCTTATTTGATAAGCTTTGTGGTTTCGCTAAACCTGTGCCCCGTGCGCAACACCCCTGCGAGGCGATTCCGTGAGCTGATCATGTTTGTAGTTTTAGTGACAAAATTAGCCTGCTCTGCACTTGCGTCAGAGCAGGCTTGCGTGGACTATGGCTTGCACGACACCGGCCGCAAACAAGTCAGATCACGGGAGTGACGCTGTGTCAGCGACGAGGAAAGAAGGGGCGCGCCTCCGCCCCATCGGCAATCTGGACATCATCAGGCGCTTCACCTGGGAGATATCGTCGATCAACATGTATCTGGAGGAGCTGCGTCAGTTCTGGGCGAGAACGCTTGGCATCAGCGGCCCGCAATGGCTGATCCTGATGGCGATCTCCGACCTCGACAAGGACGACGGCATTCCGGTCAACGTCGTCTCGAAACTCCTCCACGTCGATCCCTCGTTCGTCACCACCCAGTCCAAGCTGCTCGAAAAGAAGGGCCTGTTGCGCCGTCGCCCCTCGCCGACCGACGCAAGGGTGGTCCGGCTGTCCCTGACCGAGAAGACGCAGAAGCACCTGACGAGCCTCAACGAGCAGTACAAGACGATCAAGGAATTTGTCTTCCAGGAGTTCGACGAGCGCGAGCTCACCGAATTCACCACCAAGCTCGCGATGTTGAAGACCCGTCTCGAAAAGGCCTGCGTCCGCCTGACCCTCGATTTCTGACGCTAGATCCGCCCCGCGGCGCCGAGCCGCGATTCGAGCCAGTCGAAGATGTATTCATTGGCAAGGCTCGGATTGTCCGCATGGGACTGCGCCGCGCCGGTTTCGGCCGCGGTGAACACTTTCAACATGACATCCGAGCTGCCGAGCCGGGACGTCTGCACGATCTGACGCGCCCGATCGGCCTTGAGCCAGCCGTCCTCACCCAGCGTGATCAGCACCGGGCAGTCGGCGCTGGAAGCCATCAGCGGGGCATGCGGCACCGGAACGATGCTGACGTCGCTCATCGCGAATCGGCTGGCGAAGAAGGCGCGCTCATGCAGGTCCCACAGGCCGCCATCGCAGACGGCGGCGGCAAGCCGCGGCTCCTGCAACACCGCGCGCGCCACGAAGGAAGAGCCCCAGCCATCTGCGACGATCGCGACGCGCTCGAAATCGACGTCGCTGCACGTCTCCAGATAGTCCATGACGCAGGGAATCGAGCTCTCGAGATCCCGGCGTCGCAACAGCGCGTCGAGATAATCGTCGCGCTGGTCGCCAAAGAGATCCAGCGCCAGCAGCGAGAAGCCGCGCTCGCGCGCATGCGGCGCGAGCTTGAACAGGAACTCCTCCTTGCGGTGGCCGGGCTCGCCGATGCAGATCACGGTCGGGGCTCGCACTCTTCCCGACGGCGCGGGCAGGAAATAGCCCTGTAACGAATGTCCGTCGAGCCAGGGTATCGTCACGACTTCCCCGGCCGGTTCGCGCGCCGCGAGAAACCGGCGGGCGCAATCCTGCATCGCGAGCACCGCGACCCAGCGGCGCTCGTCCGCCTGATCGAGCGGCATTGCGGCTGCACTGTAGTAATTCATGGCGCGGAGCCAGTTGCGCTGCGCGGTCGCCCTGTGACCTTCCGCGAACGCGGCCTCGGCCCGATGCCGATTGGCCTGCGCCAGCTTCTTCCACTCGCGATGCCAGGACTGGTCTTCGCCGCCTTTCAGCTGCCGCGCGATCATCAGGCATTCCGCGATCGTCGCGCCGCCCTCCTGAGCCGCGGTGAGGAGCCGCGTGAATTCAGCGGAGATGTCCTCTCGCTCGGGGCAAAGGATCCAGTCGTCGGAGAGGCATGCGGGTATCATCGGGAGCTACGCTCTGGTCATCGCCTTACACATGACTGACTAAACTATTTTGGTTCCCTGACCAAGCTGCCGTGCGCCGAATGAGGGCTGTTCGAGATCACCATCGCTTGAACGCATGGACGTGTCGCATGCGTGACATTCGAATTCGTCATGAGTGGCCGAACACTGGCAAGAGAACACTGGCAGGAGATGGCAGCTATTATGACCTGCGCACCTCTTGCCATGATGGCCATCATACCCATATTCACGCGCGCTCGCTGACGGTCTCGGCCATATAGTCTCGGCCACGCGATCTCAGCCGAGCGTCCAGCCGACCTCCTGCGTAAAACTTTCGTAGAAGGCACGGTCGTAGGCCTGCTCCGGCGTGGCGCGCACGCGCGCGTCGAGACGTTGTGCGTCCTCGCCCACGAGAATGCGCCATCGCTCCGCCTTGACGCCGTCGAGGATGATCTTCGCGGCCTGCGCCGCCGTCGTCGGCGCATCCTCGAGGAAGCTGCGGACGCGCTCGGCGAACGCCGCCTGGATGTCCTCGTCCGACATCTTGTCAGCATCCGGCACGCCGGCCGCGACCATGCGCTTGCGGGTCAGCGCGACCTCGTCCGGGTTGAGCCGCTCCGAATCGTCGCTGCTCTGCACCTTGCGCGAATTGGAGACGATCGAGGTGCCGATATGGCCGGGCATTACCACCGAGCATTTGACGTGCGGCGCGTGCAGGCGGAGGTCGTTGATCAGCGCTTCGGTGAATCCCTTCACGGCGAACTTGGCCGAGCTGTAGGCGGTGTGCGCCTGATTCATGCCGATCGAGGCCCAGAAACCGTTGACGCTCGCGGTGTTGACGATGTGAGCCTCGTCCGCGGCGACGAGCATCGGCAGGAACGTGCGCACGCCGAGATAGACGCCGCCCCAGCAGATGTTGAAGGTGCGCTCCCACTGCTCGCGCGTGTTGGTGAACAGGCTGCCGCCGCCGCCGATGCCGGCATTGTTGAACAGAAGATGGATTTTGTCGGTCTTCTGCTGCTCGGCGAGCTCGTCGCGGAATCGCTTCAGATGATCCTCGATCGAGACGTCGGCGACATGCGTCGTGACGCGCAGGCCTTGCAGCTTCTCGACCTCGCACAGCCGCTTGGTCTCGGCCATCGCGGCTTCCGAGACGTCGCACATCGCGACATTGCAGCCCTCGGCGACGAGCTGCCGCGCGAGCTCGCGTCCCATTCCCGTGCCGCCGCCCGTGATGACGGCGATCTTTCCTGCAAAATCCTTCATGGGACTTCGGTCCCTCCCCTTGTCGGTATGTTTCTTTCATCGCCGCACTGTTCGCGAGAGCGCGCGCAAAATGTAGCAGCGCCGCATCCGCAGGTAAAAGCGGATCGGCGCTGCATCTTCATATCCGTTGTTTCGGCCGGCGGATCATTCCGCCGCCTCGACGCGCGCTCCGTTCAAGGCCCCGAGCGCCTCCAGCGCCTTGCGGGTCGCCGCCTGCTGCGCCGGCGAGGCCTCCGGCATCGGCGCACGCGGATAGGTCCTCGGCAGCCCCTGCAGAGTCTGTGCGTAGCGCGTGCAGGCCGGCAGATTGTCGGCAATGATCGCGTTCCACAGCGTGAGCAGCTTCTTGTGCAGCTCGAGCGCGCGCGGGTGGTCGCCCGCCTTCACCGCATCCCACAGCGCGACGGAGGCATGCGGCGCCGCGGTCAGGATCGCGGCGATCGAGCCATGGGCCCCCAACGTGTAGGACGGATACATCAGGGCATCGACCGCGCTGTAGATCAGCTTGTCAGGCGCCATCATCATGAGGTCCGCGAACAGTTTGAGATCGCCTGCGCTCTGCTTGACGCCGACGACCAGCGGCACCTCGGTCATGATCCGCGTCAGCAGCGCCGGCGAAAGGTACGACCACGGCACCACGTTGTAGATGATGATGGGCATGCCGGTCTCGTCAGCCATGGCGCGGAAATGCGCCACCATCGCCTCGTCGTCCGGCTTGAAAAGGTAATGCACCGGCGTGACCTGGAGGGCGGCGACATTCATGTCGCGCACGAGCTTGCCGCGGCGGATCGCATCGCGGGTGGAATCGACGATGATGCCGGCGATCACGGGAATGCGTCCCTTCACCGCCGCGACCGTCGCTTCCATCAGGTCGCGATATTCCTCGTGATCGAGCGTGTGCCCCTCGCCGGTCGAGCCGCCGGCCGCGACGCCATGCGCGCCGGCGCCGATCATCCAGTCGACCTGCGGCGCCACGAGGCTGGTGTCGATCTCGCCGTCCTTCCGGAACGGCGTCGTCATCGGCGGGATCACGCCGGTCGGTCGTGCCTTCATGGTCTGCCCTCGCGTTTCCATATCCCTTGTGGCGGTCCCGCTCTTTTGGCGAGTGTCCACAGCCTCGCGAGACTACCGGCTCCGCGCGGCCTGTGAAGCGCCACAGGCGCGGCGCTGCCCCCGGAAATCGACATTCCTGGGCTCGCCGGATGTCGTTCCCCGTATTTGCCCGGCTTCGGTTTAGGGGCAATTTTTTTACAATCCGAATCTTCAATGGACTCCGGACGCTGGGTCGAGTCGGCCAGGCCAGCGTGTTGTTTACGTCACAGGCTCTGGCACTCCGCTTGCATCCTCTTCGTGGTCAGAAACTACCGATGAGGTGACTGGAATGTTCGTGACCGTCGTTGCCGTGCTCTGCCGGCTGAGCGCAGCCAGCTCAGGCAGTTGCATCGAGGAAATCGTGACCGACAGCAACATGACGCCCGAGATGTCGCTGATGCAGTGCGCGATCGGCGCACAGGCCCCATTGGCGAAATGGATGGGCGAGCATCCGATCTACCACGCCAACTGGCGGCTCGATCGCTACAAATGCGTGCCGGGTCACTACGAGATCAAGGGCCACGCCTAAGGTCCCGCAAAACTAGTGATACACGAGGAAACGCCCGGGGGCTGCCTTTTCCCTCTGCGGCCACGGCGCCAGACCCATTGCGGCGGAGCGCATTTGTGACGACGATCACACGTTCACCTTAAGCCACCGCTCGCAAAATGGTCGCACGCGTCTTGCGCCCCTCCGGCGTCGGCGTCAGCGCGTATTGCGCGGCCGGTCACGCAGCAGATGCAGCTCGACCTGCATGCCCACCGCCCTCGCCCGCTCCGCGAGATCGACGCTGTCGGAATAGAGCAGATCGAAGCTGCATCGCTTCGTCGGCAAGCAGATCCCGCGCACCGGCCAGCTCGAAGACGTCGAAGCCTTCAAGCGCAGGTCCACACCTCAGTGCGCGCCAATCTCGAAAGCCGGCGCGAGGAGATGGTGAGGACGCCAGTGGACGAGACGACACGGTTCGCCGCGGTATCTGAGATAATCGGCTGAAGCCGAAAGGAAAGCGATGGGCATCCGGCCAACACGCCAGGTCGGCGAAGACGAATAGCGGTTGCCCGACGCGCGGGCCGCGGCCATACTTGTCGCTTCGATAGACGTCGGTTGCGAGCCCAGTGTCGAAGCGCCCTGTTCTTCCCCCCAACCGCGGACCTCATCAAACCGGCTTGCTCGAGCGCGCTACGCTCGCGCTGCGGATGCAGAATTTCGCCGAGGCGGAGCGGCTTGCAGCCGAAGTCTTGAAGACAAGCCGGACCGACATCGTGGCGACATGGATTCTCGGCCGCGCCTTGCTCGCTCAGAATCGTGCAGCGGAGGCGATCGTCCCCTTGGACAAGGCGGCGCGCCGCACGAGTGATCCGGGCATCGAGACTCTGCTTGGCGCGGCCCTGGGCGAATCCGGGCGTCGCGCGGAAGCCATCGAACAACTGCGCCAGACCGCGGCGCGCCGCCCGCCTTTCCTGCCGGCCTTCCAGGAGCTCGCCGGCCAGCTTGCCAAAGACCGGCGCGTTGATGAGGCCATTGCCGCAATCGGCAGCGCTCTCGCGCTCGCGCCGGAAAACATCGACCTGCAACTGGATCTTGCGCGCCTGCATCTCGAGCGCAATGCGCGCGGTGAGGCGCGCCCGATTCTCGTCATGGCCCACAAGGCCGCGCCTGGACGTCCCGATATCTCGACGCTACTTGCACGCGTGCTGCGACAGGATGGTGATTATGCGACGGCCGCAGAGATGTACCGGCTCGCGCTGGCGCTGCGACCCGACGATGCCGTGACACGGGCAGATCTCGCCGCCTGCCTGTTCGAGTTGGGTGAGCGCGAAGCGGGCGAGGCGAGCCTTCGTTCGGCCGTACGCGGGCGGCCCCGGATGCTGGCACAAGCCGCCTACACGCTCGTCCATTCATCGCGTGGTCGCTTCTTCTTCCGCCCGAGCGCGCTCAAGACGTTTCTGCAAGGCGACATGCAGTGATGCGGCTCACGCACGGAACTGCCGTCGATAAGCGCCGGGCTCCTGCGCAACCGACTTCGTCACCTCGAACACCCGCCGCATCTCCTCCGCAGTCAGCGGCGCGGTCTGAGCAACCCAACTTTCCCGCTTGACCGCCACGCATTGCGCAATCGGCGTCCCCTTCGGCAGCACGCCGCTGAAATTCACGTCGTGCCAATGCACTGGGAAATGGATCCAACTGTCGCGATATCGATCGCAATCGACGAGGCCCGTCAGCGTAGTAAATGGCAGATCGAAGCGATTGATCGGATGCATGAACAGCACCGCATAACCTTCCGGTGCTTCGATCAGCCATGGATTGCGAAACTTGATCAGAAGCCGGTCCGGCTCGAACAACGGCGATCCCGTGACCTGGCTTGAATCGTGAAATCCGAGGGGCGAGCGCGGGAAATCGAGCTCACCACCGAGCGGCAGGTCATTGTCCCAGGAAATCTCCCCGTTCTCAAACCTGACATCGCACATCAGTGGGATAAGGAAGCCGCTCGTCATGGCGTCGACGAACGGAGGACACCGCTTGACCGTATCCTCCTCGCGCTGATTGATCGCGTTGAAGGCCTGCGTCGGCATCGCCTTCAGCCAGGCGGGCAGGCCCAAACTCGCGGGGACCGGCGGCGGCAATTTGTCTTCGAGGCCCGGCGGACAGCGGAATTTGAGGATCATCGGCTCGTCTGGCACTGCTGATGCTCTCGTTGTCGCCGGGCAGACGCCCTCAGCCTCATCGCGGACAGACAAAGCTCGCGTCGCCAGCTCTCGCGCGTGTGCTTAGCCAAGTCTACGAACAAAATGGTCGGAGCGAGAGGATTTGAACCTCCGACCCCTAGTCTCCCAGACTAGTGCGCTAACCGGGCTGCGCCACGCTCCGAACGTCGTTCCATTAGCTAGGATCGCCGGTTTGCGCAAGGCGAGGTCGCAGCATTTTGGTGCCTCTGCCGAAAGGCTGCGGAACTCCCACAGCTGAGGGAGGCCGGCGTCAGGCGTCCTTCAGGGCCTGATCCAGCATTTCGCGGCAGGCCACGAGATCGGCGAGCACCCGTGCGAGGCGCTCCCGGTCGATGGCGCTGGGGCCGGCGGGCGCGGCGGGGGTGCCGCCCTTGCGGAAGGTGGTGAGGATTTCCTCGTCGTCGGTCTCGGAGAAGCGGAAGTCGATGCCCTCCTCCTCCTCGCCCTGGTAGTCGTCATCGTCGCTGTCGCGGGCGCCGCGGACGCCGGTCTCCTCCTCGGGCTCCATCAGGCTCGCGCCGACGGCGTCCTCGATGGCACCGAACGAGACCGCGGCCGCGCTGTCGGCCAGGCCCTGCACCGATTTGACGCCGTGCTCTTTCAGGATCCGCTGCACCCCGCGGATGGTGTAGCCCTCCCCGTAGAGCAGACGGCGGATGCCCTTGAGCAGGTCGACGTCGTCGGGGCGGTAATAGCGGCGGCCGCCGCTGCGCTTCATCGGCTTGATCTGGGAGAATCGGGTCTCCCAGAACCGCAGCACGTGCTGCGGAATGTCGAGTTCCTGCGCTACTTCGCTGATGGTTCGGAACGCATCCGGCGCCTTGTCCAAATGCCAAAATCCTTCGCGAAAGGCGGTTACGCCTCGGGTTGCGCCTTGCTGGCGTCGCCATTGGTGCGGTGCTGGGCGTTGATCCGCTGCTTCAGGATCGCCGACGGCTTGAACACCATGACGCGGCGAGGCGAGATCGGCACCTCGGTGCCGGTCTTGGGGTTGCGACCGATGCGCTGGCCCTTCTTGCGGACCATGAAGGAGCCGAACGAGGACAGCTTCACCGTCTCGCCTTTCTCAAGGCAATCGGTGATCTCCTTCAGCACCAGTTCCACGAAGGCGGACGATTCCGTGCGCGACAGACCCACCTTCTGGTAGACGGCCTCGCACAGATCGACACGCGTTACGGTTTTACTTTGATCGGTCATCGCCCTGCCCCACATCACGGCGAACAATTGTTGTCTGAAATTATGAGCTTAAGATACGCCGGTCAACAGCGCTCATCAATGCAGGCGCATCGATAATCCGCGCTGATTCGGGCAAAATTTTATCGAGTGTGGCTTACCAGCGCACCAGCGCGGAGCCCCAGGTGAAGCCGCCGCCCATGGCTTCCAGCAGAACCAGGTCGCCGCGCTTGATGCGGCCGTCCTTGCGCGCCACCGACAGCGCCAGCGGAATCGAGGCCGCCGAGGTGTTGCCGTGACGATCCACCGTCAGCACCACTTTCTCCGGCGGGATATGGAGCTTGTGCGCGGACGCGTCGATGATTCGCTTGTTGGCCTGGTGCGGCACGAACCAGTCGATGCTGTCTGCATTGAGACCGGTCGCCTTGAAGGCGTCGACGATCACGTCTGTGATCATGCCGACCGCGTGCTTGAAGACCTCGCGGCCCTCCATGCGCAGATGGCCGACGGTCTGGGTCGAGGACGGTCCGCCATCGACGAACAGCTTCGCCTTGTGGCGGCCGTCGGAGCGCAGATGCGTGGTCACGATGCCGCGGTCGGTCGCGGCATTGCCCGGCTGCTCCTGCGCCTCCAGCACCACCGCGCCGGCGCCGTCGCCGAACAGCACGCAGGTGCCGCGGTCGTTCCAGTCGAGGATGCGCGAAAAGGTTTCCGCGCCGATCACGAGCGCGCGCTTGAAGGCGCCGGTGCGCAGGAAATTGTCGGCGGTGGCGAGCGCGAACACGAAGCCCGAGCACACCGCCTGAAGGTCGAAGGCCGCGCCATGGTTGATGCCGAGCCCGTGCTGCACGGCGACCGCGCTCGCGGGGAAGGTGTTGTCAGGCGTCGAGGTCGCGAGCACGATCAGGTCGATCGACTGCGCGTCCACGCCGGCATCAACGAGCGCAGCCTGCGCCGCCTTGAGCGCCAGATGCGAGGTGAACTCGCCCTCAGCCGCGATACGTCGCTCGCGAATGCCCGTGCGCTGCACGATCCACTCGTCGGACGTGTCGATGCGCGCCGCCAATTGGGCGTTGGTCACCACCTGCTCCGGCAAATAAGAGCCGCAGCCCAGTACGACCGAACGAATTTGAGTCACGAAACATCCTCCGGCGCGGTCGGCACGAAATTGAGTGCACCGCCCTCGCGGTTGAGCATCTGATTGATCTTGTTGAGAAGATCGAATTTGACCATCTCATAGCCAACATCGATCGCATAGGCAAAGCCTTCGGAGCTGATTCCGCCATGGCTCTTGACCACGATTCCGTTCAATCCCAGCAACACGCCGCCGTTGGATTTGTTCGGATCCATCTTGTTGCGCAGAGCCTGGAAGGCGCCGCGCGCCAGGAGATAGCCGAGCTTGGACAGCCAGCTCCGCTTCATCTCGTTGCGGAGCAATTCGGCCATCTGCCGCGCGGTTCCCTCGGCGGCTTTCAGCGCGATGTTCCCGCTGTAGCCCTCGGTGACGATGACGTCGGCCACACCCTTGCCGATGCCGTCGCCCTCGACGAAGCCGAGATAGTCGAGCTCGGGCAGGTTCCTCGCGCGCAGGATTTCGCCGGCCTCGCGAATTTCCTCGTGTCCCTTGATCTCCTCAACCCCGATATTGAGCAGGCCGACCGTGGGACGCTTCTTGTTGAACAACACGCTGGCCATCGCTGCGCCCATGATGGCGAGCGACACCAGATGATGCGTATCGCCGCCGATGCTGGCGCCGAGGTCGAGGACGACGGAATCGCCGCGCTTGGTCGGCCACATGCCGGCGATCGCCGGACGGTCGATGCCGGGCAGCGTGCGCAGGTGGAAGCGCGACATCGCCATCAGCGCGCCGGTATTCCCGGCGGAGACCGCAACATCCGCCTCTCCCCTTTTCACCGCGTCGATGGCAAGCCACATGGAGGAGGTCCTGCGGCCGCGCCGCAGCGCCTGGCTCGGCTTCTCCGCCCCGCTGACCGCGACATCGGTATGGATGATCTTCGAGGCGGCCTTTAGTGCGGGGTGGCGGTCGAGCTCGGGCTCGATCTTGGCGCGGTCCCCGATCAGCAGGAATTCGATCTCGCGATGCCTGTGGAGCGAGATGGCGGCGCCTGGAATGACCACGGCGGCGCCGGCGTCGCCCCCCATGGCGTCAAGCGCGATGCGAACCTTGCTTGGCATAAAAGTCCTGGAAACCTGGTCTGGTGCGGTCATGAACGAGCGGGGCCGCAAATGGGTTCGCCATGAACATGGCGGCCGGTCAAGCGCCACGCCGCACCCGGACCGGGGCGCGACAATAGCGTTTTGTTATCCCGAAACAACCTCTTGCCCCCAGCCTTTTGCACCCGGGACAATCCGGCTGCAGACGGGTGAATTCACAAGAATTATATAGAAATCAAGCTGATAATTGAACCTTTCAAACCACCGCTGCAAACACCTCACCCCCCGCAGCAAAGCGGTCCTACGGGAAGACGGCACCTATTGATCGTTCTTCTTGTCCTGAAGCGCCTTCAGGACCGCAAAGGGATGGTCCTCCGGATCGGGGGCGGTGACCTCGGCCTCGAACACGACCCCCGGCTTCCGCGGGTACGGATCGACCGCCAGGAACAGGGCGTCGGTGGCGAGGCGGCCGAGGTCGATGATGCCATTGACGATCGCCTCCGGCGGGTCGGCGATCTGCTCATCATTGTCCTGCCCTTCCTCGATCAGGTCGGCCAGGCGGCGGATCTCGGCCTCGGGGGCGAATATCAGGTCCACCTCCTCCTCGATCTCGCTCTCGATCGGGTCAAGCGTGACCACACAGGTCTGGCCGATCCGGGCGCGTACGGTCCCGGTGACGTGGATCCGGTTGCCGCTTTTCGGCACGACATCGAAGGCGGCCTGGGCAGAGAGGACCTCCCGCAGGCCTGCCGTCTCGGCCATGGCCTGCCGCTCGGCGACCGAGGCCTCGAGCTTGCGATGCAGGCCGGTGTCGGGGATCTGTGCGACGAGAACGGGGACCCGCCAGGGATCGGGCCCGGATCCTGTAATCGGTCGGCTCATGGCGTGACATCCTCGGGAAGCGCTGGAGGAAACTTGAAGGACGCGCCCAGCAGTGCGGCCTCGCCGGTCCGGCCGAGCTCGGCCTCGGCAGCCCTGGCGTAGGCCGCCAGCCGATACGCCTGGTCCATGCCGGCCCCATTCAAGATATTCTTGCAGATCGCCGATGCCAGCGCCTCGCCGCCTTCCATGGCCTGATCGTAGGCCTGGACTCGGCCGTAAAAGGCCTCGCCGAAGGCCCGCATCCGCTTCGGCACGGTCTGGTCGCCTATCCCCATCTCGCGCAGATTGTCGTCCATGTCCTCGCAGAACCGGTCGAACAGTGCCTGCGACAGCTCGGTGGCGCCCTGTTGGGCGGTGCCCTGGACCGTGCGCAGGCGGCGCAGCAGCAGCCAGAGGTGCAGCAGCAACAGATCGAAACGCCCGTTAACCGTATCTGGCACGCCCAAGTCGCGGTAAAATATGGGTTCTCGCGCCTGCGTCACGATCATGCCATAGATGGCTTCAATGGTGCCCGGCAGGGCTAGCCGGGGTTTCCTGAAGTGATTGAACGGCCAAAGCATTGTGGTTTCCGCAAGCGGGCGCGCGCGTGTTGCATTCAGAGCCTCCGCCCGGTACTTCAGCGCCTCGCGCGACGCAAGGGGACGGAATCAGTTCCGCTATGACGATAACCAACCAGACCGGCCTGCGTGCAGACAAGCGGCATGGCTTTCAAGCACGTTGGCGCGGCTTGCGCCTGTTCGCGGCCGTGGCCCTGGTTGGCGTTGCGCTTGCGGGCTGCACCGGCGAGCAGTTCCAGAAGGGTTACATCCTGCCGCCCGGCGCGCTCGAGCAGATTCCGATCGGCGCGAGCCAGGATCAGGTGCTGATCGTGATGGGCACGCCCTCCACGGTCGCAACCCTCGACGGCGAGGTGTTCTATTACATCTCGCAACGCTCGGAGCGCATGGTCGCCTTCATGAACCAGAAGGTCGTCGATCAGCGCGTCATCGCGGTCTATTTCGACAAGAACCGGCGCGTGCGCCGGCTTGCGAATTACGGCCTGCAGGACGGCAAGATCTTCGACTTCATCAGCCGGACCACGCCGACATCGGGCCAGGAGATGAGCTACCTCACGCCGATCTTCAAGCTGCTGAGCTTTAACTGAGCCTTCAGCCTGCGGCGTCGTGCCGCTTCGTGCGGCTTGCCGTTGCGCGTCCGGTTCCATACGCTCCCGCAAAACAAGAAGCAGGGAGTGGATTCGTGTCCAATAAATTGCTATCCCGCCGTCGCGTGCTCACCGGTGCTGCTGGCCTTTCGGCTGCAGCGATCCTGCCGCGGTCGAGCCTGGCGGACTGGAAACCCACCGAAAACGTCCGCCTCGTTGTGCCGGCTGCCGCCGGCGGTTCGACCGACGTGATGGGTCGGCTTCTGGCCGCCCATCTGCAAACCGCCTGGGGCCAATCGGCTGTGGTGGAAAACCGCTCTGGCGGCGGCGGCACGATCGGCACGGCCGAGGTGGTCCGCGCCAAGCCGGACGGCCACACCATCCTGATCGGCAATCCCGGCCCGAACGCGATCGCCTACAGCATCTTCAAGAACCTCACCTACAAGCCGGACCAGCTCCAGCCGGTCTCCAACATGATTCGGATCCCGAACATCGTCTCGGCGCATCCCAAGACCGGCATCAAGTCGATCGCCGAGCTGATCGCCTATCTCAAGGCCAATCCGGACAAGCTCAGCTACGCCTCCTCCGGCGTCGGCCAGAGCCCTCACCTCACCGGCGCCTGGTTCCTGCAGCTCACCGGCTTGAAGATGACGCACATCCCGTTCCGTGGCGCCGGTCCCGCGCTCCAGGCGGCGCTCGCCGGCGACATCCAGATCCTGTTCGACAACCTCTATCCGAGTCTGCCGCAGGTGCAGAACGGCACCCTCACCGGCCTCTGCGTCACCACGACGGAGCGCAGCGACTTGGCGCCGAACCTGCCGACCATGCGCGAGAGCGCGCCGGAGCTCGCGGCTTTCGACGTCTCGTCGTGGTTCGCGGTTTTCTTGCCGAAGGGCGTCCCGGCGCCGGTGCTCGAGGCACTCAATCTCCAGGTGAAGGCGATGCTCGAGCGCGACGACATCAAGAAGAACATCGCCGCCATGGGCGCCCGCGCGGACTACGGCACCCCCGACCAGTTTGCCGCCTTCGTCGACGCCGAGACGAAGAAGTTCGCCGGCATCATCCAGAAGGAAGGGCTGCAGATGGACGTGCAGTGATGGGATCGGTCTGCGGCGCCGGGGCTTTGATCCAGTTGAAAACGAGGAGCACCGCCGCAGCCGATGCGACCGCCAAGAGGGTGCGTGCTGAAGCGACCCTGATCTCCTGGCTCCGGTTTGCGATTTGCCGCAGCTTGGACAGAGGGTCGTGCCCATCGGCATATCGCTGCCGCACCGATTGCACCTGGTCATCTCGAACTTCATGGTGACCACCCTCTCCGGAAATAGCCGCTCCGATTGGTAGCCAGCAAAAAACCCGCGGCTTGCACCGCGGGTTTGTCGCAGGAAGGCTGCCTCCGGTTCAGTGCGCGAGCACCGCTAGCAGCAACAGCGCCACGATGTTGGTGATCTTGATCATCGGGTTCACTGCCGGACCCGCGGTGTCCTTGTAGGGATCGCCGACGGTATCGCCGGTCACGGCCGCCTTGTGAGCATCACTGCCTTTGCCGCCGAAATGACCGTCCTCGATGTACTTCTTGGCGTTGTCCCAGGCGCCGCCGCCCGAGGTCATGGAGATCGCAACGAACAGACCCGTCACGATCACGCCGAGCAGCATCGCGCCGACAGCCGAGAACGCCGCCGACTTGCCGGCCGCGCCGCCGCCCGCGATCGCGTAGATCACGAAGTAGACGAAGATAGGCGACAGCACCGGAAGCAGCGAAGGGATGATCATCTCCTTGATCGCCGCCTTGGTCAGGAGGTCGACTGCCTTGCCGTAATCCGGCTTGTCGGTGCCTTGCATGATGCCCGGCTTCTCGCGGAATTGCCGGCGCACCTCCTCGACGATCGCGCTCGCCGCGCGACCCACCGCGGTCATGCCCATCGCGCCGAACAGATACGGCAACAGACCGCCGAACAACAGGCCCACCACGACGTAGGGGTTATTGAGCGAGAAGTCCGGTTTGACGCCGGCGAAGTAGGCGTGGTGCGCGGAGTCCGCAATGAAGAATTTGAGATCCTCGTTGTAGGCCGCGAACAACACCAGGGCGCCGAGACCGGCGGACCCGATCGCGTAGCCCTTGGTCACCGCCTTGGTGGTGTTGCCGACCGCATCGAGCGCGTCGGTCGACTTGCGAACCTCCTTCGGCAGGCCCGCCATCTCGGCAATGCCGCCGGCATTGTCGGTCACCGGGCCGAACGCATCGAGCGCGACGACCATGCCGGCGAGCGCCAGCATGGTGGCGGTCGCGATCGCGATGCCGAACAGGCCGGCGAGGCTGTAGGTGACCAGGATGCCGGCGATGATGACCATCGCGGGCAGCGCGGTCGACTCCATCGAAATGGCGAGGCCCTGGATCACGTTGGTGCCGTGGCCGGTCACCGACGCCTGAGCGATCGACTTCACGGGACGATAGTCGGTGCCGGTGTAGTATTCGGTGATCCAGATGATCAGCGCGGTGACGGCGAGGCCGACCACGCCGCACTCGAACAGCGCCATGCCGGTGTAGTCGACGCCGGCGAGCTTGCCGAAGCCGATCAGGTAATAGATCACGCCGGCGATGCCGACCAGCGACAGGACGCCGGTTGCGATCAGACCCTTGTAAAGCGCGCCCATGATCGACTGGCTCGGCCCGAGCTTCACGAAGAAGGTGCCGATGATCGAGGTGATGATGCAGATGCCGCCGATGGCGAGCGGCAACGTCATCATGTCGGAGAGGATCGGCGTCTTGGCGAAGAAGATCGCCGCCAGGACCATGGTGGCGACCGCAGTCACGGCATAGGTTTCGAACAGGTCGGCGGCCATGCCGGCGCAGTCGCCGACATTGTCGCCCACGTTGTCGGCGATGGTGGCCGGGTTGCGCGGATCGTCCTCGGGGATGCCCGCCTCGACCTTGCCGACGAGGTCGCCGCCGACGTCCGCACCCTTGGTGAAGATGCCGCCGCCGAGACGGGCGAAGATCGAGATCAGCGAAGCGCCGAAGCCGAGCGCCACCAGGGCGTCGACGACGACACGGCTGTCAGGCGCAAGCTTCAGCGAGTGGACCAGGAAGCCGAAATAGAGCGTCACGCCGAGCAGCGCGAGACCCGCCACCAGCATGCCGGTGATCGCGCCCGCCTTGAAGGCAAGCTCGAGGCCACCCGCGAGCGACGTCGTCGCGGCCTGGGCGGTGCGCACATTGGCGCGGACCGAGACGTTCATGCCGATGAAGCCGGCCGCCCCCGACAGGATGGCGCCGATCGCAAAACCGATCGCGACATAGAGCCCAAGGAAGTAGGCAAGCAGCACGAAGATGACGATGCCGACCATACCGATCGTGGTGTACTGACGCCGCAGGTAGGCCTGTGCCCCTTCACGCACCGCTGCCGCGATTTCCTGCATGCGCGGCGACCCCGCATCCGCACTCAGAACCGAAGACGTCGCCCAGATCGCGTAGACGACGGAAAGCGCTCCGCAGAGCACAATCAACCATAATGCTGTCATGTGATTTTTTGCCTCAGATCCTTGATGAACGTACCCCCGGCGCCTTTTGTTTTTCCGTCGTGCGGTGCGGCGCCTTGATTTTGAACAAGGCCGCCCCTTGCCCGAAGGCGCGGCCCCAGTCGGTCACGACCTTGCCAAAATCAAATTGAGGGTGCAACGCCAGATAGGGCCGAAAAAGCCGATCTCGGCAGGTATTTAGGCCCGTGGTGCGAGCCCTGGGCGCCGGTTTGGAGCAATTCCTAGAAGTGGCTGTAGGAGAGCCGCTTCAAGACCAGCTCCTGGCCCTGCCAGTCCAGGAAGCGCGGCCGCTCATGGCCCGCGACGATCGTGCCGATGGCCGTGACGGCAAGGCCTGCCGCCCGCCCTGAGGCAATCAGCGCCTCGCTTTGCGCCGGCGGAACGGTGCACAGCACCTCGTAATCGTCGCCCCGGGCAAGCAGCGTCTCAACGCAAACGACGTTGCCTGCGACCAGCCGGGCCGCAGCAGCCGACAGCGGCACGGTCGTCACGTCGATCGTGGCCGAGACGCCCGATGCCGCACAGAGCTTTGTCAGATCTCCGGCAAGACCGTCGGAGACATCCATCGCAGCCGTCGCGTGGTCACGCACGGCCTGCGCGAGAGCATTGCGCGGCTGCGGCACGCGATAGCGCGAGATCAGCATCTCGCGCGCGTGCGGATCGGAGGCCAGCGCACCCGCCACCGCGCCGCCCTTGAGCACATCGAGGCCAAGCGCAGCGTCGCCGATCGTTCCCGTCACCAGGATGCGATCGCCCGGTTTGGCGCCGGTGCGGCCGACCATCCGCCCCAGCGGCACGCGGCCAAAGGCGGTGATCGAGATCATCTGCGGCCCCGGCGTTGACACCGTATCACCGCCAAGCAGCGGACAGGCGAAGGTTTTCGCATCCTCGCCGAGCGCGTCCGCGAACGGCCTGAGCCAGCCGTCTTCCTTGCTGCGCAGCGCCAGTGTCAGCACGAAGCCGGCCGGCACGGCCCCCTTGGCAGCGAGATCGGACAGGTTCACCCGCAGCGCCTTGCGCGCGATGGTATCAGGCGGATCGGTGGCAAGATAATGCACGCCCTCCACCACCGCGTCGGTGGTGACGACGATGTCCTCGCCGCGTGACTGCAGGATGGCGGCATCGTCGACGAGCCCCAGCGCGCCGGGATCAGTCGCCAGCGGCTTGAAATAGCGCGCGATGAGGGAGTCTTCGCCAGAGGGATTGTGCGGAGTGGTCATCGGCTCGATCCGTCATCTCCAGCCGTCATTGCGAGCGAAGCGAAGCAATCCAGATGGCCTTCGCAGAAATAGTCTGGATTGCTTTCGTCGCTACGCTCCTCGCAATGACGAACCCATATCTACCCCCGCCCGAATTCGTCACCGCGAAACTGGCGGCCGATCTGGTCGAGCACCGCGTTGACCATGCCGGTCTCCTCGCGATCGACGAAGGCGTTGGCGACGTCGACATATTCGGACACCACCACGCGGCCCGGCACATCCTTGCGGTGCTCCAATTCGTAGGCCCCGGCCCGCAGCACCGCGCGCAGGATCGCCTCGATCCGCTTCAGCGGCCAGCCCTTCGAGAGCGCCTCGTCGATCAGCGGATCGAGCTTCTTCTGGTCGCGCACGACGCCGGAGACGACGTCGCGGAAGAACGCGGCTTCCGCCGGGAGGTACGTGTCGCCCTCGACCTCGTTGCCGAGCCAATGGCTCTCGAACTCCGCAAAAATGTCGTTGATACCGGCGCCGCCAATGTCCATCTGGTAGAGCGCCTGAACGGCCGCGAGCCGCGCCGCACCGCGCCGGTTCGCTTTCTTCTCCGTGCCAGCCGGCGGCTTTTTGTTGTTATCGGCCATGATCAAGCCCGCGCCAGCCGGCGCTTGATGCGCAGCATCGCAATCGCGGCCCGCGCGGCATCGCCGCCTTTGTTGAGCTCGCTGGCGCGTGCCCGCGCCCAGGCCTGCGCCTCGGTGTTGACGGTGAGGATGCCGTTGCCGAGCGGCAGCTTACGCGCCACCGCCAGGTCCATCAGCGCGCGCGAGGATTCCTGCGAGACGATCTCGAAGTGGATGGTGTCGCCACGGATCACGCAGCCGAGCGCGATCGCGGCGTCATAGGGCTTGCCATTAGCCGCCGCGGCGTCAACCGCGATGGCGATCGCCGCAGGAATCTCCAGTGCGCCGGGAACCGTGATGACGTCATGGGTCAGGCCGGCCGCCTTCAACTCGGCCACCGCGCCTTCGAGCATCGCGTCCTGGAGATCGTCATAGAACCGCGCCTCGACAATCAGCGCGCGCGCGCCGGAAACGTCGGTCTGGTCCTTCAGGGGTGCGCGCCGCGCGTCTGCCATCGTCAAATCCGTTTCACAGGGGTTGGCGCTATGTAATCGCCACCAGCGGGTAAGCCAAGGTTAAAGACGCCGTCACTTCATTTCCGTCAGCCGCGCCGCGTAGCGGGCCATCAAATCGACCTCGATATTGACCTCATCCCCCACCTTCCAGCCACCGATCGTCGTGACCGTCAGGGTGTGTGGGATGATCAGCACCGAAAATGTCACGTCCTTCACCGTATTAACCGTCAGCGACACGCCGTCGAGCGTGATCGAGCCCTTGGTCGCGATGAACCGCGCCAGCTCCCGCGGCGTAGAGAGCGCGAACCGCGCCATGTCGGGCAGGTCCTCGCGGCCGACGAGGGTCGCGATCCCGTCGGCATGGCCGGCGACGATATGCCCGCCAAGCTCGTCGCCGATCTTGAGCGCACGCTCGAGGTTGAGCCTCGTGCCGACTCTCCAGCGCTTCGCCGTCGTCAGCGCCAGCGTCTCGGCCGCGGCATCGACGTCGAACCAAGTCCTTCGAGCAGAGGCTTTGCCGCCTTCGACGCCGGAAGCAATCACCGTCAGGCAGACGCCGTTGCAGGCGATCGAGGCGCCGTCGGCAATGGTTGTCTGATCGTAGCGGCAGGCGATGCGCAGCCGATGCAACTGGCCCTGCGCCGTCGGCGCGAAGCCGACGATCTCGCCGATATCGGTGACAATGCCGGTGAACATCTCAGGTGCGCTCGTAGATGGTGAGAGTATCGTGCTCGAATGTCTCGCTAGCATGAACCTTGTAGGCCTGCGACTGCGTGATTTTCGACAGGGGCAATGCGTCGAGCGCATCGACGCCGTCGGCGCCCACCGCTTCCGCGCCTCGGAACAGCCAGATCTCGTCAACGAGGTCAGCCGCGATGAAGGACGCCGCAACGCGGCTGCCGCCCTCGACCATCAGCCGCGTGATGCCCTTCCCGGCCAGCGCATGCAGCACGGCCGCAAGATCGAGTCCGGACGCGTTACCCGGCGGTGTGCGGATCACTTGCGCGCCGGCAGCACCGAGCCGCGTGGCGGCCGCAGCCTCCGCGAGCTCAGAGCCCACCACCCACAGCGGAATCTCGCGCGCGGAGCCCACGAGCCTGCTCGCGCCGGGAATGCGCAGGCTCTGATCGAGCACGACGCGCACCGGCGAGCGCGCGGCCATGCCCGGCAGGCGGCAGTCGAGCTGCGGATCGTCCGCCAGCACCGTGCCGATGCCGACTAGGATGGCGTCGCTCTGCGCGCGCAAGAGATGCACGCGCTCGCGCGCTGCCTCGCCGGTGATCGCGACCGGCTTGCCGCCGGCAGCACCGATCTTGCCGTCGGGCGAGACCGCGAGCTTCAGGATCACATGCGGGCGGTGATCCCTGATGCGGCGGAAATGCCCGGCGTGGTCGAACGCCGCCTCCGCTGCACACAGACCTACATCCACCGTGATTCCGGCGGCGCGCAGGCGCGCATGGCCTTGGCCGGCGACTTCCGGATTGGGATCCTCGATCGCGGCTACCACCCGCTTGATGCCGGCGGCGATCACCGCGTCGGCGCATGGTGGCGACTTGCCGAAATGCGAAC
Organism: Bradyrhizobium sp. 149; assembly: GCF_023073915.1. Lineage (GTDB taxonomy): Bacteria > Pseudomonadota > Alphaproteobacteria > Rhizobiales > Xanthobacteraceae > Bradyrhizobium. Next base: position 315,949 of record NZ_JADPKK010000022.1, on the reverse strand, counting down.
ACGGCTCCAGCGTGACGTAGAGCGTGGCGCCGCGCGCGGCCTCGCCTGCACGCCGCAGCGCTTCAGGCTCGCCATGCGGCCGTCCGCCAGGCTGGGTCCAGCCGCGGCCGACGATGACGCCGTCCTTGACGATGACGGCGCCGACGGCCGGATTGGGCCAGGTACGTCCCCGCCCGCGCCTACCGAGCGCCAGCGCAAGCTCCATGAAGCGCCGATCGGCATCCCTGGACTCACGGGCCTTCTGCGCGAATTGATCCTCCAGGATGCGGAAGATCATTTGCGGATCGCGGCGAGCCGCGCTTGCTCCTCACCGGAGAGCTCGCCGAGCACGTCGGCGAAATCCTTGGCCTCGCGGAAATTGCGGTAAACCGAGGCGAAGCGGACATAGGCGACGTCGTCGAGCGTACGCAGGTGCTCCATCACGGTCTCGCCGATCACCTCCGAGGAGATTTCGGCTTCGCCCCCGGTCTCGAGCTCGCGCACGATGGTGGAGACCATCTTCTCCACCCGTTCCGGCTCGACCTGCCGCTTGCGCAGCGAGATCGACACCGAGCGCATCAGCTTGTCGCGGTCGAACGGCACGCGGCGGCCGTTGCGCTTGATCACCGTGAGCTCGCGCAACTGCACGCGTTCGAAGGTGGTGAAGCGGAAATTGCAAGCGACGCACACGCGCCGCCTGCGGATCACGAAAGAGTCCTCGGTCGGACGCGAGTCCTTTACCTGCGTATCGAGACTGTTGCAGTTCGGGCAGCGCATCCGTTTACCTTGACCGGTTTTCTTACCAGTTCACTTGGACCTACTGATAGATCGGGAACCGGTCGGTGAGCGCCTTGACCCGTTCCTTGATTGCGGCTTCCACCAGCGGCGCCTTGCCATCATCGGACTGCGCGATCGCGTTCAGGACCTCGGCGATCATGCCGCCGACCTGCTGGAATTCGGCGACGCCGAAGCCGCGGGTGGTTGCCGCCGGCGTGCCCAGGCGAATACCGGAGGTGACAAACGGCGACGCGGGGTCGAAGGGAATGCCATTCTTGTTGCAAGTGATGGCGGCGCGGACCAGCGCCTTCTCCGAGACGTTGCCCTTCAGGCCCTTCGGCCGCAGGTCAACGAGCATCAGATGGTTATCGGTGCCGCCGGAGACGATGTCGAACCCGTAGCCCTTCAGCGTTTCGGCCAGCGCCTTGGCGTTCTCGACGACGTTCTTGGCATAGACCTTGAAGTCCGGACGCAGCGCCTCGCCAAAGGCGACCGCCTTCGCCGCGATCACGTGCATCAGCGGCCCGCCCTGAAGACCCGGGAAAATCGCTGAATTTAGCTTCTTGGTCAGCGCCTCGTCATTCCACAGCATCAGGCCGCCGCGCGGACCGCGCAGCGATTTGTGCGTCGTGGTGGTGGTGATGTGCGCATGAGGCACGGGCGAAGCATGCACGCCGCCCGCAACGAGACCAGCGAAATGCGCCATGTCGACCAAGAGGTACGCGCCGACGCTGTCCGCGATCTCGCGGAAGCGCTTGAAGTCCCAGGCGCGAGAATAGGCCGAGCCGCCGGCCACGATCAGCTTCGGCTTGACCTCTTCGGCCTGCTTGGCGACCGCGTCCATATCGATGATCTGGTCCTCGCGGCGCACGGTGTAGTGCGCGGCCTTGAACCACTTGCCGCTCATGTTGACGGGCGAGCCGTGGGTGAGATGGCCGCCGGCCGCAAGATCGAGGCCCATGAAGGTGTCGCCGGGCTGGAGCAGCGCCAGAAACACCGCCTGGTTCATCTGGCTGCCGGAGTTCGGCTGCACGTTGGCGAAGTTGGCGCCGAACAGCTTCTTGGCGCGATCGATCGCGAGGTTCTCGGCGACGTCGACCCACTCACAACCGCCGTAATAGCGCGCGCCCGGATAGCCTTCCGCATATTTGTTGGTCATCACCGAACCCTGCGCTTCCAGCACGGCACGGCTGACGATGTTCTCGGAGGCGATCAGCTCGACCTCATGACGCTGCCGGCCGAGCTCGCCTTTGATGGCGGCTGCGATTTCCGGGTCGGCCTGCTCGAGCGAGGCGGTGAAAAACGAATCGGGCGCGGAGGCTGTTTTGGCGAAGGTCATCTTGCGAATATCTCCACCGCCGCAGCCTTTTGGCGGGCTACGGGCGGGTCTGGTGTGGCGATCGGAAGCGGCGAGCGCGATCTACCACATTGCCCGCAACAGGCCAAGTGGTTGCGGGTCGGACCAGAGATTTATGCAAGATATGGTGGGAATTGAAGGTTCCGCCACGGGCGGTTCCAAGGGAACCCCCGTTTGCGAACATCCGGAATGGGGCCCCCTTTGAGCCCCAAACTCCGCCGGACACGCCGTCGCGTCAGTGTCCCCCTACAGCCCGGTATACCCCGCCTTCACGGGGTCCACGCTGCCGTCGAGCTGGCGCAAATAGGTCAGGCCGCACACCGTCAACCTGTGGGTGTCCTTCTCGCCCGCTTCCATCAACGTATTGAGATAGTTCGTGACCTTGGCCCTCGCCTCAGCGCTCGCAGCTGACGTACGGTTCGCGAGCAGGTCATAGGTCTGCATGATGCGGTCGATGGCAGCTTCCATGGCGCCCTCTGGTTCTTGCCGGGTTGGGGAATTTGGATCAGGCAACCGCTTTGGCCTCGGATTGTGCCTCGAACCTGCCGATGGCCGTGTTGGCCAGCCTGATCTTGTTGAATTCGCCGTGCTGGAGCACCTTGATGACGATCTCGAGCAGGCGTTCGTCGGTGACGAGGGTGTCGCGGATCGCGCCGGAGCGGCGAAGATAGTTCGCGGCGATGGCATAGGCCTCGCTCACGAGTTCCACGTTCATCGCCCCCAAGCCGCGCTCGACCAGCATCGTCTGCCCTCCGATCCGAAGGAGATAAGCGTCGAACCGGGAACTCGTTCCCACCGGTTCGCGATTTTTTCGCAACCGCGAAATGACAAAACGCACCGGTCCGGGCAGAGCCGGGCCGGCGCGCTTGGGGAAGCTCAGGCGCGTTCGGGAGGCTTGCCGGTCTTGTTGTGGGCCGGCTTGGCCAAATCCCGTCGAAAGAGCTCAGAGACGATAGAGGATCTGGTCGGTCCAGAACCGCTCGAGACGATGCAGCGACTTGTTGAGGGTCGAGAACTCCTCGCCGGAGATGCCGCCGACCTGCTCCACCGTCTTGACGTGCTTCTGGTAGAGCGAATCGACGATGCGGCGAACTTCCTGGCCCTGCGGCGTCAGGCGGATGCGCACCGAGCGGCGATCAACGCGCGAGCGCTGATGGTCGAGAAAGCCGAGCTCGACGAGCTTCTTCAGATTGTAGGAGACGTTGGAGCCGAGATAATAACCGCGCGTGCGCAGTTCGCCCGCGGTCAGCTCCTTGTCGCCGATGTTGTAGAGCAGGAGCGCCTGCACCGAGTTGATATCCGCACGGCCGCGGCGATCGAACTCGTCCTTGATGACGTCGAGCAGCCGGCGATGCAGCCGCTCCACCAGAGTCAAAGCTTCCAGATAGAGCGTCTGCACCGAACCCTGCTGGCCCGAGACGCGCTCTGCGGTATCTGCCGCAGTTGCGACGGCTTTCATCATGACACTTCCCCTGTTGTCGTTTTTATCGACACTCATTCGACGAAACTTGTGTCCCGTCTGATAGGTGCAACTTAAGGGGCTCGTTTGAAGATCGGCTTAAATAAGAGAATAAAGAGATCATGAATTTAAGACAGTGAATTGCGGATTAAGCCTGTGCCACAAGCGCTTTTCGCAACCGTCTGTTGACTCTCGCAAGGTCCTGTTCACCCTCCGTCCGCCCCGATTGTCGCATTCCAGAACAGCCCCGCCCCGTTTCGAAACGGCAGCGTAAGAGCTGTGGCGGAATGCACGGAGTCAACGAAAACTTACCTCGAATTTGAGGCAACCAACGGTCAACCAAGCGCAACATTCTCGTGTCCCGGACCAGCACAGCAAAGCGGAGCGCGGAACCGGACCCAGATGTCACAAGGCGAAGTCGCGGAGAAACGGACTTCGGCTCTGCGACGCATCACGCCGCAAGTGCAACGCGCTGCATCGCGTCCGGGGAACGAGAGTGTCTTTCTCTGGGACGACTTCGCCTATGGCGGCCGCTCCCGCGCCGCCATCCAGGCGAGCGCGAGATAGGCGGCCAGCATGAAGGCTTCGACCCCGACCACGAGCAGGCTGCCGCCGTAGATGCCCGGGAACATCAGCTCGATCACCGCCATCGACACCACGGTCGTCAGCCACACCACCGCGCCCCAAGGCGTGGCGAGCCAGAGGCCAACCGCGGCAACGAGCTCGATCACGGCGAAATAGACGGTGGCGGCCTGCCAGGCCATCGCCTGGTTCTCGAACGCCTCGTCCTCGCCGCCGACGAAGCCGGTGACCTGAGCCCAGTGATAGAGACCTTTCAGGATCGAGAGCAGTGCCATCACCCGCAGGAACAGCACGAGCCGGCGCGTCCAGACACTGTCATCGGACTCAGCTCGTTCCGACGAGATCGCCGCCACCGACATTGCGTTGTCTCTGGCATTGTCTCGAACAGCATCCCTGGCGCTGTCGCGGGCCGCATCGCGGGTGGAGATCTCGGACATGGCCCCCTTCTGGCTGCTTTGCCCCGCAAAATCAATCGGCGGCCCAAGTCTCCAATTCTGTCTTGCGGCAGGTCAAGCCGCGGTGACGGGAACCATGCGAGCTGGTATAAGAATAATTCCAGCCGGAGGAAGAGTGATGGCGATCAAATACGGGCGTCCGATCGAATTGCGCGAGGTTTCGCGCCGGGATGGCGCTGGCGCCTCCCCTGCCCTCGATCTGACCGTTCGCCCCCGCCGCAACCGCAAGGCCGAATGGGCCCGCCGGATGGTGCGCGAGAACGTGCTCACGACGGACGATCTGATCTGGCCGCTGTTTTTGATCGACGGCAACAACAAGCGCGAGCAGATCGCCTCGATGCCGGGCGTCGAGCGTCTCAGTGTCGACCAGGCCGTGCGCGAGGCCGAGCGCGCGATGAAGCTCACCATTCCCTGCCTCGCGCTGTTTCCCTACACTGACCCGTCCCTGCGCGACGAGGAAGGCTCGGAAGCCACCAATCCGGACAATTTGGTCTGTCAGGCGGTGCGCGCGATCAAGAAGGAGTTTCCGGAGGTCGGCATTCTCTGCGACGTCGCGCTCGATCCCTTCACCAGCCACGGCCATGACGGCCTGATCTCCGACGGCAAGATCTTGAATGACGAGACGGTCGCTGTGCTGGTGCGTCAGGCCCTGGTGCAGGCCGAAGCCGGCTGCGACATCATCGCGCCCTCAGACATGATGGACGGCCGCGTCGCCGCGATCCGCGAGGGCCTGGATCGCACCGGCCTGCTTGACGTGCAGATCATGGCCTATGCCGCAAAATACGCCTCCGCCTTCTACGGCCCGTTCCGCGACGCCATCGGCTCGGCCAAGACACTCACCGGCGACAAGCGCACCTACCAGATGGACAGCGCCAACACCGACGAGGCGCTCCGTGAGGTCGAGCTCGACATCGCCGAGGGCGCCGACATGGTGATGGTGAAGCCCGGCATGCCCTATCTCGACGTCGTCCGCCGCGTGAAGGACACGTTTGCGATGCCGACCTTCGCCTACCAGGTCTCCGGCGAATACGCGATGATCGCGGCTGCCGCCAACAACGGCTGGCTCGACGGCGACCGCGCCATGATGGAGAGCCTGCTCGCCTTCAAGCGCGCCGGCGCGGATGGTGTGCTGAGCTACTTTGCGCCGAAGGTGGCGGAAAAGCTGCGGGCGCAGGGGTAAGGCGCGCGGGTCGTCCCGAGGTTGTGGCCGTCGCAACTCGCCTCTCCCGCCCCCGAATCGCCGGAATATTTCGGCTTGTTAATCCCGGCGCCCTTGGCACGTGGACTGCCTGTTCCCATGTCCTGCCACGGGAGTTTCCCCTCGGGAGAACGGTCATGTCGTATTCGGACTCGGGCAATGCCTGGCGCAATGACGGCGGGGCGCAGCCGCACGCTTACGATCCCTATCTGCACCCGGAACTGTTCCGCGGCGTTGCGACGCGGCGGGTGTTCGCCTTCCTGATCGACATGGTCGTGATCTCGGTGCCCGTGATCCTCGGCTATCTCTTCATCGCGGTGTTCGGCGTGGTCACGCTCGGCATCGGCTGGGCGCTGTTCTGGCTGGCTTGGCCGGCTTCCGTGATCTGGGCCATCGTCTATTACGGCGCCTGCATCGGCGGTCCGTCGTCCGCGACGATCGGCATGCGCGTGATGGATCTGGAGTTGCGCACCTGGTACGGCGCGCCCGGCTATTTCGTGCTCGGCGCCACCCACGCCGTGCTGTTCTGGGTGACGGTCTCGTTCCTGTCGCCCTTCGTGGTGCTGGTCGGGCTGTTCAACGGCCGCAGGCGCTTGCTGCAGGATTTCGTGCTGGGAACTGTCGTGATCAACAATTCCGTTCGTGCGCCGGTGCCTCAAGGCGCCAGGACCTGATCAAGCACCTACTGATCAAGAACCTATCAACCTGGACCCGCTAAACTGGCTGATCCGACCTGCCGAGTAGACCGATTGACCGGGGGCGTTCGTAGCGCGATGCTGATGCTCATTTTGGAGGCCCACGACGTCCCTTGACCCAACACTCGCGCGATACCCCCCAATTTTACCTCACGGCGCCCTCCCCCTGCCCCTATCTGCCGGGCCGGCACGAGCGCAAGGTGTTTACGCACCTCGTGGGTGAGCGCGCCGGTGACCTCAACGACCTCCTGACCCATGGCGGCTTCCGTCGCAGCCAGTCGATCGCCTACCGGCCAGCCTGCGACCAATGCCGCGCCTGCGTCTCGGTCCGGGTGATCGCCAACGAGTTCCGGCCCTCCCGCAACTTCCGAAAAGTAATCACCCGCAACGCCGACATCATCGGCGAGCAGCGCAGTGCGGTGCCGACCTCCGAGCAATATTCGGTGTTCCGCGCCTATCTCGATTCCCGTCACCGCCATGGTGGCATGGCTGACATGACCGTGCTCGACTACGCCATGATGGTCGAGGACAGCCATGTCGAGACCCGCATCATCGAGTACCGCAAGCGTGGTCCCGACAGCGGCATCACCGGCCGCGGCGAGGAGCTGATCGCGGTCGCGTTGACCGACGTGCTCAGCGACGGCCTGTCGATGGTCTATTCGTTCTTCGAGCCCGGCGAAGTCAGCCGCTCGATGGGCACCTTCATGATCCTCGACCACATCGCCCGCGCGCGCCGGCAAGGGTTGCCTTACGTTTATCTGGGCTACTGGATCGAAGGCTCGAAGAAGATGGACTACAAGGCCCGCTTCCTGCCCCAGCAGCGCCTCGCGCCCTCAGGCTGGCTGCGCATCGACGCGCAAGGCGATGCGGCGTCCGAGCCGCAGGATTGATCGGCGCGCCGATCTCATAAGCCGGCAGTTCGTAACTGCGAGAATGGGACCAGCGCCGGAGGTTTCCTTGTCGAGTACCTATGATCTGATCGCGCGGAGCATGGTCGAGCGCCAACAGGTGCACTGTGTCTATCAAGGGCACCGGCGTGCAATTTGCCCCGTAATATTGGGCCATACCGATGACGAGGAACGCACGCTCGCCTTTCAGTTTGCCGGCACTTCCAGCAAAGGCTTGCCGCCGGGAGGGGCATGGAAGTGCTTCAAGCTGGCGGAGATGACGAAGGTCGAGCTTCGAAGAGGGCAATGGCACGTGGGCTCAAGCCATCGCGAGCGCCAACAATGCGTCAAGGTTGTCGATCTCGACGTAAATCCCCTCAGCCCTTACCAGCCGCGACGCCGGGTCTAGTCTGCGCACGGTCGGTTAGCCGGACGCCAAATGCGTGATTGCAGCCTTAGCACTTGATGCGCAGTGGCGCGCGACAATCACGATCCAAACAACGTATCCACCAGCAGCTTCACGTTCAAGATCACGATCACGCCCGCGACGATCCACGCGATCGCGGCGACCCACGCGGGAATCGCGAACTTGCCCATCTTGCGGCGGTCGGAGACGAAGCGGACCAGCGGGATGACGGCGAAGGGAAGCTGCATCGACAGAACGACCTGACTGAACACCAGCAGATCGGCCGTGCCGCGCTCGCCATAGATCGCGGTGACGACGATCACGGGAATGATCGCGATGCCGCGCGTCAGCAACCGGCGCGCCCAGCTCGGCAGGCGCAAATCGAGAAAGCCCTCCATCACGATCTGGCCGGCGAGCGTCGCCGTCACCGTCGAGTTGAGGCCCGAAGCGAGCAGCGCCACCGCGAACAGCGTCGAGGCGATGCCGAGGCCGAGCAGCGGGGACAGCAGCTCGAAGGCCTGGCCGATCTCGGCGACGTCAGAATGGCCGCTCTTGTGGAAGGTTGCGGCAGCCACGACGAGGATCGCGGCATTGATGAACAGCGCCAGCATCAGGGCGATGGTCGAGTCCGTCGTCGCCCATTTGATCGCCTCGCGCCGGCCGGTGTCGTTGCGCTCATAGGCGCGCGTCTGCACGATCGACGAATGCAGATAGAGATTATGCGGCATCACGGTGGCGCCGATGATGCCGATCGCGATGTAGAGCATCTCGGGGTTGGTGAAGATCTCGGTCTTCGGCACAAATCCCCTCAGCATCTCGGCAACCGGCGGTGCTGCCGCGGCAAGCTGGACCGTGAAGCAGACTGCGATCACGACGAGCAGCGCGATCACGAAGGCTTCGAGGAAACGGAAGCCACGATTCATCAGGATGAGCAGCAAAAAGGCATCCAGCGCAGCGATCAGAGCGCCACCGACCAGGGGAATGCCGAACAGCAATTTGAGGGCGATCGCCGTGCCTATGACCTCGGCGAGATCGCAGGCGATGATCGCCGCCTCGCAAGCGAGCCACAGCATGAAGTTCACCGCTGGCGAATAGGTCGCGCGGCAAGCTTGCGCGAGGTCGCGATCGGTGACGATGCCGAGCCGTGCCGCCAGCGATTGCAGCAGGATCGCCATCAAATTCGAGAGCAGGATGACGGAGAGCAGCGTGTAGCCGAACTTGGATCCGCCGGCGAGGTCGGTCGCCCAATTGCCGGGGTCCATATAGCCGACCGAGACCAGATAGCCCGGGCCGACGAAAGCAAGCAGGCGCCGCCACCACACCCCCGCGATAGGGATTGCGACCGTGGCATTCACCTCGGCCAGGCTCTTGGTTGCAGGCGCGTCGGAGCGCCAGCCGGCGGCGTCTCGGGTCAGGTCTTGGGTCAGATCGGGCGAGCGAGCATCCATAAAGCGAGAATACCGAAGTCGAGCCTTATTGCAACTCATTTGCAACTGCATCTAGCCGCATGGGTTCCCGGCGCGGCCGTTGTTCGCGACCCTGTCGGGAAGCGGGTGGGTTTGGCCGCGCTCGGAGGCGGATAGTGGCGCCAACTCGACTTTGCAGGAAATGAGCCATGTCAAATGCTCCGCGCCTCCCCGAGACATTCAACCGCCTCGCCTGGTCCAATTTGGCGGCGCAGTCGGCCGAACAGATCGCTCTGGCCGCGGCCCCTATCGTCGCGGTGCTGACGCTCGGCGTCGCCGAAGGCCAGACCGGCCTGCTCCAGACCGCGCTGACCCTGCCCTTCGTCCTCTTCGCCATTCCGGCCGGCCTGCTGGCCGACCGCATCTCCCGCCGCTCGCTGATGGCGGGCGCCGAGGCGCTGCGGGCCGCGGCGCTTGCGGCGATCGTGCTGCTGCTCGCGCTCGGCGCGCTCAATCTGCCGCTGCTGGCGCTGCTCGGCTTTGCCGCCGTGTGCGGCACTGTCGTCTACAGCGTGGCCGCGCCGGCGCTGGTGCCCTCGCTGGTGAGTTCGGACCTGTTGCCTGCGGCCAATGCGCGGATCGAGCTCGCACGCACCATCGCCTTCGCCAGCGGCCCTGCGCTCGGCGGCGCGCTGGTGGGGTGGTGGGGCGCGAGCCCGGCCTTCGGTTTTGCGGCGGCGCTCTCGGCGATCGCGGTCGTGCTGCTGTCCGGCATCTATGAACCTGCCCGTACGCCGGCGCCGCGGCGGCATCCGTTCCAGGACATCCGCGAAGGCGCGGCCTTCGTGTTTCACCATCCGCTGCTGCGGCCGGTGTTCATCACCCAGTTCATCTTCAACACCGGATGGTTCCTGCAGATCGCAGTGTTCGTGCCCTACGCCGTGCGTCACCTCGGCCTGACCGCCGCCGGCATCGGCACGGTGCTGACGATGTACGGCGTCGGCATGGTGATCGGCGCGCTGTTCGCCACGCGGGTGATGAAGCGCATCGCGTTCGGCATCGTTGTCGGCCTCGGCCCCGTCACCGGCTTCGTCGCCGCAATGGTAATGGCGCTGACAGTGCTGGTCCCCTCGCCCTGGCTCGCGGCCTTGAGCTTCTTCCTGCTCGGCGTCGGGCCGATCCTGTGGGTGATCTCGACCACGACGCTGCGCCAGTCGGTGACCCCGCCACGCCTCCTGGGCCGCGTCTCCGCCATCAACATCATGAGCTACGGGGCCCGCCCGGTCGGCTCGGCACTCGGTGCGATCGTCGGCGGCCTCTGGAGCGCGGAAGCGTGCCTCTATCTCGCGGCGGCCGTGTTCGGGGTGCAGGCGCTGGTCATTTGGCTGTCGCCCGCGGTGGCGTTGGATCGGCAGCCGGCCATGGTAGGCGACGAAGTGCCAGCGCGATGTTAGTGCCGCCGCGTGGGAAGGAGCAGCCAGCCTAATTCGCCAGATACCGCTCGTAGCTCCCCATCACCGGTTCGCTTACGTCAACTTCGGGATCGAGCGTGTAGAGATCCTGCGCGCGGCCGATGCCGCGCAGCGCGTAGCGACCGGTAGAGACGAGGTAGCGGCGGCCGGTGGCGTCGAGGCCTTTGTAGAATTCCGCCGACGCCAGCAGCTCGCGATCGACCGAACGACTCATCGAGGCGATGCGACTGACCTCGTTCACGGTCGGACCGACCACGGTGAAATCAAGCCGGTCCTCGCTGCCGATATTGCCGTAAAAAACCTCGCCGACATGCAGGCCGATATAGGCGGACGTGGTGGGACGGCCGTCGGCCTCCCGCCGCAGGTTCAGCGCCGCGACGTTCTTGCGGAACAGATGCTCGGCGCGAAGTGCGGCGCGGCGGGCACCCGCCATGTCCTCGCCGGTGAACATCGCGAGGACGCCGTCGCCGATCAGCTTCAGCACGTCCCCGCCGGCGTCATGGATCGCATCGATCACGGCCTGCGCATAGTCGTTGAGGAACGGGATGATCTCGTCGGGGCCGATGCTCTCGCTGATTCCGGTCGAGCCGCGCAGATCCGAATACCAGAGCACGGCGTTGATGCGCTCGGTGACGCCGCGCGAGATGCGCCCGCGCAGCACCTGCTCGGAGGCATCGCGGCCGAGATAGACCCGGCCCAGCGTGCGCGCGATGTCGACCTGCTGCGCCGATTTGATCGCGAGCCCCAGCACCGGCACGAGATCGCGCAGCGTCTCGAGCTCGCCTTCGGCGAAGCCGCTGTCGCGGCGCGTGGTCCAGCAGGAATAGAGGCAGTCCATCAGGCCGAGCGCACCATTCTCGCCGAAGCGATGCACGAAGGCGAGATAGTGCCGGTGGCCCTTCTCGGCGAGCTCGCCGATCTGGGAAAAATCCATCGACGGGGCATCGGCGAGATCGATCACCATCTCGTCGTCGCCATGCTCGAGCATGTGGAAGAACACCGAGCGGCGCCAGCTTTTGGCCGCGTCGCCTTCGGCGGTCGAACCGTATTCGAATGCGTCGCTCTCGTTGCTCTGCCGGTCGCTCCAGCGGAAGCCGCGGCCCTCATAGATCGGATGCAGCGTGTCGATCACGACGAGCCCGCGCGAGAGTTCCAGGCCTTCGGCGCGGCAGCGCTCGCAGAACCCGCGGAGCAGTTCGTTTTCGGGCAGGCCCGTGAGCCCCTGGCGGGTCAGCCAGTTCATCAGCGCGAGGCGGGAGGTCAATTGCATGCGCCATTATGCCGTGCATTCGTGACGAGCGAAAGGCGCAAGCCACGCGCTGGCCGTGCGCAAGGCTCGCGTCTCTTGCAGGTCGAACATGCCGCGGCCGCGGTTGACGCGCTCGCTACGCAGGCGGCAAATGCCGGCGATGATGACTTTGTCGACCAGAATCGGACGCACGCGCGGATGAGCCAGCGCCAGCTTCCGATCATCCTGGCGCTCGGTACCACGCAGACCCTGGCCTGGGCCTCGAGCTACTATCTGCCGGCGTTGCTCGCCGATCCCATGGCGCGCGACCTCGGCGTCTCCTCCAACTGGATCTTTGGCGCGTTCTCGGCCTCGCTGGTGATCTCGGCGATGCTGGGACCACGGATCGGGCGTCAGATCGATCTCGTCGGCGGCCGGCAGGTCCTCTCGGTTTCGAATCTGACGATCGCCGCCGGCCTCATCCTGCTCGGCCTCTCGCAATCGGTGGCGGTGATGGCGATTGCCTGGCTCGTGCTCGGCATCGGCATGGCGATGGGCCTCTACGACGCCGCCTTCGCCGCGCTCGGCCGCATCTACGGTACCGAGGCGCGCAGGCCCATCACGGGCATCACGCTGATGGCGGGCTTTGCCTCGACCGTCGGCTGGCCCCTGACCGCCTGGGGCCTTGCCCATATCGGCTGGCGCGACACCTGCTTTGCCTGGGCCGCGGCCAATATCCTGATCGGCTTGCCCCTCAACTTCTTCTTGTTGCCGACGATGAAGGGCGCCAAGCAGGCTACGGCGACGGCGGCGAAGCCGCATCTGCCGCTCGACCGCACCATGGTGCTGCTCGCCTTCATCTTTGCGGCAGTCTGGACCGTCACGGGCGCGATGGCCGCGCATTTCCCGCGCATCCTGGAGGCCACAGGCGCGACGCCGGTCGAGGCGATCGCGGCCGGTGCGCTGATCGGCCCCGCGCAAGTGGCCGCGCGGGTTCTCGAAGCGGGCTTCCTCAGCCGCTTTCATCCGCTGTGGTCGACGCGGCTCGCCTGCCTCACGCATCCGATCGGCGCGGTGGTCGTGGCGATCTTCGGCGGCGCCGCGGCCAGTGGGTTTGCGCTGTTCCACGGCTCCGGCAACGGCATTTTGACCATTGCGCGCGGCACGCTACCGCTGTCGATCTTCGGCCCCAAGGATTTCGGCTATCGCCTCGGCATCATCGGCGCGCCGGCACGGATGGCGCAGGCCGTGGCGCCACTGGCCTTCGGCCTGCTCATCGACGTCATGGGCGCGAAGGTGCTGATCGTCTCGTCCGCGCTCAGCCTCTCGGCCTTGGCGGCGCTGTTCCTGATCCGCGCGCAACCGCGGCCGGATTGACCACGCGCGCGCTTTCGCGCACAAGCGCGCGATGAACAACGACACCCGCCCGCCCCGCACATTCAAAGGCCTCTTGCGTTGGGCGACCACGCCGCCGCAGGCTTGGGGTGTCTATCTCCTCGCCATCATCCTCGTCTGGCTGATCTCGTTCTATGCCGGCTCGCTGAAGCCGAAGAAGGCGCCCGAAGCAAGCCCGCCCGCCGTGACAGCACCGCGCAGCTAAGCCGGCTTGGCATCGCCGGTCGCAATCCAGATTCCGGCGAACACCGCGATCAACCCGATCAGAAGATTCGGGGTGATCGGCTCGCCGATCAGCAGCGCTGCGAGCAAGGTGGCGGCGATCGGGTTGACCGTCATCGTATTGGCGACGCGGGTCGGCGTCGCGCGCGCCAGCGCCATGACCCAGAGGATGAAGGCGAGTGCGCTGCCGCCAACGCCCAGATAGATGCCGGCGATCCACTGCGCCGTCGTGAAGTGCCCGAGCGCTGCGAAACTGCCTTTCACCACACCCGCGAGCACCAGCACGCCGGCGCCCGCCCCCATGCCGACCGTGAGAAAGCCGAGCGTGCTGGAGCGCTGCATCAGCGGCCGCGACAGCACATTGTAGAACGCCATGCAGAACACGGCGCCCGTCATGATCAGCTCACCGCGCCAGGCCCCCGGCGGGCTTTGCGCCAGACCGGCGGCCAGCGCCGCCGCCACGCCGAGCACCGCGATGCCGACACCGATGATCTTGCGCGCCGTCAACCGCTCCACACCGAGCAGCGCGCCGACCACCATGGTGTGGAGCGGCAGTGTCGCCAGCGCGAGACTGGCGCGCGCGGCCGTCGTGTAGGAGACCGCGATGTTGTAGAGGATGAAGAACAGGCCGAAAAAGCAGATTCCGAGCAGCGCCACGGCCGCCCAGTCGGATCGCTGCGGCCAGCGCACGCCGAGCAGAATCGCACATGGCAACAGGCAGAGAAAGCCGATCCCCCAGCGCAGGATCGCGAGCAGGATCGGATCGGCGCCGCCGACGAGATAGCGAGTGATCGCTGCGGCCGTGCCGCCGAGACTGCTCGAGACAAGCGCGATCGCAACCCCGGCCCACTCCCCCACAATCGTCTCCTGTCCCGGAGCTATGCGGAGCGCCTTAGCACGAAGCTGCTGCCACCGTCATGGCAGCAACTCGGCGCGAGCGTCAGTCGTAAAACTCCGGTGCCATCTTCTGGCTGTCGCGCTGGGCCTTGTCGTGGTTGATCCAGAGCTGCGCCTTCTCCTTGCCGAGCGTGTCGGCGATCTTCTGCATCGAGGCCGCGCTCTGGTCCTTGTTGGCATTCATGCTGGGCACACGGCGGTTGTCCCAATTATCCCTAAAATGAACGGCATCGCCGGACAGCACCACCGCGCCGGTCTTCGGCAGCTTCACCAGCAGCGATTGGTGGCCCGGCGTATGGCCGGGCGTCGACAGGATGGTGACGCTGCCGTCGCCGAAGACGTCCTTGTCGCCCGCGAGCAGCTCGACCGGATGTGACGGCTTGAAGCGCAGCTCGTTGTTGGCGCCGGGCCAGTCATATTCGGCCTTTTGCACGAAGAGCGTGGCCTGCGGGAACAGCTCGACATTGCCGGTGTGGTCGGGATGGGTGTGCGAGACGGCCATCATCTTGACGTCATCCGGCTTGAGGCTGAGCTGTTCGAGCTGGGCCGCAAGCGTCTTCGGCCGCCGCCAGGTCACGGCTTTGGGATCGGCAGGCGTGAGTCCATTTGGCATCGCCGCGACTGCGTCGGCGATGCCGGTGTCCCACAGGAACCAGCCCTTGGCGTGCTTGATGAGATAGCAGCTGTCGACGAAGTCCATCGTCTTCCCCTCATTCAGGCCGGGCGTCCAGCGCGAGATGTCGCCGGCGGTGCCCTCCCCGCAATTGAGGACGTAGAGCTTTTCGACGCCGGTCTTTTCGGACTGCGCGAGCACCGCATGACTGGACAGAACGAGGGCAGCGACGGCGAGAGCGAGCTTGATCCTTGGCATCATTCGTTCCTCCCTTGCAGCCAGGTCGGCTGCCATGCCGGCTGTGACCGAGGATCAACCCCGATCACTTCGCAGAATTCCCGCAAAGCCATCGTCAATGCGGGCAGGCTCAGTGTGGGCAAGTCTCGACCTCGACCGTGACGTGGCTGAGCCCCTTCAACCCGGCGAGCCGCCTCTTGTAGACGGTCGGCTGCTTCGGCTGGTCCGACACCACCGAGAGCAGCACGGCGCAATGGCCGGGGCCGACCTGCCACAGATGCAGATCGGTGACGCGGTCGTCGCCGATCTCCATGCGCGCCCGGATCACACGCTCCAGCTTCTCGTCGGTGCGCACGTCGAGCAGCACCGCGCCTGATGTCTTGATCAGACCGAACGCCCAGCTTGCGATCACCACGCTGCCGATCAGCCCCACAGCGGGATCCGCCCAGACCCATCCCGCATACATCGCGACGATGAGCGCGGCGATCGCCAGCACCGAGGTCGCCGCATCCGCCATGACATGGACGTAGGCGGCGCGGAGATTGTTGTCGCGATGGTGGTGGTGATGATCATGACCATGATCATCGTCATCGTCATGCGCGTGGCCACGGTGGTGATGGCCATGGCTGTCGCGGAGCAACCACGCGCTGGCGAGATTGACGCAGAGGCCCAGGGTAGCGACCGCGATCGCCTCGCCATAGACGATCGGCACCGGCGTGATCAGCCGCAGCATGCTCTCATAGGCAATCTCGACTGCGATCAGGCCGAGAATGATCGCGCTGGCAAAGGCGGCGAGATCGCCGAACTTGCCGGTGCCGAAGGTGAAATGCGAGTTGCCGAGGTGCCGCCGCGCAAAGCGATAGGCGAAGGCGGCAATGCCCAGCGCCGCCGCATGCGTGCCCATGTGCCAGCCGTCGGCGAGCAGCGCCATCGACCCGAACAGCGAGCCGGCGACGATCTCGCCGACCATCATGACCAGCGTCAGGACGACCACGAGCCAGGTGCGCCGCTCGTTCTCGTCATGCTTCTCGCCCAGGAAGGCATGGTCATGGGTCCATTGTTCGATGGAATGGGAATGCATCGAAAATTCTCCGAGAAGGTCCGGGCCGTTGACCGCGAATATAGACCCGCAAGTCTCCCGGGCAAAATCGGCGGAACGAGCCGATTGACAGGTGGGTGCCGAACCGGTGTAATGAAGTTCATGGGGATTTGAGCGATCTCCCCACGAGGCGACATGCCCAAGTATCGCGTCCCGTTTGATTTTACGAGGGCGCATCATGTCTTCCTACACGACGATATCATCTGACAAACTGGCACGGCTGATCGGCACGGCGAACGCCCCTGCCCTGATCGACGTGCGCACCGACGAGGATTTTGCCGCTGACCGGCGGCTGATTCCCGGTTCCATCAAGCTCAGCCACGATAAGGTCTCGGACTGGGGCGGCGCATTTGCCGGCCGGCCCGCCATCGTCTCCTGTCTGCGCGGCGAAAAGCTCGCGCAGGGCACCGCGGCCTGGCTCAGACAGCTCGGGGTCCAGGCCGAGACGCTGGAGGGCGGTTTCGAGGGCTGGAAGGCGGCCAAGCTGCCGCTGCTCGAGACCCGCAAGCTGCCACCGCGCGACGCCAAGGGACGCACCGTCTGGGTGACGCGGGCGCGGCCCAAGGTCGACCGCATCGCCTGCCCCTGGCTGATCCGCCGCTTCGTCGATCCCAATGCGATATTCTTGTTCGTGGCTCCCTCCGAAGTGGTTGCCGTTGGCGAACGCTTCAACGCAGCCCCGTTCGACATCGAGAACGTGTTCTGGAGCCACCACGGCGAGCTCTGCACCTTCGATGTGATGATCGAGGAATTCGGGATCGCGGCACCGGCTCTGCTTCGGCTGGCAACGCTGGTGCGCGGCGCCGACACCGCGCGGCCCGATCTCGCGCCGGAAGCCCCCGGCCTGCTCGCGGCCTCGCTCGGGCTGTCGCGGATGTATGACGACGATCTCGAACAGCTCGGGGCCGGCATGCTGCTCTACGACGCGTTCTACCGCTGGTGCCGCGACGCGACGGCTGAGACTCACAACTGGCCCACCAACAAGACGAAGGCGTAATGGATATTCGCAATCTCCAAGCTGAAGCTGATGCCGGTCACGGCATCAGCTTCAGTGAAGCTTTTCGCGTCTGGCTCCGCGTCGCCTGCCTGAGCTTTGGCGGGCCCGCGGGCCAAATCGCGGTGATGCACCGCATCCTGGTCGAGGAGAAGAACTGGATCTCCGAAGGTCGCTTCCTCCACGCGCTGAACTACTGCATGCTGCTGCCGGGCCCCGAGGCGCAGCAGCTCGCGACCTATATCGGCTGGCTGATGCATCGCACCGCCGGCGGGCTGATGGCGGGCGGGCTGTTCATCCTGCCCGGCATCATCGCCATCATGGGCCTGAGCTACGTCTATGCTGCCTTCGGCAATGTCAGCTTCGTCGAGGCGCTGTTCTTCGGGCTGAAGGCCGCCGTGCTCGCCATCGTCGTCGAGGCCGTGGTGCGCGTCGGCAAGCGCGCCTTGAAGAACCGCATCATGATTGCGCTCGCCGCGATGGCCTTTGTCGTGATCTTCTTCTTCGCCGTCCCCTTCCCCATCATCATCATTGCCGCCGGCATGATTGGCTATGTCGGCGCCAGGCGGGGCCGTCCGGAATTCGCTCCGGCCGGTCACGGCCCTGGCGGCAGCAGCGCCCTGGTCGACAGCATGCTCGGCGACGCCGTGCCCGATCACGTTCGCCCGGACACCGCGCGTACCGTCCGCGTCGGCGCGCTGTGGCTAACGCTCTGGCTGGTGCCGGTGATCGCGTTGCTCGCGGCGTTCGGGCAGGCCAACGTGTTCAGCCAGATCGCGCTGTTCTTCTCAAAGATGGCGCTGGTCACCTTCGGCGGCGCCTATGCGGTGCTGGCCTATGTCGCCCAGCAGGCGGTCGAGCACTATCACTGGCTGAAGCCGCACGAGATGCTCGACGGTCTCGGCATGGCCGAGACCACGCCGGGCCCACTGATCATGGTGCTCCAATTTGTAGGCTTCATGGCGGCCTACCGCGACGCCAGCGGCCTGTCGCCGATGCTCGCGGCGACGTTGGGCGGACTGCTCGCAACCTGGGTCACGTTCACGCCCTGCTTCCTCTGGATCTTCGTCGGCGCCCCCTACATCGAGCGGCTGCGCGGCAACGCTGGCCTCGCCGGCGCGCTCGGCGCGATCACGGCCGCCGTCGTCGGCGTGATCCTCAACCTCTCGATCTGGTTCGCGCTGCATACGCTGTTCCGCGAGACCGTGCCGGTGCACGCCTTCCCGTTTGCCTTCGACATGCCGGTGCTGACGAGCGTCGACATCCCCGCGCTCGTGCTGTCGATCGCGGCCGCGACCGCGATCTTCCGCTTCAAGCTCGGCATGCTCACGGTGCTCGCGGGGAGCTGTGCGGCGGGCGTAGCGCTGCGGCTGGCGGGTGTGATCTAGAGAGCGGGCTCATACGTTCGTCGCGTCCGGTTTGCTACCGGAAGGCAACGTTGAAGCCGATAGGCCTGCATGGCGGCCTTGGGCCCAAAATCGACATCGCTGATGCTGTACTCGGTCACTTCATCTGCGGTGCCCGGCGTGGGCTGGTATGGTTACCCCAGTGCCTTCGCGGTTCTTGCGAAAATTAGCGCGCGAATTTGCAGTAAGAAAACACCGCCGAAGTGACCGTAAGCAATGCCGAAGCGATCCAGATCGGCCCCAGCATAAAGAGGGCTATCGCGCCCTGCCCACAGGCACCGCATGCAACCCAAAACAATGTTGGAAAAAGACATAGTGGGATGACTACGGCAAATCCTGTACTGAGCCAAACTCCTCTCGCCCCCCATCGCGCACCAAAAAACCACGGCATGGCGGGAAAGCCGAAAGACAGAATAACCGAGAGAGTCATCAGAGCGTCGAACATGATTGGCTCTTGGTCGTTAACGGGAGGCAGACGGTTCAAACTCATACGAAAACCGCGCGAACCTTTGTCATCGCTGCTATCCCGACTCCGGGCGCACGAGTCAAATACCAAGAATTGACATGGCCACTTGACGACCGCTGGGGTCAGAAGTGTTCTTCGATCAAAGGCGCCCCGCAGGTCGGCTACGGACCGATAACCGGACATCGATCAAAGCAAACTCGGCTTTACCTGACGCGAAGTCGCTTGTAGGTTGTGCAACCTTGGAACTGGACGCGAGAGATGGCAGACCCGTTCGCCGCGCTTTCGGCTACGCAGCGGCAGGCAGCAGTGCAAGCGACGACGAGCGTATTGGGGGCTACTGCAAGGCTAGGCATCCGACCTTTGACAGGTGGGGTCTCGGGAGCATTTGTTTTTCTAATTGAGACGAATGGCCGGCGCTTCGTGCTGCGAATAGAAGGTCCGGAGAGCCCCTTGCGCAATCCTCACCAATATCTCTCTATGCGCATCGCCGCGGAGATGGGAATTGCGCCCCAGCTTCATTATCTCGATGCCAACAATCGTGTCGCGATGATGGATTTTATCGAAGATAGACCACTTGAAGCCTATCCGGATGGCAGCTCAGGACTAGCCCGAGCGATTGGGGGGATGCTCAAGCAGCAACAGAGTGCACCCCTGTTTCCATACTTCGTGGATTACCCGGAGGTTGTGAACAGGCTCTGGACCCATGTTTGTAAGACTGGGCTTTTCGTCGACGGCCTCTTGGACGAAGCCTCAAGACGGCTAGTCGAGATTCGCGCGACCTACGGTCTTCGAGCGGAGCATTTTGTTTCAAGCCATAATGATGTACTCCCTAGAAACGTTTTGTTCGACGGCGAGCGGCTCTGGTTGATCGACTGGGAAACCGCCTATCGCAACGATCCGCTTGTTGATGTGGCAACCGCGCTCGACAACTTCGCACAATGCCCGGAATTGGAAGAGATGCTGTTGCTCGCTTGGCTTGGTTATGAACCAGATCGCCCTCTGCGCGACCG
Source organism: Bradyrhizobium sp. 149 (assembly GCF_023073915.1). GTDB lineage: Bacteria > Pseudomonadota > Alphaproteobacteria > Rhizobiales > Xanthobacteraceae > Bradyrhizobium. The sequence goes on along the minus strand of NZ_JADPKK010000022.1, from coordinate 295,709 downwards.
ACTGGCACAAGTGCGCGCTCTCACGCGGCTCCATTATGCAGGAGTGCTGTTCAGTGCTTCGGCACTTGCGCCGCGCGAGAAGCCCGATGACAATCTCTCGGCGCCCAGCTCCGCGCAGTTCGAGCGAGCGGTTCGCGAAGGGCGGCTTGTAGCTGGGACTGCGGAGACCACCCATGTCTTGGGCAAGATGTTCCTAAGCTCATTCGTGACGGGCTCGATGCCTCCCGGACTGCCGCCGATGTATATGCGATAGCGTGAAGGCCGTTCGCGCTCCCGGTCAGCAAGGAATTTCGCGGCGATGCTAAAGGAGAGCGGCGCGGAGTCCGAATTGGGTCACAAGCCGTCGATGATGACCAAGCGGGGCGACTTCCGCTTTGCCTCATAAGCTGCCGTTTATGACTACATGCCCTCCAGGCAAAAGTTCGTCACCTAAGCCTCCCCGTCCACCTTTGCCGTCGGGCAAAACAGCCGATTGCCGTGGCAACATCCTCGTCAAGCTCCGCCCGCAAATATGTTCCACTTTATCGAAATTCGGATTTGTCGTACACACCAAACACCCTGGCCCGAGACAAGGGTCGGATCGCGATCGTCACGAACCGCGGGCTGGGGTGCGATGGACGCGACGGCGTCGGGCGCGATCGGAATTGCAGGGCGGCTCTTGCCGTGAGCAGTCACCACCGCGCGTACGACACGGCGCCGACAGCGTCTTCGCATGGCTTCGGGCGTGAGCACACGCCAGCACTCGAAGTCCCAGCGAAGACGTGCGCGGACGGAGAAGTCGTGTGGTCCTGACGCCCGGGGTCTGTGCGTCAAGTCCAGCTGTGAAGTGGCGGCCCGACCGGGTGCGAACATCAGTTATCGGCGGGGGGACGGGGGCAATAGTGCATCGCTCCCCGGGGAGAGCACGAAGGACACCGTTAAAACCATTGCGCAGGGAAGGCCGGGCGATCTGGCGAAACCTGTGGTTCACCCCGTGTGCGTTTCCATAGCGCACCGACCTGCGGGTGCCAGCCGGCGCCTGGCCTTCCCTGCGCCCTTGTCTCGATACGGGCGCCGCGAGAAGTAAAACTCAGGCGAAATGCGCCGCGAGAATGCGAACTCTCGCCCGCTGTTTGAACATGTATCGGCGCGACGACTAGTCTGGTCCTGCTGCACTATCCTGATGGCGTGGCGCTGCAGCTGGCCGGGGTGATCTAAGCACGGCGCGGAACTTGCTCTGACCCGAGTCGCCCGCGCGCCGATCACGGCTGGCTCAGTTCCAGAGTGAGAAGATTGGAACGGGGACAATTCACCTCGGTTACGTCCCATTGCCACAAGGGTCCGCTTTCCTTGGGATGAGAGCATGACTGATCTGTCCATCGATGCACGGCTGCTTGCCCCTGATAATGACCGGCACAGCGCCAATCTCACGATCGTCGCTCTTGCGGCGGCGATTCTTCTGGCGGGCGCAGCGGCCTTGTCGGGCACGATCTCCTGGCAGCAGGGATTGCTGTTTCTTCTCGGAGGCGCGCTCGGCCTGACGCTGTATCATGCGCTGTTCGGGTTCACCTCGGCCTGGCGCGTCTTCATTGTCGCGCGAAGAGGCGCCGGCCTCCGCGCGCAAATGGTCATGCTTGCGCTGGCGACGGCTCTCTTCTTTCCGACCCTGGCGCAAGGCACGCTGTTCGGCGTTGCCGTGCATGGCGAATTCGGCGCGGTAGGCGTGGGCATGCTGAGCGGGGCGTTCCTGTTCGGCCTTGGAATGCAGCTTGGCGGCGGATGCGCCTCGGGGACGCTTTATACTGCCGGCGGCGGCAACACCCGCATGCTGGTGACGCTGGCGGCCTTCATCGCCGGATCGACGCTCGGTGCATTGCATCTGCCGTGGTGGAGCGCGCTGCCGAACATCGGCGCCGTCTCGTTGATCGAACGGTTCGGGTGGGTGCCGGCGCTCATGCTCTGCTGGGCTGCGATGGCTGCGATCTATCTCATCACCGTCAGGGCCGAGATCGGCCGGCACGGCGAACTCGAGCCGGGAGCGCGGACGAAGCTGCGCGGCGCGCGCCGCTTCATGCAGGGGCCGTGGCCACTCCTGTGGGGTGCGATCCTGCTCGCGATCGGAAATTTCGCCACGCTGTATCTTGCGGGGCGTCCATGGGGCATCACCTCCGCCTTCGCGCTCTGGGGATCGAAGATCCTGATGGGCCTTGGCGTCGACGTCGCGTCATGGTCCTACTGGCAGGGTCCTCGCGCTCCATCGCTGCACCAAAGCATCTTCACCGACATTACCTCCGTCATGGATTTCGGCATCATCCTGGGAGCGTTGCTGGCCGCAGGCCTTGCCGGCAAATTCAATCCGACATGGCGCATCTCCGCACCCTCGCTGCTCGCCGCCATCATCGGCGGCCTGCTGCTCGGGTACGGCGCCCGGCTCGCGTATGGCTGCAATATCGGCGCCTATTTCAGCGGGATCGCGTCAGGCAGCCTGCACGGCTGGTGCTGGCTGGTCGCGGCTTTCCTCGGCAACATTCTTGGAACATTACTGCGACCGCTGTTCGGCCTGGCCGTCGAGCGGTAGGTCCTCGTGTGCGCGCAGTTTCGTCAGACCGCCATGGCGGGGACGGCGATCGAACCAACGTATCATCATGCGCGCGATCGCTTCCCCGATCACCACCGTCGTGAAGTGGGTGTTGGCCCGGCAATCCGACGGCATGATCGAGGCGTCGGCGACCCGCAAGCCGGAGATACCTTTCACCGTGCCATCAGGGTTGACCACGCCGTCGGCATCCTTAAAGCCAGCCATGCGGCAGCTGCCGGCGGCATGCTGGATGTCTCCGGTTTCACGCCGCAGCAGCGCATCGAGCTCGTTATCGGGCAGCGCGGCGGCCTGCGGCAGCGTCAGATCGGTGTCGGTCAGCCGGATCCAGTCAGCAATGCCTGATAGCGCCGGCTGGGACGTGATCACGGCCAGTCGCTTCACCGCGTCCTTCATGCGCAGCATGTCACGGGGATCGGCCAGCATGTTCTCCTCGACAACAGGATCGATCGCGGGATCGGTCGAGGCCAATTTAAGCGTTCCCCGAGAATACGCGTTGAACAGCCCGGCGCCGATCGCGCCCGGCACGCCGATGCCGCGGTGGTTGAAGGCGATCAGGATCATGTCGCGCTTCCCGCCATCGGCGAGGCCGGAGGAATAAATCACGCAGCAATTGGTGTGGCGGGTGTCGGGATCGGTCGGCCGCAGGTTTTGGTGGAGCTGGATCGTGGCGCGAAACAGCGGATGGTCGAAGAAGTGGCGGCCGACCGGCAGATCGCGCTCGACCGCGATCCCCATGGCCTTCAGCTCATCGGCGGGGCCGATGCCGGAACGCAGCAGGATCGCCGGACTGTGGATGGCACCGGCGCACAGCACGATCTGGCGCGCGCTGATCTCGCTGGTGCCCTGCCCTTCGATGTGAACGCGAAGGCCGGTCGCCCGGCCGTCACTGATCATCACGCGATCGACCAGTGCGTGCCCGCGAATTTCCAGATTGGCGCGGCCCCGCGCGGGTTCCAGATAACCCTCGTTGGTGGTGATACGGCGGCTGTTCCGGCTGTTGATGGGATAGCAGGCGACGCCCTCACCGTCCGGGCCGTTGACGTCGGCGCACCAGGGATAGCCGCTCGCCAGCGCCGCATCGCGCAAGCCGCAATCGATCGAGCCCCATTTTTCCGGAGGTGCGCGATAGACCGGCAGCGGACCACCGCGGCCGTGGCCGCCGGTGTCGCCGAATTCCAGATCGTCCTCGATCACCGAGAACAACGGCATCACGTCTTTCGCAGACCAGCCGGTGCAGCCATTGGCGGCCCATTCGTCGAACGCATCCGCGACGCCGCGGATGGCGATCTGACCGTTCATCATCGACGAACCGCCGAGCCCCTTGCCGCGCCAGTAGAAGCGCGGCTCCTGCCCGGCGACACGGCGCGTCAGAAGATCCGGCCATTGCCATTTCTCCTGGTACTCGCGCTTGTGGATGATCGGGATGGGATTTGGCGTCATCACTTCCCAGGGCGCCTCGTCGGCGCGCCAGTCCAGACCCGCCTCCAGCAGCAGGACGCGCCGTGCGGGGTCTTCCGAGAGCCGTGCCGCAACGGCGGCGCCCGCCGAGCCGCCGCCGACAACAATGACATCGTACATCGCGTTACTTCTCAACGTTCCAGAAAACCGGGATGGCGGACGGTATCAGACCGCGCAAACTTGCGGAACGCAAATTGGAGAGCGACGCTCTCGCCTCTCACCATTGCGAGCGCAGCCAAGCAATATAGACGTCGCCGCGAAGAGACTCTGGATGCTTCGCTTCGCTCGCAATGACTCGTGCCCCGGACGCAGCGCAGCGCTACTTCAGCGGTGCGCTGCTGAGCCGGGGCCCATATGTTCGAGGATCATCCGTGCAGCGTGGGTCCGGCTCTGCGCAGCAACGCCGCAAGCGCGTTTACGCGCGTCTTCCACGCACTACGGAGCGTTGCAGCGCGTCCGGGACACGCGGGCGCCATCCCTACCCGATCACCTTGCCGAACTTGTTCGACTTCGGGAAACCCTTCGGCGGCAGCCGGCCTGCATCACCGCGGCTGCCTTGCCATTCGGCGAGTTCCTTCATGGTCGCCGAGAATTCGCGGCCGGCGGAGTCCTTCCAGGTCAGCCCCGCCTTGGCGTCGAACACAGCGATGTCGGAGAGGCCGCCATCCTTGTACTTCTGCAGCCGCGTGCCGCGGCCGCGTGCCATCTCCGATACCTGGTCGAGCGGGAAGACCAGCATTTTGCGGTTCTCGCCGATCACCGCGACAGTGTTGCCGAGCACCTCAGTGATCGCGCACGCCTCGTTCGGCATGTCGACATTGAGGACCTGCTTGCCTTTCTTGGTGGTGCCGACGCAATCGTCCTCGTTGACGACAAAGCCCTGGCCCTCGTGGCTCGCGACCAGGAATTTGCGCCCGCCCTTGTACACAAATAGCGCGACCGGAGCCGCTTCCTGCTCGAGGTCGATGAACAGGCGGATCGGCTCGCCGTGGCCGCGTCCGCCCGGAAGCTTGGCGACATCGAGGGAGTAGAACTTGCCGTTTGTGGCGAACAGCAGCAGCTTCGAGGTCGTCTCCGCGAAGAAGGCGAGACCGAGCTTGTCGTCCTGCTTGAAGGTCAGGCCCGAGAGATCCTCGACATGGCCTTTCATGGTGCGGATCCAGCCCTTGTCCGAGACGACGACGGTCACCGGCTCACGCTCGACCAACGCTTCTTCCATGGCGGCGAGATCGTGCTCGGGCGCGTCCGCAAAGGTGGTGCGGCGCTTGCCGAGCGGGGTCTTCGGTCCGAACATGTCGCGGACCTTGCCGACCTGCTCGGCGACCTTTTTCCACTGCTCGGGTTCGGACGCCAGCAGTCCCTCGATGCCCTTCAGCTCCTTGCGCAGATCCTTGTCCTCGGTGCGGATCTCCATTTCCTCGAGCTTGCGCAGGCTCCGCAACCGCATGTTGAGGATGGCTTCGGCCTGCAGCTCGGTGAGCTTGAACGCCTTGATCAACGCCGGCTTCGGCTCGTCCTCATTGCGGATGATCCTGATCACCTCGTCGATGTTCAGATAGGCAATCAGCAGGCCGCCAAGTATCTCCAGCCGGCGCTCGATCTCGGCCTTGCGATGGTTGGTGCGACGGATCAGCACGTCGCGCAGATGGTCGAGCCATTCACGCAGACACTCCGCGAGTCCCACCACTTTGGGAACGCGGCCCTTGATCAGCACGTTGAGGTTCAGCGGAATCTTGTTCTCGAGCTCCGTCAGCCGGAACAGCGATTCCATCATCACCGCGGGATCGACGTTCTTCGACTTCGGCTCGATGACGAGACGAACGTCTTCGGCCGACTCGTCCCTGATATCGCCGACCAGCGGCAGCTTCTTCTGGTCCAGCAGCTCGGCGATCTTCTCAACCAGCCGCGACTTCTGCACCAGAAAGGGTATCTCGGTGACGACGACGACCCAGGTGCCGCGTGTGCCCTCTTCCTGCTCCCACCTGGCGCGAACCCGGAACGAGCCGCGGCCGGTGCTGTAGGCTTCAGCGATTGCCTGCTTGGAATCGATGCAGATGCCGCCGGTCGGGAAATCCGGCCCCTTGACCCATTTCAGCAGCGCCTTGGACTTCGCGTCGGGCTTCTCGATCAGATGCAGCGCGGCGTCGCAAAGCTCGGCGGCGTTGTGCGGCGGAATCGATGTCGCCATGCCGACCGCAATGCCTTGCGCACCGTTGGCGAGCAGATTCGGGAAGCCGCCGGGCAGCACGACCGGCTCTTTCGACTGGCCATCGTAGTTGGGACGGAATTCGACGCCGTCCTCGTCGATGCCCTCGAGCAGCAGCCGCGCGACGTCGGTCATGCGCGCTTCGGTGTAGCGGTAGGCGGCGGGATTATCGCCGTCGATATTGCCGAAATTGCCCTGGCCGTCGACCAGCGGATAGCGCGAGGAGAAGTCCTGCGCGAGGCGGACCATGGCGTCGTAGATCGCCTGGTCGCCATGCGGATGGAACGAGCCCATCACGTCGCCAACGATCTTTGCGGATTTCTTGAAAGCCGTGCCAGGGTCGAGCCGGAGCAGGCGCATGCCGTAGAGGATGCGCCGGTGCACCGGCTTCAGGCCGTCGCGGGCATCCGGCAGCGCGCGGTGCATGATGGTGGAGAGCGCGTAGGCGAGATAGCGCTCTTCCAGCGCCTCACGCAGCGGCACCTCGTGAATTTCGGCCGGTTCTTCCGGCGGAATCAATCGCTTGCCCATTAAGCTTGTACTTTCAAAGACTTCCCACCAGCTTCCCGGTGGTTTTCCAAACCAGTTCCCAATTCGGCTCCGCTGGAGCGCGATTCGGCCGGATATATAGCAGGCCCGCCCCCGCCGTGCGTCCCCTACCCCGCGGTAGGACCGATCGGCGAGTTATCCACAACCATGACAGGAGCCCGAAACTCGGCAGCTTCTCCAACGCGCTGATCGCACAATTGGGGAGAGTGTCCTGCTGCGGGAGATCAATGCCGAGGTCAGGAGAGAACTACGCCTCACCCGCTACGAAATGGAGCGGCAACTCGCGCGCTCGCGCTTGAGCAAGGCCCGTCGTTCTCGGGCTGAGGCCGCTCAGTTGGCGTCCCTTATCCACACCCGCGACAATCAGTAGCTCGGCGCCGTTCCGACCTCCTGCCAATCCGGAACGATCATCGGTGCCGGCGCTTGGGACGAACGATGACGGACAGCTCCATCATTCTCTTCCCTGGCATGATCAAGCCGCTGCGCTTGGCGCGGCTCTACGGCTACTTGGTCCAGCGCAGCGATGGCCTCTATCATCCAGGCGGCAGTCATCCGGTGTGCTCGGCGTCGTTCGCCCAGCGGATGGTGGAAGGCGGCTGGTTTGCGAAGTACGGAGACCGCTACGAACCTACTCAGCAGGGTCTACGAGCAGCCGAGTGATGCACCGGATCAGACGAGAACGCCCTGCTGGCCAGCCGGCGCCGGAGTGCTTTCCTGAAAACAAGCGACCCCAGGCCGGGTGCAGCTACCTGGGCTGGGGCCGCTCCGGGACTGAGGGTTGGACTAAGCCCCGTGCGCCTAAAACGCATGCTGAGCCAAGTCCAGATGGTGACCATCGTTCCTATCGGACCAGGACCGACCAGCGCGGCCCCGGAGCCTCCGCCCCCAACTCGGCGCCCATCGGAGCGGCCTTGATCACGCTCGTCCACGCTTCGTTCTCACGCGCCGTTCGGGCGTACGACCAGCCTTCGAGGCGACGAAAGCCAGGCAAGCAGCGATACCAAACGCCGCGAGCCCCTTACTGATCACCCCGGCGGGCGGAAGTTGCTTCCGTGACAGCCAACCGCCATCGATGGATGTGCCCTGCGGACCAGCTTCGAGCATGGTGCCCTCGCTGCTCTTCGCGGGGCGCGCGCGAGACAGCAAGAAGCGGAAGCCAGCTCCCACGATGTTCTCGGCGACCTGCGGAGCAATTGCGTAGGCAAATTGGCCGGCGCGAGCCGGCCAGCCCACGGCGACCTCGTCACGGGGCGCGTGGACGAGGCTCACAAACGTTTGGGCAACGTCTTCCGACTGGTACAGCAGCGGACCGGGATCAAGCGTTCGGCCAGAAACGTTGGCGCCATGGACGAAGCCCGGCGTATCGACCATGGCCGGGAAGACTCCGCAGACATGAATCTTGCGGTGAGCCCTGAGTTCCTGGCGCAAGCTCGCGGTGAAGCCGCGCAGGCCGAACTTGCTCGCGGTGTAGGCCGCAGCAAAGGGTGTCGGCGCCCAGCCGCCCAGCGAGATGTTATTGATCAGGATACCGCGGTTCTGGCGAAGGAAGATCGGAAGCACAGCAAAGGCGCCATGCATCGTGCCGAGGAGATTGACCTCGATCGTTCGGCGATGGAGCGCAATATCGGCATCCTGATAGGCCCCGAAAACGCCCGTACCGGCGTTGTTGATCCAGACGTCGATGCCACCGAACGCGTCTTCGGCCTCTCGGGCCAGTCGCTGCACTGCCTCGGCATCGGTAACATCGGTCGGGATCGCCAAGGCGCGGCCTCCGAGCGCCTCGCATTCCGCAGCGAGGCTCGTCAGGACTTCGCCGCGGCGCGCCGCCAGGACCACGCTTGCACCCTCGCTGGCAAAAGCCAGCGCCGTCGCACGGCCGATTCCGCTGGAGGCGCCTGTTATGACCACGCGCGTGCCTATCATTTGCCGCGGCTCAGATCCGGAAGCGCCCGCGGGGAGCAGCCAGTGCAGGGATCGCCGCAGGCGCCCGGTCCCGTCCGTTTTGAACCAGTCGCCATGGGCGAAGATCACCCGCTCCGGAGACAGGCGCACAAGTCGCTCGGCCGCGGCCCGCGCGGAACGGCCGCCGAGACGCAGCAGCAGCCGCAGATAGACCGGTGCCATGCCGTTCGGCTTGGAGACGCCGAGAAGGTTTGCCGCAGCCTCGTTTGGCGCGCTGAGATCATCGGGATCGAGATTTTGCACGAGATCCGTCAGGATCAGTGTCCGGCTGCGCTTGTCGAACAGCTCGATCTCGCAGAACATCGGAGCGTTCACCGAGACGGCTTCGAGATCGGCCCTCCATTCCTCGGGCGCCGAGTCTCCCAGCTCGCGGTCGATGCGAACGCGCGCTGCTCGAACTTGCCTGCGCGCCGAAAGGCCGCGCGCCGCGAACGTCGTCAGCTGCGGCAGCGCCCTCTGCCAGTCGGACAGGAACATCCAGTGCGCGATATTCGGCGCCAGCAGGTACCTTATCGCTCCCAGCCGCTCCAACTCATCTTGGAGGGCCGGCGAATATCGTACCGGCGAATGCAGCACGAGATCGCCATTCGACAACCGAATGACGGTCATGCGAACGGGGAGTTTCAGACCGGCAGCGCTGATCGGCGCGTCGTCCACGACCCAGATCTCGTCCGTCGCTCGCGATAAACGGGCGGTCGAAACGGTCGAGTCGGAACTTTGCATGAGCGTCTTCCATCAGGAGGTGTTTGCTCAAGCTACAGGAGCGACGCTCGTTCCTCGCTAGGACGCCCGAGCCTGTTTGCGGACGTTGCGTCGGCGACGGCCTGCTGCAAGCCGGCCTCGATCCACCCGCCCGCCGACTCGCCGGGTTCGCTCCGTCCAGTCGCGACCGCTGGTCGCCAGAATGGCCATATCGCGCTTGAAATCCTCCATGGCAGCGAACCCGTCAGGACCAGGATCTTGAGGACTGTAACGTGGAAATTCACCCCGCCCCCACACGACCATCGTCACATTGTCGGGACTTCCGAAAGGGCATTGCGGGCAGCCTGCTTGAGGCGATCCGCAGAAATATCACCCTTGCTTGCAGTCTCCAGGAGCTTCGACGCGACGTGAGTACGGGCGCCGATCTCATAGCGGGGAACACTTTCACACACCTCGTCGAGGACGGTGCGCAACAACGCCTTGGTCGCGGTATCAATCATGGAAAGCCCCAGCGGAAAGCTTCACCATAGAGCAATCGCTCCGGCCTGTGATTCAACCGTGTTAATGATCTGAAACTTTGCGGGCCTGCCTGACCGGCGCCCTTGAGATGAAGGAGTTCGCGGTTCCCCCGGCTGCGCCCTAATGATGACATTGACAGCACTCACCGAAAGCGGATCAGCGCTTTCTGAACGCTCTTCTGCATCAACGCCTCCAGCACAGGCGGAACGACGGGAACCGGCGCCTCGAACCTGAACGCCGGCGTGACAGCCCAGCGACGGCAATTATAATAATGAAGTTAGCTTCGACCTCCAGTGCAAAGCTCTTCACCCAAATAATGCACCTGAACGGGACGAACGTGTCAAACTTTAATGCGTTCTATCGTTCTCCTGCACAAGTTAGGAGACGGGCTCTGGGCTCTGGGTTACCGGACGGCCAATGCAAGCAGGATTCGCGTTCTCCAAGCTCGCCGACCGGCTGGCGAGTCTCACTCCCGTAACTGCCGACGATCTCCACCTGCTCGCGGGCATGGCAAGCACAATTGCGCATCTAAGTTCGCGTCAGGCCGTTCTGCGGCACGGCGACGATGCCACCCAGTGCTGTCTCCTGCTCCAGGGGTATCTATCGTGGCAGGATGCAGAGAGCGCGGACGGGCAGATCACGTCAATCTATGTTCCCGGTGACATCGCCAATCTACACACGCTTTATCGCCCTCGCGTCGACGGCAACCTGATCGCACTCGGCCCCGCTATCGTCGCTCTCGTGCCACACCGTTTCTTTCACGATTTATCCGCGCGTTCGCCCGCTATGTCTCGCGCATTGCTGCTGATGCTCCTCACCGAGCACGCCATTCAGCGCAACTGGACGGTGAATCTGGGTAGCCGTGATGCACTGACGCGCGTCGCGCATCTGCTGTGCGAGATCACCACGCGCTTGCAAAATGTCGGCCTTGCGAGAGATTTCAGGCTGCCATCGCCCTTCACCCAATCGGACCTTGCCGCAGCGTGCAGCATCTCCCCGGTCCACGCCAATCGCACCATTCAGGAACTGCGACGATGCAACCTCCTGCAATGGCAGGGCAAGACCGTGACGATCACGGACTGGCCGAGACTCGTGCGGCTCGCAAATTTCGATCCGAATTATCTGGGGATTCGTTTGAGCCATAACGATGCTTCGTCGTCGCAGCTCAGGCCGCTTACGGCGGACGCTGCTCTCGTTTGAACCTTTTCGAGGGGCCGTTTGTCAAACGACACCTTGGAGACCTTCGCAGCGCGCGACCAGGGTCTTCCGCGCTTCTCCGAGGACATCGTCCCAATCGCCTGGCGTCCTCTGGTGAAACAGCCGCAGGCTCGGATACCACAAGGAGCGAGCGCCGGATGATGGCCAACGCCAGTCGCAATCCGCATGCAACAGGACCCACGCGTCACGTCCGAGTGCTCCTGCGAGATGAGCGACCATGGTGTCGACGCAAATGAGGAGATCGAGCTGCTGGAGCAGATGACCGAGAACCGTGACGTCAGGCGTACTGGCGTCCGGCGCGCCGATCTCGGCCAGTTCGCAGGTCCGGGCTCCGCGCTGGAGCGAACAGAGCGTTACGCCGGGAACGGCAAGATGCCGTAACAGCGCGGGCGGGACGGTCCTGCGCTTGTCCCAATTGCCGACTTCCCAAACCAGGCCGACGGCAAGACTCCCGTCTTCAAGACCTCGGTCGGGCGGAAGCGCTGGCTCGACCAGCGCTGGCAGCGATACGTAAGGAGCGCGCATCTCGACGTGATCCCGCCTCGCCCTTATGGCATGCGGCACCTCCATGATCTCGATATCGACCTCGAAGTCGAGGTCAGGCGCACCGTCGTGGAGCGCAACGGCACGATCGACGCCGGCCGCTCGCTCGACCAGCGGCAGAAGCTCGATTTGGCACCAGACCGTGACACGGCGCGCGATATCGCGAAGCGGTCGCATGAAGCGCAGGAACTGGATGGTGTCGCCGAGCCCGTGGTAGCAACGGACCAGCACATCCTTGCCCCTCAGCTCCTCGCCGCGCCAGATCCGCTGCAGGTGACGCGGACCGGTATGCTTGGGCGGATACGCAAGCATCGCCAGATCGCGGTCGTTGATCGCCCAGGCGCGTTCGAAGTCGCCTGCCCGCATCGCCTCGGTCCAACTGCCCGACACCTGCGCTGATCCGATCAGCGCCGCACGAATTTGTGGAAACGGCTCGGCTTACCGTCCTTGGTCCGGTCCTGGTGGAGGAAGGCAATGCCGGCCTCGTCGAACTTGGCGAAGAATTCGTCCCAGCTGATCCGGTCGAGTCCCTCGTCTGGCGGATCGAAATCGATGCGCAGGATGCCGGCGTGTCCGTCCTCCTCCGTAGCCTTGACCGTCGCAGGCTTTCCACCGCGCTCCTCCGCCCATTTCCGGATGACGTCGTGACTGGTGGTCTGCTGGGCTTCGCTGTTTTGCGCTTTGGAAGACATGTGACACCTCGATTGCTGACAAAACCGAGCGACGGATCGGCCATCGCGTCAGGCTGTCCGCCTTGAACGCCGGCCGCGAGAATTTGTTCTTTCGGGACGTCCGGCTCCCTCGAAGCATCATCATCTTCTTCTTCATCTTCATCCTGGTTCGTTCCCTCCAGACTGCTCCGGATTCTATCCCAGGTTAAGCGCACAGGATTTTGTCGGCCAAAATCGAACAAGGCGCGGGCACGACCTCTCGAGTTCAGGAACGAACATACGTTCCCCACGTTCGCCGACGTACTTACGTGCACACCCGTATGTTTTCCGGAGGGTTTCGATCCATGCATTCTCGTCTTCAGGACAGGCGGCGCGTGCGCGTCGGCATCGTCGGTGTCGGCAACTGCGCGAGTTCCCTCGTTCAGGGGCTCACCTATTACCGGAACGCCGAGTCGAACGAGCCGGTCCCCGGACTGATGAACGCCGACGTCGGCGGCTATCATATCAGCGACATCCAGATCGCGTCGGCCTTCGACGTCCACGCCGGCAAGGTCGGACGCGACGTCGCCGAGGCGATCTTCGCGAGACCCAACAACACGCATCGTTTCTCCGATGTTGCGCCGACCGGCGTCGTCGTCCAGCGCGGCCCGGTCATGGACGGCGTCGGCCACTATCTCAAGGAGGACATTCCGATTGCGGATGTCTCGGAAGCGGACGTCTCGGAAGTGCTCGCGACATCGCGCACGGATGTGCTGGTGTCCTATCTTCCCGTCGGCTCGCAGCGCGCGAGCGAATTTTACGCTGCGCGCGCGGTCGAGGCCGGCTGCGGCTACGTGAACTGCATCCCGGTCTTCATTGCCTCCAATCCCGACTGGCGACGACGCTTCGAAGATGCGGGCCTGCCGATCGTCGGCGACGATATCAAGAGCCAGGTCGGCGCCACAATTTTGCACCGCGTGCTCGCCAATCTCTTCCGCGACCGCGGCGTGCGACTGGACAGAACCTACCAGCTGAACGTCGGCGGCAACACCGATTTCAAGAACATGCTCGAGCGGGAGCGACTGACCTCGAAGAAGATCTCCAAGACCCAGGCCGTCACCAGTCAGTTCGACGTGCCCATGGACGCCGACAATATTCATGTCGGCCCGAGCGACCATGTGCCGTGGCTGACAGACCGCAAGCTGGCTTTCATCCGCCTGGAGGGCACGACGTTCGGAGGTGTCCCATTGAGCGCGGAAGTCAAGCTCGAGGTCTGGGACTCCCCGAACTCGGCGGGCGTCGTCATCGACGCGGTCCGCTGCGCCAAGCTCGCCATGGACCGCGGACAGGCCGGCGCGCTGACCGGCCCCTCGAGCTATTTCATGAAGTCGCCGCCGCAGCAATTCACGGACGAGGAAGCCGGACGGCGGACGCGCGCCTTCATCGATGACAAGGCATACACCTGATGGCGAAGATCATTCATCTGATCCGCCACGGGCATCATGCCCTGCTCGGGCGCACGCTATGTGGCCGGATGAGGGGAGTAGAGCTCGATGATCTCGGCTGCGAGGAAATCGCGCGATGCGCCGAGACCTTCACGCCGCGCCCAACCATGATTCAGTCGAGCCCGCAGCGGCGCTGCATGCAGTCGGCCTGCATCCTCGCCGCGCGCTTCGGCTTGCCGGTAGAGATCGTGCCGGCACTCGACGAGCTCGACTACGGCGAATGGACCGGACTGTCCTTCGAGGCGCTCGCGCGGGACCCGCGATGGTCGCGCTGGAACGAACAGCGCGGAACGAACCGTCCGCCGGGCGGCGAAAGCATGCGGTCGCTCCAGAAGCGTGTCGTCGCCCATCTGGAGCAGGTGCGCAGTGATCGCGGGACCGGCACCGTCGTCGCCGTCAGCCATGCCGAGCCGATCCGCGCGGCGCTGCTGTATTATTCCCGCAAAGAGCTCGACGACTTCCTCTCGATCGAAATCGATCCAGGCAGCGTCAGCACGCTCAGCGTGGACAATCGCGGAATCAGGATCACCGGGATCAATCAGCGGGTGTTAGCGTGAAGATCGTCATTTTCGGCCTGACAATTTCCTCTTCCTGGGGCAACGGTCACGCGACCTTGTGGCGTGGGCTATGCAAGCATCTCGCGCGAGCCGGCCACAGCGTCGTCTTTTTCGAGCGCGACGTGCCCTACTACGCCGGCGCCCGCGATTTGTACGAGCTGCCCGGCGGCCAATTGCGACTGTTCTCGAATTGGAGCGATGTGCTTCCTTTGGCGCGCAGCGATCTTCGTGACGCCGATGTCGCGATCGTGACCTCCTATTGTCCCGATGCGATCGCCGCGACCGAGCTTGCCCTGTCTGAAGGTCGCGCGCTGCCCGTGTTCTACGACCTCGACACGCCGGTCACGCTGGCGAAAGTCATGGCCGGCGAGGCCGTTCCCTATATCGGGGCGCGCGGCCTGCGAGATTTCACACTGGTCCTGAGCTTCACCGGCGGGCCGCGCATCTGCAATGAATTTCGCGACAGGCTCGGCGCCTGCAACGTCCGCCCGCTCTACGGCCACGTCGATACGGACATTCATCGGCCAGTCCCGTCTCAGCCGCACTACTGTGCGGATCTGTCCTATCTCGGCACATATTCGCAGGATCGTCAGCGCGCGCTCGAAGCTCTCTTCGTCGAACCCGCACGGGCACGGCAGGATCTGCGCTTCCTGATCGGAGGTGCGCAATACCCGGAAGATTTTCCCTGGTCGCCAAACATCTATTTCGTGCAGCACTTGCCGCCGTCGGAGCACGCGTCGTTCTTTGCGTCGTCCCGGCTGACACTCAACGTTACGCGCCGGGCCATGGCTGACATGGGCTGGTGCCCCTCCGGGCGCTTGTTCGAAGCGGCGGCCTGCAAGGCCCCACTGCTCAGCGACGATTGGCCGGGGATCGGTGAATTCTTCGCACCCGGACAGGATATCCTGATCGCACGCGATGAGAAGGACACGCTTGCTGCGTTGACGATGGACGACATGGAGCTCCAACGCATTGCTCAGCGCGCATATGAACGGACCATGGAGCAGCACACGTCGGACAAGCGCGGCGGCGAACTGATTTCGCTGCTCGAGCAGGCGGCATCCGTCGGCACGCGCCGGCAGCAACCCGAGGAGGCCTGATATGTGGGGCATCGTTCCGGCCGCGGGCCGCGGCAGCCGCATCCAGCCGCTCGCCTTCTCCAAGGAACTGCTTCCGGTCGGAAGCCGACGGGACGACGGCATGGACCGTCCGTGCGCCGTCTCGGAATATCTGCTGGAGCGGCTGATCCTTGGCGGCGCTGACAAGATCTGCTTCGTGATCTCCCCCGGCAAATCGGACATCCTCGAATATTTCGGCGATCATTATGGCAGCGCACAGCTCG
Source organism: Bradyrhizobium sp. 149 (assembly GCF_023073915.1). Taxonomy (GTDB): domain Bacteria; phylum Pseudomonadota; class Alphaproteobacteria; order Rhizobiales; family Xanthobacteraceae; genus Bradyrhizobium. Next base: position 279,920 of record NZ_JADPKK010000022.1, on the reverse strand, counting down.
CCTATGTCGTGCAGCCCGACGCGTCGGGGCTGTGCGATGCCGTGTTCAGGGCGGGCACGGTTGTCGGCCATGACGAAGACGTCCTGGTCGGACTCCCGGATACAGTGTGGTTCCCCAAGGCGGCTTTGCAGGCATTGCCGGCCGCTGTCCTGTCGTTTCTGCTGTTTCCGGTTGAACATCCCGAGTTCTTCGATGCGGTCGTCCTCGACGGCGATCGCGTGACGGAGATCCAGGTCAAGCAATCGGATGCGGCGTCAAAATGGATATGGGGCGCCTTCAAGATGTCTGGCAAAGGATTTCGCGAACTCCAGTCGCTGTGGACGAAGCGCGACCCCCGGGATGAATATTTCGGGACACTCGTCAACGCCTACATCGCGGCCGGCGGCCAAGGGCTCGGCGTCAAAGCTGGCGAGTCCTACGTCGATGTCGGAACCATCGACGGCTACCGGACGGCAATGGCATTGCTCGCGGAAAGCTCCGCCGGGAATGGACGCTCCCGATTGCTGGCCGGCGGTTCGCCCGAGCCAACCCGCCCAGCCCCCGCAATGAACAATGGAGTGACCGCATGAGCAGAGGCGCCCTCTCGCGCGAGGAAATCCGCCAGCGCGTCGATGCGCTCGGGCCATGGTTTCACAATCTGGACCTCAATGGCGTGCCGACAGCGCCTTCACACTTCCTCGGCGACTATCCCAACGTGAAATGGCGACGCTTCTCGGGGATCATCCCGGACCGCCTCGAAGGCAAGACCGTACTCGATATCGGCTGCAATGCCGGTTTCTACGCCATGGAGATGAAGCGGCGCGGCGCCGAGCGCGTCCTCGGCCTGGACACTGACGACGAATATCTCGAGCAAGCCCGCTTCGCGGCCGAGGTGAACGGGCTCAGGATCGAATTCCGAAAGATGTCAGCCTATGACGTCGGACAGCTGCGCGAGAAGTTCGATCTCGTGATCTTCATGGGCGTGCTCTACCACCTGCGGCACCCTTTGCTGGCGCTCGACCTGATCCATGAGCACGTGGCCGGCGATCTCCTGCTGTTCCAATCGATGCAGCGCGGCGACAACCGCGTGGATCCCGTCGACAAGAACTACGACTTCTGGACTACCGATCAGTTTGATTCCGCGGGTTATCCAAAGCTGCACTTCATCGAGAACAAATATGCCGACGACCCCACCAATTGGTGGGTGCCGAACCGCGCCTGCGCCGAAGCCATGCTGCGCAGCGCCGGCTTTGCGATCGCGGCGCATCCCGAAGACGAAGTCTATCTCTGCAAGCGGGTGGCAAGGCCGCAGGCGGAAGGTCCGGTCTATCCGTCGCGGGAGACCGGCCGATGATCGAAGCCGCCAAGATCTGGAACGAGCCGAACAACAAGTCGCATTGGGACATCCTGATCGATCCGGATTGGGCGATGTTCGCCAACCTGGCGCTCGCCGCCGGAAAGGCAATCCGCAGCGCGCATCCCACACTCCCGCGTGTGCTCGGCGGCATATCGCCGATAGATTCATCGTTCATCCGCAACATGCAGGCGCGCGGGGTGCTCGATCATGTCGATGCAGTGGCCGTACACGGTTTTCCCCTCGACTGGAATCTGTGGCAGATCGCGGAATGGCCCGCCAAGATCGAGGAGATCAAGGCGGTCACCTCGCTGCCGGTCTGGGTGACGGAGGTGGGAGTCTCGTCTTTCGGCGCCGAGGAGGTGCAGGCTTGGGGACTGACCCGAACCGCGGAGTTATTGATCGGCCGCGCGCCGCGCATTCACTGGTACAGCCTCTACGATCTGCCTTCGAGCTGGGAGGCCACGACCCGGCACAAGGAGGCTGAAGGCTCCTCCTACTACCGGCATTTCCACATGGGCCTATTGCGCGAGGACGGCACACCGAAAGCCTCGGCGGAGCTGTTCGGCAACTTTGCACCTGCGATGGGCTTGTGCCAGTGGTTTCACTTCGAGGACCATCGTCTCGATGACGCCGTGCGGTGGATGCGCCGACTAGGCGTGCAGCATCTCAGGACCGGCCTGTCCTGGGCCGACAGCTTCCGTCCCAACGCGCTCGACTGGTTCGACCGGCAGATGGACGCGCTGGCCGAGTTTCAGGTCACGGTCACCTTCTGCTTCACGCCGGAGCACCGGGGTATCGAGCCTCATCACACCAGCCCGCCGCTCGACGTGAACGAGTTCGCGGATTTCTGCGCACACATGGTCGAACGCTACTGCGTGAAAACCGGGCTCGCGCCCTCCGCAGCGTCTTCGCGTATGGCCATCCGGGAGCCGACATGCGTGCCCTGATCGTGGTGATGGATTCCGTTGGGATCGGCGCCGCGCCCGATGCCGTCAATTACGGCGACGAGGGCGCCGATACCGTCGGTCACATTGCCGAGATGTGTTTCGCAGGCAAGGCCGACGGGCCGCAGCGTCAGGGGCCGCTTCAGCTTCCCAATCTGGTTGCGCTCGGCCTTGGCCAGGCCTGCCGTCTCGCCACCGGGCGCGTGCCGCCCGGGCTGGACGGCCGTCCCGAGCATTCGCGCTTTGGCTGCGCGAGCGAGATATCGAAGGGCAAGGACACGCCATCCGGCCATTGGGAGATTGCCGGTGTGCCGGTGTCGTTCGACTGGGGCTATTTTCCAAGAACCAAGCCGTGCTTCCCGCGCGACCTGATGAAACGCCTGTGCGAACGGGCTCGATTGCCTGGTATCCTCGGAAACTGTCACGCCTCCGGCACCGAGATCATCGCCGAATTCGGCGAGCGTCACATCAGAACCGGCGAACCGATCTGCTATACATCGGCCGACAGCGTGTTTCAGATCGCTGCGCATGAGGAGACGTTCGGGCTCGAACGCCTCTATGAGGTCTGCCGCGTTGCCCGCCAACTGGTCGATCCTCTGAACATCGGGCGCGTCATCGCACGCCCGTTCATCGGCACGTCGGCAGGCAACTTCAAGCGGACTGCGCACAGGAAGGATTTCTCCGTCCCGCCGCCGGAGCGGACGATTCTCGATCTCGCCGAAACCGCAGGCCGTGATATCGTGACGATCGGCAAGATCGACGACATCTTCGCCCATCGCGGGACCGGGAGGAACATGCGCGGCGACGGCAACGACGCGCTGTTCGATGCCACGCTCGATGGGCTGGACTCTCTCGCAGAGGGCGGGATGTTGTTCGCAAATTTCATCGATTTCGACACGCTGTACGGCCATCGCCGAGACGTCGCAGGCTATGCAGCGGCGTTAGAAGCCTTCGATTCGCACGTTCCAGACCTGCTAAAACGCCTGCGCGAAGATGATCTCCTGATCATCACGGCCGACCATGGTTGCGACCCGACCTGGAGCGGCACCGATCATACCCGGGAACAGGTTCCGATTCTGGCGTGGAGCGCGCGGTCAGCTTCTCCGATCGGCGTACGCGCTGGGTTCGCGGACATCGCCGCGACGGTTGCAAGACATCTCGACCTGCAGGCGCCGGTTCACGGCGCGCATTTTTAGCCCGCTGCGCCGGCCGATTCACCTGGGTTATTGATCCAGGTTATAGAAATATTCGTTTGTAGGTTTCGCAGGAACGAACATTCCTTGCACCGCTTCTACTCCCAAATGTGACTGGCGCGCCGGTCGCCCGACCAGAACAGCAGCGCGCTTTCATTCTCATCAAGGATTGATCCGACAGGATCGGTCTCACGGCGGCACGGAGCGGTGAATGACGCGAGTCTTGATTACTGGAGGTGCGGGATTCATCGGGTCGCACGCGACGGACGTACTGCTGGCCGCCGGCTACGAAGTCCGGCTGCTCGACAATCTCTCGCCGCAGGTCCACGGAGGCAACCGCCAGCGTCCCGCCTATCTTGCCAAAGAGGCGGAACTCGTCGTCGGCGACGTCACCGACGCTCGCGCGGTCGAGCATGCGTTGCGCGGCACCGACATGGTCCTGCATCTCGCATCCGCAGTCGGCGTCGGCCAGAGCATGTACGACATCGAGCCCTATGTCAGGACCAACGAGCTCGGCACCGCCGTGCTGTTGCAGGCCCTGTCCAAGCGCCCGGTCGAGCGGCTGGTGGTGGCGTCGTCCATGAGCATATATGGCGAGGGCCTCTACCGGAGTGTCGATCAGAGCGTGATCGCCTGCGACGAGCGGCCGATCGAGCAGCTTCGCCGCGGCGATTGGGAGCTGCGCGATATCACCGGCCGCCCGCTTGACCCCGTGGCCACCCCGGAGACAAAGCAGCCCTCGCTGAGTTCGATCTACGCGCTCAACAAATATGCGCAGGAGCGCATGTGCCTGATCACCGGCAAGGCCTATGGCATTCCGACGGTGGCGCTACGCTTCTTCAATGCGTTCGGTCCGCGCCAGGCGCTGTCCAATCCCTACACCGGCGTGCTGGCGATCTTTGCCGCGCGGCTGCTCAACGGCCGGCCGCCCCTCGTATTCGAGGATGGTCTGCAGCGGCGGGACTTCGTCCACGTTCATGACGTCGCCCGCGCCTGCCGCATGGCGCTCGAGGCCGATCGCACCCAGGAGGTCTTCAACGTCGGCTCGGGGCAGTGCCGCACCATTCTTTCGGTCGCACAGGATCTCGCCGAAGTCATGGGACGCGGCAACATCGGGCCCGAGGTGACGCGAAAATATCGTGCCGGCGACATTCGCCACTGCTTCGCCGACATCGGAAAATCGCGCGACCTGCTCGGCTTCGAGCCGCGCATCGCCTTCAAGGATGGCCTCAGAGAACTGGCGGAATATCTCGCCGACCAGATCGCCGACGATCAGGCGGAGCGAGCCACCAAAGAGCTGCAGCAACGAGGATTGGTCGCGTGATGAGTGAACGAGACAACAGACCCGTCCTGATCACCGGCGGCTGCGGATTTATTGGCTGCAATCTCGCCGACCGCCTCGCCGAGCGCGGCGATCCCGTGCTGATACTGGATAATCTCGCCCGCGCCGGCGTGCGTGAGAACGCGCAGTGGCTGAAGTCCCGGCATGGCGACCGGGTCACGATCACGGTGGCCGACATCCGCGAACCGATCCCGGTGATCGACGCGGTACGTGAAGCGCGCGCCGTGCTGCACTTGGCCGCCCAGGTCGCCGTCACCGACAGCGTGAGCGATCCGGCCTCCGATTTTGAAATTAACGCGCGGGGGACATTGAACGTGCTCGAAGCCGTGCGACTCCATAACAGGGCCGCACCGGTCGTGTTCGCCTCGACCAACAAGGTCTACGGACGCCTGATCGAGGACGGCGACATCGCGCTCACCGGCCGCCGCTACACGCCGACAAGCGGTCTGCTGGCCGGCGGCATCTCGGAAAATGCGCCGCTCGACTTCTACAGCCCCTATGGATGCTCCAAGGGAACGGCGGATCAATACGTTCACGACTATGCGCGGGTCTACGGCCTCCAGACCGTGGTGATGCGCATGAGCTGCATCTATGGGCCCCGTCAATTCGGCACCGAGGATCAGGGCTGGATCGCGCATTTCCTGCTAAGCGCAATCCGCGGCAAAGAACTGACGATCTATGGCGACGGCAATCAGGTCCGCGACGCGCTTCACGTGTCGGATGCGGCCTCCGCCTGGCTCGCCGTGCTCGATCGGATCGCGCTCGCCCGTGGACGCGTGTTCAATCTCGGGGGCGGCCCCGCCAACGCGATCAGTCTGCTGGAACTGATCGACCGCATCACCGATCTGACCGGCCGCAATGTGGCCTATCGCTTTTCTGATTGGAGGCCGGGCGATCAGCCCTGGTACGTAACCGATACGCGGGCCCTGTCCAGCGCGCTCGGCTGGGCGCCTCAGACATCTCTCACAGACGGCCTCCGATCCCTTCATACCTGGCTGGACGGCCGCTTCGGATCGGCACAGGACAACCGCGAGGCGCTGGCATGACCCGTGTTGCCCTCATCAACCCAAACTGGGATTTTGGCGGCAGCATCTATTTCGGCTGCCGATCCCCTCACCTTCCGCTCGAACTCGGGATCTCCGAGCATTACCTGAAGGCGGCCGGGCACAAGACGCTGCTGCTCGATGCCCACATGTTCGACCTTTCGCTCGCTGATATCGAAGCCGAGTTGCGCGCCTTCGGCCCCGACCAGATCGTCATCACGACGGCACCGACTTACCTGTTCTGGCGCTGCGCCCCTCCCGAGCTCCGCGTCCCGCAGGAGCTTGCAATGGCGGTGCGCGACTTGGCTCCGATCCTAGTCGCGGTGGGTCCACATGGCTCGACCGTGCCAAGGGCGGCGCTTCGAAAGCTCGGCACCGACATCGTCGTGATGGGCGAATGCGAGGCATCCCTGCTGCGTCTTGCCAATGGCGAGCGGGACTTTCCCGGCTTGTGCTTCGCCGATGGCGCATCGCTCCGCGTCAATGGCGGCCCGCAGGCCGTCACGTTCAAGGATCAGCCGCCGCTCCAGTGGCCGGAAGAGATGATCCGGCGGCATCACCATCACCATCACCGGTTCGAGGCCGAGCCGCAGGCCCCGGGCGCCGAGGTCGAGGCGTCCAGGGGATGTCCGTACAACTGCACGTTCTGCGCCAAGGAGAATTTCCGCAACGCCTACCGCAAGCGGCCTCCTTCCATCGTTCTCGAAGAGATTGACGGCCTGCGCCATCACGGCATCGAATATGTCTACTTCATCGACGAGATATTCCTTCCGAATGCGGAACTGCTGGAACGGCTGACCATACGGGGGCTGAAGTTCGGGGTGCAGACCCGGATCGACCTCTGGAAGCCGGACATGCTCGCGCTGCTCGGCCGCGCCGGCTGCGTCTCGATCGAAGCCGGCATCGAGAGCCTGACCGTCGAGGGCCGCGCTACGCTTGCCAAGAACTGCAAGATGACGACCGACCAGCTTGCCGAACGGCTGGTCGAAGCGCGCCGTCACGTTCCTTTCGTGCAGGCCAACCTGATCGAAGTTCCCGAGGACGACGATCCCATCGTGCAGCGCTGGCGCCGCACGATGCAGGATGCCGGCATCTGGGCCAACGATCCAGTCCCGCTGTACCCCTATCCGGGTTCGCCGGATTATCGAAAGCTGTGGGGCGAGCCCGATGATTTCGCCTGGGAGCGCGCGCATCGGCATTACCTCGCGATGTTCGACCAATTCAGCGACGTGCAGAACGATCGCCCCGTTCCGCTCGAGGCTCTCGAGCTGCAGGTGGCATCATGAGCCGTAGCTCGGACATCAGGATCCTGATGACGACTGATACGGTCGGGGGCGTCTGGACCTATTCCAGCGCGCTCGCATCGCAGCTTGCGGCGTCGGGTGCCGATGTCAGCCTCGTCACCATGGGTCCGCGCGCACGAGCCGAGCAGCGCGAGATGCTGCGCGGTTCCCGAGTGCGCCTGATTGAAACGGACCTCGCGCTGGAATGGCAGGATCCGGAAGGGCAGGACCTTGCCCATGCGCGGCGCACTCTCACAAATCTTGAAGCCCAGTTCAGGCCGGACGTTATTCACCTCAACAGTTTTCGGGAAGCAACCTTCGCTTGGCGCGCGCCGGTGGTACTCGTCGCGCATTCCTGCGTCGGCTCCTGGGCGCTGGCCTGCCGTGATACGGCCTGGCTAAGCGAGCCGAGATGGCGCAGCTACACCGAAAGGGTCGCGGCAGCGCTCGACATGGCACAGGCCTGGGTCTGCCCAACCCAGTCGTTTCACGACGTGATCGCACAGATTTACCATCCCCAATCGCCGGGCGCCGTGATCTGGAACGGGATCACACCCCGGGGCGTCATCGGACGAAAGCAAGAGCTGATCCTTGCAGCCGGGCGGCTCTGGGACCGTGCCAAGAACATCGAAATGCTTGCCGCCGCGGCGCCGGGGCTGGATTGGCCAGTTCAGGTGGCGGGTGCGGCGACTGTCAGCCCATCGGATTGCATCACCTGGCTTGGGCAATTGTCGCACGACGCCATGCGCACGCGAATGGAGCACGCGGCGATCTTCGCCAGCCCCGCCTTCTACGAACCGTTTGGGCTTGCGGTCCTGGAAGCCGCGGCCGCAGGCTGCGCGCTCGTCCTGTCGGATATCGCAACATTCCGGGAATTGTGGACCGGAGCCGCACTGTTCGTCGATCCCACCGACAGCAAGGCGCTGCATCGAACGCTCGCAGATCTGTGCGCCGACGAGCGCGAGCGGGTGCGGCTGCAACGGGCAGCCTTTGAGCATTCCCTCACCTATTCCCTGACTCGGACGACGAGTGCCTATCTCCGGCTTTACGAGGACCTGCTCGCATCGCATCGTGCGACCGCGCCGGCCAGCCAGATCGAGGTGCGTGCATGAAATGCGTCCTGTTCTACCACGCCTTCAGCTCCTGCTGGAACAACGGCAACGCCCACTTCCTGCGCGGCTATGCCCGAGAGCTGCATGCGCTGGGCCACGAGGTCGTCGTGTTCGAGCCGGTCGACGGCTGGAGCCGATTGAATGCGATCCGTGAGGGTGGCAGTCAGACCATGGAGGACATTCCGGCGCTGTTTCCCGGCATCGGCATCCGCCGCTACGACGCCTGCCTCGATCTGGATGAGGCGCTGCATGGCGCCGATCTCGTGGTCGTCCACGAATGGAATTCGCCCGATCTGATCGCAGACATCGGCCGCAGGCGCGCGCATGGCGCTCCCTTCACGCTGCTGTTCCACGACACCCATCACCGCGCCGTCAGCGCACCGGACGAGCTTGCGCAGTTCGACCTCGACGGTTTCGACGGTGTGCTCGCCTTCGGCGAGGTACTTCGCCAGATCTATCTCAAGCTCGGCTGGGCCGACCGGGCCTTCACCTGGCACGAGGCGGCCGATATTGCCCTGTACCATCCACTGCCGCATGTCGAGCGCACCGACGATGTCGTCTGGATCGGCAATTGGGGCGACGGCGAACGCAGCGCCGAGCTCAATGAATTCCTGGTCGAACCTGTCGCCGAGCTGAAGCTGCGCGCGGAGGTCTATGGCGTCCGCTATTCGGACGCGGCGCTCGACACCATTCGGGCGGCGGGCATCCGGCATGGCGGATGGCTGCCGGCACACTGGGCTCCCATCGCCTTCGCCGGCGCACGCGCGACCGTCCATGTGCCCCGCGGTCCCTACGTCCGCTTGCTTCCGGGCATTCCGACCATACGCGTCTTCGAAGCGATGGCGTGCGGCATTCCACTGGTCTCGGCGCCCTGGTCAGACGCGGAAGGCCTGTTCCCGCAAGGCGCCTATCTCAGCGCCGCCGACGGCACCGAAATGAAGCGCGCGCTTCGTGCGCTGCTCGATGACCGGGAACTATGGTCCGCCACGGTTGAGACTGGACTCCGGACGATCAAGGAACGTCACACCTGCCGCCATCGCGCCGAGCAGCTTGTCGGCATCGTGCAGGACCTCCGGGCCTCAGGCCATTCGTCACAGCCCCTGCGATATATCGGAGCCTCCGCATGAAGATCTGCTTCTTCGGATCCAGCCTTGTCTCATCCTACTGGAACGGCGCCGCCACCTATTATCGCGGCATGCTGAAGGAGATAGCGGCCCTCGGCCATGACGTCACCTTCTATGAGCCCGATGCTTTCGAGCGCCAGGCCCACCGCGACATCGACGACCCGGACTGGGCGAAGGTGGTGGTCTACGCCGCGACGCCGGACGGCTGGCGAAGCTCGCTCGAGGGAGCCGCCCGCTCGGCCGACATGCTGATCAAGGCCAGCGGCGTCGGCGTTTTCGATCAGGAGCTGGAGAACGCGGTCGCCGAGATTCCGTCGAATGCGATGCGCATCTACTGGGACGTCGATGCCCCCGCCACGCTGGAGTCGATCGCGGACGATGCGGACCATCACCTGCGCCGTGCGATCCGGTCCTACGACATGGTTTTGACGTATGGCGGCGGCGATGCCGTCGTGTCCGCTTACCGCGCCGTTGGCGCACGCGACTGCGTGCCGATCTACAATGCGCTCGATCCAGCCACGCACTTCCCGGCACCGCCAAATCCACGGTTCACCTGCGATCTGAGCCTTTTGGCGAACCGCCTGCCTGATCGCGAGCAACGCGTCGGGCGGTTCTTTCTCGACGTCGCACTCCAATTGCCGGACAAGACGTTCGTGCTCGGCGGATCGGGGTGGGACTCCAAAGACACGCCTGCCAATCTGCATAAGGTCGGGCATGTCGGGACCGGCGACCACAACGCGTTCTTCGGCTCCGGTCTGGCTACGCTGAACGTCAATCGCGACAGCATGGCGCGCTACGGCTTCTCGCCGCCAACGCGCGTGTTCGAAGCCATCGGTGCCGGAGCCTGTCTGATCACCGACCAGTGGGACGGCATCGATCATTTTCTCGAGCCGGACCGCGAGGTGCTGGTGGCCGCCAGCGGAGCGGAGGTCGCAGCGCATCTTGCCACACTGCGCCCCGACCGGGCCCAGGAGATCGCACGGCGCGCCCGCGCCCGCATCCTGAGCCACCACACCTACCGACAGCGCGCGCGCCAGTTCAACGATCTCTTTGCCGCAAGCAGCTCGCGAATCGAGGCAGCAGAATGAACCTCACCATCGTCGTCATCGGTCTTTCGGTCACTTCGTCCTGGGGCAACGGCCATGCCACGACCTACCGCGCCCTGATCGAAGCCTTGGCACGACGAGGTCACCACGTCACGTTTCTGGAACGCGACGTCCCCTGGTATCGCGATCATCGCGATCTTGCCAAGCCTTCCGCGTGGACCGTCGAGCTCTATCAATCCTTGAAGGACATCCCGCTGCGTTTCGGCAAGATGATCCGAGACGCCGACCTGGTAATCATCGGCTCCTATGTGCCCGATGGCATCGCCATCTCCGAATGGGTCACGACCCATGCACGCGGGCTTACCGCGTTCTACGACATCGACACGCCGGTCACGCTTGCGAAGCTCGATCAGGGCCTGGATTATCTTTCGGCGGCGATGATCCCGCGCTTCGACCTCTATCTGTCCTTTGCCGGCGGGCCAGTACCCGACATGATCGAGGAGAACTATGGCAGCCCGCTGGCGCGGGTTCTGTATTGCAGTGCGGACACTGATATCTATGCGCCGCAACGCGCGGAGACGAAATGGGCACTGGGTTACCTCGGAACCTACAGCGAGGACCGGCAGCCGGTTCTGGAGCAGTTGCTGCTTTCCCCCGCTCACACCCTGTCGTCTGAGCAATTCGTGGTGGCCGGCGCGCAGTATCCTGAGAATGTGGCTTGGCCCGCCAATGTCGCCCGGATCGAGCATCTCACGCCCAAGCATCATCCGACGTTCTACGCGGAGCAGCGCTTCACGCTCAACGCCACCCGCTCTGACATGCGCGCGCTCGGGTTCTCGCCGAGTGTCAGGCTGTTCGAAGCCGCTGCTTGCGGCACGCCCGTCATCTCGGACCGGTGGCCCGGAATCGAGACTGTCTTCGAACCCTCCCGGGAAATCCTGCTCGCGTCCACTCCACGCGATGTCATCGAAATCCTGCGCGACATGCCGGAAGACCGTCGGCGCTCGATCGCAGACAACGCGCGGCGGCGGGTCATCGCCGATCACACCTCCGACCACCGCGCCCGGCAGCTTGAGACGTACTACGCCGAGGCGTCCGATCGACGCCGCCGCAGAACCGCGCGGCTTCCCACATCGCGTCCCTTGCAGGTCGCAGAAATCTGAAAGGTAGCGCCATGACACTTCAGACCCGTATCCAGGCGTCCCGCCGCTCCCCGACTGTGCTGATCGCCGGCGGCGCCGGCTTCATCGGATCCCACCTCTGCGACGCACTTTTGCAGCGCGGCCACACGGTGATCTGCCTCGACAACCTGTTTACAGGAACGATCGACAACATCCGGCCGCTGCTCAATCATCCGAATTTTCGCTTCATCGAACATGACGTGCGCGATCCCCTCGAGATCGAGGGCGATGTCGACCGGATCTACAGCCTCGCCTGCCCGGCCTCACCCCGGCATTATCAGAAAGATCCGGTCGGCACGATGAAGACGTGCGTGCTCGGCACCATCAACATGCTGGAGCTCGCGCGTCGGAAAGGCGCGCGGGTGCTGCAGGCATCGACAAGCGAGGTCTACGGCGATCCCGAGGTGCATCCCCAGCCGGAATCCTATCTCGGCAACGTCAACCCGACTGGGCCGCGAGCCTGTTACGACGAGGGCAAGCGGGCCGCGGAAACGCTGATGTTCGATTACCATCGCATGTACGGGGTCGAAATCAAGGTCGCTCGTATCTTCAACACCTACGGTCCGCGAATGCTGGAGAACGACGGGCGCGTCGTCTCCAACTTCATCGTACAGGCGCTTCGCGGAGAGCCGATCACGATCTATGGAGGCGGCACGCAGACCAGAAGTTTCTGCTTCGTCGACGATCTCGTGCGCGGCCTCCAGCTGCTGATGGAGAGTCCATCATCAGTCACCGGGCCCTGCAATCTGGGCAATCCGCACGAAGTTACGATCGAAGCAATTGCCCGCGACGTGCTGGCTTATACGGAATCAGCCTCCCCGCTCCGGTTCGAGCAGCTGCCGAAAGACGATCCGAAGCGGCGCAAGCCCGTCATTGACACAGCCGTGAAGGTGTTGGGGTGGCGCCCGCGCGTGGCGCTCAAGGATGGACTTCGGGCAACCATCGCGTATTTCGCTATGCGCATCGCCGGCGAAGCGGCGACGCTTGTTCCAGCCACTGCACCACGCAGGAGCGGACGCAGCACAGCGCGCGGCCGGCTGACGATTGCCGATCAGCGGTGATGCAGCCTCACGAGCGCGAATTGACCGAACAGCGGATGGGCTTGTCGAGGTTCTCGGCGTAGTGCTGGTGTTCGGAGATCGCGCGATTGGCCATCCGAATCCGGTTGGTCTGGCCTTCCTCGACCATCATGGTGATACGCTGCGCCAAAAATACGCACGTCTCGAAATCATCGCGGATAGCACCACTACGCGCAAGAAATTCCCAGGCGATCTCGTAGGCCTGCTCGGCAGCGGGATTGCGATAGTCGCTGAAGATAATTTTCGTCATCGCTGCAAAGCCGAAATGGCTGGTATCGTTCCTGCGGGGCTATGCGACAGCCACGTGGGCTCAGTAAGCGCCAAGCCGCCGGTCTCGTGCCAAGCGGGACCGGCGGCCTGGCTGTGTCGGCGTCTGGCTTGCGGTCAAGCCGCCTGGCGTTGATGTGCCAGATATTCCATCGTCACCTTCTCGACATTCGAGTCGATCCAGGCGGCCATGCGCTGCTCCTCCTGCAAGGACGTCTGGAGCAGATCCTTTGCCTCGGTCACCCCGGCGGCGCCACAGAGGGCAAGCAGAGACTTGTAGGCAGCGATCTCAAAATTCTCGAACGCGTTGTTGGCGAAGGTATTCTTGAGAATCTCGTCGCCCGCGACCGAGTGCGCCATGGCCTGCATGTTCGCCATCACGGATTGGGTCGTATCCTTAAGGCTCGATGAACTCTCTCCGCACGCCTGCAGACATCTCTCCAGCCGGTTCAGCTGTTCGTTCGTCTCCTGAAGGTGGGCGGCGACCTTAGCCTTGACTTCAGGGTATTCGTCCAGTCGTTCCGACTGACGTTCCATCAGTTCTCTTGCCTGCACTTCCATCGCATGTGCATTGCGTAATCCAACCACGAATGTATCGCGGGCTGCGTTCGTCATTCTTGTTCTCCATCTCACTGGCCTTGTTGCCGCCAACCGTAATTTGGACGGATCGTTCCTAACGGTGAGCCGGTTAACGTGCAGCCTTCGGTCTCCGCGGCCGAGGCTAACCTGCGATAACAGAACACGAATACAACTTCTCGCCGCAGGAACGCCGCCGGAGGGCTGCGGTTTCCCAGAGCGTGTGGCCGGATCCCAACTCAGCCATAGCGGTCAGGGACTATGATGACGGACACCCCTCCTCAGGCAGGCAATTCCAGCCCTACCATCGGACGCCCCGGCCAGGGACAGCCGGACAACACCTCCGATCCGTACTTCATGCGCATCCGCGACGATCTTGCCGACAAGGGCTTCTTCACAGCGACGGCGGAGGAGCTGATCACATGGGCCCGGACCGGATCGCTGATGTGGATGACGTTCGGGCTCGCCTGCTGCGCGGTCGAGATGATGCAGATGTCGATGCCGCGCTATGACGCCGAACGTTTCGGCTTCGCGCCGCGAGCGTCACCGCGTCAATCCGACGTGATCATCGTGGCAGGCACCCTGACCAACAAGATGGCCCCGGCATTCCGCAAAGTTTACGACCAGATGCCGGAGCCGCGCTACGTGATCTCGATGGGGTCATGCGCCAACGGCGGTGGTTACTACCACTACTCCTATTCGGTGGTTCGCGGCTGCGATCGCATCGTCCCGGTGGACATCTATGTTCCCGGCTGCCCACCGACCGCAGAGGCGCTGCTCTACGGCGTGATGCTGCTCCAGAAGAAGATCCGCCGGGTAGGCACGATCGAACGATAACGATAGAGAGCTGGCCAATCGGAACCTGGATGGACATGACGCAGATACCACTTTCCCCTTCGGCTGACGCGGAGCATCCGCAATCCGACAGCGCTCGCAACGACAACACCCGGCAGATTGTCTTCGACGTCGCCTACCGCCAGCTTGTGCTCGTCAACGTGGTCTTCGTCGGCTTCGAGAACGCCGGCGACGGCAATTGGGTGCTGGTGGATGCCGGGATTATCGGCTCGGCCCACGCCATCCGCTCCGCTGCGAAAGCCAGGTTCGGTGGGAATGGCCGGCCGGCATGCATCGTTATGACGCATGCTCATTTCGATCACGTGGGCGCCCTCGAGACGCTGGCGAGTGAATGGGACGTGCCGGTTTATGCCCACGCGGCCGAGCATCCCTATCTTGACGGCAGCCAGTCCTATCCGCCGGCCGATCCCAGCGTCGGTGGCGGGCTGCTCGCTCGGCTCTCTCCCCTGTTCCCGACCAAGCCGGTCAACGTCGCATCGCGCCTCTATGATGTTCCCTGTGATCACAGCGTCCCCTTCATGTCGGATTGGCGGTGGATCCATACCCCCGGCCATACTCCAGGGCACGTTTCCCTCTGGCGCGAACACGATCGCGTGCTGATTGCCGGCGATGCATTCATCACGACGCAGCAGGAATCCGTCTATGCCGCGGTGACGCAAGCGCCGGAGATGCACGGACCCCCGATGTATTTCACCCCGGATTGGGAAAGCGCGAAAACGTCGGTGCGCGCACTTGCCGCGCTCGCTCCGGAGATCGTCGTCGCCGGGCACGGCGCCGCCATGCAGGGTCCGCAGATGCGCGCGGCTCTCGATGCGCTCGCCGAACGGTTCGATGAAGTTGCCGTGCCTTCGCAATGCCGTCGTTGAGACGAGGTGTGCGATCGACGACAACGGCAAAGCTTACAAGCACGGTGGATAGGAACGGTCGATGCCGCACATGATTGGTCCGGGGGTGAAACCTCAAGGAGAAACAACATGCGTAAATCAATCCTGACGATCTTCATGGCCGCGATGCTTGCAGGTGCTTCGGTCGGCGCAGCGTTCGCGCAAGGTGCCGGTGGCGCGGGTGGCGGTGCGGGCGGCGCCGGTGGTGGCGCTGGTGGTGGTGCTGGCGGCGGTGCGGGCGCTGGCGCCGGCGCTGGCGGTGCAGGCGGCTCAGGTGACGGCGGCGGCTCGGGCGGAGCCGGAGCCGGTGGCGGCGGCGGCATCACCCATGTCGAGCGCGGCGGACAGGGCGCCTCCAGTCCTTCCGGCATGCGCAACGAGACCACCCCGCCTGCCAACGGCACCATGCCGCGTCGCTAGCCGTTCGCGGTCCGTAGTCTTCCAAAGCGTGCTGTTGCGCACGTGAAAGCGGCCTCGGCGAGATCCTCTCCTCGCCGGGGCCGCATCGCTTTCACGCGGTGAATTGGAAGCATTCAAACCGGCTACCAGAACTCCTTAGGAACACACCCAGTGCAGCGCTCATTGCGCCATTGCGTCAAACACAAAAGGAGCTGCGCATGTACTACTTCGACAAGCGACTGCAATATCCCGTCAGGGTCGAGAAGCCCGATCCCATCTTCGCCCGTCAACTGCAGCAAGCCATCGGCGGCGTCGAAGGTGAGATCCGGGTCTGCCTTCAGTATTTCTTCCAGGCCTGGGGCGCGCGCGGGCCTGCCAAATATCGCGACGTCCTGCTCAACACCGCCACCGAAGAGATCAGCCATATCGAGATGCTCGCGACCGCAGTCGCGTTGAACCTGGAGAATGCGCCCGCGACGATGCAGGAGACCAGCCTGCAGGCCAATCCGGTCGTCGGCGCGGTCATGAACGGCGGCGAGCGCCCGCGGCACGTGATCGAGGGCATGCTGCACCGGCATCTCCTCTCGACCGGCATGGCGGCGTTTCCCGCGAACTGCGACGGTGTCCCCTTCGATTGTTCGCACGTCTACGCCAGCGGCAACCTGGCAGCCGACATGTATTGCAACGTCGCGGCTGAAGCCACTGGCCGGACCCTGGCCGTGCGCCTCTTCAACTCCACCAGCGACGCCGGCATGCAGGACATGCTGAGCTATTTGATTGCGCGCGACACAATGCATCAGCAGCAGTGGCTCGCCGTGATCGAGGAAATGGGCAAGGACGCCGCCCTGCCGATTCCGAACAGCTTCGACCGCAGCAAGGAGGCGACCGAGTTCAGCTACATGTTCATGGGCACCGAGCGCAACGCAGCGCCGCTCCAGCCGGGGCGTTACTGCGAAGGCCCCTCGCTCGATGGCCAGGGCGAATTCAGCTTCCGCGCGGGATTCGAGCCGCTGGGCGAGGAGCCGGTGCTCGGACCGGCCCGGCCCGATAGCGGCGCACAGGTGGAGCAGATGACCGAGCCGCCGGTGACGAACGCGTTGGCCTGATCGCAAGGGGACGGAACGGGGTTGTCCGGAGACGGACGACCCCGCTCCGAGACCGTATCCGAACTGAGCTGCTGCTCAGGCCTCATTTGTTGGAGGTGCCTGACCCGTTCGAACCCGTCGTGACGCTCGGAGCATTGTCGGGCGTCGTGGTGGTGGTCTGGTGGCCGACATCCTTGCCATTGTAGAAGAAGACGGCCGCAACGATTGCTATGACGAAAATTGCGCCAAGCATCCAGGCGACAGGGCTGTTCTGTCGTGCCACGTTGGTCTTGTCGTTGTCTTGATGGGTCATGCTGCTCTCCCGTGACGCTCCGAAAACCTGACGTCGCGGGGGACGTTCCTAATCTTCTCCCATGAATGCATACCGCCTTGGATTTCTCGGACCGTTGACCCTCCGAGCAACATCCCGCCTACCTGGGTCTTCTCATGTCGCGGATCTTGAATGTGATCAACGTGAGCGCAAGCGCCGCTCCAATCACATTCGCGAGCACGATGACCCAATCCGCCTTCAACACCCCGTAGACGATCCATAAGATCAGGCCACTGGCCAATGCGACCAGCATCTTCAGGGAGAGGTCGTCGGTTGAACCGGGCGAGCGCGCCTTGCGCACTTGCGGTAGGTACGACAGTGAAGTCAAACAAGCGGCGAGCACGCCCATGGCCTGAATGGCGGTTTCCATGCGCCGGCTTCAGGTCACTTGAATGAACCGGACACTTGCCAAGTCGAGCACCAGCTTTCCCTCGCTTCAATTTCCGATCATTAGCGCCAACCGGCTTGACCAATCAACGGTCGATGCGCGCAAAGACGGTTCACACAAGTTAATGGTTTGCGTCAAACGGCGGGCATTCCGCTGAACAAGCGGGGCATAGGAACGTCACTTCCGGGCCGGCGTTCTATGATGAACTCTGGAGGCTTCCGTGAAACATTCACTCCTCTTGGCTGCCGCAGCTGTAACTGCCATGGCGAGCCTGGGATCGGCAACGCCCGCCGCCGCCCAAGATCGCTACTGTCTTCAAGGCCGGGTCTGGGGATATCCGGGCAATTGCCAGTTCGCCAGTTACGCACAGTGCCTGGCAAGCGCATCGGGAACCAACGCCTATTGCGCCATCAATCCGCGTTACGCCTATGCGCGCCGCGGGCGAGGATATCGGTGACGCTGCGTAGCAGATCTCGGACCCACCATTGCTCTGCACCGTGGTCACCTCACCACGCTGGGTAAGCGGCGCGACTATGGCAGTCGTCGACGAACCCCTTACCGCGCTCGTCTTCTCCGGCGGTCTGGGGTTGGGCGCCTATCACGGGGGCGCGTTCGACTGCTTCACATCGCTCTCCCTTCCCCTCCACTGGGTGACCGGCTCATCCGCGGGTGCCATCACGACGGCGCTGATTGCCGGAAGTGCTCCTTCTGATCGGGTACAAACTCTGCGCCGCTTCTGGCAGGAACCCGGTCGCTCGGTCGAGCCGCCGAACGCCAACCGTCACCTGTTTGCCTGGATGAACTCGCTCAACGCACGCCTGTTTGGCCGAGCCGGCTTCTTCTACCCCCGGCTTCCAATCGGCAGTTCTCGCTTCAACGGCTTGTACGATCTCGGCCCCACTCGGGATCGCCTGCGACAGTTGATCGAATTCGAGCGCCTCAACGCCGGCGATCCGCGCGTCACGATCTGTGCAACCGACGTCGAGAGCGGCGACGCCGTGCTGTTCGACTCCCGCTCACAGCGCATCGAAATGGATCACATCCTGGCCAGTTGCGGATTCATCCCCGAATTCGCTCCGGTCTCGGTCTCCGACAGGTGGCTCGTTGACGGCGGCTTCTCGCTCAACGCGCCGTTTGATCCCGTCCTCGAGGTCGAGAATGCGCTTCGGCTCTACATCATCGATCTCTACGCACGGGACGGTCAGGTCCCAGACGGGATCGAAGCCGCGGCCGAGCGCAAGAGCGACCTAATGTTCGGCAATCAGACCCTTCATCGGCTTCATCACGCCCTTGAAGCTCGACGGCTCCGCGCAGAACTTTGCGGTCTGACCCGCAGCGACACGGTCCACCTCCTGAGCTACCGCCCTGGCGCCGAAGAAGCTGGTCCTGAAAAATCCTTCGATCTGTCAGAAGCCGCGATGGCGCAGCGATGGCAGGCAGGTTTTCTGGACATGCAACTTGCCGCAGGGACTCCACCGGACGAAAACGGTATCCGCAGAGTACGCCGGAAATAGCTGCACTGATGTCGACAGTGCCTGCTTGCCACCCTACGTCGGAGGCTCAAGACACTGCCGGATGTTCAAGAGGAACTGGATCAGACCATCATCGGCGCGCGCGTCGTCGGGCGGGCCGACAGTGGTAATACCCCAGTTCGCCAAGACAGCCTCCTGTACCGGATTGCGCTGCGCCACGAAGGCGAAGGATTCGGGGCGGTCGTGGCGGTGCCCGGAATCCTCCCATGTCTGCCAAATCCGGTGCAGCAGCAGTCGGATGTTCGGGTCCGACATGCTGTATCCGATGAATAGTAGCGTGCTTCCCAGCGCGTCAGCGCGAAAGCGGACATCCAGCGGAGAGTTGAATGCGAGCCTGTTGAGGAAATCGGTCTCCGTCAAAACGAGCGAAGCATCATCGTCGAAGTCGCCATGGAATTTGATGATGTGAGTGACGCCTGCGGGAGCGCTCGCGATCTCCTTTGCATTGCTGATCTTGGCGTAGCGTTTGTCGAGGACATCGAAGGCGGTCTCGAGATTACGATCGTAGTTCGTCGTGTAGATGCTGGGAAAATCGAGTTCGACGATCAGCTTGTGAAGCTTCGAGGCTCCGATCTTCTCCGGATCGACTCGCCAATTGCGGTCCATCCAGCTGCGCAGCGGGCCGATGCCACCGCGCTTCAGCCGGTAATATTCCGCCAGCATCTGATAGCCACCGTGCATTCCCTCGATGGCCCCGCGTTCGAGGCCGAGATCGTCAAGCAAATGATCGATGAGGCATTGCCACGATGGCAGGCCAACGGCCATCGAAACCCCTGCGCCGACGAACAGAATCGCTCGACGTCGCCGTATCGCTGCCGCCAGGACATCGTACGGCGACCGCTCCTCGTGTGCGAGTTCTATGCTCTGGTCGTCCATCCAAAGGAAATGACTGGGTGCCCGGCGAGTTCCTGCGCGGGTCTATTGGTCATTTGGCCAGCGGAAAAGACGCGTTCCTGTCGGTCTGCGCCGCGAAACGCACGATCAAGCGCCGGAGCTGTGCCTTGTGTACCAGACGCGCCGCCTTTTCCGCCGAGACCCAGATCGCGTCGCGCTCGCCTTTCTCCGGCCACCAGCGCTCCTGGCCGTGCACCCTCATGGGAAAGACAGCGACATCCATGGTTCGCTTGCGCTCGCCCTTGCGTTTGCGATGCTTGAAGCTGCCCAGGGCGCGCTTTGCGACCGCGCCGATCAGACCTGCTTCCTCATAGGCCTCCAACGCCGCCGTGCGATGCGGCGCCGTGTTGCGGATCAGCGATCCCTTTGGCACCGACCACCGGCGCTTGCGTCTGGTAGTGATAAGCATCACGCGCAATTCGGAATCGTCCAAACGAAACGGCAAAGCTGCAAACTGTCTCTTACCCATTGAAAACCCTTCCGGCTGAAGTTCGATAAGCGGACGCCATGGCGATCGTTCCTTTCGATTGTCATGCCGGCGATCTGCAATTCATCCGCAGTGCGGAGGTTAGAATTTCCGCTCGACCATCTTGAGACGTAAGCCGGAAATGGCCTCGCCTGGATTCAAGCCCTTGGGACAGGCCTTCGCGCAATTGAGGATGGTGTGACAGCGATAGATCCTGAAGGGGTCTTCGAGCTTGTCGAGGCGCTCGCCCGTCGCCTCGTCGCGGCTGTCATTGATCCAGCGCGCGGCCTGGATCAGGGCCGCAGGGCCGAGGAAGCGCTCGGAATTCCACCAGTAGCTTGGACAGGACGTCGAGCAGCAAGCGCAGAGGATGCACTCGTACAATCCATCGAGCTTTGCCCGATCCTCGTGGCTCTGCCGCCATTCCTTCGGTGGCGTTGGTGAAACGGTTTGGAGCCACGGTTCGATCAACGCGAGCTGTGCGTAGAAGTTCGTCAGGTCCGGAACGAGGTCCTTGACCACAGGCTGATGCGGCAAAGGCAGGACGCGCAACGGCTCGCCGTTCGGGACGTCCTCGCTCATGGACTTGGTACAGGCCAGCGTGTTCTGGCCGGCGATATTCATCGAGCAGGAGCCGCACACGCCTTCGCGGCAGGAGCGCCTGAACGTCAAAGTGGAGTCGATATGGTTCTTGATCCAGATCAGGCCATCCAGAACCATCGGCCCACAATCGGTCTTATCTACGAAATAGGTATCGAGCCGCGGATTGCGGCCGTCCTCGGGATTCCAGCGATAGACCTGGAATTCCTGTACGGCTTCGCTGTCTGGCCTCGGCCAGACAATCCCCTTTTCGACGCGGGAGTTCTTGGGAAGCCTGAACTCGACCATGATACCCTCCGGCCAGACATGTGGCAGTTCGACGATGAAGCGTAACTCACCTCGGCAGGCAGCTGGCGCGTCAGCCGAGCCTGAAACACCGCAGCTGCAGGAGATCATCCAGGGACACACCGAGCAGCATGATGCGGAAAGCCGGTGCTGTCGCGAGCACCAGCAGCAGCATGAAGATCAGGTAGACCAGAGCTGGCGGCAGCTCTCTAGCGAGCGTGCAGGCTGCTTTCCGCATGCACCCTCCCTTGCGCACTGGAATGTGCCATGGCAGCGCCCATGACCAACATTGCCGCGCCCCATAGCAGAAATCCGATATCCCAGAAGATGCGCTGTCCCTCAGGCACGGTTTCATTCACCTGATGCAGCCTGAGGATCTCATGATCCAACACGCCTTCAATGAGATTGAAGATCCCCCAACCAAGCAACACCGCGCCGATGCACTGCCGGCGCGACCAGTGAAAGTCGGACCGGCGTGCCCGCTGCCACAGCACGTACAAGCCGAGCAGCACGAGAACATAGGCGGCGCTGTGGAAGATGCCGTCCCAGGTCGTGTTGAGCTTCAGATTGTCGATGGAATTGAGTGGGTACCAGCCGCTTAACATATGATGCCATTGCAGCAGCTGATGAAACACGATGCCGTCAAAAAAACCGCCCAGACCAAGTCCCAGAAGGACACCCGCGGAGACCGGGAAGCGTGTTGAACCATTGTCTTGCATGAATCTACTCGTCCGCCGCTCGGCACCGTGCCTCGAAAACAAGTCGTCTCTGATATGGCCGTTCCTATGATCACGGCGCAGGTTGCGCGCCAATAACATGCGTTAGTCGGCACTGCGGATAGTCGTCACTGTAGCCGGAGCAGTTGAGCGTCGTCTTCGCGTCTTGCGCGCCATAGGAACGTTCGATACGGCGCAGCGTCTTGTGAACTCCACATTGGAGATTCATCATGCTGAGAAGATCGTTCTTGCTTGCCTTAGGCGGCCTCGGACTATCAACCTACACTGCGCAATCCAAACCAATCCAAGCGCGGGATTTTCGAACTGCCGACCTCATGGGCGGTGGGTTTGCGATGCAGACAAGCCAGCTCGCTTTGACCCGGACCACCAACCCCGACCTGATCAATTTCGCGAATGCCGAAATCGCGGAACAGGTCCAGGTCGCAAGTGCGCTCGGAGCAGCGCCCGGATCGGCGCCGCTGCGGCCGGATCATGCGGCCTTGCTTCAACGGCTTCAGGCGACACCGTCCGGCCCGTTCGACCGGATGTATGTCCAGGGGCAGATCCGCGGCCATCGCGAACTGCTGGCGCTCAACAGTTCGTATCTGCGAACCGGCGGCAACCCACAGGAGCAGCAGGTCGCGCAAATGTCGCTTCCAATCATTCAGCGACATCTCGCGATCTTGAGCAATCTCAGGGAGGTTGGCTAGAGTTCACACCACGTACATTGGAGAAGAAAATGGCGAGAAGATCGAGACGACCCGCCGTGCGACACGGAAAGGGAAAGCGCGGAAATGGAGCTCAGCGACTGAAGCGCAAGCGGAAGTGACAGGTCCAGCAGCGGCGGACGCCGGATCTCACGGCGGCCGCCCCCAATCGTTCGAGCCGGAGGGAAGTGCCGTGGCGTACGCTTTGTTCAAGGACGAGGAAAAACTCAGCCGGACGTTTTCAACCAAAGAGGAAACGTTGAAGAAGGCCGACGATGCCGGGCTGGTCGAAGAGCGCGAGGGTGAGCCGGTACTCGAGGACGATTTGAAGATCAAGCCATGTTCGCCGGACCCCGATCCTCACAGCGACGAGGATCTGGACTGGACGCCGGAAAAACCGGCGGCCTGATGCCGCTCAGCATCCTTTGCAGATACTTTTGATCTTTCGATCGACGTGGGAATCCTGGGAATTCTCGGACCGGATTTCCGCGTCGCCTTGCATCGACGGACCGGGTGTCGCCGTCCCATCGATGCGACCGCTGCTGGTTCCGCCTGCGGGATTGCCGGGCCGCCCGACTGTGGTCGATCCTTGCGGCCCCCCAGAACCGCTCGATTGAGCCGTTCCCGCTGTATTCGTCCCAGGGGCCGCAGTGCCCCGCGAGGCGCTGGTCGCGTCACCAGGATTGCCCGCAGCGGACGGTGCACTCCCGGCCGGATTCGTCGTCATCGAAGACCCCAAACCTGGGGCAGAGCCCAAGCTTGAGCCGCTACCGGCCCCGCCGCCAGCGCTCCCTCCAGCAGCGCTTCCTCCAGCGCTCGATCCACCTGAACCTCCGCCGCCGCCGCCACCGCCTGCTTGCCCCCACGCAGCCCCCATAGAGGCGCTCGCCAGGAAGCCGATCAGGATCAGGCTTGAAGTTGTTCTACGCATGTCGTTCTCCGTGATCGCAAGACGAGCTGATTGCCCTGGCCCTGGGTTAACTCGAGGGAGCAACATTGGGGTCACCTGGCTCCGGCAACATGCCGCAGCCAGGTGTCTTCTCATCGTCTGTTAATTCCGGGAACGCGTGCGGGCCGGCTCCGGGGAGCTGCCCCTCACCATCTCCAGGATCCCGATCCAGCGCGTTCAGATGCGCGCTGTCCGCGCCGTGCGGCTCATGCGGCATGTCTCAGCTCCTGGTGCGATCATCGTGGGTGTGATGCTGATCGCGCTCGCCACCGCCTCCCGAGACGTGTGATTTCCGGCCGTTGGTCGGCGATCCCGGCGTCGGAGCTTCGCGCTCGCGTCCGCCTTTCTCAGGATGCTTGCGATCCTGGCGTGAAGAGCCGGGGCCGCCAAATCGTTCTGTGTCAGAGTTCTTGTGCGGCATTCATCGATCCTGCTGGTAGCCTTGGTTCGTCGTGTTCTGCTTGATGTTGCCGTGACGTCCTTGGGTATCGAAGTTCTCGCGGCCGGGCACTTTCTCATCCGTCTCAATCCTCGGATCTGAGCCGGGTCCCTTGTCGCTGCGCTGCTCTGGCGGTACGGGGGGCATTTTTGACATTGCTTGCTCCTTCTTCGGGTCTTCGCGACCTCGTCAAGACCAATGAGATGCGGCGGTGGTCGTTCCTGAGCGATGCCGACGCATGTCCTTAGGAACGAACGATTTGCGCTCTGGTTGGCCAGACAGCTCGCAAAAAGGGTTTTGTTCATGGTCAAGGATCTACCGCGCCAAGCGGAGAAGGACGGCACTCGCAAGGTGATGATGATTGGATCCGCGCTGGCCGCGATTCTGTTTGTAGGTTTCGTTGTCTGGTTCGCTGTTCCCCAGATGTTTGGGGCGACAGACTATCTGGGCCGCCCTTCAACAGGCGCGGACAAGGGTGCCCCAGCCACCACCGTCGGCACCGGGGTTCCGACGCAGCGGGAAGCCGTCAGCAAGTCGGCCAAAGAGAATCCTGCCGGCAAGGAAGATGCAACCGGCGCCCGTGCGCGCGATGTCATGCAGACCACGCAAGCGGTGAACCTCAACGAACAGCAGCGCGAGCAGCTCCGCTCGATCATGTCCTCGGCGCACGGCCCGACCGTGGATCGCCCGAACTTCGAGATGATGATCGGCACGTCGGTGCCGCGCCAGACGGAGGTCGCCGACTTGCCGCCCGAAGTCACGCAGGTGCTGAACGGCTTCTGGGGCGACCAGTACCTGATCGCCGGGAATGACCTCGTCATCGTCGATCAACATTCGCGCCGCGTAGCCGGAATCATCGCCGGCGTGCGGTGATCGCGTGCTGCCGCGTCGACCGATCTACAGATCTCAAGAGGAGAACCTATGCCGAAAGCGAAAGACCCTGAAAACGATCCGAGAGAAACACCGGTCGACGATCCGCGGGAGCAGACCGACTTGCCGACCCACAGGCAGACCGACCAGCCGTGGCAGGGAAATCCCGAGAAGGAGCAGATCGACCCCAAACGCCCCCCGATCGATCTGGAGCGATGGCAAAAGTCGAATACCCACTAAATAGCGCGCAGGTACAGGTTTTCACCTGTCGAGTTCGTGGATGGTGGGCCGCAGGCCGCCGCCCTCATCCACATCGAGCGTTGCCAGTGTAATCGGCAGCCTGAAGCGCCTCGGTCCAGCACTCCCCGGATTTAGAAACAGTATTCCGCCGACTGCCTCGATCTTTACCCGATGCGAATGGCCGGAAATCACGACGTCGATTCCGCGCTGGGCAGGGTTTGCCTTCAGCTCCTTAAGGTCATGCAAGATGTGGAAGCATGCCCCAGCAAGGCGCACTGTCTCGGTCTCGGCGTAGCATTTTGCCCAGTCGCCTTTGTCGACATTGCCTTTGATGGCTGTAACAGGCGCAATCCGGCGAAGATCCTCGACAATACCGGGAGCGCCGATATCGCCGGCGTGAATAATGTGCGAGACGCTCGCGAGGCAACGCTCCACCTCCGGCCTCAGCAGCCCGTGCGTGTCGGAGATCACCCCAATCCTGAACGCCATGTCACATCGCAGCTTCAGTGCAGGACATCCAACGGCACCCGGCCGATCTCTTCGCCGTCCTGATCGGTGACGAGAATCGAGAAGTTGCGGCCCTCAAGCTCGGGGCGCTCCTTCAGGAGCCGCGTGGCAATCTCCTCGGCCACATCCAGAGCCTGAATGTCATCCGGCAGCTCGGCGCCCCCTTCGTCAGCTACGGTCTTCGAATCCACCAAATCAAAATGATAGCGCGGCACGTCAATCCTCGAATCTGTGGCAGAAACGCGCGATCTCAAGCCTTCGTTCCGGCCGGGGGCACCTGGACTTCTTCGGACGTTCAGGAACCTCCAGCTTGTCGGGACATTGCTGCTGCGAAAACATCCGGACTGGATTGACCATGCTCGACGAACTGCGCGTGCTAGCCCAGCCCGGCGCGGCCATCGCGGTCCTCGCAGTCTTGTTGCTCATGGCTGCGGGTGATGCGGCGATCTTCATCGCTGCCAAGGGCTGGCCGTTCTGAGTTCGCCGTCCGAACGCTTATAGGAACCTTTGTAGGACTGGCCGGTTCCCGGCTGTGAAGGGAACGGCGAGCGTCTATGCCAGTCTGGGTGCGACTTTTTCTGGTTCTTTGTACGAGTTGGTCGCTGGCCGGGTGCGCCGGTCGGCAGTCGACGCTCGACCCGCAAGGGCTGCAATCCGAGCAGATCCTGCATACGCTATTCATCTTCCTGGCCGTCGCGGCGATCGTCTGGGTCGCGGTGGTGATCGTGCTCGGCGTCGGAATGGTGCGTCGGAAGCGCTTGGCCGATCAGCCGCTCGACCTCCATCAACCCTTCGAAGAACGCACGGGCCGGGTCATCCTTGGGCTCGGCGTTATAACCACGGTGATCGTGCTCGGGCTCTCCTTCGTCAGCTATGCCGGGCAGCGCACCGTCTTCGCCAAGGACGAGAACGCCCTCACGCTCAAGATCATCGGCCATCAATGGTGGTGGGAGGTCCGCTACGAGGCCGACAGTCCGCACCAGAGTTTCGTGACGGCGAACGAGATCCGGATTCCGACCGGCCAGCCGGTGAAAGTCGAGCTGGAATCCGCCGACGTGATCCACAGCTTCTGGGTGCCGAGCCTGACCGGCAAGATGGACCTCATCACCGGGCAGAAGAACGAGCTGCAATTCACCGCGAAGAACGCCGGCGTCTATCGCGGACAATGCGCCGAATTCTGCGGGCTTCAACACGCGCATATGGCGTTCACGGTGATCGCATTGCCGCCGGACGAATTCGCTCGGTGGCGCGAGCATGAAAACCAGAGCGCGAACAGCCCCGCGGATCAGCTCGGCAAGCAGGGCGAGGCTCTGTTCCGGGCGCGCGGCTGCGCACTGTGTCACAACATCAACGGTACGATGGCCGGCGGGCAGCTCGGTCCGGACCTCACGCATATCGGCAGCCGCACCACCATCGCGGCGGGAACGCTACCGAATACCCCCGCGACGCTCGGCGCCTGGATCGCGGATCCCCAGCACATCAAACCCGGCAATCTGATGCCGAAGATGCCGCTGCAATCGGACGAAATGATCGCGATCCTTCATTATCTGGAGCAGCTCAAGTGAGCATGGCCGCTGAACCAAATGAGTTGCGGGACGATGTCCTGAACGGCCTTCGGCTTTCCAGGCAACTGGAGAAAGTGTGGCGCACGCCGTCCGGACTGGTCGGTGCGCTCATGTCGGTCGACCACAAGGTCGTGGGACGTCGCTACATCCTGACCGCATTCGCGTTCCTGCTTCTCGGCGGAATTCTTGCGATCCTGATGCGTGTTCAGCTGGCCGGCCCGGAGAAGACGTTTCTCTCGGCCGACAAGTACAATCAGATCTTCACGATGCACGGCTCGACGATGATGTTCCTGTTCGCCGTGCCGGTCATGGAGGCGTTCGCCGTCTACCTCGTGCCGCTGATGGTCGGCACGCGGAACATCGCCTTTCCGCGGCTGAACGCCTTCAGCTACTGGATGTTTCTGTTCGGCGGCTGCTTTCTGTGGATTTCCTTTGCGCTGAATGTCGGTCCGGACGTCGGCTGGTTTGCCTATGTCCCGCTCTCCTCGCTGCAATATACACCGACGAAGCGCCCGGATGTCTGGGCGCAGATGATCACCTTCACCGAGGTTGCGGCGCTCGCCGTCTCCGTGGAAATCGTCGTGACCGTGTTCAAGCTCCGCGCGCCGGGGATGACCCTCGACCGCATTCCCCTGTTTGTCTGGGCCATGCTTGTCACAAGCTTTCTGGTGATGTTCGCAATGCCTTCGGTCATGGTGGCGTCGACGTCGCTGATCCTGGATCGGCTCGTCAACACCCGCTTCTATGATTCCTCCTCGGGCGGCCATCCCCTGCTGTGGCAGCACCTGTTCTGGTTCTTCGGCCACCCCGAGGTCTACATCATCTTCATTCCGGGAACGGGCATGGTCTCGGCGATCCTCGCGACGTTCGCGCGCCGACCGGTGATCGGCTATCCCGTCGTCATTCTCTCGTTGATCGCGACCGGCTTCCTGTCGTTTGGCCTGTGGGTCCACCACATGTTCGTCACCGGCCTGCCGCAACTCGGCGCCGGCCTGTTCACGGCCTCCAGCATGCTGATCGCGGTGCCGAGCGGGCTCCAGATCTTCTGCTGGCTAGCGACGCTGTGGGACGGACGTCCGGTTTATAGGACGCCGCTGTTGTTCGTCATCGGCTTCATCGTGATCTTCGTGCTCGGCGGGCTGTCCGGCGTCATGGTCGCCTCGGTCCCGATCGACACCCAGGTGCACGACACCTATTTCGTCGTCGCACATTTCCACTACGTGCTGATCGGTGGCGCCGTCTTTCCGCTGGTGGGCGCCGTCTACTACTGGTTTCCCAAGATCGCCGGTCGCATGCTGAGCGAGCGACTCGGGCGCTGGAATTTCTGGCTGGCCTTTATCGGCTTCAACGTCGCGTTCTTCCCGATGCATATCCTCGGGCTGATCGGAATGCCGCGGCGGGTCTACACCTACACCGCCGACATGGACTGGGCGCATCTGAACCTCTTGTCCAGCGGCGGTGCTCTCATTTTCGCGCTCAGCTTCGCGCTGCTTCTGGTCAATGTGATCTACAGCCTGCGCAAGGGTGAGCTCGCGGGCGACAATCCCTGGAATGCCTCGACGCTGGAATGGGCGACCTCCTCGCCGCCCCCGCCGCAGAATTTCGACCGCATTCCCGTGGTCAAGCACCGCGATCCGCTGTGGGCCGACAACGAGAGCCTGCCCGTGGTCGCGGGTCTGAGCGCGGAGCGGCGCGAAGTCCTGTTGACCTCGCTTGCGGAAGCGGAGCCGCAGATCCGCGAGGCTTCACCGGAGCCGAGCATCTGGCCGCTGCTCGCCGCCATCGCGACGACGGTGTTCTTCATCGGCTCGATCTTCACGCCCTGGGCGGTGCTCTGGGGCACGCCGCCGATGGCGGTCACCCTGATCGGCTGGTTTTGGCCTGCCGGCAGCAAGGAGGACGAGGAGTGAGACAGACCATCGTCCGCAATGTCGCTGAACTGCCGACTTATGGTTACGGCCCACGCAGCGGACCGTGGTGGGGCGCCATGGGCTTCATGGCGCTCGAAGGCATGGGCTTTGCCATTGCCGTCGGCGCCTATCTTTATCTCTACGCCGTCAATCCAACTTGGCCGATCGGCGCGTCACCGCCCGATCTCTGGCCGGGCACGGCCGAAGTCGCGCTCTATCTGCTCAGCATAATACCCAATGAATATACCAACCGCGTGGCACATCGGCAGGATCTCGCAAAGGTGCGCATCTGCCTCGTGGTGATGGCCGCGATTGGCATCGCGCTTCTGGTGCTGCGCGGCTTCGAATTCGCGCATCTCAACACTCGTTGGGATAATTCTGCCTACGGCTCGATCGTGTGGCTCATTCTGGGACTGCACACGACCCACCTTGCCACCGATGTCGGCGACACGGTCGTGCTGGCAGTGCTGATGTTCACGCGCCATGCGAAACCACGCCGCTTCAGCGACGTGACCGACAACGTGTTCTACTGGAACTTCGTCGTGCTCGCTTGGCTGCCGCTGTACGTTCTGCTCGATTGGGTGCCGCGTCTATGACCGAAGCTGACCGACGATCCAGACTGCTTTACTGGGCCGGCGTTGCGCTCGGGCCCATCGCGTGGGGCGTCAATTTGCAAGGCGTCTACGTACTCGCGCATTTTTCCTGCGAAAAAACCAGGATGAGCGGCGCGATTGTGAGCGCGGTCCTCGCTATCGTCTCGCTTGCAGGCACGCTGATTTCGGCCCGCGCAGTTCGGCGCGGCGCGGAGGCTGAATGGGCCGATGCGCAAGGTGGCGGGCCGAGAACGTTCATGGCCTGGCTTGGCGTCGGCTCCGGTGTGCTGTTTGCGCTGGTGATCGCGAACCAGCTCGCCGCCTCGCTCATGATCAGCCCATGCCTGCGCTGAGGATTGCAGCGCTGCTGCTCGCGCTGCTCGCGGGGTCGGCCGATGCGCACGGACTGTCGGATGTCGATTCCGGATCGCTTTGGAGCTACGACCCCTGGCTGATGGCCCCGCTCTATGCCGTGGGGATCGGCTTCTATGTCGGAACGCAGCGGCTTTGGCACCATGCGGGAGGCGGCCGCGGCGTCAGTTTCCGCCAGGTCGCGGCGTTCTGGACCGGATGGCTGATCGCCGCGCTCGCCGTGACCTCGCCGCTGCACTGGCTCGGCGAGCGCCTGTTCACCGCGCACATGGTCGAGCACGAGCTGCTCATGGTCGCGGCGGCACCGCTGATGGCGTTCGCCCGGATCAACGGTCCGCTGCTGTGGAGCCTGCCAGCCCGGCTTCGCCCGGCGGCAGGTCGCGTTCTCAATTGGCCGGTACTGGTGTGGCCGTGGCGTTTTGTAAGCCACCCCATGAGCGCGACCATCCTCCACGGCGCAGCGCTCTGGGTCTGGCATGCACCACCGCTCTACGCATGGGCGCTCGAGAACACGGCGATCCATCGTCTCCAGCACATCAGCTTCTTCGTCAGCGCGCTATTGTTCTGGTGGGTGCTGCTGCACGGTCGAGGACGGGGCCGCAGTATCCGAATTCGCGACGGCATCGCGGTCGCCTGCCTGTTCATCACCATCCTGCATTCCGGCGTGCTCGGGGCCTTGCTGACCGTGTCGACGCGGCTCTGGATCCCGGGCCAGGGCGCCCTCGCCGGCGAAGTCGGCCTCTCGCCGCTTGAAGACCAGCAGCTGGCCGGCATCCTGATGTGGGTGCCGATGGGCATACTCTACACATGCGCGGCCTTGTTCTTCGCCCATCGCTGGCTGACGGCGGACGGTGGGCACTCCCGCCTCTCTCTGCTTCAACATCCAGGCTGAGCGATCCTGCATAGGAACCGCGACTTCTCCTCGAACGTTCGCATGCTGACTGCGGTACTCCAGGAGGCCACATGGGCAAGCGATCCGTCACGACGGCAGCCGCGATCTTGAGCGCAGCTTTCTCGATGCCCGTTGTCTTGAACGCGCAGGACCAGCCCCGTCCCGCGATGTCGTGTCCGGTCGACCATGACCAGCTCGCCGATTCCCTCAAGAAGAGCGTCAAGCCGGGCGGCGGGCCGAGCAACGGAGGCCTCGACAACAACGAGTGGGCTGCTGTCGTCAATCGACAGGGCGTTGTCTGCGCAGTCGCTTACAGCGGCAGCAAGGTCGATGATCAGTGGCTTGGCAGCCGGGCGATCGCAGCTGAAAAGGCCAACACCGCCAACGCGTTCAGCCTGAAGGACAAGGCCATGGCCACGGCCAATCTTTACGCGGGCGCGCAACCTGGCGGATTCCTGTTCGGTACGGCTCTCAGCAATCCTCCATCCCCCGAGGTTCTGTACGCCGGTACTCCCGACGAATTCGGGACTCCCCACGATCCGATGGTCGGCAAGCCCGTCGGCGGCGTAATCGTCTTTGGCGGTGGGCTGGCGCTCTATGACGGCAACGGCGTCGCCGGTGCGCTGGGCGTCAGCGGTGACAGTTCCTGCGCCGATCACAACGTCGCCTGGCGCGTGCGTCACCTGCTCGGACTTGACCGCGTGCCGGCCGGCGTCAGCCCGAACATGAAAGACGCGATCATCTATGACATCGGGCCTGACGGCAAAAGTCCGTCGGGATTTGGTCACCCCAAGTGCAACGGCAAGGAGGATCAGATCGCCGTAGATCTCGGCGCGGGCGTTTCTGGCAATGTCGTGAGATAGCGCACCGCTAAGGTCGGACTTTGGAACCAAGCGGAGGCGCAACGTTTGTACGTTCGCAATCCGGCCTGCATCGCGGCATGGCCCCATCACTGCCGTGGAGATCTTTGCATATGTTAGTGCGTCGGCTTACGCGGTTGCTGAGCGCGGTTTGCGCGTCCTGCGCATTGCTGTCGTCCGCCTCGGCACAAACCGATCTGGCCAGCCGTATGAAGGACCCGGGCCAATGGCCCATGGCGGCGCGCGACTATGCCAACACCCGCTACAGCGAACTCGACCAGATCAACGCGACCAATGCTTCGCGCCTCCAGCTTGCGTGGACGTTCTCGGTCGGCGCCGATCGAGGTCAGGAGGCGGCGCCGCTGGTGGTGGACGGCACCATGTATGTGGTCGGGCCGTATGCAGGTCCCTACCCCAACCGTGTGTTCGCACTCGATGCCACGACCGGTGAATTGAAATGGTCCTACGCACCGAAGCCGGAGCCCGCCGCCGCGGGCGTCGCCTGCTGCGACGTCGTCAATCGCGGACTCGCCTTCGACAACGGCAAGGTCTTTCTCAACACGCTCGATAACCACACCGTCGCCTTGGATGCGAAGAGCGGCAAAGAGCTTTGGCACACGAAGCTCGGCGAGATCAACAAGGGGGAAACCATCACCATGGCTCCCGTCGTGGTGAAAGGAAAGATTCTCGTCGGCAACAGCGGCGGCGAACTCGGCGTGCGCGGCTGGGTGACCGCGCTCGACGAGAACACCGGAGCCATCGCTTGGCGCGCCTATTCGACAGGTCCCGACAAGGACGTGCTGATTAGCGACGATTTCAAGCCGTTCTACGACAATCTCAAAGGCCAGGATCTCGGCGTCAAGACTTGGCCCGCCGATCGATGGCAGATGGGCGGCGGCACCGTCTGGGGCTGGATCTCCTACGATCCTGATCTGAACCTGGTCTACTACGGCACGGCCAATCCAAGCCCCTGGAATGCGAACCAGCGCAGTGGCGACAATCTCTGGAGCACCACGATTTTTGCGCGTGACGCTGATACCGGTCGCGCCAAATGGGCCTACCAGATCAACCCGCACGACCTGTTCGACCACGACGAGATCAACGAGAACGTTCTCGTCGACCTCGAGATCAATGGACAGCCGCGCAAGGTTCTCATCCACCCCGGCCGCAACGGCTACATGTACGTCATGGATCGCGCCACCGGCGAAGTGATCTCGGCGGACGCATATGATTTCGTGAACGCCTATAATGGCGTCGACCTGAAAACCGGCAAGATCATCCCGAACGAGGAGAAGACGCCGCTTACCGGCAAGACGGTCGAGAACATCTGCCCGAGCGCGCCCGGCGCCAAGGATTGGCAGCCGAGCGCGTGGTCACCGCGCACAAAACTCCTTTATGTGCCCCATCAGCATCTCTGTATGAGCTTCAAGGCTTCTCAAGTTGGTTACATCGCCGGCACGCCCTATGTCGGCGCCGACGTCGACATGTATGCCGGCCCCGGCGGATACCGCGGCGAGTTCATGGCGTGGGACCCCGTCGCGCGCAAGAAGGTCTGGGAGATCCATGAGAAGCTGCCGGTCTGGAGCGGCGCGCTCGTGACAGCCGGCGACGTCGCATTCTACGGCACCATGGATCGCTTGTTCAAAGTGGTCGACGCCAAGGATGGGCACGTGCTCTGGCAATTCCGTGCCGGCTCCGGGTTCATCGGCCAACCGGTTTCCTATCGCGGCTCGGACGGACAGCAATACATCGCGATCCTCTCGGGCGTCGGCGGCTGGCCGGGCGTGGTGGCCAATGCCGAGGTCGATCCGCGGGTGCGCAACGGCGCCCTCGGCTTTACCGGGGCGACGCAGGATCTGCCGTTCTACACCGCCGGCGGGAGCGAACTGCTGGTGTTCAAGCTCGGCGGCGCAAATGGTGAGGACACCAGCCATGCGCCTTCGAAATAGTTGTTCCAGCATCGCGCTCGTTATCCTGATCGGGCTCGCGACCACCGCGGCGACGGCATCGGATGGCGAACTCCGCGTCTGCGCCGATCCGAACAATATGCCGTTCTCGAACAGCGACGAGGCGGGATTCGAGAACAAGCTCGCAGCCATGGTGGCCGAAGACCTCGGCAAGCAGCTGCAATACACTTGGTGGGCGCAGCGCCGCGGCTTCGTCCGCAACACGCTGAAAGCCGGCAAATGCGACGTCGTGATGGGCGTGCCGGCCGGCTATGATCTCGTCGAGACCACGATGCCCTATTATCGGTCGAGTTACGTGTTCGTCACGCGGCAGGACCGGCACCTCGACCTATCGTCGCTGCTCGACTCGCGCCTGCACCACCTCGTGATCGGCGTGCATCTGATCGGCGATGACGGCAACAATCCGCCGCCCGCGCAGGCGCTCGGCGAACAGGGCATCGTCGACAACGTCCGCGGCTACTCGATCTACGGCGACTATCGCCAGGCCGATCCGCCGGCGCGCCTGATCGAGGCGGTCGGAAACGGCGAGGTCGACGTCGCCGCCGCGTGGGGTCCGCTGGGCGGCTATTTCGCGCAACGCTCAGCCGCGGCGCTGACCGTCACCCCGATCCGGGACTACGAGCGCTTTGCGCCCCAGCAGTTCCAGTTCGCCATTTCCATGGGCGTGCGCAAGGGCGACGGCGCTTTGCGTGACCGGCTGAATGCGTTCATCGACACGCATCGGTCCGAGATCACCTCGCTGCTGCGCAGTTACGGCGTTCCGCTTGTGGACCAACCGGTCACGGTCTCAGGAGGACGTGAGTGATGTCTGCCGCAGCCCTGCGCGCGAGCGCCCTATCGTTGCTGCTGGCAACCGTGCCGAACGGCGCCGGGCTTGCCCAGCAGACTCTGCCGCAATCGCAGGAGGCGCAGACGCCGACGCCGGCACCGCGTCCGACTTTCGGTGGCAGCGTCGGCAATGGCAGGCCGGGCGTGTTCATGCAGGTCCCGGTCACCACCCTCTTTCCGGGCGCGCAGCCGGACCGGCCTCAGATCAAGAACCCCGCGCAAGGCGATCCGAATGCGGAGCAGCGCGGGATGACTTACTACGTCAACTTCAACTGCGTCGGCTGCCACGCACCCAATGGCGGCGGCGGCATGGGGCCGGCGCTGAGCAACAGCATTTTCACTTACGGCTCGCAGCCCGAGAACATCTTTCTCTCGATCTATCAGGGCCGGCCGAACGGCATGCCGGCTTGGGGCGGCGTGCTGCCTGACAGCGTGATCTGGGATCTCGTCACCTATATCGGCAAGATCAGCAACGAGCCAAGCCACCAATGGGGCCGGACCTTCTCGGCGAAGCCGTTGTCGCCTGACGTGGAGCAAGTCCCGACCGAGCAGGTCTCGACGACCGATCCCTGGTCTGCCACCAAGACTTTCAATTTCGGCCAAAAGCCCTGACGGGTAAGCGGAGCAGCCGATGGTGAGTTCGGGCACACGGTTCTTAGCCGCCTCGCTGCTGGCCATGGCGACCGCCGCCTGCGAAGGCAAGGCTGCGGGCCCGGACAATTTCACTGGCGATGCCCGTCGTGGCACTGATCTCGTCAGACAATATCAGTGCGGCACTTGTCACGATATCCCCGGCGTTGCGGGAGCAGATGGCAATGTCGGCCCGCCCCTGCATCGCATCGGCACGCGGACCTACATCGCCGGCTACATCCAGAACTCCCCGGACAACATGGCTGACTGGATCGAAGATCCACAGCGGGCGTTGCCGGGCAATGCCATGCCGACAATGGGTATCCCGCAGAAGGACGCGCGCGACATCGCGGCGTTTCTCTATACGCTGAAATAGCCGTCATGACGCCGACACGTCGTTCAACGAACGGCTCCGTGGCGCGCCATGTGGGCGGCTACTGCCCGGCCCAACCAGCGGTCACGGTCGATTGGGTTTTGGCCTGCGCTGTCACGGGCGCATTGGTCAGGCAACGCCGGGCCGTCTCGATCTCGACCTCCGTTGCGCCCTTGGACCGGGCCCATGCCTCTGCTGCCGCAGCCGAATATTTGGCCACATAAAATCTGACGACGGTGCAGGAGGCACGGCGAAACACGCCCGGTTGCTCGCCTGCGAGGGCGTCCGGCGCCAGCGCGACAAGCGCTGCCGAAATCACAAGTCCCTTGATCAGCATGAGGCTATCCCCGGTTGGAACCCCGAGGGCAAGTCCAGGAAACCCGGTTTTGTTCCATCGAGGCTGTCGCTTTTGCAGCAATACAGAGCCGCGCCAGGCTCATGGCGCGTGAATCGCGGTCTTGGCCTGCTGTCGCGTCAGCGCGTTGATGAAGCCTGCCCGCGCGTCGGAATGGCCTTGCCCGCGCGGCTCCAGCACGTGGCGCAGCAGGAACAGGCCGGTCAGTCGAAAGCCGTCCTGGAGATCCTCGTCGGTGAGGTCGCTGTGCACCTCGCCCTGGCGCAGGAACGGCGGCAGCCGCAAAAGGCGGTCGCGCCACGGCTCGCCCGCCCCGCGTGACACCGCGGCGCCAGACTTCGGCGAGACATAGATCAGATCAGTGGTCTCCCCGGTCACCGCGCAGTTTTCCAGCGCCAACCCGAAGCCGAGCTCAGCGAGCATCGCCAGCTCGAAATGGATCAGATGCACGGCGGCGCTGCCGATGTCGTCGAAATCGTCCAGCGAATGTTCGAGCAGCGCCAAGATGTTTTCGTGCGGATCGCGCTCCGGCAGCAACCGCGCAATCGAGGCGAGATGAGTGATGCCGTAGACGCCGTGGGATGATCCCAGCAGCGTCGCCGCGCGCAGCTTGAGGCCCTCGATGGCATAGGTGCCGAGATGCTCGTCGAGCCGCGCCCGCCACACCAGGCTGAGGCTGTTGCCGGGCTGCAGCAGCGGCCGCATCCGCGATCCGGCGCCGCCGCGGACGAGACCGAGATGGCGGCCGTGCGCGCGGGTCAGCAGCTCGACAATGGCGCTGCTCTCGCCATGCCGCCGCACCCCCAGCACGATGCCTTCGTCGGTCCATTCCATGTGCGAAGTCTAGCGCATTTCAGGCGATCGTAGGGTGGGCAAAGCGAAGCGTGCCCACCAATTTGATCAACCGCGCAAAGCGCGAATCCTCACGCGTTGAACCAGCCCTGTGCATCGCCGCTGAACGAGAAATACAATCCCATCGCCGTCAGCACGCAGGAGACGATCTCGATGGCGCTGTCGAGCTCCATGCCCTTCGCGCCGATGATCTGGCCGAGCGAGATCACCGACAGCACCAGCGCTGCCGCCAGCACCCAGCGCGGCCAGTTCTTGCGCCAGCGCGCAGCGAGCCAGACGAAATAGACCAGCAGCAGGATCATGCCGCCGGCGAGCAGCGTCCCCATCATGATCATCTGCTCGGTCATCTCAGCTTTGGGCGTGCGATCCTGCACAGCGACCGACAGGGCGTCCAGCATCAACGATGCATAGAGCAGCGCTTCGAAGCGCCGTACGTTGCTGGGTACGCTCATCGATGACCGATCTTTTCTTGGTTATTCTCTGGGAAATTCCAGGCCCATCTCGCGGTAGCGATCGGGATCGTCGCCCCAGTTCTCGCGCACCTTGACGAACAGGAACAGATGCACCGGCACACCCAGGATCTCGCCGAGTTCCTTGCGCGAGTCCGCGCCGATCGACTTGATGGTGGCGCCACCCGCGCCGAGCACGATCTTGCGCTGGCTTTCGCGCTCGACGAAGATCGTCTGCTCGATGCGCACCGACTTGTCCTTGCGCTCCTCCCACTTGTCGGTCTCGACCGTGGACTGGTAGGGCAATTCCTGGTGCAGCTTGCGAAAGATCTTCTCGCGCGTGATCTCGGCCGCAAGCTGCCGCATCGGCGCATCCGACATCTGGTCTTCGGGATAGAGGAACGGCCCCGGCGGCACGATCTCGGCCAGTGTATGCCTGAGATCGTCGACGCCGTCGCCGGAGATCGCCGCGATCATGAAGGTCCTTGCAAACGCCATGCGCTCGTTGGCGGCCTGCGCCAGCGCCAGCAGCTTCTCGCGCTGGACCAGATCGACCTTGTTGATGACCAGAATCTTCTCGTGCTTGACGCTGGCGAGCTTGGTGAGGATCGCCTCTGCTTCCTCGTCGATGCCGGCCTTGGCATCCAGCAGCACGCAGACGAGGTCGGCGTCATGCGCGCCGCTCCAGGCGGTCGAGACCATGGCGCGGTCGAGCCGGCGCTTGGGCAGGAAGATGCCGGGCGTATCGACCAGGATGATCTGCGCGTTGTTCTCGATCACGATGCCGCGGATCAGCGCGCGCGTGGTCTGCACCTTGCGCGAGACGATCGTGACCTTGGCTCCGACCAGCGCATTGACCAGCGTGGATTTGCCGACGTTCGGCGCGCCGATCAGCGCGACGAAGCCGCAGCGCGTAGCAGTGGGCGCCTCGCCGCTTGCTTCAACCGTCATTGCCGCCGCCAACGCCTTCACGTTCGATCATCACTGAAGCTGCCACTTTCTCTGCCGCGCGCTTGCTGCCGCCGATGCCTTCAGCCGGCGCCAGCCCCGGCAGGTCGACCGCGACACGGAATTGCGGATCATGATGCGGGCCGGTGCGCTCGACCTCGCGGTAGACCGGCGTCGGCAATCCCTTGCCCTGCGCCCATTCCTGGAGAACGGTCTTGGGATCGCGCAAGGGACGCCGCGGCTTGTGCATGCGCTCGGTCCAGTTGCGCTTGACGAAGTCGGCCGCCGCCGCGTAGCCGCCGTCGAGGAAGACGGCGCCGATCACGGCCTCGCAGATGTCGCCGAGCACGCTCTTGCGCAAGCGCGCGTCGGCGCTGGGACCGACCGACCCGAGCTTGATGTCGTCGAGCAGACCGAGCGACTTGGCGACATCGGCGCAGCTCTCCTTGCGCACCAGTTCAGCAAGTCGCTTGGACATCTCGCCTTCGTCGGCGTTCGGGAACGCGTGATAGAGCATGTCGGAGACGACGAGCCCGAGCACGTGGTCGCCGAGGAATTCCAGCCGCTGGTAGCTGTCGCCGCGCTTGCGCCCGGACTTCAGCGCGGAGACATGCGTGATGCCTTGCATCAAGAGGTTCGGATCGGCAAAGCTGTAGCCGATGCGCGCCTCGAGCCCCGCGTTCGCATCCGGACCCCTGGCCTTGCTGCTCCGCACCCGCTTCTTCTTTGCAGGCGGCTTGATCTCAAGGGCCTTGGTCGCAGCTTCGCCGTCGGGGCCCGCTTGAGCCTCGGTCGGCTGGGTCGCGATGTCCTTGGCTTCGTCTTTCATCGAACGATTTTGAAGAAGCGAGTCCAGCGCACCGCCCACGGCCAGCGCCAGAACATCCAGGCATGCTCGCCTTCGGCGATCGAGAAGAAGATCATCTGGGCGCGCCCGATCAAATTCTCCTGCGGCACGTAGCCGACCTGACCGAGGAAGCGGCTGTCGGTGGAGTTGTCGCGATTGTCGCCCATCATGAAGAAATGGCCGGTCGGCACGGTGTAGACGTTGGTGTTGTCCACATAGCCATTGTCGGCGCAGTCCAGCGTCTCGTAAGACACGCCGTTCGGCAGCGTTTCCTTCCAGCGCTTCACCCGGGAGACACCACCGCCTTCGGAGCCGCAGGGATCCTCGCCGACAAATTCGCTCATGCGCTGCCGCTCGACCGGCGTGTCGTTGATATAGAGCAGCCCGTCCCGCATCTGGACGCGGTCGCCGGGAAGGCCGATCACGCGCTTGATGTAGTCGGTGGAATCGTCCTTCGGCAGGCGGAATACGACGATGTCGCCGCGGTCCGGGTCCGAGCCCCAGATCCGCCCGGAGAACAGCGGCGGCGAGAACGGGATCGAGTAGTGGCTATATCCGTAGGAATATTTCGAGACGAACAGATAGTCGCCGACCAGCAGCGTCGCCTTCATCGAGCCGGATGGGATGTTGAACGGCTGGAACAGGAAGGTGCGGATCACGAGCGCGATCAGGAGAGCATGGATCACGACCCGGATCGTCTCGCCGACGCCGCTCTCAGTTTTCGAGGAAGTCACGCTCATTGCTCTCTCAATTCCGGCCGGCGGTCACAGCGCGCCCTCCTTCCGCGAACAGCCCATCGCTCGCGGCCCAAGGAGATTGTCCTGATTCTGATAATGAGGGCCAATTCCGGCGTAAAGCCGAATTCGCCCAGCCTGATTTGCGTCCGCGGACTTTTAGACGGTTGTCGGAGGCCGCGCAATCAAGGAACGCATCAAAACTGTATAAGCATTTGATTTTTAAAACGAATCTTAAAAATGATCGGAGCATCGTCAGGGTTTGGCCAGCGGCACGGCGGAAATAATGACGAAGGCCTGCGCCAGCGGCCAGTCATCGGTAATCGACAGGTCGATCTGCGCCTCGAACCCCTCCGGCGTCAGGGCCTGGAGCCGGGCCAGCGCCCCGCCCGTCAATCGCATGGTTGGCCGTCCTCCCGGCAGGTTGACCACCCCCATGTCGCGCCACCAGACGCCGCGCCTTATGCCGGTACCGAGCGCCTTGGAGCAGGCCTCCTTGGCGGCGAAGCGCTTGGCGTAGGTTGCCACCACCATCTTCTCGTTCTTGGCGCGCCGCTCCGCCTTGGCCCGCTCGGCCGCGGTGAAGATGCGATCGAGGAAGCGCTCGCCATGGCGCTCGATCACCTTGCCGACGCGGGTGATGTCGATCAGATCGGAGCCGATGCCGATGATCATGCCCGGCTCCGGCCGCGTTCCATCGCCGCGCGCATGCTGCGCACCGTCTCGGCGAGACCGACGAACAGGGCTTCGCCGATCATGTAGTAGCCGATGTTCAGCTCCATGATCTCCGGCAAGCCGGCGATCGTCTCCGCCGTTGCGTAGTCGAGCCCGTGTCCGGCGTGAACCTCCAGCCCCGCTTTCTTCGCGAGCTTCACTCCCGCCACGATCCGTTGCCATTCGGCCTCGGCCTTGTCGGCGTGGCCATCGACGACAGCGTCGCACCAGGCGCCGGTGTGGATTTCGATCACGGGCGCGCGCAGCCGCGCCGCCATCTCGATCTGGGCGGGATCGGCCGCGATGAACAGCGACACCCGGATGCCGGCATCGTTCAGCCGCGCGATATAGGGCGCCAGCGCATTGTGCTGGCCGACGACGTCGAGCCCGCCTTCGGTCGTCACCTCCTGGCGCCGCTCCGGCACGAGGCACACCGCGTTCGGCTTGGTGGCGAGCGAAATGCGCATCATGTCGTCGGTCGCCGCCATCTCGAAATTGAGCGGCTTGGAGATCTCGGCCTTCAGCCGCGCCATGTCCTGGTCGCGGATGTGCCGGCGATCCTCGCGCAGATGAGCGGTGATGCCGTCGGCGCCGGCCTCGATCGCCAGCAGCGCCGCGCGCACCGGATCGGGATTGCGGCCGCCGCGCGCGTTACGCAGGGTCGCGACATGGTCGATATTGACGCCGAGGCGGAGCGGAGGTGCAGGCATTTCAGGACTCACGGAATCATAAGGACAGACCCAGACGGAAGGCGTCTATCCATTAACACGTTCGGCGCGGGCCACGACCGCCTTCGCGCGCAGCTGAGCCAGGATGGCGCTCAAATGCTTGAGATCGTAGACTTCGAGATCGATCGTCGTCTCGGTGAAGTCCGGTGAGCGGCGCTGCATGCTGATGTTGTCGATGTTGCCGTCGTGCTCGGCGATCA
The DNA here is from genome assembly GCF_023073915.1 of Bradyrhizobium sp. 149. GTDB lineage: Bacteria > Pseudomonadota > Alphaproteobacteria > Rhizobiales > Xanthobacteraceae > Bradyrhizobium. The sequence goes on along the minus strand of NZ_JADPKK010000022.1, from coordinate 238,430 downwards.
CGGTCGCGATCTGCGCCAGTGCGCCGGGCTCGTTGACGTTCTCGACCTTGATACGGGCCGGGAAACGCTGCGGCGCGGAGTCCTCGATGTCCCAGCGCACGTCGAGCCAGCGCTCCGGCTCTTCCTCGAAATCCTTCAGGGCCGGCGCCTGGATCGGGTAGATGGTGATGCCCTCGCCCGGCGTGACGATGCCGACGATGCGATCACCAGGCACTGCGCCGCCGTTCGGCGCGAACTTCACCGGCAGGTCGGAATTGATGCCGCGGATCGGGATCGCGACCGGGCTGCGCGGCGGTTCCGACGACTTCTCCTTGAGCTTGGCGGCAAGCCCCTTCTTGGCGCCGTAGCGCGCGATGCGCTCCTCCTTGTAATCGGGATACATCGCACGCGCGACGTGGGAGGCCTTGATCTCGCCGCGCCCCACAGCCGCCATGACGTCCTCGATCGAGGTCCGCGCCAGTCGCGGCAGCGCGCCCTTGAGCTTGTCGTCTGCGTATTCGATCTTGGCGCGCTCGAACAGGCGCTCGACGATGCGCCGGCCGAGACCGACATATTGATCGCGCACCGCAGTCCTGGTGGCGCGGCGGATCGCGGCGCGCGCCTTGCCGGTGACCGCCAGCGTTTCCCAGGCGGACGGCGGCGCCGCTTGCGCTTCCGAGGTCAGCACCTCGACCTCGTCGCCGTTCTGAAGTTCCGATGACAGCGGCGCGAACTGGCCGTTGATCTTGCAGCCCACCGCGCTGTTGCCGACGTCGGTGTGCACGGCATAGGCGAAGTCGATCACGTTGGCATGGCGCGGCAGCGCGATCAGCTTGCCCTTCGGGGTGAAGCAGAACACCTGGTCGTGGAACAGCTCGAGCTTGGTGTGCTCGAGGAATTCCTCGGGGTTGGCGCTCTCCGAGAGGATGCCGATGGTGTGGCGCAACCAGGCAAACGCATTGGACTCGCGCTTGAGGAATTCGGTCGGCGAGCCCGCGCCTTCCTTGTAGAACACGTGCGCGGCGATGCCGCGCTCGGCGATCTGGTCCATGGCCTCGGTGCGGATCTGCAGCTCGACGCGCTGGTTGCCGGGGCCGATCACGGTGGTGTGGATCGAGCGGTAGTCATTCTGCTTCGGCGTCGAGATGTAGTCCTTGAACCGCCCGGGCACGACCGGCCAGTTTGTGTGGACGATGCCGAGCGCGCGATAGCAGGCCTCGATGTCGTTGACGACGACGCGGAAGCCGAAGATGTCGGACAATTGCTCGAAGCCGACCGACTTGCGCTCCATCTTGGTCCAGATCGAGAATGGCTTCTTGCGGCGGCCATAGACCCGCGCCCCGAGACCCCGGTGGCGCAGATTGTTGGAGAGCTGGTCCTCGATTTCGCCGATCAGATTGCGGTTGCGCTCGGCCAGTGCATCGAGCCGCTGCATCACCACCGAATACGCTTCGGGGTCGAGGGTCCGGAAGGACAAATCCTCCAGCTCCTCGCGCATTTCCTGCATGCCCATGCGCCCCGCCAGCGGCGCATAGATGTCGAGCGTCTCCTCGGCAATGCGCCGTCGCGACTCCGGCGGCACGAAGTCCAGCGTGCGCATGTTGTGCAGGCGGTCGGCGAGCTTCACCAGCAGCACGCGGACATCGTCAGCAATGGCCAGCAACAATTTGCGCAGGTTTTCGGCCTGCTTGGCCTCCCGCGACACCAATTCCAGCCGCTTCAGCTTGGTCAGGCCCTCGACCAGCGCGCCGATCTCGGGCCCGAAGATCTGGTCGATCTCGGCCCGTGTCGCTTCGGTGTCCTCGATCGTGTCGTGGAGCAGCGCAGCCACGATGGTGGCGTCGTCGAGCTTCAGGTCCGTGAGGATCGCTGCCACTTCGAGCGGGTGGGAGAAATACGGGTCGCCCGAGGCGCGGGTCTGCGACCCGTGCGCCTTCATGGCGTAGACATAGGCGCGGTTCAGCAGGTCTTCGTTGGTGTTGGGATTGTAGGACCTGACGCGCTCGACGAGGTCATATTGACGCATCATGCGCGCGCGGGGCTTCGCCGGGCGCGCCAGCGGCGCAGTCGGGGCCACGGCAACCGATTCGGTTGCGGCCTGCATCTGCGTTGGTCCGCGGCGCCGATATACCATGCCGTCCTGCCTTCAAACGGACCACGAGACAGCCCGTTGTATACATCTTAGCTCCGATCGCACGCGTGTCCGATCAATTCAGTGACAGGGCCAGGCGCGAACCGACAACACTATTGTAACCACGAAAATGCCAGCAAAAGCAAAGGCCCGAACAACGGTTCGGGCCTTTGATAAGATCACAAGAAGTCGATGGTCGCGACAGGACGATTTACTCGTCCTCCTCGGGCTGCTCCTCGGGCGGCGCGAGGCCTTCGAGACCCTTCAGGAGCTCCTCTTCCGTCATGCGCTCAACCGCGACTTCGGTATCGTCTGCATCCACGCTTGCACCGGCGGAACCGATCAGCGGCACAGTGTCGGGCTCGGGCTCGTCGACCTCGACGAACTTCTGCAGCGAGTGCACCAGCTCCTCGCGGAGGTCCTCCGGCGAAATGGTGGTCTCGGCAATTTCGCGCAAAGACACAACAGGGTTCTTGTCGTTATCGCGGTCAACCGTTAGTTGTGAACCAGACGAAATCATGCGGGCACGGTGGGCGGCCAGCAGGACCAGGTCAAACCGGTTGTCGACCTTGTCGATACAATCTTCTACGGTGACGCGAGCCATCGACTGTCGCTCCGTTGTGGGTGGGACGAAATATGTGGATGAATGGCGCTAGTTATAGGGGCCGGGAGAGTTTCGCAAGACCAATTTGTGATTTGGCCTCGCCAAACGGCTCTGCTACCCCCACATTGGGGCTGGGATGGGTGGTTTCCCGGGCTGCCGGGGACGCTGGCGCCGGGTGTTTGCAAGTCCGCCATAACTATACCTTGATTGCCCCGACTTCTCCGGATTTGCGGTTTCGACGGGTTTCGGCAGGACTTTAGAATTGCGCGGCTTGCTGTCGCCGCGCCAACAATAAACGATCAATCACAAACTCTACGCGAGCAAACTGAATGTCACCTTCCTCTACCGACAAGATCGCGCTCTTCATCGATGGAGCCAATCTCTATGCGACCGCGAAAACTCTCGGCTTTGACATCGATTACAAGCGCCTGCTGAAGGAGTTTCAGAGCCGCGGGACGCTGCTTAGGGCCTTCTACTACACCGCCATCATCGAGGATCAGGAGTACTCCTCGATCCGGCCCCTGATCGACTGGCTCGACTACAACGGCTACACCGTCGTCACCAAGGCGACCAAGGAGTTCATCGACGCCTCCGGCCGCCGCAAGGTCAAGGGCAACATGGACATCGAGCTCGCCGTGAACGCCATGGAGCTCGCCGAGCATATCGACCAGATGGTGCTGTTCTCGGGTGACGGCGACTTCCGCTCGCTGGTCGAGGCCGTTCAGCGTCGCGGCGTACGGGTCACCGTGATTTCCACGATCGCCAGCCAGCCGCCGATGATCGCCGACGAGTTGCGCCGCCAGGCCGACGTCTTCACCGACCTCGTCGAGCTGCAGTCCAAGCTCGGCCGCGACCCGTCCGAACGCCCCGCCCCGCGTGACCGCGGCGAGCGCGAGGCGCGCCACCACGCCCCGCAGTTCCTCCAGCGCGCGACCACGATGGCGCCGGCGAGGGGCGATGACGACTTCGAGGAGTGAGGCGACCCGGTCAAGCCACCAGGCCTCCCCCACCCTCGTACCCGACCGTGACTGTCCGCTCTGTCCGCGCCTGGTCGCCTTTCGCGAGGCGAACCGCGCGCGCGAGCCATTGTGGCATAATGCGCCGGTTGCGCCTTTCGGCGACATCAAGGCGCGCCTCCTGATCGTCGGTCTCGCGCCGGGGATGCAGGGCGCGAACCGCACCGGTCGTCCCTTCACCGGCGATTATGCCGGCGACCTGCTCTACGCCACGCTGCTCGAATACGGCTTCGCCAAGGGCAAGTATCAGGCGCGTCCCGACGACGGCCTGAAGCTGGTCGACTGTCGTATCGCCAATGCGGTGCATTGCGTGCCGCCGCTGAACAAGCCGCTGCCGATCGAGATCAACACCTGCCGGCGGTTTCTTGCGGCGAATCTCGCAACGATGCCGAACCTGCGCGCGATCGTCGCCCTCGGGCGGATTGCGCACGACAGCGTGCTCAAGCCGCTGAATTTGAAAGGATCGCAAGCCCCCTTCGGCCACGGCGCCGTGCATCCGGCCGGCGCATTCAGGCTCTACGACAGCTATCACTGCTCGCGCTACAACACGAACACCCGCGTACTGACGCCGGACATGTTCCGCTCCGTGTTCGCGAAGGTGAAGGCCGACATCGGCTAATTCTTCGACAAGCTCTTCGCCGGATTGGCCTTCAGCCAGTCCAGGACATCGCCGGCGTTCCGGTCGGGCGGAAACACCGGATAGAACACATGCGTGATCCTGGCGTCGTCGACGATCAGCGCGAGGCGCTTGATCAGCGTCAGGCCTGCGACCTCCATGCTCGGCAAATTCAGGGCGCGCGTGAGCGCCAGCTTCTCGTCCGAGAGCACAGGAAACGGCAGATGCAGCCGCGAGGCCATCTCGGTCTGGTATGCGTTGCTCTGGGTCGAGAGGCCGAACACCTGCGCGGCGCCGGCAGCCTTCAGCTCGGCGAACAGATCGCGAAACGCGCAAGTCTGCGGGGTGCAGCCGCGCGCGCCCGGGATCATGTCCCAATCGTCGACCAGCGCGATCTTGCCGGGCTCGCCGGTGCGCGGATAGGCGAACACCACGGTCCGGCCACGCAGCGCCGACAGCGCGACTGAGGTGTCGTCAGTGGCGAGCAGGCTGACCGGCGGCAGCGTCATGCCTTTCAGGTGCGCGGCACCGCCGTCGTCCGTGGGGGCGGGAATCCGGGTCCAATCGACCTCCATCAGGTTTCTCTGAGTCATCCCGCTATCCCCTCGCCCGCATCAGGCGGCCCTTCTCCCGGCTCCAGTCGCGCTTCTTCTCGCTCTCCCGCTTGTCGTGCAGCTTCTTGCCTTTCGCGACCGCGAGCTGCAATTTGGCGCGACCACGCTCGTTGAAGTAAAGCTTGAGCGGGATCAGCGTCATGCCTTCGCGATCGACTGCGCCCATCAGCTTGTTGATCTGCTTGCGATGCAGCAGCAGTTTTCGCGGCCGCTTCGGCTCGTGATTGAAGCGGTTGCCCTGGAGATATTCCGGAATGGTGGCGTTGATCAGCCAGATCTCGCCGTCCTTGGAATCGGCGTAGGACTCCGCGATCGTGCTCTTGCCGTTGCGGATCGACTTGACCTCGGTGCCGGTGAGCGCAATGCCGACCTCGATCGTATCCTCGATGGCGTAGTTGAAGCGGGCCTTGCGGTTTTCCGCCATGACCTTGATCGGACGTTCGTTCTTATCGGCCATCGCTTGTTCAAAACCTGGAAGACAAACCTGATCGAGATGCGCGTGGACGCTAACAGTTTGGATGAAGCGCGCGCGTCAAGACTTCTTGAGGAGATCGCGGATCTCGGTCAGCAGCTCGACCTCGGCCGACGGCTTTGGTGGAACGGCAGGTTCCGCATCGTCCTTGCGCTTCAACTTGTTCATGGCACGGATCACCAGGAACAGCACGAAGGCAATGATGATGAAGTTGATCGTCAGCGTGAGGAAGTTGCCCCAAGCCAAGACGGCACCCTGCTTTTTTGCGTCCGCGAGATTTGCGGCGGTGACCTTGCTCGAAAGCGGCGTGAAGTAGTTCGAGAAGTCGAGGCCGCCGGTGGCCGCACCGATGATCGGCATGATCACGTCGCCGACCAGCGAAGTAACGATGGCGCCGAAGGCCGCTCCGATGATGACGCCGACTGCGAGATCGACGACGTTGCCCTTCATGGCGAACTCGCGGAACTCCTTGAGCATCCGCGTGCCCCTTTCCTCGACCCCCATCAACAGCTCCCCGATCGGCTAGCGCGTCAGTTGATGAGGCCAGCATGAACCATCGCGCTGCGCACGGCAACGCGGGTCGGCTCGGTGACCGGCACCATCGGCAGCCGCAGCGCCTCGTCCAGCTTGCCGAGCAGCGATAGCGCATACTTGATCGGCGCCGGATTGCTCTCGATGAAGAGGTTGTTGTGCAGCGGCATCAACTTGTCGTGCAGCTTCAGCGCGGTGGCATGATCGCCCTTCGCCCAGGCGGCCTGGAACTCCGAGCACAGCCGCGGCGCGACGTTCGATGTCACCGAGATGCAGCCATGGCCGCCATGGGCCATGTAGCCGAGGATGGTCGCGTCCTCGCCCGAGAGCTGGTTGAAGTCCTCGCCCATCGCCGCGCGCTGCTGTGAGACGCGCACCATGCTGGCGGTAGCGTCCTTGACGCCGGCGATGTTCTTCAGCTCCCACAGCCGTTTCATGGTGTCGACCGACATGTCGATCACCGAGCGCGGCGGGATGTTGTAGATGATGATCGGAATTGCGATGGCGTCGTTGATCGCCTTGAAGTGCTGGTACATGCCTTCCTGGGTCGGCTTGTTGTAGTAGGGCGTCACGACCAGAACCGCGTTCGCGCCCGCCTTCTCGGCATGCTGGGCGAGCTCGATCGCCTCCTTGGTCGAGTTGGAGCCGGCGCCGGCGACGACGGGCACGCGGCCCTTTGCTTCCTCGATGCACCATTCCACGACCTTCTTGTGCTCGTCGTGGCTCAGCGTCGGGCTCTCGCCGGTGGTGCCGACCGGGACCAGACCATTGGTGCCCTCTGAAATCTGCCAGTTGACCAGGGAGCGGAACGCCGCCTCGTCCAGCGAGCCGTTCTTGAATGGCGTGACCAAGGCGGTAAACGATCCCCGGAATTTTGTCTTGGCTGCCATGGACTTCCTCCGTACGCGGCGATCTCGAGAGCAAGCCGCATTCATATCGGGTCTATCCCGCCGGTAAAAGACCCCCTTCCGTGTGACGCACGGTTTAGCCGCGATTTTGCCGCGGTGGTGGTGCAAACCCGGCAACGTAAGCGGCTGTTGGTATTTTGTCCGCATATTCAATCAAATACAGCCAAATCTTGTACAATCGGGTCTTGAGCCATTTGACTGATTCGGGGCGACGAAACGCCGTGACCTCCTTTCCGCGTGCCGCATGGCGATCGACCGGTTTGGTCGTGTGCCTGATCGCAGGGCTGTCGGTCGGCTGCGCCGCCTGGGCCAAGTCGAATGAGACGACCGCCGAAGGTGCCAAGGACAGCGCCAAGGATACCGCCAAGCCAGCCGCCAAGGACACTGCGAAGGGGTCGTCCAAGGGATCATCCACGGGAACCGGCAAGGACACTTCGAAGGACGCTGCTAAGGGCGCGGGCAAGGATGCGGGCAAGAGTGTACCCAGCGCTGCCGCCAAGGATGGCGGGAAAAAGCCTGCCAAGGATGGCGACAAGGATGCGGGCAAGAACGCCGGCAAGAACGCAGGCAAGGAACCCGCGAAGGACAAGCCGAAGCCTGCGGCCGTCGCGCCAAAACCAGCGCCGACCGCCAACGGTTCGCCTCCCAAAGCCGCCCCCGCGCCGGCGGTGACGGCCACCGTCAGACCGACCGCCCCGGCCCCCGCCAAACCCCTCGCGGCTCCTGTCCTGGCTCCGGCGACCCGCCAGCATGCCGCGCCGCGCAAGCCGGTCACGCCGGCCGCAATTGCTGCGACCTCCTCGACGTCGCAAGCCGACAAGGACACGCTGGAGACCGTCATCGAGCTCGTGCGCAAGCGCAAGTCGGCCGACGCCACCAATGCCGCGGCCGCGATCTCCGATCCCGTGGCGCGAAAACTCGCGGAATGGATCATCCTTCGCAGCGAGGACAATGGCGCGACCGCGGAGCGCTACCGCGCCTTCCTGTCCGCCAATCCGAGCTGGCCGTCGCAGACCTTCCTGCGCCGGCGCCTGGAGGCCGCGATGTGGGACGACCGGCGCGACGATTCGGTCGCCTGGTCGTGGTTCGAGAACGAATCCCCCGTGTCCGCCAAGGGGCGCTTCACGCTCGCCAAGGCGATGCTGGCGCGCGGCGACCGCGCCAACGCCGAACGATTGGTGCGCGATGCCTGGCGCAGCGACCCGATGTCGGAAGACACCGAGAACAACGCACTCGACCAGTTCGGCGCGCTGCTGACGCCCGGCGATCAGAAGGCGCGGATGGACACGCTGCTCTACGGCAGCGAGAACGAGGCCGCACTGCGTGCTGCAAAGCGCCTCGGGGCCGGCTATGTCGCACTCGCCAAGGCCCGCATCGCCTCCCTCAAGAAAGCGCCGAACGCGCGAGCGCTGCTCGAAGCCGTGCCGCGTGAGCTGCACGGCGATCCCGGCTTCATCTTCAGCAAGATCCAGTTGCTGCGCCGCGAGGAGAAATTTGCGGAAGCCGCCCAGCTCATGCTGTCGGCACCGAAGGATCCGGGCCGGCTCTACAATCTCGACGAATGGTGGATCGAGCGGCGCCTCCTGGCGCGCAAGATGATCGACACCGAGGAATTCCGCAGCGCCTATCTGATCGCGCGCGATGCGGCCCTGCCCTCGCGCGACATCTACAAGACCGAGCAGGAGTTCACCGCCGGCTGGATCGCGCTGCGTTTCCTCAACGATCCCGCTTCCGCCACCCAGCATTTTGCCCGCATCGGGATCGGCAGCGTGAATCCGACCACTTTGGCACGCGCCGGCTACTGGCAGGGCCGCGCCGCCGAAGCTGCAGGCCGCCAGCAGGAGGCGCGCAACGCCTACGCGCGGGCAGCCGAGCAATCCACCAGCTATTACGGCCAGCTCGCACGCGCCAAGCTCGGCCTGCCGCAGATTGAGCTCAACGCTCAGCCGCGCAGCCGCGGTGCCGAACGGCTGGAGATCGTGCGCGCCGCGCAGCTGCTCTACGAGCTCGACGAGCGTGAGATGGCGGTGCCTGTCCTCGCCGACATGGGCGAGAACGGCGATCCCGAAGCGCTTGCCGGCCTCGGCGAGCTCACCCAGCGCTACAGCGACGCGCGCGGCATGCTGCTGCTCGGCAAGGCCGCGCTGAATCGTGGGCTGCCGTTCGATTTCTATGCCTATCCCGTCAACGGCATTCCGCAGTTCACGCCGATCGGCCCCCAGGTCGAGCGCAGCATCGTCTACGCCATCGCGCGGCAGGAGAGCGCCTTCAACCCCTCGGTGGTCTCGCCGGCGCAGGCCTATGGGCTGATGCAGGTGACACCGGACGCCGCGCGCTATGTCTGCAAGCGGCACGGCGGGACCTACGATCTGGGGCGGCTGAAGAACGATTCGGTCTACAACGCCACGCTCGGTTCGGCCGAGCTCGGCGGGCTGCTCGAGGACTATCGCGGCTCCTACATCATGACCTTCGCCGCCTACAATGCCGGCCGCGGCAGCGTGAAGAAGTGGATCGATCGCTATGGCGATCCGCGCGACCCGAAGGTCGATGCGGTCGACTGGGTCGAGCTGATCCCGTTCTCCGAGACGCGCAACTACGTGCAGCGGATCATGGAGAACCTTCAGGTCTACCGCGCCCGCTTCGGCGGCGGCACGCGGTTGCAGATCGAGGCCGATTTGCGCCGTGGCGCCGGCAGCGTGGAATAGCGGCCATTCTCCTTCGACACGCTGCCGGGAAGCCCCTTGTGGCGAGCGCCGTCCTCGCCGGGAGTTGAGCCACCGAAGAAGAGCTAGAGTGCGATCGTCAGGCTGGCTTTCTCGGCACGCCCTTTGGCGGGCTGCCAGAGTCCTGGAGACCGCCAGAACCTCGGGAACTGCCAGAACCTTGTGGGGCTGCCAAGCGCTTCGCGAGCTGCAGGGCCGCCGTCAGATTGGCGAGCTCTCCGTTGCCCTGCGGCTCAAAGATGAGGGCGTCGATCCCTTCCGGCTGAACATCAGATCGGCGGGGCGTTACAGACCACGTCGTCAGCGACGGTCAGAGCCGCTCGCCTCGCTCGGGATGGCGTGCAGCGCAGAGATCCCTCTCCCGCAGCAGCTTCGATCAGGTCGCGAGGAAGGATCGAGCAACAGACGGCGACGCTCCAACGCGGCCGCCATGGGGCAGAGGCGAGAACAAGCACCGCCGGCAAAAGAAAAAGCCCCGGCGGTTTCCCGCCGGGGCTCTCTGTCAGGTCGTTAGACCGAACTTACCAGTTGCGCTGAGCGCGGAGGAGCAGAACGACCGAGTCCTGATCCTTGAGGTCGTAGGTCGCAGCCGGCTTGGCCGGGACAGCGATCGTGGCAGCCGGGGTCACCGAACCAGCATACTTCTGGTCGAGGTGGGTCCAGGCAACGTCAGCCGAGAACGTCAGGTTCTTGACCGGGGTCCAGCGGGTGATGAGACCCACCTGGCCGATCGCGAAGTCCGGGTTACACGAGGTCACGCCGGCGAACCCAGCACCGAACACACCACCACCAGCACCACCGGCGCCGCAGAGCGTGGTCTTGGCGAGAGTGCCGTACTGCGCCTGAGCGTAGGCACCGTAGATCGCGGTGTTCCAGTATGGATCCCAGTTATGGGTGTAAGCACCGCGGAAGCCCCAGGTCTTGACCGTTTCCTGCTGGCTGCCAGTGACGTACACGGTGTCGGGAGCGGTGGCGAAGCCGACGCTGCCGTAGTTACCCGTGCTCGTGGTTCCCCACATCGAGTAGGTGCTGCCCGCCAGGTTCTGGAAGTTGTAGCGGGTCGCACCGTCGGTGTAGACGCCCGAAATGTTGATCACGTCACCCGCACCAGTCGGGATGTTCTTGATCGACAGAGCCAGCTGAACCGCCCAACCCCACTTGTCGTCGGGGTGGCCAGTCGCCTCGGACGCGCCGTAGTAACCGACGTGGTTGTCATGCGCAGCCACCGACGCCTGGAAGAGACCCCAGGCCTGGTCGACACGCACCATACCAACGAGGTTCGGCGAACGGGTGCCGCCGATGGCGTTGGAGCCGTAGGCGCCGCTGAGCATGCCGGACGCAGACGCGCCGGTCATGTTCAGGTTGCCGGCCTGATAGTACGAGGAAACGTCTTCAGCCGAGAACGACGCCGTCACGCCCTGACCGAAGTCAGCGGTGTAGGTGAACTGGTTGACACCAGTGACCGTGCCGGAACCGCCGACGAGGCTGTCGAAGTTGTTGCCGGGATAGTTGGTCCAGGGCGCGTCGAACTGCGACACGGCCTTACCCATCGTGAAGCCGGCGAACTGGATGAAGGCGTAGTACACGCCGAGCGAACCGCCCGAGGTGTTGCTGTCGGTGCCGTTAACCGAACCGGAGCCCGAACCGAACAGGCCCGTGGTGGTCGCGCCCGGGTTGGTAGCCGCAGCCAGCGTGCCGCTGTAGGCGGTGGTGCCGGTGGCGCTGCCGGTGCCGACGTAGTTGCCGGACGTCCAGGAGAACACGCCGTCGAAGAAGGTACGGACAACGCCGTACTCGGTCGCGGTGCGCGTGTCGATGTTGAGATCTTCACGAGCGCGCATGGTGTAGTAGTTCGTCAGACGGTTACGTGCACCGTTCGCGCCCTGGCTCGAAACGTTCAGACCGCCACCGAAGTCCGAGTTGGTGCCCAGCGCAACTTCAGCGCGCAGGTAACCACCCAGCTTGATGCAGGTGTCGGTGCCCGGGATGTAGTAGAAACCCGCACCGTACAGGGAGCAGATCTTCACGTATTCGACCGCTTTGGCCTTCACGGGGAGATCGGCTGCCTGCGCTCCGCCAACGGCGATCAGACCCGCCGCGGAACCGAGCAAAAGGCTCTTAACCAACTTCATGTTAAACCTCCAAGTTTGCCATAGGGAAGGTTCCGGATCCGCTGGGTGAAGACACCCTAAGGTTGGTTCCCTTGTCCCTTAAATTCACCGCTTAGTCGCTTCGCGCCTTCGGACACACCCGCTGAACGCGAGGGACTTAAGCGAACCACCTAAGACGGGACGACCTCGGGATGCCCCCCTCCGTCGCTCAGTCACAATTACCGAACGCCCTTGCACACACAACAACAGAACGCCTCAGAACGGCCCGATAGAGCGTGTTTTCCGACGGGTGTTGCACAAATAACACGCAGATGTGATCGGAGCACGCTCGCAACACATTGAATCTGTTGCTCTTTTTAGACGGCTGCATTTGCCGACAAAAGTTCCGGCGCGGGCTGCCAGATCTGCGGACAAGCCCCGCTGCGGGTCCGAGGCGTCCGAATCGTGGAATCAACCAGGGACTCGGTGCGGCTCAACCCTTCGGGGATGGCTGGCCTGACCAGCAAGCGTCCGCGACGGTCGTCCTTATCAGCGTGCTTGAACTTCGATGTGATCTGGCGGCAGGCCGGCCTGATGCCGTTGATACATGGCCTCGTAAGCTGCCTCCAACCGCCTTGCATAAAGCGCCGCGTCAAACAGTGATGCGGTCCGGTGGCTTCGTTGCAGCCTTCCGCGAATATCCGCCAGCTTCTGTTTATCAAGCGCCAGGTCGATCGCGAGTGCTTCATAATCCGCACGTGTTCGCGTGATCAGCTCAGGCAGGCCGACAGCGCTCAGCAAGCTCGCCGCCACGCGGCCGGCGAAACTATTCCCGATATGGGTCACCACCGGCAGACCAGCCCACAACGCATCGCTGGCCGTCGTGTGTGCGTTGTAGGGCAGCGTATCCAGGAAGAGGTCGGCGAGGCGATGGCGCGCCAAATGTTCAGATGAAGACGCAACGCGCCTTGCAAACACCAGGCGATCCGGGTCGACGCCCCGGCCCTTGGCTTCCTTCCGCAGATTCGATTTGGCGATCTCCCCCACGTCGGACAACCACAAGACGGACCGGTCCACGCTCTTCAAGATATTCATCCAGCAGCCAAAGACGGCCGGATTGATCTTGTAGGCATTGTTGAAGCAGCAAAACACGGTCCATTCCTGCCGCAAATCGTGATCAGCCCGGTTGAGCGCGGCATCGTCGATTTTTCCGACGTGATTATCACGCGGCATAAAGCTGCCGGGCAAACGAACCACCTTCTCGTCGAAGAATTGACTGTTTTGATCCGGCAGCACGATTTGATCGGCGATGATGTAATCGACCAGTCCCCTGCTCCCAAGCGTTCCCGCGAATCCAAGATAGTTGACGGCGATCGGAGCCGGACTCGACGCGAACAACGACAGCCTGGCATTCTGCGTATGGCCTGCAAGATCGACGAGAATATCGATCTGAGCATCCTCGATCGCTTTCAGGACTTCACTGTCGATCTTGTGCTCGCAATCGACAAAGCGGTGAAACGATTTTTCCAGCCGCCTGCGCAGATCGCTGTTGTCGTCAGGGCCGATCGAAAACGCATACGTCTCGAAGCGGTCGGGATCGTGCCTCTCGAAGATCTCGGCGGTGAGATACCCGACCGGATGCTTGCGAAAATCGGGCGAGACATATCCGACCCGGATCTTGTCGTGGCTGCGGATGTTACCCCGTGACCTCGTCTTGGCGACATGCGGGAGCTTTGCCTTGACCCAGGTCCTCGCGCAGCTGAGCTGATCATCGGGAGAATCCGTCAAGGAAAGCAAAGCAAAGGGCGAGCTATTGGCCTTCCCGAGCCGTATCGCGGCCGTCAACTGACCGATCTCTTCGTCCAGATTGTCCCAATTGCACAGGTGCATCTTTGCAAGAAGGCGCAAACCCGCGACGCCCTCCAGGTCAGGCCTGATCGACACCGCCTTGTCGAAGGCGATGAAAGCATCGTCATAGCGCCCGAGCTCGGTAAAGACGTTGCCCCGGCCAATCCAGGCCCCCTCGGTGTCCGGCTTGATCGCGAGCGCCTTGTCATACGCGGCAAGAGCCTCCTCGTGGCGCTTCAGCCCCCACACAACGTTGCCGCGACCGAGCCATGCCTCGGCGAGATCAGGCTTGATCGACAGCGCCCGGTCGTACGCAGCGAGTGCATCGTCATGGCGCTTGAGCTCGGTGAGAACATTGCCCCGGCCAAGCCAGGCTTCCGCCAGATCAGGGCGGATCGACAACGCCCTGTCATAGGCAGCGAACGCTTCGTCAAGGCGTTTGAGATCGAAGGACACATTGCCCCGACCAAGCCACGCGTTCTCCAGGTTGGACTTGATCGAGAGCGCCCTGTCGTAGGCTGCCGAGGCTTCGTCGTAGCGCTTCAGGCTCCAGAAAAGATGCCCCCGGGCAACCCACGCGCTCTCGAGATCAGGCTTGATCGCGATCGCCTTGTCGTAGGCGGCAAGCGCCTCGTCATGGCGCTTCAGATCGGTGAAAACTTCGCCTCGGCCAACCCATGCACTCGGGACATCCGGCCTGGCCGACAGCGCCTTGTCGTATGTGGCAAATGCGTCGTCGTACCGCTTGAGATTCCGGAGTGCATTGCCTCGACCAAGCCATGCAGTCTCCAGGTCGGGCCTGATCGACAACGCCTTGTCGTAGGCGACGAGGGCATCCTCGTAACGCCTCAGCTTTTCAAGGCAACCGCCCTTGCTTGCGTAGGCATCGGCAAAGTTCGGGTTGTAGAATGTCGCCTTGTCGAATTGCTCGATCGCCTCCCCGTAGCTTCTCGCGAACTCGGCAAGGATCGAACCTCTGTTGTGATATGAAAGAGGATTGCGCGAATTCACCGCCAATGCGCGCGTGAAATAGGCCAGAGCTTCCTGGGGTCTGTTCAGCGATTTGAGTGCATATCCATAATTGCTGAGGGCTTCGTCGCTGCTCCCGTTCAGGGCCACGGCCGCCCTGAGATGCATCTCGGCCTCGGCAAATCGACCTTGTACGAGCTTCACCACACCGAGGAGATGTTCGACTTCGAAGATGTTCCTGGAGGATTTGGCAATCTGCTGCAGTATTCTTTCCGCTTTGACCAAATCATGGGCGTGAAAGGCTTCGACAGCACGTCGAAATTTGGTCTGCAGTTCACCCGCCAAGTCCATTCCTCCCTCAGGACGTCGGGTCAATCATACCATCGGCCCCGACATTGCAAGATGTGACCGTAGCGGCGTAGCCCGGCAGTTGAGGGAGGAACGAGCGTGCCAGCCCTTCCCCGCCTTGATCTCCAGGGCGCCGTTCCGAGCGAAGGAGCAATCCCGCCAGGACAAGGCCCTCCCTGATTGCGGCGACGCCTGGCGCGACGGGCTCCTCGGTCCGGCGAGTTATCCGGAACTGATGGCGGGCCTTTCCCGCAGCCTGACCCTCGCAGAAGCCCTTCACATTACTTTTAGCAGCAACATCAATCGTTTATATGGGTGATGGTAGTTTTCGTACACGCCCAAACCAGTCTTGCGACAGGCGCCAAACGCTCCAGCTTTGTGTCCGTTATCGCGGCGTTACGTTCTCGCTCCGAGAGCAAACCGCATTGTTTCGGAAATCGCTGGGAATATTCGAGCAAAAACACACGCTTCCAAATTGACCAGCCCAACTAATTAGATGCATAAGGCTCGCACCGGAGAGGTGGCCGAGTGGCTGAAGGCAACGCTTTGCTAAAGCGTCATACGGTCTCAAGCTGTATCGAGGGTTCGAATCCCTCCCTCTCCGCCATCCCGCATTTGTGTCCAGCCCGGAGACATCGGTAACAGGTCGTACCTAAGAGATGGGTGACAACCTCGTGCCGAACGGGTTGTCGAGGGGTTGCAGGGTTTTCTGCTCCAGGCCGTCCGAGTTCCAGATGCCAATCGTGAGGCGCGATCTGAATCGGCCGCCTCTGACCTACCCTGGTCATCTCGTCGGGGTCGCTCACCCGCGCCGGTCCGGATGGCGGCACCACGAGGGAACTTGATTCAGCTGTGAAACAACGACCAGGACGCGGTTCTTCGCTTAGTGGGCGGAGACCCACGCCCTCGCGTCGCGCTGCGCGGCCGAGATCTCGGCCTCCGACATCTGCCCGGCGACTTCCTGGCGCAGCGTCACGGCGTCCTTGCGGCCCTTAAGCGCGGCGAGGTTGAACCATTTATGCGCGGCGACGAGATCGACGAGACCGGAGCGCCCGCTCGCCCAATAGATGCCACGCTCGAACAGCACGTCCGACAGCGCGCCTGCGTCGATCGGCGTCGCGGTCTCCAGATCGAAAGTACCCTGAAACATAACGCATCCCCTTTTTTATGCCGTCTCGTCCCCCGAGCGCGGCTCCCGTCCGATCAACTGTTCAACTCATCCCCAAGACTCTTTGCCGAGTCTTTTTGCCCAAGCCGTTTGCCGGCTTGTTGGAGGTAATGATGGCGGGCAAATTTGAATGGCAGTTTAAGTATCGCGATGAAGCAGACGTAAACGCGCCCGCGCCAGGCGCGCGCGGCAAATGCAAGAAGTCACCGTTTTACAGGCACTTCTGCAATTCGTCAGATTCGGTTTACCTTGGGATTTTGGGAGAACGATAACCATCACGCACAGTGACGGGCGCTGTCGCGTACACTCCGCCACTCCTTGTCGTCACCCGGTATTCCAGAGACGGCAGTCATCCATCGAGAAGCCGCGGCGTACTGGATCGTCCGGCCAGATCCGGGCGATGGCACCGCAAATGGGGACGGCGAACGGACGCTGCGCAGCGAAAATGACGCAGCTCGCGCTGCCCCAAGGGAGAGCAGAAGGCAGAGCAGCCAAGGCAGAGCAGCCACGGCAGCGCGGCCACGTCGCGGTCAGATCAGCAATGTCGGGATATGGGAATGCCGGCAATACCCCGGCCTCAAGAGAACGAGGGCGTCGGCGAACACGTCAGGACCAGATTCCACGTTGGCCCGAAGGCCGCTGGTGAAATTGCGGAGCCCCTTACGGAGAACCGCACCGAACGAAGAAAACTTGTTTCTTCTGCCGGACCGGCCTTTGGCGAGCGAACCCGCGAAAGAAGACGATCCGACCGTTGACCTGATGTCTCGCCGACACCCTCTATCGTCGACCAGAACCTTTTGAGAGGCGCTGATGACGTGCCGGCTCTCTAGGAGCCGGCAACTTCAAAAAGCGAAGTTACTTCTTCTTGGCGACCTTGCGGGTCTTCTTCGCAGTCTTCTTCACTGCGCTCTTCGCCTTCTTCGCCTTCTTTGCCTTCTTAGCTTTCTTGGCCATGTTGCCCTCCGATGTGTGAGATGGCTTAATCGCTGCATGCAGTCGGGGATCGAGTGCACACTCATCCCGAATACACCAACACAACGAAAAAAACAGCGTCTCGCTTAAAGAAGTGTTGACGACGAAACGCGCCTGCGCTTGGCGAACGCGATGCAAGCGGACTGCGTGACGTGTGCTTGCGATCGCAGAGAGTGCCGCGGCTTCGACGTTTGCGAGAGATGCGATTGCAGGAAAACACTATGCAGCAAGTATTTTTCTGCACGCGCGCATCACGCGCGATCGTTATAATGATGCATCTTGCCGATCGCGCGAGCGCCTCGTGAAGGCGCTTCGCGGACTCTGAGTCGCGAATTTTGGCAACGAAAATATTTTCATGATTAACGGCGCGAGCGCCCGTCGGAGCATGTGCAAGTCGCCGTTTTGCGCGAATCGCGTGGCGGCGATTCGGTCGGCGTATCGCGGTCGATCGGATGAAGTTCGTCGCCGAGGATGCGCGCGAGCATCGTATCGCGAACCGAAAACGAGGTGACGAGCCGCGTCCGTCACCTCGTTCGAACGCGCGAGGTCAGATGCCGAGCTTGGACTTGAGCAGGTCGTTGACGCTCTGCGGGTTGGCCTTGCCGCCGGACGCCTTCATCACCTGGCCGACGAACCAACCGAGCGACTGCGGCTTGTCCTTGACCTGCGCCGCCTTGTCGGGATTGGCCGCGATGATGTCATCGACAACCTTTTCGATCGCCGAAAGATCCGTGACCTGCTTCATGCCGCGGCTTTCGACCAGCGCGCGGGGATCGCCGCCCTCCTGCCAGACGATCTCGAACAGATCCTTGGCGATCTTGCCGGAGATCGTGCCCTCGCCGATCAGGTCGACGATCGCTGCCAACTGCTCGGCGCCAACAGGAGAGCCCGCAATATCCCGGCCCTCCTTGTTGAGACGGCCGAACAGCTCGTTGATGACCCAGTTCGCGGCGACCTTGCCGTCACGCGCGCGGTTGGCGAGCTTCTCCAGCACCGTCTCGTAGAACACCGCGCTCTCGCGCTCGGCGACCAGCACGCTGGCGTCGTAGGCCGACAGGCCGAAGTCCGCGACGAAGCGCGTCTTCTTCTGGTCCGGCAGCTCGGGGAGTTCAGCCTTCAGCTCGTCGACGAAGCTTTGCGAGAACTCCAGCGGCAGCAGGTCGGGATCGGGGAAGTAGCGATAATCATGCGCCTCTTCTTTCGAGCGCATCGAGCGCGTCTCGCCCTTGTTGGGGTCATAGAGCCGCGTCTCCTGGTCGATCGCGCCGCCGTCCTCGAGGATCTCGATCTGGCGCCGGGCCTCGTACTCGATCGCCTGGCCGATGAAGGTGATCGAGTTCATGTTCTTGATTTCGCAGCGGGTGCCGAGCGGCGCGCCCGGCTTGCGCACCGAGACGTTGACATCGGCGCGCAAGGATCCCTTCTCCATGTCGCCGTCGCAGGTGCCGAGATAGCGCAGGATCGAGCGCAGTTTCGTCACGTAAGCCTTGGCCTGCTCCGCATCGCGAATGTCCGGTTTTGACACGATCTCCATCAGGGCCACGCCGCAGCGGTTGAGATCGACGTAGGACATGGTCGGCGACTGGTCGTGCAGCAATTTGCCGGCGTCCTGTTCAAGATGCAGCCGCTCGATCCCGATGGTCGCGGTCCTGCCGCCGTCCAGTTCGACCACGATCTCGCCTTCGCCCACGATCGGCGACTTGTACTGGCTGATCTGGTAGCCCTGCGGCGAGTCCGGATAGAAATAGTTCTTGCGGTCGAACACCGAGCGGAGATTGATCTGCGCGTTCAACCCGAGTCCGGTCCGGACAGCCTGCCTGACGCATTCCTCGTTGATCACGGGCAGCATGCCCGGCATCGCCGCGTCGACCAGCGAGACATGCGAGTTCGGCTCGCCGCCGAACGCGGTGGAGGCTCCGGAGAACAGCTTCGCGTTCGACGTCACCTGAGCGTGGACCTCCAAGCCGATGACCATCTCCCAGTCACCGGTTGAGCCCTTGAGAAGCTTATGGGGTGCGACAGGTGCGTTCATGGCTTTACTGGTTCCTTTATTGGTCCCTTGGCCGCTCGCGCTTCACCCGCTTCGAGAAGCCCGTTGAGCGACCGAAGCACATCTGCCGGCGGGCGCAGCGCGATTTCGCGGCGGCCCATCATCTCGGTCTCTGCGAACAATGCGTCGACCTCCGGCGAGGAGGCGAACACGAAGCCGTCGAAAGACGTGCTCTGCTCCTCGAAATCACTGGAGATCTCGACGCGGTAGCCCTGCGCCTTGAGACGATCGACCACCTCGTAATGGAGGGCCTGCGAATGGGTTGCAATGAAGAGATAATCGACGCGGCGCTTGGTAAGCACGCTCTCGGCGCCTTGCAGCATCTCGACCTCGAAAGCCTGGATATCGGCATGCAAGATGTCGAGATGCTTGATCTTCCTGTCCCTGAAGAAGGCGTCGACCTCGAATTTGCCCTTGCCGACAAAAGCCTTGACGAACTCGCCCTTCAATCCATTGCGGGCGAAATTATCCTGACCGGTCTTCAGGCAGGCGGGGTCCGGCTCGACCAGAACGACCTCTGCCTTGGGCCGCGTCTTCTTGAGCCACATGGAATAGTGGCCCCAATAGGCGCCGAGCTCGATCATCGAGGGCGCCTCGCCCAGCCGCTTCAGCAATTCCTGGAAGACATATTCTTCCAGCGGCTCGTGGACGCCGCGATTGATCACAAGCACACTGCTGAAGGGGCCGTAATAGGCCCCCGGCCCAATGCCCGGAACCTTCAGGCCGTTATGCAGATAGACCTGATCGCCTTCGACGCAGCCGGCCATCGGGACGCGTTCAATCAGCAGGTTGAGGGGATCGGAAACGATCTCGCGAAAACGGCCGAACAAATCCTCCGGCTTCGCCTTCGGGCCCGTGAAACCAGGCTCGCTCATGCGGACGCACTCCCACCCAGCGCATGAGCGATGCGCTGCCATTCTGCTTCAAGCGAATCCGTTGCCACGGGCTGGCCAGCCTGGCGGTACCAATAGCCGGCATTGCCGAGGTCGCCCTCGACCCGATGCAGATAGGCGTGCACCCAGGCGGCCTCGCGGCTGCTCTCGTCCTGGACGATCTTGTGCGCCTGGTCCCAGTCGCCCTTGGCCGCCCACCATAGGCCGGCGAGCGGTGCGCTGAGATCCGGCGCCGGCGCGGCGCCGTCGAGGCTGGCGATATACGCCGCCATATTCACCACCATTTCGCCGGCGTGAAGCGGCCGGCGGCCTGCTCGATCACCTCGCCGAGCGAGAACAGGGTCTCCTCATCGAACGGCCGGCCGATCAACTGCAGGCCGAGCGGCAGACCCTGCGCGTCCTTACCGGCGGGCACTGCGATGCCGGGCAATCCGGCCATGTTCACGGTCACCGTGAAGATGTCGTTGAGGTACATCTCGACGGGGTCCGCTCCGCCCTTCTCGCCGATGCCGAAGGCCGCCGACGGCGTCGCCGGCGTCAGGATCGCGTCGACACCCTTGGCGAAGCAATCCTCAAAGTCCTTCTTGATCAGCGTGCGCACCTTCTGGGCGCGCAGATAATAGGCGTCGTAGTAACCGGCCGAGAGCACATAGGTGCCGATCATGATGCGCCGCTTCACCTCGGCGCCAAAACCCTCGGCGCGGGTGTTCTCGTAGAGTTCGTTGATGTTGCGGCCCTGCTCGCGCAGGCCGTAGCGCACGCCGTCATAGCGCGCGAGGTTGGAGGACGCCTCCGCCGGCGCCACGATGTAATAGGCCGGCAGCGCGTATTTCGTGTGCGGCAACGATACCTCGACGAGCTCGGCGCCGGCCGCCTTGAGCCAGGCCGCGCCCTCGCTCCAGAGTTTTTCGATCTCGGCCGGCATGCCGTCGAGACGATACTCCTTGGGGATGCCGATCCGGATGCCCTTCACGGACTTGCCGATCGCGGCCTCGTAGTCCGGCACGGGCATATCGACCGAGGTCGTGTCCTTCGGATCGTGGCCGGCCATCGAGCGCAGCAGCATCGCGCTGTCGCGCACGCTGCGTGCGATCGGCCCCGCCTGGTCGAGCGAGGAGGCGAAGGCGACGATGCCCCAACGCGAACAGCGGCCGTAGGTCGGCTTGATGCCGACGGTCGCGGTGAACGCCGCCGGCTGGCGGATGGAGCCGCCAGTATCGGTCGCAGTCGCGCCCATGCAGAGCAGCGCCGCGACGGCCGAAGCCGAGCCGCCGGACGAGCCGCCCGGCACCAGCGTCGTGTTGGAGCCATCGCGCCGCCAGGGATTGCCGACGGGGCCGAAGCACGAGGTCTCGTTCGCCGAGCCCATCGCGAATTCGTCATTGTTGAGCTTGCCGAGCATTACGGCACCATCGCGCCAGAGCTGAGAGGTGATGGTGGACTCGTAAGTCGGTACGAAATTGCCGAGGATTTTTGAGCATGCCGTGGTGCGCACGCCCTTGGTCGCGAACAGGTCCTTGATGCCGAGCGGAATGCCGGCGAGCGGCCCCGCGTCGCCCTTCCCGATCTTGGCGTCCGCTTCGCGCGCCATGGTCCGTGCCTGGTCCGGCGTCTCCATGACGAAAGCATTGAGCACGCGCGCGGCTTCGATCGCGCTCAGATGCGCTTCGGTCAGCTCGAGGGACGTAAAAGTCTTGGCCGCGAGGCCCTTGCGGGCCTCGGCGAGCGTCAGCGATGTCAAATCGGTCATTTATTGATCGGGCTGCAGAAGAACGGAGACAGGGACTTGTCGTTGGCCGGGTCGTCTTTTTTGGCGGCCGCTTTCGCAGCCGCCTCGATCTCGTCGAGCACGGCATTGACGGCGACGTTGGGATCGGCGGCCTTGCCCTGCCGCTCCATCTTGTCGAGATAGTTCATGTAGGCCTGATAGGCCTTCTCGTCGTCGCAAAGCATGCACATCGGACTTGGTCCTGAGACTCTTTAGCTTGACGCGTTGTCTTTACGCGAACCGGCTTCCACTTCGCTCGAAAACGCTATGTAAGTTACTCAACAACCTTCGGCACCAGGAAGAAGTGACCTTCGGTCGCGGGCGCGTTGGCAACGATATCGTCGGCGATCTCGCCGTCGTTGACCACGTCCTGCCGCTTCTTCATCTGCATCGGGGTGACCGAGGTCATGGGCTCCACACCCTCGACATTGACCTCCGAGAGCTGCTCGACAAAGGCGAGCATGGCATTGAGCTCGCCCTGCAGATGCGGAACCTCGCCCTCGGAAACCGCGATGCGCGCCAGATGCGCGATGCGGCGGACGGTAGCGGCGTCGACGGACATTATGTAGGGCCTCTCACGGCAAAAACCTAACCGCCGTATAGCAGAGGCCGCTTTTGCGCCGCAACCGGCCGCGGAACCTATCCGGCCAGCGCCTTCATCCGGGCAAGCGCCGATTTGGCGAGATCCCGGGTCAATTCGGCTGCTGGGACCTCGCGGCCCAGGGCGATCGCCTGCCCGGCCCAAAGATTGGTGAAATCGACCCTGCCCTGCTTCTCGGCCGCAGCTTTCAGCGGTCCCAGTGCCGTTGCGGCATGGGGAAATGGCGGTGCGTCCGGCGAAATCGGGCCGGCCTCGCGCATCAGGCGGTTCTGGACGCCGCGCGCCGGCCGCCCCGTCATGACATTGGTGATGACCGTGGAATCATCCCGCCCCTCGGCGAGCGCCGCGCGTGCCGCCGCACCGACCTTGGATTCCGGACAGCGCAGATAAGCACTCCCGATCTGCACGCCGGCCGCGCCGAGCGCGAACGCCGCCGCGATGCCGCGGCCGTCCGCAATGCCGCCGGCCGCGATCACCGGGACCTTCACCGCGTCGACCACCTGCGGCACCAGCGCAAAAGTGCCGGGCTGTTCCGAGATCTTGTCGGTCAGGAACATGCCGCGATGGCCGCCAGCCTCCGCACCTTGTGCGATCACCGCATCAGCGCCGTGCTGCTCGAGCCAGACCGCTTCCCTCACGGTCGTTGCCGAGGAGATGACGAGACATCCTGCCGCCTTGACCCGCTTGAGCAGCGCGTCCGCGGGCAGGCCGAAATGGAAGCTGACGATCTCCGGCTTCAGCTCCTCCACGACCTCGCAGAAGCCGGCGTCGAACGGCGCGCGGTTTGCGGCATTGATGGGTGCGGCGGGATCGAGGCCATGCTCACTGTAGTAGCCCGCGAGGCGCTGCTTCCAGCGCGCCTCCGCCTCGGCCGTGAGCTCGACCGGTGTGTGGCAGAAGAAATTCATGTTCACCGGCGCGGAGACGCGCTGCCGGATGATGTTGACCTGCTCGCGCGCTTTGTCCGGCGATAGCATCGCGCTCGGCAGCGAGCCGAGTCCCCCGCCTTGCGCGACGGCGATCACCAACTCCGCGTCCATCACGCCAGCCATCGGCGCTAGCACGATCGGGAATTCGGTCTTGAAGAGATCGATCAGTCGACGGTTCGGCCACATGGTTGTTCTCTCGCAGTTTAGGCGGACACGATGGAATTACGCCGGCCGGTTAGCAGTTGCTCGGCCTCGGTCGCGATACGTTCGACGATCTCGGCGGCGGACGGAATATCATGGATCAGGCCGACAGCCTCGCCGGCAAAGACCGCGGCAACCCTGAAATCGCCCGCGGCTTTCGCCGCTGCATACTCGACGGCCACCTCGGACGCGCGCTGCATCAGCTCGATCTCGCGGCCGGTCCAGCGCCTGATATGATCGTTGACCAGCGTTCGCGCGGTGAATGGGGCCGGCCAGAACAAGCTGCGCGACCAGTCGACGATGACGCCGCGCACCGTGTCATTGGGATCGGCGTCGCGAATGCGCTGCTTCGCTTCCTCCGCGCCGTTGGCCTCCACGCTCGCATAGAAGCGCGTGCCGATCAGCACGCCGGAGGCGCCCAGCATCATCATCGCGGCCAGGCCCCGGCCATCGGCGATTCCGCCGGCGGCGACGACCGGCACGCGCCCAGCCGCGAGATCGACGATCGCAGGCACAATGTCGACGGTGGTGCGCGATGCGCCATGGCCGCCGGCTTCGGTACCCTGCGCGATCAGGATGTCCGCACCGGCGTCGAGCGCCTGCTTCGCCATGTCCTCGCTCTGCACCTGGCAGATCAAGCGCGCCACGCACGCCCTAATGCGCGCTGCAAAGGGCGTGGGGTCACCGAATGACAGCATGATCGCTTGCGGATTGGCGCCGAGTGCGATGTCGAGAAGCTTTGGTTGTCTTGCAAGGCTCCAGGTGATGAAGCCGATACCGAACGGAGCAGAGCCGCCCAGTTGCCTGGTCTCGGCCTCGAGCCGTTCACGATCGCCGTAGCCACCACCCAGGATGCCGAACCCGCCGGCCGCGCTGACAGCCCGCGTCAGCCGGCTGCCGGCGATGGTGTCCATCGGAGCCAGCAGGATCGGATGCTTGATCCCCAGGAGCTGGGTCAGAGGCGTGGTGATCGACATGGCTCCTCCACTCTCGACACCGACACTAGGTCAGAATACCATTCTCTAAAATTGAATTCTAGCGAACGCTACCATCTCAAAAGAGAAACGATGCCATGGAACTCAGTGACATCCAGACCTTCGCCGTCGTCGCCCGGACCGGGGGCATCACCCGCGCGGCCGAAGAGCTCAACACGGTGCAGTCGAACGTCACCCAGCGCGTGAAGGCGCTCGAGGCCGAGATCGGTACGCCGCTGTTCGAACGCCATAGCCGGGGCATGACCCTGACCGGCGCGGGCAAAAGGCTTTTGCCTTACGCGCAACGGATGGCCGCATTATCGCGCGAGGCCGTCCTCGCCGCCCGCGACGACGGCGAGCCCAAGGGACCGCTCGCGATCGGCTCGATGGAAACGACCGCGGCGGTGCGACTGCCGCCATTGCTCGCCGACTTTCATCGCCGCTTTCCCGCCGTCCGGCTGAGCCTGCGCACCGCGCCCACTGCCGACCTCGTCGCTTGCGTGCTCGAAGGCACGCTCGACGGTGCCTTCGTCGCAGGTCCGATCGCGCATGCTGATCTGACCGCGACCAGCGCATTTCGCGAAGAGCTGGTGCTGGTCAGCGCGCGGCGCTGGGCCACACTGGCCGAGCTGCGCGCCGGCACGCCGGAGTCCGGTCCGACCGCGCTGGTGTTCCGCACCGGCTGCACCTACCGGCAGCGGCTCGAACAGGTTTTTGTCGAGTTCGGCTGGCCGTCAGCCGCACGCTTCGAGCTGGGCACGCTCGACGGCATGATCGGCTGCGTCGCCGCCGACATGGGCGTGACACTACTGCCGCGCGCCGTCGTCGAACGTAGCGCGATCAACGGCAGCGTGACGATCCACGCGCTCGGCGCTTCGCACGCGCGCGTCGAGACCCTCTTCATCCAGCGCTGCGCCGGGCATCAAACCAGCGCGCTGAGCGGGTTTGCCGCCTGCCTGGAGAAAGAGGACGAAATCATCGCGGCCTGAGACACCATCGCCGCGCCGCCACAACGGCCCAGATCGCCTCGACCACGCCGAACGGCCAGGCTCCTTGCAGGAAGCCGTAAGCCGAACCGAGCCCGCAGGACATTGCGAACAGCAGCACGAACCAGTGGCTGCGGTCTTCCAGCGCGTAAGTGACCAGCATCGCCGTCACGGCGAACAGGCCAAATAGTGTCAGCGCATCCATTGTTCCGGTTCACTCCATAGCGCGACGCGTGATATGCGCTAGTCCCATGCCGGCTCTTATCCTGCCCCTCATCGATGCTGCAACCCACTGGCCCGAACGCGGCGGGCTGGTCGGCCTCGATCTCGGGACCAAGACCATTGGCGTTGCCGTCTCCAATCCGGACCGCCGGTTAGCTACCGGCGTCGAGACGATCCAGCGCAAGGCGTTCAAGCAGGATGGCGCCCGGCTGCTCGCGATTGCCGCCGAACGCAAGGCCGTCGGCTTCGTGCTCGGCCTGCCCATCAACATGGACGGCAGCGAGGGCCCGCGGGCGCAATCGACCCGGGCGTTTGCCCGCAACCTCGCCGCCCTCACCACACTGCCCATCGGCCTCTGGGACGAGCGCCTGTCGACCGCCGCGGTGGAGCGCGAACTGATCGGCATGGACGTCAGCCGCGCCAAGCGCGCCGAAGTGATCGACGAGCACGCCGCAATCTTTATCCTGCAGGGCGCGCTCGATCGCCTCGCCAATCTGCGCGCAGCCGCGGGGCCTGGCTGATCCATGGCCGTCGTGATCGCGGCGCTGCTCCCCGTCTTCATTCTCATCGTGCTCGGCGTGGTGCTGAAGCGCAGCCTGATGCGGCTCGACACGCAATGGAACGGGCTGGAGCGACTGACCTATTTCGTGCTGTTCCCGATGCTGCTGATCCAGACCCTGGTGAAGGCCGATCTCTCAAATGTGCCGGTCGCCGGCGTCGGCGGGGCGCTGCTGCTGTCGGCGCTCGCGATGTCGCTGCTCTGCCTCGCCCTCCGCCCGGCGCTCGCGCGCCTCGAGATCGACGGCCCCGCCTTCACCTCGATCTTCCAGGGCGCGATCCGCTGGCAGACCTATGTGGCGCTATCCGTCTCCGCCAACATGTTCGGCGATACCGGGCTGGCGCTCGCCTCGGTCGCGATGGTGGCGATCATTCCGCTGGTCAACGTCCTCAGCGTCGCGGTGCTCGCGCACTACGCAGCGCCGGAGAAGCAATCCGTGCGCGCCGTCGTCATGACGGTTGTTGGCAATCCCCTGATCTGGGCCTGCGCGATCGGCCTCGTCATCAACGTCATTCACCTGCCGCTGCCGAAGATCTGGCATGAGGTGGCCGACGCACTGGGCCGCTCCTCCCTCGCCATCGGCCTGCTCGTCACCGGCGCCGGCCTGCATCTTGAAGGCCTGCTCCGCCCCAGCGCGGGCGCCGCCATCGGCGTGGTGTTCAAGCTGGTCCTGATGCCCGTGGTCGCGCTGGTGCTCGCCGTCTGGTTCGGACTGTCCGGCGACAGCCTCGCGATCGTCGCGATCTGCGCTGCGGTGCCGACCTCGACCAGCGCCTATGTGCTGGCCCGCCAGATGGGCGGCGATGCGCCGCTGCTGGCGCAGATCATCACGCTGCAGACGATTTTGGCGGCGATCACGATGCCGATTGCGATCGCGCTGGTGGCCTGAGGCGGCGGACGACTAGACACCCAGCCACATCGTCAGCACCACGGCGGTCATGTTGTTCAGCGCGTGCAATATGATCGTTAGCCACAGCGACTGGCTACGGTAGCGCATGTAGCCGAGCCACAATCCGATCGAAAAGACGCCGACGAGGAAATAGAGATTGTATTGCAGATGCACGGACGTCCACAGCAGCGTCGTCAGCAGGATGGCGCCGGGCACGCGCAAGAAGGTCTCCGACCAACCGCGGTAGAGGAATCCGCGCGCGATCAGTTCCTCCGACATCGGCGCGGCGAAGCTGAAGGAGAACAGAAGCATCAGCGCAGCACCCTTCTCGCGGCCGGATTTCAGGAGATCGGTCATGACGCCCGGCGTCGCATCGCGGCCTAGCGCGCGCGACATCGTCTCCCAAACTACCGCAATCAGAACAAGACCGAGCGCGCCGAATAGAAGCTGTTTCCAGGATGGCCAGCGCAGTGCGAGGTATTCGAGGAAAGACATCCCCTTGATTCGGACAGCGAGCCACACCACAGCAAGAGTCGTCGGCAGGCCCATGGTCACAGACAGCGCAAGCGTCGCAGGCTCCCGACCAACACGCTCCAGAGATGCCAATGTCATAGGGTCGCCGCGATCCCATACCAAATAGACGACTGCGCCGATCTGGCCGACGAACATCGCGACAAACGCCACGATGCCCCACAAGGCGGTGCCCAGGAATTTCCAGACGCGCGGCGCCGCAGGCGTGACGGTAAGCGGCGGATAGTCGAGATTGAGGGAGTCCATTGGGGGCTTTCGTTAAAAGCAGTCTATCGAGCGATCGTCATGCCCAGCATGCCCGGTTCAAGGCAGCGCCCGCTCCAGCAGTGCACGCACCTCACCGCTCTCCAGGTCCACCGCGCCATACATGCTGGCGTGGTTAGTCGCGAGCCGAGTGACGGCGAACAGCTCGGCCTGGCGGGGCGACACAGCGTTGAGCGCGGCGGCTGCGGCAAGTAGGGCCAGCTTCTCGACCGCAAGCCGCGCGACGCGCTCGCCGTCCGCCCGGCGGAAGCTCTCGCCGATGAAAGAGATCGCCTCGCCTGCTCCGGACAAGCCCTTCGTCTCAGCCGCAAGTCCTTGCAGCACCGCCATCGCCGCATCCGGCTCGCGCGAGAGCGCGCGCAGCACGTCGAGGCACATCACATTGCCCGAGCCTTCCCAGATCGCGTTGACCGGCGCCTCCCGGTAGTGCCGTGCCAGGATGCCGTCCTCGACATAGCCATTGCCGCCGAGGCACTCCATCGCCTCATAGAGAAAGGCCGGCGCGCTCTTGCAGGTCCAGTATTTGATCGCCGGCGTGAGCAGCCGTATGTAGGCGGCGTCCGCCGCATCGTGCGGCGTGCGGTCGAAGGCGCGGCAGAGCCGCATAATCAGCGCGACGCTCGCCTCGACATGCAGCGCCATGTCCGACAGCACCGCCTGCATCAAGGGCTGATCGGCAAGATGCTTCTGGAACACGCTGCGGTGACGGCTGTGATGCAGCGCGTGCGCGAGCCCCGAGCGCATCAGGCCGACGGAGGCGATTGCGCAATCCTGGCGCGTAAGCTGCACCATCTGGATGATGGTGCGGATGCCCTTGCCCTCCTCGCCGACGGCTTGCGCATAGGCGCCGACGAACTCGACCTCGGACGAGGCATTGGAGCGGTTGCCGAGCTTGTCCTTCAGACGCTGAAACTGGATCGCGTTGACCGAGCCATCAGGTGCAAACCGGGGCATGAAGAAGCAGGTCAGCCCCTGCTCCGCCTGCGCCAGCACCAAAAACGCATCGCACATCGGCGCCGACATGAACCATTTGTGGCCGGTGATGCGATAGGCGTCCCGATCGCGCACCGCCCGCGTCATGTTGGCGCGCACGTCGGTGCCGCCCTGCTTCTCGGTCATTCCCATGCCGAGTGTCATGCCGCGCTTGTCCCACCACGGCGCGAAGGTGGGATCATAGCTCTTCCTCGACAGCACCGGCATCACCTTGCCGAGCAGATCAGGCTGCATCGCCAGCGCCGCGACGGAGGCGCGCGTCATCGTGATCGGACAGAGATGCCCTGTCTCGACTTGCGCGGCGATGTAGAATTTTGCCGCACGAATGACCTCGGCACCATCGCCCGCAGGCTTTCCATCCGTCGTCCATGTCGAATTATGCAGGCCGGCATGCGCGCTGTGCGCCATCAGCTCGTGGTAGGCGGGATGAAACTCGACCT
The DNA here is from genome assembly GCF_023073915.1 of Bradyrhizobium sp. 149. Taxonomy (GTDB): domain Bacteria; phylum Pseudomonadota; class Alphaproteobacteria; order Rhizobiales; family Xanthobacteraceae; genus Bradyrhizobium. The sequence goes on along the minus strand of NZ_JADPKK010000022.1, from coordinate 209,141 downwards.
GGTCGCGGCGGTTGCCCTTGGAATCGAAGGTCCGCAGCTTCGGCGTGTTCTCGTTCGCGACGCGCCCGCGGTCGGCCATCGCGGCCGAGCCCCAATGCCTCCCGAACTCCGACAGCGCTCGTTCCGCCGCCGCGCCGCCATTGGCCTTCACCGCCTCGACGAGCGGCCGATCCATGGCGAACAAGTCGACGTCTTCGAGCGGCGGCGACTGGTTGAAGACCTCGTGAGTCGCGAAGCTGGGCTGGGTCATCTTGTTCCTCGGCGCAGGATCAGTTCCGCCGCGGCGGAATCGGGAAATCATAGGCCGCCCCACCCGCCCCCGGCAGGGAAAAATGCCACCACTCTTTCGAATAGTTCACAAAGCCTTGCTTGGCCATCGCAGCCACCAGTTGCTTGCGCCAGGCGCGCTGGCCCGGATTGATCGACGGTGCGGCGGTATGCCCTTTCACGTCGGTGCAGTCGTAACCCGTGCCCATGTCGACGCTGCCCTCCGGCGGGCGCGCCTCGACCGGCGCGGTGCAGTCCGCGTAGGCCTTTGACGGGTCGTATTTGCCTGAATTGTCGGCTTTGAGATCGACCAGGGTGAGATCGAGCGCCGCGCCCGTGGAATGCTGCGAGCGGCTTGCGATGTAGCCGAGGCGGAACAGTTCGGTCTTGGGAATCTTGGGATTGTAGCGCCGCTCGGCGGCCGTCTCGTGGCCGTTCTGCGACCACCTGACCATGTCGAGCGAGGCCCGCGCCGGCCGGTAGCAGTCGAACATCTTCAGCGAGAGATTTTGGGGCGCCAGTTCCTGCTGAACCGCCTTCAGCCGCAGCCCCACCTCCCGCTTCACCACGCATTCGCCCGCACCATAGCCGGCGAGCGGACGGCCAACGAAATTGTTCGAGGTGGCGTAGCGGATGTCCTGGACGATGGTGGGGTCGATGTCGCGCAAATAGACGAAACCGCCGGGCAGCGATTGGGCGTGGGCGGCGCTAATCGTGATTGCGGCTAACAGCGCTGTTACAATTGTTTTCACAGAAGTTCTCACATCGTGATGCCCGGGCTTGTCCCGGCCATCCACGTCCTTTTGCGTCAAATGCGATAGAGATCGTGGATGCCCGGGACAAGCCCGGGCATGACGGAGAAAAACGCCAGCAGCTCCAGGCCGCGTCGTGCCACGCCGACAGATCAGGGGATAACTCCCCGCCCCGGCATTGGCCCTTGCCCCCCCAGCCATCCCCGCCTATAGCTCTCGCTTTAATGACATCAAAATCGACCTTCGTCCTCGGCCACCGGCACTTGCTGGGCATCGAGGGCCTTTCCGCGGCCGACATCACCGGCCTCCTCGACCTGTCCGAAGAATATGTCGAGCTCAACCGCCAGGTTGACAAGAAGCGCACCGTCCTGCGTGGACGGACGCAGGTGAACCTCTTCTTCGAGGCTTCCACCCGGACCCAATCGTCGTTCGAGCTCGCCGGCAAACGGCTGGGCGCCGACGTCATGAACATGTCGGTGTCCTCCTCGTCCATGAAAAAGGGCGAGACGCTGATCGACACCGCGGTGACGCTGAATGCCATGCACCCGGATATTCTGGTGGTCCGGCATCACGCCTCCGGCGCCGTGGAACTCCTGGCCCGCAAAGTTGACGGTTCCGTGGTCAATGCCGGCGACGGCGCCCACGAGCATCCCACCCAAGCGCTGCTGGATGCCCTCACCATCCGCCGCAACAAGGGCCGCATCGAGGGCCTCGTCGTCGCGATCTGCGGCGACGTGCTGCATTCGCGCGTCGCCCGCTCCAACATCATCCTGCTCAACACCATGGGCGCGCGCGTCCGTGTCGTCGGCCCCTCCACGCTGCTGCCGCCGGGGCTGGAACGGATGGGCGTCGAAGTCGCGCGCGACATGCGCGAGGGGCTCAACGGCGCGGACATCGTCATGATGCTGCGGCTCCAGCGCGAGCGCATGAATGGCTCCTTCGTGCCCTCGTCATCCGAATACTTCCATTATTTCGGGCTCGACCAGAAGAAGCTCGCCTACGCCAAGCCGGACGCGCTCGTGATGCATCCCGGTCCCATGAACCGCGGTGTGGAGATCGACTCAGCTGTGGCCGACGGCGCACAGTCCCTGATCCGCGAACAGGTGGAGATGGGCGTCGCCGTGCGCATGGCCGTGCTGGAAGCGCTCGCCCGCAACCTGCCGAACGCGTGATGCCCATGTTGACCGATCGACGACCTATCCTGCTTGCCAATGCCCGCGTCGTCGACCCCTCCCGGGATTTCGATGGTCCCGGCGACGTCCTGATCGCCGACGGCACCATCCGCGAGACCCGACGCGGCATCGGCGCTGCCGGCGTCCCCGAGGGCACCGACATCGTCAACTGCTCCGGCAAGATCGTCGCCCCCGGCCTGATCGACATGCGCGCCTTTGTCGGGGAACCCGGCTTCAGCCATCGCGAGACGTTTGCTTCGGCGAGCCAGGCGGCGGCGACCGGCGGCGTCACCACCATCATCTGCCAGCCCGCGACCGAGCCCGTCATCGACAATTCCGCGACCGTCGACTTCGTGATGCGCCGCGCCCGCGACACCGCGATCGTCAACATTCTGCCGATGGCGGCGCTCACCAAAGGCATGCGCGGCGAGGAGATGACCGAGTTCGGTCTCCTGAAGGCCGCCGGAGCGGTCGCCTTCAGCGACGGCGACAGAAGTGTCACCAACGCGCAGGTGATGCGCTGGGCGCTGACCTACGCGCGCGATTTCGACGCGCTGATCGTGCATTATACCGAGGACCCCAAGCTCGTCGGCGAAGGCGTGATGAACGAGGGCGAGTTCGCTACGAGGCTTGGCCTGATGGGCATCCCGAACGCGGCGGAGGCCGTGATGCTGGAGCGCGACATGCGCCTCGTCGCGCTCACCGGCGGTCGCTATCATGCGGCCTCGCTGTCCTGCACGGATTCGCTCGAGATCCTCAAACGCGCCCGCGATGCCGGGCTGCCCGTCACCGCGTCGGTCTCGATCAACCACCTCGCGCTGAACGAGAACGACATCGGTCCCTACCGGACGTTTCTGAAGCTGTCGCCGCCGCTGCGCACCGAGGACGACCGCCGCGCACTGGTCGCAGCCGTCGCCTCCGGCCTCCTCGACGTCATCATGTCCGACCACAATCCGCAGGACGTCGAGGGCAAGCGCCTGCCGTTCGCGGAGGCCGCGCCCGGTGCCGTCGGGCTCGAAACCATGCTCCCGGCGGGATTGCGGCTCATGCATAATGGTGAGGTGGAACTGAAGACGCTGATCCGGGCGATGTCGACGCGGCCGGCCGAAATCCTGGGCTTGCCTGGCGGAACGCTGCGCGCAGGTGCCCCGGCGGACGTCATCGTGATCGATCCCGATACACCCTGGGTGGTCGATCCCGCCGACCTCAAATCGCCCTGCAAGAACACGCCGTTCGACGAAGCCCGCTTTACAGGCCGCGTGGTGCGCACCATTGTCGGCGGACGGACGGTGTACGAGCATGTCTGACGTGCAAGATCATGCGTGGCGTCTCGGTTCGACCTTCAGATTCAGCCATTGGAGATGCGGCCATGGGGCTTGAAGCATTCCTGCCGGTGGCTTTCGTCATCGGCTACCTGTTCGGCTCGATCCCGTTCGGGCTGATTTTGACCAAGCTTGGCGGCACGCAGGATCTGCGCTCGATCGGTTCCGGCAGTATCGGCGCCACCAACGTGCTGCGCACGGGGCGCAAGGGCCTTGCCGCGGCAACCCTGCTGTTCGACGCGCTCAAGGGCACTGTTGCGGTGGTGATCGCCGGTTACATTGCTGGCCCCAATGCCGCGATGCTGGCCGGGCTCGGCGCCTTCCTCGGCCATCTTTTTCCGGTCTGGCTGAAGTTCCGCGGCGGCAAGGGTGTCGCCGTCTATATCGGCATCATGCTCGGGCTGTTCTGGCCGGCCGCGCTGGTGTTCTGCCTGCTCTGGCTGGCGACCGCCTTCACCGCCCGCTATTCCTCGCTCTCAGCCCTGGTGGCATCGTTCATCACCCCGCTGTTCCTGTTGTGGTTCGGTCAGCCCGCGCTCGCAGCGCTGGCTGCGGTGCTGACGCTGCTGCTGTTCTACGCACATCGCGAGAACATCAAGCGATTGCAATCGGGCAAGGAAAGCCGGATCGGTGAGAAGGCATAAGCCGGGAATCCACGGATACCGCGATACCCCTTCTGCATTATATCCCAAATCCTGTTCGCAACTTGCCGCCGAATCACGGCTGTATGGTGGAACGGGTTCCTGGCTTGGCCCTGATCGTGGGCATGCCTCTACGCGGTTGCTCAGAATGAGCGAGAAGATTGTCGGCGCACAACACGAGGGCGATTTGCAAGGTGCTGCGCGCACCGCGGCAAGCCGGCTACTCTCGACGACGGATATCTGGTCCGACGGTCCCTCGCCGCTGGTCGCTCCCAAGCCTGCTTCCGTCCCGTCACCATTGCGCGAGCCCGATCCAATCGTGGAAGCGCGGAAATCAGTCGAAATTGTAACTGTCGCCGCGCCCATCGCGCGCGATCAGGCGGCAAAGCCATGGCCGCCGAAGCAATGGCCGCCGCAAAAATTGTCGCTGGCACTTCAGGGCGGCGGCACCTTCGCCGCTTTCACCTGGGGCGTGCTGGAGCGCCTGCTCGAAGAGCCGTCCATCGCGATCGACACCATCAGCGGCGCGAGCGCCGGCGCCATCAACGCGCTGCTGCTCGCCTCCGGTTTCGCCGAGGGTGGCCGTGAAGGCGCGCGCGCGCGGCTGAACCGGTTCTGGATCCGGCTGATGCACGAGGCCTCGTTCCGATCGCTGATGCTGATCGGCGGCTTCTCGCCGGCGGGAAGCTCGGTCGCGTTCGGTCCGACCCTGCGCTCCGGCCAGTTCGATCCGTTCGATCTCGATCCGCTGCGGCAGGCGCTGTCGCGCGACATCAACTTTTCCGCATTGCGCGACGCGCGCTGCCCGAAGCTGCTGATCGCGGCGACGCGAATCCGCGACGGGCAGCAGCAGATTTTTCGCAACGACGCCGTTACCGCCGATGTGGCGCTGGCCTCGACCTGTCCGCCGCTGGTTCACTGCGCGGTGGAGATCGACGGCGAGGCTTATTGGGACGGCGGCCTCGGCGGCAATCCGCCTCTGCTGCGGCTCGTGCAGGATACTGCGAGTACCGAAATCCTGCTGGTCCAGGTCACGCCGGCGCGCGACAGCTACGTGCCGATCACGCTCGCCGCGATCGACCGCAGGCTGGACCAGATCGCGGCCAACGCCGCCCTCAATGCCGAGATCGCGGCGCTCGAATGGGCGCAATCGCAGGCCGCATCGTCGTTGCGGCTCTCCAGGATCGCGGCGGAAGATTTCGTCGACGGCCTGGCGCAGCGCTCGTCCACCGATCTCGGGCGCGGCTTCATTCGCGCGCTTCACCGCAGCGGCCGCGAGGCCGCCGGGCGCTGGCTCAAGCAAGGTGCGGATCACCGCGCAGCGCCGGCCGCATCCGGCCAGCACATCGTTGCCCGCGAACCTGCGCTAGCCTGATTTCGCCAGCGCCTGCTCCAGGAACCACGCCGTCGCCAGCGCCTGCGCGTCGTTGCCGAAGCGCGCGATCACCTGCACGCCGATCGGCAGGCCATTGACCTTGAGCACCGGTACGTTGACGCAAGGATTGCCCATCAGCGTCCAGAGCCTGTTGTAGCGAGGGTCGCCGGTGGAGGCGAGGTCCTTGGCCGGCGGCGTGCCCGGCGCCGAATAGGTCAAGAGCACGTCGAAACGCCCGAACACCTCGCCAAGCTCGCGGCGGCCGCGACGGCTGATCCGACGCGCCTCGTCGTAATCCTTTGGCGTCAGACCGACCGTCGCATCGAGGCTGGCGCGCAGCATCGGCGCGATCTCGTCGTGGCGTTCGGAAAACTCCCAGGCGAGCGCGCGATGCGCCTCAAAATCCTGGATGATCGGGTGGATGCGCCAGGCCTCCTGCACCGCATCCGGCAGATCGATGGTCTGCACGCTGGCCCCGGCCTTCTCGGCGGCCTTGATCGCGGCTTGCAGCCCCTCTTCCGCGGCCGGCTCCACGGCGCCGGCAAACTCCTGCCTGACCACGCCGATGCGTGGCGCCCTCGCCGGCGCGATGCCGGAGAACTCCGCACGTCCCGTCATCGCCAGCAATCCGCGCGCGAGATCTTCGGCGCGCGCCCCGAACAGGCCGACCGTGTCGAGCGCCCACGAATAGCATTTCACGCCGACCGTCGGCAGCATGCGAAACGACGGCTTGATCGCGGCGGTCCCGCAATAGGCCGCAGGCCGGATCACCGAGCCGCCGGTCTGGGTGCCCAGCGCCAGCGGGATCATGCCGGCGCCGACGGCCGCGGCCGAACCCGAGGACGAGCCGCCCGGCGTATGGCCGAGATTATGCGGGTTGAGTGTCGGGGTCGGATCGCGCGAGGCGAACGCCGTGGTCGTGGTCTTGCCGATGATGGTGGCGCCCGCCCGCTTCAGCATCATGACGACAGGCGCGTCGCTGCGCGGCTGCCAGCCGCGATAGATCGATGATCCCATCTCGGTCGGGAAATCGGCGGTGTCGATGATGTCCTTGATCCCGACTGCGATGCCGCGCAGCGGGCCGGAAGCTTGCGCCTTCGCGGACTTATCGTGACGGACGAAGGCGTGGACGTCCTTCTCCTTAGCCTCGATCGCCGCATGCGACTGAGCGATGGCGGCCTCAGGCGAAAGCTCGCCCGCTTCGATGCGGCGCTGGAGATCGGCGAGTGAGATCATGGCAATACCCTTCTTATTGGGATCGCTTTTAGCATCGCGCCGAGGTCGCGCAAGCGCACGGAGCTGTTGCCCACGCCCTCAGGTTGTTCCATGCTGTGCCTGCAAGGAGCCGCCGTGGACGCCATCAATTCGAGCGTAGAGCTGACCGAGGCCGACAGGGTCGACCGCCTGCGGCTGATCCGGTCCGACAATGTCGGGCCGCGCACCTTCCGCTCGCTGGTCGATCATTTCGGCACGGCGCGCGCCGCGCTGGAGCGGCTGCCGGATCTCGCGCGCCGCGGCGGTGCGCAGCGATCGGCGCGCATCTGCAGCGCCGATGAGGCGAAGGCCGAGCTCGCGGCAAGTCGCAAGTTCGGAATTGCCTGGCTCGCGCCCGGCGAGGACGGCTATCCGGCGCGGCTGGCGACCCTCGACGATGCGCCGCCGCTGCTTGCCGTGCGCGGCGACTGTGCAACGTTGATGCGGCCGATGATCGCGATCGTCGGCTCGCGCAACGCCTCCGGTGCAGGCTTGAAATTCGCCGGTCAGCTCGCCCGCGAGCTCGGTGAAGCAGGCTTTGTCACGATCTCGGGCCTCGCCCGCGGCGTCGACCAAGCCGCGCACCGCGCGAGCATCGAGAGCGGCACGATCGCCGTGCTCGCCGGCGGCCATGACTGCATCTATCCGCCCGAACATGGCGATTTGCTCACAGCGATCCTCGACCACAACGGCGCGGCGATCTCCGAGATGCCGCTCGGCCACGAGCCGCGCGCCCGCGACTTTCCCCGCCGCAACCGGTTGATCTCGGGCGCCGCGCTCGGCGTGGTCGTGGTGGAGGCGGCGCACCGCTCGGGCTCCCTGATCACCGCGCGCATGGCGGCCGAACAGGGCCGCGAAGTGTTCGCGGTGCCGGGCTCGCCGCTCGATCCGCGCGCCGCCGGCACCAACGATCTGATCAAGCAGGGCGCGACGCTTGTCACCGAAGCCGCCGACGTCGTCAACGCGATCCAGCCAATCATGGAGCGGCCGCTGATGCATCCGGCGACCGAGCCCGACAGCGAACCGTTCGAGAGCGATCCGCAAGGACACGACCGCGGCCAGATCACGGGTCTGCTCGGCCCCACGCCAATCTCGATCGACGATCTCGTGCGGATGTCCGGCGCCTCGCCCGCGATCGTCCGCACAGTGCTGCTGGAGCTCGAGCTTGCCGGCCGGCTCGAGCGTCACGGCGGCGGAATGGTGTCGCTCATTTAAATATCTTGTTGACGCGTTTTCTTAACGCGAACCGGTCTCCACTTCGCTCGAAAACGCTATGGATTGCGCTGATCGAAATGCGCACGCGCGGCCTCGATCTGGACGAGATGGTCCATCGCCCATTTGCCGAGTGCCTCGACCGGTCGCGACAGCCCGCGGCCGAGATCGGTCAGCTCATAGTCCACGCGCGGCGGAATGGTCGGGAAGATCGTGCGGGTGACGAGGCCGTCGCGCTCCAGCCCGCGCAGCGTCAAGGTCAGCATCCGCTGCGAGATGCCGTTGATCATCCGCTTCAGCTCGTTGAAACGCTTCGGCCCGTCGCCGAGCATCATGATAACGAACACGCTCCATTTGTCGCCAACGCGGGACAGCACGGAGGCCACGCCGCGGCAGTCCGCATGGTCGGGATTCGGCCTCGGTGAGGCAGGCAAATCGATGTGCTCAAGTTTCAAGGATGTGTCCATGGCTCAAAAAAGTGCGTTCTTGCGAGGATTTTGATAGTCACTCATGTAGCTCTGGTTACAAACATATACCAGGGTGATCCCGAATGAAACTTCTCCATATCGACTCCAGCGTGCTCGGCCCCCACTCCGTCTCCCGGCAGGTCTCCGCCGCCGTCGTCGACCGGCTCCGGCAGGCGACACCGTCGCTGGATATCGTCTATCGCGACCTGACCCAGAGCCCGCTCGCCCACCTCTCCGGCTCCCATCTTGCCGCCGCGCAAGGCGCACCTGCGCCGGCGGAACTCGGCCCCGACCTCGCCGCCAGCAAGGCCGTACTGGATGAGTTCCTTGCCGCCGATATCGTCGTGATCGGCGCGCCGATGTACAATTTCACGATTCCGAGCCAGCTCAAGGCATGGATCGACCGTGTCCTGGTGGCGGGGAAGACGTTCAGCTACGGGGCGAACGGACCGCAGGGTCTTGCCGGTGGCAAGCGCGTGATCGTCGCGATCTCGCGCGGGGGCTATTACGGCGCGGACTCGCCGGCCGCGTCGCTGGAGCATCTCGAAACGTATTTGCGCGGCGTATTCGGCTTCATGGGCATTCATCACCCCGAATTCATCATCGCCGATGGCATCCAGGTCGGGCCGGAGCATCGCGAGAAGTCGCTCGCAAACGCGCTTCAGGCGGCAACCAGCCTCCGCCCGGCTTGAGGCAACGCGCACATCATCAGTCGCCGCTACATCGCCTGCGGCGGCTGATCGAACGGTGCGCGGTCCGCGAGGCTAAAACCAGGCGCCCTGAATGCCAAGGATGACGGCGACGAGCGAAACGAACAGGCCGATGCCGGCAAAAAGAGCCACCCCGATGAACTCGGAGGTGTCGGAACGCTTGGCGGGAACGGTGGAGTTTTCGGTGTAAATACGCGGTGCTGAAATCGGAGAAACAATACGAGCTGCCTTTGGCATTTCGGGCTCCCTTGAAAATGAGGCTTCGTAACCCTGCCGTAAAAGTGTCTTGGCAGCGCGAGCGAAGGTTCAACGCCTCGCGCAAGGTTCAGAAAATACAGCTCGCGCGAGGTGGGGAACCGGCCGACGCAACCGCTTACGGCTGCGCCGACCGATTCAATTTGCGCCAAAACGAATCAGCCGCGATAGATCGGCGCGCCGCTCGGAGAGGCAACCGCGCCGCCGTCAACGAAGATTTCCTGGCCCTGCACATGCGCGGAATCGTCGGAGGCGAGGAACAGCACCGTCTTCGCGACGTGATCTGTTTCACCAATGCGGCCAAGCGGCGTCGTCAGCGCGATCCGCTTCTCGAACGCCTTCTCCGCTTCCGGTGTTGCGGTTGCAGCCCCCCAGATCGGCGTGCGGATCGCACCGGGCGCGACCACGTTGACGCGAATGCCGCGCGGCGACAGTTCTGATGCCATGATCCGCGCCATCGCGCGCACGCCGGCCTTCGCGGCGCCGTAAGCCGAGTAGCCGGGAATGCCGAGCACTGAGATCACCGAGCCGTTGAGGATGATCGAGGCATTGTCATTGAGATGAGGCAGCGCCGACTGCACGGTGAAAAACACGCCGGTGAGGTTCGTGCTGATGACCTTCTCGAAAACCTCCAGCGTGGCCGAACCCAGCGGCGTTCCGCCGGCGATCCCGGCATTGGCGAACACGATGTCGAACTTGCCGAACTTTTCGGCGCCCTTCCTGATCGCAGCTTCGGTCGCGGCGATGTCGGTGGCGTCTGCGGCGAGCGCGAGCGCGTTCGGCCCGAGCTCCTTCGCGGCCGCCTCCAGCGTCTCCTTGTTGCGCCCGGTGATCACCACCCTGGCGCCCTCGGCCACGAACAGCTTTGCCGTTGCCAGTCCAATGCCGCTATTGCCGCCGGTGATCAGGGCCGTCTTGTTCTTCAGTCTCACGCTCGCCTCCAGTGGTTGCATCATAAAACTATGTTGCCATCTAGAGCCTGTGGTTTTATGATGCAACCACACAAGCGCGTGATGGGGTCTGAATCGGGCGAACGCGAAAGGACGAAGCGATGGTGAAACGAACGAGCTTCGAAGGCGATGCCTGTCCGATCGCACGATCGCTGGACGCGATCGGCGACTGGTGGTCGCTGCTGATCATCCGGGAGGCGCTGTTCGGCCTGCGCCGCTTCGGCGAATTTCAGAGCAAGCTCGGCATGGCCAAGAACATTCTGGCCGTGCGGCTGCGTTCACTGGTCGACCACGGCATTCTGGAAACCGCGCCCGCCTCCGACGGCAGCGCGTATCAGGAATATGTGCTGACGGAGAAGGGCCGCGGCACCTTCCCGATCCTGGTGGCGTTGCGGCAATGGAGCGAGGAATTCGACGACCATCCCGAGGAGATCACGACCATTCTGGTCGATCGCAAGAAAGGCCGCCCGGTGCGCAAGCTCGAGCTGCGCGCGGACGACGGCCGCCTGCTCACGCAGGCCGACACGACACTCAAATTGCGGCCTGCGCCGCGCCGGCGCTCGGCCTGACAGCGGCGCACCGCCACCACCCGTCATTGCGAGCGCAGCGAAGCAAATCCAGAATCACCGCAGAAGGACTCCGGATTTGCTTCGCCGCGCTGGCAATGACTGCGTTCGGGACTTGTACAAAACATCGACGACGCCGAAGATGGTTGAACACCCGAAGCGGCGCCGCCATGCCCCTGCTCGCCATCGTCTATTTTTCCATTTCCGGCACCACCGAACAGCTGGCGCATGCAATAGCGCGGGGGGCGGACGGTATGGCGGAGATCGCGTTTTGTCGGATCGTCGGCGACGACATCGTGTCGGGCCGCTTCCAGAATGACAGCCTGTTGGAGTGGATCGACCGCGCCGGGGCGGTCGCATTTGGCAGCCCGACCTACATGGGCGGGCCAGCGGCCCAATTCAAAGCCTTCGCAGACGCTTCAAGCGACCGATGGAGCAAGCAGCGATGGGCCAACAAGATCGCAGGCGGCTTCCCGACAGGTGCCTGCGCGGGTGGCGACCAGCTCCACGCGCTGACCTACTTTTCCATTCTGGCCGCCCAGCACGGCATGCTCTGGTGCGGGCTCGACATTCCAGGGGGCGAGGACCCGAGCGGTCGTAACCGGTTGGGTAGCCAGCTAGGCCTGGCGACACATTTGGCCGACGGCACGTTGCCTCAGAGCGACGTCAGAACGGCCGAGTATCTCGGCCAGCGGTTGGCCAAAATGGCAAGCCGCAACGGCTAACCTCACCCGTCATTGCCGAGGTTGAAGCAGTGCCGGACCCTCACGACAGCTTCCGCTTGCTCCGCAGCCGCAGATGCTCGTCGGCTTCCAGCTTGGTCATCCCCAGGAGATAATGCAGCACGTCGAGCTTGTGACGCTCCGCAAGCTTGCGCAACGCCCCGACCTGCTCGGCGATGAAGGCGACCGCCTCGTCAACGCCGCCCTCCCCCGGTTCCTCGTGACGCGAGCCTCCCGCCGCGCGCGATGCGGCGCCCGCCCGTTTCTTCCCTGGCCTAGTCACCAGCCCCCACCCGAATCCATGCCCCGCAGAAACATTACGCCGACATCGGCCGCAACTCAAAGGTGGTATTTTGCAACTTTCTCGATATGAAACTTTTCCCATCGAGGCGGCTTTCAACACCCCTCGATTTGACAGCGACGGCCCCACCACCCATGTTCGGGACGAAGCGGCCGACCCGAATCTCATCGAATTCGGCCCAGAATTTTCCCATAAGTTACTGGAACTACATGAATATCGTCATTGTGGAGTCGCCGGCGAAAGCCAAGACGATCAACAAGTATTTGGGCTCGTCCTACGAGGTTCTGGCCTCGTTCGGCCATGTCCGGGACTTGCCGGCGAAGAACGGCTCCGTCGATCCCGACGCCAATTTCAAGATGATCTGGGAGATCGACCCCAAGGCGGCCGGCCGGCTCAACGACATCGCAAAATCCCTGAAGGGCGCTGACCGCCTGATTCTCGCAACCGACCCCGATCGCGAGGGCGAGGCCATCTCCTGGCACGTGCTGGAGGTGCTGAAAGAGAAGCGCGCGCTCAAGGACCACAAGATCGAGCGCGTTGTGTTCAACGCCATCACCAAGCAGGCGGTCACGGACGCGATGAAGAACCCGCGCCAGATCGACGGTGCGCTGGTCGACGCGTATATGGCGCGCCGCGCGCTGGACTATCTGGTCGGCTTCACCCTCTCCCCCGTGCTGTGGCGCAAGCTGCCGGGCGCCCGCTCGGCGGGCCGGGTGCAGTCGGTGGCGCTGCGGCTGGTCTGCGACCGCGAACTGGAGATCGAGAAGTTCGTCGCGCGTGAATATTGGTCGCTGATCGCGACCCTGCTGACGCCGCGCGGCGATGCTTTCGAAGCCCGTCTGGTCGGCGCCGACGGCAAGAAGATCCAGCGCCTCGACATCGGCACCGGCGCGGAAGCGGAAGACTTTAAAAAGGCGCTGGAATCGGCGGCGTTCGCCGTCACCTCCGTCGACGCCAAGCCGGCGCGGCGCAATCCGCAGGCGCCCTTCACCACCTCGACCCTGCAGCAGGAAGCCAGCCGCAAATACGGCTTTGCGCCGGCGCACACCATGCGGATCGCGCAGCGGCTTTATGAAGGCATCGACATCGGCGGCGAGACCACCGGACTCATTACTTATATGCGGACCGACGGCGTGCAGATCGATCCGTCCGCCATCACCCAGGCGCGCAAGGTGATCGGCGAGGATTACGGCAACGCCTATGTGCCGGACGCGCCGCGCCAGTACCAGGCCAAGGCCAAGAACGCCCAGGAAGCCCACGAAGCGATCCGGCCGACCGACATGTCACGCCGCCCCGACAGCATGAGCCGCAAGCTCGATGCCGATCAGGCGAGGCTCTATGAGCTGATCTGGAAGCGCACCATCGCGAGCCAGATGGAATCGGCCGAGCTGGAACGCACGACGGTCGACATCACGGCGAAGGTTGGCGGCCGCACGCTGGACCTGCGCGCCACCGGCCAGGTCGTGAAGTTCGACGGTTTCCTCGCACTCTACCAGGAAGGCCGCGACGACGAGGAGGACGAGGATTCCCGCCGCCTGCCCGCGATGAGCCCGAACGACGCGCTGAAGCGGCAGTCGCTCGCGGTCACCCAGCACTTCACCGAGCCGCCGCCGCGCTTCTCCGAGGCCTCCCTGGTCAAGCGCATGGAAGAGCTCGGCATCGGCCGGCCCTCGACCTATGCCTCGATCCTTCAGGTCCTGAAGGACCGCGGCTACGTCAAGCTCGAGAAGAAGCGCCTGCACGGCGAGGACAAGGGCCGCGTCGTGGTCGCCTTCCTCGAAAGCTTCTTCGCCCGCTACGTCGAATACGACTTCACCGCCAACCTGGAAGAGCAGCTCGACCGCATCTCCAACAACGAGATCTCCTGGCAGCAGGTGCTGAAGGATTTCTGGACCGGCTTCATCGGCGCGGTCGACGAGATCAAGGATCTGCGCGTCGCGCAGGTGCTGGACGTGCTCGACGACATGCTCGGACAGCACATCTATCCGCCCCGCACCGATGGCGGCGACATCAGGCAGTGCCCGAGCTGCGGCAACGGCCGGCTCAATCTGAAGGCCGGCAAGTTCGGCGCCTTCGTCGGCTGCTCGAACTATCCGGAATGCCGCTACACCCGTCAGCTTGCCGCCGACGGCGAGGCCAGCGCCGACCGTTCGCTCGGCCAGGATCCCGAAACCGGCCGCGACGTCTGGGTCAAGGCCGGCCGGTTCGGACCCTACATCCAGCTCGGCGAGCCCAAGGATTATGCCGAAGGCGAGAAGCCGAAGCGGGCGGGCATTCCGAAGGGCACCTCGCCCGGCGATGTCGAGCTCGAGCTTGCGCTCAAACTGCTGTCGCTGCCGCGCGAGATCGGCAAGCATCCGGAGACCGGTGAGCCGATCACCGCAGGTCTCGGCCGCTTCGGGCCATTCGTGAAGCACGAGAAGACCTATGCCAGCCTGGAGGCCGGCGATGAGGTGTTCGACATCGGCATCAACCGCGCAGTGACGCTGATCGCGGAGAAGATCGCCAAGGGTCCGAGCCGCCGCTTCGGCGCCGATCCCGGCAAGGCGATCGGCGATCATCCGACCCTCGGCACCGTCACGGTGAAGGGCGGCCGCTACGGCGCCTATGTCACGGCCGGCGGCGTCAACGCGACGATCCCGAGCGACATCGAGAAAGACGCCATCACGCTGCCGCAGGCGATCGCGCTGATTGACGAGCGCGCGGCCAAGGGCGGCGGCAAGAAGCCGAAGAAGGCAGCGAAACCGGCCAAGGCCAAGAAAGCTACAGAGAAGGCTACAGCGAAGGCTGCGGACGGCGACGTCGCACCGAAGAAGAAGCCGGCCGCGAAGAAGGCGGCCAAAACCAAATCCGAATCCACCAGCAAGGCGCGCGCAGCCGTGTCGTCGACGGCCAAAACGTCGCCGATCAAGGCCTCCGGCGCCAAAGCTCCGGCCAAGAAGAGTGCCGGCACGACCTAGAGGTTAAGTGAAACGCAAGAATGACCATGGCTTTCCCGACCGGAACGCCGTCGTCGCCTTCATCAAGGCACATCCAGGAAAGGTCGGGACCCGCGAAATTGCGCGCGAGTTCGGGCTGAAGAACGCCGATCGCGCCGAGCTCAGGCGCATGCTGCGCGAACTCGCCGACGACGGTCTCGTCGAGAAGAAGCGCCACACGATTTCCGAGCCGGACAGCCTGCCGCCGACCTTGGTCGCCGACATCACCGGCCGCGACGACGACGGCGAGCTGGTCGCCTCCCCCACCGAATGGGACGAGGTCGAAAGCGGCGAACCGCCAAAGATCCTGATCACAATGCCGCGCCGGCCAAAGCCCGGCACCGCGGCCGGCGTTGGCGATCGCGCGCTGCTGCGGGTCGAGCGCTCCGATGAGACCGACGGCCCGGCCTATCGCGGCCACATCATCAAGGTCTTCGACAAGGCCAAGACCCGCATCCTCGGCGTCTTCCGCAGCCTGCCGGAAGGCGGCGGACGGATCATTCCGGTCGACAAGAAGTCCGCCGACCGCGAGCTGAACATCGCACCGACCGAGATGCACGGCGCGCAGGACGGCGATCTCGTCAGCGTCGACATCATCCGCTCGCGCGGCTTTGGACTGGCGTCGGGCCGGGTCAAGGAGAAGCTCGGCTCGGTCAAGTCGGAGAAGGCGATCAGCCTGATCGCGATCTACGCGCACGACATCCCGCTACAATTCCGCCCCGCCGCCGAGCGCGAAGCCGAAGCGGCGGAGCCGGCCAACCTGAAAGGCCGCGAGGACTGGCGCGACGTTCCGCTGGTCACCATCGATCCGCCGGATGCCAAGGATCACGACGACGCGGTGCATGCGCAGGCCGACGACGATCCCAACAACAGAGGCGGCTTCATCGTCAACGTCGCCATTGCGGACGTGAGCTTCTACGTGCGGCCGGGCACCGCGCTCGATCGCGACGCGCTCGACCGCGGCAACTCGGTGTATTTCCCCGACCGCGTCGTTCCAATGCTGCCCGAGCGCATCTCCAACAATCTCTGCTCGCTGGTGCCGGGCGAGCCGCGCGGCGCGCTCGCGGTGCGGATGGTGATCGGCCCGGACGGCCGCAAGCGATCGCACAGCTTCCACCGCATCCTGATGCGCTCGGCGGCGAAGCTGAGTTACGCGCAGGCGCAGGCCGCGATCGACGGAAAGCCGGACGACACCACCGGCCCCCTGCTCGATCCGATTTTGAGGCCGCTCTATGCCGCCTATGCCTGCGTCAAGCGCGCGCGCGACGAGCGCGATCCGCTCAATCTCGATCTGCCCGAGCGCAAGATCCTGCTCAAGAGCGACGGCACGGTCGACCGCGTCGTCGTGCCCGACAGGCTCGACGCGCACAAATTGATCGAGGAGTTCATGATCCTCGCCAATGTCGCGGCAGCCGAGATGCTCGAGAAGAAATCGCTGCCGCTGATCTACCGCGTGCATGACGAGCCGACCCTGGAAAAGGTCCACGCGCTCGCGGAATTCCTGGCGACGCTGGACGTTCCGTTCGCAAAGGGTGGCGCGCTGCGCCCGGCCCTGTTCAACCGGGTGCTGGCGCAGCTCGAAGGCCACGACCACTTTCCGCTGGTGAGCGAAGTCGTGCTGCGCGCCCAGGCGCAGGCGGAATATTCCTCGGAGAATTACGGTCATTTCGGCCTGAACCTGCGCCGCTACGCCCATTTCACCTCGCCGATCCGCCGCTATGCCGACCTCGTCGTGCACCGCGCGCTGGTTCGCGCGCTCGGCCTCGGCGAAGGCGCGCTGCCCGACAGCGAGACGCCGGAAAGCCTCGGCGAGGTCGCAGCCCATATCTCCGTGACCGAGCGGCGCGCGATGAAGGCGGAGCGCGAGACCGTCGACCGCCTGATCGCCCATCACCTCGCCGACCGTATCGGAGCGACCTTCCAGGGCCGCGTCTCCGGCGTCACGCGCGCCGGCCTGTTCGTGAAGCTGGCCGAGACCGGCGCCGACGGATTGATCCCGATCCGATCCCTCGGTACGGAATATTTCAACTATGACGAAGGCCGCCACGCGCTGGTCGGCACCCGCAGCGGCACCATGCATCAGCTTGGTGACGTCGTCGACGTCCGCCTGATCGAAGCAGCTCCCATCGCAGGCGCCCTGCGCTTCGAGCTGCTGTCGTCGTCCGGCGAGACCGCGCCGCGCGGCCGCAGGCCATCCGGTCCGCAGCGCCGCCCCTCGTTCAAGGCGCATCCCGGGCGCAGTCCAGACAAGAAGCGCAAGCCGGAGAAGCAGACGAAGCCCGGTAAGGGCAAAAAGGCCAAAGGAAAGAGCAAGGGAAAGAGCAAGGGTAAGGGCCAGAAGGGCAAGGCGTGGTAAGCACGGCGCCAAAGATATGGACCCGCGAGACCGGCCTCGTCGAAAAGCGCGACGTCTTTGCTGCGATGAGGCGCGGGTTTCGCGGCCGCTGCCCGCGCTGCGGCGAGGGAAAGCTGTTCCGCGCCTTCCTGAAGACCGCAGATAATTGCTCAAAATGCGGCCTCGATGTCACGCCGCACCGCGCCGACGATTTGCCGGCTTATCTCGTCATCGTCATCGTCGGCCACATCGTGGTGCCCACCATCCTCTGGATCGAGACTAACTACACCACGCCGGTCTGGATCAGCTTCGCGGCCTATCTGCCCTTCACCTTCGTCGCCTCGCTCGCACTGCTGCAGCCCGTCAAGGGAGCCGTGGTCGGATTGCAATGGGCTCTGCGCATGCACGGGTTTGACGAGAACCCGACGGATGGTATTCCGCCGGTGTAAGCAAGATAAACAAGAAGCGTTTGGGTGAGGACATGACGGATACGTCGCAGGCAGCCGACCAGGCAAAGATCCACGAGGGCAAGGAAGCCGACCACCATCCCTATTTTCGCCCTCGGGATGCGGCGACGCTGATCCTGGTCGACCGCAGCGGCGCCATTCCGAAAGTCCTGGTCGGCAAGCGCCACGACAAGGTGGTGTTCATGCCCGGAAAGTTCGTCTTCCCCGGCGGCCGCGTCGACAAGGACGATTATCGCGTGCCGTGCGCAGCGCCGATCACTCCCGAGCTGGAAGCCAATCTCGCCAAGGGCAGTCCGAAGACGCCGGCCTCGCGCGCAAAATCGCTGGCGATTGCCGCGATCCGCGAGGCCTGTGAGGAGACCGGTCTCTGCCTCGGGCGCAAGGCGGAAGGCAAGACTGAAGACAAGGTGGCTAAACTCGAAGGCGCCTGGAAGCCGTTCGCGGATGCGGGCCTGTTGCCCGATCCTTCCAGCCTGTTCCTGATCGCGCGCGCGATCACCCCGCCCGGCCGCGTCAAGCGGTTCGACACGCGCTTCTTCACCGCGGACGCCTCCGCGATCGCCCATCGCGTCGAGGGCGTGATCCATGCTGATGCCGAGCTTGTCGAACTGGTCTGGGTCGAGCTCGGCTCAAAGCCGCTCGCCGATCTGCATCCGATGACCCGCAACGTGCTCAACGAACTCGACGCGCGCCTTGCCACCGGCCCGCTCCGCCACGATGCGCCGGTGCCGTTCTTCCATTTCTACGGTGGCAAGATGCAGAAGGATATCTTGAGCTGACTTGTCATTCCGGGCGCGCGCAGCGCGAGCCCGGAATGACGCGAATGTGCTGAGTGCGTCGCGAAAAACAAAATAATCTTCCCGCCTCCCCCGATGGCGGAGTTCCACGGCATGCCTATGTCTTCCCGAACGACACAAAGAACGGACACCGGGCGATGGCACAACGGCAACTCAAGCTTGGCGCGTTCATGCGCCCGATCAGCATCCATACCGGCGCCTGGCGCTATCCCGGGGCCTGGCCGGACGCCAATTTCAATTTTGGTCACATCAAGACGCTGATCCAGAAGCTCGAGGCCGGCAAGTTCGACGCCTTCTTCATGGCCGATCACCTCGCCGTGCTGAACATGCCGGTCAACGCGCTCAAGCGCAGCCACACGGTGACATCGTTCGAGCCGTTCACGCTGCTGTCGGCGCTATCCGCCGTCACCGAGCGGATCGGCCTGATCGCAACGGGCTCGACCACGTTCGACGAGCCCTATCACGTCGCACGGCGCTTCGCATCGCTCGACCATATCAGCGGGGGGCGTGCGGGCTGGAACATCGTCACCACCTCAAATCCGGACGCGGCGCTGAATTTCGGCCTCGACGATCACATGGAGCACGCCGAGCGCTATAAGCGCGCCCGCGAGTTCTACGACGTCGTCACCGGCCTCTGGGATTCCTTCGCCGACGACGCGTTCGTGCGCGATGTCGAAAGCGGCGTGTTCGTCGATCCCGCGAAGATGCATGTGCTCGACCACCAGGGCAAATATCTGAAGGTGCGCGGCCCCCTCAACATCGCCCGCCCGGTGCAGGGCTGGCCGCTGATCGTGCAGGCCGGCGCATCGGAAGACGGCAGGCAGCTCGCGGCTGAAACCGCGGAAGCCGTGTTCACCGGCGGCGGCAGCCTCGCCGACAGCCAAAAGCTTTATGCCGACATCAAGGGCCGCATGGAGAAGATCGGCCGCGACCCGGAGCACCTCAAGATCCTTCCCGGCGCCTTCGTCGTGGTCGGCGACAGCGTCGATGAAGCCAGGGAGAAGCGCGCGTTGCTCGACAGCCGCGTTCATTACGACAGCGCCATCGCCTCGCTGTCCGTCATTCTCGGCACCGACGCCTCCGGCTTCGATCCGGACGGGCAATTGCCTGATATCCCCGAGACCAACGCCAGCAAGAGCGGCCGCCAGCGCATGGTCGATCTCGCCGCCCGGGAAAAACTCACGGTGCGCCAGCTCGCCCAGCGCGTCGGCGGCTATGGCGGGCTGTCCTTCGTCGGCACGGCCAAGACCATCGCCGACCAGATGGAGGAATGGCTGGTAGGGCGCGGCTCCGACGGCTTCAACATCATGTTCCCGTTCCTGCCCGCCGGCCTCGACGATTTCGTCGACAAGGTCGTGCCGGAGCTGCAGCGGCGCGGGATTTTCCGCAAAGAGTACGAAGGGCCCACTTTGAGGGAGAATCTGGGCCTGCCGCGGCCGAAAAACCGGTTCTTCGAGGGGTAATCGGGCCGATTTGAGCGGTTTTCGCCCCCTAAAATCTTGACATCAGGCGGTTTCTGGCTAGGTTGCCGGCCAACGCGGGCCATTTGGCCGGCTCCAGATTCCCTTCATTTCTGAGGTTCTGAACATGGCCAAAGCGGTCACCATCAAGGTCAAGCTCGTGTCCTCGGCCGACACCGGCTTCTATTACGTCGCCAAGAAGAATTCGCGCACCATGACCGACAAGCTGGTCAAGAAGAAGTACGATCCCGTGGCGCGCAAGCACGTCGAATTCCGCGAAGCCAAGATCAAGTAAGCAAGATCGAATAAGATCGCGGAACGTTACGGACTTTGACGGGGCCCTCTGGGCCCCGTTTTTATTTGTGCACTCTCGTGTCCCGGGCGCGCTGCAACGCGCCAGCGTTGCTGCGCAGACCGGGACCCAGAATGCAACAAGTACGATGCCGCGACGTGGGCCCCGGCTCTGCAGCACACCGTCGAAGTGACGCTGCGCTGCGTCCGGGCACGAGAGCTAAGCTCGGCGCAGCGAGTCATCGCCCGATATTCTATCAACCCACGGTTGCTCGCTTCCAAATGTATGTTACCGTGCACTTGCCGGGCGGAATTTCCGTCCCGGATTTGCAAGGACATGGTCATGAGATTGTCATCAAGCCTTGTCGTGCCTTCAGCCGTCGCTGCCTTGTCAACAATCTTGCTGTGCGCGCCGGCAGCGTCGCAAATTCCAACGGGCACCGCCGCCACGATTCCCCCCGTCACGGTCGACGCGCCGAAGCAGGTGGCAAGGCCGCACGTGTCGGAGCGGGGAGCAAACACCACGGCGCCGCGTCGAACAGCGTCAACAGCTCAAAGGCCAGGCGCGCGAACGCCTTCGTACGCGCCGGGTTCTGTGATGGGGAGGATTGCCAGCCTGGAGAAAGTTGCCAGCAGTTGCAACGGTGGCTGTGCATCAAGCTTCTCAAACGGCAAGGAGCCCTGGGTTGGATGCAGCGAGTCGGGCGGCGGTCTGAACTATGGACCTTTCTCGCCAACGTGCCGAGACACCATCACCCATAAATCCTACACAGATTGCGTCGAGACGAAGGTGTTCCTGGGCGAGTTTCGAAACAGAGCCCACTGGTTTTGCAGCAGCCTGGCCGCCGGCAACAGGTTTAAGGTCGCCGACCTCAAGCGGTCAGGACGCACGCGTTAGTTCTTCTTCTCCGCAGGCCTTCTGTTGCAGTCGAGCTTCAGCTCTCTCGTGTCCCGGACGCGGTGCAGCGCCTCCGGGATATAGAGCTGGGCTACGTAACCCACTCAAAGATCGGCGCATTTCGACTACGGCGGACCCAGTGTGACCCACCTCGCAGTGCGCCATGACCAGCTTCGATATCTCCAGCGGGATCGTTGCATGAACCTGGTCCGTTCCCGTGAAGAGCCATTTGCCGTTGCTGGATCCGCTGCGCTTCGCCGCCGCCCTCGGGGTCGCGATCTTTCACCAGATGTTCTGGTCCTCGGCCTGGGCCTCGATTGGCGTCCCGGGCTTCGAGCGCACCGTCGCCGCCGATGTGCTCTACCCCTCCGCCGCGCCCTACACATGGTTCGGCTGGGTCGGCGTTGAAATCTTCTTCGTCATTTCGGGTTTCGTCATCGCGAATTCCGCGAGCAATTCTTCGCCGGGCGAGTTTCTTCTTGGTCGCGCACTCAGGCTTTATCCGGCGGTCTGGATTTGCGCCACCGCGACCTTGCTCGTCCTGCTTCTCTTCGGGAGCCGACCGGCATCCGAATTCATCCTGCCCTACATCCACGCCATGCTGATGGTCCCCAAGGGCGTCACCGGCCAATGGCTTGACGAAGTCTATTGGACGCTGGCCGCCGAAACAGCGTTCTATGGACTCGTGTTCTGCGCTATGCTCACGAAGAAGGTCACGCTGCGACACCTGGCCTTTGGTCTCACCATCTACAGCGCAATTTTCAACGCCGTCGCGTTGCTCGTACTGTCATGCATGACGCCATCCGACTTGCCTTATCTGGTCATCCTGATGTTTCGGGTGCCATGCGCAGCATTCCTGCTGAGCCATGGCTGCTTCTTTGCGCTCGGGATCTGGCTGTTCATTTCCGCAAACAGAGAATTGACCACGCTCGAACAGGTCGCCATTGCCGTCACGTTTCTTTCGGGCGCCGCAGAGATCTACTTCTTTGCCTCGTTCTTTTTGTCGTCCATCCCCGCCATCGCGGATCAATCGGCTCTCGTGCCGATCATGGTCTGGGCGGCCGCGGTGCTCTTCATCGCCGTTGCCGCGAACCGGAGCAGGCGCTCTGCGGGCAGAGCTTCTCCTGAAGCACCAGCCTCTTTGAGAACGCTCGGACTGATCACCTATCCGCTCTATCTCACTCACAACGTCATTGGCACGGCGATCATTCGTGCCCTGGTCGATGCCGGCCTCGATGCCACCTCGGCGGTATGGATCGCGCTGGGCATGCTCGTGCTGGTCTGCTGGTTCATCTGCGCGAAGATCGAGCCCGCCGTCAGATCCGCGCTGATGCAAACCGTCTCGCACCTCGGCAGGCTACCGGCCAAACAACCGGTCTCCCGCCGCCCGGCACTGGGCAGAGGACTGCGCCCTCCACGGCCCGTCCGCATCAAGGTAAGTGTCGCAGCGTCCTAGCCGTTGCTCTGCCGTCTTGTCACCTGTCCGGCCCTTGCCCGGCTCGCTATCTCACTGCGAATGGCGCCTGATACGGCCGGCCGAAGGGAACCCCGTTGATGACGGTCTGGATCGGCTTGAGATAGGCCTTCCCGTCCCTCTTGTTGTTGCGGGTGTCGACGAAGCTGACCGGCCCCTCCACCAGCTCCATGATGGCGACATCGCCGGGCGCACCGACCTGCAAAGTGCCGATCTTCGGCGCGCGATTGATGATTTTCGCCGGGGCCGTGGTGGCCATCGCGACCACCTGCTCCAGCGTAAAGCCGAGCGTCATGAACTTGCTCATCACGTTGGGCAGGAACGGAATGCCCGGCGAGTTGCCGGAGAAGACGTGAATATCGGACGAGATCGTGTCCGGAGCGCATCCACCGGGGATCGCCACTTCCGCTACGGTGAAATCGAAGCTGCCGCCGCCGTGACCGACGTCGAACATGACGCCACGCTGCTTGGCCGCCAGAGCCGCAGGCAGCAGCTTGCCCTCTTGAACGATATTCGTGAAGACGTTGGACATGTTCGGGGCGCCCGAATAGGCGTGCGTCAGCACGTCGCCCGGCCGGAGCAGGTCGAGAATCTGCGACATCAGCTCCTTGGACTCGACGCCACCGATATGCACCATCATCTTCGCTGGCCAGCCGCACATCTCGCAAGCCTGGATGGCGCGCTTCAGCGGCTCGAGCCCGTGCTTGTAGATCACATTCTCGGACATCCGCACTTTAACCCCGAGCAGGAAGTCGGCGTTCTCGGCGAGCGCCATTGCGCACGCTTCGGTCTGCGCGACGTCGATATTGTACAGCTCGGCGGCCGGGAACGCCGACAGGCCGTTATTGGCGATATGGACGAAGGCGTACATCCGCGCCCGTGTCTGGGCCACGATGAACCGGCGCAACGCCGCCAGATTATTGACCCCGGCGTCGCCCGCCGAGACGACGGTCGTCGTAGCCTGGAATTGTACGAGCTCGTCGGCGGGAATGCCGATTGCCGAGCCGTAGGGATAGACGTGACTATGCAGATCGATGAGACCGGGCATCACGAGCTTGCCCGACGCGTCGATGCTCTTCAGCGTGCGCTCGGCAGGAATCGTCTCCTGCACCGTCTCAATGACGCCCCAGCGGATACCGATATCGCGTCTGGCGCGCAGCGACTGGCTGGGGTCGAGAACCTCGCCGCCGCGGATCACCAGATCGTATTTGTCGTTCGGCCCCATCGCGGCCTGCACCGACGAGGCGAGGCCGACGGCGGCAATCGATGTCGAAAGTGCCAGGAAATCGCGGCGTGACAACGCGGACATGATGATCCCCCCTGTGCTTTTTTGTTCGCGCTTCGACGAACTGCTTCGCCTTCGGCGTCAACCCAGAGCTTAGAACGAATGCAGTGCCAAAGCCAGTTCGCCCGATGATCCGATCCTGTGGCCGCCTACGCGGCTGGTCGGGACGATCCCTATTGGGCCGCCTGAGCCGCACCTCGGACGGGCAACGATTCCGCTTGGGGTCACAAGCTGTCGACCACGACGAAACAGCGCAGCGCCCGCTCCAAACTCCCAAGCGGACGATTAGGCGCGCCCTACGCCGCCTTCAACACCGGCGCCGACGGCTGCGACGGCCTGATCAGCGCAAACGCCACCTGCACGATGCCGCCGGCCAGACCCAGCGCGACGCCGATACGCCAGGCCATGGTGTAGGAGCCGAGCGCGTCGTAGAGCAGGCCGCCTCCGTAGGCGCCGAGGAAGCTGCCGATCTGGTGGCTCATGAAGGCGAGGCCCTGGATCATCGCCTGCCAGCGCAGGCCGAACATCTCCGCGACTGCGCCCGCGACCAGCGGTCCCACGCCCATCCACAAAAAGCCCATGATCGCGCCGAACAGCAAGGTCGAGGCAGGTGTGGCCGGCAGCATGAAGTACCAGGCCAGCGCCAGCGAGCGCACGACGTAGATGCCGCCGAGCAGCGCGAGCTTGTTCCAGCGCTCGCCGGCCCAGCCGAAGAACAGCGAGCCCAGCACGTTGAAGCCGCCGATCATGCCGAGCGTCTGCGCGCTCAGCATCGGATCGAGGCCGCAGATCGCGAGATAAGACGGCAAATGCGTGGTGAGGAACACGAGCTGCATGCCGCAGACGAGATAGGCGCAGGTCATCACCACGAAGGACGCGTTGCCAAAGGCGGTCTTCGCTGCAATCATCGCCGTGGCATCGACGATCTCGTCAGTCGCGGGCTTCGGCAGCGGGACCGCGTCGACACGCCCGGCATACCAGGCCGCCGGGATCATCAGCACCGACATCACCACGAAACCGACGAGCCCGACACGCCAGCCGAATCCCTCGTTGAGCATCTGCCCGATCGGCGCTGACAGCAGTGCCCCGAGCGAGCCCGCGCCGGAGACGATGCCGAGCACTGTCGAGCGCACCGTTGCGGGCACCGCGCGCGCCGCCACCGACATCGCGATCGCCGCGGCGGTGCAGGCGAGCGAGGTGCCGATCAGCACGCCGGCACCGATCATGATGGCGACGAGACCGTTCGCGGTCGCCATCAGCACCAAGCCCGCGATGTACATGAACGAGCCGGCGATCATGATCGGACGGAAGCCATAGCGCGTCGTCATCGCGCCTGCGAGCGGCTGGAGAAAGCCCCAGGCGAGATTTTGCACGGCCAGCGCCAGCGTGAAGTCGGAGATCGACAGATGGATGTCGTGGGTCAGCGGCTGCATGAAGATGCCGAGGCTCTGGCGCAGCCCCATGCTCAGCGTCAGCATGATCGAGGCGCCGATCAGGATGGGCAATGTCGGACGCAGGACCTGCAGTAGCGGCATTTTCTTCTCCCTCGCCGGCGCGGCGCGAACGCCGTGGTCTGCAATATCAGTTGATTTTGGTTACACAGACCTGTGTACTTAGGCTATGGATAGCAGGCGCTGTCAAGCGAACAGGACATTCACCGCCGCATGGCTCCCCCGCCCGCCCCACAGACGATGAAAGAGCGGATCCTCGAGACCGCCGACAAGCTGTTCTATCTGCAAGGCATTCGCGCCATCGGCGTCGACACCATCGCGGCCGAGATCGGCATCTCCAAGCGCACGCTCTACAACCACTTCCCGTCCAAGGACGCGCTGATCGCGGCCTATCTGGAGCGCCGCTTCGTGCAGCCCCGCGCCTCGGACAAGCGCCCGGCCGAGCAGATCCTCGCCACCTTCGATTCGCTGGAGCGCCGCTTCGCCGCAAAAGACTTTCGCGGCTGCCCGTTCGTGAATGCGGTCGCCGAGCTTGGCCCGGCGGACCGCGCCGTGAAGAAGATCGCAATCGCCTTCAAGGAAAGCCGCCGCGTCTGGTTTCGCGACCGGCTGAACGAGCTCGGCGTGACGAACGCGGAGGCGCTGGCAACGCAGCTCGCGCTGCTGGTCGATGGCTCGATCGCGCAGGACCTCGTCCGCGACGATCCCGCGATGGCGCGTGCCGCGAAGGACGCGGCGACGGTGCTGCTGCGGAATGCCGGGGTGGATGTGGGGGATGCGAAGCCGGTGAAGGCTACGACGGGGCGCAAACCCACGCCGCCGTAATCGCTGCCGCATCGTTCGCTGTCATCACCCGCCTTGTGCGCAATGGCGCACGGGGGCGGGTGATCCAGTATTCCAGAGACAGTCGTTGGATGGAGAAGCCGTGGCGTACTGGACTCCCCGCCTTCGCGGGGAATGACAGCAGAGATCGTGGACGTTCGGGATGCTAGCAGGATGCTCCTGTTTTGCCCGACGAGTCAAACAGGCTTGCTACCCGCGCAGGCGATTTTTGCCACCCGCGTAAGCCATTGATCCGACGAGTGCCGGCTACTGTGCATGGGGTTGTTTTCGCACTTTTGGTGCGAGAGCCCTCACGCCGCGTGCGACACCACGCGATTGCGGCCGTCGTGCTTGGCGCGGTACAGCGCGGTGTCGGCGCGCTTGAGGACGTCGCCAACCGCCTCGCCTTTCTGCTCCAGCGTGGTCAGGCCGATCGAGATCGTGACCTCGATGCGCTTGGCGCCCTTGTGGATCGCGAAGGGCTCGCCTGCGATCGAGCGGCGCAGGCGCTCGGCGACCATGCCGGCGACGTGGAGATCGGTCTCCGGCATCACGATGACGAATTCCTCGCCGCCGTAGCGGCAGGCAAGGTCAATGCCGCGGATCGACTTGCGCACCCGCACGGCGAATTCGCGCAGCACGTCGTCGCCGGCGTCGTGCCCGTAATTGTCGTTGATCGACTTGAAGTAGTCGATGTCCAGGATCATCAGCGCCAGCGGCTTGCCGCGGGTCGCGGCCTGCTCGGCCAGCGTGGCCAGATGGCTCTCCATGTAGCGGCGATTGTGCAGTCCGGTGAGCGCGTCGGTGATCGCCATCTCGATCGAGTTCTGCACGTTGTCGCGCAAATGGTCGGTGTAGCGGCGGCGGCGGATCTGGGTGCGGGCGCGCGCCAGCAGCTCGATCTTGTCGATCGGACGCAGCAGATAGTCGTTGACGCCGATCTCGAGGCCCCGGAGCAGCCGCGTCGAGTTCTCGGGGTCGGCGATCGCCAGGATCGGCACATGGCGCGTGCGCTCCAGCGAGCGCGCCTGGCTGCACAGCCGAAGGCCGTCGAAATTGTTGAGGTCGAGCGAGACGATCAAGAGGTCGTAATTGCCCTCGGCGGCGTGGAACAGCGCTTCGGTCGGGTTCGGCTCGACGTCGATGGTGTGCTCGACGGCGAGGATCGTCGCCAGCCGTTCAAAGGAGGACTGGCGGTCGTCGACCAGCAGGATGCGGCCGCCCTTGCCGGTGTCGGAGATCGCAGTGCGCTCGGGCGCCTGCATGCCGATCTCGAGCGAGGTGATGGCGCGCATCCGCAGCTCGTCGGTCATCATCTTCAGCCGCGTCAGCGACCGCACGCGCGCGATCAGCACGACGTCGGAGACGGGCTTGGTGAGGAAATCGTCGGCGCCGGCCTCCAGCCCGCGATTGCGGTCGGACGGGCTGTCGAGCGCGGTGACCATCACGACCGGAATGTGATGCGTGGCCGGATCGGTCTTGAGGCGGCGGCAGACCTCGAAACCATCCATGTCCGGCATCATGACGTCGAGCAGGATGATGTCGCATTCGGCACGGGCGCAGATCGCCAGCGCCTCGGTGCCGTTCGAAGCGGTCATCACGTCGAAATATTCGGCGGAGAGGCGGGCCTCTAACAGCTTGACGTTGGCAGGGACGTCATCGACGACGAGGATACGCGCGGACACTATGAACTCACTTCCTATCCGATGAAACGCCGGACCGTCTCGATGAATTTGCCGACCGAGATCGGCTTGGACAAATAGGCCTCGCAGCCGCCCTCGCGGATGCGCTCTTCGTCGCCCTTCATCGCGAACGCCGTGACGGCGACGACGGGAATGCTGCGCAGTTCCGGATCGTCCTTGATCCAGCGCGTCACCTCCAGGCCTGAGACCTGCGGCAATTGGATATCCATCAGCACGAGGTCGGGCCGCATCTTGCGAACGAGGTCGAGCGCCTCGTAGCCGTTGCTGGTGCCGGAGGTCTGGTAGCCGTGCGCCTCCAACAGGTCGCGGAAGAGCTTCATATTGAGCTCGTTGTCTTCCACGATCAGGACGGTCTTAGCCATCCTGCCCTCCTGTTTGGTCCACAGACCGATACATGTGACGCCTCAGGCGCCGCTCGCCGGCGCTTCGAAAACTGGATTCAAACTAGCCTCAGATTCGCTTGAGTTTCGTTAAACCCGGGGGCCGACTTTCTGCGATGTGGTTTCCGATTGCTTGTCCGGGGTCGCAAGACTTAGGCACGAGACTCGGGCATGGTGACTCCAAAGTAGACACCTAAAGTTAACGGAAAGGCAAACCGGCCACGTGAAAAAGCCTGTTCACAACCCCCGCGAAGTCGCTGAAATCGTTGCGCTTCAGGCGCTGTCCTTCGTCGCAGGCGAGCCTGAGCGGCTGGGCCTGTTCCTGGCTGAGACAGGGGTCGGCCCGGAGACGCTGCGCAATGCCGCCTCGGACCCCAATTTCCTCCTCAGCGTGCTCGATTTCGTCATGCGCGATGACGCCACCGTGAAGGCGTTTGCCAGCGCTGCGGAACTGCATCCGACCAACGTTGCCGCAGCGCGGCAGGTTCTCGGCGACGCGCTCGGCGACCGCAATTGGGAGCGCGACGTGCCGTGAGTTCCTTGGAGACGGCTGGGCCCCGCTGCTTCTGCCGGGATTGTTCGGCCGATCTGGATATGGGCGTGCGGCGCTGTTCCGCCTGCGGTTCCCCCCGCCTCGTCCGCCACCGCGCGCTCGCGCGCCTGACCATCGCCCATATCGACTGCGACGCCTTCTACGCGACCATCGAGAAGCGCGACAACCCTGACATCGCCGACAAGCCCGTCATCATCGGCGGGGGAAAACGCGGCGTGGTGTCGGCCGCCTGCTACATCGCGCGCACCTACGGTGTGCGCTCGGCGATGCCGATGTACAAGGCGTTGGAAGCCTGCCCGCATGCAGCCGTGATCCCGCCGGACATGGCGAAATATGTCCGGGTCGGGCGCGAGGTGCGCCAAGCCATGCAGGCACTGACGCCGCTGGTCGAGCCGCTCTCGATCGACGAGGCTTTTCTCGATCTCTCCGGCACCGAACGGGTGCACGGCATGATCCCGGCCAAGGTGCTGGCGCGGTTCGCACGTAACATAGAGCGTGACATCGGTATCAGCGTCTCGGTCGGCCTCTCCTGCAACAAGTTCCTGGCCAAGATCGCCTCGGACCTCGACAAGCCGCGCGGGTTTGCCGCGCTCGACCAGGAGGAAGCGCGTTTGATGCTGGCTTCGAGGCCGGTCGGTTTCATCTTCGGCGTTGGACCGGCGACCCAGGAGCGTCTGATGCAACGCGGCTTCCGCATCATCGCCGACCTGCAGAAGGCCGACGAGATCGAGATGATGCGGCAGTTTCCGAGCGACGGCCGCAGGCTGTGGCGGCTCGCGCGCGGCATCGACGACCGCCGCGTCGAGCCTGACCGCGGCGCCAAGACGATTTCGAGCGAAACCACGTTCGAGACCGACATCCGCGACTTCGCGACGCTGGAGAAGATTTTGTGGCGGCTCTGCGAGAAGACGTCGTCTCGCCTCAAGAGCAGCGAACTCGCCGGCTCAACCGTCACGTTGAAACTCAAGACCGCCGATTTCCGCCAGCGCACGCGCTCGCAGTCGATCACGGCCCCGACGCAGCTTGCCGCAAAGATCTTCTCGATCTGCCGCGAGATGCTGGCAAAAGAGATCGATGGCACCGCCTTCCGCTTGATGGGCGCCGGCGTCAGCGCGTTGCGCGAGGGTTCAGTCGCCGACGACACCGACATGCTCGATCGCCGTGCGGCCCACGCCGAGCGCGCGGTGGACAGCTTGCGCAAGAAGTTCGGCAGCGCCGCAGTGATCCGCGGCATCGCGTATGAGGGGCCGGAAAAGGCGCAGGAGTGATGACGGGTGAGCGCGATCTCGACGTGCTGCTGAGTGACATGAAGCCGGATCTGCGGCCAGGCATCTTCGTGTTCTGCACGATCCCGACCGACCAGTCGATTCCCGCAGCGCTCAGCCCTTTGCTGACGTTCCGCGAGCAGGAAGGCACGACGCTCGTGGTCTCTCGCGAAGAGGCCGAAGCGACAGGCCTAAGCTACGCGTTCGCCTCGCGCCTGATCGCGCTGAAAGTTCATTCCTCGCTGCAGGCGGTGGGGTTCTTGGCCGCAATCACGGCGCGTCTGGCCGAAGCCGGCATCAGCGCGAACGCCGTGTCGGCCTTTTATCACGACCATCTCTTCGTGCTTGCTGACCGGGCCGACGAAGCGATGGCTGTCTTACAAGAGCTGTCCAAGACGACGCACTCGCAGCCCTGATTACACTCCGCTTCAGCCGGGCTACGAAATCAATCCGCGACCGCCACCGCCTCGATCTCGATCATCCATTCCGGCGCGGCGAGCGCCGAGACGCCGATGAGGGTGCTGGCCGGCGGCTCCATGCCTTCGAAGAAGGCCGAGCGGGCCTTGCCGATGATCGGGCGCAGCTCCGGCTTGTAATTTACGACGAAGGTCGTGATCTTCACGATGTTGGCGTAGCTCGCGCCGGCTGCTTTCAGCGCGTGACCGAGATTCTGCATCACCTGCGTGGTCTGCGCGGCAATGTCGCCTTCGCCGACGATCCGTCCCTCCTCATCCACCGAAACCTGGCCGGAGATGTAGATGGTGCGCGCACCTGTGGCGGTGACGACGTGCGAATAGGCGGGGTTGTGATGCAGGCCGCTGGGCCGCAGATGATCGAGCTTGGGCATGGTTGGGCTCCCGGAGGTTTGTGGTTGGGAGGGAGCCTAGCCAGAGACCGTGTTGCAGGCCAGCCCTCAATTGCAGGGCTTGCTGTCCTTCGCGTCGAACTTGCCCATCGCGCCCGAAATCACAAAATCGTTGTAATCAAGCACGAGCTGGCGCGACACGCCGTTCTCGTAGAGCTCGAACGCCATGGCGTAGACCGGCGTCTGCTCGCCTTCCTTCTGCTGGGCTTCGCGGTCGAAATAGCTGACGGTAACGGGCCAGCGCTTGAGCGACTTCATATGCTCGTCAGACGTCGACGGATCAGGAGAGCCGGCGCGCTCGGCGGGGATCGGCTGGCCGATCACGGTCAGCGTATTGTAGACCTTCTGGCCGTCGTCGGAGCCGTCATAGACGGAGAGCTCGAGCAGCGACTTGCCGTCCTTTGCGGCGGCAATGATGCGCTGGATCTGCTCGGTCGGAAACACGATCTTGCCGTCGAGTGTGAAACTCTTCGGCGCCGGCAGCTTCAGCTTGACGTTGATGTGGTCGCCGTCGCGCTCCGCCGAGCCGTCGACACGGCCGGCATCCGCCTCGTTCATCCGCGTCTCAATCTTGAAGCGGTAGCTTTTGCCGGCGGCGTCCTCCCAAGAATTGGAGCGGAGGTCGCTGAGCGTGACCTTGCCCTCGCCGCTGTCGAGCTCGGAGACCTGACGGAATTCGGAGGTGTAGCCCTCGCACGAACTTCCAGTGAAATTGTAGAGGATGCGGCCGCGCGCGCTGTTGATCGAATTGGAGCGCGATTTCACCAGGCTCAAATCATAGAGCGCCTGATGCGCGAGGAACGGACCGTTGGCGGCCAGCGCCCCGCCTCCCGGGCCGAGAGCGGCCGCCGCGAGCGCCGTCACACCGAGCGAAGTCCGGAAAAGGTGCAGCATGTCTGGTCCCTGAGGAAAGCGCAGATTCGACATTTTAATGACCGTTCCATTGCGTCGCAACTGAGGCCGTTTCACGTAAAGTTGCAGCCCTGGCGCTGAACCTCCTGCCCCGTCTCAACAAAATGCAGCCCCCGGGGTTGCTTGCATGTGACGGCACGATGGGCGAAACAGGGCGCCCGGCCTGCAAAGGATGCGGCCGGGCGGATGGATTTTGGACAACGAGGTCGGATATGGCGGGCACGGTCGAGCAGAAGCTGGCGGAACAGGGCATCAAGCTGCACGAGGCCCCTACCCCCGTGGCCAATTACGTGCCGTTCGTGCGCACCGGTAATTTGCTGTTCGTTTCCGGTCAGGTCTGCTTCGATCCCGCCGGCAAGCTGATCGCCAAGGGCAAGCTCGGCGCCGGCGTCACCATCGAAGAAGGCGCGGCGGCCGCCCGCGGCTGCGCCGTCAACCTGCTGGCCCAGGTCAAGGCGGCGCTCGGCGACCTCGACAAGGTCGTGCGCGTGGTGCGCCTCGGCGGCTTCATCAATTCGGCGCCGGACTTCCTGGACGGGCCCAAGGTCCTCAACGGCGCCTCCGACCTGATGGTCGCCGCCTTCGGTGACAAAGGCCGCCATGCCCGCACCACCGTCGGCGTCGCCTCGCTGCCCGCGGATGCGGCGGTCGAGGTCGACGGCGTGTTCGAGGTCGCCTGAGGCGAATGCGCGCTCCTGATTGGCTGACAGCCCGCCCGGTCGCCCATCGCGGCCTGCACGACATTTCGCGCGGCATCGTCGAGAACATGCCGGGCGCGGTCCAGGCTGCGATCGCGGGCAATTTCTCGATCGAGGTCGACATCCAGCTCTCCGCCGACGGCGAAGCCATGGTGCATCACGACCATGCGCTGGGCCGTCTCACCGAAGCCACCGGCCAGCTGGTCGAGAGAACCGCCGCCGAGCTGAAGGCCGTCACGTTCAAGGACACGGCCGAGCGGATGATGTCGCTCAGCGACCTCTGCGCCCTGGTCGCCGGCCGCGTGCCGCTGGTGATCGAGGTCAAGAGCCATTTTGACGGCGACCGCAAGCTGGTGAAGCGGATGGCCGAGGTGCTGGCATCCTATGACGGCCCCGCCGTCGGCATGTCGTTCGATCCCGACCAGGTGCTGGCGCTGCGCGAGCTGTCGCCCGCCCGCCCGCGCGGGATTGTCGCGCAGCGGAGCTATGAGGACGAATATTGGGCTCACCTGACCCAGGAGCAGCGCGACAGCATGCTGTACCTGCGCCACGGCTTCCAGACCCAGCCGCATTTCGTCGCCTTTAGGGTCGATGACCTGCCGGCCCCCGGCCCCTGTATCGCGCGCAACGTCTTCGGCTGCGCCCTGCTCGGCTGGACCGTGCGCACGACCGAGCAGCGGGCGCGGGTCGGGCAACATGCGGATCAGATGATCTTCGAGGGCTTCGTGCCGTAGGCTTGGTGTTCCCCGCTCTTGAAGTCGCTGCTGCAATGCACGATCTTGGGCATGATGGCACCATCCGAAATCACCCTTGAGGCCGTACCTTCCATTGGCGAAATATCGCCGGACGACTGGGACGCCTGCGCCAATCCCGGCAAGCCTTGTAACGGGCATGGCAAGGGAACCTCATCCGGGCTTCCAGGCGATTCCCTCGGCCTCTCAAAGCCTGCCTATAACCCCTTCGTCTCCTACGCGTTTTTATCCGCCGTTGAGAAATCGGGTTCGGCGACGATCCGCACCGGCTGGGGGCCGCGGCATCTCGTGGCCAAGCTCGGTGGCCGCGTCGTCGGGGTCGTGCCCTGCTATCTGAAATCGCACTCGCAAGGCGAATACGTCTTCGACCGCGGCTGGGCCGATGCCTATGAGCGTGCCGGCGGGCGCTACTATCCGAAGCTGCAGGTCTCGGTTCCCTTCACGCCGGCGACCGGACCGCGGCTGCTGGTTCGCGACGGCGTCGACCGCGAGCGCGTCACGGAGGCGCTGGCGAGTGGACTGGTGGCGCTGTGCGGCGTCAGCAAGGCCTCGTCCGTGCACGTCACGTTCGCGCGCGAGGCGGAATGGAAGCTGCTCGCCGAGCACGGCTTCCTCCAGCGCACCGACCAGCAGTTCCACTGGCACAACGAGGGGTTTGCGAATTTCGACGATTTCCTGGCGACGCTGAACTCCCGGCACCGCAAGTCGATCAAGCGCGAGCGGCGCGATGCGCTGGCCGCCGGGGTCACCATCCACCGGCTCACGGGCAAGGACATCACCGAGGATGCCTGGGACGCCTTCTTTCAATTCTACATGGAGACCGGCTCGCGCAAATGGGGCCGGCCTTATCTGACGCGGGAATTCTTCTCGCTGATCGGCGAGACCATGAGCCAGGACGTGCTGCTGGTCATGGCCCGTCGCAACGATCGCTGGATCGCGGGCGCGATCAACTTCATCGGCTCGGACACGCTGTTCGGCCGTAACTGGGGTGCGGTCGAACATCATCCCTTCCTGCATTTCGAGGTCTGCTATTATCAGGCCATCGACTTCGCAATCGAACGCGGCCTGGCGAATGTGGAGGCCGGCGCACAGGGCGAGCACAAGATCGCTCGCGGTTACCTGCCGCGAACCACCTACTCCGCTCACTTCATCGCCGATCCGGGTTTGCGCCGCGCCATCGACGATTACCTCAAGCGCGAACGCGCCTATGTCGCGGAAGCGGGACGGGAGCTGGCCGAGCTCGGCCCGTTCCGCAAAGGCGCCGACGAGGCGCCTTGACGGTTCGCTGCGGCTGGTGCCAGTAAGCGCAAAACTAAGCTCAAAAATTCTTGGGAGCCGCCGCCATGACCGCCTACGACCCCAACAACATCTTCGCAAAGATCCTGCGCGGCGAATTCCCCTGCCACAAGGTTTACGAGGATGAGCACGTGCTCGCCTTCCTCGACATCATGCCGCGCGTATCAGGCCACACGCTGGTGATCCCAAAAGCCCCTGCCCGCAACATCCTCGACATCAAGCCGGACGACTACGCCCACGTCGCCCGCGGCGCGCACAAGATCGCCGCCGCAGCGATGACGGCGTTCAAGGCGGACGGCATCACTGTGCAGCAGTTCAACGAGGCGGCCGGCGGACAGGTGGTGTTTCACCTGCACATGCACGTGATGCCGCGCCACGACGGCGTGGCGATGCTGCCGCCCGCCAGCCGCAAGGAAGACGTCAAGGTGCTGGAAGAGAATGCGACCAAGCTGATCGCGGCGCTGAAGGCGGGATAGCTGCTCGCAATGACGGAGGAGAGACTTCACTCCGTCTCGAAATCCCCCGGCTGCGGCGCGGCCAGCGGGGTGAACTCGCAACGATCCGGCTTGATGTCGATCAGCGGCGTGTTATCGAGGCAATCGAGCCCGCGCACCAGAATCGCGTTGCCCTCGATACCGACGAGCTTCACGATCGACGTGCCGATCGGATTGGGGCGCACCGGCGAGCGCAGCGAAAACGTGCCGCGGGTCTTCTCGTTGTTCTTCGGGCTTTGCAGGATGATGTCGCGGCGCGACTTGTCGAGCCAGTAGAGCACTTCGAGGTTGCTGTAGAAATCGACGCCCTTGATCGCTGGCACGAACGGCTCGAAAATCTCGAGGCGGCATATCGGGCCGTCTGTCCGGCCCTGTCGCGGGGTCTCCAGCCGCGAGGTCCAGGGCGTGCGGATGCGGCCGATGAAGACAAGGCCGGCATCCTGCGTCGATGGCAGCTCGATCGAGACTTCACCCTCGCGGAGCTGGTTTTCGCGAACCATATTTCCTATTCCCTGCTGTTCGCCGACGGTTTTAGCCCAACCACCACTTGCCGACCAGCATGAAGACTTCGCCCGCGACCACGCCCGCGAAGATCGAGCGGCGGGTCAGCAGGAAAACGATCAGCCCGGCGCTGACCGCACCATAGCGCAAGGCATCCGGCACGCTCGCTAGCGCCCCGGGCGGCTCGACCACGATCTGGGCGATGACGCCGGCCAGGATCGCGGTGGCGACCGCCCGTACCCAGACCAGCAGCTCGGAGCCCTCGTCGATGCCGCCGCCGAACCAGAGGCCCAGCATGCGCCATATCTGGTTTGGAACGACGCCGGCGACGAACAGCACCGCCAGCGCATGCCAGTCGCCAATGAGCTGCGCGAAGCTCATGCGCGCACCTCCCGCCACCAATGCACGCCATAGGCGATCGTGCCCGCCACGAGGCCGCTGACCAGGATGTCGAGGCCGGAGTTCATCTTCGCGGCCAGCGGATACAGCAATATGCCCAGCGCGAGTGCGACGACATCGGCGACCTCGCGGCTGTTGCGCGCGGTCGAGAACAGGAAGGACAGCGGCGTCAGCAAAAGGATCGCCGCGCCAAGCGTCTGCGTCAGATTGGCGGCAAGGAAATAGCCGACCGCATTGGCCGTGAGGCACACCGAGACCAGGCCGCAGCCGAGCCCGTGGACGAAGGCGATGCGCCGCTCGCGCGGCACCTGCGGCAGGAAGCGGTGGCATTCGACCCACAGCGTCACGGCGGTGAGGTGGGCGGCAAAGACCAGCTCGCGCCGCTTCGTCGTCGGCGTGCGCATCAAGGGCAGCACCGAGACCACCATCGGAAACAGGCGGATCGCACTGACGGTGACCGCGATGGCGGACTGGATAACGGTCGCACCCGAGCCGAGCGTGGTGATCAGGATGATCTGCGCCGGACCTGCCCAGACGAACAGCGTTGAGCAGAGCGCCCAGAGCAGGCTGAAATGGGTATCGTGGGCGAGCGCGCCGATGCCGAGATAGGTCACGAACAGCACGACGGTGAGGATCGTCTGCGTGATCGAGCGCAGCCCCCACGCAAAGGCGCGCCAGGGACTTTGCCATTGAGGTGAATCGAGCGGAGGAAGCGCCACGGGAGTCTTGGCCGGGTGAGGAATCGTGGCTGCATAACGGGCGATACGGTGGCTGGCGTCAAGAAAGCGCGCGGCGGGGCTGGCATGCACGCGTGGCTCTCATTCCGGGGTGCGTCCCCTACCCGCTCACACCACGATTCTTCAGCACGAAGCACGCCCCGCCAGCCTTGCGGATGCGACCGCAGAGTTCATCCGCCTCGCTCCGCGTATCCGCACCGATGCGCACTTGATAGAACGCTCGCGTGCCGCGGCTGCGCATCACGGACGACAGCAGGCTCGGATCGCGGTCGCCAATCACCGTGCTGAGCCGTGTGACCGCGCGGGAATACATCGCCAGCGCCCTGTTGCGGTCGAAGCCGGCGGCGAGCTGCACGCCCCAGGTCTTTGCGGCCGCGAGCTCCACATGCTGCTCGAGCTCGGCGACG
This sequence comes from Bradyrhizobium sp. 149, assembly GCF_023073915.1. Taxonomy (GTDB): domain Bacteria; phylum Pseudomonadota; class Alphaproteobacteria; order Rhizobiales; family Xanthobacteraceae; genus Bradyrhizobium. Next base: position 171,955 of record NZ_JADPKK010000022.1, on the reverse strand, counting down.
AAGGCATTCGGCGCGCGCTTCAAAAGCGCCATCAGATCGCGGCAACTGGTCGGCGGCGCGCTCGGCGGCCCCTTGCCGGTCGCGCCTGCCTTGGCCCAGGCATCGACGCTCGTCCCAGTGATGGCGAAAACGTAGTTGCGGGCCTGCTCCGGCATACCGCCGGTGCCGGCGAGCCATTCCTGCACCCGGCGCGGCCCGGCATTATAGGCAGCGGCAGCCAGGCCGAGATTGCCGAACTGGTTGCGCAGCTCGTTCAGAAACTCCGCCGACTTCGGCAGCGCCTGCACCGGATTGAAGGGATTGAGCAGCCCGCGCTCGCTTGCGGTGCCCGGCATGAATTGCGCGATGCCCTGCGCGTGTTCGCCGCTGCGCGTCATGGGACCGACGGCATCGGCCTGGAAGCGGCTCTCCTGCCAGATCACGCGCGCGAAGAACTCGAGCGGCAAATTGGCATCGCGCGCCGCCGCCTCGACGATCAGGCAGATCGATTCCCGCGTGTCGCTCTCGCGCGTATCGGGCTTCGCCGGCGGCGTCGCGAGCTCTTCGACGCTGGGGACGGCGACATTGGTCTTCGCGGGCGAACTGTCCCACGCCGCGACCTGTGTCGCCGAGGCAAGTTGCGCGGTGATGATGCACAACGCAATCTGCATCCATCGCGTGCAGGCATGGCGGTGGCGCGCACCGGCGCGGCATGCGACAGTCTGATCTGCCATCTTGTGGCATCGTGCCATGGTTCGACGGATTGCCAATATATGCTGCCTAACCTGCTTCCCTCAATGCGTTACCCCGCCAAACGGATCCGCGAGATCCTTGCCCTAGCGGCGCTGTTCCTGAGCGTCGCGCCAGCCGCCGCGCAGGTGACGTCTCAAGTCACGTCTCAAGTCATTTGGCGGATGACCACGGAATACCCCGAGAATAACATCTCCGGGATTGGTCTCACGACTTTCGCCGGCCGCGTCTCCGACCGTACCCACGGTTTCGTGACCCTGACGAACGCCTTCGACAACCAGCTCAAGATCAACTCGGGCGAGATGCCGCGCGCGGCGCTGGACGGCCGGATCGCGGGCGGTGATGCCTTCGCGGGCGCGCTCTCGAGCCTCGACCCTGTGCTCGGATTGTCCACCCTGCCCTTTCTCGTGCAATCGGTCGAAATCGCCCGCGCCAGCAATCTGCGGGCCCGCCCGCTCTATGAGAAAGCGCTTGCGGCACACGGCCTCAAGCTACTGTATCTGACGATCTGGCCGGCCACGGGCCTCTGGTCGGAACGGCCGCTCGACGGTGCCGACGACCTGCCGAAACTGAACTTGCGGGCCTATGATGCCAATTCCACCGAGGTCATGCGCGCGGCCGGCGCGAATGCGCAATAACGGTGTCCATATCGCGGAGCCGGCGCCGCCGTCCCTTGCCGCCACGCTCCGAACAGCGGCAACGCCTGCAATTGCGGCTTGGGAGGCACGAGCCGGCGCTGATGCCGCAGCGATCATCGAATGGGCCCGGCAACAATGACGCATCCACTCTTGACTTGAGGGCCCAGCCAACTAGCAACGGGCGACGATATCAACGCAGGTCCCGCCCTGATGGTTACAATCTATTTTGATCTCGACGGCACACTGACCGACCCGAAGCCCGGGATCACGCGCTCGATCCAATACGCCCTGGAGCGACTGAACGTCGCGGTGCCGAGCGAGGACGAGCTGACCTGGTGCATCGGCCCGCCGCTGCATGCCAGCCTGGAAAAGCTCACGGGCAGCGCGGAACTCGCCGACCGGGCGCTGCTGCTCTATCGCGAGCGCTTCAGTGATGTCGGCCTGTTCGAAAACGAGGCCTATGCCGGCATCATGGACACGCTGACAACGCTTGCCGCGACAACACCGCGCATGTTCGTGGCGACCAGCAAGCCCGCGGTCTACGCCACCCGCATCGTCGAGCATTTCGGCCTAAAACCGTATTTCGAGCGCGTGTTCGGCTCCGAGCTCGACGGCACCCGCGTCGACAAGCGCGACCTGCTGCGCTACGCGCTCGACGAAGCCAAGGTCGATGCCGCCAGGGCGATCATGATCGGCGACCGCAGCCATGACGTGGTCGGCGCCCGCACCAACGGCATGACGGCGATCGGCGTGCTCTATGGCTATGGCAGCGAGGCCGAGCTGCGGGATGCCGGCGCGCATCACATCTGCGCCGCGCATCCCGATCTGCTCGGTCACTGCGTGGTCTAGTTTATCAAGCGCCGACGGTCTCCACCGCCGCCAGCATGCCGGTCTTGGCGTGACAATTCAGGTATTCGAAGAACTGCTCGTCGGCAGCCGCCACAGTGACCTCGTGATAGAGCCGCAGTTTTGCTGACGGGCCGAGCGTCGACAGGTACTTCATCGCGGCGCCGAATATCTTGACATGGGTGGGATGCGATTCCGCCCACCGCTCCAGCGCAGCCAGGCTCTTCCACCAGCTTTGACCATAGGATTTTTCGCTCGCGCTGCCATCAACGGAGAGCACGCGCATGTAGCGGTTGACGTAGCAGCCGATGCCGAGGCCGTCATCGCGCAGGAAATCCATGCCCTCGCGCAGCACCGGCTCGACGTCGTCGAGATAGAGCTTGCGCTCCGACGCCTCGGTATCGCTCCAATCCTGTCCTGATCGGATCAGGCAGAGATTGTCGTGCGCCTTCACGCGCAGCCGTGCGCCGTCGCGGATCAGTTCGGGATTGCCGCACGGCGACATCGGATCGGTCTGCGACAGCGGGATGCGGTCGCGCATGCCGCCCCAATAGGCGTGCTCCTGCACCTCGCCGCTCATGCCATCCGCAATCACCGCAACGCCCTCGGGCCGGCCGAGCGAGGAGAACAGCGTCTCGTGCCGCGCCACAATGGGGCGCAGCACCTCGATAAAGGTGCCGACGCCCTCGAGTTGCTTCCCGGTCCAGGCCTCGCGCGCCGGTCCGAACCAGGCGTCGAAGCGCGCGACATCGTCCCAATAGGCCACCGAGACGACGTTCTCGTAGCCGGCCTGGTCGACATATTGCGCGCGGTCCCAATGCGAGGGCCCGTCTTCCGCGGCAAACCGCACCGCGATTTCGGCGAGCGCGTCATTCGTAGCCGCCGGCGCCGCGCCGCGATATTGAACGCCGAAATAGGCCATCACGACGCGGTTTACGGCAGGCTTATAGCGCGCCACGAAGGACGGGTATGGCGGCTGGTAATCGTCCGGCACGCGCTTGTGGCGCGTGCGCGGGGTCTGCAGACGCAGAGGAATTGCGGATTCCATGATCGTGCCTCCCCTCGATTCCGGCGATCAGCTCGCCGCCGCGGCAATGTCCATGGGCTCGACGGTGTCGACCGGCAGCGCAAACTGCTCGACACGCTGGTATCGCTTCTTGTTGAGCAGGAGCCGCGTCACGTCGGGGCGCGAATAGTGCCCGGCTGGATCAGCGGCATTCTTGGCAACACCGATGGCGCCAAGATCGATCTCGGCGATCAACAGCCCTTCCTGGTCCGGCGCCAACTTGTCGCCGATCTGACTGCCATCGGGGCCGTAGATCGCAGCGAAGCCACCGCCAGCATGCAGCAGCGCGTGCTTGTCCGGCCGATCACAGAGCTCGTCGACCATCGCCTGCGACACCGTCGCGCACGGCGCGAGCACGAAGCAGGAGCCCTCGACCGCGTAGACGCGCGAGGCGGCGTTGTTGACCTCCGCGCCGAGCGCCGGCGCAAAGGGATCGTAGAGCGAAAAGCTCGGCCAGGCCGCGACATGCACCTGCTCGTTCTGGGCGTACATGGCGTATTTCGACAGCGGCTGGAGATGCTCCCAGCAGCACAGCGCGCCGATGCGGCCGATGTCGGGCCGCGCGTGCACGGCGAGATCGCTGCCGTCACCCTCGCCATAGACCGTGCGCTCGGCATGGGTCGGCCGCAGCTTGCGGCGCTTTGCGATGGTCTCGCCGTCCGGTCCGATCAGCCATTGCGCCAGATAAAGACTGCCGCCGTCACGCTCGGAGAGGCCGACCACGGCGGTGAGCTTGGCCCTGCGCACGGCATCGCGCAGCCGTTCGGCTTGCGGACTGTCATAGGACAGCGAGTTGTCGAAATAGCGCTGCACGAAGCCGCGACCGATCGCCCAGGCCGGCGAATCCATCCAGATGTGCCAGGGGTAGCCCGGGATGAAGGCCTCCGGAAAGGCGATCAGCTTGGCGCCCTTCTCGGCGGCGTCCCTGATCAGGGCGATCGACTTGTCGATCGAGGCGTCGAGATCCAGCCAGGCGGGCGCCGCCTGGACCACCGCGACCTTGTATTTCGGATGTTCGATGCCCATTGCCGCCTCCCTTGCCGGTTGATCGGAAGCCACGTCCGATGCAGTCTATTTGGCCAGACCGGGCGGCCGGGCGCTCGACCGCGGCGGAACAAAAACTCGACCGGACGGGATCGCCGACCCGGTACGGGATTTGCCTCCGGTCAGGCTGGATCAGCGCCAACATGCGATTTTGCGGGAAGTGAAAGGGAGGCTCTGCAGATGCCAATCCAGTTCACCACGGACGACAGCCCCGGCTACCGGCGGCTTGCCCTCTGGCAAGATATCGTCTGCGACGTCTTCGTCGGGCTCGACTGCAAGTCCGACCTCGGCAGCGCCTTTCACGGCTCGGTCACCCGGGCGCCGCTCGGCAAGGCGGAATGCTCCGAGGTCTGCTCCAACCGTCAGCACGTGTTGCGCACGCCCTCGCGCATCTCGCGCTCAGACCAGGACTTTGTCCTGATCGCACTCGGCAATCGCGGCGCCGGCGGCGTCGTGCAGGACGGCCGCGAGACCGTGATCCATCCCGGCCAGTTCGCTCTCTATGACACCACGCGCCCTTATGAGCTGAAGTTCAACGACACCTTCACGCAGACGATTTTCAAGGTGCCACGCGACATGTTGAGACGCCGGCTCGGCAGCACCGAGGCGCTGACCGCGATGTCATTCGGCGCCGACATCCCGCTTGAGCGGCTCGCCTACGATTTCATCTTCAAACTCTGCCAGAGCGCGGACCAGCTCGCGCCGAACAACGCCGCCGCACTGTCGGAGCAGGCCGTCGATCTCCTGACATTGGCGCTCAGCGAGCGGCTCGGCACGACGCCGCTGCCGTCCTCGACCCATCGCTCCGCCCTGCTCTACCGGCTGAAGGCGCATATCCGGGGTCATCTTGCCGATCCCGACCTCTCGCTGTCCGAGGCCGCAGCGGCGCTCGGCATCTCGTCCCGCTACGTCAATGATCTCCTCGCCGACGAGGACATATCGTTCCAGCGCTACGTCCTCGGTGAGCGTCTTGCCCAATGCAGGCGCGACCTCGCTTCCCCTGTGCTCGCCCATCGCCACATCAGCGAGATCGCCTTCGCCTGGGGCTTCAACGACGTCTCGCATTTCGGCCGCGTCTTCCGCGAGCATTTCGGGATGTCGCCGCGCGACTTCCGGCAGAGCCAGTTGCGGCACTGACGTCGGGCAGCCATTGGCCGGAGCCTTCGCTTCAGGCGAAGGCAATGCTCGTGAATTCCAGATTGTCAGCTAGCGCCGCCAGGATCAGGCTGGCGCACATGAGGACTCACGCCACCATAAGCGGATCGGAGGTCTTGCTGGGCGTGATCGCGATCCGGCTCGCGGTGCTGGTCGCGGTGGGCTGGAGCCTGACGCTCCTGCCGAGGCAGGCACGCGAGAGCGAGGCCGCCTGCCTTCCCTCTCCTGCAACGAGGGGCCCGGCTCGGGTTCCGGCGACGACGGCCGCCCCGCGCGTGACTGACGCAGCATTCGATGACATGCGTCTGCACGACTAGGCCGGTCCCAAGCAAGGCCGGTATGTGCGCGCGTGGTAGGACGCGGGGCACGCTTGCAATACCATCCGGCATCAAGGTCGCAGGGATGAATTGGCGGCCAGCCGAGGAGCATATCGATGGAATACCGACGCTTGGGCCGCTCAGGCCTCATGGTTCCCGCCTTGAGTCTTGGGACGGGCACCTTCGGCGGCGTTGGCCGCCTCGCTGCGTGGGGCACGACTGACGCGACCGAAGCGCGACGCCTTCTGGATATCTGCCTCGACGCCGGCGTGTCGATGTTCGACACCGCGAATGTCTATTCGCTCGGCGAGTCCGAGCGCGTTCTCGGCGAGGCCATCAAGGGGCGCCGCGACAAGGTGCTGGTCTCCACCAAGGCGACGTTCCGTTTCGGCGACGGCCCCAACGACATCGGATCGTCACGGCAGCATCTGCTCACAGCCATCGATGCTTCGCTCAGGCGGCTCGGCACCGACTACATCGACCTGTTCCAGCTCCACGGCTTCGACGCCTTCACCCCACCTGAAGAGGTGCTCGCGACCCTCGATGTGCTCGTGCGCGCCGGCAAGATCCGCTACGTCGGCGTCTCGAATTTTTCGGGCTGGCACCTGATGAAGTCGCTCAGCGTTGCCGACAAGCACGGCTTTCCGCGCTACGTCGCCAACCAGACCTACTATTCATTGATCGGGCGCGACTACGAATGGGAATTGATGCCGCTCGGCCTCGACCAGGGGCTCGGCGCGGTGGTCTGGTCGCCGCTCGGATGGGGACGCCTCACTGGAAAGATCCGCCGCGGCCAGCCAAAGCCCGAATTGAGCCGCCTGCCGAAGACGGCCGAGTTCGGCCCGCCCGTGCCGGACGAGCACGTCTATCGCGTCGTCGATGCGATCGACGAGGTCGCCAAGGAAACGGGCAAGAGCGTCTCGCAGATCGCGCTGAACTGGCTACTGCAGCGTCCAACCGTCTCGACGCTTATCATCGGCGCGCGCAACGAGACGCAGCTGCGTGAAAATCTCGGCGCGGTCGGCTGGTCATTGACCAAGGAGCAGGTCGCGAAGCTCGATGCGGCGAGCAAGGTGACGCTGCCCTATCCCTACTGGCACCAGCGCACGACCTTCACCGATCGCAATCCGCCTGCGGTATAGAAGCCCACTCAATCGCTTTTAGCGCCGAGGGCGAAGGCGTCCTGACCCATGCCCGCAGTGCCGGGAGACCCGCTCCCTGCGCAGGAACCGCCCGTATCCTGCCGGGTTGCGATGCATCTCGCAATTTCCTAATCCGGAGACGAACCACGGCTCGAATCAAGCTCGCCGCCATCATGTCGCCAGCCCCCATGGAGCACGCCGACGGCCTGCCGCAGCCGCAGCGCAATCAGGCGATCCTGACCATTGCGCTCGGTATCATCATGGCAGTGGTCGACAGCGCCATCGCCAACGTCGCGCTGCCGACGATCGCGGCCGACCTCGACGCGAGCCCGGCGTTTTCGATCTGGATCGTCAATGGGTACCAGCTCGCAATCACGATCTCGCTGCTGCCGCTGGCTTCACTCGGCGAGATCGTCGGCTATCGCCGAGTCTATCTGGTCGGCTTGGCGCTGTTCACGCTTGCCTCCGCATTCTGCGCGCTGGCGCATACCCTGCCGCTGCTGACGATCGCCCGCATTATCCAGGGCTTTGGCGCGGCCGGCATCATGAGCGTCAACGCGGCGCTGGTTCGCTTCACCTATCCACGCAACCAGCTCGGCCGCGGCATCGGGCTCAACGCACTCGTCGTCGCCTTCTCGGCCGCGATCGGCCCGACGCTTGCCGCCGGCATCCTCGCATTCGGCAGCTGGCCCTGGCTGTTTGCCATCAACGTCCCGCTCGGCGTGGTGACACTGGTCCTGGGCTGGCGCAGCCTGCCGCATACCAGACCTGCGAGCCATTCCTTCGATTGGCAGAGCGCGGGGCTGTCGGCAATCACCTTCGGCGTCGGCATTGCGGCCGTCGACAGTGTCGGCCATGGCGAAGCGGCGATCACCTGCCTCGTGCAGTTCGCCATCGCTCTCGTCGCCGGCGCGCTGCTAATCTACCGCGAGACCTACATGGCCTCGCCGCTTTTGCCGGTCGACCTGTTGCGCATCCCGGTGTTCGCACTGTCGATTGCAACCTCGATCGCATCGTTCTGCGGGCAGATGCTGGCCTTCGTCGCGATCCCCTTCTACCTCCAGAGCCGCTTCGGCTATTCGGCGGTGCACATGGGCCTCTTGATCACGCCGTGGCCGATCGCGGTGGCGTTCGCAGCACCGCTGGCCGGCCGCCTGGTCGAGCACTATCCGGCGGGCCTGCTTGGCGGCATCGGGCTCACGCTGTTCGCCTGCGGCCTCGCTGCGCTGGCATTGCTTCCGGCAGCCCCGACGTCGCTCGACGTGATCTGGCGGATGGCGCTGGCCGGTGCCGGCTTCGGCCTGTTCCAGACCCCCAACAACCGCACCATGATCGCGGCCGCCCCACGTGAGCGCGCCGGCGGCGCCAGCGGCATGCTGGGCACGGCCCGGCTGCTCGGCCAGACTACGGGCGCGGCGCTGGTCGCGCTGTTCCTCGGCCGCTATCCGATCGAGGGAACCAGGATCGCGTTGCTGACCGGCGTCGGCTTCGCGCTCTGCGGCGCGGCGCTGAGCATGTTGCGGCTGTCGCCCGGGGGCGCGCGCGGCGCCGAGCATGTCCGCGTGCAAGACGACCAGCGCCTGCGCGGCGAATAGCTGCGCCCCATCTCCGGCCGGAGCCATCCGTAGTCTTACGATGGCATGCAAGTATTGCGCTCGCGCTTTAGCTGCGCTTCATTGCAACCAAGCTGGGGGATATTTTGTGAGTTATTTTAAAGTTGTGGCGCTTTGCGTCGTGGCTACGGCTGCAAGCGGATGCGCGGGTCGTGCTCCAGCCCCGGTTTCGGTGGTGCAATCTCAGGACCGGTACATGGACTGCGCGGCCATCGCGATCGAGGTCCAGACCAACAATACCAAGGTTCAGCAACTCGCTTCCGACAAGGGCTTGAAGGTCGCTCAAAACGTCGCGGCGGGAGTCGCGGGCTTGGTTATTCCCGTGCTTTGGTTCGGCATGGATTTCCAAGGTACAGCTGACACCGAAATACAAGCACTTCAGGCTCGCCAACAGTATTTGGCAGCGCTCGCTGAGCAACGCCGCTGCGGAGAAGACACCGGAGAGGCGCAAAAGGTGGTTGCAGAGCCTTCGAAGAAACCCAAGGCGAAACTGAGGGCCGCGCCTCCTCCTACTGCTGCGGCGGTGCCAGTAGAGCAAAAGTAAGCTTCGCTCTCACGGGAGCGTCAGCGCCCCCTGCCTCAACCAAAGTGGTTCTCCAAATAAAAAGGCCGGCTCTTCAGCCGGCCTTTTCAATTCATCGCGTGCGGATCAAGCCTTGACCAGCGGGCTCTTGGTCGGACCCTTGGAGCCGCCGGGGCCGCCCGGCTTGGACTTGCCCGGCGGACGCTTGCGGGCCCCCGGGAGCTTCTCCTGCTTCGGCGTGACCGGGCCCTCGACGAATTCGAAGCCGATCTTGTCCTTGGTCTCGTCGGCCTCGTCCTTGACCAGAACGACGCGGACATGGCCGCCACCCTTGAGCTTGCCGAACAGCACCTCGTCGGCCAGCGGCTTCTTGATGTGCTCCTGGATCACGCGAGCCATGGGACGTGCGCCCATCTGCTCGTCGTAACCGTGTTTCACCAGCCAGGTCTTGGCGGGCTCGGACAGCTCGATCGTGACGTCGCGATCGCCGAGTTGTGCTTCGAGCTGCAGCACGAACTTCTCGACCACCGTACCGATCACCTCGACGCTGAGATGGCCGAACGAGACGACGGCATCGAGACGGTTGCGGAATTCCGGCGCGAACTGCCGGTTGATCGCCTCGTGGTCGTCGCCTTCCCGCTTCGAGCGCGTGAAGCCGAATGCCTGCTTGGCGAGATCCGAAGCACCTGCATTCGTGGTCATGATCAAGATCACGTTGCGGAAGTTGACCTGCTTGCCGTTGTGGTCGGTGAGCCGGCCGTGATCCATGATCTGGAGCAGCACGTTGTAGAGGTCGGGATGCGCCTTCTCGATCTCGTCGAGCAGCACCACGCAATGCGGATGCTGATCGACGCCGTCGGTGAGCAGGCCACCCTGGTCGAAACCGACATAGCCGGGAGGCGCACCGATCAGGCGCGACACGGTGTGCCGCTCCATATATTCGGACATGTCGAAGCGCAACAGCTCGACGCCGAGCGACGCCGCGAGCTGTTTTGCGACCTCGGTCTTGCCGACGCCGGTGGGGCCCGAGAACAAATAGCAGCCGATCGGCTTCTCCGGCTCGCGCAGGCCGGCACGCGCCAGCTTGATCGAAGCGGCGAGCGACTCGATCGCCTTGTCCTGGCCGAACACGGTGCGCTTCAGGGTCTGCTCGAGATGCTTGAGCACCTCGGCATCGTCCTTCGACACGCTCTTCGGCGGGATCCGCGCCATCGAGGCGATCGTGGTCTCGATCTCCTTGATGCCGATGGTCTTCTTGCGCTTGTTCTCGGCGACCAGCATCTGCGCCGCGCCGGATTCGTCGATCACGTCGATCGCCTTGTCCGGGAGCTTGCGGTCGTGGATGTAGCGCGAAGAGAGCTGCACCGCAGCCTCGATCGCCTCATTGGTGTATTTCAGCCTGTGGTAGTCTTCGAAGTACGGCTTGAGGCCCTTGAGGATCGCGATCGCGTCCTCGACCGTCGGCTCGTTGACGTCGATCTTCTGGAAGCGCCGCACCAGCGCACGGTCCTTCTCGAAGTGCTGGCGGTATTCCTTGTAGGTGGTCGAGCCCATGCAGCGGATGGTGCCGGAAGCGAGCGCGGGCTTGAGCAGGTTCGAGGCATCCATCGCCCCGCCCGACGTCGCGCCCGCACCGATCACGGTGTGGATTTCGTCGATGAACAGGATGGCGTTGGGATGCGCCTCGAGCTCCTTGAGCACCTGCTTCAGGCGTTCCTCGAAGTCGCCGCGATAGCGGGTGCCGGCGAGCAGCGTGCCCATGTCGAGCGAGAACACGGTCGCAGCCGCCAGCACCTCCGGCACCTCGCTGTCGACGATGCGCTTGGCAAGGCCCTCCGCGATCGCGGTCTTGCCGACGCCGGCCTCGCCCACGAACAGCGGATTATTCTTCTGCCGGCGGCACAGCACCTGGATCGCGCGGTTGATCTCGGAATTGCGTCCGATCACCGGATCGATCTTGCCGTCGCGCGCCTTCTTGTTGAGGTTGACGCAATAGGTCTCTAGCGCCTCGCCCTTCTTCTTGGCGTCCTCGCTGCCCTTGGTCTCGGTCTCCTCGTCGACACCGCGCACCGGCCGCGCCTCGGAGACGCCCGGCCGCTTGGCAATGCCGTGGCTGATATAGTTGACGGCGTCGTAGCGCGTCATGTCCTGCTCCTGCAGGAAATACGCGGCATGACTCTCGCGCTCGGCAAAGATCGCGATCAGCACGTTGGCGCCGGTCACCTCTTCGCGACCGGACGACTGCACGTGGATCACCGCGCGCTGGATCACGCGCTGGAAGCCTGCCGTCGGCTTGGCGTCGTCGGCGCCGTCCGTCACCAGGTTCTCGAATTCGGTCTCAAGATAATTGACGAGGCTCGTACGGAGCTTGTCGAGGTCGACGCTACAGGCGCGCATGACGGCGGCTGCATCGGAGTCGTCGATCAGGGAGAGCAAAAGATGCTCGAGCGTCGCGTATTGGTGATGACGCTCGTTTGCGATCGCCAGTGCACGATGCAGGGATTGTTCAAGGCTTTGGGAAAAAGTCGGCATTCGCGTCCTCTATGGCCCCCACCATCATGATCGTCATCGCCCGGTCAGGCAACAACAACCTTTGTCACATATAGTTATACAAAATCGCGGCGAAAGACCGGTTCCGCGACACAGGCGGCTGCACAGCTGCGGTATTTTTCGATGCAAAACCCGTTCCGATTCAGGCGCGATCGGCGCCGGTCCGGAATTCCGTAATTTTGCCGTCTGCATGAACATCGCGCGCAGACATCACGTGGCAATCACACTGCGACATGGACAAGAACCTGCTTCGAACGCGCAGTAACGTGTCTTACTTCTTTTCCATCACGCATTGCAGCGGATGCTGGTGCTTGCGAGCGAAATCCATCACCTGCGTCACCTTGGTCTCGGCGATCTCGTAGGTGAACACGCCACACTCCCCGATCCCGTGATGATGGACGTGCAGCATGATCTTGGTTGCGGCCTCGGCGTCCTTCTGGAAGAACTTCTCCAGCACATGAACGACGAACTCCATCGGCGTGTAATCGTCGTTCAGGATCAGCACACGGTACAGGTTCGGCCGCTTGGTCTTCGGCTTGACCTTGGTGATGACGGACGTGTTAGGCGCGGAGGGGCCGCCGGAACGGTTCTCGTCGTTGCTCATTTGGGGAGCGCGGGCGGCGGCGGCCGCGGACAGATCTGGGCTGGAAGACAATTGCGGCATGGCTCAGGCGTTCAAATTCCCCACGGAAGCGTGTGACGGTTCACCGCGCAGCCCCGGCCTCCGGAGCTTTGCACAGGCGGACCGCCTTGTTGGATCGCCGCTTCCATCCGGTCCGGTCCAAGCCAGATCGGCTTCACCGAATATGGGCCTGCCTCCGGCTCGCCGCAAGCATGCGACGGCTCGGCCGATGCGGCCACGGCGGTCCCGATTCGAGGTCCGGGGCGATCCCCACCAAGGTTAATCAATCCGGACTGATTTGACAAAAACTTCCGCCCTATCCGTTTAGAACAGGCTGACCAGGAACCGGCCGGGAACGCGGCTGCGACGGTTTCGCGCGGGATATCTCCGGTCTTCTACGGACCAATTTACCCGGCGTTCGATGGCGTGGCGCGAAAACGGGCAAAGTCACAGATTCCGGGGTTCGTCATGTCTCGCCTGCCCCTCGTCAGCCGTATTGGTGGACAGCTCGCCCGCTTTGCAGCGGCCGAACAAAGCAATATCGCCGTGATCTTCGCCATCGCGCTGCTTCCGGTTCTGCTTCGTCGGAGCTGCGGTCGATTACAGCCGCGCGGCCCAGGCCCGTTCCGCGATGCAGGCGGCCCTCGATTCCACTGCGCTGATGCTCTCCAAGTATCTGGAAGCTGTGCGACAACGCCAAGGCGGCGAACATCACGATCTATACGGTGCAGGTGAACACCGGCAGTGATCCGACTTCCAGCGTGCTGCAATACAAGTTCTATCTGGTGACGTCGGCAGATCAGACCGTCTCGGTGTCTCGGTGTTCAAGGATATCGGTAGGTCGCCGTCGAAGCTGCGCGTGGCGCGCTGAGACCGACACGCCCCGACCAACAAAAAAGCCCGGCTGCTTCAGCCGGGCTTTTGATTCCAGGACGTCAGGAAACGTTAATTGGCGGCCGGAGTGAACTTCGACACAATGGTCTCGACCGGCTTGAATGCCTGCTTGGCAAGGTCACTGTAGAGGCCGGCGATCTTCTGCGATTCCGCGACGAAGGTCTCGTAGGCGGAACGGGCGAAATCGGTCTGCGCTTCGACGGCCTTGTCCAGCGACTTCACGCCGGAAAGCTTCTCGACGAAGGACTTGGTGTCTTCGAACGACTTCTTGGTGTAGTCGCCATAGGCGCTGGCGATTGCCTGGAGGCCGTGCTGCACCGTGGTCGCGGAGGCGACGTACTGCTCGAAATGCTCTTTCCCGTAGTTCTGGAAGTCTTCGACCTTGAACATCTTGGAATCCTTTTCCCTAGCTCGTCGGAAGCCCCGGCTCCCTGACCTTGCCCACAATTAGTGCAACGCACAAAAAAGTCAAGAATCTTGTGCGACGCACAAATTTGAATGCAAATCGCGACGATTCCCGGGGTTCCCGCAAGGTTTCCTTAAGCTTTTGGAAACCGCGGAGCCCTACCTTGATTCTCTGGACGCGTTCATCTTCCGCGAACGGCCAAAAGCGTAATGAGAACATCACCTTAGCCAGAATAGCGGCCCAGGCCCAACGTCCCCCGCGGCGAACACCAGCGGAGGGACAGCCTGAGCAGGTAATGATCCCGGGTCCCTTGGGCACAATTTCGCCTCACGGGCCGGTGATCAAGTCAGAAACGGGGACGGGGTTTCATGCTTCGTAAAAACTTGTCTTCCTCGCGCTTGGCGCGGGTTAGCGTTTTTGGGCTTCTTACAGTCACCACTGCAGTCATCTTCACTACCGATGCTGCCGAGGCGCGGCGCCACCGGCGTCATTACGCGCACCACCGCGTACAGCGCGATGTGTCCGAGAGTTCCAGTCCGAAATTCGCGTCGATCATCGTCGACGGCAATTCCGGCTCCGTGCTTCAGGCAACGAGTCCCGACGGGATCCGCCATCCGGCGTCGCTGACCAAGATCATGACGCTCTATCTGCTGTTCGAGCGCCTCGAGTCCGGCAAGATGAAGCTCGACACCGAGATGCCGGTGTCGCAGCACGCCGCCGATCAGGATCCGACCAAGCTGAACCTGCGCGCCGGCCAGACCATTCGCGTCGAGGACGCGATCAAGGGTCTCGTCACCCGCTCCGCCAACGACGCAGCCGTTGTGATCGCGGAAGCGATTGGCGGCGACGAGGACGACTTCGCCCAGATGATGACGCGCAAGGCGCGTTCGCTCGGGATGTCCAGGACGGTCTACCGCAACGCCAACGGCCTTCCCAACGACGAGCAGGTCACGACGGCGCGCGACCAGGCCACGCTCGGCCGCGCCATCCAGGAGCGCTTCCCGCGCTACTATCGATATTTCGCGACCTCGACGTTCAACTGGCGCGGACAGTCGATCCGGAACCACAATCATCTGCTCGGTAATGTCGAGGGCGTGGACGGCATCAAGACCGGCTACACCCGCGCCTCCGGCTTCAATCTCGTGACCTCGATGCGCCGCGGCAACCGCCACCTGATCGGCGTGGTGTTGGGCGGCCGCAGCGGCGGCTCGCGCGACGCCATCATGCGCAACCTGCTCGCGGAGAACCTCGATAAGGGCGCGACCACCCACACCGTCGCCGCGGTTACCGAGCGCAACGGCTCCGACGCCGCTGCCGAGGTCGCCGATGCGTCGGATACCCCGGCCCGCTCCGCTCCGCAGGTCCAGGCTGCGGCTGCCCCTGCTCCCGAAGCAGCCCCGTCGCGTCTCGCCGCGCGCCTGTCGACGCTAGCGGCTGCGACTGCCGCGGTGCCGCCCGCTCAGCCCAGATCCGAAGCCAACAAGCCTGAAGTTCGGCCAACTGAATCCAAGATCGAGCCTGCGCCGCTTACCAATGGCGTGATCTCGAGCCAGCCGCTCTCCATGGTCCCCGGCTCGTCCGAGCCGATGAAGCCGGTCCGGGTCAAGACCGTCCAGGTCAAGGCCGGCACCGTGAAGGTCGCCTCCGCCGCCCCGGCTCAGGTCGCACCGCAGGTCACGAGCACGATTGCGCCCCGCTCCGACGTCGCGGAAACCTCCGGCGCCGTCGTCGCCCGGGCAGACCTCATCAACAAGCCCGACGTCGCCAGCCAACCGGAAGCGCCGAGGGCCGAACTCGCCCGTACCGAACTGCCGCGGCAGCCGGCGGGCTTCGGCACCGGCAACGGCATCCTCGGCGTATTGCCGGCCGCAACGGCTGCCGCGCCCACCCCGGCTGCTGCGAAGCTCGCTTCAGCCGACCCGGCGCCGCAGCCGATCCAGATGAGCGCCACCACCAGGCCTGTCGTCACCCATAGCGGCTGGATCGTCCAGGTCGGCGCGCTCGAGAGCGAGAACGAAGCCCAGCAGCGCATCGACGCCGCGCGCAGCTCGGCCCGCGGCCTGCTCAGCAAGGCCGACCCGTTCACCGAGCCGGTCGTCGCGAAAGACAATCGCAAGCTCTACCGCGCCCGCTTCGCCGGGCTCGACCGCGACCAGGCCGAAGCCGTCTGTCGCACCCTGAAGCGTGCCGATATCTCCTGTATGACCGTCCGCAACTGATCTTTCGCCCCGCTCCAATCAAAATGCCCGCGCTTTGCGCGGGCATTTTGATTTTCGGGATGTGGGGATGGTCAAGGCTGTTCGATGCCGGGGCTGTTCCACGACAACCTCTCGTCAAGGATTTACGGTTAAAACTTTACACAAGGGATCGACCACGCCGACAATGGCGGGCATCGAGGCGACGGCAAACAGAGCAAGCGGGGCTCACACGGGACGGGCGTTTGTAGCGTGGTGCCGGAGTTAGCCGTTATGCGTACGAAGCAGAGTATCCTTGGCCTCGTTTACACGGGCAGCGAGATACGTCGAGCCCCCCTGGTCGGGATGCAGTTTCTTCATCAGGGACTTGTGAGCCCGGCTAATGTCGTCGCGCCCCGCCCCAGGCTGCAGGCCAAGGATCTGATAGGCCTCCTCCGCCGTCATTTTGCCGCTCGCCACCGTGCGGCGCTGCCCCCCTGCCGCGTCGCCCTGCGCGTTCTGACGCCAAGCGGGAAACCGGCGGTCCAGATAGCTTTCAAGTAAGGCGACGCTCTCGGCGTCGAAGGCCGGGACCATTGCCAGCAGGGCTGCGAGATCGAACTCATTGAGATCACGCCCGGCGTGAGGCCCGGCGACGATCCGGCCGCCGAGCTGGCCGGAATCGTGATCGAGTCGCATATCCAGGAATGGCGAGCGCACGCGCGAGGCCTGACCGGCCGGGCGCGTCGCGCCCCCGCCGAACAGCCCGCCGACATTGCCGAAGCCGGCGTTTGCCAGCGGTGTCCAGCCCAAGAGCCCGGCGCCGAATATCCCGAGCGGGATCGCAACCACCAGTTCGCCCTTCAAGCCCGTGAACGCTGCAACCGCCAGCGCCACCACGCCCCCACCGAACCTGATCGCGCGTGCCAGCACGGCCGGGTTGGCGGAACGGAACATCTGGAGCAGCAGATAAAGGGTGATAACGGCGATAGCGCCGGCGATCAGGGTCATGGCCGGAATATAGTCGGCCTATCGTCGAAAAGCATCGTGTCCTTGTCCCCCCGCAGACCGCGCCAAGGCTACTTCATCTGGCCGATCAGCCTGGCCGCGCCACTGGCGGTCTTCGCCAATTGTAACAGCGCCTCCCGTCCGCCGGCGGCGTAGGCGGCGGCTGCACGCAACAGCTCGCGCAACTGCGCCGCCGCGCCCGGGTCGAACCGGCACCACGCGCCGCTGGTCAGGCGCGCGATCTCGCGAAAGGCCTGCTCGGCCACTGCGTCGTGGCCTTCCTGAAATACGAACACGGGCACCTTGAGCATGCCGAGCTCGCCGGCCTTGGCGCAGAGATCGTCGACGTTCTCCTCCATCGCGTCGCCGACGAAGACAACGGCGCGCACGCCGGATGCGACCGCCTCGCGCCGCGCCTCGCTCAGCACCTTGCCGATCTGGGTGTCGCCGCCGCGGCAATCTATCTTGCTCATCAGCGCCGCAAGCCTGGCGCTATCGGAGATCCATCCGGTGGCGCGGCACTCGTTGAAGCCGCGATAGTAGACGAGCCGGATGTCGAGACTGCCAAGCGCGGCGGTCTCGCGGAACATGTCGGCCTGAAGCGCGCAGGCCATGTCCCAGGTCGGCTGCCGGCTCATCGTCGCATCCAGCGCGAAGATCAGCCGGCCTTTCGCCCCGGGAGCATGCGGTGACAGCGCGCGCGCGTTTGCGACGAAGGCGGCGATGTCCTCCGACGTCGACGTCCCCGCCTGCGGCACCGCGCCGCCTGGTTGCGACGAGACGGCATCGCGGCCGCGCGGTTTGATGGGTTCGCCCGACATCACTTGACCCTTGCTTGAGCAGCTAATGTGGTCAGCGCATGCAGCCCGGTCAATGCGCAAAGCCCCCGCAGGCTGAGGCCGGCAGGGGCTTTGAAAATCGGACCGAGGAGGAGACGTCAGATCCTGGGAGAGGTCAGCTCCTGGAAAACATCAGCTCTTGGCAGGCGCCATCAAAGCGACCGGGCCGGGCTCGAGAATCTTGGGCGGGGACGATTGCGTGTCGACCGGCCCGACTTCGCTGTCGGTCGAGCTCAGAAATTTGTCGAGCATGCCCTGGATCGAATTCTTAGCCGCGTCCGGACCAGTGTCGCGCATGTCGTTGTGCTGGAATTCGGTCCTCACGACCTGGATGCCGGCCTTCTCGCATTCCTCGTCGGTCGGGATCACGCCTGCATCGGCCTTGAACTGCGGGTCAGTGGAGCGGAACGACAGGATCTTGAACTTCCCGGCGGTGACGAAGGGCACGCGAAGATTGTCGAGCGTGACGACCTTCTTGACCTCATCCGGATACTGCTTGGCGAAATACATCGTGATGTCGCCGCCCATGGAGTGGCCGACCATCGTCACCCGGTCGTAGTCGGCGTTGGGCTGAACCTTCTTCATCTCCTGCATGGCGAGATGGATGTTGGCGACGCCGCGCAGGATCTGCGGCAGCCGGCCGACATAGATCTCGCCGGGCTTGGTCACCATGGGAGGATCAGTCGGCAAATCATGCTGCGGGCTGACGACGAGATAGCCGCGCGCAGCGAAAATGTTGGCGAGGAAGCCGTACTCGGTGTTCTTGACGGTGTTGCCATGGTTGATCACCGCGACCGGCATCGTGATCATGCCGGCATTGGCCTGCATTTCCTTGTCACGACGGATCGCGATGTCGACGGGCACCGCACGGTTATCGCGCGAGGCGTCGTAGAAGGTGATGGTCTCGTGCTTGATTGCCCACTTGCTCGCCGTGACATAGGCGACACCGCAGAGGGCACTAACCGAAACCAGAACGGCAATTCCACGCTTCATTTTCGTCCTCAGCCTCAGGCTCTTGCGGCCTGAATCCCTGTTGAAAATCGTGTTCTTCCGGGGCTCTTCGGCCCCTGGTCGCCTATTCCCTAATATATGTCACAGCCGCGTGACAGGAAGGCTAAATATTGTGAACTGGCAGCCCTTTCATTGTGCGGCGCACACGTTTCTTGGGCATCCGCTCTCATACGGCTACGTCGGGGTGCACGTCACCATCCGACGCAACCTGTCTCGATCGGGTTCAATTTTGCAGTAAACGCGGGGTGAAAACGGCCGAGCGCAGGCTCGGTTCCCACGGGACCGGCCGCTTTGGTCAACTGGAAATAGCGGTATACCGCCGCCTCAAGCGCCGAGGATGTCGTGGACCTCGAGCGGCTTGTCGACCTGATTGAACCACTCGGCGCGGTTGGCCGCGCGGCGGCGTCCGCGCTCGTCGAGCGGGAGCTTGAGCTGGCGGAGCAGGCTCGTCACCTCCTCCCGCGCAGTGAGATGGCCGAGATTGGGCCGCATGCCGAGCGTGGCCTCGTCGATCTCGTCCAGCGCGGTGAGGCCGCGCGGGAAGAACTCGCGATAGACGACGCGTTCGGCGAAGCCATCGACGTAGCGGAAGCCGAGCCGCAGCGACAAATCCTTCAGCCCCTCGGCAACGAGTTGCTTGTTGCGCGAGCCGAGCATCGAGAGGCGGTTGCGCACGACGATCCAGTCGGTGGTTGCGCCGTCGAGCTGGCGGCGCTTGCGGCGGGTATCCCGCACCATCTCGGCGTAGTGGCTCTCGCCCGTCACCGCGTAATTGGCGGGATCGACGGTGCCGAGGACATCGAAATCGAGGAAGCTGTCGTTGATCGGGGTCACCAGCGTGTCGGCCATCGAGTGCGCAAGCCGCATCAGATAGCTGTCGGTGCCGGGCGTATCGATGACGATGAAGTCAAAACTGCTCTCGACCGCGGAGACCGCCTCCATGAACTGAAGGAACTCCGAATTCTCGTTCTCGGCGACCTGCATGGTCTCGCCGAGCTTGATGCAGCGATGCAGCGGCAGTTCGAGGTCAAGCTTGGTGCGGCGCGCCCAGGCGGAACGGTTGTTGATGTAGTGAGTAAAGCTCTGCTGACGGCAGTCGAGGTCGATGGTGGCGACGCGCTGGCCGGCCTTCAGAAGCGCGACCGCAATGTGCAGGGCGGTGGTCGACTTGCCGGAGCCGCCCTTCTCGTTGCCGAGCACGACCACATGCGCCGAGCCGGACTGGCCTTGGCTAGCTTGCACAAGCATCGCGATCCTCAACACCCCTGACGAATATCTTCGAGTTGGCCGCGTCTGCGGTCAAGTGAAATGCGTGACAGGTCATGCAAATCGCGTCGTGCCATCCTTCATCATGAATCGTTGCGCCGCTTCGCGTCTGTGATCCAGCCCACAACGTCGCCATATCCTTCGCGACTTTGCGCGGGATGCTGTGCCGCATCCGGATGCATGGCGTCCACGGTCGCCGCTTGTTAAGGTTAGCCTGCCGGGCGCCGGGACGCGCCCGCCGATTCCCAACCCGTCGAGTTCTGATGTCACGCAGCCCCTTGATCGCCCGCACGGTCCCCGCCTTGCGACGCGCCGTCGACAATCTTCGCAAGCGAAAGGCCACGATCGCGCTGGTCCCGACGATGGGGGCCCTCCATGACGGCCATGTGTCGCTGGTGCGCCTCGCCAGGCGGCGCGCAAGCCACGTCGTGGTGTCGATCTTCGTCAATCCGACCCAGTTCGCACCAACCGAGGATTTTGGCGCCTATCCGCGAACGTGGAAGGCCGATCTCGCTAGGCTCGCCGCCGAGGACGTCGATATCGTCTGGCATCCCGGCGCCGAGGCCATGTATCCGGAGGGCTTTGCGACCCGCATCGTACCGGAGGGACCGGCGCTCGCCGGCCTCGAGGATCGTTTCCGTCCGCATTTCTTCGGCGGGGTCGCCACCGTCGTCGGCAAGCTGTTCACGCAATGCCGGCCGGACGTCGCGATCTTCGGCGAGAAGGATTTTCAGCAGTTGCGGGTGGTGGCGCAGATGGCCCGCGACCTCGACCTCGGCGTCAGGGTGATCGGCTCCCGCACCGTACGCGAGCGCGACGGGCTCGCGATGTCCTCGCGCAACGTTTACCTGTCGCCACAGGAGCGGCAGACCGCAACCACGCTGTACCGCGCCATGAAGGAGAGCGCCGGGCGCATCCGCGCCGGCGAAGCGGTCGTGTCCGCGACGGCGCGCGGTGCAGCGATGATCACGGCCGCCGGCTTTGAACTCGACTATTTCGAGGTGCGCCATGCAGCGACGCTGGCGCAGGTCGCCTCGCGCAACGACGGCCCCTTGCGCATCCTGGTCGCGGCCAAGCTCGGCACGACCCGGCTGATCGACAATATCGCGGTTTAGAGCAGCCCGAGATCGCGCAGCTCGCGCCGCATCGGCTCCGGCATCGCCGCGATCGAGCCGGCGGCGGACTTGCCGAGATCGAGCGGCACGGAATCATCGGCGAGATAGCGCCAGCCCTGGAACGGGCGCATCGGCCGCGGCGACACCGCGATCACCTTCGGCTGCATCACGATCCGGCAGCGTCCGATGCCGTCCTTGTCGCGGAACGGCTCGATGCCGATGATCTTTTCGCGCGCGGCGACCTCGCCCTTGATCACCCAGTAGAGCGACCCGCCCGACAGTATCTCGGCGTCGCGCTTGGGCACCATGCGGGTGATGTGGATGTGATGTTGCGGCAGACCCTTCTTCTTGGCGGTCTGCATCCGTTCGGCGATCCACTCCTTCAATTCCTTGACGGATTCGCAACCGACGGCGAGCTTGATCAGATGTAGTGGCATGCCCCAGCATTAGCCGGGCAGCCATCCATTTGGAATGCCGATCTACTCGTTATCCGCAGCCGCGGGAGCCGCGGCCGGCGGCGCGAGCGGAACCGGTGCCCCCGCCGGCGCCCGCGCAGACTTCGGCGCGGGCGGCTTCTTCGCGGCCGGTGCCGCGGGCGCAGCGGCCTGTGCCGAGGACGATGCCGGCGCGCGCGGCGCCGGCGCGGCCGCTGCGTTTGCGGCGGGCGCCGCCTGGCGCGTCGGCGGCTCCGGATTCATGATGCTGACCGGCGGCGTCGACGAGGCACTCGGGAACTCCGCATTGGTCGGCTTGCCCGTCGGCATCGACGGCGGCAGTCCGGCAAGCGCGGCAGTGGCCGGCAATGATTGCGCCGTCGCAGGCGCATTCCAGGTCGGCGCGTAGCGCGCGACCAGCGTGTCGTAGAGATGGGAATCCATGTTGGCGGCGACCTGCTGCTGATCGGTCAGCGAGCGGAAGGCCGCGCAGTCGAACCGCGTGCAACCGTCGCGCGCGACCAGCACGTGCGCGACCAGGCCGTAGCGATCACGCTCCAGCGACTTGCGCAGCACCTTGACGTCGGGTGTCAGGCTCTTCTCGGCGGTCGCGGCATCGCCGAGCGCCATCAGCCGGTCGATCCTGGCCGCGGTGGCGGAGACGGCCGCAGCCGCCGCGTCAGGCGCGCCGAACAGCGCCTTCTCGCAGCCAATGGCCACGGCATCGCCGGCGAGATCGTCGAGACAGGACAGCGCCGGCAAGCTCGCGGTAATCGCGACCTGCGCGCGCGCCCCGCTCGGCGTGGTCTGGCCCGCCGGTCCATCGACGCGCACGGTGGCTGCCAGCGCCGTAGCAATGGCGAGCAATGTAATGATGGTCAGCGCGCCGTTAGCGACCGACCTCTCGGCGCGCAGCAGCGTGACCAGGAGGATCAGCCCGAAGAAGCCGGCAGCCGCCAGCGTCATCCACATTGGAAAGGCCGACGAGCTCCAGATTTGGTCGAGCGACGAGGCCCATGCCCAGTTCATGCGCGACGTCCCCTCACGCGAGCAGAGAGCGAATGGTCAAAGCGAGCACCGAGAGTCGGCAACTGCCCCCGGCCCACCTTGTGAAGCTGAAGCGGGCCTTTTGACGGCGGCAGGATACAACTCCCGGGACGCGCCAATGCGCGGATAGCGTCGGCCCTCAGGACAGCGCGAGCTGGCTTTCCTTGGCGACGCGTTCGAAGGCTTCGGTCGAGCTCTTGATCCGGTACTGGCAGTCGTCACCATCCGTCGGCAGGAGGCGGATGATCTCATACGAGCCGCTGGCAGCGGGGCGTGCGACATTGCTGGCCGTGAACAACACGCGCGATCCAATAGGGAATTTGTGCTTCAACACCCTCTCCATCACTCAAACAACACCTGCCACGCCCATGGTCCCACTGCGTCGGCCGGCCGGAAACCCGGCCGCTGTATAGCATGGGGCCGGCGTTTTTGGCCAGCAGTATACGACGTGGCCAACATGCCAATTTTGCAGTTATTTCAGAGTGATGCCGGTCGGCCGGTGCTACCGCTGGAACCGTTCCTCAGGCGTATGGGGCAAATGGCCGTCAGGGCTGGCGTGATCCACGGCCTTCGGCAGTTCCTGGGCCAGGATCTGGCCCAGCTGGTCGACCGGGATGTGGTACCGCGCGGCCAATTGGCGGACGGTATCGCTGCCGAGCACGCTGCGGAGCTGGTCGGCCGAGCGAGTCCAGGATTCCCATGATGTCGCCTCTCCTTGCCGATCATTCGAGCGATTGCGCGCCGCCGGCTTGCTCGACGTCAAGCGACGCCGCCATCACAATCGCGGGTTACACGTTCTCGAACCTTTCGATGACAAGCGTTTCGGCGAGCCCGTCCCGGGTCCATTCCTGGAACGCCGGCAGCGCCAGCATCGTGTCCATGTAGGCTTTGGTCTCCGGCGTGACCTCGATCGCGTAGGTGCGGAAGCGGTGCACGACGGGGGCGTACATCGCATCCGCCGCGCCAAAGCGGCCGAACAGGAACGAGCCTTCGGCGCCATAACGCGTCCGGCACTCGCGCCAAATCTCCTGCACGCGCGCGATGTTGGCCAGTGCATCCGCCGACAGCGCCACGGGGCGCACGGGACGATGCAGGTTCATGCCGCATTCGTTGCGCAGGGCCATGAAGCCGGAATGCATCTCGGCGCACACGGAGCGGGCATGCGCGCGGGCGGCAGCGTCATCCGGCCACAGCTTCGCTTCCGGGTAGCGCTCGGCGATGTATTCGATGATGCTGAGCGAATCCCACACGGTGATGTCGCCGTCGACCAGCACCGGCACCTTGCCGGCGCGGCTGAAGGCGAGGATTTGCTCCTTGTCCGCGGGATTGTCGGTGTAGAGCGGGATGACGGTCTCCGCGAACGGAATGTCGTTGGCGCGGAGCGCGAGCCAGGGCCGCATCGACCATGACGAGTAATTCTTGTTGCCGATTGCGAGTTTCAGCCCAGCCATGTCATCAGTCCTTCCGAAGACGCCTTGAAGCGGGCTGCTTTTAACGCCATCGCCTGCCGCCAATCAATCGTTGCCGCACCTCGCCATGCGTGGCAAGCGTTGCGATCCTCGCCAGGAGACAGACATGAGCAGGCATTGGGTCGACATCACCGCCGTCGGCTTCTTCATTATCGAATGGCTGGTCTACGCCCTGACGCTGGAGCATTCGGCCTATGGCCGCGACAGCCTGTCGGCGCGCATGAATCGCTACCGTGAGGTCTGGGTGCGCCGGCTGCTCGACCGCGACGCACGCATGGTGGACATGCAGATCATGGCCTCGCTGCAGAACGGCACCGCCTTCTTCGCCTCCACCAGCCTCATCGCGCTCGGCGGCGCGCTGGCGCTGCTGCACGCGACCAATGACGCGATCACCATCTTGAGCAAGCTGCCGATCGATCTCAGCACCTCGCCGGCCATGTGGGAGCTGAAATGCGTCGGCCTTGTGTTGATCTGCGTCTACGCCTTCTTCAAATTCGCCTGGTCCTATCGCCTGTTCAACTATGTCGCGATCCTGTTCGGCGGGATGCCGGCGGCCTCGCAGCGTGACACGCCCGAAGCCGAAGCCCATGTCATCCGCACCACCCGTCTGTTCGAATCCGCCGGCCGTCATTTTAACCGCGGCCAGCGCGCCTTCTTCTTCGCACTCGGCTATCTCGGCTGGTTCGTCAGCCCCTGGGTGCTGTTCGTGACTACGGCAGCCGTGGTGATCGTGACTTGGCGGCGGCAATTCGCGTCGAGTGCGTGGGAGGCGATGGCGCCGGAGGTGGTGGTGGATGACGAGGGGATGCGGAAGCGCAGTCGTTGACCCCGGCTGCTCTCTACGTCGTCATTGCGAGCGCAGCGAAGCAATCCAGACTGCCGCTGCGGAGGGATTCTGGATTGCTTCGCTGCGCTCGCAATGACGGAGTATGGGGCGGCAGCGCCGCTGTTCCAACTTGCATTTTGAATCGCAGACATGCCTTCCCGTTCCCGCGGCGCATTTCGCCCGAGCTTTGCTTGGTCGCTCCGCCCTCTTGTCCAAAAGGGCGCAGGGAAGGCCGGGTGCCGGCTGGCACCCGCGGTCCGCTGCGCGAAAGCACACGCAGGAAAACCGCACAGCAGCATACAGGTGTAGCCAATCACTCGGCCTTCCCTGCGCAGTGGCTTTACGGCTTATGCCGTGCTCTCCCGGGAGCCGAGTTCGTTCTGGCCTCCCTCGCTTTCGCGAAAGTCACGGACACCGCGCCGGTTGACGCGAATGCCGCCTCCGCAAGAGCTTGACCGTAGCAACGACGGCCAGGACCACACGGTTTTGCCGTACGCACGGCCCGCCATTTCGCCGCAGTTTTTCCAGCCCTGTCGACGGAGCCGGAAACTTACTGGCGAGACGAACCTGACAGCGCCGTCCGTCCGCGCGACGCCTTGGGCTCACGGAGAGCAATCCGCCCTGCCCTTAGCCTCGCGCCCGACGCTGCCGCGTCCACCGCAAGCCCGGCTCGCATATCGTGACGACGTACGATCGCCCCTCTTGGGTGAGCCGGGATGGGCGACACATACGCCGTTTCCGAATTTCGGTAAAGCGGAATATATTTGCGTGAGCGGATTGACAGGGGCGACACAGGAACGCCCGGCGCTCGCGACAGACTCACCCCGTCGGGGTGCCCTGCTTCCACTGGCCGCCGGCGATCTTGGCGGCCGCGATCACGGCTTGCGTCCGGCTTTCGACGCCGAGCTTCTGCAGGATCGCCGAGACGTGCGCTTTGATGGTCGCCTCGGACACGCCGAGCTCATAGGCGATCTGCTTGTTGAGCAACCCCTCCGACAGCATCATCAGGACCCGCACCTGCTGCGGCGTCAGCGTCACCAGACGGTCGCGCAGCTTCGTCATGTCCGGGTCGGCGGCGGCCGACATGTCGGTGTCGGCGGGAACCCAGACGTCGCCCTCCATCACCTTGAGGATCGCATCGCGCAGGGTCTCGACCCCGAAGCGCTTCGGAATGAAGCCGGAAGCGCCGAAATCCAGCGAGCGGCGGATCGTGGCGCTGTCGTCGGAGGCCGAGACGATCACCACCGGGATCGCCGGATATTGCGCGCGCAGATAGATCAGGCCGGAAAAGCCGGAGATCCCGGGCATCGAGAGGTCGAGCAGGATCAGATCGACGTCGGAGGCCTGTTCCAGAAGCTTGGTCAGGTCCTCGAACGATCCGGCCTCGTCGATCCTGGCCGAGCTCAGGACGCCCGCCACGGCATGGCGCAGCGCGTCGCGGAACAACGGATGGTCATCGGCAATGACGAGATGGGTCGAGGGAGCGTTCATCGATCTCTTGCTGGCAATCGCACCGGGCCAGTAAGCCGGGGCGCGGCCCTGGTCAATTCTTTCCCGACCAGCCGTGGCATGCAAGTGCACATTATCCCTTTGCTGGAACGGGGTTAATCCGCAGGCAGGCACTATGTTGCCGGATGGAACGCCCGCGGTGTCAGGCGAGCGTCAGTGCGAAAGGCCGAAAGTCGTATTGGGGCGGGTTTCACGCCAATGTTACCTTGAGGGCAAGGCCTGGGTTGTTCCGGCATCACCGGACATCCAGGGCACGAGGAAACGATTTTTCGGGGAGCGACTCAACATGTCGACAATGGCTGTGTCTCAAGCAGGCGCGGGAGGGATGACGAAGGACGAACGGTTCGTCATTCTCGCCTCCTCGCTCGGTACCGTCTTCGAGTGGTACGACTTCTATCTCTACGGTTCGCTGGCCGGCATCATCGGCGCGCAATTCTTCTCGGCCTATCCCCCGGCAACCCGCGACATCTTCGCGCTGCTGGCCTTCGCGGCGGGCTTCCTGGTGCGTCCGTTCGGCGCGATCGTGTTCGGCCGCGTCGGCGACATCGTCGGCCGCAAATACACCTTCCTCGTCACCATCCTGATCATGGGTCTGTCGACCTTCATCGTCGGCCTGTTGCCGAATGCGGCGACCATCGGCATCGCGGCCCCGATCATCCTGATCGCGCTGCGTCTCGCCCAGGGCCTGGCGCTCGGCGGCGAATATGGCGGTGCGGCGACCTACGTCGCGGAGCATGCTCCGAACGGCAAGCGCGGCTACTACACCTCCTTCATCCAGACCACGGCGACGCTCGGCCTGTTCCTGTCGCTGCTGGTGATCCTGTTCACGCGCTCCGCGCTCGGCGAGCCCGACTTCGCGGCCTGGGGCTGGCGCATTCCGTTCCTGGTGTCGGTGCTGCTGCTCGGCGTCTCGGTCTGGATCCGGCTTCGCCTCAACGAATCCCCGATCTTCCAAAAGATGAAGGACGAGGGAAAGAGCTCGAAGGCCCCGCTGACCGAAGCCTTCGGCAACTGGCAGAACGGCAAGCTCGTACTGCTGGCGCTGCTGGGCGGCGTGATGGGCCAGGGCGTGGTCTGGTACACCGGCCAGTTCTACGCGCTGTTCTTCCTGCAATCGATCCTCAAGGTCGACGGCTACACCGCCAACCTGCTGATCGCCTGGTCGCTCCTGCTCGGCACCGGCTTCTTCATCGTGTTCGGCATGCTCTCCGACAGGATCGGCCGCAAGCCGATCATCCTCGGCGGCTGTCTGATCGCGGCGCTGACCTTCTTCCCGATCTTCAAGATGATCACGACCAACGCCAACCCGGCGCTGGAAAAGGCGATCGAGTCGGTCAAGGTCGACGTGGTGGCGGATCCCGCAGGTTGCGGCGACCTGTTCAACCCGGTCGGCACCCGCGTCTTCACCTCGCCTTGCGACACCGCACGTGCCTACCTGGCGCAGTCGTCGGTCAAGTACTCGACCACGCCAGGTGCGGCGGGCTCCGGCGTGAAGGTGATGGTGAGCGGCAAGGAAGTCGCCTACGCCAACGCCAAGGACGGCAATCCGGCGATCCTCGCCGCCGTGCAGGCAGCCGGCTATCCGAAGCCCGGCGACGCGAGCATCGTGAAGATGGCGCATCCGTTCGACATCTTCCGTCCGCAGGTGGCCGCGGTCATCGGACTGCTGTTCGTCCTGGTGCTCTTTGTCACCATGGTGTACGGCCCGATCGCCGCGATGCTGGTCGAACTGTTCCCGACCCGCATCCGCTACACCTCGATGTCGCTGCCCTACCACATCGGCAACGGCTGGTTCGGCGGCTTGCTGCCGGCGACCGCCTTCGCCATCGTGGCTTCCACGGGCGATATCTATGCGGGCCTCTGGTATCCGGTCATCTTCGCATCGATTACCGTCGTGATCGGCTTGTTCTTCCTGCCGGAAACCAAGGACGTCGACATCAAGGCGACCTGATCGACGGCAGATCCAGATCAACACCAACCGGCCGCGGCCCCCCCGCGGCCGGTTTTGTTTTGGTTCCAGATCCTTTGTTTTGACGCGTTTTCTTTATTTCTTTATGCGAACCGGTATCCGCTTCGCTCGAAAACGCTCTATTGATTGCCGCCGATGAATTGCAGCACGATTTCGCGCCGGTGCGGGCGCTTGCGGTGTTCGATCAGGTAGATCGCCTGCCAGGTGCCGAGCGTGAGCTTGCCGTCCAGGACTGGGACCTGCAGCGACGTCTGCGTCAGCATGGTCTTGACGTGCGCCGGCATGTCGTCGGGGCCCTCGGTATCATGCGTCCAGCCGGCGTTCTCCGGCGCGAGCCGGGACAGCGCCGTGGTGAGATCCACGAGCACGGACGGGTCGGCGTTCTCCTGGATCGTCAGGGACGCCGAGGTATGACGGACGAACAATGTCAACGCGCCGTCTCGCGCGCCGGCCTCGGCGACGAACTTCGCAGCCTCGCCGGTGAGATCGGTGAAGCCGCGGCCCGGCGTCTGCACGGTGAGCAACGACGAAGCGATGGTGGTGGCCTGCACCGACGATGGCGCCGCACGCGTCACGGATTTGGCTGATGTCATAAGAGGCCTCGATCTATGGAACGCTGTCTCGCCACGCGCTAGATCTTCCCCGCCACGTCCTTCTGCACGCGGTTGGCCATGTCGATCAGCCGGCGCCAGGCCTTTTCCAGGAACGACATCACGCGATCGACGTCCTGGTCGGTCGGCAGCGGGATCTCGATCGTGCGGTCACGCTCGGCGACCTTCGGCTCCGCCTTCTTCATCGGATCGGATTTGGGCAGCGCCTCGTCGATCTTGCCTGATACGGTCGGCCCCGCCGCGAGCTGCCCCTTCAGCTTCTCGACCTCGGCCTGAAGCCTGCCGATCTCGGAATCGAGCGCGGAGCGCTCGTCGGGCACCGCGTAGCAGGCCCAGCCCGCGCCGTTCCTGGTGCAGGTCGACACCGTGCCGGTACGGGTGTCGAGCCGCAGTACGCCCTCGGGGATGGGCGTCATGCTGTAGCGCCCGTTTTCGCTGTCGGGCGCGGTTTGCGCGGCACCGAGGCCGCCGCTGATGGTCATCGCCGCGGCGAACGCCGCCGCCGCAAGCCATGAGGCTGTGGATGGATTCGCTGGTCTCATCGCGCTCTCCGCCACGACGTGCAGGTGGCACTCTCGCAGATTCTACACCCCGGCGAGACGATCCGCCGCCCAAAACGCGCCCCTGACATCAACGATCGCGGCGCCCCCTTTGATCCCGGCAGCCGGGCGAAATGGCGAGCGCATCCGTGGATCAGGCGGAGACCTGCTGCGGTGCGGCGTCACGCTGTGTGCAGCGCTGCCGCGCGCGCCGATATTGTCAAATAGATCAGATACATAACAGGAATGGACACAATCGTGACTTGGCTTGACTTGATTATGGGCCATCAGTATGGTCCGCGCGGCTTTTGAGGGTGGCGGGCGTAATTTCCATTCAGCCGCGGCGTTTCGGGTCTTCGTTGCATGACACAGGGCACGGGACACGGCGAGAATGGAGATCGCGATAGATCGCCCGAGGAAGCTGCGCTTTCCGAACGGCTCGGAAATCTTGATCAGCGGTTGTCCGAATTTCGCGGCCGCCACATCAAGACCGAGCAACCCGCAGGTGACGGTGAGGACAGAGCGGCCAGAGCCTCGGCGATGGCGCTTGGTTTCCGGTTATCCTCCGAGTTGGTCGCCGGGGTCGTTGTCGGAGCGGGGATTGGCTGGGGTTTCGACCGCTTGCTGTCGACGTCGCCTTTCGGATTTATCGTGTTCCTGCTGCTGGGCTTCGTGGCCGGCGTGGTGAATGTGGTGAGAACGGCAGGTGCGGGTCAAAACAGGCGCGGTGGGTCTTAAGCGGTCCGCACCAGGAGAGGAATGATCGTGCCGGCTTCGCCGGTACGGGCCGGCCCGACCGGCAGACCGAGACCCGCCGGCGTCGCCCGGCAGACCAAGAGATGCCGCGCTGATGAAAATCGATCCGATCCACCAGTTCAACATCGAGCCTCTCTTCACCCTGGGCCATATCGGCAACCACACGATCGCCTTCACCAATTCGTCGCTCTACATGCTGGTGGCTGTTGCGATCATCTCGATCCTGATGCTCGCCAGCGGCACGCAGCTGGTTCCCGGGCGCCTCCAGTCGGTCGCCGAGATCTCCTACGAATTCGTGGCCTCGACCATCCGCTCGACCGCGGGCGCGGAAGGCATGAAGTTCTTCCCGCTGATCTTCTCGCTGTTCATGTTCATCTGCGTCTCGAACCTGGTCGGCATCATCCCCTATACCTTCACGATCTCGAGCCATCTGATCGTCACCGCGGCCCTCGCGCTGCTGGTCTTCTTCACGGTCCTGATCTACGGCGTTGCCAAGAACGGCCTGAAATTCTTCTCGATCTTCGTGCCCCACGGCGTCCCCGGCTACATCCTGCCGCTGGTGATGTTCATCGAGGTCCTGTCGTTCTTCCTGCGGCCGGTCTCCCACAGCGTCCGTCTGTTCGCCAACATGCTGGCCGGCCACATCGCGCTGAAGGTGTTCGCGGGCTTCGTTGCCATGCTCGGCTTCTCGCTCGGCGCCCTCGGCTGGGTCGGCGGCGTGCTGCCGCTGGCGCTCACGGTCGCGCTGTACGCCCTCGAAATTCTGGTCGCGTTCCTGCAAGCCTACGTGTTTGCGATCCTGACCTGCATCTACCTCAACGACGCCATTCATCCGGGACACTGAGCGGTCCGGGGAATTTCCACCCAAAACCCAATCTTTCTTCCAAGGAGTCTAAAATGGATCCGGCAGCAGCAAAACTTATCGGCGCGGGCATCGCATGCATCGGCATGGGCGGCGCGGGCGTCGGCGTCGGCGTGATCTTCGGCAACTACCTTGCCGCAGCCGTTCGCAACCCCTCGGCCGCTCAGGGCCAGTTCGGCAATCTGATCTTCGGCTTCGCCGTGACTGAAGCGCTCGGCATTTTCTCGCTGCTGATCGCGCTGCTGCTGCTGTTCGTTCCGCTCTGAGAACGAATTTTCGCGCCGCTTCAACCGAAGCGGCGCGTTTGACAGCAACAGGAGTAATCCATGGCTGAGAGTCATGGCGGGGCGAAAAGTCCGGCGGCGGGCGCCCACACCGGGGCCGAAGGCGGTCACGGTGGCGGTTTTCCGCCGTTCGAGAGCGGCACCTATGCTTCACAGCTGGTGTCACTCGCGATCTTCTTCGTCGCGCTTTACGTGATCGTGTCCAAGCTCGCTTTGCCGCGCGTCGGCGGTGCGATTGAGGCGCGTCAGGACAAGATCGAGG
This sequence comes from Bradyrhizobium sp. 149, assembly GCF_023073915.1. Classification (GTDB taxonomy): domain Bacteria; phylum Pseudomonadota; class Alphaproteobacteria; order Rhizobiales; family Xanthobacteraceae; genus Bradyrhizobium. Next base: position 140,429 of record NZ_JADPKK010000022.1, on the reverse strand, counting down.
GCGACCTCGCCGAAGCGCAGAAGCTGAAGGACCAGTCCGAAGCGGCGCTGAAGGCCTATGAAAGCGAGCTTGCTTCGGCACGCTCGCGCGCGCAGGCCATCGGCAACGAATCCCGCGACAAGGCGAATGCGCAGGCGGACGCCGAGCGCAAGGCGCTGGAAGAGCAGCTGGCAGCCAAGCTCGCAGAGGCGGAGAAGACCATCGCCTCGACCCGTACGACCGCCATGAGCAACGTCCGCGGCATCGCGGCCGAGGCGGCAGGCACCATCGTGCAGCAGCTTACCGGCGTGGTTCCGGACGCGGCGTTGGTCAATGCCGCCGTTGATGCGTCCTTGAAGGGTTAATCGATATGTTCTTCGATCCTGAAACCTGGGTCGCCATCGCCTTCGTGATCCTGATGGTCGTGTTCGGCTATCTCGGGGTCTTCAAGAAAGCGATGGCTGCGCTCGACCATCGCGCCGATCGCATCAAGGCGGAGCTCGACGACGCGACGCGCCTCAAGCAGGAAGCCGCCAAGGTGCTCGCCGATTACAAGGCGCGCACCGCCTCGGCCGAACGCGAGGCCGCCGACATCATCGCCAACGCGAGGAGCGAAGCCGAGCGCATCGCAATTGAGGCCAAGGCCAAGGTGGAAGACTTCGTCGCCCGCCGCACCAAGACTGCGGAGGGCAAGATCGCGCTCGCCGAGGCCCAGGCGGTGGCCGATGTTCGCGCCGCAGCCGCGGAAGCCGCCGTCCAGGCCGCCTCCACGATCCTGTCGCAGTCGGTCAAGGGCCGCATCGCCGACGATCTGCTCGCCAAGGGCATCACCGAGGTTCGGCAGAAGCTGAACTGAGGGGTTTCGCCTTCACCAATCAAAAGCCGGCGCAATGAGCGCCGGCTTTTTTGTTTCCATGGATGTCATCGCCCGCGAAGCGGACAATGCCAGCTGGATTTGCGGCTATCTACTTCTTCTTCGCCCGGGCCTTCGGCTCGGGCGAGAGCGCCTGCGGGTCGAAGCCGACATAGAAGATGTAGGTATCGGCGTCCTTGGCCGAAGGCATCGGATAGACCAGATCCTCGGCGACGAAGGTGAAGGGCACGCTGCCGCCCTCCGACATTCCGACCGTGGTCCGGTAGGCCTTGGAAGCGATCACCTTCTCGCCGACGCCGCCCTGCACCACGGCGACGCGCAAGGGCACCTCGACGGTCGCAGGCGCACCGGCGGGACCGGCGATAACGCGGCCCTGAACGCCGATCCGGGCCGTGATATCGGCACCGTTCCGGAAGCATTCGCGTGCCATCTTGGTGATCGTGGCCTGGAAGCGGATCTCATTGCCGACGGCTGGCTTGCCGGTGGCGCCAACCGCGTAGGTCGAGGCCCCCGCGCGCACGGTAACCTGCGGGCAATCGACGTCGTCATCCGCCGGCTGACCGGGCACCGGTGCCGGCTTAGGCTGGGCCGGCTCGTCGGACTTGCCACCGAACAGCCCCTTGAAACGATCGGTCAGCGACTGCGCCGCGACCGGCGAGACGGAGGCGAGCGCAACCGACAACGCCAGCGCGACCGCTGCCCCCCGCCGCAACGCATTCCGCGATGACCGAAGCCCCTGCACCATCAACGCCCATACTCCATGACCATACCTCGCGCCGTTATATCGTCAAAACCGGCGAACCCAAGGCGCGAAACAAAGGGACTTTGGCCACATCGATGAACGGGCTCAGCCGCGGAAATCCTCGTGCAGCAGGCCGAACAGCAGATGGTCCTGCCAGATCCCGTTGATGCAGAGATAGCGGCGCGCCAGCCCCTCGCGGGAGAAACCGCACTTCTCCAGCACCCGGATCGACGGCGCATTGGTCGGGATGCAGGCGGCTTCGACCCGGTGCAGATTGAGCTCGCCGAACAGTGTCGGCAGCAGCACCCGCAGCGCGGCGGTCATGTAGCCGCGCTGGGCGTGGGGCTTCCCGACCCAATAGCCGATAGTGCCGGCCTGGACGATGCCGCGCCGGACATTGGCGAGCGTGATGCCACCGACCATGGCGCCGTCGAGCTCGCGGAAGATCAGAAAGGGATAAGAACGGTCCGCGGCGATGTCCTCGGAATAGCGGCGCAGGCGACGGCGGAAGCCGGAGCGGGTGAGATCGTCCGACGGCCAGATCGGCTCCCAGGGCGTCAGGTAATCGCGGCTGGACTCGCGCAAATGTGCCCACTGCAAGAAGTCCGACATCTGCGGCGCGCGTAGCAACAGGCCGTTGCCGCGCGGCGCGAGAGCGGCGGGTCCACTGGATGGCAGGCGAAAGAGGGCCATGTGATGCTTCCCGGGGCAGATCAGCCCGTGCGCGGCTCCTAATGCAGCCGCGCCTTGGCGCGTGCCCGGGTCAATCCTTCCGCAAAAGACACCGCCGTGTCCAGACCCCTGCCACTGCCTAATGCGACAACCGCAGGGCGGCTCCGCGAAAGCAGCGCACGCGCCGCATCACGGGTCGATTCGACGCTGACGGCGTCGATCCGGGCCACCAGCTCCTCGGCCGTCTGGGGCCGGCCATAGGCCAGCACATGCCGGGCGAGCTGCTCGGCGCGGGACGAGCAGCTCTCCAGCGCCATCAGCAGGCCCGCCTTCATCTGCGCCTTGGCCCGCGCGATCTCGACCTCGGTCAGGGTCTCGACCGAATCATTCATGATGTCGACCACGACCTCCATCATCTCCGGCGCATCGGCCGGATCGGTGCCCGTGTAGAGCCCGAAGAAGCCGGTGTCGGTATAGGGTGCGTGGAACGTGTAGATTGAGTAACAGAGGCCGCGCTTCTCGCGCACCTCCTGGAACAGCCGCGACGACATCCCGCCGCCGAGGATGTTGGTGAAGACCTGCAGCGAGAACAGCGACAAATCGGTCTGCGGCACGCCCTCCAGCGCCAGCGTCAGATGCGCCTGCTCGAGTTCGCGATGCACCACCTTGGTGCCGCCCTTGCCGAACTGTGCGGGTTGCGGCTTGGGGCCCGGCGTCGCCTCGAAACTGGCAAAGCGCTGCTCGACCTCGGCGACCACCTGCTTGTGATCGACCGCGCCGGCCGCCGCGACCACCATGTCGGGGCCACGGTAATGCGTCGACAGATAGTCGCGCAGCGAGTCGCGGCTGAAGGCACGCAACGTCTTCGCAGTGCCGAGTAGCGACCGGCCCATCGGCTGATCGGGATAGCAGAGTTCGTTGAGATGCTCGAACACGACGTCGTCGGGCGTGTCCTGCGCCGCGCCGATCTCCTGCACGATGACATTCTTCTCGCGCTCGAGCTCGTCGGGCTCGAAGGCGGGATTGGCCAGGATGTCGGCGAGCACGTCGAGCGCGAGCGGCACGTCGGCCTTCAGCACCCGCGCATAATAGGACGTGGTCTCGGTCGAGGTGCCGGCATTGAGGTCGCCGCCGACCGCCTCGATCTCCTCGACGATCTCGCGCGAGGTGCGCTTGGTCGTGCCCTTGAACGCCATATGTTCCAGGAGATGCGAGATGCCGTGCTCGTTGGGCTTCTCGTCGCGCCCGCCGACGCCGGCCCAGACGCCGAGCGCCGCAGTCTCGAGATGGGGCATTTTGTCGGTGACGACGGTCAGGCCGGACGCAAGCTTGGAAATCTCGACGCTCATCCGGCAACTCCCTGTTTTGCGGCACGGCTGACCGACAGCACGAACCGCTCGACCTCGGCCTGGTCGTTCTTCATCACCTTCATGTGTTCGGATTTGGTCATCAGACCATCGAGCCAGGCCGGCAGTTGCGGCCGCTGGCCGCAGGCAGCTTCGACCGCATCGGGGAATTTGGCCGGGTGGGCGGTGGATAGCACGATGCTGGGCACCGTCGTGTCGGTGGTGTCGCGGTCGGCGACCGCAAGCGCGACCGCGGTGTGGGGATCGACCAGCTCGCCCGCCTCGCGCCAGGCGGCGCGGATCGCGGCCGCGGTCTCGGTTTCGTCGGCGCGGCCTGCGTCGAATTCCTCGCGGATCGCGGCCAGCGTCGCATCGGGCAGCACGAAGCGCCCCGACTGCTTCAGCGAATCCATCAGACGGCGCACGCCGGCGGCATCACGCCGGCCAGCCTCGAACAGCAGCCGCTCGAAGTTCGAGGAGATCTGGATGTCCATCGACGGCGACGCCGTCGCGTGGACCTCGCGCACCTCGTAGATCCCGGTCTTGAGCGTGCGCGCCAGGATGTCGTTGACGTTGGCGGCGATGCTCAGGGTCCGCACCGGAAGACCCATGCGCTTGGCGACATAGCCGGCAAAGATGTCGCCGAAATTACCCGTCGGCACGACGAAGTCCACCGCGCGCGCCGGTGCGCCAACGGCAACGGCAGAGGTGAAATAGTAGACCACTTGGGCGACGATGCGCGCCCAATTGATGGAATTGACGCCGGACAGCGACGTCGCATCCCGGAAGCGATGGTTGTTGAACATCGCCTTCACGAGGGCCTGGCAATCGTCGAAATTGCCCTCGACGGCGAGCGCATGGACGTTGGCCGCGCCCGTGGTCGTCATCATCCGCCGCTGCACCTCGGAGATACGGCCGTGCGGAAACAGCACGATGAGATCGACATTTTCGAGCCCTGCGAACGCGTCAACCGCAGCACCGCCGGTGTCGCCGGAGGTCGCGACCACGATGGTGGTGCGCTGGCCACGCTTGGCGAGCACATGATCCATCAGCCGCGAGATCAGCTGCATCGCCACGTCCTTGAAGGCGAGCGTCGGACCGTGGAACAGCTCCAGCACGAACTGGTGCGGCGCCATCTGGCGCAGCGGCACCACCGCGGGATGGCGGAAGGTGGCGTAGGCCTCGTTCGCCATGCGGCCGAGCTCGGCGTCCGAGATCTCGCCGACGGCGAAGGGGCGGATCACCTCGACCGCGACCTCCCAATAGGGACGACCGAAGAAGCCGGCGATGGCGTTCGTCGAGAGTTGCGGCCAGGCGGCCGGCACATACAGGCCGCCGTCGCGGGCGAGCCCGGTCAGCATCACGTCGCAGAAGCCGAGTTCGGGGGCCTCGCCCCGGGTCGAGATATAACGAGTCAAACTGCCCTCCAAAGGCCGGCCGAGCTTGAGCTCGATCCGCAAGCCTTTGATTTTACGAAACTACTTGTTAACAGCCAGAGGCTTTGGGCCACCATAAAGTGTTTTGCGGCATCGGGAAACCGCTTCGCGCCCCTGCCGATCCAGCGAAAAGGGCTGCCAACGAAAAAGGGCTGCGGCAATGCCGCAGCCCTTTCTCTTGGAAGGTCTGTCGTTGATGTGTGCAGACCAGTTTGCCTCTTTGGGGTGGCTGACCCCGCTAAAACTGTTTGCGCAAGCTTTCGTCGCCTGTCACGAAATCGTCAAGGGCCAAAACGGTGCGGGCGAGAAAATGTTCCTATTTTTCCCGACGCGTTTCGGCTCCGACAGACATTTTTGAGGCCAGCCTCGCCGCGCATTGCCATTAATTCCCGAATGACCGGACAGTTCAGGGAACGAACGCCGACTGGACCCATTGTGTCGGCGGATGGTGTCGGCGCTATCCATGCATTGCCCGGCTGAGCGCCGAGACCGGTCCGCCCCGCCGAACCGGCAGCATCCTGGAGCAGCCGGTTCGGCGCCCGGGACGTCAGTTCATCCCGATTTCCACCGCGATCCGGATGAGGTCGGAATGGTTCTTGGCGCCAAGCTTCTGCTTGAGCAGGGACGTGGTGTTGGCGACGGTCTTGTAGGAGATACCGAGTGCCTCGGCGACCTCGACGATCTTGTCGCCTCGCCCCAGCAGGCGGAGAATCTCGAGCTCCCGCGGCGTCATCTGCGAGGCCGGATTGGCCTTGATCGCCGCGCCTGAGAACGTCACGGCTTCTGCGAGCTGCGGTGAGATGAAATTGTCGCCCGCAACTACCTTGCGCACCGCCTTGAGCAGGATCCGGGGATCGTCGCCCTTGGAGACGTAACCCTGCGCCCCAAGCTCGACCGCCCGCACCACGAAGGCCGGATCGTCGTTCATGCTGAACATGATGATCTTGGCGTCGGGATCGTCCTTGCGAATGCGTCTCATCAGTTCAAAGCCGGAGACGTCGGGCAGGCTGATGTCGATCACCGTGACGTCGGGCCGCTTGCTGACATAGGCGCGATGCCCGGATTTGGCGTCGGTCGCCTCGTCGATCCGGATCGAATGGTCGGAGGCGAACAGGGTGCGGCAACCGGACAGCACCACGGGATGGTCGTCGACAATCAGGACGCGGGTCGCCGGCTTGGCAGTATCTTGCATTGTAACTCTCTAGTTTTTCGACTCATAAACCGACGGGAACAAATGGAAAGAGCAAATCCGCCCGATGCGCGTTAGAATTGACCTAATGTGGAAACGCCTCTCGTTCAGAACCCAACTGTTTCTGCCGCTCGGCATGAGCTTCCTCGCCGCGCTGATCATGAGCGGCGTGCTGCTCCAAACCTTCGCGACCGACCAACTGGCCGACGAGAACGAGCCGGGGCGGCGTTCGATCCGGACGGTTGCCGCCGCGCTCAATAACACCCTGCGCACCTCGAGCGATCCGCGGCAAACGCTCGACGCCTTTGTCCATTCTCTGGACACCTCCGATATCCAATTCCGTGCCGCGGAGACGGGTCCCGCGTCCTCAGCGAGGGACGGCCTGCGCAAGCCGCATGGCGTGCCGCAATGGTTTGTCGACCTGCTCACCATCCCGGACATGGACACGGCAGCTCCGGTGACGATCGACGGCCAGCGTGTCGGCGATCTCGTCTTCCTGCCCGACCTGTCGGCCGACCTATTCGAGAAGTGGATCGGCTTTCTGGCGCTGACCAGCCTCGTTGCCGTGCTGATGGTGCTCACCGGCACCATTGCCTATGTTTTCGCGGGATCGGCCCTGCGCCCGCTGCAAGATCTCGGCGAAGGGCTCACACGGATACGACGCGGCGACTACGCAACGCCGATCCCGGTCGGAGGACCGCCGGAAATCCGGCAAAGCTGCGAGGAGGCCAATGCGCTGGCCGAAACGCTGGCGCAATTGAGCCAGGACAATCGCGACCTGCTGCATCGCCTGGTGTCACTCCAGGATGACGAGCGGCGCGATCTCGCGCGCGAACTGCATGACGAACTCGGCCCGCTGCTGTTCAGTATCCGCGCCGGCACGATCGCATTGGTCGAGGCCTCGCCTTCGGCGGGAAATCCCGGCAGTTCGGCACAGGAGGTGTTGCAATCGGTCGAGGCGCTGCAGCAGACCAACCGCCGCATCCTCGACAGGTTGCGACCGCTCTACATCGAGGAATTGGGTCTGGAGACCAGTTTGCAGACGCTGCTCCGTAAGTTTCGCAAGCAGGCACCGTATATCGGCCTGACGGACACGATTGATCCGGATCTCAACGGGATCGACGGGCCGCTGGCACAGACCGTTTATCGCGTGATTCAGGAGGCGCTGACCAACGTGCTGCGCCACGCCAGCGCCAGCAATGCGCATGTGCGGGCGACAGTCGTCGCAGACGCCCTCGTTATCGAGATTTCCGACGACGGCGGCGGCTTTCCCGAGGGCAATTTGTTCGGCCGTGGCTTGACCGGCATGCACGAGCGCGTGCGCGCGCTCAGCGGATCGCTGTCACTGCTGCGTGTGGACGACCGGACCTATGTGCGCTGCCGCCTTCCGGTCGATCCGGCACGTGAGGCGCCGGTCAACGATTAGCACGCACACCCAAGGTGTGCGTTCTGTCGCGCCGGCTCGCACAGCGTGGTGCGGATCTTGCCGTCCGGGCTGAAACAAAACGAGGCGCGGATGCGCAGCGCACCGGCGACGGAATATTCGAGATCGACGCCGTCGGGCGCTGGATGGATTTCCTCCAGCCCGAAACCTGCCGACGAGAAAGCGCTGAGGCGGGGCTGCCAATAGGCTTCGAGCTCGCTCCGGCCGCGATAACGCTGCGTACCGTTACACGTGCATTCGACCTGGGCGTCGTCCGCATAGAGATCGAGTAGCGTCGCGAGGTCGCCCTTCCTGCAGGCATCCACCCAGTCGACGACAATTCCCATCTGGTCGAAATCGCTCACGCCGCAATCCTGTCTGCCCGCGGAAAATCATTGGCGGCTTAGGACCACACTCGTGAATATGCGCTGAATGGTAAACCCCGGGCGATACCGGGTTCCCTCGAGGGATTTACGGAGCCGAGCCCCGCCGCCGCCCTCTTGCCCACACAGCGAAAGCGATGAGCACGGCGCCTGCAAGCGTGAACCAGGTGATGGCGTATTGCAGGTGATCGTCCTTGAGATGCACGTCGAGCGGCCCCGGCCGCGGAATGCCGTTCTCAGGCACCGGCTGCTCAAGGTCGACATAGAATGGCGCAACCGCGCCCCAGCTCAGGGTGCTCGCGATCGCCACATGATCGCGCACGAACCACAGCCGCTTGTCGCGGTTCTCCGCCGGGGTCAGCCAGCCCCGTGCCTCGGGGAAACGCAGATAGCCGGTGAACGCGAGCACCTGCCCCGTGACGAGCTTCTTAACCGCGCGATCCTCGACGCTGCGATCCTGCATGGTGTTTTCGACGAAGCCCGCATCGATCACGACCGTCTCGCCGCTCGGCAGCCGTGCCGGCAGGAACGCCCAGGTGCCGGGGCCTGAAGCGTCCTTGCGCACGGCGGACCCGGGAGAATAGACCATCGCATCGGGCAACGGGGCATAGGTCGCGGTAAAGCTGACGCGGCGGAATTCATCGCGTGCGGGACTGAGCGCGGCCCATCGTTCCGGCGGCGGCAGCGCGACCGGTGCCTCCGCAAGACGCTCGGTGAGCGCGGCGATCAGCTCGTGCTTGGCGAGACGACGCTGCAATTGCCAGAGGCCGAGCGCGACGCAGACCGCCGTCAGGAAAAGCGTGAACAGCGCGAAGCCGACCACGCGAGGCTTGCGCGCGGTCTCGTTCATTTCGCGCGGTCGACCAGCCGGCCCGGCGCCGCCTTGTGGTGGAATTGCAGCGCGATCAGCAGCGACTTCATGGCACGCAACGGCAGCAGCGTGGTCGCGAGGATCAGCGGCAGCCACAGCACCGCGTGCAGCCAGTACGGCGGCTGGTATTTGACCTCGACGATGAGCGCGCACGCAACAACGATCGCGCCGGCCAGCATGATGATGAAGATCGCCGGACCGTCACCGGCATCGATGAAGGCGTAGTCGAGGCCGCAATGGTCGCAGGACGGCGCGAGCGTCAGGAAGCCCGCGTAGAGCTTGCCTTGGCCACAGCGCGGGCATTTGCAGGCAAACCCTCGCAGCGCGCTCTGCAGGACGGTCGTCTCGGGTTCGGATGGGCCGGCGGTGTCGTTCATGACGGCGGACTCTAGCACGGTTTCCGCCAAACCTCGGCGGCGCAAAAGCGAAAGGGCGGCCCTGCGGCCGCCCTTTTTGATCGATCCAGCGCTGCTCAGTGCGCGCCGTGGGCCATGGTCTCGGCGCCGTGTCCCCACACATAGATGCAGAGGAACAGGAACAGCCAGACCACGTCGACGAAGTGCCAGTACCAGGCGGCGAACTCGAAGCCGAGATGCTGGGTCGGCGTGAAGTGGCCGGCATAGGCGCGGAACAGGCAGACCAGCAGGAAGATGGTGCCGACCAGCACATGAAAACCATGGAAGCCGGTCGCCATGAAGAAGGTCGCGCCGTAGACGTTACCGCCGAAGGAGAATGCGGCGTGACTGTACTCATAGGCCTGCACGCAGGTGAAGAGCGCGCCGAGCACGACAGTGAGGATCAGGCCGTACTTCAGACCCTGGCGATCGTTCTCGAGCAGCGCATGGTGGGCCCAGGTCACCGTGGTGCCGGAGGTGAGCAGGATCAGCGTGTTCAGGAGCGGCAGATGCCAGGGATCGAAGGTCTCGATGCCGTGCGGCGGCCAGGTGCCCGGCACGGAGCAAGCGCCAGCCGCGGTACCGAGACCGCAGCCGAACACCGCATCGCGGGTGGCATGGACGGCGTCGGCTGGGAATAGCGCTGCGTTGAAATAGGCCCAGAACCAGGCGACGAAGAACATCACCTCGGAGGCGATGAACAGGATCATGCCGTAGCGGTGATGCAGCTGCACGACGCGGGTGTGGTCGCCCTTGTACTGGGCTTCCCTGATCACGTCGCCCCACCAGCTCGCCATGGTGTAGAGCACGCCGACGGTGCCGACGCCGAAGATGATCGGCGCAGCCGACAACATGTGGTGCATCCAGGTGATCGCACCGACCGCCATGATGAAGGCCGAGATGGAGCCGACGACCGGCCACGGAGAGGGATCGACCAGGTGGTAGTCGTGATGCTTGGTGTGCGCCGTTGCCATTTGCGGTCTCGCTCCTCAATCCCGTGCCTGTCCGGCACTTATCCCCTCGTTTCCAACCCTCCGGGCGTGAGCCCGGCGATCAGAGATTTCCCTTGCGCTTGTCGTTCTCACCAGAGGCGAGCGGCTTCACCACCGGATCGCGCACGGGATAGAACGTGTAGGACAGCGTGATGGTGTTCAGCCCGTCGTTCTCGTGGTCGTCGGCGATCGACGGATCGACGTAGAACACGACCGGCATCTCGCGCTTCTCGCCGGGCGCCATGGTCTGCTCGGTGAAGCAGAAGCAGTTGATCTTCTGGAAATAGGATCCGACCGTCAGCGGCGCGACATTGTAGGCGGCCTGGCCTGCGGTGGTCCGCGCGGCCTGGTTGGTCACCGTGTAGAAGACCGTCACGACCTGGCCGATATTGACCTCGATCTCGCTCTGCTCGGGCTCGAACTTCCAGGGCAGGCCGGGCGCGACGTTGGAATCGAAGCGCACCGCGATTTTTCGTGCGATCGGGCCGCTCGCCGGCGCCGAGGTCGCGACCTGGGTCGTGCCGTTGAAGCCGGTGGCACGGCAGAACCAGTTGTAGAACGGCACCGCCGCGTAGGAGGCGCCGACCATCAGCGCGACCACGCCGCCGCAGATCGAGGCGACCACCACGTCGCGGCCAAGCCCCTTGGAAGGCCCACGCGCTTTGGCGGCCCTCCGGCTCTGATCCAGCGATATGATCGGCTTCTGATCCATGTTTCCTACATCGGCCGGACGAGCACGGCCGGTCCCTTGACCATGGTCACGGCGAAGAACAGCACCACGAGCACGCCGAGCGCGAGCGCGATCGCGATCGAGCGCTGACGACGGCTCTTCTTCTGCGCCTCGGTGAGGACGATTCCATCTGTCTCGGGTTTGTCGGCCATTCCTGCGATCATGCGCCCCCTGCCATCGGAGCAAGCGCCCGGAACACGACCTCGGCCAGCAAGATCGCAAACAGCGCGAACAGATAAAGGATGGAGAACGCAAACAGCTTGCGGGTCGCACGCAACGATTGGCTGCGCTCGCGGCGGACATAGACGTTGATGGCGAACGCCAGCATGCCTGCGCCGAGGATCAGGGAGACGATGCCGTAGATGGCGTCGAAATAGCCGAGCGCCCAGGGCGCGGCGGCGACCGCGATCAGCACGATGGTGTAGAGCAGGATCTGAAGCCGCGTCGCGTCGGGGCCGGCGACGTTGGGCAGCATCGGAATGCCGGCGCGCGCGTAATCGTCGGAGCGGAACAGCGCCAGCGCCCAGAAGTGCGGCGGCGTCCAGAAGAAGATGATGGCGAACAGCAGCAGCGGCTCGACGTCGACCGTGCCTGTGACCGCGGCCCAGGCCACCACCGGCGGCAGCGCGCCGGCGGCACCGCCGATCACGATGTTCTGTGCGGTCCAGCGCTTCAGGACGATCGTGTAGATCACGACGTAGAAGAAGATGGTGAAGGCGAGCAGCGCGCCCGCGATCCAGTTGACGAGGATGCCGAGCGTCATCACCGAGAAGAAGGCGAGCGTCATGCCGAAGGTCATCGCCTCAGGACGGGTGATGCGGCCGCGCGGAATCGGCCGATTCGCCGTGCGCGACATTTTGGCGTCGATGTCGCCTTCGAGCGCCATGTTGAGCGCCCCGGAAGCGCCGGCGCCGACGGCGATGCAGAGCAGCGAGGTGATGGCCAGCACCGGGTGGAAATGCCCGGGTGCCATCGCCATTCCGACCAGCGCGGTGAAGATCACCAGCGACATCACGCGCGGCTTCAGGAGCGCGATGTAGTCGCCAACCTCCGCTTCGGAGATGCGGGGATTGAGGTCGACGGCGTTGTGGTCGAGGACGGACACCAGATTGACTCGCTTCGTTGTCGAGCCGCGGCGCCCGTCACGGGCGCCGCGAGCGTTGGCTTACTGCACGCGGGGCAGCACTTCGAACTGATGGAAGGGCGGTGGCGAGGGCAGCGTCCACTCCAGTGTGGTCGCACCGGCGCCCCACGGATTGTCGCCGGCCGGCACCTTTTTCGCGAAAGCTTCGATCACGCAATAGAGGAAGATCAGCACGCCGAAGCCTGAGATGTAGGAGCCAAGCGACGAGACCAGGTTCCAGCCCGCGAACGCGTCGGGATAATCGACATAGCGGCGCGGCATGCCCGACAGGCCGAGGAAGTGCTGCGGGAAGAACACCAGATTGACGCCGATGAAGGTGACCCAGAAGTGCGCCTTTGCCAGCGTCTCGTTGTACATGTAGCCCGACATCTTGGGGAACCAGTAGTACCAGCCGGCAAAGATACCGAACACCGCACCGAGCGACAGCACGTAGTGGAAGTGCGCGACGACGTAGTAGGTTTCCTGGAGCACGCGGTCGACGCCGGCATTCGCCAGCACGACGCCGGTGACGCCGCCGACGGTGAACAGGAAGATGAATCCCACCGCCCAGATCATCGGCGCGCGGAACTCGATCGAGCCGCCCCACATCGTGGCGATCCACGAGAAGATCTTCACGCCGGTCGGAACCGCGATGACCATCGTGGCGGCGACGAAATAGGCCTGCGTCGCGGAGGACATGCCGACGGTGTACATGTGGTGCGCCCACACAACGAAGCCGATGCCGCCGATCGCGACCATGGCGTAGGCCATGCCGAGATAACCGAACACGGGCTTGCGCGAGAAGGTCGAGACGATCTGGCTGACCATCCCGAAGGCGGGCAGGATCAGAATGTACACTTCGGGATGACCGAAGAACCAGAACAGATGCTGGAACAGCACGGGATCGCCGCCGCCTTCCGGATTGAAGAACGTGGTGCCGAAATTGCGGTCGGTAAGCAGCATGGTGATCGCACCGGCGAGCACCGGCAGCGACAGCAGCAGCAGGAATACCGTCACCAGGATCGACCACACGAACAGCGGCATCTTGTGCAGGGTCATGCCCGGCGCGCGCATGTTGAAGATCGTGGTGATGAAGTTGATGGCGCCGAGGATCGACGAGGCGCCCGCCAGATGCAGCGACAGGATCGCGAAGTCGACGGCCGGGCCCGGATGGCCGGAGCTCGACAGCGGTGCGTACATGGTCCATCCGGCGCCGACACCGTTGGCGCCGGGCTCACCCTCGACGAAGGTCGACATCAGCAGCAGCGCGAACGAGGCCGGCAGCAGCCAGAACGAGATGTTGTTCATGCGCGGGAACGCCATGTCCGGCGCGCCGATCATCAGAGGCACGAACCAGTTGCCGAAGCCGCCGATCATCGCCGGCATGACCATGAAGAAGATCATGATCAGGCCGTGGGAGGTCACGAACACATTGTAGGTGTGCGTCTCGTGGAAGATCTGCACGCCCGGATACATCAGCTCGGCACGGATCGCGATCGACATCGCGGCGCCGATGACGCCGGCGACGACCGCGAAGATCAGGTACATCGTGCCGATGTCCTTGTGGTTGGTCGAATAGACGTAGCGCCGCCATCCGGTCGGATGGGCGTGCTCGTCATGTCCGTGGTCTTGCGCGTGATCGCCGTGTGCCGCTGCGCTCGTTGCCATTTTCAAATCCTGCCTTGCGTCCCAATCGGACCCCTGGAGGTCCCGCCTTTATGTCGCTTTCGTTTCCCTCGAACCTGTCGCCCGGCGCTTACTGCGTCGGGCCGGCCGTGGAGGCGTAGGTGTTGGTGCCGCCGCTCGCATATTTCTTCTTCGCCGTCTCGACCCAGGAGGCGAACTCCTGGTCGCTCACCACGCGTATGGCGATCGGCATGAAGGCGTGGTCCTTGCCGCACAGCTCCGAGCACTGGCCGTAGAACATCCCGGTCTTGGTGGCCTTGAACCAGGTCTCGTTCAGTCGGCCCGGAATGGCGTCGATCTTGACGCCGAAGGCCGGCATCGCAAAGGCATGAATCACGTCCGCCCCGGTCACCTGAACCCGGACCACTTTGTTGACGGGCACCACCATCTCGTTGTCGACGCCGAGCAGGCGGGGCTGCTTGTCCTGGGCCATCAGCGAGTCGAACTCGAACTTGCCGTTATCCGGATAGGCGTAGGACCAGTACCACTGCTTGCCGGTCGCCTTGATGGTGATATCCGCCTTCGGCACGTCGAGCTCGAGGAACAGGAGGCGGAACGACGGCACCGAGATACCGACCAGAATCAGCACCGGCACGAGCGTCCACGCTACCTCGATCAGCGTGTTGTGCGTGGTCCGCGACGGCACCGGATTGGCGTTCGCATTGAACTTGACGACCACGATCACGAGCAGCGCCAGAACGAACAGCGTGATCAGCGTGATCAGCACGAACAGGAAATTGTGGAACCAGACGATGTTGTCCATCACCGGGGAAGCGGACTGCTGAAGCGTCCACTCCCACGGCGCCGGTTGTCCGAGCTCGGCGAATGCCGCACCGCCCGTCGCCAGCGTCAGACCCGCCACGGCCAATCCCAGCAAGTGCCGGCCCACCGGGCCCATCGACATCTTCATGCCGTTCGCGCTCCCCTAACGAAATCACCCCAAGTGCATTCCCCTATTTGCGGGAAACGCTTTATTCGATCCGCCCGTCTGACAAACCGCCGCGCAAGAATACCTCTAAGAGGAATTGGGCCAGATCGCTAGAACGCCGAAATCAAGCCTCTCAAACCATAATTCTTGATCTATCGCAATGCAGTCTTGAGCCTCGTCTGCCTGCCGTCACCCGCAAGATATTTCCTAGTAACATCAGACAAAAATACCGTTTCCCGTGATGCTGCGGCTTGACAGCGGAATTGCCCGCGATAGGCACTGGCAGACAGCCGCACCGGAACCTGATTCGTGCGGGCGGCGGCGGCCGTGGCGGCGTGGAATTTGCTTGCGAATCGCCTTCAAGACGCCGTCATTCCCGTATCAGTCCGCCAGGTGCGAGCGACCCAGGCGAGCAGAGGGACCGACCCGATGGGGTTTTCGAGATGCGTGGCAAGGCCGGCGACAAGGCAGGCTAGCGGCCTCACGATGCTGGCAGCCCTGCTGGTGGCGGTCGTCATGCTGGCGCTCCCAGGCCTCGCCCATGCGCAGGGCGCGGTGCGCTCCGTCCATGGCGACTGGCAGATCCGCTGCGACACCCCACCGGGCGCCCAGTCCGAGCAATGCGCCCTGATCCAGAGCGTGGTGGCCGAAGACCGCTCCAATGCCGGCCTGACCGTGATCGTGCTCAAGACCGCCGACCAGAAGAGCCGCCTGATGCGGGTGGTCGCCCCTCTCGGCGTGCTTTTGCCCTCCGGCCTCGGCCTCAAGCTCGACAACCAGGACGTCGGCCGCGCCGGCTTTGTCCGCTGCCTGCCCAATGGCTGCGTCGCCGAGGTCGTCATGGACGACAAGCTGCTCGGCCAGCTCCGCACCGCCAAGACCGCCACCTTCATCATTTTCGAGACCCCGGAAGAAGGCATCGGCTTCCCGCTCAGCCTGAACGGGCTCGGCGAGGGATATGACAAGCTGCCGTAGGGCACAGGGAGCGAAGACCCGCAAACCTATTGTTTCCGTAATGTGAGACTAGGCGCCTCGCGGAACCGCCGGGAAACCATTATCTTGCCTCACATCCCCCGATAATGGACGGACGCATGACCAACCCTGCCACAACCTCCCTGCTCGACCGCGCCAATCTCGACCGCGACCAGGTGCGCAACGAGCTCGCGCGCGGGCTTGCCGGTGCCGACGACGGCGAATTGTTCCTGGAATATAGCCAGACCGAAGCGCTGATGTTCGACAATGGGCGGCTGAAGCAGGCGACCTACGACACCTCGCAGGGCTTTGGCCTGCGCGCCGTCAAGGACGACGCGGTCGGCTACGCGCATTCCTCCGACGTGTCGCTGCCGGCGCTGATTCGCGCTGCGGACGCGGTCGCGGCCGTGCGCGGTGGTTATTCCGGCAGCTTCGCCGCGCCTCCAGCGCATACCAACGTGCGGCTTTATAGTGACGACAATCCACTCGATGCCCCCGGCTTCGAGACCAAGGTCAAACTGCTCGCCGAGATCGACGCCTATCTGCGCGACAAGGATCCGCGCGTGCGCCAGGTCAGCGTCAGCCTGGGCGCGACCTGGCAGGTGGTCGAGATCCTGCGCCCCGACGGCGAGAGCTATCGCGACATCCGCCCGCTCGTGCGCGTCAACGTCTCCGTCGTCGCCGGCCAGGGCGACCGCCAGGAGAGCGGCAGCAAGGGCTATGGCGGCCGCGCCGGCTACGCCGAATTCATCGAAGCTAAGTCCTGGCGCGACGCCGCCGACGGTGCGCTGCGAGAGGCTCTGGTCAATCTGGAATCGATTCCCGCCCCCGCCGGCGAGATGGACGTCGTGCTCGGGGCCGGCTGGCCGGGCGTGATGCTGCATGAGGCGGTCGGCCATGGCCTCGAGGGCGACTTCAACCGCAAGAAGACGTCTGCGTTTGCAGGCCTGATGGGCCAGCAGGTCGCGGCCAAGGGCGTCACCGTGGTCGACGACGGCACCATTGCCTCCCGCCGCGGCTCGCTGTCGATCGACGACGAGGGCACGCCGACCAACCGCACGGTGCTGATCGAGGACGGCGTCCTGGTCGGTTATATGCAGGACCGCCAGAACGCGCGCCTGATGAACATGAAGCCGACCGGCAACGGCCGCCGCCAGGGCTATGCCCATGTGCCGATGCCGCGCATGACCAACACCTACATGCTCGCGGGCGACCGCGATCCGGCCGAGATCCTCGCTTCGGTGAAGAACGGCGTCTTCGCCGCGAATTTCGGCGGCGGCCAGGTCGACATCACCTCGGGCAAATACGTGTTTCAGTGCACCGAGGCCTACAAGATCGAGAACGGCAAGATCGGTGCGCCCTTGAAGGGTGCCATGCTGATCGGCAACGGACCGACCGACCTGCATCGCATCCGCATGATCGGCAACGACCTCGCGCTCGATACCGGCATCGGCACCTGCGGCAAGAACGGCCAGGGCGTGCCGGTCGGCGTCGGCCAGCCGTCGCTGCTGATGGAACGCATTACGGTGGGTGGAACAGGCGGATGAGTGTCGAGAAGATAACAGTCACTACCAAGCGGAAGAGCAGCGGCTGGGGCGGCCAGCTCGTGCAGCTCGCCGGCATCGTCGCCGCGGTGTTCATCGCCAAGGGTGCGCTGGCCGAGCCGTTCTACGTTCCGTCGGGCTCGATGGAGCCGACGCTGTTGATCGGCGACGCGTTGATCGCCTCGAAATTCCCCTACGGCTACGGCACCTCGTCGCTGCCGATCCAGATCAACTTGCCCGAGAGCGGCCGCGTCTTCGCGGAAACGCCGAAGCAGGGCGACGTCGTCGTCTTCCGCTGGCCCGGCGACCGCTCGCAGGCCTGGGTCAAGCGTGTCGTGGGTCTGCCCGGCGACCGCATCCAGCTGCGGCAGGGCCAGCTCTTCATCAACGATCGCCCCGCCGAGCTGAAGCCGGACGGCGTTGGCGCCGCCGAGGACGACAATGGCGGCAGCGAACCCGCCTATCGCTATGTCGAGACGCTGCCCAACGGCGTCTCGCATCTGATCTTCAAGATGCGCGACAACGGTCCGCTCGACAACACCCAGGAAGTGACCGTGCCGGCGGGTCATCTCTTCGTTCTCGGCGACAACCGCGACAACTCCGCCGACAGCCGCGTGCCCTTGCGCTCCGGCGGCGTCGGCCTGTTGCCGATCGACAATCTGGTCGGCCGCGCGGATGCGGTGCTCGGATCCTGGGATCTCGGCATTCGCGGCCAGCCGGTATGGACCTGGCTCTCCGGTTTCAGGATGGCTCGGTTCTTCACCGCGGTGCATTGAGTCTCCTCGCGAACGATGGACCGTGACGAATTCCTCGCGCTCGCGCTGAAAAATCCCGCCAACGTCACGATCATCGACGAGCTGGCACGGCTCGGTCTGCCGGATGCTTGGCTGGTCGCAGGTTGCCTGGTGCAGACCTTGTGGAATGTGATCACCGGTCGTGCGATCAGCCACGGCATCGCCGACTATGACGTGTTCTATTTCGATGCCGATACCTCCTGGGAGGCGGAAGACGCAGTGATCCGGAGGCTACATGAACGGCTTACAGAGCTCGATGCCAAGGTCGAGATCCGCAACCAGGCGCGTGTGCATCTTTGGTATCCCGGCAAGCACGGCCGGCCCTATCCACCCCTGACGCGCTCGACGGATGGCATTGACCGCTTCCTGACGCAGAACACGCAGATTGGCGTCCGGCGCGCGGGCAACGGCTACGAGGTCTACGCGCCACATGGTTTCGACGATGTCGAAAGACTGATCGTACGCCCTAATCCGGGCCTGAATTTTTCCCCGGCGAACTACACGGCGAAAGCGACGCGATGGAAGGCGCTGTGGCCGGAGATCACGGTGATTGCGGCGGAGTGAGACGCCGTAGCAATCCAACTCCCACCGGCGAATCAGTCTGGATTGCTTCGCTACGCTCGCAATGACGACGGCGAGGGCCGCACGCTACCGCACCACGCCCGACGTAAACCCCGCTTTCCGGCGCGGCGGCTTGATTTCCTTTTTCAGGAAGCAGCGCGCTTCGCGTCCGGTGTAGCCGGGGCGTGCATAGGTGAAGGCGCGGCATTTATTGTCGGCGGTGCAGGCAGCCTTGCAGGTCTCTTCGCCTTCGCCGTCCTTGATCTCGAAATTGCGCAGATCGCCGCCGGGGCGGTCGATCGAGGTCTCCACGCCTTCGACACGCGGCTCGATCACGCCGGCCCCGCGCACACCGGAGATGCAGCAGCTTCCCGGCACGCGCGCAGGCACCGCGTTCTTCAGCCAGCACACCGCCGAGCCGCCTTCGACATCGGGATAGTTGAAGCTCCACGAGCGGCAACGGCGGTCGCGCTCGCACAGCAGCGCGCAATCCTCGGGATCGCCTGACGTGACCGGCGTGCTGAAATAGTCTCCGCCGGGCCGGTCGAACGCCGTCTGGGCGCGCACGGGCCAGCTCGCAAACACGAGCGAAAGCAGCGCGGCACATGCCACGGCGCTTGCCAGGACGCTTGCCATCACGGCCAGGCGGCCCTTCCCCATCGGAACAGCTTTCGAGTTATTGACGACGCTCAGGTTTTTCAGCCGGTCATTTGATCGCCGCAAACCTGTATGGGCGATGAACGGCCCCCGATCCGTATCGTTGGCCGCTCAGGTCTAGAACGCGTATTCCGCGTAGGCGGTTTCCACCGAGCCGTTCCAGGGACCGTTAAACTTGTCGAGCATCTCCTCGGCCGGCGTGCGGCCGGAATCGATGATGCGATCGAGCGGCTCCAGATGCCGGGTCTCGTCGCGGCCGAGCTGATCGATCCGGCCGCGTCGGCGCAGGCCGGCATGTGCCAGAACGAGGCATTCCTTGGCAATCTCGAACAGATAGCGGTCCTTGATCCGCGACTTGAAGCCGAGGCGCGGCACGTCGTCGCGCAGGGCCTGACGCTGATGCGCGGTCCAGTGCTTCACAAGATCCCAGGCGGCATCGAGCGACACATCGTCGTAGAGCAGCCCGGCCCAGAACGCCGATAGCGCCGGCAGACGGCCCCACGGGCCACCGTCGGAGCCGCGCATCTCGAGATAGCGCTTGAGCCGCACCTCCGGGAAAATCGTCGAAAGATGGTTGGCCCAGTCCGACAGCGTCGGACGTTCCCCGGGCAAATTGTTGTTGCGTCCATCGAAGAAGGCGCTGAACGAGGAGCCTGAGACGTCGATGTAATCCTCGCCGCGCTTGACGAAATACATCGGCACGTCGAGCGCGTAATCGACATAGCGCTCGAAGCCCATGCCGTCCTCGAATGCCCACGGCATCATGCCGGCGCGCGCATTGTCGGTGTCGCGCCAGATCTCGGACCGGAAGGAGAGGAAGCCGTTCGGCTTGCCCTCGGTAAACGGCGAGTTGGCGAACAAAGCGGTTGCGACCGGCTGGAGCGCGAGCGAGACACGCAGCTTCTTGACCATGTCGGCTTCGGAGGAGAAGTCGAGATTGGTCTGCACCGTGCAGGTCCGGTACATCATGTCGAGGCCGTATTGACCGACCTTCGGCATGTAATTGGTCATGATCTTGTAGCGGCCCTTGGGCATCACCGGGATGTCGGCGCGCGACCAGGACGGCGTCATGCCGAGCCCGAGGAAGCCGATGCCGAGCGGCGTTGCGATCTCGCGCACCTGCGCCAGATGCGCCATCAGCTCGCTCTGGGTCTGGTGCACGTTCTCGACGGGGGCGCCCGAGAGCTCGAACTGTCCGCCGGGCTCCAGCGAGATCGCGCCGCCGCCGGTGACGTCGTAGAGGCCGATGATGTTGCCCTTCTCCATGATCGGCTCCCAGCCGAGCAGGAGTTTCATGCCTTCGAGCAGCGCGCCGATACCGCGCGCGCCGTCGTAAGGCACCGGACGGTGGCCTTCGAGCGTGAACGGTGTCTTCTCGTGCTCGGTGCCCATGCGGAATTCGGACGGGTCCTTGCAGCCAGCCTCGAACCACGCGACGAGCTCGTCGCGCGATTGCAGCGGCGTCATATCGATCTGATCTCGCGCCATATCAAACTCTAATCAAAAGCGCTTCGATCGAACGCGCGTGGGTGACAGGGACAGTCCGCGAACCCACCGGTTGCACGGACGAGCTGGTTTTGCCGCGCGATCATCGCAGCGGCGTGGTTTCGTTGACCTGGGCGGGCGGCAGCTTCATCTCGCCGCACGAGCAGCCCAGGCGGTCGAGCAGACCGCTGAGCTTCACGGCGTCCGCATCAGACAGTTTCGAACCGACATATTTCTCGATTGCGGCCGAATAGGCGCCCCACATCCGCTTCTGCAACTCGCGGCCGGCTTCCGTGATCTCCACGAACTGGCCGCGCTTGTCGATCTTGCATTCACGTCGCGAGGCGAGGCCTTCGTCGACCAGGCGGTCGATCAGCCGCGACGTCGAATATTGCGGGATCAGCATCTGCCGTTCGAGTTCGACCGGCCGGAGCTCGCCCGAGGGCGCCCGTGACAGTTCGAGCAGCGCGTCATACCATGCCAGCGGCGGGAAGCCGGCCTTCTTCAGGTCCTGCTCGACGCAATCGAGCACGCGGCTCTGTACCCGCATCAGGCGGATCCAGGCGGAAGTCGCCTCGGTCGATGGTTTGCGTTTCATGGTCCCACTCAAGCTCGTCGCCCGTGTCTTACCCTATTCGATGCAGCTGCATCAATCTTGACTATTTCAAGCAGATGCATGTAGTCGTTCTTTCGCCTGAACCAAGCATCAAGAGGAGGAAATTCCATGAAGCTGTACTATTCGCCCGGTGCCTGCTCGCTATCCCCCCACATCGCGCTTCTGGAGGCCGGCCTGCCCTATGAGCTGGTCAAGGTCGATATCCGGGCCAAGAAGCTCGAAAATGGTGAGGATTATCTGAAGCTGAACCCCAAGGGGCAGGTCCCCGCGCTGGGCCTCGATAGCGGAGAGATCGTGACCGAAGGCCCGGTGATTGTCCAGATGATCGCCGATCAGGCCTCAGCCAAGGCGCTGGCGCCGGCCCGTGACAGCGCCGAGCGCTACAAGCTCCTCGAGTGGCTGAATTTTCTCACCTCGGAGGTGCACAAGAGCTTTGGTCCGCTGTTCGCGCCGGCCCTGAACGACGAGGCCAAGACCTTCTTTAGGGATCGCGTCATGGGCAAGCTGAAATACATCGACGGCCAGCTCGCCGGCCGCGATTACCTCATGGGCAAGCAGTTCACGGTGGCTGACGGCTATCTCTTCACGATGCTGACCTGGGCCGACCGAATGAAGTTCGACTTCTCGGCAATGCCGAACCTTGCCGCATACAAGACGCGCGTCGCGGCGCGGCCGCAGGTGCAGGAAGCGATGAGGAAGGAAGGGCTGATCCAGGCCGCGTGAGACGCGACGGCAACCAATTTCCAAAGGGCCGGGTCCATGATCCGGCCCTTTTTGCTGCCGCAGGGCCGCGCAGGGCGAAGCCACTCCGCCGGATCGTCGGACCTCGCGCCAGACTTATGAACTATTGTTCGCGAAATGTAAGTGGTGCTGTCTTGTCACCACCCGCGAAGCGGGCGATTTTGACGGCATTGATTGAAGAATATTTGGACTCGCATCGGAGTTGAAGTTGACGATTGCCCTCGTCCTGATCGTTGCAAGCGCCTTGGTGGGAATAGCGACAGGTTGCGTTTTCAGGATCTGGGCGCTGGTCGTCATCTCGCCGTTGATCGCAATTTTCTCCGCGATACTTCTTCGCGTTTACGAGTTCGGGATGATGGCGGGCGTGATCGTCATTGCCGGCTGCCTCGCCGTCTGCCAGCTCGCCTATTTCGCGGCAGCCTATGTGCTGCACACGCGTGACGCCTCATCCCATGACGAAATCGACGGCGAGCCAGGCGAGACAAGCGAGCAGAAAATCCGCCGCCAGCACAAGTAAAGCCATCGCGGCCCAAAGCACCGGCCCCTTGCGGCGCAGGCGCGCCGGCTTCTGTTGCGGCAACAGGTGGCCAGTTGTGGACACAACAGCAGATTTCGCGGCGAGATCGCGACCAAGCGCGGTCTTCCGCAGCACCAAAGAGTTCATCAAGGACACTTTCTTATTTCGTCTTCAACTTGCCGATGGATCGACAAGTGTCCCGACCGGTTTCATGACCCTGACCCGGAGCGAAACTAGTGCCAGGGCCGAGCAAAAGAACGGCGCCGCTTTGACGCGTCTATGACAATTGCGCGACATCGGCAGCGGGACCTTGGCACGGTTCCTACGCGAGTTCTGTGACCGGTTCCACAAGTTGGGAACAATCTGACGCAACCGTGATGAGGCTGGCCTGACACGCGAAAAGGCCGGATCGATGATCCGGCCTTTGTGTTTCACGACCTCGATGCGGAGCCGGTGGCGGCTCAGGCCGCCGCCTTCTTCGGAGCGAAGCGGCCGTAGAAGGTTTCTCCCTTCGCGGCCATCTCCTCGAGGAGTTTCGGCGGGGTAAAGCGCGAGCCGTATTTCGCCTCCAGCTTGTGGCAAAGCTCGACGAACTTCTTGGTGCCCATGAAGTCGATGTAGGACAGCGTGCCACCGGTGAACGGCGCGAAGCCGAAGCCGAGGATCGAGCCGACATCCGCCTCCCGCGGATCGGTGATGACGTGGTCCTCCACCGTGCGTGCGGCTTCCACCGCCTGCACCACCAGGAAGCGCTGCTTCAACTCCTCGACGTCGAGGGTATCGGGGTCGAGCTGCTTGGGCTGCAGCGCGGAGAGGCCCGGCCACAGGCTCTTCTGCCCCTTGCCCTTCTCGGGGTAGTCGTAAAACCCCTTGCTGTTCTTGCGGCCCAGACGACCCTGCTTCTCGACCATCTCCACCATCAGCTTCTTCTGATCGGGATTGATGGCGTTGGGGCCGAGGTCCGCTTCCGTTGCCTTCATGATCTTGAGCCCGAGGTCGAGCGCGACCTCGTCCGACAGCGAGAGCGGGCCGACCGGCATGCCGGCCATCTTGGCGCAGTTCTCGATCATCGCCGGCGGCACGCCTTCGAGGAACATCTCGTTGCCCTCGGCGACGTAGCGGCCGACGCAGCGATTGGCGAAGAAGCCGCGGCTGTCGTTGACGACGATCGGCGTCTTGCCGATCTGCCGGACGTAATCGAGCGCGGTCGCGACCGCGAGATCGCCGGTGTTCTTGCCCTGGATAATCTCGACCAGCATCATCTTCTCGACCGGCGAGAAGAAATGGATGCCGACGAACCTGCCCTGGTCCTTGAAGGATTCCGCCAGCGAAGTGATCGGAAGCGTCGAGGTGTTGGACGCGAAGATCACGTCCGGCTTCATATGCTCCTGCGCCTTGGCAAAGGTATCAGCCTTGACCTTGCGGTCCTCGAACACGGCTTCGATGACGAGATCGACGTCCTTCAGTGCGGAATAGTCCGCGGTCGGCGTGATGCGCGCGAGCAGGGCTTCTGCATCGCCGGGCTTGGCGCGGCCCTTCTTGATCTGCTCCTCGATCACCTTCTGCGCATGCGCCTTGCCCTTATCGGCGCTCTCCTGGTCGCGATCGATCAGGACAACGTCGAGGCCGGCACGGGCCGAGACGTAGCCGACGCTCGCGCCCATGAAGCCGGCGCCGATCACGGCGATCTTCTTCACCTTTGTCGGTGGCACATCCTTCGGACGGCGCGCACCCTTGTTCAATTCCTGCATCGACAGGAACAGGCTGCGGATCATCGCGGCCGCTTCCTTCGAGCGCAGTACCGAGGTGAAGTAGCGTGACTCGACGCGCAGTGCGGCGTCGATCGGCAGCTGCAGGCCCTCGTAGACGCAGCTCATGATCGCGCGCCCGGCCGGATAATTGTCGTAGGTCTCGCGGCGATAGATCGCGTTGCCGGCCGGAAACATCATCATGCCGGCCTTGGAGAACACCGGACCGGCGGGGAGCTTGAAACCCTTCTCGTCCCAGGGCGCAATAGCCTTGCCGCCGCCCTTGATCCAGTCCTTTGCCGCCTTGATGAGCTCGCCGGCGGGAACGATGGCGTGGATCAGATTGAGTGCCTTGGCTTTCTCGATCGTGACCGGATCGCCCTTGAGCAGGATCGTCATCGCGTCCTGCGGCGGCACCAGGCGCGGCACGCGCTGCGTGCCGCCGGCGCCCGGGAACAGTCCGACCTTGACCTCGGGCAGGCCGAGGCGCGTCTTGGGATTCTCCGCCGCCACGCGATAGTGGCAGCACAGCGTGATCTCGAAACCGCCGCCGAGCGCGAGTCCGTTGATCGCCGCCGCCCACGGCTTGCCAGAGGTCTCGATGGAGCGCAGCACCTGCGAGAAGCGCCGGCTCTGCTCGAACAGCATCTGGTTCGCGGCGGTCTCGCCCTGCTCCTTGAACAGTTTTGCATAGGCCTGGTTCATGCCCTCGAGCATGGACAGGTCCGCCCCGGCGCAGAACGCCTCCTTCGCCGAGGTGATGACGACGCCCTTCACCGCCGCGTCGGCCGTGGTCGCCTTGACGATCGCGTCGAGCTCGCTGGTCGAGGTCTCGTCGAGCACGTTCATCGAACGCCCCGGGATGTCCCAGGTCACGAGCGCGATGCCGTCGGAATCGGTCTCAACCTTGAAATTCTTGTAAGCCATGGTGGTTGCTCCCTGCCTTAGACGCGTTCGATGATGGTCGCGGTGCCCATGCCGCCGCCGATGCACAGCGTCACCAGCGCGGTCGCCTTGTTGGTGCGTTCGAGCTCGTCGAGCACGGTACCGAGGATCATCGCGCCGGTCGCCCCCAGCGGATGGCCGAGCGCGATCGCGCCGCCATTGACGTTGATCTTGGCGTTGTCGATGTCGAAGGCCTGGATGTAGCGCAGCACCACGGAGGCGAAGGCCTCGTTGAGCTCGAACAGATCGATGTCCGACTTCTTCATGCCGGAGCGCGCAAACAGCTTTTCGGTGACGTCGACCGGGCCGGTCAGCATCATCGCGGGTTCTGAGCCGATATTGGCGAAAGCGCGGATTCTCGCACGCGGCTTCAGGCCGTACTTGCCGCCGGCTTCCTTGCTGCCGAGCAGAACCGCGCCGGCACCATCGACAATGCCCGACGAATTGCCGGCGTGGTGCACGTAATTGACGCGTTCGATTTCCGGATGCGACTGCACCGCGACGCCGTCGAAGCCACCCATCTGCGCCATCATCGTGAACGCCGGCTGCAACTGCGCCAGTGACTGCATCGTCGTCGATGGACGCATATGCTCGTCCTTGGCGAGAATGGTGAGGCCGTTGATGTCCTTCACCGGGACGACCGACTTGTCGAAGCGGCCTTCATCCCAGGACTTCGCCGCGCGCTGCTGGCTCTGCACCGCATAGGCATCGACGTCGTCGCGCGAGAAGCCGTATTTGGTAGCGATCAGATCGGCCGAGACGCCTTGCGGCATGAAGTAGGCCGGCACCGCCATGGACGGGTCCATCGGCCAGGCGCCGCCGGAGGCACCGATGCCGACGCGGCTCATCGATTCGGCACCGCCGCCGATCACGAGCTCGTGCTGGCCGCTCATCACCTGGGCTGCGGCAAAATTCACGGCATCGAGGCCGGAGGCGCAGAAGCGGCTGATCTGCACGCCTGGCACGGCTTCGCCGAGGCCCGCCTTCAGCGCGGCAAAGCGCGCAATATCGGAGCCGGCTTCGCCGACCGGATCGACCACGCCGAGAATGACGTCATCGACGGAATCTTCCGGCAGGTTGTTGCGGTCCTTCAGCGCCTTGAGCGGCACGGTCGCGAGCGCGAGCGCGGTGACTTCGTGCAGTGCGCCGTCCGCCTTGCCGCGGCCACGCGGGGTGCGGACGTGGTCGTAAATATAGGCATCTGCCATGGGAGCCTCCTGATTGCAGTTATTGGTTAGGACCGCCGCGCGGTCGCTATCATTCGTGGGCGGAAATCCTCAGAACGCTTCCGCCGGCAATTCCATGATGGTGGCGCAGCCGGCCTGGATGCGCGCGAGATTGGCGGCGGTCTCCGGCAGCATCCGCTCCATGAAGAAGCGGCCGGTGACGAGCTTGGTCGAGAGATAGGGCGTCGCCCCGCTCTCGGCAATCTTCACCTGGGTCACCTTCGCCATCTTCGCCCACATGTAGCCGAGCGCGACGAAGCCGAAGAGATTCAGGTAATCGGTCGCGGCGGCACCGGCATTGTCGGGCTTCGCCATCGCGTTCTGCATCAGCCAGGTGGTGGCCTGCTGGAGATGGCCGAACGAAGCCGACAGCGGAGTGATGAAGGGCTTCATCGCCTCGTCGCCGCCGTTCTCCTTGGCGAAGGCCATCACCTCGCCGAAGAACGCCATGATGGCGCGGCCGCCGTCGCGCGGCAGCTTGCGGCCGACGAGGTCGAGCGCCTGGATGCCGTTGGCGCCTTCGTAGATCATGGCGATGCGGGCATCCCGCACGAACTGCTCCATGCCCTGCTCGGCGATGTAGCCGTGGCCGCCATACATCTGCTGCGCCTGCACCGCGTTGGCGAAGCCGTAATCGGTGAGGAAGCCCTTCAGCACCGGCGTCATCAGGCCCATGTGATCGTCGGCGGCCTGGCGGTCCTTGGGATCCTCGGAGCGATGGGCGACGTCGCTCTTCAGCGCGGTCCACATCACGAAGGCGCGCGCGGCCTCGTTGAAGGCGCGGATCGACAGCAGCGTGCGGCGCACGTCGGGATGGACGATGATCGGATCGGCCGGCTTGTCCGGCGCCTTGGCACCGGTGAGCGAACGGCCCTGGATGCGATCCCGGGCATAGGCGACCGCGTTCTGATAGGCGACCTCGGACTGCGCGAGCCCCTGCACGGCGACGCCGAGGCGGGCCTCGTTCATCATCACGAACATGCCCTGCATGCCCTTGTTCTCTTCGCCGATCAGCCAGCCGACGGCGTTGTCGTAGTTCATCACGCAGGTGGAATTGCCGTGGATGCCCATCTTGTGCTCGATCGAGCCGCAAACCACGCCGTTGCGTGCGCCGACGGAACCATCGGCGTTGACCATGAATTTCGGCACCACGAACAGCGACACGCCCTTGATGCCGGCGGGCGCGCCCTCGATGCGGGCAAGCACGAGGTGGATGATGTTGGGGGCGAGGTCATGCTCGCCGGCCGAAATGAAGATCTTGGTGCCCGTGATCTTGAAGCTGCCGTCGGCCTGCCGCACCGCCTTGGTGCGGAGCATGCCGAGGTCGGTGCCGCAATGCGGCTCGGTCAGGTTCATGGTGCCGGTCCACTCGCCCGCCACCATCTTCGGCACGTAGGTCTGCTTCTGCTCCGGCGTGCCGTGGACGATCAGCGCCGCAGTCGCGCCCATGGTAAGGCCGCCATACATCGAGAACGCCATGTTGGCGGAGATCTGGAATTCGTTGACCGCCTGGCTCAGCGTCACCGGCAGACCCTGGCCGCCGAACTCGGTCGGGGCCGACAGGCCGAGCCAGCCGCCCTCGGCGACCTGCTTGAACGCTTCCTTGAAGCCCGTCGGCGTGGTGACGCTGCCGTCATCGGCGCGCTTGCAGCCCTCGAGATCGCCCACGCGATTGAGCGGCTGCAGCACCTCTTCGGCAAGCTTGGCAGCTTCGCCCAGAATCGCCTCGCGCACGTCGCTCGACGCATCGGAGAAGCCGGCCAGATTGTCATAGCGGTCGATCTGGAAGACGTCGTTGAGCAGGAAGTTCACGTCTTCGACGGGGGCTTTGTAGATCGGCATGGTGGTCTCCCGGCAGGCCTTGAAGTGATGATGTTGGCTTATGATTGAGCGGCGGCCAGCTGTTCCGCCATCAGGCGATGCAGCATGTTGATCGCCTTGAGCGGCCGCACCATCACCTTGAAATGCGTGATGCGTCCCTCGCTGTCGAAGCTGATGATGTCGACGCCGTTGATCTCGATGCCGTCGATCGTGGTCTTGAATTCGAGCACGGCGCCGCGCTCACTCTTCCACTCGTCGACATAGCTGAAGCCGGGACCGCCGAGCACCTTCTCGGCGCTGGCGAGATATTTGAAGGTGATGTCACGGCCGCGCTGCGGCGCGTGCACGACGGGGCTTTCGAAGACGGCGTCGGGATGCAGGAGATCCCAGAGCGCTGCCCGGTCATGCGACTTCATGTAGCCGTACCAGGAATCGAGGCCGGTCATTCTCGGGTGCCTCCCTAAAGGCCGTTTTGGGCAAAACGCGAAAACAACCCCATGCACAGTAGCGAAGACGCTGTTCCTGTTGGGGTTTTCGGGGCGGTGTTGGCCCTCGTTCTTGGGTCACCTCATATGCACATTGACGCATATGCGCCGATGCGCATAAAGTCAAGCAAATTGGTTAAGGTCGAGAACAGGAGGGCCGATCATGGCGCTAGGCGACGCAATCCTCGCATGCCTGACGGAACGTCCGATGACGGGCTACGAGCTCGCCAAGACATTCGACTCCTCGATTGGCTTCTTCTGGAAGGCCGACCACCAGCAAATCTACCGCGAGCTCTCGAAGCTGCGCGACCGCGGCTACATCCAGGGCCGCGAGGTCGTGCAGTCAGGCAAACCCAATAAGCTCATCTATACGCTGACTCCGGAGGGCCGAACAGCGCTGCGGCACTGGGCCGCGCGGCCAAGCACGCCGCCCTCGATCAAGGACGATCTGCTGGTAAGGCTGCATGCGCTCGACAGCATCGACATCGAGCCCATGCGCGCCGACCTGATGGCCCGGCTCGAGCACCACCGCGATCGACACGAGAATTACGAACGCATCCTGAAGAAGCGCTTTCCGGAAGGGACGGCGTCGGGCGTGCTCGACCTCGGTAATTTACTCCTGCTCCGCCTCGGCGCCCGCCACGAGCAGATGGTGGCCGATTTCTGCGAAGAGACGCTTGCCGCGCTCTCGGCGACGAACGGCAAGGCCACGGTGGTGCCGCTGGAGGACGGCAAGCGCGAGGGGAAGGGATGAGGGCGCTCAGCCTTCGCTATGCACTCCCCTGTCATCGCCCGACTTGATCGGGCGATCCAGTATTCCAGCGGCTGCGCGGCTGGAATCGAGAGGCTGCGGCGTACTTGATGCCCCGCCTTCGCGGAGCATGACAGCGGTGGGTGCCGCCCCCCCGTTTCCGCCGCCCAACTTTAAGACCCCGTCAACGAGTTCCTTAACCCGTTATTTACCGTAACAGACAAAAGTCGGTTTTCGAGGCAGACGACCCGCGCCAAATCCGATTGTCTTTGCAACCGGCACGCGAGGGAAGACTGGAGGCGCCGGGTGGGGCGCCGGAGTCGGAACCGGACAGAGTCATGAATTCGCGCGTATCGTGGAGTGTTGACGGCATCGATCCATCCGTCCGGGAGCGGGCCGAAGCTGCTGCGCGCCGCGCCGGCATGTCACTCAACGATTGGCTGAACTCCACGCTCGGCGAGACTGCCCCGCCGAATTTTCACCGACCTTACGACCAGCGTCCGCAGGCCCTGAACCTACCGAGTCAGGAAAGCCGCGAAGTCGCCGACATCCACCAGCGGCTCGACGCCATCACCCAGCAGATCGAACGGATTTCAAAGCCCGCGCCGCGCCAGGACATTTCGC
Source organism: Bradyrhizobium sp. 149 (assembly GCF_023073915.1). GTDB lineage: Bacteria > Pseudomonadota > Alphaproteobacteria > Rhizobiales > Xanthobacteraceae > Bradyrhizobium. The sequence goes on along the minus strand of NZ_JADPKK010000022.1, from coordinate 110,173 downwards.
GACAAGACATTTCGCGGCAGGACACTTCGCGACAAGACACTTCGCGCCAGGACGCTTCGCGGCCAGACGTCTCGCGCGAGCAGGGCGTTGCGCGCCAGCTGAACGACGCGATTTCGCGGCTCGATGCCCGGCTGTCGCAAATCTCAAAGCCGCAGCAGGCTCCAGCACCGCGGCAGGCACCCGTTGAGACGCGCCAGCGCCAGGCCGATGCGGTCGAGCGCGCAGCAGCGCAGGTCTATCGCAACTCACCGCCTCTGAGCCCCGCTTCGTTCGACGTCGCGGTCGCCGAGATCACCGCGCGCCAAGGCGAGCTCGACGGCTTTGCGCCGAGGCAGATGCCGCCGCGCGCAGCACCCTCGATCACGCCTGCGGCAGCTCATTTCGCGCCCGCAATGGCGCCGCCCGCGCCTGCCTACGCTCCGCCGCCACCGCAGCCGGGGCCGGACTTCTCCGCGCTCGAGCGCCATCTGCTCAAGATCACGAGCCAGATCGAATCGCTCCAGCGCCCTGACAATACCGAGCAGGCGATCAACACTTTCCGCAGCGAGCTTGCGGAGATCCGCAACGCCATCACCGAGGCGATGCCGCGCCGCGCGATCGAATCGATCGAGAACGAGATCCGCTCGCTGCATCGGCGCATCGACGAGACCCGTTCCAACGGCACCGACGGTCAGGTCCTGTCCGGCATCGAGCACGCGCTGTCCGAAATCAAGCAGGTGCTCCGCACGCTGACGCCGGCCGAACAGCTCACCGGCTATGACGAGGCGATCCGCAATCTCGGCGCCAAGCTCGATCTGATCCTGCGCGCCAATGACGATCCCTCGACGGTCCGCCAGCTCGAAGGCGCGATCTCGGCGCTGCGCGGCATCGTCTCCAACGTCGCCTCCAACGAAGCGCTGGCGCGGCTCTCGGACGACGTGCAGCTGCTGTCGTCCAAGGTCGACCAGGTCACCCGCTCGTCCGGCTCCGGTGACGGTTTTGCGGTGCTGGAGCAGCGCATCGCGGCGCTTACCGCCGCGCTGGAAACGCGCGAACGGCCTCAGCCATCCGAAAACACCGAGCATCTCGAAAGCGCGATCCGCGCCCTGTCCGACCGTTTCGACCGCATGCAGGTCGGCAGTGACTCGGCGTCGACCTTTGCGCATCTTGAACAGCGGGTCTCGTATCTGCTGGAGCGGATCGAGGCCGCCTCCGATCCGCGCAACGGTAATTTGAGCCGCGTCGAGGACGGATTGCACGACATCCTGCGGCATCTGGAGCGGCAGCAGGCGACCTATGCCGCGCTGGCCGAGAGCCGCAATTCCGCGCCGCCTGCCGACTCCGGCATGGTGGATATCGTCAAGCGCGAGCTCTCCGACATCCGCTTCAGCCAGGCCGAGACCAACCGGACCACCCAGGATTCGCTGGAGGCCGTCCACAACGCACTTGGCCACGTCGTCGATCGTCTCTCGATGATCGAAGGCGATCTGCGCAATGTGCGCACCGCGCCGCCGGCCGCTGCGCCGCAGCACATGCCCATGCCGATGGCCGCACCGATGGAGCCCGCGCCGATGGCGCGCGAGCCGCGGCCGCAGCAACAGCCGCCGAACTACGACCCCAAGCCGGAACTGCCCAATCCCGCCGCCGCGCAGGCAGCGCAAGCTGCCTTCGTCGCCGCGCCGCGCGAATTCCACGCCGCCGCAGCGACCGCGCCGCCGCCGATGCCGATGGCGCCGCCCTTTCCGCCGCGCGCGATCAGCGAAATCCTGGAGCCGCATGCGGCGCCCGCACGCGCCGCGCTTGCGCCCGAACTGCCGCCGGATCATCCGCTCGAGCCGGGCACCCGGCCGGGTGCCCGCGCCGCCACGCCGTCGGAGCGCATTGCTGCGTCCGAAAGCGCAATCAGCGAGATCCCGGCCGCGCCGAAGGAGCCGGTGTCGTCGTCGAGCTTCATCGCTGCCGCGCGCCGCGCGGCCCAGGCCGCCGCCGCACAGCCGGAAAAGCCGGCCCGCGGCGCCAAGGCTGGAGCCGATCGGTCCAAGGACAAGGGCAAGGACAACGGTAGGGATGGCGGTTCGACCATCACCTCGAAGATCCGCTCGCTGCTGGTCGGCGCAAGCGTGGTCGTGATCGTGCTCGGCACCTTCAAGATGGCGATGAACCTGCTCGATGGCGGCAGCCCGTCGCCGTCGCCGCAGGCGATGGAGAATTCGTCGCCCGCACCCGCGCCGCAGGCCCCGCCGCCGATCGAGAACAAGCCCGCCACGCCCGAGCAAGTCACCCCGTCGATGACCTCGCCGACGCCAATCGGGCGTCAATCCCAGAACAATGCCGCGCCGGCGCCGTCAGCTTCGGTCGAAATTCCGCCGGCGCCTGCCGCAGCCCCGCCAGCGGCCTCCAGCGACATCACCGGCGCGCTGTCGGGCACGAGCCGCGGGAAACTCGCGATGGTGCAGGTGCCGCCGAGCGAAAAACTGCCTGACGCCATCGGCGGCCCGAGCTTGCGCAATGCCGCGATGAAGGGCGATGCGGCCGCGGCCTACGAGATCGGCGTGCGCTTTGCCGAGGGCAAGGGCGTGGCTGCGAATTACGACGAAGCCGCCAAATGGTACGACCGCGCGGCCCAGGCCGGCGTAGTGCCCGCGACCTTCCGCCTCGGGACACTCTACGAGAAGGGTCTTGGCGTGAAGAAGGACGCCGACATCGCCCGCCGCTACTACACCCAGGCGGCCGAGCGCGGCAACGCCAAGGCGATGCACAATCTCGCGGTGCTCGACGCCGACGGCGGCGGACGCGGCGCCAACTACAAGAGCGCGGCGCAGTGGTTCCGGAAGGCCGCCGATCGCGGTGTCGCCGACAGCCAGTTCAACCTCGGCATCCTCTATGCCCGCGGCATCGGTGTCGAACAGAACCTCGCCGAGTCCTACAAATGGTTCACCCTCGCAGCCGCCCAGGGTGACGCCGATGCGGCCGGCAAGCGCGACGACGTCGCCAAGCGGCTCGACCCGCAATCGCTCGCCGCTGCCAAGCTCGCGATCCAGACCTTCAGCGCCGAGCCGCAGCCCGACGACGCCGTCAATGTCGTGACGCCCGCCGGCGGCTGGGATAGCGCGCCGCAGGCAAACGCAAAGCCCGCGCCAAAGCCGGTTGCGAGCAAGCGCGCCGCGTCAGCGGTACACTAGACTCTCTCTCCTCATGGTGAGGAGCGCGCACTTGCGCGCGTAGCGGACGATGCTTCGCATCGCCGCGAGAACCATGCAGACCCGGCTCTAAATCCGGGCTTGGCCCTTCGAGACGCCTGCTGTGCAGGCTCCTCAGGGTGAGGGGGCAGAGCACCGCTGCCGCTCTCGTCACGATCATTCACGACGCCCCAAATTCCTGAACCGCGCGGCGCCGAATTCCGCTATTGAGGGACGCGGCAATCGATCCGTCTCGCCGGCGCGTGGTTCAATGCAGCTCTATCTTCCGATCGCCGACCTTCCGGTCAACGTCTTCCTCGTGCTGGCGATGGGCGCGGCTGTCGGTTTCGTCTCGGGCATGTTCGGGATCGGCGGCGGCTTCCTGATGACGCCGCTGCTGATCTTCATCGGCATCACACCGGCGGTCGCGGTCGCCTCGGTGGCGAGCCACATCGCCGCCTCGTCCTTTTCCGGCGCCCTCGCTTATTGGCGGCGGCGCGCGATCGATCCGGCGCTGGCGAGCGTGCTGTTATGCGGCGGCGTGACCGGGACGGCGCTCGGCGTGTGGACGTTCACGCAGCTGCGCGCGCTCGGCCAGCTCGATCTGATGATCGCGCTGTCCTACGTTGTGCTGCTCGGCACCGTCGGCAGCCTGATGTTCTCCGAAGGCCTGCGCGCCTTGATGCGGACCCGGCGCGGCGCGGTGCCGCCCCGACGCACCCATAACTGGATCCATGGCCTGCCGCTGAAGATGCGGTTCAAGCGCTCGAAGATCTACCTCTCGGTGATCCCGATCGTGATCGTCGGCATCATGATCGGCTTCATCGGCGCCATCATGGGCATCGGCGGCGGCTTCATCCTAGTGCCGATCATGATCTATCTGCTGCGGGTGCCGACTTCGACGGTGATCGGGACGTCGATGGTCCTGACGCTGGTCACGATGCTGTTTGCGACCTTGCTGCATGCGGTGACCAATCATCTGGTGGACGCCGTGCTGGCGCTGATCCTGATGGTCGGCGGCGTCACCGGCGCGCAATTCGGCGCCCGCGCCGGCCAGAAGATCCGCGGCGAACAGTTGCGGCTGCTGCTCGGCCTGCTGATCCTCTCGGTCGGCGTCCGCTTCGCGATCGAGTTGGTGATCCGGCCCGATGACCTCTTCACCATCCGCGAGCTGGGAGTGAGCGGATGACGCGCGCAGCTCTCGCGATCCTGCTCGTTCTGCTGCTCGGCTCCGCCGCACGCGCCGAGCGGCTGATCGTGTCGGTCTCCAACCATCGCGTCACGGTAACGCCGAACTATTCCGGCGAGGAGCTGGTGCTGTTCGGCTCGGTCGAGAAGGAGGCCTCCTCGCCCGCCGACCGCAAGACCTACGATCTCGTCGTCACCGTGATGGGACCGCGCGCCGACATGGTGACGCGGCGCAAGGAGCGCACCTTCGGGATATGGATCAATACCGACTACCGCCAGTTCTTGGAGGTGCCGAGCTATCTCGCGCTGTTCGCCAACCGCTCCTTCGAGGCGATCACCTCGCCCGAGATCGCGCGGCGCCAGCAAATCGGGCTCAACAACGTGCTGCTGACCCAACGCGTCAGCGGCGACTACGCCGACGTGGTGCCGAACGACGTATTCCGCTCCGCCTTCATCCGCCTGCGCACCCAGCGCGGTCTCTATCGCGAGGATCCGAGCGCGGTGACGTTCCTGACACCGACGTTGTTCCGCACCGGCATTCCACTGCCGGCGGAGGTGCCGATCGGCACCTACGAGGTGGAGATCAAGCTGTTTTCCGACGGCGCGTTCATCGGCAAGACCGAGACCGCCTTCGAGATCGTCAAGGTCGGCTTCGAGCAGTTCGTCGCCACCACCGCGCGGCAGAACGGGCTGATCTACGGCCTCGTCACCGCCGCGATGGCGCTGATGACGGGCTGGATGGCATCGATCGTGTTCCGGAAGGATTAGCCTCCGTCATTGCGAGCGCAGCGAAGCAATCCAGGCTGTCACTGCGGAGGGATTCTGGATTGCTTCGCTTCGCTCGCAATGACGGCTGTGGCAGCTACGGCGCCTGCACCACCGTCGGCACGCCGGGCTCCAGCAGCCGCAACCGCGTCCCGAAGCCAAGCACGTCAAAGGTCTTGCGCAGATCTTCGCTGTTCTGGCGGAAATGCGCCCAACCCTCCGTGTGCACCGGCACGATCATCGCATCGGGGAAGGCCCGCGCGGTCTCGATGGTGTCGTTGGTGTCCATGGTGAGATGGAACGGCCCACGCGTTTGCGCGGCGCCCGCGAAAGGCATCACCACGCCGCATTGAAAGCGGCGCGCGACCTCGGCGACGCCGTCGAACCAGGTGGTGTCGCCGCTGATATAGACCGAATTGGTGTCGGTCCGGCTCGACGACACCACGAAGCCGATGACGTCGCCTGACAGCGGCTCGATGCCGGCCGGGCCGTGACGCGCCGGGGTGGCGGTGATCGTCAGCGAATTGCCGTCACGATCTTTCAGATGCGCCGTGCCCCATGGCACCAGACCTTCGACATGCCCACCGAGGCGCTTGGCACCGGCCTCGGTCGTCAGCACGCGCTTCGCGTGCTTGAGATACTCGCGGCCGGAATTGTCCAGATTGTCCGAATGCTGGTCGTGGCTGAGCAGGACCGCGTCGACCGGCCCGATCGCATCGGCTTTGAGGGCAGGGCCGATCGTCTTCTCCAGCTTCACATGCGGGAGCTGATAAGCGGTGTGCGCGTCATCGAACGTCGGATCGGTCAGCAGGCGGAAGCCGTCGATCTCGATCAGCGCGGTGGGGCCGCCGATCAGGGTGATGGAAATGGGCATGATGAACTCCTCTTACGAGACGGATTTGGCGGGCCGCGTCACCAGATAGATGCCGAGGGCGACCGGGATGACGCCGAGCAGATCGCGCGCTTCGACGTGCTCGCCAAGGACGATGAAGGCGAACAGCATGCCGAGCGGCGGCATCAGGAAATGATAGGCACTGGCGGCGGTGGCGCCACACACTTTCAGGAGATGAAACCAGAGCCAGTAGGCCAGGATCGAGCCGCCGAGTACGAGAAAGGCAAAGGCGCCGATCAGGCCCGGCGTGACGTCGATGGCATGAAAATCGGCGAAGGTGAGCGCGACCGGCGTCAGCACGATTCCGGCGGCAAGATTCTGCACGCCATTGCCGATCCACAAGCTTCCCTTTGGCGCGAGCAGCTTGAACAGGATCGTGCCGGCGACGATGGAGGCGAGCGAGGCCAGCGTGAACATGATGCCGTGCAGCGAGTCGGTGCCGACAGACAGGCGGTGCCAGACGATCAAGGTCACGCCGATGATGCCGAGCAGGAGGCCACTCGCCTTGCGCCAGGTCATGCCTTCGCCGAGCAGAAGCGCGGCCAGGCCCGCGGTGAACACCGGATTGGCCGACACGATCAGGCCGCCGAGGCCGGCCGAGACCGATTGCAGACCGGTATAGCCGAGGCCGAGATAGAGCGCGTTGTTGGCGATGCCGAGCACGGCGAAGATCGCGGCATCGCGCCAGGACAGCGACCAGTCGTCACCGCGGCTCAGCGTGGCGCCAAGGATCAAGATGCCGGCAAGCGAGAAGCGCGCGGCGAGCAGGATCAGCGGCGGGCAATGCGTCACCCCGATTTTCCCGGCGACAAAAGCGTAGCTCCAGAGCAGGCAGAACAGACCGATTGCGAGCGGCAGCGTGTTGAAACGGCTGCCGGGAATCGAAATCGAGGGGGCAAGCGACATGAGGGCATTCTCCTGAGCCCTCGATCTAGGGATCAGCCTTGTCATTTGGAAATTAAATGATTAACTCGGCATCAGTGGATTTTCGAATGGAGACATCACATGCTCGATCTGGAGCTCTTGCGCAGCTTCGTCTCCGTGGTCGATGCCGGCGGCTTCACCCGGGCCAGCGAGCGCGTTCACCGCACGCAATCGACCGTCAGCCAGCAGATCAAGCGGCTGGAGGAGGATGTCGGTCAGGTCCTGCTGCATCGCGACGGCAAGGACGTGCGCCCGACCGAAGCCGGCGAGCGATTGCTGTCTTATGCGCGGCGGCTGTTGTCGCTCGCGGAGGAGGCGCGCGACGCGCTGCGCGTGCCCGACAGCGAAGGCGCGATCCGGCTCGGCATCCCCGAGGATTTTGCGGCGTATCGGCTGGCGAAACTGCTCGGCGCATTCTCGCGCTCGCATCCGAGCCTGCGGCTCGATGTGCGCGCCGACCAGAGCAAGAACCTGTCGCGCGACCTCGATCGCGGCGAACTTGACCTGGCGCTGTTCAAGCGCGAGGCCGGCGCGAAGGGCGCGATTGCGGTGTGGCCGGAGCAGGTGCACTGGGTCACCAGCAAGAGCCATCCGATCGATGCCAGCGCGCCGTCGGTGCCGCTGATCGGCTTTCCGCTCGGCTGCCTCTACCGCGCCGGTGCCATCCACGCGCTGGAAAGTGCGGGCCGCATCTGGCACATGGCCTATACGTCATCGAGCCTCGCCGGCATCCAGGCTGCGGTCGCCGCCGGGATGGGATTGAGCATCCTGTCGGAGATGGCGATCCAGTCCGACCACCGCGTGCTGAGCGCGAAGGACGGCTTTGCGCCGATCAACCGGACCGAGGTGGCGCTGATGGCCGCGCCAGGCGCAAGCTCCGCGACGCTGCGGCTGGCGGACCGGCTGGCGGAGTTCTGCGACGACGTGCAGGCCAAGGCGGCTTAGCTGCACCGCGACGCTGCGATCGCGTGCACGCGGCGGTCGCCGAGCAGGTGCGCGACAAAGCCATTTTTCGGAAAGATTTTTGCGAACGCGGCATCGCGGATGCTGAGGCCGCCGGCATAGGCGCCGAAGGCGGGCATCACGGCGCGCATCCCGTCCGACACGAAGCAGCGTCGCTCCATCGAGCGGCCACGCGCGGAAACGCGGGCCTTGGGATGCAGATGGCCGGCGATCTCGCCGCACGCGCCGGTCGGCTCGTGACGAAAGGTGATCGGGCCGATCGCGACCTCGTCGGCGACCGTGCCGCCAAGATCGCCCGGCAGCATCGGATCGTGATTGCCTGAAATCCAGATCCAGTCGCGGCCGATCCGGAGTGCGGCCATGGCGTCGCGGTCTTCCGCGGAAAGCCGCTCATGCGCGGTGCGGTCGTGAAAGCTGTCGCCGAGGGCAATGACGATTCGCGGATCATGGCGGGATATGACAGCAGCGAGACGACCGAGCGTTGCGAGCGTATCGTAGGGCGGCAGCAGCACGCCGCGCACGGCGAAGCTTGACCCTTTTTCCAGATGCAGATCGGAGACGACGAGCAGGCGCTGCTCTTCCCAGAACAGCGCGCCGGAGAGATCGGCCGCGAACGTCACACCGCTGATGCTGACATTCGAAACGCGCATGTCCTCGATATCTCCTGAAACCAGCGCGCCTGTCGTCACATCCGAACCTGCTGTTATCCCATTGCCTCTTTGACCAGCTCGTCGGCGGCCTCCGCCAGCAGCTCGTCTCCAGCTTCGCCATAGACTGACTCGCGGCCGATTTCCAGCATCACGGGGACGGCGAGCGGCGAGACACGGTCGAGTTCCCGATGCGTGATGCGGCCCTGGATGCGGGTGAGCATGTCGCTGAGACGGCGCAGATCGAGCAGGCCGGTGGCGGCATCGGCCCGCGCGGCGCGCAGCAGCACGTGATCGGCCTGGTGTTTTCGCAAGACGTCGTAGACGAGATCGGTCGAGAACAGCACCTGCCGCCGGCTCTTCTCCTCGCCGGTATGCCGGCGCGCGATCAGGCCGGAGATGATCGCGCAATTGCGGAACGTGCGTTTCATCAGGGCGGATTCGGCGAGCCATGCTTCGAGATCGTCGCCGAGCATGTCAGGGTCGAACAGCGCGTCCAGATCGATCCTGCCGTCCCGGATCATGAAGGAGAGGTCGCCGAGTGCCCAGACAGCGATCGCATATTCATTGGCGACGAAACCGAGCGGCCGGGCGCGGGCGCGCTCGAGCCGGCGCGTCAGCAGCATGCCGAGCGTCTGATGCGCGAGACGGCCTTCGAACGGATAGCAGACGATATAATGTTTGTTGGCGCGGGGAAAACTCTCGACCAACAGCTCGCGCACCGCCGGTACGCGCGAGACGTCCTTCTGCAGCGACAGCCAGTCGCGCACCTGCTCCGGCAAGGCGCCCCAGGCGCGCCCGTCATCGAGCAGGCGGCGAACACGTTCGGCCAGATAGGTCGAGAGCGGAAACTTGCCGCCCATATAGGACGGCACTTTCGGGTCCTTGTCGTTGGCGCGCGAGACGTAGACCTGGTCCTCGACCAGGGTTTCGTAGCGCACCACCTCGCCGCTGAACACGAAGGTGTCGCCCGGGCTGAGGCCCTCGATGAAGGCTTCCTCGATCTCGCCGAGCAACCTGCCGCCGCGCGCGATCACGCCCGTTGACCCGCCTGCTTTTCCTTGACCGCCGCCGCGCGAGCGAACCAGGCGCACCTTCAGCATGTCATCCTCGACGATGGTGCCGACATTCATCCGGTAGCTCTGCCGCACCTTGGGATTGGCGACGCGCCAGCGGCCTTCCTTGTCCTGCTTGATGCGTGCGAAGCGCTCATAGGTCTTCAGCGCGTAGCCGCCGGAGGCGACGAAATCCACGACGTCGTCGAAATCCTGCCGCGTGAGATCAGCGTAAGGTGCCGCGGTGCGCACTTCGTCGTAGAGTTCATCTGAGAAGAACGGCTCGCCGCAAGCGCAGCCGAGCACGTGCTGGGCCAGCACGTCGAGTGCACCGATCCGGAGCGGCGGCGTGTCCTGCGCATTCTCGGCGATGGCGTCGATCGCGACGCGGCACTCCAGCACCTCGAAGCGGTTCGCGGGCACCAGCACCGCGCGCGAGGCTTCATCAAGCCGGTGGTTGGCGCGGCCGATGCGCTGCATCAGGCGCGAGGAGCCCTTGGGCGCGCCGATATTGACAACGAGATCGACGTCGCCCCAGTCCACGCCGAGATCGAGCGAGGAGGTGCAGACCACGCCGCGCAAGCGTCCCGCCGACATGGCGTCCTCGACCTTGCGGCGTTGCGCGACGTCGAGCGAGCCGTGATGCAGCGCGATGGCAAGGTTGTCGTCGTTCATGCTCCAGAGATTCTGGAACAGCATCTCGGCCTGGCTGCGGGTGTTGACGAAGACCAGCGTGGTCTTGTTCGCCTTGATCAGCTCGTAGATCTCGGGAAGTGCATGGCGCGCGCTGTGGCCGGCCCAGGGCAGGCGCTCGCGCGTGTCCATCATCTCGACCAGCGGCGGCGCCGCGCCGCTGGCAATGACGATATCGGCCGCCGCTTCTTGGCCGCCGGGCTGCGGCACCAGGAAGCGCGCCAGCAATTCAGGCTCGGCCACGGTCGCCGACAAGCCGATGGCGCGCATCTGGGGCGCCAACCGCCACAGCCGCGCGAGGCCGAGAGACAGCAGATCGCCGCGCTTGGACGTCACCAGCGCATGCAGCTCGTCGAGCACGATGCGCCTGAGCGAGGAGAACAGGAACGGCGCATCGTCGGATGAGAGCAGCAGCGCGAGCTGTTCGGGCGTCGTCAGCAAAATGTCGGGCGGATAGCGGCGCTGCCGCTGCCGCCGCGACGTCGGCGTGTCGCCGGTGCGGGTCTGGATCTTGATCGGCAGCTCCATCTCGGCGACGGGACGCTCGAGGTTGCGGGCGATGTCGACCGCGAGCGCTTTGAGCGGTGAGATGTAAAGGGTGTGCAGGCCTCCGGCGCGCTGCAGCGTGCGCCCGGTGGAGACCACCGATTTCGCCGAAGCCATTTTCGCCGAAGCTTTGGGCACAGAACTCAGCTCCACCAGCGTCGGCAAAAATCCCGCCAGCGTCTTGCCGGCGCCGGTGGGCGCGATCAGCAGTGCGGAACGGTCCTCGCGCGCTTTCTCCAGCAGCGCCAATTGATGCGCGCGCGGCGACCAGCCGCGCGCCGCGAACCACGCCTTGAAGTGGTCCGGCAACAGCGCGGCAGGCTCTGCCGGAGATTTGAGGATGCGGGGCGGCACGGCATCACAGGTAAGCCGTCGGGTTGGGTTCGTCGAGGGGGTGAGTGCTGCGAATAAGCGAGATGCTGCGTCCCCTCTCCCCTTGTGGGAGACGGTGGATCGCCGCGTAGCGGCGAGACGGGTGAGGGGTTTCTCTCCGCGATTTATCTCTCGCAAAGCATCCGCGGAGAGAACCCCTCATCCGGCGCTTCGCGCCACCTTCTCCCACAAGGGGAGAAGGAAGAAAGCGCGCTCCCCCTACTCCGTCACCGGCTTGTCGGACACGACCCAATCCTTGCCATTGAAGGTCGAGATAAAGAGCGTCTTCATGGGCGTGTAATCGTCGGGCGTGTAGTTGTAATTGACGCCGTCGAGGAAGAACGGCGAATGGAAGCCGTTGAGATTCGACGCCTGCTTCAGCACGTTCCCCCGTGTCAGGTCGTCGCCGCAGCGACGCAGGATCTCGGCCATGCTTGCGGCCTGTCCATAGCCCGCGAAGGCGATGGTGTTGTCCGGATCGATGCTCGGCAAATAGGTCTTGCGCAGCGTATCGAACGCCATCACGTCCTTGTCCGCCTCCCAGGGGCCGGGCCCGGCATCCTTGGAGTAGCGGATCGCGACGATGCCGGTGGCGTTCTCCAGGCCGGCGGCAGTGAGGATCGAGCGACCGGTGGAGCCGGCCGACAGCAGCTGCAGCGGCTTCCAGCCGAGCTCGGCGACCTTGCGGATCGACTGCGACGACGCCTTGCCGGTGGAGATGTTGTAGAAGACGTCCGCGCCCGATTTCGAGAGATTGATGAGCTGGGAATCGACGGTCGGATCGGTCAGATCGTAGGTCTGCTCCATGATCACCTTGGCGGTGCCGCCGGCGTCCTCCAGAACCTTCTTGAAGGGCCCGAGGAAGTCGCGGCCGAAATCGTCGTTCTGGTAGAGGATGCCGACCTTGGCATTCGGCTTCACGCTGATGACGTGCCGCGCCAGGATGCGGGCTTCGGTGGGATAGAGCGGCAGGCCCGCCATCGTCCATTTGAACTCTTTTGGGTTATTCCACTTCGACGCGCCGGTGTTCAGCAGGAGTTGCGGCACACCCTTCGAGTTCAGGTATTTGTGCACGGCGGTCTGCGGCGCGGTGCCGAGCGAGCCGTAGAGCGCGAGCACCTCCTCCTGCTCGACCAGGCGCCGCGTCGCCTCGACGCATTTCGGCGCGCTGTAGGCATCGTCCATGGTGAGGAATTTGACCTTGCGCCCGTTGATGCCGCCCTTCTCGTTCAGCATCTGGAAATAGGCTTCGCCGACGCGCCCGAGCACGCCGTAAAGGGAGCCGGGGCCGGAATGCGGCACGGTCTGCCCGATCTTGATCTCGGTGTCGCTAGCGCCGGCATCGTATTTCTTCTCCGCGGCCCAGACGTAGGGCGCGGGCAAGGTGGATGCCGCGATGGTCGCGAGCGCGGCGGCGCTGAAATCGCGCCGCGATGGATTCCTAATCATTGTTTGGTTCTCCCTAGCGGGGACATTGTGCTGGCATCGCGGCCCGTGTCGCAAGTGGGAAGTCACAGCTTTGCGGTGCAATCACGCCCAAAGCGTCGCCTGTAGCGCCTAGACTCAAGTTTTCTCGGCGACCACGACGAGGCCGCGCACCGGCTCGTTGTTCTCGATGCGTGGCGAGGCCTGCTCCAAGGTGAGGAGCTTGAGGCCGGCCTTCCCCATCGCATCGCGCACATATTCCGCCGAATGGGCATAACGCAGGCCTTCACCGAGAACGATGCCGCTGCCGTCATGCGTCTCCAGCGTGAAGGCGAGCACGCCATCGGGCGCGAGCACGCGCCTGGCTTCGCCGAGCACCGGCGCGAGATCGGGGAGGTAGACGAACGCGTCCGCGGCGACGACGAGGTTCGCACTCGCGTCAGTCCTGGTGCGCAGGCCTTCGATCATGTCGGCGACTTCGAGCTCGGCATAGAGCGCGGTTGCTCGCGCCTCCTTGATCATGCCGGGCGACAGATCGATACCGATGAACTGGTCGACCTGTTTTGCGAAGGCGGCGGCCGCCAGCCCCGTACCGCATCCGAGATCGATGGCGCGCTTGAACAGGGCGGGCTTCTTCGCGGCGACGCGGGCAGCCACCACCGCCTTGAAGATCAGCGACGGCGCGCGGTAGTCGAGATCGTTGATCAGGACGTGCTCGAAGCGCGGCGCGTATTGATCGAACAAGGCCTGCACATAGGCCTTGGGCATCCCGGACAGTTGCGCATCGCCGAGGCGCATCAGATGCAGGTGAGCGCCATGCTGATCGCTCGGGTCGGATTCGCGCGATTTTCGAAAGGCCGCAATGGCCTTGTCGCGCTCGCCGAGTTGCGCGCGGATTTCGCCGAGCGTGAACCAGGCCGAGGTGAAATTCGGCGCGAGCTCGATGGTCTGCTCCAGCAGGTCGGCGGCCGCCGCCAGATCGCCCTTGAGCTGGAGGTCGCGCGCGAACTCGAAGCGGCGGTCGGCCATGAGATCGCCGGAGGTCAGGAACAGGCGCAGGGGCATTGGGGGAACCAGGAAGCGAAGCGGGCGGATGACTCGAACACGCGGGCGCGCAACCTATATAACAGGCATGCGTCCACAAGACATCCTGCTGCCCGTTGCCGCGGGCCTGTGCTGCAAGCCCGGCGGCTTCCATATCGACCCTGTCCGGCCAGTGGAGCGGGCCGTGATCACCCACGGCCATTCCGACCATGCCCGCGCCGGCCACGGTGCGGTGCTGGCGACGCAGGAAACGCTGGACATGATGCGGCTGCGCTATGGCGAGAATTTTGCCGGCTCGACGCAGGCGATCCGCTATGGCGAGGAGATCCGGCTCGGCGATATCAGGGTGAAATTCCATCCCGCTGGCCATGTGCTCGGTTCGGCGCAGATCGCGGTCACCTGCAAGGATATCTGCATCGTCGCCTCCGGCGACTACAAGGACGCGCCCGACCCGACCTGCACGCCGTTCGAGCTGGTGCCCTGCGACGTCTTCATCACCGAGGCGACGTTCGGCCTCCCGGTGTTTCGCCATGGCGATGCCGCCGACGAGGTCAAAAAGCTGCTGGCGTCGGTGGCGCTGTTTCCGGAGCGCGCACATCTCGTCGGCGCCTATTCGCTCGGCAAAGCACAGCGCGTGATCGCACTGCTGCGCCAGGCGGGTTACGAGGCGCCGATCTATCTGCATGGCGCGATGGAGAAGATCACGCATTACTATCAGAGCCGCGGGATCGAACTCGGCGAGCTCCGGCCGGTGAAGGGCGTGAAGAAGGCCGCGCTTGCCGGCACCATCACGCTGGCGCCGCCCTCGGCGACATCCGATCTCTGGACCCGGCGGTTTCCCGATCCCGTCACCGCATTCGCCTCCGGCTGGATGCGGGTGCGCGCCCGGGCGCGGCAACGCGGCATCGAGCTGCCGCTGGTGATTTCGGACCACGCCGATTGGGACGGCCTCACCGCCACCATCGCGGCGACCGGCGCCGGCGAGATCTGGGTTACCCACGGCCAGGAAGACGCGCTGGTGCATTGGTGCCAAAGCAAAGGTCTGCAGGCGCGGCCGCTCGATCTCGTCGGCTATGGCGACGAGGAGGAGACCGAGACGCCGCTCGCCGACGAGGCCGAAGCATGAACCGCTTCGCCGAACTTCTCGACCGCCTCGCCTACGAGCCCGGCCGCAACAACAAGCTGCGGCTGATCACCGGCTATTTTCGCGAGGTCGCCGATCCCGACCGCGGCTATGCCCTGGCGGCGCTGACCGGCGCGCTCAGCTTCAAGCACGCAAAGCCCGCGCTGATCCGCGACCTGATCGCATCGCGCACCGATCCGGTGCTGTTCGGGCTGAGTTACGATTATGTCGGCGACCTCTCGGAGACGGTGGCGCTGATGTGGCCGAAAGCGGCGATGGCCGCTCACAACAACCCACCTCCCCCAACACTGACCGAGGTCGTTACCACCCTGCGCACGCTCGGCAAGACCGATCTGCCAAAGCAACTCGAACGCTGGCTCGACGAGCTGGATGAGACCGGACGCTGGGCGCTTCTGAAGCTCGTCACCGGCGCGTTGCGCATCGGCATCTCCGCGCGCCTGGCCAAGACCGCGGCCGCGGCACTCGGCGACAAGGACCCGCATGAGGTCGAGCTGATCTGGCCCGGTCTCAGCCCGCCCTATCTCGACCTGTTCGCCTGGCTGGAAGGCCGCGGCGAAAAACCGGTCAATCGCGATCCCGCACCGTTCCGCCCGGTGATGCTGGCGCATGCGATCGAGGAGACCGATTTCGCACCACTCGATCCCGCCGACTACATCGCCGAATGGAAATGGGACGGCATCCGCGTGCAGGCAGTCGCAGGCCGCGACGAGCACGGCCACATCACCGCGCGGCTCTATTCGCGCACCGGCGAGGACATCACCGGCAGCTTTCCGGACCTGGTGCCGTCGCTGCGCCTGCCGGGCGCCATCGACGGCGAGCTTCTGATTTTGCGCGAAGGCCGCGTGCAGAGTTTCAATGTTCTGCAGCAGCGGCTCAATCGCAAGGCCGTGTCGCCGAAGCTCATCAAGGAGTTTCCGATTCATCTGCGGGCCTATGATCTGCTCGGCGACGACGAGAACGATCTACGCGAGCTGCCGTTTGCGGAGCGGCGCGAACGGCTCGAGACCTTCATCGGGAAACTTGACGATCCCCGCATCGATCTCTCGCCCACCGTCCCCTTCGCAAGCTGGGAGGCACTGACCGCCGCACGCGCCGATCCCGCGAGCGCCGGTGCGGGCGACGACGCGGACGCCGTCGAAGGCGTGATGCTGAAGCGGCGCGATGCACCCTATCTGCCGGGACGGCCGAAGGGACAGTGGTGGAAGTGGAAGCGCGATCCGCACATCATCGACGCCGTATTGATGTATGCGCAGCGCGGCCACGGCAAGCGCTCGTCCTACTATTCCGACTATACCTTTGGCGTCTGGACCGAAGGCGCGGGCGGCGACGAGCTGGTGCCGGTCGGAAAAGCCTATTTCGGCTTCACCGACGAGGAGCTGCTCCAGATCGACCGCTTCGTGCGTCGCAATACCACCGAAAAATTCGGCCCCGTCCGCCACGTCGTGCACGAGGGCGACAAGGGGCTGGTGCTGGAGGTCGCCTTCGAGGGGCTGCAGCGCTCGCCGCGGCACAAATCTGGCGTCGCGATGCGCTTTCCCCGCATCAGCCGGCTGCGATGGGACAAGCCGCCGCGCGAGGCCGACCGGCTGGAAACGCTGGAAAGGATGCTGAAAGCGGAGGCGGCGGTGGTGGAGGCTTGAAGAGAGTGCGAGATCGGCTCGAGTGCCACCACGAAGGCAGCGCGCCCCCTCGCCCGCTTGCCCGAATTAAAATCCCGTAAGCCGATTGACGCGCCATTGCGGGTTCCCCATGTCCCCCGCCGTGCCCTATGATAGGGTCGAATCCGCTGAGGAGTTTGAGATGACCAACGACGTCAGAGATTTGCCGGCCGGCCGCAGCGACGGCCTGAACCGCTTTCTCGGCGGCTCGCCGCTGGCGGTCGCGTTTCGCCTGGTCCTGCTCTCGATCCTCGTCGGCGTCGTGCTGGCGGCGATCGGCTTCGATCCCTGGAATATCATCTACAGCATTCGTCTCTTGTTCCAGCGTTTGTGGGATCTCGGCTTCGACACCGTGAACTGGCTGTGGCGCTACTTCCTGCTCGGCGCCGTCATCGTAATTCCGATCTGGCTGCTGATGCGCGTTTTCGGCGCGCCCCGCAGGTAAGGATTTGGGAGCGAGCCGCCGATGCAATTGCGCTTTGTCGGCTGCGGCGACGCCTTCGGATCCGGCGGCAGGCTCAACACCTGCTTCCACGTCTTGGGACGCGAGGCCAACTTCCTGATCGATTGCGGCGCGTCGGCTCTGCCGGCGCTGAAGCGGCTCGAGATCGACCGCAATGAAATCGATCTCATCCTGATCACGCATTTCCACGGCGACCATTTTGCCGGACTGCCGTTTGTCCTGCTCGACGCGCAATTCTCCCGGCGGACGCGGCCGCTCACGATCGCTGGCCCCAAAGGCATCGAGACGCGGCTGCGTGCGGTGATGGAGGCTCTGTTCGAGCACTCCTCGAAGACGAAACAACGCTTCGAGCTGTCCGTCATCGAGCTCGCGCCCGAGCAGAGCCAAAGCTTCGGCCCGGTGACGGTGACGCCCTATCCCGTCGTGCACGGCGAATCCGGCGGACCGTTCGTCGCCTATCGCATCGAAGCCGAAGGCCGCACGCTGGCCTACAGCGCCGATACCGAATGGACGGAGACGCTCATTCCGCTGGCGCATGGCGCGGACCTTTTCATCGCGGAAGCCTATATGTACGAGAAGGTGGTCAAGAACCATCTCAGCCTGAAGACCTTGGAACAGCATCTTCCCGAAATCGGCGCAAAACGCCTCGTGCTCACCCATATGAGCGAAGACGTGCTGTCGCGCCTCCACGACATCGCCCATCTCGCCGCCGAAGACGGCATGGTGCTCGTGTTCTGACATGCACGCACCCGTTCACTTGAAGATCGGTTCCCGTCAGGTCTTCGCCATCGCAGGCCCCGCGATGGTCGCCAACCTCACCACGCCGCTGATCGGCGTGGTCTCGACCACCGCGATCGGACGGCTGGACGATGCCGCGCTGCTCGGCGGCGTCGCCATCGCCTCCGTCATCTTCGATTGCCTGTTCTGGCTGTTCGGCTTCCTGCGCATGAGCACGCTCGCCTTTACGGCGCAGGCGCTCGGCGCCGGAGAGACAGGCGAGCTGACCGCGATCCTGGTGCGTGGCTTCATCGTCGCCGGCCTGATCGGCATAGCCCTGATCGCGCTGCAACTGCCGCTGGCCGCCGTGCTGTTCGACCTGATGGGCGGCAGCGAAGGCGTCACGCACGCGGCGAAAACTTACTTCGTGGTCCGGATCTGGTCGGCGCCGCTGGCGCTTGCCAACTATGTCATCCTCGGCTGGCTGGTCGGCCAGGCCCGCGCCAATCCGGCGCTCGCGCTCCAGGTCGTCATCAATCTCGTCAACGCGGCGGCGACGATCCTGCTGGTGCTGGTCTGCGATACCGGCATCGCGGGTGCTGCGATCGCGGCGCTGCTGTCTGAAGCGGTCGGATTCGGACTCGGCCTGATCGTCTGTCGGCGCTATGCGGACGGTGGGTTCGCGGTGCCATACGCGGCCCTGTTCGACCGGGCCAAGCTGATGCGGCTGCTGGCGGTGAACTCCGACATCCTGATCCGCACCGCGGCGCTGATCGCCGTGTTCTTGTTTTTCACCGCCAAGGGCGCGCGGGCCGGCGACGTCACGCTGGCCGCCAATTCCGTGCTCAACAACTTCTTGCTGGTCAGCGCCTTCTTTCTTGATGGTCTTGCCAACGCAGCCCAGCAGCTTTGCGGCCGCACGCTTGGTGCACGCGACGCCAAGGGATTCGCGGATTCCACCCGGCTGGTGCTGCTGTGGGGGCTCGGCTTCGCGCTGGTCGTGTCCGCGCTGTTCGCTTCGTTCGGACCGCACCTGATCGATTTCATGACGGCGAGCGAGGCCGTCCGCCGCAGCGCGCGGGAATTCCTGCCGTTCGTCGTGCTCGCCCCCATTCCCGGCGTGTTCGCCTTCGGCTTCGACGGCATCTATATCGGCGCGACCTGGGCGCGCGAGATGCGCAATCTGATGCTGACCTCGCTCGCGATCTTCCTCGCCGCATGGTGGGCGCTGCAATCGTTCGGCAATGCCGGACTGTGGAGCGCGCTGATTGCCTCCTACGTCTCGCGCGGCGGCCTGCAGGCCGCGCGCTATCCGGCGCAATTCAGGAAGACGTTTTCGAAGCACTAGCCGCTTGGCTTACATCCCCGGCCAGTCTTCCGCCGTCAGCGTCGCGGCATCGGCGCCGACGATCTCGGATAACGTATCCCGTCCCGTCCGCAACAGCGTCGAGGTGAGGTCGCGTTTGATCTCGTCGACGAGGCCGAGGCCCTTGTAGACCAGCGAGGAATAGAGCTGGATCAGGCTCGCGCCGGCGCGGATTTTCGTCAGCGCGGCGCCGCCCGAGTCCACGCCGCCGACGCCGATCAGGGGGAATGCGCCTTCGACGCGCACATAGGTCTCGGCGACCATCCGCGTCGACAGCCGGAACAGCGGCCGGCCGGACAGGCCGCCCTGCTCCTTCGCGCGCATCTCCTCGCGCAGCGTGCTCGGCCGCGCGATCGTGGTGTTCGACACGATCATGCCGTCCACCCGGCGCGAGCGCGCGACCTGCACGACGTCGTCGAGCTGGGCGAGGCTGAGATCCGGCGCGATCTTGAGCAGCACCGGCGTGTCGCCGGCCTTCTGGCGTACCCGCTCGCGCGCGTCGATCACCCTGGCGAGGAGATCGTCGAGCAGCGCGCCTTCCTGCAGATTGCGCAGGCCCGGCGTGTTCGGCGAGGAAACGTTGACGGTGAAATAGCTCGCCACCGGGGCAAAGGTCTCGATCAGCTTGACGTAATCATTGACCCGATCAGGCGAATCCTTGTTGGCGCCGACATTGACGCCGACGATGCCGCCGTGCTGAGCGCGTGCCGCGAGCCGGCGCAGTGCTGTCTCCGCCCCGTCATTGTTGAAGCCCATGCGGTTGATGACGGCCGCGTCGCGCTCGAGGCGAAACAGCCGCGGCCGCGGATTGCCGCTTTGCGGCTTCGGCGTCACCGAGCCGATCTCGACGAAGCCGAAGCCGAGCCGCAGCAGCGCATCCGGCACTTCGGCGCTCTTGTCGAAGCCCGCCGCCATGCCGATCGGATTGGGGAAGTTGAGCCCGAAGGCACGCACTGCGAGCTTGGGATCATCCGCGTGCGGCTTGCCCGGCGGCAGGAAGCGCAGGCCCTGGATCGCGAGGCGATGCGCATCCTCCGGGTCGAGCCAGCGCAACACGGGCAGCGAAAGAGCATCAAAAGCGCGGATCACGGGGCAAGCTCCGGAACATCATGGCCGCCGTCGGAGCGCGTGTTGAGGTTCACCACCGCAATCACCGCGCCGAGATCGAGCTCGCCATAGAGATGCGGAAACAGCTCCTCATTGCGCGAACGCTCCCAGCGCAATTCGCTACCGAGCGCATCGCCGTCGACCTCGACCAGGAACAGCGCGCGCTGCCCGAAATAATGCTTGCGCAACGTCTCGGGAACCTGGGCGGCGGTCGAGAAATGGATGAATCCGTCGCGCGAATCGTCCGCGCTGCCGCGGTAGACACCCTCCCGCTCCGCCTCGCGCCAGGCCGAGGCCGGACAGATTTTGTAGATCTTGACCACCGCTTGCGGAGCCCTTTGAGTTTCTTGCGTTTTTTCGTCCCTTGCGGGTGTTAAAACCCGGGCGCGACCGTAATGGCGCCCCCCTCCGAACTCAAGACTTAGCCACGGCCCCTTGCGCGAAAAACGGAAAACCTGTTGATTTAAGGATAGTTTTCCTGAGTTGCGACGGGCTGGACCTTCCATGGTGAGGCAGGCCAAAGCGCAGAGGATGCTCTCCCACAACCAGATCTGGGGCGCACTGGATCGGCTGGCGGAGCGCGCCGGCCTGTCACCGTCGGGCCTGGCCAAGCGCGCCGGGCTCGATCCCACCACCTTCAACAAGTCCAAGCGCGTCACCTCCGACGGCCGCGAGCGCTGGCCCTCGACCGAATCGATCGCGAAAGCCCTGGCGGCGGCAGATTCATCGATCGGCACCTTTGCCAGGCTGGTCGGCGACGAGGCGGGTGACGGCCGCTCGGTGCCGCTGCTCGGCTTCGCGCTCGCGGGCGCAAGCGGCGCGTTCGACGAGACCGGCTTTCCCATCGGCAAGGGCTGGACCGAATTTGCGCTTCCCACCGCCGAGGACAACCATAGCTTCGCGCTGCGGATTTCCGGCGAAGCGCTGCAGCCCTCCTATCGCGACGGCGACATCATCCTCGTCTCAGCGAGCGCGCCGATCCGCAAAGGCGATCGCGTCGTGGTGAAGACGAAGGCGGGCGAGCTGACGGTGGCGACGCTGAAGCGCCGCACGGCAAAGGTTCTGGATTTGCAGCCGCTCGATCCGGCACAGGCCGAGCGGACGATGGCGGCGAGCGAAATTGCGTGGATCGCAAGGATCGTGTGGGCGAGCCAGTGAGGCGTGCCATCTACTCCGATGTCATTCCCCGCGAAGGCGGGGAATCCAGTACGCCGCGGCGTCTCGGTTCAGGCACGGCGGTCTCTGGAATACTGGATCGTCCGCCTTCGCGGACGATGACAGTGAGTCTTGGACCTACGCACTCCGCGCCAGCGCGCCGTCGATCATGTTGACGGCGTTCTGCAGGCCATAGACCGCGACAAAGGAGCCGAAGCGCGGGCCCTTTTCCTGGCCTAGCAGCACCTGGTAGAGCATGTTGAACCAGTCGAGGGTCACGCCCGGACGGCCGTCCTTGCCCTTCTTGACCTGGTCGAGGAACGGCTCGCGGCGGCCGATCTCGTAGACGACGTTCTGGATGTCCTCGGCCGATGCGTCCTGCGGAAGCTGCGACAACGCATCTCGCAAATCCTGCAGCGCGGCGCGCTCGGTCTCGGTGGGTTCGCGGAACGTCTTCGTCGGCGCGACGAAGTCGCGGTAGTAGTTGATGGCGTAGCCGACCATCGCATCGAGCTTGGGATGCGTCTGCGGGCTCACGCCGGGACGGTAGCGGCCAATAAAACCCCACAGCGTCTCGGCATTCTCCGCATTCGACGACGACACCAGCGTCAGCAGGAGCTGGAATGTGACGGGCATATCGAACTTCGGCGGATGGCCGCTGTGGACATGCCAGACGGGATTGCCGAGCTGCTGCTTGGCGTCCTGCTTGGCAAAGCCGTCGATGAATTGCTGGTAGTCGTCGACATTGCGCGGGATGACGTCGAAATACAGCCGCTTGGCCGCCTTCGGCTCGCGATACATGAACAGCGACAGCGATTCCGGCGAGGCGTAGCGCAGCCATTCGTCGATGGTGAGGCCGTTGCCCTTCGACTTCGAGATCTTCTGGCCCTTGTCGTCGAGGAAGAGTTCGTAGTTGAAGCCCTCCGGCGGCGTGGCGCCGAGCGCCCTCGCGATCGCACCGGAGAGCTTGACCGAGTCGATCAGGTCCTTGCCGGCCATCTCGTAGTCGACGCCGAGCGCGACCCAGCGCATCGCCCAGTCGGCCTTCCATTGGCACTTGACGTTGCCGCCGGTGACGGGCGTCTCGACTTCCTGGTTGGTCTCAGGATCGACATAGGTCACCGTGCCGGCCGCAACGTCGCGGCGGATCATCGGCACCTGCAGCACGACGCCCGTCGTCTTGCTGATGGGGAGGAACGGCGAATAGGTCGCGCGGCGGTCGGGTCCGAGTGTCGGCAGAATGATCGCCATCACCTTGTCGTAGGCCGCGAGCATCTTGAGCAGCGTCGCGTCGAAACGGCCGGACGTATAATAGTCGGTCGAGCTTGCGAATTCGTAGTCGAAGCCGAAATGATCCAGAAACGCGCGCAGCCGGGCATTGTTGTGGTGCCCGAACGACGGGTACTCGTTGGAGAACGGATCCGGCACGCGCGTCAGCGGCTTGCCGAGATGCGCAGCCAGCATCTCCTTGTTCGGGACGTTGTCGGGCACTTTCCGAAACCCGTCCATGTCGTCGGAGAACGCGAGCAGGCGCGTCTTGATCTTGTTTTCGGTCAGCACATGGAACGCATGCCGCACCATCGAGGTGCGCGCGACCTCGCCGAAGGTGCCGATATGCGGCAGGCCGGACGGGCCGTAGCCGGTCTCGAACAGCACCTCGTCCTTCGGGCTTTTCTTCAGCCGCGCGACAATGGCCTTGGCCTGCTCGAACGGCCAGGCGTTGGATTGTTCGGCGAGCGCACGCAGGTCGCTCGGATTCGCGGCAAGATCGATAACGGACATCTACAGAGGCCTCCGGGCCGCGGAAAATAGCGATTTCCGGGCAGAATGCAATTTTGCGAGACGGTGCAACCGCACCCATCGTCATTGCGAGCGAAGCGAAGCAAATCCAGAATCTTTCCGCGGAAGCACTCTGGATTGCTTCGTCGCTGCGCTCCTCGCAATGACGACAAGGAGGCAGCGAAGCTAAAACGGGCTCACCGAGAAATACCGCAGCCACAGATCGGTATAGCGGCCCTTTTCCCAGACGCGGAACATCGCCCAGTTCAGGGCCTGGCGCAGCACGTCGTTGCCCTTGCGAACGGCGATGCCGATGCCTTCGCCGAAGAAGCGGCTCTCGACGAAGGGACCGCCGGAGAAGGCGCAGCAATCGCCGGAATCGGTGCCGTTGATCCAGAACGCCAGCGCGATGGCGTCGCCAAAGATGAAGTCGACCTCGCCCTTGCGTAGGGCGCCGCGCATGGCCTCGTCGTTGGGATAGGGGTGCAGCTCGGCGTCGGTGAACATCGCCTTGAGATAGGCTTCATGCGCGGATCCGGCGATGACGCCGACCTTCTTGCCCTCCAGATATTCGGGCCGGATCTCCGGCATCACCGCGTCCTTGCGCGAGGCGAAGCGCGCCGGCACGCGGTAATAGGGATCCGTGAAGTCGACGCGGGCGCGCAGCTGCGGACTCACCGCCATCGAGGCGATGATGGCATCGCCCCGGTTGGAGGCGAGCGCATCGACCAATGTCTCGAAGCGGCGCATCTGCACCGTGCAGGTGACCTTGATCTCCTCGCACAGCGCGCGGGCGAGGTCGACGTTGAAGCCGGCCGGATTGCCGTCGGCGCCGGTGTAGTTGAACGGCGGATAGTCAGTCTCGGTCAGGAAGCGGATCACGGTCAGGCGTGACAGGTCCGGCCGCTCCGGCCGCCGCCGCGGGTCCCAGAAGCCCGGCACCGCCTGCGGGGCGGCTTGCGGCGCGACCTGCGGCGTCGCTTGGGGGGCCGCTGGGGGTTGCTTGGCCGGGGCCTGCGCTCTGGCGCCGGCTAGGCCCGCGACCAGGCAAACGCCGACGACCAGCCCGGTCAGCAAGCCACGGGCGGATTTGGACGATTTCGCCTGTTGCGATGGAGCCATCGGCTGAAAATGAACGAATTTCGTTGAGATCGGAAGGCCTTATAGCCCATCCGGCCGGGAACGCGAGCAGGATTGCGGTTCATAGGGGAGCCTACAGATACCGCTTCAACTCCACCGCGGCCTCTTCCGGCGTGCGCTTCAGGTTGAACGGCGAGACGAAGCGGCCGTCGCGGTCCATCAGATAGATCAGCGCGGTGTGGTCCATGGTGTAGTCGCCGTCCTTGGTCGGGACCTTCTTGGCGTAGACCCGGTAGGAGGTGATCACCTTGGCGGTCTCGGCGGGATCGCCGCTGAGGCCTTCGAGGTGCGGGTCGAAGCTCGACAGATAATCCTTCATCGTCGCCGGCGTATCGCGCTCGGGGTCGACCGAGATGAAGACCGCATTGACCTTGTCGGCGTCCTTGCCCAGCGCGCGCAGCACTTCCGAGATCTCGAACAGCGAGGTCGGGCAGACATCGGGGCAATGGGTGTAGCCGAAGAAGATCAGGGTCGGCTTCCCCTTCAGGTTCTTGTCGGTGACGGCCTTGCCGTTCTGGTCGGTGAGCTGGAACGGGCCGCCGATCGCCGCCGGCTGCGCCACCTTGCTGACCCCACCCATGGCCCAGAAGACGATCAGCAGCCCGACGACGAGGCTTGCGGCGAAGGCGGTCGCGATCACCAGCGGACGGGCGGCGGGGCTCATGGGCGGAAAACTTCCTGTCGGGTCAGAAGCAGGCGGCAAAACCGGTCCTGATCATTTCGAAGAACACCTGGCTGCCGTAGTGGAACCAGAGCGCGAGCGCGCCGAGCACAACCAGACCGCCGACGCCGGCACCTGCCAACAGCAGCACGAACGGGGTCCGGCCGGCAGTGGGCGAATTGTCCGATACAGGATGCGCGGGGTGCAGTGGTTGAGCCATGACAACGATCGGGTGAAGGGTTCCCTGCCTCTCAAATAGGCGCTGGGGCGGGACCGGGCAAGCGCGGCGGGAGATCAGGTGGTGCGGAGGTTCTCCGTCATGCCCGGGCCTGTCCCGCGCATCCACGTACTTTCTCGCCCGGCCCAAGAAACGTGGATGGCCGGGACAAGCCCGGCCATGACGCAAAATCAGCGTTGAATGAAGCGAGCGACCCCGCGAGCCTACCGCGACGACGGCTTGTTGGCCGAGGCCTGCGCGTCGAGGTAGCAGGGCTTGTACATGGCCTGGAGCTGCCTGCCCTTCAGGAAGAGCATATGCGGGGTGAGGCCGCCGCGCTGCATGATCCAGCGCTTCACCTGCGATGGATACATCGCGTAGAGCATCTGGGTCGCTTCGGAATTGGTGACGGCGCGGCCGTTGCTGCCGAAGTCCCAGGCGGCGTGGAAGCCCAGTGTCGCGTGCGACGTCACGCAGATACGGTCATGCGGGATGGCGCCGAGGACGATGGTGCAGGCCGAGGCGCAGAGGCCGTCGATGATGACGGTATCGCCTGATTGTCGCAGATCCTGGTATCTGTCGACGTAGGTTCCAATCCGGCCGCCGCGGTCATCCGCGATCCGGACCACCGCGTGAGAAGCCCCCATGCTCGCGATCAGGAGAACCGCCGCGAGCAACCCCGTCAGAAACTTCATTATCCCCCGCCCCAGTCGAATTCGAATCTGCGTGTCAGGTGGTGATGCCCTGCTAGGGTCTGTCGTAACCGCGGTTTTGTCTAGGCATGCCGGCTCGCTCAAAACAAATTCAAATCCAGTGTTGCGCCCGCGCTGCACTCAGCCGGTCTTTATCCCGAAGTGGAACAAGTTAACGATGTCTTACGCGCCACACTCTTGATCTCAGTTGCAACCGCTGGCTTCAATCCGGGCAACTACAGGGGGGAACCTGTGGAGGGGGAGACACATGGCTCAACACGTCGCTAAACAATTGGCTGAAGAGACGGACGTCGTCGTTGTCGGCGCAGGACTGTCGGGCCTCGTGGCTGCGACCGAGATCGCGGACGCAGGCAAGCGCGTGATCGTGGTCGACCAGGAGGGCGAGCAGTCGCTCGGCGGCCAGGCATTCTGGTCGTTCGGCGGATTGTTCCTGGTCGATTCGCCGGAGCAGCGCCGGCTCGGCATCAAGGACTCCTACGAGCTTGCGATGCAGGACTGGCTCGGCACCGCCGGCTTCGATCGCGACGAGGATTTCTGGCCGCGCCAATGGGCCGAGGCCTATGTGGCGTTCGCGGCCGGCGAGAAGCGCGCCTGGCTGCGCGCGATGGGCCATCGCATCTTCCCCGTGGTCGGCTGGGCCGAGCGCGGCGGCTATGACGCGATGGGCCACGGCAATTCGGTGCCGCGCTTTCATGTCACCTGGGGCACCGGGCCCGGCATCGTCGAGCCGTTCGAGCGCCGCGCGCGCGAGGCCGTCAGAAGCGGGCGGCTGAGCTTCCGGTTCCGCCACCGCGTCGATGCGCTCTCGATCACCAACGGCACGGTGGATGGCGTCAGCGGCGCCGTTCTCGCTCCCGACGATGTCGAGCGCGGCAAGAGTTCGTCGCGCAGCGTCGTCGGCGAGTTTGCGTTGAAGGCGCAAGCCGTGATCGTGGCCTCCGGCGGCATCGGCGGCAATCACGAGCTGGTGCGGCAGAACTGGCCGAAGCGGCTCGGCACGCCGCCGAAATTCATGATCTCCGGCGTGCCCGAGCATGTCGACGGCCGCATGATCGGCATCACCGAGAAATCCGGCGCGCGGCTGATCAACCGCGACCGCATGTGGCATTATGTCGAAGGCATCCAGAATTGGAATCCGATCTGGCCGCGCCACGGCATCCGCATCCTGCCTGGCCCCTCCTCGATGTGGTTCGACGCCACCGGCACGCGATTGCCGGCGCCGCTCTTCCCGGGCTCCGACACGCTCGGCCAGCTGCAATACATCATGTCCACCGGCTATGATTATTCCTGGTTCATCCTGACCCAGAGCATCATCAAGAAGGAGTTTGCGCTGTCGGGCTCGGAGCAGAACCCCGATCTGACCGGCAAGAGCTGGCGCATGACAATCAAGCGCGCCACCAACAAGGGCGCGCCGGCGCCGGTGGAAGCGTTCAAAAGCCATGGTGTCGACTTCATCGTGCGCGACAAGATCGAGGATCTCGTTGCGGCCATGAACAAGCTGGCCGGCAGCGACCTCCTCAAGCTCGAGCACATCAGGATGCAGATCGAGGCGCGCGACCGTGAGATCGCCAATCCTTACGTCAAGGACGCGCAGGTGATGAACATCCACAATGCGCGGCGCTATATCGGCGACAGACTGATCCGCACCGCCTCCCCGCACCGCATCCTCGATCCCGCGCAAGGACCGCTGATCGCGGTCAAGCTCAACATCCTCACCCGCAAGACGCTGGGCGGTTTCGAGACCGACCTCGCTTCGCGCGTGTTCGGCGAGGAGGGAAGCGTCATTCCGGGCCTCTATGCAGTGGGCGAAGCCGCCGGCTTCGGCGGCGGCGGCGTGCACGGCTATCGCTCGCTGGAAGGCACGTTCCTCGGCGGCTGCCTGTTCTCGGGCCGCAATGCGGGCCGCGCCGCGGCGAAGGCGGTCGGCTAGATCATGCGGCGGCGGATGCGCATCGCGGCGTTTGTTGCGGCATTGGCCGCCGCCGCTTCGGCTGCGTCCGCCGATACGATCGACATCGACGGCGTGAAGCGGTCCTACACCGTGCAATTGCCGGCGAAGCGGCTGGTGCCGCTCGTGGTCGTGCTGCATGGCAAGACCCAGCGCGGCGCCGACATGATGACGCGGACGGCGTGGCCGCAGATCGCAAAGCGCGAAGGGTTTGCCGTGGTCTTTCCTGATGGCCTCAACCACGCATGGGCCGATGCGAGAACGAAAGCTGGACCCGCGCTTCGTGGTCCGCCCGCAGGCACCGACGACGTCGCCTTCATCGCAAAGCTGGTCGAGAAGCTGGTGACGAACGGCACCGCCGACCCTCGCCGCGTCTATGTCACCGGCATCTCCAATGGCGGCGCCATGGCGATGACGCTTGTCTGCGCCCGTGCCGATCTGTTTGCCGCCGGCGCGAGCGTGATCATGAATCTCACTGATGAGGCCGCCGTCACCTGCCATCCGTCGCGGCCGCTGCCGATGCTGCTGATGAACGGCACGGCCGACCCGCTGGTCCCCTACGAGGGCGGCCGCGGATCGAGCTATTATGCCGCAGACGGGTTCTGGTCCACCGAGGAGACGCTTGCGTTCTGGCGCAAGCTCAACGGGTGCGAGACCGAAGATTCCGACATGACCGATCTGCCCGACAGGACGCCCGCAGACCAGTCCACGGTGACACGGATCTCCTCGCGCTGTCCTAGGGGGCACGACGTCGTGCTCTATCGCATTAATCAGGGCGGTCACCGCATGCCCGGATTCGCTCCGGATGCCCGCTTCCCGAAGGTCGCAGCCAGCTTGCTCGGGACGCAGAACGGCGACATCGACGGCGCCGAGACGATCTGGACGTTCTTCGGCCAGTTTCCTTGAAGCGCGGCGCAGGTATTGCCGGCGACGCATGCGCCGCGGACAACGCATGCGTGCCCGGGGTGGCACGGAGCAGGCCGCTGCGCTAGACAGGGCCGCCATTCAAAGGAGACCCCAATGAGCATTCAGCGTCTTGAAACCGGCCCGCGCATGAGCCAGGTCGTCGTGCACGGCAACACCGTCTATCTCGCCGGTGTCGTCGCCAACAACGCGGCCGGTGAAAGCGTGACGAAGCAGACCCAGGACATCCTGGCGACCATCGACAGCCATCTCGCCAAGGCCGGCACCGACAAGTCGAAGCTGCTCTCGGCCACGATCTACATCAGCGACATGAAGACGTTTGGCGAGATGAACGCGGTGTGGGACGCCTGGGTCTCGCCCGGCAACACCCCGGCACGCGCCACCGTCGAAGCCAAGCTCGCGGCGGCACAATACACCGTCGAAATCATGGTCACCGCAGCCAAGTAAGCTCGCAGGAATTCACGCGCGCTGATGACCTCAGAGGTAATCGATCAGCGCGCGTGAACCTTCGATAGTCAGGTCAGCCGAACAACACGGCGCCATCGAAGGAGACGACAATGACTGACCCCATCACCATCGCCCGCCGCTACATCGATCTCTGGAACGAGCGCGCCGCCGGCCGCCGTCGCGAATTGCTCAGCGAGGACTGGGCGGCGGATGCGAACTATGTCGATCCGCTGATGAAGGGCGACGGCCATGACGGCATCGATGCGCTGATTGCAGGCGTGCAGCAGCGCTTTCCGGACTTCAAGTTCAAGCTGATCGGCGAGCCCAATGGCTACGGCGATCATGTCCGCTTCAGCTGGGGCCTCGGCCCCGACGGCGTCGACAGCCCGATCAAGGGGACGGATTTCGCCGTGCTGAAGGACGGGCGGATCAGGAGCATCACGGGATTTCTGGACCAGGTGCCCGCGAGCGCGTGAGGGAGCGTTGCTCGTTGCTGCGCCCTCTCCCCTTGCGGGAGAGGGCATCTCCGTTCGTAGACACAGCCTCACTGCGGTGAGGGGTCTCTCTCCACGCACGATTCTTGTGCAGTTGCGCTTGCGGAAACAACCCCTCATCCGGCGCTTCGCGCCACCTTCTCCCACAAGGGGAGAAGGAAGAAGTGAGAGCGACCGCCGCAATCACGCCAACCGATACGCGGCCTTCGCATTCACACCAAATGCCTTCTCCCGCACCTGCGGACCGAGCTTCAGCAGACACGCCTCCAGCGCGCCCTTGATCTCGCTATAGCTGCCCGCAAGCAAGCACACCGGCCAGTCCGAGCCGAAGATCAGGCGATCTTCGCCAAAGCATTTCGCGGCATGTGCGACGAACGGAAACAGCCGCTCCGCATCCCAATCGTTCCACACCGCTTCCGTCGCCAGCCCCGAAATCTTGCACCAGGCGTTGCCGCACGCCGCGAGTGCCGCGATGCCATCGAACCATTCGGTGCTTCCGCCGTCGGCGATCGGCGGCTTGGCTGCGTGGTCGAGCACGAAGCGCGCCTGCGGGAAGGCCTGTGCGGTGGCGATCGCGGCCGGCAGCTCGCGGGTGCGGACGAGGAAATCATAGGCGAGATCGTGCGCGAACACGGCCGTGAGGCCACGCTGGACGTCCTCGCGCAGCAGCCACTCCGGATCGGCCTCGTCATGGACCTGATGACGGATGCCGACCAGCTTGTCGCTGCCTGGCAAAGCGCGCAACCGGTCCAGCCTTTCGCCAAGTGCAGCGTCAGTCAGGTCAGCCCAGCCGACGACGCCGATCACCGTGGGCGTCGCATGCGCGATCTGCAAGAATTCCTCGGTCTCCGCCAGCGCGGAGCGGCATTGCACCAGGATGCTCGCGTCGATGCCGTTCGCTTTCAGGAGCGGCGCGAGATCGGCCGGACTGAAGGCGCGCCGGATCGGCGTGAGCTCGGGCGCGTCCATCCAGGGATAGTCGGCGCGCGCCGGGTCCCAGAAATGCTGATGGCCATCGACGATCATGCCTACGCTCCGCCGGGCAGTGGCGCGCGGGCGTCGACGAGCTTTCGCCCACGCAGCTCCTGCCAGAATGCCGCCGGCACAGGCATCTCCGACATTGCGACGTTGTCGGCGATTTCCGCCGCGTTGCGCGCGCCCATCACGGCGACCGTGACGGCCGGATGGGCCATGCAGAACTGCAGCGCGGCGGCCTTCAGCTCGGTGCCGTGCTTGCGGCAGAGCTCGTCGAGCGCGAGCGCACGGGCGACGAGTGCCGCATCGGCGTCCTGATAGTTGAACTTGGCGCCCGTGTGCGGATTGGCCAGAATGCCGCTGTTGTAGATGCCGCCGAGCAGGATACCGATGTTCTTCGCGGCGCAGACCGGGAACAGCGCATCCAGCGCGCCCTGGTCGAGCAGTGTGTAGCGGCCGGCGAGCAGGAAGCAGTCGACCGGGACGGCCTCTGCAAAGCGAACCAACATGTCCGACTGATTCATGCCGGCACCGATCGCCTTGATGGTGCCCTCAGTGCGCAGACGCTGGAGCGCGCGGAAGGCGCCGGCGACTGCGTCGTCGTAGTGATCATCGGGATCATGCACGAGCAGGACATCGACGTGGTCGAGCCCAAGGCGCGCCAGACTCTCTTCCATCGAATGCATGACGCCGTCATAGGAGAAGTCGAACACCGGCCGCTCGCGCGGCGCGCCCTTGTAATGCTCGTCCTCGCCGACAGCGCCATCGGGCGTGCGCAGCAGGCGGCCGACCTTGGTCGAGATGGCGTAGGAGTCACGCGGCTGCTGCCGCAGGAATGCGCCAAGACGCCGTTCCGCGAGGCCAAAGCCGTAGAGCGGCGCGGTGTCGAAGAAGCGAATTCCGAGCGACCAGGCGCGGGCGATCGTCGCTTCCGCATCGGCATCGCTGACCGGAGTGAACAATCCGCCGAGCGGGGCGGAACCGAGGCCGAGCGAGGTGACGCCGAGAGAGCCGAGCCACGATTTTTTCATTCCCATTGCCTTCCAACAGCCTGCTTTCGAAAGTCCCGCTTCCGAAAGTATCGCTTCCAACGGCCAAAATCATCTCTCCCGCTTGCGAAAACCGCAAGCGGGAGAGGCACGCAGGAGCGCGGGGCTGGTGACGCTCCTACTTCAACATCTGCGCTACGTTGTCCTTGGTCACGAGATCGAGGCCGGTATAGACGATCTCCGGCACCTTCTCGCCTTTCTTGATGGCGAGCAGCGTGTCCATCGCCTTCTCGCCCATCTCCAGCGGACGCTGGCCGACGAGCGCATTGGCATAGCCGTCGCGCAACAGCTCGAGCTGCATCTTGAGCGTATCGGCAACGACAAGCGTGAACTTGCCGGAATCAATGTCCTTCTTGTTCCTGGAGGCGAAGGCCTTGAAGCCTTCGGGGGCGAACATCGGCCAGCCGCCGATCGGAACGATGGCGGCGAGGTCGGGCGTCGCGGTGCGCATGTCGGTCATCTGCTGCACCGCCAGCGCGGGATCGTCGTTGCAGAACGTCGGAGAGCCCGCGACCTCGGCCCATTTCGAGCCTTTCAGCGCTTCGCGGACGCCGTCGACGCGCTCGGCGAGGTTCTTGGCGCCGGGACCACCCGAGACTATGGCGTATTTGCCGCCGTCCGGCCGCAGCTTCAGGAGCTGCTTGCCGAGGGCGACGCCGAACTCCTTGTTGTTGGTGCCGATATAAGCGATGCGCTTGGAGCCGGATGCATCGGCGTCAAAGGTGATAACCGGGATGCCGGCCGCGGTCGCCGCATCGATCGACTTGGTCATGGCCGCGACGTCGGCGACCGAGATGGCGAGGCCGTCGACCTTCTGGGTGACGAAGTCCTGGATGATCTGGGCCTGCGTCGCCGGCTCGTGCTCGACCGGCCCCTTGTAGATGCACTCGATATTGCCGAGCTCCTTGGCACGCTTCAGGCAGCCGTCGCGCGCGAAATCGAAGAACGGATTGTTCATCGCCTTTGGCACGATCACGAAACGGTAGTTCGCGGCAAACGCCGGCGTTGCCATCATCGCGACGGCGATGCCGGCAAGAAGAAATTTTCTCATCGTCTCCTCCACCCTTCTTTGGCGCCCGTCCTCTCAAGATCGTCCGGGAAGCGGACAGGCGGCATTTTCGTTGCCCTCCCGAACGACGTCATTTCAGGTCATCCGCGACCGGATGCGGTCGACCAGCACGGCCAGGATGATGATCACGCCCACCAGCGTCTGCTGCCAATAGGAGCTGACCTGGGCCAGCACGAGGCCGTTGCGGATCACCTCGAGCAGCACGCAGCCGACGATGGCCCCTAACGGACCGCCGATGCCGCCGGCGAGATTGGCGCCGCCGATGACGGCCGCGGCGATCACGTTGAGCTCGTAGGATGTTGCCATGTTGGCCGGCGCCGATCCAAGCCAGCCGGAGATGATGATGCCCTGGAGGCCCGCGGCGAGCGCGCAGATCACATAGACCTCGATCTTCACCCGCACGACCGGGATGCCGGTGAGTTCGGCTGCCTTCTCATTGCCGCCGAGCGCGAACACGTGACGGCCGAACGCGCTGTGGTGCAGCACCACGGCCATCGTCAGCGCGAGGACCATCAAATAAATGAAAGGAACGGGGACGCCGAGCACGTCGCCGGAGGTGAGCGCGTAAAAATAATCGGCATCCGGTCCGCCCGGAAAGCTGCCGCGGCCGTTGGAGACGACATACCCGAGCCCGCGCACGATCGAGAGCATGCCGAGCGTGGTGACGAAGGGCGACAGGCCGAGCACGGCGATACAGAAGCCGTTGACGAGGCCGGCGAGCAGCGCGACGCCGAGGCCGGCGAGGAGCGAGACCAGCAAGATCAGGCCGGGAACATTGGCCAGCACGGTCTTGCCGTCGGCCGCCATGTGCACGAACAGGGAGCCCGCGGGCGAACCGGGCGCCGACAGCTCGGTCATCACCATCGAGGTGATCATGGCGGAGAAGCACATCATCGAGCCGACCGACAGATCGATGCCGCCGGTGATGATCACGAAGGTGACCCCGAGCGTGGCGATGGCGATGAAGGAGAAATTCTTCGCCACGTTCTGGATGTTGCCTTCGGTGAAGAAATACGGGCTGGCGAAATGCATGACCACCAGCAGCACCGCCAGCGCGAGCAGGACATAGCCGGTCTGGGAGGCGAAGATGCCGCGCTGCCACCATCTGATCCGGCCGACATTGGTGAAGCTGATCGGAGTTTCCAAGGGCATGGCCATCACGCCGCCTCCTTCGCGCCGGTGATCAGGGCGGTGACTTCCTCGGGCGAGGTCTGGTGGATCGGCTTGTCGGCCCGCTTTTCGCCGCGGCGCATGACGATGACGCGATCGCACACCGCGAACACGTCGGGCATACGGTGCGAGATCAGCATCACGGCCACGCCCTGCTCTTTCAGCCGGTGAATCAGGCCGAGCACCTGCTCGACCTGGCGCACCGAGATCGCGGCCGTCGGCTCGTCCATCATGACCAGCCGGGCGTTGGAGAGCCGGGTCCGCGCGATCGCAACGGCCTGGCGCTGGCCGCCCGACATCTGCTTGACGAGATCGTCGGGGCGCGTTTCCGAGCGCAGCTCGCCGAACAGCTCCAGCGCGCGCGCCGCCATCGCCTTGTGGTCGAGCAACGCGAGCGGGCCGAACCTGCGCTTCAGCTCGCGGCCGAGGAAGACGTTGGCCGCCGCTGTGAGATTGTCGGCGAGCGCGAGGTCCTGATAGACCACCTCGATGCCGACGCCGCGCGCATCCACGGGCCGGCTGAAATGAACCGCGCTGCCGGCGAAGCGGATTTCGCCGTGGCTGGGGCGGAAATTGCCGGCGATGATCTTGACCAGCGTCGACTTGCCCGCGCCGTTGTCGCCCATCAAGCCGACGACCTCGCCGGGGAGGACCTGCAGGTCGACATCATGCAGCGCGCGGATCGCGCCGAACTCCTTGCCGATCCCGGTCAGCTCGAGGACCGGTGTCGCTTCAGTATTTGTCATCAGCGGCCTTCCTCAGACGTAGCGGTTGACCAGGGATTCCAGATATTCCTGCCGGCCCGAGCGCGGCTGCGGGTCGAAGCCCGGGCCGAGCGCACGATCGGCAAGGTCGGCGAGCGAGCGCTGGCCGCCAAGAATGGCGCGGCCCTCAGGCCCAGCCCATCCCTCGTAGCGCTCCGCAAGCGGCGCAGTGAGCGCGCCGGCGTCGAGCATGTCCGCAGCCGCGATGAAGG
Source organism: Bradyrhizobium sp. 149 (assembly GCF_023073915.1). GTDB lineage: Bacteria > Pseudomonadota > Alphaproteobacteria > Rhizobiales > Xanthobacteraceae > Bradyrhizobium. The sequence continues at coordinate 75,329 of NZ_JADPKK010000022.1, read as the reverse complement.
CGCGCGCGCAGGCATCCATCGAGCCGACATGGGCGTGGATCAGATCGTCGGGATCGATCGACTGGCGGCGGATCTTGGCGTCGAAATTCAGCCCGCCCGAGGTGAAGCCGCCGCGGTTCAGGAGTTCGTGGAACACCAAAGCGAGCTCGCCCACGTTCATCGCGAACTGGTCGGTGTCCCAGCCGAGCAAATCGTCGCCACGGTTGATGTCGAGCGAGCCGAACACACCCAGCGCCTCCGCCAGCGCGACCTCGTGATGGAAGGAGTGACCGGCGAGGATGGCGTGGTTCTGCTCGATGTTGAGCTTGACGTCCTTCAGCAGATCGTAGCGCGCGAGGAAGCCGTAGCAGGTGGCGACGTCGAAATCATATTGATGCTTGGTCGGCTCTTTCGGCTTCGGCTCGATCAGGATCGGCCCCTTGAAGCCGATCTTGTGCTTGTGCTCCACGACGAGCGAAACGAAGCGGCCGAGCTGGTCGAGCTCGCGCTTGAGATCGGTGTTGAGCAGGGTCTCATAGCCCTCGCGCCCGCCCCACAGCACGTAGTTCTGGCCGCCGAGACGGTGCGTCACTTCCAGCGCGGCGCGGACCTGACCCGCGGCATAAGTAAAGATGTCAGGGTCCGGGTTGGTGGCCGCGCCTGCCATGTAGCGGCGATGCGTGAACAGATTGGCGGTGCCCCAGAGCAGGCGCACTTTGCTTTGCGCCATCTTCGCTTCGAACAGATCGGCGATCGCGTTGAGGTTGGCGACGGACTCGCGGAGCGAGTTGCCTTCCGGCGCCGCATCGACGTCGTGGAAGGTGAAGAAGGGCACGTCGAGCAGGCGAAACAGCTCGAAAGCGACATCGGCCTTGGCGCGCGCCTGCGCCATCGCATCGGTGCCGTGCTGCCAGGGCCGCAGGAACGTCTCGCCGCCAAAGGGATCGCCGCCCGGCCAGCACAGCGAGTGCCAATAGCAGACCGCAAAGCGCAGATGGTCCTCCAGTCGACGACCGTGAACAAGGCGGTCCTTGTCGTACCAGCGGAAGGCGGGCGTGTTTCCCGCGTCCTTGCCGGCGAAGGCGACAGGCGTGCTTGCATCGAAGAATTTCGCTAACGCGTTCACTCAGGCACACTCCTTCAACGCGGGATAAAGCTCGCGCCAGCGGCGATAGGCCTCGTCATAGGCGGCACTGACGGATGCGCGAGGTATGAAGCTCGCGAGCCGCCGCGGACGGGTGCAGACCGCAGCCGCGTCTTCGCCGGTGGCGGCGAGCCGGCCGAGCCTGGAGGCACCGAGCGCCGCCCCGACCTCGCCCTCCTCGACGCGGTGGACGGGAATGCCGAGCACATCGGCGCAGATCTGCGCCCACAGCGGCGAGCGCGAGCCGCCGCCGACGAGATCGACCTCGGGCAGCGGCCCGCTGGCCGCGCTCAGTGCCGCCAGATTGTCGCGCGCCGCGAAGGCGACGCCTTCGAGCACGGCCTGAACGATCTGTCCGCGCCCGGTCGCACCGCGCAGGCCGACGAAGGCGCCGCTGGCGGCGGCGTCGTTGTGCGGCGTGCGCTCGCCGTCGAGATAGGGCAGGAATTTGACCGGGCTCGGTCCATCGACGCGCTCGCCGAGCGGCGCCAGCAGCGCAGGCGCAGGCGTCTCCATCACGCCCGCGAGCCAGGCCAGCGACGCCGCGGCCGACAGCATCACGCCCATCTGATGCCAGCGGCCGGGCAGCGCATGGCAGAACGCATGCACGGCCGACGCAGGCGCCGGCGCGAAACGATCGGTGACGCGGAACACCACACCTGAGGTTCCCAGAGACAGAAACGCATCGCCCGGCGCGATGGCGCCGAGCCCGATCGCGCTCGCGGCGTTGTCGCCGGCGCCGCCGGCGACAACGACATCCCGAGCCATGCCCCAGCGTTGCGCGTAGTCCGGCGCGAGCATGGCGCTGACCTCGCTGCCTTCGACCAGGCGCGGCATGTGGTGGAGATCGAGCGCGGTGGCATGCAGCAGCAGGGCCGACCAGCGGCGCAGACCGACGTCGAGCCACAGCGTGCCGGCCGCGTCCGACATGTCCTCGATCATCTCGCCGGTCAGGCGATAGCGCACATAGGCCTTCGGCAGCAGCACCTTCGCGACGCGCGCGAAGATTTTCGGCTCGTGCCTGGCGATCCAGAGCAGTTTTGGCGCGGTGAAACCGGGCATGGCCAGATTGCCGGCGATCGTGTGCAGCGAGGGGCAGCGTCGCTCCAGCGCAACGCATTCGGCGTGCGAGCGGCCATCGTTCCAGAGGATCGCGGGGCGCAGCGGCCGTCCATCCTCATCCAGCAGCGTCGCGCCGTGCATCTGGCCGGACAGCCCGATGCCGCGCACCTGCGCGACCTCGCGCGGATGGCGGGCGGCAAGATCGTCGACCGCGCCAACCGCCGCATCGACCCAGGCGTCGGGATCCTGCTCGGACCACAGCGGCGCCGGATGCGACAGCGCAAGCTCGCGCGCCGCCGTCGCGAGAACCGCGCCGGCTTCGCTCACGAGCACCGCTTTCACACCTGACGTGCCGATGTCGATTCCGAGATACACGCTATCTTCCCTTTCGCCTGTTGCGGTGCGCGAGCTCACAGTCGGCTTGCCGCAACGGGTCGTTTTGAATCCCTGCCGCTAAGGCAGATTGTCCCGCATCACAATGTCGATCCTGATCCTCTCCTGCTCGCGCAAGATCGGCTCGCCACGGGCGAGCGCGAGCAGCACGCGCACGGCGGCGCGCGCTTCGTGTCCGGGGTTCTGCGAGATCGCCGCGTCCATCACGCCCTGCAGCAGCAGCCGGCGCGTCAGCGCGGTGACGTCGTGGCCGACGAACACCACCTGCTTGTCGCGGCAAGAATCATTCAACGCGTTGGCGACGCCCTGCGTGCCGGCGCCGACGTTATAAAGGCCGACAATGTCAGCATGCTTGTCCAACAGCCGCGCCAACAGCTGTTCTGAACGGCCGTCCTCGTCGCGTCCTTCCAGCACCGGCAGCACGCTGAGGCTGGGGAATTCCGACGCCATCACCTGGTTGAAGCCAAAGATGCGCTCGGCATGGTCGCGCAGGCCCTGCGAGCCCGCGACGATCGCAACCTTGCCGGACTTCTGGCCGACCAGCCGCCCGACCAGTGCGCCGGCGGCGCGCCCCGCCGCGATGTTGTCGATGCCGACATAATGGTGCCGGCGCGACGACGGCACGTCCGAGACCAGTGTGACGACCTTGGCGCCGGCATCGACGAGATCGTCGATGGCTGCGCGCACGCCCGGATGGTCCAGCGCCACCACGGCGATGCCGTCGTAATCGTCGGAGAGCCCTTCCAGCGAAGCGGCGAGCACGGACGGATCGAACACGTCGGTTGCGACGGTCTCCACACCGAGGCGGCGGGCCGACAGCCAGGCCGACATCTCGCCGAGATAGTCCTGGATCTGCTGCATGAACGGGTTCGGCCCCGCGGGCATCACGAAGGCAAACCGGCGGGCGCGGCCGCGGGCGAGCTCGGCGGCGGCCACATGCGGCTGGAACGAATTGCGCTCGATCGCTTCCCTGACACGCCGGACCGTATCGGGCCGCACGCCCGGACGATTGTGCAGAACGCGGTCGACCGTCGCGAGGCTGACGCCGGCCTGGCGGGCGATGTCCTTGAGCGTCAGCGCGGTCGCGGTGAGCGTGTCTGCCATGACCGGAGGCTAGCAGAGGTGTTTTGAGGTTCGCAACTCATTTTGAGGGACGGCGGGCATTTCCCGCCATTGTTGTAGGAACAGCCTCGTCCGTCGGCCGTTGCCGCCGCGTGCGTAACGACATCACCCATGATCCCGGCGAGGGATTGAGCCCGACGCTCGAGCGTAACATCCAGGCCCTGGTCGAGCGCCGCCGCCAGGAGCAGCGCGCGGCCAGGGGCCAGGAAAAGCTTGCCGACGCCATCACGGCCTTCACGGGCAGCATGGTTTTCGTCTACCTCCATGTCGCGGTGTTCGGCTTCTGGATCATTGCCAATCTGCATTGGCTGCCGGGAATCCCGGCCTGGGACGAGAGTTTCGTGGTGCTGGCGATGGTTGCTTCGGTCGAGGCGATCTTCCTGTCGACCTTCGTGCTGATCTCGCAGAACCGCATGACCGCGGCAGCGGACAAGCGCGCCGATCTCGATCTCCAGATCAGCCTGCTCGCCGAGCACGAGTTGACCAAGGTCGCCCGCCTCCTCACGCAAATCGCCGAGCGGCTCGACGTCCAGCCCGACTCGAAGCGCGATCTGGAGGAGGCAAGCCGGGACATCGCCCCCGAGCGCGTGCTTGACAGGATCGAGGAGACGCGCTCCTGAGTTACCGGCCCGCCGACAGATCGAGCGTCAGGAACAGGCTGTTGGGATCCACGACATAACCCTCGAACGGGCCGCAGAGGACAAAGCCATGCGCCCGGTAGAGCGCGTGCGCCGGCTTGAAATAGTCCCACGAGCCGGTCTCGAGGCTGAGCCGCCTCATGCCGCGCGCGCGGGCTTGCGTGATGATGTGGCGGAGCATCTCGCCGCCAAATCCGCGCCGTCGCGTGGTCTGGACCGTATGCATCGACTTCACCTCGCCATGCGAAGCCGATAGCGTCTTCAGCGCGCCGACCGCGACCAGCGTCTCGCCGTCCCAGCCGGTCCAGAACGCGATGTCGGGCGCGCGCAGCCCGGAGAGATCGAGCGCGTGGGCGCCGCCCGGCGCCGTCTGCGCCCGCGCAGCCGTGACGTGATGATCGAGCAGCGCGATGACGCGTGGATCAAAGGTGTCGCCGGTTCGGATCTGCATCGCCAGGTTCACTCCAGGATTTCATTTCGCATCGGCATCATCACATTTTTCCATAGGAAGCGCCGCGGCGCGTGATGATGACGTAGCGCGCGTCCTGTCTGGTCTCGTTTTCGAAGATCACCGCGCGCATCACGTCAAAATCCAGACAGTCGCCCTCGCGCAGCCGCACCGCCTTAGCGTCGATGTGCACGGCGATCGCGCCCTCCAGCATCAGGAGCTGCTGGGTAAAGGCGTTACGGCCCCAAGGGCTGTACGGCACCCGCGCGCCGGCCGGCAGATCGACGACGATGATCTCGATGCCGCTCGCCGCATCCGTCGGCGAGGCGTGCCGGCGGCGATAGCCGCTCTCGGGATCGCGCCAGTGCGGCTGGTCGGCGAGCCGCACCAGCCGCTCCGGCGGCTTCTCGGCCAGCGCGACGACATCGCTGAGCGACACGTCGAGCGCGGCGCAAAGCTTTCCCAGCAGCGCAGCCGTCGCACTGCTCTGCGCCCGCTCCACCCGCCCGATCAATGGCCCGGCTGACGCCGGAGCGCGCTGCCAGTTCGTTCAGCGTCATGCCGGCCTGCGTCCGAAGCGTCTTCACGCGATGACCGATCGCACGATCGAGCTTTTGCTGGTCCATTTTTTTGCAAGTCATGGCCCTTTATCCGGACATCGCCCAGCAAGAGGACCGCATCTGCGCCATGGCCAAAGGAGCTTAGCGCGGGCAGCGGCGAACGCCGGAAGTAACGGGCTAATATATTAGAATTTCTGCTGGTCGTCTGAGCGATGCTAGTGACGGGTTTAGTATTCGAAACACAAACCTATGGAGCCGGGGACATCTTTGGCAATTGCTGCGCCAGCATCGTCCCAAAATTGGCGCACGCAAATGCGATATCATCAAAGTCAGACGCGCTGATCCTTAGCTGCTCGCCCAATTGAAAGACCAAATCCCGAGTTTCCACGCGAACCTGCATCAAAGTGCCAGCTTCGACATAAAAATTCTTGTGGAGCTCAATCTCGATTCCACTCCGCTCCACGAACGCCTTCAATCTTGGCACGCTTATCTTGAGCGTCTCGCTTACATCCACGTCCTGACGCCCTACAATGCCGTCACGGTGCTCAAGGCAATTTCGCGCGGATTGCATGGACCGATACGCTTCAGCGAACGAGACAGGTTTTTCAAGGCCCTGATTAACACGCGTCATGAGATCAGGAAAACTTAGCTTCTGGGCCTTGGTCCGGAATGGCGCAAGCACCTCTTCCAATGTCGCGTTCGTCTGCACTTTGACTTTGCCGGCATTGAGCAATTCGATGAAGAAGTACGCCTCTTCCAACGAACCTCTAACGCCTCGCATAAGATCTTGGAATGCTTTCGCCAACACCCACCGCTCATGGGCGCCGCGGCGCTGTTCTTGCGTCAGTTCGGGCCCATTGATGTCAAACCGGAAGAATGCGCTTTCTTGTGCTGGAGGGGGCCGAGAAAGGTCAGCTCTGGACAACGCATCAAAATATAGATCAACGACTTCTCGGCAGATCGTTGCGGATCTGTGCGCCGGAGCCGCAACACCATCAGGATGAAGTGTCAGATTGATCACTTGTGCCATTTGTCGTGAGGCTGCCTATTGTTGTTGGTCTGATGTGGCACTCGCGGTTATGAGGAAAACCGCGCTTGCCCCTGTTTAAGATTGCTGAGAAACGACAGAAGCGGACCCAAAAAAAACCGCGACCTATAAACGAAGACGCGTCCACAGAAGCCTAGAACAGCGACTTGGCTCAATAACTTACCGTGTGGGGGAGCGCCCCGGTAGAAGAGGCATGGAGCGGGCGAAGGGAATCGAACCCTCGTATGCAGCTTGGGAAGCTGCCGTTCTACCATTGAACTACGCCCGCGGGATGCGCGGTAGCCGACACCCGCTCTGATTAGCCGAGACGGCGCTTCCCGCCAAGCGCTTTGGCGCGACCGGCCGGATGGTTGTTAACGTCTCGATAAGATTCCAGGTGCGCCGGATTGTGGCGGTGTTATGATCGCGTGTCTGGGGAGAGACGTGCACTGAGTGGGGCGTGTGCATGGTGGGGCTTGGCTATTCGATATTCGACACGACCATAGGGCGCTGCGGCATCATCTGGAGCAGCACCGGCGTGGTCGCCGTGCAATTGCCGGAGGCGCGGGAGATCGACACCCGCCGCCGGATTTTCCAGGTCCATCCCGAGGCGCGCGAGCAGCGGCCATCCGCGAACGCCGCGTTCGCGATCGAGGGTATCGTGGGCTTGCTGCAAGGCAGCGATCCTGATTTCTCAGACGTCAGCCTGGACGCCAGCGCGGTGCCCGGCTTCAACCGGCGGGTCTATGAGGCCGCCTGCGCCATCCCGCGCGGGGAGACGCGCACCTATCACGAGATCGCCAAGGCGTTGGGCGCCTCCGGCGCCACGCATTCGGTGGCGCAGGCGATCGCGAAAAATCCCTACATGCTGATCGTGCCCTGCCACCGGGTGCTGGAGGCCGGCAACTACACCGACCGGCTCTCGCCCTATGGCGGGGTGCTCTCCAAGCGGCGGCTGCTCTCGCTCGAGGGCGCCCATCCGATCGCCAGCAAATCGCTGTTCGACGTGCTGCTGCCCGTTGCCCCGCCCCGTGCGCCCACCTAGATAGGCGACATGGATGCGACCACGCTGCTGACGACGCCCTCGATGACGGTCTCCGAGTTTCGCTGCGATGCGGGACCGGACGACAGCCCGTTTGCGGAGTGCCGCACCGGCCATTCCATTGCCTATGTCCGCGCGGGCAGCTTCGGCTGCCAGTGCCGCGCCGGCTTCTTCGAACTGGTGGCCGGCTCGATGCTGGTCGGCGCGCCGGGCGAGGAATACACCTGCACGCACGAACATGTCTCCGGCGACGTCTGCCTGTCCTTTTTCCTCGGCGAGGATCTGGTCGACGCTCTCGGCGGCCGAAGCGACATCTGGAAGGTCGGCGCGACGCCGCCGCTCCCCGAGCTGATGGTGCTGGGCGAGCTCGCCCAGACGGCGGCAGATGGCAACAGCGATCTCGGTCTCGACGAGGTCGGTCAGATCCTCGCCGGCCGCTTCGTCGATGTCGTCTCGGGCAGGTCGCGCAAGCAGACAACGCCGACCGCGCGCGACCGCCGCCGCGCCGTGGAGGCCGCACTGTGGATCGACGCCCATTCGCACGCCGAGGTCGACCTCGAACAGGCGGCGCGGCAGGCAGGCCTCAGCCCGTTCCATTTCCTGCGGCTGTTCTCGGCCGTGCTCGGCGTCACCCCGCATCAATATCTGGTGCGCTCGCGCCTGCGACATGCGGCGCGGCTGCTGACCGACGACGACATCGCAGTCACCGACATCGCCTATGACGTCGGCTTCGGCGATCTCTCCAACTTCGTCCGCACCTTCCACCGCGCCGCCGGCGTGTCGCCGACAAAATTCCGTCAGGCCTCGAAGGGGAAGCGCAAGATTCTCCAAGAGCAGCTCGCCCTCAACTGACTAGGTTCGTCTCCGGCGCGCGCCAGTTGCGGCGCGCTTTGGAAATGGAGACGACCATGTACGACCATATCGGATTGCGCGTTGCCGACCTCGACGCGGCCACGCGCTTCTACACCGCGGTGCTGGCCCCGCTCGGCTACGTCCTGTGCTCGAGCGGCGACGGTTATGCCGGCTTCGGGCCAAAGGGCGAGCCGGCGCTGTGGCTGCACCTGAACAAGGGACGGAAAGCCGATGGCGCGCATATCGCGTTTCGCGCCGGGAATCATGACGCGGTCAAGGCGTTCTACAGCGAGGGCCTGAAGAGCGGCGGCCGCGACAATGGCGGCGCCGGCCCACGGAAGGATTACAGCCCGACTTACTACGCAGCGTTTTTGATCGACCCCGACGGCAACAATATCGAGGCGGTTTGTGTGTGAAGCTCGCCACCCGCGAGATTTCGTAGGGTGGGCAAAGCGAAGCGTGCCCACGGTCGCACGCGACAATGCCGATGGATGGTGGGCACGGCGCTTTGCGCCTTTGCCCACCCTACTCAACCAGTCAAGGATATTTTCATGGCCTCCATCCACAACGACATTCCCCTCCCCGCCTCGGCGCACGACGTCTGGGCCGCGGTGCGCGATTTCGGCGCGCTGCATCGGCGGCTGGCGCCGGGCTTCGTCACGGCATGTCAGCTCGACGGCGATGCGCGCATCGTCACCTTCGCCAATGGCTCCGTGGCACGCGAGGTGCTGGTCGATTGCGACGATGCGCGGCAGCGGTTGGTCTACGCGATCAACAACGAGCGGCTGAAGCATTACAGCGCCTCGGTGCAGGTGATCGCCGAGGACGAGGCGAGATGCCGCCTGGTCTGGACCATCGACATGCTGCCGAACGAGCTTGCGCCCTATGTGCAGGGACAGACCAAGGACGCCGTCGCCGCCATACACCGAGCGTTCCCAGCAGCGGCTGCGTGATCTTTCTCACAGAGCCCAGCCTTCGTCCGCAATAACCATGGCGGCGTGCGTCCGGTTGGCTCCGCTCTCCCGGCGGCGCCACGCACGCGAGGAGCAGGCCATGAGAGGCGCGGACAAGGTGATCTGCCAGGCGGCCGCCGTGCTGCTGATGTTTTCGATTTCGGGCGCGCCGGCAAAGGCGCAGTTCCTCGGCGGCGGAGGTGCCGGCGGCGAGGACATGATGACCCAGATGGCCCCGATGCTGGAGATGATGAAGGCCAAGATGGGCAAGCGCCGCTTCGGCATGATGATGCAGACCATGGGCCCGATGATGAGCCGCATGATGGAGAATGGCGGCGGCGGGCTCGGCGGCATGATGGGCGGCGGCATTGGTGGCCTCGCCGGTGGCAATCTCGGCGGCGGTTTCGGTGCGCCAAATTACGGCGGCTACACGCCGATGGCAGGCGGCGGCTACATGCCGGCCGGTATGGGCATGGGCGGCGGCGATATCATGGGCATGCTCGGTGGCGCCGGCGGCGGCGACATGATGGCGATGATTCCGCAACTGATGCGGCTCGCCAATGTCGGCGGCGGCGGCCATCGCCGCCACAGGCATCGCTAGTCCGCAACGCCCGAGAGAACCGGCCTGATCGCAGCCTTGCTCGCGCGCGGTCCCCAGCGCGTCAGCACGACGCTGGAGGCTGAGAGCAAGCCGAGCACGACCATCGAGCTCGCAGCCAGCCAAAAAAAGCTCTGCGCGGTGGCATCGTGCGTCGACAGCCACCAGCCGACGGCGGAGATGTAGATCAGCCGCGCCGTCTGCGCCAGCACCGGCCCGATCACCTTGGCCGCGCCCTGCGACGAGAAGTACATCGTCGTGGCAAGGCCGAAAAACGCGTAGAACGGCCCGACCGTCGAGAGATATTGATGGCTTGCCGCGCGCACGGCCGCGCTGTCCGTGAAGATATTGATCCAGAGATCGGGGAACATCGCGACGACGCATGCCGGTGCGCCGACAGCCACGAAGGCGGCAGCACTGGCGATCCAGGCGACGCGCCGGGCGCGCGCGATGTTGCCTGCGCCGATCGCCATCCCGACCATCGGCACACAAGCGATGCCGAACGAGAACGCGATCGAGGTCAGCAGGAATTCGAGCCGCGCGCCGATGCCGTAGCCAGCGAGGATCGCCGTGCCGAACTTCGCCAGCATGTGGGTGAAGATCGAGATCGTCAGCACCGATTGCAGCGGCGAGAAGCAGGCGATGGCGCCGACCCTGAGGATGTCGAAAAACATCGCCCATTGGATGCGCAGGCCGCGCAGCTTCGGCGTGACACGTGCGCGACCCGAGAACAGGTACCAGCCCATGATGCAGATGTTCATGGAATAGGCGATCAGCGCGCCGGCCGCGACGCCGCGCATGCCGAACTGCGGCACCGGTCCGAGGCCGAGGCCGAGCGTGCCGCCGAGCACGATCTGCCAGGCCGCTGAGTTGAGGATGAGGAACGACGGCAGCTTCATGTTGCCGGTACCGCGGAGCACGCCGGCCATGGTGTTGAGCAGCCAGGGCAGCACGGCGCCGCCGAAAAATACCTGCGTGTACGCAACCGCATGGGTCAGCACATCGCCGCGGCCGCCCAGCATTTCCAGCACCCGTGGCCCGAAGATCAACATGCCCAGCATGAAGACGAGGCCGAAGCTGATGCCGATCAGCATCGCGTGCGCGGCGAGCGTGCCGGCGCGCTCACGGTTCCCGGCGCCGAGCGCGCGCGCAATGGACGAGGCCACCGCACCGCCCATGGCACCACCCGACATCGTCATGGTCAGGATCACTGTCGGAAACACCAGCGCCATCGCGGCCAGCGCCTCGACGCCGAGCCGGCCGATATACGAGGTCTCCGCGATCACCGTACAGGTGCCGGCCGACAGCGCGATCACGTTCGGCCAAGCCAACCCGAGCAGCGTGCGCAGGATCGGGCCGTCCAACAGCGCGCTCTTCACGGCACGCGGAGGCGGCGGCAGCGGACGCTCTTGTTCATCGACCGGGATTTCGGCGATGTCGGACATGTCCTCTCCCGGGCGCGAGCGCCATTTGCAGCGCAGCAATGAGTAGGTGTGCCAATAAATTGTTCGCGCGCAGGGCGCAACCAGAGGCTTGTTAGCACGGCACGCAGCGATTCCTCCTGCGCCGGATGCAGGCGTGCCCTGCGGCAGCGCATTTCTGGAGGATTTACCCGATGCGCCAGAGCAATGGCGGACGGCCGCCCGGTGTCGAGGACAGGTGTACGCAGATGTGCCGCCCGCATCCTGCCGCGAGCCCTTCGAACAACCCCGTCAGCACCTTTGCGCAGGCGGGGTGATAATCGGCGACGTCGTCCATCAGCTTCCAGCTCTGCTGACGGAGCTCAAACGTGCCTTCGGATTGCGTCGTCTCGGCCGCATCGTCCTGCGCGACGAACAGTGCGTTGAGGAATGTCGCGAATTCGCTCGCACGGCCGCGGCCCATCGACAGCGCCGCAGCCACCTCATCGAAATATTGCATCCCGATCAGCTTGCCCGTGAGGTGCAGGAGATAGCCGGCATCCTCCGGACCGAACAGCTGCACCATCACGGGCGCGGCGGTCCGCACATATTCCATCGCATAGTTGCGATAGGCTTTTTCGAGCCGCGGTTTCGGCCAGCTCGCGACGGGAAGGGCCGGCGCGGACTTTGCATCGAACAGCGGCGCTTCGAGATGCCGCGCAAACACCAAGCGCTGGTCGAGCTCGAGCGGTTGGTCGTATTGATGGTAATAGCCTTCGAGTCCGTCCTGGCCGTCGACGCTCTGCTTGGTGCAGACAAAGCCCAGGCGGAGATCGCCGAGCGCCACACCGTTGTTGGCGTGCCAGCCGCGCAGCATCGCGCGCGAAACTTCGCCCGGCACGCCGCAGATGGCAGTGCCCTTCCAGATCCACCGCGGCGGCGGATAACGGATCCAGGCTTTGGTGTCGCTCTCATGCATGTATTCGACATGCACGCCGCCGATCCAGTTGGAGAGGTAGTGATATTGCGCGGCGGCGACCGCTGGCGGCAGATGGCGCAGCCCGAGCTTTTCCAGCCCCGGCAGGAAGCGCTCCTGCTGCTGGCGCCGGAACACGCGAAACACGAACTCCGCGGCATCCGCCGTGCCGCGACGCGTGACCACGGTGAGGATCAAGCCGGTGAAGTAGGCGTGATAGAGGTCCGCAACCGCGCGCCAGCGTTTCCATTGAGCTTCCTGCGCGGGGTCCGATGCGGCGGTCATGTTCGCTCCCGATCCTTGTTTTGATCGAGTGTGTCACTGCCCCCGGTGACAGACAACCTGAGCCGCACGCAGGGCGCCCTGCGTGCCGGCCCGCCAATTCCGCATCACGAATTGTGCGTGGCTTTGGCTGCGCGCTCGCGCTCGACGCGCTCGGTCACGTCGCGCGCCATGGCCACCGATCCCTGCACCGCGCCGCCGGCGTCCCGCACCAGTGCAAAGGTCATCTCGATGTAGAGCTTGCGTCCGCTCTTGTGCAGCGCGCGGGTCAGCGTCGGCTTGCCCGCAAGCTTCATCGCGCCGCTGGCCAGCGCGGCCTCGAAACCCCGCCAGTGCGCGGCGCGCAGATGTTCGGGAATGATCAGGTCGAGATTTTGGCCCAGCGCTTCGTCCGCGGAGAAGCCGAACAGTGCGGCCGATGCGCGATTCCAGCGCATGATTGTGCCGGAGCGATCCGAATAGATCAGCGCATCCGCGACGTCGTCGAGGATTTTTGTGTCGAGCTCGGGTTGATCTGTCATCTCGCCACCTCGGACGGAATGTAGTCCTGACGGAGCGCAGCGTAATCCGGGCTGCGGATGATCGCTACACCCGAAAGTGCTTCGACAGCTTCAGGCCCTGCGCCTGGTAGTTCGAGCCAATGCGCTGGCCGTACATCGCGTCGGGCCGCGCCAGCATCTTCTCGTAGACGAGGCGGCCGACGATTTGGCCGTGCTCGAGGATGAAAGGCACTTCGCGCGAGCGCACTTCGAGCACGGCGCGCGATCCCAGCCCGCCGGCACCGGCATAGCCGAAGCCGGGATCGAAGAATCCGGCATAATGCACCCGGAACTCGCCGACCAGCGGATCGAACGGCACCATCTCCGCGGCGTAATCGGGCGGCACCTGCACCGCCTCTTTCGACGCGAGGATATAGAACTCGCCGGGATCGAGGATCAGGCTGCCGTCAGGGCGCGCCGACATCGGCTCCCAGAAATCCTCGACGGCGTAGCCGGCGCGGCGATCGACGTCGATGACGCCGGTGTGGCGCTTGGCGCGATAGCCGACGAAGCCGCCGCTCTTCTCGCCGGAGAGATCCACGGAGACGGCGACGCCGCCGGTGAGATCGGCATCGTCGACGTCGACCAGACGCTCGGTCGCATGCAGCGCCTCGAGATCGTCGATGTTGAGGATGGCATCGCCGGTGCGGAAGCGCACCTGGCTCAGCCGCGAGCCCTCGCTGACCAGCACCGGGAACGTCTTCGGGCTGATCTCGGCATAGAGCGGACCGTGATAACCGGCGCCGATCATGTCGAACCGGCGGGTGCCGTCGGCGATCACGCGGGTGAAGACGTCGAGCCGGCCGGTCGAGCTTTTCGGGTTGGCGGCCGCGACGATCTCCGGCGGCAGTGCGAGGCTTTCGAGCAGCGGCACGATGTAGACGCAGTTGGTCTCCAGCACCGCGCCGTCGGCGAGGCTGAACTCGTGCAGCTTCAACTCGTCGATGCGCTCGGCGACGGTGGCGCCTGGACCGGGCAGGAAGCTGGCGCGAACGCGATAGGCGATGTCGCCGAGGCGCAAATCGAGGCTCGCCGGCTGGATCTGGCTTTCGACGAAGTCGTAAGCGGGCAGGATGAGACCGCCCTCCGCCATCGCCGCGATCATGCGGTCGGGCAGGATACCATTGGCGTCGGCGGCGACCGTGAACGTCAACCGAGGGGTCCTCATCAGGGATCAACACATCCCGACACGCGGGAAATACTAGCGTTTTACGGCTATCCGATGGACGTCTTGACGGAAAGGGCATTGCGGAATATGAGCATGACTTATCCCGTGGTGATTTGAGCCGGCCGGCTTGCAGCCACGTTAAATAAGTCGCTAAACAGGCCGGGGACCTCTGTGATCCCGGCCCGTGGAAATATTCCAGGCCGGTTTTTTTGTGACCATTTTCGATGGTCACTTCAGGAGGTCCTATGTCGAAGTCCCCGGTGCCCACCACGCACTACCGTCCCGAAACTCGCCTGGTCCATTCCGGCACCCTGCGCTCGCAATATGGCGAGACGTCGGAGTCGCTGTTCCTGACCCAAGGCTACGTCTACAACAGCGCCGAGGAGTGCGAGGCGCGGTTCAAGGGCGAGGACCCCGGCTTCATCTATTCCCGCTACTCCAATCCGACCATCTCGATGTTCGAGCGGCGCATGATCGAGCTCGAAGGCGCCGAAGCGGCCCGTTCGGCCGCGACCGGCATGGCCGCGGTGACGACCGCGATCCTGGCGCCGCTGAAGGCCGGCGATCACGTCGTGGCCTCGCGCGCGCTGTTCGGCTCGTGCCTCTATGTCGTGCAGGATTTGCTGCCGCGCTACGGCATCGAGACCACGCTGGTCGACGGTCTCGATCTCGACCAGTGGCAGCGCGCGCTGAAGCCGAACACCAAGACGTTCTTCCTGGAGAGCCCGACCAATCCGACGCTCGACGTGCTCGACATTCCCGGCATTGCCGAGATCGCGCACAGCGGCGGCGCGCGGCTTGTCGTCGACAACGTGTTCGCCACCCCGATCTGGCAGAGCCCGCTCGCGCTCGGCGCCGACGTCGTGGTCTATTCCGCGACCAAGCACATCGACGGCCAGGGCCGCTGTCTCGGCGGCATCATCCTGTCCTCGGAAGCGTTCATCGCCGAGCACATCCACAATTTCATGCGCCAGACCGGCCCGTCGATCTCGCCGTTCAACGCCTGGGTCCTGCTCAAGGGCCTGGAGACGCTGGGCGTGCGGGTGCGCGCGCAGACCGAGACGGCGGCGCGCATCGCGGACGTGCTGGCGAGCCATCCGAAGATTTCGCGGCTGGTGTTTCCCGGCCGCGCCGATCATCCGCAGGCAGCATTGGTGAAGAAGCAGATGCGCGGCGGCTCGACGCTGGTCGGTTTCGAAGTCAAGGGCGGCAAGCAGGGTGCGTTCCGCGTGCTCAACGAGCTCAAGCTGGCGAAAATCTCGAACAATCTCGGCGACGCCAAGAGCCTCGTCACGCATCCGGCGACGACGACGCATCAGCGCCTCAAGCCGGAGGACCGCGCAGCCCTCGGCATCAGCGAGGGATTCATTCGCTTCTCGGCGGGGCTCGAGCATCCGGACGATCTGATCGAGGATCTGACCGCGGCGCTGGAGAAGGCGTGAGGTATTGTGTCGTCCCGGCCTAGTGCGCAATTGCGCACGGGGTCGGGACGACCAATTACATCGGCCGATAGGTCCGCACGTCCGCCGGCACGTTGACGCCGAGCTTGATCTGGCCGACGGAGCGTATGATGTCGTCGCCGAGGAGTTGGGCGAAGCAGGCGTAGCCCCAATCGTTCATGTGCAGGCCGTCGGCGATCACGAAGCTCTCGACCGGAATCGATTGCTTCTCATGCCAGTCGCGCATCACCTCGAAGCGCGGGAAGATGCCGACGTGACGGAGCTCGGCGACCTTGCCGAGCAGCTTCACCATCCTGCCGGCGCTGTCCGCGCGCTGGTTGACGGCGGGCGAATATTGCGGATCGACCAGCACGATATCGGCGCCGCCGGCGGCCTGGATGCGGGAGATGCCGTCCTCGACCAGCTTGGCTGTGTCGCCGGGATCGAGATTGCGCAGCACCGCATTGGTGCCGACCTGCCAGATCACCAGATCCGGATGCACCTCGATCACCTCCTTCTGGAGCCGCTTCATCATCTCGGGCGCGTCCTCGCCGCCGACGCCGGCATTGACGACGGTGATGTCGGCGGTCGGATAATGCCGGCGCAGCTGCGCGGCAAGGCGGTTGGGATAGTTGAACTCCGGCGAACTCGCGCCGAATCCCGCGGTCGACGACGAGCCGAATGCGACGATGACGACGGGCTGGCCGGCGACGAGCTTGCCCGCGACATGCGGCAGCGAGCCCATCGTCTTCGAGCCGCCCTTCGGCGACAGGCAGGGGACACGGCTGAAGATGTCGCCGGCGGATTTTGCGACCTGCTTCACCTTGTCGATGGCGCGCGCCGTGACGCCGCGCTGGTCAGGGGACGTCGCTGCGACGGTGGTCTGGGACGGTGAAGCGGACGCGGGATTAGCCGATTGCTGCGGAGCGGGCGTTGCCTGCGCGGCCTGGGTCTGCGCGCGCGACTGCGAGGCCGGACTCAGCAACAGCAGCGCTGCTGCCAGCACAGTCAGCCATGCCGTCAGGCAAAAAGGGCGGAGAGAACTCATTAACGCTAGACCTCAATTTTGCTGCTGGGCCGGCTCCAGATGGGCTGCGTCAATCACAAACTGTGCCAACGCGCGGCCAAGGCAATCATGGACCTGCTTCGCCAGTTCAGGCCCGCGGGACGGGCTGAACAGGTCGAACTGCCCCTGATCATTCCACTGCCGCATGATCGCGAAACGATCGAACAGCGGGATATCGTGCTCCTGCGCCACCACCCGCATATTATCGAGGTATGGCGGCACCGAGATCATGGTTTCGGTGCGCGGGCTGTATTGCAAATTCATCAAGACGACGTCAGCCCCTGCCTTTTGCAACGCAGTAACCCCTTCGGTCACTGCGCCGCGAAAATCGTCGGGATCGATGGCTCGGATAGCATCGACAGTCCCGGTCTGCCAGATGACCAAAGTAGGCTTTTTTGCTTCCATCAGCTTAACGAAGCTGGCCGCCGCTTCCTCCGCCGTCTTCTTGGTCTGTATTTCTACGGAGACGTGCACGGTCTCGGACGGCGGCAGCTTGTCCTTCAGAATGGCTTGCATCCGTGCGGGGTAGGAGGCGTCCTCGGACGCTGGAATCGTGGTCGAACGGCTGCCGATGACCAGGATTTCGAGCGGCTTGCCGGCCTTGACAGCATCGGCGACCTTGGGAAGCTGGCTTTCGCTGGTGAGCAGATAGGACGGCAATTCGCAAGCTGCAGGCGCGGCTGAAGCTGCAGGCGCGGCCGAAGCAGCAGGCGCAGCATCCTCCGCGCGCGCCGGAGGCGCGGCGAGACCACCGCACAGCAGGATCAGGCTCAGGAAAACCTTCGCCTTCATCAGCCCCCTCCCGCCATATCGGCGCTGCCGACGGCGCTTTTGGTTTTGGAACCGCTCTTGTCAGCCACCCGCTTGTACCACGAAATCAGCCAGGCCATCGCCCACATGATCAGGATTCCGGAGAGACTAATTAACGCATGCATGACCGGGCCGCCCGAGACTTCGGCCAGGATGAAATGCCCCGCGAAGGCGAGGAAGACGCCGAGACAGAATATCTCCAGGGAATGCGAGCCGCACAGGATCAACGGCCGCAGCCAGGGCGATTTCAGGCCCGGCCAATCCCGCGGCAGGACGCGCACGGTGAGCGCGGCCAGCGCCAGGAAATGCGTGAAGCGCAGCACGTCGAGATCGGCCTTGTCGATCGGATACATCCACTGCTCGAGCCGCTTCGGCATGAATTGGGAGAGCTGCGGCACATACCAGGTCAGCGTCACGTAGAATGCCGCGACCAGATAGGCGATCGAGATCCACATCGTCACCCGCGAAGCCAGAATGCGCGACATGCGTCGCGCACCCCCGAGCGCGCACCATGCACCGAACACGAACAGCAATTGCCAGGCGAAGGGATTGAAGGCCCAGAAGCCGTTCGGATAGGCCGACAGATAAAGGTCGTATTCCCAGGTCACCGCGTAGAGCAGGACCGAGAGGCCGAGCGTCACGTCGGGGCGCCATTTCATCAGCCACAGGATCAAAGGCAGCGCCAGCATCAGCACGATGTAGAGCGGCAGCACGTCCATGTTGACGGGACGAAAGCGTAGCAGCAGCGCCTGCACGATAGTGACGTCGGGCTGCTTGAGGAAATCCATGATGCCCATCTCTTCGGTGTAGAGCGGGTTCTCGAACCTGGTCGCGACGTAGGAGATCTCGGCAAGGAAGATCGTGAACAGGAAGACGTGGGCCACATAGATCTGCCAGACGCGCCGCAGGATGCGCGCGGTGGCGACGACGATGCCGGACTCCAGCATCGCCCGGCCGTAGACGAAGGCGGCGGTATAGCCGGAGATAAAGATGAAGATCTCGGTGGCGTCGCTGAAGCCGTAATTGCGGATCGTGAACCAGGTCAGAAGGCTCGGCGGCAGGTGGTCGATGAAGATCAGCCACAGCGCGAGGCCGCGGAACAGGTCGAGCCGTAGCTCGCGCTCGCCGATGGCGGGCAGCGAAATGGCCGGCGCGGCCGCGCGTGGCCTGGTTTGTACAGGTTTAGCGGTTCCCGCGATCGTCGGTCCCGTCACTTGGTCGGCAATGGTCATCGGGGGCCTAAAAACCCTTCCGCAAATCGCGACGTGGCAAGGAGTGTACCGGTCCGGTCGTCATCTCGCAAAGCGACAGGATCACATGCGGGTGTACTTCCCTGCGAATTCTGGCGGGACGATGTCGCCATAACCGCCTCCGGCGTTTGGTTCCGGAGCGGATTTCGGTATGATGGCAATCATGTACCGCGCCGTGACCCGCCAGATCGAAGTGACCGTCGAGCCGAACTTTGTTCCGGAGCAGTCGTCGGCCGACCGCTCGCGCTATTTCTGGGCCTACACCATCGTCATCACCAATTCCGGCGACGAGACCGTGCAGCTCAAGACGCGGCACTGGATCATCACCGACGCCACCGGCCGGCAGCAGGAGGTGAAGGGCGAGGGCGTGGTCGGCGAGCAGCCGACGCTCGCCCCCGGCGAACGCTTCGAATACACATCGGGCGTGCCGCTCACGACCGCCTCCGGCTTCATGACCGGCCGCTACCAGATGGTCAGCGCAACCGGCGAACGTTTCGAGATCGACGTGCCGACGTTCTCGCTGGACAGCCCGGACAACAAGCGGGTGTTGAATTAGACTGGGAGCTGGTGGGCACGCTTCGCTTGACCCAACCTACGGCACTACGGCACGGCGCTACGCGTCTTCCACGCCCGCCTCATCCGGTGTGAACTCGTACACCGACGAGCAGAACTCGCAGGTCACGACGACCTTGTCGTCCTTGACCATGGCGGCGCGATCGTCGGACGAAAAGCTCTTCAGCATCGACGCGACCGCATCGCGCGAGCACGAGCATTGCGCCTTCAAGGACAGTGGATTGAACACGCGCACGCCGCGCTCGTGGAACAGACGGTAGAGCAGCCGCTCGCCGGAGAGCTCGGGGTCGATCAGCTCGACGTCTTCGACGGTTTCGATCAGCGAGCGCGCCTCGACCCAGGCGTCGTCTTCAGCGACGGCATGCACCTCGACGCCTTCGGGCGCGTCACCGGGATGCAGATCGGCCTGCCGCGCCCGCTCGGGCGCCTTCGGCAAAAACTGCATCAGCATGCCACCGGCACGCCAGCGATGCTTGCCGCCGTCGTTCGAACGCCATTCCTCGCCGACGGCGAGACGCACGCGCGTCGGGATCTGCTCGGAGCGCAGGAAATATTCGTGAGCGGCGTCTTCCAGGCTGCCGCCGTCGAGCGCGACCAAGCCCTGGTAGCGGCTCATGTCGGGGCCCTGGTCGATCGTCATGGCGAGATGACCGTGGCCCAGCAGCGCGCCGGAATGCGTGCCAGCATGCGTCCCGGACTCCTTGGCCTCGCCGAGGCGCGCGGCGTCGTAGCGCGCATAGGCGCGCAGGCGATCCGGCGCCTGGTAATCAACGACTAAAAACGACACCGGACCGTCGGTCTGCGCCTGGAGGATGAAGCGGCCCTCGAACTTCAGCGCCGAGCCGAGCAGCGTGGTCAGCACGATGGCCTCGCCGAGCAGCTTGCCGACCGGCGCCGGATAATCGTGCTTGGTCAGGATCTCGTCGAGCGCCGGACCAAGTCGCACCAGGCGACCGCGCACATCGAGCGCGTCGACCTCGTAGGGCAGCACGGCGTCGTCGATGGGAACCGCGGATGGCGCGCGAACCGGGCCTTCGGGCCCGGTTTTCATGTCAGGGGATTGGGAAACCATGGCGTTTTATCTGGGGTCGGAAGGCGGAAATGGAAGGGGGGCGAAGGGCGTGATCCGGCGCCGCGACGGTCACACAATCGTACCTGAAATTCCGTCGTCCAGGCCTGGTGCGCAATTACGCACGGAGGCCGGAACGACGGAAAGCTACTTTCCCGGGCCGCGTTACTTCACCGCGTCAAAACACCAGGCCAGAATGCCCTTCTGCGCGTGGAGGCGGTTCTCGGCCTCGTCGAACACGACGGATTGCGGACCGTCGATCACCTCGTCGGTGACCTCCTCGCCGCGATGGGCGGGCAGGCAGTGCATGAACAGCGCATCGGGCTTGGCCAGCGACATCAGCTGGGAATTGACCTGGTAGGGCTTGAGCACATTATGGCGGTGCTCGCCTTCCTTGTCGCCCATCGACACCCAGGTGTCGGTCACGACACAATCGGCGCCGCGCACGGCGGCTTCGGCATCCGTGCCGAGCATGATCGGTGCGCCGGTCGCCTTGATGAAGTCGCGCATCGCCTTTTTCGGCGCGAGCTCCGGGGGCGTCGCGACATTGAGCTGGAACTTGAAGCGCTCGGCGGCGTGCGCCCAGGAGGCGAGCACGTTGTTGTCGTCGCCGGTCCAGGCCACCGTCTTGCCCTCGATCGGGCCGCGATGTTCCTCGTAGGTCATGAGGTCGGCCATCACCTGGCAGGGATGCGAGCGCCGCGTCAGGCCGTTGATGACGGGGACGGTGGCGTTCGCCGCAAGCTCCAGCAGGGCATCGTGATTGAGGATGCGGATCATGATGGCATCGACGTAGCGCGACAGCACGCGCGCGGTGTCGGCGATGGTCTCGCCGCGGCCGAGCTGCATCTCGGCGCCGGTGAGCATGATCGGCTCGCCGCCGAGTTGGCGCATGGCGACGTCGAAAGACACGCGCGTCCGCGTCGAGGGGCGCTCGAAGATCATCGCCAGCGTCTTGCCTTCGAGCGGCCTGACCGGCTGATGCGCCTTCTGCTTCGCTTTCATCGCGGAGGACGCGGCGAGCATGCGCTTGAGCTCCGACAGCGGCAG
Organism: Bradyrhizobium sp. 149; assembly: GCF_023073915.1. Classification (GTDB taxonomy): domain Bacteria; phylum Pseudomonadota; class Alphaproteobacteria; order Rhizobiales; family Xanthobacteraceae; genus Bradyrhizobium. The sequence goes on along the minus strand of NZ_JADPKK010000022.1, from coordinate 53,889 downwards.
CTCGTTGATATCGAGGAAGTGCTTCGGCGTCTTATCGGGCGACTTGCTCATCAGCTTGCCGCCCGCTTGTTGCCGGACAACACAGTGCAGGCGCGCTCGAGCCGCCCGACGCTGTCCTCGATCTCGGCTTCGGTGACGATCAGGGGCGGCAGGAAACGCACGACATTGTCGCCGGCCCCGACGGTGAGCAGTTTTTCCTCGCGCAAGGCGGCAACGAGATCGCCGGACGGCACCACGGCCTTGATGCCGATCAGGAGGCCCTCGCCCCGTACCTCGCTGACGATGTCGCCATGACGGTCGATCACGGAGGCGAGCTTCTGCTTGAGCAACAGCGACATCCTCTGCACATGATCGAAGAAGCCGGGCTTGAGCATGACGTCGAGCACCGCGTTAGCGGCGGAGATCGCGAGCGGATTGCCGCCGAAGGTCGAGCCGTGCGAGCCCGGCGTCATGCCGGAGGCCGCTTCCGCGGTGGCAAGGCAGGCGCCGATCGGGAAGCCGCCGCCGAGCGCCTTGGCCAGCGACATCACGTCGGGTTCGACGCCAAGGCGGCGGTAGGCGAACAGATCGCCGGTACGGCCCATTCCGGTTTGTACCTCATCGAAGGCGAGCAGCAAGCGGCGCTCGTCGCAGAGCTGGCGCAGCGCCTTGAGGAAGGCGGGCGTTGCCGAACGCACACCGCCCTCGCCCTGGATCGGCTCGATCAGGATGCCGGCGGTCTGCGGACCGATCGCCTTTTTCACCGCGTCGAGATCGCCATGCGCAACCTGGTCGAAGCCCTCCATGGGAGGGCCGAAGCCTTCGAGATATTTTGCCGATCCCGTCGCAGCCAGCGTCGCCAGCGTGCGGCCATGGAAGGCACCTTCGAAGGTGATCATGCGATAGCGGTCAGGATGGCCCTTTGCGGCGTGATAGCGGCGCACGACCTTGATCACGCATTCCAGCGCTTCGGCGCCGGAATTGCAGAAGAACACGAAGTCCGCAAAACTCTCGTTGCAGAGGCGGGCCGCCAGACGCTCACCGTCCGGGCTCTGGAACAGGTTCGACATGTGCCAGAGCTTGGTGGCCTGTTCCTGCAGCGCCGAGACCAGCGCCGGATGGGCGTGGCCGAGCGCGTTCACCGCCACTCCGGAGGTGAAATCGAGATAGCGCTCGCCATTGGTCGCGATCAGCCAGCAGCCTTCGCCACGCTCGAAACCGAGGTCGGACCTGGCGAAAACGGGGAGCAAATGCGGCGCTGCGCGGTTAGTCATGACGATCACTTGAATGTTGCGGACAGTGTGAGCGTGCATTGCGCGACGCACCATTGACCGGCCCGGAAAACGAAACGTGCCGCCTCTTGAGGGCGGCACGTGCGACTATCTTAGGCCTGATGAAACGGGTGTCAATGCCGCCCGGAAAGCCCCGCGAAACGCTGAATCCGTAGTCTTGCGGTGCCGATTTTGCGGGATTTAGCCACGGAACATGTGGAAGCGAGTCGCCGGACTCTTGCGCGGGAGTCACGCCATATTGTAGCGTTTGAATTGTCAGATACGACATCTCGTGCAGTGGTTCTGATCTCTAAGTCCTTATGTACCGGCGTAAACGTTCGGGCGTTCTAGTCGCGCCCGGCGAGCCTTAAGGGATTCTGACGGCACGGGTTTTTGAAGGCTTAGGCATTCGCTACGAGGCCCCAGGATGGCTGGCGCGCAGCGAGGGAAAGGGTGCAATGACGGTTTTGACCTGGTCCGATGATCGCGTCGAGCAGCTGAAAAAGCTCTGGGAGGCCGGACTTTCGGCCAGCCAGATCGCGGCTGAGCTCGGCAATGTGACCCGCAATGCCGTGATCGGCAAAGTGCACAGGCTCGGCCTGTCGGGTCGCGCCAAGAGCCCTTCGTCGGCAGCGCCCCGGCCGCGCAAGGCGCGCCCCGCGCAGCACATGATGCGGGTGTCGCGTCCGATCTCGCGCGGCAACACTGCGCTGGCGCAGGCGTTCGAGGTCGAGGCTGAGCCGGATCCGGTCACCTACGACAACGTGGTGCCGATGAGCCAGCGGCTGTCGCTGCTGGAATTGAACGAAGCGACCTGCCACTGGCCGGTCGGCGATCCCTCGACCCCGGACTTCTTCTTCTGCGGCGGCAGGGCGTTGTCCGGCCTGCCCTATTGCGCCCAGCACTCGCGCGTTGCGTACCAGCCGGCATCGGATCGGCGGCGCGCACCCGTGAAGCCGGGTCCGCGCTGAGCTAGCGGATTGGCTGATCGCGACGACGGCCGTCACACGGGTGACGGCTCAGCCCCTTGATGTCGTCACGGATAATTGCGCACGGGCCCCGGGAACGACGGCTGTGATTATTGACGCAGCCGAACTTAAGCTCACCAAGCCCTACACCTGCTCCGCCTTCGCGAAGCGATCATCCAGCGCGTAGCCGGCGCCGCGGACGGTGCGGATCGGGTCCTGCTCGCGGCCGAGATTGAGCAGCTTGCGCAGGCGGCCGATATGCACGTCGACGGTGCGCTCGTCGATGTAGATGTCGCGGCCCCAGACGCTGTCGAGCAGTTGCTCGCGCGAGAACACCCGTCCCGGATGCTCCAGGAAGAACTCCAGCAGGCGATATTCGGTCGGACCGAGATCGATCGGCCGGCCCGAGCGTGCCACGCGGCGCTTGTCGCGATCGAGCTCGATGTCGCCAAAGGCGAGCACGGTGGCGAGCCGCTCGGGGCTTGCGCGCCGCAGCAGGCCCTTCACGCGCGCCAGCAGTTCCGGCACCGAGAACGGCTTGACGATGTAATCGTCGGCGCCGGTCGCAAGCCCCCGCACCCGCTCGCTCTCCTCGCCTCGCGCGGTAAGCATGATGATCGGGAGCTGCTTGGTCTCGGGACGGGTGCGAAGCCGCCGGCATAATTCGATGCCTGACAGGCCCGGCAGCATCCAGTCCAGCACGATCAAATCGGGGATGTGCTCCTTGAGACGGGTGTCGGCGTCGTCGCCGCGCATCACCGTCTCGACGTCATAGCCGTCGCCTTCGAGGTTGTAGCGGAGAAGCTCGGTCAGAGCTTCCTCGTCCTCAACCACCATAATGCGTGCGCCCATCGGGTCGTTGCTCCCTAGGTGTTCGGTATCGTGTTGGCGAAGGTCGTCATATCGCCCTTCGGCCGCTTGTCGGTGATCGCCTGGCCCTCGATCATGTAGAACACGGTCTCGGCGATGTTGGTGGCGTGGTCGCCGATCCGCTCGATGTTCTTGGCGCAGAACATCAGGTGGATGCAGAACGAGATGTTGCGCGGATCCTCCATCATGTAGGTGAGGAGCTCGCGGAACAGCGAGGTGCAGATGGCGTCGACCTCTTCGTCGCCCTTCCACACCGCCATCGCCGCCGGCAAATCATGCGCGGCATAGGCGTCCAGCACCGATTTGACCTGCTGCTGCACGAGATCGGTCATGTGCTCGAGGCCGCGGAACAGCTTGAGCGGATGGAAGTCCGTCTCGAGCGCCGCGACGCGCTTGCCCATGTTCTTGGCGAGATCGCCGATGCGCTCGAGATCAGTCGCGACGCGCATGGCGCCGACGATCTCGCGCAGATCGACCGCCATCGGCTGGCGGCGGGCGATGGTGAGCACGGCGCGCTCCTCGATGCGCTTCTGCAGCGCGTCGAGCTCGGTGTCGATGGTGACGACGCGCTGGCCGAGCGGGACGTCGCGGCGGATCAGCGCATCGACGGAATCGACGATCATGCGCTCGGCGATGCCGCCCATCTCGGCGACCAGGCGAGTGAGTTCCTGGAGGTCGGTGTCGAAAGCCTTTGCGGTATGTTCAGAACCCATGTCGCGTCTCCTCAGCCGAACCGGCCGGTGATGTAATCCTGCGTGCGCCGGTCGGTCGGCGACGTGAAGATCTTGCTGGTGTCGTCGAACTCGATCAGCTCGCCGAGATACATGAAGGCGGTCTTGTCGGAGACGCGCGCCGCCTGCTGCATGTTGTGGGTGACGATCGCGATGGTGTAGTCCTCGGACAGTTCCTGGATCAGCTCCTCGACCTTGGCGGTCGAAATCGGGTCGAGCGCCGAACAGGGCTCGTCGAACAGGATCACCTCGGGCCGCACAGCGACGGTGCGGGCGATGCAGAGGCGCTGCTGCTGGCCGCCCGAGAGCGACAGGCCGGAGGCGTTGAGCTTGTCCTTGACCTCGTTCCACAGCGCGCCGCCGCGCAGCGCTTTCTCGACCCGGCCGTCCATCTCCGACTTCGAGATCTTCTCGTAAAGACGGATGCCGAACGCGATGTTCTCGTAGATCGTCATCGGGAACGGCGTCGGCTTCTGGAACACCATGCCGACGCGGGCGCGCAGTAGGTTCAGGTCCAGCTTGCCGTCAAGGATGTTGGTCTGGTCGAGCATGAGCTGACCGGTGGCGCGCTGACCGGGATAGAGGTCGTACATCCGGTTGAAGATGCGCAGCAGAGTCGACTTGCCACAGCCCGACGGGCCGATGAACGCCGTGACGCGGTTGGCGCCGAGCGTCAGGTTGATGTTCTTCAGCGCGTGGTGCTCGCCGTAATAGAAGTTCAGGTTGCGCGCGGTCACTTTGGGGGGCGCCTCGGGCAGCACCGGCGCGTGCGGCAGTCCACCGGACGCGCTCATCGATAGGGAAAGATCACTCATTTTGCGGTCCTCTCGGCGCCAAGGATGCGCGCGCCAATATTAAGGGCAAGAACGGTCAGGGTGATGAGCAGCGCCCCGCTCCAGGCCAGCTGCTTCCAGTAGGCATAGGGGCTCTGCACGAAATTGTTGATGGTGACCGGCAGGTTCGCCATCGTCTTGTTCAGGCCGAGGCTGAAGAACTGGTTCGACAGCGCGGTGAACAGCAGCGGCGCGGTCTCGCCGGCGACGCGGGCGGTGGCGAGCAGCACGCCAGTGATGAGACCCGAACGGGCTGACCGATAAGCGATCCGCTTGATCACCAGCGAACGCGGCAGGCCGAGCGCCGAGGCCGCCTCGCGCAGCGCGTTCGGCACCAGCAGCAGCATGTCCTCGGTCGTGCGCAGCACCACCGGGATCACGATCACCGCGAGCGCGAGCGAGCCTGCGATCGCGGAGAAGCCGCGCATCGGCACCACCACCGCGCCGTAGATGAACAGGCCGATGATGATCGAGGGCGCCGAGAGCAGGATGTCGTTGATGAAGCGGATCACCGAGGTCAGCCGGTCGTTGCGGCCGTATTCGGCGAGATAGGTGCCGGCGAACATGCCGAGCGGCGCGCCGATGCCGACGCCGATCACGGTCATGATCAGCGAGCCGACGATGGCGTTGAGCAGACCGCCCTCGCTCGATCCGGGGGGCGGTGTATTCTCGGTGAACAGCTGGACATTGAGTCCCGCCAGTCCGTTGTAGAGCAGCGTGATCAGGATCAGCGCAAGCCAGGTGACGCCGAAGGCGGTCGCGGCGATGCAGAGACCGCGGATGACGAAGTCGTTGCGGCGGCGGCGTGAATAGATCGGATTCATGGCGTCAATTTCCCGCCTTCTTTTCCAGCCGCATCAGCATCAGCCGCGCGGCTGCGAGCACGAAGAACGTCAGCACGAACAAGAGGAGGCCGAGCAGGATCAGGCCGGACTGGTGCAGGCCGTCGCTCTCGGCGAACTCGGATGCGATCGCCGCCGAGATCGTGGTGCCCGGGGCAAAGATCGACGACGAGATCCGGAACGAGTTGCCGATGATGAAGGTCACCGCCATGGTCTCGCCGAGCGCGCGGCCGAGCGCCAGCATGACGCCGCCGATGACGCCGACGCGGGTGTAGGGGATCACCACGCTGCGGACGACTTCCCAGGTGGTGCAGCCTACGCCGTAGGCGGCTTCCTTCAGCACCGGTGGCACCGTCTTGAACACGTCGACGGAGATCGAGGTGATGAAGGGCAGCACCATGATGGCGAGGATCAGCGCGGCATTGAACAGGCTGAGATAGGACGGGGGACCCGCGAAGATCGCACCCAGCACGGGCACTCCGTCGAAGATCTTGATCATGAAGGGCTGGAACGTGTTGGCGAGGAACGGACCCAACACGAAGAAGCCCCACATGCCGTAGATGATCGAGGGGATGCCGGCGAGCAGCTCGATCGCCATGCCGATCGGGCGGCGCAGCCATTGCGGGCAGAGTTCGGTGAGGAAGATCGCAATGCCGAGACCCACGGGAATGGCGATCAGCATCGCGATGAAGGAGGTGACGAGCGTGCCGTACATCGGCCCGAGCGCGCCGAGCACCGGCGGATCGGCGGACGGCGCCCAGCGCTGCGTCCACAGGAACGATAGCCCGTATTCCTTGATCGCCGGAAAGGCGCCGACGACCAGCGAAATGATGATGCCACCGAGGATCAGAAGCACCGAGATGGCGGAGAGCCGCGTGATCCAGTAGAAGGTGACGTCGCCGAGCTTGAACGCGCTCAAGGCCTTGGCGCGATCATACGGTCCGGCGTCGTCGATTACATCGCTCTGAACGGCCATCTCTGCCACGCCGATCCCCTGTACCAAATTAGTATACGTTTTTTGTTGGTCCGTGCCCCGGAGGCGACGCAGCGCCCCGGGACACGAGCGTCGCGAGCCTAGCTCTTGATGTCGGCAGCCCAGGTCTTCTCGATCAGCTGAACGACCGGGTCCGGCATCGGGATGTAGTCGAGCTCTTCAGCCGCCTTGCCACCGCTCTTGAAGGCCCAGCGGAAGAACTTGATGGCTTCCTGCGAGGCCGCCTTGTCGGTGGCGTCCTTGTGCATGAGGATGAAGGTCGCCGCCGTGATCGGCCAGGACTTCTCGCCGGGCTGGTCGGTCAGGATGACGTAGTAGCCGGGCGCCTTGGCCCAGTCGGCGTTGGAGGCGGCCGCCTGGAAGGCTTCGACGGTCGGCTGCACCGGCTTGCCGGCCTTGTTGACGAGACCGGTGTAGGTCAGCTTGTTCTGCTTGGCATAGGCGTACTCGACGTAGCCGATCGAGTTCTTGGTCTGGCTGATGTTGCCCGACACGCCTTCGTTGCCCTTGGCGCCGACGCCGACCGGCCATTCGACCGCAGTGCCCTCGCCGACCTTGCTCTTCCAGTCCGCGCTGGCCTTGGCGAGATAGTTGGTGAAGTTGAAGGTGGTGCCCGAACCGTCCGAACGGCGGACCACGGTGATGGCCTCCGAGGGCAGCTTCACGTTCGGGTTGAGCTTCTTGATCGCGGCGTCATCCCATTTGGTGATCTTGCCGAGATAGATGCTGGCGAGGGTCTCGCCGTCGAACACCATCTCACCGGGCTTCACGCCCTCGATGTTGACGACGGGAACGATGGCGCCCATCACCATCGGCCACTGGACCAGGCCGTCCTTCTCGAGCTGCTCCGCCTTGAGCGGCGCGTCGCTGGCGCCGAAGGTCACGGTCTTGGCCTGGATCTGTTTGATGCCGCCGCCGGAGCCGATCGACTGGTAGTTCAGACCGTTGCCGGTCTCCTTCTTGTAGGCGTCAGCCCATTTGGAATAGATCGGGAACGGGAACGTCGCACCGGCACCCGTGATATCGGCAGCGAAGGCCGACGTCGATGCGGCGACCAAGCCGGCAGCGACGATGGTTTTGAGGAAATTCATGGTGGTCTCCATACAGGGGAGCGAAGCGCCATCCGCGCCCGATCGCGCTCCCCGTGCCGCCCCTTTAGGAGCGAACAGCTGAGCTTTTACGAAGGTTTGGTGACAGTCGGATGACAGGCTTAAACAGCTGAATAAGCTGGAGTTTAGCTCAAAGCCGCAGGCTTGCCCTGGGGAAAACAGGCCGTGAAAGTGGCGCCCTGCCGCGGCACGCTTTCGATCAAAAGCCGGCCGCGATGGCGGTTAACAATATGTTTCACCAGCGATAATCCGAGGCCGGTGCCGCCCTGCGAGCGGCTGTCGCCGACATCGACCCGGTAGAAGCGCTCGGTCAGCCGCGGCAAATGTTCCGGCGCGATGCCGGGGCCGAAATCCCGGACCAGGACCCGGATTTCCTGAGTTCCATCAGTGGAGGGACTGGACGTCAGCGACACGATGACGCGACCTCCCGAGGCACCGTATTTGAGCGCGTTCTCGATCAAATTCTCGAACAGGCGGAGCAGCTCCTCGCGGTCGCCCGCGATCATCACCGGGGTCTCAGGCAGCTGGGTCTCGACCTCGACCTGGCGTTCCCGCGCCAGCGGCTCGAGCCCGTCGGCGACTTGCAAGATGATCGGCAGCAGGTCGACCAGGGTGTCGGGCCGCACATGGGCCGAGAGCTCCACCCGCGACAGCGACAGCAGATCGTCGATCAGGCGCGCCATGCGGGTGGCCTGGTTGTGCATGATGCCGAGGAAGCGCTCGCGCGCCTTGGGATCGTCCTTGGCCTGGCCCTGGAGCGTGTCGATGAAGCCGGACAGCGCGGCCAGCGGCGTGCGCAGCTCGTGGCTGGCATTGGCGACGAAGTCGGCCCTCATCTCCTCGACCCGGCGCAGCGGTGTTTGGTCGTGGAAGGTCATCAGCATGCATTTGTCGGCACCGCCGAACGTGGTCGGCACCGGCACCGGCGTGATGGTCAGCTCCATCCAGCGATCGACCGGGACATGGTCGAGATAGGTCGCGCGCCGCGGCTCGGTGGTCGCGATCGATTCACGCAGCGCCGTGATGATCTCGGGCGAGCGCAGCGCGAACTGGGCGAGCTCGTTCTTGCGCAGCGCCGGTGCGAGCTGGGCGGCCGCGGCGTTGAGATGGATGACGCGGCCGGCGCGGTCGAGCAGCACCGCAGGATCGGGCATGCCGGCGACGACCGCGGCCACCGCCGCGCTCTCGACCGGGTTGACGCGGCGAGTCTCTTCGCGCGAGGCGGCGGTATCGTGCAAGCGCCACGGGATCAGCGCTGCGGCCGCGATGCAGAGAAACACCGCAATCGCATGCAGTGCCGACAATTCGCCCAGCGAGACCACCACCGACAGCGCCAGCGCTGCGGCGATCAGGATGACGGTCGAGTGCCGCAGCCGGTCGGACCAGGGCTGGGCGGAGGGAGAAGATGGGGCGTCAATCGCCATCGGGGCGGGCTTCTCCAAGGGGACCCTTAAACTCAAGACTTGCGCCGGTCAGGCGCCGCTGTCGCTGCGCTTTCTCACATAAGCGGCTTCAGGCGCGGGGCCGGGGTCGAGCTTGAGCGCGGCCTGCTGCAGGCGCTTCGATCGAGCGCCGATGATAACCTCGCGAAACGTCAGCAAGATTACAGATATGACGAAAGGGGAGAGATAATAGAGAACGCGGAACAGCAGCATTCCGCCCAGCAGCTCCTCGCGGTCCATCTGCCAGAGGCCGACCAGCATGGCGGCGTCGAACACGCCAAGGCCCCCGGGCGAATGGCTGGCAAAGCCGAGCAGCGTGGCCGAGACGAAGATCACTGCGACCACCACGAAGCCGAGATTGGGTTCGTCCGGAACCAGCACGTACATCGCGAGCGCGCAGAAGCCGAGATCGATAATGCCGATCGCGATCTGGAGCAGCGTCAGCGGGCCGCCCGGCAGCATCACGGTCCAGGGCCCGCGGCCGACCATCCGCGGCTGGGTCCAGACCCAGACCACGTAAGCGACCAGCCCGACGATGATCATCATCGCCAGCGTCCGGTTCAGCCAGGGCGGCAGCATGTCGATCGAGGCAGCGGCCTCAGGGTGATAGGAGATGCCGAGGCCCAGCACGGCGGCATTGCCGAGCCAGAAGGTCAGGCCGGCGAGGAAGCAGATTTTTGCGACGTCGATCGCGTTCAGGCCGTAGGCGGAATAGATGCGGTAGCGCACCGCGCCGCCGGTGAAGACGCTGGCGCCGACATTGTGGCCGATCGAGTAGCTGGTGAAGGCGGCGAGCGCGTTGATGCGATAGGGCACGTGGACGTGGCCGATCGCGCGCACGGCGAACAGGTCGTAGAAGGTCAGCGTGAAATAGCCCGCGGCGACGAACAGCGCCGCCATCGCAATCTGGCTCGGCTCGGTGCTCTTGATCGCTTCGAGGACTTCGTTGACATCGATGCCGCGCAGCATGTGGTAGAGCACATAGCAAGCGATGCCGATGACCGCGACGCTGATCACAACTCCAAGCTTATGCAGGATTTGCTTCTGGCGCAGAAACGACATCGCCCTGCGTATGGCTTCCGGCATCTAAACCTCGAACAATGCTTCAGCGGCCAGGGTGGCCGGCGAACAGGCGGACGACGCGCAGACACCCAACCAACCCTTGTTGTCGGCCCCGGGATCGCGCATGCCCGCTGTCCCTCCACTAGCGCGTTTCCGGGCGGAGTGGAATTCGGCAATTCGAACAAAAGCTCGTGCCTTCAATATTTTAGGCACGGCTGCGGGCTCCTGATGCACGGTTTGGCGCTTTCGACGGCAAGACTGACGCGAATCTCCATGGCAATCCTGCGCAGTCGCCATGAAGTTTTGATGATTTCCGACCGTACAATGTTCCGTCACGGCTTAGGCCGACGTCAATCTATGGGGTACACTCACCTGTTGAAAGAGGGTGACCGGAGGGTTTGTTCAGGGTTTCCGATGTGCCGGAATGCCGCGCAGCCGCGGCCCTGACTCCCGCGGTCAGGGTGCACGGCAACATCACAGAGCAGCAGGCGGCGCGGTGCGCGAGACCACCCGATGGCGCAGCCAGGCGCCGATGGTGCCGCCGACAAGATAGCAGCCGAGCATGATGAGGGCGAGATCGAGCCAGTAGCCGAAGCGGCCGGGGACCACATGCGCGAACGAGGCCGCGACCAGGCCGGCAGCAAGCACGGCGAGCCAGCGCGCAGTCACTTTCGAGGTGCCGTTGCCGCGCTGGACCACCGAGATCCAGCCCATGCAAAAGCCGAGCAGCAGCGAGCCGATCAGCCAGCCCAGATGGAATGAGACGAGGTAGGGCATCGTCACCTCACCAGAAATTCGATGCGGCGGTTCTGCGCCTTGGCGTCTTCGGTGTCATTGCCGGCGAGGGGCTGCGTGCTGCCGTAGCCGACCGCAGTGAAGCGGCTGGCGGGCAGGCCAGCCTTGACCAGATAGTCGATCACCGCCTGCGCGCGCTTCTCCGAGAGCGCCTGGTTGACGGCATCCTCGCCGTCCGCATCGGTATGCCCGGCGACCTCGATATTGGTGGTGGGGCATCGCAGTGCCGTCTCGATCAGATGATCGAGAATGCCGGCGGAATCCGGATCAATGTCGGCGCGCTTCGCCCCGAAGCGGATCTTGGCCTTGGCCAGCAGCTCCGAGAACAATTGCTGGCACACGGTGCCGTCGACCGGCCCGGCCGCGGGTTTCACCGTGATTTCCGGCTTGTACTGCCAGTTTTTCGGGAAATCCTTGCCAAGGCCTGCGCGGATGTCGTTGGCGGCGCCTTCATAGAGAGCATCGCCCGACAGCTTCACCTCGCGGTCGGAGACGACGAGCGTGCCGGTCGACAGTCGCGACAGCGCGCCGAGCGCTGCGACCACGGCAGGGTTGAAGGAGCCGGGTGCGCCGACGCTGGCCTTGAGATTGTCGACGACCTTTTCGTTGAAGAATTTCCGCGACGCGCTGGTGGCGATGGCCGCGTGGACATTGTTGTCGGGCACGTACCCGGTCAGCGTCACCGTCGCGGCCACCGGATCCTTGTAGGCCTGGAAGACGTAGGGCGGCGCCTTGACGTCATTGGCTGCGACCGAAAAGCCCTCGGGCAGGTTTTTGAGCGCCGCTGCGACCGCTTCGCGGCCGCCGAGCTCGCGCGCCATGCCCGACAGAGTGACCTTGGTGTCAGAGATCGTGATCTTGCCGTCCTTCAGCTTGCCGATCTGGTCGAGCAGCAGCATCGCAGCCGCCTCGAATCGCGGTGGTGCGCCGCGCGCCAGACCCATCTGATCGGCGACCTCGGTGCCGCCGACCTCCTTGCGGGCCGCCTCGGTCAGGCGGCCCTTCATCGACGGCAGTGGCGCGGAGCCTGACAGCGTCACCCGCACCACGTCGCGTTCGGCGTTCCAGACAAAGGGTTTTGCCTCGGGCACGAGGCGGGTTCGGTCGTCGACCAGGCGCACCCCGGGGACGGTCTCGACCGCCACAACAGCATCGCGGCGCCCCTCCTCGGAAAACGCGTCCGCAGCCAGGCGGACGTCGCGGCCGTCCACCGCGATCCGGGTCTTGTCCAGAACGGTGTCCTTGAGGGCGGCCGAACTGCGGGCGGAAAGGTCCGCCTCGACCGGCAAAGTATTATTCCAGGCCGCAAATCCCCACATGACGGCCAGGGGGATCAGCCCCGGCCACCATTTGCTGGCCCACCTGAAAAGCTTCTGCATTCGACGACCCGAACTCTGGAACCGGAGACAAAACAAACCCTTGGCGGGCTGTCAAACCGGAAATGACGCCCTTCCGAAGGCCGGGCGGGGACAATTGGAATAACTTTTTCTTCAAGGGTTCTTCCGTAAGTTGAAGACGGAATGCCAAAGTCCGCCAGCGGGTCATGAAACAACTCCGTAACAACGTCATCCGCGCCGGGCTGGGAGCACTCTATTTCAGCGGGGCGCACCATCTGTTGCGCCCGCTTTTGTCGGGCGTCGGCGCCATATTCATGCTGCACCACGTGCGGCCGGCCCGTGACGCGGCGTTCCAGCCGAACAGGCATCTCGAAGTCACCCCCGAATTCCTGCGCGCGACGCTGCGCCATCTGCGCTCGCGCGAGATCGACATCGTCAGCATGGACGAGGTGCATGAGCGGCTGGTACGGCGCCGGTTCGACCGCCGCTTCGCCGCCTTTACGCTCGACGATGGCTATCGCGACAATCTCGATTTCGCTCTGCCGGTTCTGCGCGAATTTGACGCGCCTCTGGCGGTCTATGTCGCCAGCGATTTCGCCGAGGGCACGGGTCGGCTGTGGTGGGAGGCGCTGGAGGCAGTGATCGCCAAGGCCGAGCAGATCGAGGTAACAATCGGCGATGCCGCGCTGCGGCTCGATGCGACGACGCCGGCCGCCAAGCAGGCGGCGTTCGACCGCCTGCACGACTGGTTGCGCGCATTGCCGGGCGAGCACGATCTCAAGCGCGAGATCGAGGCGCTCTGCACGAAGTACGGCGTCGACATGGCCGCGCTGTGCCGCGGCCTCTGCCTGTCATGGGACGAGGTGAAGACGTTTGCCGCCGATCCCCTGGTCACGATCGGTGCGCATTCCGTCAGCCATTGCAATCTCGCCAGGCAAAGCGAAGAGATCGCCGCGCATGAGATGGCCGTGAGCCGCGCGCGCATCGAGCAGGCGCTCGGCCGCAATGTCCAGCATCTTGCCTATCCCTATGGCGACCGCGAGGCGGCGGGCGAGCGTGAATTCGCTCTCGCTGCGACCGCGGGCTTCAAGACCGCAGTGACGACGCGGCCCGGCATGCTGTTCGCCGAGAACGCCGGCCACATGACCGCGCTGCCACGCGTCTCGCTCAACGGCAATTACCAGGACACGCGGATTCTGCCGGTGCTGACCTCGGGCGCCGCGACCGCGATGTGGAACGGCTTCCGCAGGATCGCGGCGGCTTGATCCAACCGCACACTCAGACCTCATCCTGAGGAGCGCTCCGAAGGAGCGCATCTCGAAGGATAGGTCGCCCGCCTCCTTTGAGACGCGCTGGCGCGCTCCTCAGGATGAGTGCGGAGCTGACGAGCTGAGTTGACTCCCCTCCCCGCCCCGCTCACAACCGGAGCAAATCAAGGGAGGCACCATGTTCAACGATCTGTTCTCGCTCAAAGGCCGCGTCGCGCTGGTGACCGGCGGTTCGCGCGGCATCGGCAAGATGATCGCGGCGGGATTTCTCAGCGCAGGGGCCGCGAAAGTCTACATCACCGCGCGCAAGGCCGGACCTTGCGAAGCAACCGCGAACGAGCTCTCCGCGCAATATGACGGCGAATGCATCGCGCTGCCGATCGATATCTCGACGGTGGCCGGCGCCGAGCTGCTCGCGAGCGAATTCGGGAAGCGCGAGCAAAAACTCGACATTCTCGTCAACAATGCGGGCGCGGCCTGGGGCGCGGAGTTCGACGAGTTTCCGGAGAGCGGCTGGGACAAGGTGATGAACCTCAACGTCAAGGCGCCGTTCTTCCTGACCAAGGCGCTGGCGCCCGCGTTGCGCGCGGCGGCATCAGTAGAGCGGCCGGCGAAAGTGATCAACGTCGCCTCGATCGACGGCATCTTCGTCAATCCGGGCGAGACCTATTCCTACGCGGCGAGCAAGGCGGGGTTGATCCATTTGACGCGGCGCATGGCCGTGAAGCTGATCGGCGACCATGTCGTGGTCACCGCGATCGCGCCGGGCCCGTTCCGGTCCGACATGAACCGCGCCGCGCGCGATCATGCCGACGAGGTCTCGACGCGCGTGCCCGCGGGCCGCATCGGCACCGACGAGGACATGGCGGGTGCGGCGATCTATCTCGCCTCGCGCGCGGGAGATTACGTGGTGGGCGCAACCATCGCGGTGGACGGCGGCATCGTTTATGCGAACCCGGGGATCAAGGGAAGCGGATGGGATAGTTGAGGCGCGCGCGAGGGGCGACGCCCTCAACTTAGACTCACTGTCATGCCCCGGCTCGACCGGGGCATCCAGGACGCCGCAGCTTCTCGATTTATCCCTGCCCTCTCTGGAATACTGGATCATCCGCTTTCGCGGGTGATGACAGTCTTCGATACGGCAACAGGCGATCCGCGTCAGCGATAGGCCTTACGACTCAATCTTCACGTACTCGAAATCGCCGGGCTTGTTGTCGATGCCGACTTTCGGCGGCGAGATCCAGGAGGCGAACTCGCCGGTCTCGGTGACGGGCTGCATCAGCGAAGTGATGAAGTCGCCGTCAGCAGTGGAGGGCAGCCATTCATCCTTGCGCCTGGCCCAGGTTGCGTCGTCGATCAACAGGCCATCCGGCGTCGCGTGGATGCCCTTGAACTCGCCGATGTGGCGGTGGAAGGCGACGTTGGGCAGCTTGAGCTGAAACTGGTAGCCTGCGGTCGAGATCACCTTGTTCCAGCGCAGCATGCCCTTGACGCAATCCTGGCTGTAATCGTCGCGCAGGCGCATGTTGAGCGCGGTCAGCGCCGGCTCGTCCACGAGCTTGATCTCGCCGTCGATGAACTTCAGCACCGGATAGGTGGCGTTCTTGAGCTGATGATCGTCGTCGATCTGGGTCTCGTGATAGCGGCCCTTGATGCCGGTGTTGAAGGCGTTGGCCGCGTTGGTCGAGACTTCCGAGCCAAACAGATCAAGCGACAACGTATAGTGCAGGTTCAGCTTCTTCTGAATGGTCGGCAGGTCGATCACGCCGAGCGCGCGGACTTTCGCGATGTCGGAGGGATCGGTGATGCCGGCTTCGCGCATCGCATCGCAGGTGCGCTGCACGACGCGGGTGATGCCGGTCTCGCCGACGAACATGTGGTGCGCTTCTTCCGTCAACATGAAACGGCAGGTGCGCGACAACGGATCGAAGCCGGACTGCGCCAGCGAGTGCAGCTGCATCTTGCCGTCGCGGTCGGTGAAGTAGGTGAACATGAAGAAGGACAGCCAGTCCGGCGTCGCCTCGTTGAAGGCGCCCAGCATGCGCGGCGCGTCAGCGTCACCCGACCGGCGGCGCAGCAAATCGTCAGCCTCTTCACGTCCGTCGCGGCCAAAGTACTTTTGCAGCAGGTAGACCATCGCCCAGAGGTGGCGGCCTTCCTCGACATTGACCTGAAACAGATTGCGCATGTCGTAGAGCGAGGGCGCGGTCTTGCCGAGGTGGCGTTGCTGCTCGACCGAGGCGGGCTCTGTGTCGCCCTGGATCACGATGAGACGGCGCAGCATGGCGCGATATTCGCCCGGGACTTCCTGCCAGGCCGGCTCGCCAAGATGCTCGCCGAAGGGCACGACGCGATTCTCTTCCTGGGGCGCCAGGAGAATGCCCCAGCGATACTCGGGCATCCGCACGTAGTCGAACTTGGCCCAGCCGCGCGGATCGACCGAATAGGCGGTGCGCAAATACACCAGCGATTCCTGGAAGCCTTCCGGCCCCATGTCTTTCCACCAATCCATGTAGCCGGGATGCCAGCCTTCCAGCGCCTTCAGCACCTGGCGGTCTTCGGCCAAATTGACGTTGTTCGGAATCTTGGTCGAGTAGTCGACGTTCATGATGTTCATGTTCATGGCCGTGCTCCTTGAGATCTCTTTCCGTCATGCCCGGCCTTGTGCCGGGCATCCACGTTCTTGCCTGCGTGAGCCAAGGACGTGGATGGCCGGGACAAGCCCGGCCATGACGCTGAATGTGGCTAAACCCGCGTCATATCGAATTTCGGTTTCTGGCCGCTGCCGTAGCGCCGCAGCGCGCCTTCCTCGCCGACCGCGTTCGGGCGCTGGAAGATCCAGTTCTGCCATGCGGTGAGGCGCGAGAAGATTTTCGACTCCATCGTCTCGGGGCCGACGAAGCGCAGGCTTGCCTCCATGCCGGTGAGGCTGTCGGGCGAGAAGCTGGCACGCTCCTCCAGGAACACGCGAACCTCGTCGTCCCAGTCAATGTCGTCGAGCGCGAAGGTGACGAGGCCGAGCTCTTCCGCCTGCTCGGCGTCGAGCGCGGTGCCCATCGTAGCTTCCGCGCGTTCCACATCCGACGGATCGGCCTGGAAGCGCGACTGCAGCCGCGTCAGGCCATGGCTCATCGGATAGGGGCCGAAGTTCATGGCCGAAAGCTCAATGGAAGGCGGCGGGCGGTTGTCGCCCTGGCGCGTGCCGATCAGCATGTAGGAGCGGTCGGCGGCGAAGACGAGTTCGGCGAGCGTGCCGGCAAAGCAGGAGCCGGGCTCGACCAGCGTCACCAGCGTGCGCGAGGTGACGTCAATGCGCTTCAGGACGCGTTTCCAGTAATGCCTGATTTCGTTGACCAGCCAATGCGCCTTGTTGGTTTCGAGGAAGGCATCGCAGGCGAGCACATGGGCGCGGTCGCCATGGCTCTTGAACACCAGCATGGCAATCTCGAGCTCGTTGATACGCAGATGCAGGATCGCGTCATCGAGTTCGCGCGCGACCTGGAGCGGCCAGAACGCGACACCCTGCGCCATCATGCCGTCGATGTCGGCGGGCAGCGCGGTCTCCGGCGCCTTGATCGAGATGGTGGCGACGCGCGCGGCGCGATCGATATCGACGTTGACAAAGCCGTAGCGGATGCCGGTCTCGTCGATAACGCGCTTGAGCGGCGTCAGCGCGACGCCCTTGCCGCTGCCCTTGCGCTTGGAGGCGTCGGCGAATTCCCTGGCGCGCTCGGCAACCTTCGCTTCGAGCTTGCTGTTCGGCGCGATCTCGTCGACTAGCCGCCACTGCACGGCGCGCTTGCCCTTCACGCCTTCCTCGATGGTGCAGAAGAAATCGGCGTGATCGCGGCGCACCTTGCGCTTGTCGACCACGCGGGTGAGGCCGCCGGTGCCGGGCAGCACTGCGAGCAGCGGCACTTCGGGCAACGCAACGGCAGACGCGCCGTCATCGGCGAGCATGATGTAGTCCGTGGCGAGCGCAAGCTCATAGCCGCCGCCGGCGGCCGAGCCGTTCACGACGGTGATGAAGCGCTGGCCGGAATTCTCCGACGAATCTTCCATGCCGTTGCGGGTCTCGTTGGTGAACTTACAGAAGTTCACCTTGTGGGCATGCGTGGAGCCCGCGAGCATGCGGATGTTGGCACCGGCGCAGAACACGCGGTTCTTGGCCGAGCGCATCACCACGACCTTGACCTCGGGGTGCTCGAAGCGCAGCCGCTGGACGACATCCGCAAGCTCGATGTCGACGCCGAGATCGTAAGAGTTGAGCTTGAGTAGATAGCCTTCGAACAGGCCGCCGTTCTCGTCGACGTCCATGGTCAACGTCGCGACGTCACCGTCGACCGCGAGCTTCCAGTGCTTGTAGCGGGACGGTTCGGTCTGGAAATCGATGAATGTCGCGCCGCCTGCGAGGCGCCGATCTTCCCCGGCCATGGGCCACCCTTGAGTTCGTCTTGGTTTACCATTAGATGCACAATAATGCATATTATTGCGCAGGTCTAGTCCTTAACGGCCCATACATGCATTTTGTTGCATATCATCTCGTAGGGTAGCTGCTGCAAATTGCTCAATCGCGTCAAGCGTCGCGCCCGGAACTTCGCGATGCGGAGAATGCGCCGCGCCTGAAATGACTTTCAAATCGACCGGGCAATAGCATTCTTGCTGCGCGATTTCCGCCTGACGCAATGTCCCATATTGGTCGTCCGCGCCCTGCAGGATCATGACGGGGACGCGGATATAGGCGAGAGATTCGGAAATATCCCAATCGCGGAACTTTGGGTCCAGCCAGGCGGCGTTCCAGCCGTAGAAGGCATTGTCGACGTCGCTGTGCCAGCGCGCGAGCTTTGCCTTCAGGTCGGTGGTCTCAAATGCCCTCTTGATGTCGGCAATCGACTTCACCGAGATGTCCTCAACGATGAAATGCGGCGCGATCAGCACGAGGCCGTTCAGGCGATGGTCCTGATGCGCGCCGGCATAGATCGTCGTGATCGAGGCGCCGTCGGAATGCCCGAGCAGCAGGCCGCGCTTGAAGCCGATCGCATCGAGGACCTTCGGCAGCACGTCCAGCGCCTCGCGCTGCATGTAGTCGAGCGGCCGCGGCAGCGCGACCTTGCTCGACTGGCCGTAGCCCGCGCGGGAGTAGACAAAGATGCCGACGGAGGTCGCCTCTCGAAGTTTTTCCGGGAAGTCGCCCCAGAGCCCGACGGAGCCGAGGCCTTCATGCAGCATGACGATCGTCGGTGCGTCGGCGGATTGCGGCGCCAGCCATTTGTATTCCAGGCTGGCGTTGCCGATGCTGAGGTAGCCAGTGGGGGAGAGAGTCATTTCTTCGTTCGTCCTTCTCCGTCGTCATGCCCAGGCTCGACCCGGGTATCCACGTCGTTCCTCAATCGCGGTCGGGCGTGGATGGCCGGGACACTTTGCTGAAGACGCGCTTCGCACTTTTGTCCGGCCATGACGGCTTGTTTCTAGTTCGCGCCGTCCCGCAACTTGAACCGCTGGATCTTTCCCGTCGCGGTCTTCGGCAGCGAGTCCACCACGTCGATCCAGCGTGGATATTTCCACGGGCCGATGTTCTGCTTGACGTGGTCCTTGAGCATTTCCTGCAAGTTCGTCGTCGCCACGCCCGGCCGCAGCACGACAAAGGCCTTCGGCTTCAGCAGACCTTCCGGATCGGCTTCCGGCACGACGGCAGCTTCCAGCACGGCTGGATGCGTGATCAGCGCGCTCTCGACCTCGAAGGGCGAGACCCAGATGCCGGAGACCTTGAACATGTCGTCGGCGCGGCCGCAGAAGGTGTAGCGGCCCTCGGCATCCCTGACATATTTGTCGCCGGTGCGGGTCCACGGCCCCTCGAAGGTGCGGCGGCTCTTGTGGCGCTGGTTCCAGTAACCTTCGCCGGCCGAGGGCGCATCGACCAGCAATTCGCCGACCTCGCCGTCGGCGACATCCTGTCCGGCCTCGTTGACGAGCCGCACCGCATAACCGGGCACTGGCTTGCCGGAGGAGCCGTATTTGATGTCGCCGGGCGCGTTCGACAGGAAGATGTGCAACAGCTCGGTCGAGCCGACGCCGTCAAGAATGTCGACGCCGAAGCGCGCCTTCCAGCTGGTGCCGACAGATTCCGGCAGCGCCTCACCGGCCGATGTGCAGATGCGCAAGGCCCCGCCGCAGCGCTCGCGCTTCATCGCCTCGTCGTTGAGCATCGCCGCGAAAAGCGTCGGCACGCCGTAGAAGATCGACGGGTTGTAGCGGTTCATCAGGTCGAACATGCGCGCCGGCGTCGGGCGCTCGCTATTCAAGATCGTGGTGGCGCCGACCGACATCGGAAAGGTCAGCGCATTGCCGAGGCCATAGGCGAAGAACAGCTTTGCCGCAGAAAGACAAACGTCGTTCCCGCGGATGCCGAGCACCTGCATGGCGTAAGTATCGGCGGTCGCCTGCAGGTTCGAATGGATGTGGCGCACACCCTTGGGCATGCCGGTCGAGCCCGACGAATAGAGCCAGAATGCGGGTTCGTCCGGATGTGTCGCGGCGGTCGTGAACTGCTCGCTCTCGTCCGCGAGTTCTTCGGCGAGCTGCTTGTGGCCGTTGAGCTTGGCGCCGGACACCACGACATGCTCGAGGTCCGGCATGCGGCCGACGACGTCCTTGATGACGGGATAGAGCGCTTCCGAGACGAACAGCACACGCGCGCGGCAGTCAGCGAGGATGTAGGCGTATTGATCCGATGTCAGCAGGGTGTTGAGCGGCACCGGCACAATGCCGGCACGGATCGCGCCCAGGAACACGATCGGGAAGTCGACCGTATCCAGCATGATCATGGCCACGCGCTCTTCGCGGCGGACGCCGAGCCGGCGCAGCATGTTGGCCGTGCGCCGGGTTTCGCGCGCCAGCTCGCCATAGGTGAGCCGTGAGACGGTGTCGTCGAAGACGACCTTGTCGCCGCGTCCTTCCTCGACATTCCGGTCGAGCAGCCAGGTCACCGCGTTATAGGATCCCTCGCTCACGGACTTCTCCCCTTGGATTTAGAATTATAATTCATAGAAAGACACTGCAGCGGCTTGCTGTCAATGCCAGCAGGCACTATGTTTCATTTAAGTGCGCCGTAGGACAACCGCTAAGAAGGCCCGTGATCCGTAGTCCATGACCGACAGTCCCGACGCCGAATCCCGATTTCTCGAACAGCTCGGCCAGCGCGTGCGCACCATGCGCGCGCTGCGCGGCATGTCGCGCAAAGTGCTCGCCAAGGTTTCAGGAATTTCGGAGCGCTATATCGCGCAGCTCGAAAGTGGCAAGGGCAACGTCTCTATCGTGCTGCTGCGCCGCGTCTCCGACGCAATGGGCGCGCATCTGGAAGATTTGCTTCCCTCAGCCGATCCGACTCCGGACTGGCAGATGTTTCGCGATCTGTTGCGCAAGGCGACACCTGCGCAGATCGCGCAGGCCAAGGATCTGCTCGCCGGCGGCAGCGCCTCCGCGCCGCGCCGCGCGCCATTCTGCGGCATCGCGCTGATCGGCCTGCGCGGCGCCGGCAAATCCACGCTCGGCAAGATCCTGGCAAAGAAGGTGGGCTGGAGCTTTGTCGAGCTCAATAAGGAGGTCGAGCAGCAGAACGGTCTCTCGGTCGCCGAGATCATCGCGCTCTACGGCCAGGAAGGCTTTCGCCGCATGGAGCAGGCCGCGCTGCAACAGCTGCTCGCGCGCAACGAGCTGATGGTGCTGGCGACCGGCGGGGGCATCGTCTCGGAGCCTTTGACCTTCGACCAGATCCTGTCGTCGTTCTATACGATCTGGCTGAAAGCCGAGCCCGAGGAGCACATGGCCCGCGTCCGCCGGCAGGGCGATTTGCGCCCGATGGCCGACGACCGCTCTGCCATGGCGGAGCTGCGCAATATTTTGCTCAGCCGCGAGCCGCTGTATGCGCGCGCGACGGCGGTGGTGGACACGGCGGGACTTTCGGTCGATGCCGCGGCCGCGCGCCTGATCGATGCGGTACGGCCCGTGCTGCAAAACGAAGCCCGCAGCTTTGGGCTGCGCAGCGTCGCGCTGTAGGTCTGAACTCCGATGACCGATAGCGGCGCCGCAATCTCCATGTTCGAGCGGATCGGCGGCAGCACCACGATCGATCGGCTGGTCGATTGCTTCTACGATCGCATGGATACCCTGCCGGAGGCGCAGGTCATCCGCGCGATGCACGCCGCCGATCTCGGTGCGATCAGGTACGTGCTGAAGCGCTATCTCACCGAATGGACCGGCGGCTCAAAACTCTATTCGGTCGAGAAGGGCCATCCACGGCTGCGGCAGCGCCACATCGGCTTTGCCATCGGTAATGCCGAGCGCGATGCGTGGATGCTCTGCATGCGCGGCGCGCTGGAGGAGACGGTCGTCGATCCTGCCGCGCGGCAAGACCTCGACAAGGCGCTGTCCGGCCTCGCCGACTGGATGCGCAACCGGCCGTAAAAACGTCGATAAAGGCCGACGTGTGGCGTTCGGGTACCGCTTCGCTGACCCGGACTATGAGACTTACGACGCGACTAGATCGACCAGTAATTCGGATGCGGGTAAGGCCGCGAGCGGTCACCCCAGTCGAATTCATCGCCATCGACTTCGCAGGGGCCGCTGCTCAGTTGCTCCGGCGTCAGCTCGACCTGGAAGACCTGACGTCCTGGATCATATCTCAGTGCGCTCCACTGCAGAGGATAATGATGGTGGGTGCCGAGCAGCCTGCCGGTCTTGATCACGGCGTAGGCGACCGTTCCACTCACCTTGTCGAGCATCAACCGCTCGATCGTGCCGAGTTTGGTGCCGTCGCGCCCGTAGACGGCGACATGCTCCACGCGATCACTGGGAACCATGGTATGGTGCATGGTGTCCTCCCTGTTCTCTTTTTTGCCCTGCGCATTATAGCCTGGCAGGCAGGACGAGCGAAACCCACCTCTTTGCTCTCTGGGCTTTTTGCTCTCCTGGCCTCAGCTACAACAACCGCGACCCCACCGACTCCGCGCCATCCCGCAACAGCGGCAGGAAGCGGCCGATCAATTCCTGCGCCGGCACGCGGTCGACATGGGCGCCCATGTTGATGGCGGCGACGATCACACCGTCGTAGCGGCGGACGGGAACGGAGATCGAGCGGAAATGCGGCTCGGCCTCGCGATCGACCAGCGCGTAGCCCTGCGCGCGGTCGGCGGCGATGCGCGCGCACAATTCCTTGGGATCGGTCTCCGTCTGCGGCGTCAGCGCCTCGCGTTTCATCGCTCTCAGACGCGCAGTTAACTCCACATCATCGAGCTGGCCGAGCATGGCGCGGCCGACCGAGGTGCAGAACGCCGGCAGGCGGTAGCCGATGTCCAGCCCACCTGAAAACATGCGCGCCGGGCTACTGCGCGCGATGAACACGACCTCATCGCCGTCGAGCACCGCGAGCGAGGAGATTTCGTTGGCCGCTGTCGCGACGCGATCGAGCACCGGTTGCAGGACCGTGACGAGCTGGCTGGACCGCAGATACGATGCGGCCAGTGTCAGCACATGCGGCGTCAGCGAGAACAGCTTGCCGTCGCCATCGACGAAGCCGCCGCGCTGGAGCGTGAACAGCATGCGCCGCGCGGTGGCGCGTGGAAGCTCGGCGGCACGGGCGAGATCGCTCAGCGTCATCGGCCCCGCCGTGGTGCCAAAACATTGCAGCAGGCGCAGGCCGCGATCGAGGCTCTCGACGAAATCCGTCGCGCGTTCGTCGCTCTCGCTTCGCTTCAGCTTGGGCATGGGCTCGGGACATTCCTGCAAAATAGTGCTTGCTGCCGGACCAAGCCATGTCATAATTCGCCCATTCGTTCAATAGGCGAACAATCGTCACTCCACAAAGGACGCTACTGCCATGATGAGCCAGGAGCAGAACGACCTGATCACCCGCACCGGTCCGAAGGACCCCTGCGGAAAGCTGATGCGGAGCTATTGGCAACCGGCGGCACTGGTGGACGAACTCGAAGGCGATCGTCCGATCCGCCCCGTCAAGCTGCTCGGTGAAAACCTGGTGCTGTTCCGCGACGAGACCGGACGCTACGGCCTGATCGATCGGCACTGCGCGCATCGCGGCGCCGACCTTGCGTTCGGACGGCTTGAGCATGGCGGGCTGCGCTGCGCCTTCCATGGCTGGCTGTTCGACGCCACCGGGCAATGCATCGAGACGCCGGCGGAGCCGAAGGACTCAAAGCTCTGCCAGAACATCCGTCAGCGCTCCTATCCGGTGGTGGAGAAGAGCGGCATCCTGTGGGCCTGGCTCGGCGAGGGTGAACCGCCGGCGTTTCCGGAGCTCGACTGTTTTATCGCGCCCGGCACGCATACTTTTGCATTCAAGGGCCACATGGCCTGCAACTGGCTCCAGGCGCTGGAGGTGGGCATCGATCCCGCGCATGCCTCCTATCTGCATCGCTTCTTCGAGGACGAGGACACCTCGACGGCTTACGGCAAGCAGTTCCGCGGCGCATCCGCCGGCTCCGACCTGCCGATGACGAAGATCCTGCGCGAGTACGACCGCCCCATCATCAATGTCGAGCACACCGAATACGGCCTGCGGCTGATCGCGCTGCGCGAGATCGACGAGGAGCGAACGCACGTGCGCGTTACCAACCAGATCTTCCCGCACGGCTTCGTCATCCCTATGAGCACGGAGATGACGATCACGCAGTGGCACGTGCCGGTCGACGATGAGAACTGCTATTGGTACGCGATCTTCACCAGCTATTCGAACCCGGTCGACAAGAAGAAGATGCGCGACCAGCGGCTCGAGCTCTACGAGCTGCCGGACTACAAATCCCGCAAGAACAGGACGAACGACTACGGCTTCGACCCGCACGAGCAGCAGACCGCGACCTACACCGGTATGGGCAATGACATCAACGTCCACGACCAGTGGGCGGTGGAATCGATGGGCGCGATCCAGGACCGCACCAGGGAGCACCTCGGCACGAGCGACAAGGCGATCGTGCAGTACCGCCGCCTGCTGCGGCAGGAGATCGAGAAGGTCGCGGGCGGCGAGAAGCCGATGCTGCATCTCGACGAGAGCACCGCGCGTTCGATCCAGGGCCCGGCGACCATGGACGGCATCGGGCCGACACGAGGCTGGGAGACCTACTGGATGGAAGTCGACGTCAAGCGCCGCCGCGGCGCACCGTGGACGGCGCCGGTGCCGAAGGAGATCGCGGACAACGTGCACCGGCTGACGGCGGCGGAGTGAGGGTGACGGCCCATCCTCGTCATTGCGAGCGTAGCGAAGCAATCCAGTCTGCCACCGCGGACGCATTTCTGGATTGCTTCGCTACGCTCGCAATGACGGCGAATGTGGCGCATGCTCGCGTCGTACGGCTAGAGGAGCAATCAAAGTGACTTTCGTCGCGCGTCACGCGCTGTGGTCGGATGAGCAGAAGGACGCGGCGACGCGCATGCGCCGTCTCGTCGAGGAGAAGAACCTCGAAGTCATCCGCCTCGCCTTCCCGGACCAGCACGGCATTTTGCGCGGCAAGACCATCATCGCGGCCGAGGCGATCGCATCGCTGGAGAGCGGTTGCTCCATCACCACCACCCTGCTCGCCAAGGACACCTCGCACCGCACGGTGTTTCCGGTGTTCACGTCAGGCGGCGGCTTCGGCATGAAGGAGATGGAGGGCGCGGCCGACGTGCTGATGGTCGCCGATCCCACCAGTTTCCGCGTGTTGCCGTGGGCACCGACCAGCGGCTGGGTTCTCTGCGACCTCTATTTCAACGACGGCCGTCCGGTGCCGTTCGCGACGCGCGGGCTCTATCGCAAGGCGCTCGACGAGCTCGGACGTCGCGGCCACGATTTCATCGCGGGGCTCGAGGTCGAATTCCACATCTTCAAGCTCGACGATCCGCATATGCGCCCGGAGGACGCCGGCCAGCCCGGCACACCACCTTCGGTGAGCCTGCTCAGCCACGGCTATCAATACCTCACCGAGCAGCGCTTCGATCAGATGGAGCCGGTGCTGGAAATCCTACGCCGTGACATCGTCGCACTCGGGTTGCCCTTGCGCTCAGTGGAGGTCGAGTTCGGGCCGAGCCAGTGCGAATTCACCTTCGCGCCGAAGAAAGGGATGGAGCCCGCCGACAACATGGTGCTGTTCCGCTCTGCCGTGAAGCAGATCGCGCACCGCCACGGCTATCACGCCACCTTCATGTGCCGGCCGAAGCTGCCGAACCTGTTCGCGAGCGGCTGGCATCTGCACCAATCGGTGGTCTCACGTACAAGCGGCGACAATCTATTCATGGCCAAGGAAAAGACCAAGGAGGGCGGCGAGCCGCTCAGCGCGTTCGGCCGCGCCTGGCTTGCGGGCCTGCTCGACCACGCCTGCACCTCGACCGTGTTCACCACTCCGACCATCAATGGCTACAAGCGCTACCGCGCCTATTCGCTGGCGCCGGACCGCGCGATCTGGGGCCGCGACAATCGTGGCGTGATGATCCGCGTACTCGGCGCTGCCGGCGACGCCGCCACGCGCCTGGAGAACCGCATCGGCGAGCCCGCCGCCAATCCCTATCTCTACATGGCCTCGCAGATTCTCTCAGGCCTCGACGGCGTCGATCGAAAGCTCGATCCCGGCCCGTCCGCCGACACGCCCTACGAGACCAAGGCGCCGCTCTTGCCGAAGTCCTTACGCGATGCGGTCAGCGCGCTGAAGGACGATCCGTTCTTCCGTGAAAAACTTGGTGCCGAGTTCGTCGATTATTACACCCACATCAAGAATGCCGAGATCGACCGCTTCCTGTCCGAGGTGACCGACTGGGAGCACAAGGAATATTTCGAGATATTCTGAGGTGCGGCCTCACGCTCCCGTGAGGCGACTTCGTCCGACCTGTTCCGACGACATTTCACCGCCCCGACGAAGCCGTTTTCCCCGGTCCACGAAAACCGCCGGAAAGACCGGGGATGTATATTGGCTCTCGTGATCAACAATGGAGTTCGGTCATGTGGGGTCAATTGTTCAGCCTGATCTATCGCCTGTCCTGCCGTGCCACCTTGATCGAGATCGGGACGGGCCGTTCGCTGCGCTAGACGCTGGCGAATCTAGGTAAGACGGATTGACCAGATAAATGGGGTTTCCGATGCGGAAGCTGATCCTGATCGCGGTGATGTCGCTGCTCGCAACACAAGCCGATGCCGGCGGCCCGCGGAGCCTGAGCCTTGCGGCGACCAATGCAAGCCAGCAGGTGGCCGGGCAACCGGCGCCGTCGGCAGCGGTCGCGTCCGAGGCAACGAAGGCTGCGGCAACAACGCCACCGCCAAATGTGCAGACGGCGACCACTACACCGACCTCGCCCCAACCGACGGCTGCGACCGTCGCGACCGCTCCTGCCGCTGCAGCCGCTGCTCAGTCCACCGCGGCGCCGCTGGCAGGCGGGACCGAGATTGCAAAGCCGAGACGTCGCCAGCCGTCCACCGAAGCCCGCGTGATTCGCGAACTGCATCGGCACGGGATTTATTGGTGAAGGCCCCATGTCGTCCTCGCGAAAGCCAGGACGACACCGATTGCGAGGCACCAGGGCGCCGTCCTCACATTGCCAGCTGACCCCTAGATCCCCAGATATTTGTGCTGCAGATCAGGCTCCGCCAGCAGTTCGTCGGAGGTGCCGCTCCACACAGTCCTGCCGCGCTCGATAATGGTGTGGCGGTCGCAGATGCGGGCGAGGTGGTCCACGTTTTTGTCGACGACCAGAATCGACTGTCCGCGGCTCTTGAGCAGCGACAGGCAGTTCCAGATCTCTTCGCGGATCAGGGGCGCCAGGCCTTCGGTCGCTTCATCCAAGATGAGGAGCTTCGGGTTGGTCATCAGCGCGCGGCCGATGGCGAGCATCTGCTGCTCGCCGCCGGAGAGCTGGTTGCCCATGTTGGAGGCGCGCTCGGCGAGCCGCGGAAACATCACGTAGATCGCCGCCAGCGTCCAGGGATTGCTGCTGCCGAAACGATCGGCGGCGGCCGCGACCAAATTCTCGCGCACGGTGAGGTTCGGGAAGATCTGCCGCCCCTCGGGGACGAGACCAATCCCGAGCTGTGCAATCCTGTAGGACGGCTGCGTCCGCACTTCGGCGCCCGCAAAGCGAATGCTGCCGGCGCGCGCCGGCGTCAGGCCCATGATGGAACGGATGGTCGTGGTCTTGCCCATGCCGTTGCGGCCCATCAGCGAGACCATCTCGCCTGATTTGATCGACAGCGACAGGCCGAACAGCACCTGCGACAGGCCGTAGCAGGTCTCGATGCCGTCGACCTCGAGCAGCGTGTCGTCCATCAGTTTGTCAGCCATGGTGCGTCACCACATGCTGATCGCCGAGATAGGCACGCCTGACGTCCTCGTTCGCCCGGATCGCGGCCGGATCGCCGGAGGCGATGACGCGGCCATAGACCAGCACCGAGATGCGGTCGGCGAGCGCAAACACGGCCGGCATGTCGTGCTCGACCAGCACGATCGAGACCTCTTTGCGCAGTTCCTGAAGCAGCTGCACCATGCGCTGGGACTCAGTGACGCCGAGGCCCGCCATCGGCTCGTCGAGCAGCAAAAGCTTCGGCTTGCTCGCCAGCGCAACCGCGAGTTCGATCTGGCGCCGCTCGCCATGGCTGAGCCTCGACACCAGGACATCGGCACGATGGGCGAGACCGACGCGGTCGAGCGCGGCGTGCGCGGCATCGCGCAGGCCCTTCTCCTTGCGTGCATTGGCGAAGAAGCGGAACGAGGTGCCGGCATGCGCTTGCGCCGCAAGCGCGACATTGTCCGCGGCGGTGAAATCGAGCAGCAGCGAGGTGATCTGGAACGAACGTGCCAGACCCAGCGCGCAGCGGCGATAGGCGGGCAGATAGGTGATGTCGCGGCCGCCGAGCGAGACGCTGCCGGAATGCGGCTCCAGATGCCCGGTGAGCTGGCTGATCAGCGTGGTCTTGCCGGCGCCGTTCGGGCCGATGATGGCGTGCAGCTCTCCGGCCGCGACATCGAGCGAGACGTTGTCCGTCGCAACGATGCCGCCGAAACGGCGCACCAGCTTGTCGACGCGGAGCAGCGGTTCAGCCACGGTTGAGCCTCCCGAGTAGGCCCATGATACCGCCGCGACCGAACAGCACGATCAGCAGCAGCAGCGGGCCCATGATCAGCGCCCAATATTCGGTGAGCTGCGACAAGAACTCTTCGAGCAGCAGATACACCACCGCGCCGATGACCGGACCGAATAGCGTGCCCATGCCCCCGAGGATCACCATCACCATGAGGTCGCCGGACCGCGTCCAGTACATCACGGCCGGGCTGACGAAATCGGTGTTGTTGGCGAGCAGCGCGCCGGCGAGACCGCACATCGTGCCCGAGATGACGAAGCAGACCAGCTGGTAGCGTTTGGCGGGAAAGCCGATCGCCTGCATGCGCTGCTCGTTGGAGCGCAGGCCCTGCAGGACGAGGCCGAAACGCGAATTGGCGATGCGCCAGATCAGGAAGATGACGGCGAACAGGCAGGCGAGGCAGAGATAATAGAATTGCGTGCGGTTCGACAGATTGATCAGCCCGGAGAAGTCGCTGCGCTTGTAGACGGTGAGGCCGTCATCGCCGCCATAACGCGCCAGCCCCGAGGCGACGTAATAGGCCATCTGAGCGAAGGCGAGCGTGATCATGATGAAGTAAACGCCGCGCGTGCGAAGCGAGAGCGCGCCGATCACGAGCGCGTAAATAGCGGATGCCGCAAGCGCGACCGGAAACTGGATGAAGCCGCTTCCCACGCCTTCCTGCGCCAGCATGCCGACCGCGTAGCCGCCGATGCCTAGATAGGCGGCATGGCCAAAACTCATCATGCCGCCAAAGCCCATGATGAGGTTGAGGCTCGCGGCCGCCAGCGCCAGGATGACGATGCGGGTGAGCAGCGTCAGGATGAAGATGTTGCCGGAGAGTTGCGAATAAAGCGGCAGCAGCACGAGGCCCGCCAGCATCAGGGCCGTGACGGCCTTGCTCACGGTGAAAGTCTTCATCGACGGTTGGCCGGAAACAGCCCCTCCGGCCGCACCACCAGCACGATCGCCATCAGCAGATAGATCAGCATGGACGACAGCGCGGGCGCGGCGGTGGAGGCGGCGGCGCCGCTCAGCACCTGCCGCAACAGATTGGGCAGGAAGGCGCGGCCGAGCGTGTCGATCATGCCGACGAGGATCGCCGCCAGGAACGCGCCGCGGATCGAGCCGATTCCACCGATCACGATGATGACGAAGGCGAGGATCAGGATGTTCTCGCCCATGCCGATCTGCACGGTGAGGATCGGCGCCTGCATCAACCCGGCAAGACCGGCGAGCGCGGCACCGAGGCCGAACACCAGGGTGTAGAGCAGCTTGATGTTGATGCCGAGCGCGCCGATCATCTCGCGATTGGAGGCACCGGCGCGGATCAGCATGCCGATGCGGGTGCGCATCACGCCGAGATAGAGCAGCAGCGCGACCAGCAGCGCCACCGCGATGATGGCGAGACGATAAGCGGGATAGTGAATGCCCGGCAGGATCGGCACCGGCACCGTGAGCCAGGCCGGCAGCGGCAGCGCAAGTCCGGCCGGCCCCCAGATCAGCCGCACGGCTTCGTTGAAGAACAGGATCAGGCCGAAGGTCGCGAGCACGTGGTCGAGATGATCGCGTCCGTAGAGATGCCGCAGCGCGCTCATCTCGAGCACGATGCCGAGCACGAGGGTCGCGCCGAGCGCCAGCAGCGCGCCGAGCAGGAAGCTGCCGGTCCAGGCCGCAAACGTCGCGGCGAAATAGGCGCCCATCATGTAGAGCGAGCCGTGCGCGAGGTTGACGAGATCCATGATCCCGAACACCAGCGTCAGGCCGGCGGCGAGCAGGAACAGCAGCAGGCCGAACTGCAATCCGTTCAAGAACTGTTCGACGACGAGCAGCATCAAAGCTCTTTCAGGCGCACGCCGGTTCACGCCGATGTTCGAACACGGTCGCCATCAGTGAAAGAGCTCCCCCTGCCTGTACAAGGCGGAAAAATGGGTAATGGCAGTATCGTTCCGAGGCAAGAGCGATTCGACACCAAACATGCACTTTGTTGCATGCCGATGCATGCGATCGAGCGGCTCTTTGCAAGAACGCTGCCGTGCAGGCTGGGTCAACCTGCCGCACCCAAAACGATCACCCTCCCCCCGTTGCCGGGAAGAGGGTGTGAAATTCGCCGCAACGTTTAGGAAGGATGGCGCCTAGTGCGACATCATCTGCCGGGGTAGGTCATCCGGCTCGGCGAGCACGCTGTTGGCTGTCGAGGCCTCCAGCGCCGCCATCCGGAACAGATAGGCGAGCGTCGCCAATCCGGTGTCTTCCGCCATCTGCGCCAGCTCGAGCGCCATGTCGGACATGTAGCCGAGATTCTCGTCCTTGGTCTGCGCCATGATCTGGCTGTTCCGCATCATGTTCGACATCTCAGGCGCTCTTTCGTTGCGCGGCGAGGCCGCAGAGGTTGGCACGGGCGACGGCGTCCAAACGCGGGCCGTCCTGTTGCACGATCGAAGGCATGCCGATGCGATCATGCAGGGCATCGAGCGTCTCCCGACGAATGTCGATCGTCGCCGCCATGGTCCATGCGTTCTCCACCAGAGCCGGCAGACCGAGCGGAGTCACGACGAAGCCGGCCTCATGAAAGCGCGGCAACCACCAGGTTTCCATGATCGCGCTAACTTGCACGATTCCCTGACCGAGGCAGAACTCCTGCACCGCCGCCATCAGCTGCAGGTTGAGCGCGCCGTCGCGGCGATCGCGCACGACAAAGTAGCGCGACCATTCCCAGACCAGCGGATCCGCCGGGCAGCCGCGCACCGCCGCCAGATAAGGGAAGACTTCGCTCATCATTGAAGGCTTGGTGGTCGGGTAGAGCCGGTGACCGCCGATGACGCGCCGCCCCTCCAGCGCAAGCAGATAGACGGTATCCTCGTCGTCATAGGAATCGATCTCGCGGCAATCCGGTTTGCGAAGTGCCTCCCAGTGGCGCTCCTCGACGAAGATGTCGTGCCGCAACCGGAAATGCTGCTCGAGCACGTCTTCGTAAAGGTGACGATTTACCGCAGAAATGGCGTGAATCATGAAAGCCCCCATTCGTCCTCAATGCGGGGCAGCCTCTGCGAAAAGAGGCAGGTTCGATATTGGGAAATTTCCCAGTACGTCGCTTAGGGATTGATGATCTTGTTGCGAATCGCCAGTGCAACGGCATGCGTTCGGTTGACGGCGCCGAGTTTGCGCGCGGCGGTTGCAAGATGCTCTTCGGCGGTACGCTGCGTGATGTGCAGGATCTCGCCTATTTCCCAGGCCGATTTGCCCTGCGAGGCCCAGGAGATCACTTCGCGCTCGCGCGGGGTGAGGCGTGTCGAGGAATACGGCGCCGGATGAAGCAGACGGCGAATGTGGTCGAAGCCATACATCGCCATCAGGTGCAATGCCGGCTTGCTGCGAGCGTTGAGATCGAGATGGATGCCGCCGAGCGACACGGCAGCCTCATAGCCGGTGAGCCCGTGGATCGGCACGATGAAGCCGCGCGACATACGGAAATCGCCGGCGCGGTTCATCACCTCCGCCGCGCCCGGATCGAGTTCGGCATCATAGGGCGCTTCCGACCATTCAAACGGGTTGACCGATTGTCGGCACATCCGCACCACCGGGTCGACGCGGTCGTAGTTGTTCTGGGTGTAGAGGCTGAACCATTCCGCGGGCCAGCGCTTGGCGAGCACCATCTGTGCGAACCGCTGGTCGGGATTCGGCAACCCTGTCACGATGATGGTTTCGAAGCCGAAGCGCCCGAAGGCCCCTTCGAGCGCATTCATAGCGTCCGGAACCTTACGATAGGCCGCAAGCCCTTCGATGAAGTCGAGCGCCTCCCGGCCATAATCTACGGCATCCACGGCGGACATCGGTGCGTTTCCTGACCCTTGCTGTCGGGTATAGCACGTTTTTGGGGACTGCCTCAATTCACCGTTTCCGTAGTCTCCCGGTATCCCATTGACGCCGAAGATTAATCTACTTGTGGAAGAAAGGGCGTCAAGTTACACCTATGACGCCTGAAGCGGGAAAACCACGATGGAAGACGAGGACATCGCCCTCAACAGCGTGCTCGGCCTGGAACTCAACCGCGTGTTTTTCGCCGTCCGTGAAACGGCAAACAAGCAGAAGATCATCGAGTTCGCGCGCGCGGTGCTGCAAAGCGAGCGCACCAAGCCGGTAGACAGCGCCTCCCCGGAAGGACCGGCGAGCTAGGACGCAGTTGCGCCAACCAACGCCGATGCAACAGATCGAGCGAGGACGCCGCCTTTACCGCTGGCTGACATCATGCCTCTCATGAGATGATCGCGCCCACGATTATCTTTCGGATGCCCAGGACATGATGACGCTGCGCCAGGTTGAGGTGATCCGTGCCGTGATGGTGACGGGCACTATCGGCGGCGCGGCGAAGCTGCTGAACGTATCGGCGCCGGGAATCAGCCGCCTCGTCAAATACACCGAGCGCTCGCTCGGCATCCGCTTTTTCCAGCGCCAGAACGGCCGCTATTTCCCGACGCCGGAAGCCGAGAACATCTTCGAGCAGATCAACGGCGTCTACAAGAAGGTCGACGACCTCTCCGAGCTCATCTCCAAGATCGGCCGCGGCGGATTGTCGGAGCTGCGCATTGGCTCGGTGCCGAGCATCTCGCAGGTGATGGTGCCGCGCGCGATCGAGCGCGTCCGCCGCCGCTATCCCGACCTCGGCATCGACATCAACATCCTCAAGCTCGAGGAAGCGATCGACTATCTCCTGCTCGGCCGCGGCGAGTGCGTCGCGATGAGCTACCGGCTGGAGCATTCCGGCCTCGATTTCATGCCGCTCGCCTCCGGCGAGCTCTTTTGCATCGTGCCATCAGGCCACGAACTCGCCGGCCGCAAGCAGGTCTCCGCGGCCGAGATCACCGGCTATCCGCTGATCGGCATCGATCCCAACGACCCCTACGGTCGGATCATGGCCGAGATCTTCGCGCGCAACCGGCTCGACTACAACATCACCATTCGCGCGCGCTTCGGCACCACGGTCTGCGCGCTGGTGAAGGCGGGACTCGGCATCGCCATCATCGACCAGTTCACGGTCGCCCATGGCGGCTATCCCGGAATCGAGCTGTTGAAGATCGCCGAGCCGACGCGGTTCGACACCTATATCGCGGTGAAGCGCGGCGCGCCGTTGTCGCTTCACGTCGAGTACTTCATCGAGTCCCTGCGCGCCGAGATGCGCGCGCTGGAGCCGGGCCGCGGCAACGGCAAGGCCACCCCGGCGCGTGGGCGAAGGAAATAACATTATGTTAGGTTTGTCCGATAAATGGGTAATTGTGTTAGGCGGAGGAAAGACTATCGTCGCACCCGGAAGGCCCATTGGAATTGCGCGGATTTCTCCGCTAATGGCTGGGACCGAACGCTCCCAACGAGACGATAGCGAACCATGTCCAAGCGCGGATACACCGCCAGCAAAAAACTCCTCACCGGCCTGATCGGCGCGCCGATCGCGCATTCCGCATCCCCTGCCATGCACGAGCGAGCCGCCGAGGCGCTCGGGCTGCGCGGCCATTACCAGCTCATCGAGGTTGCCGGCGCCGATGCGGACGGGCTTCGCATGATGCTCGAGGGCGTGCGGCGGCTTGGCTTTGCCGGCGTCAACGTCACCTACCCCTACAAGGAAGCGGTGGTCCCGTTGCTCAACGCGCTGGCGCCGGGCGCCGCCGCGATGGGCGCGGTCAACACCGTCGTCGTCAAGGACGGACGGCTGACGGGCCACAACACCGACACCACCGGCTTCGCACGCGCGGTGGCGCCGCTGCTGGCGCCCTCCGGCAACGCCGTCGCCGTGATCGGCGCCGGCGGCGTCGGCAAGGCGATCGCGTTTGCGCTGGCGAGCCTGGACGTGACCGACCTCCGCATCTTCGACAGCGAGCCGGCGCGCGCCGAGACGCTCGTCTCCCTGCTGGCCGCGCAGGGCGTCGCAAGGCTGGCGTCGAGCCTCGAGGACGCGCTGCAAGGCGCGACCGGCCTCGTCAACGGCACGCCGGTCGGGATGCTGCCGAACCGCGGCACGCCTGTCCCGCCCACGCTGCTGCATGAGAAATTGTGGGTTGCGGATGCCGTCTACTCGCCGCTGATCACGCCGCTGCTGGCGGCCGCCCAAGCCAAGCGCGCGCGGATCATGACCGGGCGGGAGCTCGCCATCTACCAGGCCGCCGACGCTTTCGAACTGTTCACGGGCCTTGCCCCATCGACCGAGGTCATGGGAGAGGCATTTGACGAGGTGATGGCGGCACGAAGCTCGGCCTATCACGCAGCGTAACCGAAGCGGCCGGACACAAGGCCGCGCACAACAGCAACGAAAAATGGGAGGAGAGACCATGAAATCGACCATTCTGGCAGGCGCCCTGCTTGCCTTCGCGACCGCAACCAGCGTCCACGCCCAGGCGATCAAGCTCGCCGACGTCGCCGAGCTTTCCGGCGGCGGGGCGACCGTCGGCACCAACTGGAAGAACGGCATCGACCTCGCGATCGAGGAGATCAACGCCAGGGGCGGCGTGCTCGGCCGCAAGCTCGAAGTCACTCATGCGGACTCGCAATCCAACCCCGGCGTCGCGCGCGCGCAGGTGCAGAAGGCGCTCGACGCCGAGCCGTATGTGCTGCTCGGGCCCGGCTATTCCGGCTCCGTGAAAGTGACCGCTCCGCTGGCGGCCGAGGCCGGCATCGCGCAGATCATGGGCGGCGAAGCCGCCGAGCTGACGCAGGCCGGAAACAAATTCCTGTTCCGCACCTCGTTCGGCCAGCAATCGTCGATGCCGAAGGTCGCGAAATACATTCACGACGACATGAAGGCGAAGTCGGTCGCCGTGGTCTGGGTCAACAACGACTTCGGCCGCGGCGGTCGCGACGTCGTGGTCAAGGAGCTCGACCGCCTCGGCTCCAAGGTCGTCGCCGATCTCTCGACCGAAGCGGGCCAGGCCGATTTCGCCGCCGACGTCGGCAAGATCAAGGCCGCCAATCCGGACGCCGTGTTCGTCTACCTGAACGAAGAAGAGAGCGCGCGCATCCTGAAGGAGCTGAAGCGCCAGGGCGTCACCGCGCCGCTGATGGGCGAGACCACGCTGATCGGCCAGAAGGTGATCGAGCTCGCGGGCGATGCCGCCAACGGCGCGCGCGGCCATGTCGGCCTCACCACCGACGCGCCGGTCGACCTGATCAAGGCGTTTCGCGACAAGTTCGCGAAGAAGTACAATTACGTGCCCGACCATAACGGCCTGAAGGGCTATCTCGCGGTCTACATGGTGAAAGCCACGACCGACAAGATGGGCAAGGTCGATTCCAAGGCGTTCGCCGACGCCCTTCATGGCCTGACCATCAAGGCCGCGGACGAGCCGGGCATCTTGATGGACGTCACCTTCAGCGACACCGGCGACATCGATCGCCAGAGCTTTCTGGTCGAGGTGGTCGAAGGCAAGCAGGTGGTGAAGCAGGTGCTGCCGAAGGTGAAGTGAGGGCTCCTTTCTTCTCCCTCGCCCCGCTCTTCGCGGGGAGAGGGAGTGACACACCTGAACTTGCGTCGATCCAGTTCACTCGGGCTCTAACGATCAAAGAGAACCCATGTCCAATCTGTTCGATCTTCTGGTCGCGGGACTTGCCACCGGCGCGATCTATGCGCTGGTCGCGGTCGGCTTCACGCTGCTGTGGCAAACGTCGCAGACCATCAATTTCGCGCAAGGCGAGTTTGTGATGCTGCCGGCGTTCCTGATGCTGGCAGCGATGCATGCCGGCGCGCCGTTCTGGCTGGCGATCATCCTCGGCATCCTGCTCTCGATGCTCCTGCTCGGCCTCACCTTCAAGATGCTGCTGGTCGATCCGATGATGCGCCACGGCGTGCTGCCGCTCGCGATCGCGACCATGGCGCTCGCGATCGGCCTCAAGGAGGCCGTAAAACAGTTCTTCAGCGCGGAGGCCTCGCCCTTCCCGTCCATCGTACCGACCGGCGATATTGCGATCCTCGGTCACAATGTGTCGCTGCAAAGTATTGGCGTCCTCGTCCTCGCCATCCTTGCCGTCTTCGGCCTGACTGCGCTTCTCAACCGCACCTCACTCGGCCACCAAATGCAGGCCGCAGCGCAGAACCCGACGGTGGCGCGCATCATCGGCGTCCCGGTCGAGCGCATGATCCTGCTGACCTTCCTGATCAACGCGTTCCTGGTCGCGCTGGCCTCGCTGCTGATCACGCCGATCTACCTCGCGAAATTCACATCCGGCGAGGTGCTGGGCCAGGCCGCCTTCATCGCCGCGATCGTCGGCGGATTCAACCAGGTGCGCGGCGCGATCGCGGGCGGGCTCCTGATCGGCGTGCTCGACAATCTCGCGGCCGCCTACGTCTCGACGCAGTACCGCGCCGCCGTGCCGATGATCTTCCTGATCGCCGTCATCCTGTTCCGGCCCCAGGGCCTGCTCGGCCGTGCCGAGGAGCGCACCGTATGAGCAGCTTCGCCAAACCTCTGAAGATCGCGCTCGGCCTCATCGTCATCGCTGCGCTAATCGTCGTCCCCATGAACTTCAACCGCTATGGCCTGTTCATCCTGAGCCAGTGGGCGGTGATGGCTATCGCCGCAATGGGCCTCAACCTCACGCTCGGCTATGCCGGCCAGGTCTCGCTGGCGCAGGGCGCCTTCGTCGGTATCGGCGCTTACGCGGCGGCGATCATGACCACCCATGGTTGGCCGCTGCCGGCGGCGATCGTCGTCGCGATTGGCCTGAGCTTCGCGGTCGGCTGGGTGCTCGGCTATCCCGCGCTGCGGGTGCAGCATCACTATCTCGCCTTCGTCACGCTCGCCTTCTCCACGCTGGCCTTCCTGGTGTTTCGCAACGAAAGCTGGCTCACCGGCGGCATCTACGGCATCTCCAACATCCCGCGTCCGCACATCTTCGGCATCGCGACCAACAAGCCGCTGCCGTTCTACTATGTCTGCCTCGGCTCGCTCGCGATCGTGTCGCTCGCGGTGTGGTGGCTGATCCGCTCGCCTTGGGGCCGCGCCTTCATGGCGCTGCGCGAAAACCCGCTGCGGGCGCAGTCGCTGGGCGTCGACACGCGCCGCTACACGCTGATGGCGTTCGCGATCGGCTCCGCGCTGGGCGGCGTCGCCGGCGCACTCTATGCGCCGCTGACGCAATATATCGATCCCGTGCCGTTCAACCTGTCGCTCTCCCTCGACCTCCTGATGATGGTGATCGTCGGCGGCGCCGGCTTCTTCCTGGGTCCGTTCCTCGGCGCGATGATCGCCGTGCTGTTGCCGGAATGGCTGCGCTTCACCGAGGGCTATTATCTGATGCTCTACGCGATCGCGGTGATGGGGCTGCTGATCTGGTCGCCGACCGGCATCTTGGGAATCCTGGACCGCCATCTCGCCGAGCGGCGAACCAAGGCGGCCTCCGCCCTGCGCGCCGTCGCGAAATCCAGGCTGGAGACGGCGCAATGAGCGCGGTCCTCGAAGTCACCGGCATCAAGAAGAATTTTGGCGGGATCAGCGCGGTCGGCGGCGTCTCTTTCGACGTCCGCGAGGGCGAGATCCTCGGCCTGATCGGTCCGAACGGCTGCGGCAAGTCGACCCTGTTCAACTGCATCCTCGGCCAGCTCACGCCGAGCGGCGGCGAGGTCAAGCTCGACGGCAAGGTCGTCACCGGCTTGCGACCCGCCGAACTCAACAAGCTCGGCGTCAGCCGCACCTTCCAGCTCCTGCAGGTGTTTCCAAAACTGTCGGTGCGCGAGAACCTGATCCTCGCAGGACAGGAGCACCAGGGCAGCATGGCCTCGCGCCTGGTCGGCCGCTCCGATGCCGGACTGACGGCGGCGGCCAACCAGATGATCGGCTTTTTC
Organism: Bradyrhizobium sp. 149; assembly: GCF_023073915.1. GTDB lineage: Bacteria > Pseudomonadota > Alphaproteobacteria > Rhizobiales > Xanthobacteraceae > Bradyrhizobium. The sequence goes on along the minus strand of NZ_JADPKK010000022.1, from coordinate 15,474 downwards.
AAGCTCGATCATCTCGCCGACGAGCCGGCCGGCGGGCTCTCCTATGGCCAGCAAAAACTGCTCGACGCCGCCATGGCCTTCATGGGCGGCCCTCGGCTGGTGTTGCTCGACGAGCCCGCCGGCGGCGTCAATCCGTCGATGCTGTCGGACCTGAAGGAACGGCTGGTCGCGATCAACCGCGAGAAGAACGCCACCTTCGTCGTGATCGAGCACAACATGGAATTCGTGATGTCGCTGTGCACGCGCGTGATGGTGATGGCGGAAGGCAAGGTGCTGGCGATGGGACGGCCCGACGAGGTCCGCAAGGACCCCGCCGTGATTGAAGCCTATCTCGGACACTAGGGAGAGCCATCATGAGCGACCCGATCCTCTCGGTTCACAATCTCGTCGGCGGCTACGGCAAGATGACGATCCTGAACGGCACCACTTTCGCCGTGCCGCAGGCGACCATCACCACCATCATCGGCCCGAACGGCGCCGGCAAGTCGACCGTGTTCAAGGCCATCTTCGGCCTGCTGAAGCTGCGCGACGGCAAGATCAGCTTCGCCGGTCGCGACGTCACCAATTTGAGCCAGCGCGCGCTGCTCAATGCCGGTATCTGCTACGTGCCGCAGGGCCGCAACATCTTTCCCGAGCTGTCGGTGCGCCACAACATCGAGCTCGGCGGCGTTTCCGCGGGGAAGGGCATCGACCTGCAGAGCAGGATCGAGGCCGCGCTCGACCTGTTCCCGGCGCTGCGCCGGAAATCGACGCAGCAGGCTTCCACGCTGTCCGGCGGCGAGCAGAAGCAGCTGGAAATCGCCCGCTCGCTGCTGCTCGAGCCAAAACTGGTGCTGATCGACGAGCCCTCGATCGGCCTGTCGCCGCTGATGGTGCAGCAGACTTTCGACATCCTGAAATCCCTGCGCGACCGCGGCGTCACCATCCTGATGATCGAGCAGAACGCACGCTCGGCGCTGCAGATTTCCGACATCGGCATCGTGCTCGAACTCGGCCAGACCCGCATGCTCGACAAGGCCGAGCGCATCCTGAACGATCCGCGGATTGGGCAACTGTTCCTCGGCGGCGCCATGGAGGAGAGCGCGGCATGAGCACGCGGTTGCGCATCGGCGTTGCCGGCGCCGGCCTGATCGGCCGCCGCCATATCGCGCTGATCGACGCCTCTCAGGATTGCGTGCTCGCCGGTATTGCCGATCCCTCACCGGCCGCGAAGGACCATGCGCAGGCGCGCAACACGCCCTGGTTTGCGGACCATCGTGCGCTGCTGGCGGAGGGGAAGCCGGACGGGCTGATCATCGCCTCGCCGAACGCACTGCATCTCCAGATGGCGGTCGACTGCGCGGAGGCCGGCGTGCCGGCGCTGATCGAGAAGCCGGTGACCGATACGGTCGCGGCCGCGCAACGGCTATACACGACGATCAAGCGGAGCCGCGTTCCGATGCTTGTCGGCCATCACCGCCGGCACAACCCGATCATCAAGGCCGCGCGCGAGACGGTCGCGAACGGCAGGCTCGGCCGGCTCACCGCAATCGTCGGACTGTGGCTGCTCAGGAAACCCGACGACTATTTCGAGGTCGCCTGGCGGCGTGAGCAGGGCGGCGGGCCGCTGCTCATCAATCTGATCCACGACATCGACAATCTCCGCTTCGTCTGCGGCGAGATCGTTGAGGTGCAGGCGCTGACCTCGAACATGGTCCGCGGCTTTGCCGTCGAAGACACCGCCGCACTGCTGTTGCGCTTTGCCAATGGCGCGCTGGGGACAGTGACGGTATCGGACGCGACCCCGGCGCCGTGGAGCTGGGAACTGACGTCGGGTGAGAACCCCGTCTATCCCCAACAGGACCAGCCTTGCTACGTCCTCTCCGGCACCGAGGGCTCGCTCGCCGTGCCGACCATGGAGCTGTGGTCTTATTCCGACAGTCCCGGCTGGCACGCGCCGCTGTCCCGCGAGACCATGGCTCCCCCGTCGTTCGATCCGCTGGCCGAGCAGCTTCGGCATTTCTGTGCCGTCATTGCGGGCCGCGAGCCGCCTCTGATCTCAGTTGAAGACGCGATGGGAACGCTCGCCGTCGTCGAAGCCGTCAGCGAAGCCGCGCGCACGGGCCAAAAGGTGTCACCGGGGCGGATCATGGAGCAGGCAGCATGAGTAAACGCTCGATCGCAACGGTCTCCCTCTCCGGCGCCCTCGACGAAAAGCTCCGCGCCATCGCATCCGCCGGGTTCGACGCGGTCGAGATTTTCGAGAACGATTTGCTGTCGTTCGGCGCAAGCCCCCGCCAGGTGGCGCTGCTGTGCAAGGACCTCAATCTCGATATCTGTGCGTTTCAGCCGTTCCGCGATTTCGAGGGCATGCCGGAACCGCAGCGTTCGCGCAACTTCGCCCGCGCCGAACGCAAGTTCGACCTGATGCAGGAGCTCGGCACCGACCTGCTGCTGATCTGCTCCAACGTCTCGCCGGCGTCGCTTGGCGGCGTCGACCGCGCCGCAGATGATTTTCGCGAGCTTGGGGAGCGTGCGGCCAAACGGTCCTTGCGCGTCGGCTACGAGGCATTGGCCTGGGGACGCCACGTCAACGACTACCGCGACGCCTGGGAAATCGTGCGACGCGCCGATCACCCGGCGATCGGCATCATCCTCGACAGCTTTCATGCGCTGGCCCCCGGCTTTCCGGTCCGCGCGATGGCCTCGATCCCCGGCGACAAGATCTTTCTGGTTCAGCTTGCTGATGCGCCGAAGCTCGAGCTCGACATCTTGTCGTGGAGCCGGCACTTCCGCTCCTTCCCCGGCCAGGGCGATCTTCCGGTCGGCGAGTTCATGGCGGCGGTCGCGGCGACCGGCTATGCCGGGCCGCTGTCGCTGGAGATCTTCAACGACCAGTTCCGCGCCGGCTCGGCCGCCCAGACCGCGGTCGACGGCCTGCGTTCGCTGATCCTGCTGGAGGACCAGCTTGCACCGGATTGGCCCAAGCTCATCAGCGAGCCCCTGGCATCGAAGGCCAAAAGTCGCGGCACCGGCTTCATCGAGTTTGCCGTGAACGAAACCAAGGCGGGCGAGCTCGGTCACCTGCTCGCACAGCTCGGCTTCCGCAGAAGCGGCAAGCATCGCAGCAAGGCGGTGGAGCGCTGGTCGCAGGGCAAGGTCGAGCTCGTCATCAACTCCGAGACCGACGGCTTTGCGCATTCGCACTACGTGACGCACGGCCCCGGCGTCTGCGCCATCGCGCTCGATGTCGACAATGCCGGCCTCGCCATGCAACGCGCCGAGACGCTGAAGGCGCGCACCTTCTACCAGCCGGTCGGGCCGGGCGAATTGGAGATTCCCGCGATCCACGGCGTCGGCGGTAGCCTGCTGTATTTTCTGGATCAAGCCGGCAAGAACTGGGACACGGATTTCGAACAGGTCCCGAGCGACGCCGGCGCGGACGCCCTGCTGGCGGTCGATCACATCGCGCAGTCGATGCCCTATGACGAGATGCTGTCCTGGCTGCTGTTCTACACCGGCATCCTCGACCTCAAGCGACTGCCGCAGATGGAGATCGCCGATCCCAGAGGGCTCGTGCAGAGCCAGGCCGTCATCAACGGCGACCAGAGCCTGCGTTTCGTGCTCAACGGCTCATCCGCCAACCGCACGCTGCCGGCCCGCTTCATCTCGGAATTTTTCGGCTCAGGCGTGCAGCATATCGCGTTCACATGCCGGGACATTTTTGCGGCGGTCGCGGAGATGCGCAAGCGCGGCGCGGATTTCCTCGATATCCCTGATAATTACTACGACGACATCGAAGCCAAATACGACCTCGCGCCGGACCTGGTGGCGCAGCTGCGCGCCAACCACATTCTCTATGATCGCGAAGGCGACGGCGAGTTCTTCCAGGTCTACACGCACATTTTCGACGAGCGCTTCTTCTTCGAGATCGTGGAGCGAAGGGATTATCAGGGCTTTGGCGCGGCCAATGCCGGCATCAGGCTCGCGGCGCAAGCCCGCGAGGTGCGGCCTGCGAGCATGCCGCGGGTGTAGCTTACTTTCCCTCTCCCCTTGTGGGAGAGGGTGGCTCGCCGCAAAGCGGCGAGACGGGTGAGGGGTTCTCTCCGCGCGAGACCTCTTACTTTTAAATACGCGGAAACAAATCCCTCATCCGGCGCTTCGCGCCACCTTCTCCCACAAGGGGAGAAGGGGCATCGTGCTTGTGGCTACTTCATCGCGCATTTGTCGTGGAAGCGATCCTGGTCGTTTTCGACGATGGTCGCGACCGTCTTCAGCGAGAGCTGGCCTTCGGCGTCCTTGACCACGTCCTGGAGATAGAAGCTCTGCACCGGGATGTGGTTCTTGCCGTACTTGAAGGGGCCGCGCAGCGACTTGAAATTGGCCTTCTCCATCTCGGCCTTCATCGCGTCCTTCTTGCTGGTGTCGCCCTTGACCGCGACCACCGCGCTGTTGATGAGCTGGGCCGCGTCGTAGGCTTGCGCGCCGTAGTAGGTCGGGCGCTGGCCGGTGTACTTCTTGCGATAGTCGGCGACGAAGCGCTTGTTCTGCTCGTTGGGCAGGTCATTCACCCATTCCTGCGCGCCGGGCACGCCGAGCGCGTTCTCCTTCTGCAGCGGCAGCGACAGCTCATCGACGGTGAAGGCCGTATAGAGCGGCATCGTGCCCTTCAGTCCGGCCTGAGCATATTGGTTGAGGAACTGCACGCCGGCTGCACCGGGATAGAACACGAAGATCGACTCCGCGCCCGAGGCGCGCGCCTTGGAGAGCTCGGCGGAGAAGTCGAGCTGGCTCGGCCAGACCGTGTATTCCTCGCCCTTGACCTCGCCCTTGAACGTGCTTTTCACGCCCGCGAGCATGTCCTTGCCGGCGGCGTAGTTCGGACCGATCAGGAACACGCTCTTGACGCCCTTCTGGTTCATGTAGAGTCCCATCGCGGCCGGCGTCTGGTCGTTCTGCCAGGAGGTCGAGAACACGTAGGGCGAACAAAGCTCGCCGGCGAGCTGCGACGGACCGGCATTGGCCGAGATCAGGAAGGTCTGCGAATCCACCGCGGTCTTGAGCGAGGCCAGCAGCACGTTCGACCAGATATAGCCGACGATAAAATCGACCTTGTCGGACTGCACCAGCTTCTCGGTCTTCTGCTTGCCGACATCGGGCTTCTGCCCGTCGTCCTCGTAGATCACCTCGACCGACTTGCCGTCCATCTTGCGGCCGATGTGATCCAGCGCGAGCTCGAACGAGTTGCGCATGTCGTTTCCGATCACGGCGGTCGGGCCGCTGAAGGTCGAAACGAAGCCGATCTTGATGGTGTCGCCGGCGAATGCCGGGCTTGCCAGCACCAGCGCCGCTGCGCCCGCCAGCCAGAATGCCGTCCTCATAGCCACTCCCCTCCATATTATTTGCCCGGAAGCGGGGTGATCGCCGCCCCGGGTCATCTCTATTGAACGCAAAATCTGTCGCGCCGCCAATGGCTCAGCGCCCGCCCCTGCACCATATTTCGCCCCCATCGGCGATAGCAAGAAATATAATTCTACTTACTTCGTCGAGGGCTGCGGCGCTTTTTCGCGGGCTATCAATACGCTTGGCCTATTCGGCGATTGATGACCTCTATTGGACCACGGAGCCCAATCCGCACTTAATGGGAGAGTAGAGCAGCGAGATTCGGAGGGCGCATCATGACCACGACACCGCACCGCGTCGTCATCGTCGGAGCCGGCTTCGGCGGGCTGGAGACGACCCACCGGCTCGCCGGCAGCCCGGTCGAGATCACGCTGATCGACCGTCGCAACCATCATCTGTTTCAGCCGCTGCTCTATCAGGTCGCCACCGCCTCGCTCTCCACCAGCGAGATCGCCTGGCCCATCCGGAACCTGATGCGCGACCGGCGCGACGTAACCACGCTGTTTGCGACCGTCAGCGGCGTCGATGCCGAGAGGCGCTGCGTGCTGATCGACGACGGCAGCCAGGTGCCTTACGACACGCTGGTGCTCGCCACGGGCGCGCGGCATGCCTATTTCGGCCACGACGAATGGGAGCAGTTCGCGCCGGGCCTGAAGACGCTGGAGGACGGAACCACACTGCGCCGTCACATCCTGGTGGCATTCGAGCGCGCCGAGCGCGAAACCGATCCGGCTCGGCGCGCGGCACGGCTGACCTTCGTGATCGTCGGCGCCGGTCCCACCGGGGTCGAACTCGCGGGCACCATCGCCGAAATGGCACACCAGACCCTGCCGCAGGATTTCCGCAACATCGACACGACCAAGGCGCGCGTGGTGCTGATCGAGGCGGGGCCGCGCGTGCTCGCAGGGTTTGCCGACGACCTCTCGGCCTATGCGCAGGCCTCGCTGGAAAAGATCGGCGTCGAGGTCGTGCTTGGCCAAGCCGTCACCGAAATCGACCGCGACGGCGTGGTGTTCGGCGGCAAGCGGCTCGATGCCAAAACCAAGATCTGGGCCGCCGGCGTCCGCGCCTCGCCCGCGGCTGAATGGCTGGGCGCGCCGGCCGACCGCGCCGGACGCGTGCAAGTCGAGGCCGATCTCACGATCCCCGGTCATCCCGAAATCTTTGCGATCGGCGACACTGTTGTGATCAACGCCTGGGGCGGCAAGCCTGTGCCCGGGATCGCGCCGGCCGCCAAGCAGCAGGGCCGTCACGTGGCCGACACCATCAAGGCGCGGCTGCGCAAGCAGCCGACAGGCCCGTTCCGCTACAAGCACTCCGGCAGCCTCGCGCAGATCGGCAAGCGGCTCGCGGTGATCGACTTCGGCCGCATCAAGTTGCGCGGCACTATCGCGTGGTGGATCTGGGGCATCGCCCATATCTACTTCCTGATCGGCTTGCGCCACCGCCTCAGCGTCGCGCTGAGCTGGCTCTGGATCTACGCCCGCGACCAGCGCGCCGCGCGGCTGATCACGCAGGGAAGCAGCAAGGTGGTGTAGCTTTCTTCCTTCTCCCCTTGTGGGAGAAGGTGGCGCGAAGCGCCGGATGAGGGGTCTTTCTCCACATCCGAGAATTGTTCGTGAGGAGAGAACCCCTCACCCGACTTCGCTTCGCGAAGCCACCCTCTCCCACAAGGGGCGAGGGTGCAGCAGCGCTCGCCGCAATAGCTTGTCCTACTTCACCAGCTCGCACCCACCCTCCGCCAGCGGGCGGAACGCCTGCTCCGCCGAAATGGTCGAGACCAGCTTGTAATAGTCGTACGGATATTTCGACTCCTCCGGCTTCTTCACCTCGAACAGATACATCGGATGCACGACGCGGCCGTCCTGGCGGATCGTGGTGTCGCCGAACAGCTTGTCCTTGCCCTTGAACTTCTTCATCTCGGGTACGGCGTCCTTGGCATTGTCGCTGCCGGCCGCGGCGACCGCGTTGAGATAAGCGAGCGTGGATGCATAGACCCCGGCCTGGTTGCCGCTCGGCATCTTGCCGTTCATGCCGGGGCGCGCAGCGAACCGCTTGGCGAAGGCGCGGGTGTCGTCGTTCATGTCCCAGTAGAAGGCTTCCATGAGCTGGAGGCCTTGGGCGACCTTGATGCCCATGCCGTGGACGTCATTGATGAAGAGCAGGAAAGCGACGAGCTTTTGTCCACCCTGCTGGATCCCGAACTCGGCGGCCTGCTTCACCGCGTTGATGGTGTCGCCACCGGCATTGGCGAGCCCGATCACCTGCGCCTTCGAGCCCTGCGCCTGCAACAGGAAGGACGCGAAGTCGGACGTGCCGAGCGGATGCTTGCTGGAGCCCAACACCTTGCCACCATGCGCCTCGATGTATTTCTGGGCTTCCGCCTCGATGCCCTTGCCGAGCGCATAGTCGACCGTGAGGAAATACCAGTCCTTGCCGCCGCGCGACATCATCGCGGCCGCCGTGGTGTTGCCCGTGGCCCAGGCGTCGTTGACCCATTGGATGGTGTTGGGCGAGCAGGCCTTGCCGGTGAGGTCCGAGCTCGCCGTGGACGACGCCAGGAACGTCATGCGGCTGTCGCGCAGCAGCGTGTTGATAGAGAGACCGACCGCCGAGTTCGGCACGTCGACGATGGCGTCGACGCCCTCGACATCGAGCCATTTGCGCGCGATGGCGTTACCGACGTCGGCCTTGTTCTGGTGATCGGCATAGACAATCTCGACCTTGATGCCCTTGCCGCCGCCGTTGAAGTCCTCGGCCGCCATGCGCGCGGCCTCGACCGAGCCCATGCCGTTGGTGTCCTGGAAGATCCCGGAGATGTCGTTGAGCACGCCGACGCGCACGACATTGTCCGAGATCTCGGCATTTGCCGCGCCGCAAATCAAACTCGCGGCCAGTGCAAGCGTCCGCTTCAGATGCTTCATCGTTCCCTCCCCGTTGATCTGTTGCCGCGCCGGTCCTTGCCGGCCCGGTCGAGACTTAGACCTGCCGCTCCGGCAGTCGCAGCACCAGCCCGTCGAGCGCGGGCGTGATCATGATCTGGCAGGACAGCCGGCTGTTCGGCAGCCGCTCGGTCGCGGTTCCCTCGAGCAGGGCGTCCTCGTCATCAGCCAGCGCCGGCAGGCGCGCGAGCCAGGCTTCGTCGACATAGACGTGGCAAGTTGCGCACATGGCGTTGCCGCCACATTCGGCCAGAATGCCGTCGAGACCGTGACGGGTCGCAGCCTGCATGGCGCTCTCGCCGTCACTTGTTTCGATATGGTCGGACTTGCCGTCGGGATGGATGAAGGTGATGGCGGGCATGAAACTCCTCGTCAGGCCGGAGTGATGGTCACAGGCAGGCTGTCGAGCCCGCGCAACGTGTTGTTGAAGCGGCGTTTCGGCTCGCCCGTGATCTCGATTCGGGCGATGCGCTTCGCCAGTGCGGTCAGCATCACCTCGCCCTCAAGGCGCGCGACGAGCTGGCCGACGCACATGTGGATGCCGGAGCCGAAGCCGACATGGCCGGAGCTGCGACGGGCGATGTCGTAATTGTCGGGCTTGTCCCAGCGCCGCGGATCGCGATTGGCGGCGGCGAGGAACATCAACACCTTCTCGCCCTCGCCGATCCTCGCACCTGACAGTTCGACCTCGCGCGTGGTGGTGCGGAAAAACGTCTGCACCGGGCTCTCGAACCGCACCGCCTCCTCGAAGGCGTTGCGCGCGAGCGTGAGATCATCGCGCAAGCGCTGCCACTGGTCGGGAAAGCGCGCGAGGCAATAGACGGCGGCGCCAATGCCGTTGACGGTAGTGTCGAGGCCGGCGGACAGCAGCGATCGCACCAGCAGCGGCGCCTCGGTCGCGCTGATCTCGCCGTCATCGACACGGGCGTGGATGCAGGCGCCGAAGCCGCCGGGCGCAAGATTCTCGCGCTGGCACTGCTCGGTGACATAGGCCTGATGCGGCGCCGAGCGCGCGATCGCGTCCTGCCGCAGCTGGTTAGGCGGACCGAAGGCGTTGAACACCAGGCTCGCATAGGGGATCAGGTGCTCGCGGCCTTCGGGCTTCAAGCCGAGCGCATCCGGGAAGATCGAGAGCGGATAGGCCTCCGCGAGATCCGTGATCGCATCGAAGCTGCGCTTCTCCAGCAGAGCATCAACCCGTTCCTCCGCCGCTGCGGCAAAGCGGTCGCGCACCTGCTTCATCACGGTCGGCGACAGCACTTTTGACAGCACGGCGCGGGTGCGGGTGTGCGCGGGCGGATCGGCCTCCAGGATCAGGCTCGGCGGCCGCCACGGCGTTTCCTTCTTGAAGTCGGAGAGGCCGACGCCGCGGCTGGAGCAGAACGTCGCGGGATCGTTCAGCACGGCATGGACCTCGGCATAGCGCGCCACGCCATAGACGTTCCACTTGTCGAGATAGACGACGGGCCCGGCCTCCCGCAGCAACTCATGCGTGGGATAGGGATCGGCAAAAAAATTCATCGCGAACGGATCGACATCAAGATGCGGGACAGCCGCGTCGCCGGCGGATACGGAGGAGCCGGATGCACTCATTGAAGTCCTCCCTCATTTTGATCTTGTGAAACGCGAGCGCATGCCCTTAGGTCTGCGGACATTCCGCGAGTTAAAACCCCGATATGCCGCCTTCGACCAGATCTCGCCAAAAGCCTGCGCCCGCGGAGACGGGACCGACGCTCGATCTCGATCGCTACGTCCCCGCGATCATCACCTTCATCGCCAACAAGCTCTCGAACAGCGCCACCGCGTTCTATCAGCGGCAGTTCGGCGTCAACGTCACGGAATGGCGGATCATGTCGCTGCTGGCGGTCGAGCCCGGCATTCCGGCCTCGCGCATCTGCCACGTCATCGGTTTCGACAAAGGTCCGGTGAGCCGGACGCTGGCCGGCCTCGAGAAGCGAGGGCTGGTGTCGATCCGCACCGACCCCAATGACGGGCGCACCCATTCGATCTCGCTGACGGCGAAGGGCCGCGCCACTCATGACAAGGTGATCGTCGCGGCATTCGAGCGCGAACGGCGCCTGTTGTCCTGCCTCAACAAGGACGAGCGCGAGGTGCTGATCGAGCTGTTGCGCCGCCTGCACGAGAATCTCGGCGCCGTGACGGGCAGCACCGACACTTGACGGGTCGCGAACCGGGCGCCGTCCCCTGTCATTTCCGGGCATGCGCCAGCGTTCGCCCGCGGCACCCTCTCTGCCGAGCATTGCGTCCTCCGAAATTCGACGCGGCGGTTCCTCCCACCGTCATCCTTGGCTAAACGGTTCGCACAAAATAGTTGCTTAGGCAACAAAAGAATCCTGCAGGATAATGCGGCAGGTTGGCTGGCCTGTTTCATGAAAATGGGCCGGCTCCGCAGCGCATCACTGCGTACGGCGCTGCGTCCGGGTACGGTCCAACCAACCGCTACAGACCGATCCACTCGTTCGAGAGATCGTCATCCAACCGCGCCACCGCGTCGGCACGGCGCGTCAGCACCGCGCGCTGGTTGATGTAGCCCTTGTCGGTGATCTCGCCGCCATCGACCGAGGGCGGCTCGGCGAGCAGCAGGGCGCGCGTGGCGTGGGCGGAGGAGTTGGCGCCCTGTTGCTTCAGTTTCGCAAGACCCTGCGCGATCGCGGCTCTGACCTTGTCATGCACGAGCACGTCGTTCACGCCTGCGGTCTCTGGCAGGCCGGCATGTGCGCGGCATGCAGCGATGTTTGGAAACACCAGGAAGCGCACCTCGTCGCCGCCATGACCGGTGACGACGATGTCCTGCGCGAGCGGCGCCAGCGCGGCGATGCCGGCGACGCGCAGCGTGCCGACACTGACCCAGGTGCCGGAATTGAGCTTGAAGTCCTCCGCGACGCGCCCGTCGAAGAACAGGCCGCGCTCGGGACGTTCGGCATCGGCGAACTTCACGGCATCACCGATGAGATAAAAGCCCTCGTCATCAAAGGCCTGCCTGGTCAGCTCTAGGGCCTTCCAGTACCCCGGCGTGACGTTGGGGCCGCGCACCCGCACCTCCAGCTTGTCGCCGGAGGGGACAAGCTTCAATTCCGTGCCGGGAATGGGCACGCCGATATTGCCCGAACGCTCCGCGAGGAAATGGCAGTCGGTCGCCAGCGGCGACGTCTCGGTCGAACCCCACGCCGAGACCATCGGCATCGCGCGGCCAACGGTCTTGATCGAGAGCTGTTCGAGTGCGTCCCAGAGATTCTGCGGCAGCGCCGCACCGGCGTAGAACGCGAATTTCACCTCGCCGAAGAAGCGGCGACACAGATCCTCGTCGCCGCGCAGCGCCGCGATCAGCATGTCGAAGCCGCGCGGCACGTTGAAATAGACCGTCGGCATCACGCTCTTCAAATTGGCGAGTGATGTCGCAAAGAGACCGGGCGCGGGCTTGCCGCCGTCGATATAGAGCGAGCCGCCATTGCGCAGCACGAGATTGAAATTGTGGTTGGCGCCAAAGGTGTGGCTCCAAGGCAGCCAGTCGAGAATGACGAGATCATCGCGCCTCTGTTCGAGAAAAGTCCAGGTCTGCGCCTTGGCCTGCTGGCTGGAGGTCAGCATGCGCTGCGTGTTGATGACGGCCTTCGGCGTGCCAGTCGAGCCGGAAGTGAACAGGAATTTTGCGATCGTATCCGGCGTCACCGCGGCGAAGGCCTTTGCGACGTCCGGACTCTCGGGCGTTGCCACGATGGTGCGGAAGGCCAGCGCGTCGATATCGTCGGCATTGCCGCTGATGATCTGCGCGCTATGCAGGGGCTTGATCGCGGCCAGCGCTGCCGCAAACGGGCCCGTCGCGGAGACATAGATCGCGGCGGGCTCAAGCAGCGTGATCATGCTCTTGAGCTTGTCAAAATCCTTTGACATCAGCGAATAGGCTGGCGAGATCGCCGCCGAGGGCACGCCGACATGCTGGGCCGCCAGTGCGAGCAGCGCATGATCGATGCTGTTGTCGGAGAGAATCGCGAGCGGGCGTTCGGCGCTGAGACCTTGCGCCAGAATCCAGGACGCTGCCGCCCGCACCTGGCGCAGCGCCTGCCCATAGGTGACCGTGGTCCATGGCGATTGGGTACTGCTGCGCTCCGCGAGGAAGATCGCATCAGGCCTCTGCCGCGCCCATTGCTCCAGCCAGTCGCCGACGCAGCGCGCGCCATCGCGCAGGGGCTCGGGCGAGCGCAGCACGATGCTGCCGTCCGCGCGATGCTCGGCAACGGTTCTGGGCGGCGCGAACAGGCTGGAAGCATCACCGCGTGGGGCGCCTGTCATGGTTTCCTCCTCGCCCGGAAGCCGGGATCGGCCGCGGCCTCGTCGCGGGCCGCGTTGGCCATAATGTTGGGCAGGACAATTGTTGTCGTCAACAACAATCTTTCACTGGTGTGGCGAAGACGCTACAAGAATGGTCCGGCAGGAGACATGACGTGACAGCCACTGCAGCCCGGACTTCCGCGCGCAAACGCGCCGGCAACGGCGCCGCGCGGTCCATCGACGCGGACGAGATCGGGCTCGACGCGCTGGTCGGGCACGCAGGCTATGCGGTGCGGCGCTTCCAGATCTGGATTTTCCAGGACTTCGTCAAGACGCTCGGCAATGTCGACATCCGGCCGACCCAATATTCGGTGCTGACGGTGATCGGCGCCAATCCCGGCCTGTCGCAGATGGCGGTGGCCAAGCGCCTCGGCATCGAGCGCGCGCGGCTGGTGCATCTGCTCGACAGCCTCGAACAGCGCAAGCTGGTCAGGCGGGTCAAGTCGAAGACAGACCGGCGTTCCCACGCCCTGCATCTCACGCCGCAGGGCGAGACGGCGCTGGCAAAATTCAAGCGCCTCGCTGCGGAGCACGAGCGGCATGTCGAGGAAAAGATCGGCAAGGAGAACCGCGAGCGGCTGCTGCGAATCCTCGCTGACTTCACCTGATCCAGACTGCCTAATGTTTGCGCAAATGCTCCTGACAGGGCGATGGCGTGGCGGCCCGCCTGATCCCCGAAATATCCCACAAGGCACTGATTCCTCGATAATATCCGGAGTACTTGTCCTGCCCGGATTCTGTACACAATGGCACATCGCTTGCTTCGATCCGGGTGAAGAGACGTAGCCGGAGTTTGTCGTCATGAGGGCTGAAACGGGGGCTGAGCAGCCTGAAACGATCGCCGCGATCGTGGCGGCGCATCGCGCGGGCACGCTCACGCCGGCACAGACGGTCGCGCGCAGCTATCAGCGCATCCGCGACCACAACGATCCCGCCATCTTCATCAGCCTGCGCGACGAAAAGGACGCTATCGCGGAAGCCGAGAAGCTCGGCGCCAAGGACGCCGCCAGCCTGCCGCTCTATGGCGTGCCGGTCGTGGTGAAGGACAATATCGACGCGCTGGGGTTTCCGACCACCGCGGCGTGCCCGGCCTTCTCGTACACCCCGACACATGACTCGACCGCGGTTCAGCGGCTGCGCGCCGCCGGCGCCATCGTCATCGGCAAGACCAATCTCGACCAGTTCGCAACCGGCCTTGTCGGCGTGCGTTCGCCCTACGGTATCCCCAGAAACGCGATCCGTGAGGACCTCATCCCCGGCGGATCGAGCTCGGGATCGGCCACCGCCGTCGGCGCCGGGCTGGTGCCACTGTCGCTCGGCACCGACACCGCCGGCAGCGGGCGGGTGCCGGCGATGCTCAACAACATCGTCGGGCTGAAGCCAAGCCTCGGCATGATCTCGACCGCCGGCCTGGTGCCGGCCTGCCGGACGCTCGACTGTATCTCGGTGTTCGCGCTGACCGTGGACGACGCTGCGCTGGCACTCTCCGTGATGGCAGGTCCCGACCAGGCCGATCCGTTCTCGCGCGACCGGCCGCTTGGCGCGATCACCCCGCTCCCGGCAAACCTGCGCCTCGGCGTGCCGCGCAGCGGACAGCTGATCTTCTTCGGCGACAAGAAGGCGGAAGCGGCCTACGCCGATGCGTTGAAGCGCTGGACCGCGCTTGGCGCAACGCTCGTCGAGTTCGACCTCGAGCCGTTCTACGAGACGGCGCGGCTGCTGTACGAAGGGCCGTGGGTCGCCGAGCGCTATCTCGTGATCCGCGACCTGCTCGCCTCCGCGCCGGATGCGATCCATCCCGTGACGCGCGAGATCACCACGGCCGGCGCGCGGCTGACGGCGGCGGACACCTTCTCCGCGCTCTATCGCCTGCAAGGCCTGCGCAAGATCGCCGAACGCACCTTCACCAATATCGACGCGCTGGTGCTGCCGACGGCGCCGACGGCCTATACGACCGCGCAGGTGCTGGCCAACCCGATCGAGCTCAACAGCCGGCTCGGCACCTACACCAACTTTGTCAATCTGCTCGACCTCTGCGGTCTGGCGCTGCCGGCGGCGATGCGTACTGACGGCATCCCGTTCGGCATCACGCTTCTTGCGCCCACCGGCCAGGATGCGCTGCTCGCGAGCATCGGTCGCGTGTTCCATGCGGATACCAAGTTGACCCTTGGCGCAAAGGGCGTGGCGCAAGCTGCGCTGGCGCCGCTTGCCGCAAACCGCATCGACGAGATTCCGATCGCCGTCGTCGGCGCCCATCTCTCCGGCATGGCGTTGAACGGCGAGTTGAAAGCGCTGAACGGGCACCTGATCGAGGCGACCAGGACCGCGCCCGACTACACACTCTACGCATTGAAGACCACGCCGCCGAAACCGGGCATGCTGCGCGTCGAAGCCGGCAAGGGCGCGTCAATCGAGCTGGAGATCTGGTCGCTATCGTCGTCCGCCTTCGGCAAGTTCGTCAACGCGATTCCCGCGCCAATGGCGATCGGCACGATCCGGCTCGCGGATGGCCGCAATGTGAAAGGCTTTCTTGTCGAGCCCGAAGTGCTGGGCGAAGCGCGCGACATCACGGCCTATGGTGGCTGGCGCGCGTATATGGCGGACGCTGCGACGGCGTAGCGCTCGTAGGGTGGGCAAAGCGAAGCGTGCCCACCACTTCTTTTGCGGTCGCGGAAAGCTGGTGGGCACGGCGCAAGCGCGCCTTTGCCCACCCTTGTAATAGCGCGATGGTTTATTCTCGACTCGTTCCGTGAGGAATGGCCTGCCGCGGTTTGCACCCCGCGACAGGCCGCTGGCGATC